>NZ_JAHBGF010000009.1 GCF_018390695.1 Ancylobacter sonchi | reverse complement strand
GGACATGGTGGCTGAAACAGCCAAAAAGTCCACGGAATTGGTTTTTTTGCACCTCTCTGGCCTAGCCTGGACGGCCTTCTAGGAAGAAAGAATGTCCGCGGGGCGCGTCTCTCGGGTGGCGCATGAATTCCTAAATTTCGGCATGCCGATGGAACTGCTCGCTCGTCTGAGCTGTGGCAGAGCGATCTGATAGGGCCAGTATCGGCCGAGGCACGCCAGCTACGATCCGCTTTGCGTCGAATGCAGTAATGTTCCTTTTTTGTTCTATCGAGTCAAGGTCGAGGGGTTCCGGGGCGGGCTCAGCGCAGAAAACTATATTGCGATCACCGGCACTCGCGACCGACGGCCACGCGCGACCTGCAGGACCTTGTTGAGAAAGGCGCCCTCACCCGGACAGGCGAGCGCCGCTATACCCGGTATGCGCTGAATCTGATCACGGCGGCGGAATAGCCCGGCCATTCGGATCACGAACCCGACCGACACGCCTACCGAACTTTCCGGTATACCGTCTACGGAATGATGCTGTCAGCTCCAGCCGGGTCGGCACTCACTCTCCCCTGGAGAACTTCGCCCATTGCTCTCGGGGACAATAGCAAAACGCCCCATCCACATCCGATTTGACACAATCCCAGATTGCCGTGACAACGTCACCCTTCTCTTTGAGGGTGCATGACGCGCCAGCGTCATATCTGTGCACCCTTATAACTTCAGAGCCTTCCGAGGCTCTTCCCTCGCAGAGGGATTTCAATCTAGAATCGGTTGGGAGGCCGAAGGTACACGACGCTATGGCACTGATGTCGACACGCATCCAGATCATCAGCCGCAAGACCAAATCAGCGGTCGGGGCAGCAGCCTATCGTGCTGCGGCTGTGCTTTTTGGCATCGATGGCACCCGCCACGACTACACACGAAAGGGCCATGTCGAGCACGCCGAGATTTTGGCCCCTGACGGCACCCCTGAATGGGCATTCAATCGGGAGAGGCTCTGGCAGAAGGTCGATGAGGTTGAGAAGCGAAAAGACGCCCAGCTGGCTCGGGAGTTTCGTGTCATGCTGCCCGCCGAGTTCACCCAGGAACAACGGATCGAGGTGGCTCGGGCCTTCGTGAAAAAGCACTTCGTCGACCGGGGCATGATCGCCGATATCTGCTGGCACAATCCGCCCACCCGCGACGGCCACGGCATGAACCCACATTTCCACGTCATGCTGCCTCTACGGCCGATCGTGAACGGCGCTTTCGGCAACAAGACCGTCGGCGCTCGCATCCATAAGAAGACCGAGGATGGCGCCGCCAAATTCCGCCCGACGACGGACTGGAACGACCAGGCTAAATGGCAGGAAGCCCGGGAAGACTGGGCTCGGACGGCTAACATCGTCCTCGAGCGGAACGGCGAGAAAAGCCGCATCGATCACCGCAGCTTCGAAGAGCGCGGGCTCAAGCAATCGCCCCAGCCCTATCTTGGTGTCGCTCCTCATGTCGATGCCAGTGTCGCGCGAGCTAAGCTGGCTGGCCGAGTTAAAGAGCTGAACGAGCGCCTCCGCCAACGGGTAAATCAGTGGGTGGCGCATCGCATTTCGGGACGCGCCTGGACCTACGCAAAGAAAGTCATCGATGGAGAGTTTGCGCGAAGCGAAGGCAAGATCAACAACGCGGCTCCCATCCTGAACGCAGTGGGTAGGTTCACCGACTGGCTCGAGGACACTACGGCGCGAATGCGCAAGCCCCCTCCCCTACTTCCACAGGAGCGGTTCGTCGGCCCGCCCATGCCTCCAAGGGACAAGGGAGACATTGACCGATGAGCTCCAGTCACAAACCCCGGGACGATTTCTGGCAAAGCATCGTTTCCCAGCCACGCGGCTTTGTCGCGGACCGCGGCATGGCTTCGGCACAAGATCCCTCATCCGCGGTGGAAGTTTCTGCGCCAGAAACACCGACACAGGCGCCTCCGCAATCCGATACGGGAGAGGATGACAGCTATAAGGCCATCCGGATCGACCTTAAACGCGATCGGCAGTTTCTGCTGGAGCTGCGCTACCGGGATCCCATCGGGAACCAGCCCGTAACGGAGCTGGTGCCCTATGCCCTCATTGGGCGGGTGCAGCTTATGGGCACGTTCCTGCGTATCCGGCTTTCGGACACCGGGGAATCGATACTGATCGAGGGCCGGCAACTAGAGCAGATCATCGATCCGCTTCGGAGTGCCACTCTCACCTGCTTGCAGGAGTGGAACCGGAACTATCACCACGACGTGGGACAGGACGAGCCGAAAATTTCGCAGATCAGCTTCCTAGATCCCGAACAAAGGCAAAGCCGGCGTGAGGACGCAGGTAGGGAGCGATAATGGTCGATGCGCGGACCACTGCCCTGCCGCCTATCGGGAGGGCCCTTTGTCCTTTTCGATATTCAGATCGGGATCGCCCGCTTTAGCGAGCGCCCGAATATCGTCGGTCGAGAACACGGGCGCCACCTCGAAACCGTACTTGGTGCAATTGATGCCCAGCTGCTCCAGGATCTCCGGGTGGGTCATCCGCTTCATCTCGGGAATCGATTCCTTCGGGGCATTTAGGAGCTCTCCCCTTCGTTGGTTAAAGCCGGCGATATATTCCTCGATCCGGCCATTTCGCCATTCTGTATCTCTATTGAACCACGCAGACGTTTCGCCATAATAGGAAACACCCAGATCAACATCGTTCGGTTTTCCAACGTTCATTGGAACGTCATATAGTCGACCAGACTGATTATCCATCACTTGAAGCAAGTCTTTTGTGACGTAAGTGCCTGTATGACCCGCCTCTGGCTTTAACGCCATCGCCGCCCAATCGGCGTAATAATTATATACTACTTCGATATTTTTATCGACTCTACAACTTGCACCTGTCGACATAGAAACGGTCTGACCTTCGGGAGTTGGCCTTACTTCTTTTATATCCCAATCAGCTGGATCAACCGGCTGCTTATCATTCGGAATGAATAATTTAGATCCCATATATCCTCTTAAAAGTATTCAGGATATAGTCTCACTAATATCTTAAATTTATATTACTATTCTCGTATTATTCCGCATATATTGATCTGACCATTACATGACTGCTGTCCATTTCGAACAGAGCATTCGTATTGTCTGATCATAACGGCATTGGAGGCTTCAATACCATCGAGTTCTATCGTACCGCTCGATGGTACGTACCAGCCGTCCGGGCGTCTTTCTTTAGACCAGCTGTCAAAATGCGCTTGAAGACATTTAGAATCGGGTTGTTGGAACTTACGCCCATGACGCGCGAATATCTCGTTGCGCGCAACATATAGCTCCCATCCGCCAAGCTTATTCAGCTCATCAACCGTCAGTCGCCTCGTGTTGGAATCGGGAATGACGAACCCGTGAGTGACCCGCAGTTTGCCCGGCGGAATGGTCGTCACCATCCTGGGAGAGAAAATCGTGCTCCAGGCGGCGTGCCCTCCGGCAAGCAGCAGGAGCAGCGCCAGCCCCATCAAGCCGTAGCGCCACCCTTTCGCAGCTGGGACGGCGACAAGCCGTGCCCGCTGCGCCTGGTCAGCTGGATGGAGAAGCACACCTGAAGGCTCGGGCACGAGTTGCACTGGTGGTGGCGGCAATGGTTTGGGTGTGGATGAGGGAGGTAACTCCGCAGCATCAATGGATGGATCATCGGGAGCGACAGAACCTCGCTTACGCTCTGCCGTATCATCGATGGCCTGCTGCGGCTCGAGCGTTTGCGGCTTTGGACGTTCCTCGCCGCCCGTCGTTCCGGCACCGGACGCGCGGGGCTTCGGCCCCATCCGCTTATCTTGCGCCTGTGCCAACTCATAAAGCCGGATCCACTCGGCCAGCTCGGCGCGCTGCGGGTTCAGCTTTTCCCGCAGCGTTGCCACTGCTAACTCGGACATGATGCTCTGGCCTTGAAGCCAGTAACCCAGCTTTCGGAGATCGTTGTCGGAGGGTCTCGCTCCGAAGATGAGATTCGCCCAGCTTTTCCGCGTGGGATAGCCCCTGTCCTTAGCCAGTTTCACCACGAAATCGGCAAAAGCCTTCCGTGCCTCGCGTGCTTCGTGATTCAAATGTGCATGTTGGCTTTTCGTCATCCGAGCGTAGTCCAAATCGCCCAAACCCTGCGCAATTAGCTACAATTTTACCGGAAACCAACCTGCCCGATCAACATCAAAGCGCCAATAATGCATTGTAATAATTGCATATTTTTTAGCCTCCCGCGTATTTACTGACCTTTTCTGTATTGCTACCGAGCCAACGGCCGCCCTGTACCGCAACGTCCAACCGTCGCAGCGACCACGCTGTATCTCAGGAGGTTGGAATGAGAGTACGCAAGTTACGCAGTCGGGCAATTGTCCTTCTTATGTCCCTAGCGACATTGGCAACGGCCCCGGAGGCCATTGCCCAGACCGCATGCCAGAGCCTGGCAGCTCAGGAAGAGTCGGCAGGCATCGACTCTCTGTCGCTGCTGGTAGGCGGCGTGACCGCCACAGCGATCTCTGCAGCGTGTGGATACACCGCAAGCAGCCAGGCTAGCTCCTCCCAGAAGGCCGTTTTCCTGACCTGTGCCGCAGGGGCCTGCGCCGCTTTAAGCGATGGCTTCTTCACTTGCGTGAAGAGTTCGAATGACTGGTACGACAATGTCGTTCGCCATGCGGAACTTGCCTCTCGCAAGCGCCAACTGGGGTGCGGTTGAGGGAGGCTCGCATGAAGAATCTCCTGAAACGCTTTCAGCCGGAGCGCACCATGACCGTGACCCTCAAACTCGAGGGCCACATCGAGGGGGGAACCGAGAGGCAGTTTCGTAAGCTCGACGATTGGCTGCAGACGGCTGGGAAGGACCTTAACGGGCACGTCAAGGATGTGATGATGAGGTACAGTTACTCCTATATGCCACCCGATCTGCAGGACTCGTGGGACTTCAGAGTCGAGGTCTGTCCGTCGCGAGAACCTCCACGCCCGGACAGGGGGCCCGCCTCGCCATCCCCGTCCACGCCGGAAGAAATCGACTTTGACCGATAGGAGACAAATATGGCGAGGCTACGTGCTTCAGAGCGCTCCTATCAAACCCAGCAGATCACCCAGGTCGGCTTTGGCCTTTCCTTCAACCCGGCACAGTCGGAGAAGGACCGTGCCCTGTTCGACAAGGTGTGTGACGCGATCGGATCGACAGCCCAGTACATCCAGCGTGATGTGATGGGCGACATCGCCGATAAGCTGGTCGATGAAATGTGGTTCGGAAGCGGGCGATCGCATGCTCCCGAACCGAGCTTCAATAAGCCCTACGCACCGGCCAGATCCTCTTCCGGTCCGGAGCAAGGCGGAACGGCGAGTATCTATGCCTCCGTCGGGCATGGATACGACATGACGGCCGCTGAGCACGATCTCGATATCGAGCGCTAACGCAGACCCGCCCGAGCCCGCCTCTCAAAGGCCTGCATACAACTAATAGCCACACCACGTGTCACCGGCTTACCGGCCGTTCCGCGAACGGACCCCCATGTCCGTTCCCGGGGCCGGCTCTCGGGGGAGGGAGCGATCCGATCGCCCCCTCCCCTCTTCACCGACGTGCCGGAGCGCAGTTACCGCACTCCCCTCTTCTCGTCATCGATCACCGCACGGTCATTGAAGGAGCACGCCTATGCGCGCGAAGAACAGCATCGACATCCATAACATCACGGCCAGCGTCAAACAGGCCTGCCGGTCCTCGGACAAGTTGATCGGGGTTGGGCCGGTCGGTATCGGCCTTGATGGCATTCTGACCTGGATCCCTATCGTCGGCTCCGTCTACACGATCGGTGCCGGTCTCTACCTCGTGTCACAGGGGGCACGGGCACGTGTGCCTGGCATCGTGCTGATGCAGATGACGGCACTCATCACGATCGACGCAGCGATCGGCGCCATCCCGTTCGCGGGAAACGCACTGGATATGATGTTCTGCTCGCATCTGTGGGCCGGCAACCTGCTGCTGCGCTCGATCGAGGGCACCAGCTATCACGACAACGATAATGATGCCGAAGCGATGTCTTCCGCCATGGCGGAAGGCAAGCGCGTCGTGATCTTCGGCACACGTGCGTGAGGGAGGTATTGATGGGAATGTCCAAACTCAATTCGGCGCCCTCCGGGCGCCCCTACCCTTCCGATCTCGACACACCGGTCCTGGAGTTCGCCAAAGGCGAGTTCATCCGTCTGCGGGACCTCTTTGAAGGCATGCTGGTCTTTGGTGGGGTCGGCAGCGGCAAATCGAGTGGTGTTGCCCGCACGCTTGCCCACGTGATGCTCGCCAATAATTTCGGTGGCATGGTGCTCTGCGCCAAGCCCGGCGAGGCGGATACGTGGGAGCAGTATGCCCGGGAGATGGGGCGTGAGGAGTCGATCCTGCGTGTCGGACCTACCGATCTATGGCGCATGAACTTCGTCGCCTATGAGCTCCGTAAAAGCGGCAACAGGTCTATCGGCAACATTGTCGAGCTGATCTTCAAGATGGTCGAAGCGACCCGCCTTTCAAAGCCTCTTGGCTCGGGATCGGGGTCAGAAAATGGCTTCTGGGAGGACGCGTCGCGGCAACTTCTGCTGCATAGCATCCCGATCATTTTCGCCGCGAATGGCACCTTCAGCTTTGAGCTACTCCGTGCCTTCATGTCATCTGCGCCGAAAACGCCTCAGGAGGTCGAAGAGCCGACATGGCAAGCGACTTCAGTTTTCCACCATTGCTTCCGCAAGGCTAGGGAGGCCCCACTCGAGCCCATCGACAGTCACACCCTCTCGACCTGCGCAACTTATTGGTTGAGCGATTTCGCCCCGCTCGACAACAAGACCCGCTCCAACATCGTCATTTCGCTGACCAGCATGCTGAGCCGGTTCTCACAAGGCAGGCTGCATACGCTGTTCTGCACCGAAACGACGTTCGTGCCGGAGCTGACTTTCGACGGCACGATCCTGCTGCTCGACATGCCGGAAAAGATCTGGAAAGAGGACGGCGTCATCGCCCAGATCATCCTCAAATACCTCTGGCAGCGTGCGGCCGAGGCTCGCGCCGCTTATCTCACGCCGGAGGATATGCGGCCGCTCTTCCTCGCCGGCGACGAGTGCCAGTTTTTCCTGACGCCGGGGGATGCTGAGTTCTTCTCGACGGCGCGCTCGGCTAGGGTCGCGTCGCTCTACATCACTCAGTCCCTGCCGACCATTTATAGCAAGATCGGCGGAATCCGGCCTGAGCACACCGCCGAAATGCTTCTGGCCAATCTGTGCACGCGGATTTTCTGCCGCAACGTCTGTCACGTCACCAATCGCTGGGCCGCGGAATCGGCGGGACAGGGGCTGGTTTGGCGCGAGAGCAAGAATTGGGGCTCCAACAGCGGCGGGAGCAAGTCGGACACGACGGGCAGCAATATCGGCCGCTCCTGGTCGGTCAACCAGACCCACATGTTCGGTCCGGCGGGAGGCAATCGCAGCGCGACCAATGCCGGCTCCGACAATGATGGTTGGAACCGCTCCTTGCAGAACGGCACAAGCTGGGGCGAACAGCAAGGTGGCGGCCTCCAGCAGCAGAAGGACTACAAACTCGATCCAGCGATTTTCACCACCTCACTACGTTCCGGTGGCCCGGAGCATGGTGGATTGGTCGATGCAGTCTGGATGCAGGCCGGCCGCCGGTTTTCGTACTCCGGTGGCGATATCTTCACGCCCGTCACGTTCAAACAGGAGGGTGCGCAATGAGCTATCACGTTTCGTCGTCCCCTACCCTACCCTCTGCCCCTCTCTTCTCGAAGCTCTTCGGAGACGGGATCGTCCGGTTCGCGCTTTTCACGGGCGCGCTCTACACCGGCTATGGCTGGTGGGCCCTCGATATGGGATGGGGCTGGTGTGCGGCCTGGTCGTTCCTGCTGGTGGCCGCGGACAATGCTCACCGCCGCGTCCGCCGCATTGAGGCTTATTCGCCCATTCAGGGCCCTACCCTCTGCACCCGCATGTTCGGGCATCCCGTACTTGCAGTGCCAGTGCTGATTGCGAGCATGGCATGGATGGCGTTCGTGATCTCGCAGCTTGCCGACAAGGGTGTAACGCTCGAGACGGCGGAGGTGCCGCATCTCCTAACACTCGCTTTGTTCGCACTGCCGATCCTGATCTTCGGCCGCTGGTTCTTGCTGCGGCAGCAATGGCGCAGCCGCAATCCGCCGGCGGATGCGCGCCAGGTTAACGGCGTGGATAGGTCCGCACCCTCGCCCCGACCCATTCCGACCGTAAAGCTACTTCTGCCCAAAGCGGCACCGGTGAAGTGCAGCGTGCTGCATTCAATGCAGCATCTGCCCCCACACCTGCTTGAACTCGTCCGTACCGGCACGGCACGCGTCGGACGAGAACTCGCCGAGACCTAGGGGGCGGCCGTGGAACTCATGCTTCTATGGTCGAAGCTCATGGACCTGGTGACGGGACTGCTGGGGTTGGGCTTCATCCTGTTCATGTTCGGGCTCGGCTGTTCCAGCTTCCGCTATGCGCTGCAAAATTTAAGGGGGGCCGTACGGCCCCCCTACCCCTACCCAAGCGGTTCAGCCGACGCGCTCGGGCAGTTGCGCAGCGAACGTGACCAAGCACTACGGAAACTGGCGAGCCTTCAATCCACCATGGACCTGTTAGCCACGCCCCCTTCTGGCGGCATGGATCTACGAACAGTGAAGGTGCATTTCGCTAAGCGGTATCATCCGGATCATTGCCCTGACGGGCCCGACCGGCCGGTCCGCATCGCCATGTTCAAGGAATTTTGGGCAGTCCTGAACGACTTGGAGAGAGGCAAGTCAGGCACCTGACGCACGACCTCGAGTATGGGGCGCCAGCGATGTCTGGCGTCCCATCCAATTGATATTACTCATTTTCTTTCTTAAACTGTGCGTAGAGCGCATCGAGCTGTTGCGCGATAAATGCGCCAAATGCCGCTCCGCTGGCGTCGCCGAAGGTCAGCTTCGTCTCGTCAGCGCCCTGCTCTATCTTGGCAGCTGCCAACCCCTCCCCCGATCGCCACGCCAGTGTGCGGCGTTCGGGCTTTTTGGTTTCCGGCGATGCGGCGCGCAATGCCATGGCGAAGCGTGCGTCGCTATTGGCAGCCATGAAGGCGTCGGTCTTGGTGAGCGTTTCGATCTTGCTGACGGTCTTCGCCTTCTTCAACGCTTCCGACAGTGCCAGCCATCGTGCCCGGCCTGCTTTGGCCGCCGGACCGATATTCATGGCGATGTTCTCCGGGATAGCGCGAGCGATACTGATATAGCGGCTGACACTGCCCTTATCGGATGCGAGTGCGGCGGTGATGACCGAGCGGTCAATGCCTGCGTCTTCCAGACGCCGCGCAAAGAACGCGATCTCGATAAAGGACAGGTCCGCGCGGTCGAGGTTCTCCCTGCCCTGCGCAATGATCAGGTCTTCATCGCCCATGGTGCGGACAATCGTGCGAACGCTGCGGCCGAGCCGCGCCGCGGCGCGCAAACGGCGGCGGCCATAGACGACCTGGAACCGCCCCGACTTCTCTGGATGTGGACGTACGAGGATGGGCACCTGCTGCCCATGTTCATCGACGCTTCGTACCAGATCCTCAAAGGCGGGATCGTTATCGAGCACCATGCGGTCGGCGATGGACGAACCATCGATAAGCGATGGAGCCAGCTCGACGACACGGTCACCTGACGCGAGTTGGTCCTGCAGGCGTGCGGCGGTCTTTACGCCGTCCGCCATTTCCTGAAGCTTCACTCCCATAGAGGAGATCGCCCCGGTACGGACCCGGGGAGACGCATTCTCCGCCGCTGGCGCGGGGGTAGGGGCAGGGGCTGCCCCTGGCTTGTTGAGAAAGAGCGAGTCGATTGTATCCTTGCGTTTCATGTCAGACCGTCCGTTCTGTGGCCGGGACACGTTCCGGGATGGGAGCGAGGCTAGGCGGCGTTGAGAGGTTGTCGAAGCTTGCCTGTCGGGCGATCTGATTTCCCACATGTTGGCAGGTGCCAACTTTCCCGGAATGCCGCCGATCGGCGATCGGGAAGGGAGCTTCCGAATCCGAACGGTAGAAAGTTGGCAGCTGCCAACTTTTGTTTCGCCCGCCGGTGAGAGCGCGGGGAGGGGAGGCAACGTTGGCAGCTGCCAACGTTGTGAAACCACGAATTTTCAACGGGTTGCTCATGAGCGCCCCCACGCTTTACGGATAAGGCCCTTGATCTCGCCATTGACGGCATCGAGCGCTTCCATCGCGCGGTCATAGGTGGTCCGGGTCAGATTTTCGCGGCCGATCTCATAGAGGGTTTGCTTGGTCAGGCCTGCATCGGATACGGCAGCCGACTTCACCATCGTGTTAGTCAGCACATGGTCGTCGAAGAGGTTACGCAACAGTGACGCCACTTTGGTCTGCGGGGCGTCCTGAGGTTCGTATCGCGTGAGCAGGTAGCGCAGAAAGTCGTATTCGAGATTGCCGCCATGGGTACGGACGACCCCTAGCAGATCGCGGGTCATGAGCAAGAACTGGCTCATGGATGCCGTGTCCAGCATCTGTGGATGCACGGTGATGATCATCGAGGTGGCGGCGCACAGCCCACTCAATGTCAAAAATCCCAGCTGGGGAGGGCAGTCGATCACGACCACGTCGTATTCGTCCGCGACCTCATCGAATGCGCGCGCCACCCGCGTGAAGAACATGGCTTCCGGCTCGGCGCCACTTGTAAGGGCCTTGGGCGTCGTGTGCTCGAACTCCATCAGTTCGAGGTTGCCTGGGATCAGGTCGAGTCCATCGAAATAGGTCTTGCGTATCACCTCGGCCAAAGGCCGTTTGTGCTCGTCGTAGCGGATCGCGGCATAGAGGGTTTCGTTGTCGCTAACGTCGATCTCCGGCAACACGCCGAGCAGGGCTGACAGGCTAGCCTGCGGGTCGAGATCGACGGCCAGCACGCGGTAGCCTTGCAACGCGAGGTACTGCGCCAGATGGGCGGAGGTCGTCGTTTTGCCGGAGCCGCCCTTGAAGTTTGTCACCGCGAGCACTTGCAGATGCTCGTCGCCCCGGCGGTGCGGCACGAAATTGGACCCGGCGCGGCCACGCGAGGAGGCCGCCAACTTCACCCGGAGCTCATTGATCTGGGCCAGCGAATAGAGGCGGCGCCCATTGCTGGTTAGCTCTGGCTGGGGCCCTTCCCCTTTCAGGGAAATTTTTCGCAGCATGGAATCCGAGACGTTCAACAGCCGCGCGGCTTCGCCGGACGTAAATTTCCGCAGCATTTTCTGCGCGGTCGGCGGAAAAAGCGCATGGCTCATCGCCTGCAGCTGCGCACTCAGCCGCTCGGCATGGTCGCCGATCGTCTCATCGACCGACTGGCGGGCCGGTTGGAACGGGGCAGGGGACTTTTTCACGGCAAACTCTCGCGTCACGGTATATTAACGAAAAACGGCTATTAACCGTGACAGTAGCGATTCTCGCGCACCTTACAACAAAAAAGTAGTAAATATCCGAAATTGAGCGCGGCGACGCTTTATTCGCATGTAATTCATCGGCGCGACGATGCGTCTCTCAAGTTTTAATGAAATATTAAAACACTCGAATCGACGTATTCGCGCCGTTTCACTTACGCGAGAGTTCCATTCTGCCGCAACCTCCCCACCCCGTACTTTAACTGCCAAGCCATCTTCCGGCGCGTGAGCGCCGGTTAGGGTGGGGGTACGCGGGGACCGCCGTTAGGCGGTCGGGGCGTCTATGAAAAATGGAAGAAACAGTCGGCCGTAGGCCGACGCTATTTAGATCAATCGGCGAAGCCGATGCCGATTACAGGCTGCGAAGCAGCCCTCTTTTGAGGCTTGTCGCGAAGCGACGCCGCTTTGGGTCGAAGACCCTCTACTGTGTTAATATAGGTGTTATTGTATGGTGTTAAGAGGTGTTACACTGTGGAGAAGCAGTTGTAACCCATTCTGGATATTCGCTTATTAGAAACGACCGGTGGGTAAAATCACGAAGAACGGTGGGTGATATCACGTATTAGAGGTGTGTGAAATCACGTGTCCTGGTGGGTAAAATCACGAACGGATTTTTCTCCTTCAGGGCTCCTTCGGGTGGGCGAAATCACGAAGCCGCTTGACGCAGTGGGTGAAATCACGAAGCTCATACTACGCGACTTTGTACGATTCTGGTGATCGGTCGTGGCAGATGACGCTTCGGTGGGTGAAATCACGAAGCAATCTGCGGTTCTCCGGTGGGTGAAATCACGATTGGGCGCTCAGGGGCCCGGTGGGTGAAATCACGTTTTTTCTTGACGCAGTGGGTGAAATCACGAAGCTGGCGGATATGGTGGGTGAAATCACGAAAGAGGAAGATCTAGGCGTTGTCGGTGACGACGACCGTTCGCCGTTGCTCCCGGAACGCCATCCATCCACCGATCTGTTCGTGGTGGACATTCTCGACGCTGCGCCCAAGGGCGATATGGCGTCGATGGAGCATCCGATTTTCTCGCTATCCACGAAGCCGGATTTTCGCCAGCGGCGCTACGAGCATAATGGCCAATTCATCGAGATCCGGCCCTCGAATGATGGCCTTGCGACGGTCCATGACCGAGACGTGCTGATCTTCTGCATCAGCCGCGCGATGGCCCTTCGTAATGAAGGCAGACCCGTCGAGCAGGTGGTCAAGATCAAGGCCTATGACCTTCTGGTCGCGACCAATCGCGTGACGGATGGGCGGGGCTATGAAGGGCTGAAAGCGGCGCTGCGGCGTCTGCAAGGCACGCAGATAGAGACAAACATCACCACGGGTGGTGAAGAGCAGCTCGATATTTTCAGTCTGGTCGACCGTGCGCGCGTGGTGCGTGAGACGCGCGAAGGCCGGATGCAGGAGATCGAGATCAAGCTGTCCGACTGGGTGATGAATGCCATCCGGGCGAACGAGGTGCTCACCCTACACCGGAATTATTTCCGCCTGCGCAAGCCGCTGGAGCGGCGCATGTATGAGCTGGCGCGCAAGCATTGCGGCAAGAAGCGCGAATGGCGTTTGGGACTGGAGCTGCTGCAGAAAAAATGCGGCTCCAACTCGACGCTAAAGGAGTTCCGGCGGCTGGTTGGCGCGATCGTCGAGCACGACCAGAAGCACCAGCATTTTCCCGATTACAGCATCGCGTTCGAGGATGATGTCATCCTTTTCAAGAACCGCGAGACGATGCCCGAGAAAATGCGCCTGACGCCGCCGGCGGCGGTAGAGGAGGGCGTGAGCGAGCCTGAAGCCGAGTTCCCACCCATCTCGCCCGACACGTTCGCAGAGGCGCGCAAGGCGGCACCTGGCTATGACGTCTACTGGCTCCATGAGGAGTTCCGGTCGTTCTGGCTGGATTCCGGCAAGCCGGAGCTAAAGAACCCTGATAAGGCGTTCATCGGCTTCTGCCGAAAGCGTTCCGAGCGCGCGCCGATGCGCTAGACGTGCGAAAGCTGACCGGGCCTTTTGACCCGGCCAGCCCCCACGACCACCCGTTACGCTGCGTGCTCTGCGGCGTTCTCGACGTCTGCATCCGTTGCCTCATCGAGCAACGGCTCGACAGGGCAGGGGAGGGCAGGGCGCAGCGCCAACGGGAGCCATCCAGTTCCGCCCATGGCCTTGGCTACATAGCGGGCAGCTTCATGCTTTTTGAGGTCGGAGACGCTGACCGATATGGGCGCACGGCTTTCGGCCACGGCATGGATGAGTGCCTTTTTCGGGATATGGCCATAGAAGCCTTCGGCGGTGCCTTCCCAGTGTTTGGTCATATCGAGTTCGAGCGCGCGCGCGACCTGTTCGGAATGAGCGATACGGTCTCGACCGAAGCTGCCCTCTTGCTTACCCCTGACCGCACTGACGGACATGGCGGTGCAATAGGCGAGCAGGTCCATCAGACGGTAGTCCTCCTGCGCGAGGCACCAATCGAATAGCTCCGCTCCTGAAACGGGCAAGAACTCCGCCCAGCGCTCCTTCTGCTCCGCAAGCGCGGCATGGGCGCTGCAATCCTCCTGCGATTTCACAAGCCGCTTGAGGTTGGTCTCCTCGATGCGGAGATTGGAGCAGCTATCCCCTGCGGTGACGGAATAGAACAGCCGAAGGGCCATGGCATGGACGGCTACAGCGAGGGCCACGTGTGGGTTATGGAGCAGCTCGTGACGCAGGGCAGCGGTCTTGTGGGCGGTCAGGTCTTCGGTGATGGTCGCAGCGTATTCGCCCTTGGCCGCGTCCGGCTTCGCTGTGTGTGGCTTCGCCTGCCGCTCGTGCTGTTCCATGTCATCGGGGTGAACGAGGCCGCGCGTTACGGATAGATCGCCATCCCAATCGATGCGCAGGAGCGCACCTGCTTTGGCCCTATCCTCGGGGGCATAGACCGCTTCGGAATCGTCTTGCTCGTCCTCCTCGTCTTCACCGAACTCCGCATCACAGGCTTCGGCTTCCTCTTCGCCATACTGCTCGGCGTCAGTATCCTCGCCTTCGCCTTGTGGCATTTCAGGATACACCCGCCCGTAGCGGATGGAGTGGTCATCTTCCAGCTCGGAGCGCACCCATTTCCACCCTTCGGCAGCAACTTCCTGCTCGCCAGCGGATAGCTTCCTGCTCGCCAGCTGCATCAGAAGCGCGCTGTCGGTGAGATAGCCTTCGTTGCGTTCATCGAACAGGTCGCGCATCACGGCTCCGCCTGCTTCGGTATAGGCTTGGAGGCCGACGAAACGGGCCAGTTTGTGGGTCGCGGGGATGGTGCTTTCTGTCAGCGCGCGGCGAACGGATTGCGGTGTCAAATGGTGGCGCTTGCGGTCGGCCCAGACCCGCAGCTGCGCCTCGTGGTCGTCATTGACGGTGAAGGCCATGAGGCAGTCGAGATTGATATCGCCCTTACGGTAAGCGGCGAAGATTTTGGGTGCCACGCTGGCAAGTTTCAGGCGGCGCTCGACGAGTCCGGTATCGATACCGAAGCGTTGCGCGACTTCATCGGTCGTATGGCCTTTCTGCACGAGGGCATGGAAGGCATCGAATTGGTCGGCGGGGTGCATGGCCACGCGTACGACATTCTCGGCCAGTGAGATTTCGCCTGCATCCTCGTTGTCGGTGAGCACGCGGCAGGGAACGGGGAAGTCCCTCGTCAGGTGCTTTTCCTTCGCCAGCTGCTTGAGCGCGCGCAGGCGGCGGCCGCCAGCGACGACCTCATAGCGTGCGTCCTCAGTCGGTAGGACATTGAGGCCTTGGCGCAGCCCGTGGGTACGGATGGATGCGACCAACTCGTCGATAGCGTCCTTGCGTCCCGTGCGGCGCACGTTCCGCTCGGACTGGACGAGCAGGTTGAGGGGAATGGTAGTGATGGTTTCGCTGTTCATGGTTCTCTCCTGAGTGGTTCTGCGAAGCAGCACTGCGCTGCTGCTTCCCGGGGCCGCGTGAGCGGGCAGGGATGGGAGAGGGAAAGCGAAATCGATGCGGGTGGTGCGGGCGCAGGAAGGCGAAGCCGCACGAGCCTCGGCCGTGGCTATTTCGCTTGGGGAGAGAGAAGGGGCAGCCAGCCCCCCGGCCTCTCCCCTCTAGCTGCGTCTGCAGCTGCAAGGATCTGCATCAGGGATGGAAGCCGCAGGGCCGAAACCGGGAAGCGGGTTCGGTTCACGACAGCCCGCCCGCGAGGGGATGTCTCAATTCGCTGGTAAATTAGTGGCGATAGAACAGAATGGTCGCCCATCAACCACCATGCGGCGATGACAAAACCGGAGCGCACAAACGAGGCCGTACCCGCCTATAGCGGGCCGAAACGCCACTATTTCGATCCGCTTGGCTCGCGCTTGCCGGCGCTAGAGCGCAACATTTTGCGACTGCGCTCCCTGCAGATGGTGCTGGTGATGTTCTATGCGGAACAGCTGAAGCAGACGGTGCTGGATCTCATACAGGGCACGGACAAGTTCCGGGCCATGATGTCAGACCACAATGCGACACAGGTACGTGTCCCAAAAACGGCAAAGGACCAGGTGAAAAAATGCCTGGATGCGCTTCTGGCCGATGGCGCCATCACGGCAGAAGATAAAGATGAGATCCGTGAATTGATCGACTACCGCAACATGGTCGGCCACGAGATACATAATCTCGTTGGCGATGTCGGCGGCGAGAAATATGTTCGTGAATATTTCTCGATGAGTTCATCCGTCTATAATTACGAAGCGGTCGAACGGATGCGCCACTATCTCGACCTTCTGTCGGAACGCTATATTACGCACCATTATGTTGGCACGATGCGCATGGAGGGCCTCCTATTCGATGCCGCCGAGCGGACTTTACTGGAGGATATCGGCCGGCTCAAAGCGAAAGTGAAGCGTCAGGCTGGGATCCGCAAACAGCAGGTGACCGCGCTAAATGAGGAGATACGTGCGATCGGCGGTCTGAGTGATGCGGAGCATCCTCATCATCCCCTGAACCAGTATGACGACAAGCGGCTAACCAAGCGTGGCGAGGAGGTCTGCTACCGGCTATTCGACCGGGGGCAGTCGCCGATGGTCGTTGCGCACCTGATGGAGATCTCGCTGCCGTCGGCGAAAAAGCGTCAGCGTATGTGGGCGAAAGCAGGCGGCATCGCGCGTCCCGCTGTCGATCTGGACCGTCTGCCGAAGCGGAAATTCTACCGGCGGGACGACGACTAAAGGGTAGAGCCATGTCCACACACACGCAGCCCAAAACGAAAAAAACGAAGGGTCCTGAGATTGGGCTTCGGCAGGCCCGTCAGCTCTGCCAGATGCCGGAGCCCAAAAGGTTGGCGTTCTTTGCTGAAGGGCTTCCTATCATCCTTGAGAGCGCTCAAGGCTTCTGGAATGCCGCGCAGCAAATCAAGGACAGCTCCCCGCGAGAATCGGCCGTGCTGGAGGGATTTGCTGAGGAGGAGGCCGCCAAGATCCTCATCCTCATGGATGCTGTGCGATGCCCCGCCAAGCTGGTCGCCGGAAAGCTCAATGTGTTGATCGGCTGGTTCTACGACCATCTAGCGCGGTTGATCTATGCCGAAGCCGCCGACATGAAACCTACGGATCTCGCGGAGCTGCGCCGCTACGTTTACCAGCATAGGCGTAGCCACAGCCTCGAGGGGCATGCGGGAGAATACATCATGCCGAATGGGCCAGTGTATGACCGTGAGCGCAAACTCTATGCCGATATCGAAGCCTACGATGACAGCTCGCTGGCATGGAGCGCGCCTTCGTCGGCAGGATCGTCATTCCGCTGGTTCCTGCGCTCTGAACCTTATGTCTTGCGGGTAACGGAGGCCATGCATCAACTCGGCATGTTCTCGGTCCCGGGTTTGAGGGCAACCTCCCAGATCTGGGGCACGGTCGAATTCAAGGACACCGAGAGCCACCAGGATGGCAACGCACTCATGGAAGCCCTGGTGAAGCGACTCATTTTGGAAAAGCTCCCCCTCGACACGGCCTCGCAGAAGCATGTGTCGACGCTTCATCACGATTGGCAGATCCCGATGTACAATCTCGACCTCTCGCCGATCGTCCTTTCCCGACAGCAACTCGAAGACGAGCAGGAGCGAGCCTTCTGGAGGGAATTTGGCGACGGTCCGTGACGCTCGGCGCGTCCGCCATCTTCACGCCTTTTCCATTTTCGCTCCCCGCACCGGCGCGAAATAGCGCCTCACGGAGGCGCCTCTAGTTCACAGGCTAAGGTCCATGAACTGAACCAGGATGTTATATGGATTTTCGATTTCCTTGTACTAGTCTGATAAATCTAGATTTTTTGGCCTACGATCTATTTTTCCTAATTAACTGTTTCTAGAATATGAAGGGACCCTCGACCAAAATTTGCTGAGCTGAAGACAGCACGCATCATTTTGGAGAGCCCTATGCAGACACTTAACGACATCGCCAACGCCCTCGCTTCTATGCCGCCGGCGTCACTGACCACCGTCATCATTCTCGCCAGTTTCGCATTGGCCGCGTACGCGATTTACGCCATGCGCAGCCTGGTAGGCCCAAAGGACAAATTGTGATGGCATTACCCGCCTGGATAAAACTGCCTTCGGGTTGGATCACCGGCGGCGGGCTGCGTTCCTTCCGCTGGAGCGGAGGAACGGGCGCAGACCATACGGCCGCGTTGATGGCCTTGGCCGCGATCGCACACCGCATTGACCGCGAAACGGGCGTCGCCTCGGCGACCTACGACACGCTTTGTATGGCGACATCGCTAAGTCGCGCGAAGCTATCCGATGGGCTCGACATCCTTGCCGAGCAGCAACTGATCGAACGAACGCCGAATGGTCGAAGCACGTACCGGCTCACGGACTATGATCCTGAGCGGGGTTGGACGATGCTTCCGGCGAAGAGCCTGTGCAACAAGGAAGGGCGCATCCTTGCGTTCAGTGATTTCCATCTGCGCACGATTGCCGAATTGAACGCGTTGAAACTCTATTTCCTGTTCGCTGCCTTCCGAGACCGTGAAGAAAATCTGGCCAAGATCAGCTACGACAAGATCGTGGATTACACAGCGATGGAGCGCCATCGCATCACGACCGCTGTAAGCCTGCTGGCAGCGCACGGGCTGGTGTATGTCGATCGTGTGCCCAGCACGGCTCACGAGAACGGCTATGCCAATGCGTACCGGATCAAGGGATTGGAGGCGTATAATCACGCTGCGACGCGAGGGCGCGCAAGGGAAATACCGCCTGCGCTTCGATCCCCAGGCGTGCCGATGGATTTCGACGACCTGATCGGCTGACGCCGGACGATGGCGAGCCCATCTTTCACAGCTCTAGACCGCCAGCAGCTCATCCCAACGGGTCGTGAAGCGTGGACTGCGCATAGCGCTCTTAAGCGCCCATGCCTGCGTGCGCCCCGCCGCGGCGAGCGTGACCGTACCGCGTCCATGGTCGCGGTTGATGGCATCGATGGCCGTCATGAGAGCTTTGCGACGGTTGGAATCAGCCTTGTCGAACAAGCCTTGCTGTACCTGCCGGGCCGGTACGAGTTCCAGCAGCATGACGCCAGCTTTTTTATAGGCATAGCCGTCGCGCCAAAGGCCGCCGAGTAGATCGAGGGCGGCCGTCGTCAGGCGCATCGTGTCTGCGGTAGCCACATTCAGGGCAATGGTGCGGCTTGCCGCATATTGGGGGTCGGCCGGCCGGAAGCGGTTGGTGTGGAGGAACAGGTGGAGTTGCGCGGTCGCAAGATTTTGGCGCCGCATCTTCTCGGCCGCGCGCGCGACATAGGTGGCAACGGCCTCCTCCATTTCGCGCCGATCGGTGACCATGCGGCCGAAAGATCGAGAGCACAGGATGCTTTTACGGTCGGCGGGAGCATCCTCGAGCCCGATGCAGGGAACACCCTGCAGCTCGAGCACCAAGCGCTCCATCACGACGCCGAAGCGCTCGCGCATATGGCGGGCATCCGTACCTGCGAGTGCGCGCGGTGAGACGATGCCCATGGCAGAGAGCCGCGCGGCGAGGCGGTGTGAGATCCCCCACAGGTCGGTCAACTCGCATCGATCGAGATAGGGGAGGGCGGAGTACGCACCGTCGAGCACAAGCACGCCATCACACGCTGCCTCTTTCTTGGCGAAGCGGTTGGCCAGCTTGGCAAGCGTCTTGGTGGGCGCGAACCCGACCGAGACCGGAATGCCCGTCTCGCGGGCGACCGTCGCCCGCAACTCCCGAAGATGCGGCTCCTCGCGGCCGCCGAGACCGGCGAGGCCAAGGAACGCCTCGTCGATCGAGTAGGCCTCGAATAGGGGCGTGAAGCGTGCGAGCACCTGCATCACCCGAGCGCTCATATCGCCGTAAAGCGCATAATTGCTGGACCGGACGATGATGCCTTTGGTCGGCAGGCGTTCGCGGACTAGATGCCAGGGCTCGCCCATGGCGATCCCGAGTGCCTTGGCTTCATTCGAGCGGGCAATCACGCAGCCATCATTGTTCGACAGCACGATGATCGGCTTTCCGCGCAGATGCGGCTGGAAGACACGCTCGCAGGAGGCGTAGAAATTATTGCAATCGACGAGCGCGACCCGGACGGCCATGGTCACAACATGCGGATCGAGCGGGTGACGACGCCCCATACTTCGAAGTTCGCCTCCTCAGACACGAGAATGTCCGCGAAAGCGGGGTTCTCCGCCTGCAACAGCACACCGCCGCTGCGCATCCGGTACCGCTTGATGGTGAACTCCCCGTCCAGCAGCGCGAGGACGATGCTGCCATTCGTGGGGCGCCGCGAGCGATCGACGATGGCGATGTCCCCGGGGAACAGTCCGGCACTGATCATGCTTTCGCCCGCGATGCGCACGGCGAAGGTGGAGGCGGGGTTCTCGATCAGCAGCTCGTTGAAATCGAGCGGGCGGTCGAGATGGTCGTCGGCAGGGGAGGGGAAGCCGCAGGCGGCATTGCTGCCGACCAAGGGTACGGCGGCCTGTTTCCAGGGGGCGACGGCCAGGAGGGCAGCAACATCTCCCATGTTGCGCAGACGAGCGAGGCGGGCGCCCAGTTGGGCGATGGGCAATGGCAGGCGCACGACTTTGGTCGGCTCGCTACGCGGCCGACCGCCTATGCCTTTGCGTCCATGCAGCATGCCTGTCTCGCGTTGAGTTTCCGTTACAGAAACTCCATACTGCTCATAATCGGAACAAAATGGCAACATTTGTCAGCACCCGAGATCACCCACCGGGAAGCCGCGGATGCTCGTCGTAAGGTAGCGTGAGGGAGAACGAATGGCAGAGAGAACGGCCAGAACATCGGCCAACGCATCGGCCATATTTTCTGGATTATTCAAAAAACATATTTATAAATATGTATTTAGGTAATTCAGTCATCGGCCAAACTATATGAGCGAAAGCGTCTCGCGTATCGAACCCGCCCGCCTTGAAGATCTGCCTGCTGCCGTCTCCGACGTGCTGGCCGACCTCACGGCCGCCGCATCGGGCCTAGGTGGCCGACTGCATCCGCGCACGGCCGCCAACCTTGCCGACCTCGTGCGTCTGATGAACACCTATTACAGCAATCTCATCGAGGGGCACGACACGAGGCCGCGCGATATCGAGCGCGCTCTGGCGGGCAATTTTGACATGGAGGAGGACCGCCGCAACCTCCAGATCGAGGCCGCGGCTCATGTCCGCGTGCAAGCTGAGATCGATCGTCTGGCTGCTGCCGGCGAGTTACCCGAGCCCGCAAGCCGCGATTTCCTGCTCTGGCTCCATCGCCAGTTCTATGACGGGGCCGATGCCACGATGCTCGAGATACGGGGTGCCGGCCGATCCTTCGTTATGGTGCCCGGAACCTGGCGCTCGGAGCCTGAGCACGACGTGGCCGTAGGTCGTCACCAACCGCCATCCAGCGAGAGTGTGACGGCGTTCATGGAGTATTTCGAGACCCGCTACCGGTTCCGGAATCTGGGCCGCGCCGGCAGGATCAGTGCTATCCCCGCCGCCCATCACCGCTTCAACTTCATCCACCCGTTCCCTGATGGTAATGGGCGGGTAAGCCGGCTGATGAGCCATGCCATGGCGCATGAAGCGGGGCTCGGTGCGCACGGCCTGTGGTCGATATCCCGCGGCCTGGCCCGCGGCATTGAAAGCCGCCGCGACTACAAGACGATGATGGACCATGCCGATAGTCCGCGACAGGGCGATCTCGATGGACGCGGCAACCTCTCACAGCGCGCCCTGACGGACTTCACGCTGTGGTTCCTGCGTGTCTGCCTCGACCAGGTCACCTTCATGGCAAGCCTGTTCGATCTCGAGACGCTGGCGAAGCGGCTTCGCATTCTGGTCGAGCGAAGCGAGTTAAAGCCCGAGGCGTTGCGTCTGCTGGAAGAGGCGCTGATCCGTGGCGAATTCGACCGCGGCGAGGCCTCGCGCATTACCGGTCTGCCGGAACGGACTGCCCGGCGCGTCCTGAATGATGTCCTGGCACTAGGACTGCTCGCATCCGACACGCCCAAAGGGTCCGTGTCGTTGCGGTTCCCGGCGAGCACGCTCGACACGCTTTTCCCGCGCCTCTTCCCGGAAACGTAAGCCCTCCCACTCGCGTCTGTTGGCTACGGTACTGTCGGCGCCTGGTCTCTAATGGAATGCGCTCACACGGAAGCTAAGAAAATTGAGGAAAGCCCGCCCCGCCGGATGGCAGGTTGGTAGTGGCATAGTATGCTCGCGATGAGTGCACTGAAGGGCGTACCCTCATGTTCAGCAACTTCCCCCAAGACAAGATCGATATCGTTGGGCAGGATGGCACCACAAAGCATTCGACGCTGGGGCTATTCCAAGGCTCCGCGAAGGTGATTGTTCCCGACACTTCGGTAGCCATCGAAGTCGGTGATGAGATCCGGCGTATTCTCCCCAATGGCATGGACGAGGCGTTCGACGTCACGGACCCTGTCTATCGTCGTGGGCTCCATTCGATACCTGACCATTACCAGGTAGCTATCCGGCGTAAGGGCACCTTCGCGCATCGCCAAGGCGGGAACTACACGTTCAATGTGTCGGGTCCGAACGCTCGGGTGAATTTTCACTCGACCGATCAGTCCACAAACATCGTTGCCGATCGGGCGGTGTTTGGCGCCTTGCGTGACGCGATCGCGACCGGCATTGCTTCCGAAGAGGAGCGCACGCGCATCACGGCAGCTGTGGATGCGATGGATGATGCCGCCGGTTCGGCCAACTTTGTCGCGAAGTACCAAGAGTTCATATCCAGCGCTGCGAGCCACATGACCATCGTTGCCCCATTGTTGCCCGCGCTTACCGCTTGGCTGTCGAGTTAAGCGCATGGAGCTGAAGGAATTCATCAGCACGTCGCTGACCCAGATCGTGGAAGGCATCCGAGCCGCGCAAAGCGGGCCTGACGGTGACCATATCGGCGCCAGGGGCCATTTCGATGGGCGAGACGCGGGCATTTATTCGGGTGGGACAAGCGGCGATTTTACCGTCGTTGCCTTTGACGTCGCTGTATCTGCCGAAACGTCCGAAGGCGGCGGCACCGTGCGGGTGGCAGGCATGGAAAGCACGGGAGAGCAGTTAGCTCGCGCCTCCCATGAAAGCCGTATCAAATTCTCGGTGCATCTTCGGCTTCCTGAGGGCGGCGACTTCACCGATCGGGGAGGCGGCCGGCAAACCCGCTACAATACGGGACGATCATCGTATTGATCATTTCGGTGAGCAAAGCGGGCCGCCGCAGCGGCCCGCTGCCACGCTCAGTACTCACTCGGCAACAGGATAACGTTGTCGGCGAAATAGAGCTGGACGCCCTCGGCCGTGAAGTCGGTCCAGTCGAGATGCTTGGTGTAGACCGCCTCGCCATTGCCGTCCTCGCAACGAAGGTCGGCTGAAGCATCGGCCGCGACGATCAGCTTCCAGAGCTGGAAACCTGTACGCGCGACCGCCGGCTCACTGTGCTGGGCGAAGGCGATCTCATCGAGCAGCCAGTAGGCGCCGGCGCTGTCCGCGACGAACTTCGCGCCGTCGGTGAACAGAACGCGCCGCACGAGCGGGTGGCGGTACCATTGCTCGGTACCAGTGAATTGCCGCAGCGCGGCAGTAGAGAAGGTAGGGGTGTTGCTCATGGCAATCTCCTTTCGGTGTGTCCGGAGGCCCCGCCCATCGGGACTTCCTTGACGTCGAAAGGGCGCTTGCGCAGCGGCGCGGTCGGTCGTCAGACCCGGCCTGCCTGCAGTGTCCGAAGCGTTCCACGCTTGACCGCACAAGCCGCGGGCAGTGCCACACGTCAATCCAAGGGAAGCCCGGGTGGAGGACGATCCCTCACCCGATCAGGAGTAATGAGCCCGACGCTGCCGCGGCGGCCTGTTCCGCGGAGTCGCGTCGCCATGATGCGAATGCATCACCGTGGTGAGCCAGGAACCGTACCATGGCCGGAGTGTAGGCTTGCTCGAAGCACTCGAGCGACAGGCTGTTGCCGTGCCTCACCAGTGCGGGGATTCCCCGTGCCGAGAGCTGGAGGTACGCCATCTTGAAGGCGAGCGGCGAGAGATCCGTTGCCTCGAGATAGAGCACCCGGCCGATATCGTGACCTGCGGCTTCCAATGCGTCGGCCGCAGCGATCGACATACAGCCTGCCCCGCATGCCGGCTCGTCCACGGCGACGAACCCACGAGCGGCAATAGGCTCGGATGCACTGGTGATGGTCATCTCGGCCATCATGCGGGCGACTTCGTAAGGGGTGAAGAACTGCCCGCCCTTAGCATCGAGAGCGCCCATCTCGGCAGCGATGGTGCCGAGGAAGTCCAGGCCGCCATCGTTCAGCGCAAGCTGGATGAAAGCGAGCAGACGCGGAAGCGCCCGGATGTCGTCAGCGGGATAGTGGCTGGCGACCCGCTTATAGCGTGCTTCGAGCAGCTCGGCTCGAGGAGCTTCCGCTGTTTGTTTGGCAACGGCGCAATAAGCGAGTTCCAGGAAATCACCGAGCCGGTCGTATCGGGCGCGATGGCGCCCGATACTTTCCAGCGTGGCGATGAAGGGCTTGTGGTAGCAAGACTGCATCGCCGGCCTCCTACGCGTCCGATTTATCGGAAGGGGCGCGCAGGAAGACCCGCCCATCGATGGGAAGAGCGTCGAGCACCAGGTTCCAGCCTTCGCCATCTTTGGCTGGGAAGGCCGCTCCGATCTTGGTCCAGAAGACCTTCTCGTCCTTGCCGCTACGTGCGACCAGCGCGTTGAAGTAGGTGGGTTCGCCATCGTCCTTCTTGGTTTCGGACTGCTTGGCGGTTTGGGTGTTGCGGTTAAAAGCCATCGTTTCTCTCCTTTGGTTTGATGGGTTGCGTCCCGAAGGACGGCACCAAAGAAGCCCGGCGGAAAAGGCCGGCGTGTCCCCAACACGGGAGCGCAAAGCGCGAATGGATCGGGCAGGAGCAGGACACGGCGCGCCGCCGGCGGGCATAAGGTCCCGTCCATGCTTTCGGGGCACCTATCGAACAGGAGGAACGCAGGCCCTACCGCACCCGGCGACCTGAAAGAGCAGGAAGAGGAAGGACGACGCGGAATCCGCCTAGAGCGGATTGAGCGGCGCGATCAGGCCGGGATGGTCCTTGCCGCCACGGGTGGCGTTCACCTCTCGGCTGACGCGATGGAATTGCAGCTCGCCGTCAAGGTCATGGGCGAGGATCGGCTTCAGCTCACCCGTGGGCGTGGAGGGGTCGAGCCAGGCATCGTACCAGGCCGGATCGAGGATGACGGGCTGGCGGTCGTGCAACCGGGTCATCGGCTCGGAAGCGGGCTCGGTGATGATGGTGCAACTCGTGACACCGAGGCGGTCATTATGGGCCCACAGGCCCGCGAAGGAGAAGGGCGCGTTACCGGGCAACTGGATATGCCAAGGGTCCTTGCCGCCGTCGTCCGGGTTCTTCGTCCACTCGTAAAAGCCATCGGCGGGGATCAGGCAGCGCTTAGCTTTGAAGGCGTCGCGGAAGGCAGGCGACGTATCCACCGTCTCAATGCGGGCATTGAACATGGCTGCCTTCGGCAGCTCCTTGGCCCAATGCGGCACCAGCCACCAGCGGCCTTCACGCAAGCGCTGCGCGCCATTCTCGCCGGCGGTGACGAAAGGCACGTCCTGTGTGGGGGCGATGTTGTAGCGCGGCGCGTCGTTGCGGCCCTTTTCCCAATCGAGAGTGAGGCGGTAAAGGGCGTGGATCTCCGCCCAAGTCAGGTAGCGTGTGAAGCGCCCGCACATGGAGCCAGCATGCGAGGGATTACGCCCTATTGCAAACCACGGCCGGCGCTTCATCCTCGGTGGGTACGGCGCCTCGCGCTATCGGGTTGACGAGAACCCAGCGTTCCCCAGCATCGGAGCAAATGGAAAGCACCGTGGGCCCGGTGGCGGCTCCTCACTGCCCTGCCTTCGGAACAATATCAGAGTGCCAGCTATTGCTACCTAAAGGGAGACACCATGACCGTCGACCGGCTGCGCCATGATATCGATAGCGGCAAGACTCGAGACAAAGTTGCTTTTCCCGATCCGGCAGCCGCGCCTCTCGGCACCGATGACGAAGCAGCGGGCACGCCCGCGTCGCCCGAGCGGATTGCCTACGCGGAACAACAGATCGAACGGTCAAAAGGTGACGCGCCAGGGGCCCCCGATGAACGCTCCAGGCGTTATGACGGGGTCCTGCATCAAACGGCTGGCTTTCCGCTTGTGGGTGTCGTTTCGGCTCTAGCAGCAGCGGCAGGCGTGGTGATCGCCGTCTTGCTCTGGATATGATTCTTGCCTGCCCTCCTAAACCGCAGCTCGCCATTCGGCGACCAGCTTAATCCGGGATCTCAATGCGCCAGGACACTGCATTCCTTTTCGACCTCGATGGAACGCTGGTAGATAGCGTCTATCAGCACGTCGCCGCGTGGAAGGAAGCGCTTGACGCAGAAGGGATCGAACTTTCCGTCTGGCGCATTCATCGAAAGATCGGGATGAGCGGGGGGCTCTTCGCCGACCAGCTGCTGCGCGAGACGGGCTTCAGCATCGACGCGGATAGTAACGAACGCCTGCGGCAACGCCATGCTGCCGCTTACAGCCGACTGAGCGCGACCGTCACGCCACTCCCCGGCGCGCGGGAACTGCTGGCCGCCCTTACCGACGGCGGCATCGCCTGGGCTATCGCCACGAGCGGGCGCATGGAGACCGCTGCCAGCAATCTCGCGGCGCTTGGTGTTGATCCGGAGCGCGTCCCGGTCGTCACGCGGGACCTGGTGAAATACGCAAAGCCGGACCCTGACCTCTTTCTTGCTGCAGCCGCCCGGCTCAATGTTCCGATTGAGAACACTGTCGTGGTGGGCGACAGCATCTGGGACATGCTCGCGGCGCAGCGATGCCGCGCTTTGGGGATCGGTGTGCTTTCCGGTGGCTACGGCGTGGCTGAACTGCGGGATGCCGGGGCCTATCGGGTTTTCGAAGATCCGCACGAGTTGAAGCAGCATTTGGACGAGGTTGGCGGTCGCCGGTAGCGGCTCCGGTCAGCTTCGCCGAACGCGATCGGCGTGTCGCAGCACATCGGATTTTAGTGCAATGCGCCTTTGCTGCGAGGGCGTAAGAACGTCAGTAAATGGCCACGCAACGATTCGCGGTGAGCCTAGTGAGATGACGATCTGGGCCGAGCAGTGCCTTCTCGCTGCATATCCCACGCACAACGCACAATATACTAGTCTACAATGTCGGCCACTGAGGATCATACCAGCCAAAAACTATTCATCAAAGCTTAACACAAATTATTAATCACTACTGTACTGCACCTATGTTGCTAACACATAGGACGTATTATGAATACATCTTCTCCCGAACAGCCCAACGATCCAATGAAGGGCAAGCCTTCAAATACACGGGTAGAATGGTGGCGAGATGGAGTGCTCCATCGTGAGGACGGGCCTGCTGTCACTCACCCTGACGGAACCATGGAATGGTGGAGATCCGGAAAGCGGCACCGCGAGGACGGGCCGGCGATCGAAAGGGCGTCGGGTCGCAAAGTATGGTTTCGAGACGGTGTATGCCATCGGAACGACGGCCCCGCGGTACTGCGAGCAGACGGAACCGAGGACTGGTATCGCAACGGCCAACTCCACCGTGATGGCGGCCCTGCGGTACAAGCGCCTGATGGAAGCGCAGAATGGTACCGCGACGGCCAGCTCCACCGAGAAGATGGGCCTGCCATTGAACTGGCAGACGGAAGCCGGGACTGGATCAGGGAAGGACAACTCCATCGCAACGACGGCCCTGCGATCGAACGACCCAATGGGCATAAAGAATGGCGTCGCCGCGGCGTTCTCCATCGGGATGACGGACCGGCAATTGAATACCCGGACGGAAGCAAGAGCTGGTATGTCAATGGCGTGATTCATCGAGAGGATGCCCCCGCATTAATAGGGACGGATGGAACCAAGGCTTGGTACCGCAACGGCCAGCTTCACCGGGAGGATGGGCCAGCCGTTGAATGGGCTAATGGCAGCAAAGAATGGTGGGTGGACGGCGAACAGGTGGTCGAGCCGGCAATAGGGATTGCACCGTCCACTAAAATCGATGCCTCTAATGCGACGCTGGAGGAGAACAACGCTAGAGCACCGTCAACATCCCCCGGCCGCAAATGAAGCGCGTGAACACAACGGACTAAAAATTATCATACGCCGACCTATGGACCAGCGATGTAAATGTTGGCGAGCTTAGATTTAATTAGTTCATATGATTACAATCGACATTAACAATAGATAGATTTTTAACTCAAACTGTGTATGATTTTTGTACATGAAACGCGGTTTTTCACTGGTAGAACTAAGTATTGTTCTGGTTATTCTCGGCCTACTTACCGGCGGAATATTGGCCGGACAAAGCCTGATAAGGGCCGCCGAGCTGCGTGCCGTCACAACAGAGTATCAACGATGGGTAACGTCGACTCAAACGTTTCGTGACAAGTATTTGGCTGTACCAGGAGACTTTCGCGACGCTACACGGTTCTGGGGGCGTCAGACGAGTTCGGCAGATTGTATCAGCAATTCCGGAAGTGCTGTGAATACCACAACGGGTGTTTGCGATGGCAATGGTAATGGCCTCGTAGCGCAGCATACCGCTCCGGCAAGCTCTCCAAATGAGTTCTTTCAATTCTGGAGGCAACTAGCCTCTGCCGGGCTTATAGAAGGTGCATATAATGGAATTTCCGGCGCTTCGGGAGTGTTAAAGTCCGACGAGAACAATGCTCCCCGCTCTCGAATTGGCAATGGGTTCTGGTTTTCTGCATTACGAGATAATCTAGATCCAACAGAAACTAGCTTATTCTTTAATACAGATCACGGCAACACACTACAGATAGGTGCATTGTCAAGCAATGGCTCACCTGTAAACGGATTGTTTTTTCCAGAAGAGGTCTGGAATATCGACTTGAAACTGGATGATGGTAAGCCGGGGCGAGGTCGGGTATTGGCGATACGCTATTCAGAATGTACATCAGCTATATCAAACACAAATTTTGATGCAGAATACCTATTATTAACGAAAAGTAAAATCTGTGCTATTGAATTTTCTAAAGCGTTTTGATTTTGCGAAATTATATTTTATGAAACACGGCTTTTCACTTGTTGAGCTGAGTATAGTTCTCGTCATCCTTGGCCTGCTGACAGGGGGTATTCTGGCTGGGCAGTCCTTGATTCGTGCTGCAGAGGTCAGGTCAATCAGCACAGACATCTCACGCTATCATACCGCAGTCATGACATTCCAAGACCGCTACCTAGGTATCCCGGGAGACATCACGCATGCCACGAAATTCTGGGGAGCGGCGGATGGCGGCGACGGACTTGGCTCTGACTGCTTCGACGTGGTCGGAGTCGGTACTGCAACTTGCAACGGGGATGGTGATGGAATGCTAGGTGGGAGTACAATCCCTCAGTTTAGCGAGCGTCATCGGTTCTGGCGGCACTTAGCGAACGCGAATCTCATTGAGGGCACCTATTCAGGTGTGGCAGGCCCTGTCGGCCCGGGAGATGTCGTCCTAGGCGTTAATGCACCGTACTCCCGAATCCCGAACGCGGGATATGCCGTTGGCTATGAAACGGTGAGTAATTCCGCCAATAGTTTTCCGAATATTGTTGTAAACGCGAATGTTCTGACGTTCGGTCGAGACGATCCCTCGATGACTTTCTATCCCGTGTATGGAGCTATCAACCCTGTCGAGCTATGGGGAATTGACAATAAACTGGACGACGGAAAACCAGCATCGGGTCGTATCTACACTCACAAAAAAAGCTCACCTATCACGCCAAACTGCACAACGACTGATGATCGGACGTCAGAATACAACGTAGCCGAGACCAGCGCCTTATGCAGCTTCCGTCTACTTCTTAGTGGCACCGTCCGTTTATGAACCATTTGCGATTCCAAGCTGGGAAGCTGACTTCGTCGTCAATGCCCCTGTCTGAGCCACAGATGCGTGATACGGCGCACAATGAGCACGTCTTCGGGTTCAATCTTGCCCCAAATTTTGGGCGACCATGCTTGGATGACGCTGACGCTGGCGGAATGTAGTCGCTGTATCAGCTCCGCCAGCCGCTCGCCATCGATGCGCACGTGGCGCATCCCGAAATCGAGCAGGATGGTATGGTCATCGACATAATCGACGGCGACGAGCTGCGGATAGGACAGCATCGTGCCTTGCAGCACGCCGGAGCGGGCATCGAAGGTGACGCAGATGGACGTTGACGTTGCCCCCTGAAGCGCCCTCGGTTTGAATTGGACTCCGTTGGAAGGAGACGGAGATGAAGAAGAGCCGGTTCAGCGAAGAGCAGATCATCGCAGTCCTGAAGGAGCATCAGGCGGGGGTCGCGGTGGCGGATATCTGCCGCAAGCACGGGATCAGCGACGCCACCTTCTACAATTGGCGCAGTCGCTATGGCGGGATGGAGGTGTCCGACGCCCGTCGGCTGAAGGCGTTGGACGACGAGAACCGCAAGCTCAAGAAGCTGCTGGCGGAGTCGATGCTCGACGTCGCGACGCTGCGCGAGGCGCTCGGAAAAAACTTCTGAAGCCCGGGTCGCGGAGAGCATTCGTGACCTGGGCCATCGAAGAGAAGAGCTACTCGCAGCGCCGGGCGTGCGGCCTGATCGGGCTCGATCCGAAGACTTATCGCTATGCCTCCCGGCGCACCGACGACGTGATGATCCGGGCGCGCCTGAAGACCCTGGCGGGTCAACGGCGGCGGTTCGGCTACAGGCGCCTGCACATCCTGCTGCGGCGGGACGGCGTCGAGCTGAACCATAAGAAGCTGTTCCGGCTCTATCGTGAAGAGCGACTGACGGTGCGACGGCGTGGCGGGCGCAAGCGCGCGCTCGGAACGCGGGCGCCGATGGCCCTGCCGCAGGGGCCGAACCAGCGCTGGAGCCTCGACTTTGTCGCGGACCAGCTCGTCGATGGCCGGCGCTTCCGCGTGCTGGTCATCGTCGACGACTTTACGCGAGAGTGCCTGGCGCTCGTCGTCGACACCTCGCTCTCCGGCCAGCGGGTCGCCCGCGAACTCTATGCTCTCATCGCCCTTCGCGGCCGGCCGCTCATGGTCGTCAGCGACAACGGCACCGAGCTGACATCGCGGGCAATCCTGCAATGGCAGGAGGATAGCTAGGTCGAGTGGCACTACATTGCGCCAGGCAAGCCGATGCAGAACGGGTTCGTCGAGAGCCTGAATGGTCGCTTCCGGGACGAATGTCTCAACGAGCACATGTTCCGTAACCTGCCGACCGCTCGCAGGCTTATCGAAGAATGGAGGATGGACTACAATGCCCACCGGCCGCACACGAGCCTTGGCGGCCTCACCCCCAACGAGTTTGCAACCCGGTCCAGAACGGACCACATCGAGAACAGAGTCCAGTTATGAACGAGGGCAAATAGGGGGCAACGTCAACGAACATCGACACAGAGCACCCACGCTGCACGAGAAGCCCTATATGTCGCCCAATAATTCTATCTCTGCCAGCGCCGCCTCTTTGCCGATGAACTCCACGGCCGCTTTAAGGAATAGCCGCGCGACTAGCCTATCTGACGGGTCACCTGCTTTGCCCAATGCGGCAAGCATCCCGAGGGCTACGGCTCGTTCGGCCTGTCTTCTGTCCGGCGCTGCATCCATGAACTACCTATCGCTTTCTGTGGGGTTTGCCCTTTGGGGCAGGGTATCTGTCCGGGACGGGGCTTTCTTTCGGCGAGGGAAGCGGTGGGTATGGCGCTCACTTCCGAGTACGAGCAGCGCATGGACCAGCAGCACGGCCGAGGCCATGAGCACACAGAGCAGCCCCACCGGAAGGGTAACAACTCTGCGACTGCAAGGGCGCGGGGCTTCAAAACATCCGCTCGGCTATCTGACGTTCTTCAGCGCCGGAGGCTTCCATATAGATGGCGGTCGTGTCCGGCCGGGCATGGCCGAGCCATTTCTGCGTCATATTGGGGGGAACCCCTTTCACCGCAGCGCGTATCCCGAAGCCATGGCGTAGCCCCTTGGGGCAGGCCTGTATGCCGTCGATCTCGGCATAGCGCATGGCGTGCTTCACCCAGCGATAGGCGGTCGTGCGATGCACGGTCCAGAAGCGCTCAGCGCATTCCGGGACGGGCAGGGCAAGCAGGAGGTCGGTGACAAACAGCGGCACGGGAACGGTGCGGAAATGCAGCCGCCGCCGCTTAAGGGTGCGAAACCGCACCCGGCCCGGCTCGACATGGGCGGGCCCCGTCGCCAGCGCCTCGCTGATGCGGCATCCTGCGAAGACCATCAACATGCAGAACGCATAGCGCTCGGGTGGTTCCGCCGGCATCGATGCCAGAAACCGCACCCGCTCGGCGGGTGTAATGTATTTGCGCCGTCCCTTCTCATCATAGACATGCCATGAGCCTTTTTGCATTGCCGGACTCCGCATCAGAATCCGCAATACTGATGCAGCACGCCGCTCCAAAAATCGTAACATAAAGTAAACCCGTGTATTTATCAAAATAAAACCGGAGCGCGATAAAGCTTTAATAAGTACAAGTTGCAACAAAATTGCGGAAAGTGTTGCATTGAGGGAGAATCGTGACCCGAGAGCAAGGCAGCTTGAGGGCAAAAGACCATGTACGGCATAGCAGCGGAAGGGCAGAGCACGGCCCTTCAACAGAGCCCATCCATCGACGTGCTCTTGGCCTGGGCGCGCGACAATCTCAAACCGAACGGCGCGATCCTCGTCATCGTCAACATGACGACGGGCCAGAGGGCGCTGACGGGAAAAGCCGGGACGGGCTGGTCGCGCAACCGCGACGCGGTCTCCGGCGGCGCCCCCTATGACTATCAGTGGTGACAGCGATGCGGCACCACAGCTCTATTCGCACGCTCGCCGTGCTGCTGCTCGTTGCAGCATGCGGTCAGGGCTCTCTTGCCGCCAGCCCGTCGGAGCAGGCACAGGCACGAAAAGACGCCCTATCCAGCCTCCGGTCGATGAATGCCATATCGCTTGAGGAAACCCGCGAAACCTGCGCGGAAGGCCGTGCGCATATCGTGCGTCAGAAGCAGCTCGCACGCGGCAATGGCTTTCCCGAGGTTTGGGAATGGTGCGCAGCGGCGGTCGATGCTGCGGCCATCCGGACCCTTTCCGCTGGGCTCTATGCGTCGCTAGTGGTGCGGGAACTGGGCATCGGCCACCAGGTCGACAGTGTCGCTACCATTGCCGCCGTGCAGAACGAAAGACCAGGCGTTCTTCTTGCCGCCATCGTCACTTCGGCCGGGCAGGGGGCGGCGGCCTATCGGGGCCTCACGGGAAAATCCTTCGAACTGCGCCCCGAGCTCGCCTATGACGCCGGACATTTCGTCGGGCAGGCGCAGCCACAGAAGATTCCCGCGCTCAGCCCGGACGCAATCCGGGAGGGCATTCGTACCTGCTTCTCCGGCGCTCCCTCTGTCAGCATCACGCTGGACGGACGCACCCTGCCAGCCACCAAGGCCTGCCTGATCGTCGGAGGCAATGTCGGCCGACGCTTCGCCACAGGCTCCACGTCCGCCATACCCGATCAACCTTAGCGAAGGAGCCTATGGATGTCCTGGTACATGGAACCTATCGGAAGCGAGCGCCGCTCAACCTCGACCGAGGGCGCAGGTGATGCCGGCGCAATGCTGTTCGGTGCCGCTTCGGGCGTCCTCACGATGAAGGGGGCGATGCTCGCGGGCGCCGCTGTCGGGGGCCCTTTCGGCGCCACCCTAGCCGGGATCGGCTGGGTCGGGATATCGGCGGCCAAATCGCTATGGATACGCAACGCCTTGAAAGGCACTCCGGCACGCTGAGCGGAGAGCTGCTGGCTCTCGGTCTCAGGGGGCAGTTCCGCGACCGGCGGGCGGTTTGTGGGTGTCGGCCGTCAGGGTTGGGGCAGGCTTCGCACTGGTCGAGAGATCGGCCGTGCGCGAGGAATCCTGGGCGCCCGCGGAGGCGGCGGGTGCTGCCGCCAGCCGAGCCTGTGCTTTCACATCATCGGGCGCGCCAAGCTCGAACGCGGCTCCAAGAGCCTGACCCATGGCCTTCTTGACCTCGGTTGTTACACCCTGAGTAGCTACTTCCGCCTGTCCGGCACTGACACTCGTTGAATCATCGCGCAGGCTCATTCGTGCGGAGGCCTGACCCGCTTTCAAGTCGGTGCGTCGCTCTAACTCCCATGTGCTGCGCTTGTCATCGGGGCCATACAGTTCCTTCACATCCGACCTATCATCTTTGCCCTGTTGCTCGGCCTGGCCAGTGTCCTTGCCCTTCCCGAGCCGTTCCTGCTCACGCAAACTGGCCTGAAGATCGTCCTCGGCCTGCTTCCTGCGCTCCTCGATCTTGCGGCGATCGGCATCGGAGAGCTTGTCGCTGTCGAGCAGCGTGCTGTAACCGCCGATCTGATGGCGCAGACGGTCGGCGTGGATGCCAAGCGCACCGTGGAAGTCGCCCTTATCGCGCAGCTCTTGCTCCTGGCGCTTGAGCTCCATTTCACGCTTCTGGTGCTCGGTCAGGTCGATGCCGTATTTCTGGCCCCAGTCCGACATTTCCTCGGACCGCTCGGAGATCTGGCCGCTGTTCCGCCCCAGAAGCCGCTGTGTTTCAGCGCTCGCCATGCGTAGCGCGGCGCTGCCGGCAGACGCTGCAGTCGCACCCGGCGCTAATATGACTGCGCCAGCGGCGGCGGTCATTGCTGCGGACATCCGTCCACGAAGCTGCATGAGGAACTGGGGCGAGGCCGCCGTTTCGACTTGCCCGCGCAATGCCTTAAGCTGGTTGGCGAACCCGCGAAGATTGCCAAGGCTCGCCTCATCGGCTCCCGCCGAACGCTGCGAGGCCACCATTTCGGCAATGGCGGCAATCTGCGCATCGAGGTCGCGCAGCATGTCGTCTTTTTTCGGCTCAGCGAATGAATCTGGACGCGACCCGGCACCGGGCTCTTTGGAATGAGAACGGGCAAGTGAATGCAACAAAGGGTCGGCAGGCGTCTTCATAAAAAATCGAATGTAATTTCGTTGTACGGACGCATAGTTGAGTGCGGCTATGGCGTCCGTACAATTTATGTATAGAATAATATTATTACAATTATGTTAAGATAACTTTCAACATATCGAAATACAATGATCTCAACACTAGATTAATACGAATCGTCATGCTTCATCGTCCGCTTGACGGAAGCCCGATAATGGCAGGGCTTTGAGGCGCGAGCCGAATGTCCGCCGAAACTTCACCATGTAATCCAGCATCCATGCGTGCTGACGGGGCCATGCAAGTGGGTCAGAAGGGTCCTCGCCGGTCCGGTAGAGGACGATGCGTGTCGCTTTCCGACCATCCAGCCTTTGCCATTCGAGTGTGACGCCTATTTCGCGTTCGATCTCGTCACGCTGTGCATGCAGCGCATCAAAAATGGCCTTGGTGCCGTCGCCGTGATTGTAAAGCTCGACGCCGATGCGCTTGTACCGCTCGACGCTGATTGTAGCGGAGATAACGGATCCTGAACGTCCTGAGGCGAACGAAAACCAGTGGTCCTTGTTCGCGCGCTTGATACGGAATTCGGAACTGTGGGCTTGCAGATATTCGGCGAATGATGACCAGTAAGACATGCGCAACGTGTGGCGCGATGCAATCTCCGCGCTTTCGGCATCGCTAGAGCCGGCGCGGATGCTGCGACTCCAGATGTTGGGCTTTGCAACGACGTTAAACCACGGGGCAGGCTCGGACGCACCGATGCGTAACACCTCCACCTCGACCGCGAAGAAGGTGTAGTCGTCGCCGGAATTGGCATTGAGCCAATCGACGACCGCTCGATGCTCTTCGTTAAACCGTTCGGCGATCCAGATGACGGTGACACGCCCTTGCTGGCCGGCGAGGTAGGTCATGATCTGGCCGAGATGGCCATGGTCTGTACGGCCAAACTGGTTCTCTATGACGACGGTCCCACCGTCCTGATCCCGAGCGAGGATGTCGACGCGATAGCGGCCCACCGCGTCTTCTTGCTTGACGTCCACCAGCTCGTCGAGGCCGAGAATTTCACACAGGAGCGTAAGATTGTCGGGGAGCGCCAGCCATGGTGTGAACCCGCGCGGCTCATTCTCCCAGACATCAGTGACCTTCATGGTGGTCAGCCGACCGAGCGTCGGAAGCGTCATGTTCCCCCCATGCTTTTCTTGTTCAACTTTGCCAGTCTAGCACTGGTACCATTTGCCGCCGCAACTCGTGCCTGCGAGATAGTTAGGTGTGAACCCATAGATTCAGAGAGCAAGGCGAGACCCGCCGGAATGATAGTTTACTCGGACACCGCTCTCACGATTTCAGAAACATTGCAGACCAACGCGATCGTCTGGATCCACTCGCTGCCGGAAGGCGAGATGGGACCAACCCGTCGCATCCTAGAAGACCTTGAAGGCCTCGCTACCGCGGGTGGTTTCCCCGTGTTCGAATATGCGGTTCGAGATGGAAGCGAACTGCGCGAGCTCTTCAGGCAGTTGACGACACGAGCCGAGCAGGGATTGAGACCTGTGCTACATGTCGATGCTCACGGAACAGCCGCCCAGGGCCTCCTTCTTGCACCCAGCGGCGAACGTGTCGGCTGGGCCGAGATCATCGAGGATCTCCGTGCCCTAAACGTTGCGACGGCCAACAATCTGACCTGTATCTTCGCTTTGTGCTTCGGCTTGCATCTCTACAGGCACGTCAGTCTGAGGCAACCGGTTCCGTCCTATCTCTTCTGCGCGCCGCCCGCGGAAATCGGCGTCGGCTTCCTCGAAGCGCAAACGTTGGCTTTCTATCGCGAGATGAACAGAACATCGAACGTCACAGCTGCATTCGAGCAGACCTTGGGCGGCGTCATGCAGTCTTTTCACTGCCAGGGTTTGTTCCTGCAGTCGCTCTTGCGATACATCCGAAGCTACTGCAGCGGGCGCATGCGGCGGGATCGCCTAGAGCATATGGTCACGGCCGTTCTGCAACGCGATGGCGTCGCGAATCCTTCCGGCGAACAACTGAAGCAGGTCCGGCGCCAGATACGTGAAGCTCTGAAACCCGGACAGAACGTGATCGACTTTTTTGCCCCGTCGTTCCTCATCGGGCGAGCCCCCGCCTTCACCTACGCCGATCTCGACCGGATCCTGAAGCGCTCTGTCCGCTCCGGGCGATCTCAACGGCGCTTGGCATCGAGCTGAACGCTGAGCGATCTCAGGCTCGGGTCGCGATGGACCACCCGAAACCAGCCGGATGACGGTTCGCCAAAACGCTCCACCATCGCTTGGCCCATTCCATGCGTAACCTGCCGATCGACATATAGCTCGACCCGCAACATCCCCCTGTCGGCGGCGACCTGAGCGAGCAGATCGACCTGCCTGGTTCGTACCGTCAGGCCTTCGCCGCTCTCGTCGATCTCCTCAATCGCCAGCATGCAGTGATCGAGGGAACCAAAGATGACGAGGTGTGTCCCTGCAGGCATTCCCGGGCGCGGTGGAGGCCCATGCCCCATCTCTCCGAGCTCCGAATGCGTCTCGACGCTCCGCAGGTCCTCGTCCTCCCGCAGAATTTCGCGAGCGAAGTCGAACGCATCGCTGTCGGCATAAAGATAGCTGGCGCTTTGCGAGACCTGGAGACCGTTAAGGTAGCGCACCATGTCGCCTTCGATGGCGATCGGGTCGCCGGACCACAGGCCGTCCCGATAGCGGATCATACTTGCCTTGCTTTCAGGCTCGATATCTGCACTCGCCGCCAGTTCGTAGCGTTGGACAATCGTCGGGCAAAGCAGCGCGACCGTCAGGTCAGGTGAAACCGGCAGCATCACCATGACGCCCGGCGAAGTGAGCCCGATATCCCCATAGGGAAAGGCATTAATGCGACTGACGGGATGATCCGACGAAATGAAGCGATGCTCGCCGGAGCTCCCATAAAGGGCAGGATGAAGGCCAAGCAGGGCTACCGTGTGACGTTGCCGCTCAAGGAATGCCTTGACCGCCCGAAGTCTCACTGCCGCGTCAGAGGGCAAGGCCATGTGGGGGTCGGCATCGGGATCGTAGCCAACCTGGCGCGCAATCTCCCGCAATTGCCCGGCCAGATACTTGGGTGTCGTTCTGCTGAAATGCGTCCGCAGCATCTGGGTCGCGAAGAAATCGGCCAGCGCAATACGATCGTCCGCCGTCATCCAAGCCAGCGAGCGCCGGGAGACGATTTCGGCGACGAGGCGGGCAGAGCGCGCATCGACCTCCCGGAAAAGGTCCTCGAAGTTCCATTTTGTGTCGCCCTGGCTCACCGTATTGAAGTCGTTTTCGGACCCGGCGTTGAGGATCGACGTCAGAAAAGACCGATCGGTTCGCTTTGCAAAAACGTAAATCGTGCGCCTTTCTGGATCGGCGGCAAAGTGCCTAAGCTGGGCCTGGGGAACGAAGTGATGCTTTTTGGAAGGCCGGTCCATAGTTACCTGCAGTGACGAGGCTCATATGCACTGTCGAAAGTGCTGAAGTTTACGCCTGTATGCTTTACCCGTCGTGTCGTTCATTCGGCGGAGTGGTGAGACGATTGAAGGTCGCAGTGAACACAGCAACCTGACTATCCAGCTGCTCACGGTGTGGCAAAACGAATTTTGCAAAATTCGATTCCGGATCGGGTCTGCGCGATTTCATATTATGGGCGACAAATTCGATTGCTCCTCGTATTTGTTCGAGGCGCCGACCATACACTAGCTCATGATGTGCCAGTCTATTTCGGATTTGATAGAGTACTTCGAGATGCTCTGCGATATCGGATCTTTCATATCTCTTATTCGGGAAAACTTTCTTCAATGACCGCTTCCAAAGCGTCGGCTCATACTGTTCCGAGAAGAGCCGCTTCCAGAAAAAAATCGTGAGTTGGGAGACCACCTGTCCACTGGAGACCACGAGCGTCGCTTGGCGTTTCCTGGCGAGCGTGGTGTGTTTGATGTTGGGCGGCACTCCGTTCGGAAACGCTCGCCCGTCCAGAGCCTCCTTCCCGGCATTATCGAGCTTTGAGTATGCCGCGCGGCGTGCCTGTGATTCCGCGTCTTCGATCTTCTTCTTCTCGAGCGCGTGCCAGTGGAGCCCTAAGGGGGGACGCCGCAAAAAGTCGGCTACGCCATAATCGGTCGAGATTTGGTCGCAAACCGCATTCCGAAGGGCTATTTCTATCATGCCCGTGACAGACATGAGCGATGCGGAAAGCATCATGGCCGCCTGGTGCAGCTCGATGGCATCGTCGTCGCTGTGGGTGATCGAACGAAACGTCCCCAAGCGCTCCTCTGAGATAAGCGCCTTGATCGCTTGTATGTCCTGGTCAGTCAGATTCCTTGACATACAGGCTGCCTCCCTTTATATTTTGAATTGAAACGTCGGGACTTAGGTCGGCAGCGCGCTTCGTTCGTGACGGACCCCCGACGCTCTAGAGTGAGGCCACCAATTTGGTGGCCTTATTCGTTTTCAGCAAGTGGTAAATTGATATGGAGCGCCGGAAACCTTCAGGGGTATTCTCAGGCTTCGCAATCATGTCAAGGCGCACCGAATAGAAACCCGTGGACACATGACAGACTCTAATAAAGAGTGAATAGTAATTTGGAGTGATAGCATGGCGAAGCCCCATTCTTTATCTCGCCGCACTCACATTTTGCTCTGTCTTGTCACACCATTTTTATTTATTTCAGCCCTTATAGCATTGATTGCGATCTTCGATTTAGGTCGACTTATTTTTTACGTATCGCTCGGAATAGTAGGCGCGATTATCGCATTTTTATCGCTCATAATATCAATCATAAAGTCGATAATTTCCGTTCCTTCAGTATACGCACAAAATCTACACAGTAACCCATCATGGGCGCCATTCCATCTTGAAGTAATCACAGCTACCGTCTCTGCTATCGCTCTACTGTATTTTTTGTCTAGCGAGTATGTGAAGCTCGGAGAACAAATGAATAAACCGCAGCCTCACATTAGCGGGAGCAGCGACGTTCGAGTACAAGACCTTTTGATGGAGCGGAAAATATGTTTTCTAGCGCAGCAAACAGCTCCAAAACTCGCTGATCAGATTTGCAGCAGCCCCAGTCACAACGCTGATCCGTCACCCTATCGCTGAGTCGCCGGATTACATCTGGCCCGACTACTGATTGCCACTTCAGATGATAATCCTCTCCACCTCGTCGAGGGTTACATCGTCACTGCGACGATCATAAAGCTGCGTGGTAGTGGTGCTCGCATGGTTCGCCATGTCGCGGGCTTTTTCCAACGTCCCCCCATTCTTAAGGTAGGCCGTGATTCCGGTGCCGCGCAGGCTGTGATTGCCAATGATAGCCGAGATCCCAGCTGCAGCAGCGCGCCGGCGCATCATCTGATAAGCACCAGGTTGCGTCATTGCCTTACCTGCTAGTACCCAGGATAAGTCATCGGCTTTCATCCGCCCCGGGCAGCTTGGGAACAGCGCAGCCTTCGGATTTGCCCGCAACCCGCTCGCGTCCAGCCAAGCATGAAGTGCAGCCTCAAGTGTATGATGGCATGGCATCTCATGCACCTTGCCGCCCTTTTCGTGCAGCCGAACCCAGAGCCGATGCCGCTGCATATAGACATCCTCGACCTTCATAGTGATCGCGGCGCCTATGCGCGAGAGCGCGAACAGCATGAGCGAAATCAGCGCTCGATCGCGAAGGCCAATAAGCGTGTCAGTGTCGACAGCATCGAGAAGAACGCGCGCCTCATCGGACTCGAGGATCTGTGTCTTGCCCCTACGTTGTGAGTGCTTTGGAGGGCGAACGGAAAGGGCAGGGTTGGCAGAAAGCACCTGCCCGGTCACTAGCCAGTCGAACAGCCGCCGGATCGCCGCGACATGACGCTTCACCGTCGGCGCGGCATGGCTCTTGGTCAGCAGTTCGACATAGGCGGCGACGTGCAACGTGTGGATCTCGGAAAGCTCGTGCACACCCTGCGCCTGGCACCACTCAAAGAACTGCGACACGTCCTTGCCATAGGCACGGCGAGTGTTCGGATTGCGAATCTGCGCCGTGAAAAATTCGAGGAAGCGGAAGCGGGTGCGCTCGTCGGCAGCACGAACGAGCGCAGGAAGGCGACTACCCGCCGGAATGATCGAGATCGCCGTCATACTTCGCCCTCGCCATGGCCGCCGCTCGACTTTTGGTGGTCACGTGCCAGCCGGAGCAATTGCTCGACCTCTTCCATCGTGCCAGCCTCAACCTCTAAGTCGCCAATTTTCAATCGAACGCGTCGGCCCCAACGCGCCTGCACCCATGCGCCGAGAATGGCCGCGAGTGCCGGCACCCCGACTTGAGCGGCCGTGACGAACAATTCGGGAGAGAGGAATTCCATCGCTCCCTGCGAATGCAGGGATATGGCAATCTGACTATGTGGAACCTGCGCCGCAGCGAGGGCTTGGGAAAGGGCCGCGAGCTCATTCTGGAAATTGTCGTTGTTTGGATGGCCGTCATCAGTGGACCCACGCAGCTCGATTCTGATCCCCTCCATACGCCCTCCAATAACTTTTGATAAAATAGGTTATCATAATCTAATAAAGCTAGCAAGCGATACAGTGATCGCCCCCACGACCACTTCGCTAACGAGCATCGCCCGACTCGGGCAATGAGAATTGATGGGCGCCATTTTAACACGGCGCCCATCTCGGACTTACGTTGAGTTATTCACCGAATAGAGGACGATTATTCATCCGTCCAGCCAGAGCCTGGAACGCCTATTCGCTGTCTCATTGAGACGACTAACCAGTGAAACATGATACTATCCGTCAATCATCAAACTTCGCAGAAATAAGCATAGAATCAGGAAGCACATCAGTGAGAACAACCGGGTTAGGAGTGTATCTTTTAGATTGCTGACTCAGCTTTTCCCAGTAGCTAACGTCCATTATCTTCCATGCAGCGTTTGACATATAATTGTTTAGCGCGCGTCTTAATTCGATAGGTATGTTGTGAGCCACCATACGGCCAATAATCATATCTACAATGAATCCGATTATGGAACCGAGCGGACCAAAATACGATGCCCAAATAGACATAAATGTTATTTGGACATAGAAATCCGCAATAGCAATGGATTGCACAACAGGCTTAAATACTATTGTGCCGTCTCGCAAAACTGGATAAAGCGCGATCTTGATTTCGCAGGGCCCCGGTTGCTGATGCGCCACAAATTCTGAGGCCTTATAGGTTCCGAGTTTACCCAAATCTACTTCTAGATTTCCAGCAAATGTTGTATCGCCGGGAAAACTCATCAATCTTACTAACGTGGCACCTAATGCATCATCAAACCAATTTGCATTATACTTGAAGTCTACCACACCGTGGGCATTCCATTTCAATGTTCCACCTTGAGAAAGATCAACGCGAACCAAAGGAAACGGGCCCTCAACTATCTTTTTCGCTACTAAATTAGGAAAATAGAATCCCGTATCGCCAATACCTCTGCTCCGCCGGCCAAGGGGGACACTAGAGGGATTAGGAGCAGTGGGCCCTCCAATTTCGATCGTTCCCACGTTCCCAAGATCGTTGGATGTCACATTTGTCGATCCCGGCTTATTCTCACCTATACCGTCGCCAACATCCGCACACTCACATACCGAACCGGGCGCACGGGCAATACCTGCACTCGGCACAATCAAAATTGTACTTTGCGCGCCAATGACATGGATATTAAGATTTCCCTTAAGCACAATCCCCGGAAATAAGGATATAAAGCTGATCGCATATGTGTCTCTAAGCATCGATGCAATCATCGTCTGTATCGAACTGTATGCTAACGTTCCCTCGACTCTAACCGCCAAATCTCGATCAACATTTGCATTGTCTAAGATATCATCAAAATTGCCTTCCCGATTGATCGAAGGTATGAATGTCGCCGTAGACGGATTACACACTAGCGTACTTGGTGAAATGTCGATTTTAATCGACATTTCTTTGACGATCATTTCAATTTCACCAAGTTTTACGTCAGCTTGCGTCTGCTCATCCACACAACCGTATTCCACGGTTAGCTTCAATCCTCCAACTGCCGACAGATATACAGTAGTTCCTTGTAAGTGAAACTTATAATCTAAATCCTTAATAGCACCACCAAGTATAGTATTCGCTGATCTAAGAGTAGAATAAAAGTTATCCGAAACAACTTTTATTCTGTTGCCGACCAGTCGACTTATCTGATCCCTTATAGCAACTAGCGATAAGTTTTCAACAGTCTGCTTCCCGACATAGATAGCCGAATTCTCTTTTGCTATTCCCGCTATTTCATGATGCAAAGTCATTTCATGATTCCATTTCTCATATGGACTTGATAATCGGCCTAAGGATTTATCGATAACTCAACACCAAATTTTACGGCGTAAGCTAGATGCATTTTAGTGTAAATCGTTAATAATACGATAACTAAGGCTTCATGTCTTTGATGCGAATATCGATATACTTCGATCAGTATAATCACAGACCGTGTTACACGTCATAGAATATGCGGTCGTCATATTTAAATATCCAGTGAGCTTTGAGGAACATCACGGTGGAGAGCCGTCGATGTTTTACGTGCGTTACCTCATTACTCGCATTCAAGGGCAAAATGACACTTCATCATTGCATTACGCAAGGGCGTTCGATGCAAAGCTGGCTGGGCGGTACATGTCCCACCGGCAAAGACATGCCGCCATGGCGTGCGGCTGAGCGTTATGCCGGGGATGGCGACAGCATGGCGATCGTCCGCCAGCGAATGCTATGGCATGGGCTCCTCCCGTGACTAGACGGAAGGCCCGGTCTTATTTAAAGCTTGCGGTGAAACGGGTACGGAGGAAGTCCGGCTGACCACGCCCTAGCACGCAAATTGATGGGGGCACATTCTGGATGAGAAAGTCAAAGCTCTGGCCGCCGTGACATGTGGCCGGCGAAGTTTACCTGCTGCCCTCTCGGCAGAGTAATTTGGTGGGGCCGACCCCGGTACAGGCTGGCCAAAGAAAGTTCGCCCTCTCAAGCTAAGTGGCCAACACGATGGTAGCCGCAAGGTGGAGCCGCTCCGCCTCACCGTCCGCATCGACTTCGGCGTCGACCTCGTCGAGAGCATCCTCGATCGCATTCTCGGCGCGTGCAGCACCGGGATCGACGTTGGTGATGCCGAGCTTCTGGAAAAAGATGCTGTTCCGCATTTTCGCGTCCGCTAGCAGTTTGGGATACGAGATAATTTCGACAACGGCATCTGGATTGGTCAGGTAACCGACCAGGCCTTGGCCGTCCGGCGTCTCATGGAAGCGATACCCTTCAATCGCCTCGCGCAGCGAATCCGTTATGTCCGCGACGATATAACAATGGAACGTGGCACTCTGCAGCCGCGGAGATAACTGGCGCCCCTTCGAATCCTTAAGTGAAGTGGATGTCTTGAACTTCTTGATATAGCTGATCACCTGCTTAAGTGGATTATCCTCGCCGTTATAATCGTCGCGTGATGGCCTTTTGAATTCAACGAGTACCACAGTATTCGCCGCCTCCTGCTCTCGCCAAGCGAAACATGTATCGTAGAAGAAGGCGACATCGGGTCGATCCAACGATGGATTATCCGTGTATTTCTTGAGCGGGTGATCTGAAGCAAAATGTGCGAAGAACGCGAGGCGATCGTCAATTAACCAGAGATTATGATCACCGATCTCGAGACTAGCCGAGTCGGTCTTCATTGGAACAATTAGCTTATGAACCGCCTCTTCCAGGTAGTGTTTCGTTGTTCCTTCCTGGTACTCGGCATAGCGGTCCAGAATATCGATAACAGACTTTCTTATAAGGACATACTCCGCCAGCACGCCTCGCTGCTGCTCCTGAACGAAAGCCTGATACTGCTCGACCCTCTTTTCTACCTCTTTGGTCAGCGCGGTTCCGGCTTTTGAAACCTCTTCGAGCTTGTTGTTTTCTTGGTTCGTCCGGCGGTAGCGATGCCTGCACATTTCCACATAGACCGCCTCGCGCGAAGTCACGCCGGGGGCAAGCTTGTTGATGAAGCCCTCCATCTCGCCCTGTAGATAGAGGAACTGCGGGTACTCAGCGATGACCTGCTGTACAAGACGACGCTTTTTCTCTTTTAAGCGAGCGACATAGGTGGCGAGGTAAGCCATCACCGAGGCCTGCAACGCCCGGCGGATTTCCCGGCTTTCGCCGGCATCGAAGCTGAACCCGGTGCGCTCCTGATTCACATGTGCATCGAGATGTGGCCCCGATACACATCCGATATAAACGTCGTCACTATCGAGCGCCTTCAGGCCGATCTGGTCATCAATGACGGTCTCTTCAACGGCTCGATCATTCGCCGAGAGGAACAGCCAATTATACGCCTTCTTATTGGCGTCAGGCCGGATCGCTTTAGCCGCGCGTATGTGCCTGATCGTCAGCTCGATGGTCTCACCGTCGGTCAGAAGCACGGGAATAGTCTGCTCGGATGTGTTGCGCACGAGGTCATGGAATGCCGACTTCAGGTCAACGGTATCTACCCCGTCCGCCATCGTGATCGATGGAGCTGCGCCGGCCGCAAAGAGCTGCATGAAATGGCCGATGACCTTCTGACGAAGGGTAACGGCATCCAACGGGCATTTCGTCCCATAGAGGGTGTCGTAGGTCCTGAGAGAAACGCGCGTGCCTGGGCCTGTTGCCGAGGCCCGCGCGCCCGGACGAAGCACGACCTGCTCTGTGTCGCTGAGCACGAAATCGAAGGATCGCACGGCCAACTGGCCCGTAACGTCGACGAAGGTGCTTTCTACGTGAATGTCCTTAAAGACCTTGAGCCAGCCTAGGCGGCCTACACCTTTGCCGCCCCGCTGGAACTTGTGCTGGGAATCAGGCCGCAAGAATGACCTATAATTATCGTCGTTAAGCCCTATGCCGTTATCGGTGATAACGAAGCCTGTGACAGGTGATGACGGATTTGCGTTCTCCTTACGGAGCACCTCGATGAGTACAGTACCGTGATCTTTCGCCTTATCCCTGTGGCGATCGTCGATAGCGTGTAGGCCGTTCGAGATCGCTTCGAACAGCGGCATTAGGGCCGACGTGGCGGAGGGTTTAAGGGGAAGACGCTTAACGCGGCCGATGAGATCTGTTGTCAGTGTCGGCATGGGAAATCCGGCGAACAATGGCCTGAGCGTTTCCCATAGGTGGTAAACTGAGCAGCGTTTCCCGTCCAGCTTTGCATGGCCGTGGAATGTCGACGCTCAAAAGTCAATTGACGCAGAAATGGTATCCCGTGATGCTTTGGCTTTCCGGGCAGGTAGGGTTTATGTCATTGCTAACAGACCGGTTGGGGATGAGTTGACAGTCGATCTGCCGGTTGCTGTTCAAAAAAGCGAGCCCGGCTGCTTCACGTAAATCCTGCTGTCGGTGACGCTCAGCAGGAATTGCTCGGGTAGCACCCTTTCGACCACGGCAAGGAAGGCCTCGATCAGCGCGCGCATATGGTCCAGATCACCTTCCTGCACCCGGCGCCAAACGCTGGGCCGATAACGCACGACTATCGACAACGCATAGAGCACCGTGAAACAAAGTGCCCGGTATTCATTCACGTTTAAAAAAATGGGCTTGATAAGCGCTGTGCGCCCAAGTGGACTGCGGTGGACCTGAAGCGCATTCCACCAGACGTCAAGGCCGGCATGGTCAATTGCGGCGCGAAAACGCCGTGCTCGCCCCTTCGATTCGAGCTTCTTAATTTCACTGATTGGGCCAGGAAATGCAGCGACATCATTGCGTGTCATTCGTCCCGACATGTCGGTAAGGACTGCATAGGTCCGAGTAGGGCGTTCGTGTTGGCGCGAGCTGAAACCGCCCGGGTTCGCGGATGTGTCGTGGCTGGGCAGCAGCCAGCCTGCCGGGCTCTTGAAGATGTCGATGTATAAATCGGCTATCTCGGGAATGCGCGCAAACAGCTCCTCGAGCGTTGCCCAGCTTCCCTCGGGACGGGCGTGCACTTGCTCGGACACCTTGGCTGCATCTTTTGGAAGCCAAGCGGTGTCTTTTCCAAGGAACTGCATCCAATAAGGCATGAACCCCGACCGCTTGGCTCCGACGATGATGTCCTGCAGGTCTGTTGTCGCACCATCGATAGTGTAGAGCCCGTGGCCCTTTTTGGTGACGTCCTCTATTTCGGCAAGCGTCACAGGACCCATCGGCGCGGCGAGCATCTCGGCGAACACGAAAGCCATCGACCCGTAATAGAGATTGAGGATGCGCTGGCTGACATTGCGCGTCTGTGATGCGGTGAAATAGTCGGTCGCGTTGCGCAGCGCGAAGGCGACGCCTTCAGCTTTGTCCTTGAGCACCTCGGATGAAAGCGGCACCCCGGCCCGGACGGCACGGCCCTCGATCATGCCCTGCGCGAGCCGAACGCTATGGAACTGACGAAGCCTCAGCCATACCGCTTCGATCGGCGTTTCCGATAGAAGCACGCGATGATCGTCACCCTCTTCTCCCTCATCGAGTGTTGCAACCGCTTCCTCATCAGGCGCGAACTTGCCTTCGGATGTCTCGCGGTTCCACTGTACAAGGATCACCGGAAATTCATCGGCCGGGCGAACGGGCGCTGTGATGCCTTGGGTGAACGATTGGAGATGGTAGGGCGCACCGTTGAACATGATCAGATCTACCTCTGCCTGGAGGGCTTGGTAGACCTTGTTGTCGGTTGCCGAGGAATAGAGCAGCGCAAAAGTCAGGCGTTTACCCCCACGCTCGGCCGACATGACGATATACTCGCCGGGCTTCACTTCACGGTCGACTGCTGCCTTCCACCCATGCATTCGCAACGGCGCAAGTATCTTCTGTTCGGCATCCCGTTTGAGAATGTCGAGTCTCAGTTGCCATCCATCGTCCATCCGGACATGGTGGCTGAAACAGCCAAAAAGTCCACGGAATTGGTTTTTTT
>NZ_JAHBGF010000008.1 GCF_018390695.1 Ancylobacter sonchi | reverse complement strand
CCCATACCAGCCTCGGCGGCCTATCGCCGTCGATGTTCGCAAGCCGGTCCCATGAGGACCAAAACCCAGCCGGGCCTAACTTATGACCGGCAGGAAAATGGGGAGCACGTCAACCAGTAGGCGTTCAGGCACTCCGTCTGGAACTTGCCGTTGAAGCTTTTGATGAAGCCGTTGCCGGTCGGCTTACCTGGCCGGGAGAAGTCGAGCACGACGCCCTTCTCGTAGGCCCAAAGGTCGAGGTCGCGGCTGATGAACTCCGAACCCTGGTCGAAGCTGATGCTTTGCGGATAGCTCACGCTCCGGCAGATATGCTCGAGCGTCGCCACCACATCCTCCCCTTGTAGCTGAACCGCGGATCGACCGCCGGCGAGAACCGCGTGAAGGTGTCGACGATGGTCAGCACCCGGATCTTGCGGCTGGTGGCGAGTTGGTCGTGGACGAAGTCCATGGCCCAGAGCCAGGCGGACCGATACGCCCCAAGCGACCAACATCCCGTCGACAAGAGTGCGCTTCCGGGCAGGCCTCAGAGCTTTCGGCGGAGGACATCCTGAAGCATCTCACGGTCCAGCGTCAGGTCCGCCACGATCTTCTTCAGCCGCGCGTTCTCGTCCTCCAGTGGCTTCAACCGCCGCATCTCGTCCGGCAGCAGGCCGCCATAGCGCTTCTTCTAGTTGAAGTAGGTTGCCTGGCTGATGCCCGCCTTCCGCAGATCTCCGCAACCAGCGAGACTTCCTCACCCTGCTTCAAGATGAACGCCGTCTGCGCCTCGGCGAACTGCCATGCCTTCATGCTACTCCCCTCCTCTCCCCGCCGGGGAAAACCAACGGAAAGCTCCAGCCTCAAACGATCCAGTTCCCAGGGGGCACAGCATGCCGGGTTGAGCACCTGGTCCCGGCGTTCACAATACCGGCAGCAGGCGATTGCGCCATCTTCAAAGCCCGGCATCCCGGCCTCACAAAGGACCACTTTCGGGGCGGAGAATAGGTTCCTCACAGCTGGCCCGATCCGCCACCCGTTGCCGGGGGGCGGACAGTATGGGCAAGCACAACTGCGTCAGATGAGCTACTTTGTCCGTTCCTGAGCGCGCAGAGAGCGGTACTCTCTTCTTGCCTTATATTCGCGCAACTGCGCCTCAGCGAAGCGCGCCTTGAGCTCAACGCGCGTAACGTCCTTCACCAGTGCTTCAAGTGCTAAGTCCTCTTCGCTAAGAATTTTAGAAACGTTCTTATTGCTTCTAATAGCCATGAAAATCGACCTTGGTTGATGAACTAGATAAGGCAGCCACAGCCTACCTCGAATCGCAAGCTAAATATCCCGAGGAGATGCTGCTCTGACCCGAAAACGGCCGGACGCGCTGAGTCAGAGCGCCCGGCCTCAAGCAGCCAGGAAGTGTCCCTGACGTGCTGCTCTGACTTCCTGCCACGGATAAGTTGGGTCTTCGATCAGGAGAAGGGCCATGCGGCGCAGCCTTTTCAGCGAAGAGCAGCTCATTTCGGTGCTGAAAGAG
>NZ_JAHBGF010000007.1 GCF_018390695.1 Ancylobacter sonchi | reverse complement strand
CGTCGACCGAGATGTTGTCGCCGGGCATCACCATTTCGGTGCCTTCCGGCAGCGTCACGATGCCCGTCACGTCCGTCGTGCGGAAGTAGAACTGCGGGCGGTAGTTGGTGAAGAACGGCGTGTGGCGGCCGCCCTCTTCCTTCGTCAGGATGTACGCCTCGGCCTTGAACTTGGTGTGCGGCTTCACCGAACCCGGCTTGCACACGACCTGGCCGCGCTCCACGTCCTCGCGCTTGGTGCCACGCACCAGGATGCCGACATTGTCGCCCGCCTGGCCCTGGTCGAGCAGCTTGCGGAACATCTCGACGCCGGTCACCGTCGTCTTCACCGTCGGGCGGATGCCGACGATCTCGACTTCCTCGCCGACCTTGATGATGCCGCGCTCGACGCGGCCGGTCACCACCGTGCCGCGACCCGAGATCGAGAACACGTCTTCGATCGGCATCAGGAACGGCTGGTCAACCGGGCGCTCCGGCTGCGGGATGTAGGCGTCGACCGCCTCCATCAGCTTCAGAACCGCGTCCTTGCCCAGCTTCGGATCGCCGTTCTCCAGCGCCACCAGCGCCGAGCCGCGGATGATCGGGATGTCGTCGCCCGGGAAGTCGTACTTCGACAGCAGCTCGCGAACCTCGAGCTCCACCAGCTCCAGCAGTTCCTCGTCGTCGACCATGTCGCACTTGTTGAGGAACACCACCAGGGCGGGAACGCCGACCTGGCGGGCCAGCAGGATGTGCTCGCGGGTCTGCGGCATCGGGCCGTCGGCCGCCGACACCACCAGGATCGCGCCGTCCATCTGCGCCGCGCCGGTGATCATGTTCTTCACATAGTCGGCGTGGCCGGGGCAGTCGACGTGCGCGTAGTGGCGGTTCGTCGTCTCGTACTCGACGTGCGCCGTCGAGATCGTGATGCCGCGCGCCTTCTCTTCCGGCGCCTTGTCGATCTGGTCGTACGCCGTGAACGTCGCGCCGCCCGAC
>NZ_JAHBGF010000006.1 GCF_018390695.1 Ancylobacter sonchi | reverse complement strand
GAAGATCTTCCACTTCGACCATGAGCGCATTCCCGAGCGCGTCGTCCATGCGCGCGGCTACGGCGCGCACGGCTATTTTGAGACCTATGACTCACTCGCCAAATATACCCGCGCCGATCTGTTCCAGCGCGCCGGGGAGAAGACGCCGGCCTTTGTGCGGTTCTCCACCGTCGCAGGCTCCGAGGGCTCAGCAGACCTTGCTCGCGACGTGCGCGGCTTCGCGGTGAAGATCTACACGAAGGAAGGTAATTGGGACCTCGTCGGCAACAACATCCCGGTGTTCTTCATCCAGGACGCCATCAAGTTTCCCGACATCATCCATTCGGTGAAGCCGGAGCCTGATCGTGGCTTCCCGCAGGCGGCCTCGGCCCATGATAATTTTTGGGACTTCATCTCACTGACCCCTGAAGCCATGCACATGATCATGTGGGTGATGTCCGACCGGGCGATCCCGCGCTCGTTCCGGTTTATGGAGGGCTTCGGCGTCCACACCTTCCGGCTCCTCAATGCGAGAGATGAGTCCACCTTCGTCAAGTTCATCTGGAAGCCGAAGCTCGGCCTGCAGTCAGTCGTCTGGAACGAGGCGGTGAAGATCAACGGCGCCGATCCGGACTTTCATCGCCGCGACCTGTGGGACGCCATCCAGTCCGGTAATTTCCCGGAATGGGAATTGTGCGTGCAATTGTTCGACCAGGAATTCGCTGACAGCTTCGATTTCGACGTGCTCGATCCGACCAAGCTGATCCCCGAAGAGGTCCTCAAGCCCATTCCGGTCGGCCGCCTGGTGCTGGACCGCATGCCGGACAATTTCTTTGCCGAGACCGAGCAAGTCGCGTTCATGACGCAGAACGTGCCGCCCGGCATCGACTTCTCCAACGATCCGCTCCTGCAGGGCCGCAACTTCTCTTATCTCGATACCCAGCTGAAGCGGCTCGGCAGTCCGAACTTCACCCATATCCCGATCAACGCGCCCAAATGCCCCTACGCGCATTTCCAGCAGGACGGCCATATGGCGATGCGCAACCCGGTCGGGCGCGCGAACTACCAGCCTAATTCACACGGCGCGGGTCCGCGCGAGGATCCAGTCCGCGGCTTCCGCTCGTTCCGCGAGGAGATCGACGCTCCGAAGGTGCGGCTGCGGCCCGAGAGCTTCGCCGACCACTACAGCCAGGCGCGGCAGTTCTTCAACAGCCAGACGGTCCCCGAGCAGAAGCACATCGCCATGGCGCTGACCTTCGAGTTGAGCAAGGTCGAGGCGGCAGTCATCCGCGAGCGGATGGTCGCGCATCTGCTCAACATCGACGAGGCGCTCGGCGCCACGGTGGCCGACAAGCTCGGCATAGAGGAATTGCCGAAGCCCGCCGATGCGGCGGTTCCTCCACGCGACGACCTGCCCGCATCTCCCGCGCTCAGCATCATCGAAAACGGTCCGGCAAGCTTCAAAGGCCGCAAGGTCGGCGTGCTGGTGAGCAATGGCTGCGACGGCGAGCTGCTGAAGGCGCTCCAGGCCGCCATCGAGAAGGAAGGGGCGGTGATGGAAGTCATCGCGCCCAAGGTCGGCGGCGTCGAGACCGCGGACGGCACCAAGGTCGTGGCCAAGCATATGATCGACGGCGGGCCCTCGGTGCTGTTCGACGCCGTGGCGCTGCTGCTTTCCGAGGAGGGCGCCGAGCGGCTGACCGGCGAGGCGGCCGCGCGCGACTTCGTGGCGGATGCCTTTGCGCATTGCAAGTTCATCGGCTTCACTCCGGCGGCCCTTCCGCTCATCGCGAAGGCTGGTGTCGCGCCCGATGCCGATGAAGGGCTCATGATCCTCGACGACGCAAGTTCGGTGGCAGAGTTCATCGAGAGCTGCCGCAAGCTCCGCCTCTGGGCGCGGGAAGCCGCCGTGAAACTCTGAGCGGTCGCGCGAGGCAGCGCGGGTTTCGACCCGCTTCAATGAGGACAGAGCGAGGTGGCGTTGAAAGGCGCCGCCTCCCCTGTATCAGGCCCCGGAGGCCGACGATCGATGCGACAATTCCTGCGCGACAACGGATTGACCCTGGCGCTGGGGACGATGTTCCTCTTCTCGGTCATCGGCATGGCGCTGACCGGCCGGGCCTCCTTCAACAAGGAGCTCGTCGACCACGGGCAAGCCGCGCTCGGCCTCGTGGCCTATGTGCACAGCGGCGAATTCCTGTCCTCGCTCTTCGAGAACTGGGAGAGCGAGTTCCTGCAGATGGCGGTCTATGTCGTGCTTACCGCCATGCTGTTCCAGCGCGGCTCCTCGGAATCGCGCGATCCCGATGAACCTTACAGGCCCGACGACGAGGTGCCGTGGCGCGCCCGCCATCCGCTGGCGGCGTGGCTCTACGCGCATTCGCTCGGCCTCACCCTGGCACTGCTATTCGTCGCGTCGTTCCTGTTCCACTGGTGGTTCAGCATGGTCGCCGCCAATGCCGACGCGCTCCGCCATGGTGGCGAGGTCCAGACGATCGGGAGCTATTTGCTCGATCCGCAGTTGTGGTTTGAGTCCTTCCAGAACTGGCAGTCGGAATTCCTCTCGACCGCCTTGCTCGTCGTGCTGTCAATCTTCCTGCGCCATCAGGGCTCGCCGGAATCCAAGCCCGTCGCCTCCGCCAACGCGCAGACCGGCGACTAATCCCGCGCCGTCATCCGGCGACCCATCAAATTGGAGAGGCCACCATGACCGATCGTCTGAAATTGCAGGACCCACGCACGCAGTATCCGGGGCCGCCGTTTCCGGAGCAGCCGCAGCCCATGCCGGGCCTCGCTCGCAAGATGGACCCAGTGCCCGACCATGGCGAGGAGAGCTATCGTGGGTCCGGCAAGCTGGAAGGGCGCAAGGCGCTCATTACCGGCGGCGATTCCGGCATAGGGCGGGCGGTCGCCATCGCCTTCGCACGCAAGGGAGCGGATGTCGCCATTTCCTATCTTCCGGACGAAGAGGCCGACGCGAGACTGGTCATTGCCTTGATCGAGGCTGCAGGTCGCAAGGCCGTCTCGCTTCCCGGGGATATTACGGACGAAGCCTGGTGCCGGGAACTGGTCGACAAGGCCGTCGCTCAGCTCGGTGGGCTCGACATCCTGGCGATCAATGCGGCGCGGCAGCAATATCGCGAAGCGGTCGAGGAGCTATCGACGGCCGATTTCGACAAGACGATGAAGACCAATCTCTATGCGCTGCATTGGATCGCACAGGCAGCCGTTCCGCATCTTCCGCCGGGCGCTTCCGTCATCACCACCGCGTCGATCCAGGCGTACCAGCCCTCGCCGATCCTGCTCGACTACGCGACGACCAAGGCGGGCATCGTCGCCTACACCAAGGCGCTGGCCAAGCAGCTCATCGAGAAGGGCATCCGCGCCAATGCCGTGGCGCCTGGCCCGTTCTGGACAGCGCTGCAGCCGAGCGGCGGCCAGCCCGACGAGAAGGTGGAGAACTTCGGCAAGGACAGCGATTTCGGCCGTCCGGGGCAGCCTGTGGAATTGGCGCCCGTCTATGTGCTTCTCGCCTCGCAGGAAGCGAGCTTCATCAACGGCGAAGTCTATGGCGTCACCGGCGGCAAAGGCATCGCCTGACGACCTCGGTGAGTACCGCAAATAGGCTGGCCGCGCTGAACGAGGACGTCGACCACTAGCGCTGCACTGTCCGGCGGTACGGGAATCGGTCCCGGATAAACTGGTTGAAATAGCTTCCCTTCGAAATGGCGGCTCGATAGGCCGCATACGTCTTCCGGAGGGACATCGCTGTAGTCGTAGCGGCGCCCGCTCTGCCGGAACCACACCGACTGGGTCCGGTGTCCTCGCCGTACCTGCTTCGCGCAATTACCGTCGATGGCATGACTTGCACCCGGCCCGGCAGGTCTATCCGCGCGATCCCGAGTCTCGGTCGTCTCCTGCGGCAAAGAGGAGGCGACGATAGGATCGGCCCCGCTTCCTGCGTGGCGATGTATTTCAGGTTGTCACCCACGCGGTATGTCGGGCTCCCGTGCATCAGGACGCCGAACGGAGGCCCGCCTTCAAGTTCCAAGCCGAGGCATCGCGCCGCCTTTGGCATTCGGAACATGCAGACCTTTAGCATGGAACATTGCGGCAACGAACGTGGTTTGCTCACGACCCCACCACAGGCGAGAAACGTCTTCATGGAAATTCGCTGCGGCTATAGGATCGAAGTTGTCTGTCACCAGCCGACGCCCGCCATCCTCCTGCTGGATCCACATCCCAGCCGCGATGTCGACATCGTCAGCGGACCGAATGGCGCGGTGACATCGCTCGCCGATAGCGGGGACGTGCCATGCGTCGAATATGCCGACGGCTTCGGCAACCGTTGCCGTCGTCTTGTCGTGCCGCCAGGTGGGGCAGCCTTCACCAACGACATGATCGTGCGGGATTCCGGCGTGGCGGATGCCGCGGATTACGATGCCCAGGAAGTGTTTCCAGGCGAGCTACCCTCCGAAGTGCTCGAATATATGTTGTCCAGCCGATACTGCGAGGTCGACGAGCTCTCGGCGACCGCGTGGCAGCTGTTTGGCAAATATCCCCCGGGCTGGAACCGGGTGCAGCAGATCTGCAACTATGTGAACGCCCAAATCCGCTTCGACTATCAGTGCGCCCGGAATACGCGTACGGCGGCCCAGGCGATGAACGAGCGTGTGGGCGTCTGCCGCGACTTTACGCATCTGGCGGTCGCGCTCTGCCGTTGCATGAACATTCCCGCGCGCTATTGCAACGGTTTCCTCGGGGATATCGGCGTCCCGCGCGATCCCGCCCCAATGGACTACAATGCGTGGTTCGAGGCTTATCTCGGCGGGAAATGGTTCACCTTCGACGCGCGCCACAACATGCCGCGCATCGGCCGCGTCCTGGTCGCAAGAGGCCGGGATGCGGTCGACGTTCCGATGGTGCATACATTCGGACCGCACATCCTGCAGAAATTCGAGGTGATCACCGAGGAAGTCCCCGCGACGTAACGCCCGCTCCGCTCCCATGACTTGGTGGTGGAAGCTGAACAGGCGGATGCCCACTGCTGTCCCGCAGCTGGCACCGCCTCAGCGCATCAGTCCTGCGGCGCGCAGCGCGTCTTCGATGATTTTCTTTACGCCGGATTCATCGGATGCCGGCGGCGTCCGTCGCGAAGCCGTCGCATGGATCGCGGGCCCCACCTTTTTTATGCCGGGCGTACGCTCCGCGGGCGACGGTAGTGTCACTAGCTTGCCTTGTATAACGGCCGTAGCGGAGCAGGCGACAGCCTCCTCGCGGGCCTGCGCTATTCCCCAGAACTGCGCAATCTCCCGGGTGGAAGAGATGCCAACCTCCAGCATATAGGGACCTGGAACGCCGAGGCCATCGCCCAGCGGTGTGCCGTGGCCCATGGCGGAGATTGTGTTCAGTTCGATCACGGCCTCGCCTGCAGCGTTGCACCAACTGTGCTTTGCGCGCACGCCCAGAACTTCCGACCGTGTCGGCGCGTTGTCGAGCTGGTGGACGCGACACCATTGCGCGGCGATATCCTCGGCATTGGAAGGCGCCACCGTGTGATCGGCCGTTCCCTGCCAGATGGCGATCCTCGGCCAGGGACCCGCATGCGTGGAGGCCTCACGCAGAAGCGCCCACAGCTCCTCTTTGGAGGCCGCGCCCTGGCCGCGCATGCAGTCGAACGCTTCCGGGACCGTGCTCGCACGGCCATAGGCGAGGCCGGCGATGATGGCGCCGCCGGCGAAGACCTCGGGATAGGTGGCGAGCATGACCGAGGCCATCGCGCCGCCAGCCGAAAGGCCGGTGACGAAGATCCTGTCCCGATCGAGACCGTTGGCAACGATCATGGCTTCGATCATCTGGCGGATCGAGAGCGCCTCTCCAGCATCGCGCCTCGTATCGCCGGGGCGAAACCAGTTGAAGCACAGGTTGGGATTGTTGCCGTGATGTTGTTCCGGAAAGAGCAGCGCGAAACCGGCCCGATCAGCCAGTTGCGACCAGCCGGCATGGTGATCGTATCCGGCGGCACTCTGGGTGCAGCCATGCAGTACCACGACGAGCGGCGCGCCCTTGGTAAGGTTCGACGGAAGATAGAAACGCGACTTCAACCTGCCCGGATTCGATCCAAAATCGGAGAACGTGGTGAGCCGATCGGGTACGCCGGCCCCGGGCAAATGTGCACCCTGTGGCCCGCGAAAAGCAGCGAGACGGGCAATCATATCCGACATTGTCTTCAATGGAGACATCCTTGTTGGGACGCCCGGGGTGGACGACCATGTGCTTCAACGCACTCGCAGCGAAATCGTTGCTGCATTGCACAATAACAAGGGGCGGACTGCCGAGAATGTGGAGAGCGGCCGGACTTTGCGGGCCGGCCGCTCATTCGGTCAGCGGCGATCGCTGAGGGACACGGTTTCCTCGTCGTCGCGCTGCCGGCCGCCGAGAGCGGCGGCGACGCAGGTGATGAAGGCCCCGATCATCAGGGAGAGCGCGCCGAGCAGCGCGAAGGTGGCGCCGGCCTTGCGGGCCGCATCGGCGGCCTGTTGCGCCTTGACCTTAGCGT
>NZ_JAHBGF010000005.1 GCF_018390695.1 Ancylobacter sonchi | reverse complement strand
ATACGAAGGGGGCTAGCGTTGTTCGGAATCACTGGGCGTAAAGCGCACGTAGGCGGATTGTTAAGTCAGAGGTGAAAGCCTGGAGCTCAACTCCAGAACTGCCTTTGATACTGGCAATCTCGAGTCCGGAAGAGGTAAGTGGAACTGCGAGTGTAGAGGTGAAATTCGTAGATATTCGCAAGAACACCAGTGGCGAAGGCGGCTTACTGGTCCGGTACTGACGCTGAGGTGCGAAAGCGTGGGGAGCAAACAGGATTAGATACCCTGGTAGTCCACGCCGTAAACGATGGAGGCTAGCCGTTGGTGAGCATGCTCATCAGTGGCGCAGCTAACGCATTAAGCCTCCCGCCTGGGGAGTACGGTCGCAAGATTAAAACTCAAAGGAATTGACGGGGGCCCGCACAAGCGGTGGAGCATGTGGTTTAATTCGAAGCAACGCGCAGAACCTTACCAGCCTTTGACATGTCTCGGACAGTTACCAGAGATGGTTTCTTCTCTTCGGAGCCGGGAACACAGGTGCTGCATGGCTGTCGTCAGCTCGTGTCGTGAGATGTTGGGTTAAGTCCCGCAACGAGCGCAACCTTCGCCCTTAGTTGCCATCATTAAGTTGGGCACTCTAGGGGGACTGCCGGTGATAAGCCGCGAGGAAGGTGAAGATGACGTCAAGTCCTCATGGCCCTTACGGGCTGGGCTACACACGTGCTACAATGGCGGTGACAGTGGGATGCGAACTCGCGAGGGTGAGCAAATCTCCAAAAGCCGTCTCAGTTCGGATTGCACTCTGCAACTCGAGTGCATGAAGTTGGAATCGCTAGTAATCGTGGATCAGCACGCCACGGTGAATACGTTCCCGGGCCTTGTACACACCGCCCGTCACACCATGGGAGTTGGTTTTACCCGAAGGCGCTGCGCTAACCCGCAAGGGAGGCAGGCGACCACGGTAGGGTCAGCGACTGGGGTGAAGTCGTAACAAGGTAGCCGTAGGGGAACCTGCGGCTGGATCACCTCCTTTCTAAGGATGTTCCTTCAAGATTGTCCTGAGCTTCGGCTCGCGACGCTTATCGGAACTCTTAGATCATAGCTGGTCAGTCAGACCGGCAACATGCGGGACGCCGCCGTCTTCGTTTCTCTTTCTTCATGGACGAGCCCAGGCCACTGGGTCGGGATGCTGATGTATCCTGGCTGGACTGTTGGCTAGGGGCTTGTAGCTCAGTTGGTTAGAGCGCGCGCTTGATAAGCGTGAGGTCGGAGGTTCAAGTCCTCCCAGGCCCACCATCTCATCATGCGCGGCGTTGCCGCGAGCTGCATCTTTCCGGGGCCATAGCTCAGTTGGGAGAGCGCGTGCTTTGCAAGCATGAGGTCGTCGGTTCGATCCCGTCTGGCTCCACCATCCTTCAAGGGTGATGTCGAGCGCGGGGTCGTATCCCACTCGTCCATGAAAACCTGAATTCGCGGCGTCGAGAGCGTTGTCTCCGGCGAAGCGTGTTGTCTGACATCGTGAAAAAGCAATCATTCGAACTGCCATGCAAGTGGCGGGTCGTAACATCGGTCCCCTTGGGATCCGGTGGATAGGGCCGTCGGGGCGTGACCGCACCGTCGTCGAATGATGCGAAGCAAGCTGGTCTTTAGAATAGCTTCGATACCGTGAGACGGGTCTCTCAAAACCGTCTCGCCCCGAACCTCTCCGCACAGGGAGGTTCGAGCAGAGTTCCTACTTCGGGTAGGTATCGAAGATGAGAACGATCAAGTGTCTTAAGGGCATTCGGTGGATGCCTTGGCGCTGAGAGGCGATGAAGGACGTGGTACGCTGCGATAAGTTACGGGGAGCTGCGAACAAGCTTTGATCCGTAAATTTCCGAATGGGGAAACCCACCTTCGACGACTGGGACTCTGAAGTTTCACTTCAGAGCAATCTGAGCTGTGAAGCTTTGGAATTCCAGTTGTCAGATGAAGGTATCTAGCTCTGAATACATAGGGGTTAGAAGCGAACCCGGGGAACTGAAACATCTAAGTACCCGGAGGAAAGGACATCAACAGAGACTCCGTTAGTAGTGGCGAGCGAACGCGGATCAGGCCAGTGGTGAATGAGCGACAAGTGGAACCGGTCAGGAAAGCCGGGCCTCAGTGGGTGATAGCCCCGTACACGTAATGCAATCATTCATCCTCGAGTAAGGCGGGACACGTGAAATCCTGTCTGAACATGGGGGGACCACCCTCCAAGCCTAAGTACTCCTCAGCGACCGATAGCGAACAAGTACCGTGAGGGAAAGGTGAAAAGCACCCCGACAAGGGGAGTGAAACAGTTCCTGAAACCGGATGCCTACAAACAGTAGGAGCCCAAGGTTCGTCCTGGGTGACTGCGTACCTTTTGTATAATGGGTCAGCGACTTAGTCTGGCGAGCGAGCTTAAGCCGATAGGTGTAGGCGCAGCGAAAGCGAGTCTGAACAGGGCGTTCAGTTCGTCGGATTAGACCCGAAGCCGGGTGATCTAGCCATGAGCAGGTTGAAGGTGCGGTAACACGCACTGGAGGACCGAACCGGTGCCTGTTGAAAAAGTCTCGGATGACTTGTGGCTAGGGGTGAAAGGCCAACCAAACTCGGAAATAGCTGGTTCTCCGCGAAAACTATTTAGGTAGTGCCTCGCGTGAATACTCCAGGGGGTAGAGCACTGGATGGGCTAGGGGGATTTACCATCTTACCAAACCTAACCAAACTCCGAATACCTGGAAGTACTGCGCGGGAGACAGACGGCGGGTGCTAACGTCCGTCGTCGAGAGGGAAACAACCCTGACCTACAGCTAAGGCCCCCAAGTCGTGGCTAAGTGTGAAAGGATGTGAGAGTCCGAAAACAACCAGGAGGTTGGCTTAGAAGCAGCCATCCTTTAAAGAAAGCGTAACAGCTCACTGGTCTAGGATTCTTGCGCCGAAAATGTATCGGGGCTCAAGCCACGCGCCGAAGCTTAGGGTTTGCCTTCGGGCAAGCGGTAGCGGAGCGTTCCGTAAGCCTGCGAAGGAGGACCCGTGAGGGCCTCTGGAGGTATCGGAAGTGCGAATGCTGACATGAGTAACGACAAACAGTGTGAGAGACACTGTCGCCGAAAGTCCAAGGGTTCCTGCGTAAAGCTAATCTGCGCAGGGTTAGCCGGCCCCTAAGGCGAGGCCGAAAGGCGTAGTCGATGGGAATCAGGTGAATATTCCTGAGCCTGTGGGTAGTGACGAATCCCGTGTGTTGTCAGACGAATTGGTTCTGTTCTGGCTTCGAAGGGGTTCCAGGAAATAGCTCCCACATTATAGCCCGTACCCGAAACCGACACAGGTGGACTGGTAGAGTATACCAAGGCGCTTGAGAGAACTATGCTGAAGGAACTCGGCAATTTACCTCCGTAACTTCGGGATAAGGAGGCCTTCCATGTGGGCAACCATGTGGGAGGGGCACAGACCAGGGGGTGGCAACTGTTTAGCAAAAACACAGGGCTCTGCGAAATCGCAAGATGACGTATAGGGTCTGACGCCTGCCCGGTGCCGGAAGGTTAAGAGGAGAGGTGCAAGCTTTGAATCGAAGCCCCGGTAAACGGCGGCCGTAACTATAACGGTCCTAAGGTAGCGAAATTCCTTGTCGGGTAAGTTCCGACCTGCACGAATGGCGTAATGACTTCCCCGCTGTCTCCAGCATAGACTCAGTGAAATTGAATTCCCCGTGAAGATGCGGGGTTCCTGCGGTCAGACGGAAAGACCCCGTGCACCTTTACTGCAACTTTGCACTGGCATTCGTGTCGGTATGTGTAGGATAGGTGGTAGACTTTGAAGCGAGGGCGCCAGCTCTCGTGGAGTCACCCTTGAAATACCACCCTTATAGATATGGATGTCTAACCGCGGTCCGTTATCCGGATCCGGGACATTGCATGGTGGGCAGTTTGACTGGGGCGGTCGCCTCCCAAAGAGTAACGGAGGCGCGCGATGGTGGGCTCAGACCGGTCGGAAATCGGTCGTCGAGTGCAATGGCATAAGCCCGCCTGACTGCGAGACTGACAAGTCGAGCAGAGACGAAAGTCGGCCATAGTGATCCGGTGGTCCCACGTGGACGGGCCATCGCTCAACGAATAAAAGGTACGCCGGGGATAACAGGCTGATGATGCCCAAGAGTCCATATCGACGGCATCGTTTGGCACCTCGATGTCGGCTCATCACATCCTGGGGCTGGAGCAGGTCCCAAGGGTTCGGCTGTTCGCCGATTAAAGTGGTACGTGAGCTGGGTTCAGAACGTCGTGAGACAGTTCGGTCCCTATCTGCCGTGGGTGTAGGAATATTGAGAGGATTTGTCCCTAGTACGAGAGGACCGGGATGAACGTACCTCTGGTGGAGCTGTTGTGGCGCCAGCCGCAGTGCAGCGTGGCTATGTACGGACGGGATAACCGCTGAAAGCATCTAAGCGGGAAACCCACCTCAAAACGAGTATTCCCTCGAGAACCGTGGAAGACGACCACGTTGATAGGCCGGGTGTGTAAGTGCAGTAATGCATTGAGCTTACCGGTACTAATCGTTCGATTGGCTTGATCGTTCTCATCCTCGATATCTATCGAAGGTGAGCTATCCAAAGACCAGATGCTCGAAAGAGTGTTCGCTCGAAAGAGCCTTGCTTCGCAAATGCGTGTGCTTCGCCGGCCTGGTGGCCATTGCGAGGAGCCTGAACCCGATCCCATCCCGAACTCGGCCGTTAAACTCCTCAGCGCCGATGGTACTATGTCTCAAGACCTGGGAGAGTAGGTCGCTGCCAGGCCTGCCGAGCACATGCATGCTTCTTCACAATCTCACGAAAACCCCGCTGCGCAGCAATGCCGGCGGGGTTTTTGCGTGCAGGCCCAACCCGCGAAGCGCACCGACGCGATCATCGCGAATCTGCCGCACGCTCGCACGGCCCTGCCCGTCCCTTGGCTCCGCCGCCCGAACGCGGAACGCCCGACGCAACGGCCATCGCGCCACCGCGAAGCGGATCGGGTAACCACCCGCCAACCGGCCGGGCCGGAGCGGGGGAGGGCGGTGCTGGCCAGCCGGCCGGTGCGTGAGGTTCACTCG
>NZ_JAHBGF010000047.1 GCF_018390695.1 Ancylobacter sonchi | reverse complement strand
AAACCCGCGCGGCACCAACTCCGAGACCCGTAAATGCTGACCCATGGCATTGTTTCTCCACATGAACCAATGCCAGCCAGACGCTCAACTCCATCAAAAGTGAGTCAGAGCCCCTTTTGCACGCCGATCAAGGGGCCCGTTCCAACGCCGTTTGACACCGAATTCGTCGCTCCGGGCCATCTTGTCGGCGATTACCGCCGTTTCAAGCTTCTCGATGACGGCGTCGATTTCGGTCGCGTTCGCTATCATTCCGGGGCCTCCTTCGACGCGGGTGGTTACCGCGTTATACATCTTCTGCGAGCAGACTCACGTAACGCAACATTAGCGCGATTCGAATTTACACATTTATTGCGTCTGATCTAGTCCGATTTCGGCCTGGGCCTGTGCCCAATGCGCTCGGGGGCATAGCGGCCTGCAGGCCATCCCTGAAGGCAAAGGCCGGGCAGGGGGCGCATGCCCGGCCAGACCAGTTGGGCCTCGGTGCCCGCCAACAGGTCTCTGCGAAGTTCGCGCTCTGCCACGCGACCATTCAAGGCGACTTTTCATTCTGAAGCGGGCCAGAGGCAGGCTCGCCATCACGTACGCGACCCGCAGGTGGCCGGACGCGCTGATCACACGCGTCCGGCCCGCCAATACCTGCGAGTTGGGAGAATTGAGGCATCGACGGCCCAGGTTATCTATCAAAACCTCGTCCAACCAAGCCCGTTTTTCAAGCAGTTGGAGCACGAAGATGAACACATCTGAGCTGCAAACGCAGCTGATGGCGCTCGGCAATGCGCCGGGGCCGATCGATGGGCAGTGGGGCAGAAGACGGAAGCAGCGGTTGTCGCTTTCCTCCTGACGGCGGGCCACTGTCTGGACGGCATCCCCGGCCCGAAGACGGCGATGGCGCTCGCTGCCGCGCTGGCGGCGCGGAACGTCGTTGACCTCACGCCGGGGCCGGCTCGCCAGAGCATGAGCACGATTAGGCTCGCCGTGCTAGCCGGCCGGGACGCGCGCAAGCTGAAGGCCTACAAGGGCAGCGTCGGTGTGTGGACAGTCGGCATCGGTCACACGGCAGCTTCCGGCGCCGATCCGTCATTCAGGTCCGACGGTTACCATAGCAGAAGTCTATGTCATCGTTGCGCGCGACATCGTCAAGTATGAGGTGACAAAGCGCGTCTCCATCAAGGTGCCGCTCGCTGATCACCAGTTCGATGCGCTGGGGGCGCTTTGCGATAACATTGGGCAGAGCGGCTTCTCCTGTTCGGCCTTCGTGACGCACATCAACGGCGGCGAGAGGCTAGCCCGCATACGCGCTGCCATCCTGATGTGGTGCAAGGCCGCCGAGATCTTGTACCACCGCACCGCCGAGGCCGACCAGTTCGCCACGCGCTATACGACTCGCTGCCCAGGGCCCGATCGACCGACACCCGGCCAATCAGCCTAGCCGACTGATCTCCCACATCGAAGATCATCATGACCGCGACCCAGAAGGTCGCCACGGCCGTGCCTGCCCCGCTGCCACTCGTCATCCCAGCGGCAACGTAGTAGGCGGTGGCGCAGACCGCTTCCTGACTCGGCGGCGCCGATGCAGTCGTCATCGCCAAGGAAGTGGCGAAGGAGACGGCGGCCGTCGCTATCAACCAGACGAACAATGAGCCATGGTACCTGTCGCGGGTGATGCTAGGCAGTGGCCCCGTAAATTTGCGCGGCGGTTTTTGTCGTGATTCAAGCTCCCGAACCGGGAGTCTAAGAGATGCGCCGTCACGAACTTACCGACGAAGAATGGGCGGTCA
>NZ_JAHBGF010000046.1 GCF_018390695.1 Ancylobacter sonchi | reverse complement strand
CCCGCGCCAGATCGCCGGCTCGGTGGTCGCCCTCGCCGGTGTCGCGCTGGTGCTCACCGGCCGCCCGGCGCCGCTGCGCCCCCGCTGACGACGCGTCCCCGCTCCGATGCGTTGCCCGCTCCGGTGGGTTGCAGACAGGCCCACCCGCGATGTTAGTCTCTCCCTGCCGCAGGGTCGGGATGTCCACGCATTCGTGAAGACTTTTGTCTTCCCGCTGCGGCAGCTGCCATGCCCTTGTGGGGCGATATCGATTCCCTGTCCGGAAAAGGAACCATGCTGTTCGAATGGATTGCCGATCCCGCCGCCTGGGCTGGCCTGGCGACGCTGATCGTTCTTGAGATCGTTCTCGGTATCGACAATCTCGTCTTCATCGCCATCCTCGCGGACAAGCTGCCGCCGGCGCAGCGCGACAAGGCCCGCATACTCGGCCTGTCGCTGGCGCTGTTCATGCGCCTCGCCCTGCTGGCCTCGGTGTCGTGGATCGTCACGCTCACCTATCCCTTGTTCACCGTGCTCGGCAGCGAGATTTCCTGGCGCGACGTCATCCTGATCGTCGGCGGCCTGTTCCTGCTGTTCAAGGGCACCACCGAGTTGCACGAGCGGCTGGAGGGCGGCGGCGAGGCCGAGCATTCCAGCCCGGTCCATGCGGTGTTCTGGCAGGTAATCGTGCAGATCGTCGTGCTCGACGCGGTGTTCTCGCTCGACAGCGTGATCACCGCGGTCGGCATGGTGCGCGAGCTGTCGATCATGATGATCGCGGTAGTGGTCGCCGTCGGCGTGATGATGCTGGCGAGCCGGCCGCTGATGAGCTTCGTCAGCCGGCACCCCACCGTGGTCATCCTCTGCCTCGGCTTCCTGCTGATGATCGGCTTCAGCCTCATCGTCGAAGGCCTCGGCTTCCACATCCCCAAGGGCTATCTCTACGCCGCCATCTGCTTCTCCATCCTCATCGAGGCGGCCAACCAGATCGGCCGGCGCAATGTGCGCAAACGCGTGACCACCATGGATCTGCGCGACCGCACCTCCCGCGCCGTGCTGCGCCTGCTGCGCGGCGGACAGAGCGCACCGCAGACCTCCGACGAGATCGCCGTCATCGCCTCGACCATGGGCGAGGCCGGCGCCTTCAGCCCGGAGGAAAGCGCGATGATCGAGCGTGTCCTCACCCTCGCCGAGCGACCGGTACGCGCCATCATGGTGCCGCGGGTGGACACGGTATGGCTGGACATCGCCGATCCGCCGGCCGTCATCCTCGACGAGATCCGCCGCAGCGGGCGCTCGCGCTTCCCGGTCTGCCGGGAGGAGATCGACGAGGTGCTGGGCGTCGTGCACGCCAAGGACCTCCTCGCTCAGCACCGTACCGACGGCACGCTCGACATCGAGAAGGCGCTGCGCCAGCCGCTCTACGTCGCCGAGACGCTGCCGATCCTGCGCCTGCTCGAGCAGTTCAAGACCTCGCCGGTGCACATGGCGGTGGTGGTGGACGAGCACGGCACCTTCGAGGGCATCGTCACGCCCACCGACATTCTGGTCGCCATCGCCGGCGACCTCCCCGAGCTTGCCGGCGAGGAGACGCCCTATGCCGTGCGGCAGGAGGACGGTTCCTGGCTGCTCGACGCCCGCATGCCGGTCGACGAGGTGGAGCGTGCCCTCGGCCTCGACGATTTGCGCGAGGATGGCGATGAATTCGAGACGCTGGCCGGCTTCGTGCTGGAGCGCTTCGGCCATCTCCCGGCGGTCGGAGAGGCGGTAGAATGGCGTGGCTGGCAGTTCGAGGTGCTGGCGCTGAAGGGGCACCGCATCGACCGAGTACGTGCCGGCCGGGTCGCCGTCGCCGAGGCCGATGCGCGCTGATCAGGCCTCGGCCAGCTTGAACTCGCAGGAGAAGCCGGGCTGGTCGGTGACGATGCGCAGCTCGGGGAACAGCGTCTGCAGCGCGCCCATGCGCGCATGCGGCAGGAAGGCCGGCAGCATCACCGAGGGCCGCACCGCCGCCACCAGCGCCCGCAGGCCGTCGCGATTGGGGTGGACGTTCCAGCGCCGCAGCACCGCCTGTCCCGATGCCAGCAGGCGCTCGGCCGCCGAGCCCTCGGCGACATGACCGGTAAAGACGATGTCAGCCTCCCCGCTGGCGGCGAAGCGCTGCGTCAGCTCGGCGGAAAGCCCGCGTTCGGCCTGCGCCCCGGCGACGATCATCGCGCCCGCCGGCCGGCTGTCGGCGGTGAGCTCCGCCGTGGTCTCCAGCAGTTCCGCCGGCCAGTCGCGCAGCGCCGGCACGGCGGCGGCGGGATGCGCCGCCAGCGTCCGTGCCACCGCTCGCGTGACGGCGCACAGCGCCACCGGCACCCCGGCGCGCTGGAAGGCCAGCGCCATCTCCAGCGCCCGCCCGGCCGGCGGCGCCGGCAGCAGCAGCGGCCGCCGACGCGCCCGCTCCACAAGGTCGAGGATCTGCCGGTCCAGCGGCTCCTCGGCATCGCCATAGCTGGCGTCGCACACCAGCGCCGACGCGGGTGGAGGCGGCGCGCAGGGAAACAGCGCGCTCTCGGCGGAATAGTCGCCGGTGTAGAGCAGGCCCTGCGGCCCGCCGATGCGCAGCCACACAGCTCCCGGCGCATGGCCGGCCGGCCCGGTCTCGATCTCCAGCCCGGCGATCACGGTGGAACCGCCAATGGGCAGGTCGCGCGCCGCTTTCAGCCGCGCGTCGCCCAGCGCCCGCACCGGCGCGGTCGCGTAGACCGGCGGGTCACCGACCTCCGACGCGAGGTCGAGCGCGCCGACATGGTCGGCATGGCCGTGCGAAACCAGGATCGCGTCCACCTTCGGCACCCCGCCGAGATGCGGACGGCGCCCGGCCTCCGGCCCCTCGCCGAGGTCGAGCAGCACTCGCCGCCCTGCCATTTCGAGGAGGAAGCAGGCCGGTCCCTTCACCCCCCATCCCGACAGGGCAACGAGGCGTCGCATCAGTGCAATCCCGTGAAGTGGGCGCCGGCGAAGCGGCGGAGCGCGGCGATCAGCAGCATCGGGATCAGAGTGGTCAGCACGATGGCAATGAAGCTCATGGTCATCCCCAGCCCGACCGATCCCTGCTCGAACTGCCGCCAGATGAAGCCGGCTATGGTCAACATCCCCACCGGCGCCACCAAGAGCGAAGCGACCAGCTCGCGCGAGGCCACCGCGAACACCAGCAGCATGGAGGTGATCAGACTCGGCAGGATCAGCGGTAGCATAATGCGCCGAAAAACCGTGAGGGGTCCAGCGCCCGCCACCCGCGCGGCGGCCTCCAGATTGTCGCCGATCTGCTGGAAGGCAGCGGTGGCGTAGCGCACCGGCTGCGGCAGCAGGATGCAGCAATAGGCCAGCAGCAGGATGAAGGTGGTGTTGTAGGGGGTGAAGGGCAGCGCCGGCTGGTTCCAGGCGAGGATCATGCCCACCGCGACGACGACGCCGGGCAGCGCGCTCGGCAGCATGGCGAGCGCGTCGAGCACCGGCCGGCCGCGTCCCTGCCCCTTCACCACCGCATAGGCGGTCAGCGCGCCCAGCGCCCCGGCGACCAGCGCCGTGCCGATGCCGAGGCTCAGCGAATTCGCCAGCGCCTGCAGCGCCCCGCCGGCATTGCCGAGCACCTCCTCGAAATTCTGCAGGCCCATATTCGAGGGTTTCAACCCGCCGGAAATGGTCTTCGACAGCGCGGTGGCGAGGATGGCAGCGAGCGGCAGCCCGGTCGCCAGCAGGGACACCAGTGCGAAGCCGGCCGCCACCGGCAGCGCCCACGGGCCCAGCGCCCGCTTGTCCTTGGCCTGCGGCTTGCCGCCCACCGTGTCGAAATTGCGCGAGGAAAGAATGCGGCGCTGGATCAGGAAGGCCACCAGCGACAGCGCCACCAGTAGCAGCGACAGCACCGCCGCGCCCGGCAGGTCGATCGGCCAGTCGGCGATCCGCCCCTCGATGCCGGTCACCAGCACCTGGAAGCCGAACCGGGTGCCGAGCGCCGCCGGCGTGCCGTATTCCTCGATGGCGAGCGCGAACACCAGGAGCAGGCTCGCCGCCAGCCCCGGCGTCGCCAGCGGCAGGGTGATGCGCCAGAATGCCCGCGCCGGCCGCGCCCCGAACACCCGGCCGACATCGGCATAGCGGGTGCCCACCGCCTCGATGGTGCGCGACACCGCGAAATACACCACCGGGAACAGGTTGAGGGTCATGATGAGGATCATGCCCGGCACCGAGAACAGCAACGGCCCGAGATTGATTCCGGTCAGTTGCTGGAGATAGCCGCGCGGCTGCATCGTCATGATCCAGCCCAGCGTGGCGATGTAGGGCGGGATCATGAACGGCACCAGGAAGGCGACGTCCCATATCAGCGCGCCCGGCACCCTGAACAGCGCCCGCGCCACCGCCAGCGGCACGCCGATCAGCGTGCAGCCGGCGACGACGCCCAGACCGATGATCAGCGTATTGCCGGCGAGGCGCAGCAGCGCCGGGTCGGCGAGCAGCTTCGGCACGTGCTGGAGCGGCGCGGCGAACGAGCCGCGCCCCAGTTCGGGGAAGATCGCCTGCAGCACGATGAAGACGAAGGGCACCGCCACGATCACCGTGAGGCTCGCGCCCGCGATCCAGCCGATCGGGCCGTGGCCGCCCGCCTTCGCCGCCGCCGCGCGCACCCCCGCGCCCGCCTGCCTACCGGTCGCTCACTTGCCGAACACCTTGGCGAATTCGGCCAGCGTGGCGTCGCGCTTGCCATAGACGGCGGCGGCATCGACCGGGAGGATCTTCAGCTCGGAGATCAGCGGCCGGTTGGCCTTCACGTCGGTGCGGGCCGGCATCAGATAGGTCGCCGCCACCGCCTTCTGGCCCTCGTCGGAGAGCACGTAGTCGATGAATGTCTTGGCGTCGTCCTGCTGCTTCGACCAGTTGAGGATCATCATCGGGCGCGGCGCGATCACCGTGCCGGAGGCCGGGAAGATCACGTCGATGGACTCGCCCTTCGCCTTGGCGGCGAGCGAGATGTAGTCGACGGCACCGAACACCGCCGCCTTGGCACCCTGCATCACCGGGTTCAACGCCTCGGCATTGGCGCCGGCGACGATGGCACCGTTGGCGGCGAGGCCCTGGAACAGCTTCCAGCCATCCTTGGCCTGCAAGGCGGCGGTCAGTTCGAAGGAGGCGCCGGACTGCGCCGGATCGGGGATGGTGACGAGGTCCTTGTATTCCGGCTTGGTCAGGTCGGCCCACTCGGTCGGCTTCGGCGTGCCGGAGGCCGGGTTCCAGGCGATGCCGAGCGCCGAGATGCCCTGCGCCACCGCGGTATCGTTCTTCAGGAAGGCCGGCACCTTCTCGGCGTTCGGGCTGGTGTAGCTCACCAGCCAGCCGCGCTTGGCGAAGTCGGTGGCGGTATCCCACGAGGCGGAGATCAGCACGTCGACCACCGGATTGGCGGCCTCGGATTCGATGCGGGCCATGATCTTGCCGGTGGTCGCCTGGAACACGTTGACCTTCACGCCGGTCTTGGCGGTGTAGCCGGCGGCCAGCTTGTCGATCAGCCCGCCGGGGCCGGCGGAATAGACGGTGATGTCGGCGAAGGCGGCGGTCGTCGCGATGAGCGACACGCCGAGGGCGAGAGCGAGGGAAAGGACGCGCATGATCGGCTCCTGGAGCTAGGCGGCGGCGGAAGACGTCCCGGGGGACGAGGCCGTGGGGGATGAGGTGATGGGATCGGCGAACCAGCGCAGATCCTGCGGCGGGCAGAACAACCCGACGATCTCGCCGATGGCGGCGCGGCGCGGGCTGGTGATCTGGATGTCGAGCTCGGTGCCGCAGAGGCGCAGCGTCAGCACATGGCCGTCGCCGCGGAAGCGGCTGCGGATCACCTCGGCGCGCGGGCGCCCTTCGACCGCCGGGCCGACCAGCGTCGCCCGGCCAGGCAGCAGCAGCCGCGCGGTGTCCGCCGCCGGCCCGCCGGGGCCGACGCTCATGCTCGTGCCCTCGATCAGCCAGCCCTCGGCGGCGCGGCGCACCGGCAGCACGCAGCCGAGATTGAGGAACTCCGCCACTTCCGGGCTGGCGGGTGCGGCGGTCAGCGCCTCCGGCGCGGCGAGCTGGGCGATGCGCCCGCCGCGCATCACCGCCACCTCGTCGGCGAGGGCGAAGGCCTCGGTGCGGTCGTGCGTCACATAGATGGCGGTGAGGCCGAGCTGGGCGACGAGGGCGCCGATCTCGCCCACCATCGCCTCACGCAGTTCGGGATCGAGATTGGACAGCGGCTCGTCGAACAGCACCAGCTGCGGCTCGGCGACAATGGCGCGGGCGAGCGCCACCCTCTGCTGCTGGCCACCCGACATGTCGGAGGGCCGACGCTCCGCCATGGCGCCGAGGCCGACGCGCTCCAGCGCCGCCGCCACCCGCGCGCGCCGCTCGATGGCTGGCACGCCGCGCATCTCCAGCGGGAAGGCGACATTGGCCGCCACGCTCATATGCGGCCACAACGCGTAGTCCTGGAACACCATGCCGAGGCCCCGCGCCTCCGGCGGCACGAAGCGGCCGAGCGCGGCATCGGCGACCGGCGTGCCGAGGAGCTCGATCCGCCCGGCGCTCGGCACCAGCAGGCCGGCGATCAGTTGCAGCAGGGTGGTCTTGCCGCAGCCGGAAGGCCCGAGCAGCGCCAGCACCTTGCCCGGCGCCACGTCGAAGCCGACCTCGTGGAGGATCCGCGCCGGGCCATAGCTCAGGCCGAGGCCGCGGACCGAGACCGCTGGGCTTGTGTCTGAGGACATGAGGGATCCGGATGCAAACGATCCGGGCACAGCTAAGCGAGCCGCATGACACTTGCGTGACGGTTACGCGACACCGGCGCCGCCGGCACGGCGCGCGCGCCTGTCGCGACGACGTCAATCCGGCGTCGGCAACGAAAGGCACCCCCGCCGCCAGCCGGGGCGGATATACGCAAGGGTCATCGTGCGAGGGGAACCCGCGTGCCTCAGCCCGGCACCGCCCCATGCCCCAGCGTGGCGATGAAGCGGGCGGTGCGCTCCTGGCGCGGGCGGCTGAACAGCTGCGCCGCCGGTCCGCTCTCCACCACCTCGCCGGCGTCGAGCAGCACCGCCTCCTGCGCCACCCGCGCGGCGAGGCGCAGATCGTGGGTGGCGATCAGCATGGTGGCGCCCTCGCGGGCGAGCTGTGCCAGCACGTCCACCACTTCGAGCGACAATTCGGGGTCGAGCGCCGAGGTCGGCTCGTCGCACAGCAGCACGCGCGGCGAGGAGGCGAGCGCACGGGCGATGGCGACGCGCTGCTGCTGGCCGCCGGAGAGCTGCGCCGGCCAGGCATCGGCCCGGTGCGCCAGCCCGACCTTGTCGAGCAGCTCCAGCGCGCGGGCGCGCGCCTTCGCCTCCGGCCATTTCAGCACCACCAGCAGGCTCTCCATCACGTTGCCGAGCGCGGTGCGGTGCGGGAACAGCTGGAAGTTCTGGAACACCATGCCGGTCTGGCGACGCACCCGCCGCACCGCCTCGCGGTCGAGCGGACGGCCGGTGAAGCGCACCGTCTCGGCGCCGATGACGAGTTCCCCCGCCTCCGGCACCTCCAGCAGGTTGACGCAGCGCAGCAGCGTCGACTTACCGGAACCCGACGGGCCGATCAGCGCCGTCACGCTGCCCTCGGCGACCGCGATGTCGACGCCCTTCAGCACCGGCAGCTCGCCGAAGCTCTTCACGATACCGGCGAGGCGGATCATCGTGCGCCCTCCGGGACAAGGCCGCTGGAGCGGGCGAGCCGGCGCTCCAGCCGGTCCTGCAACGCGGAGAGTACCGAACTCAACGCCAGATAGATCAGCGCCGCCTCGATATAGATGATCAGCGGCTCATAGGTGGTGGCGACGATGCGCTGCGCCGCCTGGAACAGCTCGGGCACGGTCACGGCGGCCGCAAGCGACGTGTCCTTCACCAGCGAGATGAAGGTGTTGGACAGCGGCGGCACCGCCGTGCGCGCCGCCTGCGGCAGCACGGTGCGCCGCAGCGCCTGCCACCAGTTCATGCCGATGGAATAGCTGGCCTCCCACTGTCCCTTGGGGATGGAGGCGATCACCGCCCGCACGATCTCCGACGAATAGGCGCCGACATTGAGCGTGAAGCCGATGAGCGCCGCCGGGAAGGCATCGAGCAGGATGCCGACGCTGGGCAGGCCGTAGAAGATGACGAAGAGCTGCACCAGCAGCGGCGTGCCGCGGATGATCCACACATAGAAGCGGGCGACCGCCACCAGCGGACGCGGTCCGTAGAGCCGGGCGAGCGCGGTCAGGAAGCCGAGCGTCAGGCCGAAGGCGAAGGACAACAGCGTCAGCGGCACGGTGAAGACGAGGCCCGCCCACAGCAGCGGGCCGAGCGAATCGAGCATGAGTTGCAGCCAGTGCGGCACGGCAGCCCTTCCCCCATACGACAGGACCGGCCAAGCGGCCGGTCCCGGAAGCATCACGACGGCGGCGACAGCCTATTTTGACACGTCGGCGCCGAAATAGGTGTCGGAGATGCGGGCATAGGTGCCGTCCGCCTTGATGTCGTCCAGCGCCCTGTTGATGGCGGCGACGAGGTCGGGATTGCCCTTGCGCACGATGACGCCGGAGTAGTCGGCGTCCTTCTGCTCGGCGACGATCTTCACCGGCGCGTCCGGCTTGTGCTTCTTGAAGTCGAGGAAGGACAGGCTGTCATTGAGGGTGGCGTCGGCCCGCCCGCTCAGCACCAACTGGATCGACTGGTCGAAGCCGTCGGTGCCGACGAGGCTGGCACCGTAGCTCTCGGCGAGCTTGCCGAAATTGGAGGTCAGCGACTGCGCCGCGCGCTTGCCCTTCAGGTCCTCGAAGCCCTTGATGGCGTCGTTGCCGTCGCGGACGATCAGCACCGCCTTCGAGGCGATATAGGGCTGGGAGAAGTCGTATTTCGCCTTGCGCGCCTCGGTGATGCCGACCTGGTTGATCACCGCGTCGTAGCGGCGGGCGTCGAGGCCGGCGATCAGCCCGTCCCATTTGCCTTCCAGGAACTCGGCCTTGACGCCGAGGCGCTTGGCGATCTCCTGCCCGATCTCGACGTCGAAGCCGACCAGCTTGCCGGCGGCGTCGTGATAGGTGAACGGCGGGTAGGTGCCCTCGGTGCCGATGCGCAGCGCACCGGCCTGCTTGACGGCGGCGAGGTCATCGGCCCGGGCGCCGGTGGCGGCGAGCGGCACGAGCACCGCCATGGCGAGGGCGAGAAAAGTCTTCCGGGTGAAGCTCATCATGTCACTCCACGGCAGCTCACTGCCGGCATGCGGGCAAGGCGTTCCACGCCTCAGCTGGGGTCGGGATGCGGCTTTCGCCAGTCTGTGGACCGCCCGGCGACCGAAGGAGCGGCATGGGTGACATACGCCCAGCCAATTGTCTACTATATTTGTAGTCTTTTGAACGCAGTTCGTCAGGCGAGGTGCCGCAACGATTCCGTCGCCGCCGTGAAGGCGGAGCCGATCGCCTGCGGATGGCCGAGGAAATAGCCCTGCCCTTCGGTGCAGCCCACCCGCCGGGCCACCTCCAGCTGCTCGGCGGTCTCGATGCCTTCGGCTGTCGTGGTCATGTTGAGGCGCAGCGCCAGCGCGGCGAGGGAATCGACGATGGCGGCGCTGTCGGACCGATAGGTCATCTCCTGCACGAAGGAGCGGTCGATCTTGATCTTGTCCAGCGGGAACTGGCGCAGATGGCTGAGGCTGGAATAGCCGGTGCCAAAATCGTCGAGCACGATGCGCGCCCCGAGCGCCCGTAGCCGCCTGAGCACATCGAGGTTGCGCTGATTGTCGGCGAACAGCGCGGTCTCGGTGATCTCCAGTTCCAGCCGCTTGGGATCGAGCCCGGTCTCGCGCAGCACCTCGCCAACCGTCGCGACGATGTCGCCAAAGGCCAATTGCACCGGCGAGATGTTGACCGCCACCTTCAGCTCGCCCGGCAGCCGCATAACGTCGGTGCAGGCCCGGCGCAGAACCCAGGCGCCGATCTCGACGATCAGCCCGGTCTCCTCGGCGAGCGGAATGAAGCGGGCTGGGCTGATGGCGCCACGCGCCGGATGCGTCCAGCGCAGCAGCGCCTCGAAGCCACGCAGCCGCGCATTCGCCAATTCGTAGATCGGCTGGTAGACGAGCTCGAATTGCTGGGCGGCCAGCGCGTCGCGCAGGTCGGACTCCATTTCCAGCCGCGACCGCAGATGCTCGTCCATCTCCGGTGCGAAGATGCGGTAGGTGCCCCGCCCCTTCGCCTTCGCCTCGTAGAGCGCGAGGTCGGCCTGCTTGAGCAGGGCGTCGGCGTCGATCTCGGCCCCCTCGGCGAGCGCGATGCCGACGCTGACGCTGATGGCGATCGTGTGCCCCAATATGCTGTAGGGCGCGCTCAGTGCCTCGATGATGCGCGCGCTCAGTACCTCCGCCTCCTGCGAGGGAACCGGAACGAAGCTGATGACCGCGAATTCGTCGCCGCCCAGCCGGGCGATCCGCTCGGGATCGCCGACGCAGCCGCGCAGCCGCTCCGCCGCGGCGCGCAGCAGCGCGTCGCCGACCGGGTGGCCGAGCGTGTCGTTGACGTCCTTGAAGCGGTCGAGATCGAGATAGAGCAGCGCCAGCCGGACGTCCTGGCCGGCGGCGGCCCGCAGCGCCGCTTCGGCCCGCTCGCGGAACAGCACGCGGTTCGGCAGATGGGTGAGGTCGTCGTGATGGGCGAGGAAGCGGATGCGGCTCTCGCGCTCGGTGAGCGCCGCGTTCTGCCGCTGTGCCTCCTCGGCCGCCTCGTTCGCCCGCTGATTGGCCTCGGCCAGCTCGGCCACCATGGTCTTGAGTGCGGTGACGTCGGTGCGGATGCCGACGATGCCGCCATCGGCGGTGTGGCGCTCCCGCACCAGGATCCAGCGGCCGTCAGGCAGGCGGCGCTCGATCGTGCCGGCGCCTTCGCGGTGCCAGTCGACCATCTCGGCGACGAACGACTCCACATCGCCCCCGACATCGGGGAACTGGCCGACCTCCACGCCCTTGCGGATGATGTCCTCATAGCGCGTGCCGGGAGCGAGGAACGGTGCGATCAGCGGATAGACGTCCCGATAGCGCTGGTTGCAGGTGACCAGCCGGTCCTGCTCGTCCCACATGACGAAGCCGTCCGACATCGCGTCGATGGCGTTGACCAGCACCGTCGCCGCCCGCGTGCGCTCGGCGTCGCTTCGCTCCCGCTGGCGCAATGCGACCAGCAGCGACGCCGAGAAGCCGGTGAGCAGCAGCCCTCCCAGCACGGTCGCCACCACCAGGCGGTCGCGGTCGCGCTGCCAGTCCTCCAGCATCGCCTCCCGGCCGGCGGTGAGCACCACCCGCACGTCGTCATAGAGCGAGGCGCGGACCACGGCGAGCTGCCGTCCCTCGTCATTGGTCCCCGCCGTCACGAAGACCCGGCCGTCTGGCGTACGGGTCCCGAGCGCCTCCGGAGCGATCTGGCCAGTGCGCAGTTCGTCATGCGGCAGCGCGGCGATGAGCTGGCCGTTCGGCCGCTCCAGCTGGATCCTCATACGCGGATCGATGCCGGTCTCGCCGAGCAGTCCCATCAGCGTCGGCAGCGGCACTTCGGCCACCGGGGTGACGTCTTTCCAGTCGGCGACGATGCGGGAGACGTAGAGCGACCAGTCGCCGGTGATGCGGTTGCGGACCGGCCCGATCAGCGCCGTCGGCCCGGCGCCGAATTCGGCGGCCCCGAAGGGCAGTGTCCGCCCGTTGCTGCGCGCCCGGGCGGACACCAGGATCCGGCCGGCGGGCGTGACGAGCAGCAGGTCGTGATAGGCCAGAGTCTGGAAATTGACGCCCCGCAGCAGGTCGCCGGCGACCTCCGGCGTTTCCGGCGAGGCCTTGGCCGCCGCGAACAGCGTCGGCAGGCTGGCCAGCGCGCCATGCACCTGCAGCAGCTGACGGTTCAGCGCGTTCTCGACCGCCTGCGACGTGCGCGCAAGCGAGGTTTCCGCCGCCGCCAGCGCGCCGCGCTCGCCGCGTTCGAGCAGCGCCGCCATTCCGACCGCCATCACCACCAGGATGATGGCGGTACCGACAATGACGATCAGCTGGAGGCGGTGCCAGATCATCGCTTACCGTTGGCTGCAGCGTTCACCGTTCACTTTGCCTTGGCTTCGATGGCGAGGGTTGGGGCGATGTAGGTGTTCCAGGCCTTCACGCAGCCGTCGCCGCAGCGTTCGATCCAGCGCGGCAGCACCACCTCCTGCAGGAGATGGGCGCGGCGGTCCTCGTCGGCGGCCGAGGTCGGAACCAATGTCATCGGTCGCTTCAGCGGCGTGGTGCAGACGATTTTGCCGGTATTGCAGGCGAGGCCGCGCTGCGTGTCCGCCTCCGCCTGCTGCCAGATGCGCCGCTCGAGATCGGCGACGCCGGTGCGGATGATGGTCTGCGCATTCGTCGGCAGCGCCTTCCACGCGGTGAGGTTGGCGCCGAAGAAGGAGAGCCCCCAGCTGAGCGCCATGGCGTGCACATGGGTGGTGACCTCCGGCAGCCCGATCTCGAAACCGCTGAGCGTGCCGGTGATGGCGCAGTCCACCACCCCGTCCTCGAGGGCGTTGGTCATCTCGGCGAAGGGAACCACCACCGGCACGGCTCCGAGCGCGTTCATCAGCTCGAACTGGGCGATCGACGAGGTCCGCACCTTGCGGCCGGAAAGATCGTCGAGCCCGGTGAACGGCTTGTCGCAATAGAGCACCTGTGCCGGATAGGCGTAGACCGCCAGCAACTCGATACCGTAGCGCGTGCGCAGCACCATACCCAGATGCTCGCGAAACAGGCCCAGCGTCCGGCGCAGCGCATTCATGTCGGGATTGAGCACCGGCAGGTCGACGGCGTTCAGCTCGGGATCGTCGGACGAGGCGATGCTGAGCAGCACGGTGCCGAACGGCACCACGCCCAGGCGCATCAGCTGCAGCATCTCCTGGCCGCGCAACCCGCCGGCGTCGAACGACTTGATGGTGGCGGTGATGCGCCCGCCGGACCGCTCGACGATTTCCCTCTCCCAGAAGGGCTTCTCGAGCTTGGTGAACTGGGTGACGCCGGCAAGGCCGCCGACGATCTGCAGCTTGATGGCACCGGCATCGGTGGCACCGGCAGGCGTCACGCTGCCGCACAGCACCAGCGCGATGCCGGCGATGAGCATTCGCCGCCACAAGCCTTCCGGCCGGCCCATCACGCCTCCACGCCCCCTTGGCCCCCGCACCTGCGCAGCTTCGTGCCCCTCCTGCGCATTTTTCGACAATAGGCGTGTTCGTGAATACGCGAAATAGTCAAACGAATGGCTTGCACATAAGACGATGCGACATCGGCGCGCTTTGTCTCAGCGCGCGCGCGTTCATTATTCCCGCTCGATTCTCGCTCGACTTGGGCACCGGCAGCTTCGCGATGGATGTCACGGCGAGCGCGGCAAGCTTGCGCCCGCGCCGTGGCGTCAGAACTCGTCGCGCCGCACGCGAAACTGCTCGGCGGCCAGCTTGTCCAGCAGTCGTGGCAGGTCGGAGGGGTCGCGCAGCTCGACATCGAGCGACACCGAGCTCTCCTTGGCCCGGCTCGCCGCCGCCAGCCTTTCGTGGCGCAGCTCGTAGATGTTGCCGCCCTCGGCCGCCACCACGGCGGTGAGCCGGGCGAGCGCGCCAGGATGGTCCGGCAGCTCGGCGCGGATGCGCACCATGCGCCCGGCCCGGGTGAGATGGCGCTGGAGCACCGCCACCAGCACGCGCGTGTCGATGTTGCCGCCGGAGAGGATCACCCCGACCCGGCGGCCGGCGAACAGCTCCGGTCGCGCCAGCATGGCGGCGATGCCGGCGGCGCCGGCGCCCTCGCACAGCGTCTTCTCGATGCCGAGCAGCAGCGCGATCGCCTCCTCGATGGCGTCCTCGCTCACCACCGCGATCTCGTCGACGCCGTCGCGCACGATGGCGCGGGTGATCTGGCCGGGATCGACGACGGCGATGCCCTCGGCCACCGAGGAGCCCGGCGCCGGCTCGCCCGTGTAGCACCCGACCGCCCGCGCCATGCCGGGAAAGATCTCCGACTGTACGCCGACGATCCGCATGTCCGGCCGCAGCGCCCGCGCGACCACCGTGGCGCCGGCTATCAGCCCGCCGCCGCCGATCGGCACGGCGAGGGTGTCGAGCGCCGGCTGCGCGCGCAGCATCTCCAGCGTCGCCGTGCCCTGGCCGGCGATGATGGCGGGATCGTCGAAGGGGTGGACGATGGTGCGCCCCTCCTCGCGGGCGAGGCGCGCCATCTCGGCGGCGGCCTCGGCGAAGCCGGCGCCGTGCAGCACCACGGCGGCGCCATGCTCGCGCACCCGCTCCACCTTGAGATTGGGCGTGGTGGTCGGCATCACGATGGTGGCGCTCACCCCGGTGCGGCGGGCGTGATAGGCGACGCCCTGCGCATGATTGCCGGCCGAGGCGGCGATCACCCCGCGCGCCTTCTCGGCCTCCGACAGCGACAGGAGCTTGTTGAGCGCGCCGCGCTCCTTGAAGGAGGCGGTGAACTGCAAATTCTCGAACTTCAGCCACACCTCGGCGCCGAGCTTCTGCGACAGCGTCTCGGAATGCACGAAGGGCGTTACCGCCACCGCGCCGGCGATGCGCGCCGCCGCCGCCTCGACATCGCCGAGGCCGATTTCAGGAAACGTCACGGACTTTCTCGCTCCAGTCGCCGGTGGCGCCCAACCTATCCCGACGGGTACCGCAGCAATAGTGGGGGGCGAGAGCCCCGGATCGTGGCCCGGAATTTCCAATCCGGCAGCGATCATGCTGGAATGGCCCACGTTACCGCCACGATGGAAGGGTGCGATGGAACGGCTGGATTGCGACCGCATGCTGGTGGCGGTGCTCGACCTCGGCAGCTTCGCCGCCGCCGCCCGGCGGCTCGGCACGTCGAGCGGCCAGGCCTCCAAGCTGGTGTCGCGGCTGGAGGCCGAACTCGGCATCCAGCTGATCAAGCGCACCACCCGGGCGCTGGCGCCGACCGAGGTGGGCGCAGCCTATTACCACCGCATCAAGGCGCTGCTGGAGGAGTTCGACGCGCTCGACGCGGCGGTGCGCAACGCATCGGGCACGCCGACGGGCACGCTGCGCATCACCGCGCCGATGTCGTTCGGCTCGATCCAGCTCACCCCGGCGCTGCTCGATTTCGCCAGCGCCTATCCGGAGATCCGGCTCGATGTCGGCTTCACCGACCGGGTGGTCGACCTCGTCGAGGAAGGCTACGACGCCGCCGTGCGCATCGGCACGCCGGTCGACAGCAGCCTCGTCGCCCGCAAGCTGTGCGACGCCCGCGTGGTGCTGGTGGCCGCCCCGGCCTATCTCGCCGCCCGTGGCGCGCCCCTCCGTCCGCAGGACCTCGCCGGCCACGACTGCATCGTCGACACCAATTTCCGCGATCCGCACAATTGGCGGTTCTCCGGCCCTGACGGCGGTATCCTCGACGTGCCGATCGCCGGGCGGCTGCGCTTCTCAAGCGGCGAGGCCTGCCTGGCCGCCGCCACCGCCGGCCTCGGCATCGCCAATGTGCCGAGCTTCATCGCCGGCCCGCATCTGCGCGCCGGCCTAGTGCAACGGCTGCTGGCCGCGAGCGAGCCGCCGCCGCACGGGCTGTTCGCGCTCTATCCGCCGGGACGGCATCTCGCCCTGAAGGTGCGGGTGCTGGTCGATTTCCTCGTCGCCCGCTTTCGCGGCGAGCCGGCCTGGGACCACGGCTGGTAGCGCGCCACTCCTTCCATTTCGGAAGGAAACATTCTCGATCGAGCCGGATAATCACGCGCGCCCGATAGGAGCAGGATCGCCGCGAATTCCGTTTCCCTCGATAAGGATCCTGTCATGATCGATACGCGCACGGCCCCCTATGCCGTCTTCGTGCTGCGCCTTGCGCTCGGCATCCTGTTCCTGGCCCATGCCGGGCTGAAGCTGTTCGTGTTCACCCCGGCCGGCACCGCCGGCTTCTTCGGCTCGCTCGGCCTACCCGGCTGGCTCGCCTATGTCACCATCGCCTGGGAGATCGTCGGCGCCGTGGCGCTGATCCTCGGCCTGTGGCCGCGCATCGCCGCCCTCGCCGTCATCCCGATCCTGCTCGGCGCCATCGTCACCGTGCACGGCCCGGCCGGCTTCTTCTTCACCAATCCGAATGGCGGCTGGGAATTCCTGGCGCTGTGGATCGTCGGCCTGCTCGCCGTGGCGCTCGGCGGCGACGGCGCGCTGGCGCTGAAGCCGACGACCTCGGCCGCCCGCTGACGCGACCACATCGCCCGCCACCCGAGGCCGCCGGTATCCGCCGGCGGCTTCCTGCCTTACACAACCGGAACCGACACCGAGGAGCGCTGCCATGCTGGTCGACGGAAAATGGACGGCCGACTGGCATCCGGTCCAGGCCAAGGATGCCAAGGGCGGCTTCGTGCGCCAGGTGTCCGGCTTCCGCAACTGGGTGACGCCGGACGGCGCGCCCGGCCCCACCGGCGAGGGCGGCTCTGCCGCCGCGCCCGGCCGCTATCACCTCTATGTCGCGCTGATCTGCCCCTGGGCCTCGCGCACGCTGATCGCCCGCAAGCTGAAGAAGCTGGAGGACGTCGTCTCGCTCTCGGTGGTCGAGCCAGCGCTTACCGACGAGGGCTGGCGCTTCGGCACGTCGTCGAGCCTGCCCGGCGCGACGCCGGACGCGGTGAACGGCACCACCTATCTGCACGAGCTCTATACCCGCGCCGACCCGCACTACACCGGCCGCGCCACCGTGCCGGTGCTGTGGGACAAGGAGCGCGGCACCATCGTCAACAACGAATCCGCCGACATCGTGCGCATGTTCAATTCCGGCTTCGGCGCGCTGGCGGACACGGACATCGATCTCTACCCCGCCGATCTGCGCGAGGCCGTCGACGCGCTGAACGAGCGGATCTATCCGCGCCTCAACAACGGCGTCTACCGGGCCGGCTTCGCCACCACGCAGATCGCCTATGAGGAAGCCTTCGCCGATGTGTTCGGCATGCTGGCGGAACTGGAGCAGCGCCTCGCCGGCGGCGGGCCGTTCCTGCTCGGCACCCGCTTCACCGAGGCCGACATCCGCCTGTTCGTGACTCTGGTGCGCTTCGACGCCGCCTATCACGGCCTGTTCAAGTGCAACCTGAAGCGCATCGTCGATTACCCGTCTCTGCAGGCCTACATGATGCGGGTATTGGACGTGCCCGGCATCCGCGACACGGTGAACATCGACCACATCAAGCGCGGCTACTACTCGATCAAGTCGCTGAACCCGAACGGCATCGTCCCGGTCGGCCCGGACCTGCCCGGCCTCGCCCCGGTCGCGCTCGCCCCGGCGAGCTGAGGCCGACGGCCTGAAAGCCGCGCCGCGATCGATCTGCGGCCCATAACCAGCCTGCACGCGACCCGCGCCAGGGCTAGGCTGTGTGCGACGTCACCCTAACGTCACATACGGACTTGCGGCCGGACGGTAATCGTTCCACGCTCCCCAGTTGCCGATGATGCTTCTGCCTGCCTTGTCGGGCCGGCAAAGCGGTGCGTATGCGTGAGGGTGAAATGCCGGCGAGGTTTCCTCTTCTACAGGGCTTTGCGGGCTACAAGGTGCAGTGGCTGGGCCGCGACGCCATGGCCGGCCTCGCCATTGCCGCCGTGGCGATTCCGAGCGCCATCGCCTATCCGGCCATTGCCGGCCTGCCGCCGGAAGTCGGCGTCTACGCCTCGATCTTTCCGCTGCTCGGCTACGCGCTGCTCGGCCCGTCCCATCGGCTGATCGTCGGGCCGGACGCCGCAACCATGACGGTGCTCGCCGCCGTCCTCGCCGGGCTGGTCGCACAAAGCCCGACGATGGATCGTGTCGGCGTCGCCGCCCTGCTGGCGCTTATCGTCGGCGTCATGTGCGTCGTCGCCAGCGCGCTGCGGCTGGGCGCGGTCGCCGCCTTCCTGTCGCGGCCGATCCTCATCGGCTTCATCGGCGGCATCGCCATTTCCATCATGGTCGGGCAGATCAGCCGCCTCACCGGGCTGAAGGTCTCCTCGGACGGCCTCGTCGCGCCGCTGGTCGACCTGGCGCACCAGTGGCACGACATCCACTGGCCGACGCTGGCGCTCGGCCTCGGCCTGCTGGCGCTGACCCTGCTGCTGCAACGGCTGAAATCGCCGGTGCCCGGACCGCTGGTGGTGGTGGTGCTCGGCATCGCCGCCTCCGCCCTGTTCGATTTCGAAGGGCACGGCATCAAGGTGGTCGGCGCGCTGCCGCAGGCCCTGCCCTCGCTTTCGCTGCCCTCGCCCTCCGGCCTGCCGCTGCAGAACCTGCTGCTGGGAGCTGGCGCCTTGTGGCTGGTGAGCTTCAGCTCCGGCCTCGTCGCCGCCCGCAGCTTCGGCGCCCGCGAGGGGTTCCCCGTCGATGCCAATCGCGAGCTCATCGGCTTCGGCGGCGCCAATTTCGCCGCCGGCCTGTTCAGCGGCTTTCCGGTGACGGTCTCGGATTCGCGTACCGCCATCAATCTCTCGGTCGGCGGGCGCAGCCAGATGGCCGGCCTCGTCGCCGCGGCGGCGCTGGCCAGCGTGATGCTGTACCTCAACGACGCCCTGCGGCTGCTGCCCTCGCCGGCACTCGGCGCCATCCTCGTCGCCGCCTCGATCGGCCTGCTGGATTTTGGCAGCCTCCGGGAACTCTGGCGGATCAGCCGCATGGAGTTCGCCTTCGCGCTGATCGGCATGTGGGGGGCGATCAGCCTCGGCGTGCTCAACGGCGTCATCGTCGCGGTGGCGGCCACCCTGATCTATGTGCTGATCAAGGAGATGCGCCCGCACGACGCGCTGCTGGGACGCCGTCCCGGCCGTCCCGGCTTCTACAAGCTGCACCGCTTCAAGGACGCACGGCCGGTTCCCGGTCTCACCATCTTCCTGATCCAGGGCAGCCTGCTGTTCTTCAACGTCGACTATGTCCGCGCGCGTCTGCAGGAGGTGATCGACGCCCTGCCGGCCGATACGCGCTGGCTGCTGCTCGACGCCAGCGCCGTGGTGCAGCTCGACAGCACGGCGGCCGGGATGCTCGACGAGGTGCGCGCCACCCTCGCCGCGCGCGGCGTCGCCTTCGGCATCACGGAACTGCACAATACGCCGATGACGCTGCTGGAACGGGCCGGTGTGATCGACCGGATCGGCGAGAACATGATGTTCGACGACATCGAGGAGGCCGCCGCCCAGTTCAGCCTCAGAAGTTCGGAGGCGAAAGCGGCTGCTGTTCCGACGCCGTCGCCGACATCGGCTCCGACAGCTTCGCCGTCGCCCTCTCCGTCGCGCGGGTGATCGGCGGATACCGCGAAAACCGGTTTTCTGCTACCTTGGCAGAGTGTCCGCCGAAAGATTACGCCGCAGGCTGCCCAAGAAACTCCAGGGAGTAACGTGTCATGGACACCGTCATCGAGAAGCCAGCCATATCCGACAAGATGTCCCGCTCCGAATATGAGCGCGAACTCGCCAAGCTGCATGCCGAATTGGTGAAGATGCAGGAATGGGTCAAGGCGACCGGCGCCAAGGTCTGCGTCCTGTTCGAGGGGCGCGACGGCGCCGGCAAGGGCGGCACCATCAAGGCGATCACCGAGCGCGTCAGCCCGCGCGTGTTCCGCGTGGTCGCGCTGCCTCCGCCCAGCGACCGCGAGAAGTCGCAAATGTACGCCCAGCGCTACCTGCCGCACCTTCCGGCGGCGGGCGAGGTCGTGATCTTCGACCGCAGCTGGTACAACCGCGCCGGCGTCGAGCGGGTGATGGGCTTCTGCACCGACAAGCAGGCGCGCCGTTTCCTGGAGACCATCGGCGGCGTCGAGAAGATGATCACCGATTCCCGCATCATCCTCATCAAATACTGGCTTGAAGTCAGCCAGGAGGAGCAGACCCGCCGCATCGAGCAGCGCATCCGCGACCCGCGCAAGATCTGGAAGCTCTCGCCGATGGATCTCGAATCCTATAGCCGCTGGTACGATTATTCGCGGGCCCGCGACGAGATGTTCGCCGCGTCCGACACCGACTCTTCGCCGTGGCATGTGATCCAGTCCGACGACAAGAAGCGTACCCGGCTCAACATCATCGCCCATTTCCTGTCGCAGGTGCCCTACGAGGCCCTGGAACGGGAACCGGTCAAGCTGCCCAAGCGCCAGAAGCCGAAGGGCTATGTCGAGCCGCCCTATGACCGCCATCGGATACCGGAAGTGTTCTGACGCGGCCCGCTAGGATCGGCAACGCCGTTGCCGATCCGCCCGTACCGGCAGGCTGGCCGGCGCCATTCGTCGGGAAAAGACGCCGGCCACCGGCGCGATCATGCTGTCTTCGATCCCGGACATCCATCCGCGAGGAGAAGACGATGGAACACCTGTCCCGCCGCAGCCTGCTGGCAGCCGGCGCCGTTGGCGGCGCCGCGCTCGCTGCCGGCAGCGCTCACGCCGCCAGCTTCGGCAATCCCGACGAGCCGCCGCAGGGCGCGATCAATTCGACGCCCGGCGCCCTGTCCAATCCCGGCCCGCGCAACCCGGCGCTGGAAGCACAGCTGCCCAGCTTCCAGAGCCCGCCGCCCACCGATGTCGGCAACATGCCGATGATGTGGTCGTCCTTCAACATCATGCCGAAGCGCGTGCAGGGCGGCGGGTGGGCGCGTCAGGCCACCGCCACCGAATTCCCGGCGGCAAAGGAAGTGTCCGGCGTCAACATGCGGCTGGGTCCGGGCGGCATCCGCGAGATGCACTGGCACCTCGCCGGCGAATGGGCGCTGATGACCAATGGAAGCTGCCGCATCACCGTGCTCGACCCGCAAGGCCGCGCCTATGTGCGCGATGTCGGCGCCGGCGACATCTGGTTCTTCCCGGCCGGCTACCCGCACTCGCTGCAGGGGCTGGGACCGGAGGGCTGCGAATTCGTCATCGTCTTCGACGATGCCTACCAGTCGGAATACAACACGCTGCTGCTGAGCGACTGGTTCATCCACACCCCGCCCAAGGTGCTCGGCCAGAATTTCGGCGTGCCGCCGGAGACGTTCGGCAAGATCCCGCTGCACGACCTCTGGATCTTCCAGGGCGAGGAGCCGCCGGCGCTTTCCGTCGACCAGGCGGCGGTCGCCTCCGGCGGCACCCCGCCGGAGCCCTTCACCTTCTCGCTGACCGGCACCACGCCGGTGATCGATGGCGCCGGCGGCAGCATCCACCTCGCCGACAGCACCACCTTCAAGGTGTCGAAGACCATCGCCGCGGCGATCGAGACCATCAAGCCCGGCGCGCTGCGGCGCATGCACTGGCACCCCAATGCCGACGAGTGGCAGTACTGGATCAAGGGCAAGGGACGCATGACGGTGTTCAATGCCGGCCCGCGCGCCCAGACCATCGACTTCCAGGCCGGCGACCTCGGCGTGGTGCCGAGGAGCCAGGGCCACTACATCGAGAACACCGGCACCGAGGATATCCAGGTGCTGGCGGTGTTCCGCGCCCCGGAATATCAGGAGATCGACCTGTCGAACTGGTTGGCGCACGCGCCGCCGGAGCTGGTCGCCCAGCACCTGAACATCGATCCGGCGGTCATCGCCCGCTTCCCCAAGGGCCAGCCCGGCATCCAGCCGGGCTGATCGAGAGGCGGGATCGCCGGCATCCAGCCGGGCTGATCGAGAGGCAGGATCGAGGGGGTGTGAACGCCTGAACGCCCTTCCCGGCCCCGGAGCAAGCCGACGCCATCCGGTTGCGGCCGGGGCCTCGCCCGTCCGATAAGGCGTGCGAGACAACCGGTTGGGGAGACAGCGGTGGCAGCATCGTCGACCATCGAACTTCGTCCCGCCGACGAGGGGGACGTGCCGGCGCTCATTCGCCTGCTGCGACGTTCCTGGCTTGTTGCCTGGGCCCCCGAACTGCCATTCGAAGCCGTACAGGCGTTCGCCTCCTTCGACCCCGCCCGCTCGCATGCCGAGGCGGCGTGGCGGGATTTTACCGTCGCGATACGGAGCGGCGATAGCTCGCTCGTCGGCATGGTTCAGACCACCGACGATGTCGTGGACGCCCTGCATGTGGATCCGGCATGCTGGAACGGCGGCGTGGGAACGCGACTGCTCGATGCCGCCGAGCGCCGGATCGCACGCGCCCACCCCATGGCGCGCCTGGAGGTTCGGCACTTCAACACGCGGGCACGTGCCTTCTACGAGCGGCGCGGCTGGGTCGAGACACGGCGCTATGCCGGTACGGAATGCGGGTCTCCGGTCGAAACCATCGAGATGCGGAAGGTCCTGCGAACCTAAGGCGGAAATCGCCTGCCTCCACCATCACCGATGCGCGGGACGGCTTTCCTCCGGCGGCCGGACGGCGTTACAAGGTCTGCCTTACTTCGACCTTGTGCGTCCGGCGCGCCGGCCCGACCGGCGGCCGCCATTCGGAGAATTCCCGTGCTGACACTGAAGGATCCCAGCCTGCTGCGCGACGACTGCCTGGTGGGCGGTAGCTGGATCGGCGCCGAGAGCACCATCGAGGTCCGCAACCCGGCCACTGGCGAGCTCGTCGGCACCGTGCCGAATTTCGGCGCCGCGGAGACCCGTGCCGCCATCGCCGCGGCCGACGCCGCCTGGCCGGAATGGCGCTCCCGCACCGCCAAGGAGCGCGCCGCCGTGCTGCGCCGCTGGTTCGAGCTGATCATGGCCAACCAGGACGACCTCGGCGCCATCATGACCGCCGAGCAGGGCAAGCCGCTCGCCGAGGCCAAGGGCGAGATCGCCTATGCCGGCTCGTTCGTCGAGTGGTTCGCCGAGGAAGGCAAGCGCATCTATGGCGACATCATTCCGGCGCCGGCCAAGGGCCAGCGCATCGTCGTCACCAAGGAGCCGATCGGCGTCTGCGCCGCCATCACCCCGTGGAACTTCCCGGCGGCGATGATCACCCGCAAGGCCGGCCCGGCGCTCGCCGCCGGCTGCACCATGGTGGTGAAGCCGGCCTCGCAGACCCCGCTCACCGCGCTGGCCCTCGCCGTGCTGGCCGAGCGCGCCGGCGTGCCGGCCGGCGTCTTGTCGGTGATCACCGGCTCGGCCCGCGCCATCGGCGGCGAGATGACTTCCAACCCGACGGTGCGCAAGCTCACCTTCACCGGCTCCACCGAGGTCGGCCGGGTGCTGATGGAGCAGACCGCCGCCACCATCAAGAAGGTGTCGATGGAGCTCGGCGGCAACGCTCCGTTCATCGTCTTCGAGGACGCCGATCTCGACGCGGCGGTGGAAGGCGCCATCCTCTCCAAGTACCGCAACGCCGGCCAGACCTGCGTCTGCGCCAACCGGCTCTACGTCCACGCCAAGGTCTACGACGCCTTCGCCGAGAAGCTGGTGAAGGCGGTCACGGCGCTGAAGGTCGGCGACGGCATGGGCGAGGGCGTGCGCATCGGGCCGCTGATCGACGAGAAGGCGGTGGAGAAGGTCGAGGAGCACATCGCCGACGCGGTGTCGAAGGGCGCGAAGGTGGCGCTTGGCGGCAAGCGCCACGCGCTCGGCCATTCGTTCTTCGAGCCGACCATCCTCGTCGACGTGAAGCCGGAAATGGCGGTCTCGCGCGAGGAGACCTTCGGCCCGCTGGCGCCGCTGTTCCGCTTCGAGACCGAGGACGAGGTCGTCGCGCTCGCCAACAATACCGAGTTCGGCCTCGCCAGCTATTTCTACGCCCGCGACCTCGGCCGGGTGTGGCGGGTGGCCGAGCGGCTGGAATACGGCATCGTCGGCGTGAACACCGGCCTGATCTCCAACGAGGTCGCGCCGTTCGGCGGCGTGAAGCAGTCCGGCCTCGGCCGTGAGGGCTCGCATTACGGCATCGAGGACTATGTCGTGGTGAAGTACATCAACATGGCCGGGATCTGATCCCGGCCCGCCGGGCGGCCGGGATCTCCCGGCCGCTCAGCCCTTCGGCTTCGACAGGACGTGCTTCTCAATCGCGTCGAGCGCGTTGCCGACCTCGTCGAACCAGCCCTGCTGCGTGAGATAGGCGCGGCCGCATTCGTTGAGCCCGCCGGCGGTCTCGTGATGCACCGGATCGACCGGCTCGCCCCGGCGCGCGGCATCGAGGCCGAATTCGCCGAGGCCCGCGAACAGCGAGCGCACATAGAGCGCCGCCGTCGCCTCGGGGAGGCCGCGCGTCTCCAACCAGCCGATGACGCGGTTCTGCAATTCGTAATGCGACGACATCACCGCGCTGGCATGGCCGATCGAGGTCAGCTCGCTCTCCTTGTCGACGACGATCAGGTCGCCCAGCCCACCGAACAGTTCCTCGACGCGCCCATTGGCCGGATGAATCACCACCGGCCCCCTGCGCAGGCGGATCGGCGGCAGCGGGATCACCCGCACCACCGTCTCGGCCGGCGCCACCAGCGCCTTCACGCTCTCAATCGGTGTCCCGGCGATGAAGCTGACGACCAGCTGCCCGGGGCGGAACGCCAGCTCCGCCGTCACCTCGGCCAGCTGCTTGGGCAGCACCGCGAGCACGACGATATCGCTGCGCTCGACCACCTCGGCATTGCCCGCGCAGCGCTCCACCGCCTCATGCGCCTGCGCCAGCCGGCGCGAGACCGCCTCCGAGCGCGGCGACAGGAGGATGCGGCAGCGGCCCGCATGAGTCTGCAAGAGGCCGGTGACCACCGCTTCGGTGAGCGTGCCGGTTCCGACGAATCCGATGGTGAGCATGAGGCGATCCGTATTCCTGGAAGATTTCCTGGGAGCCGCCGGTATAGGCCCTCGCCGCCGCGCGGCAAACCACCTCCGGGCGTGCCGCGCTCAGCGCCGCTTCGCCGCCATCACGTTGCGGATCGAGAAGCTCGAATGGATACGCAGCACGCCGGGCAGGGTCGAGAGGATCTCGGTATGCACCCGCTCGAACTCGCCGGCATTCTCCACCTCCACCCGCAGCAGGTAATCCGAGCCGCCGGTCATCAGGTAGCATTCGCGGATCTCGGGATGGCGGCGCACCGCCGTCTCGAAGCGGGTGAGATAATCCTCGGTCTGCCGCTCCAGCGTGATGTTGACGATCACCGCCATGCCGGGGTCGCGCGCCGAGTGGTCGACGATCGCGGTGTAGCCGCGGATCACCCCGCTATGCTCCATCAGCTTGATGCGCCGTAGGCAGCTCGACGGCGACAGCCCAACCTCCTCGGCGATCTTGGCGGTGCTCATGCGGGCATTGAGGCGCAGCAGGCGGAGAATCTCACGGTCGACAGGGTCGAGGGCAGACATGGCGGAATCGTCCGTTTCTTGATCGATTCGTGCATGAAATACCAAATGTCGGAAATTCCAAGCACGAAATGACCGGCAATTGCGCGATCGGCGCGCTACGCTTCCTCATTCCTGTAGAGAGGTGTCGCATGTTCGCGGATATTGCCGAGCGGCCGATTGTCGATGCCGCTTCCGGGGTTCTCACCATCGATCTCACGGCGCTGGCGGCGAATTACCGCCTGCTCCAGGCCCGGCTCGCCCCGGCCCGCGCCGCCGGCGTGGTCAAGGCCGATGCCTATGGGCTCGGCGCCTCCCGCGTCGCCCCGGCGCTCTATGCCGCCGGTTGCCGCGACTTCTTCGTCGCCCATCTCGGCGAGGCGCTGCGGCTGCGCCCGCTGCTGGCCGGCGATGCCCGCCTCTATGTGCTCAACGGCCTGCAGCCCGGCGCCGAGGCCGCCTGCGCCGAAGCCGGCATCGTGCCGGTGCTCAACTCCCTCGACCAGATCGACAATTGGGCGGCGCTCGCCCGTGCGCGCGGCGCCACCCTGCCCGCCTTGCTGCAGTTCGACAGCGGCATGTGCCGGCTCGGCCTGGAGCCGCAGGAGGCCGAGGCGCTCGCCGCCGATCCGGCCCGGTTCGCCGGCATCGAGATCCTGCATGTGATGAGCCATCTCGCCTGCGCCGATGAGCCGGACAACGCGCAGAACGCCGAGCAGCTCGCCGCCTTCGAGCGCCTCGCCGCGCTGTTCCCGGCCGCGACGCCCTGCTTCGCCAATTCCGGTGGCAGCTTCCTCGGCACTGCCTATGCCGGCGCGCTCGCCCGTCCCGGCATCGCGCTCTATGGCGGCGCGCCGTTCGGCGGCCTGCCCAATCCGATGGCCCCGGTGGTGCGCCTCGACGTTCCGGTGATCCAGACCCGTACCGTGCCGGCCGGCTCGCGCATCGGTTATGGCGGGCGCTTCGTCGCCCCGACCGAAATGCGCCTCGCCACCATCGGCGCCGGCTATGCCGACGGCCTGCCGCGCCATTTGTCGGATCGCGGCGCCGCCTTTTTCGGCGACGTCCGGCTGCCCATCGTCGGGCGGGTGTCGATGGACAGCATCATTCTCGACATCGGCGCGCTGCCGGCCGGCTCCTTGCATCTCGGCAGCCTGGTCGAGGTCGTCGGGCCGCACCAGACGCTGGAAGACGTCGCCGAGGCGGCCGGCACCATCGCCTATGAGGTCCTGACCCGTCTCGGCGCCCGCTACCACTGCATCTACCGCTGACGGCCGGCAAACGGCCGCAAGAACAACAGGGGCCTTCCATGAAGATCGTCATCCTCGGCGCCGGCGTGATCGGCGTCACCACGGCGTGGTACCTTGCCAAGTCCGGCCATCAGGTCACGGTCCTCGACCGCCAGACCGGCCCGGCGCTGGAGACCAGCTTCGGCAATGCCGGCGAGGTGTCGCCCGGCTATTCCTCGCCCTGGGCCGCGCCCGGCATTCCGCAAAAGGCGATCAAGTGGCTGTTCATGAAGCACGCGCCGCTGATCATCCGGCCGATGACGGATGCCGCCACCTGGCGCTGGGTGCTGGCGATGCTGCACAACTGCACCTCCGAGCGCTACGCGGTGAACAAGGGCCGCATGGTCCGCATCGCCGAATACAGCCGCGACTGCCTCGAGGAACTCCGCGGCGAGACCGGCATCCACTATGACGAGCGCATGCAGGGCACGCTGCAGGTCTTCCGCGACCAGAAGCAGCTCGACGGCATCGGCAAGGACATCGAAGTCCTGAAGGCCGACGGCGTGCCCTTCAACGTGCTCGATCCGGCCGGCTGCGTCGCCGCCGAGCCCGGCCTCGCGCCGGTGAAGCACAAGATCGTCGGCGGCCTGCAACTGCCCGGCGACGAGACCGGCGACTGCTTCAAGTTTACCAATGCGCTGCACAAGCTCTGCGAGCAGGCCGGCGTGACCTTCCGCTTCGGCGTCGACATCCGCCGGCTCAAATATCAGGGCGAGCGCATCGTCGCGGTGGAGACCAGCCTCGGCGACGTCGAGGCCGACACCTATGTGCTGGCGCTCGGCAGCTACGCCCCGGCGCTGGTGAAGCCGCTCGGGCTCGATCTGCCGGTCTATCCGGTCAAGGGTTACTCCATCACCGTGCCGATCGTGAACGAGGCGCGTGCCCCGGTCTCCACCGTGATGGACGAAACCTACAAGGTCGCGATCACCCGCCTCGGCGACCGCATCCGCGTCGGCGGCATGGCGGAGATCGCCGGCTTCAACCTCGACCTGCCCCCGGCCCGCCGCGCCACGCTGGAGCATTCGGTGGAGGACCTGTTCGGCGGCGCCGGCGACCAGAAGCGGGCGACATTCTGGACCGGCCTCAGGCCGATGACGCCGGACGGCACCCCGGTGATCGGCCCGACCCGCTACGGCAACCTCTACATCAATGGCGGGCACGGCACGCTCGGCTGGACCATGTCCTGCGGCTCCGGCAAGGTGCTGGCGGACCTGATCAACCGGGTGAAGCCGGCGATCGAGACCGCCGACCTCGCGCTGTCGCGCTACCGCTAGCGCCCTTTCCGATCAGGCGGCATCACCTGATCGATCAGAAGGCGCGCTGGATTCTATGAGCTGGCGCATGTTCTCATCGCGAGGTCCTTTCCGCTTTCTCATGAGAACATGCGCCAGCGCCGGTTTCGGCGCTCGCCTCCGAGCTTCGTGAACGCTGCATGGCAGGGTCGGCGATCTCGGGGGTTGCGACGAGCGCCGAATTCCGCGATGCCGGATCAGGGGCCGCTTACCGTCCGGGGCCCGCACAAGAGCCTTCCGCCGGCCAAGAGCCTTTCATGCTGAACCCCTCCACGGCATCGCCTTTCTCGCGGACACGCCTCGCGGTCGCATGCGTCCTCGATCCGGGCCGCATCGCCGGATCCGGCCGATGAACGCCCCCGCCCTCGCCACCGTCGAGCCGCCCCGCGAGCCGGAGAGGCCCGCCGCTCCCCTCCACGCCGGGCCGCAGGCCGCCCCGGTCGCCCCGCGTCCGCGGGTCAATCTCCTGCTGATGGCGATGACCACCGCCGTCGGCACCTTCAGCATGCATGTCTTCGTACCGGCGCTGCCGGCGGCGGCGGCCGCGCTGTCGGCGACGCCGTCGCAGATCCAGCTCACCGTGACGCTCTATCTGGTTGGCCTCGCCCTCGGCCAGATCGTGCACGGCCCGCTGTCGGACCGCTTCGGCCGCCGGCCGATCATCCTCGGCGGCATCGGCGTCTATCTGGTCGGCACCGTCGGCGCGCTGCTGGCGCCGAGCCTGTCGACCCTGCTGGTGGCGCGGGTGCTGCAATCGGTGGGCAGTTGCGCCGGGCTGGTGATCGGCCGCGCCACCATCCGCGAGACCTCCTCGCCGCAGGGAGCGGCGGCGGCACTCGCCGTGCTCGCCTCGGCGATCACGCTGTCCTCCGCCGTCGCGCCGCTGGTGGGCAGTTATCTTTCGCTGCTGCTCGGCTGGCGCATGCTGTTCGCGGTGCTGCTGGTCGCCGCCAGCGTGATCCTGCTGTTGCTCTACCGGCATTTCCCGGAAACCAATACGGATCGCGGCGGCTCGCTCAGCCTCTCCGGCATGGCGCGCGCCTATGGGCAATTGCTGCGCATGCCGGCCTTCATGGGCTATTCGCTGTGCGGCGCCGCCTGCACGGTGACCGCCTACGCCTTCTATGCCGCGCTGCCCTTCCTCGTCGCCGAGGAACTGCCGCATGCCAGCCTCGGCATCGGCTTCATCTACCTGGCGGTGGTCGCCGGCTCGATCCTCGGTGCCCTCACCGCCCGGCAAGCGGCCCGCCGGATGAGCCTCGACGCGCTCGCTTTGTACGGCACGGCGGGCGCGACGCTGGCGGCGCTCGCCTTTCTCGCCGGCCGCGTCGTCGCGCCGGACACGGTGGTGACGGTGGTCGCGCCGCTGTTCCTGATGACCTTTGCCGGCGGCTTCGCCAATCCGGGTGCGGCGACGCTGGCGATGAACGCCAACCCGCACGCGGTCGGCACCGCCTCCAGTCTCTACGGCTTCATCCAGATGGCGGTCGGTGCCCTGGTGACGCTGTTCGTCGGCCTCATCGGCCACGATTCGCTGTCGGTCGGCGGCATCGTGTCGGTATCGATGATCCTCGGCTTCGCCGGCCTCATGCTCGCCCGACGCACCCGCGAGACCGACGACCCGGTCTGAGCGGTTCAGGCGACCGCCACCCGCTCGCCGGCCGCAACGACGTCCGCCTCCTCGGGCGGCAGGTACATCAGGTTGCTGACATAGGGCCCCTGCCCCTCGCCCCAGCCCGGCACCATGTTGTAGCGGTTGACCAGGAACCGCTCGAAGCGCGGCACGTCCTCCCGCTCGATGGCGGTGAGCGCGACGCTCCGCGCTCCCTTGCGCGCCATGCCCGCCCATTTCTTCCATTCGAAGGTGAAGTTCTTGATGCGGAACTTGTCCGGCGTCTGCTTCAGCTCGGCATTGGCGGTGAACAGCAGAACCGGCGCTTCCCCGTCCTCCTCCACCAGCAGCGGCCGGGAATCCGCCGTCGACTGGAACGACAGGCAGATCATCGGCCCCGGCAGGTCGACGACCAGCCTCTCGCCCGGCTTCAGCACGCTCGCCTTCCTTGAGAAGCGCGCATTCGCGAATGTCCGCAGATCGAGGCCCGCCGGCATGTCGGAGAGCCGCCGGAGCCGGGCCCGGTCGAACGCATCCGCATGGCGCGATGCCGGCCATGGGGCCGAGACCGGCAGCGGCTCCTTCATCAGATGATGGGCGAGGTAGCGGCTCAGCAGCGGAATGCCATTCTCGAAATTGTAGTGGGCATCGTCACTGTGATGCGCCTCGATGCGCGCCTGGTCGTTGTCCAGCCTGCTGCGCAGATTGTTGTCGAAATCCAGCAGCCGCACGTCGCGACAGCGCTTGTAGTAATCGACGATGTCGCGGATGCCGTCGCGGATGCGCGCCGTCTGCTCCCGCTTGCGCTCGGCCCGGCGCCCGAGCACGAGATGGAAGACCTGGGCCCTTGGGCAGCTCAGGAGAATATGACGCAGCAGTCCCTCATAGGCGCATTGCCAGGTCTCGAATCCGTCCGGGGTCGCCAGCGAGAAATCGTTGATCGCGAACTCGACGACCACCTTGTCGACCGCCTCGAAGCCGTCGAGTTCCTTGAGGTTCTCCAGCCCGATCAGGCAGTTGTTCGCGCCGACGCTGAGATTGGTCAGCTTGGGAGCAGCGCGGGTCTTGGCCTTAATCCATGTACAGGCCTGGCCGACATATCCCGGCGCCATCACCGAATTGGAGCCGCCGATCACCAGCAACTTCATGAAGATGCCCCGGCCGTCGCGAAGAAACCGGCCGAATGATGCGGACAAAGTTTCCGCTACGCAAGCACCGGCACGTCAACGCATCGACGGGCGGCAGCCATCCGCCGCCCGTCGATGTCGGGCGAAACTCTGGGACGAACTCGGAAGCGGCGTGGACTCAGAAGCCGCCGCGCCGCCGGCTGCGCACGGGAACGCGGACCGGCACGAGGCGCGGCTGCAGCCGGCCGCCCCGGCCGGTCGTCTCCTCGCCGAGCAGCATCACCGCGAAGCCCATCTGCAGGCTGGCGAAGGTGAGGCCTACGGCGACGGTCAGCACGCCGAGCGCGAGCAGGCCGGAGGACGAGCCGAGCGCCAGCCAGCCGAAGCCGGCTACGTCGAAGAAGACCAGCGCCGCGACGAAGGGCACGGCGATCCCGAAACCGATGAGAGCATGGCGGATGAGGAAGCTGACGAGCCGAGGCATGGTACACCGCCCTTCTGAACCGCCGCCGGTCAATTCCCGCAGGCCGGCGGCTCCGATCTTGGTTAAGCAACCATAAACCCGGACGGCGCCGCTGCGAAGCCCTGTCTTTCCGCGCGGTCGGCGGATCAGGCGGGGTCGATCGGGCGTGGCCGGCGATCGGCGTCGATCGCCACGAAGGTGAAGGTCGCCTCAGTCACCTTGATCATCTCCTCGCCCTCGCGCTTCCGCCGCCAGGCCTCGATGCGGATCTTCAGCGAGGTGCGGCCGGTGGTGGTGACGGTGCCGTAGAAGCTCACCTCGTCGCCCACCAGCACCGGGCTGAGGAAGGTCATGGCTTCCACCGCGACGGTGGCGGCCCGCCCCTTGACCCGGCGGGTGGCGACATTGCCGGCCGCGAGGTCCATATGCGCCATCAGCCAGCCGCCGAAGATGTCGCCGGCCGGGTTGGTATCGGCCGGCATGGCGATGGTGCGGATCACCGGGCTGTCGCCCGGCGGTTGCGGCGGCGTGGTGTCTGTGTTCATCCGTCTGGGTCCCGAGGCGACGCATGGAAAGGCGGGAGCACGGAACGGCGAAGTCCGCAGTCTGGAAATAGTAGAATAGTATGAGAGTGCGGCCGGGGCGGTCGCCGGGCTTCGGCCGACGACGCGGGATCGGCATGGCAGTTTCGCCTTCATCGGGCCCGCGGCCCGGAATGGCGGATCGATCTGGTGCAGCGATCGTCAGGCGCGCCGCAGTATTGCCTATAATTTAATCAAATAGCCCGGTTCGAGGGCACAAAACGAAAGAGGGCCGGAACGCTGTGCGCCGGCCCTCTCCGGGGTGTCGACCATACCGAGCACGAACCATCATCGGGCAATGACAACACGCGCGTCACGACCGCTTGTTGGTCGGCTGATCCTGCTTGATCGCCTCTTCGTGATACCAACTCGTATCAAACGCCACCGGAACGGCGCGCAAGGCGGCGACATTCGCGTCGAAGCGCTCGGTTTCGCGACGACCGGCCAGGCCGGCCCGCCCACCCCGGGGAAACTCATAGATCTTGGCGCTGCCGCCAATCGAACTGACATTCATCGTTTCTTCTCCTGTTTACGCCGCGTCTGCCGACACCGACGGTCAACCACATATAGCATGCAATGCGTCGATATCGAGCATTATGAGTAAAAAAATATCAGCCATTGCATAATATTTGACCACACCACGGAATGCCCCGCCCATCGGCATCGCGACGGCGCCAGAGACCCACGCACAACCTCAACGCGCGACGGGGCAGACGGTTCACCGGACGCACGGGAAGCGCGACGACGGTCGCGCAACGCCGGCGGATCCCCGGCAGCACAGGACCTCGGCCGCACCGCAGCATGCCGATCAAGCGTCGGCCGTCGCCCCGGCTCCTCCCGGTCCGGCGGCCGCCCTACGGGCGCCGGGTACCGCCGGGAGACGACACGGACGAACTGGCACGAATAATGCTTCGAATTTGTTGGCCGTTGGCGGCCGGACCCTCAACGGTCACTGGCAGCAACTTGGTTGGCGATGCCAGCTCATGAGAGACCCGATATGACGAAGTACAAGCTCGAATACATCTGGCTGGACGGCTACACGCCGGTCCCCAACCTGCGCGGCAAGACGCAGATCAAGGAATTCGATCACTTCCCGTCGCTTGAAGAGCTCCCGCTGTGGGGTTTCGACGGCTCTTCGACCCAGCAGGCCGAGGGCCGCAGCTCCGACTGCGTGCTGAAGCCGGTCGCGGTCTATCCCGACCCGGCCCGCAAGAACGGCGTCCTGGTGATGTGCGAAGTGATGATGCCGGACGGCGTCACCCCGCACTCGACCAATGCCCGCGCCACCATTCTTGACGACGAAGGCGCCTGGTTCGGCTTCGAGCAGGAATACTTCTTCTACAAGGACGGTCGCCCGCTCGGCTTCCCCGAGCACGGCTATCCCGCGCCGCAGGGCCCGTACTACACCGGCGTCGGCTACAAGAACGTCGGCGACGTCGCCCGCCAGATCGTGGAAGAGCATCTCGAGCTCTGCCTCGAGGCCGGCATCAACCACGAAGGCATCAACGCGGAAGTCGCGAAGGGCCAGTGGGAATTCCAGATCTTCGGCAAGGGCTCCAAGAAGGCCGCCGACGAAGTGTGGATCGCCCGCTACCTGCTCCAGCGCCTGACCGAGAAGTACGGCGTGGACATCGAGTTCCACTGCAAGCCGCTCGGCGACACCGACTGGAACGGCTCGGGCATGCACTGCAACTTCTCGACCAAGTATCTGCGCGAAGTGGGCGGCAAAGCCTATTTCGAGGCGCTGATGGCGGCCTTCGAGAAGAACCTCGAAGACCACATCGCCGTCTACGGCCCGGACAACCATCTGCGCCTGACCGGCAAGCACGAAACCGCTCCGTGGAACAAGTTCTCCTACGGCGTGGCGGATCGTGGCGCTTCGATCCGCGTGCCCCACTCGTTCATCAAGAACGACTACAAGGGCTATCTTGAGGATCGCCGCCCGAACTCCCAGGGCGACCCCTACGCCATCGCCTCCCAGGTGCTGAAGACCGTCGCGGAAGTCTCGACCTCCGCCTCCGCGGCGGCGTGATCTTCCGGCGCAGCGGGCCTCGTCCGCTGCGCCGCGATCTTTCGAAAGCCCGGTGCGCCCGAACGGCGCGCCGGGCTTTTGCTTTCAGCGGCCTTTGCTTTCCGGAGGCCCCGGCTACCGTGTCTCGTATCGGAAGCGGCGCCCGTACCGCGGGCGACCGGCCCTCAGGCGCCTGAAGCGGGCGCCCAGGCGCTGGTCAGCGCCGCCACGTCGGGCCGGGGACGTTCGGGCGGCACGCTGGCGGCGGTGCCGAGATGGACGATGCCGGCGATCTTCTCGCCGTCCCGCGTGCCGATCAGCGCGGCGGCATCGGGGTTGGTCGCCGCCCAGCCGGTCACCCACATGGCGCCGAATCCCGAGGCCTGCGCCGCATGCAGCAGGTTCATGCACACCGCGCCAGCCGAGAGCTCCTGCTCGAAGACCGGTATGGCGCAATTGCGGTCGGGACGGCTGATCACCGCCACCGCCATCGGGGCGGACAGGAACAGCCGCTCCATGATGCCGGCGAACTTCTCGCGCTTCGCCGCATCCATCTGCGGGTTCGCGGCGCGATAGAGCGGGGCGAGGCCGCGACCGAGCTCCGCCCGCGCCTCCCCGGCGATGATCACGAAGCGCCAGGGCTCGCGCAGGCCGTGATCGGGCACCCGCAGCGCAAGGGCGAGCATGTCGCGCAACTGCTCGTCCGAGGGCGCCGGCGCGACCAGCGCCGCCGGCGGCACCGAGCGTCGGCGCGCCATGGCGGCGAGCAACTGCGGCTCGGGCGGCACGAGCAGGGCTTGCAACGTGATGTCGGACATGGCGATCCTCCAGACTGGCACCGCGGGAACCCCGGCCGTCCGCGGAGGTTGACGACGGACCCGGCATAGCCCAGCCGCCCGGCCTTGGTCAAAACCGGGCCTGGTCAAACGACCGTCCGCCCGCCCCGCGCCGGCGCCCCGTCGCTTGTACAAAGATTTCATTTCGCCGAGGGGGCGACGGCGGAGCGGTTTTGGTCGACAATATCCCATGTCGCGCTTAACCCAACGCGGACAAATCCCGAAAACGGGGCACAACCTCCAAGGAGCATGAGATGAGCATGAACGGCGAAATCCCGGTCCGCGACAACCGCGCCAAGGATCGGTTCGAGATCGAGATCGACGGGCATCTCGCCATCGCCCAATATATTCTGGCGCCGGACCACATCATCTTCACCCACACCGAGGTGCCGCCGGAGCTCGGCGGGCGCGGCATCGCCACCCGGCTGGTGGAGGCCGGCCTCGCCAGCGCCCGCGAACGGCACCTGTCGGTGATCCCGCGCTGCTCGGTGTTCGGCCGCTACATGATCAAGCACCCGGAGACCCACGGCCTGATGGCGCCGGAAATCCGCGCCACGCTCGGCCTGCCGGCCTGATCGGCCACCGCATCGGCGTGGCGCCGGCGCATCACCCGCTGGGGAAAGCGCCGGCGCCAAACGCTTCATTAACGCTGATCTTCTATGCCTGAAGCCAGTTGAATAGCGGACCGCCATCGGCAGTCCGTCACGGTTCCAGCGGCACAGGTTTGGCGGCTCATGCGTTTCCCGGATCGTCCTTCCGATCGGAATGGTTCCCCATCCACTCACGCGAGCGATGATGCCGCGCGCGCCGCGCGCCTGGTCTCGCGCGCCAATCACAAGCTGAACGCGCCGCCGCCGCCCCAGGTGAAAAACCCGGCAGGCGGCCCCGGCTCCACCCTGCCGGCGCCCTCGCTTTATGCCGGCGCGCCGCTCGCCGAGCCGGCCAGCCGCATGGCGTCCAGGCCGGCTACCGCGGGCTACCCCAACACCAGCGCGCGCCGCGATCCCGCGCCGCTGCGCGAGCCCGCCTATGCCGGCAATCCCGTGCCCGCGGTTGCTCCCGGCTCGCGCGTGGTGATCCCAAGCTGGCTGCAGCCCTTCAGCATGCCGCCCAATACTCGCTTCACCCGCACGCCGGACTATCTGCTGCGCCAGCCGCCGGCGCCGGAACCCGCTCCGGTGGCGGCCGCTCCGGTTGAGGCTCCTGCCGTCGAAGGCACGGCAGCGCCGGCCGTGGCGCGCCCGCCCGCGCTGCTGGTGCCGCCGCGCCGGCCGCCCGCCGCGCCGGTTCTCCAGCCCGCCACGCCCAACAGCCAGATGCCGGCCGCCGCCGCGCCGGAACCCGCGCAGGTCGCCACGACGGCGCCCGAACCTGTCGCCGCGCCGAGCGCGCCGACGCCGGTAGTCACCGCCAGCTTCGAGCCGCACGCCGGCGAGGGCCTGCCCAATTCCATCCAGCGCATCGCCGGGCTGATCCAGCTCGGCTGGGCGGAGCCGCCGGTGGTGCCGGCGCATCAGGACATGGCGATCGATGCGCCGACCCCGGCGATCGTCGAAGTCGAGCAGGATCTCCCGGCCGAACCGGCTTCGGCCGCGATCCAGACGGCTGAGGCGGAGGACGACGCGCTCGAAGCGCTCGCCGAGGCTGACGACGAACTGGCATATGACGAACTGGACGAGGACGAGTTCGACGACATCGACGAAGACGACAGCATCGACGAGGAGATCGTCGACGAAGCGGCTGTCGCCGCGTCCCCGGAAGCGGTGATCGTCGAGAGCACGCCGATCCAGGAAATGCTGGCCGCCGTCGCGCCGGCGCCGGAAGCGGCGACGCGCGACCTCGCCGCCGCCTTCGACGCTCCCTATGCCCTGGGCGGCGCCGCCGTGACGTTTTCCTGGCCGGCCTTCGCCATCGCCGCCGCGGTCCCCACGCCACACCCGGAAGCCCCGGCGCCGCGGGCTCAGGCTCCGCAGGCCCCCGCGCCGGTCGCCGTCCAGCCGGCAGCGGCCGCGGAACGGCCCGCAAAGCCGGCCCCGCTCCCGGTCCCCGTGCCGGCGGCGTATGGCTACGACCTGCCGCCGCTCGAGCTGCTCACCGTCCCGCCGGAAGTGGAGCCGGACTACGAGCTGTCGGAAGAGTTCCTCGAGCGCAACTCGGTGAAGCTCCAGCAGGTGCTGCATGATTTCGGCGTGCGCGGCGAGATCATCGACGCCAATCCCGGCCCGGTGGTGACGCTGTATGAGCTGGAGCCGGCGCCCGGCATCAAGTCTAGCCGCGTCATCGGCCTGTCCGCCGACATCTCCCGCTCGATGAGCGCCATTTCCGCCCGCGTCGCGGTGGTGGAAGGGCGCAACGTCATCGGCATCGAGCTGCCGAACCAGCGCCGCGAGACGGTGTGGCTGCGCGAGATGCTGTCCAGCCATGAGTTCGAGGCGGCCAAGGCCAAGCTCGGCATCGCGCTGGGCAAGACCATCGGCGGCGAGCCGGTCATCGTCGATCTCGCCCGCATGCCGCATCTGCTGGTCGCCGGCACCACCGGCTCGGGCAAGTCGGTCGCCATCAACACCATGATCCTCAGCCTGCTCTACCGGCACCGCCCGGACCAGTGCCGGTTGATCATGATCGACCCGAAGATGCTGGAGCTCTCGGTCTATGAGGGCATCCCGCACCTGCTCACCCCTGTCGTCACCGACCCGAAGAAGGCGATCGTCGCCCTCAAATGGGCGGTGCGCGAGATGGAGGAGCGCTACAAGAAGATGAGCCGCCTCGGCGTGCGCAACATCGACGGCTTCAACGCCCGTGTCGTGGAAGCAGCGGCCAAGGGCGAGATCATCACCCGCACCGTGCAGAAGGGCTTCGACCGCGAGACCGGCGAGATGATGGAAGAGGAAGAGATCATGGATCTCTCGCCCCTCCCCTACATCGTCATCGTCGTCGACGAGATGGCCGACCTGATGATGGTCGCCGGCAAGGACATCGAAGGCGCCATCCAGCGCCTCGCCCAGATGGCCCGCGCCGCCGGCATCCACCTGATCATGGCGACGCAGCGTCCCTCGGTCGACGTCATCACCGGCACCATCAAGGCCAACTTCCCGACCCGCATCTCCTTCCAGGTGACCTCGAAGATCGACAGTCGCACCATCCTCGGCGAGATGGGCGCCGAGCAGCTGCTCGGCCAGGGCGACATGCTCTACATGGCCGGCGGCGGGCGCATCTCGCGCGTGCACGGCCCGTTCGTCTCCGACCAGGAGGTCGAGCGCGTCGTCGAGCACCTGAAGGCGCAGGGCCGGCCGGACTATCTCGACGAGGTCACGGCGGAAGACGACGAAGAGGCTCCGCCGGCGGCGAGCGGGGACGTGGCGGTATTCGACGCCACCGCCATGGGCTCCGAGCCGGGCGAGCTCTACGATCAGGCGGTGGCGGTGGTCATGCGCGACCGCAAGGCCTCGACCAGCTACATCCAGCGCCGCCTGCAGATCGGCTACAACCGTGCCGCCTCGATCATGGAGCGCATGGAAAACGAGGGTCTGGTCGGCCCGGCCAACCATGCCGGCAAGCGCGAGATCATCGCGGGCGGCCACTCGGGTCACTGATCCGGCGCTTCATCGCCCGCACCCGCAACATGAGAAAGGGCTCCGGCTGATCTGGCCGGAGCCCTTTTCGATTCCGGGCCGGCGTGGGGGCCGGGCGTGGGGCCGGGCGGAGCCTATCCGCCGAACAACGCCGCCTCGCTCCAGACCGTCAGCACCAGCCCCATCAGCAGGGCGGCACCGGCAAGCATCAGCGCCGCGCCCCAGCTGCGCTGCCACCAGCGGCGGCGATCTCCAGCCCGGCGGCTTCCTGCCTGGCGAACTGCCGGTGCCCGATCGGCCGGCGGGTCATCGTGACCGGTGCGGTTGCTGTTCATGAGCCCCCATCGGAGAGTGAAAATGGAAGACCGGGCCACGCCCACTGCCGGCCAACGCCCATCGCCGCTCCCGGTTCCCGCATGAATGAACAACCGTGCCGCGCAGATCCCGGATCCAATCGCGCATTCGGCCCTTCCAACCGGGCGGTCGGGCGATTAGGTGTGGGATACCGCGACGCCCCGTAGCCCCGCCCGGGCATTTTTCACGTCGGCGCCTGTTCTTGCACGAGGTTCCCATGTCCACGGTTTCCTATCCCGACGTCCTGCTTTTCATCGATGGCGTATGGCGCGAAGGCTCGCGTCACGGCGGCGCGCCCGCCAGCCAGCCGATCGTCGATCCGGCGACGGAAGAGGTTATCGGCACCCTCGCCCATGCCTCGACCGCCGATCTCGACGACGCCCTCGCGGCGGCGGAGAAGGGCTTCGCGACCTGGAAGCGCGTGCCGGCGCATGAGCGCTACAAGATCATGCGCAAGGCCGCCGAGATCCTGCGCGAGCGCGCCGAGACCATCTCGCGCATCATGACCATGGAGCAGGGCAAGCCGCTCGCCGAGGCCCGCGTCGAGACGCTGGCCGCCGCCGACATCATCGACTGGTTCGCCGAGGAAGGCCGCCGGCAGTATGGCCGCGTGATCGCGCCCCGCGCCGAGAACATCCACCAGGTGGTGGTGCGCGAGCCGGTCGGCGTCGTCGCCGCCTTCACGCCGTGGAACTTCCCGATCAACCAGGCGGTCCGCAAGGCCTCCGCCGCGCTCGCCGCCGGCTGCTCGATCATCCTCAAGGGGCCGGAAGACACCCCCGCTTCCTGTGCCGAGCTGTTCAAGGCCTATCAGGATGCCGGCGTGCCGGCCGGCGTGATCAATCTGGTATTCGGCGTGCCAGCCGAGATCTCCAACTATCTCATCCCGCATCCGGTGGTGAAGAAGATCACCTTCACCGGCTCCACCGTGGTCGGCAAGCAGCTGGCGGCGCTCGCCGGCGCGCATATGAAGCGCGTCACCATGGAGCTCGGCGGCCATGCCCCGGCGGTGGTGTTCGAGGATGCCGACCTCGACCATGCGGTGAAGCTGCTGTCCGGCGCCAAGTTCCGCAATGCCGGCCAGGTCTGCGTCTCGCCCACCCGCTTCCTGGTGCACGAGAACCTCTACGACAAGTTCGTCGACGGCTTCACCGAAGCGGTGAAGGGCATGAAGGTCGGCAACGGCCTCGATGAGGGCGTGCGCATGGGCCCGCTGGTCAATTCCCGCCGTATCGACGCCATGGAGGCGCTCACCGCCGACGCGGTGCAGAAGGGCGCCACGCTGCGCACCGGCGGCTCGCGCATCGGCAACAAGGGCTATTTCTTCGAGCCGACCGTGCTGACCGATCTCTCCCCGGATGCGCGCATCCTCAACGAGGAGCCGTTCGGCCCGCTGGTGCCGATCCAGCCCTTCACCTCGACCGAGGCGGTGATCGCCGAGGCCAACCGCCTGCCCTACGGCCTTGCGGCCTATGCCTACACCACCTCTTCCGCCACCGCCGAGGAGTTCTCGCGTCGGGTGGAGAGCGGCATGATCTCGATCAACCATCACGGCCTCGCCCTTCCCGAGGTGCCGTTCGGCGGCATCAAGGATTCCGGCTACGGCTCGGAAGGCGGCACAGAGGCCATGGAAGCCTATGTGAACACCAAGTTCGTCACCCGCTTCGCGGTGTGACGGTACTGTCATAAAAGCTCGGCGGCGGGCACGGAATCGTCTATCACCGTGCCCGCCGGTCCATCGGGGTCGGCCTTCCCCCGCAGGCCGCTCGCCGAATGGAACCCAGCGTCTTCCTGGCGGTCATCGCCGCCGCCGCGATGCATGCGGGCTGGAACGCCCTTTTAAAGATCCGACTGGATCCGTTCATCGCCGTCGCGCTGATCACCGGTGCCTGCTCGGTCATCGCCCTGCCGATCGCCGTGTGGATGGGGCCGCCGCCGGCCCATATCTGGCCGTGGATCGCCGGCTCCATAGCCGTGCATCTCGTCTACTACCTGACGCTGACCGGCGCTTATCGGCGGGCCGATATGGGCTTCGTCTACCCGGTGGCGCGTGGTGGCTCGCCGCTGATCACCACGCTGTTCTCGCTGGTGCTGCTCGGCGAGCCGATCGACGGGCAAGGGGTCATAGGCGTCGCCATCCTCGCCGCCGGCGTGCTGGCCATCGCCTGGCCGCGCAAGGGCCATCTCGACATCCGCGCCCTCCTCCTCGCGAGCGCCTGCGCGCTCTCCATCGCCGTCTACTCGATCATCGACGGCATGGGCGCCCGCACCACCGGCAGCCCGCACCTCTACTCCGCCTGGCTGTTCCTCTTGGAAGGTCCCTGCGTGCTCACCGTCGCGCTGCTGCGCCACCGGCCGGCAGCGCTGCGGCCGATGCTCGGCTTCCTTGGCCCGGGGGCGCTGGGCGGGGCGATGTCGCTCTCGGCCTATTGGATCACCATCTGGGCGATGACCAGGGCGCCCATCGGCCTCGTCTCGGCAGTGCGGGAATCCAGCGTGCTGTTCGCCGCGGTCATCGCGGTATTCCTGCTGAAGGAGACGCCGCGTCCCAGCCGTCTCGCCGGCGCGGCGCTCATCGTCGCCGGGCTCGCCCTGATCAAGCTGCACTGATTTCGGCGATCCGGTCCCGGCCTCCGGATTTGGGCAGCGGCGCCAGCTGTGCTCAATTGGACCGATGAACACGACAGCTACCGACAGCACAGCGATTCGACCGGCCGACCCGTCGGCAGACCGGGAGGTCGACTTCGCCCGGCCGCTCGCCACGCTACGCGAGCAGGCGCCGGTGACCATGGTGCTGGGCGGCGCCGGCACCGGCAAGACCACCTTCCTGCACATGCTGCGCAAGCATGGCGGCGCGCGGCAGGTCTTCCTCGCCCCCACCGGCGTGGCGGCGCTGCAGCTCGGCGGCCAGACCATCCATTCCTTCTTCGGCCTGCCGCCGCGCCTCGTCGATCCCGATCAGGTCCGGCCCCGCTCGCCCAAGCGCACGCTGATGAAGAAGCTCGAACGCCTCGTCATCGACGAGGTGTCGATGGTGCGCGCCGACGTGCTGGACGCCGTCGACCGGTGCCTGCGCATCGCCCGCGGCCGGCCCGAGCCGTTCGGCGGCGTGCAGGTGGTGCTGGTGGGCGACTTCCTGCAGCTGCCCCCGGTGGTACCGATGGCCGAGCGCGAGATTCTCGGCCATCTCGGCTATGAGGGCCCGTTCGCCTTCGACGCCCGGGTGCTGCGCGAGACCCATGTCGCCCGCCTGCCCTTCACCCGGGTCTGGCGCCAGTCGGACGAGTACTTCGTCGGGCATCTCGCCGCGCTGCGCTCCGGCCGCTTCGTCGCCGATGCAGTGGCGGCGATCAACGACGCCTGCTTCCGCCCGCATCGCGAGGGGCGCATCCCGGTGGTGCTCGCCCCCACCAATGCCCGCGTCGACGCCTATAACCGTCGCGGCCTGGAAGGCCTCGCCGATGACGGCCGCATCTATGAGGGCGCGAGCCTGGGCGAATTCGACCTCGCCAATGACCGCCTGCCGGTGCAGGAATCGCTGCTGCTCAAGGTCGGCGCCCGCGTCATGACCGTGCGCAACGACCCCGAGCGGCAATGGGTCAACGGCTCGGTCGGCACCGTCATCGGCCTCGCGCCGGACCGCGCCTTCGTGCGGCTCGACGCCGGCGGCGTGGCCGAGATCGAGCGGGTGAGCTGGGAGCGCATCCGCTACGACTGGGACGAGGCGACCGGCAAGGTCGAGGCCAAGGTGGTCGGCACCTATACCCAGCTGCCACTGGTGCCCGCCTGGGCAATCACCGTGCACAAGGCGCAGGGACTGACGCTGGAGGACGTGCGCATCGATTTCGATTCCGGCGCCTTCGCGGCAGGGCAGGCCTATGTCGCCCTCTCCCGCGCCCGCTCGCTGGAAGGCCTGTCGCTGGTCCGCCCCCTGCGCGGCAGCGACATACGCATCGACCGCCGCGTCGCCGCCTTTGCCGCCGCCTTCGAGGCGGAAGCCGAGGCTTTCCCGCCTCACTCATCATAAGCACGCAATTATAATGTAATTAATTCCGCCAATGCGGAAATTTTCGTGATTCAGCCGATTTCCCACTTTACATAGTCCATTGTGTCCATAGACTATGAGGGCAAGAGGAAATCATGAGCCGCATTGTCCGCTATCGCCACACCCTGATGTTCGCACTCGCCTACGGCGCCATCGCCGCGGCGGTGCTGTTCGCGCATCCCGGTGCCAGCGAGGCGGAGGCTCCGGCGACGGCGATTACCGCTTCCGCTGGGTCCCGCTGAACGCCCTGCCCCCTTGCGCCCTCTTTAAAAAGCCGCTTGATCTATCATCTATGAAGAAATGCCGGAGCCGAGGATTCGCTCCGGCCTGTCGGGATTCATAGCGGCGATGTTGACCAACAAGGGCAAGTACGGGCTCAAGGCGATGCTGTTCCTCGCCGGCTTGCCCCAGGGACAGAGCGCCATGGGCGCGGAAATCGCCGCCGCCAACAACATCCCGAAGAAATTTCTCGACGCCATCCTGCTCGAATTGCGCAATGCCGGCATGCTGCGCTCCAAGAAGGGGCCGGGCGGCGGCTATGCGCTGTCGCGGACACCGAAGGAGATTCGCGTCGGGCACATCATCCGCACGCTGGACGGGCCGCTGGCACCGATCAACTGCGCCTCGAAGAGCGCCTTCGTGCCCTGCCAGGACTGCGAGGATCTGGCGATCTGCGCCGTTCAGGTCACCATGAGCAAGGTGCGCGACGCGATGAGCGACATCCTCGATCGCATGACACTGGAAGAGATGGTGGCGTTCGCCCGCAACCCCGACGCCGACCTCATGTACCACATATGAGCCTTTGCCCGTGAGCTTACCGCCCGCCTCCGGCCCGGCCGCCGGTCTTCTCGGCCTTGTCGCCCATGACAGCAAGAAGCACGACATGGTCGCCTGGGCGACCGAACATCGCCGCGTGCTCGCGCATTTCGACATCGTCGCCACCGGCACCACCGGCGGACGCATCCTCGAAGCCTGCCCGGAACTCCGTCTCACCCGGCTGAAGAGCGGCCCGCTCGGCGGCGACCAGCAGATCGGCGCGCTGATCGCCGAAGGCCGGGTGCGGGCGCTGGTCTTCCTCGTCGACCCGCTCAGCGCCCAGCCGCACGATGTCGACGTGAAGGCACTGATGCGCGTCGCCCTCGTCTACGACATCCCGCTGGCGCTCAACATCTCCACGGCGGAAATGCTGATCGCCGCGCTGGAGAGCGAGGCGGGCTGACCGCCCGCCCTTCGTCCGCCTTCCCAGAAGAGCATCTGGCTTAGAAGAACGCCTGGATCCCGGTGATCGCCCGGCCGAGGATCAGCGCGTGGATGTCGTGCGTGCCCTCATAGGTGTTCACCGTCTCCAGGTTCACCATGTGGCGCATCACCGGATATTCCGACGAGATGCCGTTGCCGCCATGCATGTCGCGGGCGACGCGGGCGATGTCGAGCGCCTTGCCGCAATTGTTGCGCTTCAGCACCGAGATCGCCTCCGGCGACAGGCGCCCCTCGTCGAACAGCCGGCCGGCGCGCAGGGCGAGCTGGAGCCCGAGCGCGATCTCGGTCGCCATGTCGGCGAGCTTCTTCTGGATCAGTTGGTTGGCCGCCAGCGGCCGGCCGAACTGCACACGGTCGAGCGTGTAGGAGCGCGCCGCCGCATAGCAGGCTTCCGCCGCCCCCATGGTGCCCCAGCCGATGCCGTAGCGGGCGCGGTTGAGGCAGCCGAACGGCCCCTTCAGCCCGGCAACGTTCGGCAGCAGCGCCTCTTCCGGCACCTCGACATCGTCCATGACGATTTCGCCGGTGATGGAAGCGCGCAGGGAGAGCTTGCCCTCGATCTTCGGCAGCGACAGCCCCTTGGTGCCGCGCTCCAGCACGAAGCCGCGAATGGCGTTGTCATGCGCAGCCGACTTCGCCCACACCACCGCGATATCGGCGATGGGGGCGTTGGTGATCCACATCTTGGCGCCCTTGAGGCGGTAGCCGCCGTCGATCTTCTCGGCGCGGGTGCGCATGCCCGCTGGATCCGAGCCGGCGTCCGGCTCGGTCAGGCCGAAGCAGCCGACCATCTCGCCGGTGGCGAGCTTGGGCAGATACTTCTTCCGCTGCTCCTCGCTGCCATAGGCATGGATCGGGTGCATCACCAGCGAGGACTGCACGCTCATCGCCGAGCGATAGCCGGAATCGACGCGCTCGACCTCCCGCGCGACCAGCCCATAGGCGACATAGCCGAGGCCGGCACCGCCATATTCCTCCGGGATGGTAGGGCCGAGCAGGCCGAGCGCACCCATCTCGCTCATGATCTCGCGGTCGAAGCGCTCCTCGCGATAAGCGGAAGCTACCCGCGGCATCAGATTTTCCTGGGCATAATCGCGCGCCGTGTTTCGCACCATGCGCTCTTCCTCGGTGAGCTGACCGTCGAGGTCGAACGGATCCTCCCAATCGAAGATGGCCTTCGAGGCAGCATGCGACGCGGCGTTCATTTGTCTCGTCTCCCTGATGCGCGCGCGCCTCTTCGCGGCGGCGCCGCCTTCGTCTTACACCGGCGCGGGGGCGGCGCCCATAGCGCCGCCTAAATGTCTATACATACGACTTTGGTAGGGGAGCTGAGCCTTATTGCACAAGTGATCAAGGCGTGTTTGATTTCGCGCTATGGGTGCGACGAATTGGCAATAATCAGCCTGCGCGCAACGGGCTACCGCCGCACATCCTAAAAGGGGAACTCATTATGCCGGTATTCAATGCCAAACTGGCCGCCACCGCGGCCGTACTCGTGGCGCTGTCCGCGCCCGCCTATGCCGCCAAGACGCTCGTCTATTGCTCGGAAGGCAGCCCCGAGAACTTCACGCCGGCGCTCAACACCACCGGCACCAGCTTCGATGCCGCCCGTCCGGTCTACAACCAGCTCGTCGAGTTCGAGCGCGGCACCACCAAGGTGGTGCCCGGCCTCGCCGAGAGCTGGACGGTGTCGGACGACGGCAAGGAGATCGTCTTCAAGCTGCGTAAGGGGGTGAAGTTCCACTCCGGCGTCAACGGCTTCACGCCGACCCGCGACTTCAACGCCGACGACGTGCTGTTCTCCTTCGAGCGCCAGTGGAAGCCGGAGAACCCCTATCACAAGGTCACCGGCGGCGCGTATGACTACTTCAACGACATGAGCATGCCCGATCTGCTCAAGTCGATCGACAAGGTGGACGACTACACGGTGAAGTTCACGCTCACCGAGCCGAACTCGCCGATGCTGGCCAACCTCGCCATGGACTTCGGCACCATCATGTCGAAGGAATATGCCGACTTCCTGCTCAAGAAGGGCACCCCCGAGCAGTTCGACCAGATCCCGGTCGGCACCGGCCCGTTCTCCTTCGTGAACTACCAGAAGGACGCGGTGATCCGCTACAAGGCCAACCCGGCCTATTTCGAGGGCAAGCCGGCGCTGGACAACCTCGTCTTCGCCATCACCCCGGACCCGACCGCCCGCTACGCCAAGGTGAAGAAGGGCGAGTGCCACGTGATGATCGCGCCGAACCCGGCCGACATCGCGGCGATGAAGACCGATCCGGCGCTGAACCTGCTGTCGCAGCCGGGCCTCAACATCGCCTATCTGTCCTTCAACACCCAGAAGCCGCCCTTCGACAAGAAGGAGGTCCGCCAAGCCTTCAACATGGCGATTGACAAGGCGGCGATCATTAAGGACGTCTATCAGGGCGCCGGCCAGGCGGCGATCAACCCGATCCCGCCGACCATCTGGTCCTACAACACCGCGGTGAAGGACTATCCCTTCGACCCGGCCAAGGCCAAGCAGATGCTCGACGCCGCCGGCGTGAAGACGCCGCTCGACATCGACCTGTGGTGGATGCCGGTGCAGCGCCCCTACAACCCGAACGCCAAGCGCATCGCCGAGATGATGCAGTCGGACCTCTCCAAGCTCGGCATCAATGCCAAGCTGGTCTCCTATGAGTGGGGCGAGTACCGCAAGCGTCTGCAGCAGGGCGAGCACATGACCGGCCAGCTCGGCTGGACCGGCGACAATGGCGATCCGGACAACTTCTTCTTCCTGCTGGGCTGCGCCGCGGCCCGTCCGGGCGGCCAGAACCTTGCGAAGTGGTGCAACAAGGACTTCGACGCCCTGATCAACAAGGCGAAGACCATTCCGGACGTCGCCGAGCGCACCAAGCTCTATGAGCAGGCGCAGGTCATCGTCAAGGAAGAGGCGCCCTGGTTCACCATCGCCCACTCGGTGGTCTACGAGCCGACCCGCAAGGAAGTCGTCGACTACAAGGTCAGCCCGTTCGGCCGCCACGAGTTCTATGGCGTCGACCTGAAGTGACGTGATGCCGGTGCCGGCGGAGGGAGCGCTCCGCCGGCATCGTGCCTTTTCGAAACGCTGCGACCCTGCCGATGCGCTAGAGCAGCTTCCGCGGAAGTCGTCCGACTTCCGCACCCGTCGGCCTTCGAGCCTGACGGGTCTGTACCGCCCCCCGCCGGTGACGCGTCGCGCCCCGTGGGACAAGGCGATGAAACCCGCCCGTCCGGACCCGCTGGTTCGTTCGGCGACAGCTCGATGCCGCCACGCAGACCGCATGCGTAGAGCCTTGTCGCACGCGTAGAGCCTTGGTGCCTCGTCCGTGATGTGACGACCTCCGATCCGCCGCCCGCCGCGCCCATCGCTCCCCGACGAGCGAGACGCGCGGGCACAAGCGCATCGCAAGCCCGGGATATCGATGTTCCGATTTTTCATTCGCCGCGTCGCCCTGACGCTGCCGACCTTCGTGGCGCTGATGTTCGTCACCTTCGTGGCGGTGCGCCTCGTACCAGGCGACCCCATCGAGGCCCGTACCGGCGAGCGCGGCATCGCCCCGGAGCGCCTCGCCATGCTGCGCCATGAGCTCGGCCTCGACCGACCCGTATGGCAGCAGTTCCTCGACTATGCCAACGGCATCGTCCATGGCGATTTCGGCGTCTCCATCGTCACCAAGACGCCGGTGCTGCACGAATTCGCCACGCTGTTCCCAGCGACGCTGGAGCTGACGCTCTGCGGCCTGATCTTCGCCGTCGTGCTCGGCATACCCGCCGGCGTCATCGCGGCGGTGAAGCGCGGCAGTTTCTTCGACCATTCGGTGATGACCGTGGCGCTCACCGGCTATTCGATGCCGATCTTCTGGTGGGGCCTGCTGCTCATCATGTTCATGTCGGAATATCTGGGCCTCACCCCGGTCTCCGGCCGCATGGACCTGATCAATTACTATTTCGAGCCGGTCACCGGCTTCATGCTGATCGACAGCCTGCTGTCGGACCAGGAAGGCGCTTTCGGCTCGGCGGTGGCGCATCTCATCCTGCCCTCCATCGTGCTCGGCACCATCCCGCTGGCCGTCATCGCCCGCATGACGCGCTCGTCGATGCTGGAAGTGCTGGGCGAGGACTATGTACGCACGGCCCGCGCCAAGGGCCTGTCGCCGCTACGGGTGGTCGGCCTGCACGCGCTGCGCAACGCGCTGATCCCGGTGGTCACGGTGATCGGATTGCAGACCGGCACGCTGCTGGCCGGCGCGGTGCTTACCGAGACCATCTTCGCCTGGCCCGGCGTCGGCAAATGGCTGATCGAGTCAATCGCCCGCCGCGACTATCCGGCGTTGCAGGGCGGCATCATGCTGATCTCGGGCATCGTCATCCTCGTCAATCTCATCGTCGACCTCACCTATGTCGCGATCAACCCGAGGATCCGTCATGGTTGATCCCACAGCCACCGAGAGCGGAACGCTGCTGCCCGCGAGCGGCGGCGACGGCCATCTCCTCGTCGAGACCGTGCCGCCCGCCCCCTCCTCGCTGCGTGCGTTCTGGTCGGCCTTCAGCGAGAATCGCGGCGCGGTGCTCGGCCTGATGGTGGTCGCCTTCATCGCCTTCCTCGCGCTGTTCGCGCCGTTCGTCGCACCGCACTCGCCCATCGAGCAGTTCCGCCAGTTCGTGCAGCAGCCCCCGGTCTGGGCCGGCGGCACGTGGCAGTTCCCCTTCGGCACCGACGCGGTCGGCCGCGACATCCTCTCGCGGCTGATCTACGGCGCGCGCATCTCGCTCGGCATCGGCATGTCGGTGATGATCGTCTCGGTGGCGCTGGGCATCGTGCTCGGCCTCGCCAGCGCTTTCCTGCGCGGCGCCGTCGAGGTGGTGGTGATGCGAGTGATGGACCTCGTGGTCGCCATCCCCTCGCTGGTGCTCGCCATCCTGGTGGTGGCGGTGCTCGGCCCGAGCCTCGTCAACACCATCGTCGCGGTCACCGTCGTCTACCTGCCGCGCTATGTGCGGCTGGTGCGGGCCGCCGCCATCGCCGAGCTGTCGAAGGAATATGTCGTGGCCGCCCGCGTCGCCGGCGTCGGCAAGCTGCGGCTGATGTTCGTCACCGTGCTGCCGAACTGCCTGGCCCCGCTGATCGTGCAGGCGGCGCTCGGCATCTCCGACGCCATACTGGAGGCCGCCGCGCTAGGCTTCCTCGGCCTCGGCGCCCAGCCTCCGATCCCGGAATGGGGCGCGATGCTGGCCGATTCACGCGAATTCATCCGCGCCGCGCCGTGGATCGTGACGCTGCCCGGCCTCGCCATCCTGGTGACGGTGGTCGCCATCAACCTGATGGGCGACGGCCTGCGCGACGCGCTCGACCCGAAGCTGCGGAGGAGCTGATCCATGGCCGCACCGTCCCCCCTCCTCTCCATCCGCAACCTCAGCGTCACCTTCGCCACCGGCCGCGGCCCATTCCGCGCGGTCGACAAGGTGGATCTGGACGTCGCCACCGGCGAACTGGTCGCCATCGTCGGCGAGAGCGGCTCCGGCAAATCGGTCGCCATGCTGGCGGTGATGGGCCTGCTGCCCTGGACCGCCACCGTCACCGCCGACCGGCTGACCTTCGACGGCAAGGACATGCTCGCCCTTACCCCGCGCGAGCGACGCAAGATCATCGGCCGCGACCTGGCCATGATCTTCCAGGAGCCGATGTCGAGCCTCAACCCGTGCTTCACCGTCGGTTTCCAGCTGCGCGAGGCGATGAAGGCGCATCTCGACCTCGACCGCACCGCCCGCCAGAAGCGCGCCGTCGAGCTGTTGGAACTCGTCGGCATCCCCGAGCCGGAGCGGCGGCTGAAGGCGTTCCCGCACCAGCTCTCCGGCGGCATGAGCCAGCGGGTGATGATCGCCATGGCGCTCGCCTGCAATCCCAAGCTGATCATCGCCGACGAGCCGACCACCGCGCTCGACGTCACCATCCAGGCGCAGATCCTCGACCTGCTGCTGCGCCTGCAGAAGGACAGCGGCGTCGGGCTGGTGCTCATCACCCACGACATGGGCGTGGTGGCGGAGACCGCGCAGCGCGTCTGCGTCCACTATGCCGGGCAGCAAGTGGAGATGCAGCCGACGCACGGCCTGTTCCGCGATCCGCATCACCCCTACACCTCGGCGCTGCTGGCGGCGCTGCCGGAGCGGGCGAGCGGGCGCATCCTGCCCTCGATTCCCGGCGTGGTGCCCGGCCTCGCCGACCGGCCGGCCGGCTGCCTGTTCTCGCCGCGCTGCCGCTTCGCCACCCAGACCTGCCGGACGGTCCCGCCGCCGCGCGCGGGTGCCGATCTCGGCTATGCCCTCTGCCATACGCCGCTGGTCGACGGTCATCCGCGCGCGCTGAAGAAACTGGAGATGCCAGCATGACCCAGGCGGTGATGGAGGCGATCGACCTCGCCCAGTCCTACGAGGTCTCGCGCGGGCTGCTCGCCAAGTCGGCGACGGTAAAGGCGGTGGCCGGGATCAGCTTCGCGCTGGCACCGCGCACCACGCTGGCGGTGGTCGGCGAATCGGGTTCCGGCAAGTCGACGCTGGCCCGCATGCTGACCATGATCGAGAAGCCCGGCACCGGCGCGCTGCTGATCGACAATGTCGATGTCGCCGACGCCGATGCCGGCACCCGCCGCCGCTATCGCGGCGAGGTGCAGATGGTGTTCCAGAATCCCTATGGCTCGCTCAATCCGCGCCAGACCATCGGCACCGCCATCGAGGAGCCGCTGCTGGTCAATACCAGGCTGTCGGCCGCCGAGCGGCGCGAGCGCGCCATCGACATGATGAAGCGGGTCGGCCTGCGCCCCGAGCATCACGGCCGCTACCCGCATATGTTCTCCGGCGGTCAGCGCCAGCGCATCGCCATCGCCCGTGCGCTGGTGCTGCGCCCGAAGATCCTCGTGCTCGACGAACCGGTCTCGGCGCTCGACGTCTCGGTGCGGGCGCAGGTGCTCAACCTGCTGGTGGAACTGCAGGAAAGCCTGGGCGTCGCCTATGTGTTCGTCTCGCACGACCTCGGCGTGGTCCGGCACATGGCCGACGAGGTGATGGTGATGTATCTCGGCCGGGCGGTGGAGCACGGCCCGCGGGACGCCATCTTCGACAGCCCCAAGCACCCCTATACGCGGGCGCTGATGTCGGCGACCCCGGTCGCCGATCCCGAGGCGAAGAAGGAGCGCATCGTGCTGGAAGGCGAGTTGCCCTCGCCGTTCAATCCACCGACCGGCTGCGCCTTCAATCCGCGCTGCCCGCTCGCCTTCGAGCGCTGCCGCCACGAGGCGCCGCCGCTGGAGATGAAGGCTGGTCGCATGGTCGCCTGCTGGGCGGTGGAGCCGTCCTAGCGGAAAAGGAGACCGCGATGCGCGACGCCACGCAATGCGTGCATCACCCCGAGGTGCCGCAGGACGGCTATGCCAGCCTCGCCGTGCCGACGCACCGCGCCTCCACCATCGTCTATCCCGATGGCGAGGCCTTCCTGCGCCGGGCGGAGCGCGGGGTGGACGGCTATACCTACGGCCTTGCCGGCACGCCGACCACCCGCACGCTGGCCGAGCAGCTCACGCGGCTGCAGGGCGGCGCGCGCACCGTCATCGTGCCGTCCGGCCAGGCCGCCATCTCCATGGTGATGCTGACGTTGCTGGTGCCGGGCGACCGGGTGCTGATCCCCGACAATGTCTACCCGCCGGTGCGGACGCTCGCCTTCGGCCATCTCGCAGCGCGCGGCATCGACGTCACCGTCTACGACCCGATGATCGGCGCCGGCATCGCCGGCCTGATCGACGACCGCACCCGGCTCGTCTGGATCGAGACGCCCGGCTCCGGCAGCATGGAGGTGCCGGACCTGCCGGCCATCGTCGCGGCGGCCAAGGCGCGCGGCGTGCTCACCGGCTGCGACAACACCTGGGCGACGCCGCTGCTGTTCAAGCCGCTCGCCCACGGGGTCGATTTCGCCTGCGAGGCGCTGACCAAATATGTCGGCGGCCATTCCGACCTGCTGCTCGGCTCGATCACCGTCGCCGACATGGATCTCTACCGGCGCCTGCGCCAGACGCTATCGGCGCTCGGCATCGGCGTGTCGCCGGACGAATGCGCGCTTGCCCTGCGCGGCATCGAGACCATGGCGGTGCGCCTCGCCCATTGCGGCCGGGTGGCGGAAGACTTCGCCCGCCGGCTGTCCGGCCGGCCAGAGGTCGAGACGGTGCTGCATCCGGCGCTGCCCGGCAGCCCCGGCCATGCAGTATTCGCCCGTGACTTCAAGGGCGCCTCCGGCGTGTTCAGCCTGGTGTTGAAGGCAGGCGCCGATGCCCGCCTCGCCGCAGCGCTGTCGAGCCTCAAGCTGTTCTCTATTGGCGCCTCCTGGGGTGGCACCCACAGCCTCGTCGCGCCGATGGACATCGGGCCGCTGCGCACCGCCGTGCCGTGGCCGCACAAAGGGCCGATTCTGCGGCTCAGCATCGGCCTCGAAGACCCGGAGGAGCTGTGGGACGACCTCGGCGCTCTCCTCACCCGACTTGAAGGCTAGAAGAGACCCTTTGTCATGCGTATCCGCGATGAAAACACCCGCGAGGAAGCCGCGATCCACGCGCTGCTGCGCGACAGTTTCGATGGGCCCGGCGAGGCCGATCTGGTGACGCGCCTGCGCGAGGCCGGCGACGCCACCCTGTCGCTGGTGGCCGAGGACGATGGCGAGATCATCGGCCATGTGCTGCTCTCGCCGATCGCCGCCGCGTTCCCCGCGCTCGCCCTCGCGCCGCTGGCGGTGGATGCCGACCGCCGGGCGCACGGCATCGGCGCGGCGCTGGTGCGCTCCGCCATCGCCCGGGCCGAGGCGATGGGCTGGCGGGCGCTCTTCGTGCTGGGCGATCCCACCTATTACCGCCGCTTCGGCTTTTCGACCGAGCAGGCGGCGGGCTTCTCCTCGCCCTATGCCGGACCGCACTTCATGGCGCTGCCGCTCGGCGGCGGCCTGCCGACCACCGCCGGCGCCCTGCGCCACGCCCCCGCCTTCGCGGAGCTGTGACAGGCGCCCGGCCTCGACTGCGCGCCGTCACCGCAGGGTGAAGTCCACCGGCACGGTGAAGGCGATGGTGTTGCCCGGCACTTCCGGCGGCGGCGGCGGCACCGGCGAGGCACGGCGCAGCATCGCCACGGCCTCCTCGTCGAAGCGGGAATTGCCGGACGAGCCGACCAGCCGCGCGCTCAGCACCTGCCCGGCGCGGTTGATGGTGAAGGCGACCCGCGCCTTGCCGGCGCCGCTCTCCCCGGTCGGGTAGCGCTTGTGCCGGTTGAGATGCGACATCAGCCGCGAGCGCCAGTTCGCCGGCGTCATCGAGCGCGAGGAGGCGGCGCCCGCCGTCGGCGCGGCGACCTGCTCGGAATTCTCCGCCTGCATCTGCGGCGCGGCGGAAGTGCGCGGCGCCGGCGGCTTCTCGCTCTTCTCGCGCGGCTTCGGCTTCTTTTTCGGCGGTTCCTTCTTGGGCTCGATCTTCTCCTCGGGCGGGGTCAGCTCGGCGGCGAGCGGCGCGGGCGGCGGCAGCGGCACCTCGATGTCCGGAGCAGGGGATTCCGTCACCTCCGGCAGCGGCTCTTCCTGCTTCACCGGCTCGGGCGGCGGAGGCGGCTCCACCTCCTCCTCGGGCACCTCGTCCGGCTTGATCTCTTCCTCGACCTCTTCCGGCGCTTCCGTCATCTGCGGGCCGGGCGCCACGTCGACCGGCTGGGAGGGCGGCGCCACCGGCACCTCGGCAAGCTCGATCATGATCGCCGCCGGCTCCGGCAGCGGCTCGGGCGGCGGCGAGGAGAGCAGATAGGCGAGCGCGCCGCCATGCGCGCCGAGGACGATCGCGCCGCAGCCGATCCAGCAGCCGGCGCGGGCGATCCGCTCCAGCCTTCCGCCGCCCAACAGCATCAGGCTCATTGAGCGGCACCTGCCGGCGCCGCTGGCGCGGGAGCGGCAGGCGCTCCCGCAGGAGCCGCGCCCAACGGAGCCGCTCCCGCCGGGGCCGCTCCCGCCGGGGCCGCGGCCGCCGCCGGCGCCGCCTCCAGCCCGACCAGCGCGATCTTGAGATAGCCGGCGGCGCGCAGGAGGTTCATCACCTCCATCAGGTCGCCATAGGCCACGCTCTTGTCGGCGCGCAGGAAGATGCGGGTGTCCTTCTTGCCCTCGGTCGCCCCGTCCAGCGTGCTGCCGAGCGCGCCGCGCGGCACGTCGTCATTGCCGAGCGCGAGGCCGAGGTCGCTCTTCACGCTGAGATAGACCGGCTTGTCGGGGCGCGGCTGCACCGCCGCCGTCGAGGCCGGCAGGTCGACCTTCACGTCGACGGTGGAGAGCGGCGCCGCCACCATGAAGATGATCAGCAGCACCAGGATGACGTCGATGAACGGCGTGACGTTGATCTCGTGGTTTTCGCCGAGATCGTCGACGTCGCTGCTCTGGAGCTTGGCACCCATATCGGCTCACCTCACTCGGCGGCGGCGCGGATGCGGGCCGGGGTCGCCGGACGCTGCGCCTCGCGGGCGTCGCGCCGGTCGAGGTCGCGCGACAAGAGCCGCAGCACCTCGGCGGAGGCATCGCCCATCAGGATGCGATAGCCGGCCACCTGGCGGGCGAAGTGATTGTAGATCACCACCGCCGGGATGGCGGCGACGAGGCCGATCGCGGTGGCAAGCAGCGCCTCGGCGATGCCCGGCGCCACCACGGCGAGATTGGTGGTCTGCGCCTTCGAGATGCCGATGAAGGAATTCATGATGCCCCACACCGTGCCGAACAGGCCGACGAAGGGGGCGGTGGCGCCGATGGTGGCGAGCAGGCCGGTGCCGCGATTGATCGCGCGGCCGGTCGCCACCTCGATGCGGCCGAGCGAGATGGAGACGCGCTCCTTGATGCCCTCGGCCGGCAGGTCGCCGGAGCGCTTCAGCTCGAGATCGGTGGTGCGCAGCATCGCGAGCGCCGGCCCCCTGGCGCCGATCCGGCGGGCTTCGTCCAGCGAGGCGCTGGCGAGCAGGCCGCGCAGCGCCTTGCGCACCCGCGTCTGCGCCGCCATCAGCTCGACGCTCTTGGCCAGCCACACCGTCCAGGTCACCACCGAGGCGAAGGCAAGGCCGAGCATGACCGCCTTCACCACCCAGTCGGCGGCCATGAACATGCCCCAGGGCGACAGGTCGTGCGGCAGCTGCGCGGAAACGCTGCCATCCTCGACTTCCGGCAGAGGGGCGCCATCGGCGGGAGCGGCGGCGGCAGGAGCTGTGCCAGCATCGCCGGCGACCGGCGCCGGAGTGGCCGCCGGCGCTTCGCCGGTCGTGGCAGGCGCGGTCGTCGAAGCTGCCGGAGCGGGCACCGCCGCAGGAGCCGCCACCGCAGGAGCGGGCACCACCGCGGCCGGAGCCGCCGTCGTCGCCGGCATCGAGGTCGCAGGAGCCTGTACAGGCGCCTGCGACTGCGTCGGGGCGACCACCGGAGCCTGCGTCGTCGTGCCGGTTCCCTGCGCGAACGCCACCGGCGGCCCGGCGAGCACCGACAGCGCGGCCAGCCCGACCAGCGGACGGCGGAGCGCGGCGGCGAGGCGCGGCATCGAGGGGCGTGTCGTCGGAAGACGCAGGGTCGGCATTGGGGCTACCCGTCATTGGCGGCCCGCTCGCGGCTTCGCGCCGCGCTTTCCGCACGACGCCCACGGCCCTGCGAGTGGGCGACTGGTCAATTAACGGTTTCCTTAAACCCCTCTATACGCTCCCGACAACCTTTAAATGCCCATTTGTCAAACAGTAGAACGTTTCAAAAGAAGGCGAATACTTCGATTCTCTACTTTATGATCATTCTAGACTGAAGACGACTCCCACTACACCTCCAATACCTTGCCGGGGTTCAGCAATCCCTGCGGATCCAGCGTGCGCTTGATCCGTGCCATCAGCTCCAGCGCCAGCGGATCGGCGTAGTGCCTCAGCTCATGCGCCTTCAGCCGGCCGATGCCGTGCTCAGCGGCGATGGAGCCGTCCATGTCGGTCACGATGTCGTGCACGATGCGGTTGAAGTGATCCCACATGTCGATGAAGGCGGCCTTGTCCATCCCCACCGGCTGGCTGAGGTTGAAATGGATGTTGCCGTCGCCGACATGGCCGAACGGGCACGGGCGCAACCCCTCCAGTTCGGCGGTGACCGCCGGCAGAGCGCGGGCGAGGAATTCCGGCACGCGGGAGACCGGCACCGAGACGTCGTGCTTGATCGAGCCGCCCTCGTGCTTCTGCGCCTCGCTCATGTCCTCGCGCAGCCGCCACAGATTGTTCGCCTGCGCCTCGCTCGACGCGATCACCGCATCGACCACCTCACCGGCCTCCATCGCGGCCTCCAGCCCGCTCTCCATCAGCGCGGCGATGTCGAAGGCGCGGGTCGGCGAGGAAAACTCGGCGAGCACGTACCAGTCGTAGCGGTCGGCGAAGGGGCGCACCGTGCCGGGCATATGCTTCAGCACCGTCTCGATGCCGAAGTCCGCCATCAGTTCGAAAGTGGTCAGCCCGTCGCCGGCGAGGCCGCGCAGCCGGTGCAGCAGGCTCAAGGCATGCTCGGGATCCGGCACGGCGAGGAAGGCGGTGGCGCGCTGCGCCGGCGCCGGGAACAGCTTCAGCACGGCGGCGGTGATGATGCCGAGCGTGCCCTCGGTACCGAGGAACAGCTGCTTGAGATCATAGCCGGCATTGTTCTTGCGCAGTCGCTTCAGCCCGTTCCACACCCTCCCGTCGGCCAGCACCACTTCGAGGCCGAGCACCAGTTCCTTGGCGTTGCCGTAGCGCAGCACGGCGGTGCCGCCGGCATTGGTGGAGAGGTTGCCGCCGATGCGGCAGGAGCCCTGCGCCGCGATATGCAGCGGGAACAGGCAGCCGACCTCCTCCGCCGCCTTGTGGACGCTGTCGAGGATGCAGCCCGCCTCCACCGTCATCGTCATGTCGACGGGATCGACATGACGAATCCTGTCGAGCCGGGCCAGCGAGACGACGAGCTCGCCGAACGCCATCTGCCCGCCGACGAGGCCGGTATTGCCGCCCTGCGGCACGATCTTCACCCCCGCCTCGGCGCAGGCGGCGACGATGAAGGCGACCTCCTCGGTATTGCCCGGCCGCAGCACCGCCGGGGTGCGCCCGTCGTAAAGGCCGCGCTCCTCGCGCAGATAGGCGGCGGTGTCGCCGGGGGCGGTCAGCACATGCTGGGCGCCGATGCGTTGGGAGATCTTTTCCAGAAGCGGGGCGAGGTCGGCGGTGGTGGTCGAGGTCATGGCAACGTCCGATTGGCTGGCGGCGGCTTTCCGTCGCTGTTTACACGCCTGCCTCCCCGGCCGCCACATAAGTGCCGGCCGGCGGCTCCGGCGGCATGCCCGTCTTCCGCTGCCCCGGCATTTGCGGGTAGCGTCCACGAACCATCCAGACCGGAGCCCCGCATGCCCTCGCTCGTCCTCTATGTCACGATCGGCGTCTCGGATTTCGGGCGGGCGCTGGCCTTCTACGATGCGGTGATGGCCGCCGTCGGCCAGGCCCGGACCGACGAGACGATGCCCGGCTGGGTAGGTTTCGGCCCGGACTATGACCACGGCGTCAGCCTGTGGCTCTGCAAGCCCTTCGACGGCAACGTCCCGACCCCCGGCAACGGCCAGATGACGGCCCTGCGCGCCGCCAGCGCCGGGCAGGTCGATGCGTTCCATGCCGCCGCCCTCGCCCATGGCGGCACGAGCGAGGGCGTGCCGGGTCTGCGCCCGGCCTATGGGCCGGGTTTCTACGCCGCCTATGTCCGTGACCCCGACGGCAACAAGCTCGCCTGCGTCTTCCATCGCCACGGACTGGCGGAATAGCGCGTCCACCCCTTGCCCCGCGCGGGTTCATCGCCTATCCCCCCGGCATGGCACCCCCTCTCCTTCTGCTTCAAGACACGCGCCTCACCTTCGGCGGTACACCGCTGCTCGAAGGGGCGGAGCTTTCCGTCTCCGCCGGCGAGCGCGTCGGCCTCGTCGGCCGCAACGGCTCGGGCAAGTCGACCCTGCTCAAGATCGCCGCCGGCCTCGTGCAGGCGGATTCCGGCCCGCGCTTCGTGCAGCCCGGCGCCACGGTGCGCTACCTGCCGCAGGAGCCGGACCTCTCCGGCTTCAAGACCACGCTCGACTATGTCGAGGCCGGCATGGGTCCGGGCGATCAGGAATACCGCGCGCTCTATCTGCTGGGCGAACTCGGCCTCACCGGCGAGGAAGACCCCGCGAACCTGTCGGGCGGCGAGGCCCGCCGCGCGGCGCTGGCCCGCGTGCTGGCGCCCGAGCCGGACATCCTGCTGCTCGACGAGCCGACCAACCATCTCGACCTGCCGGCCATCGAATGGCTGGAAGCCGAGATCGCCGGCCTGCGCTCCGCCCTCGTGCTGATCAGCCATGACCGCCGCTTCCTGCAGGACCTGACCCGCGCCACCGTCTGGCTCGACCGTGGCCGCACGCGGCGCATGGAGCGCGGCTTCGCCTTCTTCGAGGAATGGCGCGACCAGGTGCTGGAGGAAGAGGAGCGCGACCAGCAGAAGCTCGCCCGCAAGATCGTCGCGGAAGAGCACTGGATGCGCTACGGCGTCACCGCCCGGCGCAAGCGCAACATGCGCCGCGTCGGTCAGCTGGCGGATCTGCGCGCCAAGTTCCGCGACCATCGTGGCTCGGTCGGCACCATCTCCGTCACCGCCACCGAGGCCGATGTCTCCGGCAAGCTGGTGATGGAGGCGGAGAACATCTCCAAGTCCTATGGCGACCGCGTCATCGTGCGCGACCTATCGATCCGCATCCAGCGCGGCGACCGCATCGGCATCGTCGGCCCCAACGGCGCCGGCAAGACCACGCTGCTCAAGATGCTCACCGGCGAACTGGCGCCCGACAGCGGCAAGGCCAAGCTCGGCACCAATATCGAGATGGCGACGCTCGACCAGCGCCGCGCCGCTCTCGATCCCGAGCGCTCGGTGCGCGACACGCTCACCGATGGGCGCGGCGACCAGGTGTTCGTCGGCGGCAATCCGCGCCACGTCATCGGCTACATGAAGGACTTCCTGTTCACCCCGGAACAGGCCGGCACCGCCGTCTCGCGGCTGTCGGGCGGCGAGCGCGGGCGACTGCTGCTCGCCTGCGCGCTGGCGCAAGCCAGCAACCTCATGGTGCTGGACGAGCCGACCAACGATCTCGACCTCGAGACCCTCGATCTCTTGGAAGAGATGATCGACGACTATGCCGGCACGGTGCTGCTGGTCAGCCATGACCGCGACTTCCTCGACCGGACCGTCACTGCCACCATCGCCTATGAGGGCGACGGCAACTGGAATGTCTATGCCGGCGGCTATTCCGACATGGTCGCCCAGCGCGGCCATGGCGTGAAGGCGCGCGCCGCCGCTGCGGCCGCCGCCGCGCCGGCGAAGGCGTCCGCGCCGGCCTCACCGGCGCCGGCGGCATCGGCCGGTAAGCGCAAGCTCTCCAACAAGGAGAAATATGCGCTGGAGCATCTGCCCAAGCAGATGGCGCAGCTGGAATCCGACATCACCCGGCTGAACAACCGGCTGGCCACGCCGAATTTCTACGCTCGCGACCCTTCCGGCTTTCAGAAGGCCACCGGCGAACTGACCAAGGCCCAGGCCGACCTCGCCAAGGCGGAAGAGCAGTGGCTGGAGCTGGAGATGCTGCGCGAGGAACTCGGCGGGTGAGCCGTCTCGTCGCGCTCACCGCGCCGGACGATCCGCGCATCGACGCCTATCGCGTCATCAAGGAGCGCGATCTCGTCGGGCGCGGCGGGCGGTTCATCGTCGAGGGCAAGACGGTGCTCGACGTCGCGCTCTCCCCGCGCAACCGCTTCCGCCTGGAATCGCTGCTGATCGCCGAGAGCCGAGCGGAGGCGCTGGCGCCGCTGCTGGCGCAGGCGCCGGACGACCTGCCGATCTACACCGCCAACCAGGCGATCCTCGACGGCATCACCGGCTTCCACATCCATCGCGGCCTGCTCGGTGTCGGCCTGCGCGGCGAGGAGCCGGGCGCCGCCGCGCTGCTGGCCTCGCTGCCGGCGCGCGCGCTGGTGGTCGTGGCGCTCGGCATCACCAATCACGACAATGTCGGCGGCATATTGCGCAACGCCGCCGCCTTCGGGGCGGATGCGGTGCTGCTCGACTTCGCCTCCTGCGATCCGCTCTACCGCAAGGCGATCCGCGTCTCGGTCGGCGGCAGCCTCATCGTGCCCTTCGCCCGCGAAGGTGGCGCCGGCGCTCTCCTCGACCTGCTGGCGGCCGGCGGCTTCGAACTGCTCGCCTTCAGCCCGGCCGGCACCACCGCGCTGAAGCAGCTGGTCCGCGCGCCGCGCACCGCGCTGATGGTCGGCGCCGAGGGGCCGGGCCTGTCCGCCGACAGCCTGGCGCGGGCCCGCACGGTGCGCATTCCGATGGCCGGCGGCTTCGATTCCCTCAACGTCGCCACCGCCGCCGGCATCGCCCTGCACCATCTCGCGGATCTGTAAAACCGTACCGATCGGCCACCGCGCGGCGCCCGGCAAGCCGGCAATCTTCCGTTGCGACATGGACCGATCTGCGAATCCCGAATACGTGATCGGCGCCGAATCACCCTCGACAAGCCCCCGCGACGAGCCCATCTTCAACCTCGGAATATGGAGCGGTTTGCCGCTTCTTGACCGTCTCACCTTTAAAAGCCCGGGCCCCTGCTCCGGGCTTTTTTTTGTTTTTCAAGCCTATGCACCCCGCCGTCCCGGCTTTCGGAAACCCGGAAAGCGATACCGTGCCAATATTATTGGTACTGGATAGTTTCTCAATTCTGCGCTAGAGTTTCCTGGTCATCGCGGTTGAGACGAACCGACCCTTGTCTCACTGAAGCCGGTTGCCCCGCATTTCCGCCCCCCCGCAGCGGGCGGCCGGCTGACCACTACCGCCTGACAGACAGGTGCTGCGTTCCGACGCAGACGCCCGACGCCGGGCCGCCCCCGCCAGGGCGGTCCGGCTGCCGGCCCGCCGCTCACCATCGCTTCTCCTCGCACCGCCCGCATGGCCGATGGATGCCGCGCTTGCGCACCGTCACGGCAAGGCGCGGAGGCCAAAGGGTTTTCCCGTCCGACCTTTTGTCGCATAAGCACCGCTGCGCATCCGTGCTCAATGGAGCGGAGCTGCGAGTTGCGGGACGTGACCTCATGCACCAGACGCCTATGCCGGAAGCGGTCATCGTCAAGCTCGGCGGCAGCCTCGCCGCCGCGCCGCGCCTCGCCGAGCTGCTGTCCGGCCTCGCGACGGCCGGCTCCCCGCTCGTCGTGGTGCCGGGCGGTGGCCCGCTGGCGGATGCGGTGCGCGCGCTGCAACCGCGCCTGTCGCTGAGCGAGGACGCCTGCCATCACATGGCGATCCTCGCCATGGAGAGCCTCGCTCTGGCGCTCGCCGACATCGAGCCGCGCCTCGCGCCGTCAGCGGACGCTCCCGCCATGGCCCGCGCCCATGCCGCCGGCCGCGCCGCACTGTGGCTGCCGGCGGCGATGGCCCGCGCCGCCGACCTCCCGGCGAGCTGGGAGGTCACCTCCGACAGCCTCGCGCTCTGGCTGGCGCTGCGGCTCGAGGCCCGCCGGCTGGTGCTGGTGAAATCGCTGCCCGCCGCCGGTTCCCTTCCCTCGCAATGGGCGCAAGCCGGCCTCGTCGATCCCTACTTCCCGCCGCTCGCCGCGCGCTACACTGGACGCATCGACCTCCTCTCGGTCGACGAGGCGCTGGCCGCCTTCTCCCGCGACAGGAGCGCGGCATGAGCGAGACCCGAACCAACCCGCGCAAGGATGCCCGCTGGGCCTGGGCGCTCACCGGCTCCGGGCATTTCTTCGTCGAGTCGCTGGCGCTGATCGCCAGCCTCGACCCGGTCGACCTGTTCGTCTCCAAGGCGGCGGAGGAGGTGCTGCGCATGTACCGGCAGGAGCTGCCGGAGCATCTGCGCATCTATCACGACCTCTCCGCCTCCGCCGTGCCGGTCGGCCGCTTCTACGAGGGCCGCTACCACACGCTGGTCGTCTCGCCGGCCTCGGCCAACACGGTGGCGAAATGCGTCTACGGCATCGCGGATTCGCTGGTCACCAACTGCTTCGCCCAGGCCGGCAAGTGCCGCGTGCCGAGCATCGTCTTCGCCTGCGACACCTCGCCGGAGATGATCACCATGGCACCGCGCGGACCGGTGCCGGTCTATCCGCGCGCCATCGACCTCGAGAATACCGACCGCCTGTCCCGCTTCGAATATTGCACGGTGGTGGAGACCATCGGCGCGCTGGAGCAGGCGGTCGCCGCCCGCAAGGTCGAGCTCGCCGCCGGGACGCCGGCCGATGGCTGAGGACACCGAGAAACCCGCCGGCCACGGCGCGGAGCGGGTCGCCCTCGTCACCGGCTCGCTGGCCGAGCCGCGCCTCGTCAAGGTAGCCAGCGAGATCGCCTCGCCCGCGCTGGACCCGGTGGTGGTCAATGTCGGCGTCAAGGTCGCGGCGCTGATGACCGCCGAGATCGTCGAGCGCCGCTTCAAGGTGCCCGAGGGCACCAGCCGCGTGGTGATGCCCGGCCGCTTCCGCGGCGACCTCTCGCGGCTGGAACGGCATTTCGGCCTGCCCTTCGAGCGCGGGCCCGACGAGCTCGCCGACCTGCCGGAGCATTTCGGCAAGGCGCGCGCCCGCGCCGACCTGTCGCGTCACGACGTCACCATCTTCGCCGAGATCGTCGACGCCTCGGCTCTGTCGCTCGACGATCTCCTTTCCAAGGCGAAGCGCCTCGCCGGCGACGGCGCGGAGGTGATCGATCTCGGCTGCCTGCCCGACACCCCTTTCCCGCATCTGGAGGCGGCCATCGCCGCGCTCAAGGCGGAGGGCCTGAAGGTCAGCGTCGACAGCTTCAATCCCGAGGAGCTGTCCCGCGCCACCCGCGCGGGCGCCGACTACCTGCTCAGCCTCACCGAGCACAACCTCGCCATCGCCGAGGAGGGCCCGGCCATCCCGGTGCTGGTACCCTCGCCACCGAGCGACCTCGCCTCGCTCGTACGCGCCATCGAGGCCTGCCGGGCGAAGAACATCCGCTTCCTCGCCGACCCGATCCTGGAGCCGATCCATTACGGCTTCACCGCCTCGCTGGAACGCTACGCTGCGCTGCGCCGGCAGTATCCGAACATCGACATCCTGATGGGCATCGGCAACGTCACCGAGCTCACCGACGCCGACACCACCGGCATCAACGCCCTGCTGATGGGTGTCATCTCCGAGTTGCGGCTCAATGCGGTGCTCGCGGTGCAGGTCAGCCCACATTGCCGTACGGCGGTGAAGGAATTCGACCGCGCCCGCCGCGAGTTCTTCGCCGCCCGCGAGGCCGGGGCGCTGCCGCAGGGCTTCGGCGGCGGGCTGATGGCGCTGCGCGACCGTCGCCCCTATGCCGCCTCGCCCGACGAGATCGACGACCTCGCGAAAGAGGTGCGCGACCGCAATTACCGCATCATGGCGGCCGAGGACGGCGTGCACGTCTTCAACCGCGACGGCCACCACATCGGCACCGACCCGTTCGCCTTCTTCCCCTCGCTGGGGGTGGAGGACGACGCCGCGCACGCCTTCTATCTCGGCGTGGAAACCGCCCGCGCCGAGATCGCCTTCCGGCTCGGCAAGCGCTATGCGCAGGACGAGGCGCTCAAATGGGGCGTCGCCGGGCGTGGCGATGGGCGCGACGACAACGGCAAGGTCGATCCGCACCGTTTGACATTCGACAAGGCGGGCTCAACCTTGACGGGCTCGACGCTGCCGACGAAGCCCGATAAGAGCGAACCATGATCCGCGAGACCATCGTCACCACCCGTTCGCGCGCCGGCGAGCGCCACATCGCCCCCATGGGCGCCACGGTGATCGAGGGCGGCTATCTGCTCCAGCCCTTCAAGCCGTCGCGCACGCTCGACAATCTGGCCGACACCCAGATCGGCGTCATCAACTTCACCGACGACGTCCGACTCATCGCCGCCTGCGTGCTCGGCAAGCGCATTCCGGTCGAGACGCAGAAGGCCAGTTATATCGACTGCCCGCGCCTCGTTGGCGCGCTGTCGCATGACGAGATCACCGTCGACCGGATCGAGGACCACCCGCAGCGTCCGCGCATCTTCTGCAAGACCTATCACAGCGAGGGCCATCACCGCTTTCTCGGCATGAACCGCGCCAAGGCGGCGGTGCTGGAAGCCGCCGTGCTGGTCAGCCGCCTGCACATTCTCCCCGACGACAAGGTGGATGCCGAGATGGCCTATCTCGCCATCGCCGTGGAGAAGACCGCCGGCCCCGAGGAGCTGGAGGCGTGGGAGTGGATGCTGGAGGCGGTGTCCTCGCACCGCAGCACGCGCGACGGCCTGCCGCCGGCCGCGACACCATGAGCGTGATGCGATGGAACCGGGCCTCATGAGCCGCCACGTCTCGCATCTCCGTCCGGTCGTGCCCGGCGCGGCGCCCGGCCTGCTCGCCAGCGTCGCCGATCTCGCCGAAATGCGGGCCGCCATCGCCGGCGGCGCCGACATCGTCGACCTCAAGCAGCCGGCGTTCGGCGCCCTCGGCGCCTGGAGCTCCGAAGCGCTCGAAGCGGCGATGATGCTGTGGAACGCCTGCGGGCCCGATCGCCCCGCGCTCAGCGCCACCGCCGGCGACCAGCCCATGGTGCCGGCCATCCTGGCCAGCGCCTGTGCCCGCGTCGCCGCCACCGGGGTGCCGATCGTCAAGGCCGGCCTGTTCGCCAGCCCGCATGCCGCCGCCTGCATCGCGGCGCTGGCGCCGCTGGCGGCCCGGACCCGTCTCGTCGGCGTGCTGTTCGCCGACCAGGATCCCGATTTCTCGCTGATCGCCGACGCCGGCGCCGCCGGCTTCTTCGGCATCATGATCGATACCGCCGACAAGAAGGCGGGCCCGCTCACCACCCATCTCGACCCGCTCACCCTCGGCCAGTTCGTCGAGGAGGCCCGCCGGCACGGCCTGATGACCGGCCTCGCCGGCTCGCTCACCTTCGACGACATTCCCACGCTCGGCGGCGTCGGCGCCGACTATCTCGGCTTTCGTGGCGCGCTCTGCGCCGATGGCCGCACCGGTCGCCTCGATCCGGTGAGGCTCGCCCAGGCGCGGGCGCTGGTGCGCGCGCTCGGCTGAGCCGCGCTTCCGGCGGCACCGCCGCCGACACTGCCGCGCACCCGAAATCTCCCTCCATCGATCTGGACTCAGCAGCCGGAGTGAATTACCGTTCCGTTAAGATAAAAATTCGAAACAAATTACGGAGGAATTCGATGCGAATGGAACAGGACGATATCAGCGGCAGTCGCTCCTTCGGGGGCTTCATCTCCATCGCGGCCGTGCTGCTTCTGCTGGTCTGGTTCTTGATCTGACCATGGCCCGTTGGCCGGCTGCCGCGCGACGGCTACCGGCATGAGAGTGCGGCGACAGCGTTTTCGCTATCGCCGGCCTGCCCGAGGCTGCGCCGAAGCGCCGCGCCTCCCCTCCCGACACTCCCCCGCACGGCCGCCCATACGCGCCTGATGCCTCAGCGTCGGCCGACCGCTGGGATGAGGCTTGACAGAAACGCGGGCCGGGTTCAGTGAAACCGTCATGATGCAGTGCATCATCGATGCAATGCTCTCCACAAAGATCAAGATTCAACACATGCCCAGCGACAGTGACAGTCGATCGTCCGGCCCGTGGTGGCCGGCGCCCGTGAGCCGACCGCAGGCATGACCTAGCACTCGGCTCGCTGCGCCGCCCTCCCGGGACGGACGGTGGAAAGTGAGCCGAAATGGACGATATCCGCAACACGGCCGAAGACCGCCGCGACGATCCCCGTCGCGACGACGAATTCGTGGACGCCGCCGCCCTCGCGGCGGAGCTTGCCGAAGAACACCCCGCCGACATCGCCGAGGCCCTCGACGACGAGGAGCCGGAAGTCGCCTCGGCGGTGCTCGCCAGCCTGCCGCGCGAGAAGCAGATCGAAATCCTCGACCTGCCCGATTTCGATCTCTCCAGCGATCTCATCGAGGCGCTGCCGGTCGAGGAGGCGGTGCGCCTCATCTCCGAGCTCTCCGCCGACCGCGCCGCCGACCTGTTCCGCTGGATGGAGGAGCCGGCGCGCTCGCACCTGTTCGCCCGCCTGCCGGCCGCGACGCAGGCCGAGCTGAACCGGCTGCTCTCCTGGCCCGAGCACACCGCCGGCAGCCTGATGACCACGGAGTTCGTCTCCGTCCCCTCCAGCTGGACGATCGGCGACACGCTGCGTCACATCCGCGCCATCGAGCGCACGCGCGAGACCATCTACGCCATCTATGTGCTCGATCCCGAGACCCACAAGCTGCTGCAGGCGGTGACGCTGCGCCGGCTGATCATCGGCGAGCCGCAGCAGCCCATCCTGTCCGCCGCCCCGGCACACGACCCGATCACCGTCGATCCGCTGATGGACCGCGAGGAGGTGGCGCGGCTCATCTCGAAATACGACCTGCTCGCCGTGCCGGTGGTCGATGCCAACGAGCAGGTGCTCGGCATCGTCACCGTAGACGACATGATCGACGCCATCATCGAGGAAGGCACCGAGGACGCGCAGAAGTTCGGCGGCATGGAGGCGCTGGACGAGCCCTATATGGAAATCGGCTTCCTCGACATGCTGAAGAAGCGTGCCGGCTGGCTCTCCATCCTGTTCCTCGGCGAGATGCTCACGGCAAGCGCCATGCAGCATTTCGAGGACGAGCTGGAGCGCGCCATCGTGCTCACGCTGTTCATTCCGCTGATCATGAGCTCGGGCGGCAATTCCGGCTCGCAGGCGACCTCGCTGATCATCCGCGCGCTCGCGTTGCACGAGATCAAGCTCGGCGACTGGTGGCGGGTGGCGCTGCGCGAGCTTCCCTCCGGCCTGGTGCTCGGCGCCATTCTCGGCACGCTCGGCATGACGCGCATCACCGTCTGGCAGCTCGCCGGCTTCCACGACTATGGCGAGCACTGGGTGCTGGTGGCGGCGACCGTCGGCTCGGCGCTGGTGGCCATCGTCACCTTCGGCTCGCTGATCGGCTCGATGCTGCCCTTCGTGCTGCGGCGGGCGGGCTTCGACCCGGCGAGCGCGTCGGCGCCGTTCGTCGCCACCTTCATCGACGTCACCGGCCTCGTCATCTATTTCAGCGTCGCGCTTGCCATCCTGCACGGCACGCTGCTGTAGCGCCGATGGCCCGGTATCCGTCTCCGCGGCATCCCGTCCCCGCCGCATCAGGGGACGGGATGCCGTGATGTCACGCCGCTCGCGGCGCAGCGGCCGGCGGCGTGCCGCGGTGGATGACCTTCTTCATCTCGCCGCGCAGCTCCGGCGTGTCCTTGTGGCCGTGCATGGCGACGGCATGCTGCACCGCTGCTTCCATCAGCTCGCCTTCGGTGTCGGCGGCCATCGCGAGCGTGCACTTCTTGTCGCTGGGCATTTCCCGGCAATCGATGAAATAGCGTCCCATATGCGCCTCCCTTGTCAGGGCGCCGCGCGGGTCAATCCCATCCTGCGGTCGGCATCCACCGCAGGGCGGCACCGTCCGGAGAGGCTACGCCCGTCGGGGGAGCCGGGCAAATCACGAAGCGCCGTCGTCGCGGGCTCCGGCCTTCCCGCCGCCCACCGGCAAATGGTCGCGCCCGGTTGCCCCTGGCGGCGGCGGGGCTCTACCATGACGGGGAGGAAATGCCCGTGAACGAAAATACCACGCCCATCGCCCACCCCGACCGGCCGACCCATGCGAGCGGGGTGCGCGTCATCGCGCCGGCCCGGCTGCATCTCGGCTTTCTCGACCTGTCCGGCAGTCTCGGCCGCCGCTTCGGCAGCCTTGGCCTCACGCTCGACCAGCCGACGCTGTCGCTGAGGATGCAACCGGCCGACGCGCTCGTCGCGACCGGGCCGGATGCCCCCCGCGCCCGCGCCGCCGTCGAGCGGGTGGCGGCGGCCTTCGATCTCGATCCGCGCGTCGCCGTCACGGTGGAGCGGGCGCTGCCGCCGCATGCCGGGCTCGGCTCGGGCACCCAGCTGGCGCTGGCCGCCGGCTCGGCGCTCGCCACGCTGCGCGGCCGGCCGCTCGACGCCCGCACCCTCACCGATGCGCTCGATCGCGGCGCCCGCTCGGGCATCGGCATGGGCGCCTTCGCGCAGGGCGGCGTGCTGCTCGACGGGGGCAAGGCGGCCGGCCATCACGCCCCGCCGCCCATCCTCGCCCGCCATCCCTTCCCCGCCGGCTGGCGCATCCTGCTCGCCTTCGACGACACCGCGCACGGCCTCAGCGGCAGCGAGGAAGTGTCGGCGATGAACGCCCTGCCGCCCTTCGAGGAGGCGCTCGCCGGCCATCTGTGCCGCCTGACGCTCATGGTCGCCTTGCCGGCGCTGGTCGAGGAAGACTGCGCCGGCTTCGGTGCCGCCGTCGGCGAGATCCAGGCCCGGCTCGGCGATCACTATGCCCGCGCTCAGGGCGGGCGCTACACCAGCCGGGATGTCGAGGCCGCCATGGAGCTCGCCGCCGCCGAGGGCGCCACCGGCGTCGGCCAGAGCTCCTGGGGCCCGACCGGCTTCGCGCTTGTCGCCTCGCCCGACGCCGCCGAGCGGCTGGCGACACGGCTGCGCCAGCGCTTCGCCGACCGGCCGAACCTGTCCTTCACGGTCGCGCGCGGCCGCAACACCGGCGCGCGCACCGACTGGCTCGCCGCCGACTGACGCCCCACCCATCGCCACTTGCCGGGAGAACCACGGAATGGACGAGCACGCGCCGATCCTGCACATCGTCTCGCCGCTGCGCCACATCAGCCCCTTCGACGTCAACATGGCGGTCGATGCCGGCTACGCGACCATCCTGCCCTACAGCCAGGTCGCGCTGGAGGAGATCGGCGAGTTGGTGCAGGACATGATGTTCTCGCGCCCGCCAGCCGGCGCGCCGCGCACCGGGCTGTTCATCGGCGGCAAGGACGCCGCGCTGGCACTCGACATGGCGGCACGGGCGCAGGAAGTGCTGTTCCCGCCATTCCAGATCTCGGTGTTCGTCGATCCGGCGGGCGCCTTCACCACCGCCGCCGCCATGGTGGCGGAAGTCGAGCGGCATCTGCGCGCCGTCCGCCCGCAGGGGCTGGAACATGCGAAGGTGCAGGTCTACGGCGCCACCGGCGTGGTCGGTGGCATTGCCGGCGTGCTCGCCGCCCGCGCCGGCGCGCAGGTGACGCTGGTCAGCCATCGCGACATCGAGACCGTCGAGGCCAAGGCCGCCGACTTCGCGCACCGCTTCAGTGTCTCGCTCGCCTGCGCCTCCGCCCGCAGCGAGGAGGACAAGCGCGAGCTGCTGGTGGAGGCCGACGTCGTGCTCGCCTGCGGCAAGGCCGGCGTCGAGATCCTGTCACCCGAAGCGCTGGCGGCCGCCTCCTCGCTCAAGGTCGCCGCCGACATCAATGCGGTGCCGCCGGCCGGCATCGCCGGCATCGACGCCATGGCAAATGGCGTGGCGCTGCCGGGCGGGGCGCGCGGCATCGGCGCGCTGACCATCGGCCAGCTCAAATATCAGGTGCAGCACGAATTGCTGAAGCGCATGCGGGTCGCGGAAGGCCCGCTCGACATCGGCGTCGAGGTCGCCTTCGACCTCGCCCGGTCGCTCGCCGCCTGAGGCCTGCCATGCCCGACATCGTGCTCGCCGCCCTGTCCGCCCGTGCACTCGCGGCGGCGGCGCGGCGCGCCGGCCTCGAACCGCTGGTGCTCGACCTGTTCGGCGACGAGGACACGCGCGAACTCGCGGCGCAGATGGTGGCACTGCGCCGCCGCGACGGCCTTGCCATCGATGCCGACGACCTGCTCGCGCAGCTGGACCTGCACGCCGCCTCCGCCGCCCCCCTCGTGCTCGGTTCCGGCTTCGAGGCGACGCCGGATCTCGTCGACCGGCTGGCGGCGCGCGGCAACCTCGCCGGCAATGGCGGCGCGGTGCTGCGGCGGCTCAAGGACCCGTTCGCGCTGAGCGGGTTGCTCACCAGCCTCGGCATTCCGCATCCGCGTGTCTTCGCCGACGTGGCGCCGACCGGCGTGGACACGCTGGAAAAGGCCATCGGCGCCTCCGGCGGCGGCCATATCCACCCGGCGCAGCGGGTGCACGGTCCCGGTCATTACCTGCAGGAGCACATCGAGGGACGCTCCGTCTCGGCGCTGTTCCTCGCCGATGGCCGCGACGCCCGCCTGCTCGCCTTCTCCGAGCAATGGTGCGCGCCGGACGCCGCCTCGCCCTATCGCTATGGCGGCGCCGCCGGCCCCATCGCGGTGCCGCCCCATGTCGAGTGGGAGGTGGCGCAAGCGCTCGCTCATCTCGCCGGCTCGACCGGGCTGATCGGCCTCGCCAGCGCCGACCTCATCCTGTCGCACGAGGGCTGGAGCCTCATCGAGATCAACCCGCGTCCGGGGGCGACGCTGGACATTTTCGACCGCCCGCCCCTGCCGCCGCTGCTGCGCCTGCATCTCGACGCCTGCGCCGGCCGCCTGCCGGACCTTTCCCCCCTGCATCCCGACCCGCAGGCCGGCGCCCGGGCGGCCGGCATCCTCTACGCGCCGATGAGCTTCGAGATGCGGCTCGCGCCGCTGCCGACCTACACCGCCGACCGGCCCGCCCTCGGCACCCGGCTGCATCCCGGCGAGCCGGTCTGCACCGTGTTCGGCGAGGGCCGCGATGCCGAGGAGGCGCGCGGCGTGATGCTGTTGCGCATGGACGCGCTGTGGGACGCCATGCGGCGCGCGGCAAGCGGGGCGCGGCCATGACCATGGTCGACATCGAAGCCGCCTTCGGGCGCGCCTGCCTCGCCGAGCTCGATGCGCTGAAGCCCGGCAATGTGCATCGCTTCGCGGCCGGCCATGGCATGGAGGTCGCTCATTTCGAGGCCGCCGCCCGCGCCGCCGCGCCGTGCATCGCCCGGCCGGGCGAGCGGGTCGGCGCGCGGGTCGAGGCGGCGGTGGCCGCCTCGCTGGCGGTCGCCGGGCTCAACACCAATCTCGGCATCCTGCTGCTCTGCGCGCCGCTGGCGGCGGCGGCCGAACGACCGGCGCCGCTGCGGCAGGCGCTCGGCGAGGTGCTGGCGACGCTTGACCTTGCGGATAGTGCCGCCGTGTTCCGCGCCATCGCCGCCGCCAGTCCCGGCGGGCTCGGCCGGCGCACCGATCACGATGTCGGCGCCCCCGCCACGATCGGCCTCGTCGAGGCGATGCGGCTCGCCGCCGGCGAGGATCGTATCGCCGCGCAATATGTCGGCGGCTTCGCGGATGTGTTCGATATCGGCGTCGACCGCCTGCGCGCCCTTCCCGGTGCCGAGCCGGAGGCGCGCACGGAAGCTGCCTATCTCGCCTTCCTCGCCGCCTTCCCCGACAGCCATATCGGCCGCAAGTTCGGCCGCGCCATCGCCGAGGAGGTGCAGGCGGATGCGCAGGCGGTGGCCGCCGGCATCGACTGGCTGGCCCCGGCGGCGCGGCGCCACCCGCCGCTCGCTGCCTTCGACGCCCGCCTGAAGGCGCGCGGGCTCAACCCCGGTACCAGCGCCGACCTGACGGTTGCCAGCCTGTTCGCCGCCGCGCTCAGCTCATGAAGCCGGCAATGTCGGCGGCGCCGAGCCGGCCGTCATGCAGCGCGCTCGCCACCAGTACCCCGGCGACGCCGATATCCCGCAGCCGGCGGAGATCCTCGGCGTCGCGCACCCCGCCGGCGGCATAGACGCGGCGCTCTCCCGCCCGCCCCAGCACGTCCCGCAGCCGGTCGTAATCGGGGCCGGCATCGCCGCCGACGCGGGCGAGCGTCATCACGATCACCTCGTCCGGCCACAGCTCGGCGCGCTCATGCAGCTCCGCCGGCCCGCGCCGACCGGCGGTGTCATGGTCGAGCGACAGCACGGTCGGTCCCTCGCGCAGCGCCGCGAGGCCGCTTGCCGCATCCACCATCGATTCGGTGCCGAGCACCCGGTGCAGCCGCTCCCCTTCCAGCCGCGCCGCGCCGGCATCGATCCACAATCGCCCGAACAGGTCTGCCAGTTGCGCCAGCTCGGACCGGTGCGGCTCCCGCCCGGCGATGGCGTCGAGGTCGGCGACATAGAGCGTGCGGAACGGCGCAAGCGTACGCAGCGCCCGGGCGATGTCCGCCGGCGCCGAACCCGCGCAGAGGCCGGAGACGATGGGACGATAATTCGCACGGTCGCCGCGCCGCGCATGCACGACGGCGCCTCCCATCAGGTCGATCACCGGTATAAGTTCCACGCCGATACGCTCCGCCGCGAAGGGTTCCATGCAGGTTCTGGTGTGCGAGTTTGTAACCGGAGGCGGGCTCCGGGGCGAAGCGCTTTCGCCCTCGCTCGCCGCCGAGGGTGCGCTGATGCGCGACACGCTGGTCGGCGATCTCGAGGATCTGCCCGGCATCCGCGTCATTACCACGCACGATGATCGCCTGCCGCCGCCCCCGCGCGGCAATAGCCGGCCGCTCGCCGCCGGCGATGACGCGGTGGCGGTCTGGGCCGAGCTCGCCGTCGGCGCGGACCTCGTCTGGCCGATCGCTCCGGAGACCGGCGGCGTGATGGAGGCGGTCGCCGCGCGCCTGCGCCGCCACAGCCGCCGCGTCCTCGCGCCGGATACCGAGACGCTGCGCCTGTGCGCCGGCAAATACGCCACCGCCGCCCACCTCGCCGCCGCCGGCATCGCGGTGGTGCCGAGCTGGCGCCCCGCCGAGGTGCCGCCGGAGGCTGCCGGCGTTCTGGTGGTGAAGCCCGACGACGGCGCCGGCAGCCTCGACATCCGACTGTGCCCGCGCGAGGAGGCCGTCGCCGCCGGCGCCGATGTTGTCGTCCAGCCCTATGTCGCCGGCGCGGCCGAAAGCCTCACCCTGCTCTGCCAGTCCGGCCGCGCGCAGGTGCTGAGCGTCAACCGCCAGCATGTGGAATGCGCGGGCGGGCGGCTCGGCTTCCACGGCGTCACCGTCGGCATCCGCCCGCCCGGCGTAGTCGAGGCCGGGCTGGCGCAGGCGATCCTCGATGCGCTTCCGGGCTTGCATGGCCTCGTCGGCGTCGATTATCTGGCGACGCCCGCAGGGCCGGTGGTGGTGGAGGTCAATCCACGGCTGACCACCTCCTATGCCGGCCTGCGGCGGGCGCTCGGCGTCAACGTTCTCGCCTTCGTCGCCGATCTCATGCGCGACGGGGCGGTACCGGCGCTGCCGCGTCTTCCCCCGCCTGTTCCGGTTGAGGTGCTTGTGTGACGACGATTACGCGTTTGGGCTGGGATGTCGGCGGCGCCCATGTGAAGCTCGCCGCCTTCGGCGAGGATGGCCGGCTCGCCGCCGTGCGCATCGCCCCCTGCCCGGTCTGGAAGGGCGCGCACCATCTTGCCGAGGCGCTGCGCAAGCTGCGCGCCGAGTTCCCGGCCGGCATTCCCTCCGCCGTCACCATGACCGCCGAGGGCGCCGATCTCTGGCCGGACCGCCATGCCGGCGTGGTCGGCACCGCCGCCGTGCTGATCGAGGAACTCGCCGGCGCGCCGCTGGCGCTGTTCGCCGGACCGGAGGGCTTCGTGCCGGCCGACCAGGCCGCAACCTATTCCGCCACCATCGGCTCGGCCAACTGGTACGCCACCGCCGCCGTGCTGACGCATCTGCTGCCGGCCGGCGTGCTGGTCGATATCGGCTCCACCACCGCCGACCTCATCGCCTTCGGCGAGGGCCGGGTCGAGGCACGCGGCTTCTCGGATGCCGAGCGGCTCGCCAATGGCGAACTGCTCTATACCGGCATCGTGCGCACCCCGGTAATGGCGCTCGCCGAACGCGTGCCCTTCGCCGGGCGCCTGGTGCCGCTGATGGCCGAGCTCTACGCCACCACCGCCGACATCTACCGCGTGCTCGACGTGTTGCCCGACGATGCCGACCTGCACCCCACCGCCGATGGCGGCGAGAAGAGCGCAGGGGCCAGCGCCCGCCGGCTGCTGCGCATGGTCGGCGAGGATCTCACCGTGGCGAACCAGTCGCGCGCGCGGCGCCTCGCCTATCATCTGAGCCAGCAGCAGCTGCATCGCCTTGCCGGCGCGCTCGATGTGGTCGCCTCGGCGCGGGAGGAGGATGTCGGACTGGTGGTCGGCGCCGGCATCGGCCGCTTCCTGTCGCGCCAGCTCGCCGAACGGCGCGGCGCTGCCTATCTCGACCTTGCCGACGTCCTCACCGACGACCCGGCGCTTGCCGGCCCGGCTGCCGACTGCGCGCCGGCGGTGGCGGTCGGCCTCTTGTCCGCCGCTCTGGCGCCGGGCTAACCACAAAAACAATCGGGAGCGCCTTCATGTCCGACCGTATCTTCCTGCGCGGCATCGAGCTGCACGCCTATCACGGCCTCTATGAGGAAGAGGCGCGGCTCGGCCAGCGCTTCGTGATCGACGTCGACTGGTGGCTCGACGCCCATTCCGCCGCCGCCCATGACGATTACGCCGAGACCGTCGGCTACGAGAAGGTGTTCGAGACGGTGCACGCCATCTCCTCCGGGCACCGCTTCCACATCATCGAGGCTTTCGCCGAGGCGATCGCCGCCGAGATCCTGCGCCGCTATGGCCGCGTCGAGCGGGTACGGGTCGAGGTGCACAAGCCGAACGCGCCGATCCCCGGCGTGCTGCGCGACGTCGGGGTCGAGATCGTCCGCCAGCGCGGCTGAACGGGTCAGCGACGGCGGACGCGCACAGGCACCGGCTCGCCATAGCGCGTCGCCCCGCGCGCCGCGGGCAGCAGGCTCCTCGGCTGTTCCTGCGCCCGCGCCAGCCGCGCGAAGCGGTCGCGCCAGGGCACCTCGACCAGCCGGAACGTCAGCGCCGCCAGCGTCACCACCAGCGTCACCACCAGCGCCATCAGCGTGGCGGCGCCGGCCGGGCCGATGGCATAGAGCTGCTTGGCGACGCCGTCGACCGCCACTTCCTGCCGCAGGGCGACGCCGGCGAGCTCGCCATAGGCCCACAGGCCGTAGCTCACCACCAGCACCAGCACCGGCATGTGGATGAGGTAGATCGAGAACGACCAGCGCCCGAGCGCCTGCAACGGGGAAAGCCGCATCAGCCGCGAGGCCAGCCCACCCTCGCGCGCAAACACCAGGATCGGCACGGCGAAGGCCAGCGGCGCCAGCACGCTCAGTGCATGCGCCTTGTCCGGCCCCCGGCCGGCGGCGACGATGAACGTCGCCGCCAGCGCCAGCGACGCCACCTCGCAGAAGGTGGCGAAGGGCAGTTGCCGGCCGCGCAGCGCCGCGTGCAGGTGATAGGCGCCGACACCGGTGAAGAAGCCGGCGATGCAGCGCAGGAGGCCGAAATCGGCAGTGGAATTCATATAGGCCGGCGCGAACATCACGATGACCAGCCCCGCCGCCACCGCCAGCGCGGACGCCACCAGCAGCAGCTTGCGCCGTGCGACGAGCACCACCAGCGCGAACAGTATGTAGGTGTAGAATTCCGCGCCAATGCTCCAGGCCGGGCCGTTCCAGGCGGAGCCGTACAGCCCCATGGAATTGAGCAGGAAGGCATTGAGCAGCAGCGCCCGCAGCGAATAATTGCCGCTGCCGGCATCGATCAGCAGCCTGTCGGGATGATGGCCGACGACGTTGATCGCCATCACCGCCAGCATCATCGCGAACAGCACCGCCAGATGCAGCGGCCACAGCCGGCCGATGCGGCGCAGCAGAAACCCTACGAACTGCCGCCGGTCGCCGATGCGGTCGCGATAGGCGTGGCAGACGACAAAGCCCGACAGGACAAAGAAGAAGTCGACGAAAAGATATGAATTCAAAACAAATTCATTCTGCAAGAACGGCGTATTGACGATAAATATGAAGTGATAAACGACGACCATGACGGCACATATGCCGCGCCAGGAGTCGAGAACCTCGAATCTTTCGCCCATCGCGGCAGAATTCATGCCTCATACCTCTCAGGTACCATCCTGCCGCCCGAATCATCAGCCATAAGACTGGCGGCACTCACCCCGAGCGCTAACGAAACAATGTGGCGAGAGTTCCGTTTTCAATTCGCCGTCCGCGACGCCGGGGGGACTTCCGGTCGTCGCGCCGACGTTCTACAGCTTGATCCTCGTGCATGCGGGAGTGAGCGATGATGCGTGATGCCGATCCGAAGCCTGTCCGTCTCGCGGATTACCGGCCGCCGGACTGGCTGGTCGATACCGTCGATCTCGACATCAGCCTCCACCCCACCGCGACGACGATCCGCGCCCGGCTCGCCATGCGGCCGAACCCGCTCGGCCGGGAGGGCTCGCCCATCGTGCTCGACGGCGACGAGCTGGTGCTGAAGTCGCTGGCGCTCGATGGCGCGGCGCTGGCGGGCAACGCCTACAGCGTCACCCCGTCCTCGCTCACCTTGCTGGCGCCGCCGCAGCAGCCGCTGGTGCTGGAGATCGAGACCCAGCTCGATCCCTCCGCCAACACCAAGCTGATGGGCCTCTACCGCTCCAGCGGCACCTACTGCACCCAGTGCGAGGCCGAGGGCTTCCGCCGCATCACCTATTTCCCGGACCGGCCGGACGTTCTCGCGGTCTACACCACCCGCATCGAGGCCGACCGGGCCGAGGCGCCGGTGCTGCTCGGCAACGGCAACAAGGTCGAAGAGGGAGAGATCCCCGGCACCTCGCGGCATTTCGCGGTGTGGCACGATCCGTGGCCGAAGCCCTGCTACCTGTTCGCGCTGGTCGGCGGCCGGCTCGATCGCGTCGGCGACCATTTCGTCACCGCCACCGGCCGCGAGGTCGATCTCGGCATCTATGTCGAGGCCGGCAAGTCGGCGCGCGCCGGCTACGCCATGGACGCGCTCAAGCGCTCCATGCGCTGGGACGAGGAAGTGTTCGGCTGCGAATACGATCTCGACGTGTTCAACATCGTCGCCGTCGCCGATTTCAACATGGGCGCGATGGAGAACAAGGGCCTCAACATCTTCAACGACAAATACGTGCTGGCGAGCCCGGAGACCGCGACGGATTCCGACTATTCCAGCATCGAGGGCATCATCGCCCACGAATATTTCCACAACTGGACCGGCAACCGCATCACCTGCCGCGACTGGTTCCAGCTGTGCCTGAAGGAAGGCCTCACCGTCTTCCGCGACCAGGAATTCACCTCCGACGAACGCTCTCGCCCGGTGAAGCGCATCATGGATGTGCGGCTGCTGAAGGCCTTCCAGTTCAGCGAGGATGCCGGCCCGCTCGCCCACCCGGTGCGGCCGAGCACCTATCGCGAGATCAACAACTTCTACACCGCTACCGTCTACGAGAAGGGCGCCGAGGTGGTGCGGATGCTGAAGACCCTTCTGGGGCCGGACGGATTCCGCAACGGCATGGACCTCTATTTCGAGCGCCATGACGGCGAGGCGGCGACCATCGAGGATTTCCTCGCCTGCTTCGCCGACGCCACCGGCACCGATCTCGGCCATTTCGCCCTGTGGTACGCGCAGGCCGGCACGCCGCAGCTCACCGTCACCGGCGAGTGGAACCCGGCGGAGAAGAGCTACCGGCTCGACGTCGAGCAGTCGGTCCCGCCGACGCCCGGCCAGCCGGACAAGCAGCCGCTGGTGATCCCGCTCGCCATCGGCCTCGTCGCGCCTTCGGGCGAGGACCTGCCGCTCACCCTCACCGACGGCTCCTCGCCGGCCGGCGGCGTGCTCACCGTCGACACTGCCCGCGCCAGCTTCGTGTTCCGCGACGTCGCCGAGCGGCCGGTCGCCTCGCTCAATCGCGGCTTCTCGGCGCCGGTGCGGCTGGTCAGCAACCTGTCGACCGAGGATCTCGTCTTCCTCGCCCGCCACGACCACGACCCGTTCAACCGCTTCGAGGCGGTGCAGACCATCGCCTTCGCCTATCTGATCGAGGCGACGCAGGCGGCGCGCTCCGGCCGCAACCTGCCGGGGCCGGAGGCGCTGATCGCCGCGATGGGCGCCAGCCTCGCCGATCCCGCGCTCGATCCCGCCTTCATCAGCCAGGTGATCCTCGTCCCCTCGGAAAGCGACATCGCCCGCGAGATCGGCCAGGACGTCGACCCGGACGCCGTCAACGCGGCACGCGGCACGCTGCGCCGCGCCATCGGCACCGCGCTCGCCGACCCGCTGGCGCATGCCTTCGAGCGCTTCGCCGCTCCCGGTCCCTATTCGCCGGACGCCGCCTCCGCCGGGCGGCGGGCGCTGCGCAATGCCTGCCTCAGCCTGCTCGCCGAGGCGGGGACCGGCGAGGGCGTCGCCCGCGCGCTCGGCCTCTACCGCGCCGCCGACAACATGACCGACCGGTTGCAGGCGCTGACGACGCTGGCGCATTACGCGCCCCAGCATCGCGACGAGGTGCTGGCCGACTTCTACGAGCGCTTCCGCGACGACCCGCTGGTGATCGACAAATGGTTCGCGCTGCAGGCGCAGATCGCCGAGCCGGGCACGCTGGACCGCATCCGCGAGCTGACCGGGCATCCCGCCTTCTCGCTGCGCAACCCCAACCGGGTGCGGGCGCTGATCGGCAGCTTCGCCGCCAGCAACCCGACGCAGTTCAACCGCGCGGACGGCGCCGGCTACGAATTCCTGGCCGACACCGTGCTCGGGCTCGACGGCTCGAACCCGCAGCTGGCGGCGCGGCTGCTCGGCGCGTTCAAGAGCTGGCGCCTGCTGGAGGCCGGCCGGCGGGCCAGGGCGGAGGCGGCGCTGCGCCGCGTCGCCGGCAAGCCGGGCCTGTCGCCGGACGTCACCGACATCGTCAGCCGCTCGCTGGCGTGAGGCAATCGCCGGCCGCGCGCCGGGCCTAACTTCCACCGTGCGTGAGAATGCAGCCGTGCTAGTGTCGTCGTAGTGCAGCGCAGCAAGGAAGACCGTCGGTCGCCATGGGCGAGAGGCAAATCGGTGCGTTCGATCCTGGTTCCGCGCCCACAGGCGGGTCGGCCTACGAACACGCGCCGGTCGGCCTGTGCACGCTGGACGGCCACCGCCGGATCCTCTCCTGCAATCGCCGCTTCCGCGAGCTGATCGGCGCGACCGACGCCGACCTCGCCGGCGGCCCGCTCGCCGACTGGCTGCCCGGCGCCGGCACCCTGTTCGACCGCCTGGCGGCCGGCACATCGGGCGAGGCCGATCTCGCCGTCGGGCGCCCCGGCGAGCCGCGTGTGCTGCGCCTCAGCGCCACCCGGCTCGAGGCCGGGCTGTCGCTCGCCCTCTCCGACGTCACCGCCGCGCTCGACGAGCAGGAGACGCTCCGCCAGGCCGTCGAACGGTCGAGCTTCGCGCTGGAAAGCGCCGGCCAGTGGGTCTGGGACTATGACATCGTCGAGAACCGCGTCTGGCGCTCGCAGCAGTGGAAGCGCGCGCTGGGCTACGCGCCCGACGAACTCGCCGACCAGGACGAGCCCTGGCGCATCGTGCACCCTTCCGACCGCAAGATCGCGCAGGCAGCCATGGCACCGATCCTCGCCGGCACGCGCCGCGATTTCGAGGCCACCTATCGGCTGCGCCACAAGGATGGCGGCTGGCGCTTCATCCTCAGCCGCGGCAAGGTGATCGCTCATACGCCGGACGGCCGCCCGGCCCGCATGCTGGCCACCAGCGTCGACATCACCCCGCAGAAGGAGGTCGAGCGCGAGCTGGAGGCGACCATCCGCCAGCGCCGGCAGCTGGAGCATGACCTCATCTCCGCCAATCGCCGGCTGCAGCTCTTGGCGGAGATCGACAGCCTCACCGAGCTGCCCAACCGCCGCAAGTTCGACAAGTGCCTTGAGCGCGAATTCCGGCGCACGCGGCGCGAGCGGCCGAGCCTCGTGCTGTCGATGCTCGACGTCGATTATTTCAAGTCGTTCAACGACCTCTACGGCCATCAGGCCGGCGATGACTGCCTGCGCGCCGTGGCCGAGGCCTTGCAGCAGGTCGGGCGGCCGACGCGCGACATCGTCACCCGCTATGGCGGCGAGGAGTTCGCCGCCATCCTGGTCGACATCGACCTGGACGAGGCCATTGCCGTCGCCCGGCGCATGGCCGAGGCGGTGGAGCGGCTGGCGATCCCCCATAGCGGCAGCCCGTTCGGCCGGGTGACGATCTGCATCGGCCTCACCCTGTTCCGCTTCGGCCAGCAGCGCCGCCTGCGCACGCCAGACCAGCTCGTGCAGGCCGCCGACCGGGCGCTCTACGCCGCCAAGGAAGCCGGGCGCGATCGCATCGCGGTCGCCACCCGGCTGGAGGAAGGCCGCGTCGAGACCCGCATCGTCGGGCGCGACACCGAGGCCGCGCCCGCCGACTGAGGCCGGTCAGTACTCGACCACTCAGTACTCGACCACGCCGTCCAGCGCGTAGTGCTTGACGCTCTTGCGGTTGGCGATCAGCTCGTCCGCCGTCGGCTTGCCGGTCAGCGCCCGCTCGATGGCGATCTTCATCGCCTCGTGGTTGGTGCGGTAGAGATCCTTGAGGTCGAGGTTCGGATCCTCCGGGCAGCGGGGGTCGAGCCAGACCATGACGATCATGCACAGCTCGTCGGCCTGGTCCTTCGGCAGGATGCCCTCGGCGAGGCAGTCGACGATGGCGTCGCCGATCGCCGCCTGCACCACGCCGCCCAGCAGCTCGACATAGGCGGCGGAGGGGATGGTGACCTTGGAGGTCATCATGGTCGCCGGCCGCACCATCTGGTTGAGGTCGCGGATGACGAACATGCGGGTATGGCCGGCGACCTGCCCCATCATGGAGGCGAAGGCCTGTCCGGCAGGGCCGCGAACCGAGCCGATGAGGATCTCCGGCATCGCGTCGGTGAACTGGCCTTCGGCCGCGAGCACCGTCGCCTCGCCGGTGCGGAACCAGATATCGGTCATGATTTTTCTCCCTTCGGGGGCCTGTATCCTGCGGCCATAGCATCCCCGTCGGACCACCGTCCATGCGTCCGATGCGCCATCCCGGCGTAACTGTCTGGGACGACTCGACTTGATGCCGGGGACACCCCTTAAAGTTGCTGAATCGTTAACTTGACTCTCAGGGACTCTGGACAGGAAGGGGCCGTTTCGATTCAAATCAGGGGTGATTCGGCGGGCAGGGATGGGCCGCCGGGCACTGGATCAGGGCAAGTGTGTTAGGGGGAGGCCGGCGATGGCACGCGCCAACGCTGCGGGCGCGTCTGTGCGCGTTCAGGCCATGCGCGGCCTGGCACGCTCGGTCGCTCGACCCGCCTATCAGCGGCTTGTCGATGCCGAACCCTTCATGCGTCGGGCGGTGCCGGCGCTCATCGTCGCCTTCATCGCCATCGTCGCGGTCGCCGCCGTGGTGCAGATCCGCGCCTATCGCACCGATTCCATCACCGACGCCAAGGACGAGCTGGCGCTGTTCACCCTCGCCGTCGCCAGCGAGCTGCGCCAGCATCAGGGCCAAGGCGCCGGAAGCGTCGATGCCGTCACCCTCACCGCGACGCTGAAGGCCAGCCTGCCGGTCCGGGCCGCCGAAGCCCGCCGACGCTACGCCATCGCCGATGCCAGCGGCAATGTGCGCGCCGCCAGCAATGACGACCCCACCGTCGTCGACGACATCCGCTTCGTCCTCGCCAATGTCCAGGCGCTCACCATTTTCGCCGAGAGCGCGGGCGTGCTCGACGTCACGCTGAGCGATGGCCGCGACGGCCTCGCCACCGTGCGCAACATTCCCGGCCAGCCGTTCCAGCTGATCGCGATCCAGCCGCTCGCCGGCGCGCTGTCGACCTGGCAGTCCGACACCATCCTCACCGTCACCCTGCTGTCGACCACCGGCGGCGTGCTGCTGATCCTCGGCTTCGCCTTCCACTGGCAGGCGACGCGGGCCCGCGAGGCCGACGGCATCTACGACACGGTGCGCGCCCGCATCGACACCGCTCTCTCGCGCGGCCGTTGCGGCCTGTGGGACTGGGACATGGGCCGCGGACGCATGTTCTGGTCGGAATCGATGTTCGAGATGCTGGGCCTCGCGCCGCGCGACGAGCTCGTCTCCTTCGGCGACGTCTCCGGCCTCGTGCATCCCGACGACGTCGATCTCTACGACGTCGCCAAGGAGATCGCCGACAAGCCGGGGCGCATCATCGAGCGCGTGTTCCGCATGCGCCATGCCGACGGCCACTGGGTGTGGCTGCGCGCGCGAGCGGAAGTCGTCGCGCAGGAGAATGGCGAGCCGCCGCATCTGGTCGGCATCGCCGTCGACGTCACCGAGGAGCGCCGCCTCGCCGAGCGCACCGCCACCGCGGACATGCGGCTGCGCGACGCCATCGAGAGCATCTCCGAATCCTTCGTGCTGTGGGACAGCTCCAACCGGCTGGTGCTCTGCAACTCCAAGTTCCAGACGCTGCACGGCTTCGTCGACACCACGCTGGCCCCCGGCACGCCATTCGACACCATCGCCACCCAGCTGCGGCAGCCGGTAGTGCGCATCCCTCTGCGCTCCGAGGACCGGCCGGAGGAAGGCGCGCGCTCCTTCGAGGCGCAGATCGAGGGCGGACGCTGGCTTAAGATCGCCGAGCGCCGCACCAAGGATGGCGGCTATGTCTCGGTCGGCACCGACATCACCGCGCTGAAACGCCACGAAGAACGGCTGATGGACAGCGAGAAGCGGCTGATGGCGCTGGTCGCCGATCTGCGCAAATCGCAGCAGACGCTGGAGATGCAAGCACTGCAGCTCGCCGAACTCGCGCAGAACTACGCCGACGAGAAGACCAAGGCCGAGGACGCCAACCGCGCCAAGTCCGAATTCCTCGCCAATATGAGCCATGAGCTGCGCACGCCGCTCAACGCCATCATCGGCTTCTCCGAGCTGATGGAAAGCGGCCTGTTCGGTCCGCTCGGCAGCGCGAAATACAACGAGTACTGCCGCGACATCCGCGATTCCGGCCGCTACCTTCTCGACGTGATCAACGACATCCTCGACATGTCGCGCATCGAGGCCGGCCGCATGCAGCTCAGCCTGCAGCCGACCAAGCTCGACGAGATCGTCACCGACGCCATCCGCGTCATGTCGGTACGGGCCGACGAGAAGCACCTCGCCGTCGTCTCCGAGGCCGACCCGGAGCTGGTGGTCGAGGCCGACCGGCGGGCGCTGAAGCAGATCGCGCTGAACCTGATCTCCAACGCCATCAAATTCACCCCCGAACATGGCCGCATCACGCTGCGCACCCGCCGCACCACCCAGTCGGCGCTGCTGGTGATCGAGGATACCGGCATCGGTATCCCGAAAAGCGCCCTCGCCAAGATCGGCAGGCCCTTCGAGCAGGTCGAGAGCCAGTTCACCAAGACGCACAAGGGATCCGGCCTCGGCCTCGCCATCGCCAAGTCGCTGGTCGAGCTGCATGGCGGCACCATGCGCATCCGCTCCTCCGAGGGCGTCGGCACCACGGTGATCATCCGCCTGCCGCTGAACGGCCGCCCCGGCCTTCACTATCGCAACGCCGCCGGCGAATTGTCGGATGGGACCGAGGCAGGCTAGTTTCGGCCTTCTAGCGCTGGCCTCCCAGTTTTGGCCTCATCGTCCACCGGATCGTCCTTCATGCCCGCACTCTCCATCGCCGAAGCCGTCCCCGTCGATTGCGTGGTCGCGGGAGCCGGGGTGGTCGGGCTGGCGATCGCGCGGGCCTTGGCCCTCGCCGGCCGCGAGGTGCTGGTGCTGGAGGCCCATGGCCTGATCGGCTCGGAGACCTCGGCCCGCAACAGCGAGGTGATCCATGCCGGCATCTACTACAAGCCGGGATCGCTGAAGGCCCGGCTCTGCGTCGCCGGCCGCGACGCACTCTATGCCTATTGCGCCGAGCGCGGCATCGGCCACAGGCGGTGCGGCAAGCTGATCGTCGCCAGCGGCGAGGCGGAGATCGCGAAGCTCGAAGGCATCCGCGCCCAGGCGGGCGCCTGCGGCGTCACCGATCTCGCGCCGCTGGACCGTCAGGCGATTCGCGAGATGGAACCGGCACTTGCCGCCGACGCGGCGCTGCTGTCGCCCTCAACCGGCATCATCGACAGCCACGGCCTGATGCTCGCACTGCAAGGCGACATCGAGGATCGCGGCGGCGCCATCGCCTTCAACGCCCCGATCCTCGGTGGCGCGGTGGCGGACGACGGCATTCTCCTCGACGTCGGCGGCGCCGAACCGATGACGCTCCTCGCCGCGACCTTCGTCAATTCGGCCGGGCACGGGGCCGTCCCGCTAGCCAACGCCATCGAGGGGTTCGATCCAAGCCACGTGCCGCCCGCCTATCTCTGCAAGGGCTCCTACTATTCCCTGCCCGGTCGCGCGCCCTTCTCGCGGCTGGTCTATCCGGTGCCGGAGGCGGCCGGGCTGGGCGTCCACCTCACGCTCGACCTCGGCGGGCAGGCGCGCTTCGGGCCGGACACCGAATGGGTCGAGACGGTCGACTACGATGTCGATCCCGCCCGCGCCGAGCGCTTCTATGGCGCGATCCGGCACTATTGGCCGGCGCTACCGGACGGTGCGCTCATCCCCGCCTATGCCGGCATCCGGCCGAAGATCACCCCCCCGGGAGCGCCCGCCGCCGATTTCCGCATCGACGGGCCGGCGGAGCACGGCGTGCCGCGGCTGGTGAACCTGTTCGGCATCGAATCCCCCGGCCTCACCGCCAGTCTCGCCATCGGTGATCTGGTCGTGGAAAAGCTCGCCCGCTGAGACTCAGCGCCGCCGGCTTGCTCCAACGCCGGACAGCAGCCGCAGGAAGACGCCCCTCACCTCTTCCTGCGTCTCGCGTAGATGCGCGTCGAGGGTGGCGAAATCCGGCATCGTGCCGGCACGGGCCAGCAACCGGCGCAAGGCCGGGCTCGCCTGTGCCGGGTCGAAGGCGCCGGTAACGGCGAGCCGCAGAACCTGCGTCAGGTCGTGCAGCAGCGAACAGGCGCGGGTGAGCAGTTGCGCATCGGCGGGCTCGACCACCCCGACACGCCCGGCAGCGGCGAGCACCCGCACCGTGGAAGTCTGCACCATCTCGGGATGCGACGCGCCGTGGGCGAGAACGAGGAACTGCGCCAGGAATTCGAGGTCGACCAGCCCGCCCTGGCTGTATTTCAGGTCCCAGGGCCGTCCGTCGCCCTTTTCCTCGGCGATGGCCATGCGCATGTCGAGGATGTCCGCCGCCAGCCGCTCCGGGTCGCGCTTGCGGCGCAGCACCGTCGCGATCGCCTCCTCGACCCGGCCGCGGAAGGCCGGCGAGGCCAGCACCACCCGCGCCCGCGTCAGAGCCATGTGCTCCCAGGTCCAGGCCTCCTCCGCCTGATAGACCTCGAAGGCCGGTAGCCGCGTGGCGATCGGACCGGCGCGGCCGGAAGGGCGCAGCCGCAGGTCGACCTCGTAGAGGCGGCCGGCATTGGTAGGCGTGGTGAGCGCGCTCACCAGCCGCTGCGTGAGGCGGGCATAATATTGCGTGCCGTGCAGCGGCCGTGCCCCGTTCGATTCCGGCGCGTCGTCATCGAAGTCGTAGAGCACGATCAGGTCGAGATCGGAGCCCGCCGTCATCTCGCGCCCACCGAGCTTGCCCATGGCCAATACCGCCACCTCGCCGCCGGCGAGCACGCCATGCGCCTCGTGGAAGCGGGCGATCACCTGCTCGCCCAGCACCCGGATCACCACATCGGCGAGCCGGGCGAAGGCGTCTCCCGCCTGCGCCGCCGGCAGCGTGCCCGACAGCACGCGCACGCCCATCAGCACGTGCTGTTCCTGGCGGAAGTGGCGGGCGCGGTCGAGCAGGTCCTCCTCGTCGGTCGCCTCCGCCAGCTGGGCGCGCAGCCGCGCCTCCAGCGTGACCTCGTCCGGTACTGCGCCGAAGAAGGCTGGATCGAGTAGCGCGTCGAACAGTACCGGTCGGCGAGCGAGGATTTCCCCGAGTCGCGGCGCGGTCGAGAGGATGGTGGCGAGCAGGCGCACCAGGTCGGGATTGCGAGCCAGTACCGAGACCAGCCGCAGCCCGGTGGTGAGCTGGCCGAAGAAGCGGTCAGCGGCGATCAGTGCCAGATCCGGCTCGCCGCCGCGTGCCAACGCATCGAGCAGCAGCGGCACGATGGCGGCCAGCCGCTCGCGCGCGGTCGCATTGCGCAGGGCGCGCGGCTCGCCGGACAGCCAAGCCCGCACCGTGGCGCTGGCCTGCTGCGGCTGCTGGTAGCCGAGCCGATGCAGCGTCGCCAGCGTCTCGCGATCATCCGCCTTGGCGGGAAATTCCAGCCGTCCTTCCACCGCCGCGCGCGGCGGAGCGTCCTCGAAAAGCCGCGCATAGTGGCGCTGCACGCGGGAAAGCCGCCGGGTCAGCTCCGTGGCGAACGCCTCGCGCGAAGGATATCCCATGAAGACGGCGAAGGCCGCCACGCCCTCCGGCTCGTCGGGCAGCGTATGGGTCTGCTCGTCGGCCACCATCTGCAGCCGATGCTCGACCCGGCGCAGATAGACATAGGCCTCGCTCAGCTCCTCGCGCGCCGCCTTGCCGATCCAGCCATCCTCGGCGAGCCGCTCCAGCGCTTCCAGCGTGCGCGGCGTACGCAGCCTTGCGTCGCGGCCGCCGGCGATCAGCTGCTGCGTCTGGGCGAAGAACTCGATCTCGCGAATGCCGCCGCGCCCGAGTTTGACGTTGTGCCCCTCGACCGCCACGGCGTCGTGGCCGCGGAAGGCGTGGATCTCCTGCTTCATCGCATGCACGTCGGCCACCGCCGCATAGTCCAGCGACCGGCGCCAGACGAACGGCGCCATCTGCTTCAGGAAGCTTTCGCCGAGCGCCAGGTCGCCGGCGATCGGTCGCGCCTTGATATAAGCGGCCCGCTCCCAGGTCGCGCCCTCGCGCTCGTAATAGTCGAGCGCGCTGTCCACCGAGAGCGCGGCCTGCGTCGAGGCTGGGTCCGGCCGCAGCCGCAAATCGACGCGCGCCACGTAGCCGTCGGGGGTGCGCTCCTGCACCAGCCGCACCAGTTGGCGCGTCAGCCGCACGAAGAAGGGCGGCGCCTCCACATCCTTGCGCAGCGGCGCCCGCGCGGGGTCGTAGAGCACGATGAGGTCGACATCGCTGGAATAATTGAGCTCGCGCGCGCCATGCTTGCCCATGGCGAGCACCACATAGCCGCTGGCGTCGCGGGTGAATTTCCGGAGCTTTCCAGACCCGCCGGCCTCGCGCAGCAGATAGTCGACCGCCGCCGAGATGGCAGCGTCGGCGGTGGCGGTGAGTTCGGCGGTGACGGTGGCAAGGTCGAACACCTCGCCGATATCGGCGAGCGCGACGGCGAGCGCCGTCTCGGCACGCAGTTGCCGCAGCGCCGCCATCACCACGGCCTCGTCCGTCGCTGCCCGCACCGCGGTCGCCATGGTGACCCGCGCCTCGGCGAGCCCGGCCTCCGGCTCGCTCGTCAGCAGGCGCAGCAGCCGTTCCGGGTCGCGGCGGATGAGTTCAGACAGGAACGGCGAGTGGGCGCCGATATTGGCCAGCACGCCCGACGCCGCCGGATAGGCTGCCAGCACCTCGCCGAGTTGAAGGCGGACGCGTTCCTCGGCCGTCTCGACCAGCGCCGCGAGCGGGTGCGGCGTCGAGGCGACCGGCTCGCTCGCCGCCATGCGCATGCGCGCCGCCAGGCCGCTCTGTTCCTTCCGCGCCGTCTTTCGCCTGCCCTGCCGTTCAACCATCTCGCCCGTGCATCTCCAGCCCTTCGCCCAGTCTATAGGCAAAGAATTGTCAAAGTGCTGCATCCTCGGGCGACGTTGCGGCAGTATCCGCGGGTTCCACCTCGGCTGGCAGTTCGATCACCACGCGCAGGCCCGGTGCGTTGTCCTCCAGGCGCATGGCGCCGCCATGCAGATGCACCACCGCAGCGACCAGCGAAAGCCCGAGCCCCGATCCTGGCTGGGTCCGGCTTTTCTCGAGGCGCACGAAGCGCTGCAACACATGCGCGCGCTCCTCGGGCGGAATGCCGGCGCCACCATCGGCGACCACCAGACGCACAATGTCGCCCTCGCGGCTGGCCGAAACGGTGATGCGGCCGCGTGTGCCGGGAACGTCGGGCGCGCCGTATTTGATCGCGTTGTCGACGAGATTGGACAGCGCCTGCCCGAGCAGTTCGCGCACGCCGAGCACCATCAGCGGCCCGTCGATCGTGGCATCGAGATCCAGCCCCTGCTCGTCGGCAAGCGGCTCGTAAAGCTCGGCGACACCGGTCGTCGTCTCGGCGAGGTCGACCGGCTGCATCGCCGACCGGCCTTGCCCCGCTTCCACCCGTGCGATCATCAGGAGCGCGTCGAAGGTGCGGATCAGCCCGTCGGATTCGTCGATGGTCTGCTCGGTCGCCGCCCGCCAGTCTTCGTCGTCGCGGGCGGTGCGCAGCGCGTCCTCGGCGCGATTGCGCAGCCGGGTGAGCGGCGTTTTCAGATCGTGGGCGATGTTGTCGGAGACCTGCTTGAGCCCGACCATCAGCGCCTCGATGCGCTCCAGCATCGCGTTGAGGCTCAGCGCCAGCCGGTCGAACTCGTCGCCGGTCCCGGCCACCGACAGCCGGCCGGACAGGTTTCCGGCCATGATGCTCTCGGAGGTGGCGGTCATCTGGTCGATGCGCTTGAGCACCCGGCGCGTCACGAAGATGCCGCCGGCGACGCCGAGCACCACCAGCAGCGCCAGTCCCCAGACCACCGGGCCAATAATGATCTTGCGCAGTTCCTCGCGCTCGACGACGTCGCGCCCGACCAAAAGCCGGAACTCGCCGGGGAGATAGACGACATGCACCAGCGCCCGGCTCGGCGGCCGGACGGCGTCGTCGGAGCGCAGATAGTCGATTTCCTGCCAGCCTTCCTGCGACAGGAAGTTCAGCGGCAGGTTCAGCACGTTGCCGGCCAGCGGCTCACCATTGAAGCTGGTCAGCAGCAGCAGCCCGGCATCGGGCGCGCGGGAGCGCCGGTTCACCACCTGCACCAGGCGGGTAAGGCCGCCGCGCTCGAACTGGCCCTTCAAGAAATCGGTATCGGACTGGATCGCCTCGCTCGCCTGCCGGGTGACGAGGCGCTGGGTGTGCCAGCCGAGATAGCCGATCAGCGAGCCGGCGAACACCGCGAAGACCAGGAGATAGGCGGCGATCAGCTTGATCGCCGTGGTGCGGGCGAGCCTACCGAGCGATGTCACGAACGACATATCCAGCCCCGCGCACCGTGTGCAGAAGCGGCGGATCGAACCCCTTGTCGATCTTGGAGCGCAGCCGCGAGACATGGACGTCGATCACGTTGGTCTGCGGATCGAAGTGGTAGTCCCAGACATTCTCCAGCAGCATGGTGCGGGTCACCACCTGCCCGGCATGCCGCATGAGATATTCGAGCAGCCGGAACTCGCGCGGCTGCAGCACGATCTCCTGCCCGGCGCGGGTGACGCGGTGCGCCAGCCGGTCGAGCTCCAGATCCGCGACGCGATAGAGCGTGTCTGCGGCCTGCGGCCCGCCGCGACGAGCCAGAGCCTCGACCCGCGCGAGCAATTCGGTAAAGGCGTAGGGCTTGGGCAGATAGTCATCGCCACCGGCGCGCAAGCCGGTCACACGGTCGTCGACCTGGCCGAGCGCGGAGAGGATCAGCACCGGCGTCGCGTCGCTGCGCCCCCGCAGTTCGGTGATCAGCGACAGCCCGTCGCGGCGCGGCAACATGCGGTCGACCACCAACACGTCGTAGCCGCCGTCGAGCGCCAAAGCGAGGCCCTCCTCGCCGTCGCCGGCGATATCGACGATGTGCCCGGCTTCACGGAACGCCTTGCGCAGATAGTCGGCGGCGGAGCGGTCGTCTTCGACGATAAGCAGGCGCATGGTGAAGTCTTCAGCGGAGGGATAGCCGATCGTCGACACGTCGATGGCGTCCGCGGGACGCACCGGCGGCCGAAGGGAATCGGCGACGGAAGTCGGTTTCGACATGATGTACGGCATAATCAGCCTCCCGCCTATCGCAGAGGCACCGCAGCGGTGCCCGCATTGCCCGCAAAAGAGAGCGCGGGAGTCCTTTCGGACCCCCGCGCCATCGGACCGGCTGCAACCCAAGGGGCGACGGAACGGACCGCAGCCGGAACCGACTTCGAACGGTCGGTTCGCGGAAACGGCCGGGATCAGCCGTTCTGCTTGCCGAGCGAGATGGCGACGAAGCGCGTGACCTGCTCGGACTTCACCCGCATCAGCACGGCCTTGCGGTTGTCCTTGCGGGCGTCGGCGAGGCCGGCGCGCACATCGGCCGGGCTGGAGACCGGCTTGCCGCCGACGTCGAGGATGACGTCGCCCGCCTTGATGCCGCGTTCGGCGGCCGGACCGTTCGGGTCGACCTCGGTCACCACCACGCCCTGCTCGCCGGCACCGGCGACGCCCTTGGCGGGAGCCAGCGACAGGCCGAGACGCGGTGCGCTACGGTCCGCCTTCTCCTCGTCAGCACCCTTCTGGTCGTTGGAAGCGACGTCGGTCGGCAGCTGCTCGAGATTCACCGCCACGGTGATCGGCTTGCCGTCGCGCAGCACGCTCAGCTTCACGCTGGTACCGGGCTTCAGCTTGGCGATCTCGCGCGACATCTCGCGGGAGTCCTTGATGTCCTTGCCGTCGATGGCGGTGACGACGTCACCCGCCTTCAGGCCGGCCTTCTCGCCCGGCGTGCCGGGCTGGACCTGGGCGATCAGCGCGCCCTGAGCTTCCTTCAGGCCGAGCGCCTCGGCAACGTCCTCGCTCACCGGCTGGATCTGGACGCCGACATAGCCGCGCGCCACCGTTCCACCGTTCTTGAGGGCGTCGACGACTTCCGACACCGTCTCCGACGGGATCGCGAAGGCGATACCGACATTGCCGCCCGAGGGCGAGACGATGGCGGTGTTGACGCCGATGACCTCGCCATTGAGGCCGAAGGTCGGGCCGCCCGAATTGCCGCGGTTGATGGGTGCGTCGATCTGGATGAAGTCGTCATAGGGGCCGGAGCCGATATCGCGGCCACGGGCCGAGACGATGCCGGCGGTCACGGTGCCGCCGAGGCCGAACGGGTTGCCGACAGCGACCACCCAGTCACCGACGCGCGGCGGGGCACCGGCGAGCTTCACCCACGGAAAGTTGTCCTTGCCGTCGACCTTGAGAAGCGCCACGTCGGTGCGTGGATCGGTACCGATCACCTTGGCGGTGTAGCTCTTGCCGTCGGTGGTGGTCACGTCGACCTCGGAAGCGCCGTCGACCACGTGATTGTTGGTCACGACATAGCCGTCGCCGGAGATGAAGAAGCCGGAACCCTGGCCGACGACGCGGCCATGACCCTGCGGGCCGGGACCACGGCCGGGACCACCCTGGCCGCCGGGGCCGAAGCCGAAGCGGCGCATGAAGCGCTCGATCTGCGGCGGCACGTTCTGCGCGCCGGGCTCGTCGTCGTTGGAGGCCATCTCCTCCGGCTCGTCCTTCTTCACCTTCACGCTCACCACGGCGGGCGAGACCTTCTCGACGATGTCGGCGAAGGAGAAAGTGTTGGTCGGCTGGTTGGTGGTGATCTGGGCGAAGGCCGGCGTCACCGCCTCCGGCACGACGAAGGCACCGACCGCACCGCCGGCGAGCGCCAGGGTGAACACACCGGCGAGCAGCCGGCTGCGGCTCTTGCGCAGGGTGGAGGTCTTGTTGGATTCGGGAAGCGCGTTGCGCGACATGTGTCAGTCCTCGTTCATCGACCTTCGCTGCCTCCCGCAGGAGGCTTGAACGAGAACTTAGGGCGCGTCGCCTTAACGCAGACTGGCGGCGAACTTAAACATTTGTAATGCTGTCGTCCGACTTGCTCATCAGCTCGTCAAACTTCCGCCTTTCTTCGGCTGACAGCGCCGGAACGGTGGACGGCGCGGCGTCACGCCGGCGCACCCGCAGCCAGATCGCCAGCCCGCCGCCGATGAGGATCAGGAAGGGCGCGGTCCACAGCACCACGTTCGCGCCGTGCCAGCTCGGTCGCAGCAGCACGAACTCGCCATAGCGGGCGACGAGGAAGTCGAGCACGGCCTGATCGCCGTCGCCGGCCCTGATGCGCTCACGCACGAGCAGACGAAGATCCTTGGCAAGCGGCGCGTCGGAATCGTCGATGGACTGGTTCTGGCAGACCATGCAACGCAGCTCTTTCGAGAGCGTGCGCGCCCGCGCCTCCTGCGCCGGGTCGGACAATACCTCGTCCGGCTGCACGGCATGGAGAGGCGTCAGCCCCGCGACGAGCAGCGCCAGTCCGACGAACAGGCTGCGCATCCGGTTCATTCGGCGGCCACCGGCTTTGCGGCGGGCACCGCCTTGCGGGCCGGCTTCGGCGCACCGACGCGCAGCCGGCGGTCACTCAGCGAGAACACCCCGCCCAGCGCCATGATGATCGCGCCGATCCAGATCAGCGTCACCAGCGGCTTCCAATAGGCGCGGATGGCGAGCCCGCCGCCCGGCAGTTCGTCGCCGAGGCTGACATAGAGCTGGCTGAAGCCAAAGGTGCGGATGCCGGCCTCGGTGGTCGGCATATTGCGGGCGGTGAACAGGCGCTTGGAGGATTCGATGGTGCCGACGCTCGCCCCGCCGCGGCTGATGTCGAACACCCCGACCAGTTCGCGGTAGTTCGGCCCGGTGCGCGGCTCGAGGCGCGCGAGCGTCAGCTCATAGCCGCCCACCGGAAAGCGGTCGCCGACCTTGGCACCGATGATGGTCTCGCTGTTCCAGCTGGTCTCGGCAACGATGCCGAGCAGGCAGATGCCGACGCCGGCATGGGCGAGCGCCGCACCATGCGCTGCACGTGGCAAACCCCGGAAGCGGGCGAAGGCGGTCGCCGCCGGTAGCCGGCCGATGCCGGCGCGCTCGGCGATGTCCACCACCGCGCCGAGCACCACGAAGGCGGCAAGGCCGATACCGATCGGCGTCAGCGCCGGCCCGCCGCCCTGCGCATAAGCGGCGACGCCGGCGGCCAGCAGGCCGAGGAGAAAGGCGAGCATCAGCCGCTGCGCCGCACCGGCGAGATCGCCGCGCTTCCAGGCCAGCAGCGGCCCGAACGGCATGGCGAACGTCACCGGCAACATCAGCGCGCCGACGGTGAGATTGAAATAGGGCGGCCCGACGGTGATCTTCTCGCCTGTCACCGCCTCCAGCGCCAGCGGATAGAGCGTGCCGACGAACACCGCCGCCGCTGCCGCGGTGAGCAGCAGGTTGTTCAGCACCAGCGCGCCCTCGCGGGAGATCGGCGCGAAGATGCCGCCCTGCCGCAGGCTACCGGCGCGTGCAGCGAACAGCGTCAGCGAGCCGCCGATGAAGATCACCAATATGCAGAGGATGAACACGCCGCGCGTCGGGTCGGTGGCGAAGGCGTGCACCGAAGTCAGCACGCCGGAGCGCACCAGGAAGGTGCCGAGCAGCGACAGCGAGAAGGCGAGGATGGCCAGCAGCACCGTCCACACTTTCAGCGCATCGCGCTTCTCCATCACCACGGCGGAGTGGATCAGCGCCGTGCCGGCAAGCCAGGGCATCAGCGAGGCGTTCTCCACCGGGTCCCAGAACCACCAGCCGCCCCAGCCGAGCTCGTAATAGGCCCAGTAGGAGCCCATCGCGATGCCGAGGGTGAGGAACCCCCAGGCGCCCAGCGCCCAGGGGCGCACCCAACGCGCCCAGGCGGCGTCGATCCGCCCGTCGATCAGCGCCGCCACCGCGAAGGCGAACGTCACGGAGAAGCCGACATAGCCGAGATAGAGCAGCGGCGGGTGGATGGCGAGGCCGATATCCTGCAGCACCGGGTTGAGGTCGTGGCCCTCGGCCGGCGCCGGGATCACCCGGGTGAAGGGATTGGAGGTCAGCAGCAGGAAGGCGGTGAAGGCGACGCCGATCGAGCCCTGCACGCCCAACACGTTCGCCTTCAGCCGCGCGGGCAGATTGCCGCCGAACAGCGCCACGGTAGCTCCGAAGATCGCCAGCACCAGCGCCCAGAGCAGCATCGAGCCCTCATGGTTGCCCCAGGTTCCGGTGATCCGGTAGAGCAGCGGCTTCAGCGAGTGCGAATTCTCGACGACGTTCAGCACCGAGAAGTCGGAGCTCACATAGGCGGTGACCAGCACCGCGAAGGACAGCGCGACGAACCCGCAGAAGGCCAGTGCCAGGGACGGCCCGACCCGCATCAGCGCGGCATCGTTGGTGCGCGCGCCCCAGATCGGCAACACGGTCTGCAGGATGGCGACGGCGAGTGCCAGCACCAGCGCGTAATGGCCGATCTCCGGGTTCATTGCACGCTGCTCCCCTGGCTCGCCTTGCCGGGAGCGCCATTGGCGCCCTCCTGCCAGACGCCCTGCTTCTTCAGCGCGTCGACCACTTCGCGCGGCATGTATTTCTCATCGTGCTTGGCGAGCACACTGTCGGCGGTGAAGCTCATCGGGCCGGTCAGCCGACCTTCCGCGATCACTCCCTGCCCCTCGCGGAACAGGTCGGGCAGGATGCCGACATAGGCGACCTCGACCTCGGCGCCGCCATCGGTGATGGCGAAGCGCACATGCACATTGTCGCTCTTCACCACGCTGCCGTCCTTCACCAGCCCGCCGATGCGCAGCCGCGTACCGGGGGCGGTGTGCTCCGTGGCGATCTCGCTCGGCGAGCGGAAGAACACGATAGTGTCATTGAGCGCGAACAGCACCAGTCCGGCGGCAATGGCGAGCACGCCCAGCGCGGAGGAGATGAGGACGAGGCGGCGCCCCTTGCGGGTCATGTTGTTAACTCCCCAGCCCGAGTTCGCGGGCGAGCGCGTCGATGCGGCCGAGCGCCTGCGTGTCGGCGGCGAACTGCACCCGCGCCTTGGCGGCGGCGTCACGGGCCTTGCCGCCCTCGCCGAGCACGTTCCAGGCCCGCATCAGCCGCAGCCAGCCGTCGAGATCGTCACCATTCTCGGCGAGGCGCTGCGACAGCCGGTCGACCATGCCGCGCACCATGGCGTTGCGGTCCTCGGCGCTCATCTGCTGGGCGGCGGCGACATCGGCCGCGCTCGGCCCGGACGTCGGCGCTCCCACCCGTGCCAGCGCCGCGTCCAGCATCGGCCGCCACGGCGCGTCGGCGGGGGTGTCGGCGGCGAGCGCCGACCAGATCGACGCCGCCTCCTGCGGCCGGCCGTCCTGCTCGGCAGCGAGGCCGAGGAAATAGCGCGCCTTCGGATCTTTGGGATCGTCGGCCTGCGCCGCCAGGAAGGCTGCCTTCGCCTCGGCGGTGACGACGCCGCCGGACTGCGCCAGCAGCGCCTCGCCGAGCCCGTTCTGCCGCCGGGCATCGGAGCCGTTCAGCCTTATCGCGTTTTCCCACGCCCGCGCCGCGTCTTCGAAGCGGCCGATGCGCATATAGATCGGCGCGATCACCTCATAGCCGCGGCCATCGTCGGGGTTGGCGTTGAGGTGGTCCTCGACCCGCCGCACCAGAATGGCGACGTCCGCCTGCTCCGGCCGGGCGTCGAGCCGCGCCGCCAGCGGCTGGCCGCCCTGCTCCGGCGAACCGAGCGCAAAATAAAGCCCGCCGGCGAACAGCGGCACACCGACGAGCGCCACCGCCGCGGCCAGTCGCCGCCGCCGATCACTGCTGGTCGCTATCCTGTTGGCGGCATCGGCCTGCGCCACGCGCAGCATGCGCCGGGCGACCTCGGTGCGCGCCGCCTCGCTCTCGGACGCGCCGATCAGCCCGGCGTCACGGTCGCGATCGATCTCGGCGAGCTGGTCGCGATAGACGGCGAGATCGGCCTGTCCGTCGGACACGCCGTCACCGACGCGCGGACGCAAGGGCCACAGCACCGCCATGATAGCGGCGCCGGTCATCAGGGATATGGCCAGCCAAAGCAACATTAGTCTTCCTCTAATGCGCTCAGGTAGCCGACGCGGCGGTCGCCGCCAATCCGTAACAGCCTCGGTCCGATCGCCGCAGCCTCACAGTCACGCGAGAAATCGGCCCATTCTCACGCGACTGTGAGGCTGCGGACAAACGAAAACCGCCCGCCGGCACAAGCCGGCGGGCGGTTTGATGCACAGGCTTGCTGCCCGGAAGCGACAGGGCTCAGCCCGCCACCGGCGACCAGGTGCCGTCCGGATTGCGGCAGGCGGTGCCGCGCGCGGTCTGCGGCTGGCCGTCGATATAGATGGTGTGGGTGAATTCGCGGCAGCGCGGCGAACCGCCACGGGCATAGGTCGGGCCGGGCACGATGGTGCCGTAATTGCCGTTGTCGCCGCGCCAGCTCACCGGAGCACCCGGATTGCCATATTCCAGCGCCTGCATCTCGGCCTGCTGGGCGCGCTGGCGGTCCTGCTCGTCGAGCGCGCTGCCGATGGCACCGCCGATCAGGCCGCCGGCCAGCGCGCCGATGGCCGCGCCTGCGACATTGCGCCCGGCGATGGCGCCGATCACGCCGCCGGCCAGCGCACCCGTCGCCGCGCCGCCGACCATGTTCGGATTTTCCTGCGTGGCGGTGCAGCCGGCAAGCGTCACGCCGATCAGCGCAACAGCGACGAAGTGGGTAGCGCGCATCAAGAATCCCTTCCGAATAACCCCAGACCTAACGGTGCGGCGCAGAAAGCGGGAGGATTCGGGCGAAACCGCGACGCTCGTGCCTCACGCGGCCGGCAACCGCACCACGCAGCGTAGCCCACCGAAAGGGGAGCGGTCGAGCGCGAGAGATCCACCATAGAGTCCGACCAGCTCGGAGACGATGGACAGGCCGAGGCCCGAGCCCGGCGTCGTCTCGTCGAGCCGGCGCCCACGCTTCATCGCTTCGCCGCGCTGCGCCTCGGTGAGGCCGGGCCCGTCATCGTCGATGGTGATCTCGAAGGCCGCCCGCTGCCCCGGCGTGTCGGCCGCCGGCCGGACGTTCACCTCGACCAGGGTGCGCGCCCATTTGCAGCCATTGTCGACGAGATTGCCGACGATCTCCTCGAGATCCTGCCGCTCGCCGCGGAAGCGCGCCGCCCCTTCGATCTCGGTCTCCACGTCGATGCCGCGGCCGCGATAGACCTTGCCGAGCGAGGCGGTGAGCTTCTCCACCACCGGCCCGACCTCCTCCACCGTGGTGACGACCTTGGCGCGGGCGGCGATGCGGGCGCGCTCGAGATGATGCGCCACCTGCCCCTTCATCACCTCGGCCTGCTCCTGCACCTTGGCGGCGAGCGGCGAATCGGTCGTGCCGGCCAGCGCCCGGCCGGCCTCGTTCTGCAGCACCGAGATCGGCGTCTTCAACGCATGGGCGAGGTTGCCGACATGGGTGCGCGCGCGCTCGACGATCTCGCGATTGGTGTCGATGAGCGCATTGACCTCGGTGGCGAGCGGCGCGACCTCGATGGGATAGTCGCCCTCAAGCCGCTCGGCGCGCCCCTCGCGCACGGCGGCGAGCGCGGCCAGCATGCGCTTCAGCGGCCTGAGCCCGAACAGCACCTGAAACGCCACCGTCATCAGGAACACCAGGCCGAGCACGGCGAGGGTGACGGTCAGGGCGGTGTCGAAGCCCTCCACCTCGTCGTCGATCTCGCTGGCGTCGGCGGCAACCGCGATGGCGTAGCGCCCGTCCTCGCCGAGATCGACCACCCGCTCGACGACCCGCAGCCGCTGGTCGGCCGGCCCTTTGGCGTAGTCCTCGCGCAGGCCGGTCAGGTCGGTGTCCGTGCCCTTCTCCACGAGGATGGGCAGCGTGCCCTCGGGCAGCGAGCGGGAGGTCTTCACCTCCTTGGCGGTGCGGTCGAGCCGCACGATCTGCCAGTACCAGCCGGAGAGCGGGAACGAGAATATCGGGTCGCCCAGCGTCGTCGGCTCGGGCATCTGGCCGGCGGTGGAATTGGCGACGTCGGCGACGATGGTCTTGAGATAGACGTCGAGCCGCCGGTCGAAGGCGCGCTCCACCGCCTGCCGGTAGGCGGTGGACAGCACGAAGCCGGTCACGGCCAGCACCGCCACGATCACCAGCGTGGCGGAGACGAACAGCCGGAGCGCCAGCGAGCGCGAGCGCATCAGCGCGGCGGGTCCGGCATGGCGAGCAGGTAGCCGAGCCCGCGCACGGTCTGGATGACGTCGATGCCGAGCTTCTTGCGCAGCCGGCCGACGAACACCTCAATGGTGTTGGAATCGCGGTCGAAATCCTGGTCGTAGAGATGCTCGACCAGCTCGGTGCGGGAGACCACCCGCCCGACATGATGCATCAGATAGGCGAGCAGCCGGTATTCGTGCGAGGTCAGCTTCACCGCTCGCCCATCGACCGTCACCCGGCCGGAGCGAGTGTCGAGCATCACCGGGCCGCAGGTCAGCTCGCTGGCGGCATGGCCGGCCGCACGGCGCAGCAGCGCGCGGATGCGGGCGAGCACCTCCTCCATGTGGAAGGGCTTGGCCACGTAGTCGTCGGCGCCGGCGTCGAAGCCCTGCACCTTGTCGCTCCAGCGGTCGCGAGCGGTGAGCACCAGCACCGGCATCTTCTTGCCGTCGCGCCGCCAGGCCTCCAGCACCGACAGCCCGTCCAGCTTCGGCAGGCCGATGTCGAGCACCACCGCGTCATAGGGCTCGCTGTCGCCGAGAAAGTGGCCTTCCTCGCCGTCATGCGCGCGGTCGACGGCGTAGCCGGCATCGGTCAGCGCCTCGGTGAGCTGGCGGTTGAGATCGGGATCGTCTTCGACGACGAGCAGACGCACGGGCAGGCCCTTTCACACGACGAATCGCCGCGCGCCGTTGCCGGTCGCGCGGCCTTCGCCAGGGAGCATGCCATTGCGGCATCGGCTTGTCAGGCGAGCGCGATCAGGCGAGCCCCGCCGCGTTCCGGGCGCGCCGCAGCACGCCGTACAGCGCGAGGGCGACGCCGAGCACGGTCAGCGCGACGAAGGCCTGCCGGGCGATTTGCGACGCCTCGGCGAAGGGCGAGAGCTGCCGCGCCGCCTCCGCCGCCGCCGCACCGACCGTACCGAGCGCCGCCGCGAGCGTGCCCTTGCCGTCGGCCCCGGCGACCGCCGCGATACCGGCGACCGGCTCGACATAGTTGGAGGCGACGAACTCGCCCTTCGCCCACAGCCCGGCCTCAGCGGCGCGGCGATTGGCGAGGCCGGCCAGCACCTTGCCACCCGCCCTGTTCCATTTGGCAAGCTCGCCCGGCACGGCGCTGCGGTCGCCGGCGTTCAGCTTCTTCAGCAGCGTCGAGCCGCGAAAATTCCCCGGCCCGACATTGAAGCAGAACGAGACCAGCGCCGCGAACTGGTTGTCGGTCAGCGGCACCGTCACCGCCGCCTCGACGGCCGCCTCATATTGCGCGAGGTCGGCGCGCAGCAGCGCCTCGGCCTGCGCCTCACTGATCTTCTGGCCGCGCTTCACCGCCGGCGGCCCGGCGGCGGCGGTATGGCCGTAGCCGATGGTCCAGACCCCCACCGGGTCCTTGTAGGCCGTCAGCCGGCGGCCCTCCCACTGCTTGATGAGGGCGAGGCCGGCCTCGTTCACGCTGCGCGGCATGGCGTTCTCCGTTGTTCCGATGTTGGGTACGCCGCCCCGATGCGGCGACGGCAATGCGGCGACGGGGCGCGTCAGGCGAACTGAGCGGTGTTGATTGCGCCGGCCGCGGCGATGGCGAGGTTGCCGGCCCGCGTCGGGTGAAGTCCGTCGGCGGTGAACCAGTTGGCGGCGCCGTTCACCTTCCACTTGCCGCTGTTGCGGCTGCTCTCGGCAGCGTCGGCGACGTCGAACACGGCGTGAAGCGGGTGCGAGCCGTCGCCCGCATACAGGGCGCCGCTCGTGCCCGTCGCGACCGGCGCGGCGCCGACGATCGGAGCCCCGTCGCGCAGCCAGTCGTTCAGGATCTCCCGCTGGCCGGCGGTGAAGCCGGTTTGCAGCGCCTGGTTCGCGGTGGTCGCGAAGCTGTCGGTGCTGGTGGTCGAGGGGGTGATGGTGGTCTGGAATAGCCGGGCGCCCTGCCGCTTGTAGCGGGCACCGAGTGTCCAGAGCGCGATCATCTGGGTCTGGGTGCGGACCCGGTTCGCCTCATCGACGAACGAGCTTCCGTTCACCCCGTGCTCGAAGATGATGTTCTTCACGTAGCGCGCCAGAGAAAGCCGGCGGTCGTAGGAATTGATGATGGTCTCCAGCGCCTCGCCCGCCATGCCGCAATTGATGTAGGCGCGGGTCGTGCTCACCGCGCGGCCGATCAGCCCAAAGCCGTTGCCGTCGGTGTCGCCGTCCGGGGACGCATAGCTGTCGCCGGTGCCCTGGACGATGGAATCGCCGATGCCGAGCACACCGCCATGGGTGGTGCGGGCGATAATGCCGATGGGCCAGACGCCGACCGTGCGCGGGCTGGGGTCGGGGCTGCCGAAACGTCGGGTCAGGTCGGTCACCCGGCTGGTCGAGGCGGTGTTGCCTTCCGAGGCCAGCGCATTCTGCCCGAAGATGGCGTGCGGATAGCCCGTGGCGGCGAACACCGCGATCCGGGTCCAGATCCTCGTCCCGGCCGGCAGCACCGTCAGGGCGCCGCCCGTCAGCTGGCTGACCGGGATGAAGTCCGAGCAGACCTCGCCGCCCATGTCGGCGAGCCCCTGCGAGCCGCCATTGAAGGTGAGGTTGGTCAGCGTGCCGCTCGGATATTCCAGCGACATCGAATAGGTCGCCTGGGATTGCAGCGGCGTCTCGTATTTGTCGCGGTTGCGGTCGGCCATCCAGTTCGGCATGCGCACCGCGAGTTCGCTGACATCGGCGCGCAGCGTGTGACAGCATTTGGAGAAGGTACTGATGCCGTCGGTCGCCTGCGCGGTAGAGATCCGGCAATTGGTGCCGACCTGTCCGTAATACTCCCCGCCGCCGCGCAGCGGAAAATCGGCGACATTGGCCGGCACCACGCCCAGCAGGGCGCGCAGGCCGGCAAGCGAATGGCGGCCGTAATAGCCATCGCCGTCATGGCCGACGAGATGGGTCAGCGCGCGCTGCGGCGCGAGTTCGATTTCGCCCGACATCAGCTGGTCTTTCCTGAGAGGAGGGAATGGGAATCGTCCGGCAGCCGGCCGGAAAGCGGGCCGCGCCCACTCGCGGGGTCGAGCCCGGCGAGCAGCAGGCGGCCGGCGGGGATTTCGCCGGAGGGTCCGTCCGGAACGGTGAAGGCGAGCGTGGTGAGGGCGAGGCGCAGCCGCCCGCCGGTGAAGGCGCCGCCGATGGCGGTCACCACCACCGGGGTGTCGGCATAGAAGGCCTGCGGCCCGATCACGCCGATATTGGTCGCGCCCACCGCCGTCCCGAGCCCGTCGCCGAATTTGCCCGGCTCGCCGGCGGTGCCGACGCGATAGGCGCTCGCGCCGGTGACGGCCACCAGAGTGCGGCTGGCCACCGCGAGGCAGATCGCCCGGTCGGGGATCGCCAGTCCGGTGGTCACCGAGGCGCCGACGAGATCGACCTCGACCTCCTCCACCCGCAACCCCACCCCGGCGCCGGAGAGCGAGGTCGCCAGCGCGTCGCGCCAGGCGGTGCCGTCGAAGCCGACGCTGCGCCCCTCGGCGACGACCTGCGCCCGCCAGCCGGGCCGCGGGAACAGGAACCGCCAGCCGGTGCCGTCATGCAGCGCCACCGCGCCGGACTGCCCGGCCCAGTCGCCGCCCGCGCCATCGGCGACGATATGTCGGTCGCCGGCGAGCGGCGCGGAAGGCGGCATGGTGCGCGTGCGGTCGAGCACCGCCAGCTGCACGGCGGCGTCGAGCAGCAGCAGGGCCTCGTTATGGGTCACGTGCTTCTGCGCCTGCGCCGCCGCGAGCAGCGGCAGCGCGAGCGACGGGGTCGTCTCGCTCATGATTGTCTCGTGCGGTTGCGGCGATGGGGCCGGCGGGCGTCAGGTGGCGAGCCGCGCAAGGAGCGGCGTGCCCGCCCCGACGCTGGCGGAGAGCTGCGCGATGCGCAGGTCGAGAAAGCTCCGGGCGGCGCCGAAATCGGCGATCTCGGCCGCCGTCTCGTAGAGGCAGGCCGGGGCCGCGACCTCCAACGTCCGCACCGTGGCGGCGCCGTCGAGGATCTCGACCCGATAGGCTTCGGAGGCCTCGCCGAGCGGCACCTCCACCACGTCCCAGTTGTCGCCCTCCTGTCGGGTGCGACGGATCCAGCCGATCTCGACCCCGGCCGCGGTGCGCCGCGCCCGCGCATGCACCGGGGCGAGCGGCGTGAGCGCCAGGCCGGAGACGCTGGTGCCAATTTCCGCCACCGCCGGGTCGCCATGGTCGCGGTCGGCCCGCCCCGCCCGCAGGGTGAGCGCCCGGCCGATCAGCTCGGTGCCACCCGCCACTCCGGCGAGGTTGCGGTCGAGCCGCACGAACAGCGTGCCGGCCGGCCAACCCGCCACCGCCCGCGCTTCGGTACCGCCCTGGCCGCGCAGCAGGCCGCCGAGCGCCCACAGCCTGGTGCCGACCAGCTCCGCCTCGGCAAACTGGATCACCTCGACCGCGCCGTCCGGCGCCACCAGCGCGGCGAGATTGGCGCCGTTCAGCACCGCCTCCTCGCTCGCCGCCGCCAGCAGCCCCCCGTGAAGCTCGACCGTCAGCCGCGCCCTGCGCTGCCACAGCCAGGGCGTTCCCGGCGCCAGCGGCTCCGTCAGAAGCCCCATGACCGACGGCGCGGGCAGCGTCGCCACTCGCTCGAAGCTCGCCCCGTCAATGCCGCGCCACACCGCCAGCGCGCCCGGCCACGGCGCCTGGAAACCGGCGAGCCAGGCCAGCGTCGGCACCGTCTCGCGCGCGGCAGGCAGCATCGGCAGCGCCAGTACCGCCATTTCCGGAGGCCCGGCGGCCGGGGGCATGGAAATGCGCGTCGCGCGCGGCTCGCGCACCGCCAGCGCGAACACGCCGGGATCGATGCTGCGCCCGCTCACCTCCCGCGCCTCGGTGTCGCTGATCTCGGTGATCTCGACCAGCCGGCGCCGGCCGTCGCGGGTCATGCCCACCACATCGCCGGGCTCCAGCGCCAGCCGCGAAGGCGCCAGCGCGAAGCGCACGCTCTCGCGGCCGGCCCAGGCATCCTGCAGCCGCATCTCGGCGAGGCCGGCGGCGAGGCCGTCATGCGTCGCCATGGCGAGGTCGACGCTGGTCTCCGCCCGCGCCGCGCCGGCGAGCCGCCGCGAGGCACCGGTGGAGCGGCGATAATCCGCCAGCGCGTCGACGAAGCCGATGGTCACCGACAGCGGCAGGTCGCCCTCCGAGCCGCGGGTGAAATCCGGTGCCGGCACGTCGTCGCCGGTAAGGAAATCCTCGTCGCTGAGCTCGGCCCGCACCCGCCCGCCGCGCGGGCGCAGCGCCAGCCCCTCGCCGGCCTCCATCAGGTCGAAGCCGAACGCCTGGCCGAGCGGCTCCAGCGCGGCGCGCACGCTCATCGGCCGGTCGACGACATAACCGTCGACGACGCCGCGCAAGCCCGAGGCGTCGAGTTCGGGCACGCCGGCATCGGCGGCGATGGCGGCACAGGTCTCCGCCAGTGGTGCCGCGCCCAGACGGCCGGTCAGCCAGTGGCCGGTCGCCCAGTTCGCTCCGTCCGCCCAGACGTCGGTGGCGAGCGGAAACGCCGGAAAAGGTCGCGCATCCCAGGTCCAGGCGTAAACGCCAGCCGGGTCGATCATCCGCCCACCCGGCAGGCCGGCGGCCGGAGGATTGACGGCATCGGTCGCCAGCGCGTCGAGCGAACCTTCGAGATGCCGGCGCTGGATCAGGTCGTCGCGCCGGCCGCTGGAGAAGGGCGGCAGGCCGTTCTCCACTGATTTCGGATCCGGGAACACGCTCGGCCGGTTCGCCCCCTTATCGACCGCCGCGCAGCCGATCTCGGTGAGCCGCACCGGCTTGGCACCCGGCACATAGGCGGTCGGAGCGGCGGACCGCACCCCGCCCGCCCGCTCGTGATGCGCATTGCCCCACCAGGCGGCGATGTCCTTCTGGCGGAACACCCAGGGCTCGCCATAAGCGCCGTCGGTGATCGGCAGGCGGGTCTGGCTGACCCGTGCCGTCTCGTCGGCATAGTACCAGTCGAAGCCCTCGCCGCCGGCGACATTGCCGGCGAGATAGTCGGTGTCGTAGCCGCTCTCGAACTGCGCGGCGTCGAGATGGGCGTCGCCGTCGCGCCAGTCGGCGAGCGGCGCGTACCAGTCGATGCCGATGAAGTCGATCGCCGGCGAGGCCCAGAGCGGATCGAGCGGAAAGCGCAGTTCCGCACCGCCATCGAGCGCATGCGCGCCATATTCCGTCCAGTCGGCGGCATAGGAGACCAGAGTGCCCGCGCCCACCGTCGCCTTCACCTCGGCGGCGAGCGCGGCATAGGCGTTCGCCGCCGGGTAGACGCCGGAAGCCGAGCGCACCCGCGTCAGCGCCGCCATTTCCGAGCCGATCAGGATCGCCTCGACGCCGCCGGCCAGCACGCTCAGCCGGGCATAGTGCAACGCCATGCGCCGGAGGCCCCACTCCGCCGGGCCGGAATACACCACCTGCCCGCCGGAGACGGCGAATTGCGCCGCCGTGGCGGTGCCGAAAAGCGCCGCCACCTGCGCACCGGCGGTCGGCGTCGCGTCGGGCGAGCCCGGCTGGCCCGGAGCAGGATCGCAGGTGATGCGCCCGCGCCAGGGATAGGGCGGCTGGCTCGTCGCGCCGCTCCACGGGTCGGGCAGGCCGCTGCCGGACGGCACGTCCATCATGATGAACGGGTAGAGCGTCACCTTCAGCCCGCGCGCCTTCAACGCCTGGATGGCGCGCGCCACGCTGCGGTCGGAAGGGGTGCCGCCATAGGCCGGGCGCCCGTCATGCTGGCTCACCAGATGCGCGTTCGCCCGCGTGCGACCGGCGACGCCCCAGGCCTCGGCGGCATTGCCGGCCTTCACCGTCTTCTCGCGCCGCTCGACGCCGGGATGCACCTCGCATTGCCCGGCGCGCAGGTCGGTGCCGAACCACGACACCACCAGCGCCACCCGTTCGAGATTCGGGCAGCAGGCCAGCAGCCGGTCGAGCGAGGCCTCGAAATCGGTGTCGGCCACGCTCACATGGCGGTTCTCCGCCGCATAGGAGCCGGCGCTCTCGACCCGCTTGAGCTCGGTGGTGTCGTAGCCGAACTCGGTGGCGGCGGGGATCATCGTCACCGCCTTGAGGCGCGGCTCCAGCGCGCCCACCGCCCGCTCCACCTCGACGGAGAGCTGCGGCAGCCGGTTGCCGAAATCGGCGAGCGGCAGCCGCTCGAAGACCAGATAGGTCAGCCCGCGATAGGCCGGCGCGCCCTCGCCCTCCAGCGCGGCGATCAGCGGGTCGGGCGTCTGCCCCTCGCCGCCGAGATAGCTGCGCAGGTTCAGCCCCTGCAGGTCCAGCTCGCGCCCGTCGGCCCAGATGCGGCCGATCCACGTCGCCGGCCCCTCGCACAGGCCGACCGCGAAGCTTGCATAGTAGGAATAGGTCGTGGTGGTCGTCGTGCCGCCGCTCAGCGAGGCACCCTTGCCGCCGGCCGAGCTGGTCTCGGTCGACACCACCTCCTCGACCTCGCTCGCCCAGATCAGCTGGGCGGAGAGCCGCGCGCGGCCATAGAGCCGCGGCATCGGCGCCCCGTCCACCGAGGTCATGACGTCGAGATCGGCGAGGCGCGGCCCCTCGACGCTCTTGCCGGAGGTGAGCAGCGCGCGGTCGATCACCGCCCCGCCGAGCGCGCCGACGGCCCGCCCCGCAATGGCGCCGAGCGGCCCGAACAGCGAGCCGCCCAGCGCCGCGCCGGCGCCGCCGAGAAGAAGAGTGGCCATGGATGGGAATCCGTTTCGCGGATGATCGGAAAGGGTTCACGCCCCCGGAAAGGCGAAGGCATAGGCGTGGCGCCGCCGCCACCAGGGCGCGAAGGCGACCTCCGCCACCGCCGCCCCGTCATGGGCGTGCACCATGCGCTCGGGCGCGACGAGGATCGCCGCATGCTTGGCCGGCAGATGCGCCCGCCAGCGGAACAGCAGCACGTCGCCCGGCCGCGCCGCCTCCGGAGCCACCGGCACCAGATGCCGGATGCCGGCGCCGGCCAGTTGCTCGGCCAGCGTCGCCTCCGCCCAGTCCGGCGTGTAGGCCGGCAGCCTTTCCGGCTCGGCGCCGATCGTCGCCCGCCACACCCCGCGCACCAGCCCGAGGCAGTCGGCGCCCTCGCCCTTCAGCGAGGCGCGGTGCAGATAGGGCGTGCCGATCCACGCGCGCGCCTCCGCGACGATCCGCTCTCGTAAAGCCTCGCCGCCCATCTCAGCTCGCCCCCGGCCGGGCAATGCGCAGCACCGCGTCATTGCCCGGCATGTGCGGCATGCCGCGGAAATTCGCCGTATTGGCGAAGCGGGCGCCGCAGGTGGCGAAGCGCTTGTCGCAGCCGGCGGTGACCGTGAAGGCGTCGCCGACGCCGAGCGGCTCCGGCGGGCGCTGCCACAGATCGAGGCGCACCGTGCCGGCGAGGGCGTCATGCGCCTTCACCTCGGTGGCGAAGCCCGCATTGGCGCCGCCGGTGAAGACGAGCCGCCCCTGCGTGAACCAGCCGGCAGCGAAGCCGTCGAGTCCGCCGGCGACGAACAGCCCGGCGCCCGCCACCGTCAGCACCGTCCCGCTGCCGCGAAACGCCGGCGCGGCGAGGTCGACCCGGCAACGCGCATCGCCGAGATCGGCGTCGCAGCCACGGGTGAACAGCCGCCCGCGCACCTGGCCGAGCGCATCGGCCAGCGCCCGCAGCTCGGCGACGAATACCCCGCCCTCGCGCCGCACCTCGCCGAGGCGCGCGCGCCGCAAGCGTATGGAGCTCGCCGGGTTCGACCAGTCGACCAACAGCAACTCCACGTCGGCCCCGTCATAGAGCCCGGCGGCGAGGTCGCGCTCGTCGAGCTGGTCGGCGGCGAGCGCGCCGTTGAGCTCGCCGGCATTGGCGGCGAAGCCGAGCGCCGCCGGCGTCTCGCTGCCCGCCACGCCGGCGGCGGCATGGAACGTCGTGCCGTCGACGGCAAGGTCGCGGTCGTGCTCGGTGAGCCCCAGCACCGCGCCGTCGCGACGGGTGATCCGCCAGCAGCGTGCCAGCGTGGTGGCGCCGGAGGCCAGCGCGGCGGCGAAATCGGCAGGCAGCGTCCTCATGGCCGGATCTCCAACAGCGGAATGCGCGGGATCTGCCCGGCCTCGAAGGCGGTGAGGTTCACCTCCAGGAAGTCGGTGTCGAAGCGCACCGGCACGTCGAACAGGAAGCCCGCCGTCACCGTCGCCCCCGGCCCCGGCACCTCGCCGGCGAAGAAGGTGATCGTGCCGAGCGTGGCGTCGAGCGCGTAGTGCACCCCCTCGGCCCGCTCGGCGCCGTCCACCGCCACCCGCACCGTGCCGGCGACCGGCTTGGCGATCGGCCGCTCATAGGGCGCATGCACGCCGCCATAGGTCTTGGCGAGCTGGAACTGCGCCTGCGCGCCCGTCCCGGCGCCGATCGCCTGATCGAGCGGCCCCGGCACGGCGCCCGGCGCGGCGGAGGAGTGGTCGAGCCGGTCGCGCCAGCGAAAGCCGTAAAGCCGGCCGCGCCGCTCCTCGAAGAAGGCGACCACATGCGCCAGCTGGAGCAGCGAGGTGACGCCGTAGCCGGCATCCCAGCGCCGGCGCGAATGGGCGAGACGGGTGTTGCGCTCCTCGCGGCCGGTCAGCGTGGTAACGATCTCCGTCGCCCGCTCCGGCCCGCCCGCCGCGCCGAGCGCGATGTCGAGCGGGAACAGCACTTCGTGGAAGGCAGCCATGCAGCACCCTTTCGGATCAGCCGTTCATGCGCATTGGACAGGCCGGGGACCGGCGGACAAAACCTCACCCGCTGCGCTCGCCGCGCGCGACCGCCCGGCTCACCAGCCCGGCGAGATAGGCTTCCGAGCGGCGGAACGAGCCGGTATCCGGCGTCGAGACGTTGACGGTCACGTTCACCGCCCGCCCGCCGCCGCCGGCGGCGACGCCGAGCCGTCCGTCGGCGCCGCGCCGCAGCGGCAGGATCGCCTCGGCGCCCGCCTCGCCCATCAGCCCGGTGCGGCCGCCGGCGAGCGGGAAATAGCTCGGGCTCGCCACCACGCCGCCTGAGGCGAAAGGCACCACCCGGCCGCCCTCGAAGGCGCCGCCTTTCGCGAAGCCCAGCGCGCCGCCGAACAGGCCCTGCACCAGGCTGGCGAAGCTCTGCTCCACCGGCTTCAGCGCCATGTCGAGCGCCAGCGAGGAGAGCCGCAGCCCGAGGGCGCGGATCACGTCGTCGGCCTCCTTGCCCTTCACCACCGCGCCGGTCAGCGCATCGCCCACCGACCGACCGAAGCCGCGCGCGAGCCGCTCGGCGTCGGACAATTCGCGGCGGAAGGAGCTGGTGTCGGCCGATATCTCGACGGTGAGGCTTTCCACCGCCAGGCTGTCATCCTCGGTCATGTCGGCTCCGTGGGATCGGTCGGGTTCGGATCAGCTACGGTCGGGAAACCGCGCCATCAGCGTGGCGAGGCCGGCGCGGTCGAGCGGCGCGCGCTCCGGCCCGATGAAGGCGCGCATGGCGGCGGCAAGCTCGCGCGGGGTCAGCGCCCAGAAGTCGCGGGCGGCAAGGCGCAGCCGGCCGAAGCCGAACGCCATCGCCTCCGCCCAGGGGAAGGCCGCGACAGGCCGCGACGGGTCGGGAGCGTTCAGTCCCGCCGCGGCACGCGAGGGTCCGGCGCCGTCTCCGCCGCGCCGGTCGCGCACGCCGCCGGTCGTTCCTCGGGCCGCCCGGCTTCCGGTATCTGGCCGAAGTTGGCGGCGATCAGCTCACCGACGATGCGGGCAAAGCCGGTCGCCCCGCCCGGCGTGGTCATCCGCGCCACATCCTCGACGCCGACCGCCTCGCCGGCGCCGTTCAGCCCGGCGGCGATGACGCGCATGGCATCGCCGGCCGACAGCCGCCCGGCGCCGAAGCGCTCGGCCAACGCCACCAGGTCGCCGGCACCGAAGGCGCTCTCCAGCTCGGCGAGCGCGCCGAGGGTGAGCACCAGCCGGCGCGGGCGGCCATCGAGTTCGGCGGCGATCTCGCCGCGATGCCGGTTGACCGCGAAGCTGCCCATCGGCCGGCCCCTCACAGCGCCGCGAAGGTGAGTTCGCCCGCGCTTTCCAGCGCGATGTCGAACGTCACCTCGCGGTCGTGCTCGGCGGCGATCTCCAGCGAGGAGATCTGGAACGGCCCGGTCAGCGTGCCGAAATCCGGTACGAGCAGCTGGGCGTTCTGCACCGCGCCGTCGAAGAAGCTCTGGCGGATCAGCGCGTCCGAGGCGGCGTCCTTGAACACCCCGGAGCCGGAGATCGCGGCGCGCTTCACCCCCGCCCCGGCCAGCAATTCGCGCCAGCGCCCGGCGCTCTCGGCATGGGTGACGTCGACGGTCTCGGTGTTGAAGGCGATCTGCCGCGAGCGCAGTCCGGCGACCGTCACATAGGCCGAGCCATCATGGATCTTCAAAAGCAGGTCCTTGCCCTTCTGCGCGGCCATGGCCGTCTCCCGTTGCGGTAGTGAGGAACCGTTAACCGCGATGCGGTAACCTTGAGTCAGGATCGGCGGCGCATGACCGCCGCGAGCGGCGCCTTCATCTTCTGAATCAACGTCAGAAAACGGCGCCAAGTGACTTCATCTTCCGATTCAGGATGAAGCTATCTTCCTGAGTCATTGCGGACTCTTGGCTGGCTTTCCTGAAGCGTCGGCCGTTTCTTCAATTCGATTCCGTCACGGCGCGAAAGCGCAGCACGGCGCGATAGGTGCGACCGCCCGCCTCGCGACGGATTTCCGCCCCGGTGGCGCGCAGATTGACCAGCCGTCCCTCGGCGAGCGGCAGCGCCGCATCGTGCAGCGCCTCCTGCACCAGCGCGGCGAGGTTCAGCGCCTCGCCATGGCCGCCCTGGCGCGACCACACATTGAGGGTCAGCCGGTGCTCCTCGCCGCGCTCGGTAGCGGTCGACCAGTCGAGCACCTGCGCCTCGCCGAGCGTGACATAGGGAAAGTCCGGCGAGGATGGCGGCAGGTCGTGGATGCGCGCGCCGCCCAGCGCGGCGATCAGCGGCGCGTCGGCGACGAGCGCCTGGTGGAGCGCGGCCCGCAAGGCCGTCGCCGCGCTCATCGAGGAACCCCACGCCAAGCTGTCTGCCCACGCACACTCGACCGCCGGCGCAGCGCGGCGATCAGCCGGGCCAGCGCGCCGGCCTTCAGGCGGGATGAAAATCTCGATGAAAATCTCATGGCGTCTCCTCCCGGCAGCGGCAGGTCAGCCGCCGCCCGCGTCCCTCGGCATCGCTCACCGCCTCGACGAGCAGCACCCGTGCGCCGAGCCGCAGCCGGTCGCCCGGCTTCACCTCCGCCGGCGCGCGCAGCGTCACCCGATGCGTCAGGACCGCGCCGGGCCGGTCGGCGATCTCGGCGGGGGCAGCGTCGGTACGGATCGCACCCCACACGTCGCCCACCGCCTGATAGCTGAGCGTCGTCCCGCCGAGCCCGTCGGGAGTGCCCACCTGGGTCTCATGGGTCAGCCGGTGGCGCAGCTCGCCCGCCCGGCTCACAGCCGCGTCACCCGATAGGGCGCGACCAGCGCGCCGAGCGTCGCGGGGAAGGCACTCGACGCCCCGGTCTCGTCGCGGTGCTCATAGAAATGCGCCAGCACCAGCCGCACCGCCTCGATCAGCGGCGCCGGCACGTCGGTGGCGGCCGGTCCGTGCCCGGCGGTGATGTCGAGCGCGAGGCCGGCGAGCGGCCGCTCCGGCGACGGCACCCTGCCGCGCTCGACGCGGATCAGCCCCGGCAGCCGAGCGGTGTCGAGGGCGAAGGCGTCGAGCGGCAGCTCGGTCTCGGCGCCGGTCGCATCGAGCCGCACCGCCCTGTCGAGCGTGCGCAGCGGCGACACCGGCACCGGGATCAGCCCGCTCGCCGGCCAGGCGTTGCGGACGATCCGCCACGTCTGGTCGATCAGCGCCCGGCGGGTCAGCGTCTCCACGCTCGCCCGCGCGGCGGTGATCATCGAGGTGATCAGCGCGTCCTCGGCATCGTGGTCGACGCGCAGATACGCCTTCGCCTCGGCGAGCGTGAGCGGTTCGCTCGCGGGTCCCGCGAGCAGCAAAGCGGGCATCGGCCCCTCCCCTGATGTGCTGAAACGCTAAGAGCGGCCTCGCCGCCGTCGCTTGACGCCGCAGGCATGGGCCGGCAGAACCGGGCCATCCCTCCGCGAGGAAGCCCGATGCCGATCCCGTCCTTCGTCCGCCTGTCCCGGATCGGCGTCGCCGCCGCCCTGCTCTGTGCCGCCGCCCCGGCCGCCGCCATCGTCGGCGGTCGCCCGGCCGACGAGGCGACGCGGGCGCAGACCGCGCTGATCGTCTCGACGCGCGGCGCCTCCTGCACCGGCGTGGTGCTCGCCCCGCAGGTGGTGCTGACGGCGGCGCATTGCGTGCAGCCGGCGGCGAACTACGCGGCGGTGGCGTTCGAGGCGTCCGGCCCGCGCATCATCGAGGCGAGCCGGGTGGCGCTGCACCCGCAATTCGACCCGAACTCCTTCGCCACGCGACGCCCGACGCCGGATCTCGCTCTGGTGCGGCTCTCGGCGCCGCTGCCGGGCGCGCGTCCGGCGCAGCTGTCGAGCGAACCGGCGCTGCCGGCGCGCCGCACCGCCTTCACCCTCGCCGGCTACGGCGTGGTGAAGGACGGCGACGGCAAGTCCGCCGGCACGTTGCGCACGGTCGAGCTGCCGAGCATCGGCACCACCGGCGGCATCATGATCCGCCTGTCCGATGGCCCGGCCGCCGGTGGCTGCACCGGCGACAGCGGCGGGCCGGTGTTCCTCGACGGCGAGGTGGCCGGCATCATCGGCTGGTCGACGGCGGCCGGCGGCGCGCGCGGCTGCGGCGGCGTCACCGGAGCGACGCTGGTCGGCCCCCAGCGCGCCTGGATCGACGCCACCGCCCGGTCGATGGGCGCGCAGTAGGCGCCCCTCGCCTCACGACGCCGCGAACTTCAGCAGCTTGATCGCGTCGAAGTCCTGCACGCCGCCGCCGACGCGCTTGGTGGTGTAGAACAGCACATAGGGCTTGGCGGAATACGGGTCGCGCAGCACCCGCACCCCGGCGCGGTCGACCACCAGATAGCCGCGGCGGAAATCGCCGAACGCCACCGAGAGGCTGCCCGCACCGATGCCCGGCATCTCCTCCGCCTCGTGGACGGGGAAGCCCAGCAGGCTCGGCGGCTGGCCGGGCGCCGTGGGCGCCGCCCACAGATACTGGCCGTTCTCGTCCTTCAGCTTGCGCACGGCGCCCTGGGTACGGCGGCTCATCACGAAGCTGCCGTTCTGGCGATAACCGGCCTTCAGCGCATAGACGAGGTCGACCAGCGGGTCGGACGGGTTGGTGGCGGGAAAGTCGCCCGCCGCGCCGGTCGCCACATAGCCGAGATTGCCCCAGCTCCAGGCACTCTCCGCCACCGCCGCATAGGCGAGGAAGCCCTTCGGCTTGCCGGTGCCGTCGCCGGTGACGAAGGCGGTGCCCTCCTGGGCCGCGAAGGCGGCCTCCACCTCGATGGCGAGCCATTCGTCGATGTTCACCGCCGCGTCGTCGAGCAGGGTCTGCGTCGCCGCCGGCATGGCGTAGAGCTCCATCGCCGGGAAGCTCAGCTCGTCCAGCACCGGGCTCGCGGTCTGCGCGCGGGCCGCCGTCTCGGCGACCCAGCCGACCGCCGGACCGGAGGTCATGAACGGCTTCTTGTAGGTGCCGGCCGAGATGGTGCGCACATCCGAGATGGCGCGGATCGGCGAGAGCGCGGCAAGGCGCTTGCCGATCTCGCGCTCGGTCTCGTTCGGCACCACGTAGCCGCCATCCGCCGCGACGCCGGCCGACATCGCCTTCATCTCGATGCGCTTCAGGCCGGCCGCCTCGCCATGGCGCACATAGGCGTCGAACGCCGCCTTGTGCTCGCGCGCGGCGAGGTCGGCGACGAGGTCGGCACGGCCGCCGAGCCCCGGCCGGCGCGCCTTCAGCACCAGCTCGTCGATCAGCGCCTTCTGGGTGTCGAGCGCGGCATTGATGCGCTCCACCTTGTCATGGGTCACCGCGTCGATGCCGCGCCGCTCCAGCTCGCCCAGGCGCTGGTCGTTGGCGTCCTTGAACGCCTCGAAGGCGCCCATGAATTCCTCGAAGGCGGCGCTCACCTCCGGGCCGCCGGACTTCATCTCCAGGCCCGATTTGGTCTCGAAGCCGGACGTCATCTCATGGCTGTTCTGCATCAGGGATCATCCTTTCAGGGGAGAGAGGGAGCCGACCGGCGACAGGGCGCCGAGGGCACGCAGCCGGCGGGCGCCACGACGTATGGCGGCGGCGAGCGGCGAGCGCCCGCCGGCGGGGGACCGAGCCTCGGCCCCCGCCCGCTTCACCGCGTCGATGCGGGCATCGGGCTGCATCGGGAAGGTGACGACCGACACCTCCCACAAATCGATGCGGGTGAGCCGGCGCACGCGCGAGCGCGGATCGGTGCGGCCCTCCACGGCGCGAAAGCCGATGGACAGCCCGTCGATCGCCCCGGCGCGCATCAGCGCCAGCACCTCGCGGGCGCGTGCCACCTCGGGGGTCAGCCGGCCGCGCACGAACAGGCCGGTCGAATCCTCGCGCAGTTCGGTCCACACGCCGATCGGCTCGGCGGGGTCGTGCTGGAACAGCATGCGCACCCCGCCCGCGCCGCGCTCGCCGAGCGAGCGGGCGAAGGCGCCGTGCACGATCAGGTCACGGCCGAGATCGACGCGGCCGAACAGCGCGGCATAGCCCTCGAAGGAGCCGTCGGCCTCGATCTGCGCCAGCGCCGGGCCGGCCTTTACCTCGACGGCGGGCCCGGCGAGCGGCCCGGCCGGCGGAACGCGGGTCGGGATCATCAGCTCGCACCTCCCTGCCCGCTCTTCCCGCCCTTGCGGCTGGGCTTCGCCGTGTGGGCGGCGCGGTCGAGCTTGCCGAGGGTGCGGCCGAAATCGCGAAAGACTTTCGGCGCATCGCCGGCGCGGGTCGGCGCCGGCAGCCGCGGCCGTCCGGGCAGGAAGGCCCGGATGCGGGGTGTGACCTTCATTCCTCGTCTCCGAACGTGGCGTTGATTTTGGCGTTGAAGCGCGCGATCTCGCGCACGAAGTCGTCGAAGCGCCGCACGCCGGCGGCGAGCTCGCGGAACAGCACATAGGCGAAGGAGGAAGCGCCGAGCGCCCAGGCGAGCAGCGCCAGATGCGCGAGATCCCCCCGCGCCACGAAGGCGTCAATGAACTTGTCCATGCGTGGTCTCTCGAAGGGGTGGCCGGCACGGCAGGGGCAGCCGGAGTGCCCCACGCGGAGAGACGCTCCGGCACGCGAGACGGCAGGCAGCGGAAAGCTCCAGGGGTCGCAAAGATCCCCTATCCCTCGCCCCACAAGGCAAGGGAGCCCCCCTTCCACCGTTCCCGCCGCCCCTACCCCTCGCCATACCCCACGGCCGCGCGTTTCTCGGCGTCGCTCAGGAACCCCGCCGCCCCCACGCGCGCCCACAGCGCCTCGCGCTCGGCGGACAGCGCCTCGATGGCGTCGAGATCCGGCACCAGCTCGAGCGGCGCCTCGCCAAAACCGGGCGCCAGCCAGCGCGCCAGCCCCTCGCCGATGCGCCGCGCCATCGGCAGCACCGCCTGGCGCCAGAACACCCGGTTGGCCTCGGTGTAATTGGCGTAGGTGGCGTCGCCGGGAATGCCGAGCAGCATCGGCGGCACGCCGAAGGCGAGCGCGATCTCCCGCGCCGCCGCATTGCGCGCCTCGAGGAAGTCCATGTCCTTGGGGCTCAGCGACAGCGGCCGCCAGTCGAGCCCGCCCTCCAGCAGCAGCGGCCGCCCGGCATTGGCGGTACCGGAGAAGTTCGCCTCCAGCTCGTCCTTCAGCCGATCGAACTGCTCGTCGGAGAGGTTGCCCGCCCCGCCATAGACCAGCGCGCCCGAGGGCCGAGCCGCGTTGTCCAACAGCGCCTTGTTCCAGGCGCCGGCGGCATTGTGCAGGTCGAGCGCGGTCTGCGCCGCCTCCAAGGGCGGGGTGCCGTAATGGTCGTCGAGCGGGTTGAACAGAGCGAGATGCAGGATCGGCGGCACAAAAGCCTCGCCGTGCCCGTCCTGCAGGAAGCGCAGCGTGCGCCCGCCCACCGTGTAGTCATAGGCCTCCGCCCAGCCATCGGCGCCGGGCACCACCTTCATGCGGTCGGGCCGCAGCACGTGCAGCTCGCGCACCCTTCCGTCGAGGCTCACCGCCTCGACATAGGCATTGCCGGCGAGCAGCAGATGCCCGGCCACCGCCTCGATAAGTCCGCTGCCCGCCAGCCGCGCATTGGGGCGGACCAGCAGGTCGAGGAGGGGATGCTCGGCATGTTCCTGCGCGCCCTCCATCAGGCTGAAGCGCACCTGCGCCGCGCCCTCGGCGATCATCCGCACGCAGCGATGCGCCACCGCGTTGCGCAGATAGCCCTCACCGGCCAGCGCCGCATAGTCGCGCGGCGTCCAGCGCGGCCGCCCGCCGGCGAGCAGCGCGACCAGCGGCGCCGCGCGGGACGCCTTCGCCTCCGGCGGCGCCGAAGAACGGAAGAAGAAGGGCAGCTTCATGGAACCGATCCTGTCGTGAGCCGTCGGCACCGCGCGCGCCGCGGGAACCCTCCCGCGACGTCGACGGGCCATCTGAAATTTGCGGATAGGCGCGCCGCGCCCACACGTGGCGCTGACACGTGGTGCCCATGCAGCACGCCCTTGCCTGGCGCCGAGACGCCGCTAGACGCGCCGCACTCGCGGCGCGGTCTCCTTCGGCCCGAGCGCCAGCGCGGTGATCGCCCAGACCAGCGCGTCGAGCCGGTCGGGCGAGCGCCCACCGGACAGCCCGTCCGGGCCGAAATCGCAGAGCTCGTCCTCCAGCGCCGGGAAGGCGCCGGCATGGCGCACCCGGCCGCGCTCATAGAGTGCCGCCACCGGCTCGGCGCGCAGCCATTTGCCGCGCGTCGCCCGTACTTCGGCCACGGGAAGCCCCGGATCGATGCCGGCGAGAATGGTACGCACCATCTCGCCGCCCTGGTTCACCTCCACCACCACCCGGTCGGCGGCGAGCTTGTGGAACAGCGCCACCACGCGCGCCCCCCAGGCGGCCGGCGTCAGGCCGTGGCCGCTCTCGTCGGCCAGCACATGCGCGATCCCCTCGCCGTCGAGCCCGGCGGCGACGATGCCGCAGGCATCCGCCCCCTTGCGCGAGGAGGCCGGCGGGTCGACCGCGACCACGATGCGGGCGAGCGCCGGCGCCGCCTCCTCGCGCGCCGCCTCGATCCCGCACCGGCTCCACAGCGCGTCGGCGCGGTCCTCGATCAGTTCGCCCTCCAGCTCCTGCCGGCCGAGCCGGGTGCCGGCATAGCGGGAGACCACCGTCTCCAGGAAGGTCGGCGCCAGATGCGCGGCATTCTCCGCCGTGCCCATCCGGGTGATCGCCGTCGTCGGGTCGGCGATGAGGCGCCGCATCAGCTGGGTCGCGCGCGGCGTCGTCGTCACCATCTGGCGCGGCCGCTCGCCGAGGCGCAGGCCGAATTGCAGCATGTCGAAGGCCGCCTCGGCATAGCGCCATTTGGCGAGCTCGTCGCACCAGGCGGCGTCGAATTGCGGACCGCGCAGGCTCTCGGGGTCATCGGCGGAAAAGCCCTGCGCGATGGCGCCGTTCGGCCATTCGAGGCGCCGCCGCGTCGGCTCCCAGCGCGGGCGCTCATGGCGCGGATGCACCGCCAACAGGCCGGAAACCCCTTCCACCATCACCTCGCGCACATCGCTGAACGTCTCGGCCACCAGCGCGATGCGCCCGGCCGGCCGGCCGGCAAATCCCGGCGTCCCCAGCGCCAGCCCGCGCACCCATTCGGCGCCGGCGCGGGTCTTGCCGGCGCCGCGTCCGCCCATCACCAGCCAGGTGATCCAGTCGCCGCCGCCCTGCGCCCGCTCCGGCGGCATCTGCGCCGGCCGGGCGAGCAGGCTCCAGCAATGCAGCAGCCAGTGCGCGCCGCCGGGCGAGAGCCCGGCGACCGCCTCGTCAAGCCGCCCGTTCCGCCAGCACGCGCTCAAGAGTTGCCGCAAGCTCGCGTCGGTAGGCGTCGGCATCGCGGAACATGTCGTCATCGGCGCGGTCGTCCCCGGCTTGCTGGTCCTCGTCGCGGGCGATGGCGGCGAGCTCGCGCAGCGAACGCACCAGCACGGCGAGCGTGCGCGCCGCCCGCTCGGCGTCGGCGCCGCTGCGGTTGGCGTTCAGCCCGGCGCGCGCCACCAGCCGCTCGACGGCGGCGATCTCGCTCTCCACCCGCGCCACCAGCCGGGCGACGAGCAGCCGGCGCGACACCGGCCCGTCCGCCTCCGTTCCGGCATCAGGGGCAACGGCCACAGGCGCCGTCGCCGGATCCGGCATGGCCGCCGCGAGCCGATCCTTGCGCGGCTTCCAGCCCCAGTGGCGGACACGCACGGTCAGCGTCGAGCGGCTGATGCCGAGCAGGTCGGCAATGTGCTGGTTCGGCACGCTGGTATGTTCGTAAAGGCGGCGCGCCTCCTCGATGGCCTCGGGCGGAACGTCGCGCTTGGGTATCGTCATGGTCCGTGGTTCCCTTGAAATCTCCCCCGCGCCAATAAAAAAGCCGGCCTTGACGGCCGGCTGACGATCACGACGCCCGACCGGCCTCGCCGGCCCCGGACGCAATTGTGGAGCATGGCAAGAACCTACCGGAGCAGCGTCACGCTGTCAAGGCATTTATTCCTACACGCCTGGATTTTATTGCAACCACCGCCTGCATTGCCGGTGGCAGGGCTCTGCTATATTCACCTGCACATAGCTTCGAGGTGCCGCATGTCCCCGCTTCCCCACCGTCTCGCCCGCGCCGGCTGCCTCTTGGCGGCGCTCGCCCTGCCGCCGGCGGTCCTGCTCGCGGCGGGCGCGGCGGCGATACCGGCGCAGGCGCGCGACCTCGCCCTCACCGCCCCGGGCATCCCGGCGCAGGCCTTGGCGCCCGAGGCGTTGCGCAAGCTGCCGGCGACCACCGTCGAGGTCAGCTTCCTCACCTCGCGCGGCGAGGAGACCGGGCGCTTCACCGGCGCCCTCCTGTGGGACGTGCTCGCCGCCGCGGGCCTCGTCGACCCCAAGGATCATCACGGCATCGCCCGCAGCGCGGTGCTGGTCACCGCCCGCGACGGCTATGCCGCCGTGCTCGGCCTCGGCGAGATCGCGCCGGAGCTGGAGGGAAAGCAGGTGCTGATCGCCTATGAGCGCGACGGCGCCGCCCTTCCCGACGACAAGCTGCCCCGTCTCGTGATACCGGGCGACCGGCGCGGTTCGCGGGCGGTGTTCTCCGTCGACCGTGTCGACATTCTCAAACCGGAGTCCCGGAAATGAAGCTCAGCGCCCGCAACGTTATCCCCGGCAAGGTCGTGGCCATCCAGAAGGGCGCCACCACCGCCCATGTCCGCATCGAGATCGCTGGCGGCCAGGTGCTCACCTCCTCCATCACCAACGAGGCGGTGGACGAGCTCGGCCTCACCGTCGGCGGGCCGGCCTATGCGGTGATCAAGGCCTCCGACGTGCTGGTCGCCGTCGACTGAGCGGCCCGCCCGCGGAAAGGCGACGATGGTCCGCCTCGACGAAATCCGGGCCGGCGAGGTCCTCGCGACACCGCCGGCCGGCAAGGATGCCGGCCTCGCCTTCATCGGCCGCATCCGCACGCCCTGGGTGTCGCGGCTGGAAACCCCGCGCCTCGGCCGGCCGGACGGGCCGGAATGCATCATCGAGATCTTCGAGCCGTGGCGCCCGGCGCTCGCCGGCATCGAGGCCTATGCGCGCATCGAGGTGCTGTTCTGGATGCACCTGTCGCGGCGCGACCTCGTCATCCAGAGCCCGGCCAATGACGGCCGGGGGTACGGCACCTTCGCGCTGCGCTCGCCGGCGCGACCCAATCCCATCGGCACCACCATCGCGACGCTGGTGCGGGTCGAACCGGACCGGCTGATCGTGCGCGGGCTTGACTGCATCGACGGCACGCCGCTGCTCGACCTCAAGCCCGACCGCGGCCTGTTCACCCCCATCGCGCCCGAGCAGCCAGGCGACCGTCAGACTGGCGACCGTCAGACCGGCTGAGTGCTTCCGGCAGGGCGGTGCTCCGGGCAGGATCGCGTTCCGGGCACGGCCAATGCGACCGTCTTCTTCGCCGGCTCATCAAGTCGCTGTTCCGGGGGGCGCCTTTTTGGCGGGCGGCAAAGCCAGACCCGCGACAAACCTGCTAGGAAGCCGGGCGGACAGCCGCCAATGCTGCGGGAGACGCCCATGCACTTGGTAAAGCTCGAAGACGATATCGTGCAGATCGCGCTGCAGAGGCGCGGCCGCCTGCGCCTGTTCGAGGCCATCGATCCGAAGCGGACGGCGCATCTGGTGATCGACATGCAGGTCGGCTTCATGACGCCGGGCGCGCCGGCGGAGATCGCGCCGGCCGCCACCATCATTCCCAACATCAACCGCATCAGCGCGGCCTGCCGCGAGGCCGGCGCCCTCAACGTGTTCGTGCAGAACTCGATCAGCGAGGAGAGCAAGCACAGCTGGTCCAACTGGTTCGGCTCATTCTGGACGCCCGACAAGCGGGAGGGCATGTACGCCACCTTCATGGTCGGGAAGCCCGGCCATGCGCTCCACCCCGACATCAAGGTCGAGGAGGGCGACATGCACATCAACAAGTTCCGGTTCGGCACCTTCGTCGACGGGTCGTCGGATCTTCACGGGCGCCTGCAGGCTCTCGGCATCGACACCGTCATCATCACCGGCTGCGCGACCAATATCTGCTGTGAATCGACCGCCCGCGACGCGATGATGCTCAACTACAAGGTGCTGTTCGTTTCCGATGGAACCGCGACGCACACCGATTACGAGCACAACATCACGCTCAACAACATGATGCTGACCTTCGCCGACGTGGTCACCACCGACGACGTCACCGGCCTTCTGCAACCGGAACCGGCCTCCCCGGCCGGAACCTGAAGGCGACCCCCGAACCGGTCTCCTTCGATCGGGCGATCCGCCGATCGACGGGAGCTTGGAAGCTCGGAAACTCGGTACTCCGGCCGCAACCTGCAATTCCGGCAGGACACCGGGAGCGCGGCGCCCGGTGGTTCCGCCGCCGCGCATGTCGTTCCGCACCGCTCGGCTCCCCGGACCAGCCGCACACCGCACAGCGGCGATCCGGGCCCCAGGGGAGGCTCTGGCGAAGCCGCCTCATCTCTCCGAAGGGGCGCCTGCGGGGCTGTCGCCCCTACCCGCCCCGCGCCGTCAGCGCCTTCACCGCGCGCACCGCGGCCGCCACCGACGCCGCCCGCTCGGCTTCGCCGGCCGGCACGGGCTCGAACAGCGCCCGGTGCTGCAGGTCGCCGGCCACCATGTCGTGGAACAGCCGCGCCAGCAGCCCGATCTCCGCCGCCTCCGGCCGTCCGGCCAGCGCGCGGGCAAGGAAGCCGGCGAAGGCGGCCTGCGATGTCGCCGGCCCGGCCGCGTACCAGGCAGCGCCGAGCCGGGGGAAGCGCCCGGTCTCGCCGATCAACATGCGGTGCAGGGCGAGCGCCTCGGGGGTCAGCAGCGCGTCGAGCAGGGCTCGCCCGAGCCGGGTCAGCCCCTCCTCCAGCGCGAGCCCGCGCGTATCGGCGCCGGTGAGCGGGCGCAGCACCTCACCGAGGGCATCCTCTATGGCAGCGACGAACAGGCCTTCCTTGCCGCCATAGAACGCGTAGATGTTGGTCTTGGAGCCGCCGGCGGCCTGCACGATCTCGTCGAGGCTCACGCCGTCATAGCCACGGGCGACGAACAGGCAGGCGGCGACGCGGCGCAGCCGCTCGCAGGTCGCCTGCCCCCGGCCGGTGCGGCGGTCGGAGGGGCGACGGGCGGTGGACCGCGCCGCCCCCTCCGGCGCGACCGGCGGCACCGGCAGTCCGGCGCCGCTATGGTCGTCCGCGCCCGTGTCAGGCCCCCTTCTTCACATGCTCGACGAAGCGGATCTCGGTGATGAGCGCGTCGACGCCGCTGACCACGAAGTTCTTGGTCTTGTCGTCGGTGAACGCGCCGTCCTTCACCTTCTCGCCGACGCTGGGCACCGCCACATGCGGCACCACCGCCACGCGGGCACCGGCGGCGGTCAGCGATTCACGCAGCTGCGCCTGGGCGCGGATGCCGCCGGTCGAGCCGGGCGAGGAGGTGACGACCAGCACCGGCTTGCCGAGCAGCGCACCCTTGGAATAGGGACGCGAACCCCAGTCGATGGCGTTCTTCATCGCGCCGGAGGTACCGAAATTATATTCCGGCGACGCGAAGATCACGCCGTCCGCCTCGGCGATGGCCGCGCGCAGCGCCGCCGCCCCGGCCGGCGGGGTCACGGTGTCCTCGTCCTGATTGTAGAGCGGCACATCGTTCAGGCGATACACGGTGAGGTCCGCCTTGTCGGCGACCGCCGCCTTGATGGCCTCGAGGACGGCGGTAGAATAGGAGGCAGCGCGCAGGCTGCCGGAAATGCCGAGAAGCTTCAAACGAGCGGACATGGGGAAGAACGTCTCCTGGGTATGAATGATACTGGCTGGTATCATTTCATATGTAATATTGCCCGCGCAAGGGCCGTCTCGCGATTGCAACATGGTTCCGCTGCAACGCAGCTCTCGCGCCGCCCCAGCATTCATGTTACCGATCATGGGCTTGTCTCGCGTAAACGGGGTGCCTGCCCTTGATCCTGACCGATCGCGACATTCGCGACTCGCTGGCCGCCGGCCTGCTCCGCATCGATCCGCCGCCGCCGGCCGAGTTCTACGCGCCGAACGGCGTCGACCTGCGGCTCGACGCGCGGCTCACCCTCTATCGCCCGCCGGCGGAAGGCGAGGACCCGGTCATCGACCCGGCCGGCCCCGGCTACAGCTTCCGCGAGGCGATCCTCGCCATGGCCGGCGACATCGAGATCGGCGAGGACGGCTTCGTGCTCGATCCCGGCCGGCTGGTGCTGGGCTGGACCTGCGAGAAGGTCGACCTGATGCCCGGCGCCCGCCTCGCCGCGCGGGTGGAGGGCAAGAGCTCGCTGGCCCGCATCGGCCTCATCGTCCACCTCACCGCGCCGACCATCCATGCCGGCTCGACCGGGCGCATCCAGCTGGAGATCATCAATCTGGGTCCGCGCCCCATCCGCCTGCGGACCGGCATGAAGGTGTGCCAGCTGATCCTCGAGCAGACGCTGGGAATCCCCGAGGTCGGCTATCGCGGCCAGTTCGCCGGCCAGCGCGCCGCCGGATAGTCGTCAGGCCACCGCATTCGGTGCGGCCTCGCGGTATTTCCGGCAAGATACCAGGGCTGACGACGGTAGATCCGGCCCCGGCCGGCAAGCTCCGGCGCGTGGCAAGCTTCCGTTTGACCTTCATCGACCATCGATCAGGGCTCACTGACCATAGCCGGCGATCCCTTCGACATTGCAGGCCGGCCCTCCCCTGGGATTTAGCTGGCACGCGGTGACCAGAACCTTCGGCACCGCCTCGCCGAATTCGAGCCCAGTGGTGGGATTGATCGCCACCAGCCGAATATCCGTCTGGAACAGCATCAGGCGTTCCAGCTGGTCGCAGCGCACGGGAACCTGCGCGTCGAAAAGGAACGACGCCTTTATTTCCTGACCGCGCTCCACCCGGTTTTCACGCAAGCCGCCGAGAAATATCTGGTCGTCACTGAGGTCCCCGACTTCCTCCATTTTCAGCGGCGTCATGCGCGGGGACGGGGACGCCTCCACCGCCATCCGTTCTTCGGAAATCGGTGCGACCAAGATCCGAATACGCTCGATGCGCGCCCGCACCGGAATGGCGCTGGCGCTCTTGAGGGTGATCTGGCCGGAGATCGGCGTCCGGTAGAGCAGAACCTGCGAGGAATTCTCGGTGCAATAGTCCTGCACGCCGCGCGGCTCGTCGGATGCCCGCGGATCAACGAAGCTAATCTCGCTGCCTTCCATGCCGATAGTGACGGTTAAGGTCCCCGAGACATCCGTCCGCACGGTGGCTGCCGCCAAATGAACGTCGGCCTGCGTCTTGGGAAAGATAGTATCCCATTGATATAAAATCCAGAATCCCGAAACGACAACGGCGATGGAGGAGATGACGTTCTTGACGACTTCGCTGATGTCCTTGGGACTGCTGGTCACGCGCGCCTCCCGAGGGCCGGCGGCCAACGGAAACCGCCTTGGATACCCTGCAACGACGGCATTCTCCGCCGGAAACCCGGCCCCGGCAAACTAGGCCCCGGTAAACTGGGCTCCGGTAAACCGGGCCTAGCTGCCGGCGATCAGCGTGGAGCGGTTGAGCCGCCGCAGAGCGAGGCTGGTGCGCGCCTCGTCGCGGCGGAAACGCTCGACGCTCTGGCCGGTATAGATCAGGTGGCGCAGCGCCGCCGCCTCCGCCACCTCGGCGTCACCAGCCACCACCGCCTCGCCTATCGCCTTGTGCTGGCTTAGCAATTCCTCTCGGAATTCGTCGATGGCGAACAGCTGCGTGCGGTTGAAGAAGATGTCCCGCCGCAGCATCTCGCTGAAGGCGCGCATGACGTGCAGGATGACGAGGTTGTGCGAGGCGCCGTAGATCAGCCGGTGCAGCACGATGTCCGCCTCCGCCTCGCGGTCGGGCTCGTTGGCGTCGTAGGCCGCCTGCATCTCGCCGAGGCACTCGCGGATCGCCTGCCGCTCCGGGTCGCTGGCCCGCACGGCGGCGAGGCCGGTCGCCTTGCGCTCCACCGCCTCGCGATACTCGAAATAGTCGGCCGTCACCTGCTCGTTGGAATGCAGCAGCCCCGCCAGCGGCTCGGTGAGCGGGGCGAGGAACTGCGTCACCCGCGTGCCGTCGCGGCCGATCGCCAGCAGCCCGCGTTCTTCGAGGATCTGCAACGCGTCGCGCAGCGAGGGGCGCGAGACCTCCAGCTGCTCGGAGAGGTCGCGCTCGCTCGCCAGCCGCTCGCCGGGGCGCAGCACGCCTTCGAGGATCAGCCGCTCGATATGTTCGGCGATCGCCTCGGCCAGTTTGGGCGTGCGCAGGCGCGCGGTCATCTGCTTCGAGCTCCGAACTGATTTCCCGCTGCTTTTTTCACTTTCCGGCCCGCGCGTCTACAACCAAGAGCTAAGCGGCTAACCAGTTGACTCCCTTGGTAAGACAATTTTACCAAACGAGACTCCTGTTACCACCTTCCCTAACGGGTCGGGGATAAGGTGCCGCCGGCCGGCACCCAATCGCGAACGCGCAAAAACGGACGCCAAGTCCGCTGTTCACTTGGAGGAAACGGACTTGACCTGGAACCAGATTTACGACCCGTTCGGCAGCCTTGCGCTGTCGACGCTGTTCGCGGCCGTACCCGTGGTGGTAATGCTCGTCGGCCTCGGCTTCCTGCACATGAAGGCGCATGTCGCGGCGTTCGCCGGCCTCGTCGCCGCCTTCGTGATCGCGGTGTTCGTGTTCGGCATGCCGTCGGAGAAGGCCGGCATCGCCGCCGGCTACGGTGCCATGTACGGGCTGATGCCGATCGGCTGGATCGTGCTCAACATCATCTTCCTGCACCAGATGACCGAGGCGAACGGCTCGTTCACCACCCTGCAGCGTTCCATCGCCGGCATCACCGGCGACCGCCGGCTCCAGCTCCTGCTCATCGCCTTCTCGTTCGGCGCCTTCTTCGAAGGCGCGGCCGGCTTCGGCACCCCGGTCGCCGTCACGGCGGCGCTGCTGATCGGCCTCGGCTTCTCGCCGCTCGCCGCCTCCGGCCTGTCGCTGATCGCCAACACCGCCCCGGTCGCCTATGGCGCGCTCGGCACGCCGGTGATCGCGCTCGCCGCCGTCACCGGCCTCGATTTGATGGACCTGTCGGCGATGATCGGCCGCCAGTTGCCCTTCTTCTCGCTGATCGTGCCGTTCTGGCTGATCTGGGCGTTCGCCGGCTGGCGCGGCATGCTGGAGATCTGGCCGGCCATCCTGGTCTGCGGCATCTCCTTCGCCGTCCCGCAGTTCCTGGTGTCGAACTATCACGGCCCCTGGCTAGTGGACGTTGTGGCCGCCATCGTCTCCATGCTCTGCCTCGTCGCCTTCCTGCGCGTCTGGCAGCCGAAGAAGATCTGGACCTCGACGGCGCTGAAGGGCCGCGAGAACGGCGACGGCTCGGAAGGCTCGACCACCAAGGGCGCCACCGACTTCACCACCGCCCGGCCCTCGACCAAGGCGCTGGTGCTCGCCTGGCTGCCCTGGGGCATCCTCACCGTGTTCGTGTTCGCCTGGGGCATCCCGCAGGTGAAGGCGGCGCTCGACGGCTTCTTCATCCAGAAGTTCGAGATGACCGGCCTGCACAATCTCGTCTTCAAGACCCCGCCGGTGGTCGCCGCCGCGCATGCCGAACCCGCGGTGTTCAACTTCAACATCCTGTCGATGACCGGCACCGGCATCTTCCTGTCCGCCATCGTCGCCGGCCTCGCCATGGGCTTCTCGCCGCTGGGGTTGGCGAAGATCTATGGCCGCACGCTGTGGAAGGTGCGCTACTCGCTGGCCACCATCGCCATCATGCTGGCGCTGGGCTTCCTGACCCGCTATTCCGGCCTCGACGCCACGCTGGGCCTTGCCTTCGCCGCCACCGGGCCGTTCTACCCGCTGTTCGGCACGCTGCTCGGCTGGCTGGGCGTCGCGCTGACCGGGTCGGACACCGCGTCGAACGTGCTGTTCGGCGGCCTGCAGAAGATCACCTCGCAGCAGCTCGGCCTGTCGCCGGTGCTGATGGCGGCGGCGAACTCCTCGGGCGGCGTGATGGGCAAGATGATCGACGCGCAGTCGATCGTCGTCGCCTCCACCGCCACCGGATGGCAGAATTCGGAAGGCACCATCCTGCGCTACGTGTTCTTCCACTCCATCGCGCTTGCGGTGCTGGTGGGTCTGCTCGTCAGCGCCCAGGCGCATCTGTGGCCGTTCACGGCCCTCGTCATTCACAATTGACGCCACGCGGGGGAGGCGTAGAGCCTCCCCTCATTCTTTGAAAGTATAGGAGCCCCGGCCAATGGCCCCCGTAACGAACATCAAGGATCTTCGCGCCATCGCCATGAAGAAGGTGCCGCGCGCGATCTTCCACTACGCCGACCGCGGCTCCTATGACGAGACCACCCTGAAGGCCAACAAGGCCGACCTCGACGCCATCGCGCTGCGCCAGCGGGTGATGATCGACGTCTCCGAGCGCTCGACCAAGACGACGATGATCGGCGAGGAGGTGGCGCTCCCGCTCGCCATCGCCCCAACCGGGCTCACCGGCCTGTTCCACGGCGACGGCGAGATCCATGGCTGCCGCGCCGCCCACGCCGCCGGCATTCCCTTCACCCTGTCCACCATGTCGATCTGCTCGATCGAGGACGTGGCGGCGGCGGTGAACAAGCCGTTCTGGTTCCAGCTCTATGTGATGCGCGACCGCAAGTTTTCCGAGTCGCTGATCGAGCGCGCCAAGGCGGCGAAGTGCTCGGCGCTGGTCCTCACGCTGGATCTGCAGATCCAGGGCCAGCGCCACATGGACATCAAGAACGGCCTCGCGGTGCCGCCCAAGCTGACCGTCGCCAACGCGCTCGACATCGCCACCAAGCCGGCCTGGGCGATGAGCGTGCTGATGGGCAAGCGCCATTCCTTCGGCAACCTTGCGGTGCGCAAGGAGAGCGACAGCCTCACCACGCTGTCGCAGTGGATCGCCGGCCAGTTCGACCCCTCGCTGTCGTGGAAGGACGTCGAGTGGGTGCGCTCCATCTGGCCGGGCAAGCTGATCCTCAAGGGCGTGCTCGACGTCGAGGACGCCAAGATCGCCGCTCAGACCGGCGCCGACGCCATCGTGGTGTCCAACCATGGCGGCCGCCAGCTCGACGGCGCGGTGTCTTCCATCTCGGCGCTGCCGAAGATCGTCGACGCCATTGGCGGCGGCAAGAGCGAGATTTGGTTCGACGGCGGCATCCAGTCCGGTCAGGACGTGCTCAAGGCCGTGGCGCTGGGCGCCAAGGGCTGCATGATGGGCAAGTCGTTCCTGTGGTCGCTGGCCGCCGGCGGCCAGGCCGGCGTCGCCAAGGCGATCGAGATCATCCGCAAGGAACTCGACGTCTCCATGGCGCTCACCGGCACCAAGGACATCAACAAGGTCGACAAGAGCGTGCTGGCTCTCTGATCGTTCGGATCACGCTGGAGCGTTGACCACTTCCTTCCCCCTCTCCCCGTCGGGGAGAGGGATGGAGGTGAGGGGTCTTCGACGCTTCCCCATGGTGTTCCTCACCAGCCCGCTAGGCGGGGACCCTCTCCCCAATCGGAGGGGAAAGAAAGGGCTCCGCTGCGGAAAACCGCTCGTCGTCATCCCGGCCGGAGGCGGAGCCGCGGAGGCGGGATCGCCCCGTCATCTCTCTCCTTATCCCGGACCAGCTGATACCGGCCACGCCAACCCGGATTGGCGCGTTGGTCGTCCGGGACGCCGCCGGCCAGGGAATACGAGCCTAAGCAGAGCCCCCGATACCGGTCCCCCGGCACCTCCGCTATCAAGACCGGCATGACCGATCCCGTCCTGTTCGCCCTTGCCGTGCTGGCGATCCTCGCCACCCCCGGTCCCACCAACACGCTGCTCGCCACCGCCGGTGCCGCCGGCGGATGGCGCCGGGCGCTGCCGCTGATGCCGGCGGAAATCGCCGGCTACCTCATCGCGATCTGCACCATCGGCCTCGCCCTCGGCCCGGCCGTGGCCGCCTCGCCGGCCCTCGGCATGAGCCTCAGGATCGCCGTCGGCCTCTATCTGCTCACCACCGCCTGGGCGCTGTGGCACCGGGCCGGCGGCGCGCCGGCCGAGGTCGCTCGCGTCGTCACGCCGCTGCGGGTGTTCGTGACCACGCTGCTCAATCCCAAGGCGATCCTGTTCGCGCTCGGCGTGGTGCCGTTCGGGACGGAGCGGGTATGGCCCTATCTCACCGGCTTCGCCGGGCTCTGCGCGCTGGTGGCGTTGGGCTGGATCGGCTTCGGCATCCTCGCCGGCCGTGCCGCCGCCGCGACAGGGCGCGGACATGTCGTCCCGCGTATCGGCGCCGCTGCGGTCGCCGGCTTCGCGGCGCTGCTGCTGGTGTCGCCGCTGCTACGCTGAGCGCGACCGGCCAGCTTCTCCCTTGCCCCGCCGGCTCGCGGCTTCCTTGCCCTGCTGGCTCGCTTCCCCCTTGCGCTGCCGGCTCGCCGCCCCCTTGGGCAGGCGCAGCGGCCAGCGCACCATGTGGTCGACGAAGTCCTCCAGCGGCAGGTCGTCCTCCAGCGCCGCCACCCGGCCACGCACGGAAACGCCGGCAGCATGCACGGTGTCGCGGTCGCCGGAGACGAGGTGGTGCCACCAATAGAGGTCGCGCCCCTCGGCGATCAGCCGGTAGCCGCAGGACGGCGGCAGCCATTCCAGCGTGCGCACCACTTCCGGGGTCAGCCGCACGCAATCCGGCACCTGCGCCTGACGGTTCGGGTAGTCGCGGCAGTGGCAGCCGAAATCGTCGAGCAGCTGGCAGCCTATGTCGGTATAGGCGATCGCCTCGGTGTCCTCGTCCTGCAGCTTGACGAGGCAGCAGCGCCCGCAGCCGTCGCACAGGCTCTCCCATTCGGCGGCGCTCATCGCTTCCAGCGGCGTGCGCTTCCAGAACGGCGTCTCCGGCGGAGCGGCCTCGGGAGCGAGAGCCTCCGGGGTACGGGCATCCGGGGTGCGGGTGGTGTCGGCAGTCATCGGACCTCTCGGCGAACGCGGCGGGTGGCGGCGCGCTTCACGGCTTGGCAATCAAACCTTAGATAGCTTCCATGTCCGGCCAAGGCGAGACCCGCACCCTCAAGTGGTGTGCCATCGGTGTCTCGGCTATAAGGGCGGGCATGTAGAGTACCTCGCGGAGAGCGCGGCTTGGACGACGGCTCGAAGAAGGACGACGCCCCGGTGGCAAGCTCGGGACCGGACGGCGCGGGACCGGACGGCTCCTCCCCCGGCGAGGGGCAGCCGCGCCGCACGCGCCGTCTGCGCAACCTGCTGCTCATTATCGATTCCTGGATCGATTCGACGATCTATAGCGGCGGCGTCCGGCTGCGCGCCGCGTGGGATTCCTACGTCGCCTTCACCGAGCGCTTCAATCTGCGCGGTCCGGCACGCTGGGGCGTGGAGATCGCCTCGGAGGGCATGACCTGGGGCGCGGTCGGCGCGGTGCTGATGCTGGCGCTCGCCATCCCCGCCTTCCACGAAACCTCGGACGACTGGCTGAAGCGCTCCGAGCTCTCGGTCACCTTCCTCGACCGCTATGGCAACACCATCGGCGAGCGCGGCATCCGCCACAACGACACCGTGCCGCTGGAAGAGTTCCCCGATCACCTGATCAAGGCGGTGCTCGCCACCGAGGACCGGCGCTTCTACGAGCATTTCGGCATCGACATCCCCGGCACCTTCCGCGCCGTGCTGTCGAACGCCCGCGCCGGCGGCGTGGTGCAGGGCGGCTCCTCGCTGACCCAGCAGCTGGCCAAGAACCTCTTCCTGTCGAACGAGCGCACGCTGGAGCGCAAGATCAAGGAAGCCTTCCTGGCGCTGTGGCTGGAGTTCCACCTCACCAAGAACCAGATCCTCAAGCTCTATCTCGACCGCGCCTATATGGGCGGCGGCGCCTTCGGCGTCGACGCGGCGGCGCAGTACTATTTCGGCAAGTCCGCGCGCGAGGTGACGCTTGCCGAGGCGGCGATGCTCGCCGGCCTGTTCAAGGCGCCGTCGAAGTTCGCCCCCCACGTCAACCTGCCCGCCGCGCGCGGCCGGGCCAGCGTGGTGCTCGACAACCTCGTCGATGCCGGCTTCATGACCGAGGGCCAGGTGTTCGGCGCCCGCCGCAACCCGGCGACCCCGATCAACCGCAAGCAGGAAGACACGCCGGACTATTATCTCGACTATGCCTTCGACCAGGTGAAGACCATCGTCGAGACGCTGCCGCGGAACTACGCCGAGCGCTCCTTCGTGGTGCGCACCGCGCTCGACCCCAACATCCAGAAGGCGGCCGACACCGCGATCCGCGACAGCCTGAAGGAGTTCGGCAAGGATTACGGCGCCAGCCAGTCCGCCATGGTGGTGCTGGAGCCGAACGGCGCGGTACGCGCCATGGTCGGCGGCCGCGACTATGGCGAGAGCCAGTTCAACCGCGCCACCGACGCGCTGCGCCAGCCCGGCTCGTCCTTCAAACCCTATGTCTACACCGCCGCGCTGATGACCGGGAAATACACCCCGCAGACCATGGTGGTGGACGGGCCGATCTGCATCGGCAACTGGTGCCCGCAGAATTACGGCCGCTCCTATGCCGGCCGCCTGCCGCTGATCCAGGCGCTCACCCGCTCACTGAACACCGTGGCGGTGAAGCTCGCCGAGGCGATCGGGCGCGGGCGCATCGTCGATCTCGCCCATGCCATGGGCGTGAGGAGCGAGTTGAAGATCACCCGCGCCCTGCCGCTCGGCGCCGCCGAGGTCACGGTGATCGACCAGGCCACCGGCTACGCCGTCTTCGCCAATAACGGCATGTCGGTGGCCCCGCACGCGATCCTGGAGATGCGCACCCCCGCCGGCGAACCGGTGTGGAGCTTCGACCGCAACGGCCCGAAGCCGCACCGCGTGATCCCGGAGAACATCATCGCGATGATCAACCCGATGCTGAACAGCGTGGTGGAGAACGGCACCGGCCGGCGGGCGATGATCCCCGGCACCAAGGTCTCCGGCAAGACCGGCACCACCAACGCCTATCGCGACGCCTGGTTCGTCGGCTTCACCGGCAACTATGCCGGCGCCATCTGGTTCGGCAATGACGACTTCACCCCCACTCGCAAGATGACCGGCGGTTCGCTGCCGGCGATGACCTGGCAGAAGGTGATGGCCTTCGCGCATCAGGGCATCGAGCTGAAGCCGACGCCCGGCCTCGGCAACCAGCCGGCGCCGAAGCTGGACGGCGCGGTGGCCGAGGCGACCCCGCTCGACATTGACGGCTTCCAGCGCCCTGTGACGCTCTCCCCCGCCACCGCCACCCGGCTGATGGCGCTGTCGGAACGCATGCGCGCCGCCGCCGAGGCGTCGCGCCGGCCGACGGCGGCGCTGCCGGCCAGCGACCAGTTCGCCGGGGCGGAGGCCCGCCCGACGGTCGAGCCCAATTGACCCCCGCCGCCGGCAGGCGCATGCCTGACACCGGCCTGACACCGCACCCCTGACCGGATCTCTCCCGACCGTGCGTCCACTGTTCTTCATCCTGACCCTCGTCATCGGCGCCGTGGTGGGCCTCGGCCTCACCTGGTTCGCGACGGCGAACGGCAACGGGCCCGGCGTGGTACGCGCCGGCGCCTGGAAAGCCTGGCCCAAGGCGGGAACCGAGACTGCCGACCCCTATGCGCGGGCGGCGGCGGCGCGCGCCGGCGAATTGCCGCTGGAACTGGCCGACGGCCTCGCCTTCGTTGCCGTGACCGACGACAGGGGCGCCCCGCTCGACGGGCGCTGCGACATCCGCCTGTCCGGCACGGTGCCGCAGGCGCGCTTCTGGACGCTCACCCTCACCGACCGCGACGGCAACCTGATCGACAACGCCGCCGACCGACACGGTTTCACCTCGACGGAAGTGGTATGGAAGCGTGACGGCACCGCCGATGTGGTTCTCGGCCCGCGCGCGCGCGCCGGCAACTGGCTGCCGACCGGCGCTCGCGACCGCCTCACCCTGACGCTGCGCCTCTATGATGCGCCGGTCGGCCTCGCCAGCCGCACCAGCGACGCCCCCGACATGCCGGCCCTGGTCACGGAGCGCTGCCCGTGAAACGCCTCGTGATTCCCATCCTCGCCGGTCTGGTGCTGGGGGTACTGGTGCATCTGGTCGGGGTGCTGCTGATGCCCTATCTCGCCGAGCGCGACGCCTATGCAAGGCTGTCGGAGGTCGGACAGGTCAACGCCGTGACGCTGGTCGAGAACCGGCGCCTGCTCGCCGAGGCGCTTCCCGCCTCCGACCCGGCCTTCGTGACCGCCGTGTGCCTCTACGATCTCACCGTGGCACCGCTGAAGGTGCGGACCCCGACCACCGAGGACTACACCTCGATCTCCTTCTACACGCGGCGGGGGCTACCCTTCTACGCCATCAACGACCGTTCCGCCGGCCGCACGATCATCGAGCTCGATCTGATGAATGCCCGCCAGAAGGCGGCGATGCCGGAGGACGAGGAAGTGACCGTGGCGGACCGGCTGGTGGTGGAATCGCCGACGCAGAAAGGCATCGTGGTCATCCGCGGGCTGGCGCGCGAGCGCGGTGCCCGCGAGGAGGTGCAGGCAGCCATCGCTTCCGCCACATGCACCCCGACGCCCGCGAGCGAATAGGCTCACGCCTTCGGGGGAGCGGATGTCGCGGCGGTCGCGGCGGATACTGGCGGCGGCGCCCGCGTGATGCGGATAACCGGCAGGATCACCACTTTCGCCGACACAGGCACAGTTGCCTCCCGGCGCCGGTCGCGGCGCCCGCGCAGCTTGCGGGAGGCAGGAAACGGTACGACCGAACCCATTCTGCGTCCTCCGATCTTCAGCCAAACCGGACAAGCGGAAGCTAGTTCCGGCGTGGTTAACGCGCTGCTAACGTTCATGGCGCAATTTAGTTCGGCCGGTCCCGGCGTACCCTCCCTCATCGCTCGAACCTGTCGCCCTTCATGCCCTCCACCGTCGGCCCCGCCTTCAAGGCCACCCTAGAGGACGCCCGTCGTCGCGACGCCGACACGCGCCCGGCTTTGCTGGCGCTGCTGGTCGACCGCGTGATCGAGCAGGGCGTCGGGGATGCCGATGCCGCCCGCCGGCTCGGCGTGCTGCTGCCCCGGCTGATGGAGGGAGTCGCGCCGGCGCTCGCGCGGCAGGCCGCCGAGCGCCTCGCGCGGCGCACCGATCTCCCCTTGGAACTGGTGCGCCGCCTGGCCGCCGGGCCCATCGACACCGCCGCGCCGCTGCTGCGCCTGTCGCCGGTACTGGACGAGGCCGCGCTGATCGATCTCGCGGGCACTGCCGAGCCGGCGCGGCTGCAGGCCATCGCCGCTCGCCGCGACGTCTCCCCGGAGCTCGCCAAGCGGCTCGCCTCGACCGTCCACGATGCGCGCCACGATGCGCGCCACGACGCCCGCCACGACACGCGCGAGCCGCATCAGCGCCCCTCGCCGGCCGCGCCGGACTTCTTCGGCTCCGCGCCGGAGGAACGCACCGCCATGCTGCACCGCCTGCTCACTTTGCCGCCGCTGCCGCTGGCCGAGCGGGTCGGGGGCCAGGGCGAGGCCTTCACCGAGAGCCTGCTCGCCGCCGCCAAGCGCGAGGACCGTGCCGCGCTCGCTTTGCTGCTGGAGCGGGCGCTGGCGGTGCCGCCCGAGGCGGCCGCGCGCATCGTCGCGGACGAGGCCGGTCAAGCGCTCGCCATCGCGGCGCGGGCGCTCGGCCTCAGCCTCGCCGTGCTGTCGCGCATCCTGTTCCGGCTGCACCCCGGCGTCGGGCGCTCGTCGAGCGACATGGCGCGCCTCGCCGATCTGTTCGATGCCCTGCCCTCGGCCAGTGCCCAGCACATGGTGGCGATCTGGCGCGGCGTCCGCCGTTCCGGCGCCCCGCGCCCCGCCGGCGCCGCACCGTCGATGCGCGATTTCGCCGTGCCGCGCCCCGCGACTTCCCCGGCCCTCGACACGGCCAGCGAGCCGCGCCGCCAGGGGGTCTGAAGGGGCGGGTAGCCGGCGCTCAGGCGAGGTCGAGGAAGCTGCGCCCCTCGCGATCCTCGAGCTCGACGAACCACAGATCCGGATCGAAGCGGATCTCCTTGCCCATCCGCTCCTCCGCCTCCGCTTCCGGCCGGTCGGCCTGCACCAGCACGACGAAGCGACGCTCCGGGCGGTCCTCGTCGTCGAGGGAGGGGGGAGCGGGCCCGTACAGCGCCGCCTTGCCGTCCAGGCTCGCGACCTTGACGAACACCGCCCCCGCCTCCTCGGCGCCACGACGGCGCACGGCGGCGAAGGCCCCCGCCCCGTTGGCGCGGCGGATGAGGGCGGAAACCCAGATGGCGCTTTTGAGGCGCATCGCACGAACCTACTGGATCGAGAAGCCGGCGACGGCGTTGAGTTCCTTCACCAGCCGGTCGGAAAGCTGGCCGGTCACCGGCAGGCGACGGTCGCGCTCGAAATCCTTGATCGCCTTCTCGGTCGCGTCGCTGGCGCGCCCGTCGATGCGGATCGGCCCGTAGCCGAGACGGGCCAGCGCCTTCTGCACCTCGATCATGCGGGCGGACACCGCCACCTCGGCCGGCGGACGCACCGGCGCGGCGGCAGCGGCCGGCGCGGCAGCGGGCGCGCTCGCCTGAGCGGCAGGCGCGGGGGTCTCGACCTTGGCGACCGGCTTGGGCACCGGCGGCTTGACCGGCGGCAGGGGCGTGGCGACAGCCGCAGGCGCCGGGGCGGAGGTCGCGGCCGGCGCTGCTGCGGCGTCGGTGGTGCGGGCGACGGGCTTGGCGGCGGCTGCCGGGGCGGGGGTCGCCGGGCGGGGCGCGGCCGCGGCCGGAGGCGGCACCGGGGTCCCGCTGCTCTCGCGCCGGCCGTCCTGCAGCACGAAGGCATTGGCGATCACCGCCGCGCTGGCGGCAGCGGCCACGACCACCATGAACAGGTCCGAGCGCCGATGCCTCGGACGTTCGGACACGACCAGGGCGCGCTGCGCGCCGAGATCGATTCCATCCACGAGAAGGTCGCTCGCATAAGATCGCGGCATCCCGGACTCCCCAGCCACCGACCCAGCCGGCCGGCCTTCCACGACGCTGATTCCAGCGCCTGAGCGGCCATGATGCCGCCCGCGTGCTTAACCGCAGCTTTACGCAATCTAACGATTTTGCCGGATCGCGACACCGGTTGTGCAACGTCTGCGCGTTATGCTTGGGGAAGATGGGCGAGAAAAGGGCGTACGAGGAACGCCGTCCGCGCCCATCGGCAAACGAGAGACGGGGCGATGTTCTTCCTTCTGCGTGTCGCGTTCTGGTTGACGCTCGTGCTGATCCTGCTGCCGTCCATTCCGGGATTGCAGCTGTCGCAGCCCCATGCCCCCGGCCCGTCCGCCGCCTCCGGCGCCGCGCCGGTCGATCCCCTGCAGGCGCTGTCCGCCGCCGGTTCGGCGATGTCGGATGCGCGCGGCTTCTGCGATCGCCAGCCGCAGGCCTGCGCCATCGGCAGCGAGATCGCCACCACGCTCGGCACCCGCGCCGAGGCCGGGGCGCGGCTGCTGCTGAACTATATCGGCGAGCAGATCACCGAGCAGAAGCGCAAGGTCGCCGAGCGCGCCAATGCCAACGCCCCGGGCGACACCCTCACCGCGCACGACCTGAGCCCGGCCTGGCAGGCGCCGGCGAATGGCGGCGTCGAGGCCGAGAACGCCACCATCTTCGGCCCGCCCGTGGCGGCGCCCGCCACCGCGCCCGCCACCGCGAGCCCGGCGGTTCCCACCCCGCCGCGTCGTCCGAGCTGACGGGACTTATTGCGCTCGGGCTAGTCGCACCCCTATATGCGGGTCAAAGGACGCCGCGACGACGCGGCGACATGGCCATGACGATCGACGACATCATCGACGATTTCGAGCTGCTCGACAGCTGGGACGACCGCTACCGCTACCTGATCGAGCTCGGCCGCAAGCTGCCGCCCTTTCCGGAAGCCGAGCGCTCGGACGCGACCAAGGTGCAGGGCTGCGCCAGCCAGGTGTGGCTGGTCAGCGACCTGTCGGCGGGAGCCGACGGCCCCCGCCTCACCTTTGTCGGCGATTCCGACGCGCATATCGTGCGCGGCCTCATCGCCATCCTGCTGGTGCTGTATTCCGATAAGTCGGCCCGCGACATACTCGGCATCGATCCCGCCGCCGTGTTCGACCGGATCGGCCTGCGCGAGCACCTCACCCCGCAGCGCTCGAACGGCCTGCGCTCCATGGTGGAGCGCATCCGCGCCGACGCGCGCGGGGCGCTAGCCACCGTCTGACGACCGCCCCGTCCCGGTCGCCGCCTCGGCCGCCGGCGCGCTCCAGCTGCGGATCGGCGCCCGGGCCGGCCCGGTGATCTCCCGCGACAGGCCGTAGTGACGGGCCAGCCGGTCGAGGCCGAGGCCCAGCACCACCTTGCCGGAACGCGCCGGCCAGCCCCGCTCCTGCTCCACCCGCTCGATCCCCTTCAGGAAGCAGCACACGTCGAGCAGCGTGCCGGAGAATTCCGGCCCGACGACCTCCATCGCCCTCTCCACCCGCTGCTTGGCGGCCAGCGCCGCCTCGCTGGCCGCGAGCCCGGTGCGGGCGGCATGGCGCGCCGGCCCGCGGCCGATCCCGCTCCAGTCGGCGGTGGTGCGCGGCATCATCTGCGCGCGGGTGAAATCGGCCCGCAGCCGCTCTCCCGCCATCAGCTGCACCGCATCGATGAAGCCGCGCCCCTCGCGGCCGCGCCGCCGCGCCAGCCAGGCGAGCGGGCTCTCGGTGAGATCGACCTCCACCCAGTGGCGTTGGCCTTCAATAACGATTTCCAGCCGCTCGATGCACCGCCCGGTCGCGCCCTCACCCGCCATGACCGCTCTCCGCCACGCGGCGCAGGCGCCGTTCCAACCCCTCGATCCAGGCGTCGCGGCGGCCGTCCTCGCGCGTCTCCTCGATCCGGCGGCAGGCGTGGGAGACGGTGGAACGGTGGCGCCGGAAGTCGCGCGCCACCCGCCCCATCGTCTCGCCCAGCCCGACATGGGCGAGATACATGGCGAGGGCGCGGGTCGAGGCGCTGGCGCGCTTTCCCCGGCGCGCCTGCAGCACGTCGTGCAGCGATAGGCCGGTGCTTTCGGCCGCCAGATGGGCCGCCAGCAGGCTGGCGCGGCCCATCGGACCGGCGCTTGAAAGGGGAGCAGGAAGCGGGATCATGGGAACATACTCTTGATTGCAGGAATTTAAACCTACACTCAAAAGATGCATTCAACAAGCCGCGCAACCTATGGCGCCCCTGGTTCAAACGCCGCACCGTAACGAGTGCTCAAGTAGCGATTCTATCCACCCCTCTCCACGGGGCGTCACACTGGCGGCGTCCTCACGGAGATCTCCCATGCGACCTTCACAACCCCGACGCGCATCGCTGCGCGCGCAGCGCAGCCAGGAACCGGGCGAGGCGATCGCCGCCAGGGTCGCGGCGCTCCGGCCGTTTCTCGGCCGGGACCTCGCCGAGCGGCGCGCCCGCCTCGCGCGCCTGTTGCGCGCCGAGCGACGCGCCGCCCACAGCGGCCAGGGCTACGACGCCACCCGCCATGCCGCCCTGCGGCGGCTGGAAGCGGAGATGGCGGCGGACATCAGGAAGATTGGGACACGGCTCGGCGCGCCCCCGGCGGCAGGTAGCCGGATCACCGACCTCCGCCGGCACGTCGACCGGAAAGCACCGGCGGCCACCAGCGCCGAGACGGGCAGCGCGGCCTCATCCATCCCCGCAAGCCAGCGCAGCCCACGCGGCCATCGGGCGCGCGACGGCGGATGACGCCGCTCTACGACGCAAGGCGAGCCGCAGGCGTCCCGACCGGACAGGATCGAATGCCGGATCGCCCGCCACAAGAAGACGGGGGCCCTCGCAAAGGGACGATCCCCCCGCCGCGCATGAAAAAGGCCGCCACGACAACGTGACGGCCTTGCTCGATAGATAGTCCCGGCGCGCAGCTCCGGGATGGCGGCCGCCCTCAGGCGGCGCCGCGGCGGCGCTGCTGGCCCAGCCCCATCTGCTTGGCGAGTTCCGAGCGCGCGGCAGCATAGTTCGGCGCCACCATCGGGTAGTCGGCCGGCAGGCCCCACTTCTCGCGATACTGCTCCGGCGTCATCCCGTACTGGGTGCGCAGGTGGCGCTTCAGCGACTTGAACTTCTTGCCGTCCTCGAGACAGATCAGATAGTCCGGCGCGATCGACCGCTTCACCGACACGGCCGGCTTCAACGGCTCGGCCGCCGGTTCCTCGGCCACCTTGCCGAGCGACTGCAGCGCCGCGTGCACCTCGCCGATCAGCATCGGCAGGTCGTTCGACATCACCGCATTGTTGCTCACATAGGCGGAGACAATGTCAGCGGCGAGTTCGATATATTTCTCGATATCAGTATTTTCGCTCATGAGTCGTTCTTTTTTCGACAGGTCGGCAGAACATTCACCGACCATCATCCACCGTGACATCGGCCGAAGGACGAACCCATACGCCCACCAGCAGCCATATGCGTTTCTAACCTTTAAATAAGGTTGTCTTTAGCCGACATCAAGAACTTTCGAATTTGATTTGAACTTTAGTCGCCTGCGGCATGTGTTGTCGCCATTTATCGCGCCACAACACCGCGCCCTCAACTGAATGTGTTCACCACCAGCTGCGCCCGGCGCACCGCGTCAGAGCGATATATCGCATTGAGCGCGGAGTTTTGATGAAATTCCGGTAAGGGAGCCCCGCTTTATCGCCGCGCCCCGGTCGAGCGCGTCTCGCGCGCCCCCTACGCGCCGCCCGCGCGGCTTGAAGACACCGCTGTCGGCGCCTATCTCTGGGGGCGTTCAGCAGGAAAAACACCATGGCCGACACCGCCCCCCGCCCCAAGGTTGTAAAGACGGAGGCTGAATGGCGTGCCTTGCTCACGCCCGAGCAGTTCCGCGTCACCCGTGGCCACGGCACCGAATGTGCCTTCTCCGGCCCGCATCTGTCGCAGAAGGAAGCCGGCACCTATAGCTGCGTGTGCTGCGGCGAGCCGCTGTTTCACTCCTCCGCCAAGTTCGAATCGGGCACCGGCTGGCCGAGCTTCTTCCAGCCGGTCTCGAAGGACGCGGTCAGCGCCGTGCATGATCACTCGCACGGCATGCACCGCATCGAGATTCGCTGCGCCACCTGCGACGCGCATCTCGGCCACGTCTTCCCCGATGGGCCGCGCCCGACCGGCATGCGCTTCTGCATGAACGGCGTCGCCCTCACCTTCCGCGCCGACGCGGTCGCCGATTCGGCGGCGAGCGAGGGCGCCGGTGAGCGCTGATCGTCCGGCGGAGGCCGTGAACTCTCCCCGCCACGCTCCCCTCATCCGCCAGTTCCACGGCGAGACGCTCACCGATGCCTATGCGTGGCTGCGCGCCGAGAACTGGCGCGACGTCATGCGCGATCCCTCGCTGCTGGCGCCCGACATTCGCGCCCATCTGGACGCGGAGAACCGGTCGGCCGACGCCTGGTTCGCGCCGCAGGCGAATCTGTGCCGGACGCTGGTGAAGGAGATGCGCGGGCGCATCAAGGAGGACGATTCCTCCGTGCCCTCGCCCGACGGCCCCTTCGCCTACTACAGCCGCTTCCGCGAGGGCGGGCAGCATCCGCTCTATTGCCGCATCCCGGTCAGCGGCGGCGACGAGCAGTTGCTGCTCGACGGCGACGCGCTGGGCGCCGAGCCGGCCTATTTCAGCTTCGGCGACATCCAGCCCTCGCCCGACCATCGCCTGATCGCCTGGACGGCGGACACCGCCGGCTCGGAATATTACACGCTGCACATCCGCGACGTCGCGACCGGCGCCGAGCTGCCGGACACCGTCGAGGAGACCACCGGCGACGTTTTGTGGAGCGCGGACGGGCGCCATGTCTTCTACATCCGCCGCGACGCCGAGCATCGCCCGAGCTTCGTCTATCGCCATGCGCTCGGCGCGGACCCGTCGACCGACGTGCTGGTCTATGAGGAGCCGGACAAGGGCTTCTTCGTCTCGCTCGGCCGCACCCAGTCGGAGCGCTTCGGGCTGATCTCCTGCGGCGACCACGACACCAGCGAAGTGTCGCTGCTCGACCTCGCCCGGCCGCTCGACGCGCCCCGCCTCGTCGAGCCGCGCCGGGCCGGCATCCGCTACGGCGTCGAGCACCACCCGGATCTCGGCGGCGTCGAGACGCTGGTGCTGCTCACCAATGCGGACGGCGCCGAGGACTTCAAGATCGTCACCGCCCCGGTGGCGGCGCCCGGCCGGGCCAATTGGCGCGATCTGGTGCCGCACAAATCGGGCCGGCTGATCCTGTCGCATGGCGTTCTGCGCGGCCATCTCGTCTGGCTGGAGCGCGAGGACGGCCTGCCGCGCCTGATCGTCCATGCGCTGGCCGATGGTGCCGAGCATGCGGTCGCCTTCGAGGAGGAGGCCTACTCGCTCGGCGTCGATCCCGGGCACGGCTTCGACAAGACGCTGATCCGCTTCACCTATTCGTCGATGACCACCCCGGCCGAGGTCTGGGACTACGACGTCGCCTCGCGCGAGCGGGTGCTGCGCAAGCGGCAGGAAGTGCCCTCCGGCCACGATCCCGCCCGCTACGTCACCCGGCGGCTGATGGTGGAGGCTAAGGACGGCGCCCTCGTGCCGGTGTCGCTGCTGTTCTCGCGCGACACGCCGCTCGACGGCAGCGCCCCCTGCCTGCTGTATGGCTACGGCGCCTATGGCATCTCGATCCCCGCCGGCTTCTCCACCTCGCGGCTGTCGCTGGTCGATCGCGGCTTCGTCTACGCCATCGCGCATATTCGCGGCGGCACCGAGAAGGGCTGGCGCTGGTACCTCGACGGCAAGCTGCGCAACAAGACCAACACCTTCCACGATTTCATCGCGGTGGCCGACCATCTCGTTTCGGCCGGCATCGCCGCGCCCGACCGCATCGTCGCCCATGGCGGCTCGGCCGGCGGCATGCTGATGGGGGCGGTGGCCAATCTGCGCCCGGATCGGTTCGCCGGCATCGTGGCCGAGGTGCCGTTCGTCGACGTGCTCAACACCATGCTCGACGACACGCTGCCGCTCACCCCACCGGAATGGCCGGAATGGGGCAACCCGATCACCGATGCGGAAGCCTTCCGCTTCATCCGCGCCTACTCGCCCTATGACAATGTCGCGGCGACCGGCTATCCGGCGATCCTGGCGCTGGCCGGGCTCACCGACCCGCGCGTGACCTATTGGGAGCCGGCAAAATGGGTGGCGAAGCTGCGCGCCACCCGCACCAATGACGCGCCGCTGCTCTTGAAGACCAACATGGATGCCGGCCATGGCGGCGCCGCCGGCCGCTTCGACCGGCTGGAGGAGACCGCGCTGGTCTATGCCTTCGCGCTCGCCGCCGCTCGAGTGGCGGACACCGTGGCGGAGGTCGTGGCGGACGCCGCAAGCTGACGAAAAAGGGCGCCGCGACCCTCGTCGCGGCGCCCCGTCAACTCATCCTCTTGCGCAGGCCAGCCTCCGGCGAAGCTCGACCTCCGGCTCGGCTCAGCCCTGCCCGGCGCCGGACACGTGGTCGCGCAGATCCTGCAGCGAGGCGAAGCGCAGCGTGCCGTCCGGCAGCTCGGCCTCGATCGAGCCGTCCGAGAACAGCTTGTAGGCCATGCCACCGATGACGCCGGCCTTCAGCACGGTAATCCCCGGCGCCTCGTCGACGAGGTCGGAGCCATGCTGCAGGAAGGCCGGCGGCGCGCCCGGTCCCTCGTCGGCATCGGCGCGGGAAGCTTCGGGGCGAGCCGGCTCGGGCGGCCTCGGCGCCACCGGCTTGGGCTCCACGCTCGTGGGCTCGACGCTCTTGGCTTCGACGTTCTTGGGCTCGGGCGCCGGAGGCGCGGGCGGCTTGGCCTCCACCTTCGGCTCCGGCACGACGGGCTTGGACACCACCGGCGCGGCAGCCGGCGCCGGCTTCGTGTCGAAAGGCTTGCTCTCGAAAGGCTTGCTCTCGAAAGGTTTGGCCTCGCCCGGCACGGGTTCCGGCTCGAGCAGGTCCGACAGTTCGAAGGCCGGCAGTTCCGAACTCTCGGTCGCCAGCTTGGAGAAGTCGGGCTCGGCCGCCAGAACGGGCTCGGGCTCGGGCTCGGCCGGAGCCGGCTCGGGCGCGCGCTTGCGGCGGAACCAGGACGGCAGGCCGCCGGAGCTCTCCTTGGCTGCCGGTACCGGCAGCGGGGCCGGCGGCGCGACGGGCGGCTCGGGCGCCAGCTCCACCGGTTCCGGCTCCGGCAGTTTCGTCTTGGCGGGCACGAAGGGCGGCGGCGTCACCGGGGCGGCGCGGGCCAACTCCTCGTGCGGCTCCTCATGGAGCGCCGCCGGCCGGACGTGCTCGCGCGGCTCCATGTCGTAATACTCGTCGGCCTCGACATGCACGACGCCGTCGAGCTTGTGGCCGATGTCGATCAGGGCGCGGTGGACGAGACCGAGGGCCGCCAGCAGCAATCCACCGACAAAGCCGAGGGTGCCGACGATGACGAGCGCGGTCCCGGAAGGTTGTGCCAGGGATTGCGCGCCGATCAGTCCGAGCACGACGCCGGCCGCGCCGATAACCAGACCGATGCCGATGATGATTGCACCCATAGAAAAACTCCGCCGAGCTGATTCGCGACCAGCCCTCCACGCATTCTAATTTACGTCGCGGACGGCTTTTACGAAAGCTCGCCACATTTACCAAGATGCTTTGCTTCGTCGCACCGCCGGCCGGTGGCGAAGCGGCCTGTCCGCCTGCCGGAAATTCTTCCCAAGGAAATGCGGACTCGCCATGGCTTTCGGTTGTCGCCGGCGACGGACCGCCCTATCTAGTCACCGTCGATCTCTTTTCGGTGCGCACGCACCTTTGGGAGGAAGCCGCCCGGCGCCTGCTGCCGCGGCGGGAGCCAGATTTACATTGCGGAGACAGAGTCGATGTCCTTCACGCTTCCTGATCTGCCTTATTCCTATGATGCCCTTGCGCCCTACATGTCGCGCGAGACGCTGGAGTACCACCACGACAAGCACCACCTCGCCTATGTGAACAACGGCAACAACCTGCTGAAGGGCACCGAGTTCGAGGGCAAGTCGCTCGAGGAGATCGTCAAGGGCTCCTACGGCAAGAATCCCGGCCTGTTCAACAATGCCGGCCAGCACTACAACCACCTGCACTTCTGGAACTGGCTGAAGCCCAATGGCGGCGGCGCCATTCCCGGCGAGCTCGAGAAGAAGATCGTCGAGGATCTCGGCTCGGTGGAGAAGTTCAAGGAAGACTTCATCCAGGCCGGCGTCACCCAGTTCGGCTCCGGCTGGGCGTGGCTGGCGGTGAAGGACGGCAAGCTGATCGTCGCCAAGACCGCGAACGGCGAGAGCCCGCTGGTCTCCGGCGCCACCCCGATCCTCGGCGTCGACGTGTGGGAGCACTCCTACTACATCGACTACCGCAACCGTCGCCCCGACTACCTCAAGGCGTTCGTCGAGAACCTGGTGAACTGGGACTACGTCGCCGAGCTGTATTCCAAGGCCGTCTGATCCGGCCGGAAGGCTTCCAGCCTGAAGCCTTGCAAGGCGTCGGCCCCACCGGGCCGGCGCCTTTTTCATGTGCAGGCGTCCGTTGCCCGTCCTCCGGGCCCCGCGCGACTTCAGCCGGCATAGGGCCGGCGCGGCCTCGGCTGGTTGCTGATCACGCAGTAGTCGTTCCAGAAATTGTACTGGTAGGTCGACCGCCACTGATACAGCCAGTTGTCGCATTCGCCCCGGCTCTTGAAGCAGCCCTCCACGGTGCGGGTCTGGATCCTCTCCTCGAAGGTGCCCCACTGGCGCTGGCCGGTGAAATGGCCGTACCAGAGCTTCGAGGCCGGGATGCTCTGCGCCATGACGGCACAGTTGCCGCCGGGAAAGGCGCCGGTGAACTCATAGGCCACGGCGCCGCCATCCGGCACCGCCACGGCCGCGACGCTGAGCCCGGCGGCGACGGCCATCATCGACAGCTTGTTCATCTCGCGCCTCGCGCTTGAACCCGGCGCCCCGCGCCGCGCCGCCATTGTAACGCTGCGGCAGCCTCAGAGCCACCGCACCCAGCGGAACAGCCCGACCATCGCCACGCCGGCAATGCCGGCGAGCGAGGTGACGGCCCAGAATCCCACCGGGTCGTCGGAGCCGGGAATGCCGCCGACATTCATCCCCATCAGGCCGGTGATCAGGGTGAGCGGCGCGAAGATCACCGTCACCGCCGCCAGGATCTGCATGGAGCGGTTCATCTGCTCGGCGCGACGTTCCACCATCTGGTCATAGATCACCGCCGCGCGGTCGCGCACCGAATCCAGCTCTTCGGCGAAGCGCGTCACCCGGTCGCCGGCCTCGCGCAGCCGGTTGCGGTCGCGCGCCGTCATCCATTCGGCGTCCTCCAGCGAGAAATGGTTCAGCGCCTCGCGCTGCGGGGCGATGTAGCGCCGCAGGATGATGGCGACGCGCCGCAGCTCCGAGACGCGCTGGCTGAGATTGGTGAGGGTGGCGCTCCAGACATTCTCCTCCAGCTCGTCGGCCTGCTCGGCCAGCGCCGTGATCACCGTGTCCATGCGGTCGACGAGGCGCAGCGACAGGTCGGCGATGAACTCGCCCGGCGTGCGCGGCGCCCGCCCGCGATGCAGCGCGTCCTCGAAATCGGCCAGCGCGGAGAGCGGGTAGGTGCGCACCGAGATGATGCGCTTCGGCTCCACCCAGAAGCGGATCGAGTGCATCTCGTCCGGCAGCGAATAGGGCTTGAAGTTGATGCCGCGCAGATTGAGGAAGGCGCCGGAATCGAACAGCACGCAGCGCGGGCGCGTCTCCTCGGCGGTCAGCGAATCGGCGATGCCCGGCTCGATGCCGGCATCGGCCTCCAGCCAGGGCTGCTGGCGGCGGTCCAACAGCTGGAGATGAATCCAGATGAAGCCGCGCTCGCCGACCGTGCAGCCGCCGCGCAGCTCGGCCCAGCCGACCTTGCGCGCCCCGCCTGTGCCATCAAAGGCCCAGGCCGCGATGAAACCCTCGCTATCGTAGTCCGGCACCGGCCACCTCCCCGCTCGCGGGATGAACGCTAGATGAACGAGCCCGAAGGATTGCGTTCAGTTCGATGAACCTTTTGCAACAACGGGTTCAGATTGAGTTAGGGCGAGAAGCACTAGTGTCCTCTCCATCGACAGGCCGATCCCCGGCCGACACTGAGATGCAGAGGTCGTCATGAGCCGCTTCGCTCACAGCACCAAGATCGCCGCGGTCGCCCTCGCGGGCGTCGCTCTGGCCAGCGCTCTCCCCACCCCGTCGCAGGCCCGCGACCACAATAACGGCGCCGCCGTCGCGGCCGGCGTGGTCGGCGGCCTCATCGTCGGCGGCCTGGTCGCCGGCGCGGCCAGCAACGCTTATGGTGGCGGTTATGGCGGCGGCTACTATGCCCCGCCCCCGCCGCCGCCCCGGGCCTATGCCCCCGGCCCGGCCTATGCCTACGGCCCCGGCCCCGGATATGGCGGCGGCTACGGCTACCGGCCCTACCGTCCGCGCTGCTGGACGGAGACCCGGACCTTCTACAACAATTGGGGTCGCGCCTATTACCGCGACGTCGAGGTCTGCCGCTGAGTTGCGTAGCTGCGACAGGTCCTGACGGAACGAAAGGGCGACGGAGCGATCCGTCGCCCTTTCGACGTCAGGCCGCATCGGCGACCCGCACGATGCCGGACGTATCGAGCCCGGCCAGCGCGTCGCGGATGCGCACGCCGCCGACGGCGAGTTCCGGGGCGATCTCGGCCAGCGGCAGGAGGGCAAAGGCGCGCTCCATCATGCGCGGATGCGGGATCTCCAGATCCGGCTCGTCGATCTTCTCGTCGCCATAGATCAGGATGTCGATGTCGATGGTGCGCGGCCCGAAACGCACCTCGCGGGTGCGGTCGCGCCCGAAGGCGTGCTCGACGCCCAGCAGCATGTGCAGCAGCTCGCGCGCCGACAGCTCAGTCTCGATGGCGACCACCAGGTTGAGATAGGGCCCCTGCGGCACCGGCCCCCAGGGCGGCGTCTCGTAGAGCGAGGAGCGCGACAGGATGCTGACGCCGCCGGTGCGGGCGATCAGCCCCACTGCCTTCGCCATGGTCTTCGCCCGGTCGCCCAGATTGGAGCCGAGGCAGAGATAGGCGACGTGCTTTTCGACCGGACGCGGCCGGCGGATGAAGAATTCAGGCGGCACCTTTGATCGCCTCCGTCACGCGGGCGGCCTGCACATGCGCGGCGACGTCGTGCACGCGGATGATCGCGCAGCCGGCCATGATGCCGATCACGTTGGAGGCGATGGTACCCGGCAGCCGCTCGGACGGCGTCGCCACCACCACCTTGCCGATCAGCGATTTGCGCGAGGTACCGAGCAGCAGCGGGAAACCCAGCTTGGCGAAGTCGCCGAGATGCGCCAGCGCCGAGAGGTTCTGCTCGAACGTCTTGCCGAAGCCGATGCCGGGATCGAGGCTGATGCGGTCGGAACGGATGCCGGCCCGCGCCGCCCGCTCCAGCGCCTTGTCGAAGAAGGCCAGCATGTCGGCGACGATGTCGACGGAGGGATCGACCTCGGCCCGGTTGTGCATTACCACCACGCCGGCGTCGAAGGCGGCGGCGACCCGCGCCATCTGCGGATCGCCCATCAGGCCCCAGATGTCGTTGACGATGTGGGCACCCGCCTTCAGCGCGGCCTCGGCGACCTCGGCCTTCTGGGTGTCGACCGAGACCGGCACGCCGAGCCCGACGATTTCGGCCAGCACCGGCAGCACGCGGCGCATCTCCTCCTCGGCAGGAACCGGGGTGTGGCCGGGCCGGGTCGATTCGCCGCCTATGTCGAGGATATCGGCCCCATCGGCCACCAGTCTGGCCGCATTGGCCACCGCATCGTCCAGCGCGGCGCTGCGCCCGCCGTCGGAAAACGAGTCCGGCGTGACGTTGAGGATGCCCATCACCAGCGTGCGGCCGGCATAGTCCAGCCGCCGGCCGCGGGCGTCGAACACCGCCTGGCCCGGCGGCGGAAGGGAGGTTTCGGAGGCGTTTGGCGGGGCGGGCAAGGGGGCGGACATGGCTGGCTCTCGCATTTCCCCTCAAATTGCGCGCCGCGCCGGCGAAAGCAAGGCGCCGGTAGCCATCTCCCATAATCTGAACAGGTCCCGCTTGCCGAACGCCCTGCCCCCGCGCTCTATAGGCGGCGCGGAATCCACCCGAGGAGACCAACATGACCGGGGATGTCGACGGCAAGATCCTGGTGGGACGTTCGGAGAAGCCCGAATATCTCACGCTGAAGCTCGCCAACCGCCACGGCCTCGCCACCGGCGCCACCGGCACCGGCAAGACGGTGACGCTGCAGACCCTCGCGGAAGGCTTTTCCCGTGCCGGCGTCCCGGTCTTCGCCGCCGACATCAAGGGGGATCTCTCCGGCGTCGCCATGAAGGGCGACGGCCAGGAGTGGATCACCAAGCGCTGCGCCGAGATCGGCGTCGACTATGTGGCCGACGAGTTCCCGGTGGTGTTCTGGGACCTGTTCGGCGAGCAGGGCCATCCGGTGCGCGCCACCGTCACCGAGATGGGCCCGCTGCTGCTGGCGCGGCTGATGAACCTCAACGACGTGCAGGAAGGCGTGCTCAACGTCGTCTTCCGCGTCGCCGACGAGCACGGGCTGCTGCTGCTCGACCTCAAGGACCTCCGGGCGATGCTCGCCTTCGTGGCCGAGAATTCCGCCAAGCTCACCACCACCTATGGCAACGTCTCCTCCGCCACCGTCGGCGCCATCCAGCGCGCCCTGCTGGTGCTGGAAAACCAGGGCGCCGACAAGTTCTTCGGCGAGCCGGCGCTGAAGATCACCGACCTGATGCAGGTCGAGCGCCGCTCCGGCTATGGCACCATCAACATCCTCGCCGCCGACAAGCTGATGGGTTCGCCGCAGCTCTACGCCTCCTTCCTGCTCTGGCTGCTGTCGGAACTGTTCGAGCAACTGCCGGAGGTCGGCGACCCCGACAAGCCCAAGCTGGTGTTCTTCTTCGACGAGGCGCATCTGGTGTTCGACGAGGCGCCCCGCGCGCTGCTGCAGAAGATCGAGCAGGTGGTGCGGCTGATCCGCTCCAAGGGCGTCGGAGTCTATTTCGTCACGCAAAATCCGCTCGACGTGCCGGAAACCGTGCTCGCCCAGCTCGGCAACCGGGTGCAGCACGCGCTGCGCGCCTTCACTCCCCGCGACCAGAAGGCGGTGAAGGCCGCGGCCGACACCTTCCGGCCCAATCCCGCCCTGAACACCGCCCAGGTGATTACCGAGCTCGGCAAGGGCGAGGCGCTGGTGTCGATGCTGGAAGGCAATGGTACGCCCGCCATCGTGGAGCGCACGCTGATCTGCCCGCCGGCCGGCCGGGTCGGAACGGTGACGCCGGAGGAGCGCGCCGCCATCATTGCCCGCAGCCCGCTGCGCGGCGTCTACGACGAGCCGCTCGATCGCGAATCCGCTTTCGAAAAGCTGGCGAAGCGCACCGAGGAGACGGAAGTTGACGCCGGAGCCGGCAAGCCTGCTCCCAACGCGCCCGCGCCCACCGAAGCCGGCGCCGCGTCCGGCGGTGGCTGGCTCGACGACGTGCTCGGCGGCCTGTTCGGCTCGCGCTCGCCGCGCGGGCGCATGAGCGTCGGCGAGCAGGTCACCCGGCAGGTTGCTCGCGAGGTGACCAACCAGGTCACCAAGGCCATCCTGCGCAACGTGCTCGGCGGGCGCTCGCGCTCCACCCGCGCCGTCTCCTCGACGCCGGCACGCAGTTCATCGAGCAAGGCGAGCGCCGGCGACGACTTCTCGCAGATCTTCGACGATTTCTCCGGGAGCGGCGGCCGCAAATAGGCCGCAGCCCCTTCGCCTTCCTTCCAGTCCGAGACCCTTGCCATGTCCGATCTCGACCGCGTCCTCGCCGCCGTGGATGCCGATCTCGATGCCAGCCTCGAACGCCTGTTCGCCTTCCTGGCCATCCCCTCGATCTCGACCGACCGCAGCTATGCGCCGGACTGCCGCAAGGCCGGCCAGTGGCTCGCCGACGACCTCGTAGGCCTCGGCCTCGCGACCCGGCTGAACGATACGCCCGGCCATCCCATCGTCACCGGAAAATCGAGCCTCGGCGCCGCGCGGCGCGTGCTGTTCTACGGCCACTACGACGTGCAGCCGGTCGACCCGCTGAACCTGTGGGAGAACCCGCCCTTCGAGCCGAAGATCGTCGAGGGGCCGAACGGGGTGAAGCGGATCGTCGCCCGCGGCTCCTCGGACGACAAGGGTCAGGTGATGACCTTCGTCGAGGCCTGCCGCGCCTATCTCAAGGTCACCGGCACCCTGCCCGTCGACGTCACCATCATGGTGGAGGGCGAGGAAGAGAACGGCTCCGGCAACCTGCCGCCCTTCCTCGAAAGCCATAAGGAAGAGCTGAAGGCCGATGTCGCCCTCGTCTGCGACACCAGCATGTGGGATGCGAAAACCCCGGCCATCACCATCTCGCTGCGCGGGCTGATGCATGACGAGATCGTCGTCACCTGCGCCAATCGCGACCTGCATTCCGGCTATTACGGCGGTGCCGCGGCCAACCCGCTGCATGTGCTGTCGACGATCATCGCCGCCGTGCACGGACCGGATGGCCACATCGCGATTCCCGGCTTCTATGACGGCGTCGTCGAGCCGCCGGACGAGGTGAAGGCGCAGTGGAATTCGCTCGGCATGACGTCCGAGAGCTTCCTCGGCCCGATCGGCCTGTCGCAGCCGATCGGCGAGAAGGGCCGTTCGCTCGTCGAGATGACCACCTCGCGCCCGACCTTCGAGGTCAACGGCATGTGGGGCGGCTATATCGGCGAGGGCTCGAAGACGGTGATCCCCTCGATCGCCACCGCCAAGATCTCCTGCCGCCTTGTCGCCGGCCAGGATCCTATCCACGTCCGCGACGCGGTGCGCGCCTTCGTGCGCGCCCAGCTGCCGGCCGACTGCTCGGTGGCGTTCCTCAGCGGCGAAGGCTCGCCCGCCGTCGCCGTCTCGCACGACAATCCGAACCTCGCCAAGGCGACCGCCGCGCTCAAGGACGAATGGGGCAAGCCCGCCGTGGTCATCGGCGCCGGCGGCTCGATCCCGATCGTCGGCCATTTCAAGAAGACGCTGGGGCAGGACGCGCTGATGATCGGCTTCGCGCTCGATGACGACCGCATCCATTCGCCGAACGAGAAATACGACCTCGCCTCGTTCCACAAGGGCATCCGCTCCTGGGTGCGCATCCTCGCCGCTCTGGCGAGCTGAGCGTCCCTCGCCGGAAGGATCGGTTGCGCCGAAAGGACGAGGAAAAGCGGCGCCCGCCGCCTCGATCTTTCGCTATGGCGCGGCCTCGACGGATGTTCGACTGACACGTGTTCGACTGACGCTTGGGAGTGCATGAAATGATCGGCGAGTGGTCGCAGACCTGGACCTTCCTGGACGGTGCCTGGCACGAGGGCAACGTGCCGATCATGGGCGTACGCACCCATGCCGCCTGGCTCGGCACCTCGGTATTCGACGGCGCCCGCGCCTTCGAGGGCGTGACGCCCGACCTCGACCTGCATTGCGCTCGCATCAACCGCTCGGCGCTCGCTATGGGGCTGAAGCCGGTCGTCTCGGTCGAGCGCTGGATGGAGCTCACCGCCGAGGGGCTCCAGCGCTTCGCCCCGGACGCAGCGCTGTATATCCGGCCGATGTACTGGGCCGAGTTCCCCGGCGCACGCACCGTCGATGCCGATGCGGATTCCACCCGCTGGTGCCTCAGCCTCTATGAGGCGCCGATGCCGGCGGCGGAGCGCGGAACCTCCATCACCCTGTCGCCGTTCCGTCGGCCGACGGTGGAATGCGCCGTGACCGATGCCAAGGCCGGCGCGCTCTATCCCAACAACGCCCGGGCGCTGGTCGAATGCCACCGCCGCGGCTTCGACAATGCGGCGCTGTGCGACATGCTCGGCAACGTGGCCGAGCTGGCCACCGCCAACATCTTCATGGTGAAGGACGGCGTCGCGCTGACCCCCGCCGCCAACGGCACCTTCCTCGCCGGCATCACCCGCACCCGCACCATGGGGCTGATGCGGCAGGCCGGCATCGAGGTGGTCGAGGCGTCGCTGCGCTGGGACGACTTCAAGGCGGCCGACGAGCTGTTCACCACCGGCAACTATTCCAAGGTCTCGCCGATCACCCGCATCGAGGATCGCGAACTCCAGCCGGGTCCGGTGTTCCGCCACGCCCGCCAGCTCTATTGGGACTTCGCCCATAGCTGAGGCCGGTCGACCGGCTCGGCCCATCAATCGAAACGGCCGGGACGATGCCCGGCCGCCGCCTGTTGCGAATGACGCCGTACCCGGCGCGTTCGGTCACATCTTGTAGCGACCGCTCCACTCGTCGACCTGACGCTTCGCCTCGTCCTTGGCGATGCCGTAGCGCTCCTGCAATACGCCTTCCAGTTCCTCGCGCTTGCCGTGCAGGCGGTCGAGGTCGTCGTCGGTCAGCTTGCCCCATTGCTGGCGCACCTGGCCCTTGACCTGCTTCCAATTGCCTTCGATACGGTCCCAATTCATGGCGTTTATCTCCATTGAAACATTGGCTTGCCGTGCCTCGTCAGGCTCGGTCGCGGCTGCTAGCATTGCCCCGACAACGTCCGGGACCCGATTTTGATCCACGCGCCCGCCCTCCCCTCGCTCGACGAACTCGTCGACGGCGTGCGCGCCGGGCGCCGGGCGATGCTGGCCCGCGCCATCACGCTGGTCGAATCGCGCAACCCCGTCCATCGCGCCCTCGCCGAGCCGTTGCTGCAGGCCCTGCTGCCGTTTACCGGCACCGCCCGGCGTGTCGGCATCACCGGCGTGCCCGGCGTCGGCAAGTCGACCACCATCGATTCGCTCGGCTCATTGCTGATCGGCAAGGGTCATCGCGTGGCGGTGCTCGCCGTCGATCCGTCCTCGACCCGTACCGGCGGCTCCATCCTCGGCGACAAGACCCGGATGGCGCGGCTGTCGGTCGACGAGCACGCCTTCGTGCGCCCCTCGCCCTCGGCGGGCACGCTCGGCGGCGTCGCCGCCCGCACCCGCGAGACGCTGCTGCTGTGCGAGGCCGCCGGCTATGATGTGGTGCTAGTGGAGACGGTCGGCGTCGGCCAGTCCGAGACCGCCGTCGCCGACATGACGGATACCTTCCTGGTGCTGATGCTTCCCGGCGCCGGCGACGAGTTGCAGGGCCTGAAGAAGGGCATCCTCGAACTCGCCGACATCGTGGCGGTCAACAAGGCGGATGGCGACGGCCTCAACCGTGCCCGCGCCGCCGCCGCCGAGTACCGCGCCGCGCTGCAGGTGCTCGGCGTGCGCGAGCCGCACTGGTCCACGCCGGTGCTCGCCTGCTCCGGCCTCACCGGCGAGGGGCTGGAGGCATTGTGGCAGCAGGTCGAGCTGCATGGCGAGCGGTCACGGCAGGCCGGCGCCTTCACGGCACGGCGCAGCGCCCAGCAGGTCCGCTGGATGTGGACGTTGCTCGACGAGCGCATTCGCGAGCGCATCCGCACCGACGTGGCGCTGCGGGACGAGGTGCCGGCGATCTCCGCCGAGGTGGCGGCCGGCCGGCTCGCTCCCGGCAGCGGCGCGGCACGCATCGCCGCGCGACTCGGGCTTGAGCCGACCTGAAAAAGGCGGAATGCTCGGCTCACTTCTGCACAGTCGCCGGGAATGCTGGCCACTAAGATTAGGTGGCGGTGCTCCGGGCGCGATGACGGGGCGATGGGAAGCAAGATGGAAAACGACAACCGGCTCGCCGGACGAGGTGTTTTCGTCGTCGAGGACGAGCCGTTGGTCGCCCTGATGATCGAGGCCATGATCGAGGAACTCGGCGCGGTGGTGATCGGCAGCGCCCGCCGCCTGCCCGACGCGCTCGATTTCGTCGCCGCGCGCCATCGCGACATCGATGTCGCCCTGCTTGATCTCAATCTCGGCGGCATCGCCAGCTACGATGTGGCGCAGGCGGCCAGCGACCAGGGTATTCCGGTAGTATTTTCCACTGGCTATGATGACGAGGCGATCAGCGAGCCATGGCGCAGCCTGCCGCTGCTGTCCAAGCCGTTCCAGCTCGCCCAGTTGGAGGACGCGCTCGCTTTGGCCGTCGCTTCCCGCGACGGGCGCGGATGAGCGCTGCCGAAACGCCGCATATTCTCGTCACCGGCTTCGGACCGTTTCCCGGCGCGCCGGCCAATCCGGCCGCCGGGCTGGCGCGCGACCTCGTGAGGCTGCGGCGGCCCGCACTCGCCGGCACGCGGCGCAGCCTGCGCGTCCTGCCGACGCTGTGGGAGGAAACCGCGGCCTTCCCGCCGGTCCTTGACGCCCTCGCACCCGACATCGTGCTGATGATCGGCCTCGCCGCCCGCCGACGGACGGTGTCGGTCGAGCTGTTGGGCCGCAACCGCACGCGGCTGTTTCCCGACGCGGCGCGGCGCCATCCGCCCGCTCCCCGCTTCGAGGCAGGAGCCCCCGCCACCCGCCATTGCAGCGCCGTCCCCGTGCCGCTGCTGCACGCGCTGGCTGCGGCCGGCGTGCCGGCCCGGCTCTCGCGCGATGCCGGCGGCTATGTGTGCAATGCCCTCAGCTGGAGCGCCTATGGCTGGGCGCGGCGGGACGCGCGTATGCCCCTCGCGGTGTTCGTTCACATCCCCCGCCCACGCACGGGCGGCCCGCTCGACCGTGCCCGCCTGCTGCGCGGCCTCGGTAACCTGATGGTAGCGCTGGTCGCCCAGCACCGGCTCAGGGCGGCAGCTGCACGCTGATCTCGATCGAGGCGTACCAGGCGGCGAAATTGGCGATGTCGTCGTCGGACAGCTCCTTGGTCACGACCGTCATCATCTCGTTGACCCGCTTGCCAGAGCGGAATTCCTCCAGCGCCTTGGCGAGGTACATCTCGACCTGGCCGGCGAGATTGGGCGCCTCCGGGTGCTGCGACATGCCGTTGGCGCCGTGGCAGACGGCACATTGCTGGCTGGCCTTGGCCCGGCCGGCGGCGGCATCGCCGGCGGAAGCCGGTGCTCCGGCGAACACCACGCCGGCAATAGCCAGCGCGCCAGGCAATCTTCGCACCAAGGGTCGAGAAAAGAGACAGGCCGCCGCGCGCGGCAGCGGTCTCCACATCCGCATCATGAATAGCTTTCCACGCTTGTCGGGGAAGGACCGCGGCGGCGTCCGCCGCGGTCCGGGGCACCGTGCCGTCACTCGCCGTAGGAGATGCGGTAGATCGCACCCGACGTGTCGTCCGAGACCAGCAGCGAGCCGTCATTGAGTTGCGCCACCGAGGCCGGGCGACCGAGATATTCGCCGTTGGCCGTCAGCCAACCCTCGGCGAACGGCTCGCTCTTGCCGGCGGTGCCGTCTTCCTTCACCTCGGTGAACATCACCCGCGCGCCCACCGGCACGGTCCGGTTCCAGGAGCCGTGCTGCACCGAGAACACGCCGCCGCGATACTTCGCCGGGAACTGGTTGCCGGAGTAGAAGGTCATGCCGAGATCGGCGGCATGCGCCGCCATCTCCACCTGCGGCTTCACCGAATCCGCCGGCGGCTCCTTGTCCTTGTACTCGACCGTGCGCACCGAGCCGCCGCCATAATAGGGGAAGCCGAAGGTCTGCCCGGCCTTCTCGGCGCGGTTGAGCTCGCCGGGCGGGATGTCGTCGCCCATGCCGTCGACCTGGTTGTCGGTGAACCAGAGGGTCTTGTCCTTGGGGTTGAAGTCCATCCCGACCGAATTGCGGATGCCCCAGGCGTAGACGTCGCGGTTCTTGCCGTCACGGTCCATCTTCACGATGCCGCCGATGCCGACCTTCTTGTAGAGGTCGTATTTCTCCGGCGCGAACACGTTGAAGGGCTGGCCAAGCGTTATGTAAAGCTTGTCGTCCGGCCCGATGCGGCAGACGCGGGCGGTGTGGTTGTAGGATTCCTCCTCCTTCGGGATGAGGTCGCCCTGCTTGACCACCACGAAGGCGGCGACGTCCGGCCCCTCGTAGAAGAACTCGGCGGCCGGGAACAGCAGCACGCGGTTCTGCTCGACGATGTACAGGAAGCCGTCCTTGGAGAAGCACACGCCGTGCGGCAGCTTCATCTGGATGGAGGGCGCGAAGGGTTTCACCTCGTCGGCGACGCGGTCCTTGTCGCGATCGGTCACCGCCCAGACCCGCGACTTGCGGGTACCGACGAACACCACGCCGGCCGACGGCCCGACCGCCATCTCGCGCGCATCCGGCACGATGGCGTAGAGCTTGATCTTGAAGCCATCCGGCAGCTTGATGCCGGCCAGCGTCTTGTTGAAGGCCGCGACGCGCGGCCCGTCCTGCGGCACTACCGGCAGTTCCGCCGTGCCTGTGGACTGGAAATTCGACAGCTTCTCCAGATTGTCGGTGGCCTGCGCGCTTGCCGCGCCCTGCCCCACACCCACCAGCAAAGCGCCAGCCATTACCGTCGAGCCCAGCAGCGCGCGCAGGCGCCGGCCCGTTTCCTTGGTCGTCATGCAAGTATCCTCCCAGGCATCCGGGCCTCGTCCGGGCCCGTTCCGCAAGGGAGTATTACTATGATCCGGCGAAATGGAAGCACATTTTACGTAGAAAATATTCTATAATAATTTATACATCGCTGCGCTGCGGTATAATACTGAAAAACATCAAATATAGATGCAACCATTAATCTTGACTTCCCTTCCATCGAACGGGGAGCGGGTGCACACGCGGGCTACACGGCCGCCATCGCCCGGCTCCGCTCATCACCTGTTAGCGGAAATCTGCTAAGCGGGACGCACGCCTATCGCTCTGACCGAGATCCGACGCGCGTGACCATCTACCTGCCGATCGCCGAATTGCCGGTGAACATCTTCACCCTGCTCGCCCTGGGCATCGCGGTGGGCTTCATCTCCGGCATGTTCGGGGTGGGCGGCGGATTCCTCATGACGCCGCTGCTCATCTTCCTCGGCGTCGCGCCGGCGGTGGCGGTGGCGAGCGTGTCGACCCACATGGCCGCCTCGTCCTTTTCCGGCACGCTCAACTATCTGCGACGACGGCTGGTGGACGTGCAGCTCGGCCTTGTGCTGCTGGCCGGCGGCCTCACCGGCACGCTGATGGGCGTGCTGGCCTTCATGCTGCTGCGTCGCTTCGGGCAGCTCGACCTGTTCATCGCCCTGTCCTACATCGCGCTGCTCGGCGCGGTCGGCACGCTGATGGTGATCGAGAGCCTGCGCGCACTCCTGCGCAACTGGCGCGGCGAACCGGCCCGGATACGCCGCCCGGGCGCGCATCCCTGGTTCCTGCGCATGCCGTTCAAGATGCGCTTCCGCCAGTCGCGCATCTATGTCTCGATCATTCCCGTGCTCGCCATCGGTTTCTCGATCGGCTTTCTCGGCGCGCTGATGGGCATTGGCGGCGGCTTCCTGCTGGTGCCGGCACTCATCTATCTACTGCGCGTGCCGACGCTCACCTCGGTCGCCACCTCGCTGATGCTCACCCTCGTCACCATGGCGGCGGCGATCGTCCTGCATGCGGTGCTCAACCAGACGGTCGATGCGGTGCTCGGCCTGGTGCTGATGGTCGGCGGCACCATCGGCGCCCAATTCGGTGCCCGCGCCGGCCAGGCGATGAAGGCGGAGAATCTGCGCCTGCTGCTCGGCCTGCTGGTGCTCGGCGTCGGACTGCGGGTGGCGGCCGACCAGATCCGCCAGCCGGCCGATCTCTATGCCGTCACCATTGACGAGACGGACCGGTGAGCCGCGCCGCCGCCCTCGCCCGGCTCGTCGCGGCGGCGGCCTGCCCAGCGAGGCTCGTCCCGGCCATGCTCGGTATCGCCGCGCTCGGCCTCGTCGCTGCCCCGCCGGTGCAAGCGCAGCCGGCACCGGAACCGCAGGGGCTCGTCCTGTCGCTGTCCAAGGCGCGGGTGACGATCACCTCCAGCTTTTCCGGCGACAGTATCGTGCTGTTCGGCGTCACGCCCGACCAGCACGGCGTCGCTCCGCCGCCGGATGTGGTGGTGACTGTACGTGGGCCGAACCAGAGCTTCGTCACCTGGAAGAAGGCGCGGCGCTTCGGCCTGTGGACCAATGTCGAGAGCCGCTCCTTCCTCGCCGCGCCGAGCTATCTCGCGGTTCTCAGCAACCGGCCACCGGCCGAGATGGCGGATGCCGACACGCTGCGGCAGGAGCAGGCCGGCTTCGTCAACAACCGCCTGATCCAGCGCGTCGGCACGGACTATGCGGACGTGGTGCCGGGCGACCCGTTCCGGCAGGCCTTCCTGAGGGTGAAGCAGTCGCAGGGGCTCTATTTCGAGCGCACCGAGGCGGTGGAGTTCATCGCCCCGCACGTCTTCCGCGCGGTGATCCCGATTCCCGGCACCGCCCCGATCGGCACCTATGACGTGCAGGTGAAGCTGTTCCAGGACCGCGAGCTCATTGCCCGCGGCATGCTGCCTCTCGAAGTCGCCAAGGTGGACTTCGAGCAATCCGTCGCCACCGCCGCGCAGCAGCATCCCTTCTTCTACGGTCTCGCGACCATGCTCGGCGCGCTCGCCGTCGGCTTCGTCGCCAATCTGGCGTTCCGCCGCGACTGAGCGCCGCCAGGACTAAACGCCCCTCGCCAGCGCTAGACCACCGGCTCCGGCGCATAGGCCACGCCTGCCGCCTCCAGCGCCCGCGCCGCCCGCAGCGCGGCTTCCTCGCGCCAAGGCGCGGCGATGAGCTGCACGCTGATCGGCAACGGTCCGCCACCGGGGATCGGCGCTGCCACCACCGGCAGGCCGATGAAGGAGATCGGCTGGGTGTAGATGCCGATATTCGGCCGCACCAGCATCTCCTTGCCGTCGAGCACGAAGGTCGCCTGGCCGCTGCGCGGCGCCGGCACCGGCGTCGCCGGGGCGATGAGCACGTCGAACTCGGCGAACAGCTCCACCGCCCGGTCATGGAACCAGCGGCGGAAGTTCTGCGCCTTCACGATCATCCCAGCCGGCAGTACCGCGCCGGCGAGCAGGCGCTCGCGCACCGCCGGGTCGAAATCGGCCGGCCGGTTGCGCAGCCGGTCGCGGTGCAGCGCCGCCCCTTCCGCCATGGTGATGACATAGGCGCTGGCCCGTGCCCGCTCGACCTCGGGCAGCTCGACTATCCGCGTGGCGCCGAGCGCGGCGGCGGCGCGGGCGACGGCGTCATAAGCCTGCGGCGTTCCCTGTCGGGCGAACCAGCCGCCGAGAATGCCGACGCGCAGCCCCTCGCCGCCGCGCTCAAGCTCCGGCAAGGTCGGCAACGCCGCCACGTCGGCCACCGCCGGATCGTCGGCATCGGCACCGGTGAGCGCGTCATAGGTCGCGGCGAGATCAGCGACGGTGCGGGCGAAGGGGCCGAGATGGTCCAGGCTCGCCACGAAGGGGAAGCTGCGCGCCCGCGACAGCCTTCCATAGGTCGGCTTCAGCCCGAAAATGCCGCAGAATGAGGACGGCACCCGGATCGAGCCGTTGGTGTCGGAGCCCAGCGACAGCGGCACCAGCTTGCCGCCCACCGCCGAGCCCGAGCCGCCGGACGAGCCGCCGGACATGTGGCCGAGATCGTGCGGATTGCGGGAATTACCGGCATGGCGGTTCTCGCCGGTGAAATCATAGGCATATTCGCCCATGTTGAGCGCGCCGAGGCACACCGCTCCGGCAGCGACCATCCGCTCCACCAGCGTCGCGTCCCGGCCCGCCGCCGGCCGGTCGGCGTTGATCTTCGAGCCGGCCAGCGTCGGCAGGCCCTTCAGGTCGAACAGGTTCTTCACCGCGAAGGGCACGCCGGCGAGCGGGCCGAGCGCCACGCCCGCCGCCCGCGCCGTGTCGATGGCATCGGCCTCAGCGAGCGCGCGCACCGCGGTGACATGGGTGAAGGCATTGAGCTTCGGATCGACGGCGGCGATCCGCGCCAGCGCCGCCTCGCAAATGGCACGCGCGGAAACGCGTCCTCCGCGCACCGCCTCCGCTATGGCGAGCGCCGACCCGGCGGCAAGTTCGGCAATGGTGGAAGGCGAATCCACGGACATGGTCGCGCTCATGGACGATACACCGGGGCCGGTTCCGCCTCGTCGGGAAGCGGGAAGTCTTCGACGAGCCGCCCCATGGCCAGCGCCATGTCGAGATGCATCAGCACCCTCGGCCGCAGCACGGCCTCCAGCGGCAGCTCGGCCAGCGCCAGCGCCGCGTCGAGATAGGCTCCGAGATCGCCGGGCCGCCTGCCCGTCCGGTCGTCCGTCACATCTGCCTCCCTGGCGCCGGTCCGGCGCCGCCTCGCCAATTCAGGAAACGTGCCACGCCTGCCAGGGTGCGGCGAGGCGAAAGCAGGCCTCTATCCCAAGGATTTTGCGTGCGAGCGCTTGGCGCCCTTGCAAAGCGCCGTTCGCCCGATTAGGTTCCGCGCCGTTCTGGCATGCAGGTGTAGCTCAGTTGGTTAGAGCGCCGGTCTGTGGAACCGGAGGTCGGTGGTTCGAGCCCACCCACCTGTACCACCAAGCCCTGAACAAGCTGCCCCGCGAAAGCGCCTGAGTGCGCATCTGCGCCTCGGCCCACCGGCCGTGGTCCGCGCACGGACGCGCGGCATCAGCCGTCGCCCGCGTCCTCACGAGCTGGCCGATCAGCGAGGGATGCGGCGTCAGCCTTCGGCGATTCGCCGGCGCGCGGCTCGAATAGCCGCTCCAGCGGCCGGATCAGCGCCAGCAGGATAAGCGTCACCGCGAGCCCCAGCACGATGAGATGCCAGCTGGCGAGTGCGCAGGCGACGCCCAGCGCCGCCGTCACCCACACGGTGGCAGCCGTCGTTAATCCATGAACCTCGCGCTCGCGACTGTCGCGCAGCACCACGCCGGCACCGAGAAAGCCGATGCCGGTCAGCACGCCCTGAATGATGCCCTGCACCACGCGGCTGGTGGCGTCCGGGTGGCCGGCGATCCCGTCGACCTGCATCGCGGTCAGAGAGATCAGCGCCGCCCCCATGCAGACCAGCCCGAGCGTGCGCATACCGGTCGGCTTGCCACGTAGATCGCGATTGAGGCCGATGAGCATGCCGCAGGCGACCGCCACCAGCAGCCGCAGCAACGCCTCGATATCGGTTGGCCGCAGCAGATCCACCTGGCCTCTCCCGTCCCGCGCCCCGCCGACCCCGCGCAGCGACGATCCCGACGATATACGTGCCCGCCGGCAAGACCACGCACGCGCTATTGATTACGTTACGAAACGAGTGCGGCGATAATCGGCGGCGTGAGCGGCGATAATCGCGGCGTGATCGGACATTCGAGCGAGGCTAGGCCATGCGCACTGTTTTTCTGTCCCTGCCGTTCCTTCTCATGGCGCCGTCGGCGTTCGCGCAAGCGATGCCGAATTCGCTGAACATGACCTGCACGGCGACCAGCGGCCTCGTCCGCCAGCACGGGGCGATCGTCATCGGCACCGGCCCGAACGTATTTGACCGCTATGTCGCCAACCAGCGCTACTGCGACATCCAGCAGGTCACCACCCCCGTCTGGTTGCAGACCTCGGACAACCCGCAATGCTTCATCGGCTATCGCTGCCGCGAGCGCATCATCCACACGCGCTGACGGCATTGGGCGCGGCGGCGTCGGATCGGCGCTAAGCCGGTCCGACGCCGCCGTTACGCCACCGCGCCTGAAGCTGGACTGACGTCACATCGCCATGGCGTGTGCGACCGGGGGTGCCGAAGCGGCCAGCGCATCGAGCCTTTTGGCCCGCCGCTTCACGAGCACGCGGTAAGGCTTCACTTCATTCTGGAGCTTTTCCTGCCACAACGGGAATGTTGTGCGGGGTTCAGCATGATGCTCACTGGTCGACTTAGGCAAATACTCCGACCTATATTCATAATTTTTGTCGAGCATATCTTTGTCGACCCGGAAGCATTTTATTTTTCTATCTTTTATCAAATTTGCTTCAAGTAAATTGTTAAAGCTTACGCATCTCTTGTTACGAGCAGCATGACGAATGTCGATATAATCGGCAATTTCTTGCATTTTCTCGACAGAAACATCCGCAAATTGCGACGTCACACGACAGAACGTCTCATCACGTAACGGACATGGCTGCGGCATCAAAACGCAAATGCTGCTGACGCTTCTTGTATTTTGGCTTTTGTCGATTATTTCTTCAATAAATTTGTTAAATGAATTTATTATTTCTCCGAAGAAATTATCTTCGTCTATCTCCATCCGTTCACAAAACTTTCTATAGTAACCAAACTCTACGTCGACTTCTCCAAAATGGAGAAGAAGAACCTTAGGTATAGGTATCAGAGCCAAATTACGAACAACTTCGCCATGGCCAATAACGGACTTCGGATTCGACAGCCCCTTCATCGAGGAGGCTGAAAATACATTCACCGAAAAATTTCCGTGAACGTCAAATTTAAACTGACGGGTGCTCGACGACCCACAAAACATAAACATAAACTAATCCCTCAGCCTTATGACGTTAGTACAATATTGTAAGCGTTTTAAGGATGAAGCAGGCACCACACGCATTTGCGGTCGATGCCATCGCCTTGGGAAAGGTCTCATGACTGTTCAATCAACGCAATATCATCGACCTATCGATCGAACGTATCGGTCGCATTTAGGGAATCCGAACGATAGAACATAGACTATCGTTGTAAGACCCTACGACATGATAGCTGAACAGCAGCGTCATCCCACTCGATAAGCCGCATGGCAGGCGGGGTTCGGCGCCGGCGTGCCGAGGTCTCGCAGCACGGCGGAAACCTGACCGATGACAAGGGGCCGAGCCCTCGACGGCCTCGGTTGAGGCCGCGAGCTCGGGTGGGTCAGCCAAGCTGCTGGGTGGTCGTGCCGGTTGGCATGGCGGGCTGGGCCGCTCGGCACGGATCGCTCCGTCGCCATGATTCGCAGCCGGACATCGACCGCCCTCGCCGGCGGCGACACACGCCGCATTACGCGGCGATCAGCAAAAAAGGGCGGCGCAAGCGCCGCCCTTTTGTCATCCGAGGTGTAACGAACCTTCGCTCAGTGCGCGAGCAACAGCGGAACGGTCATGCGCTCCAGCATGTCGCGGGTGACGCCGCCCAGCACGAATTCGCGCAGCCGCGAGTGGCCGTAGCCGCCCATCACCACCAGGTCGATCTCGCGCTCGGCGATCTCCTTCAGGAGCACGTCGACGATGCCCTCGTCGCTCGCCGGCACCAGACGACGCAGCTCGACATTCTTGTCGTGGCGCGCCAGATGCTCGGCCAGATCAGCGCCCGGCAGGCGGCCCGGCTTGGACTTGCCGGTGTCGACCACCACCACCTCGACGAAATCCGCCTTCTCGACCAGCGACCGCGCCTCGGACACCGCACGGGCGGAGGCCCGGCCGCCGTCCCACGCCACCAGGATGCGGCGGGCGGCGAAGGGCTTCGACTGCTTGGTCGGCACCAGCAGCACCGAGCGCCCGGATTCGAACAGCACCGCCTCGGCGATCACTTCCTCGGGGCCCATCCGGTCCGGATCGGACTGGCCGACGATGGTGACGTCGAACAACCGCGCCATCGAGCCGATCTGCTCGGCGGCGCCGCCCGGCGTGCCGTCGATGTTGCGCACCTCGGCGGTGATGCCGACCGCGCGCGCCGCCTCCCCGAAGCGATCCACCGCCAGCTTGGCGAGGCGCTGGCCTTCGGCGCGCTGCGCCTCGAGGAAATCGGTGGAGAAGGCTTCGGTGTAGACCGGCGGAATGTCGATGTCGTAGCTCACCGCCACCGCCGTGAGATGCGCCCCGAGAGCCGCCGCCGCCGATACCGCGTAGTCCTTGGTGGCATCCACCCCCTCGCCGACGCTGAGGCTGACGAGAATGTCCTTGATCATGCCTTCCTCCACTTACATGACTTGATCATTGTTACCTCCCACAAGGTGGCCCCGCCTTGACCGGCGTCAAGCCCATTCGGCGCGTCCGGGTATTTTGACCGCGGCGGCTCTCGCGCCGGGGGAACCGGACGCGCTATGAGGACGGGCCGACGCCTTCGCGCCCGGCGAGCCCGACTTCGTACGGGCCTCGCCGAGAGCGCGCCCTCGAATGGAGAACCCCGCATGGCCGGCCTCGCGCGCGCCTGCCTGATCGCCGCCCTGCTGCTGGGTCTCTGGGAGATCGCGGTGCGGCTCGCCGGCGTGCCGGCCTATATCCTGCCGGCCCCCTCGCGCATCGGCCTCGCGCTGTGGCTCAATCGCGGCGTGCTGTTCGACAATGCGCTGATCACGCTCGGCGAGATGCTACTCGGCCTTGCCTGCGGCGCCGCGCTGGGCATCGCCTGCGCGCTCGCCATGGCGACCTCGCCGGCGGTGCGGCGCGCCATGCGGCCGGTGCTGCTGGTGGCGCAGGCGCTGCCGGTGTTCGCCATCGCGCCGCTGCTGGTCATCTGGTTCGGCTTCGGCCTCGCCTCGAAGATCGTGATGGCCAGCCTGATCATCTTCTTCCCGGTCGCCTCGGCGTTTCACGACGGGCTGGCGCGCGCCGACCGGGGGCTGGTGGATCTCGGCCGCCTGTACGGCGCCGGCGACCTCGCTCTGCTGCGCTTCATCCGCGTGCCCGCCGCGCTGCCGGCGCTCGCCTCCGGCCTGCGCGTCGCCACCGCCGTCGCCCCGATCGGCGCGGTGGTCGGCGAATGGGTCGGCGCCTCGGCCGGGCTCGGCTATCTCATGATCTATTCCAACGCCCGCATGCAGACCGACATGGTGTTCGCGGCGCTCGCCATCCTCATGGCGGTGGCGCTGATCCTGTTCGCGCTGGTCGACCGCGCCCTCGCCCGGCTGGTGCCCTGGGCGCCGGAAACCGCCTCGGCACGCGAGTAGCGGGTAGCGGGTAGATCGACGCAGGCAGTGGACGGGTGGGGGCGAATGGGCGAGGCTGGCGTTCCGCCGGTCCTGTGAGGATCCATGATTCCACGCCAAGTCGTCTACGAAGCACTGGTGGACGTGTTCGAACTCTCGCCCGTCGCCATCTGCATTTCGACGGCCGAATACGTCTCCCGATACATCATGGCCAATCCGGCCTATCTCAATCTCATCGGCCGCAGCTGGGAGGAGATCGCCGACCAGCCAATGTATCTGGATACCGTCCGCAATCTCGACGACCCGAACCGGCTGCGCCGCCTGCACGAACTGGAAACGTCCGGCCTGTACCAGCTGGAGGAGGTCGATCTGCGGCATTCCTCCGGCCGCATCATCCCCACGCTGATCTCGACGCAGCGCCGCACCATCAACGGCCAGACGCTCGACATCGAGATCATCATCGACAATTCCGAGCGCAAGGCGTTCGAGCGCGGCATCCTGGAAGCGGCCTATACCGATGTGGTGACCGGGCTGCCCAACCGCGCCGCCTTCGACCACCGGCTGCGCAACCTCCTGGCGCAGTGGCACGTCGACCAGGGCGTCGCCCTCGCCTATATCGATCTGAACGGCTTCAAGTCGGTCAATGACCGCCACGGCCATCTGGTCGGCGACCGGGTGCTGCGGCATGTGGCGGAACGCCTGCGCGGCTTTGTCGATCCGCAGCGCTTCGCGGCGCGGATCGGCGGCGACGAGTTCGTTCTGCTCTCCACTTTCCCCCGCGACCACGCGCCGACCGCCGACGATCTGCACGCCTTCGCCGAGACCATCTGCACGCCGATGCCGGTGGATGATCGCCAGCTCGCCATCGGCGCCGCCATCGGGGTCGCCATGTGTATGACGGCCATCGACGCCGATGCGCTGCTGCGTCAGGCCGACACGCTGATGTACGCTGCCAAGGCGACCGGGCGGACCATCGCCGTCGATCTGGGATGGATCGACGGCGCATGAGCCTCAACCTGTCCAACCACGACGCGCGGCGCATCTTCCTCGCCAAGCAGGGCCTGTCCCGCCCCCCCGGCCGCGCGCTCGGCAAGGCCGGGCTGCTGGAACTCGTCCACGAGCTCGGCTTTGTGCAGGTGGACAGCATCGCCACGGTAGAGCGGGCGCATCACCACATTCTGTTCGCCCGCGCCCAGACCTATCGGCGCGAGCACCTCACCGCACTGGCGGAACGCGACGGCGAGCTGTTCGAGCACTGGACGCACGACGCCGCCATCATCCCCTCGGCGTTCTACGGCTACTGGAAGCACCGCTTCGCCCATGCGCGGGAAAACCTCGCCGAGCGCTGGCGAAGCTGGCACGAGAACGGCTTCGAGCAGTCGGTCGACCACGTGCTGGCGCGCATCACCACCGAGGGGCCGCTGATGGCCCGGCATTTCGAGGCGGAGGAGCGCACGCCCGGCGGCTGGTGGAACTGGCACCCAGCCAAGACGGCGCTGGAATATCTCTGGCGCACCGGCCGCCTCGCCATTGCCGGCCGCGACGGCTTCCAGAAGGTCTACGACCTGTCGGAGCGCGTCATCCCCGCCCGCCACTATGGCAGCGAGGTGACGCGCGAGGATTTCGTCGAGTGGGCCTGCGCCTCGGCGCTGGAACGGCTCGGCTTCGCCACCCATGGCGAGATCGCCGCCTTCTGGGACCTCGTCTCGCCGGAGGAGGCCCGTGCCTGGGTGGCGGTCAACCGCGAGCGGCTGGAAGAGGTCAGCCTCGTCACGGCGGATGGCGGAAGGCCCCGCGCGTCCTTCGCCTTCGCCGGCAGCGGCCCGGCGTTCGAGGCGCTGCCGGAACCGCCGGCACGGCTCAGGGTGCTCAGCCCGTTCGACCCGCTGCTGCGCGACCGCAACCGCGCCGAGCGGCTGTTCGGCTTCTCCTACCGCATCGAGGTGTTCGTGCCGGCGGAAAAGCGTGTGTACGGCTATTACGTCTTCCCGCTGATGGAAAGCGACCGGATGATCGGTCGCATCGACATGAAGGCCGACCGCAAGGCCGGCACGCTCGACGTGAAGAAGCTCTGGCTGGAACCGGGCGTGCGCGCCTCCGCCGGCCGGCTGGAGCGGCTCGACGGCGAACTCGCCCGCATGGCGCGCTTCGCCGGGGTCGAGAGCGTGCGCTATCTCGACGGCTGGCGGGAGAAGCCCTGAACGGCCTCCCGCTTCGTCCATCCGCGTATCTCATACGGCTTCGCTTCATTACCCTGCTGTGCCACGGTAGCCTGAGGCCGAATGATAGCGATGCCGGGGAGACGGGATGGGAAAGGCCGCGCTTGTTTGGACCTTGTGGTCTGCGCTGCTGGTCAGCACCCAGGCGGACACGAACCATGCCGAAGCGCTGGAGTTCAGCACGCATGCCAACACCTCGCCGCGCCTCACCGCCATACGGGCGGAGGGCTCCATACAGAACGGCGACACAACCCGGCTCCAGGTCTTTCTCGCCGCTCAGCCTCGCCGGCCGATCAGCGCCATCTATCTGAGCAGTCCCGGCGGCTCGCTCTACGAAGGGCTGAGACTGGGAAGGTATTTCAAGGACAATCGCATCAAGACCATCGTCGAGGGAGGAAGCATCTGCGCCAGCGCCTGCGCATTTGCGTTCCTTGGCGGCCACGACGAGAAGGGAAAGCCGTGGCGATCGAGTTCGGACAACAGCCAACTTGGCTTCCACGCCTTCTCGACACCCGGCCAGCCTTTGCGCAATGAAAATGAAACGCAACATACGGTGGCCGATCTGCTGGCCTACGGGCAGGAAATCGATGCGCCGCTGGATCTGCTTGTGGCGGCGTTCGCCACGCCCAGTGACCAGATGTATTGGCTCTCGCAGCTTGAAATCTGCCGGCTGGGCATCAAGCTCTGGAGCAATGAGCTCAAGCGCTTCCTCTGTTGAAGCGGTCCTTTTCCGAGCCGGAAACCGCCGAGGGCTGCTGCCGGCTAACCGATTGCCGTGGCATACCAGCTCTGCTAGGCTCCGTTCCGTCCGAGGGGTGTCCCGCCGGCCCGTTGGGTCGAAGGGGCTGAGATGGCGTCCGCCAGACCCTTAGAACCTGATCCGGGTCATGCCGGCGAAGGGACGGAACCACGGCGAGGTCATCTCCGTCACCGGCGGGGAATCCTGCGCCGGATTTCCCCCGAAAGCTCATGCGCCGGATCTCCGAAACGGGAGGAGATCCATATGTTCAAGACCTTTGCCGGACTGCTGGCCGCGTCCGCCATCGCCGTGTCGCTCGCCGCCGCCCCCGCAGCGGCGGCCGACAAGCTCACCGTGCTGCTCGACTGGTACGTGAACCCGGACCACGCGCCGCTGATCATCGCCAAGGAGAAGGGGTTCTTCGCGGCCCACGGCCTCGATGTCGAGCTCGTCGCGCCGGCCGACCCCTCCGCCCCGCCGCGCCTCGTCGCCGCCGGCCAGGCGGAAGTCGCGGTCAGCTACCAGCCGAACCTCTATCTGTCGGTCAAGGAAGGCCTGCCGCTGGTGCGCTTCGGCACGCTGGTCTCCACCCCACTGACCGCGCTGGTGGCGCTGAAGGACGGCCCGGTGAAGTCGCTCGCCGATCTGAAGGGCAAGACGGTCGGCTTCTCGGTGGCCGGCTTCGAGGACGCGCTGCTCGGCACCATGCTCGCCGATGCCGGGCTGAAGCCCTCCGACGTCACCATGGTGAACGTCAATTTCGCCCTGTCCCCCGCCCTCGTCTCCGGCAAGGTCGACGCGGTGATCGGCGCCTATCGCAATTTCGAGCTCACCCAGATCAAGCTCGAAGGCAAGGAGGGCGTCGCCTTCTTCCCCGAGGAACACGGCGTGCCGGTGTTCGACGAGCTGATCTACGTCACCCGCAAGGATCTCGTCGCCGATCCGCGCCTCAAGCGCTTCCTCGCTGCGGTGGAGGACGCCACCATCTATGTGCTCAACCACCCGGACGAGGCCTGGGGCGTGTTCGTCAAGGCCAACCCGAAGCTCGACGACGAGCTCAACCGCACCGCCTGGACCGACACGCTGCGCCGCTTCGCCCATGCGCCGGCGGCGCTCGATGCCGGCCGCTATGCCCGCTTCGGCACCTTCATGAAGGAGCACGGGCTGATCGACACGGTGGAGCCGGTCGCCACCTACGCGCCCGCCCTGCCCTGAGGCGGGTGGCTGCGCGCTCCGTCCTGCCGCGCGCGCAAGAACAGCGCGCGGCAGCGTCGGTCTGCGCCGCAAGTGCCTTGCCGAACCCGTAAATCCGCCGATTTGGTTCTTTCGGCCGTTGCCTCGCGATGCTACCCGTGCCGAGGGGCCGACAGCGCGGGGGCAGGGGAGACGAGATGGGCAATGGCGGTTATCACGCGGTAGCGATCGTCGTCGGCGTGGCGGTCGGCCTCGCCGGCGTCGCCTTCCATCTCGGCGTCGAGGAACTCACCGCGGCCTGGCCCGCCCTGCTGCGCGACACGCTCGGCCTGTCCGGCACGGCGCTCTACGTCGCAGCCGCCCTCGTCGCAGCCGCCATGGCGGTGGCCTCGCTGTTCCTGGTGCGCCGCTTCGCGCCGGAGGCCGGCGGCTCCGGCGTGCCGGAGATCGAGGGCGCGATGGAGGGCCTGCGCCAGGTGCGCTGGAAGCGCGTGCTGCCGGTGAAGTTCGTCGCCGGCCTGCTGTCGCTGTCCTCCGGCATGGTGCTCGGCCGCGAGGGGCCGACCATCCATATCGGCGCCTCCATCGCCAAGGCGGCGGCCGATGTGACGAAGATGTCTTCCGAGGACATGCGCGGCCTGCTCGCCGCCGGTGGCGCTGCCGGCCTCGCCGCCGCCTTCAACGCGCCGCTCGCCGCGGTGCTGTTCGTCATCGAGGAGACGCGGCGGCAGTTTCCCTACAGCGCCCGCACCTATGTCGGCGTCATCCTCGCCTCGCTCGCCAGCGCCATCGTCACCGAGCAGCTGACCGGCAACGTGCCCTATATGCTGTTGCCGGCTTCGGCGCTGCCGCACGGCATGCTGCCGGCGTTCCTGGCACTCGGCCTGCTGCTGGGTGCGGTCGGCGTCGGCTTCAACCGCACGCTGGTCTGGGCGCTGGACCATGTACGCAGCCTGGGCCTCGCCAGCTCGTTCTACCTGTTCCCGCTGCTCATCGGCCTGATCGTCGGGCCGCTGATGTTCCTGCTGCCGGAGGCGACGCAGGGCGGCGAGGTGCTCGCGGTGCAGCTGGCGACGGAGAACCGCCCGCTCGCGGTGCTGGCGGTCATCGTGCTCATCCGCTTCGTCATGACCATGGCGAGCTATTCCACCGGCGTCGCCGGCGGCATCTTCGCGCCGATCCTGGCGCTGGCCACCACCATCGGCCTCACCTTCGGCGCCGGACTGGAGACCTTGGTGGCTCTGCCCGAGAACACCCATGTCGCGCTCGCCATCGCCGCCATGGGCGGGCTGTTCGCCGCCACCATCGGCGCGCCGCTGGTCGGCATGGTGCTGGTGATGGAGCTCACCGGCGCCTATGGCATCCTGGTGCCGGTCATGCTCACCACCATCGTCTCCAACATGGTGGCGCAGCGGCTCGGCGGCCGGCCGATCTACGAGATCCTGCTGGAACGCACGCTGGCCATCGAGGCCGAGGGCCAGCCGGTCCCGCGGCGGCGATTCCGGCTGCGCCGGCCGCGCAGCGACCTCACCGGCATGGCAGCCGCCACCCTGCCCGCCGCTAATCTGCCGGCACCCGAGATCGCCGCCGCCGACGCGCCGGCCGCCAAGCCGGAGACCTGAGCGGGAAAGCGGCGGCTCCTCAGCCCGCCGCCACCAATTGCCCCACGCTTTCGAGCCGGGCCGGGCCGTCGGCGGTCGGCTCGAGCTCGAGATGGCGGCCATGCAGCGCATGCAGGCTGGAACGGTGGCCGATGGACAGGATCGCCACCCCCGGCAGCCGCTGACGCAGCACGTGATAGAGCGCCGCCTCGCCGGCTTCGTCGAGCGCCGAGGTCGCCTCGTCGAGCAGCAGCACGTCCGGCTTGATCAGCAGCGCGCGGGCGACGGCGAGCCGCTGCTGTTCGCCGCCCGACATCACCGAAGGCCACAGCGCCCGCTCGTCGAGCCGGCCGGCAAAGGCCGAGAGCCCGACCGCTTCCAGCACGTCGCGCAGCGCGGTGTCGTCATGCTCGGCGAGCGGATCGGGATAGGCGAGCGCACCGCGCAGCGTGCCGACCGGCAGATAGGGCCGCTGCGGCAGCACCAGCAGCCGCGCCTCCGGCGCCACCGACACCGTGCCCGAGCCATAGGGCCAGATGCCGGCAATGGCGCGCAGCAGCGTCGACTTGCCGGTGCCGGACGGCCCGGTCAGCAGCACGCTCTCGCCACGGCCGATAGTAACGCCGCCGGCGGTCAGCAGCGCCCGTCCGTCCGGGAGGCGCACCTCCATGTCATCGAGGGCGAGCATGGCGCCGCCGGTGGCCGGCCGGCGCAAATAGGCGACGGCGGCGGTCTCGGCGCGGGCCTGGGCGATGTGGTCCTCGAAGCCGATCAGACGGTCGACGACCGCCTTCCATTCGGCCAGCGTCGAATAGGCGTTGATGAAGAAGGAGAACGAGCCCTGCACCTGGCCGAAGGCGGAGGCGGTCTGCATCAGCTGGCCAAGCTGGATCGCGCCGGAGAAATAGGCCGGCGCCACCACGAGGAAGGGGAACACGTTCGACAGCTGGCCATAGCCGGCGGTGAACCAGGTCAGCCGCTTCTGGGCGATCATCAGGCCCCAGTAATTGTGCACGACATGCGAGAAGCGCTCCAGCAGGCGCGCCCGCTCCACCTTCTCGCCTTCCATCAGCGCGATCTGCTCGCCATTCTCGCGCACGCGCACCAGGTCGACGCGGTAGTCGGCCTCGAAGCGCTGCTGGTTGAAGTTCAGCAGCACCAGCACCCGGCCGATGAGGTGGGTGAGCCAGGTGCCGAACGCCGCATAGGCGAACGCCGCCCAGACCAGATAGCCGGGAATGTCGATCTCATAGCCGAACAGCGGCAGGTGGAAGTCGCCGGACAGGCCCCACAGGATCACCGCGAAGGAGGCCAGCGTCATCACCGCGTTGAGGATGCCGATGAACAGGCTGATGGTGGTGGCGATATAGGAGCGGATGTCCTCGGCGATACGCTGGTCGGGGTTGTCGGCCGTGTCGCCCTTGAGCCGCAGCCGGTAATGCGTCTGGTGGTCGAGCCAGGCCGAGAGGTACTTCTCGGTCATCCAGGTGCGCCAGCGGATCTCCAGCCATTGCCGGAGATAGATCTGGTAGACGGCGATGACGATCAGCACCGCGGCATAGAGGCCGAACAGCCAGAACTGGTGGACGAAGGCGGGATAATCCTTCTCCTGGATCGCGTTGTAGAACGCGTTGTTCCACTGGTTGAGCAGCACGGTGCCGTAGACCCAGCCGACCTCCAGCGCCACCACGGCGGCGAGCAGGATGCCGCCCCGCCATTTGTCCTCGCCGCGAAAATAGGGGGTCGACAGCCGCCAGACGTCGGAGAGGAGGCTCAATATCGCACGCACTTTATGTCTCCGGCCGGTGGGAACGGGCAACGCCACCGGCGCCGCGCGAAACAGGATATGCCGCAGCGAATGCCGCAAGTCATGCGGCAAGACTAGTGGAAGCAATCCCGGCGGGAGGATGGCGGAGACATTAAAGTTTGTTCAGGCCGCCTGACGCTGGGTCACGAACAGAACCCGGCGCCGGCGCGAATACGATACGTGAATACGGGGCGCACATACGACAAGGGCGGCGCCCTTCCGGGTGCCGCCCTGATGGTCGTTACCGCGATTGCGGAACGCCGCGTGTCACTGCGCGCGTATCACTGCGCCGGCTTGGCGGCTTTCGGGGCCTTGGAGGCGGGCGCCTGGGCCGGCTGCGCCGTGCCCTCCGGGGACTTCGTGACCTGATGGAACGTATCCCACCACGCCTTGCGCTCTTCCTTGCTGCGGCCGGAGGCGGAGGCGGCGGTGATGCCGGCCACGCCGATGCTGGCGATCACGGCGGCGACGACGAAAATGCGATTCATTTGGGCTCTTCTCCTAGTTGCGACATGTCGCGCGAGCGACATTGGCGTGCTTTCGGAGAAGGATTTATGTCGCTTACGATCAGATCGTAAGGGAACTTCACGCATGTCTGATCGGGCAAAAATGCAGGGAACCGGACGGTATCCCGTCACATGAGCCGCCGGTCCTGAAAGCCGCTGCGTCAGGCGCCGGGCGCCGGATTTGCCGCCGTTTTCGGGCGGAGGCACCGGCGCCGTTTTTCCTCAGATGAACCGCGTTCCTCAGATGAAGCGCTTGCGGATGTTCTGGCTGATCACGTCGAGCAGCGAGACGGTGACGATCACGATGATCAGGATCGCCGCGGCCTGCGAGTAGAGGAAGCCGCGCATGGTCTCGTTGAACACCATGCCGATGCCGCCGCCGCCGACGATGCCGAGCACGGTTGCCGAGCGCACATTGGATTCGAAGCGGTAGAGCGCATAGGAGATCCACAGCGGCAGCACCTGCGGCAGCACGCCATAGATCACTTCCTGTAGCCAGCTGCCGCCGGTGCCGCGAATGCCCTCGACCGGCGCCGGGTCTATCGCCTCGACCGCCTCGGAGAACAGCTTGGCGACCACGCCGGTGGTGTGGACGAACAGCGCCAGCACGCCGGCGAACGGGCCGAGGCCGACGGCGGCGATGAAGATCAGCGCGAAGACCAGCTCGTTGATGGCGCGGCAGGCGTCCATCACCCGGCGCACCGGGAAGGCGACCCAGCGCGGCACCACATTGTCGGCGCACAATATGCCGAAGGGAATGCCGACGATCACCGCCAGCAGGGTGCCCCACACCGCGATGGCGAGCGTCTCGACCATCGAGTTGAAATAGACGTCCCAGTCGGTGAAGTCCGGGCGCAGGAACTCGGAACCCAGCGTCGCCATGTTGCCGGCGTCGGCGACCAGCTGCGCCGGGTTCATTTCCGCTTCGTACCAGCAGAACACCAGCACCACCACCGCGGCGGCGGCGAGGACGAGGCGGGTCAGCTTGGTGGCGAGCGGCGTCACCGGCGGGGCCGGCAGCGCGGCAAGGGCGGAGCGATGGGCGGTGTCGGCGGCGAGCATGGGGTGTCCCTCTCAATCGAACGCCGTCCCCGGCGGACCGGAGACGGCGGCGCAGCCTCGGTGGAAGCCGGGCGGGGCCCGGCCTCCGGCAACACGTCACATGGCGGGCAGCTTCTTCTGCTGCGCGTCGAGCTCGGCGAGCTGGGCGTCGATCTTCTTCACCTCGGCGGCCTTCTCGTCAGCCGACAGCTTGTCGTTGTTCTGGGCCTTCACCTTGGCCTTGAACAGCTCGAGCTGGCGGATCGGGATCAGCTGCGCGTCGGAGGAGGCGAGGAACGGGCCCCAGCCATCGGAGGTCTTGGCCAGCACCGCGCGGGCGTGCTCGATCTCTTCCGGGGTGCCGTTGCGGCCATAGGTCATGAAGAAGGTGTAGATCTTGGCCTTCAGGTCGGCCGGCAGGTCCTTGCGCCACACGATCGGGTCGCCGGCGATCATCGGCGAGCGCCACACTTCCTTGATCTTCGCAGCTTCCGCCGGGCGGGTCTGCTGAAGGCGGGTCATGTTCTCGGTGTTGTTGGTGGCGAAGTCGACCTGCTTGTTGGCGACCGCGAGCAGATTGCCCTCATGGTTGCCGGTCACGACGCGCTTGTAGCACTTCTGCGGGTCGACATTGTTCAGCGCGAACACATAGTAGCCCGGCACCAGGAAGCCCGAGGTGGAGTTCGGGTCGCCATTGCCGAAATTGTAGCCCTTGGAGCAGTCGAGGATGTCTTTGAGGCCGTTGATGTCGCTGCGATCGACATTGGTGACGATCAGCGAGTAGTAGCCCGAGGAACCGTCCGGCTTGGCGGTCTTCACGAAGACCTCGCCATTGGCGCGGTCCACCGCTTCCATGGCCGACTTGTTGCCGTACCACGCCACGTCGACCTTCTTGAAGCGCATGCCCTCGATCACGCCGGCATAGTCGCCGACGAAGAACGGCTTCACCGGCACGCCGATCGCCTTCTCCATGTCCTTCAGGAGCGGCTCGAAGCTCTTGGCGAGGTTGGCGGAGGACTCGGTGGAGATGAAGCCGAAGTTCAGCTCCTTGACTTCCTGCGCCGCCAGCGGGGCGGTGAGGCCGGCCAGCACGAGGCCGGCGGCGAGAATGCGCTTCATGGTGTTCGCTCCTGTCAGGATACGGGTTCTGAAGAGACGGGCGCGAGCGGCTCGGCGGCGGACACCGCGAACTGGCTCGGCAGGATCAGTTCCTCGGCGCTGGCGCCGTAGAGCTCGGTAAGAAAAGCAGCGGTGATGCGCGAGGCCGGGCCGTCGAACACGACGCGGCCGGCATTCATGGCGACCACCCGGTCGAAATAGGCGGTGGCGTAGTCGACCTGATGCAGCGACACGACCAGCGCGATGCCGTGGTCGCGGCTCATGGTCACCAGCGTATCCATCACCCGCTTGGCGGATTTCGGGTCGAGCGAGGCGATCGGCTCGTCGGCGAGCACCAGCTTGGCGCCCTGCACCAGCGCGCGGGCGATGGCGACACGCTGCTGCTGGCCGCCGGAGAGTTCGCGCGCCTTCTTGGCGGCATGCTGGGCGATGCCGACCTCGGCCAGCGCGGCGAGCGCGGTACGCTTCTCGTCGGTGTTGAACAGGCCGAGCGTGCCACGCAGCCCGCTGATGCGGCCGAGCACGCCGACCAGCACATTGCTCATCACCGTCATCCGGCCGACCAGCGCGAATTGCTGGAAGACGAGGCCGATCTGCCGGCGGGCGCGCCGCACCTCGGAGGAAAGCTTGCCCTTGTCCTGCACGCCGACGCCGAAGGAGCGCACCGCGCCGCTGGTCGCGTCGGCCAAGGCGAGGCCGGAGGCGATGCGGATCAGGGTCGACTTGCCGGAGCCGGAAGCGCCGATCAGCGCCACCCGCTCGCCCGGCTCGATGCGCAGCGAGACATTGTCGACGGCACGCATCGCGCCCCACGTCTTGCTTACACGGTCGAGTTCCAGCGCTGCCGCCATCGATTGTCCTCGTCGGCCATCAGGGTCGAGGAGGGCGTATCGGCGGCGGGTGACGTCGGCATGAATATGTAGTTACAGTTCCGTGACATTCCGTCACGATCTTTCGCAACGTCATTCCACTCGCCGGGCCTCACCGATGATCTATTATGCCACGCTTCTGCTCACGATGGTCATCCTGCCCGTCGTCTCCATCGCCTCGGAGCTCGCCGGCAACGGCACGCTGATCGGCTTCTTCGCCATCGCGTCGAAATGGTTCGTGTTCTGGGCGGTCGGCGTACGCCTGCTGCTGGCGGGCATCGCCCAGCTGGTGAAGCCCGGCTTCACCGCCAGTTCCATCCTCGGCGTCGACGATGTGCGCGCGCATGTGCTGGTGCAGGAGCTCGGCTGCGCCAATCTCGCCATGGGCGCGGCGGGGCTCTTGTCGCTGCTGATCACCAGCTGGGTGTTCCCGGTCGCCTTCATCGGCGGCGCCTTCCTCGGCCTCGCCGGGCTCAATCACATGCGCCGGCCGGAGCGGAACTTCCGCGAGAACATGGCGATGGCCAGCGACCTCGTCGCCGCCTTCATCCTGTTCGCCGCCTTCATCATCGCGCAGTTCTAGCCGCCCTACCGCCGGCGGAACCCAACATAGCCGCCATCGGCGTCGTAGAGCACGTCATAGCCGTTGAGCAGGTGGAAGCTGGTGTTGACGAACACCCGCTCCGGCGACACCCGCAGATGGATCGCCTCCGGCGCCAGCGGTGAGTCGCCGCCCACCGTGAAGCGGTAGAGTTCGAAGCCGTCCTGCGCCGTGCCGGCGCGGATCGCCACCTCGGTTCCCGCCGGCAGCGTGCCCTCGGCGCCCGCCGCCTGCGCCGGCGACACCGTCATGAACATCGCCGAGACGCCGGTATCGACCAGCATCGTGCCGCAGGCCGCTGGCGTCGCGCCGTTGAGCGCGATGCAGGCCGGCGTCGCCTTCCAGTCCGATCCGTCGTCCTGGCGGTCGAGCTTGAGCGCGCGGAAATCGCCGCGCGTATTGCCGCCGGTCAGCCCGACATGCACGCCCTCCGGCGAGAGGATGTAGCCGCGCCGGCGAGCGCCTCCGTTTTCGACGCCCTCCCCGCCGGTCACCCGCAGCAGCGGGTTCTTGTCCGGCGTGCTCTGGCTCTGCCGGTCGGCCTCGCGGGCAAAGCCCACCCCGACCATGGCGATATGCTCGGGCATCTGCCGGGGCGTGCAGTCGCGGGCATAGTCGAGGCAGCGCAGCTCGGTCACCGCCAGCACCGGCATCGGCTCGGTGGTGACGGAGGCGCCCTCCTTGCCGGACAGCGTCACCGGCACCACCACCCATTGGCCGATCATCTGCCGGCCGGACGACGTGTAGGTCAGCTGTCCCGGCCCCTGGCTCGGCAGCTGGTCGAAGCCGGGAATATAGGCCGCGGCCACCACGATGCCGGTGGAGCCGGAATCGAGATCGGCCGACAGCCGCCGCTCGCTGCCGGGGAAGGACAGCCCGATACGCGGCACCCGGTCGATCTGGCCGCCCGGCTCGGCGTCGAGATAGCGCAGGAACAGCCCCTCGCGGAACGGCGCGTAGTCCGGCAGCCCGGCCGCCCAAGCCGCCGACATCGCGGCCGGCATCGCCATCGAGATCGCCACCATCGCGGCCAGCGCCCGCAGCGCCACCGTCACGCTTCCGCGCATGCCGTCGTCCTCACATATTGGGATAGTTCGGCCCGCCGCCGCCTTCCGGCGTCACCCAGGTGATGTTGCGGTTGGGATCCTTGATGTCGCAGGTCTTGCAGTGGACGCAGTTCTGCGCGTTGATCACGAAGACGTCGGCGCCGTCCTTCTCCACCCATTCATACACGCCCGCCGGGCAGTAGCGGTTGGACGGTCCGGCATAGACGTCGTGCTCGGAGGATTTCTGCAGCGCCATGTCCTTCACCTTGAGATGAACCGGCTGGTCCTCCTCATGGTTGGTGTTGGACAGAAACACCGAGGACAGCCGGTCGAACGACACCACGCCGTCCGGCTTGGGATAGGCGATCTTCTTCGAATCCTTGGCCGGCTTCAGCGTGTCGGAATCCGGCTTGCCGTGGCCGAGCGTGCCGAAGGGCGACCACTTCAAGAGCGTGTTCGCCCACATGTCGAGCCCGCCCAGCCCGATGCCGACATAGGTGCCGAACTTCGACCATAGCGGCTTGACGTTGCGCACCTTCCACAGGTCGGCGCCGATCTCGCCGGCGCGCCAGCCGGTCTCGTAGCCCTCCAGCACGTCCTGCGCCCGGCCGGCGGCGAGCGCGGCTGCGGCCTCCTCGGCGGCGAGGATGCCGGAGAGCACGGCATTGTGGCTGCCCTTGATGCGCGGCACGTTGACGAAGCCGGCGGCGCAGCCGATCAGCACCCCGCCGGGGAACACGGTGCGCGGCACCGACTGGTAGCCGCCCTCGGTGATCGCCCGCGCGCCATAGGAGAGCCGCTTGCCGCCCTCCAGCTGCTCGCGGATCAACGGGTGAGTCTTGAAGCGCTGGAATTCCTCGAAGGGCGACAGATACGGGTTGGTGTAGTTGAGGTGGACGACGAAGCCGACCACCGCCTGCCCATCCTCCAGGTGATAGAGGAAGGAGCCGCCGCCGGTGGAGCCGTCGAGCGGCCAGCCGAAGGAGTGCTGCACCAGCCCCGGCTTGTGCTTGGCCGGATCGAGCTGCCACAGCTCCTTCAGCCCGAGGCCGAATTTCGGCGGCTCGCGGCCCTCGTCGAGCTTGAAGCGGGCGATGAGCTGCTTGGAGAGCGAGCCGCGCGCGCCCTCGGCGAACAGCGTGTACTTGCCGCGCAGCTCCATGCCGCGCGCGAAGTTCGGGCCGGGCTCGCCGTCGCGGCCGATGCCCATGTCGCCGGTCGCAATGCCGGTCACGGCGCCGTTCTCGTCGAACAGCAGTTCGGCGGCGGCGAAGCCGGGATAGATCTCGACGCCGAGCGCCTCGGCCTTGCCGGCCAGCCACCGGCAGACATTGCCGAGCGAGCCGACATAATTGCCGTGATTGTTCATCAAAGGCGGCATAAGCCCGTTGGGCAGCCGCAGCGATCCGGCGGGGCCGAGCAAATAGAAGCGGTCCTCGGTAACGGGCGTCTTCAGCGGCGCGTCGGCCTCCTCGCGCCAGTCCGGGAAGAGCCGGTCGAGGCCGACGGGGTCGATCACCGCGCCGGACAGGATGTGTGCGCCGACCTCCGAACCCTTCTCGACGACGACCACGGACAGGTTCTCGTCGAGCTGCTTCAGGCGGATCGCCGCGGCGAGGCCCGCCGGCCCGCCGCCGACCACCACCACGTCGTAATCCATGCCCTCGCGTTCGGGCAGCTCGGCGGCATTCATGTCACTCTCCGGCACGCAATCTATTGTCTGGACTTCTTCCATGCTTGCGCCGGCCTGACAATCACCGCCGCGACGCGATAGAATGGGATATGGACCTTTCCCCCGATCCGCGCGACGTCGATCCGCGCGCCGCGCTTGCCGATCTCATGGCCTTCTACGCCGAGGCCGGGGTCGATGCCGGCATCGGCGACGCCCCGGTCGACCGATTCGCCGAGAGCGCCGCCGAACGCAGCACCGCGCGCACGGCCATCCGGCCGGCCGCTGCTTCTTCTTCCGCCGAGCCCGGCGCGCCGTCCGCGAGGCGGGAGGCCGCGCGCGCCCCGGCCCTGCCGCCGCTCGCCGCCGCGCCGCCCCCGCCGGACCGGGCCGCCGCCGATGCCCGCGAGGCCGCCGCCTCCGCACCTGACCTCGACGCGCTGCGCGGCCTGCTGGAGCGCTTCGACGGCTGCCCGCTGAAGCTCACCGCCACCCGTCTCGTCTTCGCCGACGGCAACCCGCAGGCGCGGCTGATGCTGGTGGGCGAAGCGCCCGGCCGCGACGAGGACATCGAGGGCAAGCCCTTCGTCGGCCGCTCCGGCAAGCTGCTCGACCGCATGCTCGCCGCCATCGGCATCGACCGCACGCAGGCCTACATCGCCAATGTCGTGCCGTGGCGCCCGCCCGGCAACCGCACGCCGACGCCGCAGGAAACCGCCATCTGCCTGCCCTTCATCCGCCGGCAGATCGAGCTCGCCAACCCCGACGTGCTGGTCTGCCTCGGCGGCCCCTCGGCGCAGACTCTGCTCGGCATCAAGGACGGCATCACCAAGGCGCGCGGCCGCTGGATGGAATACGACACCGGCACGCGGCGCATACAGGCGCTCGCCACCTTCCATCCGGCCTATCTTTTGCGCACGCCGCTCGGCAAGCGCATGGTCTGGCGCGACCTGCTGGCCATCGAGCGCAAGCTCGCCGAGCCGCCATCCGCCGGCTGACGCGGCGCCACTCCACGTCCCCGCCGTGGAAGGACCGCGCGAGGGACTTCAGTCCCGACCACGTCCCTCCCCGATCCGCTTGGCGGACCGCATCCATACCGCTGGCGGAGCGCGTTACCGTCCGACGTCGAGGGAAAGGGTTGAGACGAGGCCTTCCCGAAGAACGGGGTCCGGCTGCCGCGCCACGCCCGATCGCCTGATCCATGTCATCGCCGCGTCGGCGTCACGGACTTAAGACCAGTTCCATTCTGCACGGCAACCGCGTAGTGTTTCCCTAGCGGCGCACCACCGCCGCATCGGATAGGGGCATGCCGATGGAATTCGATCCCGTTCTGCTGGCTCGCATTCAATTCGCCTTCACCGTCTCCTTCCACATCATCTTTCCCAGCTTCACCATCGGCCTCGCGGCCTATATCGCCACGCTGGAAGTGTTGTGGATCACCACGGGTCGCGAGCACTTCCACCGCATCGCCCGCTTCTTCACCAAGATCTTCGCCGTCTCCTTCGGCATGGGCGTGGTGTCGGGCATCGTGCTGTCCTACCAGTTCGGCACGAACTGGAGCCGTTTCTCCCACGTCGTCGGCAACGTCGTCGGACCGATGATCGGCTATGAGGTGCTGACGGCCTTCTTCCTGGAGGCCACCTTCCTCGGCATCATGCTGTTCGGCTGGAACCGGGTGCCGAAGGGGCTGCACGTCTTCGCCTCCATCGCGGTGGCGGCGGGCACCAGCCTCTCGGCGTTCTGGATCCTGTCGGCCAATAGCTGGATGCAGACCCCGGCCGGCCATGAGGTCATCGACGGCATCGCCTATCCGGTCGACTGGCTGGCCGCGATCTTCAATCCGAGCTTCCCCTACCGCTTCATGCACATGGTGACGGCCTGCTACCTCACCACCGCGCTGGTGGTGCTGGCGATCGGCGCCCGCTACGTCTATGCCGGGAAATACCCGCAGGACGGGCGCACCATGATGCGCATGGCCATCGGCCTCATCGCCATCCTCGCGCCGATCCAGGCCTATATTGGCGACGCGCACGGCCTCAACACGCTGCAGCACCAGCCGGCCAAGATCGCCGCGGTCGAGGCGAACTGGGGCGGCCACCCGCCGGGAGCCGGCGTGCCGCTGGTGCTGTTCGCCATTCCCAACGAGAAGACCGAGAGCAACGACTTCGAGATCGCCATTCCGCATCTCGGCAGCCTCATCCTCACCCATAGCTGGACGGACGACTTCGCCAGCCTGAAGGACTTCCCGCCGCAGGACCGGCCGCCGCTGCTGGTGCCGTTCTTCGCCTTCCGCATCATGGTCGGGCTCGGCGTGCTGATGATCGCGCTCGGCTGGGTCGGCGCCTTCCTGCTGTGGCGGCGCCGGCTGTTCGAGACCGACTGGTATGTCTGGCCGACCCAGTTCGTCTGGCCGGTCGGCTTCATCACCGTGCTGTCCGGCTGGTTCGTCACCGAGGTCGGGCGCCAGCCCTGGGTCGCCACCGGCATATTGCGCACCGCCGACGCCATCTCGCCGGTCGAGGGCTGGGCGGTGTTCGTCACCCTGGTGCTGTTCGTCATCGTCTACGGCATCGTGTTCTCCGGCGGCATCTACTACATCAACCGGCTGATCGTGCGCGGCCCCACCGGCGCCTCCATCGAGCCGCCGGACGACGGCCTGCCGAGCCAGCCGCTCTCCGGCGCCCGCCAGGCGGCGCGCGCCGCCATCCAGCAACCCGGGGAGTGAGCACCATGATCAGCCTCGGCATGGAATACTACCTGCCCGTCATCTGGGCACTGCTGCTGGCGGTCGCGATCGCCCTGTACGTGATCCTCGACGGCTTCGACCTCGGCATCGGCATCCTGTTCCCCTTCGCCCGCAGCGAGGTGGAGAAGGACCAGATGATGAACTCGGTCGCCCCGTTCTGGGACGGCAACGAGACCTGGCTGATCCTCGGCGGCGGCGGGCTTTTGGTCGCCTTCCCGCTCGCCTATTCGATCCTGATGCCGGCGCTCTATCTGCCGGTGATCTTCATGCTGCTGGCGCTGGTGTTCCGCGGCGTCGCCTTCGAGTTCCGCCACGTCGCCGACACCAGCCGCTTCCTGTGGAACGTCGCCTTCGCCGGCGGCTCGACGCTCGCCGCCTTCTTCCAGGGCGTGCTGCTCGGCGGTTTCGTGCAGGGCATGAAGGTGGAGAACAACGCCTTCGCCGGCGGCCCGCTGGACTGGGCGACGCCCTTCGCGCTCATCTGCGGCCTCGGCGTCACCGCCGGCTACGCGCTGATCGGCGCGGTCTGGCTGATCCTCAAGACCGACGGCGCCGCCCAAGCCCGCGCCCGTGCCCATGCCCGCTGGCTGCTGCCGCTGGTGCTGGTGTTCATGGGGATCGTCAGCCTGTGGACGCCGATCGCCTTCCCGCGCATCGCCGACCGCTGGTTCTCGCTGCCGAACCTCTATTACCTCGCGCCGATCCCGCTGGTGACGCTGCTGCTGGCCGGCTTCGTCTGGCGCTGGCTGGAGCGCGGCCACGAGCACCTGCCGTTCCTCGGGGTGATCGGGCTGTTCCTGCTCGGCTATATCGGCATCGGCGTGTCGATCTTCCCGCATCTGGTGCCGCCGGTGCTCACCGTGTGGCAGACCGCGGCGGCGCCGGCGAGCCAGGTGTTCATGCTCATCGGCACGGTGTTCATGCTGCCGCTGATCCTCGGCTATGTCGGCTTCGTCTACTGGACCTTCCGCGGCAAGGTACGCGCCGGCGAGGGCTACCACTAGAGCGCATTTTCGAGCGAAGCGGGTACCGGTTCGCGTGAATAAAATGCGAATCTACAAAGGCTTAGAGAAATTCAGGTGAACTGGAATTCACCGGAATTGCTCTAGCGCCGGCCCTGCCTACTCCGCCGCCGCCCGCGCCAGCCGCTGGCGGATCGGCGCGAAGGAGGCGCGGTGGTGGCGGCACACGCCGAGCCGCTCCAGCGCCGCGCCATGCTCGGCGGTCCCGTAGCCCATGTGCCGCTCAAAGCCGTAGCCGGGATGCACCCGGCCCAGTTCGCCCATCAGCCGGTCGCGCGTCACCTTGGCGACGATGGAGGCGGCGGCGATCGAAGCGATGAGCCCGTCGCCGCCGATGATCGCCCGCGCGGCGCAGCCGACCGGCGGCACGTCATTGCCGTCCACTAGCAGCAGGCGCGGCGCGCGCGGCAGCCCCTGCGCCGCCCGCGCCAGCGCCCAAAGCGTCGCCTGGCGGATATTGGTGGCGTCGATGCGCGCCGGCGGGGCGAAGGCGACCGACACTTCCGCCGTCTCGCAGATGATCTCGTACAGCGCCTCGCGCTTCGCCGCCGTCAACTTCTTGGAATCGTTGAGCCCGGCGGGCACACGCTCGGGATCGAGGATCACCGCCGCCGCCACCACCGGCCCGGCCCAAGGGCCGCGCCCGACCTCGTCGGCGCCGGCGACCGGCACCTCGCCTGCCATCCAGGCGGCGGTCTCGTGGGCGAAATCGGGACCGGAACGGGCAAGCGGGCGCGGCGGCATTTTTGAGGACGATTCCCTGACGACGGATTGTGCGGCGACCATGCGTCTCTATGCTGCCGGAAGCAACGCCCGCAGCGCGCCTTCGTGTCGCCACAGGCGCAGCATGTGGATGGCAAGCCGGATCGCGAGAAAGCTCGGCCCGATGGGGGACGAGGCCTCGCGACGGATTTGTGCGGGCAAAGCGATGAACTGGTCGGAACGCCTACAGGAATTCGTCACCTTCTGGGTCGTCATCGACCCGATCGGCACCTTGCCGGTCTTCCTGGCCGTCACCGCCGGGCTGGAACCGGCGGCGCGGAAGAAGGCGGCGATACTGGCGGTGATCATCGCCTTCTTCGTGCTGGTGTTCTTCGCGCTGGCCGGCCACTGGCTGCTCGACGCCATGGACGTCTCCATCGCGTCGTTCCAGATCGCCGGCGGCATCGTGCTGTTCCTGTTCGCGCTCAGCATGATCCATGGCGGCCACGCCCAGAACGCGCATCCCGAGATCGACACCAACCCGATGGACCTTGCAGTCTATCCGCTGGCCATCCCCTCCATCGCCGGGCCTGGGGCGATGCTGGCGGCGGTGGTGCTGTCGGACGATGCACGCCACGACTTCGCCGACCGCATGTTCACCCTCGGGACCATGAGCCTCGTGCTCATGGTCTCGCTGGTGCTGCTGCTCTGCGCCGGCTTCCTGTCGCGGCTGATCGGGCGCGGCGGCGGCTCGATCATCTCGCGGGTGATGGGCATGATCCTCGCCGCGATGGCGATCGACCTCATCCTCAGCGCCGCCGCCGGCTGGCTGCACCTGCCGCCGATCTGAGCGCCGGGATCCGGGGCCGTGTCGCTCAGGTCTCCACCGGCGGCGGCGCACCGAGGTGCTTGGCCAGGAAGGCGCCGGTGCGGCTCCAGGCCAGCGCGGCCGCCTTCGGGTCGTAGCGCGTCGGATTGACGTCATTGTTGAAGGCGTGGTTGGCGCCTTCATAGACATAGATCGTGTAGTCCTTGCCGGCCTTCTTGAGCGCCTCCTCATAGGCGGGGATGCCCTCGTTGATGCGGGTATCCAGCCCGCCATATTGCAGCAGCAGCGCTGCCTTGATGTCCGGCACCTTGTCGAGCGGCGGCTGCGCGCCGTAATAGGCGACGCCGGCTTTGAGCTGCGGGCTCGCCTCCGCGAGCAGGTTGACCATGCCGCCGCCCCAGCAGAAGCCGACCGCCCCCACCGATCCGGTCGAGGCCTCGTGGCGGGCGAGGAAGGCCACCGCGTCGACGGCGCGCGCCAGCGTGGCCGGACGGTCGAGCGCGGCGATCATGTCGCGCGCCTTGTCCTCGTCGGCCGGGGTGCCGCCGTCGACCGAGAGCAGATCGATGCCGAAGGCGAGATAGCCCTCCAGCGCCAGGCGGCGAGTGATGTCCTTGATATGCGGGTTGAGGCCGCGATTCTCGTGGATCACCAGCACCGCCGGCCGCTTGGCGTCGATGCGCCTGGCGCGGACGAGATAGCCGCTGACATTCTTGCCGCCGGAGAGGAAGCTCGCGGTGGAGATATCGAGCCGTACATCGTCCTCCGCCACCACGGCGGCGCGGGCATAGTCGTTGGACAGCAGCGGCAGCATGGCGCCCGCCGCCGCGACCGATCCGGCGAGCGTGATCAGCCGGTCCATGAAGTCCCGCCGGCCGATCTGGCCGTGGGTGAAGCGGTCGTAGAGATCGATGATGCGCTGGTCCATTGGCGTCCCTCCCGAGGAGGCGGCAGGGTGGACCGGATCACGATCTTGCGCACATCAGAAATCGGCGAGCGGACGCCGCGCCAAAAAGAAAGGGCGCCGCTCGCGCCGCGCCCTTCCCTATGTCCGACTGCTGGACTTCGACCGGAAGTCCATGCCGCCATCCCAAGCCTGGCTTGCCCAGCTTGGGCACGTAAAACCGTGTGGGCGATTTGGACTTCGACCGGAAGTCCATGCCGCCACTCCAAGCCGGGTTTGCCCGGCTTGGACACGTAAAACCGCGTGGGCGGTTTGGACTTCGATCAGAAGTCCATGCCGCCCATGCCGCCGCCCGGCATGGCCGGGGCCGCAGCCGGCTTCGGCAGGTCGGCGACCATGGCCTCGGTGGTGATCAGCAGGCCGGCCACGGAGGCGGCGTCCTGCAGCGCGGTGCGCACGACCTTGGCGGGGTCGACGATGCCGGCCTCGATCATGTCGACGAACTCTTCGGTCTGGGCGTTGAAGCCGAAGTTCTGGTCCTTCGATTCCTGCACCTTGCCCACGACGATGGAGCCTTCCACGCCGGAATTCTCGGCGATCTGGCGGATCGGCGCCTCGAGGGCCTTCAGGACGATCTTGATGCCAGCCTGGATGTCGGCATTGTCCGAAGACAGCTTCTCGATGGCCTTCTTGGCGCGCAGCAGCGCGATGCCGCCGCCGGGGACGATGCCCTCCTGCACCGCCGCGCGAGTGGCGTTCAGCGCGTCGTCGATGCGGTCCTTCTTTTCCTTAACCTCGATCTCGGTGGCGCCGCCGACGCGGATCACCGCGACGCCGCCCGCGAGCTTGGCGAGGCGCTCCTGCAGCTTCTCGCGGTCATAGTCCGAGGAGGTCTCCTCGATCTGGACCTTGATCTGCGCGACGCGACCCTCGATGTCCTTCTTCTTGCCGGCGCCGTCGACGACGGTGGTCTTTTCCTTCTCGATGATCACCTTCTTGGCGCGGCCGAGCATGGCGAGCGAGACGCTCTCAAGCTTGATGCCGAGCTCTTCGGAGATCACCTGGCCGGCGGTGAGGATCGCGATGTCCTCGAGCATGGCCTTGCGACGGTCGCCGAAGCCCGGCGCCTTCACGGCCGCGACCTTCAGGCCGCCGCGCAGCTTGTTGACGACGAGGGTCGCAAGGGCTTCGCCCTCGACGTCCTCGGCAATGATGACCAGCGGCTTGCTCGACTGCACCACGGCTTCGAGAACCGGCAGGATCGCCTGGAGGCCCGAGAGCTTCTTGTCGAAGATCAGGATGTAGGGATCGTCGAGGTCGACGATCATCTTCTCGGCGTTGGTCACGAAGTACGGCGAGAGGTAGCCGCGGTCGAACTGCATGCCCTCGACCACTTCGAGCTCGGTCTCGGCGGTCTTGGCTTCCTCGACGGTGATGACACCCTCGTTGCCGACCTTCTGCATCGCGCCGGCGATCATCTGGCCGATCGAGGCATCGCCATTGGCGGAGATGGTGCCGACCTGCGCGACTTCGTCGGAGGACTTCACCTTCTTGGCGCGCTTGACGATGTCCTTGATCGCCTCGGCGGCGGCGAGGTCGATGCCGCGCTTCAGGTCCATCGGGTTCATGCCGGCGGCCACCGACTTGGCGCCCTCGCGGACGATCGCCTGGGCCAGCACGGTGGCGGTGGTGGTGCCGTCACCGGCGAGGTCGTTGGTCTTCGAGGCCACTTCGCGCACCATCTGGGCGCCCATGTTCTCGAACTTGTCCTCGAGCTCGATCTCCTTGGCGACGGTGACGCCGTCCTTGGTGATGCGCGGGGCGCCGAAGCTCTTGTCGATCACGACGTTGCGGCCCTTCGGGCCGAGGGTCACCTTCACCGCATTGGCGAGGATGTCGACGCCGCGCAGCATCTTCTCGCGCGCGTCGCTGGAAAATTTAACTTCTTTGGCAGCCATGGGGCTCACTCCTGAATGGATGTCGGTGCCGGCAACCCTGCCGCCTCAGCGGGCGCGGGGCATGCCGGTCGGGACGCGGGCGGCCGATGTCAGCCGACGATGCCCATGACGTCGGATTCCTTCATGATGAGGTAATCGGTGCCGTCGAGCTTCACCTCGGTGCCCGACCACTTGCCGAACAGCACCTTGTCGCCGGCCTTCACGTCGAGCGGGACCAGCTTGCCGGCTTCGTCGCGGGCGCCGGGGCCGACAGAGACGACTTCACCCTGCGAGGGCTTTTCCTTGGCGCTGTCGGGGATGATGATCCCGCCGGCGGTCTTCTCTTCAGCGTCGATGCGCTTCACCACGATGCGGTCGTGCAGGGGACGGAACTTGAGCTTGGCCATCGGTGATCCTCGGCTATTCCTCTATGGCGCCGGCACGGCGCCGGCATGACGCCCGCCTGGCATGACGCCCGCTTGGCAGGCCGGCTGGCACTCAGCAAAAGCGAGTGCCAAAGCCGCAGCCGAGATAGGCAGGCCATGAGGCGGAGTCAAGGCGAGGACCGGGACGGCGCGCGAATTCCCGCATCCGGGGAAACCGTCCCGCTCGGACGCGAAAAGGCCCGGCTCGCGGGTGCGGGCCGGGCCTTTACGATGCCGGATGGCACGAGGGCGTCAGGACGCCTTCTTGATGGACTTCTCGACCGAGGCCTTGATCGGCTCGGCGGTCTCGTTGGCGACTTTCTGGGCCAGCACGGAGAGGTCCTTGGCCTGCGCCGAGAGCACGTCGAACTGCTTGCGCAGGTGGCCGGTGGAGAGTTCCACCGCCTCGGACAGGCTCTTGGTGCCGAGCAGGGCGCTGAAATAGTCGAAGGTGGAGTTCACATTGGCGCGCAGGGCTTCCAGCGCCAGCGTGTTGTATTCGGCGACGCCCTTGGAGGCGGTCGAATAGGTGTCCTCCAGGAGGTCGGTGGTCTCCTCCGCGTGGGTCTTCATCTTCTCATAGGCGTCGCGAGCGTTCTGCACGCCCTTCTCGGCCATCTCGCGCACCGCGGCGGGCACTTCGAGATTGGGCATATCGAATTTCGGCATGTCGAATTTCGGCAGCGCCGCTTCGAACGCCGCGGTGGCGGCCTTGGCGGTCTTCTTCGGGGTTGGGGTGGCAGCGGCCTCGGTCATGGGTTTGTCCTCGCGTTCACGGGTGCTCGATGAAGTTGCCCGGTCCGGCCCTCGGCACGGATGGGGGGCGGCGCTCGGAAAACGCGAGCGGGGAAGTATCCGCCCTTTCCGACTTCGCATCGTTTATTTGTGCATTGCAATATCATATTGCAATGCACAATCAACCCGTCTGCGCGGATTTTTTTGATCCACTCCCCGGAGGGTGCTCCCAGCGGACTAACGTCACCGGCGCCGTAATGTTGCACGGCACCATGACAAAGGCCCCACCAAAGGGGGCCTTACCCCTGCGCGGTGGGGGTGGTGGATGCCGGCGGCACGCTGGCGGCTTCAGCGGCCGGCGCGGTTTCGGCAGGCGGGACCACGGCCGGAGCGGCGGTGGCCGGCGAAGCAGCGGCAGGGGCGGCCGCGCGGGGCTTGCGCGCGCCGGCGGACGCCTTGGGCGCCGCGGCTTTCTTGGGCGCCGACGCTTTGGCAGCGGCGGGGGCCGGAGCGGCCGGCACAGCAGGAGCAGCGGGCGCCTTGGACGCGGCGCCATTGGTCGCAGCAGTCACAGCGCCCTTAGGGGCAGCAACCTTGGGGGCAGCAGCCTTGCGCACGGCAGCCTTGGGGGCAACCGCCTTGGGCGCGGCACTCTGGGCCGACGGCGCTGCGGCAACAGCAGCGTTGGCGGCCGGCGGAGCCGCCCGCTTGGCTACCCCGCGCCGGGTCGCCGCAGGCTTGGGCGCTGCCACCGCTTTGACGGCCGGCACCGTCGCAACGGGCGCAGAAGCCTTGGCGACGGCAGGCGCCGTGCTGGCAGCCTTTACTTCGGGCGCATCGGCGGGCTTTGCCGCGACGGGCTTGGCCGTGGCCTTTGCCACCGGCTTGGCGGCAACGGGCTTCGGAGCAACTGGTTTTGCCGGCGCGGGCCGCGCCGCCGGGCGCAACGGGGCGGCGGCCCTCGCGGTCGTGCGCGCCGCACGGGACGGCCGGGACCGCTCGGTGGGGCGGGCGGCACCATCCTCGGCGCCGGCAAAGCCGGCCTTGGACAGAACCCGTGCCTGCTCGCCGAGCCGTTGCGTCTGCTCGGCCACGAAGGCCGCGTTAAGCCGGTTCCATTCCTCCAGCGAGCCCGCCCGCGCCAGCCGCGCGACGAAATCGAAGACGGCGGCGATGTTTGTCTCGGCGAAATCCACCGTGGTCCGTCCGAGGTCGCGGGCACTCTGCTGCGCCGCATCCACCCGCCGCTCGACATCGCTCAGCGCCTTGTGGGCGGCGCCGAACAGGTTGTCGACGGCGGTGCGGGCCTGGCCCACCCCCTGCTCGGCGAAATTCCGCAAGTGGTTCGGAATGTCCAGCTTGGGATCCTGGGCCATCGGCGTCCTCCCGGAGGTGATGACTTGCATCATATCGCCGTCTGCGCCCACGTCCATGCGCAGCGGCACCTACGACTAAAGTATCGTTTGCACTGCGAAAGGCAACCGGAATCAGGACCCCGCCTTGGTCGCATCCGGTTAACCGCGAAACGCGAAGCTGCCTCGCGAGCCGGCCGGCACCATGGCGCGGGGCCGCCGGCAGCCTTATGATCGCGGGGATGGAGGCCGCCCGCCGGCGGCATTCCGGTTGTTTTCTCGTCCCGCGCGGAGCGTACAGTTCGGCTTCATGACGACACCGACCGACGGACATGACGCGGCAGGCGCCGGCGGAATGGCGGCGCTGCTCGCCGAGCCCCGCATCGCGGCGGCATTGGCGGCCGCGGCACCGGCGCTGCTGGTCGACGCCGCCGGCCGCCTGCTCGCCGGCAATGCGGCCGGCCGCGCGCTGGTCGGCGCCGCCTCGGTCACTCCCACTGCGGCCGATACGGCGTCGCTTCGGCTGGCCCGCGATCTCGCTGGCCTCGCCGCCCGCAGCGCTTCCGCCCGCGCCACCGCCGGCCATCGGCTGGAAAAGCTGCGCCTGCCGGCACGGCTGACCCCGGTCACCGTCGCCTGCACGCTGATCGGCGCCGGCGCCCGGCGCGCCATCCTGCTGGTCGCGCTCGATGTCCCGGCAGCCCCCCCCGCCCCGTCTCTCCAGGTGTCGGCGCCCGAACAGACCCTGGCGCCCGAATCCACCGTCCCGCCGCAGGCCGCCATTGCCCTGTCGGTCCCGCCGGTCGCGGAATTGCCCCCGACGAAAGCAGCGCCCGTGGAAGCGGCGCCGTCTCCCGGGCAGCGCTTCACCTGGCGCACCGGCGACGATGGCCGCCTCGCGCCGGTCGATGCGCGGCTCGGCGCCCTGCTCGGCCGTCCGGCTCAGGACATCGCCGGGCGCAGCTGGGCCGAGCTCGGCGCGCCGCAGGCGCATGACGCCGTCATCGCCGGGGTGAGCTTCACCCATCTGCCGGTCGAGCTGCCGGGTGTGCGCGGCGAGACGCTGCGGGCCGAGCTTGGCGGCGCGCCGCTGCGCGAGGGCGGCATGCGCGGCTTCGGCGTGCTGAAGGACGGCGCCGCCGTGCCGATGCCCGCCGCATCCGGCCTGTCGCCGGTCGAGGCGCAGCCGACCGCCGCTCCGCCCGCTGCTCCGATCTCTCCTGCCGCCACGCCGACGCCCACCGCCCCCACGACGGCCGCACCGATTGCTGCCGAAGCCGAGGCCCCCCTCCCGGTGGCTCCGCCCTCCCCGGTTCCGCCGGCAGCGACGGCTCCCGCCGCGCCGGAGCTGCCGCGCCCGACCCTCAGCCTGGTGCCGCCGATCCCGAACGTCGTGCCGCTGCGGGCCGGCGAGACCGGGCGCGCCGACGGCAACCGTGGCGACGCGGCGCGCGCCTCCTGGGAAGGTCTGTCGACCGGCGAGCGCAACGCCTTCCGCGAGATCGCCCGGGCGCTCGGCGCCCGCATCGAGGGCATGGATGTCGATCCGGCCGATGCGCCGGCGCTCGACGGACAGGAAACGGGCGAGCCGGAGACGGATATCCCCGCAACCGACGCACCGGTTTCCGCGGCTCCCCCGCCCGAGCCGCCTGCCCCGCCGCCGCAGGCCGTCGAGCCCCCGGCTCCGCCGCCCTCCGTCGAGCCCACCATCGAGCCCGCCCGCCCGGAAGGCCTGCGCCGCAGCCTCTCCGACGCCGAGCGCCCGGTGCTCGACCGGCTGCCGGTCGGTCTGGTCGCCTGGCGCGGCGACCGGCTGCTCTATGCCAACCGCACCTTGCTCGACTGGACCGGCTATGCCGATACCGTCGCGATGCAGGCGGCAGGCGGCCTCTCCGCGCTGTTCGGCAGCCCGGCCCCGACCGAGTGTGACGACGGCGCGGCGCTGTCGATCCTGCCGCGCGCCGGCGCGCCGATCGCCGTCGAGGCGCGGCTGATGTCGGCGCCGTGGGACGGCGCCCCGGCCATGCTGCACCTGCTGCGCCGCCTCGGCGAGCCGGCGGACGAGCGGCTGCGACAGGCCGAACTGACGCTGCGCCAGTCCGAGGCCACCGCCCGGGAGCTGCGCTCCATCCTCGACACCGCCACCGATGGCGTGGTGCTGATCGACGCGCAGGGCGTCATCCTCTCGATGAACCGCCCGGCCGAAGCGCTGTTCGGCTTCGATTCCGCCGAGGTGCAGGGCGAGAACTTCACCCTGCTCTTCGCCCCCGAGAGCCAGCGCGGCGCCGTCGACTATCTCGACGGGCTCGCCTCCAACGGCGTCGCCAGCGTGCTGAATGACGGACGCGAGGTGATCGGCCGGGTGCGCGAGGGCGGCCTGATCCCGCTGTTCATGACGGTGGGCCGGGTCGGCGAGGATTCGAGCAAGTTCTGCGCCGTGCTGCGCGACATCACCCAGTGGAAGCGCGCCGAGGAAGAGCTCACCGAGGCCAAGCGCCTCGCCGAGCGCGCCAACATGGCGAAGTCGGATTTTCTCGCCAAGATCAGCCATGAGATCCGCACCCCGCTCAACGCCATCATCGGCTTTTCCGAGGTGATGATGGAGGAACGCTTCGGGCCGGTGGAGAACCAGCGCTACCGCGACTATCTGCGCGACATCCACGCCTCCGGCGGCCACCTCATCTCGCTGATCAACGACCTCTTGGACCTGTCGAAGATCGAGGCCGGCAAGCTCGATCTGTCCTTCACCAGCGTCGCGCTCAACGAGATCGTCCAGCAGGGCATGGCGATCATGCAGCCGCAGGCGAACCGCGAGCGCATCATCATCCGCTCCTCGCTCGCCGCCGACCTGCCGCCGGTGGTGGCGGATGCGCGCTCGATCCGGCAGATCGTGCTCAATCTCGTCTCGAACTCGGTGAAGTTCACCCGGCCCGGCGGGCAGGTGATCCTGTCGACGGCGCTCACCGCGCAGGGAGAGGTGGTGCTGAGGGTGCGTGACACCGGCATCGGCATGTCGGAAGCCGACATCGCCATCGCCATGGAGCCCTTCCGGCAGATCGTCACCTCCGGCCAGTCCGGCTCGGGCGGCACCGGGCTCGGCCTGCCGCTGACCAAGGCGCTGGCGGAAGCCAACCGCGCCTCCTTCTCCATCCGCTCGGCGGTGGATTCCGGCACGCTGGTCGAGATCACCTTCCCCTCGACCCGGGTGCTGGCGGAATAGCACCGGCCGCGCGCAATCAAGCCTTTCCGCCAGCGGAAAGGGTCAGGGCGTCGGCGCCAGGATTCCCGTCGCCTCCATACGCGGGCCGAATAGCGGGCGCGCCGCGCCGGAACGGCGGATCAGCGCCTGCGGGTCGGGCAGCAGCAACGGGTCGTCCCAGTCGCCGCGCACCACGAAGGGCAGCTCGAACGGGCTCGCCTTGCCGCTGGCGTCCTTCAGCATGGCGGTGCCGGCGAGGTCGAGGTCGCGCGCCAGCAGCGAGGCGGTACCGGTCATGCGCACCGCGAGGCGCGTGCTGTCCATCGAGAAGGCGGTGAGGTCGGCGACGCCGCCGGTGATGGTCGCCTCCGCCGCGACGGTGTCGAAGGCGGTGCGGCCGCCGCGCAGATTGCCGACGCCGGAAAGCGGCCGCTCGGCCAGCCGCGACAGGATGCGCGCCGCATCGATGCCGACCAGCGCGCCAGCGCTGCCTTCCAGCCGGAAGCTGCCGTCGAGGCTGCTGACGATGCCGGCGATGTCGGTACCGGTGCCGGTGGCGGTCAGGCGGAACGAGCCGGTTCCCTCCAGCCGCTGGGTACGGAACAGGTCGCCCAGTGCCTGGGCCAGGGCGACGTCCTCGCAGGCGAACTCGACCCGCACCTCGGTGCCGGCCGCCGCCGGCGCCACCTGGGCGGAGGCGCGGAAGATGCCCTGCCAGCCCTCGGCCTCGCCGATGGCGAGCGACAGCTTGCCGCCCTTCACCACCGCGCTGGCGGCGAGGCGCTCCAGCTTGGCGCCGGCGGAGCGTACCTCGCCGGCCGAGAGCCGCAGATCGAGGTCGAAGCGCCCCAGCCGCTCGGTGTCGAGCGCGTCGCGGCTCCAGTTGCGGCCGTCGGGCGAGGCGAGCACCAGCTGGCCATAGGGCGCGAGATCGAGCGTGTCGGCGGCGAGCGAGCCCTGGATCTGCGGGCGGCCCTCGTCGAAGCGCAGGTTGAAGCCGCCCTCGCTGACATTGCCGTCGAGTTCGAGCCGCACCCGGCTCAGCGAGGCCGACTTGCCGGAATAAAGCATGTCCGCCTTGAGCGCGAAGGGGCCGAAGCCGCCCTCGGTCGGCGCGTCGAGATCGAGCCAGTCCAGCGCCGCGCGCGCCGAGCGTGCCGCGACATAGACCGCGCCGTCGCCGGAGAGCCCGGAGGCGAAGCCGAAGCTGCCATCATAAGTCAGGTCGCCGAGCGGTCCGCTGGCGGAAGCGCGCAGCCGGGCCGGTCGGTCCTGCGCGAGCGCGGAGAGCTGCGAGAAGGCGACGTCGACATCCATCGGCTGGTCGTGCCAGATGAAGCCGCCGTCGAGAGTCAGCGAACTGCCGCCCCGCCAGCTTATGGTGGCGTTCATCCGCGCCGTGGTGGTGAAGTCGCCGTCGTCGTCGGCAAGCCGCAGCAGGCCGTCCATCACCCGGATCTCCCCGGAGACGGTGCCGGCGCCGATGCGGCGCAGCAGCCCGGCCAGCATATCGCTGTCCGAGACGCGATCGGGAATGGTCAGCGCCGGGTTGGCGAGCGCGATATAGTCGGCACGGGCGGTTCCAGTGACCAGCGGCAGCAGATCGAGCACGATGCGCAGCTGCGGCACGCTCAGGGTAATGCCGTCCTCGCGGCCGACGCGCACACGCTCCATCTCCAGAGCCGGCCAGGGTAGCACCGTGAAGCGCACCGGACCGTCAATGGTGGCGTCGAGCCCGGTGGCGGCGTGCATGACGCCGAGCGCTTCGGCCCGCAGCCGTTCCTGCGAGGCGAGCTTGGGAGCCACGGCGGCGCCGACCACCACGAGGAGCAGGGGCAGCAGCAGGATCGCCAGCAGTTTTCTCATCGCGTATCGCCACAACCCCGTCGGCATTCCGCCTGCTGTGCCTGCTCGTCCATTTCAGCCCGACGAACCGCCCCTCCCGTCGTAGACCGGCTGGGAACTGGCATAAATCCAATCACCGGCACACTGCAACATCCTGTTCCTCTGTGTCTGTTTCATGGCCTGACAAGTTGTGGACCGGGCGCTATGAATTCGCCGGGCACGGCAAACACTCGACAAAAGCCGGCCGACCACCGCCAATGGACCGTCGCTGCTGGAAGCCTGGGAGGGCATGCTTGATGAGTGCGGACTACGATCTGCCGCTGTGGACGCCGAGCGAGGAGCGGGTCGCCCGCACCGCCGTCGTCGCCTTCATCCGCACCGTCAATGAACGCCACGGCACCCGCCTGGCCGATTACCGCGACCTGCACGCCTGGTCGATCTCCGAGCCCGCCGCCTTCTGGGAGCTGGTATGGGAGCTCGGCGAGGTGATCGGCGAACGCGCCGGCCCCGCGCTCGTCGACGGCGACAGGATGCCCGGCGCGGTCTTCTTCCCGCAGGCGCGGCTCAACTATGCCGAGAACCTGCTGCGCCCGCGCGATCCCGCGAGCCTCGCCCTCGTGTTCCGCGGCGAGGACAAGGTGGAGCGGCGCGTCAGCTTCGGCGAGCTCACCACCCTGGTCTCCCGCCTGCAGCAGGCGATGAAGGCGGCCGGCGTCGGCGTCGGCGACCGGGTGGCGGCGACCATGCCCAACCTCCCCGAGACCATCGCGGTGATGCTGGCGGCGACCTCGCTCGGCGCCATCTTCTCCTCCTGCTCGCCGGATTTCGGCGAGCGCGGCATTCTCGACCGCTTCAGCCAGATCGCGCCCAAGCTCTATGTCGCGGTGGACGGCTACTGGTACAATGGCAAGCGCGTGCCCATCGGCGACAAGCTGAAAGCCGTGGTGCCGCATCTGGCTAGCGCGGCGAAGACGATCGTCGTCCCCTATCTCGGCGAGGCGGAGGAGGTGGCGGCGGGGCTGCCGAACGGCATCTCCCTCGACGCCTTCATCGCCCCGTTCGCCCCGGCGCCGCTTGCCTTCGAGCGGGTGCCGTTCAATCACCCGGCGTTCATCCTGTTCTCCTCCGGCACCACCGGGGTGCCGAAATGCATCGTGCATGGCGGCGGCGGCACGCTCCTGCAGCACATCAAGGAGCACCGGCTGCACTGCGACCTTCATCCGGGCGACCGGCTGTTCTACTTCACCACCTGCGGCTGGATGATGTGGAACTGGCTGGTCACCGGCCTCGCCAGCGACCTCACGCTCTGCCTGTTCGACGGCTCGCCCTTCGCGCCGGCCCCTTCCGTGCTGTTCGACTATGCCGAGCAGGAAGGCTTCGCGCTGTTCGGCACCTCGGCGAAGTACATCGATTCGCTGCGCAAGGAGGGCCTGCGCCCGGCCGACACGCACGACCTCTCGAAGCTGAAGGCGATCACCTCCACCGGCTCGCCGCTGGCGCCGGCCGACTTCGCCTATGTCTATGAGGCGATCAAGCCGGACCTGCACCTCGCCTCGATCTCGGGGGGCACCGACATCGTCTCCTGCTTCGTGCTCGGCGATCCCACCTCGCCGGTCTATCGCGGCGAGATTCAGGCGCCCGGCCTCGGCATGGCGGTGGAGGTGTGGTCGGACGACGGCAAGCCGATCACCGGCGAGCGCGGCGAGTTGGTCTGCACCCGGCCCTTCCCCTGCATGCCGGTGATGTTCTGGAACGATCCCGAGGGCACCAAGTATCACGCGGCCTATTTCGAGCGGTTCGACAATGTCTGGTGCCATGGCGACTTCGCCGAATGGACGAGCCATGGCGGCATCATCATCCATGGCCGCTCGGACGCGACGCTGAACCCGCAGGGCGTGCGCATCGGCACGGCGGAGATCTACGCCCAGGCCGAGCAGGTGCCGGAGATCCTGGAGGCCATCGCCATCGGCCAGGAATGGGACAACGATGTGCGCGTCGTGCTGTTCGTGCGGCTGAAGCCCGGTGTCGCCCTCGATGCCGATCTCGACAAGCGCATCAAGACGCAGATTCGCGTCGGCGCCTCGCCGCGGCATGTGCCGGCGAAGATCGTCGCGGTGGCGGACATCCCGCGCACCCGCTCCGGCAAGATCACCGAACTCGCGGTGCGCGAGGTGGTGCATGGCCGCCCGGTGAAGAACACCGAGGCATTGGCAAACCCGGAAGCGCTGGAACTGTACCGCGACCTGCCGCAACTGGCCTTCTGATCAGCCGGCATCGAGAGCCTGGCGCGGCCGAGACAGCCGCGCCAGCAGCATTACCGGGATCAGCCCCACCACCACGATCAGCAGCGCCGCCAGCGCGCCGTCCTCATAGGAACCGCGCGCGGCCTCGCCATAGACCTGGCTGGCCAGCGTCTCGAAATTGAGCGGGCGCAGCATCAACGTCGCCGGCAGCTCCTTCATGCAGTCGACGAACACCAAGAGCGCCGCCGTGCCGAGCGCCGGGCGCAGCAGCGGCAGGTGAATGCGCCGCACCACACCGCCGGGCGCCTGTCCCAGCCCGCGCGCGGCCATGTCGAGGCTGACGCCGATCTTCTCGTAGCCCGCTTCCAGCGAGCCGACCGGAATGGCGAGGAAGCGGATGACATAGGCGATGATCAGCGCCGCCCCCGAGCCGGAGACCAGCAGCCCGGTCGCCGGGCCACCCAGCGCCTGCACCGCGCTGGAGACGAGATTGTCAAAGCCGGCGAGCGGCACCAGCAGCCCCACCGCCAGCACCGTGCCCGGCACGGCATAGCCGAGCGCCGCGATGCGCAGCATGCCGATCCGCCGCACCGTGCCGGTGCGTGCCGCCACCGCCAGCAGCAGGCCGCAGCCGAGCGCCAGCACGGTGCCGATGCCGGCGAACAGCGCGGTGTTCAGCACCTCCGGCAGCAGCGTCTCCGGCAGGCCGCGAAACAGGAAGCGGCCATAGGCGGCGTGGACGAGATGGCCGACCGGCACGAGGAAGCCCAGCGTCACCGGCAGCAGGCAGGCGAGGAAGGCGAACGCCGCCGCGCCGGCGGAGAGGTCGCGCCGCATCGGCGGGCGGGCGCGGCTGCCGACATTGGCGTGGCTGATGTGCCGCCGCCCCCAGCGCTCCAGCAGCACCAGCCCGATCATGATCGCCAGCATGAACAGCGCGATCTGCGCCGCGCCGGGCAGGCTGGAGCGGTTCAGCCAGGTGGAATAGATCGACAGGGTCAACGTCTGCACGCCGAGGAATTCCGAGGCGCCGATGTCGTTCACCGTCTCGAACAGCGCCAGCGTCACCCCGACCGCGATGGCCGGGCGGGCGAGCGGCAGCGCCACGCGGAAGAAGGTCGCCGTCGCGCCATGGCCGAGCGTGCGCGCCGCGTCGAGAGCCGAGGCGGTCTGCACGAGAAAGGCGGCGCGGGCCGGCAGGTAGACATAGGGGTAGAGTACCAGGCCGAGCAGCACGATGCAGCCCGGCAGGTTGCGCACCTCCGGCAGCGGCAGGTCGCGCGGGCTGGTCATGCCCAGCATCGCGCGGATCGCGGTGGGCACCGGCCCGAGCGGATGCACCGCGTCGACATAGACGAAGGCCTGGATATAGGTCGGGATGGCCAGCGGCAGCAGCAGCGCCCATTCGAACACGCCGCGGCCGGGAAAACGGCACACCGCCACCAGCCAGGCGGTACCGGTGCCGATTGTGCCGGCAAGGATCCCCACGCCGGCGACCAGGAGGGCGGTGTCGGTGATCGCCGTCGGCAGCACGTTACGTAGGATGTGCGGCCACAGATCGCCGGTTCCCTGGGCGGCGGTAGCCACCAGCGCCGCGAGCGGCAGCGCCACCAGCCCGACAATGGCGAGCGCGCCGAGGCGCATCAGCCCGCCGGCGGCGCCGGTGATGCCGGAGACACTGGAAGGCCGGGTTCCGGCCGGGGAAGACATCGCCACGGGCAGGGCTACTCGCGAACGCAGGGACACGCTTGAAAAGCGACACACTTGAAACGGGAACGCGCCCGTCCGGGGGGACGGGCGCGCGAAGACCCGGAGCGGCGGCCCGCCGCTCCCTAGCCGATCAGCTGTCGAAGCCGACGCGGTCGATCAGGTCGGCCGCCTGCTTGCGGAACTGCGCGATCTTGGCGAGGTCGATGCTGTCCGGCTTCAGGGGGCCGAAGGCGGCGATGATCGGATCGACCTTCACGCCGGCGACCACCGGATATTCGAAGTTCGCCTCGGCATAGACCGCCTGCGCCTCGGGCGAGACGAGGAATTCGAGCAGCTTCTGCGCATTGGCCTTGTTCGGCGAATTCTTCGCCACCGAGGCGCCGGAGACGTTCACGCTGGTGCCGCCGCCCTCGAAGGTCGGCAGGATGACGTTGATCGCCTCCGCCCACTTCTCCTGCTCGGGGCCGCCCTTGCCGGAGCGCATCAGCCCGACATAGTAGGAATTGGCGACGCCGATGTCGCAGATGCCGCCGAGGATGTCGCGGGCGTTCTCGCGGTCGCCGCCGGCCGGCTTGCGGGCGAGGTTGGCCTTGATGCCCTTCAGCCATTCCTCGGCCTTCGCCTCGCCGTGATGGGCGATATAGGCGGCGATCAGCGCGGTGTTGTAGGGATGCTTGCCCGAGCGGATGCAGATCTTGCCCTTCCACTCCGGCTTGGCGAGATCCTCATAGTGGATGGCGTCGAGCTTCACCCGGTCCTTGGAGACATAGGCGACGCGGGCGCGGGCGGAGAGCGAGAACCAGTCGCCATTGGCGCCGCGCAGATTGGCGGGAATCGCCTTCTCCAGCACCTCGGACTTCAGCGGCTGGGTGACGCCCTGGTCGGTGAGGTCGATGAGGTTGCCGATGTCGACCACCATCAGCACGTCGGCCGGCGAGGCCGCGCCCTCGGCCTTCACCCGCTCGGCGAGGCCTTCCTTGACGAACACGGTGTTGACCTTCACGCCGGTCTTCTCGGTGAAGGCATCGAACACCGGCTTGGCGAGCGCCGGCTCGCGGGTGGTGTAGATGTTCACCACCTCTTCAGCGCTGGCGCCCACCGGCACGAGAACCGCGGCGGCGGCGAACAGCCCGCCGAGCACACAGCCTCGAATTCCGCCCCGCGCCAGAGCGCCGACCTGCTTCGTCGTCATGCGTCTTCCTCCTCTTGGCGCGTCCGCCGGCTGCCGCCACGGCTGGAGCGGCACGCACCCACCCATGACGGTGCGTTAGAAGAGGCTTTCCGCAGGGTCAATCAAAACATCTGTGATATCAATAGTTTATAGGAACTCTAAGGTAGAAATCTAAGGTGGAGGCCTGTCACCTCACCGGGCGGATGCGAAAAGGGCCGGTCTTCCGACCGGCCCTCGTCATGTCCGTCATCCGCCGGGGCGGGGAAACTCAGTCTCAGTCCAGCTCGCCGATATGGTGCTGGGCGTAGAGCTGAACGCCGAGGCGGGCGATCAGGTCGAGCTGGGTCTCGAGGAAGTCGATATGGCCTTCCTCGTCCGCCATCAGCTCCTTGAACAGGTCACGGCTCGGATAGTCCTTCACCTCGTCGCAATAGGAGGCGGCTTCCTGGTAGAGCGCGCGCGCCTCGATCTCGGCGGCGAGGTCGCACTCGATCACTTCCTTGATGTCCTGGCCGATGCGCAGCGGGTCGAGCACCTGCAGGTTGGGGAAGCCTTCGAGGAACAGGATGCGGTCGACGAACTTGTCGGCGTGCTGCATCTCCTCGATCGACTCGGCGCGCCACTTGGCCGCCAGCTTCTTGAAGCCCCAGTTGTCGAGCATGCGATAATGCAGCCAATACTGGTTGATCGCCGTCAGCTCGGAGCGCAGGCCGCGGTTGAGATACTCGATGACCTTGCTGTCGCCCTTCATGGCCTTGCCTCTCGATTGGTACGCAATGGGTATGTGCGCACTTTTTAGAATTGTTCCAATCGAATGACAAGACGCGAACAGGGGACGAACGCGATTATCCACGCGATCGGCGGCCGATCGCGTGGCGAAGGCGGGAGCAAACCGGCCAGCAAGCGCCGGCGCAAGGTCAGTCGGTCAGGATCGGGGAGGAGAAACGGCTATTCCGCCGCCAGTAGATTGGCCGGCATGAGGTCGGCGAGCAGCTGCTCGGCGGTATGGACATGCTCGTGCGCGTGGCCGTGGCCGTGCGCGTGATCGTGCGCATGGTCCTTCACCGCGCATTCCAGCGGGCAGGCGCCGCAGGCCGGGGCGGCGTTGATGTCGTCGATCAGCTTGCGGATGGTGCGGGCGCAGCGGCCGCATTGCGGGCTGCAGCCGAGGCAGCGATACACTTGTCCGGCCGTGCGCACGCTCGCCTCGGGATCGGCGATGGCGGCGCGGACCTGCGTGTCGGAGAGCACGTTACACGAACACACAATCATCGTGCGGCGGAACCAAGTGACGAGCTATTTAGAATAATTCTAAATTTCTGCCTGTACTTCTTTCTCGCGTCAATCGGCCCCGCCGTCAATCGGCAAAACCCGATCAGCCGATCACAGACGCGAATATTCATCTTCGCACGGCCTCAGTTTTTAGGATTTCTAGTCTGTGAAGGCTTCTTTTTATATGCGTTCCAGACTGAAGCCTTGCTGAACACTACCGGGACACCCGGCACCCTGCCATCCCCCGCGTGCCGATACGGTGCAAGACTCGGCCCCGAGGACTCCTCCCTTGAGGGCTCAGCACGAGAACTCGGCGAAACGAGAACTCGGCGAAAGATCTGATAACGCCGCGCACCCGGCACCCCATCGGACCCGTCCGATGCGGCGGTTCGGCTCAGCCGCCCCGCCCCTCATCGGCATCGTGCACCAGGGTCGGGCGCGCCGGGGTCGGGGCCGGCGCCACCGGATCGCTGGAGAGCCGCGCGAACAGCAGGTGGTCCTGCCACACGCCGTTGATGCAGAGATATTCCCGGCCATAGCCCTCGCGGCGAAAGCCGACCTTCTGCAACAGCCGGATCGAGGGCTGGTTGCTCGGCAGGCAGGCGGCCTCGATGCGCCGGAGGCCGAGCGTGCCATGCGCATAGGGCAGCAGCGCCCGCACCGCCGCCGTCATGTGGCCCTTGCCGGCGAAAGGCGCGCCCATCCAGTAGCCGAGGCTCGCCGTCTGCGTCACGCCGCGCCGCACATTGGAGAGCGACAGCCCGCCGAGCAGCACCCGGTCGGTGGCGCGCAGCACCAGGAACGGATAGGCGCTGTCCTCCTTCAGGTCGCGGGCATAACGGCGCATGCGGCGGCGGAAGGCGCCGCGCGTCAGGTCATGCGCCGGCCAGAGCGGCTCCCACGGCGCCAGGAAGGTTCGGCTTTCATCGCGCAGCGTCGCCCAGGCGGCGAAATCCGACATTAGCGGCATGCGCAGGACGACGCCCTCGCCTTCGATCAGCGAGGGCGGCTCCGGCCAGGAAACGCTGCGGAACAGAGCCATGGGGTCGACGGACGTTCGGGCTGAGGGATTCAGCCTGAACCCAAACGTTCGGCGAAGCGCGCGGCGGATTCAAGAGGCTTCTGCGGTCCCAGCGCCGTGAAGGTCGGCCGGGTGCCGGCCTTGCCGCCGGCGATGAGCCGCCGCCCGGCGGCGCGGGCGTCGTCCAGCGTCACCGCCTCCACCTTGGCGATGATCTCCTCCAGCGGGATCGGCCGGCCGAAGGCCAGCATCTGCCGGGCGAGCTGGTCGGCACGCGCGCCGGAGCTTTCCAGCGCCGTCAGCAGCCCGACCTTGGCCTGCGCCTTGGAACGGTTGAGCTCCGCCTCGGTGATGGTCTCGGTGGTCGCGGCGATCTCGTCGACCACGACATTGACCAGCTCGCCGAGGTCGCCGGCGTCGGTGCCGGCATAGACGCCGAACAGCCCGGTGTCGCCATAGCTCCAGTGGAAGGCATAGACCGCGTAGCAGAGCCCGCGCTTCTCGCGCACCTCCTGGAACAGCCGCGACGACATGCCGCCGCCCAGCACGTTGGTGAACACCTGCAGCGCGTGGATGCCGGGATCGCGATAGGACAAGCCCTCGAGGCCGATCAGCACATGCGCCTGTTCAAGGTCGCGCCCGCCGCCGATCTCGACGCCGCCGCGATATTCCGCCGCCACCGGCGCCGGCTTGTCGCCCCTGGGCAGGCCGGCGAGCCGGCGGCCCGCCTCCTCGACCAGACGGTCATGCTCGATGGCTCCGGCGCCGGCGACGATCATCCGCCCGGTGCGGTAGTTGCGGTCGAGATAGGTGCGCAGCGCGCCCGGCCCGAACGACTTCACGCTGGCCGGCGTGCCGAGGATCGAGCGTCCCACCGGCTGGCCGGGGAAGGCCCGCTCCTGGAACAGATCGAACACCAGGTCGTCCGGCGTGTCGAGCGCGGCGCCGATCTCCTGCACGATGACATTGTGCTCGCGCGTCAGCTCCTCGGGATCGAAGGCCGGCTCGGTGAGGATGTCGGCGAGCACGTCGACCGCCAGCGGCACGTCCTCGGCCAGCACCCGCGCGTGATAGGAGGTATGCTCGACGCTGGTGGCGGCGTTGATGTCGCCGCCCACCGCCTCGATCTCCTCGGCGATGGCGCGGGCCGAACGCCGGCGCGTGCCCTTGAACGCCATGTGTTCGAGCAGATGCGAGATGCCGTGCTCGCTCGGCGCCTCGTCGCGCGAGCCCGCCCCGGCCCAGATGCCGAGCGAGGCGGTGGCGAGGTGTCCCATCGTGTCGGAGATGACGGTGACGCCGTTCTCCAGCGTGGTGATGCGCGGTTCGTTCACCGGGGCGCCGCTCATGCCGCGTCCGCCGCGATGCGCGCATGCGCCTCGATATAGGCGCGGATCGCCGCGATGTCGTTCGGCAGCGTCGGCGTGCGCTCGGGGCGCTCGAGGAGGTCGGCGAGATGCGGCGGCAGCGCCGGGCGCTCGCCGCAGGCCTTCTCGACCGCATCGGGGAACTTCGCCGGATGCGCGGTGGACAGAACCACCTGCGGCACCTTCGGGTCGTGCTTCAGCTTCTCGGCCACCGCCACCGCGACGGCGGTGTGCGGGTCGAGCAGATAGCCCGTCTCGGCTCGCACCCGGGCGATGGTAGCGGCGGTCTCCTGTTCGTCGGCGCGGCCGGCGTCGAATTCGGCACGAATGGCGGCGAGCGCCTCGTTGCGCGGCGAGAACGAGCCGGACTGCGCCAGCGAGGCCATCAGCCCGCGCACCGCCCCGGCGTCGCGGTCATGCGCGTCGAACAGCAGCCGCTCGAAATTCGACGACACCTCGATGTCCATCGAGGGCGAGGAGGACGGCACCACCCCGGTCACCTCGTAGCGGCCGGTGGCCAGCGTGCGGGCGAGGATGTCGTTCACATTGGTGGCGATGGCGAGCCGGGCGACCGGCAGTCCCATCTGCTTGGCGACATAGCCGGCGAGGATGTCGCCGAAATTGCCGGTCGGCACCACGAAGGACACCGGGCGGTGCGGCGCGCCCAGTGCCACGCCGGCATAGAAGTAGTACACCACCTGCGCGACGATGCGCGCCCAGTTGATCGAGTTCACCCCGGCCAGCGCCAGCCGGTCGCGGAAGGCGTGGTCGTTGAACAGCGCCTTCACATGGCCCTGGCAGTCGTCGAACGTGCCTTCCACCGCGATGGCGTGGACATTGGCGTCCGGCACCGTGGTCATCTGCCGGCGCTGCACCTCGGAGACGCGGCCCGCCGGGTAGAGGATGAACACGTCGGTGCGCGCCCGGCCGCGGAACGCCTCGATCGCCGCCGAGCCGGTGTCGCCGGAGGTGGCGCCGACGATGGTCGCGCGGGCATCCCTCTCAACGAGCACGTGATCCATCATGCGGCCGAGCAGCTGCATGGCGACGTCCTTGAACGCCAGCGTCGGGCCGTGGAACAGCTCCAGCACGAAGCGGTTCGGCGCGATCTGCACCAGCGGCGTCGTCGCGACATGGCGGAAGGAGGCATAGGCCTCGTCCAGCATCGGCGCCAGCACGTTGGGCGCGAAGGCGGCGTCGACGAAGGGCGCGATCACCCGGCCGGCCACCTCGGCATAGGAATGGCCGGCGAGGCGGGCGATGTCGGCGGGAGCGAGCGCCGGATAGGCCTCGGGAACATAGAGCCCGCCATCGCGGGCGAGCCCGGCCAGCAGGGCGTCGGAAAAGGCGAGCGCCGGCGCTTCGCCGCGTGTCGAGATATAGCGCAAGCTCGCGCCTCCACTGGAAACGGTCGGCGGCGCGGGGCCGCCGGAAAGCGCCGCAACCTAGTGGCGGCGCGCCCGCGAGGCAAGCATCTCGGCTACCGCACCGCAAACGCCTCGCCGTGGCCCTCGGCCTAGCTCCGCCGCCTAGCTGCGCCGCCGGCGCCACAGCACCGCCAGACCCACCCCCGCCAGCGAGGCGGCAAGGCCGAACCAGGTCAGCGCATATTCGAGATGCCGGTTGGGGAAGGCGATGCGCGTCGTGCCGCCCAGCGGCCAGCCGCCGGGATTGGGCGCGGCGTCGGCATCGATGAGGAACGGCGCCACCCGCAGGAGCCCCTTGGCCTCGGCGATGGCGAAGGGGTCGCGCACATACCAGGCGTCCTTGGACGGGTCGTTCGGCGGCGTGAACAGCCCGGCCTCCTCCGGCATGCGAATCAGCCCGGTGACGTTCACCATGCCGTCGACCTGTCCCTCGGACCGGTCGGCCGGGTTCTTCAGCCGCATCGGCACGAAGCCGCGATTGATCAGGATCGCCGCGCCCTCGGCGGTCACCAGCGGGGTGATCACCCAGTAGCCCGGCCCGCCCCCGCCATCCGGCGTCTGGTCGGCGAGCGTGTAGACCTGCACCTCCAGATCGTGGCGGAAGCGGCCGGCGACGGTGACGCGGCGATATTCGTCGCCGGCGAAATCGACCTCGTCCCAGTCCTGCTCCTCGGGCGCCGGCACCGCCGCCTCGTGGATGCGGGCGTCGACCTTGGCGATCAGGCCCTGCTTCCAGGCCAGCCGCTCCAGCTGCCAGACACCGAGCGACACCAGTATGGCGAAGGCGATGCCGCTGGCGATCAGGCCGATGACCCGGCCGGGCTTCATCCGGCGGCGGGGCGGGGTTGCGGGCTCGCTCACGGTTCACCCTTGTCGAGCCGGCCCTGCGCCGCCTGCTTGGCGTATTGCAGGGCGATCAGCGTCGCCTTCAGCGGGCGCAGCAGGCCGAGCGTCGAGATCAGCACCAGCGGCGTCCACAGCAGCGCATGCACCCAGAGCGGCGGGGCGAAGCTGAGCTCGACCCACAGGGCTAGGCCGACCACCAGCGAGCCGGCGGCGAGGATGATGAACACCACCGGCCCGTCGCCGGAATCGTCGAAGCTGTAGTCGAGCCCGCAGCGCGTACAGGCGGGGGCGACGGTGAGGAAGCCGGAGAACAGCTTGCCCTGGCCGCAGCGTGGGCAGCGGCAGGTCAGGCCGGCCGCATAGGGCGAGACGCCGGTGTGGAAGGGTTGCAGGTCCATTCTCGTCTCTCCCTCGCCGCCCGGCGCACCGCGCGGCGCAACCTCCGCATCCACTGGCCGCCGCATCTCCCGGCCGCCGCATCTCCTGGCCGCCGCATCTCCTGGCCGCCGCCCGCCCGGTGGAACGGAGCAGCCGGGTCGGGATCGCCGCGGCCCGCACGATCGCCTGCGCGATCGGGCGTTCATATCAGCTTCCCCCGCGTCGCCGCCACCGGCATGCGGTGCGAAAAGCGCGGGGATCCGCGGCCTCTGCGACCGGCCGCCCGGCCCACGCGATGATCACCTGCAAGGTGCCGGCGCGGTGCGGTGCCGACACCCCTGTCGCGCCTACCCTGCCCCTGCCTGCGTCAGCGCCGGCATCCCAGGCTCCGCCGCCTTCGGACGGCACCCGGCGGCTTTCACCGGGCAGCTCGAGACGGGCAAGCTGTCCGGAGGCGCCGGCGAGGACAGGGACTGGCGGGAACCCAACCGGCCGTGCCGCGTCGTCGAACGCCACGCCCTCCTCGAGCTCCGGCCAGAAGCGGCACCCGTCAGCGAGGACCCGTCGCGCGCCGGCGGGCGCTCGCCCCCGCCATCGCCGCCAGCCTCGCCATGTCGGAACCGGGACGGCGACACCGGGATGGCGGCTCCGCCAGGCGGTTCCTGACAGGCCGGCCCCGCGCCCGCGCCCCGGAATACTCGCCCCGAAACGCAAGCGGGGCGGCCCCGGCCGCCCCGCCAAACGTGCTGCCGGACGTCGCCGGCGCGTCGCTCAGTGCGCGGCGACGGTACCGCCGCCCCACACATAGATGAAAGTGAAGAGGAACAGCCAGACCACGTCGACGAAGTGCCAGTACCAGGCCGCCGCCTCGAAGCCGAAATGCGCGGTCGGGGTGAAGTGGCCGGCATAGAGCCGCCCGAGGCACACGGCGAGGAAGATGGTGCCGACGATGACGTGGAAGCCGTGGAAGCCGGTCGCCATGAAGAAGGTGGCGCCGTAGATGTTGCCGGAGAAGGCGAAGGTGGCGTGGCTGTACTCATAAGCCTGCAGCATCGAGAACAGCACGCCGAGCGCCACCGTGCACCACAGGCCCCATTTCGCGCTCTGTCGGTCGCCATGCACCAGCGCATGGTGCGCCCAGGTCAGGGTGGTGCCGGAGGTGAGCAGGATCAGCGTGTTGAGCAGCGGCAGGTGCCAGGGGTCGAAGGTCTCGATGCCCTGCGGCGGCCAGTGCCCGCCGGTGAACTCGGCGCGGGTGTAGTTGATCGCCTCGCCGGCATAGATCGAGGCGTCGAAGAACGCCCAGAACCAGGCCACGAAGAACATCACCTCGGAGGCGATGAACAGGATCATGCCGTAGCGCAGATGCAGCTGCACCACGCGGGTGTGGTAGTGCTGCTGGCCCTCGCGGATGACGTCCCGCCACCACACGCCCATGGTGTAGATCACGCCGAGCAGGCCGACGATCATCACCAGTGAGGTGAGCTGGCCGTGCATCCAGAACACGGCGCCGACCGCCAGCACGAAGGCGAAGACGGAAATCACGAACGGCCACGGGCTCGGGTCGACGAGGTGGTAGTCGTGTTGCTTGGCGTGGGCCTCGGCCATGGGTCGCGCTCTCCGTTCCGTCTTATTCCTAGCGGTCCGATTTTGCGGCCGCAATGTGTCGTTCTGCCTCTAGGTCACGCCCCAGCTGCGGCGTTTCCGCCCGCCGGGCCGAAGCCCTGACCAGGCCGGTACCCCTTGCCGGACCGGAGCCCCGGTCAGGTCCGGCGCTGGGCCATGTCCTCGGCCGGCCCGCCCAATCTCTCGTCACCGGCCTGCCGTGGCCGGCTTCCCGCTTCCCGGACCCCGTCCCACCCGCCGGCCCTCCCCGGCGATGGGAAAGACCCTAGAGCGGGGACTTGTCCGCCTCGCCCGCCTTCGGCCGCCCCGCCGCCGGTTCCGGCGTCACGGCGCTCGTCTTGGCGACGTTGGTCTTGGCGAAGAAGGTGTAGGACAGGGTGATGCTGTTCACGCCCGTGGCGTCCGGGTCGTCGGCCAGCGCCGGATCGACGAAGAACACCACCGGCATGTCCAGCGCCTCGCCGGGCTGCAGCGTCTGGTCGGTGAAGCAGAAGCACTGCATCTTGGCGAAGTGGGAGCCGGCCTGCGCCGGGGTGACGTTGTAGCTCGCCGTCGCGGTCGCCGGCGTGGAGCCGGTGTTCTCGACCCGGTAGAAGATCAGCTTGGTCTCGCCGAGCTTCACCGTCACCGCGCGCTGCTCCGGCCCGAAGCGCCAGGACAGGCCGGGCGCCACATTGGCGTCGAAGCGAATCTCGATCTCACGGTCGGAAGTGGCGGCCGGGGCGCTCGAGGCCACCTGGGTGGCGCCGCCGAAGCCGGTCACCCGGCAGAACAGCTGGTAGAGCGGCACCGAGGCATAGGCGGCGCCGACCATCAGCGCGACGAAGGCGACGCAGCCCGCCGCCACCAGCCCATGCCGACGCGCGGTGGCGCGCTCGGCGACGGGGTCTCGGTCAGGGCGGGACGTCTCGCTCATCGGCGCCTCACAGCGGCCGGATCAGCACGGCGGGGCCGAGCTTCACGATGGTGACGACGTAGAACAGCAGGCACAGCGCGCCGAGCACGAGGGCGATCGCCACCGAGCGCGAGCGGCGGCTGCGGCGCTGCTCCTCGGTCAGCACCACGCCGTCGAGCGGCGGCGGGCCGGCCTTGATGTCGGGCTGCCCCTTGATTTCGGACAACGCATCGCGGCGCTGGGTCTCCGGCTCGGCCATGGTCAGGCTCCCTTGCGCCATCGGCTCAGATCCCGAGCCCGGAGAGCCAGGACGGCACGTGCAGCGCCTCGACCAGCAGCACCGCGAAGAGCGTGAACAGATAGAGGATCGAGAAGCCGAACAGCTGCTTACACGCCTTGGTCGCCGCCGCGCCCTCGCGGATGCGGTACACCTTCACGGCGAGCGCCAGCATCATCGCCCCGGAGAGGCCGGAGACCACGCCATAGGCGAGGCCGGCCATGCCGAGGAACCAGGGCGACATGGCGAGCGGCACCAGGAGCAGCGTGTAGAGCAGGATCTGCCGCCGCGTCTCGGCCTGCCCGGCCACCACCGGCAGCATCGGCACGCCGGCGCGGGCATAGTCGTCGGCCTTGTAGAGCGACAGCGCCCAGAAATGCGGCGGGGTCCAGAAGAAGATGATCAGGAACAGGATCACGCTTTCGAGGCCGATGCCGCCCGAGGCGGCCGCCCAGCCCACCATGGGCGGGAAGGCGCCGGCGGCGCCGCCGATCACGATGTTCTGCGGCGTCGAGCGCTTCAGCCACATCGTGTAGATCACGACATAGAAGAAGATGGTGAAGGCCAGCAGCGCCGCCGCCAGCTCGTCGACCAGCAGGCCGAGCACGATCACCGAGCCGACCGACAGCGTCATGCCGAAGGCGAGCGCCTCGCCCGGGGTGACGCGGCCGGCGGGAATCGGCCGGCGCTTGGTCCGGCTCATCACCGCGTCGATGTCGGCATCCCACCACATGTTGAGCGCGCCGGAGGCGCCGGCGCCGATGGCGATGCACAACAGCGCGGTGAAGCCGATCACCGGATGCACGTCGCCCGGCGCACGCAGGATACCGACCAGCGCGGTGAACACGACGAGCGACATCACCCGCGGCTTCAGGAGCGCGAAATAGTCGGACGCCGAGGCATAGGACGGCCCGTCGAGCGGGCGCTCCTTGGCGGTGAGGTCGTAATCGCGCGATGCGACGTCGGTCATCTCGTCACTCCAGCACCGCGCGGGGCGGCGCCTGCGGCTTCACTGCGCCGCCGCGCGGGCGGCGCTTTCGTCGGAGACGCCGCCCCAAGGGGCGGTGCTTGCTTCGGACACCGCCACGGGCGGTGCTTGCTTCATCTGCCGGGCGGGCGCTGCGAGAGGCGCGCCGTCCGGTCGGTCATCGTGTCCGTCCCGCCCTCACTTGATGCGCGGCAGCACGTCGAAGTGGTGATACGGCGGCGGCGAGGGCAAAGTCCACTCCAGCGTGGTGGCACCCTCGCCCCACGGATTGGCGCCGGCCGGCACCTTGGCGGCGAACATGCGGTAGATGCCGTACAGGAACACCAGCACCGCGAAGCCCGAAATGTACGAGCCGATCGAGGAGACGAAGTTCCAGCCGGCGAAGGCGTCCGGATAGTCGGCATAGCGGCGCGGCATGCCGGCGAGGCCGAGGAAGTGCTGCGGGAAGAACACCAGGTTCACGCCGACGAAGGTGAGCCAGAAATGCAGCTTTCCGATGGTCTCTGAGTACATGTAGCCGAACATCTTCGGCGCCCAGTAGTACCAGCCGGCGAAGATGGCGAACACCGCGCCGAGCGACAGCACGTAGTGGAAGTGCGCCACCACGTAATAGGTGTCGTGCAGCGAGCGGTCGATGCCGGCGTTGGAGAGCACCACGCCGGTCACGCCGCCGACGGTGAACAGGAAGATGAAGCCGAAGGCCCACAGCATCGGGGTGCGGAACGAGATCGAGCCGCCCCACATGGTGGCGATCCAGGAGAAGATCTTCACCCCCGTCGGCACGGCGATGATCATCGTCGCCGCGACGAAATAGGCCTGCGTCGAGGAGGACAGGCCGACCGTGTACATGTGGTGCGCCCACACCACGAAGCCGACCACGCCGATCGCGACCATGGCGTAGGCCATGCCGAGATAGCCGAACACCGGCTTCTTCGAGAAGGTCGCCACGATGTGCGAGATGATGCCGAAGCCCGGCAGGATCAGGATGTACACTTCGGGGTGACCGAAGAACCAGAACAGGTGCTGGAACAGGATCGGGTCGCCGCCGCCGGCCGGATCGAAGAAGGTGGTGCCGAAATTGCGGTCGGTGAGCAGCATGGTGATCGCGCCGGCGAGCACCGGCAGCGACAAGAGCAGCAGGAAGGCGGTCACCAGCTGCGACCAGGCGAACAGCGGCATCTTGTGCAGCGTCATGCCCGGGGCGCGCATGTTGAGGATGGTCGTGATCAGGTTGATCGCGCCGAGGATCGAGGAGGCGCCGGCGATGTGCAGCGACAGGATCAGCAGATCCATGGCCGGGCCGGGATGGCCGAGCTTGGACGACAGCGGCGGATAGATGGTCCAGCCGCCGCCGAAGCCGGTGGAGCCGGCGGCGCCCTCGACGAACAGGGAGAGAATCGCCAGCGCGAAGGCCGGGGGCAGCAGCCAGAAGGCGACGTTGTTGATGCGCGGGAAGGCGGTGTCCGGCGCGCCGATCATCAGCGGCACGAAGTAGTTGCCGTAGCCGCCGATCATCGCCGGCATCACCATGAAGAAGATCATGATGAGGCCGTGGCCGGTGGTGAACACGTTGAAGGTCTGCGGATCGGAGAAGATCTGCATCCCCGGCTGCTGCAGCTCCATGCGGATGCCGATGGAGAGGGCGCCGCCGACGATCCCCGCCACGATGGCGAAGATCAGGTACATCAGGCCGATGTCCTTGTTGTTGGTCGAATAGACCCAGCGCTTCCAACCCGTCGGGTCACCCCCGTGCGCGTGATGGCCCTGCGCATGACCGGCTGCATGTGTCGCCATAGATCCGTCCCTCACTCGCCCGCTTGCGCGCGCTTCTTAAATCCCTGGGCCCGACGAGCCCGCTCCGCTTCCGATCCGGCCCGCCGTCCCGTCAGCGGGCGGCCGGCAGCGGCGCGTTCTCGTTGGCGGCGACACGGGCCGGGGCCTCGGCCGCCGCGAACTTCTTCTTGGCTTCCTCGACCCAGGCGGCGAAATCGGCCTCGCTCACCACGCGGACGGCCAGCGGCATGAAGGCGTGGTCCTTGCCGCACAGCTCCGAGCACTGGCCATAATACACCCCCTCCTTGGTCGCCTGGAACCAGCTCTCGTTCAGGCGGCCCGGCAGGGCGTCGATCTTCACGCCGAAGGAGGGCACCGCGAAGGAGTGGATCACGTCGGCCGAGGTGACCTGGATGCGGACGTTCTTGCCCACCGGCACCACCACCTCATTGTCCACCGCGAGCAGGCGCGGCTGGCCGGGCTGGAGGTCGGCGTCCTGCACGATCATGCTGTCGAAGCCGAACGGGCCGTTGTCGGGGTATTCGTAGGACCAGTACCACTGGTGGCCCGTCACCTTCACCGTGAGGTCCGCCTTGGGCAGGTCGAGCTGCAGGAACAGCAGCCGGAAGGAGGGAATGGCGATCGCCACCAGGATCAGCACCGGCACCACCGTCCACAGCACCTCGATGAGGGTGTTGTGGGTGGTGCGCGAAGGCACCGGATTGGCCTTCTCGTTGAACTTCACCGCCACGACGGCCATCAGCACGGCCACCAGCAGCACCACCGCGACGATGATGGCGAGCAGGAAAAGATGGAAGGAGTGGATGCTCTCCATCACCGGGCTCGCCGCGCCCTGGAAGTTGATCTGCCAGGGCGAGGGCTTGCCGGTATCGGCAAGGGCCGCCCCGGCCAGTCCGAGAAGGCCGGCGGCGGCGCCGGCGAGGCCCGCGCCGGTGCGCAGGGCGGGGCTGATCCAGTTACGGCTGGTCCGATTACCGCTCGTCCGCCCGTTCATCGCGATCGTCACTCCCCTCGACGCTCCGTCCTTCCGGTCGATCTCCGCAAGACGGTTCTAGCCGGTCACATTTGATCTTCATCAAACACAAAATAACCCACCGGGCAACGAAACAACCGCCTCTGCCTCTGCGACAAGACGTCGGGTGCCTGGAACGGTTCTACCCGCCGGGACACCCCTGTCCGGGCCCGCCGGAGCCCGTCCGGCCGGGGCATGAAGGCAACGTGAACACGGGAAGCGGGGCGCAAGGCCGTGAACCGGCCGCCGCATTCTTGACATCGCGTGGAAGCCTTGTAACCCCCTTGCGCCGCGGGGGTCCGATCGGGACCCGGGAAGGAGCGCTGTCGTCCGCGTGGCGATTCGCCCTTTCTTCACCGCTCGTTATTATCGTCGTCCCGGGTTTCGCCCGGAACGACTAATCCTGATTGGGAGACAAGGCCCATGCGCGGCTTCCCGGCCCTCCACCCTGCCATTCTGGCGGTGTTCGTCCTGCTCGGCTTCGCCGGCGGGTCGGCGCATGCCCAGGGCGTCGTGCGCTCGGTGCACGGCGAATGGCAGATCCGCTGCGACACGCCGCCCGGCGCCCAGTCCGAGCAGTGCGTGCTGCTGCAGAGCGTGCAGGCCGACGACCGGCCGAATGTCGGCCTCACCGTCATCGTGCTGAAGACCGCCGACGGCCAGAGCCGCCTCCTGCGCGTGCTCGCCCCGCTCGGCGTGCTGCTGCCCTCCGGCCTCGGGCTGAAGATCGACAGCACCGATGTCGGCCGCGCCGGCTTCGTGCGTTGCGTGCCCAATGGCTGCGTCGCCGAGGTAGTGCTCGACGACAAACTGACGCAGCAGCTGCGCACCGGCCAGAACGCCACCTTCATCGTGTTCCAGACCCCGGAAGAGGGAATCGGCATCCCGCTGAGCCTCAAGGGCTTCGGCGAGGGATACGACGCCCTGCCGTGACGGGGGCGGCGATGTCCCCCTCCCCTTCTCCCCGCCTCGTCATCTTCGACATGGACGACGTGCTGCTGCATTACGATGTGGCGGCGCGCCAGCAGGCGATCGCCGAGCTCGCCGGGCTCGGCCTCGACGACGTCGCCCGGCTGATCTGGGAGGACGGCATCGAGGATGCCGCCGATGCCGGCCGGCTCGATGCCGATGCCTATCTCGCCGCCGTCTCCGCCGCGCTGCGCGTGCCGTTCGGCCGGGCGGAATGGGCGCGCACCCGCGCCCTCGCCATGACGCTGTTTCCGGATTCGGTGGCACTCGCGGTGCGGGTGAGCCAGCGCACGCCGATCGCGCTGCTCACCAATAACGGGCACATCATGAAGGAGCATTTCGACCTTCTGGTGCCCGACCTGCGGGCGGTGTTCGGCCGCGCCATGCATGTCGCCGCCGAATTCAACACCAAGAAGCCGGACCCGGACATCTATCGCCGCCTCGCCGCGCTCTACGGCGCCGCGCCGCAGGAGGCGGTGATGATCGACGACAAGCAGGTGAACATCGACGGCGCGCTCGCCGCCGGCCTGCACGCCCACCGCTTCACCGACGCCCCCGGGCTGGAGAGGTTTCTCGCCGGGCTCTCTCTTATATAGAGTGCGCTCCCGCGAGGAGCGCCACTCCGGAGCCGCCAATGCCCGAACTGCCCGAAGTCGAAACCGTCCGCCGCGGCCTCGCGCCGGTGATGGAGGGGATGCGCCTCGTCGAGGCGGTGGCGCGGCGGCCCGATCTGCGCTGGCCGCTGCCGGAGCGCTTCGCCGAACGGCTCGCCGGGCGTCGCGTCGCCGGGCTGGGGCGGCGGGCGAAATATCTCGTCGCCGACCTCGAGGCGACAAACGACCAGCCGGCCGAGGCGCTGGTCATGCATCTCGGCATGTCCGGCTCCTTCCGCATCGAGCTGCCGGAGACGGATCCGCACGCGCCCGGCGCCTTCGCCCTCCCCCGCTCCAAGGCGGCGGCGCACGACCATGTCGAGTTCGGCTTCGAGAGCGGCGCCCGCATCGTCTACAACGACCCCCGCCGCTTCGGGGCGATGCTGCTGGTGCCACGCGACGGGCTGGAGGAGCACCCGCTGTTCCGCGACCTCGGGCCCGAGCCGCTCGGCAACGCCTTCGACGCCGCGACGCTGGCGGCGGCCTGCGCCGGCCGCCGCTCCCCCATCAAGGCAGTGCTGCTCGACCAGACCGTCGTCGCCGGGCTCGGCAACATCTATGTCTGCGAGGCGCTGCACCGGGCGGGAATCGCCCCGGACCGGATGGCCGCCAGCCTCGTCGGCCCCATCGGCCAGTCGGAGCCGGGAATCGGTCGCATCGTCCACCCCACCGGCCCGATCGACCGCCTGGTCACGGCGATCCGCGAGGTGCTGGAGGAGGCGATCCGCGCCGGCGGCTCCACCCTGCGCGACCACGCCCAGGTCGACGGCACGCTCGGCTATTTCCAGCATTCCTTCCGCGCCTATGGCCGGGCCGGCGAAGCCTGCCTCACACCGGGCTGCGGCGGCGCGATCGAGCGGCTGGTCCAGTCCGGGCGCTCCACCTTCCATTGCACGAGCTGCCAGAAATAGGGACGACGTACCAATGTCTTACGAGAACATCCTGGTCGAGACCAACGGGCGTGTCGGCACCATCACCCTGAACCGCCCCAAGGCGCTGAACGCCCTCAACTCGGCGCTGATCGGCGAACTGAACCGGGCGCTGGACGCCTTCGAGACCGATACCGGCATCAGCGTCGTCATCCTCACCGGCTCGGAGCGCGCCTTCGCCGCCGGTGCGGATATCAAGGAAATGCAGTCACTTAGCTTCCCCGGCACCTATTCCGACGACTTCATCACCTCGTGGGAGCGGCTGTCGCGGTTCCGTAAGCCGGTGATCGCGGCGGTGGCGGGGTACGCGCTGGGCGGCGGCTGCGAGCTCGCCATGATGTGCGACATCCTGCTCGCCGCCGACAATGCCCGCTTCGGCCAGCCGGAGATCCAGCTCGGAATCATGCCCGGCGCCGGCGGCTCGCAGCGGCTCACCCGCGCGATCGGCAAGGCGAAGTCGATGGAAATGTGCCTGACGGGACGGACACTTACCGCCGCCGAGGCGGATATGTACGGCCTCGTCTCGCGTGTCGTCCCGCTGGCCGATCTGATGACCGAGGCCATGAAGGTCGCCGACACCATCGGCAATCTCTCTCTGCCGTCGGTGATGATGACCAAGGAGAGCGTCAACCGGGTCTTCGAGACCACCCTCGGCGAGGGCATCCGCTTCGAGCGCCGACTGTTCCAGGCGCTGTTCGCCACCCATGACCAGAAGGAGGGCATGAGCGCCTTTGTCGAGAAGCGCGGCCCGAACTTTAACAACCGGTAAATACCCGCCGCTATTGACGCCGAGGCGCCCCCCGACTATAAGCCCGCCACTCACGCGGGGCTCTTCATGGAGCGCCCGCTTCCCTTTTGTCACATGACATTCCTGCCGGTACGGCCCCGCTGGCCCGGCGACGATCGAAGAGGACGGCCGATGGCCAATACGCCCTCCGCCAAGAAGGCGGCCCGCAAGATCGCGCGGCGCACTGAGGTCAATGCGAGCCGCCGCTCGCGCATGCGCACTTTTGTGCGCAAGGTCGAGGAAGCCATCGCTTCCGGTGACGGCGCCGCGGCTGCCGTGGCCCTGAAGGCGGCAGAGCCGGAGATCATGCGCGCTGCGCAGAAGGGGATTCTTCACAAGAATACCGCTTCTCGCAAGGTGTCGCGCCTGAGCCAGCGTCTCGCCAAGCTCAGCGCCTGATCGCCTCGACGGACTGCAACTTGAAGTAGTCGAAAGCCCGGCACCCTGCCGGGCTTTCTGCGTTGTGACGCCCCTCCCTCTTCCCCCTCCCTCCAAGGGCCAGGAAAAGCGGCGCCGCGCGGGCGTCACATGAACGACACAGAGGTTATCGACCTCGCCCGAGGTCGGCATTCCAAACTTGACTCTCCGGACCCATTAACGCAGCGACAATCCTGTCGCGAACGCCGGAAACCGTTAACGGGCGCACAAATATTCAATAATAAAATCAATATCTTAGATGGCACGTCCTACACGCGCCGTCGAATCGACCGCCGGAAGGCGCTTCCATCGGGCGCGACGGAAAAAAACCTGTTTCGGCCCGGTTTGCGCCCGCTTCCCGAATCTTCCAGAGGAGTCAGAGATTTGCCGACTAGCATCCCGAAAGGGGCCGGGGCCGGGAAGCCGATTCGGCCACTCCGTGAGCCGCCGGCGCCGCCAAGAGCGTTGCGCGAGAGGGAGCCCCTGTGTATGGTCTCTTCATCCGGCGAGGCCGGATATCTCAGCGAAAAGTTGAGTTTTTGAACTACTCATTGCACGTGAGGAGGGGGATTTCATGTTGTCCATAGCATCCGCTTTCTCCACGTATATAGAGTACGCCGAGAATGACGGAGGCCAGCGTCGGATGACCTCACCCCTCCGTCGGAATTCTAGTAGCGTTCGTATATAGCGTCACCTGAAAGCAATAAACGTCAACAGGGACGGCAATGCACTTGCCGCGAAGGGGCTCTTATGTTCACGCGAATGGGCGCGCTCGATCTGACGCGCACAGGATCCGCCAGCAGCAACCGCTGGCTTCGGGGAATGTCCAACGGCCGCGATCTGCCGAACCCCCACGAGGAATCCTGTTCATCCGCGTTGCCCTCCTGTTCCGGGCCGCCGGCCTGACGTCGGTGACACGGCCGCGCTGACGGCCACTCAACTCCGATAGCCCTCACCGTCGCGCTTGTCGCGCGTCCACGCATCGTCTTGACGCATGCGTGACGTGCCGCCGACCGGTGTTTCCAATAAACCGCCCAAAAAGCCGCGGAGCCTCCATGTTCAAGTCCAGCATTGCCGAGACGTCTGTTTCCGATTCCATCGCCGTGCCGCCTCGCGGAAGCGCGGACGCCGATGGCTTCGACGGAGATCCGCGCAGCTTCTGGGACCGGGTGCGCCGCCGCCTGCGCGCCGAGATCGGCGAAGAGGTCTATCTGAGCTGGTTCGCCCGGGTGGAACTGGACGGCATATTCGGCGAGACGGTGCGGCTGTCGGTGCCGACCCGCTTCCTCAAGAACTGGATCCAGCAGCACTATATCGACCGGCTCAACACCCTGTGGCGCGAGGAAATCGCGGATTCACGGGTCGAGCTGTCGGTCCGCACCGCGGTGCTCCGCAGCCCCGGCCAGATTCCGGTGATCGTCCGCAGCGAGCCCGCCGCGCCGGCGCGCCAGCCTGCCGAGAGCAAGCCCACGCCCGTGGCCGCCCCTGCCGTCGTCGTCGGCGCCCCGGACCTCGGCTCGGGCTCGCCGCTCGACGCCCGCCTCACCTTCGGCACCTATCGGCTCGGCAGTTCCAACCGCCTCGCCCACGCCGCCGCGCTCAAGGTGGCGCAGGCGCCCGCCGGCGGCCCGGCGGTGTTCAACCCGCTTTATCTCCATGCCGCGGTCGGCCTCGGCAAGACGCATCTTCTCCAGGCCATCGTCGCCGCCGGCGCCGAGCGCGGCCGCCGCGTCGTCTACCTGACCGCCGAGCGCTTCATGTACGGCTTCATCGCCGCGCTGAAGAGCCAGTCGGCGCTTGCCTTCAAGGAGCAGGTCCGCGAGATCGACACGCTGGTGATCGACGACCTGCAATTCCTGCAGGGCAAGAGCGTGCAGCAGGAATTCTGTCACACGCTCAACGCGCTGATGGATTCCGGCCGGCAGATCGTCATTGCCGCCGACCGGCCGCCGTCCGAGCTCGACGCGCTTGAGGAGCGGGTACGCTCGCGTCTCGCCGGCGGTCTCGTCGTCGAGATCGACCCGCTCGACGAGGATTTGCGGCTGGAAATCCTGGCGAGCCGCGTCGCCGCGCTTGCCCAGCAGCATCCCGGCTTCAGCGTACCGCAGGACGTGCTGCAGTTCATCGCCCGCAATTGCGGCCAGAACGGTCGCGACCTCGACGGCGCGCTGAACCGCCTGCTGGCGCATAACCAGCTGACCTCCCGCGCCATCACGCTCGATATGGCGGAAGAGGCGGTGCGCGACCTCGTGCGCTCCTCCGAGCCGAAGCGCGTGCGCGTCGACGACATCCTGCGCGTCGTCGCCAAGCACTACAACGTCACCCGCGCCGACATCCTGTCGCAGCGCCGCACCGCCAATGTGGTGAAGCCGCGCCAGATCGCGATGTACCTCGCCAAGATGCTGACCCTGCGCTCGCTTCCCGAGATCGGCCGGCGCTTCGGCGGGCGCGACCACACCACCGTCCTGCACGCCGTGCGCAAGATCGAGGGACTGGTCGGCAGCGATAGCGTGCTGGCCGGCGAGGTCGAGACGCTGAAGCGGCTGGTCAGCGAATAGTCCGGCCGCCAAGGCCGTCGCTTATCCCCACGAAATCGCCGCACTGCGGCATGGTGGGCTTGTATTGCGAAGGGTCTGGCGGCAATGTCGTCAGCCCGGCGGCGCGCCCGCGCCGCCCGCCGGGGCGCGATGTGAGGCAGCGCCCGCTTCATCCCGCGCCCTGGGCAGTCTCTCCCCTTTTTCGAAAGCCATGGGTGTCGCGGCCATGAAGGTCACCGTCGAGCGGGCCGAGCTCCTCAAATCTCTCGCCCATGTCCACCGGGTCGTCGAGCGGCGCAATACCATTCCGATCCTGGCGAATGTGCTGATGCGCACCGATGCGCGCGGCCTTGCCTTGCGCGCCACCGACCTCGACATCGAGGTGGTGGAGACCATTCCGGCCGAGGTCGGCCAGGAAGGCGCCACCACGGTGCCGGCCCACACCATCTACGAGATCGTGCGCAAGCTGCCCGAGGGCGCGCAGGTGCAGATCGAGACCTCGGGCGACCGCGGCACGCTGACCGTGCGCGCCGGCCGCTCCCGCTTCCAGCTGCAGACGCTGCCGGAAACCGAGTTCCCCGACCTCGCCGCCGGCGAGATGAGCCATCGCTTCACGCTGCCGGCCGGCGAACTCCGGCGCCTCGTCGACAAGACCCAGTTCGCGATCTCGACCGAAGAGACCCGCTACTACCTCAACGGCATCTATTTCCACGTCACCGAAGCGAGCGGCCCGGTGCTGCGTGCGGTGGCGACCGACGGGCACCGCCTGGCGCAGGCGCAGACCGAGGCGCCCGCCGGCGCCGCCGGCATGCCGGGCATCATCGTGCCGCGCAAGGCTGTCGCCGAGATCCAGCGCCTTGCCGAGAACGGCGAGGCGGAAGTCACCGTCGAATTGTCGGCCTCCAAGATCCGCGTCTCGCTCGACCGCGTGGTGCTGACCTCGAAGCTGATCGACGGCACCTTCCCCGATTACGGCCGGGTCATCCCGCTCAACAACGACAAGACGCTGGTGGTCGAGAAGGCGGATTTCGCCGCCGCGGTCGACCGCGTCTCGACGGTGGCAAGCGAGCGTGGCCGAGCGGTGAAACTGTCGATCGCCGACGGCAAGCTCACCCTCTCGGTCACCAATCCGGATTCCGGCAGCGCGACCGAGGAGATCGAGGTCGAATACGCCGCCGAGGCGATCGATATCGGCTTCAACAGCCGCTACCTCCTCGACATTACCAGCCAGATCGAGGGCTCGACGGCGGAACTGAAATTCGCCGATCCCGGCTCGCCGACGCTGGTGCAGGACCCGGACAAGCGCGGCGCGCTCTACGTGCTGATGCCGATGCGCGTGTGAGCCCTCCCGCCACACGCATCGCCCGCCTGCGGCTGACGCAGTTTCGCAGCTACAAGGCCGCGGAGTTGCGCCCCCAGTCGGACACCGTCGTGCTGATCGGCCCGAACGGCGCCGGCAAGACCAACATCCTCGAAGCCATCTCGCTGCTGGCGCCCGGCCGAGGCCTGCGCCGCGCGGCGCTGGACCAGTTTGCCTGCCGTCACGAGGGTGGCCGGGCCGATGGCTGGGCGATCTCGGCGACGCTCGACGGACCCCAGGGCGAGGTCACCCTCGGTACCGGCCAGGAACCCGACCCGACCGGCGAGACGCGTTCGCGCCGGTGCCGCATCGATGGCGAACCGGTCGGCTCGGCCGCCGCCTTCGCCGATTTCGTACGGGTAATCTGGCTGACGCCGGAGATGGACGGCCTGTTCACCGGCCCGCCGGCCGAGCGGCGCCGTTTCCTGGACCGGCTGGTGCTCGCCGTCGATGCCGAGCACGGGGCGCGGGTAAACGCGCTGGAGCGGGCGCTGCGGGCTCGCAATCGCCTGCTGGAGGAGCCTCGCACCGATCCGCGCTATCTCGATGCCGTGGAACAGGAACTAGCGTCGCTGTCGGTAGCGGTGGCTGCCGCGCGCCTCGAGACGGTCCGCCGACTTTCCGCCGGTATCGTCGCCGGGCGCGACGACGGATCCGCCTTTCCCTGGGCAACGCTGGCACTCGACGGCGAGATCGAGCGCGAGCTCGCCCGCCTACCGGCCACCCAGGTCGAAGATGGCTATCGCGGCGTGCTGCGTGAGGGCCGGCCACGCGACCGGGCGGCCGGCCGCACGCTGGAGGGCGCGCATCTGTCGGATCTGATCGTCGGCCACGGCCCTAAGCAGATGCCGGCGGCACAGGGCTCCACCGGCGAGCAGAAGGCACTGCTGATCGGTCTCATCCTCGCCCATGCCCGGCTGGTCGGCGAAATGGCCGGCATGAGCCCGATCATGCTGCTCGACGATGTCGTCGCCTATCTCGACCCCGCCCGCCGCGAGGCGCTGTTCGCGACGCTCCGGGCGCTCGGCGGACAGGTCTGGATGACCGGCGCCGACCCGGCCGCCTTCGCTGCGCTGCCCAAGGGCGCCGAGCGCTTCGACGTCACTCCCGGGCACATCGCCACCGCTGCGATTTGATACGCCCAACGCATTGAGTTATTTTGATAATTTATTCCTTGACCTTTCGCGCGCACGCGCGCACGTAGGGGCATGGATCCGTTGGGACTGTTCGTCTTCGCTGCCGCTCTCGCGCTGGCCGCCGCCTCGCCCGGGCCCAGCGTGATCGCGCTAGTCGCCCGCACGCTGGCGCATGGCCGCGAAGGCGCAGTCCCGCTTGTCGCCGGCATCATCCTGGGCGACATGGTCTGGCTGACAGCCGCCGCGCTGGGGCTGGCGGCGCTGGCCGCGACGCTCGGCTCGCTCTTCGTGCTCGTCAGGCTGGCAGCCGCGCTCTACCTGGTCTTCCTCGCCTGGAAACTGTGGACGGCCCCCGCGCATGCCATCGCCGCCACAGCGCCGAAGCCGGGCGGATCGCCAGCCGGGCTGTTCCTGACCGGACTGGGCATGACGCTCGGCAATCCCAAGGCGATGGCGTTCTACCTCGCGCTCCTGCCGACCATCATCGACCTCAACCACCTGACGACATTCGCCTTTCTGGAAATGTGCGCGATCATCGTGCTGGTGCTGACGCTCGTCTTCGGCCTCTATGTCGGCCTCGCACAGCGGGCGCGCGGCATGGTGGCCAGCCAACGGGCGATCCGCCTTATCAACCGCGCCTGCGGCACGGCAATGGCCGGCGCGGCGGTGATGGTGGCCGCGAAATAGGCGCATCTTTGCGCTACAAAGAAGCTAAGTAATTTCAACGATTCGAAGGGCTGGCAGCCATGGCCGACACCGATTCCGCTCCGTCTCCCGAAGAGTACGGCGCGCAGTCCATCCAGGTCCTCAAGGGATTGGACGCGGTGCGCAAGCGGCCGGGCATGTATATCGGCGACACCGATGATGGTTCCGGCCTGCATCACATGGTATACGAGGTGGTGGACAACGCCATCGACGAAGCCTTGGCGGGGTACGCAACGGAAGTCACCGTCACCCTGAATGCGGAAGGCTCGGTGACGGTCACCGACAATGGCCGTGGCATTCCCACCGATATCCATCCCGAAGAAGGGGTTTCGGCAGCGCAGGTCATCATGACGCAGCTGCATGCCGGTGGAAAGTTCAACCAGAATTCCTACAAGGTCTCCGGCGGCCTTCACGGCGTCGGCGTCTCGGTGGTGAACGCTCTTTCCACTTGGCTGGACCTGACAATCTGGCGAAATGGCTACGAATACTTTATGCGCTTCCGTCATGGCGATGCGGAAAACGATCTGGCGCGGGTCGGACCGGCGCCGGAAGGGCGGCGCGGGACCCGCGTTACCTTCCTGCCGTCGCCAGGCACGTTCACCAGGATCGAGTTCGACTATGCGACGCTGGAGCATCGGCTACGGGAGCTTGCGTTCCTGAATTCCGGCGTGCGGATCATCTTGACCGATGCGCGACACGCAGAAATCAAGCGCGAGGAGATGATGTATGAGGGCGGCGTGGAAGCCTTCGTGCAGTATCTCGACCGCTCCAAGCAGGCGCTTCTGCCGAAGCCGGTGGTGATCCGCGCCGAGAAGGACGGCATTACCGTCGAATGTGCGCTGTCCTGGAACGACAGCTATCACGAAAACGTACTCTGCTTCACCAACAACATTCCGCAACGCGACCGCGGCACCCACTTCACAGGCTTTGCGGCGGCGCTGACCCGGCAGATCATCGGCTATTCCGAACGTTCGGGCATCGCCAAGAAGGAGAAGGTCGACCCGACCGGCGAGGACTGCCGCGAGGGCCTCACCGCCGTGCTGTCGGTGAAGGTGCCGGATCCGAAATTCTCCTCGCAGACCAAGGACAAGCTGGTTTCTTCCGAGGTCCGGCCGGTGGTCGAGACGCTGGTCAACGACGCGCTGAACAACTGGCTGGAAGAGCATCCGGCCGAGGCGAAGTCGGTGGTCGGCAAGGTGGTCGAAGCGGCGGCGGCGCGCGAGGCGGCGCGCAAGGCGCGCGAGCTGACCCGTCGCAAGAACCCGCTCGATGTCGCCTCCCTTCCAGGTAAACTCGCCGACTGCCAGGAGCGCGACCCGGCAAAGTCCGAGCTGTTCATCGTCGAGGGCGACTCGGCGGGCGGCTCGGCCAAGATGGGCCGCAACAGAGCCTTCCAGGCTATTCTTCCGCTGCGCGGCAAGATCTTGAATGTCGAACGCGCCCGCTTCGACAAGATGCTGTCCTCCGACCAAGTCGGCACGCTGATTACTGCGCTCGGCACCGGAATTGGCCGCGACGACTTCAATGCCGACAAGCTGCGCTATCACAAGATCATCATCATGACCGACGCGGATGTCGACGGCTCGCATATCCGCACCCTGCTGCTGACCTTCTTCTTCCGCCAGATGCCGGAACTGTTGGATCGCGGGCACATCTATATCGCCCAGCCGCCGCTCTACAAGGTGACGCGCGGCAAGTCCGAGCAGTACCTCAAGGACGAGCGGTCTCTGGAAGATTACCTGATATCGCAAGGGCTTGACGAGGCCAGCCTGCTCACCGCCAATGGCGAGGTCCGGGCCGGCGCCGATCTGTTGTCGGTGGTGGAGAGCGCCCGCGCCTTCCGTGCCACGCTGCAGGGACTGCACCCGCGCTACAACCGCGCCGTAGTGGAGCAGGCGGCGCTCGGCGGCGCATTCGCTTCCGGCCTGCTGGTCGACGAGGAGCGCGCGGCGAAGGTGGCGGCCGATGTCGCGCAACGCCTTGATAATATTGCGGAAGATATCGAGCGCGGCTGGACCGGCGAGGCCAATGGCTCCGGCTTCCACTTCCAGCGTACGGTGCGTGGCGTGAAGGAGGTGGTGCATCTCGACGCCACCTTCGTCGGCTCGGTGGAAGCGCGCCGGCTCGACCAGCTGGTCGGCAACCTGCATGAGGTGCACGCGCAGGCCGCGACGCTGAAGCGCCGGAGCAACGAGACGGTGGTGCACGGGCCGATGGACCTGTTCGACGCCATCACCGATGCGGGCCGGAAAGGCGTGTCGTTGCAACGCTATAAGGGCCTCGGCGAGATGAATGCCGAGCAGCTGTGGGAGACCACGCTCGACGTCAACGCCCGCTCGCTGCTGCAGGTGAAGGTGAAGGAAGTCGCCGACGCCGACGACCTGTTCAACCGGCTGATGGGCGACGTGGTGGAGCCTCGCCGCGAGTTCATCCAAGACAACGCGCTGCGCGCCAGCGTAGACGTCTAGTTTTTCCTACCCACCGGGAAGACATATCGGCCTGCCGGACAGATCCAATGGAACCGTCCGGCGGGCCCTGTTCGTTGGGCCATGTATTGCAGCGATGTCGCCAAGATGATCGCCTCTCGCCGCGACACCGGCGTGGAGGCCGGTGCGGTGGCCGATGAGGACGATTGGCGTCCGATGAGGCCGATGAGGCCAGCGATCGGGCACCTGTCATCGGCCGCCAACCGGTTCGAGCCGATACAGGCGGCGCTGGAGTAGTAGTCCGGCCCCGTCGCGGCGATGCCTGCCGACGAGATCCGCCCATCACCGGCCGATGATGCCGAGGCGGAGGACTGGCCCTGCTGCCACCTCCGCGATGGAGGAGGTGGCGTGCCAACCGGGAGCGGAGGCCTTTCGGTGGCGGTCGCCCAGCGGCGCTCCTTTTCGGCGACGTTCGTCGGGAGGTAGCCGCCCAGCAGCGGCTTTCTGGGGGGACAGCCCTCCAGAGGCGACGCGGCAGCGGCGGCCATCCAGCGGTGCCCCTTCCGATGGCCATCGTCCAGCGACGGGCTTTGGGCGGTAGTCGCCCAGCGGCCGTCGTCCAGCGGGGCCCCTTCGGTGACGTTCGTCTCGCGGTAGCTGCCCAGCAGCGGCTTTCTGACCGCACTCCTCCGACAGCGACCTGGCAGTTGCGGCCATCCAGCGGCACCCTTTCCGATGGCCGCCATCCAGCGACGGGCTTTTGGTGGTAACCGTCAACGACGGTCGCCCAGCGGTGCCCCTTCGGTGACGTTCGTCTCGCGGTAGTCGTGCAGCGGTGGCCCTCTGGCGACCTTCCGGGGGGTGGCTCGCCAGCTGTGCCCATCCGACTGGCCCTATCGGTGGCGTCCATCCAACGGCTGGCTTCCAAAGGCCACCTTCTGTCTGCGACCATCCGGCGACATTCGACCGACACCGCCCCTCCCCGCCCTCCCCGCTCTTGCAGGCGGGATGCCGCCCGGCTGGCGCGATTGTGAGCGGGCGGCTGTCGCCTTTCGCGGCGACGGGGGCGTAACCTGACGCATGTTCCGTAGCGACAGGAGATGCCGATGTCCCGCCCCTCCTCACTCCACCGCTCCCGGCTCCGTTCCTCCATTCCGCTCGCCGCCGCCCTCGCCCTCGCGCTCGGCGTCGCCGCGGCTCCGGCATTCGCCCATCATGGCTGGTCCTGGGCCGATGGCGACAAGATGACCCTGACCGGCACCATCCGCTCCATCTCCATGGCGCCGCCGCATCCCACCCTGCATGTGGCGGCGTCGGACGGCACGGTGTGGCGGGTCGATCTCGGCAATCCCCGCCAGACCGAGGCCTCCGGCTTCACCGCCGACACCGCCAAGCCGGGGGACGCCGTGACCGTGCTCGGCAACCGCTCGCGCGACCACGCGCAGGCGCACATGAAGGCGGTGCGCATCACCATCGCCGGCAAGAACTACGACATGTATCCCGAGCGGATCGGCGACGGCTGACGCGGCCCACCCGATGGAACTGATCGCCGCGCTCGGCGGCTGGCCCGGTGCGCGCTGGCTGCAGGGATCGGCCACCGCCTATCTCATCGTCAGCGCCACGCATATTCTCGGGATCGGGCTGGTGCTCGGTGCCGTGCTGCCGCTGGACGCGCGGCTGATCGGCCTCGTGCGTGCGGTGCCTATCCCGCTGCTGGTGCCGTTTCTCACGCGGGCGGCGGCGCTGGGGGTCGTGCTCGCGCTGTCGACCGGCCTGTGGCTGTTCACCGTGCGGCCGGGGGAATATCTCGCCAACGCCGCCTTCCTGATCAAGATGGGGCTGCTGGCGCTGGCGCTCGCCAATATCGGCTGGCAGCATGCCAGCGGCGGCTATCGCGCCGCGCTGGCCGGCCGGCCGCCCACCGCCGGGGTGAAGCTGCGGGCGCTCGCCTCGATGGGCCTGTGGCTCGGCCTGCTGCTCGCCGGCCGCTGGATCGGCTTTCTCTAGAGCTTCCGCACTCCGGATCGTCCTCGCCCGACATGCCGCAGGCGCCGGATCGCGCAGCACCCTTCCGCAACGTGAGATGGCGAGACTGCCGCATCGTCCCCAATAGGTTGGCACTCTCGATGCATGGACGGCGCATGCCCCGGGACGAGCCCGGCGGCACCACCCAGCGGGGATCGCCATGAGCACGGTGACGGAAACAGCGGGCGTACCGAACTACACCGACGAAGCCAAACACGCCGACATAAAAGTGCTGCACGACATGGGCTATGCGCAGGAGCTGGAGCGGCGCATGAGCCGGTTCTCCAACTTCGCCATCAGCTTCTCGATCATCTGCATCCTGTCCGGCGGCATCAACTCGCTGGCGCAGGCCACTTCCGGCGCCGGCGGCGCGGCGATCGGCCTCGGCTGGCCGCTGGGCGTCGCCATTTCCGGCGTGTTCGCCCTCGCCATGGCGCAGATCGGCTCCGCCTACCCCACCGCCGGCGGCCTCTATCACTGGGGCTCGATCCTCGGCAACCGCTTCACCGGCTGGGTGACCGCCTGGTTCAACCTGCTCGGCCTCGTCACCGTGCTCGGCGCCATCAATGTCGGCACCTACTACTTCTTCTTCGGCGCCTTCGGGCCGATGCTGGGCATGGAGGACACCGTCACGGTGCGCATCCTGTTCCTGGCGGTGCTGACCGGCGCGCAGGCGCTGATCAACCATCTCGGCATCGGCCTCACCGCCAAGCTCACCGACTTCTCCGGCTACCTGATCCTCGCCACCTCGGTGGTGCTGACGCTGGTCTGCCTCGCCTTCGCGCCCAGCTACGAGATCGGCCGGCTGTTCACCTTCTCCAATTACACCGGCGCTGCCGGCGCCGACGTCTGGCCGGAGGTCTCGACCGGCTGGGCGTTCCTGCTCGGCCTGCTTTTGCCGATCTACACCATCACCGGCTACGACGCCTCGGCCCACACCTCGGAGGAGACCCGTGACGCGGCGAGCTCGGTGCCGCGCGGCATGGTGATGTCGGTCGTGTGGTCCGGGGTGTTCGGCTATGTGATGCTGTGCGCCTTCGTGCTGATGATCCCCAACATGGACGACGCCGCCAAGCAGGGCTGGAACGTGTTCTTCTGGGCGATGGACGCGCGGGTGCCGGGGGTGATCAAGGAGATCCTCTACCTCGCGATCTTCGTCTCGCAGTTCCTGTGCGGCCTCGCCACCGTGACCTCGGTGTCGCGCATGCTGTTCGCCTTCGCCCGCGACGGCGGCCTGCCGGCCTCCGCCGCGCTCGCCAAGGTGAGCCCGAAGCACCGCACCCCGGTGGCGGCGATCTGGACTGGCGCGACGCTGGCGGTGCTGTTCGTGTGGGGCACCTCGCTGGTGTCGTTCGGCGGCACCTCGGCCTATGCCATCGTGGTGTCCTGCACCGTCATCTTCCTGTTCTTCTCCTTCGCCATCCCGATCGCGCTGGGGTTGTTCGCCTATGGCAGCGCCAAATGGCCGAAGATGGGACCGTGGAGCATGGGCGCGCCGGCCTTCAAGCTGGTGGCGGTGCTGTCGATCCTCGCCATGGCGCTGATCTTCGTGCTCGGCATCCAGCCGCCCAACGACTGGGCGCTGTACATCACCGTCGGCTTCCTCGTGCTGGCCGGCGTGGTGTGGGCGCTGTTCGAGAAGCGCCGCTTCAAGGGCCCGCCGATCGGCGAGGAGATCGCCCGCCGGCAGGCGGCGATCCGCGCCGCCGAGAAGGCGGTCGGCGAGACCGCCTGAGCCTCCGGGCACCCGGAACTGCGTGGATTTTCCCCGGCGGATTTCGCCCGCCGGGGCGCGTTTTTCGCCTGCGCGACCGACGCGGGCGGGATAGATTGCCGCCGGATCGGCCCAGCGCCGGTCCGGCTTCAACCGCGCCCGCTGCGCCAATCCGCGTGACCCGATGACGTCCCTTCCGACCCGTCCCCGCCTCGCCGCCCGTTCCGGCGCCCGCCTGCTCGTCGACGCCCTGCTCGCCCATGGCGTCACCCGCGCCTTCGGCGTGCCGGGCGAGAGCTATCTCGACGTGCTCGACGCGATGTCGGACACCGATATCGACTTCGTGGTGTGCCGCCACGAGGGCGGGGCGGCGATGATGGCGGAGGCCTCCGCCAAGCTGACCGGCCGGCCGGGCATCTGCTTCGTCACCCGCGGGCCGGGCGCCACCAATGCCAGCGCCGGCGTGCACGTCGCCCAGCAGGATTCGACGCCGATGATCCTGTTCGTCGGCCAGATCGGCCGGGCGATGCGCGGGCGCGAGGCGTTCCAGGAGGTCGACTACCGCGCGGTGTTCGGCACGCTGGCCAAATGGGCGGTGGAGATCGACGACGCCGCGCGCATTCCGGAAATCCTCGCCCGCGCCTTCCGGGTGGCGACGCAGGGCCGCCCCGGCCCGGTGGTGATCGCACTGCCGGAGGACATGCTGGCCGACATGGCGGAAGTGGCGGACGCCCCCGCCTTCGAGCCGGCCGAGACCTGGCCCGGCCTGACCGACATGATGAAGCTGCAGAAGCTCTTGTGGAACGCCGAGCGGCCGCTGCTGATGCTCGGCGGCAGCCGCTGGAACGCCAAGGCGGTGGCGAGCGTGAAGCGCTTCGCCGAGCGCTTCGACCTGCCGGTCTGCGTCAGCTTCCGCCGGCAGATGCTGTTTCCCGCCGACCATGCCTGCTACGCCGGCGATGTCGGGCTGGGCATCAACCCCAAGCTGGTCAGCCGGCTGAAGCAGGCCGACCTCGTCATCCTCGCCGGCGGGCGGCTCGGCGAGGTGCCCTCGCAGGGCTATTCGCTGTTCCCGATTCCCGAGCCCGGCGTCGACATCGTGCATGTCCATGCCGATCCCGACGAGATCGGCCGGGTGTTCCAGCCGGCGCTGGCCATCAACGCCTCGCCGCAGGCCTTCGCCGCGGCGCTGGAAGGCGTGCAGCCGCCGCAGGCGATCCGCTGGGGCGGCTGGCGGCAGGAGGCACGGGCCGACTACCGCGCCTGGAGCGACCAGCCGCCGGCCAATCCCGGTGCGGTGCAGATGGCGACGCTGGTGCACTGGCTGCGGGCGCTGCCGGCCGACACCGCGATCTGCAACGGTGCCGGCAATTTCGCCACCTGGGTGCACCGCTTCCACCATTTCCGCGCCTTCGGCACCCAGCTGGCGCCGACCTCCGGCTCGATGGGCTACGGCTTCCCGGCGGCGATCGCCGCGCGGCGCACCCATCCCGAGCGGATCGCCGTGGCGGTGTGCGGCGACGGCGACTTCCTGATGACCGGCCAGGAGCTCGCCACCGCCGTGCAGCACAAGATCCCGGTGCTGGCGGTGGTGATCGACAACGGCATGTACGGCACCATCCGCATGCACCAGGAGCGGGAATTCCCCACAAGGGTGTTCGGCACCTCGCTCACCAACCCGGACTTCGCCGCCTATGCGAAGGCGTTCGGCGCCTTCGGCACGCGGGTGGAGCGCGACGACCAGCTGGCGCCGGCGCTCGATGCCGCGCTGGCCTCCGGCCTGCCGGCGGTGGTGCATGTGCTGCTCGACCCGGAAGCCATCACCCCCACCACCACGCTGACGGCGCTGCGGGAGAAGTCGCTGGCGACACGCTCGGTGAGCTGAGACCGGCGGCCGAATACGCCGCGCGCCATCGGCGCGCGGCGAGAACTGTCTGGAGCGGCGTGTTCAGCCATGTCTGTCCAACGGCCCCGAGGCCACGGCGACGACCGCTCAGCGATGAGATCGCGGCGAACAATCAGCGGCAGGTGAGCCGGCCGTCGACATTGGCGATGTCGCGGCCGGTGCACCAGCTGGCCGCCGTGGTGGCATCGACCCAGCGGCCCCTCATGTCCTGGCAGGTCGCCTTGAGCCAGCCGGCCGACATGCGTACATCCCGGCAGGTGCCCATATAGGAACCCTGCGGCGGGCGCTCGCCCCATGACGAGGTGTTCTTGCAGACGAGACGGCCATCCTCGTTGGCGATGTCGTTGCCCGGCGCGCACCAGGAGATCGCCATGTTAGCCTCGACCCAGCGGCCCGACCGGTCGCGGCAGGCGGCGCGCAGCCAGCCGGCGACGTTGCGGATGTCCTGACAGGATTGCTGGTAGCTGCCCGGCGGCACCGCCTGGGCATTCGCCGGCACCATGGCCGGACCGAGCAGCGTGGCGGCGAGGAGGACGGCGAGGCAAAGGCGCGACATGACGGCGGCTCCGGGCGCGGGCGCCGGGCTCGACGCCCCGGCGCATCATCGCCCGACCATGTGCCTGCCTGCCGGCGCGCCGACAAGCAGAAGCGGCCGGCGTGGTAAACAGCGGGACACCATCGCGACTATCGGTATCTGAACACCAGCCGGCGGCATCTCGGCGAGGCGGCGCAACCGCTCCACCGAGGTCTGTCCCATCCGGATGCCTTGCGGAAGGCGTCGACCCGGCAGACCGCCTGCGGCATCTCCGACGGGCCGAGATCGGTGGTGGTCGCCACCATCGCGACGCCGAGCAGCGTCGCGATGGCCGGGCCTCGGGCCGCCTTCGCCTCAGGCGGCGCCCTTGGTCAGTTCGCCGGACAGCGCGCGGGCGATCAGCGCCCGGGTCTCCGGGATGCCGTAGGCGGCGACAAAGGTGCCGAAACGCGGGCCTTCCTTCTCGCCGAGCAGCAGCTCGTACAGGGCGCTGAACCAGGCGAAGGAGACGCCCGGCCCGCCGGTCGGGCTCTTCTTCTTGTGGTCCTGATAGCGCTCGATGCCGCGGCCGACATCAAGCACCGCGTTCTGGATGGCCTCGCGATCGGTGCCATCCAGCGGCGCCAGCGCGGCGTCGAGACGGGCGAGCGCATCGGCCTCCACCTCGTCGGCCAGACGGAAGACGCGGCGCGGCTTCACCCGGTCGACGAAATAGCGCACCGCGTAGCCGGCGAGCTGGTCCATATGCGGGTGCGTCTCGGCGGTCACGCCCGGCGCGTAGCGGCTGATCATCCGCCACAGCACGGCCTTGTCCTCGGCGTTGGAGGCCGAGGCGAGCTTGAGCAGCAGGCCGAAGCTGATCGGCAGGTCGATCGCCGGCGGATTGCCGGAATGGATGTGCCAGACGGGGTTGCCGAGCCGGTTCTTCCAGTCCTGCGTCGAGTAGCGGGCGAGGAAGCCGTAATATTCGTCGACCGCCTTGGGAATGACGTCGAAATGCAGCTTCTTGGCCGAGCGCGGCGACTGGAACATGTACAGCGCCAGGCTCTCCGGGCTGGCATAGGTCAGCCACTCGTCGATGGTCAGGCCGTTGCCCTTGGACTTGGAGATCTTCTGGCCGACCTCGTCGAGGAACAGCTCGTAGACGAAATGCTCCGGCGCCACGCCGCCGATGATCTCGCAGATGCGGTCATAGATCGGCGCGTTGGTCTGGTGGTCCTTGCCGAACATCTCGAAGTCGACGTCGAGCGCCGCCCAGCGGGCGCCGAAATCCGGTTTCCACTGCAGCTTCACCTGACCGCCGGTGACCGGGACGGTCTTGTCCACCCCGTCCTCGTCGGTGAAGGTGATGGTGCCGGCCTTGGCGTCCACCGCCTTCAAGGGCACGTAGAGCACGCGGCCGGAGGTCGGCGAGATCGGCAGGAACGGCGAATAGGTCGCCTGCCGCTCCTCGCCCAGCGTCGGCAGCATCACCTCCATGATGGCTTCGTACTTCTCGGCCGCCTTCAGCAGCACCGAATCGAGCTTGCCCGACTTGTAGTAGTCGGTCGCCGAGGCGAACTCGTATTCGAAGCCGAAGGTGTCGAGGAAGCGGCGCAGCATGGCGTTGTTGTGATCGCCGAAGCTCGCATAGCCGCCGCCGAACGGGTTCGGCACCACGGTGAGCGGCATCTGCAGATACGGCTTCAGCGCGGCGGGATCCGGCACGTTCTCCGGGATCTTGCGCATGCCGTCCATGTCGTCCGAGAAGCACAGCAGCCGCGTCGGGATGGTGTCGCCGGTGAGCACGTGGAAGGCGTGGCGCACCATGGTGGTGCGCGCCACCTCGCCGAAAGTGCCGATATGCGGCAGACCCGACGGACCGTAGCCGGTCTCGAACAGGACCTCGGCTTTCGGTTTCCGCTTCAGGCGCTCGACGATCTTGCGGGCCTCCTCGAACGGCCAGGCACCGGCGGTCTGCGCCAGCTCCCGCAGTTCGGTTGCAAAATCCTCGACCGGAGCGGTCGCCGTCATGATGGGTCTCTCCCGACCTTGAAAGAATGGGCGCGGACACTAGGCAGTCGCACCCCGAGCGTCAATCGACGCGGCACCGCGAAATCGGCTCGCGCCGCGCCTTTCCCCTTAACGCACCCGTTTGCCGGGCGACAGGGGAAGCTGCCGACGTATTCCCGCCCTCGCCGGCGTCTCAATAGATGCCGATGGGGAACCAGCGCAGATAGAGATCGACATAGGCGCCGGTCTCCCAGATCTGCGCCAGCGCGTAGTTGAGCGACTGGCGCAGCGCATCGTCGCCGCGCCGCACCGCGATGCCCATGCCCTCGCCGAAATACAGGCTCTCGGTGAACGGCCCGCCGGCGAAACCGCAGCAATTCTCCGACGACGAGCCGTTGAGCCAGAAGGCCAGCTGCACGCCATCGCCGAAGACGAGGTCGACCTCGCCCTTCTGCAGCGCGGCGCGGGCGGCTTCCGCCGTCGGGAAGGAGCGGATGGCGACCTCGGCGAAGAAATCGCGCAGATAGGCCTCGTGGGCGGTGCCGGCGACGACGCCGACCGTCTTGGCGGCGACGAGATCCGGCGTGACCGCCGGCATGATGTCCGCCTTGCGGGCGACGAACCGCGCCGGCGAGCGGAAATAGCGGTCGGAGAAATCCATCTGCTGGCGGCTTGCCGGGGTAATAGCGAGCCCGGCGATCGCGGCATCCGCCTTGCCGCCGGCCAGCGCCTCGCTCAGTCCCTCGAACGGCACCACTTCCAGCGAGCAGGTGACGGCGAGCTCGGCGCAGATGGCACGGGCCATGTCGATATTGAAGCCGACCGGGCGACCGTCCTCGCCGCGAAAGCTGAAGGGCGGGTAGTCCTCGGTGGTGACGAAGCGGATCTGCACCGGCATGCGGGCGACGTCCGGCTTTTCCGGCCGGCGCTTCGGGTCCCAGAAGCCGGGCACGGCGACGGGGGACGCGCCACCGATCTCCGGCGAGCCGGCGGCGGCGGACGGCACGGTCGGGGTCGCGGCGGGCTTGCCCTGCGCCGCCGCCTGTCCCGGAGCGGCGGCCAGCACCAGAAGAAGCGCGGCGGCGAGGCCACAGAGGTAATATTTTGTCGTCGCGTACCGCACTTGGCGCCTCGAACCCGCTCCGGCCGATTGAAGACCGGCCTCGATCTTGTAGCGTCTCCGGGGGACGGGCGCGAGGGGCGGGACGACGTGAACGGGGACTCGGCGGCGGGGCAGGCGGGCAATCCGGTCGCGGACGCGACGGAACGCGCGCGCCGCCGGCATGAGCCGATGGCCGGCCCGCCGGCCGAGATCGCCGGGCTGACGGGACGGCTGCCGGCCGCGCGGCTGGCGACGGCGCGCGAGCGGGCGGCGCGGCTCGGCATCGGCGCCGACGAGGTACTGCTCACTGAGGAAGCCGCCACCCCGGACCTCGTCGCCGCCGCGGCCGCCGCCCATCTCGGCCTTGCGGTGGAACCGCTCGACGGCGCGCCCTCCCCCGCCCCGCCGCCCGAGGCGCTGCGGGGCATGATGCGCAGCGGGCTGCTGCGCCAGCCGGACGGCTCCATCGCCGCCGCCGCGCGCGGGCTACAATTGCGCCGCCTCGCCGACGAGCTGGAGGCGATGCCGGCCTTGCGCGCGCGCTTGCGGCTGACCACGCCGGAGCGACTAGCATGGCATGTGCGCCGGCATTTCGCCGGGGCGCTCGGCCAGCTCGCCGCCTTCGCGCTGCGCGACGAGCGGCCGGAATTGAGCGCGGCGACGCTCGGCCTGTCGCGCTACCTCCTGGTGCTCGGCGCGCTGGCCTGCGTGCTGCTGGCCGGACTGGCGCTGGTCACCCCCGCCACGTTGCTGGTCGTGCCGATGTTCCTGGTGTCGCTGGTGCTGCTCGGCTGGTCGCTGCTGCGCCTGGTCGCCTCGGCAATGCCGCCGGAGGTCGCGCCGCCGCCGCCGCGCGACGACGCCGCGCTGCCGGCCTACAGCCTGATCGTGCCGCTCTATCGCGAGGCGCGGGTGGTGCCGCAGCTGATCGAGGCGCTCGCCGCACTCGACTATCCGCCGGAGAAGCTGCAGGTGCTGCTGGTCGTCGAACCCGACGACGCCGAGACCGCCGCCGCGCTGGCGCGCCATGTCCGCCGCCCCGGCTTCGACGTCCTCGTCGCGCCCGATACCGGGCCGCGCACCAAGCCGAAGGCGCTGAATGCCGCCCTGCCCTTCGCGCGCGGCGAGATCGTCGGCATCTACGACGCCGAGGACGTGCCGGAGCCGGAGCAATTGCGCCGCGCCTGCGCCGCCTTCGCCGCGCCCGGCAACCGGCGGGTCGGTTGCGTGCAGGCGCGGCTCGCCATCGACAACGTCGCCGACAGCTGGATCACCCGCCAGTTCGCGGCGGAATATGCGGCGCATTTCGACGTGGTGCTGCCGCTGCTCGCCAGCGCGCGGCTGCCGGTGCCGCTCGGCGGCACCTCCAACCATTTCCGCCGCGTCGCGCTCGACCGGGTCGGTGCCTGGGACCCGTTCAACGTCGCCGAGGATGCCGATCTCGGCGTGCGGCTCGCCCGCGGTGGCTGGCGCACGCTGGTCATCGCTTCCTCGACCGACGAGGAGGCGCCGCGCAGCTTCGGCGCCTGGCTGCGCCAGCGCACCCGCTGGTACAAGGGCTGGATGCAGACGCTGCTGGTGCATGGCCGCACGCCGCGCCGGCTGCTCGCCGAGATCGGCTGGGGCGGCATGGCGAGCTTCCTGCTCCTGCTCGGCGGCGGGCTGGTCTCGGCGCTGATGCACCCGGTCTTCGCGCTCGCGCTGGCGCTGCGCTGGAGCCTCGGGTCCGAGGGCGGCACCTCGCTGGCCAGCCTGCTGCTCGAAGGGCTCGGCCTGCTGGTGCTGCTGATCGGCTATGGCGCCACCGTGCTGTGCACCCTGGTCGGCATGCGTCACCGCCGGCTCGCCGGCCTGTGGCAGGTACTGCCGCTGATCCCGCTCTACTGGCTGATGCTGTCGCTCGCCGGCTGGCGCGCACTGTTCCAGCTGATCGCCGCGCCGCAGCGCTGGGAGAAGACCGAGCACGGGCTCGCCCGCACCTCGCGCCGGCGGCCGGTGAGGCTGCGCCTGCGTCCCGCGACGAGCCGGCCGGCGGCGCGGCGCGGCCGGCCTTCAGGCCTCAGAAATACGGACGCAGCGCCGCCGCCGCATCGGCCGGCGGACGCTTGAGGTCGAACGGAGCGACGAAATTGCCGTCCTTGTCCATGAGATAGACGATGGCGGTGTGGTTCATCGTGTAGTCGCCGTTCTGCCCCGGCACCTTCTGCGCATAGGCCCGGAACGCCTTGATGGTCGCCGCCACCTGCTCGGGCGTGCCGGTGAGGCCCTGGATGCTCGGGTGGAAGCTGCCGATATAGGACTTCATCACCTCCGGCGTGTCGCGCTCCGGATCGACGGTGATGAACAGCCCCTGCACCTTGCGGGCATCCTCGCCGAGGGTCTCGAACAGCTGCGACATCTCGAACAGCGTGGTCGGGCAGATGTCCGGGCAATGGGTGAAGCCGAAGAAGATCAGCGTCGGCGCGCCCTTGAAGGTCTCGTTGGTGACCGGTGCGCCATCCTGGTCGACAAGGGCGAACGGACCGCCGACGGATGCCTGAGTGGCGACCGGCGTGGAAGGCGGCAGCAGCGCGAACACCGACACGGCGACGACCACCGCGCCGACGAGAAAAGCGGAGAGCAGGAGGAACAGGCGACGACGGGCGGGCATGCGCGGTCCAGGGAGCGAGAGCCAGGGCGGCCGGGAGCGGCCGCGAATCCGGCATCAGAAGCAGTAGGCGATGCCGCTGGCAATCAGGTCAAAGAAAACGGCCGAACCGTGGCGGGCCCAGAGACCGATGGCCGCAACCAGCAGCGCCACCCCAAGGAATACAACCCCAAGACGAACGACAAGCGAGAGCATTCCCCCCGGACGCACCGGTTCCTGCGACGAAAGAGCTCGCAAATCCTCGATCATTCAGGCTGCTCCCACCGGAACTTTCCGCTCCAGTCTGCATTCTGCATTATCATTCGTAGTGCATATCGTCACGTGAGGTAATACGCGGCAGTTTTTTCTTAATCCATGGGCTATTGACTATAGGGCCACTGCCGTTGTCATGACATTGACGATCGCGAGGGGGACTGCGTCTCATGGCCAAGGCTGGCGCTTCCGACGAACCGGACCTCGGGGGGCGGGCCGTGGCCATGCCCTTGGGCGGACCGCGTCGCCGGGACGTCGACCTGCGCGAAACCCTTGATTTCCTTAGCGATGGCTTCGCCCTGTTCGACACCGACGACCGCCTCGTCGTCCATAATGCCCGCTTCATCGAGCTGTTTCCCTTCCTGTCGGTGCTCGGCGATCTCGAAGGTTTGAACTTCTTCGCCCTGGCCTCCGTCCCCTGCGGCGAATGGAGCCGGGTGCCGGATCCCGATGCCTATGTCGCCGAACGCATGCGCCGCCACCACCGCGCCGATGGCGAGCCGTTCGACATCCCGCTGGAGAATGGCGGCTGGGTCCGGGTGCGCGAGCGCCGCACCCCGACAGGGGGCATCGTTTCCACCTGGACCGATATCAGCGAATTGAAGGAGGTCGAGCAGACCCTGCGCGACGCCATCGACGGCATCGGCGAAGGTTTCATCCTGCTCTCTCCCGAAGGGCGGATCGTGCTCGCCAATGCCAGCATGAGCCGACTGTTCGCCAAGGTCGGCGTCGCGCTGCCGCCCGGCGCCCGCTTCGACACCGCCCTTGAGGCGGCGAGGCGCGGCGGTCTGTTCGGCCCCGGCACCACCGACGACGCGCTGGCGCTGCTCGCCGGCCGTCCCGACGCCGAGCCGCGCATCGAGATCGCGCTCAGTACCGGCGCCTGGCTGCTCGCCAGCCACCGGCGCATGGAGGATGGCTGCCTCGCCGCGGTATGGACCGACGTCACCGCCCAGAAGCGCCGCGAGCAGGAACTGATCGACGCGCGCTCGCAGGTGGAGGAGCAGGCGGCGGCGCTCGGGGAATTCGCCCGGCTGGTGTCGCGGCAGGCGCGCAGCGACGCGCTGACCGGGCTGCCCAACCGCTTCGCGCTGGAAGAGCGCATCGACCAGCTGCTCGCCGAAGAGAAGGACCTGCCGGAGATCTGGCTCGGCTTCATCGACATCGATCACTTCAAGACCGTCAACGACCGGGTCGGCCACGCCGCCGGCGACCGGCTGCTGATCGATTTCGCGGCCTTCCTGCGCAACCAGCTGCGCGCCGACGACCTGATCGCGCGCATCGGCGGCGACAGTTTCGCGGTGCTGCTGCTCGGCATCGACGAGGCCGAGGCCCAGCGCATCGCCACCCGGCTTGTCGCCGCCACACGCGGCCACCTGTTCCCGATCAGCGGACAGAGTTTCGCGCTCAGCCTCAGCATCGGCCTCGCCCGCACCGGCGGTCCGGATTCCTCGGCGCGCTCGGTGCTGGTCTGCGCCGACACCGCATGCTGCGTGGCGAAGGAATCCGGCCGCGACCGGGTGCAGCTCTACGACACCGGCGATCCCAAGGTCACCGACACGCATGAGCGTGTCAGCTGGGCCGAGCGCATCAGGAGCGCGCTCGAACTCGACCAGCTCATCCTCGAATTGCAGGCGATCGTCGACACCGACGGCGGGGTGCAGGGCTATGAGGCGCTGATCCGCCTCGACGACAATATGGGCGGCATGCACGGCCCGGCGCATTTCCTGCCCGCCGCCCGCCGGCTCGGGCTGATGCGGCGGATCGATAGCTGGGTGTGCCGGCGTGCGATCACCTATGCCAGCCGCCTGGTACGCCGCGGCATTCCGCGCTACGTCTCGATCAATATCGGCGCCCGCACCCTTGCCGATCCCGGCTTCCACAAGGAGCTCATCCAGCTGCTCGACCGCTATCCCGGCTGCGAGAAGGGGCTGAGGATCGAGATCACCGAGACCGAGGCCATTCACAGCCTGAGCGAGATCACCGGCTTCCTCACCCGGCTGCGCCAGCGTGGCATCCGGATCTATCTCGACGATTTCGGCAATGGCTACAACTCGTTCGACGCGCTCAAGCAGCTGCCGGTCGACGGCATCAAGATCGACTGGCGGGTGACGCGCGACCTGCTGGTCGACCCCATCGACGAGGCGCTGATGAAGGCGGCGATCTCCATCGCCCATTCGCTCGACCTCGAACTGGTCGCCGAAGGGGTGGAGAACGACACCCAGTTGCGCAAGCTGCGCGAACTCGGCGTCGCGAAGTACCAGGGCTACTACTTCCACCGGCCGCAGCCGGCGGAAGCCGCGCTCAACTGACGCGCCCCCGGCGCGGCGCTGGAGCACTCCCGGTTCACCGGAAGTGCTCTCGAGTCTTGTTCGGACGCGTTTTCTTCACGCAAACCGGATTCCGCTTCGCTCGAAAACGCTCTACTCGCCGGCGTCGAGCAGCACCGCCTCGCCGAGATCGAAGGCCAGCGCCAGCGGCGTGCCGACCGGGGCGGAAGCCACGATGTCGGCACCGGTGACGCGGGTCTCGATCAGGCCGATGCCCTCCACCACCACGCGGGTGATGGTGTGCGAGCCCTGATAGATGTGCGCCTCCACCGTGCCGGTGACGATGTTCGGCCCGGCCTCGCCGGCGGACGCCGGGCGCACATGCTCCGGCCGCAGGAAGGCGCGCACCTGCCGGCCCGGCGCGAAGCCGGCGGCGGGCGTCGCGGGGAACGCCAGCGGGCCGATTCCGGGCAGCACCAGCGAGGCGGTGCCGTCCTTCACCTCGCAGCGGCCGGGCGGCAGAGCGTTGATCTCGCCGATGAAGGAGGCGACGAAACCGTTGGCCGGCCGGCGGTAGAGCTCGACCGGCGCCGCCACCTGCTGCACCGAGCCCTTGTTCATCACCACGATGCGATCGGAGAGCGACAGCGCCTCGCCCTGGTCGTGGGTGACGAAGATGGTGGTGAGCCCGGTCTTGCGGTGCAGCTCGGACAGCTCGACCTGCATCTGCGCGCGCAGGTTCTTGTCGAGCGCCGAGAGCGGCTCGTCGAGCAACAGCACCTTCGGGCGGATGACGATGGCGCGGGCCAGCGCCACGCGCTGCTGCTGGCCGCCGGAGAGCTGGCGCACGCGGCGGTTCTCGAAGCCGTCGAGCTTCATCATGGAGATGGCGCGGCGGACCTCCGCCTCGATCTGCGCGGCGGGCAGTTTGCGCATCTTCAGGCCGAAGGCGATGTTGTCGTGGACGTTCATATGCGGGAACAGCGCATAGGACTGGAACACCATCCCGATGTCGCGCCGGTAGGGCTCGAGATCGGTGATGTCGGCGCCATCGACGACGATCTTGCCGGCCGTCGGCGTGACGAAGCCGGCGATCATGCCGAGCAGGGTCGACTTGCCGCAGCCCGAGGGCCCGAGCAGGGTGACGAACTCGCCCTTGCGAATCGTCAGCGACACGTCGGCGACGCCAACCGCCGAGCCGAAATCCTTGCGCACCCGCACGATATCGACGGCGCTGCCGGCTTCCTGCGACGTGATGGGGCGGCTCGCTTCCTGGGTGGGCGTGGCGGTCATGGGATCAGGCGTCTCCGGCAAGGCAGGCATCTCCGGCAAGGTCAGTGCGTGTCGATGGCGAGGACGCGGCGCAGACCGATCGTCCGGTCCGCCACCAGCATGATCAGCGTGGTGGCGATGATGAGCAGCGCCGAGACCGCCGACACGGTGGGATCGGCATATTCGCGGATGTAGTTGTACATGGCGACCGGCAGCGTCTGGGTGCGCGAGCCGGTGACATAGAGCGAGGCGGTGAACTCGGTGAGCGACAGCACCGCGGCGATCAGCCAGCCGCCCGCCATGCCCGGCACCACCAGCGGCAGGGTGATCCGCGTCAGCACCTGGAACGGCGAGGCGCCGAGATTGGCGGCGGCGCGGGCCAGCGCCGGATCGATATTGCCGAGGCTGACATGCACCGCGCGGGTGACGAACGGCATGACCAGCACCATGTGCGCCAGCACGATCATCACATAGCCCTGCTGCAGGCGGAAAGCGCCGCCGAGCAGCAGGAAGCCGAAGCCGAGGGTGAAGTGCGGGATGATCAGCGGCGACCACAGCACGCCTTCCAAAAGGCCGCGGCCGCGGAACTCGTAATGGTGGATCAGCCAGGCGAAGGCCGAGCCGACGATCAGCGCCAGCGTCGAGGCGCAGGCGGTGACGATCAGCCCGTTCCTGAAGGCGACCTGGAAGTCCGGATAGGTGACCGCCTTGGCGTACCAGTCGAACGAGACGCCCTGCGGCGGGAAGGCGAGGATCTCGGTGGGATTCACCGAGGTCATCAGCACCACGATGGTCGGCAGCGTCATATAGGTCAGCAGCGCGACCACGAGGCTCCAGAAGGCGAAAGACCGCATCGCTCCCTCCTCAATTGACCGCGAGGCGCCGCTCGATGCGGCTGGTGACGCCCTTCATCAGCGCGAGGCTGCCGAGGGCGCAGACGAGAGCGACCAGGCTCAGCGTCGCCGCGAAAGGCAGGTTGAGCACCGAGAAGCCCTGCAGATAGGCGAGATTGGAAATCATCAGGATCTTGCCGCCGCCGATGAGCTGCGGGGTGGAGAAGGCGCTCATGGTCCAGGCGAACACCACCACGATGCCCGACAGGATGCCCGGCACGGTGAGCGGCAGGGTGATGCGCCAGAACACCGCCGAGGGCGAGGCACCGAGATTGGCGGCGGCCTTCTCGCAGTCGCGGTCGACATGGGCGATGGCGGTGGCGAGCAGGATGATCATCACCGGCATGGAGAACTGCACCAGCGCCACCACCACGCCGAAGCGGGTGTACATCAGCTGGATCGGCATATCGATCACGCCGAGCTTGCGCAGCATCGAGTTGATGAAGCCATCGGTGCCCAGCGTGAGCATCCAGGAGAAGGTGCGCACGATCTCGCCGGTGAACAAAGGGGTGATGGAAAGCGAGACCAGCGCCGAGCGCACCCAGTCCTTCTTTGCCCGCACCAGCGCATAGGCAACCGGATAGGAGGCGAGCAGCGAGAAGATCGCGGTGAGCAGGCTGATGAAAAACGTGTCGGCCAGCACCCACCAGTAGATCGGCTTGTTGAGCGCGGCGAAATTGGCGAGCGTGAAACCGCCCACATTCAGCGAGCCCGGGATGAACTCGCGCACGCTGTATTGCAGCACCTCGAAGATGGCGGCGGCCAGGATCACCGCGGTGAGTACCGCCGGCGCCAGGAAGGTGATGAAGAAGGGGCGTCTAGCGAGCATCGGGCCTTGGGGGCTGGGGTTCAGGCGACGGATAACGGTGAACGGGCGGCACGCCCCCTCGCCCCATTGGGGAGAGGGGGGAAGAGCGCCATCCCGGACAACCGAAGGCGAATCCGGGATCACGTCAACACCGGAGAACTCGCCCGGCTCCCAGGCGTCGCCGGTGTCCGGAAAGCAGGTGGAACGGAACAGCCGGCAGCGCGAGGCCGTCGACCGCCCTCTCCGCGTCTCAGTGCATCATGTTCTCGGTGAACCACGCCTTCCACTGCGGCAGCAGGGTGGCATAGGTCTTGTCGTCGAGGACGATGGCGCCCTTCTCGATGGCTTCCTGGCTGGTGAAGATGCCCGGCAGCTTGGCGATTTCCGGATCGAGCTTCGCCTCCGAGGTCATCGGCGAGCACTTGTGGAAGTTGCACAGCTGGGCGAGCATCGCCGGCTCGAGCGCGATGTTGAGGAACTGCTCGGCCAGCGCCTTCTTCTTGGAGTTGGCGTTGATGCCCCACACGTCGGTACCGGCGACGGCGCCTTCCTTCGGCACGTCGATCTCGACATCCATGCCGAGCTTCTCAAGGTGGTAGCCGTTGATGTTCAAGAGCACCTGGACCGGCGTCTCGCCGGTGCGCATCAGGTTCTGGCTGGTGGCATCCGACTGGTAGAAGGCCTTGATGCTCTTCTTCAGCTCGAGCAGCTTCGGCTTCACCTTGTCCCACTCCTCCGGCTTCACGCCGGCGAGCTTGGTGGCGGCGATGATGACGTGGCTCGGATCGAAGTCGGGCAGGCCGAGCTTGCCGGCGACCGCCGGGCTCCACAGGTCTTCCCAGCTGGTGATCTTGAAGTCCTTCGGCATCAGGTCCTTACGGAAGGCCGGCGTGTAGACGTAGACATAGTCGGCGACGGTGTAGTCCGAGCGCTTCGCCATCGGGTAGAGCTTGGCGGCGTTCGGGATCTTCGACCAGTCGAGCTTCTCCATCAGCCCGTCGGAATAATAGAGATAGCCGACATGGGCGGTGGTGTTGACGAGGTCGGATTCCGGGTTGTCGCGGGCGACCTTGGCCTTGGCCAGACGGTCCAGCGTGCCGCCGGTGATGTACTCCACCTCGACGCCGGTGCGCTTGGTGAATTCCTTGCCGACGATGGCGACGCCTTCCTTCCAGTTGCCGCCCCAGGTGCTGATGACCAGCTTCTCCTGGGCCGAGGCAACGGTGGCCGAGGCCATCACAGCCAGCGCGCCAAGCGCGAAAGCAAGCTTCTTCATAGTTCCACCTCTCTTCATTGGGCGGCATGACCCGCCGGAATTTCCGGCCGCGACATCGTTGGCCGCGAGCCGCCTGCCCGCGAGCTAGTAGCCGCGGGCGGGATCGATCTCATGCAGCGGCGGCTGGCCGGCGCGCACGCGGCGAATGCTCTCGGCGACGTCGCGGGCGGCGAGCGCCGGCACGGTGATGCTGGCCATGTGCGGGGTGATCAACACGTTGTCGAGCGCCCAGAGCGGATGGCCGGTGGGCAGCGGCTCGACATTGAAGACGTCGAGCGTCGCCTCGGCCAGGGTGCCGGAGGTGAGCGCGGCGACGAGCGCGTCCTCGTCGACCACCGGCCCGCGCGAGGCGTTGATGAACTTGGCGCCCTTCGGCATCAAGGCGAGTTCGGCGGCACCGAGCAAGCCGCGCGATTCCTTGGTCAGCGGGATGAGGCTGACGACGATCTCGCTTTCCCGGAGGATGGTTTCCAGACCCTCGCGGCCGGTGAGCGAGCGCACGCCGGGGATGGACTTCAGCGAGCGCGACCAGCCGGAGACGGCATAGCCCATCTGCGCCAGCATGGCGGCGGCGGGACCGCCGAGCTCGCCGAGGCCGAGCACGGCGACCTTGATGTCGGCGAGCGGGCGCGGATGCACATATTCCCACTCGCCGCGCCGCTTGGCGCGCTCGAAGACGTGCATGTCGCGGGCGTAGCGGGTGACGGCGAAGACGACGTAGCTGGTCATCATCGCCGTCATGCCGGTGTCGTTCAGGCGCGAGAAATGCACCGGCACCAGGTCGTCGCGATTGACCAGCCGATCGACGCCGGCACCGAGATTGGTGACCAGCTTCAGATTCGGGAAGCGGGCGAAGAAACCATCCGGCGGTGTCCAGGCGAGGACATAGTGGACCTCGGACGGATCGCCGACCTCGGGGTCGACGCGGAAATCGAGATCGGGCAGTTCGGCGGCCATCGCCGCGCGCCATTCCTCGGCGCTGTCGACGGGGCTGTAGAAGACGAGGGCATCGCGTCCCATTACGGGGCCTCCTTGTTGAGGCGTGCAGAGTCGGCGAAGCGCTGCATCGAATGCAATTCCCGTCGGTGTTTTTCCTGACAGGAAATGTTGCGGTTGCGAGCTAAATAGAAAAATACTTTTTATTGTTACCCAAGATTGGAAAAATAAATCTAGCTATCCTGGCGCCGGGTCGGCGACAGGAAGGCGACGATCGCCTCGCCATCACGCTGCGAGGAGGCACGCAGCGTCGTCTCCTCGCGGGCGATCAGCGTCTCGCCCGGACGCACGATCACCGAGCCCACCCGGTCGCCGACCTGCCAGGCGCCGGAGACCGCATGCAGCACCACGAGCCCGCCATCGGGCACCGCCAGCAGCGGCTCGTTGGCTCCGGCGACCGGCATGACCTGCGCGTTCCAGCGCCCGCGCCGCGTCATCACGTTGAGCACCTCAGCCGGCCCGTCCGGCAGCACCGAGCGCGGCTGCAGCACACTGTCGAAATAGAGCGGCTCCAGCCGCTTCAGCTCGCGGGTCTCGCGGCCGAAGACGAGGCCGAGCGGGGCGGCGCTGAGGCGGGTGATGTGGCGGTCGATGCCGGGGAAGGAGGAGAAGGCGCCCTCAGCGACGATAGGCGCCAGGCTGAGGCGGATGTCGAAGCTTTCATGCGTCGCCCCCTCGGGGAACAGGAACACGTCGCTGGTGACGCCGCCGCCGTTCTTCCACGGCGTGACGACGTAGTCGGACATGGTCAGGACTTTCAGCGACATGATGCACTCCCACGCCGCCGGACCCGCCGGCGACGCTCCCCCTCTGCCAAAGAGGCCGGAGACTAACGAGCGTCGTTACGCCCCGGCAATCGGGGGAAGCGGACGCCATGGCAACAGTTTGCCGATGGATTGCATAGGGCGCGGTTATGGAGGCGGAGGTACCAGCGCACACCTCTCCCCAAGGGGAGAGGAAGGTGTCGGGGAACGACGACCGCCCCCGTTCCCGGCCGTTGCGGCGCCCGCCGGAGGACTCAGCGTATGGTCACCTGCGGCGACAGCGTGCCGGGGGCGAACACCCCGCCGGGCGAGAACGATTCCTTCAAATGGCGGGCGAACACCTCCACCGCCGGACGCGGCGCCTGCCGCCGCAACCGCAGGCTGACGAGATGCACCGGCTCCAGCCGCTCCACCAGCGGCACCGCCGCCACCCGGCCGCCATCATGCGTGGTCTGGGTGCGCGGCATGACGTTCTGGATGGTATAGCCGCGCCCGTGGCCGACCAGGCCGCGTGTCAGCTCATAGGCCTTGGAGCGGAAGGCGATGCGCGGCTCGATGCCCACCGCGCGGAACAGGCCGAGGAAATAGTCGCGCGAATGCGGCAGGTCGAGCAGGATGAAGGGCTCGTCCTTGAGGTCGGCGAGGCGGACGTTGTCGCGCTGGGCGAGCGGATGATCGGGATGCAGCACCACATAGGGCGGCAGCTCGGCCAGCGGCTCGGCCACCACCTCTTCTGGCACGGCGAATTCATAGGAAAAGGCGAGCTCGGTGCGGCCGGAGATGATGGCGTCGAGGATCTGCGCCTGGTCGCCCTCGTCGAGGCTGACCGAGATGCCGGGATGGCTTTCGGCAAAGTCGGACAGCAGGCTCGGCATGAAATGGGTGGCCAGCGTCCAGAAGCAGCCCACCGTGATCTCGCCGCGCACCTCGTCGGCCATCGCCCGGGCGTTCTGGCCGAAGTCGCGGGCGTGGTTAAGCAAGAGCCGCGCCTCGTTGATGATGCGGGTGCCGGCAATGGTGGTGGTGACGCCCTTGGCGTGGTGGCGCACGAAGATCTGCACGCCGCATTCGGCCTCGAACTGCGCCACCGCCGCCGAGATCGAGGGCTGCGACACGTTCAGGAACTTCGCCGCCTCGGTCAGATTGCCGAAGTCGGCGGTCGCCACGACGTAGCGCAGGGCCCGGAGCGAGACGTTCATGGGTTCACTCGCATCGGTTCACTCGCCTCGGCCTTTCCGCATCGGATTTTTTTATCCCAAAAAATGAATGATAATATTTTACCGATCTATCGCCGCGACGCAATATTTCCTCACAGGAATAAGGATGGAATCATGATCCGTACCGGCGACCAGTATCGTGAGGGACTTCAGGACGGCCGTGAGGTCTGGATGGACGGCGAGCGGGTGAAGGACGTCACCCAGCACCCGGCCTTCAAGCCGATCGTCGACGTTCGGGCCCGCATGTACGACATGGCCCATGAGGCGAAGTACCAGGACCGCCTGACCTACGTCGAGGACAACAAGCGCAACACCATCTTCTACAAGCCGCCGCGTGACACCAAGGACTGGACCGACAAGGTCGAGGCCGTCGACGCGGTGATGCAGGACATTGGCGGCGTGGTCACCCGCGTCGGCGACGAGACCATCGGCGAGGTGTGGTCGCTGATCGACGGGCGCGACGTGCTCGCCGAGTTCGACCCGCGCTTCGCCGACAATGTCGACCGGCACGTGCAGAACATCTTCGAGAACGACATCTTCCACATCTCGGCCAACACCGACCCCAAGGGCGACCGTTCCCTGCCGCCGCAGGAGCAGGACCCCGACATGATGGTGCATGTGGTCAAGGAGACCGATGCCGGCATCGTCATCCGCGGCGCCAAATACGAGACCGCCGCCGCCTATGCCGACCAGGCCTTCCTGAAGCCGACCGTCGGCGCCTGGACCAACGAGACGCTGTCCGACTACGCGGTGGGCGGCATCATCGACATGGGCGCGCCGGGCGTGCGGCAGATCTGCCGCTCCTCCTTTGCCGGGCGCAACAACCCGAAGGACTACCCGCTCGCCAACAAGTTCGACGAGGTCGAATCGCTGGTGATCTTCGACAACGTGCTGATCCCGTGGGAGAACGTGTTCTTCTACCGGCACACCAAGGCGGCGCAGTTCATCCGCGCCACGCTGCACCGCTACTCCGCCTTCCCCTATGTGCACCGCCTGCTTTACGTCGCCGACATGATGATCGGCGCGGCGATGTGGAACGCCAAGCAGACCGGCCTCGACAAGCTGCAGTCGGTGCGTGAGAAGCTCGCCGACCTCGTGGTCTACCGCGAGGGCATCAACGCGCATCTCACCGCCGCGATCACGCTGGCCGAGAAGAGCCCCGGCGGGCTTCTGATGCCCAACCAGTCGATGCTCTATGCCGGCCGCGTCCATGCCTGCAGCGGCCTGCCGGCGATGATGCACATCGCCCGCGAACTGTGCGGCGGCCAGATCTGCGTCACCCCGAACGCCGCCGCCTTCGAGGCCGAGGGCTCGGGCGACTGGCTGAAGAAGTTCTACTCGCTGAACAAGCAGTGGGAGAGCGAGGACCGCCGCAAGCTGCTGGCCTTCGCCCGCGACCTGCTCAACTCCGACTATGCCGGCCACCGGCTGACCTTCGTGCAGTTCGCGCAGGCGCCGCACTTCAACCACCTGAACGCCGTCTACAACAGCTTCGACTTCTCCGGCCCGCTCGACTTCGTGCGCAAGGCGGCCGGCCTGTCGGACAAGGTGATGGGTACCGGAAAATGAGCCAGATCGACGCCGCCCTCTTCAGTCAGGCCGATTTTCGCGCTGCCATGGGGCGTACCGCCTCCGGCGTGACCGTCGTGACCACCGACGGCGAAGCCGGACGGGGCGGCGTCACCGTCTCCTCGCTGTGCTCGCTGTCGATGGAGCCGCCCTCGGTGCTGTTCTGCCTGCACAAGGGCAGCCGCATCCTGTCGACGCTGCTGAGCAACGGCGTGTTCGCCGCCAACATCCTCGCCCATGACCAGCACCGGGTGGCCGACAGCTTTGCCGGCCTGATCCCGGAGCTGCGCGAGGATCGTTTCGCGGTGGCGGAATGGGACGCCCTCCATACCGGCGCGCCGGTGCTGCCGGGTGCCCTGTGCCGCTTCGACTGCAAGATCGCCAGCGTGTTCGAGTTCGGCACCCACCACATCATCGCCGGCGAGGTGGTGGCGCTGGAAAGCTTCGAGACCAAGCCGCTGGTCTATTCCAACCGCGGCTACCACAAGCTCGAGGTCGCGTAAGGCATGAGCGTGGGGGCGTTGCGTAGCGGGACCGCAGCGGAGGGCGCCGAGCCCTCGGCCGGGCTTCTGCGTCTTCTGGCCGACCTGATCGCGTTTCCCTCGATCAGTGCCGTCTCCAACCTGCCGGTCGTCGACTACATCGAGGCTTATCTCGCCGAACACGGCGTCACCAGCCGGCGTCTCTACAACGCCGGCGGCGACAAGGCCTCGCTGCTCGCCACCATCGGCCCGGCCGATGCCCCCGGCCTCGCGCTCTCCGCCCATACCGACGTGGTGCCGGTGGAGGGACAGGACTGGTCGAGCCCGCCCTTCACCGCGACGATCCGCGACGGCAAGCTCTATGGGCGCGGCTCCTCCGACATGAAGGGCTTCCTCGCCACCGTGCTGGCGGCGGTGCCGGACTTCGTGCGCCACGCCACGCAGCGCCCGGTGCATCTGTGCTTCTCCTATGACGAGGAGGTCGGCTGCGCCGGCGCGCCCGATCTCGTCGCCGCCACCGCCGCGCTCGCGGTGCCCCCAATGCTGTGCCTCGTCGGCGAGCCGAGCTCGCTCAAGGTGGCGCGGGCGCACAAGGGCAAGTTCGCCAACCGCCTCATCATCACCGGCAAGGGCGGGCATTCCGCCCTGCCCCATCGCGCCGCCAATGCAGTGAACGCCGCCGCCAAGATCGTCGTCGGGTTGGAGGCGATCGGCGCCTCGCTCACCACGATCACCGACGACGCCTTCGAGCCGCCCTACACCACCGTGCATGTCGGCGCGCTGCATGGCGGCACGGCGCTGAACCTCGTCCCCGATCGCGCGGTGCTCGACTATGAGGTGCGCACCATTCCCGGTGCCGACGCCGCCACCATCAAGGCCCGCATCGACGCGCTCGTCGCCGAGGTGCGCGCAAACCTGAAGGCGCAGGCGCCCGAGGCCGACATCACGGTCGAACCGATCAGCGCCTATCCCGGCCTCGACACCCCGGCAGATCTGCCGGCCGCCGCCAGGCTCTCCCGGCTCGCCGGCTCCAACGAGGCGCCGATCACGCTGGCCTATGGCACCGAGGCCGGGCTCTATGACGAGGCCGGCATTGCGACGCTGGTGTGCGGCCCGGGCGACATCGCCCGCGCGCACAAGGCCGACGAATGGATCGGCCTCGACGAACTCGCCCGCGCCGAACACCTGATGCATCGCCTGGCGCTGACGCTCGGCGACACCCCTTCCGATCCGCTGTTCTGAACTCCCAACGAGGTCACTCCCATGGTCGTGCACACCCGCATCCGCCCGTTCAACACCAAGGAAACCTATCCCGAGCAGAAGCTGAACAACGACCTGTCGCAGGGCGTGGTGGCTCGGGGCACCATGGTGTTCCTGCGCGGGCAGGTGGCGCAGGATCTCGACACCCGCGAGAGCCTCCATGTCGGCGATGCCGGCAAGCAGACCGAGAAGGCGATGGCCAACATCAAGCTGCTGCTGGAGGAAGCCGGCAGCGACATGAGCCATATCTGCCGCATCGTCGTCTACGTCACCGACATCCGCTACCGTGAAGCCGTCTATCTGGAGATGGGCAAGTGGCTGGCCGGCGTATTCCCCTGCTCCACCGGCCTCGTGGTGCCGGCGCTCGCCCGGCCGGAATGGCTGGTCGAGATCGAAGTGACCGCCGTCATCCCCGACGCCGCCTGAGCTGCTGTATTTCCGCGTTTCCCTGAACCACGAAAATGCAGCAACCTTTTGTTTTACCGCATTTTCTTCACGCGAGCCGGTACCCACTTCGCTTGAAAATGCTTTGAAAGGCGCCGACGTGACCTTCTCCATCTCCGCCCGCTGCGCCCGCACCGGGCGCTTCGGCATCGCGGTGTCGTCCTCCTCGCCGGCGGTGGCGGCGCGCTGCGCCCATGCCCGCGCCGGCGTCGGCGTGGTGGCGACGCAGAACATCACCGACCCGACGCTCGGCCCCAAGGGCCTCGACCTCCTGGCACAGGGTCTTTCCGCCGACGAGGTGATGGCCCGCTTCAAGGAAGAGGCACCGCATTTCGACTACCGGCAGGTGGTGGTGCTGGGCAAGACCGGCCGGTCGGCCGGCCATTCCGGCGTGAAGACGCTCGGCACCCACACCATCGCCTTTGCCCCCGACGTGGCGGCGGCGGGCAACCTCCTGTCCTCGAAGGCGGTGCCGCAGGCGATGGTCGACAGCTTCCTGTCGATGCCCGACGCCGATCTCGGCGACCGGCTGGTCGCCGCCATGCAGGCGGCGGTGAAGGCCGGCGGCGAGGAAGGCCCGGTGCACTCGGTCGGCATGCTGATCGTCGACAAGGTGGCCTGGCCGGTCGCCGATCTGCGCATCGACTGGTCGGACGGCGATGTCATGGCCGAGCTGGCGGCGCTGTGGGAGCTGTGGAAGCCGCAGCTCGAAGCCTATGTCACCCGCGCCCTCGACCCGTCCACCGCGCCGTCCTACGGCGTGCCGGGCGATGAGTGAGGCTGCCATGTCGGTCACCCGCCCTGCCCTCAAGCTGACCCATGACGGCGCGTTGAAGGCGCTGCATGGTGCGCTCGCCAAAGCGACCGAACTCGGCGTGCCGCAGAACATCACCATCGTCGACGAGGGGGGCAACCTCCTCGCCTATATCCGCATGGACGGCGCCAAGCTCTTGTCCCGCGAGACCTCGATGTCCAAGGCGGTCACCGCCGCCTCGCATCGCCAGCCCTCCTCGCGGCTGAACCCCAAGGACGAGGTGAAGCTGTCGCTCGCCGCCGGCCAGCGGCTGACCAATCTCGAAGGCGGCCTGCCGATCATCATCGACGGCCAGTGCGTCGGCGCCATCGGGGTGGGCTCCGGCAAGGGCGCCGAGGACGTGGAAGTGGCGCGGGCGGGTCTGGCCGCCATCGGCGCGGAGGACCAGATACCGTGAAGCTGATCTATGCTCCGACCTCGCCCTTCGTCCGCAAGGTGATGGCGGTCGCCCACGAGACCGGCCTCGCCGGCAAGCTGGAAGTCGAGTTCAACCCGGCGAGCCCGCTCACCCGCGACCCGGCGCTGGTCGACCTCAACCCGCTCGGCAAGATCCCGGCGCTGGTGCTCGACGACGGCAGCGTGCTGTTCGATAGCCCGGTGATCTGCGAGTACCTCGCCGCCACCGCCGGCGACACCGCGCTGTTCCCGCCCGCCGGCCCGGCGCGCTGGGCGGCGCTGACCCAGCAGGCGCTCGGCGACGGGCTGCTCGATGCCGCCATCGCCAACCGCTACGAGACGGTGCCGCGCCCGGCGGATCTGCGCTGGCCGGACTGGACGAAGGCGCAACTCGCCAAGATCGCCGGCGCGCTCGACCGCATCGAGGCGCTGGCGCCGGAGCTGCCGGACACGGTGACGATCGGCACGATCACGCTGGGCTGCGCGCTCGGCTATCTCGACTTCCGCTATGCGCACCTCAACTGGCGCGAGGGCCGGCCGCAGGCGACGGCATGGTTCGCCGCCTTCGACGAGCGCCCGTCCATGGCGGCGACGCGCCCGCGCGAGCACGTCGCCTGACCCCATCGCGTCCGCCTCCCGAGCGAAAGGCGGCGCGGGCGCCCGGCCCGCGCCCCTCCCCTGTTCCAAGCCTGCATCCCGAAGTCTCGTCCCCCTGCGGAGCCTGCCCGTGACCGCCCTGCGTATCGACGTCGTCAACGGCCCCAACGCCAATCTCTATGGGCTCGACCCCACCGGCCCCTATGGCAGCCTGACGCTGGCCGACATCGGCGCGCGCTGCGAGGCGAAGGCGGCCGGCCTCGGCGCCACGCTGCGCTTCCGCCAGTCCAACCATGAGGGCGTGCTGATCGACTGGCTCCAGGAGGCGCGCACCGAGGCGGACGGCATCATCATCAACGCCGCCAGCCTGTCCTATGGCTCGATCGGCATCCTCGACGCCCTGTCGGCGCTCGGCAAGCCGGCGTTCCAGGTGCATGTGAGCAACGTGTTCAAGCGCGAGAAGCTGCGGCATTTCTCGCCGCTCTCGGCCGCGGTGACCGGCTGCATCATCGGCGCCGGCCCGATGGGCTACGAGCTCGCCATCGAGGCGCTGGTGGCGCAGCTGCGCGGCACGGTCTGAGCGCGTACGCCTCCCTCTCGAGAGAGATTCTGCCGCGCACGGCATCGATGAAACGGTGCACGGCGCCGCGAAGCGGACGCATGAGCAGGACAGGCATCATCATGGCAAGACAGGCGCCGTCCTGGATCGGGCGCCGTGCCGACCGACGCGCGCTTCAGCCCGCCGCCTTTTGACCGAGGCCGCGCAGTATGAAGGCGATGACCTCCTCGATCCCGGGCCTGTCGAAATCTGTGCTGAGCGCCATCATGGTGGGATGCATGAAACAGGTCATCGCCACCTTCACGCAACCCGCGCCGATCGCCGCGTCCTCGATACTGAACTCGCCTGAAACCCGGCCGTCCTCGACGATGCGCGCGACCATCGCCTGGACACGCTCGGCATAGCGCACGCAGACGCTCCAGCTCTCCGTCATCGCGTCCTCGACCATGTCGTTCACACGGCTATTGGTCATGAAGCGCTCGTCGCTGAGCCGCGCCAGTGTCCGAAGGAATTCGGCAAGCCGCGTCGAAGGGCGCGCCGTGGACGCCGCGATCACTGCCAGATCGGCCACGATCCCGTCGAGCAGAAGCTCGGCGACCCCTTCATTGATCGATTTCTTGCTGTCGAAGAAGCGGTAAACATTGGCAGGGCTCATGCCGAGCTCGGCCGCGATATCGGCCACCGTGGTCTTACGGTAGCCGATCGTCGTGAACAGCTTCTGCGCGGCGGCGAGAATCTCGCGCTGCCCCTCCGAGCCGTCCTGACGGCGGCTGGAGCTCTGGGACTGAACGGTCATTCGGGCGGCGGCACTCGATGAATGGTCCATTCAGTCTACTCCCAAACAGCCATGAGGGACATGTCCTAGCGTTGTCCTTCAACAGCCAGAGCCGGATGCGTGCCTGCCGCGGCATCCCCTCCCATGTGTGCGGCCGGCAGGCCGCGCTCGTTGAGCGAGTTTCGAAAGCAGAGTGCGTAGAGCGCGGGCAGGAACAGGATGGTCAAGAAGGTCGCGACAAACAGTCCGCCCATGATCGTGACCGCCATCGGGCTCCAGAACGCGCTCGACGAAAGCGGGATCATCGCGAGGATCGCGGCCAGCGCCGTCAGCACCACCGGCCGTGCCCGCCGGACGGTCGCCTCGATGATGGCCTCTCCGCGCGTGTGGGAGCCCGAGGCGACGTCGCTCTCGATCTGGTCGACGAGGATCACGGTGTTGCGCATGATCATCCCGGCGAGCGCGATCACTCCGAGCAGGGCCACAAAGCCGAACGGCTTCTGGGCGATGAGCAGGCCCGCCGAGGTTCCGATCAGCCCGAGCGGAGCTGTCGCGAACACCAGAGCGAGTCGCGAGAAGCTCTGCAGCTGGAGCATCAGCAAGGTGAGCATGGCAAGGAACATGATCGGGAAGACGACGAACAGCGCGGCATTCGCCTTCTCCGATTCCTCGACCGCGCCGCCGGTCTCTATGCGGTAGCCGGGCTCGAGACCGTCCTTGATCGGCTGCAGCAGCGGCAGGATCCGCGCCGTCACGTCGGGGGGCTGGACACCGTCGACCACATCGGCCCGTACGGTGATCGCCGTGTCGCGGTTGCGCCGCCACAGGATCGGATCTTCCTGCACATAGTCGAGCCGGGCGACCTGCGACAGGGGCACGGCGATGCCGTTGCGGGCGACGATCGTCAGGTCGCCGACATGGCCGAGGTCCAGCCTCTCGTCGGCGGTCGCGCGGGCCACCACGCCCACCTGCTCGACGCCGTCCCGAACCGTGGTGACGGTGAGACCCGAGATCAGGGTCTGCAGGGTTTGCGATACATCCTGAACGTTGAGCCCGAGTGCGCGGGCGCGCTCCTGGTCGACCACGAGCTGCACCGATGGCGACATCTCGTTCCAGTCGAGATGCGGGTCGATCGCATCGGGATTGGCACGCAGCGCATCGCGGACCTGATAGGCGATCGCGCGCACCTTCATCGGGTCCGGCCCGATAACGCGGAACTGTACCGGAAAGCCGACCGGCGGCCCGAAGGAGAAGCGGTCGACGCGCACGCGCGCCCCGGCGAGGGCACCGGAGTCGACGGCGGCTTCGAGCCGCTTCTTCACCCGCTCGCGACCCTCGATGGACCGGGTCAGGATCACGACTTCGGCGAAAGCCTCGTTGGGCAAGGTCGGGTTCAGGCCCAGCCAGAAGCGGGGCGAGCCCTGTCCGACATAGGCGGTGAAGGTCTGGATATCGGGATCGGCCTGGCCGATCAGTTTCTCCGCTTCACTGACGATACGGGTCGTCGCGCTAATCGAGGATCCTTCGGGAAGGCGAAGCTGGAGGAAAAGCTCCTTGCGCTCGGAAAGCGGAAAGAACTGCTGCTGGACCAGTCCGAAACCGACGACGGAAGTGAAGAAGATGGCGACCGTGATTGCGACGGTCGTGATCCGCCACCGCACGCAGGCGCGGATCACCGCGCGCAGACCGCGATAGAGGCGGGTCTGGTAGATCGCGTCGTGGTCTTCGTGCGCACCGGCCTTTGCGAGCGACGAGGGCAGAAGCATGACGCCAAGATAGGGCGTGAATACCACGGCGACGATCCACGAGGCAGCGAGTGCAATGCCGACCACCCAGAAGATGCCGCCGGCATATTCCCCCGCCGCGGACTTCGCGAAACCCACGGGAAGGAAGCCCGCAACGGTGACCGCGGTCCCGGTGAGCATCGGGAAGGCGGTGGATGTCCAGGCGAAGGCCGCTGCCGCCATGCGGTCGTAGCCCTGCTCCATCTTCACGACCATCATCTCCACGGCGATGATGGCATCGTCGACCAGCAACCCGAGCGCGATGATCAGTGCGCCGAGGGTGATGCGGTGCAGGTCCATGCCGAGCGCGTACATGACGACGAAGGTCGCGGCGAGCACCAGCGGCACGGATAGCGCCACCACGATGCCCGTGCGCCACCCGAGGGACAGGAACGAGACGCCGAGCACGATCGCCAATGCCTCGACGAAGGAGCGCTCGAACTCCCAGATCGATTCCTCGACGATCTCGGGCTGGTCGGCGATCTGCTCGAAGGAAACGCCCTGCGGCACCTCCGCCTGGAAGGCGCGGGTCTCGGCAAGGACGTCCTCGCCGAATTTCAGGATGTTCGCGCCGCGCGCCATGACCACGCCGACGCCCAGCGCCGGTTGGCCGCGCTGGCGGACGAGGAAGTCCGGCGGGTCGACGAAGCCGCGCGTGATGGTGGCGATGTCGCCCAGCCGGAAGGTACGCCCACCCGATTCAACCGGGGTCTCCGCCACCGCCTTGACACCGTCGAGCGCTCCGGTAACCCGCAGAGGAATACGGCGCGTGTCGGTCTCCACCGTGCCGGCGGGCGTGACGTCGTTCTGTCGGGCGAGTGAATCGAAGATCGCCTGCGGCGTCACTCCGAGCGTGGCCAGCTTGGCATGGCTGAACTCGACGAAGATGCGCTCCTGCTGCACACCATAGATGTTCACCTTGACGACACCCGCCACCTTGAGCAGCCGCTGGCGAAGCGCATCGGCGACCTTCTTGAGCTGGGCATAATCCACACCGTCGCCCGTCAGCATGGTGAGGATCGAGTCGACGTCGCCATACTCGTCATTGACGCTGGGACCGATCACGCCGGCCGGCAGCGAGGGACGGACGTCATCCATCTTCTTGCGGATCTGGTAGAACAGGCCGGGGACTTCCGCGGGCAGCGTGTCGTCGCGAAAGGTGATCTGCATCGCGGTGAAGGACGGCTTCACATAGGTCTGCACCTTGTCGAAATGCGGAAGCTCCTGAAGCTTCTTCTCGATCAGGTCCGCGACCTGGTCCTGCATCTCCCGCGCGGTCGCGCCCGGCCACACGGCGGTCAGCACCGCGACCTTGACGGTAAAGTTCGGGTCCTCGGAACGTCCGAGCCGCTGGAACGACACGGCCCCGGCGATCGCGATGGCGATGATCAGGAACAGGACGAGCGGACGGTGCTCGACCGCCCAGCGCGACAGGTTGAAACGATCCATGGACGTCATAGCCTCGCTCAGAACGAGAACCGGTCGACGGCACGGACGGCGACGCCGGCGTCGAGCTTCTGGGCACCGATCAGGACAACCCGGTCACCGTCGGCAAGGCCTGAGGTCACGAGCACATCCTTCGCCTCATAGGCCGCAACCGTGACCTGCTTGGCGGCGAGCTTTCCGGCTGGATCGACCGTCCAGACGAAGGGGCCCTTGCCCTGATCGACAAGCGCCGTAAACGGAAGGCGAACGACGCGACCTGCGTTCGGCTCGGTCAGCGTGACGGTCGCCGTCATGCCCAGTTGCACGTCGGCGCCCGCCGTCGGCATGGTGAACTTCGCCAGATATGTCCGTGTCGCCGGGTCGGCGGCTGGCGACAGCTCGCGCAGCGTCGCTGCGTAATGGGCATTCGGGTCCGACCACAGCGTGACCACGGCTTTCGAGGCGCGGGCACGTTCCACGAACGTTTCCGGAACAGCGACAACCGCTTCCTTCTCGGCCGTACGGGCGAGACGAATAGCGGCGAAACCCGGCTGCACCACCTGCCCCGGCTCGACCGCGGTCGAGGTGACGACACCCTCCGCATCGGCGCGCAGCACGGCATAGGACGATGCGTTTCTGGCGAGGTCGAGCGCGCGCTCGGCACGTGCGAGACGGCCCTTCGCCTCTTCCAGGGCGGCGCGCCGCGTATCGAGGGTGGAGGCGGTCGCCCAACCATCCTTGGACAATCGTTCAGCGCGACGGAATTCGGCTTCCGCCTGCTCGCGTGCGGCGAGTGCGGCACCGCGCTCGGCTTCCGCCTGCTCGACCTGGAGCCCGAGATCGACCTCATCGAGGGTGGCGAGCGCGTCGCCCTGGTGAACCACGTCCCCCACATTGACGAGGCGCCTGGCAACCTTGCCCTGAACGCGGAAACCGAGGTCGCTTTCGACCCGGGCCTGGATGATCCCGACAAGGCTGCGCTCGCCGATGCGCGGCTCGAAGGCGACCGGGCGGGCCAACACGGGCCTGACCTTGTCGGGCTCCGGCTGCGAACTGTCCGCCGGCCCACAGCCGGCGAGCACCGCGGCTAGCCCGGTGACGGCAATGACCGGAAGGAAGCTGGAAAGCAATGAGCTTCCGCGCATGGCGCCCTCGATGTGTTGGAAAGTTGCAGCGCTGCGGATGAGCCGGGCGGCAAGTCCGGGGGCGTGGCACATGTTCACCGAGCCACCCGCAGCGAAGGGAACGTGCCGCAATAAGTAACGAATGTCAATATTCGTCAGTCAGCACTTATCACTTATCGGTTCCGCGCGGATGCGCCCTCACCCTGGCGGCGAGCATCTGGAAGCTGGCCGCCCATTCCGGCTGCAGGCACCGCATCCGTGGGGGGCTACACGATGGTCCCGAGCGACCAGCTCGCTCCCGCGCCGATCAGGACGAGCGCGGCAAGTTCGGCATCGCCCGGCTCGATGACCGCCTTAGGGGGCGCCGGGGAGCGTCGGCGCGACGATGAGGAAGAGGCCGAACAAGCCGAGCACCAGGCCGAACACGACCCCGCGCCACGGCACGGTACGGGCGATGACCAGCTCGAGCAGGCAGTTCCACGGCGGGATGGCGCCGAACGGCCATGACGATGTCACTCGCCACGCCACGGTGCGAGGCGAGTGTCGCCAACCCGTCGCCGGTTAACCCACATCAGCCGGCCGCTCGCCGCGCAGGTGCCGAGGTCGCGTACCGATGGGCGTGGCACCCGTCCGGCACAGACCAGGGCGACCGCACCAAGCAGCAGCGCTGCCCATCACATGCGGGCGCATTGGAGCTGTAGCGCAGTGATGGCGGTGGGGCCGGAAATGCAGATCTTCACCGCCAGATAGGTCGCCCCCTTACGAGACAGATCGGCAGGAGATGGCCATGGGCGGACAAGGAAGGCACGGGGGGACGAGGCCGGCCGTGGTGGGAGGCATGGCGATGGGATACCCTCGGACCTGGAAGGGCGCGTCCACGGCCGGTCGTCGCGGAAGGTCAGGTCGCCGCCACCACCGCGATCTCGACGGTGAATTGCGGGGCCGCGAGCTTCGATTCCACAGTGGCGCGAGCCGGCGCGGCGCCGGGCGCGACCCAGGCGTCCCACACCGCGTTCATCTCGGCGAAGCTTGCAATGCCGGCGAGCCAGATCGAAGCGGTGAGCAGCCTCTCCTTGCCGGTGCCCGCGGCTGCCAGCAGCGTGTCGATGCGCGCGAGGATGGACTGCGTCTGCTCGGTCACGCTGGCGCCGGGCGCATCGAGGGCGACCTGGCCGGCGAGATAGGCGAGGCCGCCATGGATGACCGCCTGGCTCATGCGCGGGCCTGGCTCAATACGGACGATGTCGTTCATTTTGTTCTCCTTTTCTGATGTGAAGACAATCAGCGTCGCTCAGGCGAGGACGCGTTCGAATAGCCGCCCGGCGCCGGCCACGGCGTCGTCGATGCCGGCGAGGCGCAGCGCGTGCCAGGCCATCGCATGATTGGACGAGGTGACCGGCAGGCCGGTGAGCGCCTCGATGCGCGCGACGGCTTCGACCACACGCAGGCTGGTGCAGGAGACGAAGATCGCCTCGATGCCGGGCGTCCGTTCGGCGAGATGCTCGGCTCCGGCGACGATGGAGTCGACCGAGATGGAGGCCGCGTCGCGGTCGTCGCGGCGGTCGAAGGTGGCGTAAGCGCCGATTTCGACGCCGCGCGAGGCGAAGTAATCCGCCATCCCCGCCGTGATCTGCGGCGAATAGGGGGTGAGCATCGCGATGCGGCCGGCGTTCAAGGCCCTGAGCGCGGCGAGCGCGCCGGTGACCGGGGTGGTGCAGGCGACGTCGGGGCGCACCTTGCGGATCTCGCCGGACACATAGTCCTCGCCGAGCAGCATGGTCGCCGAGGTGCAGCCGAAGGCCACCACGTCGAGCGACAGGCCGGGCAGGATGAGGTCGGTCGAGGGAGCGATCCGCGGGCCGATGGCGCGCAATGTCTCGGGGGTGATGTCGACATCGCTGTGGAGCCGCGTCTCGTAGAGCGCGACGCCCGGCGGCGTGAGCAGGTTGCGGAACTCATATTCGATGGTCTGGTCGGTGCCGAGCACGACCAGCCCGATATTGGCCCGCTCGCCGATGCGCGGGGCGATGTCCGAGGGCAGGACACCAAGATCCACCGGCCCGGTTGCCGCCGTCGACGGGGAGGCTGAAAGCGTCATTGGTTTCACCTTGGGTCTCACCTTGGGTTTCGCCGCGCCGGCAGCCCCGGCCCGGCCTGTCAGGCCACGAGGCCGTCCACGGGGATGGCCGGCGCGCGGCCGGCGATGAGGTCGGCGGTGATGCGCGCCGAGCCGTGCGACATGGTCCAGCCGATATGGCCGTGGCCGGTGTTGAGATAGAGATTGCCGAGGTGCCGACGGCCGAAGAACGGCAGGTTGGTCGGCGTCATCGGGCGCAGGCCCGCCCACATCTCGGCGCGCCCGTAATCCGCGCCCTCGGGGTAGAGCTCCTGCGTCACCCTCTTCATGAAGGCGAAGTCGGACGGCGTGTGGCTTTTGTCATAGCCGGCAAATTCCGCGGTGGCGGTCACGCGGATGCGGTCGCCGAAGCGCGAGATGGCGACCAGGTTGTGCTCGTCGACGCTGCCGAGGGCCGGGGGCCGGGGCTGGCCGCCGATGGGAATGGTGAGCGAATAGCCCTTGATGGGATAGATCGGCAGCGCGATGCCCACCGTCCGCGCAAGGCCCGCGCTCGCCGTGCCCATGGCGAGCACATAGGCGTCGCCCTTCACCGTGCCGGCGCCGGTTCTCACCCCCGTCACCGCGTCGCCGGAGGTCTCCAGCCCGACTATGGCGGTGCCCGTGCGGATCTCGCCGCCGCGCCGGGCGACGATGGCGGCGAGCGCGCGGGTGAACTTGGCGGGGTCGCCGGTCTCGTCGGTCGGGCACCAGATGGCGCCGGCGATCTTTTCGCGGGCATGGCCGAGCGCCGGGTCGAGGGCGACCACCTCGTCGCGGTCGAGCACCTTGATGAGCTGGCCGTCGGATTCCAGCAGCCTCATATTGGCAATGCCGGCGTCGAGCGCCTGCTGGCTGCGGTGGAAATAGAGGATGCCGCGGTCGTTGCGATCGTAGGCCAGATCCTCCCGCGCAATGTCTTCCGCGCCGATCACCTCGCGCAGCACCGCCTGCGAATAGGCGGCGAGGCGGTGCTTCAGCAGCGTGTTGCGCTTCGCCTTGTCCGCCGTGCATTCCAACAGGAAGCGCCACGACCAGGCATAGAGCCGCGGGTCGGCGGAGAGCCGGAAGCGCAGCGCCTGATCCTTCAGGAACAGCGACTTCAGCAGGATCATCGGCGCCTTGGGCGAGGACCAGACGAAGGAATGGCCCGGCGCGATCATGCCGGCATTGCCCCAGCTCGTCTCGTCGGCGACCTGCGGGTTCTTCTCCAGAAGGACGACCTCGTGGCCGTCCTTCTGGAGCTGATAGGCGGTGGTGACGCCGACGACGCCGCCACCGAGCACGATGATCCTCATGTCGTCCTCGATCTGCCCTTGCTCAATGCGCGCCGAGATAGAGCCCGGCGAGTTCGGGATTGTTCAGCAGTTCCGACGCTCGCTGCTCGATGGCGACCCGGCCGAGGGCCAGCACATAGGCGCGGTCGGAAATGGCGAGCGCCTGCGCAGCGTTCTGCTCGACCATCAGGATGGTCATGCCGGTCCGGTCGCGGATGCACACGATCTCGTCGAACACCTCGTCCATCATCAGCGGCGACAGGCCGGCCGAAGGCTCGTCGAGCAGCAGCACGGCGGGATCGGCGATCAGGGCGCGGGCGATGGACAGCAATTGCCGCTCGCCGCCGGACAGGGCGGACGCGCGCCGGTCCTTCTTCGCCGCGAGGGATGGATAAGCCTTCATGATCTGCGCCAAGCGCTCACGGCGCTGGCTCGCCACCAGGAAGCGCGCGCCGAGCAATATGTTCTCGGCAACGCTGAGCGTGGCGAAGACATTGTCGGTCTGCGGCACGAAGCCCACATGGTGCTCGCGCACGCGCAGGTGCGCCGGCACGCTTGTCGTGTCGCGCGCATCGATCAGCACCTGCCCGGCGCGCGGCACGACGAAGCCGCCTATGGTTTTGAGCAAGGTCGACTTGCCGCAACCGTTCGGTCCGAGAATGGTGACGATCTCGCCCGACGCCACGGCGAGGTCGATACCGTGAAGGATGTCCGGCCCGTCGCCATAGCCGGCGCGCAGGCCCTGCGTGACGATCATGCCTTCCAGCGGACGCGGCGCCGGGCCGGCAAGGGCGAGTGGCGCGTTCATGCCGGCACCTCCACCACGGGGCGGGCCACCTTGCGGCCAAGATAGGCCTCGACCACGCGCGGATGCTCGGTCAGCTCACGCGGCGGGCAATCGGCAATCAGCTTGCCGCGGTCGAGCACCACGCAGCGCCGACACAGATTGCGCACGAAGCCCATGTCGTGCTCCACGATAAGCAGCGTCACGCCCCCGGCATTGGCGCGCTTGAGCATCGCCACGATGTGCTCGCGCAGGCTGGGGTGGACGCCGGCGGTCGGTTCGTCGAGGCAGAGCACGCTCGGCCGGTTGGCCAGCGCGGCGGCAATGGAGAGCAGCTTCTTCTGTCCGCCGGAAATCGCGCTCGCCGGCTGGTCCGCAACGGGGGCGAGCTTGAGCTGCTCCAGCAGATCGTCGGTGCGGGCCGTGTCGGTGGGCCGGCCGACGAGCGCGTCGAACAGGCCGCCCTGCGCGCGGTTCGCCGCCAGCAGCACCTCGCGCACGCTCATGCGGGAGGGCATACGCGGCAGCTGAAAGGTGCGGACCAGTCCCAGCCGAGCGATGGAGGAAGGCGGCAGCGCACCGACGGAGCTGCCGCGCAGGGACACCTGCCCGCCGTCGGCGGCGAGGAAGCCGGTCAGCACGTTGAGCAGCGTGCTCTTGCCCGAACCGTTCGGGCCCAGCAGGCCGACGATGCTGCCCGCCTCGACGGCGAGGTCGACATCGTCGAGCACCAGATGCGCACCGAAGGATTTGCGCAAGGCGCGTGCGTCGAGGACGGTCTCAGCCACGCACGCCTCCAATTCTTTCCGGGATGAGGCCCTGTGGGCGCAGCAGCAGGAAGCCGATCAGTCCGCCGCCGATCAGCACGAGGCGCATGGCGGCGACGAACTCGGATGGCAGGCCGAAGGCATCCTTGGCGAAGGGCACCAGCGCGAACAGGCATTGCACCACGATGGCGCCGATCACCGCGCCGGCATGGCTGCCGAGTCCGCCGACCACCACCATGGTCCAGATGACGAAGGTCTCGCTGGCGAAGAGCTGGTCCGGCCCGACAAAGGTGAGGTAGTGGGCGAACAGGAAGCCGGACAGTGCCGCAGGCAATGCCGCCGCCAGCATGATGCGCCGGCGGAGTCCATCGAGATCGTAGCCGAAGGCGGCGGCGAGCTGGGGTTCCTCGCGCAGCAGGCGCAGCGACAGGCCGAACTTGCTCTGGGTGAGGCGGCGGAAAGCGAACCAGGTCGCAATGAGTGCTGCCAGCACGACAGCGAAAAGAATGAGGCGGCCGGAAAGGGGCGAGCCGGTGTCGAACAATGCGGGAATGCCGCCAATACCCTGCGCGCCGCCGGTGATGTCTATCTCATTGGTGGCGATGGTACGCAGGATCTCGCCGATCGACAACGTCGCGATGCCCCAATAGTCGGCGCCCAAATTGCGGCCGAGCCGCGCAAAGAGCAGCGCCACCAGCACCACCAGCACGAGGCCGAGGGCAAAGCCCGCGAGCGGCCCGAGAGCATGCGAGAAGGCGAGCGCCGCGCCATAGGTGCCGCAGCCGAACAGAGCGATCTGGCCGAAATTGATTAGCCCGGCAAAACCTGCCTGCAAGTTCAGGCTGAGCGCCAGCATCGCATAGAGCGCGGCGATGGTGGCGACATGGAGGGCGAATTCAGACACGCTTCACCTCGTTCACGAACAGGCCGTGCGGCCGGAACAGCAGGGCGAGCACGAGGATCAAGAAAGACGCCGCCGTGATGTAGTTGGCCGGGATGAACAGGAAGGCCTTGCCGATCAGGGGACCGAAATTCAGTGTCGCGGCGAGGGTTTCCGCCGTGGCGATGACCAGCGCGCCGAAGATCGCGCCCATCGGGTTGCCGAGCCCGCCGAGAATGGCGGCGGCGAAGACCGGCAGCATCAGGTCCTGCCCCATGAGGATGTTGAGCTCGCCCTTGACGGCGATGCCGATGCCGCCGAGCGCCGCGAGCACGCCGGAGAGGAAGATGATCACCCGCACGACCAGCCTCGCGTCGATGCCGGTGGCGCGGGCGAGGTCTGGGTTCGTCGCGGTGGCCCGCATGCAGCGGCCGATATCGGTGAGGAACAGCAGCGCGGCGAGCAGCACGAAAGCGGCGAGCGAGATGGCGACCGCGAGGAGCTGGGGCCCCGTCACCGGGCTGCCGAACACATTGAGCGGTGCCTCCACGGGGAAGTCGAAATGGCGGGAATCCGGGCCTGCGGTCACCAGAAGGGCGGCGGTGAACAGCATGCCCGCGGCCAGCGAGCCGATCATGGCGATGGCCGAGCCGGACTTTAGGAGGCGATCGAACACGGTGATGTTGAGCAGCACGGCGATGAGGCCGACGGCGATGCAGGCCGCAAGCGCGGCGGCAACGAGCGGTGCGCCCCAGGAAGCGAAGAGATAGGCGAGGAAGGGCCCGACGGTCGCGTATTGCATCAGCGCGATGTTGGGGAACTTCACCAGCGAGTAGCCGGCGCTGAGCGCCACGGCGGCGAGCGCGATGTCGCCGGTGCGCAGCACGATGTCGATGATGATCGGGATCATGAGGCTCTCGCGTCGCGGGAGGGAGGGCCTCGCGGCATGGCCGCGAGGCGGGAGACGGTACGGTCAGCGCACGTCCATGCCGGTCTCTGTTTTCTTCAGCTTGAGATAGGGTTGGTAGCTGCGCTGGCGCTCGGCATCGAAGGTGATGGTGCCGGTGGCGCCCGGATAATCCTTGCCGACCTCGATCAGCGCGGCCTTCACCGCCTGCGGCTCGACACTGCCGGCCTTGTTGGCGGCGGCGGCAAAGATCTTCACCGCGTCATAGCCATAGCCGGAGAAGGAAGTCTTGAAGTCGGCGCCGTACTTCTTCTTGTAGGCTTCCTCATAGGACTTGCCGTCCGGGCCAATGTAATTGAGGTCCATGCCGTACTGGCCGACCACATATTCCGGCTTGCTGTCGGCGGTGCACATGGAGAAGTAGATCGCGTACCACGGCGTCTTGTTGACGCCGAGCTCGAAGGCCTCGCGGTTGATCAGCGCCCCGTCCTTGCCATAGGCGGAGTAGATGAAGGCGTCGGGCTTGTACTGGGCGGCCTGCTGTAGCTCGCGGCGATAGCTGGTCTGGCCCTCGGTGTAGAGCAGCGTCGAGACCACCTTGCCGCCGAGCTTCTCGAACTCGGTCTTGAACCCCTCCGCCATGCCATGGCCATAAGCGTTGTTCGGGCCGACGATGACGATGTTCTTCCAGCCCTGCGCGGCAACGTCCTCCGCGGAGAATTTCGACGAGACGGCCTCCAGTCCGATGACACTGAAGGCGGTCGGGCCGATGTCGCGGATCTTGTTGCTGGAGCTGCCGATATTGACGTGCAGCTTGCCCTCCTGAACGAGGTACTGACCGATCGGCAGGGTGATGCCGGAGGAATATTCCCCGATCACCGCCGGCACCTTGTCGACCGCCACCAGCTTCTTTGCGGCGTCGAGAGCGGAAGGCGGGCGCCCGCCGGAATCCTCCACGATCACTTTGAGCGGCTGGCCGAGCACGCCGCCCGCGGCGTTGATCTCGTCCACCGCCAATTCGATGCCGCGGCGCTGGTCCTCGCCCTGCGTCGCGCTGGCGCCGGAGAGCGGCACCACGGCCCCGATCGCGATGTCCGCCTTCGCCGGCACGGCGATCACGGCGGCCACCATACCCACTGTCAACCAGGCTGAAATGCGCACCATCATTGGATCCCCTCGGCTCCGCTCACTTAGAATTCATAAGTGAGTACACTTTAGAATTCATAAGTGAGTTCACAATCTCAAAATTTGGGCATACTACGCCTATTCGCTGGGCACCGGCGGCGCGCAAGGGCAGCGTGAGAGGCGGGACGCGGACGGTGCACGGCCCGTTTCCGATCCCGACCGGAGCCCCTATAAGCGGGAGAGGAGGCGCGACTCGGATGGCACGCAGGAAATCGGATCGCGAGGCGAACGAAACCACCGAACCGGACGCGGGAGAGCGCCGGGGCCGCGCCGCCGACAGCGTCGAGCGCGTCTACGCGATCATCAAGGATCTGGCGATCGAGTATCAGTTTCGTCCCGGCCAGAAGATCAATGAGGCCGAGCTTGCTGCCCAGCTTTCGGTCAGCCGCACGCCGGTGCGCGCGGCGCTGAACCGGCTTGAGCGCGACGGCTTCGTGCTGACGGTGCCCAATAAGGGCTTCTATGCCCGCGACATCAGCCCGGATTCGGTGCGCGAGCTCTACGAGCTGCGTGCGGCCGTGGAGCGCGCGGCTTTCGTGCTGGCCTGCCAGCGCGCCTCAGATGGCGACCTGGAAACCACCATTGCCGCCTGGGAGCGACACAACGACCTCGCCGAAGAGGGCTCGTGGGCGAATATCGCGCTGGCGGACGAAGCGTTCCACATGGCGCTGACGCGATTGTCCAAGAACACCCAGATGGAGCTGGCGCTCGAATCCATCTCCTTGCGGATCCGGTTCTTCCGCCGCATCGCGCTCGAGACCTTGCCGCAGCGCTCAAAGAGCTACCAGGAGCATGCCGACATCATCGAGGCCCTGCGCCGGCGCGACGCCGTAGGCGGAGCCAGACTGATCGAGCAGCATATCACCTTGAGTTCCGCCCATGCGGTGGAGGTCGCCACGCGAGGCCTCGCGCGCATCTTCTTCGGCACCGCAGCCTGAAGCACGGCCCAGCTGGCTGCACTAATCGGACGGCGGTTGGTCGAAGGCCCAGCTGTGCCCAACCGATGCAACCCGGGTTTGGCTCATGCGATCACGCGGCAGCAGGCCGGACTGTCGCCCGACGGCGTACCCGCACCAACCGACCTTTATCGATTGGTCAATGAGGCCTCGCCCCGGACCAACGAGACCGAGAGGAGGCGGCCGCGCGCCCATCCCGTTTGCTGGAGAAGCTTTAAGCGGGCATCACCGCACGCTGGCAGGATCATCGAACCGTGCCGCAGGATGTGGCTGACGCCATCGACTTCTTTCCGAACGAATGACGGCACAAGGCGGATCGCACCCATCCGGTGGACACGCGACCATCGACACCGGCTGTAACGAGCGGAAGTAAGGTGGGTCGAACGGGCACGCTCTTCGGGCGTCGTCGCAATTCTGCGGATTGGACGTGGATGCGGCTGCCGCCAGCACCGCCCATTGCCGTTCAAGCTCATCGTCGAGCTTTTTGGCGACCCTGACTGCCCGTCGCCCGAAGCGGTCGACGACGCGGTTTCGCGTCGAATGCCGGATGGTTCCCTGACGGTCGATGGCGCGGCATTCAGCGGGAACGCGGCGAGCCGAGTGTCAAAAGGCCCCGCGTTAGGTCAGAAATCAGCCATGGGCGCACGCGTGTGTTGGACGATCTGTTGGACAGTATCGCCACACCCACTCACCGACCCCATGGGATTGGGCGGCAACCCTATGTAATACCTGGTAAAATCCGGGGAAACAGTGGAGCGGGCGAAGGGAATCGAACCCTCGTATGCAGCTTGGGAAGCTGCCGTTCTACCATTGAACTACGCCCGCATCGACGCGGCGCACCATAAGTGGCACGCACGCGGTGTTCAAGGGGGGCCCGGCCGACTTCCCCTGCCACGCACAGGGTTCGTCCCACCCACCGCTCGGGGGCGCTCCGCGTCGCGAAGGATGTTCCACCATTCGCCATTGTAGGCGGCGCTCCGGCTCGCCGGATCCGCTGGCGCTTCGACGACGCACTCATCGCGCGCATTCAGCGTGTCGAATAGTGGCCGTACGGTCCGGAACACTTTGCCGGCCTGGATCTTGCGGACCCGTCAGCCCTCCTGGACAGGCTGGAGGAGAAGATCGCCGGCGGACTGCAACCGTTCAAGCCGAAGCGATTCAAGCTCGCGCAGGAATTCCTGAAACTAGCGAACGCAACCCCTTCGGCCCGGGCGGCTGCCAAATAGCGGGTTCATGCCCATGGCCCCGCGTTCACGCCCTCGCCGGCGGATCGGGCATTGCCGCCTGCAACGGCGCGACGCCTCCGATGACACCGTGCAGCATGCCGGCAGAATATCTCATTCATGCCCCGACGAACTTTCCATTCGCCGCCAGATCTCATCGGCCCGATGAAAATCCTCCTCCCAATCGATATCAAGATGCTCGATCGAGGTGAGCGGAAACAGAACTGGGTGGGATCCGATCCGGTCGGCATGGGCGATCATGGTGCTGAAATTCGCAATGAAGGCAGCACTATCGATCTCATAAACCGGGGGCAACGTCTGGGTACGAGGCCACTTCTCAACCGAACGGTCATAATTCAGGGGGCCCCTGTCGTTCCAAAGAAAAGTTCTGACGACTCCGGCCGACATGAGACTGTCATAGCCTTCGTTCAACCCAGCCTGGAAACGGACGATCATCTCATCGTATCGACTTCCGATCACGAAGGGCGATGTAACGTGCGTCCAGAGAATGCTGTCGTCTGGAAGAATGCGCAGGGCATAATCGATCAGGTCGTCCGTGGATGTCTGAGACGTGCCGTATTCTTCCGGGCGACGGTCGACGATCAGCTCTTTACTGATGCTTGGAGCCAATTCGTCGCACGCCTCGATTATGGCCTCGTCATTCGTGGACACGACAATGCGGTGGATGAGCCTCGAGCTGTTCAACTGGGCGAGCTTGATGCCAAAAAGGCCATACGGCCTTTCCTCCGAACGGACGGAGATTTTTGTTTTTAACGCGCTCGCCTCCCAAACGACATGGAAGAAAATCAGTTGTCACAACGATCATCTTCAAGTCGGATGATTAAAAAATGTAATATCTCAAGACAATCTCGTTCTGAATTCTTTATTTGACAATATATATCGGGCTCCATCACCTGACCCGGCGGGCAACTTGGCACCTCGGAGGCGACGACCTCGCGCAAGGTCACTTACGCATGCTGCTCGCATTATGCAATGGCCGCCACTCGTGAGATGAGACCCTCGCGACATCAACGACGGCGGACCCGTGCAGCGAGGGTACACAGCGCCGGGGAGCCCAAGCTCCGCTCCACCTCACTGGAACGACGCCAACGCCGGTGTCGGGATCATCGTGCCGCGTGACCTCCTGTTACGGACGCCCCCTCCCCCGGACAACAGGCACGATCCAAGCGCCGCGAGAAGATGTACCCACCGAGATCGAGGCTAGCCCCCTGCCGCGGCCAGGGAAGCCTGATTGCGACAAGCCAGCAGGGCCGCCGTCGCCCGCGCGACGAACGCCTCGTCCTTGACCCTGAACGTCGCGGCCAGTTCCCGCGCGACCGCCCCATCGCTGATCGGGGAACCGGCCTCCAGAAGCTTGATCATGCCGAGCGCGGCGGCGGCGCACTGGTGACTGCTCTTCAACTCCCTGAACCAGCTCAGGTTTTTGGTACGGCACGCGACGGCTTTGACGAAACATTCCATCGTCAGGTTCATGCACTCCAGGGCGCGGTCGCGCGATCCGGCAATACAGTAAACCAGTCCGCAAAATAGCATAGATTTGCACATATTATATCCATGCATGACATAGAAGTTAAACTTCGATAGAAAAACATCACGAACCTTGTTCGCGACGTTCAACACCGTCCCCACATCGCCGCGACCAAGATGATGGTGCCAGACGCAAACAAGAACGGAAACCTCCATATTTATTCGGTCTTCACGAGGGTTCGACTTGTTTTTCAACCCTGATACCCGCCGGTTCGCAGCGCCCAGCAATTTATCAATGTCGTTTATTTCCATATCCAGTTCGATTGATTTATAAACGTAAATCACGAAGGCGTTCGCCAGGTGCCCCAGAATTTCCGGATCCGCGCCCTCAATTCCATCATGATAATCAAGTATATTTTCGCAATAAATCGAACCGTCTTCGTATCTATATGCCGACCGGGTATATAAGAAAAATATTTCCTGAACTCTTCCCGGGTACGAGGAAGCACCTCATCAATCCCCAGCGCCGGATCCACCCAGTCGACGGGCTCGACACTCCCGTCGGCACGCCTGAGATCGACAGAAATCTTTTTGACGGGAATGGAGGGGAGATCGAACATGAAATCCTGAAATCTACGCGGCAACTTGTAGTTTTTTACCGGACCTAGAAGCAATACGGAGGTATCATCGAGATATTCCGTTGCAACAACATCAGAACCCGACGATTTACGTTCGATCTTCTCACCATTTATATCTAAAATACGCGCGACGAACGCTCCGCTCCCTATCTCTACCGAATGGTAGATCCTAAATAGAATCCTATTTCTCCTAATGCACGAGATCGACTTCATCTACCCGCTCATCCAAAAATAAACCCAGAACATAGCGCTTTTCGTATGTAATAATAATAACCAGATAGTAAAACTCCATCTAAGTTAGATAAAAACTCAACTGCACCAGTCAATCACACCTGATCCTCCTCCTGAATAGCGACCTCTTGCAAGTCGGCTCATAAGCCTTGGAGGATCGCACCATGATGCGGAAGAAGCAGAAGCACGAAGAGATTGTCGCGAAGCTTCGGCAGGTTGACGTGTTGGTGTTACAGGGGCGCCCGCTCGCCGAGGCGATCCGAACGATCGGCGTGACGGCGCTCGCCTATTATCGCGGGTGTAAGGAGCGGGTGTAAGGAGTTTGGCGGGTTGAACAGCGATCAGGTGAAACAGCTGACGGATATTGAGCCGGAGAACGGGCAGCTGCGCGAGGTCGCGGCGGATCCGACGCTCCGAACGCGGTTCTGAAGCAAGCCGCGTCGCGAAACGTCTGGCTCCACCCGGGGTCGGCGCGGCGGCGAGCATGCCAGAGCCAAGTTCGGCGTATCGGAGCGTCTCGCGTGCCGGGTCCGCCGATCAACAGAACCCCGCTCTGCCCCTTATGGTCCGTCGGGCACCCGCCGGTCGGGTTGCCGCAGCGCGACCGCGCTATCGCCGCCGGGCAATGACGGAACAGGGGCCAGCTTGCTGGCCCCCTTTTCTTCCCGCCCCGCGCCGGCACGGCCCATGAGCGGCCCACGCCGACGCGCGCCTCAGTCGCCGCCGAACAGCGTATCCGTCGCGGTGATCAGCCCGATCTGCGGATTCATCGCACAATAAGCCCCCAGCTTCTCTGCGTTCTGGACGAACTTCTCGGTGTCGATGACGGGCGGCGCGTCCTCGTCCTTGTAGTAGGCATCCAGCCACGACAGGATGATGCCGATCGTCGACTTGTCCTGGCTGATGAATTGCTGGCAGGTCATGGTGGAAAGATCCCACTTGTCCGCCAGAGCGGGGCTGACGGTCAGGAACAGGGCGGCAGCGGCGACTGCATATTTCATGATGGGGTTTCCTCGAGGACGTTTTTTTTGAAACCGCCCCATGCCCTGTCGCCGGCACCCGCGAACCCGCAATTGCCCGCGACCGGCGCGGACATCGCTCACGCAACCCGACGCCAAGCCTGCTGCCGTTCCGGTCCGTGAATACCATACACGCGCCGGCAATTGCACGCCGCATCGCCGCACGGGGCGGAGGCGCCTGGGCCTCAGAAGACCTGCCGGAAGACCAGGAACAGCACGAAAGACAGCGCGATCGATGCCGGCAGCGTCAGCACCCAAGCCAGCAGCAGGTTCCGCACCGTCGACCCTTGCAGGCCGGAGCCGTTGGCCGCCATGGTGCCGGCGACGCCCGAGGACAGCACATGGGTGGTCGAGACCGGCAGCCCGAAGCGATCCGCCGCGCCGATGGTGGCCATGGCCACCAGCTCGGCCGCCGCGCCCTGGCCATAGGTCAGGTGGGTCTTGCCGATCTTCTCGCCGACGGTAACGACGATGCGCTTCCAGCCGACCATGGTGCCGAGCCCCAGCGCCAGCGCCACCGCCACCTTGACCCAGAGCGGGATGAACTTGGTCGCCCCGTCCACCGCCGCGTGATAGGTCTTCACCGTCGCCAGATCCTCCGGCGTCATCGCCAGCAGCTTGTTCTTCTCGATCAGCTTGAGCGCCTCGCCGACGAGATAGATGTCGTTGCGGACATTGTTCACCAGCGAGGTCGGCACCTGCTCGGCCGAGGCATAGGGCTGCAGCATCGCCGTGGTCTGGTTGATGAAGGCGCGCAGCGCGGCCGTGGTCTCTTCGGTCCAGCTGCGGCTGCGCACCGCCGCGGCGACCTCCGCCTTGGGATCGGCGACGGTCATCCCCGGCGGCACATATTGGCCCAGCACCTGCTCCACCTTCACCGAGGCGTCCTTGTAGGCCTCGATGTAGTTGACGTCCGGCGTGCGGTTCAGCGCATAGGCAGTCGGCACCACGCCGATGAGGATCAGCATGATCAGGCCCATGCCCTTCTGCCCGTCATTCGAGCCATGCGCGAAGGAGACGCCGGTGCAGGTGAAGATGAGCAGCGCGCGGATCCACAGCGGCGGCGGCGCGTCGCCCTTCGGGCTCTCATAGAGCTCCTTGTTGCGGATCACCGCCTTCATCGCCAGCAGCAGCAGCGCGGCGGCCACGAAGCCGACGATCGGCGACACCAGCAGGGTAAGCCCGACATTGGTCGCCTGCGACCAGTCGACGCCGCTGGTCGCCGAGCCGGCCGGCGCCACGAACTGGTTGGCGATGCCGACGCCGATGATCGAGCCGACCAGCGTGTGCGAGCTCGACGCCGGCAGGCCGAGGAACCAGGTGCCGAGATTCCACATGATGGCGGCGACCAGCAGCGCGAACACCATGGCGAGGCCGGCCGAGGAGCCGACCTGCAGGATCAGCTCCACCGGCAGCAGCGCGATGATGCCGAAGGCCACCGCGCCGGACGAGGTGAGCACGCCGATGAAATTGAAGATGCCCGACCAGATCACCGCCAGCTCGGCCGGCATGGAGCGGGTGTAGATGACGGTCGCCACCGCGTTGGCGGTGTCGTGAAAGCCGTTGACGAACTCGAAGCCGAGCGCGATCAGCAGCGAGAGACCGAGCAGGATCCACGGCACGCTGGTCGCCACGGCGAGATCATGGCTCAGCGCATAGCCGATATAGGCGAGGCCGCCGGTCAGGATGAGCCCGAACAGCGGCAGGAACCATCTCGCCCCGTCGGCGCCGTGCACCGGGTGGGTGCCGCGCGGGATTCCGACTTCCCCGGGGCGGACTTCACTTGGGCTGACATCAACCATCACGATCACCGTGAACGCACAGGCCCGTAGGAAATTACCTAACACACGGCGGCCGCCGGCGACATCCAAACAGGCGGCGGCCGGCGACAGGCGGCATGCGCAGGGCGGTGGCGCGCCGGGCAGCACGCCATCGCCCTGCGGACAGGCTCAGTACTTCTCCGGCACGTACATGTCCGGCGGCACCGGATGACGCTCGTAATCGGCGTGGCGCACCCGCTCGGGCAGCACGATGTCCGAGCGCGGCACGGTCTCGTAGGGGATCTGCTCGAGAAGATGCGCGATGCAGTTCAGCCGCGCCTTCTTCTTGTCCACCGCCTGCACCACCCACCAGGGCGCGTCGGACGTATGGGTGCGCTGGAGCATGTCCTCCTTGGCGCGGGTGTAGTCTTCCCAGTGTACCCGGCTCTGCAGGTCCATCGGCGACAGCTTCCACTGCTTCAGCGGATCCTGGATGCGCATCTGGAAGCGGAACTCCTGCTCCTCGTCGGTGATCGAGAACCAGTACTTGATCAGGATGATGCCCGAGCGCACCAGCATCCGCTCGAAATCCGGCACCGAGCGGAAGAACTCCTCCAGCTCGTCCGGCGTGCAGAAGCCCATCACCCGCTCGACGCCGGCGCGGTTGTACCAGGAGCGGTCGAACAGCACGATCTCGCCGCCGGCCGGCAGATGCGGCACATAGCGCTGGAAGTACCACTGGCTGCGCTCCCGCTCGGTCGGCGCCGGCAGGGCGACGACGCGGCAGACGCGCGGATTGAGGCGCTGGGTCACGCGCTTGATGGCGCCGCCCTTGCCGGCGGAATCGCGCCCCTCGAACAGCACCGCGACCTTCAGCTTCTTGTGCTGCACCCAGTCCTGCAGGCGGATGAGCTCGTGCTGGAGCCGGAACAACTCGCGGAAATACAGCTTGCGATCGAGCGTCGGCGTGCCGCCCTCGCCCAGCCCCTCCGCCACCAGTTCGTCGAGATAGTCCTCGTCGAGCTGGGTCTCCAGTTCCTCGTCGAAGCTGTCGGTGATTTCCTCGCGGATGCGGTTGAACTGGTCCTTGGGGTCGTGGGTCATGGGAAGCTTCCTAGTCTGTCTTGACGGGAACACGGCTCAGGAAGGCGGCTATCGGGCAGTATCTCGCAGATACGCGCCCGGCACGAGCGCGCGGCGGATGCCGCCCGTCATGCCGACGGTGCGCACCTTCCCCGAACTCCGTGACGTCATGATGCCGCTTCCAGATGCGTGACGAGCCGCGACGATGCGAGCCGACGCACGCCGAACACGTTGATGCGCCGCACACTGACACCGTCATGTGTAGGATTCACAACAGAGCGGAACCACCCGACGCCGGGCCGGTGGAAGCGTTGCGCCGACGCGCTCCGCTACGATAGCGCGGCCTCGCCGGGCCGATGCAGCCGCGGCACCGGGCGGGTGAAGCTGCGCCGGCCGTTCTTCAGGCCGAAGATCGGCGCGGCGATCTCGCCGCAGGCCTGCTGCTCGTCCATCGCGTCGAGCACGACGAGGTCGGCTGCCGCACCGGCATGCAGCCCATAGCCGGCGATCTTCATCAGCCGCGCGGCGCCGGTGGTGACGAGATCGAGCACGGCAGGGAAATCCGCCGGACCGGCATGGCAGACATTGGCGTAGAGATTGGCCATGCGCAGCAGGCTGAGATCGCCGAACGGGGTGAAGGGGTTCATCACATTGTTGGTCGCCACCGAGCAGCACACGCCGCGCGCCGCCAGCCGGTGCACCGGTGCGACGCCGCGTGGCGCGTTGCCGGCCTCGGTCCGCCCGGTGAGGTAGAGATCGGTCGACGGCAGCGCGGTGACCGCGATCCCCGCTCCGGCGAGCCGCAGGGCGAGCGCGTCCAGCGCCGCCGCCGGCAGCGCCGACAGCTTGGTGACGTGACCGACCGCCACCCGGCCGCCCCAGCCCCGAGCCACGGTCTGCCTCAGCACCTCGTCGAGATGCATCCAGCTCGGATCGAGGTCGAAATCGAGGTGGAAGTCGAGATCGACGTCGAACCGCCGGGCAAGGTCGAACAGCCGGGAGATCTGGGTGTGCGGCTCGCTGTCGGTATAGGGGCAGCCGCCGAGCAGGTCCGCCCCCTGTTCCAGCGCCTCGACCAGCAATTCCTCGGTGCCGGGATTGTTGATCAGACCTTCCTGCGGAAAGACGCAGACCGAAAGGTCGACGGCCCAGGCATAGTCGCGCTTCAGCGCCATCACCGCCTCGAAGCTGCGCAGGCCGACCAGCGGATCGATTTCGACATGGGTGCGCATATGGGTGGTGCCCTGCACGATCGCCTTGTCGAGGCAATAGGCGCCGCGCCGGTAGACGTCGTCCGGGGTGAAGCCGGCCTTGAGCCGCGACACCGCGCCGATGGCAGCGGCGAGATCGCCATGGTCATGGCCGCAGCGGCCGAGCAGGCATGCCTTGTCGAGATGGACATGGGTGTCGCAGAACCCCGGCAGCACCAGCCGGCCGCCAAGGTCCTCGCTTGGGGCGTCGGCGACGATGGCGGGCTCCAGCGCCAGGATGCGGCCACCGCCGATGGCGATGTCGACGCGGCGGCCGTCGCGCAGCGAGGCGTTCTTCAGGATGAGATCCGGTTGCGGCATGGTCGTCTCTCCGGCGGCCGCCGGGCGGAACGCGGCATCGGAAATGGTGTGAATGGCGGCCCGGTCAGGCGCTGCCCCGGTCGGGCCGAAGCTTGGTCAGATAGACGTCACGCGCCAGATGCAGTCGCCGACATCGTCGACCACCAGCAGCCCGCCGCGCTGGTCGACGATCACCCCGACCGGGCGGCCGAGCGCCTTGCCGTCCACCCGGAAGGCGCCGAGGATTTCCTCCGGCGGGCCGGCGGGCACTCCGTCCTTGAACGGGATGAAGATCACCCGGTAGCCGGAGGGCGGGTTGCGGTTCCACGAGCCGTGCTGGCCGATGAACACCCCGTTCTTGAAGCGGGCGCCGAAGCGCTCGTCGTCGACGAAGGTGAGGCCGAGCGAGGCGGTGTGCGAGCCGAGCGCGTAGTCCGGCTTCAGCGAGGCGGCGACCAGATCCGGCCGCTGCGGCTTCACCCGGTCGTCGACGATCTTGTCGTAATAGCAATAGGGCCAGCCATAGAAGGCGCCGTCCTTCACCGAGGTCATGTAGTCCGGCACCAGGTCGTCGCCGATCTCGTCGCGCTCGTTGACGCTGGTCCACAGTTCCCCGGTCACCGGGTTCCAGTCCATGCCGACCGGGTTGCGCAGGCCGCCGGCGAAGACACGCAGCGCGCCGGTCGCGATGTCGACCTCGAGGATGGCGGCCCGGTTCTCCTCCTCATGCATGCCGAACTCGGCGACGTTGGAATTGGAGCCGACGCCGACATAGAGCTTGGTGCCGGCTTTGTTGGCCACCAGGCTCTTGGTCCAGTGATGATTGCGGCCCGCCGGCAGGTCGCACACCTTCACCGGCGCCGCGTCGATGCGGGTGGCACCGGGCACATAGGGGAAGCGCACCAGCTCGTCGGCATTGGCGACATAGAGCTGGTCGCCGACCAGCGCCATGCCGAAGGGCGAGTTGAGGTTTTCCAGGAAGGGCAGCTTGATCTCGGCGACGCCGTCGCCATCGGCGTCGCGCAGCAGGGTAATGCGGTTGGCGCTCTTCACCCCCGCCCCGGCCCGCACCATGACGAAGCCCATCACCCACCAGCGCAGGCTGAAGATGCCGCCCGGCGTCGGCGGCGCGGCGGTCTCGGCGACGAGGATGTCGCCGTTCGGCAGTTCGTAGACCCAGCGCGGATGGTCGAGATCGGTGGTGAAGGCGCCGACCTTCAGGCCCGGCGCCGGCTTCGGCTTCTGCCCCTCGCCCCAGCCGACCGCCGGCGCGATCTTCATGATCGGAATGAGCGTGGGCTTCGGCTTGGGCAGCTTCGGCAGGTCGCCATAGCCGGCCTCCTCGGCCAGCGCCGGCGCCTTGCGCAGGTCGGCGAGGAAATGCGCCGTGCCGGTAATGCACGCGCCGATGAAACCGCCGATCTTCGCGTAATTGGCCATGCGCCGCTCCAGCCTGAGAGAGCCGCCATCTGATCCCGGAAAGCCGAGCACGTGCAATCCCCCAAAGGGCCACTGGCCACAGCTGCGTGGTGGCTTCGCGCCGGAGATCCACGAGGACATCGCTGGACAGGCGCGCCGCCGGCCCTAGCTAAGGGGGACCGAACCCGAAGGAGCGAGCGGCGAGCATGACGGAACAGCACGACGGCGCGGGGCACGACGCGGACGCCCCCACCCCTTCGCAGCGCATTGATGCGCGGATCGCGGAACTGGGCGATTGGCGGGGCGAGACGCTCGCCCGCATCCGCCACCTCATCCGCGGCGCCGATTCCGACATCGTCGAGGAATGGAAGTGGCGCGGGGTGCCGGTGTGGTCGCGCGCCGGCATCCTCTGCACCGGCGAGACCTATAAGAGCGTGGTGAAGCTGACCTTCGCCCGCGGCGCGGCGCTGGCGGACCCGGCGGGCCTGTTCAATGCCAGCCTGGAGGGCAGTACCCGCCGGGCGATCGACATTCATGAAGGCGAGGCGATCGACGAGGCGGCGCTGACCGCGCTCATCCAAGCCGCCGTGGCGCTGAACCTCGCCAAGAAGACCGGCAAGAAGGCCTAGCCCGGCAGGAAGGCCTAGACGGCCGCCGCCTCGCTCCGCCGCGCGAGCCCGTCCCGGCGCAGCAGCCGGCGCAGCAGTTCGAACACCGCCGGCTCCAGCGTCTGCGACACGTTGAACCGCAGGAAGCCGGCGGCGGATTGCGACACGCTGAAGGCGTTGCCCGGCGCCAGCACCACCCGCTCGGCCAGCGCCGCCCGGGCGATCTCGGCCGCGTCGATGCCCTCCGGCAGCCGGCACCATAGGAACATGCCCGCTTCCGGCTCGAGCCAGGGGGTGATGCCGATCGCCTTCAGCCGCGCGCCGACCTCGAACCGGGCGCGCGACAGCCGGGTGCGCAGCCCGTCCATGTGCTTGCGGTAGCCGCCGTCGCTGAGCACGCCCAGTACCAGCTCGGCGGTGAGCCGGCCGCCGCCGAAGGTGGTGGCGATCTTCAGGTCGGTCAGCGCCTCGATCCAGGCCGGGCGCGCGGCGATGAAGCCGCAGCGCGCCGAGGCCGACAGCGTCTTGGAGAAGCTGCCGATATGGATCACCCGCTCCAGCCCGTCGAACGCCGCCAGCCGCGGCGCCGGGGTGTGCTCGAAATCGGCGAAGATGTCGTCCTCAACGATGGTGAGCGCGAACTGGTCGGCAAGCTTCAGCACCTTGTGGGCGGTCACGGCGGAGAGCACCGCCCCGGTCGGGTTATGGATCGCCGAATTGGTGATGTAGAGGCGCGGCCGATGCTCGGCGAGCGCCTGGCCGAAGCGCGCGAGGTCGGGGCCGGACGGCGTATAGGGCACGCCGACCACCTTGGCGCGGTGCGCCCGTAGCAGGGCCTGGAAATTGAAATAGCAGGGGTCGTCGATCAGCACGGTGTCGCCGGGCTCGATGAGGAACCGGCACAGGAGGTCGATCGCCTGCGTCCCCGATTCCGTCAGCACGATCTGGTCCGGCGAGGCCTCGATGCCGCGCTCGCCCATGCGGCGCGCGATGAGCTGGCGCAGCGGCGGCAGGCCGAGCGGCGAGCCGTATTCCGCCAGCACGCCGCTCTCGGCACGCGCCAGCGTCCTGAGCGTCCGCCGCATTCCCTCCTCGGGAAGCCATGAGGGCGGCAGCCACCCGCAGCCCGGCTTGAGGTCGCCGCCGCCGGCCTCCAGCGACTGCCGCGACACCCAGAACGGATCGACGGCGCGGTCGAGCTTCGGCCCGCGCTCGGAAAGCGCGAACGGCTCGGCCTGGCTGGCGACGTAGAAACCCGAACCCGGCCGGGAATGGATAGCCCCCTCGGCCGCCAGCCGCTCATAGGCCGCCACCACGGTGGAAGCCGACACCTTCAGGCTCGCGGCCAGTCGGCGGATCGAGGGCAGCTTGGCGCCGGGCGTCAGGCTGCGGCCGGCGATGCGCTGCCGGATCGTCGCCATCACCGCGTCGACCTTGGAACCTGCACTCATCCGTATGGCTCATCGTTTCATAACAGTTCGGCAGAACCGTATCGAACTGTGGCTTGAAGCACCAGAGGCCGGGGCCGATAGGGTTGGCACGCGCGGCAGAACGGCGCGACGGCGCAAAGCGCCGAGGCGAAGGGCGAAGGGCGAAGGGCGACATGGAACGTGCAACGGCCGGATGGCTCAACGGCCTCGTCGGCGTGGTGATCTTCAGCGGCTCGCTCCCCGCCACGCGGGTGGCGGTGATGCAGTTCGACCCGGTGTTCCTCACCGTCGCCCGCGCCGCCATCGCCGGCCTGCTGGCGCTGTGCCTGCTGCTCGCCTGCCGCGAGCGGCGCCCGGCCCGCCGCGACATCGCCTCGCTCCTGGTGGTGGCGTTCGGCGTCGTGCTCGGCTTCCCCTTGCTGACGGCGCTGGCGCTCCAGCACGTCACCTCGGCGCATTCCATCGTCTTCATCGGCCTCCTGCCGCTGGCGACGGCGATCTTCGGCGTGCTGCGCGGCGGCGAGCGGCCCAAGCCGGCCTTCTGGCTGTTCTCTCTGCTCGGCAGCGCGCTGGTGGCCGGCTTCGCGCTGTCGCAGGGGCTCACCGCCTCGCCGACCGGGGATGCGCTGATGCTGGCGGCGATCATCGTGTGCGGTCTCGGCTATGCCGAGGGCGCCCGGCTCGCGCGCACGCTCGGCGGCTGGCAGGTGATCTCGTGGACGCTGGTGCTGTCGCTGCCGGTGATGATCGTGCTGGCCGTCTTCTACATGCCGCCGAGCTTTGCCGGCATCGACGCCCCGGCATGGATGGGCCTCGCCTATGTCTCGCTGTTCAGCATGCTGATCGGCTTCGTGTTCTGGTATCGTGGCCTCGCGCAGGGCGGCATCGCGGCGGTCGGCCAACTGCAGCTGCTGCAGCCCTTCTTCGGTCTCGCGCTGGCGGCGACGCTGCTGCATGAGAAGGTGAGCCCGGCAATGCTGGCGGTGACGGTGGCGGTCATCCTGTGCGTGGCCGGGGCGCGGAAATTCGCGCGATAAGCCGACCGCACGGCGTCGCCGGCCATTCATTAATTCCAGCGATAGGCCCTATCTCCGCCGCTTGGCTAATCGGCGTGGACGCCCCGTTCTAACCTAAGGAGAACTCACCGAACGGGAAGCATGGGCATGAATGGCTGGACCTCGATCCTCGCGGCGGCGCTGGCACCCGCCAGCCTGCTGATGGCAGCGGAGGTCCGGGCGCAGGACACCGGCAAGCCGCAGCCGCTGGTCATCCAGGAACAGGGCAGCTTCACGGTCGGCGGCACGGTGTCGACGGCACCCGGCCGTTTCGATCCGCGCAAGCCGATCGGCCCCGCCGGGCAGAGCTTCCACGGCGACCATGCCTATGTCTTCTACCAGATCCCGGTCCAGCCGAGGAAATACCCGCTCGTCATGTGGCACGGCTTCGGCCAGTTCTCCAAGACCTGGGAGAGCACGCCGGACGGCCGGGAAGGCTTCCAGACCCTGTTCCTGCGGCGGAACTTCGCCACCTATCTGATCGACCAGCCCCGGCGCGGCAATGCCGGACGCAGCACGGTCGAGACCACCATCAAGCCGGTGCCGGACGAGCAGTTCTGGTTCGGCCAGTTCCGCGTCGGCGTCTGGCCGGACTATTTCGACGGCGTGCAGTTCTCCCGCGACCCGCAGGCGCTCGACCAGTATTTCCGGGCGATGACGCCCGACACCGGCCCGTTCGACATCGGCGTCATGTCCAGCGCCGTCTCCGCGCTGTTCGACCGCATCGGCCCGGCCATCCTGGTCACCCATTCGCATAGCGGCGGGCTCGGCTGGGCCACTGCGGTGAAGAACGCCAACGTCAAGGCCATCGTCGCCTTCGAGCCGGGCAGCAACTTCGTCTTCCCCGAGGGCGAGGTGCCCGCCGACATTCCCAACGCCTTCGACACGCTGAAGGGCGTGCCGGTGCCGATGGACCAGTTCATGGCGCTCACCCGCATCCCGATCGTCATCTTCTATGGCGACAACATCCCGGAGACCGCGACCGACATCCCGACCCAGGATGCGTGGCGCGCGCGGCTCGCCATGGCGCGGCTCTGGCGCGACGCGGTGAACCGGCACGGCGGCGACGCGACGCTGGTCCACCTGCCGGAGATCGGCATTCGCGGCAACACGCATTTCCCGTTCTCGGACCTCAACAATGTCGAGATCGCCGACCAGGTGTCGGCCTTCCTTGCCGCGAAGCACCTCGACTGACCGATGTCCGCCCACCGGGCCCGTCCGGGGCGCAGCCTCGCCGCCGCCCGGGCTCCCGTCACGCACCCTCCCGTGGCGCGGGCTCCCGCCCTGCCGCACACCCCTCCTGTCGGGAGCCTATCGATGAACAGACTGGCCTCATTCCTGTCGCTGGCCGGCGTCGCCGGCCTCGTCCTGCTGGCGGGCTGGCAGGTACACGCGGAAACCACGCGGGTTACCTTCCCCGAGGATCTCGACCGGCTCGTCCACTACACTACGGTGCGACGCGGCAATGTGACCGAGCACATCATGACAACCCCGGCGGCGCTCGACGCGGTGAAGAACGGCAAGCCAGTGCCGGAGGGCACGCATTTCGTGCTGGTCGACTACCGCGACGGCCAGCTCTACCGCTACTTCGTCATGCAGAAAGGGTCGGGATGGGGCACCGACTATGACGAACGCCGCCGCACCGGCGACTGGCAGTTCCAGTGGTTCTGGGCCGACCGGGGCGTCAACATGAACGAGAACACCGCCCGCTGCCAGTCCTGCCACCGGAGCCAGTCCGGCTCGGAATATCTGTTCACCGCCAGCCGGATCCCCGATTTCGACGGCACCCCGGTCGACTGAGAAGCCGGCGTGACCCCTGCCCTCCTGTTCCGGCTGGTTCTGGATCTCCTCGCCAGCGGCCTGCTGCTGCTCGCTTTGGCCTATTGGTGGCTTGGCAACGCGGTCCACGAGCTTGCCGGCACCGCCCTGCTCCTCCTCGTCGGCGCGCATAATGTCTTCAACCGTCGCCGCTACCGCCCGCTCGTCGCGGCGCGCCGGCAGGCGCATGGCCGGCTCGATCTCGCCGTGCTGCTCCTGCTGGCGACGGCGATGCTGGCGCTTCTCGCCACCAGCGTTGCGATCTCCGAAACGCTCGCCGGCATCATGCCCGGCGGCGGATACACCGGCCGGCAGATCCACGTGCTCGCCGCCTATTGGGTGCTGATCGTCGTCGCGGTCCATCTCGGCCTGCGCTGGCCGCGGCTCATGGCGGTCGCGCGCGCCGGCTTCGGCCTGGAACACCCCAACGCGGCGCGCACGCTGGGGCTCCGGCTGCTCGCCGCCGCCGTCGCCCTGCATGGCGTGTGGAGTTCCTTCGAGCTCGGCATCGGCGCCCGCCTCACCCTGCAAACGACACTAGACTGGTGGAACTTCGAGGATTCCGCAGCCGGCTTCTTCGTCCACGCCCTCGCGGTCGCCGGGCTCTATGGCGTGCTGAGCTACTACGTCGCCGGCTGGCTGCGGCGGCGGTCGACCTGAAGGCACTCTAGATTTTTGGTTTTCGCAATTTTCACGCGAACCGGTACCCGCTTCGCTCGAAAGTGCTCTAGCCGCGATAGCGCAGCGCGTCGACCAGCAGCGAGAAGGCGGCGGAGGGCTGCCTCCGGCTCGGATAATACAGGTGATAGCCGGGGAAGGCCGGACACCAGTCCTCCAGCACCTGGACCAGTCGCCCGTCCTTCAGATAGCTGCTGACCCGATCCTCCATGACGAAGGCGAGGCCGAAGCCGTCGAGCGCCGCCTGCGTGACCATGTACATATGGTTGAAGGCGAGTTGCCCCTCGACGCGGACCCGCACTTCCCGCCCGTCCTTCTCCAGCTCCCAGGGATAGAGCCCGCCCGAGCTGAGCATGCGCAGATTGATGCAGGAATGCGCCGCGAGGTCCTGCGGCACGAGAGGGACCGGCCGTTTCTCGAAATAGGCGGGCGCGCCGACGACGATCATCCGCACATCCGGCCCGATGCGCACGGCGATCATGTCCTTGGCGAGCGCCTCGCCCAGCCGGACGCCGGCATCGAAGCGCTCCGCCACGATGTCGGTCAGGCTGGAATCGATGCTCAGTTCGACATGGATGTCGGGATAGTCCGGCAATAGCCGCTTGAGCGCCGGCCACAGCACGGTGATGGCGGCATGCTCGGCGGTGGTAATGCGGATCGTGCCGGCCGGCTTCTCGCGCAATTCGCTGAGCGAGGTCAGTTGCGCGCCGATCTCGTCGAAGGCCGGCCGCAGCGTGCCGAGCAGTCGCTCGCCCGCCTCGGTGGCGGCGACGCTGCGCGTGGTACGGGTCAGCAGGCGGACGCCCAGACGGGCCTCCAGACGCCGGACCGTGTGGCTGAGGGCGGATTGCGAGGTGCCGAGCTTGGCCGCGGCGCGCGTGAAACTGCGCTGCTCCGCCACCACCAGAAAGGCATTCAGATCGACAAGGTCATCGCGTTGCATTCATGAATTTTGGACATGGCTTCATGCGATTTACAATCACTAGTTCACCAAATTCAGCGTGATAAACAGGACGTGAAATCCCGTCCAAGGAATCCCGTCCAAGAAATCCCGTCAAAACCTGGAGCATCGCGATGGAGATCAAGCACGCCGGCTCGCAGCCCTCCCGCCGGGGACCGGACGAGTACTTCACCGGAACCGTTCGCATCGACGCGCCCTTCGCCGGCAGCGGCGCGCTGAGCGGGGCCACCGTGACCTTCGAGCCGGGCGCCCGCACCGCCTGGCACACCCATCCGCTCGGGCAGACGATACTCGTCGTCTCCGGCTGTGGCCGGGCGCAGCGCGAGGGCGGGCCGGTGGAAGAGATACGGCCCGGCGACATCGTCTGGTTTCCGCCCGGCGAGAAGCACTGGCACGGCGCCGCGCCGGACACCGCGATGACGCATCTCGCCATCGCCGAGGCGCAGGACGGCAAGGTGGTCGACTGGCTGGAGAAGGTCAGCGACGCCGACTATGCCGGCTGACGCCGGCGCGGATGAACATTTGACGACCTGACGGCAGGGCCGGCCGCGGCGCCGGCCCGCCATCGATCACGACCGATAAGGGGACCTCACCATGAAGACCATCGGCTATGCGGCGCAGGCCGCGAACGCGCCCCTGGCGCCCTTCGATTTCGAGCGCCGGGAGCTGCGCGCCAACGATGTCGCCATGGAGGTGCTGTATTGCGGCGTCTGCCATTCCGACCTGCACCAGGCGCGCAACGACTGGGGCTGGAGCCAGTACCCGATGGTGCCCGGCCACGAGATCGTCGGCCGTGTCATCGCCGTCGGCGGCGACGTGCAGCGCTACCGGATCGGCGACCATGTCGCGGTCGGCTGCATGGTGGATTCCTGCCAGTCCTGCGACCAGTGCCGCAAGGGGCTGGAACAGTTCTGCAAGAAGGCCAACGTGCAGACCTATAACGACACCGACCGCTTCTCCTGCGAGCCGGCGGCCCGGACCCATGGCGGCTATTCCAAGCATCTCGTGGTGCGCGAGGAGTTCGCGGTGCGGGTGCCGGACGGGCTCGACCTCTCCAAGGCGGCGCCGCTGCTCTGCGCCGGCATCACCACCTATTCGCCGCTGCGCAAATGGAATGTCGGCCCCGGCAGCCGCGTCGGCGTGGTCGGCATTGGCGGGCTCGGCCACATGGCGGTGAAGCTCGCCGCCGCCCTCGGCGCCGACGTCACCGCGATCAGCCGCACCCGGGACAAGGAGGCCGACGCGCTCGCCCTCGGCGCCGACCGGCTGCTGGCCTCCTCCGATGCCGAGGCGATGGCGCAGGCGGTGAATGGCTTCGACCTGATCATCGACACCGTGCCGGTCGAGCACGACATCACCCCCTATCTGCCGCTGCTCGACGTCGACGCCACGCTGGTGCTGGTCGGGCAGGTCGGCCCGCTGCCGCCCTCCACCACCGTGCCGCTGCTGCTCGGCCGGCGCGCCGTCGCCGGCTCCTGCATCGGCGGCATCGCCGAGACGCAGGAAATGCTGGACTTCTGCGCCAAGGCCGGCGTGCTGCCCGATGTCGAGATGATCCGCATCGATCAGATCAACGCGGCCTTCGAGCGGATGGAGCGCTCCGATGTGCGCTACAGGTTCGTGATCGACATGGCCTCGCTGCCGGCCCCGGCGGCGGCCTGATCACCCGGACGGCCGTGCCACGCGCGGCCGTCCACTCTTTCGCAGCAGGGGATCCGCCCGATGAAGCCTCACCTCGTCTGCCACATGATCACCTCGCTGGACGGCCGCCTGCATCCGAGCGGCTGGAGCCGCAGCCCGGACGGCACGCGCGCGGAGTGGTCCGGCATCTATGAACGGCTCCACGAGACCCTCGACGGCGACGGCTGGATCGTCGGCCGCGTCACCATGGCCGAGATGGCCAAGGGCAAGCCGCACCCGCCGGCCGAGGCCGGCGAGGTCGAGCGGCGGCGGCATCTCCCGGTGCGTGGCGCGGCGAGCTACGCCATCGCGCTCGACCGGGGCGGCAAGCTGCATTTCGACGGCGCCACCCTCGGCGGCGATCCGGTGGTGGTGCTGCTCGGCCGCGACGTGCCCGACAGCCATCTGGCGGAACTGGCGGCCGACGGCATCGGCTATCTGGTGTCCGAGGGGGCGGAACTCGACCTCGCCGCGCTGCTGACCGAGATCGGCCGCGAGCTCGGCATCCGCCGCCTGCTGCTCGAAGGCGGCGCCAACGCCAATGGCGCGTTCTTCGCCGCCGGGCTGGTGGACGAGGTCAGCCTTCTGCTCTGCCCGGCCCTCGACGGCCGCACCGGCGTGTCTACCATCGTGGAAGCCGGCCCCGCCGGCCTCGCCGACAAGGTTGAACTCTCGCTGATATCCTGCGAAGCCAGCGGACACGGCACGCTGCACCTGCGCTACGCGGTGACGTCCGCCTGAGGGCCGTCCGCGCCGGTGCCGCCCTGGCGACGCCGGCCGGTGCGTTCGGAGGTTCCCCTGACATGACCCAGAAGGCCGCGATCCAGAAGGCCACGCTTCACGAGGCCGACATCGTCATCCTCGGCGCCGGCGCCGCCGGCACGGGGGCCGCGCGCCGCCTCGCCGGCACCGGCCTGTCCGTGCGGGTGCTGGAGGCGCTGCCGCGACCGGGCGGCCGGGCGTGGACGCATCAAGCCTCGACGCATGACGCCGACGGGCTCGCCCTCGATCTCGGCTGCGGCTGGCTGCATTCGGGCGACCGCAACCCGTGGACGCGTATCGCCGAACAGGCGGGCTTCACGGTCGAGCGCTCCGCCGCCGCATGGGGCCGGCAATATGGCGATCTCGGCATCGCCCCCGAGGATCACGCCGCCGCGCAGCGCGCCTTCGACGCCTGGAGCGAGCGCCTGGCCAGCGCCCCGCCGGCCAGCGACTGCGCCGCCGATGCGCTGGTGGCTGAGGACGCGCACTGGACCGCCTATATGCAGGCGCTGAGCGGCTATGTCAGCGGCGACGAGATGGAGCGCATTTCCGCGCGCGACTACGCCGCCTACGACGCGGCCTCCACCTACATCAACTGGCGGCTGCCGGCCGGCTACGGCACGCTGGTCACCTCGAGCTTGCCGGCGGAGATCCCCGTCCATCTCGGCACGCCGGTCGAGGCGATCAGGCTGGACGGCCCCGGCGTGGCGCTCGACACGCCCGCCGGCACGCTGCGCTGCCGCGCGGTCCTCGTCACCGTCTCCACCCATGTGCTGGCCGGCGACACGCTGCGCTGGCCCGCCGCGCTCGATCCCTGGCGCGAGGCGGCGACGCGCCTGCCGCTCGGCCGCGACGAGAAGCTGTTCCTGGAGATCGTCGGCGACAGCCCGTTCGAGCCGGAAACCCATGTGATGGGCGACCTCCATGACCCGCAGACCGGCACCTATTATATCCGTCCCTTCGGCCGGCCGGTCATCGAGTGCTTCTTCGGCGGCGCCGGCGCCCGCGCGGTGGAGCGGGACGGCACGCCGGCGGCGTTCGCCCGCGCGGTCGACGAGCTCGCCAAGCTGTTCGGTGCCTCGGTGCGGGGATGCCTGCGGCCGCTGGTCGCCTCCGGCTGGGCGGGCGTGCCGAGCATTGGCGGCGCCTACAGCCACGCGCTGCCCGGCTACGCCGATGCGCGGCTGGAGCTGGCGCGGCCCTTCGACGGGCGGCTGTTCTTTGCCGGCGAAGCGACCCATCCCACCGACTTCTCCACCGCGCACGGCGCCTATATGAGCGGCGCGCGGGCAGCGGAGGAAGCGCTGGCGGCATTGGCGGCGCTCGCGCCGCGATAAGGCGCGGCTACCTGCTCAGGCCTTCCCGCGCCCGTCCGACAGCAGCCGGCAGCACAGGAGGCTGCCGATGCAGCCGAGCGCGATCACCCAGGCCATCGGCCGGGGCGTGCCGTCGGCGAACACGCCGACCAGCGCCGAGCCGATAATGCCGCTGCCATAGTGGATGGCGCCGACCAGCGCCGAGACGGCGCCGGCGCGGTGGGCAGCGCCGCCGAGCGCGCCGGCGATCGAGTTGGCGACGATGAAGCCGGTGGTCGACACGAACAGGAACAGCGGCACGAACAGCCCCCACAGCCCGCCCCAGTCGGCCGAGGCGAGCCCGGCCAGCAGCAGGCCCGATGCCGTCGCCGCTGCGATGCCGCCGACCAGGATGCGGTCGCTGCCGAGCCGCATCACCAGCCGCGCATTGATCATGTTGGTCGCCATGATGCCGACGATGCCGGCGGCGAACAGCACGCCATACAGCGCGGCGGGCACGTGGTGATAGGAGATGTAGGCGAAGGGCGTGCCGGCGATATAGGCGAACATGGCGGCGTAAAAGAAGCCGCCGGCGCCGGCATAGCCGAGCAGCCGCCGCTCGCGCAGCAGCGCGCCATAGCCGCGCAGTGCCCGCCCGAGCGGGGCCGGGTTGCGCTGCGCCGCCGGCAGCGTCTCGGGCAGCCGCGCCACCGCGCCGAGCGTGACGAAACCGACGACGACCAGGAACCAGAAGATCGCGTGCCAGCCGGCGACGGCGAGGATCTGCCCGCCGAGCAGCGGGCCGATCAGCGGCGCGATCGCCATCACCGTCATCAGCGTCGACATCATCTGCGCCGCGCGCGGTCCCTCATAGAGGTCGCGCACCATGGCGCGGCCCAGCACCACGCCGGCGCTGGCGCCGACCGCCTGCACCACCCGCCAGCCGATCATGCTCCACGCGTCGAAGGACAACGCGCAGCCGGCCGAGCCGATGATGAACAGCACCAGCCCGATGGCGACCGGCAGCCGGCGGCCGTGGCGGTCGCTGATCGGCCCCCACAGCAGCTGGCCGAGGCTGAAGCCGATCAGATAGCCGGAGACCGTCAGCTCGATGGTGCCGCTGTCGGCGCCGAGCGCCCGGCCCATCTCCGGCATAGCCGGCAGATAGAGGTCGGTGGAGACCGAGGCGAAGCCCATCAGCGCGCTCAGCGTGCCGAGCACGCGCCAGCCATGCTGTGCCGCCTCGGTACGCGCCGGCGCGCTGGAGCCGACCGCCGACGCCGCCTCGGTGGCGTCGCCGGGGAAGATGTCCGCCGCCGGCTCGACGTCGTCGCTCAGTGCGGCATCAGTATCGGAGGCATCGGTGTCGTTCGCTGCCGGTCGGCCTTCGAACATAGGCGTCAAAGCTCCTGGGCCGTGGGCCGGAACAGGATCTCGTTGATGTCGACCTCCTCCGGCTGGCTGATCGCGAACGCGACGATCCGCGCGAAATTCTCCGCCGGGATGGCGTAGGCTTCGTAGAAATCCTGGATGCCCCGGGCGACGTCGGCCTCGGTGATGCTCTGCGGCAGCTCGGACTGCACCGCGCCGGGTGAGATGATGGTGGTGCGGATGTTGTAGGGCTTCACCTCCTGGCGCAACCCCTCCGAAAGCATGCGCACCGCTGCCTTGGTCGCGGCATAGACCGCACTGCCGGGGCGCACCTTGTGGCCGGCGACCGAGGACACGTTGATGATGTGTCCGCTCTTTTGCCGGGTCATGTGCGGCAGGGCGGCGGCGATGCCGTAGAGCACGCCCTTGAGGTTGACGTCGATCATCCGGTCCCAGTCGGCGATGCGGCCGCGCTCCAGCGGCGAGTGCGGCATCAGGCCGGCATTGTTGAGGATGACGTCGATGCGCCCATGCGCGGCGACCGCCGCGTCGACGAGGCGCTTCACCTGCTCGGCGTCGGTGACGTCGGTCTCGACGGCGGCCGCCGCCGGCAGCCCCAGCTCGCCGGCCAGTGCCTGCAGCCGGTCCAGCCGCCGCGCGCCGAGCACCAGCTTGGCGCCCTCGGCCGCCAGATGGCGGGCCGTCGCCTCGCCGAGGCCGCTGCTGGCGCCGGTGATGACGACCACCTTGCCGTGAATAGCGTTGCTCATTTCAAGCTCCATGATGTTGTCGCCGGACAGGCTGGCGCGGAACGCGTCGTCGCCTGCCGGTCATCGGTCGATGGCGAGGCCGCCCATCCAGCTTGTGACCTGCGCCAGCGTCTCGCGCTCCTGATCCTGTCGCAGCGTGAAGGCGTCGAGCAGCCGCGCGCCGGGCGCGTGGTCGGCCACCACCTTCAGGCTGCTGCCCGGCCCGTAGCCGCCATGGGTGATGAACGGCACCAGCGTCTTGCCGGCGAGTTCGTGGGCGACGAGGAAGGAACGCACCGGCGCCGGCGCGGTGGTGCCCCAGATCGGAAAGCCGAGGAACACGACGTCATAGGCGTCGAGGCCCGGCAGCGTCGCCGCGAGCGGCGGCCGGTAGCCGGCCTGCCGCTCCCGCTCCGCCTGCCGCACCGTGGCCTCGTAGTCGTCGGGATAGGGCTCGGCGGTGCGGATCTCGAACAGCGCCGCGCCATAGGCAAGCTGGATCTGCCGGGCGATCACCCGCGTATTGCCGGTCCGCGAGTAATAGGCGACCAGCACACGGCCGCCGCCCGTCGCCGGGACGGCGGCGTGCGCGCGGCTGCGGCCGGCCTCGGCGGTCAATGACAGCAGCAGCGCGGCGGTCAGCGCGCCGCGCCGCGAGAAGGCATCCTTGTCCGCCATCGGCCGGACCCTTCTGCGTCAGCGGCCGACGGTCGCCATCAGATGCGCGGGATAGCGCTCGCCCTCGACATCGATGGCGGCCAGCGCCTGGCGGATCTCGGCGGTGTCCGCCGCGGTCAGTTCCACCGTGGCGCCGCCGAGGTTTTCCTCCAGCCGGTGCAGCTTGGTGGTGCCGGGGATCGGCACGATCCACGGCTTCTGCGCCAGCAGCCAGGCAAGCGCGATCTGCGCCGGCGTCGCCTGCTTGTCGGCGGCGATGCGCTTCAGGAGATCGATCAGCGCCTGGTTCTTCTCCATCGCCTCGGGGGTGAAGCGCGGCAGCAGGGCGCGGAAATCGCCCTCGCCGAGCTTGGTGTCCTTCCCCATGGCGCCGGTGAGGAAGCCCTTGCCGAGCGGGCTATAGGCGACAAGGCCGATGCCGAGTTCCTCGCAGGCGTCGAGAATGCCGTTGGTCTCCGGCCCGCGCGTCCACAGCGAGTATTCGTTCTGCAGCGTGGTGACCTTCTGCACCGCGTGGGCGCGACGCACCGTCTGCGCGCCGGGCTCGGACAGGCCGAAATGCTTCACCTTGCCCGCGGCGATGAGGTCCTTGACCGCGCCGGCCACGTCCTCGATCGGCACCTCGGGGTCGACGCGGTGCTGGTAGAACAGGTCGATCACCTCGATGCCGAGCCGCTTCAGCGAGGCGTCGGCCACCTGCTTGATATGCTCCGGCCGGCTGTTCAGCCCGGTCTGCTTGCCACCCTCGATGTTGAAGCCGAACTTGGTGGCGATCACCACCTGGTCGCGCAGCGGCCGCAGCGCCTCGCCGACCATCTGCTCATTGGTGAACGGGCCGTAGACCTCGGCGGTGTCGAACAGGGTGACGCCGCGCTCCGCCGCCTGGCGGATCAGCGTGACGCCCTCCGCCTTGGTCACCTTGGTCGCATAGCCGAAATCGAGGCCCATGCAGCCGAAGCCGAGAGCCGAGACGGTCAGCCCGCTTTTTCCGAGTTCACGTGTTTGCATCGCTCATCCTCCAGCACGCGCGGATGATCCGCTGCTGTGGTTCGATGCAAAGATAGGCCGGGGTGGGGCAAGCGATTAGCCGCAATAAATCGCATGCAGTCATATCCAGGAATAATCAATCCGGACGGAGGTGATACCCCCGCCCGGCCATTCCTGTTCGTGATCCCCGCCGTCGCGCCGGTCAGCCGGCGACGTAGCCGCTCATCGCCTTGACGAGGAACACACCGACGGTGGCGCCGGCATCCTGCAGGCCCACCGTCTGCTCCTGGAAGACCGCCGCCTTGCCGTGCTGCGCCTTCATGGCCTTGGTGCGCTCCAGCGCCGCCTCGGCCTCATCCGCCGCCGCCTTCAGCGCCGGGGCGAGCGCGGCGCCGGACGCGGCCTGCGCCTCCAGCACGCCGGCGACCGGGTCGAGCACGTCGAGGATGGTCTTGTCGCCGAGCTTCGCCTTGCCGCGCTCGGCGATGCCGGTGGCATAGGCGCGCCAGAAGGCCGCCGCCTCGGCGGTGCCGATGGCGTCCTTGCCCTCCAGCGCCTTGGCGCCGCGCAGGAAGCCGGTGGCGGTGAGCGTGCCCATGGTGGAGGGCGCGGTCTTGGCCATGATGGCGCCGGCCGAGCGCAGCAGCTTGGTCAGCCCCGCCGCCGCGCCCTCGGCCGCCACCGTGTCATAGGCGGCGGCGAAGGACTTCGACATGGTGATGCCGAGATCGCTGTCGCCGACCTTGCCGTCGAGCGCGATCAGGAAGTCGCGTTCGGCGGCGAACATGTCACGCCAGCTCTGGAACAGGCCGATCAGTTCGTCGGCACGGATCGCATCCATTCTCGCGCTCCTCAGGCCTTGTAGTGGGCGAAGAACGGCGTGTTCACCGACACGGCGATGAGCGGGTCGAGCTCGGCGTCGAGCTTCAGCACCGAGATCGAGGCGCCGGCCATCTCCATGGCGGTGGCGAACTCGCCGATCCACACATACTTCACCTTGGAGCCCTTGGCCTCGAACAGCTGCGAGACGCGGCGGAACAGGATGTAGAGCTCTTCCTTCGGCGTGCCGCCGAGGCCGTTGACCAGCACGGCGAACTCGTCGCCCGCGCCGGCCGGCAGCTCGGCGAACACCCGCTCCATCATCTCGTCGACGACGGCGTCGGCCGGGGCGAGCTTCTTGCGGCTGATGCCGGGCTCGCCATGGATGCCCATGCCGATCTCCATCTCGTCCTCGCCGACCGAGAAGGTGGCGTGGCCGATCTCCGGCACCACGCAGCTCGACAGCGCGACGCCGATGGTGCGCACATTCGCCCGCGCCTTGTCGGCGAGACGGGTCACCTCGTCGAGCGACAGGCCGTTGGCCGCTGCCGCGCCGGCCGCCTTGTAGACGAAGAAGATGCCGGCGACGCCGCGCCTTTTGTGCTCCTCGCCGACCACGGACGAGGCGATGTCGTCATTGCCGACCACCTGCTTCACCGTGATGCCGTCAATGTCGGCGAGCTCGGCGGCCATGTCGAAATTGATGATGTCGCCGGTGTAGTTGCCGTAGATGTAGAGAACGCCGGCGCCCTGGTCGATGTACTTGGTCACTTCGTGCATCTGGTCGGCGCTCGGCGACTGGAACACGCCGCCCACCGCGCAGCCGTCCAGCATGTTGTCGCCGACATAGCCGAGGAACAAAGGCAGGTGGCCCGAGCCGCCGCCGGTGGCGATGCCGACCTTGCCGGCCTTGGGCTTGGCGACGACGAGGCAGCGCTTGTCGTCGTTGACATAGGTCACCTGGGGATGAGCCCGGTAGATGCCCTCGAGCATCTCGTCGACGAAATTCGCCGGATCGTTGAGAAACTTCTTCATCTCGGTCCTCTTGGGCTCGAAGCTTTGGCGTGTCTTGGAAGTGGCGCGGCTTTGGCGCGCGTCGCGGAGTCTCAGTTCTTCTTCTGGCAGAACACGAAGAAGGCGGCGGCGAGCAGGATGAAGCCGCCGACCACGACGCGTTGCCAGGTGGAGGGAATGCCGACCATCACCAGCACGCTGTTCACCACCACCACCAGCAGCACGCCGAGCAGCGTGCCGATCACCGTGCCGGTGCCGCCGGTGATGCGGGCACCACCAAGAACCACGGCGGCGATGACGTTGATCTCGGTGCCGACGAGGTCGAACGGGTTCGACTGCCGGTTGGCGGCGGTGTGGATGATGCCGGCGAGGCCGGCGAGCGCGCCGGCATAGGCGAACATGAAGATGTGGATGGTGCGCAGGCTGTAGCCGAGCCGCTCCGCCACATTGGCGTTGCCGCCGATGGCGAAGATGGCGCGCCCCATCAGCGTGCGGTTCAGCATCCACCAGGTCACCAGCGCCGCCGCCGGCAGCACCAGGAAGTAGAACGGCAGGGTGATGGTGCGCCCGTCGGCCGATTCGAACTGGAACAGCGGCAGGCGGCCGAAGGCGCCCATGGTGGGGGGCAGCGACATGATCCACACCGTGCCGATGAAGGCCAGCAGGATGCCGCGGAACAGGTACTGCGTGCCGATGGTCACGATCAGCGACGGCACGCGCAGGTAATGCACCAGAAGCCCGTTGACGACGCCGAGCAACGCCCCGCCGGCGGTCGCTGCCACCAGCACCAGCGCGATCGGCGCGTCGGGCCAGTGGTTCTTCACCAGCAGCGTCATCGAATACATGGTGAAGGCGGCGATGGCGGTGAACGACACGTCGATGCCGCCCGCCGCCAGGATGATGAACACGCCGAGCGCGAACAGCCCCATCACCACGCTGGCGCGGCCGATATCGACCAGCGAGGAGGGCTGGAGGAAGGCCGGGTTGATGATCGACACCGCCACGCAGATCGCCACCAGCAGCGCCAGCGTGATGAGCTCCGGGCGCCGGCGCACCAGCGCCAGCAGCGAATTGGGCCTGGCGATCGGCACGGCGGCGCTCTCGGTGAGATGCGTGGCGCTCATCGGGCGGTCTCCGTGTTCACGGCGGGTTTGGAGACCAGCATGGCCTTGTACAGCTGGTCCTCGTCCGTCTCGCGGGCGTCGTATTCGGCGACGACGCGGCCATTGTTCATCACCAGGATGCGGTCGCAGTTCTGCAGCAGCTCCGGCAGGTCGTCGCTGACGATGACGAGGCCCATGCCGGCCTCGGCGAGCTGCTGGATGACGCGGTAGATCGTGTCCTTGGAGCCGACATCGACGCCCACCGTCGGGCCGTGCAGCACCAAGAGCTTGGGCAGGATCGACAGCCAGCGGCCGATCAGCACCCGCTGCTGGTTGCCGCCGGACAGCGCGCCGACCGGCAGGTCGAGATTGCGGGTGTTCAGCCGCATGTCCTGCGACAGCTTGTCGGCGAGCGCGCGGCCCTTGGCCTTGTCGACGACGCCGAAGCCGTTGGCGAGGTCGCGCACCACCAGGGCGATCTCGTTCTCGAAGATCGACTTGTCGAGGAACAGCCCTTCGGCGAGCCGGTCCTCCGGCACATAGCCGATGCCGAGCCGGATGGCCTCTGAGGGGTGGCGGACCTTCTCCACCTTGCCGTCGAGGCGCAGATGGCCGCCCGTCGCCGGCATCACCCCGGCGATCGCCATGGCGAGCTCGTTGCGGCCGGAATCGGCGAGGCCGGTAATGCCGAGGATCTCGCCCTTGCGGACCGAGAAGCTGACGTCGCGCACATTGGGCGGCAGCGACAGGCCGCTGGCGGCGAACAATTCGCCGTCCATCGGCGCGCCGGTGCGGTAGCGCTCGGCGTCGATCCGGCGGCCGGTCATCAGCTCGGCGAGCCGGTCCTTGGTGTAGTTGGCGAGCGGCCCCTGCTCGACGCACTGGCCGTCGCGGAACACGATGGCATGGCCGCCAATGCGGTAGCATTCGTCGAGCTTGTGGGTGACGAACAGCACCGCCACGCCTTCCGAGCGCAGCCGCTCCACCACGGCGATGAGGTTGTCGACCTCGCGGCGGGTAAGCGAGGTGGTCGGCTCGTCCATGATCACCATCTTCGCCTTGGTGGCGATGGCGCGGGCGATGGCGACCAGCTGGCGCTGCGCCAGCGGCAGGTCGGAGACGATGGTGCCGAGGAAGCCGCGGTCGCTCGGCAGGCCGACGGTCGACAGCGCCGCCGCGGCGGTCGCGCGCAGGCGGGTGCGGTCGAACAGCCGCGCCAGCCGGCCGCCGCTGGCGACCAGTTGCTCGTTCAGCGCGACGTTCTCCGCCACCGTGAGGTTCGGCAGCAGGGAGAGGTCCTGATAGACCGTCTCGATGCCGGCGCTCAGCGACTGGATGGCGGTCAGCGAATGGTAGACCTTGCCTTCGAGGACGATCTCGCCCTCGTCCGGGGCGTGGGCGCCGGACATGATCTTGATGACGGTGCTCTTGCCGCAGCCATTCTCGCCGAGCAGGTGATAGGCCTCGCCCGGCTCGATGGTGAAGCCGACGCCGCGCAGCGCGTGCACGCCGCCGAAGCGCTTATGGATGTCGCGCAGCTCGAGGAGCGCATCCACCTTGGTGGCGGCGTCCGGCCGGGGCATTGCTGAAACATGGGACACGGGCGATCCCCTTCACCGATTGGCGGGCGTGGCGCGAAACTGCGCGTTCGGGAGGTCCCGGAGGCGGACGGACCGCCTCCGGGCATCCAGGGTCGGACAACCGATCAGAAGAGGAACTCTTTGTAGTTCTTCTTGTCGGCGATCACCATGCCGTTGCCGATGATCAGCAGGCCTTCGCCCGGGCCCTTGGTGACCTTCACCTTCTCGTAGCCGGGCACGCCGAGATTGGCGCCGTCCTCGACCTTCTCCTTGGCGATCAGCTTCTTGGCGACGGCGTTCATCGCCATGCCGGCCTTCTGCGGATCCCAGAAGCCGATGGCGGTGATGGCGCCGGCGTCGAGCAGGTCGGCCGAGGGGTTCGGCAGGCCGGTGCCGACCAGGCACACCTTGCCGGCGAGGCCGGCCTCGTCGATGGCGCGGCCGACGCCGAGCACGTCATTGCCGGCCGAGGTCTGGAAGCCCTTGATGTCCGGGTGCTTGCGCAGGATTTCCTTGGCCTTCTCATAGGTGCCGTTGGCGTCGTCGAACGACTCGTTGTTCGGGTCGACCAGCGTCATCTCGGGATGCTTCTTGGCGTTCTCCTCGCCGGCGCCGACCCACTGCATGTGGGTGCGGCTGCCCAGCGAGCCGACGAAGGTGGTCCACTTGCCCTTGCCGCCCATGCACTCGGCGAGGCGTGCGTTCAGCGCGCGGCCGTAATCGGCATTGTCGAACGCCTCGACGTCGGCGTGGGTGTTCTTCTGGTTGTCGGCCTCGTGGGTCACCACGATGATGCCGCGATCCATGGCGCGCTTCAGCGTGCCTTCCAGCACCGACGGGTCCATCGGCACCACGGCGAGGCCGTTCACGCCCTTGGCGATGAGATCGGTGACGATCTGCAGCTGCTGCGCGGCGTCGGCGGTGGCGGGGCCGTACTGGGTGGCGACGACGTCCGGATTGTCCTTCTGGAACTGCTTGACGCCGGTCTCCATGCGGTCGAACCACGGAATGCCGCTGATCTTCACCACGGTGGCGATGACCGGCTTGCCCTGGGCCATCAGCGCGCCGGCCGAGCCGGCGACGAGGGCCACCGCCATCGCCGAGCCGAGCAGTATCTTCTTCGAAAGCAGGGTCTTCTTCGAACGAGCGCCCACAGTTTCCTCCACTGTTGTTGCCACCCTCATGACCGTTTCGATGCGTGAGGGGTTCGCATCACGCGGGCTTTTTGCCCTTGTTGGGATTCAGGAAGCCGACCAGGTTGTAGCGGCCGACCGCCAGGAAGGTCAGAAGCAGCGCGCCCCAGGCGAAGTCGCGCACGAAGTTCGACAGGCCGCCGAAGTTCAGCATGCTGGACATCAGCTGCAGCGCGATCGCCGCCAGCACCACGCAGATCACCCGGCCGTAGCCGCCCTCGGGGCGCACGCCGGCCATCACCGCGATCAGGATGGCGATCAGCAGGTAGGACGTGCCGTAGTCCCACTTCACGTTGACGTTGCGCGCCGCGATGATCACCCCGGCGAGGCCGGACAGCAGGCCGCTGGTCGCATAGGTGGCGATCAGCACCTTGGTGCGCGGGAAGCCGGCATAGACGGCGGCCTTCGGGTTGGTGCCCATCAGCATCAGCCACAGGCCGAACGGGGTGAACTTCAGCAGCGCGGCGATGAAGGCCGCCACCGCGATGAAGATCACGAAGCTGATCGGCACGCCGAGGAACAGGCCGTTGCCGATCTCCGACAGGAAATCCGGGCTGCCGACCGCCACCGCGCGCCCGCCCGACGCCACCACGGCGAGGCCGGTGAACAGCATCTGCGTGCCGAGCGTGCAGAGGATCGGCGTAATGTTGAGCCGGCTGATCAAAAGCCCGTTGAACATGCCGCCGAGCACGCCGACCACCAGCGCGCCGGCGATGAAGGCGAGCGAATAGGCGGTCGGCTGGTCGGCACTCGACAGGAAGGTGCCGATCACCACCGCCGAGGCGACGCCGGACAGGTTGGCGAGCGCGATGCCGGACAGGTCGATGCCGCCATTGCCGGCGCACATCGCCAGCATCACGCCGATGGCGAGGAAGCCGATTTCCGGCAGCTGCCCGGCCATCGATTGCAGATTGAACGGCGACAGGAACGTGCCCGCGGAAATGGCCGCTCCGAAGGCGAGCAGCGCCACGTTGATGACGACGAGCATGACCAGCTGTCCGCCGGTGGTCCGCATGGTCTCCTCCCGGAGTGCTTCGAGCTTTTTACTAAATTATGACCAGCTTCACTAAATCCCTAGCAAAGGCTCCGGCGGGGTGCAAGCCGCCTTCCGGGGGTGCCCGACCGACTTTCGTGGCGAGAGCGGCCTCGGCGGCGGCCGGCCGCCCGATCAAAATCGCGCCAGGGTCGCACCCGGCCCCGACCACCCGCCACTGCTCCAGTACCGGCGGGTATCCTGTATGCCAAAACCCTTATAGGACAGTACGTCTCACCTATAAGCGCCGGCTCGGCCGCCTGTGCGCCGCAGCACGGCATCTCCCGCGATGCGCCACCTACGCGCCCGGTTTCGACGCGCGCCCCGCACAAATTGTGAGCGAATCCCGGCAACCCGCAGCTGCGCGTTGCATCGGTCTTGCACGGCAGTTGCCAGCCCGATTCTTTTGGCTTAACCCTCGAAAAGGAGCCTCAATGTTTACTAAACAAAATGCGCATTCAGGCGCATCATGGGCTCCGTGAGGACACGCGTCGGGCCATGAAAGAAAAGAAGTCCTTCACCATCAGGGACATTGCCGAAGCGGCGGGCGTCTCGCCGGCGACGGTCTCGCTCGTCCTCAACGGCAAGGGCGAGATTTCCGGCGTCACCCGCGCCCGCGTCCTCGAGGCCGCCGCCCGCCTCAACTACGTGCCGCGCCTCGCCCGGCCGCGGGTCGAGGCGACCGGCACCATCCGCTTCCTGAAGATCGCCAAGCACGGCCACACGGTGAACCGCGACCACAGCGTGTTCCTCTCGGACTATATCGACGGCATGTCGGCCGAGGCGACGCGGCGCGGCTACACGCTGGAAGTGGTCAGCCACGAGGGCCAGAGCATCATCTCCGTCGCCGACACGCTGGCGGTGGCGCCGGTCAGCGGCGTCATCGCGCTCGGCACCGAATTGTCGGAAACCGACATCCGCGTGCTGCAGGGGGTCGGGCGCCCTATCGTGTTCATCGATACGTTCCACGACGTGGTGGAAGCCAATTTCGTCAACATGAACAACGAGGACGCGGTGCATCAGGTGCTGGCGCGACTGCGCCAGCAGGGCTTCGAGCGGATCGGCTTCGTGGCGAGCCATGTCGACACCACCAATTTCCACCTGCGCCAACACGCCTTCCACCGCAACATGGCCCGGCTGGGCATGACGGTGGAGCCCGCCCACATCCTCTCGGTCGAATCGACCGTCGACGGCGCCCATGCCGACACGGTCAAGGCGCTCGGCGAGGGGCTCGCGCTGGCGGACTGCTATTTCTGCACCAACGACGTGATCGCCTATGGCTTCATCAAGGCGCTGCGCGAATTCGGCATCCGCATTCCCGACGATGTCGGGGTGATCGGCTTCGACAATCTGCCGCTCGGCGCCACCATGGAGCCGGCGCTGACCACCATCGACGTCTCCAAGCGCAAGATCGGCGATCTCGCCGTCACCGTGCTCGACGACCTCATCAACGCCGCCGAGCCGCCGCCCCCGGTAAAGATCCTGGTCGGCGCCCGCCTCGTCACCCGCGCCAGCGATCGCGGGCCGGCCACGCCGCGCCCCGCCCCTCGCGCGGTACGCCGGCGCGGCATCGCCGAAACCGCCTGAAAAAAGCGGGCCGCGCGCCCGGGGAGACACATCGATGAAATACCGCATGCTCGGCCGCTCTGGCCTCAAGGTCTCGGCGCTCTCCATGGGCACCTTCTCCTTCGGCGGGGTGGGCGATTTCGCCAAGGTCGCCAATCACGGCGTGCCGGAAGCGCGCCGTCTGGTGGATGCCTGCCTCGATGGCGGCATCAACGTCATCGACACCGCCAACATGTACTCGCTCGGCCGCTCGGAGGAGATCGTCGGCGAGGTGCTGGAGGGCCGGCGCGACCGGGTGCTGATCTCCTCCAAGGCGCGCATGCGCATCGGCGACGGGCCGAATGACGAAGGCGTGTCGCGCTACCACCTGATCCGCGAATGCGAGAAGAGCCTCAAGCGGCTGCGCACCGACCACATCGACATCTATTTCCTGCACGAATGGGACGGGCTGACGCCGCTCGACGAGATGCTCTCCGCGCTCGACGCGCTGATGCGGGCCGGCAAGATCCGCTACATCGGCTGCTCGAACTATTCCGGCTGGCACGTCATGAAGGCGCTCGGCATCGCCGAGGCGAAAAACCTGCCGCGCTTCGTCACCCAGCAGATCCACTACACATTGGAAGCCCGCGAGGCGGAGTACGAGCTGCTCCCCATCGCCGTCGACCAGGGCGTCGGGGTGATGGTGTGGAGCCCGCTCGCCGCCGGCCTGCTCTCCGGCCGATTCGCCCGCGACAAGTTCCCCGCCGATTCGCGCCAGGCCGCCGGCTGGAGCGAGCCGCCGATCCGCGACAGCGAACGGCTGTGGACGATCGTCGACACGTTGAACGACATCGCGAGCGCCCGCGGGGTCACGGCGGCACAGGTCTCGATCGCCTGGACGCTGACCCGGCCCGGCATCGCCTCGCTGGTGGTGGGCGGCACCGAGGAGAGCCATTTCCGCGACAACATCGCCGCGGTCGAACTCGACCTGACCGCCGAAGAGCTGGAACGGCTGAATCTCGTCAGCCGGCCGCCCTATCTCTACCCCTATTGGCACCAGCACAATTTCGCCCGCGACCGCTTCAGCGCCGGCGACTGGGCGCTGCATGCGAGCTATGAGGATCTCGGCAAGATCTGAGTCGGCGGGCGGCGGCGCGCGGAGCCACCCTCTCGCCGCCCCCCTCCCTGCCCTTGACACGACCCGACAACCGCCTGAATTTACGTACTGTTAACCATGTGACGCACAAGGTTGCGGCTTAAGGTCGACCTTCCAAAGGGTCAGGACCGTCAGGGCGGGGCGGCACCATCATCATGCGGACGGAAACGCGACGGGAATCGAGCGGACGGGCCTTCTGGCCCCGGCCGTCCATCGTCGTGCTCGCCGGGTGCCTCGCCGCGTCGTATTCCGTGCCCGCCTGGTCGGCCGACATCGCCTGCGATCTCACCGCCACCGCGCTGAGCTGCGCGGGATCGGCGACCGGCGAGAACGCCACCGCCATCGGCGACAGCGCCGAGGCGACCCAGTCCGGCACCACCGCCGTCGGCCAGGGTTCCAAGGCCTTCGCCACCAATTCCAGCGCCTTCGGCCAGCTCGCGGTGGCCAATGGCGTGTCCTCCACCGCGGTCGGCCAGAACAGCGCCGCCAACGGCGCCTCTTCCACCGCCATCGGCCGCAACGCCGCCGCCAATGCCGACCAGAGCACGGCGCTCGGCACCGATTCTGCCGCCAATGCGGTGGCCTCCACCGCCATCGGCCAGGCAGCGAGCGCCAACGGGCTGAACGCCACCGCCATCGGCCAGGGCGCCAACGCCAATCTCGACTACACGACGGCCGTGGGCTCGGGCGCGGCGGCACAGGGAACCAACGCCTCGGCTTTCGGCTATGGCGCGCAGGCCAATGCTGAGTCCGCCACGGCGCTCGGCCAGGGCGCGGCCGCCAGCGCGGTGCAGTCGACCGCCGTCGGCCAGAGCGCCTCCGCCAACGGCGTCGGCTCCACCGCGCTCGGCCAGCAGGCGATTGCCAATGGCGATTCGTCCACCGCCCTCGGCCAGAACGCCACCGCCAATGCCGAGGGGGCGACCGCGGTCGGGCGCGTCGCCGCCGCCAATGCCGCCAGTTCCACCGCGCTCGGCTGGAACGCCACCGCCAACGGCGTCGGCTCCACCGCGCTCGGCCAGGGCTCCATCGCCGCCTTCCAGGGTTCGACGGCGGTCGGCCAGGCCGCCAACTCCTCCGCCGCCAACGCCACCGCCATCGGCACCGGCGCCAACGCCTCGTATGAAAGCTCGACCGCCATCGGCGCCGGCGCGACCACCACCCGCGCCAGCCAGGTGGCGATCGGCACCTCGTCGAGCACCTACACCCTGTCCGGGATCACCTCCTCGGCCAGCCGGGCGGCGCAGTCGGGCGCGGTGCAGATCGTCACCACCGACTCCGCCGGCAACCTCGCCAGCGCCTCGTTCAACGAGCTGTTCAACCTCGACAACGTCTATAACGAGATCGACCGCGTGCAGGAGGGCGTCGCCATGGCGCTCGCCATGGACACGCCGAACCTGCCGGCCGGCAAGGACATCGCGGTGAGCGCCCAGTGGGGCACCTTTGGCGGCCAGAACGCCATGGCCTTCTCCGGCATCGCCCGGCTGATGGACGACAGCCTGTTCCTCACCGGCGGCGTCGGCTTCGGCCTGCAGGAAGGCACCGTCGGCGGCAAGGCGGGGCTGATGATGGCATGGTGAGCTATCGCCCGTTCATACTCGGCCTCGCGCCGGTGGTGGGGCTGATGCTGGGATGGCCGGCGCTGACCAGCCAGCCGGCGAGCGTCACCCCGGCCTCCGCGCCCGCCGCGCCGCGTCCGTTCGAGATCCCCGCCTCCGCCGTGCCGGCGATGCCGCCCGGCGCCGCGACGCCCTACACGACCGCTCCCTACGCCGCAGCCCCGCTCGCCCCCGCTCCGGCCGCGAGCCCCCTCTCCGCCCCGGCCGCGAGCCCCGCGCCTCCCGCCCTGGCGAGCGCGGTGACGGTGCCGCCCGCCCCGGTGCTGCTGGCGCTGCTGCGCGGCTCGCTGGCGGCGGTCAACCAGGCCAACATCACCGGCAATTATTCCGTGCTGCGCGATCTCGGCGCCCCGGCATTCCGCGAGGAGCGCAGCGTCGCCGAGCTGGCCGACCAGTTCCGGCCGTGGCGCGACAACGCGCTCGACTTCGCCGCCGTGCTGCTGCTCGACGCCAAGCTGTCGCGGCCGCCCACCATCGGCAAGGACGGGATGCTGCGGCTCGCCGGCTATTTCCCGACCGCGCCGCTGCGCATCGAATTCGACCTCGGCTACCAGGCGGTGGGCGGCAATTGGCGGCTGGCGGCCATCGCCCTCGAAGCCCGGCATGTCGAGCCGGCCACCGCTTCCGTGCCGGCGGCACCCGCCAACTCTCCCGCCACCCCCGCGAAGGTCGCTGCGCTGCGTCCCGCCCCGGCGCCGGCCGCGAGCACGCCCGGCGCGCCGGCGCCCTTCGACATGGGCGCCCTGCTCCCGGTGGGCAGCCGCGCCTACTGACGCGGCCCCACCGCCTGCCGCGTGATTTCACGGCAGGCCCGGCCCGATCGGCGACCCGGCACCCAGCAGGCGATCGCCCGCTCAGTCGGCGATCTTGCTGGCGAAATAGGCGATGGCCTTCTGGTAGACCCCGGCCTTGTTCCAGCCCGCCAGCGCGCCGGCATTGGCGCCGTTTTCCCACGACTTGCCGCTCCAGCCATAGCCGCGCAGATAGTTGGCGGTGGAGGCCAGCACGTCAGCCGGGCTGCGGATCAGGTCGGCGCGGCCATTGCCGTCGAAATCGACGGCGAAGCGCACATAGGAGGTCGGCATGAACTGGGTCTGGCCGAGTTCGCCCGCCCAGGCGCCCTTCATCTCGCCGAGCGAGAGATCGCCGCGCTGGAGAATGCGCAGCGCGTCGAGCAGCTGGCCGGTGAAGAATTCCGAGCGCCGGCAGTCATAGGCCAGCGTCGCCAGCGACTGGAAAATCGGCTTGTTGCCCTGGTTGGCGCCGAAATCGGTCTCCATGCCCCAGATCGCCACCAGCACCGGCCCCGGCACGCCGAACCGGCTCTCGATGCGGGCGAGCAGGTCGGCATGCTGCTTCAGCTTGGCGCGGCCCTGCGAGATGCGCCCGGCGCCCACCCGCTTGGCGATGAATTCCTCGAAGCTGACGGAGAAGTGCCGCTGGTTGCGGTCGAGCCGGATGACGCCGGTGTCGTACTGCACATTGTCGAGCGCCGAGAGCGCACGGGGGGAGATGCCCTGCGCCGCAGCGGCCTTGCGGAAATCGCTCACCCAGGCGGAGAACCCCGCGCCGTCATCGCCGCAGGGGGCGGCCAGCGCCGGCGCCGCGAGAGCCGAGAGCATGGTGAGAACGAGAGCGCCGCGCTTCAGCACGGCCTGGCAGTCAAAACGCGCGAACATGCAGCCACCCCATTGGTTTGCCGCCCGTATCTAGGCCCGGCCGAAGCGCGCGTGCAAGACAATCGGCGGTAGCGCCGCCCGTATTCGCGCGACAAGGTGAACGCCGGCGAGAAGGCCGCCGCGGCTGCCCGGCGCCGAAAAAACCGGACCGGCCGGCCCGACATTCCCTTACGGCACATCTGGCCAGCCTTGAGCATGGAGACTTACGCAAATATTCCATAATATGAAAATATTACGATATGAAATTTCTTGATGTGGAATTTTATGGCGCATCTGCCTCGCGCGTGATCGGGTACGGAAAATAGGCAACCCTTCCGCATACCCACCCGACGGCACGACAATGAGCAAGTTCTCCCCCTTCGACGCCACGCTGTGGTACGCCACCGCCCGCCCCGCTCCTCAGACCCGCCCGCTGGAGGAACGCCTCGACGCCGATGTCTGCGTCGTCGGCGCCGGCTTCACCGGGCTCACCACCGCGCTCGAACTCGCGAAGCAGGGCGTGAAGGTGGTGCTGCTCGAAGCCGAGGAGGCCGGTTTCGGCGGCTCCGGCCGCAATGCCGGCCACTGCACGCCGACCTTCAGCTATTACAGCATCGCCTCGCTGCGGAAGATGCTCGGCGAGCCCTGGGCGGAACGGCTCATCCATCGCCAGACCCGCGCCAATGACCGGGTCAGCGCGATGATCCGCGACTACCAGATCGACTGCGAGTGGCAGCAGAACGGCTATGTGATGGGCGCGCTGCGGCCCGGCGCCCTGGAGACGCTGAAGGGCAAGGTGGACAGCTACAACGCCGTCGGCGCCAAGACGCGGCTGATCAGCCGCGAGGAGGTCGAGGCGATCACCGGCAGCCCGCGCTTCTATGGCGGCTGGCTGCACGGCGAGGCCGGCCACATGAACCCGCTCGGCTATGCCCGTGGCCTCGCCCGCGCGGTGATGCAGGAAGGCGGCATCCTCCACACCGGCTCGCGGGTGGAAGGCGTCGAGAAGGAAGGTGCGCGCTGGAAGGTCAGGACCGCGAAGGGCGAAGTCGTCGCCGACAAGGTGGTGTTCGCCACCGGGGCCTACACGGTTGCCGGCTGGCCGAAGCTCGACGACAGCTTCAAGATCCTCAGGGTGTTCGTCTGCGCCACCCAGCCGCTCGACCCGGAGACGCGCGCCAGGGTGCTGCCCAACAACACCACCATGCATGACGGGCGCGGCGACATCTATGTCTACAAATACAATGCCGAGGGCCGCATCGTCGCCTCGATGTTCCCGATGGGCGCACGCGGCCGCGACCTCGACTACACCCGCCAGGTGATGACCGACCGGCTGAAATGGCTGCACCCGCAGATCAAGGAGCCGATCCGCTGGGAATATTTCTGGTATGGCGAACTCGACATGCAGGTGAAGACGGTGCCACGCCTCTACGGTCTCGCGCCTGGCGTGGCCGCGCTCACCGGCCTGTCCGGGCGCGGCGTGCCGACCGGCTCGATGCTCGGCGGCATCCTCGCCGAATGGGCGCTCGGCGTGCCGGAGAAGGACCTCGCGCTGAAGGTCGAGCCGTTGAAGGCGGCGCCGCTCTACATGGAATACGCGCCGAAGCTGCGGCTGCGCTATTTCCGCCATCAGGATACGCGCGCGGCGCGGCGCGAGGGCGCCGAGCTGCCGCCGCATGCGTGACGCAGGACGCGAGGAGACCGACATGAACGAACGCACCGACGCACGCACCGTGCTCATCTCCGGCGGCGGACGCGGCATCGGCGCCGCCACCGCGCGGGTCATGGCGGCGGCCGGCTGGAACGTGTCGCTCGGCATGCGCAGCCCCGCTCTGCCCGACTGGGCGAGCGAGGTGGCCGGCACTGTCGCGGCGCACCGCTACGACGCCGCTGACCCGCAATCGGCGACCGACTGGGTGGCGGCGGCGCGCGAGCGCTTCGGCCGCATCGACGCCGTCGTCGCCAATGCGGGCATCATGATCCGTGGCACGGTCATCGAGACCAGCGACGCGGATTTCGATGAGCTGATGGCGGTCAATGTCGGCGCCCCGCGCCGGCTGGTGAAGGCGGCGTGGGACGATCTCGCCGCCAGCGGTCGCGGGCGGGTGATCATCGTCTCCTCGCTGTCGGGCAAGCGGGTGAAGTCGGCCGGCTCCGGGCTGTATTCGGTGTCGAAATTCGCCGCGACCGGCCTCGCCCATGCCATCCGCCATGCCGGCTTCGAGCTCGGCATCCGAGCGACGGCGGTGTGCCCCGGCTTCGTCGCCACCGATATGGGGCTGCCGCTCGCCAAGGTGCCCGCCGAGGAACTGACCTCGCCGGAGGACCTCGCGCGCAGCATCGCCTTCCTCATCGAGCTGCCGAACACCTCGAGCGTCGCCGAATTCGCGGTGAACTGCCGACTGGAAGAGTCGTTCTGAGCGACGCGGGCGCCGCGAGACCCCAGCTTTCGGCGCCCCCGCCCTCCCCGCTCAGTTCCGCCGCTCGATCAGGTCGATCTCGGCGCGCAGCAGCGCGGCGTAGTTCTCGACCAACCCCGGCGCGATCTTGGCGCACAGGAAGGTGAAGCCCAGCGAGGCAACCGGCACGCCGGCCTCGTTGAGGATCGGCACGGCGACGCCGGCGATGCCGGGGATCAGTTCGCCGATATCGACGGCATAGCCGCGCCCGCGCGTCTCCTCGATCAGCCGCCAGGCCTTGTCGACCGGCAGGTCGCGGAAATCCGCCAGCCGGTCGGCATTGGCGCGCAGGATGAATTCCTGTTCCTCGCGGTCGAGGAAGGCGAGCATGGAGATGCTGCCCGGCCCGGCGCCGAGCGGCACCGAGCCGCCGATCGAGCCGGTCAGCGTCTGCACCACGCATTCGCCGTCGCGGCGGTCGAGGCAGATGGAATCGTGATTGTAGCGCGCCATCAGATGGGTGGTCTCGCCGGTCTTCTTGCGCAGCCGGGCGAGGCTCATCTCGCAGCGGCTGATCAGCCCCGGCCCGCGTGCGGCCCGTGCGCCATAGATGAACATCTTGGCACCGAGCCGGTAGCGCTTGCGCTTGTCGTCGCGCGCCAGCAGCCGGTGGCCCACCAGCGTGTTGAGGATGCGGTGGCAGGTCGCGGTGTTCAGGCCGGAGAGATCGACCAGTTCCTTCAGGCTCGCCCCCTCCGGGCTGCCATCGGCAATGAGGTCGAGCAGCAGCGCGGCTCTGTCGAGCAGCTGCGACCCGCCGGCGCTGGAAGCTGGCATTGATTTTTCCACATAATGATAAAACTATCTCAATACACTTGTAGTGTGAGAAGAACTGATAATCAATGTCTAAAAATCGAGCACGGGAACGACAGGCCAATTTCTAGCCAGTCGAAGAGGCGAAGCCCTCCCGCACGACACCGAACCCACCGCAACCAGACGGGGACCTACAGTGAAGACATCCATCCTGACGATCGCTTCTTCCCTGCTGCTGGCGCTCGGGCTGAGCGCGGCGAGCGCCGACACGCTGGCGGACGTCAAGTCCAAGGGCACGCTGACCATCGGCGTGAAGAACGACTACCCGCCCTACGGCTTCCTCAACGACAAGGGCGAGATCGTCGGCTTCGAGGTCGATCTCGGCAAATACGTCGCCAAGGAACTGCTCGGCCCCGACGGTAAGGTCGAGCTGGTGCCGGTCGTCGCGGCGAACCGCATCGAGTTCCTGAATTCCGGCCGCATCGACATCATCCTGGCGACGCTGGGCGTCACCGCCGAGCGCGGCAAGGTGATCGACTTCTCCGAATACTACGTCTCGGCCCCCGGCCCGTCGATCCTGGCGCCGAAGACCGCCACCTTCGCCAAGTGGGAGGACCTCAAGGGCCAGACCCTGTGCGGCATCCAGGGCTCGTACTTCAACAAGCACCTCACCGAGGCCTTCGGCATCAACCTGACCAACTTCAAGACCCAGCCGGAAGCCTATCGCGCGCTGAAGGACAATCGCTGCGTCGGCTTCGCCTTCGACGACATGACGCTGCGCAAGAAGACCGAGGAAGCCGACTGGGCCGACTACAAGATCGCCATCGACCCCTATGAGTACATCCCGCAGGCCGCCGGCATCCGCAAGGACGACGTCGCCTTCCGCGACGCGGTGAACAAGGCGATCCTCAAGGCCGAGGCCGAGGGCAAGCTGGTCGAGTGGGAGACCACCTACGGCATGCCGCACGCCAAGTACATCGCCGAGCGCGCCGAGGCCGCCAAGGCCAAGCTGAAGCCGTGACCTGACGTCCCGCGGGGTCCGAGCCGTGTTCAATCTCGATTATTCGTGGCTGGCCGACCCGGTCTATCAGGGCTGGCTGATCCGCGGGACGCTCACCACCATCGAACTGGCGTTCGCCTCCTCGGCGATCGCCTTCGTCATCGGCCTGTTCGGCGCGTTGGCGCTGACGCTGCGCATCGCCTGGCTGGACGCGGTCATCGAATTGTTCGTCGAGGTGTTCCGCAACACCCCGCCGCTGCTGCAGATGCTGTTCTTCTACTTCACCCTCAGCACCGTCGGGCTCAGGATGACCGACCCGGCCACCGGGGTGAGCGTGCCGCTGCTCTCCGCCTTCGCCTGCGCGCTGATCTCGCTGAGCCTGTTCGGCGGCGCGCTGTGCATCGAGGCGTTCCGCTCCGGGCTCGACAGCCTGCCGCGGGCGGTGACCGAGGCGGCACGCTCGCTCGGCTACAGCCGCTGGCAGCGTTTCCGCCGCATCGAGGCGCCGATCGCCAGCCGCATCTGCCTGCCGGCGCTCACCAACATCATGACCAACCAGTTCAAGACCACCTCGCAGGCCTCGGTGATCACGGTGCCGGAACTGATGTACTACGCCGGCCAGATCTACAACGACACCTTCCGCACCGCCGAGGTGATGATCCTGGTGCTGTTCATCTATGTTTCGCTGGTGAGCCTGCTCTCCTGGGGCATGGTGCGCATCGAGCGGGTGCTGGCCTTCCCCGGCTATGGCAAGGGGGCGTGAGATGGCGCTGATCGCAACCTATGCCGGGAAGAAGCGCACGGTGCAGCTCGGCATCGCGCTCGCCCTCGTCGCCTGGGTCGCCCTCGACGCGACGGGCGGCGGCGGCGAGGGATGGGCACGCGTCTGGGCGCGGCTGCCGATCCTGCTCACCGGCAACGGCTCGGGCTGGCCGCTCTCGGGCGGCTTCGCGCTCAACGTGTTCCTCAGCCTGTGCGCCATGGCGATGGCGGCGCTGCTCGGCACCGCGCTCGGCTTCGGCATGCTGGCGAAGAACCGGCTGGTGCGCGTGCCCTGCTTCTTCGTGATGAACTTCCTGCGCAATTCGCCCTGGCTCGTGCTGCTGTTCGCGATGCTCTACATCATCCCGTTCAACGTCCGGCTGTTCGGGGTGTCGATCGCCATCCCCGCCTTCGCGAAGGCGGTGATCGGCCTTGCCCTGCCGACGGCGGCGAATTTCGCCGAGATCATCCGTGGCGCGGTGCAGTCGATCCATTCCGGCCAGTGGGAGGCCGCCCGCGCGCTCGGCTACATGCCGATGGCGATCTATGGGCGGATCATCCTGCCGCAGGCGCTGCGCCGCATGATCCCCGGCTGGATGAACCTCTACGCGCTCTTGATGATCGCCACCTCGCTCGCCACCGTCACCGGCATTCAGGACGTGATCACCACGCTGAATACGCTGCTGGCGATGGAGAACGAACGGGTCATCGTCTATTTCTACATCACCGCGCTGTTCCTGTTCTTCGCCTTTTGCTACCCGCTGGCTCTGCTGGCGCGGCGCATGGAACAGTCGGTCAAGGGAGACTCCCTGTGAACCGCACCGACGCCCTCATCGAGCTCGATCAGGTCACCAAGAGCTTCGGCGCCTTCCAGGTGCTGAAGGGCATCTCGCTCGCCGTGAAGGACGGCGAGGCGGTCTGCATCATCGGCCCGTCCGGCTCGGGCAAGTCGACCATCCTGCGCTGCATCAACGGGCTGATCCCGATCAATTCCGGCTCCATCCGCGTTGGCACCCACGAGGTGCACAAGATGAAGACCGAGAAGGAGATGCGCCCGCTGCGCCACCAGGTGTCGATGGTGTTCCAGCAATACAATCTGTTCCCGCACCGCACCGCCCTGCAGAACGTGATGATGGCGCCGGTCCAGGTGCTCGGCCACGACCGCAGGGAGGTCGAGGCGCGGGCACGCCGGCTGCTCGCCAAGGTGCGGCTGTCGGAGAAGGCCGATGCCTATCCCGGCCAGCTGTCCGGCGGCCAGCAGCAGCGCGTCGCCATCGCCCGGGCGCTGGCCATGGAGCCGCAGGTAATCCTGTTCGACGAGGTCACCGCCGCGCTCGATCCCGAGACGGTCAAGGAAGTGCTCACCGCCATCCGCGAGCTGGTGGATGAGGGCCTCACCTGCATCCTCGTCACCCATGAGATGAAGTTCGCCCGCGAGGTCGCCGACCGGGTGTGCTTCACCGATCACGGCCGCATCGTCGAGAGCGGCCCGCCGGCGCAGATCTTCGACGCGCCGCAGGACCCGCGTACCCGCGAATTTCTCGGGCAGGTCCTCTGACCGGCAACCGCTCTGACCGACACGCCGTGAGGCCGGTTTCCTGACAGTTCGGCGGACCCTGCGGCCCGCCCCCGCGATCCAGACCGGCCCGACGCCCGCGTGGCGCGCCAGGCGGCCGGCCGCATTCAAGAAGGGCATGCGCCATGGCGGCGAACGACATTTTCGCGGAAGGCTTCAAGGACCAGCCCTATTGGTGGGAGGCGGCCGAGCCGGAGACCGACCTCGATCCGCTGCCTTCGCGGGTCGACGTGGCGGTGATCGGCTCCGGCTATGCCGGGCTCAACGCCGCCACCGAGCTGGCTCGCGCCGGCATGAGCGTGGTGGTGCTGGACGGCGACCGCATCGGCGAGGGCGGCTCCACCCGCTCCGGCGGCATGGTGTCGAGCGGCCAGAAGCTGGTGGTCGGCGGCGCCATCAAGGGCATCGATCCCGAGCTGTTCGAGCGGATGATCGGCGACAGCATCGGCTCCTTCGACTATCTGCAGACGCTGATCACTGGCGAGGGCCTCGACGCCGACCTGAAGATCACCGGCCGCTTCTTCGGCGCCCATGCGGCGAACCAGATGGAGGCGATCCATCGCAATGGCCGCATCCTCGCCGAGAAGACCGGCGTGACGGTCAGCTTCTTCGACCGCTCCAACCAGCGGGCGGCGATCGGCTCCGACTATTATTTCGGCGGCATGCTGATCGACGAATATGGCGGGCTGCACCCCGGCAAATATCATCGGGCGCTGCGCCAGCGGGCGCGGGCGAGCGGGGTGATGCTGCGCTCGCATGCCCGCGCCAAGCCGGTGCAGGACGGCCCCGCCGGGCTGAAGCTGGTCTCGACGGCGCGCGGCGACGTGCTGGCGACCCATGTCGTCACCGCCACCAACGGCTACACCCGCAAGGACGCCACGCCGGATATCGCGCGGCGCGTGGTGCCGGTGAAGAGCTACCAGATCGCCACCGAGCCGCTGCCCGCCGACCTGATCGAGACGCTGATCCCCAAGGGCCGGATGATCTCGGACACGCGGCGCGACGTGATCTATACCCGCCCCTCGCCGGATGGCAGCCGCATCCTGTTCGGCTCGCGGCCGGGTCTCGCCGAGACCACCGACCGCGAGGCGGCCCCCGCCATCCATGCCCGCATGACCGAGATCTATCCGGAACTGAAGGCGTACAAGATCAGCCATGCCTGGAGCGGCTTCGTCGCCATGACGGTCGACAAGGTCGCGCATATGGGCAAGCGCGACCTCACCGATTTCGCGGTCGGCTGCAACGGCAACGGCGTCGCGCTGATGAGCTATCTCGGCTACCAGACGGCGCAGAAGATCCTCGGGCGGCAGAACCGTCCCACCGCCTTCGACCGCGAGGATTTCGCCGCCGTGCCGTTCTATGCCGGCGATCCCAACCCGTGGTTCCTGCCCATCGTCGCCGCCTGGTACCGTCTGCAGGACTGGTACGAGCGGCGCTGAACCAGCGTGCAGCCGTGCCGCCGCCCATCCCGGGCGGCGCGCGGCATGGCAGCGCGCGGCATGGCAGCGCGCGGCATGGCGGGGCGGCTTCCTACTGGTTGGTCAGCTCGTTCAGCTGGGCGAGGATCAGCTGGTGGAACTGGTCGAGGCGGTCGATGTTCTGGTGGTCGGCGCCCGGCTTGCCGGACAGGTCGAAATTCTGCAGGTTGCCGGGGTAGCCGGGCAACGCCTGTACCGGCGTGCCAAAGCCGTTGCGGGCCCAGACATTGACGAAATTGGCGACGTTGAACGGCACTGGCTGCGGCTTGGTCGCATCGAAGGTCACGGCCAGATAGACCGGGATCTTGCGCCGCTGCAGCCCGTCGGCGACGCTGAATACCGAATTGGCGCCGAGCGAGTGGCCGATCACCACGACGGTGCCCGGCCCGCCCGCCGCATAGCGCTGCGCGGCGAGCGCCTGCACCTGCTGCCACTGGTCCCAGGCGAAGATCTCCGCGCTGTAGCCGACCGCCCGCAGCTTGCCGGCGAGATCGTCCATGCCGAGCGAGAACACCCCGAAAAGCCCGCGCATCAGATAGACGCGGGTGTCGGTGCGCTCGGGCACCGTCGAGGTCTTGGGGCGCGAATGGGCGTTGGCGGCGGTGGACGCATGCGCCAGCGGGAATGCCAGCGCGGCCAGCAGGACGAGACGACGCCAGGAATGCACGACAGGCCTCCAATATTGCGACGGACGGTGACGGCCTAGGCTGGGACAAACGGCACGGTGCTGTTCCGACCGGCCACCGCACCAGCCTCACCGGCCAGCCCGCCCCTCCCGCACGCCGAAAGACTGTAACATCCCTCCATTACCGTTCCAGAGACCGCTGCACGGAAACCGATGATGTGCGCCCAAAGCGCCGCGCGTTAGGACGAATGCAACACATTCGATAAAATACTACGCAAAATCAATCGTATAGGCGCCCATCACATGGACTTCACACTGACGGCGAAGTTGTTCGCGGCGCTGTTCGCGATCATGAACCCGCTCAGCACCATCCCGGTGTTCCTGGCGCTGACCGCCGACCTGACCCCGGCGCAGCGCCGCGGCGCACTGATCGCCATGATCCTCACCGTCACAGCGGGCGCGCTCGTCTGCGCCCTCGCCGGCCACGCGGTGCTGTCCATGTTCGGCATCGACGTCTCCCATTTCCGGCTCGCCGGCGGTCTGATCGTGCTGATGATCGCGCTTTCCATGCTCAGTGGCGACGATCACACCTCGCACCAGGGCACCGAGGCCGAGCAGCAGCATTTCGAGACGGTGGCGAATGTCGGCGTCTACCCGCTGGGCCTGCCCATTGCGATGGGCCCCGGCACCATGGCGACGCTCATCGTGTTCGCGCAGGAAGCCCGCACGCCGGAGAGCCTCGCCGGCTACTATGTCGGGCTGTTCGGCTATCTCGTCTTCTTCGCCGCAGCGATGGCACTCGCGCCGGTGATCGGTGGCAAGCTCTCGCCGACGGCCCTGTCGATCTCGAAGCGGCTGATGGGCATCATCCTCGCCGCCATCGCGATGGAGATGATCACCGGCGCGCTCGGCAGCGTGTTCCCCAACTGGCGCAGCTGAGCGGCCATTGCAACCGTTGGGGCATGGGTCTCCCGATACCGGATGCTAGAGTGCGCCTCAGGCCATTCACCGGAGGAGGAAATCGGCATGGCGCAACGCAGCGTGGTCGTCCAGGGCTTCACCAACAGCGTTCTCGATCCCGGCGAGCCCATGCTCGGCCCGCTGCAGAATGGCGGTACCATCATCGCCAATACCGCGCCGGGTTGCTGGGGGCCGATGATCACCCCGCGCCTGCGCGGCGGCCATGAGGTGACCCGCCCTGTCTTCGTCGAGGGTGCCGAGCCGGGCGACGGCGTCGCGATCCGCATCCGCGACATCACCGTCACCTCGCTCGCCACCGCATCGGGCCATGACAGCTCGCCGGCCGGCTTCTGCGTAGGCGATCCTTATGTCGCGGCGCGCTGCCCGGTCTGCGACCAGATCTGGCCGGAAACCCATGTCGAAGGCATCGGCCAGGACGCCGTCCGCTGCGACAAGTGCGGCAATCCGGTCAAGCCGTTCGAGATCGTCCACGGCTACACGGTGACCTTCGACCATGCCCACGGCGTCGGGCTGACCGTGCCGCGCGCCGCCGCCGACACCATCGCCCGCGAAGCGAGCCACTATGCCGCCCTGCCCGACAAATCGGTGCAGCATTCGATCCTCACCTATGCGCCGGCCGACATGCCCGGTGTGATGGTGCGGCTACGCCCCTTCCTCGGCCAGCTCGGCACCACGCCGTCCATGCCGATGCCGGATTCGCACAATGCCGGCGACTTCGGCGCCTTCCTGGTCGGCGCCCCACACCCCTACGCCATCACCGCCGAGCAGCTCGCCACGCACAAGACCGACGGCCATATGGACATTGATGCCGTGCGCGCCGGCGCGATCCTGATCGCCCCGGTGAAAGTGAAGGGTGCCGGCGTCTATATGGGCGACATGCATGCCGCCCAGGGCGATGGCGAGATCGCCGGCCATACCATGGACGTCTCCGGCTCGGTGACGCTGCAGGTCGAAGTCGTGAAGGACTATCCCATCGACGGGCCGGTGCTGTTCCCGCTTCTGGAGGATCTGCCCCCGCTCGCCCGGCCGTTCTCGCCCGCCGAGAAGCAGGCGGCGGCGCGGCTCGCTGTGCAATGGGGCGTCGAGGCGACCGAGGAGCTGGCACCAGTCTCGGTGGTCGGCACCGCCGCCACCATGAACGCCGCCATCGACAACGGGCTGGAGCGGGCGGCGAAGCTGCTCGGCATCACGGTCGCCGAGGTGCGCAACCGCGCGACGGTGAACGGCGCCATCGAGATCGGCCGGGCGCCCGGCGTCATCCAGGTGACGTTCCTCGCGCCGCTGGCCCGGCTCGATGCCGTCGGCCTCGGCAGCTACGCCCGCGCGCAATACGGGCTCTGAACAAAGGCGGCGCCCGCTACTCGGCGGGCGCCGGTACATGCACCGGGGTGGGCACCACCTCGGCTGCCGGATGAGTGTGGATGCGGCCGATCAGCGAATAGACCGTCGGCACCACGAACAGGGTGAGCAGCGTGCCGAGCGTCATGCCGCCGACGATCACCCAGCCGATCTGCTGCCGGCTCTCGGCGCCGGCGCCGGTGGCGAGCGCCAGCGGCACCGCGCCGAGCACCATGGCGCCGGTGGTCATCAGGATCGGCCGCAGGCGCAGCACCGCTGCCTCGATCACCGCCGCACGCCGATCGAACCCGGCTTCCTGCTGCTGGTTGGCGAATTCAACGATCAGGATGCCGTGCTTGGTGATCAGGCCGACCAGCGTGACGAGGCCGATCTGCGAATAGACGTTGAGTGTGCCGCCGGCATAGTAGAGCGCGGCGAGCGCGCCGGTCATGGAGAGCGGCACGGTGAGCATGATGATCACCGGGTCGCGGAAGCTCTCGAACTGCGCCGCCAGCACCAGATAGATGAAGCCGAGCGCCAGCACGAAGACGATGGCAAGGCTCTGCCCGGCGGCACGGAATTCGCGGCTCTGGCCGGCGACGTCGGTACGCACCGTATCGGGCAGCACCTCCCGCGCCGACTGATCGAGGAAGGCGAGCGCATCGCCCTGCGAGAAGCCGGGCGCCAGATTGGCCGAGATGGTGGCCGAACGCATCTGGTTGAAGCGCTTGAGCTCCTGCGGCGCCACCGTCTCGCGCACGGTGACGAGGTTGGCGAGCTGCACCATCTGCCCGCCCGCCGCGCGCAGATAAATGGTGTCGAGCGTGGTCGGCGAGGCGCGATTGCGGGCATCGAGCTGGACATAGACGTCATATTGCTCGCCGCCGACCTCGAAGCGCGTCACCTGCCGGCCACCGAGCAGGCTCTCCAGCGTCCGGCCGAGCACCGCGACGTCGATGCCGAGATCCGCCGCCTTGGCGCGGTCGATGGTGACGGAGATCTCCGGCTTGTTGAGCTTGAGATCGCTGTCGACGCTGACGAGGCCGGGATAATCGGCGACGCGGCCGAGGAACTGGGTGACGTACTGGTCCAGTTCCTCATAGGTGCCGGAGGTCTGGACAACGAACTCGATCGGCCGCGAATTGTTGGAAGCACCCAGCGAGGCCGGATTGTTGGCATAGGCGTTGACGCCGGCGATGCGCCGCAGCTGCGGCGTGGTCGCCGCGACGATGTCCTGCTGGCGGCGCTCGCGCTCGTCCCAATCCTTCAGGCGGCCCATGACCAGGAAGCGGTTCACCTCCGGCATGCCGTTGATGATCAGCACCGAATCCAGCTCGGGGATCTTGCCGAGAATGCTGTCGATCTGGCCGGTATAACGGGAGGTGTAGGCGAGCGTGGAGCCTTCCGGCCCGTTGCCGGTCACGCGCACCGTGCCACGATCCTCCACCGGCGACAGCTCGGAGGGCAGCACGGCGAAGAAATACGCGCTGGCACCAGCCACTGCGAGGGCCAGCAGCAGCACCAGCGCCCGCATTTTCAGCACGCCGCCGAGCAGCCGCCGATAGCCTTCCTCAAGACCGCGCAGGCCACGCTCGACGAAGGCGGAGACCCGGCCGGGATTGGCCTCGTGCTTGAGCAGGCGCGAGCACATCATCGGCGTGAGCGTGAGCGCCACGAAACCGGAGACCAGCACCGCGCCGGCGAGCGTCAGCGCGAACTCGGTAAACAGTCGCCCGGTACGGCCGGCGGCGAAGGCGACCGGCGCATAGACGGCGGCGAGCGTCAGCGTCATGGCGATGACCGCAAAGCCGATCTCCTTCGCGCCCTTGATGGCGGCGGGGATCGGCTTCATGCCGTGCTCGATGTGACGGAAGATGTTCTCCAGCACCACGATGGCGTCGTCGACCACGAGGCCGATGGCGAGCACCATCGCCAGCAGCGTCAGCGTGTTGACGCTGAAGCCCAGCGCGAACATCAGCGCGAAGGTGGTGATCAGCGAGATCGGTATGGTGATCACCGGGATCAGCGACGCCCGGAACGAGCGCAGGAAGATCACGATCACCAGCACCACCAGCACCACCGCCTCGAGGATGGTGTGGAACACCGCCCGGATCGAGCGGTCGATGAACACCGAGTTGTCCTGACCGACCGTGGCGCTCATGCCCTCCGGCAGCGACGCGTTGATCTCCGGCAGCACGCCGCGCACGCCGGCCGACACGTCGAGCGGATTGGCCACTGCCTGCTTGATGATGCCGACGATGATCGCCTGTCCGCCATTGAACCGGCTGGAGCGTCGCTCATCCGCCGCGCCCAGCTCGACGCGGGCGACGTCGGCGAGGCGCACCTGCGCACCGTTGGCGCGCTTGACCACGATGTCGTCGAACTGCTCGACGGTGGCGAGGGCGGTGCGCGAGAGCACGTTGAACTCGCGATCCGCACTTTCGATGCGACCGGAGGGAATCTCGACATTCTGGGCGCGCAGCGAATCCTCGACGTCCTGCACCGTCAGCTCATAGGCAGCGAGGCGCTCGCGATCGATCCAGATGCGCATGGCGTAGCGCCGCTCGCCATAGATCTGCACATCGGCGACGCCGGTGAGATTCTTGAAGCGGTCGACGACGTAGCGGTCGATATAGTCCGACAGCTCCAGCGCGTTCATGCGGTCGGAGCGGAAGACGACGAACACCACCGGCTGGGCGTCGGCCTCGACCTTGGAGATCACCGGCTCGTCGATCTCGTCCGGCAGGCGCTGGCGCACCCGGCTCACCCGGTCGCGCACGTCGCTCGCCGCCACGTCGGGGTTCACTTCGAGGCGGAAGCGTACGGTGATGCGGCTGGATTCCGAGCGGCTGGTGGATTCGAGGACGTCGATGCCCTCGATGCCGGCAATGGAGCCTTCCAGCACCTGCGTGACCTGGCTCTCGACGATGCTCGCCGAGGCGCCGGGATAGCTGGTGACGACCGACACCACCGGCTCGTCGATGTTCGGGTATTCGCGCACGGTGAGGCGGCTGTAGGAGACGATGCCGACCAGCACCATCAGCAGGCTCAGCACCGTGGCGAAGACCGGGCGGCGGATGCACAGCTCGGAGATACCCATCGTCGCGCCTCAGCTCTGCGTGGCGGGCGGGGTCGACACCACCTCCACCGCGGCGCCGTTGCGCAGCCGCGCCTGACCGGCGACCACGACGCTGGCGCCGGCGGGCACGCCTTTGACGATCTCCACCTCGCCGGCCCGGCGCTGGCCGAGCGCGACCTTGGTTTCCTTGGCCTTGCCGTCGGCCACCAGCCAGACGAAGCGTTCCTGCCCGCGCGGCACGATGGCGCTCTCCGGCACGAACACCGTCTCGCGGCTTTCGAGGCCCTTCACCACCACCCGCACGAACAGGCCGGGGCGGAGCATCAGCTGCGGATTTTGCAGGCGCGCGCGCACGCTGAGCGAGCGGCCGTCGACATCCACCATCGGGTCGATGGCGTAGACGGTGCCGGTGAAGCTGCGATCCGGCATGGCATCGACGACGATCTCGACATTCTGGCCCGGCGTGATCTGCCGCAGGAACACCTCGGGCACCTTGAAGTCGAGCTTCAGCACGTCGATCTTTTCGAGGTTCACCAGCGCGGTGCCGACCGGGACATAGGCACCGACCGACACCGAGCGCAGGCCGACGACACCGTCGAACGGCGCGCCGATGGTATGCTTGGCAATCTGCACCTTCTGCGAATCGATCAGTGCCGAGGAGGTGTTGAGCTCGGCCTTCGCCTCGTCGAGCGCCCGCGCGGTACCGGAGCCACTCTGCTGCAGCCGTTGGGCGCGCTCGAAATTGGCCTTGGCGAGTTCGAGCCGCGCCTCGGTCTCCTCCAGCGACGCCCTGACCAGCGCAGCGTCGAGCTGCACCAGCGCGTCGCCGGCTTGCACATGCTCGCCTTCCCTGAAGTTGATCTTCTCGATCCGGCCGGCAACCTCACCGGCGAGTTTGACCGACTCGTCCGATTGCAGCGTGCCGATCGAGCGGATGTCGGCGGTAACTTGTTCCTTACGGGCGGCAGCGACCTCGACCGGGATGCGGGGAGCCGGGCGCGCCTCGGGGGCGGCGCGGGCCTCGCCCTTCACGGCGGACAGGCCACTCGCGATCCATCCCTGCCGATGGGCGAGCGCTCCCGCTCCCGCCAGCACGGCCAGACATAGAAGCAGGCCCGTCACGCGTCGCATACAGCTTCCCTCGTTCGTCACTGCGCCGCAAAATGACGCCAAGCGACCGACAGTGCCGAACTCTCCGCAAGTTCCAACTTAAAACTTCGTCATATTCGCAGGAGAACGATCACTTCATCGAGGACCGTGCCGATCATACCACAAGCGGCCGGCTCAATCCGGCAGAGCCTTGAGGAAGGTCCGCATCACCGCTGCGGAATTATTCGCCGCCAGATCCATGAAGACATGCATCTCGTTCTCGCCCGGCCCGCCGCCCGCGAGATCCGACAGCGCGCGGAAGACGATGAACGGCACGTCGTTGGTGGTCGCCACATGGGCGATAGCGGCGCTTTCCATGTCCAGCACCTGCGCCTTGAAGGTATTGAAGGTGTAGCTGCGGAAGGCGGCATTATCGACGAAGGCGGTGCCCGACACCCCGCTGCCACCGACCCGCACGCGCGGTGGCTTCATCAGGCACACATTGGCACCGTTGCAGCGCTGAAGCTGGTTGTCGGTTTCCGCCTCGGTCTTGCGGGCGACCTCGAGCAGGGCGGGATCGACGTCGAACCAGAATTGCCGGGGCGAGCTTGCCTGGCCTTCGCGGAACACCCGCACGCCGCGCGGGAAGATCATGCCGAAATTGGCGAATTCCGGCGTGTCGTCCGACGGCAGCTTGAAGCCCTGCGGCGTCTCACGCGCCAGGATCACGTCGAGATACTGGCCCCAGCGCGCCGGCACCGCGATGTCGCCGATGTTCAGCGACGGGTCGACGCCGCCGGCGATGCCGGAGACCACGATGCGGGTGACGTTGTAGCGGTCGAGCGTCATCTGGGTGGTCATGGCGGCGTTGACCATGCTCACCCCGGTCATCGCCAGAACCACTGGCTTGCCCTCGATCTCGCCGGTCACGATGGGGACGCCCTTGTAGCTGTGGTCCTCCATATGGGTCGCGATGGCGCGCAGGGCCCGCCATTCCGGCTCGAAGGCGCACAGCACGGCAATGCGGGGCGTCGCATCGACTGGCTCGGCTTCCGCCGGCAGCAGGCCGGCGAGCAGGACGAAGGCGGCGAACCACAGGCGCAAGGACAAGAAGGCGGACGACATGAGGACCCCCACGATCGGATCGACGGGCCGCGACAGCGGCGCAGCGATCCTACAGGCGGAGAGGCATCCGCGCACCAGCCGGCTAAGCGTTCTCAGCCATTCTTCACCATGACGTGGCGCACGACGGTGTAGTCCTCCAGCGCATAGGCGGAGAGGTCCTTGCCGTAGCCGGACTGCTTCAGGCCGCCATGCGGCATCTCGCTCACCAGCATGAAATGGCAGTTCACCCAGGTGCAGCCATATTGCAGCCGAGCCGCCGTCGCCATGCCGCGGGAGATATCCTTGGTCCACACCGACGAGGCGAGGCCGTAGTCGCTGTCATTCGCCCAGGCGACGGCGTCCTCGACATCCGAGAAACGCGTGACCGATACCACCGGGCCGAACACCTCGCGCCGGACGATCTCGTCCGATTGCAGCGCGCCCGCCACCACCGTCGGCTGGTAGAAGAAGCCTTTGCCGGTCGCGGGGTCGCCGGCCACCTTGCCGCCAGTGGCGATCTCGATATGGCCGAGCTCGGAGGCTCGCTCGACGAAGGAGGCGACACGGGCGCGCTGGCGGGCGGAGATCAGCGGGCCGATGTCGTTCTCCTCGTCATTGGCCGAGGCGAACTTCAGACCCGACACGGCGGAGGCGAGATCGGCGACGAGGTTGTCGTACACCTTGTCAGCCGCGTAGATCCGGCAGGCGGCGGTGCAGTCCTGCCCCGCATTGTAGTAGCCGAACGCCTTCACCCCCTCGACCACCTCGGCGATGTCGGCATCGTCGAACACGATGACCGGCGCCTTGCCGCCGAGTTCGAGATGGGTGCGCTTCACGCTCTTCGCCGCCGCGGTGAGCACCTTCTTGCCGGTGGCGATGTCGCCGGTGAGCGAGACCATCGCCACCTTGGGATGATTGATCAGCGCATTGCCGACGCTCTCGCCGCGCCCGACCACCACGTTCACCACCCCTTCCGGGAAGATGTCGGCGATGAGCCGGGCGAGCTTCAGAGCGGTGAGCGGCGTCTGCTCGGAGGGCTTGATGACGACGGTATTGCCGCCCGCCAGTGCCGGGGCGAGCTTCCACGCCGCCATCATCAGCGGATAGTTCCACGGCGCGATGGAGGCGACGACGCCGATCGGGTCGCGGCGGATCATCGAGGTATGGCCGGCAAGATATTCGCCCGCCACCATGCCATGCTGGGTACGCACCGCGCCGGCGAAGAAGCGGAAGCAGTCGACCACGCCGGGGATCTCGTCGCGCAGCACCGCGTGGCGCGGCTTGCCGCAATTCAGCGCCTCGAGGGTCGCGAAGCTCTCCGCCTCCGCCTCGATACGGTCGGCAAGCTTGAGCAGCAGATAGGAGCGCTCCGCCGGGGTGGTACGCGCCCAGCCGGCGAAGGCCTTCTCGGCCGCGTTCACCGCCGCGTCGATCTGGTCGGCGGAGGCCTCCGGCAGCTCGACCAGCGTCGCCTCGGTCTTCGGATTCAGCACCGTCTCCGGCGTCTCGGTGCCGGCGACGAAGGCGGAGCCGATCAGCATCTCGGTATCGAAAGCGACGGTCATGCGGGCTACTCCCTATTTGCCGGCCGCATTCGTCCCGCGCGCGCCTCCACCCTCGCGGGTGAGGTAGTAGGCGGCAAGGATGGGCAGGAAGGTGACGAGGATGACGAGGACGGCGACGACATTGGTGACCGGCCGCTGGCGCGGGCGGATCAGCTCGGACAGCATCCAGATCGGCAGCGTCGATTGCTGGCCGGCGGTGAAGGTGGTGACGATCACCTCGTCGAAGCTCAGCGCGAAGGCGAGCATGCCGCCGGCGAGCAGCGCGGTGCCGATATTGGGCAGCACGACAAGCCGGAAGGTCTGGAACGCATCGGCGCCGAGGTCCATCGACGCCTCGATGAGCGAGGGCGACAGCCGCCGCAGGCGGGCCACCGCATTGTTGTAGACGACGACGATGCAGAAGGTCGCATGGCCGAGCACGATCGTCCAGAAGGAGAAGGGGATCTCCATCAGCCCGAAGGCCTGGCGCAGCGCGATGCCGGTGACGATGCCCGGCAAGGCGATGGGCAGCACGAACAGCAGCGAGATCGGCTCACGGCCGAAGAACCTCGCCCGCGCCAGCGCCCCCGCCGCCAGCGTGCCCAGCACCAGCGCGATCAGCGTGGCAATGGCGGCGACCTTCAGCGACAGCCCGACCGCCGCCCAGATGTCCGCCCGCCCCCACACCACGCCGAACCATTTCAGCGTGTAGCCCGGCGGCGGGAAGGCGTAGCTCTTTTCCTCGGTGGTGAAGGCGTAGAGCAGGATGAACAGGAGCGGGATGTGCAGGAAGGCCAGCCCGCCGAGAGCGGCGACCTTCAGGCCGAGCGAGGGGCGGTTCATGGGTGCGCCCTCCCGCGATGATGCCGATCACATCGCATCGAACGCTCCCGTGCGTTTGGCGAGCGTCAGGAACAGCGCCATGACGAGGATCGGCACCAGCGAGAAGGCGGCGGCGAGCGGGATGTTCCCCGCCGTGCCCTGCAGCGTGTACACCGCCTGCCCCAGCACCAGCGCCGAGGTGCCGATGATCTGCGGCACGATGTAGTCGCCGAGCGTCAGCGAGAAGGTGAACACCGCTCCGGCCACCACGCCGGGCATGGCGAGCGGCAGGATCACGCTTCGGAACGTAGTGCCCGGCCCGGCCCCGAGATCGCCCGCCGCCTCGATCAGGCTCGCCGGCACCCGCTCCAGCGCCGCCTGCACCGGCAGGATCATGAAGGGCAGCCAGAGATAGGTGAAGGTCAGCACCATGCCGGTGTAGGAGACCGACAGCGACGGCCCGCCCACCAGCGGCAGCGCCAGCCACGCGTCGAGCGCGCCATCGAGCCCCAGCCGGCCGGCGAACCAGGAGATCGCCCCCTCCTTGGCCAGCAGCAGCTTCCAGCCATAGACCTTGACGAGGTAGCTCGACCACAGCGGCATCATCACCGCGAGATAGAACGCCGCCTTCGCGCGGGGACCCGCATAACGCGCAGCGTAGTAGGCGATCGGGAAGGCGATCAGCGCGCAGAGCAGCGTCACCGCCGCCGCGACGCCCACCGTACGCATGACAATGTCGAAATTAGCCGGGCGGAACAGCTCGATCAGCGTCGCCGTGGTCGGCTCGCGCACGATGGTGCCGGAGAACTCGTCGATGGAGAAGATCGACTGTCCGAGGAACACGAACAGGCTGCCGAGATAGACGAGGCCGAGCCATAGCAGCGGCGGCGCGAGCAATAGCAGCACGATGAGCTGCCCACGCCGCAGCAGCGCGTCGGAGAGGCGGCGGAGAACGCCCTCGCGCGGCGCCGGCAGGTCGAGGGTGGCAAGGCTCATCGCTCGCCCTCCATCGGCACCAGAGCCGCCAGCGGAATGGCGAGGCGCACGGTCTCGCCCGGTGCGGGCGCGAGCCGGGCGGCCGGCACGGCGGCGGTCAGCGCCGTCCCGGCGGCGGTGCGCACCGCAAGGCGGCGTACCGCTCCCTGATAGGACACGTCGACGACGTGCGCCTCGACCACTGCCGCTCCCGCCGGCGCCGCCCCGTCGGCAGGAAGCAGCACCAGCTTTTCCGGCCGCAGGCTGCATAGGCGGGCGGGCGCGCCGAGGGACGAGGCCGTATCCGGCTCGATTACATTGGCCGCGCCGACGAAAGCGGCGACGAAGCGGGTGGCCGGCCGCTCATACACCTCTTCCGGCGGGCCGACCTGCACGATGCGCCCCTCGTTGAACACCGCCACCCGGTCGGCCATGGAGAGCGCCTCGCCCTGGTCGTGGGTGACGAAGACGAAGCTGAGGCCGAGTGCGCGCTGGAGGCCCTTGAGCTCGACCTGCATCTCCTCGCGCAGCTTGAGATCGAGCGCGCCGAGCGGCTCGTCGAGCAGTAATACCTTGGGGCGCACCACGAGGGCGCGGGCCAGCGCGACCCGCTGGCGCTGGCCACCGGACAATTGCGCCGGCCGGCGCGCCTCCAGCCCGGCGAGCTTCACCAGTGCCAGCGCCTCGCGCGCCAGCTTCTCGCGTTCGGCACGCGCGACGCCGCGCACCTTCAGCCCGTAGGCGACGTTCTCGCCCACGGACAGATGCGGGAACAGCGCATAGTCCTGGAACACCGTGTTCACCGGCCGGCGGTAGGGCGGCAGGCCCTCCACCGTCTCGCCGAAGATCTCGATATGGCCGGCATCGGGCTGCTCGAAACCGGCGATGAGCCGCAGGCAGGTGGTCTTGCCCGAGCCCGACGGGCCGAGCATGGCGAAGAACTCGCCCGGCGCTATGGCGAGATCGACGCCGTCCACCGCCTTCACGCTCCCGAAATGCCGCGCCACGCCGGCGAAACGGACGGCGGGGATGACGGATGAGGTGGCGGGAGCGTGCATCGATATCTCAAAGGGTTGGGCGGCAGGCGGCCGCCGCGCATCAGCCCGGATGGCGCGCGCCATCGATGGCGCGGCGGTTCAAGCCGGCGGTTCCGATCCACAAAAGAAGGCGCCCGGCGCTACGCCGGGCGCGGAAGCGGGCACTCAGCGTCCGCCGAGCACGGCGATGTAGTCCGACACCCAGCGGTAGTAGGGCACGCAGCCCTCGGCCTGGGTCGCGCACTTGGCGACCGGCGTGCGCCAGAAGTGGGTCTTCTCGAAATCGCCGGCGCCGTTGGTGGCGCACCCCTCGGCGCCGAGCAACTCGTTGCCCTTACAGGCGGCCGGCACCGCCGGCACCGAGCCGAACCAGGCGGCGAGGTCGCCCTGCACCTTCGGCGAGATCGAGTGCTCCATCCACATATAGGCGCAGTTCGGATGGGCGGCGTCGACATGCATCATGGTGGTGTCGGCCCAGCCGGTCGCGCCCTCCGCCGGGATGGTCGAGGCGATCGGCTTCTTCTGGCTTACCAGCAGGTTGACCTGGAACGGCCAGGAGGAGGAGGCGACCACGCCCTCATTGGTGAAGTCGTCGACCTGGATCATGGCGTCGTGCCAGTAGCGCTGCACGATCTTGCGCTGCGCGCGCAAGAGATCGAGCGCCGCCTTGTACTGCGCCTCGGTCAGCTCGTAGGGGTCCTTGATGCCGAGCTCGGGCTTGTGCGCCATCAGGTAGAGCGCGGCGTCGGCGATGTAGATCGGTCCGTCAAAGGCCTGGATGCGGCCCTTATTGGACTTGCCGTCCGGCAGGGTCTGCTCCTCGAAGACCACGCTCCAGCTCTTCGGCGCCTCGCCCTTGAAGGTTTCCGTGTTGTACATCAACACGTTGGAGCCCCACTGATAGGGCACGCCATAATGCACGCCGTTGACCGTGTGCCAGGGCGCGTCCTGCAGTCGGGAGTCGACGCTGCCCCAGCTCGGGATCAGCTTGGTATTGACCGGCGCGACCTTCTTGCCGGCGATCAGCCGCAGCGAGGCGTCGCCGGAGGCGGTGACGAGGTCGAAGCCGCCCTCGTTCATCAGCGCCACCATCTCGTCGGAGGTACCGGCGGTCTTCACATTGACCTTGCAGCCGGTCTTCTTCTCGAAATCGGTGACCCAGTCATAGGCCTTGTCGGTGTCGCCGCGCTCGATATAGCCGGCCCAGGCGACGATATCGACCTGGCCCTCGCCCTTGCCGATCTCTTTTAGTTCAGCAGCTGCAAGGGGTTGGGTGGCAAGGGCGGCGCAGGCGACGAGCGCCGGCAGATGCAGGAGACGAGTGTGCGTGCGCATGCGGGTTCCCTCTGTTCTGCGGGCTTGCGAGCCCTTTGGAGGAAGTGTGCCGCTGCGTCGGGTGGCTCGCCACACCAAAGAAAAGAACGCAGGCATCGGAAAAACCGATGAGTGATCCGGCGGCATTTTCCTCCGGACGGCGGGTCAGGCGATGGCGCCGCCATGGCGGATGCGCGCCGGCTGGCGGGTGCCGGCGACGGAGAGGAAGCCGGCGGCGGCGGGCGAGAGCGGCGAGCCCCGCCGCCAGGCGGTGGCGACCTCGATGGCCGGCAGTTCCTCGGCGAGCTGGCGCGCCTCGATCTTGTCGCCCTCCAGCGACCAGGGGCGGTAGGTGAGGTCCGGCAGCACCGCGACGCCGGCTCCGGTCGCCACCAGCGAGCGAACCGCCTCCACCGAGCGGGTGCGGAAGGCGACCGGCGGGCGGATACCGAGCCGGCGCCAGACGATCTCCGAGGCCTCGGCGATTTCATCAATGGTCAGAAGCACATGCGGCTCCTCGGCGAGATCGCGCAGGCTGACCTTTTCTTCCGCCAGTGCGGGATGGCCGAGCGGCATCCACACCCGATAGGGCGAGACCTGCACCGGCTCGGTCTGCAGGGCGGCGGAACGCCTTCCGGGCGGCAGCACCATCACCGCCACATCGAGTTCGCCGCCAACCAAGAGGTGCTCGAGATAGTCGCCGGCATCCTCCACCGCCTCCACCGCCACGCCGGGAAAGGCACGGCGGAAGCGGGCGAGAAGGTCGGAGAACACATAGCCGGCAACCAGCGGCGTCACCCCGAGCGACAGCCGGCCTTCCAGCGCCGCCCCCTCCGAGCCGGACAGCGCGCGGCGGGCATCGGCGACGTCGCCGAGGATTTTCCGCGCATGGCGCAGAAAATGATGGCCCTTGAGGGTGAGATCGGCGCCGCGGGCGTGGCGTTCCAGCAGCTTAAAGCCGAGATCCAGTTCCAGCTCCCGCAAGGCCTCGGTCACCGTCGACTGCGAGATGGAGAGGATGTGCGCGGCGGAGGATACCGAGCCGTTCTCGGCGACGGCGACGAAATATTGCAGCTGGCGCAGCGAGAATGCCATCGGAAATCCCGATATGACGGACAATAGCCGATGGTAACATCGCCTGCCGATGGCTGGATAGGGCGATGAAGGCGGGCCTCAGCGAGGACGGCGCCGTGTGCAGTGAGGTGGACGATGAGACCGATACGGGCCGATCAGGCCGACCGGGCGATCAGGCCGGCACGTAGGTGAGCCGGATCGCGTCCTCGCCGACCGGCTCGCTCGCCACGAAGCGGAGTGGCGGTCGCGGACCGGTGAAATAGGGCTTGCCGTCGCCGAGCACGAAGGGGCGGAAATAGAGGCGATACTCGTCGATCAGCCCCATCCGGGTAAGGCTCCCCGCGAGCTCTGGTCCGGCGACGTCGATCTCGCCGTCACGCTCCGCCTTCAGCCGCCGTACGAACGCCTCCAGTTCGCCGTCGATCAGCGTGGCATTGGGGCCGACCGTCTTCAGCGAGCGGGATGCGACCCATTTCGGCTGTGCCCGCCATGCGGCGGCATAGTCCCGCTGGATCGGGCCCCAATCCGGACGATCCTCCTCCCAGTAGCGCATCAGCTCGTAGATGCGCCGGCCATAGAGGCATCCGGCGAGGCCCCGGACGTGGTCGTTGAAATGACGGTGCAGCGCGTCCCCCGGCCCCGGCATTTCCAGACTACCCGACGGCCCGTCGACATAGCCGTCGAGCGACTGCATCATCCCGAAAACCAGCTTCGCCATGCACAGCTCCATCACCGGCGGTCAGACGTGCCCGGGCGGGGGCTCCCTCACCGCGCCAGCAGGCTCTTCAACTCGAAGCTCTCGTCGCCGGCCTGCTCCGGGGTAAGGGTAGGCGCGCCGACGAGCAGGCGACGGCCGAGCATATGGTCGGCGGGGCGGTTGACGCTCTCGATCGCCACCAGCCGCCCCTCGCGAAAGCGGAACACCGAGAAGCGCCGCGAGGCCGGGTCGCCGCGCGGCACCTCGGCGTCACCGGGCCGGGCGAGGCCGACCATCTGAAGCTTCAGATCGGCCTGGTCGCTCCAGAACCACGGCACGGCGTCGTAGTCATGCACGCGGCCGGTGAGCCGGGCGGCGACGCAGCGCCCGTGATCGGCGGCGTTCTGCACCGATTCCAGCCGGACCCGCATACTGTCGGCATGGCGGCTCGGATAGGCGGCGACATCGCCGATGGCGGAGATTTCCGGGTCGCCGGCGAGCAGCCGGGCATCGACGGCGATGCCGTTGTCGATGGCGAGGCCAGCGGCGGCGGCCAGTTCGACATTCGGCACCACGCCGATGCCGATCATCACCAGATCGGCGGCGATCCGCTCGCCCTCGACGGTTTCCACCGCCACCACGCGGCCGCCCTCGCCGACCAGCCGGGCAACGCCGGCGCCGAGGGTCAGCACGGTGCCCATGGCGCGGTGCTCATGGGCGAAGAAATCCGACATCGCGGCGCCGACGGCGCGGCCGAGCACCCGCGCGGTGGCCTCGATGACCGTCACCTCGTGGCCGAGCTTGCGGGCCACCGCGGCGAATTCCAGCCCGATGAAGCCGGCGCCGATCACCACCACCTTGCCGGCCGCCGGCAGCGCCGCCTTGACGGCGTCGGCATCGGCGAGGCTGCGCAGGTAGAACACACCGTCGAGCTCCGCCCCCGGCACCGGCAGCACCCGGTTGCGGGCGCCGGTGGCGAAGACCAGATGGCCATAGGGCAGCTTGCCGCCGTCTTCCAGCGTCACCCGCCGGGCGGCGCGGTCCACCGCCACCACCCGGCCATGGGCGAGGCCGATGCGGTGATCGGCGAAGAAGGTGGCGGGGCGCAATTCGAGATGATCGACGCCGACATCGCCCTTGAGATAGGCCTTGGAGAGCGGCGGGCGCTGATAGGGCAGGCCCGGCTCGTCGCCGACCAGGGTGATCGGCTCCTCATAGCCGGCCTCGCGCAGGCTGGCGGCCAGCTGGAACGCCGCCTGCCCGGCGCCGATGACGACGACGCTCATCGATTGGTCTCCCCTTCGGCGACCAGCCGGTCGCGCTCGGCATAGATCGCCTCCGAAGCGAGGCGGATGAATTCCGCGTCCGGCAATCCCGGCGGCAGCGGCGGCAGATAGCTGACGGTGACGGCGCCGGGCCTCAGCGTGAAGCTGCGGCCCTTCCAGAACAGCCCGGCATCGTGGGCGACCGGCACCGCCGGCAGGCCGAGCGCCTTGTAGAGCAGCGCCACGCCGCGCTGGAACTCGGCGCGCTCATGCGGGCCGCGCCGCGTGCCCTCCGGGAAGATCAGCAGGCTGCGGCCGGCCGCCACCGCCTCCCGACCCTCGCGCAGCATCTTCTTCAGCGAGGAGGCGCCGCCGGCGCGGTCGATGGCGATCATCGGCGAATGCTTGAGGAACCAGCCGAACACCGGAATCCGGTACAGCTCTTCCTTCAGCACGATGGCGACATCCGGCACCAGCACGGCGAAGGCGATGGTCTCCCAGGCCGACTGGTGGTTGGCGACGTAGAGCGCCGGTCCGGCCGGGCGGTTGCCGCTTCCGATCTCGCGATAGCCGAGCCCGCCGACGCCGCGCAGAATGGCGAGCACGCCGCGCGCCCAGAAGCGGGAGAAGGTGCGCACCCGCTCCGGGCGCTTGATCAGCGCCAGCACCGGCGCGGCGGGCGCGAGGAGCAGCGTCCACAGGACGAGCAGCGGCAGGAACAGGATCGACATGCGGCTTCCGGCGGCGGGAACGTGACGGTCGCCGGTGCTAGTAGCAGAAGCCGGGCCGGCGGGCGACAGGCTGGGCCGGGCGTTGGTGCATTGGGCGTGGAGGGTGGCGGGGGGTGTCCCGCCCCCGAGCGGCAGACGACGGAACTCCATCAGACCAAGCCGACGACGAGCCCGACGTTCTTTTCCCTCTCCCCAGTGGGGAGAGGTGGCCCGCGCAGCGGATCGGTGAGGGGGACGACATCGGGAAGCGAAAAAAGGCCCCTCACCCCAGCCCTCTCCGCCGATATCGAATTTCATCCGATATCGCCTCGCCGGATGCCGAATTCGGTGCGGAGAGAGGAGGAAGGAGCCGCATTGTGGTCGACGCCCGCTGGTTCAGTGCCATGCCACCCCGATCGAGGAGCCGTGCCCGCCCCTACCCCTCGATCAGCGCGAAGCGGCCGACGTCGAACACGCCGCGGTCGCTGATCTTGAGATGCGGGATCACCAAGAGCGGCAGGAACGCCACCTGAAGGAACGGCTCGGGCAGCACGACGCCGAGCGCCTTGGCCGCCGCGCGCAGCCCGACCAGCGCGGCGCGCACATCCTCGAAGGAACGGTCGGACATCAGGCCTGCCACCGGCAAGGCGAGTTCGGCGGTGACAACGCCGCCCTCGGCGACCGCGAAGCCGCCACGCAGCTCGATGAGGCGGTTCACCGCCACCGCCATGTCGGCATCGTCGACGCCGACGACGCAGATATTATGGCTGTCATGGCCGACCGAGGAGGCGATGGCGCCGCGCTTCATGCCGAAGCCGTGCACGAAGCCGCGCCCGACATTGCCGGAGCGGCCGTGGCGCTCGACGACGGCGACCTTCACCGCGTCCTGATCGAGATCGACCTGCTTGGCGCCGCCCTCGATGGGCAGCTCCATGGTCAGGTCCTCGGTGATGATGCGGCCGGGCACCACGCCGATGACGCGGGTGGCGGTGCGGTTGGCGAGCACGCGGAAGGTATCAGCCTGCGTCCGCCCGGCCTTGACCGAATCGAGGCCTACCGGGGCGACGAACCCGCGCGTGGCGAACAGCTCGCGCGTCACCGGCCGGCCGGCGGAGATCACCTGCCGCACCGAGCATTGCGCGAGGTCGTCCACCAGCACGATGTCGGCGCGCCGGCCCGGCGCGATCAGGCCGCGATCGGTGAGCCCGAAGGCATTGGCGGCCGACAGGCTGGCGACCCGGTAGACATGATGCAGCGGCGCGCCATGCGCGATGGCGGTGCGGATCATGTAGTCGAGATGGCCTTCCTCGGCGATGTCGAGCGGGTTGCGGTCGTCGGTGCAGAAGGCGAGATAGGCGGAGGTGTCGGCGTCGATCAGCGGGATCAGCGCGTGCAGGTCCTTCGACACCGAGCCCTCGCGGATGAGGACGTTCATGCCCTTCATCAGCTTCTCGCGGCCCTCCTCCAGCGAGGTCGCCTCGTGCTCGGTACGGATGCCGGCCGAGATGTAGCCGTTGAGGTCACGGCCGGAGAGCAGCGGCGCGTGGCCGTCGATGTGGCCGCCAGAGAAGGCGGCGAGCTTGTCGAGGCAGCCCTCGTCCTTGAACAGCACGCCGGGGAAATTCATGAACTCGGCGAGGCCGATGCCGGACGGATCGCCGCGCAGCGCTATGAGGTCGGCGGCGGAGAGCTCGGCGCCGGCGGTCTCGAAGGCGGTGGCCGGCACGCAGGAGGACAGCTGCACCCGCAGGTCCATGATGGTGTGGCGGGCGCATTGCTGGAAATAGCGGATGCCCTCGGCGCCCAGCACGTTGGCGATCTCGTGCGGGTCGCAGATCGCCGTGGTCACGCCGTGCGGCAGCACGCAGCGGTCGAATTCCAGCGGAGTGACCAGCGAGGATTCGACGTGCAGGTGGGTGTCGATGAAGCCCGGCACGGCAAAGAGGCCGCGCCCGTCGATCTCGGCGACGCCCTCGTAATTGCCGTAGGTGCCGACGATGCGGTCGCCGCTGATGGCGATGTCGGTCTCGGTGATCGCGCCGGTGATGACGTCGAGCAACCGGACGTTCTGGATGACGAGATCCGCCCGTGCCACCCCGCGGCCCTGGTCGATGAAACGGGCGAGGGCCTCGCGGTCGGCACGGGTCATGGTCGCGTCTCCGTCAGGGTTCAGGCGCTGGCCGCATTCAGCCGTTCGATGTCGCCCGCCGTCAACTTCAGCTCGGCGGCGGCGAGGAGGTCGCCGAGTTGCTCGGGCTTCGAGGCGCTGGCGATGGCCGAGGTGACCGAGGGCCGCGCCATCACCCAGGCGAGCGCCACCCGGGTCGGGTTGGCGCCATGCGCGGCAGCGACCTCGTCGAGGGCGGCGAGAATGCCGAGGCCGCGCGGATTGAGGTATTTGCGGACGTTCTCGCCGCCGCGCACGCTCTTGCCGGCATCCTCGGCCGAGCGGTACTTGCCGGTGAGGAAGCCCGCCGCGAGCGAGAAATAGGTGATGACGCCGAGACCGTTGGCGCGGGCCACCGGCTCGATGTCGCCCTCATAGGCGGCGCGCTCGCACAGATTATATTCCGGCTGGATGGTCTCGTAGCGCGGCAGGTGCTCGCGGGTGCTGACGGCGAGCGCATCGAACAGGCGCTGGCCGGTGAGGTTCGAGGCGCCGATGAGCCGGACCTTGCCGGCCTTGACCAGCGCGTCATAGGCGTGGAGCACCTCCTCGAAGGGGGTCTCGGCATCGTCCCAATGCGACTGATAGAGATCGATATGGTCGGTCTGCAGCCGCTGCAGCGAGGCTTCCACCGCTTCAGTGATGTACTCGGCCTTCAGGCAGACCTTGCCGCGCCCCATGTCGGAGCCGACCTTGGTGGCGAGCACGATCTTGTCGCGGTTGCCGCGCGCCTTCAGCCATTTGCCGATGATGATCTCGGACTCGCCGCCGACATGGCCGGGCGCCCAGCGGGAATAGACGTCGGCGGTATCGATGAAGTTGAAACCGGCGGCGACGAGCTCGTCGAGCAGGCGGAAGCTCGTCGCCTCGTCGGCGGTCCAGCCGAACACATTGCCACCGAAGCACAGCGGCGGAACGAGGATGTCGGAGCGACCGAGACGGCGAAGTTCCATGGGGCGTTCTCCTGCAGGCACGGCAATGGCGGCCATGCGATGAAGATGCGTCGGTGACGATTCGACGGCGAGGATTCGGGCGAAATGTTGCCGGAGTTTAGCCGGGACGCGCCGAAGGGCGAACCACCCGCCGATTGTTCTTTCGGGTGGCCGGCGGGAGGGGGGACTCAGGCCGGCTGCGCCAGCGCGGTGCGCCCGCGCCGGTACAGCGCCAGCGTCGAGACGAGGCCGACCAGGCCGGCGAACGCCATCCAGTAGCCGGGTGCCGCCTTGTCCTGCGTCACCTCGATCAGCCATGTCGAGATGGCGAGCGAGGAGCCGCCCAGCGTGGTGGCGAGGCTGTAGGCGAGCGAGAAGCCGGAGGTGCGCACGCTCGACGGCACCACCTCGGTGAGCGCCACCACCATGGCGCCGTTATAGCCGGCATAGATGAAGGACAGCCACAATTCGACGCCCAGCATGCGCTCGAAGGTGATGCCCGACACCAGCCAGGCCAGCGCCGGATAGGCGGTGAGCACCGCCAGTACGGTGAATCCGACCAGGATCGGCTTGCGGCCGATGCGGTCCGACAGCGCGCCGAACACCGGCAGCCAGATGAAGTTCGACGCGCCGACGGCGATGGTGACCAAAAGCGCGTCGGTCTCCGACAGCTTCAGCACCGTCTTGCCGAAGGACGGGGTGTAGACGGTGATCAGGTAGAAGGAGACCGTGGTCATCACCACCATGCCGACGCCGCCCAGCACCACCGGCCAGGCGGCGGCGAGCGTGCGGAAGATCTCCGCCGTGGTCGGGCGGTGGGTGCGGGCGGCGAACGCCTTCGTCTCCGGCAGCGAGCGGCGGATGACGAAGATGAACGGCACGATCAGGCAGCCGATGAAGAACGGGATGCGCCAGCCCCAGCCGGCGACGTCGGCCGGCGACAGGAGCTTGTTGATCGCGAAGCCGAGCAGCGCCGCGACGATGACGGCAACCTGCTGGCTGCCCGACTGCCAGCTGACATAGAAGCCCTTATTGCCCGGCGTCGCCATCTCCGACAGGTAGACCGACACGCCGCCGAGCTCGACGCCGGCGGAGAAGCCCTGAAGCAGCCGCCCGGCCAGCACCAGCAGCGGCGCGAGGAGGCCGATGCTGGCATAGCCCGGCACGAAGGCGATGAGCACGGTGCCGGACGCCATGATGGAAAGCGTGAGCAGCAGCCCCTGCCGCCGGCCCATGCGGTCGATATAGGGCCCGAGCACCAAAGCGCCGATGGGCCGCATGACGAAGCCGGCGGCGAATGAGAGGAAAGTCGCCATCAGCGAGACGAATTCGTTCTCGTTGGGGAAGAAGGTATGAGCGATATGCGTCGCGTAGATGCCGAACAGGAAGAAGTCGAACATCTCCAGGAAATTGCCGCTGGTGACGCGCAGAATATTCTTGATCGTCTCGCCGCGCGTATTGCTCATATCGCTCCCCTCGGAACCGGCCGTCGGCACGCGAATATTACGCAAGGTCAGCAAGTTGCGACGTCATGCCCGGCGATCCCGCTGTGATAATTTAGCCGCCGGCAGAAAGCCAGTGCGGGCACAACCGCCTTTGGACCAATGACCGGGACGGGTGCGGGATCCGGCGAAGGCCGGCCTCAGAGCAGGATCGTGTCCACCGGCTGCGGCAGGGGCGGCAGGTCGGTCTCGCCGAGCGCCTCGCGCAGGTTGAGCTCGATGGTGCAGGCGATGGCAGCGATCGGCACCGCGTTGGGGCGGGTGCCGAACGGCTCCTCCATCTCGTCGCTCAACGCGTCGAGGCCGAAAAAGGTGTAGGCGACGAGACCCGTGACCAGCGGCGTGCCCCAGCCGAGCACATCGGCAAACGAGAACGGCAGCAGGAGGCAGAACAGATAGGCGGTGCGGTGCAGGAGCAGCGTGTAGCCAAACGGCACTGGCGTGTTGCGCAGACGCTCGCACGCGGTAGCCGCGTGGTTGATCTCGCTAAGGCCTGAATCGAGCAGCGAGAACTCGACATCGGACAGAAGTCCCGCAAGGCGGGCCTCGGCGAGGCCGGCGCCGGCCTCGCGGAGCTGCGCGTCGAGTGGAAAACGACACGCCGCGTCGGCGGCGGGGGCGGGACCACGCAGATGTGCCGCCAGCGCCCCGGTGAAGACGATCAGCCGGCGCAGCAGGGCCCGACGCATCGCGCTGCCGACCTCGCCCCTCCCCTCCAGGATGAGGGTGCGCCGGACGAGATCGCGCGTGGCGATGAGGATCGCGCCCCATTGCCGGCGCGCCTCCCACCAGCGGTCGTAGCAGGCGCTGTTGCGGAAGCCGAGGAACACCGAGAAGGCGATGCCGATCAGTGCGAACGGCATGCCGTCGAGCGCCGGCACCGTGCCGGGAAACAGCGCGTGCCCCTCTACGATGGCGGCCGACAGCAAGGTGACAAAGGCGAGCTGCGGCCAGATGCGCTGAAGCACCGTGCCACGCCAGGTGAGGAAAAGCTCCAGAAGGCTGGGGCGGTCGCGGACGATCATGCCAGTGTCAGACCTGCGGCGCGACGCCAAGTGTCGCGGTCGGCCGGAACCTAGCGCCATCCCGGAGCCGATGAAATCAGCCGATTTGAGAGGGCATCCGCCTATCCGGATCGCGACACCTTCCCTGAATTCGCCATCTTCACGGGCAGCGCCCCGAGGGCGTCAGGATCAGAATACCTCTTCCTCGGCGCCGCCGACCTCGATCAGCTCGACCTGATCGCGGGCGCAGACCTCGCGCAGCAGCGGCGAGGAGACGGCGTCGGTGACGAAGGTGTCGATCTCGCTCATCGCGCCGATGCGCACCGGCGCCGAGCGCTCCAGCTTGGAACGGTCGGCGACCAGGATCACCTGCCGGGCATTGTCGATGATGGCGCGGGCAACCTGCACCTCGCGATAGTCGAAATCGAGGAGCGTGCCGTCCTCCTCGATGGCGGAAGCGCCGATCACCGCGTAGTCGACGCGGAACTGGCGGACGAAATCCACCGCCGAGGAGCCGATCACCGCGCCGTCGGCATGGCGCACCGGGCCGCCCGCCATGATCAGCTCGATGGTCGGGTGGCGGTAGAGCTCGGTGGCGACGTTGAGGTTGTTGGTGATCACCAGCAAATCCTCGTGACTGCCGAGCGCGCGGGCCACCTCCTCGGTGGTGGTGCCGATGTTGATGAACAGCGAGGCGCGGTTCGGCACGATGCTGGCCGCCGCCTCGGCGATGGCGCGCTTGGCGCCCTGCGCCATCACCCGGCGCGCCTCATAGGCAAGGTTCTCCACCCCCGAGGCCACCACCGCGCCGCCATGCACGCGCGACATCAGCCGGCGTATGCACAAATCGTTGAGGTCCTTGCGGATGGTCTGCGGCGACACGTCGAAGCGGCCCGACAGATCCTCGACGCTGACCCGGCCCTGGGCGCGGGCGAGCATCAATATGTCCTGCTGGCGGGAGGAGATGGCGTTCATTTTCTTTAGCCCCGCGTCGTCGTCCCGCTCGCCGCCGGCGCGGCGGAAGCGCCTGGCGAGGATTCGCGGCAATCCTGCACCATCGGGCAGGCGGATCGCAAACAAACCCTTAGCTGCGCTGCAACATCCGCTCCGGATCGGCCAGCGCGGCGAGGCGCGCCTCCAACGCCAGCAGGTCGGCCTTGCCGCTCGACAGGCGCGGCCAGTCGTCGAGCGCGAGAAAGCGGCGCGGCAGCTTGGCGGCCGGCAGCAGCGCCCGGCAATGCGCCCGGAGCCGGGCAGGATCGCCCGCCCCCGGCCCGCGCAGCACCGCCACCAGTTCGACGCCGCGCAGCGGATCGGGCAGGCCGAACACCGCCGCCTCGAGGATGCCCGGCGCGCTCACGAGCACCGCCTCGATCTCCTCCGGGTAGACGTTGAGGCCAGAGGTGACCAGCATGCGCTTCTCGCGCCCGGCCAGCGTGAGGCACCCGGCCTCATCGAGCCGGCCGTGATCGCCGATGGTGAGGAAGCCGCCGGCGCGGCGGGTCTCCTCGCCGCCACCGCAGGCATAGTCGTCGAACAGCATGGTGCTCGCCACCCAGATGGTGCCGGTGGCGCCGGGCGGCAGGTCGCGGCCCTGCGCATCGCGGATGGCGAGGGCGACGCCCGGCGCGGCGGTGCCGACCGAACCCTCCGGCACCTCTTCGCCCGGCCGGACCAGGGTGACGAAGCTCATCTCCGAGGCGCCGTAGAATTCGGCGATGCCGGCATGGGGAAACGCCGCCGCCACCGCCGCGCGGGTGTGCGGGCGCCATTTGGCGCCGCTGATCAGGATCAGCCGCACGCTGGGCAGGTCGACGCCCTCCTCGGCGGCGGCGCGCGCCAGCATCTGCAGCTGCGTCGGCGTCGCGTAAAGCGCGGTGACGCGGTGGCGGGCGATCAGCTCCAGCGCCCGCTGCGGGTGGAACAGGCGCAGCATCACCGCCGTGGCGCCGATGTGCAGCGCATGCACCACGCCATAGAGGTGCAGTGAGGCGGACAGCGCGCCCGGCGCCAGGATCACGTCGTCGCCGGTGAGGCCGAACGCCGTCTCGCTGACCGCGAAACTGTCTATCCATGAGCGGTGCCCGCGCCGGTAGCCCTTGGGCAGGCCGGTCGAGCCGGAGGTGAAGCCGACATAGAAGGCGTCTTCAGGGTGCGGGGCCGGCGGCGGCTCGACGGCACCGGGCGCCGGCTCCGCCTCGTCGGCCAGCGTCAGCGCCGGGTCGAGCGCGGCGTCGACGGCGGCGCGGTAGCCGGCCGGCCAGGCGGGATCGTAGACCAGCGCCTGCCGGCCGCTCACCACGCAGGCGAAGAAGCCGGCGACCAGCGCCGGGCTGTTGCCGATGGCCAGCGCGATGCCTGCCCCCGGCGGACTGCGCCGGGCGAGATCGGCGGCGCGGCGCGCCACCGTCGCGACGAAGGCGGCGCGGCTGAGCTCCTCGTCGCCGCAGATCAGCGCCGGCCGCTCCGGCGCCTGTCGCGCCAGTTCCGCCAGCCGGTCGCCGATGGTGCGGTTCAACGGGTGGGGGCCCGCGAGAGCAGCGCCTCCGGCATGCCGCGCGCCACGGTCTGGGCGACCAGCGCGGTGAGCACCGCCTTAAGGGTGTCGCCGGGGATGAAGATCAGGCAGGCCTTGGCGGCGTCGATCAGCGACAGATTGGTCTTCAGCGCCATGCCGGCGATGCCGAAGGCATAGAGCACGACGATGCCGCCGACCACCGAGGCGATCAGCGCCGAGGCGAACACCGCCTGCCGGCGCAGCAGGCTCATCAGCCAGCCAGCGACGAAAGCGGCCGCCACCCAGCCGAAGATGAAGCCGGCCGAGGGGGTGAAGAACACCCCGAGGCCGCCGCGCCCGCCGGCGAGGATCGGCGCGCCCAGCGCCACGACGAACAGCACCAGCAGCATGGCGAGCGCGCCGCGCTTCGCCCCCAGCATCACGCCGGCCAGCATCGCGCCCATGCTCTGGGCGGTGATCGGCACGCCGCCGGCGATCGGCAGGTCGAATTTAGGCATCAGGCCCAGCACCGCGAAGATCGCGGCATAGAGAGCGATCTGCACGAGCGCGCGATCCTTCATCGGCTTCTTCCTCCATTCATCGGCGGGTTGTTCATCGGCGCTTGCCTCTCGGCGCGCCGCCGCGGGCGGTGAGCGCCTCGGCGGTGTGATGCGACAGTCTCAGGGTCTGAATACAGAACGGCGCGAGCAGGCGCCAGCCGCCACGCTTGCCGGTGCGGGCGCGCCAGCTCTCGTTCAGCGCCTCCCACAGCGCGAACAGCAGCGGCACGAAGCGCAGCATCATCGCCACCATGAGCGCCAGCGCGCGGGGCGACAGGCCGAAAATGGCGAGTGGACGCAGGATCGGCTCGACCGCATCCATCATGTCGTCCATGCGGGTGGTCATGGTCACGGCATTGGCGAGCAACACCATCGCCAGAAGCCGCAGCACCATGGCGATGCCGGCCTCGAGGCTGCCGGTCCACCAGTGCAGGCCGAGGAGGATGACGAGCAGCGGCAGCATCGGGCGCAACAGCGCCACCTGCCGCAGCGCCGCCCGGCCGAGGCTGACATAGAGGACGAGCACCGCCGCGAGCAGGCCGGCCATCAGCGGCACGCTGTCGAACGGCGTGACCAGCAGGCTGATGAGCGCCAGCGCGATCAGCTTCCATCCGGCGGGCACGGCATGCGCCCAGCTGCGCTCGGCGAGATAGAGCGAGATCACTGCGCGGCGCCGGCCAACGCCGCCTCCGAATGGGTCGCCGCGTCGGAGCGCACGGCGTCGGCGGCGGCCGCTTCGGCGAAGGCGCGATAGGCGGGCACCACCGCATCCGGCGGGCCGTCCATGCGAACCCGCCCCTCGTGCAGCCAGACCAGCCGGTCGTAGCCGGCGAAGGCGTCGAGCTCGTGCGCGACGAGGATCACCTGCTGCGGCAGGCCGGCGATCATCGCCTCCAGCCGGCGGCGCGTGGTCAGGTCGAGGCTGGAGAACGGCTCGTCGAGGATCAACACCGCCGGCCGCATCACCAGCACGGCGATGATGCACAGGAGCTGCTTCTCGCCCTCGGAAAGCGCATGCACCGGCCGCTCCGCCCAGTGCTCGCGCCGGTAGCGGGCCAGCACCGCCTTCGCCTCCTCGCGCGCCTGCCGGCGCGGCAGGCCGGCCTGTTCGAGGCTGAAGCCGATCTCCTCGGCCACCGTCGGGAAGATGATCTGGTGGTCGGGGTTCTGGAAGATGAAGCCGACCTTGCGCGGCAGCTCGGCGGTGTGCTCGCGCGTGTCGAGGCCGTGCACCTCAACCCGCCCCTCGTCGGGCAGCAGCAGGCCGTTGAGCAGGCGGGCCAGCGAGCTCTTGCCGGAGCCGTTGGCGCCGATCAGCCCGATGCGCCGCTCGGCCAGCGTGAGCGTGACGCCGTCCAGCACCCGCCGGCCGCCGCGGGCCAGAGTGACGGCGTCGAAACGGATGGCGGGGCCCGGCCCCGGCCTCGTCACGCCGTCCGAACCGGACCGGACAAGCTCGTCCGCGCCGCCCTCGACCAGAGACGCGGCCCCCCGGACCAGATCCGGGGATGCCAGTTCGCCGGACGGCAGGCGGCCCATCGCGGTCACAGCATTTCCAGCGAGCGCTTGCGGCTCGGCGGCGGGAAGGCGGCGTCGAGCTTCGCGATATCCTCGGCGTCGAGCGTGATGTCGCGGGCGCCGGCATTCTCGCGCATATGCTCAGGATGCGAGGCCTTGGGGATGACGATGTTGCCGGGGTGGCGCAGCGCCCAGGCCAGCGCCACCTGGAACGGCTTCGCGCCGTGCTTGGCCGCGATTTCCGCCAGCGCGCCGCCGGTCTTGATCCGCCCCTGCTCGATCGGGCTGTAGGCCATCAGCGGCATCTCGTGCTGCTGCAGCCAGGGGATGAGGTCCCATTCCGGCCCGCGGCGGGTGAGGTTGTAGAGCACCTGATTGGTGACGCAGCCCTCGCCGCCGGGGGTCTCGTAGAGCTCGTTCATGTCGTCGGTGTCGAAGTTCGACACGCCCCAGTGGCGGATCTTGCCCTGGCTCTTCAGGTGCTCGAAGCCGATGATCGTCTCGGCCAGCGGCACGCCGCCGCGCCAGTGCAGCAGATAGAGGTCCAGCCGGTCGGTCTTCAGCCGCTTGAGGCTGCGCTCGCAGGCGGCGATGACGCCAGCGCGGCTGGCATTGTGCGGATAGACCTTGGAGACGAGGAACACCTTGTCGCGCAGCCCGGCCAGCGCCTCGCCGAGGAAGCTCTCGCAGGCGCCCTCGCCATACATTTCGGCGGTATCCACCAGCTTCAGGCCGAGTTCGACGCCGAGGCGGACCGATTCGGCCTCCTCCTTCCGGGCGTTCGCGCGCTCGCCCATCATCCAGGTGCCGATGCCGAGCGCGGGAACCTTCTCGCCGTCGGGAAGCTGAACCGTCTTCATCACGAGTTTCCTCACCTTTTGCGTCCCGACCGGCATGCCATCGCCGCCGCCGGGGCGCAAGCGTGCTATTCATGAAGCCCTGATCCTCCCCGCACGGAGCCCCATGGCCAGTTCGTCCCAGACCCTCGCCCCACCGCCCGCCGCCGAGCAGGACAACGAGCTCGGCATCGAGCTGAGCGCGGTGATTCTCGCGGTGACCGGCGACGACCCCAAGGTGCTCGCCATCCGCCATGGCGGGGAGCGCGAGGGAGAGGGACGACAGCCGGATGCGCGCGAGGCGCTGCCCTCCGGCCCGCTGGAGCGCGGCCACCGCACGCTGGAGATCGGCCTGCGCTCCTGGGTCGAGCGGCAAACGCTGCAACATCTCGGCTATGTCGAGCAGCTCTACACCTTCGGCGACCGGGCGCGCGGCGAGGACGGCCGGCGCTCGTTGTCGCTCGCCTATCTCGCCTTGGTACGCGAGGCCCGCCCGGCCGGCGACGCCGATGCCCGCTGGCAGAGCTGGTACCGCTATTTCCCCTGGGAGGACTGGCGCGACGGGCGACCGGCGGTGCTCGACACGCTGCTGCACGGCCTCCGCGCCTGGGCGGCGGCGGCCGAGCAGCGGCTCGCCGACATCCGCGCCGACCGCATCACCCTGTGCTTCGGCGGCCCGCAGGGGGCGGGCTGGAACGAGGAGCGGGTGCTGGAGCGCTACGAGCTGCTCTACGAGGCCGGGCTGGTACCGGAGGCGCTGCGCGAACGCGACCCGGATCGCGGCCCGCCGCCCGTCGCCCCGCCCGCCGCCGGCATCGAGATGACGGCCGACCATCGGCGCATGCTGGCGCTCGCCATCGCCCGGCTGCGCGGCAAGATCAAATACCGCCCGGTGGTGTTCGAGCTGATGCCGCCGAGCTTCACCCTGCTGCAACTGCAGCGCACGGTGGAGGCGCTGTCCGGGGTGCGGCTGCACAAGGGCAATTTCCGCCGGCTGATCGAGCAGCAGCGTCTCGTCGAGGAGACCGGCGAGGCCACCGCCGAGACCGGCGGCAGGCCGGCCCGCCTGGTGCGCTTCCGCCGCGAGGTGCTGCTGGAGCGCCCGGCCCCCGGCGTGCGCCTGCCGAGCGGCGGCCGGCGCTAGCTCCCCCAGCCGGGCAGGCGCTCCTCTCTCCCTGACGGAGAGGGTCGGGACGCGGGAATCGCCGGGCCGCCCTATTCCCGCCCGTCGATCCATTTCGACAGGACGGTGCGCGGCGCCACCTCGAAGCCGAGATGCTCGTAGAAGGTGACCACCTGCGTGTTGGTCTCGCGCACCAGAAGCTGCACCTTGACCACGCCCCGCGCGGCGAGCCAGCGCTCGCCGGCCTCCACCATGCGCCGGCCGATGCCCTCGCCCTGCCGGGAGGGCGCGGCGGCAACGTAGTAGAGCCAGCCGCGATGGCCGTCATGGCCGACCATGACGCTGCCGACGAGCGCGCCGTCGGCGGCCCGCGCCACCAGCACGTCGGAGGCGGCGCCGGCGCGGGCGAAGCGGAAATCCGTCGCCGGGTCGTTATAGGGCACGGTGAGCCCGCAGGCGCGCCACAGCGCCACCACCTCGGTCTCGTCCTCCGGCCGCGCCGGCGCGACGGCGAGGCTGACGGTTGCGGTCATGCGCCCCTCCCGCTCACCGGCCGCCCAGCCGGCGCCAGCGCCGCTTCCACCACGCGCGGAACCCCATCTTGCCCAGCCGCCCCTGCACCTCGTCGAGGCGCTGCGCCAGACCGGCCTGCGCCTGCCCGTGCGCCTGCTCCTGCCGCTGTTGCGCCTGCACCAGCCTATCCTGCCCGTCCGCCAGCCGCTCCACCAGCGAAACCAGGGCGTCGAGGCGGGCGGCAGTCGCGGCCTGCGCCTGCGCGAGTTCGTGCAGCGCCGCCATCGCCGGGCCCCCGGCGGCGACGGTGCCGGCCAGCGCCGCCTGGCCGTCGGCGAGCAGCTGCAGGCGGTCCAGCGTTGCTGGCGACGCTGCCGCCGCCGCCGCCGCGATGGCGTCGAGCCGGTTCAGCATGAGGTCGCGATTGTCGCCGAGGACGCGCAGCAGCGTCATGATCGGGCCGGCCGCGTCGGGATCGGCATTGAGCTGCGCCCGCAGCAGCGCGTTGCGGTAGAGCACGTTGTAGCGTGCGTGCAGCGACCGGCCGGCCTCGACCGAATTGCCGTAGGAGCCGGTGGCATCGGGCCGCAGGTGGTAATAGGCCAGCGGCTGGTCGATGGTGCCGATGTCGCCGACGGCGAAGACCCGCAGATTGTAGTCCCAGTCGCCGATCACCGGCAGCGTGTCGTTGTAGAAGCCGATCTGCCGCACCACCGACATGCGGATAAGGAAGGCGATGGGCGAGAAGAGGTTGCGCGACAGCAGCTGGGCGCCGTCCAGGGTGGGCTGCCAGTCGTTCCATTGCTCGCGGCGCAGCTCGACCACCCGGTCCGGCTCCAGCCGCTCATAGACGCAGATCATGCGGGTCAGCACGGCGGCGTAGCGGCGGTTCTCCTCGCTCCGCAGGAAACCGACGGTCTCCTTCAGGAAATCCGGGTGCCAGGCGTCGTCGTCGTCATGCACCACCACGAAGTCGCAGGCGGCGGCGTCGTGGGTTTCCGCCTGCGCCAGCGCCAGCGCCCGGTTCGAGGCCGCCTCCATGCCGAGGCTGACCGGGTTGTGGATGACGGTCAGCCGCCCGGCGAAGGCCTCGCGATGCGGCGCCACCGTCGCCTCGACCGCCTCGACGTCGCCGCCATCATTGACGACGTAGAGGTGCCAGTCGGCATGGCTCTGGCCGAGCACGCTGGCCAGCGCCCTCCCGAGCAGCAGGTTGCGGTTGCGGGTGCGAGTGACGACCGCCACCCGTCCACCGGCCGGCGGCGCCGACATCCAGTCGCTCTGCGAAGGAAAAGGCGGCGTGAAGCCTGGCATGCGAGATCCCCCGGTCGCTTCCCGTCCCTGTTCCTAGAGCCCGCAGCGCCCCGGTCAAGTCAAGCCCGCGCCAACGTTTTGCCCCGTCCCGGCTGCCCGTGCCGGCCCGGCCGGGACGAAACGCCGCGACGATAGGGAAGTTGCATGAGGCGATGCGTGACGAACTGTTGACAGCGACTTATACTCAGTCCTAGCATAAGCCAGCTTAGGAATGGACGCCGGGCCTTTGGCCCGGTTCTTCTTGACCCTAATTATACTCAATTCGAGCATAAGGGAGGTCGCGATGCTCGACGCCGCCATCGCCGCCCATGAGGACGCCGCCACCGCCACTTCCGCTCTGCTGCGCCGCGACGGCGCGGACGCCGGTGCAAGCCTGCCGCTGCCGCATCTCTATGCGCGGGTCTCCCGCCACATCACCCCGGCGGAATGGCCGCTCTATGCCCGCGAGGTCGAGGCGATCGAGCGGCTGAAGCGCGAGCGCAACGCGGTGATCCTCGGCCACAACTACCAGGCGCCGGAGATCTTCAACACGGTGGCCGACATCGTCGGGGATTCGCTGGCGCTGGCGCGCGAGGCGGTGACGGTGGAGGCCGACGTCATCGTCATGGCCGGCGTGCATTTCATGGCCGAGACGGCGAAGCTCTTAAACCCGTCCAAGACCGTGCTGATGCCGGACATGGGCGCCGGCTGCTCGCTGGCCGACAGCATCACCGCCGCCGATATCCGGCTGCTGCGCCAGCATTATCCCGGCGTGCCGGTGGTCACCTATGTCAACACCTCGGCCGAGGTGAAGGCCGAGAGCGACTATTGCTGCACCTCCGGCAACGCCGTGAAGGTGGTGCGCCATGTGGCCAAGGAATGGGGCGTGAACCGCATTCTCATGCTGCCGGACGAGTATCTCGCCCGCAACGTGCAGAAGCAGGTGCCGGAGATCGAGCTGATCGCCTGGAAGGGTCATTGCGAGGTGCATGAACGCTTCACCCCGCAGGACATTCGCGACCTGCGCGAGAACCATCCCGGCGTGGTGGTGCTGGCGCATCCCGAATGCCCGCCCGAGGTGGTCGCGGAGGCCGACTATGCCGGCTCCACCGCCGACATGGCGAACTATGTCGACCGCGAGAAGCCGCGCCGCGTGGTGCTGATCACCGAATGCTCGATGGCCGACAATGTTGCGGTGGGCCACCCGGACATCGAATTCGTGCGGCCGTGCAATTTGTGCCCGCATATGCGCCGCATCACCCTGCCGAACATCCGCCGGGCGCTCGAGACCATGCAGGGCGCCGTCGAGATCGACCCGGCGCTGGCGGAGCGCGCCCGCGCCGCCGTCGAACGCATGATCGCCATCCGCTAGCCGCCCCTCGGGACGATCTTCATCGGGACGACCTCCATGACGCAGACCGATCGCGCCGTCGTCATCGGCGGCGGCATCGCCGGGCTTTCCACCGCCCTGCGGCTCGCCGCCACCGGCCTGAAGGTGACGCTGGCGGTGGCCGGCCCGCTCGGCGCAAAGGACAGCCTCCACTCCGCGGCGACCTTCTGGGCGCAGGGCGGCATCGCTGCCGCGCTCGGCGCCGACGACCGGCCGGACCTGCACGCCATCGACACGCTGACCGCCGGCGCCGGGCTCTCCGAGCCGGACGTCGCGCGGCGGGTGGCCGGGGCGGCGCCGGCCGCGATCGACTGGCTGGTCTCGCTCGCCACCCCGTTCGACCGCGACGCCGGCGGCGCGCTGGCGCTGGGGCTGGAAGCGGCGCATTCCCGCCGGCGCATCGTCCATGCCGAGGGCGACGGCACCGGGCGGGTGGTGCTGCAAACGCTGATCACTGCCGTGCGCGCCTGCCCGTCGATCACGCTAATGGAGGGCGCCCGCGCCACCGCGCTCATCAAGGACGCGCAGGGGCGCATCGCCGGCGTCGCCCTGCGCGACGCCGAAGGACAGGCCTTCGACCTCGCCGCCCGTGCGGTGGTGCTGGCGACCGGCGGGCTCGGCGCGCTCTACGCTTCGACCACCAATCCGCTCGGCGCGACGGGATCGGGCCTCGCGCTCGCGGCCCGCGCGGGCGCGGTGATGCGCGACATGGAGTTCGTGCAGTTCCATCCGACCGCCATTGCCTGCGGCGCGGATCCGATGCCGCTCGCCACCGAGGCGCTGCGCGGCGAAGGCGCCCGGCTCATCAATGATCGCGGCGAGCGCTTCATGACCGACATACCCGGCGCCGAGCTGGCCCCGCGCGACGTGGTGGCCCGCGCCATCTTCGCCGAGCTGGCGGCCGGGCGGCGGGTTGTGCTCGACGCGCGGCTGAAGGATGTCGAACGCCGCTTCCCCGGCGTGGTGGCGCTGTGCCGCGCCAACGGCCTCGATCCGCTGCGCGACCCGATTCCGGTGCGGCCGGCGGCGCATTACCACATGGGCGGCGTCGAGGTGGACGCCATCGGGCGCACCGCCCTTCCCGGCCTGTGGGCCTGCGGCGAGGTCGCCGCCACCGGGCTGCACGGCGCCAACCGGCTGGCCAGCAACTCTCTGCTGGAGGCCCTCGCCTATGCCTCGTGGATCGCCGCCGACATCGCCGGGGAGGCACGCGCCATCTCGACGCCGGGCGCCCCGCCGGCGATCCCGGCCATCGCCCCCCCGCCCTCGCCGGCGCTGCGGCAGCTGATGGACCGGCAGGTCGGAGTGGTGCGCGAGCGGGCCGGGCTCTCTGACGCCGTCGCCACGCTCGCCGGGGCCGGCGACGACGACGCGGCGCGGGTGGCGCTGATGATCGCCACCCTGGCGCTCGCCCGCACCGAGAGCCGCGGCGGGCATTTCCGCGCCGACCATCCGCTGCCGGCCGCCCATGCCCGGCCCAGCCGCACCACACTGGAGGCGGCGCTGGCCGTCGCCGGTCTCGGCGCGCCCGCCGAGCGGCAGGTCGCCTGACGGCCCGCCTTCTGACCTATCCCTTCTCGCCTCCGCACCGAGTACACGCCATGCCGCTTTCCCCGCTGCCGCGCCTGATGATCGAGCCGCTGGTCCGCGCCGCCTTCCTCGAGGACCTCGGCCGCGCCGGCGACGTCACCACCGATGCGGTGATCCCGGCGGGGCTGCGCTTCTCGGCGGTGATCGGCAGCCGCCAGCCCGGCGTGGTCGCCGGCATCGACGTGGCGGCGCTGGCCTTCGAACTGATCGACCCGACGCTGAAGGTCGAGATCGTCGCCGGCGACGGCACGGCGGTGGAACCGGGCGACGTGGTGCTGAAGGTGGAGGGCGCCGCGCGCGCCATCCTCACCGGCGAGCGGGTGGCGCTCAATTTCGCCAGCCACCTCTCCGGCATCGCCACCGCCACCGCCTCGCTGGTCGCGGTGGCCCGTGCGCACGGCAAGGCGCAGGTGGTGTGCACGCGCAAGACCACGCCGGGCCTCCGGGCGCTGGAGAAGCACGCGGTGAAGGCCGGCGGCGGCTCCAACCACCGCTTCGGCCTCGACGACGCCGTGCTGATCAAGGACAACCACATCGCGGTGGCCGGTAGCGTCTCGACCGCCATCGCCCGCGCCAAGGCGCATGCCGGGCACATGGTGAAGATCGAGGTGGAGGTCGACACCCTCGCCCAGCTCGACGAGGCGATGGCGGCCGAGGTCGACGCGGTGCTGCTCGACAATATGGAGCCGGCGACGCTGGCCGAGGCGGTGCGGATCGTCGGCGGCCGGGCGATCACCGAGGCGTCGGGGCGGATCAACCGCGACACGATCGGCCCGGTGGCGGCGAGCGGGGTGGACCTGATCTCGGTCGGCTGGATCACCCATTCGGCGCCGGTGCTCGACCTCGGACTCGACGCCATCGAGGCGGTGCCGAGCTCGCTGATCCCTTGAATTCCGGGTGATCGCCGCGTTTCTGCCCTTGAAACGGGCATGCTTTTGTGCGATGCATATAACCGTCTGCTAATGACCATGCGGGAGAGATCGACCCCTCCCAAATGGATGCGTGCCGGCGCCGACGGAGCAACCCCCCAGGAAACTCTCAGGCAAAAGGACCGCATGGTCAGGACAATCTGGAGAGAGGCGACGGCGCCCTTCTAGCGCTGGTCGTCCACCGAAGGGGAAGCCCGGGAAGGCGACGGTCTGTCCGTCCATCCCGGGGCGAGCTCTCAGGTACCGCGACAGATTGGGGACAGCCGGCCGGGACGTCAGGGTGCCATGCGGCACACGCGTTGCGGCCTCGTGGTCCTCAAGCGCGGGAGAGCCCCATGCGCAGCTTCGCCGTCATCGGCGCCGGCATTACCGGCATCACCACTGCCTATGCCCTGATCAACAAGGGCTACGACGTCACCGTCATCGATCGCCAGCGCTATCCGGCGATGGAGACCTCCTACGCCAATGGCGGCCAGCTCTCGGCCTCCAATGCCGAGGTATGGAACTCCTTTGCGACCGTGCTGAAGGGCATCAAGTGGATGCTCACCCCGGACGCGCCGCTGCTGATGAACCCCAAGCCGTCCTGGCACAAATACAGCTGGATGGCCGAGTTCCTCGCCAACATCCCGAACTACCGCGCCAACACGGTGGAGACCACTCGGCTCGCCATCGCCTCGCGCAACTACATGTTCGAGATCGCCGAGCGCGAGAAGATCGAGTTCAACCTCGAAAAGCGCGGCATCCTGCACATCTACCGCGACAAGCAGAGCTTCGAGGGCGCCGGCCGCGTCAGCCAGATGTATGCCGAGGGCGGCCTCGCCCGCCGCGCCGTGACGCCGGACGAGATGCGCGCGATCGAGCCAACGCTGCACGGCCAGTATTACGGCGGCTACTTCACCGAATCCGATTCCACCGGCGACATCCACAAATTCACCCGCGGCCTCGCCGATGCCTGCAAGCGCCTCGGCGTCACCTTCGTCAACGAGGCGACGGTGGAGAGCGTGACCCATACCGGCAAGGGCCGCGACGGCACCGGCATCGACATCGCCTTCTCGGTCGCCGCCCCCGACGAGAGCGGCCTCGTCGCCCATGAGACCCGCTCCTTCGACGGCATCGTGGTGTGCGCCGGCGTCGGCTCGCGCGACCTCGCCGCCAAGCTCGGCGACCGGGTGAACATCTACCCGGTGAAGGGCTATTCGATCACCGTGATGCTCGACGACGAGCAGAGCCAGAAGGGCGCCCCCTGGGTCAGCCTGCTCGACGACAAGACCAAGATCGTCACCTCGCGCCTCGGCAAGGACCGCTTCCGCGTCGCCGGCACCGCTGAGTTCAACGGCGAGAACCGCGACATCCGCAACGACCGGGTGAAGCCGCTGATCGACTGGACGCGCCGGCTGTTCCCGGACGTCAACACCAGCCGCTGCGTGCCGTGGGCCGGCCTGCGCCCGATGCTGCCGAGCATGATGCCGCGCGTCGGCGCCGGCAAGCTGCCGGGCGTGTTCTACAATACCGGCCACGGCCATCTCGGCTGGACGCTCTCCGCCGTCACCGCCCACATGGTCGGCGAGAAGATCGCCGCCGCCCTGCCAGTGGAAGTCCCGGTTTCCGCGCCCTACGCCATCGCGGCGGAGTGAACGGCGCCGCGCGGCGGAAACGACCCCCTTCCGCCGCACGTCTCCGCCGCCTGTCGAGGACAAGATGCCCGGTTCGCGCCGGGCATCTTTCGTTTGCGGGCATCTTTGGTTTGCACAGGGCGGCCGGGCCGGAAGCCGAACGCGTTCGCGCGGGTGGGGCTGACACACGCCGGGCCGGATGTGCCTGCCGGGATGAGGACTGCCGGGAGAAGATCGTGGCCGGGCGGGACATAGGGTCGGTCGCAGCCAGCTCGGCTCGACGCGGTTCGCGATTGCCGCCTAGGGAACTGCGAGACGAGGGCTACCGCCCTGCCGGTGGAGGTCCCGGCGCCGCCCCCCACATCCTCGCGGCGCAGCAGGCGGCGCGGCGGATAACGGGAACGCTCCCTAAGGACGACGCGTCATCGGGACGACGCGTCATCGCGGCACGACGCCACCGTGTGTCCGTCACGCCCGGGCATAGGGACGCAGCGGATCGGCCGGCAGCGGCAGGTCGATCGACGGCGGCTCGGCGGCGGCGCTATTGGCATCGACGAACCGCACACGAGGATCGGCCAGTGCCCGCGACATGGCGGGAAAGCTCGACCAATAAGGCTGCAGCACGAAGGACCCCGCCGCGAGCAGATAGAGGTCGGCGACGGCGGCCTGAAGGCCTGTCTTCGAATTATAGCCCCCCTTGTCGTCCTGCACGACGACGCGCCCGAATCGTCGCAGCATCGCCTCCTGAGCCTCGGGAGAATCAGTGCTGAGGAAGAAGCGCAGGCCGGAAAAGCGGTCAGCGAGTTCCTGCATCCGTTCGACATACCATTCGAGCGGCGAAGTGCGCAGGGTGGTCGCATGGGATGCCGCGTGGGCGCGGATCATTACCGCGACATAGGGTGCGGCGCCCAGCCCCTTGTCCCAGGTCTCCAGCACCCGTCGTCTCACCTCCGCCACCGGATCAAGGCGGCGGAGCTCCATGCGGCCGCTCTCCCGCAGCACCGGATGGCGCATCTCGTGAATGGTCTTGATGAACAGCGCGGCCTCGCCGTCGACCGCCTCAAGATCGGCGAGCTGCTCATTATGGAGCGCCACGCCGGATTTGAGGATATCGCGGGCGAGGTCGTCGTCGAGGCTCCGGTACGGGAACTCCCACAGATCGGAGAGCTCGGCGCCGAACCGATGGTCGATCGCCCAATGGTAGCTGAATTCTCGCCCCTGCATCTTGGCGAGGGCCAGCGCACCGACCAGCGTCCTCATCCGGTTTCCCAGTCCGCCAGACGTGAAGACGACCAGGGATCGCGACGTCATACCGTCATCCATGAAACTCACCGCAACAAACCCGACGAATGGAAATCGCAATAGCTGAAAACGGCAAAGGCACGTCCCATCGCAGGCACCTGCCGCGACCTCGCCGGTCGCGGCCCGGTTCACGCCCGGGCGAAGGGACGCAGCGGATCGGCCGGCGGCGGCAGATCGAAACAGGCGGTGGCGGGTTCGCCGTCGGACAATGAGTGGACGAAGCCCACCCGGCGGTCGGCCAGCGCCCTCGCCATTTCCGGGAAGCTCGACCAATAAGGCTGCAGCACGAAGGAGGCGGACGCCAGGAGATAGAGGTCGGCGGCGGCGGCCTGAATGCCGGCCGCTGCATTGAAGACCCCCTTGTCGTCCTGGACGATCACGCGCTCGAAGCGCTTGAGGACGGCCTCATGGACCTCGGGGGTATCGGCGCTCAGAAAGAAGCCGATGCCGGGGAACCGGTCGACGATCCCCTGCATCCGCTCCAGATACCAGCTGACCGGCGAACGCTGCAGGGTTCGCGGCGGCGCCGTCGGATGCGCCCGGATCATCACCCCGACATAAGGCGCATCGCCGAGGCCCTTGCTCCAGGTCGCCCGCACCCGGCGCTCGACCTCGGGGACGGGCTTGAGGGCACGGAACTCCTTGCGCCATCCTGCCTTGAGCGAGGGATGGCGCATGCCGTGCAGCGTCCGGATCCAGACCTCGCGCTCCCGCGCGACGGCCTCCAGATCGTCGATGTGCTCGTCGTGGAATTTCACGTCCGGGTTACGGGTCACCCAGCTGAAATCGGTGCTGATGCAGCGGTAGCGAAATCCCCACGCATCGTTGAGATGCGCACTGAACTTGTGGTTCATCGGCCAAATATAGGTGAATGTCCGTTCCTGAAGCTTTGCCAGGGTGAGCGCGGCGAGCAGCGTCCGCATGCGATTACCCAGGCCGCCTTCCGTAAAGACGGTCAACGAACGCGACGTCATAGTCGATCCCGGACACCACAAATCCCGGCGGTAACTATAGGCACCGGGGTTCCTCGCCACAACATGGCGGCGAGGAACCCCGGTCGTGTCTTCCGAGAGCCACGTCTTCCTAGAGCCGAGCCGCGCGCAGCCGCAGCGCGTTGCCGATGACGCTCACCGAGGAGAGCGACATGGCGAGCGCCGCCACCATCGGCGACAGCAGCAGGCCGAAGATCGGGTAGAGCACGCCCGCCGCGATGGGCACGCCGCCGGCATTGTAGACGAAGGCGAAGAACAGGTTCTGCCGGATGTTCGCCATCGTCGCCGCCGACAGCCGCCGCGCCTTGACGATGCCCATCAGGTCGCCCTTGAGCAGCGTCACCCCGGCGCTCTCGATGGCGACATCCGTGCCGTGGCCCATGGCGATGCCGACATCGGCCGCCGCCAGCGCCGGCGCGTCGTTCAACCCGTCGCCGGCCATGGCGACGACGCGACCTTCCTTCTTCAGCCGGGCGATCACCGCCGCCTTGTCCTCCGGCGAGACTTCCGCTTCGACCTCCTTGATGCCGAGCTTTGCCGCCACCGCCTCAGCCGTGGTGCGGTTGTCGCCGGTGAGCATGACGACGCGCACGCCGTCGGCCGCCAGCGCTTTGAGCGCGTCCGGCGTGGTCACCTTCACCTGGTCGGCGATGGCGAGGATGGAGGCCGGCTTGCCGTTCACCGCCAGATAGATCGCGCTGGCGCCATCCTTGCGCAGCACATCGGCGCGGGCTTTGAGCGACGACACGTCGATGCCGAGGCCCGACAGGAAGCTGGCCGAGCCGATCATCACCCGCTTGCCCTCGACCATGCCATAGGCACCCTTGCCCACCGGCGAATCGAAGCCGCGCACCTTGGGAAGGTCGATACCCCGCGCCTTCGCCGCCTCGACGATGGCATGGGCCAGCGGGTGCTCGGACGGCGCCTCGACGGCGGCGGCAAGGCGCAGCGCGCCGGCCTCGTCGAAGCCCTCTGCCGGTTCGATGGCGACGAGGCTGGGGCGGCCTTCGGTGAGCGTGCCGGTCTTGTCGACGACGAGGGTATCCACCGAAGCCAGCCGCTCCAGCGCCTCGGCGTTCTTGATCAGCACGCCCATCTGCGCGCCGCGCCCGACCCCGACCATGATCGACATCGGCGTCGCCAGCCCGAGCGCGCAGGGGCAGGCGATGATCAGCACCGCCACCGCGGCGATGAGGCCATGGGCGAATTTCGGATCCGGCCCGAAGGCCGCCCAGGCGACGAAGGCGACGAGCGCGCAGGCGACCACCAGCGGCACGAACCAGCCCGCGACCCGGTCAGCGAGGCGCTGGATCGGCGCGCGGGAACGCTGCGCCTCGGCGACCATCTGCACGATGCGCGACAGCATGGTGTCGCGGCCGACCTTGTCGGCGACCATGACGAGACCGCCGGAGCGGTTCAGCGTGCCGCCGATCAGCTTGTCCCCGGCCTGCTTGGTGACCGGCATGGATTCGCCGGTGACGAGGCTCTCGTCGAGCGCCGAACGGCCCTCCTCCACCGTGCCGTCGACCGGCACCTTCTCGCCGGGACGCACGCGCAACCGGTCGCCGACGACGATGGCGTCGAGCGCGATCTCCTCCTCCGAGCCGTCTTCATTGAGGCGGCGGGCGGTCTTCGGCGCGAGGTCGAGCAGCGCCTTGAGCGCGCCGGAGGTCCGCTCGCGGGCGCGCAGCTCCAGCACCTGGCCGAGCAGCACCAGCACGGTGATGACCGAGGCCGCCTCGAAATACACCGCCACCGTACCGTCGGCGGCGCGGAACGCCGCCGGGAACAGGCCGGGGGCCAGCACCGCGACGAGGCTGTAGAGATAGGCGACGCCGGTGCCGAGCGCGATCAGCGTGAACATGTTGAGGTTGCGGGTGACGACCGAGTCCCAGCCGCGCTGGAAGAACGGCCAGCCGGCCCACAGCACCACCGGGGTGGCGAGCACCAGCTGGATCCAGCTCGACATCTCCGGCGGCACGAGGTGATGCAGCGCCGGCACGAGATGGCTGCCCATCTCCAGCGCGAACACCGGCAGGGTCAGCACGAGGCCGATCCAGAACCGCCGGGTCATGTCGATCAGTTCGTGGTTCGGGCCGTCGTCGAGGCTGACCAGCACCGGCTCCAGTGCCATGCCGCAGATCGGGCAGGAACCGGGGCCGATCTGGCGGATCTCCGGGTGCATCGGGCAGGTATATTCGGTGCCCTCCGGCACCGGCGCCGCCGGTGCCTTGTCACCGAGATACTTTTCCGGGTCGGCGACGAACTTGGTGCGGCAGCCGGGCGAGCAGAAATAATAGGTGACGCCGTTATGGTCGGCCTTCAGCGTCGCGGTGTGCGGGTCGACGTCCATGCCGCAGACCGGGTCCTTGGCCATATGGACGGCACCGTGCGCGCCCGCCGCCGGAGCCGCGTGGTGGTGATGCGCGTGTGCGTGGTCGTGCGAATGGGCAGGAGCGGCCGCGTCGGCATGATCATGATGATGGCCGCCGCAGCAGGCGCCGGTGGCCTCGGCCGTCTCGTCAGTGCCGTGACCGTGGCCGCCGCAGCAGGAGGATGCCGCCTCCTTCGGCGCCGGCACGGCAGGTGTCTGCACGGCAGGCGTCGGCTCGGTGTGACCGCCGCAGCACGAGCCGCCCTCCGCGTGCTTGTGAGCCGCCTGATCGTGACCGTCGCGCGCCATCGCCATCCTCCTCATACCCCCACAGGGTATCCGACACTTGCGATATATACCCCCTGAGGGTATATGACAAGCATGCAGAACGACACGCGCAGTTCCTGTCTGAAACGGCTGAGCCGCATCGAGGGCCAGGTGCGGGGGATTTCCCGCATGGTGGAGGACAACCGCTATTGCATCGACATCGTCACCCAGGTGGCGGCGGTGCGGGCGGCGCTGAAGCGGGTGGAGGAAGAGGTGCTGCGCGACCATGTCGCGCATTGCGTCGAACACGCCATCGCCTCCGGCGACCCGGACGAGCAGCGCCGCAAGATCACCGAGCTGGTCGAGACGCTGGGCAAGGTGAACGGCTGAGCGCCGCCGCGGCGCCCGGCGCAGCGCCGGACGTCATGCGCCCCACATTATGGCCGCACCTTACTGGCCGGACGCAGTGCTCCCGCTGCCGGCGGGCGCGGTGAGCCCGAGCGAGGCGACATAGCCGCGATTGATCGTCGTATTGGCGAAGCGGGCATTGTCGAGATAGGCGCGCAGCGTCGCCACCACCTGCTCGCGGGGCGGCTTCTGCATCGACGCCCATTCCGAGCGCGGCACTGATCCAAAGGCGGCGATGGCGTCCCAGCCCTCGGGCTTGGCGATCGAGGCCACGGTGGAGCGAGAATCGAGGTTCTTGTAGGTCCAGAAGCTCCAGCCGATGCCGAATTTCTCGTTCATCGCCCGGTATTTGGCGTTCCACTCGTCGGTGAGCTCGCCGGTCTCGCCGAGAAAGATCGGCACGCCCCAGCGATTGGCGAAATTGACGTAGTCCTGCACCTCGCGCCGCTCCGGGCTGGCCCAGAACTTGTGGTAGGTGTAGCCGACATTCTCCGCGAAGGGCGGGCCGAACACGCCGAAATTGGTGCTCCACTGCGCGGCGGCGAGGATCACCGGATGGTTCGGGTCCACCTCGCGGATCGCCTGGGTGATCTCGGCATAGAGCGGCTCCAGCCGCGGATTGAGATAGTCCATGTCGTGATAGGGCGAGATCGGCTCGTTGAGCAGATCGTAGCCCAGCACCGCCGTCTCGTCCTTGTAACGCTCGGCGATCGCCCGCCACAGCGTGAGGGTGCGACGGCGGAACTCCGGCACGTAGAAGGTCAGCGGGTAGCCGACGCCGTCATCGTGGTTCACTCCGGTCTGCCCGCCCGGCGCGGCGTGGATGTCGAGGATGACCTTGATGTCATGCGCCTTCGCCCAGCCGACGACGCGGTCGATAAGCGCCCAGCCCTCGCCATGCGGATCGACGCGCGAGGGATCGGCGGGGTCGAGGAAGAACTTCCAGTGCAGCGGCACGCGCACGGTGGTGAAGCCGGCGGCGGACAGGAAGGCGAGGTCGTCCTCGCGGATATAGACGTCGCGGAAATCCTTCCAGAACCGCGCCGCCTCTTCAGGACCGGCGAGATAGTCGATCACGTCCTCGATCTCGCGCGGCGAGCGCTGGACCTTGAACTTGAACATGTAGCCTTCCGGCAGCAGCCAGTTGCCGAAGCTCATGCCCTTGACCGGGAAGGTCGAGCCGTCCGGCCGGACGAAGCGGGGCCCCTCGGCGCGGATGAAGCCGGAAGCGCCCGGCGCGGCGGCGGACGCCGGCTCCTGCTGGGCGAGGGCCGGTGCGGCGAGGGCAAGGAGGGCGGCGAGGAGGGCCGGGAGGAGGCGTGCAGGGCGAGCGATCATGGCGTGGCAAGCTAGCCGATGTCGGCGGCGCGGGAAATCGTCGCGATGCGATGATGCGAGGAAAGGCGGCTTGTGGACGAGCGCGCCATGCGCGGCGCCCAGCTCCCGGAAGCCGTGACGCGGCCGGACGACGACCCCCGGAGACGCCTGCGGCGACTACCGGCGCCGGGTTCCGGATCGACGCTCCGGCCTTGCCGGCGCCAAACCAGGAGACGGGGTCGAACCTCCCCGCCGCTGGCGCGGCAGACGAGGGAGGCGGAAGGTGGCCGGCCTCTGCTGCGGCGCGGGAGGCGGGGTGACAGCGCGGGAGGCTCGGGCTAGACCTTTGGGCACGCTGCCCTTCCCGCCCCGCCGCCCGGCGCATCATCACGGTCCTCTCCCGTCCATGTCGCTTTACCAGGCCGCCTATTTCCTCGTCGCCATCGTCTTCGTCCTGCTCGTCACCGCGCGCGGCCGGGTGCTGCCGCTGCTGGCGCTCCTCGTCGGCGCCGCCGGCTTCGGCTACGCGGCGGGCATGTCGACCAGCCACTTCACCAAGGCATTCGGGCTCGGCTTCGCGCAAAGCGTGAACGGCCTCGGCCTCACCGTGCTGGCGGCAGCGTTCCTCGCCGCCATCGCCGATGCCGCCGGCGCCACCGCGTGGCTGCGGGAGAAGGCGCGCGGATGGCGCACCCGCTCGGTGCCGCTGGCGGCGATCGGCCTCGTCTCCGGCGTTGCCTCGACGCCGGCCGCCGCCTTCGCGATGCTCACCCCGCTGCTGCGCGCGCTCGGCGGCGGGGCGCCGCGCTCGGCCCTGACGCTCGGCCTGTCGCTGTCGGGCGCACACGGCCTGCTGATCCCGGCGCCGGTGATGCTGGCGAGCGCCACCATCCTCGCCGCCGACTGGACGCTTGCCCTCGCCTATGGCCTGCCGGTGGCGGTGCTCGTCACCCTTGTCGGCTTCGGCTTCGCCCGCGCCACCGCGTCCGGCCGGCCGGTCGAGGCCAATTCGAGCGCGGCGATGGATGGGAATAGCCTGCACGCGCCGAGGCGGGCGGCGCTCGCGCTGCTGCTCGTCAGCATCGGGCTGGTGGCGCTGCTGGTCACCCAGTCGCTCGGCGACATCGCCTCCGAGCCGCTGGGCGGCGGCTCCAACCGCGAATTCCTGCTGGCGCTCGGCCGGCCGCCGGTGCTGCTCATCGCCGGCGTGGCGCTGATGCTGCTGGTCAGCCTGCACCGGGAGGAAGGCGGCTTCGGCGAGCAGGGCTGGGTCGGGCGCGGCCTCGCCTCGGCCGCCGGGCTGATCCTCACCCTCGGCGTCGCCGGCGGCCTCGCCAAGATGGCGCAGGAAACCGGCATGCCGGAAATGAATGCCGAGCGGCTGCTGGGCTGCCATCCGGCCGGCGCGCTGGCGCTGCTGCTGCCCTTCGCGGTGGCGGCGGTGATGAAGACGCTGCAGGGCTCCTCGCTGGTCGCCGCCATCACCGCGGCGGGCATGATGATGGAGCTCGTCGCGCCGCTGGGCCTCGGCGACCCTGCCGGACGAACTCTGACCGCGCTCGCCATAGGCGCCGGGGCGATGACCGCCTCGCACCTCAATGACGGGCTGTTCTGGCTGGTCGCCCATGCCGGCCGCCTGTCGCCGGCGGCGGCGGTGGCGAGGTTCTCGCTGGGCACCGCGATCCAGGGCGGCGTAGCGCTCCTTGCCCTCATCTTGCTGCGTTTGGTCGCTAGCTGAGACTTTCGGGGGGAGACCTGTCCATGATCCGACGCCGCGACCTTCTGCTCGCCATGCCCGCCGGGCTGGCCGCCAGCGCCCTGCCGCGCGACCTCGCGCTCGCCCAGACCGTCGTTCCCACGCCAGCGGCCGAGCCGAAGCTGGAGCCCAAGCTACCTGCCGGCTTCACCCTCGGCGCCTCGACCTCGTCCTACCAGATCGAGGGCGCGGTGAACGAGGACGGGCGCGGCGCCTCGATCTGGGACACGTTCTCCCACACGCCCGGCCGCATCAAGGACGGCTCCAACGGCGACGTCGCCTGCGACCACTATCACCGCTTCGCCGAGGATGTGGAGCTGATGGCGCAGGCCGGCTTCGGCTCCTACCGCTTCTCCGTCGCCTGGCCGCGGGTGCAGCCGGACGGCGCCGGCGCCCCCAACGTGCCCGGCCTCGACTTCTACGACCGCCTCACTGACCGGCTGCTGGCGCGCGGGGTGAAGCCCTTCGCCTGCCTCTACCACTGGGACCTGCCGCAGGCGCTGCAGGACAAGAGCGGCTGGACCAACCGCGACATCGTCGGCCGCTTCACCGACTACGCGCAGCTGGTCGCCACCCGGCTCGGCGACCGGGTGCCGCGCTGGGCGATGCTGAACGAGCCCTCGGTGCACGCCATCTTCGGCCATGCCTTCGGCAATCACGCGCCGGGCATGACCGGCTGGAAGAACTACCTCGCCGCCCAGCACCACATGAACCTCGCGCAAGGCAGCGCCATCCGCGCGCTGCGCGCCGCGCACCCGAAGCTCGGCCTCGGAACGGTGTTCTCGCTGCAGCCGGTGCTGCCGGCGACCGGCAAGCCGGAGGACGCGGCGGCGGCGGTGCGCTTCGACGCCGCCTGGAACGGCAACAATCTCGACCCGCTGTTCCATGGCCGCTACCCGGAGATCAGCGCCGCCGACTTCGCGCCCTTCATCAGGGAAGGCGACCTCGACGCCATCAAGGTGCCAGTCGACTTCCTCGGGGTGAACTATTACGGCCGCGCCCATGTGGTCGACGACCCCAACGGGGTGATTGCCGGCGCCGGCTGGGGGCCGCACCCGCCGGGCACCCGCACCACCGCCATGGGCTGGCCGATCGAGCCGCAGGGCCTCGTCGAGGTGCTGGCCCGGCTGCGCGACGACTACGGCAACCCGCAGACCTTCATCACCGAGAACGGCGCTGCCTATGACGACCCGGCGCCGAAGGGCGGCACGGTCGACGATCCCGCGCGCACCGCGTTCATCCGCGACCATCTGCTCGCCTGCCAGCGGGCGATCGCCGATGGCTGCGCGCTGAAGGGCTATTACGTTTGGTCGCTGCTCGACAATTTCGAATGGGCGGAAGGCTATAGCCGTCGCTTCGGCATCATCCATGTCGACTTCGCCACGCTCCAGCGCACGCCGAAGGCCTCCTTCGCCTATCTGGCGGCGGTGGCGAGCGGCGCGCCGACCGGCACGATCCTCACCGGCCCCTGAGCGACTGATGGGCGGCCGGTGCCCGCCCGGCGGGGACCCGACATGCAACCGACACATATGTCGGTCAATGACGCATGTTGCTCGAACCGCCCCAGTTCGTGCTACCTAACATCCTCCCGAGCCCGCGCCCCGCGCGGAGCGCCACAGACCGAGCCGAGGCATGCGTACAGACGACCCCGCCATTGCCGAAATCGTCGATTTCATCTCCGCCGAGGTGGGGGTCGATTCGTCCCTGCTGACCCCGGACACGCCGGTGTCCGAACTCGGCATCTCCTCGCTCGACCTCATCGAGACGATCTTCAAGCTCGAAGGCCGCTTCGGCATCGAGATCCCCAATGACGGCCCGCTCAACGGCACCGACGTCACCGTCGGCGCGCTGGCCGGCCATGTCGCGGCGCTGATCCACGCCAAGCAGGCCGGCACCGCCTGATGCCCCGCGTCGCCATTACCGGGCTCGGCTCGCTCTCGGCGCTTGGCAACGACGTCGCCGCGCATCTCGCCGGGCTCAAGGCCGGCACGGTCGGCATCGGCGAGACGCAGGGCATCGACGTCTCCTCGATGAAGACGAAGATCTCCGCGCAGGTGAAGGGCTTCGCGCCGGAGCAGCATTTCGAGCCGCGCCAGCTCGGGCTGATCGACCGCACCTCGCAATTCGCCGTCACTGTGGCCCGGCAGGCGCTGGCCGATGCCGGCCCGGCGCTCGAAGGCGTGGAGCGCCACCGCGCCGGTGCCGTCTTCGCCGCCTCGGTCGGCTTCCACGCCGTCGACGACAGCTATCACAAGCTCTATGCCGAGAAGGCGCCGCGCCCGCACCCCTTCACCGTGCCGCGCGCCATGCCGAGCAGCCAGGTGAGCCATGTGACCATGGATCTCGGCATCCACGGCCCGGCCTTCTCCATCGCTTCGGCCTGCTCCTCGGCGTCGCATTCGATCGGCACCGCCTTCCACATGATCCGCTCCGGCATTCTCGACGTCGCCATCGCCGGCGGCGGGGAATCGCAGCTCACCTATGGCATGCTGAAGAGCTGGGAAGCGCTGCGCGTGCTCTCTCCTGACGGCTGCCGGCCGTTCTCCAAGGACCGCAACGGCCTCGTCATCGGCGAGGGCGCCGGCGCGGCGGTGCTGGAGAACATGGACCGCGCCATCGCCCGCGGCGCCACCATCCATGCCGAGTTGATCGGCTTCGGCATGAGCGCCGACGGCATGGACATCACCGCCCCGGACATGGCGAGCGCGGCGTCCTCGATGCGCTTCGCGCTGGAGGATGCCGGCCTGGCGCCGGAAGACATCGACTATGTGAGCGCGCACGGCACCGCCACCGCGCTGAACGACAAGACCGAGGCGGCGGCGCTGCGGCTGGTGTTCGGCGAGCATCTCGGCAAGTTGCCGGTATCGTCGTCGAAGTCACAATACGGCCACACGATGAATGCCTCCGGCGCACTGGACTTCGTCACCACCGTGCTGGCGCTGCGCGAAGGCTTCCTGCCGCCGACCATGGGCTTCACCACGCCCGATCCCGACTGCGACCTCGACTGCGTGCCGAATGCCGCGCGCGCCGGTGCGCCGGAGCATGCGCTGTCGTCGAGCTTCGCCTTTGGCGGGCTGAACGCGGTGCTGGCGCTGAAGCGCTACCAGGGCTGACGCCGTCTCTCCCCGAAGGGAGAGGCACGCCGCTCAGGGCTCGACCCGGAATTCCGCCGCCAGCCCGTCGCCGCCGAGCGCCTGCACGGTGGGAAGCTGCGCCGCCAGCTGTGCCCGGCAGAAGGCGGCGATCTCGCGAGGCAGGCGCCCGAGCTCCTGCCGCCGGGCGATCAGCGTCAGGTGGCGGGCGAAGGCCGGGCCCGGCAGCGGCCGGCAGGCGAAGCCGTCGAGCGGCACCGCCGCCTCGAGGATGCAGAGCGGCGTCGTCACCGCGAAGCCGGCGCCGGCGGCGACGCTGGCCGTCACCCCGTAGGGCGTGTCGAATTCCAGCCGTCGCGGCAGGTCGAGCCGTAGCCGCCGCAAATGCCGCTCCACCTCCATGCCGGTCTTGGAGCGGGCGGAAAAGCGCACCAGCGGCAGGCGCTCGCACAGCTGCGCCAGATCGGCGGGCCGCGCCGGCGCCGGCAGGGCGGCGGGCATCAGCAGCACATAGGGCTCGGTGAGCAGCGACCAGCGCTCCAGCCCCTCGATCTCGTCGAGGTCGTCGGCGCCGACCAGAAGGTCGAGCTGGCGGGTGAGCAGCGCCCCGGCATGCGAGGCGGTGAGCCCGGAGAGCACCGACGCCTGCTCGGCCATCTCGGTGAGCTTGCCGGCGAGCGGCGCCATCAGCGTGCGTGACAACGAATCGACGAGCCCGGCGCGCAGCAGCGGCAGGCGGGCATGCTCGGCCTCGCGCAGCAGCGGCGCGATCTGCCGCGCCTCCGAAAGCAGCGCGCTCGCCCGCTGGCGCAGCGCGCCTCCGGCGGCGGTGAGGGCGAGCGGGCGGGCGCTGCGGTCGAACAGCGCGACGCCGATGCGGCGCTCCAGCTCGGCGATGGCCTGCGATACGGCCGGCTGGGTGAGCGCGAGGCGCCGCGCCGCCGCCGCCATGGTGCCGGCGTCGCAGACGGCGAGGAAGATATCCAGTCCGCGCAGGTCGAAGGGCAGCGTATCGGCCATGGGCACCGGCTCGTGGCGGGAAGCGCCGCACTATAATCAAAACTTATATTATCACCATCCCGCGCAGCCTCTATAGCTATCTACATAGAGCCAGCGAGCTGCCCCGAATGCGCTATTCCTTCCTGAGTGTCCTCAAGAACGGCCTCACCGGCCAGTCCGGGTGGAAACCCGCCTGGCGCGACGCCGCCCCCAGGCCCGCCTATGACGTGATCATCGTCGGCGGCGGCGGCCACGGCCTCGCCACCGCCTTCTACCTCGCCAGCGAGCACGGCCTCCGCAACATCGCGGTGCTGGAGAAGGGGCATATCGGCTCCGGCAATGCCGGGCGCAACACCACGATCATCCGCTCCAACTACCTGCTGCCCGGCAACGAACCGTTCTACGAATGGTCGATGAAGCTGTGGGAAGGGCTGGAGCAGGCGCTCAACTACAACGCCATGGTCAGCCAGCGCGGCATCCTCAATCTCTACCATTCCGACGCCCAGCGCGACGCCTATGCCCGGCGCGGCAACGCCATGCGCCTCGCCGGAGCCGACAGCGAGCTGCTGGACCGCGAGGGCGTGCGGGCGATGTACCCGTTCCTCGACTTCGACAATGCCCGCTTCCCGATCCAGGGCGGGCTGGCGCAGCGCCGCGGCGGCACCGCCCGCCACGACGCCGTGGTGTGGGGCTATGCCCGCGCCGCCGACCAGCTCGGCGTCGACATCGTGCAGAATTGCGAGGTGACGGGCTTCCTCACCGAGGGCGACGCCATCGTCGGGGTGGAGACATCGCGTGGGGCCATCCGGGCGAAGAAGGTGGGCCTCGCGGTGGCCGGCTCCTCCTCGCGGGTGGCCAAGCAGGCCGGCCTCCGGCTGCCGATGGAGAGCCACGTGCTGCAGGCCTTCGTCTCCGAGGGGCTGAAGCCACTGGTCGACGGCGTCATCACCTTCGGCGCCGGGCACTTCTACATCAGCCAGTCCGACAAGGGCGGCCTCGTCTTCGGCGGCGACATCGACGGCTACAATTCCTATGCCCAGCGCGGCAACCTTCCGGTGGTCGAGGACGTCGCCGAGAGCGGCATGGCGCTGATGCCGCGCATCGGCCGGCTGCGGCTGCTGCGCATGTGGGGCGGCATCATGGACATGTCGATGGACGGCTCGCCGATCATCGACCGCACGCCCCGGGCGGGGCTCTACCTCAATTCCGGCTGGTGCTATGGCGGCTTCAAGGCCACGCCGGCCTCGGGCTGGTGCTTCGCGCACCTGCTCGCCACCGACACCCCGCACGCGACCGGCACCGCCTTCCGGCTCGACCGCTTCCGCACCGGCCATCTCATCGACGAGAAGGGAGTCGGCGCCCAGCCGAACCTGCACTGATGCGCATCCCCTGTCCCTATTGCGGCGCGCGCGACGCCAGCGAATTCGCCTATCTCGGCGACGCGACCCTCACCCGTCCCGATCCGGCGGCGCCGGACGCGGACGAAGCCTTCCACGCCTATGTCTATCTGCGCGACAACCCGGCCGGCGCCCATTCGGAATGGTGGTATCATTCCGGCGGCTGCCGCCGCTGGGTGAAGGTGGCGCGCGACACCACCAGCCACGCGATCGCCGGCGCCGAACTGGCGGGAGGCGCCCGATGAGCCGCCTCCCCTCCGGCGGCCGCGTCGACCGCGCGCGCCCGCTCTCCTTCCGCTTCGACGGCAAGACCTATCGGGGCTTTGCCGGCGATACCCTCGCCTCGGCGCTGCTCGCCAACCAGGTGCGCCTGGTCGGCCGCTCGTTCAAATATCACCGGCCGCGCGGCATCCTCTCCGCCGGGCCGGAGGAGCCGAACGCGCTGGTCGAGCTGCGCTCCGGCGACCGCCGCGAGCCGAACACCCGCGCCACCGTCGCCGAGCTCTATGACGGCCTCGATGCCGCCAGCCAGAACCGCTGGCCCTCGCTGGCGCTGGACGCGCTGAGCCTCAACGGCCTCGTCGCGCCGTTCCTCGGCGCCGGCTTCTACTACAAGACCTTCATGTGGCCGGCGAAGTTCTGGGAGAGCGTCTACGAGCCGGCGATCCGCCGCGCCGCCGGCCTCGGCCGCGCCGCGCCGGGCAAGGATCCCGACCACTACGACAAGGCCCATGCCTTTTGCGACGTGCTCGTCATCGGCGCCGGCCCGGCGGGCCTGATGGCGGCACTGGCCGCCGGTCGCGCGGGAGCCCGGGTCATTCTCGCCGACGAGGACTTCCTGGCCGGCGGCCGTCTCAATTCGGACGTCGCCCGCATCGGCGACGAGCCGAGCCACGCCTTCGCGGCGCGGACGGTGGCCGAGCTGGCGAGCCTGCCCAATGTGCGGATCATGACCCGCACCAGCGTGTTCGGCATCTATGACGGCGAATATGGCGCGGTAGAGCGGGTGTCCGACCATCTCGCCACCCCGGCCCCGTTCCAGCCGCGCCAGCGTCTGTGGAAGATCGCCGCCAAGCGCGCCATCCTGTGCGCCGGCGCCACCGAACGGCCGATCGTGTTCGGCGGCAACGACCGGCCGGGCGTGATGCTGGCCGGCTCCGCCCGCAGCTACGCCAATCGCTACGGCGTCGCCGTGGGCAAGAGCGTCGCCTTCTTCGCCAACAACGATTCCGCCTGGACCTCGGCCTTCGACATGAAGGTGGCCGGCGTCAACGTCACCACGCTGATCGACATCCGCCGCGAGGTCGCGCCGGCGCTGGCCGCGCGGGCGAAGGCGCTCGGCATCGACGTGCGGACCGACACGCAGGTGACCGGCACCACCGGCCAGCCTTTCGGCGGCGCGCTGACCGGCCTTTCCATCCGCACCGGCGGGCGCAATGGGCGCCTCGCCGCCGACACGCTCGCCATGTCCGGCGGCTGGTCGCCGAGCGTGCACCTCACCTGCCATCACGGCGGCAAGCCGGTGTGGCAGGAGGACATCGCCGCCTTCGTGCCGGGCCGCACGCCGCCGGGGCTGAGCGTCGCCGGTGCCGCGCGCGGCACCTATGGGCTCGGCGACACCCTCGCCGAGGGCGCGCGCCGGGGCACCGAGGCGGCCGGCGATCTCGGCTTCGCCGCTGCCCTCCCCGACCTGCCGGCCACCGAAGATACCCCGGCCGGCATCACCGCCTTCTGGCACGTGCAGGGCTCCAAGGGACCGGCCTTCGTCGACCAGCAGAACGACGTCACCGCCAAGGATCTCGGCATCGCCTACAAGGAAGGCTTCCGCGCGGTGGAGCTGATGAAGCGCTACACCACGCTGGGCATGGCGACCGACCAGGGCCGCACCTCCAACGTCAACGGCCTCGCCATCATGGCGGAGCTGACGGGCGCGAGCATCATGGAGACCGGCACCACCATCTTCCGCCCGCCCTATACGCCGGTGTCGCTCGGCGTGCTCGGCGGCCACCATCGCGGCAAGGACTTCCGTCCCACCCGCCTCACCCCGACCCATGCCTGGGCGGCCGAGCAGGGCGCGGTGTTCATCGAGACCGGGCCGTGGCTGCGGGCGCAGTATTTCCCCAAGGCCGGCGAGACCGACTGGCTGACCACGGTGAACCGCGAGGCGAAGGCGGTGCGCGCCTCGGTCGGGCTGATCGACGTCTCGACCTTCGGCAAGATCGACCTGCAGGGCCGCGATGTCGGCGCCTTCCTCGACAGGGTGTACATCAACACCTTCTCGACGCTGGCGGTCGGCAAGGCGCGCTACGGGGTGATGCTGCGCGAGGACGGCATCGTCATGGACGACGGCACCACCGCGCGGCTGGCGCCTGAGCACTATGTGATGACCACCACCACGGCGAATGCCGCCAAGGTGTTCCAGCATCTCGAATTCTGCCTGCAGGTGCTGTGGCCGGAGCTCGACGTGACGCTGGCCTCGGTCTCCGAGCAATGGGCGCAGATCGCCATCGCCGGCCCCCGTGCGCGGGACGTGCTGGCGCGGGTGGTGGATACCGGCGTCGACGTCTCGAACGAGGGCCTGCCCTTCATGGGCGCCATCGAGCGCACCGTGATGGGCGGGGTGAAGGCGCGGCTGTTCCGCCTCTCCTTCTCCGGCGAGCTCGGCTACGAGATCGCGGTGCCGGCCCGCTATGGCGAGGCGCTGGCGAGGGCGCTGATGACGGCGGGCGAGGAGTTCGGCATCACCCCCTATGGCATCGAGGCGCTCGGCGTGATGCGCATCGAGAAGGGGCATGTCTCGGGCAACGAGCTGTCCGGCCAGACCAGCGCCGGCGATCTCGGCTTCGGCAAGATGGCCTCGACCAAGAAGGACTATATCGGTCGCGTCATGGCGGCGCGGCCCGGGCTCAAAGATCCCGACCGGCCGGCCTTCGTCGGCTTCAAGCCGGTCGACAAGGGTCAGCGGCTGCGCGCCGGTGCGCATTTCCTCACCATCGGCGCGCCCGCCGACATGGCGCATGACGAGGGCTACATGACCTCGGTGGCGCATTCGCCGCATCTCGGCCACTGGATCGGCCTCGGCCTTCTGAAGAACGGGCCGGCCCGCATCGGCGAGCGCGTGCGCGCCTATGACCCGGTGCGCGGCAACGATTTCGAGGTCGAGGTCTGCTCGCCGGCCTTCATCGACCCGAACGGGGAGCGGCTGCGTGGCTGATCACCTTACTTTCCCACCCGCAGGAAGGCTCGCCCGATGACCTCCGCGCTCGACACATTCCCGGTCACGCAGATGCCGGCGGACGGTCATTACGGCCCGGCCGGCATCCATGGCGTCAGCGTCCGCGTCTTCGACCCGCCGGCGCTCGCCCTGCTCGCCGCCCGTCGCGGCGGCGCTTCCGCGCTGACCGTGGCGGCGCATGCCACGCTCGGCCTCGCGCTCGCCGATGCGCCGCGCCTCGCCCGCGCCAATGGCCTCGGTACCATCGGCGCCGGCCCCGGTCGCTGGCTGGTGCTGGCCGAGGCGCCGGAGGACCTCACCGCCCGCCTCGCCCCGCTAGCCGCCCACGCCGCCATCACCGAGCAGACCGACGGCTATGTCGGCTTCGAGCTTTCCGGCGTGCGGACGCGCGACGTGCTCGCCAAGGGCGTGGCGGTTGACCTCGATCCGGCGGCCTTCCCGCCCGGGGCGGCGGCGACCACCAATGTCGCCCATATCAACGTCACCTTCTGGCGCGAGCCGGGCGAGGAGCGCTTCGTGTTCCTGGTGGCACGCAGCTACCGCGTGGCCTTTGCCCGCTTCCTGATCGCCTCCGGCGCCGAATATGGGATCGCCTTCGCCCATCGAGGTTGACCGCGGCGCGAAGCGCGCTTCCCTCAAAGCCGCATCTCCCCTAAAACCGCGCCGAACCGCCTCGCCCCGGACCGCCGACACGCGCGGGTCCGGGCGAGGCAGGCGACCCGCCGAGAGACCCGCCATGACCGACGCCACCGCCGACGCCACCGCCGACAGCTTCATCCTCACCCTCTCCTGCCCGGACCGCCCCGGCATCGTCGCCGGCGTCGCCAATTTCCTGTTCGAACACGGGTGCAACATCCTCGAGGCGCAGCAGTTCGACGACACCGAGAGCGGCCGGTTCTTCATGCGCGTCTCCTTCGAGCGCGTGTCCGGCGAGGCGGCGCTGGAGAGCCTGACGGCGGATTTCGCCGCCGTGGCCGACACCTTCCGCTTCAGCTGGCGGCTGCGGCTGCGCAGCCAGAAGCGCAAGGTGATGCTGCTGGTGTCGAAATTCGACCACTGCCTCGCCGACCTGCTCTATCGCTGGCGCATCGGCGAAATCCCGATGGAGATCACCGCCATCGTCGCCAACTACCCGCGCGAGACCTACGCGCATCTCGATTTCGACGGCATCCCGTTCCACTATCTGCCGATCACCAAGGCGACCAAGATGGAGCAGGAGACCCAGCTCTGGGAGCTGTTCCAGAAGACCGGCTCGGAAGTCGCGGTGCTCGCCCGCTACATGCAGGTGCTGTCCGACGGGCTGTCGGCCAAGCTGTCGGGGCGGTGCATCAACATCCACCATTCGTTCCTGCCCGGCTTCAAGGGCGCCAAGCCCTATCACCAGGCGCACGCGCGGGGTGTCAAACTCATCGGCGCCACCGCGCATTTCGTCACCTCCGACCTCGACGAGGGCCCGATCATCGAGCAGGATGTCGAGCGCATCACCCATCAGGATTCCGCCGAGGCGCTGGTCCGCAAGGGCCGCGACATCGAGCGCCGCGTGCTCGCCCGCGCGCTCGCCTGGCATCTCGACGACCGGGTGCTCACCAACGGCCACAAGACCGTGGTCTTCCGCGACTGATTGTTGCGGGACTGATTGTTGCGCGACTGACGCTTTACGAGGACGACATGGTCGAGACCCGCATCATCGACGGCAAGGGCTTTGCCGAGGACCTGCGCCAGCGGATCGCCGGCGAGGTCGCCGACTTCAAGGCGGCGACCGGCGCCACCCCTGGCCTTGCCGTGGTGCTGGTGGGCGAGGACCCGGCCAGTGCGGTCTATGTCCGCAACAAGGGCAAGCAGACGCTGGAGGCCGGCATGGCCTCGATCGAGCACAAGCTCCCCGCCTCGGCCGCCGAGGCGGAGGTGCTGGCGCTGGTCGAGACGCTGAATGCCGATCCAGCGGTGCACGGCATCCTCGTGCAGCTGCCGCTGCCCGGCCATATCGACGCGCAGAAAGTGCTCGCCACCATCGACCCCGCCAAGGATGTCGACGGCTTCCATGTGGTGAATGCCGGCCGGCTGGCGGTGGGGCTCGACGCGCTGGTGCCCTGCACCCCGCTCGGCTGCGTGATGCTGCTGAAGCACCATCTCGGCAGCCTCGCCGGATTGCGCGCCGTGGTGGTCGGCCGTTCCAACATCGTCGGCAAGCCGCTGGCGCAGCTGCTGCTGCGCGAGGACTGCACGGTGGTCATCGCGCATTCGCGCACCCGTGACCTGCCGGAGGAATGCCGGCGCGCCGACATATTGATCGGCGCGGTCGGGCGGCCGGAGATGATCCGCGGCTCATGGATCAAGCCGGGCGCCACGGTGATCGATGTCGGCATCAACCGGGTGGAGAAGGCAGGCGGCGGAACGCGCCTCGTCGGCGACATCGCCTTCGACGAGGCGCAGGGCATTGCCGGGCTAATCACCCCGGTGCCCGGTGGCGTCGGGCCGATGACCATCGCCTGCCTGCTGCAGAACACGCTGACCGCCGCCAAGCGGCAGCTGGCGGTCGGCTGACGGGGGCCGGCGCCCCCGTTCAGATCGACTGCGGGAAGCTGAACAGGTTGGTCGGGTCCACCGCCGCCTTGATCCGCTCGAGCCGACCGAGATTGGCGCCGTAATAGCGGGCGCGCCAGTCGACCAGCGAGGCGTCCGGGAAATTCTGGAACGCGCCCGCACCGCCGAAGCGGTTCACCACGCCATAAAGCGCGTCCTGCCACGCCTTGGCGGCGCGCACGGCCTCGGGCCGCGCGGCGTCCTCGGCATTCCACACCGCGCCGACCACGCCGAGCCACCGGCTGTCGCGATGCACGAAGGCGGTCGCCTCCGGCGGCGTCTCGTTCACCTGCCCGCCGGTCTGGAAGAAGAACAGGCTGGCCTGCGCCCCGGTGCCCGGCCACTGCCGCAGATGCTCGATGGTGGTTTCGAGGAACTCCTCCGACGGCGCGCTCGCGAGGAAAGCGGAGCGCTCGCGGTACCAGCCCGGTTCGCCGGGTTCCATGAGGAAGTGCTGCGCCTCCCAATAGGCGAGCTCGCGCACATCGGTGAAGTCCGGCACGGCCACGGCCAGCACCGGCGCCAGCAGGGCGAGGAACTCCTCGCGCGACCCGGCATATTGCGCCAGCAGCGTAAGCGGCACCTGCCGCCCCTTCGCCGCCAGCGCCGGGGTGACGCCACCGAGCGCGATGCGCGAACCGAGCACGCGCGGGCCGGCATCGGTGCAGGCGAACAGCGCCTTCGCCGCCTCCAGCGTCTTGTCGCGCCAGACCAGCCGCGCCACCGTCAGCCGCGCGTCGACCGGCTGGGTCTCCAGCGTGAACGAGGTGCTGACGCCGAAATTGCCGCCGCCGCCGCCACGGATCGCCCAGAACAGATCGGTCTCCTCATCGCCCGACAACGCCCGCACCCGGCCGTCGGCGGTGACGATCTCGGAAGCGACCAACCGGTCGGCCCCGACGCCGAAGCGGCGCATGTTGAAGCCGATGCCGCCGCCGAGCAGGAAGCCGGCGGCGCCGACGGTCGGGCAGCGCCCGTGGGTGATCATCCGGCCCGCCCCGCGCAGCGCCTCGTAGACCTGCGCATTGAGCGCGCCGGCGGCGACGCGCACCCGTCCGCTCGCCGCGTCATAGGCGATGGCGTTCATCGGCGACATGTCGAGGACGACGCCCCGGCTGGTGGAGAAGCCGGTATAGGAATGGCCGCCGCCGCGAATGGCGAACGGCATCTCGTAATCCTGGCACCAGGCCAGCACCTCGGCGATCATCTGCGGCGTCCGGCACGGCACGACCGCCTCGGGCCGCACCTGTTCGAAGCGCAGATTGTTCGGCAGCGCCTCGGCGGCGAATTGCGGGCTCGACGGGCGCAGCAGGCCGCCCTCGGTGATGCGGGCGAGGCGACCCCAGCGATCCGGCACGACGGCGGACGCGGCGGGGACGGGCGACGTGGTTTCCTGACCGAGAAGCGGCCCGATCCCCAGTGCGGTGGCGGCTGCTGCGCCGCCAACCAGCAGGCCGCGGCGTGTCACCCGTGCTCGATCGCTCATCTCGCCCTCCCCTCGCGCCGATATCACCGGCGTCTTGTCCTGCGCGATGTCTTACGCCGCCGCCGGTTGGGGAAGTGTTAGCGCCCGCCGGCGCCCCGCGACCGCACACAGCAAAACGCCCGCGACGGTCTCCCGTCGCGGGCGTTGCAGCGTCGAAGCCGGGTCGTTCAGTGCTCGATGTCGACGTCCTTGGTCTCCGGGCCGAGCAGCAGCGCGACGAGCGTGATGCAGGCCATCGAGGACAGGTAGATGCCGACCCAGAATGGCGAGCCATTGCCATAGCGCCACAGCGCCACCGCGATGAACGGCGCCACCGCCGCGCCGAGGATCGACGACACGTTGTAGGCGATGCCCGAGCCGGTGTAGCGCACATTGGCCGGGAACAGCTCCGGCAGCAGCGCCCCCATCGGGCCGAAGGTCATGCCCATCAGCGTGAAGCCGAGGACCAGCCACGCCATCACGCCCAGCGGACCGGCGGCCAGCATCGGCACCCAGACGAAGCCGAAGGCGATGATGCCCAGCGTGATCCAGATCAGCGTGCGGCGACGGCCCCAGCGGTCGGCCCAGGGGCCGGAGAGCAGGGTGAAGATGCCGAAGAACACCACGCCGCCGATCATCATCAGCACGAAGGTGCGGTAGTCGTAGCCGAGGCCGGGCACGCCGGCACCGGGCGCGGCGCGGCCATAGCTGAGCGAGAAGGTGGTCATCAGGTAGAAGAGCACATAGGTCGCCAGCATGTAGAAGGTGCCGAGCACGATCGCCTTGAAGTGGTTCTGGAAGGCGGCGGCCAGCGGCACGCGGGTGACCTTGCCCTTCTGCACCGTCTTCTCGAAGGCCGCGCTCTCGACCAGGTTGAGACGCACCCACAGGCCGACGATCACCATGACGATCGAGAACAGGAACGGGATGCGCCAGCCCCATTCGAGGAAGGCCTGCGACGGACGCGAGGGATCGTCGGAAGGCAGCACAGCGGCGATGATCAGGAACAGGCCGTTGGCGACGATGAAGCCGATCGGCGCGCCGAGCTGCGGGAAGGTGCCGTACACCGCCCGCTTGCCGGGAGGCGCGTTCTCGGTAGCGACCAGGGCCGCACCGCTCCACTCGCCGCCGAGCGCGAAGCCCTGCGCGAGACGCATGATGACCAGCAGAGCCGGGGCGAACCAGCCGGCCATCTCATAGGTCGGCAGAGCGCCGATCAGGAAGGTGGCGATGCCCATGGTGAGCAGCGCGCCGACCAGCGTCGCCTTGCGGCCGCGCTTGTCGCCGAGATGGCCGAAGAAGATGGCGCCGAGCGGACGCGCCACCATCGCCGCGCCGAACACGGCGAGCGAGGCGAGCAGCGCCACGGTGTCGTCGCCGGCCGGGAAGAACAGGTGCGGAAACACCAGCACCGCCGCGGTAGCGTAGACGTAGAAATCGTAGAACTCGATCGTGGTGCCGATCAGGCTGGCGAGAATGACGCGGGATCGCGGATTGGCGACGGCGGGTTCCGCCCGCTCCGCGGCAGCTGCAAAGGACATCGTCGAAAAGGCTCCGTGGGTGGCGCGGCCCATCGGGGCGCGGCGCCAGACGAAAGCGCGGCGGGGCCAGCTTCGGCCCATGGCCGCGCGCGATTGGCGCCCGTCATATACCGAGCCTGCGACGGAATGAACCGCGCTCAGCGCATGGCTTATAATTCTATGGTCGTAGACGCGCAGACCACGACATTTTCTTGCGCGGTGTGGAGGGCCAGTTTGCCGGGCTGCGTTTCTGCATCCGCCCCAGCCGCCCACCACTCGAAATTGCCGCCTCCTTCTCATCCCCTCCTGTTGGGGAGAGGTGGCCCGCGCAGCGAGACGGTGAAGGAGCCCCATTGCGGAGCCTTGGAGCGTCGTCCCCCCTCACCCCGCCCCTCTCCGTCAATATCGGATCTATCCGATGTTGGACTCATCGAGTGCGGAACCCGGCTGCAGCCGGGTTGCGTGCGGGAAGAGGGAGCATCGCCGCTCTTTGGGTAGTGACGGGAAAGACATCGAGATGACCCAGCCACGGACCGCCGCGAAAAATGGTCGGACCTAGCCGGGCAGGCCCACCTCTCACACCCGCGACATCCGGTTCCAAGCGTCGAGGCCGGCGATCTTGTAGGCCTCGGCCAGCGTCGGGTAGTTGAAGGTGTTCTCGATGAAATAGTCGATGGTGCCCTTCAGGTTCAGCACCGCCTGGCCGATATGGATCAGCTCGGTGGCGCCCTCGCCGACGATGTGCACGCCGAGCAGGCGGCGGGTCTTCACCGAGAAGATCATCTTCATCATGCCGGTGTTCAGCCCCATGATGTGGCCGCGCGAGGTCTCGCGGAAGCGGGCGATGCCGCATTCATAGGGGATCTCCCGCCGGCGCACCTCCTCCTCGCTCATGCCGACCGTCGACATCTCCGGCACCGAATAGATGCCGTAGGGGAAGAATTCCGGCGGCGGCGGCGGCTCCAGCCCGAAGGCGTGGCAGGCGGCGACGCGGCCCTGCTCCATTGAGGTGGAGGCGAGGCTGGGGAAGCCGATCACGTCGCCGGCGGCATAGATGTGCGGCACCGAGGTCTGAAGCGTCTTCGGATCGACCTTGAGCCGGCCGCGATGGTCGACATCGAGCCCCGCCGCGCCGAGATTGAGCGTGTCGGTGGCGCCGACCCGGCCGGCGGCGAACAGCAGCATGTCGGTGGTGACGGTACGCCCGTCGGAAAGCCGGCAGATCGGGCGGCCATCATTGCCGAGCTCGATGGAGCCGACATTGGCGCCGAGCCGCAGCGAGACGTTGCGGTCGCGCAATTCGTGCACGAACTCCTCGATCAGTTCCTTGTCGATGAAGTCGAGGAAGCTCGAGCGTGGCTCGATCAGCGTCACCTGCACGTCGAGCGCGCTGAAGATGGTGGCGTATTCGACGCCGATCACCCCGGCGCCGATCACCGCGAGGCTGCGCGGCAGGCGCGGCAGTTCGACGATCTCGTCGCTGTCGAACACGTTGGTGCCGTTGAACGGCACATAATCCGGCCGGAACGGCCGCGTGCCGACGGCGATGAGGATGTGCGAGCCGGAGACGGTGGTGTGCTCGCCGGTCTCGCCGGTGATCTCGATGTCATAGGGCGAGACGAAGCGCGCCTCGCCGCGCGCGGTCTTGACCCCGTTGCGGCTGAACTGGTGTTCCAGCACGTCGACCTCGTGATCGAGCGTCTTGTGCAGCCGCGCCAGCAGGTCGGCGGCGCCGATATCCTGCTTCACCCGGTAGGAACGGCCATAGAAGCCGCGCTCGCGCCAGCCCGACAGATTGAGCACCGTCTCGCGCAGGGTCTTGGAGGGGATGGTGCCGGTGTGCACGGACACGCCGCCCACCCGGCGCCCCTTCTCCACCACAAGCACCGACTTGCCGATCTTGGCGGCCTGCACGGCGGCGCGACGGCCGGACGGGCCGCTGCCGATGACGATCATCTCATAATCAGGCATGGGTCGCCGTCGCTCCTGCGGGCCTCGCTCCCTGCCCAATGCACGATGAATGCCAAGCCGGTATGACGTTCCGCGTTTCCGCCCCGACATTTCCCGGCTAAAAACAATGTGGAGCGAGCAGAGGAGACGGGTCTTGGCAGAACAGCGGCAGCAGGCGGAGGGCGCCGGCGCAAAGGAAGCGGCCGGGACGGAAGCCAGCGCGGAGGATTTGCGCACCGGCTCGGGCGCGCCGGCCACCAATGAGCGCACGCTGGAACAGGCGCTCGGCCTGCAGGTGCGCGCCATCCGCCGCGAGCTCGACCTCACCGTCTCCGATCTCGCCAGCGCCGCCGGCATCTCGGTCGGCATGCTGTCAAAGATCGAGAACGGGCTGATCTCGCCGTCGCTCGGCACGTTGCAGGCGATCTCCAGCGTGCTCAACGTGCCGATCTCCAGCCTGTTCTCCGGCTTCGAGGAAAAGCGCGACTGCTCCTTCGTGCCCGCTGGACAGGGCGTGCATATCGAGCGGCGCGGCACCAAGGTCGGCCACCAGTACGAGCTGCTCGGACATGCGCTCGGTGGCGAGGTGGCGGTGGAGCCCTATCTCATCACGCTGAGCGAGGAAGCGGTGCCCTATACCGGCTTCCGCCATGCCGGGGTGGAGTTCATCCACATGCTCACCGGCGAGGTGGTGTACCGCCACGGCGACCGCACCTATCACCTGCGGCCGGGCGATTCGCTGATGTTCGATTCCGCCGCCACCCACGGGCCGGAGGAGCTGCTGGTGCGGCCGATGACCTATCTGTCGATCATCATCTACCCGCGCGACCCGATCTGACCGCCGCCGCCTCTCACCTCCGAACTTTTCCTAACAGGAAAAATTTATTCCCCCACATTGACGCCACGCCGCGTTGCCCGTACATCTCCCTCACGATCAACCGGAACGGTTTGCGGGAGACGCGCGGATGTGCGGAATTGTCGGCCTCTTCATCAAGGACCCGAAGCTGGAACCCCAGCTCGGCGCCCTGCTGGCGGAAATGCTGGACGTGATGTGCAGCCGCGGGCCGGATTCGGCCGGCTTCGCGGTCTATGGCAGCGGCAAGGACGGCACGGTGAAGCTCACCCTGCGCGGCCCGGCCGGCACCGACTTCGCCGCCATCGGCGCGGCGCTCGGCCATGAGGTGACGCCGCGCGACACCCATGCGGTGCTCACCGTCCCCGCCGCCGCGGAAGCGGATGTGCGCACGGCACTCAAGAGCCGGTTCCCGGCGATCGACGTGATCAGCACCGGCGCCCGCATGGAGCTCTACAAGGAAGTCGGCCTGCCCGCCGACGTCGCCAAGCGCTTCAAGCTGGAGACGATGAGCGGCACCCACGCCATCGGCCACACCCGCATGGCGACCGAGAGCGCCGTGACCACCGACGGCGCCCACCCCTTCTCCACCGGCTCCGACCAGTGCCTGGTGCATAACGGCTCGCTGTCGAACCATGCCGGCCTGCGTCGCCGGCTGGAGCGCGAGGGCCTCCACCTCGCCACCGAGAACGACAGCGAGGTCGCCGCCGCGTACCTCACCTACCGCATGCGCGAGGGCGACACGCTCGGCGAGGCGCTGGAGCATTCGCTCGGCGATCTCGACGGCTTCTACACCTTCGTCGTCGGCACCGAGAGCGGCTTCGGCGTGCTGCGCGACCCCATCGCCTGCAAGCCGGCCGTCATGGCCGAAACCGATCAATATGTCGCCTTCGGCTCGGAATACCGCGCGCTCGCCGGCCTGCCGGGCATCGAGAACGCCCGCGTCTTCGAGCCGGAGCCGGCCAAGGTTTATTTCTGGGACCGCGCAGCATGACCCTTTCCGTGAAGCCTGCCGGCGACGCCGCCGGCCTCCAGCTGGTCGACCTGTCGACCTCCAGCGTGCGCGAGCTCAACGCCGCGCTGCACGCCCTCGGCCCCGACACCAACCAGACCTTCTGGAAGGTGGCGCACCCCAATGGCCGGCACGCCATCGCCGCCGGCCTCGATGCCGCCATCGACATCGAGATCGACGGGCCGGTCGGCTATTACTGCGCCGGCATGAACAAGCGCGGCCGCGTCGTCATCAACGGCAATGCCGGCGTCGGCGTCGGCGAGAACATGATGTCGGGCTTCATCCATGTGAAGGGCGACGCCAGCCAGTCGGCCGGCGCCACCGCCCATGGCGGCCTCCTCGTCATCGACGGCAACGCCTCGGCGCGCTGCGGCATCTCGATGAAGGGCATCGACATCGTTGTGAAGGGCTCGGTCGGCCACCTCTCGGCCTTCATGGGACAGGCGGGTTCGCTCGTCGTGCTCGGCGACGCCGGCGAGGCGCTCGGCGACAGCCTCTACGAGGCCAAGCTGTTCGTGCGCGGCAAGGTCGCCGGCCTCGGCGCCGACTGCATCGAGAAGAAGATGCGCGACGAGCACAAGGCGCTGCTGGCGTCGAAGCTCGACGCCGCCGGCATCCTCGGCGAGGTCGATATCGGCGAGTTCCGCCGCTACGGCTCGGCCCGCACGCTCTACCATTTCCACGTCGACAACGTGTCGAGCTACTGAGGGGCGGGACCATGAACGATCTCACCAATACCCCGCGCACCAAGCCCCGTACCTCGGCGACCTTCGACGAGTACACGCTGTCGGAGATCCGCCGCGCCGCGGCGACCGGCATCTACGACATCCGCGGCGCCGGCGCGAAGCGCAAGCTGCCGCATTTCGACGACCTCCTGTTCCTCGGCGCGTCGATGTCGCGCTACCCGCTGGAAGGCTATCGCGAGAAGTGCTCGACCGAGGTGGTGCTCGGCACCCGCTTCGCCAAGAAGCCGATCGAGCTGAAGATCCCGATCACCATCGCCGGCATGAGCTTCGGGTCGCTCTCGGCCAACGCCAAGGAGGCCCTTGGCCGTGGCGCCTCGGCGATGGGCACCTCGACCACCACCGGCGACGGCGGCATGACCAATGAGGAGCGCGGGCACTCGACCCAGCTCGTCTACCAGTACCTGCCCTCGCGCTACGGCATGAACCCGGACGATCTCAAGCGCGCTGACGCCATCGAGGTGGTGGTCGGCCAGGGCGCCAAACCCGGCGGCGGCGGCATGCTGCTCGGCCAGAAGATCACCGAGCGCGTCGCCGGCATGCGCACCCTGCCGGTCGGCATCGACCAGCGCTCCGCCTGCCGCCACCCCGACTGGACCGGCCCGGACGACCTCGAGATCAAGATCGAGGAACTGCGCGAGATCACCGACTGGGAGAAGCCGATCTATGTGAAGGTGGGCGCGGCGCGGCCCTATTACGACACCGCGCTCGCCGTGAAGTCCGGCGCCGACGTCGTCGTCGTCGACGGTATGCAGGGCGGCACCGCCGCCACGCAGGAGATCTTCATCGAGCATGTCGGCATCCCGACGCTCGCCGCCGTCCGCCAGGCGGTGAAGGCGCTGCAGGACCTCGGCATGCACCGCAAGGTGCAGCTGATCGTCTCCGGTGGCATCCGCAACGGCGCCGATGTCGCGAAAGCCCTGGCGCTCGGCGCCGACGCGGTGGCGATCGGCACGGCGGCGCTGGTGGCGCTCGGCGACAACGACCCGCACTGGCAGGGCGAGTACGAGAAGCTCGGCACCACCGCCGGCGCCTATGACGACTGGCACGAGGGCCGCGACCCGGCGGGCATCACCACGCAGGACCCGGCGCTGATGGCGCGGCTCGACCCGGTCGCCGCCGGCCGCCGGCTCGCCAACTACCTCGCGGTGCTGACGCTGGAGTGCCAGACCATCGCCCGCGCCTGCGGCAAGAGCCATGTGCACAATCTCGAGCCGGAGGATCTCGTCGCGCTGACCATCGAGGCGGCGGCGATGGCGAACGTGCCGCTGGCTGGCACCAACTGGATCCCGGGCAGCAACGGGAATTTCTGACCAGATGCCGCGCTTCGGCGCGGCATTTGCACATTCATCGCCTCAACGAGCCCGCCAACGGGCCGGGGGAATGGCACGAACACCGATTGCAGCAGGACCGTTTCAGATGGCCAATGATCTCGCTCACGCCGCCAAAGAGCTCGGCATCAAGTATTTCCTGATCTCCTATGTCGACCTGTTCGGCTCGCTGCGCGCCAAGCTGGTGCCGGCCCAGGCGATCGGCGGCATGCAGAAGTCCGGCGCGGGTTTCGCCGGCTTCGCCACCTGGCTCGACATGAGCCCGGCCGATGCCGACCTGTTCGCGGTACCGGACGCCGACAGCCTGATCCAGCTGCCGTGGAAGCCGGAAGTCGGCTGGCTGGCCTCCGATCTCGTCATGAACGACGAACTGGTGGCGCAGGCGCCGCGCAACGTGCTGAAGAGCACCATGCTGGGTGCCGAATCCATCGGCTACCAGATGAAGACCGGCGTCGAGTGCGAGTTCTTCCTGACCACGCCGGACGGCAAGAAGATCTCCGACGCCTCCGACGACGCCACCAAGCCCTGCTACGACCAGTCCGCCCTGATGCGCCGCTACGAGGTGATCAAGGAAATCTGCGACTGCATGCTCACCCTCGGCTGGGGCCCGTACCAGAACGACCACGAGGACGCCAACGGCCAGTTCGAGATGAACTGGGACTTCGACGACGCCCTCGTCACCGCCGACCGCCACGTCTTCTTCAAGTACATGGCGCGCTCCATCGCCGAGAAGCACGGGCTGCGGGCGACCTTCATGCCCAAGCCGTTCATCGACCTCACCGGCTCGGGCTGCCACATGCACACCTCGCTGTGGCAGGGCGACACCAATTTGTTCGAGGACGAGGACGGCGAGCTCGGCGTTTCCGACCTCTGCTACAACTTCATCGGCGGCCTGATCCACTCGGCCGACGCCATGTGCGCCTTCACCAACCCGACGGTGAACTCCTACAAGCGCATCAACGCGCCGCGCACCGTCTCCGGTGCCACCTGGGCGCCCAACACCGTCACCTATACCGGCAACAACCGCACCCACATGATCCGCATCCCCGATGCGGGCCGGCTGGAACTGCGGCTGCCGGACGGCGCGGCCAACCCCTACCTCGCCCCGGCGGCGGTACTGGCCGCCGGCCTCGACGGCATCCAGAACCAGCGCGATCCCGGCAAGCGCCTCGACATCAACATGTACACCGACGGCCACAAGGTGCGCGGCGCCAAGAAGCTGCCGCTGAACCTGCTCGACGCGCTGCGGGCGCTGGAGAAGTCCTCGGTGCTGAAGAACGCGCTCGGCGCCCCGGTGGTCGACGGCTTCCTCAAGCTGAAGCACGAGGAATGGAATGCCTATTCGCGCCACCTGACGGAATGGGAACGCGCCAACACGCTCGACATCTGAGCTTCAGAAGACAGAACAGCCTCACGGTCGGCGCTCCGCCATCCGACCCGGCACAGGCGCGCCCGCGATCTCGCGGATGAGCTTCTGCCGGATCGCGATGGGGAAGGCGTCGACCGAGCGCACCGGCAAGACGAAAGCACCCGGCCCGCCGATCACTTCCTCGACGAAATAGCGGACGAGTTCGTCGGGGGGAAAGGCGGTCTCGTCGTCGTCGGGGTCCTTGTAGACCAACGGCAGTCCATTGATGGTGATGCCGCGTGCCAGTATCACCCCGCGCGCCTCCCCAAGCGGGCGTCCGCGATTGCTGAAGCCGTCGCCGGACAGGTCGATCACCTGACGGTCGCCGGCATAACCGGCGGAGCCGAACAGGTCGGCGCAGAACAACAGCGCCTCTCCCATCGCGGTGCCATAGACAAGGCGCCCGGGCGAGCCCTCTGCAAGACGGTCGGCGAAGGCGTGCGCTGCCGCTGCGCCCTCGATCAGCGTCCAGGGCAACACGACCCGCTCGCGCCCTTCCCCACCCCATTCGACATAGGTGACGGCGATCCGCCCGCGCCGGCCCTGACGAATGGCGTCGATAACGGTCCCATCACGGAAGGCCGCGACGAAGCCGGCAAGCTGGAGCTGTTTTTCCGCGCGGTCCATCGAGGTGGAGACATCGGTGGCGAGCACCAGTTCCAGGTCGACCTCGACGGCTTCTCCCCCCTGCGCGTGCGAACCCTGCCAGGGCGCCGCAACGGTCATCGCCGCGACGGCTATCGACAGCGCGAGGGCAATGGCCGTCCCGCGCACGACCATACGCCACCCCCGCATGGTGCCCCTCACCTTTTGATCGCGGTTTTCACCCCGCGGGGCCGGGAGGCTGCGCGCCAATTGTTGCAGTATTGTTTGATCGGACGACGGGCGGGATCGGGACGGGAGGAAACCATGCCCCCGCGCTGCTTCAACGGGATTGTCTTCGACGAGGATTTTTCCTGCGCGCTTCGCGAGTCGAAGGTGGAGATCCACTTCACCCGCTCCGAGCGCGCCGTGCTGGAGGCGCTGGCCGGCAATGCCCGGCGGGTGATGAGCCGCGGCCAGCTGCTCGACGCCATAGCGGGGCCCGGCTCGGACTCCACTGACCGCTGCGTCGACTTTGTGATCAACCGGCTGCGCGCCAAGCTGGGAGACCGGGCGCGGACGCCGAGCTTCATCGCCACCCGATATGGCGAGGGCTATGTCTGGATCGCCTGGCCGACACGCGGGTGAAGACGGGGCTCAGAAGCGCAGCTCGTCCTTCACGTCGAACGGCACCACGCCGCGCCGGTCCGGGTCGAGCACGATGGCCCGGTCGAGCGGCGGAAACGCCCTGTCCGGGCAGTTCGTGCGCGGGCAGATGCGGCAATTGACGCCGAGCGGAGCGATGCTGGCCGCCTTCAGGTCGATCCCGTCGGCATAAACGATCTCCCCGGCATAGGAGAGCTCACAGCCGATGCCGAGCGCATAGCGCCGCTCGCGCTGGCCGAAGCGCTGCACGGGCTTGATGGCCCCCCGCGCGAGACAGAGATAGCGCACCCCGTCCGGCATCTCGCCGACCTGCGCCAGCAGCTTCGAGGGCTGTTCGAACGCCTCGTGCACGTTCCACACCGGGCAGGCGCCGCCATAGCGGGCGAACTGGAAGCGCGTAGCGCTGTGGCGCTTGATGACGTTGCCCGCGCGATCCACCTTCAGGAAGTAGAACGGCACGCCCTTCTCGCCCGGCCGCTGCAACGTCGAGAGCCGGTGGCACACCTGCTCCAGGCTGGCGCCGGTGATGGCGGCGATCAGGTCGAGATCGTGCCGCCGCTCCCGCGCCAGCCGCGCGAACCGGCGATAGGGCAGGATCAGCGCCCCGGCATAGTAATTCTGCAGCGACAGCCGGCACACCTCGCGGGCGGCGGTGCTGCGGAAGCCCGCCTCCGCCACATGCCGGTCGATCAGTTCGCCCTGCTCGAAGCGGGCGATGAGCGTGGCGAGGCGGAAGGCGCGGCTCGCCGGATCGAGCCCGCGCGCCAGCGTCGCCACCCGGCGATGCCGATCGAAGCGCAGCAGCGGCGCCTCCACCGCGTCGGAGGGCGCGGTCTCCACGCCGATATCGTGGCGCTCGCGCAGATGCCGCTCCAGCACCGCGCCGGCGTCGGGGCGGGCGAACAGGTCGAGCGCGGCGCTCTTCTCCTCCGCCGCCCGGTCGAGGCCGTCGACATAATTGTCGATGTAGTGGAAATGGTCGCGCACCTCGTCATAAGGGGCGAGGTTGCGGGCCTCGCCGTCGCCCTCGCCGCCGCCCGCCGAGGTAACCGCGTCGTCAAGCGCGGCGCGGCGCTCCACCAGCCGGCGCATCGCCCCATGCAGGCGCAGGAAGGCGTGGGCGAAGGCCGGCGCATGGGTGGTGGCGTTCTTCAGGTCCTGCAGGCTCGGCTCCAGCCCCCGGAACACCGGATCGGCCAGCGCCTCGCGCAGATCGGCGACGATGCGGTCGAGGTCATCGGCACCGAAACGGGTGATGTCGAGGTCGAAGGTGCGGCCGATGGCCAGCAGCACCGCGGCGGTGAGCGGACGCTGGTTACTCTCGATCTGGTTGATGTAGCTCGGCGACAACGAAAGGCGCCGTGCGAAGTCCATCTGGGTAAGGCCCAGCCTTTCGCGCAGATTGCGCACGGCATGACCGGCGAATACCTTCTTCGACATGATGGCCTCCGGCGAGGGCTCCCGATGAAACGGCATCATCCAGCCGTCCCGCCCTCTTCCCGACGCGGAGGGGGAGCTGGCGGGGTTCTGCTCTCCGCGCGTCGATCTTGTGAAATTTTTACAGTTTTACGATCCGCATTTTCACAGCTTATCGTGCGGGTCACAAGGGCTTAGAAGAGGCGAAGCGAGCGGGCGCCCTTCCGACTCTCCGGTTGGCGCCCCCGGAGAAGGTGCATGCCATGAAGCATATCCTCGACGAACTCGATCAGCGCCGCGCGGATGCCCGCCTCGGCGGCGGCGAGAAGCGCATCGCCGCCCAGCACAAGCGTGGCAAGCTCACCGCCCGCGAGCGCATCGAGCTGCTGCTCGACAGCAGCTCCTTCGAGGAATTCGACACCTTCGTCGAGCATCGCTGCGCCGATTTCGGCATGGAGGCCAACAAGATCCCCGGCGACGGCGTCGTCACCGGCTGGGGCACGGTGAACGGGCGGCAGGTCTTCGTCTTCGCCAAGGACTTCACCGTGTTCGGCGGCTCGCTGTCGGAGGCGCATGCCGCCAAGATCACCAAGATCCAGGACATGGCGCTGAAGACGCGCTCGCCGATCATCGGCCTGTTCGATGCCGGCGGGGCGCGCATCCAGGAGGGCGTCGCCGCGCTCGGCGGCTATGGCGAGGTGTTCAAGCGCAATGTCACCGCCTCCGGCGTCATCCCGCAGATCTCGCTGATCATGGGTCCCTGTGCCGGCGGCGACGTCTATTCGCCGGCGATGACCGACTTCATCTTCATGGTGCGCGACACCTCCTACATGTTCGTCACCGGCCCTGACGTGGTGAAGACCGTCACCAACGAGACCGTCACCGCCGAGGAACTCGGCGGCGCCAAGGTGCACACGTCGAAGTCCTCGGTGGCCGACGGCGCCTTCGACAACGATGTCGAGGCGCTCCTGCAGATGCGCCGGCTGATCGACTTCCTGCCGGCCAACAACCAGTCCGGCGTGCCGCAATGGCCGAGCTTCGACGACGGGGAGCGGCTCGATGCCTCGCTCGACACACTCATCCCCGACAACCCGAACAAGCCCTATGACATCAAGGAGCTGATCGGGAAGGTGGTCGATGAGGGCGATTTCTTCGAGATCCAGGCCGCCTTCGCCGGCAATATCGTCACCGGCTTCGGCCGGGTGGAGGGGCGCACGGTCGGCATCGTCGCCAACCAGCCGATGGTGCTGGCCGGCGTGCTCGATAGCGACGCCTCGCGCAAGGCGGCGCGCTTCGTGCGCTTCTGCGACGCCTTCGAGATTCCCATCCTCACCTTCGTCGACGTGCCCGGCTTCCTGCCCGGCACGGCGCAGGAATATGGCGGGCTGATCAAGCACGGGGCGAAGCTCTTGTTCGCCTATTCGCAGGCCACCGTGCCGCTGATCACCGTGATCACCCGCAAGGCGTTCGGCGGCGCCTATGACGTCATGGCGTCCAAGCATGTCGGCGGCGACGTCAACTATGCCTGGCCGACGGCGCAGATCGCGGTGATGGGCGCCAAGGGGGCTGTGGAGATCATCTTCCGCGCCGATATCGACGATCCCGAGAAGATCGCCGCGCGGACCAAGGAATATGAGGCGCGCTTCCTGTCGCCCTTCGTGGCGGCCGAGCGCGGCTATATCGACGAGGTGATCACCCCGCGCTCGACCCGCAAGCGCATCGCCCGCGCGCTCGCCATGCTGCGTTCCAAGCATGTCGAGGCGCCCGCCAAGAAGCACGACAACCTGCCGCTGTGAGGCTCATCCATGTTCCGTAAGATCCTCATCGCGAACCGTGGCGAGATCGCCTGTCGCGTCATCAAGACCGCCCGCCGCATGGGCATCAAGACCGTCGCGGTCTATTCCGATGCCGATAAGGACGCGCTGCACGTCGCGATGGCCGACGAAGCCGTGCATATCGGCGCCGCGCCGGCCGCGCAGTCCTACCTGCTGATCGACAAGATCATCGACGCGGCCAAGAAGACCGGCGCCGAGGCTGTGCATCCCGGCTATGGCTTCCTCTCCGAGCGCGCCGCCTTTCCGGAGGCGCTGGCGAAGGCGGGCATCGTCTTCATCGGGCCGAACCCCGGCGCCATCGAGGCGATGGGCGACAAGATCGAATCCAAGAAGGCGGCGGCGGCGGCGAAGGTCTCCACCGTGCCCGGCTATCTCGGCGTGATCGAGAATGCCGAACAGGCGTCTGTCATCGCCGACGAGATCGGCTATCCCGTGATGATCAAGGCCTCGGCCGGCGGCGGCGGCAAGGGCATGCGCATCGCCCATTCCCGCGACGAGGTGCAGGACGGCTTCGACCGCGCCCGCTCGGAGGCGAAGTCCTCCTTCGGCGACGACCGGGTGTTCGTCGAGAAGTTCATCGTCGATCCCCGCCACATCGAGATCCAGGTGCTGGGCGACAAGCACGGCAACGTCATCTATCTCGGCGAGCGCGAATGCTCGATCCAGCGCCGCAACCAGAAGGTCATCGAGGAGGCGCCCTCGCCGCTGCTCGACGAGGCCACCCGCAAGAAGATGGGCGAGCAGGCCGTCGCGCTGGCCAAGGCGGTGAACTATGACTCGGCCGGCACGGTGGAGTTCGTCGCCGGGCAGGACCGTAGCTTCTACTTTCTAGAGATGAACACCCGCCTGCAGGTGGAGCATCCGGTGACCGAGCTCGTCACCGGCATCGACCTCGTCGAGCAGATGATCCGGGTCGCCGCCGGCGAAAAGCTCGCCATCGCGCAGGACGACGTGAAGCTGAAGGGCTGGGCGGTGGAGAGCCGCGTCTATGCCGAGGACCCCTATCGCAACTTCCTGCCCTCCATCGGCCGGCTGACGCGTTACCGCCCGCCGGCGGAGCGGGTCGAGAGTGGGGTCACCGTGCGCAACGACACCGGCGTCTATGAGGGCGGCGAGATTTCGCTGTTCTACGACCCGATGATCGCCAAGCTGATCACCCACGCACCGACGCGCCTTGCCGCCATCGAGGCGCAAGCCGACGCGCTCGACGCCTTCGCCCTCGACGGCATCCAGCACAATATCCCGTTCCTGTCGGCGCTGATGGACCACCCGCGCTGGCGCGAGGGCAGGCTCTCCACGGGCTTCATCGCCGAGGAATACAAGGGCGGCTTTGCCGGCGCCGCGCTCACCCCCGCCCTCACCCGCCGGCTGGCGGCGGTGGCGGCGGTGATCGACAATATCGGCAATGCCCGCAAGCGGGCAATCTCCCAGCAATTGCCCGGACGCAGCGTGGTGTTCGAGCATCGCCGGGTGGTGCGGCTCGGCGATCTGTCGCTGTCCTGCGAGGTCGACCGCGCCGCCGGCGGCTTCATCGTCACCTTCCTCGACGATGAAGGGCGTGCCACCGGCACCTATGAGCTGCGCTCCGGCTGGAAGCCGGGCGAGCCGGTGTGGCACGGGACGTTCGACGACGAGCGGATCAGCGTGCAGGTACGCCCGCGCCTCAACGGCGTCGCGCTCGGCCATCGCGGCGTGGCGGTGGCGGCGGTGGTCTATACCGAGCGCGAGGCCGAGCTCGCCGCGCTGATGCCCGAGAAGCTGGAGGCCGGCAGCGGCAAGCAGCTGCTCTGCCCGATGCCGGGGCTGGTGGTCTCCATCGCGGTGGCCGAGGGGCAGGAGGTGAAGGCCGGCGAGGCACTTGCCATCGTCGAGGCGATGAAGATGGAGAACGTGCTGCGCGCCGAGCGCGACGCCACGGTGAAGAAGGTGCTGGCCAAGGCCGGCGACAGCCTCGCCGTCGACGCCGTCATCCTCGAATTCGCCTGAGGACAGTCCTCTATGGAACCCCTCGATCTCGACCTCGCCGCCCCGCCGGCCGCCACCCGCGCGGACTGGCTCAAGCTGGTCGAGGGCGTGCTCAAGGGCGCGCCCTATGACCGGCGCATGGTCACCCGCACCTATGACGGCCTGGCGTTCGACGCCCTGCCGCCGCGCCGCGTCGAGGCCGGGCTGGTCGCCGCCCGGCCGGCGGGCGCGCCGTGGAAGGTGCTGACCCGCATCGACCATAGCGATCCGGCCACCGCCAATGCGCAGGCGCTGGACGACCTCGCCAACGGCGCCGACGGCCTCGCCCTCGTCTTCGCCGGCGCCCCCTCGGCGCATGGCTTCGGCCTGCCGGTGACACGCGCGGCGATCGCCGGCACGCTTGACGGGGTGATGGCCGATCTCGTCACCCTGCGCGTCGAGGCCGGGCGCTTCCAGGGTCGCGACATCGCCCTGGCGCTGGCATCGCTGCTCGACGCCCAGGATCCCGGGACGCTCGACATCCGCTTCGGCCTCGATCCCATCGGCGACCTCGCCGCGCTCGGCGCCTCGCCGCTGGAATGGGACAGCCTGTCGCTGCGCCTCGCCCAGACCGTCTCGGCGCTGCGGCTGCGCGGCTTCATCGCGCCGATGGTGCGGGCGGACGGACGCCCGTACCACGTCGCCGGCGCCACCGACGCGCAGGAACTGGCGAGCGTGCTCGCCACCGCCGTCGCCTATCTGCGGGCGCTGGAGGCCTCCGGCCTCGCCATCGAGGAGGCCGCGCCGCTGATCGAGGCGACGCTGGTGGCCGATGTCGACCAGTTCCTCACCCTCGCCAAGCCGCGCGCGCTGCGGCTCATCTGGGCGGCGGCGCTGGAGGCCTGCGGCGTCGCCAGCCCGCCGCCGCTCGCCATCCACATGGAGACCGCCTGGCGCAGCCTCACCCGGCTCGACCCGCACACCAACCTGCTGCGCGGCACCATCGCCGCCTTCGCCGCCGGGGCAGGCGGAGCCGACAGCCTCGCCGTGCTACCGTTCACCCAAGCGCTCGGCCTGCCGGAGGCCAGCGCCCGCCGGCTGGCCCGCAACACCCAATTGATCCTCATCGAGGAAGCCAACATTCACCGCGTCGCCGATCCCGCCGCCGGCGCCGGCGCGGTCGAGGAACGCACGCAGGAGCTGGCCGCCGCCGCGTGGGAGCTGTTCCGTGCCCTCGACAAGGAAGGCGGGATCGTCGAGGCGCTGCAAGCGGGCAGCCTGCAGCGGCAGATCGGGCAGGCCCGCGCCGCCCGTGCGCAGGACATCGCCACCCGCAAGGCGCCGATCACCGGCACCTCGGAATTCCCGCTGCTCGGCGCCGCCGTGCCAGCCGTGCTGGCGTCGCTGCCGCGCCTCGATGCGCCGCCCCCCGCCGAGGGCGCGCTGCTGGTCGAGCCGCTGGTGCCGAAGCGCCTCGCCGAGCCCTTCGAGGCGCTGCGCGCTGCCACCGCACGGACCGAACCGGCACCCTCGGTATTCCTCGCCAATCTCGGCACGCCCGCCGACTTCACGGCGCGGGCCGGTTTCGCGAAAAACCTGTTCGAGGCCGGCGGCATCGCCGCGCCCGGCAATGACGGCTTTGCCGACGAGGCCGCCCTCGTCGCCGCCTTCCGCGCCTCCGGCACGCGGCTGGCCTGCCTGTGCGGGTCGGACGGCGTCTATGCGGAGCGGGGGGAGGCGGCCGCGCGGGCGCTGGAACAGGCTGGCGCCGCTCACCTGTGGCTCGCCGGGCGGCTGCCCGAGCAGGAGGCCGGGCTGCGTGAAGCCGGAGTGGACGGCTTCATCTTTGCCGGCTGCGACGTGCTGGAGTCGCTGCGCGCCGCGCATGCCGCGCTCGGGCTGAAGCCGGGAGCGGAACCATGAGCCCGCGCAGTGCCTTTACCCATCTCGGCATGGAGGCTGTCCGATGAGCCGCATCCCGAACTTCTCCGGCCTCGACTGGCGCCGGCCGGCGCTCGCCGCGCCGGACCCCGGCGCCGCCGACTGGATGACGCCGGAAGGCATCGCGGTGAAGTGCAGCTACGGCCCGGACGACCTCGCCGGGCTCGGCTTCGTCGACAGCTATCCAGGGCTGGCGCCGTTCCTGCGCGGCCCCTACCCGACCATGTACGCCACCCAGCCCTGGACGATCCGGCAGTATGCCGGCTTCTCCACGGCGGAGGATTCCAACGCCTTCTACCGGCGCAACCTCGCCGCCGGCCAGAAGGGCCTGTCGGTCGCCTTCGATCTCGCCACCCATCGCGGCTATGACAGCGACCATCCGCGCGTCGCCGGCGATGTCGGCATGGCCGGGGTGGCCATCGATTCCATCCTCGACATGCGCACGCTGTTCTCGGGCATCCCGCTCGACAAGATGAGCGTGTCGATGACCATGAACGGCGCGGTGCTGCCGGTGCTGGCGCTCTATGTCGTCGCCGCCGAGGAGCAGGGGGTGAAGCCGGCCCAGCTCTCGGGGACCATCCAGAACGACATCCTCAAGGAGTTCATGGTCCGCAACACCTATATCTACCCGCCGGCGCCCTCGATGCGGATCATCTCCGACATCTTCGCCTTCACGTCATCGGCGATGCCGCGCTTCAACTCGATCTCGATCTCCGGCTACCACATGCAGGAAGCCGGGGCGACGCAGGACCTGGAGCTCGCCTACACGCTCGCCGACGGGCTCGAATATGCCCGCGCCGGCGTCAAGGCTGGCCTGCCGATCGACAGCTTCGCGCCGCGCCTGTCGTTCTTCTGGGCGATCGGCATGAACTTCTTCATGGAGGTCGCCAAGCTGCGCGCCGCCCGGCTGATCTGGGCGAAGCTGATGGCCGATCTCGGGGCTGAGAATCCGAAGTCGCTGCCGCTGCGTACCCATTCGCAGACCTCCGGCTGGAGCCTCACCGCGCAGGACGTGTTCAACAATGTGATACGCACCATGGTCGAGGCGATGGCGGCGACGCAGGGCCATACCCAGTCGCTGCACACCAACGCGCTCGACGAGGCGCTGGCGCTGCCGACCGACTTCTCCGCCCGCATCGCCCGCAACACCCAGATCCTCTTGCAGCAGGAGAGCGGCACCACCCGCGCCATCGACCCGTGGGGCGGCTCGTTCTATGTGGAAAAGCTGACCGCCGATCTCGCGGCGCGGGCGAGCGCGCACATCGCCGAGGTCGAGGCACTGGGCGGCATGGCGAAGGCCATCGAGGCCGGCATCCCCAAGCTGCGCATCGAGGAGGCGGCGGCGATCACGCAGGCGCATATCGACGCCGGGGCGCAGACCGTGGTCGGCGTCAACAAGTACAAGCCGGCGAGCGAGACGCCCATCGACGTGCTCAAGGTCGACAATTCCGCCGTCCGCGCCGCCCAGATCGACAAGCTGCGCCAGCTGAAGGCCGGGCGCGATCCGCAGGCACTCGACGCCGCGCTCACCGCGCTGCGCAACGGCGCGGCCGGCGGCGGCAACCTCCTGGCGCTCGCCATCGACGCCGCGCGCGCGCGGGCGACGGTCGGCGAGATTTCCGATACGCTGGAGAGCGTCTTCGGCCGGCATCGCGCGGAAATCCGCGCCGTGTCGGGCATCTATCGGCGGGAGGCGGAAAACACGGGAGCTCGCGGCATGAGCGACAAGGTCGCGGCGGTGCGCCAGCGGGTCGAGGCCTTCGAGAGCGAGGAAGGAAGGCGCCCGCGCATCCTCGTCGCCAAGGTCGGGCAGGACGGCCACGACCGCGGCCAGAAGGTGATCGCCTCCGCTTTCGCCGATCTCGGCTTCGACGTCGACATCGGTCCGCTGTTCGCCACGCCGCAGGAAGCCGCCCGGCAGGCAGTGGAGAACGATGTGCACGTCATCGGCATCTCGTCGCTGGCGGCCGGCCATCTCACGCTGGTGCCGCAGGTGAAGGCGGCGCTGGAGGCGGAGGGGCGCGGCGACATCATGATCGTGGTCGGCGGCGTGGTGCCGCCGCAGGACTATGAGGCGGTGCGCGCCGCCGGCGCCGAGGCGATCTACCCGCCCGGCACGGTGATAGCCGAGGCGGCGGGGGAACTTGTCGAGGCGATCAGCCGCCGCTTGGGGCATGGCCGGGCGGCAGCCGAGTAGCGCGCCCGGCCTTCCCTACCGCGTCCTCCCTGGCTCAGCGCGTCCTCCAGGCATCCGGAGCCCCGACATTGGGACTTTCCGCCAGATCGAGTTCGAGCATCGTCGATCCATCGACGATGGCGCCGGCGGTAAAGGCGCCGTAGGAACGCAGCGTCAGCACCGCCTCGCCACGCTCGGCATTGATCGTGTAGCGGTCCGGCGAGAAGGAATCGTGCAGGTAGAACACGACCTTGCCGGTGACGGGCGCAGCTCCCCTGGTCGGGCGCACCGCCAGGGTGAGCTTGCACCAATCGCCATTCAGCATCGATTCCTCGACCGTCGCGCTCAAAACGCGACCATTTTGCCGCTCATTGCCTCCAAATCGACCTTTGTTCGGATCGTTTGCCAGGATCGGCGGCGGCGGCTCGACGAATTCCGGCAACGCCTCGGACAGGGGGGTCTCGCCCGGCGGTGCGAGCATCGCCTTGAGCGAGGCGACCTCACGGAAGAGCTGATCGAGCTTCACATTGATGTTGCTGTCCACCTCGGTCGTGGCGGCAATGTTGTTGGTGTCGATCTTGGCGAGCGCCGCCTTGACCCCGTCCGACCCGAAGGAAAACGACTCGATCTTCGGCGCCAGCAAGGTGACGATGGCAAGGGCGAGGAGAATGCTGACTTTCGATCCGTCGCCAGCGATCTGGCCGAAAGCTTCCGCTGCGGCGATGATCAGGCACATCACGGCGATGATGATGAAAGGCTTGTTGAGCGACTTCTGCCAACCGGCATAGGCCGCAGCGGCGGCGGCTCTGACATTGTCCATGAAACTGCCCCCCGGCAGATGAAAAAATACCCTCATAAATTGTATATGGATCGACAATCCTCGCAACAGGTTGCGACACGGGATCGTTGGCACAACGATTGCTTACAGGTCTTGTATACAAGCCTGTGAGCCCAGCGTGATGAACCCGTCTACCGCCAATATCGAAGAAGCGATCCTCTCCGCCATCCTGGCCGGTCGTATCCCGCCCGGTACAAGGCTCGGCGAACAGAAGCTCGCCGACCTGTTCGGCGTCTCCCGCACCCGCGTGCGCGAGGCGATGATGCGGCTGGAGACGCGCGGCATCGTGCAGGTGAGCGCGCGGCGCGGCTGGTTCGTGGTCGAGCCGTCCGCCGACGAGGCGCGCGAGGCGTTCCAGACCCGCCGCGTCATCGAGACCGGCCTGTTGCAGACCGTGCGCGAGGTGCCGCCCAAGGTGCTCGCCAGCCTCAAGGAGCATGTCGCCATCGAGCGGCAGGCCATCGAGACGGGCGACGTGTCGTCGCGCGCGTGCCTGCTCGGCGACTTCCACATCCATCTTGCCGACGCGCTGGGCAACCGGCTGCTCACCGAGATCATCCGCGACCTCACCGCCCGCACCACGCTGATCTCCATGCTCTACCAGCCGACCGAGAAGGCCGAGGAATCCAGCCACGACCACGAGGACATCGTCGCGGCGATGGAGGCCGGCGACCTCGCCGGCGCCGCCCGGCTGATGGACGAACACATCGGCAAGGTGGAGGCCGGCCTCGACCTCTCCGCCAAGCCCGACCCGCTCGCCTCGCTGCGCGAACTGCTGGTCCCGTCGACCTTCAGCGACGTCGCCCCTTCCATGCCGCACGCCCACGGCGCCGCGGCACCGCATGCGCATCATCATCCATCGACTAAAGAGGACTGATCCATGAACCGCCGTACCCTGCTCGCCCTACTTGCCGGCGCTGTCGTTGCCGCGCAGGCACTGCCTGCCCTGATCCAGCCGGCGCATGCCGACGCGCTCGCCACCATCGAGGCCGGCAAGGTCATCCGCATCGCCGTGCCGCAGGACTTCCCGCCCTTCGGCAGCGTCGGCGCCGACATGGCCCCCAAGGGCTATGACGTCGACGTGGCCAAGCTGATCGCCGAAAAGCTGGGCGTGAAGCTGGAACTGGTGCCGGTGACCAGCGCCAACCGCATCCCCTATCTCCAGACCAACAAGGTCGACCTCGTCATCTCCTCGCTGGGCAAGAACCCGGAGCGTGAGAAGGTCATCGACTTCTCCGCCGCCTATGCGCCGTTCTTCAACGGCGTGTTCGGCCCGACCGACGTGGCGGTGAAGGAGGCGAAGGATCTCGCCGGCAAGACCATCGGCGTCACCCGCGGCGCGGTGGAAGACCTCGAACTGACCAAGGTCGCCCCCGCCGACGCCACCATCAAGCGCTACGAGGACAATAACGGCACCATCTCCGCCTTCCTGTCCGGGCAGGTCGACGTCATCGCTACCGGCAACGTGGTCGCCGCCGCCATCCTCGCGCGCAACCCGCCGAAGAAGCCGGAGATCAAGTTCCTGATCAAGAACTCGCCCTGCTATATCGGCCTCAACAAGAACGAGCCGGCGCTGCTCGCCAAGGTCGACGGCATCATCGCCACTGCCAAGAAGGACGGCGCGCTGGACGCCATCTCCGAGAAGTGGCTCGGCACCAAGCTGCCCGCCGATCTGTGAGCGGCTTCGTGGCCCGATCGTCCGGACTGACCTGAAGGCGCCCCGTCGCTCGCAGGTCCGATCGCCCCCGTAACCTCTCCCCACCCGAACCCGGCTGTTGCCGGGCTCGGGTCGGGCAAGGCCGAAGCCGCAAATATCCGGCTCGGGTGGAGAAGTGGTCCGCGCAGCCGGTTGGTGAGGGGCGGCTCGACTGGGAAGCGTCGAAGGCCCTCACCCACCCTTCTCCATCGAACTCGGCTGTTGCCGGGTTTGACCTACCAAAGATCGAGCTCGGCAACAGCCGGGTTCGAGGCGGGGAAAGGGAGCTACCTGCATCCCCATCGCCTGATCCTTCTCCCTACGGGGCGAGGACTTTCCCGACATCACCCCACCAGCGGGAGTTCAGTGGCATGAACTACGCGTTCGATTTCGGCTGGCTGGCCGATTACTGGCCGGTACTGCTCAAGGGCATCGGCATCACCGTCGAGCTCACGCTGGTCGGCGGCGCGCTGGGGGTCAGCCTCGGCATCGCCTGCGCCTGGGCGCGGGCGCTCGGCCCCGGATGGCTCAAGCCCATCGTCGCGGCCTATGTGGAGATGATCCGCAACACGCCGTTCCTGATCCAGCTGTTCTTCATCTTCTTCGGCCTGCCGGCGCTCGGGCTGCGCATGGGGGAATTGCCGGCGGCCAACCTCGCCATGGTGATCAATCTCGGCGCCTATGGCTGCGAGATCATCCGCGCCGGTATCCAGGCGACGCCGCGCGGCCAGTTCGAGGCTGGCGCCAGCCTCGGCATGAGCCGCATCCAGACCTTCTGGTACGTCGTGCTGGTGCCGGCGCTGCAACGCATCTGGCCGGCGCTGTCGTCGCAGATCGTCATCGTCATGCTCGGCTCGGCGGCGGTGTCACAGATCGCGGCGGAGGATCTCACCTTCGCGGCGAACTTCATCCAGTCGCGCACCTTCCGCGCCTTCGAGACCTATTTCGCCGCGACGCTGATCTATCTGGCGCTGGCCATCGTGCTGCGCCAGCTGCTGCGCGGGCTCGGCTGGACGATCTTCCCACGGCGAACGGCACGGTGAGGAGACGGCGATGAACGATTTCACCACCTGGGACATCCTGCGCAACCTGCTGTTGGCGGCGCGCTGGACTGTCCTGCTCTCCATCGTCTCCTTCGTCGGCGGCAGCCTCGTCGGCGTGGCGCTCTTGTTCGCGCGCATCGGCAAGGGGCGGCTTGGGCCGGCCTTCGCCAAGACCTATATCGAGCTGTTCCAGGGCACGCCGCTGCTGATGCAGCTGTTCCTCGCCTTTTTCGGCCTCGGCCTGTTCGGCATCGACGTGCCGGCCTGGCTGGCGGCCGCCGTGGCGCTGATCCTGTGGACCGCCGCCTTCCTCGCCGAGATCTGGCGCGGCTGCGTCGAATCCGTCGCCAAGGGCCAGTGGGAGGCGTCGTCCTCGCTCGGCATGGGTTATCTGCAGCAGATGCGCTGGGTGATCCTGCCGCAGGCGCTGCGGGTGGCGGTGCCGCCCACCGTCGGCTTCTCGGTGCAGGTAGTGAAAGGCACGGCGCTTACCTCGATCATCGGCTTCGTGGAGCTCTCCAAGGCCGGAACCATGGTGACCAACGCCACCTTCGAGCCCTTCACCGTCTACGGCTTCGTGGCGCTGATCTATTTCTGCCTGTGCTGGCCTTTGTCCAAGTCTTCCCAGATCCTCGAGAGGAAGCTCAATGTCGCTCATCGAAATCACTGAGGTGAAGAAGCGCTTCGGCGACAACGAAGTGCTCAAGGGCATCAATATCGACGTCGAGCCGGGCGAGGTGATCGCCATCATCGGCAAGTCGGGCTCCGGCAAGTCGACGCTGCTGCGCTGCATCAACGGGCTGGAGACCATCGACGATGGCTCGATCTCGGTGGCCGGCGCGCAATTGCTGCCGGACGAGCTGCACCTGAAGGCGCTGCGGCTGAAGGTCGGGATGATCTTCCAGGGCTTCAACCTGTTCCCGCACCTCACCGCCGGGCGCAACGTCATGCTGTCGCAGATGGTGGTGAAGAAGACGCCGAAGGCCGAGGCCGAGGTGATGGCGAAGAAGATGCTGGAGCGGGTCGGGCTCGGCCACAAGTTCGATGCCTATCCGGACCAACTCTCCGGCGGCCAGCAGCAGCGCGTCGCCATCGCCCGAGCGCTCGCCATGCAGCCCATCGCCCTGCTCTGCGACGAGATCACCTCCGCCCTCGACCCGGAGCTGGTCAACGAGGTGCTCGCGGTGGTGAAGGAGCTCGCCTCCGAGGGCATGACGCTGCTCATGGTGACGCACGAGATGCGCTTCGCCCGCGACGTGTGCTCGCGCGTGGTGTTCATGCATCAGGGCCGGGTGCATGAGATCGGGCCGCCGGAAGAGGTGTTCGCCAATCCGAAGACGCCGGAGCTGAAGCAGTTCCTCGGCGTGACGCACTGAGGCGCGGCGCGCTTCCCAGGCGTCGCTTCCCAGGCGTCGCTTCCCAGGCTTCGCTTCCCAGGCGTCGCTTCCCAGGCGTCGCTTCCCAGGCTTCGCTTCCCAAGCGTCTCCCGCCATGGCACATCGGGCGCGATGAAAACCCGCCCGATGAAGCCGATCGCCTCCGACTGGACCGACGTGGTGCTGGTCTGCCGCAAATGCGCGAAGAAGCTCAAGAAGGGCTTCGGCGCGGAAGGCGGCGACCGCCTCGCGCCGGCGCTGCGCGGCGCCGTCGCCCATCGCGAAGGCGGCAAGCCGATGAAGAAGCCCCGGCGCAAGGGCGCCGGCGTGGCGGTGGTCGAGGTCGACTGCCTCGGCGTCTGCCCCAAGGGCGCCGCCGTCGTGGTGCCGGCCGGCGCGCCGGAGCGCTGGCGGCTGGTGCGGCGCGGCGACGACCTCGCCACGCTGCTCGACGAGATCGCCCCGCCGCGCGGCGCGTGAGGCTCAGCCGCCGGCCGCCTTCTCGGCGGCGATCTGCCTGGCGTTCAGCGCCCAGACCAGCACGGTCATGATGCTCACCCCGATGATGATCCCCACCAGCCGCTCCACCGGCGGGTCGAGCGTCGTCGGCGGCCCGGTCGATACCAGGGTGACGAGGTAGGCGATCGCCGACTGGGTGCCGATATAGGTCTGCGCCGATTTGGCGAGATGGATGCGCGCGCACAGGAACACGCCGAGGAACAGCATGGTCGCCCACCACCATTCCTCGGTGGCGTCGATGCCGATCACCGCCAGCCCGGCGGTACCGCCGATGATGCAGCCGATGATGCGCTGATAGCCGCGATGGCGGCTGGCCGCCGGGTCGGCATCGATGATGATCAGGCTGGAAATCAGCACCTGCGGCAATTGCGGCAGGTCGAAGAAGGTCCAGGCGAGGATGATCACCAGCGCACCCAGAGCGGCGGTATAGGACTGCTTCAGCGCGCTTTCCGGCGTGGTGGCGGTGGGCGCGGCGACGATATGGCCGAGCTCCCCCGCCCGCGGGCCGAGCGCCCAGTTCGCCAGCGTGCCGCAGGTGACGCCGATGACGATCTCGTAGCAGCGGTACCAGGCGAAGGAATACAGATCCTGCGGCTGTACCATGGTGTAGAGCATCACCAGCGCGAAGGTGAGCGCGCCGTAGAACCAGGCATAACCATAGGCGCTGCGCTGGCGGCCATAGGTGCCGATGCCGGCGGCGATCATCACCAGCGCCGCCTGCGGCAGTTGCAGCCCCTCCACCCACTGGCCGATGACATAGCCCAGCATGACGCCGATGAAGGTGCCGGCGATGCGCAGCACGCCCTTGGTGAACAGCTGGTCGCGGTCGACATTGGCGATGATCATCACCGAGAGCGCCGCCCAATAGGGATCGGCCAGCCCCATGGCGAGCGAGATATACACCGCCGCGAGAACGCCCGAGGCGGTGGCGAGGGCCTGCCGGGTGACGTCGTCCATCGCCCGGCCTCCCGGCTCAGAACCAGATCAGCGCGCGGGCATCGGCGCCGTAGAACAGAGCGAGATCGGCCGGCCAGTCGTCGAGCGTGATCTCGATGGGGAAGCGCCGCGGCAGCCGCACCCAATCGGTCGTCGGCTCGACATAGGGCACCACTTGCGGATTGTCCGGCGAGCGCGAGACGCCGGCGGCGATGCCGCTCACCCGGCCGTGATGCAGCACCCACGGATCGGAGCCGAGGGTGAGCCACACGCGCTGGCCGGTGCGGATGCGGGCGAGATGGCGCTCGGGGATGTTGGCGACCACGCGCGGGCGGCGATCCGTCACCACCGCCAGCACCTCGGTGCCGGTCTTCAGATAATCGCCCTGGCGGATGGTGAAGGGCGCGATGCGGCCGGGCTCCGGCGCCGCCACCGTGGTCTTGGAGAAATCGTACTGCGCCTTGTCGAAATCGGCCTTGGCCGCCGCGATGGTGGCGCCGGCCACCGTCACCCGCCGGCTCGACACCGCCAGCGCCGCCTGCGCGGTCTGCACATTGGCGGTGGCGGTGGCGACGTCGCGGGTGGCGACGTCGAGCGTCGCCTCGGGCGAGAAGCCTTCGGTCGACAGCGACTTCACCCGGCCGAGCTGAGCCTGCGCATTGGTCAGCACCGCCTGCGCCGCAGCGACCCCCGCCTGCGCCGAGCCGACCTCGTCCTTGGCCAGTTGCAGATCGGCTTCGGCCTGCTGCACCGCCGCCTGCGTCTGCTGCACTTTCAGCTGATAGGGGGTCTTCTCGATCTCGAACAGCAGTTGGCCGGCGGCAACCTTCTGGTTGTTCTGCACCGCCAGCGTCGAGACCGGCCCCTCGATCTCCGAGGAGATGACGATGATGTCGCTCATCACATAGGCATCGGCGGTATAGGCGAGAAAGCGGACGCTGACCTCGTAGGCGGCGAACAGCGCCAGCACGACGCCGATGATGAGCTTCACCGGATGGCGCAGCAGGGCAGTGAACATCAGGGAACGAATCTCCGGCGCCGGGGCGCCGGCATCATCGCGGCTTTGACGGCGAAGCTCAATCCGCCGCCGGCCCGCAACCCCACTCGCTCCGGCTCAGATCGGCGGATGCGGGATCGAAGCGAGCAATTCGCGGGTGTACTCGGCCTTGGGCGCTGCCATGATCGCCTCGGTCGCGCCCTCCTCGACGATGCGGCCGGTGCGCATCACGATCACCCGGTCGCACAGCATGCGCACCACTTCGAGGTCGTGGCTGACAAAGATGTAGCTCATGCCAAGCCGCTGCTTGAGGTCCTGCAGCAGGTTCAGCACCACCGCCTGCACGGAGACGTCGAGCGCCGCCGTCGGCTCGTCGAGGATGACGAGGTCCGGATCAGGCGCGATGGCGCGGGCGATGCCGACGCGCGCCTTCTGCCCGCCAGAAAGCTGGTGCGGAAAGCGGTCCAGCAGGTGCACCGGCAGACCGACGAGGCCGGCCAGTTCCTCCACCTTCGCCCGCAGCGCCTTGCCGGACAGGCCGGATCCCATCTGCATCAGCGGGTCGGCGATGGCGCGGGCGGCAGTGTAGCGCGGGTTGAGGCTGTCGGTCGGATCCTGGAACACCAGCTGGATGCGCGAGCGCCATTTCGAGCCGGCGAAGCGCTTGGCGGGAATGGCGGACAACTCCTCGCCCTTGAACACGATGCGCCCGGAGGTCGGGTCGACGAGGCGCATCAGCATCATCGAGGTGGTGGACTTGCCGCAGCCGGACTCACCGACAAGGCCGAGGCTTTCGCCGCGCGCCACCGAGAAGCTGATGCCGTCCACCGCGCGGAACGGATCGGCCGCCGCGCCCTTGATGCCGAACAGCCCGGCCATGCCCGAGGTCGGAGTCTGGCGCGGATATTCCTTCACTAGGTTCTCGACGATCAGAAGCGGCGTGCCGGCGCCCTCCACCGGCGCCGTCGGAGCCGGCGCGGCGGGCGCGGCATCCTCCGGCAAGAGGTCGCGCAGGGTGACGCCCTTGCGCGGCGTCGCCCGCATCAGCTTGCGGGTATAGGCGTGCTGCGGCGCGCGGAAGACTGCCTCGGCATTGGCGGTCTCCACCACCTTGCCCTTCTCCATCACCATCACCCGGTCGCAATAGGCGGCGGCCAGGCCGAGATCGTGGGTGATGAGGATGGTGGACATGTTGCGCTCGCGGGTGAGCTCGACCACGAGGTCCATCACCGCCTTCTGCGTCGTCACGTCGAGGCCGGTGGTGGGCTCGTCGGCGATCAAGAGCTGCGGTCGGCAGGCCAGCGCCAGTGCGATGACGATGCGCTGGCACATGCCGCCGGACAATTCGAACGGATAGGCGTGGTAGCGCTCCTCCGGCCGGGCGATGCGCACCGCCTTCAGGACCTCGATCGCCTTTTCCTTCGCGTCACCCGGCTGCGCCTGCACGTGCTCGATCAGCACATCCTCGATCTGCTTGCCGACCTTGCGGATCGGGTTCAGCGCCGCGCGCGGATTCTGGAAGATCATCGACATCTCCCGCCCGCGCAGCGCCCGCACCTGGCCCTCCGAGGCGGTCCCGATATCGACGCCGCCAAAGGAGATCGTCCCCTCGGCGATGCGCCCGGCACGGTCGAGGATGCGCATCACCGCGTAGGAGGTGACGGACTTGCCCGAGCCGGATTCGCCGACGATGCCGAGCGTCTCGCCCTTGGCCAGCGTCAGGTCCACCTGCTTCACCGCCTGGACGGTGCCGCGCCGGGTGGCGAACTCGACGGTGAGGTCGCGCACCTCCAGCAGGGGCGGCTGCATGTTGTTGACACCCGCAGACATGTTTCCCGCATGAATGTTCATCGTCGCCTCCCTCAGGTGCGCCGCTGCGGATCGACGAGGTCGCGCAGGCCATCGCCGAGCAGGTTGAAGCAGAACACCGCCAGCATCAGCGTCACGCCGGGAAAGAAGGCGATCCACCATTCGCCGGAGATGATGAAGGACGCACCCTCCGCCACCATGATCCCCCATTCCGGGGTGGGCGGGCGCACGCCGAGGCCGATGAAGGACAGCCCCGCCGCATTGAGGATGGCGTAGCCCATGGTGAGCGACACCTGCACCATCATGATCGGCAGTATGTTCGGCGCGATGTGGCCGAGCAGGATGCGCATCTCCGAATTGCCGGAGAGCCGCGCCGCCTGCACGAAGCCCGCCTCGCGGCGGATATTGGCCTCGGCGCGGGCGACGCGCACATAGAGCGGGAAGTTGATGATCGCGGTGGCGATGATGATGTTGGTCACGGTGTTGCCGAGCGCCGCCACGATGCCCATCGCCAGCACGAAAAGCGGAAAGGCCATGATGGTGTCGGAGACGCGGCCGACGATGCGGTCGGTCCAGCCGCCGAAATAGCCGGAGGCGATGCCGGCGAAGCCGCCGGCGACGAACACCAACGCCACCGAGGCGACGGCGATGATCATGTCGAGCCGGCTCGCCACCACCACGCGGGAGAAGATGTCCCGCCCGAGCTGGTCTGTACCGAACCAGTAGGTCGCCGACGGCGGCTGCAGCGCCGCCGAGGTGTTGCTCGCCAGCGGGTCGTGCGGCACCACATAAGGACCGATCAGCGCCGCCAAAGCGAATAGCGCGAACAGGCCGAAGGCGATTCCGGTGACCGGGTTCTCGGCGACGATGTGCCGGGCATGTGAGAACAGGCTGTCCTTCGGCGCGGCGTCGGTGGCGGCAAGGCTCATGGCGCCCTCCTCAGGCTTCGATGCGCACGCGCGGATCGACCAGCCCGTACAGGATGTCGATCGCGAGGTTCAGCAGCACGTACAGAATGGCCATGGCGAGCACGAAGCCCTGCACCGGCGCATAGTCGGAGGTGATCAGCGCCTCGATGGCGTAGGAGCCGATGCCCGGCCAGGCGAACACCTTCTCCACCAGCACATTGGCACCGAGCAGGAAGGAGAACACCATGCCGAGCGTGGTGATCACCGGCAGCAGCGCGTTGCGGAACGCATAGCCCATCACGACCTTGGAGGGCTTCAGCCCGCTCGCCCGCGCGGTCCGCACGAAGTCGGAAGCGAGCACGGACAGCATGGAAGCGCGGGTCATGCGGGCGATAGGCGCCAGCGAGAAGATGGCGAGCGTCACCGCCGGCAGCCAGATCTGCGACCAGGCGGCGCGGAACAGCTCGACATCGCCGGCGATCAGGCTGTCGATCAGGTAGAAGCCGGTCACCGTGTCGGGCGCGGAATAGATGAAGTCGAGCCGCCCCATCGGCGCCGGCGCCCAGCCGAGCTTGTAGTAGAACACATAGACCAGCAGCAGCCCGGTGAAGAACACCGGCAGTGATACGCCGGCGGTAGCGACGACGCGGCAGAGGTGATCGATCCACGAGCCCTGCCGCACCGCGGCGAGGATACCGAGCGGCACCGACACCGCCACCGAGAGGAGGAGGCCGAGCAGGGTCAACTCAGCTGAGGCCGGCAGCCGGGCCCGGATGTCCTCGAACACCGGCTGGCCGGTGGTCAGCGACATGCCGAGATTGCCAGTGGCGAGGTCCTTCACATAGGCGAGGAACTGCACTGGCAGCCGCTGGTCTAGGCCGAGCTTGGTCTTGATCTCGGCGATGGCCTGCGGGGTCGCCGCCGGCCCGGCGAAATAGGCGGCGGTGTCGCCGGGCAGCACCCGCGTCAGCAGGAAGGTGACGATGACGACGCCGATAAGGCTCGGCACGGCGGTGCCGAGGCGGCGGACGATCTGCTTGAGCACGCGCACCTCCCCCTGATCAAGGATTCCGCCCGACCGGCGGCGTGCCGGTCGGGTCGCTAGCCCGGCGTCACGCCTTGCGCAGCGTGCGGTAGTCGAGCTGCCGGTGGAACCAGTACTGATAGCCGGCGATCGACTTCTGCATGGCCACGTTGAGATAGGGCTGGAACAGCGGCACGCGCGGCATGTCGGCGAAGGCGAGGTCGATGAAGCCGGTGACGTCCTTGTCGTAGGCCGGCCAGTCGCCCGCTGCCGCCGTGGCGCGGGCGCCGTCGATCAGCTTGTCCATCTCGGCACTCTTGTAGCCCATGGTGTTGAACACCGCGTTCTGGCCGTGATAGGCCCAGAAGAAGAAGTATTCCGGGTAATCGAGCCAGCCCGAGAAGAAGTTGGCGATCAGCGGCATCTCCTTCTTGGTGATCTCGCCGCGCCAGTTGGCGCCCGGAATCTTGTTCAGCGTCACCTTGATGCCGATCTGGCCGAGGCTCTCCTGCACCAGCGTGCAGAGCGGCTCGTTCACCACCGCCGCGCCGAGGTCGAAGGACAGCGTGGTCTCGAAGCCCTCCGGATAGCCGGCCTTGGCCAGCAGTTCCTTCGCCTTGGCGATATCGGTGTTGTAGCCATGCGCCTGCGGCCACACCGGCTGGCTCACCTTGTTGGAGGCGGCGCCGTAGAGCGGCTTGCCGAGGCCGAACATCACCGCGTCCATGATCTTCTGGTAGGGAATGGCATAGGCCACCGCCTGGCGCACCTCGAGCTTGTCGAAGGGCGGCTTGGTGACGTTCATGCCGATATACTGCACGCCGTTGCTGACCGGGTTCGACACCACCTTCACCTTGCCGGCCTTGTCGAGCTCGACGAAGTCCTTCGCCGGCAAATCGAACGAGATGTCGGCATCGCCGCGCTCGATCAGCGCCCGCCGGTTGCCGGCGGAGGGCACCATGCGCCACACCACCCGCTTGATCGACGGCATCGGGCCGCAGGCCCAGCTCTCGTTGCGCTCGAAGATCACCTCGGTGCCGGAGGTCCACTTCGCCACCTTGTAGGCGCCGCCGCCGGCGGTGTTCTGCTTGGTGAACTCCATGCCCCATTTGTCCTGCTCGGTGGCCTTGGACTGCACCAGCTTGGAATTGAACACCGAGGGCACGATCACCGCGAGGTCCGGCATGGTCAGCCGGTCGGGGCGGATGAAGTCGACGCGGAAAGTGTGGTCGTCCACCACCACGAACTGTTCGGGCTTCTCCAGCGAGCCGGCCTTCATCTGGAAGGTCGGGAAGCCGCCCACCGAGACCGCGCGGTCGAAGGACCACTTCACGTCCTGCGCGGTGACCGGCGAGCCGTCATGGAAGGTGGCGTTCTTGCGCAGCTTGAAGGTGGCGGAATTGGCGGTGACGTCCCAGCTCTCGGCGAGCTCGGGTACCAGCTTGTTCTGGTCGTAGCTCACCGAGCCGTCCGCCAGCGTCTTGGTGCCGTAGCTCATCAGCCGGTCGTAGCAGTTCCACGCCACCTCATAGCCGGGGCGGTTGGTGCCGACGCCATGGATGTCGAGATTGTTCGGCCCGGCCTCGCTGACCAGCAGCAGCGTCTCGGCCCGTGCCGACTGCGCGCTTGCCGACGACCAGACGGCCGGCGCGGCGACGCCGGTGGCGGCCACGGAGGACAATACGGATGCGGACTTCAGGAATTCGCGACGATTCATGAGGCGAGGCTCCGAGGGATGACGCCGGGCGGCAGGCAATGACGAGCCGGCGGCGATGAACGGGCAACGGAAAGGGCGATTTCTGTACTCTCGGGACAATATTGTGCATGCAATTTTTGAATCTTGCGTGCTCAAATTGCTGTCACGGACGCTGAAATTCTGTGCTGTATGCGGATCGCGATTCATGCGATGAGTTTGTAGGACAGGGGAAACAACCTCTTCGAGCAGGCATATTCCCGCATGGCCGACGAACGGCAGACGCGCACCGAAAAGCTGGCCGGCGAGATCGCCGATGCCATCATCAACGGCTCGCTGGAACCCGGCACTCGCCTCGACGAGCACATGCTGGCCGCCCGCTACGGCACTTCGCGCACGCCGGTCCGAGAAGCGCTGCGCAAGCTCGCCACCACCGGGCTGATCGAGTTGCGCCCGCGCCGCGGCGCCATCGTCGCCGAGGTCACCTCCCAGCAGCTGGAAACGCTGTTCGTCGCCATGGGCGAGCTGGAGGCCACCTGCGCCCGGCTCTCCGCGCTCAGCATGACGCCGATCGAGCGGCGGCGGCTCGGCGCCCTCTATGACAGCATGGCCGACATGGTGGCGCGCGACGACGTCGAGGCCTATGCCGCCGCCAATAGCAATTTCCACACCCTGTTCTATGCCGGCTCGCACAACCCGGTGCTGGCGGAGATGACCGCGACACTGCGCCGGCGGCTGGCGCCGTTCCGCCACGCGCAGTTCCGTGCTCCCGGCCGGCTGGCGCTCTCCCATGCCGAGCACGGGGCGGTGATGCGGGCGGTGCTGACCGGCGACGCCTCCGCCGCCCATGCCGCCATGCTGCACCATGTCAGCCTGGTCGAGGATGCTTTCGAGCAGCTCGCCACCCCGCCCGCCGCCCGCTGGCAGGCGAACTGACGTCGCGTCGCAGGCAGGCGCCCACCCGCGCGCCCGTCACTGGGACAGCCCAAGATTTCAACAGGCTGCGCCGCTCGCCTCCAAAGGCTCATTCCGCCGGCGGGGAACATGCTCTAGCTTCGCGCTCGCCTTTCCGCCGCTTCAGGAGACGAGCCCATGCGCTTCTACGCCGCCGAGGAAATCGAGGCCGCCCTCGACTATCCCCGCCTGATCGCGGCCCTGCGCGAGGCCTTCGCCACGCATGACGAGGCGATGCCGGTGCGCGGCGCCTTCGACGTCGGCACCCCGGCCGCCCCCGGCCACCTGCTCACCATGCCGGCCTGGAAGCGTGGCGAGGCCATCGGCACCAAGCTGGTCACCGTGTTCCCCAACAATGCCGCGCACGGGCTTGGCGCGGTGGGCTCGCTCTATGTGCTGTTCGACGGCGTCACCGGCCAGCCGCGCGCGGTGATGGAGGGCGACGTGCTCACCAATCGCCGCACCGCCGCCGCCTCGGCGCTCGCCGCCTCCTGGCTGGCCCGCGCGGACAGCCGCACGCTGCTGATCGTCGGCACCGGCCATGTCGCGGCGCAGCTCGCCGCCGCGCATCGCGCGGTGCGGCCGATCGAGCGGGTGCTGGTGTGGGGGCGGCGCCGCGACAAGGCCGAGGTGCTCGCCGCCACCATCGGTGCCTGTGGCCTGGAGGCGCGGGCGGTCGACGACATCGCCGCCGCGCTCGGCGAGGCCGACATCGTCAGCTGCGCCACCACCTCGACGGCGCCGCTGGTCAAGGGAGCCGACGTGCGCCCGGGCACCCATATCGATCTGGTCGGCGCCTTCAACCCGGCGATGCGCGAGAGCGACGACGCGCTGGTGCAGCGCGCCGAGGTATTCGTCGATACGCGAGCGGGGGCATTGGCCGAGGCGGGCGACCTCTTGCAGCCGCTGAAAGCCGGACTGTGGTCGGCCGAGGCGCTGCGGGCCGACCTGCAAGACCTCGCGCTCGGCCGCCATCCCGGCCGTCGCACGGCGGAAGAGGTGACGCTGTTCAAGTCGGTGGGCGCGGCGCTGGAGGATCTCGCCGCCGCGCGTCTGGTGGTCGGGAGCTGATTCGCCTCAGTGGCGCGCGTTCAGCGGATGAACTCGATGGTATCGAGCGCGATCAGCTGGTTGCCCTGATAGTTGTTGTCGTGCAGACGGCACAGCATGAACCGGTCCGCCACTTCGATCGGTCCATAGGCGGTGACGGTGTCGCCGCTGCGCAGCTTGATAATCAAGGCGTGCTTGCGGTCGTCCTTGGCCACTTCCTTGAGCAGATCGCAGATGCTGCGGTCCGTGGTGCAGATGTTCATGGCGTTTCTCCCATAACGTCCACGCCGCTTCGGCCCGGTGGGTTCCAGCCGCACGACTTATTCTGGACATCAACCCGCCACGAACTATCCGGTTCCTTCTCGTCGCCGGCAAGCACTTTCTGCGCAAGCCTCTGTGAAGGCAAATCTTTCCGCAGCGGCAGGAAACGGGCGGCGAGATCAGCCCGCTACCTTCCGCGCCCGGCGCTTCCGCAGGACGGCGATGGCGACGAGCGCCACCACGATGATCGCCATCGAGAACACCGTCGTCACCGTGCCCAGCGCATAGAGCACCGGCGTGGTGACATTGGTGGTCATGCCGTAGATCTCCAGCGGCAGCGTGTTGAAGGTGCCGGCGGTCATCAGCGTGCGGGCGAACTCGTCATAGGAGAGCGTGAAGCCGAACAGGCCGACGCCGACCAGGCTCGGCAGGATGATCGGCAGCACCACATGCGCGAAGGTCTGCCACGACGTGGCGCCGAGGTCGCGCGCGGCTTCCTCGTAGGACGGGTTGAAGCGGTTGAACACCGCGAACATGATCAGGAGGCCGAATGGCAGCGTCCAGGTGAGATGCGCGCCGAAGGCCGACGAGTACCAGGCCGGGTTCAGCCCGAACACCTGGAAGGCGAGGCCGATGCCCAGCGAGATCAGGATCGAGGGCACGATCAGGCTGGCGATCGTCAGGTAGAATAGCGGGCCGGAGCCGAGGAAGCGGCGGCGAAAGGCGAGGCCGGCGAGCAGCGACACCACCACCGTCGCCAGCATGGTCATCAGCCCGAGGAGGAGCGAGCGGGTGAAGGCGCCGCCGAAATCGCCCACAGCCTGCTGCTCGAACAGGAGGTTCTTGAACCAGTGTACCGAGGAGCCGTTCATCGGGAAGGTGAGGCCGCCATTCGGGCCCTGGAACGACAGGATGAAGATCGTCGTCAGCGGGCCGTACAGGAACAGCACGAACAGCGCGAAGAAGGCCGTGAGGACGTAGAAACCGAGGCTGCGCTTTTCCGAGTTCATCGCGAGATCCTTCCCAGCCTCACAGTTCCTTGCGGATGTTGACGACGCGCAAGATGGCGCCGACCAGCATCAGCACGATGATCAGCAGGATCATCGCATTGGCCGCGGCGGCCGGGTATTGCAGCAGCGCGATCTGGTTCGCCATCATCAGGCCCACCGAGGCCGACTGGCCGCCGGACATGAAGCGCACGGTGATGAAGTCGCCCATCACCAGCGTGACGACGAAGATCGAGCCGATGGCAATGCCGGGCTTGGCCAGCGGGATGATGACGTTGGTGAGGATCTGCCAGCCATTGGCGCCGGCGTCGCGCGCCGCCTCGATCAGCGCCCGGTCGATGCGCATCAGCGTGTTGAAGATCGGCGTCACCATGAACAGCGTGTAGAGATGCACCATGGCGAGCACCACCGCGAAGTCGGAGAACAGCAGGAACTCCAGCGGCTGGTTTATGATCCCCATGCTCATCAGCGTCTGGTTCAACAGCCCGTTGCGGCCGAGGAACGGGATCCACGAGATCATGCGAATGATGTTCGAGGTCAGGAACGGGATGGTGCAGACGAGGAACAGCACCATCTGCATCGTCGTCGAGCGGATGTGGAAGGCGAGATAATAGGCCACCCAGAAGCCGATGAGCAGCGTCAGCGCCCACACGATCAGGGTGTATTTGAAGGTGTTGATGTAGGTGTTCCAGGTCACCGGCGAGGTGATCGTCTCCTCGTAATTGGTGAAGACGAAGGCCGGGAAGATCTGGATGGAATCATAGTCCCAGAAGCTCACCATCGCGATGGTGGCGATGGGCAGCACCAGAAAGGCCGCGAGGATCAGCGTCAGCGGCGTCGCCTGAAGATAGGGCGCGAGGCGTGAAAGCGTCATGCGGGCGTTCCGGTGGGGGACCTGAAGCCCTCTCCCCATGTGGAGAGGGTTGGGCGAGGGGAATGGCGATTACCAATCCCGGAGCCCCTCCCCTCGTCCCTCGCCGTCGAAATCGGATGCTTCCGATTTCGACCAGCGTGAGGCCGAACTCGGCAACTGCCGAGTCCGGCGCAAGGAGAAGGAGGGGCGCTCCGACTGGCTTCCGCCACTTTTTACGCGGCGATGAACTCGTTCCAGCGGCGGACCATGTAGCGGTCCTCGTCCATCACCGAGTTCCAGCAGGCCACCGCGCCCATGCGCTCCTTGAAGGAGCCGCCGTCGCGCACCGCGCCCGCCGTGTACATCACCTTGCCTTCCGGCGAGAGAATGTCGGCCTTGGCCGGCTGGCCGAGCATCCAGAACGCCCACTCGTCCGGCGTCATGTTCTTCTCGGCGGTGGAGAGCACGGCCGAATAGTAGCCCTGGCGGTTCAGATAGGCGCCGACCCAGCCGGAGAGGTACCAGTTGATGTACTCATAGGCGGCATCGAGTTGCGCGCCCTTCAGGTGCTTGGCCATGCCGAGGCCGCCGCCCCAGGCGCGGTAGCCCTCTTCCAGCGGCTGGTAGACGCAGGGGATGCCCTTGGAGCGCACCGCCGCCACCGCCGGCGACCACATGGACTGGATCACCACCTCGCCCGAGGCCATCAGGTTGACGCTCTCGTCGAAGGTCTTCCAGAAAGCGCGGAACTGGCCGGCCTTTTTGGTCTTGATCAGGAAATCGATGGTGGTGTCGATCTCCGCCTTGGTCATGTTGCCCTTGTCGCCATACTTGATGACGCCGGCGCTCTCGCAGATCATCGCCGCGTCCATGATGCCGATGGACGGGATGTTCAGTATCGAGGTCTTGCCCTTGAAGGCGGGATCGAGAATGTCCTTCCAATTCTTGATCGGCCGGCCGACGAGGTCGGGGCGAATGCCGAAGGTGTCGGCGTTGTAGATGGTGGGGATCAGCGTCATCCACTGGGTGGGCGCCTTGGCGAACGTCTTGGAGTCCGGCCCCTCGACGAAGCCGACGGTATTCGGCGCGGTACCCTGGGCGATCTTCGATTCCGGGGTGAGCTTGCCGGTGGTGAAGATCGGCACGATGTCGTCGTAATACTTGATCTTCTTCACGTCCATCGGCTGCAGCGTGCCGGCCGGGAACACCTTCTTGCAGATCCAGTATTCGATGTCGGCGATGTCGAAGGAGTTGGCCTGCGTCACCACGCGCTGCGATACCGCGTCGGAATCGAGCGCCGTCATCTGCAGGGTGATGCCGAGGTCCGCCTTACACTTCTCGGCGATGGCATTGATGTTCGACACGCCGGTACCGAACTGGCGCAGCGTGATCGGGTTCTGCGCCCAGATGGTCGGGAAGCCGGTGACGACGCCGGCGCCGGCGGCGAGGCCGCCCGCTGCGGCCGCCCCCTTGAGCAGCTGGCGGCGGCTGACGCCCTTGGAGGTGGTCTTCTTCGTCATGTCTGTCTCCCGATATGTCGTTTGGCCGCGGACCCCCGTCCGCTGGCCGTGTCTCTCTCAGGCGGAAGGCGAAGGCTTGAGCAGGTGGACGTCGTCCGGCGTCCAGGCGAGCGGCACCGCCTCGCCGAGGGACAGCGGATTGGCGAAGAAGGCGGATTCCGGCACCTGCACCGCGAAGTCGTCGACCCCGGGCGCCGAGAGCGCCACCTGCACCTTCTGGCCGTGATATTCGATGTTCTGCACGAGGCCGGTGAGCCCGCAGCCGGCGATCGACGGCTCGCCGATGCGGATGCGGTCGGTGCGCACGGCGATCTCCACCGGCGCACCGGGCTCAAGCCCCTCGCCGTCCGGCGCGGCGAAGGACGCGCCGCCCGGCACCTCGAAGGTGAACGCATCGCCCGCCTTGCCGGCGACGCGGCCGGCGATCACGTTGTGGTCGCCCATGAAGCGGGCGACGAAGGCGGTTGCCGGCCGGTTGAACACCTCGCGCGGCTCCGCCGCCTGCTCGATGCGCCCGCCATTCATCACCACCACCAGGTCGGAGAGCGCCATCGCCTCCTCCTGGCTATGGGTGACGTGGATGAAGGAGATGCCGAGCTGCAATTGCAGCTTCTTCAGCTCCTGCCGCACCTTGATCTTGAGGAACGGGTCGAGCGCGGAGAGCGGCTCGTCGAGCAGCAGCGCCTGCGGATCGGTGATCAACGCCCGCGCCAGCGCCACGCGCTGCTGCTGGCCGCCGGAGAGCTGCGCCGGCCGGCGCTCGGCGAGATGATCGAGCTGCACCAGCTTGAGCATCTCCATCGCCTTGGCGCGACGGGTCGGCTTGTCGACGCCTTTCATCTTCAGGCTGAAGGCGACGTTGTCGACGGTGTCGAGATGGGGAAACAGCGCATAGCTCTGGAACATCATCGCCGTGCCGCGCTTGGCCGGCGGCAGGTCGGTGACCACCGCCGGGCCGAGGCGAACGTCGCCCTGGGTGATGCTCTCATGGCCGGCGATCATGCGCAGCGTCGTGGTCTTGCCGCAGCCGGAGGGGCCGAGCAGGCAACAATAGGTACCCTTGGGAATCTTGAGCGACACCGCATCGACCGCCAGCGCCAGCCCATAGCGCTTGGTGACCTGGATCAGCTCGATGTCGGCGCCTTTGCTCATCTGGCCTGTCACCCTCGCCCGTCCGTCTCGGCGACCACCTTCGCAAGGCCTATGCCAGTTGTCGCGGGCGGCGCCGGACGGGAAAATCGCCCCGAAGATGATAGGTGGAGACGGGAAAGCCGCCAATCGGGCGCCCAGCTTTTGGGCATCGTGCGCGAGCGCTGGTCAAATCGGATACAATTTTACGAATAATCGAATCCAATCACGGAAAACCCGCCGTCCATTGGTCGAACTTACCGGCGAAGCCGTTGAGCCCGGTCGCCAAATCGGGGAACGTGACCAAAAGGCACCCGACAAGATGCCACCATCCGTCCCCATGGGAGATACGCCATGTTTCGCGCCACGCCTCGCGCCGCCTTTGGTGGCAAGTTCCGCACGCTTCTTGCCGCCGCCAGCGCCGCCGCTTTCGCCTTCGCCGCCGCTCCCTCGCTCGCGCAGGGCTTCCCGGAGCGTCCCGTCACCCTCGTCATCCCCTTCCCGGCCGGCGGCTCCACCGATCTCGTTGGGCGCCTCGTCGCCGAGCGCATGAGCGCCGAGCTCGGCCAGCCGGTCGTGGTCGAGAACAAGGGCGGCGCCGGCGGCAATCTCGGCGCGGCGCAGGTGGCGAAGGCCAATCCGGACGGCTACACCATCCTGATGGGCACGGTGGCCACCCACGCGCTCAACCCGGCGCTGTACAAGAAGATTCCCTACGACGCGGAAAAGAGCTTCGCGCCCATCTCGCTGCTGGTGGTGGTGCCGAACGTGCTCGTCGTGAACCCGGAATTCCCGGCCAAGACCGTTCCCGAGCTGGTCGAGCTGCTCAAGAAGGACCCGGACAAGTATAGCTACGCCTCTTCCGGCAACGGCACGCCGCTGCATCTCTCCGGCGAGCTGTTCAAGAGCCTGGCCGGCGTGCAGATGCAGCACATCCCCTATCAGGGCGCCGGCCCGGCACTGAACGACGTGCTGGCCAACCAGGTGCCGATCATGTTCGACAACCTGCCCTCCTCGGCCGGCCACATCAAGAGCGGCAAGCTGCGGGCGCTGGGCGTCACCACCGCCAAGCGCGCGCCGTCCTTCCCGGACGTCCCGGCCATCGCCGAGACCATTCCCGGCTACGAGACCTATACCTGGAACGCGCTGTTCGCCCCGGCCGGCACGCCGCCGGAAGTGGTCGCCAAGCTGAACGCCGCCGCCAACAAGTCGCTCTCTGACCCGAAGGTGCAGGCCCGCCTCGCCGATTTCAGCGCCACCGTCATCGGCTCGACGCCGGACGAGCTCGCCGCCCATGTGAAGGCCGAACTCGCCAAATGGGCGCCGATCGTCAAGGCTTCCGGCGCGCAGATCGACTGACGCCGCGCCTCCCCCCGCCAGCGCCATGCCCGGGCTCGTCCCGGGCATGTGCGTTTCCAGCGTTCAGAACACCGTGCCGTCGGCGTCGATGGCGATGGGCGGCGGTCCGCCTGCGCGCTTCTGCGCGGCGATCTGCCGCCCGGCCGCCCACGTGCCGCCCTGCAGCAGCTTGGCGAGCGGGAACGCGTCGGCGTCGAGCCCGAGCCGCTCGCGCACCTCCCCCGCGAGCCGGTCCATCAGCGCCACGGTAAGCGCCCGCCACTCGACGATCATCTCCGAGCCCACCGGGTGCTTCTGCGCGGGGTCGATGGGCTGACGCGGCACGATCAGCTCCAGATCCACCAACAGGCCGCCATTGCGGTATTCCGGCAGCGCGGTGAGTTCGTCGAGATCCACCACCGCGACGCCGGCGGCCTCGAACGGCTCGAGCAGCGAATAGGTCAGCCACTGCGAGAGCTTGTGGAACGGCACCAACCCGGCCGAGCGGTCCGGCACGGTGATCGCGCCGTGCCGGCCGACATCGCCCAGCACCACGCCGTCCACCACCAGCCCCGCCGGCCAGATCGCCGACAGCCCGTCGAGCAGCGCCTCCAGGATGCGCGCCGCCGGCAGCCGACCGACCTTGGCCTGCGGCAGCAGCGCGTCGATCAGCCCGCCCGGCCGCGTCGCCCCGTCGCCGAACAGGTCGGTACGCGCCGCCATCGCCTCACCGAGCCGGTTGAGCAGCGTCACCCGCCCCGGCACGCCCACCAGTGGGTTGTCGGCGGTCACCTGGAAATGCCGGGCCAGCGTCGCGGCGTCGAGCGCGATCAGCGCCGGCGCGTCGACGCGCAACGGCACCGCCGGGTCGGAAGAGAACGCGCCGGCCTGGAACATGTGCAGGCTGGCCACCGCCAGCCCTTCCGAACGGGTCACGGTGAGCCCGGTCGCGTCCTCATGGTAGCGCCAGGCGTCGCCGGCACCAGCGTCGAGCAGCACGCTCACCACCGCGAGATCGACCATGATCCGCGCGCGCTCCGGCGTGTCGACGCTGGTGAGCGTCCCGGCGAGCGCATCCCAGCGCGCCACCCCGCCGGCGTCGAAGTGTCGCCAGCGGCTGTGATAGGGGATGTCGAGCGTCGGATAGGCGCGGCGCGCCACCTCCGCCACATAATCCGCCACCGCGCCGAGCCGGGTTTCATCGACAGTGAAATACGGCGAGGCCCCCGCCAGCACGTGGTCCAGCACCATGTGACTACGGGCGCGCACGGCGTGGGGGGAACGCAAGGCGGCGAGTTCGGGCGGGATCATGCGTCGTCCTTCTCGGGAGTGGCCGGCGTCAGCGCTTGCGCACAAATTCCGTGCGCAGCACCAGGCCCTTGATGCTGTCGTGGCGGCAGTCGATCTCCTCCGGATTGTCGGTCAGGCGGATCGAGCGGATCACCGTGCCCTGCTTCAGCGTCTGGCCGGCGCCCTTCACCTTCAGGTCCTTGACGAGAACCACGGAATCCCCGTCCGCCAGCACGGTTCCGGAGGCGTCGCGCGCCGCGCTGGCCGCAGCGGCTTGCGCCTTCATCTCCGAGGATGGGCGCCATTCGCCGGTCGCCTCGTCATACACATAGTCTTCGTCGTCGCCGGCCATGTCCGCCTCTATCCTCGTGAAATCGCCCGCCCCACGCGAGCGCAAGGCGGACGATGAGATCGGGCCTATTCCTTCAGCCCGCGCCCCTGCGTCTCGTCATACTGGCTCTGGAAGCCGGCACCGTAATAGCCGGCCGAGACCTTGGCCTCCATCTCGACGCGGGCATCCTGCGGGATCAGCTCGTCGGGGATCGCCACCCGCTCGATCACCTTGATACCGGCGCGGTCGAGCGCGTTGAACTTCATGTCGCTCATCGAGGCGAAGCGGTCGATCTGGGTGATGCCCAGCCAGTGGAACACGTCCGGCATCAGTTCCTGGAAGCGCATGTCCTGCACACCGGCGACGCATTCGGTGCGCTTGAAATAGGTCTCCGGCAGGTCGCCGCCCTCCTGCCGCTTGCGTGCGTTGTAGACGAGGAACTTGGTCACCTCGCCGAGCGCCCGGCCTTCCTTGCGGTTGTAGACCACGAGGCCGGTGCCGCCCTTCTGCGCCATCTCCACGCACAATTCGATGCCATGGGCGAGATAGGGCCGGCAGGTGCAGATGTCGGAGGAGAACACGTCGGAGCCGTTGCACTCGTCATGCACGCGGCAGGCAATCGGGGTCACCCCGTCGCCGATCTTCGAGGGATCGCCGAACATGTAGAGCGTCATGCCGCCGATCGGCGGCAGGAACACCTTCAGGTCGCCACGTGTGACCAGTTCGGGGAACATGCCGCCGGTATATTCGAACAGCGCCCGGCGCAGCTGGCCCTCGCCCATGCCGAAGCGCTGGGCGATGCCGGGCAGGTACCAGACGGGATCGATCGCCGCCTTGGTGACGCGCACGTCGCCCTTGGGGCCGATGATGTCGCCGTCGATCTTCAGCCGTCCGGCGCGGATGGCGTCGCGGATCTCCGGCATGTCGATATGGGCGCGGGTGATGGCGATGGTCGGGCGCACGTCGACGCCCTCGGCGATGAGGTCGGCGAAGGCTTCGCCGACCATGTGGCCATAGGGATCGATGGAGACGATCTTGGTCGGGTCCGCCCATTGCGGGTGCGGTCCGATCAGGTCGGACGGCGCGGTATTGGTGAGGTCGGCCTTGAAGTCGGCCGGCAGTGCCCCGGCGGCGATGGCGAGCGCGCGATACACCGAGTAGCCGCCGCCATGCGTGCCGATGGCGTTGCGTCGCTTGGAATCGGTGAGGGTGGCGACCACCGGGCCGCGCTGGAGCGCCGTCGGCGCGCCCCAGTCGAGCACCGGCGCGCTCGCGGACACGCCGGTCGGCGCGCCATGGGAGGTGAGGACGATGTGATTGCGGGAACGACCGCCGGAACCGGTAGTGACGGACATGATGGGCTCGCTTCTCGCCCGGCCTTGGCGGCCGGTCCTCGGGAAGCACTGAATGTGAGCGCGTTATGTGACGTTCTGCAAGGGGGTAGGTGGCGGGAGGCGAAAATTTTCGGACGGACTGGTCCGAAATTTGTATCGGCGGAATGTATCGCCCTTCGCGTTTCCGCTAGCTTGTGGGACTCTGTCCCGCCTCCCACCCCGCCTTCAGCGAGCGTCCCATGACCACGACCGACACCGCGCCCGTCACCGCCCCGCCCTCCACCGTCGTGGTCGATCATCCGCTGATCCAGCACAAGCTGACGCTGATGCGCCGCTCGCGCACGCCGGCCAACGAGTTCCGGCTGCTCTTGCGCGAGATCAGCATGCTGCTCGCCTATGAGGTGACGCGCGACATGCCGCTGGAGATGACCGAGATCGAGACGCCGCTGACGACGATGCAGGCGCCGATCCTGTCCGGCAAGAAGCTCTGCCTCGTCTCCGTGCTGCGCGCCGGCGGCGGCATCCTCGAAGGCATGCTGGAAATCCTGCCCGCCGCCCGCGTCGGCCATGTCGGCCTCTACCGCGACCCGGTGTCGCTGCAGGCGGTGGAATATTATCTCAAGCTGCCGCGCGACATTTCCGAGCGCACCGCCATCGTGCTCGATCCGATGCTGGCCACCGGCAATTCGGCGGCGGCGGCGGTCGACCAGGTGAAGGCCGCCGGCTGCCAGTCGATCAAGTTCGTCTGCCTCATCGCCGCGCCGGAAGGGCTGAAGGTGTTCCACGAGGCGCATCCCGACGTGCCGGTCTACACGGCGGCGGTTGACAGCCATCTCAACGACCACGGCTATATCGTGCCGGGTATCGGCGACGCCGGAGACCGCATCTTCGGCACCAAGTGAACGCTCCAGAGCGAGGGAACCATGCAGCGCGTGACCGTGACCATCGACGACGCGCTGCTCGCCGCCCTCGACGCCCATGCCGCGCGACGCGGTTATGAGAACCGCTCCGAGGCGATCCGCGATGCGCTGCGCACCGCGCTCGGCATGGAGGAGGCGCCGGCGGCCGACGAGGACGCGAACAGGCAGCCCTGCATCGCCACGCTGAGCTATGTCTATGATCACGAGAAGCGCGAGCTGGCGCGCCGCCTCACCCAGGTGCAGCACGGGCATCACGATCTCACCGTCGCCTCGCTGCACGTACATCTCGACCACGGCACCTGCCTCGAGGTCTCGGTGCTGCGCGGGCCGGCGGATGAGGTGAAGCAGCTGGCCGACACCGTCGTCACCCAGCGCGGCGTGCGCTACGGCAATTTGCATCTGGTACCGGCCGGCGAGGAAGCGTCCGCGCAGGGGCACGGGCATGAGCATGGTCACGGGCACCCGCACGACCATGTTCACTCCCGGTGAAAAAGTCTTCGCGCTCGCAAAAAGCTGATTGACCCGCACTACCCCGGACGTATGCTGATTTGGTCAAATCATCATACGCAGACGTACGCACCGGGATTCTCGCGCACCGGGTCTTTCCCGAAGGCGGCCTGCCTGTTCCACAGGGGTTGTCATGTCGAACGCCGTTTCGTCCCAGCTGCGCCGCGCCGCGCTTACCGCCGTCTTCGCGCTGTCTCCCGCCCTCGCCTTCGCCCATCCCGGCCATGAAGGCGCCGCCGGCCTCGTGCACGGCTTCGCCCACCCGATCGGCGGCCTCGACCACGTGCTGGCCATGGTGGCGGTCGGCATCTTCGCCGCCCAGCTCGGCGGCCGCGCCATCTGGGCGGTGCCGGCGACCTTCGTGGCGCTGATGGCGGTCGGCGGCGCGCTCGGCATGGCCGGCATCGGCCTGCCCTTCGTCGAGTTCGGCATCCTCGGCTCCATCGTGGCGCTCGGCCTCGTGGTCGCCATGGGCTGGAAGAACGCGCCGCTCGGCGTCGCCATGGCGCTGGTCGGCTTCTTCGCCGTGTTCCACGGCCACGCCCACGGCACCGAAATGCCGGCCGACGCCTCCGGCCTCGCCTATGCCGCCGGCTTCATGCTCGCCACGGCGGCGCTGCATTTTGTCGGCGTCGGCCTCGGCCTCGCCGTCGGCAAGCTCGGCGAAGCCCGCGCGCCGCGCCTCACCCAGGCGCTCGGCGCCGTGGTGGCGGTAGCCGGCCTCGGCCTGCTGTCCGGCGTCATCTGATCGCCTCACCCGCACCTGCCCGTCATCCCGGCCACGCCGCCTGCGTCGGCCGGGATGACGATTCAATGCATTTGTCGCCGGGCGGTCGCGGTCAGGTCAGTTCCTTCAATCCGCCCGGCGTCTGGATCAGCGCCCGATAGCGAATGTCGCGGCCGCGGACGATCTCCAGCCTCGGCTCGATGGCGAGTTCGCGGTGGAGCGTCGCGATGGCGGCGGGATCCGGGTGGTCGAGCGTGAAGGATGTCAGGCGCGCCTCCAGATCCGGGATCGAGGCGATGTAGGCCGTATCGCCCCTGTGGTCGATGATGGAGGGAAGCGCGCCGCCAAGGGGAAGCGAGCCATCGGACGGGATGGTGAAATCGAAGGTCGGGCTTTCCGCAGGAAGCGAAACCTTGTCGCCGAACATCGTGCCATATGCCGCCACAACGGGATCGATGACATCGGTGTTTGCCACCCACCCTCTCAGGCGACGGCCCTCGTTCCAGTCCGACCGGACCTGTTCCTGATTGTCGAGACCGAACCAGCGTGCCCGGCCGGGATCTGTCCCCGCCGGATCGAGCGCGACGATCTCCAGATAGATCGCGTTGCCGAGCTGAAGCCGGTGATTGTGGGTTCCCATGTAGTGGTGACGAGTCCCGAACGGCACGTCGAGGCCGAGGCAGTCCCGGACATGCGCAACCCCCTCGCTCAAAGTCGGCGCGATGACGGTGAGGTGGTCGAGCCTGAGCATGCGCGGAACTCCGTTTCCAACCCAAACGACATACCGATCCAGCTTACCGCGAAAACACGCGCCGCTTCCGGCCGGTTCGGCAAATCAGGGCTTCCGATCCGCCGCGACCCCGGATATCGTTTCAGTGTCCCTAGGGTTCCGGCATCGTTCGCGATGCGTCTGGGCCGAGAGGGACAGCCCGGCGGGGAACCTCGTTCCACCACATTCGCCGGGTCCACGGCGGGATAAAAGCCCGGGAGGCTCGCGCGAGCGGTTCGCGGCGTGACCCTCCGGCTCATCCCGAAGGGTTCTCCAGGACCGGTCGCAAGGACTGATCGCAAGGAGAGAACCTGATGCGTTCCCATCCCACCCGTTCGACCCGTTTCGCCGGCCTTGCCCCGGCACCGGCCCGCCGCCGCCGCCACCATCCCAATTTCGAGATCAAGGGGATGCAGGGCTGGAAGGCGCTGGAATCCGAGGAGAAGCTCTCCGAGGACGGCTGGCGCAAGGAGCAGAAATGGGCCCTCGACATGGGCCTGCCCGGCGCCGATTCGATCAACGACAAGTCGATCCCGACCTTCGCGCGCGGCGAGCTGCCGCATTTCGCCGGCATCAACACCTTCATGAAGGCCCCTTACGTCGAGAACGTCCGCGATGTCGGCAAATACGATGCCGCCGTGCTGGGCATTCCGTTCGACTCGGGAACGACTTACCGCCCCGGCACCCGCTTCGGGCCGCAGGGCATCCGCCGCATCTCGGCGCTGTACACACCCTACAACTATGAGCTCGGCGTCGACCTGCGCGAGCAGATGACGCTGTGCGACGTCGGCGACGTGTTCACCATCCCCGCCAATCTGGAGAAGAGCTTCGACCAGATCTCCAAGGGCGTCAGCCACGTCTTCTCCTCCGGCGCGCTGCCGATCATGCTGGGTGGCGACCACTCGATCGGCTTTCCCTGCGTGCGCGGCATCGCCGAATGTACCTCGAAGCGTATCGGCATCATCCATTTCGACCGCCACATCGACATCCAGGAGAAGGATCTCGACGAGCGGATGCACACCACGCCGTGGTACTGGGCGACCAACCTGCCGAACGTCTCGCCGAAGAACCTCGTGCAGCTCGGCATCGGCGGCTGGCAGGTTCCGCGCTACGGCGTGCAGGAAGCCCGCAAGCGCGGCACCAACGTGCTGACCATCGACGACATCGAGAAGATCGGGTTGGAGAAGACCGCCGAGATCGCGCTCGAGCTCGCCTGGAAGGACGCCGACGCGGTCTACATCTCCTTCGACGTCGACAGCATCGATTGCGGCTTCGTGCCGGGCACCGGCTGGCCGGAGCCGGGCGGCTTCCTGCCGCGCGAGGCGCTGAAGATCCTCGGCCTCGTCGCCGCCGAAGGCCTGTGCGGGCTGGAAGTGGTTGAGGTCTCGCCGCCCTACGACACCTCCGACATCACCGCGCTGTTCGGCACCCGCGTGGTGGTCGAGGCGCTGGGCTCGATGCTGGCGCATGGCAAGCTCGGCTCGCACAAGCACATCATCGACAAGCCGGTGAGCTTCTGAGCGAACCCTCCCCCCTCCTCGGAGCGGCACGCACGCTGGAAAGCTCCTTCTCCCCACACGGAACTCGGCTGCTGCCGAATTTCGCACTCAGAGTGGCCGACTTCGGATGCATCCGAAGTCGGCGGAGAGGGGTGGGGTGAGGGGTCCTCGACCTTCCGCAAACGCGCCGCACCGCACCGACCCGCTGCGCGGGCCACCTCTCCGCCTAAGCCGGATGTTTCCGGCTTAGGCCTCGCCAGAACCGAACGCGGCAACGGCCGGGTTCGGGCGGGGAGAGGGAAACAAAAGGAAATCAGTCATGCATCGCGGCCACGATCACGACCATCATCACGACCACGGCGCCGGCGGCCATTCCCACGGGCACGCTCACAGCCATTCCCACTCCCACGCCTCCGGCCACAATCACGGCCACGGCCCCTCGCACGTCGCCCAGTGGCAGACGCCGCACCTGCCCGATGCGCCGCCGCCGGAGGAGCACCATCACGAGGAGCCGGATCTCGACCTCGTCGAGCAGGCCTTCGTCGAGGGCTTCGCGGCCGCTTCCGACCCGACCAGCTTCCTGCGCCTCGCCCGCGTGCCGTTCGACGCCATCACCGAGGACGGCGCCCGCGTCAGCCTGTTGCGTGTCGAGAGCAACGCCGCCACCGATGTCGGGGCGGTGATGCCGCATCTGGGCGGCGGCAGCTTCCGCTACGATCCGTTGCCGAAAGCCATGGTGTCGCGCCGCCAGCAGCTGCGCTTCGTCTATTTCGACGGCAAGGGCCTGCGCCCGCTGCCGCTGGCGGACGTGCGCAAGCTGACCGAGACGTGAGCATCGGCGCGGTGCCGCGCGCTCGCGCAGTCGTGACATCGACGTGTCGCAATGCCACGCGTTCGATCGCCGCGTGGGCATTTTGACAGGTTGATCGGAACCTTTCTGAAGTTCATGGTGCCCTCGACGCCCGCATGGGAAGGGGGCGGCCGGAATCCCCGGCCGCCACCGCCCGGCGAAGCAGAGTGGATGCACTGATGGATTACACCGGGATTTTCGAGGCCGCCGTCGACACGCTGAAGAGCGAGCGGCGCTATCGCACCTTCGCCGAGATCGAGCGCGACGTCGCCCGCTTCCCCCGCGCGACTTGGCATTCGCCGAATGGTGCCCGCGACATCGTCATCTGGTGTTCCAACGACTATCTCGGCATGGGTTGCCACGCGAGCGTCATCGAGGCGATGTGCGCCTCCGCCCGCACGGTCGGCGCCGGCGCCGGCGGCACCCGCAACATTTCCGGTAACAGCCACGCCATCGTCGAGTTGGAGCGCGAGCTCGCCGACCTGCATGGCAAGCAGGCCGGCCTCGTCTTCACCTCCGGCTACATCTCCAACGAGACCGGCATCTCGACGATCGCCCGGCTGATCCCGGATTGTCTGATCCTCTCCGACGCCCTCAACCACAACTCGATGATCGAGGGCGTGCGGCATGCCGGGCGCGACAAGGCGGTGTTCCGCCACAACGACCTCGCGCATCTGGAAGAGCTGCTGATCGCCGCCGGCGAACGGCCCAAGCTCGTCGTGTTCGAGAGCATCTATTCGATGGATGGCGATGTCGCCCCCATCGCGGCCATCTGTGACCTCGCCGAGAAATACGGCGCCATGACCTATCTCGACGAGGTGCATGCGGTCGGCATGTACGGCCCGCGCGGCGCCGGCGTCGCCGAGCGCGACGGGGTGATGCACCGGGTCGACGTCATCGAGGGCACGCTCGGCAAGGCGTTCGGCGTGGTCGGCGGCTACATCACCGGCAAGCGCGCGGTGATCGACGCGGTGCGCTCCTATGCGCCGGGCTTCATCTTCACCACCGCGCTGCCGCCGGCGGTCGCCGCCGCGGCTGCCGCCTCGGTGCGCCACCTCAAGGCGTCCAGCGCCGAGCGCGCCCGCCAGCAGGAGCAGGTGGCCAAGGTGAAGAATGCCTTCGAGGCCGCCGGCCTGCCGCAGCTCGACACCGATACCCACATCGTGCCGGTGATGGTCGGCAATGCCGAATTGTGCAAGGCGGCGAGCGACATGCTGCTCGCCGAGCACGGCATCTACATCCAGCCGATCAACTACCCGACCGTGCCGCGCGGCACCGAGCGGCTGCGCATCACCCCCGGCCCGCTGCACGACGACGCCCTCGTCGAGCAGCTCGTCACCGCGATGGTCGATGTGTGGACGAAGCTCGGGCTCGACTTCGTCGCCCGCGCCGAAGCCGCGGAATAAGGCACCCGCCGCCGCGAAACCGACGGCCCGTCAGTCCTTCGGCTCGGCATCGGGATCGGCGGTGCCGGGCTTCGGCACTGCCGACGGCCCGAACACGAAGCGCACGACCAGCGGCAGGCACAGCGACAGCCCGACGAAGCGTGCCAGATGGTGCGCGGCGACGAAGGCCGGATCGACGCCCAGCACGAAGGCCATGATGGTCATCGCCTCCAGCGCGCCCGGCACATAGGCGAGGAACACTTTGGGCAGCGCCTCGCCGGAAACCCACGCCGCCAGCAGCGCGAAGAGGAAGGCGACACTCACCGCCACCGTCAGCGCCACCAGCCCGTCGACGAAGAAGCGCCGCAGCGTCGCCATCGAGGTGCCGGCGAAGCGCGCGCCGGAATTGGCGCCGAGGACGACGAAGCAGACGATCAGCAGGAGGTCGGGCAGCCGCCCCTCGACGAAGCCGGAGCCGTGCAGCACGCCGCTGGTCAGCATGGCGCCGACCATGGCGCCGCCGGGAAACCGCGCCCGCTCGAACAGAAAGCCGCCGAGCGCGCCGGCACCGAGCGACAGCAGCAGGTTGTAGAGATCGGGCGCCACCGGATTGATCGGCAGCGTGCCGGCCGGCTGGTGCCCCAGCCCGCCCATCGCCGCCGGCAGCAGCGCCACCAGCACGAACAGCCGCAGCGACTGGCCGAACACCACCCGGCGCACATCGGCGCCCGAGGTCTCGGCCATGATCAGCACGGCGGACAGCGCCCCCGGCGCGGCGGCGAAGAAGGCGCTGCGCCGGTCCCATTTGGCGATCTTCTCGAGATAGAACCCGACCGCCAGCATCATCGCCGGCAGCGAGACCATAAGGATCGTCATGGTGGCCGGCCAGGTGGCGATGCCCCGCAGCGTCTCCGGCGACACCGCCGAGCCCATGGAGGTGCCGAGCAGCACGAAGGTGACGTCGCGTACCCGTCGGCCGATGCCGATCGGCGCCCCGGCCAGCGAGGCGATGGCGCAGGCCACCAGCGCGCCGGACAGCCAGCCGGCGGGCATGCCGAGAAACGCGAACAGCCCACCGCCGGCAAAGGCCAGCGCCAGCGTTCCGGCAAGTCGGGCATATCCGCGCAGACGCGCGCGACGGGATTCGGAAGAATGCGGATGCGGCATGAACGGCTATTTCGTTTGTTCCGGATCAATGCGCCTCCCGCCCGCGAAGGTCAATTTCCACACATGACCAGTTCCGCCCTTTTTCATGCCGAGCGCGCCGTGCCGCGCTACACCTCCTACCCGACCGCGCCGCATTTCAGCGCGGAGATCGGTACCGGCCAGCATGCGCAATGGCTCGCGGCGCTGGCGCCCGGCGCCAGCCTGTCGCTCTATCTGCATGTGCCGTTCTGCTCGGCGCTCTGCTTCTATTGCGGCTGCACCACCAAGGCGACGCGACGGGCCAGTCCGGTCGCGGCCTATGTCGCGCGGCTGGAGCGCGAGATCGCCCTGACGGCGGTCGAGGCCGGCGGCCGGCCGGTGACCCACATCGCCTGGGGCGGCGGCACGCCCAGCCTCATCGGCCCGGATGCCCTGCGCCGGCTGCATGCCCGCCTCGCCGAGGCGTTCGACCTCGACCCGCTGGCCGAACACGCCATCGAGCTCGACCCGCGCGAGACCGACGAGGCGCTGGCCGATGCCCTCGCCGCCATCGGCGTCGACCGAGTCAGCTTTGGCGTGCAGGATTTTTCCGCCCATGTGCAGAGCGCCATCGGCCGCGTGCAGCCCTTCGGCACCGTCGAGCGTGCGGTGACGCTGATCCGCGAGGCCGGCGTCGCCGCCGTCAATCTCGACCTGATGTACGGCCTGCCGCGCCAGACCGCGCGCGACGTGCGCCGCACCGCCCACATGGCAGCACAGCTGCGGCCCGACCGCCTCGCGCTGTTCGGCTATGCGCATGTGCCGTGGGTGCGGCCGAATCAGCGCCTGATCGACCAGAGCGCCCTGCCCGGCGCCGCCGAGCGGCTGGAACAGGCGGAGGCCGCGCGCGAGGCGCTGGTCGCACTCGGCTATGTCGCCATCGGCCTCGACCATTTCGCGAGGCCAGACGACCCGATGGCGGTAGCGGCGCGCGAGGGCCGGCTGCGGCGCAATTTCCAGGGCTACACCGTCGATCAGGCGGATGCGCTCATCGGGCTCGGCGCCTCGGCGATCAGCCGCTTCCCGCAGGGCTTCACCCAGAACACCGCCGATTCGCACGGCTATATCCGCGCGCTCGATGCCGGCCATTTTGCCACGGTGCGCGGCGTCGCCTTCACCCGTGACGACATCCGGCGCGGCCGGCTCATCGAGCGGCTGATGTGCGACTTCGCGGTGGATCTCGACGAGGAGATCCTGAGCGAAGCCGCGCCGCGCCTCGCCCCGCTGGCGGCGGACGGGCTGATCCGCATCGAGGGCGGCCATGTCGAGGTCACCGCGAGCGGGCGCCCCTTCGTGCGCCTCGCCGCCGCCGCGCTCGACGCCCGGCTGCAACAGGGGGCCGCGCGGCACTCGGTGGCGGTGTGACCGGTACCGGCCACTGAAACAAAACGCCCCGCGGCAAGCCACGGGGCGTGTGAAGGAGCGGCGCCGAGAGCGTAATGGGGCAAACGCCTCGCGCCGCACGACCGGATGAACTTGTTCTTGTTTGTCCCCCTCCGGCGTATTCCGTCGATCTCAGGCGGCGCCGGCCAGCCGCTCCATGCTGTCGCGGTCGCGGATGCGCACCTCGTCGGCGCGCAGCAGCGCGACCAGCCCGCGACGCTTCAGTTCGGAGAACGCCCGGCTCACGGTCTCCAGCGTCAGGCCGAGGAAATCGGCGATCTCCTGCCGGGTCATGGCGATATGCACGGAGCCGTCCAGCCGCGTGTCGCGCCGCTCCTCCTGACGACCTTCCGGCATCAGCCGCAGCAGGAAGAAGGCGACGCGCTCCAGCGCCGACATGCGCCCGAGCACCAGCGCATGCGCGTGCAGGGTGCAGAGCTGGCTCTCGAAGCAGCGCAGCAGCCGGGCGGCGAGCGCGCCGTCACGCTCCAGCGCGCCGCGCTCATGCGCGACCACCACGCTGGCGGTGAGCGTCTCGGCGGAACAGACATAGACGTCGCCGCAGGCGAGGCCGAACACATCGCCGGGGCCGAGCAGTTCCACCACCTGGCGGCGGCCGTCGGGCAGCAGCTTGGTGAGCATCACCGCCCCCTCGACCAGTTCCATGATGCGGCGGGCCGGATCGCCCTCGTGCAGCAGGACCGCGTGCGGCCCGACCCGGAGACCCGGGGTCGGCGCGTCGGACAGCGTGCGGCCGGGCTCGGCGGCGGTGCCGTGCGAAGGCCCGTGGCTGGCGCCGATCCGATCCTCGATTGCCTGTCGCATGGAAGCCTCCGTTACGCTGTGTGGCAGACCATACGGACGAATGTTGCGCCGCACAGTTGGGGCGGCTGCGTAAGGGAAACTGCGCAAGGGAAACTGCGGAAGCGCGAAACGTCGGGAATGCCGCGCTCGGCGTCAGGCATCCGGCAGCGCCGCCACCAGCGCCTCGAAATCCAGCGGCTTGCGCACCACCCTGAGCGGCGCGAGGCCGCGCAGCTGGTGATCGATCACCGTCTGGGACTGGCCGGTCACCACCACCACTTGCGGGGGATGGGCGAGGCCCTGCAGCCAGCGCACCGCCTGGCCGCCGGTTATGCCCGGCAGGCTGAGATCCACCAGCACCACGTCGCCGGCAGCAGGCGGCGACTGCGAGAAGAAGCTCTCGGCCGTCTTATGGAAGACCACGTCGTAGCCGAGGTTGTTCAGGGCGAAGCTGAGCGAATCGCTCACCCCGCCATCGTCCTCGAGCACGTGAATTCGCACCGCCGTGCCTCCCGCTTTTCCCCGAAGGTGGCGAAGGCAACCGATGGCGGCAATTCGTAGGAATGCGCAGCAGGCCAGTCGGCCGGCAGTGTGGACGGGCGCGTCAGGCGCGTCCGTCCTTGAGCACGATGCGCACGAGGTCGGCGGCATTCTTGGCGCCGAGCTTCTCCATGATGCGGGCTCGGTGCACCTCGATGGTGCGCGGCGAAATGCCGAGCTTGCGGCCGGCCTCCTTGTTGGAGGCACCGTTGGCGATCTGCACCAGCACCTCGCGCTCGCGCGGGGTCAGCAGGCCGTGGCCGGGGAAATGCGCGGTCAGCAGGTCGCCCGAGCCGTTGCCGGCGCGCTGCGCCTGCGCGGCGATCGCCTCGCGCACCCGCTCCACCACCGTGTCGGCGTCGAACGGCTTCTCGATGAAGTCGAGCGCGCCATGGCGGATGGCATCGACCGCCATCGGGATGTCGCCCTGGCCGGAGATGATGAAGATCGGCGCCGGATAGCGGTCGGCCTCCAGCTCCTTCAATATGTCGAGGCCGGAGCGGCCGGGCATGTGCACGTCGAGGATGACGCAGGCCGGCACGTTCTGCCGGGCGATGGCGAGGAAGGCGGCGCCGTCGGAGAAGCTGCGCACGTGATAGCCCTCGAGGCTCATCACCAGCGAAAGGGCGTCGCGGATCGCCGGATCATCGTCGACGACAAAGATGTCACCCAGCCCGGCCATGCGGCTGCCCTCCCTGATCGGCGTTGGTTCCGCGGCTGTCGGCCCAGATCGGCAGCGACAGGGCGAAGCAGGCGCCGCGCCCATCGCCACCGGGATCGACGACCAGATCGCCGCCGTGGTTCTGGGCGATCGTCCGGGAAATCGCAAGCCCGAGCCCCATGCCGCGACGTTTTGAACTAGCGAAGGCCTGGAACAGCTTCGGCAGTGCGTCGGGCGAAATACCCGGTCCGTTGTCCGAAACCTCCAGCATCACATGGCTGGCGGTCCGGGAGGTCGCGATACGAATGGCCGGACGCCGCGCCTGCGCCGCCGCCTCGATGGCGTTGCGCACCAGGTTGACGATGATCTGCTGGATCTGCACCGGATCGACCAGCACCTGCGGCAGGCCGTCCTGCTGCTCGCGGCCGATGGCGATGCGGTGGCGCTGGCCGAGCAGGGTCAGCTCGATCGCGTCGTCCACCAGCGGATCGAGCGCGCGCAGCTGGCGCACCGGGTCGCGCTTCTCCACGAATTGCCGCATGCGCTGGATGATATGGCCGGCGCGCTCGGCCTCGCCGGTCGCCTTGTCGAGAATGTCGCCGACCGAGACGCTGAGGTTGACGCCCTTGGCATGGGCGCGACGGATCGCCTGCAGATAGAGCATCAGGGCGGTGAGCGGCTGGTTGAGTTCGTGGGCGATCGCCGCGCCCATCTCGTCGATGGCGGAGACGCGGGCGAGATGCACCAGCTCGCTCTGCAATTCGGCGAGGCGCTGCTCGCCCTCCTTGCGCGGGCGCAGGTCGCGCAGGATGCCGATGAACTGGCGCCCCTCCGGCGTCTGCGCCTCGCCCACCGACAGTTCCAGCGGGAACACGGTGCCGTCGGCATGGCGCCCATGCACCTCGCGGCCGATGCCGATGATCTTCCTCTCGCCGGTGCGGATATAGCTGCCGATATATTCGTCGTGGTCGGCGGCATATTCGGTGGGCATCACCACCTTGACGTTCTGGCCGATCACCTGCGTGGCCGGGAAGCCGAACATCTTCTCGCAGGCCTTGTTGAACACCAGGATGCGGCCGCGCTCGTCGATGACGATGATGCCATCCGCCGCCGTGTCGAGCACCGAGAGCAACCGTGCACCGGACACGGTGTTCGGCTCGATGCGCTCGCACTCGCCAGTCGTTTCGCGCATGACGTCGGCCTGTCCAGTGATACGCAACACGGCTGTCTTGAGCGGCCCATGACGCGCCAACTCGTTCCCGATCGTCACACCCGGATCGTCGTCGCCCTCGCTGGTGCCGCGCTACAGCCAGCCTATGTCGGGATGATAGATACGCCGCCCGTCAAAGCCAAGGGGCAGGCCGCTTTTGCGCTGGGCATAGACGCGCCGCATCTTCGAGTGATCGAAGGCGGTGGTCTGGATCATCGACAGGGGCGCGACGTGATAATAGCCGAGGACCATCGGCACGAAGACCAGCAGCCGGTCCTCCGCGCACAGATGCAGCAGCAGCTCCCAGTCTTCATGCGCGGCGGCATGCTTGCCGTAATAGCCGCCCAGCTCCTCCACCTGGTCGGCATCGACCAGCGAGAAGGCGTCGATATAGTTCATGTCGTAGATGCGCTCGTCGACGAAATCGTTCGACAGGAGGCCGATCGAACGCTCGCCATTGTGCATCACCAGATTGCCGTAGGTGACCGCCGCGCCGGTGTCGCGCGCCGCACGCCAGAAATGCTGGAGATTGTCCGGCACCAGCTCGTTGTCGGCGTCCATGAAGCAGACATACTTGTAGCGCGCGTTGCGCATCGCGCGGTTGCGCGTCGCCGCCAGCCCCTCATTCTCGGTGGCGAGGATGGGGTCGAGCACGCCCAGCCGGTCGGCCAGCGCCATCGACGCCAGCAGGCGCTGCGAGCCGTCGCGCGAATAATCGTCCACCACGATGACCTGGCAGCCGACGCCCCGGGCCTTCAGCGCCTCGGCCGCCCGCAGCGCGCTGCCGACGGACCGGCCGAGATAATTGCGGTGGTTCCAGTTCGGAATGCAGATCGACACGCCGTGAGGGTTGCGCCCGCCGGTCATTGCACGACCTCCAGCCGGCGACCGCCGCTCAGCAGGGCGCGCGCCGCCGGGTACCAGGGCGCGATCGCCTCGGCGACATTGGCGGCCAGCCGGCCATGCCCCTCGATGAAATCGAAGGCCTGCCGGTAGAGCCCGGCCAGCCCTAGCCGCTCGCGCGCCTCCCGCACCGCCTCGAGATTCGGATAGACCCACGGGACATCGGCGAAATGGCCGGCATTCAGCGGATCGACCTTGGCCGGCACCGCGCCGGCGGCGACGGCATGCAGCGCCCGGAACCCCTCGTGATAGGGGAAATTGTGATGGCTGCTCCACAGATAGAGGTCGGCGCGGCCGAGCACCCGCGCGATCTCCGCCGCCTCGAAGCCGGAGCGGCGGTCGAACGGCCGGTGCGGAGGCAGGAAGGCGAAGCCGTCGCTGCCCAGCGCCGCCATCGCGGCGGACAGGAAGGCGGCCCGGTCGGCGGTGGCATGGCCGAGCATGGCCCAGGGCAGCGGGCGGGCGGCCTCCCAGGGGCGGACCGTCGCGCGCTCGCGGTCCGAAAACGCCTCCGGCACCCATTTATAGGGCACGCCCCGGACGAGGGGCGCCTCCACCTGCCGCATCATCGTCAGGTCGGCGATGGCGGTGATCGGCGGCGCATCCGACGGGAACTGGTTGCCGAACCAGTGCGAGTAGATGGTGTCGTAATTGACGAGGATCCGATGCTCGAAGGCGTCGAGCGCTGCGACCAGTTCGCCACGCCGCGCCGCCCGCTCTGCCGCGATCAGGCATTCGGAATAGTTGACGATCAGCACCGTGCCGCCGGCCTGCGTGCCGAGCGCATCGACATCATGGGAGGACCGCGCCATGGCCGGCAGCCCGAACGCCGTCAGGTCCTGCGCCAGATTGGTCGCGATATCCTCATAGAACCAGTTGAGGCCGAGGGGAGCGATGATCGGAAGCATGCCGCCGCACCCGCTACGGATGTTCGGCGGCGCCGAGGCGCGCAAGGCTCTCCTGCTGCATCAGCGCGTAGCGCCGCAGCCGACTCACCTCCAGCTCCAGTTCGGCCACGCGCGTCTTGAGCGCGTCGACATCGTCGGGCGCGGCCTCCGGCCGGCGGGCGGCGGCCCGCAATTCCTGGATCTGGCCCAGGAGGAAGAACGGGTCGATGGCGCGATCGGCCAATAGGGTGGTGACCTGCCCCAGCAGGCGGTCGCGCTCGGCGCACGCCCTCTCGGCGGCGAGCAGCAGCAGCGACGACTTCCAGAGCGCCGGCGACAGCCCCGCCAGCGGCCGGCGGCGCACGCTCTCGACGCCCGCCGACGCCAGTGGCGGCTGCCAGTCACGCCCGACACCGTGCACCAGCACGACAGCCCCGACGGCGGCGGCCCGTTCGGCCTGCTCGATCGCCGTCACCGGGTAGAGCCACACCTCGCCGGAGATCGCACCATGAGATGGCGCCTCGTCCATGGCGGCCACGAAGACGAAAGCCGGATCGGCGCGGCAGTGATCGAGCCGGCGCGCCAGCTCGGCGGAGGCGACCAGCACCCGTCTGACGCCGGCGAAACGGGCGATGATGCCGATGAGGAACACATCCACCTCGTTGGGCGCGTCCTCGCCATCGCCGGCGGTCTCGGCCAGCTCGCGCCAGTTACGACGCGCTTCGAGGTGCAGGGCCAGCACGTCGGTCCAGGTCGAACCCGGCTGGCGCCGGCTGGCCAGCGCGGGCAGCGGCGTCGGCACTTCCTGGCCGGTTTCGGCGAGATGGCGCATGGCTGGTTCTCCCGCGGGATGCACGGTCACCGTCTCGCGGCATTGACGGCGAGAGCATCCGCGGCGAGAGCCGACGCCGCCTCGACGGGTGCGTTGCGCCGGGGATGGGCGCGCAGGTGCCACTGCCAGGCGGTCTCGATGATCTGCCGCAGGTCCGAACGTCGGGTCTCGAAGCCGAGTTCCTCGCGCGCCCGTGCCGGATTGGCCACCAGGATGTCCGGGTCGCCGGGTCGCCGGTCGCCGACGACCTCCGGCAGCTTCAGGCCGGTCACCTCCTCGATCACCGTCAGCACCTGCCGGATCGAATAGCCCTCGCCGGTGCCGAGGTTGAAGGTGCCGCCCGGCTCACCGCGCAGCAGGCGGTGCAAGGCCAGCACATGGGCATCGGCCAGATCGTCGACATGGATGTAGTCGCGCACCGCGGTGCCGTCCGGCGTGGGGAAGTCGGCGCCGAACACGCTGAAATCGTCGATATAGCCCTGCAGCGTCATCAGCGCGCGCGGGATGATGTGGGTTTCGGGATCGCGCAGTTCGCCGAGATCGCCGTCCGCATCGGCGCCGCAGGCGTTGAAATAGCGCAGCACCACCGATTTCAGGCCGTAGGCCATGCCGAAATCGTCGAGCATGTGCTCGACCATGCGCTTGGTCTGGCCGTACGGATTGACCGGCACGGTCGGCACGCTTTCGTCGATCGGCATGTGCTCGGGCTGGCCGTAGACGGCGCAGGTCGAGGAGAACACCAGCTTGTCGCAGCCGGCGGCGCGCAGCCCGTTCAGCAGCGACAGCGAGCCGACGACGTTGTTCTCGTAATATTTGGCCGGGTCGACCATCGATTCGCCGACATAGGCGGAGGCGGCGAAATGGATGGCGGCCACCACGCCATGCTCGCGCACGGCGGCGGCCACGGCGGCAGCATCGTGGATATCGCCCTCGACCAGTGGCCCCCAGCGCACGAAATCGCGGTGGCCGGTGGAGAGATTGTCGAAGGTCACCGGCAGGAAGCCGGCTTGCGCGAGCGCCTTGCAGGTATGGGCGCCGATATAGCCGGCCCCACCGACCACCAGGATTCGTTCCGCCATCACCACTTTCGTTCCAATGTCACCGCCCCCATCGCCGTTTCCGCTCAGACAGCGATAACACGCTGCACCAGTCCTTGCGAAACCAACGCCTCGAAATAGGGGATGGTCCGCTTCAGGCCTTCACGCAGCGGTGTCACCGCCTGCCAGCCGAGTTGCTGGCGCGCCCGCGCCACATCCGGCCGGCGCTGGCGCGGATCATCCTCCGGCAGCGGCTTGAACACGATCTTCGAGCGCGATCCGACAAGATCAATGACCAGGTTGGCCAGTTCCAGAATGGTGAACTCGCTGGGGTTTCCGAGATTGATCGGCCCCGTCACCTGTGCCGGACTTTCCATAAGCTTGATCAAACCATCAATCATATCATCAACATAGCAAAAAGAACGCGTCTGCTCGCCACTACCATGGACTGTAATATCCCGATTCAGCAGGGCCTGCACGATGAAACTCGACACCACCCGCCCGTCATTGGGATGGGTTCGCGGGCCGTAGGTATTGAAAATCCGCGCGATCTTGACCTGCAATCGATGCTGGCGCCAGTAGTCGAAGAACAGGGTCTCGGCGCAGCGCTTGCCCTCATCGTAGCAGGAGCGCGGCCCGATCGGATTGACATTGCCCCAATAGTCCTCCGACTGCGGATGCACCTGGGGATCGCCATAGACTTCGCTGGTGGAGGCCTGGAGGATCTTGGCATTGAGCCGCTTGGCGAGACCCAGCATGTTGATCGCGCCGAGCACGCTGGTCTTCGTGGTCTGTACCGGATCGCGCTGGTAGTGGATCGGCGAGGCCGGGCAGGCGAGATTGTAGATCTCGTCGACTTCCACGAAGAGCGGATGGGCAATGTCGTGCCGCAGCAGTTCGAAGCCGGAATGGCCGATCAGATGTTCGATGTTGCGCCGGGTGCCGGTGAAGAAATTGTCGACGCATAGGACTTGGCATCCCCGCTTGAGCAGGAATTCCGCCAGATGCGACCCCAGGAACCCGGCTCCGCCGGTGATGAGGACGCGTCGTTCGAGGTGCATGGATCGATTCCGGGTAGCGGAGCGCGGATGTCTTTACCTCGCTTACGGCAATGGCGATGAAGGTTTCGCTAAAGTCGGATCATGAGAACGACCCGGGCTGGCGATAAAACCGGGCCGCTCCCACGCAAAATGTCGCTTCCGGACGACCACAGCGCCGGCCGGAGCGCGGATAATTGCTACACGAACAGGAAATTGCTGGTCGTGAAGTCAGCGATCTTGGCGTTCTGCAGGACGATGCCGTCATGGCCGTCCCAGATCACCACGTCGGTGCCGCTCTGGAACGCCGCCGTCAGCACCGCGCCGATCGAGGAAAAGATGTCGCTGTCGAACGCCACCCGGTCCTCCGACACCTTCCAGTCGACGAAATAGTCGACCCCGCCGCCCTTCTCGATGATGGCGTAGTCGTAACCCGCCCCGCCATAATAGGCGTCCCGGCCGGTGCCGCCGGTCATGTAGTCGTTGCCGTCCTCGCCGAACAGCCGGTCGCTGCCGGCCTGGCCGTAGAGGCTGTCCGAGCCGCCGCCGCCATAGAGGTTGTTGCCGCGCGCATTGCCGGACACGATGTTGTCGTCGTCATTTCCCCCGGCATCGGTGGCGGTGCCGAAGAGCACGATGTTCTCGAACTCCTTGTCGAGGCCGCGATTGACCGAGGTCCACACCGTATCGACGCCCTGCTCGCGCCCTTCGAACAGCACGTCGGAGAGGGTGTCGACGACATAGGTATCGTCACCGACGCCGCCGATCATGATGTCGGCTCCGGTGCCGCCATCGAGACGGTCATTGCCCTCCATGCCGTAGAGCGTGTCGACGCCGCCGCCGCCGTGGAGCGTGTTCTCCAGCATGTTGCCGGCTATCAGGTTGGCGGCGCCGTTGCCCCACGCTTCGATATTGGCGTAGCCCTCGTCGATCTTGATGTTCTCGACATTGGTCGGCAGAGCATAACCGTTCAGCCGCAGATAGATCGTGTCGGTGCCGGCATTCTCCGCCTCGACGACCACGTCGCCGAGATTGTCGATGACATAGCCGTCATTGCCGGTGAGGCCGATCATCGTGTCGAGGCCCTTGCCCCCATTCAGAAAATTGTTGCCGACATTGCCGCGCAGCGTGTCGTTGGCCGAGCCGCCGACGGCATTCTCGATCAGCGAGGCCGGATTGTCGTTGAACAGATACGCATTGTAGACGTTGCCGCGCGCATAGACATTGTCGCCGAGATAGGCGCGCTGCGCCTGCGACAGCAGGCTGGAGGCACCCGGCGCGAGGTCTACCGAGACCGCCGTCGTGTAGTTCGACAGGTCGTAGGTATCGATGCCGCCACCGTCCCAGATGGTATGGAAGATCCGGTTGACCGGCGACGCCCTCTCCGCGCCATCGACGTAGCGGGCGCCGGTGGCCGGATCCCACGTATAGACCGAGTTGCCCCTATTGTAGCTGTAGTCGGCACCGTAGAGCGTCTGCAGCGCCAATATGTCGAGTGCCATGAAGGTCTGCGCGAAGCCGTTCGCCTCGACCGATGACAGCGAGCCGGCCGGCGCGCCGGGATAGGCGCGCTGGCTCATCACCGTGTATTCGATCGAATCCCTGTCGGCCGGCACCGCGACGTTGCCGACACCGCCGAGATCTCCGCTCGCCTTCAAGCCGAGCGCACGGCCCAGAAGGGCATGGAACCCCATATAGCCGGCATCGCCCATCAAGGGCGCGGTGCTTGTCGGAGGCAGCCAGATGTCACCGCCCCGATAGGCTTCCTGCGGGGCATAGGCATGCGCCGTGGCGGCATAGAACGACTTTCCGATCCGGATGTCGCCCCAAGAGCTAGATTCTCTTACTATATTCAACGTGGTAAAATTAGATACTTCGCCAGCAAAAATGAACGCAACGTCGCTGTGCGTTACAACCGCTCCCGGGCGAAACCCGGACGGCTCGCTGGACGATGGGTAGTAATAATCCGACCCTGAGCTCGGGAATGCATATATTACATTCCCAACCCATTTGTATCCTTCAATAAGTCCATTGATGTACGCACTCTCAGCCGCACCGACCTTCGCCACGCTTGCCATGACGCCCCCCTTCTTGCCCTATCGCGCCCCCACGCTGGGGAAGCCACATCATCCTGATGATGGTGCGGTGCCGGCCTCACCTGGAGCCGTGTCGCACTCGTCGAACCATCCCTGCTCGACGCGCCAGCCTGCAGCCCGCCGTCGCCCGTTCCTTCCCGTCAGCTAGCTACACGAACAGGAAATTGCTGGTCGTCAGCTGCGTCAGTTGGGCGTTCTGCAGCACGATGCCGTCATGGCCGTCCCAGATCACCACGTCGGTGCCGTTCTGGAACGCCGCCGTCAGCACCGCGCCGATCGACGGGAAGAGGTCGCTGTCGAACGCCACCCGGTCCTCCGACACCTTCCAGTCGACGAAATAGTCGACCCCGCCGCCCTTCTCGATGATGGCGTAGTCGTAGCCTGCCCCGCCATAATAGGCGTCCCGACCGGTACCACCGGTCATGTAGTCATTGCCGTCCTCGCCGAACAGCCGGTCGCTGCCGGCCTTGCCATAGAGGCTGTCCGACCCGCCGCCGCCATAGAGGTTGTTGCCGCGCTGATTGCCGGAAACGATGTTGTTCTTGGAATTGCCGCCGGCATCGGTGGCGGCGCCGAACAGCACGATGTTCTCGAAGTCGTTGTCGAGGCCGCGGCTCACCGAGGTCCACAACGTATCGGTACCCTGGTTCGGCTTTTCGTAGACCACGTCGGAATAGTTGTCGACGATGTAGGTGTCGTCGCCGGAGCCGCCGACCATGGCGTCCGGCCCGGTGCCGCCGTCGAGATGGTCATTGCCGACACTGCCATAAAGCGTGTCGGCCCCGGCATTGCCGTAGAGCGCGTTGCCGTCGAGATTTCCGGCCAGCACGTTGCCCAGTTCGTTGCCCCGGATTTCGATGTCGCCGCGGCCATTCTCGGCCCTGGCGTTCTCCACATTGGCGGGCAGCACATAGCCGCTGACCCGCACATAGACGAGATCCGTGCCCTCGCCCGCCGCCTCGACGACGACATCGCCGAGATTGTCGACCACATAGCTGTCATCGCCGGCGAGGCCGGACATGGTGTCGGCGCCGGCATTGCCGTTCAGCGCATTGGCGGCGACATTGCCGCGCAGCGTGTCGTTGCCGCTGCCGCCGATGGCGTTCTCGATCAGCGAGGCCGGATTGTCGTTGTAGAGATAGGCGTTGTAGACATTGCCCCGCGCCATGACGCCATCGCCGAGCGAGGCGCGCAGCGCCTGCGAGAACAGGCTGGCGCCACCCGGCGACAGGTCGATCGACATCGCGTCCGTGTAGTTCGAGAAGTCGTAGGTATCGTTGCCGCCGCCGTCCCAGATGGTCAGAAAGATCGTGTTCCCGGCAGGAGCGTTCTGCAAGGCGCCATCAATGGACATCCATCCCGTCGTCGCATTCCAGCGATAGACGTTGTCCGAGCGGTTGTAGCTGTAGTCCGCGCCATAAAGCGTCTGCAGCGCCTGGACATCGAGCGTCATGAGGGTCTGCGGAAAGTTGTTGGCGGCTACGGTGTAGTCGCCGGCCGGGCCGCCGGGATAGGAACGCTGGCTCAGCACCGTATATTCCAGCGAATCCTTGTCCGCCGGCACCGCCACATCGGCGACCCTGCCGGTCTCGCCGGCGAATTTGAGGCCGAGCGACTGCGCCACGATCTGGAGAGCCACGAGATAGGTTTCGTTGCCGGCAACGGCACGCTGCCGAAAGAGCGGGTCGTTGGGATAGATGTCGGCGTTTCCCCCTTCATCCGGGCCCTGGACCACCGCCGGGGCGGAATGCCCCCCTTCTAGGAAGTAGATGTGGATATCGGCGTCTCTTGCGGGATAGTGCTCCCCCTCATCATCGTCTCGGTATTCCCATTTTTCATTTATATTGAGCTGCATGATATTTTCAACTTGACTATATATTCTAATCAAGGCTGCCGGCATGCCTTTTGTTAGATCGAAGCCCGAATACCACACTCTCGGAAGAGTATATGTCACAGGAGAAATCCACTTGCTGCCCTGCAACAGGCCATCGACATAGTCATCGCCCGTCGCGTCGATGGTGGCGACACGATCCATGGCAAGCTGATCCAATGTGAGCTCCGTGTATTCTCCCGGACCCGGACCTTGGAATCTAAAATACTCGATGTTTGTGACCGTAGCCGTGCTGTATTCTTTTATTATGGTCAGCGTCTGCCCGATTCGCTTGAAGTCATAGGTATCGAACAAATCTTCTAACATGGCGGTATCGATTCCGGTCCCGCCATTGTAGGTATTCGTCGAGTCGCCGGACTCCAGTCCATCGAGGAAAAAGAAATCGTCGCCGGCATCTCCGTTGAACGTGCTGTCTGTTGCCAAGGAGGTCGTGAAAACATCACCTCCGTCACCGCCGTTGAAGGTGACATTCGAGCCTTCGTTGCCGTCAAACAGGTCGTCGCCGTCGCCTCCGTTGAAGACGCCGCCAGTATTCTGCGGATAGTCCTCGAAATCGGAACCGACCCGGCCGGCGCTCAGATAGTCGTTTCCGGCGCCGGCATTGAACTCGCCTCTGTTGCCGCCATCGGCGGTGATGGCGTCGTCGCCGTCACTGCCATTGAGCGTCACGTCGTCATATTCGTCGGACCGCATCCAGTCGCCGGCAGGCGTACCGTCGAGCATCTGGCCGTCGGCCGTCGCGATGATCCGATTGAGGCTCTCGATCCTGTCCGAAGACCAGGAATGCAATAGATCCCAAGGCTGGGCCATATCGTCGTCCTCGGTGAACCGGAGCTTGAAGGGGGCGCTCTCGTCAAGTCGTTGCTGCTGTCTGCCGGTCGCGCGCCACTGCAAGGTTACCTACTCAAGCGACGACCGGCACGCCGGCGAACGGGCACCGTCCGCGCAGCACAGCCCTCTGTGCCTCAGGTGAACAGGAAGTTGCTCGTGGTGAGGTCGGCAAGCTTGGCGTTCTGCAGCACGATGCCGTCATGCCCGTCCCAGATCACCACGTCGGTGCCGTTCTGGAACGCCGCGTTCATCGCCGCGCCGATCGAGGAGAAGATGGCGCTGTCGAACACCACGCGGTCGCGCGTCACGTTCCAGTCGACGAAATAGTCGACCCCGCCGCCCTTCTCCAGGATCGCGTAGTCATAGCCCGCCCCGCCATAATAGGCGTCGGTACCCTTGCCGCCGGTCATGTAGTCGTTGCCGTCCTCGCCGAACAGCCGGTCATTGCCGTCATGGCCGTAGAGGCTGTCGACATTGCCGCCGCCATAGAGGTTGTTGTTCAGTTCGTTGCCGGCAACGATGTTCTTCTTGTCGTTGCCGCCGGCGTCTGTCGCCGTGCCGAACAGCACGATGTTCTCGAAGTCGGCGTCGAGGCCGCGGTTCACCGAGGTCCACAGCGTGTCGGACACACCCTCGCCCGGTGCCTCGTAGACCACGTCGGAATAGCTGTCGACGATGTAGGTGTCGTTGCCGAGCCCGCCGAGCATCGCGTCCGGCCCGGCACCGCCGTCGAGGTGGTCGTTGCCGGCGAGGCCGTACAGCGTATCGGCGCCCGCCCCGCCGTGCAGCACGTTGTTGGCCGCATTGCCCGACATGGTATTGGCAAGCCCATTGCCCCAGACATCGATGTTGCCGAAGCCTTCCTCGGCCTTGGCGTTCTCGACATTTGCCGGCAGCACATAGCTGCTTACCCGGACATAGACGAGATCCGTCCCCTCGCCCGTCGCCTCGACGACGACATCGCCGAGATTGTCGACGACGTAGCTGTCATTGCCGGCGAGGCCGACCATGGTGTCGGCGCCGGCATTACCGTTCAGCACGTTGTTGGTGATGTTGCCGAGCAGCGTGTCGTTGCCGCTGCCACCGATGGCGTTCTCGATCAGCGAGCGCGGATTGTCGTTGTACAGATAGGAATTGTAGACGTTGCCCTGCGCATAGACGCCGTCGCCGAGCGAGGCACGCTGCGCCTGCGAGAACAGGCTCGCGCCGCCCGGCGACAGGTCGATCGTCATGTTGTCGGTGTAGTTCGAGAAGTCGTAGGTGTCGTTGCCGCCGCCGTCCCAGATGGTCAGGAAGATCTTGTTCGCGTTGGTCGCGAAGAGCGGGTTGATATATCCGTTTTTATCTATCCCAAGATACTCACCGGGAACTCCCTGCTTTACCTTGTTCACCGACATCGCGCCGGTGGAAGGGTCCCACGTGTAGGTCGTGTTGGTGGCATTGGTGGTATAATCGGCACCGTAAAGCTTTTGCAGCGCCTGAATGTCGAGCGCCATGAAGGTCTGCGGATTGTCCCACTCGCCGGTCGTGTAGGCACCGTCCCCCTTCGGCCCGCCGACATAGGAGCGCTCGCTCATCACCGTGTATTCGAGCGAATCCTTGTCCGCCGGCACCGCGACATCGGCGACCCCGCCGGCCTCGCTGGCCGACTTCAGTCCGAGCGCGTGACCGATCGCCTGCAAGTCGATGAGGAACGCGTAATTGCCGAGGCCGGGATGGCGCAGATCTTGGGCGGTATTGTTGAGATCACTGTTGAATACAATGTCCGCTCCCGTTCCTGCCGCGGGAGAGTCGGCGCTATACACTACTTCGCCTAGGCTGCCGTTGCTGGTCCGGATGTCTCCGTTATTGGAGTATCTCGGATCCCCCCAGTTGTCGTAGGAGGTCGGCGCTTCGCGCGTCAGGTCGAGATTGATGAGAGACGTTACGCCTCCATACAGCTTCAGCGACCAATAAATGTCCCCGTCACCAGCCCAATCGATAAAGTTGCCAAGAAACGTCGCCCCAATGGAGGCTCGCTGATAGACGGAGACACCCAAGCTGAAGGTCGTCGGCCCCGCCCATTTGACGCCGTCGATCAGGCCATCGAGATAATCATCACCCGTCGCCGCTACCGTCGTCGTACCCGCACCCGCCATACCCCGCCCTCCCGCGCCTGCCTGCCGGACAGCAACGTATTCCACCGCCGACGCCATATTTACTGCCACTCTAAATTGAAGTCGTCCCCCGTCAACAAAGTCCTCGCCTGACGGTGCCGCAATGTCAGCCGGCAGCTTAATACCGCCCGGCTACAGCTCGACGACGGCGGAAGCGTCGAGAAACCGATAGCTTCCGCCCCCGCCTGCGGGCATCATGACCCGGGATTGCAAGCGAGGGGCGCATTCGGACACGACCGGCCGCAACCAGCGGCTTTGGTGGTCCGGCGCATGTCCGGGACCGAAGCGCGATGATTTCCGAACTCGCCCAGGCGATGCGGGCCTGCCGTTCCGCCTTTATCGGTATCGGGCTGATGACCGGCGTCATCAACATCCTCTACCTCACCGGCTCGATCTTCATGCTGGAGGTCTATGACCGCGTGCTGCCCAGCCGCAGCATCCCCACCTTGGTCGCTATCTCCATCCTCGCCGCCGGGCTCTACGGTTTCCAGGTGGCGCTCGACATCGTGCGCCTGCGCATCCTGTCGCGCATCGGGCTCGCGCTCGATGAGGGCATCGGCGCGCGCGTCTATGGCGCCGTGGTGCGCGCCCCGCTGCGGCTGGTGCCGTCCGGCGACGGGCTGCAACCGATGCGCGATCTCGACCAGCTGCGCGGCTTCCTCTCCGGCCTCGGGCCGACCGCGCTGTTCGACATACCGTGGATGCCGCTCTACCTCGCCATCTGCTTCCTGTTCCATCCGCTCATCGGCGTCACCGCGCTGATCGGCTGCCTCATCCTCATCGGCTTCACCGTCCTCACCGAGACGCTGACCCGGCACCCGGTGCGGCAGGCGATGATCGAGATGACCCAGCGCAATGCGCTGTCGGAAGTCGGGCGCCGCAACGCCGAGGTGCTCGCCGCCATGGCGATGACCGAGCGCTTCGGCGCGGTCTGGGCGGCGGCCAACCGGCGCTACACCCGCGAGCAGCAGCGCGCCGCCGATATCGGCAACGGCCTCGGCTCGCTCTCCAAGGGCCTGCGCCTCGCCCTGCAATCCGCCGTGCTCGCCGTCGGCGCCGTGCTGGTGATCCGCGGCGAGGCCAGCGCCGGCATCATGATCGCCGCCTCGATCCTCAGCGCGCGGACGCTGGCGCCGGTGGAGCTCGCCATCGCCCACTGGAAGGGCTTCGTCGCCGCGCGGCAGGGCTGGAAGCGGCTCGGCGATCTGCTGAAGGCGTTTCCCGCCGATGGCGAGCCGATCGCCCTGCCGAGGCCGCACAAGGCGCTGGCGGTGGAGACGATCTCCGTCGCGCCGCCGGGCAGCCGCAAGCTGGTGGTGCAGGAGGTCGGCTTTTCGCTGGAGGCCGGCCAGTGCCTCGGCATCGTCGGGCCGTCCGGCTCGGGAAAGTCCAGCCTCGTCCGGGCGCTGGTCGGGGTGTGGCAGCCGGCGCGAGGCAAGGTGCGTTTGGATGGCGCCGCTTTCGAGCAGTGGCGCTCGGAGGAACTCGGCGCCGCCATCGGCTATCTGCCGCAGGACGTCGAGCTGTTCGCCGGCACGGTGGCGCAGAACATCGCCCGCTTCCATCCTTCGCCCGACCCGGCGGCGATCATCGCCGCCGCCGAGGCGGCCGGCGTGCACCAGCTCGTCCTGCGGCTGGCGGAGGGCTACGAGACACCGATCGGCGAGAACGGCACCGCGCTGTCGGCCGGCCAGCGCCAGCGCATCGCTCTGGCGCGGGCGCTGTTCGGCGCGCCGTTCCTGGTGGTGCTCGACGAGCCGAACTCCAATCTCGACGCCGATGGCGAGGTGGCGCTGAACCAGGCGGTGGCCGGCGTGCGGGCGCGCGGCGGCATCGTCGTCATCGTCGCGCACCGGCACAGCGCGCTGGCCAGCATCGACAGGCTGCTGGTGCTGCATGAGGGCCGCGTCCGCGCCTTCGGCCCCAAGGAGCAGGTGCTGCGCAAGCTGGCGCAGTCCTCCGCCGCGCCGGTGCCCGCCGGCGGCGCCGATGTCGTCGTTATGGGCGCGCGCGGCGAGAAGCCGCTGGCGCCGGCACGGGCGCTTCCCGAGGCGGAGGAGCACCCGCGCGGCGACTTCGAGGGGTCGCTGCCGTGACGGACCCGACCTACGCGAACCCGCACCGCTCGATCCGCCGCCACCTCGCGCTCGGCCTCCTGCTGGTGGTCGTCGTGGTGTTCGGCATTGGCGGCTGGGCGGTGGCGACGCAGATTTCCGGTGCCGTCATCGCGCCGGGGCAGATCGTCGTCTCGTCCAGCCTCAAGAAGGTGCAGCATCCGACCGGCGGCATCGTCGGCGAGCTGCTGGTCAAGGAAGGCGACAGCGTCCATGCCGGCGACGTGCTGCTGCGCCTCGACAAGACGGTGGCCGAGGCCAATCTCGCCATCCTCTCCAACAACCTCGACGAGTTCGAGGCCCGACAGGCCCGCAACGAGGCCGAGCGCGACGGCGCCGCCGAGCTGGTGTTCGACGAGGACCTGCTGGCCCGTGCCGAGGACCCCGATGTCGCGCGCATCCTTGCCGGCGAGAAGAAGCTGTTCGACACCCGCCGCTTCCTGCGCGACGGGCGCAAGGCGCAGCTGGAGGAACGCATCGCCCAGCTCAAGGAGGAGATCCACGGCCTCGAATTCCAGCTCACCTCCAAGACGCGGGAAATCGAGTTCATCGGTACCGAGCTGAAGAGCGTGCGCCAGCTGTGGAGCGACAACCTCGTCTCCATCCAGCGGGTCACCGCGCTGGAGCGCGACGGCGCTCGGCTGGAGGGCGAGAAGGGCCTGCTGATCGCCAACATCGCCCAGACCAGGGGCCGCATCGTCGAGACCCAGCTGCAGATCCTGCAGATCGACCAGGACATGCGCAGCGAGGTCGCCACCGAGCTCGCCGACCTTCGCGCCAAGCTGTCGGAAACCCGCGAGCGCATCGTCACCGCGCGCGACCAGCTCAGCCGCGTGGAGATCCGCGCGCCGCAGGACGGCGTGATCCACCAGATGGCGGCGCACACCATTGGCGGGGTGGTCGGGCCGGGCGAGCCGATCATGCTGGTGGTGCCGAACAACGACCAGCTGGAGGCAGAGGCGCGGGTGGCGCCACCCTTCATCGACCAGCTGGCGGTCGGCCAGCCGGCCGTGGTGCGCCTGTCGGCGATGGCGCAGTGGGAGACCCCGGAGCTTGCTGGCACGGTCGGCCGCATCTCGCCGGACATCGTGCCGCCGACGGAGAATGGCGGCGAGGGCTTCTATTCGGTCCGCATCACGCTGTCGCCGGCCGAGCTGGCCCGGCTCGACGGCGTCAGGCTGATGCCCGGCATGCAGCTCGAGGCCTTCATCAAGACCGGCGACCGCAGCGTATTGTCCTATCTGGTGAAGCCGCTCACCGACCAGGTCGCCCGTTCGTTCCGTGGCCGCTGAGCGGGGCGGACGTCACGCGGCCATCCCGGTCGCGAGACGGACGGCGAGGCGCGTCAGTCGCGCGACCGCGTGGCGCCCGCGTCCGGCATGCCGCGCAGGCCGTAGCGCCAGAAGCGGTCGGCCAGCGACACCGCCAGCCCCTCCGCCGCATGCAGCGCGCGCGCCTCGCGCATGCCGTGGCGCAGATAGTGCACCAGCGGGTTGTGGTCGAGCGACACGTCCCTGTTGCGACGGAAATAATCGTCGGTGCTGAACAGCGGGCTCGGATTCCAGCCATTGCGGAATCCGCTGTCGAGATAGTGCCGCGCGGCCTCGTGCGGCTCGACCGCATAGGCCTCGGCGTACCAGAGCCGGTCGAACAGCGCGCTGGCCTCCAGCAGCCGGATGTCGTCCTGCTGCGGATCGGGCACGCGCGTCGGCGCCTCGTCGAATGCCTCTACGACAGGCGCCTCCAGGGATGGCTCGACGAGCGACTCCGCGACCTGTTCCACCGCCGGCTCCACCGGGGCCGCGACGGCCTCCACCGGCGCGCTCGCTGCGGCGAACGGCGCCGCAAGCAGCTCGCGAATATCGCGCTGCTGGTCGAGGCACTGCTGCAGCAGCACCGCCCCCCGCAGAGCTGCGGCCTGCGCCGCCGCGCCGGCCCGCCGCTCGCGCCCGCTCCGGCCGTTCAGCCGCAGCAGCCTGCGCAGGCTCGACGGTACGCACTGCACGAGGCGCTGGCGCAACGTCTTCGGGCGGATCCCCAGCGCGCGCGCTTGCTCGTCGCGGACCTCGCCAAAGGCGAGAACCAGCTGCTCGGTCTGCGCGACCATCGAGCGCACCGCCGCGAGCCGTTCCGCGCCCTCGCGCTCCACCGCCTCGGACCGCGCGCGGCCTTCCTGCTCCCACGCGGCCAGCTCCCGCCGGTGGTTCGCCTGCGCCTGTGTCAGCCCATCGGCGCGCGCGGCCTCGACGTCGCGCGTCAGCTGGTCGATCTCGCGGGCCTGCGCCCGATCCTTGTCGGCGAGCCGCCGCTCCTGCGCGAGATGCGCCGCGCGCTGCTCGGCAAGCTGCGCCGCCTGCACCTGGATCAGCGCCTGGCGCTCATCGAGGATGCGCAGTTGCTCGCGCAGGGTCCGGTCATTGCCGGCCAGCAGCCTGTCCCGCTCGACGGCGTCCGCCTGCAAGGCCGCGACCTGCCGGACGAGACCGTCATAATCCTCGCTCGCCTGCCGGCGTACCGCGTCGAGCGTTCCCGCGAGTTCGTTGCCGCGCGCCTCCAGCGCGGCGAGGGCGCCGGTGCCGCTGCCACCGCCATCGACCAGCACCGAGGCGGACACGGCCTCCAGCGGCGCGTCGGAGCACAGCGCGACCAGGAACACCGGCCGCGCCGGGGGCAGCGGCGCCCGGCCCGGCGCGCGCCCGTGCAGCCACCAGAGGTCCGGCCCGGCCACCGGGGCCGCGCCGGCAGGCGCGATCACCGAGGCGAGGCCGACCGCCTGCCCGCACAGCGCGACATGGGCGAAGTGCTGCCGCAGCGCGCCGTCGAACTCGGCCGCCGACAGCTCGGCGAGGTGGAACTGGTTCCGGTTGTTGAGGAGGTCGGTATAGACCTCGCGGTCCGGCGTGGAGACGACCAGCAGGCCGCCGGGCTTCAGCACCCGCCTGAGCTCGGCGAGCGCCGCGCGCGGATCGCCGACATGCTCGATGGTCTCGAAGCTCACCACCGCGTCGAAGCTGGCGTCAGCGAAGGGCAGCCCGCCGACGTCCCCGGCCTCGAAGGACAGGTTGTCGATGCCGCCATAGGCGCGGGCGGCATGGGCGACGGCGTCGGCATCGAGGTCAACGCCTACCACCCGCGCGGCGCTGCCGGCAAGAAACGCCGCGCCATAGCCCTCGCCGCAGGCGACGTCGAGCACGACGGCGTCGGCGACCAGCCCGGCGGCGAAGGCGTAGCGGTGCTGGTGCTCGACGGCGATGCTGCCGGCGGTTCCCGGAATGAAGCGCTCGCCCGTCTCGTCCACTGTCCGCCCCCCGGCCCGGCGCGACGCACGCCGCACGTTAATTGCCGCGCGTCATCGTCCCCATGGGTTCATGGGTAATGCAAAGCCGGCGGCGTCGCCAGTTACCTGTGGCCAGTACCGCCGGTTCAGCGCGTCAGCCAGTCCGCGAGGCGGCGGGTCGCCTCGGTCAGCTGCGCCTCGCCACGGGCGAAGCACAGGCGGATGAAGTCCTCGCCGCCCGGCCCGAAGGCAGTGCCCGGCGCGAGGCCGATATTGGCCTCGTCGACCAGCTTCAGTGCCAGCGCCCGCATGTCGGTCTCGCCCTCGACGCCGAAGAAGGCGTAGAACGCCCCCGGTGGGCGGGCGAGCCGCACCCGGTTGGTGGGCAGCAGCCCGTCGGCGACGATGTCGCGCCCGCGCCGCGCCCGCTCGATCTGGTGGGCGACGAAGCTCTCGCCGCGCTCCAGCGCCGCCACGCCGCCGCGCTGCATGAAGGCCGCGACGCCGGAATTGGTGTACTGGATCAGGTTCTCGATGACGTCGCCCAGTGAGGGATGCGCCTCCAGCCAGCCCATGCGCCAGCCGGTCATCGCCCAGTTCTTCGAGAAGGTCTGCAGGAACAGGATGCGGTCTTCCGGCTCCATCACGTCGTGGAAGGACGGCGCGCGCCCGCCCTCGCCGGCCTCGTAGTAGAAGCGGCCATAGATCTCGTCGGCGATGATCCACAGCCCGTGGCGGCGGGCGATGTCGAGCACGCCGCGCAGCACATCGTGGGAGGCGACGAAGCCGGTCGGGTTGGCTGGCGAGTTGATGAAGATGGCACGGGTGCGGGGGCTCACCGCGTCCTCCAGCCGGCCGAGGTCGAGCGAGAAGCCATCCGCCGGATCGAAGTCGAGCGGCACGAAGACCGGCCGCGCGCCGGCCGCCTGGGCCGCCGCCGCCGCGTTGGGCCATTCCGGCGAGGGAATGATCACCTCCTCGTCGGCCCCGACGGTGAGCGCCAGCGCGATCTGGATGGAGTGCATGCCGGAGCCGGTGACGAAATAGCGTTCCGGGTCCTCGGCGATGCCGTAGAGCCCGGTCATGTAGCGGGCGATGGCGGCGCGCAGGTCGGGAATGCCGCGCTGCCAGGTGTAGAAGGTCTCGCCGGCGGCGAGCGAACGGGTCGCGGCCTCGCTGATGAAGGCCGGGGTCGGCAGGTCGCCCTCGCCGGCCCAGAGCGGGATCAGCCCCTCGCGGGTGCGCCCGTAGTTGAACACCTCGACGATGCCGCTTTCCGGCAGCGACAGCGCCTGCGGACGCACGAAGTCGAGAAGCGAGGGACGCGGCACGAAAGGACTGGTAGCGGTCGACATGAGGAGTTCCCGGCTGGTTCGACGACGCTCCTAGCATAGCCGGCCGATGCCGTCGCGTTCATCAAAAGCTGTGCGACGACCCATCGGCGGTGGTGATGGACGGTGGCGCTCTCCGACACGGCGCCTCGTCATCCCGGCCGCAGGCACGTCGGCCGCGCAACTCCGCATGTGGGCCATTGGGGGCAGCCGAACGGCGCGGTGCTTGCGGGTCGCCTCTCTGGAGCGCTTCCTGCTCTGGATCGTTTCCATTGTGAAGCGGGCCCGGGTCGCGTAAGCCGGTCGTGAGGCGCGCCAGTCGAGAGGCTGCGCCTCAGCCGCGCCGGCCGATCGGGCGCGACGTCCCAACCCATGCGATGTCCGTGCCCATGACCACCGGCCGAATTCCGCCTTTCCGGCTCACGGCGACGCCGCATGGTCCCGGCGCCCTGCGCTTCCGCCTGCCGCTGCTGCTGCGTCTGCTCGCACGCGGCGGCCCACGCCCGCTGGTGCTGCTGGCCGAGGCGGCACCCGACGCCAGCCTGTCGTTCGAGGATGCCGCCGGCCGGACGCTCGATCACTGGCCGCAGGTCGCGGAGCGTCCCTTCGCCGTGCGGTTGCCGCGCGGCACCGCGGCGCTGGTCCTGCGCCATGCGGGGGAACAGGGCGCGCCCGCCGCCCGCCTCGGCTGGTATCCGCTCTCCCGCTTCGCGCTGCGCTGGCAGGCCCTGTGCCACAAGGTGGCGGCGCCGCGCGAGGCGCTGCGCCGGCTGCGCACGCAGTTGAAGCGGGCGGTATGGACCTCGCCCGCCGCAGATCTGTTCAACCGTCCCGACTATCGACGCTACCATGCCCGCCATGTCGGGGATTTCGACGGCAACGTCCCGCCGGCCGCGGCGCCGCCCGTCATCTTCGCCAGCGCCGCCGGGGACCTGCCGCCGGCCCGGCTGAAGGCCGTGGCGGCGGCGCTCGCCGCCCAGACCGATCGCCATTTCTCCTGGATCCTCGCGGTACCGCCGGCGCGGCGGGCGAGCGAGGGCGCGGTCCTCGCCGGGCTGGGAGCCGTCCTTGTCGACGCGCCGGGCGAGCCCGCCGCAGGGCTCGCCGCCGCCATCGCCGCCAGCGGCGACGGCCTGCTGGTGCCGCTCGACCTCGCCGGCGAGCCGACCCGCGACGCGGTGGCGATGATCCGCGCCGCCTTCGCCGGCAAGCCCGACTGCGCCCTCGCTTACACCGACGAGGGCTTCCGCGACGAGGCGGGCCGCCCGGCCGGCGCCGCCTTCAAGCCGGCCTTCAATCGACATCTGCAGATCGGCGGCAACTATATGGGCCACCTCGTCGCCCTGCCGGCTCCTGACGCGCGGGCCCTCGGCCTGCGGCCCGAACTCGGCGGCGCGGCGCTGCACGATCTGCTGCTGCGCCGGATCGAGGCGGTCGCGCCGTCGCGCATCCTGCACCTGCCGCGCATCGCCTATGAGGGTCCCGCGCGCGACGCCGACGGCTTCGTCCCCGCCGAGGCCGCCCTCGCCCGTGACGCCCTTGCCGCCCGGCTGGGTCTTCCCGTCGAGACCGCGCCGATCGAGCCGGCCGGCGCCCGGTTGCAGCTGCGCACCGGCTTCGCCGTTCCCGAGCCGGCGCCGCTGGTTTCCATCGTCGTGCCGACCCGCGACCGTGCCGAGCTGCTCTCCACCACGCTGAAGAGCCTGATCGCGCTCACCGCCTACCGGGCCTTCGAGATCGTCATCGTCGACAACGGCTCGCGCGAGCCGGAAACCTTCGCGCTGTTCGACGAGATCGCCGCGCTGTGGCCGGCGACCAAGATCGTCAGCGACGGCGGCGACTTCAATTTCGCCCGCATCTGCAACGCCGGAATCGATGCCGCGTCCGGCGCGATGATCCTGCTGCTCAACAACGACATGGAGATCATCGAGGCCGGATGGCTCGGCGAGATGGTGTCCCTCGCCGCGCTGCCCGGCACGGGTATCGTCGGTGCCAAGCTGCTCTATCCCTCCGGCGACGTGCAGCATGCCGGCTTCATCGTCGGGATGCGCGAGGGAGCCGGCAGCCACTGGTTCGTCGGGGCGGATGCACGGGCCGGCGGCTATCGCGGCCGGCTCGCCATGCGGCAGAACCTCTCGGCCGTCACCGGCGCCTGTCTGCTCGTCACCCGCGCCTGCCTGGCGGCGGCCGGCCCGCTCGACGCCGAGCGCTTCGCCGAGGACTGCAACGACATCGACCTGTGCCTGCGCGCGCGCGGTGCCGGCTTCGAAGTGGTGTTCACCCCCTTCGCGCGGCTGATCCACTACGAATCCGCCTCGCGGCGGGACAATCCCGAGGCGCCGATCTCGGAGAAGCGGCGGGCCGAGTGGGCGCGTTTCGCGGAATTATGGGCGCCGGCGCGCCATGTCGACCCGTATTACAGTCCGAATCTGCGCCGCGACAATCTCTATGCCCTGCCGGCGCGCGATCCGGCCGGCCCGCGCGCGCCGCGCACCGATCGGACAGGCGCCGGTGGGAGCGGGTAGCGCGCCGATGCCCGCACCCGCCGATCATGCCTCGCCCGCCGACCGGATCGTCGATCTCTATCGCCGCCATGCGCAGGCCTGGGCCGGCGCGCGCACCGCGACGCCGCCGGGCGCCCGGCCGATGGAGGAGGCCTGGCTTGCCCGCTTCCGGGCGCTGCTGGTGCCGGGGGCCGGGGTTCTCGACATCGGCTGCGGCCCCGGCCTGCCCATTGCCGGCCACCTCGTCGCGCACGGCTACCGCGTCACCGGCATCGACAGCTCGCCGGAAATGATCGCGCTGTTCCGCCGCAACCTGCCTGCCGCCCAAGCCGATGCCGTGGTCGCCGACATGCGCGCACTCGCGCTCGGCCGAACCTTCGGCGGGGTGGTCGCCTGGGACAGCTTCTTCCACCTGTCGCCGGAGCCGCAGCGCGGCATGTTCCAAGTCTTCGCCGATCACGCCGCCCCGGGTGCGCCGCTGATGTTCACCTCAGGGCCGGCGGAGGGCGAGGCGATCGGCACGCTGGAGGGCGAGCCGCTCTACCATGCCAGCCTCGATCCGGCGGAGTATCGCGCGCGGCTCGACGCCGCCGGCTTCGACCTCGTCGCCCACCGGGCGGAGGACCCGGAATGCGGCGGCCACACCGTGTGGCTGGCGCGGCGTCGCTAGAGCATTTTCGAGCGAAGTGGGTATCGGTTCGCGTGAAGAAAATGCGTAACAACAAAGGCTTAAAGCAATTCTGGTGAACCGGAGTTCGCCGGAATTGCTCTGGCGGTCCGCTAGCCCTTCGCGCCGAGGCGGGCGCGGTCGTAGCGCGCCTTCAACGGCTCCCACCAGGCGGCATTGTCGAGATACCAGCGCACCGTCTTCTCGATGCCGCTCTCGAAGGTCTCGGACGGCACCCAGCCGAGCTCGTTCTTCAGCTTGCCCGCGTCGATGGCGTAGCGCGCGTCGTGCCCCGGCCGGTCGGTGACGAAGGTGATCAGCCCCTCTCGCGCGCCGAGCGCGGCGTCGGGCACCAGCCGGTCCATGATGGCACAGATGGTGCGCACCACCTCGATGTTGCGGCGCTCATTATTGCCGCCGACATTGTAGCTCTCGCCGAGCCGCCCGGTGGTGGCGATCAGCTCCAGCGCCGCCGCGTGGTCGTCGACATAGAGCCAGTCGCGCACGTTCTCGCCGCGGCCGTAGACCGGCAGAGGCTTGCCCTCCAGCGCGTTGAGGATGGTGAGCGGGATCAGCTTCTCGGGGAAATGGTACGGCCCGTAATTGTTCGAGCAGTTCGACATCACCACCGGCAGGCCATAGGTGTGGAACCAGGCGCGCACCAGATGGTCCGACGCCGCCTTGGAGGCGGAATAGGGCGAATTGGGCTGGTAGGGCGTGTCCTCGCGGAACAGCCCGTCCTCGCCGAGCGAGCCATACACCTCGTCGGTGGAGATGTGGTGGAAGCGGAATGCCTTCTGTGCCGCCGCGTCCAGCCCCCGCCAGTGGCGCAGCGCCTCCTGCAGCAGGGTGAATGTGCCGACCACATTGGTCTGGATGAAGTCGCCGGGCCCGTCGATCGAGCGGTCGACATGGGATTCGGCGGCGAGATGCATCACGAGATCGGGGCGGAACGTGTCCAGCGCCTCGCGCATCGCCGCGCCATCGCCGATATCGGCCTTGAGGAAGCGGTAATTCGGGCTGTTGTCGATCTCGTTCAGCGAGGCGAGGTTGCCGGCATAGGTGAGCTTGTCGACATTCAGCACCTCCCAGCCGGCGCGCACGAGGCGGCGCACCACTGCCGATCCGATGAAGCCGGCACCGCCGGTCACAAGCACTCGCCGCGTCATGTCGTTCCTGCCACGCAACCCATGGGCTGCTGGCTAGCACAGCGCCAACGCGATTGCCTAGGGGAGGCCGGCAACGATACCAGCGTCCCTCGCCCGGGCCCACATCGGCAAAGGCCCGGAACAGTCAAACGGAAACGTTCCGATCCCTCGCTGTCGGCGCGGCGCGGCAGGCACTCCGCTCGCGCATCCATCGGTGGCGCGCCACATCGGGCGCCGCCGGGCGCCACGGCGGGACGCGTGGCACCGCGCCCTCCTGGTCCCGGGCAGCCTTGAACGGCAGGCGGCGAGCATCGTGCCGAACACCGCGACCGCGGCCACCAGGCCGGGCACCCGGCCCGCGACCAGCCCCGGCGATCTACTCTCGACCGGCACGCCCACAGGCGCGGCAGCAAGGCCGAAGATCGACATCCGCCCGCCGACGGCCACTGCCGGGGTGGGCGGGCGCTGGCGTCCTGTCGGGGGCTGCCCAGCCGGGCGCCGCCTCACGCCTTCTTGGCGAGGATGTCGCGGATCTCGCCGAGCAGCACTTCTTCCTTGGTCGGCGGCGCCGGCGGCGGCGGGGTGTCGGCCGCCTTGCGGCGCAGCTTGTTGATGCCCTTCACCACCAGGAACAGGATCCAGGCAATGATCATGAAGTTGATCACCACGGTGAGGAAGTGGCCATAGGCGAACACCGCGCCCTGCTGGCGCGCCGCCTCCAGCGAGTTGGCGGTGACGTTGGACGACAGGCCGACGAAGTAGTTGGAGAAGTCGAGGCCGCCGAAGATGGCGCCGACGATCGGCATGAACAGGTCGGACACCACCGAGGTGACGATCTGGCCGAAGGCGGCGCCGATGATCACGCCGATGGCGAGGTCGACGACATTGCCCTTGATGGCAAATTCCCGGAATTCCTTGAGCATCGCTTCTCCTCCGGCCGAATCGCGCGGCGCCCCATGGCCGCGCCACTCCCGCCTTTTTAGCGCCATCGGGCGCAGCGGCAAGCACGCACCTTCGCCGGCCGCCGGTCGCTCCCCTGCCCACCGCCCCACGCCCTTGCCCCGCCTGCCCCGGCGGAGGCATAAAGAACGATCGGCCGCCGCCGATGCATTGCCGCCCCGCTCACCGGAGATCCCATGCTTCAGGCCTGGGTCATCATCGCCGTCGCCCTCGCCTATATCGGCTTCCTCTTCGCCGTGGCGAGCTATGGCGACCGCCGGCAGGCGCGGGGCAAGCGCAGTCGCGGCCGCCCCTACATCTATTCGCTGTCGCTGGCGGTCTACTGCACCTCCTGGACCTTCTTCGGCTCGGTCGGCCTCGCCACCACGCAGGGCGTCGACTTCCTCACCATCTATGTCGGGCCGATCCTGGTATTCGCGCTCGGCGTGCCGCTGCTGCTGCGGCTGGTGCGCCTCGCCAAGGCGCAGAACATCACCTCCATCGCCGACTTCATCGCCGCCCGCTACGGCAAGAGCCAGGGCGTCGCCGCCGTGGTGGCGCTGGTCGCCATCCTCGGCTCGCTGCCCTACATCGCCCTGCAACTGAAGGCGGTGGCGATCTCGCTGGTGGCGCTGCTCGGCGATTTCGAGGGACTGGGGCTGCATTACCCGGTCATCGGCGACCTCGCTTTGCTGGTCGCCATGGCAATGGCGGTGTTCGCGGTGCTGTTCGGTACCCGCCACATCGACGCCACCGAGCACCAGGAAGGACTGATGCTGGCGGTAGCGGCGGAATCCATCGTCAAGCTGGTGTCCTTCCTCGCCGTCGGCCTGTTCGTCACCTTCGTGATGTTCGCCGGCCCGTTCGACCTCGTCGCGCAGGCGCAGGAAAAGGACGTGCTGCCGGTGCTGACCCGGCATTTCTCGCTCGGCGACTGGGGCACCATGTCGGTGCTTTCCGCGCTCGCCATCCTCATGCTGCCGCGCCAGTTCCACGTCGCCGTGGTGGAGAACACCTCGGAAGGCGAGATCCGTACCGCCGCCTGGCTGTTCCCCGCCTATCTGGTGCTGATCAACATCTTCGTCATTCCCATCGCCATTGCCGGGCTGGTCTCCTTCCCGCCCGGCTTCATCGACGGCGACATGTACCTGCTCGCCTTGCCGATGTCGGTCGGGGCGCAGGGCGTGGCGCTGCTCGCCTTCGTCGGCGGCCTGTCGGCGGCCACCGCCATGGTGATCGTCGAGACGGTGGCGCTGGCGGTCATGGTGTCGAACGATCTCGTCATGCCGCTGCTGGTGCGGGCGCGGCGCCATTCCACCGAGGCGGCCCCGCCCGCTTTGCCGGCCCTCGCGCCACCGCGCGGCGACGGCGCGCCGGCGCAGTCCGACATGGGCCACAAACTGCTGCTGGTGCGGCGGGCGGCGATCTTCGCCATCCTGCTGCTGGCCTATCTCTACTACCGCATCACCGGCGAGGCGCAACTGGCGCAGATCGGCCTGTTGTCCTTCGCCGCGGTGGCGCAGTTCGGCCCGGCGCTGCTGCTCGGCCTGGTCTGGCGGCGCGGCACCGCGCTGGGGGCGATGGCCGGCATCGCCGCCGGCGTGGCGCTCTGGGCCTATACGCTGCTGCTGCCCAGCCTCGCCGATGCCGGCCTGGTGGCGCGCACGCTCTTGACGGACGGCCCATTCGGCCTCGGCTTCCTGCGCCCGCAGGCGCTGCTCGGCCTGCACGCCGCGCCGCTCACCCATGGCGTGCTGTGGAGCCTCAGCATCAATCTCATCGTCTTCGTCACCGTGTCGATGATGCGCCATCCCAGCCCGATCGAGCGGCTGCAGGCCAGCGTCTTCGTCGAGGCGGACCGCTCGCCTTCCGCGCCGAGCTTCCGGCTGTGGCGCTCCCCGGTCACGGTGGGCGAGCTCACCGCCACGGTGGCGCGCTATCTCGGCGAGGAGCGCACCCGCGCCTCCTTCGAGAGCGTGTCGGCGATGCGCGGCCTGTCGCTCGACCCCGGCCGCGAGGCGGATTTCCAGCTGGTGCGCTATGCCGAGCACCTGCTCGCCTCGGCGATCGGCGCCGCTTCCTCACGTCTCGTGCTGTCGCTGATGCTGAGGAAGCGCACCGTCTCCACCAAGGCGGCGCTGAAGCTGCTCGACGACGCCTCCGCCGCCATCCAGTACAATCGCGAGATCCTGCAGACCGCGCTCGACCATGTCCGCCAGGGCATCGCGGTGTTCGACCGGGATCTGCGCCTCGTCTTCTGGAACCGCCAGTTCGGCGAGATGCTCGACCTGCCGTCGGAAGCGGTGCGCATCGGGGTGGGCATCGACCAGATCCTGCGCATCGCCGCCAGCAGCGGGCTGTTCGGGCCGGGGCCGATCGAGCAGATCGTGCGCGAGCGCCTCAGCCGCTACAACCGCCGCAACGCCAGCTTCCAGGAACGGCTGTCGCCGCGCGGCGTGGTGATGGAGGTGCGCGTCAACACCATGCCGGATGGCGGCGTGGTCGTGACCTTCACCGACATCACCCCGACGGTGGAGGCCGCCGAAGCGCTGGAACGCGCCAACGAGACGCTGGAGAAGCGGGTCAAGGAGCGCACCAAGGCGCTGGAGCACCTGAACACCGAGCTGGCGCAGGCGAAGTCGGACGCCGAGGACGCCAACATCTCCAAGACCCGCTTCCTCGCCGCCGCCTCGCACGACATCCTTCAGCCGCTGAACGCCGCCCGGCTCTACGCCACCAGCCTGGTCGAGCGCGCGGTGACGGCGGAGAACATCCGCCTCGCCCAGAATGTCGACGCCTCGCTGGAGGCGGTGGAGGAGATCCTCGGCGCGCTGCTGGACATTTCCCGCCTCGACACCGGCGCGATGAAGCCGGATCTCGGGCCGTTCCGCCTCGACGACATCTTCCGCCAGTTGGAGGTGGAATTCGCCCCGCTGGCCAAGGAGAAGGGGCTGCGCCTCACCTTCGCCGCCAGCTCGGCGGCGGTGCGCTCCGACCGCCGGCTGCTGCGGCGCCTGCTGCAGAACCTCGTCTCCAACGCCATCAAATACACCCCGCGCGGGCGGGTGCTGATCGGCGTCAGGCACCGGCGCGGCCGGTTGCGCATCCAGGTGTTCGACACCGGGCTCGGCGTGCCTGCCTCCAAGCAGAAACTGATCTTCAAGGAGTTCCAGCGCCTCGACCAGGGCGCCAAGGCCGCGCGCGGGCTGGGGCTGGGGCTCTCGATCGTCGAGCGCATCTCGCGGGTGCTCGACCACCCGATCGAGCTAGCTTCGCAGCCCGGTCGCGGCAGCATGTTCGCGGTCGAGGTGCCGACCGCCCCGCCGATTCCGGCCGAGGCCGGCCCGGTCCCGCGTGCGGCGGCGGTGCCGATCGCCGGGCTCGACGGGCTGTCGGTGCTGTGCATCGACAACGACCCGGCGATCCTCGACGGCATGGACACGCTGCTGTCGGGCTGGGGCTGCCAGGTGCTGAAGGCGGCCGACGTGCCCGGCGCGCTCGCCATGCTGCGCGAGGCCCGCGCCCGGCCGGACGTGTTGCTCATCGACTACCATCTCGACGAGGGCGACGGCATCGAGGCGACCAAGCACCTGCGCTGGAAGCTCGACCAGTCGCTGCCGGCGGTGCTGATCACCGCCGACCGCTCGAAGAAGGTGCGCGACACCGCCAAGGCGACCGAGATGGAAGTCCTGAACAAGCCGGTGCGCCCGGCCGCCCTGCGCGCTTTGCTCGCCCAGTGGCGGGCGGCACGCATGGCGGCGGAGTAAGGGGGCGGGACGGTCGGCGGAGCGAAGGCCGTGCAGGGAACGCACCTGAAGCCCGAACCCGCCCCGCAAAACCCTCCCCGGCCTCGCAACGGCTCCCCACTCCCCATCCGGAGATGGCCCTCGCGCGCCTCCCCTAACCCCGCGTTCCGTGATCGTAAGGCCTTCTGAAACCTCGCGGCCGCGAGGCCTCTCACCGACCCGCTTCGCAGGCCACCTCCCAATAGGGATAGATTGGGGAGCAGCCTCCCCACGCGGCCGCACCAAAACCGGATGCGTCCGGCTTCGACGACGCCCATGCGCAGCCGGTCGCTCGCGGTTTACAGCGCGAAGAAGGAAAGCCGCGACGTCTCAGGGATGCGGGTCGGGGAAACCGTGCCGCTCGGCGAGCGCGGCGAGGATGGCGTCCTTGTCGGCGATGAAGCCGCGTCCGGCATGCGTGCCGGTCTGGTGACGCGAGGAGGCCCCTGCCGCCAGCACCAGGAGCGGCAGCGACTGGTTCGCCTCGCCCACGAGGTCGATCACCGCCTGTCGCGGGCGCGGCCAGGCGATCCGCTCGACATCGAGACCTTCGGCCAGTTCCAGGAATGAGGCCAGCACCCCTTCGATCAGCGCGCAATGCCAGCAATAGAACAGCTGTCCGGGATAGGCCGGATCGGCGAAGCCCGGCTTCAACAGCAACAGCGTGTCGCGGGACATGGCGGGGCTCGACGGTGGGTGCGGGAGACCGGCGCGCGCCGCGCCAGCGGAAAGATCGCGCAGGGAACAGGCAGGCGGGGTCCGGGCGTGGTGCCCGGTCAGCCCCTCGGCCTCAGCTCGCCACCTGCGACCACTGCCCGGCCTCGATCTTGGAGGCGGCGATTACCGCCTGGGTGCGGCTTTCTACCCCGAGCTTCTGCAGGATCGCCGAGACATGCGCCTTCACCGTCGCCTCGGAGACGCCGAGCTCATAGGCGATCTGCTTGTTGAGCAGGCCTTCCGACAGCATCATCAGCACCCGCACCTGCTGCGGGGTCAGCGTGGCGAGCCGCGCCACCAGCGCCGCCGTCTCCTTGTCGCTGCCGGCGGAGAGGTCGATATCGGGCGGCGTCCAGGTCTGCCCCTCCAGCACGGCGGCGATGGCGTCGCGCATCGTCTCCACCGCGCTGGTCTTGGGGATGAAGCCGGCGGCGCCGAATTCCATGCAATGGCGGATCACCCCCGCCTCCTCATTGGCGGAGACCACCACCACCGGGATCGCCGGATACTGCGCGCGCAGATACATCAGGCCGGAAAAGCCGCGCACCCCGGGCATGGTGAGGTCGAGCAGCACGAGGTCGATCTCGCTCTCCCGCTCGAGCAGCGCCTGGAGATCCTCGAAGCCGCCGGCCTCGAACAGTTCGACCTGGGGAAACTGCCGCGTCACCGCCTCGCGCAGCGCGCCGCGAAACAAGGGGTGGTCATCGGCGATGGCCAGCCTGAAACTCGTCGTAACCACCTGCAAAAGGCCCTCTCGGTTTCAGCCGGCATACGCCGTTGGTCGCATATGCCGCCGCGCGATCATGGTTCGGTCACACCACGCATGCAAGCATTACCGCCATAACACGCACCATCGGATGCCTATCCCGGCGACGGCACTGCGGCAATGCCAAACTGTACATTCGTCTCCGACGAAGAGCTTTAGTTGCCATCGCCGACGAATGCCACCGTCAATTCGCGGCGGTGCGGCATGGCGCGGTGCTCGACCAGATAGATCCCCTGCCAGGTGCCGAGCCGCATGCGCCCTTCCACCACCGGAATGGCGAGGTGGATGCCGGTCAGCACCGCCTTCACATGGGCGGGCATGTCGTCGGGTCCCTCGAGGTCGTGCACCCAGCCGGCATCCTCCGGCGCCAGCCGGTCGAGCGCGGTCAGGAGGTCGAGCCGCACGTCGGGATCGGCGTTCTCCTGGATGGTCAGCGAGGCCGAGGTGTGGCGGCAGAACAGCGACACCTCGCCGTCGCCGGCACCGATATCGGCGAGGAAGCGCGCCACCGCGCGGGTGATGTCGGTGAAACCGCGCCCCTGCGTGTCGATGGCGAGCTCGGCGCTGACCCGCCGCGTCACCCGGCTTTCACGCGGTGCGCTCTGTCGTATCTCGGTCACGGCATGGCTCCCATTATCGGGCGGCGCTGGACGAATGGGCGTCGCTGGGTTTGGATAGGCGCGTTCGATCGCGGATGCACGCCCTTGATCGCCACATGGTCGACAAGGTGTTCCGCGCAGTTACTGGTTGACCGAATCCGATTGTCGATTTCCCGACTGCCAGCTCCTTGATCACCAAGTCTCTGGCTACAAAGTCCCTGACCGCCAAGTCCCTGACTGCCAAGTCCACGACCTCACGGGCCAAGGCACCCCGATCCTCGACCCCACGGTCCTCGACCCACGCCATCATGGAGCGTCTCCCGCTTATGACCGTCTCGTCCTCCACGCCCGCCTCCGCCCCTTCCGCCGCCGGCGACTCTGTCGCTAGCCTGCCCGAGCTGGTCATCGATCCCTCGGTGTTCGCGCCCTCGGCGGTCTCGCCGGAGACCCGTGCGGTGAATGCCGGCATCGTCAAGGCGCTGGGGGCGGTGCCGGACCGCTGGGTGTTCCCGATGGCGCTGCTGCGCAAGCTGCGGCTGGACGGCAAGGGGCCGTTCCCCTTGGCGCCGGAAAGCCCCTATGCCAGCGTCGAGGAGATCGACGGCCCGCACGGCCCGGTGGCGCTGCGCATCTACACACCGCCGGAGCCGGCCAAGGGCGTCTATCTGCACATCCATGGCGGCGGCTGGTGCCTCGGCTCGGCGCGCGAGAATGACGGGCTGAACCACCGGCTCGTCGAGCGCACCGGCTTCGCCGTGGTGTCGGTCGACTACCGCCTCGCCCCGGAGGCCCCCTGGCCGGCGGCGCCGGACGATTGCGAGGCCGCCGCCTTGTGGCTGGTGCGCGAGGGCAAGGCCCGCTTCGGCACCGAGCACTTCGTCATCGGCGGCGAATCCGCCGGCGCCAATCTCTCCGTGGCAACGCTGCTGCGGCTGCGCGACCGGCACGGGCTCTCCCCGTTCCGCGCCGCCAATCTCAATGCCGGCTGCTACGATCTCGGCCTCACCCCCAGCGCCCGCAATTGGGGCGACGAGCCGCTGGTGCTCAACACCCGCGACATCAACGTCTTCGTCGGCCATTACCTGCGCGAGGGCGGCGAGGTGGCGACGCCGGACATCTCGCCGCTGCATGGCGATCTTCGCGGCCTGCCGCCGGCGCTGTTCACCATCGGCACCCGTGACGCGCTGCTGGACGACACGCTGTTCATGGCGCCTCGCTGGCTCGCCGCCGGCAACCGCGCCGAGATCGCCGTCTATCCCGGCGGCTGCCACGTCTTCATCGGCTTTCCCGGCTCGCTCGCCGACAAGGCGCTGGCCCGCATCGTCGCTTTCCTCGCCGCCAGCTGAGCGGCGGGAGGACACACACCCTCAGGGCTTCTCGCCCTCAAGGCTTCCCGTCTTCAGAGCTTCTCGCCCTGCGGCGGGTTGCTGCGCAGCCGCTCCATCATCTCGTAGAAGCGGCGGAACATCGCCTCCGCCTTGCGCATCGCCTCCTCCATCGCCGCGTCGAAGCGGCCGCGCTCCTCGTCCGGCTTGGCCGGCGGCGTGGCGTCCGGCGCCGGTGGAGTGGCGTCGGCGGAGGGTGGCTGGCGCGGCGGCCCGGCAATGTCCGGCACGCCGCCCCCGCCGGCAGAGGCCAGCCGGTCGCGCAGCCGGGCGATCTCGGCCTCCAGCGCCGCCCGCTCGTCGGGCAGCGCCTCGCAGCGCCACACGCCGCCACGGCTGGCGCAGAAGCTCATCGCACCGGAGCGGGTGTCGAGGCGCAACACCCCGCCCTCCACCGGCTGCATGGTGAAATGCGGCGGCGCCTCCGGCCCGCCCGGCGGCGGCGGAACGGCGGTAGGCTGCGCGCGGGCGCCGGTGGCGAGCAGGAGCGCGAACAGCGCGGCGAGAGCGATGCGAATCATGGAAGCCTCCCTGCTGCCGGTTTTCGGGCGTTGCCGCCGGGGCTGCCCTTACGCCTCCGGCGCGAACGGCGCCCGTTCGCTGGACAACGCCGCATCGAGAAGATCGATCCGATCCTGCCCCCAGAACACCTCGCCGTCGAGCACATAGGCGGGCGAGCCGAACACGTCGGCCTCGACCGCGCGGGCGCGGTTGGCCTCGTAGAGCGCCCCGGTCGCCTCGGTTGCGGCCGCGTCCAGCAGCGCCGCCGGCAGGCCGAGCTCGGCCAGCACCGCGGCGAGCTGCGCCGGATCGGCCATGTTCTCCTGGCGCTGCCACACCCCGGCCATCAGCCGGCCGACCAGCGGACCTGCATTGTGGCCGGCCTCGGCGGCGGCGAGCACCAGCCGGTCGGCCAGCGCGCCGTCGAACGGCCAATGCGCCGGGTGCAGGTTGAGGTCGAGCCCGCGCGCTTCCCGCCAGCGCTGCAATTCCACCAGCCGGTAGCGCTGGCGCGCCGGGTGGCGCTTGGGCAGCGGCAGGCCGCCGGTCTCGGCGAACAGCCCGCCGAGCTGCACCGGCCGATAGCGCACGTCGAGCCCGTGGCGCTGCGCCACGCCCGTGAAGGCGGCGTGGCCGATGAAGGCCCAGGGGCTGACGACGGAAAAGAAATAGTCGACGGAACGGCTCATCCGCGCCTCGCTGGGGCCGGCCACCGGCAAGCCCGGACGGCGCGCGGCCCTCTTGTTCGCTGTCCGGCGACCGGGCGGCCACCGCGCCTCCTTTGAAGCGCAGCGGCGCCGGCGCTTCAAGCCCGGCGCGGGCCCTATCGCAGGGCTAGAAACGAAAACGGCGCCCCAGGGGCGCCGCTTCGATGGTCGTCGCAGGCGTCGTTCAGGCGGCGGTGCGGACCGGGTAGGAGGCGATCATCTGCTTGAGCTCGCCAATGGCTTCCTCGATCTCGGCCTTCTGCTGCTCGAGGAGGCCGAGCTGCTCGACGCACTTCTCGCGGGTCAGGGCGAGGCCGCTCATGGTGGCGGTGCCTTCGCGCAGGGCGACCATCGCCTTGATCTCGGCGAGGGTGAAGCCGAGCTTCTTGCCCTTCAGGATGATGGAAAGGCGCGAGCGGTCGGAGGGGGTGTAGAGGCGGGTCAGGCCTTCGCGGCGCGGCGCCAGCAGGCCCTTGTCCTCATAGAAGCGCAGGGCGCGCAGCGTCACGTCGAACTCGCGGGCGAGGTCGCCGATGGTGAAATAGAGGGCGTCACCCGAGGACGAGGTGGCGGTGTCGACGGCACGATCCTGCTCGTAGGAAGTGAAGTCCATCGCGGGGTCTCCTGGTCGGTTAACGGGACGCAAAGGGATCGCGTCAGCAGCGTTGTCCGAATTTGTACTGACCCACCTGCCGTAAGGGGAGAAAGTAGCACCCTCCGTTAGGGAAACTTACTGTTAAATGCGTATATAAATATATGATATTTATATTTAAATACGATATTACCTCTGACTGCCTTATCCCTCCCCTACCCGAGGTAAAGCCACCTTTCCCTATCCGGCGGCGGTAGCAAAATGCCGGATGGCGTTACGCATTAACCCGTCATTTACCAAGAAACGAAACAGTCGACCGGAGCAGCCTCCAGCGTCGCACCGGGTGATTCTCCCGTCGCCGACGCCTGACGCGACGGAGAAGACGGTGAGGCAAGGCGCCCCCACCCAGGCCGGGCAGATTCCCCCCGCCGCCTGGACCGCGATGAACGAAGCCGCCCGGCGCGCCGGCCTGCCGCTGGACGAGTGGCTGCACCAGCGCCTGCTCGGCCCTCTCGGCGGCGGCGAGCGCGGAGCCGCCGTCGGCGACATCGCCGATCTGCGTCGCCGCATCCGCGAGCTCACCGGCACGATGAACCACCTCGCCGCCTCGCAGGCCTCCGAACAGGCCGCCCTCACTCAGGCGGCCACGGCTCCCGCATCGCCCACCACGTCGCGCGTGGAGGCGGCCCTCGACGACATCCGCTCGCAGCTCGACACGCTGGTCGGCGATTCCGGCGCCCGGCTGCGCACCACCGCGCCCCTCGCCTCTCCCCAGCACGACACGCAGGCGCCGAGCGCCGCCAGCATCGAGGCCGCCGTCGCCGAGATCGCCGCCCGCCAGCGCGAGCTGGACGTCGCCGCCCCGCCCGCCCCGGGAGCCGGCCGCTCGACGCCCGCCCGCCCGGCCCCCGGGCGTGCCGCCATCACGTCTTCCGCATCGGTGCCTGCCGCTTCCGCCGCGCAGGCCACTACCCCCGTACCGGCCGCACCGTCGGTCGAGCTGCGTGCCCCGTCGCGACCCGCGACGTCCAGGACCGCGTCCCCGTCCCCCGCCACTTCCACCGCCATCCCGCCGGGCGCGCCGCATGTGGCGGCTGCGGCCCCCACCCCGCTCGCCCTCGACACGCTACGCGGCGAGGTCGCGCAGCTGCGCGCCGCGCTCGGCGACCTCGCGCCACGCCAGGCGGTGGACGAGCTGCAGCGCACCGTCACCCGCCTCGCCGCGCGGGTGGAGGCCTCCGGGCTGCGCGACAAGGAGCTCTGCGCCACGCTGACGGCGCTGCGCGACATGATCGCCGCGCTGCGGCTGCCGGAATATCAGGCGGTGACGCAGGGCCGCATCGACGCGCTGTCGCGCAAGCTGGACCTGATCGCCGCCAAGCAGGTGGACGGCGCCGCCATCGCCCGGCTGCAGGCGCAGGCCGGCGAGATCCGCGCCGTCATCGGCCGGGCGCTGTCGAACGACACGGTGCGCCAGCTGGTCGAGCAGGTGACGCTGCTGGTCGGCCGCGTCAGCCGCGAGGCCGGGTCGCAGGAGAACGCGCTGCGTGCGGCGCTTGCCGGCATCGACGAGCGGCTCGGCCAGCTCGCCGCCCGTATCGAGGCGCAGGCCGCCCGGCCGGTCGAGGTCGATCTCGGCGGCGTCCATCGCCGGCTCGACGACCTCCAGGAAAACATCAGCGCGAATTTCTCCTCCCTGCGTAACCAGGCCCCGGCGGGTGTCGAGCAGTTGCTGCGCGGCCTCGGCGAGCGGCTGGAACGCATCGAGCGCCCGGTCCCGCCCGAGGCTCCCGCGCCGATCCCGGTCCCCGACACCGGAGCGTTCGAGACACTGAGCCGCCAGATCGCCACGCTGGCCGACCGGCTGGAGGCGCAGCACGCCCAGCCCAATCGGCTCGCCGGTATCGAACGGGCGCTGAACGACCTGTTCATTCAGATGGAGGAAACCCGCGCCAGCCTGGTGAGCGTCCCGCCGCCGCGCCCGCCGGTCGATCCGGCGCCGCGCGGGGGAGAGCCGCCCCGGCCGCCGGAATCCGCGGCCCTCGCTCCAACCGCTCTCGTTTCTGGCTCCCCTGCCGCCGCCCCGGCTGCATCGGCCGACAGCACCGCCCGGCTCGCCGACATGGCGATCGCCGCCACGTCCCCGGCGGTGGAAGCCCCGATGCCGCCGCCGGTCGAGGCCGCGGTCAAAGCGCCGGCCGCCCTGCCCGCCAATGACCGGGCGCCGGAAGCATCGGAGCCGGACAGCGCCGAGGTCTCGGGCGCCGGGCCGGCGCGCATCGATTTCATCGCCCAGGCCCGCCGCGCCGCCCGTGGCGCGCCGGCCACCGTGCCGCATGTCGCTCCCAGCCGCAGCGCCCGCATCGCCGAGGGCCGCGCCAGCCGCGCCCGCTCCACCCGCTGGCTGGCCCGCATCCGCGCCATGCTGCTGGTCGGGGTGTGCGGCTCGGCGCTCGCCTTCGCTTCCTGGCACCTGCTCAGCGGCATGAAGGAAGGCCGGCTGCGCGCTTCGGCGCCGGCCGCCACCTCCACCGCCCGCTCGCTGCCATTCGAGCCGACCCCGGACGACATCACCGGCTCGGTATCGCCGCGCCCGGCGCCGCCCGCCTTCGCCCCGGAGGCCCCGGCCGCGCCGACCCTGCCGATCCCGGCCTTGCCCGAATCCACGCCGGCACGCCCGGCGGCGCCGCTGCCCGGCTCCTCCAGCCTCGACCTCCCTCCGGTGCCGGGCGACCTGCCGAACGGCATAGGCGGCCAGGGTCTGCGGGTCGCGGCGCTGGCCGGCGATGCCGACGCCGCCTATGAGGTCGGGCATCGCTACACCGAGGGCGACGGCGTTGCGCCCAGCACCGCGCGCGCCGCGCAATGGTTCGCCGTCGCCGCCGCCCACGGCTCCATCCCCGCCGCCTACCGGCTGGGCGCCCTCTATGAGAAGGGCGCCGACGGCGTGCCGCGCGACCTGCCCCGGGCGCGGGCGCTCTACGAGGCCGCCGCCGCCGGCGGCAATGTGCGGGCCATGCACAATCTCGGCGTGATGCTCGCCGATGGCAGCGCCGGCGCGCCGGATTATGCCGGCGCCGCGGTGTGGTTCCAGAAGGCGGCCGGCTACGGCGTGCGCGACAGCCAGTACAATCTCGGCGTGCTCTATGCGCGCGGCTTCGGCGTCGCGGCCGATCAGCTACAGGCCTGGCGCTGGTTCGCGCTGGCCGCCGCGCGCGGCGACCAGGAAGCGGCGGCGAGGCGCGACGAGATCGCCGCCCGGCTCGACACCGACACCCTCGCCTCCGCCCGCAAGGCGTTGCAGCTCTGGGCGCCGGCGGAGATCGACGCGCGGGCGAACAGCGGTTCCGGCCTCACGGACCTCGATGTCCCCGCCGCCCGCAAGACCGCGTCACGCGGCTGATCCCCGCTTCACGCGGCTAGCCCCCGCCTCGCGCAGCCGGGTCGGCGCATCGCCGCTCAGCGATCCGGCGCGCAGACATGGTGGGCGAGGCGATAGGTCCGCGCCCCGCCGATCAGATGCGCCTCGAACGAAGGCGCGAACAGCCCGGCCAGCACCCGGTCCCGCACGTTCAAGCCTCCCGCATAGGCGCCGAGCGCCGGCATGACGAGGCGCCGCCCATCGGTGGCGAAGCAGCGCCGGCGTACCGCCCGCCCGCGCCGCACCACCCGCGCCACCGGATGCAGGTGGCCGGCGATTTCGCGGACCGCCCCCGCACGCGGCTCGTGCCGCAGCACGAGGCCGCCGACCGCCAATTCCGGCAGATGCACGCCGCCGAGTTCCGGCACGACATCGGGATCGTGGTTGCCGGCGATCCACAGCATCTCCCGGCCATGGCCGATCCGCGCTAGCAGATCGCGTTCCGCCGGGCCGAGCCGGCTGCCGGCGCGGCGGTCGTGCAGCGTGTCGCCCAGCGACACCACCGCGCGCGGCCGCCAGCGCTCCACCATGGCGGCGAGCAGCATCAGCGTGGCGCGGCTGTCATAGGGCGGCAAAGCGATGCCGCGCGCGGCGAAGGAAGAACCCTTCTCGAGATGCAGGTCGGCGACGATCAGCATCCGCTCGGCCGGCCAGAACAGCCCGCCGGCCGGGTCGAGGCGCAGCTCGGCCCCGGCGAGCGCGATCGTTCCGGCCGCATCGGACGGATCGGCCGCATCGGCCACCTCACTGCACGCGGTGATCGCCACGCATCGCCTCCTCGACCAGTTCGTCCTCGGCTTCCGCCAGCAGCGCGTCCGCCGCCTCGCCGCCGACCATTTCGCGGCCGATCTCCAGCATCACCGGCACCGCCAGCGGCGACACCCGATCGAGTTCGACATGGTCGATTCGCCCGCGGATGCGCATCAGCATGCCGGAAAGCCGCTTGAGGTCCATCAGCCCGGTGGCGGCGTCCTGCCGGGCGGCGCGCAGCAGCACATGGTCGGGCTCATGCGCGCGCAATACGTCGTAAACGAGGTCGGTCGACATCGTCACCTGCCGGGAATTCTTCTCCTTGCCGGGAAAGCGCCGCTCGATCAGCCCGGCGATGATGGCGCATTGGCGGAAGGTGCGCTTCATCAGCGCCGCCTCCGCCAGCCACGCCTCCAGATCGTCGCCCAGCATGTCGGCGTCGAACAGATCGCCAAGGTCGAGCCGGCCCTGCCGGATGGCCAGCGAAAGATCGGAAATGCCATAGATCGCAAGCGCATAGTCGTTGGCGACGAAGCCGAGCGGCTTGAGCCTCGCCCGCTCCAGCCGCCGCGTCAGCAGCATGCCGAGCGTCTGGTGGGCGAGCCGCCCCTCGAAGGGATAGGCGACGAGATAATGCCGCCCGCCGCGCGGAAAGGTCTCGACCAGCAGGTCCTCACGCCCCGGCAGCCTGGAGCGCCAGCGCTGGATTTCCAGCCACTCGCGCACCTGGGCGGGCAGGCTCTTCCAGCGCGCCGGATCGGCCAGCATCGCCCGCACGCCGGCGGCGAGGAAGGTGGAGAGCGGGAACTTGCCGCCCTCATAGGACGGCACTTTCGGCTCCTTGGCGTGCGAGCGCACCACCAGCACGGTGTCCTCGACGATGGCGCGGTATTCGAGGATTTCCCCTGCGAAGACAAAGGTATCGCCGGGGCTCATCGTCTCGACGAAATACTCCTCCACTTCGCCGAGCACTCGCCCGCCATACCGCGCTTTCCCACCGACGAGGCGCACCTTCAGCATGGTCGCCTCGACGATGGTGCCGACATTGAGCCGGTATTGCTGCGCCACCATCGGATTGGCCACCCGCCAGCGGCCATCCTTCATCTGGCGGATGCGGGCGAAGCGCTCATAGGCGCGCAGCGCATAGCCTCCCGTCGCGTCGAAGGCCAGCACGTCGTCGAAGTCCTTGCGCGGCAAGGCGGAATAGGGTTCGGCCGAGCAGATCTCCTCATAGAGCGCGTCGGCGTCGAACGGACCGGCGCAGGCCATGCCGAGCACATGCTGAGCGAGCACGTCGAGCGCGCCGGAGCGCTCCACGGCGCCGTCCTGTGCCCCGGCGCGCACCGCCTCCATCGCCGCGCGGCATTCCAGCACCTCGAAGCGGTTGGCCGGCACCAGAACGGCGCGCGAGGGCTCGTCGAGCCGGTGATTGGCGCGGCCGATCCGCTGCATGAGGCGCGAGGAGCCCTTCGGCGCCCCGACATTGATGACGAGATCCACCGCCCCCCAGTCGATGCCGAGGTCGAGCGAAGAGGTGCACACCACCGCCTTGAGCCGCCCCTCGCCCATCGCCGCCTCGACACGCCGGCGCTGCGACACGTCCAGCGAGCCGTGATGCAGGGCGATGGGAAGGTTCAACTCGTTGATGTGCCACAGTTCCTGGAACAGCAGCTCCGCCTGCATGCGGGTGTTCACGAACACCAGCGTCGTGGTGTTGGCCGTTATCAGCGCGTAGATTTCGCTCAAGGAATGCTTCGCCGTGTGCCCGGCCCAAGGCACATGCGCCACGCTGTCGAGCATAGAGAGTTCCGGTGCCGCCCCGGCCTCGGCGATGACGAGATCGCCCATCTCGCCGTCCCCGCCAGATTCTTCACGAGAATTTTGCGGCACCAGCCAGCGGCGCAGCGTATCGGGATCGGCCACCGTCGCCGAGAGGCCGACCGTCTGCGCCTCCGGTGCCAGCGCGCGGATGCGGGCGAGGCCGAGGCTCAGCAGGTCGCCGCGCTTGGAGCCGGCCAGCGCGTGCAGCTCGTCGAGCACGATGCGCCGGAGCTCGCCGAACAGATGCGGCGCGTCGGCGGAGGCGAGCAGCAGCGCGATCTGCTCGGGCGTGGTGAGCAAGATGTCCGGCGGGTCGCGGCGCTGGCGCTGGCGCCGCGAGGCCGGCGTGTCGCCGGTGCGGGTCTCGATGCGGATGGGGAGCCGCATCTCTTCCGCCGGCCGCTCCAGATTGCGGGCGACGTCGACCGCCAGCGCCTTCAGCGGCGAGATGTAGAGCGTATGCAGCCCCGGTGGGCGCGGAGTGTTGCGGTTGCGCGGCCGCTCGGCGAGCTCGACCAGCGTCGGCAGGAAACCGGCCAGCGTCTTGCCGGCGCCGGTGGGGGCGATCAACAGCGTCGAGCGCCCCTGCCGCGCCCGCTCCAGCAAGGCGAGCTGATGCGCACGCGGCGCCCAGCCGCGGCTGGCGAACCAGCTGCGGAACGGCTCGGGCAGATCGGTAGCGCTCTGGCGGTCGAGGACGGTCACAGGCGAGAGGCTAGCGCGTTCCGCCGGAAAAGCGAGGGCAAAACGGGAACATCGGTCGAAAAGACTACGTCGCCCGCATCGCCGCGATGACGAGGCCGGGCACCGGCGCGCCCTTCTCGGTGCGGGTGGAAGCCGTGGCACAGGACAAGAGGGCGAGGCCCGCCGTCGCCAGCGCCCCGCGCACATAGGCCTCCCCATGCGCATAGCGCAGCGTATCGCGCAGCAGGATGCCCTCGCCTTGATGGGTCTCGACGGTGAAGGCGAGCAGCCCGCCTTCCTCCAGCACCCGCCGGCTTTCGACGAGCACCGGGACGAGATCGCCGAGATAGCAGAAGGCGTCGCCGGCGAAGACGAGATCGGCCTCGCGCGCCGGCACCTCGCGCAGATAGTCCACCATGTCGCCGGCCACCAGCCGCGCATAGACGCCGCGGGCCCGGGCGAGCGCGATCATGTTGGGCGAGAGGTCCACCCCGTCGATCTCGCCGACCTGGTCGAAGAGCCGCCCCCCGACAAGGCCGGTGCCGCAGCCGAGATCATGGGCGCGGGCGAAGGCGAACGGCCGGCCCAGCCCGTCGCAGGCCGCCGCCAGCACGCCATGGATCAGCTCCGGCCCACGATAGTCGAGCCGCTCCAGTGCCTTGTCGAAGCGCTCGGCATACTGGTCGAACAGGGTGCGCACATAGGCGGCGCTCATCTCCGGCACGTCGCTCCGACCCAGCCGGGCGAGCCGCAGCACCGCGCCGAGCCGGTCCTCGGGATCGAGCGCGCGGGCACGGGCATAGGCGTCGCCGGCACCGACCGTGTCACCCAGCGCTTCGCGCGCCTCGCCGAGCAGGAACCAGCCGGGCAGGAAGTCCGGCGCCCGCCCGGCCACCTCGTTGAGCAGCGCCGCCGCGTCGGCGGCATTGCCCTCGGCCATCAGCGAGCGCGCCCAGTCGATGCGGCGATCGAGGGTGGGATCGCCGGACGACAGGAAAAGCGGGACGCCAGCCATGGGAGGTCTCTGTAGCCGAGGGGTCGGCAAATCGCGGGGCGACGCCCTATATCCTTCCCGACGCCGCTTGGTAAGAGAGTTTCGCAAGGCCCATGAATTCGACGGAGCGTTCTACCGCGCCTTCCACCCTGCGCCCGGAAGACCTGCTGCGCCCGACGCCGCGCGGGCTCTATTCGCCTGCCGGCGATTTCTTCATCGATCCGACCCGGCCGGTGCCGCGCGCGCTCGTCACCCACGGCCATTCCGACCATGCCCGCGCCGGCCATGGCGCGGTACTGGCCACGCGCCAGACGCTCGACATCATGGCGATCCGCTACGGCGAGGATTTCGCCGGCCAGACGCAGGCGATTTCCTATGGCGAGACGGTGGAGGTCTCCGGCGTCAAGGTCACGTTCTTCCCGGCCGGCCATATCCTCGGCTCGGCGCAGATCCGGGTGGAAAAGGACGGCTGCCGCATCGTCGCCTCCGGCGACTACAAGCCCGGCAGCGATCCCACCTGCACGCCCTTCGAGCCGGTCGCCTGCGACGTGTTCATCTCCGAGGCGACCTTCGGCCTGCCGGTGTTCCGCCATCCCGACCCGATGGAGGAGACGGCCAAGCTCACCTCTTCGCTCGCCCTGTTTCCCGAGCGCACCCACATCGTCGGCGCCTATGCGCTCGGCAAGGCGCAGCGGGTGATCGCGCTGTTGCGTGCCGCCGGACACGACCGGCCGATCCTCTTGCACGGCGCCATGGAGCGGCTCACGGCCTATTATGAGAGCCAGGGCATCGCGCTCGGCCCGGTGAAGCCTGCCCGCGACGCCCAGCCTTCGGAGCTGCCCGGCGCGGTGGTGATCGCACCGCCCGGCTCGCTCGCGGAAGTCTGGTCGCGGCGCTTCGCCGATCCGGTCACCGCCTTCGCCTCGGGCTGGATGCGCATCCGCGCCCGCGCCCGCCAGCATGGTGTCGAACTGCCGCTGGTCGTCTCCGACCATGCCGACTGGGACGACCTGCAGCACGCCATCCTCGCCACCGGCTGCGCGGAACTCTGGGTGACGCACGGCCAGGAGGACGCCCTCGTCCATTGGGCCGGCCAGGCCGGGCTGGCCGCCCGCCCGCTGCACCTCGTTGGCTATGGCGAGGAGGAAGCGGAGAGCGGCGCCGCCCCGGCCACCCCGCCGGCGGCGGAGGACGGTGCGGGAGGAAGTCCCGAGGGAAGCCTCAAGGGAAGCGCATCGTGAACCGCTTCGCCGCCCTTATCGACCGCCTCGCCTATGAGCCGCGCCGCAACGGCAAGATAAGGCTGATCGCCGATTACTTCCGCCACGTGCCGGACCCGGACCGCGGCTTCGCGCTGGCGGCGCTCACCGGCGCGCTGTCGTTCCGCAACGCCAAGCCGGGGCTGATCCGCCAGCTGATTGCCGAGCGCACCGACCCGGTGCTGTTCGCGCTGTCCTATGACTATGTCGGCGACCTCTCCGAGACGGTCGCGCTGATGTGGCCGGCGCTGCCAAAGCCGGAGGAGGCCGGCCTCCCGACGCCCTCGCCATCCCTCGCCGCCGTCGTCGACACCCTCACCCATATGGGCCGCAGCGAGATGCATGCGGTGCTCGCCGGCCTGCTCGACCGGCTGGACGAGACCGGCCGCTGGGCGCTGTTGAAGCTGATCACTGGCTCGCTGCGCATCGGCGTCTCGGCCCGGCTCGCCAAGACGGCGGTGGCGGCGCTCGGCACTCTCGCACCCGACGACATCGAGCTGGTCTGGCCCGGCCTGTCGCCGCCCTATGCCGAGCTGTTCGCCTGGGCGGAGGGCCGCGGCGAGCGGCCGGAGACCTCCGACCCGACGCCGTTCCGCCCGGTGATGCTCGCCCACCCCCTGGAGGAAGCGGACCGGGACAACCTTGTCCCGCAGGAGTTCCGCGCCGAGTGGAAATGGGACGGCATCCGCATCCAGGCGGTGCGGGCGCACACAGTGGATGGCCATCCCGCCACCCGGCTCTACAGCCGTACCGGCGAGGACATCACCGGCGCCTTCCCCGATCTTGCGGACGCGCTTGCCTTCGAGGGCGCGGTGGACGGCGAATTGCTGATCCTGCGCGAGGGCCGCGTGCAGTCCTTCAACGTCCTCCAGCAGCGTCTGAACCGCAAAGTGGTGTCGGCGAAGCTCATCGCCGAATTCCCGGCGCATATCCGCGCCTATGACCTCTTGGTCGACGGCACCGAGGACGTGCGCGAAGAACCCTTCGACGCCCGTCGCGCCCGGCTGGAGGCGCTGATCGCCGCCCAACCGGCCGATGGACGGCTCGACCTCTCGCCGCTGGTGCCCTTCTCCACATGGGAGGAACTGACCGCCGCCCGCGCCGACCCGGCCGGCCACGGCGCCGGCCCGGATGCCGAGGCGGTGGAAGGCGTGATGCTCAAGCGCGCCGACAGCCCCTATGTGCCCGGCCGGCCGAAGGGGCCGTGGTGGAAGTGGAAGCGCGATCCGCACAATGTCGACGCGGTGCTGATGTATGCCCAGCGCGGCCACGGCAAGCGGTCATCCTTCTATTCCGACTACACATTCGGCGTCTGGACTGGTGAGAACGCCGGCGAGGGTGAGCTGGTGCCGGTCGGCAAGGCCTATTTCGGCTTCACCGACGCCGAGCTCGCCGAGATCGACCGCTTCGTGCGCCGCCACACGGTGAACCGCTTCGGACCTGTGCGGGAAGTCGTGCACACCGCAACCGAAGGGCTGGTGCTGGAAGTGGCGTTCGAGGGCCTCGCCCGCTCCGCCCGCCACCGCTCCGGCGTCGCCATGCGCTTCCCGCGCATCGCCCGGCTGCGCTGGGACAAGCCGCCCGGCGAGGCCGACCGGCTCGCGACCCTCGAGGCGCTGCTGCGCCAAGAAGGTGAAGGCGCAGGTGAAGGCGCAGGTGAAGGCGCGGGTGAAGGCGCGGGTGAAGGCGCGGGTGAAGGCGCGGGTGAAGGCGCGGGCGATGGTGACGGCGGGGCGGCGCCGCCCGCCTCCCGCCGTGCTGCCCGGCGTGATAGGGATGCGACCTGAAATGGGGAGTGCCGATTCCATGTCCGACAACCAGATCTCGCGGCTGATGGGCGGCTCGCCGCTCTGGGTGCTGGTGCGCCTCGTCATCCTGTCCGTGGTCATCGGCGTGATCATGAGCGCCCTCGGCCTCGATCCGCTCAACATCCTCGAAAGCCTGCAACGCCTCGTCCACGGCCTGTTCGGCTTCGGTTTCGAGGCGGTCGAGAAGCTCTGGCGCTACTTCCTGCTCGGCGCGGTGGTGGTGGTGCCGCTCTGGCTCATCATGCGCGTCGCCCAGCGCGGCAAATAGGCCATGAACCTCACCGCCGCCGCCGGCCGGATCGAGGTCACGCACCGGCGCTTCCTCGCCATCGCCCTGCCGGCCACGCTGGCGCAGATGACGACACCGCTGCTCGGCCTCGTCGCCACGGCGGCGGTGGGGCGGCTCGGCGATGCCGTGCTGCTCGGCGCGGTGGCGGTCGGGGCGCTCTTGTTCGATTTCCTGTTCTGGGTGTTCGGCTCGCTGCGCATGGGCACGGCGGGGCTCACCGCCCAGGCGCTCGGGCGCGGCGACGCGCTGGAGGTGCGCGCCGCCCTCGCCCGCGCGCTGGTGCTGTGCGCCGCCATCGGCCTCGTCGTCATCCTCGCCCATGTGCCGCTCAGCGCGCTGGCCTTCCGGCTGATGGGCACCAGCGAGGCGGTCACGACCGCCGCCGCGGTGTATTTCTCGATCCGCGTGTTCTCGGCGCCGTTCGCCATCGGTAATTTCGCGCTGCTCGGCTGGCTGGTGGGCATCGCCCGCACCGATATCGGCCTCGGGCTGCAGGTGGTGATCGCCGGCATCAACGCCGCGCTCACCCTGCTGCTGGTGCTGCACTGGGATTACGGCATCGCCGGCGCGGCGCTCGCCAACGTCGCCGCCGAGATAGTCGGCACCGTGGCCGGGCTCGTCGCCGCCCGCCGGCTGATCGGGCCGGGCTGGCGGCTGCCGCTCGCCACGCTGTTCGACCGCGCCCGGCTCGTCGAGACCATCGGCGTCAATGGCGACATCATGATCCGCACCGGCGTGCTGATGCTGGTGCTGCTGTTCTTCACCGCCCAGGGCGCGCGGGCCGACGACGTGACGCTGGCCGCCAATGCCGTGCTCTACAACATGGTGATGGTCACCGCCTTCTTCCTCGACGGTTTCTCCACCGCCGCCGAGCAGATCTGCGGCCAGAGCGTCGGCGCCCGCGACCGCGCCGGCTTCCGCCGCTCGGTCGGCATGGTGCTGTTCTGGGGCTTCGGCTTCGCGGTGCCGGCGACGCTCGCCTTGCTGCTCGGCGGCGGCGCGGTGGTCGACGCCCTCACCAGCAACCCGCAGGTGCGCGAGGCGGCGCGGGCCTATCTGCCGCTGGCGGCGCTCACCCCGGTCATGGGTGTCGCCGCCTTCGCCTATGACGGCATCTATGCCGGCTCCACCTGGTCGCGCGACATGCGCAACCTGATGTTCGGCGCCGCGCTGATGTTTTTCGCCGCCTGGTGGATCGGCCGTCCCTTCGGCAATACCGGCCTGTGGTGCGCCTATCTCGCCTTCATGGCGGGGCGCGGCCTGCTGCAGGCGCTGCGCGTGCCGGCGCTCATCCGCCGCACTTTCCCGACCTAGCCGGGGAACGGCTTGCCCGACCTAGCCGGGGAACGGCTCGGCGACGCGCGTCCGCGCCCGCGTGCCGACCACTTCGGACAGCGAGCGATCCTCGGCCGCGAGATGGGCGGCGAGCCCCTGCTTGATCCGGCCGACCAGGCCGAGCCCCTCATAGACCAGCGCCGAATAGAGCTGGATCAGGCTGGCTCCGGCCTCGATCTTGGCGATGGCCGCCTCCGGGCTGTCGATGCCGCCAGCACCGATCAGCGGGAAGGCGCCCTCCACCCGCACATAGCTCTCCGCCAGCATGCGTGTCGCCAGCGGAAACAGCGGCCGACCGGACAGGCCGCCGGTTTCCTTGCGCTGCGGCGCGCGCAGGGTCGCCGGACGGGTGATGGTGGTGTTGGAGACGATCAGCCCGTCCACCTTGCGGCGGCGCGCCACCTGCACCACCGCGTCGAGATGGGCGAGCGCAAGATCGGGGGCGATCTTCAGCAGCAGCGGCACGCCGGGCGCCCAGCGCTCGCGGGCCTCCAGCATGCGGGCGAGCAGTTCGTCGAGCGCGCGCTCCTCCTGCAGGTCGCGCAGTCCCGGCGTGTTCGGCGAGGAGACGTTGGCGGTGAAATAGCTGGCATAGTCGGCGAAGGCCTCGACGCCCGAGGCATAGTCGCCGATGCGGTCCAGCGCCTCCTTGTTGGCCCCGACATTCACCCCGACGATGCCGCCCCGGGCGCGCCGCCGTCGCAGCCGCTCGCGCGCCGGCATCTGGCCACCGCTGTTGAAGCCGTAGCGATTGATCACCGCGCGGTCCTCGACGAGGCGGAAATTGCGCGGGCGCGGATTTCCCGGCTGCGGGCGCGGGGTGATGGTGCCGACCTCGACGAAGCCGAAGCCGTGCCCCAGCATGGCGTCGGGCACCTCGGCCTCCTTGTCGAAGCCGGCGGCGAGGCCCACCGGGTTCGGGAAGTCGAGCCCGAAGGCCCGCACCGCGAGGTTGGGATCGTCCGGCGCCGGCGTCGGTACCGGCAGGGCGGCGAGCGCGCGCACGGTCAGCCGGTGCGCCGTCTCCGGATCGAGGATCCGCGCGAACGGCAGGGCGAGGTCGAGCAGGGCGCTCATGCGAGCTCTCCGAACTGGTGGATGCCGTCCGGCCCGAGCGGCAGGTCGCGGACGAAGGCGACCGCGCTCATCGGCAGCGGCGCGTAGAGATGCGGGAACAGGTCGCCGCCGCGCGAGGGCTCCCAGCGCAGCGCCGCCGGATCGAGCGCGTCGACCCGAATCGCCGCCAGCACGAGGTCCGCCTGGCCGGCGAAATGCTTGGCGGCCGTCTCGCGCGCCTGGGCGGCGGTGGAGAAATGGATGAAGCCGTCCGCGAGGTCGACGGGCGCGCCGTCGAACCGGCCGGCCGCCTCGGCCTGCACCCATGCCCCGCGCGGGGATATCTTGTAGATGAAACCGGCCATCGACGTCCCCATCGCGCGGCAGCGCCTCCCCGTCCCCGGCGACACGCCCGCGACCGGCTGTAACCCTGCGGGACTTCGCTTGCAAGCGGTACTGGACGGCCCCTGCAATAGGGTATAATTCCTAATTCTAGATTGCGTTAACCATAATAAACACGTCTGGATTGCACCATGCTGACCCACGCCCAGATCTGGCGAGCGGTGGACCGGCTCGCCGAGCGCCACGGCCTGACGGCGTCGGCACTGGCCAAGCGGGCGGGGCTCGACGCCACCACCTTCAACCGCTCGAAGCGCGAGGCGCCGGACGGGCGACCGCGCTGGCCGTCCACCGAGAGCATCGCCAAGATCCTCGCCGCCACCGGCGCCAGCCTCGACGATTTCATGCATCTGGTGCAGAGCCCGCGCGGCGGCCGCGCGCTGCCGCTGATCCGCTTCGCCCGGGCCGGCGACGGCACGCTGTTCGACGAGGCCGGGCTGCCGGTCGGCGGCGGCTGGGAGGAAGCGATCTTCCCCGACATCGACGACGCGCACGCCTATGCGCTGGAGATCGCCGGCGACGCGATGATGCCGCTTTACCGTGACGGCGACATCGTCGTCGTCTCGCCCGCCGCTGCGGTCCGGCGCGGGGACCGGGTGATCGTCCGCACCCGCCGCGGCGAGGTGCTCGCCCGCGAAATGAAGCGGCGCACCGCCCGCACGCTGGAACTGCGTCCGCTCACGCCCGGCCATCCCGACCAGATCATCCCGGAAGCCGACATCGCCTGGGTCGCCCGCGTCATGTGGGCGAGCCAATAGGCCGGAGGCGGACCGACGACGACTGCAGAGACGCAGGCTCCAGACATGCGAACGGCCCCGCGAGGGGGCCGCTCGTCGTGCTAAGGTGCCGTGGCTCAGCGGCAGGGAACCGCCACCCGGCGGCCATAGGCGTCGCGGGCCCAGCAATCGCCCGGCGAGGTCGCCGCGCCGATGAGCGCGCCGGTGCCGGCGCCGATCGCACCGCCAACCGCCGCGCCGGTGCCGCCGCCGGCAATGCCGCCGATGATCGCGCCGGTACCGCCGCCGATCAGCGCGCCGCCGGTGGCGCGACGCTCGGTGGTCGTGCAGGCCGCGAGGCTCAGCGCGACGGCGGAAATGGCAAGAACCTTCATCATCATTGTTTCTCTCCAGAACACCCAGCGGAAGCACCCTGTTTCCACCGCTAGTAACGTCATCCTACGGCATCGGTTCCCTCCGTACGATACCGTAGAAGCCACGATCTCCTTCCCCGGAGCATGATCGTGGTTTATAATATATACACATGATTTTCATGTGTATTATGTTTGGAGCCTTCCGATGAGCATCCGCCTTGGCGACGTCGTGCCCGATTTCGAAGCGCAGACCACCGAGGGGCCGATCCGGTTCCACGCGTGGCTCGGCGATTCCTGGGGCGTGCTGTTCTCGCATCCGAAGAACTTCACCCCCGTCTGCACCACCGAGCTCGGACAGGTTGCCCGGCTCAAGCCGGAATTCGATCGCCGGAACGTCAAGGTGATCGGCCTCTCGGTCGACCCGCTCGATGCCCATGCCAAATGGTCGCAGGATATCGCCGAGACCCAGGGCTACGCGCCGAACTTCCCGCTGATCGCCGATGAGGACCGCACGATCTCCGGCCTGTACGACATGATCCACCCCAACGCGTCGGACACCATGACGGTGCGCTCGGTGTTCATCGTCGGGCCGGACAAGAAGCTGAAGCTCTCCCTCACCTATCCGGCGAGCGCGGGGCGCAACTTCGACGAGATCCTGCGGGTGATCGATTCGCTGCAGCTCACCGCCAAGCATTCCGTCGCCACGCCGGCGAACTGGAAGGATGGCGAGGATGTCATCATCGTCCCCTCGGTGAGCGACGAGGCGGCGAAGGAGAAGTTCCCCGATGGCTGGAAGACGCTGAAGCCCTATCTGCGCGTCGTCCCCCAGCCGGGCAAGTGACGCGGCGAAGTGAGCCGACCAAGTAAGCCGGCGAAACGATCAGGTGGCGGGCGCCTGCGGGCCGCCCGTCGCTATTCGCCGGTCAGCTGGCGGTACTGGATGAAGCCGGGGCGCTCGGCCACCGCGTTGTAGAGCTTCTGCGCGGTGAGGTTGGTCTCGTGGGTCAGCCAGTAGACCTCCGGCGCGCCGCGCGTGGCGGCATCGGCATGGACATGGGCGATCAGCTCGCGTCCGAGCCCCTTGCCGCGCTGGCTGGGATCGACGAACAGGTCGTTGAGGTAGCAGACGTCGCCCTCGCTCCAGGTCGAGCGATGGAACAGCCACTGCACCAGCCCCACCGCCCGGCCGTCGGCGTCGAAGGCGAGCGCGCCATGCACCGGCTCGGCCGGGTTGATCAGCCGCTCCCAGGTGGTGCGCGTCACCTGCGCCGGCAGTTCTGCCTCGTAGAAGGCGAGATAGGCCTGCCAGAGCGGCAGCCAGATCTGGTAGTCGTCCGCCCGCACCGCCCGGATCATCACTCCACCCCGTCGCCCGCCTTCAGCGCGTGACCGCGCAGGAATTCCTCCGCCGGCATCGCCTTGCCGCCGGCCTTCTGCACCTCGACGAGGCGCACCGCGCCGTCGCCGCAGGCGATGGTCAGCCGGTCGTCCAGCACGGTGCCGGGCGCGCCGGCGCCCTCGCCACGCGTCGAGCGCAGCACCTTCACCCGCGCGCCGTCGAGTTCGAACCAGGCACCGGGAAACGGCGACAGCCCGCGTATGTGGTCGTGCACCTCGCCGGCCGGCCGGCGCCAGTCGATGCGGGTCTCGCCCTTGTCGATCTTGGCGGCGTAGGTAACTCCATCAGCCGGCTGCGGCGTGAAGCCGAGCGCGCCGCGCTCCAGCGCTGCCAGCGCCCGGCCCATCAGGTCGGCGCCGATCCCCATCAGCCGGTCGTGCAGTTCGCCGGCGGTCATGTCCGGGCCGATGCTCACCCGCTCGACGAGGCCGACCGGGCCGGTATCGAGCCCTTCTTCCATGCGCATCGCCGCGACGCCGGTCTCCTTGTCGCCCGCCATGATGGCGCGCTGGATCGGTGCGGCACCGCGCCAGCGCGGCAGCAGCGAAGCGTGGAGATTGAGGCAGCCCAGCCCCGGCGCCTTGAGGATGGCCGGCGGCAGGATGCGGCCATAGGCCACCACCACCGCGACATCGGCATTGAAGGCGGCGAAGGTCTCGGCGGCCTCCTCGCCCTTCAGCGAGGCGGGATGCAGCACCGGGATGCTGAAGCGCTCGGCGGTGCGATGCACCGGCGAGGGCACGAGGTCGAGCCCGCGCCGCCCCGCCGCCGCCGGCGCACGGGTGTAGGCCGCGACCACCTCGTGGCCGGCCCCGACGATCTCGACCAGGGTCGGCACCGCGAAATCTGGCGTTCCCATGAAGACGACACGCATGAGGGTCTCCGCGCCGGAACAGATAAGGAAGGAAAGGCGGGTCGGTCGCGCCCGCGCTAGCGGGCGGTCCGCTCCTTGGCCGCCTTGGTGAACTTCTTGATCACCCGGTCGCGCTTGAGCTTGGAGATGTGGTCGATGAACAGCACGCCGTTGAGATGGTCGATCTCGTGCTGCACGCAGGTGGCGAGCAGGCCGTCGGCGTCGATCTCCTGGATCTCGCCATTGAGGTCCATGTAGCGCACCTTGACCCGCGCCGGCCGCTCGACGTCCTCGTAGTAATCGGGGATCGACAGGCAGCCTTCCTGGTAGACCGACAATTCTTCGGAGGCGGAGACGATCTCCGGGTTGATCAGCGCGATGGGGTTCTTTTCCCCCTCTTCGTCGCCCTCTTCCTCCTTCGCCCGGCGCTTGCCGACGTCGACGGTGACGATGCGCTCGGGCACGCCGATCTGCACGGCGGCAAGGCCGATGCCCGGCGCGTCGTACATGGTCTCGAACATGTCGTCGACGAGCGCGCGCACGCGCGCATCCACGCGCACGATCGGGTCGGAGACGAGGCGCAGGCGGTTGTCGGGAATGATGACAAGCGGGCGTACGGACATGCCGGGGAGATAAGCGACGCGCGCCCGCCGGTCAACGGTCTCGAAACCACGATGTTCCCTTTTCGTTCGTATACGGCGCGGAATCTGCTAGAAGCGGAGCCATGGACCAGCTTCTGTTCGTCATCGCCGGGCATGCCGTGACCCTCGCCGAGCTCGTGGCCGGCGGCGCCGCACTCGCCTTCCTGCTGCTCGTCGCCGTGCTGGTGGCGGTGGCGCGGCAGGCGCGCGCCCGTACTGTTGAGGCCGACGAGCAGGCTGAGCGTGCCGAGGAGCTGGAGGCCCGGCTGATCGAGCTCGCCCGCATCCAGTCGGAAACCGCCGGCCGCGTGCAGTCGATGGGCGAACTCCTCGCCCACCGGCAGAGCGAGCTCGCCCGCGCGGTGGCCGAGCGGCTCGACGCCAGCTCCTACCGCATGGGCGAGAGCCTCGCCCGCGCCAATGAGGCGACGCATGAGAACCTGATGAAGCTCAACGAGCGGCTCGCCATGGTCGATCAGGCGCGCGCCAGCCTCGGCGAGCTCTCCGGCCAAGTGATGAGCCTGCGCGAGACGCTGGCCAACAAGCAAGCGCGCGGCGCCTTCGGCGAGGGCCGGCTACAGGCGATCATCTCGGACGCGCTGCCGCGCGAAACCTTCGCCTTCCAGCACACGCTGGCCAGCGGCCGACGGGCCGATTGCGCCGTGTTCCTGCCCGGCGACGGCCGGCCGCTGCTGATCGATTCGAAGTTCCCGCTGGAGGCGATCACCGCCTTCCGCGAATCCCCCAGCGCCGAGGCACGCCGGCAGGCCGAGACCCGGCTGAAGCAGGATGTCGGCAAGCACATCGCCGACATCGCCGAGCGCTATCTGGTGGTGGGCGAGACGCAGGACGTCGCGCTGATGTTCGTGCCGTCCGAGTCGGTCTATGCCGAGCTGCACGAGCATTTCGACGAGGTCATCCAGCGGGCCTTCCGCGCCCGGGTGATCCTGGTCTCGCCCTCACTGCTGATGCTGGCGGTGCAGGTGGTGCAGGCCATCGCCCGGGATGCGCGCATGCGCGAGCAGGCCGACCGCATCCGCGCCGAGTGCGGCGCGCTGGTGGAGGATGTGAAGCGGCTGCGCGAGCGCGTCGGCAATCTCGCCCGGCATTTCGGGCAGGCGAGCGAGGACGTCGCCCAGGCGCTCACCTCCGCCGACAAGATCGCCCGGCGCGGCGGGCGCATCGCCCAGATGGAGTTCTCCGAGCCGCCGGAGGGCGAAGCGGCCGATCCCTCCGGGCTGCGCGGCGCGGCGGAATAGCCCCGGCCGGGGTGGCGCGACGAAGCATCGCGTTTTTCAACTGTCTAATTCGCAAAAGCTATCACCTCTGATACATAACGGCTTTCGCCCACGCGCCGGGAATGCGTACGAGTGATCGACCGTTTCGAACTACTGCTCGCCCTCGCCAAGGAACGCCATTTCGGCCGCGCCGCCGAAGCCTGCGGCATTACCCAGCCGACATTGTCGGCCGGGCTGAAGCAGCTGGAGGAGGCGCTCGGCGTGCGCCTCGTCGAGCGCGGCTCGCGCTTTATCGGCTTCACGCCGGAAGGCGAGCGGGCGCTGGAATGGGCGCGGCGCATCATCGCCGACACCCGCGCCATGCGGCAGGAGATCGCCACGCTGCGCAAGGGCCTGTCCGGCCACATGCGCATCGCCGCCATCCCGACCGCCATGCCGATGCTCTCCGAGCTGACGACACCGTTCCACCAGAAGCATGGCGACGTGCGCTTCACCCTCATCTCGGCGAGCTCGAACGAGGTGCTGCGCCTCATCGAGAATCTTGAGGCCGATGCCGGCGTCACCTATCTCGACAATGACCCGCTCGGCCGGGTGAAGGCGGTGCCGCTCTATACCGAGAGCTACCGTTTCCTCACCTCGGTCAACGCGCCGCTCGGCGACCGGCAGAAGGTGACCTGGGAGGAGATCGCCCGGGTGCCGCTGTGCCTGCTCACCCCGGACATGCAGAACCGCCGCATCGTCGACCGGCAGCTGCGTGAGACCGGCCAGTCCGCCGAGCCGATGCTGGAGGCGAATTCCACCATCGCGCTCCTGTCGCATGTACGCACCGGCCAGTGGTCGAGCGTGGTCGCCAAGACGCTGGCCGACGTGTTCGCCTTCCCCAATTCGATCCGCTCCATCCCGATCGCCGAGCCGGAGATCGTGCACCAGATCGGCCTCGTCGCCCTCGACCGGGAGCCGATGACCCCGCTGGTCGCGGCGCTGATCGCCGAGGCCAAGGCGGTCGCTCCCGACCTCGCCAAGCGGATCTGAATCCGAATCCGCTCCGGTCCTGAGCCGGTTACGGAACTCCCGCGCGATTGTGCCGTTGATCCGGCAGGGCGGCATCGACGCCCGCGCATCGGCAAGGCGGCCGTCGCCGCCGCATAGCTGGGAGTTCTGTCATGCTGGGATGGGCCCTGACCTTTCTCGTGATCGCGCTGATCGCCGCCGTGCTCGGCTTCGGCGGCATTGCGGGCACCGCGATCGAGATCGCCAAGATCATCTTCTTCGTCGCCATCATACTGTTCGTCGTCTCCGCGGTGTTCGGGATGCTGCGCGGCCGGCGCGCGCCGTAGCCTCCTCCTCCCGGCGCCCGACCCTGCGACGACGCCCCGCGCCGGACACGGCGGCGGGGCGTTTTTGTTCGCGCGGATGCCTTGTTCGAGCGGATGCCTTGCCGGCCCGAGCGCGCAGGCGCGCACGCGCAAAAACCCGGCGGAGCGCGACGCCACGCTCCACCGGGCCTTTACGGGATGCGGAAGGTTCAGAAGCGTTCGGGCGCGGAGAGCGAGACGCTCATCGGCTTTTCGGGGGCGAGATCCTCGGCGGAATCGAGGGCGAGCAGTTCGCCGAGGCGGTTGCGGGCGCGGTTGACGCGGCTCTTGATGGTGCCGACCGCGCATTTGCAGATCTCCGCCGCCTCCTCATAGGAGAAGCCGGAGGCGCCGACCAACACCAGTGCCTCGCGCTGGTCGGGCGGCAGCTTTTCGAGCGCGGTGCGGAAATCCTCGAAGTCGAGATGGCTGTTCTGGTCCGGACTGGTGGTCAGCGTCGCCGCGAAGGCACCGTCGGGATCGGGCACCTCGCGCCGCCGCTTGCGGTATTCCGAGCGGAACAGGTTGCGCAGGATGGTGAACAGCCACGCCGACAGATTGGTGCCGGGATGGAAGCTCGATATGTTGGCGAAGGCGCGCAGCAGGGTTTCCTGCACGAGGTCGTCGGCCTTGTCGACGCTGCCGCTCAGCGAGATGGCGAAAGCCCGCAGATTGGGGATGGCGCCAATGATCTCGTCACGCAGCCCGGGATCCAGGTTGCTCACGTGCCAGCACCTCCGCCCGGCTTCTTGCTGCCCGCAGCGGGCGGCTGGTCGAGCTGGGCAAGCAGGTCGAGGAAGCGGTTGGGCACCCCCTGCCGGACCACGTCGTCATACATGGCGCGCAGATGCTGCCCGATCTTCGCCTGGATGTCGCCATCCAGTACGCTAGACGGCGCGCGCGGCGGGATGGCTGCCATGGCATCGCCCCCTGTTGCCCGTCCCTCATTCTCGTCTTCGGTCGTCATTTTATCTCTTCCCGACATCGAGCCTCCGAAAACCGGTTGGACAGGAGCCTCCGTCGCTTCATGCTGTCGATAACCGATGATGGGCAAGTGAGTTCCCGCGTCGCGGAAAAATTTGAAACGAATAATGCCAGCCCGTCAGGAACCATGCTCGCTGTTGAGAGTTAACCAACGCTTTGCCGAATGCATCTTGGGGAGACGCGTGTGAGCACCTCGCAAATTGTCGCGCAGCATCTGCCGTTCCTGCGCCGCTATGCCCGCGCGCTGAGCGGGAGCCAGGCCGCTGGCGACGCGTATGTCACGGCCCTGCTGGAAACCCTGATCGCCGATCCGGGCGTCCTGGACAATCCGGCCGGTCCGCGCATCGCACTCTACAAGCTCCTTACCCGCCTGTGGGACTCGGTGACGCTGAACGGGCGCGCCGATCCCGGCCCGCCGCCGATCAGGGGCGAGCAGCGGCTCGGCCATATCACCCCGCCGGTGCGGCAGGCCTTCCTTCTGGTCTCGCTCGAGGGCTTCAGCGAGGAGGAAGCCGCGGCGGTGCTCGACATCGACGTCGCCACGCTGCGCAACCTCGTCGAGGAGGCCGGGCGTGAACTGGCGGCGGAGATCGCCACCGATGTCCTCATCATCGAGGACGAGCCCTTCATTGCCCTCGATCTCGAAGGGCTTGTGGAGAGCCTCGGTCACCGGGTCACCGGCATCGCCCGCACCCATTCCGAGGCGGTCAGCCTCGCCCGCCGCAAGCCGCCGGGCCTCGTGCTCGCCGACATCCAGCTGGCGGACGGCTCCTCCGGCCTCGAAGCGGTGAACGAGCTGATCGAGAGCGTCGAGGTGCCGGTGATCTTCATCACCGCCTATCCCGAGCGCTTCCTCACCGGCGTGCGACCGGAGCCGGCCTTCCTGATCGCCAAGCCCTTCCAGCCCTCCATGGTCGCTGCCGTGATCAGCCAGGCCCTCTTCTTCGAGCGCAAGGCGCGGCCCCGGGAGCAGCGCGCCACCGCCTGAGTTGAGGCATGCCGTTCATCGAGCTCAACTTCGTGGACGACATGGCGCGCACCGTCAGTGTCGTGTCGTCCTTCGCCATGACGCTTGCGCTCATGCGCCTTCTGTATCTGCGCACCGACCTGTCGCTGCGCATGCGCCTGCTGGTGTTCCTGCTCGCCTCGCTGATGCTCACCATCGGGATGCTGTCGCTGGCCGCGGCCATCGACTATGAGGGCGTCGCGCCCTGGGTGCAGTCGACCATCCGCTTCGGGCTCGCCGGGCTGATCGTGATCGGCGCCGTGGCGCTGTGGACCAATCTCAAGGCGCTCGTCGCGCTGCCCTCGCCGGGGCATGTCGCCACCGAGCAGCGGCGGCTGGCTCTGGAGCTCGCCACCGCGCTGCAGCGCTACGAGATGGCGCTGCGCGGCTCCAACGTATCGATCTTCACCCAGGACCGCGAGCTGCGCTACACCTCGATCAGCAAGCCGCTCTTCGGCTTCCCTGTCGAGCAGGTGCTCGGCGCCAGCGACGCCGACCTGCTGGGCGAGATGCGGGCCCACCCGCTCGCCCTGCTCAAGCGCGAGGCGCTCGCCAGCAACGAGCCGCGCAAGGGCGAAGTGGAGGTTGAGGAGGCCGGCGCGCAGATGTGGTACGACGTCCATATCGAACCGCTGCGCGACCTCGCCGGCACCACGGTCGGGCTCACCGGCGCGGCGGTGGATATCACCGACCGCAAGGAGAACGAGCGCCATCTGCGCCTGCTGATGCGCGAGTTGACGCATCGCTCCAAGAACCTTCTGGCGGTGATCCAGGCGATGGCGCGGCAGACTGCCCGCCACTCCGACACCATCGACCATTTCGTCGAGCAGTTCAGCGCCCGGCTGCAGGCACTGTCGCGCTCGCACGACCTTCTGGTGCAGGAAAGCTGGCACGGCGCCTCGCTGCACGACATGGTGCGTTCGCAGCTGGGCCATCATCTCGACCAGGACACCAACCGCATTTCCATCGCCGGCCCGGACCTGTTCCTGAAGCCGGAGGCGGCGCAGAACATCGGCCTCGCGCTGCACGAATTGTCCACCAATGCCGCCAAATATGGCGCCCTGTCGGTACCGAGCGGCAAGGTGGCGATCCACTGGGCGCGGCGCCAGCCGGAGGCCGGCGGCGGCTTCGAACTGAGCTGGACCGAGAAGGGTGGCCCGCGCGTCGTCCCGCCGGCCTCGCGCGGCTTCGGCTCGCTGGTGATCGAGCGCAATCTCGCCCGTGGCCTCGACGGCGAGGTCGAGCTCGCCTTCAACCCGGACGGGCTGGTCTGCCACGTTTCGGTGCCCGAGCATCACCTCACCCTTTCCCGTTGAGCGGGTCGGAACTTCACGGTTAGCTCTGCGTTAACTATGGCGACGCCGCTGGCACAGCAGGCGGGGCGTCGCTGGTTTTCTCAAAAGCTCGTGGGACTTCCCGACGAGGACGCGGATGCCGCGCCCTCGCGCGCGATGCCGTCACGCGCCTTCGCCGGAGGGTTCGAGACATGTTTGGCCGCCACTCACCACAACGCGCCACGCCGGAACGCGCCACGCCGGAACGTGTGAAGCCGGGCGCCGCGACCTCGCGCATCGCTCCCACGCACGCCGGCAAGACCGGGGCAGGCTTGGCAAGAGCCGGCTTGGCAAGAGCCGGCTTCATGGGCACCGCCTACCTCTTCGGCGCCGCGACCGGGCTGGCGGCGGCGCTTCCGCTCGCCGCGCTCGCCTTCACCCCCGAACGCGTGCCGGCGCCGCTGCCGCGGGTGATCGAGGCGCCGGCGGTGGCGCAGTCGCCGATGGTGAACCGCGCCGCCAAGGGCCACCGCCTCGACGTCACCGTGCCGGCGACGCTCGTTCCGCCCGCCCCGGCGGCGGCCCCGGCTCCCGATCTCGCCCGCGACGTGCCGCCGGCTCTGCCGAAGCCCGCCATCGAGATCAAGGCGCCGGGCACGCCGCCGACACCGGCCGGCACGGCCCCCGCCGCCATGCCGCGCGGCTGCCTCTCCGCGCTCGGCGGCCTACGGCCGAACATCCCCACCGAGAATCTCACCGTCTGCTTGGCAGATATTTCGACGATTGAATGAATGGTATGAATGTAATATCTGCCAGATGCTCAGATAAAAATTCGGAACCAAACAGTATAGGTGTCGTTATCCCGGCAGACGGTCGCAAGACCGCTTGAAGATCAAATTTTATCTTTGACGGGAGTACGATGATGACGAACAGGATTGTTACCTATACCGCCCTCGCGGCCCTGTCTCTCGCCCCCGCCGTGGCGTTTGCCCAGAGCCCCTCGCCCAGTTCGCAGCAGCCCGACACGGCCAACGAGCAGACCCTGCCCAATGCGACGTCGCCCTCGCCGGCCTCGCCGAATGCTCCGGCCTCCACCATGCCCAGCGCCAGCGCGCAGAGCACGGCGGTGCCGAACACCCCGATCTTCGTCAGCGCCCAGACGGGCACCCAGTGGCTCGGCTCCGACCTGATCGGCACCGATGTCGTGACCTCGACCGACGAGAAGCTCGGCTCGATCAGCGACGTGCTGGTGGAGCGTGACGGCACGATCGCCGCCGCGGTGATCGATGTAGGCGGATTCCTCGGCATCGGTGCCAAGCCCGTCGCCGTGTCGTTCAAATCGCTGACCGCGACGCCGACCCAGGACGGCGAGAAGATCGTCGTAGCCCTGACCAAGGAGGAGCTGAATTCCGCTCCGGAATTCAAGACGCTGGAGCAGAGCACCAGCGCCACGGCGCCCAAGACCCAGTGACGCCATCCCGGTGACGTCGTCCAGTTGACGGCGCCCCGGTGATGCCGGGCCAAGAGGCACTTTCCCCGGTGCCACCCCGGCCGTCACCGACCGACATTCCGACATGCCCGGCGCGAGCCGGGCATGTGCGCGTTTGGGGGTACGCTTCGCCGGTATCTCGTTCGAAAAGCACGCCGATCCGCCCGCTACCGCCTCGCCGCCGATGACGGCGGCGGCGGGATCGGCTAAAGCGGAAGACCCTTCACGCCGGACCCTGCCATGATCGAGCCCCGCCGCCGCCGTACCGAGCCGCCCTTCCGGGAGCTGTTCGACATCGACGCCATGCGCGCCGAGCTGGAGGTACTCGCCGAGGGTGTGTTCAACGGCGACAAGCCCGGCAACGGCATCGATCTGCGCAGCGCCGTCGCCCGCCGGCTGAAGCTCGCCTATGGCGAAGGGCACAAGGTCGCCGAGAAGTGGCTGATGGCGGATGGCTCCGGCCGCCGCTGCGCCGAGCGGCTGTCGCGGCTGCAGGACGAGATCATCCAGCTGGTCCATGAGCTGGTGGTGAAATATCTCTACCCGTCCGACAACCCCTCCACCGCCGAGCGCATGGCGATCGTCGCGGTGGGCGGCTATGGCCGCGGCCTGATGGCGCCGGGTTCGGATACCGACATCCTGTTCCTCCTGCCCTACAAGCAGACTGCCTGGGGCGAGAGCGTCGCCGAATCCATTCTCTACGTGCTGTGGGACATGGGGCTGAAGGTCGGCCACGCCACCCGCTCGGTGGACGAGTGCATCCGCCAGGCGCGCGGCGACATGACCATCCGCACCTCGCTGCTGGAAGCCCGCCTGCTGCTCGGCGAAGAGGAGCTGTTCAGCGAGCTGATCCGCCGCTTCGATGCCGAGGTGGTCGAGGGCACGGCGGCGGAATTCGTCGCCGCCAAGCTGGCCGAGCGCGAGGACCGCCACAAGCGCGCCGGCGCCTCGCGCTACCTCGTCGAGCCGAACGTCAAGGACGGCAAGGGCGGGCTGCGCGACCTGCACACGCTGTTCTGGATCGCCAAATATGTCTACCGGGTGCGCGAGACCCGCGACCTCGTCGCCAAGGGCGTGTTCACGCCGGAAGAGGCGACGCTGTTCCGCCGCTGCGAGAGCTTCCTGTGGTCGGTGCGCTGCCATCTGCACTTCCTCGCCGGCAAGGCGGAGGAGCGGCTGTCCTTCGACCTGCAGCGCGAGATGGCCGAGCGGCTCGGCTATGTCGAGCATCCCGGCCTGAAGGACGTCGAGCGCTTCATGAAGCACTATTTCCTGGTGGCGAAGGACGTCGGCGACCTCACCGCCATCGTCTCCTCGGCGCTGGAGGAGCGGCACGACAAGCCGGTGCCGCGGCTCAACCGCATGATCGCCCGGCTGCGCCGCTCGCCGAACCGCCTGCTGAAGGAAAGCCCGGACTTCATCGTCGATCATGACCGCATCAACATCGCCGATGCCGGGGTGTTCGAGCGCGATCCGGTCAACCTGATCCGCATCTTCTATTTTGCCGGGAAGAAGGGCCTCGCCTTCCATCCCGACGCGATGCGCCTCGCCACCCGTTCGCTGAAGCTCATCGACGCCGGCGTGCGCGACAATCCGGAAGCCAACCGGCTGTTCGTCGAGATCCTCACCGCGCGCGACACCGCGGAGATCGTGCTGCGGCGGATGAACGAGACCGGCGTGCTCGGGCGGTTCGTGCCGGAATTCGGCAAGATCGTCGCGATGATGCAGTTCAACATGTACCACTCCTACACGGTGGACGAGCATCTCATCCGCGCCATCGGCGTGCTCGCCGAGATCGAGCGCGGCGACCGCCCGGAATACGGCATCGCCAACGAGGTGATCCACCAGATCAAGAACCGCCAGCTGCTCTATGTCGCGGTGTTCCTGCACGACATCGCCAAGGGCCGGCCGGAGGACCATTCGGTGGCCGGCGCCCGCGTGGCCCGCAAGCTGTGCCCGCGCTTCGGCCTGTCGGCCGCCGACACCGAGACCGTCGCCTGGCTGATCGAGGAGCACCTCGTGATGTCCACCATCGCCCAGTCGCGCGACCTGTCGGACCGCAAGACCATCGAGAATTTCGGCGCCGTGGTGCAGAACCTCGAGCGGATGAAGCTGCTGCTCATCCTCACCACCGCCGACATCCGCGCCGTCGGCCCCGGCGTGTGGAACAACTGGAAGTCGCAGCTGCTGCGCACCCTGTTCTACGAGACCGAGCCGGTGGTCACCGGCGGCTTCTCGGAATCCAACCGCAACCAGCGCGTCGGCCGGGCGCAGGCGGAGTTCCGCGCCGCCATGTCGGGCGATTCCGTGCCCGGCGCCGCCTCCGGCTGGGAGCCGGAGGCGCTGGAGCGCTACATCGACCGCCTCTACCCCAGCTACTGGCTGCGGGTCGATCTCGAGCACAAGGTCGAGCACGCCAACTTCATCCTGGCGGCGGAAGCGCAGGGCCGGGCGCTGGCCACGGCGAGCCGCACCGACCCCAGGCGCGGCATCACCGAGCTCACCGTGTTCGCGCCCGACCATCCCAAGCTCCTGGCGGTGATCGCGGGCGCCTGCGCGGCGGCGGGCGCCAACATCGTCGACGCGCAGATCAGCACCACCACCGACGGGCGGGCGCTCGATACCATCGCGCTCACCCGCGCCTTCGAGCAGGACAGCGACGAGATCCGCCGCGCCGACCGCATCGCCTCGGCGATCGAGAAGTCGCTGTCGGGCGAGATCCGGCTGCCGGAAGTGGTGGCGAAGAAGATCCCCAAGCGGCCGCGCGCCTTCACCGTCGAGCCGGAGGTGACGCTCAACAATTCCTGGTCGAACCGCCACACCGTGGTGGAGGTGGCCGGCCTCGACCGGCCCGGCCTGCTCTACGGCCTCACCCAGACGCTGTCGCGGCTCAACCTCAACATCGCCTCGGCGCATGTCGCCACCTTCGGCGAGCGGGTGGTCGACGTGTTCTACGTCACCGACCTGATGGGAGCGAAGATCATCGGCGCCGCCCGGCATTCGGCGATCCGCCGGGCGCTGCTTCAGGTGCTCGACGCCGACGACGAAGCCAATGCCGGCGCGACCTCCGACGCCTCTCCCGCCGCCTGATGCCCGCCGGAACCCCTATGCTACTCACCTATGTCTATCTGCTGATCGCCATCACCGCCGAGGTGATCGCCACCACGACGCTGAAATCGACCGAGGGCTTCACCCGGCTGGTGCCGACGGTGATCACCCTGGTCGGCTACTGCATCTCGTTCTATTTCCTGTCGCTGGCGCTGCGGGTGCTGCCGACCGGCATCGCCTATGCGATCTGGACCGGCATCGGCATCGTGCTGGTCTCGGCGGCGGGCTGGCTGTGGCTGAAGCAGCCGCTCGACCTGCCCGCGATCATCGGCCTCAGCCTGATCCTCGCCGGCGTCGTCACCGTCAGCCTGTTCTCGAACTCGGTCGCGCACTGACCCAGGACGGCACCGAGGGACCGCCGGACGAGCGCCCGCCCGCGCGGGCATGCCCCACGGGAACGACCGGAACGCTTGCGGCGCAACCTGTTGAGAATAATAACGCGCCGCGATTTCGCCCTTAACCCCACGTTTAACCGCCACGGTTTAGGTTTCGTTTACCGGCGGTTTTCGGGGGCATTCCGCGCGTATGGCAGGACGTAATGGCGAGAGGGAACGGCGCGAGCCGATGCTGAGCGCATCGACGGCTCACGGCGACCTGCGCCTGTCGCCCGACGACCGTCCCACCACCATGGCCCGCAATGGCGGCGGCTCCTCCTCGCGCAAATCCGGCGGCTCGTCCGGCAAGGGATCCTCCGGCAAGGGCAGCGCCGGCTCCCGCGCCTCCTCCGGCGGACGCGGGCGCGGCCCGCAGCGTCGCGGCCTGCTGTCGCGGCTGTTCTACTGGAGCTTCGTGCTCGGCATCTGGGGTGTCGTCGGCGTCGCCGGCCTCATCTTCTACGAGGCGGGCCAGCTGCCGCCGATCCAGAACCTCGCCATTCCCGAGCGGCCGCCGACCATCATCATCCAGTCCGACGACGGCAAGACCATCGCCACGCGCGGCGAGATGCGCGGCTCGGCCGTGCCGCTGCGCTCGCTGCCGCCCTTCGTGCCGCAGGCCTTCGTCGCCATCGAGGACCGGCGCTTCTACTCGCATTTCGGCATCGACCCGATGGGCCTCGCCCGCGCGCTCGTCACCAACCTCACCTCCGGGCGGCTGCGCGAGGGCGGCTCGACGCTGACCCAGCAGCTCGCCAAGAACCTGTTCCTCACCCAGGAGCGCACCCTCTCGCGCAAGATCCAGGAGCTGATCCTGTCGATCTGGCTGGAGACCAAATACTCCAAGAACGAGATCCTCGAGCTCTATGTGAACCGCGTCTATTTCGGCGCCGGCGCCTGGGGCATCGAGGCGGCGGCGCAGCGCTACTTCAACAAGCCGGCGAGCCGGCTGACGCTCGCCGAGGCGGCGATGATCGCCGGCCTCGTCAAGTCGCCCTCCTCGCTGGCGCCGACGCGCAATCTCGAAGCCGCGCAGCAGCGCGCGTCCGTCGTGCTCGACGCCATGGTCGATGCCCGCTTCATCTCCGCCGACATGGAGCAGGCGGCGCTCGCCAAGCCGGCGACGGTGGCGAAGAACAATTCCTCCGACGTCGCTGGCTACGTCGCCGACTGGGTCGCCGACCAGCTCAAGACCATCCTGCCGTCGATCGAGCACGACGTCGTGGTGCAGACCACGCTCGACATGTCGCTGCAGGCGGTGGCGGACAAGGCGCTGAAGGACGCGCTGGCCAAGAGCGGCAAGAAGCTCGGCGTCGAGCAGGGCGCGCTGGTGGTGATGGACACCGATGGCGGGGTCAAGGCGCTGGTCGGCGGACGCTCCTATGAGGAGAGCCAGTATAATCGCGCGGTCACCGCCCGCCGCCAGCCGGGCTCGTCCTTCAAGCCGTTCGTCTATCTCACCGCGCTGGAGCGCGGCCTCACCCCGGAGAGCGTGCGCGAGGATGCGCCGATCCAGATCAAGGGCTGGAAGCCGGAGAATTTCAGCAAGGAGTATCGCGGCCCGGTCGATCTGAAGACCGCGATCTCGCTGTCGCTCAACACGGTGGCGGTGCGCCTCGCGCTGGAAGTCGGACCGGCCGAGGTGGTGAAGACCGCCCAGCGCCTCGGCGTCACCTCCAAGCTGGAGCCCAACGCCTCCATCGCGCTCGGCACCTCGGAAGTCTCGGTGCTGGAGATGGCGGACGCCTATGCGCCCTTCGCCAATGGCGGCTACGGCGTCGCCGCGCATGTGATCCAGCAGGTCAAGGACAGCGCCAGCGGCAAGCTGCTCTACAACGCCCCCTCGCCGAACCGCGGCCTGGTGATGGCACCGCCGCACGTGTCGATGATGAACCGCATGCTGCAGCAGGTGGTGCTCACCGGCACCGCCAAGCGCGTCGACCTGCCCGGCTGGCCGGTGGCGGGCAAGACCGGCACCAGCCAGGATTATCGCGACGCCTGGTTCATCGGCTATACGGGCCGGCTCATCGCCGCCGTCTGGCTCGGCAACGACGATTCCTCGCCGACCAAGAAGGCGTCGGGCGCCGGCGTGCCGGTGGAGGTGTGGAGCCAGGTGATGAAGGCGGCACACAAGGACGTGCCGCCGGTGCCGCTGCCCGGCGCCGGCATGGAGCAGCCGCAGATCGCGCCCTCCAACCTGCCTCCCGGCGACGTGCCGGAAGAGCCGGTCGTCACCGGCGGCCCGCAGGCGCAGCGCAAGCCCGCCACCATCGACAACTGGTTGCTCGACAAGCTGTTCGGCGGCTGAGGCGTCGGCCCCGCCGGCGGAGCGCCCCGGGCGATTGCCATCCCCGCCATGCTCCCGGCCACCCCACGACCGCCCGCAGCCGCCGTCCCGGTCCCTCGGATCTCGCCGCCAGTACGTCAAAGGCAGGCTCCCCCCACCGGAAAACCGGGTTCGACGGCCGTCCCACGCCCCCCGCAGCTGCCGTCCGGCCGCTTGGATCTTGCCTTCAGAGCCGCCAGGGCAGGCCCACCCAGCGGAGAGCCGGGAGCACGTTCCGCCCGTCCGCTCTTCGCCTCCCGTACGATCCCGGCCCGGTCCTGACGGACCGTCCGGGACGAACGCCAGGATTGAGAGCCGCACCCTCTTCTCCCTCTTCCCGTTGGGGAGAGGGGTCTTCTTCGCGTCCCGGTCGCACAGCCCCGCACCGCTGCACGGGCCACCCCTCTCCAGGAACTCCCGAGCGACAACCGTCCGACATGAGCTTCCCGGCCTGAAACCGCCCCATGCTCGGCCGGCCCGGACACCTCCTCTGCCGGAGACGCCGCGCCGACACCGGCAGCGGGCCGGATCGCACCGGCCCCGCCTCACTCCGCCTCGGCGCCGAAACGGTGCAGCTCGGCGCCACGCCGCTTCAGCCACGCCTCGGCCTCGTGCCGGCGGGGGAACAGCCTGTCCACCGTCGCCCAGAAGCGCGGGCCGTGGTTCATCTCGCGGCGATGCGCCACCTCGTGGGCGGCGAGATAGTCCAGCACCTCGGGCGGGGCGAGGATCAGCCGCCAGGAATAGGACAGCGCCCCGGTCGAGGAGCAGGAGCCCCAGCGGCTCGCCGTGTCGCGCAGGGTGATGCGGCTGATCGAAACGCCGAGCGCCGCGGCATGGCGCCGGCTCGCCTCGGTGAGGTCGCGCCGCGCCTCCCGCTTGAGGAAATCGGCGACCCGGCGCGCCACATGCGCCACTTCCCCGGCAACGCAGAGCAGCGGCGCGTCGTCGGCGCCGGCCTCGGTCCACACCGTGCCGCGCTGGCCGGGGCGATGCACGATGACGTGCGGCACGCCGCGCAGCGGCACCGTCGCGCCGGGGGTGAAGGCGACGACCACCGGCAATTGGGCGAGGCGCACGGCGATCCAGCCGGTATGGCGCTCGGCGAAGGCTATCGCCTCCTTCAGGCTGCCGCGCGCGGGCATGGTGAGCACCACGTCGCGGGTCGCCGCTCGGACGCGCAGCGTGTAGCGCCGTGCCCGCGCGTCACGGCGCAGCGTGACGATCACCTCGCGCCCGTCGACGCGCAGCGCCAGCGAGGTCGCCTCGCGCGGCGCGGGCGTCCGGGTTTCGGTACGGGTGGTCGATGGCCTTCGAAACAGCATGCTCGGCCCGGGGATGGATGCGCCCCAATATGGGGCTGCTCCACGCCTGCGCCAATGTCAGCCTGAAAACGCCGGCCTCGAAACGCCGGCCACATGGCGGCCGGCGCGAGACCTCAGCGGGAACGCCTCAGCGCGCGACCCGGCGGTCGCGGCGGCGGTCCTGCACCGGCTGATAGGCGATGCGGGCATGGTAGGCACAGTAGGGCAGCCCGGTCTTGGTGCGGCTGCCGCAGTAATAGAAGTCGCCCTTGCCGGGCTCGCCGACCGGCCAGTGGCAGGTGAACTCGGTGAGTTCGAGGATGGAGCAGCGCTCGGCCATCGGGATGACGTTGGCGACCGGATCCGGCATTTCCTCCGGCTCGACCTCGATCACCGGGCGGATCACCGGCGCGAGCGCGGTGTTGCCGGAGACCATCGGGCGGGCCGGGGCGGCGACGGCCACCACCGGGCGCGGCTTGCGCGGGCGGGCCGCCGGGGCGGGCGCCGCCTTGGCGCGGCCGGAGAGGCCGAGGCGATGGACCTTGCCGATGACCGCGTTACGCGTCACGCCACCGAGCTCGGCGGCGATCTGGCTGGCGGACAGGCCTTCAGACCACAATTTCTTGAGGAGCTCGACGCGCTCGTCCGTCCAGTTCATCGCTGTTTCTCCTTAAGCTCATCGACCGCGCAGGCAAAATCCAATAGGCTTCCGGCCGAACATGATCGGCCGGATTGCTGCCGCTGACGCCACGATGGAATTTGCCGTCGCACGAGATGTCGTATCTGACGGTCGTGAGGCTACAATATGCGTAGACTCTCGCCCAGTCCGTTCAGAGCCGAAACGATCGTTTTCCCCAGTTGAGAGTCCCCGGCGCAACACTTGGTTAAGGATGCGAGTCGGATCAACAACTTGACTCGGCACGTCCGGCCCGCCCGATCACGGTCCGGTTTGGAACGGCTCTGAAATGACCTTGTGCCCCTTCCGGGGCATTGTTCCGGCAAGCCCGGCATGCATCCATGGCGCGCCTGATTTGCGCCTGATGGAGAAGCCGATGACGCCGTATCCAAACGCCGCCGCCCCCGCGCCGGCCCGCCGTACTTCCCGGCCTGCTGCCTCCCGCCTGATCGCCTCGGCCGTGCTGGCCGCCTCCGCCTTCCTCGCCTTGCCGGCCTCGGCCGCCCCGGTCGCCGCCACCTCGATCGCCGCGACGCTGCCCTCCCCCGACGCCCTCGTCACCAAGGTCGCCCAGGGCTGCGGCCCCGGCGCCTGGCGCGGCCCGTGGGGCGGCTGCCGCGACACCCCCTATACCGGCCCGTTGCCCGGCGGCGGCTATGCGGTGCCGCCCGGCGCCCCGGTCTATTACGGCAATGGCTGCCCTCCCGGCTGGTGGCGCGGGCCCTGGGGCCACTGCCGCGACACGCCCTACCATGGCCGCCTGCCCGATGGCGGCTGGCAGTGAACCCGGCCTGAGCGGAGACCTCCCATGACACGCATCTTTACCCGCCTTTCCGGCCTCGCCCCGATGGCCGCCCTCGCCGTCGCCGCCCTGCTGGCCGGTCCCGCCTTGGCGCAGACCACCCCGCCGGGCGCGCCGGCCGCCGATGCGCCGCCGCCGGTGGTCGACCTCTATACCGAGGCCGACGCCCAGGCGGTGCTCGACGCCCGCCTGATCGCGCTGAAGACGGTGATCGGCCTCACCCCCGACCAGGCCAAGCTGTGGGACCCGGTGGAGGCCGCCATCCGCCAGGCGGCGAAGAACGGCGCCGCCCGCGCCGCGACCCGCGCCAAGGCCGAGCCTGCGACCGACTTCCTCGTGGTACTGGAGCGCCTCGCCGACGCCGAGGCGGCGCGGGCGCAAGACCTCAAGACGGTGATCGCCGCGGCCAAGCCGCTGGTGGCCGCGCTGACGCCGGAGCAGAAGCGCCGCGTGCCGGGCTTCCTCGGCATGTCCGACCGCGCCGGCCAGCCGCAGCCGACGCTGGAGCTGTGGATCTTCGAGGACGAGCAGGAGTGACGCCACGGGTCGAGCCCCGGCTCGACCCGGCGTTTCCCCGACCCAGAGCCTGCCCCAGGGCCTGCCCGGGAGGCCGGCGGCATCCCATGCCGCCGGCTTTTCATTGCCGATCCCTCGTTGTCGGTCTGTCATATTGACCAGCCATGTTGACCCCCGGCGGCGTTGCTTTAAAATCCGCTACATCGGGTGCCGCCCCCGCAAGGGCGGCACGTTTCGTTTTGGGCCCAGGCTTTCAACAGCCGTCATCAATAGAGGAGGGGCAGGTGATCGACCCCGTCCTGCCGACCTATAATCGTGTCGACCTGGTTTTCGAGCGTGGCGAAGGCGCCTGGCTCTTTACCAAGGACGGACAGCGATATCTCGACTTCACCGCCGGCATCGCGGTGAACGTCCTCGGCCACGCGCATCCGCACCTCGTCGCGGCGCTGACCGAGCAGGCCGGCAAAGTGTGGCACCTGTCCAACGTGTTCCGCATCGAGGGCGCGGAGAAACTCGCGCACCGTCTCGTCGAGGCGACCTTCGCGGACACCATGTTCTTCACCAATTCCGGTGCGGAAGCGCTGGAATGCGCGATCAAGATGGCGCGCAAGTACCATTACGCGAACGGCGCGCCGGAGCGCAGCCGCATCGTCACCTTCGAGGGCGCGTTCCACGGCCGGACGCTGGCCACCATCGCGGCCGGCGGCAACGCCAAATATCTCGAAGGCTTCGGCCCGGCGCTGGAAGGCTTCGACCAGGTGCCCTATGGCGATCTCGAGGCGGTGAAGGCCGCCATCGGCCCGGAGACCGGCGCCATCCTCATCGAGCCCGTGCAGGGCGAAGGTGGCGTGCGCTCGGCCTCGTGGCCGTTCCTGCGCGCCCTGCGCGCGCTGTGCGACGAGAAGGGGCTGCTGCTGGTCCTCGACGAGGTGCAGTGCGGCGTCGGGCGCACCGGCAAGTTCTTCGCCCATGAATGGGCCGGCATCACGCCGGACATCATGGCGGTGGCGAAGGGCATCGGCGGCGGCTTCCCGGTCGGCGCCTGCCTCGCCAAGGAAGAGGCGGCCAAGGGCATGACGGCGGGCACGCATGGCTCGACCTATGGCGGCAACCCGCTCGCCATGAGCGTCGCCAATGCCGTGCTCGACGTGGTGCTGGCCGACGGCTTCCTCGATCAGGTGCAGGCGACCACGACCCGGCTGCGCCAGCGTCTTGCCGAGCTGAAGGACCGCCACCCGGCTGTTATCGCCGAGGTGCGCGGCGAAGGCTTGCTCATCGGCCTGCGCACGCTGGTGCCGAATGGCGATCTGATCGCCGCCATGCGGGCCGAGCACATGCTCGCCCCGGCGGCGGCGGAGAACGTCGTGCGCCTGCTGCCCCCGCTCAATATCGGCGAAGCCGAGATCGACGCCGCCTTCACCAAGCTCGACGCCGCCTGCGCGCGCATCGAGACCTCGCTGGCCGCCTCGACGGGAGCGGCGGCATGAGCACCGACAGCAAGAACGGCGTGAAGCACTTCCTCGACCTCGACGCCCTGCCGGCCGGCGAACTGCGCGAACTGATGCGCTTCTCGCACGACCTGAAGAAGCGCCGGCAGAAGGTGGCGCTGGAGAAGCCCTTCGCCGGCAAGGTGCTGGCGATGGTGTTCGACCAGCCCTCCACCCGCACCCGCATCTCCTTCGACATCGCCATGCGCCAGCTCGGCGGCGAGACGATCATGCTCACCGGCGCCGAGATGCAGCTCGGCCGCGGCGAGACCATCGCCGACACCGCCAAGGTGCTGTCGCGCTATGTCGACGCGATCATGATCCGCATCCTCGATCATGCCGCGCTGGAGGAGCTCGCCGCGCACGCCACCGTGCCGGTGATCAACGGGCTGACCCGCGACAGCCATCCCTGCCAGATCATGGCGGATGTGATGACCTTCGAGGAGCACAAGGGCTCGATCCAGGGTCGCACCGTCGCCTGGACCGGCGACGCCAACAACGTGCTGGCCTCCTGGGTGCAGGCGGCGGAGCGCTTCGACTTCGCGCTCAACGTCGCCACCCCGCCCGAGCTCGCCCCGCGCCCGGCGCTCACCGACTGGGTGAAGAAGACCGGCGCGCGCGTGCGCTTCGGCACGAGCGCCGAAGAGGCGGTCGAGGGCGCCGACTGCGTCGTCACCGATACGTGGGTGTCCATGGGCGATGTGGAGGCCGAGCGCCGCCACAACCTGCTCAAGCCCTACCAGGTCAACAGCGCGCTGATGAAGCGGGCGGCATCGGGCGCCATCTTCATGCACTGCCTGCCGGCGCATCGCGGCGAGGAAGTCACCGACGAGGTGATGGACGGCCCGCAATCGGTGGTGTTCGACGAGGCGGAGAACCGGCTGCACGCGCAGAAGGGCATCCTCGCCTGGTGCCTCGACGGCGCCGCGATCTAGGCCTGCGAGTTAGACTTGCGAGGCGCCCTGCGGGGCGCCTCCTGGTTTCAGCGCCGGGCCGCGCCCCGGCCCCGCGTGGGACGCGGACCTGTGCCCCTCGCGCAATGCCACCCTTGCACCTATATCGGCGGGCGACATGACACACACCATCCCCACCCCCGATCCCGATCTGACCTCCCGCGCCCCGCTCGCCGAGCCGGTCGACGACCAGGTCACTCCCTTCCACGTCGACGGCCTCGACGCGCGCGGCCGCGTCGTCCGCCTCGGAACCGCGCTTGATGCCGTCATGGCGCATCACGCCTATCCACCGGTGGTCAAGCGGCTGCTCGGCGAGGCGGTGGCGCTCACCGTGCTGCTCGGCTCGACGCTGAAGATTTCCGGCCGCTTCATCCTGCAGACCCGCACCGACGGGCCGGTCGACCTTCTGGTGGTCGACTTCACCGCACCGCAGGACGTGCGCGCCTATGCGCGTTTCGATGCCGAGCGGCTGGAGGCCCTGCAGGCCGCGACCGGCCATGGCCAGCCGCTCGACAGCGGCAAGCTGCTCGGCGCCGGCCATCTCGCCATGACCATCGACCAGGGCCTCAGCGTCAACCGCTACCAGGGCATCGTGCAGCTGGAGGGCGGTACGCTCGAGGATGCCGCGCACCGCTATTTCGCCCAGTCGGAGCAGATCCCCACCCGTGTCCGCCTCGCGGTGGCGGAGGAGGTGCATCCGGGCGGTGCCGCCTCGTCCTGGCGGGCCGGCGGGCTGATGGTGCAGTTCCTGCCGACCGAGGGCGGCCGCCTGCGCCCGGTCGACCTGCATCCGGGCGACGCGCCGGAAGGCACCGAGCTGCCTTCGGCGGAGGAAGACGACGCCTGGATGGAAGCCCAGTCGCTGGTCGGCACGCTGGAGGATGTCGAGCTGGTCGACGGCGAATTGTCGGCCGAGCGGCTGCTGTACCGGCTGTTCCACGAGCGCGGCGTGCGGGTGTTCGAGCCGGAGAACGTGGTCGCCAAGTGCTCCTGCTCGCGCGAGCGCGTCACCAGCGTGCTGGCGAACTTCTCCCGCGAGGAGCGCGAGAGCCTCGTCGAGGACGGCAAGATCGTCGTCACCTGCGAGTTCTGCGGCCGCTCCTACGGCTTCAAGGCCGAGGAGATCGTCGGCCCGGAAGAGGGCGAATAGCCCGTCGTCGCGGGCGGCGTCCTGCGGCGCCCGCGATCGTACCGCCTATTTCAGCAGGAACGGATTGACCGGCCGGCTGACATTGACATTCAGGCAGAAACCCGACGTGAATTTATAGTTATTTCCGGTATATTTCGCCACCTCATCCGCGACGACCTTATACTCGTCGGATTTTATATAAGCACAATAATCCTTCTTCAGGACAGGAAAGCCGGTCTTTATGTTATCTACATAGGGATCCAATTCACTCTTCAGGCTATTTCTTGTACTGAGATTCGCCTGTGTGGGCTCATATTCCAGCGCCTGCAGTTCATGGGCCAGACGAACATAGTTCGACATCAGCTCGGTCAGCGACCTGTAGTCTTCGATCACCGCCGATATCATGGGTCCGTCCGATACGGATTGCATTTTTGATAGCATTCGGATGTTGTCATTCGCGTATTTCAGATGGATATCGAAGAAGCTCGGGAAATTATCCTTCCGCATGAGCGGTAGGTTCGTGATCTCGATCTCTCGCAGCTGGTCGTCGAACAATGGCATTCCGCCCTCGATCCGATAGAGCTCAATTCCTCTCAGATCGAATTTTGCATCCGAATTCTTCAGCCCGAAATACAAGAGCGGCGGAAACATGGCGATGATGGCAAACAACGCCGCATTGAAAAATCGTGATTTATTTTCATTTATTTTCTGATCCAGCGCAGCCTTGTCTTTTTCATTGGTCTTGCCGAGCTCCATTTCGCGGATCGCGAAATATCTGACCGTCATCCCGTTCGAGATTTTCAGGCCGACGGACAGTACGACGCCCATGAACAGATAGAGAAACGACAGCCGCGTATCTATCCCCATTGGGACCATCAGGAGAGAGCCGAGCGCGGCAAATATGATGACGATCCATGCGTCGTATTTTTCAAACGAAATCGACCTCAGCAACGCAAGCATGTGCATTCGACCGCCCCTCCAATCCTATTGAAGTACCTCCACACGGCCATATAAGGAGTAGAATCTAGAAAATTCAACTTTCAAGTGCACTCGGCGATCAGCCCGTCGAGGAAGCGCTCGCAGGCGCGGAGCTGAGCCACCTCGATGAACTCGTCCGGCTTGTGCGCCTGGTCGATCGAGCCGGGACCGCAGATCACGGTCGGCACGCCCTGCGCCTGGAAATGCCCGCCCTCGGTGCCGTAGGAGACGGCGAAGGTGGCGTTCTGCCCGGCGAGCCGCAGCGCCAGGCGCTCGGCCGGCGAGCCCGGCTGCGGCGCCAGCGGCGGCACGCGGTAGGTGAAGTGGGTCTCGATCTCCGCTTCGGGCGCCTCGACACGCAGCTTCGGCAGCACGACGTCGCGGGCGAAGCGCTCGAAGCGAGCGACCAGCGCCTCCTCGTCGAAATTCGGCAGGCCGCGCAAATTCCACTTCACCACGCAGCGGCGCGGCACGATGTTGCCGGCGGTGCCTCCCTCGATGCCCACCACCTGCAAGGTCGAGTTCGGCGGATCGAAGCGGCCGGAGGCGTCGCCGGCCGCGATCAGCTCCGCCCGCAGCCGGTCGAGCTCGGCGATCAGCTCGGCGCTGGCGAAGATGGCGTTGGCGCCGAGCTGCGGCATCGAGGAATGCGCCTCGCGGCCAGTCACCGTCGTCACATAGCCGGTGCCGGATTTGTGCGCGTCCACCACCTTCATCAGCGTCGGCTCGCCGACGATGCACGCGCGGGGAAGCGGCAGGTCGACGCCCAGCTTGCGCACAGCGGGGATCACCCCGGTGCAGCCCAGCTCCTCATCATAGGAGACCAATATGTGGATCGGCGTCGACAGCTTGGACGCCACCATGTCCGGCACCTTGGCGAGGCAGGCGGCGACGAAGCCCTTCATGTCGCAGGAACCGCGCCCGTAGAGCCGGTCGTCCTTCGGCGTCAGCGTGAAGGGGTCGGTGGTCCAGGGCTGGCCGTCCACCGGCACCACGTCGGAATGGCCGGAGAGGCACACGCCGCCGACGCCCTCGGGGCCGATGGTGCAGAACAGGCTGGCCTTCTCGCCATCCTCGCTCGGCACCAGCACCGAGGCGACGCCGAAGGCCTCCAGATAGTCGCGCACGAAGCCGATCAGCCGCAGGTTGGAATTGCGGCTGGTGGTGTCGAAACTCACCAGATAGGCCAGCAATTCCTCGGTGGTGGTACGGCCTGCCAGCATGAACGCTCCCGGATTCCCGCTTCGTCGATCCATCCGAGCATAGACGGTATCACGCGGTTCGCGGCAAGTCCGTTACAGCCGCTATCCTCACCGCCGCCAGAAGCTCGGCAGGAACAGCACCAGCACGGTGAACAGCTCCAGGCGCCCGAGCAGCATGCCGAAGGACATGATCCAGATCACCTTGTCCGGCAGGCCGGCGAAATTGGTCGCCGGGCCGATATGCGGGCCGATGCCCGGCCCGACATTGCCGATGGCGGTGATGGCGCCGGACAGGGCGGTGGCGAGGTCGAAGCCCATCCAGTTCAGCGCGATGGCGATCACCGCGAAGCCACCGAGATAGAGGAAGCCGAAGGACAGCACCGAGGCGACCACCGCGTCGTCGAGCGGCGCCCCGCCATAGCGCACCGGGAACACGCCGTTCGGGTAGACGATGCGCTTGAGGTGCTGCACCAGCGCCGAGCCGAGAATGGCGATACGGAAGGTCTTCAGCCCGCCGGAGGTCGAGCCGGTGCAGCCGCCGAGGAACAGCAGCAGGAAGTACAGCGCGTCGGTCGGCGGGCCCCAATGGGTGAAGTCGACCGCGACGAAGCCGGTGGTCGACATCAGCGACACCACGTTGAACAGCGCGTGGCGCAGCGCCGTCTCGCCCCCGGCGATGCCGCCGCGCACCTGCTCGAACGTCGAGACCAGGGTGAACAGCAGGATGAGGCTGAGGAACAGCCGCACCTCGGTATTGGCGAACAGCCGCGAGAAGTCGCCGGCCAGCACCCGCACATAGAGCAGGAAGGGCAGCGAGCCGGCGATCATGAACACGATCGCCACATATTCGATGGCGGCGCTGTGGAAGTAGCCGATCGAGGCGTCGTGGGTGGAGAAGCCGCCGGTGGAGATGGTCGACATCGCATGGGTGAGCGCGTCGAACGCGTCCATCCCGGCCAGCAGGTAGGCGAGCCCGCAGATGAAGGTCAGCGCCACATAGGTGCCGAGAATGCCCTTGGCGAGCTGCGCCGCGCGCGGCAGCACCTTCTCGGACTTGTCGGAGGATTCCGCGCGGAACAGCTGCATGCCGCCGATCTGCAGCATCGGCAGGAAGGCCATGGCGAAGACGATGATGCCGATGCCGCCATACCAGTGCAGGAAGGCGCGCCAGATCAATATGCCGGGCGGCCGGTCGTCGAGATGGTCGATCACCGTCGCCCCGGTGGTGGTCAGCCCCGACATCGCCTCGAAATAGGCGTCGGCGAAGGACAGTCGGGTCTCCGACCACATGAAGGGAATGGCGGCGAAGAAGGAGAGCAGCACCCAGCTCAGCGTGGTCAGCACGAAGGCCTGGCGCAGGCCGAGCAGTTCCACCTCGCCGGTGCGTCCGGCGAGCCACAGCGACAGGCCGACGAACACGGTGATGGCGGCGGTGGCGGCATAGATGATGAAGTCACCCTCCCCCGCCAGCACGTCGACCAGGGCGGGAATCATCATCGATGTGCCGAGCACGGCCAGCAGCACGCCGAGTACGGCGGCGATCGGTCGAAAATCGATCACGGAAGCGAGGACTCGGCTCGTCACGGCGGGTTGCACGGAAAGCGAGCATAGCCGCTTCGCCGATGCGCCGGAAGCGGCAACGTCCCAGCCCTGCCCTTCATTCAGTTGAGCGTGCGCGAGGTGCCGGGCATGTCGAGCGAGAAGCCCGGCACCTCGACGTCGAACACGGCGCCGGCCTCGTCGACGAGGCCGTAGCTGCCCTCCATCGAGCCGGTGGAGGTCGGCAGCGGCACGCCGCTGGTATATTCGAAATGCGCGCCAGGCGGCAGCACCGGTTGCTCGCCCACCACTCCGGCGCCGCGCACCTCCTGCACCCGGCCGAGCGCGTCGGTGATGATCCAGTGGCGGGTCATGAGCTGCACCGTGCTGGCGCCGAGATTGACGATCTCGATGGTGTAGGCCCAGAAATACTGGCTGCGCGCGGGATCGGAACGCTCCGACGCGAAGCGCGGCGTCACCGTCACCTGCACGCCGCGCGTGGTCGCCCTGTACATCCCCATTCTCCTCGAATCCGGCGCCGCCAGTGAAAGCCGATTGCGCCGCCGGGGCAAGGCCGCAGGGGAAGGCGCCGGTGGACGGCGGGCGCGAGCCGGCGGTGGAAGGCGCCAGCGAACCGCCGCGCGGCAGGCGCGGGCGGAAGGCCGCGGCGGAGAACGGGTACCTAAAGCGTTGGCGCAACGCGGCGGGCGGTGACCGAAGGTGGCGACCGAAGCTGCGGGCGCACTCTAGGAAAGCTAATGCGCGCGCTCCCTTTCGTCTCCCGCAACTGACGGTCGGGACGACGCCACGGTGGAAGACGCACCCCACCGGCCTTCCCTCTCCCCGTTGGAGAGAGGTGGCCTGCGAAGCAGGTCGGCGAGCTGAGACAACCTCGGAAGGTGCCGAAGCCCCCTCATCCCTATCCCTCTCCCCGACGGAGAGAGGGAGCATACTCACCCGCAACTGACGTTCAGGAGAAAGCATGGCGGAAGACGCACCCCACATGCCTTCCCTCTCCCCGTTGGAGAGAGGTGGCCTGCGAAGCAGGTCGGCGAGCTGAGACAACCTCGGAAGGTGCCGAAGCCCCCTCATCCCTATCCCTCTCCCCGACGGAGAGAGGGAGCATACTCACCCGCAACTGACGTTCAGGAGAAAGCATGGCGGAAGACGCACCCCACATGCCTTCCCTCTCCCCGTTGGAGAGAGGTGGCCTGCGAAGCAGGTCGGTGAGCTGAGACAACCTCGGGAGGTGCCAAAGGCCCCTCATCCCCATCCCTCTCCCCGACGGAGAGAGGGAGCATACTCTCCCGCAACTGACGGTCGGGACGACGCCACGGCGGAAGGCGCACCCCACCGGCCACCTCTCCCCGTTGGAGAGAGGTGGCCTGCGAAGCAGGTCGGTGAGGAGAGACAACCTCGGGAGGTGCCGAAGCCCCCTCACCCCATCGCTCTCCCCGACAGGGAGACGGGGCCTCCCCTCTTCCAACCGTGGTCCGGAGTGCAATGGTGGAAGCAACCGGTGGGCCCCTTCCCACCCGAGTCCGGCTGTAGCCGGGTTCGAGTCCGGCAAGGTCGAAGCCGGAAACATCCGGCTTCGACGGAAAGGTGGCCCGCGAAGCGGGTCGGTCAGGGGACACGGCCGGGAAGCGTCGAGCGGCTTCCCCTCCCCCGCGGAGCGGGCTTGCCGTCCGCCCTCACACCGCTTTCAGCGCGCGGCGGATGTCGTCGGTGAGGTCGTCGACATGCTCGAGGCCGACCGACAGGCGCACCATGCCGTCGGAGATCCCCATCTCCGCCCGCGCCTCGGGGGAGAAGCGCTGATGCGTCGTGGTCGCCGGGTGCGTCACCAGGCTCTTGGCATCGCCGAGATTGTTGGAGATGCGCACCACCTTCAGCTGGTTGAGGAAGCGGAAGGCCCCGGCCTTGCCGCCATCCACCTCGAAGGTCACCAGCGTGCCGCCACCGCGCATCTGCCGCTTGGCCAGCTCATGCTGGGGATGGTCGGCGCGGTAGGGATAGATCACCTTGCCGATCTTGGCCTCGCCGGCCAGCCGGTCGGCCAGCGCCGTCGCGCTCGCCTGCGAGCGCTCGACGCGCAGCGGCAGCGTCTCCAGCCCCTTCAGCATCACCCAGGCGTTGAACGGCGACACCGAGGGGCCGGTCTGGCGCAGGAAGGTCTGCAGATGGTCGGTGAGGAACTGCTGCGAGCACAGGATCACGCCGGCGAGGCAGCGGCCCTGCCCGTCGATGTGCTTGGTCGCCGAATAGACCACGATGTCGGCGCCGAGCGCGATCGGGCTCTGCAGCATCGGGGTGGCGAACACATTGTCGACCACCAGCCGGGCGCCGGCGGCACGGGCGATCTTCGCCACGGCGGCGATGTCGACCAGCTCCAGCGTCGGGTTGGTCGGGCTCTCCAGGAAGAACACCTTGGTTTCCGGCGTCACCGCCGCCTGCCAGGCGGCAAGGTCGGTTCCGTCGACCAGCGTCGTGGTCACGCCGAAGCGCGGCAGCAGCTCTTCCACCACATAGCGGCAGGAGCCGAACAGCGCGCGGGCCGCCACCACATGGTCGCCGGCCTTCAGCTGGCACAGCATGGCCGAGGTGACCGCCGCCATGCCGGAGGCGGTGGCGCGCGCCACTTCCGCGCCTTCGAGCAGCGCGAGGCGGGCCTCGAACATCGCCGTGGTCGGGTTGGAGTAGCGGGTATAGATGAAGCCCGGGTCGTCGCCCTTGAAGCGCGCCTCGGCCTGCTCGGCGGTGTCGTAGACATAGCCCTGGGTGAGGAACAGCGCCTCGGAGGTTTCCGCGAAGGGCGAGCGCAGGATGCCGCCATGCACGAGGCGGGTATCGGGACGCAGCTCGGCGATCTCGGCGGCGGTCAGCTTTTCGGTGGGGGCTTCAGACATTAGGCGGCTCCGGGTTCATCGATAGACCGGGGTCGCCCACGCGCGTACGCCGCGCGGCCCCGACCTTTTTAGCAACCTTGTTTAGCGTGGCGGCAAGCCGGTCGGCTTCAAATGACCACGTGGTGGGAGGCAATTAGCGCCGCCACCCGCTTGGCGTCAAGGGGCGCGTCCGGTAAAGCGAACGATGTCTTATGCGAATTTCGCACATTCGGCGTCTGTCGCCTTCATGTCGGAATCAGTGAGCAGGGCGCAGGAGCATCAATGGTATCCGAACTGGGTCTGCCTTCGACGGGTGACGGCATTCTGCCGGACGACGCCATCGTCGCGCTCCATGCCGCCGGCGCCATCCGCACGGCCTCGCCCTTCGACGCCGACCAGGTGCAGCCGGCCAGCCTCGACCTGCGGCTCGGCGACACCGCCTGGCGGATCCGCGCCAGCTTCCTGCCGGGTGCCGACGCCGACGTCGCCGACCGGTTGTCCCGGCTCGCCCTGCACCGCTTGGACCTCGCCGGCGGCGAGGTGCTGGAGACCGGCTGCGTCTATCTGGTCGAGCTGCAGGAATCCCTCGCCTTGCCGGAGGGCATCGCCGCCTCGACCAACCCGAAGAGCTCCACCGGCCGGCTCGACGTGTTCACCCGCGTCATCGCCGACCGCGCCCGCTCCTTCGACATCATCCCGGCGGGCTATGCCGGCAAGCTGTATCTGGAGATCTCCCCCCGCACCTTCCCGATCCTGGTGCGCAAGGGCTCGCGGCTGTCGCAGATCCGCTTCCGCCGCGGCGATGCTCGCCTCGGCGAGGCCGAGACCGTGGCGCTCAACGCCGCCGAGCGCCTCGTCGACACCCCGCAGCCGGACGTCGCCGGCGGCGGCATCGCGGTGAGCGTCGATCTGTCGGGCGCCGGCTTCGGCGGCCTGCTCGGCTTCCGCGCCAAGCGCCACACCGGCCTCATCGACGTCGACAGGCGCGCCCAGTGCGACGTCGACGACTATTGGGAGCCGCTGGTGACGCGCGGCCGGCGCGAGCTGGTGCTCGATCCCGACGCCTTCTACATCCTCGCCTCGAAGGAAGCCGTGCACGTGCCGCCGAGCCATGCGGCGGAGATGGTGCCGTTCGATCCGCTGGTCGGCGAGTTCCGCGTCCACTATGCCGGCTTCTTCGATCCCGGCTTCGGCCATGCGGCGGCGGGCGGGCGCGACAATGCGCATGGCGGCGCCCGCGCGGTGCTGGAGGTGCGCTCGCGCGAGGTGCCGTTCATCCTGGAGGACGGCCAGATCGTCGGCCGCCTCGTCTATGAGCGCATGCTGGCCAAGCCGCGCTCGCTCTATGGCGAGGGCCTCGGCTCCAACTACCAGGCGCAGGGGCTGAAGCTCTCCAAGCATTTCCGCCCGTGGACGCGCGAGGGCTGACACGCGAGCGGCGGGCCGCGACCAGACGAAGGTCACGGCCGGCAAACCTTTGGATGTCCTCGGCAAAACCACCGTCTGATGGTGGATGCTGCACCGCAATGAGATGCTCCCGTCGGTCCGAAAGGCGGACCCAAGCAGGAGCAGGATCATGGCCGGAGCCATTCTTTCGCAGTCGTCCTTCACCGCGATCATCGACGCGCCGTTCGAGAAGATCGACATTCCCGCGTGGCTCTATGCGCTGCCGACCGCCGAGTACAAGCGCTGCTCGCCGGACCACATCGCCTGCGGCGCGACCTTCGCCGATGACGGTACCCGCATGTCGATCAATGTGGAGCGTATCGGCGGGGCGCTGCTGGTGCAGAACTATGTCGAGCACCACGCCGATCCGCACGATCTGAAGCTCGTCTCGATCACCGACGTCTTCGGGCCTCAGGGCCGTTCCACCTCGGAAGTGACCTGGGAGCTCTCCGCCCGGCAGCTGGAAGACGGCCGCGTCGAATACCGCAACAGCGTCACCGCCCGCGCCACCGATGCCTTCGACGCCTTCATCAAGGAGCACGGCATCGCCTTCGAGGAGGCCGCCGCCGCCCGCCAGAAGGCGTCGTCGGTCCACAATCAGGGCGAGACGCCGCTTTTCGCCAAGAGCATCGAGAGGGCGGCGCTGGCCAAACGTTGACCTGCCAAACGTCGAATTGCCAAGCGTCTACTTGCCAAGCGTCTACTCGCCAAGCGTTGACCCGCTAACCGCTGACGCTCCCGCGCGGCGGGTTCATCCCGCCGGCGGGTCGCGGCCTTCGACGAAGGCGCGGATCAGGTGGTGGGCGATCGCCATCGGCGGCGGCGCCACCAGCCCGTCCGGATGGGTGCGGGTCAGCAGTAGCCGCGCCTCGTCGCGGTGGAACCAGCGCGCGCCTTCCAGCTCGTTGTCGTCGATGCGGATCTCCCGGCTCGCCGCTTCGAGATGGAAGCCGATCATCACCGACATCGGGAACGGCCAGGGCTGCGAGCACAGATAGCGCGCCGCCCCGGTGCGGATGCCGGCCTCCTCGAGGGTCTCGCGCCGCGCCGCCTCCTCGAAGGTCTCGCCCGGCTCGACGAAGCCGGCGAGGCACGACCACATGCCCGGCGCGAAGCGGGCGGAGCGGCCGAGCAGGCACGCGTCGCCGTCGATGGTGAGCATGATCGCCACCGGGTCGGTGCGCGGGAAGTGCTGCGCGCCGCAATGCGGGCATTCGCGCCGCCAGCCGGCCTCCGCCACCTCCAGCCGGGTGCCGCAGTTCGAGCAGAAGCTGCGCCGGGCGTGCCAGGCCAGCATCGCCTTGGCGCAGGCGAGTTCGGCGAGCTCCTCGCGCGACACCAGCCCCTGCACCGCGATGGAGCGCAAATCGGTGAGCAGGAGCTCCTCCCGCTCGGCCAGCGCCCCGGCCGACGCCGCGTGCAGCGGCAGCACCATGTGCGGCACCGCGCCCGCGTCATCGAGCCCGAGCAGGCAGGCCTCGGCGGTGCGTCCGCCCAGCGCCACCGCCTCGGCGAGCGGCAGCATGGCCCCGTGCGGCCCCTCGCCGCGCCGCGCCAGTACCACGGTCTCGCCGGCGATCAGGCAGGCGCGGGCACGCGGATCGGCAAGGAATTCCGGCATGCGGGCGCGCCGGTCGCTGGCCCGGTCGAGCCGGAAGGCGCTGTAGCCGAGATGCGGCCATTCACCCAGTCCGGCGGTGTCGACATCCCCCACGCTCAATTTCTGTCCTCCAGCGCGGCCTTCAGCGGCGCGATCAGGTCCTGCGCCGCCGCGCTGGCATAGGGCACCGGCGCGCCGCGCCCCCAGACCGGGTTCGGCCAGGCGGCGTCGGTGGCGAAGCGGGCGATGATGTGGATGTGCAGCTGCGGCACCATGTTGCCCAGCGCCGCGACGTTCAGCTTGTCGCAGGAGGTCAGCTGCTTCAGCGCCCGCGCTGCCTGGTCGAGCTCGTGCATCACCACCGCGCGGGTCGCCGGGTCGAGGTCGATCAGCTCGCGCGCATCGGCGAGGCGCGGCACCAGGATCAGCCAGGGATAGCGGGCGTCGTTCATCAGCAGCAGCGTCGAGCGCCGAAGCTCGACGATGGGGAAGGTGTCGGCCGCCAGCCGGGTGTCGAGGGTGAAACCGTCGGAAGTCGTCATGTCGTCCATTCGCTGCCCCGTCCTCCCTGCGCGCCCTCTATAGCGGCTCGCCGCGCGCGGGGCCATGCCGACGTGCCGAGCGGCGTCCATGCCGGCCCGGCGGCGACGCGGAGCTTCGTGCCCCCCGCTGGGCCGGGCCGTCCGACGGGCGCCGGTCGCCTCCCCGCACCGGCGCATCACTTTGCCAGCAGCTCTATCGGGCAGATGGACACGCAGCCGCCCCTTGCATCGCGGGCGCATCTGCCCGATATAGGCGCCGGGAGGTTGGCGGTGGACGAGCCACTCGCCAACCGGGTCAGGTCCGGAAGGAAGCAGCCCCAACGAGCCCGTCTCGGGTCGCATGTCAGCCTCCCACCCTCTTTGCCCGCCGCTGCCGGGCATTCCTCCGCACATTGAGAGCCGTCGCCTGCGGGCCACCGCCGTGGTCTCTCCGCCGGGGCATATCGGCTCTCCCTCGCCGCGCCCGGGCCGGCCGCCTTCCCCGGTTTTTTCCGCCCCCCGGCTCGGCGGCGTTGCATTCCCGTCCCCCCGCGATGCTATGAAGGCACCATGAGCGCGGATCGCCCCGACATGCCCGACGACGACGCGATGCCAGATGACAACGCGATGCTCGGCCTTGCCCCGGCTGTGGCCTCGTCGTCGACCGGCCCGGCGACGCCCTATCGGGTGCTCGCCCGCAAGTACCGGCCGCAGACCTTCGCCGATCTGATCGGGCAGGAGGCGATGGTGCGCACGCTGCGCAACGCCTTCGCCTCGGGCCGCATCGCGCAGGCCTATATCCTCACCGGGGTGCGCGGGGTCGGCAAGACGACCACCGCCCGCATCCTAGCCCGCGCACTCAATTACGAGCCGATGGACGGCCCGGCGGGCGGCGGCGCCCCCACGCTCGACATGCCCGAGCTTGGTCGGCATTGCCGCGACATCATCGAATCGCGCCATGTCGACGTGCAGGAGATGGACGCCGCCTCCAATACCGGCATCGGCGATGTGCGCGAGATCATCGAAGCGGCCCGCTACAAGCCGGTGCTGGCGCGCTACAAGGTGTTCATCATCGACGAAGTGCACATGCTCTCCACGGCGGCCTTCAACGGCCTGCTGAAGACGCTGGAGGAGCCGCCGGAGCATGTGAAATTCGTCTTCGCCACCACCGAGATCCGCAAGGTGCCGGTGACGGTGCTGTCGCGCTGCCAGCGCTTCGATCTGCGGCGCATCGATTCCGGCGTGCTCGCCCACCACCTGCGCGGCATCTGCGAGGCGGAAGGCGTCACCATCGATGCCGAGGCGCTCAGCCTGGTCGCCCGCGCGGCGGAAGGCTCGGTGCGCGATTCGCTCTCCCTGCTCGACCAGGCCATCGCCCATGGAAGCGGCACGGTGCATGCCGAACAGGTGCGCTCGCTGCTGGGCCTCGCCGATCGCGGCCGGGTCATCGACCTGTTCGAATCGCTGATGAAGGGCGATATCGGCAACGCCCTGGTCGAGCTGCGCGAGCAGTACGACACCGGCGCCGACCCGGCGGTGGTGATCGCCGACCTCGCCGAGTTCACCCATCTGGTGACGCGGCTGAAGATCCTGCCGCAGGCGGCCGAGGACGCGGCGCTGGTCGAGGCCGAGCGGGTGCGTGGCCGGGCGCTCGCCGAGGGGCTGTCGATGCGGGTGCTGGCCCGCGCGTGGCAGATGCTCGTCAAGGGCCTCGCCGAGGTGCAGCAGGCGGCCAAGCCCATGCAGGCGGCGGAGATGGCCCTCGTCCGCCTCGCCTATGCCAGCGACCTGCCGACCCCCGACGAGGCGCTGCGCAAGCTGCGCGACCTCGAAGGCACTACGGGTGGCGGCGAGGCCCCCTCGCCCCGCCTCGGTGCCCCCTCCTCCGGCGCTCCCACCTCGGCGCCGCAGGCGCGCTCATCCGGGACGGCGACCGCCGCCGCCCTGCAATCGGCCCCGATGTCGAGGCAACTGGCCTCACCGGCCACCGCGACGGCGCCGTCGGCCGCATCGGCCACCGCACCGGCCTCGCATCTCGCGCTCGCCAGCCGCACCGAGACCCCACGCCCGGCCGAGCGGCCGGCAGAGGCGGCGCCGGGCATCCGCATCGAGACCATGGCGGATCTGGTGGCCCTCGCCTCCACCCGTCGTGACCTCAAGCTCAAGTTTTCATTGGAGAATCACGTCCGGCCTGTCGCCTTCGAGGATGGCAGGCTGGAAATCGCCCTCACCTCGGAGGCCGGCGCCAGCCTCGTCACCGAGCTGCAGAACAAGCTCAGCGACTGGACCGGCCGGCGCTGGCTGGTGGCCCTCTCCCGCGAGCAGGGCGAGCAAACCGTTGCGGAACAAGCAAAATCCGCCCGCGAAACCCTGCTCAGCGACGTGCAGGCGAACCCGCTGGTGGAAGCGGTGCTCTCGCGTTTCCCCGGCGCCAAGATCGTCGATGTGCGCACCACGGCGGAGATTCCCCCCGCGCTCGACGACTATGCGAGCGACGACGACCTCATGGCCGCCCGCGACGACGGCCCGGGCGCCGATGACGAGATCGAGTTCTAATCCCTTGTTTCTGCGTGCTTTTGCGCGACACGTTTACTGGTTAAGGAGTCCGCTATGAAAGACCTGCTCGGCATGATGTCCAAGGTGAAGGAGATGCAGGCCCGCATGGAGCAGATGCAGGCCGAGCTCGACGCCATCGAGGTCGAGGGTGTCTCCGGCGGCGGCATGGTGAAGGTCGTCATGAGCGCCAAGGGCGCGCTGAAGGGCGTCACCATCGACCCCAGCCTGATCAAGCCGGAAGAGGCTGAAATCCTTGAGGATTTGATCGTCGCCGCCCACAGCGACGCCCGCGGCAAGGGCGAGCGGCTGATCCAGGAGCGCACGCAGGCGCTCACCGCCGGCCTGCCGATCCCGCCTGGCCTCAAGCTGTTCTGATCGCTTATCTTTCTGCTGTGCCGTCCGGCATGCAAAGGCGCAGCACGCCCTCGGTGATGACCGGGGCGTGGCGCGACAGCGGCCCCTCCAGCCGACCATAGAGCGCGAACGCCGCCGGCTGCACCAGCAGCCCCAGTGCCATCGCCGCCGCCAATGCCGGCGGCTGCGGCAGGTTGGCGGCGCTGTCTGAGAGCAGTTCCGCCAGCGCCGCCACCGCGTTGCGTGCCGGATCGTCCGGCACATGGGCAAGGTGGTCGTGCTGGTTGATCAGGAGATAGGCGAACAGCGCCGGCTCCTCGTCGAACAGCGTGCAGCCGAGGCGAACCATCGCCGCCAGCCGCGACGGCAGATCCCTATGTATCTGGCCGATCTCGCGAATCGCCTGCGCCAGCACGGCATAGCGATCGAGGAAGAGCGCCCGCGCCAGCTCCTCCTTGGAGGCGAAATGGCGGTAGAGAGCACCCTCCGACACCCCGACCGCCTCGGCGATATCCCGCACCGAAGTACCGGCAACGCCACGAGCCGCGAAGAGCCGTAGCGCGGCCTCCTCGATGCGCAGCCGCGTCCGCGCGCCGTCGCGGCCGCGTTTCTCGGGAGCGCTCGCCACGCTCACGCCTCGCCGCCGCGCGGCGCGACGCTGCGGGCCGCTATCGCCTCGAGCGCCGTGCGCCGCGCCGCCATGAAGTCGACCTTGCCGGAACCCAGCAATGGCAGGCTGTCCATCGGCAGGATCTCGGCCGGGATCATCAGCTCGGTCGCGCCGATCTCGCGGCCATGCGCCTGCAGTGCCCCGCGGGTCAGGTCGGTGGCGGTGGTGAGCAGGAGGATGCGCTCGCCCTTCCTCGCGTCGGGCACGGCGACGGCGACATGCTCGGCATCCGGCCGCAGCGCCGCCACCATGGCATCGACGGCAGCCAGCGAGACCATCTCGCCGGCGACCTTGGCGAAGCGCTTGGCGCGGCCGCGAATGGCGACGAAGCCCTCCTCGTCGAGCGCGACGATATCGCCGGTGTCGTGCCACCCCGCCTCCGGCGGCTCCAGCACGCCAGGCGCCTCGGCGCGCAGATAGCCGATCATGATGTTCGGCCCCTTCACATGCAGCCGGCCGCCCTCCTCGATCCCCGGAACCGGGTCGAGGCGATGGCGGATGCCGGGCAGGATGCGCCCGACCGTGCCCGCCTTGTTGAACATCGGCGTGTTCACCGCCACCACCGGCGAGCATTCGGTGACGCCGTAGCCCTCAAGGATGCGGTGGCCGAAGCGCTCCATCCACACCCGCCGCGTCTCCGCCTTCACCGGTTCGGCGCCGGCGACCACGAAGCGCAGAGAGCGGAAATCATAGGGATTGGCGGTGCGGGCATAGCCGGCGAGGAAGGTGTCCGTGCCGAAGATCGCCGTGGCATTGGTGGCGTAGACCAGCTCCGGGATGATCCGGTAGTGCAGCGGCGAGGGATAGAGAAAGGTCTTGGTGCCGGAGACGATGGGCAGGATCAGCCCGCCCAACAGGCCGAACGAGTGGAACACCGGCAGCACGTTGAAGATGATGTCGGCCGGCGAGAAATCGATGCGCGCCGCCACCTGCGCCACATTGGACAGCACGTTGCGATGGCTCAGCACCACGCCCTTCGGCACGCCCTCCGAGCCGGAGGTGAACAGGATGAAGGCCGGCCCGTCCGGATCCATCTTCACCGGCAGCCGCGCCGGCAGCAAACCCTTCAGCTTGTCAGGCGTGGTGATGCTGGCACGGACATCCTCGGTCATTACGATCCGCACGTGCTTTTCGAGCTCGGCGAGTTCCGCCTCCAGCCGCGCCTTCTCGATGAAGGCGCGCGAGGTGACGATGGTGGTGAGCTTCGCCGTCTTGCAGGCGGAAACGAGATTGGCGGGGCCCGCCGTGTAGTTGAGCATCGCCGGCACCCGGCCATGCCGATGCAGGCCGAGCAGCACCACGGCGATGCCGGCGGCGTTGGGCAGCAGCACGCCGACCGTCTCGCCCGGCCCGGTGAGGGCGGCAAGCTTGGCGCCGAGGATCTTCGCGCCGAGGAGCAGCTTGCTGTAGGTGAGCTGGGTGCCGAGCGGATCCTCGACGATCATGCGCTTGCGGCCGAGCCGATCGGCGGTCGCCTCCACCGCCTCGTAGAGCGTGATGCCGGTATGGCTGGTCTCGAAGACCAGATCGCTCATCACGTCGTAGAGGCCCGCGCCCGCCGCCCGGCGCCGCTTGCGGCCGAACAGCTCGGGATCGACCTTCAGCCGGCGCGGCGGCAGGATGGTGACGCGTACCTTGGGGAACCAGCGCTTGCGGGTCTGATCGGGCGTGAGCCGCGAGAACGGCGTCTGTTCGAGGCCCTCGATGCGCACCGGGACGATCTGAGCCTCCGACTTGTCGGCGATCAGCGCCGAGCCGTCATAGATCTTCATGATCGAGCCGGTGACGGTGATGCGCCCCTCGGGAAAGATCACCAGCGTCTCGCCCTGCTGCACCAGACGGATGAGGTCGCGGGTGGCCAGCGGCCGGGTCGGGTCGAGCGGGAAGGCGCGCACCATTTTCAGGAACGGCTTGATCCACCAGCGCTGGGCGATGCCGGCATCGACCGCGAAGATCGGATCATTGTCGAGCAACGCCATGATCAGCGGCGCGTCGAGGAAGCTCACATGGTTGATCGCCACCACGGTGCGCTCGCCGGAGGCGCGCAGATGCTCGGCGCCGGTCACCTCGACGCGGAACACCACGCGGAAGATGACGCGGATCAGGTCGCGCAGCACATGCCCCTGGAAGGCACGTCCCACCGCCGCCGCGACCAGGAGCGTGGAGAGGCCGACCAGCATCATCAGCAGCGACACGCCCGCGCCGGCGAATTGCAGCAGCGCCACGATGACCGCCGCACCCGTCATGAAGGCGGCATTGAGCACATTGTTGGCGGCGATCACGCGGGCCCGCTGGTCTTCCGGCGCCTCGCTCTGCACATAGGCAAAGGTCGGCACCACGAAGGCGCCGCCCGAGGCCGCAAGGCCGGTAAGCGCGAGGGCGATCCAGGGGCCGCAACCGGTGGTGAGGAATTCCCACCAGCCGATCAACGCCCCCGGTGCCGGCTCGCCAGCGATGGCCCAGGCGATGAGCAGCGCGAAGATGCCCATCGTGAGGCCGGAGAGCGGCACCAGCGCCAGCAGGATATGCCCTTCCGACAGCTTGGCGGCCAGAGTGGAGCCGATGGCGACGCCAACGGTGAACAGCAGGAGGAACAGCGTGACGACGCTCTGGTCGCCGCCGATATCCTCCCGGACCATGGTCGGCAGCAGCGACAGCACCACCGCGCCGACCAGCCAGAACCAGCTGACGATCAGCGCACCGATCCACACCGGGCGGCGGGTCCTGAGCTCGCCGAGCAGCCGGGCGGTGGCACGGAAAATGTTGGCGTCGATGCGGAGGTCCGGCGCCGCGGGGCCGGTCGGCGGGATGAAGCGGGCCGCCAGCCAGGTGAGCACCGTCACGGCGAAGGTGAAGACGGCGACCGACCACTCGCCGGTGTGGGTGATGGCGATCGCGCCGCCCAGCGTGCCGGCGAGGATGGCGATGAAGGTCGCCATCTCGATCAGCGCATTGCCGGAGACCAGTTCCTGCTTGGCGAGATGGTCCGGCAGGATGCCGTATTTCACCGGGCCGAACAGCGCGCTGAGCGCCCCCATGAAGAACAGGCCGACGAACAGCAGCGGCAGCGATTGCAGCACGAAGCCGATCACCGCGACGAGGATGATCCAGATCTCGGCGAATTTCAGCCGGCGCGCCACCAGCGCCTTGTCGTAGCGGTCGGCCAGCTGGCCCCCCAGCGCCGAGAGCAGGAAGAAGGGCAGGATGAACACGCCGCCGGCCGCGGTGACAAGGGCGCCGCCATGCGTCTCGCCCATCCCGTAGAGAATGAGCAAAGCGAGCGCGTTCTTCACGAAATTGTCGTTGAAGGCGCTGAAGAATTGGGCCCAGAACAGGGGCGCGAAGCGCCGCGACTTCATCAACAACGTGAACATACGGCGCACGCTCCCTATTTTGTTAGTGAACGATCACTTACAAAATGAAGAACGCGAGGTCAACGGGCGGATGGCGCCTCGCTGTCAGATCGCGGCGAGAAGGACTCCGGCGAGGGCGCAGAGCAGGATCGTGCCGTCATGGAGCGCGAGCTGCAACCGGCTAGCCGCCCCGCGCGCATGCAGGACCAGCGTCGCGCCGAGGGTGGCGAGCGACCAGCCAACACCAACGGTGATGAAGGCGACTGCCAGCGGTCCCGGTTCAGTGGCGAGACGCACCACCGCGACGCCGGCAAGCGCCAGCGCCAGCCCCGACAGCGCCAGCCGGCCGGCGCCGAAGCGCTCCGCCAGCCGGCCTCCGGCCAGCGCGGGGGCGTACATCGCCACCACATGCCACGCGACGATTCCGGTCACCGTCGGTGCCGCTACGCCGCAGACTACGAGCCCGACCGGCACGCCGGACATGGCAGCGCCCATCACCGCCCAGGCGGCGGCAGCGATCAGGGTCGGCCCGACAAGGGCGCGCCAGCCAAGCACGCGCCGCGGAGCCGCCGTCACGAGAGCGTCCGCGGGTCGCGCATCGGCATGGGAGAACCGCGCTTCCGGCAGCGCCACCGCGAAGATCAGCACGCCGAGCTGAGCAAGGGCGGCGAGGATCAGCGTGCCGACGAAAGTGAAGGGGCTGGACAGTCCCTCCGCCCAGCCGGCCAGAACCGGCCCGGCCAGCCCCGCCAGAACGCCGGCGCCGAGCAGCTTGCCCACCGCGCCGGCCCGCATGCCCGTCCCGGTGCCGAAGGCGGCGGCGTGGCGATAGAACATGCCGAAGCCCTGCGCCGCCCCAAGCCAGGCGCAACCGATCAGCAGTTCACGGAAGGACGCGAGATAGAGTCCGTGGGCACCGATCAGCCCGCCGGCCATGCCGAGGCTGGCGCCGAGCGCGAAGCCGGCACGGCGGCCGAAGGAATCGAGCAGGAAGGCCGCCGGTACGCTCGCCACCGCCGCGCCCAGCATCAGCACCGCGAGCGGCAGGGCGGCAAGGCGCGGGTCGGGCGCCAGCATCGCCCCGGCGAGCGGCAGCACGCCGACGGTCAGCGCCTGCGCCAGCACCACCAGCGCGAAGCCGGCGGCAAGCCGCCCCTGCCCCGGCACGCGACGCAAGAGACGAGCACTGTCCGGCGGACAGGCGCAGCCGAGCCGGCCGGCACGGGCCGGTGACACATCGGCGCTGAATCCCTCCGCGCTCATCGCCCCGCCCCTCAGTGCTTGGCCAGGTCGTCGTCGCTGAGCACACGCACCGCCGCGCCGTCGAGATCATCGTACTGCCCGGAACGCAACGTCCACATGAAGCCGACGAGGCCCGTCAGTCCCAGCCCCAGCGCCATCGGCAGCAGGTAAATCAGCACGCTCATGAGCCGGCCTCCTTTGCTGCGCCACGGGCGCGAAGAGCGTTCAGCGTGACGATGACCGAGGATCCGGACATCGCCGCCGCCGCCACCAGCGGCGTGACGAACCCGGCGATCGCCAGCGGCACCGCGAACAGATTGTAGATCACCGCGATGATCAGGTTTTCGCGCATCAACCGGCGTGCCTTGGCCGACACGGCAATGGCGGCGGCCACCGGCGCCAGCTTCTCGCCGAGAAACACCAGGTCGGCCTGCGCGCGCGTGACATCGGCCGCCGCGATGGGCGACATCGACACCTGCGCGGCGGCGAGCGAGGGCGCGTCATTGATGCCGTCGCCGACCATCAGCACGCGGCGCCCACGGGCCTTGAGGCGTTCCAGCGTCGCGATCTTGTCTGCCGGCGTCGCCGCGCCCTGCCATTCCTCGATGCCGAGCGCGGCGGCGACGGGGGCGACCGCCACCGGCCGGTCGCCGGAGACGATAACGAGCGACTTGCCCATCGCACGCAGCCGGCCGATCACCTCCGCCGCATCCGGACGCAGCGTCTGGCGGATCATCAGCAGCGCGCGCTGCTCGCCGACACACAGGGCGACGAAGGAGGCGTCGGCGGCCTCGATCCCGGTGAGCAACGCACCGCAATCGCAGAACTCCGCGCTGCCGAGGCGCGCCGTCACGCCGTCCAGCTGCGCCTCCACGCCGGCCCCGGCGACCTCGCGCATCTCCGGATACGGAGCCGCGCCGGGCACGGCGGCCGCCACGGCGCGGGCCAGCGGATGGGTCGAGCCGGCGGCGAGGCGGCCGGCGATGGCGAGTAGGTCCGGCGACAGCTGATCGGCGTTGGCGAGATGCGGCTCGGGCGCGGTGAGCGTGCCGGTCTTGTCGAAGACGATGGTGTCGATGTCCGCCAACCGCTCGAAGGCGTCGCCGGCATTGAGCAGCACCCCGGCCCGCATCAGCGCCCCGGAGGCCACCACCTGCACCGCCGGCACCGCGAGCGCCAGCGCGCAGGGACAGGTGATGATCAGCACCGCCACCGCGATCAGCACCGCCTGATGCAGAGAAGCGCCGACCGCAAGCCAGCCGACCAGCGACAGCAGCGCCGTCGTGTGCACCATCGGCGCATAGAGCCGGGCGGCGCGGTCGGCGAGGCGCACATAGCCGCTGCGGGCGGTGGCGGCACGCTCCAGCAGCCGCTCCACCTCGACGAGGAAGGTGTCTTCGCCGGCGGCGGTGGTGCGCAGCTGGAGCACCCCGTCATGGATCAGCGCGCCGGCATGCACCGTCCCACCCGCGACGACGTCGCGCGGCAGCGTCTCGCCGGTAACGAGGCTCTCGTCCACCGCCGCGCGGCCGGAGACGACGATGCCGTCGACCGGCACCCGCTCGCCGGCCCGCACCAGCACCCTGTCGCCGGGTCGCACGGCGGCGGCCGGCACCAGCGTAACCCCCCCGGCCTCGTCGAGCCGGTTGGCGGTCTCAGCCTTCAGCGCCGCGAGGTTCGAGGCCTCGATGCGAGTCTTGCGCCGCATGGCGTGGTCGAGATAGCGGCCGGTGAGCAGGAAGAACAGCAGCATCACCGCCGAGTCGAAATAGGCGTGCTCGGCGCTGTGCAGCGTCTCGTAGACGGACACGCCGAGCGCCAGCATGACGCCGAGCGTGATCGGCACGTCCATGTTGAGCGTGCGGTTGCGCAACGCCCTCAGCGCGCTCTGGAAGAAGGGCTGACCGGCATAGGCGCAGGCCGGCAGCGCGATCAGCGCGGAGAGCCAATGGAACAGGTCGCGCGTCTCCGGGTCGATGTCGGTGACGTTGCCCGACCACACCGAGACGGAGAGCAGCATGATGTTCATCGCCGCGAAGCCCGCCACGGCGAGGCAGCGCAGCAAATGGCGCGAGACGTTGCGCTCGATCTCTTCGGCCTTGTCGGTGCCGAAGGGATAGGCCTTGTAGCCGATGCGGGACAGCCCGGCGAAGACCGCCGCCGGATCCGCCGCACTCCGCCACACGACGGCGAGGCGGTGGCTGGTATAGTTCAGCCGGGCGGAGGCGATGCCGGGCAGCGCCTCCACCGCGTCCTCGATCTCGTCGATACAGGCGGCGCAATCGATGCCCTCCACCGCGAAATCCATCGCCCGCCGCCCGTCCGCCTCCTCGCGCAGATAGAGCGACAGGTCGGGCGCAAGCGGCGGGACAATGGCGTTCGGGACGGCGGCCGGCAGTTCGCGCAAGGTGTCGCCCGGGGCGTGGACCGAACTGAGGGCTGTCATCTCGTCACCACCCGGTTCATCGAGCGGAATTGCCGCTCGCCGTCCCGCGTGAGGTCGATGATCAGCTCCCACTGCCCGGCCGGCACATGCGGGGCGGCGGTCCAGGACGCGGGACCGGCCGGCACCGCATCGATGGTGATATCGAGCCGGCGGTCGGTCGGGTGATGCAGGGTGGCGACGAGATCGAGGCCGGGGATCGGGTTGCCGGCGGCGTCGCGTGCGCGCACCTCGAAGGCGCCGTCGGCGAGATGGGCCGAGACCTGCCAATTCAGCGTCGCCTGGCGGGCGGCCGCATCGACCTCCTGGGCGAAGACGAGGCCGGCCTTGTAGGAGCTTTCCGTCTCCACCCCGCCGAAGCTCGACAGCGCCGCCCGCACCAGCAGGCCATTGGCCAGGAACACCACGCCGAAGAAGCCAAGGAAGCAGAACAGCACCGTGCGGCCGGTCAGCGGGCGGCCATCGGTCGGCGACGAGGGAAGCGGATGTGCGGCCATGGCTCAGGGTCCCTTGAAATGATCCGCTACCGAGATGGTCTCGCCGCCGGAGACGTCGGTGAGGCGGAAAGCAACGGGAAGCGAGGCGCCGGCCGGCAGCCGCGCGGCGGTGGAGACCAGCACGCGGATCTCGTAGGTCTGGTCGGGCCCGACCGAGACCACGGGATCGGCGCCGGGGGAAGCGGCCTCGCCGATCACCTCCAGCCGCGCCTCGGGCACGCCTTCGACCGAGAGGGCGAAGCGGCGCGGCACCAAGAGCTTGTTGACCAGGCGCAGCGTATAGCCGTTGCGGATCGACCCGTCGGACAGCTGGACGAAGAGCGGGTTGCGGTCGTGGATGACCGACAGCCCTTCCGAGCCCCGCGTCGCCAGCACGACCGCCATCAGCCCGCCGATCAGCACGATCAGCGCGGCATAGAGCACGGTGCGAGCGCGCAGCAACCGGTAGACCGGTGCCTCGCCGTGCTGGCGGCGCTGCACGTTCATCTCGGTGTCGTAGGCGATGAGGCCGGCGGGACGGCCGATCTTCTTCATCACCGTGTCGCAGGCGTCGATGCAGAGGCCGCACTGCACGCAGGAGAGCTGCAGCCCCTGGCGGATATCGACCCCGGTCGGGCAGGCGGCGACGCATTGCCGGCAATCGACGCAATCGCCGCCGGGCAGGCCCTGCCGCCTCAGCGCCTCGGTCTTCTTGAACGAGCCGCGTGGCTCGCCGCGGTCGTAGCGATAGGTGACGTTAAGGGCGTATTCGTCGGTGAGCGCTGCCTGGATGCGCGGCCACGGGCACATATAGGTGCAGACCTGCTCGCGCATGTGGCCGGCGAGCACATAGGTGGTGGCGGTGAGGATGCCGATCCAGACATAAGCGACGACAGGCGCCTCGCCCTTGATCAGCTGCATCACCAGCGTCGGCGCGTCGGCGAAATAGAGCACCCAGGCGCCGCCGGTCCACCAAGCGACCATCAGCCAGAGCACGTGCTTGGCTGCCGCCTCGAAGGCACGACGGGTGCGCGAGGCGTTCTTCAGCTTCTCGCGGCGCTGGCGCGGATCGCCCTCGACCAGCCGCTCGATGGTCTGGAACAGGTCGGTCCACACCGTCTGCGGGCAGAGATAGCCGCACCAGACCCGCCCGGCCACCGCGTTCATCAGGAACAGCACCAGCGCGGCGAGGATCAGGAGCCCGGTGAGGTAGTAGATCTCCTGCGGCCAGATCTCGATGAAGAAGAAGTAGAAGCGGCTATTGGGGAAGTCGACCAGCACCGCCTGCGAGGGTGCGTCCGGACCGCGATGCCAGCGCACGAAGGGCAGCAGGTAGTAGATGCCAAGCGTGACGACGAGCAGCGTCCACTTGATGCGCCGGAAGGTGCCGCGCACCGCGATCGGGTAGATCTTGCGCCGCGCCTCGTAGAGCGGGGCATCGTCGTCCGCCGGCGGGACAGCCTGCGGCGCGGCGGCGCGAATGAGATTGACGGTGGCCATGTTCGTTTCCCGGCAGGCAGCGGCGCTGGCGCGCCGCCGCTCCTCTTGTACCGGCCCCGCCCTCGCTTTTGATCCGGGCGATGACGGGCGGGAAAATGCTTATGCGGCGGGATGTCGCCGGGACGCCCCGCCGAAGTCGCCGGCGTTACTGACCACCGCCCAGCGTGTGAACGTAGACGGTGAGCGCCTTGAGGGTGCCGTCGTCGAGCCGCCCCTTCCAGGCTGGCATCAGCCCGGCGCGGCCGTTGCTGATGGTCTGGATGAGGGTGGCGCGGTCGGAGCCGTAGAGCCAGATCGGGTCGGTGAGGTTGGGCGCGCCGAGCTCCGGATTGCCCTTGCCCTCGGGACCATGGCAGGCGGCGCAATTGGCGGCGAACACCGCCTGCCCCTTGTCGATCTGCGCGTCCGCCGCCGGCGGCAGTCCGGCAAGGTGGCGCACATAGTCGGCGGCGGCGACGATGTCGGCGCGCGGCAGCATGCCGTCGCGGCCGAAGGCCGGCATGTCGCCGACATGCGCGTCGGGATCGGCCGAGCGGGCGCCATGCTGGATGGTGGCGTGGATCTGCTCCAGCGTGCCGCCCCACAGCCAGTCGTCGTCGTTGAGGTTCGGATAGCCCTTCGTCCCTGCGGCGCCGCTGCCATGGCAGGGCGCGCAATTGTCGCCGAAGGCGGCACGGCCCTGGGCGCGGGCGAAGGCGAGCAGCTCGGGATTCTGCTCGATCTCCGGCAGGTTGGCGGCGGCCAGCTTGTCGGCGAACACCGCGCGCTGCGCCCGCAGCTGGGCGAGGTCGGTCTGGATGGCGTCGCGCGACTTCCAGCCCAGCACGCCATAGGTATAGCCGGTCACCAGCGGCCAGGCCGGGAACAGCAGCCAGTAGACCACCGCCCACAGGATGCAGGCATAGAAAGTCCACAGCCACCAGCGCGGCAGCGGGTTGTTGAGCTCGCGGATGCCGTCCCATTCATGGCCGGTGGTGGAGACGCCGCTATGGGCGTCGATCTCGTGGCGATGCGTATCGGCCATGATCAGTCCTCGCTGAGAGGCAGGCGGGCGGCCGCGTCGAACTCCTGCCGGCGCCGGGGCGACAGCGCATAGGCGAGCACGCAGGCGAACAACGCGACGAAGTACAGAAGACCCCAGGTCTGGGCGAAGGCGGCGAGCGCGCTATAGGTCTCGTTCATGTGCGGGGCCTCACCTGATGTTGGCCTTGTCGTCGTACAGCCGGAAGTCGACCATGGTGCCGAGCGCCTGCAGATAGGCGATCAGCGCGTCGGCCTCGGAGACGAAGGCGGGGTTGCCGTCGAAGTCGCGGATCTGCGCGCCGGGATAGCGGGCCTGAAGGGCGTCGGCGTCCGCGGCGTCGGTGGTCGCCTGGGTGCGCAGGTCGGCCTGCGCCGCGGCGATCATCTCCTCGGTGTAGGGCACGCCATAGAGGGCGTTGACCTTCATGTCCTGGCCGATGTCGGCGGCTTCCAGCCGGTCCTGCGCCAGGAACGGATAGCCGGGCATGATCGAGCCGGGCACCACCGAGCGCGGATCGGCGAGGTGCTGGCGCTGCCACTCGTCGGAATACTTGCCGCCGACGCGGGCGAGGTCCGGCCCGGTGCGCTTGGAGCCCCACTGGAACGGGCGGTCATACATGCTCTCGGCCGCCAGCGAGTAGTGGCCGTAGCGCTCCACCTCGTCGCGCAGCGGGCGGATCATCTGCGAGTGGCAGTTGTAGCAGCCCTCGCGGACATAGATGTTGCGCCCGGCCAGTTCCAGCGGCGTCCAGGGACGCACGCCGGCCACCTTCTCGATGGTGCTCTTCAGGTAGAACAGCGGCACGATCTCGACGAGGCCGCCGACCGAGATCACCAGCAAGATGCCGATGACCAGCCAGATCGAATTCTTCTCGAAGAAGGCATGCTTCTGCCAGAGCGACTTGCGGGGGGCGGGCGTGGTTGCGGTTGTCATGATGCGCGCTCCTCACTCGGCCGGCAGCAGGGCTGGATTCTGGGCGGGGGAGACCGCGGCCTCGACGTCCGGCGAGCGCACGGTCATCCATAGGTTGAAGGCCATGATCAGGGCGCCGACCAGGAACAGCACGCCGCCGATCGCCCGGATCACATAGAAGGGGTGCATCGCCTCGACGGTCTCGATGAAGGAATATTCGAGGAAGCCGAGCGAGGTGTAGGCGCGCCACATCAGGCCCTGCAGGATGCCCGCCACCCACATCGCCGAGATGTAGAAGACGATGCCGAGCGTCGAGATCCAGAAGTGCCAGTTGACCAGCTTCAGCGAATAGAGCTGGCGGCGGTTCCACAGCCACGGCACCAGGCAGTAGATGGCGCCGAAGGAGATGTAGGCGACCCAGCCCAGCGCACCGGAATGCACGTGGCCGATGGTCCAGTCGGTGTAGTGGCTGAGCGAGTTGACCGACTTCACCGACATCATCGGCCCCTCGAAGGTCGACATGCCGTAGAAGGCCACCGAGACGACCAGCATGCGCAGCACCGGGTCGGTTCGCAGCTTGTCCCAGGCGCCGGACAGCGTCATCAGGCCGTTGATCATGCCGCCCCAGCTCGGCATCCACAGGATGATCGAGAAGGTCATGCCCAGCGTCTGCGCCCAGTCCGGCAGCGCGGTGTAGTGCAGGTGATGCGGGCCGGCCCAGATGTAGATGAAGATCAGCGCCCAGAAATGCACGATCGACAGCCGGTAGGAATAGACCGGCCGCTCCGCCCGCTTGGGGATGAAGTAGTACATGATGGCGAGGAAGCCGGCGGTGAGGAAGAAGCCCACCGCGTTGTGGCCGTACCACCACTGCACCATCGCGTCCTGCACGCCCGACCAGACGATGTAGGACTTCGGCGAATAGATCGACACCGGCACGGCGGCGTTGTTGCCGAGATGCAGCACGGCGATGGTGACGATGAAGGCGAGGTAGAACCAGTTCGCCACATAGATGTGCGGCTCGCGCCGGCGCCAGATGGTGCCGAGGAAGACCATGAGGTAGGTCACCCACACCACGGTCAGCCACAGGTCGGCATACCATTCCGGCTCAGCGTATTCCTTGCCCTGGGTGATGCCGAGCAGGTAACCCGTGCCGGCCACCACGATGAAGAAATTGTAGCCCAGCACCACGAACCACGGCGCGAGATAGCCGACCAGCCGGGCATGGCAGGTGCGCTGCACCACGTAGAACGAGGTGCCGATCAGCACATTGCCGCCGAAGGCAAAGATCACCGCCGAGGTGTGCAGCGGCCGCAGCCGGCCGAAAGCGGTCCAGGGAAGGTCGAAATTCAGCGCCGGAAAGGCGAGCTGGAAGGCGATGATGACGCCCACCAGGAAGCCGGCGATGCCCCAGAACACCGCCGCCACGGTGGCGAACTTCACCGGGCCGAAATTGTAGTTGGGCCGGCCGTCGATCTCGCGCGCCGGCAGCGCCGCCGGCCGCTCGACATGATGGTTGATGATCACGAAGACGGCGGCGATGCTGGCCAGTGCGGTCAGATAGGCATGAAAAGCATAAGCCGCCGTTTCCGCTCCCGAGGCCACCGTGAGCGAGGAAAGCGCCAGCAGCACGAAGGTCGCCGCCAGCCCACCCTCGCCGAAGGTGAGGCTCTTCTGAATTTGCCGGGGCACCCCGACGGGATCCGGCGCCGCGCCCATTGCCGCTTGTGGCATGAAACCCTCCACCGCCCGGCGCCGAAGCGGCGCAGGCGTCTTCCACAGTCCGGCCGGACCATCGGGGCGGAGGCGCGAGGCAGCCTTGATTCACATCAACTCTAAGGAACATCACGGACCCGTGCGCCGGGCGGCGGAATGACGCGGTATTGCGTCGCCGCCACCCGGCGCTTAGACAGGCCACGTCTTGCCGGGCGGGCGGGAGGCGCGGGACCCGTTCCCGGACGGGCTCCTTCCGCCGGCACGAGGTGGAAAAGGACTGAGCATGATCCGCTTCCTGCTGCGCTTCCTCGGCCTGTGGCTGCTCGCCGGCGGCTTCGTGGCGCTGGTGCTGGACGGCACCCGCTCCATCGCCTCCTCGCGCGTGCTGTACACGCCGCTCGGCGACGCCTGGGCTGCGGTGAGCGCTACGGGGCTGGGGCGGGCGCTCGACGCAGAACTGCCGGCCGCCGGCTGGGAGAGCCTGGCGACGCCACTGATGCAGGCGCCGCTGGCGGCGGTGCTGGTGGTGATCGGCCTTGTGCTGATCGTACTCGGACGCAAGCGCGCCTGAAGCCCCCTCGCAATCGCACCGGCCAATCCCCATATTGGCCGGCGGAAAAGCGAGGGACGACAACATGTTCTTCTTCAAGAAATCGCTGGAACTGCCCACCCCGTCCGAGGCGCTGCCGGGACGGGCGAATCCGTTGCCGACCGCGGCGACGCATTTCGTCAACGGCCATGCGCTCAAGGGGCCCTATCCGGAGGGGCTGGAGACCGCCATCTTCGCTCTGGGCTGCTTCTGGGGCGCCGAGCGCAAGTTCTGGCAGACGCCGGGCGTGTGGGTGAGCGCGGTCGGCTACATCAACGGGCCGACGCTCAATCCCACCTATGACGAGGTCTGCTCGGGCCGCACCGGCCACACCGAGGCGGTGCTGGTGGTCTTCGATCCCAAGGTGGTGAGCTACGAGGAACTGCTCAAGCTGTTCTGGGAATCGCACAACCCCACCCAGGGCATGCGGCAGGGCAACGACATCGGCACGCAGTACCGCTCCGGCATCTACACGCTGTCGCCCGAGCAGCAGCAGGCGGCGGTGGCGAGCCGGACCGCCTACGACGCGGCGCTGAAGGCGAAGGGCTACGATCCCATCACCACCGAGATCGTATCGGCGCCGGAATTCTACTTCGCCGAAACCTACCACCAGCAATACCTCGCCAAGAACCCGAGCGGCTATTGCGGTCTTGGCGGCACCGGCGTCTCCTGCCCGATCGGCAGCGGCGTCAACGCCTGAGATCACTCCTTTTCTGTGAATGAAGGCGGCGGCCGGGACCTCTCCCGGCCGTTGTCGTTTCGGCCGTCCTGCTCACGACCCGGGCGCCTGCCGGCGCGGGTGCTTGCGCCTGCCGCAAGGTGCGACACCGTCCCCGATCCGCCGCTGCCCCCTTGAACCTCCCGCCGCGTCATGCCACCCCTCTTCGCATCTGCGAAAAGGCGGCGCCGGCGAGCGGCGCCGGGCACGGCCAGACGGAGAACGAGCCGAACATGGAAAAACTGATCGAACGCTTCATCTTCGTCAGCCGCTGGATCATGGCGCCGTTCTATATCGGCCTCGTCATCGCGCTGGCGGTGCTGCTGTACAAGTTCGGTATCGAGCTGTGGCACTTCGTCAGCCACGCCAATGGCTTCGACGAGAACGACACCATCCTCGGCATCCTCGCCCTGATCGACCTCACCTTCACCGGCAGCCTGGTGATCATCGTCATCTTCTCCGGCTACGAGAACTTCGTCTCCAAGATTGACGCCGAGGGCCATGCCGACTGGCCGGAATGGATGACCAAGGTCGACTTCGCCGGGCTGAAGCAGAAGCTGCTCGCTTCCATCGTCGCTATTTCCGCCATCGCGCTGCTAAAGGCGTTCATGAACCTCGACCGGGGCGTCGACGAGAAGCAGCTGACCTGGCTGGTCATCATCCATGTGGTGTTCGTGGTCTCCGGCGTGGTGCTGGCCTGGACTGACAAGCTGTCCGAAAAGAACCACTGAACGCCGTCCATCCGCGTCGCGCCCGGCGTTCACCGCCGGCGCGGCCGTGGTATAATGGCGGTTTACCGCGCAGCCACGCTGCGCCCCGACGCCGATACGAGACACCTTATGGCCGACCCCACGGGCGATTCTCCCTCCCCGCGCCGCCCCTCCGAGCAGAGCGGCGGGCGCATGGCGCCGCTCGCCCGGCTGCCGGTGTTCTTCGCGCTGGAAGGCCGGCGGGTGGTGCTGGCCGGCGGCTCCGATGCCGCCGCCTGGAAGGCCGAGCTGATCGCCGCCACCGGGGCGCGGCTCGACATCTACGCCGCTGACACCTCCCCCGCCCTCGCCGCCTTCGCCGACGAGGCCGGCGGGCGCATCGCGCTGCACCCGCGCGACTGGGCCCCGGCGGACCTCGCCGGCGCCGCCCTCGCCATCGGCGCCATCGAGGACGACAGCGAGGGCGAGCGCTTCGCGCAGGCGGCACGGGCCGCCGGCGTGCCGGTGAACGTGGTCGACAAGCCGGCCTTCTGCGATTTCGCCTTCGGCGCCATCGTCAATCGCTCGCCGCTGGTGGTCGGCATCTCCACCGACGGTGCCGCCCCAGTGTTCGGCCAGGCGGTACGGGCTAAGATCGAATCGGTGATCCCGCAGGGCTTCCGCCACTGGGCCGAGGCGGCGCGGGTCTGGCGGCCCTTCGTTACCGCGCTCGGGCTCGGCCATCACGGGCGACGGCGCTTCTGGGAACGCTTCACCCGCCACGCGCTGGAAACCCCCAACGACGCCCCGGACGATGCGCTGCGCGACGTGCTGCTGGCCCGCTCGCGCGCCGAGCGCGACGAGGAGGGACGCGGCTCCATCGCGCTGGTGGGCGCCGGGCCGGGCGATCCGGAGCTGCTGACACTGAAGGCGGTGCGGGTGCTGCAGGCCGCCGACGTGGTGCTCTATGACGATCTCGTCGCGCCGGCGGTGCTCGACGTCGCCCGGCGCGAGGCGAAGAAGACGCTGGTCGGCAAATCCGGCTACCGCCCCTCCTGCAAGCAGGACGACATCAACGCGCTAATGGTGTCGCTGGCGAAGCAGGGCAAGCGTGTGGTCCGGCTGAAGGGCGGCGACCCGATGGTGTTCGGCCGTGCCGGCGAGGAGATCTCCGCCGCCCGCGCCGCCGGCCTGCCGATCGAGGTGGTGCCGGGCATCTCCGCCGCGCAGGGCGCCGCCAGCCGGGTGGCGGTGTCGCTGACCCATCGCGACCATGCGCGCCGGCTGCAATTCATCACTGCCCATGCCCGCGATGGCAAGCTGCCTGTTGACCTCGACTGGACGGCGCTCGCCGACAAGGCGGCGACCACGGTAGTCTACATGCCCCAGCGCACCTGGGGCGAGCTCGCCGGCAAGGCGATGGCCGCCGGCCTCGATCCGCACACCCCCGCCCTCGCCGTGTTCTCCGCCACCCGTCCGGAGGAATTCCGGGTGGCGGCGACCGTCTCGACGCTGCAGGATAAGCTCGCGGCGGCACTGGCGGATAAGTTCGGCGACGCCTCGCCGGGGCCGTGCCTGATCCTGTTCGGCTTCGCCATCGGCGAGGCGGAGGATTTCGCCGCCGCGCGGATGGCGGAACTCGGCGCCGACTGGGCGGCGCGGGGCTGAGGCTAACCCAGCCGCGCCTCCAGCTTCTCGAACAGCGGGTTCTCGGCGGCGAACACATAGTCGAGCGGGCCGACCGAGACGCTCGACGCCCCCTTCTCGCGCAGGAACACCGCAAGGCCATGCAGCGTGTCCGGCGGGCAGTGCAGCGTCACCATGCCCGACGAGGTCGGCGCACCGAACGGCGCCACCGCCCGGAAGCGCTGCACCGCCTCGGCGACGATGGCGGTGTCGCAGGCGGAAAAGCGCGTCTTGACCTCGCGCATGGTGGCGGCGCGCTTGGCGGCGGTGATGCGGTCGAACAGCGCGCGGGCCGCCGCGCGGGCTCCCGCCGTCCATGGCGCGTTGAGCGAGGCGACGAGATTGGCCTCCGAGCGCAGCATGACGCCGTCGTCGATCACCTTCAGCGCATTGGCCGCCAGCGTGCCGCCGGTGGTGGTGATGTCGACGATCAGCTCCGCCGTGCCGGCCGCCGGGGTGCCCTCGGTGGCGCCCAGGCTCTCGACGATGCGGTAGTCGACGATGCCGTGGCGGGCGAAGAAGCCGCGGGTAAGGTTGAGATACTTGGTCGCCACCCGCATGCGCCGGCCGCGCGAGGCATGGAAATGCGTCGCCACGTCGTCGAGGTCGCGCATGGTGCGCACGTCGATCCAGGCCTGCGGCACCGCCACCACCACATTGGCGTGGCCGAAGCCGAGTCCCTCGACCAGCAGCACCTTGGAATCGGCGTCGGGGATGTTCTCGCGCACCAGATCCTCGCCGGTGACACCGAGATGCACCGCGCCGGCGGCGAGCTGCGCGGCGATCTCCGAAGCCGAGAGGAAGGCGACTTCCACCCCCTCGACGCCGGTGAGCGTGCCACGATAGTCGCGGGCGCCGCGCGACTGGGCGAGCGTCATGCCGGCGCGGCCGAAGAAGGACGAGGCGTTCTCCTGCAGGCGGCCCTTGGAGGGGACGGCGACGATGAGCGAGGAATGTTGCAACGCGCTCATGAACGGGCCTCCAGGGCATCGAGCCGGCCGAGCCAGACGGCGAAGCCGACCGCCGGCACCGGCGTCGGGGCGCCGAGCCGGGACAGCAGCCCGTCATAGCGGCCGCCGGCGACCAGCGGGGTGTCGCCGCCATTCTCGTGCAGTTCGAACACCATGCCGGTGTAATAGTCGAGCGGGCGGCCGAAGGCGGCGGCGAAATGCAGCCGCTCGACCTCGACGCCTTGGGCGGCGAGGAAATTGGTGCGGGTCTCGAAGGCGTCGAGCGGCGCGGCGAGGTCGAGCCCGGCGTCAGTGGCCAGCGCCCTGAGCGCGCGGGCGGCGGCGTCCGGCTCGCCGGCAATGGCGAGATAGCGTTCCAGCACCGCCACCTTCTCCGGCGGCAGACCCTCGGCATCGCCGGAGGCGGCCTGTTCGAGGAAGCGCTCGGCGATCTCCGACACCGAACGGCCGGCGACCGTCGAGATGCCGGCGATCGAGATGAGGTCGGTGACGAGAGCGTGCGCGGCCGCCTTATCCGAGCCGGCCAGCGCCTTGAGCACGCCGGCATGGGCGGCGACGCCGCCGCCGGCGGGGCGTTCGCGCAGCATGGCGAGATCGGCGCCGAGATCGCCGGAGCGGGCGAAGTCCTTCACGAGCCGGCGCCGCCAGCCGGGCGGCAGGTCGAGCGCGTCGAGCAGCGCGGCGAACAGGCCGGCATCGCCGAGGCGGACATTCGGCTCGGTGACGCCCCACAGCGCGGCGGTCTCGAGGCCGAGCGCCAGCAACTCGGCATCCGCCGCCTCGCGGTCCGGCCGGCCGAAGGATTCGACGCCGGCCTGCAGGAACTCGCCATTCTCCGCATCCGAACGGAACACCGGGCCGAGATAGGAGAAGTCGCGCGGCTGCGAGGCGCCGTCGGCGATATAGAGCCGGCACACCGGCAGGGTGATGTCCGGGCGCAGGCAGAGTTCGCTACCATCCTCGGCGACGGTGACGAACATGGTCCGGCGCATCGCCTCGCCGGAGAGGTCGAGGAAGGCGTCGGCCGGCTGCAGCACCGGCGGGTCGACACGCCCATAGCCGGCGCGGTCATAGAGCGCGAGCAGTTCGTCGGCATGGGTGGGGGCGGCGGTCATGGTCTCGTCTCTGACGTGCGCGCCGGTCCGGAAGGAGGCTCCCCGGCCGGCATCGGGTCCGCGGCTTCTAGCAAAGCGGGCCCGCCGGGTCCATGCACGGTGCGTGACATGGTTGCCGGAAGGGTGCGGCGGATACGCCAAGGGCTCCGTGCCGGGAGCGACCGGAGGTGTGGCGGGCGCGTCACCCCGCACCCTAAGGGCACGCAGGACAGTCTTTTCCCTTGCGCCCGAAGGGCACGCGGGACGCCGGACCGGATCGCTCAGGCGGTCACCTGCACCCAGGTTTGATAGGTGGCGCAAGCCTTTGGTCAACCAACCGCCCCCCGAACCCGGCGTCCCGCGCGCGGTGTTTTGTGGCTTGCTCCCTGCGGCCCCCGGAGGAATTGGGCCTTGCTATCCTCCGCTATGCGGCGCGTCCCGCCCGAAGATCATCGTCGCGAGGGACGCTTCTCCGCGTGACCGGCGGAACGGCCGGCCGAGACCACAGAGCTTGGGCCGTCCGGCACGCGGTGCGTTATGCCGCGCGCAGGACCACCGCCCACCGCCCGCGCGATCGGTCGCTCCGGTTGCGCCCCTTCATCGAGCGAGGTGCGGGAAGGATGCTGCCGGCCGCGAGGGGGGACGGATACGTTTTCTCGTGGGGCGGTGACGGGCCGAGCCGGCGCTCAGGGAACGGTGATCACCAGCTTGCCGGCGACATGGCCGCGGGCGCTGACCTCATGAGCCTCCGCCGTGCGCACGAACGGGAACAGCCGGTCGATATTCAGGTGCAGATGACCATCCACCCACAGCCGCACCGCCTCGGCGAGCACGCGGTCCGGGTCGCGCGGCGGCCCGGCGGAAAACCGCGCGCCGTAGCGGGAGGCCGAGAAATCCGCGACGGAGACGACGCCGGACGCCGCGCCGACGATCTCGATCAACTCGGGAAGGATGCCCGATCCGGCGACGTCCAGCGCCGCGTCGATGCCATGCGGAGCGAGGGCGTGCACCCGCTCCTTCAAGCCCGGCCCATAAGTCGTCGGGGTCGCGCCGAGATCGCGCAGATAGTCCTGATTGCGCTCGCCGGCAGTACCGACCACCACGATGCCGCGCGAACGAGCGATCTGCACCACCGCTGAGCCGATGCCGCCGGACGCGCCGCTCACCAGCAGCGTCTGCCCGCGCTCCACCCCGAGATCGCCGAGGCTGCGCAGCGCCGTCTCGACGATCACCGACAGGCCACCGGCGACCTCGAAGGACATCGCGTCCGGCTTGCGGACCCAGTTGGTGAGGACGGCCTGCTCGGCGACGGTGCCCCGGCCCATGCCGAACACGGCATCCCCGACCGCGACGTTCGACACGCCGGGACCGATCTCGTCGACGATGCCGGACGCCTCGACGCCGACGCCGGAGGGAAACGCCACCGGGTCGACATCGCGGTAGAGGCCGGCGCGGCGCTTCCAGTCGGACGGATTGACGCCGGTGGCGCGGACGGCGATCCGCACCTCGCCCGGACCGGGGCGCGGCGGCTCGAGGTCGACGACCCGAAGCACCTCCGGGCCGCCATATTCCGCGAACTGGACCGCCTTCATGGGCGAAGCGCCCTCAGCCCAGCGCGGCGCCGTGCGGGACGCCGTGATGGTCGAGCAGCTCGCGCACCTTGGAGACCAGCTCGGACTCGTCGCAGGCAAACTGCGCCGGGCGGGACGAACGCCACTCGGCATTGTCGGTGATCGCGGCCGCCGCCTTGGCGCCCTCGATCAGGTCCTTGATCTGCACCTGGGGGTTAGGGTTGCCGACTTCGTCGGTTGCGGCCCGCTCGTCCGAGCCCTGGATGACCACGCAGGGCGCGTTGCGGCGGTCGGCATATTTGAACTGGTTGCCGAGATTCTTCGGGTTGCCGAGATACATCTCGGCGCGGATGCCGGCGCTCCGCAGCGTGGCGACCAGGCCCATGTAATGCGCGGTCTGGTCGCGATCCATCACCACGACGACGACCGGGCCGTACTCCGGCGCGGCGTCGGCGGTCTTGAGGTAGCTCAGCGCCGAGGCGAGACGGGAGACACCGATGGAGAAGCCGGTGGCCGGCACCGGCTCGGAGCGGAAGCGGCCGACGAGGCCGTCATAGCGCCCGCCGCCGCCCACCGAGCCGAAGCGCACCGGGCGGCCCTTCTCGTCCTTCACCTCGAAGGTCAGCTCGGCCTCGAAGACCGGGCCGGTGTAATATTCGAGGCCGCGCACCACGGACGGGTCGATCTTCACCCGCCCCTCATAGCCGGCGGACGTGACCAGCGCATCGATTTCGGCCAGCTCGGCGAGGCCGGCGGCGTAGGTCTCGTTAGCCGGCTTCTCATAAGCGGCCTGCTTGTCGAGCAGCGACAGCACGACGGCGGCCTGCGCCACGTCCAGACCGGCGCCCTTGGTGAAGTCGCCGCTCTTGGCGGCCGGGTTTTCCCAGCGGCCCTCGCCGAGCAGGTCGCGCACGCCGTCGATGCCGACTTTGTCGAACTTGTCGATGGCGCGCAGCACGGTGAGCCGGCGGCCCGCATTGTCCTCGCCGCCGAGGCCGATGGCCTCCAGCACGCCGTCAAGCACCTTGCGGTTGTTGACCTTGATCACATAGTCGCCGCGCTTGATGCCGAGCGCCTCCAGCGTGTCGGCGGCCATCATGCAGATCTCGGCATCGGCGGCCACCGTGGGGGCGCCCACCGTGTCGGCGTCGAACTGCATGAACTGGCGGAAGCGGCCGGGGCCGGGCTTCTCGTTGCGGAACACCCAGCCGGCGCGGTAGCTGCGGAACGGCTTGGCAAGGCGGTCGAAATTCTCCGCGACATGGCGGGCGAGCGGCGCGGTGAGGTCGTAGCGCAGCGAGAGCCACTGCTCGTCATCGTCCTGGAAGGAGAACACGCCCTCGTTCGGGCGGTCCTGGTCGGGCAGGAACTTGCCGAGCGCGTCGGTGTACTCGATGAACGGCGTCTCCAGCGCCTCGAAGCCGTAGAGCTCGTAGACCCTGCGGATGGTCTCGAGCATGGCGCGGGTGGAGCCGAGCTCGGCCGGGCCGCGATCGGCGAGGCCGCGCGGCATGCGCGCCTTGAGCTTGGTGGGTTTGTCCTTGGCCATGATGGGGCGCCGTCTTCCTGAAACTCTGCTGGCGCGCGGTGTAGAGGATGGGCGGCGCGGCGGCAATGGTGGAGGGCGGCACGGCGCGGCTCACTCGCCCCAACGGACAATGTCCGCGGGGCCGCATTGCGCCGTCTCCCCCGGCGAACCCGGCTGTTGCCACGTTCGGCCTTCGGGAAGATCGACACCGGATGCATCCGGTGTCGATGGACAGGGCTGGAGGTCGAGGGGGCCCTCGACGATCCTGATGCCTTACCCCTCACCGACCCGCTTCGCGAGCCACCTCTCCGCCGAAGCCGGATGTTTCCGGCTTCGGCCATGCCAGAACCGAACTCGGCAGCAGTCGACTTCGGGCGGGGAGAGGATAGGCAAACAGATCAACCCTCCCGGACGCGGCGCTGCCGCGAGGCGGGCCGGCGAGCCACTCCGACAAGCAGCCACGCCACCAGCCGGACCACGCCCTCGCTCAGGGACGAAGCCCCGCCGCCAATCGCGCCTCGATGGCCTCCAGCACCGGCGGCAGCTCGGCGATGGTGTCGACGACGAAATGCGCGCCGGCGCCAAACAGCTTGGCCGAGGCGCGGGTGCGCAGGGCGGCCCGCTCGTCGGGGGCGAGATTGGCCAGCTCGTCCTTCGACAGGCCGGCGGCGTTGCCGGACAAAGCGAGGCCGACCGTCCAGGTGCCGGCGGCGAGGCCCTCGGCGATGCCGGGCTCGGTATCGTCGATCTTCACGCAGTCCTGCGGCGGCCACACGCCGAGATCGGCGAAGGTACGGTACATCATCAGCGGGCTCGGCCGCCCGGCGGCGAGGTCGCCGGCGCACACCACATTGTCCGGCGCGTAGCCGGCCTCGGCGGCGAGCGGCATCAGCTTTTCCATGATCGGCCTTGTGTAGCCGGTGGTAGAGCCGATCTTGAGGCCGCGGGCGCGGGCGCTCGCCACCACGTCGAGCAGACCGGGGATCAGGTCGGCATGGCGCGGGATCACCTCGACGTTCAGCGGCTCGAAGATGGCGAGCACGCGGTCGACATCGGCCTCGGTCGGCGCGACACCGTAGAGCGCGTGCCAGCGCTGCGACACCGCCGGGGAATAGATCAGCGCCGCGACATGGTCGCGCTTGGGCAGGCCCATCGGGCCGCGCGCTTCCTCGATGGTGAGCGGGATGCCCACCTGCGCGAACGCCTCGACGAAGGCGCCCATCGGCGCGCGCGAGCCGAAATCGACCGCCGTGCCGGCCCAGTCGAGAATGAGTGCCTTCAGCGCCATGAAATCCCCCCGGTTGAAAAAGCCGCTGCGGAAAACGTCAGTCGAACAGTTCGGCCACCGCCTCCTCGGCGATGGCGAAGCCGGTGGAGGCGCCGGTGCCGCTGGTCACCACCACCAGGCGGATCGCCGGATCCGGCCGGTCGATGAAGGCGAGGCGGTCGGGCGCCGAAGCGTAGGTGCCGGTCCAGCGCTCGACGATGCCGGACGGGCGGCGGCCGAACACCGCCTCATATTCGTCGAGGATCAGTTCGTCGACATGCTCGGGCGCGAAGGGATCCGGCGTCGTCGCGTAATGGTGGCTGTCGCCGACCACCAGCGAGCCGTCGGCCGACTGCACCACGATGAGGTGCACGCCATTGTCGAGCAGCTCGCCCTGCTCGGCCCGCAGCCGGACCTTCAACGGCTCGGCCTCGGGCAATTCGGAATAGCCGAGATAGCGGCCGAGCGAGAGATCGCTCATCACCGAGCCGGGCAGCGTGCCCAGTGCCGGGTCGGCAACGCGCAGCATGTGCAGCTTGCAGCGGGTGAGGCCGTAGGCTTCGAAGCGCTCGGGCAGCAGGGTGCGGAAGTCGTCGCCGGGGGCGACGACGATGCGGGCGGCCTCGATGGTGCCGGTTGCGGTATGCACCCTGCCGGGCTCTACCCCGGTGACGGCGGTGGAGCGGTGGAAAGTGACGCCTTTCGCTTCCTGAAGCCAGCGGGCGAGCTTGGGGATCGCCTGGCGCGATTCTACCCGCATATCGTGCGGGCTCCACAGCGCGGCGAGCTGCTGCGCATCGAGCGCCGGCAGCCTCGCGCGGGCCTCGCCGCCGGAAAGCAGCGCGCAGCCCTCGCCCATCTCGGTGGCGAGGAAGGCTTCCAGCACCGCCTCCGCCTCCGGCCGGCGCACGCTGACCAGCAGGCCGCGATGCACCACCTCGATGCCGGCCTGCGGCGCCACCTCGGCCCAGATATCGCGCGAACGCATGGCGCGGCGCCAGCATTCGCCGCGCTGCTGGCCGGTGACGGTGACGAAGCCGAAATTGCGGATCGAGGCGCCGTTGGCCTGGGCATCGCGGTCGATCACCACCACGCGGAGGCCGCGGCGCACGGCAGCCAGCGCATGACCAAGGCCGACGACGCCCGCGCCGACGACGGCAAGATCGAAAGCCTGCGACATGTATGGATTCCGGCGCGGTGGACGACGGAGCTTTGCTTAGCCTGTCGGCGGCCCGAACACCACGCGACGTTTGGACCGTGACGCAGCGTCAGCGCGCGGCTGTCCCCAGCCCGAGGGCGGCGAGGTCGGCGCCGACCTGCTTCGCCACATGCGGGGCGGGGAAGAAGCGCGCGAGCATGCCGGAGGTATCGGTCTTCCACGCCGGCACCAGCGTCACCAGCCGGTCGAGATCGGCGCGGGCGGCGGCCGTGTCCCCGGCGAGATGGGTGGCGAGGGCGCGGGCGAGCAGGCCCGGCGCGTAGACCTCGCCCATCAGCCGGTCGGCGGCGGCGGAGGCACCGACGGCGTCGCCGCGCAGATAGGCGGCAATCACCCGGAAGTAGTCCACCGAAGGCGGCATGGCCGGTGCCGCCTTGAGCGCGCTCGCCAGCATCGCCTCGCCGCGCTCGAGTTCGCCGAAGGTGACCAGCCGGCCGCCATAGGTCGCCAGCGTGTCGACGTCGTAGGGATTGAGCTGCAGCGCGATGTCGCCCTGCGCCAGCGCCGAGCCGCGCTCGCCGCGATAGGCGTGCACGTCGAGCGCGACGCGGCGGAAGAAGCCGCTGGTCGGCGACAGCTCGATCGCCTGCTCGGCGCTCGCCAGCGCCCGGTTGACCGCCGGCGGGTCCGGGCGCGGATTGGCGCCGTTGCGGACCTCGTCGAGATAGAGCTCGGCGAGCAGCGCATAGCCGAGCGCGAAGGTGTTGTCGGCCGCCACCGCCTTTTCCAGGCAGGCGCGCGCGGCGGCGTGGTCGGCCGGCAGGTAGCTGCGCCAATAATCATAGGCGAGCAGCACGCAGCCATAGGGGCCGGCCTTGGCGAGGCCGCCCGACGACATGACGCGGGCGCGGGCCCGAGCCTGGATGACGCCATAGGGCTCGGCCAGCGAGGCCATGATCTCGCGCACCAGCTCGTTCTCGACCGCGGTCGGGTCCTCGGAGGGGCGCAGCGCGTCGAATTCGCGCGACCAGACAATGGTGCCGTCGCACAGGTCCGACAGGCGCAGCAGCAGCGAGATCGAGCCGTCCTCGTGGCTTTCCACCAGCCCGCCCAGCGCGAAGGCCGAATGCGGCGCGGCGCCGCCGACGCCACATTCGAGGCGCGGCCGGGCATCCGGGCTCGCCAGCACGTCGAGAAGGTCGAAGCGGGCCAGCGCGTCGCGGATGCGCATCTCCAGCGCCCGCGCCGGGAACTCGCCGCCCGGCGGGCGGGCGGGGGACGACGTGCCGGCGGCCGCGGCCGCCACCGGCGTGGCGCCGGTCATGTCGAAGGCGCGCACCTCGACCATGGGAATGCCGAGCCGGTTGGTGCGCTCGATCGAACGCAGGGCGAAGCCGGGGAACAACGCCCGCAAGTTCGAGGTCTCCACCACGTCCACCGCCATCATGATGGCGGTGGCGAGAACGAGCAGCACCACCAGCCCACCGACCCAGCGCCACGGGCGCAGGCCACCGACGCGGGAGGGCACGGCCGCGGGAAGGACGGAAGGCAAGGCAGTATCGGCGGCGGGGATCGCGGCCGGCACGGCCACGTCGCCGCTCGCGGCGGTCTCCGCCGGCTCGCCGGCCGGCACGCCCGGGCGGCGCGGCACGAAGAGCGGCACATAGGAACCGCGCGGGATGACGATCTCGATCTCGTCATTGGCGCCGGCGCCGGCGTAATAGCGTTGCAGCGCGCGGCGCAGCCGCGTCGCCTCCACCCGCACGATGGGGTCGATCTGCGGATCGAAGGAGGGGTCGCGCCCCAGCGCCTCGACCGCGATGGTGTAGCCCTTGATCGCCTCGCGCCGGCCGTCCAGCGTCGCCTCGACCACGAAGCGCAAGATGGTGGAGAGCTGCGGCGACGCCTTGAGGTCGTCCGCTTCCAGCACGCGCGCCAGTGCCTCGCGCGCCACCGACGCGCCGACCTCGGACGGCTCGGCCACCTCCGACGATGGGTTGCCGGAGCCGGGCGCCTGGTCCTCGCCCTCGGGCACATCCGTCGCGGTCGATAGGGACAAGGTATCGGACACGAGGTTCCTTTAAGCGGGAATCATTCCCTTCGCGATCAACCCCCGGCGGGCGGAATATATGACGTTACGTGATAATGTCACGGGGACAAGTTGATGGACGCGGCACTCCCTCGGGTCAAGCACGCGGGGGTGGATATCCCGGCCGGCCAGAAGCGGTGGCGATCACATCATCGAATTTTCTCGTGAGCGGGAAGATGCCCACGCATTATACATGACCAAAATCACGGCCGATTGCAGGCCAGTTTCCGGAGCGGTTCATGTCTCTCGTTTATGATCTCGACACCGTCGGCAGCGCGGCGCCCAACGATCTCGAAGCCTTCTGGATGGGCTTCACCGCCAATCGCGCCTTCAAGGCCCGCCCGCGCATGGTCTCGCGCGCCAAGGACATGCACTATTTCACCCCCGAGGGCCGGCCGATCCTCGACGGCTCCGCCGGGCTGTGGTGCTCGAACGCCGGCCACAACCGGGATTCCATCGTCGCCGCCATCCAGAAGCAGGCGGCGGAGATGGACTTTGCCCCCACCTTCCAGTTCGGCCACCCGCTGGCCTTCAAGGCGGCCTCGCGCATCGCCGAGCTGGCGCCGGGCGACCTCGACCACGTGTTCTTCTGCAATTCCGGATCGGAGGCCGGCGACACAGCGCTGAAGATCGCCCTCGCCTATCACGCCGTTACCGGCAAGGGCACCCGCACCCGGCTGATCGGCCGCGAGCGCGGCTATCACGGCGTCGGCTTCGGCGGGATCTCGGTGGGCGGCATCTCGCCGAACCGCCGCTTCTTCGGCGGCATGCTCACCGGCGTCGACCACCTGCCGCACACCTATGACCGCGACAAGCAGGCCTTCTCCAAGGGCGAGCCGGACTGGGGCGCCGAGAAGGCCGACGCGCTGGAGGGTCTCGTCGCCCTGCACGACGCCCAGACCATCGCCGCCGTCATCGTCGAGCCGATGGCCGGCTCCACCGGCGGCCTGCCGGCGCCGAAGGGCTATCTCAAGCGACTGCGCGAGATCTGCGACAAATACGGCATCCTGCTGATCTTCGACGAGGTCATCACCGGCTTCGGCCGCCTCGGCTTCCCCTTCGCCGCCGAACGCTACGGCGTGGTGCCGGACATGATCACCTTTGCCAAGGGCGTGACCTCGGGCGCGGTGCCGATGGGCGGCGTGATCGTGCGCAAGCACATCCACGACACCTTCATGAACGGCCCGGAGCACGTGATCGAGCTGTTCCACGGCTACACCTATTCCGGCCACCCGCTGGCCTGCGCCGCCTCGCTGGCGACGCTCGACCTCTACCGCGACGAGGCGCTGTTCGAGCGCGCCCGGGCGATGGAGCCGATCTTCGCCGATGCGGTGATGAGCCTGAAGGGCAAGCCGGGCGTGCTCGACATCCGCACCGTCGGCCTGGTCGCCGCCTTCGACATGGCGCCCAGCGCCGAGGGGCCGGGCAAGCGCGGCTACCAGGCGATGGAGCATGGCTTCCACGACGAGGGGGTGATGTTCCGCGTGACCGGCGACACCATCGCGGTGAGCCCGCCGCTGATCATCAGCGAGGCGCAGGTCGGCGAACTGGTCGAGAAGATCGGCAAGACCATCGACGCGGTGATGTGACGGGGAGCACCGCGCCATCAGCCGAATGACGGCCGGCGCCCTGCTCCCGCAAGGCGCCGGCTCTTTCGGTGAGCCGGCAAGACCGCTCGGCTCAGATCACGCGGAACCGGACGTGCAGGTGATCGTCATGCCCCCTGTACGGCTGCACGCCGCGTATGTCGGGGTCATTGAAGAAGATCAGCTCGACGGGGACGACGCCGTTCTTGCGGAAGGCGTCGACCAGTTGCTGCGTAAGAACGCGGGAATAGTCGCCGGAACGGAAGTCGACCGGCCGCTCGAGGCTATCCGCGCGCTGAAGGCGGATGTCGACGTCGATGCCCTTGCGATGGGAGACGTGGCCCGACAGCCTCCCCCCTCCCCGCTTGCTGATGTCGCCCACGCCGACCCGCTGGCCTGTCGCGCGATGGAAGAGCGCCGCGGCTGCCATGATCGCCCGGATGGTGAGCGCCGTTCCGTAATGATTGGCAGAGCCCGGCCGTGTCGCATAGAGACTGTCGCTCGGCAGATCGAGTTCGGTCGTCACCGGCTCGGCCAGCGCCGGCTCGTGGAGAAATTCCGTCTCGGGAGGGTCGGCATCGAGGGACTCCGGTACACTGTCATAGGCGGTCTCCAGCGCGCCTCCGGTCTCACCGACCGGGCCGACCGCCGGCGGCCCCTTGACCGTGACCGAGGCCTCCCCGCCGCCGATCGTCAGCGCTATCTCATTGATGCCGCCAGGAAACAGCCAGGGCAGCCCACTAGCGTCGTGCCCCGCCCGGTCGCGCAGCCCCTCCAGGCGTACCGCCAGATCGGCAAGCGCATCGCCGAGTTGAAGAGCGGCCCCCTCGTCCGACGGAGCGTCCGCCAGGGCGGCGGTGAGCAGATGGTGGTCGATATCGAAATCGGCCACGTCGTCCGCCGCATCCGGCGAGGCGGGCGTCTCGGCCTCACCCGCCTCGATGAAGAGCGAGGCAGCGGCTCTTGAGGATGTCCTATACTTCTCTACCTGTGCGAGGAACGCGTCCCATTTCGGCCCCATGAGCAGCGAAGGACACCTCTTGCCGGTCCAGTCCTTGTGTTGGCGGATCCTGTCGGCATCGAGCCGGAGGCGGGCCAGTAGATGGGCGACGAGGAGGGCGGCACGGCGATTGGCCGCCTCCTGGTCGATCCCGGCATTCATGCAGATCTCGATGGCGATGCTGCGAGCATTCGCCTCCGAACCGGCGTGATAGGCGACCTCGTTGAGCGGCAGGTGCTGGATGACCCGCCGGTCGTCTACCGAAAAGTGCCAGGACACATAGATCTTGCGGCCATTATGGACGTAATAGCCAGTCTCCCGCACGAATTTGGAATGCGCGCGCGCGTCGGCCCCACGGCGGGGGTTATCGGTATTGTGAATGGTAATGAAGCCCGGCTTCAAACCCCCACCGGGTCGATTTTTTCGGCCGGCCGGTATCAATTCCTCATCGATCTGCAGTGCGTCGCCCATGTCTTGCCCCCTGCATTCACCCACCTCTAAAATTGCATAGTTCTTTTCACTCTCCTATAGGTTGTATTTCCGAAAGAAGGACTTCCCGGGACGCGAAGGGCTCCGCCCGGCTGGCCGTGTGCGCGCGCCCGCGCTAAGCATCGCGCCATGGCTCATCACCCGTTCCCGCTGCCCATCGACGACGTCCTACCGGCGCTGACAGCGGCGCTTGCCGCCGGTACGCGCGCGGTGCTGGTCGCCCCGCCCGGCGCCGGCAAGACCACGCGGGTGCCGCTCGCGCTGCTCGACGAACCCTGGACGTCCGGCCGCAAGATCCTCGTGCTGGAGCCGCGCCGGCTCGCCGCCCGCGCCGCCGCCGAGCGCATGGCCGCCACCCTCGGTGAACAGGCCGGGCAGACGGTTGGCTACCGCGCCCGCTTCGGCTCGAAGATCGGCCGGGCGACGCGGATCGAGGTGATCACCGAGGGCATCTTCACCCGCATGATGCTGGACGACCCCGAGCTTATCGGCGTCGCGGGGGTACTGTTCGACGAGTTTCACGAGCGCTCGCTCGACGCCGATCTCGGCCTCGCCCTCGCCCTCGACGCGCAATCGGCGCTGCGCGAGGACCTGCGCCTCGTCGTGATGTCGGCGACGCTGGACGGGGCGCGGGTGGCGAGGCTGCTCAGTGATACGCAGACGCCGGCACCGGTGATCGAGAGCCTCGGACGCGCCTTTCCGGTGGAGACGCTCTATGCGGGGCGCGATCCCCGCGCGCCCATCGAGCGGCAGATGGCGGAGGCGGTGCGCCGCGCGCTGGCGCAGGAAACGGGCTCGGTTCTCGCCTTCCTGCCCGGCGCAGCGGAGATCAGGCGTACCGAGAACCTGCTGCGCGAGGCGGTTTCCGACCCGGCCGTCGAGATCGCCCCGCTCTATGGCGCGCTCGATGCCCGGGCACAGGACCGGGCGATCTCGCCGGCGCCGGCGGGCACGCGCAAGGTGGTGCTCGCCACCTCCATCGCCGAAACCAGCCTCACCATCGAGGGGGTGCGGATCGTCGTCGATTGCGGGCTGGCGCGGGTGCCGCGCTACGAGCCCGGCGTCGGCATGACCCGGCTGGAGACGGTGCGGGTGTCGCGCGCGGCGGCCGACCAGCGGCGCGGCCGCGCCGGGCGCACCGAGCCGGGGGTCTGCGTCCGGCTGTGGAACGAGGCGGAGACCGCCAGCCTGCCGGCCTATGCGACGCCGGAAATCCTCGCCGCCGATCTCGCCGGGCTGGTGCTCGACCTCGCTTTGTGGGGGGTGAGCGATCCCTCGACGCTCGGCTTTCTCGACCCGCCGCCCGCCGCCGCGCTCAACGAGGCGCGCAGCCTGCTGCGGGCGCTCGGCGCGCTCGACGCCGACGGACAGGTCACCACGCATGGCCGGGCAATGGCGCGGCTGCCGCTGGAGCCACGGCTGTCGCGACTGGTGCTGGAAGGCGCGCGGCGCGGCGCCGGCGAACGGGCGGCGCGCATCGCCGCCGTGCTGTCCGAGCGCGGGCTCGGCGGCACCGATGTCGACCTCTCCCACCGCCTCGACATGCTCGCCGCCGACCGCTCGCGGCGCGGCGAGGAGGCGCGGCGCATGGCGTCCCGCTGGGCGGAGGAAGCGGGACGGCTGGTGGCGCGGGAAGCGGCCGCCTCCCCCTCCCCGGCGGCGCTGCTCGCCCATGCTTTTCCCGACCGGCTCGCCCGCTCTCGGGGAGACGGCCGGCGGTTCGTGCTGGCCAATGGGCGCGGCGGGGCGATGGACCCGGCCTCGGCGCTCGCCCGCGCGAAATTCCTCGCGGTAGCGGAGATGAGCGGCAGCGCCGAGGAGGCCCGCATCCTGCTCGCCGCGGAACTCGACGAGACAGAGATCGAGGCCGAGTTCGGCGAGGACATCACCGAGGCCGAGGAAATCAGCTTCGACGCCGCCGCCGGTGCGCTGCGGGCACGCCGGGTGCGGCGGCTCGGGGCGCTGGTGCTGTCGGAGAAGCCGGCAAGAGTCACGGCCGGTGAGGCCACAGGCCGGGCGCTGGCGCGGGCGGCGGTGGCGCGGGGCATGGCGCGGCTGCCCTGGTCGGCGGCGCAGCGGCAATGGCTCGACCGCGTGCGCTTCCTCCACGCCGCTGCGCCCGATCTCTGGCCCGATCTCTCGGACGCGGCGCTGGCGGCGGCCGCCGACGACTGGCTGGCGCCGCTGCTGACCGAGGCGACCAGCCTCAACGCGCTCGACGCCGAACTGCTCGGCCGCGCCTTGCCGGGCCTCATCGACTGGGAGCTGGCGCGCCGGCTCGACGCCGAGGCGCCGACGCATTTCGAGGCGCCGACCGGCTCGCGCCTTGCCGTCGACTATGCTGCCGAAGGCGGGCCGACCATCTCGGTCAGGGTGCAGGAGCTGTTCGGGCTCGGTGAGCATCCCGCGCTCGCCGGCGGGCGGGTGCCGCTGGTGCTCGCCTTGCTCTCCCCGGCGCATCGGCCGATCCAGGTGACGCGCGACCTGCCGGCCTTCTGGGCAGGCTCGTGGAAGGACGTGCGCGCCGAGATGCGCGGGCGCTATCCGCGCCATCCCTGGCCGGAGGACCCGGCCAGTGCCGAGGCAACGCGGCGGGCCAAGCCGCGCAGCTGAGAGGCCGCGCGGCTGAAACGTCGCATGGCAGTCGCGCCCGCCGGAGGCGGCCGGCGCCGGTTCACGGACCCGCGAGGTCGCGGACGCAAAGCATTAACCACGGAATCGGCCGGTCTTCCCCCGGGGAGCCGCCTTAAGGAGCGGTCAACATCTGCGGCGCCAAGGTGCTCCCACAATAAAATCTGTCCCAAGGCAGATATCGGCGAGATGAGCGCAAGCAGAGAGACGGCGATGAGAGAGGCAGCGGTGAGAGAGCCGGCGATGCGGGACATGTCCCAGCGTCGGCGCGCGGTGGCAGCCCGCCGGCCGCAAGGCACCGGGCTCGAATATGGGCTGATCGCCGCCGCGCTGGCGGTAGCCATCGTCACGGTGGTGGCGGGCCTCGGCGCGCGCTATGGCGATCGGGCCTCGGCCGCCAACGCTTCGGAGATCGTGCAGACGGTGCGCTGAGCGCACCCGATACGGCAGAGTCGGCTGCGCCAGTTTGGCCGGCGCGCCGGAGACGATGCCAAGGGCGGCATGAGCGCCCATACGGGCGAGGCCGCAGCAGGCGCCGGCCGCCAAACTCCGACATCGACAGCTGGAATCCACCGACGGCGCGCGCGAGGCCCGCGCCGGACGGCGTCAGGCGCCCAGAGGCGCCCGGCGACGCGGCGCGACGGCGCGCGACACCAGCAGCTTGTCGATGCGCCGCCCGTCCATGTCCACCACCTCGAAGCGCCAGCCCTTGGCGGTGAAGGCGACGCCTTCCTGCGGGATCGCCTTCAATTCGTGCAGCGCGTAGCCCGCCGCGGTGTGGAAGCCGGAATCCTGCGGGATGCTGATGCCGAGCAGGTCGGCCAGCTCGTCGGTCGGCGTGGCGCCGGCGACGAGATAGGAGCCGTCCTCACGCTCGACCGCGTGCGGGCTGGACACGCCGTCCTCGTCCACCATCACCGTGCCGGCGATGGCGTCGAGCAGGTCAGCCGGGGTGAGGATGCCCACCATGGTGCCGTATTCGTCGACCACCAGCGCCAGCGGCGACTCGGCATGGCGCAGCTGCTTCATGGCGTCGAGCGCGCCGGCGGTCTCCACCAGCACGGCGCCCTGCTTGACCAGCTGGCGCGGGTCCGGCGTGACGCCCTGCAGATAGGCCTCAAGCAGGTCGCGGATGTCGATGACGCCGACCGGCTCGTCCGGCGAACCCTCGCAGGCCGGCATGCGGGTGTGCCGGGTCTCGCGGATGGTCTGGCGCACCACCTCCGGGTCGTCGTTGAGGTCGATCCAGTCGATGTCGTGGCGCGGCGTCATCACCGCCCGCACCGGGCGGTCGGCGAGGCGCATGACGCCGGCGATCATCCGGCGCTCCTCCGGATCGATGACGCCCGCGGTCTCGGCCTCGGCGACGATGGCGCGGATTTCCTCGTCGGTGACGTTGTTGTTGCCGCCGCCGGCGCGATCGCCGATCAGCCGCAGCACCAGACGCGAGGACAAATCGAGCAGCCACACCGCCGGCGCAGCGACGCGCGACAGCAGCACCATCGCCGGGGCGACCAGGCTCGCCAGCGTCTCCGGGCTCTGCAGCGCGAGGCGCTTGGGGATCAGCTCGCCGATGATCAGCGAGACATAGGTGATGGCGGCGACGACGATGGTGTAGCCGAGGCCCTCGGCCAGATTGGACGAGACGCCCTGTGTCTCCAGCCAGGAGCCGAGGGATTCGCCCAGCGTGGCGCCTGAGAAGGCACCGGCCAGAATGCCGATCAGCGTGATGCCGATCTGCACGGTCGAGAGGAAGCGGCCGGGATCGGCAGCGAGCTGGAGGGCGGCGCGGGCGCCAGCGGAGCCTTGCTCGGCGCGCGAACGCAGCCGGGCCGGACGGGACGACACGACCGACAGTTCGGCCATGGCGAGGACGCCGTTCAACAGGACGAGGAGAACGACGACAGCGATTTCAAATAGGGGCATCGGTTCCAGGTTGGGGAGAAGCCACGCCGACCCTATAGCACAAAGCCGGCGAATTGCGATGCGGCAGGCGTACAGGGCCACCATCGGCGGTTTGACGCCGGCCGGCGCGGCGCCTAGAAGCCGGTGCTGAACCCCTGCTCCCGCCCCGTTCAGCGTGATTTCCCGCGATGTCCTTCAACACGTTCGGCCAGTCCTTCCGGGTGACCACCTTCGGCGAGAGCCACGGCCTCGCCATTGGCGGCGTCGTCGACGGCTGCCCGCCCGGCGTCGCCTTCAGGCTGGAGGAGATCCAGGCGGCGCTGGACAAGCGCCGGCCCGGCCAGTCGCGCTTCACCACCCAGCGGCGCGAGCCCGACCAGGTGAAGGTGCTGTCCGGCACGCTGGAAGGCGAAGATGGCGTGCTGACCACCACCGGCACGCCGGTCGCGTTCCTGATCGAGAACGTCGACCAGCGCTCCAAGGACTATTCGGAGATCGCCGCCAGCTACCGGCCGGGCCATGCCGACTATGCCTATGACGTGAAATACGGCATTCGCGACCATCGCGGCGGCGGGCGCTCCTCGGCGCGCGAGACCGCCGTGCGGGTCGCCGCCGGCGCGCTCGCCATGAAGGTGCTGGAGCAGGCGCTGCCCGGCATCGCGGTGCGCGGGGCACTGGTGCAGATGGGCGAGATCACCGTCGACCGCGGCAACTGGAACTGGGACGAGATCGGCAACAACCCGTTCTTCTGCCCGGATGCCGAGGCGGCGGCGAAGATGGTCGATTATCTCGACGGCATCCGCAAGAACGGCTCCTCGGTGGGTGCGGCGATCGAGGTGGTGGCGGACGGCGTGCCGCCCGGCCTCGGCGCACCGATCTACGGCAAGCTCGACGCCGATCTGGCGGCCGCCTTCATGAGCATCAACGCGGTGAAGGGCGTCGAGATCGGCGAGGGCTTCGCGGCGGCGACGCTGACCGGCGAGGACAATGCCGACGAGATGCGCATGGGCAATGACGGCAAGCCGATCTTCCTCGCCAACCATGCCGGCGGCATCCTCGGCGGCATCTCCACCGGCCAGCCGGTGGTGGCGCGCTTCGCGGTTAAGCCGACCTCCTCCATCCTCACACCGCGCAAGACGGTGACGCGGTTCGGCGAGGACGCCGAGATCCTCACCAAGGGCCGGCACGATCCCTGCGTCGGCATCCGCGCCGTCCCGGTGGGCGAGGCGATGATGGCCTGCGTGCTGGCCGACCATCTTCTGCGCGCGCGGGCACAGGTGGCGACGCCGCCGGCCTGGCCGTTCCAGCGCTGACGTTAGGTTATAAATTTCAGTATCGCTGAAAGCGCAATGAGATTTCATTGCGGATGAATTTTCGCGCGCCTATACTCCCCCCCATGAAACTGGCGGACTGGCTGACAGCGACAGGAACCACCCGCAGCGCGTTCGCCCGCGCCTGCGGCTTGTCGCCGGCCAGCATCACCGCCCTGTGCAAGGACGACCCGGCCTGGGTCTCGCGGGAGGCGGCGGCGCGTATCGCCGCGGCGACGGGCGGCGCGGTGACGCCGAACGACTTCCTCGGACTCACCATCAGCGAGGTGAAGATCATGACCGACAATCTCCAGGCCCGCGTCCAGGCGGCCATCGAGGCCTTCGCCCGCGGCGACATGCTGGTGGTGACCGACGACGACGACCGCGAGAACGAGGGCGACATCATCCTCGCCGCCATCCACGCCACGCCGGAAAAGCTCGCCTTCATCGTCCGCCACACCTCCGGCATCGTCTGCACGCCGATCACCGCCGAGCATGCGCGCAAGCTGCGGCTCAACCCGATGGTCAGCGACAACGACGCGCCGCACTCCACCGCCTTCACCATCTCGGTCGACTACAAGCACGGCACCACCACCGGCATCTCGGCCGAGGACCGGACCGCCACGGTGCGCGGCCTCGCCAACCCCAATGCCGGGGCCGCCGACTTCGTGCGGCCGGGCCACATCTTCCCGCTGATCGCCCGAGAGGGCGGAGTGCTGATGCGCTCCGGCCATACCGAGGCAGCGGTCGATCTGTGCAAGCTCGCCGGCGTCGAGCCGGTCGGCGTCATCTGCGAGCTGGTGAACGACGACGGCACGGTGATGCGTGGCCCGCAGGTGAGCGACTTCGCCAATGCCCACAAGCTGACCCGCGTCTCGGTGGCCGACCTGATCGCCTACCGCCAGTCACGCGAGAAGCTGGTGACGCGCTCTGCCGAATTCACCGCCCCCACCGTGGTCGGCGACATGCACGGCATCTCCTATGTCACCCCGTTCGAGCCGGTGAACCACCTTGCGCTGGTGCACGGCAAGATCGGCGACGGGCGCAACGTGCTGGTGCGGCTGCACCGCGCCGACCCGATCGGCGACGTATTCACCGGCGGCAAGGCGATCCAGACCTCGCTGGAGCGTATCAAGGCGGAAGGGCGCGGCGTGCTGGTCTATCTGCGTGACGGCACCGCCGGCGTGCCGACCACCTCGGTCGGCCAGGAGGAAGGCAAGACCGAATCGACGCGGCTGCGCGACGAGGCCTGGCGCGAGGTCGGACTCGGGGCGCAGATCCTCAAGGATCTCGGCATCACCTCGATTCGGCTGATCGCCTCGCGCGCCCGCACCTATGTCGGCGTCGCCGGCTTCGGCATCGAGATCGTCGACACCGAGGTGCTGGACGTCTGACGGTAACCCGCCGCAGCAATTCCATACCCCGGTAACGTCCGCTCACGCGAACGGCATCCGGCGCGCCATGCCTGCCCGCAATTTCGGCTTCTGGCGGCGCCGGGCGCGTGTCACCATGCCGTCATGGGTCGCGGATCGCTGCCTCTGTTCCCGAGACCCCATAGTGCCATCGTCGTGGTGCCTCTCGGACGGAGGTCGCAATGCCGGGTGTGCGTGTGGTGCTGTCGGCCGTCGCCGCGTTCCTGGCGGTGCTGGCAGCGGGTCCGGCGGCCTCGCCCGCCGTCGCCGACGAGATCGTCGATGTCGAGCTGGTGCTGGCGGTCGACGTCTCCTATTCGATGGATCTCGACGAGCTCGCGCTGCAGCGCGACGGTTATATCGGCGCGGTGACCTCGCCGGAATTCCTCAATGCCCTGAAGCTCGGCCCCAATGGCAAGGTGGCGCTGGCCTATGTGGAATGGGCCGGCGTCGAGGACCAGAAGCTGGTGGTCGACTGGACCGAGATCGGCAGCGAGGAGGACGCCAAGGCCTTCGCCGCCGCCATCCGCGCCGCGCCGCTGCGCCGCGTCTACCGCACCTCGATCTCCGGCGCGATGGCCTTCAGCGCCGAGCAGATTCGCAGCAACGGCTTCAAGGGGCTGAAGCGGGTGGTCGACATTTCCGGCGACGGCACCAACAATCAGGGCCCGCTGGTGGACGTCACCCGCGACGAGCTGGTCAAGCAGGGCATCACCATCAACGGCCTGCCGCTGATGCTGAAGGAGCCGGCCGGCTCCATGCTCGATATCGGCCAGCTCGACGTCTACTACGAGGATTGCGTGATCGGCGGGCCGGGCGCCTTCGTGGTGCCGGTGCGCGGCATGCATGAATTCGCCACCGCCATCAAGACCAAGCTGGTGCTGGAGATCGCCGGGCTGATGCCGCCGGCGCCGCGCCTCGGCACGACGCCGGAGGTTCACAAGGTGGCCGCGGAGAAGCGCGTCTCCTGCTCGATCGGCGAGCGCATGTGGATGGAGCGCTGGGGGAATTGAGCGGAGGCGGCGCCCAAGGCCCCTTGAACGACCCCTTTCCTTCCGTCCCTCCCCCACCCGAACGCGGCTGCCGCCGAATTCGGGTCCGGCAAGATCGCCGTCGGAAATGGCCTGCCGTTACGGAATGCCGACCCGCGTAGCGGATCGATGAGGGACGCCATCGGGAGGTGTCGAACGCCCCTCACCCCACCCCTCTCCCCGTGGGGGAGAGGGGTGGTCCTATTGGTTCAGCGCGAGCCAAAGGAATGCGTCGGCCCGCCGCCCCTCAGCGGCGGAACACCCCGACCAGCTCGACATGGGCGGAGTAGCGGAACTGGTCGACCGGCGTGACATGCTCCAGCCGGTAGCCGCCCTTCACCAGCAGCCCGGCGTCGCGGGCGAAGGTGGCGGGATCGCAGGATACGCCCACCACCAGCGGCACCTTGCTCGCCGCCAGTTGCGCCGACTGCGCCTCGGCGCCCTGGCGCGGCGGATCGAACACCACCGCGTCGAAGGCCTTCAGCTCCAGCGGCAGCAGCGGCCGGCGGAACAGGTCGCGCGCCTCCCCTGTCACCGGCTTGAGGCCGGACGTGCCGCGCACCGCCTTGCCCAGCGCCTCGATGGCCGGCGCGGAGGATTCATAGGCGGCGACCCGGGCGCGCTCGGCGAGGCGGAGGCCGAAGGTGCCGACGCCGGAAAACAGGTCGGCGATGGATTTCGCACGGCCGACCGCCTCGCCGACCAGCGCCGCCAGCGTCGCCTCGCCGGCCGCGGTCGCCTGCAGGAACGAGCCGGGCGGCAGCGGCACGCGGGCGCGGCCCATGGTGAGCAGCGGCGGCTCGCGCTGCAGCACCAGTTCACCATGGCGGGTCAGCCGGGCCAGCTTGTGAATGCCGGCGAGCTCGGCCAGCGCCGCGACGCTCCGCGGCTTCAGCGGGCCGGAACCGCGCACGTCGACATCAAGTCCGGCCTCGGTGGCGGTGACCTGAATGTCCAAGGGCTTGGCGACCGGGGCCAGGGCCTGCGCCAGCGCCCAGGCGGCCGGCAGCGCGCCGTCGAGCGCCGGGGCGAGGATCGGGCAGGCATCGATGGCGACCACGGCATGGCTGCGCCAGCCGGCAAAGCCCACCGCCAGCGTATCGAGCCCCTTCGGCGCTGAGCCACCGGTGCCGCGGGCATGGAAGGTGGCGCGACGGCGGCCCTCGCCATGGGCATCGACCAGTGCGGCCACCTCGGTCTCGATGCCGACGCGGGCGAGCGCCTCGACGACGAGGCCGCGCTTCCATGCCCGGTAGGGCTCGGTCTGCCAGTGCTGGAAGGCGCAGCCGCCGCAGACGCCGACATGGCGGCAGAACGGATCGATGCGCTCCGGGCTCGCCTCGAGGACCGAGACGAGGCGGGCGCGCTCGCCCTGCCGCTCCACCTCGACCCGCTCGCCGGGCAGCGCCAGCGGCACGAAGACAGGACCGTCCGGCGTGTCGGCGATGCCGTCGCCACGATGGCCGATACGGTCGATACGCAGTTCCGTCCAGTTCAATTGCGGCATGTACTCGCCATCATCCATGAAATATTATGTATTCTACAAGTAATGACGTGCGTCATTTTGACATGACACCCGCGACGACATGCCTCTTGCATCGAATCGATGTACCATCATCCGGCTGATTCCAAGTCTTCGAACGGACAGCATCATCTACCTAGCAAAATCACATAATAATAAGTCACGAAACACAGGCATAGGGGGAAAACAATGTCGCTTATCTCCGCACTCGCCATCAGTATCGGTGTTCTTGGAGGCGTCGCCACCTGGCTGTTCCTCGGACCTCTCGCCGGCGGCCTGCAGATCTGGGCCGCCTTCATCGCCTGGGCGGCCTTCTTCCACTGCGGTGGCAAGGAAGGCGGCTTCAAGGCGGTGGTGCTCGCCAATATCACCGGTGCCGTCATGGCCTGGCTCACGCTGCTGGCGGTCACCAAGGGCGGACTCGGCGCAAGCCTCGGCCTGCCGCTGTGGGCCGGCATCTGCGTCGGCGTCGGCGTGCTGGTGATGATCCTGCTCGCCAACATCCCGGCCTTCGCCGCCATTCCGGCGCTGGTCTACGGGTTTGCCGCCACCGCCGCCTTCGCCCTGCTCTCGGCCGACGGCCTCGCCAACCTCACGGCGGCGAGCCTCGGCAACCCGCTGGTGACCATCATCCTGTCGATGATCGCCGGCGCCGCCTTCGGCTACGTCTCTGAAAAACTCGCCGGCGCTCTGGTCGCCGGCAGCGGCCAGACCCGGCGCGCCTGAGCGCGACCGGCCGGCCGACACGGCGCGCGGGCGGCTCATGCCGTCCGCGCCGCCACGACCAGATGCTCCTCATTGCCGTCGCCGCCGAGGATCGGCGAAGCGAGGCGGCGCGTCACCAGATAGCCGAGCTCGCCGAGCCGGGCGACCACCCGGTCCACCGCCATCAGGCCCAGCGTGCGGTCGCGCACGATGCCTCCCTTGGACAGGTGTTCGCGGCCAACCTCGAATTGCGGCTTCACCAGCGCCACCAGCCATGCATTCGGCGCCGCATGGGCGAGTGCGGCCGGCAGCACCTGCTCCAGCGCGATGAAGCTGACGTCGATGGTGATGATCTCCGCCGGCGGCACCTCGCCGGGGGCGAGCTTGCGGATATCGGTGCCTTCCAGCGAGACGAGGCGCGGATGGATGCGCAGCTTCTCCGCCAGCTGGTCGTGGCCGACATCCACCGCATGAACGCGGGCGGCGCCGCGCGCCAGCAGCACCTGCGAGAACCCGCCGGTGGAGGCGCCGACATCCAACGCCTCAAAGCCGGTGATGTCGAGCGCGGCGGCGTCGAGCGCCGCCTCCAGCTTCAGCCCGGCGCGCGACACCCATTCATAGGCCTCGCGCGCCTCGATGACGGCGTCGGGAGCGACGGTCTCGGAGGACTTCGCCAGCACCTTGCCGTCGGCGGTGACGAGGCCGGCCTCGATGGCGGCCTGCGCGCGGGCGCGGCTGTCGAAAAGGCCGCGCTCCACCAGCACGCGGTCGGCACGCTGGCGCTTGGGAACCGGTGCGGCATCCGCCATGGCAAGCCTCCTCCAGACCCAGCTCTTTGCTCAGACCAAGATTCTCATAGGCCAAGATCCCGCAGGCCGGTCTTCCAGCCGGCCGTTCCCGGCGCTCAGCCCCGCAGCAGGGCGGACGGTGCGTCCTCGGCACGGCCGAGCGCGCCGAACACGCCGCGCACGATGCCTTCCGCGTCGAGCCCGGCCTCACGCAATTGGGCGGCCGGCGTGTCGTGGTCGAGGAAGCGGTCCGGCAGCTGCAGCGTGCGGATCTTCAGCCCGCGCTCCAGCGCCCCGGCCTCGGCGAGCAATGTCAGCACGTGGCCGCCGAAGCCGCCCACCGCGCCCTCCTCCACCGTCACCAGCACCTCATGCTCGCGCGCGAGGCGCAGGATGAGGTCGCGGTCGAGCGGCTTGGCGAAGCGGGCATCGGCGACAGTGGTCGACAGGCCGAACGCCGCCAGTTGATCGGCGGCGACGAGGCAGGGCGCCAGCCGCGTGCCGAGCGACAGCAGTGCCACCTTGGAGCCCTCGCGCACGATGCGGCCGCGGCCGATCTCCAGCGGGACGCCCCGCTCGGGACGCTCGACGCCGACGCCCTCGCCGCGCGGGTAGCGGAAGGCGATGGGCCCCTCGTCATAGGCCGCCGCCGTCGCCACCATGTGGACCAGTTCGGCCTCGTCGGCCGCCGCCATCACCACCATGCCGGGCAGGCAGGCGAGCATCGGCACGTCGAAGGCGCCGACATGGGTGGAGCCGTCCGCACCGACGAGCCCGGCGCGGTCGATGGCGAAGCGCACCGGCAGCCGCTGGATGGCGACGTCGTGCACCACCTGGTCATAGGCGCGCTGCAGGAAGGTGGAATAGATGGCGCAGAACGGCTTGTAGCCTTCGGTGGCGAGGCCGGCGGCGAAGGTGACGGCGTGCTGCTCGGCGATGCCGACGTCGAAGGTCCGCTCGGGGAACGCCTGCTCGAACAGATCGAGTCCGGTGCCGGCCGGCATGGCGGCGGTCACCGCGACGATCTTCGGGTCGCGCCGCGCCTCGACGATCAGGCTGTCGGCGAAGACGCGGGTATAGGACGGGGCGTTGGAGATCGCCTTGGCCTGCGCGCCGGTGGCGACGTCGAAGCGCTGCACGCCATGATATTTGTCGGCCGAGGCCTCGGCGGGCGCGTAGCCCTTGCCCTTCTGGGTGACGACATGGACAAGGATCGGCCCGGTGTCACTGTCGCGTGCATTGCGCAGCACCGGCAGCAGGTGGTCGAGATTGTGACCGTCGATCGGGCCGACATAATAGAAGCCGAGCTCCTCGAACATCGTGCCGCCGGCGAGGAAGCCGCGGGCGAACTCCTCCGCCCGGGCGGCGTGGCGCTCGAAGAACTTCGGCAGGTTGCCGGCAAGCTGCTTGGCGGTCTCGCGCAGCGAACGATAGGTGCGCCCGGAGAGCAGGCGCGCCAGATAGGCCGACATGGCGCCCACCGGCGGGGCGATCGACATGTCGTTGTCGTTGAGGATCACGATGAGGCGACTGTCCATCGCCCCGGCATTGTTCATCGCCTCATAGGCCATGCCGGCCGACATGGCGCCATCGCCGATGACGCAGACCACGTTGCGCTTGGCCACCGCCGGATCGGTCTCGGCCGCCAGATCCCGCGCCACCGCCATGCCGAGGCCGGCGGAGATCGAGGTCGAGGAATGGCCGGCGCCGAACGGGTCGTAGGGGCTCTCGGCGCGGTTGGTGAAGCCGGACAGGCCGGCACCCTGGCGCAGCGTGCGGATGCGCTCGCGCCGGCCGGTGAGGATCTTGTGCGGGTAGCACTGGTGGCCGACGTCCCAGATCAGCCGGTCGTTCGGGGTATCGAAAACGTGATGCAGCGCGACGGTGAGCTCGACCACGCCGAGCCCGGCGCCGAGATGGCCGCCGGTCACGGAGACAGCAGAAATCGTCTCTTCCCTGAGCTCGGCGGCGAGCTGGGGCAGCTGCTCGTCCGTCAGCCGGCGCAGATCGACCGGCTCCCGGATGCTGTCGAGAAGCGGCGTGGAAGGACGGGTCAAGAACTACCTCGGTGCACACGTCCGCCAGCGCGGGAGGCTCCCGCCCGCCGGACGAAGTTCTAGGGCATACACGCTGGCGCGCAGGCGTGCAACGCGCACCCTTCGCACCCGGCGATAGCGGCCTCGTCGCCCCATTCGCCCGGGCCCGTGCCGGGTTAAGTGGCCACCGGGGGGCGGATTTCAAGCCAGTGCGGGCCAACGGCCGACGCCGGGCCACCCGCTGGTACCGCTCCCGCGCGGTCCAGGCCCCGCCGCGACACCAAACCATGTGGAGACCGCCGGTTGTGCACGCCACGGACATGGAAACGCCCGCCTGCATACATTAGAACCACGCCATGACAGCAGGGGATGCTCCCGACTCGCCGGGCCTCGACGCCTCGCGCCCCACCGACGTCGACGCCGGTCGGCGGCTCGTGCTGTTCCTGCCCGGCCACGACCCCACCGACATGGACTATCATCACGGGCGCTTCGCCAACCAGGCCGGGCGCTTCGCCAAGCTGTGGTCCTGCGGCGCCGAGGTCTCGGCGCGACGCGACGAGCCCGGCCTGCCGGTGAGCCTGTGGAGCACCCGCAGCGAGGGGCCGAACTGGCGGCAATCGACCGATTTCGCCCTACTGCGCTGGGACGACATCGTGGTGGCGCTCGACGAGCGGCCCTCGGTGGTGCGGCTGTGGCGCGGGCTGGCGGCGTTGCTCGAATTCGCCCGCAACGGCACAAGCCGCCGCTACTTCAAGGCGACGCTGCGCTACGGCATCTTCTGCCTGTTTCCGGTCGGCATCCTCGTGCTGTTCCTGCTCGCCGGCCTGCTGGGCGGGCTGGTCGCCAGCCTCTTCGCCGGCTGGCTGCTGCCGCCGGAGACCAGCGGGCACGCGGCCACCCTCGTCGGGCTGACCACCGCACTCCTGCTGTTCCTCGGCCTGTTCGTTCAGCCGGGGCGACGATGGCGGCTGCATCAGGCGCTCGACGACTGGGATCTCGCCCGCGACTATCTGCACGGACGCAGTCCGCTGATGGACGAGCGGCTTGAGCGCTTCACCGACTATTTCGTGCAGAAGGTTCAGAGCGGCGACTATGACGAGGTGGTGCTGGTCGGCCACAGCCTCGGCGCCACGCTGGCCCTGAGGGTGCTGGTGCAGGCCTTCGCTCGCGATCCCGAGCTGGGACGGCGCGGCACCCGGCTCAACCTTTTGACCTGCGGCGCCACCATACCGAAATTCTCGCTGCATCCGGATGCCGGCGCCGTGCGCGCCGATGCCGCGCGCGTCTCGGCGCATCCCGATCTGTTCTGGGCGGAATATCAGGCGCGGCACGACGCCATCAATTTCTACAAGTACCACCCGGTGAAGCTGTGCCGGGCGGAGTTCGACACGGCGGAATACGGCCAGCCGATCCTGAAGAACGCCAATCTCAAGCAGATGATCTCGCGCGAGAAGCTGCGGGCGCTGCGCTGGCACATCATGCGCCTGCACTACCAGTTCCTGCTGGCGAACGAGATGAAGGCACCCTACGACTTCTTCATGATCGCGCTGGGGCCCCTGCCCCTCGCCGAGCTGTGTGCCTCGCGAAACGGACCGATCAGCCGGTTCGCCGACGACGGCTCGCTGCTCCCCCCCGATACCGCGACGGATATCACCGCCCCGGCCCCTGCGCCGCACGACGCCCGAGAGGACGCCTCATGAACCTGCTCATCGCCGCCAAGATCATCTGGGCCATCGGCGTCGTCGGCTGGTACGTCATCCGCATCCCCTTCGAGCAGAAGGTGAAGCGCGAAAGGGTGGTCGACGCCCGCCACAAGGTCCGCGAGTTGATCCTGCTATCCTGCTCCACCTGCGGGCTCGGCATCATCCCGCTGCTGTGGGCGACCTCCGAGCTGTTCGACTTCGCCGACTACCCCTATTCGGCGGTGCAACTGGTGCTGGGCGCGCTCACCTTCGCCTTCTCGCTGTGGCTGTTCCGCCGCACCCATGAGGACCTCGGCAAGAACTGGTCGGTGACGCTGGAGATCAAGGACAGCCACAAGCTGATCACCGGCGGCGTCTACCGCTATGTGCGCCACCCGATGTATTCCGCCTTCTTCCTGTGGGCGGTGGCGCAGCTGATCCTCATCCCCAACTGGATCGCCGGCCCGGCCGGGGTGATCGGCTTCGGCATCCTCTACCTCTTCCGCGTCGGCCGGGAAGAGGCGATGATGCTCGACACCTTCGGCGACGAATACCGCGCCTACATGGCCCGCACCGCCCGCATCGTGCCGGGCGTGCTCTAGGGTATCGTCTCGTCGTATTCTCCAGGGAGTCCCGCATGCTGGAACTGCGCCCGAACTGCGAGTGCTGCGACCGCGACCTGTCGCCAGCCTCGCGCGACGTGATGATCTGCACTTTCGAATGCACCTTCTGCGCCGATTGCGCGCGCGACGTGCTCGGCGGCATCTGCCCGAACTGCTCCGGCGAGCTGGTGCGCCGACCGGTTAGGCCGGCAGCGGCACTGGCCCGTCACCCGGCCTCGACGGTGCGGGTGTTCAATCCCGATTGCGCGGCGCGCAAGGCGGGCTGAGTGACGGCGAGCTGACTTCCGGCGGGCTGGGTTCGGGTGCACCGCCCTCGCCCGCCGCGCCTTTCAGGCGCACCCGGCGGAAGCCGCCGGCAGCGATGTCGTCGCACAATCGCGTCCATTGGCAGCCGGCACAGGCAGCGCGGCTGGCGCCGCTGGCGAAGGCCGCGCGCATCGCGGCGAGGCGCGGTGCCGACAGGTCAAGGCGGTCACCCGGCGCGAAGCCGCCGCCGAACAGCCCGGCCAGCGCGGCGCGGGCCTGCCGGTCGCGCTCGACGACGCTGTCGTTCAGGCAATGATGGCCGGCTTCGCCGAGCATCGGCGCGCAGATATCGTCCGGCCCCTCGACCAGCTCGGCGGGCTCGCCGGCGTCGAGGCGGATGACAAGGGCATCGTAATTGGCGGTGAAGGCCGGGCTGTAGCCCCGGCCGACATAGGTCATCAGGCAGAGCAGATGGTGACCGCGCAGGCGGACGGTCATCGCCCGTGCAGGCTCATTCGCCGTCGAGCGGCACGGTGCCGGCCGGACGGCCGTCGGCACCGAGGGTGATCTTCTCGACCCGCGCCTCGGCGTCCTTCAAAAGCGCGTCGCAGCGGGCCTTGAGCGCCTCGCCGCGCGCATAGAGGGTGATCGACTCTTCCAGCGGGACATTGCCGCCCTCGAGCTTGCCGACGATGGTCTCGAGCTCCGCCAGCGCCTTCTCGAAGCTCAGCGTCCCGACATCCGCAAAATCGGCCATGGCATCCTCCGCTTGCGCGAGAGAGACGAATCGCCGCCCTCGCGTCCCGCCTTATACAGGATCAGCCGCGCATCAGCGTCAGCACGTGCTGCTCGGCCGAGCGGGTGAGCCCGTCGAGGTCGTAGCCGCCCTCCAGCACCGAGACGATGCGCCCGCCGCTGTGCTTCTCGGCGACCTCCATCAGCTTCAGCGTCACCCAGCGATAGTCGTCCTCCAGGAGGCAGATATTCGCCAGCGGATCGCGCACATGGGCGTCGAAGCCGGCGGAAATGATCAAGAGCTCCGGACCGAAGGCGTTGAGGCGCGGCAGGATGCGGCTCTCGAAGGCCTCGCGGAAGCGCTCGCCATTGTCGCCGGCACGCAGAGGCGCGTTGACGATGTTGTCTGAGGTGCCGCGCTCGCCCACCGATCCGGTGCCGGGGAACAGCGGCATTTCATGCGTCGATGCGTACATCACGCTCGGATCCGACCAGAAGATCTCCTGCGTACCGTTGCCGTGGTGCACGTCGAAATCGACGATGGCGACGCGGCCGATGCCGTGCACCTTCTGCGCGTGGCGGGCGGCGATGGCGACGTTGTTGAACAGGCAGAAGCCCATCGGCGTACGCGTCTCGGCATGGTGGCCGGGCGGGCGCATGGAGACGAAGGCGTTCGCCACCTTGCCGGCCAGCACCTCGTCCACCGCCAGCACCGAGCCGCCGACGCCGCGCGAGATCGCCTCGCCGGTGCCGGGGGACAGCACGGTATCGCCGTCGATGCGCACCAGCCCCTCGGTCGGGTTGGCCTCGGCCAGCGCGTCGACATAGTCGGCCGGATGCACGCGGATGATGTCCTCGCGGCTGGCGAGCGGCGCCGGCTCGCGCACCAGCGTGGCAAACTCCTCCTTCTCGAACAGGCGGTTCAGCACCCGCACCCGGTCCGGACGCTCGGGATGGCCGGGCGGCGTGACATGGTCGAGGCAGGCGTCGTGCGCGATCAGCAGCGTGTTCATGGGCATCCTTGGGACGGGCGCTTCGTCGTCTCGGGAAACGCGAAGCCTTCGGGTTCGTTGCTCTCCGCATCTTCCGCGGGCGAACCGGCACCGCTCGAAGATGCAGCCATACGGACGGCCTTTATCGGTCTTCTTGAACCATCCGATGGTGGACGATATGCCACGCCCGCGCGACAGGCCAGCGGCGGCGCCCGGCGCGAACGGCTTTTTTCGCCGCACCGGGCGCGCCGAGCGGCCGGAGGTTGACCGGCGCCGGCCCGGCTCTTAAGCCGGGAGAACGCTTTTCCCGAGGACGACCCCGTGAGCCTGGCCACCCCGATCATTGCGACCCGCCTGGTTCCGGCGGACGAGGAGGGCATCGCCGAGACTGCGCGGGTGCTGCGTTCCGGCGGGCTGGCCGCCATTCCCACCGAGACGGTCTACGGCCTCGCCTGCGACGCCACCGACCCGCATGCGGTGGCCAAGCTCTACGCCGCCAAGGGGCGGCCGAGCTTCAACCCGCTGATCGCCCATGTTCCGGATGTCGAGGCGGCGCTGCGGGTCGGGCAATTCTCGCCGACGGCTTCCGCGCTTGCCCGCGCCTTCTGGCCGGGGCCGCTGACGCTGGTGGTGCCGGCGATCGAGGACGCCACCTCCCCTCTCGCCCGCGCCGGGCTGTCGAGCGTCGCGATCCGGGTGCCGGCGCATCCGGTGGCGCAGGCGGTGCTGCGCGCCGCCGACCGGCCGATCGCCGCGCCGAGCGCCAACCGTTCCGGCCATGTCTCGCCGACCACCGCCGGCCATGTGATGGCCGACCTGCTCGGCGCCATCGACCTGGTGCTCGACGCCGGGCCGGCGGCGGTGGGGGTGGAATCCACCATCCTCGACTGCACCGGCGACATCCCGGCGATGCTGCGCCCCGGCGGGCTGGCGCGCGAGGAGATCGAGGCGGTGCTCGGCCATGCGCTCGCGGTGCCCGAGCGCGTCACCGACGACGAGGCCCCGCAGGCGCCGGGCATGCTCGCCTCGCATTACGCGCCCTCGGTGCCGGTTCGGCTGATGGCCGAGCAGCTGCGCGCCGGCGAGGCGCTGCTGACCTTCGGCGGGCAAGCGCTGCACGGGGCGCCGCCGGTGCGCACCCGCGACCTCAGCCCGGAAGGCGACCTCGTCGAGGCGGCGGCCAATCTCTACGCCTATCTGCGCGAACTCGACGCGCCCGGCGTGTCCGGTATCGCGGTGGTCGGGCTGCCGGCGCACGGGCTGGGCGAGGCCATCGCCGACCGGCTCCGGCGGGCGGCGGCGCCGCGTTAACCGCGCAGCAAGGTTAATACGCGACAACCATAAGGCCCGGCGCGTGGCGGCTTGCCTGATGCGCGCCCGCCACGCCGGGCGGAGTTGGGGGCCGCCGGGCGGCCAGGTTGCGTAGGCGTCGCGTCATGAGCTTCTCGCATCGGTCGATCCGATCCTCGCGGTGGCAGGCCCGCTGCGTCGTCGCCGGGCTGGCGCTGGCCGGCATGGTCACCCCGTTCTTCGCTAGCGGCATCGGCCACCAGGACATCGCCGCACTGTTCACCCACAGCCCCGAGGTGGTGGCGAAAGCCCGCCTTGACGTGCTGCCCGGTACCTTCCGCACGCTGAAGGCGGCGACCTTCGCCTGGCCGACAGCCTCTTCGCTGCCGCCGGGCTCGGCGATACCGGCGCCGCCCCGGCTGCTGCCGCTCGCCATCAATGTCGACCGGACCGACAAGGGTGATCGCGCAGACAAGGGCGACCGCCTCGCCGTCACCGACCAGCCGTCCGAGCCGGGCCTGCCCGAGGCGCTCGCCGATGCCGGCATCGCCAGCGCCACCGCCCCGGCCGGCAGCGGAACCAGTTCCGCCACGGCGGGCGCGGGAACCGGGACTGGTCGCACGACTGGCAGTGACGTCGGCACGGGCATCAGCGTGGGCATGGGCACCGATCCGTTCGAGGCGGGCGACGACCTCGCCGATGCCAACGATCTCGCCGCCTATTCCAGCGACGCCGGCGACCCGACCGGCGACCCGACCGAGCTGGAAAGCGCCGCCGCCGAGACCGTCTTCATCGCCGGAGCCGGCGGCCCCACCGCCGGGCCGGCCTATGCCGATCCCTTCGCCGAGACCGGCGGCCAGTTGATGGGCACGCCGGAAGGCGCGCTGCCGATCTATCGTCAGGCCAGCCTGATCTTCGGGCTGGACGGCACGCCGGCGCAGCGCTTCCTCGGCGGCGAGGCGGACGACGAGGCCGGCACTTCGGTCGCCGCCAAGGACGGGGATGGCGATGGCAGCGGCGATGTCGACGCCATCGACGGCGCGCAGACGCCGACGCTCGGCCGCATGGCCGGCGCCGCGCCGGCCGAGCGGCTCGGCCTCGACGGCCGCCGGCGCGAGCGGGCGGAGAAGTGCCTCGCCGAAGCCGTGTATTTCGAGAGCCGCGGCGAGCCGGAGCGCGGGCAGATCGCGGTGGCGCAGGTGGTGATGAACCGGGTGTTCTCCGGCTACTACCCCGCCGATGTCTGCCGCGCGGTCTACCAGAATGCCAAGCGCAAATTCGCCTGCCAGTTCACCTTCGCCTGCGACAATATCCGCGACGTCGTCACCGAGCCGCGACTGTGGAAGCAGGCCCAACGCATCGCCGCCGACATGCTGGACGGCAAGCTGTGGGATACGAGGGTCGGGCGGGCGACGCACTACCACGCGCAATCGGTGCGACCGTTCTGGATCAGCGAGATGCGCAAGCTTGACCGTATCGGCGAGCACACCTTCTACCGCCCGCGCCGCTGGACCAGCTGAGGCGCACGCGCGACAGGCTCCGCATCTTCGCGGGCATCGCATGGGTCGGCAACCGGCATCAGATGACGCCGGTCTGCGACCAATGGCGGATGGTCTCTTCGGCCACCTCGAAATGCATCGTGCCTGGAACGCGATGCCGGAATACCACCCCTCGGCATGGAACAGGGGCAGCAGCACCGCGATGAAGCGGGGAATGCTCTGGCCGGTATTGCCGGGCGCGGCATAGCCGACAATGTTGAGGTCGATTGCCGTGCCCCAGCTGTGGTTGCTGGGCTTGTACGATACCGAGCCATTGGTCGGCTTGCGCCGACGTACGCACAGCATGCCCTGGGTCCTGAGCACCTCGTCGAGATCGGGGTGCGCTGCGAAGGCCGCGGCGAGCACGCGCTCCAGCGAATCGAGGGCCGGCGTCACGCCGGTCGCGCGCAGATGCGGCGTGAATTTGCGGGTGGCGCGCAAGGACTGCGTCTTGTCCGACGCCAGACTGTTCTGGCAGCTCGTGGTCAGCGGCTGGTGCGGCGAGCCGAGGATCGACGCCATCGTGGTGTCGCGCGCGGAACTGAGCCCGACATTGATCGGAAGCGATTTGGAAAGCGGCACGCTCTCCATGTAGTGGCTCGCGACGTCGTCAATGCTCATGGCCCCCTCCTCTTGCGCCTCGCCCAGTGCGGGTGGCTCAGGCGGGAATCATCTTATAATTGTATTTTTTTACCAAACATCTTTTGGTTGTTCCTGCCGGCGATATGCATGAGACATTCAGATGTCGCATTCGCCTCCGGTCGGCCACGCGGAAAGGACCGGCGTCGGCATTCCCGCGAGATCCACCGGGTGCCGACAGACGCAAAAAGCCCGGCGCGAAGCCGGGCTTTCAGATGTCGTGAGTTGGTGAAGGCTGCTCAGTTGAGCCGGGACTTCACCTCGGCAACCGCCGAATCAAGCAGGCGGTCGGCGGTCTCGCCGGTGACGTTCGCCGCCAGCACCACCTCGGCCGCCTTCACAGCGGCATCGGCGGCGGCAGCGCGCACATCGGCCAGCGCCTGCGCCTCGGCCTGGGCGATCTTCTGCTCCGCCATCTTGGTGCGGCGGGCGACAAGATCTTCCAGCTTGGCCTTGGCTTCGCCGGCGAGGCGCTCGGCCTCGGCCTTGGCGGTGGTGATGATCGCCTCGGCCTCGGCTTCCGCCTCATGCTGCTTGCGGCGATATTCCGCCACCAGCTTCTGCGCCTCTTCCTTCAGCCGTCGGGCTTCCTCCAGCTCGGCGCGGATGCGCTCGCCGCGGGAGTCGAGCTTGGCGATGATGCCGGAGAACGCGCCGTACTTGGCCAGGATCACCATGAAGATGATGAAGGCGACGGCAACCCAGAAAGTATCGCTACCCATGGCGCGTCAGCTCCCGATGGCCTTGTCGACCGCCGCCTCGACCGCCTGCGGGGCGGGTTCGGCTCCAGTCAGCTGGTTGACGATGGCGCCGGCGGCGTCGACGGCGATGCCGCGGACATTGGCCATGGCGCTCGTCTTGGTCGCGGCGATCTTCGCCTCGGCATCGGCGAGCTTGGCGGCGAGTTCGGCCTCGAGCGCCTTGCGGCCCGTCTCGGCTTCGCCCGACAGCTTTTCGCGAGTTTCCGACGCGATGGCCGTCGCCTTGCCGCGGGCGCCGGTCAGCGCCTGCTCATAGGCCTTGGCCGCCGTCTCGCTCTCCGACTTCAGCTTGCCGGCCTCCTCGAGATCGTCAGCGATGCGATCGTGACGCTCTTCGAGAATGGTGGCGATGCGCGGCAGCGCGATCCGGCTCATCAGCAGATAGAGCGCGACGAAGGTGATCGCCAGCCAGATCAGCTGCGAAGGGAATGTCGTTGCATCGAAGGGCGGGAATCCGCTGCCATGGGCTTCCGCGGGGGGCACGCCGATCTCCACGCCACTATGGGTGCCCGTGCCAGGCGCGGGCGCCTCGGGCGTCGGGCTGGACTGGGCTAGAATGAAGGTACCGGCCGGACCGTGGGTCTCGGACATGGTGCGGGCTTCCTCGATCGATTGGGCAAAGCGGGCGCGCCATCAAGGCACGCCCGCCACCTCAAGTCAGGACGTCAGACCACGAACAGCAGGACGAGGGCGACGACGAGCGAGAAGATGCCCAGACCTTCGGCAAGCGCCGCGCCGATGAAGGCGCGAGCGAACTGGCCATCGGCCGCCGACGGGTTGCGCAGGGCGCCCGAGAGGAAGTTGCCGAAGATGTTACCGACGCCGATACCAGCGAGGCCCATGCCGAGGCAGGCGAGACCGGCGCCGAGGAACTTGGCGGCTTCCGCTTCCATGATCTTCTCCTATTAAATTCGCAAGATTGAGTTGAAGGCTTTGAGGGGTCCCGCGAGCGCGCCGATCAGTGGCCCGGATGCAGCGCGTCGTTGAGATAGATGCAGGTCAGCACCGCAAACACATAGGCTTGCAGGGCAGCGACCAGGAATTCGAGGGCGGTGAGCGCCACCACCATGGCCAGCGGCAGCACGGCGCCGAAGAAGCCGGCGACGCCGCCCGCCGTCATCATCACGATGAAGCCGGCGAACACCTTCATGGCGATATGGCCGGCCAGCATGTTGGCGAACAGACGCAGCGACAGGCTGATCGGGCGCGACAGGAAGGAGATGAGCTCGATCACCACCATGAAGGGCAGCAGGAAGGCCGGCACGCCCGACGGCACGAAGAGGTGCAGGAAATGCGTCCCGTGGCGGGCGAAGCCGTAGATGATCACGGTGCCGATCACCACCAACGCCAGCGCGGCGGTGACGACGATGTGGCTGGTGACCGTGAAGGAATAGGGGATCATGCCGACGAAGTTCGCGAACAGCACGAACATGAACAGCGAGAAGACGAGGGGGAAGAACTTCATCCCCTCATTGCCGGCCGTCGAGCGCACCGTTGAGGCGACGAACTCGTAGGAAAGCTCGGCCATAGACTGCAGCCGCCCAGGCACCAAAGTGCGCCCGCGGGTGGCGTAGGTCAGGAAGAAGAAGATGGCGGCAACGATGCCGACCATGAAGGCGGCGGAGTTGGTGAAGCCGAGATGAACGCCGCCCGGCGCTCCCAGATCCACGATATTGAAGATCTGGAACTGATGGATCGGATCGATCTCGACTGCCATCGCCGGTCGCTGCCCTCATCCGGATCGCCCCATCATGGAGCGCCCGCCCTACCTGACCGCACCGCCCGGACGGACGGCACGCATGAATTTCTCGATCCGGAGCGATGCCGGCGACCGCGGCACACCATCTTCCGGGCGCCGCGCGAGGCGGCGGCTGGTCATCTTCACGCCGCCTTTCGGCGACAGCCTCGACCCGCGCGCCGCATCTGCGGCGGGATCCCGGCACCGGCGTCGCCTGGCGGCGAACGCCTAATCCTTATGCACCGCCCTTTGGCGGCGTCTTGCGGCCGAACTCGCCGGCCGCCCGCATCATGTTCACCACGCTGGCCCCGAAGCCCAGCAGCAGGAACACGATCATCCCCCACGGCGCGATGCCGAGGACATAGTCGATACCCCAGCCGAGGCCGGCACCGACCAGAACCCCCGCCACGAACTCGGCTCCCAACCGGAAGGCAAGCGCCATGCCGGAAGCCGTGGAGGTCGGGTCCGCCTTCGGATCCGCCTCCTCCGCCTTCCGTTCGGCCTGCACCCGCTGGAGTGCCGAGCCGAGGCCGCGAAGCCGGCCGGAGAGTTCGGAATCGGAGAGCTCCGGCTTACCTGCGCCGCCCTGGCCGTCCGTTTTTTTCCGGTCGTCCATGATCTGTGCCCAGCCTTGACCGGAGAAGGTTTCCCTACCCCCGAAACCGGGCGCACCATAGTGATCGCCCGGAGGGGTGTCAAGGCGACGTTCACATCTTTTAAGTCATTGAAGATAATCAATAAAAGCCGCAGACGGACGCCTTGTCGCAGGTGTTTTGCACGGCTCGCGGCACCAAGGGAAGCTGTTCGCTGTGTTTTTGGCATGCCAGAAGCCGTTTTTGGCATGCCAGGGATCGCCGCCCGCGCCGCGCGCGCCGCCTGCCCGAGGGTCAGCTGGCCTCGCGAAAGCTCTCCGCAGTGGCGAGATCGACCGAAACCAGCCGCGACACACCCCGTTCGGCCATGGTGACGCCGAACAGCCGATTCATCCGGCTCATGGTGATCGGATTATGGGTGATGGTGACGAATCGGGTCTGTGTCAGCCGCCGCATCTCGTCGAGCAGATTGCAGAAGCGCTCGACATTGGCGTCGTCGAGCGGTGCGTCCACCTCGTCGAGCACGCAGATCGGCGACGGATTGGTGAGGAACACCGCGAAGATCAGCGCCATCGCGGTCAGCGCCTGCTCGCCGCCCGACAGCAGCGACAGCGATTGCGGCTTCTTGCCCGGCGGCTTGGCGACGATGTCGAGGCCGGCCTCCAGCGGGTCTTCCGAATCGGTGAGGATCAGCTGCGCCTCGCCGCCGCCGAACAGCGTGCCGAACAGCTGGCGGAAATGCCCGTCCACCACCGCGAAGGAGGCGTTGAGCCGCTCGCGCGCCTCGCGGTTGAGGCTGGCAATGCCCTGGCGCAGCCGCTTGATCGCCTCGGTGAGGTCGTCGCGCTCGGCGGCGAGGCCCTGCTGCTGGGTCTCGACCTCGGCCAGTTCCTCCTCGGCGCGCAGATTGACGGCGCCGAGCCGCTCGCGTTCGCGCTTCAGCCGGTCGAGCTCGGCCTCCACCACCTGCGGGGCCGGCAGAGCCTCCCCCGAATCGGCGGGCAAGCCGGCGATCTCGCGCGCGGTCTCCGGCGGGGCATCGAGCGTGTCGGCGATCTCGCGCACTAGATCCTCGCGCCGCTGGCGGGCGCCCTCCAGCCGGGTCTCAGCGCGGACCGCGGCCTCGCGCGCCGTGGCCAGCGCATCGAGCGCGGCGCGGGCGTCCTGCTCGGCCTGGCGGCTGGCGGCCTCGGCCGCGGCGAGCGAATCGGACGCCGCGCGGCGGGCCGCCTCGGCGCGCTCGATGGCGGAGAGCAGCTCGCGGCGGCGGAAGGCGAAGACGGCGGGGGCGTCGTCGAGCTCGGCGCGCTCGATGGCGGCCTCCTCGCGGCGGTCCTCGATGGCAGCGACCCGCTCGCCGGTGCCGGCGGCGCGGGCCTTCCACGACTGCTCCTCATGGGTAAGGGCGGCGAGCCGACGCTGGCGCTGGTCGCGCTCGCGCACCAGCCCCTCGGCGGCGGAACGGACCTCAGCCAGCTCGGCGCGATGCTGCGCGACGGCGAGGCGCGCCTCGGCGAGCAGCGCCTCGGCGGCGCCGGGCGGGGGAAGCCCCGCCAGCGCCTCCCGCGCCTCCTCCAGCGCGATGGCATGCTGCTCGCGCTCGGCCTCGGCGCGCTCCAGACTGGCGTCGAGCGCCGCCTTACGGGCGGCCCGCTCGGCGCCGGCCCGCTCGGCGCGAGCATAATCCTCGCGTGTCGTCTCCATGGCGCGCAGCGCGGCGCGCCGGGCCTCGCGGGCATGGGCCTCCTTCGAGCCGGCGGCGCGCAGCGCCTGCTCGGCAGCGGTCAGCGCGGCCCGATGCGTCGCCACCTCGTCACGGGCGGCGGCAAGCTGATCGGCAATATCGGCAAGCCGGTTGCGCTCGGCGAGCCGGCGGGCGGCGGCGGTCGGGGCATCGGCGGCGGCGGCGAAGCCGTCCCAGCGCCACAGGTCACCCTCGCGGGAGACGAGGCGCTGACCAGGCGCCAGACGGGCGAGCAGATACGGCCCGTCCGCCCGCGCGACCACGCCGATCTGGGCGAGCCGGCGCCCCAGCACCGACGGCGCCGTCACATGATCGGCCAGCGGCTCGGCGCCCGGCGGCAGGGCCGGATCGTCTGGACGCGGCGGCTCCAGCGGCAGTTCGCCCTGCCCGGTCGGCGACCACCGGACCGGCGCCTCGCCGGCGGCGGCGAAATCGACCGCCGGGGCGTCGAGATCGTCGCCGAGCGCGGCGCCGAGCGCCGTCTCGAAGCCGCGCGCCACCGTGATCTGGTCCAGCACCGGCGGAAAACGCTTCGGCGTGCCGATATCGAGCAGCTTCATCAGCGTGCGCTGCTCGGTGTCGAGCCGCTGGGCGGTACGCTCGGCCTCGGCGAGCGGACGGCGGGCCCGGTCGAGCGCGGCGCGCGCCTCGACATGCACCGCCTCGATGTCGTGGGCGAGCGCCTCGGCCTCGGCGAAGGCCTCCTGCGCCGCCTCGGCGGCGGCACGGCGCTCCTCCAGCCGGTCGGCACCGGCGGCGGCGGCCACGGTGCGCGCCTGCTCGGATAGCTGCACGAGCTCGCGCTCGAGCTTCGCCAGCCGGTCGCTCTCCTCGCGCAGCGCGCGCTCGGCGCCGCCGCGGCGGGCGGTGCCCTCGGCGGCGAGCGCGGTCGCCTCGGCGAAGGCAGCCTCGGCGGCGGCAAGCCCTTCCTCGACGATCACCCGCGCTTCCTGCGCCGCCTCCAGCGCCTCGGCGGAACCCTCCTCCGCGTCCTGCAGCGTCGCGGCTTCCTCAGCGAAACGCGCCAGCATCGCCCCGGCATCGGCGGCCAGCGCCGCCTCGCGCTGCAGGTCGCCGGCCAGCTGGGCAAGCCGGCGATCCAGCTCGGCGACGCGGGCGCTGGCGCGCGCCTCCTCACCGTCGAGCTCGCCGCGCGCCAAAGTGAGGCGCTGCAAGCCGGCGGCGGCGGCGGCATCGGCCTCGCGCAGTGCCGGCAGGCCATGGGCGGCGACAGCGGCGGCGCGGGCGGTCTCGCCCTGCGCCAGCGTGCAGGCCGCCACCTCGCGCACCGCGAGGTCGAGGGTGCGGCTGGCCTCGGCGAGGGTCGAGGCGGCTTCCGACCAGCGCAGCCACAGCAGCGCCGCTTCCGCCTTGCGGATGTCGCCGGAAACCGCGCGATAGCGGCCGGCCTGCCGCGACTGGCGACGCAGCGCGTCGAGCTGGGTGCCGATCTGGCCGATCACGTCTTCCAGGCGGCCGAGGTTCGCCTCCGCCGCCCGCAGCCGCATCTCCGCCTCGTGGCGGCGGGCGTGCAGGCCGGCGACGCCGGCGGCTTCCTCGAGGATGCGGCGGCGCGCGGTGGGCTTGGAGCCGACCAGTTCGCCGATCTGCCCCTGCCGCACCATGGAGGGCGAGCGCGAGCCGGAGGAGGCGTCGGCGAACAGGATCTGCACGTCGCGGGCGCGCACCTCCCGGCCGTTGATGCGGTAGGAGGAGCCGGCCTCGCGCTCGATGCGGCGGGAGACCTCCAGCCGGTCGGCATCGTTGAAGATCGCCGGCGCGGTGCGGTCCTCATTGTCGATGACCAGCATCACCTCGGCGGTGTTGCGCGCCGGGCGGGTGGTGGTGCCGCCGAAGATGACGTCGTCCATCCCCTCGGCGCGCATCGCCTTGTAGGAATTCTCGCCCATCACCCAGCGCAGCGCTTCGACGAGATTCGACTTGCCGCAGCCATTCGGGCCCACGACGCCCGTAAGGCCGGGCTCGATCAGCATCTCGGTCGGCTCGACGAAGGTCTTGAAGCCGAGAAGGCGCAGCCGGGTGAATTTCATGCCCTTAGGGTGCGGCCGACCGGACACAAGTTCAAGTGTCCGGCGGGCGGCGATCCACGACATGTTGGGGATTCTGCACGGTTGCCCGCCCTGGCGACACCCCGGTGGCGGCCGGCGCGACGCCCCGGCGACGCGGGTGGCGGGATGGAAATGTCAGCTTTCCTGACCGAAAGGCCAATTGCCGTATGGCGACTTCTGCCGGCAAACTCACATCCCGAAGCCGATCCTGCCGCATTTCCTCTCCATGGAGACAGAGCATGCGCATTCCCGTGGTCGATCTCTTCGATATGCGCATCCTGAAGGAGCTGCAGCAGGATGGGCGGCTGACCAATGCCGAACTGTCCGAGCGCATCGGCCTGTCGCCCTCGCCCTGCCTCCGGCGCACAAGACGGCTGGAGGAGGACGGGCTGATCGCCGGCTATCAGGCGCGGCTCGACGCGCCCCGGCTGGGGCTCGGCGTGCTCGCCTTCATCCAGGTGCATCTGGAGCGGCAGGTCGAGGAAGCGGCGCGGGATTTCGAGGCGGCGGTGCTCGACCGGCCGGAAGTGATCGCCTGCTACAGCGTCACCGGCGACAGCGACTACCTGCTGCATGTGGTGTGCGAGGATCTCGACGGCTTCGCCCACTTCGCCCATGACGTGCTGATGGGCTTGCCCGGCGTGCGCGGCGTGCGCTCCTCGCTGGCGCTGAAGCGGGTGAAGGAGAGCGGCACGCTGCCGCTCGGCCATCTGCGCCCCTCGCCCGCCACGCCCGATTCCGTTGCCGAAAAGATAGGCAGCGACAGCCGCGAGCCAAAAATACGGCGCTGACGGCAGAATCTGCCGCGCAACGCCGTCGCCCTCCCGCAGAACGCAAGGACATGCCGGCCATAGGTCAACTACACTGACCTATATCGGTGATCCGCGGTGACATCCACCGCCCCGGCGTTTCTTGAAAGCGAGGAGGCAGCGTCATGGCATTCGTGGCAGACACGTTGAATCCGCTCGTCTCCGGCACGGCAAAGTACCGCGAGGCTCGCCGGCCGCAGATGCAGCCGGCCACCTTCGCCGCGCTGGCGCTCACCGGGGCGGCGCTGCTGTGGTCCGGCAACTTCCTCGCCGGGCGCATGGCCGCCGAGGTGCTACCGCCGGCCACCTTCTCCGCCGCTCGCTGGGCCGTCGCGCTCATGCTGCTGCTGCCCTTCACCTTCCGCGAGATCCGCGCCAAGGCCGACGAGCTGAAGCGCCGCTGGCCGCTGTGGCTGGCCGCCGGGGTACTGAACATCGCGGTGTTCACCGTGATGATCTATGCCGGGCTCGCCCATACCACCCTCGTCAACGGCTCGATCATCGGCTCGGCGGCGCCGATCCTGGTCGGCCTGCTCGGCTGGCTGATCCTGCGCGAGCGCACCAGCCGCCGGGCGCGGCTGGCGCTCGGGGTCTCCACCCTCGGCGTGGCGCTGATCGTCACGCGGGGGAACATCGCCAACCTCGCCAGCCTTGCGCTCAATCCCGGCGACCTCGTGCTGTTCGGCGGCATCAGCGCCTTCGCGCTCTATGCGGTGCTGCTGAAGCGCTTCCCCGGCGGGCTGTCCGCCGCCGCCGCGCTGGCGGTGTCGATCCCGTTCGGCCTGGTCGCGCTCACCCCCTTCGCCGCTCTGGAGATGGCGCAGGGCGGCTTCGGCACCGCCCATGCCGGCGAGGCGGCGCTGCTGATCGCCTATACCGCGATCTTCCCGACCATCGGCTTCGTGCTGTGGGCCCGCGGCGTCGCGGTGCTCGGACCGACCCGCGCGGGCCAATTCCTGCAATTGATGCCGGTGTTCGGCGCGGCGCTCGCGGTCGGCCTGCTCGGCGAGAGCCTGCATCTCTACCACGTCGCCGGCCTCGCCTTGGTCGCCGCCGGGCTCGCCCTGCGCGACAGGCGGGTGATGCCGGCCTGAAATTCGCCGCAAGCGTGAATTAGTGGCCGGCTACATTCTCCGGGAATCAGCCAGCCATGAACGACAAGTCCCCGCCGGTGGGCCAGCCGACGCCGAGCATCGACCTTGGCGCCGTACAGAGCCTGCGCAAACTCGCGCTGTTCGCCCTCGGCGGCCTCGCGGTGCTGATCCTGCTCACCGGCCATTCGCTGTGGCCAGACAGCGAGGACAGCCCGCACGAGATCATCGAGTCGGTGGGCGTGGTCCTGCTGTTCGTGGCGATCGCCGGGCGTACCTGGTGCTCGCTCTATATCAGCGGCCGCAAGAAGTCGGAGATCGTGGCGCTCGGGCCCTATTCGATCAGCCGCAACCCGCTCTACGTGTTCTCCTTCATCGGCGCCGCCGGCGCCGGCGCGCAGTTCGGCTCGCTCGTCGCGGCGGTGGCCGCCACGCTGCTCACCTGGCTGGTGTTCTCCGTCGTGGTGCGCAAGGAAGAACGCTTCCTCGCCGAGCGCTTCGGGGAAACCTATCTCATCTACAAGGCGCGGGTGCCGCGCTTCTGGCCGAACTTCCGGCTGTGGCAGAACGTCGACACGCTGGAAATCCGCCCGCGTATGGTGATGCAGACCTTCATCGATGCCTGCGTGTTCCTCGCCGCCATCCCGCTCGCCGAAGGCATCGAGATGGCGCAGGCCGCCGGCTGGCTGCCGGTGCTATGGCTGGTGCCCTGAGCCTGGCACCCTGAGCGTCGCGTACGACTAGGCGCGTACGACTAGGGCGGCCGCAGCCGCGCGAGACCGCGCTGGCCCAGCCGGTCGATGCCGAGGGCCAGCAGGGCGAAGCCGCAGCCGATGGCGACATCGATCAGCCGCTCCGCCATGGCGGTGGCGGCGCCGCCCACCGTGCCGGCGATCACCTCCAGGAACAGCATGATGAAGGCGGTGAGCGCGGCGGTGCCGAGCATGCCGCTGAGCTGCTGAAACGGCCAGCGCAGTAGCGCCGCCATCGCCATGCCGACCAGCAGCAGCGAGTGTTGCGGCAGGTCGAGGCCGCGCCGGCGCAATTCCGTGGCGCCGAGGCCGTAGAGCAGCGCCGCCACGATGCCGAGCGCGGTGCCGAGCAGCATCTGCCCGATCAGCCGGCGGCTCGACAGCGCATCCGCCCGCAGCACGATGACCACCGCGATCAGCGCCCAATAGGGATGGCGCAGCCCCAGCGCATGGCTGGCGAGATAGGCGAGCGGAATGGTGATGGCGACGGCGAGCGCGAACATCCAGCGCTGCCGCTCGGTGGCCCGCAATCGCGCATAGATCTCGCGCAGCGCCGGCGCCGTCGAGGCGCGCAGCCCGCCGCCAAGCGCGTCCCAGAACAGCGACACCAGCCAAGCGTAGCCTACAAAGCCCGCGACCACGCCGACGTCGCGCGCCTCCAGCGGCGTATAGAGCGCGCCGACCGCGAAGGTGAGGCACAGGAAGCGGGCACCGGCCGCCAGCGTGTCGTCGAGGCTCTCCACCAGCGCATAGGAGACGCCGGCCAGCGCGAAGCCGGCCATGATCGCCACCGGCTGGCCGGCCGCCAGCGTGCCGAGCCCGGTGCCCGCCACCACGATGACGCCGGCCGCTCCCATCCAGCCCAGTCGCGGCAGCGCCGGCCCGCCGGTATCGAGCGTGAAGGCGAGGATGCCGGTGATCATCGCGTAGACCAGCCACACATCGACGCCGAATGTCAGGGCGACCGAGATCGGCGCCATCACCGTCAGCGCGAAGCGCATGGAGCGGGCGCCGAGGCCGTCGCCATGCCAATGGGAGGGGGTGGCGCCCATTTGCGTAAAATCCAATCGGAACCTTTTACCCGCTCTTTACCCTGAACAGCGGAGATTGTGGACGCGTGCTGTTGCGTTCCAGTCTGCGTTCAAGCGTCGGGTGCCGTTTCATGAAAGTCGTGCCGAAGGCCGAGGCCGTCGAGGCCCTTCCCCGCCTCGCCTCCCGCTCCGTCCCCCGCGCCTCCCGGGCGGCGTCGGCCGACGCCCTGCCGCTCGATACCATCCTCAACGGCGACTGCATCGCCGAATTGTCGCGGCTGCCGGCCAAGTCGGTCGACCTCGTCTTCGCCGACCCGCCCTATAATCTCCAGCTCCAGGGCGAACTGAAGCGGCCGGACGAAAGCCGGGTCGACGCGGTGGACGACGCCTGGGACCAGTTCGAGAGTTTCCAGGCCTATGACGCCTTCACCCGCGCCTGGCTGCTCGCCGTGCGTCGGGTGCTGAAGCCGACCGGCACGTTGTGGGTGATCGGCTCCTACCACAACATCTTCCGCGTCGGTTCGATGCTGCAGGACCTCGACTTCTGGATCCTCAACGACATCGTCTGGCGCAAGACCAACCCGATGCCGAATTTCCGCGGCCGGCGCTTCACCAATGCGCACGAGACGCTGATCTGGGCGGCGCGCGAGCCGAACGCCCGCGGCTACACCTTCAATTACGAGGCGATGAAGGCCGCCAACGAGGACGTGCAGATGCGCTCCGACTGGCTGTTCCCGATCTGCTCGGGCGGCGAGCGGCTGAAGGACGCCGACGGCCACAAGCTGCACCCGACCCAGAAGCCGGAGGCGCTGATCGCGCGGCTGCTGCTCGCCGCCTCCAAGCCCGGCGACGTGGTGCTCGACCCGTTCCTCGGCTCCGGCACCACGGCGGCGGTAGCCAAGAAGCTGCGCCGCCATTTCATCGGCATCGAGCGCGATCCCGGCTATGCCGAGGCGGCGCAGGCGCGGGTCGATGCCGCCGAGCCGCTGCCCGAGGCGGCGCTCGCCCCGGCTCCCTCGGCCCGCGAGGCGCCGCGCGTGGCCTTCGCCTCGCTGGTGGAGCGCGGGCTGGTGACGCCCGGCACGCTGCTCACCGATGCGCGAGCGCAGGTGAAGGCGATGGTGCGCGCCGACGGCACGCTGTCGGTGGAGACCGCGCCGGGGCTGGGCATGGTCGGCTCGATCCACCGCGCCGGCGCGGTGGCGCAGGGCGCGGGGGCCTGCAATGGCTGGACCTACTGGCACATCGAGACCCGCGAGGGGCTGAAGCCGATCGACAGCCTGCGCGCGGTGGTGCGCTCGGAAATGGCGATGGCGGCGGAATAGCGTTGGGCTCCCAGCCCATTGACTTGAGAGCACCTTCTTGTCGATCGGACGTTCCGCCCGATCGGAAAGGCCTCTAAGCTTCCCGCCGCAACCGGGGGGCCAGCCGATGATCACGCTTTACGACATGCCGGACTCCGGCAACAGCTACAAGGTCCGGCTGGCCGCCGCCCATCTCGGCCGGCCGCTCAGGCGCGTCACCATGTCCTCGCGCGACGGCTCGACCCGCAGCCCCGGCTTCCTCGCCAAGAACCCGATCGGCAAGCTGCCGACCATCGAACTTGCCGACGGCCGCTTCCTCGCCGAATCCAACGCCATCATGCTGTATCTGGCGGAGGGCTCGGCGCTGGTGCCGGCCGATTCCTATGACCGCGCCAAGATGTATGAATGGCTGTTCTTCGAGCAGTACAGCCACGAGCCGGCCATCGCCGTGCGCCGGGCGCTGTTCGTCTATGAGGAGCGCCGGCATCTGGCGACACCCGAGCGGCTCGCCCAGCTGCTCGACGCCGGAAACCGGGCACTCACCGTGATGGAAACCCGGCTCGCCGGGCATGACTGGCTGGCGGGCGACGCCCTCAGCCTCGCCGACATCGCGCTCTACGCCTACACCCACACCGCGGAGGAAGGCGGCTACGACCTCGCGCTCTATCCCGGCATCGTCGGCTGGATGGCACGGATCGCCGCCCTGCCGGCCCATATCGGGCTGTCGGCCTGAGCCGCAGCGCGCACGAACGGCAACCCACGCGAACGCTGCCGCGCGCGGGCAGCCCCGGCCGGGTGGCCGACCGCGGCGGCGCCCGCAAAATGAAAAGGCCGCCTCTCGGCGGCCCCTTCATTGGTCACGTTGACCGGCTCAGTGATGGGCGGGCTTTTTCGCCGCGTCCTTCTCCTTGCCCATGGCCTTGTGGCCCTCGCCCTTCGTCTCCTGGGTCCGGCCCTCGGCTTCCATGTTCTTCGTCTCCGCCATCTTGCCGGCGGCATGCTTGGCCTGGCCCGACGATTCGCGGGCGTGGCCTCTGCCCTTGTCCATTGCACTACGCATGGTCATGGTCTCCTGATCGCCCGCAACCCGCGCGGGCCGAGGCGATAACGCGCAAGCGGCACGGAGGTTCGAATCCACAGACAAATTATTCGAGATACTCCAATACCTTGACCATTACGCTGGGAAAGGCCTCCGCCGGAAAGCCCGCCGGTTTCACCCAGCGATGGCCAGCGGGGGCCGGGGTGCCGGCCGGCAGCCGGGCCCGCCACACCGCGAGCTCCAGCGCGAAATGGCTGAACACGTGGCTCACCCCGGCATTGAGCGCCTGCCATTGCGCCTTCAGCGGTGCATGGCGCGCGGGATCGGCGGTTTCATCCTCCTGCCACGGCGTCGAGGGCACCTCGGTCATGCTGCCGAGCAGCCCCTTTTCCGGCCGGGTGCGCAGCAGCACCGCGCCATCCGCCCGCACGGCGAGGAAGGCGACGCCGCGCCGCGTCGGCCGCGCCGCCTTGGCCGCCTTGACCGGGTAGGCTTCCGGGTTGCCAGCCGCCTGCGCCGCGCAGTTCTCCCGCCAGGGGCAGAGGATGCAGGCCGGCTTCCTCGGCGTGCAGACTGTGGCGCCGAGATCCATCATCGCCTGCGCGAAATCGCCGAAGCGGGCGGCGGGCAGCAGCGTCTCGGCGAGCGCGCGCAGCTGCTTCCTCGCCTTGGGCAGCGCCTCCTCTACCGCGAACAGCCGGGCGACCACCCGCTCCCAATTGCCGTCCACCGGCGCCGCCCGGCGCTCATGGGCGATGGAGGCGATGGCGGCGGCGGTATAGGGCCCGACGCCCGGCAGGGCGAGCAGGCCCTCGACGCTGTCCGGGAAGCGCCCGCCATGCTCGCCGGCCACCGCGCGGGCGCAGGCGTGCAGGTTGCGGGCGCGGGCATAATAGCCGAGCCCGGCCCAGGCGGAGAGCACCTCCTCCAGTCTCGCCGCCGCCAGCGCCGTCACCGAGGGCCAGCGGGCGAGGAAGGCGGCGTAATAGGGCTGCACCGTCACCACCGTGGTCTGCTGCAGCATGATCTCGGACAGGAACACCTTGTAGGGGTCCTGCCGCACGCCGGGCGGGGCGCGCCAGGGCAGCTCGCGACGATGCCGGTCGTACCAGCGCAGCAGCGCGCGCGGATCCGGCGCGGCGAGGGCGACGACGCCCCGGCCGGGGCCGGCCGGCTTTGTCGGCGGCGAAACGGATGCTAGGCTCGCGCGTGCGGGCATGGGTGCGGTGCGGAAGCTCCCTCGGATGTCCGCCCAAGGTGGGCGCCGGCATCGCCCCCGGCAAGCCCGCACGCACCGCCGCCCACAGCCTATCCGGCTCGCACGAGCCGGTCGTCGTTCCCCGACCTCCTCGAGCCCGCTTCAGCTGACCGCCATGCCGCCCCGCTCCCATCCCAAGCCGCTAGCCGACCTCATCGACGCGACCATCGCGGCGAGCTGCAAGCAGCGCGGCCTCGCCTCGGTGGAGATCGTCACCCGCTGGGCGGACATCATCGGCGACGACCTCGCCTGCCGTGCGCAGCCGATCAAGCTCGCCTGGCCCTCGCGGCCGGAGAGCGAGGAGCCCGGCGTGCTGCATGTGCGGGTGGAGGGCGGCTACGCCATCGAATTGCAGCATCTGGCGCCGGTGGTGATCGAGCGGGTGAACCGCTATTTCGGCTGGCGCTGCATCGGCCGGCTCAGCCTGAAGCAGGGACCGGTGCCCTCGCTCGTCCGTCCCCGCCGGCGGCGCGAGGAGCCAGGCGCCGAGGAATGCGCCCGCGTCGGCGCGCGCATCGGCCGGTTCGGCGATTTCGAGGATCCGGCGCTGGCCGCCGCGCTGGCCCGGCTCGGCGCGCTGGTGGCGCGGGATCGCGGCCGGAGCTGACATCGGGCGGCCGAGCGTTGGAAAACGCGCAAAAGCTTCACGCAGCAGTGACCAAATGCCCGGCTGCCGTACCGTTGCCATGATCGCAGGCTCGCTGTACGCGCATGCTTTGTTCGGGCGGCCGCAGCGGCCGCCTCCGATCTGGAGAGACTCATGATCGACCGCCGCCGCTTCCTCGAAGGCACGGGCACCGCCCTTCTCACCGCGGCGGCGCTGCTGGCGCTCTCCGGCCCGCGCGGGCTCGGCCTTGGCGAGCTCGGTTTCATCGGCCAGGCCGACGCGCAGACGGTCGACGCCGCCAAGCTGCTCGAGGCCGGCCCGCTGCCGGACCAGTGGCTCGGCAAGGCGGACGCGCCGGTCACCATCGTCGAATACGCCTCGATGACCTGCGGCCACTGCGCGCATTTCCACGCCACCACCTGGCCGGTGCTGAAGGAAAAGTACATCGACACCGGCAAGGTGCGCTTCGTGCTGCGCGAATTCCCGCTCGACATCGTCGCCAAGGCCGCCTTCATGCTGGCGCGCTGCTCCGGCGAGGGGAAGTACTACCCGATGGTTGACACGCTGTTCGACAACCAGAAGAACTGGGCCTTCACCAACAACCCGGCGCAGGCGCTTCTCGCCATCGCCAAGCAGAGCGGCATGACCGAGCAGCAGTTCAACGCCTGCCTCTCCGATGCCAAGCTCGCCGGCGAGATCGACCAGACCGCCAAGCGCGGCGCCGACGATTTCGGCGTCGATTCGACCCCGACCTTCTACATCAACGGCAAGAAGGTGCCGGGCGCCATCAGCCCGGAAGAGCTGGACAAGGAACTGGCGCCGCTGCTCGGCGCCAACTGAGGCACGGCGCGGGAGAGCGCTGGCGGGCGCCGGAATCCCGGCGCCGATACGCCGTGCCTCCCGTCGGCGCCCGCTCCGGGGGGTTTCGCCGCACCGGTTTGGGCGTACGCGTCCCTACAAGAGATCGCAGACACGCCTGATCGCCCTTCCGGCAGTGGCAGTGACACAGGCGTCATACGGGCGGGGCGTCGGCGACGTGGCGGGTCGGCGATGCCGTCGCCGCCTCCGGCGGATATGTGTCCATCGGCCGGCAACGTCCTGGCGACGCCGACGTGGCGGCCTGCCATCATGACGCCCGGCATATCGGCACAAGATCCACCCGTGGAGAGCCTCCCTGTTGAGAGCCTCCCCCCGTAGCGAGATGATCGCCGGCGTCGCCCTTGCCCCGATCCCGCTCGATGTGCAGCACCTCCTTGTGCCGTTAGACCGGCGGGTCGCCGCCCATCGGCGGCGGCGGTGGCGTGGCGGCGCGCCACCATGGCGCCCGGCGTATCGACGCGCGATCGCGACCCGTGCAGAGCCGCTCTGGGTAGCACAGCTCCGTAGCGGGATGATCGCCGACGCCGACGCCGACGCCGCCCTCGCCCCGATTCGGCTCGATGTATCGCGCCTCCTCGTACCGTCAGACCGGCGGGTCGCCGCGTCCGACAGATCCCTGCCCATCGGCGGCGACGCCGACGTGGCGGCGCGCCATCAATGACACCCGGCGTATCGACACGCGATCGGCCCCGTGGAGCGCCGCCCTGAGCCGCCCTGTGGCGGGTTGATCGCCACCGCCAACACCGCCCTCACCCCGATCCGGCTCGATGTGTCGCGCCTCCTCGTGCCGTCCGGCTGACGGATCCTCCTGACAGATCGTCGCCACCGCGCGACAGGATCTGCCGCCCTACCCTCACTCGGGCAGCACCACCCGCCCCTCGGCATCAAGCGCGAAGCCGGGATTGTAGGCGACCTCCCAAGGAAAGCCGTCGGGATCGGCGACATAGCCGGAATAGCCGCCCCAGAAGGTTTCCTGCGCCGGGCGCAAGGCCCGGCCGCCCGCCGCTACCGCCTTGGACAGCGTCGCGTCGACCTCCGCCCGGCTCGGCCGGTTGCAGGCGAGCGCGATGCCGCCGAAGCTGCCGGCACGGCCGGGGATCACGCCGGCATCGGCGGCAAGCTCGTGGCGCGGATAGAGCGCCAGCACCACCCCGCCGGCGCCGGGTTGCCGGTGTCCGTCGGCCTGGTAGAACGCCACGCCGGTTGTCGCCCGGTCGCGCCGCACCATGCCCATCGCCTCGTAAAACGCCGACGCCCTTGCGAGATCCGCGACGCCCAGCGTCACCAGCGAGAGCGCCAGCGGCAGCGCGCCGTCCCCGGCCTCCCTCCGACTGTCAGCCCCCGTAATTCGATCGACCACACCCATCGTCCTCTCCTCCTCGCGCTTGCCGCCGCCGCGTTCTCAACCACGGCGTTTCCCCACCGCGACGCCTGCACATGCCGGACCGCTCCACATCCTTCGCCGAGGGAACGGCCCGCACGACAGACTGCCTCCCGCTCCTGTCAGCTATTGGCAGCATGTTCTCCGCCTTGCCGCTTCCAATGCCCGGCCCACCGCCCGGTTCCGCCGCCCTGGTTGCCCGACCCCACGACTGGTGAATGGCAGTTCGGTTCGCGACGGACCGAGCGACGGCATAAGCCAGCGAGGGTACGGGCCAGCGACGGCATGGACGACCGATGGCATGGCGACCGATGGCATGGGCGACTGCCGACGGCCTCCACCGACACCCGCGCCGCAGCCCCGCTGCCCGCCGAGACCGAAGCCGACAACTAGCCCGCTCGACGCCACCCCACGGCACGCCCGTTGGCAGCACGGGCGACCGACGGCCTGGACAGCTACCGACCTGCTCCACCGCCCCCGACATCCGAATGCCCGCCGAGGCCGAAGCCATCGACACCTTCTTCACGCCGCCACTGCCCCACCCCGACCGGCCGGCTATCCACCTTCGCCGACTGCGCCGGTCGCCGCTCACCCCGCCTCGCCGAACAGCGACAATTGCTCCCCCCGGCGGGGCGGGCGACGGAAATGCCGGGTGGTGAGCCGCACGCTGCGCTGGTTCAGCCCCAGCCGCTGGGTGGCAATCTCGAAGCGCCGCGCCACCGTCCAGGCATAGGGACCGGAACCGCTCATGCGCTGGCCGAACTGGGCGTCATATTCCTTGCCACCGTGCAGTTCCTTCACCAGCGACAGCACATGGCGGTAGCGGTCGGGAAAATTCGCCAGCAGCCATTCCTTGAACAGGTCGCGGATCTCCAGCGGCAGGCGCAGCATCACATAGCCGGCCTCGCCCACCCCGGCGGCGGCGGCGGCGTCGAGGATGCGCTCCAGCTCGGAATCGTTGATCGCCGGGATCATCGGCGCCGCCAGCACCGCGGTGGGCACCCCGGCCTCGGACAGCCGGCGGATCGTCTCGATGCGCCGCATCGGCGTCGCCGCACGAGGCTCCATCACCCGCGCCAGCTTGTGGTCGAGCGAGGTCACCGACAGCGCCACCTTCACCAGCCCGCGCTCGGCCATCGGCGCGAGAATGTCGAGGTCGCGCAGGATCAGCGCCGACTTGGTGACGATGCCGACCGGATGGCCGAAATCGCTGAGCACTTCGAGGATGCGCCGGGTCAGCCGCCATTCCTTCTCGATCGGCTGGTAGCTGTCGGTGTTGATGCCGAGCGCGATGGTGCGCGGCTCGTAGCCGGGCTTCGAGAGCTCCTTGGCGAGCAGTTCCGGCGAGTCCGGCTTCGCGAACAGCTTGGTCTCGAAGTCGAGCCCGGCGGAATAGCCCTGATAGGCATGGGTCGGCCGGGCGAAGCAGTAGACGCAGCCATGCTCGCAGCCGCGATAGGGATTGATCGAGCGGTCGAAGCCGACATCGGGGGACGTGTTGCGGGTGATGATGGTGCGGGCCTTCTCCGCCGTCACCGTGGTCTTGAAGGCCGGCAGTTCGTCGAGGCTCTGCCAGCCATCGTCGAAGGCCTCGCGCGCATGCGGCTCGAAACGGCCGGCTGCGTTGGAGGACGCGCCGCGCCCGCGCCGCCGCTCGGCCTCCACCGCAACGGTGCCGCCGTCGCCCGCCACCGGCATGTCGATGTCGGAGACGGCGTCGAGATCGCGCCGCGCCGCCTTGTCTTCCGCCGCGCGGCGGGCGCGCCGCTCCTCCGCCAGCCGCCCGAGATGCTTCGGGTCGGCCGGCGACCGGAGGGCGGCTGAGGGATCGGTCGGGGCGACGATGCGGCGTTCCATGCCCTCAAGCTAGCGCGGACATAAGAACATATCAAGAACATCATGTAAAAACATCGAGGCGCCGGCTTCACCTCTCCCCCCTTGTGCTGTAGGCACGTCAAGGGTTTGCCGCACGTCGCCTCCGGGCGCTGGCGGTGGGGAACAGCGACCGGATCGATGCCGGCGCAGGAAGAGGGATGGGCCGGCCGCGTGATCTCGGTGGTGATTCCGACGCGCGAGTCGGGCGGCCTGCTGATACCGACCCTGGCGGCGCTGGTGCCCGGCGCCGCGGTCGGGCTGGTGCGCGAGGTGTTGCTGGTCGATGGCAGCGCGCAGGGTTCCAATGAAACCGCTGAGGTCGCCGATGCGGCGGGCTGCGAGTATCTCGCCGGGCCGGCCGATGTCGGCGTCCGGCTGCGCATCGGTGCTGAGGCAGCGCGCGGACCGTGGCTGATGTTCATCGAACCGGTGGGGCTGCTGCAGGAAGGCTGGACGCGCGAGGTGCGCAGCTTCATCGACCAGGCCGAGCGCTCGGGCGCCGCCGATCGGCACGCCGCAAGCTTCCGTCTGGCGCTCGACGGCTTCGGCTTCGGCCCGCGGCTGCAGGAGAGCGCGGCGGCGCTCCGGCAGATGGTGACCGGACGCCCACGGCCCGAACAGGGCCTGCTGCTTCACCAGCGCCTCTACGAGCGGCTCGGCCGCCACGAGGACGGCGGCAGGGCGGCGGCGCGGCTGCTCGGCCGCATCGGGCGGCGACGCCTCGTCATGCTGCGCTCGCAGATGCTGCTGCCGATGGAATAGGCGGGCGCGACCTGCCTCCTCGCCCCCGGCCTTGCCTCAGCTCTTCGCCTTGTCGCGCTTCAGGTGCTCGTCGAGCCGGGGCAGGATCTCGACGAAATTGCAGGGCCGGTGGCGGATGTCGAGTTGCTTGACGAGGATCTCGTCCCAGCCGTCGCGGCAGGCGCCCGGCGAGCCCGGCAGGCAGAAGATGTAGGTGGCGTTGGCCACCCCTGCCGTCGCCCGGCTTTGCAGCGTCGAGGTACCGATCTTGGCGAAGGACACCATGTGGAACACGGTGGAGAAGCCCTCCATCCGTTTCTCGAACAGCGGCTCCAGCGCTTCGGGCGTCACGTCGCGGCCGGTGAAGCCGGTCCCGCCGGTGGTGATCACCACGTCGATGCCGGCATCGGCGATCCAGGCACCGACGCGGGCGCGGATCGCCTCGACATCATCAGGCACGATGGCGCGGTCGGCGAGGCGATGGCCGGCCGCCTCGATGCGGGCCGCCAGCGTGTCGCCGGAGCGGTCGTCGGCCGGGGTGCGGGTATCGGAGACGGTCAGCACCGCGATGGCGAGCGGCACGAAGGGCCGCTCGGCGGCAGGCGTCGGCTGGGACATGGAAACAACCTCGGAAGCGACGGGGACACCGATATGTGGACGCCGTCACGCGGTTTCGAGGCCCGGCGGCGCCGACGGGCCGGCAATCCGGCCCGTCCCTTCTCAGATATTGCCGCTACCAGCGGCGGAATGGGCCGGCGATCCGGCCCGTCCCTTCTCAGATATTGCCGCTACCAGCGGCGGGATGAGCCGGCAATCCAGCCCCCGTCCCGCGTCACAAATTGCCGTTGCCGAAGGTGTTGCACTGCTGCAGCGAGCCGGATTGCAGCCCGCGCTTGAACCAGCTGACGCGCTGCGCCGAGGTGCCGTGGGTGAAGCTGTCCGGCACCGCATAGCCCTGCGACTGCTTCTGCAGCCGGTCGTCGCCGATCGCCGAGGCGGCGTTCAGCGCCTCCTCGATGTCGCCGTCCTCGAGGATCTTGAAGCGCGCATCGGCGTGATTGGCCCACACGCCGGCAAGGCAGTCGGCCATCAGCTCGACGCGCACGGAGAGCTGGTTGGCCTCGGCGCGCGACACCTGGCGCTGGCGCTCCTGCACCTTGGAAAGCAGGCCGATCTGGTTCTCGACATGGTGGCCGACCTCATGCGCGATCACATAGGCGGCGGCGAAGTCGCCCGAGGCGCGGAAGCGGGTCTTCATCTCCTGGAAGAAGGAGAGATCGAGATAGACCTTCTGGTCGAGCGGGCAATAGAACGGGCCCATCGCCGATTGCGCGGCGCCGCAGCCCGAGCGGGTGGAGCCGGAGAACAGCACCATGCCGGGATCCTTGTAGGTCTTGCCCTGCTGCTTGAAGATCTCGGTCCACACATCCTCGGTCTGGGCGAGCACGGCGCTGGCGAACTGGCCGAGCTGGTCCTGCGGCGCGCTGCGACTGGTGGTCTGGGGCTGGGTCTGTTGCTGCTGGCTCTGGCCGCTGCCGCCACCCATCAGGATCTCGGCGCCGCCGATCAGCAGCGCCGGGTTGATGCCGGTCGCCCAGGCGATGAGGCCGACGATGATCAGCCCGCCAATGCCAAGCCCGCCGCGTCCGCCGGGGATCCTGCCTCCGCCACCGCCGAAGCCGCCGCTGCCGCGCCGGTCCTCGACATTGTCGCTGCGCCGGAAATCTTCCCACCGCATGGTCGCCTCCTGAACCCGTCACCCGTCGGCCATCACGGTCCGTCACCCGGACCATAATAGGGGCGGCGCCGGGGATAAAGCCGCGGCATACCGGCAATTCACACGAGGCCGCGCCGGTTCCATGGTGCGGAGGCGAGGCGGGCCCGCACACGCGGATGTTCCCTCTCCCGCGTGGGGAGAGGGAATCCGGTCACGCCGCCGGGGCGGAAAGCCCGGCGAGGAAACGATGCGTCAGGCTGAGATCCGGCGAGGACAGGCCGTGGCCGGTCGGCAGCACCTGATGCGTCACCTCGGCGCCGGCGCCTTTCAGCGTGGCGGCGAGGCGGGCGGCGTTCTCCGCCGGCACGATCGGGTCGGCATCGCCGGAGAGCAACAGCACCGGCGTGCCGGGGATCGTCGCCTCGGGCGGCGCGCGGAATGGCGACATTGCCCGCAGCAGCACCGCGCCGGCCAGCACCTCCGGGCGTAGCAGCAGCATCGACGCAGCGATGTTGGCGCCGTTGGAGAAGCCGACCGCCACCGGCGCCGGCAAGCCTTCCTGCGCGCGGATCGCCGCGATGAAATCGGCCAGCTCGTGGGTACGTGCGACAAGATCCTCCTCGTCGAACAGCCCTTCGGCGAAGCGGCGGAAGAAGCGGTTGGCCCCGCCCTCACGAACCTTGCCGCGCGGCGAGATCAACGCGGAACCCGGCGCCACCCGCTCGCCGAGGCCGAGCAGGTCGTCCTCGCTGCCGCCGGTGCCGTGCAGCAGCAGGATCGGCGGCCGGCCCGGCGCGGTGGCGGGCACATAGCGGTGGATGAAGCTCGGGGTGGAAGCGGCCGCGTGAGAGGCGGCGACGCGAGGATCGGCGTTCATGTGAGCCTCCTGTCGTGCGAAGGTGAAGGAAGGCCCCGCCTCCGGGGGGAGGCGGGGCAAGGCAGGGGAGACGAGGTCAGGCGACGTCCGGCAGCACCGCCTCGATATTGGCGCGGCGGCTCTCCAGGAAGTCCGGCAGTTTCAGCGCCTCGCCGAGATGGGCCACGGGCTCGTCGGCGGCAAAGCCGGGAACGTCGGTGGCGATCTCGAACAGCACGTGGCCAGGCTCGCGGAAGTAGACGGACCGGAAGTAGTTGCGGTCCTTCTGCTCGGTGGTGCGGATGCCGTGGTTCTCCTGAAGCTTCTTCACCATCTCGAACTCGGCCGCGTCGTCGGCGGCACGGAAGGCGATGTGGTGCACCGAGCCGCCGCCCATGCGGGCCGGCAGGAAGCCGCCGGCCTCATGGATGTCGACGATGCCGCCGATCTCGGTGCCCTCCGCCTGGAAGCGCACCAGCGAACCCTCGCGGCCGACCTCCTTGAAGCCGAGCACGTCGGTGAGGATGGCGCCGGTGGGCGCCGCCTCGGCGAGCAGCAGGTTCACCGAGTGGAAGCCGCGGATCGCGTGCTCGGCCGGCACGTCGGTGCCGAGCCAGGCCGGCTCGTTCTCGCTGCCGGCCACGCCGATCAGCGCGAGGCGCATGCCGTGCGGGTCCTTGAAGCTCAGCACGGTCTGGCCGAAGCGCTTCACCGGCGCCTGGTAGGCGACGCCCTTGTCGGTAAAGCGGTGCGTCCAGTAGCCGATCGAGGCCTCCGGCACACGGAATGCGGTCTCCTGCGTCTCGCCGATGCCGAGCCGGCCGGGCGCCACATGGTCCCACGGGAAGAAGGTGAGGATGGTGCCGGGCGAGCCGACCTCGTCGCCATAATAGAAGTGGTAGGTGCCGGGATCGTCGAAGTTGACGGTCTTCTTCACCAGCCGCAGCCCGAGGGTGCGGGTATAGAACTCGACGTTGCGACGCGCGTTGCCGGCGATCGCGGTGACGTGGTGGATGCCGTTGCGGATCATGGTCTTGCCCTCTCCGGTGCGCCGCTGGGGTTTGTGTCGGCGCCCTCTCGTGGCACTACAAATATGCCCGCAACTCCGGCTTGCCACGTCATTTCAATTGCATTGACGCAATCTACGCTCTGCTGATATGTAGGGTGCGTTGCAATGAGGGCACCCGCCATGGCCGATCCGTTCAAGAATCTCGCTTGGGACGATTTCCGCCTGATCAAGGCGGTCGCGGATGCCAAGGGCCTGCCGGCGGCGGCGGCGCAGATCGGCGTCAACCACTCCACCGTGTTCCGGCGGCTGAAGCAGATCGAGGAGGCGCTCGGCACCACCTTGTTCGAGCGCCACCGCACCGGCTACGCGCTCACTCCCGCCGGCGAGGAGCTGGTGGCGCTGGCGCAACGGCTCGACGACGAGATCACCTCCACCGGCCGGCGCATCGCCGGGCGCGAGCCGGCGCCCTGCGGCGAGTTGCGCATCACCACGCCGGATTCGCTGCTCATCCACCTCTTGATCCCGATGATGGCGGATTTCCGCGCCCGCTACCCGCAGGTGCAGCTCGACATCGTGCTGTCGAACCAGGCGCTGAACCTGTCGCGGCGCGACGCCGACGTCGCCATCCGCGCCACCGACAACCCGCCGGAGAACCTGGTCGGCCGCCGCCTCGCCCGCATCGCCTGGGCATTGTACGGGCGGGCGGAGGATTTCCCCGACCCGGCGGCGGTGGACGAGGCGAGCCTGCACCGCTGCAACTGGGTGGCGCTCGGCGAGACCATGGGGGCGCTCAAGGCGGTCAAATATGTCGAGAAGCACGTGCCGCCGGAAAATCTCGGCTACCGCGTCAACACCGTACTGGGCCTCGCCGAGGCGGTGGAGGCCGGGCTCGGCATCGGCCACATCCCCTGCATGATCGGCGATGCCCGCCCCTCACTGGTGCGGCTGACCCCGCCGGTACCTGAATTCGCCGCCGATCTGTGGCTGCTGACCCATCCCGACCTGCGCCATTCGCCGCGGGTGCGCGCCTTTCTCGATTTCCTCGCCGAGCAGATCGGCCGGCACCGCCGCTTTATCGAGGGCGGCAGCGGCCTGCCGCTGGAGGCGCCGGTCGCCGCGCCCGCCGACACCGCCGCGTGACACTCAGCTCTTCACCGAGGCTCAGCTCTTCACCTTGGCGAGCAGCGTGTCGCGCAGCGCCGCGAGTTCGCCGGTGAGCCGCTCCACCGCCTGGCGGTCGCGGGCAAGGCAGATGCCCATCTCCTTCGGCACCGCCAGCGCCTCGGCCTTCAGCGAGCGCCCCTTCTCGGTGAGATAGATGCGCACCTGCCGTTCGTCCTGGGCGTCGCGCACCCGGCGCACCAGCCCGGCGATCTCCAGCCGCTTCAACAGCGGGGTCAGCGTGTTGGTCTCCAGCAGCACCCTGTCGCCGATCTGCCCGACGGTGAGACCGTCCTGCGCCCACAGCGTCACCATGGCGAGATATTGCGGGTAGGTGAGACCCAGCCGGTCCAGCAGCGGCTTGTAGACGCGGTTGAACGCGTGGTTCGCCGAATAGACGGCGAAACACAGGAAATCGTCGAGCTTCAGCTTCTCTGAGGTGTCGGGCATGGAGGCGGACTCTGCCTCCGATCCGAGAGTACCTCAAGCGGGATTTCGCTTATTCGACGCGCCGCGCCGCCGATTGTCGGCGATCGTCCCCGGTTTTTCCGCCGGGCGGAAATCGCACCCGCCCTGCGGGCGGCATTTGAAGATGCCGGGCCGCTCCTCTATAGCATCCGGGGCAGCGCGAAGGAGAATGAGGACATATGTCAGAAGGCGAGGCGAAAGCGAGCAACGCCCCCTCCTCCATCGACGCCTATGCCGGCCTCAGCGCCACCGGCCGGCGCTCGGCGCGGCTGCGGCTGCGCGCCGCCTGGATGTATTACGTCGAGGGCATGACGCAGAGCGCCATCGCCGAGGCGCTGGACATCGGCCGCGTCACCGTGGTGCGCCTGCTCGCCGATGCCCGCAGTCTCAACGAGGTGAAGATCTCGCTGTCGCGCGAGATCGCCGAGCTGCCGCGCCTCGAAATGGGGCTGCAGAAGACCTTCGGCCTCAAGGAGGCCATCGTGGCGCCGGTCTCCGGCCCGGACGCCGACGCCACCCACGCCATCGGCGCCGCCACCGGCCAGTTCATCTCCGAGCTGATCCGCTCGGACATGACCATCGGCTTCGGCTGGGGCCGCACGCTGATGCGCGCGCTGGGCTTCATCGACGAGAAGCCGGTCAGCAACCTGTCGGTGGTGTCGCTGCTGGGCGGCATCACCAAGGCCAAGCAGTACAACCCCTCCGAATTCGCCTGGCAGCTGTCGCGGCTGTTCCAGGCCGACTGCCACCTAATCGCCGCCCCGGCCATCGTCGACAGCATCGAGACCAAGCGGGCGCTGATCGAGCGCTGCGGCCTGTCCAACGTCTACAGCCGGGCGCGTGAAATGGACGCGGTGGTGCTCAGCGTCGGCGAGATGGAGGAGACCAGCACCTCGCTGCGATTCGGCTTCTTCTCGCCGGCGGATTGGGAAACGCTGGTGGCGGCTGGCGCGGTCGGCGACATCGCCTATAACTTCATCGACATAGAGGGCCGCCCGGTCGACCACCCCATCAATTCGCGGGTGATGTCGATCCCGCTGGAGACGCTGTGCGCCACGCCGCAGCGCATCCTCACCTCCGGCGGACCGGGCAAGACGGACGCCATTCTCGGTGCCCTGCGACTGCTCCGTCCCACCGTGTTCATCACCGACGAGGCCACGGCGGCACGTGTCCTGACGGCAGCGGGTGCGCATTTCTGAGCGCGAAAGTCACATCCGCATTTGACACGGAACAAATGTCGGGTAACCGAAGGGCGCTGATGTGCGGCTCAAGCCGCGCCGCCCCGGGAGTTTGCCATGTACGTCGATAACAGGATCGCGCGGTCGGGTCTCGCCGCCGAACTGGAGCGGTGGACCGAGGCGCATGGCCCGGTCACCATCGGCCTCGCCGGCGCCGGGCAGATGGGCACCGATCTCGTGGTGCAGGTGGCGCTGATGCCGGGCGTGCGCATCGGCGCGATCTCGGAGATCGATGGCCAGGCCGCCATCGACGCGGCGCTGATGGCCGGCCATGCGCGTGGCGATCTCGTCTCCGCCTCGACCCCCTCCGCCGTCGACCGCGCCATCGAGGCCGGCCAGATCGCCATCACCGACGATTTCCGCGCCTTCTGCGCCGCCGGCCGCATCGACGTCGTCATCGACGCCACCGGCAATCCCAATGTCGGCACCGAGGTGGCGCTCGACGCCATGCGCCACGGCAAGCACGTGGTGATGCTGAATGTCGAGGCCGACATCACCATCGGCCGCTGGCTGAAGCAGGAGGCCCGCAAGGCCGGCGTGGTGCTCACCGGCGCCGCCGGCGACGAGCCGGCCGCCACCATCGAGCTGATCGGCTTCGCCCAGTCGCTCGGCTTCGAGATCGTCGCCGCCGGCAAGGGCAAGAACAACCCGCTGAAGTTCGACGCCATCCCCGACGAGTTCGAGGCCGAGGCGCGGGCGCGCAACATGAACCCGCGCATGCTGGTCGAGTTCGTCGACGGCTCCAAGACCATGGTGGAGATGACCGCGCTGGCCAATGCCACCGGCCTCGTCCCCGACGTGCCGGGCATGCACGGCCCGGCGGCCACCCGCGAAGACCTCGCCCAGGTGCTGTGCACCAGGGAGGATGGCGGCATCCTCTCGCGCTCCGGCGTGGTCGACTATTCCATCGGCAAGGGCGTGGCGCCGGGCGTGTTCTGCGTGGTGAAGCCGCGCCACCCGCGCGTGTTGGAGCGCATGGCCGACCTCAAGGTGGGGCCGGGCCCGTGCTTCGCGCTGCTGCGCCCCTATCACCTCACCAGCCTCGAAGTGCCGCTGTCGGCGGTCCGCGCCGTGCTGCACGGCCGGCCGGACATGGAGGTGCTCGACCATCCGGTGGCCGAGTGCACGGCGGTGGCCAAGCGCGACCTCGCGGTGGGACAGGTGCTGGGCAAGATCGGCGAGTACGATTATCGCGGCTTCGCGATGGAATGGCGCGAGGCGCGCGACAGCTTCGCCCTGCCGCTCGGCCTCGCCGAGAAGGCGCGGGTGCTGAAGCCGATCCGCACCGGCGAGCGGCTGACCTATGAGAACTGCGCCCCCGACGAGGCGCTGGTGGTCACCCAGATGCGCCGTCGCCTCGACCAGTCCGACGCGCAGTACATCGCGGCGTGAGGGGCTGGATCGCCCCCAATTGCCTCGGTCATAGGAAGCACTATTCGCGAGACCCGGCCCTCGAAGGATAGGGTCAGATTTGAGATTCGCGGGAAAACTGAAGCGAATTACGATGACCGATTGGCCAAAAGACGAGTGGGGCGAAGCTGGAGCTCGCGACTTCCTTGAAGCATTGGGAGTGCTATCACTTCGATACGACAGACTTCAGCTCGCTCTCATTCGATTGATAGAACGATACTTAGCCGCAATTCCCGAAAAAATATTAAACCAATTACTATTTCCGCTAAATAATAATCAAAGAATAGAAATACTATATCAAATAGCATCTGAGATGGAAACAAAAAAAGAAATAAAAGAATTGTTAATTCATTTTCAGAAAGGATTTTCCATCTGCACAGAAAATAGAAATATCGCAATGCATGCAAATGGGCATTTGGGATCTACACATTTTCATTTTACTAGCATCAGGAAAAAATTTCCGTTTGATTACAAAATATACTCGATAAGCCTTAAAGAATTTCGCGGAATTTGCGATTCAATATTAGAAATGACTGATTTTGCCTGGAGGGTAAATAGATACATCGCTCTAACGATGAGCAAATCAACCCATATCCGCGTTGGAGCATTGGAAGCTGAAATGCCTATTAAGCCGCCGCTGCCTCGCAAGCTAATACTACCAAAAGAGGGAAAGTGGCACCCCGACGCCCCGATTTTCTTTTAGAAAGCTAAACGAAAATCGGGGCGTTTTTCTTTGGACTGAGATATTTTCTATCCGCAGTCACTTGGACGACAAAGGGGAGCGAAGAGTGTCCGCCCCTCCCCTCACGCCTTCACTTCGTTACCATCCTGCGCCCAGCGGGTGTGGTACTTGCCGGGCTTGTCGAGCCGCCCATAGGTGTGGGCGCCGAAATAGTCGCGCAGCCCCTGCAGGAGGTTGGCCGGGCCACGGGCGCGGCGTAGCCCGTCATAATAGGCGAGCGCCGAGGAGAAGGCCGGGGTCGGCACGCCCGCCGCCACCGCCTCGCCCACCAGCTTGCGCCACTTCGGCTCGGCGGCGAGCACCGCCTCGCGGAAATACGGCTCGAACAGCAGGCTCGACACTGATGCCCCGTCGCCATAGGCCTCGCGGATGCGGTTGAGGAAGCGCGCCCGGATGATGCAGCCGCCGCGCCAGATGGTGGCGAGGTCGCCGAGCTTCAGGTTCCAGCCATATTCCTCGGACGCCACCTGCAGCTGCTGGAAGCCCTGGGCATAGGCGACGATCTTCGAGGCGTAGAGCCCGGCGCGGATCGCCTCGATGGCCTCAGGCGTCGCCGGGGGCACCGCCGGCTTGGCGTGGGTGAGCAGCCCTTCCGCCTCGATGCGCTGGCCACGGCGGCTCGACAGCACGCGGGCGAACACCGCCTCGGTAATGGCGGTCAGCGGCACGCCGAGATCGAGCGCCGACTTCGAGGTCCACAGGCCGGTGCCCTTCTGCTCGGCCTCGTCGGTGATGAGGTCGACCAGCGGCCTGCCGGTCGCGGCGTCGGTCTTCTTCAGCACCTCGGCGGTGATCTCGATCAGGTAGGAATCGAGCTCGCCCTTGTTCCACTCGGCGAAGATCTCGCCGATGGCGGGGGCCTCCAAGCCGTGCAGGGTCTTCAGGAGGTCGTAGGCCTCGGCGATCAGCTGCATGTCGGCATATTCGATGCCGTTATGCACCATCTTCACATAGTGGCCGGCGCCGTCCGGGCCGATATGGGTGCAGCAGGGCTCGCCATCGACCTGCGCCGCCATGCGGGTGAACATCGGCGCCACGCGCTCATAGGCCTCGACCTCGCCGCCCGGCATCATGGAGGGGCCGATCAGCGCCCCCTCCTCGCCGCCGGACACGCCCATGCCGACGAAGCGGAAGCCCTTGTCCTTGAGATAGGTGTTGCGGCGCGCGGTGTCGGTGAACAGCGAATTGCCGCCGTCGATGATGATGTCGCCGGGATCGAGATGCGGCAGCAGTTCCTCGATCACCGCGTCCACCGGCGCGCCGGCCTTCACCATGATCAGGATCGGCCGCGGCTTGGCGATGGAGGCGACGAAATCGGCGATCGACCGGGAGGGCACGAAGCTGCCTTCCGCGCCGTGCTCGGCGATGAGTTCGTCGGTCCGCTCGTGATTGCGGTTGGCGACCGCCACCGTGAAGCCTTTGCCGGCGGCGTTGCGGGCGAGATTCGCGCCCATGGTGGCAAGGCCATAGACACCGATATCCGCGAGCTTGGTCATGAAGCTACCGTTCTGCTGAAAGGAAGGCTGAAAGGAAGGAAGGATCACGCACGGCCGACGGTGGAGAAATGCGCGTCGGCCAGACGCGCCTCCGCCTCGGCCAGCGCATTGGCGAGTTCGCGCACCTGCTCGGGGCGCAGCACCAGTTGCAATGCCGGCACCGGCTCGCCCGGCTTGGGCTTGCTGGTGCCGATCTCGAGCCGCAGCCCCACCGTCTCGTTGTTCATCAACGCGGTGGTGAAGGCCTGCAGCGGCCACATCTTCAGCCGGCCCTGGTCGTCCTTGTCCCAGCTGGCGAAGGCGGCGATGGAGGAAGGCGCGGGGGCGTTGCTCATGTCGGTCTCCTTGGGGGCTTCTGGGTGCGACTGACGCAGGGGATCAGCCGGCCGGCACCATGTTGGCCCGACGAGTAGCACCAAACACGGCGCTTGTGATCCGCGCCCGCCGCAGGGCTTCGCCGCGTTCGCGCAGAGCGGGGCCTGAGGCACCGGATCGACCTTGCCCGATCACACGCTCGTGCATGACCTCACATCCGCCCGCGTGAAAAAACATATCGTCATGGATCATATCGTGTGCGATACATATCGCCAACACCGGATCGGAACGGCCCCCGCGCCGGCCGATCGCCGCCATCGAGGAGCCCGCGTCATGCTGAACGCCACGATCATCACCGCCTTCGCCGCCTTCATCGCGCTCGCCACCTTCTCGGCCGGGCACATCGCCCGCGACGACAAGCCGGCCCGCCGGCCGGCGCGCTGCGACGCCTGACGGCGGTTAACCATCCCGCCGGGGGCCGCCCCCTCCCCGGCCGGTAGCGGGCGGGCACGGAGTTTCCTCCTTCCGTGCCCGCCCATTCCGTTGCGCGGCCGGCGGTCGATCCGGCGGCGAGCGGAGTGGTAAGTGGAGGATGGCGTTAACCAATTGCCGGCAAGGTTCGGGAAACGCGCCCAAGCGTGATTCGCCCAGCCGAGTGCCGTGATGAGTAATGTGATTCCCTTCCCCGTCCGGGTGCCGCTTGCCGACGCGGAGCCGGAGATCGACCTGATGACCGCCGTCGACGTCGCCATCCGCGACCTGCGCGACCTCGCGCACCGGCTGCGCGGCGACGCGGTCGGGCAGGAACAGGCCGAGGAGTGCCTGGAAATGCTGGCGCGGGCCCTGGCCAACGCGCAGGCGGTCGCCGGCTGAGGCCCCGCGCCGCCGCTCTGGCGGCGCCCCTGCGCTCAGCCGAAGAAGCTCTTCAGCAGATAGAGCCCGGCCTCGACGAAGCCCCATACCACGCCGGACACCACGCCGAGCGAGGCGATGGCGATGACGATGCCGGCCATCACCCAGATGCCGTCGCGCTCCAATATGCCAAGCGCCATGACGCAGATCGCCAGCGCCGGCAGCATGTTGCCGAGCGGGATCGGCAGCACCAGCACCACGGCGAGGATCAGGCTCACCACCCCGACGACATACTCCGCCGGCGGATGGGCGAGGAAGCCGAAGCGCGGGCGCAGCAGGTTCTCCGCCTTGGCGAGCCACGGCACCGCCTTGCCGACGAAGGCGGCGAAATCCTTGCGGGCGATGGAACGGCGGGAGATCAGCGGCGGCAGCCAGGGACTGAGGCCGAAGGCCAGCTGGGCGGTGAGGAAGATCAGCGGCGCGCCGAGCACGGTGGAGGTGCCCGGCGGGGTGGGCAGCACGTTGGGCAGCGCGAAGACCAGCATCAGCGGCCCGAAGGCGCGCTCCTGCATCGCCGTGAGCAGGTCGCCGATGGCGATGCGCTCGCGGGTCTCGTCGGAAGCGATGCTGACCAGGACGTCCGACAGCCGCGTGGCCTCGTTGTCGAGATCGATCGTCTCGTCGGCGGTGGCGCCACCCGTCGATTCATCGCCCTGCACGACCTGAAACGCTCCCTCGGCTTGCCGGCGGCGGCTGCCGCGACCGTCCACAGATAGGCAGCGATTGTGACAAAGACCAGAACCCCCGGACCAGAACCCGGATCGGACGCCCGCGCGAAACTACGTCCAGCTGAACAGGAACGCCCCTACAGCCAGCAGGAGAATCACCGCGACGGTGATCCAGTGCCGGGCGGTGAACTCGTGCATGGTCATTTCGGCTGCCCCTTCTTCGGTTTCCCGATCATGATACCTCGACTATTGGCACAATATCGAAACTTATCGCCAATAGCCGCCGCGCCAACCGAATATGTTCGCTTGGGCGCCAAACGTGGTAAATGCTCGTTGAGGTCTGTCGCAACCGGACATGATGCCGCCGGTATCGGGACGTCCTCTGCGATGCGATCTAGCCGTACAGACGAGTGAAGCGCGGATGCTGCACCAGCAAACCCTCCCGCAGACGACCGACCATACCCCCGGGCTCGACGACAGCCAGATGTTCCAGCTGGCGCCGATCCCGATGTGGCTGGAGGATTTCAGCGAGGTCAAGGCGCTGTTCGACGGCTGGCGCGCCGCCGGCGTCACCTCGCTGCGCGACCATTTGTGGGAGGATGAGAGCCGGGTCGTGGCCTGCGCCAGCCGCATCCGCGTGCTGAAGGTCAACCAGGCCACGCTCGACCTGTTCGAGGCCGACAGCCTGTCGCATCTCGTCGCCAATCTCGACAAGGTGTTCCGCGGCGACATGCTGCGCACCCATGTCGAGGAGCTGGCGCAGCTGTGGGACGGCAAGACCCAGTTTTCCAGCCACACCAGCAACTACACGCTCGGCGGCCGCCGGCTCGACGTGCAGCTCAAGGGCCACGTGCTGCCCGGCCACGAGGAGCGGCTCGACCGCGTGCTGCTCTCGACCGAGGACGTCACCGACCGCGAGAACGCCCGCCGCGCCGCCGGCAAGGCGGAGGAATATGCCCGTGGCCTGTTCGAGCATTCGCCGGTGTCGCTGTGGGTGGAGGATTTCTCCACCATCAAGCAGCTGATCGACGACCTCCGCCATCGCGGCATCGAGGATCTGCGGGTGTTTACCGACGTGCATCCGGATTTCGTGCAGCGCTGCATCAGCGAGGTGCGTGTGATCGACGTGAACCAGCACACGCTCGACATGTTCCAGGCCGCCGACAAGAAGACGCTGTTCGCTAATATGGGCCGGGTGTTCCGCGAGGATATGCACCGGCATTTCCGCGAGCAGCTGATCGATTTGTGGAATGGCAAGCTGATGCACCAGCGCGAGGTGGTGAACTACTCGCTGGCCGGCGACGAAATCAACGTGCTGCTGCAATTCTCGGTGCTGCCGGGCCGCGAGCACGACTGGTCGCTGGTACAGGTGGCGCTCACCGACATCACTGCCCGCAAGAAGGCCGAGGCCTATCTCGAATATCTCGGCAATCACGACGTGCTGACCAAGCTGTACAACCGCTCCTTCTATGTCGACGAGCTGAACCGGCTGGAGCGGCGCGGGCCGTTCCCGGTCACCGTGCTGATGATCGACCTCAACGACCTCAAGCTGGTCAACGACCAGCTCGGCCACGCCGTCGGCGACGCGCTGCTGCGCCGGGCCGGCGAGGTGCTCGGCAAGGCGGTCGACAAGCCCAATGTCGCCGCGCGCATCGGCGGCGACGAGTTCGCGGTGCTGCTGCCGGGGGTCGACGTCGAGGGCGGCGCCGGCGTCATGGAGGCGATCGGCGAGCTGATCACCGTGAACAACCAGTTCTATTCGTCGCAGGCGCTCAGCGTCTCCATGGGCATGGCGACCAGCACGCCCGGCGAGCGCCTCGAGGCGGTGGTCCGGCGCGCCGACCTGCACATGTACGAGAACAAGCGCAACCAGGAGACCGAACCGCGCGGCTGATCACCGCCGCGCGCCGTCCCGGGGTACGTGGCGCCTGCTTACGTGGCGCCCGCTCACGCCACGGTCAGCCTCTCCAGCCCGCCGGCATGCACGAAGCACAATTTGTTGCCTTCCGGGTCGCGGCCATAGGCGCCATAATAGTCGGGGTCGTAATGCGGGCGCAGGCCCGGCGCACCCTCGTCGATGCCGCCATTGGCGACCAGAGCCCGCCAGGCGGCGTCCACCGCCGCCGGCGAGGGCGCGGCGAAGCTCACCTGCGTGCCGTTGCCCCAGGTGGCCGGCAGGCCATTGAACGGCAGCTGCACGAAGAATTGCGGCCAGCGCCGCCCGGGCATCGCCCACATCGCCCCCGGCGGGCCGCCATCCTCGGCGACCTCGACCCGAACGAGGCCGAGCGGCGCCAGCACCGCGTCGTAGAACGCCGTCAGGCGCGGCAGGTCGCGCGCGCCGAGAATGATGTGGGTGAACATGAGGCGCCCTCGCCGCTGCGGATCGCGCGCCATTGAGGCCGAGGGACGCGCCCCGCGCAAGCGGCGACGCTCGCACGCCGCGACGCGGAAACGTCACGGACTTCTCGACAGCGGCGCCGTTGCGCAGTAAACCCCGCCGCAGAGAATTACATGGCTTCCGACCAGTTTGGAAGTTTTCACAAGAACGGTTCGTAAATGAGCAATATGCATCACGAGCGGGTCCTATCGGTGCACCACTGGACCGACAACCTGTTCACCTTCACCACCACGCGCGATCCGGCGCTGCGGTTCAAGAACGGCCAGTTCGTGATGATCGGCCTGCCCGTGAACGGCAAGCCGCTGCTGCGCGCCTATTCCATCGCCAGCGCCAACTACGAGGAGACGCTGGAGTTCTTCTCGATCAAGGTGCCGAACGGCCCGCTCACCTCGCGGCTGAAGGACCTGAAGGTCGGCGACGAGGTCATCGTGGGCAGGAAGCCGACCGGCACGCTGCTGGTCGACTATCTCGTCCCGGGCCGCCGGCTCTATCTCTTGTCCACCGGCACCGGCCTTGCGCCGTTCATGAGCCTGATCAAGGACCCGGAGACCTACGAGAACTACGAGAAGGTCATCCTGGTGCACGGCGTGCGCACGGTGGGCGAGCTCGCCTATCAGGACTTCATCGAGAAGGAGCTGCCGGACAACGAGTATTTCGGCGAGCTGGTGCGCGAGAAGCTGGTCTACTACCCGACCGTGACTCGCGAGCCCTATCGCAACCAGGGCCGCATCACCGACCTGATCACCTCGGGCAAGCTGTTCGCCGATCTCGGCCTGCCGCCGCTCGACAAGGAAGACGACCGCGTCATGCTGTGCGGCAGCCCGCAGTTGCTCGACGACATGCGCGTCATCCTCAAGGATCTCGCCTTCGAGGAGGGCTCGACGACCGAGCCCGGCGATTTCGTGATCGAGAAGGCGTTCGTGGAGAAGTGAGGGCGTTCACCACGCGCCTCAGCAGGTAGTCCACCAGACGCAGCAGCGGGCCGACAAATCCCATCGGCCCGCTCTCAGCGTAGCCGGCCGGACGTGCCGCGCGGATCGTAGCCGTTGTTTCGGCCGTCGCGGTCGCGCGCGGCCTCCTCGGGCGACAGCACGCGGTATTCGGCGTCGATCACCGTGGGGCCACCCTCGGGGCGGCGCGGCTTGGTGCCGAACAGCTTGTAGGCGAGGCCGGCGATCAGCAGCACCGGCGCCACCACGATGAACACGCTTGCCGCCACCAGCGCCAGAGCCGTGCCGACGGCCAGTGCCACGGCGACGACGATCGCCACCTGCCACCAGCTCACCCGCTGCACGGTAAATCGCATCTGGCCGAACGGATCGTTCGCGTTCATTCCGGTTCCTTCCCTGGCTCACGGTCGCCCCGTGCCCGGGTGATATGGGAAGAATGCGGCGGGGTTCCAGACGAGCGCCGCTGAAATTCCCGTGGGCGCGACATTGCGCGCGGGGGCGAAGCCGCGTTAGACCGTTGCCATGGCGGCGCCGCCGGCGGCCGGGACGGCTCCGGGGACCGCCGGAGCGAAAGAACCACCATGCTGCTTCGCCATGCGGAGGAGCGCGACCTCGTCGGCATCCTCGACATCTATAATCGCGCCGTCCTCACCTCGACCGCCATCTGGAACGATGGCCTCGTCGACCTCGCCAACCGCCGCGCCTGGCTCATCGACCGCGTCTCCAAGCGCTACCCGGTGATGGTGGCGGTGGAGGAGAGCGAGGACGGCTCCGTGCTCGGCTATGCCAGCTTCGGCGATTTCCGCCCCTTCGACGGCTACCGCATCAGCGTCGAGCATTCGGTCTATGTGGCGGAGGGCGCCCGTGGCCGCGGCATCGGCGCGCAGCTGGTCGGGTCGCTGTTCGAGCCGGCACGCACCATCGGCAAGAAGGTGATGATCGGCGGCATCACCGCCGGCAACGACGCCTCCATCGCCCTGCACCGCCGGCTCGGCTTCGAACAGTCCGGCTATATGCGCGGCATCGGTATCAAGTTCGGCCAGCGGCTCGACCTGGTGCTGATGCAGAAGGAGCTGTGAGCGCCCCCAGCCGCCCGCCGGCCGCCCGACAACCCGCGTGAAACGACGAAGGCCGGGACGAACCCGGCCTTCCTTTATTCATCGATCGCGCCGCGGCGCCGCTCTCAGTAGCGGTAATGATCCGCCTTGAACGGGCCGTCGACCGTCACGCCGATATAGTCGGCCTGCTCGGGGGAGAGCTTGGTCAGCTTCACGCCGAGCTTTTCCAGGTGCAGCGCCGCCACCTTCTCGTCGAGCACCTTCGGCAGGGTGTAGACCTTCTTGTCGTATTTGCCGGGGTTCACCCACAGGTCGATCTGCGCCAGCGTCTGGTTGGAGAACGAGGACGACATCACGAAGGACGGGTGGCCCATGGCGTTGCCGAGGTTCACCAGCCGGCCTTCCGACAGCAGGATGATGCGGTTGCCGCCCGGGAACTCGATCTCGTCGACCTGCGGCTTGATGTTGGTCCACTTGAAGTTGCGCAGGCCGGCGACCTGGATCTCGTTGTCGAAGTGGCCGATGTTGCAGACGATGGCGCGGTCCTTCATCTGCCGCATGTGGTCGACGGTGATGATGTCCTTGTTGCCGGTGCAGGTGACGTAGATGTCGGCGCGGGTGAAGGCATCCTCGATGGTCGCCACCTCATAGCCTTCCATCGACGCCTGCAGCGCGCAGATCGGATCGACCTCGGAGACGATGACGCGGGCGCCGGCCTGGCGCAGCGAGGCGGCCGAGCCCTTGCCGACATCGCCGAAGCCGGCGACGAAGGCGACCTTGCCGGCCAGCATCACGTCGGTGCCGCGGCGGATGGCGTCCACCAGCGACTCGCGGCAGCCATAGAGGTTGTCGAACTTCGACTTGGTCACCGAGTCGTTGACGTTGATCGCCGGGAACAGGAGCTTGCCCTGCTCGGCCAGCTTGTAGAGGCGGTGCACGCCCGTGGTGGTCTCTTCCGACACGCCCTTGATCGACTTGGCGACCTCGGCGAACCAGCCCTTCGGCTTCTCGGCGAGCAGGCGCTTGATCAGCGCGAAGAAGATCTCTTCCTCTTCCGAGCCGGGGGTATCGAGGAAGGCGGTGTCGCCGCCCTCGGCCTTGAGGCCGTAATGCACCAGCATGGTGGCGTCGCCGCCATCGTCGAGGATCAGGTTAGGGACGCCGCCGCCATGCCAGTCGAACAGCTTGGCGGTGTAGTCCCAGTACTCGGTCAGCGTCTCGCCCTTATAGGCGAACACCGGCACGCCGGCCTGCGCGATGGCGGCGGCGGCGTGGTCCTGGGTCGAGAAGATGTTGCAGGACACCCAGCGCACGTCGGCGCCGAGCGCGACCAGCGTCTCGATCAGCACGGCGGTCTGGATGGTCATGTGCAGCGAGCCGGCGATGCGCGCGCCCTTCAGCGGCTGCGACGGGCCGTATTCGGCGCGGATCGCCATCAGGCCCGGCATCTCGGTCTCGGCGAGATCGATCTCCTTGCGGCCGAAGCCGGCGAGGCTGATGTCCTTGACGATGTAGTCGCTGGCGGTGGCCATGGTCGGTTCCTTTTGCCTGACGAGCCGCGCGCCGCCGCCATGCCGACGGCATGGACGAAGCGGCTCCGGCCCGATGGATCGAAGCTCGGTCGGGTTGATAGCAGTCCCGACGGGAGGTTTCAATAACGATATAAAGATGTCTTTATATGACAGGCGAAAACGAAGCCTGAAATGCGGCCCGCCGCACACGGGCGGCCGCCTCCGAAATGCCGCCGGCCGCGCTCGACAGGCCCGTCGCTCTTTCAACCGACGCCGGGGCCGGGCACCTGCGAGCCGCCCCTTAACTTCCCTCTCCGCCCGAACCCGGCTGCCGCCGGGCTCGGTTCCAGCAACAGCCGGCTTCGGCAGAGAAGTGGACCGCTCGGCGGCGCGATGTCGGGGAACGACATCGGGAAGCGTAGAGCCCGCCCACCCCAACCCCTTCCCCAAGGGAAGATGGTAAAGACTCTGCACCAAGCCATAGGGCGCCGGTCCCGCAGGGGTTCGACCCGGCCCCACATCTCAAAAGGCTACTCGGAAAGGGCAGGGCAAGAAGGCAGCCAAGAAGGCAGCGGCGGTCCCGGTAGACCTCCGGGCCGCCCCTTAACTTCCCTCTCCCCATCCGAACCCGGCTGCTGCCGGACGCGGTTCCGGCAACGACGGGGTTCGGCGGAGAGGCAGGACCGTTCGGCGGGACGGTGACGGGGAACGACATCAGGAAGCGTAGCGCTTCCTCGCCCCACCCCTCTCCCCTCGGGGAGAGGGGGAGAAGCCGCGCCCGGCCATGGGTCGCCGTCCCGGAAAGGTCCGACCCTGCCGGCTCCCGAGGGGATGATCGTTGAGAACGATAAGGAAGAAGGCTGCGCTCCCGGTCGAGCCGCCGCCCGAGCCGCTACTCGCCCTCGCCGAAGCGGTCGCCCACCAGATCGGCCAGCGCGGTGATCGCCGCCTCGGCCTCGCGGCCCTCCGCCTCCACCAGGATGGAGGTTCCCGGCGCGGCGGCGAGCATCATCAGCCCCATGATCGAGGTGCCGCTCACCGTCTCGCCGCAGCGCGTCACCCGCACCACGGCGTCGAAGCGCTCCACCGTCTGCACGAATTTGGCGGAGGCGCGGGCATGCAGGCCGCGCTTGTTGAGGATGGGCAGTTCGCGCTGCAGGTTGGCGGAGGCGGTAGCCAAGCTGATGTCCCCGCCCGTCATTTCCCCGCGAGCACGCGGCTGGCGATGTTGATGTATTTGCGCCCGGCTTCCTGCGCCTGCGCCACGGCGACGTCCATCGGCACCTCGGCGCGCACGGTGGCGAGCTTGACCAGCATCGGCAGGTTGATGCCGGCGACCACCTCGATGTCCGGCTCGGTCATCACCGAGATGGCGAGGTTGGACGGCGTGCCGCCGAACATGTCGGTGAGGATCACCACGCCATGGCCGGTGTTGACCGCCTTCACCGAGGCGACGATGTCGAGACGGCGCTGCTCGATGTCGTCATCGGGCCCGATGGTGACGGCCTCGATCTGGGACTGCGGTCCCATCACATGTTCCAACGCCGCACGGAACTCGCTGGCAAGGCGTCCGTGGGTGACGAGTACAAGCCCTATCATTCTGCTCCGCCGTGCGGCTGACCGGCACGATCCCCGGCGCGTCCGTACGACGCTGCCAGGATTTCCGAGACAAGCGGGCCGACCCCCCGCTCCCGTGGGGGAAGCATCATCGTTGCGCTGCACATAATTGGCAAGTACGCCGCGCGAAAGCCTGGGGATGACGGGGGACAGGCGGCGCCGCGCGCGAACAAGGCCTAAGCCACGGAAACAACTAATGTTTCGCCGGAACAGCGGCAACGCCTGCCGAAAAGCGTCGGTAATTTCCACCGGATATGCTTTAAGTTTCCTGAAGCGCGGCCTCGGTGGAGAGCATCGCCAGCACTTGGTGCACCGCATCGCCGCGGTCGTAGACCGGTAGCCGGGTGAGCGTGACGCCGCCGATCGCGAGGCGGCAATCCTCCGGGCGCGGCATCCGCGCGCCGTCGGGCGTGTGGAGGTCGACCACCAGCGCCACCTCGACTTCCGCGACATAGGGCAGCCGGCGCAGCCCGGCGCCGCGCACCTCGAGGAGGCCGGCGAGCGCCGGCACCGGGGCGGCGAACAGCCCATCCCCGCGCCGCTCCAGCACCAGCCGGTCGTCGCCGACCAGCACCGTCTCCGGGATGAGGCCGGTACGCCCGGCGAGGATCAGCGCGAAAGCGAGATGCGACTTGCCGGCGCCGGACGGCCCGCGGATCAGCACCCCGGCCTCGCCCACCCGCACGCAGGAGGCGTGGTGGGTGGAACTGCGATGGGTACCGGCGATCGGTCCGTCCTCGGTCATCCAGGTTCCCTCCCCTTATGTCCTCATGTGCAGGGCAGCCTTACGATGAAGCGCGCCCCGCCGCTCGCCCCTTTCTTCGCCGGGCGGCGGCGCTTGCGCGGCGGCGCGCCCTCGGCCGGCTCGGGCTCCGGCGGCGGCGGGGCGGGGGCGCGGTTCTCGGCCCAGATCCGCCCGCCATGCGCCTCGACGATCTGCTTGGAGATCGACAGGCCGAGGCCGGAATTCTGCCCGAAGCCCTGCTCCTCCGGCCGATCGGTGTAGAAGCGCTCGAAGATGCGGGCGAGCGCGTGCTCGGGAATGCCCGGCCCTTCGTCGTCGACGATGATCTCCACCCCGCCCTTCACCTTGTGGCAGGCCACCCGCACCTCGCCGCCCTTGGGCGAGAAGGAGCGGGCATTGTCGATCAGGTTGTTGATCACCTGCCCAAGGCGGGAATCGTGGCCCTGCACCACGAAGGGCACCGGCTTGCCGCCCTCGACCTCCGGCTCGAAGCTGAGCTTCACCTTCACGTCGTCGCCACGCACCACGTCGTTCTGCACGCCGCACACCGTGCCGAGCAGGCGACGCAAATCGACCGCCTCGGCCTCCTGGCGCTGCAATTCGGCATCGAGGCGCGAGGCGTCGGAAATGTCGGTGATCAGCCGGTCGAGCCGCTTCACGTCGTGCTGGATCACCTCCATCAGCCGGCCGCGCGAATTGTCGTTCTTGGCGAGCGGCAGCGTCTCGACGGCGGAGCGCAGCGAGGTCAGCGGGTTCTTCAATTCGTGCGAGACGTCGGCGGCGAAGCTCTCGATCGCCTCAATGCGCGAATAGAGTGCGTCGGTCATGTCGCGCAGGGCGCCCGACAAATGGCCGATCTCGTCGGAGCGGCCGGTGAAGTCGGGGATCTCGACGCGCTGGCGCGTCCTGCGCCGCACGCGCTCGGCGGCATCGGCGAGCCGGCGCACCGGGCCGGCGATGGTGCCGGCGAGCAGCAGCGACAGCACCACCATCACCACCATGGCGACGACGAACACCCGCACGATGACCAGCCGCTCGGCCGCCACCGCCTCGTCGATCTCGCCGCCCTGGGTGGAGAGCAGCAGCGCGCCGAGGATGGCGCGGAAGCGCTGCACCGGCACCGCCACCGAGACGATGATCTGGCCGCGCTCATTCACCTGCACGGCGCTGGCCTTCTGGCCGAGCAGCGCGTCCACCACTTGCGGGTAGCCCTTGCCGTTGTTCGGCCCGAGCTCGTGATAGACTGGCAGGTCGCCGCGCTCGAACCACATCTTCATGCTGTTCCAGCCGTGCTCCATCCAGTTCGGCTGGCGCGCGGTCGGCTCGGGCAATTCGAAGCGCAGGATCTCGCCGCGCGAATAGAGCGAGCGCGAATCGAGCAGGAGGATGCCGTCGCGGTCATAGATGCGGGCGCGGGTGCCGGTCGGCTCGACGAGACGCTTCAGCACCGGGGCGACCCGCTCCGGGTTGATCGGGAACTCCAGCGGCGCGAAGCCTTCCTCGCCCGGCCCGTAGCTCTCGCCGGCCTGCAATTCCAGCAACCGCTCGGGATCGATGGTGATGGCGTTGGAATCGACCTGCGCCGAGGCGGCGATGGCGCCGGCGATGATCTCGCCCTGCACCAGCAGGCTCTGCACCCGCGCGTCGATCAGCCCGGCGCGGAACTCCGACAGATAGAGGATGCCCGCCACCAGCGCGCCCATGCCGGCGAGGTTGAGCAACACGATGCGGCGGGTGAGGCTCGACGAACTCTTCTGCTCGACGAAATGCTTCAGCCGGCGCAGGCCGCTGAGCAGGCCGGCGCCGAGCGCGCCCGCCACGCCGCCGCGCCGGCGCGCCTCGGCCGGCATCGACGTCTCGGGCGCGCCGTCATCCTGCTCCTCCGGGTCCTCGCCGGGCGGCAGGTTGCGCGTCTGCTCCGGGTCGAGCACGAGCCGCCTACTCCTTGAAGCGATAGCCGACGCCGTACAGGGTCTCGATCATCTCGAAATTGTCGTCCGTCACCTTGAACTTCTTGCGAAGCCGCTTGATGTGGCTGTCGATGGTGCGGTCGTCGACATAGACCTGATCGTCATAGGCGGCGTCCATCAGCGCGTTGCGGCTCTTTACCACGCCGGGGCGGGTGGCGAGCGCCTGCAGGATGAGGAACTCCGTGACGGTCAGCGTCACGTTCTCGCCCTTCCAGGTGCAGGTGTGGCGCTCGGGATCCATGCGCAGCAGGCCGCGCTCCAGCACCTTGGCGCTGTCGGTCTCGCGCGGCGCGGTGCCGTCCTTGGGGGCGACGCGGCGCAGCACCGCCTTGACCCGCTCGACCAGCAGGCGCTGCGAGAACGGCTTCTTGATGAAGTCGTCGGCGCCCATCTTCAGGCCGAACAATTCGTCGATCTCGTCGTCCTTGGAGGTGAGGAAGATCACCGGCATGTCGCTCTTCTGGCGCAGGCGGCGCAGCAGCTCCATGCCGTCCATGCGCGGCATCTTGATGTCGAAGATGGCGAGGTCGGGCGGGTTGCTCTTGAAGCCGTCGAGCGCGGTGGCGCCGTCCGTATAGGTCTGGATGCGGTAACCTTCGGATTCGAGGGCGATCGAGACGGAAGTCAGGATATTGCGGTCGTCGTCGACGAGAGCGATGGTCGGCATCTACATGTTCCTGTTCGGCGGCGGATGTCGCAACCGGCGGTGAACCGTGCTGGCGTGGCCAGAATGTGACACGCAAGCAGACTCAGATAGAAATAGCGCGTTTCGAAGCGGTTAGCCAATGCGCCGGCCCGCAGGGGTGGGGATGACGGGCGCAAACTTCCGTGTCGGGCGTGCGAAAATGCCCGCCGGTCCCGTGTGGCAGGGGCTCGCACTTGACGCTGCGGCCGGGCTTCGTCACTGAGACAGTCGGCCGGGAAAGCCACGCGGGAGACCTTCCCATGAACGACATGAACGCCTCCGGTTTCGATGCCGCCGCCACGGTGAAGCGCCTGCTGCGCGAGGCCCGCACCGGCGCGCTCGCCAGCCTCGATCGCGACGGCTGGCCCTATGCCTCGCTGGTGCAGGTGGCGAGCCTGCATGACGGCGCCCCGGTGCTGCTGCTGTCGCAGCTCGCCCGCCACACCCGCAACATCGCCGGCGACCGCCGCGTCAGCCTTCTGGTCGACGAGCGCCGCGAGGGCGACGAGCTGCAGGGCTCGCGCGCCAGCCTCAAGGGGCACATCTTCCGCGTCGAGGGCGAGGCTGAGATCGCCACCGCCCGGCGCCGCTTCCTCGCCCGCCACGCCGATTCGGCCGGCTTCGCCGACTTCAAGGACTTCGCCTTCTACCGCATCGAGCTGGAGAGCGCGCATCTGGTCGCCGGCTTCGGCCGCATCGCCGAGGTGCCGGCTGCCGATTTCCTCACCGACCTGTCCGGCGCCGGGGAGGCACTGGCGAGCGAGGAAGGCGCCATCGCGCATATGAACGAGGACCATGCCGACGCCATCGGCCTCTACGCCACGGCGCTGCTCGGCGCGGCGGCCGGCGACTGGCGCATGACCGGCATCGACCCGGAAGGCTGCGACCTCGTCCGCGGCCACGAGGCGCGCCGACTGCCCTTCGGCCGGCGCATCACGGGCGCCCACGACGTCCACCGCGTCCTGGTCGAACTCGCGGTGAAGGCTCGCGAAATCGCCGGCGTGCCGGCCCGGCGCCGCGACGGCGACGCGCCCGCCGACGAGCACCAGCACGACCATCACTGACGGCGAAACGGTATCCAAATATAGACGGGTCGCCATCGCGGCGACCCGGTTTCGCCATGGTTTCGACCCTGTATGACAGACAAATGGCCCGAGTGCTCCGTCAGTTTGCCGCCCGGCGGATATGACGAGAAGGAGTAACACATGCTGGAAACCGGCATGCGCAACCAGGAGAACGCGGCAGCCGCTGCGGGTCTCTCCGGTTCGGGCAAGGTGTTCTGGAACCTTGCCGGCCCCACGCTTTACGAACGCGCCATCGCCCGCGGCGAGGCCCGTCTGTCCGCCACCGGCGCGCTGGTGGTCGAGAGCGGCACCGCGTCCGGCGCGGCGCCGCTGACGCGGCATCGGGTCGGCGAGCCGGCCGAAGCGTCGGAAGGCGCGGCGCCGGAAGGCACGGCGTCGGAAGGCACGGCCTTGCTCGGTCGCGCGGCGTTCGACGTGCTGCGCGACGACATGCTCGCCCATGCCTCCGGCCGCACCTTGTTCGCGCAGGACCTGCATGTGGCGATCGCCCCCGGCCGGATCCGCCGGCTGCGGGTGTTCACCGAACATGCCTGGCACGCGCTCGCCATCCGCAACCTGATGCAGGCGTCCGAGCGCGAGAGCATCGGTAGCTTCGTGCCGGACGTCACCCTGTTCTGCCTGCCGGCGTTCCGGCCGGATGCCGACCGCCACGGCATCGCCGGCCCCGGCCTGATCGCCGAGGACACGGAGGCCGGCCTGCTGCTGGTCACCGGCACGCTCGATCTCGGCCATGTCGAGCAGGCGCTGGTCGCCCATGTCGGCGACGTGCTGGCCGGCGACGTGCTGGCCGGTGCCGGCGCGCTGACGCTGAGCGGTGCCGCCGCGCTTGATGCCGAGGGCGGGCTCACCCTGTTCCTCGGCCCGGCGGACAGCGGCAAGAGCGCGCTGGCCGGCACTCTCACCGCCGATCCGCGTTTCGTCCTGATCGCCGACGGCCCGCTGGGCTGGAGCCGGGACGGCGTGTTCGGCCTGTTCGTCGGCCGCCGCCGGCGGATACACACTCTCGACGCCAGGGGCGGCTTCGGCACCATACTGGAGAACGTGCCGCTGGATGCCGACAGCCGCGAGCCGGACCTGTCCGCCGCCCCCGCCGCGCGGGCGGTGCTGCCCGGCGTCGAGCCCGGCCGCGCCGGCGCGCCGCGCACGCTGTTCCTGGTCAGTTGCGACGGCTTCGGCGTGCTGCCGGCCATCGCCCGGCTCAGCCCGGAACAGGCGGTCTATCACCTTCTGTCGGGCTACACCGCTCCGGCCGAAGACGGCGCGCCGCGCGCGCGCTTCGCTCCCGACCGCCACCCGGCGCCCGGCGCGCATCTGCTGCGCGAGCTGATCGCCGACGGCGACACCGTCTGCTGGCTGGTGAATACCGGCTGGAGCGGCGGCCAAGCCGGACGCGGCGCCCGCATCCCGTCGGAAGCCTCGCACATTCTCGTCGCCGCCGCGCTCGACGGCTCGCTGGCGGCGGGCGCGTTCCGCCCCGATCCGCATTTCGGCTTCGAGGTGCCGGTGGAAGTCGAAGGCGTCGAGGCGAAGCTGCTCGATCCCGTCGGGGCCTGGGCCAATCGCCGCGACCACGCGGTGGCCGCCAAGCGCCTCGTCGGCATGTTCGCGGAGAACTTCGCCCGCTTCGAGGCCGAGGTCGATCCGGAGGTCCGCGAGGCCCAGCCGCGCATGGCCATCGCCGCCGAATGATGGCAGGCTGTTCCCTGCCCGGCCCGGCGCGAGAGCGTCGGGCACGACGGCCGGAGGACAGCCGATGCGCCCGACACGCCTTTCCGTCCTGACGCTGCTGGCGGCGCTGGTCGCCGCCGGTCCCGCGAGCGCCACCCCGGCCGGCATCTCGCCCGCCGCTGCGGCGGCCCCCGCCACGGCGCGGGTGAATTTCATCGCCCCGCAAGGCTATGTCGACGGCAATCTCGAATGGTCGCCGGTCGACCAGCGCCTCACCTTCGAGGGACTGTCGCGCATCTTCGACCGCGAGGCCCGCCGCGCCCTGCCGCCGGGCACCGCGATGGAGGTCGACATCCTCGCCCTCGACCTCGCTGGCAAGATCGATCCCCTCGCCTCGCGCACCGGCGAGCTCAGGGTGATGCGCGCCGACACCTGGCCCTCGCTCACCCTGCGCTACCGGCTGGTCCGCGACGGCCGGGTGGTCGGGCGCGGCGAAGAGACGCTGCGCTCGATGAACTACCTGATGAACCCGCGCGCGGCGCGCTCCGGCGAGCCGCTGCGCTATGAGCGGGCGATGATCGCCGACTGGTTCCGCGCCCGCTTTGCCGGCACCTCGTCCTGAAGCTTTGAACGCGGCCCGCCAGCCCGCCGAAGCGCCCTCTCCCCGTCGGGGAGAGGGATGGGATGAGGGGGCTCGCCCCGCTCAGCGGAAATACAGGAAGGTAAGCAGCGCGAAGCAGGGCAGCAGGAAGACGCCCGACCACACCATGTAGCCGAAGAAGCTCGGCATCCTCACCCCGCGGCTGCGGGCGATGGCCAGCACCATGAAATTCGGCGCGTTGCCGATATAGGTGAGTGCGCCCATGAACACCGCGCCGGCCGAGATCGCCTCCAGCGTCACCGCATGGGTGGTCATCAGTGTCTGAGCGTCGCCGCCGGCGAGGTTGAAGAACACCAGATAGGTCGGGGCGTTGTCGAGGAAGCCGGACAACAGGCCGGTCATCCAGAAATAGCCGGCATTCACCGGCTCGCCATTGGCGTCCGTCACCAGCGCGACCAGCGGGGCGAGCGCGCCGTTCGCCCCCGCCTTCAATATGGCGATCACCGGGATGATGGTGAGGAAGATTGCCGCGAACAGCTTGGCCACCTCGCGGATCGGCTCCCAGTCGAAGCCGTTGCGCTCGCGGATGAACGCCGGGGTGATCCAGATCGAGACGCCGGCCAGCGCCAGCAGGATCAGGTCGCGCAGCACCGAGGGCAGCGGCAGCGGGGTGCCGGCGACGTTGAACTCGATGTCCGGCTTCCACAGCGCGCTCAACAGGATGGCGCCGATCACGCCCGCGAGCAGCGGCAGGTTGGCAAGTCCGCGCAGGCCGATGCGCTCGGTGGTGGGGGTCGGGTCGTGCTTGGGCGGCCGGCCCTCCTCGCGGGCGTGGAACCAGCGGTCGAGCAGGTAATAGGCGGCGAGCAGCAGCACCACCACCAGCACGGTGTCGTGGAACAGGTGGCTGGTCGTCCAGAAGAAGTCGACGCCCTTCAGGAAGCCGAGGAACAGCGGCGGATCGCCGAGCGGGGTCAGCGAGCCGCCGATGTTCGACACGAGGAAGATGAAGAACACCACGGTGTGGACATTGTGCCGCCGCCCGTCATTGGCGCGCAGCAGCGGGCGGATCAGCACCATGGAGGCGCCGGTGGTGCCGATCAGGCTGGCCAGCACGGTGCCGATCGCCAGCAGCGCGGTGTTCACCGTTGGGCTGCCATGCAGGTTGCCGGTGACGAGGATGCCGCCGGAAATGGTGAACAGCGTGAACAGGAGGATGATGAAGGGAATGTATTCCAGCAGCGCCGCGTGCATCACCTCGTAGACGGTGACGCCGGTGCCGGCGAACGCCACGAAGGGCACCAGCACCGCCAGCGCCCAGAACAGCGCCACCTTGCCATAGTGGTGATGCCAGAAATGCCCGGCGACCAGCGGCATGATGGCGATGGAGAGCAGCATGCCGGCGAAGGGAATGCCCCAGGCCAGCGACAGGCTCGCCCCGTCGAGGCCGGCGCCCTCGGCGGCCAGCGCCGGGCTGGCGGTCATCAGGGCGCACAGCGCCGCCAGCAACGCGAACGGCTTCGTCATCAGTTTCCTCGCTGGAATCGGCTTCTGGGAGGCTTCAGGACGTGGCATCCCGGTTAGCAACCCGCCTTTGCGCTGTCGAGGAAATCCGGGGCGGCGGCCTTCGATTTACCTAGGGTCAGCCTGGCGTCAATCCGGATCATCGCACGGCGAAGAACTTGCGCGTCCGGCTCCCGCCGGCCTAATCATGCCCGGCCATCGGGAGGATGAATCATGGCCCGCGCCGTCGCCGGTCCCGAAATCGAACGCCTCGTCCAGCTGCTCGCCCGCGTGCCCGGGCTCGGGCCGCGTTCGGCGCGCCGCGCGGCGTTGCAACTGATCAAGAAGCGCGAGGCGCTGATGGCTCCGCTCGCCGGAGCCATGGAGGAGGTGCTGGCGAAGATCGAGACCTGCCCGGTCTGCGGCAACCTCGACGTGAAGAGCCCCTGCCTGATCTGCTCCGATCCCACCCGCGACCCCACACTGATCATCGTCGTCGCCGACGTGTCGGACCTGTGGGCGCTGGAGCGTTCCGGGGCGATGAACGCCCGCTACCACGTGCTCGGCGGCACGCTCTCCCCGCTCGACGGCATCGGCCCGGACGAGCTCAACATTGCCGGCCTGATCGGCCGGGTGCGCGAGGGGCATGGCGGCGCGGTCGGGGAGGTGCTGCTGGCGCTGCCCGCCACGGTGGACGGCCAGACCACCGCCCATTACGTCACCGAGCTCCTGCGCGAGACCGGGGTGAAGGTCACCCGCCTCGCCCATGGCGTGCCGGTGGGCGGCGAACTCGACTATCTCGACGAGGGCACGCTCACCGCGGCGATCCGCGCCCGCACCGCGCTCTAGAGCCCTTTCCGATCAGGTGAAATCACCTGATCGATAGGAAAGTGCTCTAACCCAACAGGCTCCAGACGGGCGGAAGCGGCTGCGCGCGCTGCGGGAAAGCCTCTACTTCCCCGCCCGCGCCAGCCCGTGCGCCACCAGCCGGTCGATCAGCTCGGGATAGCCCACCCCGCTCGCCGCCATCGCCTTGGGATACATGCTGATATTGGTGAAGCCGGGGATGGTGTTGAGTTCGTTGACGAGGATGCGCATGTCCTGCGTCACGAAGAAATCGGCGCGCGCCATGCCGTCGCAGCCGAGCGCGCGGAAGGCGCCGGCGGCCATTTCCTGAAGCTGCGCCTCGACCTCGGCCGGCAGCTGGGCGGGAACGATGATCGCCGCGCCGTCGGCGTCGATATATTTGGCGTCGTAGCTGTAGAAGCCGTGGCTCTCGGCCGGGCGGATCTCGCCGGGGCGCGAGACGAACAATTCGCCGTCGGGCTGCTCCAGCACGCTGAGCTCGATCTCGCGGCCGGCGATGAACTCCTCGGCGAGCAGCTTGCGGTCGTGGCGGAAGCCCTCGACCAGCGCCGCGGCGTAGTCCGCCTCGCTCGTCACCTTGCTCACGCCGACCGAGGAACCCTGCCGCGCCGGCTTGATGAAGATCGGCAGCCCGAGCGTCGCCGACAGCTCGGCGAAGCTCGGCTCGGCGCCGGGATGGATGGTGACGGAGCGGGCGGTGGCCAGCCCGGCGCCGACATAGAGCTTCTTGGCGATGTCCTTGTCGAGAGCGGTGGCCGAGCCGAGGATGCCGCAGCCCACCAGCGCCACCCCCGCCACCTCGGCGAGCCCCTGCACCGAGCCGTCCTCGCCGGGCAGGCCGTGCAGCACCGGGAAGATCAGGTCGATGGCGGGCAGTTCGTGCGGCACGCCGCCGGCCGGCAGCGCGACGAGGCGCCCGTTGCCACCCGGCACCAGGCAGAGCTCGGTGCCGCTCGCAGGCCGCTCCAGCTCGCCATCCTCGAAGCGGCTGGCGAGCCAGCGGCCGTCGCGGGTGATGAACACCGGCACCGCGTCATATTTCTCCGGGTCCAGCGCCCGCATGACATTGGTGCCCGACATCACCGAGACGTCGTGCTCGGCGGAACGGCCGCCGAAAAGCACCGCGATGCGCAGACGGGTCGAGGAGGTGGTCACGGGGTAGCTCCGATGGAATGCGGGGATGGGGATGCCCGGAAAGACGGCGCAGGCGCGCCACGGAGAATCGCCACCGCGCGCCTGCGGTTTGCGGAACGTTCGAGCCACCTCGGTTAACAGCCGATTAAGGCGGCGGCACGGGAACCGCCAATCCCGCTCGCGGCTGGCGGCGTCCCGTTGTCCCGGCCCCCACCCTTCCGCTAGATTCCGATTCGGGCGTGCCCGCGCCTCCCCCCTCCACCGGGAAAGCCTCTTTCAGGCAGGGCAATCCAATCATCGGACCATCCGGTCGGGCGCGCATGAGGAGGGGTTGCGAACATGGCTCGCACAGGAGGTTCGCAATGAAGCTTTCCGCCCCCGTCCATCGATTGAAACGCCAGGCGCGCCTCATGTCGCGGCGCGAGGAATTGCCGCTGCACGCGGCGCTGGACCGCGTCGCCGCCGAACAGGGCTTCGCCCGCTGGAGCCTGCTGGCGGCGAAGGCCGCCGGGGCGTCGCGGGCGAGCCGCCTGCTCGCCCGGCTCGAACCGGGCGAGTTGCTGCTGATCGGCGCGCGCCCCGGCCAGGGCAAGACGCTGCTGGCCCTCGAGCTCGCAGTGGAGGCGATGCGGCAGGGTCGGCCCGCCGCCTTCTTCACGCTGGAATATGCCGAGCGGGAGGTCGCCGGCCGGCTGCGCGCCCTCGGCGTCGAGGCCGCCGCGTTCGCCGGCCTGTTCACCTGCGACTGCTCGGACGCGATCAGCGCCGACCATGTCATGGCGGTTTTGGCCGCGGCGCCGCCCGGCATGCTGGCGGTGATCGACTATCTCCAGCTGCTCGACCAGCAGCGCGACAAGCCGGACCTGATGAACCAGATCCGCACGCTCAGGGCGTTCGCCCGCGAGCGCGGGCTGACGCTGGTGTTCATCGCGCAGATCGACCGCTCCTACGATCCGGCGTTGAAGCCGTTGCCGGATCTCGACGATGTGCGGCTGCCGAATCCGCTCGACCTGTCGCTGTTCAGCAAGGCCTGCTTCCTGAACGAGGGCGAATTCCGCCTCGACGCGATCAACTGACGGCCGAGCGAAGCGGGCGGCGTAGCGGTCAGGTGGCCGCCTGCGCCGCCAGCGCCCGGAAATGCCCGCGCGCCTGCAGGAAGGCCAGCAAAGCGAGCCCCGGCAGCGCGGCAAACGCGGTGAGCGCGAAGAACCACACCCAGCCGGTGCTCTCAGCGATGAACCCCGCCCCGGCGGCGAGGAAGGTGCGCCCCACCGCCGCCAGCGCGGTCAGGAGAGCGTACTGCGTCGCCGTATGCGCCCGCGCGCCGCACAGCGCCGAGATATAGGCGACGAAGATCACCGTGCCGATGGCGCCGGTGAAGTTCTCGACCACGATGGTCAACGTCAGCGCCGCGAGGTCGACGCCCACCCAAGCCTGCCAGGAGAACACCAGGTTGGAGGCCATCTGCAATATGCCGGCGATCCACAGCGCCCGCCCCAGCGGCAAGGCGCGGGCGATCAGCCCGCCGGCGAAGCCGCCGAGCAGCGCCGCCGCGAAGCCGACGCCCTTGACGATGCCGGCATAGGCCGCCTTGTCGAAGCCGATATCGATGACGAAGGCGCCGGTGAGTACCCCGGCGAAGGCGTCGCAGAACTTGAAGAACACCACGAACAGCAGGATGGCGATGGCGTCGCGGCGCAGCAGCATGTCGGAAAACGCGCCGATGGCGGTATCCCAGATCCGCCGCGCCACATTCGCCTCGCGCGGCACCGCCTCCCCGCGAGTCTCCCCCTCCCCGGGTTCGCGGGCGAACAGCGAGGCGAGGAGGCCGACGCCCACCATCGCAGCCGCCGCCGCATAGCCCCAGGCCCAGACATCGGCGCGGGCGACGCCGATCGCCTCGAACCAGGCGACCAGCAGGATCACCCCGGCGCCGGAGGCGAGCATGCCGACCCGGTAGGCGGCGACATAGCCGGCCATGCCGGCGGCCTGCTCGCGGGTCTCCAGGCTCTCGACGCGGAAGGCGTCGACGACGATGTCCTGCGTCGCCGAGGCGCATGCGACGAGGAAGGCCCCGAGCGCCACCTGCCAGGGCGCGGAGACCGGGTCCTGAAGGCCAAGCCAGAGGATGGCGACCACCAGCAGCAGCTGGGTGAACACCAGCCAGCCGCGCCGCCGCCCGAGCAGGCGCGACAGGATGGGCACGTCGAGCGCGTCGACCAGCGGCGCCCAGACGAATTTGAAGTTGTAGGGCACCCCCACCAGGGCGAACAGGCCGATGGTGGCGAGGTTCACCTTCGCCTCGGCCATCCAGATGGTCAGCGTCGCGCCGGAGAGCGCCAGCGGCAGGCCGGAGGAGAAGCCGAGCAGGATGACGATCAGCACCCGCGGCCGCAGATACACCGCGAGGCTGGCGAGGAAGCCGTCGGTCCCGTCGGCGGGGGCGGCGCGGCTGGCGGTCTCGGTCATGGGCGAGGCCTCGGTCGGCGGCGAACAAGGGGGCGGCGATTCGCGGCGCCGCCGGAAATGTCTAACCCGCCGTCATCGCGCTGTCGCGCCGGCCCCGCGCGAGCTCACGCATCGGTGCGTCAGCCGGGATTTTCGGTCGCATCGTCCACCGCATCGGCCTCATCGGCCGGCGCGGGACGCAGCTTCGCCGGAGCGCCCTCCTCCGGCATCGGGATGACGTCGACGGCAACCGACAGCTTCTGCCGCCCGGAGCCCACCAGCACCCCGCCGATCGGCGCCACATCGGTGTAGTCGCGCCCGACCGCCAGCACCACATGGTCGGTCGAGACCACCAGCGCGTTGGTGGGATCGAGCCCGACCCAGCCGATTTGCTCGCCACACCAGACACTTACCCAGGCATGGGTGGCGTCCGCGCCCTGCAACCGCTCCTTGCCCGGCGGCGGCTCGGTGCGCAGGAAGCCGGAGACATAGGCCGCCGGCAGGCCGAGCCCGCGCAGGCCGGTGATCATGATATGCGCGAAATCCTGGCAGACCCCGCGCCGCATCTCGAAGGCTTCGATGGCCGGGGTCGAGACGTCGGTGGCGCGGCTGTCATAGGCGAAGTCGGCATAGATGCGGCGCATCAGCTCGATCGAGGCGGCCAGCATCGGGCGGCCGGCGGGGAAACTCTTGCGCGTCCAATCGGTTATCGGCGTCTTCAGCGCCACCGCCGGGCTGGGGTAGATGTGATGCACCGGCGAGAGCGGCGACAGATCCTCGCTGTCGCCCACCGCCTCGCGCACCTCCTCCCAGCTCGGCCCGGAGGCCGGGTCGCATTCCGGGGAGGGATCGACCTCGACCCGCGCCGAGGTGCGCACGGTGAAGCGGGTATGGGCGGTCTCGAGGCGGATATGCGCTACCTGGTTGCCGAAGAAATCGCGGGTCTGCACCCATTCCGCCGGCTCGGGATCGACGGAGATATGGCTGTCGGTCACTCGCTGGCCGGGACGGCTCACCGGCACCATGCGCACGATATGTCGGGCCACCGGCACCGGCGAGGCATAGAGATAGGCGGTGGTCTGGTGGATGTCGTATTTCATGGCTGCCACGAACCCACGCTCACGCCAGAAGATCCCACGGGGTCTCGACCGGCGAGCGATGGATGAAATAGTGCTCGGCGATGTCGTTCGACAGCTCCATCAGCTGCCCCTCCACCTCGGTGAGGCGGGCATCGTCGAACTCATTGGCGCTGAAAGCCTTCATCGAGGCGAGCAGGCGGGCGGCGAGGCGCTCCTCGGGCAGCGGCGGCTCGTCGCCATGATGGCCGGGCAGCTGGTCGAGATGCTCGGCGATGGCGTCGATCTGGTAGGCGAGCGAGCGCGGATTGACCGGGTCGAGCAGCACGAGGTCGAGCACCGGCGCCCGGCTCTCGGTCATCACATAGCGTGAACGGTAGGTGATCTGGCTGTCGCAGAGCTCCAGCAGCACGTCGAGCGTCGCGGCGCTCACCGTCTCGCCCACCAGCGTCCGCGCCAGCCGGGCGGTGGAGATGCCGCGCTCGATGCGCCGGCCGAGATCGAGGAAGCGCCAGCCGGCCTGGCGGTTCATATTCTCCGAGGCGAGGCCGGAAAACGCCGAGAGCGCCCGCAACGAGCGCTCCAGCCGTTCATGCGCCTCGGCCTCCGCTCCCTTGGCGGGCACCGGCTCCGCCAGCATCAGCGCCATGTCGGCCAGGGTGCGCCAGGCGTCGGGCGACAGGCGGTCGCGGATCACCGAGGCGGTCTGGCGCGCCGCCTCGACGATACTCGGCAGGGCGCCGGCGAGGTCCCGGCGCGACAGCGCGGCGAAGGCGTGGCGGGTGGTGTGGGTATAGGCGAGATCGGCCGGCACCGCGCCCCAGGACTGCAGCAACTGGGTGAGCTTGGCCACCGAGGCGGTGTCGCCCTCAATGGTGGAGGACAGCCTCCCGACCAGCGTGCGCAGCAGCCGCAAGGTGAGTTCGGCACGCTCCACATAGCGGCCGAGCCAGAAGAAATTGTCGGCGGCGCGGCTCGGCAGCGGGCCGATCTGCCGTCGCACCTCGGCCGCGCCGGGCGCCGGCAGCAGCGTCGTCTGGTCGACCGGACCGCTGCCGAGCACCCAGACATCCGCCGAGCGCCCGCCGCGCTGCATGGTGACGGCGCGGGAATCGACGCTGTCGGACACCCGGCAGAACCCGCCGGGCATCACCTGCCAGCCCTTCTCGGTGGCGGCGACGAACAGGCGCAGGATGAAGGGCCGCGGCTCCAGCTGGCCGTCGCGCCACAGCGGCATGGTGGAGAGGCGCACGGTCTCCTGGCCGATGAAATCCACCCCGCGGGTGCGGATGGCCTTGATGATTGCCTCGCGGCGGGCCGGCTTGAGGTCGGCGCCGATCACCGGCCCGTCGTCGAGCAGCCCCGGCAGGGTGCGGGCGAAGGCGGGAGCGATGACGAGGTCGTCGAACTCGTCCAGCACCCGCTCGCGTTCGGCTTTCTGGCCGCACCACCAGGTGGCGACGTTCGGCAAGGCGAGGTCCTCGCCGAGCACGCGCGGCCCGATCTTCGGCAGGAAGCTCATCATCAGCGGCGCTTCGATCAGCCCGGCGCCGAGCGCGTTGGCGAGCGCCACCCCGCCGGCGCGGATCGCCTGCACCAGGCCGGGTACGCCGAGATGCGAGCGCGGGTTGAGCTCAAGCGGATCGACGAAATCGGCGTCGAGGCGGCGCATCAGCACGTCGACGCGCTTCAGCCCGGCGACGGTACGCACATAGACGGCGTTGTCGCGCACCGTCAGGTCCTCGCCCTCCAGCAGCACGAAGCCGAGATAGCGGGCGAGATAGGCATGCTCGAAATAGGTCTCGTTGAGCGGACCGGGGGTCAGCAGCCCCACCCGACCCTCGCCGGATAGGTCGAGCCGGGTCAGGCCGGCGCGCAGGCCCTGGAAGTAACCGGCCAGCCGCACGACGTTCATCGAGCGCGACAGGTCCGGCAGCGAGCGCGAGATGGCGATGCGGTTTTCCAGCGCGTAGCCGGCGCCGGAGGGCGACTGCGTGCGGTCCTGCAACACCCACCAGCGCCCATCCGGCCCGCGGCCGAGATCGGCGGCGTAGAGGCGCAGGAAGCTGCCGCCATGCGGGTCGACGCCGACGAGCGGGCGCAGGAATTCCGGGCTGCCGGCCACCGCCGCCGCCGGCAGCGCGCCGGAGCGCACCAGTTCGCCGTCGCCATAGATATCGGCCAGCACAGATTCCAGCATCTGTGCCCGCTGGATCAGGCCGCGCGACAGCGCCTGCCATTCGCCTTCGTCGATGAGCAGCGGCAGATGCGCCAGCGGCCAGGGCCGCTCGCCGCCGCCGGCATCGTCATAGACGCGATAGAAGACGCCGGAACGGTAGAGATAGCGGTCGGCGGCGGTGAAGAGGCGGTTGACCTCCTCCACCCCCATTTCGGCAAGCGCGGCGAGCAGCGGCCCCCAATGCGGGCGCAGCTTGCCGTCGGCATCGACGAGCTCGTCATGCACGCCAGGCAGCGGCCGATAACCGGACAGCAGCGATTCCGCCGCTTCGGTTTCGAAGCGGCGCGTCAACGCCTGCAGCTCGCTCCCTCCTGCCATGGCCTCCCCGATTCAGGAACTCCGGCACGTCCTACACGGCCTGGCGGCGCGCGGCGAGCCGCGCACGCCGATACGCCACATCCCGTCCACCGGCGAGGCATCAGATCCGCGCCGGTCTCCTGAGATCGAGGGTGGCGGGGAATTCCGGCGTCGGCTCCTCGGACGGCACGAACAGATAGCCGGGAGTGTGGCCGTAATCCTGGAAGCGCGCCAGTCGCCGGGCCTGCGCCTCGTAGGAATTCACCGGAAAAGTCTCGTAATTGCGGCCGCCGGGATGTGCGACATGATAGACGCAGCCGCCGAGCGAGCGGTTCGACCACTGATCGACGATGTCGAAGGTCAGCGGCGCATGCACCGGGATGGTCGGGTGCAGGCCGGAGGCCGGCTGCCACGCCTTGAAGCGCACGCCCGAGACATATTCACCGAAGCGGCCGGTCGGGATCAGCGGCATGCGGCGCCCATTGCAGGCGACGACATGGCGGGTCGGGTTGAAGCCCTCCACCCGCACCTGCAATCGCTCCACCGAGGAATCGACGAAGCGCACCGTGCCGCCGATCGCCCCCTCCTCGCCCAGCACATGCCACGGCTCCAGCGCCTGGCGGATCTCCAGCTGCACGCCGCCGTGCTCGACCTGGCCGAAATAAGGGAAGCGGAATTCGCGCTGCGCCTCGAACCAGGCCGGATCGACGTGGTAGCCGGCACGGTCGAGGTCGCCGAGCACATCCTGAAAGTCGGCCCAGACGAAGTGCGGCAGCATGAAGCGGTCGGCGAGCGCGGTGCCCCAGCGGGTGAGCTCGCCGTCCTGCGGCTCGCGCCAGAACCAGGCGATCAGCGCCCGCAGCAGCAATTGCTGCACGAGGCTCATGCGCCAGTCCGGCGGCATCTCGAAGGAGCGGAACTCGACGAGGCCGAGCCGGCCGGTCGGCCCGTCCGGCGAGAACAGCTTGTCGATGCAGATCTCGGAGCGGTGGGTGTTGCCGGTGACGTCGGTGAGCAGGTTGCGGAACAGCCGGTCGACCAGCCAGGGCGGCGGCGCATAGCCCTTGCCCGGCGCCGGCACGTTGGAAAGCGCGATCTCCAGCTCGTACAGGCTGTCATGCCGGGCCTCGTCGATGCGCGGCGCCTGGCTGGTCGGGCCGATGAACAGGCCGGAGAACAGGTAGGACAGCGAGGGGTGGCGCTGCCAGTAGAGCACCAGGCTCTTCAACAGGTCCGGCCGGCGCAGGAACGGGCTGTCGGCCGGGGTGGCGCCGCCGACCACGACGTGATTGCCGCCGCCGGTGCCGGTGTGGCGGCCGTCGACCATGAACTTCTCGGTGCCGAGCCGGGTCTGGCGGGCATCCTCATAGAGATCGCGGGTGATCTCGACGCAGGTCTTCCAGTTCACCGCCGGATGGACGTTGACCTCGATGACGCCGGGATCGGGGGCGACGCGGATGACGTTCAGCCGCGGATCGACCGGCGGCGCATAGCCCTCGATATGCACCGGCAGCTTCAGCTCGGCGGCGCTCACCTCGATGGCGGCCAGAAGCTCCAGATAGTCTTCCAGCCGCTCGGTCGGCGGCATGAAGATGCAGAGGCGGCCGTCGCGCGGCTCGACGGAAAGCGCCGTGCGCACCGAGCCGGTACCGGTGAGGATCTGGTCGACCTTCTCCTGATGCCCCTCCTCATTGTCGACCCGCCGGTAGCGCTGGTGCAGCGCCTCGACGTCCGGCAGGTCGCCGGTGATGGTCATCGGGTCGGCCGGGTTCACATAGGGATAGAGCGCCGGCGGCACCCAGGGCAGGCTGGCAAGCGGCAGGCGATAGCCGACCGGGCTGTCGCCCGGCACCAGCAACAGCTTGCCGCGCCGGAACTGCCAGAGCTCGCTGATCCAGCCGAGATGGCCGCGCGCCTGCCAGCGCTGGATGGGCAGCACGTAGCCGCTCGCCCGGCCGAGCCCGCGCGAGAACACGCGCGCGAGCCGGGCGCGTTCCTCCGGGTTCTCCAGCTTGGAATCGAGCGCGTCGACATTCTCCGGCAGGTCGCCTTCCTTAAGGATCCAGTGCGCGGCGTCCTCAAAGGCCGGCTGGGCATAGACCTTGGCGAGGCCTAGCCGCTCGGCGAGATTCTCGGTGAAGGACTTGGCCTCATCGATCACCGCACCGGTCAGCGTTTCGGCGGCAATCAGTGCCGGGTCGCGCCAGATCGGCTTACCGTCCTTGCGCCAGTACAGCGAGAAGGTCCAGCGCGGCAGGCTCTCGCCCGGGTACCACTTGCCCTGGCCGTAATGCAGCATGCCGCCAGGCGCGAAGCGCTTGCGCAGGCGCCGGATCAGGTCGTCCGCCCGCATGCGTTTGGTGGGGCCCACCGCCGCGGTGTTCCATTCGGCGCTCTGATAGTCGTCGATGGAGATGAAGGTCGGCTCGCCGCCCATGGTGAGGCGCACATCCTGCGCGGCGAGGTCGGCATCCACCTTGTCGCCCAGCGCGTCGAGCGCGGTCCAGGCCGTGTCGGAGAAGGGCAGCGTGACGCGCGGCTTCTCGGCGACGCGCGTCACCTTCATCTCGAAGTCGAACTCGGTCTTGGTATTCTCCTCGGCACTGAAGCCGCCGGAGATCGGCGCTGCCGAGCGGTAGCTCGGCGTGGCGCAGAGCGGCAGATGGCTCTCGCCGCAGAGCAGGCCGGAGGTGGGATCGAAGCCGATCCAGCCGGCTCCGGGCAGGTACACCTCGCACCAGGCGTGCAGGTCGGTGAAGTCGACATCGGTGCCGGTCGGGCCGTCGAGCGCCTTCACATCGGGCTTGAGCTGGATGAGGTAGCCGGAGACGAAGCGGGCGGCTAGGCCCAGCCGGCGCAGGATCTGCACCAGCAGCCAGCCGGAATCGCGGCAGGAACCGGCCTTGAGGCCCAGCGTCTCGTCCGGCGCCTGCACGCCGGGCTCCATGCGGATGAGATAGTTCACATCCGACTGGAGCTGCTGGTTGAGCTGCACCAGATAGTCGACGGTCTTCTCGCCATCCTTGGGCCGCACCCTCTCGACATAGGCGTCGAGCAGCGGGCCGCCCTCCTCGGGCTCCAGATAGGGGATGAGTTCCTTGGCGAGTTCGGGTGTGTAGGCGAAGGGCAGCGTCTCGGCATATTCCTCGACGAAGAAGTCGAAGGGATTGTAGACGGTCATGTCGGCGATGAGGTCGACCTCGACGCGGAATTCCGTCGCCGGCTCCGGGAAGACGAAGCGGGCCATCCAGTTGCCGAACGGGTCCTGCTGCCAGTTCACGAAATGGTTCGAGGGCGTGACCTTGAGCGAATAGCTCTTCACCGGCGTGCGGCAATGCGGCGCTGGACGCAGCCTGATGATCTGGGGACCCAGCACGACCGGGCGATCATACTTGTAGGCCGTGACGTGATGCAGGCTGGCGAAAATGGTCATGGCACCAACTGAACTTTAACAACGCGGACACGGGACGCCAGACTACGCCGACGATCCGCCCGCCCGGAAGGGGCGAACGGCTTCCGTCGCACCGTCAACGCAGGAATCGTGCCGCGCCCGGCATGGCCCAACGGCAGGCAATGGCACTCTCGGCGGCCATGGACGCCCAGGGAAGCACCAGCCTCATGCCTGTTATCAAGGCAGGCGAACAATACCGCGCCCTGCCCTACTGCGATGCCGCTCAGGCGACCGGCTTCGCCCCGCCCTCGCCCGGCTCCGGCCCGACCGACGCCTCCGGGACGGCACCCGGCTTGGCCTTGCGCTTGCCGCGCTCCTCGAAGCGCTGCAGCACCGCGTAGAAGGACGGCACGAACAGCACGGCGAGGCAGGTCGAGGCCAGCATGCCGGAGAACACCGCGATGCCGATCGACTTCCGCGAATTGGCGCCGGCGCCGGTAGCGAGCACCAGTGGCAGCACGCCGAGGATGAAGGCGAAGGAGGTCATCAGGATCGGCCGGAAGCGCAGCCGCGCCGCCTCCACCGCCGCCTCGGCGATCTCCATCCCTTCAGCGCGCTTCTCGCGGGCGAATTCGACGATCAGGATGGCGTTCTTGGCCGACAATGCGATGAGGAGGATCAGGCCGATCTGTGTGTAGAGGTTGTTGGCCACTCCGAGGCCGGTCAGAGCGGCCACCGTGCCGAGCAGCGCCAGCGGCACGGCGAGCAGCACGGAAAGCGGCTGGATCCAGCTTTCATACTGGCCGGCCAGCACGAAATAGACCAGCAGGATGGCGAGGCCGAACACGAAGTAGATCTCGTTACCGACCACCACCTCCTGATAGGACATGGCGCTCCAGTTGAAGCCCATGCCGGGCGGCAGCGTGTCGTCGGCCACCTGCTTCATGATGTCGAGCGCCTGGCCGGACGAGAAGCCGGTGGACTGAACGCCGACGATGGTGGAGGCCGGGTACAGATTGTAGAGCGTGATCAGCGGCGGGCCCAACACCGGCTTGATGGTCGCCAGCGTGCCGATCGGCACCATCTCGCCGGACGGCGTCTTGATCTTCATGCCGAGGATCTGTTCCGGCGTACGGCGGAACTCGCTGTCCGACTGCACATAGGCCTGGAAGGTCTGGCCGAACTGGTTGAACTGGGTGACGTAGCTCGACCCGACATAGCCCTGGATGGTGGTGAACACCTGCCCGACGGTGACGCCCAGCGTCTCGGCCTTCACCCGGTCGATGGTCATGAAGAGCTGCGGCACGCTGGCACGGAACGAGGTGCTCAGGTGTTGGATCGCCGACTGCGATTCGGCGTTCGCACTGATCTGCTGGGTGACGCTCTGCAGCTTGGGGAAGTCGAAGCTGCCATCGCGCGATTCCACCATCATGGTGAAGCCCGAGGCGTTGCCGATGCCCTGGATCGGCGGCGGCACCAGCACGAAGGTCGCCGCCTCCTGGATCTGCTGCAGCTCGCGGTTCAGCGAGGTGTAGATCTCCAGCAGCCCCTGCCCGGCCTTGTCGCGAACGTCCCAGTCCTTGAGCATGACATAGGCGACACCGCCATTGGGCAAGGTGGCATTGTTATCGAGCACCGAGACGCCGGAAATGGTGATGACGTTCTCCACGCCGGGCGTGTCCTGGGCGATCTTGGAGACTTTCTCCATCACCGCCTGGGTGCGCTCGAGCGAAGCGGCGTCGGGCAGTTGCGCGCCGATCAGCACATAGCCCTGGTCCTCTGTCGGCAAGAAGCCGGTCGGTACCCGGGTGATGCCCCAGATCGAGACGCCGATCAGGATGAGCCCGACAAGGGCGGTGAAGGCGCTCACCTTCACCATGCGACGGATGAGGCCGGCGTACCAATGCTCGGCACGTTCGTAGACTGCATTGAAGCCGCGATAGAAGAAGTTGCGCTTCTCCGGCGGCACCGGCGGGCGCAGCCACAGCGCGCATTGCGTCGGCTTCAGCGTCATCGCGTTGATCGCCGAGATGAAGGCGGTGGCGGCGATGACAAGGGCGAATTGCTGGTAGAGCTGTCCGGTGAGGCCCGGCATGAAGGCGGCCGGAATAAACACCGACATCAGCACCAGCGTGATGCCGATGATCGGGCCGAACAGCTCGTCCATCGCCTTCTCGGCCGCCTGCCGCCCCGGTAGGCCACGCTCGATATGCCGCGCCACGCCCTCGACGATGACGATGGCGTCGTCGACCACGATGCCGATGGCGAGCACGATGGCGAACAGCGTCGACAGGTTCACCGTGAAACCCATCGCTGCCATGGCGGCGAAGGTGCCGATGATGGTGACCGGCACGGTGGTGGCCGGCACCAGCGTCGCCCGCCAGTCCTGCAGGAAGACCAGAATGACGATCAGCACCAGGATGCCAGCCTCGAACAGCGTCTTGTACACCTCGGTAATCGAGGCGTTGACGAACACCGTGGTATCGAAGGGCACCGCGTAGGCCAGGCCGGGCGGGAAGTCCTTGGCGAGCTCCGCCATCTTGGCGCGGACTTCCTCCGCCACCTGCAGCGAGTTCGCCTCGGGCAGCTGATAGATGCCGAGCGAGGCGGACTGCCGCCCGTTGAAGGTGAAGACCTGGCTGTAGGTCTGCGCCCCGATCTCCACCCGTGCGACGTCGCGCAGACGGGTGATCCGCCCGCCATTGGCGTTGTCGACCTTGACGATGATGTTCTCGTAGTCGGCGGCGTCGTTGAGCCGCCCGGCGATGTTCAGCGTGTACTGGAAATTCTGTCCCTTCGGCACCGGCGGCATGCCGACGACGCCCGAGGCGACCTCCTGGCTCTGCTGCTGGACGATGGAGATGACGTCGCTCGGGGTCAGCCCACGCGCCTGCATCTCGTCGGGATTCAGCCAGATGCGCATCGCATACTGGCCGGAGCCGAACACGTTGACATTGCCGACGCCCGGCAGGCGGGCGATCTCATCCTGCAGGTTGATGATGCCGTAATTGGCGAGGAACAGGCTGTCATAGCGCCCGTCCGGCGAGTATAGCGCCACGAATTGCAGGATGGCGGTGGACTTCTTCTGCGTCGTCACGCCCTGCACCTGGACCGCCTGTGGCAGCGAGGCCATGGCGATGGCGACCCGGTTCTGCACCAGCACCTGCGCCAGATCGGGATCGGTGCCGATGGCGAAGGTGACGGTGAGCGTGTAGGTGCCGTCCGACGCGCTGGTCGACTGCATGTAGAGCATGCCCTGCACGCCGTTGACCTGCTGCTCGATCGGCAGCGCCACGGTATCGACCAGGGTGCGGGCGCTGGCGCCGGGATAGAGCGTCGTCACCTGCACGGTCGGCGGCACGACGTTGGGATATTGCGAGACCGGCAGCTTGAACAGCGCCACCGCGCCGATCAGCACGAAGACCAGCGCCAGGACGTTCGACAGAACCGGCCGTTCGATAAAGAAGCGGGAGATCATGGCTCGTGCCTTGTTGCGGGTCTGCCGGTAGCGATGTCAGGTACCGCCCGACGTCGGGCGGAGAACGTGCCGGAACGTATCAGGGCTTGGCGGCGGGCGGCGCGGCGGCAGGCGCGGCGGGCTTCGCTGCGGCGGGCGCCACGGGCGCGGAGGCGGCAGGCGGAGGCGCGGAAGGCGGCGCGGGTTCCGGCTCGACCTTCGAACCGGGCACCGCGCGCTGGATGCCGCCCACCACGATCTTGTCGCCGGCGGAGAGCCCGCTCTCGATCACCCGGTAGGAGCCGACGAGCTGCCCGGTGGTGACCACCTTCTGCTCGACCACGTTGTCCTTGCCGATCACCAGCACGTAGCTGCCCTGCTGCGCCGAGCCGATGGCGGTATCGGGCACCAGCAGCGCATTGGGCAGCCGCTGCACCGGCACCCGCACCCGGGTGAACAGGCCCGGCAGCAAGGAGAGATCCTTGTTCTCGAACAATGCGCGCACCAGCAGCGTGCCGGTCGAGGGATCGACCTCCGGCGAGACGTAGTCCAGCCGGCCCTGGTGCGGGTAGCCGTCCTCGTTCTGCAGGCCGATATCGATCTCGATCTCCTTGACCTGCTCGATGGTGCGGCCCGATTCGGCCAGCGCCTGCTTGATGCGCAGCACCTGGTTCTCGCTCAGGCTGAAATAGGCGTAGATCGGGTCCATCTGCACGATGGTCGCCAGCTTGGTCGGCTGCCCCTGGCCGACCAGCTGCCCGACGTCGGCGAGATGACGGGTGACGATGCCGTCGAACGGCGCCACCACCGTGGTGTAGCCATAATTGATGGTGGCGACCTCGACATTCGCCTTGGCCGAATCTACCGCCGCCTGCGCCTGGTCGCGCGCGGCGCGTGCCTTGTCGACCACCGCCTGCGAGGAGAAGTCCTGTTGGCCGAGCGTCGCCTGGCGCTGATATTCCGCCTGGGCGTTGGTGAGCTGGGCGTTGGCGGAGGCGAGCGACGCCTTGGCCTGGTCGAGATCGGCCTGGTAGGTGTCCTGCTGGATGAGGAAGAGCCGGTCGCCCTTCTTCACCGTCGCGCCGTCCTTGTAGTCGATCGACATCAGGAAGCCCTCGACGCGCGCGACGAGGTCGACGGAATTGATGGACGCCGTGTTGCCGGTCAGTTCGAGATAGCGGATGACCGGCTGCTCGAACGGCGCGGCCACCGAGACCTTGGGCGGCGGAGGCGGCACGTACTCGTTCTTCTCCGTGCAGCCCGATACTGCCAGAGCGAGTCCCACGGCACCGATCAACGCCGGCCCCGTCACGCGCCACCTCATCGGCCTCATAGGCCACCCCCGCAAACTATCCCCACCCATTGGACTATATTGAGGACATGGGGCTTGTCTAGATTACCGAAGTTATTGAACTTTTTCGTGAACCTCCGCCACGGGCCGGAAGGCGTGCGACCGCGCGGCGCGTGCTATTCTCTGGCATCGCCGGCGCGCAGACCGTATTGATTTCCGCCGACGCTGCGGCATCCTCCGGACGGCATCCGAACCATGAGACCCAGCATGACGACGACGACCTCCACCCGCGAGCTGCCCGCCCGTCCCCTTCCGATTCGGCACCGGCGGGTCCGGGGACTGCTCGCCCTCGCCGCCCTCGGCGCCGGCACGGTGTGCGCCGCCGCCAATCCGGCGCTCAAGGTGAAGCAGGGCGACATCTTCTCCGATCCGGTCGGCTCGGTGATGGACGTGTCGGTGGCGAATGAGGGATCCGCGACGATCGGTGCCGCGGTGGTAACCTGCGAGTTCACCGCCGCGGGCAAATCCGTGGGGACGGCGAGCACCACGATCTACAACATCGTCGCCGGCAGCACCGGCAAGGACCAGGTCCATCTCATGGGCGGCACGGCCGACGCCGCCCGCTGCGCCATTTCGTCCACAGCCCCGGCGGCGAACTGAACCTGCGGGCGCCGCGGTTTCCACGGAACGGCTTGCCAAGCGGCCCGCTTCACTATATTCGGCGCCACCGTCCCCATGGGACGACGTGCATCGATCGGCAACGGTGGATGCTGGGGAGAGGTGGCCGAGTGGTTGAAGGCGCACGCCTGGAAAGTGTGTATACGGGAAACCGTATCGCGGGTTCGAATCCCGCTCTCTCCGCCAAATCTTTAGCCTAAATCGTTGATTTTATTCAAGAAAAAATCAACCATCGAAGCTTCACCCCAACAATCACCCCAACAGCTGACGCCGGTAGGGCCGATGGCGGCGCCTTCTACGCAGCGCTCTCCCTTGCAATACAACCCCTCCGTTTAACTAGACCGTCGCTCGCGCACTGATGTAGGCTCCCCTCGTGCAGGAGGCCTTCATGGTTGACTTACGAGTGATCGACGGCGGCGGTGGCGAACGAGGCGACAAGCAGGCGCAATGGGCAGAGGAAATGGCCGCTCAAGCGTTGGAGCGTCTTGCAGTGGAGATTCTTCGCGGCGTCGCTCGTGGGCCCGAGAACTCGTACCGCGTGGGCACCGCGGTTCGGGATCTATATGAGCACCTCACGCCCGAAGCGATAAAAGTGCGCCTCTATGCCACCATGGATTCCGGCCTTCGAAGTGCGAACAGCCGGCTACTGCCGGACACTCCCAATAATTGGGACGACGAACTCCCCTGGCTGTTGAAGAGCGCTCTACGACTAGCGGCGGAGACCATCGCGACGGATGGGTTCGCTCGCGGCCGCGCCTCTCAGCGCCGAAGCGACTTCGATCATGCAGTCGAGCAGTACATCCTTCAGAGGGAGGAGCGGTCGCGCGAGGGTGGTGGGAGCTATCTGGTGCGATTGCTGGAGCGCCTCCCACCCTTGCGGCCATCGCCTTCGCTCGCCCGGGTTCGCCGAGCCAAGAAGCGGAAGCCTGCCACCAAGCCAAAGAAGCCGGCCTAGAGAAGGACTCGGAAAGGAGTTGATCGTCTACTTGAAGGTCAACATTCGTGCGGTAGGCGCTTGGCGGCGTTGCGGTTTCGTATTTTACCCCGCCTCGCTAGGAGAGTGCTGTCTTCATCGGCAGCAGAACCCGGGCTGACGAGCCCAATGCGACCAGGATACCCCATCTTGAATATCTTGATTGTTTTCAAGTTTGGGCGAGAACGGCCCAGCCTTTGATTTCCTATGATTGTTTTCAACCGATGCAGGGCATGCCCGTCCATCCGTCGCTCGCCTAGCCACAGACTTGAATTCTTGATTGTTATTCAAGATGGCCGCGGTTCGATCTATCGGCTTCGATTCGGTTGATTGCTGATCAAAGCGCCCTTACCGGCTTTTAGGGCCTGACAAAACTCGTCATGAACGGATTTCCATCTTGCAATGATGTGGATGTTGACACCGAAGAGTTCGGCCGGCTCCTCATTTGTCGCGCTGATCTCGCAAGCCATTTGCTCCAGTACACGACCTACGCGGCCCAACATGTATTGCCGCGGACAGAATGCTATGCGGATGAGCCTTGGCGCCATCCCGTCGCTTCCAGCGCCGCGCTCGTGCGCATTGGTCTCGAGCTGCTCTCGGCGTCTATTTTCACCTACTTTAGACGCATCACGCACCCACGACCGCCCTCATTTCATTCTCGCCTACATTCATTTCGAGGGGAACGGTGGGGAACAGGGGGAACAGGCCTCAGATACTAGAAAAATCAATGACTTGCGACGCTCCCCGGCTGTTCCCCAACTCGATAGGGCTTGGGGAACAAGGGGAACAGGGTTGGCGCATATTGGCCACTAAGCGGCAACGACCTGGTTTCTACCCGCCCCTTTGGCCCGATAGAGAGCGTCATCCGCTGCAGCGAGAAGGTTCTCGAGAGATAGCTGCGTATTGCCCTGCACGTGTACAAAGCCAACACTGACAGTGAAGCGCAGCATGTCCCCGCTGGGAAGCGCACACGACAGGTCCTCGATCTCCGCTCGCAAGCGGTCTGCAATACCCTTCGCTCCCTGATCGCTTACGGCTGGCGTGAGGATCGCGAACTCTTCCCCACCGATGCGACCGAAAAGATCGTCTTTGCGGAGAGCCCTGCCCACAACGTCTGCAAAGGCTGCGAGCGCCCTGTCACCTGCCGCATGGCCGTGGGTATCATTGATGCGCTTGAAGTGATCGATGTCGATGGTCATGACGGCAAGAGGACCGGGCCGCGCCGAGAGCACGGAGCTCGCCTGTGCCGAGAATGCTGCTCGCGTAAGGGCACCCGTCAATGCGTCGTAGGTTGCGAGCCGAGTAAGCGTGCTCGTCAGCTCCACTCTCGCCGCGTTGATGCTGGCGACGGTCAATGGACCCAAGGCCAGTAACATGATGCTGAGGCGATCTGTCATCGTCATCGCATCGATATGCCCAGCGGGCTCGCCGACCACGCCGAGCGATACGGCAATCAGATGGGATATGCTCACCAGCATCGTGAGCAGAACGGTGGGGAACAGCGGGTAAACAAGGGCACACCAAAGGAGTGCTGGCGAGGGGAACGCAAGTGCCCCCATTCCTCCTACGAGGTGCCCGACGACAAGTGAGAGCGCGAGGGCAACAATCGGAGCTCCTGTGAGAAAAGCCGCCTTGTCCTTCCCACCGCGTCGTAGATCCAACGCCGAGATGAATGGCCCGGCAGGCGCCGTCAGGATGACGGGCAGGACGATGATGCCGTTTACCAACTCGGTCGTGAACCAGAATGCCAGTCCGGAAACCCAATCCCGACCGAAGAAAACGGGCGCGACTCCCGCGCCAACAACGGCCGACCCAGCGGCGGCACAACTGAGCACCCCCAATAAGTAAAGGACGGAGGACGGTTGGCCCAAGGTGCGATGAGCATCATTGATACGAGCATAGAGCAAAACCCCGACGCCGACGCCCGCCAGGTTCCCTGCTGTCAACCAGATGGTGAGCAGGAGAGAGCCGCCCGTAAGGATGTCAGCAGTAAAATAGCCCGCGATTGCGGCGAACCAGCCGGCCGGGGATACCAATGGAGGATGCCGAACGAAGAGCCCGAGGAGTACCGCATTGGCCGGCCAGAAGGCAGCGAGTGAACCATAGGGCCGTGTCAGAATGCCAAAAAGGCAGGCAACGAGAACAACCGAAAAAACAATCGATACGTTCAAGATCGGAAGACGCCCGCTCCCGAAGCCTCTCGCCATAGCATTACGTTCTCGCGGCTTGCACTCGCAACTAACGTGGCATTGGATGCTCGGCGCGTCTACAGGTTGTTGGTGGCTTAACCATTTACAGCGAGGCTGGGCCAAGCTCAGGCCAGGGGGGCGCCTCGATGCCGTCGTTGCCCGGATCGAGAAGGTGACGTCGAGCACGTGGTGGGCAGTGTGTTCTCGTTTCAGCATCACCCCCGCCGGCCGCGTCGCTCTCGGGGAGGCGGAGGGTAAGGGGCAGACGCTTGGAACGTGAGCCTGTGCGGAGCGTTGGAATCGGAGCAATGGAGGAATAACCATGCCGATCCTCGATCATGTGTACACAGCCGAGTCCGCGACGATCCCGGTCGTCAGAGTTCATGCCGGCTCCGCCACCTTCGATATCGCCACCCTCGATGAGGCACTGTCCTTCGCCCTGGCCAATCCGCATCCCGGAGGCGACTACGACGGGTTGATCCGTCGTCTGGAAAGCGCTGCAAATGACGACGATGTCATTGAAGCGGGCAACGCATTCCTCTGGTGGGCGGAAGCCAACAACATCGTGGCGGGTCCGGTTCGCTGCTGAGAAAACTCATACTGGGCCCACCTCGACGCCGCTCCTCAGCCATGTTTAGCTCCCGGCACCTGAAGAGGAGACGGTTCGATGAAGTCGCTCATCACTCTCGCCGTTCTGGTTGCCTTCGCCGGCCCCGCCCTCGCCGATAGCTGCGTTGCGAATGCCGATGCCAAGAAGCTCGCGGGCGCGGCCCGCACCAGCTTCCTTGGCAAGTGCGAGCGCGATGCTCAGACCGCATGCGATGCGCAGGCCACAACCAAGAAACTGGCCGGCGCAGCCAAGACCAGCTTCACGACCAAGTGCGTCAAGGACAGCGTCGGCGCGCCTCCCGGCTGATCCGCATGTGCGGTCCCTATGGCTACCAATCCAGCGCGCTGAAGACTGCGCTCTGTTGCCGACATTTCGCGGCCTTGATGATAATCGCCATTCTGTCCCTTGCGACCGCCGAGGCCGAGCCACTTCGCATTGTCGCTTTCGGCGACAGCCTCACTTCCGGATATCGCCTGCCGCCGGAGGCTTCCTTCCCTGCGAAATTGCAGGCGGCATTGAAGGCGCGTGGATACGACGTCACCGTGGCCAATGCTGGCGCGCCCGGCAATACCGCGACCTCTGGCCTCGAACGGCTAGACCGATCGGTGCCCCAGGGCACAGACGGCGTGATTGTTGAGTTTGGTGCTAACGACGCACTTCGTGGGATTGACGTCCATCTGACCGAACGTGCGCTTGACGCGATCATTGCGCGATTGAAGGCGAGAGGAATTCCCGTTCTGCTGGCGGGCATGTGGGCACCGTCCAGCAGAGGGGTGCTGTTCATGGCCGATTTCCATGCCATCTACCCACGCTTGGCGGAAAAACACGCTGTCGCGCTCTATCCCTTCTTCCTTGCCGGAGTAGCGGCAAACCCTTCATTGAACCTTCGCGACGGCATACACCCAAATGCTGCTGGGGTAGACGTTATCGTCTCGCGCATAATGCCCACCGTGGAGATATGGCTGGACGGCATGCGCGCGAGCCGTAGTGTCAGAGAGCGCGCGTCACCGTAGGGCCCATGTGCAACCTCTACGGCCATAAATCGAACCTCGCCGCGATCACTGATCTCGTCGGGACGCTCGGCAACGGCGTCGGCAACCTGGCGCCACACACGGTCGCGATCGGCCGGGTGAATATGGGTCGACAGGTCCTCAAATTTCACCTCGTCGCTTTGCGGTACGCTCCACAGCAGAAACGCTTGTTCGTCCATTGCGAACTGGTCGTTGTCTACGTTCCATGACCAGAGCGCCACGCCGGCCGCGCGGATTGCCCTTCGCAGACTGTCGGCGTCCCATGCCAGAGGGTTGCTCGTCGGCATTGATAAAACCCGAGGGGGCCGCCGCGGCGGTAATCAGAATGATGATCGGAAAAGAGTGTTACCTGCCATGGCCTCCTGATGGTTTCTATCGCATCTCGTACCATTGTCTTGCATCACAAAGCCCGTGTCCGCTTCGCGCAGACGTCGCCGGCTGATCGCGTATCCGCATCTCCAACAAGCCGCTCCGAGCCTGACGCCTGGGTTACGAGGCTCGTCTGAGCATGGCTTTCGTCGCGCCGATCTCCTGGCCCGCCCTATGTGAGCGAAGTGCTCTCGAGCTGACGCGGCGAGTTTTCTGGCGCCCGCCCACATCCCGATGGCGTTGGCACCCCCCGCGCAACGAAAGCCGGTCCCGAGGGTTAGTGGGACGATGCGGGGTCGGCCGGACGTCCCCGCACGCTTAGGGAGCGCACGCGCATGGCACGGAAAGCTACGGCAACGCAAAGATCAGCGGCGGCGATTCACGATCAGACGCTTCTTCGAGGGATCGGCGGCGAATTGCACCAAGTGGCGGAGGGCGACACGCCGGTCATGACCACCGCCCAGGGCGGGCCGGTCGCCGACGACCAGAACACGCTGAAGGTCGGTCCGCGCGGTCCTAGCCTGATCGAGGATTTCCACTTCCGCGAG
>NZ_JAHBGF010000045.1 GCF_018390695.1 Ancylobacter sonchi | reverse complement strand
GTGGTGTAGTCGGCGCCGTACATCGCTTGCAACGCCTGGATGTCGAGCGCCATGAAGGTCTGCGGAAAGTCCCACTGGCCGTTCGTGTAGTCCCCCGTCGGCCCGCCGACATAAGACCGGTCACTCATCACCGTATATTCGAGCCCGTCCCTGTCCGCCGGCACCGCGACATCGGCAACGCCGCCGGCTTCGCTGGCCGATTTCAGGCCCAGCGCGCGGCCGGCCGCCTGCAGGTAGACAAAGTAGGCGTAGCTGCCGACGCCGGGATAGCGCAGATCATCATCGGTGCCGTTCAGCGACGAGTTGAACGTGATGCTGCCGACGCTCGGCGGTTCAGCGATGTATGACCGTTCGAAGTCGTTGCCGCCCTGGAACTTTATGTCGCCGTCATTCTCAAAAACGTCATAGGTCCCATCGGTCTCCGGTGAGCGCCATACGAAGGTGGCAACGAGGCTCGCCACGCTTCCATAAAGGCTGTACGTTGCGTGAGCAACTTCACCAACATCTTCATCAATCGAGCCACGAAGCAGGGCGCTGGCAACCATGAATTGCTGATCGGATATGTCGCGCCCGAAGCTGTAGGTGATCTCCCCGATCCACTTCTCGCCGTCGATCAACCCATCGACATAATCGTCGCCAGTCGCCGCGACCGCCGTGACGCGATCGGGATTGGTGCCGAGAGTCTCCAGCGTAAATTTATCCACTTTAACCGGTTCATTGGTAAAGGTGAAATATTCAACACCGATAATCGTCGCCTTGTAATTCTCGCCGAATATTAAAACGACATTTCCATCTTTCACTATATTAAATAATCTGAAATATGTTTCGAAGGACAGCGTATCATAGCCGGCTCCGCCATTGATTTCGAAGGTACCATTTGCGCCGTAATTACCCCAAAACCGGTCGTCACCGTCATCGCCATTCAGGATGCCACTGGTGGCAAGGTCCGCGCCGATATAATCGTTGCCGCTTCCCCCATTGAAGGTACCACCGGTGCTGGCGTTGGCTTTGAGGTAGTCGTCGCCATCGCCACCGTTGAAAATTCCGCCGGAACTCTGATGTTCGCCATAGTTATAATCACCGGCATTCAGATAGTCATTTCCGGCGCCGCCGTTGAATTCGCCACCCGTCCCACCATTTGCGTATATATCGTCACGCCCCCCAAATCCATTCAGGATGACGTTGTTGAAGTCATTCGAGTATAAACTATCATCATCTTCGGATCCGTTCACGATTTCATCGTTGCTGGTGGCGACCTTGACAACCATTTCACTCTCCCGAATGGAACCAATTCATGCCCGTTCCGCCTCGCGCTATATCGATGTTGCCCGCCATCAGGCCCCCAGGACGCGAGAGGAAACTGTCCTACCGAAAAGCTAGACCAATTTATTCATCGATCAAGTGACGGAATGGCGAGATCTTCAAGATCGATAGGCTACTCGGCACTAATTGCCGTTCTGCGCAGCATCATGGACAGTACCGCATAGTCCGCACGTGCCCGGCACCTATCCACCTGCTCGTCGCGGCCGCCCGCTCAAGCGCTGCTTCGCGCACGGGCTCGGGGGTGGAGGGAGCGGCTAGGGTAGCGAAGGAGCTAAAGCTCAAATTCCCATAATTGTGGTAATATGAACCGAATGTACAAGCAATATGAACAAATTCGTCAGTGTAGCTTTGGTTTCATTGAAATTCAGATTCAATCGAGGTCAGATGATTACCATGGACTGGAATTGATTTTTGTTCAATCCGGTCATTGCCAATCGCTACGGCGCCCTCGATAACAAGCTGCATCCGCCCACGAATGCGCTCGGCAGCAGCCCGCGCAGAGGCTGCCTTGTCGGCGGGCAGGGCTGTATCGACGGGCTTAGGCCCGTCTAGAACCGTGGGAACTGTCTCCCTATCCACGAGTTGAATTCCGTCGACGGTTTGTCCGCGATGGGTTCCAATTCATAAGGGCGGGGAAGCTACCTCATGGTTACGGTGTTCGGCGTCGGGATCCTGGCTATGCTGCTAATCTTCGCATACGGGCTGGATCAATCGCACGGGAGCGAAGGGTAGCTCGGCGTCGGGCGCGCCATACACGCGTTGGCGCGCTTCAGGGCGGGGGAGCCTACGCCTCCCCATCTCCCGGTAGGTGCTCCCCGCCAATCGCCCGTAGGATGGGCGGCTGGACGGGTTGTCCCCAGCGCGTCCAGCCTGGGCCTGCGCTCGTAGCACCGAGGTTGGCGGTGAGGGGGAGCGCAGGCTATGCGAAGGCAAGTGGCCGGACACGCTGACCATGAAGTGCCCGGCCGCCGCCACGACGCTGGAAGCCAGGCGGCGGCCGTTTCAGGATACCGGCGCAGCTGGTCGCAGGCAACCGTGTGCCTAAGCCCCGGCGCGCCGCTGCAGATCAGCAAGGACGTACAGTCTAATTGCGGAAGACAAATTGGTGCCGCTGGCACGATTTGCATCGATCTCCTGTGCCAGGGTTCCAAGATGCTTGCGCTCTCGGTGTGCAACATCCTTGAAGGCATCGAAGAACTCAGATTCCAGCGAAATGCTGGTCTTCCGTTCTCCGACGACAATTGATCGTTTCGTTATTGGCCTTTGCATCGCCCCCTCCGCGCAGCCGACATGTGCCGTGGGTTACCCTATTATCCTGGCGTCAGCGGATGCAATGACTGGTGCGGACGGCAGCACGGATGCCCTTGTCTGCGGGCTGCTTATTTCTCGAAGGTGGGGCAACTTGACCCACGTTGGGGTCCTCGCCTTTCAGCCGAACCCATTCGGTGCGGAGCTCGGTCTGCTCTAGATCGGCAGCCCCACAAACAAGTGGGCAACCGAGCGCAGTAATGGAGCGCCACGCTCTGTTGTGCGCCTGTTCGGATGTTGCGGTCTCCGCCAGACGCAAAATGGTCGGCGGCGCCGACGCTTCCGGCAAGATCGTCTTTTCCGCACTGGGCCATCATAACGAATAGGCGGCATCGGTGCGGTAAGGCTGGTGCGGACGACGGGACTCGAACCCGTAAGCCTTTAAGGGCGCAAGATTCTAAGTCTTGTGCGTCTATCAGTTTCGCCACGTCTGCATCTGCGGCCGGACGGGCGATCGTAGGCAGCCCGCCCGGCCTTACCTGCCAAGTGGGGGGAGATCCATCGACAGGCCCCAACATGATAGTCGCGACGGTACATCGTCGGATGACAATTTTCTCATTGTCCAAGCACAAACTTGAGCTCCGGGCGCAGCTGACGGCACAGGACAAGCCCTAGGGGAAAGCCGTACCGCTACCCCCGCAACACCACCCCGTTGCCCGTCGCTATGTCGCCGGTGTCGAGGAACTGGATGCCGGCGGATTCGATGGTCTGGTGCAGCACTACAACCAGAGCGAATATCGGCGACTGAAATCGAATAACGGCTGTGGAGCATCTAGATGGAATTATTTCTTGGCTGGCTGGTCTTCGCCTTCGTATCAGCCATCATCGCCAAATCGCGGGGGCGCAGTGCCCTAGGGTTTCGTTCATATTCAGCCCCCTGGTGGGGTTGATATTGGTACTAGCGCTGCCAAGGCAATCCCCTGCTGCGGACGGGGCCGAAGAGGTTCCGATCGGGCATAAGACATGCCCGCGCTGTGCAGAAGCCGTGAAGGCCGCAGCCAAAATATGTCGATATTGCCGTTACGATTTTGATGCTGGGCGGGCCGACTTTGGCACGAGCCACGTAGCCGAGAGGAACCCGGCAGCCGGATAGGCGCCTCTAAGGAGGGTGGGTGGCTCGCCTACCCTTGCCGCTCCCGTAATCGCACGCCGGGGCCGTTGCCGTTCTGATCGATGAATATCACGCCGGCCGTCTCGAGGGCGGCACGAATGGCTGCGAGATTGTTGGTGCCGGGTGTCCGACGCCCCTTCTCGAAATCAATGATCACTCCCCGCGAAACGGAGGCGGCTGCGGCGAGCGCATTTTGCTCCATGTTCAGAATGGCTCTGGCGGCGCGACATTGATCTGGTGAAATAGACATGAAGCCCAACGTTGGATTCTGAGTTGACGCAAAATCGAATGTCGGATATCATGTCCAACATCGGACTCAAAACAAGAATCTTCGTGCCACGAAGTCCAGCACCGTTAATGCGCCTTTAACGCCAACCGAGCCGTTCCAGCACCAGCCCGACCTGAGGGGCGCTGATGATTGTGCCCAGCATTCCGCTGGGTCACCTGACGTTCCTGGTCGACAACGAGGCCTTTTACCCTCTCCTACGTCGCGGGGAGTTCGCCATCGTCGATCTGTCGGACCACCAGCCGCGGCACGGCGAGATATTCATGATCGCCTACCACAACAAACTGCGCGAACACCTGCTCAGCTTCACGCCCTGCCAGCTTCGGCGCCGCGGCGGCTTCTGGTCGGAGAGCCAGCGCTGCATGAGTCACCGTCATCATGCAGACGACGCCGAGCCGATCGACATGTGGTACGTGAGCCATTAGCGCCTGCCGGTTAATGAGGCTGACTTCAAACGCATGCTGCGTTCCGGTGAGACGGCGTGTGGCGAAGGTCCATTCCGCACCGAGTACGCCGAGCAAAAGCTGGTCGGCCGAGTGGTCGGTGTGTTTGTGCCGAAGGTTGGTGCAGAGCGCGAGGCCGCCCGATGAACACGCACGCCCCCGCGAATACCCCCGACAAGGCCGAGCTCGAGAACCAGCTTTGCCGTGTGAAGTATGCGACCCGGCTGGTGGTGCTGGCGCGGGACAACGCCTGCGACGACATCGGCGGCAATGCCCTCCATATCGCGATTGATCTGATGGAGCGTGAGGCCGAGGCCGCAAGCGAGATATTCTATCAGGTGATGTATCCGGGCGGGAGGTCCGCATGACCACCTTCAGCTTGCTCGATGCCACTTGGGCTCGTGAAGCCCGTCGGTGTCGACTTATGGGCCGGCCACCGCCCAAGGCGTGGCGGTTCAGCATCGGCGATCAGGTGCGGATCTGGGATGGGGACCGCAGCTAGACGCGATCATTGGGAGGTCGGAGTTCGCCGACCCCCCGGACCTGTACAATGTGGAAATCGTACGGGACGGCTGCGTGGTGCGCCAGTGGAAGCCTGCCGCGGAGCTCACACCCGTCGACTAGAGCCCAGCTCCGTCGCGCGAAGGTGCGGCGGGGCACCACTATGGGTCGTTATGGCAAATTGCATATCAGGCGTTGAAAAGCGACAAAACCAAATGAAATCAAGGGAGTATGGTGCCAAGGGACGGATTCCCTGTCTTCGAGGTACGGATCGCTGCCTATAACTCGGCGCCTACGACGCGAGACGCTGCTGCAGATCGGCCAGCACATACAATCGGATGGCGGCTGACAGATTGGTGCCGCTGGCACGATTGGCATCAATTTCATGCGCCAGGGATCCAAGAGACCTACGCTCTCGTCGGGCGATATCCTTGATGGCTTCGAAAAATTCAAACTCGAGCGAAATACTCGTCTTTCATTCTCCAACCAAGATCGAGTTCTTGTTGATACTTTTCGCCCTCGTCCCCACTCTGCACGCCAGTGGCTGTAACCCTATTGTCCTAGCGTCAGCGGATGCGAATGGCTGGTGCGGGCGGAGGGACTCGAACCTGCACTCCCGAAGGAAGCGGATTTTGAGTCCGCTGCGTCTACCGGTTTCGCCACGTTCGCAAGTCTAGGTACAGGACGCCCGCCTTCGTCAATCAACTGGGACAACGTGCCCCGGTATCTCACCGTCCTCGAGCCGGGCACGTTCAGTTCCCAAGAAGGCACTCTGATGAGGGGGGAGGGGGCTGCGAGAATCGTCGACTGGCACGATATCTTCGCTATCCCAGACATGGCTGGCGTTTAGCCAATTCCGATGTCGAAAGGTGCATGACACCACCTCTCTCCGAGAAAGCCTCAATTTTGTTGCAAGCGCCAAAATACTGAGGTCACGCCACTGCTCGTGACAGGTTGGGCGTGCGGGCAAGGGCAATTCCAATTCAATCTTTCGGCCCCTGCGTTTAATCACAACGTCGACGGATGCACTTCCATCGAATTGCCTCGCGTTAAACCGCCAAATTACAATTTGTTTAATACTACTCATGCTGCCACCCATTTGGGGTGGGAAATTTTCTCTAGGCAAGGCGTCCTGTCAAGCTGTTTTGGCAATCCCTCCTTTAGGTCACTATCGTTGCTGCCGCATGCCTGGATCTTGTGCCGCACTACCCCCTCAGCACAACCCCATTGCCAACCGCCACGTCGCCGCTGTCGAGGAACTGGATACCGGCGGCTTCGAGCGCCTGGCGCAGCACGATGAGGGTGGCGTGCTGCGGCGTAGACTTCTCGCCCTCAAAGTTACGGATCGTGACTTCGCTCACCCCGGAGGCCTTGGCCATTTGCCCCTGTGTCCAATTGAGAGTTGCTCTGGCTGCTCGGCATTGCGCTGGTGTCATGTCGCGTAGCTAGCAGGCTCTGTCGTTTTCCGGAAGGTACTTCGAAAAGAAACGTGACTTGCGATTGACGAAATTCAAAGCGTATCTCGAAAAACGCAAGGGTCGTCCCATGACTATCCGCGCGCCTACCATCACCCCCTCCCAGAACGACAATTGCCTCCAGCCGCCGCACACCACCCTGCGGCGTCCTACGGGACGCCTTGGAACGGTCCGAAGCCGCGAAGATCGTCTCCATTCTAACGCCCGACGACGAGGCCGCTGAGCGGATCTTGCGGCACGCTGCGGCGCTATACCAAGGCTACGTGTCCATTGAGGCCTATGGGCAGGTCCGCGCGGCGGAGGCGGTGTGATGGATATGCGCGCCGCGGCGGAAATCGACCGTGCCATCGCCGAGACGGTTGACCTTCATTACCTCCACGCCCTCGAAACCGGCATGGCACCCGCGCAGCGCAAGCCGCGCTTCATCGCGCCTGCCGATCAGCCGCCGGTCGACTTCGAGATTGGTGGGGATGACGAAAGAAGCGGGAAGCGTCCGACAGTTCCCGACAACGGCCCCGAGGCCATAGCCCGCCGCCGGGACCGAAATGCGAGTGAGTACCTGCGGCTCGAGGGCGCGATCACAAGGGCATATCTCTTTGCCAGGCCTGCCGAGCTCGCGGTCGACGAGGCCGACCGGGATGAAGATCGTTAGTTCGGGATAATCGAGCTTGCCGTCACCGAGGCAGCAGAAGCGGCCTGTGCGCTTATGTGCGATACAGCCTGCTGAGGGACTCACACCAGCACCGTCGCGCTGCGAGGTACGGCGGGGCGGTTCCCTGCAATGCCCTGCCTTACCCCTCGCCGTGGCGACCTGGTGGCAACAAGCAAATAGACAAAGAAAAAGCTGCCTTGCGGCGACTTTTTCAACTTACTGATATTTCCATCAGATTTTGGTTGCGGGGGGCGGCAACCGCGTTCTTCTTCACATAGCCGATGCCATAATCATCCTTCCCCTTGGTCCGAGCCCGGTAGAGTGTACAGGCGCGAGGGCGGAAGTCCCAGTGATGCGCAAAGGCCTGCAGTTCGGCGCCGACCCGCACATCGCGCGTAGCCGCATCATGATGTTCGACGAGTGCCCGAACATAGTCGAGCGATACCTAGGCGGGCGCGCCGCCGAACTGAACGAAGGCGCTCTCCATGCCTTCTAATCAGTCCCCTGCCACTCCCGTTGCAACGCTGAGAGATGCATCCGACGTGAGAGGCCCAATGTCGCGACGAATAGATGTACGCGCAGCTTCCCCTCTTCGATCCACACCCGGCTTCGCCAAAGTCGATCTGCAGTTGCCGGCCGGAGCATCTCGAACCGCACTATCACCCGTGCCTTCAACTCCCGGCACAATCTGGCAACGCGACGCCCGATATGGCGTACGCGGAGCACGACGCCATGTTCGCTCGCAAACTCCTGCCGGATGAAATTGGCGTTGCCGCTATGCCGGAAGAGACGCTCGCGCAGCCAATCGTTCAAACCGTACAATGGCGACCTCCGGAATGGCGCCGCACCACCCTGGGGAGATATCGGCGCAGCGTATTACGTGCGCACCCCAACTCGAGTGCCAGCCGTTTAGCGCCCTAGCCAAATCCATGCAACCGAATCATTTCTGCCAACTCGTCACACTGCAGCATCTACTCGCCTCGCGCGTCAATCCACGTGGGCAGGTTTGATCGGAAACCATCGTCTTCTCCATTATCTCCTGCTCGAGCACGAAGAAGGGGGCAAATCCTCAGGCCGCCGCCGCCGTCCCCTGTCTGCCAAAGCGAGACGTCTCGGGACCAATGGAAGGGTTCTTGTTCGCCTAGCTTATAGCAGCGATTGACAATCTTGGCCGTCGGTCGCATATCCTCAAGATACGTCCCGAAGGCGCGGTCGCGCGCGTATTGGTCTAGGCAAGAAAGTTGACGATGGCTCTTAATGCTACCAAGAAGGCGGTCGTGGTCGGACCTTACCGCGTTCACAATTTCGGTGATGACTTAGTTGGTGCGATCATAGCGAAGCGACTCCAACAGGGAGGGTACGAGGTCTCGGTGCCGAGACTAGGTCAGGGCAATGCTGACTGGCTGGGAACCAAGTATTCCGAGTCATATGATGGCTTGCTTCAAAGCGCTGATACGATCGTTGTGGGCGGTGGCGGCATCATGTCTGATACTTCCGGCTCTAAGCCGGGCGCATCGTACCTGAACATAGTCGCGCGCGCAGCTATTGCTGGTCAATTAAGGGGCAAGAGAATTCTGGTCACCAGTGTGGGCGCGGGTCCCTGGATACTGGAGCGTTCAAAGATGCTCGCTTTTGGCGTCTCGTTGCTCGCTGACAAAATTGGGGTGCGAGACCAAGAGTCTTTTGATCACCTTGCAAGCATCGGGGTGAGTGGCTCCAAAGTCGTCCTCGGGGCAGACTGCGCATTGCTCAGTGCTGATTACTTGGACTTTAAGGCTAAACCAAGTGGAAAAATAGGTATCCAGTTCGATACAGCGCAGTTCAGCGACGTAGGAGAAAACCCGAACCTTAAAGCAATCGCTGGTGCCGTGAAGGCTTACGCGGGCGCGCACGCATCGGATATTGTTCTGATATCGAACGGTAAGCACAAGTCTTCGCTCGCGGCAGACGCGCCGTCCTGTGAGAATTTGCAGTATGAGCGGTTGCAGGACTTTCTTCCCCGCCTTGCGGGTTTGAAGTCGATTTTCACCTCTCATCTCCACTTGGCTATTACTTCGTATTCTCAGCGTATTCCGACCTTCTCTCTCTATGTGCGCGAGAAGACGAAGCGATTCTACGACCAGATCGGCCATCCGGAACGTGCTATTGATCTCAGTGTTGCTACGCTTGAGGACTTTGAGCGTTTGATTGCCGCCGCTGAGGTCGCGACTTGGACTGATGAGGACGAGGCGACGCTGCAGACGTTGCAGGGGCGAGCGAGGTCGCTGCTGGCCTTCGTGAAGTAATTTATTCGTCCAATACATGGCTGCCTCAGTTTGCCGGAAGATTTCAGCCCGGTAAGTATTAGGGGTGACGAGTAGGGTCGTCGCCCGAGGTGCGTAAGGAGGCGGAGGCTACGTTGGTTTTCGAGCCCTCCGTACGGGTCGCGCAGAGGAGCTTTGCCCCGGTTGTGGTGATGATCGGCTGTTGGCAGGCCTTCTCAGAGGGAAAATGCGAGGTCAATGTTGACGATTGGGAGGCCGTGAACAGTCGCCCAGTGGCTCGATCTACCAAAGTTGACAGGGCAGGGCGGGACATGAGGTGGCACGTCGCGATTGCCTGAGTCTTTTGCCGGAGCTTCAAGACGTAAAATACGTGTATGGTTAGCTGGCTCCGATATCTTCGTCGCCCCGGCGAGCGAAGGTCGAGGCTCGAGCGGATCATGATCGAGGCCACACATCTGAAGGCCCATCGCACGGCGGCGTGCCTGCTCAAAAGGGGCAGTTCCCGAGCGTATTGGGCCACCAAAGGCGGGCGAACTCCAGGCTCCCCACTGTCTGCGACGGTGAAGGCGTCTGATCGTCATGCTGCTGTGGGAAGGTCAGATGAGGGACCATAGGGCGTAAGCCTCGTGCTAAACGTCTTGCCACCCGCCAAGACCCTCATCGCCGACCGGGGCTACGACCCTAACCTAGGCTCAGGACCTATTAGTTGAGCGTGGGATGTGATTCGCAGTCTCCCTTGAGGAGGCTGCGATGGGTGATTTGTTTCTGCTAAGCGAGCGGCAGATAGTTCGGATCTCGCCGTTCTTTCCGTTGGCTCATGGCGTGCCGCGTGTCGATGACCGGCAGGTGGTGAGCCGGATCGTCTACGTGATCCGCAACGGCTTGCAGTGGAAGGATGGGCCCAGGGACTATAGCCCGCACAAGACTCTCTATAGTCGCTTCATCCGCTGGAGCCGTCTTGGCCTGCCCCCTGGAAAGTGGTCCTCCGTGAAGTAGGCTTTCGGGCCTGTGGAGGATGGCGCCATGGCGCAGAAGAAGCATAAGCCTGAAGAGATTGTCGCGAAGCTCCGTCAGGTCGACGTGTTGGTGTCGCAGGGACGGCCGGTAGTCGAGGCGATCCGGATGATCGAAGTGACGGCCTTCACCTATTATCGCTGGCGCAAGGAATTCGGCGGGCTGAAGAGCGACCAGGTGAAGCGGTTGAGGTATCTTGAGAAGGAGAACGAGCGGCTGCGCAAGGCGGTCTCGGACTTGACGCTGGAGAAGCTGATCCTGAAGGAAGCCGCCTCGGGAAACTTCTGAGCCCCGCCCGGCGGCGGCGCTGTGTCGAACACGTCGTGAGCAAACTCGGCGTGTCGGAGCGGCTGGCATGCCGGGTTCTGGGGCAACATCGGTCCACGCAGCGCAAGATGCCAATGGGACGAGCCGACGAGGCGGCCCTGATCGCCGACATCATCGCGCTGGCCACCCAGTATGGGCGCTACGGCTACCGGCGCATCACAGCCCTTCTACACAGGGCGGGCTGGGTGGTGAACGTGAAGCGCGTGGAGCGGATCTGGCGGCGGGAAGGGCTCAAGGTGCCGCACAGGCAGCCGAAGAAGGGCCGTCTCTGGCTCAACGACGGCTCCTGCATTCGGCTGCGACCGGAACATCCCAATCACGTTTGCCGAGGCGGCTGCGCGGCTGGGGATCAGCAAGTACTCGCTCTACGAGTGGAGGAAGCGGTATGGCAAGTCTGCCGCCGTGGTCCGCGGTGACGATCAGGCGGCTGAGGTCCGTCGGCTGAAGCGCGAGTTGCAGCGCGTGACGGAGGAGCGCAACATCCTAAAAAAAGCGGCCGCGTACTTCGCCAAGGATGCAAAGTGAAGTACGCGTTCATGGCCGAGCATCGCCTGCTGTTTTCGATCCGCGCCATGTGTCGGTGCCTCCGCGTCCAGCCCAGCGGCTTCTACGCCTGGCTGAAGGACCCGCTGAGCAAGCGCGCGCTGGAAGACCGACGACAGACTGAGCTGATCCGCGCGGCATGGAGCGAGAGTGGCAAGGTCTATGGCTATCGCAAGCTTCACGACGATCTGGCGGACATGGGCGAGAACTGCCGTCCCAACCGGGTTGCGCGGCTAACGCGGCTGGCCAGCATCCGGGCGCAGCTCAGCTACAGGCGCCGTCCCGGCCACTCTGGAGACAAGCCCTCCCTGGCGGTCGACAACACGCTCGACCGCCAGTTTGACGCGGAGGCGCCTGATAAGGCCTGGGTGACCGACATCACCTACATCCGCACCCACGAGGGCTTCGCCTATCTGGCGGTCGTGATCGACCTCTTCTCCCGTCTCGTCGTCGGCTGGTCCATGCAGGCCCGGCAGACGACCAACGTTGTGCTTCAGGCGTTGCTGGCCGCCGTCTGGCGACGCAAGCCGAAGGACCGTGTGCTGGTGCATTCGGACCAGGGGAGCCAGTTCACCAGCATGGAGTGGGCTTCGTTCCTGAAACACCATGATCTGCAGCCCTCGATGAGCCGTCGGGGCAACTGCCATGACAACGCAGTGGCCGAGAGCTTCTTCAACCTGCTCAAGCGCGAACGCATCCGTCGCAAGGTCTACCGCACGCGCGACGAGGCACGCCGGGACGTGTTCGATTACATTGAGATGTTCTACAACCCCACACGGAAGCTCGCACGCAACGGGATGCTGTCGCCAATCGAGTTCGAACGGCAGCACAAGGCCAAAGCCGAAGGCGTCTAGAAAACGCGGGGCGGTTCACATGGCCCGCCCTCCAGAAAGCCGACCACCCATTCATCACGCAAACCGTGTCGCGGGAATCCCCAAACCGCGCCGGGCAAAAATCTGCTAAATTAGGGCGAGGCCAATTGTGTAGGATTTCCATCCTCAGCCTCCTTCCGCAAGCGCTTCTGTCGTTGGCGTGCGCGTCGTCGTTTAACAAACTGATCGGACTCTAGGGTTTTTAGCACGACTATGTCCTGAAAATCATGAATCGCTCCTCTTTCAATTTTGACAATATCAAACCACTGCGCCCAAATGCTTCGGATATAATCCTCTGATATGAAGGTAATTCCGTATGGATATGATTCGGTTGTTAAGTGGCCGCCCTGCTTAATAAAATTATAACCCGAACCAAATTCAAAAACATGCCGTGATCGCTCAAGATCTCGGCGAGAAATACTTAACAAATCAAATATATTTTTTTCTTCAAGAGCCCTATCTAATGCGCGAGCGCCATGTATCGATATAAATGCTCGACCTCCATGACGAAGAAGTCTAGACAATTCTTCAAGATATCCTATATGATCTGCTTCGCTTAAGTGACTAAACACAGATATACTGACAATTGTATCGAAGCTCTGCTTTTTAAAAGGTAGTGCACCAAAAGGTATCGTCTTGTAAGTCTCAACATATAGTAAATTTTTGGATATCCAATCAATGTGTCGATCATCGATGTCGACTCCTACATAGCGATAGGAATAGCCATAAAACATGCGCGCTAAGCGACCAGCGCCAACACCAAAATCGAGCAAATCGCCGAACTTAGAGGGCGCGCGCGGGCTGAGTTTGGCGAGGGCGCAAACAAGATCAATGCCGTGACTAGCGAAATCCCGCTCTCTCATTAGACCGCTTGTATTGTGCATCAAATTAACAGGAGGAAATGGCGCAAGTCTTGAGCGATCAGTGGGTGTTTCAATAAGTAAATTTTGCCGTAACCAATTTTCTAAGTCAGAATTGATGCCATAATAATTGTTCAATAAGGTGGGATTATCAATATTGTGTGCCATATTCTACATAATCTCACAAATAATCAAATCTCAGTCCGCCGCAGATAGCAATGCGATGCTGAGAAGTTATAGCATTTCCTCCTAAAAGGCGAGTGGAATTATTCCGGCCAATGGGGCAACCCCACTGGCGCGGCTTCGGCCGGAGCGTGTTTGAGAGTCATCGGGGTGAGCAGCCTCGGAGACCGCGCTGTGTATGACGAAGTCGGCTGCAGCCTGGAGGCATTGATGTCACTTAGGGGTTATCGGCGTCCAAACGGGGCTCTGACGCATATTTGGTGGTGGCCATTTATGCTGGGGCGACAAGGCGTGCCTCTAGCAGGTCGAGTTTCCCGCGACCGTACATCTGGCGCTTAACCAGCTTGAGCTTGGTGATCTGGCCTTCGGTCTGGCCGTTGGACTAGGGAGACGTTTTGGCCGCGGCGACGGCGGCGTGATCCTTTCTCACGCCGCGGCCGAACGCGACCACGAGGCTTGAGTTCGCACGTTCCAGCCAGGGACCGAGATCGGCAAGAGCCTTCTTGCGGATCATGACCTGGAAGGCGGCGATGATTTCGCGCGCCTCCACAAGCGAGGGCACGCCGCTCTCGATCGCCGCGATCAGCACCGTTTCGGATCGGGAGAGCTTGTCCCGTGCGCTGGTCATCAGTCGTGCAAGGGCTCGCGCCGAAGGCGTCCGATTCAGGATGCCGCCCTCGACCATCTCAGCCCCCCGACGGCGTGTGGCCCATTCCGTAACGACCCTGAGGCTGCCACGGAAACTGCGGTATCCGAGCCGCCGCCAGAGCTCGGGACCATTGCGTTGCCCCGCCGCCCACTGCGCGTCGAGCCAAGGCAGGAACAGCTCCAGAGAGCTCACGCGGGTGCGGAAGACATCCCAGCGCTGCCCGCGCATGACGCGCCGGACCAGACCGCGGCTGTGGCCGGTGCGGCGAACAATATCCTTGATCGTCACCCCCCCCCGCCTTTGCGAGTTCGAGAACGGCCGCGTTGGTCTCCTCACGGTGCAGATATCCTTCATATTGGATGCGTTCGGCCGCGGTGAGCAGATCTGGATTGATGGTGGATATGCCGACGGCGGCACGGATCTGGCGCATGGATGTGCTGACGGCGTCGATGAAGGCCCGGCTCGCATTCTCCATCAGGTGCCGGCGATCGGCGACCTGTGTCGCCGCTGGAAGGGCCTTGGCTGCGACCAGGGCATAGCCGCCGCCCCGGTCCCGGGCGACAATGTTGATCTGAGGCTGGCCGGTAAGCCACGCCTGCGCCGTTGCTGGCTCCCGGTCGGGCAACAGGGCGATGGCCTGACGCCGCTCCAGATCGCAGATCAATGTTCCATAGCGCTGATTGCGTCGCCGGGCCCAATCGTCGATCCCGATCACCGCGGGCGGAATGAAGGGCGGTCGGCCTCGCCTTCGGATCACCCGGAGCAGCGTGTTATTGCTCACCAGCAGCATCAGCCGTTGCGCAAAGCGTGCCGCGGGCCGGCCGCCCAAAGCGAGCCCGAGATGGTGGATAATCTGATCGAGCCGGGATGTGCGCCGGGACCATGGCAACAGAACCCCATTGTCGAAGCGCTCCGCGAAGATGCGACGAGGGCAGAGAACCGCATCGAAATGAAAGCGTCGCGCCCAAACGACGAGACGGACCAGTTTGCCGGAAAGCGGCAGATCCGCCAGCTGCCGAGCATCGCGGCTGTGAACGCGCGTTGAGGTCGTCCCGCATCCAGGGCAGCAGCTCCTCGCACTGGATGCCCGGAGCCAGATCCGGATGCGGGAATCCGCGTCGGCCACCTCATCGACGATAAAAACGCCCGGCACCAACTCCGAGACTCGCAAATGCTGACCCATGGCATTGATTCTCCACGCGAACCAATGCCAGCCAGATGCTCAACTCCATCAAAAGTGAGTCAGAGCCAAACTTGCACGCCGATCAAGGGTCCCGTTCCAACACCGTTTGACAGACAAGATCTTCTATCGCAAGCGCCGCAAGATCGAGAACCTGCTCACGAGGCTCAAGGAATGCCACCGCATAGCCACGCGCTACGACCGCTGTACCCACACCTTCTTCTCGACCATATGCGCCGCGCCTGAACGATGAGGATCGACCCAAATGACGAAATAGAACCGGCCGGACGCGGGCTGCTTGCGATTGCTCACTCTCGTCCGGCCTAACCATACTCGAATGGGGTCCGAGATAGGCTCGCTGGAAGATAGTGGATACCGCTTCGAATTTCCATGGGAAACTTCTCAGACGTAAGCATAAAACCGTCGATTGTCGCGATTGACGTGAGGCCACTGCGCACCGCCTCTGGTCAGTCACACACCGGAGAGTTGCAATTACTCATGCTGTGCCCCCTGGGAACTGGATCGTTTGAGGCTGGAGCTTTCCGTTGGTTTTCCCCGGCGGGGAGAGGAGGGGAGTAGCATGAAGGCATGGCAGTTCGCCGAGGCGCAGACGGCGTTCATCTTGAAGCAGGGTGAGGAAGTCTCGCTGGTTGCGGAGATCTGCGGAAGGCGGGCATCAGCCAGGCAACCTACTTCAACTAGAAGAAGCGCTATGGCGGCCTGCTGCCGGACGAGATGCGGCGGTTGAAGCCACTGGAGGACGAGAACGCGCGGCTGAAGAAGATCGTGGCGGACCTGACGCTGGACCGTGAGATGCTTCAGGATGTCCTCCGCCGAAAGCTCTGAGGCCTGCCCGGAAGCGCACTCTTGTCGACGGGATGTTGGTCGCTTGGGGCGTATCGGTCCGCCTGGCTCTGGGCCATGGACTTCGTCCACGACCAACTCGCCACCAGCCGCAAGATCCGGGTGCTGACCATCGTCGACACCTTCACGCGGTTCTCGCCGGCGGTCGATCCGCGGTTCAGCTACAAGGGGAGGATGTGGTGGCGACGCTCGAGCATATTGGACCGTCCCGGATTTGCCGGAGGCCTGATGGTTTGAGACACGCCGCCACAGCGGACGGCGTGAGCGCGGCATAGTAAGCAGCCTCGGCTTCGGTGGGCGGGATGTTGCCGATGGGTTGCAGGAGCCGGCGGTTGTTGAACCAGTCGACCCATTCCAGCGTGTCGTACTTGATGGCCTCGTAGGAGTGCCAATGGCCGCGACGGTAGATGACCTCGGCTTTGTAGAGGCCGTTGATGGTATTAGCCAAGGCGTTGTCGTAACTGTCGCCCACACTGCCGACGGACGGCTCAATCCCGGCCTCGGTCAGCCGTTTGGTGTTGACGTGCTCGCCTGAGTTCCTGCTGGTCATAAGTTAGGCCCGGCTGGGTTTTGGTCCTCGTGGGACGAGCTTACGAACATCGACTGGGACAGGCCACCGAGGCTCGTATGGG
>NZ_JAHBGF010000044.1 GCF_018390695.1 Ancylobacter sonchi | reverse complement strand
AGGAGGACTACAACCGCCACAGACCCCACTCGGCCCTCGGCAACATGACGCCTGCCGAGTTCGCCCTCAAATCCACGCTGGAAAAACAGGCCGCCTGAGGCCAGAAACGAAACTCAGGACTCTCCCTCAGACCGGAGGAGAGAAGGGGCTCAGGTCAGCCTGTCGAACTCCAGAGCCGCACAAGCCCGCCGGATCGCGCCTGCCACTCATCACACATCACGCCGACGAGCTCGCGCTTGCGACCAGGCCTCAGATTTTTCGGCGGACGATATCCTGCGCCATCTCCCGGTCGAGCGAGAGGTCGGCGACAAGCTTTCTCAGCTTCGTGTTCTCGTCCTCGAGCTGCTTCAGCCGACGCATCTCGAGCGGGGCCACCCCTTCATATTGCTTCTTCCAGTTGAAGTAGGTCGCCTGGCTGATCCCAGCCCGCCGGCAGATATCAGAAACCGGCACGCCGTCCGCGCCTGCTTCAGGATGAACGCCTTCTGCGCGTCCGAAAACTCCGATGCCTTCATCGCACTCCGCTCCTCCCAGCCCAGGGATCTTGGCGCGGAAAACTCCAGCTTCATACGGTCCAGTTTGTGGGGATCAGATCAGATCCTACGGGTTTCGCGCAGCATGGGCATACAGTCGGTCTTCGCCAACTTGCCATCAAACACGACTCCGGCCGCTCTACCTCGTCGATGTCCACGCCGATAACGAGGGAGGCGATGGTCAACACCAAGTGGGTCCGCGCTGGGTGTCGGAGCGTCCAAGACGACGACTTCGAGCTCGCTGCTTGCGTCAGTGTGAGTATCTGCTTGTACTCCCCCTCCTCCGGGGCGCCCGATGCTGCCTTATCCTTGCGAAACCAGGTCACAAAATGGAGGGGCGCCTAAAATAGGATAAATGAACCAAAATGGCTGGAGACAGTCAATAACCGCAGGAGCGACTAAGCAAACACTCCTTTGAGATAGACGCACGAAAATAAATGCATGACTTAGATTCACTAATCAAACTGCATGGTTTCTCAACTATTCACATTGGCACACCTCGATCTAGTATACGGCGCTCCCAAGCCAGCGCATGAGTAACGATTTCATCAAGAGTATTGTGCTTTGGCTCCCAATTCAGAATTTCGTTCGCGCGGTGTGGTGCTGCAACCAATGACGCCGGATCTCCATTTCGTCGAGATCCGCGGACGACAGGAAAGTCGACCCCCGAAATACGCTTAACGGCGTCCACCACCTCAAGAACTGAACTACCATAACCGTAACCACAATTCGCAACCAAGTTACCGCGGCCAGCATCAAGGTGATCCAATGCCAGCACATGCGCGGCAACGAGATCGCTAACATGAACGTAATCTCGTACACACGTGCCATCGTGGGTTGGATAGTCGTCACCATACACCTCCAGAGAGGCCCGAACTCCAAGTGCAACCTGCGAGGCGATCTTGATCAGATGGGTGGCGCGTGCACTCGATTGTCCAGAACGACCAGCGGGATCAGCGCCAGCTACATTAAAGTAACGCAATACCACATATGATGTCCCATATGCATTTGCCGCATCCTCCAACATTCGCTCTGTCATCAACTTTGATGCGCCATATGGTGAAACGGGAAGTAGCGGCCGTCCTTCATCGAGAAGCCGATCTGAGGCTTCTCCATACACCGCTGCTGTTGAGGAAAATACGAACCGGCGTACCCCACGCTTTACCGCCGTTGCAATAAGAGAGCGAGATCGGACGGTATTATTAAGATAATAAGCAAGAGGGTCAGAAATAGAGTCGGGTACAACGATAGATCCGGCAAAATGCACAATCGCGTCAATCGCATAGTCGTCAATTAATCGATCAACCAGTTGCTCATCGCTGACGCAACCGACAACGACAGGGACATTGACTGGAATGCTTCGTCGGTAGCCTGTCGACAGGTCATCAAGTACGACAACGTCACGTCCGGAATCACACAGCGCTAAAACCATGTGACTTCCGATGTAACCAGCGCCGCCTGTAACGAGAATGCTCATGTACCTACCTCCGAAACTTGTATTCGATTGAACTCGGTGCAATGCGTGCGCCGATTTAAAATATATAAGATAAATAATTCAATCAATTTCTTAATGATCTATTATCCATCGTCGCCGTAATCAGATCAAGCCACGTATCGAATATCACTTTCGGACTGTAAGAACCAGACAACGCAAACTCTTTCGCGCCTTCCGATAACGCTGCACGAGTCGCATCGTCCACAGCTAATGTCTTCATGCAATGGGCTAAGTTCGCGACACGGTCCCCAACATGATCAGACAACAAACCATTTACTTGGGGGATCACGAGCTTATTTACACCGCTACAATCCTCGAATCCGATAACAGGCACCCCAGCTGCAAAGGCTTCCCCCACAACCAACGGAAAACCTTCATGAAGAGAAGGTAAGACCATGGTTTTGGATTTCGACAGTTCTAGAGGTATTTGGCTACTTTTACCCATAAGAAATACCCGATCGCTCAGTCCGAGCTCCTGGATCAATTTCCGCAAGTCGCCCTCAAGCGGCCCCTCACCGAATATTTTCACAATCCAGGTCGGAACCAGGGCCGATATGCTATGAAACGCACGAATCAATTCTTCGTGATTTTTTGTTTTCGTAAGTCTACCAATTGATATAAACGTATCTTCGCGCTCAGCGGAAAATAGGCTACTATCTATCGGATAGATTGCATTACCTAAAACAACGATATTTCCCCTTTCCGATGGCCGAAACCAATCCTTATACTCAGGAAGTAACACGGTAACAGCTTCCGCATCAGCTAACGATCTTCGGCGAAAGGACCTATCATAACGATTGACATCCCATCTATCCAAGGATTCGAAATCGGCTTCGGGCAAATTGTGATTCGAAACGATTACATGTGTTTTATTAGGAACGCTATTGCGAGCGCGGATTACATAAGGAAACATTGCCGGCATAAATGCGATCATGACATCCGGTTGATGCCAGTTGATGAAATCACGTATACGCCCGATCATTCGGCGATATTTTGCGTTCCATAGTAATCTATTGACGATGGGTACGCGGTCAAGGATACTAATTAGCGTAGCGAAGGCCCGTTCGATAGATGGCTCATCGAGGCTTCGCCTCCATTCTCGAGAGCGCCTTCTGTTATCTGGTGATTTTATATTCCGCACGACCACAGACGAATTCAACGGATAGAACGGTCGTCCACCTGTATCTTCGTATGTTAAAATGTCTACATAACAATTCCGCGCGACGAGCTCGTTAGCAAGATCAATTAGGACGCGCTCTGCTCCACCGCTTAACCCAGCCAGTTTCTGGATGCATAAAGTAACCCGAATTTTCATTGTGATAACTCTGCATTCTTATAAAGAAAGGAAAATCGCGCAGCCTCGTCTATCTCAAAAGCATCAGCTAATTTCACTCTCGCAAAATTTAATTCATCGCCGGCATCTTCCGCGATCTGATGGTATTTCAAATATTTGTTCGCCGGATAGGTATAGAGAAGCGCCTCAAGCAATTGGTAAAATGATCGCGTAATCTGACTTCTATTAGTCGGCCGCGAATGTAATAATAATTTTCTAACCTCCAACGGTATTAACGATTCTATTAAATAAAAATCCATGACCTGAGTGGGCAAAAGAAACTTCGCTGGAGGAATCTTTGGAAGATCAATCCCAATAGAGAGCAATGTGGCATATAGAGACACAAACGACGCACCAGATGGAAGTCGCCTTTTCTCAACTCTGCTAAAAATTCCACTGGACCGGATTTTGTATTCCGAAAACTCCATCACTTCTAACAGTTTTACAGAAACGGCTTTTGCCCGCTCTTCCGTATATCCATCTTCCAGCATCAGGCTCAGTTGAATCGAAAAGGACAGTTCAACTGGATCAGGAATGATAATTAAGCAATTTAATTCTCCTTCAATGTAATTGCCGATAGAACCAAAAATCGTATCAATACGGTTTCGCACCCTACGACGCAAATCTTCTTCTGGATTGATATCCTTTGGAAGGATTGGCGTCAGCAATCGATTGGTCAACAAAGGAGAAAATGAACTATTTATTGCAATATTATTAAAAATATCGAAGAAATTTCGAGCGAAATTGTCGCTACGTTCATCGCTTCTCATTAGAAATGCAAATAACTCATCGTGATTCCGCGCGTCATGGCGAGACATATAAGAGGGCTTCATTACAAATGCTCGCGAATCAGGAAACTCGCAAAATTTCAAAATGAAATTGTCGATTGCATCCGTAAATCGAAGGCGCGGCTTCGCGATAATCCACGTTGACATAATCTAAGACCGCATCCAATTGCTACAAGCGCGAATTATACTACGCTTAATTGCATAAAGTTGAGCTCTGCGTCGATCTCCATTGGACATCGCGAATCGAGCTGCGACGCCAAGATGCTTATACGCTAACTCCGAGGTAAATCGTTTTCCGTAGCTATCTATTAAGAATTTATGTTTTCTACGAATAAGCTTGAAGCACTTCTCAACCTCCACAGAATTGCGTCCTTGGTCATCTTTGTTGTAACGACACATTGCTTCTCGCGAATCTATGCGATAAAATTCAATGCCGGATCCTGCCCACCTCAAAAAAACATCCAAATCCTGCAATCGCGGCAGTGCGACATCGAAGGGAAAGCCTCTCTCGAGAACCTCACGCCGCCCAAGCGTGGTCCACAAATAGGCGCCGAAGCTGCCGTCCAGCAGCGCCTTAACGGGATCTCGAGTTGGCGAGGGCTCCATCAGCTTTAATTCATTTCGAGCCGGGAAATCCCAGTCATAATTAGTGAATACAATAAAATTTTCGTGCCCTCTCTCCTGTCTCAACGATAAAAAACGATCCATTTGTAGTCTAATCATGTCTTCATATTTAACATCGTCAGCATCAAGCCAAGTAATCATGTCGCCATGCGATTTCGCAATAAGATGGTTGCGTGTGCGGGGGCGGCCAAGATTCTTTTCATTCTTTATAAAGATAATTCGAGGGTCAAATTTGGCCATCTCGGAAATAATCGAGGCCGTCTTGTCCGCCGAACCATCATCGCATACGACAATTTCCAGCCTGCCCGTCCATCTTTGATTCTGAACGGATCGGATGGAACGTTCTATAGAATCTTCCGCATTGTAGGCTGGTATCAAAGTACTTACAGTATACATACACACCTCATAACGTACGAGTCCCATGATAAGGGTCCGTACATTCATACCGCCACTCGTTTGGCGCTGAGGTTAAAGCCAAACTTTCCACAATGGAAGCCCACGGAGGCATTCGGGCATCTCATCGCCAACCGTGATCAGTCATGGTGTGATGGTGTCGGCGGTCGCTCTGCCGCCTTGGCTCGAGGTTGATGATCGTTGACGGTCTCTTTTTTGTGCGAAGATATATGTTCAGTTTGTTGCGATAGGTTTGGTATAGCGTGACGTGCTCGCCTGAGTTCCTGCTGGTCATAAGTTAGGCCCGGCTGGGTTTTGGTCCTCGTGGGACGAGCTTACGAACATCGACTGGGACATCGGACACGAAGTCGAGGCTC
>NZ_JAHBGF010000043.1 GCF_018390695.1 Ancylobacter sonchi | reverse complement strand
CTCGCGGAAGTGGAAATCCTCGATCAGGCTAGGACCGCGCGGACCGACCTTCAGCGTGTTCTGGTCGTCGGCGACCGGCCCGCCCTGGGCGGTGGTCATGACCGGCGTGTCGCGCTCGGCCACCTGGTGCAGTTCGCCGCCATTGCCGCGAAGCAGCGTCTGATCGTGAATCGCCGCCGCTGATGTTTGCGTTGTCGTAGCTTTCCGTGCCATGCGCGTGCGCTCCCTAAGCGTGCGGGGACGCCCGGCCGACCCCGCATCGTCCCACTAACCCTCGGGACCGGCTTTCGTTGCGCGGGGGCGCCAACGCCATCGGGATGTGGGCGGGCGCCAGAAAACTCGCCGCGTCGGCTCGAGAGCGCTTCGCTCACAGAGGGCGGGCCAGGAGATCGGCGCGACGAAAGCCGTGCTCAGACGAGCCTCGTAACCCCGGCGTCAGGCTCGGAGCGGCTTGCTGGAGATGCGGATACGCGATCAGCCGGCGACGTCTGCGCGAAGCGGACACGGGCTGTGTGATGCAAGACATGGTACGAGATGCGATAGAAACCATCAGAAGGCCGTGGCAGGTAACACTCTTGTCCGACAATCATTCTGATTGCCGCCGCGGCGGCCCCCTCGGGTTTTATCAATGCCGACGGGCAATCCGCGCGGCCGGCGTGGCGCTCTGGTCATGGAACGTAGACAGCGACCAGTTCGCAATGGACGAACAAGCGTTTCTGCTGTGGAGCGTACCGCAAAGCGACGAGGTGAAATTTGAGGACCTGTCGACCCATATTCACCCGGCCGATCGCGACCGTGTGAGAGCCGCCTTCACTGCCACGCGAGGCATTGTCGGTTCTTACGAAATCGACTTTCGTATCATGATCGGCGACGAGATCCGGTGGATTTCCGCGCGCGGGCTCGGAAACGACTCAGGACTGTACAACCGGCTCACGTACGGGGTTTTCCTCGACGTTACCGGCCGCAAGCAGGCCGAGGAAGGCCATGAGCTGCTCGCTGGCGAGATGAGCCATCGTGTCAAGAACCTGCTGGCCATCGCCGCTGGGCTGACCCAGCTCTCGTCGCGTTCGTCGACGACGGCGAAGGAGATGGCGACTGAGTTGACGGGCCGCCTAACCGCCCTCGGTCGAGCCCATGACATGGTGCGGCCGCTTCCCGGACATCAGGGCCAGGCAGCGCAGCTGGGCGACCTGCTGGCGGTACTACTCTCCCCCTATGAGAATTTCGGCGCCTTCAGCGGGCGTATCCGCGTTGCGGTTCCTCGAATGGGCGTCGGCGAGACCGCGGCGACGACGCTGGCGCTGGTGATCCACGAGCTCGCAACGAACTCATTGAAGTACGGAGCGCTCTCCGCCGAGGAGGGGACGCTGGACGTCTCGGGCGGCCTGGATGAGGAGGACGTGAAGATCGTCTGGGCGGAGCGCGGCGGGCCGGCCTGAACCGCCCCGGATTCACCGGAGGCCATTTGGTTTAAGTCAGGCCGCCATTTGCTGCTCCTTGAGCATGGCGTAGTAGCTCTCCTCGGCTTCGGCCGGCGGAATGTTGCCGATGGGCTCCAGCAGCCGGCGATGATTGAACCCGTCGACCCAGGCGAGCGTCGCGAACTCAACAGCCTCGAAGGAGCGCAGGGACCACGCCGATGGATGAGTTCGGCCTTGTAGAGGCCGCTGATCGTCTTGGCGAGGGCGGTGTCGTAGCTGTCGCCGACGCTCCCGACGGAGAGCTCGAGGCCCGCTTCGGCCAGACGCTCGGTGTAGCGGACGCTGACATATTGCGAGCCGCGGTCGCTATGGTGCGCCAGGCCGCGCGATGAACGGGCCGTCGCTCGTGAAGCGCCTGCTCAAGAGCATCCAGCACGAAGCCGGCATGAGCAGTCCGGCTCACCCGACAGCCGACGATGCGTGGGGCGTAGGCGTCGATCACGAAGGCGATGTAGACGGAGCCTGACCAGGTGCTGACATAGGTGAGGTCGGACAGCCACAGCCTATTCGGCGCCGGGGCATGAAAGGCCCGGTTCACTTGGTCGAGCGGGCACGGTGCCGCTCGATCCTGCATGGTTGGGCGGATCGGCTTGCCGCGGATCACGCCTGCAAGGCCCATGCCCCGCATCAGCCGTTCTACCGTGCAGCGAGCCGCGTCGATCCCCTCGCGCAATCTGGCGCCAGACCTTGCGCGCACCACAGACTTCGAAGTTCTCGGCAAAGACCCGCGCAATCTCGGGCCGTAAGATTGCGTTCCGCTTCGCCGGTGCCGACAGTTTTGACCGATCGAGCCGCCGGACGGCATGAGCATGGTAGGTCGATGGGGCGATCGGCAGCAGCTTGCAGATCGGCTCGACCCCATACGCACCACGGTGATCATCGATGAACGCGATCATGTCTTCGACCGGCGGTCGAGCTCCGCCTGGGCGAAATATGCCGATGCCTTGCGCAGGATCTCGTTCGCCTGCCGCAGCTCGCGGTTCTCGCGCTCGAGGGCCTTCAGCTTCGCCGCCATGTCCGTCGACACTCCGGCTCGGCGGCCAGCGTCGACCTCGGCCCTCTTCACCTATTCGTTCAGCGAGTGTGCCGAGCAGCCGATCTTGGCCGCAATCGACACGATAGCCTGCCAGCGCGAAGGGTGTTCAGCCGCGTAGTCCAGCACCAGCCGCACAGCCCGCTCGCGCACCTCGGGCGAGAACTTGTTCGTCGTCTTGCTCGTCATAGCCCCATCCTCTCAGGAGTTGGGGCCTCCGACAAACCCGGAGCGGTTCAGCCGTCGAGCCGCCGAACGGTGCTGTAGGCTATGGGAGTCGACTTGTAGTGCGAAGCATTTCCGGTCAACTCGGCGGCTCGATTGACTACAACTGGTCGGCGGAGGGCGTGATCGTCACCCTGAGTCTCAAGGCAGCGAAGCTCACCGCCTAGAAGTGGGCGCGAGGCGAGATGCTCACGCCCCGTGCGTCGAACTGCATCGCGATGAGACTGAAGAGCAGATCGAGCAACTGCAGCAGGTGTTCGAACTCATTGACAAGCGGCCCCAGGGCAAGACCTGCCCGGCCATCGATGGCATCCTCGAGGAAGGCGAAGAAATTCTCGACGAGTTCAAGGGCGAGCCGGCCCGGATGCTGGTCTTGCCGCCGCCGCCAAGGTAGTGGGGCACTACGAATTCAGTCGGTATGGCAAACTGAAGCGTTGGGCCCAGAACTTGGAGCTGAAGGATGCCGTCGCGCTGCTCGACGCCACGGTGCAGGACGAAACGAAGACCGACAAGGCCTTGTTCGGCCAGTATCGCCGCCGTCAGTTCTGGACGTTTTCGTGGGGCCAGACGGGCGCCAACTCTTCGCGAGGAAGCGACGTGACCATTCTGTCGCCCTCCCACACTTCGATCTTCTCAGCATCGCAGGTTGCGCGAGCCACGTTGATCGCGGCTTGATCGTCCGAGCACGGGATATCTGCGGCCGAAAGGATCCGCCCGTTTCTGGAATATTCATAAACGCGATAACTTTTCACGCGCTTGCCCCCCTCTGGGTTGAGCGAAAGCGCAACGGAAAAGCCCGTAACTTCCGGTCGTCAGCATGCCGATATGCCATTCCTGACGATATTAAAACAATACAACCTGCCCGCGATGGGTTCCAATCACGCCTTCGATGACGGCAACTTTCCCGCGCCGAAGCGGTTGATGCTTCATGTATAGGCCCATGAATCCAGTCTCTGTCTGGGAGACGCACAGTACGAAGCGCACTCTTGGGGATGTCGAGGGCGCGGCCCGCTTTCTGTTGGAGCGCTGGCCGGTCGGTCAATATACCGAATTCCATCAGGCGGCACGACAAGCCGCATGGGATGTACTCACGGGTGCGACTACGATCGAGGCCTTCCGTGCGACTTTCATCGCGGCAGCAGAGGAAGCCGGCATTCTGGCTTGAGCCCGCCAGCCGAATGGCCGGCGGGCTTTATAGCAGTAGATCAAGCGGCGACGATCTTCAACGGCATTTGAGCGGCGATCCGAGCGCGGATGGTCGCCGGCAGCTGACGAGCTGACTTGACGCGCGGCACGTCGATTTCGGCTATCGTATCGCTGGACTCGCCGTACAGCGCTACGAATTCCGCGTAGTTGTCGAACCGCCGGCGCGTGACGTTGTTCACGAACGTTTCGGCCGGAACGCCCTCGGCCAGCACCAGCGCGTGGTCTTCGAGCTCGATGTGGTAGTAGGTGAAGCGGATTTCCTCTGGCTTGTGGCGCAGGATGGTGACGCCGTTCACCAGCGCGCCGGCCTGCACAAGAAGCCCGCCGAACTCCAGCGCATGGTCGTTAGAAACGAAGAGGTCGCGGGCCGGCAGGTTGGAGCCGAGTGAGCCCGCGGCAATCCGGACCGGCATCACCTTCAACGGATCGGCAAAGACGGTGGAAATGGTTTGACGGGCCAGCCAGCGCACAGGTTTGGTGCTTCCATCGGACGTCATTACCAGATCGCCTGGCTTCAGCGTCTCGATGGCCGCTTCACCCTCCGGGGTGGAGATCATGGTGCCAGCAAGGAAGCAAACGACAAAGACGTCTGTGGTAATCGTTGTCGTTACTCCAGCGGGAACGGGGGCAGGGCCGACAATAAGATAGGGGTTCGTCGGGTCTGGAGCGTCGGAGACGTAAATGACAAATGACGAACCATCAGTGCCTGCATAGACTCCGGAGTATGACTGAGAATTATATGTAACCTCGACAACGTCGCCGAGCTCGAGAAAATCTACGATTGAAAATTTCTCAATCGTTACTTCTGCAGAGGATCCGCTGCTTTCAAATGTATCAGGGCCGGCCTCTGCTGCCGTCGTCCCCTGTCCCGCGTAAGTTGTCATGCCGCACCTTAGGTTGAGCGAAGTTTCGCCTAAAACGCGCCGAAATTACATGAAATTTAGCCGGCGACTAGTGCACTTGACGGACGTCCCGCACCGCTCGCTTTAGTCCTCGTTTAAGTTCTCCGAAATATTTCACCTAAGTTCACAAGGCCGCGTCAGCGACGATCAAAAGAGTCCAGCGTGTCCGTTGCGTCGCCATATCGAGCGAGTATGACTGGCGGATCGAACTTCCCCAGGCTTGGATCCTCGGACATCGAAATAACCAGTACCCCTGCTTTGCCCGGCGCCAACAACAGGGCCTTCGATTTTGCCGCTGACCAGGTCGGCAACGCGATTTCGTCTTCAGGAACGAGACAGCCAACCTCATTCCGCACGAACGGCCGAAACAACGTAATGGGTCACGCGCGCCACCAGTCGCTCCTCTCGGTACGATCTAGCCTCAAACCCACCTAATAATACCGTGAGATCGTCCATTCCGCAACGACAGGTCGCAGATCCGGGGTGGGGCGATTACCCCGTGTCGCTCACCTTTCCCGGGTTGTGGCGAGTTCATGCCTCTGCTGGAAACCCATCAAAGCCGACCACGTTAGGGAAACGGCGAAAGCAGCGGAGATTTGCGTGGCGCGTTTTCAGTTCAAATGGTCGGATCAGGCGGAGCCTTTGTGGATCGATCTCCCCAACGTTGATGCTGCCTGGTCGGAGGCGGTAACATCTTTCGGTGAGGTACTGCGCGACATCAATGGAAGATGTCACCCCACGGTCGCCTTAGGTTGGAAGTTAATGACGCCGACGGCGCTCGTGTGGCGTCGATCTCCGTCGAAGCCGAGCGGCACGACGGATGATCCAGCACGACGCGATGGGAGGGAAGACGCTAACGCACCTTCGATCTTCGGTTAGTGCTCTTCTCCGAATACGGGGGATAAGCGCATCCCGCTCGAGCGGGGTCTGGCTGTGGGCTCATGCGTCTCAAGGGTATCCCCTCATACAACGCCTTCGCACGCCTAAGGGGTAGGCTCGGGTCGGTTTGCCGCTGAATCTTCCAAGGTCTGCCGAGCAGCTTCCAGGCGTTGCCAGTAAGACTTGCTGGCCCTGACGATGGCTAGCATCTCCTCAGCGCTTAGAGCCGGCCTACGAGCCGTCGAGAGGGCGTAGGAGTAATCCTTTAACGCGCTCTCGATATCGGAGAGCAGACTGAGCAAATGGCGGTCGCGGGTCATTTGGGCCTCCGCTCAAAATCTGCACACAGATGGTTCCCGCCGAAAGCCCGAAGGGCGGCCGGACGTACTGGCTACAACACGCCCGACCTAGACCCGCGTCGAAGCACCGGGGTTGCGGTGGGGGAAGGCGCAGGTCGTTCGTGACACGTTGTCGGGCACGCTGACCGTACTGCGGCGGGCCCGCCGCTGCCACGACGCTGGGCGCGAGGCAACTGACCGTTTTAGGGTGTCGGCGCGACTGGTTTCAGGCAACTTGCCGTCACGGCGCGAGGCGCCGCTGCAGATCAGCGAGAACGTACAGCCTGATTGCAGACGATAGGTTGGTGCCGTGCGGTCGAAGAACTGAGATTCGAGCGAAATGCTGGTCTTTCGTTCACCAACCACGACAGATCGCTTGGTTATCTGCTTTGGCATCGCTCCCCTCCTGCTCCGCCAATCCGTATAGAGAGGTTACCTTATTACCGGGGCCAATGGCCGATGCCACCGGGGCTCCCGGCACCACGGGCTCTTGTTGCCCCTTCATGACCGCCCCTTGTCCTGCCCGTCCTCCTCAGGGAAGGCGGGCTTTTGTTGTGCCTGCGATCGAGCGTCGCTAACCTCGCAACGCGTTCACGATCTTTCCTGCTTGGCTATTCCACCCCGATGCTGGCGACGGGCTATCAGCTGTTATCCGCGAAAGATACGAGACAAGCGCCGCCGGTGGCCGTGCCGACCAATACGATGCGGTCCACGCCGCTATTCAATACCCTGTCGGAGCCAAGTTGAAGGTTGCCGGTGCCGTGCTGGAACGTCACAGGATTCGATCCGCCAGCTTTGACGACGCACAGGAACTGCCCTTCCTGAAGACCTGCAAGCGTAGCCACAGTGGCCGAAGTGTTAGGCAGTTGCACATAGAGGGTCGATGCACGGCATTTAGGGATTTCTAATGTCATGCCAGATACAGAAAGAATCACCGGTGCATTGTTGAAATTATTGCCGTGACGGACCACTGCAAGCGTGGAAACGTCGGCGGGAGAGGAGGGGAACGGAGCGCGTTGCTCGTTGCCTATCAACGTGATGCTTCCATCCGTAGCCCACTGCGATCCCGTATTTCGAAGAAGACGCATATGTGCGGCGGTAATATTCTCAAAAATATTATCATCCACATGGATATCGCGCGCTTCCGATACCTTTACACCGGAATGGTGGAACGCATATGTGCCGTTCTTCAGATGGTTGGATCGTACCGTGATGTTGTAACTGCTCTCCTTATTAGCTGCCGTGTCGCCATTGTTCAGGAATGCAATGATCGGTTGAGTGGGGGGCACGCCATCCCGGCCGGCGATGTAGTTGTGTTCGATCACCACATTGTCCTGGTTGCGGCCATAGAAGGCGATCGGCGTCTGTGCAACCACGACGCAGTTCTGTATGCGCAGGCTGTCCACGTTCTGGCGAACCTGAATGCCCCATCCGCCGTCATGTAGATTGCGAAACGAGCAACCAACTAGCTCGACGTGGCCTTGCGAGGGGTTTTCGCTAGCGTAGGTGGCGGGATCGGTGGAGCCGATCTCACCGCCAAGGCTGAGGCCCGAATTGGTGTGGACATTGACCCAGCGGATATTTTTGCCGCGCATCTGTCCGCCACTATCATGGCCGGTGTGGCCGGTCAGTGTAACGTCGTAAGAAAGATGGCCCCCCGGAAGCGTACGGCATTCGACGGAGTAGCCTCCGACCATTGCGATTTGCTTTGAGACAACGCCTTCCTGACTGCTGGCTCGGTCGCCGACGAAACTGTTCTGGGAGGCTTCGTGCAGGTCGATCGAGCGCCGACAATGCTCTCCGATGGGGGAGACGATGCTGGCGCGGGCACATCCCATGACCTCGCGGCCGTAGTACCAGTTGCTGTTGTTGTTCGATCGGTCGAAACGGCGTCCGACGGTCTTCGGCGTATCCATCGATATCGCCGCGCACAGCGTATAACGCAGCGAATAGCCTGGGAAGTTCTCCAGCGTGACGAAGCTTTCTTGAGCTTCGGCGAAATGACGTACGTTCAAGAAGGCGGTGCCCTGCCGATTGACGGTCGAGGCACTGCCAGGGCCGATAGCGCGCAGGCCCCGGAGGCTGAACTGTCCGGCCATGAGGAAGCGCCGCACATTGATGGGATAAGTTGAAGGATCGGCATTCTGCGCATAGGCAAAGGCGGTTCCCGCACCAAGCACCAAGGCATCATCTGTTGTGGTTGATCGGTAGCGAATCTGGATTAGTTCGCCGGTGTTCAGTCGCTGAAACCCGTCCGCCTCGCCGACGCCGCCCCAATATTCCCATGTTGATGTGAGGGCGATCCAATCGCCATCTTCGAAGCCAGTATTATCGAATACTGACAGATTTTCGGCCCCAGCCGCGATACCCGCCTTCAATGTCGTCTTTACGCGGCCCTCGGTATCAAGGCCATCATAGCCCGGCCCGAGGAACTCCAGCCAAAACGACTCGGCGCTCGGGTCAGACCCTGTAAGATTGACAACGCCTCCGTCACCGTCGATGGTGACATTCACCCCGGCCGGCACGCAGACGAGATGACGCGTTTCGACGCAATTATAGCGGCCGTTGATCTCCAGATGGACGCTCTGTCTCTCCAGTGCCAACGTATTGATGCGTTGGAAGAATCGACGAAAAGCCGCGTCGTCGTTGCCGCCAAAGCCAGCACCGAACATCTCTGGGCGCAGGACGCCGTCCAGGGGAACTGGGAGGTAGGATGCCCCGAGAAGCGTCTGCTGACCTTCATCCCTCAGCTCCACGAGGGACACAAGACCAATCGAGCCATCGAAGGCGGCGGTGCCGTTGAACCGGAACTGCGTATTTCCCGGTCGAGCCTCGAAGATCAGTTCGCCGTCTCCATTTGATGATGACGATGCAAAGAAAGTTCGTGCTCCATAGCCAAGGACGCTGAGAACCGAGACAGACCATGTGCCGCTTGTACGCCCCGCCACATTCCATCGCACCCGATAACGTCGTCCAGGAGTGATCGGAAAGGTACCGATCGCATATTTGGTGTCCGTGCTGACGCCAGGTCCGAGACGGTCACCCGGGCCACGCACCCATTCACCAAGATCCCAGTCGGTGAAGCCGTCTGGGAACAGTTCCGGTCCTTCGCTGGGAACCGGAATATCCTGACGTTCATAAAGAGCCTCTCCACCATCGCCCGGAGTGGCATAGCCGTCGACACGAACAAACTGCGGGGCTGAAATATTCTCAAGCGCCGGGAAATATGTGGTCGTTGGCATGCAATTGTCTCCAATGAGGGATGGTACATGACGTGCTCCCCTGCATTTCTGCCACGGATAAGTTGGGTCCTTCGATCAGGAGAAGGGCCATGCGGCGCAGCCGTTTCAGCGAGGAGCAGATCATCTCGGTGCTGAAGGAG
>NZ_JAHBGF010000042.1 GCF_018390695.1 Ancylobacter sonchi | reverse complement strand
GAGAACTCGCCCGTCGGCTGGTCTTCCACCTGAACCACCAGGATCACCCGGTCCGGCGTCGAGCCGGGCTCGTTGGTGATCTTCACGTCCTTGAAGTAGCCGAGATTGCGCAGGCGCCGCTCGGCCCGGTCGACCAGAACCCGGTTATAGGCATCGCCCTCGGCGACGTCGAACTCGCGACGGATCACCCAGTCGCGCGTGCGGGTGTTGCCGCGGATCTCGATGCGCTCGATATAGACGCGCGGCCCCTCTTCCACCGCGAACACCAGCGAGATGGTGCGCGCCTCCGGGTTGCGGTCGCCGCGCGGGCGCACCTGGGCGAAGGCATAGCCGCTCTTCGACACCTCGATGGTGGCGTTCTCGACCGACTTCTCCACCAGCTCGGCGTTGTACACCTGACCCTTGGCGACGCGCAGCGCCGAACGGATGCGGGCCGGGTCGACGTCCTTGATGTTCGACACCACGTCGACCGAGCCGACCCGATACTGCTGACCCTCGTCCAGCACATAGGTCAGGATGAAGCCGTTCTTCGAGCGATCGAGATCGGCGGTCACCGACACGATGCGGAAATCCGCATAGCCGTTCTTCAGGTAGAAGCGGCGCAGCAGCTCCTGGTCGGAATTGATGCGGTCGACGTCATAGACGTCGGTGTTCTTCAGCCACGACAGCCAGTTGGTCTCGGTGGTGGTCAGCTCGTCCTTGAGCTTCCAGTCGGAGAACGACTTGTTGCCGACGAACTTGATCTCGGCGACGCCGAGCTTCTCGCCCTCGGTGATCTCGAAGACGAGGTCGACGCGACCCTGGCCGCGGTCGATGGTCTTGGGCTCGACGCGCACGTCGTAGCGGCCGGCGCGGTGATAGACCTCGATGATGCGCTGGGTGTCGGCCTGCACGGTGGTCTTGGAGAACGGCGCGCGCGCCTTGGACTGCACCTCGCCGGCGAGCTGCTCGTCCTTGACCTTCTTGTTGCCCTCGAAGGCGACGCGGTTGATGACCTCGTTCTCCTCGACGCTCACCACCAGGCGGCCGCCGCGATTGGAGATGCGCACATCGGAGAACAGGCCGGTCG
>NZ_JAHBGF010000041.1 GCF_018390695.1 Ancylobacter sonchi | reverse complement strand
GAGAGGCAAGACCTTCGGGTCGCCGGACTTTCGGGTCCTGAGGTTTTCGAACCTCGCGCTGTTTGACAGGTAAAACGGAAGAAAGAGAAACGTGGACGGCGGAGTCCTTGCGGATCTCGACGGAGCCGAAAGGTTCCTAGAGATCGAATGAGACTTCGGCGTGTTTACGTTCTCGAGACCGGATGATCCCGCGAGGGATGTCCTGGTCTCAACCTCGTCAAGAGGTTTTGAGCGTAGCGACATTAGCCGGTTCAAAATATCTCATTCAACTTGAGAGTTTGATCCTGGCTCAGAACGAACGCTGGCGGCAGGCTTAACACATGCAAGTCGAGCGCCCCGCAAGGGGAGCGGCAGACGGGTGAGTAACACGTGGGGATCTGCCCAATGGTACGGAATAGCTCCGGGAAACTGGAATTAATACCGTATAAGCCCGCAAGGGGAAAGATTTATCGCCATTGGATGAACCCGCGTCGGATTAGCTAGTTGGTGGGGTAAAGGCCTACCAAGGCGACGA
>NZ_JAHBGF010000040.1 GCF_018390695.1 Ancylobacter sonchi | reverse complement strand
CGATCGCGGCGGATAACCTCGCGGCGGGTGCCGGGGCGGAGATCGTGCTGGCGGTGCGCCGGCCGGCGGCCGCCGACCTCGGCAAGGTCGCGCCCGGCGCGCTGGTGATCGCCATCGCCGATCCCTATGGCAATGAGGCGGCGCTCGCCGAGATCGCCGCCACCGGTGCCTCGCTGTTCGCCATGGAGCTGATGCCGCGCATCACCCGCGCGCAGGTGATGGACGTGTTGTCCTCGCAGGCCAACCTCGCCGGCTACCGGGCGGTGATCGACGCGTCGGCCGAGTTCGGCCGGGCGTTCCCGATGATGATGACGGCGGCGGGCACGGTGCCGGCGGCGCGGGTGTTCGTGATGGGGGCCGGGGTCGCCGGCCTGCAGGCGATCGCCACGGCGCGCCGGCTCGGCGCGGTGGTGTCGGCGACCGATGTGCGGCCGGCGGCGAAGGAGCAGGTGGAGAGCCTCGGCGGCAAGTTCATCGCGGTCGAGGACGAGGAGTTCAAGCAGGCGGAGACCGCCGGCGGCTACGCCAAGCAGATGTCGGCGGAGTACCAGGCCAAGCAGGCGGCGCTGGTGGCCTCGCACATCGCCAAGCAGGACATCGTGATCACCACGGCGCTGATCCCCGGCCGTCCGGCGCCGAAGCTGCTGTCCGCGGAGATGGTGGCGTCGATGAAGGCGGGCTCGGTGATCATCGACCTCGCGGTGGAGCGCGGCGGCAATGTCGTCGGCGCGGTGGCCGGCGAGGTGGTGACGACGGCGAACGGGGTCAAGATCGTCGGGCATCTCAACGTGCCCGGTCGGCTGGCGGCGACGGCGTCGCAGCTCTACGCCAAGAACCTCTACGCCTTCGTCGAGACGCTGATCGACAAGAACACCAAGGCGCTCGCGGTGAAGTGGGACGACGAGCTGGTGAAGGCGACGCTGCTGACCCGTGGCGGGTCGGTGGTGCACCCGAACTTCGGCGGTAAGGTCGAGACGGCGGCGGCCTGAGGCGAGGGCTTGAGGACGGGGCGCTTCTGAAGCGACCTCCTCCCGCACCGCCACCGGCCGATCCGGGATCGCCCGGGACGGCGGGTTCGGGAAGACCGGCCTGGGTCCCGGCTCTTCGCCTTTGCGGGCGCGTCCGTTCGAGTGACAGGTTTCCTCCTCGCTCTTCAGGTTTCGGCGGTGTTCCCCCTCACCCGGCGCTATGCGCCGACCTCTTCCTCGACGTCGGATGTTGCCGACGTCGATCTTCGGGAGCCCCATGCGGCAACAGCCGCATGGGGTGGGGAGAGGTAAGGGGCCCGGATCTGGGTCTCCGGTTGCCTTCTTCCCTTTCTGGGAGAGGTGACGGAGGCACTCCGAGGCTGATGCGACCGGCTCCCTCTTCTTTAGGGGAGAGGAGACGCTCCGAAGCTGATGCGACCGGCTCCCTCTCCCCGCCGACCCCGGCTGTTGCCGGGTTCGGTACTGGAGGGTCCAGACGGGATATATCCGGTCTGGACGGAGAGGGGTGGGGTGAGGGGGGAACACCGCTCGCCGGTTCTCCGGTAGCGTGCCTCCCGTCGGTCCCGGCTCTACGGGTGCGAGCCCGAGGGCACCGGACCGGGCGGCCCGGCAACGATCTTCAGACGGGAGCGACGCTCCCGTCGCCGAGAGAAACGATGAGAGGCCGGCGCGAGCCACACGCAGCGCCGGCACCAACGACGACAAGAAACGACACGACGACGGATACAGACGAAGCGGCGGGCGGCACGGGGGCAGGATCCCGGGGCCGGTCCTTGAGAGAACGGGGAGAACAGGATGGCCAATCCATCGGGGGTGCCGGCGGATCCGGCAGCGGCGCTGGAAGGCGCCCGGGCGGCGGCGGAAGTCGCCAAGCGGGCGGCGGAAGCCGCGCAGGCCTATGCCGATGCGGCGGCGCAGGCGGCCCACAGTGGCGGTCTCGCCGAGGCGGCGGGGGCGGTGGCGCACACGCTGACCGGCGGGGCGATCGACCCGTTCGTGTTCCGGCTCGCCATCTTCGTGCTGGCGGTGTTCGTCGGCTACTACGTGGTGTGGTCGGTGACCCCGGCGCTGCACACGCCGCTGATGAGCGTCACCAACGCGATCTCCTCGGTGATCGTGGTCGGCGCGCTACTGGCGGTCGGCGTCGACACGGTGGCCGAGGGCACCGGCTGGGCGCGCGGCTTCGGCTTCCTCGGGCTGATCCTGGCCTCGGTGAACATCTTCGGCGGCTTCCTGGTGACCAGCCGGATGCTCGCCATGTACTCGAAGAAGAAGTGAGGGCGCGGAGATGAACGCCAATATCGTCGCGCTGCTCTACCTCGTCTCCGGGGTACTGTTCATCATGGCGCTGCGCGGGCTGTCGAGCCCGGCGACCTCGCGCCAGGGCAACCTGTTCGGCATGATCGGCATGGCCATCGCCGTGCTGACGACGCTGTCGGCCTCGCCGCCGGCCGGCATCGGCGGCTGGCTTCTGGTGATCGGCGGCCTCGCCATCGGCGGCGGCGCCGGCGCGGTGATCGCCCGCAAGATCGCCATGACGCAGATGCCGCAGCTGGTGGCGGCCTTCCACTCGCTGGTCGGCCTCGCCGCGGTGGCGGTGGCGGCGGCTGCCCTTTATGCCCCCGAGGCCTTCGGCATCGGCCTGCCCGGCGCCATCCACGGCCAGGCGCTGGTCGAGATGAGCCTCGGCGTCGCCATCGGCGCCATCACCTTCACCGGCTCGGTGATCGCCTTCGCCAAGCTGAACGGCAATATGAGCGGCAAGCCGATCCTGCTGCCGGGCCGCCACGTCATCAATGCCGGCCTGGCGGCGCTGATCGTGCTGCTGGTGGTGGTGCTGACGCTGACCGAGAGCCACACGGTGTTCTGGCTGATCGTCATCGCCAGCCTGGTGTTCGGCGGCCTGCTGATCATCCCGATCGGCGGCGCGGACATGCCGGTTGTGGTGTCGATGCTGAACTCCTACTCCGGCTGGGCGGCGGCGGGCATCGGCTTCACGCTGGGCAACACGGCGCTGATCATCACCGGCGCGCTGGTGGGCTCGTCGGGCGCGATCCTGTCCTACATCATGTGCAAGGGCATGAACCGCTCCTTCGTGTCGGTGATCCTCGGCGGCTTCGGCGGCGACGCGGCGGCCGGTCCCGCCGGCGCGGTGGAGAGCCGCCCGGTGAAGCAGGGCTCGGCGGAGGACGCGGCGTTCATCATGAAGAACGCCGCCAAGGTGATCATCGTGCCCGGTTACGGCATGGCGGTCGCCCAGGCGCAGCACGCGCTGCGCGAGATGGCCGACAAGCTGAAGGAGGAGGGCGTCGAGGTGAAGTACGCCATCCATCCCGTCGCCGGCCGCATGCCCGGGCACATGAACGTGCTCTTGGCGGAAGCCAACGTGCCCTATGACGAGGTGTTCGAGCTCGAGGACATCAACTCGGAGTTCGCGCAGGCCGACGTCGCCTTCGTGATCGGCGCCAATGACGTGACCAACCCGGCGGCGAAGACCGACCCGACCTCGGCGATCTACGGCATGCCGATCCTCGACGTCGAGAAGGCGAAGACGGTGCTGTTCATCAAGCGCGGCATGGCGGCGGGCTATGCCGGCGTGGAGAACGAGCTGTTCTTCCGCGACAACACGATGATGCTGTTCGCCGACGCCAAGAAGATGGTCGAGGACGTGGTGAAGAACCTCTCCCACTGAGCGGGCGAGGGGAGAGGGAGGAGGGGGCTCGCGAGCCCCCCGAAGAGCCCTCTCGCGGGGAGCTCGCGAGGGCCACACGGACGCCTGCGAGGCGAGCGCGAGCGACCCTTGCGGGGGGCCTCACGAAGCCCGGCGCCGACCCTCGCGCCGCCCCTGTCCGGGTGGATCGTGCGGA
>NZ_JAHBGF010000004.1:8476-18325 GCF_018390695.1 Ancylobacter sonchi | reverse complement strand
GCAGATGCGTGGCCTCGCCACACGTTATGACCGCCGCCAGGACAACTTCCTCGCCGCACTCAAGCTTGCCGCAGCACGCATCTGGATCAATGCGTTATGACTCCGCCACCTAGGCGCGTTGCTCGCCCTGGTCGGCGGAGTCTATTTCCTCGGTCTCGACTTCGCCGATGGCACGCTGCGAGCGTCGATAGTCTCACCTCTCAGCTGACGACCATCGCCGGTGCCCGCCCCGTTCTCTATGGCCGGTGGATCGCCCACAAGCCGCTTGGGTCGTAGTCGACGCGGAACGAGTCGTCGGAAACTGCGGTCCTGTCCATATCGCGAGAAGAACTTACCGGCCTGATCGAAACGGCAGTGCGACGCGGCTTCGCAGATGCCGGCCTCTACCTCGAGGACAAGAAGTACCGCGAGGGATCCCGCAAGGATTTCTGGTTTCTGCGGCGCTGGCGGAAGGTAACAGACGGGACAGCGGCCGAGGTAGGTTACACGGTGTCCGGCATCCTCACCGGCGGCGTGCTCATCGTGATCTGGGCTGGGATTCGCGCCCATGTCCTCAAGCAGTAGGCGGATGGAGGTCCAGCGACTTCACGCCGCTGGTGCCGACTGGGCCGTGCTCGACCTCCCGACTGGCATTGTCATCGTCGATGTGGCTACAACACTGCCCATGGCGATCCGGCCGAGCTACGCCGCTTCGCCCGCGCTATTCTCTCCGCTTGTGATCAGGCTAAGGGCGCAGGCCAACCCGTTGGGTGGCCGGCGGGCTTTCGGCACACGCTGGAGGCCGACGGCGTCTAGAGCTCGCAAGGATGTCGGTTGAGCCGCCCCCTTCGCCAACATCACCCTCCCAAACCTTTACATCACAGGGCGTTGCGACCGATCCTTCCGGCGACGTCGGCACCTATCCGTCTGGTGGATGGCCTCCGGAACCTGTCCAGCGAGAGGGCCCTGTCCTCTTCGTATGCCGTCCTTGCCCTCGCCTCGCTCAGCCTCTTCGGAGGTCGGACGAGGCTCTTTTATGTGCCGGATCGGGTGCACGGAATTGGTTACTCTAACGCATGTTGGTGAAGATCATCTCTGGCAGCCAACGAATTTCGAACCCGGCGGCTTCCTCTGGTGTCGGGCTTCCGAACGAGACGGATACGGGTATTGACAATGCCACCCGGTATTTTGCGTGAGGGTGTTCGATCGGCTCAAGAGGTGTACGAACTAGTCGCTCAGGACTGGAGCGCTCCGACGGCAATAGCTCATACCATTGCGGAGCCAGCCAAGGCGTGCCCACGAACTCGATGATATTCATCGTGCAAACCTCATCGTGAATCTCGATAAGTGACTTTTGAATAACCACCGCGCTCCCGATAGACACTCTGACATTGGCCGCTGAAGTCAGGCGCTATCGCACCAGTCCAAATCGATTGGAAGCATTTCTCCATCATAATCAACGCGTAATTTATCGAATGATTCGTATATGCGCAATCTATTTTCACCTAACCTTAAAGAAAGACAGGAAAGATTTTCATCAAATTCAATTATTTTATCAAATATGCGATTGTTATACATAACAGTTACCATCGTATATGAATATGATTTGTTGTACTGATGCCTTTTCGACTGATGGATCGAATCCAGATTGATATACATCAGTTTATTATCTATCGTAGAAATTGTTCCGTCTGTAAATTTTTCATTATAATGTATAAAATTTCTTATTAGAAAATCATTCTCAATAATGGCCTTTGAGTCTCCAGACAAAATATGGTTATTTACATTAAACAATAACGCCATATCTCTTGGTTCGGTCATCATCATTCGAGAGATTACGATCAATATCGGGTATTCGTTAAAGTACGAAATAACGCTCCTTCTAAAGGTTAACATTTGAAAATCATCAACTATCTTCTTGTCAAAGTTAACTTTAAAATTTATAATATGAATATTTTTATTTACGAATTTCGTATCAACATCTCCGCTATATGATCTATCATATCCAACTTCAGATAATTTTCCGTACTTTATCGGACAGATTACATTGTGATTGTGAAATGATATGCCGGGTCGTTCGATAAGAATTTCCTTTTCATTAAACTCAAATATAATATTTCCACAGCAATGACTCCTATTATGAGTTTTATGTAGACGAGATCCAAACACAAACAGTGACCCAATTTTTTTAGATTTATAAAAATATTCTATACTGGCGGATCTGATGTGCTCATACTTAGTCATCTTAACATTTTCATCAACATAATCGATTCTGGTCTTTAGAATAGGGAGCAAGATTGCGAGAGCCGCGTATGAGTCGGTGCCAATTTCGTTACCGCCAGCTATGCACTGCCGAATGGTATAGACACCGCATGCATGAGAAATGGCACGGCTAAAGTACGGAACGGACGACCCCAGCCAATTAGTAAGCTGATAATCGCCAAAATTACCAAAAGGCTGTCCATTTGAACCAGAAACAGCGTTCAGATACTGATTTATTTTCGATAATTTAGAAAATTTCGATTGACAATATGAACTCCAATCCAATCGCGATGACTTAAATCCTGACCATACGTATGGAATTATGTGGCCAACCGCAAAAATAATATATCCCGGTCCCTCAAGATAGCTTCCGTCCGGAAAAGAATTATCGAGAACATGAATTAAATCATTTTCAATCTCTATGTTTTCCTCTATCTCCGAGATTCCTAAAATCTTAGTTGCTAACAGGTAGCTGGCGTAAATCACGATGCCATGATTGGTTGATCGTCCTAACCAATGCTTCCAGTGTGGAAAATGATGCCCCGGTATGAAGTTAACTCGACGGGTACTGGTCAGCCAGCTTGTAGCCTTCTGTTGAAATACAGAAATGGAATTTGGATCAAGGTCTTTATCTATCAATCGCGCGCACAATGCATAGGTTCCAGGTAGCAGCCCGTTAGCCCAGTTATTCCAATCCCAGAACCCCGTTTCGGGATAAGCCCCTTGGGCTGGCCGCCACGCAGGCCATTGCACGAAGGAGCTATAGAAGTGCGCCGCCAAACGTCGACCGGAAGCGAGTACCTTATCAATAGCAAATAATTCTTCGCTACTCATATTAATACTATATAAAAGAACGTAATATCTAATATCAGATATTACATTCAGTGATAAAAATAGACTATAAAGCGCGTTACTCTGCCTCTCCCATTTATATCTATATGATAATGAATCTGAATTTATTTCATATATTCGATTATCAAAGTTATTAGTTCCTCGAAACTCTAACGATTGGTAAAATGAATTATATATATATTGACTGCTTACTAAAATTATATTTCCTTTTTTAACATAAATGCAATATTTTGGAGAAATAGAAACATAATTATTATTTATCGATGAAACTAAATTGTCATTCAGGGCAATATAATGTGTTCCTTCATGTTTTCTAAAAGTTATACTTATAGAATCTCCTTTCACACGAATTTTTTCAGCAAACGTAGGGCTGGATGCTGTAATTCTACGCTTATATTTCGTGAATTCGATATCAGCTGGACCAATTTTTAAAGAAAATTTGAGAGTTTCTGCGGCACCCGTGTAAATTATTATCCTTAAAAAATCACTTTTGTCGGATAAAAATGGAGGACAATATTTCTCGTTTTCATTTATCATCAATCCATATAGATTATGAAATCCAGAAGGATACATTCCATAATAAGAATAGAATTGATACTTATGCGGATCATTTATATTTAGGACCAATTCTTCTGTTCTTTTTATGTAATTCATAATGAAATTTTTATAATTATTCAGCAATAGTTCAACATCTTCTTTTTCATAGAACATAAATTTTTTCGATTTATCTTCAAATTTATATTCAGTATCTGTAGAATTTTTAATTCCGTTATAATTAATCAAAATTTTCTTTATAAGACTTAGGATCATCGCTGCTCCTGCGCGGCATGAAGAATAGGACATTCTTCCACGCTATATGCGTTAAATGCCGATGGGCAAGCTTAGAAAAAATGGAGTATGGGTGGCTGCGACAAACTGCGGCATGCGCCTCATCGAGACATCGGACTCCCATCACCCGATTCTAGAAAAGTCATTTAAACTAAAGCATATTGGTCGAGCTAGCGGATAATAATCGCAATAATGGATCCGGTATACAGGAGACTTATTGAATATTTCGTGTAAGCAACGATACTATATCAGTATTTTAGGGGCCGAACGTGATGGTGACGCAGTTGCGTCCCCTGTATCGACGCGCGCCGTATTGGCGAGCTTGGTTCTGGATTTTCGTTCGGGAATGGGTTTTGTGCCTTTGAACTAACGGGACGTTCCCATTAACGGGGTTCCTCTTTAGAGCTGATGTTGGGTCCTTCTCCTTGGAGGGAAATGGGGATGCGACGACATGAACTTTCGGACGACGAGTAGCGGATCATTGAGGCGCTGCTGCCCGTAGCTCGGGGGGGGCTCGGGCAGACGACCGGCGGGTGATCAACGGCATCCTGTGGCGGTTTCGGACTGGTTGGTCCTGGCGCGACGTGCCGGAGCGCCACGGGGCTCGACCGGCGCGACTGAATCGCTTAAGCTGATGGTGGGACGTCGGCGTCTGGGACCGGCTTTTGGCTGCGGCGCCCGAGGCTTACGACGGCGACATCGTGATGGTCGACCCGCCCTGCGTCCAGGTCCACCATCATGAGGCCTCGGGTAAAAAGGGGCTCTGGCGATCCTTGCATGGGAGGTTCCCGCAGCGGCCTAACGACGAATATCCACGCTCTCGTCGATGCCGAAGGCCGTCGGGACTGTCAGGATTTCCGTGTGAGGGCGGCGGGTTGAACATCAGGCCGCCATGGCCCTGAGCGCCACCTCGCCGGCGGCGGCGTCGATGGCGCGGTAGATGTCCTTCAATGCCGCGGCGACGGGCTTGCGATCCTTGTAGGAGACGAAGTCCAGGCTGTGGCGCAGCAGGTGTACGATGCAGGTCTGGACCATGGCCTCCGGGAACACCGCCCGGATCGCGTCGGGGAAGCCCTTCAGGCCATCGACGACGGCCAGCAGAATGTCCTCGACGCCGTGATTGCGCAGCTCGTTCATGACGCGCAGCCAGAACTTCGCGCCTTCGTTCTGTTCGAGCCAGAGGCCGAGAATCTCCTTGGCGCCGTCGGCGCGCACGCCGAGCGCGATATGCACGGCTTTGTTGCGGACGATGCCTTCGTCGCGGACCTTGACCCGCAGGGCGTCGAAGAAGACCAGGGGATAGACCGGCTCCAGCGGCCGCGCCTGCCAGGCGGCGATCTCCTCCAGGACCGCGTCCGTGACCGCGGTGATCAGATCGGGCGAAACCTCGATGCCGTAGAGCTCGCGCAGATGCCCGACGATCTCCCGGGCGCTCATGCCGCGGGCGTACATCGAGATGATCTTGTCGTCGAAGCCTGGGAACCGGCGCTGGTATTTGGCGATGAGCTGCGGATCGAAGCTCGCCTGCCGGTCGCGCGGAATCTCCAGCTCGATCCGGCCGGTCTCGGTCGTCACCGTCTTGCGGCCATAGCCGTTGCGGCTGTTGCCGGCCTCGTCGCCCGCCAGGTGAAGATCCATCTCGGCGTTCAGGGCCCGTTCGGCCAGCGCCTTCTTCAGATCGTCGAGCTGGCCATTGGCCTCGAAGGCCGTCTTGGGATCGGCGCCGGACAAAAGCTGGTCCAGAAGCGCGTCAGGAATGCGGGGGGCTTTGCGTCGTGCCATCGGGAACCTCCATCGGGTCCAGTATGGCCGCCCTCACACGGAAATCCTGACAGTCCCAAGGCCGTCCGTTCCGAATCGAACTCACCGTGGGACAGGCAGGCGACGCGCCGATCTCAGTGACGTTGCTGGATGACGTCCGATCGGGAGTGAGAGACACCGCCGACAAGGCCCGCGACGCGGATGGCATACGCGCCCTTGTGCGAGACCACGGCGCTTGGTCTAACATCCCGCCGCGCTCGACCCGCAAAGCGTCCTTCAGCTTCAGCCGCGGGGCATATCGCCAACGAAACCTTGTGGAGCGCTTATCCAACCGCATCAAACAAATGCGCCGCATTGCCACGCGCTACGACCGAGGGCCGACAACTTCCTCGCAGCCATCAAGCTGCTCCCAGCGCGCCTCTCGACCAACACCTTATGGGTCCGCTCTCTAAGGAACTCCGAATCCGTCGGCAACAGGACCTTAGCCTCCGAGCAGCCATTGCGCCTTGAGCGGGTTGTCCAGCAGGCGGCGGCACCAGCGTAGCCGCTAAACCGACCCTTCGTCACCGGTTCGTGATACACCGTAGCGGACAAGTGCCGCCGTGCGGCGCTTCCTCCGTAAGTACCGCTTGGGATGTTCAGCTGCAGAGGGGGCTCGTCAGGACTATATCCGCGAGGCCACTCCAGGCCATGGCACTTTTGCGCTTGAGGGGAGGAGACGGACAATTTCGTCTCATAAGACATTAAAATCTCTTGTTTTCATCCGACCTGTCACGCGGCGCCGTTAACTCGCCACCTTCGAACCAATCGGGATCGCAATGATCATCGCGATGGTAAACAATTGCCCAAGTCCTGCCATGGCTTTTATCCTTCGCGAGCCCGGCCCTCCGGTCAATCGCCCACCGTCACGCTGTCCGCCTCAACGGGCACGCCCCACCTTCTATGGCGGGTTCGCTTCAAACAGCATCACTCAATAGGAATGAGCCAGTCATCGTCATCTTGGTTGTCAAAATCGTTCGCTGGGTAGTCTTTGCCGGTATATCCGTTCTTTTTTAGCCAGGTTCTAAGAATAAAGGTTATTGCGTCGTCGCGAGTTATTATCATTTTGGATGCAACAAGATCAACTGAGACTAGAATGTCATCTGGTATCTTCATTTTATGTTCCAGTCAAGTGAGAGTGTTGTCTGAGGCTCGTCTATTTACTGATTCTCTGGATATCCAATTGTTGGCATGCGGATAGGCGACGATGCGCCTTGGCGAGAGCTTTGATCGCCCAGTCATGGACAGCTAGTACTAAAGGCTGGCCGCGCTCATCACAATATGCTTGGCCCTAGAGGGCGGACCCATGAGGCACCGCCCCAGATGCGTGCTGCGGCGAGGGCTGGGGCTGCAAGCAATTCTTGGGGCGTCGGTCATGGCGCTTGGTGGCATTTGCTTTGTGCTATTAACGACTCGTTCATTTGGTCTTCGGGCGGTAGAGGCAAGGGCTGAAGGTGAAGATGCCGCGCTTGCCCGTCTCTTCGCGCGGATGGCGTCGGTCTCGTGGGTGCTTCGGCCAAAGGGGGGGGGTGCGACGCAAGCTGGCAAATTACTTCCCGGCGTGTGGCGCGCCCGCCGGGCGGTCGGTGAGGTGTATCGGAGGGCCCTTCGATGTTGATCAAGCGCGGATCTCAACGATCAAATCACCCCTTGAGCATCGTCCACAGCGAATCAGGGCTGTTTCCGTGACATGCTTTCTGATCGCGCGCCATGCTGATCCACGTGAATGTCATTGACAGTCATCCGTTCCCCTAACACTGGTGGCGGGTGTTTGTGTCCAGGAGCGCTCCTATGGCTCACTCTCTGCGGATTTCTTGGCAGTCGCTGGACTTCCGCTTGAGACAGATCCAATCTCCGTCCAGCCTACCAAATGCTGGCGCGGCATACTCGTGAGTTTGCGCTGAGTTTATGCGCGCTTTCGGCCTGATAATATATGAAAGGCCTGGTTGGGTGTTGGGGGGGTAATACTATGTGGAGAAAGGATGAAATGCGAATGGGGTTAATTAAAGCATTGTCTGAGCTGAAATATGAAATAGATATTGTAAGTATATCAAATATTGATACAATTAAAGACAAGTTGAGATACGTGGTTTCAGTGCTCAAGGTTCAAGGGTTGGTCGATAATTATTATATTGATAGGTTTGAGAGATTGGCTAATGACTATCTCGATGATATATCTATAATTGATGGTATTGATAATGATAAAAGAATTTATGTTGTAAATTTATTGAAGGGTTTCAAATCGCTGGCGCAGGAGTGTTGAATTCCGCGTAGGATTGATGTGAGTATCAGTGAGAATTTCCCCGATGCTGATGGTTGTTTTGGGTTGGTGAGATTTTCCCTCCTGGCTCATCCAGTTTGAAGTACGTTCTGGCCCATATGAGGGCCAGGACATGAGGCGCAGCCGTTTCACGGAAGAGCAGATCATCGGCATCCCGAAAGAGCGCGAGGCTGGGGTCCCGGTCGTGGATCTGTGCCGTAAGTGCGAGGTCCGTGGGGCCGTTTCGGCGGGATGGACGTGTCAGAGGCCAAGCAGCCGCGGACGCTTGAGGATGAGAACGCCAAGCTGAAGCGCATGCTCGCCGACGCGATGCTGGATAACGTCGCGCTGAAGGATCTCCTGGAAAAGAATTGGTGACGTCCGCTGCCGGGAACCGCTCCGAGTTTGTCGGAGGCCCTAACTCCTGAGTATCCGTGTTGGTCAAGCAAGCGTCGCATTCCAATGACGGCCGTCGCGTATGAGGGAGTTGGCCATTACAATGATTTTCTGCATTATCGCGGTTAGCGCGACCTTCTTTTACTTCCTCGCAGCGATGAACTCCTCGTACTTTCTCTTGAGATCAGGATTGAAGCGCGCTGCGGCTATGGCGGGAAAGTAGAGCGCCTGACGCAACGCGGCACGCCGCCTTGGATGCGTTCTTTGCCCTGCCATTTGCCTGACTGGCGAGCGACTGGCGCCAGGCCGACGAGGCTTGCGGCCTGCTTTCCATCAAGCTCCCCGAGCTCCGGCATATCAACGATGAGCGCTATGGCGGTCACGTCACGATCGCCCGGTATGCTGCGCAGGATGGCAAGCCGCTCCGCCAGGCCAGCGTCCATATTTGCCAGCGACGCCAGCTCGGCGTCGATGCGTTCCAGATCGTCGCCAACCCGCTTCAGCCGCGCATCCAGCTGGCGCTTTATCAACGCGATTCGCGCGGTCGACCGGCGAATCTTGGCAGCGGCTCTATCCTTGATGAGGGCACGCCGGGCGGCGAGCAACTCTCGGAGATCATGGAAGTTCTGCCGCCGAGGCGTCTGCGGAGCTAGGGCAAGAGCGGCGCCCATGCGAGCAAGCATCGCGGCATCGACGCGATCTGTCTTTGCGAGACGGCCCGTTGCCTGAGTGAACCGGCGAGCCTGCTTCGGATTGACCTTCGCGAACGGCAGACCGCGCGCACCTAGCGTGAGTTCCAGATCGCGATGATAAACACCAGTTGCTTCGAACACGACAAGGAGTTCGGCGTTCCGGCCGATTCAGCGAAGGAGCGCCCGATGACCATCGCGATCGTTCCGCACTTGAAGGCGTTGTCCATCGGACTGGCGGTAGGCATCCAGCGTGTCCTTGGAGATATCGATCCCTATGGTCTGGCTCATTCGGGACTTCCCTTCGTCTTGTCATGCGGGCCCGAAGCCCATGTATCCGTTCAAAGCAGAAGAAGAGCCGAGGGGGACCTCACTCAGGAACAGCCCATTGCGAACAAGAAGATTTCGGCCCGCTCCTAGGCGTCGTCGGGCGGGATCGGCACTCCCTTCGACTATTCATTTTTGCATGAGACAGAGCCCATCCATAAGACTAGAGGATGGGGCTATGACGAGGAGGACGACGAATCAGTTCTCGCCCGAGGTGCGTGAGCTGGCTGTGCGGCTGGTGCTGGATCACGCACATGAACATCCCTCGCGCTGGCAGGCGATCGTGTCGATCGCGGCGCGGGTCACTGCTCGGCCTGACGTGCTGCTCTGACTTCCTGCCACGGATAAGTTGGGTCTTCGATCAGGAGAAGGGCCATGCGGCGCAGCCTTTTCAGCGAAGAGCAGCTCATTTCGGTGCTGAAAGAGCAAGAGGCGGGGATGAAGACCGCCGATGTG
>NZ_JAHBGF010000004.1:0-8317 GCF_018390695.1 Ancylobacter sonchi | reverse complement strand
GCGGCCGTCCCGCAGGGAACGAACCAGCGCTGGAGCCTCGACTTCGTGTCCGATGTCCCAGTCGATGTTCGTAAGCTCGTCCCACGAGGACCAAAACCCAGCCGGGCCTAACTTATGACCAGCAGGAACTCAGGCGAGCACGTCAGGTGTTCAACGGGACAGGAGAGCGGGAATGCAACGACGGAGGTTCAGCCGCGAGTTCAAGCTTCAGGCTGTGAGGTTGGTGAAGGATCGGGGCGTTGCCGTTGTGCAGGCTGCCCGCGACCGGGACCTCCACGAGAACGTGCTGTGTAAATGGGTCCGCGAGGCGAAGGCGGATCCTCAGCATGCATTTCCGGGCCACGGTCAGATGAGACCCGAGCAGCTCGAGATTGGCCGGCTGCGCAGGGAAGTGGCCAAGCTGAAGGCGGAGCGCGATATCCTAAAACGTATGGCCCGCCCCGTTTGCAAGGGTGTCGTCTGGTTGGCGTGAGCGGTCTGCATCAACGTATCAGGTCTCAAGGGCTGGCCTTGGCCAAGATGGATAGCGGCTGTGAACGCGCGTTGAGGTCGTCCCGCATCCAGGGCAGCAGCTCCTCGCACTGGATGCCCGGAGCCAGATCCGGATGCGGGAATCCGTGTCGGCCACCTCATCGACGATAAAACCGCCCGGCACCAACTCCGAGACTCGCAAATGCTGACCCATGGCATTGATTCTCCACGCGAACCAATGCCAGCCAGATGCTCACTCCATCAAAAGTGAGTCAGAGCCCAAACGGGACCCCTTGAGTTTGCGCGGGAGCCGGGAGGCGGCGCGGCGGAGCTGGTCTGGATTGCGCGGCCGCGCCGCCTCCGGATCGTTGGGCCCGGTGAGGCTCAGAGCCTGTTCTTGAAGCGCCAGTTCTCATTGCCGGTTTCGACGATGTCGCAGTGATGGGTGAGCCGATCGAGGGGTGCGGTGCTCATCTTGGCATCGCCGAATACGGACGACCATAACCCGACAATGCCGGGGTCATGACAATCTCATCCGGGGCGCGGATGACTAAAAGAGCCGGACTCCGTTAGTTCAGGTTCGAACTCTGGTCCCCCATCAACCAAAAGTCTAGTAGTTTCAATAATTTAAAGAGACTGGCCGCTCCTGAGCTGCTACTGGCGTCGTTCCGACCAGATTCCTTGATTTTCAAGACGTTCCCATACGTTGCAAAATAGTCCGTGCAACACGGATGCAACACGGATTCGGGAGATATTCGCGGTACGTTCCCCGCACCACCCTCGAAGCGGCCGGCATCCAGTTCCTCGCCAGCGGCGACGCGGCGGCTGGCAACGGGGTGGTGTTGCGGGGGTAGCGGTACGGCTTCCCCTACGGCCTGTCCTGTGCCGTCAGCTCCGCCTGCAGTTCACGCGCGCTCATTATGATGGCTACGGTACGAAAAAGTGGGTGTTGAAGTCACCGTATCGCTAGCCGATCCTTTGAGCGTCTCCGCCCGTGGCCAATGTCGGCGCGAGGCAAGGAAGGCGCGACGCCACCGCGTCCGGCCGCCCCTCACATGAAAAAGCCGCCCAGCGGACAGCAAGTGTGCTATGGGGCAGCCGTCTGCGGACGTGGCGAAACTGGTAGACGCACGAGACTTAAAATCTTGCGCCCTTAAAGGCTTACGGGTTCGAGTCCCGTCGTCCGCACCAGCCTTTCCGCACCGATGCCGCCTATTCGTTTTGGTGGCCCAGTGCGAAAAAGACGATCTTGTTGGAAGCGGTAGGGCCGCCGACCATTTTGTGTCTGGCGGAGACCGCAACATCCGAACAGGCACGCAACCGAGCGCGGCGCCCCTTTACCGCGCTCGGTTGCCCACTTGTTGGTGGGGCTGCCGATCTAGAGCTTGCCGAGCACTGCACCGAATGGGTCAGGCTAAAGGGCGATGACCCGAAGGGTGGTCAACTTGAGCGCCCTTCGAAAAACCGACGGCCGCACGACAAGGGGATAAGCCCCGCCGTCCGCACCAGCCATTTGCATCCGCTGACGCCAGGATAATAGGCTCACAGCCACTGGCGCGCAGGGTGGGGCGATGGCGAAAAGTATAAACAAGCACTCGATCATGGTTGGGGAACGAAAGACGAGTATCTCGCTCGAGCCAGAGTTTTTCGGGGCCATCAAGGATATCGCGCGCCGAGAGCGCATGCCTCTTGGAGCTCTGGCACAGGAAATCGATGCCAATCGTAACAGCGGTACCAATCTGTCAGCCGCCATCCGACTGTACGTGCTGGCCGATCTGCAGCGGCGTCTCGAAGTGTAAGCGCCGAGTTGCTCGGCAGGCCGGGCCGCCAAGGCCGGCGTGGACGCCCGCACCGTCAGGCGCGATGCCAATGCGGGGAGAAGATCGATTAACTGATGCAGGTGGCCGGATGCTAGTTGCGGGTCACGTCCGGCCTTCCTGGGGGCCATCGGGAGACAGCTCCGTGGGAGGCGGTTTAATAGCTGGACTCCTGGCGCGAGAGCAGCGACTTTTCCGCAGAGCTGCAATGTGAAATTGACCGCCAACGAGCCCGCCGACAAGACGGCCTCTGCCCGGTCGGCTAACGTCGTATCTGTGGTCAAATACAGCTTTGAACGAAGCGAAGACCGCCCCACTACCGTTACGGCTTCTTCATTTGGCAGCAACCTTGCGGCATGCTCGCGCGACTTGCCAGCTTCGACCCACAGCATCGCCGCGGACTTGTAGGCATACGCATCGAGCCCATTCTGCCGGCGGGAACGTGAAGCGGGGGCTCCAGAATGTCCGCCCGCAGGTGCTTGCGCACGGCGTTCCTCGCGCGACTCGCTCCTGGGCTTCCTCTGCGGACATCCCGGTAATGCGCCGCCGCGTACGGCCGCGTACGGCCGTGTCGCTCGGCCTCCCGCCCCGAAGGCCCTCCGGCCGAGAACCTTGACGGCACCGCTCGGCACCGCCGGCACGGCAGGTCGCCTATCCGCGGCATTTTGTCGGTGGCGGCATTGCGCGGGACCGTGCCGGACGTTCCTTCGACACGTGACCGCTCGAAGAGCGCCACCCGACAGCGTCCGGCCGGATCGATTGCGGCACCCCAGCACCACCTGGCATGCACCCGCACGCTACCACCACTCATTGATCGAGTGATAAAGAAAACTCTCAAGATCACACAAGAAAAAAATAAAGCTGATAGTTCAACTAATCTGACATGAGAGCGAAAAGAGTCAGACTCTTCCGATGGATGCCGAAAATTTGCCTCTCGGAGGCCAACCCGCAATGAGCATTTTTCGACAAATCCGAAACTCCTGCGGATATAAAAAGTTTCAAACGAAGATAAAGCGAAAGTTCGATATGAACGTCTGGCATATTTTATAACGTTAATTCAGTGTCTTGACTCGAATTGTCCGGACACACCCAAGCTCACTTGCGAATGAGGCGATTGACTCCCCTTACGGAATCCGCAAGAATTTCGGCGTTAGAGTCTATCTTCGTATAAATTTCGACAACTAAGATCTACGCCAGCCAACACCTCCGAACCTCGGAGGAATGCATTCCTTTGCCTAATTTTCGTTGAATTATTTTGTATTATAATACTGTTGTCCGTCTTATTTTTTTATGCATCATTAGTAAAAGATAATAAGGCCAAGTATTTATAGCGCATTACTTGATGCACAATGGATATCTATGTGCCGTTATTATCAAAGTAACCACTTCCGTACATCATTATGGGGGCTACGAAATGGCGGTTATCGACGTCGATCTCGGAAGTTCGGACGAAACGATTGATTCCAGCAACTTTAATACCGGTGATACGATAAGCATCGTCGCTCTCGGCAATCACACGCTGACGATCGATGGCGTCTCTACTACGGTCAATTATGGACTGATCGGCGCACAGGCCGCCGCGAACGTGACCATCGATGCCGTCAACGGTGCGGTTGTTACGATCAACAACCCGACTGTGGGCGTGAGCGCTCTGTCGACCTTCACCTATGGTGTGAGCGGCGACTCCGCCATGACCCTGGCGTCCGGCACGGTGGCGCTTACGCTGGGTGGGAACCCCAGCCTCGTCTTCTCCGACGGTGGCGGCTCGTTCATCTACAACGACAACACGCTGCTCGGCAGCTCCATAACCTTCAACGTCAGCGGCTTCAGCACCGGCGACGTGGTCGGCGCGACCGACCAGCCCCTGACCGGCTTCGCCTACAGCTCCGGCACCCTCTCCCTCGTCTTCTCTGACGCCGACTTCGGGGATGCCGATCTCGTCCGCTACAACATCGCGATGAGCCAGTCGGACTACGACTACATCCTGGCGAATGGCGGCGTGGTGGCGTTCATCAACGGCTCCGGCGACTTCGTCATGCCGGTCTGCTTCCTTTCTGGCACGATGATCGCCACGCCGGACGGGGAGCGCCCAGTGGAGAGTCTTGCGATCGGCGACCTTGTTCTTACGAATGACGGTCGCGCTGTTCCTGTGAAGTGGGTCGGGCGTCAGGCGATGGCGCGGATGTTCGCTAATCCGTTGACGCACTATCCCATTTGCATCGCCGCCGGAGCACTGTCCGAAAACATTCCAGTCAGCAACCTCTTCGTCTCGCCTGACCACGCGCTGTTCATCGACGGCGTGCTGGTGCAGGCCGGGGCGCTCGTCAATGGAACAACCGTCACTCGTGTGGCGCGACCCGAGGAACATTTTACTTATTACCATATCGAGCTGGAGGACCACTCGCTCATCCTCGCCGAGGGCGTGGCGGTAGAGACCTTCGTCGATAATGTCACGCGCAGCCGCTTCGACAATTACGCGGAGTTCGAAGCCCTGTACGGGACGCAGCATGAGTCGATCACCGAACTCGACCTGCCGCGCATCAAGTCGGACCGTCAGCTGCCGGCGTCGCTTCGGGTGCGGCTGGCCGTGCGTGTGGCAGCATAAGATAGAAGGGGCGGCCAAGCGCCGCCCCTTCTATTCTAGCCGCGAAGGCCTCAGCTTGGCCTCAACGTCGACCGTATAGCCGGCGGATGCCCGTGCTAGCCTCTGCCGATGGAACGCCTCCTGATCCGTATGGCGCTATGGGTGCGCCGTCCGCCCTCTCGGCGCCACCTGCTGGTGCTGGCCATTGTCGCCGCCGTGGCGGTCTTCTGTCTGGCCTTTGAGGCTATGTTCGGCTGGCCGGACTGGCTGTCTGCCCACCGCAGGATGCGCCTACCGCGCCTCTAAGCAAGATCCGGTTGATCGCACAATACCCAACGCGGCATGCCGCTTATGGTCTGACACTGCCATCAGCGGAACAAAATTGGAGCGCGGTGGTTCGTCTAACAACGCCATTGACCGTACGAGATCGACCGATGTCCGTCACGAAGCACCTTTCGAAGTTCAGGATTTCTGCCGCGCTGCTGCTCGCGGGATTCATGGGCGCGCCGGATAGTCAGGCGTCGGCGGACGATGGTGTGGTGGACTCAAAGAAGCTCGCCGCCATCCGCGAGAAGTGGCAGATGCCCCCCGAGACGCTAGCTGATCGACTGGGCGTGCCGTTCCAAGTCTATCTCGCGATGGAGCAAGGCGCCCAGCCTATCGAGAGCCAGCACCTGCTCGCCCTCGAGGCCATCGGCATCGACCAGTGTCTGGTGAAGCACGACCCGAGCTTGCTCGTGCCGGAGGTCCGGTTGGCGCTCGGCGAGGCGGCTGAGGCCTAACTCGAGTCCCATCACCCGCCACGGCAGCCCCGACGCTACACGGCTTCGGCGCCCTACTTCTCCCGCGTCAGCCCCAGCCCGGCACGCGCCAGCGCCTCCGCCACCCATGCGTCGGAGAAGAACTCCGGCACTTCGTCATCACCTTCCGGCGGGTGGGTGAGGAATTCTGCGACAGTTTGATGGCAACGACCAGCCTCGCATCCGGAAAGGCCGGCGGCAGTGCGACACTGAAGTCGTAAAGCTCGTTCATCGTGTTCTCCATCACAGACCCGGTGTCCGCCGCTTAGGAGGGGCGATGTCCACACGTCGCCCCTTGATGATGCGCTGCTCGATCTAACCATCCTCGTGCAGGCACGTGAGCGACAGCGGCCCACCGACCCAGTCTCGCACATCGCCGCCAGCCGGGCTCTTGATACCGAGGCCCCGGATGATCTCGAAGTAACGGGGAAAGTCGCACTCCGAGTTTATCTCATCTGTGTCGTTCGGGACGTTCGCCCGCCCGACGAACTCGCCCGTGATGGGCGCCGCGAACATCGCGTCGACCTCGGTCAATTTGAAGGGGGTGATGCCCGGCTCTTCAATCGTGCTCACTATGTAGATCTTCTCCCCTCGGCGCCGAACCCGGCGAGGATGGCGACCTGTCACGGATCGATACCGATATGGGGCGCCGTGACGAACCGCATCGCGGAGACAAGATTGCCGGCAAGCGCGTCGAAGGTGTCCGCCCCTTTCGACATGGCTTCCAAAACTCCGATTGCAGCGTCACTGGTGCCCATGATGACAAGGGCGGCCTTGGCATGCGGGATGGTATATGTCTTCGGTACCAGGTGGCGCTGGCCGTCGGGCGCTACCGCCAGCGTGTCGGTGGCGACGTGGATCACCTTGCTTGGCGAGCTCTGGCGCATGGCAATCACAGCAGTCATCGGCGATCCTCCTGCATTAAGAAGGTGAAGGCGACGCCGAGTGTGGCGGCACTGCTGACGAGGAATCCACCAACGGTACCCGCTGCGAAAGCAGGGCCCAGGGCGGTGGCGATGAGTGGGGCTAACGCTTGAGGCAAGTTGATCTCCTTATATTTTCCAAGCCGCCACGATGCGGGCTTCGCGAATGGCTGTGAGACCTTCGCCCTCCTTCACCGCCCAGCGGCCAGTGGGCGTGCGGATGGCCGCAGCCCAGAGCGTAGGTGCGCGGATGACCGCGAAGTCGCCGGGCTGAGGGTCAGTGGTGCGGACGGCGCCCACCTGGAGGGCCATCCGGGCGAGGAGGCGCGGCAGGCCGCCGTGGCGACGGAGCAGAGCGTTGCAGTCAGCCTGCGTGGCAAATGTCCCGCGCCAGTCTGCGGCAGGGTCCACCCCGTGGTTGGCGAGCCACCAATCGGCCAGCATGAGTGTGCAATCGAAGTGGCCGAAGACGAACGGCTGGCGCTGCGCGTGGCGGAGGAAGGCCGATAGGTCAGCGGGCAGGTGACTTACCCTCAACATTTGAATTGGCATCGTGTGCCTCTTTGGCCCACGCCGGTCCCAAGGCTGCGTCGCCCTAGACTTTCGGGGTGCCCCCAGGTGGAATCACGGACCACGGCGGCGCAGTTCGGCCTGGAGCTTGGCCTTCAGCGCCATCGGTCCGCTTGCATCACGTTTCGCGCGGCGAGTGCGCAGGAGACGAACCCAGGCATGGGGGGCGAGTTCGAGGTCGGTTGGGCGATCGTGTCGCGATCATCCATCGCGGGCGATGCAGATTTGTACGATCACTGGACGGTCGGAATTCGCTGATCGCCCTGACCGCTACGAGGTCGCCTTCGTGTGCGAAACCTGCGTCATCCGCAGGTGGATGGCGGTTTCAGAAATCACGCCGGTGGAGGCCCAACCTGATGGCCACTATCCGCAAGCGCCCCCTGCCGTCGGGCAAAACGGCCTGGCAGGCCGACTACGTGGACGGCGCTGGAAAGCGCCGCCACAAGCAGTTCACTACAAAAAGGGAGGCCGACGCTTTCCTCGTGCACGCTCGCGGCGAGCTGGTGCGGGGTGTCCACATACCCGACGCCACCTCCATCATGGTCGCCGATGCAGCGCTGCTATGGCTTGCGCGTGGCGATGCGGAAGGACTAGAGCGCGCGACGCTCGATGCCTACGGCCAGCATGTCGAACTCCCCATCAAGCCGCTCATAGGCTGCGCCAAGCTCTCGCGCATCTCGGTCCCATCGGTACAGGCCTTCGCCGACAAGCTCGGCGAGACCCCTCTCGGTCAATGGTGAAGTGCGTGCTGACCTCCCTGTCGGGCATACTCGCTGAGGCGCAGCGTCGTGGCCTGGCGGCACAGAATCCCGTCTCAGCCGTCCGTCTCCGTATTTCGAAGCGGGTCACGGTGCGGCCCGAAATGCCGACTCGAGAAGAGCTGCGGGCGATACTTTCAGCGGGGCAGGGGAGGTGGCGGCCCCTGATATGGACTGCCACCTTCACCGGGCTGCGCCGCTCGGAGCTCCGGGGATTGAAGTGGACCGATGTCAACCTCGACGCTGCCTTGCCGCATGTCCGGCGGCGACTAGATCGCAATCTAGGTGGCGGAGTCATAACGCATTGATCCAGATGCGTGCTGCGGCAAGCTTGAGTGCGGCGAGGAAGTTGTCCTGGCGGCGGTCATAACGTGTGGCGAGGCCACGCATCTGC
>NZ_JAHBGF010000039.1 GCF_018390695.1 Ancylobacter sonchi | reverse complement strand
GCGGCTCGTGGTGTGCCGGCGCGGCGGGCGCAAGCGAGCGCTCGGCACCCGGGCGCCGGCGGCCGTCCCGCAGGGAACGAACCAGCGCTGGAGCCTCGACTTCGTGTCCGATGCCCTGAATGACGGCCGGCGCTTCCGGGGGCTGAACATCGTCGACGGCTTCACCCGCGAATGCCTGGCAGCGGTGGTGGACACCTCGCTCTCCGGCGCCCCCGGCGTGCGCGAACTCAACAAGGTCATCATCCGCCGCGGCCGGCCCTGCATGATCGTCTCCGACAACGGCACCGAGCTGGTCGGCCGGGCGATCCTCGGCTTCTGCGAGGGAGCCGCCCTCGAATGGCACTACATCGCCCCGGGCAAGCCAATCCAGAACGCCGTCGTGGAGAACTTCAACGGCCGTCTGCGTGACGAGTGCCTCAATGAGCACGCCTTCACCTCGCTTGCCGAGGCGCGGCGGATCATCGAGGCGCGGCGGATCATCGAGGCTTGGCCGATCGACTACACCCTCGACC
>NZ_JAHBGF010000038.1 GCF_018390695.1 Ancylobacter sonchi | reverse complement strand
TGCGTGGCGAAGATGACCGAGGCATTCTTTTTGCGCAGCGTCTTCAGCCATTCCCGCAATTGGCCGGCGAAGCCCTCATCGTCCAGCGCAAGCCAGCCTTCATCGATGATGATAAGCGTCGGTGATCCGTCGAGCCGGTCCTCGGTCCGGTGGAACAGATATCCGGGTCTATGGCAGCGGGCAGGAGACCGACCTCGCCGTCATCGGCCGCATCGACGATGTCACCGATGGCATTTCCGGCGGGGCTGATCTCGCCCTGAAGGCCGACAAGTCCCTCACGGTATCGGCTGCCGGCCTGTTGTCGGGCGGCGGGACGCTCGGCAGTCCCGTGACGCTCACCGCGCCGCGCGCCACCTCCGAGCAGATCGCTTCCGGCGAAGCTGCCGGCATCATGACGCCGGCCGACGTCAACACCATGCTCGGCCCGGTCGTGGTCTCTACGGAGAAGGACTTTGCGACCGCGATGGTCGAGAGCGTCACGCAGCTCGTCAGTGCCGACGGCGCCCGGATGCTGCAATGGGATCTCTCCGGCAACATGCTCGGCGTCTCCATCGTCACCACGTATGACTTCGCGTCGTCGCTGGATGACGCACCGGCGGTGCTCATTTCGTCGGACAAGGCCTTGCTGCAGGAATATGGCGGCGCCCAAGCGGAGCCGGCTGCCGCCAACACAGACGCCTACCTGAAGCCCTATGTATCTGGCACACAGCTCCGCGCCATCGGGCAAGCCGACTATCTGCTGCACGAGATGGGCAGCAAGTCCGTGCTAGCCACCTACGCCGTCTCTGACGACTACGTCACGGCCATCATCAACATGCCCTCGATCGGACCGGCCACGGCCTACAAGGTCGTGCCGGACCTGCCCTGGCTATTCCCCGCCGAGCGGCGGGTCCTCCACATCGTCGTGCTGATTGGCCAGTCGCTCGCTATTGGCAGCCACAGTGACGTCAACCCGACGCTTACCGGCCAGACCCGTGATGGCGCGCTGATGCTGACCCTGTCGGGCTATACCGACGTGCGTCTCGGCCGCTCGCCCACGGCCGTGACGGCCATCTCGGGATCCGAGATCATTGGGTTCGAGCCGCTGACGCCCAAGCCGTCGGCGACCAGCACGCAATATGTCCAGACGCTGCTGGAGAGCATGGCGTTCACGCTCGCCGACGAGGTGGAGACGGCGATCCCGGCTCACCTGGTCAGGACGCTCTACATCTGCTCGGGACAGGGTGACACCGCCTATGCCGCCATGGCGGAAGGCACGCCCTGCTTCGAGAACGTCATCACCGCCGTGACCAGGGCCAAGGAACTGGCGGCGGCCCAGGACTGGTCGGTGGTGGTGGACGCCATCATCCTCAAGCATGGCGAGGCGGACGCCAGCAGCCTCACCTACAAGGCCGACCTCGTCACCTGGCAGGCGGCTTACGACAGGCGTCTGCGTGCCGTCACCGATCAGGCGGCGGCCATCCCGTTCATCATGCAGATGCCGTCCAGCTACGGCAACACGGACAGCAACAAGCGGGCCGTGACGGCCATGCGCGAATTGCACCGCGAGAACCCGCTGTTCCACCTCTCGGGTGCCGACTACCCGCGCCTGGCGCGCTACCACACCGACTACATCCACTTTACCGGCCCCGGCTATCACGAGGTCGGCGAGGATATCGCGCGTGCCTACCAGCAGGTGTGTTGGACGGCGAGCGCCAAGAGCCACGTGCTCGACATGATGACGGCGAGCCGCTCCGGACTCGACATCACGGTGGAGATCGACGTGCCGGTCGCGCCCATGGCGTTTGACACGACCTTGGTCCCCGAGCGGGACGTGAAGGGCTTCGTGGTGCAGGACAGTGCCGGTACCTACACCATCTCCAGCGCCACCATCGCGGATGACGGATCGGCGACCGGCATTGGCAAGGTCGTGCTGACCCTGGCCTCGGCCCCGACGGGAGCCGGGCTTGCCGTGCGCTACGCCTGGAGCGGCCATTCGGGCGGGCGCACCGCCGCCACCGTCCCGCGCGGCAATGTCCGCGACAGCGCTCCCGAGGTCAGCAGCTATGACGGCTCGCCTTCCCCTAACTGGCTGATCCCTGCCGTAATCAACGTCACCTGAGGATGGTCCATGAAAACCCTGTTCACCTTACCACCCGAGCTGCCCAACTGGACCGGCCCTCGCGTGTCGCAGAGCCCGGAAGGGTTAGCACTCGCCAGCATTCCCGACTGGCTGGTGATGGTGCAGCCGGAATATGCAACGTCGGATGGACTGCTCAACCGCGCCGCCATGCACAAGAGGGCTCCGCTGCGCAATCCGGTGAGTGCCCTGCCGAGCCCCGGCCTAACCTTCCCGAACGGCCAGCCGGCCTTCGCGCCCGGCGCCAATGGGGGCCTTTGGATCAACTCGGAAGACTACGTCGACGCCAACGTCAATGTCGGCGATTTCACGGTGTTTGCGACGCTCCTGCGCACCGCTGCTACCGCGCCTTACATCTGGGATCCCCTGACCTCTGCGACGGTGGGCCAGCGCTCATTCTCTCTCGCCATCCAGTCGACCACCCATCTGCTGGTCGTGCGTCAGTTCTCGGGCGGCAGTACCACGACCGCGATGACCGGCGTAGAAGTGACGATCGACACACCGCACCTGGTGTTGATGAGCTATTCGGCGGAACGCGGCCTCACGCTGCGCCAGGACGGCGTTCAGCGGGGCAACAGTGCCGCTGGAGGAGCGATCAACCGTCCGGGAGCGATCGACCAGATGGGCAGCCTCCTCAACGGCTCGTCGACCTTTGCGGTGCGCTACGGCCTCTCCGGCATCATCAACCGCGATCTCACCAAGACGGCGAACGCGGCCTATCTCGCCCAGTTGGAAGGCTACCTGATGGATCGTTACGACGTCACCTAAAGGTCTCTCTCGCATGGCCGCCCGTCCGCCGCCCGCTGGGCGGCATTTTTATTTCTGCCACGGGGTGGAGAGCGACTTTGCCGGCGCGCCCCACCCCGTGGGCGGCCGGGCGTCTTCCGGGGACAGTAGACGCCCGGCCTAGGCCCGCCGCCCCGAGCACCGGCCAGTGGGAAGGGGCTATAGGCGGTCCTTCAAATGTGAAGCCGGACGCGCTTGTTACGGCGCGCCCGGCCAGCTGCTGCCCGAGGGCATGGGATTGCTTAGGCATCAGCCCTCATAGGTTAACGGCGGACGGCGAGCGCCGCCAAGCATTTTCCAATATCTGGAGCGCGAACATGAACACACGTGAGCTGCAGACGCAGCTGACGGCGCTCGGCTATGCGCCGGGGCCCATCGACGGGCAGTGGAGTAAGAAGACGGAGGCCGCAGTTGTCGCCTTCCAGCGTGCGGCGGGCCTCTATCCCGATGGCATCGCCGGCCCGAAGAGGCAGGAGGCGCTCGCCGCAGCGCTGGCGGCCCTGAATGCCACTACACCGTCGCCGGCTCCGGCGCGCCAGAGCATGAGCGCCATCGGCCTGGCGGCGTTGATCGCTCGTGAAGGACGCAAGCTCACGGCATACAAGGACAGCGTCGGTGTCTGGACCATCGGCATCGGCCACACCTCTGGCGCCGGCGCGCCGGTCCCCTATGCCGCCCTGACGATCACCGCGGCAGAAGCCGACGCCATCTTCGCCCGCGACATCGTCAAGTACGAGGGCGCGGTGCGCGACGCCATCAAGGTAGGGTTGGCAGACCACCAGTTCGATGCGCCGGGGTCGCTTTGCTACAACATCGGGCCAACCGGCTTCGCGGGAGCCACCTTCGTCAAGCGCATCAACGCCGGCGACACACCCGCCCGGATCCGTGCCGCCATCCTCATGTGGCGCAAGCCCGCCGATATCCTGTCCCACCGCACCGCTTAGGCGGACCAGTTCGTCACGTCCTACAGCGTCTCGCTCCCCAAGGCCCGGTCAGCCGATGCCCGGCCGATCAGCTTCGCCGCCTGACCTCCCCCCTGACGAGGATTTGACCATGACCGCGACCGAGAAGGCCGCCGCGGCCGTGCTTGCCCAGTTGACCTCCGCCATCACTGTGGCGACGCATCAGGCCATCGCCAACTCCGCCTCCGGGCTCGGCGGCGCCGACGCCGCGGTGATCGCGAAAGAGGTGGCCAAGGAGACGGCGGCCGTCGTCATCAACCAGACGAACAACGAGCCGTGGTACCAGTCGCGGGTGACGCTAGGCGCGCTGCTCGTCCTGGTCGGCGGGCTCTACTCGCTTGGGCTCAACTTCGCCGACGGCTCGCCGCCGTCCGTCGACAGCCTCACCTCGCAGCTGACTGCCATCGTCGGCGCCAGCACCGTGCTCCACGGCAGGTGGGTGGCGAAGAAGCCGGTCGGGGCGTAGCCGATGCGGAACGAGCCGTCGGAGTCCGTCGTCGTATCCATCTCCCGCGACGGACTGCGAGAGGAGATAGAGAAGGCCGTTCGGCGTGGCCTCGAAGATGTTGGCCTGTACACTGAGGATGCAGAAGATCGCCGGAAGGCGCGGGAGGATCTTCGGTTCCTCCGCCGCCTCCGCCGCCTCCGCCGGGCCATCGACGGAGCTGCCGGCAAGATCGGCTACACGGTTCTTGCGATCGTAACGGGTGGTGTGCTCGTGGTGATTTGGGCGGGGATCAAGGTCCATGTCCTCAGGCAGTAGCCGGCCGGAAGCTCAGACGCTTCGGGTCGCCGGCACTGATCTTGCCGTGCTCGATCTGCCGATAGGGAGGCTGCAGGTCGACCGCGGCCACAACACCGTCCATGGCGATCCCGCTGAGCTGCGACGGCTGGCCCGCGCGGTCCTGGCCGCATGTGATGTGGCTGAGGCGGTGACGCAGGCGCAGGCGGCAGCTCACTTCCTCGATCGCCTCGTTCGTGAAGGCATCTGAGATCTGCGCCACGGCGCGGATGCCGCCGGGGCTCCCGGCACCACCGGGCTTCTGTCGCCCGTTCATGACCGCCCTTGTCCTGCCCGCTCTCCTCACGGAGGGCGGGCGAGCAAGGTGTCGGAACGCGGCAGCGAAGAGGGCCTCCCTCGAAGCTTCCTCGCTGTGCTAGAGGTCTAGGGCATCTGAAAGAGCGTGCACGTCAAGGCTCGGATCCGGATCCCCAACATCTGAGACAATCCTTCCGTTCCGTCCATCGTCCACGCCCCCAACATACTGAGCAGTCTTCATACAGATAGCCGTTCCAGTAAGCGTAATTCTTCCCCGATCCGTTACAGGTCGAGCAGACTTTCTCGATATCTAGCGACCTCATTCCCTTGCATTGCGAGCAAGGCTGGCGCACGTATCCCGATTTTGAGCCTGCCTCATCGCCCATTTGTGCCTTCCCGTTCGCTGCGTTCGAAGCTATCTGAAAAGATAATCTTATCCCCGCCGGACTACTGCAAGGTCGTCAAATAGCACAAGGAACCGCGCCTCTCGTAGGTTTCTCCCGCTTCTCGAAGGTTTTGACAAGGTCTCTTATCTTTGAACATTTGTAGGTCGACGGAGTTAAGTCTGGCATATCTGATTTTAAACCAGAAAATAATTCGCAATTTTATCAAAATATCTATAGTTTTCGGGATATAAACTGATGGCTCTCATCAAGAGAGCGATCTGCCGGCGCCCCTCACCTATGGTGGACCTGTAGTAGGAGTTAATTCGGGTATTTTTCGACTCTTACAAGGTGGAAATTGATGAAAACCGGATTGGACCGCCTCAAAACAGGGTTGCCGCCGCCCTTGAATTCGAGGGCCGATCATAAAAGCAAAAAATGAAGAAATCATTTTCTCGCATGAGATCTTCGATTTACCTGTATAGGACGTGAAATTTATTGTATTAATTCATTCAAGTTTCAATCTGAATGAAGTCAACATTTTCAAATATGGCCCGAAGCCGACTACTACATCGTAGTCAAACCCCTCCGCATCGATTTTTAAGAAGGAGATTTTCGGAATTTTCAGGGTTCGGACAATCTGTGCCCCGGTACGGATTTTGATCCGCACTTCAGACAGAGATGGATTATGTTCATTCTGCAGGTGCATCTCTGTTCGCACGATGGAATTGTCCGTCGACGTGCCAGAAACACGCATATAAGTCTCGCCGGCCGACGCGCCGAGAGCTAGTCGATGTGTAGTAACATTGTCGAATTTTTTCATCGCTCTGGTGAGCCGCCATAAGTCTCCGGGACCGGCTCAAAGGAGTGGATGAGAGCCTCGGGAAATGCTATCGCATAAGAACTTGCGCTCTGGCCGCTATTTGCGCCGACATCAAATATCCTGGTTGGGTCCCAGCCGGGAAGCGCGCGAATTATATCCAGAAATAGGCGCGGCATCTTTGCTGACGGAGCTATTTTTCAGCAGAAATATGCATGTACATGCACTCCCCGCGGCAAATGAGGTTCAAGCTTGAGCTCGTGCAGTGCATCGGGCATGCCAATCAGATGCGGCCTGTCGACAGATTTGTATTCCTTTCGATCACGCAGAGGACGCTCCTCGGGTCATCTCTGCCAGTGGCCATCGGAATGGAAGCGGAGGCCTTGGGCTTGCCCGTTTCTCGCTTGGGGCTGCGACCTCTGAGCGGAGGCCCGCATCGCTGGCCAGGACAACCCGGAGGTGATCTCCATGCGAGATCGGGCGACAAGCCCATCCTCTGCAAGGTCAAGTACAAATCCGACGGCGATTTCAGTTCCGATTGCATTTTGGGCACGGAATGCCACGGGCGATCTCGGTGGTATTCAGAGTGCCCGCCTTCACGGCGCTGAACCCACATTGTGGGCATTTAAATACCACGTCGATCAACCGCCGAATTGGGCCGGATTCTAACCGTTTCCCTCCCGCGTCGAGCACCGCGCGCATAATTCTTTGGCGCTTCTGGCGGGAAGGCCGCGGGTGGAATGGTATCGACATCGCCTGCCTCTCCGTGCAGAATATCGTTTACGATCCCTCCTATTTGCATGATTGATGCCGGGCTTCGCCCTTCGGTTCACGAAGGCGTTTAAATTCGGACCATGAGAGTCGGGCATTCTAACGTGATGCCGCCGCCACTACGAATTTTGGCGATCGGTCGTACCAGCGGAGCGAAGCGGCAGCCATGGCTCCGCATAGTCTCTGCGAGCGCCGATAATGGCCTGATACTCCTGCGAGAGCTTCACGATTTCCTCGACGGTGAACGGCCACTGGCCGATCACCGTCACGCAGTGGCGCGTCTCTGTTGGCGATGACAGGCTAGAGCGTATCGACCAGCGCCGGGATCTCGTCCTGCGGCACACAGGCGGCGGCGAGGTCGAGGGCGCAAATGGGGCGGGTGGTTTGTTCGAGCCGTTGCGCTTCGATACCGCCCCCAAAGACACGTCATAAATTTAGCTCCGGCCGCCGCGACTACTCAAGATCGTCTGGCGTCTCGCCATGGCGCGCGATCACGACGGCCGGCTCGAACTCGCCCTGGCTCCGATCGCCCGTTCGCGAGAAAGCCACCGCACCAGCCTTGCTGCCGGCCAAGGATGTTGCCTTCGACTTGGTCGTGGCCGCGCTCTGCACCTCGATCGCCTCTTGCGGCACGAGATAGCCCTCTTCATCCCGCACGAACGGCAGCACCACGAAATAGGTCACGCTCGCCATCTGCTTCGCTCCTCCGATTGAGCACCGAGTGGGGCTTATAGTACCCCAACGGGATCGGGTGTGTTCTATTTTTGTTCTCATGGAATCAATCTCGCCATCAACCGGTGGAGCCGACCATGACGAGCGAGCCAAGGGTCGCCGAGCCCGAGCTTATTGCCATTTCCGACGCTGACGTCGACGAAGCCATAGCCGCCTGCGGTGGTGATATGCGCGAGGCTGTGCGGGCGCTTCTGATCGCCGGGCATTATGGCAGCGGTAGTGGAAGCGGCACGACAAGAGGCTTCTTGGGGCTATGTGCGAGGCCGTCCTTGGCGCTCGTGCCGAGATTGGTGACGGGAAGACATGCCGATGGTAGGAAGATACACCGCGACCTAGCCGGAGCCGCGCAGATGCGTGGTGACCTGCGAGTCCGTCTGATATCAATAACACCTGCTCCGATCTCGCTACGTGAGTGGATGAGTGCGGTTTTTCTGACGTCCTGCTAACAACGGATTGACCATGACAACCGTGTCTTTCCCGACCTTGATTGAGGCTCAAGCCGCCTCCGCCCCGAGCCCGCTACCTGACTATGTGCACGTGTTGGGTTGTGAGGTGCCGAGCGATGGCGGTGCGACACTCTACGCCCTCGCTTCTGGCGACATGCCAACCGAAGGTGAGGAGAAGCTGGTCGCTGGTAGCTTCGACACTAGCCCGACCGGATGGACGCTCACAAACTGGACTTGGTCGGCGGGCTCCATTTCCGGGGCCGGAGTAGCGGCGGGTGAGGTGCGTACACCCGCGTTGTCCGGCCTGACGCCTTACATGACCTGGACATTGCGCGGCTCCGCGTCGGGCGTGACCGGTGAAACCGTCGTCACGATGGTTAACACCCTTCACAATCGATACACTCGTGAGGTTGGGCGCATTACAGCTAACGGGGCGTTTGAGATCAAGGTTACGACCCGACCATCCGACAGTTACATCCGGCTGAATAATGCTGCTGGTGTGACCTGCACCTTGGAATATCTGTCATTTAAGGAAATTACTGATGAGGGTCAGCAGACCATATTCGCTAGCGCCTACGTCCCTGTGCCATCCGATGGGATGTTCACCATTGAGATGTTTGGCGGTCGACTCGCCGGCGAGTCGACTGATGACATGGCCTTCATCCGCCTGCTGCGGCGCATCTACTCGCTTGGCCTGAACCTGTCGGGGCACGTGCATGTGCGAATGAACGGGAGATACAAGTTCCTCTACCCATGGAATGTATTGTGGGTAGCAGAGGGGGTTGATGTTACTCTCGATTTTGGCGGAAATTACATGGATTTCACGGAGGCCCCGTACAAGGTCGTGCGCCCGTGGGTCACGGTGCAGGGGCCAGGCTATACTGGATGGAAGACTACGCTAGCTGCAAATGCGGCACGTAATGACGCAACTGTCACGGCGGCCACCACTACGGGTCTGTCGGCTGGCGATTTCATCGCCGTCACGTCGACCATCGATTACTACAACGGCATCTCCGAAGCTGGCGGCTACGCGCTACAGTATAATGGTGAGTTAGTACAAATCCGCAACCCGAATGCGGGCGGAAACGTGATCGGCATCGGCGATGCGCTGTCGTTCGACTACACAGCTAATTCGACAAATATCCGCCGCTTTGGCATGGGCGGTGTTCTGCGCATCTTAGGTGGCCATGCTATCGGCCCAGGTCACAGCTCCGTGGCGGGCGACGATGGTACGACATTCATCGACGCCATGTATTTCGAGACGGTGTATGAGGAGAAGTTGCTCTGCGAAAACTGGGCATCTTCTACCGTCGATTACATGATTTGCGCGAACGTCGTGCTGGATACGCCGATTACCATTGGCCGCCGCATGGCGGACCCGACGAACGCGGGCCCCATTAGCGCCTACTGTTACGGCCGCATGGTGAATGGTTGCCTCAATGCAAGTATCGACAATCCGTCCGGACGTCATTGCCGACGAGCCGTGGATCTCGGTGCGGCCGGATTCGTTCGTTTTGCCTATGATTATGCAAGTGGTGAAGGTGTCATAAGTCGAAATATTAGCATGACGGGCGGAGAATCAGATGACACGCAGACACAGCCCGGCGGCCATCTCGCGTTCAATTGGTCACTAACCGGTCATGTTGGGCGCAACATCCGTGGCATGCAGATCCGAGGCAAGAACGTACGGCTCACGGCTTGCTATTTTGAGACGCGCGATGGGGGATCGATCGGCATCAACGACTACGACGATCCGTCACTTTATGGAGAGGATCCCACGCAAGGCGAAGTGATCCTCGATAACGTTGTGCTCAAGAGCACCGCAACCGACAGCTCATTCATTGCGCATCAATCTACAGATCGCCTAGTCATCCGCAATAGTCGGATCGAAGCTGTGACACCTTTTGCGCATTATGGACGTCATCAGAGCAATGTCGAATTTGATCGTACTGCCTTCGTCTGTACGTCTTCTGCGACCCCGGCGAGCGGTCGGCCTCCATGCGTCGCCAGTCAATATCGCGACAAGTCTGACGGCTCGAATTGGCGGGTCGACGATTGCTACTTCGACGGCGGTAGCGTTGCGCTCTATATGTTAGGGTCCACGGTTGCCACGGTGAGCGAGATACGCGTGCGGCGTGCCCTGCTGAAGGACATCGCCACCTCGCACCTGTTCCTCAGCCGATCGGGTGCGGCAGCGACCAATTGGGCGACGGATGGCAGCTTGGAGGTGTCAGGGAGCATCGAAATGGGCTCAGTTCCGAGCACCAAGCTCGACACCAGCACGCTGGTGGTTGCCGCGTTCGACAATTCGTGGGGCTCTCGTTTCCCGACCATCGCCCCGGTGACCAGCGTTCTTACGCTCCAACCGCACCGGGGTGACGTGATCGGAGCGTTGGTGAGCCTGTCGGCTGCCACCGATCTTGTGACTATCGCTGGCGCGGCGGACTGGCAGATTGTAGTTCTGACGCTGGCGACTAACACCTATGCGCTTACGGTCAAGAACACTGGGAACATTCGTGTAAAGGCCGACATCACGCTTGACCATTCGCGTGATACCATCACGCTGATCAAACGCAACGATGGTAATTATTATCCGTTAGCGTTTAGCGACAACGGACCATAGTCGTGCTTCCTAGCGGCTTCGATCCGCGCGGCCTGAAGCGCTGGTATGCCCTAGAAGGCGAGCACGAGTTCGCGCTCGCCTTCCACACCGGTCGCACGATCAGCGCCGGATAGTCGGGATTGATGCGCGGCTGCGGCGCCAGGTTGTGACCTGAGCCCCTGATCTTCCTCCAGATTTGAGTAGAGTCCGTCACTCACGGAGACGGACGATGCGCCCCTCACGGTTCACGGAAGAGCAGATTATCGGGATGCTGAAGGAGCAGGAGGC
>NZ_JAHBGF010000037.1 GCF_018390695.1 Ancylobacter sonchi | reverse complement strand
CCTCCTGCTCCTTCAGCATCCCGATAATCTGCTCTTCCGTGAACCGTGAGGGGCGCATCGTCCGTCTCCGTGAGTGACGGACTCTACTCAAATCTGGAGGAAGATCAGGGGCTCAGGTCAGAGGCATTAATGTGCGCCGCTACGACAGCTTCAGCCACATAATAGGCATCCCGATCCGTTTCCGTGTTCTCTGCGGAGCCTCGATACCGTGACGACGCGCACGGCTGACCAGCAGCATTATCGCACAAAGCACCCTACCCCGAAGATAGCGTGATACGCCACCTACGCGGTCAGCACCACAAATGTGGATTGCCGTTCGGGAATTGTCGACTATTGTATCTTCTCGGTTTCGAGTTCGCCAGTAGGTAGCAAAATGACATTCGACGTAAATTATGAGCATTTGCAACCTGCATACTAATGCAGCATATCAATGCGGACATTTCGTGGCGCAGCACAATATTTAAAAGCGAATTAATATCCTATTCAATTAGCAGGAATGAGTATCCATGAATAGCCATAAAGATAATATTTCTTTTGATCTCGAATATGCTCGCGATAAAGAGAATAATACGAAAGAGACAACTCTTTTCAAGAAAAGCGAATTAAAAGAATTTCCAGATGTTTCGCTGCTTTCTTGTGCTTTATTAGATCTGGTAAATAAATTTGGCGGACATGATGAAATCGAATTCTCGGATAAACGGGGAAATCGTGTCGTACTCGGCGGACCAGTTGACAATAAATCATTAAAAAATACAATTATTCATTTTGGCGGATCTCGCAACACTGTCTTATTACAAGGACTAAGGGGGGTTGCGAGACTGGATATCGCTTGCGTCAATGGCGGCACTGTGTCCATGTCGAATCCACACACGGTCCGCGGGATGACTATATTTTGCACGCAGGGTGCTAGCGTCAATATTTCAAGTGGATGTATGGCATCAAGAGATATACTCTTATATTCGTCGAAATCTCACGGGCTGTATAGTTCAATTAATGGGTCGAGACGCTCTAAGTCCAGCATTGAAATAGGAGAACGCGTTTGGATTGGACAGGGGGTGAAAATATTGACCGGGGCACAGATCGGGAACGGCTCCGTTGTCGGCGCGTTCAGCGTTTTGGCAGGAAAAGTACCCAATAATTGTGCGGCAGCAGGCAATCCCTGTAAGGTAACATCTAAGAATGTATTCTGGACCGGAAACGCCGTCCCAGACGATGGGAATTATTTCGAGATGCTGAAAAGGGAAAATTTGCCTATTCCTCCCTTCGTGCGGCTCACTGACGAGAGTTCTTGAGAGTACTATTCATCAAGAGTCCGACCCAAGAACGTCCCCATTAACGGGGCTCCTCTTTAGAGCTGATGTTGGGTCCTTCTCCTTGGAAGGAAATGGGGATGCGACGACATGAACTTTCGGACGACGAGTAGCGGATCATTGAGGCGCTGCTGCCCGTAGCTCGGGGGGCTCGGGCAGACGACCGGCGGGTGATCAACGGCATCCTGTGGCGGTTTCGGACTGGTTGGTCCTGGCGCGACGTGCCGGAGCGCCACGGGGCTCGACCGGCGCGACTGAATCGCTTAAGCTGATGGTGGGACGTCGGCGTCTGGGACCGGCTTTTGGCTGCGGCGCCCGAGACTTACGACGGCGACATCGTGATGGTCGACCCGCCCTGCGTCCAGGTCCACCATCATGAGGCCTCGGGTAAAAAGGGGCTCTGGCGATCCTTGCATGGGAGGTTCCCGCAGCGGCCTAACGACGAATATCCACGCTCTCGTCGATGCCGAAGGCCGCCCGTTCCGAATCGAACTCACCTTGGGACAGACAGGCAACGCGCCGATCTCAGTGACGTTGCTGGATGACGTCCGATCGGGAGTGAGAGACACCGCCGACAAGGCCCGCGACGCGGATGGCATACGCGCCCTTGTGCGAGACCACGGCGCTTGGTCTAACATCCCGCCGCGCTCGACCCGCAAAGTGTCCTTCAGCTTCAGCCGCTGGGCATATCGCCAACGAAACCTTGTGGAGCGCTTATCCAACCGCATCAAACAAATGCGCCGCATTGCCACACGCTACGACCGAGGGCCGACAACTTCCTCGCAGCCATCAAGCTGCTCCCAGCGCGCCTCTCGACCAACACCTTATGGGTCCGCTCTCTAAGGAACTGAGAAGCCACTTCTGGATCTTGCAGCGATGGGATCGAGAATTAAACCGATTCAAGCACCCCCTCCGGCACCTGGCCAAAAGATACGATTATAATGGGCAGGTCCGAGTCGCCGCTGTCTAGGTCTACCTCGTTCGAAAAAGCAATAACCGCCACCTTTGATAAACTCATCCGCCGAGCAATCCGCTCGGCATCGATTGCGCTTCGCGCTTCGATCGGAGTGCCAACCCTAATGGCCCCACGTCTACCCACTTCGAAGGGTTGGACCACGTAGAAGGTTTTCTTTGACATCGCAGATTCCTCTTTGGCAGGAAAATAACCCGCGATAGTGAACAGAGCAAGAACCAAAGCCCCCCCCCTTCATTGTGTACGCCCTTGGATACGTATGCCCGGCCAATGATGCTGCCGAACGGACGGCGATTGGCGGCGGTCCGGCTTTCGGCGTTCCCACCTCTCGCCCAGGCGGGAGGGCTTCCCGATCAGCCACTAAGCTACTCCGACTGGCCTCTGAGGGCAGTCGGCAGTTTGCCAGCGAGGCGACAACAGGGGAGTGCAAGAAACGCACCCGGATGATGATCTTTATGCGACCAGATGAGCTCTGCTCGCTCGATTCGGTTGCCCGATGTTCGACGTTGCCTGATGCTTCATTGATCCCAGCGCCGGCCAATGCCCGGCAAGAGTACGACGGGCATCTGTCTGTCTGGGCTCGACAGACTGCCGACAGCGGTCAGGAGGCGGAAGATGATCGTATCGCCAGTAGACACATTTAGGCCTCCAATGCCGTTCCGGCCCAGGACGATACAGCAAGGCTCCAGTGGTATTACACGTTCTCGGCAAGCCAATGCCAAACCCATCCATTGCGAGCTTCTACGTCTGTGCCGTGACGGATTGCCGAAGGCGCGGTTGTCCAACCCACTCCAAGGGAGAGTAGCCCCTGACTGACGGCACCGGAATATATCACCACTTGGTCGAGCTAGAAATTTCTCTTGATTGAGGTTTTGCTCGTCGTCAGGCACTGGCAGTAACACTACGTTTAACTTCTGCCGAAAAATCTGAGCGCCCTAAATCTCTTTCGAGTCAATCATCGGATAAGCACGAAGGCCGACAGCACTTCAATCTGAACGCACATATATAATTAAACATCCAAATCAATTCCACAATTCATCTATGCTATTAGATGATCGAATATTTCGATACTTGACAACAAACTGCCTACCAGGCTCCCCACCCTTGTAGATACCAAACTTCATACGATACCATTTCTTTACGTTATCATCTATATTATAGCCCACTTTTCCGCACCAGTGAGCAATCTCACTGGGAGAAGTCTTCACAGACACACACCCCTGCCCGACTGGAGTTATGTTGAATTCTATGGCTATTTTTATCCAACGATCGGGCTCAAGATATACTGTCGATATTGAGGTGCCTCCTCTATCGCCACTCCCACGCGCCATTATAGAAGCATAATGCGATTCGCCCCGATTCATCCGGAGCCCAAATATTGGAGGACGCCCACCCCCTTGCCAAAACTGCATCATATAAAACCACGTATTCGTTATTTGGGACTCTTTCGGAACATTTATCTCAAATGAGATTGCATACGTCTTATTAAATAGGAAATTATAATTTACTACGGCAAGTTCCGATCTGTTATGCTGGAAACTAAATGACTTGAGATCAAAAACAAACGCCGGAATGGCGCCTGACTTGTCGATATATACGGGATATCCACCGCCTTCACATTTCCCTTTTAGAGACAAGCCACCTGTAATTACGTTACCTCCCTCGCCAATTGCCGATGAACATGCCTCTCCATTTGACACTTCACTTGTTATTGTTGGGACCTCCCATGCGAAAGCGCCATTTGCGCCGAAAAATAGTAAAAATACGAGTACACTTAAATAATATTTCCACATTTTCATTTCCTACACGCCTTGCCTCTCGCGGATTCGCTTTCCGATCTAGTGTCCCGCTATGTTATTTGCATTGTAATTATTTAATTGCGTTCAATTTTGGGCTGACTGTAAACTCCGATCGCCTTGGGTGGCTGGCCGAATTAGGGGTAGGAGTTAATGATCACAGCCGGAGGAGTATGGTGGCCGCCAGAGCGAGGGCGGAGAAGAAGACGGTTGGGCAGCGGTCGTATCGTGTTGCTACGCGGTGCCAATCCTTGAGACGGCCGAACATGATCACGATGCGGTTGCGCCGCTTGTATCGGCGCTTGTCGTTTTTGACGGCAAGGAACGTGATTTGCGGCCCGGAATGCAGGGTTTGATGCCCTTTTTCTTGAGTGCGTTCCTGAACCATTCGGCCCCCCCCCGGGCAGCCTCCACTAGGGCTTGGGCAGATCGTCGAGTAGGGCTGCTTCGCCGATGTAGCCGCTGACCTGGCCGGCCGTAGTGAAGAAGCTCAGGGGGCCGGCCGTTGGCGTCCATGAGGGCGTGCAGCCTGGCGCCCGTCCCGCCCTTGGTCTGTCCTATCAGGCGCCCGAGATCTCAACTGATGGCGTGGATGCTCCCTCCGGCGGGCAGGCGAAGTGCCCGGGCAGCGCCTTATCGGCTCCTTCAGGAGGAACACATATCAGATATTCTTGTCCTCGCGATCGAATTGGCCAAGCGGCGCTTCCAGGTCCGCGGCGCGGATGGGGGGGTTCTATTCAATCGGATGGCCTCCCGCACAAGCTGACCCCACGGATGAAGGCTCAGGGGTCACTGTCGGCGTCAGCCTTCGTGCCCCTGAGCTTCGATCCAGGCGACGCCTACCAGTTCGACTGGAGCCACGAGATCGTGCTGATCGACGGCACGACGGTGACGGTCAAGGCCGTCCTTGTCTGGCTCTGCCACTCGAGCATGCTGCTCTTACGAGCATCCGCTCGAGACCCAGGAGATGGGTGTTCGACGCTCACGATCGGGCGTTCGCGTTCTTCAAGGGCGACTGTACGTGCGGCATCTATGGTAACATGAGGGCAGGTGGAGGCGATCTTCGTAGGGCGCGAACGAGCCTCTAATCGGAGCTTCCTGTGGATGTGCGGGCATCTCGTCGTCCATCCCGTGGCTTGCATACCGGCGTCGAGGCGGGAGAAGGGACAGGTCGAGAACCAGGTCGGGCTGGTGCGCGAACGCTCTTCACGCCACGCCTGCGGGTGAAGAACTGCCCAGCCTTCGGTCAGCTTGGGACGGATCGGACATCCTTCGACATAGACCAACTCATAGATCTTGGTGGTCAGGCCGCCGCATGAGCCACCCATGCAACGGGGTCGTCCGTCTTCTTTGGTCGTTGGCGGCATGGGAGATGAATGACGATCTACGGGGCATCGATCCTCGTTAGGCGCTGTATTCCGGGCACGATTTTGAGCGGGGTCGCGTAGACTCAAGGCATCAGGTAGTCAATCTGGCTCTAGGGATGGGTGGCGGCGATGTCGGTGATGATGCAGGCGAGATAGGCCTGCGGATCGACAGCGTTGAGCTTGCAGGTTTCGACGAGAGAGGCGATGACGGCCCCGTGTTCGCTGCAGCCAGCGGAGCGCTCGACATGGAGTTAATGAGCGTCATCCGGCGCTGGCATCATCGGGATCGTTGCTCGATCCGGAAGATATTCCGCCGCAGGGGCCTCTCGCGGAACACCGTGCGCAAGTACAGTATCGGCAGTAGGTCAAACGTCGATCTCCCAGACAACGTTCAGCCGTATCGTCGGCCACCGGGTTTCCAGCCACCTTCGCCTTGGCCCGTTACATCGGCGCTTTGTCGTGCGACCATAGACCATATTCAGCGTAGGATCGGCAAATTCGTTTCTGGTCGATGGCCCAATCGAACCGAGGCAGCGGCTATACGCTTCTATAGCGATAGCGGAACACGGGTTTCGCAGATCGTCCTGATGGAAGCCGCCCTAGGTGGCGGAGTCATAACGCATTGATCCAGATGCGTGCTGCGGCAAGCTTGAGTGCGGCGAGGAAGTTGTCCTGGCGGCGGTCATAACGTGTGGCGAGGCCACGCATCTGCTTGATGCGGTTGAAGAAGCGCTCGATGTGGTTCCTCTGTCGGTAAAGCCACGGGCTGAAGGCGAAGGTGCGCTTGCGGATGACGCGCGGCGGCACATTGGCGAAGGCGCCGCGCTCCGCCGTCTCGGCGCGGATGGCGTCGGTGTCCTAGGCCTTGTCTGCCAGCAAAATGCCACCCGGTGCGAGGCGCGCCAGCAGTTCACGCCCGACCGGCGCGTCGCCGGCCTGCCCGGCCGTGAGGGTGAGGTGGATGGGCCGCCCTTCGGCATCGACCAGGGCATCGATCTTGGTGGTCAGGTCGCCCCGGGAGCGTCCCATGCAACGATCGTCGCCGCCCTCTTTTTGATCGCGGCACCATGCTGGTGCACGCGAACGCAGGAACTATCGATCATCACGATGTCGCCGTCATAGGCTACCGTCACCGCTTCCAACAGACGGTCCCAGACCCCAGCGCCCCGCCAGCGCACGAAACGATCGTAGAGGGTTGTGCGCGGACCGTAGCGCTCCGGCACGTCCCGCCAAGGTGCTCCGGTGCGGAACCGCCAGAGGATGCCGTTGATCACCCGGCGATCATCCACCCGGGCGACGCCCCGCACCTTGTTCGGCAGCAGCGGGGCGATGACCGCCCATTCTTCGTCGGTAAGTTCGTGACGGCGCATCTCTTAGACTCCCGGTTCGGGAGCTTGAATCACGACAAAAACCGCCGCGCAAATTTACGGGGCCACTGCCTAGGGATTGTGCGGCGGGTAACTCCAGCTTCAACCGCCCGATCTTGGTGTTCTGATCATTCATAAGCGACCACCCGGAATCGGGCCTGTTGCACAAACGGGAGCATCCCTACATGGTGGCAGCGCTATATTCTAACTGTCTAGAATTGATGGGAAAGGTGCCTTTTCGATGTCTCAGGCTGTCGATCGCCTTAGCAGAGCGCAGGTCCACATTACCTCCGGCAACACAGACAAGGCAAAAATCTTATTGAGCAGAATATTGAAGTCGTCGCCGCATCGACTCGACGCATTAATGTTACTCGCCGACATTCGGCGCAGAGATGGAAATATTATTGGGTACATTAAAGCATTGCGCCTAATTTGGAACATGAAACAAGATAATTTTTCTATAGGTATAAAGTTATCGAGCTCTCTCATATCGACAAAGAAATGGGAAGAAGCAGATTACATTTTACGAAAACTTACTTCTTTATACCCAAATAACGTAACTGTCAAAATACAGACGGCAAAGTTGCATGGATATCGTAGAGGCAATCATAATTCGGAAGAAATTATCAGGGACCTTTGGCTGAATCAACCAGATGACCGTGAGATTGGTCTCTCTTATTTCGACCAGCTCGTGAAGAATGGACGTTTTTTGGAGGCAGATATTGTCTTACGCAGAGTTATAACACTCGCCCCAGGCCGAACTGATCTTCTTGTGAAACTTGCCATCTTTAGATATACACTGATCGGGCACACTGATGAGGCCGAAGCATTGGTTGATCACGATTGGTCTCAGTGTCGAGCAACTGTCCCGCTCGATCTCGCCAAGCTGCTTACACGCGCCGGGCGGGCTGAGGCCGCAGAAGCGGTTCTACATCGAGCGCTGGATGCCTTTCCGGAGCACCCCGAACTGCTGCTCGCTCTCGGCCGCCGCCAATTTGCGAATCAGCAATATGCAGAGGCAATCGAGACATTTGAACGCGCCATTCAGACAACAGGATCCCCCACTGACGCTTGGATTGGGCTCGCGAGCGTCATCGGCCGAGCTTCCTCCATGCGGCTCGCAAAGGACAAGCTCACGGGAGCCCTGACGGTCAAGGGCGACGACCCCGCACTGCATGTTGCATTAGCCAACCAGCTTCTAAGTATGGGCTTCCTCGACGAAGCAGAGAAAGTCACATTTTCAGCCAAATCTCGTTTCATGAATGACACCGCGATTAAAAGATTATATATTCGGTTACACATAATTTCCGGTCGATTTGATGAAGCGGCAGTCGCGATTTCGACTTTGCCAAATAAGACGTACAAAGACATTCGGCGCAACACTTACCTAACGGCTTCCCTTCTTAAGGAGCAGTGGCGTGTCGATGAGGTGCTCTCCCTTTATAAAACACCCAACAGACTCGAGACCTCCGAATACCGCCTTCTTGCCGACGTCCGACTTATGGCGTTGGATGTCGCGGGCGCCAGATCGAGCCTGGGCGAGGCGTATAGAAGGATCCCTCAGCGCCGCATGCTCAACGTTTCGCAGGGACTTGCGGGTGAAATTCTCAATGATTTCTGGACCGATTCTGATGCTCTCAGTGCTGGTCAAGCCGCGCGAGAACACGATACGCTCCACGGATGGGTGGAGACTGTCAGAGCAAATCGGCACCACACTGGTTGCGCTATGGGCTTTATGATTTATTTACGCCAATCTGGCGTACTTAGTGAAAAAGAATGTAACTCGAACTACGGCAGTATCACACGTCATATCCATCAGTTTTGGGATACCCTAGACATTCCCGATGATGTAAGTGCATTGATGAAGGAATGGAAGATATCCAATCCCGACTGGACCTACACGTGCCATTCCCTGTCTTCCGTCCGAGAATGGCTTCAAGGGCATCCAGATCAACGGTTAGTACGCGCCTTCAGGCAAACAACATCCGTTGCCGGCAAAGCAGACCTGCTGCGACTCGCCATTCTTTTTGATGCGGGCGGTGTTTATGTGGACGCGGATGACCGGTGCGTCGCTCCCCTTGATGCCTTTCTGAAAGGCCGCGAGCTTGTCCTAAGACAGGAGCACTACGGGTCGATCGGAAACAATTTTATCGCTGTGCGACCACACCATCCGGTCATTGGTCAAGCGTTGGATCAAGCGTTAACGGCTGTACTGCGTGGTGATCGCGAATCTATTTGGCTGTCTACCGGGCCAGGCCTCCTGACTCGCGTTTTGGCCTCGTACATTACTGACGACCCTTCTCGATTAGAGGCTCTAGGCCGAGAAATAATTATATTTGATAGGCCGAACATCAACCGTTTTTGCGTATCTGGCTGCCGTGTTTCTTACAAATATTCGGAGAAAAACTGGCAGGCAAGAGAGTTTCGCAAACCAGAGAGCCGACTCACTAAGCTCTGACAGGCCTATCAATTCGTTTTTACGGTGATCAGTCTTTCGAATCCGAGGCGTTATGAACCGCCCTGGGTTCGCCGGGAGAAAGGGGCCATTAAGAGCAACAGGACGACCAAGTTTTCGCCTGAGGTGCGCGAACGCGCGGTGCGGATGGTGCTGGAGCACGAGGCGGAACATCCCTCGCGTTAGGCGGCGATGGTGTCGATCGCCGACAAGATCGGCTGGACCGCTCGGCCCCTCAACGAATGGGTCAAGAAGACCGAGGTCGATGCGGGCAAGCGAGCTGGCGTGCCGACGGATGTTGCCGAGAAGCTGAAAACCCTTGAGCGGGAGAGCCGTGAACTGCGCCAGGCCAATGAGATCCTCCGCAAGGCGTCGGCTCATTTCGCCCAGGCGGAACTTTGATCGCCCGTTCAAGCGATGATCGCCTTCATCGACAATCACCGAGGGGCTTACGGGGTCGAGCCGATCTACAAGGTCTCGATCGCCCCGTCCACCTACCACGAGCGGCTGGCCCAGCGGCACGATCGGACCCGGCTTTCGATCAGAGCGCGGAGCGACCAAGCACTAAAGCCCGAGATCGCCCGGGTCTTCGCCCAGAACTTCGCCGTCTATGGTATGCGCAAGCTCTGGCGGCATATGCGCCGGGAAGGCTTCGAGGTCGCCCGCTACACGGCGGCGCCGCGGAAGGGCGAGCTTGGCCTGCAAGGAGTGATAGGGGCCGCCGGTGCGCACCACGATCAGCGACCAGGCCTCGCTCTGTCCGCTCGACCACGTCAACCGCCAGTTCCACGCCCCGGCGCCCGATCGGCGGTAGCTGTTGGATTTCACCTACGTCGCCACCTGGACGGGGTTTGTCGGAGCAGCTCATTTCGGTGCTGAAAGAGCAAGAGGCGGGGATGAAGACCGCCGATGTGTGCCGCAAGCACGGGATCTCGGACGCCACGCTCTATAAGTGGAAGGCCCGGTACGG
>NZ_JAHBGF010000036.1 GCF_018390695.1 Ancylobacter sonchi | reverse complement strand
CTTCGCGACAATCTCTTCAGGCTTATGCTTCTTCTGCGCCATGGCGCCATCCTCCAAAGGCCCGAAAGCCTACTTCACGGAGGACCACTTTCCAGGGAGCAGGCCAAAGGCCAAGTGGGCATATTCGTCGAGCTCCAGCGGAAGCGTTGCAATATCGAGCCGCACCGCTCGTCACTATGTCGTAGCCCTCCGGTGCTGACCGGGATCATGCCGCGCTGCCAGATCGCATCAGGTTCGAATACCAAGTCGACTATGCGATGGACTGAAATCGGGACTACTCAATCGGAGCGATTTATTTCTGAGAAAGTAATTCGGGTTTTCGGCGTCGTGATTGACAGTCCGTCAGATATATAGAATCTCGAATCTTTGAATCGCTCCGAACTTTGAGACATTCTCACATTTCGGTTGAACAACGGTCATTACGGTTTGGTAGATGACAAATTTTCGCTGAGATCCATCCATTTATCATAGTCGACTTCCCCGCGGCTCGGATTAACAATGGCGGTAGAAGTGTAGGGGAAGCGGTGAACATGGACCGTGACATGTTGAGAGCTATGGCTTTGATTGCATTCCTTTCAGGAAATCAAGCTGTCGCCCTTCTCAGATCGAAAGATGCTATCACTCGACAGGACGCCATCGACCTTTATGACCGCGTCTTGCTGGCGATCGACGCTTTGCAGGAACAAAGCGAGTCAACCAACGGCGTTCTGGATCGGGCCAGAACGCTGGTGGAGGCGATGATCGACCAGTGTTAACCGTGGGGAAGTCTAGGGAACGTCTTCCCTTAAAATAGCAGTTTCTGGTACCTGACCAAATGACGCGATAATCACTGGCTTGCTAAGGCTATTCTCATCGGAGCCCGAGTCGCGTGAGAAGGCGATGGCACCCAGCCTGATAATGCTAAGCCGCTTGGCAATCCGTGTCGCGTCCTCTGAGGTGCGGGCCTCGATTGGAATGCCAACACTGGTCACGCCACGCTTGCCGGTCTCATAGGCCTGAACGACGTAAAAGGTCTTTTTGTTCATTGCCTGTTCCTCAGCCCAACCACAGAAGCTCAAGCTCAAAATCCGCGAGATTGTGGGCTGGCGAAACATGAATCAGGTTACCTCCAAATCGGTCGGGTAGAATGCCAATTCGGATATGATGACCGGGGCGTGGGCCTGCTCGGTGATTGCCTAGGGCACTTCTCATTCGGTCACTGCGCCGAAGCGGGGCATCTCTCGCAGTATTCGGCGGGCACGTCAAAAGGAGCATGCTGGACTAACCCGAAGAGGGCACAGCGGTGGCGCAGAACCGCGCTATGGAGAAACATTCAGAGCGCAGCGCTGGGGGATTGATTATGGCCGGGGACGAATTCGATCCCGAAGCAATGCTTGAGAAACATGCTCACCACGAGACAACGGTCGGTGTGTCTCCTCCGCCAGAAACGCTGGCCGGCTGGAGAACGAGCTATCACTACCCATCATTGCCGGCCGCTATGACGGCGATATGCGCCGCAACATTACCCGCGCTGTACGACGTCGTCGTGCACGCCCAATCAGACATCCGTATCGATCAGGATCAGTTGCGCGCGTTGATTGCGTATGTTCTCGCTCGGCAGCAGACTCCAATCTAGCAGATACTGATCGACCTGCTTAGCTTTCCGCTCAACAATGGGCCTCCTTGAAGGAGCTTTCGAGCCTTTGGGGGATGGCGAAATCACGCAGAAGAAGCGCAAGCCTGAACAGGTCGTCGCGAAATCGTGCCAGATGGTTGAACCCGTCGACGCAGGCGAGCGTCGCGAACTCCACGGCCTCGAAGGAGCGCAGGGACCACGCCGATGGATGAGCTCGGCCTTGTAGAGGCCGCTGATCGTCTCGGCGAGGGCGGTGTCGTAGCTGTCGCCGACGCTCCCGACGGAGGGCTCGATGCCCGCTTCGGCCAGACGCTCGGTGTAGCGGATTCTGACATATTGCGAGCCGCGGTCGCTATGGTGCGCCAGGCCGCCGCGATGAACGGGCTGTCGCTCGTGAAGCGCCTGCCCAAGAGCATCCAGCACGAAGCCGGCATGAGCAGTACGGCTCACCCGACAGCCGACGATGCGGCGGGCGTAGGCGTCGATCACGAAGGCGATGTAGACAGAGCCTGACTAGGTGCTGACATAGGTGACGTCGGACAGCCACAGCCTGTTCGGCGCCGGGGCATGAAAGACCCGGCTCACTCGGTCGAGCGGGCACGGTGCCGCTTGATCCTGCACGGTTGGGCGGATCGGCTTGCCGCGGATCACGCCGGCAAGGCTCATGCCACGCATCAGCCGTTCTACCGTGCAGCGAGCCACGTCGACCCCCTCGCGCAATCTGGCGCCAGACCTTGCGCGCACCATAGACCTCAAAGTTCTCGGCAAAGACCCGAGCCACCGCCGGCCGCAAGGCCTCGTCCGGCTTCGCTCGTGCCGACAGTTTTGACCGATCGAGCCGCCGGACGGCATGAGCATGGTAGGTCGATGGGGCGATCGGCAGCAGCTTGCAGATCGGCTCGACCCCATACGCACCACGGTGATCATCGATGAACGCGATCATGTCTTCGACCGGCGGTCGAGCTCCGCCTGGGCGAAATATGCCGATGCCTTGCGCAGGATCTCGTTCGCCTGCCGCAGCTCGCGGTTCTCGCGCTCGAGGGCCTTCAGCTTCGCCGCCATTGTCCGTCGACACTCCGGCTCGGCGGCCAGCGTCGACCTCGGCCCTCTTCACCCATTCGTTCAGCGAGTGTGCCGAGCAGCCGATCTTGGCCGCAATCGACACGATAGCCTGCCAGCGCGAAGGGTGTTCAGCCGCGTAGTCCAGCACCAGCCGCACAGCCCGCTCGCGCACCTCGGGCGAGAACTTGTTCGTCGTCTTGCTCGTCATAGCCCCATCCTCTCAGGAGTTGGGGCCTCCGACAAACCCGGAGCGGTTCAGAGGCATCCGAACGTGACTCCGCATACGTCTTTTGAACTGTCTCGCTAACGGTTCAAAATTCGTAATATTCCCTTGGGTTATGTGCGCCGCAAAATACGCTTCAACGGTCATGCGCCCAAACTGATATGTTGTCTTTGTTCGCAAGAATATGAAGTGCATTTCTGTCATCGAAGGGGGCGTGTACGTAAATAGGGAGGGATATATAATGAACTTCGAGTGCTCCAGTGTATATAATTCCGTATCAAATCAAAAAAATCGCCATTCGGTATCTCGTAGTAGTTTGTATGGCGATGTTGAAATGATTCCGAATAAGGATCTCGTGCATGCAGAGCGGGGCGGGGCGAGAATTATTTTAATAGAACCTCGCATACTTCACGCTCAATGCATGCTGCAGTCGCTCCGCGCGGCTGAGTTCTCTGTCGAGATAGAACGCTACGGGAGCCTGTCTGAGTGGATGCAAGCAGAGGACAGCGGCGATACGGCGCTGGTGCTTTTGTCCATGACTTCCGCACCCGGTGGAGAGAGCGTTGCGGCGAGCCTGGAGCGTGACATTGCACAGCTCAAGGCGCGCAGACCTTCCATCAAGTTCGCTGTCCTGTCGGATCATGAAACGCCCACTCTCGTCCTGAGGGCCATGCAAGGGGGCGCGCAGGGGTACCTTCCGACGAGTCTGTCGGTCGAAGTGCTGGCTCAAGTCCTCCAATTGTTGAAGGCAGGCGGTACTTATGTGCCGACCTCTAGCCTTATGGGGATGGTGGCTACTCCAAAAGGAGATTTCGGTCAGCCAGCCGATGGGGGGTCCATTTTCGGATCGCACCGCCAGATGCTGGTCGCGCGAGCACTAAGCAAAGGTGCGCCGAACAAGGTTATCGCTTACCAGCTTAGCATGTGCGAGAGTACCGTGAAGGTTCATGTGCGTAATATCATGAAGAAGCTTAAGGCAAAAAACCGGACCGAGGTTGCGTTGCTCATTTCTCAAATGATTCCGGAAGGAAATGGCGAGTATAATAAGTAAATATATTTCTAAAGTTTCCGTGGTTTTAAGAAAATATTGTGTCGATCCGGATGCGGATGGCAGCAGATCGGAGTGCCGTGCGCGAATTTTCGTATGTCGGTCATGATTGATCGTCTCCCGGAAAATCGGATCGTTTGAGGCTGGAGTGTTCCGCGCCGGGATCCATTCGCTGGAGGGGCGGAACACGATGACAGCATCGATTTCGGGATGCGCAAAAGGTGTTCATCCTGTAGCAGGGAGCGGGCGGCTGCCGCTGGGCTGGGATCCGCCAGATGGCATCCTTCAACGAAAAGGACATGAGGGCCTTGCCCTGCTTGACATGCGACAGCTGAGCTGACGCAGCTCGGGGATGAGAAGACGAAGCTGAGGAAGCTCGTCACTGATCTGCCGCTCGATCGTGAAATTCAGCAGGAAATCATTCGCCGGAAAGCCGGAGGCTTGGTCGCGAGCGCGAACTGGCCGGCATGACGTATAATGAGTGGCAGGTGTCGATCCGGCGGGCCTGCGCGACTCCGGAATGCCGGGGCGTCGCCACGCACTATGAAAAGATCTCAAAATCCCTCACGGCCTTGCTAGGCCTCACCGCAGCAAGGCTATGACCATAGACGTCTGTCTACAGTGCCTAGGTTTCTCCGGTACGCGAACCACGGGCACTCGTACTGCGCGTGCGGATCTCGTGGTGGGTGGTCCGGCAAACTCGTCTCAGGATATCGAAGACCAAGTCGACCTCGGCCTCAAGGGCGTGTCCGGTCCAGCGGATAGCTACGATCCAGGCGATCACCGAGCCTATGCCAACCATTATGCCCTCGGTAATGGAGAAGTCGAAGTCAAATCCATTCAGTGCGACTGCCAGGAGCGGTACCAATGCGGTCGTGGCTGCTGTCACGGCGCTCTTGCGTAAAGTGTTGGCCAATTCGCTGAGGTTGAACGGTGCGTACAGACGGATGAGATACAGCGAAAAGCCCGACTGGGTACTGATGGTCAGAACGATGCCGAACCCCATGGCGGTCAATCCCCATCGGGAGAGGAGCAAAGCAAAGCCTATGCTGCACAGGAGGCCGACTAGCGAGCCGATCATCGCGTGGCGGATTCCTCCGGCTGCAGCCAGCAGCGGATAGGAGAGTATCGTCGGAAAACACAGTAGCAGGCCGAGCGAGATGATCTGGATCAGGGGAACGATGTCCAGCCATTGCGTGCCGAGCAAAATCAGCACGGCGGGATGGGCGAGGCAGGCCAATAGAAGCAAGGATGGCCACTGGATCGCGGTGATGTAAGCGGTGGCCTTGAGATAGGCGCTCGCCAGATTGCGCCCGGCCCGCGCCTCCGAAGCAAGGGCGGGCAGCGCGACCGGCATGAGGCCGTTCAAAAGACACTTGTCGGGCAATTGGCAGACCATGACCGCGCGGCTGAACAGGCCGACGGCATTAAAGTCGATGAGACGGCCGATGATGAGTGACGGCACGAACTCCTGAAGTTTCCAGAATATGCCTGCCGCGCTCGAATACCCGCCAAATGACAATATCTCCCGCCATTCCGCGAGGCTCGGGCGGAATATCCGCATATCACCGTGTAGCAGCACGGCCAGTACGGCCGTTACGCCGGCGCCGGCCCATATGCCCCAGGCAAAGCTCATATAGCTGGCGCCCATCACCGCGAGCGAAACTGTCACCAGAGCGATTGTCACGGCGCTGGCGACGTTGATGATTGCCACAACCTGGAACTGCATGTCGCGGCGTAGGAGCGCCAATGGTGGCGCCGCAAAAGGCCCCATTAGTAGCCCAAGTGCCGTAATGTGAAGATAGAACTCCAAGCCCGCTTTTCCATAGAACTCGGCAATCGGGCTCGCAGCTGCCCATAAGGCTGTCGCTACGGCCAGCGTTAATGTCAGCATGACCGTAAACGCTGTGCGCGCGGCAAGGTGCGTCGCCGACCGAGCCTGGATGAGATATCCGCTGGTACCAAAGTCCCTCAGACATTCGGAAAATCCGATTGCCGCCGCTCCGATGGCCAAATAGCCAAACTCCTCGGGCGTCAGAAGGCGGGCAAGCGTTGCGACCATGACGAAGTTCAGCGCGATGGATACATAGCGTTCGGTTATGGAAAAGAACAGCGCTCGTCGAAGTCCGACCATGAAATCCTCACTTCCTGTGCCGGAGAAAAACGTAGAGCCATCTGCGTCGCGGATCGGCGCCGGAAGCCGTGGAGAACAACTAGCATCGGCGGCCCTTGTGCCGGCCCGCATCGACAGTATCCGGCACGGTCCAAGAGGCGAGCCGCTACGCCTTTAGAGAGCTCCCGCTGCCCAAGTGCCTTAGGTGGCGTCGCCCATTTGGCGAGGGGTCTGGCGCAATCGTCTGTTCGCCCAGGCCATGATCGGCATCTCGAACCAGTGATAGGTGATGCTGGCGAGCGTCACGGTGATGCACCAGACGACGACGAACAGCAGCAGTCTCGACGGTATGGCGAGCGTCGGATCGGCGGAGATCACAGTGGTGAACAGTACCCAGAGGACGAGTGCGTGATAAAGGTAGCCGCCATAAGAGACGCGTCCCACAAAGACAAAGGCGGGCCATGCAAGTGGGCGGGATAGCTTCGGCTTGATCAGCGTCCACATGATGGCGCTGATCCAAACGAGATCGAGGACCGTGTAGAGTACGGTCTCTCTACCATTGCCCCAGAGTACGCCCGATATGATGTTGCGAACGATGTCGATGCCCCTGGAGCCATTGGAAATATTAATTCCAACGTAAGTGGCGACATATATCAGCATCGCTATGGCGGCGATCATTGAAAAATATTTCACTATTATTGGATGCGCCCGGAGCCGTGACTCATGGCAAGCCACTAGCGCACCCATAAGAAAGGCGTCGAACTGGGTGAAGGAACTCGCATAAACCCCGAACGCAACGAAGTCCGGATCGGGGGACATCCGGTAGAGAACTCCCGACATCAAGTGGCGGATCAACGGGCCGGCGGCAATCAGTATGGTGGCAACGGCAAGAAATCGACGACGCGGAAGGATCAGAAACAACGCTGGAAATACCAGATAGAATTGTTCCTCGACACTGAGCGTCCATAACGGTCCGAAGGGGCCGTCGGGCGCCGGCCAAATTTGGAATATCGCTTGCCAATTGAAGGTGAACGTCAGGAGAAAGGGAATATTCTGGATGCTCTCTGTTCGCTCGGTGAGAAGAAGAAGGCTCGATCCAAGCCCGAGATATAGGAGATAGATCGGAACGATACGAAAGAAACGCCTATAGACAAATGTCAGGTAGCGGCTTCCCTCGGGCATGGGCAGGCGCGTTAGATCATCTTGAACAAACCTCCGCGTGATGACGAAGCCGGAGATGCAGTAAAACAGCCATACGCCGGTCCACCCGAAAGGGGCGATGCCGCAATGCTGCGCAATCACCATCGTCATGGCGATCGCTCTCAGGCCATCGATCTCATCCAGCCGTTGCTGGCTGGAGGGGCCCTTCGCCTGGACGGGAATCATATCGGTTTTCCTGAGGGACGGAGCCCTTGCGAATGGGCTCGGTGGGCGGCAGTCCTGTCGAGGGTCGTCGCTGGCGTTGCAGGTAACGACGACAGCCGTACAGCGTCGCCAATGAGATGAAGAACAGGACGCCCGGATCGGCGGCTCCACCGCCGATGGTTGCGGCAAGCAGCGAGGTCAGGGCGGCGGCGCGCACGCCGTCATGAAGGGCGATGACATTGCGGGGCTCGGAGCCGAGAGGAGGGTTTCCCCACTCTCCGCGATGTGGCGACCATGCGATGGTTACCATCAAAAAGCCAAGCAGCATCGACCCGATCAGTCCGAGTTGCGAGAGAGCTGCAATGGCCCAGCTCGAGGCGCGCGAACTGCCTAGGCCGATGCCGAACGTCGATGTCGTGAAGAAGGAATCCAAGCTGCGCTGATTCCAGTAGGCGCGCTCGATGCCCGATGACGAGTTCGATTTCTCGAGTATGGTGGCGCGTAGCAACGTCTCCACCTTAGCGAAGGCTTCGTCGTTTATCAGCACCAGGGCGAGGATGACCGTAACAGCGATCAACACCGCTCCGAGCCAGGTCGCATCAGTGTGCAGCAGGCGCCCGCGCAGCAACGAACGTATGGCCGCCAGAAACGCGACCATTACGAGCACTGCAAGGCCTGCGTAAGCGGTGCTGGAAGTCGACAGCAGCGTTAACGACAGCAGCGCGATGGCTAGGATCAGTGCGTTGCCCGAACGCGTGGCTCTCCAATAGGTGAAGGAGAAAGCCAGTCCCGCCAGTGCGGCGGCTCCGAACGCCGAGGCCTCCGGATGAAGGCCGGTTATTCTCCAGAAACCGGCATGTTCGGTTTCCGTGAGCAGCGCGTAACCCGCCGTGCGGAGTGGAAGTAGAACATCTCCTCCACCTGCCAGCTTGCTGGCGAGATCGAGGACGCCCGTTGCGGCGTTGAGCCATGTCCAGAAAAAGAAGCCCTTACCGATGGCCCGAAGAAGCAGGTATTCGTCGTTATTCCTTTCCTGGGCATGGGGAATTATTTTTGCCTGTGTTGCGCCGGATCGCGCCAGCAGCAGGAGGGTGAGGCTAAAGAATATGAAGCCGCCGAGGACGAAATACCCGCTCTGTGCGATGTTGCCCGATACGGGCGCGAGCGGCACCTCCGAGACAAGTCCGTCCACCGGAACGAACGCTCCCGTCATGCCAGCGAAAAGCCGTGGCAGGATGATCGCCGATCCTGAGGCGTAGATGAGCAGGGCGAGCACGGCCCAAGCGGTCGGGCATTCATGAAATATGCGTGCGAGCTCGTCTGGGAGGCGGCGCCTCACCAAGATCGAAATGATAAGTATCATTTCGAATGCGACATAGATCAAAGGTGTGCCTAGGCCACCAAGTGATGCGATCGAGGTGCTTCCGAACGCCACAGAGGCAATCAGGGCGACGATCAGCGATCCTGATCGAGTTCGACCAAATGCCAACAATAGAGTGCAAACAGCTAATCCTATAATCATCGTTTGCAAGATTTGTAAATCCCATATTGTTCCGTGTGTCGATTTATAATACAATTAATTAAATGTAGAATTAAATGAGAGTTGATCAAATGATGAAGTTCATGACTGTATTATATATATTGGCTATTGGAGTAATTTCTGGATTTCTAATGAGGGTATATTTGTTAATACCGTCAAGTTTGTTTGTATTAATTTCTGTGTATATCGTCACCACTTCATGTGGTCGTGGTGCCTTGGATGCGATATGGGTCGGATTTTTGCTGATGGTTGTCTATCAGCTGTCCTATTTTGCAGGGGTCGTTGTTGATTCGTTGCTTGATCGCGAATAGGTGTTGCTCGGAGGCAATGTGCGATTCAAGACGTTTGATGTGACTTCAGCATTGCCGGCGCCGTGCGGGCGATGATTCCTAGATCCTTCCACATCGACCAATCGTTCACATAAGCGGCGTCCAAGGCTACGCGCTCCGCATAGGTCAAGCTGCTGCGTCCGCTAACCTGCCAAAGTCCGGTCAAGCCAGGCCGGGATTTGAGGTACTTTTCAGCCTCTATGCCGTAGAGTTCGAGCTCTTCCGACACGATGGGGCGGGGCCCGACGCAACTCATGTCGCCCTTAAGGACGTTGAGCAATTGGGGGAGTTCATCCAGGCTCGACATACGCAGAGCTCGACCGAGCCACGTAATGCGCGGGTCGTTCTTGAGCTTACGGGATTGTTTCCATTCCTCTGCCGCCTCCGGGTTCTCAGCAAGGTGGCGTGCCAGCACGGCCTCACTTCCGGCAATCATGCTTCGGAATTTCAGGCATTCGAAGGGGGTGCCGCCGAGGCCGACGCGGACATGTCTAAAGATGACCGGGCTGCCCATCGTAATCCGTACCAGTGCTGCTACTGCGAGCATTGGTACGGCAAGCGCGGCTAGACCAAGAGAGGCGAGGGTGATGTCGATCGCTCTCTTGGGCCATCCTCCCGTGCACACGTGGTCGCTTTGCTGAGCTGCGGGAGGGCTGGATGGGGTGTCTGTGGCAGGCAGATCGTGCTTTACGAGCGCAAGCGTATCGAGGTTGATCTGTATATTCATGATCTGTCATTCCTCAACATCATTTGCTTTGTTGTCCATAATATTTATATTCTGTAATTTAAAATAAATATTATAGATGGTTCGATGCTTATCGATCGTGTGTCCTAAAATTTGAGTTTTGTTTTATATTTATTGATTGAAATTACTTCTGAAACGAGGCGTTCGTAAATGAGCTATTAAGACGTAGAGGGGGTGTGGGAGTGGGACGACTTTATCCTTTTGGGACGCTACGGTGGGTGTCGGCGTCTACCTGTGGGCGTCGGCGATGAATTCCTGCACCGCTAGGAACGCCGGCTTGGGTTCAGCCGGCTGCCAGCCGCCGTCCTGCCTCGGGGTAAGAGTGTGCAGTCCCATGAATGCTTCGTAGCTGGGTGCCCAATAGGGTTCGTCGAGCAATTCGTAAATATGGGCCGCTTCAACCTTATAGGGGGCGCTTAGTTCTTCCAGCCGCTTCATCCACTTGATGAGGCCTTGCGCCTGCTCGGCTGCTCCGCCTTGGCTGCCATAGGGGTGGTTAAATTCGGTAACCCAGATCGGCTTGCCAAATGTCGCGAGATGTTTGAACCCCGGCTCAGGATCCTCTCCATACATGTGCCAGACGGAGATGTCCCAGGCGATGCCGTCCTGATGCAGCCGGTCGAATATGCCAAGGTGACCCCAGCCTGCGGTCCCGATCGCGCGGCGGGCTGACGGGTTCGACGCCTTGATCCCGTCGGACAGGCCACGCAGAACCGCGGCCACTTTCACATAGCGGGGTCCGAAATAGTCAAGGGGGCCGACTCCACCGGCAATTCCCCACTCGCAAGGATATTTGCTGCCGTCGTCACGCATCTCGCACGGTCGGATCAGCGCGTAGTTTTCCATCTCATTGCCCAGCTCCCACACATGTACCGTGCCGTCGAAGCGCAGGGCGAATGCCGAGGCTAGTTCATAGGCAGCCTTGTAAAGTTCTTCCACGCCCTGTTCGTCGAGGTTGGTGGGCAGGATGAGCACCGGAAGTATCGTAATACGGCGCTTTCTACCTGCCTCGATAAGAGCGCTGAGGCGATCCATCTGCTCGACCGAATAGACGTCGACGCGGTACGAGCGCATTCCGAGCTTTTCGACCAAATCAAGCTGTTCGTCGACGGAGACTCCGGAATAGGAGACGATGGGGTGTCCGTTGACCCCCCAGTCGATCTCCGCCCAGCAGGGGGCGCAAAGACAGAGGGACGCAAGAAGGATTAGTAATATCCGATAAATGGTGCCGGATCCGGGCATGCTGATCTCCATGTCGTTTCGATCATGGAGGTACGGTATGCGAGAGTTGATTTTGGGAAGACTATACTTGCGCGTTGCGCTCAGGCGAGCGTGCCAGGTTTATCTGGTGCGCATGACGTCAAGATCGCCATCAGGTCAGCTGGTAAGAGCATCTGGCGTAGGCAATTCGTCAGGTGCTGCCAACGGATACGTTGTGGGGGCTGATCGACGGCAACGACGTAGGGCTTGCCGTTGGGTGAAAGGATGTCGGTGAGGGGGTATTGCCATCCTGGATGGATGCCCTCCGGTCCCGTCGAGTGCCGTCCCTCACCGTCCGCAAGTTGGCGCAAGGGCGGGGCAGTCATTTTTGTCTGGGGAGGGGGCTAGATGTTTCGCACGTCTGTGGGATGACAATGATGGGAGATCACTACGTGGATCACGCTGGGGATTATTCGGAGTTTGTAACTGGCCATTCAAGGCTGGAATATGCCTGCCAGGCATCAGAGATCATGAGCTCCAGCGAGGAGCGCTTTGGTTCCCAGCCGAGTTCAACCGTCGCGCGAGCGCTCCCTAATACCAGCTTTGCGGCGTCGCCGCGCCTGCGCGGCCCGATCTCGACAGGAATTGGGCGATTGGTAAGGCGCCTTGCCCGCTCGATGACTTCGCGGACCGAAAAACCCTTGCCGCTTCCCAGGCAGAAAATGCGATTGCCTTTTCCGGCCTCCAGCCATTTCAGGCCCAATATATGGGCGTCGACCAGGTCGCTTACATGGACGAAATCGCGGATGCAGGTGCCATCGGGGGTTGGATAGTCTTCGCCGAACACCGTCAGCGTGGAACGTTCGCCTGAGGCGACTTCCAGAATGATCGGGATCAGATGCGTCTCGGGATCGTGAAACTCCCCGCATTCGGCATCCGGGTCGGCGCCTGCGACGTTGAAGTAACGAAAGATGACGGATCGTAGGCCGTGGGCATTTCCAAAATCACGAAGCATGTCCTCAATGGCTCGTTTCGATGCGCCATAGGCATTGATCGGACTTTGGGGAGAGTCTTCCGCCAGAAGCACACCATCCTGATCTCCATAGGTGGCGCAAGTAGAAGAAAAAATGAAATCAAAACATTCTGCGTGAACTGCGGCCTCGATGAGTGTCAATGAAGAAAGGATATTGTCTCTCCAATATTTTCCTGGATTTTTGACAGCCTCTCCAACTTGGCTAAGTGCGGCAAAATGCATGACCGCCTTCGGCTTCCAGCGAGAGAACGTCTCGTCCAATCTCGCTCGGTCACGCAAGTCGCCATTTTCAAGTGGGCCATACTTGACTGACCTCGCCCAACCTGTGGAGAGGTTGTCATAACTTATGGGATTGTATCCCGCGGTTTTCAGCGCCTTACAGCAATGAGATCCTATGTATCCAGCGCCGCCGGTCACAAGTATATTTTTCATCGTATTGGTTCCAATTAGTTTCATCAAATATTTTATTTGTGAAATTATGTGATTGTTTGATATTTAGATAATAGTTTCCGTGTGGCTTGTTTAATTTCATATTTGATATGAGGTGGATTTTTATGGATATTTCGATTCTTGCAATGCGGATTTGGTAATTGTTGCTGATATGTGTTCTGGTGAATGGTGTAATTTTTATATAAATTTATCTTTACGGGTATCGTTGTCGGCGCACGCGCGGTCCTGACGGTCTTGGAGTACGGTAGAATATCTTTTGGTGGCGGGGCTGGCCTCAAAAGAGGTAGCGAGATCGTCGTTTTCGACGGTGTCACTTCACGACTTACCAGGAAGACTTGGTGCTGGTTCGTCGCTGCCAGGTACCCGAGCGGGTGCGACCTGGTCACCTGAAATATTCATTGCTCTCATAGGTTTCCAATGTCCGTTTTCGATCGCGAATTCACGGTTCATGGTGCCTTTACGCGACAGGCTTCCGTGTCGCCTTCCGCCATCGCGATTAGCGAGGCAGGTGCTATCTACAGTTACGAGGATCTCGAACGCCGATCCAACCGGCTGGGGCGTTATCTGGAAGCTCGCGGTGTCCAAGCCGGCGATCGCATCGCGCTTCTGGCGGAGCGATCCGCCGACACGATTGTGGCTATGCTTGCTATATTGAAGGTGGGCGCCGCATTTGTTCCACTCGATCCGGCATATCCTGTCGCGCGCCTCGCCGGAATGCTCCGCGACGCGGCTCCGGTTCTGGTCATCGGACGTGCGTCGCTGGCGCATGACGTGGCGGCCGCGGCCGGCGATAGCTTTGTTGATCAGTCGGTGATTCTCGCCGCGGCCGAGCCGTTCTCGGCCGAGCCGTTGTGGGAGCGCGCCGATGCCGGAGATCCGGCCTACGTGATGTACACGTCGGGTTCCACCGGACGCCCAAAAGGTGTGGTGGTGCCGCATCGCGCTATCGTGCGGTTAGTCTGCGAGCAGAATTATGCGCGTTTCGCGCCGGACGAGGTGATGCTCCATCTGGCACCGCTCGCCTTTGATGCCAGCACCTTCGAGATTTGGGGGGCGTTGCTAAACGGTGGCCGGCTTGCCGTCGTGCCGGGCGCTCAGCCCTCTCTGGACGATATTGTGGCGGCTATCTCTGCCCATGGCGTGACCACCGCCTGGTTCACGGCGGGGTTGTTCCACCTCCTCGTCGATCAGAGGCTGGAAGGGTTGCGGCCGCTTCGTCAGATACTGACGGGCGGCGATGTCGTGTCCCCCACTCATGTGCGGCGGGCACAACAGGTGCTGGCGGGCTGTCGCTTCATCAACGGCTATGGTCCGACCGAGAACACGACCTTCTCCTGTTGCCATCTGATCGGGAGGGATGAGGTTGCGCCACTGCCAATAGGCCGGCCGATCGGCCACAGCACGGCCTATGTCCTCGATGACGAACTGCGTCTGCTGCCCGAAGGCGAGAAGGGACAGCTTTGCGTTGGCGGAGAAGGGCTTGCCCTAGGCTATCTGAACGCACCGGAGATGACGGCGGAGAAGTTCCGCTTCGTCCCATCGGTTGGTGAGCGTCTCTATTTGACGGGCGATGTGGTGCGCCGGCGGCCGGATGGAGTGCATGAGTTTTTCGGGCGTGCCGATCAGCAGGTGAAGATAGATGGCAAGCGGATCGAGATCGAGGAGATCGAAACCGCGCTGCGTAACGAACCCGATGTCGCCGACGTGGCCGTGGTGGCCTGCGGCGATGCTGGAGCTAAGCGGCTCATCGCTTTCATAAAGCAGGCGCCGCAGGCGTCGCGCGATACTCTCATCCGCACGATTGGCGAGCGGATGCGCCGCGTTCTTCCAGCCTACATGGTGCCGTCAGGCTTCCGAGTGGTCGAAACGCTGCCTTTGACGGCGAATGGCAAGATCGACCGGACGCAACTCATGGCCATACCAGACGAGGCCGCATCTGGCCCTACGCCAAGGGTCGGCCTGGAGGAGGCGGTAGCTCGGATCTGGGGCGAGGTCCTGGAGCTGCGTCATGTGCCGCGCGACGTCAGCTTCTTTGAGCTCGGCGGCACCTCGCTGAGATTGATGAACGTGCACGCTCGTCTGCCCAGCCTCGGTCGGGCGCCGTTGCCCCTCGTCGAATTGTTCGACCACCCAACGGTCGCCAGCCTTGCCGCCCGGTTGGAGACAGGCGCTGTGTCGGGTGTTCGGCTCGAGGTCGAGGCGGCCGCACGCGCGGGCTCCCGGCAGGCCGCGCTCAGACGCATCCGGGAAGGCCGGCTGGGGAGGGCGTCATGAACTCGCATGCTTTCGCTGCCACAAATGATGACGCCCTGCGCGAACTCCTTGATCTTGGCGCCATCGCAATCGTTGGTGTCGCCGGGCGCTTCCCCGGCGCGGGTTCGGTCGAGGCATTCTGGGAAAATCTGCGCCGGGGCGTCGACTGCATTACCCATTTCGGGCCGGGGCAGATCGACGATACCTTCGGCGACGAAATACATCGGGATCCGAACTATGTGGCAGCCCGGCCGATCCTTTCGGACATAGACAAGTTCGATGCGCCGTTCTTCGGCATGCACGCGCGAGAAACAGCGCTGACCGATCCCCAGCATCGCGTGCTGCTGGAGTGCGCCTGGGAGGGACTCGAGGATGCAGGCCACGATCCGGCATCCTTCACCGGTGCAATCGGGGTGTTCGCTGGCTGCTCGCTCAACACTTACTTCCTGCGCAATGTCTGCGCCGACCGGCGGGTGATCGAAACCTTCACCGACGAGTTTCAGGTCGGGCAGTACCCATTGCTGGTCGGTGCGGGCCACGATTTCCTCGCCACACGCATTGCCTACAAGCTGGGGCTGCATGGTCCCGCGATGACCGTCGCCAGTGCCTGTTCGACGTCGCTGCTGGCCGTGGCGCAGGCTGTGCAAAGTCTGCAGACCTACCAGTGCGATATGGCACTGGCGGGAGGTGTCTCGATCTCGCTCCCGCAGCAGCGAGGTTACGTGCATCAGGCCGGAGGGATGGTCTCGCCGGATGGACGATGCCGCCCATTCGACGCAGCCGCTGGCGGCACGGTGTTCGGCAGCGGTGCCGCGCTTGTGGTGCTGCGGCGGCTGGAGGACGCGCTGGCCGACGGCGACCAGGTCTATGCCGTCATACGCGGCTGCGGCATGAACAATGATGGAGCCGACAAGGTCGGCTTCACGTCGCCGAGCCCGGAATGGCAGGCTCGGGCCATCGTCTCGGCGCATCAGCAGGCGGGGATCACCGCCGACAGCGTCGGCTATGTGGAGGCGCATGGCACAGCCACACCCCTCGGCGACCCGATCGAATTTTCGGGCCTCACAAAGGCGTTCCGCGCCACCACGGATCGCCGCGGTTACTGCGCCCTTGGCTCGGCCAAGGCGAATGTCGGCCATCTCGATGCCGCCGCCGGCGTTACGGGACTGATTAAGACAGCATTGGTGCTGCGGAAGGAGGAAATTCCACCCTTGCTGCATTTCGAGCGGCCCAATCCCGAAATCGATCTGGGCTCCAGCCCGTTTGTCGTCGATCGGGAGCCGAGGAGCTGGCCAGCGGGAAAGACGCCGCGCCGCACCGGCACCAGCGCCTTCGGTGTGGGCGGCACCAATGTGCATATTGTGATGGAAGAGGCGCCACGGCTTCGAGCCCGTTCTGACGCCATCGAGGGCAAAACCTTCGTCTTTCCGCTCTCGGCGCGTAGTGATCTGGCGGTGACACAGGCGGGGGCGGCGCTGGCCGATCACATCGAGCGCATGCCGGCATTGCGGCTCGATGATGTCGCCTACACCCTGCAGGCGGGGCGCCGCGCCTTCGGGCGTCGCTGGGCCGTCGTGGCCAGCTCTCGCGACGAACTGGTCAAGAAGCTGCGTGGCGACGCCACCATTGGCACGGCTGCCGAGAAGCGGCCGATCGTCTTCATGTTTCCGGGGCAAGGCTCGCAGGCCTGGAACATGGGACGGGGCCTGTATGAGACCGAGCCGCTGTTCCGTGAGTTGGTCGATCGCGGAGCCGCCTGCGTACAGGAGATCACCGGTACCGATATCCGCGACCTGCTGTTCGCGGAAGTTGAACCGGGCGATCCGAACCCGCTCAATGCCACGATCAACACCCAGCCAGCGCTGTTCCTCATCCAGTATGCGACCGCACGGCTGCTGATGAGTTGGGGCATCAAGCCCGACGCGATGGTCGGCCATAGCCTCGGCGAACTGGTGAGTGCTGTGCTTGCCGGCGTCTATGAGTTCGAGGATGCAGCGCGCGCCATCGCGGAACGCGGACGCCTCACCTACGCTCAGCCGCCCGGCGCCATGCTGTCGGTCCGACTGCCAGTTGAGGAGCTCGAGCCGCTGCTTCCCGTGGGCGCATCGATCGCGGCTGCGAATGGGCCGCGGCAGAGCGTAGCCTCCGGTCGCTCCGAGGCAATGGATGCATTGCAAGCGACGCTGGAGGGACGCGGTATCGCCTTCCAGCGGCTGAGGACGACCCACGCCTTCCATTCGCCGATGATGGAGCCAGTGATGGAGGCGCTGGTGCGACGGTTCAGCGCCATGTCGGCTCGCACTCCCGAGATCCCCTACGTTTCCTGCGTCACGGGTACATGGGTCGACACAGACCGTCCGGTCGCCGCCGAATATTGGGGGCGCCAGTGCCGTGCGCCGGTGATGTTCGCCCGCGCGTTGGAGACGGTCGCCGAGCTCGACCGACCTGTCCTGATCGAAATCGGTCCCGGGCGTACGCTGACGACTTTCGCGCGTCAGACGCTCGATAAGGAGCGCTATGGCGCCCTGCTCACCACCTTCGGTGCCGCCGGTGAAGAGGCGGTCTCGCTTCGCGACGTCGTCGCAATTCTGTGGAGCCGTGGCGTGGAGCCGAACTGGGAGGCTGTGACGGGGCCGGATTGCCGCCGGGTCTCCCTGCCGACCTATCGTTTCCAGCGCGAAAGGTACTGGGTCGATCCTCCCATGTCTGCCGCCTCCACGACGCAGCCGACGCCACACGGATCGCACCAGAGCGATGCCGTGTCATCCCAACATGTCGATGATCCTCACAATGGAAACCTCCCCATGGCCGATGCAGCCGAGCCGCTCCGTTCCGCTATGAGCCGAGCAACCGAGGTGGAGAGCGAGCTTGTCGCCGTTCTTGAGGATCTGTCCGGGGAAAAGATCCCTGCTTCGGAGCGCCATGCCTCCTTCCTGGAGTTGGGCTTCGATTCGCTGTTTCTCGCCCAGGTGGCAACTCGGGTGCAGCAAACCTTCAAGGTACCGATAACGTTCCGGCAGCTGCTTGCCGATATTCCGACCGTCGCTGATCTGGCGCGTCATCTTGCGTCCAGCATGCCGGCTGCGCCCCCGGCATGTGCGCCAGCAAAGGCGATGGCGGTACCCGCCGCCGCACCGCAACCGTCGCCCATCGTGGCCGCCTCCCCGCCGGCCACGATGGCGTCGCCGGCGCCTCAGGCGCCGGGTGTTGGTGTGGCGGCGGGAGTGGGCGGCATGACCGATCTTTTCCGCCAGCAACTCGATGCCATGCAGCAGGTCATCAACCAGCAGATCACCGCGCTGCAAGGGGCTCCCATGAGCGTCGCGGGAGCTGCGACCGCTTCCGCGGCCGCAATCGCTGCTCCTACTGCTCTCGTGGAGCCGGTGCCTGCCGCTCTCGCGCCGGCATCCACGGCGCCGGAGACTTTGGAGGAGCAGCCCATGCGCTTCCAGGTGTATCGCGCGGCGAAGCCGGCACCGGCGGCACTTACCGCCAAGCAGAAGGACTTCATTGCGGAACTTTCGGATCGCTTCAGCAAGCGTGCTGCAGGCTCCAAGGCCTATACCCAACAGCATCGCGAGGGGCTCGCGGATCCGCGAGCGGCGGCCGGCTTTCGGGCCGAATGGAAGGAGACGGTTTTCCCCATCGTCTGCGCCCGTTCGAAGGGCCCGCGTATCTGGGATGTCGACGGCAACGGCTATGTCGACCTCGTCAACGGCTATGGGCAGACGGCTTTTGGTCATGCCCCGGATTTCGTGCTGGAGGCGGTCGCCAGGCAGATGGCGGATGGCTTCGCCATTGGGCCGCAATCACCGCTTGCCGGCGAGGTGGCCGACCTCGTGCGTGAGCTCACCAACAACGAGCGCGTGACCTTCTGCAACACCGGTTCGGAGGCCGTGATGGCCGCGATGCGCGTCGCGCGCACCGTCACCAGACGCAACCGGGTCGTGCTCTTCAGCGGCGGCTATCACGGGCAATTCGACGAGGTCCTCATCAAGGGCGGCAGCCTCACTGCCCCGCCGCGCGCGCTGCCCGTCGCACCGGGCATCCCGACCGGCTCGGTCGGCAATATGGTGGTGCTGCCCTATGCTTCACCTGATAGCGTGTCCTGGATCAGGGCGAATGCCGACCAGATAGCGGCAGTGATCACGGAGCCGGTGCAGAGCCGGCATCCCGGGCTGGTGCCGGTCGACTTCCTGCGCGAGTTGCGCGAGATCACCGAAAAATCGGGTGCGGCCTTCGTGCTCGACGAGGTGGTGACCGGCTTTCGTACCCATCCCGGCGGCATGCAGGCGGTGCTCGGCATCCGCGCCGACATGGTGACCTATGGCAAAGTGATCGGCGGCGGCCTGCCTATCGGTGTGCTGGCGGGATCGGCGCGGTTCATGGACGCGCTCGACGGAGGCCAATGGCGCTATGGCGACGAGTCTGTTCCCGAGACGGCCCCGACGTTCTTCGCCGGCACCTTCGTGCGCCATCCCCTGGCGTTGGCTGCGGCTCGAGCGGTGCTGTTGCATCTACGCGAGGCTGGGCCGGCCCTGCAGGAAGGGCTTACACAGCGAACCGCGGCGCTGGCGGGGCGCATCAACGCCGATCTCGAGCGGCGCGGGATCGCGACGCGGGCGGAAACCTACAGCAGTTGGTTCTATCTGAACTTCCATGAGGAGGACCGGTTCGGCGCGCTCTTCTTCCCCTATGCCCGCTCGATCGGCCTGCACATCCAGGACGGTTTCCCGAAGTTCCTCACCACCACTCACGGCCAAGCAGAGATCGAGGAAATCGAGCGCATCTTCTCGACCAGCCTTGATGCGCTGCAATCAGTTGGCATTCTCGCCGGCAAGGGTAGGCCGGACGATGCGGTTCGTCCGGCTGCCACCGCGCCGGTCGCTCCTGCCGCACCGGCGCCCGAGCCGATGCCCGACCAGATCACGCCGACCGAGCCGCAGCGCGAGATCTGGCTCGCCGCGCAGGCCGGCGATGCCGCGTCCTGCGCCTTCAATGAATCGGTGAGCCTGCGCTTCGACGGCGTGCTCGACGCCGACCGCCTCGAGCGCGCCTTGCAGGCAGTCATGGCGCGCCATGACGCCCTGCGGGGGCGTTTCGAGGCGAGCGGCGAGCATTTCATCGTCGACGACGTACTGACAGTGCAACTCCAGCGGATTGATGTGAGCACGGCTGCTAACCCGGAGGCCGAGCTGGCTTCCGTCCTCGCCGACGATGCTGCGACGCCGTTCGATCTTGTCGCCGGTCCATTGCTGCGGGGCAGGGTGCTTACGCTCGCACCGGAGACGCATGTTCTGGTGCTGACCGCGCATCACATCGTCTGCGATGGCTGGTCGATGAACATCATTCTCGACGAACTCGCCCGCCACTACACACATGACGGTCGTCCAGGTGTGATCGACCTGCCAGCACCGATGGCGTTCCGGCACTATGCCGCGCGGCAGGCCAAGCCCAGCCGCCGCCGCGAGGACAACGAAGCATACTGGCTTCGCCGGTTCGACACGTTGCCGCCGGACGCGGAGCTGCCGTCCGACCGCCCGCGCGCCGCAATGAAGAGCTTCAAAGGCAGCACGCATCGTACGGCCATTGATGCGGATCTCTACCGCGCGGTGAAGAAGGCCGGCGCTCGGCAGGGAGCAACATTGTTCACCACCCTTGCCAGCGCTTTTCAGATCGTCATGTGGCGTCTGACCGGGGAGGCGGATCAGGTGGTTGCCATCCCCACCGCAGGCCAGAGCCTGGTGGAAGGTGGCTCACTCGTGGGGCACTGTGTGAACTTTCTCCCGCTGCGCACGGCGGTCGATGGCAAGACGGTCGCAGGCGACCTCTTGAAGTCGGTGCAGAAGGAGATGTTGGAGCTGAACGAGCACCAAGACTTCACCTTCGGCACGCTGGTGCGAGAATTGCGCCTGCCGCGGAACCCCTCACGGCTTCCATTGACCCAGGTGCAGTTCAACCTGGAGCGGTTAGGAGACGCACTGGACTTCGGAGGGCTGGCCGCCCGCGTTGTTCCCAATGCCAAGGCCTTCACCAATTTCGACATCTTCCTGAACGTCATCGAGGGGCCGGAAGGTCTGCGTCTCGATTGTGACTACAATACCGATCTGTTCGATGAGGCGACCATCGCCCGTTGGCTGTCGCATTTCGAGCAGATGTTGCGCTCGCTGGCGGAGGATGCTGCGCGGCCGGTAAGCGAGCTGCCGATCCTCGACCCGGCCAGCCTGCATTGGCTCACCGCAACGCTAAATGCCACTCGGCGGGACGATATCGATCTGCGCCCGCTGCCTGATCTGTTCCGGGCGCAGGTGGCACGCACACCCGACATCACCGCGGTGCGCTGGCACGAGCGTGCTTTGTCCTATGCGGAGCTCGATCGCGCCTCCGACGTCCTGGCGGAGCGGCTGCAACGGCTCGTGCCGCAGGCCGGCGGTCGAATTGGTTTGCTGGTGAAGCGCTCGCCCGATCTCATTGCCGGCCTGCTCGCCATCATGAAGGCTGGCCATGCGTTTGTGCCACTCGATCCAGAGCACCCGGAAGCACGGCTCCGGCTCGTCGCCGACAAGGCCGAACTCGATGCACTACTCAGCGATGATGCACGGGCGGCCGAGTTGGTCTCCGGTTTGCCGCTGATCGACCTGTCGGTCGCTGTCCCGGTCGAAGAGGCGGAGGTCGGCCTGTTCCCGGTGATCTGGCCGCAGGACAGCGCCTACGTGATTTTCACCTCCGGCTCGACCGGAACACCCAAGGGGGTGGAGGTCAGTCACGAAGCGCTGGCCAACGTGCTGTGGTCCTTTGTCCAGCGTCCCGGCTTTTCCGCTGGGCAGACGCTGCTGGCAGTGACCACCGTATCTTTCGACATCGCTATTCTCGAACTGTTCCTGCCCTTGATTGCGGGGGGAACTGTACTGATCGCCGACCGGGAACAGGTGCGGGGCGGCTTTGGCTTGAAGGAACTGATCGATATTGAGCGGCCTTCCCACATCCAGGCGACGCCATCGCTCTGGCGCATGTTGCTGGAGGCGGGTTTCCGTCCCTATGACGGTCTGACCATGCTCTGCGGTGGCGAGCCGCTGCCGCGCGACCTCGCCGAACAGCTGGGGGGTGGTGCCGGCGCATTGTGGAACGTCTACGGGCCCACCGAAACCACGATCTGGTCCAGCGCCGGTAAAGTGGCGCCGGGCGAGGGGCCTATCACCATCGGCGAACCTCTGCTCAACACGCAGTTGCATGTCGTCGATGTCAGTGGCCGTATCGCGCCGATCGGTGTCGCGGGTGAACTGATAATCGGCGGCAAAGGGCTGGCGAAGGGATATTTCGGCCAGTCCGAACTGACCGCCGGGGCTTTCCGTTCGGAGCACTCGGCGGGTGGTGTACCGGCGACCTTCTATCACACCGGCGATTTGGCCCGCAGGCTCCCGGATGGGCGCATCCAGCATCTCGGTCGGCGCGACCTGCAGATCAAGCTGAGGGGCTTCCGCATCGAGCTCGAGGATATCGAGAGTGCGGCTCGCTGCTGCCAGGGCGTCGCGGCAGCGGCGGTCGCCCTTGTCGGAGAAGGCGTGAGCGCGCGGCTGGTCGGCTACTATGTCGAGCAGCCCGGCGAGACCCTGCAGTCCACCGACCTGCAGTCGCAGGTAAGCCAGCTGCTGCCGGACTATATGCGGCCCGCCTCCTGGATGCGGCTCGATGCCCTGCCGCTCACGCCAAATGGCAAGCTCGACCGCAAGGCGCTGCCGAAGCCAGATGTGGGTGGGCCGGCGAAAGAGCGTTTCGTACTGCGGCCCCGTAACGCGACCGAGCAGATGTTGGCCGAGATCTGGGCTGAGGTGCTGCAAATGCAGGACATCGGTGTAGAGGACAATGTCTTCACTTTGGGTGCGGACTCCATCCAGGTGTTCCGCATCGCCGCCCGCATGCTGGGGCGCGGCCTCGGTCTGGAAGCTCGGCATCTCATGCTGCATCCCACCATCGCGGAGCTCGCGCAGGTCGCCGAAGATCTCGCGCACCGCGGCCCGGTATCGGCTGCCCCTCCGAAGTTGAGCAGCTTCCGTCGTACCGCCGCGCATGCGGCACCCGAGATCGTCTGAGCGGCATCGTGGAGACGAGTATCATGGAGCAGGTTGCAATGATTATGGAGAGCGGGTCGGAGCCGCTCCGCTTTCCATGTTCCTCGTCGCAGCAACGCTGTTGGTTCATCGACTCGCTGGACCCTGGAAGCGCGGCGCTGAACGTGGCTCTTCGCTGGGAGTTGACCGGAATTGTTACCGACGAGACGGTCGAAAGAGCATTCAATACGATCGTCGAGCGTCACGAGGTCCTGAGAACCCGTTTCGTCGAGATAGACGGCGAGCCTATCCAGGAGGTGGCACCGGAATTGCGCCTGAAGCTGTCCGTCATCGATCTACGGCATCTGCCGGAAGAGCGGAGGGAGGGCGAGGCCCGCAGATTAGCCGAGGGCGAGGCCCAGAAGCCTTTCGACATTCACGACCTTCCGTTGATCCGCATTACCTTGCTGCGACTGGCCGATGAGCGGGCAAGCCTCCTGCTGACCGTGCATCAGATCGTATTCGACGGCTGGTCCATCCGGGTAATTGCTAGTGAGTTCGGCGAGATCGCGGCAGCTTATGATGCGGGACGGGCGCATCCGCTCCCGGAACTGCCTCTGCAGTATGGCGACTATGCCCGATGGCAGAAGGAGTATCTCGCGGTCGAAGCGGCGAAGCATGAGCTCTATTGGCACGAACAGCTCGTGCGAGCGCCCTATCTGGAGGTCCCAGGCGATTTCGAGAAGCCGGCCCGCGCGACGCATCACGGCGTCATCCTCGCGGAGATGCTTTCGCGGGAAGCCAGCGACCGGATGGAGGAAGTGGCCCGACAACTCGGTGTCACGCCGTTTGCGCTGGGATGTGCGGTGACCGTCGCGCTGCTCAAGAGGCTAACCGGCCATACCGACATCGTCCTCGGCACTCAGATCGCCGGGCGTGATGAGACCGACCTCGAACCGCTGATCGGCGTCTTCATCAACAATCTGGTGCTGCGGGTCGATACACGCCATGCCCGCAGCTTCTCGGATCTGCTGGCGCGGACCAATGAGACCGTCCGCGAGGCCTTAATGCATCAGGCGATGCCATTTCATCGGCTGGTCGAACTCCTCAATCCACCACGCGATCCAGCCCGTACGCCACTGATCTCCGTCAATTTCACCATGCTGAAGGAGGTTCTTCAGTATCGGCAATACGGCCGGTTCCGATTGCAGGGCGTGCCGTCGCTGTCGGCAGGATCGCTTTACGATCTGAATTTCTTCGTGGTGAAGTGGCGAGATGGCTGGCGAATGGCCATGGAGTACAATCCCGACATTTTCCGCGAGGACACGGCCCGGGCTTTCGTGGCGCTCTGGCGTACCGCCTTCGAGCGGGCCATTGCGGAGCCCGATTTCTCGCTGGACGCGCTGGTCCCGCCGGAACGCAGCACACCGGCACTCGTGGTCTCCAAGATGCAGGCTGTCGAGGGGGGGCCTTCCTCTCCAGCTGCCGATCCCGTGATCGAGGCCGCCTTGGCGGAGATATGGGAGGAGTTGCTGCAGAGTGGTCCACTCTCGTCCGAAGCCGATTTCTTTGCGCTCGGAGGTCATTCATTGCTTGCTGTCCGGATGCTCGCGCGGGTGCGCGAGCGGTTTGGGCAGCGTATCGACCCGCTTGTTCTGTTCGATGCGCCAACCCTCGGCCAGATGGCGCGCCGCCTGAGCACCACCGTCACGCCAAAAGCCGTAGCGCCGTCCGTCGACGGAGGACTCAAGCCGTGGAACATCGTGTCGATCCAACCTCACGGGAGTGAGGTTCCGATCATCGCCATCAACAACACATTGGCCTACTACAATGTTGCGCGCGCGATTGGCACCGATCATCCCTTCATCGGCATTCAGCTGTTCGACCCAAATACGCCCCAAGAGTTGGAAGAGAGATCCTTGGTCGACGTGGCGCGCGACTATGTAAGGGTGATCCGCGCGGCTCGTCCGACAGGACCCTATGTGTTATTCGGGCTCTGCGTTGCGGGTGCGATCGCCTATGAAGCAGCCCGTCAACTCGAAGCGGAGGGAGAGGTTGTTCCTCTCGTGATCCTAGCCGACACTTGGCGGCCGGGCTATCTCAACGAGTTGCCGGCCCGCCAGCGCGCTACCTTCCAGCGCGCCTATCGATGGCATGTGCTGAAGCATCATTACGCCCAATGGTCCGCCGGGCAGGCGGAACTGGCGGATGTGCTCGCCAGCTATCCTAAGATTCGCCGGACTGGAATTCTAAAAGCAGCGGTGCGGTTGGGATTGATCGAAGATCGTTTGTTCAATCAGGAGGATTGGGGAAATCGCTGGTTCCTTCCCGTCCTCGAGCGCGCCAGGGACACTTATAGGCCGGAAGCTTTCGGTGGCCGCATGGTGCTGCTGCGCAGCGAAGAAATGATCAGCGGCGGCCTTGGCGACGACATGGGTTGGAACACGGTGCTCCCGAGGCATCCGGACTTCCATTCCATTCCTGGTTGGCACGCGGAAATGTTCCAGGGAGAGGGGGCGCAGGTCATTGCCCGGTATGTGCGGCCTCGGCTCAGGGAGATCTCGATGACGCTACTGTCGCCTTCGCGGCAGGCGGCCGAGTGACAATCCCGTGCCGGGCCATCCACGAGATCCGGTACGAGGCCAGATACGAGCCTCACATTGGAGATGGTCGGGCGCCGCGCTGGCGTTGTTCGTCACCATGGCTGCAGCGTGGCCTATGGTGGATGAGGAGATGAGTAGATCAGTCGGCGGCCGGATCGCAACTATGGCGTCGTCTCTCACCTCTCAGCTGCGCCGGAGCATGGCGGCGCCGGAGCGCGGCATCGTCCATCAAACGCTGCTTCTTCCGGATGGAGCAGGGGGTAGTGTTGCTGATCGGATCACCATAGACATATGGCGTCCTCTGGCTGTGCACGGCCATTCTTCCGATAGCGGAGAGGGTAAAGTAGCATTGCTGCTCTATACCCCGGGCTCAGGAAAGCTGCGGACGGACAATGCGACGACGGCGGCCGCACTCGCTGGGCTCGGCTATGTGGTCGTCGCGCTTGACGACATTGAGCGGGCGCCAGAGCTGGCCGCGGCCGGCGTGAAGCCGCTGCTTTTCGATTTCACATCCGAGACCGCCTATAACGTCACCCTGGATAGTGGGGACGAGAAAGTTCACCAGCAGGCGCTACGGCTCATCGAGGTTCTCGATCGGCTAGCAAAGCTCCGGCGGCGTCCGGACGGGCCATCGTGGCTCGATACGGTGGTGCTTGATCGTGTCGGGGCATTTGGGTGGTCATTGGGCGGTTCGACCGCGGCCGAGGCGAGCGTGCTGGATTCCCGCATCGTTGCCGTCGCCAACCTTGATGGCTGGCTTTTCGGGCGAGCCGCCCATGGGGCGGTGAGCGCCCCCTATCTCCTCATGCTGAGCGATTTTCCATTTCCAAGCGATGTTGAGTTGGATCACGCTACTCCGGCACTCCGCTACGAGGCTCGCCTTACCCATCGAGATCTAACGGAGGAGTTCCGGCTCGTTCAACGTCCTGGAAGTCTCGGAATCCGTCTGGTGGGAGCGGTTCACGAAAATCTATCCGACTTCGCGTTGGGATTAAGCTTCTGGCGGACCTGGCTGCGCGCGGATCCCGTCCGGACTAAGGCGGTAATTGAAGCCTGTCTGGCGGTGTTCTTTGACCATTATTTACGCGGGAAGATCCCGGCGGGGTGCCTCGAAGAGGGCTATACCGCCGACGGCGTCCAGCGGTTCAGGACCAGTGAGTGGCCACGTCCGTAAGCTGCGAGGGCTCCCATGTAGCCGGCCGCAGGAATGAAATGGAAAAGCTCCCAGATCGCCGAAGTTTCGGACCTGCCGGCCAGCCGTAAGAGGCGAGGCTCGCGACTAAACTCTGGAGTGATGTCATATATGTCAGGTGGTTGGGCCAATCCCAGGCCGAGCACCTTGATCACAGCCTCCTTACGCGTCCAACACCGATAAAAATGCGTTGGCGACTCGTGCTGTCCGCAACTGGCAAGTTCAGCGCACTCGGAGGGGGAGAGGGCCACCTCCGCCAAGGCGAACTCCACCGGCGCGATCTTTTCAACATCGATACCCACGGGAAAGCCATTCGCTACTGCTAGAACGCCGAGGCCATCGGAGTGACTCAGGTTGAACTCCAGGCTCTCGTGCCGCTCAAGCGAGGGTTTGCCATGCGCGTTCCGAACGAAGGCCAACGTTTCCGGACGCTCGCCGGTCATCTTGCCGAGAATGTGGCGCATTATGCCATGTGCGGTGGTAAATCGGTCACGATCCTGCGTGCGTAACAGGCGCGCGCATCTCTGGGCTTCGTCGCCGGAAAGCCAAGAGTTGAATGCCGTAAGATCTCCCGCTGTACGATCCAGTTCGAAGATCCAGACGGTGATCTGACTGTTCATGTCGCTTCCTCATTAGCATGGAAAGCCAAGCACACCGATCGTGCGGAGCGGTGGTTACGGCAGGCTCCGTTTCTCCACCCGCAATCTAACGCTAGGGAATAATCATAAATGTCGAATTGAATTTATCAATTCGGATTGTTCTATATCAAAAATTGGTATGCGCGGATAAGTACACGATGTAATTTTTATAACCATAACAACGCTGTTCGGTATATAATGCGTGCATGAATAAAAATCAAAATAAATATAAATAATTATATCCATTTATTTGGATGTTCTATATATAGGTATTTTTACATATTAACAACATCCAAGGCATCTGATCGAAATGAAATTAAATCGCGATTTTCCGTGTCTTTTCCATATGTTGGAGGAGGTATTTTTTTGTCCTGGTTCTTTGTTCCTAACTTGTCGGCGGGGCGTGCACTGCGGTGATTGTTGGGAGGTGCTATGAGGTGGCACTTGAGGGGCGCGGGAGATTTGCCGTCACGGCTTAGTTCGTTTGTTTGCAATCTAGATCTAATTTCGGATAAGATGCGCATCCGAGGGTTGCTATATATCCTATGAAGGGTTGTGGTGGGTTGCGGGTTTTGATTGTTGCGGGTTGAGTGCGCCGCTTGTTGGGGCATGGAGTCTAATGGGTGTGATGGTACGCATGGAATAGATTTATGCGCAGTCAGGGAAGTGAATCATGGAAAAGGGAAGCTTCGATGCTTCGCTAGCGAAAGTGTCCAGATATTTAGAAGTGCACCCGAGGCCTTTGGTTGGGTGCGATATAGATGATGGGGTGTCGTTCGATGGGGAAGGGGCGCCTGCCTGTCGAGAAAAAAATGTCGTCGCTCTGATCGAATCAAGAAAACTCCTTGGTCAATGCCTGTCTCTTGCTCTTTATTCTGTAGATAGGACGACGGAATTTAAAGTATATGGGAGTATTTCGGATTGGAGGATTTCAGAGGATGCTTCGTCGACTTCTCTGATAATAATATCTGTTCCTGATAAATCAGATGATATTGGAGATGTTCTAGACATAAAGAAAGAGCTCGCGGAATTAAATCTGCATAAGCCTTCGGTGAGATTTGCGATCCTTTCGGATCGGGAGGCGCCTAAGCATGTGTTGAGCGCGATGCAAAGCGGTGCTCAGGGTTATATTCCGACCAGCATTTCAATTGAAGTTATTGCACAAATATTACATCTGCTCAGATTTGGCGGCACGTTTGTTCCTGCAAATAGTTTGATGATCATGGCTGGAACGCCGTCGGCAGTTGAGTCTTCTCAGTCGGGCGATGGTCAGATATTTACCTCGCAGCGACAATTAATGGTTGCCAGGGCCTTGCGTAAGGGGGCCCCGAATAAGGTTATAGCCTATCAATTGAATATGTGCGAAAGTACTGTTAAAGTACATGTAAGGAATATAATGAAGAAATTAAAAGCAAAAAATAGAACTGAAGTTGCTCTACTTGCAAGTCAGATGTTCCCTGATGATTAATTTTGGTAATTATTTAAAATTTTAGAGATTTTTGGTCGGAGATTTTTGTCGTGGCCTCATGGGTGGTGGTGCGGGTCTCGGCACCTTTTCCCGGTGGGCGATCGAAACGGAGATCAGAGAGGGTGGCTTGGGTGCCGTGTCTCTCCGAGAATGAGCCGAGCCCGTCGGGCGGGCATCGGATGAATGAAATGCCGGCTTCTCCGTGGTCGTTGTTTAATCCCGGAGTGTGATGGCTCATCATTCTCGCCATCAGCAATGCCGCACTCTGGGCTAGGTTCTGCGCGGATAGGTGTGGAGGCCTTGGGCGTTGACTGGGCCGTCGAAGGCGCAAGGAGCGCCATTGGCCCTTTCAGGACGAAGCCGCGCAGGCGCTGGCCCTGGCTGCCAGCCGCGCAGAGGGGCACGTCAGTCTTGGTCCAGGCCTCATCGATAAACACCAGGCGGATCGGATCGAGACGGCTTTGCCACGCGCACCGGCGCTGGTGGCGCCGAGCGACGCTGTTCCACGCCGGCTCAGGCGCGTATGGCACTTGTTGAAGCGTAGCCCGTTGTGCCGGAGGAGCAGCCCGCGGCAGGGTGCGAGAGGACGATGCCGCGCGCTGCCGGCTCATCCTGCATCTCGTGCAGCGTCAAGGTTGGGCGCCTGGGTCATTTGTTCGACGGGAAGGCGCGGTGGGGCTCCAGCACGGCTTGCGATGTCCGTCCATCTTGCCGGCTGTTGTCGCTGCCGGCTCAATTCTCCCCAGAAGTGCCGTTTGAATCTTCCCCAGTTGAGGCGTTGAACCGGTCTTCCGGGGCGCACGCAGGAAGACCGGTTGCGCGCTGTCGTTGACCCTCCTCCCATGGGCGAGAGGAGGCATCGGTGATCAAACTCGGGAATTAATGATGATCCTGGATTTGCACCGGCAAGGCCTGTCGGTGTGGTGATCGCGTGGTAGACCGGCGTCGATCGCAAGAGTGTCCGCAAATACATTGAGCGCGGCATCGAGGCGCCGACCCATGGGCCTTGCATACCACGCCAGAGCGTGATCGAGCCATTCGCCGTACATCTGAGCGAGTGCGTGGCTGCCTATCCCGGTCTGACCATGCAGCGCCGGTTCCGGGGGCTGAAGGATCGCGGTTACTAAGGTGGCCATACCGCCGTCACGAACTTCCTGCGGGAGGTTCGGACGGCACCGACGTCCCGGGTACGAAGTTCGGTTCGAGACGAAGCCCGGCGAGCAGGCCTAGGTCCATTTCGCCCGGTTTCACTTGTCTTCGCTCACGAGCCGACGACGCCATCGATCGTCTGGCTGTTCTCCATGGTGCTCGGCTATAGCCGGCTGATCTGGCACGGTTCGTCCTGCACCAAGACCTGCCGACGATGCTGCGTTGCCATTGCGTCGCTTTTGATGCGATTGGCGGCGTGCCACGCAAGATTCTCTACGATCGGATGACGGCTGTCGTCACCGGCGAGGGGCGCGCCGAGGGTATCGTCTACAATCGCAGCCTCATCGACCTCGCTCGCCACTTCGGATTTCATCCGACGGCCTGCCGGCCGTATCGCGCGAAGACGAAGGGCAAGGTAGACAGGCCGTATCTGCGCGCTCTGCCGATGGCGCCGTTCTGTGCCGTGCTACGCTTGGCGCGTCCTATCTCCCGGGAGAGCATGGTCAGCGTCGATGGCAAGGCCTCCAGTGTGCCCGACGCCATCCGGCGACGCGTGGTGAAGATCCACTCCCTCGCTAACGAGATCCAGATCTTTGAGGGCGGCCATCTCATCGCCGTTCATCCGGTGCTCGAAGGACGGAGCCGGCGGCGTATCGAGGCATGTCATCGTCGCCACGCCGAGCACGCGCGGTCGCGACCGACAGCGCCGGGCACGATCCTGCTGCATAGTCGCGGCGACAAGGTCGCTCAGCGCTCGCTCGCCTTTTATGACGCCGTCGGCCGGACCCTCGCCTAGGAAGGACGGTCATGAATGCGCCGTTCGGGTGCAGGTACGGCATCCACCGTCGACCGCATTCGGCACGATTTCGTCGGTCACAGAACGCCGCGCAGCCCTTGAGGCGCTCGACCATTTGGTCTGCGGCCTCGAACAGGGCGAACTCTCCGCCCTCGGGGCGATCGACATCCTCCCGTCCGAGGAACTCACGCTGCCGCTCGTGCCGAGCGCGAAGGGCGCCTGCAGGAACGGATCAGCCTCTGCTGCCGGCCCAGTCTCCTGCTTGTCGACGAGATCGGCTACTGGTCATCGTCGGCGGGGCCATCCGCCCCTCCAGCTCGTCAACACCCGCTACGAGCGTGGCGCCATGATCCCGGCCTTTAGCCGTGGTTTCGTTCAGCGGGGCAACGTCTTGGGGGACCCGGTCGTCGCTACCGCGTTGCTCGATCGCCTACTGCACCATGCTGCCGTTGTTCAGATCGAGGATCTAGCTATTGCCTGCGCCAGCACGCCGAACTCATGCCTGAGCATGTTGGCTCAAAGGTCAACATCGCGCGGCCCGGCATCGCACCGGTTCCCAGGTCGCGTGGCGGGCCACCGAGAATTCCCGACCTCTCCACGGTGCCCTGGGTGACCGAACTGGAGAATTTTACTTCGGCGCTTTTGGGGGAGATTTCGCGCGGCATTGACAGCTGTCACCGATCCGGTCGCGCGATGGCGCTGTCACCCCTTCGCCGCCGATGACACGGGAGCGTTGACCCGCGCGTGGCCAACCAGCTGCTTTCTTCGGCGAGGTCGAGATGAGCGCGACCTCACTCCAGCCGCTTGGATCCCGCTGCCATCTCTTCGCGAGGGAGGCACGAGCATCCGCCTCGGGAGCGGTCGGGCAAGCTCCCCACATTTTGCGAAGGAGGGCTGTAAAACATGGCCATAATCTTTTCCTGACCGCCACCGGACTGGATCGTTACCAGAGGAGCTCCTGGGTCGTTTTTTTTTGATTCTTCATCCACCATGAGCCCTTGATAACGGCCGCTATCGTATCGGTGGGCCGGTCGCAATTCCATCAGCCGAAATTTCAACAATATATTGGCCTGAATAGTAGATAATAATTTGATATGAATATCGTTGTATTTTATTAATCTATTTATTATTCATCTGTATTGGTTATTATTGCGCCAAGAATATTATAATTTAGAGATTTTAGCCAATATATGCTATCTTCAAGATCTTTCTTTGTCGTTGTTTCGAATTCTACATCTATAATTATGCCATCCAATAGTAAATATGAGGAAATATTTCCATGGTATTGAGTAATTGGTGGCAAATCAAATATTACGACATCGTAGTTTTTTAATATATTTCCGATTGTGACTCTTAATTTGGCTGTATCGTCTTGGCGGAAAATGGCAGGAAGCGCTGTTGTGTCTCCTATATTTATGATATCGACCGATGAGTCGTGCTGTGTCACGATAATTTGTTCGAGAGAGGTGAAGCCGAGCGCGGCCTCAATAAGGCCCAGGCGAGGGGGTGTTTCTAGAATATCATTCGCCATGGGGTTCTGCTGATTGGCATCAACAAGTAAGATACGGCGGCCATTAAGTGAAAATATGCCAGACATATTTTTTGCCAGAACTGATTTTCTTTTTCCTGCGCAATGGGATGTGATGCCAAAGCTAAATCGTTCGGCTGGGCGCATGCAGATTTCTATGCGCTCTCTGATCGCAACCATGGCGTTGCGTGCCGGGGGCGCGAATAGGGCGGGCGTCGTGGCGAGGTGCCTGGGGTTTGATTGACGGTGATACCGCACTGTTTCTTGCGAAGATGGTTGTGGCGCCACCTGCGATGAGTGCCCTTTGCGGAGGTGAAGTTTCTTCCGAAATTTTATGACGGGCAGAGCGCCGAGACACTCGATGCCAAGTTCCGTGCGAACTTGGCGCGCGGAGCGGATAGTATGGTCGAGTTGGTGTCGGAGTAGCGCGATGCCTCCCCCAGCGAGGCCACTTACGAGCAATCCCAGCATCAGGGTCATTGCCCCGCGTGGCTGCGTCTTTGAGAAAGGGGCTGTCGCTGATGTCAACACATGGGCGTCGGCGACGGGGAATGACTGGCGTTGCACCGCCTCGGTGAACCCTTGAAGAAAGCTTTCGTAGACGCGCTGATAGATTTGAGCCGTCGTCTCTAGTTCTTCTAGTGTATTGGCGGGTGCTTTGGCGGCGGGCTCGGTCTCGCCTGCTACATCCGAAGTCCCGTTAGGTCGGCCGTCGCCAGTGCGCGCGATCCGATAATCCCTGCGGGCCTTGAACTCTTGGACGGCTCTCGTGGCAGCGCTCATCTGGTTACGCAACTCGAGCGTGCGAGCTTCGAGCCAGTCGCCGCCCACGCGTGCCGTCTCCGAGCGAGCGGCGAGCTGATAGCGGATGTAGGCCTCTGCCGTGGCGTTGGCCACTTGCGCAGCACGATCTGGGCTGGGGGAACTGAAAGTGATATCAATAGCATAGGACATACCGGAGCGGCGGACGTCGAGATTACCGGCGAAGGCTTCCATGATGAATCGGGATCTTGCCGCTGATGACATCTCGACCTCGGGGGGCGACCAGATCGGTGCGAGAAGGCGGCGGATGAGGGATGGCTGCGGTTGAAAGTCTTGCGCATCTGCCAAGTGGAGATCGGCGATGACGCTCTTCGCGATGCGTTCCGATCGCAATACGGCTATTTGGCTTTCGACTTGTGCGGTATCGAGGGCGAGGACGGCGTTTCCCGTCTGTCCGTTCCATTGCTCCTGCACGCGCGGGTCAATGATGATCTGCGCGCGAGCTGCGAATATCGGAGTGGCAATCTTCAGATAAATAACGCAGGAGCCAAATGTAATTACCATTGGTAATGTAATGCTTATCCAATACCTTCTGATGAACGACGTGATGTCTCTCAAACTGAAATAGTCACGCGACGATGGATCGGCTGGCCAGACGCCGCCGGTGGATTGGTTCTTCTTGAATGAAGTGGAGGATGAAATGAACATTTAATGCTACCCGCAATCGCGTCATCGCCCCGCGAAGCGCGGTGGGCGGTTTTTTGACGAATATAAGTGAATGAAATCGGGAAAATTCAAACGAATCTCCAATGCGGAGAGGTATCCATAAGAGGGCTGGTTGAACCTTATGGGTAGCGAGTTGGGTAAAATTGATAGGTTCGCGACAGTCGCGTAATAAATTTTGCCTTTATTGCCTCTCATTGCGACTTGGGAAGTGACGCGGCTCTCCATTAAGTTTCACGGATATCGAGAGAAGTTGGGTAAGTTTTCGTTTTGGAGTGTGCCGATAAATGTCTAAAATTCTCAAATATGCTTTGTGTTTCGTTTTAATATTTGGAATTTCCGTTTTATCGTTGTTGCCGGCCCAAGCTATGTGGCGTATCGGGATAGCAAAGGAAGGAGAACATTTTGCGGCCTATTTCGGAGCAGTATTACTGATAGGCGCCGCGTTCCGCGTTGGATGGCGCCAAGGATTTTTGATGGCTGTGGGGTTTGTCACTCTGGCTGGTTTGCTTGAATTTCTACAAACCTTTTCACCAGGGAGAGCGCCGCATTTCCGCGAGTTCCTGGCAAGCGCGGCCGGCGCTGTTTCTGGCGCTATTGTGATTCAATTTATGTCGATGCGCATGTTTAAGATATTGAGGCGAAATAATATAAGTATTTACAATGATGCATTTAAATAATAAATTTTCATCTTAGTTCCAAATATCTCGCGATGTTATATGGTATTTTCCAGGCGAATAATGAAATTTGGAGAAGAATATGAACTCCATTAATCAGTCAATTTTCGTTGAGAGTTCTCATGTCGACGGCGACCATTTCGGTCGGTCCGATAAAATAGTTCCCGTTGTCATGTGTGGCGGCGCCGGCACGCGATTGTGGCCGGTGTCGCGCGATACGATGCCCAAGCAATTTGTTCCCCTGTTGGGGATAAAGTCGACCTTTCAGAGCGCGATGGAGTTGATTTCGGATCCAGATATTTTTTCTGAAGCAATTGTGATTACCAATGTCGAATATCGATTCATCGTAGCTGAACAACTCGCCGCGATCGGCGTCAAGGCGCAGATCATCCTCGAACCTTGCCGTCGGGATTCGTCTGCCGCCGTTGCAGTTGCTACCCAGTTTGTGCTGTCGCATATCGGCCCCCGTGTTGTCGGTGTCTTCGCTGCGGACCATGTCGTGCAGGATGGAGGCGCGTTCCTAGCGGCATGTCGGCATGGCGCAGCCGTCGCGGCGGAGGGGCGGATTGTCACGATTGGCATTTCGCCAACGCGCCCCGAGACGGGATTCGGGTATATTCGAGCCGGTGAAGAAGTGGGCGCTGAAGCTTATCGAGTAGAGAAGTTTGTCGAGAAGCCCAATGCTGAACGCGCTGCGCAATATGTAGAAGATAATTATTTGTGGAACTCCGGAAATTTCATCTTTGACGCAGCCACTATGCGTTCCGAATTTCGGACGTTCGAGCCGACGGTTTGGGACGTTGCCGCGACGGCGCTGGCACAGGCCACTTCCGATCTTGGTTGTCTGCTGCTGGATCCCCAGAGTTTCGAAAAGGCCAAGAAGATCTCCATCGACTATTCGGTGATGGAGCGCACCCACAAGGCGGCCGTCGTTGTCGGCGCCTTCCGATGGTCGGATGTGGGGGGGTGGCCTGCAGTGTGGGAAATGTCGCCAAAAGATGAAAACGGTAATGCCATCACGGGGCGCGGATATGTCTTGGATGGTGGTCGCAATTTTGTTGCGGCCGGCGAATCTGTCGTTGCTGTGATCGGGTTGGATGATGTCGCCGTCATTGCGACGCGCGATGCTGTCCTTGTAACCGCAAAGTCCAGGGCCGGGCAGGTCAAGGAAATGGTTAGCCTGATTTCGGCGAAGGGGGATACGGAGGCGACCACCCATCAGGAGGTTCATAGGCCGTGGGGCCAGTACCTTTCCATCGATCGCGGCGTCCGTCATCAGGTCAAGCGAATTACGGTGAAACCTGGCGGAGTGCTGTCGTTACAGAAGCATCATCACCGCGCCGAGCATTGGGTCGTGGTGCGCGGAACCGCCGAGGTCACCCGAAACGACGAGATCGTTCTCATCCACGAGAATGAAAGTATCTATTTGCCCATTGGATGTGTGCACCGCATGTCCAATCCCGGAAAGATCCCATTGGAGATCATTGAGGTGCAGGTGGGATCCTATCTCGGAGAGGACGATATCGTGCGTCTCCAGGATGCGTATCGGCGGGTCTGATGTCGAGCAGTCTGAAATTTGGAACATCCGGTTTACGAGGTCTCGTGGTGGATCTGGTCGGCCTGCCGGCCTACAGCTTCACGCGCGCCTTTTGCGCGATGATTGCGGAGGACGGAGCCGAAGGGGGTGGGCGTGAGGTTTTGATCGGGCGAGATCTGCGCGCATCAAGCCCCGAGATCGCCGACCAATGTGCGTGCGCCGTCGCCGATGCGGGCCTTTATCCGATCGATTGCGGGGCGGTGCCGACGCCGGCTCTCGCCATGGCCGCGATGACGAGAAGGGCTGCCGCCGTCATGGTCACCGGCAGTCATATTCCAGAAGACCGAAACGGATTGAAATTCTATCGCCCATCCGGCGAGATCGACAAGGCATCGGAAGAGCGCATTCTCAATTGGCATACCCGGCTTTCCCTTTCCGCGATGCCCGTGGTTTCTACGAGGGTTCGTCGCATCGATGCGCTCGCGGACTACCGCGCGCGCTATGAGGGATTTTTCGCTGCTGGGGTACTGGAGGGGCTCACAGTCGGTGTCTATCAGCATTCAACGGTTGGGCGTGATGTGATTGCTGACCTGCTTGCGGGATTGGGCGCCGAAGTCGTGCGGCTAGGGCGCGCTGAACATTTCATCCCGGTGGATACCGAGGCGCTGCGGCCTGAAGACGAGGAGCTGGTTCGCGGATGGGCGGCCGAACGGCGCTTTGATGCTCTGGTGTCGGCGGATGGCGACGCCGACCGCCCCCTGATTGCCGACGGCGAAGGGCGTTTCCTTCGTGGTGATCTGGTGGGGACCTTGACGGCGGCTTTCCTTAAGGCCGATGCCATCGTCACGCCGGTCACGTCAAACTCGGTACTGGAGCGATGTGGCCTTTTTGAAAGCGTCGTTCGCACCAGGGTGGGCTCTCCCTTTGTCATTGCGGGCATGGCAGACGCTCGGGCCGGGGGCGCGCAGATCGTCGTCGGCTTCGAAGCCAATGGTGGCACCCTGCTTGGTTCGGCAGTTGAGCAACATGAGCGACGGCTGGCGGCACTGCCGACGCGTGACGCGATGCTTCCGATATTGGCCGTCCTTGCGACGATAGCGCGATCGGGAGAGGCACTTGCTGCGCTCGTTGCAAGACAGGGCTTTCAGGCCGCCCTATCGAGCCGGCTGCCGAATGTGGCCCAAGAGCGGAGTGCAATTTTTATCGCTGCACTGGGCGACGGGGCATCGCAGGCCAGCCGGGTCGCCTTCGCTGCGCGAGGGGGGATCGTCGCACGAGATGGATGTGATGGTCTCCGGCTTACGCTCAACGACGGCACGAATGTACATTACCGCGCCTCTGGCAATGCTCCGGAATTGCGCGTCTATGTAGAGGCGGAAAATCCCGAGAGGGCAGAGGCGCTCCTTCAGGAGGGGTTAGGTTTTGCCGAAAGATGGATCGAGACTATTCCGAATGGTGGGGCGGTGTGATAGTGGATTGTCTTCTTGTGTTGTTTTTTAATTCGCGTATTGTGGAAATATATTTCAAATAAAATAGATAATTTATGTTTTAATTTGCGTTTTTTATTTTATGCTCGTGGCGAAAACATTTATTGATCGAGTGGTGCCTTGAAGGGGAAGGGGAAGGGGAACGAGATTTCCCGAGAATATCGATGTGACTCCTGCGCTTGGCTGTGGGTTCATCGGCATGTTGAGGAGGCCTTAAAAGTTTACCGTCTCCGGATTTCAGTTGGTTGGTTCGTGTTGCTTCGGGGTGGGCACGTTCTTTCGTCGACGATACGTTCATCGCCCGCGTCGAGCGCTCGCAGGAACGTTCCGCCTGTTTCTATGTCGACTGGACGTTCACGCTGGTGCGCCCCGAAGGAATGCGGGTCAGATGCCGGGTGAGATGGATAAACAGTTCGGCGGCATTCAATACCGGGCCCTACGTGATGCCGAGATTGTAGAGATTTCAACGACATAGCTGTTCGCTGTTTCGCCTTGGTCGGCGCGCCAATCTCTTGACGTATGAGATTGTGGACACCTGCTTGGCTGCAGCGCTTCTTTTGGCCCATAAGTCCTTTTGATTGCTCTTCTGCGCCGTGGCGAAGACGCCGGCTTCGAGCCGCTTCGACGTCAAACACATTGCCGCGTGCGGATGCGAGCGTATTCCCTTATCCTGCGCGAGCAGACGGGCTTGTGTCTTCGCAAGGCGCTGGGCAGGGTTCCCCTGACCTCGGGTGCCAGATGCGTGTCGGTCAGTAGCGGTGCTTCGCTGAGGCGATCTGCCCTACGAAACGGTTGCCTCACGCTCTCGGCAAAGACCGCTGACATGCTGCCAAGCTCGCCGCACATTGGCGAGGATCAACTCCGCGGAGTTCGAGACTTCCTCGGGCTGGTTTCGGTCGGCCTGCCGCTTTACCGCCTCGGCATGCAGCACGACGGCAGTGAAGGCATTGATGGCCCTTACCATCGTTGACGCGATGCCCTCGTCGGTGTCGTGCGTCGCGGCGAGTGTCCAGGCAGCCGCGGTTTCACCGTCGCGTTCGACGGCGATGTTGACCGCGACGACCCGGTTGTCGGGATCGCGCTCCAGCCGAACCTGAACGCGCCGCCGGACCGGCAGCACGGTGCGCAGCCGGACCATTTGCTCGATTTCGCAATCCTCGCCGGTGTCCAACGCTTCTGCCATGGCCTGGCGAACGAGTTCGAACTCGCGCGAGTCGAGCTGGTCCGGCTCCCTGCCGCCCGAAGGCTGATCCAGGCGCACCTTCGGTCTGATCGCTTCGGCCATGGCCACTCTCCCGCTGCCACCTGACAGCGTCCATGAGTTAGCCGACATGCCGCGGGCACGGTTGCAAAAAACTGCAAAATCTTCGTCAGGCCGGCTGCCGGACGTTTTGCAGGCGGAGCGAGAAGGCAAACAGCGCCGAAGCCACCATCACGGTCGCGATGGCCGTCGTGATCAACGTCTCGGCTCCCAGCGAATAGATGAGACCGCCGATTGCAGGTCCGGTGGATAGGCCGAGTTTGGAGGCGAACCCGGCCAGCACCGCGGAGCGGCCGCTGTCGTCGCCGTCGGAACAGAGCGCGAAGGCGTAGGGCAATGCCATAGCCATCGTCAGGAACACGGCGGCGATGGCGCCGGCGAACATTGCCGGGTCCTGCCCGATACCGATCAGCGCCTTGCTGAGGCCGGCGGCCATCACGATCGGCACCATGGGGCGCCAGCCGAAGGAACGGCTGAGCAGCAGCATGGCAAGCGCACCCGGCACGCCCGCCCACAAGCCGAACCCGACCGCCGCGCCGGAGAAACCCGCCTCGTGGCCGAGATCGGAACCGATGCCGATCAGGAAGGCGCCGAGGCCGAGATTGGCGGCCTGGAACAGAAAGAGCCCGCCGATGCGCATAAGGTTGCGGGCGGGGAGACGACCGATCCCATCGCGCGCCTTGTCGGTGCTGGTCTCCGACCGAAACTCCGGCAGGAGCGGCACCACTACCAGGGCCAGCATGCCGAAGGCCGCGAGCACCAGGAACACGACCCCATGGGTCATGTACGGGGCGAGGAAGGTGGAGGCGAAAACGCCGAGACCGCCAAAGCCGAAATGGAACGTGAAGAGGACGCCGAAGCCCTGGCGGGGGTCGCCGCTGCGGGCGATCAGCGCGTAGCAGAGGCCGACCAGCAAGCCGCCGATGACGCCATGGACGGCGCGGATGCCCACCAGCGCTTCATAGCTGCGCATGAAGGTCGTGGCGATATCGGCGGCGACGAGGGCGATGAGCAGGACGACTGCCAGGGGGCGCCAGGGCAGGCGCGGCACGATGAACAGCGCGAGCAGCGCCCCCAGGGTCGAACCATAGCCGTTGCTGGCGGCGACAAACCCGGCCTGGGCGGCGCTGAGGCCATATTCGGTGCGCAGCGCGGCGATGATGGACGGCATGATGTCGATGTAGAGCGGTCCCGCCATGGCAAGCAGCGCCAGAAGGACGGAGACGCGTAGGCTGCCCGGGCGTGGCTCCACTGGCGCGGCCGTCGGGGAGTGGGACGATTCCATGAAAGCTGCCATTACCTTGCGTCGGTAGAAGCCGTTGCAATTACTGAAAAAAAACGATGAATGGTTCTCTTTTCAGAATATGTCTATACCCATTATGATAGAGGATGCGATGGCCGAATAGACGTCTCCCGGATCGTTCATGAAACCCGCCTCTCGTGCCGCGCTGTTCGGCCCGTTTCGTCTCTCCCTCACGTCGAAGCATCTGCTGAAGGACGGTGCCCCCGTTCCTATGGGCGGGCGGGCGCTGGAGCTTCTGGTCGCGCTGGTGGAGCGAGCTGGAGACGTGCTCACCAAGCAGGAGCTTCTAGCCAGTGCCTGGCCTGATCTGTTCGTCGAGGAAGCCAATCTGCGGGTGCAGATGACGGCGTTGCGGCGCGTGCTCGGCGACGGCCAGGATGGACGGCACTACATCGCCAACATCGCCCGCCGCGGCTACAGTTTCGTGGCCGAGGTGACCTTCACCGACATTGCGGACCGCGACGCGGTGCAGTCTCCGTCGGTAAGGCAGAATCTGCCGCTCAATCTGACACCGGTGCTGGGGCGCGAAGCCGCCGTGGCGGCGATCTGCGCGGAACTCGCGCACCGCCGTTTCGTGAGCGTCGTTGGCCCCGGCGGCGTCGGCAAGACCACGGTGGCGCTCGACGCCGCCCGGGCTGCGCTGGCGCAGGAGGATGCGGCGGGGCCGGATGCTGTGGTCCTTGTGGAGCTCGCGCAGATCAGCGATCCGGCGCTGGTCGAGAACACCGTGGCGTCGGCCATCGGCGTGACCTTGGGACTGGGGCCGGTGGAGCTCTCCGAGCGGCTGCCATTCGAGCGGGGATTGCTCATCCTCGATAATTGCGAACAGGTGGCGGGCGCCGCCGCTGCCGTCGCTGAACGGGTGCTCGGCGCCAATCCGGCCATGCGCCTTCTCGTCAGCAGCCGCGAACCTCTGCGGGCCAAGGGGGAGCACGTCTTCCGGCTGCCCGGACTTGAAGTGCCGCCGCGCGAGGCTGATGGCAGGGGCGTCGATGCGCTGGGCTTTCCGGCGGTGAGGCTGTTCGTCGAGCGGGCCGCGGCCACACTGGGTAGCTATGAGCCCAGTCCGGAAGAGGTGCCGGTCATCGTCGGCATTTGTCGCCGCCTGGACGGGCTTCCACTTGCCATCGAGCTTGCGGCCGGGCGCGTCGACGCCTTTGGCGTCAAGGAGCTGGCGCAGCGGCTCGACGACGTGTTCCGCCTGCTGGTCTCCGGCCGGCGCACCGCCCTGCCGCGCCACCAGACGCTGCAGGCGACGCTGGGTTGGAGCTACGACCATCTGAGCCCCGGCGAGCAGACCACCTTGTGCCGTCTGGCAATCTTTGCCGGACATTTCTCGCTCGATGCCGCCGGCAAGGTCGCGGCCATCGAGGAGCCGAGCTGGGAGATCATTGAGAATCTCACCGGCCTCGTGTCGAAATCGCTGGTCGCCGCCGATTTTTCGCAAGCGCTGCCACGCTATCGCCTGCTGGAGATCACGCGCGCCTATGCGTTGGACAAGCTCAGGCAGGCGGGCGGCTTCGACCGGCTGAGCCGTCGTCATGCGCTGCAGGTGAAGGAATTGGTGGCGGCCGCCGAGCAGGAATGGCCTCGGTCCCGTCCCGCGGACTGGCTCGCCACCTATGCCGGCCAGCTGGACAATGTCCGCGCCGCGCTCGACTGGTGCTTCGGGCCGAAGGGGGACCGCGAGATCGGCGTGGCGATCACCATCTCCTCGGCGGTGCTGTGGTTTCAGCTGTCGCTGGTCGATGAGTGCCGGGCCCGATTTGAGCGGGCGGCGGCAAGTCTCGGCGAGGGGGGCGCGCTCGACCCCTCCCGCGAGGTGGTGTTGCTTTCGACGCTCGGCACCGCGTTGATCTATACGATCGGGCCGGGCGCCGAAGCCTGGGAGATGGTGCAGGCCGGACATCGCGTGGCGCGGCAGACCGGCAGTCTCGACTTGTATCTGCGGGCGACCTGGGCGCTATGGCTGGTCGAGTTCTGTTCCGGCCGCTATGGCGCGTCGCTGGAGATCGCCCGTGACTTTGCCGAGCACGCGGGGAAAGGCGCGCGGGCGGCAGATCTCGTCATCGCCAACCGATTGACCGGCATTTCGCTCCTGTTCCTCGGCCGCGTCGATGAGGCGCGCGAAGCGCTGGAGGAGGCACTGGGAGGCGGCGTCGCCGCCAATTCCATCGTTCGCATGCAGTACGATCAGGAATTGAACGGCCGGGCTTTCTATTCGGCGACGCTCTATTTGCTCGGCCTGCAGGATCAGGCTTCCGCGCTCGCGACCCGCAACACCGCCGATGCCGGCCGACATGGCCATGCCACGACGCTGGCTCTCAATCTGGTCGATTCCGGGTGTCCCGTCGCCTTCTATTGTGGCGAGGCCGATGCGCTCGCCGAGCGGGTTGAATTGCTGGCGGATGTTTCAGGCCGGCAGTCGTTCGGACCGTGGCGCGCCTGGTGCCGATGCTATCGCGGCTCGCTTCATGTGCTGAACGGGGCATTTTCCGAGGCTGCGGAGGATCTGGCTGCCGGCCTCGACGCCTTGGAACGGACACGCTGGCCGATCCGCCGGGCTATGTTCCTCGGCCATCGTGCCGAGGCGCTGGGCAGGCTGGGGCTGAGATCGGCGGCGCTCGCCAGCGTCGATGAGGCCATTGCCTTCTGCCGGATGAATGGTGAAGGGTGGTGCCTGCCGGATCTGCTGCGCATCCGTGCCGGCATCATCGCGCGGGAACGCCCGGACGAGGCCATGGCGGAGCTCGACGAGGGATACACGCAGGCGCTCGGCACCGGGCTTCGCTCCTGGGCGCTGCGCATTGCGACGCAGGCAGCGCGATTGCGGCCTCAGCATCCCCGGATTATCGAGCGATTGGGCGACGCCGTTGCCGGCTTCGCGGAGGGGCATGCGAAGCCGGACTATCGCGCCGCAAGTCAGTTGCTCGCGACGCTCGGCCGCGGTCACTCATGACGACGGCATGTGGCGTCCTCGGGGACGTCACATCATAGGGGGCAGCGAGGCCGCCCGGCGTTCCGGCGCGAGCGACCCGTGGGCGCGATGCTGAGTGGAAGTCTCAGAGGGCGCCGAGGAAATCAGTCTTTCCGACCGGCACGCCCTGCTGGCGCAGAATGTCGTAGCCCGTCGTCACGTGGAAAAAGAAGTTGGGCAGCGCGAAGGTGAGAAGATAGGCGCGCCCATCGAGTGTCACTTCGCCCTGCCGGCGCTTCAGCACGATCTGCCGGCTCTCGCTGCCCTCGAACTGCGCGGCATCGAAGCCCTTCAGATAGGCCACCGTCTTGGCGATCCGCGCGTGCAGGTCGTCAAAGCTGGCCTCGTTGTCGTCAAAGCTCGGGCCGGCGGTCGCGGTGAGGCGGGCGGCGCAGAACTTCGCCGTATCGCTGGCCCTCTGAACCTGCCCGGCCAGGGACAGCATGTCCGGAGCCAGGCGCGCCTCCACCAACGTGGCGGGATCGAGGCCCTTCGCCTGGGCGAATGTTTCGCCCTTGCCGAGGATTGCCGAGAAATTGTCGAAGGCGCGCAGGAAGACAGGGATCGACGTGTCGAAGATCGAAAGAGCCATGTAAATCTCCACCAGATGCCCGGTTCGGCCGGCGGCCTGGGACCGGGTCCGAGGCTCATATGGGCTGACGGCTTGCCTTCGCCAAGCGCACTCCGGCGCTCCGGCGCTTCCGCCGTCCTCGACGGCAGGAGCGCCGGCCGAGGCATTGCCCAGCCCTGCGCGGTGTTGGCGGCGGAGGCGTGGGATCAGGCCGGCCATTGCCAGTTCTGGATCTCGGGCATGTCCTCCCCATGTTCGCGGACATAGTCGTGATGCTCCGCCAGCTTGCCCTCAAGGGCGGCAATGGCGGCGGCGGCGCGTCCGGCCAGCCGGGGGAGCCGCTTTATCGCGGCGATGGCGAGATGGAAGCGGTCGATCTCGTTCATCACCGCCATGTCGAACGGTGTCGTCGTGGTGCCTTCCTCGCGGAAGCCGTGGACATGGATGTTCATGTGGTTACGGCGCCGGTAGGTGAGGCGGTGAATGAGGTAGGGATAGCCGTGATAGGCGAAGATCACCGGTCGGTCGGCGGTGAAAAGCGTGTCGAACGCCTCCTCGGTCAGGCCATGGGGGTGTGTGGTCTGCGACTGCAGGGTCATCAGGTCGACCACGTTGACCACTCGGATGTGCAGGTCGGGAAAGGCCGTGCGCAACAGGTCGACGGCGGCCAGCGTTTCAAGGGTCGGCACGTCGCCGACACAGGCCATCACCACGTCCGGTTCGCTACCCATGTCATTCGAGGCCCACGGCCATATGCCGGCGCCGGCGAGGCAATGCGCCTCCGCAGCCTCGGCTGAGAGCCATTGCGGCTGCGGCTGCTTGCCGGCCGTGATGACGTTGATGCGGTTCCAGGTGCGCAGGCAGTGGTCGGTGACCCACAGGAGGCTGTTGGCGTCCGGCGGGAAATAGAGACGGACGATGTCGGCCTTCTTGTTGGCGACGAAATCCGCGAAGCCCGGATCCTGGTGGCTGAAGCCGTTATGGTCCTGTCGCCAGACATGCGATGTCAGGAGGTAGTTCAGCGACGCGATGGGCTTGCGCCAGGGCAGCTCGGCGGAGGTCTTCAGCCATTTCGCGTGTTGATTGACCATCGAATCCACAATGTGGATGAACGCCTCGTAGCAGGAGAACAGCCCGTGGCGGCCGGTCAGCAGGTAGCCTTCGAGCCAGCCCTGGCAGAGATGCTCCGAAAGCACCTCCATGACGCGTCCCTGTCGGGCGAGGCTGGTGTCGTAAGGCTCGGTAGCCTCCATCCACACGCGATCTGTCACCTCGAACACCGCGTCCAGCCGGTTCGAGGCGGTCTCGTCCGGTCCCATGAGACGGAAATTCCGCGCCTCCTCATTGAGGCGCATCACGTCCCGCAGATAGCAGCCCATGGCCCGGGTCGCCTCGCCGATCGTGGCGCCGGGCCGGTCGATATCCAGCGCGAGACCCTTCCAATCGGGTAGGACGAGGTTTTGCCGCAGCTGGCCGCCATTGGCCTGCGGCAGGGCTCCCATCCGTTTCTCGCCGCTCGGTGCCAGCGCCTGCAATTCGGGGATGAGCATGCCGTTTGGGTCGAACAGCTCCTCGGCACGGTAGCTGCGCATCCAATCCTCCAGGATGCGGCGGTGCGCGGCATCTCCGCGGGCGTTGGAGACCGGCACCTGATGCGAGCGCCAGAAGCCCTCCACCTTCTTGCCGTCGACCTCGCGCGGGCCGGTCCAACCCTTCGGACTGCGCAGAATGATCATCGGCCAGCGCGGGCGCTCGATGTCGCCGGTGGCCGCACGCGCGGCCTCCTGGATGGCGCGGATGTGGTCGAACACGGTGTCGAGCGTCGCCGCCATCGCCGCATGCATGGGCATCGGCTCGGAGCCCTCGACGAAGACCGGCTCGTAGCCATAGCCGGTGAACAGCGCGCGAAGTTCGTCGTCCGACATGCGGGCGAGCAGCGTCGGGTTGGCAATCTTGTAGCCGTTGAGGTGCAGGATCGGCAGCACCGCGCCGTCGAGCGCCGGATTGAGGAACTTGTTGGAGTGCCAGGCGGCGGCTAGCGGCCCGGTTTCCGCCTCGCCGTCGCCGACCACGCAGGCAACCACGAGGTCGGGATTATCGAGCGCGGCGCCATAGGCATGCACCAGCGCATAGCCGAGCTCGCCGCCCTCATGGATCGAGCCCGGCGTCTCCGGAGCCACATGGCTCGGCACGCCGCCGGGGAAGGAGAACTGGCGAAACAGCTTGCGCATCCCGGCTTCGTCCGGCGTGATCGACGGATAGATCTCGCTATAGGTGCCCTCGAGCCAGGTGTTGGCCACCATCGCCGGCCCGCCATGGCCTGGCCCGCAGACATAGAGCACGTCGCAATCGCGTTCGCGGATAATGCGGTTGAGATGCGCATAGATGAAGTTGAGGCCCGGCGTGGTGCCCCAGTGCCCGAGGAGGCGCGGCTTGACGTGCTCCGCCGCCAGCGGCTCGCGCAGCATCGGGTTGTCGAGCAAGTAGATCTGCCCCACGGACACATAATTGGCGGCGCGCCAGTAGCGGTCGATGGCTTCCAGTTCGGCCGGCTGCACGGACATGCGGCACTTCCTTCCAAGCTTTGCACGGCGCGGCGGGTGGCTCCCGACGGCGAGCCGGTGCCGCTCCAAGGGCGACTATCTCATCGCCCGGCTATGGTGGCGTGACGGGTGGTGCGAAACAATACGTGGATCAACGGGATGCGGGCTGCGATCCCTCCAGCGTCGCGCGGTTGCCTCTCATACGGGAGGGGCGAAGAGGCCGACGTGGCACCGAGGTCGACCCTGACGAGAGAGGCCGAGGCTCTTCGCCATATGAAAAGGGGCGGTGCACCAGCCCCGCCCCCGTCATCGATGTTCTGGAATATCGGTTCGGGCCGCTCTCAGGCGGCGAGCGCCGCGATGCCCGTCCAGCCGTGCCAGCCGACATAGAGGCCGACGGCGATGAGCAGGAGGCCGGAGAAATAGGGCGCGCGGCGCGCGGCGGTGGAGAACCAGCTCCAGCGCTTGGTCGCGTGCTGCACGCTGAGCGCGGCGGCCGCGCCGACCGCCACCAGCGTGATGGCGAGGCCGATGGAGAAGCACAGCACGAGGCCGAAGCCGAGCGTGAACTCCTTCAGCTGCAGGCAGAGCAGCAGCACGGTGATCGCCGCCGGGCAGGGGATGAGCCCGCCGGTCAGGCCGAACAGCACGATCTGCCACGTCGTCACGTTGCGGTCGGCGAAGCGCTTGCGGATATCGTTGGCGTGCGCGAGCTCATGGGCGTCCTGGTAGCCGTCGGTGCCGACCTCAAGCCCGCGCAGCTCCTCGTGCAGATGATCGTGGCCCTCGGTGCTCTTGAGGAACGACACGTCGAAATCGTGCGAGTGATTGCCGTGGCCCAGCGCTAGCCGGACCATGAAGTCGAATGGCCGGGGAATGGCCTCGACGCTCTCGATATAGCCGTCGCGTTCGGCGAAGGCGAAGGTCTGGACGCGACCGTCCGGCCGCTCGGTGGTCAGCGTGACCTCGCCGGCCGTCCAAGGCTTGCCGCGCTCGGGGCGGAAGCGCCAATGCGCGTCACCATGGCCGTGGTCGTGCAGCTCCAGCTTGTGCAGGCCGTGGCCGGTATCGATCATCCGGATGTCGGAGACGGGATGGGCATGGTCGTCATGGCTGTGGTCGTGGCCATGGCCGTGGGTGCGGTCATGCGCGTGACCGTGGCCGTGATCATCATCGTGCCCGTGATGGCCATGACCATGGCTGTGCCCGGCGGCGGCCTTGGCCCGCTGCTGGTCTTCATAGGTACGCCACAGCATCCACGCCGCCATGCCGACGATGATGATCGCCGAGACGAATTGCAGATAGGGCTCGAAGGTCTCCGGCGCGATGCCCTGCCAGAGATACATGCCGCCGATGGCGATCGCCCAGACCACCAGCGTGTGCGACACCGTCGCCGCCAGCCCCAGCAGCACCGCCTGGGCGACGGTGCCACGCACCGCCACGATGAACGCCGCCATCATGGTTTTCGAGTGCCCCGGCTCCAGCCCGTGCAGGGCGCCGAGCAGGATGGCACTCGGGATGAACAGCCAGGCGTGGGCGGTACTTTGCTGGATCAGCTCGGCGAAGGCGGGCATGGGTCCTCAGAGATATTTGATGATGTCCTTGAACTCGTCGATCGAGCGCCGCTGATCCCGCTCCAGCGGTGACACCACCTCGTCGAGGCAGTGGTCCAGATGGTCCTGGATCAGGGTCTTCTTCGCCTGGCTGATCGCCTTTTCCACCGCATGCAGCTGCTGGGCGATGTCGAGGCAGGGCCGTCCGGCCTCCAGCATCTCGATCACCGTGCGCAGATGACCGTGCGAGCGCTTCAGGCGCTTCACGATCTCCGGGTGCGTATGATGGATGTGCGGGTGCTCGCTCATGAAATTATCCTATCCCCCTAGAGGGGTTGTGTCTATCCCCCCTAGGAGGATTGGATCATGGGAAGGCGTGGCGCCTTGGCATTCGGCTAGTGAACGATTCTGACTTCAGGCGGTAGGTCTTCGGCAAGGCTCCTGACGTCCGTGAGGGTGCCATTGCAGCGTCATCGGTACGGCGTCGGGGTGAATCGGCAGTCTCCATCCTGTTCTGTCGGACGTATTCTTTCGAGCGGCCGCTGAATTGTCCGCCCGCTGCAAGGGCGGAGAGGTCGCGCGGTCTCCTCGCCGGCGACCGAGGCTTGAGAATGTCGGGCCCTTCCAGCTCTGAAAAGGCTCATGGCGGACCGGCATCGGGTGCCACGCCGGTGCCGCCGTGACTCACGTCCCTGGCGGCACATGTCCTGTCGGAGCCCTGTCGGCGAACGCTCGTTCCCTGCCGGCCGTGGCGCTTACGTTACGGCGTCTGCGGTTTTGAAGCGGTGCACGCCGATGCAGCTTGCTTTCCCCAGCGGTTCAGCTTTTCTGCCTGAGGCTGCGGCGTCGGTGCGAGGGGGATGGATCCTTCGCGACGCCGCCGGGCGTGCCGGAATACCTGAGTGAGACGATCGTCTAACTTGCGTGCGTGGCTATAATCGGCGGAAGCAACGGAACAATCAGAAACGCTGCCGATAACGAGGGGAAAACGTTGCAATGAGTGGGCTTCTCGCCTTCAGTCGCGCGATCGACTGGATCAATGAGCGCTTCGGCCGCCTAGCCGACTACTGCGTGCTCCTTTCCTGTCTGATCAGCGCCGGGAATGCCACCGTGCGCTATCTCTTCAGCTACAGCACCAACGGCCTGCTGGAGATCCAGTGGTACCTGTTCGGGGCGGTGGTGCTGCTCGGCGCGTCCTACACGCTGAACCGGAACGAGCATGTCCGCGTCGACCTCGTCTACATGATGCTCTCCGACCGGGGGCGGCTGTGGGTCGACACCATCGGCTTCGTCGTCATCCTGATCCCGGCCAGCCTCTTTCTCGCCTGGCTGAGCTTTCCCTTCTTCTGGCAGGCCTATGTCTCCGACGAGGTCTCGCAGAATGCCGGCGGCCTGATCCTCTGGCCGGCCAAGCTGTTGCTGCCGCTGGGCTTCTTTCTCCTGACGCTTCAGGGGGTGTCGGAGCTGATCAAGCGCCTAGCGGCGCTGCATGGCGACGTCACCATCGACACCCACTACGAGAAGCCGCTGCAGTGAACGAGCGCGCCGCGCCCGACCGCCGCCTCTCCTTTCTCCGTCACGAGTGAGCCCGACATGTTCTCCCATGGCGTGATGCCCCCGCTGATGTTCGGCGGCATGATCTGCTTCATGATCATCGGCTTTCCGGTCGCCTTTTCGCTGATCGCCGTTGGCCTGTTCTTCGGTACGCTCGGCATCCTGACCGACCATTTCCACCCGAGCTTCCTGCAGGCGCTGCCGCTGCGCTTTTACGGCATCATCTCCAACGACCTCCTGCTGGCGATCCCGTTCTTCACCTTCATGGGCGCCATCCTCGAGCGCTGCGGCCTTGCCGAGGACCTGCTCGAAGGCACGGGCAAGCTGTTCGGCAAGGTGCCGGGCGGTCTTGCTTATGCGGTGATCATCGTCGGCGCCATCCTCGGCGCCATCACCGGCACGGTGGCGGCCTCGGTGATCGCCATGGGCGTGATCTCGCTGCCGGTGATGATGCGCTATGGCTACGACCAGAAGCTCGCCACCGGCGTCATCGCGGCGTCGGGCACCATCACCCAGCTGATCCCGCCCTCGCTGGTGCTGATCGTGCTGGCCGAGCAGCTCGGCAAGCCGGTCGGCGACATGTATCTCGGCGCCATCGGGCCCTCGATCCTGCAGGTGCTGCTGTTTCTCGGCTATGTGCTGATCCTGTCGTTCTTCAAGCCGCAGACCATGCCGCCGCTTCCGCCGGAGGCGATCGGGGAGGGCGGCTGGCCGCTGATCAAGCAGGTGCTGTGGGGCATGATCCCCTCCATCGTGCTGATCGCGCTGGTGCTCGGCACGCTGGCGCTTGGCCTTGCCACGCCGACCGAGGCCGGCGCCATGGGCGCGGTGGGTGCCATCGTGCTCGCCGCGATGCACCGGCGGCTCAGCTGGGGCCTCATCCGTCAGGCGATGGCCTCGACGATGCGGCTGACCGCCATGGTGGTGTTCATCCTCATCGGCGCCACCGTGTTCAGCCTGGTGTTTCAGGGCATGGACGGCTCGCGCTGGATCGAACACCTGCTGTCGCAGCTTCCGGGCGGCCGGGTCGGCTTCCTGATCTTCGTCAACATCTTCGTGTTCTTCATCGCCTTCTTCCTCGACTTCTTCGAGATCGCCTTCATCATCATACCGCTGCTGGTGCCGGTGGCGGTGAAGCTCGACATCAACCTGATCTGGTTCGGCGTGCTGCTGTGTGTGAACATGCAGACCGCGTTCATGCACCCGCCCTTCGGCTTCGCGCTGTTCTACCTGCGCGGCATCGCGCCGCCCTCGATCCGCACCTCGCAGATCTACTGGGGCGCGATTCCGTGGCTGGTGATGCAGCTGATCCTGGTGGTGATCGTGATCATGTGGCCGGAATCGGTGACCTACTGGATCGACGCCGGGACGGGTGTCGATCCGTCGACCATCGAGCTCAACATCCAGCCCCTCGATGCGCCGGCGCTGGACATGTCGCCACCGAAGTTCTGACCGACGACGCCGGCCGCCATGGCGGCCGGCGTTCGATTTTCTCGACCCACTGAACGTCAGACGGCGGGCTTCGTCCGGCCCGCCGTTCCCCTGACTGCCGCCAGTCCGAGCAGCACGAAGATCAGCAGCACCACGCCCTCGGCGATGGCGAAGGGCGGCTCGGACTGGGTCGGCGCCGCCGCGCGCAGGACAGGGATCTTGGCGAAGGCCTGCGCCACGGCGACGAACACCAGAAGATAAAGGCTGGCCACCGATCCGGCGGCATAGATCCAGCGTGCGCGGCCGGTCCGGTTGAAAGCGTAGCGGGCTGGAATCGTCACCGCCAGGATCAGCAGGGCGACGACGCCGACGACATGGGATGGCAGGACCCCCGAGAACGGAAAGCCGAAGCCGGTGGCGCTGGTGGCGAAGGCGGTCGTCAGAAAGACCGCGGCGAGTATGGGCCGGTCGCGGCCGGCAATAAGATCGGCAAGCACGAAAAGGCCGGTGGCGATGCCGATCAGGCTCAGCCAGGTATGAAAACCGACCCAGGTCGTCGGATCGAACATGATGGTGCTCCCCTCTGGATCGTCGGCGGAAGGTACTCCGCCGACGATTGCACAATCATGTTATCGGTCATAAATACGCCCTGCCAGCCGTTCGATTCACTCTATCTTGCGCGCGCCGCAGACCCTCCGGCGCGCTAGGCAGGGTTTTCGCGTGGCAGCCTCCTAGCCCTTCCGCTCAATTGTGCCGCCGGCGCGATTGCGCGATAAGGCGGGGCCTTCCGGCCCGCCGCATCCTGGATACTCCGAGCATGAATTCTACGCTTCCCACGCCGGATAACCCCCATCCCGGCATGGGGTTCAAGCAATTCGTCGGCCTCATCGCCATGATGATGGCGACCAATGCCATCGCCATCGATTCGATGCTGCCGTCGCTGCCCGAGATTGGGCAGGCCCTGAACATCGATACCGCCAACCACACGCAGCTGATCATCACCAGCTATCTGCTGGGCTTCGGCGGAGCGCAGATCGTCTATGGTCCGCTGGCTGACCGCTTCGGCCGCCGCAGCGTGCTGCTGGTGGGCATGGTCATCTACACGCTGGCCTCGCTGGGCGCGGCTTTCGCGACCAGCTTCGAGGTGATGATGATGGCGCGGGCGTTGCAGGGCGTGGGCGCCGCCGCGACCCGGATCCTGGCTGTCGCCATCGTGCGCGACTGCTATTCCGGGCGACAGATGGCGCGGGTGATGTCGCTCGCCTTCATCGTGTTCCTCGCCGTGCCGGTGATCGCGCCCTCGATCGGCCAGCTGATCGTGCTGATCGCGCCGTGGCGGGCGATCTTCGGCATGCTGCTGATTTTCGGCACGATCCTGATCGTCTGGATATTGGTACGCCTGCCGGAAACCCTGCATCCCGACGACCGCATTCCGATTTCCTTCCGCGGTATCACCTACGCCTTCGGCGTGGTGCTGCGCAGCCGGATCAGCGTCGGCTACATGTTCGCCATGACGATGATCATGAGCGGTCTGTTCGCGTTCATCACCAGCGCCCAGCAGGTGTTTTCCGTCGTCTTCGACGCCGCCGGCCTGTTCACGCTGATCTTTGCCTGCATTGCCCTCTTCATGGCGATGTCCTCGTTCCTGAACGCCCGCATCGTCGAGCGGCTCGGCATGCGCCGGGTGTCGCATGCGGCGCTGCTCGGCTATCTGGCGGTCACCTGCATCCATGCGCTGCTGGTGGTGACGGGACATGAAACGCTGCTGCTGTTCTCGGTGCTGCAGGCGGTCACCATGTTCTTTTTTGGCCTCGTCGTGTCGAACTTCAACGCCATGGCGATGGAGCCCGCCGGGCATGTGGCGGGTACGGCCTCCTCGCTGTTGGGATTCACCACGACCATTGGCGGCGCCGTGATGGGTTCGAGCCTCGGGCAGATGTTCGACGGCACGACGCTTCCACTGACGGTCGGTTTCGCGGTGTTTGGTATTGGTGCACTTGGGTTCGTGCTTTACGCTGAGCGCGGCCGGTTGTTCGGCTCACAGTCTCACGGTGCGGCGCTTGGGCCGAAGAAATAATATTAGGATTGAAGGATAAGTCCGATTGCTTCTGGCGGTATTTTCGTCGCTGAACCAATTTTGGAACGGCGAGTGATTTTCCGCGTTGTCCCCGCGTTCGCAACGGGCGCTGGGTAACAGGAGTATATCATGATACGTCACGCAATCATTGCGACTGCACTGCTGGTGTCCGCTCCTCTCGTCGCGAATGCGCAACAGGGAGCGGGCGTTGCCGCCGGCGCAACATCGGGTGCCGTAGGCGGCGCCATTGTGGGCGGTCCGGTCGGTGCCGTGGTCGGCGGCGTAGCCGGTGCCGTCGTCGGCGGCATCGCCGAGGACCGTCGTACCCGCTTCCATCATTACGTCGTCGAGGAACGGGTTCCGTCCTACGCCTATGAGCGGGAGGTCATCGTGGGCGCGGAGTTGCCGACGAGCGGCGTGCGCTACTACGAAGTGCCAGCGGAATATGGGGTTACCGAATATCGGTACACCGTCGTGAATGATCAGACGGTTCTGGTCGATCCGCGCACGCATCGGGTGGTGCAGATCGTGGAATAGCCCGGCGGGCGGAGTTCAGAGCGGAGCCGAGGCCGGCTTCCCCGCTTGGGAGGGGAGGCCGGCCTTCCGCTCCTCCCGACGCCGCAGGTCGCGGGCGCATTCCAGGATGAGGGTTCCCAGATCGGTTTCGTCGATCAGCAGTGCTGCATCCTCGGGGGCAAGCCAGATCAATGTCCGCTCGGTCCGTTCCGGCCAGTCGTCGAGCTGGCGCGTCACCTCCAGCGGGTAGACCGCGACCTGGACCAGGGCGAACTCCCGGTTGAAGCGTTTCCAGTAGCGATAGTGGCCGGCATCCTTGCGGGCGATGCGGCCTACGAGACCGGCTTCCTGCCGCGCCTCGATCTCCGCCGATTTCCAATCCGTACGTCCCTTGATTGGCCAGCCCTTGGGGATCACGGGCCGGTGCGTCTCGCGCGAGGACAGCACGAGCACCTCCAGCCGTCCTTCATCGCCCCAGCGATAGGGGAGCGCCGCGACCTGCCGCAGAGAACGTCCGTGCGCCACCTGCTTCTTGCGCTTTTTGACCTTGTCCATAGTACATATGTAATCAAATTCTTCGAATATTCGACCATCAAATTCCGGCCTCCCGACGAGGTTCCATGACGACCGAATTGACGCTGCTCGGCTGGACGCTGGTCGTCGCGCTCGTGCAGATATTCCTGGTGGCGATGCTGCGCAGCCGGGAGACCGGCCTCGACTACAATGCCGGGCCCCGCGACGGAGCCGGGCCATCGGAAGGCGTGCTGACGGGCCGCCTACGGCGCGCGCAGAACAATCTTCTGGAGACCCTGCCGCTGTTCGCCGCGGCGGTCATCATCGCCCATATCGCCGGTCGCAACGGCACGGCGACCTTGTGGGGAGCGTGGCTGTATTTTCTCTCCCGCGTCGCCTATGTGCCGCTCTATGGGCTGGGCATACCGTATCTGCGGTCGTGCGTCTGGCTCGCCGGCATTGCCGGGCTGGGGTTGATCCTGGTCGCCATCCTCCTCCTGCACTGAGCGGTGGTGCCAGCAGGACGAGACTCCGGCCGTCGCCGGCCGGGCTCCGTCAGGTCGCGGGTGGGATCACGGTCAATGCTGGTGCAGCAGGGCGGCCAGCGCCTGCGCGACGCTGCGCGTCACCCGGCGCTTGTACTTGCGGTGAACGAGCTGGCCGTTGTGGTAGATGTCCTGCTCGACATAGAGTTCTTCCCCATCCCAGCGCAGGATGTTGTCGGACTGGGTGGTCTCGACGACACCCATCTCGTGGATCAGGTTGCCGGCGGGGCTGCTGGACGGCATGGGCTTCTCCTCCATTGGCGTTCCTCGCAGGGCTCTTGCGGCCCGGTCGGACAGAATAGGCGCTGGATCGAGCCGCCGCCAAGGGCCTTGCGTCCGAAACGGTTGTGGTCCGAAGTCGGCATGCGTCAGCTCGCGTCTTCCGGCTCGATTTTCCCGCGACGCTGCAGCCAGTTCGCGGCCAGCCAGCACAGGAGGGCCCAGGCGCTGCCGGCGCACCATCCCGCCAGCACATCCGTCGGCCAGTGGACGCCGAGATAGATGCGGCTGAGGCCGACCAGCAGCGTCAGCGTCACGGCCACCCCGAGCACGTAGATCTTGATGCGGCGTTGGCTCTCCGTGCGGACGATCAGCACGCCGAGCGTGAGATAGGTCACTGCGGCGCCCATGGCATGGCCGCTCGGAAAGCTCAGTGTGTGGACGTCGACCAGATGGCCCACGACGTCCGGACGGGCGCGATCGAAGCCGATCTTCAGCGCGAGGCTCAAAAGCGCGCCGCCGCCGGTGGCGACCAGCATGAACAGCGCGGCGCCACGCTTGCCGTCCACCGCGAGATAGCCGGCGGTCAGCAGGGTGACGACGCCGAGCACGGTGGTGCTGCCGAGGCTGGTGAAGTCGCGCACCACGATTTCCAACCAGAGCGGGCCGATCGGCAAAGCGGGATTGCCGGCCTGGCGGAGCGACAGGAGAATCGCTTCGTCGAAGGCATGGGTTTCGCCCTCGCGCACGCCGTCGGCGATGAAGGCGAACAGCAGCAGGCCGGCGGCCGCGATGGCGAGGACGAGAAGGCCGCTGATCTCGGCAGGATTGGCGGACGGGCGTTTGCCCGGCTTGGGGCGGGTCATGGACATGTCGGGCTCAGGATGATGGATTTTCGTCGCGGTGGGAACAGAACCACAGGCTGAATGTTTCTTCGTCACATTCACGACGGGAGATATTCATGTTCAAAGGTGGTCTTCTGTGGCTCTTGGGCATTCCACTGCCGATCATTCTGGTTCTTTGGCTGCTTGGCTATCTGCACTGAACGTCGTCTAGCGTCGTCTCAACCTTCCGTGCGGCCCGGCCGGAGGGTTGTTCGGGCCGGAAGCGTATGCGGGCATTGGTCGACGAAACAAGGTTGCCGGCAGCGGCTGCCGGGGAGTTGGTGGGAGTTCGGCGAAAGTGGAGATGCATGGCGTCCTGGGGCATGACGTCGCGCTGATGGGCCTGTCGGTCTTCATTGCGATGGCGGCCTCCTATACCGCGCTGGATCTGGCTACCCGCATTCCGCCGGCGATCAGCGCGGCGCGAAGGTGGTGGCTGTGCGCGGCTGCTGCCGTTCTGGGCGGCGGCATCTGGTCCATGCATTTCATCGGCATGTTGGCGCTGCGTCTGCCGATGCCGGTCGCCTACGACACCCTGCAGACCCTGGGATCCTTTCTCGTCGCGCTGGTGGCCACTGGCACGGCGTTCTACGCCGTCAGCCTGCGGGCCCATCGATGGGCGGTGCTGCTGAGCGGCGTCGTGATGGGGTTCGGCATCGTCGGCATGCACTACACCGGCATGGCCGCCATGCGCATGCAGGCGCAGACGAGCTATCAGCCGCTTTACGTCGTCGCGGCGGTGTTCGTGGCCATCGTCGCCTCCACCGCCGCACTCTGGATCGCCTTCCGCCTTCACTCCACCGCGCAAAGGCTGGTGGCGGCGATCGCACTCGGCTTCGGCATTTCCGGCATGCATTACGTGGCGATGGCCGGGTTTTCCGTGATGCCGGATGCCTCGGTGCCGGCCCCGGCGGCGGGTACGGCGGTCGAGGCCGGCCAGTTGGTAACCGCCGTGACCGCCTCGACCGTGGTGATCCTGTTCACGGCGATCCTGGCCGTCATGTATGACCGCCGCTCCGGCGTGCTGGCGGATCGCGCGGCGGCCATGGTGCGCGACAGCGAGGAGCGGTTCCGCCACCTCTACCGTCATACGCCGCTGCCCTTGCACTCGCTGGGGGCCGACGGTCGTATCCAGCAGGTGAGCCATAGCTGGCTCGAACTTCTCGGCTATCGCGAGGAGGAGGTCATGGGGCGGCCGCTGACCGATTTCATGACGGCGGAATCCGCCCGTCATCGCAACGAGGAGCACTGGCCGCGCCTCTTGTCCGCCGGCGAATTGCACGAGGCGGAATACACGATGATCGCCAAGGATGGCCGCCAGATCGACTGCGTCCTGTCGGCGGTGGCCGAGCGGGACGCCGAAGGCCATCTCACCAAGACCCTGTGCGGTCTCGTCGACGTCACCGAGCGCCGGCGCGCCGAATCGGCCTTGCGACAGGCGCAGAAGCTGGAGGCGGTGGGGCAGCTGACCGGCGGAATCGCCCACGACTTCAACAATCTGCTGGCGGTGATCGTCGGCAACCTCGAGCTCGCCCGCCGCCGCGCCCATGACGACGAGCGCCTGAGGACGCTGCTGGAGAACACCATGCAGGCGGCGCAGCGCGGTGCGGCCTTGACCCAGCGCATGCTCGCGTTCGCCCGGCGGCAGGATCTCAAGCCGGAACCGGTCGACGTGCCGGAACTGGTGCTCAGCATGGCCGACCTGCTGCGCCGCTCGATCGGTCCCACCATCAATGTGGAGACCCGTTTCCCGCTGGGCCTGCCGAAGGCGATGGTCGATGCCAACCAGCTGGAACTCGCGCTGCTTAACCTGGTGGTGAATGCTCGCGACGCGATGCCGTCCGGTGGCACCATCGTGATCAGCGCCGGCGAGACCCAGGTGGAGAGTGCCGGGGAAGCGGGCGAGACGAGCTTCTTCTGCCTGAGCGTCGCCGATACCGGCGTCGGCATGGACGAGGCGACGCTGGTGCGGGCCACGGAACCCTTCTTCACCACCAAGGGCGTGGGCAAGGGGACGGGCCTCGGCCTCGCCATGGTGCATGGATTGGCGGCGCAATCCGGCGGCCGGCTGACATTGACCAGCCGGCCGGGGCAGGGGACCACCGCCTCCATCCTGCTGCCGATCGCCCCCGGTTCGCGCGTTGCCGCCGGAGAGGCGCTCGCCGCGCCGCCGTCTTCGCCGCGGCGCGAGGACGGTTCGCGGCGTGTGCTGGTGGTCGACGACGATCCCCTCGTGCTCTCCACCACCGCAGCGATGATCGAGGATCTCGGCTACCGGGTGGTCGAGGCGAGCTCGGGCGGCGAGGCGCTGGCCCTGCTTGCCGAGGGCGAGAGCTTCGATGTCGTGCTGACCGACCAGGCGATGCCGGGCATGACCGGCCTGCAGCTGGCCGCGGCAATAAGCGAGCGATTCCCGTCATTTCCGGTCATTCTCGGCACCGGCTACGCCGAATTGCCGGAAGGGGCGGAGTCGCAGCTGCGGCGCCTCGCCAAGCCGTTCGGCCAGGACGCGCTCGACCGGGTGCTCAGCGAGGTTCTGCACCGGCCGGCCGACAATGTGGTGGCACTGTCATCCCGCCAGGGTTGAACGGAATATTGTCGACCGCCGCGTGACAGCGCGCCGGCGAATGATTATATCAACCGCATCCGGGGGAGCCTCGTCAGGAGGCTGAGAGGCCATCGGTGCGGAACGCGGTATTCGAGTGTTCTTGCAGCATGGCGACCCTTTGAACCTGATCCAGTTTGGACTGGCGGAGGGAGGCTGCATGAGCGATCCGATCATCCTCGATCATGACGAAACGGCGACGGCGCGAGCCGCCAATGCGATGCGCGTCACCATTGTCGGCGCCGGCGTGGCGGGCCTGACCTGTGCGCACGCCTTTGCGCAGCGAGGGGCGCAAGTCACTGTTCTGGAACGGAAATCCGGATCGGGGCAAGGCTGCTCCTGGTTCGCCGGCGGCATGCTGGCGCCGTGGTGCGAGCGCGAGAGCGCCGAGCCGCTGGTCGCGGAGCTGGGCTTCGAGTCGCTCGACTATTGGCGCCGCGAGGTGCCGGACGTGCCGGCCGAGGGCAGCCTCGTCCTCGCGCAGGCGCGCGATCTACCTGATCTCAAACGGTTTTCCCGCCGTACCGAAGGCTATGAGTGGATCGACGGCGCTCGTCTCGGCGCGCTGGAACCCGATCTCGCGGGGCGTTTCGAGCAGGGCCTGTTCTTCCCCACCGAGGCGCATCTCGAGCCGCGCAAGGCGCTGGCCGCGCTCACCGGGCGGCTGGTCAACGAGTATGGTGTTACCTTCCGCTACCAGTCTGACGTGACCAGTGAGGTGTACGATGCGGCCGATGCCTCCGCCGCATTGGACGATGAGGCCGACGTGGTGCTGGACTGCCGCGGTCTCGCCGCCCGCGACGTGCTCCCCGACCTCCGGGGGGTGAAGGGCGAGATGCTGGTGCTGTACTCCACCGAGATCTCACTGAAGCGGCCGGTGCGCATGCTGCACCCGCGCATCCCCGTCTACATCGTGCCGCGCGGCGACGGGCATTTCATGATCGGCGCCACCTCGATCGAGAATGACGAGCGCGGGCGCGTGACCGGGCGTTCGCTGCTGGAGCTGCTCTCGGCGGTCTATGCGCTGCACCCCGCCTTCGGCGAGGCGGAGGTGGTGGAGATCGGTGCCGATGTGCGCCCGGCCTTCCCCGACAACCTGCCGCGCATCCGCCGGCACGGGCGGACCATCCGCGTGAACGGCTTTTACCGCCATGGCTTCCTGCTGGCGCCGGCGCTCGCGCGCCGCGCGGCGGAGCTGGCTTTCGACGGGACCTATTTCCCGGAGGTGATGGATGAAGATCGTCGTGAATGGTGAGGCGGCCGAGATCCGCGCCGCCACGCTCGCCGGGCTCATCGCCGAGCTCGGCTATGCCGATGCCGTCGTCGCCACCGCCCTGAACGGGGCGATGGTGCGCAAGGCGAAGCGTGACGCAACCCCGATCGCCGACGGCGACCGGGTGGAAATCCTCGCACCCATGCAGGGAGGCTGAGATGGACGCCATGACATCGACCACGGCCACCGCCGACCCGGTGGAGTTCTACGGCACCAAGGTGAATTCGCGGCTGCTGCTCGGCACCGCGCAATATCCCTCGCCGGCGATCCTCGCGGAGGCGATCCGCGCCTCGGCGGCGGAGATCGTCACCGTGTCGCTGCGCCGCGAATCCGGCGTCGCCAAATCCGGCCAGAGCTTCTGGCAGCTGATCCGCGACCTCGGGGTGAAGGTGCTGCCCAACACCGCCGGCTGCAAGACGGTGAAGGAGGCGGTGACCACCGCCGAGATGGCACGCGAACTGTTCGACACTCCCTGGATCAAGCTGGAGGTGATCGGCGAGGACGACACGCTGCAACCCGACGTGTTCGGCCTCGTCGAGGCGGCGAAGATCCTCGTCCGCGACGGCTTCCAGGTGTTCCCCTACACCACCGAGGACCTCATCGTCGCCGACAAGCTGATCGCCGCCGGCTGCGAGGTGCTGATGCCCTGGGGGGCGCCGATCGGCTCCGGCCGCGGGCTGAACAACCCCTACGGCCTGCGCTCGATGCGCGCGCACTTCCCGCGCATCCCGCTGGTGGTCGATGCCGGCGTCGGCGTGCCCTCGCATGCGGCGGCGGCGATGGAACTGGGCTATGACGCGGTGCTGCTCAACACCGCCGTCGCCAAGGCCGGCGACCCGGTGAAGATGGCCCGCGCCTTCGCGCTCGCCATCGAGGCCGGCCGCGAGGGTTTCCGTGCCGACCCGATGGAGGCGCGCGACATGGCGGCTCCCTCGACCCCGGTGATGGGACAGGCGCATTTCGGCTAGAACGACGGGATCGGCGATGGCGCCACGACCCGGCGCCGCCACCGGCGCCAGCCGTCGGAGCGACCAAGGCCCGAGGGACGGCACCGCCGCCCCCGGCGCATGGAAAACCAAGAAAGACGCCAAATGAAGCTCGACCCGTTCTACCTCATCGTCGACCGCGCCAGCTGGCTGCCCCGGCTGCTGCCGCAGGGCGTGAAGCTGGTGCAGCTGCGCGCCAAGGACATGGAGGCGGACGAGCTCCGGCGCGAGATCGCCGAGGCCAAGGCGGTGTGCACGCGCTACGGCGCGCAGCTGATCGTCAACGACTACTGGCAGCTGGCCATCGATCTCGGCTGCGATTTCATCCATCTCGGCCAGGAGGACCTTGCCGAGGCGGACCTGCCGGCGATCCGCCGCGCCGGGCTGCGGCTCGGGGTCAGCACGCATGACGAGAGCGAGCTCGACACCGCGCTGGCGGTGAAGCCGGACTATGTGGCGCTGGGGCCGGTCTACCCGACCATCCTCAAGAAGATGAAGTGGGAGCCGCAGGGGCTGGAGCGCGTGCGCGGCTGGAAGAAGCTGGTGGGCGATCTGCCGCTGGTGGGGATCGGCGGCATCAATCTCGACCGCGCCCGCGGCGTGCTCGATGCCGGCGCCGACGCCATCTCGGTGGTGACCGACGTGCTGCTCAACGAACACCCGGAAGCCCGGGCGCGGGCCTATGTGGAGCTGACGCGCGAATTCGTGTGAGGGGCGGGTCGTTCCGGTAGACTGATCCGGCAGGCGGGGCGGCAGCTGAGCGGTGCGGGGGCGCCGTATCCGGCGATCCGTCGCGTCGTCGCTCATCCTCCGGTTGATGCGTAGCGCCGGTTCACCTTCTTTCGTTGCGGTATTACAGTGCCCCAAAGATGGGGGCGCTCATGTTCAGATTGTTTTTGACGGCATTCCTCGTTGTGGCATCGCTGAATGCCGCGAGGGCGCAGTGGATCGCTCAAAGTCAGGGCGGCGCGTTCGATGACGAGCCCATGCACGTCGCTCTGACGCTGTCGGGGCGCTATGGCCTTGGCCTGCGCTGCAAGGGGGATACGACCGAGATCGTCTTCACGACCCCGGAGAAGGTTCTGGATGAGGACACTCTGAGGGGCATGAACGTCGTCGGCCCTAAATTGCGTGCGCGGATCGACAAGGGGGAGATCATCGAACTGGATGGAACCGTCGATGCGGTCGATGACAAGCTCCTCGTTATCGCGGATGCCGAGATCGGTCTCTTCGAGAAGATCAGGGATGCCAGGTCATCCGTCGCGGTGGTCGTGACCTTGCTTGGCAAGAACTACCACGAGACCACGTTCAACGTGCGCGGATCGAAGGCCGCGATTGCAAAGATCATCAAGGGTTGCAAGCTGGGTTGAGCGACGCTCCCAGCCTGTGTCCGGCGTCGTGTCATGAGGCGCGAGCGCCGGCGTCGGACGGCTGCCGGCCGTGCGCGGCGACGAACAAGCGAAAATCGGCGGGCAGACCCCGGCAGCGGCCATGACGATTTCGCATGGCTCGTCCACGGCGTTCGGTGCGAGAGTGCCGCTAGCGTTGCCGTTCGCCGTCTCAGGAGCCTGCCATGCCGATTCCGCTTCTCGTCGTCATCGAAATTGCCGAGGAGGGGAGGTCTCGCCTGGAGGCGGCGGGTTTTGAGGTCGATGTCGAGCCGGACCTGCGCGCGCGGGCCCGCCATATCCGGGAGATGGCCCCGCACGCGCGGGCGGTGCTCACCAATGGTTCCACCGGCCTCAGCGCGGGGGACATCGCCGCGCTGCCGAACCTTGAAATCATCTGCGCGCTTGGCGCCGGCTATGAGCGGATCGACCTCGCGGCGGCCCGTGAACGCGGCATCGTCGTCACCCATGGCCCGGGGACCAACGCGGCCTGCGTCGCGGATCACGCGATGGCGCTGCTGATGGCGGCGGCGCGGGGACTGGTGAGCGCCGACGCGGCGGTGCGACGCGGCGGCTGGACGGGGGCGCGCCAGCTCCGCCCGACGATCTCCGGCAAGAAGCTGGGCATTCTCGGCCTCGGCACGATCGGCGAGCAGATCGCCCGGCGCGGCTCTGCCGGCTTCGGCATGCCGGTCGCCTATCACAGCCGAACGGCGCGGGAAGGTTCGGACTGGCTCTACCTGCCTTCCGTTCGGGAGCTGGCCGCGTGGTCGGATTTCCTGGTCGTGGCGACGCCGGGCGGAGCCACGACGCGGCATCTCGTGGACGAGGGCGTGCTCGATGCGCTCGGGCCGGACGGCTTCCTCATCAACATCGCCCGCGGCAGCGTGGTCGATACTGAGGCGCTGATCGCGGCGCTCCGGCAGGGTCGCGTTGCCGGGGCGGCCCTCGACGTCGTGGAAGGCGAGCCGGATATTCCGCCGGAGCTGATCGGGCTCGACAACATCATCCTGACGCCGCATATCGCCGGCCGCGCGCCGGAGGCGGCAAAGGCGACCCTCGGTCTCGTCATCGACAATCTGCAGGCGCATTTCGGCGGCCGCGCGGTGCTGACGCCGGTCGCCTGAGGCCGCTGTCCGGGTATCCCTATTCCGCTACCGCGCGGTCCGGCGGCACCAGGGTGACCGGGGAGAGCGCCGCCCCCGGCTGCCGCGGCTGCTGCTGCCGGGCCTGCTGCTGCAATTCGCGGATGCGGTCGGCGAGCAGCGGTGCGCCGCTGGTGGGCGGGTTGGCGGCGAGAATGGCCTCGATCGGCGAGCCGGGTCCTTCCAGCGCCGCCACCATGGCGGCCACTTCGGCGCCGATCTCGCCGATGCGGGCGCGCAGCGCGGCAGCGTCGTGCTCCTGCGTCGTGTCGCCTTCCGGACCCGTGGCACCGACGCGGGTATCCAGCCGCGCCTGCAACTCGCCGCGCTCGGCGCGCGCCTTGGCGAGCGCGCCCTCCAGCATGTCCATCTCCGCTCGCAGCATGCGCGCCATATCGCCGGACTGCCGGGCCTCCGCCTCGGCCTGCTCCTGCGCGGCGCGGGCGCTCGCGGTGGCGCGGTCGGCCTCGCGGATCGCCTCGTCGCGGCGCGCCTCGGCCTTGCGGGTGCGGTCCGACAGGCTGTCGGCCTCGATGCGCAGCGCGGCGAAGTCGGTGGACTGCACCTCGGCTCGCGCGGAGGCAGCCTCGAACTCGCCTTGCAGCGCCGCGAGGCGGATGGCGAGGTCGGCCGCGCGCGCGCGCTCGGCGGCGAGCGCCTCCTCGCTGTCGCGCAGCCGCATGCGGTCCTCGGCGAGATGGGTGGAGGTGGTGGCGAGATGGCGGTCGAGATCGGCGACCCGGCCCTTCAGCGTCTCGCGCAGTTCGGTGAGCGCGGTGTTGTCGACTTCGAGGCCGCCGGCGCGGGAGGCGGTGTCGTCGAGCGTCCGGCGGGTGGCGGCGAGCGCGGTCTGCGTGGTGTCGAGCACCGCGCGGGTCTCGTCCAGCTGCGCCGCGCGCTCGGACAGATCGGCGGCGAGCCGGCTGTCATGGGCGGCGAGCTCGCTCTCGCGGGCCTGCAGCGCCTCGAGGCGGGCGGTGACATCGGCGAGCGCGCCGGCGCGGGCCAGCAACTCGCCATCCTGCGCGACGAGCTGCTCCCACTGGCCGGCGGTGCGGGCATAGAGCCGGTCGACCTCGCGCTCGAGGCGGCGGATCTCGACGGCGTGCACGGCGCGCAGCTGGTCCTTGTCGGCCTGGATCTCGGCGAGGGTGACCGGAATGGCGTTCTCGACGCGACGGCGCGTCAGCCTCACCGCCCGCCGCCACACGGCCGGCAGGATCAGCAGGGCGAGCAGGGTCGCCGTCAGGAAGCCGATGGCGGCATACATGACCGCTTCGATCATGCGGCGACCTCATCCTCTACGCGGTACCAGGGCGCACAAGCCGCGCCGACACTGGAGCATGTTCCGCAAACGTTGAAAGACCCTTGCGTCGGGGCCACGCTCCAGCCCCTTGAAACCAGAACGTTTTCCGACGATCCGGCCACTCTCCGCCCCGGCGGACCGATGCGCCCCGGCGCCCGACGCCGCCGGTCCGGAAACGCCACTCTAGGAGGGAATGCCGCCGTGCGGAACCTCCCGGCCGGGGCTCGGGCCGTCAATTCTTGCGGATGCGCCGGGTCATCGCGCCTGCGCGCCGGACGGCTCAGAAGGGATTCCAGGTCGCGTTGGGGGTGAACTTCAGATAGCCGATATTGGCGCCGAGGCGGACGCCGACGCCGGAGCGGATCGGCACCACCACCATATTGTCGCTGGCCAGCGCGGTCATGCCGAAGCCGGCGACGAAATAGGCCGAGCCGGAAATGCCGCCGAAGCGCCGGAAGATGTCGTTGATGGAATTGAGGTTGTACACCAGGATCATGGTGCGGGCGCCGTCGCCTCCGAAGTCCCATCCGAGCGAGGGCCCCTGCCAGAACACCTTCAGGTCGCCGGCGTTGCGGGTATAGAGCGTGCCCTCGCCGTAGCGCAGGCCGCCGACGAAGGCGCCGCCGCCCTCCTGGCCGAGAATGTAGCCATTGGGCTGGCCCCACTGGCCGACCGCCTTCTCGATCGACAAGGCGAGGCCGCGCGAGACCTCACCGAAGAAGCCGTGGCCGCGTGAGACCAGCTCGTCGGTGGAATAGGTGCCGCCGGACTGTTGCGGCTGCTGCTGGTATTGCGCCGCCGCCGGGGAGGCGAGGGCAGGCAGCACCAGGAGCGACAGGCAGGCGAGAAGGGCGCGCAAGGTCGGCATGGGCGGTCTCACATTGGCGACGGGCTGACGTCTGATGTGTGGATCGTGCGGCTCGCGGGAGACGGTGGACGGGCGAATCCCAACGTATCATTAACACGCGGCGCGGCGACAGGAAGGCAGAGCTGCTTCCGCCCGGCGCTTCGTGATCGCCGCATACCCGTCGCGCACGCCACCGGATGGCGGTTGGAGGCTCCCGGTTGCCGGCTTGCGGTTGGCGCGGCGGCGGGTGCGGTGTATCACCGCCTCCTGATCCGCTCGCGCCGCATGCCCTGCGATTCGCGGGCGGGCCTGTCCTTTCGCCTTGCCGTGACGGAGCCGCGATGACGACCGCCATCGACCTCGACAAGCTCGACCTCGCCGCGCTGCTGTGCTCGCGCGTGTGCCACGACGTGATCAGCCCGGTGGGCGCCATCGTCAACGGGCTGGAGGTGCTGGAGGACGAGGACGATCCCTCGATGAAGCAGTTCGCGCTGGAGCTGATCGCCAAGAGCGCGCGCCAGGCCTCGGCCCGGCTGCAGTTCTGCCGCCTGGCCTTCGGCGCCGCCGGCTCGGCGGGGGCGCAGATCGACACCGGCGACGCCGAGAACGTCGCGCGCGGCTTCATCCAGGACGACCGCACCAGCCTCGACTGGCAGGTGCCTCGCGCGCTGCTGCCGAAGAACCGGGTGAAGCTGCTGCTCAACCTGCTGCTGGTCGCCGGCGCGACCATTCCCCGCGGCGGGCGCATCCATGTCGCCGGCAGCGATGACGGCTTCCGGCTGCGTACCGAGGGAAGCCATGCGCGCATTCCCGCGCACCTGCCCACCCTGCTCGCCGGGCAGGTGCCGGAGGACGGGCAGGTCGACGCCCATGCCATCCAGCCGCATTATACCGGCCTGCTCGCCCGCGAGGTCGGGGTCGCCATCACCTTCGCCATGGATGGCGAGGCGGTGCTGATCGAGGCGGTGGCGGCCTGAACGCGGCCCCTGCGCGGCTGGGCTGACCCTCGGTCCGCGATCTTCAGAAGCCGTTAACGTTGACCGGCGCACACTCGGCGATACCCCCGAAAGGGAGTTTCGCTTCCGCTAAGAGTGGCCGGTTCCGTCATGTCGCCGATCGAATCCCTCGCCCCGCTCGCCTCTCCCGCCCGCGCCATCGCCGGCGCGCAAGGCCCGTTGCCGGCGCGCGAGGAGGCCACGATCGGCGTGCTGGTGTTCCGCCTCGGCGGCATGCGCTTCGCCCTGCCGTCCTCGCGCGTCGTCAATGTGATGCCGCTGGGCCGCGCCCGCTTCGAGCAACTGGCCCGCATGGCCGGCAAGGGTACGCTCGGCACTTCCGGCCTGCCGCTGATCCGCCTGGCCTCCCGGCTCGGCCTTGCCACCGCGACGGCGCCGGAGCGCGGCGCGCTGGTGCTGTTCGGTACCGAAGGCAAGGTGCGGGCGACCGCGCTGATCGACGACGAGCCGATGCAGGCCCGCGCCGAGATCCAGCTGATGTCGGACGACTGGCGCAGCCGCTTCTCTTCCTCCTGCGCCGAGCTGATCGGCGGCGTCGCCCGCCTCGCCGACGGGCGGCAGGCGGCGATCCTCGACATGACCATCGGCGTGTTCGGCCGCAAGGCCGCCCCGGCGGCGCCGGAAGCGCATCTCCTGGTGCGTCGCCCCGGCCATGCGCCGGAAGCGGTGAGCCTTTCCGCCCTGCAGGCGATCCGTTGCCCCGGCGAGATCGCCGGCCGTTCCTACCTGCTGCGTCTCGGCCGCGAGGGCACGCCGGTGCCGGTCGAGGCGGTGCTCGGCCTCGCGCCGGAGGGGCGGGTGGATGTCGCCGGCCTCAAGCAGCGCCTCGTCGCCGACGGCCAGAGCTACCCGGTGCTGGAGCCCGGCCGCAGCGCGGTCGAGCGCCCGGTGGCGCGGGTGCTGCTGGTGATGAACGACACGCCGGCACGCGCCCAGATGCAGGCGCTGGTGCGGGCGCTCGGCCACCATGTCTCGCTCGCCGACCATGCGCGGGCGCTGGAACTGACCGCCGGCCGCTTCGACGTGGCAATCTACGATGTCGGCGCCTATGGCGTGCCGACCGCCCCGCCGCCGCCGGCGACGCTGTGCCTGGCGCTGACGGGGCGGCCGGGCCGGCTGGAAGGCTTCGCCGGCCACCTGCCGCCGGGCGACACGCCCCGGCTGATCGCCGCCGGCCTCGGCTGGGGACCGCGCGCGGCTTCGTGAACGGCGGCAACGTCGAGAGACGACCCGGCGGGTGCATCCGTGCTAGTCTCACCATCGACCGAAGCAGGACGTGGAACCTTCCCTCTTGGCAATGCGCCGGATCGCCCTTGCGAGACTGATCGCCGCGCTGATCGCGCTGGCCTTTACCCTGACGGGGCCGGTGACGGCCGCGCAGGCGATGGGCGCGCAGATCGGCATGATGAGCCAGACCGGTACGGCGGCCGGGGCGATGCCCTGCCACGAAGGCGTCGCCGCGCAGGCCGAGGCGGCGCTTGCCAAGGTTTCGGTCGCCAGCGTTTCGGTCGCCAGCGTTTCGTACACGGCCGCTGTCGCCTCGACCGTCGCGCCGCATGAGGGCGGGGCGGCCCTGTCGCATCTGTGCTGCGTGCTCACCTGCCTGATGGTGCCGCCGCTCGCGGCTTCCCAGCTCGTCGTGCCGCTCGCCGTGGCGGCGCCGCTCGCCGCCGGCCCGGCGCGACCGCTGTCCGGCACCGGCCTCGCCCGGCCGGACCCGCCGCCGCGACACGCCTGAACGCCGATCGAGCTGTGCTCGCGCCGGCCGGCCGCATGCCGGGGCGCGTCCCGATCCCTTTCAGGAACTCTCTCATGAACAAGACGCTCACGGGTGGCCTCGTCGCCGCCAGCCTTCTCGTCCTTGCCGCGCCGGCGCTGGCGCAGTCCTCCACCATGCCCGGCATGAGCCACGGCACCATGAATCAGGGCACGATGCCCGGCATGGACCACATCGCGCACATGGCCGGCGGCGACAGCCCGTCCGCCAAGGCCTTCGAGGCCGCCAACGCCCACATGCACCAGGGCATGTCGATGCCGATGACCGGCGATGCCGATGTCGACTTCGCGCAGGGCATGATCCCGCACCACCAGGGTGCCATCGACATGGCGAAGATCGAGCTGCAGTACGGAAAGGATCCCGAATTGCGCAAGCTCGCCGAGGAGATCATCAAGGCCCAGGAAAGCGAGATCGCCTTCCTCAAGGCCTGGCTGGCCAAGAAGGGCAAGTGACGACCCCCGCGTGATGATCTCACCCTGACCTCGGCGGTTGCGCGGTGCGAGCCGCCCGAGCGTCGGGGACAGCACGACCGGGGGCCACGGTGCCGGCGGTCTCTACCCATGCACCTCCGCCATCCCTGCAACGAATGGCCGGGCACTGCCCGGCCATTCACGTTTGCGGCACGCGGGCGGTCCAGCCGGGCCGCCGGCCCGACAGGCCTGAAGGCGCCTCGGACGGGCTGCGGGTGGCCGTGCTATGATGCCTCCCGCGGGTGGGGAGTGGAGGCTACGGAGGCCGCCATGCCTGGAAATGACAGCGTTTTCGCCGGCGCCATTCCCGACATCTACGAAAGGCTGCTGGTGCCGATCCTGTTCGCGCCGTTCGCCGCCGATCTCGCGGCGCGCGTGGCGGCGCTGGAGCCCTATCGGGTGCTGGAAACCGCCGCCGGCACCGGCGCGGCGACCCGCGCCTTCGCCGAACGCCTGCCGGCGCAGGCGCATATCACCGCCACCGACCTCAACCCGGCGATGCTGGAAGTGGCGGCGCGCGGCATCCACGATCCGCGCATCGACTGGCGGCAGGCCGACGCCATGGCGCTGCCGTTCGGCGACGGCATGTTCGACGCCGTGATCTGCCAGTTCGGCGTGATGTTCCTGCCCGACAAGCTGCAGGGCTTCCGGGAGGTACGCCGGGTGCTGGCGCCGGGCGGGACGCTGATCTTCAACGTGTGGGACCGGCTCGCCGCCAATGATTTCGGCCTGGCGGTGACCGAGGCGCTGACGGCGCTGTTTCCGGAGGATCCGCCGCTGTTCATGGAGCGCACGCCGCACGGCTATTCCAGCCTCGACCGGCTGCATGAGGACGTGTCGGGCGCGGGACTGACCGGCTTCACCGCCGCGGTGGTGAGCCATGTCGGCCGGGCGCACTCGGCCCGCGACCTCGCCGTCGCCTTCTGCCAGGGCACGCCGCTGCGCGGCGAGATCGAGGCGCGCGCGCCGGGCCGGCTCGAGGAAGTGACCAATGCGGTGGTGCCGGCGCTGAAGGCGCGCTTCGGGCCGGGGGCGATCGAGGGGCGGCTGCGGGCTATCGTGGTCAGCGCCATGCGGCATTGACCCGGCACCGCCCCGGCGCGGGTCTGGCGGGGGAGGGTGCCACAAGCAAAACCCCGCCGAGCGGCGGGGCTTCTTGTCGGGACGGGGATGTCGGGGGAGGCAGCGGCCGGATCAGGCCGGGATGCGCTGTTCCTGTTCGCCCATCTCGCGCAGCACGTAGCCGCGACCCCACACCGTCTCGATGAAGTTGTGGCCGCTCGACGCATTGGCGAGCTTCTTGCGCAGCTTGCAGATGAAGACGTCGATGATCTTCAGCTCCGGCTCGTCCATGCCGCCATAGAGATGGTTGAGGAACATTTCCTTGGTCAGCGTCGTGCCCTTGCGCAGCGAGAGGAGCTCCAGCATCTGGTACTCCTTGCCGGTGAGGTGCACGCGGGCACCGCCAACCTCGACGGTCTTGGTGTCGAGGTTCACCACCAGGTCGCCGGTGGTGATCACCGACTGCGCATGCCCCTTGGAGCGGCGCACGATGGCGTGGATGCGCGCCACCAGCTCGTCCTTGTGGAACGGCTTGGTGAGATAGTCGTCGGCGCCGAAGCCGAGACCCTTCACCTTGTCCTCGATGCCGGCGAGGCCGGAGAGGATCAGGATCGGCGTCTTCACCTTGGCGACCCGAAGCCCTTTCAGAACGTCATAGCCGGACATGTCCGGCAGGTTCAGATCGAGCAGAATAATGTCGTAGTCGTAGAGCTTGCCGAGGTCGACGCCCTCTTCGCCGAGATCCGTCGTGTAGACGTTAAAGCTCTCGGACTTGAGCATCAATTCGATGCTCTGCGCGGTCGCGCGGTCGTCCTCGATGAGCAAGACGCGCATGCCAATCCCCTTCCCTCGCCACGGCCCCCGGGGTTTCAGCGCACAATCGGACAACTCCCGTTCCGAGCGTCACCCCAACCCCGCGCCCGGCTCGGCACACCGATTCGTCAACTACGATCCAATGGGTAACAAAACCGGATTCCCCAGCACAAGCGGTAGCCACGAATTTTCTTCGAGTCTTCCCACAAGCGGCTGGCAAGGAACCAGAATTTTTGCGACCGACTGTCTCAAGCCGAATCTTAAGAAATGCGCTTAAGTGAATCTGGCGACTCGGCTTTCGCGCCAAGGCACCGGATCACACCGGACATGAACGATCATTAATGGAGCCGGTAAACAAATCGTTTCCAAACCCCTGGAAAGGCGCCTGAATAACGTGCCGGCGCCGCTTTCCCCCCGAAAATGTAAGGAAGCGGCAACCTCTGCACGCGAAGATGCCCGTGCCGCCGCGTAAAGGGCGGCTCGACCCGGGCGCCCGGTGTCGGCGCCACCGGGCGCCGGCAGGCCGCTCCGGCCCGACAAGCGGAGTAACGCCGGCATGAAGTCGCTCGATACCGTCATTCGCCTGAAGAGGTTCCAGGCCGAGGAGAAGCGCCGTCATTTCGCGCAGATCGACGGCATGATCGCCGATTTCGACCGCATGGCGCGCGACCTCGACCGCGAGATCCTCGCGGAGGAAAACCGCGCCGGCATCAGCGATACCAGCCATTTCGCCTACCCGACCTATGCGCGCGCCGCCGCCACCCGCCGCGACAACCTGCGCCGCTCGGCCGACGAGCTGAAGGGCCAGCTGGACGAGGCCCGCGCGGCGCTCGACGCGGCGCTCGACGAACTGAAGAAGGTCGAGGCGCTCGGCGAGCGCGAGCGCGGGCTGGAGGCCGTCGAGGTCGCGCGCCCGGCCGGCAGCCGCCGCGCCCGCTCCACCGCCGCGCTGGCCTGAGAAGCTTCGCCCGCAAGGTTTTGCGCGACAGCGCCGGCCCGATCGCCGGCGCCGCGCCGCTCGACTAGTCGATCACCGGAAAGTGACGCGCGGCGTCGCGGCGGATGGTGCCGTCGAGCCGCGGATCGTCGGCGATCTCCACCGCCCGCCCGACCGGCACGAACCCCGCCTTCATGTAGAAGCCGACCGCCGCCGGGTGATCCAGCGTGCAGGTGTGCACGAAGAAGCGGTCGAGCGGACGCGCGAAGACCAGATCGGTCGCCCGGTTCATCAGCACGCGGCCGGCCCCGGCGCCGGTCTCTTCCGGAACCAGGCCGAAAAAGCCGAGCTCGGCCTCGCCGGGCACCCGCCAGTCGAGCTCCAGCAGGCCGATCTCCTCCGTGCCGCGCTTTAGCACATGCACCTCCACCGCCAGGTCGTTGAGAATGGCCGCCAGCGTGGCATCCGACAGGCGCAGGCGCGAAAACCACAGCCACTCCTCGCCGATGCGGCGGAACAGCGCGCGATACCAGCCGGGATCCGGCCGCTCCACCCGCAGCACCTGAAGGCCGTGGCCTTCGGGCTCGCGCAGCGGCGCCGGACGGGCGCGCATCTCCAGGAAGGTGACGATGGCGGCGACCTTGCCGGCCGGGACCGGGGTCAGGCCGGCAAGGTCGAGGATGGGGGAGGCGGGCTCGGTCATGGTGCGCGTGCTTATGGCGTGAGTGGTCTTGGTCTGCGTGATCTTGGTCTGCGTCGTCGTGTTCCGCGTGGTCTCGGCGGCCCGGCCGGCAGGGCGGCGGACGGGGCCGTTCCTCGGCTTAGCAGAGCCGGCCGGCGGCGCCTATGGGCCCCGGAGCGGTTGCCGGAGAGGCTTCACATCGCCAATTTTTCATGTAGGTTGCGGATAATTCTACTAATCACGTCGATAACGAGTGAATTGATGACCGTCGCGGTGAGCATCGAGCATGTGGGCAAGGATTTCGGCAGCGGTACGCCGGCTCTGTCGGACATCTCGCTCGACGTGAAGCCGAGCGAACTGGTGGCTCTGCTGGGCCCTTCGGGCTCGGGAAAGACGACGCTGCTGCGCATCGTCGCCGGGCTGGAGCAGCCCAGCCGCGGCCGGGTGATGTTCAACGGCGAGGATGCCTTGCAGGTGCCGGTGCGCCGGCGTGGCATCGGCTTCGTGTTCCAGAACTACGCGCTGTTCCGCCACATGACGGTGGCCGACAATGTCGCCTTCGGCCTGCGCTCGCGCCAGCGCGCCGAGCGGCCCAGCGAGGCGGAGATCAAGAAGCGGGTGGCCGATCTGCTCGCGCTGGTGCAATTGGAGGCCTTTGGCGGGCGCTTTCCGGCACAGCTTTCCGGCGGTCAGAGGCAGCGCGTGGCGCTCGCCCGGGCGCTGGCGATCGAGCCGAAGGTTCTGCTGCTCGACGAACCCTTCGGCGCGCTCGACGCGCTGGTGCGCAAGGAGCTGCGCAAGTGGCTGCGCGAGCTGCACGACCGCACCGGCCATACCACGCTGTTCGTCACCCACGACCAGGAAGAGGCGCTGGAACTTGCCGACCGGGTGGTGGTGATGGGCAAGGGCAAGATCGAGCAGGTGGGCACGCCGGACGATGTCTATGACCGGCCGGCCTCGGCGGCGGTGTTCGGCTTCATGGGCGAATCCAGCCGCATCGAGGTGCAGGTGAAGGACGGGACCGCCTTTGCCGGCCACACGCCGATCGCCGCGCCGAAGTCGCCGGTGCCGGACGGGCCGGCGCTGCTCTATGTGCGCCCGCACGACATCGCCATCGGCCTTGCCGGCACGCCGGGCCTGCCGGGGGTGGTGCGCGGCTTCCGTCGCCACGGCGCCATTCGCCGGCTGGAGCTGGAGGTCGGCAACGCGCTGTTCGAGGCCGATATCGCTCCCTCCGCGCGGGTGCCGGTCGGCGAGAAGGTGGCGGTTCGGCTGGAGCGGGCGCGGCTGTTCGCCGATGGCGCCCCCGGCACCGATTGCCGCGCGCCCTCGGCACACCAGACCGGCGACTACGCGATCTGAGGGAGCCGGTTCCGCTTTCTCGGCTACCGCTTTGGCAGGTATCTGGTTAAATAGGCCAAGCCTCTCCTTCGCAATCCTAGAGCCGGCCATGGCGATCACATCCTGCCGACACTGCGGCCACCAGCCGGTCGCCGACAATGCGCCGCTATGCCCCAAATGCGGTGGCCGCCAGCCGGGCCGTCGCTGGTGGCACGGCCCGCTGGGACTGGTCGTGCTCGCGGCCGTGGCGCTGATCGGCTATTGGCTGGTGTTCTGAGCGGCGCTGTTCCGGGCCAGCGGCCATGCCGACCCGGATCTCAGCGCGGGCGCATCAGCCAGACGATCTCGTGCGCCGGCTTCAGGCCCTTCAGCCCGTCCTTTAATTCGTGCCGACCGGCCTCGGTGACATGGTAGGCGCCGCCGTAGTGCCGTCGCACCTCCGCCTCCGGCACCGCGAAGGGCGGCCCGACCAGCTGCGACTGGTCGTACTCGAAGGCGATCAGCAGCTGCGGCGCGGCACGGGCGAGGTGGACGAGATGGCCAGCATAACGCGCGCGCATCGCCTCGGGGAGCGCCACGAGCGCCGCCCGATCATAGACCGCGTCGACCTCGCCGAGGACGTGGCGGTCGAGATCGAAGAAATTGCCGACGAACACGGTGAGCCGTCCGGCCTCGAAACGCTCCAGCGGCCCGGCCGGGGTGACATGCGGCACCATGCCGAGTTCGGCGAATAGCTGCTCGATGGCGAGCCGGCTAAGTTCGGCGCCGATGATTGTGTAGCCCTGCCCGAGCAGCCAGGAAATGTCGCGGGTCTTGCCACAGAGCGGCAGCAGCAGGCGACTGTCGGCCGGCAGATGGAGGGCGGGAAGATAGCGCCGCAGCAACGGGTTGCCGTCGGCCTCGTGGAAGGCGATCTCGCCGCGCCGCCACTTGCCCTGCCAGAATTCCTCGTCCATCGCCGCGCACCTTTGCCGTCCCGGTCGTCCCGATATCATAAACCCGCCGGACCGCTTGCCTAGGCCGGGGGATCATTACTTGGCCGGCTCGCCGATGGGCGGGGCGTTGGGCGCCGCACTCAATCGGGCGTGCGCCGGATGAAGGCGCCGAAGGCGCGCGGGCCGTCGGCGACGTCGATATCGGCGACCACCTTGAGCGTGGCAACGTCGATGACGCTCAGCGTGTTGGCCTCCCAGTTCGCCACATAGACGAAGGCGCCGTCGCGGCTCGCCGCGATGCCCTCCGGGTAGTCGCCGAGCGGGATGGTGGCGAGGGGTTGCAGCGTCGCGGTATCGAAGACGGAGACCGTCGAGGCGTACTGGTCGGTGACGAAGGCCCGGCCCTTCGCCAGCGCCACCGCATAGGGCCGCTGGCCGACCTTCACCGTGGCGACGACCGTGCGGGCGGCGATGTCGATGATGCTGACATCGTCGGAACCGACATTGGCGGTGTAGGCGCGCCGGCCTTCGGCGTCGATGGTGACGCCGAACGGCCGGGTGCCGACCTTCACCGAGCCGGTGCGCGCGAGGCTGGCGGTATCGATGAAGCTCACCGCATCGGAATCGCGATCAGCGGAGAGCAGCAGCGCGCCGTCCGGGGTGACGGCGAGACCGGAGGGGGACTCGCCGACCTGCACCTCGCCGGCAATGCTGCCGCTCGCCGCGTCGACCGCGACGATGCGGTGCAGGTACCAGTCGGCGACATAGGCCGGGCTGCCGGAGGGGTGCACGGCGACGCCGAGCGGGCCGCCGCCGACCTCGACGCGGTGCTGCACCGTGCGGCTGGCGGCGTCGAGGATGGTGAGCGCCTTGCCGTCCGGCGAGGTGACGAAGGCGCGGGCACCGTCCGGGCTCACCGCGATGCCGGCCGGCTTGCCGGGGATCTTCAGCGTGGCGACGACCTTGCCGGTCGGCAGATCGACGACGGAGAGGGTTTCCGCCGGCTGCGAGGTGACGAAGGCTTCGTCGGCATGGGCGGGCGCGGCAAGAAGGGTGCCGATGACCGCCGCCGATATCGGAAGGGCGAACCGTGCCCGTCTCCGCCGAGGGGCGGGGGCGGCGAGGGGATGCGTGCTTCTCAGCGTCGGATGCGGCATGGAGTGGGCGTTCCGTCTGTCTCGATTGATATCCACGGGGATTCGACGGTGCCCCGGGGCCGGTCCCTCGTGCCCTGTGGCCTCACGGGGAGGAAACGAGAGTGAATGGGCAGGGACGCATCGCCTCCGATCCGGCGCGGCATATGAAGCCGATCCTTGCGGCCCGAGAGGCCTTCGCTACGGGATTCCCACGTGGCGTCAAATCGGCGCCGCTGCCGCGTACCGCGCCGGCTCGCCGGCATGTTGCTCGCCGTGCGCCAATCCCGGAGCGAGAGGGCCGGGGCTCGGAGAAACCGTGCCCGCCTGAAGGGCTCGCCAGCCATCGCCGTTTCGGCGCTGCGCTCTTTTCCTCCCAGCTCGAGTCCGGCCATGCCCAAACCGAAGGGCGCCGGTGTCGGCGGCGAGGCAGTCCACGCAACGGGTCGGCGGCCCTCCGACCGCAACCCGGAAAGCCCCTGCTCTGGCCCTCCACCAACATCGGATGTGCCCGATGCTGCTCTTGTCGAGGGCAAGGTCCGGCGAGAATCGGGTTCCGTGCGGGAGAGGGCATGGCTGGCCGGCGGGGGAGTTGCAAAGAGGCGCCTCCAGCGGCAGGTGCACGGTGCGCCTCCGATGTCCGTTTCCTTTCTCCCTCTTTCAAGGGAGAAAGGATTTCGATGCCACCGGCGACGCCGGCAGGCGGAGGGGCATGGAAGGTGACGGCGCTTGCGACGCGCCGCCGGTTTCAGCTGCCGCCTTCGATCTTCTTCTTCAGACCGTCGAGGCCGGCCTTGTAGAGCCCGGTCACGGCGGCGATGGCGGCCTCGTCGTTCAGCTCCGGCGGCGGGTCGTTATTGGGATAGCCGCGATAGAAGGCGCCGCGCCACTCGACCTTGGACTTGGCGCCGCCGTCCTCCGGGGTGACGATCAGCCAGGAGGAGTAATTGGTGACCGGCAGCACCTTCACGTCGACCTGATCGATGCGGTACATCAGGGTCATCTTCTCCGGCTCGAGCTTGGCGACTTCCTCGACCACCGTCGCGCCGTTCTTCAGCGTGAGGGTGCGCTTGGCGCCGGCCGCGTTGCCGCCGGTGCCCTCGGTCTTGTCGACCACCGGAATCCAGCCGCCATCCTGGAAATTGCCGACCACTTCCCAGACCTTGGCCGGCGCGGCGTTGATCACGATGGTCTCGCTGACCTTCTGGCGGGTCGGGCCGTGCGCCTGCGCGCCGGAGGCGCCGACGGCGAGGGTGGCCGCGGCCACGGCCATGGTGAGGAGTTCGAACTTCATCGCTTCCATCCCGGAACAGTTGACGTTGCGGACGTTTCTCGCCCGTTGCCAACCAGTCTAGGAGCGGAATCGGCCGTCGTGAACTCCTTTGAACGGCGAAAATGTCGCGGGCGAATTCTTAGAGAATTCTAAGAGAATTCTTTGAGAATCTTAAGAAACGCCGTGCCGAAGGCTTCCAGCTTGGCGGCGCCGACACCCTTGATGCCGCCGAGCTCGGAGCGGGTGCGCGGGTGCTCCACCGCCATCTCCTCCAGCGTGCGGTCGGCGAAGACGACATAGGCCGGCACGCCGCGCTCGGCCGCCAACTCGCGGCGCAGCGCCTTCAGCTTGGCCAGCAGCGAGGCTTCGGCGGGGGCGAGTTCGGGCGCCTCCGCGCGGCTGGAGCGGTCGCGCTTCACCTTCGAGGGCGCGCGCAGGGTGAAGGCGCGGGTGCCGGCGAGGATCGCCTTGCCGTGATCGGTGAGCTGGAGCGCGCCGAAGCGCTCGACATCGGCATGCAGGGCGCCGGTGGCGACCAGCTGGCGCAGCAAGGCGCGCCACTCGGTGGCCGGTCGGTCGGCACCGGCGCCGAAATCGGCGAGCCGGTCATGACCGCGCCCGCACACCTGGTCCGAGCGCTGGCCGGTGACGACGCTGGCGAGATAGGCGGCGCCGTAGCGCTCGCCGGTGGCGCGGGCGAGGCGCAGCACCAGCTCGGCCTGCTTCGAGGCGTCAACCACCTTGGGCGGATCGCGGCAGACGTCGCAATGGCCGCAGGCCTTGGCGCGCTCGCCGAAATAGCCGAGCAGCACCGCACGACGGCAGGTGACCGCCTCGCAGAAGCCGACCATGGCGTCGAGCCGGCGGGCCTCCACCAGCTTGCGCTCGGGCGAGGACTGCTCCTCGTCGATGAAGCGGCGGCGGGTGGCGATGTCGCCACCGGAATAGAGCAGGTGCGCCTCGGAGGGCTGGCCGTCGCGGCCGGCGCGGCCGATCTCCTGATAATAGGCCTCGAGGCTGCCCGGCGCGTCGGCATGCAGCACGTAGCGGACATTCGACTTGTCGATGCCCATGCCGAAGGCGACGGTCGCCACCATCACGATGCCGTCCTCGGCGAGGAAGGCTTCCTGATGCGCGGCGCGCTGCTCCGGGGTGAGGCCGGCATGGTACGGCAGGGCCCGCACGCCGGCGGCGACCAGGCGCTCGGCGGTCTCCTCCACCTTCTTGCGCGAGATGCGGTAGATGATGCCGGGCACGCGCGGGCGCGCCTTCACATAGCTCTCGATCTGCCGGGCCGGGTCCTTCTTCTCCTCCATGCCGATGAAGATGTTCGGCCGGTCGAAGCCGGAGACGAACACCCGCGCCTGCCCGCCGAACAGCCGCTCGACGATGTCGCCCTGCGTCGCCTTGTCGGCGGTGGCGGTGAGCGCCACCAGCGGCACGCCGGGGAAGATCTCGCGCAGCCGGCCGAGGCCGAGATATTCATTGCGGAAGGAATGGCCCCATTGCGAGATGCAGTGCGCCTCGTCCACCGCGACGAGCCCGAGCGGCAGCCGGGAGAGGGCGGAGAGCATGCGATCGGTCATCAGTCGCTCGGGGGCGAGGTAGAGCAGGCGCACCTCGCCGGAAGCGACGCGGCGCCAGATCGCTACATTGTCTTCGCGCGGCTTGCCGGAATGCAGCGCCTCGGCGGCGACGCCCTGCAGCTTGAGTGCGTTCACCTGGTCGTCCATCAGCGCGATCAGCGGCGAGATGACGATGGACAGGCCGCCAAGGGTGAGCGCCGGCAGCTGGTAGCACAGCGACTTGCCGGCGCCGGTCGGCATCACCGCCAGCGTCGGCACGCCGGCGAGCACGGCATCCACCACCTCCTGCTGGCCGGGGCGGAAACGGTCGAAGCCGAAGACTTCCTTGAGGATGGCGGTCTTGCGCGCCTCGACCTCGCGCGGCAGCACGTCGGAGGCGGCGGAAGCGGTGGCGTGCATGTTCATGCTGCGCGGCGCCGGTCGGATCGGCCCGGGACGGCTGACAAACGCTGGACGGAAGACAGGCTCTGGACGGCTGTGGCGGCGATGGACATGGTGCGGCCTCCTGCCGGTTTTGAGAGAATCAGTGCGGATGGCGCCGGAGCTCACCCTCGGTTTAACCTTTGTCGCGCTGCTGTTCGAGGCCGCTTTCGGCTATCCGGCATTGCTCGTGGCGCGCATCGGCCATCCGGTGATGTGGGTCGGGCGGCTGATCTCTCTCCTCGACCGCCATCTCAACCGCGAGCGCGACCCGCCGCGCCTGCGCCAGTTCGCCGGCCTCGTCGCGCTGCTGGTGCTGCTCACCGTGTGCGTTGGCGCGGGGCTCATGGCGCAGAAGGCGCTGCTGGCGATCCCCTTCGGCTTCCTTGCGGTGGCGGTGCTCGGCTCGACGCTGCTGGCGCAGCGCAGCCTCCATGAGCATGTCGCACGGGTGGCGGATGGGCTCGATGCGGGACTCGCCGAGGGGCGGGCGGCGGTGTCGATGATCGTCGGCCGCGACCCGGAGGCGCTCGACGAGGCCGGGGTGTCGCGGGCGGCGATCGAAAGCCTCGCCGAGAACTTCTCCGACGGCATCGTGGCGCCGGCGCTGTGGATGGCGATCGGCGGGCTGCCGGGCATCTGCATGTACAAGGCGGCCAACACCGCCGACAGCATGATCGGCCATCGCACGCCGCGCTTCCTCGATTTCGGCCGGGCGGCGGCGCGCTTCGACGACCTGATCAACCTGCCGGCCTCGCGGCTGGCCGGCGGGCTGATGATCGCGGCGGCCTTCCTGATGCCGGGCGCCTCGGCGCGCGGGGCGTGGACGGCGATGCGACGCGACGCGCGCGCCCACAAATCGCCTAATGCCGGCTGGCCGGAGGCGGCGCTGGCCGGCGCGCTCGGCCTGGCGCTGGCCGGGCCGCGCGTCTATCACGGCCAGCTGGTGACCGACGGCTATATGGGCACCGGCGGGCGGCGGGACTGCACGGCGGCGGATATCAGGCGCGCGCTGGCGCTGTACCGCATCGCCGATGGGCTGTTGATCGCGCTGGCCGGCGCCGGGGCGGCGGCGTTCTGGGCGTTCTAGCCCCGCGCGATCTCCAAGAGCCGGTCCAGCTTCACATGGCGGGCGAGGTGGTCGGCCAGCGCGTCGAGCGCGGCGTCGACGCCGGCCTCGTAGTCGAGCACGCTCGGGGCGGCACCGAGGCGGGTGAGCCAGGCCGAGCGCTGGGCGTCTTCGGCGAACAGGCCATGCGCATAGGTGCCGACGACGCGGCCATCGGCCGAGATGGCGCCCTCGACGCCCTCGCCGTCGATGCGGGCGAAGGGGCGGGCGCGGTCGGGGCCTTCCGTCACGCCCATATGCATCTCGTAGCCATGGAAGGCGATGCCGTCGGTGCTCACGCCGGTGATCGGCACGAGGCGCTTTTCCGCCGTCAGCACCGTGTCGACATCGAGCAGGCCGAGGCCGGGAACCTTGCCGGCGGGGCCCTCAATGCCCATGGGATCGTCGATGGAGCGCCCGAGCATCTGGTAGCCGCCGCACAGGCCGAGCACCCGGCCGCCGCGCCGCGCATGCGCGGCGATGTCGATGTCCCAGCCGGCGGCGCGCAGTTCGGCGAGATCGGCAATGGTGGATTTCGAGCCGGGCAGGATGACGAGGTCGACGTCCCCCGGCAGCGGCTGGCCGGCCCGCAGGCGGATGAGTTCGACCGCCGGCTCGGCTTCCAAGGGGTCGAGGTCGTCGAAATTGGAGATGCGCGGCAGGATCGGCACGGCGATGCGCAGGCGCGCGCCTGATTTGCGCGCGGGGGCGGCGTCGAGGGCGAGCGCGTCCTCGGCGGGCAGGCGGTGGGCATGCTTGAAGAAAGGGATCAGGCCGAGATTTTCCCACGCGGTGCGCCGCGCGATCTCGTCCATGCCGCTGGCGAACAGCGCCGGGTCGCCGCGGAAGCGGTTGACCAGGAAGCCGCGGATCATCGCGGCATCTTGCGGGTCGATCACCGCCCGGGTGCCGACCAGGCTGGCGATGACGCCGCCGCGGTCGATGTCGCCGATGAGGATGACGGGAACGTTCGCCGCGCGCGAAAAACCCATATTGGCGATGTCGGCGGCGCGCAGATTGATCTCCGAGGCCGAGCCGGCGCCTTCAACCAGCACGAGGTCGGCCTCCGCGCGGAGCTTCTCGAAGCTCTCCAGCACCGGGGCCATCAGTTCGGGCTTCAGGCGCTGGTAGTCGCTGGCGCGGGCACTGCGCCACGCCTTGCCCTGCACGACGATCTGCGAGCCGGTCTCGCTCTGCGGCTTCAGCAGCACAGGGTTCATGTGCACGCTGGGCGGCACGAAGGCGGCGCGGGCCTGCAGCGCCTGCGCGCGGCCGATCTCGCCGCCGTCCTGCGTGACAGCGGCATTGTTCGACATGTTCTGCGGCTTGAAGGGGCGCACCCTCAGACCCTGCCGGGCGAAGGCGCGGGCGAGGCCGGCGACGATCAGCGACTTGCCGACATCCGAGCCGGTGCCCTGGAACATGAGGGCGGGAGCGGTCACGGGGCCGCTCCCGCGTGTCGCGTCAGGCGCGGCGGTTTTCCAGATAGTCGACGCGGCGCTCCAGATTGGCTTCGCGCACCATGCCGGGGATGAGGAACAGGTCGATGATCTGGCCGATGCCCAGCAGGCCGAGCGTCAGCAGCCACAGCGCGCCGGTCCAGTAGCGGCCGGCATAGAAACGGTGGATGCCGCAGACCCCGATGAGGCCGAACAGCCAGAAGAGATAGGCAACGGGCGTCGAGCGCATGGACGCGCAACTCCATCTGAAGACCACGCCGCGACATCCGGCGTCCCCCTGCAGATAGGGATGACGCAGCGGGATTTCGAGGGGGCGGCATCAGAACTCGATGCCCTTCTGCGCCTTCACCCCCGCCTTGAAGTGGTGCTTCACCAGGGCCATTTCGGTGACGAGGTCGGCGGCCTCGATCAGCTCCGGCTTGGCGTTGCGGCCGGTGACGATCACGTGCAGATCCGGGCGGCGCTGCGTGAGCACCGCGATCACCCCGTCGAGCGGCAGGTAGTCGTAGCGCAGCGCGATGTTGAGCTCGTCGAGGATGACGAGGCCGATGGACGGATCGTCCATCAGCTCTTGCGCCTTGTTCCAGGCGCGGGCGCAGGCGGCGATGTCGCGGGCCTTGTCCTGCGTCTCCCAGGTGAAGCCCTCGCCCATGGAGTGCCATTCGACCCGGTCGCCGAAGACCGAGAGCGCGTCGCGCTCGGCCGAGTGCCAGGCGCCCTTGATGAACTGCACCACGCCGACCCGGCCACCATGGCCGAGAATGCGCAGCGCGAGGCCGAAGGCGGCGGTCGACTTGCCCTTGCCGGCGCCGGTATGGACGATGAGCAGGCCCTTCTCGACGGTCTTGCCGGCGACTTCGGCGTCCTGTACCGCCTTGCGCTTCGCCATCTTCTCGCGATGGCGCGCCGCCTCCTCGACAGAGATGTCGGTCATCACTTCACCTTCAACGGAATGCCGGCGACCACCAGGATCACCTCATCGGCTACCTCGGCGAGGCGTTGGTTGAGCCGTCCCTGCGCGTCGCGGAAGCGGCGGGCCAGCGCGTTGTCCGGCACGATGCCGAGCCCGACTTCGTTGGACACCGCCACCACCGGGCCGTCATGGGCGAGCAGCTCGGCTTCAAGGATCGCCGAATCGAGGTCGGGATCGGCGTCGGCCAGCATGCGGTTGGACAGCCAGAGGGTCAGGCAGTCGATGAGCACCGGGGCGCCGGAAGGCAGGGCGCCGAGCGCGCTGGCGAGGTCGTGCGGCGCCTCGACGCCGATCCAGCCTTCGCCACGGCGGTCGCGATGCAGGGCGATGCGCTCTTCCATCTCGGCGTCATAGGCCTGCGCCGTGGCAAGGTAGTACCACGGCGCCGGGAAGCGCTCGACCAGCGTCTCGGCGTGGCGGCTCTTGCCGGAGCGCGCGCCGCCGAGGACGAGGGTGAACGGCATGGCAGTTCTCAGGCCGCCGGCGCGCCGAGGCGCGGACGCAGCCAGCCGGACAGGCCGCCGAGCAGCACCCAGAACAGGAAGCTCACCGCCACCGAGGCGACGACGAAGCTGTGGTGCAGCGCTTCCGGGATAGGGCTGTCATGGCTGTCGGGCTGCGGCGCGCCCACGAAGTGCGGCGCCAGGATGACCAGCACGCCGAGCGCCGCCAGCAGCGGCGAACGGCCATAGACCAGCAAGGCGAGGCCGACGGCGGTGGCGAGCGCGGTGCCGATCCACCACAGCTGGCGCGCCATCAGATCCGCGGCCGGCATGGCGGGCAGCTCCGGCGGCAGGCCGAGGCCCGGGGCGAGGGTGAACACCGCGAAGCCGGCGAGGCCCCACAGCACGCCCTCGCGCCAGCCCGACAGGCCGCCCTTCAGCTCGGTGGCGGCGACCAGCAGCAGGCCGAAACCGAAGGCGGTGAGGATGCTGGCGACGACGGTGAAGGCGTTGCGCTCGAAGCCGTCGGCGGGGGACCACGCCTCAGGATCGTGGTGATGGTCGTCGGCGGCGCCGGCGGCATGGCTGTGCGCCTCGGTCGAGGCGTGCGCATGCGCATCGGCCTGTACCTCGGCGGCTGGGGCGGCTTCCCCGCCCTCGAAGGTCTCGGCCTTGAGGATCAGCGGCACGGTGGTGAACAGGTGCACGGCGGCGGAAGCCACGCCGGTAGCGATGCCCGCCACCAGTGCGACGAGCAGGATCGTCCGGAACAGGGACATGGAAACCCCCGTCAGTGGCAGGGGAAGGCGTTGACGTGACGCACGTCGTGCGCCGCATTGTGCGCGGCGGCGATGTGGGAGAAGCCCACCCCGCCGATCACGAACACGCCGAGCAGCGCGGCGAAGGTGATGGCGAGCGCGCGCGAGGCCGGGGTCTCGGTTGCGGCGGCGGCGGAATGCGGGCGTGCGTTCAGGCTATTCATGGTCGTCTCCTTCTGCCCTCCACCCGAGGGCCGGCCACCGCGATGGCCGGAGTGATGTCGACGGCCGGTCTCCTGGCTCGCGGGTCGTCGCCCGTCCCTCCGCCTTCCCGGCGCGAACGCCAGTGGCCAGTAGAGGTAGGCTCGCCGCTTACAGTTGCGGGGGCAGCCACGGAATCGACCCTGCCCGAAGGCCAAGATCCCACCGCGTTCCCGTCTTGCGTCCCGTGCGCATCACGGAAACCGTCGACTGGCTTCAACTATACCGGCCGGCGGGGGCTTCGCAATGGACTCCTGACGATTAGGATCGTCGAAAGCAAGGGAAGGACAGCGTGGCAGAGGGCGCCGGAGTGAATGCTCGTGGCCAGAAGCTGGTGGAAAAGACCGGGTGGCGGGGCAATCATCGCTTCGCCATCGTCTGGCTGCTCCAATGCACGTCCTGTGGAACGGGCTACGGCGCAAACAGCTGCGATTTCCATATCGGCCGCTGCCCGAACTGCCAGGACGGCAAGCCGGGCCTGCTGCTTCACGCCCCGCGTTGACATTCCCCCGCCGCGCACCTTTAGTGGCCGCGACCGACGGTTTCCTCCCTTCACCGGGAGGGACGAAGAGGGAATGCGGTGCGCGGGCCCGGAAACGGGCCGGCAATTCCGCGGCTGCCCCCGCAACTGTGAGCGGCGAGCCCGAGCCGAAAAGCCACTGGAGCGATCCGGGAAGGCGGCAAGGGCGGCGACCCGCGAGCCAGGAGACCTGCCGACGGTCCGGTCGTGCGTGCCGGCGGGGTGCCCGGCAGGCAGGTGACGCCGCGGGCCCAACGAGGCGCCTGCGGCGTGCGCGGGAAGCCTCCCGCGGCCGGCGTGCCCTCACACTGCAACGCCGCCGGAGACGCCTTCATGACTGGTTCCACCTCGCTCGCCCGTGTTCCCTGCACCATCGTCACCGGCTTCCTCGGCGCCGGGAAGACCACGCTGATCCGCCACGTGCTGGAGAACGCCAAGGGCAAGCGCCTCGCGGTGATCGTCAACGAGTTCGGCGATGTCGGCATCGACGGCGACATCCTGAAGGGCTGCGGCATCGAGACCTGCCCGGAGGAGAATGTCGTCGAGCTGGCCAATGGCTGCATCTGCTGCACGGTGGCCGACGATTTCGTGCCGGCGCTCGACGCCATCCTCTCCCGCGTGCCGAAGGTCGACCACATCCTCATCGAGACCTCCGGCCTCGCGCTGCCCAAGCCGCTGGTGCAGGCCTTCCACTGGCCGGCGATCAAAAGCCGGGTGACGGTGGACGGCGTCGTCGCGGTGGTCGATGGCGAGGCGCTGGCGTCCGGCCGCGTCGCCCATGATCACGACGCGCTGGCCGAGCAGCGGGCGGCCGACGCCTCGCTCGACCATGACGACCCGATCGAGGAGGTGTTCGACGACCAGATCGCCTGCGCCGACCTGGTGGTGCTGACCAAGGCCGACCTGATCGACGCCGATGGCGCGGTGCGGGCACGCGCGGCGCTCGACGCCGAGCTGCCGAAGGGCGTGCGGGTGGTGAACGTCACCGGCGGCCGGCTCGACCCGGCGGTGCTGCTCGGCCTCGGCGTGGGCACCGAGGACGACATCGAAAACCGCCGCACCCATCACGATAACGAGGCCGAGCACGACCACGACGATTTCGACAGCTTCGTCGTCGAGGTGCCGGAGATCGCCGACCCCGCCGAGTTCGCCGTTCGTGTGGCCAAGGCCGCCGAGGAGGCGGAGGTGCTGCGGGTGAAGGGCTTCCTCGCGGTGGCCGGCAAGCCGATGCGCCTGCTCGTGCAGGCGGTGGGGCCGCGCGTCGACCACCATTACGACCGGCCCTGGGGCGCCGGGGAGCGCCGCGGCCGGCTGGTCGCCATCGGGCTGAAGGGGCTCGACCGGTCGAAGGTGGAGGCCATCCTCGCCGGCGAGCCGGTGGCGGCCTGAGGCGGGCGATGGCGCGGCGCGCGGCTGAACCGATGCCGTCGGCGATCCCGGGCGCGACCGGCGCGTCCGGTGAGGGCGCGCACCTGCCTCGTGTCGTCGTGCGCACCGGCGCGGCTCGGTAGCGGCGCCATGCACATCCTCGCCACCAGCTCCAGCTCGCTCGACGACCTCGCTGAGCCGGTCGATCTCGCGCAGGCGCCGGCGGAGATCGTGGTGGCGTCCTTCGCCGACAGCGACCTTGCGGCGCTGGCACGGGCATCCGGAGATCGGAGCGGGGAGGCGGTGTCGGGCGGGGCGCCGCTGTTTCGGACACCGCCTTCGCTCGCCCTGACCAATCTGCGCGAGCTGAAGCACCCGATGTCGGTCGATCTCTGGGTCGACCGGCTGGCGCCGCACGCCCGGATCGTGGTGGTGCGGCTGCTCGGCGGGCTCGACTGGTGGCGCTATGGCGTCGAGCGGCTGGCGGCGGCGGCGCGGGCGTACGGCTTCGCGCTCGCCGTGCTGCCGGGCGAGGACCGCGACGATCCGCGCCTCGCCGGAGCCTCGACGCTGGCGGCGGACGAACTCGCGGCGCTGCTCGGCTATTTCCGCGCCGGCGGGCCGGACAATATGCGGGCCCTGCTGGTCCTGCTGGGGCGCCATGCCGGGCGTGAGGCCGAGGTGCCGCCGCCGCGACCGCTGCCGCTGGCGGGGTTTTATGACTGGGACGAGGGGGGAGCCGGCGCCGCGTTGGCTTTCCCGCGGCATACGTCCTCACCAAACCCTCTCCCCGCCGGTGAGAGGGCTTTTGCAGCAATACGGCCGGCTCTTTCCCCCCGCACAGAACCCGATCGCAGCCGGGTTCCGCACTCGACGAGACCAACATCGGATGCATCCGATGTTGGTGGAGAGGGTTGGGGCGAAGGGGAAGCCCCGGCAACCGACAGGGGCGAGCGAACGGCGATAGACGAGGCGCCGGTCGTCCCCGTGCTGTTCTACCGCTCGCTCTTGATGGCCGGCGACACCGCGCCGGTGGACGCGCTATGCGCGGCGCTGGCGGCGCGGGGGATGGTGCCGCGCCCGATTTTCGTCGCCAGCCTGAAGGAGCCGCAGGCGGCGGCGTTCCTACGCTGCGAACTGCCGGGGCTGCGGCCGGCGGCGCTGGTGACGCTGACCGCTTTCGCCGTCTCCGAGGCGGGCGAGGAGGGGTTGCTCGACCTCACCGACGCGCCGGTGCTGCAGGCGGTGGTGGCGACTACGCGGCGGGCGGCGTGGCGCGAAAGCGCGCGGGGACTGGCCAGTGCCGACCTCGCCATGCATGTGGTGCTGCCGGAGCTCGACGGGCGGGTGCTGGCCGGAGCGGTGTCGTTCAAGGACATGGCGGAGGCGGGTGCCACCCATCTCGTCAACCGGCCGGAGCCGGAGCTGGTGGCGGCGGTGGCCGACCGGGTGGCGGCACTGGTGCGGCTGCGGCGCCTCGTGCCTTCCTCGCGCCGGGTGGCGGTGATCCTGCCGGACTATGCGGGAGCCGCCGGACGCACCGGCTGGGCGGTGGGGCTCGACGTGCCGGCGAGCGTGCGAGCCCTGCTCGCCGACATGCAGGCAGCCGGCTACTGCGTCGCGGACGTGCCGGCGGACGAGCGGGCGCTGGTGGCGGCGCTCGGCGCTGATGGTCCGCTCGGCGAGGTTTTGTCGATCGAGACCTACCGCTCCCTCCTCGCCGCTCTCCCACCTGAGGCATTCGTCGCCCTCAACGCCGCATGGGGCGCGCCGGAGGACGATCCCGACTGCATCGACGGGGCGTTCCGCTTCCGGGCGATCCGCTGCGGCAATGCCCTCGTCGCGCTGGCGCCGGATCGCGGCTCGGCGGCCGAGCGGCGGGCGCAGTATCACGATCCCGCTTTGCCGCCGCGCCACGCGCTCGTCGCCTTCGGGCTGTGGCTGCAGCGCGAGGCCGACGCGCTGGTGCACATGGGCGCGCATGGCACGCTGGAATGGCTGCCGGGCAAGCAGGTGGCGCTGACGCCGTCCTGCTTCCCCAGCCTCGTCGTCGGCGCGCTGCCGGTGGCCTACCCGTTCATCGTCTCCAATCCCGGCGAGGCGGCGCAGGCCAAGCGGCGCATCGCGGCGGTGACGCTCGGCCATTTGCCGCCGCCGATGAAGGACGCCGAGCTCGACGGCGACGCCCGCGATCTCGAGCGGCTGGTCGACGAATATGCGCAGGCCGACGGTCTCGACCGGCGCCGGCGCGAGAAGCTGGCGCGGCTGATCGTCGAGGAGGCCGGGCGTACCGGGCTGGCACGCGAGGCGCGGCTCGACGGCACGGATGATGGCGAGGCGCTCCGGCGCATCGACGCCTGGCTGTGCGACCTCAAGGAATTGCGGCTCAAGGACGGCTTCCACGTCTATGGGCGCGGGCCATGTGGGGGCGAGGAGCGCGACGGGCTGCTGGCGGCGCTCGACGGTCGGCGGGTGAAGGCCGGGCCGGCGGGCGCGCCGGCGCGGGGGCGCTCCGACGTGCTGCCCACCGGGCGCAACCTCTCGACCGCCGATCCGCGCGGCCTGCCGACGCCGACGGCGATGGATCTCGGCCGGCTCGCCGCCGACGAGGTGGTGCGCGCCTACATGCAGGCGCATGGCGACTGGCCGCGCGCGCTGGTGCTCGATCTGTGGGGCAGCGCCACGCTGCGCACCGGCGGCGAGGAGATTGCGCAGGGGCTGGCGCTGATCGGCGCCCGGCCGGTATGGGATCCGGCGACCGGGCGCGTCACCGGCATCGAGGTGCTGCCGCCGGCGGTAATGGGGCGGCCGCGCATCGACGTGACCTTCCGCATCTCCGGACTGTTCCGCGACCTGTTCCCGGCGCAGATCGTCCTTTTGGATGCGGCGCTGAAGGCGGTGGCCCGGCGCGATGAGCCGGCGGAGGAGAACCCGCTGGCGGCGGCGGGCGAGGGGGCGCCACGCATCTTCGGCACCGCGCCGGGGGCCTATGGTGCCGGGCTCGACATGCTGGCCGGCGAGCGGGAGGCGGATGCGGTGGGCACCGCCTATCTCGCCAGTGCCTCGCACGCCTATGGCGGCGCCGAGGGTACGGCGCGGCCGGCGGCGGAGGCCTTCGCGGCGCGGGTCGCGGCGGCGGATCTCATCGTGCACGGGCAGGACGATCCGGGACGCGACCTCTTGGAGGGCGATGCCGACCTGGCCTTCCTCGGCGGCTTCGCGGCGGCGGCAGCCTCGCTCGGGCGGGCTCCGGACCTCGTGGTGCTCGACACCAGCGATCCGGCCCGGCCGACGGCGCGGCCGCTCGACCAGGCGCTGGCGCGCATCGTGCGGCGACGGGTTGCCCCCGGCTATATCGAGGGTCTCCTGCGCCACGGGCCGCGCGGCGCGGCGGAGATCGTCGAGACCGTCGACCGGCTGGTCGGCTTCGCCGAGGTGACGCCGGCGGTGCCCTCGTATCTGATCGACCTCATCCACGCCGCCTATGTCGCGGACGAACGGGTGCGGGCCTTCCTCGCGGCGCAGTCGCCGGATGGGGCGGGCTTCGTCGCCGACCGGCTGGACGGCGCGCGCCGGCGCGGGCTGTGGCACCCGAGACGTAACGATGTCGATGTCGGCCTCGACGGGTTGCGCGTGCCCGGAAGGGGCGGGGAGGCGGCGGAATGAACGATGCCGCACGGTCACTCGACAGCCTGCGTCGGGGCGCCTGCCCGAGCCTGCCGGCGCCGATGGCGACGGGCGACGGGCTGCTGGCGCGGCTCGCGCTCGCCGCGCCGCTGACGCCGGAGCAGGCGATCGGGCTGGCGGCGCTGGCGCGGGACTGCGGCAATGGCATCGTCGAGGTGACCGCGCGCGGGAAAATGCAGCTGCGCGGGCTCGATGCGGCGGGGACGGCGCGTCTCGCCGAAGGCGTGGGAGCGCTCGGTATCGCGGTGCGCGAGGGGCTGGGCATCGAGGTGAGCGCGCTGGCCGGACGCGATCCCGCCGCCGCCTTCGATCCGCGCCTGCTGGCGGCGGCGCTGGCGCAGGCGGCCGATGTCGCCGGGCTGGCGGCGCGGCTGGCGCCGAAGGTGAGTGTCGGCATCGATGGCGGCGGCATGCTGGGGCTCGGCGGGCGTGATCTCGACATTGCCGTGTCGCCGGCGGCGGGGGGATTCCGCATCGAGGCGGGCGGCGTGGTGCTCGGGCGGACCAGCGCGCCGGTGCCGGTGGTGCTGGCGCTGCTGGAGCGGCTGGCCGCTTTCGGTCCTCGGGCACGGATGCGCGACCTGATCGCCGCCGAGGGCGTGGCCACGCTCGGCGAAGGGCTGGAACCGGCCGGGGCGCGCGCGCCGGCACCGGCCGAGCCGGTAGGGCGGCACGCGCTCGCCGAGGGATGGGCACTCGGGCTGGCGTTGCCCTTCGGCCAGATCGAGGCCGAGGGGCTGGCGGTGCTGGCCGGCAAGGCGGCGGAACTGGGCGCCGGCTTCATCGAGCCAGCCGGCGGGCGGGCGCTGCTGATCGGCCCCCTCGCGGCGGCCGAGGCCGAGGCGCTGGCGCAATGGGCCGGGGCGGCGGGGCTGATCGTCGAGCCTGGCGATCCGCTGCGGCGGGTCGAGGCCTGTCCCGGTGCGCCGGCCTGCGGCTCGGCGCGATTCGCCACACGAGCACTGGCGCGCGAACTTGCCGGGCTGGCGAGGGGGCGCTCGGTGCATGTTTCGGGCTGTGTGAAGGGCTGCGCACATCCCGGTCGGGCCGGCCTCACCATCGTGGGGCTGGACGAAGGGGCCGGGATCGTGATCGAAGGCACGCCGCGCGACGTGCCGACCCGGATCGTCCCCTTCGACGAACTGGCGGGCGCCGCGTGCCGAATTCTGGAGAGCGCACGTGGCTGAAGCTGCCCACGACTATATTCGCGACGGCAACGCCATCTATGAGCGTTCCTTCGCCATCATCCGCGACGAGGCCGAGCTCGGCCGCTTCACGCCGGAGGAGGCGGAGGTGGCGGTGCGGATGATCCATGCCTGCGGCCTCGTCGAGGCGGCGCTCGCCATCGACTTCGCGCCCGATCTGGTGCGAGCCGCGCGGGCCGCGCTCGCCGCCGGCGCGCCGATCCTGTGCGACGCGCAGATGGTGGCGCATGGGGTGACGCGGGCGCGGCTGCCGGCGAACAACGAGGTGATCTGCACGCTGCGCGATCCCGAGGTGCCGGCGCTGGCCGAAAAGCTCGGCACCACCCGCTCGGCGGCGGCGCTGGAACTGTGGCGCGACCGGATGGAGGGCGCGGTGGTCGCCATCGGCAATGCCCCGACCGCGCTGTTCCAGCTGCTGGAGATGCTCGACGCCGGGGCGCCGAAGCCGGCGGCGATCCTCGGCATTCCCGTCGGCTTCGTCGGCGCGGCGGAATCCAAGGACGCGCTGGCGGCCGGCGACCATGGCGTGCCGTGGCTGGTAGTGCGCGGTCGGCTGGGCGGCAGCGCCATGGCGGCGGCGGCGGTGAACGCGCTGGCGAGGGTGGGGATATGAGCGCTCCCGCCACTTCCACCGGCTGCCTGATCGGGGTCGGCGTCGGGCCGGGCGACCCGGAGCTGATGACGCTGAAGGCGGCGCGGGCGCTCGGCGAGGCCGATGTGGTCGCCTATTTCGCCAAGCGCGGCAATGGCAGCCATGCGCGGGCCATCGCGCATCCGCATTTCCGCGCCGGGGCGGTGGAACTGCCGCTCGACTACCCCGTGACCACCGAGCTGCACCGCCACGATGACAGCTACCGGGCGCAGATCACCGATTTCTACGACGCCAGCGCGCGGCGTGTGGCCGAGCATCTCGATGCCGGGCGCAAGGTGGCGGTGCTCTCCGAGGGCGACCCGCTGTTCTATGGCTCCTACATGCACCTGCATGTGCGGCTCGCGGCACGCTACCCGACCGAGGTCATCCCCGGTGTCACCGGCATGTCCGGCTGCTGGGCGCAGGCGGGCACGCCGATCGCCCAGGGCGACGACGTGCTGAGCGTGCTCCCCGGCACACTGGACGAGGCGGAACTGGCGCGGCGGCTCGCCGAGGCCGACGCGGCGGTGATCATGAAGGTGGGGCGCAACCTGCCGAAGATCCGCCGCGCGCTCTCCGCTGCCGGACGGCTGGGGCAGGCGCTCTATGTCGAGCGCGGCACCATGGCGGGCGGCGGCACCATGCCGCTCGCCGCGCGCGGCGAGGAGCCGGCGCCGTATTTCGCCATCGTGCTGGTGCCGGGCTGGCGCACGCGCCAAGAGACGAGAATTGCAGCGGCGGGCGCGGGATCGGGCGAATGAGCGGGCGGATCGCGGTGATCGGCCTCGGCCCCGGCGAGGCGCGCTACCTGACGCCGGAAGCCGAGGTTGAGCTCGAAGCCGCCGAGGCGGTCTATGGCTACGGCCCCTATCTCGACCGGGTGCCGGCGCGGGCCGGCCAGAGCCGCCACGCCTCCGACAATCGCGAGGAGATCGCGCGGGCGGGCGCCGCGCTCGCCCATGCCGCAACGGGGGCCAGGGTGGCGATGGTGTCGGGCGGCGATCCCGGCGTGTTCGCCATGGCGGCGGCGGTGATCGAGGCGATCGAGGCCGGGCCGGCCGCATGGCGGACGCTCGACGTCGCGGTGGTGCCGGGCATCACCGCGATGCTGATGGTGGCGGCCAAGGCGGGGGCGCCGCTGGGGCACGATTTCTGCGCCATCTCGCTCTCCGACAATCTGAAGCCATGGGAGTTGGTCGAGCGGCGGCTGCGGCTGGCGGCGCAGGCGGGATTCGCGATGGCGTTCTACAACCCGGTGTCGAAGGCGCGGCCGTGGCAGCTCGACCGGGCGTTCGACATCCTGCGCGAGGAACTACCGGGCGTGGTGCCGGTGATCTTCGGCCGCGCGGCGGGACGGGCGGACGAGAAGATCGTCACCGTGCCGCTCGCCGGTGCGCGGGGCGAGATGGCGGACATGGCAACCTGTATCCTCGTCGGCACGACGGCGACGCGGATCGTCGCGCGGGATGGCTTGCCCGACCTCGTCTACACGCCGCGCCGCGCCGATGCGGGGCGGGCGGAGCGGGCATGAAGCCGGGCGTCGATCCAGGCGAGGGCCTCGCCGACATTGGCGGCGGCCTCGACGTCCGGCCGGGGCGGGCGGGCGACGAGCACCACCTTGAGGCCGAGCGTGCGGGCGGCGGCGAGCTTGGCGGCGCTGGCCGTTCCCCCGCTGTTCTTGGCGAGGACCACCTCGATGCCGTGCGATTTGAAAAGATCGATCTCGGCTTCAAGGACGAACGGGCCACGGTCGAGAACATAGGCAGCGAGCGGCACGGCGAGCGGCGGTTCGACCGCATCGACGCTACGGATCAGGTAATGGTGCTGCGGCACGGCTTCCAGCGCGCGCACCTCGTTGCGGCCGAGCGCGGCGAACACCCGGCGCGGCGCGGCGCCGAGGCCGGCGAGGGCGGCGGGCAGGCTTTCCGCCTCCTGCCAGTCGTCGCCGGGTTGCGGCGTCCAGGCCGGGCGGGCCAGAGCCAGCAGCGGCACGCCGGCGAGCCGCGCAGCATCGGCGGCATTCATCGACATGATGGCGGCGAAGGGGTGGGTGGCGTCGACCATGAGGTCGATGCCCTCGGCCCGCAGATGCGTGACGAGCCCCGCCGCGCCACCGAAGCCGCCGATGCGGGTCGGCGCGGGATAGGGGAGCGGGTTGCGCGTGCGGCCGGCAAGCGACACGCTGGGCGCCAGATCGGCCCGGTTCGCCAGCGCCTCGACGAGCGCGCGGGCCTCGCTGGTGCCGCCAAGCACCAGGACGCGCAGCGGGCGGGACGCGGAATGAGGAGCGGTGATGCCGGAAGCTGAAGCCGTGGTGCGTGACATGGTGCGTGACATGGCGCGGGACAATGCGCCGGCGCGGCGCTGGTTGTCCATCGTCGGCATCGGCGAGGACGGTCTCGACGGGCTGTCCGCGCGCGGGCGTGAACTGATCGAGCTCGCCGACGTGGTGTTTGGCGGGGCGCGGCATCTCGCGCTCGCCGGCGAGGCGATCCATGGGGCAGCGCGGGCGTGGCCGAGCCCGTTCGAGGACGGGGTGAAGCAGGTGCTGGCGCTGGCCGGCGGCGATGTCTGCGTGCTCGCCTCGGGGGATCCGTTCCTCTACGGCGTCGGCACCGTGCTGGCGCGCCACGTGCCGGCGGACGAGATGGAGGTGGTGCCGGCGGCCTCCGCCTTCAGCCTGGCGGCGGCGAGGCTTGGCTGGGCGCTCAACGACACGACGCTGCTCTCCGCGCATGGCCGGGCGGTGGAGGGGACAAGGCGGCACCTGCATGACGGAAGGCGGCTGCTGGTGCTGACCTCCGATGCCGACGGGCCGGCGGCGCTGTCGGCGCTGCTCGCGGCGGCCGGGTTCGGCCCCTCGCGGATGCATGTGCTGGAGGCGCTGGGCGGCGCGCGGGAGCGGGTGCGCTGTGCGACGGCGGAAGGCTTCGCGCTCGGCGACATCCATCCGCTCAACCTCGTCGGCATCGAGGTGGTCGCCGGGGAGGGGGCGCGAGCGATCCCGCTCACGCCCGGCCTGCCGGACGACTGGTACGAGAATGACGGCCAATTGACCAAGCGCACCATCCGCGCGGCGACGCTGGCGGCGCTGGCGCCGCGCCGGGGCGAACTCCTGTGGGACATCGGCGCAGGGGCGGGGTCGATCGGCATCGAATGGATGCTGGCCGATGCATCCTTGTCGGCCATCGCCATCGAGGAGCGCGGCGAGCGGGCTTCGCGGGTGAAGCGCAACGCGCTGGCGCTCGGCGTGCCCGGGTTGCGTGTCGTCGAGGGGCGGGCGCCGGAGGCGCTGGAAGGTCTGCCGGCGCCGGATGCCATCTTCGTCGGCGGCGGGGCGAGCGACAGCGGAGTGCTCGATACCGCGCTGGAGGCGCTGAAGCCGGGCGGGCGGATCGTCGTCAACGCGGTGACGCTGGAGACCGAGGCGGTGCTGCTGGCGCGGCACGTGGCGCTGGGCGGCGAGCTGACGCGGCTTTCGGTGGCGCAGGCGGCTCCGGTCGCCGGCATGACCAGCTGGCGGCCGGCGATGCCGGTGACGCAATGGTCATGGAGAAAGCCGTGCGGGTGAAGCGATGATCGTCGCGGGGGTCGGCAGCCGGCGGGGCGTGAGCGCACAGGAAGTGTGCGACGCCGTGCGCGGCGCGCTGGCGCGCCATGGCGTGAAGCTCGGCGAAATCTCGCTGATGGCGACGCCGGCGCTGAAGGGCTCCGAGCCCGGCATCATGAAGGGCGCGCTCGATCTCGGCCTGCTGCTGGTCATGGTGCCGCAGGCGCAGATGGAGGCGGCCGGCGCGCGCGCCGTCACCCATTCGGAACGGGTGGTGGCGCTGATGGGCGTGCCCTCGGTGGCGGAAGCGGCGGCGCTGGCGGCGGCGGGGCGCGGATCGACGCTGCTCGGGCCGCGCTTCGTGCTGGGGCCGGTGACCTGCGCGCTGGCGCGGGAACGCGACAAGCAGGCGGATCAAGAGACGGGCGAGACGACGTGACGGTGCATTTCATCGGGGCGGGACCGGGCGCGGCCGACCTCATCACCCTGCGCGGGCGCGAGTTGATCGGCCGCTGCCCGGTGTGCCTCTATGCCGGCTCGCTGGTGCCGGCGGAGATGCTCGGCTGGTGCCCGCCCGGCGCGCGGCTGGTCGACACCGCGCCGCTGTCGCTCGACGAGATCGAGGCGGAGTTCGTGCGGGCGACCGCTGCCGGCGAGGATGTCGCGCGGCTGCAATCCGGCGACCTCTCGATCTATTCGGCGGTGGCCGAGCAACTGCGCCGACTGGATCGGCTGGGGATTGCGTACACCCTCACCCCCGGCGTGCCGGCCTTCGCGGCGGCGAGCGCGCTGCTGGGGCGCGAACTCACCGTGCCCGGCGTGGCGCAGAGCGTGGTGCTGACGCGGGTGTCGGGCCGCGCCTCGGCGATGCCGGACACCGAGACGCTGGAGGCCTTCGCCGCCACCGGTGCGACGCTGGTGCTGCATCTCGCCATCCACGCCCTGGAGCCGATCGTCGCGCGGCTGCTGCCTACCCATGGGGCGGATTGCCCGGTGGCGGTGGTGGTGGAGGCCAGCCGACCGGGCGAGCGGGTGATCCGCGGCACGCTCGCCGATATCGTCGCGCGGCATGGCGAGGCGCCGGCGGAGCGGGCAGCGCTGATCCTCGTCGGGCGGGCGCTTGGCGCCGAGGAGTTCCGCGAGAGCGCGCTCTACGATGCGCATTACCAGCGGCGCTTCCGGGGGCGGGACTAATGGCGCGCGCGCTCATCCTCGCGGCGCCGCGCTCGGGCTCCGGCAAGACCACGGTGACGCTCGGCGTCGTCGGGGCGCTGGCGCGGCGCGGCGTCAAGGTGCGGGCGGTGAAGTCCGGGCCGGACTATATCGATCCTGCCTTCCATGCGGTGGCCAGCGGCCGGCCGGGGCTGAACCTCGACAGCTTCGCCATGGCGCCGGAACTGGTGGCCGGCCTGCTCGCCGAGGCCGGGCGCGAGGCGGAGCTGGTGATCATCGAGGCCTCGATGGGGCTGTTCGACGGCATTTCAGGCGAGGCGGGCCGGAGCGGCGCGGCGGCCGATCTCGCGGCGCGGTTCGGCATCCCCGTGGTGCTGGTGATGGACGTGTCCGGCCAGTCGCAATCCGCCGCCGCGGTGGCGCGGGGCTTCGCGACGCACGACCCCGCCGTGCGGATCGCCGCCGCGGTGCTCAACAAGGTGGCGAGCCCGCGCCATCGCGCGCAGGTAGAGGAAGCAATGGCCGGCCTCGGCCTGCCGGTGATCGGCGCGGTGCCGCGCGACGCGGCGCTCGGGCTGCCGGAGCGCCATCTCGGGCTGGTGCAGGCCGCCGAGCACACCGGGCTGGCCGCGCATCTCGACCGGCTGGCGGAAATGGCGCGGGCGCATGTCGACCTCGACGCGCTGGTGGCGCTGGCGGCGCCGCTCGACCTCGCGCCGCCGCCACGACCGGCGATCGCCCCGCCGGGGCAGCGCATCGCGCTCGCCCAGGATGTCGCCTTCAGCTTCGCTTATGCGCATCTCGTCGCCGGCTGGCGGGCGGCGGGCGCGGAGATCGTGCCGTTCTCGCCGCTCGCCGATGAGGCGCCGGCGGAGGATTGCGAGGTTTGCTGGCTGCCGGGCGGCTATCCCGAACTGCATGCCGGCCGCCTCGCCGCCGCCTCGCGCTTCCTCGACGGCGTGCGGCATTTCGCGCGCTCGCGTCCGGTGCATGGCGAGTGCGGCGGCTACATGATGCTCGGCGAGGCGCTGGAGGATGCCGACGGCGCGGTCCACGTGATGCTCGGCCTGCTCGGCCATGAAACCAGCTTCGCCCGGCGCCGGCTCAATCTCGGCTACCGCCGGGCGACCACGCTGGCGGCCGGACCGCTCGGCCCGGTGGGGACAAGCCTGCGCGGCCACGAGTTCCATTATGCCAGCGTCATAAAGCCCGGCGACGATGCGCCGCTCGTCACATTGGCGGACGGACAGGGTAAGCCGCTGGGACCGGCAGGAAGCCGGCGCGGCCTCGTCTCCGGGGCCTTCTTCCATGTGATCGCGCAAGATTAGCGTGCAGGAGTAGAGTGATGACACCCTATCGCCGCCTCATCGTGCTTCTCGCCGGCCTGTTCGGCGTGGCGGGCGTCGGCCTCGCGGCGGCGGCGGCGCATGCCGTGCCCGACGCCAGCCTCGCCACCGCCGCCAGCTTCCTGATGATCGGCGCGGCGGCGCTTGTGGGCTGCGCGGCGCTGGCGGCGGCGGGCGGGCGGCGCTGGTCCTTCGCCGATCTCGGCGCCGGGTTGATCGCGCTGGGCACCGTGCTGTTCAGCGGCGCCATCGCCATGCGGGTGCTCATGGATGCCGTGCTTTTTCCTATGGCCGCCCCGACCGGCGGGACTATGCTGATGATCGGATGGGCGGCGCTGGGCCTCGCGGCGTTCGAGAAAACCCGCTCGCCCGCATGAGGAATTGTCGGGCCAGTTGGCCAAAAGGTTGCATGGCCGGTGCCGGCATCCGCCGGATATCGGGACCGGCGGAGTGGCAGGCGGCAAATCGCCGAGGGGAGCGCTAGTCGCAGATGACAGTCGAGGTCGAGAGCAAGATGCTGGACAAGCCGGAGACGACCACCCGCGCACCGGGCGCAGCCGGCGACGATGTCGCCAAGTTCCGCACCGCGGTCATCGCCAAGCTCACCTATGCGGTGGGCAAGAATCCGGCGGCGGCCAGCGACCGTGACTGGTTTCTCGCCACCGCCTTCGCCACCCGCGACCGCATCGTCGACCGCTGGGTGACCTCGACGCGGCAGACCTATTCGGAAGGCCGCAAGCGGGTCTACTACCTCTCGCTGGAGTTCCTGATCGGGCGGCTGCTGTTCGACGCCCTCACCAATCTCGAAATGCTGGAGACGGTGCGCGCGGCGCTCGGCGATCTCGGCGTCGACCTCGACCGGCTGCGGCAGGTGGAGCCGGACGCGGCGCTGGGCAATGGCGGCCTCGGCCGTCTCGCCGCCTGCTTCATGGACAGCATGGCGACGCTCTCCGTCGCCGCCTATGGCTATGGCATCCGCTACGACCACGGCCTGTTCCGGCAGGTGATCAAGAATGGCTGGCAGCAGGAATATCCCGAGGACTGGCTGTCCTTCGGCAATCCCTGGGAGTTCGAGCGGCCGGAAGTCACCTACGATGTCGGCTTCGGCGGCTCGGTCGAGGCGGTGGCGCTGGGCGGCGACCGCAAGAAGCAGGTCTGGCACCCGGCCGAGCAGGTCGAGGCGGTGGCCTATGACACGCCGATCTGCGGCTGGCGCGGCCGGCACGTGAACACCCTGCGGCTGTGGTCGGCGCGCGCCACCGACCCGCTGCGGCTCGACGCCTTCAACCAGGGCGACCATGTCGGCGCGCTGGTCGACCAGGTGAAGGCCGAGGCGATCTCCAAGGTGCTCTATCCCAGCGACGCCACCCCGGCGGGCCAGGAACTGCGCCTGCGGCAGGAATATTTCTTCACCGCCGCTTCGCTGCACGACCTGATGCGCCGCCATGTCGATACGTTCGGCGACGTGCGCTCGCTGCCGGACAAGGTGTCGATCCAGCTCAACGACACCCATCCCGCCATCGCGGTGGCGGAGCTGATGCGCGTGCTGGTCGACGAGCACGACATCGAATGGGCGCAGGCCTGGGACATCACCCAGCGCACCATCTCCTACACCAACCACACGCTGCTGCCCGAGGCGCTGGAAACCTGGCCGGTGCCGCTGATGGAGCGGGTGCTGCCGCGCCACATGCAGATCATCTACCTGATCAACGCGCTGCACATCGAGAACGTGCGCAAGCAGTTCCCCGGCGACGACGCGCTGCTCTCCTCGGTGTCGCTGATCCAGGAGGATCACGGCCGGCGGGTGCGCATGGGCAACCTCGCCTTCCTCGGCTCGCACTCGATCAACGGCGTCGCGGCGCTGCACTCGGAGCTGATGAAGACCACGGTCTTCAAGGACTTCTACCGCATCTACCCGGAGCGGATGAACAACAAGACCAACGGCATCACCTTCCGCCGCTGGCTGAACGAGGCCAATCCGGGCCTTACCAACCTGCTCGTCGAGGTGTGCGGGCCGGAGGTGCTCGACGACCCGTCGGCGCTGAAGAAGCTGGAGGCGCATGCCGCCGACAGTTCGCTGCATGACCGGCTGGCGGCGATCCGGCGGCAGAACAAGGTGGCGCTGGCGCGGGTGATCCGCGACCGGCTGGACATCAAGGTCAATCCCGGCGCGCTGTTCGACGTGCAGATCAAGCGCATCCACGAATATAAGCGCCAGCTGCTCAACGTGCTGGAGACCATAGCCCTCTACGACGCCATGCGCGCCAACCCGGCCAAGGCATGGGCGCCGCGGGTGAAGATCTTCTCCGGCAAGGCGGCGGCGAGCTACCACATGGCGAAGCTGATCATCAAGCTCGCCAACGACGTCGCGCGGGTGGTGAACGACGATCCCACCGTGCGCGACCTGCTCAAGGTGGTGTTCCTGCCGAACTACAATGTGTCGCTGGCCGAGGTGATCATCCCCGCCGCCGACCTCTCCGAGCAGATCTCCACCGCCGGCATGGAAGCCTCCGGCACCGGCAACATGAAGATGGCGCTCAACGGCGCGCTCACCATCGGCACGCTCGACGGCGCCAATGTCGAGATCAAGGAGCATGTCGGCGACGACAACATCTTCATCTTCGGCCTCACCGCCGAGCAGGTGGAGAAGCGCCGGGCAGAGGGCATCGACGAGGCCGGGGCGATCGCCGCCTCGCCGCATCTCGGCGAGGTGCTGGACGCGGTGGGCGCCGGCGTGTTCTCGCCGGACGAGCCGGACCGCTACAAGTCGCTGGTCGACGCCATGCGCCACCACGACTATTTCCTGGTGACGCCGGACTTCGATGCGTACTGGGACGCCCAGCGCCAGGTCGACGCCAAGTGGAACGCGCGGTCGGCCTGGTGGACCTCCAGCGCCATCAACACCGCCAATATGGGCTGGTTCTCCTCCGACCGCACGATCTCGGAATATGCCCGCGACATCTGGCACGTACCGGTGTTGCAGACGCGATGAGGCCGTCGACGGGGCGCTGCCTGCGGCTTCATGCCTCGGGTAGCGCCCCGTCGTTCGCTTCCTGAAGCTTGGTGGTGGACTTCTTGCCGACGGTAAGGGAACCTTCGCGTCGATCGGGTCTTGAAACAGAAGATTCCGATGAGGAAAGGTCGTCGCGCATGCACGCCTGGCAGGCCCCTGACCGGGACGTCGACCAACTCGTCGGCGGCCGGCATCACGACCCGTTCGGGCTGCTGGGACCGCACGAGACCGAGGACGGGCTGGTCATCCGCGCCTTCGTGCCGAGGGCCGAGACGCTCGACGCCTACGACATCGACGGCTCGCATGTGCTCTCCCTCGCGCTCCGGCATGCCGCCGGCTTCTTCGAGGGACATGTCGCCGGCCGTCCGGCCTGGGCGCGCTACACGCTGAAGGCGCGCAATGAGGGTGGCGAGTGGTGGCTCGACGATCCCTATGCCTTCGAGCCGGTGCTGGGTCCGCTCGACGACCATCTCATGGTCGAGGGCACCCATACCGAGCTCTATGAGCGGCTCGGCGCGCATCTGTCCCTGCACCAGGGCGTGGAAGGCGTCGCCTTCGCGGTGTGGGCGCCGAACGCGCAGCGCGTCTCGGTGGTCGGCGACTTCAACGCCTGGGACGGGCGGCGCCACCAGATGCGCAAGCGCATCGACAGCGGGCTGTGGGAGATCTTCGCCCCCGGGCTCAGTGAGGGCACGATCTACAAATACGAGATCATCGCCGCCGACGGCCGGCTGCTGCCGCTGAAGGCCGATCCGTTCGGCTTCCGCGGCGAGTTCCGCCCGGCCACCGGCTCGGTGGTGGCGCGGCTCGACGATTTCCAATGGGGCGACGACGCGCATCTCGCCGCCCGCCGCGAGGGCGCGGCGCGGCACAAGCCGATGTCGATCTACGAGGTGCATCTCGGCTCGTGGCGGCGCGGCGAGGGCAACCGCTTCCTGACCTATGACGAGCTGGCCGACCAGCTGATCGAGTATGTCGAGTGGATGGGCTTCACCCATATCGAGCTCTTGCCGATCTCCGAGCACCCGCTCGATGCCTCCTGGGGCTACCAGCCGATCGGGCTCTACGCGCCGACCAGCCGCTTCGGCGACCCGGCCGGCTTCGCCCGCCTCGTCGACCGTGCGCACCGGGCCGGCATCGCGGTGATCCTCGACTGGGTGCCGGCGCATTTCCCGACCGACATTCACGGCCTCGCGCATTTCGACGGCGGGCCGCTCTACGAGCATGCCGACCCGCAGCGCGGCTTCCACCCGGACTGGAACACCGCGATCTACGATTTCGGCCGCCGCGAGGTGTCGAACTTCCTCACCGCCAATGCGCTGTTCTGGCTCGACCGCTTCCACATCGACGGGCTGCGCGTCGATGCGGTGGCCTCGATGCTCTACCTCAACTATTCGCGCAAGGAGGGCGAGTGGTCGCCCAATCCGGACGGCTCCAACGACAACAAGGATGCCGTCGCCTTCCTGCAGCGCGCCAATGTCACGCTCTATGCCGAGCATCCCGGCACGGTGACCATCGCGGAGGAGTCTACTTCCTGGGCCGGAGTGTCGGCGCCGGTGCATGCCGGCGGGCTCGGCTTCGGCTTCAAGTGGAACATGGGCTGGATGCACGACACGCTGGACTATCTGGCGTTCGACCCGGTCTACCGGCCCTGGCACCACGACAAGATCACCTTCGGGCTGATGTACGCCTTCTCGGAGAACTTCGTGCTGCCGCTGTCCCATGACGAGGTGGTGCACGGCAAGGGCACGGTGCTCTCGCGCATGCCCGGCGACGACTGGCAGCGCTTCGCCAATGTGCGGGCCTACTACGCCTTCATGTGGGCCTATCCCGGCAAGAAGCTGCTGTTCATGGGCCAGGAATTCGCCCAGCGGAGCGAATGGAGCGAAGAGCGCTCGCTCGACTGGCACCTCACCGGCATGGGCCCGCACCATCGCGGCGTGCAACTGCTGGTGCGCGACCTCAACCGCACCTATCGCGACGAGCCGGCGCTGCATACCGGCGACAACGACCCGACCGGATTTCGCTGGCTGGTGGTCGACGATCGCGCGCAATCGGTATTCGCCTGGCTGCGCACCGGCGGCGAGGACGACGCGCCGGTGGCGATGATCGCCAATTTCACCCCGGTGCCGCGGCCATTCTATCGCCTGGGCCTGCCAAGGGCCGGCCGATGGAGTGAAATCGTCAATACCGATAGTGCAGACTATGGCGGCTCGGGGATGGGCAATCTCGGCGGCGTCGTCGCCGTCGATGTGCCGGCCCACGGCATGCCGGCGAGCGTGGAACTGGTGCTGCCGCCGCTCGCCACGCTCTACCTGAAGTGGGAACCGGAGCGGGCGCCGCCCGCGACGGCCGAGGAAACGCCAAAGTCCATCGTGACGTGCAAGGAGTAACCCCGACATGGCCAGGCCGACGCTCCAGAACGCACCTCTCGCCCGAACGGCCATGGCCTATGTGCTCGCCGGCGGCCGTGGCAGCCGGCTGATGGAACTGACCGACCGGCGCGCCAAGCCGGCGGTCTATTTCGGCGGCAAGTCGCGCATCATCGATTTCGCTTTGTCCAACGCGCTGAACTCCGGCATCCGCCGCATCGGCGTGGCGACGCAGTACCAGGCGCACAGCCTGATCCGCCACATGCAGCGCGGCTGGAACTTCTTCCGCCACGAGCGCAATGAGAGCTTCGACGTGCTGCCGGCCAGCCAGCGGGTCTCCGAGACCATGTGGTATCTGGGGACGGCGGACGCGGTCTATCAGAACCTCGACATCATCGAGGCCTACGACACCCGCCACATCATCATCCTCGCCGGCGACCACGTGTACAAGCAGGACTACGAGGTGATGCTGCAGGAGCATGTCGACAAGGGCGCCGACGTGACGGTGGGCTGCCTCGAAGTGCCGCTCGAGGACGCCAGCGCCTTCGGAGTGATGCATGTCGATTCCGAGGACCAGATCATCTCCTTCCTGGAGAAGCCGAAGAAGCCGCCGGCGATGCCCGGCCACCCGGACAAGGCGCTGGCCTCGATGGGCATCTATGTCTTCGAGACCAAGTTCCTGATCGAGCAGCTGAAGCGCGATGCCGCCGACCCGCTGTCGACGCATGATTTCGGCAAGGACATCATTCCCTATCTGGTGAAGCACGGCAAAGCTTGCGCCCACCATTTCTCGCGCTCCTGCGTGCGCTCGGACATGGAGACGGCGCCTTATTGGCGCGACGTCGGCACGGTCGACGCCTATTGGGAGGCCAATGTCGACCTCACCGGCATCGTGCCGGAGCTCGACCTCTACGACCGCGACTGGCCGATCTGGACCTATAGTGAGATCACCCCGCCGGCGAAGTTCGTGCATGACGACGAGGGGCGGCGCGGGCAGGCGATCTCCTCGCTGGTGTCCGGCGGCTGCATCGTCTCGGGTTCGTCACTGCGGCGGGCGCTCTTGTTCACCGGGGTGCGGGTGAACTCCTACGGCACGCTGGAGAACGCCGTGGTGCTGCCCTATGTCGAGATCGGCCGCTCGGCGCAGCTGCGCAACGTGGTGATCGATTCGCATGTGCGCATCCCCGAGGGGCTGGTGGTCGGCGAGGATCCCGAGCTCGACGCCAAGCGCTTCCGCCGCACCGAGAAGGGCATCTGCCTGATCACCCAGTCGATGATCGACCGGCTCGATATGTGAGCGTCGCAAAGCGGCGTCAGGATCGGCCGGGAGAGCGGGCCGGAGCAGGGAAACAGGGCAGGCGGGAATCGTGTCGGAACTGAAGCTTCTCTCGGTGGTCTCCGAGGTCTACCCGCTGGTGAAGACCGGCGGCCTTGCCGATGTGGCCGGCGCGCTGCCGGCGGCGCTGAAGGCGCAAGGGGTCGCGGTGCGCACGCTGGTCCCCGGCTATCCGGCGGTGATGGCGGCGCTCGGCGCGCGGGAGGAAGCCTTCTATTTCGACCATCTGTTCGGCGCCCCGGCGCGGCTCTACGCCGCCACCGCCGCCGGGCTCGACCTGTTCGTCATCGACGCTCCGCATCTCTATAACCGGCCAGGCGGCCCCTATACCGGCACCGACGGGCGCGACTATGCCGACAATGCCCAGCGCTTTGCGGCGCTGGGAGCGGTGGCGTCGGGGATCGGGCTCGGCCTGGTGCAGGGCTTCGTGCCTGATGTCGTGCACGCGCATGACTGGCAGGCCGGCCTCGCGCCCGCCTATCTGCATTATGCCGGCGGCCGGCGGCCCGGTACGGTGATGTCGATCCACAACATCGCCTTTCAGGGGCAGTTCCCCGCCAGCGTCGCGCCGCTGCTGGGGCTGCCGGCGCATGCCTTCTCGGTGGGCGGCATCGAATATTACGGCACGGTCGGCTATCTGAAGGCCGGCCTGCAACTGGCCGACCGCATCACCACCGTCTCGCCCGGCTACGCCGCCGAAATCCTGCAGCCGGAAGCCGGCATGGGGCTGGAAGGCCTGCTCAACCAGCGGCGCGGCGTGCTCTCCGGCATTCTCAACGGGCTCGACGCCGCAGCGTGGGACCCCGCGGCGGACGCTCTGCTGCCGTCACCGTTCGACGCGAAGCGGCTGGATGCCCGCGCGGCCAACAAGGCGGCCTTGCAGGCGCGCTTCGGCCTGCCGCAGGAGCCGGACACGCTGCTGTTCGGCGTGGTCAGCCGGCTGTCCTGGCAGAAGGGACTCGACCTCTTGATGGACGGGCTGGGCACGTTGATCGACATCGGCGCGCAGCTGGTGGTGCTGGGCAGCGGCGACCCGCTGCTCACCGAGCGCTATGCCGGCTCGGCGCGGGTCAATCCCGGCCGGGTCGGGGTGCAGTTCGGCTATGACGAGGAGTTGGCGCATCTGATCCAGGCCGGGTCGGACGCGCTGCTGGTGCCCTCGCGCTTCGAGCCCTGCGGCCTCACCCAGCTGGCGGCGCTGCGCTATGGCGCGCTGCCGGTGGTTGCGCGGGTCGGGGGACTCGCCGACACGGTGATCGACGTCAACGAGATGGCGCGGGCGAGCGGCGTCGGCACCGGCGTGCAGTTCTCGCCGGTGACGGTGCCGGCGCTGCAGAACGCGCTCGCCCGCACCCACGCGCTGTGGCAGGACAAGACGCTGTGGCGCACGTTGCAGCGCAACGCCATGGCCACCGACGTGTCCTGGGACCGCGCCGCGCGCGCCTATGCCGAGCTGTTCCGCAACCTTGCGAGGGAGCGCACGGCGTGACCGACTGGCGGCTGACGGGCGGGCAACCGGAGCCGCTGGGCGTCACGCTCGCCGGGCAGGGCGCTATGGCCGGGGTCAATGTGGCGGTGTTCTCCGCCAACGCCACCCGCATCGAGTTCTGCCTGTTCAACAGCGCCGACTTGGAGATCGCCCGCTTCCCGCTGCCCGAGCGTACCGGCGACGTGTTCCATGGCCACCTCTCCGGGGTGCTGCCCGGCATGCGCTACGGGCTGCGGGCATTCGGGCCGTGGGACCCGGCGCAGGGGCATCGCTTCAACCCGGCAAAGCTGCTGGTCGACCCCTATGCGGCGCTGCTCGACCGGCGCTTCCAGCTGCACGAAGCGCTGTTCGACGCCCGCGCGCGCGGCGCCAGCGAGGACGAGACCGACAGCGCCGCCTATGTGCCGAAGGCCATCGTGTTGCCGGGCGAGCCCGAGCCGGTGCGCCGGCCGCGCTTCGACTGGGCGGGGCAGGTGTTCTACGAACTGAACGTGCGCGGCTTCACCCGGCTGCATCCCGATGTGCCGCTCGAGCTGCGCGGCAGCTTCGCCGGGCTCGGCGAGCCGGCGGCGGTGGAGCATCTGGCGAAGCTCGGCGTCACCACGGTCGAGCTGATGCCGGTGATGGCGTGGATCGACGAGCGGCATCTGCCGCCGCTGGGGCTGACCAATTACTGGGGCTACAACCCGGTGGTGTTCGGCGCGCCCGATCCCGGCCTCGCGCCGGGCGGCTTCGACGAGATCCGCCGGGCGATCGCGGCGCTGCACGCGGCAGGCATCCGCGTGGTGCTCGACGTCGTGCTCAACCATACCGGCGAGAGCGACGTGTTCGGGCCGACGGTGAGCCTGCGCGGGCTCGACCACGCCACCTATTACCGCCACGCCACCGGCGACCCCGGCCTGCTGCTCAACGACGCCGGCACCGGCAACACGCTGGCGCTGGAGCGGCCGCCGGTGCTGCGGCTCGCCATGGACATGCTGCGGCGCTGGGCGGCGACCGGGCTTGACGGTTTCCGCTTCGATCTCGGCGCGACGCTGGGTCGGCGGGCGGACGGCTTCGATCCCGAGGCGCCGTTCTTCGCGGCGATGGCGCAGGACCCGGTTCTGCGTGACCTCGCCTTGATCGCCGAGCCCTGGGATGTCGGGCCGGGCGGCTACCAGGTCGGCCGCTTTCCGGCCGACTGGGCCGAGTGGAACGACCATTTCCGCGACGCGGCGCGGCGTTTCTGGCGCGGCGATGCCGGACAGGTGGGGGCGCTGGCGACACGGCTGGCCGGCTCGGCCGACGTGTTCGCGGCCCGGCGGCGGCCATTGTCACGGGCGATCAACTTCGTCACCGCCCATGACGGCTTCACGCTGGCCGATCTTGTCTCCTACTCGGCCAAGCACAATGAGGCGAATGGCGAGGACAACCGCGACGGCACCGATGCCAATCACAGCTGGAACCACGGCGTCGAGGGGCCGACCACCGACCCGGAGGTGACGGCGCGGCGGCGGGGCGACGCCCGGGCGCTGCTGGCCACGCTGCTCACGGCGCGCGGCACGCCGATGCTCACCATGGGCGATGAATGCGGCCGCTCGCAGCTGGGCAACAACAATGCCTATGCGCAGGACAATTTTCTGACCTGGCTCGACTGGAGCAAGGTGGATGGTGGGCTGGCGCGCTTCACCGCCCGGCTGGTGGCGCTGCGGCGCGCGCATCCGGCGCTCGACGGCGAGGCGCCGCTGTCCGGGCGGCCGCTCGACGCCAGCGGCATCCCCGATGTCGAGTGGCGGGCGGCGGATGGCCGAGTGGTCGCCTGGGACGATCCGGGCACGCGGGTGCTGGTGGCGGTCTTCTATGCCGCTGCTGCCGGCGAGGTGCCCGCCGACCGGGTCGCGGTGGCGCTCAATGCGGCGGACGACGCGGTGCTGCTGGTGCTGCCGGAGGCGCGGGACGGATTCGTCTGGCGGCTCGATGCCGACACGTCGCGGCCGGAAGCCGAGCCCGAGGAGCAGGCCGGGGATGTGCTGGTCCCGCTGGCCGGCCGGTCGGTGCTGGTCCTCGTCGAGGTGGCGGCGCCCGAACGGCCGAGGCGGGCCGCCGATCCGGCGCAGCTGGAGCGGCTGGCGGCGGCGGCCGGCATCGCGCATGACTGGTGGGACGTCGATGGAAATCACTACCCGGTCGGCGACGACACCAAGCGGGCGCTGCTGACGGCGCTGAAGCTGCCGGCCGGCAGCGGCGGCGAGGTGCGCGACAGTCTCGCCGTGCTGTCGGAGGAGCGCTTCGGCCGCGACCTGCCGCTGGCGCTGGTGGTGCGCCCCGGCGAGGCCGAGCTGGTGCTGGGCGGCACGGCGGCGACGAGCGGGCGCAGCCTTGATCTCGTCATCGCGCTGGAGGACGGCAGCGAGCAGGCGCGGCGCATCCGCCCCGAGGATGGCGTGCGGCGCGAGGTGGCGCGGCCGGATGGGCGGCCCGCCGTCGAGCGGCGCATCGGCCTGCCGGAACTGCCACCGGGACGGCACGTGCTGCGGCTCGGCCTCGGCGAATGTGCGCTTACCGTGGCGCCACGCTCGAGCTACCTGCCGCCGGAGCTGGAAGGGGGCGAGCGGGTGTTCGGCCTCGCCGGCCATCTCTACACGCTGCGCGGCGGCCACGACCATGGCATCGGCGACTTCTCGGCGCTGGCGGAACTGGCCGAGGCGGCGGGCGGGCAGGGGGCACGGATCCTCGGGCTCAACCCGCTGCACGCGCTGTTTCCGCAGGATCGCCGGCGCGCCAGCCCCTATCATCCCTCCGACCGGCGCTTCCTCGACCCGATCTATATCGATGTCGGCGCGCTCGCGGGACCGGCGAGCGTCAACGACGCGCTGGCAGCCGGGCAGGGCGAGTTCATGGCGCTCGCCGCCCGCGGAGATGTCGACTATGCCGGCGTCTGGTCGGCCAAGCGGGCGGTGCTGGAGGCGGCGTTCCGCGCCACCACCGATCTGCCGGACGCCGATTTCGCGCAGTTCGTCACCGAAGGGGGCGCGGCGCTGCAACGCTTCGCGGCATTCCAGCTGCTGGCGCGGCAGTTCGCCAATGTGAACTGGCGCGATTGGCCGGACGGCTTCGCCGATGCGCATGGCCCGGCGGTGGCGGCGCTCATCGTCGAGGAGCCGCGCAGGATCCGCTTCGAGCTGTGGCAGCAATGGATCGCAGACCGCCAGCTCGCGGCGGCGGCGGGGCGGGCGCAGGCCGCCGGCCTGTCGCTCGGCTTCTATCGCGACCTCGCGGTCGGCACCGCTCCGGACGGAGCGGAAGCCTGGAGCGAGGCGGAGGCGCTGATGGCGGGGGTGACGATCGGCGCACCGCCCGATCCGCTCGGTCCCGAGGGGCAGAACTGGAACCTGCCGCCGCTCGACCCGCTCGCCATGGCGCGCGACGGCTACCGTTCCTATGGCCGGCTGCTCGCCGCCAATATGCGCCATGCCGGCGCGCTGCGGATCGACCATGTGATGGGGTTGCGCCGGCTGTTCCTGCTGCCGGAAGGCGCGAGTGCCGCCGAGGGCGCCTATCTCGCCTATCCCTATGCCGATCTTGCCGGGCAGGTGGCGCTGGAAAGCCGGCGGGCCCGTTGCCTGGTGGTGGGCGAGGATCTCGGCACCGTGCCGGAGGGGATGCGCGCCGAACTCGATCGCGAGCGCATGCTCTCCTACAAGGTGCTGTGGTTCGAGCGGCAGGGCGAGGATTTCGCGCCGCCGGAGCAGTATCCGTCGCTGGCGGCGGCCTGCGTCTCGACGCACGACCTGCCGACGCTCGCCGGCTGGTGGGACGGCGTCGATCTCGCCGAGCGGCGGGCGTTGGGGCTCGACGACGAGGCGGCGTTCCAGACCGCGCTGGCGGAGCGGGCGCAGGAAAAGGCGCGGCTGGGCGCGGCCCTCAAGCGCGAAGGACTGATCGCCGAGCTGCCGGCCGAGGGGGCGCCGCTCGATCCCGGCTTCCTTGCCGCGGCGCATGGCTATATCGCGCGCACGCCTTCGCTGATCGCGCTGGCCCAGCTTGACGATCTCGCCGGCGAGACGGTGGCGGTGAACCTGCCGGGAACCGACCGCGAGCGGCCGAACTGGCGCCGCCGGCTGTCGCAGCCGGTCGACGCGGTGCTGGACACGCCCACCGCGCGCCTGACGCTCGCGGCGATGCGCGCCGCCCGCTAGGGCGCCCGGTCAGGGTGCCGGCGGGTTGGCGGGAGTCGCCGGGGCGGGCGCGGCAGGCTCGGGCGAAGCGGGGGCCGGTGTGGCCGGGGCCGGCAGGCTCTGCGAGACGGGCGGAGTCGGCGATTCGGTCGGCTGCGGCGTGGTACGGCCGGAAAAATGCACCGCGGCGTAGAGTGCGAGCAGCACGAGAACGACAGCGGCGATGAGGGTTGTCGTACGGTTCATGCCTCCCTCCGGCGTCAACTTACGTTACGTGATGAATTTTTTCATTGTCGCAACGTTCGTGATCGACGAAAGTTCCAGTTCGACATCCCGGCGGCCGGCTGCGTCCGCCGCCGAGGAATGATTGGCGAGCCGCACAAGCGGCCGGGTTCCCGCCCTTTCTCCGGCGGCGGGACGTATGGGGAGGAGAACGTGATGCCGCAGGCCGAGTTCGACATCGTCACCCTCTCGCCCTCCACGGTGCGCGTGATGCACCGTGTGGCGCACCACATCTATGAATTCTCGCTGGTCGACGACGGTTGCGGCCGGCGTATCGTCTCGCAGGGGCCGTCCATCCATTTCGGCAAGAGCGACCACGTGGCGGCGTGGCATCTGGTGGCGGAGGCGGAGCGGGTGGCCGCCGAGGTCGCCCGTCGGACCGGGATGATCGACTGACCGCAATCCTGAGCGGCGGCCGTCGCGGCAGATATCCGCAACAAGCTGAACGATCCTCGCTGTAGCCGGGCGGCGCTATCCCGGCGCGGCCCGTGTGCGCCCGGCAGGCGCGGGCGGGGCGCGGCTTGTGGGCTGGCTGTCGCTCGGCTCGCCCGAGGCGAAGCGGAACCTCGGTAACAAGGTGGCTCCACGGTCGCGCTTTCGTGCGACCGCGATATCGCGCCGGTGACGGCTCGCACGGCCGGGGCGGCTTTCACCGCTTCGGTACTGGCGTCGTCCGTTCGATCATGTATATGGACGAATATATGATCACGGGAGACGCTCCATGTTCCATGCCTCCGCCTCTTCGTTCCGGCCGGCCGTGAAGCTGGCCGCCGCTGCGGCCGCCGCGCTGTTCGTCACCATCGCCGCTCCCGTCTCGCAGGCATGGGCGCAGACCACGGTGTTCGCCGCCGCCTCGATGACCAATGCGCTGCAGGACGTCGGCAAGCTCTACAAGGAGAAGACCGGCAAGGAGGTCGTCTTCTCCTTCGCTGCCTCCTCGGCGCTCGCCAAGCAGCTGGAGCAGGGCGCGCCGGCGGGCATCTTCATCTCCGCCGACAACAAGTGGATGGACTATACCGAGGGCAAGGACCTCACCCTGAAGGCCACCCGCGTGACGCCGATCGGCAACAGCCTGGTGCTGATCATGCCGGCCGACAAGGCCAAGGACGTGAAGATCGACAAGAGCTTCGACTGGCTCGCCTTCCTCGGCGCCGACGGCAAGATCGCCACCGGCCTCACCGATTCCGTGCCGATCGGCGTCTATGCCAAGACCGCGCTGACCAATCTCGGCCAGTGGGACAAGGTGAAGGACCGCGTGGTCGGCGCCGAGAGCGTGCGCGCGGCGCTGGCGCTGGTCGAGCGCGGCGAGGCGGCCGCCGGCATCGTCTATTCCACCGACGCCGCCATCGCCAAGAATGTGAAGGTGGTCGCCACCTTCCCGGCCGACAGCCACCCGCCGGTCGAGTACCCCTACGAGATCGTCAAGGGGCAGGACAATGCCGAGACCAAGGCGGTGTTCGACTTCCTCGTCGGCCCGGAAGCCAAGGCGGTTTACGCCAAGTACGGCTTCGTGGTGCATTGACGTCTGCGTGGTTGACGCGCCGTCCGTCCGGGAGAGCCCATGCTGACGCCTGAGGAATGGACGGCGGTCCAACTGAGCCTGAAGGTCGCCTTCTGGGCGACCTTCTGGAGCCTGCCCTTCGCGCTGGCGACCGCCATGGTGCTGGCGCGCACCAGCTTTCCCGGCAAGAGCCTGTTCGACGGCATCGTCTACCTGCCGCTCGTGCTGCCCAAGGTGGTGGTGGGCTATCTGCTGCTCATCACGCTGGGCGCGCGCGGCTATCTCGGCCAGTATCTCGCCGAGTGGTTCAATATCCGGCTGATCTTCACCACCGCCGGCGCGACCGTGGCGGCGGCGGTGATCAGCTTCCCGCTGACGGTGAACGCCATCCGCCTCGCGCTGGAGGCGGTGGACCGTGGCCTCGAGACCGCCGCCCGCACGCTGGGGGCGAGCCGGCTCGACGTGTTCCTCACCGTCACCCTGCCGCTGATGCTGCCCGGCATCCTGTCCGGCGCGCTGCTCTCCATCGCCTCGGCGCTGGGCGAGTTCGGCGCCACCATCACCTTCGTCTCCAATGTCGAGGGGCAGACCCGCACCATCCCGCTCGCCATCTACAGCGCCACCCACATGACCGATGGCGACGCCATGGCGGCGCGGCTGACCGTGGTGTCCATCGTGCTGGCGCTGGCGGCGCTGCTGCTCGCCAACCTCGCCGACCGCCGCATCCGCACGCTGATCGGACGCGCATGATCGAGGTCGACATCCAGCTGGCCCGCCCGGGCTTTTCGCTCGCCTCCGCCTTCACCGCGCCGGGGGCCGGGGTGACGGCGCTGTTCGGCCGCTCCGGCGCCGGCAAGACCACCATCATCCAGGCGGTGGCCGGGGTGGTGCGGCCGGATCGCGGACGCATCGTCGTCGATGGCGAGACCTATTTCGATTCCGCCGGCGGCATCGACGTGCCGATCGAGCGCCGCCGCGCCGGCTATGTGTTCCAGGACGCGCGGCTGTTTCCGCACATGTCGGTGGAGCGCAACCTGCGCTACGGCCAGCGACGGGCGCGCGGCGCCGATGCGGGCATCGGCTTCGACGCCGTGGTCGAGCTGCTCGGCATCGGCCATCTGCTCGGCCGGCGGCCGCACACGCTGTCGGGCGGCGAGAAGCAGCGCGTCGCGATCGGCCGGGCGCTGCTGTCGCAGCCGCGCCTGTTGCTGATGGACGAGCCGCTCGCCGCGCTCGATGCCGCCCGCAAGGCGGAGATCTTGCCTTATCTCGAACGCCTGCGCGACGAGATGAAGCTGCCGATCCTCTATGTCAGCCACTCGCTCGAGGAGGTGCTGCGGCTCTCCGACCGGGTGGTGGCGCTGAAGGACGGCCAGCAGATCGCCGAGGGCTCGGTCGCGGAGGTGATGTCGCGCACCGACATGCAGCCGGTGATCGGGCGCTTCGACATCGGTACGGTGCTCGACTGCACGGTGGCGCGGCACGACGCGGCGTACGATCTCTCGACGCTCGCCTTTCCCGGTGGCGAACTCCGGGTGCCGCGCGTCGAGGCGCCGCTCGGCGGCGCGGTGCGGGCGCGGGTGCGCGCGCGCGACGTCGCCATCGCGCTGGCGCAGCCGGTCGACGTCTCCGTGAGCAACCTGTTGCCGGCGGTGGTCGAGGCGATCACGCCGGGCGAGGGCCCCTATGCCGACGTGGCGCTGCTGACCGGCGCCACCCGGCTGGCCGCCAGCGTGACGCGCGAGAGCGTAACTCGGCTCGGATTGGTGCCGGGGCAGGCGGTGTGGGCGATGATCAAGACCGTCGCGGTCGACAGCCGCAGCCCGGACTTCGCGGTTCCGGGCGAGCCGTCGTCCTAGCCTTCCCCGCCCGCTTTGGCGGCTTTCTTGGCGCCGGGCTGAGGCTTGTCCTCGCCGCGCGGCAGCCGTTCCGGCGCGAGGGCGGCGCGCAGCTCGGCGGTCTCGGCGGCGGTGGCGGCGGCGCTCTTTTCCTCGATGGCGCGGTAGAGCGCGATCAGCCGCTCGCCGAAGGGGGTGAGGTCGGTGCCGTGGCCGCGCCGGCCGGGATGGGTGACCACCACCCGCTGGCCGTAGGAGGTGTCGAGCTCCTCCACCAGCAGCCAGGCCCGGCGATAGCTCATGCCCATCTTCTTCGCCGCGGACAGGATGGAGCGTTCGCGGCGGATCGCTTCAAGAAGCTCGATCATGCTGGGGCCGAGATGGCGGCCGTCGCCGAAATAGACCCGGATGAACAGCCCATCGCGCGGCCGGGCGTTGCCGCCGTCTTCTGGATCATGGTCGCGGTTGTCGGTCATGCTTTCCCGTGACGATGCCGGCGCCCTCGGCGGCAATCTAGGGGAAGCCGCGCCGAACCGGAAGCATCCGGCTCGGCGCTATCCCCGGCGGCGTCAGGCGGGGCGTGGCCGGCGGCGCGGGCGCCGCGCGAAGGCGAAATCGAGCGCCAGCATCGCCAGAAGTGAGGCGCCGACTAGCGGAAAGACGAGGCCGAACAATGCCATGACCAGTACCAGGCCGCGCATGGCCCGGGGATCGGCCGGCGCCGGCGGGACACCGAGCGAGCCGGCCGGACGGCGCTTCCACCACATCACCCCGGCGGCGACCGCCATCAGCACGATGGCGAGGCAGACGGCGAGCAGCACCAGCTGGTTGGCGAGGCCGTATTCCTGGCCCATATGGACGTTGATGCCCCACTCCATGGCCTTGGCGGCCGGGCCGTAGTCGGCATAGCTCATGTCGATCAAGGGCTTACCGCTGTACTGGTCGAGATGCACGACGCGCTGCCGCGACAGGTCGGCCGGGTAGACGGCGGCGGAATACACGCCGGCGGCGCCGGAGGGCAGGCTCAGCGTGTAGCCGGGTGCGACGCCGAGCCCGTCGAAGATCGCCTTGGCGGCATCGATCCCGATGGGCTGGCCGATGGGGTGGCCGGTGGGAGCAGCGGAGAGCGGCATCTTCGCCTGCTCCAGCGACCAGCTGGTCGGGCCGTTGGCGTGGGCGAGGTGCTCGTCCGACATCGGCACGTTGTCGTAGACGCCGGCAGGGTAGCCGTAATTGGCGCTGTTCGCCCACTCGTTGACGTGCTCGCCCCAGAACACCGACCACGGCATGCCGGAGAGGGCCATCACCGCGATGGCGAGGCCGGCGAAGGCGCCGGTGACGGCGTGGAGGTCGCGCCAGAACACGCGCTTCCCCGGCGTGCCCCGCACGCTCACCACGCCGCCGGTCTGCTTCCTTGGCCACCAGAGATAGAAGCCGGTGCCGACCAAGAGGATCGACCAGCCGGCGACGATCTCGATGACGCCATTGGCGATGGTGCCGAACTCGACGAGGCTGTGCAGCCGGCGGATGGTCCACATCAGCGTGCCGCGATCGGCGAGCTCGCCGAGCACGCGCCCGTCATAAGGATCGACATAGACCGAGCGGCGGGCGCCGTCCGCGGTCTTCACCACGATCTCCGACGAAGCGTCGGGCGTCGCCGGAGTGATGATCTTCAGCGCGGTGCCGGGACGGGCGGCGAGCGCCGCCTCGAGCTGTGCGCCGGCGGCAAGCGGGGTGGTCTGGCGGATCTCCACGACCTTGAGGTCGCGATGCCAGAGATTGTCGATCTCGGTGTGGAACAGGAAGGCGCCGCCGGTGACGGCGAGCAAAATCAGGAAGGGCAGCACCAGCAGGCCGGCATAGAAGTGCCAGCGCCAGACGGCGCGGTAGAGGTCGCTTCCGCTCCCCTCGCGGGAGGAGGGCACGTTTCTGGAGGAAGGCGTTTCGCTGGACATGGGAGTGGCGTTCATCGGATCGCATCCGGAAAGGGCCAACACACGGCGCGCGACATCCCTGCGCCTTACCGGATGTGAGAGCCGGGGCGGTCGGGCGTTTCGCGGCGAGGCGTCAGGCGATGAAGGACGGGAGCGGTTCCGCGCCGGCGTTCATCCGGCCGGTGCGGGCGGGCTCGGGGCTCAGCTTCAGTTCGACGGGGTGGTGCCCGCCGGCATACTACCCGCCGGCATGGTGCTCATGTCGTGGCCAGCATGCGGGTCGCCCGCCTGCGGCGCGGCACCCTTCGGGCCGGCCATGCCCTCGACCTTGAAGTCGACGGCGACCGTGCCGGCCTTCTCGAAGGTCAGCGTGCCCTTGAAGCTGGCGCCTTCCTTCAGCGGTTGCTTGAGGTCCTGCAGCATCAGGTGATAGCCGCCGGGCGCCAGCGCGACCTTGCCGCCGGCGGGGATGGCGACGCCGTCGGGCAGCATCTGCATCTTCATCACCCCGTCGGTGACGCTCATTTCGTGGATCTCGGCGCGGCCGGCGATGTCGGGCGCGACGGTGACCGAGACGAGGCGGTCGGGCGTGGTGCCGGTGTTCTCGATGGAGAGATAGGCGCCGCCGACCTTGGCACCGGGCGGCGTCATCCGCGCCCAGGGATGGCCGATCTCGATCGCGCCGGCCTTGTAGCCGTGCGCATGGGCGCTGTCGAAGGCGAAGAGCAGCACTGCGAGAGCGAGCAGGGCGAAGGCGAGGCGCTGGGTGGAATCGCGGAAGCTGTGAAGCAGGGCGGACATGCTGAATTCCCGTGGGCCGGCACGGGACGAATCCCGGCCGAATGACGACAGAGGCGACGAGGCGGGTCTGCGTCAGGCCAGGGGAGGGGCGCGGGCATTGTGCGGGAGATGGCCGGTACCGGCCTGCGCGTCGTCGGCGGGAGCGGCGACGAGCGCCAGCGCCGGCAGGACGAGCGGCGCGGGGAGGGCGGCGAGATCCGGCGGCGGCAGCGAGGCCAGCATGCCGATGCGGCAACCGGCGGTGCAGCAATCGGGCAGATGGCCGGCCTTGTCGCTCGGGCCATCTTCCGTCGGCGCGGCGAGACAGATGACCTCGCCGGACGGGCCGAGCGCCACGCCCATTCCGGCATGGGTGCCCATGGCGAGGCCACCGAGCACGACATTGAGGACGAGCAGATAGGCGACGACGAGGCTCGCCGCCATCAGGCCCATCTGTCGTACGCGGTTGCTCATGCCGTCCGTCGCGCTGCCTCACTTCAGCCCAAGGACGTAGCACGCCCTGGGACGGACGACCAAGCGACCGGATGCCGCCCTCGGCGCCGAAGCGTCTCCTGACGCAGCGATAGCATCGGCCGGCCGGGAAAAGCTTCCGATCTTCAGGGACGGGGCAGCGTTTTCTTCGCCCCGTCCCGGATGTGGACGCTGGAACATGTTCCAGCTTATTGAATCCAGAGCACTTTCCTATCGATCAGGTTTCCACCTGACCGGAAAGGGCCCTAGTGCACGGCACCCGGGCCGGCGATGGCGCCGGGCGGGCTCTTGCCCATGATGATCATGCCGAGCACCTCGTCCTTGGTGACGTCGGTGGTGCGGGCGGTGCCGACCAGCTTGCCGTTCTTCATCACGCTGACGCGGTCGGCGAGATCGAAGACGTCGTGGATGTCGTGGCTGATCAGGAAGATGCCGATGCCCTCGGCCTTCAGCTGCTTGATCAGCTCTGCCACCTGCGCGGTCTCCTGCGGGCCGAGCGCGGCGGTCGGCTCGTCCATGATCAGGATCTTGGCGTTGAAGTGGATGGCGCGGGCGATGGCCACCGACTGGCGCTGGCCGCCGGAAAGACCGCGCACCGGCTCCTTGAACTTGCGGAAGTTCGGGTTGAGCCGGCCCATCACCTCGCGCGCCGCCGCCTCCATGGCGACGTCGTCCAATGTGCCCCACGGCGTCATGATCTCGCGGCCGAGGAACAAATTGGCGGCGGCGTCGACATTGTCGGCCAGCGCCAGCGTCTGGTAGATCGTCTCGATGCCGTAGCGCTTGGCATCGCGCGGATTGCCGATCTCGGCCTTCTCGCCATTTATGCGGATCTCGCCGGAGTCCGGCCGGTAGGCGCCGGCGAGGATCTTGATCAGCGTCGACTTGCCGGCGCCATTATGCCCGAGCAGGCCGACCACTTCGCCGGGATAGAGATCGACATTGACCCCGTCGACGGCACGGATGCCGCCGAAGGCGATCGAGATGTCGCGCATGTCGACGAGCGGAGCGGAGGCGGTGGGGGACGTCGAACCTTGTGCAGCCATGATGTCGCCTCCTCTCACTTGAAGCGCTTGCGGTAGAGGGTGTCGACCCAGACGGCGACCACCAGCACGATGCCGACCACGATGTTCTGGTAGGGGGTGTCGACCCGCATCAGCACCATGCCCGATTGCAGGCTCTGCATGACGAGGGCGCCGAGCATGGCGCCGGCCACGGTGCCCGCGCCGCCGGCCAGCGAGGTGCCGCCGATCACCGCCGCGGCGATGACATAGAGCTCATCCAATGTGCCCTGGGCGTTGGTCGCCGAATTCAGGCGGGCGGTGGAGATGGCGGCGCCGATGGCGGCGAGGCCGCCCATCAGTGCGAACACCATCAGCGTCACCCGCTTGGTGTTGATGCCGGCGAGCTCGGCGGCTTCCGGGTTGCCGCCGATGGCGAACACGTAGCGGCCGAAGCGGGTGCGGGTGGTGACGAAGGTCATGATCACGCCGATGGCGAGCGCGACCAGCACCGGCACCGCGAAGCCGAAGGAGATGGCGAGACCCTCCGGCGGCACGGTCAGGCCGTTGGCCTCGGCGTAGCGGCGGGCGAGCGCGGCGGGCAGCGTGTAGGCGTTGACCACCAGCGTGGCGGCGATCACCGCGAGGCAGCCGGCGCCGGCGGTGACCAGCTCGGCCCAGACCGGCTTCAGCGGGAAGCGGAAGCGCTGGCGCTGGCGGCGGGCCTGCACGGTGGCGAGCACGATGACGATGCAGGCCATCGCCGCCACGACCCAGCTCCAGAAGGCACCGATCGAGCCGTCGGCGCCGCCGCCGAGCAGCTTGAAATGGTCGTCGACCAGCGGGATGGTCTTACCTTCCGCCACCGCCCAGGCGGCGCCGCGCCAGACCAAGAGGCCGCCGAGGGTGACGATGAAGGCGGGCACGCCGAGATAGGCGATGACGAAGCCGTGCAGCGTGCCGATCAGCGCGCCGATGGCGACGCCGGAGATGAGGGTGAGCACCACCACGGCCGGGTGGTTGAAGCCGAAGGTCGGCATCAGCGTGCTGACCTGGAACACCGCCATGATCATGCCGGTGACGCCGAGGATGGAGCCCACCGACAGATCGATGTGGCGCATCACGATGACGAGGACCATGCCGGTCGACATCACGGCGATGGAGGCGGTCTGGACCGAGAGGTTCCAGAGATTGCGCGGGGTCAGGAACGTGCCGTCGGCGAGGAAGTCGAAGACGATCCAGATGACGGCCAGCGCGCCGACCATGCCGAGGAAGCGCACGTCGAGCTCCAGCGCGCCGATGAGCGACGGCGCGGGCGCCTGCGGCGGCGAGGCCGGGCGCGCGGGGGCGGGTGCGATGGTGGAATGGCTCGTGGACTGGCTCATGGGGCGTACTCCTCAGCCGACCCGTTGAAGGGCGGCGGCGGGGTTCGCGCCCCGCCGCGTTGTTGGACGACGATCAGTTGCAGGCCTTGACGGTGCCGGCCTTCACGCCCTGGCACACGGTGGCCTTCGGCACCCAGCCGGCCTCGATAATCACGCCGAGATTGTCCTTGGTGATCGGGATCGGCTTCAGGAAGGTGGAGTTCATCGGCACCTTCTTCGGGCCGCCGGTGAAGGTGGCGGTGCCGGCGACCTTGGCGGGCTCGGTGCCCTTGGCGAGGTCGAGGGCGATCTCCGCGGCGCGCTTGCCGAGCTCGCGCGAGTCCTTCCACACCGACACGGTCTGGGTGCCGAGGGCGACGCGGTTCAGCGCGGCGAAGTCGGCGTCCTGGCCGGAGACCGGCACTGTGCCGGCGAGGCCCTGGGCGGCGAGCGCGGCCACGGCGCCGCCGGCGGTGCCGTCATTGGAGGCGACGACAGCGTCGACCTTGTTGTTGTTGGCGGTCAGCATCTGCTCGGTGTTGCGCTGGGCGTTGGCCGGCAGCCACGAGTCGGTATAGGCCTCGCCGACATTCTTGATGTCGCCCTTGTCGATGGCGGGCTTCAGCACTTCCATCTGGCCGGAGAACAGGAAGTCGGCATTCGGATCGGAGGCCGAGCCCTTGATGAAGAGGTAATTGCCCTTCGGCTTGATCTTCTGCACCTCGGCGGCCTGCAGGCGACCCACCTCCTTGTTGTCGAAGGTGATGTAGTAGGCGTAGGGGTTCTCGATCAGGCGGTCATAGCCGACGACCGGGATGCCCTCGCTCTGCGCCTTGGTGATGGCCGGGGCGATGGCGTCGGAATCCTGGGCCAGGATGATCAGCACATTGGCGCCCTGCGCGATCAGCGCCTCGACGTCGGAGAGCTGCTTGGAGGCGGAGGACTGCGCGTCCGCCGAGATGTACTTGGCGCCGGCGGCCGCGAGCGCCTTCTTGATCGCCGCCTCGTCGGTCTTCCAGCGCTCTTCCTGGAAGTTCGACCAGGAGACGCCAACGACGGTGTCGGCGGCGCGGGCGGCGCCGGTCGCGACGAGCATCGCGAAGGCCGCCACGGTGACGGTAAGCTTGGACTTCATGCGTTCCTCCCAAAAGGATGCGTGGTGATCGGGTGCAGGGCCCGATTTGAGGGATGGGCCGTCAGCGGCCTCTTTCTCTTGATGTTCGAACCTCAAATTGGATGACGGGTTTTTCCCTCCTCTGCAATCGGGAGTCGACTTTGCACAGGTTTGGTGCCTTCGTCGAGCCTCCTTCGCATCGCAACAGAACAATTCCACCACGACGTTTCGCTCGTTGTCTAATTGGTGGACATCTCATTCATGAGTTGCGTACGTCAGATTTTGAGGGCAACCTTTCGCCATGTCGAGAGTTTCCTCACGCATCACCCTTCAGGACGTCGCCCGCGAGGCCGGCGTGTCGCTGGCCACCGCCGACCGTGTGCTGAACGGGCGCGCCGGCGTGCGCGGCGCCACGGCGGAGCGGGTGCGTGACGTGGTGGCCCGGCTCGGCTACCGGCCGAACGCCGCGGCGGCGCGGCTGGCGCGCGGCGAGACCTACCGCTTCTGCTTCGTGCTGCCGTCCGGGCCGAACGTCTTCATGCGCCAGCTCGCCGAGCAGGTGACCAACACCGCCGAATGGCTGTCGACCCACAACGCCTTCATCGACCTCCTGCGCGTCGACGTCTTCGCCCCGGAGGCGCTGGCCTCGACGCTGGAGGCGCTGATCGGCCGCTATGACGGCGTGGCGGTGGTGGCGCTCGACCATCCGCGGGTGCGCTCGGCCATCGACGACCTCACCGCCGCCGGCATGGTGGTGGTGACGCTGGTCTCTGACGTGCCGTCCTCACACCGCCGCCATTATGTCGGCGTCGACAACATCGCCGCTGGCCGCACCGCCGGCACGCTGATCGGCCGCTTCGCCGGCGGCCGGCAGGGGTCAGTCGGGCTGATCGTCGGCACGCCGGCGCTGCGCGACCACGCCGAGCGGCAATTCGGCTTCACCCAGGTGCTGTCCGGCGAATACCCGGGGCTGAAGCTGCTGGCGGCGCAGGAAAGCCTCGATGAGGACGTGCGGACGCAGGCGATCGTCGAGCAGATGCTGCGCGACGTGCCCGACCTGGTCGCCATCTACAATGTCGGCGCCGGCAATAGCGGCATCGCCGCCGCGCTGGCGGCGGCGGGGCAGGCCGGCGAGCGGATCTTCATCGGCCACGACCTCACCGACGACACCCGCCGCTTCCTGCTGCGCGGCGTGATGGACGCGGTGATCAACCAGGATGCCGGCCACCAGTCGCGCTCGGCGGCGCGGGTGCTGCTCGCCCATTGCTCGGGCGAGCCGCTGTTCGACGAGCAGGAGCGCATCCGCATCGACATCTTCGTGCGGGACAATCTGCCGTGATACGCCACTGCGCCAATGCGGTGTGGAATCACGGTGAATGAAAGGAAGTGAGGCATGTTTGTCGGCCTCGATATAGGCACGTCCGCCATCAAGGCGGTGCTCGTCGACGAGACCCAGGCGGTGCTGGCCACTGCCGAAGTGCCGCTGTCGGTGTCCCGGCCGCAACCGGGGCACAGCGAGCAGAACCCCGAGGACTGGTGGCAGGCGACGCTCGCCAGCCTCGACCAGCTCAAGGCGGCGCGACCGGCGGAACTGGCGGCGGTGACGGGCATCGGCCTGTCCGGCCAGATGCACGGTGCGGTGCTGCTCGACGCCTCCGGCGCGGTGCTGCGGCCGGCGATCCTGTGGAACGACGGCCGCTCGGCCGCCGAGTGCGTGGAGCTTGAGGCCGCCTTCCCGAGCCTGCACCAGGTGACCGGCAACCTCGCCTTTCCCGGCTTCACCGCGCCGAAGCTGATCTGGGTGCGCAAGCACGAGCCGGACATCTTCGCCCGCACCGCCAAGGTGCTGCTGCCCAAGGCCTATGTCGGCTATCGCCTGACCGGCGAGATGGTCGAGGAGATGTCCGACGCCTCCGGCACGCTGTGGCTCGACGTCGGCAAGCGCGACTGGTCGGACGCGGCGCTGGCCGCCACCGGCCTCGACCGCTCGCACATGCCACGCCTTGTCGAGGGCAGCGAAGTCGCGGCCCGCATCAAGCCGGAGCTCGCCGCCCGCTGGGGCATGGCGACGCCGCCGGTGCTGGCGGGCGGGGCGGGCGACAATGCCGCCGGCGCCATCGGCCTCGGCGCCATCCATGCCGGCGACGCCTTCGTCTCGCTCGGCACCTCCGGCGTGCTGTGGGCGACCACCGACCGCTTCGCGCCGAACCCGCAGTCGAGCGTGCACGCCTTCTGCCACGCCATCCCCGCCACCTGGCACCAGATGGGGGTGATCCTCTCGGCCGCCTCGGCGCTCGGCTGGTGGGCGCAGACCGAGGGCATCTCGCCCGGCGACCTCCTGAAGCCGCTCGGCGACGCGCCGGCCGCGCCGTCGCGGGCGGTTTTCCTGCCTTACCTTTCCGGCGAGCGCACCCCGCACAACGACACCACCATTCGCGGCGCCTTCATCGGCCTCGACCATGAGACCTCGCGCGAGACGCTGACGCAGGCGGTGCTCGAAGGCGTCGCCTTCGCGTTCAAGGACTGCCTCGACGCGCTGAACGCCGCCGGCACCACGCTGTCCAGTGCCGACATCATCGGCGGCGGCTCGCGCTCGCGCTACTGGACCGCGGTCATCGCCAACGTGCTCGGCCTGCCGATCAACCGCATCGAGGACGGCGAGCGGGGCGGGGCGTTCGGCGCCGCCCGGCTGGCGCGCATGGCGGCGACCGGCGAGAGCCCGACCGCCATCTGCCTGCCGCCGCGCCGCATCGAGACCATCGCGCCGACCCCGGCGCTTCAACAAGCCTATGCGGAAAAGCATGCCCGCTACCGCGCGCTGTACCCCGCATTGAAGGGAGTCACCTCATGAATGCCCCCGCTCGCTTCTTCGAGCTCGCCGCGCCGCTGGCCTATGAAGGGCCGGAGAGCCGGAATCCGTTCGCCTTCCGCTGGTACGACAAGGACCGCGTCGTGCTCGGCAAGCGGATGGAGGACCATCTGCGCTTCGCGGTGGCCTATTGGCACAGCTTCACCTGGCCGGGCGGCGATCCCTTCGGCGGCGAGACCTTCCTGCGCCCGTGGATGCACGGCGCCGACGAGATGGACCTCGCCCGCGCCAAGGCCGACGTCGCCTTCGAGCTGTTCCGCCTGCTCGACGTGCCGTATTTCGCCTTCCACGACCGCGACATCGCTCCCGAGGGCAAGAGCCTGAAGGAATCGAACGCCAATGTCCGCGCCATCGCCGACATCTTCGCCAAGAAGATGGAGACGTCGAAGGTGAAGCTCTTGTGGGGCACGGCGAACCTGTTCTCCAACCGCCGCTTCATGGCGGGCGCCGCCACCAATCCGGATCCGGACGTGTTCGCCTATGCCGCCGCGCAGGTGAAGAACGTGCTGGAAGTCACCCATGAACTCGGCGGCGAGAACTACGTGCTGTGGGGTGGCCGCGAGGGCTACGAGACCCTGCTCAACACGGATCTCAAGAGCGAGCTCGACCATATGGGCCGCTTCCTCAACCTGGTAGTCGAGCACAAGCACAAGATCGGCTTCAAGGGCACCATCCTGATCGAGCCGAAGCCGCAGGAGCCGACCAAGCACCAGTACGACTTCGACGTCGGCACGGTGTACGGCCTGCTCTGCCGCGCCGGTCTCGAGAAGGAGGTGAAGCTCAATCTCGAGGCCAACCACGCCACGCTCGCCGGCCACAGCTTCGAGCACGAGATCGCCATGGCGGCGGCGCTCGGCGTGTTCGGCTCGATCGACATGAACAAGGGCGACGCGCAGTCCGGCTGGGACACCGACCAGTTCCCGACCAATGTCGAGGACACCGCGCTCGCCATGTACGAGATCCTGAAGGCGGGCGGCTACACCACCGGCGGCACCAATTTCGACGCCAAGATCCGACGCCAGTCGATCGATCCGGAGGACCTCGTCCTCGCCCATGCGTCGGCGATGGATGTGTGCGCCCGCGCCCTGCTGATCGCCGCCGACATGGTGGAGGACGGCGCGCTGAAGAAGGCGGTCGACGAGCGCTATGCCGGCTGGCAGTCGCCGGCGGCGAAGTCGATGCTCGCCCCCGGCTCCTCGCTCGACGCCATTGCGGCGCGGGTGGAGGCCGACGCGCTCGACCCGCAGCCGCGTTCCGGCCGCCAGGAGCGGCTGGAGGCGCTGGCGGTCAGCTATCTGCGCTGAGACGGTTCCTCCATGCCCGGCCGCGCCCGGGCATGCAAAGGGAGCGCGCCCTCTCTCCCGCGAGGACGCGCTCCCTTTTTTCTTGACCACCGCCCGCGACATCGCGGCGCGGGCAGGCCATCACATCCCGGTGTTGCCGCGGCGAGGCATTAACCATCCGTCATTGACTTGTGGTGAATAAATCCCTTCGATCGGTATCCGGGAGCGACCGTGACTCGTGCCGAACGTCCCCCTCTAGCGGGATGCGGCGATCTGAGGAGGGGATTTAAGTATGCGTTGGAGCATTGTTGGCGCGCTGGCCTTTGCCGCCGCCGTGTCGGGTGGAGTCGCCAGCGAGGCGCAGGCCCAGGCCCGCCCGCCCGCCGGGCTCAACAGCATGCTGCTGGACGTGCAGGAGGAGCCCGGCCGCGTGCCGACGCCGGACGAGGAACAGCTCGATCCGACCTTCCGCCGGCAGCCGGTGTATTTCCGCACCAACGAGCCGCCGGGCACGCTGATCATCCACACCGATGAGCGCTTCCTCTATCTGGTGCTCGGCGACAACCGGGCGATGCGCTACGGCATCGGCGTCGGCCGCGACGGCTTCCAGTGGTCGGGCCTGCAGAAGATCTCGCGCAAGGCCGAGTGGCCGGACTGGACGCCGCCGCCGGAGATGATCCAGCGCCAGCCCTACCTGCCGCGCTTCATGGCGGGCGGGCCCGGCAACCCGATGGGCGCCGCGGCGCTGTATCTCGGCCAGACCGTCTACCGCATCCACGGCACCAACCAGCCGCAGACCATCGGCTATGCCGTCTCCTCCGGCTGCTTCCGGCTGGTGAACAGCGACGTGCAGGACCTGTTCAACCGCGTGCCGGTCGGCACCAAGGTCATCATTCGGCAGACGCCGGCTCTCTGAACAAGGCGACATGCGGCAGGGGCCGCAGGGGGAACGCATGAAACATCTGGGAATGGCGCTGGCGGCTGCCGGCGTCCTGTTCGCGACCGGGGTCGCGCAGGCCGACACGCTCGCCGACGTCAAGGCGCGCGGCACGCTGAAATGCGGCGTCAATCAGGGGCTCGCCGGCTTCTCGGCCAAGGGCGCGGACGGCACGTGGAGCGGCTTCGACGTCGATCTGTGCAAGGGCATCGCCGCCGCCATCTTCAACGATCCCGCCAAGGTCGAGTATGTCCCGCTCTCGGCGGAGGCGCGCTTCCCCGCCCTGTCCAAGGGCGAAGTCGACGTCCTCGTGCGCAACTCCACCTGGACCATGTCGCGCGAGGCGGGGCTGAAGCTCTTGTTCGCCGCGGTGTCCTATTATGACGGCCAGGGCTTCATGATCCCGGCGGCGGCGAACAAGACCAGCGCGCTGGAGCTCGACGGTTCCAAGGTCTGCACCCAGGCCGGCACGACCAGCGCGCTCAATGCGCAGGACTATTTCCAGCAGAACAACATGAAGCTGGAGCTGATCCAGCAGCCGGGCGTCGACGAACTGGTCAAGGCCTATGACGAGGGCAAGTGCGACGTGCTGACGACCGACGTGTCGCAGCTCTACGCGCTGCGCCTCAAGCTCGCCAAGCCGGCCGACAGCATCGTGCTGCCCGACGTCATCTCCAAGGAGCCGCTCGGCCCGGTGGTGCGCCAGGGCGACGACGTGTGGCTGAACGTGGTGAAGTGGAGCTTCTACGCGCTGGTCAATGCCGAGGAACTCGGCATCGGCACCGCCACGCTCGACAAGGCGCTGGCCTCGCAGAAGCCGGACGTGAAGCGCTTCGTCGGCGCCGACGGTACCTATGGCGCGGATCTCGGTCTCTCCAAGGACTGGGCGGTGCAGATCGTGAAAGCGGTCGGCAATTACGGCGAAGTGTTCGAGCGCAATGTGGGCACCGGCTCCAAGCTCGGCATTCCCCGTGGCATCAACCAGTTGTGGAGCCAGGGCGGCATCCAGTACGCGCCGCCGATCCGCTGAGCGCGACAGCATCGCCAAAGACGAGAGCCGGCTCCCCGAAAGGGTGAGCCGGTTTTTTATTGGTCATCGGAAAGCGGAACAAAACAGGCATTCACTTGTTTATCCGAATGCTGACGAAATGCTGACGAATCTGTTCAGGCATGCATTCATGCGTGTCAAGTAAAGTTCGTAGCAGGAGTGGCATAGCAGGAGTAATCCGATGATGAAGAAGATTTCATTCGCTGTTGCGGCGATCGCCGCCTTTGCCAGCGCCGGCATTGTTCCCGCTGCGGCCGTGCCATGGAACCCGAGTGGCCTACAGGCCCCGGCTCAGCAAATCGAGCAGGTGCAATACCAGCCGCGCCCACGTCCCAATATGGGGCCGCGTCCCGGCGTCGGGCCCCGGCCGAATTACCAGTCGCGTCATTACGCTGGGGCGTCGCGTGGATACTACAACAGGGGCGGTCGACACTATTACAACGGTCATCGCGGCTATAATTACTATCGGCCCGGCTACCGCAGCTACAATGGCTGGTGGTTCCCCGCTGCCGCCTTCGCCACCGGTGCTTTGATCGGCGGTGCCATTGCCGCCCAGCCGAGCTACGGCGGCGGTGGCAACGCGCATGTGCAGTGGTGCGCGAGCCAGTACCGCTCCTATCGGGTCTCGGACAACACCTTCCAGCCCTATAACGGTCCGCGCCAGCAGTGCGTCTCGCCCTACTGACGCCGTCCCGCATTCGAAAAGCGAAAGCCTGGCCCTGGCCGGGCTTTCGTGCTTTTCGGCCGGCTTGACGGCGGCGCGGCGAGCGGGCCTATCGGAGGCGTCCGATTTTCCGGCTGAAACCTCCGATGAAGGTGCGTCCATGACCGAACTGACCCTCGCTGCCGCCCAGACCATCGTCGCCACGGCGCTCGACCATTGCCGCAAGGGCAATTTCAAGCCGATGTCCGTCGTCGTGCTCGATGCGCGCGGGGCGCTGAAGGCGGCGGCGTCGGAGGACGGCACCAGCCTGAAGCGGGCCGGGGTGGCGCATGGCAAGGCTTATGGCGCGCTCTCGCTCGGCCTCGGCTCGCGCTCGCTGTTCAAGCGCGCCAAGGAGCAGCCCTTCTTCATCGCCTCGGTGACGCATGTGGCCGAGGGCGCGCTGGTCCCGGTGCCGGGCGGCGTGCTGATCCGCGATGCGGCCGGCGCGCTGGTCGGCGTCGTCGGCATTTCCGGCGACACCTCGGACAATGACGAGGCGGCGGCACTGGCCGGCATCGCGGCGGCCGGCCTCGTCGGCGACCCCGGCGAGGATTGATCCTCGCCGTTCAGGCACTAGGCGCCGTCGTCAGGATTTGGCGACGGCGTCGAAGGCCTGCAGCCGGGCGATCAGCGCCGGCATGTTGTCGATCTGGATCATGTTGGGGCCGTCCGACGGCGCGTGATCCGGATCCTCATGGGTCTCGATGAACACCCCGGCAACGCCGATGGCGACCGCGGCGCGCGCCAGCGTCTCGACATATTCGCGCTGGCCGCCGGAGGAGCCGCCCTGGCCGCCCGGCTGCTGCACCGAATGGGTGGCGTCGAAGATCACCGGCGCGCCGAGATCGGCCATGATCGGCAGCGAGCGCATGTCGGAGACCAGCGTGTTGTAGCCGAAGCTGGTGCCGCGCTCGCACAGCAGCGTGTTCGGATTGCCGCTCTCGGCGATCTTGGCCAGCACGTTGCGCATGTCCCAGGGGGCGAGGAACTGACCCTTCTTCACATTGATCGCCCGCCCGGTCTTCGCCGCGGCGATCAGCAGATCAGTCTGGCGCGAGAGGAAGGCGGGGATCTGCAGCACGTCGACCACCGGCGCGACCAGCGCGCACTGTTCCTCGGTGTGGACGTCGGTGAGCACCGGGAAGCCGAACTGCTGCTTCAACTCCGCGAACACCTCCATCGCCTTGTCCAGCCCGATGCCGCGCTTGCCGGACAGCGAGGTGCGGTTCGCCTTGTCGAAGGACGACTTGTAGACGAAGCGGATGCCGGCCTTGTCGCAGATCCCGGTCAGCCGCTCGGCCATCATGAAGGCGTGGTCGCGGCTCTCCATCTGGCAGGGGCCGGCAATCAGCGCCAGCGGGGCCTTGTTGGCGAAGGTGACCTGCCGGTCGCCGGAGCCGACCTGGATGGTGGCGTTGGTGGTCGGTTCGATGCTCACGTCGTGAACTCCTGGCCGAAGGGTGCGCCTTCGGCATTCTGGCTGTTCGGCACTCTGTTCGGCACTCGCGGCCTTGCCGTCGTCAGGCGGATGCGGCCGCCAGCATGTGGCGCGCGCGCTCGAGGTCTTCCGGCGTGTCGACGCCGAGCGGCACCGAGGCGACGATCTCGACATCGATGCGCATGCCGGCTTCGAGCGCCCGCAGCTGTTCCAGCTTCTCGCGCTGCTCCAGCGGGGACGGGGGCAGTGCCACGAAGCGTTCCAGCGCCGCGCGCTTATAGGCGTAGAGCCCGATATGGTGATAGAGCGGCCCGTCGCCATGGGGGGCGGTGGCGCGGGTGAAGTACAGCGCGCGCAGGCGGCTGTACGACAAGGGCGAGCCGACCACCTTCACCACGTTCGGATTGGTGCGCTCTTCCGCGCGGACGATCTCGACGCACAGCGTGGCGATGTCGACGCTGGTATCGGCGAGCGGGGCGAGGGCGGCGCGCACCGTGTCCGGCTCGATGGTCGGCAGGTCGCCCTGCACGTTCACCACGTAGCGCGCGCGGCCCTGCGGGTCGACGCGCTCCAGCGCCTCGAAGATGCGGTCGGAGCCGGAGGGGTGGTCGGCGCGGGTCATCACCGCCTCGAAGCCGGCGGCGGTGACCGCGCCGAATACCGCCTCGTCATCCACGGCGACCACCACGCGGCCGATATCGGCTTCCGCCGCCCGGCGGGCGACCTGCACGATCATCGGCGCGCCGGCAATGTCGGCGAGCGGCTTGCCCGGCAGGCGGGTGGAGGCCATCCGCGCCGGAATGAGCACCAGCGTCTCGCTCTTCATGCGACGCCCGCGCGCAGCAGATCGTGGATGTGAATGATGCCCTGGGGACGCCGCTGCGTGTCGACCACGAAGGCGACGGTGATCTTCTCCGACTGCATCAACAGCAAAGCGCGCGCCGCCAGCATCGCCTCGTCGACGACGCGCGGACGCTTCGACATCACCGTCTCCACCGGCTGCTGCAACAGGTCGGGCGCCATGTGGCGGCGCAGGTCGCCATCGGTGATGACGCCGACCAGCGCCCCGGCCGCGTCGACGATGCCGACCACGCCGAAGCCCTTGCTGGACATCACCAGCAGCGCCTCGCTCATGCGCAGGCCGAGCGGGATGAGCGGCATCTCCTCGCCGATATGGGCGATCTCGCCGACCGGGCGCAGCTGCGAGCCGAGCTTGCCGCCGGGGTGGAAGACGCCAAAATCCTGCGGGGTGAAGCCGCGATGCTCCAATAGCGCGATGGCGAGCGCGTCGCCGACCAGGAGCTGGAGCAGCGTCGAGGTGGTTGGGGCGAGGCCGTGCGGGCAGGCTTCCGCCACCTGCGGCAGGCACAGCATCACATTGGCGTTGCGGCCGAGCGCGCTGTCCTCGCGCGAGGTGAGGGCGATCAGCGGAATGTCGAAGCGCTTGGCATAGGCCAGCACGTTGGCGAGCTCGGCGGTCTCGCCCGACCAGGACAGCAGCAGCAGCGTATCGTCGGCGGCGATCATGCCGAGATCGCCGTGGCTCGCCTCGGTCGGGTGCACGAAGAAAGCCGGCGTGCCGGTCGAGGCCATGGTGGCGGCGATCTTGCGGCCGATATGCCCGCTCTTGCCGACGCCGGAGATGATCAGCCGGCCCTTGCGGCCCGCCACCAGTTCCACCGCGGCGTCGAAGGCGGCGCGCAGCGCCTCGTCGCCCCGCACGAGGTCGGTGAGGGCCTCGACCGCCTCGGAAGCCTTGTGCAGCGTGCGCAGCAGCGAGGCGACGCCGGGGCTGTCGGCCCGCTCGGCCGGAAGGGTCCTATTCAGCATCGACTCACCATGAGGCATTCCACCATCATCGCGTCTTCCTATCCGATTTGCGCGGCCGGCGCACGGCGGCGGGTGGGAAGGCCCTCTCCGCGCCGCCGCTGCATAGCCGTGTTCTGCCGGTTTGTCTCGTTTCCGTGTCAGCTCCGTCCGTTGTCCGTCTCTTGCCCAGCCATGCGGGCGGGAATGCGGCACGGGGATTGCGAAGGGGGCCGGGCCGCTTCGCCTTAAATCGATCACACGAACGTCACGTGGTAGTAGCTAGGAAGGCGGCGGCGTGGCTGGCGAGATGGCCGGCGACGCCAGACCAGCAGAGGATCGAGCCGATAATGAGCGACGCAGCCGGCACGGTGCCGAACGGAAGTCTCGGAGCCTTCTCCCTGGCGGGACTGGCCGAACGCCATGCCCGGCTCGCCCTGGTGCTGCTGTTCTTCGCCTGCGTGCTGCCGGGCTTCTTCACCCTGCCGGTGATCGATCGCGACGAGGCGCGCTTCGCGCAGGCCTCGCGGCAGATGGTGGCGAGCGGCGACTATGTCGCACCTCGGCTCGGCGACGAATACCGTTTCAAGAAGCCGATCGGCATCTACTGGCTGCAGACGGCGGCGGTGAAACTCACCGGGCTGGCGCCGGAGGCGCCGATCTGGGCCTATCGGCTGCCCTCGCTGTTCGCCGCGCTGATCGCGGTGCTGGTGACGCATGCGGTCGGGCTGCGGCTGTTCAATCCGCGCGCGGCCTTCATCGGCGCGGCGCTGCTCGCGGCCTCGCTGATCCTCGGGGCCGAGGCGCGGCTCGCCAAGACCGACGCGACGCTGCTTGCCTTCGCGGTGACCGGGCAGATGGTGCTGGCCCGCTTCTACACCGCCCGGGCGGGAGAGCCGGTGCCGCTCGGCTGGACGCTGCTGTTCTGGGGCGCGATGGGCGGAGGCATCCTGATCAAGGGTCCGATCGTGCCGATGCTGGCCGGCTTCACCGTGCTCGGCCTGCTCGCCTGGGAGCGCCGGGCGGCCTGGCTGAAGCCGCTGCGGCCGTTGATCGGCGTGCCCTTCATGCTGCTGATCGTGCTGCCCTGGCTGATCGCCATCTTCATGAACACCGGCATGGCCTTCTTCCACGAGGCGATCGGCAACGACCTGCTCGGCAAGGTGTCGACCGGGCAGGAATCGCACGGTGCGCCGCCCGGCGCGCATCTGCTCGCCTTCTTCGTCATCTTCTGGCCCGGCGCGGCGCTGGCGGCGATCGCCACGCCCTGGGTGTGGGCGAACCGCTCGCTGCCGGCGGTGCGCTTCGCCCTGTGCTGGATCATACCGTTCTGGATCGCCTTCGAACTGTTCGCCACCAAGCTGCCGCACTACACGCTGCCGGCCTATCCGGCGATCGCGCTGCTCGCCGGCGCGGCGCTCGCTTCCGGCCGGCTGACCCCTCCGGCCGGCTGGGCGCGCGTGCTGGCGCTGGCCGCCGCGACGGGAGGCGTGTTCGCCGGCATCGGCCTCGTCGTCGGGCTGCACCTGCTGGCGGGGCGACTGCCGGTCGAGGCCGTGGTCCTCGCGGCGCTCGCGACCGTCCTCGGCCTATGGGCGGCCTTCAGGGCGCTGCGCTCGACGTTGGAGGCCACCTATGTCCCGCTGATCGCCCAGGCGGTGGTGCTCTACGGCCTCGGCTTCGGGGTAGCGGCGCCGCGCGTCGAGGCGCTGTGGGTCTCGCCGCAGATCGCCCGCTCGATCGCCTCTCATGTCTCCTGCGCCAATCCGCAGATCCTGGTGTCCGGCTTCGACGAAGCCAGCACGCTGTTCGTGCTGGGCACGGAGACGCGGCATGGAACTGGCGCTGACGCGGCCGATTTCCTCGCCGGGCCGGGGTGCCGGGTGGTGGCGGTCACCGACCGCCAGCGCGCCGCCTTCGAGGCCCGTCAGGCCGAACTTGGCGCGCAGGTCGCGCTACTCGACACCGTTTCCGGCTTCAATCTCGGCAATGGCCGCGCGATGACGCTGCAAATCCTGGGCGCTCCGGCGACCGGCGCGAAAGGATCGTGAGCATGATGTCGTTGACCATCACGCCGTGGCTGATCATCGGCTTCATCGGCCAGGTGCTGTTCACCGGCCGCTTCGTGGTGCAGTGGATCGCCAGCGAGCGGGCGCGGCGCAGCGTCGTGCCGCTGACCTTCTGGGTGTTCTCCATCGCCGGCGGCGTGACGCTGCTTGCTTATGCGATCTATCGCGAGGATCCGGTCTTCATCTTCGGACAGGCGGCGGGGCTGCTCATCTATGCCCGCAACCTCTATTTCGTGATCCGCGAGCGACTGGGGCGCACGCCTGTCGTGGTGGCGGCCGAGGCGAAGCGGGGCGCCGACACGGCGGCCTGAGCCTGTGTCATAATGCCAACTATCCCCAGCTTTCGCCAACGCGTCACCGAGGCTTCATCGACGCTACACCTACGCCTTGTTGAGTCCCCCGCATCGCAGCAAGGGGGACCGGATGGTGATGCGATTCAAGGTATTCTGCGCGGAGAACCGGGTGATCGCCTGCCTTCTCGCCACCTTGCTGCTGTCATCGGCGTTCATCCTGTTTCCAGGCATCGATTTGGCGATCAGCCGGCAGTTCTATGTGCCCGGCATCGGCTTCCCGCTGGCGCATAGCGGCCTGTTACAGGACGTCCGCATGGCCGGCAGCAACATTCCCGTCACGGTGGCGGTGGTGGTGTTCGCCGCGCTGGTGCTGAAGCTGCTGCACCCGCTGCGCCCCTGCCTGCTGCCGCCCCGCTTCGCGCTCTATTTCGCCAGCCTCTATCTGCTCGGCCCTGTGCTGCTGGTGAACGGGGTGCTCAAGACCTTCTGGGGGCGTCCGCGGCCGGTGAAGGTGGAGGAGTTCGGCGGCTCGGTCCCCTTCCTCGACGCCTGGTCGCTGGGCGAGAGCTTTACCCACCGCTCCTTCGCCTCCGGCGAGGCGGCGACCATCGCCTGCCTGTTGCCGCTGGCGCTGTTCGTGCCGCGCCCCTGGCGCTGGCGCGTCGCGGCGATGCTCGGCGTCGTCGTCGCGCTGGTGTCGTTGAACCGCGTGGCCTTCGGAGGGCATTTCCTCTCCGACATCACCGTCGCCATCGCGCTGGTGCTGACGATCGCGGTCGCGCTGCGGCAGATCTTCTATGTCAGCCACGCCGAGCTGTTCGCCGATGCGCGCCTCGATACCGAGCTGACCCGCCTCGGCCTCGCGGCGCAGAGCAAGACGAGGCGCGATCTCGACGCGGCCGCCGCCCTGATGCGGAACGGACTGGCGCGCCTCGCCGGTCCGTTCCGGCGCGTCGCAACTCAGAGGCTGGCGGCTCAGAGGCTGACGGTGTCGGCGTCGATCCTGCCGGCCGAGTGAGCCGGCGCCGCCGGTCGCAGCGGGATGGCGGCGCCGCTGTCCTCGGCGATGGGCGGCACGATGGTGCGACGGCGGAGCCAGACCACGCCGAACAGGTCGTAGATGCCCACGAGGGCGCGCCCGAAATTGGTGTATTTCGAGCTTCCGGCCAGGCGCGGCCGATCCCCGACCGGCTCATAGGCGACCTCATGCCCGTAGCTGAGGAACAGCGCGGGCAGGTAGCGGTGCATGCTGGAGAAATAGGGCAGGCGCAGGAAGGCTTCGCGCCAATAGACCTTGATGCCGCAACCGGTGTCGGGGCAATCGTCCTTGAGCAGGCGCGCACGCAGCCCGTTGGCGAAGCGCGACGCGAAGCGGCGCGAGCCGGTGGCGAGCCGCCGGGCCCGCAGGCCGCCGACCAGAGCGGGGCCTGGGCCGCCCGGCGGGGCGAGGCGGGCGAGCAGGGCTGGGATATCGGCAGGAACGTTCTGGCCGTCGCCATCCATGGTGGCGACGACGGGGAAGCCCGCGGCGAATATGCCGGTGCGCAGGCCGGCGCTCTGGCCGGCCCGGTGGGCGTGCCGGAGGTAGCGCAGGCGCGGATATTGCGCCATGAGCCCGCGAATCTCGGCACGCGTGCCGTCGTCGCTGCAATCGTCGACGACGACCACCTCGCCGAGAATGTCCTCGGGCAGGACGTTGAAGGTTTCGGTAACGAGACGGCCGATATTGCCGGCTTCGTTATAGGCAGGGATCACAACTGAAACGCGCATCGTATCGCAATCTCGATCAATCCGCAGATACTGCCAAACTTCGATGAAATCGGCGTGAATAGACAATACGCGCGTAGTTAATGGCGAAAATCAGCTGGCCGTCAATTTCCGTAACGTCGTGTGCGCCCGCCAAGACGACATGCGGCGGCGTTCCGTGTCGTGCCGCGGCGCGCCTTTTCATCCGCGTCGGAGGCAGCAGATTCGCGCCGCCGGAACTTCATCGCGGTCCGGACCGTTGCACCGTACCGGCCATCGCCCGCGCTGCGCGCGACCGCAGGCCGGTGTCTCGGCACAGGGGGAGCGAATGCCCGGAAAGACCGCGAAAAAGTCGAACCCGACGCCGCCCGACGTCACGGTCCATGGGGCCTCCACCCTTGCCGCCGTCACCGTGGACGGGTTCAACGCCCAGCTGCGCGATGGCGACGGCTTCGTGGGGGATCGCGCCCGCCGCGCCGCCTTCTTCGAGATATTCGAACGCTGGCGCCAGCTGGCGGAGCGCAAACTGCCACTGCTCGACGAGGTGTCCCCCGACGACATGTCGAAATCGCGCATTGACGAGGCGCTGGCGGAGGGGAGGCCGCAGGAGCAGGCGCTGGTGCACAGTGCCATCGAGGACTATGCGCGCGAGCTGCTGGTTGTCATCCGCCGCCTGCTGCGCAGCGAGAGCTGGCGCGATACCCAGCGTATCGTCATCGGCGGCGGGCTGAAGACGGGTCGTTTCGCCGAGATCGCTATCGCCCGGACCGAATTGCTGGCGCGGGCGGACAAGATCGATATCGAGCTGCGCCCCATCCACAACGACCCCGACGAGGCAGGGCTGATCGGCGGCGCCCATCTGGCGCCGAGCTGGATGTTCGCCAGCTACGACAACATCCTCGCCATCGACATCGGCGGCACCAACATCCGCTGCGGCATCGTGAGGCTCAATCTCGACAAGGCTGACGACCTGTCCAAGGCGCGGGTCCGCGACCTCGAGCTGTGGCAGCATGCGGAGGAGAAGCTCGGGCGCGACGCCGCCGTCGCCCGGCTGGCCGGGATGCTGGAAGGGCTCATCCGCAAGGCCGACAAGGAGGGATTGCGGCTCGCGCCCTTCATCGGCGTCGGCTGCCCCGGCTCGATCGCCGCCGACGGCTCGATCGAGACCGGCGCCCAGAACCTGCCGGGCAATTGGGAAAGCGCGGGGTTCAACCTGCCGACAAGGCTATGGGAGGCGATTCCTTCCATCGGCGGGCACGAGACGACGGTAACGATGCACAATGACGCCGTCGTGCAGGGCTTGAGCGAAATCCCCTTCATGCAGGACGTCGCGCGCTGGGGCGTGCTGACCATCGGCACCGGCCTCGGCAATGCGCGCTTCACCAATCGCGCGCGGCCCAATGAGGAGCAGAAGGCGGCACGCAAGCGGGACGACAGCAGGGATGCCGGCGGGGGCACGCGGAAGGGCTGACGGGCGGGAGGACTGGCAACCGGAAAGGCTAGGCGCTTTTTGCCGCCATCAGCACCCGCGTGGTGCGGGTGGCGACCGTTGTGTCGCCGCGGGCGAAGCCGCGTGCCTCCAGCGTGCAGCGCCAGGGGAATTCGGCGCCGGGCAGGCGTTCGATCCGGTAGAGGTGGTAGCCGCCCGGCCAATGGCTGTCCTCCGGTCCGGCGGCGAAGGACGGTGCCTCGACGACCGGCACCAGCCCGCCGGAGGGGCCGGCCAGCATTTCCACCATCGGCCGGTGGTCGTGGCCGCAGATCACCAGTTCGGCGCCATGCGCTGCGAGGCAGGCCCGCACCGCCTCGGCATCGAGGAGCCGCTTATGCGCCGAGCGGTGGCCGCAGGGCGGGTGATGGATCAGCACCACCCGGAACAGTTTCTGCTCGCCGAGTTCCTTCAGCACCCCGGCCAACCGCTCGATCTGCCCGCGTCCGACCTTGCCGGTCGCCATGAAGGGCTGGGTCGGTACCGCCGTCGAGACGCCGATCAGCGCGACGTCGCCGCGCCGGCGCACGAAAGGGAAGGGGAATTCGGCGACCACGCCCTCCGCGTCGCCGCCCTCGGCGCCGTCGCCGCGCATGTAGTTGCCCCAGTTGAGCAGCGCGTGATGGGCGGTGGAGCGCACATAGGCGTCGTGATTGCCGGGCACGACCGTCACATAGTGGCCGGGCCCCAGTTCCTGCAGGAAGTCGAGGCCGGTGCGATATTCCGCCGGCAGGCCGACATTCACCAGATCGCCGGTCACCGCGATATGGTCCGGCGCCGTCGCCTTGATGTCGGCGAGGAGGAGATCGATGGTGTCTTCCGAGAATCGCCGACGCCGTCCGCGGCGCCAGTTGATGACGCCGAGCGCCCGCTTGCCGGCGAGCTCGAGGAGCCGCGCCCGCGGCAGCGGACCGAGATGGGGGTCGGTGAGATGAGCGAGCACGAACACGGGGCCCTCCATAGCAGCGCCGACATGCGGATGGGAAGCCGGGCCGAGGGACCGGACATCGCGTCCACGCCAAGTCGAACCGGGCTGCCGCCGTTCCGCCTGCCGCGCCTGCTGCATCTGTGGGGCCGGCTGACGCGCGGGGTGACGCTGGGCGTGCGCGCCGCCGTCATCGATCCGCAGGGGCATATCCTTCTGGTGCGTCACACTTATGTCGCCGGCTGGCATCTGCCCGGCGGCGGCGTCGATCCCGGCGAGACGGCGGAGGAGGCGGCGCGCCGCGAACTGATGGAGGAAGCGGCGATCCGTCTCACAGAGCCGCCGCTGCTGCACGGGCTGTTCCTCAACGCCCATCTCGGCTCGCGCGATCACGTCGCGGTGTTCGTCTCGCGCGGCTTCGACATCGGCCCGCCGGTACATCCCAACCGCGAAATCGCCGAAACCGGCTTCTTCCCGCCGCAGGATCTGCCCGCCGCGACCACGCCGGCGACGCGGCGGCGCATCGCCGAGATCGTCGAGAAACGCCCACCGGCCGCGTTTTGGTAGGCCGCAACGCGCTTCGGCTGTGTGAAGTATGCACAGCGGCGCTTGACACCCTTCGGCGAGCTTCCTTATATCCGCGCACCTCGCGAGGCGGCCCGACACGGCCGCTCCCGATGGCGGAGTAGCTCAGCTGGTTAGAGCACGGGAATCATAATCCTGGGGTCGGGGGTTCGAGTCCCTCCTCCGCTACCAATTTTTCTCAAGAAGCATCAATGATTTAAGTGGCGCGCTGCCTTCGAAAGGAAGGCCTGCATGTCGCGCCCCGATGCGAGCTGCTTTCCTTAATTTCCAATGATTCCCGGGACGGTACGGCGAATCCACGCGGCATAAAACGCGCCACCCCTCCTGATAGCGAATGGCCTCGCCACCCGGCGATGATTGAATTCGTCCAAGGGTTCGCCCGCATTCAGGCCCGCGCTGATTTCGCTCGTGAAATGGAAGCCGCCCGAACCGAGGCCGCTTCTCAGCAGCAAGCCGATCTCTCCGCCAGCCCTTCAGAAGCGCCTGTGAGCTTCGTCAACACGCCAGAAGAGGTCGTGCTGCGCTGGACATGCTCGCCGGCCGAGCTTCGCCGCTTCGCCCGCGCAATCCTCGCCGCCTGCGGCTAGGCGGAGAGCTCGAGACAGCCCGATGGGTGGCCGGCGGGCTCCCTGCACACTCTGTCGGCCGATGGCGTCTGACGGAACCCTTTTCGCTCGGCGCGATTGATCCGCCATGCGCAAGAACATGCAGCCCGTCAGCATCTGGGAAAGCGATGCGGTCATGCGCACGCTGACCGACGTCGAGGGCGCGGCCCAGTTCCTGCTGACGAAATGGCCTGACGTCGACGATACGGAGATTCGCCGGGCGGCTCGTCAGGCGGCGCTGGACGCGCTTATCGGAGCCACGTTCGTCGAGACGTTCCGAGCCGCATTCATTGCGGCAGCAGAGGAGGCCGGCATTCTGGCTTGAGCCCGCCAGCCGAATGACCGGCGGGCTTTATCGCAGCAGATCAGGCGGCGACGATCTTCGACGGCATTTGAGCGGCGATCCGAGCGCGGATGGTCGCCGGCAGCTGGCGAGCCGACTTGACGCGCGGCAGGTCCATTTCGGCTATCGTATCGCTGGGCTCGCCGTACAGCGCCTCGAATTCCGCGTAGTTGTCGAACCGCCGGCGCGTGACGTTGTTCACGAACGTTTCGGCCGGAACGCCCTCGGCCAGCACCAGCGCGTGGTCCTCGAGTTCGATGTGGTAGTAGGTGAAGCGGATTTCCTCCGGCTTGTGGCGCAGGATGGTGACGCCGTTCACCAGCGCGCCGGCCTGGACGAGGATGCCGCCCAGCATCAGCGCGTGTTTCGGCGAAACAAAGAGATCGCGCAGGGGGAGATCGTCGCCCAGCACACCGGCCGTGATGCGGATGGGGTAGTTCGCCAGCGGATCGGCGAAGCGGGACACAACGGTTTGCCGGCCCAACCAGCGCACCGGGCGTGTCTCGCCGGAAGCGGTCAGCAGGAGGTCGCCAATGGCAAGCTCTTCCACCGGGCGCTCGCCATCCGGCGTGGCGATCAGTGTGCCTGCGAGGAAGCAGGTCGTGTAGTTGGCCCTCGTCATCGTGAGTTCGGATTCCGAGGGAACGTCCACATGCGTGGCATACCAGTAAAACCCGGAGGTGTACTGGATGATGATGCCGTCGTCGCTGTACCCGGCATAGTACCCGATAAGGGAGGGTTCGCTGCCCTGCGTCGAGATGTAGATCGGGTCGCCAATCGCAAAGGTCTGCGTCTCGTCGTTGAGGTTGGTGACATAGGTTGAATCGTAATGGATATTGTACCAAGTCTCGAAGGTGTCGCCTTCTCCGACAAGGCGGACCATGTAATCGAGCGAAAGATCGGCCATTTCAGCGGTTCCGGAAGTTCGTGGCATGAAGCTGTGCGGCACCTCGATGGAGCCGCGTGAGGGATGTGCCGGTCGAAGCCTTTCGCACGGCGTTCGTCGCCGCCGCAGAGGAAGCGGGGATTTTGGCTTCACCATGCCGGCCCAAGGGCTTGGCCACGCGGTTCTGAACGAATGCGTAAGGTTCCATGGGGCACTTCATGGGCGATTCTCGGTGTGCGTTCCAGAGCGCCCCTGACTCCCGTGTTCCTGTTTCGCTCTCATAGTGGGCATGGAACCACGCCTCTTGGATTTCCCCCTATGTCGTCGTCCGCGTGCAGTGCTCGCGCGGCGAAAGGTTTGGCGAATATAGGCTTGCACGGCTTGCCGCGCGCTTCGGCCGGGAAATCGGGCTTGGCGAGCCGATCAAGGCGCTGTCGCAGGACTGCTGCCACCGTCGCGAGACACACCTCCGCCAGCTAGGGTGCCGCGCGCGGCTGCTCTACTGCCCGCCGAACCGGCCTCGGATGAACCGTTCTCGGGCTTCATGGTCGCGCGCGGCGGGAGGGCGGCGTAGCCGTGGTGCAAGACGTCTGCAATCCGTCCAACATTCCGAGCCTCCGTTCCTGCGGCTGGAAGATGGGGATGGAGTGCCTGACGTGCGGGCATCGCGCCGTGCTGACTGTCGACGAACTGATGAAGCGCAGCAACGTCGGCGAGATGGGCTGCCTTGACGAAATGGCGCGTCGTGCCAGGCGTGGCCCCTGCGGCGGCAAGAGCAGCCGCTGCCAGCCGATCGAAAGCGCGACCGGGGCCAAAGAGTGGGTTTGAGAGGCGCTGTCCCAGGTCGCGGCTGGCAGATCCAAATACTCGCCGAAATGCGTTAGCAAACGCTTCCGGGCAGAAACCCGACGACGGCGTCGACCTCGTTTACATGCGTTCTGCGCCTGTGCGCCGGCCTCGATCCGTCCATTCGCTTGCGCTCGCGCGGATCACAGTGTCGGGAACGGGTCGGCAATTTATTGACCGATCGTTCCATAATAGCTATCGCTGGGCCATGGCGAGACCCAAGGAATTCGACAAGGACCTGGCACTGGATGCCGCGATCGGCGTGTTCCGCGAGCACGGCTTCGAGGGCACGTCGGCGGGCATGCTGACCGGGGCGATGAAGATTGGCCGGCAGAGCCTCTACGACACTTTCGGCGACAAGTGGCGGCTCTATTGCGCGGCCGTCGCGCGCTATGCCGAGGCGGAGACGCGGGCGCATCTTGCCGCCCTGCGCGGCGCGTCCCGCGCCATCGACGGCCTTGGCGAGATGATGCAGCGGGTGGTCGCCGAGGCCCGGCGTCCCTGTCTCGGTATCGGCTCGATCTGCGAGTTCGGCCGGCGCAGCGCGGAATTGTCCGCCATTCACGATGCTGCCCATGCCGCGCTTCAGGCCGCCATTGTCCGGCGGGTGGGCGAGGCGCAGGCGGCCGGCGATGTGCGGCCGGACCTCGACCCGCAGGAGGCCACCGGCTTCCTGCTCGGCAATGTCGCCGCCATCCGCCTCGCGGCGCGCGGTGGCGCCGACGACGCCCATCTGGCGGCGCTCGGCCGGCTGGCGCTGCGCGCCCTGCGGTGAGGCCGCGCATTTTTTTGCCGGATTATGGAATGATCAGTCAATAAAGGAGAGCGGCATGAAGACGGTGGTGATGACCCGCACGGGCGGGCCGGAGGTGCTGGAGGTGATGGAACGGCCTGACCCCGTGCCGGCCGCGGGGCAGGTGCTGGTGGAGGTCGCGGCTGCCGGCGTGAATTTCATGGATACCGGCGTGCGCCGGGGGCTCGCCTGGGCGCCCGAGCCCAATCCCAAGGTGCTCGGTGTCGAGGGAGCGGGCCGGGTGCTGGCCGTCGGCGAGGGTGGCGCCCGCTTCCGGCCCGGTGACCGGGTCGCCTGGGTCTATGCGCCGGGGAGCTATGCCGAGCGCATCGCGGTGCCGGCCGATGCCCTCGTCGCCGTACCGGACGCCATCGACGACCGCACCGCCGCCGCCGTGATGATGCAGGGGCTGACCGCCAGCCACTTCGCGACCGATTTCTACCCGGTGCAGCCGGGCGACATCGCGCTGGTGCATGCGGCGGCCGGCGGGCTCGGGCTGCTGCTCACCCAGATCGTCAGGCTGCGCGGCGGCCATGTCATCGGCCGCGTTTCCTCGCCGGACAAGGTCGCGGCCGCCCGCAATGCCGGCGCCGACCATGTGATCGTCGCGACCGGGGGAGACTTCGCCGCCGAGGCGGTGCGGCTGTCCGGCGGGGAGGGGGTGCATGTCGTCTATGACGGCTCGGGTCCAGCGACGTTCCAGGGCTCGCTCGATTCGCTGCGGCGATCCGGCACCTTCTGCTGGTACGGTCCGGTGCTGGGCGGGCCGGGGCCGCTCGACATCATGAGCCTGCCGAAGAGCATCAAGATCGGCTACGCGACCTTCTTCGACCACATCCACACGCCCGAGCTGCTGCGGGCCCGCGCCGGACAATTGTTCGAATGGATCGCCTCCGGGGCGCTGAAGGTGACAGTCGGCGCCACCTATCCGCTCGCCGACGCCGCCCGGGCGCATCGCGACATGGAGAGCCGCGCCACCACCGGCAAGCTGCTGCTGCTGCCGTGAGGCGGCCCCCGACGGCCATCCGGGCCGGGTGCTCGGCTGGCCGTCGACGGCGGCGTGCGCGGCGAGGATCAGCCGAGCCGGACCTCGGCCCGCAATCCGCCCTGCGGGCGGTTGGCAAGCGTCAGCGTGCCGCCGATCGCCAGGGCCAGCTGCTGGGCGATGGCGAGGCCGAGGCCGGTGCCGCCGGTATCGCGGTTGCGGGACTGCTCCAGCCGGTAGAAGGGTTGCAGCACCGTGTTGAGCTGATCGGGCGGGATGCCCGGCCCGTCGTCCAGCACGGCGATGATGACGACGCCTTCCGCCGTGCGGTCGATCTCGATCTCGGCCGCGCCGGCGAATTTCAGCGCGTTGTCGACGAGGTTGGTGAGGATGCGTCGCAATGCGTGCGGCCGCGTGGTCACCACCGCATCGAGGTTGCCGGCGTAGGAAACCGGCTTGCCGGTGTCCTGATAGTCGAAGGCGAGGCTGGCGACGAAGGAGCCGATATCGATGCGGGCGGGCTTTTCGACGTCGCCATGGGCGCTGCGCGCATAGGCCACCCCCTCGCGCACCAGCCGCTCGATCTCGGAGAGGTCGGCGGTCAGCTTGTCCTTCTCCGGTCCGTCCTCGGCCATTTCCGCCCGCAGCTTCATGCGGGTGATAGGGGTCTGGAGATCGTGCGAGATGGCGGCGAGGATCTGCACGCGTTCCTGTAGATAATGAGCGATCCGGTCGCGCATGGCGTTGAAGGCGCCGGCGGCATAGGCGACCTCCGCCGGTCCGCTCTCGTCCAGCCGGCCGGTGGTCCTGCCGGGCTCCAGCGCCTCGGCGGCGCCGGCGAAGCGCAGCAGCGGCCGGATCGCGAGGCGCACCGCCAGCCAGGTGAACAACAGCAGCAGCACCAGCTGGGCGGCCAGCACATAGGGGAGCCAGCTCGCCAGCGGCATCAGCTGCGGCAGGATGTCGATGGTCACCTGCGAGCCGTCGCTCAGCGTGACATGCGCCTGCAGATGCTCGCGCTGGCCGGGAATGGTCTCGACCCGGACGGGAAAGCGGCTGCCCGCCGCGGCATTGATGGTCTCGGCGATCTCGGTGGCGCGGGCGCTGAGCTCCGGTAGGCCCGGCTGGCCGGATCCCAGCTCGTAGCGATAGTTGCGGCGGGCAAGCATCGGCAGCCATTGCGGCCGCTCCGCCGCCGGCAGCCGGTCGAGCAGGGCGATGGAGGTGGCGACGTCGTATTCCAGCGTCGTCAGCATCGCCGCCTTGGCGCTCATGCTGCGCTCGGCGAACAGCACGATGAAGGACAGCGCGTGCGCGGCGGCGAGGCCGGCGAACAGGATGAGGAACAGCCGCCAGCGCAGGGTGCGCGGCACGTGGAAGACGGCGCGCAGGCGGGCGAGGCCGCTCGTTGCCGGGCCGTTCATTGCCTTGCCGTGGTGATCTCGACCGGCATGGCGAGCACATAGCCCTCGCTGCGCACGGTCTTGATGTAGGCGGGCTCGCGCGCGTCGTCGCGCAGGCGCTGGCGCAGACGACTGACCAAGAGGTCGATGGATCGCTCGAACAGCTCGGCCTCGCGACCTTGAGTGAGGTTCAGCAGCTGGTCGCGTGACAGTACACGCTGCGGATGGTCGAGAAACACCCGCAGCAGCCGGTATTCGGCGCCGCTTAACGCCACCACAGTGCCCTCCCTGTCGAGCAGATGGCGGGCGACGGTGTCGAGCTGCCACTCGCCGAAGGTCAGCAACTGGCCGAGCTCGGTGACCTGCAAGTTCGGCGGCAGCATGCGGGTGCGGCGGAGCACCGCGTTGATACGGGCGAGCAGCTCGCGCGCCGCGAAGGGCTTGGCGAGATAGTCGTCGGCGCCCATTTCCAGCCCGACGATGCGGTCGGTCTCGTCGGTGCGGGCGGTGAGCATCAGGATCGGCGTGGCCTTGTGCCGGCCGGCGCGCAGTTCGCGGCACAGCACCAGCCCGTCATCGCCGGGCATCATGACGTCGAGCACGACGAGGTCGACGCGGTCGGCTTCGAGGAAATGGCGCATCTGCCGGCCATCCGCCGCGACGGTCACGCGCAGGCCGTTCTTCTTCAGATAGCTGGACACCAGGTCGCGGATCTCGCGGTCGTCGTCGACGATCAAGATGTGGTCGATATGATCCATCCGCCCCGGGCTCCGATGATGACGCCTCTGCCTAGCATGTTCCGCCGGCGGGCGATTTCCTGGAATTGTACCCGCGTGTAGCGGGCCGTGGCGGCTGCGGGAGCTGGCGCCGCCATCTGCCGCCCTTCGGGCCGGGGCAGGGAGCGGCGTTGCTACACGCCGTTACAATTCCGGCCGGACCGAAAACATCGGCGACACGCGCGCCGGCGACATGAGCCGCCATTCCACGCGGCCGGCGCCGTCCCGGTGCCGGTTCGTCCGAAAGGATCGGCCATGACCCTTCTCGTCGTTTCCTATCTGGCGGGCGTGCTGACCATCGTCAGCCCCTGCATCCTGCCCATCCTGCCTTTCGTATTTGCACGGGCGGGGACGTCCTTCCTGCGCGGCGTGCTGCCGATGCTCGCCGGCATGGCGGTGACCTTCGCGGCGGTGGCGACGCTCGCCGCTGTCGGCGGCAGCTGGGCCGTCCACGCCAACGATGTCGGCCGTGCCGCTGCGCTGGTTCTGCTCGCGCTGTTCGGTCTCACGCTGTTGTCGCCGTCGCTGGCGGCGCGCGTGTCGGCGCCGGCCGTCGCGCTCGGCGACCGGTTGTCGCGCGGCGTCGAGGACGGCGGTGCCGGCATCGGCGGCTCGCTGCTGCTCGGCATGGCGACCGGGCTTCTGTGGGCGCCCTGCGCCGGGCCGATCCTCGGGGTGATCCTCACCGGTGCGGCGCTCAAGGGCGCGAGCGTCGAGACGACGCTGCTGCTCGCCGCCTATGCCGCCGGCGCCGCCACCTCGCTCGGCCTCGCCGTGCTGGCGGGCGGGCGCGTGCTGGGGCTGATGAAGCGCGCGCTCGGCGTCGGCGAGCGCATCCGGCGGGGGCTCGGCGTCGCCGTCCTTGCCGGCGTCGCGGTGATCGCGCTCGGGCTCGACACCAGCCTGCTGGCGCGGCTGTCCTATGCGAGCACGGCCGGCATCGAGCAGTCGCTGCTCGATCGGTTCGGTCGCGGGCCTGCCGGCGGGCCGTCCCGGCTCGCCAGCGTCGGGGCCACCATCGTCGCGGATGCACGCGTGGAGCCCTATCGCAGCAGCCTGCCGGTCGAAGGCACCCTGCCGTCGCTGGGTGGGGCGGTGAGCTGGCTCAACAGCGCGCCTTTGAGCGCCGAGGCGTTGCGCGGCAAGGTCGTGCTGGTCGATTTCTGGACCTATTCCTGCATCAACTGTATCCGCACGCTGCCCTACATCCGTGCCTGGGCCGACAAGTACAAGGACCAGGGGCTGGTGGTGATCGGCGTGCACTCGCCGGAATTCGCCTTCGAGAAGAAACTCGACAATGTGAAGGAGGCGGTGCGCGACTTCGGCATCACCTATCCGGTGGCGGTCGACAGCGATTTCAACATCTGGCGCGCCTTCGGCAACAATTACTGGCCGGCGCTGTACGTCGTCGATGCCGAGGGGCGGATCCGCTACCACCAGTTCGGAGAGGGCGGCTATGCGCGTTCCGAGCGGGTGATCCAGGATCTGCTGGCCGAAGCGGCGGGCAAGCCGCGCGCCGAGGGCGGACTGGTCGCCCCGCGGGCGGCCGGCGTTCAGGCGGCGCCCGATCTCGCCGGGATGGGCTCGCGCGAGACCTATGTCGGCTATGGACAGGCCACCGGCTTCGCGTCGCCGGAAGGCGTCGGCGCCGACCGGCCGCGCGACTACACGCCCGGTTCGACGCGCCTCAACCAATGGGGCCTCGCCGGCAACTGGACCGTGGGCGCCGAACGCGCGGCGCTCAACGCGCCCGATGGCGGGATCGTCTACCGCTTCAGCGCGCGGGACCTGAACCTCGTGCTCGGCCCCGGCGAGGCGTCGCGGCCGGTGCGTTTCCGGGTGAGCGTCGACGGCGCGGCACCCGGCGAGGATCACGGCGCGGATGTCGGGCCCGACGGCGAGGGAACGGTGTCGGAGACGCGGCTTTACCAGCTGGTGCGCCAGAGCGGGCTGGTGCGGGAGCGTCGCTTCGAGATCCGCTTCCTCGACCCCGGCGCCGAGGCCTACGCCTTCACCTTCGGCTAGGCCACATGGCCAGTTCGGATGCGGCCGCCGGGATGTCTCGGCGGCCTTTTCGTTACAATCGCAAACAATTCGGCCGCCTGTCGCACATATCGGCGATACGCCGGTCCGCCAGCCTCTCCGGATGCCAGAGGAGGCTGACCATGCCCGACATTGTCGACGAACTGACCCCCAAACTGCTCGAGTGCTTCTTCATCAACGGCGCCTGGGTTGCCGGCCATAGCGGGCGGCGTGCCACCGTCATCCATCCCGCTACCGAGGCGACGATCTTCGATGTCGCGCTGGCGGATACCGCCGACATGGATCGCGCCATCGCCGCCGCCCGCCACGCCTTCGATCACGGCCCCTGGCCGACCATGAGCGGCGGCGAGCGGGCACAGCTGATCGCGCGGCTCGCCGACCGGCTGGCGTTGCGTTCCGAGCTGCTGGCGCGCCTTGCCACCGCACAGGTCGGCATGCCCATCGGCTTTGCCGAAATGCTGATCCGCACCGGCCTTGCCCGATATCGCTACTATGCCGAACTCGCGGCCAGCTACGCCTTCGAGGATCGCCGCCCGACCGCGCGCGGCCATGCCCGCGTCCGGCGCGAGCCGGTTGGCGTGGCGGCGCTGATCGCGCCGTGGAACGCGACCTTTCCGATCACTGCGCAAAAGCTCGGTGCCGCGCTGGCGGCCGGCTGCACCTGCATCGTCAAATCGCCGGTGGAGAGCCCGGCCGAAGGGCTGATCCTCGCCGAATGCGCGATGGAGGCCGGGTTGCCCCCGGGTGTCCTCAATGTGGTGACCGCCGATCGTCCGGAGAGCGCCTATCTCGTCGCTTCGCCGGAGGTCGACAAGATCAGCTTCACCGGCAGCGTCGCCGCCGGCCGGCAGATCGGTCTCAGCGCGGCCGACCGCATGGCGCGGGTGACGCTGGAACTGGGCGGCAAGTCGGCCGCCATCCTGCTGGAGGATGTCGATCTCGCGGCGGCGCTGCCGGCGCTCGCACCCTTCACCATGCCGTTCGCCGGGCAGATCTGCTTCGCGCAGACCCGCATCCTGGCGCCGCGGTCGCGTCTTGACGAAGTGGTCGCGGCCTATGCCGGCATCGCCGGCTCGCTTCGGCTCGGCGATCCGTGGGACCGGCAGACGCAGGTCGGCCCGGTGCTGAACGCCCGCCAGCGGGACCGCATCCTCGGCTACATCGCCGAAGGCCGGGACGAGGGCGGGCGCATCGTGCTCGGCGGTGGCCAGCCGGCCGGCTTCAACCGGGGCTATTTCATCGAACCGACCGTCTTCGTCGACGTGACGCCGCAGATGGCGATTGTCCGCGAGGAGATCTTCGGCCCGGTGGTGACCGTGCAGGGCTATGCCGACGAGGAGGAGGCGATCCGCCTCGCCAATGACAGCGAGCTGGGCCTCAGCGGCAGCGTCTATGGCCGCGAGGCCGAGCATGCCTATGAGGTCGCCTGCCGGATCCGCACCGGGCAGGTCGGCATTAACGGCATGGAGCTGGCGCCCTCGGTGCCCTTCGGCGGCTACAAATCGTCCGGCCTCGGCCGCGAGGGCGGTCCGGAAGGGCTGGAAGCCTTCCTCGAGACAAAGGCTGTCTTCATGCCGGTGCCGGCATGAAACGGGTTCCGCAGCCAAGGGAGAAACAGATGCGCAGCTTTGTCATTGCCGCGACCGTGCTGGCGCTGGCCGCCTTTCCCTGCGCCTGGGACATGAACCCGCGCGAGGCGCCGCCGGTGCTGGCCATCCTCGCCGCGCCGGCCGGCCGCTGAAGCGCGTCCGACAGAAGAAGGGGCCGGGACCCGACGCGCGTCGGATCCCGGCCCCCCCTTACGGCCTGGCGATCGGCGCTACTTCACATTCAGGGTCACGTCGATGTTGCCGCGCGTCGCCTTCGAATAGGGGCAGGTCTGGTGCGCCTCCTCGACCAGGCTGCGGGCGAGTTCGGCATCGAGGCCCGGCAGTTGCACGTTGAGGCGCGCACGCAGGAAATAGGCGCCGTCCGTGGTGCCAAGATCGACCTCGGCATCGACGGCGAGATCCGCCGGCAGGGCGACCTTGCGCTTGCCGGCGGCGATGCCGATGGCGCCGATGAAGCAGGCCGACCAGCCGGCAGCGAAGAGCTGCTCGGGGTTGGTGCCGCCACCGGTGCTGCCGGGCGGCGACAGCTTGATGTCGAGCCGGCCGTCGGTGCTGCGCGAGAGGCCGTCGCGGCCGCCCGTCGTGTGGGTCTTGCCGGTGTACAGCACCTTGTCGATCGTCGTCATGGGTACGCTCCGTTGGTTCGCGCCGCACGGTGGCAGCGGACGGACGGCACATTGCAGGCGGGCATGTCCGGCATGTGTGCGGATTGGCGCGCTGCGTCTTCCGAGGTGTCCCGCACCCGGTCCGTTACATTCGGATACGCGGGTGTGCGGGAGCTGGCATGCGGCGGCGTGCATTGAGGAAGGCGTGGCGGCGAGACGTGCATTTCCGGCATCCGGCCCGCGTGTTGTATCGCAGTGTGTCGCCTCGCCGGGATCCTACACGGGCTTTCAAATCCGGCCCGATCCCACACAGCGCAGATACAGGACGGCCGTCTTCTGTGGCCGTCCCTCAGCAGGCGAGAACATCCCATGTCAGACCCGATCAACCAGCAGCGCCGCACCATGCTCGGCATGGCCGCGCTGGGGCTTGCCGCCTCTCCCCTCGTCTCCATCTCGGTGGCCTCCGCGCAATCGAGCCCGGAGCCCGCGACCCCCACCCCGGCGAGCCCTTCCGCCGGTGGCGTGCGCGGCTCGCACACCTCCTTCGGCGCGCTCAAGCATGTCGACGCCGGCGAGCTCAACGTCGCCTATGCCGAAGCCGGCCCGGCGGACGGACCGCCGGTGCTGCTGCTGCACGGCTGGCCCTATGACATCCATGCCTATGTCGATGTGGCGCCTATCCTCGCCGCCGCCGGCTATCGGGTGCTCGTCCCCTATCTGCGCGGCTATGGCGGGACGCGCTTCCGCTCCGAGGAGGCGCCGCGCAACGCCCAGCAGGCGGCGCTGGCGGTCGACGTCATCGCCTTCATGGACGCGCTGAACATCAGGACGGCGCTGCTCGGCGGCTTCGACTGGGGCGCGCGGACGGTCAACATCGTCGCCGCCCTGTGGCCGGAGCGCTGCAAGGGCATGGTGTCGGTCAGCGGCTATCTGATCGGCAGCCAGGAGGCCAATCGTGCACCGTTGCCGCCCAAGGCGGAACTGCAATGGTGGTACCAGTACTATTTCGCCACCGAGCGCGGCGAGCTCGGCTATCGCAAGTACACGAACGACTTCGCCCGGCTGATCTGGGAACTGGCCTCGCCGAAATGGGCGTTCGACGACGCCACCTTCAACCGGTCCGCCGCCGCCTTCGACAATCCCGACCATGTCGCCATCAGCATCGACAATTATCGCTGGCGACTGGGTCTGGCGCCGGGGCAGGCGAAGTACGAGGCACTCGAAAAGCGGCTCGCGGCCCTTCCGAGCATCGGCGTGCCGACCATCACCATGGAGGGCGACGCCAATGGCGCGCCGCATCCCGCTCCCGAGGCCTATGCGAAGCGGTTCACCGGCAAATACGCGTTCCGGCTGGTCACCGGCGGCATCGGCCACAACCTGCCGCAGGAGGCGCCGGAAGCCTTCGCCAAGGCGGTGATCGACGTCGACAGGCTGTGAGCCGCGGGAGACGACAGATGAAGCGGCTTTATCTGCTCGCCGGCGTCGGCGCGATCCTGACTTCCTGCGCACTGGCGGCGGTAAGCCGGGCGGATGGCGAGGCGCCAGGTAGTGCCTCTCCTAGCAGTGCCGCACCGGACAACGCCTCGCCGATCTACGGCGTCACCATCCCGCCGGGCTATCGGCAATGGGAGCTGATCGCCCCGGCGCTGGAGGATGCTCCGCTTAACGAACTGCGCGCGGTGGTCGGCAACCAGACGGCGGTCGATGCCTATCGCGCCGGCACCCTGCCGTTCCCGGACGGCACGGTGCTGGTGAAGCTGGCCTGGAAGCGCACGCCATCGCCGGAATTCGCCTCGGCGACGGTGCCGGGCATGGCCACCACGGTGCAGGTGATGGTGAAGGACTCGAAGAAATACCCCGACACCGGCGGTTGGGGCTTCGGGCGCTTCATCGACGGCAAGCCGGTCGACCGTGCCCAACACGAGACCTGCTTCGCCTGCCATGAAGCACTGGTGAAGGACCACGACTACGTCTTCACCCGCTACGCGCCGTGAGACGGTCGGCGCAGGTCTCGCGCCGGTCAGTGCCCCTGCAGCAGCAGCCAGCCGGCGACGGTCGCGGCGATGCCGGCGAGCAGGCCGATGAAGAAGGCGCCGGCCCCGCTCCGCCGCGGCTCGACAGTCGAGGCGGCGGCCGGCGCCGGGGGATGGTGCGGCAGCGGGCGCGGCGCCTCGGGTTCAGGCGGCGCACTGGTGGCGATCGCCTGCTCGCGGGCGATGAGCCGGCGGGCGACATAGCGCGTCACCGCATCGGCGATGTCGTTCGGATTGGTGCTTTCGGCGAGCACCCGCCGGCCGGAGCGGGTGTCCTGCAGGAAGCGGAAGGTGCGCCGGTCGCGTCCCAGAGTCACATGCGCGACCATGTCGACGAACAGGCGCGGGGTCTCGCCCGGCATCAGCCCGCGATCGAACAGGTCGGCATGTTCCAGCGGTACCTCGGCGAAGACCGGGTCGAGAATCTCGTTGAGCATGGACAGGCGGGCGAGGCTGGCGTCGCGCAGCTCGACGATGACGCCGGCCTGTTCGGCAGCCTCCACCCGCGCGGCGCGGATCGCCTCGCGCAGCGACAGACCGGACGCATCGTCCCGCTGGTGGCGGCCTTCTTCCATGGATCCCCCGCTTATCGCCTGCGAGACTAGCTGGCGACTCAGGCGCCTGCCATACGCAGGCTCCGACTATGCTCCTCTTGGGTTAATAGATGGCCTGCATTAAGGCGGGCGGGAGTGGCAGCGGAGCGGATATGGCAAGGTTCGAGATTCCCGAGGGCGTGGTGGCGGTGGAGGACTACGAGCCGGTCGCCCGAGAGCGGCTGGGGCGGGAGGCCTGGGGCTATTATTCCGGCGGCGCCGCCGACGAGGCGACGCTGCGCTGGAACCGCGAGGCCTTCGCGCGCCTGCGACTGAAGAGCCGTGCCTTACCGGAGATCGCCGGCGGCGGCACCGGGCTGCGGCTGTTCGGGCAGGATTTCGCGCATCCGATCCTCGTCGCGCCGACCGCGCATCACCGGCTCGCCGATCCGGCCGGCGAACTGGCGACGCTGGTTGGGGCCGGCGGCGCCAAGGCCGGCATGGTGGTGAGCACCGAGGCGGACGTGACGCTGGAGGAGATCGCGGCGGCGGCGCGTACCCCGCTATGGTTCCAGCTCTACATCCAGCACGAACGCGGCTACACGCTGGAGTTGGTGCGCCGCGCCGAGGCGGCGGGCTATGGCGCGCTGGTGGTGACGGTGGACGCGCCGGTGTTCGGCATGCGCAACACCGAGCAGCGGGCCGGCTACAAGCCGCCCAAGCTTTCGCAGCACGCCAACCTCGCCGGCCTGCACACCAGCTATTTCGCCCATGCCGAGCTCGGCGAGAGCCTGATGTTCGGCGGCTTCATGGATGTGGCGGCGCGCTGGGCCGACATCGAACGGCTGCGCGCGGTCACGAAATTGCCGATCATCCTCAAGGGGATACTCTGCGAGGAGGATGCCGAGCGGGCGATCGGCGCCGGCGCCGATGGCCTCGTCGTCTCCAATCATGGCGGCCGGGTGCTCGACACGCTGCCGGCCAGCATCGAGGCGCTGCCGCGGGTGGCGAAGGCGGTCGGCGGCCGGGTGCCGGTGCTGATGGATGGCGGCATCCGGCGCGGCACCGACGTGCTGAAGGCGCTGGCGCTGGGGGCGAGCGCGGTGATGGTCGGCCGGCCGGTGCTCTACGGGCTGGCGGTGGCCGGGCCGGCCGGCGTCGCCCATGTGCTGCATCTCCTGCGCTGCGAGCTGGAGATTGCCATGGTGATGACCGGATGCAGTCGGCTCGACGAGATCGGCCCGCAGGTGCTGTGGGACGCAGGCACCTGATTTTTCGTCGCTTTCCGCCGATGCGGCGAGGGCGACCTACCTAGTAGAGCGTCTCGCGGTAGCGCTGGAGCATTTCCGCCTGGGTCTCGGCGGTGGCGAGGCGGAGCTGGTCGCGCAGCATCTCGCCCATGCTCGGCAGGCTGTCGCGGGGGACGAAATGCGCCGGGTCCCAGGCATGCGAGCGCATGAAGGCCTTGGCGCAGTGCAGATAGGCCTCCTCGACCGCAACGCGCAGCACGGTGGCCGGCTGGCGCCCGTCCACCTCGAAGCGGGCACGCAGATCGGCGTCGTCATGGATGGTGGCGCGGCCGTTCACCCGGAGCGTCTCGTCGACCCCCGGTACCAGGAAAAGCAGGCCGATTGCCGGGTTGGTGAGGAGATTCGTCAGCGTATCCAGTCGGTTATTGCCGGGGCGGTCGGGGATCAGCAGCGTCGTCTCGTCTTCCGCCACCACGAAGCCGGGCGCGTCGCCGCGCGGGGTGACGTCGGCGCGGCCATCGGCGCCGTAGCTGCCCACCATCACCAGCGGCGAGACGGCGATCAGGTGCTGGCAGTGAATATCGAGCGCCGGCAATACCTTGCGCCGGCTGCGTTCTCGCGCCTCGCCATAGATGGCGCGCAGTTCCTCGGGGCTGGTGATGCGGGCCATCGGCGTCTCCTTGCTCAGTTCTTGGCTCAGTTCTTGACGATCAGCTGTACACGGTCGGCGGAAAAACGGGCACGGGTGAACTGAAGCGGCCGGCGCTGCGGGTCGCCATTGATGCTCTCCACCACCATCACCGCGCGGCCGGGAGGTAGGGCGAGCAAGGTGCGCTCCTCCTCGTCGGCGAGACGGGCGGTGATGCGGGTCTCCAGCCGCCTGTAATCGCCGAGGCCGAGGGCTTCCAGCGCGCGGGTGACCGAGCCGGTGGCGGCGGCGATCAGGTCGAGGTCGCGGCAGCGCTCGGCAATATACCAATGCGTGCCGATGGTTAGCGGCACATTGTCGGCCTCGCGCAGCATGTCGAGCCGCAGCACCTGCGTGCCGGGGGCGACCCGCAGCGCGGTGGCGATGTCGGGCGTGGCCGCTTCGACCTGCGAGGCGATCACCCGTCCGCCGGGTGCGCGGCCCTCGCCGGAGACGATCTCTGAGAAGCGGGTACGCGGGCTGATCGGATAGCGCAGCGGCGGCTCCTTCACGAAGGTGCCGCGACCGGGGGTCGCCTCGACAAGTCCTTGATCGGTCAGCGTTGCCAGCGCCCGGCGCAGGGTGTGGCGGTTGACGCCGAAGCGCTCGGCGAGTTCCGCCTCGGTAGGCAGGCGGGCGCCGGGCTTCAGCCGGCCCTCGGAAATATCCGCCTCGATGCGTTCGGCGATCTGCTTCCACAGGGCGACGCCGCTGCCGCGCGCGACATCGGAGGGTGCCTCGTCGGAGGGGGGCGTCATCGGCGTGTCGTCGGTGTCGGTCATCAAGGGCGTGTTCCGTCGCGAACGGCTATTGCGCATTTGTATAGATTAATATACAAAGTCGGCGTGGTTGTAAACCATATGCTGAAGGCGAGGCCGGATCGAACCGATGCCGAACGATTCAAAAAATTCAAGCCATCATAATGAGATAGCAGCGCGCCAGGCCGCGCTGGCGACGCTGGCCCGTGCCCGGCGCGACGAGCTGGAATCGATGCTCGCGCATCTGGCGCCGCTGCCGGTGGCCGGTGATCTGCGGCCGGCGGAGGTTGGGCTGGTGATGTTGCGGGGGCGCACGGGGGGCGACGGGGCGCCGTTCAACCTCGGCGAGGCGACCGTCAGCCGCGCCGCCATCCGCGTCGAAGGCGGGGCGACGGGCTTCGGCTACCGGCTCGGGCGCGACGTCGCCGCCGCCCGCCACGGGGCGCTGATCGATGCGCTGTGGCAGGACGCGCGGCGGCGCGACGCGGTGGAGGCGGCGCTCGCTCCGGTGCGGGCGCGGCTCGCGACCGAGGCGCGCACGGTGCGGGCCGAGACGGCGGCGACCAAGGTCGACTTCTTCACACTGGTGCGCGGAGAGGATTAATCGTGCAGACGCAAGAACTTGCACGCGGCTTTGCCGATCCGGTCCTCGAGGCGCAGGGGGCGTTTCGCGCCGCCATGTGGGCGCTCTCCCGGCCCGGCCAGCCGCAGGAACTGACGACGGAACTCGTGCCGCCGGCGCCGCTGTCGCCGGAAGCGGCGGCGCTGGCGCTGGCGCTTTGCGACTATGAGACGCCGGTTTTCCTCGACGCGGCACTGGCGGCGGAGCGGGCGGTGGCGGACTTCCTGCGCTTCCACACCGGGGCGCCGATCACGGAAGATCCGGGCGAGGCGCGCTTCGCCATTATCGCCAATCCGATGGAATTGCTCGATTTTTCGCAATTTTCGCCGGGCTCTCCCGACTTCCCCGACGCCTCGACGACGCTGATCCTGCAGGTCGCGGGCTTCGCCGGTCACGGCTTCATGCTGGAAGGGCCGGGCATCAAGGGGCGCATCGGCTTCGGGGCGACGCCGCTGCCGGGCGATTTCCCGGCGCGGATGGCGGCGAACCGGGCGTTGTTTCCGCGCGGCGTCGACCTGTTGCTGGCCGGCGCGGGACAGGTCGCCGGGCTGCCGCGCTCGGTCGCGGTGAAGGGGGCTTGAGCGATGTATGTAGCGGCCAAGGGTGGCGAGAAGGCCATCCGCAACGCACACAAGCTGCTGGCTAAGCGGCGGCGCGGAAACAAGAATCTGCCTTCGGTCACGCTGGAGCAGATCGCCTCCCAGCTCTCGCTCGCGGTCGACCGGGTGATGGCGGAGGGCTCGCTCTACGACACGCATCTGGCGGCGCTGGCCATCAAGCAGGCGCGCGGCGACCTGATCGAGGCGATCTTCCTGATCCGCGCCTTCCGCACCACGCTGCCGCGCTTCGGCGCTTCGCAGCCGCTCGATACCGGCGACATGCTGGTGCGGCGGCGGGTATCGGCGACCTTCAAGGACCTGCCGGGCGGGCAACTGCTCGGCCCGACCTTCGACTATACCCATCGGTTGCTGGATACCTCGTTGGCGACGGCCGATCAGGCCGGTGAGGTGGACGATCAGGCCAACGCCGCGCCGGCGCTGTCCGATGCGGCCGATGCGGCATCAAAAATGCCGCGCGTGACCGATTTGATCGGCGCCGAGGGGCTGATCGAGGCCTCTCCCGTCGATGCCGGCGGCGAGCCCTTCGACATCACCCGCGCGCCGGTGAGCTTCCCGGTCGACCGCGCCACTCGCCTGCAGACTCTGGCGCGCGGCGACGAGGGCTACCTGCTCGCGCTCGGCTATTCCACCCAGCGCGGCTATGCCCGCTCGCATCCCTTTGTCGGCGAGATCCGCTTCGGCGATGTCGAGGTGATCCTCGACGTGCCGGAGCTGGGCTTCCCGGTCTCCATCGGCGAAGTGCAGGTGACCGAGTGCCAGATGGTGAACCAGTTCAAGGGTTCGGCCGCCGAGCCACCGCAGTTCACCCGCGGCTATGGCCTCGTCTTCGGGCAATGCGAGCGCAAGGCGATGTCGATGGCGCTGGTCGAGCGGGCGCTGCGCTGGCAGGAGCTCGGCGAGGAGCCGGGCGCGCCGGCGCAGGACGAGGAATTCGTGCTCTCCCACTGCGACAACGTGCAGGCGACCGGCTTCGTCGAGCATCTGAAGCTGCCGCACTATGTCGACTTCCAGGCGGAGCTGGATCTGGTGCGGCGGATGCGTGCCGAGGCTTCAGGAAAGCCGGCTGCCGACGAGATGAAGGAGGCGGCGGAATGAGCGGGATGCCGGAAATCTCCTACAACTTCGCCTATCTCGACGAGCAGACCAAAAGGATGATCCGCCGGGCGATCCTGAAGGCGATCGCCATTCCCGGCTATCAGGTGCCGTTCGCGGCGCGCGAGATGCCGATGCCCTATGGCTGGGGCACCGGCGGCGTGCAGGTGACCGCCGCCGTGCTCGGCCCCGACGATGTGCTCAAGGTGATCGACCAGGGGGCGGACGACACCACCAATGCGGTGGCGATCCGCGGCTTCTTCGAGAAGACGGCCGGGGTGGCGACCACCACCGCGACCACGCAGGCGAGCATCATCCAGACCCGGCACCGCATCCCGGAGACGGCGCTCGCCGAGAACCAGATCCTCGTCTACCAGGTGCCGATTCCCGAGCCGCTGCGGTTTCTCGAGCCGCGCGAGACCGAGACGCGGCAGCTGCACGCGCTCGCCGAATACGGCCTCATGCATGTGAAGCTGTATGAGGACATCGCCCGGCACGGGCACATCGCCACCACCTATGCCTATCCGGTGGAAGTGGCCGGACGCTATGTGATGGATCCCTCGCCGATCCCGAAATTCGACAACCCCAAGATGGACGACTGCCCGGCGCTGCAGCTGTTCGGCGCCGGGCGCGAGAAGCGCATCTACGCCATCCCGCCCTACACCACGGTGCGCTCGCTGGATTTCGAGGACCACCCGTTCAAGGTGCAGCGCTTCGCCAAGCCCTGCGCGCTGTGCGCGGCGACCGGGGTCTATCTCGACGAGGTGATCCTCGACGACAAAGGAGGGCGGATGTTCGTCTGCTCCGACACCGACCATTGCAACACGCGGCAGGCGCAGGGGCATCGCGGCGAGATGGCGGCGCCGGCGGGAGAGGCGGCATGAGCGCGACCAACGTCTCCGTGCGCCCGGCCGGGCCGGCGGACCTGCCGGCGGTGCTGGCGCTCTATCGCGAGCTCGACGCCGAGGATGTGCATGACCTCGCCGAGGCGCGCGCCGTGTTCGACCGCATGGCCCGCTATCCCGACTACGCGCTCTATGTCGCCGAGGTCGATGGTGCCGTGCTCGGCACCTTCACCCTGCTGGTGATGGAAAACATCGCCCACCGGGGCTCGCGCACCGGCATCATCGAGGCGGTGGCGGTGAGCGCCGCCGCGCAGGGGCAGGGCATCGGCCGCGCCATGATGGGCGTGGCGCTCGACATGGCGCGCGAGAAGGGCTGCTACAAGGCGGCGCTCTCCACCCGCATGGCGCGCGAGCGGGCGCATGCCTTCTATGAGAGCCTCGGCTTCCGCCGGCACGGCTTCAGCTTCTACACCGATCTTCAGGAGGCCCCGGCTTCCGGGGAGGCGGCATGAACGCGACGCTACCGTCCGACGACGCCCCGCTGCTCGTCGCCGAGGGGCTCGGCAAGAATTACGGCACCCGCATCGGCTGCCGCGACGTGTCGCTGGAGGTGTTCCCCGGCGAGGTGCTGGCGGTGGTGGGGGAGAGCGGCTCGGGCAAGTCGACGCTGCTCGGCCTGCTCTCCACCGAGCTGGCGGCCAGCGCCGGGCGCGTCAGCTACCGCATGCGCGACGGCGCGTTGCGCGACCTCGCCGGCCTCGGCCCGGCGGAACGGCGGCTCTTGATGCGCACCGACTGGGGCTTCGTGCGGCAGAACCCGGCGGACGGGCTGCGCATGGCGGTCTCCGCCGGCGGCAATGTCGGCGAGCGGCTGATGGCGGTGGGCTGGCGCCACTACGGCAATATCCGCGAAGAGGCGACCGACTGGCTCGGCCGGGTCGAGATCGCCGCCGACCGCATCGACGACGATCCCCGCGCGTTCTCCGGCGGCATGCGCCAGCGGCTGCAGATCGCCCGGAACCTGGTGACGAAACCCCGCCTCGTCTTCATGGACGAGCCGACCGGCGGGCTCGACGTCTCCGTGCAGGCGCGGCTGCTCGACCTGATCCGCTCGCTGGTCAGCGAGATGGGGCTGGCGGTGGTGATCGTCACCCATGACCTCGCGGTGGCGCGGCTGTTGTCGCACCGCATGGTGGTGATGCGCCACGGAAGGGTGATCGAGACCGGGCTGACCGACCAGGTGCTTGACGATCCGCGCGAGCCTTATACCCAGCTGCTGGTTTCCTCGGTGCTGGCGGCGTGAGGGGAATGACGATGAGCGAACCCATCCTTTCCGTTTCCGGCGTCGAGAAGAGCTTCGTGCTGCATCTGCGCGGCGGGGCGCGGCTGCCGGTGGTCTCCGGCGCCGGCTTCGAGCTCCATCCCGGCGAATGCGTGGCGCTGGGCGGGCCGTCCGGCGCCGGCAAGAGCTCGCTGCTCAAGATGGTGTACGGCAATTACCGCATCGATGCCGGGCACATATTGGTGCGCGACGGCGACGAGAGCATCGACGTCGCCAGCTGCGCGCCGCGCCGGCTGATGAAGCTGCGGGCGACCACCATGGGCTATGTCAGCCAGTTCCTGCGGGTGATCCCGCGCGTCGGCGCGCTCGACGTGGTGGCCGAGCCGCTCATCGGCGACGGCATCCCGCGCGAGGAGGCGACCGGGCGGGCCGGGGCGCTGCTCGCCCGGCTGAACCTGCCGGAGCGGCTGTGGAGCCTGCCGCCGGCCACCTTCTCCGGCGGCGAGCAGCAGCGGGTGAACATTGCCCGCGGGCTGATCGCCCATCGCCCGCTGCTCCTGATGGACGAGCCGACCGCCTCGCTCGACGCCGCCAACCGGCAGGTGGTGATCGGCCTGATCGAGGAGAAGAAGCGGGCCGGCGTCGCCATTCTCGGCATCTTCCACGACGCGGAAGTGCGCGAGGCGGTGTGCGACCGGGTGATCGACGTGACGGAATTCGCAAAGGCAGCGTGACCGGGCCGCGTGAGGTGTACGACAAAACAGGCTGTTCATGATGTTTCGAGCGTTCAGATGCCTGCCGGCTGCCATCGTATTCGTTCTGGCAAACGGATTTGCCCTGGCTGCTGAAGTCCAGATTGAGAGCGAAGCGTTTCGAGGGGCGGACGACCGCAGGCTCGCAATTGCTGCAGCGCAGTTCATAAGAGCGAGTGGCTACAGGTGCGACAGCGTGTCTGGAGCGATACGGGCACTTGGAACAGACCCATACACCCTGAAGTGCAACCGCTTCAGCCTCACCTACCAGATCAAAATCAATGACCGCGAAGGTTTGCAAGCAAGATGAACGAGACCATTCTCGCAAATGCGCAGCTGGTGCTGGAGGACGAGGTGCGTCCCGGCCATCTGGTGATCCGCGACGGGCGGATCGCCGAGATCGGCGAGGGCGCCGTGCCGCGCGGGGCCATCGACGTCGGCGGCGACTATCTGCTGCCCGGCTTCGTCGAGCTGCACACCGACCATGTCGAAGGTCATCTCTATCCGCGCCCGCGGGTGATGTGGAACGCGTTTGCCGCCGTGACCGCCTATGACGCGCAGATCGCGGCGGCCGGCATCACCACCGTGTTCGATTCGCTGCGGGTCTGGCCGGACAAGAAGGCGGTGGGCATGGATGGCGACGCGCCGCTGCTCGCCGCCACCCTGGCCGAGGCGTCCGAGGCCGGGCTTTTGCGCGCCGAGCACCACGTACACCTGCGCTGCGAGGTGGCGGCCGACGGCGTGGTGGAGGACGCGCAGACGCTGATGGAGGCCTGCGACGTGCGCCTCGTCTCGCTGATGGACCACACGCCCGGCCAGCGGCAATTCCTCACCGAGGAGCATTTTCGCAGCTACTACAAGAAGAAGAGCGGGCTGACCGACGCCGAGATGGACGTGATCGTCGCCGACCGCCTGCTGGCGCACGAAAAGCACGCCCGCGCCAATCGCGAGCGGCTGGTGGCGATCGCCCGCCAGCGCGGCATCGTGCTGGCGAGCCATGACGATGCCACTCCGGCGCATGTCGCCGAGGCGGTGACCGACGGCGTCGCCATCGCCGAGTTCCCCACCACGGTGGCGGCGGCGGAAGGCTCGCACAAGGCCGGCATCCGTGTGCTGATGGGCGCGCCGAACGTGGTGCGCGGCGGCTCGCACACCGGCAATGTCGCCGCCGGCGACCTCGCCGGGCGCGGCGTGCTCGACATCATGAGCTCCGACTATGTGCCGGGCAGCCTGCTGCTCGCCGCCTTCGCGCTGCCGACGCTGGTCGAGGGCATCACCCTGCCGCAGGCGGTGGCGATGGTGAGCGCCAATCCCGCCGACGCGGCGAGCATGGGCGATCGCGGGCGGCTGAGGCCGGGGCTGCGGGCCGATGTGCTGCGCGTCTCGCTCGCCGGGCCGGCGCCGGTGGTGCGCACGGTCTGGCGGCAGGGCGAGCGGGTGGCGTGAGGCAGCGCGAGGCGACGTCTGGCGCGGGCGGTGTAGCGTGTGTCGCCGGGGCGGCCTATGACGGCGGCAGGGACGAGACGGGAGTTGCGGGCGTGAGCGGCGAGACCGAGGCGGATACCTTGCCGGGAGTCGGCGCGGATGCCGAAGCGGGCGTGGTCCGCCTCGGCCCCGGCACGCTGGTGCTGGTGGTCGGCCCCTCCGGCGCCGGCAAGGACACGCTGATCGGCCTCGCGCGGGCCCGGCTCGACGGACGGGCGGGCCTCGCTTTCGCCCGTCGCCGCATCACCCGGCCGACCGACGTGACCGAAGACCATATCAGCCTCGACGAGGCGGCGTTCGCGCGCGGCGTGGCGGCCGGCGAGTTCCCGCTGCACTGGCGGGCCAACGGGCTCGCCTATGCGCTGGGGCCGGAAGTGGCCGAGGCGATCGGCGCCGGCCGCATCGTGGTGGCAAACGGCTCGCGGGCGGCGGTGCGGGAAGCGCGGCGGCGCTTCGCCGATGTGCGGCTGGTGCTGGTGACGGCGCCGCCCGAGGTGCTGGCGGCACGGATCGCCGCGCGCGGACGCGAGAGCGCCGAGGACGCGGCGCGGCGCCTGACGCGCGAGCCGGCGCTGACGATGGCGCCGGCGCTCACCCTCGTCAATGACGGCGCGCCGGAGGCGGCCGGCGCGCGGCTTGTGGCCTTCCTGGAGCAGCTGGCGGGATAGGGCGGTCCGGCAAGTCCGGCCCCGCAGACGACAACGGCCGGAGCGAGGTCCGGCCGTGCGATCCGTCATGAAAGCGAGGGGATGGCAGGCTACTGCCGGTATTGCTGGATGCGGGTGGTGCGCAGGCCGGCGAGGCCGTGGCGGTCGATCGAGGCCTGCCAGGACAGGAATTCCTCAGTGGTGAGCGTGTAGCGCTTGCAGGCTTCCTCAAGGCTGAGCAGCCCGCCGCGCACGGCGGCGACCACCTCGGCCTTGCGGCGAATGACCCAGCGGCGAGTGTCCGGCGGAGGAAGATCGGCAATGGTCAACGGACTGCCGTCCGGTCCGATCACGTATTTCACCCTGGGGCGGTAGGCCTCGGTCATTGTACGCTCACTCATGACACCCGAACTTATGAGATGATGGTATCCTGACAGCGATAAATATTTTCCTAAACGAATCACGAGCCGGTGAGTTCACCAAGGTTAAGGCCTTCTTAACATCCGCTAAACTTTTTGTTTACCTTGCGGAATCTTAAGGGGTGCTGCTTTCATTGCGCCGGTGGCGGATGGGCACGAAGCGCCCGGGTTGCGCGGCAGGGGCGGTATTGCGTAGAAACAGGTTCGACGAACGGCGCCGACGCCCTATATAGGGACTCCGCAGTCGTTACCTTTTGATGTCTCTGACCCGCTATTCGCCATGATCCGCCTCGACGACACAGGCCGTGCTCCGAAGGACATCCGCGTGGTGGTGGCGATGTCGGGCGGGGTGGATTCCTCGGTGGTCGCCGCGCTCTACGCGCAGGCCGGCTACGAGGTGATCGGCGTCACGCTGCAGCTCTACGACCATGGCGAGGCGATGCACCACCGCCCCGGCGCCTGCTGCGCCGGGCAGGACATCTACGACGCCCGCATGGTGTGCGAGAAGCTCGGCATCCCGCATTACGTGCTCGACTATGAGAGCCGGTTCCGCGACGCGGTGATCGAGCGCTTTGCCGACGCCTATGCGGCGGGCGAGACGCCGATCCCCTGCGTCGACTGCAACCGCACCGTCAAGTTCCGCGACCTGATGGAGACGGCCAAGGATCTCGGCGCCGACATCCTCGCCACCGGCCATTACGTCACCAGCCGCGGTCTGCCCGACGGCACGCGGGCGCTCTACCGCCCGCTCGACGAGAGTCGCGACCAGAGCTACTTCCTCTATGCGACGACGCAGGCGCAGATCGACATGCTGCGCTTCCCGCTCGGCGAGACGACGAAGCCGGAAGTGCGGGCGCTGGCGGAAGGCTTCGGGCTGAAGGTAGCCGACAAGCCGGACAGCCAGGACATCTGCTTCGTGCCCAACGGGCACTACACCGCCATTGTCGAGAAGCTGCGCCCCGAGGCCGGCGAGCCGGGCGAGATCGTGCATCTCGACGGCAGGGTGCTCGGGCAGCATTCCGGCGTGATGCGCTACACGATCGGCCAGCGCAAAGGCCTCGGCATCGCCAGCTCCGAGCCGCTCTACGTGGTGGGCATCGATGCCCGCCAGCGCCGGGTGCTGGTGGGGCCGCGCGCGGCGCTCGGCGTCACCGAGGTGCGCGTCGACGAGGTGAACTGGCTCGGCGACGAGAGCCTCGACGCGGCGCTCGATGCCGGCCGCGAGATCTACGTGAAGGTGCGCTCGACCCGCGCGCCGGTGCCCGGCCAGCTCGGACGCGCCGGCGACGGGGCTCCGGTGGTGCGGCTCGCCGCCGCGGAGGAAGGGGTAGCGCCGGGACAGGCGTGCGTCTTTTATGCGGATGCCGCGTCGGGGACGCGGCTGCTCGGCGGCGGGGTGATTCGCCGCGCGCCGAATACGTTCACAGCGCTGACACGCGGTCAGGAGATGTTGGCGAACGTCCGTACCGCGTGAGTCGGGCGTCGCACCGGGACCGGCAGCAAAGCCGGACCGGACCTGTTGGGGGAAAGCATGACGACCGATCTCGACCGCGCCACCGTTGAGGAAGCCTATGCCCGCTGGGCGCCGGTTTACGACGTGGTGTTCGGCGCGGTGTTCGACGCCGGCCGCAAGGCGGCCATCAAGGCGGCGGAGAAGATCGGCGGGCGCATCCTCGAATTCGGCGTCGGCACCGGCATCGCGCTGCCGGCCTACAAGCGCAGCAACCGCCTCGTCGGCGTCGACATCTCCGAACCCATGCTCCACAAGGCCCGCGAACGGGTGAAGAAGGAGCATCTGCGCCATGTCGAGGGGCTGTGCCTGATGGACGGCGCGCATCTCGGCTTCAAGGACGACAGCTTCGACGTGGTGATCGCCCAGTTCGTCATCACCGTGGTGCCGCATCCCGAGGAAACGCTGGACGAGATGGCCCGCGTGCTGAAGCCGGGCGGCGAGATCATCCTGGTCAACCATCTCGGCGCCGAGGACGGGCCGCGCGCGGTGTTCGAGCGCTGGTTCGCCCGCAAGGCGCGCAAGCTCGGCTGGCGGCCGGAATTCCAGTTCGCCCGGCTGCGCAACTGGGCGCTGCAGAACGGCACGGTCGACCTGCCGATCGCCAAGGATGTCGGGCTCGGCATGTACACGCTGGTGCGCTTCCGCAAGCGCAGCGCCGCCGAAATCGCCGCGCCGGCGGAAGAGCGCAAGGTGGCGCTGGCGGGGTAACCCGCCGGTCCGGCGCGGGTGGGGGCCGGCATCGCACTCACGGCGTCATTGCCCGGCACACGGCCTGTCCCGTAAAGGAGTGTCGCGCGCTGAGTCTCCCCTGGATGCCAGCGCGGTTCCTCGCGCCGCCATCATCCTGACCGGGAGACCTGCATGCCGCCTCTTCTGCGACTGTCGGCGGCGCTTGCGCTGCTGATACTGGCCATGGCCGCCGGTACGATCCTGCCCGTCCGCGCGCAGGACGGCGCGGCGGTCGAGGTGGCGTCCGGCGTCCGCTACGAGTTCCTGGCGCGCTGGGATGTCGAGCGGCTCAACCAAATCCTTGAGGTCGACACGCCGGCCTTCGCCGGTCTCGCGCAGACCTACACGCCGGCCCGCAATGCGGTGCGGCTCTATCGCGTGACCTATCCTTCGGTGATCCCGGAGCGCGGCAACCGGCCGACCGTGGCGAGCGGGCTGCTGGCGATCCCCGAGACGCAGGAGACCGGCGCGGGCGAGACGACGTTCCCGATGGTCTCCTACCAGCACGGCACGGTGTACGGAAAGCAGGAGGTGCCGTCGTTCCCCGAGCAGTCGCCGGAAACCCAGCTGATGATCGCGCAGTTCGCCGGGCAGGGCTATGTGATGATTGGCGCCGACTATTTCGGCCTCGGCACTTCCGACGAGCCGGAAGGCTACATGGTGAAGGCCAGCCACCAGCAGGCGACCTTCGATATGCTGACGGCCAGTCGCAGTGTGCTGGCGGCGATGAAGCTGGCCGCTCCGAAACTGTATCTCGCCGGCTGGTCGCAGGGCGGCTTCGTGACGATGGCGTTCCTGCAGAAGCTGGAAGCGGCCGGGGTCGCGGTTGAGGCGGCAGCGACGGCCAGTGCGCCGGTCGACATCTACGTAGCGCTGAGCGGCTTCCTCGATTTTCCGCGCGCCAACGATGCCTCGTGGGTGACGACGCTGTTCATCCTGTCGTCGTTTTCCTTCGAGCGCTATTACGGGGTACCAGGCCTCGCGCGTTCGCTGATCAACGACGACTATTACGAGGTGGCGCGCAAGGCCTATGAGCGGCAGCCCTTCGATGCCAAGGACATACCGACCGAGCTCAAAAAGCTGATCCGCGCGGAGTATTTCGATCCGCAGTTCTTCGCGGCCTCGGCCTATGGACGGCTCGTCGCGGCGACCGAGGCCTATCGCTGGATCATCCGGACGCCGGTGCGCAACTACTATGGCGAGGCGGACGAGGTGATCAGCGTCGGCCTCGGCCGGATGGCGATGACCTATCACCGCGCCATCGGCGCCGGCAACGCTAAGGTGGAAGCGGTCTCAACCGGAGAGACCAACCATCGCGGGACGTTCGCCCGCGCCGTGCCGCAGTGGAAGGCGTGGTTCGACGCCATGTGACCGCGCCGCTTCGCGGGCGTCATTGCGCGCGGTGCCCATGATGGCACTCACCCATTCAGCTCCCCCGCCGCCGCGATCACCTCGGCGACGATCTCGTGCACGTCGTCTTCCGTGGTGCGGTGGTTGACGAAGCAGGCGCGCAGGGCGAAGCGGCCGTCCAGCGTGGCGTTGGACAGATAGACCCGGCGGCGGGCGAGGAGCCGGCGCAGCAGCGCCTCGTTGTCCCGCTCCCGGTGGCGGAAGCACACCGCGCTGAGCGAGCCGGCCGACATCAGCTCCAGCTCGGGACGCGCGGCGACCGCGCGCTCCAGCAGCCGGGCATGGGCGAGGTCGCGGGCGATGGCGGCGCGGAAGGCGGCGCGGCCGTGATAGCCGAGCGACATCCACAGCTTGAGCGCGCGGAAGCGGCGGGACAGCTCCAGGCTCTCGTCGAAATAGGCGAAGGTCTCGCCGGGATCGGTGTTCAGCGCCCGCACATAGTCGCCGCTATGCGAGAAGGTCTTTCGCGCGACGTCGGCGTGGCGGTGCAGCAGGCAGCCGCAATCGACCGGCTGGTACAGCCATTTATGCGCGTCGAGCGAGACCGAATCGGCGAGCGACAGGCCCTCGAACAGCTCGGGCGCGGCGAGCGCCGCCAGCACGCCGAAGGCGCCGTCGACATGCATCCAGAGGTCCTCGCGTTGGGCGATGGCCGCGATGGCGGGCAGGGGATCGATGGCGCCGGTCGCCACGGTGCCGGCGGTGGCGACGATGGCGATGGGCGTGCGGCCGGCGGCGCGGTCCTCGGCAATGGCGGCCTCCAGCGCGTCGAGGCGCATCCGCCTCTCCGCATCGACCGGGATGAGCCGCAGGTTGCGGCGGCCGAGGCCGATCAGCGCCACCGCCTTCGGCACGGACATGTGCACCTGCTCGGAGGCATAGACGATGCCGGGGCGGGCACCGTCCTCATTGGCCGGCAGCTTCGCCTCGCGCGCCATGGCGAGCGCCATCAGATTGGCCGAGGAGCCGCCGCCGCACAGCGAGCCGGTGAAGCCGGGGCAGCCGATCGCCTCGCCGAGCCAGCCGATCACCGCCTGCTCGACGGCGACCGCCGCCGGGGCGGAGCGCCAGGCGCCGACATTCTGGTTCAGCACCGAGGCGAGCAGGTCGCCGAGCGCGCCGACCGGCTCGCCGGAGCCGAACACATAGCCGAAGAACCGGCCGCCGGAGGGACGGGAATGCGCGGCGATGGTGGTGAAGTCGTCCAGCACCGCCGCGCCGCGCCCGTCCTCGGCCCAGGGGCGGGCGAACAGGCTGGTGGTCTCGCCGGCGGTTGAGACGGGACAGGCCGGGCGGGCGTCGAGCCCGGCCCAATACTCGGCGGCAAGCCGGGCGGCGGTATCGAGGAGGCCGGCGAGCTCGGTGCCGGAGATGTCCAGCGCGCGGGGCTGCCGGTCGCTGTCGTCCTGTCGCGCGTGATCCATCGTCGCCCCCTCGCCGCCGTCGCCCCTCAAGGGAGCGGCGCGGGAGGCTAGAGCATGTTCCGCGAAAGCGGAAAAGCTTTCGCGGAACATGCTCAGCTTATCGAATCTGGAGCACTTTCTTGTCGATCAGGTGATTCCACCTGATCGGAAAGGGCTCCCGGATTCCCCGGCGCGTCCGGCAATACGGCGAGGCGTCGTGCCGCCCGCGCTCATTTGGCCCAGGAGAGATCCGGTCCCACCGGGACGATGCCGGTCGGGTTGATGGTCTTGTGGCTCTCGTAATAGTGCCGCTTGATGTGGGTGAGGTTCACCGTGCCGGCGACGCCGGGCGTCTCGTAGAGCGCCTTCAGGTAGCGCGACAGGTTCGGGTAGTCGGCGATGCGGCGGATGTTGCACTTGAAGTGGCCGACATAGACGGCGTCGAAGCGGATCAGCGTGGTGAACAGCCGCCAGTCGGCCTCGGTCTGCGTCGCCCCGAACAGCCAAGGGCCGTCGGCGAGGCGGGCCTCCAACTCGTCCAGCATGGCGAACAAAGCGAGCACCGCCTCCTCATAGGCCTCCTGCTTCGTCGCGAAGCCGGCCTTGTAGACGCCGTTGTTGACCGCGTCGTAGATGCGGGCATTGAGCGCGTCGATCTCCGCCCGCAGCGGCTCGGGATAGTAGTCGTGCCGGTCCTGCGTGAAGGCGCCGAAGGCCGAGTTGAACATGCGGATGATCTCCGCCGATTCGTTGCTGACGATGGTGCCGCGCTTCTTGTCCCACAGCACCGGCACGGTGACGCGGCCGGAGAAATGCGGGTCGGCCTGCAGATAGACCTCGTAGAGCCGCTGCTTGCCGAGCACCGTGTCGGCGGTGGCGCCAAGGGTGGGGCGCTCGGCGTGGCCGGCGAACACCCAGCCTTCCTCGCCCATATGCGGATCGACCACGTCGACGTCGATGAGGTCCTGCAGCTGCTTCAGCTGGCGGAAGATCAGCGTGCGATGCGCCCACGGGCACGCATAGGAGACATAGAGGTGGTAGCGGCCGGGCTCGGCGGCAAAGCCGCCCTCGCCGGTGGGGCCGGGCGCGCCGTCCGGCGTGATCCAGTTGCGGAAACGGGTGACGGTGCGCTCGAAGCGCCCGCCGGTGCTCTTGGTATCGTACCAGGTATCGGCCCATTTGCCGTCGACCAGCAGTCCCATCGCGTCTCTCCCTCTGGATCGAGCGCGAAGCTAGGACGAAACCGCGGCGATGGCACCCTGCGATGCATGGCAGTGGCGAGAAGGACGGATTGCGGGAATGCCCGTGCGGCCCGTGCCGCGCCAGCCAGAGCCGCTTGCGCTACAGCCGCTTGACGTAGAGCCGGGTGGCGGTGAGCCCGCCATGCGGCTTCAGCGCGAATTCCGGGATCTCGCCGCAGAACACGAAGCCGTGCCGCTCATAGAGGCCGGCGGCGCCGCCATCGCTGGCGGTGTCGAGGACGAGATGCGTGCGGCCCTTTTCGCGGGCGACGGTCTCGGCGGCGGCGAGCAGGGCGCTGGCGATGCCGCGGCCGCGCAAGGCGGGCAGGGTCATCATCTTGGCGATCTCGGCGCGGTGCGGCTGGTTTTCCGGCAGAGCGAGCTGCAGCGTCACCGTGCCGGCCAGCGTGTCGCCGACGAAGGCGCCGAGCACCACGCGCTCGCCGCGCCCGGCCGCCGCCAGCGAACCGCGCCAGAAATCGGTGGCCTTTTCGAGGGCGAGCGGGTGCATGAAGCTGACCGAGCCGCCGCCAGCCACGGTGTCCACCAGCAGCGCCGCGAGGGCGGTCACGGTCGGCTCGTCGTCGGCGAGCGGGCGGATGGCGAGATCGGGCAGGTTTGGCATGGGAAGGCTCGTTCCGGGGGTCAGAGACGGGTGAGGGCGACGATGTAGCGGCAGGGCACGGCACCTTCATTGGCGAAGGTGACTTCCGCCGGCGGGCCGAAGCCGAGCGCGTCGCCGGGCTTCAGCTCGTGGCGGGTGCCGTCCTCGATGAGGGTCAGCGCGCCCTCGCGCAGCTGCAGCACCTGGCGGATCGGCGCATAGGAGGAGGCCGGCAGGGTGACGCGGGCGCCGGGCGGCAGCTCGACCTCGACCAACTCGACCGGATGGTCCGGCCGGGCGAAGATCTGCCGCCGCAGATAGGCGGTGGCGGGATCGCGCCACAGCGGCTGGTCGGCGGCGCGCACCAGCCGGTCGGCGCCCTCGGCGCGCAGCAGCAGCCCGGCGAGGGTGAGGCCGAAGGCATTGGCGAGCCGCACCAGGGTCACGGCCGTCGGGCTGATCTCGCCGCGCTCGATCTTGCTGATCGTCGCCTTGCCGACCTCGGCGCGGGCGGCGAGATCGGCCAGCGACCAGCCGCGTGCCTCGCGCTCCAGCTTGAGGCGGCGGGCGAGGCGGGCCTCGGTGTCGTCAATTAAGTTGGACATACGTCTCTTATAGGAGACGATGGCGGTAACGATCAAGAGGGAGGGGCTGCCGCTGCGTCGGCGGCGCGCGGTAGCGTTGCGAGCTACCTCTCGACCTGCGTCCCGGCCTGTGCTATCCGGCCGAACCTTTTTCGGGAAAGACGGCGATGGCCCCGAGGCCGATGCAGCGACGACGAGACGAGGCGACCCGCGCGGAGATGCTTCCGCGCGTGGGCGATTTCGCTCGCCGATGCCGGCGGCCGTGAACAGACGGTCGCTCGGCGCGGCGATGTGCCGACCTTGAGCCTTCCGAGCGCCGACATGACCGAGCTTTCCATTACCGTCCTCACCGAGAAGCCCGCCGACGATGCCGCCATCGAGCGGCTGGTGGCCCGCACCTTCGGCCCCGGCCGCTATGCCCGCACCGCCTACCGGCTGCGCGAGGGCAACCCGCACCGGCGCGACCTCTCCTTCACCGCCTATATCGGCACCATGCTGGTCGGCTCGGTGCGGCTCACCCCGATCGTCATCGGCGAGGACGCGGCGCTGCTGCTCGGCCCGCTCACCGTCGAGCCGCCGTTCCGCTCGCACGGCATCGGCCGGCGGCTGGTGGAGCGCTGCCTGGAGGCGGCGAAGGCCGAGCTGGCGTCGAAGGCGGCGCTCGACGAGGCCGGCGCCGCGCGGCTGGTGCTGCTGGTCGGCGACGAGCCCTATTACGGCCGCATGGGTTTCAAGCGGGTGCCCCCCGGACAGGTGAATCTGCCGGGGCCGGTCGATCCGGCGCGGGTGCTGGTGTGCCCGCTCGACGACACCCTGCCCGAGGCGGTGCATGGGGCGGTGCGCAAGGCGTTCGCCACCGCGCTGCCGGCGGCGGCGGAGTAGGACGGCGCAGGGGCCGGAACGCGCGCCGCGTCCCGGCCCGGCTGGTCCTACGCTACAGCGCGCCGAGCAGCGCCTTGTGGAATTCGTCGGGCGCCTCGACCTGCGGCGAATGGCCGAGGCCGGGAAACTCGATGAGCTTCGCGTTCGGGATCGCCTTCGCCGCCGCCTTGCCGAGCTCGGCATAATTTCCCAGCGTGGCGGCGATCTCCGGCCGGGCGCGGTTGGCGCCGGGGGCGGTCCTGTCGTTCATGCCGATCATCAGCACGGTCGGCACGGCGATGTCGCCGAACTCGTAGAGCACCGGCTGGGTGTAGACCATGTCGGAGGTCTGCGCCTGGTTCCAGGCGACGATCTCCTTGCCGGGCCCGGCATAGAGCCCGGCGGCCATGTCGACCCAGCGGTCATAGGCCGGCTTCCACTGGCCGTTGTAGTAGAACTTCAGCTGATAGGCCTTGATGCTGTCGGCGCTGGTCTTCAGCTCGCCCTGATAGAGCTGGTCGATGGTGGCGTAGGGCACGCCCCTGGCCTTCCAGTCCTCGAGGCCGAGCGGGTCCACCATGACCAGCCGGTCGGTGGCGGTAGGGAAGGACAGCGCGTAGCGCGCCGCCAGCATGCCGCCCATGGAATGGCCGATGATCGTCGCCTTCTCGATGCCGAGCGAGGCAAGCAGCTTGTGGGTGTTGTCGGCCAGCTGGTGGAAGCTGAACTGGTAGCCCTTCGGCTTGGTCGAGGCGCAGAAGCCGATCTGATCGGGCACGATCACCCGGTAGCCGGCCTTGGACAGCACGTCGATGGTGCCTTCCCAGGTGGCGCCGCAGAAATTCTTGCCGTGCAGCAGCACCACGGTGCGGCCATTGGGATCGGCGACCGGGCCGACATCCATATAGGCCATCGATACCGTCTGTCCCTGCGAGGCGACGTCGAAGCGCTTGATCGGGTGCGGATAGGCGAAGCCTTCGAGCTGCGGGCCATAGGCGGGCGCGGTCTGGGCGAATGCCGGCAGGGACGGGGCGACGAGGGACACAGCAGCGAGGGACAGGGCGGCGAGCGGCAGGCGTTGGGCGACGCGGCGCCGGCGTGTGGATATCAACGGATCAGGCCTCCAGGACTGGCGGACAGGATGTGCGGCAGCGCCGGCGGATGCCGGACGCTGCCCGCAGCCTAGGGCGCAGGCCTGACGGCAGGGTGTCACGAGGCGGCGAGGCCGGGCCGCCATCCCCTCAACAAAGAGCGAGCGGGTTGGCCGGGGGAGCGCCGAGATGCGCCGCTGGCGAGAGGCTCGGCGCCGCAAATCCGCCACTGAGCGAGGGGCTATCGCCCCAAACTCGCCAGTGGACGAGGGGCTTACCGCCCCAAACTCGCCAGTGGACGAGGGGCTTACCGCCCCAAACTCGCCAGTGGACGAGGGGCTTACCGCCCCAAACTCGCCAGTGGACGAGGGGCTTACCGCCCCAAACTCGCCAGTGGACGAGGGGCTTACCGCCCCAAACTCGCCAGTGGACGAGGGGCTTACCGCCCCAAACTCGCCAGTGGACGAGGGGCTTACCGCCCAACTCGCCAGTGGACGAGGGGCTTACCGCCCCAAACTCGCCAGTGGACGAGGGGCTTACCGCCCCAAACTCGCCAGTGGACGAGGGGCTTACCGCCCCTCGCGGGCCCAGGCGGCGGCGATGCCGGCCATGAGGATCAACAGCCCCGTCAGCCCGGCGAACAGCGGGAACAGGCCAAGCCCGCGCACCACCGAGACGTCGCGCAAAGCGAGGCCCATCCAGTCCTCGCCGGCGAAGCGCTCGCCCGAGCGCACCGCCACTACGCGCGGCACGCCGCCGGCGAGGTCCGCCATGCGCCAGACGCCGCCGCCGGTGGTCGCCAGCGGGGCGCGCAGCGTCTCGGTGGTCGAGGTCACCTCGGAAAATTCGCGCGGATTGAGCGGGCCGACATTGACCAGCGCGGTATGGGTGCCGTCGGTCGCCCGCCACAGGCCGAGCATGTCGGCCGGGAAGGTGGCGCGGAACAGGCCGGGCTCGACCGAGGTCAGCGTCAGGGTGCGGGTCGCCCCGGTTGGGTTGGTGACGACGACGGTGGGCGCGGTGTCGCCCATGGTCTGGCGTTCGACCACGAGATCGGGGCCGTGCGCGGTGAGGCGCAGGCGCTCCTCCTCGAGGTCCGGCTCCTTCATCAGCCAGTGGGACAGGCGGCGCAGAAGGTCGATATAGGGGCCGCCGCCCTCGAAGCCGCGCGCCCACAGCCAGAAATGATCCGATAGCAGCAGTGCGACGCGGCCCTCGCCGACGCGGTCGAGCAGCAGGATCGGCTTGCCGTCCGGCCCATCCATCACGCTAGTGCCGCGGGCGCCTTGCGTGTCGACGATGCGGAAGAAGCGGGCCCAGGCCGGCGGGTTGCTCTCCGAGCCGGGCAGAGCCCGCGTCACCGGGTGGCGGCGGCCGGCATCGGTGAGCGCGGCGCGGAACGGCGTCTCGGTCATGTGGCCGGCGGGAGCGGCCGGCAGGATCGCCTCCAGCGGGGTGTTGAACACCGAGCCGTCCGAGATGTAGTCGGTGCCGGCGGCGACCAGGAGCGCGCCGCCTTCCTCGACATAGCGGACGATGTTGTCGAAATAGATCATCGGCAGCACGCCCTGCTGGGAGTAGCGGTCGAAGATGATCAGGTCGAAGTCCTTGATCTTCTGCTGGAACAGCTCGCGCGTCGGGAAGGCGATCAGCGACAATTCGTTGATCGGCGTGCCGTCCTGCTTCTCCGGCGGGCGCAGGATGGTGAAGTGCACGAGGTCGACGTTCGCGTCGGACTTCAACAGGTTGCGCCAGGTGCGCTCGCCGACATGCGGCTCGCCGGAGACGAGGAGCACGCGCAGCTTGTCGCGCACGCCGTCGATGGAGACGGCGGCGCGGTTGTTCACCGGGGTGAGTTCGCCCTCGAGGCCGGCGGCCTCGATCTCGACGATGTTGGCCCCCGCATGGGTGATCTCGACATCGACCTTCGCCTCCTGTCCGGCGGTGACGATGGGGCGTGCCACCACCTCGCCGTCGCGGCGCACGGTGACGCCGACGCGGGCGCCGGCGGGGGCGCCCTCGTCGACCACCCGGTAGCCGATGGTCTGGTTCTGGCCGACGATGCCGAAGCGCGGCGTGGTGGTGAGCGCCACCCGGCGGTCGCGCTCGCCCGGCTTGCCGGAGATGATGGCGTGCACCGGGGCGCGGAAGCCGAGCGCCGCCATGTTGGCCGGGATGTCGTGCACGCGGCCGTCGGTGAGGAAGATGGCGCCGGCCACCCGCTCGGGCGGCACGTCGGCCAGCGCGGCGGAGAGCGCGGTGAACAGGCGGGTGCCGTCGACCTCGCCGGCACCGGCGCCGGCATCGACGAAGCGGATCTCGGCGCCCTGCTCCTTCAGCCGGGCGAGGCGGGTCTCCAACTCGGCGCGGGCGGCCTCGGTCACGGCGTTGCGGTCGCCGAAATCCTGGCTGGCGCTCTTGTCGACGACGACAGCGACCACGGTGGAGAGCGGCTCGCGCTCCTCGCGGGTGAGCGAGGGGTTGGCGAGCGCCAGCACCGCGAGGGCGAGGGCGAGGCTGCGCAAGAGCGCGCCGCGCGAGCGGGCGACGATGAGCAGAATCGCGACGGCGGCGGTGATCGCGGCGGCGGCGATCAGGAACGGCAGCGCGATGAGCGGATCGAAGGCGAGGCCGAGATTCATCGTGCGGGGCCTCCGGAGGCGTTATGCGACATCATTGTCCCAGCCTTTCGAGCAGCGCGGGGACATGCACCTGGTCGGCCTTGTAGTTGCCGGTCAGCACGTACATCACGAGATTGGCGCCGGAGCGGAAGGCGAGCTCGCGCTGGCGGGCGCCGCCTTCCGACAGCGGCAGCAGCGGGCCGCCATCCGGCGCGGTCGCCCAGGCGCCGGCGAGGTCGTTTGAGGTGATCACCACCGGCGAGACGCCGTCGCCGGCACGGGCCGGACGCTCCTCGCCCTCCTCGGCCGGGGGCAGCGCCTCCACCCAGGTGGTGCCGCCGGTGAAGCGGCCGGGGAAATCGCGCAGCAGGTAGAACGCCTTGGTGAGCACGTGGTCGCGCGGCACCGGCTCCAGCTCGGGGATATCGAGCCCGTCGAGGATCTGGCGCAGCGCCGGATTGGTCGGCGTCGCGCCGCCGACGCCGGGGATGGTGGTCTCGGCGTCGCGGGTATCGAAGACGATGGTGCCGCCCTGCTTCATGAAGGCGTCGACGCGGGCCAGCGTTTCCGGTGAGGGACGCTGGGCGTTGGGCAGCACCGGCCAGTAGAGCAGCGGGAAGAAGGACAGCTCGTCGCGCGACAGGTCGACGCCCATCGGCTCGCCGGCCTCCAGCGCGGTGCGCTCGCCGAGGAAGTCGGTCAGCGCCTTGAGGCCGGAAGCGCTGACCTCGTCGGTCTCGGCGTCGCCGGTGACGACATAGGCGAGGCGGGTGGCGCTGGTCGCCTTCACCGCGAAGTCGGTCTCCGCCGGCGTCATCGGCGTGTCCGGGCGGGCGGCGGGAGCTTGGGCCTGTGGCCGGGCTTGGGGCTGGGCTTGCGCCTGAGGCGCTGGCGCGGTCTGGGCGTGCGCCGGGGCGCCGGCGAGCAGGCCGAGCAATCCGGCCAGCGCGAGCGCCAGCAGGAGGCCCGCGGCGGTGGAGGTCCGGCGCGGCGCGAGGCGGGACAGGCCGCCGGCGAGCAGGAACACGATCATGGCATCCACCAGCAGGAGGGCGAGCAAGGCGAGCAGCAGCGGCGCGCGCAGGTCGCGCGGGGCGGCGTCGCGATAGGGCTCGACGCGACCGAGGGCCGAGAGGTCGAGCGGCGCCAGCCGGTCGGCGGGCAGCAGCGCGTTGACCGCTACCAGCCCTTCCGGCGGGCCGTAGAAGCCGGGCGGGTGCTCGGCACTGGCGCGGCCGTTGAAGCCGACCGGGATGGCGCGGGCGGTCGGCGTGACCGGCCGGAAGGCGCCGAAGCCGTCGAGCAGCCGGCTCGGCGGCACCGTCTCGCCGGTGGTCTCCACCGTGCCGACAGCGGTGCCGTCGCCGGCCGCCTCGGCGGCGCTGGAGCCGCCAAGCGCCACCACTCGTCTGAGCATGTCGACGAAGGCGCCGGAGATCGGCAGGTTCGACCATGAAGTGTCGGCGGTGACGTGGAACAGCACCACCATGCCGGCGCCGCGCTTCTCGCCGGTGACCAGCGGCGTGCCGTCGGTGAGGGTGGCCCAGGTGCGGGTGGCGAGCAGGCCGTCCGGTTCGGCGAGCACCTGCCGGCCGACGGTGACGTCGTTCGGTACCGGCACGTCGCGGAACGGGCCGTCGGGGTTGAAGCCGCCGAGCGATTGCGGCTGCTCCCACGACAGCGAGCCGCCGAGCACGCGGCCGCCGCGGCGCAGCGTCACCGGGACGAGGTCGTCCGAGCCGTTGGCAAGCCGCGGGCCGGCGAAGCGGATCAGCACGCCGCCGCCCTCGATCCAGCGCTGCAGCCGCTGATGCACCTCCGGCGGGATGGTGCCGACATCGGACAGCACGATCACCGGCAGCTTCTGATCGATGAAACGCTCTATGGCTTCCGGGGTGGCGGCGCCGTCGGCGGTGCGGATATCGGCGAACGGGCCGAGGGCGCGGGTGAGATAATAGGACGGCGACAGCAGCGGCTGGCGCTGGTCGGCGGTGACGCCGGAGACCAGGCCGACGGTGCGCCGCCGCCAGCGCTTGTCGAGCAACTGCACCGCGCCGGCGGATTCCACCCCGGCGATGTCGAGGCGCGCGACCTCGTTGCGGATCTCGACCGGCATGTCGAAGCGCGCCTCGGTCTCGCGGGCGCCGGGCTCGAAGCTGAACGGCGCCTCGCCGAGGGTGAGGCCACGCATGTCGAGCGCCCGCACGGTGCCCGCACGGGACAGAGTCTGGCGGTCGGCGCGCAGCACCTTCACGGTGAGGGCGCCGGCGGCATTGTCGGCGGCCGCGAGCGCCAGCGGCTCCTCGACGCCGTCAGCCAGGGTGGCGAGCGGGTGCTGGCCGGCGATCGCGGCGAGCTCGGTGGCGAAGCCGTCAGTGCCGTCAAGGCGGACGCCATCCGACAGATAGACGATGCCGGGGCTCTGGCCGGCGCCGGACGCGGCGTCCAGCGCCTTGCGCAGGCTGGCGAGCGCGGCGGCGCGGTCGGGCAGGAAGGGCTGCGGCTCCAGCGTGCGCAGGCGCTCGCGCGCCTCGCTCGGCGTCATCAGGCGCGGTTCGAGCGGCGGATCGCCGGTGGGGATCAGCACGATGCCGCGGCCGGCGAGGTCGGCATCGGCGACGATGCCCTCGGCGGAGACGCGGCGCGCCTCCCAGGTGGAAGCGGCGGACCAGCCGGAATCGATCAGCAGCACCACCGGGCCGGAGGAGGACGGGCCGGCGACCGGGGGATTCCAGATCGGCCCGGCGGCGGCGAAGATGACGAGCGCGGCGAGCAGCAGCCGCAGCACGGTGAGCCACCACGGCGTGCGCGCCGGGGTCTCTTCCTTGGGCGGGATGTCGAGCAGCAGCCGGGTCGGCGCGAAGGCGATGCGGCGCGGGCGCGGCGGCACCAGGCGCAGCAGGAACCACAAAAGCGGCAGCGCGGCGAGCGCGGCGAGCAGCAGCGGGGTGGTGAAGGCGAGGGGGAGGCCGAGCAGGTTCATCGGCTGTGTCCTCCCGCCGTTTCGCCATGCGTCTCGCCGGCATGGGCGCCGCGCTCGTCGGCGGCATCCTCATATTCCGGAGCGCCGGCCGGCAGCGCGGCGAGCGCATCGGCGCCGCCGGTCATGCGGGCGTGCAAAGCGAGCAGCAATTCGGTGGCCGGCCGATCGGTGCGGTGGACGAGGAAGCTCCACATGCGGCGCTCCGCCTCGCGGCGGATGATGGCGCGGTGGCGGGCGACGCGCTCAACATAGTCCTCGCGCACCGTCTCGGCGCGACCGACGGTGAGCAGCGTGCCGCTCTCCGGCTCGCGGAACTCGATGCGGCCGGAGAACGGGAAGGTCTCCTCGGCGGGATCGCAGACCTGCACCACATGGCCATGGGCACCGGAGGCGGCGAGGCCGGCGATGCTCGTCACCACCTCCGGCGTCGGGCTCCAGAGATCGCCGAGCAGCACCACCTCGGCGAGCGGCGAGGGCGCGAAGGCCGGCGGCAGGCTCTGCGGCAGCGCATGGGCGTGGACCAGCGATTCCGCCATCTTCTCGACGATGCGGCGCGAGGCGGAGGGGCGCATGACGCCGGGAATGCCGACCCGCTCGCCGCCCTTCACCAGAAGCTCGGCGAGGGCGAAGGCGACGACGAGGGCGCGGTCGCGCTTGGTCTCCCAGACCAGCGGCGAGGCGAACACCATGGAGGCGGACAGGTCCGGCCAGATCCACACCGTGTGGGCGGCTTCCCATTCGCGCTCGCGGACATAGAGATGGTCGTCGCGCGCCGAGCGGCGCCAGTCGACGCGGGCGGAGGGCTCGCCATCGACGAAGCGGCGGTACTGCCAGAAGTTCTCGCCGGAACCGGCGCGGCGGCGGCCGTGCAGGCCGTGATAGACGCTGGCGGCGATGCGGCGCGCTTCCAGCACGAGACGCGGCATGGCGGCAACGAGGCCGGCGGCGTCCTGCGCCGCGCTCCTGACGGCATTGTCCGCATCAATTTCCATCAAACCGTCCCATGCCACGCCACGCCACGTTCCTCAGCCGATCTTCGCCGCCAGCTTGGCGATGAGGCCGGTTACCGTCTCGCCATCGGCGCGGGCGGCGAAGGTGAGCGCCATGCGGTGCTTGAGCACGGGCTCGGCCAGCGCCACCACGTCGTCGACCGAGGGGGCGTAGCGCCCGTCCAGCAGCGCACGGGCGCGCACCGCCAGCATCAGCGACTGCGAGGCGCGCGGGCCGGGGCCCCAGGCGATGAACTTGGAGAAGGCGCCGGCATCCGGGCCGGGGCGGGCGGAGCGCACCAGGGTGAGGATCGCCTCCACCACCGATTCGCCGACGGGGAGCCGGCGGACGAGGCGCTGGGCGGCGGTGAGTTCGTCGGCGGTCATCACCGCCTTCGGCCGGGTTTCCTCGGCGCTGGTGGTGTCGAACAGGATCTTCCGCTCGGCCTCGCGGTCGGGATAGTCGACGTCGATTTCCATCAGGAAGCGGTCGAGCTGGGCCTCGGGGAGCGGGTAGGTGCCTTCCTGCTCCAGCGGGTTCTGCGTCGCCAGCACATGGAACGGCTTGGGCAGGTCGTGGCGCGCGCCGGCGACGGTGACGTGGCCTTCCTGCATCGACTGCAGCAGCGCCGACTGGGTACGCGGCGAGGCGCGGTTGATCTCGTCGGCCATCAGCAGCTGGGCGAAGACCGGGCCCGGGATGAAGCGGAAGGAGCGCCGGCCGCCGGCGCCTTCCTCCAGCACCTCGGCGCCGAGGATGTCGGAGGGCATCAGATCGGGGGTGAACTGCACCCGGCGGGCATCGAGCCCGAGCACGGTGCCGAGCGTCTCGACAAGCTTGGTCTTGGCGAGGCCGGGCACGCCGACCAGGAGGCCGTGGCCGCCGGACAGGATGGTGATGAGCGTGCGCTCGACCACCGCCTCCTGACCGAAGATGACCTGGCCGATGCCGGCCTTGGCGGCGCGGACATTGGCCGCCGTCGCCTCCGCCGAGCGAACGATCATGGCGTCGAGGGATTCGAAATTCTCGCCGGTCGCGGACGTCATGTCGTGCTCCTTCAACCTTGCTGCGCCATGGGGTCCATGATCGGTACCCCGCGGCTCCATCGGCACTTTGCAAGCCCGGGGCCACACCAGTCCCCGGGCCGGTTTCCGCCGGACGCCCGGCGCGGCAGGCTTCCCTCAGCCCGACCCCCGCCGATGGTTTGCCGGTTATGTTGCGCTGCAAAATGCCTTATTGCAACGCACATATTCCGCTACCGCCCGGACGGCGTTCGGGCTTCCTGACGGTCAAGCTTACGCTATCTTCAGATCGCGTCGACTATCGGGCGGGGGATCACGACTGCGCGATTAAGCCTGTGTGACAGAGAAAGAATCATGGTTTCAGACACTTCCGGGCGACTTGACGATTTCATGAGGTCGATCGCCACAGCGAAGGGCGAGGGCGGGCCGCCGCTGGAGCGCTGGAACCCGCCGGACTGTGGCGACATCGACATCCGCATCGACCGCGAGGGCGGCTGGCACCATGAGGGGCGTCCGATCGGGCGGCCGGCGCTGGTGAAGCTGTTCGCCTCGGTGATGCGCCGCGAGGGCACCCGCCACGTGCTGGTGACGCCGGTGGAGAAGCTCGGCATTACCGTCGAGGACGCGCCGTTCCTCGCGGTGGAGATGCGGGCGGAGGACGCCGCGCCGGACGCCGGGCAAGACCGGCCGGCGCGGCTTGCCTTCCGCAGCAATCTCGACGACTGGGTGATGTGCGACGACGCGCATCCGCTGCGCTTCGACCGGCAAGCGGACGGGTCGGTGCGCCCCTATATATATGTGCGGCGCGGCCTGTGGGCGCGGCTGACCCGGCCGGTGTTCCTCGAACTCGTCGAGCGGGGCGAGGAACGCGTGGTCGAGGGGCAGCCGATGTTCGGCGTCGCCTCGTCCGGTGCGTTCTTCCCGATCGCGCCGGTCGAGGGCCTGTCCGCCGAGGAAATGGAAGACCGATCATGAATGCCGCCGTGCCGCTGCCCGCCCTTCCCGATCTTCCGCCCCGGCTGGAGGACTTCGTTGCCCGTGCCCGCGCCCGGCTGCTGCCGGTGCCGGATCTCGACGGGGTGCCGACGCGAGGCGACCACGAGCTGACGCCGGAATTCCGCGACCTGGTGGCGAAGGTGCGGGGCGCGGCGGTGCTGATCCCGGTGGTGGCGCGGCCTGAGCCGACGGTGCTGCTCACGCTGCGCTCCTCGCATCTGCCGAGCCATGCCGGGCAGATCGCCTTTCCCGGCGGCAAGATCGACCCGACCGACCCCGACCCGCTGCACGCCGCGCTGCGCGAGGCGGAGGAAGAGGTCGGCCTCGATCGCAAGCTGGTGGCGCCGCTCGGCTATCTCGACCCCTATCTCGCCCGGACCGGCTACCGCATCGTGCCGGTGGTGGGGCTGGTGCAGCCGGATTTCGGCCTGACTCTCAATCCCGGCGAAGTCGACGAGGCCTTCGAGGTGCCGCTGGACTTCCTGATGAGCCCGGACAATCACCACCGGGAAAACCGCGAATGGCTGGGGATGATGCGCACCTTCCACGCCATGACCTATGACAAGCGGCGCATCTGGGGCATCACCGCCGGTATCCTGCGCAGCCTCTATGACAGGGTGTATGGCTGATGCTGCGGATCGCGCTCACCAATATCCTGCTGTTCCTGACGCCCTTCGCGCTGTTTGCGCTCTATCTGCGCTTCGGCCGGCGGGTGGACGCGGCGCTGGCGGGCTGGTCGACGCGGGCTCTGGCGGGCTGCCTGTTCGCCGGGGTGGCGCTGGTGGCGGCGAGCCTGCTGCTGTTCGAGGCCGGCACGCGCGGGCCGACCACCGGGCGCTACGTGCCGCCGACCTGGGAAGGCGGCAAGCTGACGCCGGGCCACATCGAATGACGCGGGCGACGCATGAGCTGATCGACGCCCGCCCCGGCCTCGCCCGCCTGCTCGACGTGCTCGACGGCGCGGGCGAGGAGGCGCGCATCGTCGGCGGCGCGGTGCGCGACTGGCTGGTGGGACGCGGGGCGCGCGGCGATGTCGACATCGCCACCACCGCGACGCCGGACGAGGTGACGCGACGGGCGAAGGCCGCCGGCTTCAAGGCGATCCCGACCGGCATCGAGCACGGCACGGTGACGGTGATCGCCGAGGGCCTGCCCTATGAAGTGACGACGCTGCGCGAGGACGTGGAGACCGATGGGCGGCGGGCGCAGGTGGCGTTCGGCCGCGACTGGCGGGCCGACGCCGCGCGGCGCGACTTCACCATGAACGCGCTCTATTTGACGCGCGGCGGCGAGCTGATCGACTTCATCGGCGGCGAGGCCGATGCCCGCGCCGGACGGGTGCGCTTCATCGGCGACGCCGACCGGCGCATCGCCGAGGATTATCTGCGAATCCTCCGGCTGTTCCGCTTCCATGCCGGCTACGGCCACGGCCCGGTCGATCCCGAGGCGCTGGCGGCGGCGGTGCGCGGCCGGGACGGCCTCGCCCGGCTGTCGCGCGAGCGGGTGCGGGCCGAGCTCCTGAAGCTGCTGACGGCGGCTCGCGCGGCGGAAACGCTGGAGGAGATGGACGCCGCCGGGCTGCTGGCGCCGGTGCTGGGCGAGCCGGGTGACGTCGCTACCTTCGCGCGGCTCGCCGCGCTCGAGGCGGCGCTGGGGCTGGCACCGGACGCGGTGCGCCGGCTCGGCGCGCTTGGCGTGCGCGAGGAGGCGGACGCGGTGGCGCTCGCCGAGAAGCTGCGGCTGTCGCGCGCCGAGGCCGCCCGGCTGGCGGCGCTGGCCGGCCCGGCGCCGACGCCCGGCATGTGCGAGAAGGGCCAGAAGGCGTTTCTCTACCGCATGGGGCGCGAGCGCTTCACCGACCGGGCGCTGATCGCCTTCGCCCGTTCGGGGGGCGCCGTCGACGACGCCGGCTGGCTGGCGCTCATCGACATTGCGCGGGACTGGCCGATCCCGAATTTTCCTTTGAAGGCGGCGGATTTTCTCGCGCGCGGGCTGGCGCCCGGGCCGGCGCTCGGTGCGGCGATGAAGCGGACCGAGGAGGCGTGGATCGAGGCCGGCTTCCCGCAGGAGCCAGGCGCGCTCGACCCGCTCGTCGCGACGGTACTCGCCGACGACCGCTGAACCGGCGGCCATGCCATAGTGCGCCCTGACCCAAGGGGAGGGAGCACCATGGCCAGTGAGGGGCTGCACGTCGCCCGGCAGATTTTCGCCCGGCAGATTTTCGTCAATTTGCCGGTGAAGGACCTGAAGCGCTCGGTGACGTTCTTCACCGCGCTCGGCTTCAGCTTCAACCTGCAATTCACCAATGACGACGCCACCTGCATGATCATCGGCGAGAATTTCTACGCCATGCTGCTGGTCGAGCCGTTCTTCAAGCGCTTCACCCACAAGGCGATCGCCGACGCCTCGAAGACGACCGAGGTGCTGGTGGCGCTGGCGGTGGACGACCGGGAGGTGGTCGACGCGCTGGTGGCGAAGGCGCGCGCCGCCGGCGGCGCGGTGCCGCGCGAGCCGCAGGATATGGGCTTCATGTATTCGCACGGCTTCGAGGATCCCGACGGCCACATCTGGGAGGTGTTTCACATGAGCGAGATGCCGCCGGCCTGAGCCCCCGCGCCTCTGGTCGCGGCGCGGGAAGGGTGGTTGAATGACACCCTTGCCGTCGTTTCGGGTGATGCCATGGTCGCCGCATGGGTGCGGGTCTTGCGGTTGGGTCTGCTGGCAGTGCCGCTGCTTGCCGCCAATGTGGGAATTTCCGTCGCCGATGAGGCGGAATGGCACATTGAGGGCCGGCTGTTCGGCAAGCTCGAACCCGGCGGCAGCGGCAAGAAGCTCGACTTCAAGACCTCGCGCGACGTCAGCGGCATCGCCTGCGAGGATGGCAACGCGCCGGCGCGCCTGTGCCTGATCGCCGACGACGAGGCGCAGGGCGTGCAGATCGTCATGGCCAAGCCGCATGGCGGCGAGGCCGGCGCCTTCATCCCGCTGATTTCCGACCGCTATGCCGGCGAGCCGCTGTCGCTCGACGCCGAGGGCGTCGCCTACGCCGACGGCGCCTTCTACGTCATCGGCTCACACGCCCGGCCGCGCCGCGAGAGCGACCCGGCGGCGGCGAACGCCCGTGCCAAGGCGACGTGGCGGGTGTTCCGCATCCGCTTCGTGCCGGGCTCGGTGAACCGCAATGGCGACATAAGGGGGCCGCGCCCGTCGGTCGAGGTCTCCACCGACCTGCCGGCCTTCCTGCGCTCGGTGCCGCAGCTGGCTACGGCCTTCGACGGCAAGCTGCTCGACCACGGGCTGAACATCGAGGGCGTCGCGGTGCGCGAGGGGCGGCTGATCGCCGGCCTCCGGGCGCCGGCGGTGGAGGGACGGGCGGCGACGGTGTCGGTGCCGCTCGCCTCGCTGTTCGACGGCCAGCCGGGCAAGGCGGAGCTGACCACCTACGATCTCGGCAAGGACACCTCGGGCACGCCGCGCGGCATACGCGACCTCGTCGCCTTCGGCTCGGGCCTCCTGTTCCTCGCCGGACCGCAGCTCGACCCGCCGCGCGCCACCTATGGCGACTATGCGGTGTACCGCACTTTGCCGGGCGGAGGCGCGGCGCTGGTGACGAACCTGCCGTCCTTCGGCGGCGAGGCCAAGCCCGAGGCGCTGCTGCCGCTGAAGCACGAGGGCGGCGCGCTGCGCGCGGTGCTGCTGTTCGACGGCCCGCGCGAGGGCGGTGGCCGGGTGCTGAGCTTCGAGATCCGCTAGTTGCGGGTGACGCACGGGAAGATTGCGGCGGCCGGGCAGGAGCTTGCCGGGCTGGGCCACGCCGTGCTTGACCCGGAGATGGGGCGTCCCTAGCTTGCTCGGAGGAACGGGGAGCACCTAGCAACCATGTCGATGACCTTCGTCGGGATTACGCGGTTCAGCGTCGTCACCCGCGATTCGCTTGGCTGGTTCCGGTCCACCCGCGATCTGACCGTGGAAGAGGCCAAGCAGCAGCTCTTCGAAGGCAGCCGCATCAAGTCCCGCCTGCACATGTTCCGGCGCTTCGCCCTGCCGAGCTATGTGGCGATGACCAAGCGGCCGCGCTCCTATGCGCTGATCGTGATCAATGACGACCTGCCGCCCTATGCCCGCCGGCGGTTGGACGAGATGCTCGCGCCCCATCCCCGGATCCGCCTCGTCACGATCGGTCGGGGGCAGAGTTTCCGGTCGAAGCCGCGCCAGGTGTCGATCGAGCTGGCGGAGGGCGGGCGGCTCTATTCCTATCGCCTCGACGACGACGACGCGCTGTCGCCGGCCTATTTCGACGTGATCGCGCCGCGCCTCGATGCGCTCGCCGACCGCACGGTGGTGTCGGCCATCGATGGCCTGACCATCGCGCCGGAACCGGACGAGGTGATCAACCTGCGATCCTGCCGGCACAAATACAACGCGCAGGGAATGGGCGTGGTGAGCGGGCCCGACGACTATCTGACCGCCTTCAGCCTGGGCAGCCATATGCGGGTGAACACGCGCTTCCCGGTCGATCTCGTCACCACCGGCCGGCCGGTCTGGCTGCGCACGCGGCATGCCTCCAACGACAGTCCCGGCCGGCTCGGCGCCCAGCCGGTCTCCCTCGGGCTGCCCGAGGCCCTCGTCCGGCTCAAGGCGGACTTCCCCTTCCTCAACGAGGCGGCGATGCGGGCCCTGTACATGCCGCTCGCGGCGTCCGAGCCCGAGGCGGCAGCCAGCTAGTCCGGCCGGCCTCCGGGCCACATGTCGCGGCCGTTCACGGCCACTTCACCACCGGCGGCATCGAGGACAGGATCGATTCGACATTGCCGCCGGTCTTCAGCCCGAACACCGTTCCACGGTCGTGCAGCAGGTTGAACTCGACATAGCGGCCGCGGCGGACCAGCTGTTCCTCGCGCTCGGCCTCGGTCCACGGGGTGGCGAGGTTGGCGCGCACCAAGCGCGGATAGATGTCGAGGAAGGCGAGCCCGACCTCGCGGGTGAAGGCGAAGTCGGCGTCTCGGTCGCCTGAGTCCAGCCAATCGTAGAAGATGCCGCCGATGCCGCGCGGCTCCTTGCGGTGCGGCAGCCAGAAATACTCGTCGCACCACGCCTTCAGCCGGCCGTGGTCGGCGACCGCATGGGCGTCGCAGGCCGCCTGCATCGCCGCGTGGAAGGCGAGGGCGTCGGAATCCTCCTGCGCGCGGCGGCGGTCGAGCACCGGGGTGAGGTCGGCGCCGCCGCCGAACCAGGCCCGCGAGGTGACGACGAAGCGGGTGTTCATGTGCACCGCCGGCACGTGCGGGTTCGCCAGATGGGCGATCAGAGAAATGCCGGTGGCGTGGAAGCGCGGATCGGCCTCGGCGCCGGGGATCTGCTTGCGGAATTCCGGGGCGAACTCGCCGAACACGGTGGAGCAGTGCACGCCGACCTTCTCGAACAGCCGGCCGCGCATCATCGACATGATCCCGCCGCCGCCGCCGGCGCCGGTGTGATCGGTGCGGGTCCAGGGCGTGCGGACGAAGCGGCCGGGGGCGCCGGGATAGAGCGCAGCGGGCGCCTCGTCCTCCAGTGCCTCGAAGGCGGCGCAGATGCGGTCGCGCAGTCCTTCGAACCAGTCGCGGGCCGCCGTCTTCATCGGCTCGACGCGCGCCGGGTCGAGCGGCGTGCCAGGGGCGTTGCGGGCGGCGTCGGCGATGGTCGAGGCGGACATGAGCGGGCTTCCTCTCTGCGCCGACGCTTCTAGCGCCGCCGACCCCGTGGCGACAAGCGATGCGCGAGGGGCAGGACCGCGACACGCATCGAGGCTCACGATACAGAGGGTTGCGATGCGGAGGCTTCGAGGCGGAGGCTGCGACGCGCGAGGGGTGGGCCGGCGACACGCGATGGTGGCTGGCGCGCGCGGCGCGACTCGTGTCTGTTCACCGTCCGTTCGCGCATCCCCCTCCGACATACTACCGCCGCAACAAGGGCGGAAAAGGCTGCTCATGCTGACGCGCCTGCTCACCTGGTTCGAGAACCGCCTCGATCCCTTCCGTCCCATGCCGCTCGCCCGGCCCCCCGAGGGGCTGTGGGCGTTCTATTGGCATTTCGTGCGGCAGGGCGGGCCGATCTTCATCGCCGCGCTCGGGGCGGCGTTCCTCGTCGCCATCGTCGAGGTGTCGCTGTTCCGCTATGTCGGGCAGATCGTCGACCTGCTGCAGTCCTCCTCGCCGGGCGCCATCTTCACCGACCATGGCGGGCTGCTGCTTTGGATGGGCTTCGTGGTGATGATCGCCCGCCCGGCGACGCAGGCGCTGCACGACTTCCTGGTGCGGCAGTCGATCAACGCCAATTTCTCCAGCCTGATCCGCTGGCAGTCCTATCGCTGGGTGGTGCGCCAGAGCCTCGGCTACTTCCAGAGCGACTTCGCCGGGCGCATCGCCACGCGGGTGCTGCAGGCCGGGCCGTCGCTGCGCGGCTCGGTGGTCGAGGTGATCGACGCGCTCTGGTACGTCTCGGTCTATGCGATCAGCGCGGTGATCCTGTTCGCCGAGGCCGACTGGCGGCTCGCGGTGCCGATCATCGCCTGGATCGCGCTCTACATCCTGTCGCTGTCCTACTTCATCCCGCGGGTGCGGGCGCTCTCCAAGGCGATGTCGGAGACCAACTCCGCGCTGACCGGACGGATCGTCGACAGCTACACCAACATCATGACGGTGAAGCTGTTCGCCCATGCCGACCGCGAGGACGCCTATGTCCGCGAGGCGACCGGCGCGCATAACGACGCCTTCCTGCGCCAGCAGCGGCAGATCACCGCCATGGCGATGAGCGTCAGCTGGCTGAACTCGCTGATGCTCGGCGCCATCGGCGGGCTCGGCGTGTGGCTGTGGTCGACCGGGGCGATCAATCTCGGCGCCATCGCGCTGTCGACCGGCCTCGCCATCCGCATCACCAACATGTCCGGCTGGATCATGTGGGTGGTGACCGGCGTGTTCGAGAATGTCGGCACGGTGCAGGAAGCGATCCTCACCATCGCCCGGCCGCACACGGTGGTCGATCGGGAGAACGCCCCGGCGCTGGCGGTGCCGCGCGGCGAGATCCGCTTCGACAATGTCAGCTTCCACTACGGTAAGGGCTCGGGCGTGATCGAGGGGCTCGACCTCGCGGTGAAGCCGGGCGAGCGCATCGGCCTCGTCGGCCCGTCCGGGGCGGGCAAGTCGACGCTGATGAACCTCCTGCTGCGCTTCTACGACCTCGAGGGCGGGCGCATCGTGATCGACGGCCAGGACATTGCCGGCGTGACGCAGGAGAGCCTGCGCGGCCATGTCGGCGTGGTGACGCAGGACACCTCGCTGATGCACCGCTCGGTGCGCGACAATATCCGCTACGGGCGGCCGGACGCCGACGAGCCGGCGATCTGGCAGGCGGCGCGGCGGGCGCATGCGGCGGAGTTCATCGAGGTGCTGGCCGACCCGCAGGGGCGGCGAGGCCTCGACGCGCAGGTTGGCGAGCGCGGCGTGAAGCTGTCCGGCGGCCAGCGCCAGCGCATCGCCATCGCGCGGGTGCTGTTGAAGGACGCGCCGATCCTGGTGCTGGACGAGGCCACCTCGGCGCTCGATTCGGAGATCGAGGCGGCGATCCAGGCCAATCTCGACGAGCTGATGCAGGGCAAGACGGTGATCGCCATCGCCCACCGGCTCTCCACCATCGCGCGGATGGACCGCTTGGTGGTGATGGACCATGGCCGCATCGTCGAGACCGGCACCCATGCCGAGCTGATCGCCCGCGGCGGGCTCTATGCGCGGCTGTGGCAGCGCCAGTCCGGCGGCTTCATCGACCGCGAGCAGGACGAGGCGCAGAAGGACGTGGCGGCGGAGTGACCCTCAGCCCGCCGCGTCGCCGGGCGTGGGGAAGGCCCCGAGCTGGCGCAGAGCCTCTCCGGCGATCATCGCGCCGGCCACTGCCACATTGAGCGAGCGCGCGCCCGCCGCCAGCGGGATGAGCAGGCGCGCATCCGCTGCGTCGTGCACCACCTCCGGCACGCCGGCGCTCTCGCGGCCGAGCAGCAGCACATCCCCCGCCGCGAATCGGAAATCGACATAGGGCTGCGCCGCGCGGGTGCTGGCGAGGACGAGGCGCGCCCCCTGTTCGGCCCGCCAGACCTCGAAGGCGGCGAAGCTGGCATGGCGGCGGATCGCCGCACGGTCGAGATAGTCCATGCCGGCGCGGCGGAAGCCGGCATCGCCCACCGGGAAGCCGGCGGGCTCGACGATGTGCAGCTCGAGGCCGAGACAGGCGCTTAGCCGGGCCAGGGTGCCGGCATTCTGGGCGATGTCGGGCTGGTAGAGGGCGAGGTGGATCGGCATGGGCGCGGTTCGGGGGCGGTTCGCGGGAGGATCCTGACCAAGCGTCGCCGGTAACGGCGGGATTGTGGCGGCATCATGGCATTCGCGCGGCCTTTTCGCCCGGGGGGCGGGGCGGACTGCCGCACTGCCGTCATCTGGACAAGGCGCCGGTAGGGTGCAATTAGAGGCAGTCGAAGGTAAGCCGACCGCGCGGGCGGCGGCATCGGCGTTGCGTCACGTTGGGGCGGTGACGTTGCGGTCGGTGTCGACGGCGCCGGGTGTCGGCAGCATCAGGTGTCGACGGCATCAGGTGTCGACGCTTGGGATTGCGGCGGCAATCGTCGCGGCGGCGGCAAGCCGTTGGGATGGGCCGTGCATCGTTCGATGGGCGTGAGGGGAAAGGAAACACTCGTGGCATCAACCGAAACGGCGGAAACCACGCGCCGCGACTTCCTCTACATCGCGACCGGCGCCATGGGCGCGGTCGGGGCCGCCGCCATGGTGTGGCCCTTCATCTCGCAATTGCAGCCGGACGCCTCGGTGCTGGCGCTGTCCTCCACCGAGGTCGACCTCGGCCAGATCCAGGAAGGCCAGATCGTCACCGTGAAGTGGCGCGGCAAGCCGGTCTTCGTGTGGAACCGCACGCCCAAGGACATCGAGGAAGCCAAGGCGGTGCAGCTCGGCCAGCTGCTCGACCCGGTCGCCCGCAACGCCAACCTGCCGGCCGACGCCCCCGCCACCGACGCCAACCGCGCCGCCAAGGACCAGGAGAAGTGGCTGGTCGTCATCGGCATCTGCACCCATCTCGGCTGCGTCCCGATCGGCCATATGGGCGAGTATGACGGCTGGTTCTGCCCGTGCCACGGCTCGGAATACGACAGCGCCGGCCGGGTGCGCCGCGGCCCGGCGCCCGAGAACCTCGCCATTCCGCCGTATCATTTCGTGTCCGACACGAAGATCTCCATCGGCTGAGCCGAGCATCCGGGAAAGAGACAGATGAGCGGACACGCAACGTTCGAGCCGAAGAACCCGGCGCTGAAGTGGTTCGAGAGCCGGCTCCCCCTGGTCGGCCTGATCCATTCCTCCTTCGTCGCCTATCCCACGCCGCGCAACCTGAACTACTGGTGGACCTTCGGCGGCATCCTGTCGCTGATGCTGGTCTGCCAGATCGTCTCGGGCGTCGTGCTGGTGATGCACTACACCCCGCATGTGACGCTCGCCTTCGACTCGGTCGAGCACATCATGCGCGACGTCTCCTATGGCTGGCTGATCCGCTACATCCACGCCAACGGCGCCTCGATGTTCTTCATCGCGGTGTACATCCACATGTTCCGCGGCCTGTATTACGGGTCCTACAAGGCGCCGCGCGAGGTGCTGTGGATCCTCGGCTGCATCATCTACCTCCTGATGATGGCCACCGCCTTCATGGGCTACGTGCTGCCGTGGGGCCAGATGAGCTTCTGGGGCGCCACCGTCATCACCAACCTGTTCTCGGCCTTCCCGGTGGTCGGCCCGACCATCGTCGAGTGGCTGTGGGGCGGCTTCGCGGTCGACAACCCGACGCTGAACCGCTTCTTCTCGCTGCACTATCTGCTGCCCTTCATGATCGCCGGCGTCGTCGTGCTGCACGTCTGGGCGCTGCACGTGGTCGGCCAGAACAACCCGACCGGCGTCGAGCCGAAGACCCCGAAGGACACCGTGCCCTTCACGCCCTACGCGACCATCAAGGATTCGCTGGGCATGGTGGTGTTCCTGATCTTCTTCTCGTGGTTCCTGTTCTACATCCCGAACTATCTCGGCCACGCCGACAACTACATCCCGGCCAACCCGCTGGTGACGCCGGCCCACATCGTGCCGGAATGGTACTACCTGCCGTTCTACGCGATGCTGCGCGCCATTCCCTCGAAGCTCGGCGGCGTGCTGACCATGTTCAGCGCCATCATCGTGCTGTTCTTCGTGCCGTGGCTGGATACCTCGAAGGTGCGCTCGGGCGTCTACCGCCCGCTGTTCAAGCAGTTCTTCTGGATCTGGGTGGCGGTGTGCATCGGGCTCGGCTGGCTCGGCGCCAAGCCGGCCGAGGGTGGCTACATCATCGCCGGCCGCATCCTCACCTTCTGGTACTTCGCGCACTTCCTGATCATCCTGCCGCTGCTCGGCCTGTTCGAGAAGCCGAAGGCGGTGCCGGCCTCGATCACCGAGTCGGTGCTGGGCAAGAAGGGCAGCGCGCCTGCTTCCGTCGGCGCCCAGGCGCCGCAGACCAAGGGCTGAGCGGGAACCGAACGATGAACAAGCTGATGTCCTCGCTCTCCTCGATCGCCCCCCTGGCGCTGCGGCGCGGCCTGATCGGCGCCGCCGTCGCCGGTGCCCTCGTGCTCGCGGGCGGCCTCGCCCCGGCGAGCGCCCAGGAGCATGGCGGCACCAAGCCGCACCGCGAAAGCTGGAGCTTCGCCGGCCCGTTCGGCAAGTATGACCGCGCGCAGCTGCAGCGCGGCTTCCAGGTGTTCAAGGAGGTCTGCTCTTCCTGCCACTCGGCGCATCTCCTCGCCTTCCGCAACCTCGCCCAGCCGGGCGGGCCGCAGTTCAGCGAAGAGCAGGCCAAGGTGGTGGCCGAGGGCTACCAGATCCAGGACGGGCCGAACGACGCCGGCGACATGTTCGACCGTCCCGGCCGGCTGTCCGACCACTGGCCCTCGCCGTTCCCGAACGAGCAGGCGGCGCGCGCCTCCAATGGCGGCGCCTACCCGCCGGACTTCTCGACGCTCGCCAAGGCGCGCACCTATGAGGTCGGCTTCCCCGGCTTCCTGATCGACATCTTCACCCAGTATCAGGAGCAGGGGCCGGACTACATCCACGCGCTGCTGAACGGATATGTCGATCCGCCGGAAGGCGTCACCGTGCCGGAAGGCGCGCATTACAACGCCTATTTCCCTGGTCACGCCATCAAGATGCCGCAGCCGATCTCGGCCGACCAGGTGACCTATACCGACGGCACGCCGCAGACGGTCGACCAGTATTCGCGCGACGTCACTGCCTTCATGATGTGGGTGGCCGAGCCGCATCTCGAGGCGCGCAAGCGCATCGGCTTCCAGGTGATGGTCTTCCTGATCATCTTCGCCGGGCTGCTCTACTTCACCAAGAAGAAGGTGTGGAAGGCCGTCCACGACCACTGAGCGTCGGCGCCTGAGGCCATCTCCACCTACCTGTTGAAGGGCCCCTTGCGGGGCCCTTCTGCATTTGGGGCTGGGCGACGGATGGGCCGGATGGCGGCGGGAGGGGAGATCGTGCGGCGGCAGGCGGCGGCGGAAGCATGGCGGGGTGCGCGGAGAGCGGGAACGGCGGAGCTGTCCGGCCGGCCCGGAGAACGTGTCAGGTGACGCTGTGCCCCGGGGGAGCGGAGGTGGATCGGGGAGGGGGGATGGCGCCCATCCTGTCAGGGCCTTTGGCTCCAGAGCCGCGCCGGGCGATCGAGCACCCTCAGGCGGCTGTCATCGTGATGAGCGGCCGATGACGTTGCGGTCGGCCGCTTAGTCGTCGCCGCCCGATGCAGGGCGGGCGAGGCGGATCAGCAGGCCGGTATGGTCGGAGATGCGGCCGCCATCCGCCAGCGCGTTGGGCAGTGCCGCGATGCCGCGCGTTGCAAGATCGGCTGTCGTCGCCAGATGGTCGATGGACGGGCGTTCCAGGCCGGCGATCTCGCCGGCGGTGGCGACCTCGAGCGTCGGCCCCAGTGCTTCCGCGAGGGTCGTGGCGACGTCCCTCGGCGCGCGCCGGCGCGGGATGGCCTGGTTGAAGTCGCCGAGCAACAGCGTGTCGGCCTGTGGCGGCTGCTCGGCCAACCAGTGGCCGAGCGCGCGCAGATAGCGGCGATGATCCTCCCAGGGGGCCCGGTCGCGTCGGCCATTGCCGACATGCGCCATCGACCAGGGAATGCAGACGCCGATGACGGCGAGCCGGCCGAGCGGTGTCGCGGTCACTCCGCGCACGAAGCGGCCGGACGGCAGGTCGGGATGGCCGAGCGCGTCCACCTGTTCCCAGGGATGCCGGCTCCACAGCAGCACCTTGCGGCGACCGGGCTTCATCGGCATGCCGTAGTAGGGATCGGAAGCGATGACGTGGCCGCCGACCGGCAGGTCGAGCGACGTCTCGGTGAGGCAGGCGATATCGGGCGCATGCCGGGCGAGGAGGTCGCGTATCACCGCGCCGGCGGGCGAGGCCGGGCGGCGCCAGGCGACGTTCCACAGCAGCACGCCGAGCTCGCCGTCGTCGCCGGGTAGTGGGCTCACGCCTCGACGCGCTCGACGAAGACGCAGTCGTCGAGCGCGAAGACCTCGCGGCCATGCTGGTCGGTGCCGGTCTCGTGGGTGAAGACCAGCCCCCATTCCGGGCGGCTGGCGCTCGGCTTCTTGGAGGTGATCTCGCTCACGAAGGTGACGGTGTCGCCGGCGAGCACCGGGCGCAGCCATTTCATGTTCTTGAAGCCGGGGGAGGGGCCGATGCGCGGCACCCGCTTGCCCTGGCCGCGCAGCTCGGCGTGATGGCGGGCGATCGCCTGGGCGCGCAGCCGAGCGGCGATGGCGGCGGTGTGCCAGCCGGACGCGGCGAGGCCGCCGAAATGCATGCGCGCGCCCACCACCGCATCGAGATGGAAGGGCTGCGGATCGAAGGTGCGGGCGAAGGAGATGATCTCCTCGGCGAAGAAGCTGTGCGAGCCGAGCGGGGTGGAGGTGCCGACGAGAATGTCCTCGAAGAAATCCATACGCGCCTCCCTCACGCCGGCCGGAAGCCGGGATTGCGCCGGCCGAACATGATCGGACCGGCGAGCTCGAAGACCGGCCGGCCCTCGGCGTCGAGCAACTCCAGCTTGAGCTTGACGATGCCCATGTCCGGCCGGCTCTTGGAGGAGCGGGTCTCCAGAACGTGGCGGCGCAGCTTCAGCACCATGCCGGGACGGACAGGCGCCAGGAAGCGCACCTCGTCTATGCCCGGCGAGCCGAGGCAATCGGCATTGGCGAGCAGGCCGTCCACCAGCAGCCGCATGGCGATGGAGCAGATGTGCCAGCCCGAGGCGCACAGCCCGCCGACCGCGCTCGCCTCGGCGGCGGCATCGTCGAGATGCAGCGGATTGGGATCGTATTTCAGCGCGAAGGCGACGATTTCTTCGCGGCCGACCACATAGCGCCCGCTGACCGCGACGTGTCCCTCGTGGAAGTCTTCCCAGAAGAGCATCGACGCTCCGCTCCGTTACGCGACTCTCGCCTTTATGACAGGCGACGGGCGCGCCGAGGTCAAGCCGGTCCAGCGAAAACAGCCATGCAACGCAACGTCACATCGCGGCCGGCGCCGCTCCGCGTGCCGGTCCGGTCCTCGCGGCGATGGGGAGCGCCTGTGGGGAGGGGGAGAGCCGGCAGGGGGCGAGTGGCAGAGGCCGGGCGGCACGGTCTCGACGTGGCCGGCGCTGGTCGCTAGCCGGTCGGTGTGCCGAGGGACGCGAGCGCGACATTGCCGCAGGGCTTCCCGTCGTGCCGTAACGGCGGATAGGTGCCTCGTAGGGGGAGGGACGGGCGGGGCTGCCGCAGCCCGTCGCTGACCGAAGCGCGGCGGAGTGCAACGCCCTCGCCGCGCCGATGCCGGATGAGGCCGTCGTCTCAGTTGGCGAAGCGGAAATGCAGCACGTCGCCATCGGCGACGACGTATTCCTTGCCTTCCAGCCGCAGCCGACCGGCGTCGCGGGCACCGGCCTCGCCCTTGCCCTTGACGTAGTCGTCATAGGCGATGGTCTCGGCGCGGATGAAGCCCTTCTCGAAATCCGAGTGGATGACGCCCGCCGCCGCCGGCGCCTTGGTGCCGGCGGTGATGGTCCAGGCGCGGGCTTCCTTGGGGCCGACGGTGAAATAGGTCACCAGCTTCAGCAATTCATAGCCGGTGCGGATGATGCGGTTGAGGCCGGGTTCGTCGAGGTCGATGGCCTCGAGATAGTCCTTCTGCTCCTCGGCGGGCAGCACGGCGATCTCGCTCTCGATCTTGGCCGAGACCACCACCGCCTTGGCGCCTTCCTCGGCGGCGCGGCCGAACACTTCCGCCGACAGCGCATTGCCGGCCTTGGCCGAGGCCTCCTCAACGTTGCAGACGTAAAGCACTGGCTTGGACGACAGCAGGCCGAGCATGCGGAAGGCCTTCTCCTCCTCCGGCTTGACGTCGACCAGGCGGGCCGGCTTGCCGTCGCGCAGCAGCACGAGGGCGCGGTTCATCAGCTCAAGCTGTTCCTTGGCATCCTTGTCGCCGCCCTTGGCCTTCTTCTCCAGCGCGCCGGCGCGCTTCTCCAGGCTGTCGAGATCGGCCAGCATCAGCTCGGTCTCGATGGTGTCGATGTCGGAGATGGGCGCGAGCTTGCCCTCGACATGGGTGACGTCGGAATCCTCGAAGCAGCGCACCACATGGGCGATGGCGTCGCATTCGCGGATATTGGCGAGGAACTGGTTGCCGAGGCCTTCACCCTTCGAGGCGCCGCGCACCAGCCCGGCAATGTCGACGAAGGTCAGCCGGGTCGGGATGATCTGCGCCGAGGAGGCGATCCCGGCCAGCGTGTCGAGGCGCGGGTCCGGCACCGCGACGTCGCCGACATTCGGCTCGATGGTGCAGAACGGGTAGTTCGCCGCCTGCGCCGCCGCCGTCTGCGTCAGCGCGTTGAAGAGGGTCGACTTGCCGACGTTCGGCAGGCCGACGATGCCGCATTTGAAGCCCATGGTGCTCTGCTCTTTAAGGATCTGGTCTGGTTGCCGACGTGGTTAGGCAAGGCGGGGCGCCAGCGCAAGCCCGGCAACCGCCCCGGCGGTCATTTCGCCGCCGCTGCGCCCGGCGGCCTGACCGCGCCGAAGCCCTGCGCCTCGAGGAACAGATGCAGCCGGCTCTGGAACTCGTCGAGCCGGTGGGCGAGCAGCAGCTCGGCGCAATCGGCGCAGCCATCGGCCACCGCCTCCACCCAGGAGCGCTCCGACTTGGCGAAATCGCCGAGCACGAAGGGCATGACCAGGTTCTTGTCGCCGGGATGGCCGATGCCGAGCCGCACCCGGCCGTAGTCGTTGCCGCTATGGGCGGTGATCGAGCGCAGGCCGTTATGCCCGGCATTGCCGCCGCCGAACTTGGCGCGCACCTTGGCGGGCGGCAGGTCGAGCTCGTCGTGGAAGACGAAGATGTCCTTCAGCTCGATCTTGTAGAAGCGCTGCGCCTCGGCGACCGCGCGGCCGCTCTCGTTCATATAGGTCTCGGGCAGCAAGGCGAGCACCTTCTGCCCGGCGATCTCGCCCTCGCAGGCCGCGCCCTGGAAGCGGCGGCGCCACGGCGAGAAGCGATGGCGGCGGGCGATGGCGTCCACCACCATGAAGCCGATATTGTGCCGGTTGCCGGCATATTTCGGCCCGGGATTTCCGAGCCCGGCGAAGAGGAACATTCCTGGCCTCGTACCGCTGACGATCAAGCTGCGTGCGCGCGTCCTGAAACGCAAAGGAGCCGGAAGCAGGCTTCCGGCTCCAGATCTGCCTATCGCGCTTTCATCACGCGACGATGCAAGGGGCTGTCCCGGCCGATCAGGCCTTGGGAGCCGCCGCGGCCGCGGCCGCCGCAGCTTCGTCGGCCTCGGCTTCCTTGAGGCCCGACGGCGCCACCACGGTGGCCAGCGTGTCGTCGCCATGGCCGGCCCAGGTGACGCCCGCCGGCAGCTGCACCGACGACAGGTGGATGGACGCGCCCAGGGCGTAGCTGGACACGTCGACCTCGATCGCCTCGGGGATGGCGTCGGCGGGGACGTTCAGCTCCACGGAGTGGCTGACGATGTTCAGCGTCGCGCCCTGCTTGAAGGCCGGGGCGGTGTCGACGTTGAGGAAGTGCACGGGCACGTCGACGGTGAGGCTGGCGCCGACGGCGACGCGCAGGAAGTCGACATGCAGCGGCTGGTCCTTGACCACGTCCAGCTGGTAGTCGCGCGGGATCACGCGGTGCTTCTCGCCATCCACCTCGACGCTGAACAGCGTGGTGAGGAAGTGGCCCGCATAGATGGTGCGGGTGATCTCGGTGTAATCGAGGGTGATGCCGACGGGGGCCTTCCCGTCGCCATAGATCACGGCGGGCACGCGACCGGCGCGACGCTCGGCACGGGCGGCCCCCTTGCCGCTCTTCGTGCGGGCCTGCGCCTTCAGTTCCTTGATGGCGGTCATGGCTTGAATTCCTTGGTTTGCAAAAGGAGAGGGCCGCTCGCGCGGCCCGGTCCCTTCAGGCTGGGTCTGGTGGTGCCGCAGCGCGCCTCCAGGGGTGCGGAATGGCTACGGCGAGCGGGTCAATAGCAGCAAAAGCCTTCTGCGGCAATGCCGCGTGTCGCGTGAGGCGGTCGAAGCGTGGGGCCGGGGAGCCGGCCGGGGGCTCAGAACTTGCCGAGCACGCCGGCCTTCACCACGCCACTGGCGTCCGAATCCATCGGCGCGGAGCGCTGCACCGAGATGAAGCGCTCATAGCTGCCCATCGGCGCGCGCAATTCGACGCCGGTATTGACGGTGGAGGAACTGTCCATCTCCACCGTGGCGCCGAGCTTGTCGCCCTTGCCGAGGCCGAGGCTGTCCAGCGGCACGCTGTAGGTGCTGCCAACCGTGTAGCCGTCATAGACCGACGGGCTGCCGGTGGAGGCCGAGGCGCCGAGCTGGCTGGTGCCATAGACCGACAGATTGTCCATGGAGTAGCCGACGCGGCCCTTTACCTCGCCGCTGCCGCTGCCGGTCTGCCGGTTGGTGAGCGAGGAGACCGGGGCGCTCGCCGACATGCTGGTGGACACGCCGATGCTGACCGGCCCCCGATCGACGAACTGCACGCTGGTCGGCAATTTGGAGCCCTTCGGCGCCGCCACCGACTTGCGCGCCGGCAGAAGCTGGTTCGGCGCGGGCTTCTCGGGTTCGGGCTGCGGCTCGCCACCGAGGCCAAGCTCGATGGATTCGTAGAGCGATGGCGGCCAGTGGCCGGCCGGTGCGTCGGCGATCGCTGGCGCGGCCGGCTCGGGTATGTCGGCCGGGCGTGGCGGCGGAACCGCCGGTGCGTCAGCGGTGTCGGGTTCCGGCGCGGGGGTGACGATGACGGTGACGCCGGCCCAGGGGTTGACCGGATCATAGGGCAGCGGGCCGCCCATGGACTGGGCGAAGGCGGCAGCGGGCAGCAAGGCGGCAAAGACCCCGGCGCCGGCAAGGAATGGCAGGCGAGTCGGCCTATGGCCGCGCAAGAAGGCGCGTAGCATCGGGTCGTCCCGTTCGATTCGACGAGCCCGTTCTATGCAGCCGAAAAGTGGACGCACGATGGCGCAGCGCACGCGAGAGCGTGCGTTGCGGTAAGGGAGGGTCGGAAGGCCCGAAAAAAAGCGCCTCAGTTGAACAGGCTGGAGACGCTTTCCTCGTGCGCGGTGCGCCCGATCGCCTCGGCCAGCAGGCTGGCGATGGAGATGACGCGGATGTTGCGCGCCACCCGGACCGCCTCGGTCGGCTGGATGGAATCGGTGATCACTAGCTCCTTGAGGTTGGAGGCGGTGACGCGCGCCACCGCGCCGCCGGAGAGCACGCCGTGGCTGATATAGGCGTGCACCTCGGTGGCGCCGCGCTCCAAGAGCGCATCGGCGGCGTTCACCAGCGTGCCGCCGGAATCGATGATGTCGTCGACGAGAATGCAGCGCTTGCCCTTCACGTCGCCGATGACGTTCATCACTTCGCTCTCGCCCGGCCGCTCGCGACGCTTGTCGACGATGGCGAGCTGGGCGTCGATGCGCTTGGCCAGCGCGCGGGCGCGCACCACGCCGCCGACGTCCGGCGACACCACGGTGATGTCGTTGAGGTCGAAGCGCGACTTCACGTCCTGCACCATCACCGGCGCGGCGAAGAGGTTGTCAGTCGGGATGTCGAAGAAGCCCTGGATCTGGCCGGCATGCAGGTCGACGGTCAGCACGCGGTCGGCACCGGCATGGGTGATCAGGTTGGCGACCAGCTTGGCGGAGATCGGCGTGCGGCCGGAAGAGCGGCGGTCCTGCCGCGCATAGCCGAAATAGGGCAGCACCGCGGTGATGCGGCGGGCGGAGGAGCGGCGCAGCGCATCGATGATGATGAGCAGCTCCATCAGATGGTCGTTGGTCGGGAACGAGGTCGACTGCAGGACGAACACATCCTTGCCGCGCACATTCTCCTGGATCTCGACGAAGATCTCCATATCGGCGAAACGCCGGACCACCGCCCTGCTGAGCGGGGTGGAGAGATAGGCGCCGATCGCTTCGGCGAGGGGGCGGTTGCTGTTGCCCGCGACCAGTTTGATCGACCCGTTATTGCTGGACATTCCGGCACGCGCTCCAAGCCGTAAATTCACCGCGTAAGATCACTTCGCGGCCGTCGCACGACCGTCGCGAGGCTCTGATAGGCGGGCCGGCCTGCCCTGTAAAGCCTCACCGGCACAGGATTTGAGCAAGGCATGCACCAAAATCGCAGCTCGGCGGCGCGGTCGGCACCCCGTGGGCGGACGCGCTGCCGTACCGGCAATCAGTGGCTCGCGGTGAGGGCGAGGGTCGAGGACGGCTCGGGCGCCGGGGCCTCGCCGCCGGCATCGGCGATCGGCGGGCCGTCATCGGTCCGAACCGGCTCGTAGGGATCCTCCGCCGCCGCCGGCTCGGCGGTCTCGGCCGGCGCGCTTACAGGCTTGCGCGGCGCCGTCGGGTTCTGCGCGAGGCGGGAGGTGATCTCGGAGAGGCTCTGGGAGGCGATGCGATCCAGCATGGCCTGATCGACATTGGCCCAGACGTCGCCGCCGGAGCCGGTCTGCTCGACGCCGGAGACGCGCAGCACCCGCTCGCGGTCCTGGTCGTAGACGTCCCATGCCCAATCGACGCTGCCCTTGCCGTTCTCGACGACGGCGAGCAGGTAGCCGCGTACGCGATAGGGGGCGTTGCTGTCGCGCGAGGCCACCGGGATGCGCTGGGCGCCGGCCTCGGCGGACAGGCTGGAGACCAGCTTGTCGAATACCGGTTCCGGCGGGCCATCGATGGATTCGAAGGCGAGGGCGCGGGGGGCGGCAGAGCGCGAGGCCACTGCGCGGGAAGAGGAGGACGGGGCAGCGGAGGTCTGCACGGACGCGCCGTCCGGGCCCGTGGCGCTCGCGACCGGCTTGTTGGCTCCGCCGGTCTGGCAGGCCGCCAGGCCGAGGGCGACGACGGTGGCCGCCGCTGCCGGTGCGAACTGGCGAAGTCGCCGGCCGAGCTGTTCGATCATCAAGCGCCGTCCCCTTGAGGGCCGGTCGCTGCGCGTGTCCGTGCCGAATCAGACCGGCGCGGCCGCGCCGTCGCCGGCACATCCGGGGCAAATCGTTAACGGTTATTAACGATGAGGTCCAGAGGGGCGCCCGTTAACGGCTCGTTACCGTTAACGGTGACCAGATAGGTCCGGCCGAGGCACATGGCCGTCTCGCTGGCGCTGTCCATCAGGATCATGTGGGCGAACATCACCATGCCCGGCTCCAGCACCCAGGGATTGGCCTCGTAGAACATCGGCGGGTCCATCCAGGAGGGAGTGAACTTGGCGCCCAGCGAATAGCCGCAGGCGGCCAGCCGGTGCTCGGCGAGGCCGTGGCCGTCCATCACCTCGCTATGGGCGGCGAACACCTCGCCGGCGGTGCGGCCGGGGACGATGTGGCGCGCGCAGGCCTCCAGCGCCAGCCTCGCGGCGTTGAACAGGTCGATATGACGGTCATAGGGCTCGCCGACCAGCACGGTCTCCATCATCGCCGCATGGTAGCGGCGGTAGGCGCCGGCCCATTCGAGGGTGATCTGGTCGCGGGCGTCGAGGCGGCGTCGGCCGGACTTGTAGCGGCAGAGCAGGGCGTCGCGGGCGGAGCCGATGATGAATTCGTTGCCGGGATAGTCGCCGCCGCCCTTGAAGACGGCGCCCTGCATGGCGGCGAGTACCTCGCCCTCGTCGACGCCGGGGGCGACCAGCTCGATGGCGGCCTGCCGGGCGTCGAGCGCCAGCTGGCCGGCCTTGCGGACGTAGAAGATCTCCTCTTCCGACTTCACGGCGCGCAGATAGTCGACGAGGCCGGAGGTGTCGGACAGCACGGCGAAGCCGTCGAAGGCAGCGTCGAGCTTGCGGCCATTGGCGGCGGTGAGGCCGTAGCTGTCATATTCGACGCCGATGCGGGGGGAGGGGCGGCCGACCTCTGAGCCCGCGAGGTCGGCGACCATGTCGCGCAATTGCTGCTGCGGGGTCGAATGGGCGGAATCGCGCCAGACGCGGATATCCTCGATCAGCGAGGTATGCTGCGCCTGCCTGAGGTCCGCCGAGCGGGTGAGCAGGGCGATCCGGCCGTCGATGCCGAGCCACAGCGACTGGAAGAAGCAGAAGCCGAACGTGTCGTAGCCGGTGAGCCAGTACATCGATTCCTGCTGGAACATCAGCATTCCGTCGAGCTGGCGCTCGGCCATCTCCGCCAGCAGGCGGTTCTTGCGGCGCGCAAATTCCAGGGCGGTGAAATGCAGGCTCATGGCTCAGGGCACCAGGGTGATGGCGGCGATCAGCCGGCCGTAATCGGGCTCGCCGCGATGGGTGGCGCGACGATAGGAATAGAAGCGGTCGGCGTCGGAATAGGTGTCGAGGCCGAGATCGTCGACGGTGCCGACGCCGAGGCGGGTGAGCCGGGCGGCGATGTAGCCGGGCAGGTCGAACATGGCGTGGCCGTCCCGCTCGGACGGCGCGAGGAAGCGGGCATTGCCGGCGTCGAGGGCGGTGAGGTTGGCGACGAATTCCGGGCCGACCTCGTAGCTCGGCTGGCGGATCAGCGGGCCGATGGCGGCGACGACGCGCTCGCGCCGGGCGCCGAGTTCCTCCATGCGGGCGAGGGTCGCATCCAGCACGCCGCCGACCGCGCCCTTCCAGCCGGCATGGGCGGCGCCGACGACGCCGGCCTGCGCATCCGCAAACAGCACCGGGCCGCAATCGGCGATGGCGACGCCGACGGCGATGCCGGGCGTATCGGTCGCCACGGCGTCGGCCTTGGGGCGCTCCTGCCACGGCACGCGGGCGACGAGGCAATCCGGCGAGTGGATCTGCCAGCAGGTGAGCAGGTGCGTTGCCGGCACGCCGAGCGCTCCGGCCATGCGGGCGCGGTTCTCGACGACGTTCTCCGGCACGTCGTTGGAGCCGGTGCCGCCGTTGAGACCGGCATAGATGCCCTCCGACACGCCGCCCTCGCGGGTGAAGAAGGCGTGGCGGATGCCGGGCAGCGCCTTGAGCGCGGGGGATTCGACCTTCATGCGGAACCTCCGAATTCGTCTTCCGGCGCGAATCCCGCCGGGGCGCCAAGCGCAGGATGCACCAGCGCGAGCGCCTTGAAGAGGGTGCCCATCTCGTTCTCGCCGGTGCCGGCGAGGCGGCGCGCGGCGGCATCGACGGCGGCTGCCGCTTCCGGCGCGGCGTTGCGCTTCAGCCGCTCCGCGCGGGCATGGAGGCCGAGCCGTTCCAGCAGGATGCCCTGACCGATGGGGCCAAAGGCGCGCGCGCCGTGGCGTCGCGCGGCGCTGGCCAGGGCGGCAAAATCGACATGGGCGGTGAGGTCGGCCTCGCCGGGATGGGCGAGCGGCGGATCATAGGCATGGGCGCGCAGCGCCTGCAGCGTGTCGCCAAAGCCGCCGGCGGGCTCATTCGCGCCGGCATGTCCGTAGTCGACGAACAGCGCCGCACCGCCGTCACGGGCAAGGCGGGCGCCGAGATGGGCGGCGATGCTCTGGCCGAGCGGGCAGATTTCCAGCAGGGCACCGGGCGGGGCGGCGAGCAGCCGGCGCTCGTCGGCGGTGTCGAGGCGGGCGCCGGGGCGCAGGCCGAAGGCGAGGGCGTCCTCGGCATCGAGCCCGACCATGCGCTCGGCGATGCCCTCCGGCGTGCGGACGAACTGGCGGATCGGCAGCGCGTCGACGAGTTCATTGGCGACGAGGACGAGCGGCCCGGCCGGCAGGTCCTCGACGCGGTCGGCCCATTCGACCGCGTGGCCGGGGAGCGCCGCTTTCTGGATCTCGCGCAGGCGGGGCGAGGCCTCGACCAGCACGAGGCGGGCGGCGTCGAGGAAGCCGGGGACGATGCGGGTGGCGCGCAGGGCATCGGCCATCAGCGTGCCGCGGCCGGGACCGAGCTCGGCGAACACGAAGGAGGAGGGCGCGCCGAAGCGCATCCATGTGTCGGCGGCCCACAGCCCGATCAGTTCGCCGAACATCTGGCTGATCTCCGGCGCGGTGACGAAGTCGCCTTGGCTGCCGAAGGGCTCGCGGGTGGAGTAGTAGCCATGGTGCGGATGGAACAGGCATTCGGCCATGTAATCGGCGACGGTCAGCGGGCCGTCGGCGGCGATGCGGGCGGCGAGCTTCGGGACGAGCGGGGTCGGCGCCTCGCTCATGCGCGGGCGCGCTGGTTCAGCGGCGGGCGGCGCGCCGAATGCCAGGCGAGCCAGGCGCCGAACAGCACCATGGGCAGCGACAGCAGCATGCCCATGGTCAGCCAGCCACCATAGAGATAGCCGAGCTGGGCATCGGGCTCGCGGACGAACTCCACGATGATGCGCGAGACGCCGTAGAGCATGACGAACAGGCCACCGACGATGCCCGGCCGGGCCAGCGCCTTATAGGCATGGATGGCGATCTGCAGGACGACGAAGATGATGACGCCTTCCAGCGCCGCCTCGTAGAGCTGGCTGGGATGGCGCGGCTCCGGGCCGCCGGTCGGGAACACCATGGCCCAGGGCACGTCGGTGACCCGGCCCCACAGCTCGCCATTGATGAAATTGGCGAGGCGGCCAAGAAACAGGCCGATCGGCACTACCGCGGCGGCGATGTCCAGCATCGACATCAGCGGCAGGCCGCGGCGGCGGCAGAACAGCGCCATGGCGAGGATGGAGCCTAGGAAGCCGCCATGAAACGACATGCCGCCGTGCCAGACGGTGAGCGCCTCCATGGGGTGGGACGCGTAATAGGGCAGGTTGTAGAACAGCACATAGCCGATGCGCCCGCCGAGGATGACGCCGAACGCCACCCACACCACGGCATCGTCGAACTCCTCCGGCGCGATGGCCGCCTTGCCGCCCCACAAGGCCGGCGTGGCGCAGAGCTTCTTGGCCAGCCACCAGCCCAGCAGCAGGCCGGCGACATAGGCGAGCGCGTACCAGCGGATCGCGAAGGGACCGAGCTGGACCAGCACCGGATCGATGGCCGGGAAGGGAAGGGCGAGGAGCGGCGGCGTCGCGATCAGCATGAAGTGTCCGGACTCGGGGACCCGTGGCGGCGCGACCGGCCGCGACACGACTCGCACGGCTCCGGCACCGTCACGGTCTTGCCCCCCTCGCGTGACAGGATCAAGGCCGGCGATGCGACGTCGAGACCGGCGAACGGTGCGGACGCCGCCAAGGCTTGCCGGACAATGGCCTCCCGACATGTGGAACACGGGCGAGACGGCGGCCGCGCCCTTGCGGTGTGGGGCCTTGCGCCCCATTGTTCATTGAGAGGCGTCAAGCCGGGAGAGAAGTGACATGACCCAGACCACGAGCCGCATCTTTGATGACTTCGCGAAGCTGATGAACGATGCCGCCGGCGTCGCCACCGGCGTGCGGCGCGAGGCCGAGACGGTGATGCGCGCCCAGGCCGAGCGCATCCTGCGCGAGCTCGACGTGGTGACGCGCGAGGAGTTCGACACGGTGAAGGACCTCGCCGCCGCCGCCCGCGAGGAGAACGAGGCGCTTGAAGCGCGCATCGCCGCGCTGGAAGCCCGGCTCGCCAAGCTCGAAACCCCCGAGTGAGGGCGCTGTGGACGCCGGGCCACCATGCTTGCGGCGCCCGGCGAATCCCTGACACCTTACTAGCTATTGGCCGTCGAGAGGCGGTCACCCACGAACGGTCGTAGCGAGGTACGGATTCAGCGCGATATAGTCGGATCACGGCGATTCGTTCTCAGGACGAGAGAGCCGCCGCCTGATAGTCGCGTTGCGTGCGTTCGACCCCCTCCCGCGTCCCAGCCTCGCGAGGTCGAGCATGACCTATACCGATTTCGAAGCCGACACCCGGGCCAACCCGCTCGATCTCGTCGAGCGGATGGCCGCGCTGAACGAATGGTCGTTCGAGCGTTCCGCCGAGGACGAGATCACCATCTCGGTGGAGGGGCGGTGGACCGATTGCCACGTCTCCTTCCAGTGGATGGACGAGGTGGAGGCGCTGCACATCGCCTGCGCCTTCGACCTCAAGGTCCCGGAGAAGCGCAAGAACGAGGTGCTGCGCCTGCTCTCGCTGATCAACGAGCAGATGTGGGTCGGTCATTTCGATCTGTGGTCGAAGGAGGGCGTGATCATGTTCCGCCACGCGCTGCTGCTCGCCGGCGCCGAGGCGACCGACCGCCAGTGCGAAGTGCTGATGGAAGTCGCGGTGGAGGCGGTGGAGCGCTATTTCCCGGCGTTCCAGTTCGTGGTCTGGGCCGGCAAGTCGGCGCGCGAGGCGATGGACGCCACGCTGTTCGAGACCATCGGCGAGGCGTAGCCTAGCGGCATCCCGCCGTCGGCGCGTAACGGCGGCGGGGCGGGCCGCGAGGACGGGGCAGCATCCCGCGCGCGAATCCGCTAAACCGTCGCGCGATACCGCTCGGGCGGTGCAGAGGTGCGAGGCGAAGCGATGGCAGTTCTTTCCGATATTCCCGGCCGGGTCCTGCTGGTGGGCGCCGGCAAGATGGGCGGCGCCATGCTCGAAGGCTGGGTCGGCCTCGGGCTGGAGCCGGCGCGCATCGCGGTGCTCGATCCCGGCCCGCCACCGGAAGTGGCCGCCATGCTGGAAGCGCGCGGCGTGGCGCTGAACCCGCTCAATGGCGGCGTGCCGGCGGTGATGCTGCTCGCCGTGAAGCCGCAGGTGGCTCCGGACGTGCTCGCCAAGGTGCAGCCGCTCGCCGGGCCGGACACGCTGGTGGTCTCGGTGATGGCGGGGCGCACGCTGGCCTTCCTCGAAAGCCATTTCGCGCCGGGCACGGCGGTGGTGCGCTCGATCCCCAATACCCCGGCGGCGATCGGGCGCGGCGTGACGGTGGCGGTGCCGAACGGCTCCGTCTCGCCCGAGCAGATGCGCATCGCCGATGCGCTGCTCAAGGCCACCGGCGGCTGCGAATGGGTGGAGCGCGAGGAACTGATCGACGTCGCCACCGCGGTGTCGGGCTCCGGGCCGGCCTATGTGTTCCTGCTCGCCGAGGCGCTGGCGGAGGCGGGTGCCCGGGCCGGGCTGCCGGCCGACATGGCCGATCGGCTGGCGCGCGCCACCGTCGCCGGTGCCGGCGAGCTGATCGCCCGCACCGGCATCGACCCGGCGCAACTGCGCAAGAACGTCACCTCGCCGAACGGCACCACGGCGGCGGCGCTGGCGGTGCTGATGGACGAAGCGAAGGGGTTCGGCCCGTTGCTCACCGAGGCGGTCGCCGCCGCTGCCCGCCGCTCGCGCGAGCTGGCGGGCTGAACCCGCCGCCGCCACGATCGATCCCGAGGGAGGACGTCATGAGCCTTGCACCCGCCGCGACCATCGACATCGGCGATTTCCTGAAGGTCGACGTCCGGGTCGGCACCATCATCCAGGCCGAGGCCTTCCCGGAGGCGCGCAAGCCGGCGCTGAAGCTGATCATCGACTTCGGCCCGCATGTCGGGGTGAGGAAGTCCACGGCGCAGATCACCGTGCACTATGCGCCGGAGGATCTCGTCGGCCGGCAGGTGGCGGCGGTGGTGAACTTCCCGCCGCGCCAGATCGGGCCGGTCATGTCGGAGGTGCTGACCCTCGGCTTCCCGGACGAGAACGGCGCGGTGGTGCTATTCGCCCCCGATCGCGAGGTGCCGAACGGCGCCCGGCTGTTCTGAGGCCGGCATGCCCCCGGCGGAGGTGCTGCTCGCCTTCCTCGCCGCCGCGGCGATCTACGCCTATGTGCCCGGCCCGGCCATGCTCTACGCCTCGGCGCAGACATTGGCGCGCGGCCGGCGTGCCGGGCTGATGGCGGCGCTGGGCATCCATCTCGGCGGCTATGCGCATGTGATCGCCGCATCGCTCGGGCTTTCCGTGCTGTTCGAGGCGGTGCCGCCGCTCTATCTGGCGGTGAAGCTCGCCGGCGCCGCCTATCTCGTCTGGCTCGGCCTGCGGATGATGTTCCGGCGCGAGACGGCAGACGGGGTGGTCCCGGAAGCCTCGGGGCGGCGGGCCTTCCTGCAGAGCGTGACCGTCGAGGTGCTCAACCCCAAGACGGCGATCTTCTTTCTCGCCTTTCTGCCGCAGTTCACCGATGCGGCCGCCGCCTTTCCGTTGTGGCTGCAATTGCTGGTGCTCGGCACGGCGGTCAACCTCATGTTCACCTCGGCCGACCTCGTCTGCGTGGGACTGGCGGGCGCGATCACGCGGCGGTTGAGCCGGTCCGGCCGGCTGCGGGCCTGGGCGGGGCGGATCGGCGGCACACTGCTGATCGGGCTCGGCGCCCGCCTCGCCTTGCAGCGCGGCTGAGAGGCTTCACACCGGAATGCGGATGGTCGCCCGCAGCCCGCCGAGCGGGCTGTCGCCGAGCGTGACGTCGCCGCCATGCGCGCGCGCCGCGTCGCGCGCGATGGTGAGGCCGAGGCCGGACCCGCCGGCATCCTGGTTGCGCGCCTCGTCCAGCCGGAAGAACGGCCGGAACACTTCCTCGCGCCGCTCCGGCGGGATGCCCGGCCCGTCATCGTCCACCGCGACGATCAGCCAGCGCTCGGCGCGGGTGCCGTTGATGTCGATGCGGCCGGCATAGCGCCAGCCATTGGCGACGAGATTGGCGAGGCAGCGGCGGAAGGCATCCGGCCGCAGTGTCACCATCGGGTCGCCGGCGAAGGAGCTGGCGACGGCGGCGCCATGGCGCTCGCCATTGACGCGGGCTTCCTCGATGAGGCGGGCGATGTCGGTGAGCACCGGCGGTTCGCCCATGTCGTCGCGCGCGAAGGCGAGATAGGCCTCGAGCATGCTCTGCAGCTCGTCGACATCCTTGCGCAGCGCCTCGGTCTCCCGCTCGTCCATGAAGGCGAGTTCCAGCTTGAAGCGGGTGAGGATGGTGCGCATGTCGTGGCTGACGCCGGCCAGCATGGTGGTGCGCTGCTCGATCTGCCGCTCGATGCGCCGCCGCATCTCCAGGAAGGCCAGCGCCGCGCCGCGCACCTCGCGGGCGCCGCGTGGCCGGAAGCCGGTGACGTCGCGGCCCTTGCCAAAGGCGATGGCGGCGTCGGCCAACGCCTCGATCGGCTTGATCTGGTTGCGCAGGAACAGGATGGCGACCGCCAGCAGCACCAGCGAGGTGCCGACCATCCACACCAGGAAGATGTGCGAGTTCGACAGATAGGCCTGGCTGCGGCGGGCGAAGATCCGCATTACCATGTCGTCGAACTGGATGCGCACCTCGATGAGGCTGGAATTGCCGACCGTGTCGGTCCAGAACGGCCGGCGCAGCCGCTTGCTCAACTCGCCGGTGAAGTTGGAATCGAGGATCGAGAAGAACGGCTTCGGCCCCGGCGGCGGCAGGTGCTCGTCCGGCAGGAAGTCGACCGACAGGCCCATGGTCGACTGGGCGATCTGCCGCACGCGCTCGCGGCCCTCCGCGGTGGGGAAGGCGACGGCGAGGTCGGCGACGGCGGAGATGTCCTGCGACACCGCGGCGGAGAGCCGCCGGGTGACGGTGTTGTAGTGGCGCTCCATGAACACGAAGGCCAGAACCGATTGCAGGATCACCATCGGCGTGACGATGATGATCAGCGAGCGGGCATAGAGCCCCTTCGGCATGACCCGGTTGAACCACGAGCCGAAGCGGGCGTTGCTCTCGCGCATGCGGGCATTGGCGCCGCACAGGGCACCCCAGGCGGAATGGGCGCTGCCGGGCATGACCCGGCTGATGCCGGCGGCGAGGCGCGCATTGTTCGCCCGCAGGCGCGCGCCGAGATCGCGCAGGAAGTGCCGGGCGGCGCCGAGCCGCTGATCGTCGAGCAGGCTCAAGGCGCCACGACCAGCCGGTAGCCGAGGCCGCGCACCGTCTGCAGATAGGCGGGATTGGCCGGGTCGCGCTCGATCTTGCGGCGCAGCCGGTTGACCTGCACGTCGACGGCACGGTCGCCGGCGGAGATGCCCGGCGCCACCAGCGCCTGCCGCGGCACCGTCTCGCCGGGGCGCTCGCCGAGCACGCGCAGCATGTCGCGCTCGCGGTCGGTGAGGCGGACGAGCTCACCGTCGCGGGTCAGCTCGCCGCGCTCCAGATGGAACACGAACGGCCCGAAGCGCAGAGATTCGATGGCCTGCGCCGGCGGGACCGAGGCGCGCTTCAGGATGTTGTTGATGCGCAGCAGCAGCTCGCGCGGCTCGAACGGCTTGGCGAGATAGTCGTCGGCGCCGATCTCCAGCCCCTTGATGCGGTCCTCGGTCTCCGAACGGGCGGTGAGCATGAGGATCGGCACGCCGGATTCGGTGCGCACCAGCCGGGCGAGGTCGAGCCCGCTCATGCCGGGCATCATCACGTCGAGGATCAGCAGGTCGAAGGTGAGGCCGGCGAGGCGGCCGCGGGCGTCGTCCGCCGATTCGGCCGTCGTCACCCGGTAGCCATGCTCGGACAGGAAGCGCGAGAGCAGGTCGCGGATGCGGCGGTCGTCGTCGACGATGAGCAGGTGGACGGCGTCGTCGGCCGGCGTCGCCATGCGCGGACGGGCGGCGGCGGGGGCAGGATTGGCGGCGTCGAGCATCGAGGTCTCCTAGCGGGGCCGGGCGGGCGCCTTGCCGGGCCGCTGCCCGCCGGACAGGGCGGCCTGGTCGGCGCGGGCGATGAGCTTCTCGGCCGCCGCCTGATCTTCGGGATCGATCATGGCGACAAGAAAGCGGCGGACATCCTCGCGCGCGCCCGGCGAGCAGGCGGCGAGCGCCCGCTCGATGCGCTGCGACTGGATGGCGACGAAATCGCGCGCCAGCGTCGCGCCCTTGGGCGTGAGGTAGAGCAGCCGCTGGCGCCGGTCGGAGGAGCCGGCGCGGCTGTCGACGAAGCCGCCGTCGACCAGCTCGCGCAGCACGCGGCCGAGGCTCTGCTTGGTGATGCGCAATATGTCGAGCAGGTCCGTCACCCGCATGCCGGGATGACGGTTGACGAAGTGCAGCACCCGGTGATGCGCCCGTCCGAAGCCGAAGCCCTGCAGCACCTTGTCGGGATCGCTGACGAAGTTGCGATAGGCGAAGAACAGCAGCTCGATCAGGTCGGTCTGGGGGCGCGGCACAGCGGCGCCCGCTGCCGCGGGATCGGGATCCGCCGCATTGGCGTGGGGCGGTTGAGAGACATTTATGTCAGCCATGTTGACTTTTTTCGTTATGATCGTTACCAAGATGCCCTGTCTGACGAAAGGATCGTTCGGGAAGCCCCCGGATCAACCCTGCGTCAGCCAGCGCGTCGGGGTGCCGGATGGCTGTTCCCTCGACGGCGTTCACGATAGATGTACTTGGCCTGCGAAGCAAAATATGCGCTGAAAACACGCACGCGACCGGGTAGGACAGGCTTTAAGGACAAGATGGGCAACGCCGCCGGATCATGGCGGGCGGCGGGCCCCGTTCGGGAGACAATACCATGGCAAGCGAACCCTTCGACAAACGCAGTGGCTGGATCTGGTATGACGGCGCCTTCGTGCCGTGGTCGGATGCCAAGGTCCATGTTCTGACGCACGGCCTGCACTATGGCAGCTGTGTATTCGAGGGCGAGCGCGCCTATGGCGGCGAGATTTTCAAGCTGGACGAGCACACCGTCCGCCTGAAGGAGAGCGCGCGTCTGCTCGACTTCGAGATTCCCTACAGCGAGGCGGAGATCAACGCCGCCTGCCGCGAGATCCTGGTGAAGCAGAACTTGGCCGACGCCTATCTGCGTCCCGTCGCCTGGCGCGGCTCCGACATGATGGGCGTCTCGGCGCAGAACAACCAGATCCACCTCGCCATCGCGGCGTGGGAATGGCCGAGCTATTTCGACCCGGCGGAACGGCTGAAGGGCATCCGCATCGGCATGGCGAAGTATCGCCGTCCCGATCCGCTGACCGCGCCCTCGACCTCGAAGGCGGCCGGCCTCTACATGATCTGCACCATCTCCAAGCACGCCGCCGAGCGCGAGGGCTATGCCGACGCGCTGATGCTCGACTGGCGCGGCCGTGTCGCCGAGTGCACCGGCGCCAACGTCTTCTTCGTGAAGGATGGCGTGATCCACACGCCGGAGGCGGATGCGTTCCTCAACGGCATCACCCGCCAGACGGTGATCGCGCTGGCCAAGAGCCGCGGCATCGAGGTGCAGGAGCGGGCGATCATGCCGGAGGAGCTGTCGAGCTTCGACGAGTGCTTCATCACCGGCACCGCCGCCGAGGTGACGCCGGTGTCGGAGATCGCCGGCACCCACTTCCAGCCCGGCCCGGTGACCAAGACGCTGTTCGACGACTACACCGCCGAGGTGCAGCCGAAGAAGAAGGCCGCCGCGTAAGCAGCGGCCGCAGCTTCCGATCTTCGGACATGAATGAAATGCCGGCCTCGGGGCCGGCATTTTCGTTTTTGTGCGTGGATCCCCAGGCGGCTACAGGCCGGCCGCGTCTCGGACTTGCCGCGCGCGCCGGATTGGCCTAGCCGGGCGGCATGACCATCTGGCGCCCGGTTTCCCATATTCGCGTTCTCGCCATCGGCCTGCACTGGCGGGGCGGACGGCTGCTCGCCGCCGAGGTGCGGGACGATCTCGGCCAGCTGAAGGGCGTGCGCCCGCTCGGCGGCGGGGTCGAGTTCGGCGAGCGCTGCGAGGCCGCCCTCATGCGCGAGTTCCGCGAGGAACTCGGCGTCGCGATCGAGGTGATCGACGGTCCGGCGGTGCTGGAGAACATCTACACCCATCACGGCGCGACCGGGCATGAGGTCGTGTTCGCCTATGAGGTGGACTTCGCCGCCGACGCCTTCGCCGGGCAGGACACCATCGTCTTCCACGAGGACGATGGCAGCCCGGTGGTGGCGCACTGGTACGATCTGGCCGAACTCGACGTCGCCGGCGGGCCGGCACTCTATCCCGAGGGGTTGAAGCGGCAACTGCTCGCCCGCAGGACCGGGCGCTAGGCGTTTACGCGGCGATGCGGGTCAGCGCCAACGCTCCGCCGCGGCGTCGTCCGCCTCCTTGGCGGCGACCCAATTCTTCACCGTCTCGCGCTCTTCCAGCTTCCAGAACGGGGCGCTGGTCTTCAGCCAGTCCATGAGGAACGCGGCGGCTTCGAAGGCGGCGCCGCGATGCGGCGAGGCGGTGACCACCAGCACGATGTTCTCGCCCGGGACCAGGCGGCCGTGGCGGTGGATCACCGTGGCGCCGAGGAGTGGCCAGCGCGCGCGGGCCTCCTCGACGAGGCGGCCGATCTCCTCTTCCGCCATGCCGGGATAATGTTCGAGGGTCAGCGCGACGAGGCGACCTTCGTCCGTCGTGTCGTCGGCGCGGCACAGGCCGGAGAAGGTGACGACCGCGCCGACATCGCGCCGACCGCCCGACAGGGCGGCGATCTCGGCGGCGGTGTCGAAATCCTCGCGCTGGATGCGGACTGAAAAGCGCCCGTCCGCGGGATGATCATCCGGGGAATGCCCGTCCGGCATGGCGTCAGCCTCCGGTCATCGGCGGGAAGAAGGCGATCTCGCGGGCGCCGGCGATGAGCGCGTCCGGCCGGGCATGCCGGCGGTCGATGGCGGCGCGCACCACCTTCGGGTCGCGGAATGCCTCGGCGTAGCCCTCGCCGCGCGCGGCGAGAAAAGCGGCCAGTTCGGCGACGGTGCGCACGCCGCCGGGGGCCTCGACTTCCTCGGCCTCGCGCCCGATGCGCTCGCGCACCCAGGCGAAATAGAGGATCTTCACGCGTCGTCCTCGATCAGGTGGCGGGCGCCGGCCCGGAAATAGTCCCACCCGGTATAAAGTGTGAGCAGCGCCGCGATCCACAAGAGCACGATGCCGGCGAGCGTGGTGCCGGGCAGCAGCGCATCCGCGGCCGGTCCCGCCAGCAGCACGCCGACCGCGACCAGCTGCGTCGCCGTCTTCCACTTGGCGAGGCGGGTGACGGGCACGCTGACCCGCAGCTCGGCGAGGAATTCGCGCAGGCCGGAAACCAGAATCTCGCGGCACAGGATCACCGCCGCCGCCCACAGCGACCAGCCGCGGATGGTGCCGTCCGACGCCATCATCAAGAGCGAGGCGGCGACCAGCAGCTTGTCGGCGATGGGATCGAGCATGCGGCCGATCGCCGATTGCTGCGACCAGATGCGGGCGAGGTAGCCGTCGAAGAAATCGGTGATGGCGGCAGTGACGTAGATGCCGAGCGCGACCCAGCGCAGCCACAGGCCACCGGCGAGGATATCGGCCCAGAACAGGCAGCCGACCAGCAGCGGCACCGCCACGCAGCGTGCATAGGTGAGCAGGTTGGGCAGCGCATAGGTGTGGGCGCGCCTGCGCCGTCCTGTTCCGGCCTGCGCAGGTTCGGTCACCGTATTCCGGGTGGGCGCGACGTCGACCATGGCTTTGTCCGGTTCCTCGCAAGGGACGTAACCACCCCTCGGGCGCACGTCAATCTACTGCAGGCACTTCACGGCAAAGTAACGACCGGCCGTGACGGCTTCGCTGCGGCCGCATCAGTGCGGCCCGGCGTGGAAGAAGTCGTAGACCGCTCGCGCGGTGGCGGCATTGACCCCCGGCACCGCTTCCAGATCGGCGAGCGAGGCGCGCTCGATGGCTTTCAGCGTGCCGAAATGATGCAGCAGCGCGCGCTTGCGGGTCGGGCCGATGCCGGGAATCTCCTGCAGGCCGCCCTGGGCGATGTCCTTCGAGCGACGGGCGCGGTGCGAGCCGATGGCGAAGCGGTGCGCCTCGTCGCGCAGACGCTGCACGAAGTATAGCACGGGATCGCGCGGCTCCAGCCGGAACGGCTCGCGGCCGGCGATGAAGAAGGTCTCGCGGCCGGCGTCGCGGTCCGGCCCCTTGGCGACGCCGACGAGCGGCACGTCGGTGACGCCGAGTTCGGCCAGCGTCTCCGCCGCCGCCTTCAGCTGTCCGGCGCCGCCGTCGATCAGCACGAGGTCCGGCCAGCCCTCCGGGGTCTGGCGCAGGGCCTCGGGGGCTTCGTCGTCGACGAGAGCGACCTCTTTCCCCTCTTCGGTGGGTAGGGGCAGCCCACGCAGCGCGCCGGCGAGGGGGGAGGGCGGCTGGCCGACCGGCGCGGCGTCCCCCTCTCCCTGACCCTCTGCCTCAGGGAGAGGGATGACCGGTTCCGTTCCTCCCACTCCGTCGGGATGGGGGGGCTTGTCGCCGGCCCGCGGCGATTCGCGCAGCAGGCGGGAGAACCGCCGGCTCAGCACCTCGCGCATCATGCCGTAGTCGTCGCCCGGCGTGAGGTCGGTGCTCTTGATGTTGAACTTGCGGTACTGGCTCTTGGCGAAGCCTTCCGGCCCGGCGACGATCATGCCGCCGACCGCGTTCGATCCCATGATGTGGCTGTTGTCGTAGACCTCGATACGCCGGGGCGAGGTCGGCAGGGCGAAGGCGCGGGCGAGTTCGTCGAGCAGCCGCTGCTGGCTGGCGCTCTCGGCGAGCTTGCGGCCCAGCGCCTCGCGGGCGTTCTGCATGGCGTGCTCGACCAGTTCGCGCTTCTCGCCACGCTGCGGCACCGCGATCTCCACCTTATGGCCGCTGCGCTCGGACAGCGCCTCGGCGAGCAGGTCGCTGTCTTCGGCCGCATGGCTGAGCAGGATGAGGCGTGGCGAGGGCTTGTCCTCGTAGAACTGCGCCAGGAAGGCGCCGAGCACCTCGCCCGGTTCCAGCGTGCGGTCGGCGCGCGGATAGAGCGCGTGGTTGCCCCAGTTCTGCCCGGTGCGGAAGAAAAATACCTGCACGCAGGTGGCGCCGCCCTCCTGGTGGATGGCGAACACGTCGGCCTCTTCCACCGAGCGGGGGTTGATGCCCTGCGAGCCCTGCACCGCGGAGAGCGCGGCGATGCGGTCGCGCAGCGCGGCGGCGCGCTCGAACTCCAGTGCCTCGGACGCGGCCTGCATCTCATGGGCGAGCTGGTCCTTCACCGTGCGGCTCTTGCCGGATAGGAAATCACGCGCCTCGCGGACATATTCGGCATAGTCGCCGTGGCTGACCTCGCCGGTGCAGGGGCCGGAACAGCGCTTGATCTGGAACAAGAGGCAGGGGCGAGTGCGCGCCTCGTAATAGCTGTCGGTGCAGGAGCGGACCAGGAACGCCTTTTGCAGCGCGTTGATGGTGCGGTTCACCGCCCAGACCGAGGCGAAGGGGCCGTAATAGTCGCCCGGCTTCGAGCGCGCGCCACGATGCTTGGTGATCTGCGGCGAGACGTGATCGCGGGTGATCAGGATGTAGGGGAACGACTTGTCGTCGCGCAGCAGCACGTTGAAGCGCGGGCGCAGCTGCTTGATGAGGTTCGCCTCGAGCAGCAGCGCCTCGGTCTCGGTGCCGGTCGAGATGAATTCCATCTCGGCGGTGGCGGCGACCATGCGGAAGATGCGGTTGGTCAGCCCGGTCGGGCGGGTATAGGCGACGATGCGCTTCCGGATGCTCTTCGCCTTGCCGACATAGAGCACCGCGCCTTCCGTATCGAGCATGCGGTAGACGCCGGCGCCGGTCGGCGCGTGCTTCACCGCCCGCAGGATCGCCGCACGGCCGGAGGCGAGCGAGCCGGCGCCGGGCGCGGCCTCGTCGGCCTCGTCGAGCAGCAGCAGGGTCTCGTCCTCGACCTCCGCCATCTCGGCATCGTCGATGTCCGGTTCGGGCGTGTCCTTGGCGGTGTCATGGGGAGTGCGGGCGATCATGGGGGCCTAAAATATGGATTCGGATCGGCCACGAACAGGGGGCGAGCTCGGGAAGCTGGCGCCGGGCCGCCACGACAGCACTCTTCCCGGTGGACAGGCGAGAGGCGCGACCCTCGCCGCGCAAGAAAGCGGCTGTGGCGGGGCTGCCATGCGCAATTTCTTGGCTGTGCCGCTCGCGCAATCGGAGTAAGGGGAGCCATCATGTCCTCCGTCTCCGAAGTCTCCGCGAAACCCGTCGTTCCGCTCGCCGGCTATGCCTATGGCGCGGCGGGAGCCATCCTGTTCGCCTCCAAGGGCATCATCATCAAGCTCGCCTATGGCGAGGGCGTGGACCCGGAGACGCTGCTGGCGCTGCGCATGGCGTTTTCGCTGCCGTTCTACCTGGTGATCGGCGCCATCGCGCTGAAGGCCATGCAGCGGCGCGGCGAAGCGATGCCGAGCCTGCGGATCCTCGCGCAGTCGGCCGGCGTCGGCGCGCTCGGCTACTGGTTCTCCAGCTATGTCGACTTCCTCGGGCTGCAATATATCTCGGCTTCGTTCGAGCGGCTGATCCTGTTCACCTACCCGCTGTTCGTCGTGCTGTTCGGCGCGCTGCTGTTCGGCCAGCCGATCCGGCTCAAGGCGCTGTGGACGTTCCTCATCGCCTATGGCGGCCTGGCGCTGATCTTCATGGAAGGGCTGGCGACGGTCGGCACCGACGTGGCGCGCGGCGCGATGTTCGTCGGCATGGCGGCGGTCAGCTTCGCGCTCTACCAGCTGCTGGCCCGCAAGCTCCTGAACAGCATCGGCTCGGCCCTGTTCACCTGCGTGGCGATGATCTCGGCCTCGGTAATGGCGCTCGGCCAGTTCGCGCTGGTCCGCCCGCTGGCGGGGCTGATGGTGTCGCCGCGCGTGCTGATGCTGTCGGTGCTGATCGCCATCGGCGCCACGGTGGTGCCGACTTTCCTGATGAACGCGGCGCTGAAGCGCATCTCGGCGCAGGCCAATTCGATGATCTCCACCGTTAGCCCGGTGGCGACCATGGTGCTCGCCTTCTTCGTGCTCGGCGAAACCGCCAGCCCGCTGGAATTCGCCGGCGCGGTGCTGGTGATGGCGAGCGTCGGCTGGTTCACTCTCAGCGACCGGCGAGGCTAGGCGGTCCGGGGCGGCCCGCTAGTCGGGCACCTCGGTATCCGGCGTCCGCCAGGCGAGATGCTGGCCGCCATCGACGGTGAGCATCTGGCCGGTGACGCTTTCCGTCCGCGCCAGGAACAGCACCGTCTCGGCGATCTCCTCCGGGCGGGGGCCGCGGCCGAGCGGCACCGCCGCGCCCTGTCGGGCGAAGTCCTCGGCGCTCTGGCGGCTATTGGCGAGGGTCGGCCCCGGCGCCACCGCATTGACCCGCACGCGCGGGGCAAGGCTTTGGGCGAGCAGGCGCGTCGCCGCCCATAGCCCCTGCTTGGTCAGGCTGTAGGACAGATAATGCGGAGTCGGCTTTAGCACCCGCTGGTCGATGAGGTTGACCACCGCGCCGCCCGTGTCCGCCGGCAATTGTGCCGCGAGCGCCTCGGCGAGGAAGACCGGGGCGCGCAGATTGACGGCGAAATGCCGGTCCCACAGCGCCGGGGCCAGCGAGCCGACCTCGTCAGGGTGAAACTCCGAGGCGTTGTTCACCAATAGGCGAACCGTGCCGAAGCGGGCGCAGGCGGGCAGCAGCCCGGCGACCGCTTCGGCATCGGCGAGTTCGGCATGCAGCAGATGGGCGCGGGCGCCGCGCGCCTCAATCTCGGTTCGGACTGTGTCGGCTTCCGGCCCGGGGCGGCGGGTGTGGACGACGAGATCGTAACCCGTCGCGGCGAGGGCGAGGGAAATGGCGCGGCCGATACGGACCGCGCCGCCGGTAACGAGGGCGAGCGGTCGCTCGGCAGCAGATGAAAGCGGTGCGGGAGAGGTCATGTCTCTTCATGAACTGGAGGAAGGTCTGTGTCCAACCCGGCGAACACCGCGGGTCACCGTTCGAAAGGCCCAGTGTCAACGGATCGTTAACCATGATCGACGTGGCGGGAAAGGAAATGCGCTAGCGTTTCCATGGATATTCGCCACATTTACATCATTATCACTTGTATACGCATTGTTAATGATAATATCAGGTTACGAAATGCCATAAGACTTTGCTCATAATCTTATGGGACCGTCGACCCTATCGAATTGAACCCGGGTGCCCTGTGCCCGGATGACTGGGAGACGATCATGAAAGCAGTTCTCGCGGGCCTGGCCCTTGCAGCGGCGATCGCCGTGCCGGCCTCCGCCGCCGACCTCGCCTATCGCGCGCCGGCGGCCTATGCCCCGCCGGTGCCGGTGTTCACCTGGACCGGCTTCTATATCGGCGCCAATGCCGGCTATGGCTGGGGCTCGGCGGATTTCTCCGACGACACCGACGGTTTCCTCGGCGGCATCCAGGCCGGCTATAACTGGCAGTTTGCCGGCAGCCCGCTGGTCGTCGGCATCGAGACCGACATCCAGGCCACCAATATCGAGAGCCCGACCTTCTCTCTCGACTATTTCGGCACGGTGCGCGCCCGCCTCGGCTTCGCGGTCGACCAGTTCCTGATCTACGGCACCGGCGGCTTTGCCTATGGCCGTGGCGATTACGAGCTGGCCGGCCTCACCAACAAGCAGACCAACACCGGCTGGACGATCGGCGCGGGCGGCGAATACGCCTTCTCGCCGAACTGGAGCGTGAAGGCCGAATATCTCTATGTCGACCTCGGCACCGAGACCTACGCCACCGTCGTCGGCCCGCTCGATGTCGGCACCACCGCCAACATCCTGCGCCTGGGCGTGAACTACAAGTTCTGATCCGGCGCACCGGGCTTCCGGTGTCCGATCCTATGCGCGGCGGTCCCATCCCGGGGCCGCCGTTTGCGTTCGCCGCCCGCAGCGGTCGTTTTTGTTGCATTTTTGCTACGCCGCAGATCAATCGCTGCGCAATCGTGGCGGAAATGTAGCTGGGCTTGCCCACGCGCTGGGCCAGCCGCCGCCTCCCGAAATTCAATATTCGTATGGGTTCGAGAGGCATTCACCCTCATCGCCGCAGCAACCGGGTACCGTGCTGTTTCGGTTTTCGCCGCATTCTGGCCCTCGACCTGACAAGCTGCGCTTCTATCTCACCATCAACTGCGTTGTGTTCAGCAGTTTTGCTCGGAGAGTACATTATGAAGAAGATCCTAACCTCGGGCGTTGCCCTCGCCGCCCTCCTGGTCGCGGCCCCGGCCTTCGCTGCCGACATGGCGCAGCCCTACCCGACGAAGGCTCCGGTCGTCGCTCCCGTCCCGGTGTTCTCGTGGACCGGCTTCTATCTCGGCGGCAACACCGGCTACGCCTGGGGCGGCAGCAATGGCGACATCGACAACCTCGGCATCGATCCGTCGGGTTGGTTCGGTGGCGGCCAGATCGGCTTCAACTACCAGCTCGGCAACAACGTCGTGATCGGTATCGAGACCGACCTGCAGGGCGGTAGCATCAAGGACAGCGCTTACGGCTACGAGTCCAAGATGGACTACTTCGGCACCGTGCGCGCTCGCGTCGGCTATGCCTTCGACACCGTGCTGCCCTACGTGACCGGCGGTTTCGCCTATGGCAAGACCAAGATCACCGACCAGGTGCTGAACTGGAGCGAGAGCTCGACCCAGACCGGCTGGACCATCGGCGCCGGCGTGGAATACGCCTTCCTGCCGAACTGGACCGTCAAGGCCGAATATCTCTATGTCGACCTCGGCGACGACTACTACGACAACATCGGCGCGACCGCGGGTACCAACCTGAACATCGCCCGCGTCGGTCTGAACTACAAGTTCTGATCGCGGCCGGCGCCTACGGGCGCCAGCCACGCATGATCAAGGCCCCGGAAGCGATTCCGGGGCCTTTTTCATGCACATTCGCTGCTGGGCACTGCCGGTGGCGGCGCCGCCTGTCTCAGGCGCGGGTTGCCTCGAAAGCGGGCACGCGCGCGGCGAAGGCGTCGAGCCAGTCGACCAGGGCGGGATGATCGGCCCGCCAGGACCCGTGGAAGCGCAGGTCGAGATAGCCGAGCGCGCAGGCGGTGGCGATCTCGGCGACGTCGGTGCCCGAAGCGGTGGCCGCCGGGGCCGGCGGGCTCGCCTCAAGCACCTTCAGGGCGCGCGCCACCTTGCCGGCCTGGTTGTCGATCCAGGCTGGGCTGCGCAGCTCCTCGGCGCGGAAGCGCGCCTCGTAGACCTGCAGCAATGCCGCATCCATCAGGCCGTCCGCCAGCGCCTGGCCGACCAGCGCGGCGATGCGGGCCGCTCCGGGGGCAGGGAGGATGACGCCGCCGCCGGCCTGTCCGTCGAGATATTCCAGGATCACCGGCGAATCGTAGATCGGCGCGCCGCCCTCCGGCAGCAGCACCGGGATCTTGCCGAGCGGGTTCTGCTGGCGCACGGAATCGGCCGGATTGGTGGTGTCGGCCCATTCGATGTCGAGATGGACCCCGCACAGAACGGCGCCGATCTTGACCTTGCGGCCGAAGGGGGAGGGTTTGGACGAGCGGAGGATCATCGCGGGCAACGGGCCTTCGGGGCATGCGACAACCCTCGCCGGCCCTTGCGGGGCCGGACGAGCGTCGCGGCATCCGGCGACGGCGCCATGCCGCCGCTTCGGCGAAGACCTATCAGTCGAGGGCCTGCAGGTCGATGGCCTTGGGGCCCTTGCCGCGCTTGTCGGGCTCGACCTCGAAGCTGACGCGCTGGCCCTCGGCGAGCGCTCCCAGGCCCGAACGGGTGACCGCCGAGACATGCACGAACACATCGCGCCCGCCGTCGTCCGGGCGAATGAAGCCGTAGCCCTTTTCCGTGTTGAAGAATTTGACGGTTCCCGTCATCGCCATCGTGCCTGCTCCTTGCCTCCGCCGGCATTGCTCACCTGCCGCCGGGTCTTACGCATGAACAGGCTAAAGCAAGACCGATGCCGCGATCCGGCGGGGCGGGAAAGCCGGTGTGGACCACGCCGGACGGAGCGGCTCAGCGCTCGGGAATGAGCCAGCCGACGCGGGCGCGGCCGACGCCGTCGCTCGCCATCACCGGCGCCAGCGCGGCGAGCACGGCGCGGATTTCATCGGCGAGGGTGAAGGGTGGATTGACCACGATCAGCCCGCAGCCGGACAGCACGCCGGCCTGACGCACGGCGCGGGTGTCGAATTCGATGCGCAGCGTCTTGGGGATGCCGGCGCGGGCGATTTCGCGCTGGAAGGCGTCGACCGCCCGCACATCCTTGATCGGGTACCACAGTGCGTAGATGCCGGTCGCCCAGCGCTTGTGCGCCTCCGCGAGGGTGGCGGCGAGGCGCTGGAACTCGCCGGCCTCCTCGAAGGGCGGATCGACGAGCACCAGGCCGCGCCGCTCCTTCGGCGGCAGATAGGCGGCGAGCGCCTGCCAGCCGTCGGTCGGCAGCACCTTCGCGCGATGGTCGCGCACCACGTCGTCGAGCGCGGCGCGCACGCCCGGCTCGGTCTCGCAGAACAGCAGACGGTCCTGCGGGCGGGAGAGGGCGAGCGCGACCAGCGGCGAACCGGGATAGTGGCGCAGCGCCGCCGGATCCGCGTCGAGGCCGGGATTGAGGTCGGCGATGATCTGCCGCCAGGGGGCGAGCAGCGCCTCCACCTCCGGCCGGAACCGCGCGCGCAGCACCGCGCCGACGCCGTTCTGCCACTCGCCGGTGCGCTGCGCCTCGTCGCCGGCGAGGTCGTAGAGCCCGGCGCCGGCATGGGTGTCGAGCACGCGGAAGGCGGCATCCTTCTGGCCGAGATAGGCGAGGATGCGCGCCAGCACGACATGCTTGACGACATCGGCGAAATTGCCGGCGTGGAAGGCGTGACGATAGTTCATCGGGGTGGTCCGGTTCAGCCGCCGCGCATCGGCGGCATCACCACCCGCGGTGTGCGGCAGGCGCGTTTGTCGACCTCGGCGCAGGAAGTAAAGCCGAGCGACTTGTTAAGGCAGATGCGCACCTCGCGCAGCCTGCGGGAATCGCAGGTGACGGCGATCATGCCGGTGTCGAGGCCGGGATTGGCGGCGAGAAACGCCGCCTCGACCTCATCCGGCGACACCATCTTGTAGTCGTCGAGTTGCCGGTAGTCCGGCGGAATGGTCACGGCCGCATAGGCCTTGCGCACCGTGTCGAAATAGGCGGTCGCGTCGAGGCCGGCGCAGGTACCGTGCTTGCGCCATTCATGGATCACCAGCCGGCGGCTCGGCATCAGGTCGAGCATGGAACGCACCACGGGCTCGGGCACGAAGGGCGCCGGCTTCTGGCAGTCCTCCGGCCAGCCGGACACGTTCTGCGGCCACAGGCCATGCACCACGAAGGCGAAGGGGCGGCCTATCCGGCACTGGGCGGGGTCGGCCTTGCTGCCGGCGCTTTCGCAATAGGTCGGCGACCAGGAGAGCGACAGCACGTAGTGGTCGAACTGTCCGGGCGTGGCGGCGCGCTGCGCGGCCGCCGGCGTCGTGGCGCCGGTCAGCAGAAGCGCAGAGAGCGCCGTCGCGGACAAGACCAGGGCGGCACGGGCAAGCCGCGCCGCCGCGCGCAGGCTCACGGCAGCGCCATCCGGCAGTTCGGCGCGTAGGTCCAGGAGCGGTCGAAGCCCTGCACGCACCACTCGACGCCCCAGGAGAAGCCGATAAAGCCGCCATCCTCGATGATCGAGTAATAGACCGTGTGGCGGGTGGCGCCGGCCGGCACGGCCTTCACCGCACCCACCTTGCCGCCGGCATACTGGCCACCGGCATAGACATGGCCGGCGGTCGCCGGGGCGCCGGAGACGAAGGCTTCCGCCGCGCAGTAGCGGCGCGGCTGGTATTCCGGCCCCCAGGGTCGGAAGGCGACTTCGTGGATCTTCTCGAAGCTGTCGATGGTGGCCTTCGAGTCCCAGTAGGTGCTCTGGGTTTCCGCGAAATGCTTCTGGATGCGCGACAGCGCCTCCGGCGTGTCGCAGGCCGGCACATTGCCGCTGTAGTTCGGGCCGGAAAGCCAGAAGTTCTTCTCGAGGAAGCTGGCGGCCTGGCCGGCGCCGGCAGAGGCGACGCACAGGGCTGCTCCCGCCAGCAACCCTATTGCGCGGCGCGCCACGACGCCCACCTTCCGGCTACGATCCTTGACCATGTCAACTCTCTCCAATGCGTTGACGCGACGATGCATCCCGTCCCGATACCGGTCAAGGACGGGCATGCAACACATCGGGCAAAATCCACTCGCGGATACCGTGACCCGACCGTTCACCGAAGCGGTGGCAGATGGGTGGCGACGCGCAGGGCCGATGGGCGGGTGGAGACGGCACAGGGCTCGTCGAGGAAGATCCAGCTCGCCACGTTCTGGTCCATGCCGCACACGGCGGTGCGCGGGCCGGTGGAGCCGGAAAGGCAGACGCGCGCGCCGTGCTGGTAGTCGCGCCCGCCGGCGCGGCATTTGCAGTCGGCCACCGCGCTGCCGCCAGCGGCCAGCAGCAGGGCGAACGTCGCGGTGCCGTTCCGGACGGCGCGGGCGGTGAGCTTGGAGGCAGCAGGGATGCGGGCATGCAACATGTGGGCACCCTCCCTTTTCGGCGCGAGGCGCGCCACCGCTCAGATGAGGCGGATCACATAGAGCTTACGCGTTGTCTCCACGACTTCCCACACGCCCTTGAAGCCGGGGCGCAGCACGAAGCTGTCGCCGGCGACGAGGCGGACCGGCTCCTTGCCGTCCTCGTGCAGGATCGAGATGCCTTCGAGCAGGGAGCAGAATTCCCACTCCTCATAATCGACACGCCAGGAGCCCGGCGTCGATTCCCAGACGCCAGCGAACAGCGCGCCATCGGGCAGGGTCTCGAGGTTCCAGGTGCGGTGGCGCGGGTCGCCGTCGACGAGGCGCTCGGGCAGCGGCGCGGTCTCTTCCGGCACGCCGAGATCGGCAAGGTTGAAGGGCAGAAGGAACGACATCGGCAATCCGTGATGGGTAAGCCGCGCGCCACCATCGGCGCGCGGCTTCCGATCCTAGCTGAAGAAGCCCTTGATCGTCGCCCAGATGCTTTTGGCCGGAGCCTCGGCGGCGGCGGACGCCTCCACCGGCGCGGCGTCCTGCGGCGCGATCTGCGACTTGGAGACCACGTCGGGGGTGATCTGGGCGAACAGGCCGAGCTTGGCCAGCGTGGCCGGCCCGGCGAAGCCGTCGGAATCGAGGCCGTTCTTGGCCTGATATTCCTCGACCGCCTTCTTGGTGCCGGCGCCGAACTTGCCGTCGGCCCCGACGCCGAGCGCCGCCTGCAGCTTCTTGACGGTGTCGCCGGAGGTGCCGACCTTCAAGAGGATGAGCTCATAGAGGCCGAGCGTCGCGAAGGTGTCCGGGCCGGCGATGCCGTCGGCGGCCAGGCCGTGTTCCTTCTGGTAGGCCTTCAGAGCTTCCTCCGTCTTGGGTCCGAACTGTCCGTCCGCAGGTAGTCCCAGCTTCTCCTGCAGGATTTTGACCGGCGTACCGGCAAGGCCCTTTTTCAAGATCGACATGGCTCGGTCCTCCTTCTCCGGACGTCCGGCATTCCGCCCATGCATCGGCGTCCACACGGCCCCCGGGCGGGACTTTACGGTATGATTCATGACGGCCAATGCAAAAACGTCGGGCGCGCGACCGAAATCGCACGCCCGACGCTTCCCGTCTCCGATACCGTCGGCGATCCGCCCCCCGCCTCCGGTGCGGGACGGAAGCCGGTCTATTCGGCCGGCGCCGGCTCGGCCTCGATCGCGGCCGGCGGCAGGGCTTCCACCTCGGCATAGCGGGCGCAGACCATGAGGAAGCCCGCCACCACCACATAGGCCAGCGACACGCCGGGGGTGACGGCGATGCCGACCGTCTCGCCATGCATGAAGCCGAAGAAGGTCAGCACCGCGCCGGCAAGGGCGAAGGCGGCGGCTTGGGTGAACTTGCGGTCGATGACGAAGACGCCGATGGCGCCGAGCACCAGGCCGACCAGGATGGCGCCGCCGCCCATGACCTCCAGGCCGTGATAGAGCACGCCGATGCTGGCCATCTTGTCGACGCCGATGGCGTGGGCGGAGCTGCCGGCGAGAACCAGCGAGTTGTCGATCAGCAGCTTTGCCCAGGCGGCGAGATGCGGCGTCAGCGCCAGGATCACCGCCGGCGCGTGGCGGGCCGGCGTGGTCTGGAACGCCTGCGCGCCGATCAGCATGCCGATGTAGAGCAGGATCGGCGAGATGGCGACGACCGGGATCAGCGCCAGCAGCAGGGCGATGATGCCGAACCAGGACAGCACGATCACCATCAGCCCGGTGGCGGCGGAATAGCCGATGCGTCCGCCCATCGACTTCCAGCCGGGATGGCCGATGTAGACGGCGTTGATGAAGGGGTTGCCCATCAGGCAGCCGATGAGGCTGATCACGCCGTCGGCGGTGAGCACGCGGGTGGTGGGGTAGTGGTCGCCGGCCGCCTCGGCGCTCTCCACATTGTCCATCGCCTCGACGAGGTCGTAGATGCCGAAGGGGATGGCGGTGACGAGGATGACGCCGAGATAGTTGAAGCCGTGGAACACGTGGTCGAAGGCTGGCAGCGGGATCGAGAAGCCGAAATTGGCGAAGGCGTCGCCGACCTTGGCGACGCTCATGCCTCCATAGTTGAGGCCGAACAGGTTCGACCCCCAGGCGATGATCATGCCCACCGCGATCGCGACGAGGCCGGCGGGAATGCCCTTGGGGTACTTCACGCCGCCGAACCAGCTGACCATGATGATGGCGAAGCAGGTCAGCCCGATCACCGGGGTCATGAAGATCTCGAAGGCCGGGCGCATCGAGATGAATGCCACCGAGACGCCGGCCAGCGTGCCGAGCAGCGCCGCGCGCGGGGTGATCTTGCGGATATAGGGCGCGACGAAGCCGCCGATCATCAGGATGAAGCTCTGGAAGAACACCCAGACCAGGCCGGCTTCCCAGCCCTGCACCGGGTCGCCCGAGGCGGCGCCGATCGGCAGCATGATGACGAAGACGACGACGAACATGTGCGGCACCGAGATGCCCGAGGGCAGGGCGCAGACATCGTCGCGGCCGGTCTTCTTGGCGAGCTGGTAGCCGAGATAGGCATAGTAGGCGGTGGACAGGAACATCATCAGCCCGACCGCGGGCAGGATGCGGCCGAACACGATCTCGGACGGCATCTTCAGCACGAACTGCAACAGGCCGGTCAGCACCAGCATGTTGACCAGGATGTTGGTGCCGAAGCCGAACAGGGCGTTCCAGTCGCCCTTGGTCCAAAGGGTCGGCCGCATGCCGGTGCGCATGGGCGAAAGTGGGGACATCGACGTCGCAGACATGCTCGGGGCTCCTCGAAGGGGCGTGGCGGAGAGGCGCATGCGCAGGCTGGGGCCGGCCGGGCCGGCGGAAGGCACGGGGATCAGGCGGCCGCGGCGGAGCTTCCGGCGGCTTCGGTGCCGAGCGCGGCGATGAAGGCGGTTGAGTCCGACACCCAGCCGAAAATGCCGCCCTGGGCCTTGATCATCTCGAGGCCGACACGGTGGAACTCGGGGAAGTAGGAGGCGCAGCAATCCGCCAGCGCGACGCAGCGATAGCCACGGTCATTGCCCTCGCGGATGGTGGTGTGGACGCAGACCTCGGTGGTGACGCCGCAGACCAGCAGCGTGTCGATGCCGCGGTTCTTGAGCATGAGCTCGAGGTCGGTCTGGTAGAAGGCGCCCTTGCCGGGCTTGTCGAGCACGGGCTCACCTTCCGCAGGGTACAGCTCGGCGATAATGTCGTGGCCGGCCTCGCCGCGGATCAGGATGCGGCCCATCGGGCCGGCGCAGCCGATGCGGGCGGTGGGCTCGCCACGCTCCACCTTGGCGGGCGGAGCGTCGGCCATGTCCGGGCGGTGCCCCTCGCGGGTGTGGATCACCAGCATGCCGGCGGCGCGGGCGGCGGCGAGGGCGTTCTTGCAGGGGCCGACAGCGGCCTGCAGGAGCGAAACGTCGTTGCCCAGCGTCTCGCCGAAGCCGCCGGGTTCGAGAAAGTCACGCTGCATGTCGATGATGACCAGCGCGGTGCGGGCGGGATTGAAGGGTAGCGGCGTCGGTTCGGCAGCGAGCGTCGGGATGGGCATGGGCGGCTCCGGATGAAACTGGCCATCGTGCATACAAGCTTGTATGCATATGGCGTGCCAATGCCTATTATTTATGCGAAAATAATGTATGGCGTTGATTTCCCTTATTGCGCGGCGTCGAGGTGGTCGCGAGCGATTGCCGCCCATGCACGCAAGCCGGGCGTTTTCGGGCGTTTCTGTTCAGACGTTGATCACTGAAGTGAGCCGTTTCGGGCTTTCCGCCGGCGTCGTCGCCGTGTGGTACGGGCCACGCCCATGGCTGCGTTGGCGCCGCTACTTGGTGGCGGGGTCGCTGCCGGAAGATCGGGGTGTGCGAACCTGCCGGGCCGGCTTTGCGTCGGCGTGGAATGGGCGTGGGCATTGAAGCCGTGACGTACCGGTGGGGCGATCTGCGCGAGTTGGCCAGGGTAGGTCGCTGCGGCGTGAGGACGAATGAGTGCTGTGCGCCGGAGAGAGAGCGCCGGCGCACAGCCTTGCAGGCGATTTTATCGGCAGGCTGGCGGCGCGTGGAAAGTCTTCGCCTCGTGGGTGAAGGATGGGCGCCGGGGATGGATCAGGGGCAGAGCTGTGCGGAAACCTGGTCGCCGACCTTGATCAGGCCGGTGAGCACTCCGGCCGCGATCGGCCCGCCCCCCGGGATGAAGGTGATCAGTCCGGCGATGAATTCCAGGATCGGCTTGGCCTTCGGCCAGATCTTGCAGAACTCGGTCGCCGGGTTGGCACCGCCCAAAGGCTGCGCGTCACCCGGCGATTTCTCCGCGACACCGGCGAAGATGTCCGCGGCAATGCTGTTGGCGTCGATCGTCATGGGACCCCCCAAGGTTGCGATAACGATCGATATGCAACCTTAAGTTAGATGGGCGTGCAAGTGCAATCTTGACGCGGTGTTGCCATGTGACCTTCTCGTATCGACCCCCGTTGGAAGTTGTCCTGAACCGCCCCATATTGGCGCCATGGCCAAAGCTTCTCGTCCCGGCGGATTCGGTGAGCGCTCCCAGCGTGCTTTCGAGCCCGCGCAATCCGCCACGCTTGATCCCGCGCTCGCCGAGAAACTCGGCGTGGCGCCGACCTCGGGCGCCTCCGCCACCGTCGCCGCGTTGTCGGCACTGATCGAGACCGGGCGCCCGGAAGTCGACGGACAGTTGTGGGTGCCCCACCGGCCGCCGCGGCCGGAAAAGTCGGAAGGCGGCGTAAAGTTCGTCATCAAGTCCGACTACACGCCCAATGGCGACCAGCCGCAGGCGATCGCCGAGCTGGTGGATGCCGCCAATCAGGGCGAGCGCGACCAGGTGCTGCTCGGCGTCACCGGCTCGGGCAAGACCTTCACCATGGCCAACGTGATCGAGCGTGTGCAGCGGCCGGCGCTGGTGCTCGCCCCGAACAAGACGCTGGCGGCGCAGCTCTATGGCGAGTTCAAGAGCTTCTTCCCCGACAATGCGGTGGAGTATTTCGTCTCCTATTACGACTACTACCAGCCGGAAGCCTATGTGCCGCGCACCGACACCTTCATCGAGAAGGAATCGTCGATCAACGAGCAGATCGACCGCATGCGCCACTCGGCCACCCGGTCGCTGCTGGAGCGCGACGACGTCATCATCGTCGCCTCGGTGTCCTGCATCTACGGCATCGGCTCGGTCGAGACCTATGCCTCGATGACCTTCAAGATCGCGGTCGGTGACCGCATCGACCAGCGCGGTATCCTCGCCGACCTGGTGGCGCTTCAGTACAAGCGCATCCAGAGCGATTTCGCCCGCGGCACCTTCCGGGTGCGCGGCGACGTCATCGAGATCTTCCCGGCGCATTACGAGGACCGCGCGTGGCGGGTGTCGCTGTTCGGCGACGAGGTGGAGAGCATCCAGGAGTTCGACCCGCTCACCGGCAACAAGTCGCAGGACCTGAAATTCGTGAAGGTCTATGCGAACTCGCACTATGTGACGCCGCGCCCGACGCTGATCCAGGCGATACAGGGCATCAAGGCCGAGCTGAAGATGCGGCTCGACGAGCTCAACGCCATGGGCCGCTATCTGGAAGCGCAGCGGCTGGAGCAGCGCTGCACCTTCGACCTTGAAATGATGGAGGCGACCGGCTCCTGCGCCGGCATCGAGAACTATTCCCGCTGGCTCACCGGCCGCCGCCCCGGCGAGCCGCCGCCGACGCTGTTCGAATATGTGCCCGACAACGCGCTGATCTTCTGCGATGAAAGCCATGTGACCATTCCGCAGATCGGCGCCATGTATCGCGGCGACTTCCGCCGCAAGGCGACGCTGGCGGAATATGGCTTCCGCCTGCCGAGCTGCATGGACAACAGGCCGCTGCGCTTCGAGGAATGGGAGGCGATGCGGCCGCAGACCGTGCATGTCTCCGCCACCCCCGGCCCGTGGGAGATGGAGCGCACGGGCGGCGTGTTCGTCGAGCAGGTGATCCGTCCGACCGGCCTTGTCGATCCGCCGGTCGAGGTGCGCCCGGCCCGTACGCAGGTCGACGACCTGCTCGGCGAGGTGCGGCAGGTGAGTGCCAAGGGCTACCGCACGCTGGTGACCACGCTCACCAAGCGTATGGCCGAGGATCTCACCGAATATCTGCACGAGAACGGCATCCGCGTGCGCTACATGCATTCGGACATCGACACCATCGAACGCATCGAGATCCTGCGCGACCTCCGGCTCGGCGCCTTCGACGTGCTGATCGGCATCAACCTGCTGCGTGAGGGCCTCGACATCCCGGAATGCGGGCTGGTCGCCATTCTCGACGCCGACAAGGAAGGCTTCCTGCGCTCGGAGACCTCGCTGATCCAGACCATCGGCCGCGCCGCGCGAAACGTCGACGGCCGGGTGGTGCTCTATGCCGACAACATCACCGGCTCGATGGAACGGGCGATGGCGGAGACCGAGCGCCGCCGCACCAAGCAGGTGGCGTGGAATGTCGAGCACGGTATCACGCCGGAAAGCGTGAAGAAGGCGATCGGCGACATCCTAAACAGCGTCTATGAGCGAGACCACGTCACGGTGGATTCCGGTCTCGCCGAGGCGCCGGCGGCCTATGGCAACAACCTCGCCGCGGTGATCGCCGATCTCGAGAAGCGCATGCGCGCGGCGGCCGCCGATCTCGATTTCGAGCAGGCGGCGCGGCTGCGCGACGAGATCAAGCGGCTGCAGGCCACCGAGCTGGCGATATCCGACGATCCGCTGGCGCGGCAGGACGCCATCGACGACCGCACCGGCGGCTATCGCGGCGAGCGCAAATATGGCCGCGCCGCCAATCTGCCGGAGACGAAGGGCAAGGGCGGGAAAGCGGGCGGCAAGGGCGGTTCTCGCTCCTCGCCGGGGCACGTCTCCTCCGGCCATCAGGCGCGGGCGGACGAGGCACAGGCGGGCTATGATGCCGGCAATCCTCCGCCGAGTTCGCGAGTGGTCCGGCCCTCGCTCGACGATATGGGGCCGGGCACCGACCGCACCGAGCCGCTAAGCGCCAGCGACTGGACCCGCCCGGAGCGTCCGGACCCGATGACCAAGGGCTATCGCAAGGGCGGACGACGCGCGCCGAAGCGTTGACGGTGGCGGGGTATTGACAGCCATGCTGAGCTCGCCTTCCTTAAGGGGAGGGGAGCTCTTCAAAGGGCTGGTGGCATGACGTTTTTTCAGGCGGTGTCGAGCGTGCTCGGCAAATACGCGACCTTTCAGGGGCGCGCGCCGCGCTCGGAGCTCTGGTGGTTCACGCTGTTCGGGGTGCTGGCGCCGTGGATCGCCGGACTTCTCGACCTGATGTTGTTCCATGGGGTCTATTTCATCCAGCAAGGCGAGACGCAGGCGTTTTCGCCGCTCTATAGCCTTGCTCAGCTGGCGCTGCTGATCCCGTCCTTCGCCGTGGGCGCGCGGCGGTTCCATGACATGGACCGCACCGGCTGGTGGCAATTGCTCATCTTCACCGGCATCTGTGCGGTCGTCGTCCTGATCTGGTTCATGTTCAAGGGAACCGAGGGTCCGAACCGCTTCGGGCCGGATCCGCTCGGCCAATCCTGAAGCAGCACCTGCGGGGTGAGTATGGGGCTGGAGCGCCGCGCCCGCTCCTCGCGATGGTGGCGGATTGCGATCCATCAAGGACTTGACGATGCGACGGGTCTCCCGTCCGTCTACAGACCTGACGGCAGGGAGGATTCCATGGGTTTCACGCAGGCGATCTCCAGCGTGCTGGGCAAATACGCCACCTTCGAGGGGCGGGCGCCGCGTTCGGAATATTGGTGGTGGGTGCTGTTCACCATCCTGCTGAACTGGGCGCTGGGCTTCGTCGATCTCGCTCTGTTCGGCGCGTTCTCGTTCATCGCCACCGGCGACTTCCACGTGTTCACACCGCTCACCACGATTGTCGGCATCGCGTTGATCCTGCCGTCGATCGCGCTGAGCGTGCGCCGCTTCCACGACATGGACCGGACCGGATGGTGGCTGCTGCTCGGACTGACCGGCATCGGCGCGGTGATCGTGACGATCTGGTTCATCTTCAAGGGGACCGACGGGCCGAATCGCTTCGGGCCGGATCCGCTGTCCCGCTTCTGAGGCGCGCAAGAAAAAGCCTCCATGACGGGGCTGTCCGTCATGGAGGCCATCGATGTTTTCCGCTGGCTCCGGCACGTGCCGGAGGGGCGGGCTAGCCGCCCTGCTGGATGGCGCTCACGGTCCACTCGCCGCCATTGGCGGGACGGGTGAAGGTCCAGAACTCCACCACGGATTCGAGTCGGTCCGGGTCGCCCTGCACCAGGCGGCCGGTGGCGCGCTCGAACACCGTGTCCTTGAGCTGGTAGCGCATGGCGACGGTGGCGAAGTCGCGGCCATCCTCGCTCCAGGCCTCGGAGAGGTCGCCCTGAAGCAGCTTCACGTCGCTGAGGCGGTTCTGCAGGCCGTCCCGCGCATAGCCATCGAGTTCCTCGCCGACATAGCCGAGCATTTCCGGCGTCATCAGCTGCGACAGGGCGGCGCGGTCGTCCCGGCTATAGGCTTCCTGCACCTCGCCGAGCTTGCGCTCGAAGGCGTCGAAGTCGGCACCCTGAAGCTGGAGCGGGCGACCACGCGGCCGGCTGGCGAAGCCGGAGCGGCCGGTGGCCGCGCCGCTCGACGCCGGAGCGGAGCCGCCGCCGAGCATGTCGCGCGCCAGCGGGGCGTCGGGCTGCGGGCCCTGCGCGGCGGCCGGAGCGTTGCGCGAGGCGAACCAGCGCATTGCCAGCCGGACGACGATGAAGATCAGCGCGACCTGCAGGATCAGGCCGAGAATGCCGGCAAGGCTGCCGAGACCGGAGAAGAACCCGCCGCCCATCAAGAGGCCGAACAGGCCGGCGCCGAGCAGGCCGCCCATCAACCCGCCCATGAAACCGGGACGGTTGAAGAAGCCACCCTGACGCCCAGGAGCCGCCATGCCGGGATTGGTCGCGGTCGCGCCCGGCTGGGCGGCGGAGCGCTGCATGGTCTGGGCCGAGGGGGAGGTTGGTGTCGGCGCCGGAGCCGACCAGGTGCGCGCGCCGCGGCTGCCCATGCTCTTGCCGCCGCCTACGCGGGCATCGGCATCGGGGACGACGGCGATCAGGCTGCCGGCCACTATCAGGGCCGCCGCACTGACGCGCGCGGCGGTGGCCAGGGTAGGCAGTCGAAACAGGGACGTTATGCGCATGGCCTCTCTCGGAGCTGACACGGGGGTCACGACGTGACGCTACGTCAGCATATGGGGAGGCCATGGCCGTTTGTCACCTCCCCGGTCGATCAAGCCTGCGGGAGGAGAGGCCGAAGCTCAGAATCCGAGCTGGGTCTCGATGGCGGCGATGGAGCCGACCGGCGCGGGGGGTACGTGCTGGGCCTGCTTCTCGGCGGGGGACTCGGTAGCGCGCGAGACCGTCTTGAGGGCGGCGGCGGGCTGGCGGAGCGCGGCGGGAACTCGTTCCTCGGCGCGATTCCTGACGGCGGACATAACTCGTTCCTTTTTGATACGCGATACGCGGTTAGGCGATGCGACATCGAACAACGGTAGGCACGGCACCTTTATAGACCCGCATTCCTGAATGAGGACTGACCGGTCCGTTCATGACAGCCGGTGTTTCGTTCAGAATCACGGCAGGTTCTTGGCAATTAGCGGGTAACTCAACGGCAGCAGCCTAACCGCTGTGGATTTGGGAATGCTGAGGCCAAATGGCCACACCCCGGCATGCTAATTGCTATGTTGTGTCGATCACGGGAGCGAAAAAAGCGATGTCCTTTGCCCTCACCCTCGCCCAGCCGGATTCCGAACCCGAGGTCGACGCCGGCATCGATCAGTCCCTGCGCGACGACATCCGCATGCTGGGCCGCGTGCTCGGCGACACGTTGCGCGACCAGGAGGGCGAGCCGACCTTCGATCTGGTGGAAACCATCCGCCGGGTCTCGACCCGCTTCCATCGCGAGGACGACCAGGGCGCGCGCCGCGAGCTGGAGGACATCCTGCTCGGCCTCGACCCGGACGAGACCATCTCCATCGTCCGCGCCTTCAGCTACTTCTCTCACCTCGCCAATATCGCCGAGGACCAGCACGTGATCCGCCGGGGCCGCGCGCAGGCGGCCGCCGGCCAGGGGCCACGCCCCGGGACATTGGCGAATGCCATCGAGCGGGCGATGGAGGAGGGCGTCTCGACCGAAGGACTGCGCAAGTTCTTCGACACCGCGCTGGCCAGCCCGGTGCTGACCGCGCATCCGACCGAGGTGCGCCGGCGCAGTACCATGACGCATGAAATGCGCATCGCCGAGCTGCTCGCCGAGCGAGAGCGCACCATCGAGCCGACGCCGGAAGAGTTCGCGCTGATCGACGACGAACTGCGTCGGCGGGTGCTGACGCTGTGGCAGACCAACCTGCTGCGCAAGACCAAGCTGACCGTGCTCGACGAGGTGGCCAACGGCCTCGCCTATTACGACTACACGTTCCTGAGGCAATTGCCGCGGCTTTATGCGTCGCTGGAGGATCGGCTCGCCGGCATCGAGGGCGCCGGGACCGACGCCCCGGAGGTCGGCTCGTTCCTGCGCATGGGCAGCTGGATCGGCGGCGACCGCGACGGCAACCCCTTCGTGACCGCCGATGTCACCCGCGAGACCATGCGGATGCAGGGCGCGCTGGCGGTGCGCTTTTATCTTCAGGAACTCGACGAGCTCGGTGCCGAGCTGTCGATCAGCACCATCCGCGTCGCGGTGTCCGAGGAATTGCTGGCGCTGGTGGATTCCTCCCCCGATTTGTCGCCGCACCGGCGCAACGAGCCGTATCGCCTCGCCGTTACCGCCATTATCGGGCGGCTCAAGGCCACGGCGTTCCGCCTCGAGGTCGCCGACCTCGCTGGCGTCAGCGACAAGCCGAATGTGCGGCCCTACGCGTCGGCGGCGGAGCTGCGCACCGATCTCGACGTAATCGACCGCTCGCTCAAGACCCACAAGTCCGGCGCCATCGCCCGCGGCAAGCTGCGCGAGCTGCGCCGCGCGGTGGATTGCTTCGGCTTCCATCTCGCCATCCTGGATTCCCGGCAGAATTCCGACGTGCACGAGCGCTGCGTCGCCGAGCTGTTCGAGGTGGCGGCGCCGGGCACCGGGTATAAGAGTCTGCCGGAAGGCACGCGCGTCGCGCTGCTGCTGCGCGAGCTGGCGACGGCGCGACCGCTGACCTCGCCCTTCGCCAGCTATGCCGACGAGACCGTCGGCGAGATGGAGATGCTGCGCACCTGTGCCCGCATCCACAAGGTCTATGGGCCCGAGGCGATCCAGACCTGCATCATCTCCAAGGCCGAGGGCGTCTCGGACATGCTGGAGCTGGCGCTGCTGCTGAAGGAGGTCGGGCTCGTCGACCCGGCGGGTTCGGCGGCGGTGAACATCGTGCCGCTGTTCGAGACCATCGAGGACCTGCGCAACTCCGCCCGGGTGATGGAGCAGATGTTCCGCCTGCCGGAATACCGCAAGCTGGTCGACAGCCGCGGCGGCATGCAGGAAGTGATGCTCGGCTATTCCGACAGCAACAAGGATGGCGGCTTCGTCACCTCGGGCTGGGAGCTCTACAAGGCCGAGATCGAGCTAATCGAGGTGTTCAAGCGCCATGGCGTGCGGCTGCGGCTGTTCCATGGCCGCGGCGGCTCGGTCGGTCGCGGCGGCGGTCCGAGCTACGACGCCATCCTCGCCCAGCCGGGCGGGGCGGTACAGGGCTTGATCCGCATCACCGAGCAGGGCGAGATCATCTCGTCCAAGTACTCGCACCCGCAGGTCGGGCGCGGCAATCTGGAGATCCTCGCCGCCGCGACGCTGGAGGCGACGCTGCTCTCGGGCGATGCCAAGGCGCCGCGCGAGGAATATCTCACGGTGATGGAGGCGCTGTCGGATTCCGCCTTCAAGGCCTATCGCGGCCTCGTCTACGAGACCCCGCGCTTCGAGGATTATTTCTGGGAATCCACCGTCATCAACGAGATCGCGACGCTGAACATCGGCTCGCGTCCCGCCTCGCGTAAGAAGACGCGGCGGATCGAGGACCTGCGCGCCATTCCGTGGGTGTTCTCCTGGGCGCAGTGCCGCCTGATGTTGCCGGGCTGGTACGGCTTCGGCACCGCCATCCGCGAATGGCTGGCCAAGAACCCCGACGGCCTGCCGCTGCTGCAGGAGATGTACCGCGAATGGCCGTTCTTCCGCACCCAATTGTCCAACATGGACATGGTGCTGTCGAAGAGCTCGATCGCCATCGCCTCGCGCTACGCCAAGCTGGTGGAGGACGCGGAGCTGCGCGAGAGCATCTTCGGGCGCATCCGCGCCGAGCACCAGGCGGCGATCGACGCGCTGCTGGCGATCTCCGAGCAGTCCAAGCTGCTGGGTTCCAACCCGGCGCTGGACCGCTCGATCCGCGCCCGCTTCCCCTATATCGACCCGCTCAACCATGTGCAGGTCGAGCTGCTCCGGAAGTATCGCGCCAACGATACCGACGAGAAGGTACTCCAGGGCATTCAGCTGACGATCAACGGCATCTCGGCCGGGTTGCGAAACTCGGGCTGAGCGTCAGCCGGGCGGTGCCGGCGTCGCCTCGGGCGCGAGGTTCGGCGGCACCCGCGCCATCAGGAACGCCGCCTTGATGAGGTCGGCATTGCCGGCGGCGATCTCGCCGTCCGGCAGGTGCCTGCCGTCTTCCAGCCCGATGCGGCCATCGAGGCCGCGCATCAGCGCGTCGCGATAGAGCGGCCAGACGCTGGCGTCGTAGCCGTGCTGCAGGACCGGCACGTCGAGGCTGGCGCGGGCGAGCACCGTGCGGATGCCGGCGGCCACCGCGAGGCCCTCCGTCTCGTCCTGCTCGTTGATCTCGATGAGGATGCGCAGGCATTTCGGCGCGGTGTCGAGCTTGACGAAGCGCTCGGCGTCCTCGACCGACCATAGGCCGGCCTCGACGCCGATGCCACGCTCGAGGACGAGCGCGATCATCTCGGGCGCGTCCGCCTCGACGAGGTTCACCGACACATAGTCCGGTCGCTCGGTCCAGGCGGCAACAGCGTCGAGTCGTCCCGCACCGCCGGGAGCGATGCCGGCATGGGTGGACAGGCCGACCGGCACGCCCGGCACCCGCTTGCGGATGGCGAGCAAGGCCTCGGCGACATAGGCGGGATCGAGCGTTTCCGCGCCGCTGTCGTCGCGCGGATGCAGGTGCAGTTCGCCGGCGCCGGCCGCGACCACCGTTTCCGCCTGAAAGGCGAGCTCGGTGGGGGTGAAGGGAGTGTCCCGATGGAAGGCCTTGTCGCGTGAACCGTTGAGGCAGGCCTGAAGCATGAGCCGCGTCCCTTTCGACGAGTGATGTCTGCTCCTTAACCCGCTTGGAAGCCCATTCGTTTCAAGCGGGTGACGGTTCTCTCCAGCGCCTGGAGAAATTCCGAGCGGTCGCGGGGCGAAAACGGGCGCGGGCCGCCGGTGACCGCGCCGGCCTCGCGCAGGTCCTGCATCAGGTTGCGGGTGGCGAGTTGCAGGCCGATGGACGAGGCGGTGAAGGCCTTGCCGCCCGGCGCCAGGGCCTCTGCTCCCTTGGCCACCACCCGTGCGGCCAGAGGTACATCGGCGGTGATCACCACGTCGCCGGGCTCCACCCGCTCGACGATCCAGTCGTCGGCGACGTCGGCGCCGGCCGGCACGATCACCCGCTCGATCCAGTCGGTACGCGGCACGTTGACGAAGCTGTTGGCGACCACGAACACCTTGAGCCGGTGGCGCTCGGCGACGCGGTAAGTCTCGTCCTTCACCGGGCAGGCGTCGGCATCGACATAGATGATGATGGATCTGGCCAAGGTATTATGTGCGGATGAAAAGGTCATTGAAAGAAAGAAGGGCTGCCCTTAGGGCAGCCCTTCCCATGTCAGACCGCGGTCCGGTCCGGTAACCGTCCGAAGGACGGTGCGATGTGTCGCATCACGCGGCACGGACCTCGCAAGAGGCAAGCGTCCAGGTCACGGATACCGACGACCGCGGATCAAGACGATCAGACACTGGATCACCTCCTTTCGATTGTTGACGACGATGTGAGCTTAACGTGATTCGCGGCGACGTCATCCTCCCTTGCGGCACGACTGTTCACATCGGGTTGCGGTGTGACATGTTCGGTGAGCGCGGCGGAGCCGATCCGCCGGATGGCCACGATTTGAAGTTCGGGTGCCGCTCCGGTCGAACGGGCAGGGCAGCCGATGCGGGAGGTGACGATGCGCAGTGCCTTTGGCAACGCCCTGAACAGGCCGCTTGGATGGATCCTGGCGCTCGCGCTGACGGCGACGCCCGTCCTCGCGCAGCAGGCGTCGGACGCGCAGGCGCCGGAAGCGCCCAGCGCCATCGCGGCGGAGGCGAAGTCGGCGACCGCCAAGCACTGGATGGTGGCGACGGCCAATCCGCTCGCCACCCGCGCCGGTGCGGCGGCGTTGCGCAATGGCGGCAATGCCATCGACGCGCTGGTGGCGGCGCAGGCGGTGCTCGGGCTGGTCGAGCCGCAATCCTCCGGCCTCGGCGGGGGCGCTTTCCTGGTCTATTGGGACGCGGCGGTCGGTAAACTGACCACCTTCGACGGCCGCGAGACCGCTCCCCGCGCGGCGACGCCGACGCTGTTCCAGGATGCCAAGGGCGAGCCGCTGAAATTCATGTCGGCGGTGGTGGGAGGACGCTCGGTCGGTACGCCCGGCCTGCCGCGCCTGCTCGACTTCGTGCACCGGCGCTACGGCCATATCGCCTGGTCGCATCTGTTCAGTCCGGCGGTCAGGCTCGCCGAGGACGGCTTCCCGGTGTCGCCACGCCTGTCCAAGCTGATCGCCGAGGATGCCGAGACTCTGAAGGCCAACCCGGTCACCGCCGCCTATTTCTTCGATGACAAGGGTGCTCCGCTCGCAGCCGGGACGACGCTGAAGAACCCAGCCTATGGCGACACGCTGCGCCAGATGGCGCGCTACGGCTCGGCCGCCTTCTATCGCGGCCCCATCGCCCGCGACATCGTGCGCACCGTGCGCGGGGCGCAGGGCAATCCCGGCGCGCTGACGCTGGAGGATCTGCGCGCCTACCGGGTGAAGGAACGCGCGCCGGTGTGCGGCGACTATCGCGGGCTCGACGTCTGCGGCATGGGGCCGCCCAGTTCGGGGGCGCTCACGGTCGGCCAGATCCTCGGCATGCTGAACTCCTACGACCTCAAGGCGCTGGGGCCGGATTCGCCGGAATCCTGGCGGCTGATCGCCGATGCCTCGCGGCTCGCCTTCGCCGACCGCGACCGCTACATGGCGGACAAGGACTACGTGCCGATGCCGACCAAGGGGCTGCTGGCGCCGGACTATCTCAAGAGCCGGGCCGAGCTGCTGCGCGGCGACGACGCGCTGCCGGAAGTGGCGCCGGGCACGCCGGGCTGGGACCATGCCATGCTGGCGCCGACGCGCGCCGATGACGAATCCATCGAGCTGCCCTCGACGACGCAGATCACCATCGTCGATGCGAACGGCAACGTCGCCTCGATGACCTCCAGCATCGAGGCCGGCTTCGGTTCGCGGCTGATGGTGCGCGGCTTCCTGCTCAACAATGAGCTGACTGACTTTTCCTTCCGCTCGCAGCGCGACGGGGTGCCGATCGCCAACCGCGTCGAACCCGGCAAGCGTCCGCGCTCCTCCATGGCGCCGACCATCGTGATGAAGGACGGCAAGCCGCTGCTGGCACTGGGTTCGCCGGGCGGCAGCCAGATCATCGGCTATGTAGCGAAGACGCTGATCGCCCATTTCGACTGGGGCATGGACCTGCCCGCCGCCATCGCCGCGCCGAACGTGCTGGCGCGCTTCGACACGGTTGAGGTCGAGCAGGGCACCCCGGCCGAGGCGCTGGAGCCGAAGCTCACGGCGCTGGGCTACAAGGTGAAGAAGGCGCCGATGACCTCGGGCGTCCAGGCGGTGCTGATCGGGCCGGACGGACTGACCGGCGCCGCCGATCCGCGCCGCGAGGGGGCGGTGATCGGCGAGTGAGCGCGCCGCCGGAAGAGGGCGTGCGCGATCCTAGTGGCTGATCATCCACGGGCGCGCCGAGGGGAAGCTCTTGGCGCCGCTGGCCGAGGTGGCGGTGCGGTTCTTCTTCGTGCGGCTCTTCATCCCGCTTGAGCAGCAGGAACAGCCGGCGGCGTGTTTCGCGCGCTCCTGCTTCTCCCGGTAGCCGTCGACGCTCATCGGCGCGTGGCGGGCCTGCTCGTTGCCCGCGTGGGCGGTCAGGTTCGCCCGCGACATCGAGGTGAAGTGCGGAGCGGTGAGCAGCACGCGCGGGGCCATCGTGCCGCAATCGGGGCAGGGTTGCGGGGACTGGTATTCGCTCATGGGGCGCAGGGCGGTGAAGTCGCCGCAGTCGTCGCAGAGATATTCATAGACGGGCATGTGCCGGTTCCTTGAGCGATTCCCTTGGGAGGCTTCCCCGGGATGTTTTCCTTGGGCGTTCCCTCGATGATTGAGCGGGACGATGTCGCCACCGTCCCGCCACCGGACCAAAAGGGGGTCAGAGGTCCGGCGAGATCGGCATGTCGACCGAACCGTCGATGAACTTGGTCGGGCCGGCCGCCGAAGGCTTGATGTCGAAGTCGAAGATCTCGGTCGGCAGCCACAGCGTGGCGCAGGAATTGGGAATGTCGACCACGCCGGAGAAGTGGCCCTGCACCGGCGCGACGCCAAGGATCGAGTGCGCCTGCGCGCCCGAGTAGCCGAACTTCTTCAGGTACTCGATGGCGTTCAGGCAGGCCTGGCGATAGGCGACATTGGCGTCGAGATAGTGCTGGGTGCCGCTCTCGTCGACCGAGATGCCCTCGAAGATCAGGTAGTCCTTGTAGTTCGGCGTGATCGGCGACGGCTTGAAGATCGGGTTCTTGATCCCGTACATCTCCATGCCGTTCTTGATCAGGTCGACCTTGATGTGCAGCCAGGCGCCGAACATCTCGATGGCGCCGCAGAAGGTGATCTCGCCGTCGCCCTGGGAGAAGTGCATGTCGCCCATCGAGAGGCCGGCGCCGTCGACATAGACCGGGAAGTAGATCTTCGAGCCGCGCGACAGGTCCTTGATGTCGCAATTGCCGCCATGCTCGCGCGGCGGCACGGTACGGGCGCCTTCTGCCGCGACCTTGTCCCAGGCGTCGCCCTTGCCGAGCTTGCCGAGATGCGCCGTCTTGGCGAAGGGCGGGTTGGCGAGCGGCGGCACGCGGGTCGGGTTGGTGTCGATCAGCGCCTGCTCGCGAGCGTTCCAGGTGTCGAGCAGCTTCTGCGAGGGCAGGGTGCCGATGAGGCCGGGATGGATCAGCCCGGCGAAGCCGACGCCCGGCACGTGGCGCGAGCGGGTGAACATCCCCTCATAGTGCCAGATCGACTTCTGGGCGAGTGGGAAGTGGTCGGTGAGAAAGCCGCCGCCGTTCTTCTTGGAGAAGAAGCCGTTGAAGCCCCATTCGTGGCCCTTCAGCGTGCCGGCGTCGAGAATGTCGACGACGAGCAGGTCGCCCGGCTTGGCGCCCTTCACCCCGATCGGGCCGGAGAGATAGTGCACGGTGGAGAGGTCGACGTCGCGAATGTCGTCGGCGGAATCGTTGTTGGCGATGGCGCCGCCGGTCCAGTCCACCGTCTCGACGAGGAAGTCGGCGCCGGGCTCCACCCAGGTGGCGATCGGAATGTCCGGGTGCCAGCGATTGTGCAGATATTCGTTCTCCGTGGCCGGCTTCGACAGATCGACCGAGATCAGTGTTTCAGGCATGGCGAACTCCGTTCCCCTTGGGCTGCATGCGGATGGTTTGGAAATTGGGACGCCGGCCACGAGGCCGGGGCCCGGCCTCAGACGGAGAGGAAGCGCGCGACCTTCGCCTCGTCGACGTCGGCGCGCTTGTCCTCGTGGACGATCTCGCCATTCTCGATGACGAGCACCCTGTCGGCGATGTCGAGGGCGAAGGACAGCACCTGCTCCGACACCACGATGGACAGGCCGCGCTCGTCGCGGATGCGCTTCAGCGTGCGGGCCATCTCGCGGATGATGGAGGGCTGGATGCCTTCGGTCGGCTCGTCGAGTAGCAGTACCTTGGGCTTGGTGGCCAGCGCGCGGGCGATGGCGAGCTGCTGCTGCTGGCCGCCGGAGAGGTTGCCGCCACGCCGGCCCTTCATCTCCAAGAGCACCGGGAACAGCTCGTAGAGGTCCGGCGGCACCTTGATTTCGCCGCGCGGGATGAGGCCGGTCTCGATGTTCTCCTGCACCGTCATGGTGGAGAAGATCATGCGGCCCTGCGGCACATAGGCGATGCCGTTGGCGACGCGCTCATAGCTCTTGAGCTTGGTGATGTCGGTCGAGCCGAGCGTGACCGAGCCGGACTTGGTCGGCACGATGCCCATGAGCGACTTCATGAGCGTGGTCTTGCCCATGCCGTTGCGGCCCATGATGGCGACGATCTCGTTCGGCGCGACCTTGACGTCGATGCCGTGCAGCACCTCGCTCTGGCCGTAGGAGACGTGGAGGTCGGCGATGTCGAGCATGGTCCCCGCTCCCTCAATGGCCGAGATAGACTTCGACGACCTTGGGGTCCGCCTGGACCTTGGCCATCGAGCCCTCGGACAGGATCTTGCCCTGGTGCAGCACCGTGACCTTGTGGGCGATGTCCTCGACGAACTTCATGTCGTGCTCGATGACGATCACCGAGCGGTCCTTGATGATGCGGTTGAGCAACTCGGCGGTCTTCTTGCGCTCGGAGACGCTCATGCCGGCCACCGGCTCGTCGAGCATCAAGAGTTCCGGGTCCTGGATCAGCAGCATGCCGATCTCCAGCCACTGCTTCTGGCCGTGCGAGAGATATTCGGCGCGCTGGTCGAGCTGGTCGGCGAGGAAGATGGTCTCGGCCACTTCCTGTACCCGCTCCTTCACGGCCGCATCGCGGCGGAAGGTGAGGGCGCCCAAGACGGTGCGGCCCTTCGGATAGGAGATTTCCAGATTCTCGAAGACGGTCAGGTCCTCGTAGATCGACGGATTCTGGAACTTGCGGCCGACGCCGGCGCGGACGATTTCGTGCTCCTTCATCTTGGTCAGCTCGCGATCCTTGAAGCGGATCGAGCCGGCGGTCGCGCGGGTGCGGCCGCAGATGAGGTCGAGCACCGTGGTCTTGCCGGCACCGTTGGGGCCGATGATCACGCGGATCTCGTTCTCGTCGACATAGAAGGACAGGTCGTTGACCGCCTTGAAGCCGTCGAAGGAGACGGTGAGACCCTCCACCGCGAGCACGAAGTCCTTGTTCATGGAGTCGGTGATGACGTTGGCGTTCATGGCTCCGGCTCCTATTCGGCGACGGCGGGGGCGACCGGCTCGCTCGCCGGCGGAGGGGCGGCGCGCCGGGCTTGCCCGCCGAACAGCGGGCCGAGGCGCGGGGCGACATAGGTCTGCCAGAGGCCGGCGAGGCCGTTCGGGAAGATCAGCACCACGGCGATGAACAGGCCGCCGAGGCCGAACAGCCAGAGCTCCGGGAAGCTCTCCGAGAAGGACGTCTTGGCCCAGTTGACCACCAGCGTGCCGTAGACCGCACCGAGGATGGACAGGCGTCCGCCGACCGCGGTGTAGATCACCATCTCGATCGACGGCACGATGCCGACGAAGGACGGCGACATGAACCCGACCTGCAGGGTGAACATGGCGCCACCGATCGCCGAGAGCGATGCGGCGAGGCAGAACACGAAGATCTTGAAGCTGGAGACGTCGTAGCCGGAGAAGCGGACACGGTCCTCCTTGTCGCGCATCGCGACGAGGAGGCGGCCGAGCTTGGACGACTTCACGTAGTAGGCGAGCAGAATGCAGGCGATGAGCAGCCCAACGCAGACGAAATAGAGGATGGTCTTCGCGCTGTCGGTGCGGATGTCCCATCCGTGCAGGGTGCGCAGGTCGGTGATGCCGTTGATGCCGCCGGTATAGCCCTGCTGGCCGATGATCAGGATGGTCATGATCGCGGCGAGCGCCTGGGTGATGATGGCGAAATAGACGCCGCCCACCCGGCGCTTGAACAGCGCGAAGCCGATGATCAGCGCGAACAGCGCGGGCACTGCGACCACGGCGAGCGTGGTGAAGCCGAAGCTGCGGAACGGCTCCCAGAACCACGGCAGGGCGGTGATCTGGTTCCAGTCCATGAAGTCGGGGATGCCGGGCGTGGTCTGGATCTTGGTGTTCTCGACGCTGGAGGCCTCCAGCTTCAGGAACATCGCCATGCAGTAGCCGCCGAGGCCGAAGAACACGCCCTGGCCGAGCGACAGGATGCCGGCATAGCCCCAGCACAGCGCCAGGCCGAGCGCGACGAAGGCGTAGGTGAGGTACTTGCCGACGAATTGCAGGCGGAAGTTGTCCAGCGTCAGCGGCAGGACCACCATGAGGAGGACCGCGAGGATCGCGATCCCGATCATGTCCTGCCGGCGCAGGAAGAAGGTGCGGCCGGATGTCGGAGCGGGTGTGGTCACGGGCGTCTCCTCAACGACGGACCTTGATGACAAACAGGCCCTGCGGCCGCAGCATCAGGATGACGACCACGCCGATCAGCGTGAGAACCTTGGCCATCGAGCCGGACAGGAAGAATTCAAGCGTCGACTGGGCCTGGGAGATGGTGAAGGCGGAGGCGATGGTGCCGAGCAGGCTCTGCGCGCCGCCGAACACCACGACGAGGAAGGTGTCGACGATGTAGAGCTGGCCCGAGGTCGGGCCGGTCGAGCCGATCATGGTGAAGGCCGAGCCGGCGACGCCGGCGATGCCGCAGCCGAGGCCGAAGGTGTAGCGGTCGACCTTCTCGGTGTTGATGCCCACCGCGCCGGCCATGACGCGGTTCTGCACCACCGCACGCACCTGCTTGCCCCAGCTCGACTTGTACATCAGCAGGGCGACCGCGACGGTGATGGCGATGGTCAGGCCCATGACGAACAGGCCGTTGATCTGCACCTCGACGACGTCGGTGACGGGAAGCGAGCCCATCATCCAGCTCGGAAGCTCGACGCCGACCTCGCGCGGGCCGAACACCGAGCGGTAGACCTGCTGCAGGATCAGGCTGAGGCCCCAGGTGGCGAGCAGCGTGTCGAGCGGTCGCTTGTAGAGATGGCGGATCATCAGCCATTCCGTCGCCATGCCGAGCGCTCCGGAGGCGAGGAAGGCGAGGATCATCGCGATGAAGAAGTAGATGCCGAACAGTGACGGCAGGTAGTTCAGGAAGAACTGTGATGTGAAATAGGTGACATAGGCGCCAAGAATCATGAACTCGCCATGCGCCATGTTGATGACGCCCATCTGGCCGAAGATGATGGCGAGGCCGAGAGCCATGAGCACGAAGACCGAGAACAGGATGAGCCCGGCGAAACCCTGCATCATGAAGATGGAGCTGAGCTCGGCCAGCGAATAGTCGGAAAACATCAGGAATCCCCCGGCGTGCGCCCGATGGCGCGGTCCTCGACAACCGAAAGAGCCCCGGAGAGGGCGAACCCTCTCCGGGCGGAAGCATCAGCCGATCACTGGTAGCCCTTGGGGAACGGATCCGGCTCGATGAGGTCGGGCGTCTCGAACACCACCTTGAACTGGCCGTCGAGTTGCGCCTGGCCGACGCGGGTCTTCGACCACAGATGGTGGTTCGGGTGGATCTTGACGTAGCCTTCCGGCGCCTTGGTGAACTCGATGCCGGGCGAGGCCTCGGCGATCTTGTCGACGTCGAAGGAGCCGGCCTTCTCGACGGTCATTTTCCACAGCCACGGGCCGAGATAGGCGGCCTGCGTCACGTCGCCGATCACGGTCTTCTCGCCCCACATCTTCTTGAAGGCGGCGACGAAGTCCTTGTTGTTCGGATTGTCGAGCGACTGGAAGTACTTCATGCAGCTATACGCGCCGGCGATGTTGTCGCCGCCGATGCCGTCGATCTCGTCCTCGGTGACCGAGATGGTGAGCAGCGTCTGCTTGTTGAGGTCGATGCCGGCGGCCTTGAGCTGCTTGTAGAAGGCGACGTTGGAGCCACCGACCACCGCGCAGTAGATCACGTCCGGCTTGGTCAGCTTGATCTTGTTGATCACCGAGTTGAACTGGGTGTGGCCGAGCGGGAAATATTCCTCGCCCGCCACCTTGCCGCCGAGATGCGCCTCGATGTGCTTGCGGGCGATCTTCATCGAGGTGCGCGGCCAGATATAGTCCGAGCCGATGAGGTAGAAGCTCTTGGCACCCTTGGTCTTGTTGACCCAGTCGAGGCCGGCGAGGATCTGCTGGGTGGCTTCCTGGCCGGTGTAGATGACGTTCTTCGACTGCTCCAGGCCTTCATAGAAGGTCGGGTAGTAGAGCATGCCGTTATACTGCTCGAACACCGGCAGCACCGCCTTGCGCGAGGCCGAGGTCCAGCAGCCCATGACGGCGGCGACCTTGTCGTTGACCAGCAGCTTCTTGGCCTTCTCGGCGAAGGTCGGCCAGTCGGACGCGCCGTCCTCCTGGATGAACTTGATCTTGCGGCCGAGCACGCCGCCCATGGCGTTGATCTGCTCGATGGCGAGCTTCTCGGCCTGCACCGAGCCGGTCTCCGAGATCGCCATGGTACCGGTGACGGAGTGCAGGATGCCGACGGTAACTTCCGTGTCGGTCACGGCAAGGCCAGTGGTGTTGACGGCCGAGGTTGCCGGCGCCTGGGCGAAGGCTTGGGAAGAAAACAGCGCCGTCGATGAAAGCAGAGGCGCGGCGGGAAGGGCCGCGAGACCTTTCAGAAGTCTACGGCGCGTCGAAGAAAAATTATCCGATCCGTCATTATGCGAAGACATGCGATCCCCTCCACGGGTTTGACGTGGCCTTAACAAGCTTCCCGATGTGCTTGTGTTGGCCTGATCGTGGGGAGTGATCAGCTGCGGCAGCAATACGTCGATTGACGTATAGGGGTTTGCGGGCACCAGCCTCACCATGTCTGCGAGCTTGGTGGAACAGGTTCCGACGAACCGGACGTTCTTTTTTACGCGCGCGCGCAGGAGTGCGCGCGGGAGGTGTGGAGGTTCTACTTTTCGGATGGTGGGAAAAGGCAGATGTCGGCATGGCCTGCCGGCGTTTTCATTTTCCATTTCGGCACGAGTTCATGGATCGCGTTCACGGAGTGCGTGAGTGCGCGATGCAATCCATGCGTGCGTGGTGCGTTTCTTGCTGGCGTGCGACCGGCCCGGACGAGGCCGGCGGCAGAACGTGGCGTGGGAGGAAGCAGGAGGCATGTCGGGCGTCGAGGCGGCGAGGCGGGAAACCATGGCGGCCGAGCAGAAGATCGTGCGCGTGCGACGCCGCTACAACCAGTGGGTCGTCAACGAGACGCTGGAAGACTACGCGCTGCGCTTCACCGCCAAGAGCGCGCGGCGCTGGTCGGCGCTGCGCGTCGCCAACACCGCGCTCGGGGCGGTGTCGTTCCTGGCGCTGGAGGCGATCGGCGGTGCGGTGACGCTCACCTATGGCTTCCACAATGCCGTGGCGGCCATCCTGGTCGTCTGCGCGCTGATCTTCGCCACCGGCCTGCCGATCAGCTACTACGCGGCGAAATACGGCGTTGACATCGACCTGCTCACCCGCGGAGCCGGCTTCGGCTATATCGGCTCGACGCTGACCTCGCTGATCTACGCCTCCTTCACCTATCTGTTCTTCGCCATCGAGGCGGCGATCATGGCGCTGGCGCTGGAGATGTGCTTCGGCGTGCCACTGATGGTCGGCTATTTCGTCAGCGCGCTGGCGGTGATTCCGTTGGTGACGCACGGCATCACCTTCATCAGCCGCTTCCAGCTCTGGACCCAGCCGGCCTGGGTCCTGCTCAACATCGTGCCGCTTGCCTTCGTGATCTATGCCGGCGGGGATTCGCTGGATGCATGGACGCGCTATGCCGGCCGGCTCGGCGCGGCGGACGGTTCCTTCGATCCGCTGCTGTTCGGTGGGGCGGCGACGGTGATCTTCGCGCTGGTGGCGCAGATCGGCGAGCAGGTGGATTTCCTGCGCTTCCTGCCCCGGCGGGCGCCCGGGCGTAGCGCGGCGGCCCGTAACATGGTGTGGTGGCTCGCGCTGTTGTCGGCCGGTCCGGGCTGGATCGTCGTCGGCGGGCTGAAGATGCTGGCGGGCTCCTTCCTCGCCTATTTCGCGCTGACCCATGGCGTGCCCTTCGTCCACGCGGCCGAGCCGACGCAGATGTATCTCGTCGCCTTCGAGATCGGGCTGTCGCCGCAGGCGGCGCTGGTGGCCACCGGGTTGTTCGTCATCCTCGCCCAGCTGAAGATCAACGTGACGAATTCCTATGCGGGCTCGATCGCCTGGTCGAACTTCTTCTCGCGGCTGACCCACAGCCATCCCGGCCGGGTGGTGTGGCTGGTGTTCAACGTCACCATCGCGCTGATGCTGATGGCGCTTGGCATCTACAAGGTGCTGGAGCAGATCCTCGGCCTCTACGCCATCGTGGCGGTGGCGTGGGTGGCGGCGCTGGTAGCCGACCTGGTCGTCAACAAGCCGATGGGCTGGAGCCCGCCCGGCATCGAGTTCAAGCGGGCGCATCTCTACGACATCAACCCGGTGGGCGTCGCGGCGGTGATGGCCGGCACCGGCATCGCGGTGCTCGCCTTTGCCGGCCTGTTCGGCGCGGCGCTGCAGGCCTTCGCCCCCTTCGTCGCGCTGGTGGTCTCCTTCGTCACCGCCTGCGGCGTCGCCTGGGGCACCGGCGGGCGCTACTACCTCGCCCGCCAGGCGTCCAAGAAGTGGGAGGGGCGCAGCACGCTGAAGTGCTGCATCTGCGAGCACAAGTTCGAGCCGGAGGACATGGCGCACTGCCCGGTCTATGCCGGGCCGATCTGCTCGCTGTGCTGCTCGCTCGATGCGCGCTGTCACGACCGCTGCAAGGAAGAGGCGCGCTTCCCCGACCAGATCCTCGCCATGCTGCGGGCAACGCTGCCGGTCTGGGCGGTGGCGCGCATCAATTCGCGGCTCGGCCACTATATCGGCGTGCTGTCGCTGCTGGCGGTGGTGATCGGCGCCATTCTCGGGGTGATCTATTTCCAGGCCGCGCTGTCGCCGCCCGCCGAGCGCGAGGCGATCGGCGGCATGCTGTTCACCCTCTATTTCATCCTCCTGATCATCGCCGGCGTCGCCGCCTGGCTGTTCGTGCTGGCGCAGGAGAGCCGGCGCGTCGCGCAGGAGGAAAGCAACCGGCAGACCGCTCTGCTGATGCGCGAGATCGAGGCGCACAAGCGCACCGATGCCAAGTTGCAGAAGGCCAAGGAGGTGGCGGAGGCGGCAAACCTCGCCAAGAGCCGTTATGTCGTCGGCATCAGCCATGAACTGCGCACGCCGCTCAACGCCATTCTCGGCTATGCGCAGCTACTGGAGCGCGACGCGGCCATTCCCTCGCACCGGCGCGACTCGATCCGGGTGATGCGGCGTTCGGCCGAGCATCTCTCCGGGCTCATCGACGGGCTGCTCGACATTTCCAAGATCGAGGCCGGGCGGCTGCACCTCACCCGCGACGAGGTGCGCATCGGCGATTTCCTCGACCAACTGGTCGACATGTTCCGCCTGCAGGCGACCGCCAAGGGCATCGATTTCGTCTATGTCCGGCCGGAGCGGCTGCCGATGGTGGTCTACACCGACGAGAAGCGGCTGCGGCAGATCCTCATCAACCTGTTGTCCAACGCCATCAAGTTCACCCATTCCGGCCGGGTGGCGCTGCGCATCACCTATCGCAACCAGGTGGCCGAATTCGAGGTCGAGGACACCGGCATCGGCATTCCCGAGGCCGACCACAAGCGCATCTTCGAACCTTTCGAGCGCGGCGAGCGGGCCGGCACCTATTCCACCGCCGGCATCGGCCTTGGCCTGACCATCACCAAGCTGCTCACCGAGATCATGGGCGGCGAGATCTCGCTGACCTCCGTGCCGGGGGCCGGCAGCGTCTTCCGGGTGAAGCTCATGCTGTCGGAGGTGCCGCGGCCGAGCCGGAACACCGCCATCCCGCATCGGCGGATCGCCGGCTATGCCGGGCGGCGGCGCACCGTGCTGGTGGCCGACGATGACAGCGCGCATCGCGACCTGATGCACGAGGTGCTGGTGCCGCTCGGCTTCACCGTGCTCGCCGCCGCCGACGGCGTGGCGGCGCTGCAGATGGTGCGGCAGTGGGAGCCGGACCTCGTGCTGCTGGACATTTCCATGCCGGGCCTGAACGGCTGGGAGGTGGTGCGTCAGCTGCGCGACGAAGGCTTCGTGCGGCTGCGCGTGCTGATGATTTCCGCCAATGCCGGCGAGATCATCGGCGAGGGGCTCGACGCGCGGCGCCATGACGACCAGATGGCCAAGCCCGTGCAACTCGCCGCGTTGCTGGAGAAACTGGAGAGGCTGCTGGAGCTCACATGGATCGTCGAAGGCCAGGTCGTGCCGCCGGCGCCGGTGGCCCCGGCCTCGCTGCGCCCGCCGGCGGGCGGACATATCGAGGACCTGATGAAGCTCGGCGAGATCGGCTACGTGCGCGGCATCCAGGCCAAGCTGGCCGAGATCGAGGCCGCCTCGCCGGAAAACGGCGCCTTCGTCTCGCATATGCGGGACCTCATGGACACGTTCGACCTCAAGCAATACATGGCCGTACTGGAGGCGTTGCGCAGCGATGATGCATAGCGTGGAGCGCCGCGACATCGTCCTTGTGGTGGACGATTCGCCCGAAACCCTGAGCCTGTTGACCGATGCGCTGGAAGCCGCCGGCGCCACCGTGCTGGTCGCGGTGGAGGGAGCCAACGCGCTCGCCCTCGTCGAGCGCATCACCCCCGACGTCATCCTGATGGACGCGATGATGCCGGGCATGGACGGTTTCGAGACCTGTCGCCGGTTGAAGGCCAACAAGGCGATCGCCCATGTGCCGGTGATCTTCATGACCGGCCTGTCGGAAACCGAGCAGATCGTGAAGGGGCTGGAGGCCGGCGGCGTCGACTACGTCACCAAGCCGATCTCACCCTTCGAGCTGATCGCCCGCATCCGCGTGCACCTCGCCAATGCGCGGCAGACGCACAGCGCGCGGGCGGCGCTCGACGCGTCCGGCCGCTTCCTCATGTCGTCCACCGCGCAGGGGCGGGTGCTGTGGAGCACGCCGCAGGCGACCGCTCTGCTCACCGCCATCACCGTCTCGCCGCCCGGCGACGCCTTTCTGCTGCCGGAAGCGGTGCGCCGCTGGCTGGCCAACCGGCGCAGCGACGGCGCGCCGGGGGCTGGCCGCGAGGCGATCGACCTGCCGGTGGAGGGCTCGGCCCGGCGACTGCGCCTGTCCTATGTCGGGCAGATCGGGCCGGACGAATTGCTGCTGCGCATCGTCGAGGATGAAGGACTGGCGCCCGAACAGGTGCTCAAGGCCAGGCTCAACCTCACGCTGCGCGAGGCGGAGGTGCTGATGTGGCTGGCGCGCGGCAAGGCGAATCGCGATATCGGCGAGATCCTCGGCCTGTCGCCGCGCACGGTGAACAAGCATCTGGAGCAGATCTATTCGAAGATCGGCGTCGAGAACCGCGCGGCGGCGACGGCGCTGGCGGTCACCGCGCTGACGCCGCGCTGAGGGATCGGCGGTGCCTGCGCCGGCTACGCCGCGGCGCCGCGACCGAGGGGCGCGAGGTGGTCGAGGTCGGCGTCGGTGAACAGGCGGGAGCGGGTGAGGAAGCGCACGCCGCGTCCATTCTCCAGGCTGAACATGCCGCCGCGCCCGGGCACGACGTCGATGATCAGCTGGGTGTGCTGCCAATAGTCGAATTGCGACGGGCTCATGTAGAAGGGCGCGCCGCCAATCTCGCCGAGCCGCACATCCTCGTCGCCGACGATGTAGTCGCCTTGTGGGTAACACATCGGCGAGGAGCCGTCGCAGCAGCCGCCGGACTGATGGAACAGCACCGGCCCGTATTCGCCGCGCAGTTCTGCGATGAGCGCCAGAGCCGCATCGGTGGCGAGGACGCGCGGGATCATGTCGGCGGCAACCGGCGGATCGGCGGTGAGGGCGTCGGTCATGGTCTCCTCCCGTTCATCGCCGCGGGCGTCTTGTTAGTGTGGCGCGGCGGCTGGTCCTGCGAAGATGGGCCTCGAACGCTCCGCCGGCAAGCGCGAGGCCGGGTGCGGGCCGTCGCTGCGAGAAGCCGGGCAGCGGGATGCCGCCCGGCATCCCGGTCTGCTCAGGCGGCGATGTCGAGCACGATGCGGCCGTCGATCTTGCCAGCATGCATGCGGGCGAAGATGTCGTTGATGTCCTCGAGCTTGCCCCGCTCCACCGTCGCCTTCACCTTGCCCTCGGCAGCGAATTCGAGCGATTCCTGAAGGTCGAGCCGGGTGCCGACGATGGAGCCGCGCACCGTGGTGCCGTTCAGCACCATGTCGAAGATCGGCAGGTCGAAGGCGCCGGGCGGCAGCCCGTTCGCCACCAGCGTGCCGCCGCGACGCATCATGCCGAGCGCCTGGCTGAACGCCTTGGGCGAGACGGCGGTGACGAGCACGCCATGAGCGCCGCCGATCTCCTTCTTCAGCACCGCGACCGGATCCTGCTCCCGCACGTTGACGGTTACGGCGGCGCCGAGCTTGCGGGCGAGGTCGAGCTTGTCGTCGGCGATGTCGACCGCCGCGACGTTGAGGCCCATGGCCCGGGCATATTGCACGGCCATGTGGCCGAGGCCGCCGACGCCGGAGATCACCACCCAGTCGCCCGGCTTGGTGTCGGTCATCTTCAGGCCCTTATAGACCGTGACGCCGGCGCACAGCACCGGGGCGATGTCGACGAAGCCGACATTGGCCGGCAGATGGCCAACATAATTGGGATCGGCGATCACATAGTCGGCGAAGCCGCCATTCACCGAATAGCCGGTGTTCTGCTGCTCCTCGCACAGCGTCTCCCAGCCACCGAGGCAGTGGGGGCAATGACCGCAGGCGGTGTAGAGCCAGGGCACGCCGACACGGTCGCCTTCCTTCACATGCTTGACGCCGGCGCCCACGCCGGAGACGTAGCCCACGCCCTCATGGCCGGGGATGAAGGGCGGGTTCGGCTTCACCGGCCAGTCGCCTTCGGCGGCATGAAGATCGGTGTGGCACACGCCCGACGCCTGGATTCGGACCTGGATCTGGCCCGGGCCGGGCTCGGGAACCGGCACCTCCTCGATGACGAGGGGCTTGCCGAATGCGCGGACTACCGCCGCTTTCATCGTCTTTGCCATGAACGCTCTCATCTCCGTTTGCGCCGGCACCGGATGCGCCGGCCACCATGGTTCCGGCGGGATGGAAGCGCATTCCATCCCGCCGATCCTTGATCTGACCCCGCGTGACGGGCGGTCAGAAAATCAGGCTCAGAAGAAGCCGAGCTTCTTCGGCGAGTAGCTGACCAGCAGGTTCTTGGTCTGCTGGTAGTGGTCGAGCATCATCTTGTGGGTCTCGCGCCCGATGCCGGACTGCTTGTAGCCGCCGAAGGCCGCATGGGCCGGATAGGCGTGGTAGCAGTTGGTCCACACGCGCCCGGCCTGGATGGCGCGGCCGAAGCGATAGGCGCGGTTACCGTCGCGGCTCCACACGCCGGCGCCGAGGCCGTAGAGCGTGTCGTTGGCGATGGAGAGCGCCTCGTCCTCGTCCTTGAAGGTGGTCACGGACACGACCGGCCCGAAGATCTCCTCCTGGAAGATGCGCATCTTGTTGTGACCCTTGAACACGGTCGGCTTCACATAGTAGCCGCCGGCCAGGTCGCCGCCGAGCTCGTTGCGCCCGCCGCCGGTGAGCACCTGCGCGCCCTCCTGCTTGCCGATGTCGATATAGGAGAGGATCTTCTCCAGCTGCTCGGAGGAGGCCTGCGCCCCGATCATCGTCGCCGGATCGAGCGGCGAGCCCTGCACGATGGCCTCGACACGCTTCAGCGCCCGCTCCATGAAGCGGTCATAGATGCTCTCGTGGATGAGCGCGCGCGAGGGACAGGTGCAGACTTCGCCCTGGTTCAGCGCGAACATCACGAAGCCTTCGATCGCCTTGTCGAAGAAGTCGTCGTCCTCGGCGGTGACGTCCTTGTGGAAGATGTTCGGCGACTTGCCGCCGAGCTCCAGCGTCACCGGGATCAGGTTCTGGCTGGCATACTGCATGATCAGCCGGCCCGTCGTGGTCTCGCCGGTGAAGGCGATCTTGGCGATGCGCGGGTTGGAGGCGAGCGGCTTGCCGGCCTCGAGGCCGAAGCCGTTGACGACATTGAGGACGCCGGGCGGGAGGAGGTCGCCGACCAGTTCCAGCAGCAGCAGGATGCTGGCGGGGGTCTGCTCGGCGGGCTTCAGCACCACGCAATTGCCGGCCGCGAGAGCGGGGGCGAGCTTCCACACCGCCATCAGGATCGGGAAGTTCCACGGGATGATCTGGCCGACCACGCCGAGCGGCTCATGATAGTGATAGGCGACGGTGTCGTGATCGATCTCGGACAGCGCGCCTTCCTGCGCACGCACGCAGGCGGCGAAGTAGCGGAAATGATCGATGGCGAGCGGGATGTCGGCCGCGGTGGTCTCGCGGATCGGCTTGCCGTTATCCCAGGTCTCGGCGAGCGCGATGGTGTCGAGGTTCTCCTCCATGCGGTCGGCGATCAGGTTGAGGATACGGGCGCGCTCGGCGGCCGAGGTCTTGCCCCAGGCGTCCTTGGCCTTGTGGGCGGCGTCGAGGGCGAGCTCGATGTCGTCCTTGTCGGAGCGGGCGATCTCGCAGATCTTGCCGCCGGTGATCGGCGAGGTGTTGTCGAAATAGCGGCCGTTCACCGGTTCGACGAACCGGCCATCGATATAGTTGCCGTAGCGGGCCTTGAAGGGCGACTGGCGGGTGATGGCGATTTCTGGCTTGTTCATTTGGATTCCTCCCGGGTTGGGTGGACCCTTGATTGCACCGCCTGTGCCAGAGCTTTGTCGCGGCGCACAAAATCGTTGACGCGACACGGCAAAATATTGAAACCATTGGCCTAAGAATTCAGTTCACATTGGTTTCAAAACAATGGGTGTGGACCGCGCGCCGGAACTTTGCCACAACTGTCGGAGAGAACGACAATAACTAAGAACATGTGTTGCACAATGCGACACTCCGGGAGGAGCCTATGCGAGCCGACACGGTTTCGAGAGCGGTTTCCACCGCCCGCCGGCAGTTCTTCAATGAGGGGCGGCCGCCGCAATCGCTGGTCGCCGAACCGATCCTGCGCTCGTGGCGGCGATGCGCCGATCTCGGCCTCGACAACCAGGTGCTGCCCTCGCTGGTTCCGCTGACGGCGGGCGAACTGCGCCAGGCGGGCGAGCGCAATGAGCGACTGCGGCAGCTGAGCCGGCCGGAGATCGAGAGCCTCTACGCCGAGGCGATGCAGACCGGCTGCGTCGTCATCCTTACCGACGCGTCCGGGCTGATCCTGGAATCGCGAGGCCATACCGCCTTCGCCTCGCGCGCGGCGCAGGTGGCGCTCCGGCCCGGGGTGGACTGGAGCGAGACGGCGACTGGCACCAATGCGGTGGGCACGGCGCTGCTGGAGGGGCGGCCGATCGCCGTGCATGGCGGCGAGCACTATTTCGACCCGCACGGCATATTGAGCTGCTCGGCCGCGCCGATCATGGACCCGTTCGGTCGCGCGGTGGGCGTGCTCGATCTTTCCGGGCCGGCGGCGGTGGATCATCGCCACGCGCTTGGGCTGGTCCGCCTCGCCGCCGAGCAGATCGAGCACCGTTTCTTCGACGAAGGGTTTTCCGGCCTCAGGGTGCTGCGCCTCGGCGTCGACCGGGCGTTGCTCGGCACCGCACGCGAGGGCGTGCTGGTGTTCGACGGCGAGCGGCTGGTGGCGGCGAACCGCCATGGTCTCGGCCTGTTCGACATCGACTGGTCGGCGCTTGGCCATCGCAGCCTCGACGAACTGGTCGAGAGGCTGCCGCAGGAGGCGGGCATCGCCGAGATCGAGGCGGCGGGCGGACGGGTGCTGTTCGGCCGGCTGGATGGCGAGGCGGCGGTTCCGTCGCGCGGCCCGGTACGTACCAGTGTCGCGCCGCGCGGCTTGCCGCAATTCGGCGAATTGCTGCTGCGCGCGGAAGACGAGCGTGCTCTGCTGCGCGCCGTGAAGATGACCGATGCCGGGGTCCCCGTGCTGATCCAGGGCGAGACCGGCACTGGCAAGGAGATGGCGGCGCGGGAGGTGCATCGCAGGGGCCCCCGCGCGGCCGGGCCCTTCGTGGCGGTGAACTGCGCGGCGATCCCGGAGACGCTGATCGAGGCCGAGCTGTTCGGCTATGAGGAGGGGGCCTTTACCGGCGCCCGCCGCCATGGCCGCAAGGGCCTGCTGCGCGAGGCGGAGGGCGGCGTGCTGTTCCTCGACGAGATCGGCGACATGCCGCTTGCGTTGCAGTCCCGCCTGCTGCGGGTCCTGCAGGATCATCAGGTGCTGCCGCTGGGCGGGGGACGGCCGGTGGGGGTGGATTTCGCACTGGTCTGCGCCACCCATCGCAACCTGAAGAGCCTCGTCGACAGCGGGGCGTTCCGCTCGGACCTGTATTTCCGCATCGCGCACTACACGATCGAGCTGCCGGCGGTGCGGGACCTGCCGGAGCGGCTGGCCACGGTGCGCGCGCTGTGGCGGCGGGCGGCCCGGGACGAGCGGCTGGTCCTTGCCGCCGAATGCGAGCAGCGGCTGGCCGCCTATGATTGGCCGGGCAATTTCCGCCAGCTTGTCGGCGCGCTCCGGATGCTCGCTGCTCTGGCCGAGCCCGGTCAGCTGGTCGGTTCCGATCTGCTGCCGGAGGAAGTCGCAGCCCCAGTGCGCGTGGGGCAGGAGCGCGGGCCTGCGGCGGCGTCTCCCGTCGCAGCCGAGCCGGTCGATCTCGACGCCATCGAACTCGCGGCGATGCGGCGCGCGCTCGATGTCCATGGCGGCAATGTCTCGAAGGCGGCGCGGGCGCTCGGCATCAACCGCTCGACGCTGTATCGCCGGCTGCTCAGCACGCACTGAGCCTCAGCCGTCGCGGCGCTCCAGCGAGGCAAGGTCGCTTTGCGGCACCTCGGGGTTGCCCTCGACGCGGTCGCGGTGAAGGGAGGCGCGGGCGAGCAGCATCAGCGTCACCGGGGTGGTGATGGTGACGAAGAGCGCGATCAGCACCTCATGGATCAGCGGCCGGCTCTGCAGGACGCTGAAGCAAACCATCGAGCCGATCAATATGCCGCCGACGCCGAGGGTGGCGCCGAGGGTGGGGGCGTGGACACGGGCATAGAAGCTGTTCAGCCGCAGCAGGCCGATGGAGCCGATCAGCGCGATCGCGGCGCCGAGAACCACGAGGGTGCCGACGAGGATCGCGGCCCAGAGCGGCAGGAGCGGAGCGTTGCTCATTCGATCACCTCGCCGCGCATGAGGAACTTGGCGAGCGCCACCGTGCCGGAGAAGCCAAGCAGTCCGATCGCCAGTGCCGCCTCGAAATAGAGCGTGGTGCCGGAGCGGATGCCGATGGTGAGCAGCAGCAGCATCGCGTTCACATAGAAGGTGTCGAGCCCGAGGATGCGATCTTGCGCCCGCGGGCCGATGAGAATGCGATAGGCGGCGCAGCTCATGGCGAGGCCGATCAACAGCTGTGCGAGCGTGAGCGACCAGCCGAGGATGAGGATTTCGAGCGGCGGGGTCATTCGAATATCTCCATCAGCAGGCGCTCGTAGCGATGCTTGATGAGGTCGATCCAGCTCTGCTCGTCGACGAGGTCGAGCACATGCAGCAGCAGCGTGCCGCGCGTCGGGTCGTGATTGACCCACAGCGTACCCGGAGTGCAGGTGAGGATGATGGCCAGCACGGCAAGGCCGTACTCGTTGCGCAGGTCGAGCTGCACCGTCATGAAGCCGGCATGGTCGCTGTGCCGGTTGCCGCGCAGGATAATGGTGCCGACGGCGAGATTGGAGCGGAACACGTCGACCAGGACCCGCAGGGCGAGGCGCAGCATCGCCGTCGGCCGCTTCAGCCGGGCAGGCTGGGGATCCAGCGCAGTCATCACCCAGGTGGCGCCGAGGGCGACCAGCGAGCCGAGCACGATGTGCCCGGGCGCCAGTGACTGCTGCAGCAGCAGCCACATGGCGAGCAGCGCCAGGAACAGCAGCGGGAAGGGAACGACCCGGCGCAACAGGCCCGAGGGGCGGTTCATGGCTTGCCTCCCGTCCCGGTGGTGGGTCGCAGCGGTACCGTGCCGGCCGGCGCGATGCCGAGGATGTCGCGGGCATATTCCTGCGGCCAGTAGAGCATCTGCGCGGTGGCATCCATGTAGCGCATCGCCGGGCCGCCGAACACGGTAAGCAGCATGCAGAGCGCCAGCAGCGCGCCGACCGGCGCCGCCTCCACCGCCCGCACGCGCGGGATGGCGCCTTCACCCGGCATCCACAGCGTGCGGATGCCGGTACGGGTCATGGCGATCAGCGTCGCGAAGCCGGTGAACATCAGGAGGGTGATCAGCACCCAGTTGGCGATGGAGATCGATCCCGCCTCGTTGATCAGCGCCGAGAGCATCGCGACCTTGCCGACGAAGCCCGACAGGGGCGGCAGGCCGGCGAGCAGAGCGGTACAGGCGACGAAGGCGCCGCCCAGCAACGCGATGGTGGCCGGGATCGCCACGCCGACCTCGCCCTCGTCGTCGTCCTCCTCCTCGTCGCTCTCGCCGTCGCCATAGGCCTCCATGGTGACCGCCAGCACGTCGGCGCCGGCGTCGCGGCCGCGCTCGATCAGTTCGATCAGCAGGAAGAAGGCGGAGATCGAGAGGGTCGAGGTGATGAGATAGAACAGGGCGCCGGAGATCACCGCGCTGTTGGTGGTGCCGATGGCGGCCAGGATGGTGCCCGACGACACCAGCACGCTGTAGCCCGCGAGGCGGAGCATCGATTGCGACGCCAGCACGCCGATGCCGCCAAAGGCAATGGTCGCCATGCCGCCGAAGAACAGCCAGTCGGCGCCGAAACCGGCCGAGTTGCCCGCCTCGCCGCCGAAGCAGAGCAGGAACAGCCGCAGGATCACATAGATGCCCACCTTCGTCATGATGGCGAACATGGCGGCGATCGGCGCGCAGGCGGCGGCATAGGTGGTCGGCAGCCAGAAGCACAGCGGCCACATGCCGGCCTTGATCAGGAAGGCAATGCCGAGGATGGCCGCGCCGGTCTCGAACAGCGCCCGCTCGTCGATGTTCAGCGAGGGGACCAGCCGGGCGAGGTCGGCCATGTTCAGCGTGCCGGTGACGCCGTAGATGATCGCCACGCCGATGAGGAACAGCGAGGAGGCGACGAGGTTGACCGGGATGTAGTGCAGCCCGGCCTTCACCCGCGCCGTGCCCGAGCCGTGCAGCACCAGCCCGTAGGAGGCGGCGAGCAGCACCTCGAAGAACACGAACAGATTGAACAGGTCACCGGTCAGAAAGGCGCCGTTGAGCCCGGTGAGCAGCAACAGGAACAGCGTGTGGAAGCGCGGCCCGGCCTTGTGCCAGCGGGCGAGCGCGTAGAGCAGGCTGCTCAGGCCGAGCACCGACGTCAGCACCAGCATCAGCGCCGACAGCCGGTCCACCACCAGCACGATGCCGAACGGGGCCGGCCAGTTGCCGAGCGGGTACACGATGACTGTCGCGTCGCCATCGGTGTCGATGGTGGCCGCGCGGATCAGCAGCGTCACCGCGATCACCAGCAGGGCGGTGACGGTGGCGAGGCTCAGCGTCATCTTCAGCCGGCGACGCCGCTCGTCGAACAGCAGCATCGCCGCGCCCACCACCAGCGGCAGCAGGATCGGCACGATCACCAGATGGTCGGCGAGCGAACGGACCATCAATCCTCCCGCCCGTTGACGTGGTCGGTGCCGGTGAGGCCGCGCGCCGCCAGCAGCAGCACGAGGAACAGCGCGGTCATGGCGAAGCCGATGACGATGGCGGTGAGCACCAGCGCCTGCGGGGTGGGATCGGCCATGGTGGCGGGATCGCCGACGCCCGGGCCCGGCAGGATCGGCGGCGCGCCGACCTTCAGCCGGCCCATGCTGAAGATGAACAGGTTCACCGCGTAGGATATCAGCGAAAGGCCGATGATGACCTGATAGGTGCGCGGGCGCAGCAGGAGCCACACGCCCGAGCCGGCGAAGACGCCGATGCCGATGGCGAGCACGATTTCCATCTAGTCTCCCTCCGCCGTGCGGCTCGACCGCGTGCGGCGCAGCGATTGGTGCGCCAGCGCCACCAGCATGAGCACCGTGGCGCCGACCACCACCGCGAAGATGCCGAGATCGAACATCAGCGCGCTCGCCACCGGGAACTTGCCGACGATCGGCCAGTCGAGATAGCGCGCATGGGTGGTGAGGAAGGGATAGCCGAACCACCAGGAGCCGGCGCCGGTCGCGCCGGCGATCAGCAGGCCGAAGCCCATCCAGCGCAGCGGCAGCACGCGCAGATGGTCCTCCACCCAGCGGGTGCCGGCGGCCATGTACTGCACGATGAAGGCGATCGACAGCGTGATGCCGGCGGCAAACCCGCCGCCCGGCAAATCGTGGCCGCGCATGAACAGGTAGACCGCGAAGGTGGCGATCACCGGGAACAGCCACTGCATGACCAGGCGCGGGATCCACAGATAGTCCGCCACCGTGTCGCCCGGCGTGCGGTCGGGCGCGGCCTCGTCATACTCGTCCTGAAGGCGCTGCTGCTCGGGCGCCTCGATGCTTTCCAGCGCTGGGCGGAAGCGGCGCAGCAGCGCATAGACGGTGAGGCCGACCAGGCAGAGCACCACCACTTCGCCCAGCGTGTCGAAGCCGCGGAAATCGACCAGTATGACGTTGACGACATTGGTGCCGCCGCCGCCGATATAGGCGCGCTCGACGAAGTAGCGCGAGACGCTCTCGCCGAGCGGGCGCGTCATCATGGCATAGGAGATGATGGCGATGCCGATGCCGACGAAGGTGGCGATGGCGAGGTCGGCGTAGCGGCGCACCAGCACGGAGGGCGGCGGGCTGGTGGGATAGGTCTCCTCAATGCGCTTGGGCAGCCAGCGCAGGCCGAGCAGCAGCAGCACGGTGGTGACCATCTCGACCAGCAGCTGGGTGAGCGCGAGGTCGGGCGCCGACAGCCAGGCGAAGGTGATGGAGCTCACCAGCCCGGCGCCGCCGAGCAGCACCAGGGCGGCGAAGCGGTGGAATTTCGCCTGCCAGGCAGCGGCGATGGCGCAGCCGGCGCCGACGGCCCAGAGCAGCGCGAAGGCCGGATCGAAGGCGGTGAGCGGCAGCGTGCCGTCCGCGACCATGCCACGCAGCCAGAGAGGCGAGACGGCGGCGAGGAGTGCCACCACCACCACGATGCGCAATTGCGGTTGCAGGCGCCGGCTGCCGAGCGCGCGCTCCAGCGTCCGGGCGAGCTGCCAGGAAATCACGACCAGCATGCGCTCGAAGATGCGCTGGCCCTTCAGTTCGCGCACCAGAGGCGGGCCTTCGACGCCGCTGTCGAGATAGGTCCGCAGCCCGAGGAACAGCGCCACGCCGCCGATCATGGCGATGATGCTCATCACCAGCGCCCAGGTGAGGCCGTGCCAGATGGCGAGGCTGTAATAGGGCAGGTCCGGCCCGATGACGGCGCGCGCGGCATTGGCCAGAAGCGGACCGACCGTGTAGCTCGGCACGATGCCGATCAGCAGGCAGATCAGCACCAGGAACTCGATCGGAAAGCGCATCCAGTGCGGCGGCTCGTGCGGCATGCGCGGCAGGTCGGTAGGCGGCGGGCCGAAGAACACGCCGGTGATGAAGCGCAGCGAATAGGTGACGCTGAAGATGCCGGCCAGCGTCGCCCAATAGGGCAGGCTGTCGTCGAGCAGCGAGCCGGTGTGGTTCTCCACCGCCTCGGCGAAGAACATTTCCTTGGACAGGAAGCCGTTGAGCAGCGGCGTGCCGGCCATTGCCGCCGCCGCGACCATGGCGAGCGTCGCGGTGAACGGCATGTAGCGGAACAGGCCGGACAGCTTGCGCAGGTCGCGGGTGCCGGTCTCGTGGTCGATGATGCCGGCGGCCATGAACAGCGACGCCTTGAAGATAGCGTGGTTCACGGTGTGGAAGATCGCCGCCACCGCCGAGAGCGGGCTGCCGAGGCCGAGCAGCAGGGTGATGAGCCCGAGATGGCTGATGGTGGAATAGGCGAGCAGCCCCTTGAGGTCCTGCTGGAAGATCGCCGAATAGGCGCCGACCAGCAACGTGATCAGGCCGGCGGGGACGACGAGGTAGAACCAGGTGTCGGTTCCGGCCAGCACCGGCCATAGCCGGGTCATCAGGAAGATGCCGGCCTTCACCATGGTCGCCGAATGCAGATAGGCGGAGACCGGGGTCGGCGCCGCCATGGCGTGCGGCAGCCAGAAATGGAACGGGAACTGGGCGCTCTTGGTGAAGGCGCCGAGCAGCACCAGCACCACCACCGGCACGTAGAGCGGGCTGGAGCGGATGAGGCCGCCGGCGTTCAGCACCTCGTCGAGCTCGTAGCTGCCGACGATCCGGCCGATCAGCAGCACGCCCACGAGCAGGCAGAGCCCGCCGGCGCCGGTGACGGTGAGTGCCATGCGCGCGCCGTCGCGGGCCGCTGCCGTATGGTGCCAGTAGCCGATCAGCAGGAAGGAGAAGAGGCTGGTCAGCTCCCAGAAGAACACGATCTGCACGAGGTTGCCCGACAGCACCACGCCCAGCATCGCGCCCATGAAGGCGAGCAGGAAGGAAAAGAAGCGCGGGACCGGGTCCTCGGCCGACATGTAGTAGCGGGCGTAGAGCACCACCAGCGCGCCGATGCCGAAGATGAGCAGCGCGAACAGCCAGGCGAGGCCGTCGAGCCGGAGACTGACATTGATGCCGAGCATCGGCAGCCATTCGAGCACCAGCCGCACCGGCTCGCCGTGCGCAACCGATCCGTACATCAGGACGATGAGGCCGCAGCCGGCGACGGCGATGGCGCCGGCCATGAAACCTGCGGCGTTGCGGGCATGGGTGGGAAGAAAGGCGGCGAGCGCACTCCCCGCGAATGGCAGCAGCAGCGCGAGGAGGAGAAGCTGGCCGTTGGACATGGTTTTGCCGCCTCCTCGCCCGGCCGGGAAACCCTCGATCTTGCGCGATTTCGCCCATTATGGTTGATTTGCTCGGTCCTAGGCAAGGCGGAAACGATGGATCTGTCGCCTGAACAATGCCGCGCCGCACGCGGGCTGCTCGACTGGACGCAGGAGTGTCTTGCGAGCCGCGCCGGAGTTTCACGCTCGACCGTGCGCGATTTCGAGCGGCATCGCCATATGCTGCATCGCGGCACCGAGACCCTGCTGATCCGCACCCTGCAGGAGGCGGGGGTGGTGCTGCTGCCGCCCGGCGAGCACGGGCACGGCGTGCGGATGCGCTGACGTAGCGGCAGACTGACAGCGCGCGGGTTGACAGCGCGAGTGCTTGGCCCTAGCGCCATGGCGCCGACCCGTCCGGACCGGCACCGTTCCCGCGCCTGCCAGCAGCGAGCCTCTCCATGAAGCCGAAGGATCTGACCGCCTACATCGCCCTCGCGGTGATCTGGGGCCTCTCCTTCGTCGTGGTGCTCAGGGTGGTGCAGGCCTTCGGCTGGGTCGGGGCGGTGACGCTGCGCGCCTTCGTCGCTGCCGGCACGCTGCTGATCATTGCCGCGCTGACCCGCCGGCGGCTGGATTTCTCGGTCGGCTGGTCGCGCCTGGCGGTGGTCGGCGCGACCACCGTCGCGCTGCAGCTCGCCGGGCTGAACTATGCGATGCCGATGATCGGCACCGCGATGTCGGCGATCCTGGTCGCCACCATCCCGCTGTTCTCCATGCTGATCGCGCAGGTCGCCGGCGTCGAGCGGCTGAGCACGCCGCGCAAGGCGGGGCTGGCGCTCGGCTTCGCCGGAGTGGTGCTGCTGGTCGGCTTTCCCGCCGTGCCGCCGACAGCCTCGTTCATCCTCGGCTGCCTCTGCTCGCTGGCCTCCGCCTTTTTCGCGGCTCTGGGATCGAACTATGTCGGCCACCAGCTTCGGCATGTCGGCGCCTGGGAGGTGACCATCGGTTCCTTCCTCACCGGCGGCGCCATGCTGCTGCCGCTGCTGGCCCTGGTGCCGGTCCCCGGCTCGCCGCTGCCGCTCGACTACCTCCTGCTGTTCATCGCCGGCGCGCTGATGAGCGGGCTGACCTATCTGCTGTATTTCTGGCTGGTGGGTCGGATCGGTGCCACGCGGGCGGTCAGCGTCGAATTTGCGGTGACGCTGGTCGCGGTCGCGATCGGCGCCGGGCTGCTGGGCGAGCCGCTTTCCCTGCCGCAGATGATCGGCGCGGCGACGGTGGTGTGCGGCTGCATGCTCGTGCTCGGGCTGTTCGGCCGCGGCGGGCCGAAGCTGGCGGCTTCCTGATGCCGATCACCCGCCGGCCAGCACGCGGTTGCGGAACAGCGCGAGGTCGATATTGCCGCCGCTGAGCGGCATCCCCACCCGCCGGCCGGCCATGGCGTCGTTCTCCTTGAGCAGCGCGGCCAGCGGGGCGGCGCCGGCGCCTTCGGCCAGCTGGTGCGTGTCGGTCCAGTAGGCGCGGATGGCGGCGGCGATCTCGTCGTCGCTCACGGTGACGATGCGGGCGGCGCCCTTTTCGATGATGGCGAACGCGGCCGGATCGGGAATGCGCACGGCGAGGCCGTCGGCGAAGGTGTCGGCGCGTTCCGTTTCCACCGGCCGGCCGGCGGCGAGCGAGAGCGCATAGGCCGGCGCGCCGGCGCTTTGCACGCCGACGATCTCCGTATCGAGGCCGAGCAGGTCGCGCACCAGGATCGCCCCGCAGATCGAGGAACCGAGGCCGATCGGCACATAGAGCGTGTCGAGCGGCCCGGCGTGGCGGAACAGTTCGAGCGCCCAGGTCGCGACCCCGCGCACGAGGTCGGCGTGGAAGGACGGCGCGAAATAAAGCCCGTCCTGCCGCGCCAGCCGCATCGCCTCAATGCGCGCCGCGTCGAAATCGGTGCCGTGCTCGATCAGCTTCGCCCCGAGCGCGCGCATGGCGGCGTTCTTCTCGGTGCTGTTGCCCTCTGGCACTACGATGGTGACCGGTAAGCCGTAGCGACGCCCGGCGAAGGCGAGCGACTGCCCGTGATTGCCGCGCGTCGCCGAGATGAGGCCATTCGGCGCGAGGTTTTCCCGCGCCAGCCGCTCGACATGGATGAGACCGCCGCGCACCTTGAAGGCGCCGGTGGGCGTGAGGTTCTCATGCTTGACCCAAAGCTGCGCACCGGTGCGCGCCGCGAGCAGCGGCCAGGCATAGGCCGGTGTCGGCGCGAACACCGCATGGAGCTGTGCGGCGGCGGCTTCCAGTTCGTCGAGGCTGAACATTCCGATCTCCTGTCTCTGCCGGAGGGCATAGACGGGGCGGGGAGGAAGGGAAATCCGATTCTGCCCGAGGCCGCCGTCAGGACGCCAGATGGGCGACGGGCGGGCGATCCGCGGCGAGGGGCGGCGGCCCGGCGATCTCGGCGCGCAGGCGTGGCAGCGCGGCCGGGTAGCTTTCCTGCAGGAAGGCGATCAGCTTCTCGCGCACCTCGCAGCGTATGTCGAAGGTGCGGCCGGAGGTGCTGGCGCTGACCAGGATGCGCACCTCCATCACGCTCTCTTTGAAGTCGGTGACCTGGACGTTCACCACCTTGCGGTCCCAGAGCGGCGAAGCGCGGACGATCTCCTCCACCTTCGCGCGCACCGCATCGACCGGTACGCTGTAGTCGAGATAGATCATCACCGTGCCGATCAGCGCCGAGCCCTCGCGCGTCCAGTTCTGGAACGGCTGCTCGATGAAGTAGCTGAGCGGCAGGATCAGGCGGCGCCAGTCCCAGATGCGGATCACCACGTAAGTCGAGGTGATCTCTTCCACATTTCCCCATTCCCCCTCGACCAGCAGTGCGTCGTCAATGCGGATGGGCTGGGTAACGGCGAGCTGGATGCCGGCGATGAGGTTCTTCAGGAAAGGCTGCAGCGCGAGGCCGACCACCAGGCCGGCGGCGCCGGCGGAGGCGAGCAGCGACACGCCATATTGCTGTACGCTCTCGAAGGTCATCAGCGAGGCGGAGAGCGCGATGGTGAAGATCACCGTCGCCGCCACCCGGCGCAGGATGCGGGTCTGGGTGACGTGCTTGCGCGCCAGCAGGTTGTCCTCGGCATCGAGCTTGAAGCGCCGCAGATAGACCGTCACCCAGATGTGCAGCGCCGTGTGGGCGAGCCAGGCGACGAGGGTGATGAAGCACAGCACCAGTATGTGGCGGACATAGAAGGTCTGCGGCAGGCTGAGCGGCGCCACCGGGGCGGCGATGCCGAGAAAGATCACGATGGCGGCGAGCCGCGTCGGACCCTCGGTGCGCGAGACCAGCGAGCGCCAGAACAGGTCCATGTCGCGCACCAGCCGGGTGATAAGCCGGAAGGCGATGCGGTGGACGATGACGCCGACGCACAGGGCGATGGCGAAGAAGAGCAGGCTGATCAGCCAGTCCGGGGCCCAATAGAGCGTGCTCTCGATCTCGTTCGCCAGACGCCGCACTGTCAGCATGCATCCCCTCCGCGTTCGCCGGGGCTAACGCCCGCTCGCCGGAAGGCGTTCCCCCGCGGTGCGATATTTTTGCTGCGGTGCGGTGGAAAGTTGCGACGGATCATGTTGCGGTCGTCGACGGTAGAATATGGTCGGTCGCGATGGAGGCCGCTCAGGGCTCCGGCACGTCGGGGAGACGGGACATGACCGAGGCGGAACCGACAGACGAAGCTACCGGCGGCACAGCGCGCGTACCGCTGCTCGTCGATCTCGCCTTGCAGGGCGGTGGCTCGCACGGCGCCTTCACCTGGGGGGTGCTCGACCGGCTGCTCGAGGAGCGCTGGCTTACCATAGACGGCATTTCCGGCACCTCCGCCGGCGCGATGAACGCCGCCGTACTGGCCTATGGTTATGCCAAGGGCGGGGCCGAGGGGGCCCGCGAGGCGCTGGCGCATTTCTGGGGCGAGGTCTCGAACGCGGCGCGGTTCAGCCCGTTCCAGCGCGGTCCGCTCGACCGCCTGCTCGGCCGCTGGACGCTGGACAGCTCGCCGGTGTTCATCGCCATGGACCTGATGTCGCGGCTGGTCTCGCCCTACGACCTCAATCCCGGCGGCAGCAACCCGCTGCGCGGCATTCTCGAGCAATTGATCGATTTCGAGCTGCTGAAGACCTCGCCGATCAAGCTGTTCATCACCGCCACCAGCGTGCGCACCGGGCGCGGCCGGGTGTTCCGCAATGGCGAGATCACCCCGGAAGTGCTGCTGGCCTCCGCCTGCCTGCCGACCATGTTCCAGGCAGTGGAGATCGACGGCGAGGCCTATTGGGACGGCGGCTATTCCGGCAACCCGACCATGACGCCGCTGGTGCGCGAACTCGATTCCGACGACACCATTCTGGTGCCTATCAACCCGGTCGAGCGCGAAGGCACGCCGGACAATGCCCGCGACATCCTCAGCCGGCTGAACGAGGTGTCGTTCAACGCCGTGCTGCTGAAGGAGCTGCGCATGATGGCGCTGATGCGCAAGGTCGCCGATCCCGGTAATTCCGAGGGCGCGCAATGGGCGAAGATGCGCATCCACATGGTGCCCAATCCGGTGATGGCGACGCTCGGCTACTCCTCCAAGCTCAACGCCGAGCGGGAATTCCTCGACCTGTTGCGGGAGGAAGGGCGCCAGGCGGCCCAGACCTTCCTCGATACCCATGGCGATGACATCGGCAAGCGTTCCACGCTGGACATCGACCAACTAATCGAAGGGGTGTGAGCGATGGGGCTCCTCGGAATTCTCGTCGGCCTCGGCCTCCTCATCGCGCTGGCCTTCCGCGGCTGGTCGGTGCTGCTGCTGGCGCCGATCGCCGCGCTGGTCGCCGCCGCCTTCGCCGGCGAGCCGCTGCTCGCGCATTGGACGCAGACCTTCATGGGCAGCGCGGCGCGCTTCGTGGCGCAGTTCTTCCCGCTGTTCCTGCTCGGCGCGCTGTTCGGCAAGATCATGGACGACAGCGGTTCCGTCACCGCCATCGCCAATTTCATGACCGAGAAGCTCGGCGCCGAGCGGGCAGTGCTCGCCGTCGTGCTGGCCGGCGCCTTCGTCACCTATGGCGGCGTCAGCCTGTTCGTCGCCTTCTTCGTGCTGGCGCCGATGGGCCTCGCGCTGTTCCGCGCCGCCGGGGTGCCGCGCCGGCTGATGCCGGCGGCCATCGCGCTCGGCACCTCCACCTTCACCATGTCGGCGCTGCCCGGCACCCCCTCGATCCAGAACGCCATTCCGATGCCGTTCTTCGGCACCACGCCCTTCGCGGCGCCGGGGCTCGGCATTCTCGCGTCGGTGATCATGCTCGGCTTCGGCCTGTGGTGGCTGCGGCGCGCCGAGGCCAGGGCGCGCCTTGCCGGCGAGGGCTTCGGCGTCGACGAGCCGGCGCCGGTCGATGCCGCCGCGGAGGATCCGCTGGTGCGCGAACGCGCCACCACCGCGCGCGAGTTCGATCCCGCCGAGATCCATAACGGCGTGCATGCCTATGCCAACCCGCCGATCGCGCTGGCGGCGCTGCCGCTGATCGTCGTGGTGGTGGTCAACCTCATCATGTCGATGGCGGTGCTGCCCAATCTCGACACCGCCTATCTCGCCGAGCCGCGCTGGGGCGAGACCTCGCTGGCGGCGGTCGGCGGCGTTTGGTCGGTGGCGGTGGCGCTCACCGCCGCCATCCTCACCGCGCTCGCCATCAACTGGCGACGGCTGCCGGGGCTGCGCGCCACCATCGATGCCGGCGCCAACGCCTCGGTGCTGCCGGTGTTCAGCGTCGCCAGCCTGGTCGGCTTCGGCGCCGTGGTCGCGGCGCTGCCGGCCTTCGAGCTGGTGCGCGAATGGGTGCTCGGCATCGAGGGCGGCCCGCTGGTGTCGCTGGCGGTGGCCACCAACATCCTCGCCGCGCTGACCGGCTCGGCCTCCGGCGGCCTGACCATCGCGCTCGATGCGCTCGGCCCGACCTTCATGCAGATCGCCGGCCAGACCGGGCTCGACCCGGCGCTGATGCACCGCGTGGCGGTGATCGGCTCCGGCACGCTGGACAGCTTGCCGCATAATGGTGCGGTGGTAACGTTGCTGGCGGTCTGCGGCACGACTCATCGCGAGAGCTATCTCGACATCGTCATGGTTGGTATCGTCGGTGCCGTCGTGGCACTGGTCGCGGTGATCGTGCTGGGCTCGGCGGTCGGATCGTTCTGATCGGGCGGCGATGCCGCCAGCATGCGTGAGGACTGATGTCGACGATTCAGATTTCCGGCCTGCTTACCTTCACCATCTCCATCCTGGTGTTCTTCGCCGGCTCCGGCATCAACAAGGCGTTCGAGCCGCTACGCCGTTTCAACATTCCCGAGGCGGTGACCGGTGGCCTGCTGGCCGCGCTGGCGACGCTGATCGCCTATAGCTTCTTCGACACCGAGATCGTGTTCTCGCTGGCGGCGCGCGACATGCTGCTGCTGTATTTCTTCACCGGCATCGGCCTCAATGCGCGGCTCAGCGACCTGATCTCGGGCGGGCGGCCGCTGCTGATCCTGCTGGCGCTCACGGTGAGTTATCTCGTCATCCAGAACCTGATCGCCGCCGGCAGCGTCGCCCTGCTGGGCCTGCCCGAAGGCGTCACCGTGTTCCTCGGCTCGGCCTCGCTGATCGGCGGCCACGGCACCACCATCGCCTGGGCACCGCTGATCGCCCAGCGCTTCGGCCTCGCCAATGCGATGGAGGTCGGCATCGCCGTGGCGACGCTCGGGCTGGTGGTGGCGAGCCTCGCCGGCGGTCCGATCGCCAAGTACCTGATCGGCCGCTACAAGCTGCACGGTCCGCCGACGGACGAGCTGTTGATCGGTGTGCCGCAGAAGGAAGAGGGGACGCCGCGTGACGAGGTGACCCATGTCAGCCTGCTGCGCACCATACTGGTGATGAACATTGCCATCCTCATCGGCTTCGGCGTCGAGGAACTGATGGAAGAGGTGGCGCTCAAACTGCCCCTATTCGTCATCTGCCTGCTGGTCGGCATCCTGCTCACCAATATCGTGCCGCGCGTGGTGCCGCATGTCGCCTGGCCCACGCGCACCCGTGCGCTGGCGCTGATCTCCGACCTGTCGCTCAACATCTTCCTGGCAATGTCGCTGATGAGCATGCAGCTGTGGACGCTGGACGGGCTCGGCCTCAGCCTCGTCATCGTACTTGCGGTGCAGACGGTGGCGGCGGTCGCCTACATCATCTTCGTCGTCTTCCCGGCGATGGGGAAGAATTACGAGGCGGCGGTGATCTCCTCCGGCTTCACCGGCATCAGCCTCGGCGCGACCCCGACCGCCATCGCCAACATGACGGCGGTGACCAAGGCGCATGGACCGGCAACGCGTGCCTTCATCGTGCTGCCGCTCGTTTCCGCCTTCTTCATCGATATCATCAATGCTGTGGTCATCGGCTTCATGGCCCGCTGAGCGCGGGCGATGGGCTTTCTCTCCATGACCCGCCCTTGGCGGGCGATGGGCTTTAGCCTCCGGGCCCGCCAAGGGCGAGCCGGGGGCCTCGATGCAGGGATGACATGATGATCAATCGACGTTCGCTTCTTGCCGGCCTGTTCTCGGCCGCCGCACTGGCGCCGCTGGCGCTGGGCACCGCGAGCGAGGCCGAGGCGCAGGCCCGCCCGATGGCGCCGCCGCCCCCGCCGCGCCGCGAGCGGCGGCCGCCTCCGCGTCGCGGCTATACCTGGGTGCCGGGCCACTGGAACTGGCGTCGCGGCCCGGGCTGGGTGTGGCAGCCGGGCTATTGGGAGCCGAACCGGCGCGGCTTCACCTATGTCGGCCCGCGCTGGGTGCTGCGGCGCGGTGCCTGGGTCTACGAGCCGGGCCGTTGGGTACGCAGCTGGTGAGCCGACGGCTCCGTTGAGACTGTCCGGCCGGGCGCTTGTGGGCGCCCGGCCGTTCCGCACGGCCTATTGTCGGGCGGGGTTGCCGCCGGTGTTCTTGATTACCTGGCCGAACTGGTCGACCTGTGCCTCGTAGGTACGACGGGTTTCCGGATCGAAGATGGCGATCGGCGCGCTGATGGCGACACTGGCAGCGCTGCCCACCGTCTGGCCGACGCCCATGGCGGCGGCGCCGATGCGGTCGCCCAAGCTTATGTTGGAATCCGTCACGGTCTGGCCGGCGACGAGGCGGGTGCCGATCAGCCGCACCACTTCCGGCGACTCGGCGAAGCGGCCATGGTTGAGCACGTCGCCGGAGCGCATAGCCGTCAGGTCCACCACGGTGATGCCGGCCTTTTCCAGCTCGGCGTAATAGTCGCTCGGATTGATCTGGCCGAGCCGGTCGACGCTGCCGGCGATGCGCCGAGAGACCTGCAGCGCGCGGTCGTCCTGCGAGGTGAACACGGTGAAGCGCGCCGTCGGGTGATGCAGCGCGCGCCATTGCGAGGCGAACACGTCGACATCGACATCCGGCGAGGCGAGGATCACGTCGGTGATCTTCGGCGGCAGCTTGCCGCGGCGGATCGACATCTGCCGCAGGCCCTCCATGGCGAGCCAGGCTCCCATGGAATGCGCCATGATGGTGACGTCCTTCACCTCCGGGTCGTTGGCGATCTCCCAGACAGTCTCCTCGAAGGCGTCGCGCGAATAGATGGTGCTCTCGCGGTCGAACAGATAGTCGAACACCCGGGCGCGCGAGGGCCAGGTGAACAGCACCGGCGTCGCGTCGGCCTTGGAATCGTGGGAGATCTGCGCGAAGCGGTAGACTGCGTCCTCGAAGCGGTTGTTGAAGCCGTGCACGAAGATCAACACCCGCCGGCTGGGCGACAGGTGCTGATGCAGCCAACTGCGCGACGCCTTGAGGCCGTCGAGCGGCTTCGCCTCGAGCGTGGCGAAGTCGGTCTGCGGGTTGGGCGGCAGCCGGCGCGGCCACTGCACTTCGCCGACCCGGCGGTTCTGGTCGGGCGGGATCGACACCACGAAGGAGGTCAGCGCCACCTGCCGGCCGCGCTCGCCGGTGAACAATATGGCCGGATCGTCGGAGGGCGCGCGGGTGGTGGCGACCAGCATGTCGACCTTGGTCGCGTCCGGTGCGGTCTCGACGACCGGCGAAAGCACGCCGACCGGCCGGCTGGAGCAGCCGGCGAGCAGCAGACCGGCGACGGCGACGGCGAGCAGCCGGGCGGTGATCCCTGCCGCCTGCCGCATGGTTCTGGCTCGTCCGATCTGCATACTCGTAACGCTGCCCCGTTCGCCGGCGGGACGATCCGCCAACGCGTCGATCCAGGAGGGCCATCGATATCGAAGCCGGGGACGGTGCTCAAGCACGGGCGGTATCCGTCAACCGCCGGGGATGTGGAATCCCGCCGATAGTTGCATCGCGGCACCAAGGCCGAGCAGCAGCAGGAGCAGCAGCGCGCCGGCGACCGGCCAGCGGCGCAGCGTTTCGTCGGCGCGCTCCAGCCGGTCGGCCAGGCGGAGCACCGCCGGCCATCCGCGCTCGGCGAGCACGATGAGGTCGCCCGGCGGGATCGCCGGCAGGCAGGGCGCGAAGCGGTGCAGCAGCACGGCCAGCGCGCCGCCGAGCAGCACCGGCCAGCAGGCCTTCCACAACGCCTGCGGGGCGAGGGCTGCCGCATAGCTGGCGCCGGTCGCGGGCAGCAGCAGCCCGACGACGAGGAAGGAGGCGGCGGCCATGGCGAGGAAGGGCAGCAGCAGCCCGGCCGGCGGCCGCTTTCCGGCATCGGCGGCGACAAGTCCGGCGAGGCGGCGCAGGAAATGCAGCATCAGCAGGGTGCTGCCGGTTGCCGAGAGGGTGACGGCGAGCGCGGCGGCGCCATCGCCGAACAGATCCTTCACCACATATTTGGCCAGCGCGCCGGAGGTGAAGGGCAGGCCCGCCAGTGACAGCGCCATCACCGCCATCACGGCGAAGACCGGCCCGGCACTGCGTCCGCCGGCCTTGCCGGTCACCCCGACACCGAGGAACAGAGCGCCCTTCACCAGCATGTGGTGCAGGGCATAGAAGGCGGCGAGCACCGGCGTCGCCCGGCTGCCGGAAGCGAGGCCGGCACCGGCGACGGCCGCAACCACGCCCATCTGGCTCACCGTCGAATAGGCGAGCACCACCTTGGGGTGCGGCTGGGTCAGGCCGATGGCGACGGCATAGAAGGCGGTGAACAGGCCGAGGCCGATCAGCGCCTCGCCCCAGCCTCCGAGGCCGCCGCCTTCGAGCCCTCCGCCGAAGGGAAGGAAGCGGATGAGGCCGATGACGCCGGCCTTGACGATGATGCCCGACAGCACGGCGGAGGCCGGCATCGGCGCCACCGGATGGGCGAGCGGCATCCAGACATGCAGCGGCACCAGCCCCATCTTCAGCCCGAAGCCGAGCACCAGCAGCACGAGGATGGCGTCGCGGAACGGCGACGCGGCGAGGTGGGCTACCGCCTCGGCGATGGCCGGGTTGCCGATGCCCGGCGCGCCGATGGCCAGCATGACGAAAGCCAGCAGCAGGAAGGCTTCCCCCAACAGCGCCAGCGCCATGTAGACGAGGCTGGCGCGTCCGGCCGCCGGTGTCGCTTCATGGGCGACGAGGCCGTAGGCGGCGAGGCTGGCGACGGTGAAGAACAGGTAGAAGCTGGTCATATCCGCCACCAGGCAGAGCCCGAGGCTGCCGGCCATGGTGAGCAGCCACCACACCGCGAAGGTGGTGCGTCGCGGCGAGGCGGCGAGATAATGCGCCGCATAGGCGCCGGCGGCGCACCACAGCAGGGCGCTGCCGCCGAGCAGCATGGCGCCGGGCTCGTCGAGCGCCAGCGTCAGGCGCAGGGGATCGGGCGCCAGCATCAGCGAGCCGCCGGGTGCCAGAAGGGCCGCCGCCAGCGCCGGCAGCGGGGCGGCGGGCAGCGCGGCGAGCAGGTGTCGGCGCATCGGCGGCCACAACGCCGCGACGGCGAGGAGGAGCGGCAGGGCGAAGCTCGCCGCCAGAAGGAGACCGTTCATGCTCGCGCCGTTCATGGCAGCGCCTCCAGCGCCTCGAGCGGCCGGCCGATCGCCAGCAGCGCGAAGGGGCGCAGCGGCACGAAACCGATCGCCAGCGCGCACAGTGCCAGCGCCAGCACGGCGCCCTGCCGGTAGAGCGCGACCGGCGCCACCGGCGGGTCGCCATCGGCCAGGGCATGGCCGAGCGCGCGGAACACATAGAAGGCGGCGAGGATACCGCCGGCGAGGATGACCGCCGCGATCCACCAGGCGCCGGCCTCGACGGCGGCGGTGAGCAGCAGCAGCTTGGCGATGAAGCCGCCGCTCGGCGGCAGGCCCATCAGCGACAGGCCGGCAATGGCGAAGGCGGCGAGCGTCACGGGCTGCCGGCGGGCGAGGCCACCCAGCTCCGCGACCCGGTCATGGCCGAGCGCCTCGTAGATCAGCCCGGCGGCAAGGAACATCGCCGCCTTGGCGAAGCCGTGCGAGGCGAGCTGGAGCAGGCCGCCGGTCCAGCCGATGTCCTGCCAGGGGGCCGGGCCGGGCATCAGCGGGAACATCAGGAACAGATAGCCGACCTGCGCCAGCGTCGAATAGGCGATCATCAGCTTAAGCCGTTGCTGGCGCAGCGCTATCACGCTGCATACCAGGATGGCGGCGGCGCCGAGCCCGGCCATGATCTGCTGCGGTGCGGCGGCCGGGAGCGGCAGCAGGTCCACCCAGAGCCTGAGGATGATGAGAAATGGCGCCTTCACCACCAGCGCCGACAGCATGGCGCTGGCCGGCGCCGGGGCGCCGGCATGGGCGGGGGGCAGCCAGAGATGCAGCGGGAACAACGCCGTCTTGGCCATCAGCCCCACCGTCATCAGCGCCAGGGCGGCGAGGGTGACGGTATCCGGCTGGGCGATCTCGCGCAGGCCGGCGAGGTCGAGCACCGCGTAGCGGCCATAGATCAGGCCGACGCCGAGCAGATAGAGGATCGAGCCGGCGAGGGCGAACAGCAGGTAGCGCAGCGCCGCGACGAGCGCGCCGCGCGTGCCGTCGAGGGCGACGAGCGCCACGGCGGCGAAGCTAAGCATCTCCAGCGCCACGAAAAAATTGAACAGGTCCTGCGCGGTGAAGGCGAGGTTGAGTGCCGACCACAGCGCCAGCAGCAGCGCCCAGAAGCTGAAGCGGCCGCGCGAGCTGGCGCCCTCCGACGGTGTCCAGGCGCAGACGGCCACGCCGGTCATGACGAGGGCGGTCAGCGTCATGAGGAAGACACCGACGCCGTCGGCGCGCAGGGTCAGCCCCAGTGGCGGCAGCCAGCCGCCAAGGGCGTAGACGAGCGGCGCCTGGCTCGTCATGACCTGGTAAGTCATTGACAATGAAAGATATAATGAGAGGCCGACAAAGGGGGCGGCCACCCGTTCCGGTCGTATCCACCGCTCGCAGAGGAGGAGGGCGCACAGGCCGAGGACCGGCGTCAGCACCGCCCAGACCGGCAGGAGGCTGACCATCATGGCTCCTCCTCCGGCCCGGACAGCCGCGCCAGCAGCGTGGCGGCCAGCGCCGTGGCGGCGAAGGCGACGACAATGCCAGTGATCACAATGGCTTGCGGGACGGGATCGCCTGCCAGCCCGGCCGCCGCTGCCCGTCGCGCCACCACGCCGAAGACCAGGAACACGCCGGCACCGACAAGGTTGAAGGCCAGCAGCTTGCGCAGGGCAGTGGGGTGGACGATCAGGCCGAAAAGACCGATTCCGACCAGCGCGGCGCCGGCGAGGCCGAACAGGGTGGCGCTCATCGGCCGGTCTCCCTCTCCGGCGGCCCGGCGACCAGCAGGACCAGCGCGACGACGATCGAGACGGCGAGCGCCAGCTCGACGGCGATGATCATCGGCTTGGCCACCGGTTCGGGCCAGGCGAGGAAGCTGCCGGCGGCGGCGATGCCGATGGCGCCGGCGGCGATGAAGGCGAGCGGGCCGATGGCGAGGGCGCGGCCGGTCCACCGCCCGCCGCTGCTCGGTGCCGGCGCCAGCCCGGCCATGATGGCGAGCAGCCACAGGGCGGCGAGGAGGGTGCTCGCCTGGAACTTGCCGCCCGGCGCATCGGCGCCGACCCAGAACAGGTAGGCGGCGAAGACGAGCCCGGCCGGGATGAGCAGGCGGGCGAGGAAGACGAGGGCGGGCGAGGGCCCGCCTTCCGGCCACGGCACCGGCCGGCCGCCCCAGCCCCGATCCGTGCCCAGCGCGCGCAGGCCGACCACGGCGATCAGCAGCACGACGATTTCCAGCAGCGTGTCGAGGGCGCGATAGGCGATGAGCACGGCGGCGACCGGGTTGCCGATGCCGAGCGTCGGCAGCGGCTCGACGGTCGCGGCGGCGAGGCTCGGCGCCGGCTCCGGCAGGGCGAGCAGCAGGGCGCCGAGCGCCAGGGTGACGAGGGCGGCGAGGAGGCCGGCGGCGATCTTCAGGCGCGGGCCCGCCGGTTCGCCGAGCGACACCGGATGGCGCATGCGCCCGTTCAGCCGCAGCAGCAACAGCCCGGTGGCGCCGCCGCCGATGGCCGCCTCGGTGAGGGCGACGTCGACGGCATCGAGCGCCACCCAGGCGAGGGCGAGAAACAGGCCGAAGGCGAAGAAGCCGAACAGCGCGGCGCGGGTCGACGCCGTGGCGACGATGAACAGCGCGCCGGCGAGCAGCGGCAGGGCGAGCGTGAGCGCCAGCAGCTCAGTCATCGGCGGCCTCCGCGCGGTGGAGGCGGGCCAGCATCTGGCCGGCGGCGGTGCTGCCGGCGAGCACCAGCAGCCAGACCAGCAGCAGCTTCAGCGCCATCCAGATGCTGCCGGCCTGCGGGACCAGACCGAGCGCGATCAGCCCGAGGCCAAGCGAATCCGCCTTGGTGAGCGCGTGCAGGCGCGACAGCGGATCGGGAAAGCGCAGCAGCCCCACCGTGCCGGCAAGGAAGAACACCGCGCCGGTGCTTACCAGCACGATGGTGAGGAGATCGGCGATCATCGCTTGCCCCCCGGCGCGGGCGGGGCGGCCGGGCGGCCGGGCGTTGCGCTCGCCGGGATGTCTCCCCGGCCGTTCCGGCGGCCTTTCCGGCTCATGGCGGCGGTGCCGAGCGCCGCCAGCACGGCGAGGGTGAGGGCGACATCGACCAGCGCCGGGCTGGCCTCGCTTGTTGCCAGCAGCAGGCAGACGGCGGCGCCGGCGGTGCCGGCGAGCTGCACCGCCATCATGCGGTCGACGGCGGCCGGCCCGCGCAGCAGCCGGAGCAGGCCGAGCCCGGCAGTGGCGACGACGAAGGCGGCGGCAGCGATGAGGAAAGCGCTCATGCTGCCGCTCCGAGGGCCGGGAAGATGGTTGTCCGGCGCCGGCCCGGCGCGCCCGTGCATCGCGCCGGCGGTGTCCGGAGCCCGGGCGTACCCGAAAGCGGGAGGCGCCGACATTCTGCAGCGGCCGGTCCGCGCAGCAACCGGAGCAGGCCGAGCCCGGCGGTGGCGGTGACGAAGGCGGCAGCGATGCTGAGAAGCGCGATCCTGCCGATCCCCCGGCGGGATCGAATGTCGGCGCGGCGCTCCCGGCTGTCATGGTCGTGCGCTGGTTGGCCAAGCGGGGGGCGTTGGGGGCGGCGGTCGCGGGCCGAGGGCGCACCGTTCAAGATGTCGCCTCCGACCGCAGTGCGCGACACCAGCGCGTCTCGTCCTCGGCAAGGGTGGCGGCGATGGGAGCCTCGGTGTCGAGGCAATGCACCAGCCAGCCGTCGCCATCCTCGGCCTCGAAGGGTAGGGCGCCGGGTTGCAGCCCCATCGCGGCGCGGAAGCCGTCGCGCGCCGGGCCGGGCGGCAGAGCGGGGCGGTAGCGGACCAGGCCGGGCGCCAGCGGCAGCGACGGCGAAAAGGCGCGGCGGGCCACGTCGACGCCGCCGGCCACGGTGGTGGCGGCCAGCCGGAGACCGAGGCGCAGGAGGAGCACCAGATCCGGCCACCTGTCGCCGGGCGGCAGCAGGCGCAGGCTGACCCCTGCGGCGCCGCCGGCGGCGAGCAGGCCGACCGGCAGCTTCGCGACATCGGCGTCGGTCAGTATCAGCCAGAGCAGCAGGAAGCCGGCCGTCCGCACCGCGAAGGGAAGGGCGCCCCCATATCGGTGGCGGCTCCGGTCGGGAGAAGGATGACGCGTCACCGGCCGACGCTCCACGCCTTGCCGGGCACGTATGGCGTGCCGCGGGTGAGAGGGGCGGAGCTGGAGCGCCGTGTGCCACACGCCGGACGGGATTCAGGACTCGCGATGAGGCTGCGCGATCGGCTCTGCATGGTGCGCACGCGTCGCCGGGTGCCGGGCACGTCCCACGTTCCGCCGCCGGGGCGGCCGAAGCCCGAACGTTCTGCCTCGTCGGCGGGGCGGGAGGTCCGCGTCGTGACCAGACGGCACGGGACGCCGGGCCTGATGCTTGCGGCGTGCCGTTCGCCGCACACGCGCCACACCCACCCGAAAAAGCTCCCACATCCGGGATGCCGCGTGCCGCCGGCCGGACGGGAAGTCGCTTCCGCGACGGGGCGGCGCAGGCGGCTGTGCATGTTGCCTCCCCCAGAAGCGTATGGCCGTCACATCATCATGATGCACTTGATGGTGCAACTGCGAACGGCTTATGGCTTATGGTGCTGATCTACCATAGGGTTTTTCCCGGTATAGGCCCGCGCTGCAAAAGCGTGCACCATCCCGCCGCGCCGGCCCCAGCGGTCCGCGCTTCGAATCAGCCGTGCGTCCAAGAGGAACCGAGCATCATGTCGAACCGCACTTCCGGCCGGATATCCTGCCGCGTGCCCTCCCGCATTTCCTGGCCCGGCATGAGCCTCGCACTTGCCCTGGCGCTGGCGACGGCGGCCTGCTCGCAGGAGGAGGCGGCGGCGCCGCCGCAGGTGCGCCCGGTGCGGGTGGTGACGGTCACGGAAGCGCCGGCGAGCCAGTCGGTGTCGATCTCCGGCACCGTCCAGGCGCAGGACGAGGCCTCGCTGGCGTTCCGCATCGGCGGGCGGATGATCGAGCGGCTGGTCAATGTCGGCGACCAGGTGAAGGCCGGGCAGACGGTCGCGCGGCTCGACCCGCAGAACGCGCTCAACACGCTGCGCTCGGCGCAGGCCGGGCTGACGGCGGCGGAAGGCCGGCTGGTGCAGGCCTCCAACCATTTCGACCGGCAGGAACGGCTGCTGCAGAACGGCTTCACCACCCGCGCCATCTATGACGAGGCGCGGCAGGGCCGCCTCGCCGCGCAGGCGCAGGTCGACGACGCGCAGGCGCAGCTGAAGATCGCCGAGGACAATGTCGGCTACACCGAACTGAAGGCGGACGCCTCCGGCGTGGTGACCGCGCGCGGCGCCGAGCCGGGCGAGGTGGTGCAGGCCGGGCAGATGATCGTCCAGCTGGCCCGGCAGGGCGGGCGCGACGCGGTGTTCGACGTCTCCGCGCAGATCCTGCGGCAGGTGCCGGCCGAGCCGGTGATCGCCGTCGCGCTCTCCGACAATCCGGCGGTGACGGCGACCGGCCGGGTGCGCGAGGTGGCGCCGCAGGCCGATCCGGTGACGCGCACCTTCCGGGTGCGGGTCGGGCTCGACAATCCGCCTGAGGCGATGCGCCTCGGCTCCAGCGTGACCGGCCGCGTCGAGATCGAGAGCGGCGCGGGCATGGAGGTGCCGGCCTCGGCGCTGACCGCCGCCAACAACCAGCCGGCGGTATGGGTGGTCGATCCCTCCACCGCCACGGTGGCGCTGCGCAATGTCGAGGTGGCGCGGTTCAACCCGGCGACGGTGACCATTGGCTCCGGCCTCGCGGTCGGCGACGTCGTGGTCACCGCCGGCGTGCAGGCGCTGTATCCGGGCCAGAAGGTCCGGCTGCTCGGCGCCGCGTCGGCGTCCGCCTCGGGGGCTTCGGGTTCGTGATGCGGTTCAATCTGTCGGAATGGGCGATCCGCGAGCGCTCGCTGGTCGTGTTCTTCATGCTGGTGGTGATCGTCGCCGGCATCGGCTCCTATTTCCGCCTCGGGCGGGCGGAGGATCCCACCTTCGTCATCAAGACCATGGTGGTGCAGGCGGGCTGGCCGGGCGCCTCCACCGAGGACATGCTGAAGCAGGTGACCGAGCGGCTGGAGCGCACGCTGCAGGAGACGCCGCATCTCGACCGGCTGCGCTCCTATACGCGGCCCGGAGTCACCACCATCTTCGTCGACCTCGAGGGGGCGACGACGGCGGCGCAGGTGCCGGACGTCTGGTACCATGTGCGCAAGAGCGTCGCCGACATGCGCGGCTCGCTGCCGCAGGGCGTGATCGGGCCGGGCTTCAATGACGAGTTCGGCGACACGTTCGGGCTGATCTACGGCTTCACCGCCGACGGCTTCACCCATCGCGAGCTGCGCGACTATGTCGAGGAGGTGCGCTCCAAGCTCCTGCAGGTGCCGGACGTCTCCAAGATCGACATCCTCGGCGCGCAGGACGAGCGCATCTTCGTCGAGTTCTCGATGGAGGAACTCGCCAATCTCGGCATCAACCGGCAGGCGCTGGTGGCGGCGCTGCGCGCCCAGAACGTCGTGCAGCCCTCCGGCACCATCCAGACCGGCGACGAGACGCTGGCCCTGCAGGTGTCCGGCGCCTTCGACAGCGAGCGCGACATCGCCAACATCAACTTCGCCGTCGACGGCCGCATGCTGCGGCTCTCCGACATCGCCACGGTGCGGCGCGGCTATGCCGAGCCGCCGCAGCCGATGTTCCGCGTCAATGGCGAGCCGGCCATCGGCCTCGCCATCGCCATGCGCGACGGCGGCGACATCCTGCGGCTCGGCGCCAACATCAAGACCGCGATCACCGACATCACCGGCGACCTGCCGGTCGGCGTCAATGTCAGCCTGGTCGCCGACCAGGCGGTGACGGTGCAGCACGCCATCGCCGAGTTCATGGAATCGCTGTGGCAGGCGATCGCCATCATCTTGGTGGTGAGCTTCATCGCGCTCGGCGTGCGGCCGGGACTCGTGGTGGCGCTGTCGATCCCGCTGACGCTGGCGGCGGTGTTCTCCGTCATGGAGCTCACCGGCATCGACATGCAGCGCATCTCGCTCGGCGCGCTGATCATCGCCCTCGCCCTGATGGTCGACGACGCGATGACCACGACGGATGCCACCATCAACCGGCTCGCCATCGGCGAGAAGCCGGCGGTGGCGGCGACCTATGCCTTCAAGACCTACGCCTTCGCCATGCTGGCCGGCACGCTGGTGACCATCGCCGGCTTCGTGCCGATCGGCTTCGCCGCCTCCTCGGCCGGCGAGTACACCTTCTCGCTGTTCGCGGTGGTGTCGATCGCGCTCATCGTGTCGTGGCTGGTGGCGGTGCTGTTCGCGCCGCTGATCGGCATGGCGCTGCTGAAGCCGCCGAAGAACGCCGCCGGAGGCGAGCCGGGGCGGGTGATGAAGCTCTATCGCGGCTTCCTCTCGGCGGCGCTGGCGGCGCGCTGGGTGACGCTCGGCGTGACGGTGGCGCTGTTCGTGGTGGCGGTGCTGCTGCTGCCGCTGATCCCCAGCCAGTTCTTCCCGTCCTCCGACCGGCCGGAACTGCTGGTCGACATGACCCTGCAGCAGAACGCCTCCATCCACGCCACCGAGACCGCCATGGAGCGGCTCGACGCGGCGCTGAAGACCGATCCCGACGTGGAGCGCTGGAGCGGCTATGTCGGGCAGGGCGCCATCCGGTTCTACCTGCCGCTCAACGCCCAGCTGCCCAACGACTTCTTCGGCCAGGCGGTGGTGGTGGCCAAGGACACGCCGGCGCGCATCCGCCTGCAGGCGAAGCTGGAGAAGCTGCTGGCCGAGCAGTTCCCCGGCGTGGTGGCCCGCGTCTCGCCGCTGGAGCTCGGCCCGCCGGTCGGCTGGCCGGTGCAGTACCGCGTGCTCGGACCCGACCTCGCGCAGGTGCGCGACATCGCCTTCAAGCTGGCGCAGGTGGTGGCTTCCAACCCGCAGGCGGTGCAGGTCAACTACGACTGGATCGAGCCGTCCCGCGAGGTGCGGATCACCGTCGACCAGGACGAGGCGCGCCGGCTCGGGCTTTCCACCGAGACCATCGCCAGCGTGCTGAACACGGTGATCTCCGGCGCGCCGGTGACGCAGCTGCGCGACGATATCTACCTCGTCAACGTGGTGCTGCGCGCCACCGACGAGCAGCGGCTGTCGCTCGACAGTCTGCGCACGCTGCAGATGCCGATCCCCGGCGGGCGCACCGTGCCGCTGTCGCAGTTCGCCACCTTCGACTACGCCCAGTCCTACCCGCTGGTGTGGCGGCGCGACCGGGTGCCGAGCCTGACCGTGCAGGCCGACGTGGCGCCGGGCACGCTGCCCGACGAGGTGGTGGGCGCGCTCGCCCCCAAGATCGCGTCGCTGAACGCCGAGCTGCCGCGCGGCTACCGCATCGAGACCGGCGGCACCGTGGAGGAGAGCGCCAAGTCGCAGGCCTCGGTGGTGGCGGTGGTGCCGCTGATGCTGTTCATCATGCTCACCGTGCTGATGTTCCAGCTGCGGCGCTTCTCGCTGATGTTCATCGTGCTGTCGGTGGCGCCGCTGGGGCTGATCGGCGTGGTGGCGGCGCTGCTGCTGTCCAACCGGCCGCTCGGCTTCGTCGCCATTCTCGGCGTGCTCGCCCTGCTCGGCATGATCATCAAGAACGCGGTGATCCTGATCGGCCAGATCGAGGCCGAGCGGGCGGCCGGCAAGAAGGTGCGCGAGGCGGTGCTGGATGCCTCCAGCGCCCGCTTCCGGCCGATCATGCTCACCGCGGTGTCGACGGTGCTCGGCATGATCCCGATCGCGCCGACGGTGTTCTGGGGACCGATGGCGTTCGCCATCATGGGCGGCCTCTTGGTCGCCACCGTGCTGACGCTGATCTTCCTGCCGGCGCTCTATGTGGCGGTGATGCGGGACAAGCCGGCGGACGCCGCCGCTTCCTAGCGCCTGTCGAAACTCGGGCGTTTCCTTATCGATCAGGTGTCCTGCCTGATCGATAAGGGCTCTAGGGGAAGCCGCCGGGCGGAACGCGCCGTCGCGACGGGGGATGCCGCGTCGCGACGGCGCCGGATTCTTCGGGAATGCGCCTATTGTTGGCTGAATCGGCCAGAGGTATGAAGGTGTTGTCGATTCACCCTGGGGGACCCTTCATGATCCGCGTTGCCGCCATTTCTCTCGTCGCTCTTTCGCTCGCCGCCTGCACCACCACCGAGAAGCGGGCCGGTACCGGCGCCCTGATCGGCGGCGGCGCCGGCGCTGTCATCGGCGGCATCGCCGGCGGCGGCACGGGCGCGGCGGTGGGCGCGGCCATCGGCGCCGGCACCGGCGCGGTGATCGGCGCGGCGACCGCGAACTGACCGATCCTTCCGGATTCACATGCAAACGGCCGCGCCTCATGAGAGGCGCGGCCGTTTTGTTTCCGCCGTCTGCCGTCGAGGCTCAGCGGCGCGGCTGGGCGATCAGGCCTTCGACGCGCTCGGCGATATAGGGAAAGAACGGGTTCGACGACATGCGGGTCAGCGCGTCGACGCTGACGATCAGCGCTCCACGCTCGCCGCGCACCGCCATCGCCCCGAGATGCAGGCCGAAATCCTCGGTGCCGTCCGGCTGTGCGCCATAGAGATTGTCGCTGTCCGGGAAGGGCAGGGCGACATGGGAGAGCGAGAACACGTCCAGCGGATAGAACAGGCCGAGCGGGCGCTCGGTGCTCGTGGTGGCGCCGGCCGGGGTGGTGCGCTCCAGCACTTCGCCGGTGTCCGGGCTGACATTGGTGATCATCGACAGCGCGAAACGGCGCGGCGGCGGCGGCACCTGCCGGCCGAGCGCGGCCGCCGAGGTCCAGCCGCGCAGCAGCGGGCCGAGCTTGGTGTTGCGGTTGAGATCGAACAGCACCAGCTCGCTGCCATTGTCCGGCAGCAGGCCGTAGAAGGCGGTGACCACCGCGCGGGTGGAGACGGTGAAGTCCAGCGCCGACTGGAAGGTGAGTGCCGGCGGCAGGTCCTTCAGCCCGCCCGCCCGCGCCCGGCGGGCGATGGAATCCTGCAGCGCCGCGGTGAGCAGGTAGGACTGGCGGGCGCCGTTCACCGGGAAGGAGTTGTACTTGAACGGGTTGAACTCCGGCAGGATGGAGAGCCACGCCGCCTTGGCGAAGCGCGGCAGGAAGGCCGGCAGCCCGGCGAGGCCGGCGAAACGGGCGAAGCGGGTGATGCCGATCATCGGCGACAGCAGCACCAGCCGGTCCGGCCGGGCCTGCGCCGGGTCGTCCAGCGCATCGAGCGCATATTTCAGCGCCAGCGCGCCGCCATTGGAGAAGCCGACCAGATGCAGCGGCTGGGTGGGTGCGAGGCGGTGGGCCTCGCGCACCGCGAGGCGGGTGGCGGCGAGCCAGTCCTCCCAGCTCGCCTCGGCGAGGCCGGCCGGCACGGTGCCGTGGCCGGGCATGCGGATGGCGACCACCGCCCAGCCGGCCTCGGCATAGAGCCGGGCGACGTGGCGCAGGCTGTAGGGCGAATCGGTGAGGCCGTGCAGCAGCACCACCGCGCCCTTGGCCTCGCCCTGGGGCACGATCTCGTAGGAGCGGTTGAAGTCGCGGGTGAGGCGCGGCGGGTAGACGACGCTGCCGGAGAAATAGCGGTTGGAGGGGATGCGCTGCTCCTCGGGCAGCGTCTGCACGACGTTCTCCCACACCTCGTCGAAGGCGCTGTTCTCGGCGGCGAGGAAGCCGCCCCAGTCGGTGCGGTCCATCTCCGCGACCGAGAGCTCGCGCGGCGCATAGGTGTGCCAGGGCTCCAGCGGCGCGCCCGACTGGGAGAACCAGATGCGGGTGGCGAGGAAGGTCGCCAGCATCAGCACCAGCGTGACGCAGAGCCAAAGGGTGAGGCGCTTGAGGCGGCGAATGGCCATGCGAGGCCCTTTCCTTCGATGTCGGACGGCGTCGGGGTATCAGGCTTCGGGCGTCACGCCTCCGGCGCGCGGCCGGAGAGCAGCCGGGCGACCCAGCGGGCGGAGGTGGTGTGGGCGCAGAAGGTGAGGGCGGCGATGGTCAGCGGCACGCCGATGAAGGCGCCGGCGAGGCCCCAGAGGAAGGCGAAGAAGAACACCGCCAGCAGCACCAGGAAGGGCGACATGGCGAGCGCCTTGCCGGCGATGCGCGGCTCGACATAGGAGCCGAGGATGAACTGGATGACGTTCATGCCGGCGAACACCGCCACCGCCATCTGCCAGCTCTCGAACTGCGCGACGGCGAACAGGGTGGGCAGCAGCGTCGCCACCAGCGGGCCGATGAACGGAATGTAGTTGAGCGCGAAGGCGATCACGCCCCAGGCGAAGGCGAGGTCGAGCCCGGCGAAGGCGGCGAAGGCCCAGACCGCGAAGCCGGTGGCGACGCTCATCGCCGTGCGCACCGCCATGTAGCGGCGGAACTTCTCGGCGATGTCGGCGGCAGCGGCGAGCAGGATACGGCCGGGCTCGCCCGCCTCGCCGGCGGCGAGCTTGCGCCGGACGACATCCACCTCCAGGAGGCCGAGCAGCACGAAGATGAAGGTGACGACGGCGAAGCCGACCATGCCGTTGAGCCGCGCCGCCACGCCCTGGAAGAAGCGGATCAGCCAGGAGACGTTGAAGGTCTCCATGAAGGTGCCGGCGGCGTAGAGGCCGTGGCCGTCCAGCCATTCGGCGCCGGAGAGGTAGAGGGTCTGGAAGCGGTTGGCGTTGGCGATCAGCCACTGCGCCGCCCGGCCGAAGCCCCACACCGTCATCGAGGTCAAAGCCAGGATGACGACGAGGCTCACCGCCAGGCTGATGAACAGCGCCGCGAGCTGCGGCAGCCGCGTGGCAAGCGCCTTCTGCAGCGGCCAGACCAGCGCGATGAAGAACAGCGCGAAGGCGACCGGCGCGACGATGGAGGCGGCGAGATAGGCCGCGGCGCATAGAAGGATCCCGGCAATGATGCCGAGAAGGATGAGAATACCGCGCCCGTTCATGTCCCACTCGCCAAAAGCTGCCCCATGCCGGATAAAGCCTCGCCCGGCCGGCGACAAGGGCGTTGCGATTCCGGCGTCACGGCCCTTCCGCTGCGTCGAATTGCGGAAAAATCAGCCTATTGTGATTGCATGATTATTTGTAATAATGTGCTGGACAATAGGAACATTCGAATTGCCGGCCAGAGGGAGTGGTAAGGTGCTGAAGTTCGGCTACAAGGCCTCCGCGGAGCAGTTCGACGCGCGCCAGCTCGTCGATTTCTCGGTGCTCGCGGAACGGAAGGGATTCGATTCCGTCTTCATCAGCGACCATTTCCAGCCCTGGCGCCATACCGGCGGCCATGCGCCGGCCGCCATCGCCTTTCTCGGCGCGCTCGGCTCGGCGACCTCGCGGATCACCATGGGCACCAGCGTGCTCACCCCGACCTTCCGGCATCACCCCTCTATGGTGGCGCAGGCCTTCGGCACGCTCGGCCAGCTGTTCCCCGGCCGGGTGGTCCTCGGCGTCGGCTCCGGCGAGGGGCTGAACGAGGTGCCGGCTACCGGCGCGCCCTGGCCGGAGCTGAAGGAGCGTTTCGCCCGGCTGCGCGAGGCGGTGCGTCTCATCCGCACGCTGTGGACCGAGGACCGGGTGAGCTTCGAGGGCGAGTTCTACCGCACCGAGAACGCGACGATCTACGACAGGCCGGCCGAGCCGGTGCCGATCTACATCGCCGGCGCCGGGCCGCAGGTGGCGAAGTTCGCCGGCCGGGCGGGCGACGGCTTCATCTGCACCTCCGGCAAGAAGTGGGAACTCTACACCGAGACGCTGCTGCCCAACGTCGCGGCCGGGCTGGAAGCTTCCGACGCGCCGGCCCGGCCCTATGAGCGGCTGATCGAGATGAAGGTCTCGTTCGACACCGACCGGGCGCGGGCCATGGCCGATACGAGGCACTGGGCGGCGCTGGCGCTCTCCCCGGAGGAGAAGCACTCGGTGGAGGATCCGCTGGAGATGGAGAAGCTCGCCGACGCGCTGCCGATCGAGCGGGCGGCGTCGCGCTGGATCGTCTCCACCGATCCGGACGAGCATGTCGAGAAGATCGCCGGCTATGTCGCGCTCGGCTTCGACCATCTGGTGTTCCATGCGCCGGGCGAGGACCAGCCGCGCTTCCTCGAACTTTATGCCGAGCAGGTGCTGCCGCGCCTGCGCGCCCGCTTCGGCTGAGCCATGACCTCGACCGCTCCGCGCCTCGATATTCGCGCGCTGCCGGACTTCCCGATGGTGGAGGCCGGCGACGACCTCGCCGGTCTGGTGCTCGACGGGGTGGCGCGGCTGGGGCTGGCGCTGGCGCCGCACGACGTGGTGGTGCTGGCGCAGAAGGTGGTCTCCAAGGCCGAGGGGCGGCTGGTCCGCCTCGCCGACGTGACGCCATCCGAGCGGGCGTTGGCGCTGGCCGGCGAGGTGCGCAAGGACCCGCGCCTCGTCGAGCTGATCCTCACTGAATCCGTGCGGGTGGTGCGGGCCCGGCCGGACGTGCTGATCGTCGAGCACCGGCTGGGGCTGACCATGGCCAATGCCGGCATCGACCAGTCCAATGTGCGCCACGCCGATGGCGAGGTGGCGCTGCTGCTGCCGCTCGACCCCGACGCCAGCGCGGCGCGGCTGCGCGAGGAGATCGCGCGGCGCAGCGGCGTGGCGCCGGGTATCGTGATCAATGACAGCTTCGGCCGGCCGTGGCGGCGCGGCACAACCGGCATCGCCATCGGTGCCGCCGGCCTGCCTTCCATGATCGACCGGCGCGGCGAGACGGACCTTTACGGCCGCACGCTGCGCGCCACCATGATCGCCTATGCCGACGAGATCGCGGCATCCGCCTCGCTGGTGATGGGGCAATCGACCGAGGCGACGCCGGTGGTGCTCATGCGCGGTCTGGCATGGACCGCCGCCGACAACCCGGCCGCAACGCTGATCCGCGCGCCGGAGGAGGATCTGTTCCGGTGAGCGCCGGGCGGGGAGCCGGCGGTATCTGGGCGGTGGTGCCGGTGAAGCCGTTCGGCCTCGCCAAGCAGCGCCTCGCCCCGGCGCTGGGCGCCGAGGCGCGGGCGCGGCTGGCGCGGGCGATGCTGGAGGACGTGCTGGCGGCGCTGCGACAGGCACGGGAACATGCCGACGCACTGGCGGGGACGCTGATCGTCTCGGCCGAGCCGGCGACCGAAGAACTCGCCCGCGTGTTCGGCGCCGAACGGCTCGCCGAGACCGAGGCCACCGGGCTGAACGCGGCGCTGGAGCGGGCGGCACAATACCTCGTGCGGCGCGGCGCCGCCGGCCTTTTGGTGCTGCCCGGCGACCTGCCCGGCCTGTCCGGGGCGGAAGTGGCGCGGCTGATCGGCGCCCATCCCGCCGGCCGCGCGGTGAGCCTCGTCGCCGCCCATGACGGGCAGGGCACCAATGCGCTGCTGGCGACGCCGCCGGATGCCGTTCGCTTCCATTTCGGGCCGGGGAGCCTCGCCGCGCATCGGGCGGCGGCGCGGGAGGCCGGCGTGGCCGCGTTCGTGCATGAGGCCGGCGCGCTGCCGGGGATCGGCTTCGATGTCGACGCGCCGGACGATCTCGCCCGGCTCGGCGGCCTGCCGGCGTCAGGGCGGACGCGGGCGGTTCTGGCCGGTGCCGCGCCGCCCGGCGGGGAATAGGCAGCCTCGGGAGGCGTCATGGCGAACATCGTTCTCGTGCACGGATCGTTTCATGGCGCCTGGTGCTGGCAGAAGCTGCTGCCGCTGCTGGAAGTGCGCGGCCACGCCGTGCTGGCGCCCGACCTGCCGGCGAGCGGCGGCGACGACGCGCCGCCGGAGACCGCCGATCTCGACAGCTACGCGACGCGCATCTGCTGGGCGATCGACCAGATGCCGGACGATGTGCTGCTGGTCGGCCATTCCATGGGCGGCATCGTCAGCGCGCAGGCGAGCGAACGCCGCGCCCACCGGCTAGCGGGCTGCGTCTATGTGAACGGCCTGCTGCTGACCGACGGGGCGAGCCGCTTCAGCTTTCTCGACGCGCATGCCCATCTCGGCATCGCGAGTTCCGTGCAGGCCAGCATGCAGGTCTCGGAAGACGGACTGGCCGCCACCTTCCCGGCCGCGGCAGCCCGCGAGGTGTTCTACAATTGCTGCGCGCCGGAAGACGCCGAATGGGCGGCCGGGCGGCTGACCCCGCAGCGGACGAAGGTGTTCTCCGATCGGCTCGCCCTCAGCTCCGCCGGCTTCGGCCGGGTGCGGCGCTTCTATGTCGAGGGGCTGCAGGACCATGCCATCCCGCTCGCCTATCAGCGCGCCATGACCGCCGAGACGCCCTGCGAAGCGGTGTTCACCCTCGAGGGCGACCACTCGCCCTTCCTCTCGGCGCCGGAAGCGCTCGCCGGGATCATCGACGGGGTGGCGGCGCGGACCGGTGCCTAAGCACGGCGTATCCGGCCTCGACCGGGCGCACATTCTGGCGGCAAGGGCTGCCTCTTGGCTGCTTTTTTAAGCAGATGTTCAACGGCGAAACCGGGTTTCGCGGCCCTGTCGGCTAGAGTGTCTATACACCAGCACACTTTGGCACAGAACTTGGATTGTTCATCGGCATAGCCATTGGAGTGCCGGATGTCGTCCATCGCCTTTGAGTCGGTCTTCAAGCGTTACGGGGAGGTTGATGCCGTAAAGGAACTCAACCTCGCCTGTGGCGCCGGGGAGATGCTCGCTTTGCTGGGGCCTTCGGGCTGCGGCAAGTCGACGACGCTGAAGATGGCGGCGGGCATCGAGAGCGTGTCCTCCGGCGAAATCTGGTTCGGCGACAAGCCGGTGTCGCGCCTCGCGCCCGGCGAGCGCAACATCGCCATGGTGTTCGAGGATTACGCGCTCTACCCGAACATGACGGTGTGGGAGAATGTCGGCTTCCCGCTGAAGGTGCGCGGCATTTCCGGCCAGCCGGCTTCCGAGCGCATCGGCGAGGTGCTGCAGCTGCTCGGGCTGCGGCAGATGGCGGACCAGCCCGTGCGCGGCCTCTCCGGCGGGGCGATGCAGCGCGTCTCCATCGGCCGGGCGCTGGTGCGCGACCCGGAAGTGATCCTGTTCGACGAGCCGCTGTCGCATCTCGACGCCGACCAGAAGGTACAGCTGCGCGCCGAGATCAAGCGGCTGCAGAAGCTGCGGCAGGTGACCTCCATCCTCGTCACCCACGACCAGACCGAGGCCATCGCCATGGCCGACCGGGTGGCGGTGATGAATCACGGCGTGCTGCAGCAGGTGGGGGCGCCGCAGGACCTCTATGAGCGCCCGGCAAACCTGTTCGTCGCCAATTTCATCGGCGAGCCGCCGATGAACCTGATGAAGGCCGCCTATGCCGGCAACCGCATCGTCGGCGAGGGCTGGGAAGTGACGCTGAGCACGGCGCGGCGGGTCAAGCTGCCCGACGGCGCCATCGTCGCCGGCATCCGCCCCGAGCATGTGACGCTGCTGCCGCCGGACGCGGCGGGGAGCGCGGCGGCGCGCGGCACCATCACCTATCGCGAGCCGCGCGGCGATGCCGACGTGCTGACCGTCATGCTCGACGCCGGCACCGGCACCGGCGGCAAGCTGGTGGCGGAGATCGCCGGTCCGTCGGACTGGCGGGCGGGCGACAAGGTGGCGGTCGCGCTCGATGTCAGCCGGCTGCTCGTCTTCGATGCCGCGAGCCAGAAGAACCTGGAGGTGGCCCCGTGAACGCTCCCGTGAACGCCCCCTTGCGCATGTCCACCCATAACGGGCTGATCGCCCGCGGCATTTCCAAGAGCTTCCCGTCCAAGGGGCAGCCGCACAAGGTGCTGGCCGAGATCGGCATCGAGGTGAAGCCGGGCGAACTCCTGGCGCTGACCGGCCCTTCCGGTGCCGGCAAGACCACCTTCTGCCGCATCCTCGCCGGGCTGGAGCGCCCGGATGCCGGAGCGGTCGAGCTCGGCGGGCGGGCCATGGCCGAAGTGCCGGCCGGCCAGCGCGGGGTGGCGCTGATGTTCGAGAGCTACGCGCTCTATCCCCACCTCACCGTGCGCGGCAACGCGCTGTCGCCCTTGCAGGCGCCGGGCGGCCGGCTCTCGCCCGCCGATGCCGAGAAGCGCGTCGACGAGGTGCTGGAGCTCCTGGAGATCCGCCACCTGCACGAGCGGCTCCCCGGCGCGCTGTCCGGCGGGCAGAAGCAGCGCGTGGCGCTGGCCCGCCTGCTGGTGCAGTCGCCCTCGCTCTACCTGCTCGACGAGCCGATCTCGCATCTCGACGCCAAGCTGCGCCACAAGCTGCGCGGCGAGATTCGCCGCCGGCTCTCCGGGCTGCCGGTGCCGACCATCTGGTCGACGCCGGACGGCATGGAGGCGCTGTCGGTCGGCGACCGGGTGGCGGTGATCGACCATGGCCGCCTCGAACAGCTCGGCACGCCGGAGGAGATCTGGCTGAAGCCTGCCAGCACGCGGGTGGCCAAGCTGCTCGGCGATCCGCCGATGAACCTGATCGACGGCGAGCTGAGCCGCGAGAACGGCGCCGTCGTCTTCGCCCGCCGCGCGCTCAAGGTGACGCTGACCGGCGCGCTGGCGCGGGCGGCGGAGCGGGCCAGCGGGGCAGGGGTGACGCTCGGCGTGCGCCCCGACGCCATCGGCTTCGCCGCGCCGGACGCGTCGGATGCGGTGCCGGCCGAGGTCTATTCCAACGAGCCGTTCGGCAAGCACGCGATCGTCACCATCGATCTCGGCAGCCTGCTCGCCAAGGTGAAGACCTCGATGGCGCAATCGCAGGCGCTGGGCGCGGATGGCGGCATCGGCCGGAGCGTCGGCCTCACATTTCCCGTCGAAGGGATGGTGCTCTTCGACGGGGCGACGGGCCGGGCGCTTTCCGGCGACTGACGACGAACCTGCATAAGCCGCTAACGGCAAAACAGAGGGAAAGAGCGACAATGCGTAAAATCTGGTGCTTCGCCGCCGCCTTGGCGGCAACCACGGCACTCACCGTGCCGATGGTGGTCTCCTCCGCCCAGCCCGCCATGGCGCAGGATGCCGGCTTCTATGCGAAGGCGGGCGCGCCCTACAAGGGCACCACCATCCGCGTGCTGGACGAGATCACGCCGCTGCAGGAGACGCTGTCCAAGATCGTGCCGGACTTCGAGAAGGAGACCGGGATCAAGGTCGAGTGGGAGCTGCTCAACCATTTCGAGGTGATCAACAAGGGCCAGGCCGACATGCTGTCCGGCCGTGGCCATTACGACGCCATCATGCTGCACGGCGCCCAGCTCGGCCCGATGCTGTCGGCCGACGTGATCATGCCGCTCGACAAGTTCGTCGCCGATCCCAAGCTGTCGGACCCCGGCCTCAACGCCGCCGACTTCATCCAGGCGCCGTACAAGACCACCGCCTTCAGCGCCGGCAAGCAGTACGGCTTCATCAACTGGAACTACAACCACGTCTACTGGGCGCGCGCCGACCTGCTGAACAACCCGGAGGAGAAGGCGGCGTTCAAGGCCAAGTACGGCTATGAGCTCGCCCCGGCCAAGACCATCGAGCAGATGCGCGACATCGCCGAGTTCTTCACCCGCAAGAAGGGCGAGAAGCTGGCCGGCGTGCCGCTGACCAGCGATTTCTACGGCATCGTTCTCGAAGGCATCAAGGGCGGCTCGACCTTCTCGAACCTCTGGGTGAATTTCATCGAGAACTATGGCGGCGACCTGCTCGACAAGGACGGCAAGCCGGCCTTCGACAGCCCGCAGACCGTCGCCGCGCTGAAGATGTGGCGCGAGCTGTGGACCTTCGCCCCGCCCGGCATCGCCGAATATTCGCTGGTCGACGTGCCGACCGTGATGGGCAACGGCATCGCCGCCCAGTCGCTGGCCTGGTCGGACTTCGTGCTCGGCATCGACAAGCCCGGCGTGTCGCCCTACGCGGGCAAGTTCGTCTACGCCCCGATCCCGGCCAAGGCCGGCAACGAGGCGCACCGCCATGCCGACGCCGAGCCGTCGGTCACCGTGATCAGCGCCGCCTCGAAGAACCCCGAGGCGACCTTCCTGTTCCTGCAGTGGCTTGCCGACAAGAGGCAGCAGGACAAGCTGATCGAGATCGGCCAGGGCGGCGTGCCGATCCGCGAGAGCTCGTGGGCGGCGCCGGCGATCAAGGACAGCACCAACCCGACGCTGTTCGCGGCGATGAAGTCCTCGCTCGACGTCGCCACCGCGCGGCCGAAGATGGAGAAGTACCCGGAGATCATCGACGCCATGAGCGGCATCGCCCAGGAAGTCGGCCTCGGCAAGATGACCCCCGAGCAGGGCGCCAAGCAGGGCCAGGCGGCCCTGGAGAAGCTGTGCGGCGGCAAATCCTGCACGCTCTGATCGCCTGAGCGCCGGGAGCCCTGCGCTTCCGGCGCCCCGTTACGGCCGGCGCCCCCAACCGATCAGCCGGCCGCCTGCCGGGACGCGTGCCCCCGCGTCCCGGCCCTTCTTCCCGACAGGCATGACCACGCAGAAAGACGGACAGGCAGGATGGCGAGCGCAAGCGAGACGATGACGGCGGCCGCGCCGCAGGGTGCGGGGATGCGCGAGCGCGCCTGGTACCCCTACCTGCTGATCGCTCCCTCGATGATCACCCTGGTGGTGGTGTCGCTGGCGCCGTTCATCTACGCCATCTATCTCAGCTTCCACGAGGCGAAGTTCGGCCGGGTGCGCGACTTCGTCGGCTTCGACAACTACATGACGCTGCTCACCGACGAGCGGTTCTGGAACTCCATCGGCGTCGCCACGACCTTCGTGTTCATCGCGGTGCCGATCGAGTTCATGCTCGGCCTGATCGGCGCGCTGGTGCTGAACCAGAATGTGCGCGGGCGCTCGATCCTCATCCCGCTCTTGTTCATGCCGACCATGATGGCGCCGATCGTCGTCGGCCTGCTGTGGAAAATCATGCTCGCCGGCTCGTGGGGGTTCTTCTCCTACAACGTGCTGGAGCGCTTCAACATTCTCGGCGAGACCTCGATCTTCGCCTCGCCGGACCTGGCGCTCTACGCGCTGATCTTCGTCGATATCTGGCAGTGGACGCCGTTCATGATGCTGGCCTTCTTCGCCGGCCTGCAGGCGCTGCCGCTCGGGCCCTACCGCGCCGCGGCGGTGGACGGGGCCAACCCGGTGCAGATGTTCTTCCACATCACGCTGCCGATGATGACGCCGCTGCTCGCGGTGATCGGCCTCCTGCGCTTCATCGACGCCTTCAAGGTGTTCGACACCATCTACATCCTGACCAATGGCGGGCCGGGCATCACCACCGAGACCCCCTCCATCCTCGCCAACAAGATGACCTTCGAGTTCTGGAATATCGGCGAGGCCTCGGCGCTGGCGGTGCTGGTGTGGATCGCCTTCTTCGCCTTCTGCTCGATTTTCTACCAGGTCGCCAAGAAGCGCCTGAACGCGTTCTGAGGGGAGTTTCACCATGGCCGAAGCCGCAAGCCGCCCCGAAGGATCGCGCGGTCTGTTCTGGACCACGCTGGTCATCGTCTACGCCGCCATCATGCTGTTCCCGATCTTCTGGATGGCGTCGATGATGGTGAAGCCGAACGACGCCATGTTCGCGCGCCCGACACAGTGGCTGTTCGTGCCGACGCTCGACCATTTCTCCTATGTGATCGAGCAGGGCTTCCACTGGAGCCTTCTGACCTCCTTCCTGCTGTGCACGGTGTCGACGGCGCTCGTCGTGATCATCGGCACGCCGGCCGCCTACGCGTTCGCGCGCTTCGAGATGAAGGGCAAGGACGATCTGTTCCTGTTCATCCTCGGCTCGCGCATGGCGCCGCCGGTGTGCCTCGTCATCCCGTTCTACCTGATCTACGCCAAGGTCGGGCTGCTCGACAGCTTCCTCGGGCTGACGCTCGCCTACATGACCTTCAACCTGTCCTTCTACGTCTGGGTGCTGCGCTCCTTCTGCCGCGACCTGCCGGTGGAGCTGGAGGAGGCGGCGGCGCTGGAGGGCTGGTCGAAGGTGCAGATCTTCCGCCGGGTGGTGTTCCCGCTGCTGCGCAACGGCATCGTCGCCACCAGCGTGCTGTGCTTCATCTTCGCCTGGAACGAATTCCTGTTCGCCTTCATGCTCGGCGGCAAGTCGGTGACGACGCTGCCGGTCTCCATTCCCAAACTCATCACCAGCCAGGGCGTGCGCTGGGGCGAGATGGCGGTCGTCGGAATGACCGCGCTCATCCCCGTCCTCGCCGTGGTGTTCGTGCTGCAACGTCACATCGTGCGCGGGCTGACGCTCGGCGCCGTCAAGGGCTGAGGAAAACACGATGGCGGAGCATTACCTGCCGGCGCAGCCGGGAACCGTGAACTGGGGCAAGTGGGACGCCACCCTGCCGCCGGCGCTGACCATCAAGTCCGGCGACCGGGTGGTGATCGACACCCTGTCCGGCGAGCCGGAGGACCTGCCCGACTTCGCCGCCACCGGCTTCACCCCGGTGCCGGGGCACGAGGAGGTGATGGCGAGCATCCATCGCGGGCCGGGGCCGCATCTGCTCACCGGGCCGATCTTCGTCGAGGGCGCCGAGCCGGGCGACGTGCTGGAAGTCCGGCTGTTGGACATCGCCTTTCGCGCGGACTGGGGCTGGAACATCCAGCTGCCTTTCCTCGGCACGCTGCCGGAGGATTTCCCCGAGCTGCGGCGCATGCACATCCCGCTCGACCGGGCCCGCAACATCGCCACCCTGCCTTGGGGGCAGGAATTGCCGCTCGAACCGTTCTTCGGCAATTTCGGCGTGGCGCCCAAGCTCGAATGGGGCCGGCTGTCCTCCACCGAGCCGCGGGTGTTCGGCGGCAACATGGACAACAAGGAACTGGGGGTGGGCACCACCACCTATTTCCCGGTCTTCGCGCCCGGCGCGCTGTTCTCGGCCGGCGACGGCCACGGCCGGCAGGGCGATGGCGAGGTGTGCATCACCGCCATCGAGACCGCGCTCACCGGCACCTTCGAATTCCATGTCCGCAAGGACATGAAACTCACCACGCCGCGCGCCGAGAAGGCCGATGAGTGGATCACCATGGGTTTCGATCCCGATCTCGACGACGCGGTGAAGGAAGCGCTGCGCGACATGATCGTGCTGATCTCCGAGCATTCCGGGCTTTCGGCGCAGGACGCCTATACGCTGTGCTCGCTCTGCGCCGATCTGCGCGTCACCCAGACGGTGGACGGCAACAAGGGCATCCACTGCGTGCTGCCCAAGAAATTCCTTCCCGCGCGGCGCTGAGGACCATCCGATGAAGAAGACGCGCTTCGGCATCTTCATGCCGCCGTGGAACTCGCCGCCGACGCAGAACATCACCACCTCGCTCCAGCGCAACATGGAGACGATCCAGTGGATCGACGCGCTCGGCTATGAGGAGGCGTGGGTCGGCGAGCACCATTCCGCCGGCAGCGAGATCATCGCCGACCCGATGGTGTTCCTCGCCCATGTCGGCGCGCTGACCAAGAACATCAAGCTCGGCACCGGCATCGTGCCGCTGCCCTATCACAACCCCTACCATGTCGCCGACCGGATGATCCTGATGGATCATTTGCTGCGCGGGCGCTTCATGGCCGGCTTCGGGCCGGGCGGGCTGCCGAGCGACGCCTCGATGTTCGGGCTCGACCCGCGCCAGCTGCGCCCGGCGCTCGACCACGATCTCGGCGTGCTGATGAAGCTGCTCACCTCGCTCGACCCGGTGAGCGCCGAGACCGACCGCTATAAGCTGGTCGACGCCTTCTGCCAGGTGGCGCCCTACAGCGACCCGGTGTTCGACGTCTGCGTCGCCGCCACCCGCTCGGAGGCCGGGCCGCGCATCGCCGGCAAGCACGGGCTGGGCCTGCTCTCCACCGGCGTGATCTCGCCGAAGGAAGGCATGCCGGCGCCGCCGCTGCACTGGGACGTCTATGCCGAGGAGGCGATCAAGCACGGCCATGTGCCGGATCCCTCGCGCTGGCGGCTCGTGGTCAATGTGCACGTCGCCGAGACCCGCGAGCAGGCGGTGGCCGACATGCGGCACGGCTTCGACGCCTTCTGCGAATACACCCAGAAGACCATCGCCATGCCTTCGATCACCGCGGTGGGCGACACGTTCGAGGAGCGCATCGCCTGGATGAACGAGACCGGCATCGGCGTCATCGGCACGCCGGACGACGCGGTCGCCTTCCTCAAGCGCCTCGCCGGGCGCGCCGGCGAGTTCGGCTGCTTCCTGATGCTGGCGCATGACTGGGCCAACCGCGAGGCGACGCTGCGCCATTACGAGCTGTTCGCCCGCCACGTCATCCCGCATTTCCAGCCGACCCGCGAGCGGCTGCTGATCGCCGAGGAGCGCTCGCGCGCCAGCCATGCCGCCGATCTCGTCAAGAATGCCGCCGCCATCAATGCCTGGCTGCCGCCGGGCGAGCAGCTGCCGGCGAACTGAGGAACCGTGCCGATGAGCGAAACCGCCCTGCCGACCGCCTACAAGGACCCGAAGATGCCGCCGCCGGTCGACGTGCCGGAGGGGCCGGAGTGGGTGGGCATGCTCAAGGTGTTCGACGCCCATGCCGCCGAGACGCTGGTCAGCGCGGCGCACACGCTCTACCCGCACCAGACGCTGCCCGAGCGGGTCTATCGCCGCACCATCGTTGCCTTCGACGCGCTGGCGGCCAAGATGCCGGCGGTGGCGCAGGGCTTCGCCGAATTCGTCGATCTGGTCGACGGCGCCATGCCGGTGCCGTTCCGCGAGCTGTCCGAGAGCTACCGCGTGAACACGCTGAAGGCCATCGAGGCGACGGCGGCCTTCCGGCTGGTGCAGCGCTCCACGGTGCGCTTCCTCTATGACGATCTCGAAGTGTGGCAGGCCTTCGGCTACGAGGGCGCCGCCGTGCAGCTCGGCGGCTATGTGAATCGCGGCTTCAACGATCTCGACTGGCTGCCCGAACCGCCTCCCGGCATCTGACGGCTCACCGCACACAGGTACGCATGATGACACAGTATGAGCTCGATGATTCCGGCGTCGTGGTGATCGTCGGTTCCGGCGCCGGCGGTGGCACGCTCGCCCATGAATTGACCAAGCGCGGCGTCAAGGTGGTGCTGCTGGAGGCCGGCAAGCACCTCACCCCGGACGATTTCGTCAATGACGAGTGGGGCGGCTACGAGATGCTGTCCTGGCTCGACAAGCGCACGGCGTCCGGCACCTGGCGCGCCGCCAAGGACCATCCGTTCTCCCCGAGCTGGAGCTGCCAGGTGGTGGGCGGCACCACCAGCCACTGGTCGGCCTGCTGCTACCGCTTCATCGAGGACGAGTTCCGCGCCAAGACGCTCTATGGCGAACTTCCCGGCACCAGCCTGATCGACTGGCCGTTCACCGTCGCCGACATCGAGCCCTATTATGAGCTCGCCGAGGCGAAGATGGGGGTGACGCGCACCAACGGCCTGCCCGGCCTGCCGGCCAACAACAATTTCAAGGTGATGTATGCCGGCGCCAAGGCGCTGGGGCTGAACATCTCCACCGGCCGGCACGCCATCAACTCCATCCCCTATGACGGCCGCCCGGCCACCATCCAGGACGGCTTCACCATCACCGGCGACAAGACCGGCTCGCGCTGGTCGACGCTGAATGTCGAGATCCCGCGCGCGCTCGCCACCGGCAAGCTGGAACTGCGCCCGCAGTCGCGCGTGACCTTCATCGAGCATGACGATGCCGGCAAGGCGTCCGCTGTCGTTTATGTCGACGCCGCCGGCGTGACGCATCGCCAGAAGGCGCGCGCGGTGGTGGTGGCGGGCAATTGCGTCGAGAGCTCGCGGCTGCTGCTGCACTCGAAGAGCGCGCGCTTCCCGGACGGCCTCGCCAATGGCTGGGGCCATGTCGGCCGGCACTATCTGCGCCACATCATCCAGACCGTGTGGTCGATCTTCGACAAGCCGGTTCACATGCACCGGGGCGAGATCATGGCCGGCATGATCGACGACTATGTCCGCCACGATCCCGCGCGCGGCTTCGCCGGCGGCTACTATATCGAGATGAACTCGATGGGCCTGCCGACCACCGCCGCCTTCCTGGAGCCCGGCTGGTGGGGCCGCGACTTCGTGTCGGTGATCGAGCAATACCGCAACATGGCCGGCATCTTCATGTCCGGCGAGGACATGCCGCAGCCCGGCAACCGCATTACCCTGACCGACGAGCTCGATGCCTTCGGCGTGCCGGTGGCCAACATCCACTATGACGACCACCCCAACGATTTGAAGCTGCGCTCGCACGGCTACAAGACGCTCTCCGCCATCCACGCGGCGGCGGGGGCGAAGCGCTCCATCGAGGCGCCGTCCTATCCGGCGAGCCACAATCTCGGCTCCAACCGCATGGCGGCCAAGGCCGAGGACGGCGTGCTCGACAGCAATGGCCGGGCGTGGGAGGTGCCGAACCTGTTCATCTCCGACGGCTCGACCTTCTCCACCGGCGGCGCCTGCAACCCGACGCTCACCATCGTGGCGCTGGCGATCCGCCAGGCCGACTTCATGGCGAAGCAGATGGCGGCCGGCGAGCTGTGAGGCGTCGGACGGCTGCCCTGCGGCCGGCGACGATGTAATGAGACCCACGGCCCCGGCACGCAGCCGGGGCCGTTTGCATGAGGCGCGACGTGTCCGAGACCTTCACCGAACCGACGCTGGATTACTGGCAGGAACTGACGCCGGACGTGCCGCCGCGCTTCTCGGCGACGGCGCCGCATCGCTTCGGCTATCCCGTGCGCCTCGCCGATGGCCGCGTGCTGGTGCTGCCGCTGCGCGCGCTGCCGGACGGCGCGCATGCCGTGGCCTCGCTGATCGCCAACCAGGCCTCGCATGCGGTGGTGAATGCGCTGGCGGACGCGATGGCGGAGGCCGCGCGGGACCTCGGCGCCGAAATGGTAGCCGGCCTGCCGACGCTCGGCCTCGCCTTCGCGGCGCTGGTGGCGGAGCGGCTGGGGCAAGCGCGCTACGTGCCGCTCGGCTATTCCCGGAAGTTCTGGTACCGCGACGAGCTGTCCGAGCCGGTGAGTTCGATCACCACGCCGGAGGCCGGCAAAAGGCTGCGGCTCGATCCCAACCTGTTGCCGTTGATCGAGGGCCGGCGGGTGCTTTTGGTGGACGACGCCATCTCCTCCGGTGGCACGGCGGTGGCGGCGTGCCGATTGCTCGCGCGGGCAGGGGCGCAGATCGCCGGCATGGCGGTGGCGATGAAGCAGACCAATCGCTGGGTGGAGGCGGTGGCGGCCGTGCTGCCAGCGGAGCGGGTGAGGGCGGCCTATGGCTGCCCGCTCTTCGCGCGCCGGGAGGGCGGCTGGTGGCCGGTGGAAGGCACGCTGCCGACGGTACCCTAGGCGGCCTTCGCCGCCTTCGCCGCCTCGATCGCGTCCCACACCCGGAACGGGGTGAGCGGCATGTCGAGTTCGGTGATGCCGAGCGGTGCGAGGGCGTCGATCACCGCGTTCACGAAGGCCGGCGGGGCGCCGATGGCGCCGGCCTCGCCCGCACCCTTGATGCCGAGCGGGTTGGTGGTGCAAGGCACGTTCTGCGTCGAGACGTCGAAGAACGGCACGTCCTCCGCGCGCGGAATGCCGTAATCCATGAACGAGCCGGAGAGCAGCTGGCCGGTGTCGGGATCGTAGACCACGCGTTCCAGCATCGCCTGGCCGAGCCCCTGCGCGATGCCGCCATGCACCTGGCCGGACAGCACCAGCGGGTTGAGCGTGCGGCCGAAATCGTCGACCACCGTATAGCGCTCGACCTTGATCGAGCCGGTGTCGGGATCGACCGCCACCTCGCAGATATGCGCGCCATTGGGGAAAGTGCCGATCATCTGCTCGAAATCGCCGACGCCGGTGAGGCCGCCGGCCTTCGCCGCCACCTCCAGAAGGCCGACATGGCGGTTGGTGCCGGGCACGTGAAAGGCGCCGTCCTCGAATTCCACCTCGCGGATGTCGCTGTCGAGCAGCTTTGCCGCCTGCTCATGCGCCTTGCCGATGAGGTCGCCATTGGCGAGGCGCAGCGCGCCGCCGCCATGCACCATGGAGCGCGAGGCCACCGTGCCGCCGGCCGAGGGCAGCGGCTGGTCGGTGTCGCCGGTCTTCACGGTGATGCGCTCGACATCGAGGCCCAGCGCCTCGGCGGTCATCTGCACATAGGTGGTCTCGTGGCCCTGGCCGGTGGACTGGGTGCCGACATGCACGGTCACCGCGCCGTCGACTGAGATCTCCACCACCGCGCCTTCCTTGCCGGGCACGCCGGTGCGCTCGATGTAGTAGCCGAGGCCGATTCCGCGCATCAGCCCGTCCGACTGCGCCCGGCGGGCGGGGAAGCCGGCCCAGTCGGCCGTCTGCATCGCGGTCTTCATCACCGCGGCGAAGTCGCCGGAATCATAGGTGACGCCGGCGCCGGTCTTGTGCGGCATCTCCCCGGGGGCGATCATGTTGAGCTCGCGCAGCACTTCCGGGGCGAGACCGAGTTCCCGCGCGGCCTTGTCGACGATGCGCTCGATGAGATAGGCGGCCTCCGGCCGGCCGGCGCCGCGATAGGCGTCCATCGGCGCGGTGTTGGTGTAGGCGATGCGCACATCGGTGGCGACGACGGGAATGCGGTAGACGCCCGGCGCCATGGGCGGGCCGGACAGCGTCGGGCAGTAGACGCCGAAGGCCGACAGCGCGCCGCCGCAGGGCGCCATGGTCTCCACCAGCAGCGCGGTGAAGCGGTTGTCGGCGCCAATGCCGAGCCGGGCGCGCGAGAGGTTGTCGCGGCCCTGCGTATCGGAGAGGAACGCCTCGGTGCGGCTCGACTGCCAGCGCACGGGACGGCCGAGCTTGCGGGCGGCGTAGAGCACGAGGCCCTGCTCGGGATAGGGGATCGCCTTCATGCCGAAGCCGCCGCCGACATCCGGGGTGATGACGCGCAGCTTGGTCGCCGGCTCGCCGAACAGCTGCTCGAACAGCCAGCCGCGAATCATGTGGCTGCCCTGCGAGCCCGTCACCAGCGTGAAGTCGCCGGTTTCGGCGTCAAAGAGGCCGATGGCGTTGCGCGGCTCCATCGAGGCGACAATGATGCGGTTGTTCACCACCTCCAGCTCGACGACGCGGTGCGAGGCCTCTAGTGCTGCCTGCGTGGCGGCGACGTCGCCATGCGCCCAGTGGAGCGCGACATTGCCGGGTGCTTCCGGGTGAAGCTGCGGCGCGTCCGCGGCAAAGGCCGCCACAGGGTCGATCGCCGCCGGCAGATCCTCGATGTCGAGCGCCACCGCCTCGGCGGCTTCCAGCGCCTCGATGGCGGTCTCGGCGACCACGAAGGCGACCGGCTGGCCGAGATAGGTGACCTTGCCCTGCGCCAGCGGGTGATAGGGCGGGGTGGGCATGCGCCCGCCCTCGACATTGTCGAGCACGATGACGGCGGGCAGCGTGCCGATATTGTCGGCCGCCAGATCCGCGCCGGTATAGACGGCGAGCACACCGGGCATCTCACGCGCCGCCTCGGCGTCGACGCCGTTGAGGATGCCGTGGGCGACCGGGGAGCGCACCACGAAGCCATAGGCCTCGCCGTCATAACGGATGTCGTCGGTGTAGCGGCCGGTGCCGGTGATGAAGCGCTGGTCCTCGACGCGCCGGAACGGCTGGCCCACACCGAATTTCATCGCGCTGATCCCCTTGTGTCGCGTCGATCCAGCTTAGAACGCCTCTGCGCTCTTGCCAATGATACTGTTTATGCAAAGATCAGCACATATCGTGTGATAATCTCGATAATCGAATAGGATAGTGCGCCAGATAGGGCGCTTCCATCAGGGGATCGATCGGTCGTGATCATGCAGGAATCGAGCCATGGGGCGCGGGAGGGGCGCGGGGTCGGCGCCTCGGTGCGCCGCAAGGAGGATGCGCGGCTGCTCGCCGGCCGCGGGCGGTTCGTCGGCGACATGCGCTTCCCCGGCCAGCTCGAAGCCGCCTTCCTGCGCGCCCCGCTCGCCCATGCGCGGATCCGGGCGATCCACATTCCCGCGCATCTGAAGGGCCGTGCCTTCACCCATGCCGACATGGTCGGCGTGAAGGACATCCTCGCCAAGACCGGCCTGCCGGGCTTCCGCGTCTCCACCCAGCCTTCGCTCGCCAGCGGCAAGGTGCGCTTCGCCGGCGAGCCGGTGGTGATGGTGCTCGCCGAGACCCGCGCCGAGGCGGAGGACCTCTGCGAGGAGATCCGCGTCGACTATGAGGAACTGCCGGCCAATCACGACATGCTGCGTGCCGCTCAGCCCGGCGCGGCACTGGTGCATGACGAGTGGCCGGACAATGTGTTCCTCGTCTCGCAGACCGACAAGTTCTTCGATGCCGAGAAGCTCGCGAGCGCTCCGGTGAAGGTGACGCGCGAGGTGCGTACCAGCCGGCAGTGCATGTCGCCGCTGGAGGGCAAGGGCTGCATCGCGGTGTTCGAGCGCTATCTCGAACAGCTCACTTTGTGGACGGCGACGCAGATGCCGCACATCGTGCGCTCCGGCCTCGCCGAATGCCTCGGGCTCGATACGCGCAAGATCCGCGTGGTGGCGCCCGATGTCGGCGGCGGCTTCGGCTGGAAGGGCCTGTTGCAGCCGGAGGAAGTGTGCTGCGCCTGGGCGGCTCTGAAGCTCGACCGGCCGGTCAAGTGGCTGGAGGACCGCCGCGAGCACCTGATCGCCGCCGCCAATTGCCGCGAGCATCACTATGTGATGACCGCCTATGCGGATACGGACGGCACGCTGCTCGGCTTCGAGGCGGTGGCGCATGTCGATGCCGGCGCCTATTCGGTCTACCCGTTCTCCGCCTGCCTGGAAGGCGCGCAGGTGGTGTCGAACCTGCCGGGGCCGTACAATTTGCCGGCCTATCGCTGCCGCACCTATTCGGTGTGCTCGAACAAGCCGCCCATCGTGCCCTATCGCGGCGTCGCCCGCACCGGCGTGTGCACGGCGATGGAGCTGATGATCGACGCGGTCGCCCGCGAGGCCGGGCTCGATCCCTACGACGTGCGCATGCGCAACCTCGTCCGCCCGGATCAGATGCCGTTCACCTCGATCACCGGCAAGGATTTCGACATGGGCGACTATCCCGAGAGCCTCAGGCGGGCGCGGGAGATGATCGGCCATGACGCGGTGCGGGCGCGCCAGCTCGCGGGCGAAAAGGACGGCCGGAAGATCGGCCTGGGCTACGCCACCTATTGCGAGCAGGGCGCGCACGGCACCTCGGTCTATCACGGCTGGGGCATCCCTATGGTGCCGGGCATCGAGAGCTGCGGCGCCCGACTGACGCCGGACGGCACGCTGGAGGTGCGCATCGGCGCGCAGAGCCACGGCCAGTCCATGGAGACCACCATGGCGCAGGTCGCCTGCGAGGTGCTGGGCATCGACCCCGAGCAGGTGAACGTCGTGCATGGCGACACGGCGCTGACGCCCTATTCCACCGGCACCTGGGGCTCGCGCTCGGCGGTGATGTCGGGCGGCGCGGTGGCGAGCGCCTGCGAGCGGCTCGGCGAGCGCATCAAGCGCATCGGCGCGCATCTGTTGCAGGCGCCGGAGGACGCGGTGGCGATCCGCGACGCGCAGGTGGTGGGGCCGCACGGCTCGGTGAGCTTCGCCGAGGTGGCGAAGACCTGGTATCTCGCGCCGCAGAACCTGCCGGCCGACATCCACCCGGACGGGCTGGACCTCGTTGCCGGCTACAAGCCGACGGTGGATACCGGCACTTTCTCCTATGCCAGCCACGCCGCCGTGGTGGCGGTGGAGCCGGAGACCGGCGAGGTGGAGATCCTCGACTACGTCATCGTCGAGGATGGCGGCGTGCTGCTCAACCCGATGGTGGTGGACGGCCAGATCTATGGCGGCACCGCGCAGGGCATCGGCACTGCGCTCTATGAAGAGATGACCTATGACGAGCATGGCCAGCCATTGGCCTCGACGCTCGCCGACTACCTGCTGCCCGGCGCTGGCGAGATGCCGAATGTGCGCATCGACCACATCCAGACGCCCTCGCCCAATACCCGCTTCGGCCAGAAGGGCATCGGCGAGGGCGGCGCCATCGCCCCGCCGGCGGCGCTGGGCAACGCCATCAACGACGCGCTGAAGGGTATGGGCGTCGAGCTCTCCATGTCGCCGATGACGCCGCGCCGGGTGCGGCAGGCCGTGACGCAGGCGCAGGTGACGCAGGCGAAGGCGACGCAGGCGGGGGAGGCGGTGTCGTGAAGGCGGCGCGTTTCGATTATCTGCGCCCCGCCACGGTGGCGGCGGCGGTGGCGGCGCTCGACGAGGATCACGGCGCCAAGCCGGTGGCCGGCGGCCAGAGCCTCGGGCCGATGCTGAATTTGCGTCTCGCGCGGCCTTCCTGCCTCGTCGATGTCGCGAAGATCCCCGAGCTGCGCCGGGTCGAGGAGCGGGCGGACGGCGTGCTCTATGGCGCCGCCATCACCCATGCCGAGTTCGAGGACAGCGCGGTGCCGGACCCGACGCCGGGCTTCCTCGCGCGGGTCGCGCACGGCATCGCCTATCGCGCGGTGCGCAATCGCGGCACGGTGGGCGGCAGCCTCGTCCATGCCGATCCCGCCGCCGACTGGCCGACGACGCTGACCGCGCTCGGCGCCCGCGTGGTGCTGGTCGGTCCAGACGGTAGCCGCGAGCTGGCGCTGGAGGATTTCCTGCTGGGGGCGTTCTCCACCGCGCTGATGGAGGGCGAGCTCGTCACCGGCGTCTTCGTGCCGCGTGCGTCGACCTCCGCGCGTTTCGGCTACCGCAAGTCCTGCCGCAAGGTCGGTGAGTTCGCCGAAGCCATGTGCGCGGTGCTGGCGGATGACGCGCGGGGCATCCACCGCCTTGTCGTCGGCGCCACCGAGGGGCGGCACATCGTCGTCACCGAGGCGAAAGCCGTCCTCGTCGACCCGTCGCTGCTCGACGTCCGGCTGGTCGCCGCCGGGCTCGATGCCGAGCCCGCCACGCTGCGCCTGCACCGGAAAGTCATCCGCCAGGCTATCGAGGCTCTGGAATCCGAAAGCCTGCCCGCATGATCCCGATCAAGCTCGAAGTGAACGGCCGCGCCATCGAGGCCAGCGTCGAGCCGCGCACGCACCTCGCCGATTTCCTGCGCGAGGAGATGCTGCTCACCGCCACCCATCTCGGCTGCGAGCACGGCGTGTGCGGCGCCTGCACGGTGCTGATCGACGGCGCACCGGCGCGCTCCTGCATCGCCTTCCCCGTGAGCCTCGACGGCGCCCGCATCACCACCGTCGAGGGACTGGCCGACGACGCGGTGGTCGGCGAGCTGCGCGAGGCCTTCATGGACGAGCACGGCCTGCAATGCGGCTTCTGTACCCCCGGCATGCTGGTGATGGCGCGCGACATCGTGCTGCGCCACCCGCATGCCGATGAGGACACCATCCGCCACGAGCTGGCGGGAAATCTCTGCCGCTGCACCGGCTATGTCGGCATCATCCGGGCCATCCGGAAGGTGGCCGCTTCCCGCGCGGAGGCCGTCGTGACGCGCGGCACGATGCTGGCGCCGCCGTCCTATGCCTCGCCGCTCGCTCTGCCGGTATCGCCGGCGCGGGTGGCAGTCGAGGCGACGTCGGTGCCGCCGGCGACCGCGGCGGCGGTTGCCGTGGAGGCGGTCGCCGATGACGAGCCGCTGCGCAATCCGGTCGAAATCCGCGAGAGCTTCGAGGTGCCGGCTCCGCGCGCGGAGGTGTGGGCCCTGTTTCAGTCGCCGGAGCAGGTGATCGCCTGCCTGCCGGGCGCGCGGCTGACCGCGCCGAGCGACGGGCGCTCGCTCGCCGCCGAGATGGTGGTGAAGCTCGGGCCGATGCAGGCGGCGTTCGGCGGCACCGGGCGCATCGCGCCGAACCCGGCCGACTGGTCCGGCAGCATCGACGGCCGCGGCGTCGACGCCCGCAGCGCCACGCAGGTACGGGCGCGGCTCGCCTATCGGCTCGCCGAGAACGCGGATGGTGCGGCGACGCGGGTGAGCGTCGACGTCGCCTATGTGCTGCAGGGGCCGCTGGCGCAGATGAGCCGTGGCGCCATCGCCCGCGACGTCGCGGCGCGGCTGACGCAGACTTTCGCCGCCAATCTCGCGTCGCGGCTCCGGGGCGAGGCGCCGGCGGCGTCGGCCGCCTCGCTCGATGCCGGCGCGCTGGCGTGGGGCCTGGTGAAGGGCTGGCTGGCGCGGCTGTTCGGGCGCGGGTGAGGGCGCGTCAGCGCAGCAGGTCGACGTCCAGCTGCACGCAGTCGCCGCGATAGATGATGTCGGCGACGTAGATCACCGTGTCGCGGTCGTCGGTGACGACGAGATGCGCCTCCACCGTCGGGAAGCCGATGCCGATGGCCAGCAGGTTGGCGACGCGCGGCTCCACCGTGCCGACGATGAAGGACTGGCGCGCCTTGTTCACCTTCAGCCCTTCCAGCGTGCTGATCACGCTGATGGTCGGCTCGCGGTCGAAGCGGGCGGGCGCGAGCTCGTAGAGCTCGGCGTCGAAATGCACCCGCGCGAAGGAATAGGGCTGGCCGCGCCGCGACTGCACGCTTTCCAGATAGCGGTACTGTGCCGCCGGCGTGCCGTCCTCGGGACGGATCTGCGGCGGCCCGGCCGGGGCGGCGCCGGTGACGAAGCGCGGCACGTTGGCGCCGATGATGCCGGCGATGGAATGCCATTTCAGGTCGAGCTTCAGCCAGCGCTTCTCTTCCACCGCGCCGGAGACGAAGGTGCCCTTGCCCTGGATGCGGCGCACCAGCCCCTCGCCCTGCAGCACCTCTACCGCCTGGCGGACGGTGACACGGGCGACCTGGAACTCGGCTTCCAGCTCCTGCAGCGTGGAGATCTTCTCGTTCGGCCCCCAGACGCCGTCTTCGATGCGGCGGCGGATCACGCCGGCGATCTGCAGATAGCGCGGCACCGGGCTGCGACGATAATCGGGATTGGCCAGCGCGGCCGCGTTGTCCTTCAGCATCGGCTCGTGTCGTACCCATCGCGGCCGCTTCAACCTGCGGCAGAATCAACGAATGATCTTATCTTCAGTATCACATAAACTTATTCGCACGCCTGTTACTCGGGATCGCACGCTGTCACCACCCCGGAAATGAGATTGGTCGCGTAAAGCGCCGCGAGATCGATCTCGGCGGCGGCGCGCACCGGGGTCAGCGAGGCGACGAGCGCGGCGATCTCGCGTTCCAGCGCCCGGCGCGCCTCCTCCGCCTCCGTGACGCTCACCGCCCTGAAGCGCAGCTCGGCACCCGGGGTGAGCCGGCCGGCGCGCGGCAGGTCGGCGGAGATCACCGTGGCGATCTTGGCGTAGCCGCCGACCGTCTGGTGATCGGCGAGCAGCACGATGGGCAGCCCCGAGCCGGGCACCTGGATGGCGCCGGTGGCGATGCCGTCGGAGGTGATGTCGGCCGAGGTGTGGAAGGCGAGCGGCGCGCCCTCGAGGCGGATGCCCATGCGATCCGCCTCGCGCGAGACGCGGTAGGTCGAGCCGAGGAAGGTGGCGAGACCGTCCTGCGTGAAGGCGTCGTCCTGAGGGCCGGGCACCACGCGCAGCATGCCGTCGAAGGCGAGCGATGGCGGGCGCGGCAGTTCGAGGCAGGGTCCTTCCGGCGCGCCGGTGCCGACCGGCAGCCGGTCGCCCGCCGTCAGCGCCCGGCCGCCCAGCCCGCCGAAGCCGCCCTTGAGGTCGGTGGCGCGGGAATTGAGCACTACGGGAACATCGAACCCGCCGGCCACCGCCAGCACCGCCGCGCCGCTGCCGCGCAGCGTGCCGATGCGCACGCCGGCGCCCTCGGGCACGTCGATGGCGCGCCAGGCAGGGTAGGAGCGGGTCTCGTCGCCGCGCGCGACCTCGCACGTGACTTGGATCGTCGCCTCGGCGCCGGCGAGCGCCAGGCGCACCGGCCCGCCCTCGACGGTGAAGGCGGGGCCGATGAGGCGGCATTCGAGCGCGGCGGCGCCCGGCTCGTTGCCGACCAGCGCATTGGCGAGGCGCAGCGCCACCATGTCGAGCGCGCCGCAGACCGGCACGCCATAGGCCTGCGCGCCGACGCGGCCGAGATCCTGCACCGTGGTCTGCGGGCCGGGCTGGGTGACGAGGAGGCGGGCGCTCATCGACCGGCCTCCTGCTCGGGCGCGTAGTCGCCGCGCGCGACCGCCGCGCGGATGGCGGCATGCTCGCCGGCCTCGACCGGGCGGAAGCGCACCCCGTCGCCGGGAGCGAACAAGGTGGGCGGCGTCATCGCATGGTCGAAGAAGCGCAGCGGCGTGTTGCCGATGAGCCGCCAGCCGCCGGGCGATTCGACCGGATAGACGCCGCTCATGCGCTGGGCGATGGCCACCGAGCCGGCCGGCACCCGCACGCGCGGGGTGGTGAGGCGCGGCAGCTCCAGTTCGGGCGGCAGCACGCCGAGATAGGCGAAGCCGGGCAGGAAGCCCTGCACATAGACGCGAAACAGCGTATCGGCATGGCGGGCGACCACCTCCGCCGGTGATAGGCCGGTGGCGCGGGCGACCTCGTCGAGGTCCGGCCCGGCCTCGCCGCCATAGAGGGTTGGGATGACCCACACCCGCTCCGGCGCGCTCACCACCGCCTCGCCGAGGTCGAGGCCGGCCATCGCCTCTTGAAGCGCGGCGGCGCCGGTGGCGAGCGGATCGTAATGCACCAGTAGCGAGCGGAAGCTCGGCACCGTCTCGACCACGCCGGGGAAGGTCGCCTCGCGGATCAGCGCCGCGGCGCGATGCACCCGGGCGTTCAGCACTGGGTCGATGCCGGTGCCGAACTCGATGGCGAAGGCGGTGTCGCCGACGCCGAGGAAGCGGGCGAGGCGGCCGAGACGGTTCTGATCCGGCGAGGGGGTCGCCACCATGGCACTCCGATGCTGCGGTCATCAGCTAGGGACGTCGCCTTGCGGCAATCATCCTAATGTTAGGATGTTTCATCTTGAAAGGCATGATTATTTAATGCCTTAATAGCGTAGCTGTCGAGAGGGCAGGGGCTCTCCATGGGCTCAATCGGTTAAGGAGGCGTCTTTGGCTACCCGCATCAACATCAACGCCGACATGGGCGAAGGCTACGGCCACTATGACATCGGCAACGACGCCGCCATCCTCAAGATCGTGCAGAGCGTGAACGTCGCCTGCGGCCTGCATGCCGGCGACGCCACGGTGATGCGCGACGTCTGCCTGAAGGCGAAGGAGAACGGCGTCTCCATCGGCGCGCATCCCGGCTTCAACGACATCTGGGGCTTCGGCCGCCGGCAGATCCGCATGAACGCCAACGACCTCGAATATCTCGTCGCCTACCAGCTCGGCGCGCTCGCCGGCATGGCGGCCTATGCCGGGACGAAGGTGACGCATGTGAAGCCGCACGGCGCGCTCAACAACATGGCCGCCATCGACAAGGACTACGCGCTGGCCATCGGCCGGGCGATCAAGACCGTCGATCCCAGCCTTTATTATCTCGCGCTGTCCAATTCCGAGATGGAGAAGGCGGCGCTGGCGCTCGACATTCCGCTGTCGCGCGAGGCGTTCATCGACCGGCTCTATGACGACGAGGGCAACCTGCTCACCCGCACCGACCCGCGCGCGGTGATCAAGGACCCGCAGGTGGCGGCCGAGCGCACGGTGCGCATGGTGCTCGACGGCGAAATCATTTCGGTGAACGGCAAGAAGATGCCGACGAAATTCGATTCGCTGTGCGTACATGGTGACGAGCCGACCGCGATCGTGGTGGCCGGCGCGGTGCGCGATGCGCTGAAGGCGGCGGGGGTCGAACTGCTCACCCTGCCGGAAGTGATGGAAGGCTGACGATCATGGACGACGCGGCGGCGCGGTGGGACGAACTTGCCCGGCAGGTGCTGGGGACAGGCGGCCTCGACCGCGACGCCGCGCTGGCGCTGGCGGGAGAAGGCGACACCGCCGGGCTGATGCGCGCGGCCGCCTCGGTGCGCGACGCCGGCTTCGGCAGCGTGGTCACCGTGTCGCGCAAGGTGTTCATCCCGCTCACCCAGCTGTGCCGTGACGTCTGCCATTACTGCACCTTCGCGCATCCGCCGCGCAGGGGGCAGCGCGCCTTCCTCACCCCCGAGGAGGTGCTGGAGATCGCCCGCGCTGGCGCGCGCGTCGGTTGCGACGAGGCGCTGTTCACCCTCGGCGACAAGCCGGAGCTGCGCTACAAGGTGGTGCGCGAGGAACTGGCGGCGCTCGGCTACGCCACGACGCTCGACTACCTCGCCGCCATGGCCGAGCTGGTGCTGAAGGAAACCGGCCTGCTGCCGCACCTCAATGCCGGCGTGCTGACGGTCGAGGACCTGCGCATGCTGCGCAAGGTTTCCGCCTCGCAGGGCATGATGATCGAGACCACCTCCGAGCGTCTGTCGGCGCGCGGCGGCCCGCATTTCGGCTCGCCGGACAAGCTGCCCGCCGCTCGGCTGGCGACGCTCGAGGCCGCCGGCGGGGCGCAGGTACCGTTCACCACCGGCCTGCTGATCGGCATCGGCGAGACGCGGGCCGAGCGGGTGGAGGCGCTGCTCTCCATCCGCGATTCGCATGCCCGCCACGGCCATGTGCAGGAAGTCATCATCCAGAACTTCCGGGCCAAGGCCGGCACGCGGATGGCCGAGGCGCCGGAGCCGAGCCTCGACGAGCATCTGTGGACCATCGCGCTCGCCCGGCTGATTCTCGGCGCGTCGATCTCGATCCAGGCGCCGCCGAATTTGCGCGCCGCCGAACTGGCGCCGCTGATCGCCGCCGGCATCAATGACTGGGGCGGCGTGTCGCCGGTGACGCCGGATCATGTGAACCCGGAGGCGCCGTGGCCGGCGCTCGCCGCGCTCGCCACCGCCACCGCCAAGGCCGGCAAGGTGCTGAGCCCGCGTCTCGCGGTCTATCCGGCCTATCTGTTCGACGCCTCGCGCTGGCTCGACAAGGCGGTGACGCCCTTCGTGCTGCGCCGCGCCGATGCCGGCGGCCTCGCCCATGAAAGCGGCTGGCGCGTCGGTGAGGGCGAGAGCTTCGACAGCACCGTGGTCGAATGGCCGGCAAATCCCGTGATTGCTCGCCCCGCCATCGCGGGGGAGGGGCACGAGCTCGACGCCCTGTTCGACAAGGCGTTCGCCGGGCGCGGGCTGGAGGAAGCCGAGATCGTCCGGCTGTTCGACGCGCGCGGGCACGAGGCGCAGCGCGTGGCGGAAGCGGCGGACGCGCTGCGGCGCGAGGCGGTGGGCGACACCGTCTCCTATGTCGTCACCCGCAACATCAACTACACCAATGTCTGCTCCTATCGCTGCGGCTTCTGCGCCTTCTCCAAGGGGCGGCACAATGAGCATCTGCGCGGCAAGCCCTATGAGCTCGACCTCGGCGAGATCCAGCGCCGGACCATCGAGGCGTGGGAGCGCGGCGCCACCGAAGTATGCATGCAGGGCGGCATCCACCCGGATTTTTCCGGCGAGACCTATCTCTCCATCGTCCGTGCGGTGAAGCAGGCGGTGCCGGACATGCATGTCCACGCCTTCTCGTCGCTGGAGGTGCGGCACGGCGCATCGACGCTCGGCCTGTCGGTGACGGAGTTTCTGATCGCGTTGAAGGAGGCCGGCCTCGGCACGCTGCCCGGCACGGCAGCGGAGATCCTCGACGACGAGGTGCGGGCGATCATCTGCCCGGACAAGCTGAACACCGCCGAATGGCTGGAGACGATCGGCGCCGCCCATCGCGTCGGGCTGAAGACCACCTCGACCATCATGTTCGGTCATGTCGACCATTACCGGCACTGGGCGCGGCATCTGATCCGGCTGCGCCATTTGCAGGAGGAGACCGGCGGCATCACCGAGCTGGTGCCGCTGCCCTTCCTGCACATGGAGGCGCCGCTCTACCTCAAGGGCGGCACGCGGCAGGGACCGTCGCGGCGCGAGGCGCTGCTGATGCACGCGGTGGGGCGTCTCGCCTTGCACCCGGTGATCCCGAACGTGCAGGCGAGCTGGGTGAAGCTCGGCGAGGGCGGCATCGTCGCCGCGCTGCGCTCGGGCGCCAACGACATTGGCGGCACGCTGATGGACGAATCGATCAGCCGCGCCGCCGGCGGCATGCACGGGCAGGAATTCCCGCCCGACCGCATGGAGGCGGCGGTCCGCGCGAGCGGACGCCTCGCCCGCCAGCGCACGACGACCTATACCGACGCGCCGTCGCGGCAGAAGCAGCGCTCCTATGCCGCGAACGCGCTGACCCCGCGCGTCGAGGCGGCGGCGGGCAAGTTCGCCAAGGTGGGGAGCCTCGCCGCGCGGCGGGGGTGAGCGGCCGCATGAAGCGGCCGCTGATGCCGTCGGCAGTCAGTATAGCGACGTTCAGTACAGTCGACGGTCAGTACATGGGCATCATCGGTCCCCAGGGGCCGAAATCGAAGGAATCGGCGGCCTGCTGGTTCATCATGGCCGTCATCTGCTGCTCGTTCGCCAGCCGCTGCTGGTACTGCATCTGCTGATAGGCCTGGAAATTGTCCTGGGTGCCGTAATAGATGCAGCCGCAGACGGTCGGGTCGGCATAGAGGTAGACCGGCTGGCCGTTCTGGTTCTGCACGGTGAATTTGTGCGGCGGCAGGCTCTTCAGCGAGGCGACCTTGTCCGGCGTGTCGGCGAGGCGCATGCGGAAGCCGGCGGCGGAGAGCATGTTCTCCTTGTCCTGCGTGGCGGTCACGCAGCCGGCGGCGGTGATGCTGACCAGCGCCAGCACGGCGATCGAAGACAGTTTCACGGCAGGCTCTCCTGAGGCGATAGTCGAAATCCCGGCGCCGCAACGTAACAGCGCATAGCCGGGAGTCGAGCGGGAGAGCGCCGTCGCGCGCCACGGCCATCGCAAAATAACCGACATACTTTCCGGGAACTTGCAGGTGGCAACTGTCGGTTGGGCGGGTGGACGCAGAGCGCGTCGCCGCCCGCCCGCCATCCGCGCTCACCTGACCGATGACACGCGACGGCCCGCCCTTCGCGAGAGGGGCGGGCCGTCGCTCTTATCCATGGACGATGCAGCGCCAGAAGGCGTGCTGAGCCCTAGATGTTTTGCCGGCTCACTTCCGGAGCAGCGGCAGCACTTCGTGGGCGAGCAGGTCGATCTGCTCCTTCTCGTAGCGCCACGGCACGAAGACGATCTTCTTCACGCCGGTCTCGATGTGGCGGGCGATCTGCTCGGCGCATTCGGCGGGGGTGCCGACGATGGCGCTGTCGAAGGTGGAGAGCGAGCCCTTGGACAGGTCCCACTCCGAGTTGAGCCACTCGTTCATCTTCGGCAGGCCGACCTCGCGCGGGCCGACATAGATCGGCAACTGGTTGAGGCTGTAGAGCGAGGCCGGATCGCGGCCTTCCTCCTCGGCGAAGGAGGAGATCTTGGCCCAGGCCTCGTTATAGCCTTCCGGCGTGTAGAAATAAGTGAGCCAACCGTCGCCGCGCTTGGCGACGCGCTTCAGCACCGCGTCGACATAGCCGCCGATCAGGATCGGCGGGTGCGGCTTCTGCACCGGCTTGGGGAACATCACCGCCTTGCGCAGGCTCAGCTCGTCCCATTCGCCGGTGACGCTGTCCTCGGTCCACAGCCGTTTGATGATGTCGAGGTTGCGGTCCATGATCTTGCCGCGGCGGTCATGGGCGATGCCGATGGCGTCGAATTCCCGCTTGTACCAGCCGACCGCGGCGCCGAGCATCAGCCGGCCGTTCGACAGGAGGTCCATCGAGGCGAGCTGCTTGGCCAGCACGACGGGATTGCGCAGCGGCAGCACCAGCACGCCGGTGCCGATCTTGATGGTCTTGGTGCGCGCCGCAACCGCGGTGAGCAGGGTCAGCGAATCGATGATCGGGAAATGCGGGTCGGTGCCTAGCAGGATGTGATCCCACACCCAGAGCGACTCGAAGCCGAGCTCCTCCATCCGCACCCCGTAATCCACCAGCGCCGGTGCGTCCGGCAGCTCGGGGAAACGGGTGAAGTTGCGCATGGCGATGCCATAAGCCGGGCCGGTCATGTCAGTCTCCGCTGGGAACGCGTCGGAAGGGGGTCACGCCGTGTAGAGGCGCTGGGGGTCGAGCTCGCGCAGGATGGCAAGCTCGACGTCGCTCGGCGGCTCGGTCACCGGCACGTCGGCCGGTACCGGCAGCTCGAAGCCGGTATTGTCCTTGATCGCCTGTGGCGTGACGCCGGGATGCAGCGCCACCACCGTCATCGCCTTCGTCGCCTCGTCGAAGCCCATGATGCCGAGATCGGTGACGACGCGGAACATGCCGCCCGCCGGCAGGCCGGCATCCGCGCGGCTGGTGCCGCCTTCAAGGAAGCCGGGCGAGGTGATGAAGTCCACCTTCTCCACGAAGCGGCGCTTCTCGTGCTTCATGGCGACGATCATGTCGGCCAGCGAGGCGATGTCGTTGCCGCCGCCGGTGCCGGGCAGGCGGATCTTCGGGTTGTCGGCATCGCCGATGAAGGATGAGTTGAGGTTGCCGTAGCGGTCGATCTGCGCCCCGCCCATGAAGCCGACATCGACATAGCCGCGCTGGAGCATCAGCAGCACTTCGGTGATCGACACCAGCATGTTGGCGCGCCGCGTGCAGCGCTGCTCGTTGGTGGACGGCGGCAGCTTGCCGGCCTCGACGAAGGGACCGATCACGCCGCCCTCGAACAGGATGGTGAGCCCCGGCGCGTGGGTCTTCTGCGCGAGGATGGCGGCGAGCAGCGGGATGCCGACGCCGGCGAACACCGTCTGGCCGTCCTTCAGCAGGCGGGCGCTCATCACCCCGAGAAGTTCGGAGGCCGTGTAGGCGGGCACAGCCTTGAGCGGGCTTTCCGTCAACGTCGCGCGGGTGAGTTCAGTCGTCATAAATGCCACTCCCGCGACGCTGGGCGTCGAGCAATTCGGCCATGCCGATGCGGCTGAGATAATCGGCCCAGTCCTTCGGCTCGTAGTGGAAGCGCTCGAGATAGTCGGCCGCGCCCTTGTCCGGGTCCTTGGCGGTCATCTGCGCATAGAGGTCCATATGCGAATAGAACGGCTCGTAGAGCCCGTAGCATTCGTGCGGTGCCGAGCCGAACGGTACTTCCACCACCGCGTCGACGGTGAAGAAACCGATCTTGGTCTGGTCGGGGTGGCGGCGGATCTGGTCGTTGGAGACGATGCGCTCGGTGGTCAGGATCACCTTGTTCGCCGCCATGGCGATGTCGATGTCCATGAAGGTCAGGCCGTCGAGCTGGGCATTGCCATAGGCGTCGCAGCGCTGGACATGGATCAGCGCCACGTCGGGATTCAGCGCCGGCACCAGCAGCAGCTGCTCGCCGGTGAACGGGCACTCCATCGTCTTGGCGCCCGGCGCCCGGTCGACCACGCCAGAGCCCATCATCGAGCGCATCGGCATGAACGGCACGCCCATGGCGCCGGCGCGGTAGCGCAGGCCCATCGCCATGTGGCTCCATTCCTCGAAGGTGGCGCGCTTGCTCTCGGTATAGGCCCGCATCACCTTCGACACGCCCCAGACGATGCCCTGGCTGAACCAGCTCGTCTGGATGTGCGTCGACAGGCCGGAGGCGTAGAGCAGGTCGCCCTCGGTCGACATGATCGAGCGGGAGACGGTGAGGCCGGTCTTGCGGGCGCGGATCAGTGCCCACAGCATCGCCATCGGGGTACGCGAGGCGGTGCAGCCGCCCAGCGCCACCGAGGCGCCATTGTCCACCAGCTTCGCGGCTTCCTCCAGCGACATCACCTTGTCGCGCAGGCTGCGGTCGCGCTCGCGGGTCTTCTGCCGCAGGTCGAGATAGGACTGGGTCACGCCTTCGCTCTCCTCACGCGGCATTTCTCAAGCGGCCTGGGCGATGCCGACATCGCGGTTCAGGCGGGCGATCAGCTCGTCGAAGCCGGCGAGGTGGTCGCGCAGCCCCTTCCAGAACGACTGGTGGCGGCGGCGCTCGAAATCCTCCACCGAGACGCCCTGCTGCTCGACCCAGGTGTAGTAGCCGAGGTTGAACACGCGCTGGCGGTCGCGGTGGTCCAGCTCCAGCACATGGTCGGCGCCGGCGCCCAGCAGGTGCTGGCCGAAGGCTTCCGCCGCGTCGACCTGGTCGAAGCGGCCGCCCTTGCGGGCGAGATGGCCGGCGAGTTCGCTCGGATAGAGCTCCGAGCCGTCGGTGGCGACGGTGATGATGACGTCGTCCTCGGAGAGATCGAGCCGCCGTGCGGTCTTGATCGCGGCGAGCACGTTGCCGATGCCGGACAGGCCGAGCGAGGCGAGGCCCTTGATGGTCGCCTCGTCGATACCGCGCCGCGTCGCCAGATAGGCGCGGCCTTCCTCGGAGCCGAACAGCAGCGCGAGGTCGTCGGACGCCTTGTCGGAGACGCCGGCGACGATGTCGGTGTTGGTGACGTTGTGGATCAGCGGCACGTGCTTGTCGCCGATGCCCTGGATGTTGTGCTCGCCGAAGCCGTTATACAGCAGCGTCGGGCACTCGACCGGCTCCATGGCGACGATGCGGGCGCCGAACTCTTCCTTCAGCCTGTCGCCGGCGCCGAGCGTGCCGGCCGAGCCGGTGCCGGCGACGAAGGCGGCGAGGTTCAGCTTGCCGGATGCGTTCAGCCCCTCGAACAGCTTCGCCGCCGCCGCGCCGGTCACCGCGTAGTGGCCGAGATAGTTCGGGAACTCGGAGAACTGGTTGAGGATGAAGTTGCCGGGGTCCTTCGCCATCTCGGCGCAGGCGTCGTAGATCTCCTTGACGTTCGATTCCGTGCCCGGCGTGCGCACGATGTCGGACGGGTCGGTGACCCACTTCTCCAGCCAGTTGAAGCGCTCGGCGCTCATGCCACCCGGCAGCACCGCGACGCCGTGGCAGCCGAGGATGCGCGAGATGGCGACGCCGCCACGGCAGTAATTGCCGGTGGAGGGCCACACGGCGCGGTGATGCGTCGGGTCGAAGGCGCCGGTGGCGAGGCGCGGCGCCAGGCAGGCATAGGCCGCCAGTACCTTGTGCGCGTGGATCATCGGGAAATGCCGGCCGAGCATCACCACGATGCGCGCCGGCACGCCGGTGACGGCGCTGGGCAGCTCGATGAAGTCCGGCACGCTCAACCCGCCGAGGTCGCAGGCGTTGTTGTACCAGTGCACGCCGAACAGGTTGCGCGCGTCCGGGGCGTCCTTGTCGGCGGCGTCGGACGCCGCGCGGGTGGCGGCGGGGATGGTCTCGGGCGCCGCAAGCTCGGAGAAGCGCGGCAGCACGATGCCGCGCTCGCGCAGATGCGTGACGGTGCGGGCATAGATGCTGGAATCGACGACGGCGGACGGAAGCTCGAAGGGGTTCATTCTCACGACCTGGTTGGGGCCGGCGCCGGGCGCCATCACCATATTTTCCATGATACTAATGATAGTATCACTTTGGCAAATTCTTCTTTAGATCGCAGTCATTAAATCGACAGGTAGGCCTCACCTACCGTCGGGTCGGCCATAAGTTCGACGGAGGCGCCGGCGCGGGCGACCCGGCCGTTCTCGACGATGTAGGCCCGGTGCGAGAGTTCGAACGCCGTCATCACGTCCTGTTCGACCAGCAGGATGGTCTGGCCGGCCTTGTTGAGCTGCACCAGCGCCTCGCCGAGATGCTCGACCATGCGCGGGGAGAGGCCGAGCGACAGTTCGTCGATCATCAAGAGCTTGGGTCGCGACATGATTCCGCGTCCGACCGCGCACATCTGCTGCTCGCCCCCGGACAGGGTGGTGGCGTCCTGGCGCTGGCGCTCGGCGAGGATGGGGAACAGCTCGAACACGAAGGCGAGGTCACGGGCGATGTCGTCCTTGTCCGAGCGCAGATAGGCGCCGAGCAGCAAATTGTCGCGCACGGTGAGGCCACGGAACAGCCGGCGCCCTTCCGGCACATGGGCGATGCCGGCAGTGAGCACCGCGTCGGGCCTCGCTCCGCCAATGTCGCGGCCGTCGAAGCGGATGGTGCCCGCGCGCGGCGCCAACTGCCCCGAGATGGTGCGCAGCAGCGTCGACTTACCGGCGCCGTTGGAGCCGACGAGGGCGACCACCTCGCCCTGACGCACCGCGAGGTCCATGCCCCACAGCACCTGGATCTGGCCGTAGCCGGAGGTGACGCCGGAGAGTTCCAGCAGCGGTTCAGCCATGGTGCCGCTCCTTCAGGCGCGCCGCGAATTTGTGGCCGAGATAGGCCTCGATGACCCGCTCGTCGGCGACGATCTCGGCGCTCGGGCCGTCGGCGATCAGCCGACCGTGGTGCAGCACCAGAAGGCGCTTCGACAGCGACAGCACCACCTTCATCAGGTGCTCGATGATCAGCACGGTGACGCCGCGCTCCGCGATCTTGCGGATCAGCGCCAGCGCGCCGTCGATCTCGGAGGAGTTGAGGCCGGCATTCACCTCGTCGAGCATCAGCACCTTCGGGCCCATGGCGAGGCTTTTCGCCAGTTCCAGCCGCTTGCGGGCGGCGAGCGCCAGCTGTGCCGCCGGCCGGTCGGCCAGCGGGGCGAGGCCGACGAAGTCGAGACTCTCGCGCGCCATGTCGCGGGCATCGCCCACCGAGGCCGCGCCGCCGCCGAACAGCGCACCGGCGGTGACGTTCTCCAGCACGGTCATCTGCGGGAAGGGCTGGACGATCTGGAAGGTGCGGGCGAGGCCGCGCCGCGCCGCCTCATAGGGCTTCTGCGCCGCGACATCCTTGCCCTCGAACAGGATCTTGCCCGAGGAGGGGGGCAGGTTGCCGGTGACGACGTTGACCAGCGTGGTCTTGCCGGCGCCGTTCGGACCGATCAGCCCGACCACCTCGCCGGGGGTGAGCGCGAAGGAGACGTCGGTGAGCGCCTTCAGCCCGCCGAAGGTCTTGGAGACGCCTTCCAGCCTGAGGATCGGCTCCGCGGTTTGCGACGTCTTCATGCCGGGCCTCCCGAGCCCGCCTTGGCCTTCGCCTTGCGCGCGAGGCTGAGCAGCCCGCCGGGCAGGAAGAACACCAGCAGCACGATGACGACGCCGAGAATGGCGCGGTTCCAGTCGAGGAAGTTGGCCCAGAACACCTCTTCGAGCAGCACGAAGGCGGCGGCGCCGAGGAAGGGGCCGGCCAGCGTGCCGGCGCCGCCGAGCATGGCCATCACCGGCACCTTCACCGTCATCAGGATCTGGAAGGATTCGGTCGGGTCGATATAGCCGGTCCATGACGCATAGGCTGCCCCGGCGGCGGCGCAGAACACCGCCGACAGCGTGTAGGCCGCCACCTTGTAGAGCGTGGTGTTGATGCCGACCATGGCGGCGGCGTCCTCGTTCTGGTGGATGCAGCGCAGCCCGAAGCCGAGCCGCGCGCGATCGACCAGTGCGGTGGCGATCAGGCTGAGGACGAGGATGCCGAGCATCACGAACAGGAAGAACCGCATCACCTGTTCCGGCGCCCAGGTGAGCAGCGGCAGGTTCAGCCCGTCGCCGCCGCCGGTCAGGCTCGACCAGGACGAGACGACGAGCCGGCACACCTCGACCACGGCGATGGAGCCGATGGCGAAATAATGCCCGCGCAGCCGCAGGATGATCGCCCCGAGCAGGCAGGCGAAGGCGCCGACCATCAGCGTGGCGACCAGCCAGGCCAGCATCATCGGCACGCCGGCGCGCTGGCAGATGGCGCCGACATAGCAGCCGAGGCCGAAGAAGGCGGCGGTGGAGAAGGACGGGTAGCCGGTGAAGCCGCCGATGAAATTCCAGGAGGTGGCGAGCGCACCGTACATGGCGACGATGGCGGCGGTGCGCACCACGTAATTGTCGGCCCAGAGCGGCGTCGAGGCCAGCACGAGGAGGCCCGCGGCGAGGAGCGCGTAGGCGAGGGGACCGGATTTCATTCATACCCCCTGACGCCGACGAGGCCGGTGGGACGGGTGAGCAGGATCACCAGCATCAGCACGAAGCCGGCGGTGATCGCCTGCTGCGGGCCGAACCAGTGGCCGGCGAGGCTTTCGACGAGGCCGAGCACCAGCCCGCCGACCAGCGCACCCGGCACCGAGCCGAGGCCGCCGACGACGCAGACCACGAAGGCCTTGCCGAGATAGGTGCCGGTGACGTTGGTGGTGATCGGGAACACCGACGCGAACACCACGCCGGCGACGCCGGCCATCAGCGCGCCGATGCCGAAGGTGATGGCGTAGATGCGCTCGGTGCGGATGCCCATCAGCTCGGCGGCCGAGCGATCCATGCGCACCGCGACGATGGCGCGGCCGATATTGGAGCCGCGCATGACCAAATACAGCATCAGCGTCAGGACCAGCGCCAGCCCGGTGCCGACCAGGCGGTCGACCGGCAGCGTCACCGGCCCGAGGCTCACCGAGCCGAGGTCGAGCTGCACCCGGCGCGGCGTCGCCGTGAACCAGTAGGTCATGACGTTGTAGAGGATCATGTCGAGGCCGAAGGTCAGCGTCAGCGTGGTGAGCACGGGGGCGCTGACCACGCGGTTGATCACCGTCTTCTGCAGCGCGTAGCCGAGCGCGAACATGAAGGCGCCGACCACCGGCAGCATCACCACGGGGTGGATGCCCCAGCTGTGCCAGGCGAAATAGGTGAGGTAGCCGCCGAGGATGATGAAGGAGCCGTGGAGCATGTTGATCACGTTCAACACGCCCCACACCAGCGAGAAGCCGACGGCGAGGCAGGCATAGAGCGCGCCCAGCATCAGCCCGTTGGCAAGGATCTGCGAATAGATGGCCATGATGTCCCGGTCGTCCGTGGACGCGTCGCGCCTCGATGGGCGAAGGCGACAAGGGGCCGGCGGGCGAGACCGGTCCGGTCTCAGGGCGCCCGCCGGCAAGCTGCAGCGCGCCGCCTTATTTCGGCATGGCGATGAGGTCGGCGTTCTTGATGTCCGCCGGGGCGAGCACCTTGATGGTCTCGTCCTGCACCTGGATGATCGGCAGCTCGCGCGGCAGGTTCATGCCGGTCGGGCCGAACTTGATCGGGCCGTAGAAGGTCTGGATGTCGGTGGCCGCGATGGCGTCGCGCAGCTTGGCCTTGTCGAGCGAGCCGGTGCGGGCCAGCGCGTCGGCGATCACCTCGCCGGCGGCGGCGCAGGAGCCGTGCACATAGTCCGGATCGGCGCCGTTGGTCTTGGCCTGGAAGTCCTTGTAGAAGTCCGCCGTCGCCGGCCACACGCCCTGGCCGGTGTAGTTGGTGGCGTGGTGCCACCAGCTCGACGAGGTGATGCCGTTGGCGAGCTTGCCGAGGCCCTCGGTGTATTCCTTGTAGGACGGGCCGGTGACCATGGTGACGATCGGCGCGGTGACGCCGAGGTCCTGCATCTGCTTGCGGGCGAGGATCAGGTCCTGGGTGTAGCCGGTGATGTAGATCCAGTCGGGCTTGGCCGCCTTGATCGAGGACAGCGCCGCGGCGTGGTCCATGGTGCCGACCGGATAGAGCTCCTTATAGGCGACCGTCAGGCCCTGCGCTTCCGCCGCCTTGGCGATGCCCTCGGCCATGGACTTGGGGAACACGTCGTCGCGGCCCAGCACGGCGATGGTCTTGGTGTCCGGGAACTTCTCCTTGAACATCTTCACCATGGCGGTGGTCATGCCGCCATTCGGCGACAGCGTGCCGAACAGGTGCTTCAGGCTCTGGTCGAACACGCTCTCGGAGGAGGCGACGCAGGCGATGGTCGGCACCTGGTAGCGCTCGCCGACGCCGCCGACGATCTTGGTGTGGCCCGAGCCGAACGGCGCGAACAGGAACTGCACCTTGTCGTCGTTGATCAGCTTCTCGGCGAGCTGCGAGGCGCGCTGGCCTTCCGACTGGTAGTCGTACTCGATCAACTCGACCTTCATGGTCTTGTCGCCGACCTTCAGCCCGCCGGCGGCGTTCACCTTCTCGACCCACATCTTCCAGACGAGATCCTGCTTGTGGCCCTCGTCGGCGAGGCCGCCGGTCAGCGCCAGCGGCGCGCCGATCTTGATCGTCTCCTGCGCCAGCGCCGGGGCGGCGGCCGTGCCGGCCAGCGCGGCGAGCAGCGCCGCGGCCAGAAGGCCGCTGCGGCGCGGGGAGGAGGTGCGGCGGGAGTCTCGTTCGAACATGTGCCTGTTCCTGTGCTCTGGACCGTGAGTTCTCTGGACGGCGTGGGCCCGCAGGGCCGTGCCCGGATCGACGGGCATTCATGCGCGGCGCGATCGGAGGAAAAGCCGGCTTCCGACCTGATGGTATGGTGTGCTATGTGACCATACCAATCGAGGTGGATTCCTCAATCCGTAACGTAACTTAAGTGTGCGCGAATTTTATGCGGCCGCTGCCTGTCCTGACGGCAGTTCCCACTGCCGACCCGGCCTGTCCCGCCATGGACGGCGTCGTCGCGGGCATGGCATGGTCGTTGCTCGCCGGAGCGCCGGCGCCGCCGCTGCCGCTGCGCCGATCCGACCGGGCGCGCGGCACGTCCTGCCTCTCCGTCGGCCTCGCGGCCGGTGTCCTCGTTTCAGGTGACTTAAGTCTTCAGGTGACTTCATGGAATTTTCCGGCTCGCACCGCATCAAGGCCCCCCGCAGCGCCATCTGGGCGGCGCTCAACGATCCCGAGGTGCTGCGGCAGTGCACGCCCGGCTGCCAGGAGGTGGTGCGGGTCTCGCCGACCGAGTTCACCGCCAGGATGGTGCTGAAGATCGGGCCGATGAAAGTCTCCTTCGCCGGCAATGTGACGCTGACCGAGCTCGACCCGCCGGCCTCCTGCCGCATCGTCGGCGAGGGGCAGGGCGGGGTGGCCGGCTTCGCCAAGGGCTCCTCGCTGGTGCGCCTCGACGAAGAGGGCGACGAGACGGTGCTGACCTATCAGACCGAGGCCAAGGTCGGCGGCAAGATCGCCCAGCTCGGCGCCCGGCTGATCGACGGCACGGTGAAGAAGCTGACCGGCGAGTTCTTCACCGCCTTCGCGGCGGTGGTGGCGCCGGAGGCCGAACCCGCCGAGGGAGCGGCGAGCGAGGCCTGATCCTGCCGCGTGCCTACACGTTCTGCGCGCCCACGAGTTCTGCGTGGTTACGAATTCCGCGTGCCTGCCTGCCAGCCAGCGTCGCCTGAATCCGGGAGAGGTTCGATGCGAGACCTGACTTTGACCATCAACGGCGCGCCGGTGCGCGCCGCCGTCGACGAGCGCACCTTGCTGGTGCAGCTGATCCGCGACGATCTGCGGCTCACCGGCACCCATGTCGGCTGCGACACCAGCCAGTGTGGCGCGTGCAACGTGCTGATCGACGGCGAGGCGATCAAGGCCTGCACGGTGCTGGCGGTGCAGGCCGAGGGCACCGAGGTCGTCACCGTCGAGGGGCTGGCGGCGGGCGAGGCGCTGCACCCGATGCAGGCGGCGTTCCGTGAGCATCACGGCCTGCAATGCGGCTTCTGTACGCCCGGCATGATCGTCGCCGGCATCGACATGGTGCGCCGCCTCGGCCCGCATCTCGACGAAGCGACGGTGCGTGCCGAGCTGGAGGGCAATCTCTGCCGCTGCACCGGCTACCACAACATCGTGAAAGCCATTCAGGCCGGCGCGCTCGCCATGGGCGGCGTGACCGCCCCCGCCGTCGCGGCCGAGTGAGGAGCGGGTCATGTTCGCCTTCGCCTATAGCCGTCCCACCGACCTCGCCGAGGCGCTGGCCACGCTTGCCGGCTCGGAGGAAGCCAAGCCGCTCGCCGGCGGCCAGACGCTGATCCCGACGCTGAAGCAGCGCCTCGCAAGCCCGTCCGATCTCGTCGACCTGTCGCGCCTCGCGGCGCTCAAGGGCATCGCGCTCGCCGATGGTGCCCTCGTCATCGGCGCCATGACCCGCCATGTCGAGGTGGCGACCTCGCCATTGGTTGCCGCCCACCTGCCGGCGCTGGCGGCGCTGGCCGGGCTGATCGGCGATCCGGCGGTGCGCAATCGCGGCACGCTCGGCGGCTCGGTCGCCAATAATGATCCGTCCGCCGATTACCCCGCCGCCTGTCTGGCGCTCGACGCCGTCATCGTCACCGACCGTCGCGAGCTGCCGGCCGGCGCCTTCTTCACCGGCCTGTTCGAGACGGCGCTGGAGCCGGGTGAGCTCGTCACCGCCGTGCGCTTCCCGCTCGGCGGCGAGGGAACTTACGAGAAATACCCCAACCCCGCCTCGCGCTACGCCATGGCCGGCGTCTTCGTCTGGCGGGGCCAAGGAGATGCCGAAACCCCGGAGGTGCGCGTCGCGGTTACCGGCGCCAGCCAGGGCGGCGTGTTCCGCTGGGCGGAGGCCGAGGCGGCGCTGGTGGCGGAGTTCTCGCCCAGCGCGCTCGCCGGCCTCAGGCCGGAGGCCGACGACATGATCGCCGACATTCACGGCTCCGGCGCCTATCGCGCCCAGCTGGTCGCGGTGATGGCGAAGCGGGCGGTGGCGGGTCTGGCCGCGGCGCGGTAGACCGCCTCGCATCATTCGAGGAGGAACGCGCCATGGCCGCGACGATCTACGGCATCAAGAACTGCGACACCATGAAGAAGGCGCGCGCCTGGCTGGAGGCGCATGGCGTCGCCTACGGCTTCCACGACTACAAGGCGGTGGGCGTCGAGCCCGAGCGGCTTGCCGGCTGGGTGAAGGAGCTCGGCTGGGAGGTGCTGCTGAACCGCGCCGGTACCACCTTCCGCGCGCTTCCCGACGCCGACAAGCAGGGGCTCGACGCGCAGAAGGCGATGGCGCTGATGCTGGCGCAGCCCTCGATGATCAAGCGCCCGGTGCTGGAGGCCGGCGGAAAGCTGATCGTCGGCTTCAAGCCGGAGATCTATGCGTCCGAATTTGGCAAGTAGCGACCGGAAGCCGCCGCGGGTGTAACCGTGACGCTCTCCCCGACCGGACGGGGAAGCTTCCCCGGCTCGGCGATCTAAAGCCCGAAGCCGCCCACCGGCTCGGTTTCGTGCCGGTTGTCGAAGCCGGCGATAAGAGGGCGGGCTTTGGCGATCGCGGCCTGCACGCCCGGCAGGGCGAGCGAGGCCTGATGGCTGTCCCGGCTGTCCCACGCCTCGGTGATCCAGAGCGCGTCGTCATGCGCGGGATCGCGGGCGATGACATAGCTGAGACATCCCGGCATGGGCGGGATGTCGGCGAGGAGGATGCCGAGCAGTTCCTCGCGCTTGCCGGGGGCGGCGATCATCCTGCCGATCAGGCCATACATGACGGGATCTCCCTGGACGCGACATAAGGATGACCGGTGCCCGTCCGATACGCGCCAATCCGATACGCGCGAGGAATAGCGGGTCGGCCGGGCCGCCGGAAGCCCTGTCGGCAGCCCGGAACAGGCCCGTCGGCCCGATGAACGGGCCGGCGAGGTGCGCCGCCTCTTGATAAGCCGCGCCATCCCTGCCACATCGGCGCGCATGAACGCGCTCTCCAACTCCGCCGCCTCGCCCATCGCGCTCGAAGTCGCGCGCCGGCGCACCTTTGCGATCATCTCGCACCCGGACGCCGGCAAGACCACGCTGACCGAAAAGCTGCTGCTGTTCGGCGGCGCGATCCAGCTCGCCGGCCAGGTGCGCGCCAAGAAGGACCGCCGCTCCACCCGCTCGGACTGGATGGCGATCGAGCGCGAACGCGGCATCTCGGTCGCCACCTCGGTGATGACCTTCGAGTTCGACGGCCATGTGTTCAACCTGCTGGACACGCCGGGCCATGAGGACTTCTCGGAAGATACCTATCGCACGCTGACCGCCGTCGACGCGGCGGTGATGGTGATCGACGCGGCCAAGGGCATCGAGGCGCGCACGCGCAAGCTGCTCGAGGTCTGCCGGCTGCGCGACATCCCGATCATCACCTTCATCAACAAGATGGACCGCGAGAGCCGCGATCCGTTCGAGATCCTCGACGAGATCGAGAAGACGCTGGCGCTCGACACCACGCCGATGACCTGGCCGGTGGGACGCGGGCGCGATTTCGTCGGCACCATGGACATCGCCACCGGCGGCATGCGGCTGCTCGACGGCGACGAGGGCAAGACCGGCCCCTTGCGCGACATGAGCATGGCGACCATCGCGGCGCTGAACAAATCGCTCGACGAGGCGGCGCTCGCCGAGGAACTCGGTCTGGTGCGCGAGGGCTGCAACCCGTTCGAGCTCGACAGCTTCCTCGAAGGCCATCTGACTCCGGTCTATTTCGGCTCGGCGCTGCGCAATTTCGGCGTCGGCGACCTCCTGGAAGGCCTCGGCAAATATGCCCCGCCGCCGCGTGCGCAGGATGCCGACAAGCGCCGGGTCGAGGCCGAGGAGCCGCGCATGTCGGCCTTCGTGTTCAAGATCCAGGCGAACATGGACCCGAACCACCGCGACCGCATCGCCTTCGCGCGGCTGTGCTCGGGCAAGCTGACGCGCGGCATGAAGGCCAAGCTGGTACGCACCGGCAAGCCGATGAGCCTCGCCACGCCGCAGTTCTTCTTCGCGCAGGACCGCCAGCTGGCGGAGGAAGCTTATGCCGGCGACGTGGTGGGCATCCCCAACCACGGCAATCTGCGCATCGGCGACACGCTGACCGAGGGCGAGGAGCTCAACTTCGTCGGCGTGCCGAGCTTCGCGCCGGAAATCCTGCGCCGGGTGAAGCTGCCTGACGCCATGAAGGCCAAGAAGCTGAAGCAGGCACTGCAGGAAATGGCCGAGGAAGGCGTGGTGCAGGTGTTCCGTCCCAATGACGGCTCGCCGGCGCTGGTCGGCGTGGTCGGGCCGCTGCAGCTCGACGTGCTGAAGAACCGGCTCGACGCCGAATACGGCCTCGAGGTCGGCTTCGACATGTCGGAATTCCAGCTGGCGCGCTGGGTGTCGTGCGAGGAAGCCAAGAAGCTCGAGGATTTCTCCACCGCCAACCGCTCCTCCATGGCGGAGGACCTCGACGGCGACCCGGTGTTCCTCGCCCCGTCCGCCTTCATGGTCGGCTATACCGGCGACCGCTGGCCGGGCATCGTCTTCACCGACATCAAGGACGTGAAGAAGAAGGCTGCGTGAACAGGGCCTGCTGCGACTCCGGCCAGCCGGAAACGAGGCCGTCGACCACCGCCCGGTCGCGGCCGGAGCGCTTGGCGCGATAGAGCATCTGGTCGGCGGCGTTCAGCGTCGCCTCGAACGGACCGGCGTCGGTGCGGCCGAAGGCGATGCCGGCGCTCACCGTGCAGGTGAACCCTTTCGCGGCCTGCACCGACTTCGTGAAGCTCGCCCGCACCGCCTCGGCATGGGCGAGCGCGGTGTCCGGCCCGGTATCGCTCAGCACCAGCGCGAATTCCTCGCCGCCGAGCCGGGCGGCCAGCTGGCCCTTGCGCAGGTGCTGGCGCAGCGCGCGGGCGAAATGCACCAGCACCCTGTCGCCGACCGCATGGCCGTAGGTGTCGTTGACCACCTTGAAGCGGTCGAGGTCGAAGACGATGACGGCCATCTCGCTGCCCATCGCCATGGCCTCGACCATGTCGAACAGCGCCCGGCGGTTGAGCAGGCCTGTCAGCGGATCGGTCATGGCGTCGTGCTTGTGCGCCTGCGCGAGGCGGGCCTGCTTGAGGGCCAGCGTGATCGCGCCGATGCCCGGCACCGCGACGATCACCGTGAGGATGTTGAGGTCCTCCGCCCAGTTCGACGGCGGGCCGGTCAGCACGGCGTTGCCCTCGATCGCCAGCGCCAGCGTGCAGAGCAGGAAGGAGACCGCGACCAGCAGATAGAACAGGCAGAGCCCGGCAATGGCGATGCGCGCTTCCCGCCGGCCCTTCCAGTATTCGCGGGCGGTGGCGATCAGCAGCCCGCCGGCACACAGGTTGATCAGGCCAAGGCCGATGCCGTCATAACCCAGTGCCGCTGGCGGCAGGGCTATGGGCAGCGTCAGCGCGCCGAGCAGCGCGGGCCGGATGGGCGATATGCGGCGGCGGAACTGATGGGCGGCGCCATAGAGCAACGAAAGACCGGCGAGCATGGGGGCGAAGGCCATCGCCAGCCGGGCCGGCGTCGGTTCGATGAAATAGAAGCGATAGAGAGCGAGCGTGCCGACGATAAAGGCGACGGCGATGGAGCAGGTGAGCAGGAACCCGTCGCTGCGGGTGCTTACCCAGGCTCCGAAGAACAGGGCCGTCACGCAGAGAGTGGAAAAGCCGGCCGAGACGAGCAGCGAAGAATAGTCGAGCAGCATGACCTTCCCAGGGACCGCCACGCGTCGAGCCCCGCCGCCGGCAATGGCACGCTAGCATCTTCCGCAGTCCTTTGGCAGCCGGCCCTCAGCGGGTGATCACGATGCGCGTACCGGCGCGGCCATGGGCGCCGACCAGCCGGTAGAAGGTCGCGGCATGGCCGGGGGAAAGGCGGATGCAGCCATGCGAGGCCGGGCGCCCGAGCCGGTTGAGGTCGTTGGTGCCGTGGATCGCCCAGCCGCGATGGAAGAACACCGCATAGGGCATCGGCGCGTTGTCATATTTGCGCGAGAAGTAGCGCTGGTGCGTGCGCTGGGGGCGGAAGCTGCCGGTCGGGGTAAGGTAGCCGCGGCGCGCGGTGGAGACCGGCCAGCTGAACTGCCGCGCGCCGGCTACCCACACATCCATCCGCTGCGCGCCGATATCGACATAGGCGACCACGCCGCTGGCCCTGGCAGGCGATGCCAGGCCCGGCAGGCCCATGCAGAGCGTCAGTGCGCCGAGCAGCGCGGCGAGCACCGGTTTCATCTGTCCCGCACCCCCGGAGGAGCGACCTCGAAAGGTCACTCTGCCATGGCGTCGCGTGCGGCGGCAGTGTGGTTGCTACGCATGGTCGGCGGTGCGGCCACCGGCGCAACCGCCGGCGGTACCGCGCTCAGGCGGGCGAGACCGCCGGATCGGCGGCCGGTGCCGCCATCGCCAGGGCGGCGGGGGAGCCGGACGGGCGCTGCGCCGTCTGCGGCAGGGTGTTGAACTCGCCGGCCTGCCAGTAGCGTTCCGAGCTCTTGTAGGAGGCCCGGCATCCCGAGGCGCAGAAATGGGTGATGCGCGGCTGGTCGCACACCAGGATCTCGCGGCCGAGCGTCTCCAGCCGGCGCGGGTCGTCGACGAGATAGGAAGCCAGCACGCGGGTGATGAGGCCGGGCCCGCTCGACAGCCAGATGGATTCGCGGTCGCCGCGCAACACCGAGGTGATCGCCTCCTCCAGCGCCTGCCCGATGACCGGATGGCCGGGCCGCACGGCGAGGAAATTGTTGCCGATGGTGCCGTAATGCTCCTGCCGCAGCACCATGTCGTGCCCGGCCAGGAACGGGTCGAGCGGGGCGAGGCAGCGGTCGTCGGCATCGGCATAGACGCCGCCCTCGACATGGAGGATGGCGAGGCGCAGCAGGTCGGCCTTGCCGGCGATGGCCGGCATGTGCCGGAAGGCGCGCAGCAGACGCTCGTCAGGGTAGTGCTGGACCCATTCCCGCGCCGAGGCGAGGGTGTGCCGGGTGTATCCCCATTCGGGGTTGCGCCCGCGCCAGCTGCCCATCAGCGCGGCGACGTCGTCGGGGAGCTCCGGCGTGTCCCAGAACTGGTGGATATGGCGCGGGATGGGCCGGTGGTCGGGATGGACGGGCTTCTCGTCGAGGAAGCCAGTCTGCCGCAGATGGATGAGGAAGCCGAGGGCGCAGCCGGTATGATGCCGGTTCGCGTTGACGGTCTCGACCCATTGCCGCAGGGAGCCGCGCTTGCGGGCCTCCTGCGCGGCGGCGAGGGCCTGCGCGTCGGTCCAGAAGTCGTTGACGATCTCGCCGGTGAGCCCGCGCGAGACATTGCGGCCCTGAAGCCGCCGGATCAGGCGGTGCGAGTGGCCGATGCTCTGCCGGGCGCCGGCGACGTCGAGCGCCATCAGCTGGATCGACGACAGGGTTCGGTATTCCTGCCCGTCCAGTTCCCGCATGTCCGGCTGCCGGAAGACGTCGAGCGCCTCGTCGACCCGCCATTGCGCCTTCAGCAGTCCTGCGGCCATCCGCGTCTTGAGCCGCTGGTCCGGCCGCTTCTTCTCGGGCATCGCCTCCAGGGTGGCGTGGGCCTCGTCATAACGTCCGCGCAGCGTGGCGAGCATGACGGCCAGCGCGGCGAGATTCGCGTCGCCGGAGAACCGGCCGACCGCGGCGGCGACCAGCTGCTCGGCTTCCGTGATGTAGCCCATCGACAGGAGATGATGGCCCAGCGCGCAATGAATGGCCGGGTCGTCCTTCTTGGCGGCCAGCGCCTGCACCAGTATTTCCAGCGTCTGCCGGGCGGAGATCTGGCGCCCCAATGTGTTGGCCAGCCCGATCCAGGCCTCCGCCGGTGATTCCGGCGTCGCGATGGCGCGCTTGAACGTCGCGACGGCGTCTTCTTCGTGACCTTCCACCGCCTGCCGGTGTCCCAGCGCCAGCAGCAGCTCGGGATGCTCGGGCAGCGACTCCAGCCCTTCCAGCAACACGGTGCGGGCCTGTTCCGTCTGCCCGGCGAACAGGAACGTCCTCGAGAGTTCGAGCACGAAGATGACGGCGTCGGGCTGCAGGGCCCAGCCCTGGCGGAGCACGGCTTCGGCCTCCGCCACGCTTCCGCGCCGCCGCAGCAGGGTGGCGAGCTGCAGGCGGAGGTCGAGCTCGTTCGGGGTACTCTCCAGGCTGCGCTGCAGGACAGCCTCGGCTTCTTCCGTTCGCTGGTCGAGCAGCAGCAGCTTCACCAGGTCGAGGGCGATGGCGGTGGTGCCGGGCTGGGCGCTCCATGCCTCGCGCAGCAGCGCCTCCGCCTCGGTCCGGTCGTCCCGCCGCCGCAGCTCGGCGAGCTGCAGCCGGACTTCGGTCTCGCCCGGGGCGGCCTCCAATGTCTGGCGCAGGACGGTTTCGGCGTCGTCGGTGCGCTTGCCGCGAATCATCAGCTTGGCGAGGTCGAGGGCGACGGCGGCCGCGGCGGGCTGAACGGTCCAGGCACGACGCAGCAGGGCTTCCGCCTCTGCCGGATCGTCCTGCCGCCGCCGCAGCTCGGCGAGCTTCGCCAGCACGTCGACCTGCTTCGGCGCGCCCTCCAGCGCCTGGCGCAGCACGGCCTCGGCTTCCGGCAGCTGCTTCTTCGCCAGGAATCGGTCGGCGAGGGCGAGGGCGATCAGCGGTTCGCCGGGACGCAGCGACCAGCCCTGTTCGAGCAGCGCGTCGGCATCGGCGACGTCGCGCTGCCGCCGACGCAGCCCGACCAGCTGCAGGCGCGATTCCGCGTGTTCGGGGGTGACCTCGAGCAATTGCCGCAGCACCGTTTCGGCTTCGTCGGGCTGCCTCATCAGCATCAGCAGCTTGGCGTAGCGGTGTCCCACTCTCGGGTCCCGGTTGCCGGCGGCCCATGCCCGCTGGAACAGTGCCCGGGCCTCGTTGCGGTCGCCGGCCTTGCGCCGCAGATCGGCGAGCAGCACCAGCGATTTTTCCTGCTGCGGATGGGATTCCAGCGTCTTGCGCAGAAGGGCTTCGGCTTGATCGTTCTTGCCGGCGGCGGCGAGCGCCTTGGCCTTGCTGAACCGGTCGGTGGACTCGGACGTCATCGCGTCACCTGCACTGGTGTTTCGGGTCGGCAAGCCGCGCGCGAAGTGCCCCGGCGTCCGGCGGGAAGGGCGGTCACGCCCGCCGCGACGGGCACGGCAGCACCCCTTCCGGGATGCGGATCCGTGCCACCGTCGGGCGTCGGTCTTGGCGCGCACGCTCCGGTATCTCTCTCGAGACGCTCAGGCACGGCAGCTTCAACGAAGTTGTGTGGTTAACCCGTGTAGTGTGGCGTTTCAAGGTCAAAGCGCCACGGCATCGCTCCAATAATCGGCGCGCGGGACGGGCGCGAGGCATGTAAGAGGCCCTGCGCGCGAGCGTCTCGGGCGTGTCGCGCCGCCGGTCTGCTGCCTCGGCGGCAAGGCATCGTCCGGCACAATATTGGCTAATATTTGCGGCGCATCGAGGTGTTCGAGGTCTGCGCGGCGGGCGGTCGCGATGAGCCGATGGCTATGCGTTCGCGCTAGGTGGATTTTCCTGCGGCCGCCATGGCGAACTTCGGGGAACACCCCGGGAGGCGTCGGCCGCGCGGTTTCCACTTTGGACACGTTCAAATTCACTCGCGCTTGCTCTAGCGTGGCGCCGCTTCGCTGAAGAGGGGATCGCGACATGCTGCTGATGCTGGCCGGGCTGGTGCTGTTTCTCGCCGCTCATATCTTCACCACCTTGCGCGAGGCGCGGGCACAGGCCGTGGCGCGGCTGGGGCTGCTGCCCTACCGGGCGATCTACTCGCTGGTCTCGATCGCCGCAGTGCTGATGATCGCCTATGGCTATGGCGCCTGGCGCGCCGCCGGTCCGGCGCAGCTGTGGGAGCCGCCGGTGGCGATGCGCCACATCGCGCTGACGCTGATGCTGTTCTCCACCATCGCCATCGGCGCCTATCTGGTGCCGAGCCATCTGCGGGCCCGGCTGAAGCACCCGATGCTGGTCGGGGTGAAGATCTGGGCGCTGGCGCATCTCCTCGCCAATGGCGATGCCGCCACCATGGTGCTGGCCGGCGTCATCCTCGCCTGGGCGGTCTATGACCGCATCTCGGTAAAGCGGCGCGGCGTGCCGCTGCCGGTGGCGCCGAAGGGCTGGGGCGGTGACGTCGTTGCGGTGCTGGTCGGGCTCGTGCTTTATGCGGCGCTCGCATTCTGGTTCCACCCCTATGTGGTCGGGGTACCCGTGCTGATGCACTAAGCCTGCTGCCCTAAGATCGACGCCGGGCGCCCAAGTCCCGGCCGAAACGAGGAAGTGCCCATGTCCGTCCAGTCCGCGGTCCGCCGGCTCACCGCTCCCGACATCCGTGCCCGCAAGGGCGGCGATCCCATCGTCTCGCTCACCTCCTACCATGCCCATACCGCCCGGCTGATCGACCCGCATGTCGACTTCATGCTGGTGGGCGATTCGCTGGGCATGGTGATGCACGGCATGGAGACCACGGTTCCCGTCACCGTCGAGATGATGATCCTGCAGGGCCAGGCGGTGATGCGGGGCTCCTCGCGCGCGCTGGTGGTGGTCGACCTGCCGTTCGGCTCCTATGAGGGCTCGCCGCAGCAGGCCTTCGCCACCGCCTCGCGGGTGCTGAAGGAGACCGGCGCCGGCGCGATCAAGCTGGAAGGCGGCCGTCGCATGGCCGAGACGGTGCGCTTCCTCGCCGATCGCGGCGTGCCGGTGATGGGCCATGTCGGCCTGACCCCGCAGGCGATCAACACGCTCGGCTCCTTCAAGGCGCTGGGGCGCGACGAGGCGAGCGCCCAGCTCATTCTCGACGACGCCCGCTCCATCGCCGATGCCGGCGCCTTTTCCATCGTGCTGGAGGCGATCTCCGAGCCGCTGGCCCGCCAGATCACCGCCGAGGTCGCCCCGCCCACCATCGGCATCGGCGGCTCGCCGGCCTGCGACGGGCAGATCCTGGTGCTGGAGGACATGCTCGGCCTTTCGGACCGGGTGCCGCGCTTCGTCAAGAAGTTCGCCGAGATCGGCCCGGCCATCGGCGCCGCGGTGGAGGCCTATGCCAGCGAGGTGCGCGCGCGCTCCTTCCCGGCGGCCGAGCACGTCTACGCGCCCAAGAAAGTGTGACCGGCGGACTGGCACGCGGTTTCGGCACGCATTTGCCTTGCTGAAGCCGCATCGCTAGTTTACGCGGCCTTCTCAAGGTGCCGGATTGCCGCCGCTTCCCGCGCGGCGCCGGCATTTCCCGACCTTTTTCCCCACGGATCGCGACATGGCTGACATTTTCCACGAAATCGACGAGGACCTTCGTCGCGAGCGGTTCGCCCGCTTGTGGAAACGCTATGGCGTGGTGGTGATCGGCGCCGCGGTGCTGGTCGTCGCCGGCGTCGCGGTCTGGCGCGGCGTCGAATGGTGGAATCTCCAGCAGCAGCAGGAATCCAGCGCCCGCTTCGAGTCGGCGCTGAAGCTCGCCGCCGACGGCAAGAGCGGCGACGCGGAGACCGCCTTCGCCGCGCTGGAGAAGGACGGCACCGCCGGCTATGCCACGCTGGCGCGCTTCCGCGCCGCCGCCGCGCTGGCGCCGACCGACCGCGCCGGGGCGGTGGCCGCCTATGACGCCGTCGCCAATGACAACCGCATCAGCCCGCTGATGCGCGACCTTGCCCGGCTGCGCGCCGGCCTGTTGCTGGTGGACAGCGCCTCGGTCGCCGACATCACCACCCGCATGCAGCCGCTGGCCGATCCGGCCGGCCCGTTCCGCAACTCGGCGCGCGAGATCGTCGGCCTCGCCCAGTACAAGGCCGGCGACTACGCCGCCGCCGCCAAGAGCTTCGAGGCGATCCTCTCGGACGGGCAGGCGGCGCCGGGCCTGCGCCAGCGCGCCGATCTGATGCAGAAGCTCGCCAGCGCGAGCGCTCCCGCCGAGGCGGCCCCGGCCGCGACGGCGCCTGCCGCCCCGGCGGCACCGGCCGTGCAGTAAGGAGACCCTGGGATGCTGTCGATGAAGCGTGATTCCGCGCGTGTGGCGCGCCGTGCCGGGCTGGCGATCGCCGCGCTGTCGCTCGCCCTCGCCACCGCCGGCTGCGGCTCGATGGATATCGACAAGCTGAACCCGTTCCAGGAGCGGGAGAAGAAGCTGCCGGGCGCCCGCACCGCGGTGTTCCCGGAAGGCGTGCCGGGCGTCGACTACAACGCGGCACCGCAGCAGCCGGCCAATTCTGGCTATGATTATTCCGCGCAGTCCGCCGGCTCGTCGGCCACCGGCCAGACGGGCACCACCACATCGGCCGCCAAGCCGACGCAGTAACTCGCCGGCGCAGTAACTCGCCGACGCAGTGACGTCGATCCAGTAACGCCGTTCAGTAACTTGCCGGCCCACTAATTTTCGGCGCGGGGGCGCCACGCAATGACCATGACCGTCGCCATCGTCGGCCGCCCGAATGTGGGCAAGTCGACGCTGTTCAACCGCCTCGTCGGCAAGCGCCTCGCGCTGGTCGACGACCGCCCCGGCGTGACCCGCGACCGGCGCGAGGGCGACGCGCGGCTCGGCCATCTCGAGTTTCGCGTCATCGATACCGCCGGCCTCGAAGAGGCGAAGGCGGAAAGCCTCGAGGGCCGCATGCGCGCCCAGACCGAGGCGGCGATCGACGATGCCGACGTGCTTTTGTTCCTCATCGACGCCCGTGTCGGCCTGACGCCGACCGACCGCGCCTTTGCCGAACTCGCCCGCCGCTCCGGCAAGCACACCATCCTCATCGCCAACAAGAGCGAGGGCCGCGACGCCGCCGCCGGCGCGCTCGACGCCTATTCGCTCGGCCTCGGCGACCCGGTGGAGCTCTCCGCCGAGCATGGGGAGGGCATGGGCGAACTGGTGCGCGCGCTGATGCCGTGCTTCCCCGACGATGCCGACGAGGAGGAGGAGCCGGAAGCGGAGGAGGGCAATCGCCGCATCCGCGTCGCCGTGCTCGGGCGCCCCAATGCCGGCAAGTCGACGCTGATCAACGCGCTGCTCGGTGAGGACCGACTGCTGACCGGCCCTGAGGCCGGCATCACCCGCGATTCCATCGCGGTCGATGTCGAGCGCGCCGGGGTGCGGCTGAAGCTGTTCGACACTGCCGGCATGCGCAAGCGCGCCCGCGTCGAGGACAAGCTGGAGAAGCTCTCGGTCGCCGACGGCCTGCGCGCCGCCCGCTTCGCCGAGGTGGTGGTGGTGATGATGGACGCCACCCATCCCTTCGAGGAGCAGGACCTGCGCATCGCCGACCTGGTGGTGCGCGAGGGCCGGGCGCTGGTGCTGGCGATTTCCAAGAGCGACCTCGTCAAGGATCAGGCCGGCATCGCCAAGAAGATGCGCGAGGAGGCCGATCACTGGCTGCCGCAGGCGCGCGGTATGCCGGCGGTGATGGTCTCCGGCCTCACCGGCGAGGGCCTCGACCGGCTGGTGCGGGCGATCAGCGAGGCGCACGAGGTGTGGAACCGCCGCGTCGCCACCAACCCGCTCAATCGCTGGCTGATCGAGACGACCACCGACCATCCGCCGCCGGCGGTGTCGGGGCGGCGCATCAAGCTGCGCTACATCACCCAGCCCAAGAGCCGGCCGCCGAGCTTCGTGCTGTTCTGCTCGCGCGCCGACGCGCTGCCGGAGAGCTATATCCGCTATCTGGTGAACGGGCTGCGCGCCACCTTCGACCTGCCCGGCGTGCCGATCCGGCTGACGCTGCGCGAGAAGGACAACCCCTACGCCGACAAGGACTGAGGGGAACCGCCGGGGCGTTCTCTTGCGGGCCGCGTGCTTCCTCTATCCATAGGGAGGCCGGAGGGTCCTGCTCCGCCAGATGAACGCCGCTCCCTCTCCCGAGGGGGCTGGGGTGAGGGGGCCTCAAGGCTCCCCATGTCGTCGCCCTCTCCGAGCCGCTGCGCGGGCCACCTCTCCGCAAAGCCGGCCATTGCCGGCTTTGCCCTCGTCAGAACCGAACCCAGCAGCAGCCGGGTGCGGGCGGGGAGAGGGAGTGTGCCGATCCCGTCCGCGGCGCACAGCTTCGAGAAACGTGCGGCTGAAACGACGAGCTCCCTGTCCCGCTCGGGAAAGGGAAAGTGTGCGATTTCCGTTGCTGAGTCGGACGACGAAGGTCCTCGTCACATCCAGAGCGACAGGCTCCGTCTCCCCGACGGAGAGAGGGTTGGGGTGAGGGGGCTTCAAGGCTCCCCATGTCGTCGCCCTCTCCGACCCGCTGTGCGGGCCACCTCTCCCCAATGGTGAGAGGGAAAGTGCGCATCCCCCGTTCGCGACTTATCGCTGCGAGAATCGTCAGTCTGGAGCGACGGACTTCCGGTCCTCAATGCGAGAGGGAGAGCGCGCGATGTCGCGTTGTCGCGTGGGACACTGAAGAACGACGAGTCCCGCCCCACCCGGCGCGCCAAGGCCCCATCTTCCCGAAAGGGAGAGGGGCGGGGTGAGGCGGCTCTGAGGCTCCCTATCATGTCGCCCCTCACCGACCCGCTGCGCGAGCCACCTCTCCCCGAGGGGAGAGAAAACGACGATCCCCGCCGCCGTGCCGTCCGCGCCGTCTCGGTCCCGGCGGAGACCGGAGGCTTCGATCCATGAGAGGACGGCTCCTCCTCTGGCCGGCGGGGAGAGGGATGGGGTGAGAGGGCTCCACGCCGCTCCCACCCGGAACGCCGGCTGTCTCTCCAATGGCGAGAGGGGGGCGGGGAGACGGCTCCACCCCTCACCGCAGCGGCGGCAATCTCCGGCGCACCGCCTGCGACTTGATCACCGCCGTCGAGGTTACGGCGTGCTCGGCCAGCGCCTCCAGCACGGTGTCCATCTCCTCGACGTCGCGCACCACCAGCTGCGCGAGGAACGGGTCGTCGCCGGTGATCTTCAGGCATTCGACGATGTGCGGGCAGTCGTCGATCAGCCGCTCCACCAGATGCAGCTTGCCGGGCAGCGGCCGGATGCGGACCATGGCGCGGATGGCATAGCCGATCGCGCGCGGGTCGATCTCGGCGGAAAACCCCTTCAGCACCCCGGCCGCCTCCAGCCGCCGTACCCGTTCGGCGACGCCGGGGGCGGACATGCCGACCAGCCGGGCGAGCTCGCTCATCGGAAGGCGCGCGTCGCGGTCGATCTCGCTCAGGATGCGGGCGTCGAGCGCGTCGAGCCCCGAAGCCGCGGGTTGCAGCCGCATCGCCGGTTTCTCCTTTGAACCGGAGCCATCTTCGACGAATTGCCTTCGATCCTCCATTCGAATCGACGCAAGCGGGTGGCATTCTCGCCGCCTCTCGAATCGGATCCTCCGACACATGCTCATCGGTATCCTCGCCGGGCTCGCCACCGGCGCGCTGTGGGGCCTGTCCTTCGTGGCGCCGCGGGCGGTGGCGCCGTTCTCCGCGCTGGAGCTCTCGGTCGCCCGCTATCTGCTGTTCGGCGTCGTCTGCGTGCTGCTGATGGTGGATGCGCGCTTCCGGCCGCTCGGGCTCACCCGCCGGCAGCTGCTGACGGGCTTCGGGCTCGGCATGCTCGGCTATTTCGGCTATTTCCTCGCCATCTCCTATGCCGTGCTGCTGGCCGGGGCGGTGGTGCCGCCGCTGATCGCCGGCACCGCGCCGGTGGTGCTCGCCGTGGTCGGGAATCTGCGCGAGCCCGCCGTCCGCTGGCGCCGGCTGCTGCTGCCGCTCGGCCTCGTCGCCGCCGGGCTGGTGGTGGTGAACGCCGCCGGACTCGGCGAGGCCGGGCCAGCCGATAGCGGGGCGATGCTGGCCGGCATCGGCCTGGCGGTGGTGTCGCTCGCGGTCTGGGTGGTGTACGGGCTGATCAATGCCGCCGTGCTGCGCGGCGAGGGCGCGCCCTCGGCCTTGCGCTGGACCGGGCTGCAGGGCCTCGGCGCCGGCACCGCCTCGCTGCTGGCGCTGCCCTTCATGCTGCCCGGCGCGTCGCCGGCGGCGGGCGGGGAGGACGTGCTGCGCTTCGTCACCTGGGTGCTGGTGATGGGCGCGGTGGTGTCGTGGTTCGGCACCTATTGCTGGGTGGTGGCATCGCGCCTTCTGCCGCTGGCGCTGTCGGGCCAGCTCATCGTCGCCGAGACGGTGTTCGGCCTCGGCTACGGCCTCGCCTATGAGCACCGCCTGCCGACCTCGCCCGAGCTGGTCGGCACGCTGCTGCAGCTGGTCGGCGTGGCGCTGGCGGTGGCGATCTTCGCCCGCCGCGCCGGGCCGGGTCGTCCGGTCACGCCGGAACCGGGAATTCCTTGAGCGCGCGGGTCGGGAAGTCGTAGAGCTTGCCGGTCTCGGTGAAGCTCGGCAGGCACAGGGCGAGGATCGCCTGCGCCACCTCTTCCGGCGCCGGCAGGGTGTTCGGATCCTCGCTGGGGAACGCCTTGGCCCGCATGCGGGTGCGGATCGGGCCGGGGTTGATCAGGTTCACCTTCAGCGCCGAGACGTTGGCGGTCTCCGCCGCCCAGGTGCGGGCCAGCACTTCCAGCCCCGCCTTGGTCACCGCATAGACCCCCCAGAAGGCGCGCGCCTTGTGGGCGGCGCCGGAGGAGACGAACACGGCGCGGCCGGCGTCGGAGAGGCGCAGCAGCGGGTCCATCGAGCGGATCAGCCGCCAGTTGGCGGTCAGGTTGACGTTGAGCGGGCCCTCGAAATCCTTCGGATCGATCTGGGCGAGCGGTGTCATCGGCCCGAGCACGCCGGCATTGCCGACCAGTATGTCGAGCTTGCCGAAGCGCTCGAACAATGCGCCGCCGAGGCGGTCGATGCCGGCGAAGTCGAGTATGTCGAGCGGTACCAGCGTGGCGGTGGAGCCGGTGGCGACGATGGCGTCGTCGAGTTCCTCCAGCGCGCCCTGGGTGCGGCCGGTGGCGACCACATGCGCGCCGGCGGCGGCCAGCGCCAGCGCGGTGGCGCGGCCGATGCCGCGGGTGGCGCCGGTGACGAGGGCGAGGCGGCCTTCCAGCGGCCGCGCTTGGGGGTCGGTCATCCGGCGTTCCTCGGCAGATCGTTGTCGGGAGAGGTCAGTGGCTGTCGTCGGTCAGCACCACGGAAGGTGCCGAGCGCTTGGCCGGGCCGTGGGTGACGGCCTCGATATTATTGCCCTCGGGGTCGAGGACGAAGGCGGCATAATAGCCCGGATGATAGTCGCGCGGGCCCGGCGCGCCGTTGTCGCGCCCGCCATGGGCAAGCGCCGCCTCGTAGAAGCGCTCGACCGTCTCGCGGTCCGCCGCCTGGAAGGCGAGGTGGGCGCGCCCGGTTGTCGGCTCGCCGGGCGAGACGAACAGCTCGTCGGCGAAGAAATAGCCCTCGCCCTCGACGACCGGCACGCCGATCACCGCCAGCACCGCCTTGTAGAAGCGCTTGCACGCCTCATAGTCGGCGACCACCAGCGAGACATGGTCGAGAAGCCGCCCGCGGTGCCACTGGTTCAGCTCGACCATGCAACTCCTCCTGTTCCGGGTCTCCCGCCCGCTCAGCTGGCCTCGGCCAGCAGCGACAGCTGGCGCGACGGCACTTCGCCGGTGCGGTCGGTCAGCGGGGTGGGGTACTCGCCGGTGAAGCAGTGGTCGGTAAACTGCGGCGTCACCGGGTCGCGGCCCTCATAGCCCATGGCGCGGTACACGCCGTCGATGGACAGGAAGGACAGGCTGTCGGCACCGATATAGCGGCGCATGCCCTCGACGTCGTGGGTGGCGGCGAGCAGCTTGTCGCGGTCCGGCGTGTCAATGCCGTAGAAGTCGGGATGGGTGATCGGCGGCGAGGAGATGCGGAAATGCACCTCGCGGGCCCCGGCCTCGCGCATCATGCGCACGATTTTGACCGACGTCGTCCCCCGAACGAGGCTGTCGTCGAGCAGCACGATGCTCTTGCCCTCGACCACCGAGCGGTTGGCCGAGTGCTTCATGCGCACGCCCTGGTCGCGCACCGACTGGGTCGGCTGGATGAAGGTACGCCCGACATAGTGGTTGCGGATGATGCCGAGCTCGTAGGGGATGCCGGCGGCCTGCGCGTAGCCGATGGCGGCGGGCACGCCGGAATCCGGCACCGGCACCACGACTTCCGCATTGGCCGGCGACTCCAGCGCCAGCTGCAGGCCGAGCTGCTTGCGCACCTGGTAGACGCTGCGGCCGCCGACGAAGGAATCCGGCCGGGCGAAATAGATGTACTCGAAGATGTCCGGGCGCGGCGCCACCGCCGGGAAGGGCCGCAGCGTCTCCACCTTGTCGGAGGAGAACACGATGACCTCGCCGGGCTCGACGTCCCGCACGAAACGCGCACCGATTATGTCGAGAGCGCAGGTCTCGGAGGTGAGGATCGGGTGGCCGTCGAGCTCGCCGAGCACCAGCGGGCGGATGCCGAGCGGGTCGCGCGCGCCGACCAGCTTCTTGTTGGTGAGGCCGACAAAGGCGTAGGCGCCCTCGATCAGCTTCAGCGCGTCGATGAAGCGCTCGGTGAAGCGCGGGCGCTTGGAGCGGGCGACGAGGTGCAGCATCACCTCGGTATCGGAGGTCGACTGGCAGATGGCGCCGTCGCGGATGATCTGCCGGCGCAGCGTCAGGCCGTTGGTGAGGTTGCCATTATGGGCGATGGCGAAACCACCACCGTCGAGCTCGGCGAACAGCGGCTGCACGTTGCGCAGGATGGTTTCGCCGGTGGTGGAATAGCGGACATGGCCGACCGCGATATGGCCGGGCAGGCGCTTGATCGCCTCGCCGTCGGAGAAGGCGTCGCCGACGAGGCCGAGCCGGCGTTCCGAGTGGAAGCGCTGGCCGTCGAAGGTGACGATGCCGGCGGCTTCCTGGCCGCGATGCTGCAAAGCGTGCAGGCCGAGCGCGGTGATGGCGGCGGCGTCGGGATGGCCGAACACGCCGAACACGCCGCATTCCTCGCGCAGCGTGTCGCCATAGGGGTCGAAAGTGTCGGTTCCCGGCGCGCGCAAAGCGGCTCGTCCACTGCCCGCGAGGTCGATGGCCGAATTCTCAAGGGTCCTATGGGTCATGTGACCTTGCTCCGCTTCACGCAGTCCCGGCTGCGCACGCATCCGCGTGGTGGGTTCCGAAGCACTTTTTGTTGAACGGAAACGGGTTCCCGCTCGCCAAAACGCTCCGGCGTCTTGATCCGAACGCCACAGCGCCGGAAACGATCCCGTCCCGGCGCTGCGTACGAATTCACTGTGCCGGAGGAGCGGCCGGTCCCGGTGCCACGGGCTCCGGGGGAGGTTCGGTCGGTTCGGCGTCCTTCGGGCTGCGAATGTCGCGTATCAGCTTCTCGGGATCTTCCGGCAACACGGAAATGAGCCAGTCGCCCGCACTTTGCAAGACCACCCGCGAATGCGCGTTGCGAATCCAGTCGGGCTGCCCCTGTTCGTTCTGGACCAGCCAGTTGAAGAACAGGAAGGCAACCACCATTATAAGGAATCCGCGTGCGAGACCGAACAGGAAACCCAGCGTGCGGTCGAGCGCGCCGATGCGGCTGTCGAGGATCGCATCCGAGATGCGCACGGTGATGATCGAGACGATCAGCAGCGTCACCAGGAACAGGCCGCCCACCGTCGCCGCCATGGCGAAGGTATCGTTGTTTATGTATTGCTTGGCGTGGGGCAGCAGGTGCGGATAGCCGTACAGTGTCACCACCGCCGCCGCGATCCACGAGGCGATGGCGAAGACTTCGCGCACGAGGCCGCGGACCATGGCCAACAGGCCAGAGATCACCATCACGGCGATGAGGATGATGTCGAGCAGCGTCAAATCTAGCACACCGTGATCGAAGCGATGGCCCGCAGGCAAGACCGCGGGGGCGAATCTGCAAAGTCGGCACCCTGCATGGGCCGGCGAGGTATAGCGCGGCCGGCCTGTCGCGTCATCCCTGTTGCGGCGTCGCGCGGCGCCTGTCCCCGCTCATCGCGCGAAAGGGGCGGCAGAGCGGCGGCGGAGCGGCGTCCGCCACCGTGTGTCACGCCTCCTCCACTGCCCGCGCGTTGCGCCGCGGGCCCCGCGCGGCGATGCCGGCGACGAGGTCGGCCAGAGAGCCGATGACGTCGAGCGGGATCGGCGGGGCGCTGTCGCGCTCGCGTTCCTTGCCGCCGCGTTCCTTGGCCTTGGCGTCCGGCACCACGGCGCGGGCGAAGCCGAGCTTGGCGGCTTCCTTCAGCCGCGCCGGGGCGTGCGGCACCGGACGCGCGGCGCCGGTGAGGCTGATCTCGCCGAAATACACGCTGTCGGCCGGCAGCACCGCGCCCGACAGCGAGGAGACGAGCGCTGCCGCCACGGCGAGGTCGGCGGCCGGCTCGGAGATGCGGAAGCCGCCCGCGACGTTGAGATGCACGTCGTGGCCGCCGAGCTTGATGCCGCAGCGCGCCTCCAGCACCGCCAGCACCATGGAGAGCCGCGAGGGATCCCAGCCGACCACCGCGCGGCGCGGCGTGCCGAGGCTGGTCGGCACCACCAGCGCCTGGATCTCCACCAGCACCGGGCGCGTGCCCTCCATGCCGGCATAGACCGCCGTGCCCGGCGCGCCGCGGTCGCGGTTGGAAAGGAACAGCTCGGAGGGGTTCGGCACCTCGGAGAGACCGAGCCCGGTCATCTCGAACACGCCGATCTCGTCGGTCGGCCCGAAGCGGTTCTTCTGCGCCCGCAGGATGCGGAACTGGTGCGCGCCGTCGCCCTCGAAGGAGAGCACCGCGTCGACCATGTGCTCGACCACGCGCGGACCGGCGATCTGCCCGTCCTTGGTGACATGGCCGACCAGGATGACGGCCGCGCCGGCCTGCTTGGCGTAGCGGATCAGGATCTGCGCCGAGGAGCGCACCTGCGTCACCGTTCCCGGCGCCGATTCGGCGGTGTCGGTCCACATGGTCTGGATCGAATCGATCACCACCAGCACCGGGGTGCGGCCCTGCGACAGCGTGGCGGCGATGTCCTCGACATTGGTTTCCGCCGCCAGCTCCACCGGCGCGTTGGCGAGGCCGAGCCGGTCGGCGCGCAGCCGCACCTGCTCGACCGCCTCTTCGCCGGAGACATAGATGACGCGGTGGCCGGCGCGGGCCAGCGTTGCTGAGACCTGGATCAGCAGCGTCGACTTGCCGATGCCGGGATCGCCGCCGATCAGCAGCACCGAGCCGGGCACGATGCCGCCGCCGGCGACGCGGTCGAATTCGGCGATGTGCGTCTGGGTGCGCGGCGGGCTGTCATTGGTGCCGGCGAGCGATTGCAGTTCGATCAGCCGCCCCTTGCGGCCGGAGCGGTGCGCTGCCGGCAGGGTGACGGCGGCGGGGGATTCCTCGGCGATGCTGTTCCAGGCGCCGCAGGATTCGCATTTGCCCTGCCAGCGGGAATGCAGCGCGCCGCAGGCCTGGCAGATGAAGGAGGTGGTCTTCTTGGCCATGGACTGCGGACACCTGTCGGCGAGGAACAATGTTCCCCTTATGTCTCATCCCTGCCGTCCGGCGCAAGGCGGGCGGCGGTCAGGCCCAGCGCCGATGGAAGCGCCGGCCCAGCGAGGTCAGCACCTCATAGCCGATGGTTTGCGCATGACGGGCGAGGTCGTCGACGCCGATGCCCTCGCCGATCAGCGTCGCGACATCGCCGGGGCGGACGGCATCCTCCGGCAGGTCGGTGATGTCTACCGTCATCAGGTCCATGGAGATGCGCCCGGCGAGCGGGCAGCGCCGGCCGGCGATCACCACCTCGGCGCCGACCTGTGTATCGGAGGAGCCGGCGAGGCGGGGAATGCCGTCGGCATAGCCGGCCGCGAGGACGGCGACGCGGGTGGGCCGCCGCGCCGTCTGCGCCGCGCCATAGCCGATGGTCTCGCCCTCATGTACCTCGCGGATCTGCGCGATCCGCAGATCGAGCCGCACTACCGGGCGCAGCGGGGCGCGGTCGCTGCGGAAGCGTCCGCCATAGAGCGCGATGCCGGGCCGGACCATGTCGAAATGCAGCGCCTTGTCGCCCAGCGCGCCCGCCGAATTGGCGAGCGAGGCTCGCACCCCGGGGAACAGCGCCGCGACGGCGCGGAAGTCCTCCAGCTGGCGCGCGGTGAGCGGGTGGTCGAGCTCGTCGGCGCAGGCAAGGTGGCTCATCACCAGCACCAGCGGGAAGCCGAGCTCGTCGCGTGCCTCGGCGAGGCTGATTGCTTCCGCCGGCGAGACGCCGAGCCGGTTCATGCCGGTATCCACATGCAGCGCGGCGGGGAGGGGGCGACCGACCCCGGCACAGTAGCTCCGCCAGCGCTCGATTTCGTCCTGACTGCCCAGGACCGGCCTGAGATCGTACTCATCGTACACCTCATCGGTCCCGGCGAAGAGGCCGTTGAGCACGAAGATCTCCGCCTTGGGGAGCAGGTCGCGCAGCCGTCGCGCCTCGGCGAGCAGGGCGACGAAGAAGCTGCGGGCGCCGGCCTCCCACAGTGCCGCCGCCACCGGCTCCAGCCCGGTGCCATAGGCGTCGGCCTTCAGCACAGCGGCGCAGGCGGCGGGGGCCACACGTGCGGCGATTTCTGCGTAATTATCTGAAATCGCTCGCAGATCGATGGTAAGCCGGCCGCCGGCCGCGCCGCTCGACAGGGAGGCATCAGCCATGGCGCACCTCAGTCATGCGCCGGCAGGCGGTCGCTCGACGCCAGCGTCGAGAAGCGCGTGTACTGGGCTTCGAAGGCGACCTTGACCGTGCCGGTGGGGCCGTGACGCTGCTTGCCGATGATCACCTCGGCGACGCCCTGGGCCGCCTTCATGTCCTGGTCCCACTTGAACCATTCCTCGGTGCCTTCCTTCGGCTCCTTGCTCTTCAGATAGTATTCCTCACGGAAAACGAACATCACCACGTCGGCGTCCTGCTCGATCGAGCCGGATTCACGAAGATCTGAGAGCTGGGGGCGCTTGTCGTCGCGCGATTCAACCTGACGCGACAGCTGGGACAATGCCATGATCGGTACGCCGAGTTCTTTGGCGAGCGCCTTCAGGCCAGTAGTGATCTCGGTGATTTCCTGCACACGATTTTGCGACGAGCTCTTGGAGGAGCCGGTTAGCAGCTGCAGATAGTCCACCACCATGAAGTCAAGGCCGCGCTGGCGCTTCAATCGGCGGGCGCGGGCGCGCAATTGCGCGATGGAGATGCCGCCGGTGTCGTCGATGTAGAGCGGGATAGTCTGCATCATCTGGGCGCAACTGGCGAGCTTGTCGAACTCGTGCTCGGAGATGTCGCCACGGCGGATCTTGTAGGAGGCGATCTCGGCCTGCTCGGCGAGGATACGGGTGGCCAATTGTTCGGCCGACATTTCCAGCGAGAAGAAGCCGACCACCCCGCCGTCCTTCGCGCGGATGGAGCCGTCCGGCAACGTCTCGGACTGGTAGGCGGCGGCGACGTTGAAAGCGATGTTGGTGGCGAGCGAGGTCTTTCCCATCGCCGGGCGGCCGGCGAGGATGATCAGGTCGGAGGGCTGTAGTCCGCCCATCATCTGGTCGAGATCGTCGAGGCCCGAGGCGGTGCCTGACAGGTGCCCGTCGCGCTGGAAGGCGCGGCTCGCCATGTCGACGGCTTCCTTCAGCGCGTCGTTGAAGCGCAGGAAGCCGCCATCGTAGCGCCCGGTCTCGGCCAACTCGTAGAGGCGCTTTTCCGCTTCCTCGATCTGCTGCTGTGGCGTCGAATCGATAGGCGCGTCAAAGGCTTCGTTCACCACCTCCTCGCCGATGGAGATGAGGTCGCGCCGCACCGCGAGGTCGTAGATGGTGCGCCCGTAGTCCTCGGCGTTGATGATGGTCGTCGCCTCGGCGGCGAGGCGGGCGAGATATTGCGGCGCCGTGAGGCCGCCAATGTCGAGTTCGGCCGGCAGGAAGGTCTTCAACGTCACCGGGGTCGCCACCTTGCCGGCGCGGATCAGCGCGCCGGAGGTCTCGTAGACGGCGGTGTGCACGGGATCGAAGAAATGCCGGGGCTGCAGGAAGTCGGAGACGCGGTAGAACGCCTCATTGTTCACCAGAATGGCGCCGAGCAGCGCCTGCTCAGCCTCGATATTGTGAGGGGCCGTGCGGTAATGCGGTTCGGACGCGACGGCGGGGCGCGCGGGGGAATCGAGCATGACGGCTCCGGGTACGGCTGAACGAGCAGGGGAAGGTTAACGCATCCTTAACCCGACATCGCCCTCAAACTGCGACGTGGGTACCGGCTGCGCCGCTCGTGTGCCCGTCCAGACGTAAATGCGGGGATAACGGGGACGCGTCGTCCCCGCCTATTCACCCGCCAGCCGCAGACCCGGCCGATTCTGCCGCTCCATCGCCTTCAGGTCCGCCTCGGCCTCGGCGATATAGTTGCGGGTCATCGGCACCGCTCCCTCGCGCTTGGCGAGCTGGATCTGGAAGATCATCATCCCCTGGTGGCGGAACGCCATCTCGGAGGCGGCGAGGTAGAATTCGAACATCCGCACGAAGCGCTCGTCATAGATGCGCTCGACCTCCTCGCGATGGGCGAGGAAGCGCTCGCGCCAGGCCTTCAGCGTCTCGGCATAATGCAGGCGCAGCAGTTCGATGTCGGTGACGAGCAGGCCGGCCCGCTCGATCGCCGGCAGCACCTCGGAGAGCGCCGGGATGTAGCCGCCGGGGAAGATGTATTTGGCGATCCACGGATTGGTGATGCCCGGTCCCTCGGAGCGGCCGATGGAGTGGATAAGCGCCACGCCGTCGTCCTTCAGCAGCCCGGCGACCTTGGAGAAGTACTCGTCGTAATGGCCGATGCCGACATGCTCGAACATGCCGACCGAGACGATGCGATCGAACGGGCCGGGGACATCGCGATAATCCTGCAGCCGGAATTCCGCGCGATCGGCGAGGTTACGCTCGTCGGCCCGGCACTGGGCAACGCCGAGCTGCTCTTGCGAGAGCGTGACGCCGGTGACGCGGGCGCCGGCGTTCTCGGCGAGGTAGAGCCCCATGCCGCCCCAGCCGCAACCGATGTCGAGCACGCTGAGGTCGGCGCGATTGAACAGTAGCTTGGCAGCGATGTGGCGCTTCTTGGCGAGCTGGGCATCGTCCAGCGTCTGGTCGGCGCGCTCGAAATAGGCGCAGGAATATTGCCGGTCGGCGTCGAGAAACAGCGAATAGAGCCGCCCGTCGAGATCGTAGTGATGCGCTACGTTCTTCTGAGAGCGGTCGCGGGGATTGAACTGCGCGAGGCGACGGAACAGAAAGCGTAGCTTCATCAATGTCTTGGCGGGAGCGCTCGGCACCTGGAGGCCGACCTGCGCCATCAGCAGCGCCAGAAGGTCGGCGATGTCGCCGTTATCGACGACGATGCCGCCTTCCATATAGGCCTCGCCGAACTTGAGCTCGGGATCGAGAGCGACCTGCTTTTGCCAGTTGGGGGAGGTGAAACGCAGCACCAGCGGCTTGCCGGTCCCATCACCGAAGACGACCTTTTCGCCGGAGGCGAAGACGACAGTAAGCGAACCGCTACGGACGACGCGGGCTAGCGCGCTCCTGAGCAACCGTTCCATCGGCCAGCTCCACAATACCAGCAGTCCCGCAGCCGAGACTGCTTGCCCAATCACAGGGCATGTCTGGATTTGATGCTTTTCATTGCATCACAACATCGCCACCCTCGCAACACGCAGATTTTCCATTCAGAACGCAAAAAAGCCCGGTCGCGAACGACCGGGCTACATATTTAGGCCGATAACGTAAGGTTACTTACGCGGCGTCAGCTTCAGGCCTGCTCGGCCTCTTCGGTCTCAGCCGATTCGTCCGCCTCGGCGACTTCCTCGTCCTCGTCCTCGTCGTCGCGGACGATCGACAGGTCTTCGCCGCGCGACTGGCGAGCGGCCTCTTCAGCGCTGCGGGCGACGTTCGCCTTGACCGTCACTTCGACTTCCGGGTGCAGGGTGACCGGCACGCTGTGGACGCCGATGGTCTTGATCGGGTGGTTGAGCACGATCTGCGAGCGGGCGACGGTGAAGCCGGTGGCGGTCAGCGCGTCGGCGAGGTCGCGGCTCGACACCGAGCCGTAGAGCTGGCCGGTCTCGCCGGCCTGGCGCACCAGCACCACTTCGGTGCCGCTGAGCTTTTCGCCGACCTTGGCCGCCTCGTTCTTCAGTTCGAGGTTACGGACCTCGAGCTGGGCCTTCATGGTCTCGAAGCGGGCCTTGTTGTCCTTGGTGGCGCGCAGCGCCTTGCCTTCCGGCAGCAGGAAATTGCGCGCGAAGCCGTCCTTCACGCGGACAACTTCACCCATCTGGCCGAGCTTGGCCACGCGTTCCAGCAGAATCACTTCCATCTTGGTTCTCCTTCAGTGCAGTCGATTTCGAGAGGGTTCACATGTCGTTGGCGGCGGGCGGTCCGCCACGGCCGCCCTTGCGGGGAAACCGGGCGCGCACGCCGAACAGGGTCTCGGCGAGGCCGAGCAGGGCGAGGGCGGCGAAGGGCCAGCCAAGGGCGAGCGCGGCAAGCCACACCGTGCCGATGACGAGGCCGCGCCCCGGTGCCCCGCGGGTGACGGCGTGCACCACCGCCATGCCGAGCAGGCCGAAGGCCAGCAGCAGCGTCGCGGCGAGCAGTTCCACCAGCAGGCCGACAAAGCCGGAGGTGATGGCGGCGCCGAGGAAGGTGCCGACCAGCAGCACCGCGGCGGTGCGGGGCAGCACCATGGCGGAGAGGTCCGGCCAGGGCCGCATCAGCCGGCCCGACATCCGGGCGACATGGGCGGCGAGCCAGAGGTTGACCAGCTGTGTCGCCATGGTCACCACCGCCGCGGCCGGCGGCATCACGGCGACGAGAAGATCGGCAAGGCGTTCGGCATCCGGGCCGGCTTCCCCGGCCCGCTCGGTGAGCATGGCCTGGAACAGGCTGCGCAGCGCCGCTTCATAGTCAGCGAAATCGCCGGCGATGAGCGGGATCAGCGAGGCGACCGCCAGCGAGCCGAGCACGGCCGCCGCCAGCACCAGCCGGCCGACCGGAAACCATTCCAGCGGGGCGTCGGGCGCCTCATGCCGCGCCATCAGCGCGAGATAGGCCATGACATAGGCCGGCAGTCCGACGCCGGCGACATAGGCCAGCATCAGTTCGAGCCCGAAGAACACGCCGGCGAGCACGGCTGCGGTGGAGGCGGCGACCAGGGCGGCCAACTGCGACCAGCCGAGGCCGGCGATCAGCACCGGCAGGGGGGCGAGATAGAACAGCGGCACGGCCAAAGCGCTGCCGGTCGCGACCGCGGCGACCATCAGGGCGGACGCCGCACCGGCGCCGAACGCTATGAGCAAGATCATCATCATCGACGAGCTGTCCCGCTCCTTGGGGCGGTTAGAAGCGGAGCAAAGGTCCGCCTCAGCTGTGGGCCGGCGGGACAATCCCGTGGGCCGGTCGGAAACATTTCAGGCGAAGACCCCCGGCATGGCTGCCGGGGGTCGAAGGTCACGCGATCAGCGGATCACGAAGGGCAGCAGGCCGAGGAAGCGGGCACGCTTGATGGCAGCCGCGAGCTCGCGCTGCTTCTTGGCGGAAACCGCCGTGATGCGGGACGGAACGATCTTGCCGCGCTCGGAAATGTAGCGCTGCAGCAGACGTACGTCCTTGTAGTCGATCTTCGGGGCGTTGGCGCCGGAGAACGGGCAGGTCTTGCGACGACGGAAGAAAGGACGGCGAGCGCCGCCCGCGGCGGAACCGCCGGTGCTACCGAAAGCCATCATTCACTCTCCACATTGGCGTTGGCTTCTTCACGGTCACGGCGCGGGGGACGATCGTCCCGGCCACCGCCGAAGCCGCGCCCACCGCCGCCGAAGCCGCGGTCGCCACCGAAGCCGCGGTCGCCACGCTCGCCGCGATCGTCACGATCGCGCTTCTGCAGCATGACCGACTGGCCTTCCTCGAGTTCCTCGACCCGGATGGTGAGGAAGCGCAGGACGTCCTCGTCGATGCGCATCTGGCGCTCCATCTCGGCGACCGCCGGAGCCGGGGCGTCGATGTTGAGCAGCGAGAAGTGAGCCTTGCGGTTCTTGCGGACGCGATAGGTGAGCGTCTTCACGCCCCAATATTCGGTCTTGGAGACCGAACCACCATTCGCCTCGATCACGCCCTTGAAACGGGCGGTCAGTTCCTCGACCTGCTGCGCCGTTACGTCCTGGCGCGCGAGGAACACATGCTCATAAAGAGCCATGTCTCGTGCCTTTCCTTTTGTTTCCGCACTATTGCGGCTATCGTCCCGACGCCGAGCCCTTCGAGCCCCGGAAAGGCTCGAACAATCTCGAAGGCGGGGACACGGGACGCGCGGAAATCTCGTGAATTCCGACGTCGCGACGAGCGCGACCGTCCGTTCAGCCCCCGGCCGGGACCGACAGTGCGCGCGCTTATACGCGAAAATGCCGGGAAATCAAGGCTGGCGGCCGCGCGGGCCCAATGCCTATCCCGGTGCCGTCACGCTCTTCGCCACGGTCTAGTCTGTGGGCGAGCGGCGACTTCCGGTTGCTTTCGGCCGCGCCCATGCTTGACAGCGCGGGCAGGCCGGTGTTCCTGCCCGCGCTTAATTCGTTAACCTGCGGACCATATCTGCATGAGCACAGCTTTCGTTTTCCCCGGACAGGGCAGCCAGGTCGTCGGCATGGGCAAGTCGCTCGCCGACAACTTCGCGGTCGCGCGTGATGTCTTTGCGCAGGTCGACGAGGCGCTCGGCGAAAAGCTGTCCGCGGTGCTGTGGGACGGTCCGATCGAGACGCTGACCCTGACCGCCAATGCCCAGCCGGCGCTGATGGCGACCTCGCTCGCGGCGATCCGCGTGCTGGAGGCCGAGGTGGGGCTGGACCTTGCCCGCGACGCGGCCTTCGTGGCCGGCCATTCGCTTGGCGAATATTCGGCGCTTGCCGCCGCCGGCGCATTCTCCATCGGCGACGCGGCACGTCTGCTGCGCCTGCGCGGCATTGCGATGCAGTCGGCCACGCCGGTGGGCACCGGCGCGATGGCGGCGATCCTCGGCCTCGACTACGACAAGGTGGTCGCGGTGGCTGCGGAGGCCGCGCAGGGGCAAGTCTGCGATATCGCCAACGACAATGCCCCGGGGCAGGTCGTGGTGTCCGGCGACGTGGCGGCCGTGGAGCGTGCGGTCGAGATCGCCAAGCGCGAGGGTGCCGCCCGCGCGATTCTGCTTTCCGTCTCCGCTCCCTTCCATTGCCGGCTGATCGCTTCCGCCGCCGAGGCGATGCGCGAGGCGCTGGCCTCGGTCGAGGTCGCCACGCCGAAGGTGCCGGTCGTCGCCAATGTGACCGCCGCCCCGGTGACGGATCCGGCGGTGATCCGCGAACTTCTCGTGCGCCAGGTGACCGGTACGGTGCGCTGGCGCGAATCCGTCGCCTTCATGGCCGAGCAGGGCGTGACCCGTCTCGTCGAGGTCGGGGCCGGCAAGGTACTGTCCGGCCTCACCAAGCGTATCGCCCGGCAGGTCGCCTCGGCCAATGTCGGCACCGCCGAGGACGTGGCGGCCTTCACCGCGTCCCCCGCCTCGGCCTGAGCAGCAGGAGTTTTCATGTTCGACCTGACCGGCAAGACCGCTCTCGTCACCGGTGCCACGGGCGGCATCGGCGGCGCCATCGCCAAGGGCCTCCATGCGCGTGGCGCGACCGTCGCCCTCTCCGGCACCCGTCGCGAGGCGCTGGACGCGCTGGCCGGCGAGCTCGGCGAGCGCACCGTGGTGCTGCCGTGCAACCTCGCCTCGACCGAAGAGGTCGAGGCCCTGGTGCCGTCCGCCGAAGAGGCGTTCGGCGGCAATCTCGACATTCTCGTCAACAATGCCGGCATCACCCGTGACGCGCTGTTCGTGCGCATCTCCGACGAGGCGTGGGATACGGTGATCGCGGTGAACCTCACCGCCGGCTTCCGCCTGATGCGGGCGGCCGCGCGCAACATGATGCGCCGCCGTTCCGGCCGCATCATCGGCATCACCTCCATCGTCGGCGTCACCGGCAATGCCGGCCAGGGCAACTATGCCGCGGCCAAGGCGGGCATGATCGGCATGTCGAAGGCACTGGCCAAGGAAGTGGCGGCGCGCGGGGTCACGGTGAACTGCATCGCGCCCGGCTTCATCGCCACGCCGATGACCGATGTGCTGAACGACAAGACCAAGGACGCGATTCTCTCCTCGGTGCCGGCCGCGCGCCTCGGCACCCCGGAAGACATCGCCGCCGCCGCCGTCTATCTCGCCTCCGACGAGGCCGGCTATGTCACGGGCCAGACGCTGCACGTGAACGGCGGCATGGCGATGATCTGATCAAAGCCGCTGAATCCGGCCATTCCGGTGCCCGCGGGGGCGCTGGTTTTGCCGGATGAAGTGTGCTAACGACCGCCTCGGCTCACAGGGGGCCGGACGCCGCACGCAAGGTGCGAGTCGTCCGCGACATCCTCTAATCGGGGCAGATAAGCGGGCTGTTCATCCGGAGTTCCGGGCGACGGCCGAAATTGAAACAACGTAGCAACCTCCTGATACGGACGAGGGTGAACCGATGAGCGATATTGCCGAGCGCGTGAAGAAAATCGTCGCCGAGCACCTGGGCGTGGAGCCCGAGAAGGTGACTGAGAATGCCAGCTTCATCGACGATCTCGGCGCAGACAGCCTCGACACTGTCGAGCTGGTGATGGCCTTCGAAGAGGCCTTCAATTGCGAGATCCCCGACGACGCCGCCGAGACGATCCTGACCGTCGGCGACGCGATCAAGTTCCTTGAAAAGAACGCCGCCTGAGGGTGGTGGAACGCGGCCGCGATGGCCGGTTTTCCCTCGGGGAGAACGCCGTCGCGGCACGCTGTGCTCCTGCTTCCGGAGAGATTGAATGAGGCGTGTCGTCGTTACCGGCCTTGGCATGGTGACGCCGCTTGGTTGCGGCGTCGATACCAGCTGGAAGAACATCCTGGCGGGCAAGAGCGGCGCGCGCGTCATCGAGAATTTCCCGGTAGACGACCTGCCCTGCAGGATCGCCTGCCAGGTTCCGCGCGGCGACGGCTCCGCCGGCAGCTTCAATCCCGACGAGTGGATGGAGCCGAAGGAGCAGCGCAAGGTCGACGACTTCATCATCTACGCGATGGCGGCGGCCAAGCAGGCGCTGGACGATGCCGACTGGCATCCCTCGACCTATGAGGATCAGATCGTCTCGGGCGTGCTGATCGGCTCCGGCATCGGCGGCCTGCAGGGCATCGCCGAGACCAGCCTGCTTTTGCAGGAGCGCGGTCCGCGCCGGGTCTCCCCCTTCTTCATTCCCGGCCGCCTGATCAATCTTGCCGGCGGTTATGTCTCGATCGCGCACGGTCTCAAGGGGCCGAATCACGCGGTGGTCACCGCCTGCTCGACCGGCGCCCATGCCATCGGCGATGCGGCGCGTCTCGTCGCGCTCGGCGATGCCGACGTGATGGTGGCGGGCGGTACAGAATCGCCGGTCAGCCGAATCGGCCTTGCCGGTTTCGCTGCCTGCCGCGCTTTGTCGACGAGCTACAACGACACGCCGGAAAAGGCCTCGCGCCCCTATGACAAGGATCGCGATGGCTTCGTCATGGGCGAGGGGGCTGGCGTCGTCGTGGTCGAGGCGCTCGAGCACGCGCTGGCGCGCGGCGCCAAGATCTATGGCGAGGTCGTCGGCTACGGCATGTCCGGCGACGCCTTCCACATCACCGCTCCCTCGGAGGATGGCGACGGCGCCTATCGTTGCATGGGCGCGGCGCTGAAGCGGGCCGGCATCTCGGCCTCCGAGATCGACTACATCAACGCCCACGGCACCTCGACCATGGCGGACGAGATCGAGCTGGGCGCGGTGCAGCGCCTGGTCGGCAATGCGGCGGCGACCATCTCGATGTCCTCGACCAAGTCGTCGATCGGCCATCTTCTCGGCGCGGCCGGCGCGGTGGAAGCCATCTTCTCGCTGCTGGCCATTCGCGACCAGATCGTGCCGCCGACCATCAACCTCGACAACCCGTCGATGGAGACGGCGATCGATCTCGTTCCGCACACGCCGCGTGAGCGACAGGTGGATTATGCCCTGTCGAACTCCTTCGGCTTCGGCGGGACCAATGCCTCGCTGGTGTTCAAGCGCTACGCGCATTGAACGGACGATGCCGATCTGCCTGTGGGGAAGTTGCGAGCCGGCTTCCCGCTTTCGCCATATTTGGAGGTAGTCTGCCTCCTGCGTCGTGCGGCCCCGCAGGCGCTGCGACCCGGCCCTCCGGGCGGGATCGCGAATTAGGCATAGGCGGCATGGACCGCCCGGCGGATTCGATCGATCCGCCCGGAACAGGCTTTCTGCGAGGCTCCCGATGACTGACGAGAATTCGCCGGCACCCGGATCCAATCCCGCCGGAGAGCCATCGACTCCGCCCCCGGCCTTCGAGCCCGCACACGCCGCACCGCCTCCGCCGCCGCGTCCGGCGAAGAAGGCCAAGCCGGGTCGCAAGGCCTCGGATCGCGCGAATCATCCGCTGGTGGTGGCCGGCAGCGCGGTGTTCACCCTGTTGCTGGTCGCCATCCTGCTCGGTGGCGGCGCCTTCTGGATCGGCAAGTCGCGCTATGTCGCGCCGGGCCCGTTGACCGCGGACACCACGCTGATCATTCCCGGCGACTACGGGCTGATGGACATCGCCGACCTGCTCGCCACCAAGGGCATCATCAACGACAAATGGGTCTTCGTAGCCGCCGCGGTCGGCACGCGCTCTTCAGGCAAGCTGAAGGCCGGCGAATATGCCTTCGACGCCGGCGCCTCCTCCCGCGACGTGCTGGATACCCTCGTCTCCGGCAAGGTCATCGAATACAACCTGACCATTCCCGAGGGGCTTACCAGCGACCAGATCGTCCAGCGGCTGGCGGAATTCGAGGTGCTGTCGGGCACAGTGCGCCAGACGCCGCGTGAAGGCAGCCTGCTGCCGGAGACCTACAAGGTCACCCGCGGCACCTCGCGCGAGGACATCCTGCGGCGTATGGCACGTTCGCAGCAGGCGGTGCTGCAGGAGATCTGGCAGAAGCGCGATCCCGCCGTTCCGCTGAAGAGCCCCGAGGAACTGGTGATCCTCGCCTCCATCGTCGAGAAGGAGACCGGCGAGCCGGACGAGCGCTCGCGGGTGGCGGCGGTGTTCATCAACCGGCTCGACAAGAAGATGCGGCTGCAGTCCGATCCGACGATCATCTACGGCCTCGTGCGCGGCAAGGGGCGGCTGGAGCGGCCGATCACCCGTGCCGACATCACCACGCCGACGCCGTTCAACACCTACGCGATTCCCGGCTTGCCTCCGGGTCCGATCGGCAATCCCGGTCGGGCCTCGCTGGAGGCCACCGCCAATCCGGCCAAGACCAAGGACCTGTACTTCGTCGCCGACGGCACGGGCGGGCACGTCTTCGCCGAGACGTTGGACCAGCACAATCGCAACGTCGCGAAGTGGCGCCAGATCGAGCGTCAGCAGCCGGCCTCGGCTGGCGTTTCCGGCAATACCGGCGCACCGCCGGCGGATTGAACGCGGCAATGGCTTGAGGGTCGAGGCATCGCTGGCTATGGTCCCGCCCTCCCGAAGGGTTCGGGTGGGGGAGTAGTGTTCATGGCGCTGGCCAGCATGACGGGGTTCTCGCGCACGCAGGGGCTCTCGGGCGCCTGGAATTGGGCGTGGGAGCTCAAATCGGTCAATGGCAAGGGGCTGGACCTTCGCCTTCGCCTGCCGACCGGCTGGGACGTCCTCGAGGCGCCGCTGAAGGTCATCGCCGCCAAGCAGCTGTCGCGCGGCAACATTAACGCCAATCTGACCATGACGCGCGGCGATTCGGCTGTCAGCGTGCGGGTCAACGAGGATGTGCTGCGCGCGGTGGCCGCGACGGTGTCGCGGATCGCCCGCGAAATGGAGGCTCCGCCGGTGCAGCTGGAGAGCCTGCTCGGCCTCAAGGGCGTGATGGAGATCGCTGAGGCCGAGGATACGCCGGAAGAGCTCAAGGCGACGGAGGCGGCGGTGGCCGCCGGCTTCGAGGCGGCGCTGGACGCGCTGATCGCCATGCGCGCCAGCGAGGGTGCGGCGCTCGGCGTCGTTCTCAACGAGCGACTCGACGGTATCGAGCGACTGACGGCGGCGGCCGAGGCCAATCCCGCTCGCCAACCAGAAGCGATCCGCGCCAAGCTCGCCGAGCAGATCGCGACGCTGACGGCCGGCAACGGCAAGACGTTCGATCCCGACCGGCTGCACCAGGAAGCGCTGATGCTTGCCAGCAAGGTCGATGTGCGCGAGGAACTCGACCGGCTGGTGGCACACGTGGCAGCCGCCCGTGCCATGCTGACGGAGGGCGGGCCGGTGGGCCGGCGGCTCGACTTCCTCGCCCAGGAATTCAACCGCGAGACCAATACCCTGTGCTCCAAGGCCAATGACGTCTCGCTGACGGCGATCGGCCTGGAGCTGAAGGGCATCGTCGAGCAGTTCCGCGAACAGGTCCAGAATATCGAGTGAGGCGCATGATCCCGGCCCGAACCGAAATCTCCATCGCCCGACGCGGGCTGATGCTGGTGCTGTCCTCGCCCTCTGGCGCCGGCAAATCGACGCTGGCGCGGTTGTTGTTGGAGAAGCACCCCGAGATACACCTCTCGGTGTCTGTGACGACGCGCGAGCGCCGGCCGAGCGAAGTGGAAGGCGTCCACTATCATTTCGTCAGCCGGGAGCGCTTCGAGCGGCTGCGCGACACCGATGATCTGCTGGAATCGGCCGAGGTACACGGCAATTTCTACGGCACGCCGCGCGAACCCGTGGAGGCGGCGCTGGCGGCCGGACGCGATGTGCTGTTCGACATCGACTATCAGGGCACGCTCCAGCTCTACGAGAAGATGCGTACCGACATCGTCGGCGTGTTCATCCTGCCGCCCTCGGCGACCGAGCTGAAGCAGCGGCTGGAGCGCCGCGCCGAGGACGCGTCCGGCGTGATCGAGAAGCGGCTGCGCAACGCCCGCACCGAGATCGCCCACTGGACCGAGTACGACTACGTGCTGGTGAACCAGGATCTCGACAAGACCTTCACCGCCCTGCGCAACATCCTTGCCGCCGAGCGTCTGCGCCGCGAGCGTCAACTCGGATTGCCGCCGGTCATCGAGCGGCTGGATCAGGAACTGGCCGGGCTCACCGACTGACGGGGAGCCTGTCCGGCCCGCAGTGTGACCAGCGCGTTGGCGAGCGCGACGAAGCCCTCCACCGGCACCTGCTCGGCACGTTCGGTCGGCTCGATGCCGGCGGCTTCCAGCAAGGCGAGGGCGTCGATGCCGAGGCTCTTCAGGCTCTGGCGCAGCATCTTGCGCCGCTGGCCGAAGGCGGCTTCCGTCACCCGCTCCAGCGTCCGCCGGTCGCAGGCGAGGGGCACCGGACGCGGGACGATGTGCACGACCGAGGACGTGACCTTGGGCGGCGGCACGAAGGCGGACGGCGCGACATCGAAGGCAATGCGCGCCACCGCCCGCCAGCCAGTCAGCACCGCCAGCCGGCCATAATGATCAGTGCCCGGCGTAGCGACGATGCGCTCGGCGACCTCCCGCTGGAACATCAGCGTCAGGCTCTCATAGAAGGGCGGCCAGGGCTCGGCCGACAGCCAGCCGACCAGCAGCGGCGTGCCGATGTTGTAGGGCAGGTTGGCGACTATGCAGGCGCGCCCACCGGCGGCGAGCGGTGCGAAGTCGGTGGCGAGGGCGTCGCCTTCGATGATCTCCAACCGGCCCGGATAATGTGCGGCGACCTCGTTCAGCGCCGCGATGCAACGGCTGTCACGTTCCACCGCCACCACGCGCTTTGCCCCCAGTGCCAGCAGCGCGCGGGTGAGGCCGCCGGGACCCGGGCCGACCTCGAACACTGTCATCTCCTCCAGCGCGCCGGCGGTGCGGGCGACGCGGGAGGTGAGGTTGAGGTCCAGCAGGAAGTTCTGGCCGAGCGACTTCAGCGCCGAGAGGCCGTGAGTGCGGATGACGTCGCGCAGCGGCGGCAGTTCGTCTATGGCGCTCATGCCGCCGCTCCCATCGCCGCGTCGGCCCCGGCGAGGCGGGCGGCGAGACGCAGCGCCTCGACCAGGCTGGAGGGATTGGCGCGGCCGGTGCCGGCGATGTCGAAGGCGGTGCCGTGGTCGGGCGACGTGCGTACGAAGGGCAGGCCGAGCGTGACGTTGACGCCGGTATCGAAGGCCAGCGTTTTCACCGGTGCCAGCACCTGATCGTGATAGGCGCCGATGACGACGTCATAGCCCCGGCGCGCGGCGGCGTGGAACAGCGTGTCGGCCGGCAGCGGGCCGCGCGCGTCGATGCCCAGCGCCCGCAGGGCGGCGACCGCCGGGCGGGTGACCTCCTCGTCCTCGCGGCCGATCGTGCCGTCCTCGCCGGCATGCGGATTGAGGCCGCATACCGCGAGGCGCGGTGCCGGGATGCCGAATCGGCGGCTGAGATCGGCAGCGGCGATGCGGCCGGTCTCGACCAGCAGCTCGACGGTGAGGAGGCGCGGAACCTCGGCGATCGGCACGTGGATGGTGGCGGGAATCACCGCCAGCTCGGTCGACCAGATCATCATCACCGGTCGGGGTGCCGGCTCGCCGCACAGATGGGCGAGATATTCGGTGTGGCCGGGGAAGGGAAAGCCGTTGGCGTAGAGCACCGACTTGGCGATCGGATTGGTGACGACCGCACGTGCGCGCCCTTCCCGGACGAAGGCCACGGCGGCATCGATCGCCGCCTGCGCCGCAGGTCCGCTGGACGCATCCGGTCGTCCGGGCTGCGCGGTGACGACCGGGCCGGTCGCCACCACCGGCAGAGCGGTGGCGAAGGCATCCGCCGCCCCTTCCGGCGGCACCTCGGCAATGTCGAGACTAAGGCCGAGATGCGCGGCGCGGGCGGCGAGACAGGCAGGATCGCCGGTGACGAAGAAGGGAGGCAGGCGCAGCTCGTCGCGCCGCAGCCAGGCTGCCAGAGTGATGTCCGGCCCGACGCCCGCCGGTTCGCCAAGCGACAGCGCAAGCGGGGAGAGGAGAGCGCCCATGGATGGAGGCGTCAGCGATACTGGATCATGGCGCCCTTGCGGGCTTCCGCCAGCAGTCGGGCCGACTGCGAGTCGAACTGCTTGTTCTGCAGCTCGTTGCGCACCTCGCGCTTCTGCGCGCTCTCGCCGACCACTTCACGGCGGTTGCAGATGGCGACCATCTCGATGCCGGCCTGTGTCACTTCCGGCTGGGTGGTCTGGCCGATCGGCGTGTCGTCCATGATCTTGCGCAGCGCCGGCGACATGTCGGCGGAGGTGCGGATCACCGGCTCGCGTACCACGGTCTCTCGCAGCTGGCGGGCGGCGGCGACGCCGGTATCGCAATCGGCGAAAGAGCGGCGCAGCGCGTTCGCCTCGGCCATGCGCTGCGAGCGCATGGCGGGGGGCGCCGTGCGGGACACCACGAGGACGATCTGGCGCACGGTGTATTCGGTGGTGCGCTGGGCCTGGGCGACGTCGGCGCCCTTGGCGTCCAGCGCGGCGAAGATGTCGGAATCGCGCACCGTGGTCGCGGATGAGAAGCGGCCGCGGACATAGTTGTTCCAGACATAGTCTGCCCGCATCTTCTGCTTGAGGATGCGCGCGTCGATGCCCGATCCGCCCAGCGCCTGGGTGAGCTGCTCAGGGGTGCGGCCGGAACGGCTCGCCATGTTGGCGAACATCTTGTTCACTTCCGCGTCATCGATGGTGATGCCGTAGCGATTGGCGGTGAAGATCTTCAGCCGCTCGTCGATCAGCTCTTCCAACGCCTGCTTGTTGTTCAGCGACCGGCGTTCGGTCAGCTGGGCGAGCTTGATGCGCTGGCTGACGTCGAAGCTGGTGATCGGGTCGCCCTGCACCATGACGAGGATCTGCTGCGCCTGGGCAGGCGCAGGGGCCAGAAGTGCCGGCAGCGCAAGGCCGGCGCATATGAGGGCGGCGCGGCACAGGCTCTTCAGCGAGAGGAACGCCGGGTTCGGATGGACGCGCGCCGTCCCCTTGCGATGACCCGTCGTAAGCATGCCGCTTTCCTTCTCCCTCTTGCCGGCGGACGCCGCCGCTATCCTGGCTGTTCTGGCCGCCGGTTGTGGCGTCAATGCGACGCCGGTGCCGTCACTCGGACGAGGAACTGCCGAGGCCGGTGGAGACGCCGACCGTTCCGAGCGTGCGCAGGGTGAGGGTCAGCAGCACGGTATCCACCCGCTCGCGGTTGCCGCTTTCGGTATAGTCGGACTTGTAGCTCAGCGTGATGCCGAAGCACTCGTCCATGTAGCTCACCCCGAACAGCGTGTAGTCGATCTCGTCGACCTGGAAATTGTAGCGGGCCGCGGCCTGCACGCTCCAGTTCTGGTTGATCTTGTAGCTGCCGGTGCCGAGCACGCCTTCGCGCTGCTCGTAATAGCCGAGCAGGGGCTGTGCGGCGTAGAGGCCGTAGATGGCGCCGAGCGTCAGCTTGTTGATCGTGGTGCGGCCTTCGACCTCGTAACGCTCCACCGACCAGTCGTCTTCGTCGAAACGGAAGCGGTTGATCAGCGCGAAGTTCTGCGTCGGCGCGTAATAGAGCCGGGCGACATAGTCGGACAGGTCTTCGTCCAGGCCGGATTCGAGGCCGGTATTGGCCATGTCCCCGATCGCGTAGGAGTTCTGGCCCGCGAACTGGTAGGACTGGCCGATCAACGCGTTGATCTGCCCGCCATTGTTCAGGAAGGCGTTGTATTGCAGGCCGTAATTGACGCGCGAGCCGCCCTCGACCCGGTCATAGCCGGAAAACTTGTTGATCTCGAACAGATTGGTGTCGTCGAAGATCAGGCTCTGCGCGTCTTCGTTCGGGAACTGGCCGATATCGGTCTCGTTCGGCCGAATGATCACCTGAGCGATCGGCTCAAGGGTCTGTGTGCCCCACTTCTCGGTGGACATGAGGGGATAGCGGTATTCGAGGCCGACGGCGGGCATGGCGCGGGCCAGCGACTGGTCGCTGCTCGACAGCCAGGGATAGTCCTGTTCCTCGGCCTGCACGGAGGCGACGTCCACCTGGGCATTGAGGAACGGCGTCCACATCTGGCCGGCGTCGTCGATGATGGTGCGGCGCCAGTTGGCGACGCCGGACAGGCGCGTATAGGTGCCGGCCATGCCGCGCATCAGGCAGTCCTGGCGCTGCTGCGCCGGGTCGGCGCCGACGGCGCTCAGGTCGCACGCATTGCTCGCACCCTCATAGGTGTCGGGCATGGCGAAGGCGGCGGAGGTGGCACGCAGGTCGGCTTCCTGCCGGGTGAGGGTGGTGAAGTTGAAGTCGTAGCTGAACTCGCCGCCGAACACCGACTGGCCGAGCGTCTTGCTGTAGTCGAGCACGCCGACGACCGGCTGCTGGTCCTGAATGTCGTATTCCGTCAGTCCCTGGAAATACATGCCGCGCAGGTCGAAATAGGACCGATCGCCCTGGCCGACCAAATAGACCTGCGAGGTGACTTCCTTCACGCTGTCCTTGATGAACTTGTAGTCCTCAAGGAACGTCTTGTCCGAGGTCAGCCAGCCATCCCAGCCCCAGTACCAGTTCTGGTTGATGTAGAACCGGCCATGGGTCTCGACGAAGCCGCGATCGTCACGGTAGCCCGGCGTATCGAGGAACTCGTCCTTGTCCTGCTGGTTGATCCAGGCGCCGCGCACGCTGTAGCTGCCGGTCTCCAGGCGATGGCGGAACTCGCCGTCCAGCACCACGCCCTGTTTGGACACGATGAGTGGCGAGAAGGTGATGTCCATGTTCGGCGCGATGTTCCAGAAATACGGAACCGTGCCGCCGAAGCCGATTTCGGACGTGTTGATGAACTGCGGCATCAGGAAGCCCGACTTGCGTTTGACGGTCGGGTCCGGCGCCTCGAGATAGGGCACCCATGCTATCGGAACGCCAAGGAATTCGAGGCTGGCGTTCTGGAAATAGATGGTCTGCTCCTTCTCCTTGTGAATGATGCGCGCCGCCTTGATCTGCCACAGCGGCGGCTTGGTGGTGTCGGTCTTACACGGTTCGCAGGGCGTGTAGGCACCGCTGGTCAGCACCGTGGTGTCGCCGCCCTCGCGGTCGGCCCGGGCGGCGGCGAAATGCAGGTTGTCCGGCGTGTCGATGCGCAGCGAGTTCACGAAGCCGTCGGCGAAGTTCTCCGACAGGTTCAGGCTCTCGGCGGCGATGACCTTGCCGTCCTTGTCCTTCAGCCGAACGCCGCCATCCGCCTTCAGGCGATTGTTGGCGCGATCATAGACGACGCGCTTCGCCTCGAGGACGGCGCCGTCGTAATAGATCTGCACGTTGCCGTCGGCGATGACTTCGTTGCGGTTGTAGTCATAGACCAGCTCGTCCGCCGTCACGAGCATCTTGGCGTTGGGATCGGTCTTGCGCTGGGTAAGCAGTTCACCCGCCGCCGCTGAGCTGGGCGTAGCCGCGTCCTGGGCCATAGCTCCGCTCACCGGAGCGAGAACGCCCAGCGCACTGCACAAAAACGTCGAGAACAGCCAACCGGCGAAGCGCCTACGATGTCCGCTGGACACCGGGGCGGCCTTGCCAATGTAGCCGGCTGGTACGCGGCCGACCTTCATCCGTCCTCCCGGTGAAGCAGGATGAGAACCCCCACCAATGCCCCAACGACTGCTGGAAACCACGCTGCGATAATGGGATGCACGACCCCAACCTCTCCGAGATCCTCGGCGAGCTTGGTCGCTACATAAAGCAGAAAGCCCGCCGCCACGCCACCGAGAATCGTCTGCCCGATGCCGCCGAAGCGGAAGACGCGCAGGCTGACCGAGGCGGCGATGAGCACCATTGCAAGCAGCAGAACGGGTCGCGCCAGCAGGCTCTGATATTGCAGCCGATAACGCTCGGCCCCGAAGCCCACGCGGGTCGCCGCCTCGATAGCCGCCGGCAGGTCCCAGAACGAGACGGTCTCGCTCTGCAGAGTCTCCTGGACCTGATCGGGGGTGAGATTCGTAGCTACCATGTAGGTTTCGTAGTTCTGTACGCCTATCGTCGGGGTGAGAACCCGCACCTCGTTGAGCCGCCAGGCTCCAACTTCCAGAACGGCGTTGCGGGCCTCGATCCGTTCCACCAGCTTTCCATCGGAACCAAACAAGAAGACGTTAACGCCGGACAATTGGCGTCCGCCGCCGGTCTGCGCCGCCGCCTCGATGATGGCCTGGCCGTCGACGCTCTGCTGGCGAATCCAGAAGCCGCTATTGGTGGAGGAGAACAGGCCAGTCTGGCGGTTGAAGATCTCCGCCTCGATGCGATTCGCCCGCTCCTTGAAGTCGGCCGATATCGGATTGTAGAGCGTGGTCGAGAGGATCCCGAGCACCACCGCGCAGATCGCCGCCGGCGAGATGAACTGCCAAGCCGAGATGCCGGCGGCGCGGGCCACCACCAGTTCGAGCCGGCGCGACAGGGTGAGGAAAGTGCCGATGGCGCCGAACAGCACCGCGAAGGGCAGCAGCTGCTCGGTGAAGAACGGCGCCCGGTAGACCGTCAGCAGGAACATCGTCAGCGTGTCGATGTCTCTCTCGCCCACGCGTCGCGACATCTCGAGGAAGTCGATGAGCATGATGAGGAACACGCAGCCGAAAAAGATGCCGAGCACCGAGCTCAGGAAGCGGCGAGCGAAATAGAATCCGAGCGTGCGTCCGATCACCGCCGCGCTCCCATCGTCCGAATCGTACACATGCGGTTCAGTTCACCGTCTCGCGCACGACGCGCTGGGCGAGGGCATCGAGCCGGCGCCGAATCGCCTCCGGCATGCGCGGCTTGAACCGGCCGCTGAGCAGCAGCACGGAGCCGGCGATGACGACGAGCGGCACCAGATAGACGAACGGCACCAATGCCGGATTGTTACGCACCTGCTGTACGAGGCCGAAGCTGATCACCTGCAGTGCGATGACAAAGGGCGCGGTGGCGGCGAGCGCGAGGCCGCGCCCTTCGCGCGTCGTACGCGGCTCGGCTAGCGCCGCGACGGCGATGCCGAAGAAGGCGAGCACATAGAGCGGCAGCGACAGCCGGCGATGGATCTCCTCGGTGAACCGGCCGGGATCGCTCTTATAAGCAGGATCGTCGGCGGGCGGGTTCAGCAATTCACGGAAGCTACGTTCCGGGGCGCGGTAGACCGGGCTGTCGCTGCCAGCGGTGAACGGCGAGAGGTCGAAGGCGTAACGCTGGAACTCGACGACGTTGCTGTCCTGCTTGCCGGGGGTACGGCGGTGGATCGCGCCCTCCTCGAGGATGAGGAAGGTGCCCTTCTCGGTATCGACGATCTGTCCGCGGTCGGCGAGGTAGGTGCTGATCTCCTCGGGATTGCGCGCGTCGTTGATGAAGATGCCGCCCAGCACGCCGGTCGTGTTGCGCTCGCGCACGTTGAACACCATGCCCGGCGCCAGGGTGGTGAAGCGGCCGGGCTGCGCGATGAAGGCGACGACGTCGGCGCGCACGCGCGTGATCTCATAACGAAACTGCCGCAGCGCCGCCGGTACCAGCTCCATGGAAAGGGCGGTGCACAGCGCGGCGACGAGGACGGCGAGGATGATCAGCGGCCGCAGGAAGCGGATGGTCGAGATACCGGCGGCGCTGGCGACGACGATCTCCGAATCGCTGTTCATGCGGAACAGTGTGTGGGCGACCGCGAGGAACAGCGCGGCCGGCGCCAGCGCCAGCACCAGCGCCGGGAGGGCGAGGCTGGTGATGAAGACGAAGGCCAGGATGGTCTGGCCCTGCGTGGTCATGATGTCGAGCTGGCGCAGGGCCTGGGTGACCCAGATCATGCCGGCCAGCACGGCAAGCGTACCGACGAACGCTATGCCCGCCGAGCGGAACACGTAGCGGTCAAGGCGGGTCATCAACGGGCGTTCCTCATCATGCCTTCCGAAACGTCCCCCGCGACCATCGCACCTGAAGAGCGCGGCCCTTCTCGCCACGATGAATAAGCGGGCTCGACGCCCGGTGCAAATCCCCACATGTGGGAGGCTGTTAACTCCGGTTCGACGGCGCCCCTCGTCGTGGCGTCGCGAATGGTCTAAACAGACCCGATGGCGCGAACCTGCCAGTACAAAGGTGCCCGATTATGGCCGACAGCGTGAAGATCAGCTTTGCTCCGTTTCCTGCGACCCTCGAAGGCTTCAGCGTGCTGCTGGCCGCCTCGGGTGCGGCGGGCGGGCGGGCGAGCCTGTCGGCGGTCGCCGAGGCGCTGGTCGCTCCGGCGGGCGATCTCGTCGAGCGCGCGGCCACGACCGACCGGTTCGAGGGCAAGAGCGGCGCTATCCTCGATCTTCTGGCGCCGGCCGGGCTCTCCGTGCCTCGGCTTCTTGTCGTCGGGGTCGGCAAGGCGGCCGAGATCCGGCCGCTCGACTGGCTGACGCTGGGCGGCACGATCATGGGCAAGCTGCCCGACACGGTGGGTGAGGTTGGCATCCTCGTCGATCTGCCAGCCGCGGAGGCCGGAGCCCAGGCGGCGGCGGAACTGGCGCTGGGGCTGAGGCTGCGTGCCTATGCCTTCGATCGCTACAAGACGAAGAAGAAGTCCGAGGACGCCGCGACCAAGCTGCGCGTCACTCTTTATGTAAAGGACGAGGCGGCCGCGAAGCGCGCCTGGCGCAAGCGCGAGGGTATCGGCGAGGGAGTGGTGATCGCCCGCGATCTCGTCAACGAGCCCGCCAATGTCCTCACCCCCACCGAATTCGCCCGTCGCGCCGGCGACCTCGCCAAGGTCGGCGTGGATGTCGAAGTGATGGGCGAGAAGGACCTGAAGAAGCTCGGCATGGGCGCGCTGCTCGGCGTTGGGCAGGGCTCCAGCGAGGAAAGCCAGGTGGTGGTGATGCGGTGGAGCGGCGCCAAGAGCGATTCCGCTCCGGTCGCTTTCATCGGCAAGGGCGTGGTGTTCGACACCGGCGGCATCTCCATCAAGCCGGCGGCCGGCATGGAGGACATGAAGGGCGACATGGCTGGCGCCGCCTGCGTGGTCGGCCTCATGCACGCGCTCGCGCGCCGCAAGGCCAAGGTGAACGCCGTCGGCGTCATCGGCCTCGTCGAGAACATGCCGGACGGCAAGGCGCAGCGGCCCGGCGACATCGTCACCTCCATGTCCGGCCAGACCATCGAGATCATCAATACCGACGCCGAGGGCCGGCTCGTGCTGGGGGATGTGCTCTGGTACACGAAGGAGCGCTTCAAGCCGCGCTTCATGGTGGACCTCGCCACGCTCACCGGCGCCATCATGGTGGCGCTCGGCACCGAGAATGCCGGCCTGTTCTCCAATGACGACGCGCTGGCCGCCAGCCTGCACGAGGCCGGGCTCGAGACCGGCGAGAAGGTGTGGCGCATGCCGCTTTCGCCCGAATACGACAAGCTGATCGATTCGAAGTTCGCCGACATGAAGAATACCGGCGGGCGATTCGGCGGCTCGATCACCGCCGCCCAGTTCCTCCAGCGCTTCGTCGGGACGGTGCCGTGGGCGCATCTCGACATTGCCGGCACCGGCATGTCGTCGCCGTCGAGCGAGATCAACCGCAGCTGGGGCGCCGGCTGGGGCGTGCGGCTGCTCGACCAGCTGGTGGCCCGCAAGTACGAGGACTGAGGCGAGGCGCGGTCGTGGCCGAGGTCTTCTTCTATCACCTCAAGGAGCGGCCGCTGGAGGCCGCTCTTCCGCAACTGCTGCAGAAATGCCTGGAGCGAGGCTGGCGTTGCGTGGTGCAGGCCGCCTCGCCCGAGCGGGTCGATGCACTCGATCAGCATCTGTGGACCTATGACGACGCCTCGTTCCTGCCGCACGGCACCGACCGGCAGCCGGAGCCGCATCGCCAGCCGATTCTGCTGACCGACGGCGACGGCAATCCCAACGAGGCGCAGGTCCGCTTTCTCGTTGAGGCCGCGGAGCTCGACGATGCCTCGCCCTATCTGCGCGTGATTCATATGTTCGACGACCGCGAGCCCGTCCATATCGAGCGGGCGCGGCACAGCTGGAAGGCCGCGCGGGCGGCCGGCCACGAGGTCGCCTACTGGCAGCAGGACGCCCAGGGACGCTGGGCGCGCAAGTAAGGCGGGGTGCTGAGCCGACTGCGGAGCGAATGCGGCGGCGGTTGGACTGCGACTGCCGGCGCCTGTGGATGACCTTATCCGCGCGTTAACAAACGGTTAAGCTTACCCATTGATTTCAAAAAGCTTTCCGTTTCGGCCTTCCCGAGCGTTTCCTACCCCGCTGCCTCCCCGAAATTGTGTCTAGTGCGCAACACCTGCCCGCGGAATGCCCCGTCCCCGCCCAATTCCGGCACTTTGGCTTTGCGCCCCGAAACCGATTCAAACAATATCATCTGCGGATGCCGTGCTTCACGAATGTGCGGTGGGTCCTGACAATCGAAAACCCAACATTGTCCAATTTGGGGGAGAATGAAGTGAAGACGGTCATGAAGAATATCCTGCTCGGCTCGGTCGCTGGGCTCGCGATGGTCGGGACTGCTGCGGCGGCCGATCTGCCTGTGAAGGCGAAGGCTGCGGAATACGTGAAGATCTGCTCGACCTACGGCGCGGGCTTCTACTACGTTCCGGGCACCGACACCTGCCTGAAGGTCGGCGGCTTCGTGCAGGCCGACTATTACTACCAGGACTACGATTACCTGAACAACGCGGACTTCCAGTCCTCGTACTTCCGTTCGCGCGCTTCGCTCCGTCTGGATGCCCGCACGCAGACCGAGTACGGCACCCTGCGTTCGTTCATTGACCTGCGCGCCACCTACGGCGACGGTCTCGGCAACGTCTACGGCGACGGCGGCGACTCGACCGCTCTGAACCTCGACAAGGGTTACATCCAGTTCGCTGGTTTCACCTTCGGTAAGGTGCAGTCGTTCTTCGACTACTACGCCGACAACAATATCTGGGGCTTCGACTCCCCGGCGATCACCGCTGACAGCAACGTGACCGCGGCTGCCTATACCGCTGACTTCGGCGGCGGCTTCACGGCCACGATCTCGATCGAAGACGACTCCTCGCGCTCGAACGGCGACAGCCTCGGCGTCACCACTCAGCCCGACATCCCGGCTCTGATCGCCAACATCAACTATGAAGGCGAGTGGGGCGGTTTCCAGGTTGCCGGCGCGATCCGTCAGCTGGACGACTCCTACTATGACCCCTTCGGCATCACCACCGATGACTCGGTTGGTTGGGCCGTTCTGGCCGGCGTGAAGTTCAACCTGCCGACCCTCGGCGACGGCGACACGCTGTACGTCGAATTCAACTACGGCAGCGGCGCGGTCGGCTACACCGGCATCAACGGTGGCTTCTCGACCATCTCTGACCAGCTGGCGCAGGACCTGTACTACAACGCCGCCACCAACACCCTGCAGTCGGGTGATGCCTGGACGGTCGCCGCCGAACTCACCCACTACTTCACGCCCCAGGTCTTCGGCGTGCTGTACGGCAACTACGGCGAGAACAGCGTCCCGTCGGGCGCCGATCCGTTCTACTCCGACTTCAGCCTGTGGACCCTGGGCGCGAGCCTGAACTGGGCCCCGGTCAAGAACCTGGTCTTCGTTGCGCAGTACACCTACGCCCAGACCAGCTACGACAGCCCGGTGCTGAACCCCTACGGTTCCTTCATCGACAGCTCGGACAACCAGCAGGTCATCCTGTCGGTCCGTCGCTCCTTCTGATCCTTTCGGATCTGAAGTCTTGGAAGCCCCGGCCTTGTGCCGGGGTTTCTTTTTTGTGACCTACCGTAAAGACGACGAGCTTGCTTGCGTCGCTCGCTGGGCTTGTTACGTTGGGGCGAGGGACTCCCTTGGCCGTCGGCGAAGGCTTGCGTCGATGGCGTTCTGGTGCAGCTGTCGTCGAGGCCGCAGCGGCCGGCCGGGGCGTTTAAGCTGACGGCCGGAGAACGGCGCCGGTACATGTTTCGCCCGCGTCGCGGCGAGACGGTTTAGCCGGGTGACGGCCGAAACATCCGATCGGTTTCGCTATTGTTGCGTGATGTCGTTTCGCCTGACGGACTATGGACGCGCGCGAGAAGCGCCGTCAGGTCAAGCGGCCTTCCGGAATTGGGTGTCGAGGCGGAAAGCGCCACTCGTCCGGCGCGGCGAAGGTTCAGCCCTCGGCGGCTTCCAGCGCATCGATTTCCGAGGAGAGCGTGATCCAGCTTTCTTCCTCGATGCCGAGCTTGCCGCTCTGCTCGCTGCGTTGGCGGGCCAGATCCGCCGCCTTCTGCGGATCCTTCGCATAGAGCGAGGCGTCGGCCAACTGGTCGTCGAGCTCGGCGATCTGCCGCTCCAGCCGGGCCATGCGAGTCTCGACATCCTTCAGCTTCTTGCGCAGCGGCGCCGCCTCCGCCCGCCGGCGCGCGGCGATCTGCCGGGCGGTATCCGCCTTGGGCGCGGCCCGGTCGTCCTTACGATCGGAGCGGCGCAGCACCAGCTTGCGGTACTCGTCGAGATCGCCGTCATAGGGGGCGACGGTGCGGTCGGCCACCAGCCACAGCCGTTCCGCGCAGGCATCGAGCAGCGAGCGGTCGTGGCTGACCAGAATCACCGCGCCGGGATAGTCGTTGATCGCCTCGACCAGCGCCTGTCGGGCGGCGATGTCGAGATGGTTGGTCGGCTCGTCGAGAATCAGCAGGTGCGGTCCGTGGAAAGCGGCGAGGCCGAGCAGCAGCCGCGCCTTCTCTCCACCCGACAGTGACGACACCGGCGTGTCGGCGGCTCCGCCGGAGAAGCCCAGCTCCGCCGCCCGCGAGCGCACCTTTGCTTCCGGCATCTCCGGCATCAGCCGACGCACGTGATGATAGGCACTTTCATCCGCCACCAATTCGTCGAGCTGATGTTGTGCCAGATAGGCGATGTCGAGGCCGGCCGCCCGGACGATGCGCCCGGACAACGGCTCGAGCCGACCGGAAATCAGCTTGGCGAAGGTCGACTTGCCGTTGCCGTTCGGCCCGAGCAGGGCGATGCGGTCGTCATGGTCGATGCGCAAAGTGAGGTTGCGCAAAATCGGCTTGCCGGGCTCATACCCCACCGACACGCCGTCCAGTGTCAGGATGGGCGGGGAGGGGATGCGCTCGGGGTGGCGAATGGAAATCGCCGCCGCCGCCTCGCCGGCCTCTTCAGTGATCGGCTCCATTCGTGCCAACGCCTTCAGCCGTGACTGGGCCTGCCGGGCTTTGGTCGCCTTGGCGCGGAAGCGCTCGACGAAGGATTCCATGTGCCGGCGCTTGGCTTCCTGCTTGGCGCGCAGCTTCTGGTTTTGCAGAAGCTTCTCGGCACGCTGGCGCTCGAACGAATCGTAGCCGCCGCGCCAGAGCTGCAGCTTGCCGCGATCTAGATGCAGGATGAACGAGACGGATTCGTTCAGCAATTCGCGGTCGTGGCTGACGATCAGCACGGTGCGCGGATAGTGGGCGAGATAGTCCTGCAGCCAGAGCGTGCCTTCGAGATCGAGGTAGTTGGTCGGCTCGTCGAGCAGCAGCAGGTCCGGCTCGGCAAACAGAATTGCTGCGAGGGCGACGCGCATGCGCCAGCCGCCGGAGAATTCCGAGCAGGGGCGCTGCTGCGCGGCATCGTCGAAGCCGAGACCGGCAAGAATGCGGGCGGCGCGGGCCGGCGCCGCATGCGCCTCGATATCGACCAGGCGGGTTTCGATTTCGGCGATCCGGCTCGGGTCGGTGGTGGTCGCGCTCTCGGCCATCAACTGCGCGCGCTCGGTATCGGCGGCCAGCACCACGTCGATGAGCTTGTCCGGGCCGGCCGGCGCCTCCTGGGCGACCTGACCGATGCGGGCACCGTTGGGGATGCGGATCTGCCCGCTTTCCAGCGACAGCTCGCCGGTGATGGCACGGAACAGGGTGGTCTTGCCGGTCCCATTGCGGCCGACAAGTCCCACCCGCGCACCTTCCGGTATGGCGACGGAGGCGTGGTCGATGAGCAGGCGCCCCGCGAGGCGCAGCGATATGTCGTCGAGGGTGATCACCCGCGCCTTTTGCCTTGCCGCGCGAGCCGGGGCAAGAGGCGGCGTCACACCGGAGGCTGTGTCATTCCGGCAAGGTCACAGGGACGTGGCCAGTCCGTTTTCCCGCTGGAAGGCGACGAGGTCCAGCGAGGGAGTGCCGGCATTGCCGAGAAAGTGGCTCAGCAGCGCATGAACCTGCCCACGATGATGGGTCTGGTGATTGAAGAAATGGTCCAGGACGGTGTCGAGCGGCTGCGTGAAGCTGGCGCCGGAACTGTTGGCGTAACGGATGTCGGCGGCCAGCGCCTGTTCGTCGAGCGCAGTGGCGAAGGTGATGATGCGGGCGTCTTCATCGAGGCGGGCGCGTTCGAGAGTGTCCAGATCCTCGAACAGGATGGCGTCGAGGCGTGCGGCAATCTCGCCCAGGCCCGTAAAGCGCTTCATCCATATGCGATCCGTGACCAGCAGATGGTTGAGCGTGCCGTGGACGGAGTGAAAAAAGGTGCCGCGATCCTCTCGGAATTGCAGCGGCGAGAGGCGCGCGGCGGCCTGATAGATTCGTTGGTTGGCCCAGGCATTGTAGAGCGACAGGCTGAGGTAGCGCTTCGCCGTCATCGACTTCACCTCTGCAACCGAGGAAATGACCTTATCCGCCGGACGATTATTCGTCTTGACGGCGGGGGCAACAAGGAATGTGCTTCATAAGGGGGCATTGTTGGGCGCCGGCGGGTGTTTCTGCACCTTCCGGCCCGGGGCACTGACCATGAAAAAGTATCTTGCTGAATTTATCGGCACGGCCGTCCTGGTGCTTTTCGGTTGTGGATCGGTCGCGGTGACGGGGTTCGCCGCCATCTCGCCTGTGTGGTTCCTCGCGGTGGCCTTGGCGTTCGGCTTGTCAGTGGCGACGATGGCCTATGGCATCGGCCCGATCTCCGGCTGCCACATCAATCCGGCGGTGAGCATCGGCGTGTGGGCGGCCGGGCGGCTGTCGACCGGCGATCTCGTCGGCTACGTCATCTCCCAGGTGCTGGGCGGCATCGTCGGAGCCGCGCTGCTCTACCTCATCGTGTCCGGCAAGATCGGCGGCTATGACCTCGCCGCGTCCGGCCTCGGCCAGAATGGCTGGGGCGAGGGCTATGGCGGTGGCTACGGTACGACCTCTGCCATCCTCGCCGAACTGATCGCCACCTTCGTGTTCCTGGTGGTGATCCTCGGCTCGACCAGCAAGGGCGGCGTCACGCCGGTTGCCGGCCTCGCCATCGGCCTGACGCTGGTGATGATCCACATCGTGTTCATTCCGGTGACGGGCGTGTCGGTCAATCCGGCGCGTAGCATTGGCCCCGCGCTGTTCGTAGGCGGCAGGGCGATCGAGCAACTCTGGCTGTTCATCGTGATCCCGCCGATCGGCGGCCTGCTCGCCGGGCTGCTGTTCCGGGCCAAGCTGCTGGAAGACTGATCCGCGACGGTCGCCCCTTAGACGATGAGATGGGCGGTGGGCGCGGGTCCGCCGCCCGTTGCGCTTGCGGGCCTGCCTTACGGCGCGGCGGCATGAAGATGTCGAGACCGGGAGTGTTCGGGCCGCAAAAACGAAAAGCCCCGGCTCGCCTGGGCGAGCCGGGGCGGATCAGCGCGGATCCGGGGTCGGCGAAACGGATCGCACCGTCGTCTGCCGGGCTTGGCCGGCAGGGTTCACGCTAGGGCCCGACGGTGGAACAGGGGCTGAACGTTCCGTTGGCTGCCATTCATCCGGCGACCCGGGAGGATTCCGGCGAGCCGCGCGCAAAAAAATGCCCCGGCTTCCTGGGGGAGAAGCCGGGGCGCTATGGGCTCGCGTGGGGCTTGGGGGAGTGGGATGCCGCGAGCCTAACCGTAAATCTCTCAGTAGCAGACGGCGCGCTCCACCTGTCGCATCTGACCGGCGTCGCTCACCCAACGCGTCTGCACCACGCAGTCGCCGGCGACCGGATCCAATGGAAGTTCGACCGTGCTGACGACGGGCGCTCGCTTGAAGTAACCGGTAGCGGAGGCCCCACCCACGAAAATGGCGGTGAGCGCCATCAGGGCCGCAATCGATCCAATGACAAAAGCCTTCGTCATGACACACGCCTCCGCCTCCCGGCGGATACAGTGCCGCCGGCATCTAAGTCTTTGAACTGCGACCCAATTTAATCAAATCGACTTCACCGCCGTCTTTCGATGTCAAACGCTACGTAGGGTATCCACCCCGTTGTCAACGTTAACGCCGTCTTAACGTGTGGATGAGTGGGAAAGTTCCAAGGCCCGATCATCAAGTCGTGATCGATCGGATTTTGCGGTTCCCTGTGGCTTCGACATCATCTTGTCGCGGCAGCGCACCATCGCTATAAGCCGCAGCGAAATTGCTTCCCCCCTACGTAGGAAAGAACGTCATGGCGCTCGAGCGCACCTTTTCGATCATCAAGCCCGATGCGACCCGCCGCAACCTGACTGGCGCGGTCAACAGCTACATCGAGAAAGCCGGCCTGCGGATCGTCGCCCAGAAGCGCATCCAGCTGACCAAGGCGCAGGCCGAGACGTTCTACGGCGTGCACAAGGAGCGTCCCTTCTTCGGCGAACTGGTGGAGTTCATGATCTCCGAGCCGATCGTCGTGCAGGTGCTCGAGGGCGAGAACGCCGTCGCCAAGTATCGCGAAGTGATGGGCGCCACCAACCCGGCGAATGCGGCGGAAGGTACCATCCGCAAGGACTTCGCCCTGTCCGTCGGTGAGAATTCCGCCCACGGTTCCGACAGCCTGGAGAATGCGGCGCTCGAGATCGCGCAGTTCTTCTCCGGCAACGAGATCGTCGGCTGAGCATCGCGATCCTTCGCTACACCATCCTTTAATACCGCACCCCGTCCGGCTTGCCGGGCGGGGTGTTGCTTTTTGTGCGGCGACGAAGACTTATTGCGCGCGCAAAAGCATTTACGGCAGGAAATTTCCCGGCGCGGGGTTGGCCACCTCGTCGATTATTATGTATGTTGCTTTCATGGGCGCTGCGGGGGTCCGGCCACAGGAGAAGTGGCCCGCAGCGGGGATGCCGTTTGGCGCGCCAAGAGCGCCCGGGAGTGGGCCCGCCGGAGCCACCTCCTCTTGCCTCACCGTAAACCGGCGCGCCAACGCCGAGGGAAAACCATAATCGTGCCTCGTCCGCGGGCGGACGGGCGGTGAGGGAAATCATATGAGCTATCTTGAGCCTCTATTCTGGCTCGCGTTGGTCAAGATCATCTGGATCAACGTGCTGCTGTCGGGCGACAATGCCGTCGTCATCGCCATGGCCTGCCGGTCGCTGCCGGACAATATGCGCCGCTGGGGCATGATCCTGGGCGCCGGCGTGGCGGTCGGCATGCGCATCGTGTTCACCGCGATCATCGCGGTGCTGCTCGGCCTGCCCTGGCTGCGCATCGTCGGGTCGCTGGCGCTGATGTACATCGCCGTCGATCTGGTGGTGCCCGAGGGCGAGGACGGCGAGGGCGGTGTGCAGGCGCATGACAGCCTGTGGCGCGCCGTCGGCACCATCGCGGTGGCCGACCTGGTGATGAGCCTGGACAATGTCGTCGCCATCGCGGCGGTCGCCGACGGCAACTGGGTGCTGATCACCATCGGCCTTGTCATCTCGATCCCGATGATCGTGGCCGGCGCCGCGCTGATCATGTCGCTGCTGTCGCGCTTCCCGGCCCTGGTGTGGGCGGGTGCTGCGCTACTCGGCTGGGTGGCTGGCGAGATGTTCGTGTCGGACATCAAGATCGCCGAATATCTCGGCGAGGCCTTCGTGCACCGCTTCGAATATCCGGCGGCGGCTCTCGGGGCGGCGCTGGTGCTGGCGATCGGCTGGTTCATGGCCCGGCGCATCAGCGCCGGCTCGGCGCGGCACGACGCGACGCACTGACACGCTGCGCGATCTCGCCGTCCTGACAAGCGCCCGCACCTGAAAAGGTCGCGGGCGCCTTCAGTTGATAGAGTGCGCTCTGGTACAAATAATTCCGTATGCCAGAGATGCGCATGATCGGCGGGATCGTTTCACTCATCGAGACGTTGACGACCTGAGAGGACGCGATGGATTTCACTAGTCCCATATTCTGGGTATCGCTGTTGCAGATCATCTGGATCGATCTGCTGTTGTCCGGCGACAATGCCGTCGTTATCGCGCTGGCGTGCCGCTCGCTGCCCGAGAAGCAGCGCAAATGGGGCATCCTGCTCGGTGCGGCGGCCGCGGTCGGGCTGCGCATCATCTTCGCGCTGGCGGTCTCCTACCTGCTCGGCGTGCCGCTGTTGAAGGTGGTCGGTGCGCTGCTGCTGTTCTGGATCGCCATCAAGCTGGTGCTCGACGAGGGTGGCGAAGGCCACCATGTCGAGAGCGCCGACAGCCTGTGGAAGGCGGTGCGCACCATCGCCATCGCCGACGCGGTGATGAGCCTCGACAATGTGGTGGCGATCGCCGCCGCGGCGCGTGGCCATGCCGAGCTGTTCATCTTCGGCCTGCTGCTCACCATCCCTCTGATCATCTTCGGCTCGCAGCTGATCCTGAAGCTGATCTCGCGCTTCCCGGTGCTGATCTGGTTCGGCGCGGCGCTGCTGGGCTGGATCGCCGGCGAGATGCTGGTCAGCGACAAGATCGTGCTGGAGACGATGCAGACCATGTCGCCGCAAATGGTTGAAACCATTGCCGATCCCGAGGATCCGGTGGGGCTGAAGCCGGCGGCGTTGCCGCATTATCTGGCGGCGGCGATCGGCGCGGCCTTCGTGGTGGCCTTTGGCTGGATCGTGAAGAGCCGTCGTTCCGAGGCGGTGGTCTCCGGCTCGCACTGAGCCCGTTGACGCCGTTCCAATGAGAGAGGCGCTCCGCTACGATGGTGGCGGAGCGCTTTTTCATGAATCAGCATACGTCCCCTGCGAAGAACCCGTCCGTGCGTATCGGCCATTCCGCCTGCCCGCATGACTGCCCGTCCACCTGCTCGCTGGAAATCGAGATATCCGGCAACAGGATAGGCCGCGTGCGCGGCTCGCGGGACAACAGTTTCACCGCCGGGGTGATCTGCGCCAAGGTGGCGCGCTATGCCGAGCGGGCGCATCACCCGGACCGGCTGACCCAGCCGCTGCGACGGTCGGGCCCCAAGGGATCGGGCGCCTTCGAGCCGATCTCCTGGGACGAAGCGCTTGATATCATTGTCGAAAAGTTCAGTGCCGCCGAGGCGGTGCACGGGCCGGAGGCGGTGTGGCCCTATTACTATGCCGGCACGATGGGTCTCGTCATGCGCGACGGCATCAACCGGCTGACGCATGCCAAGGGATATTCTCGTTTCTTTTCAAGCATCTGCGTCAATCCGGCCTGGTCCGGCTTCATGGCCGGCGCCGGGCGGCTGTCCGGTCCGGACCCGCGTGAGATGGGGCGGGCCGATCTCAACGTCATCTGGGGGACCAATCCGGTCTCGACCCAGATTAACGTGATGACTCATGCGGTTAGGGCACGCAAGGAACGCGGCGCGCCGATCGCGGTGGTGGATGTATACCGCTCCCCGACCATGGAGCAGGCGGATATCCCGCTCATGATCCGCCCGGGCACTGACGGGGCGCTGGCCTGCGCGATCATGCATGTGCTGTTCGCAGAAGGCTTCGCCGACCGGGCCTATCTTGCCCGCTATGCCCGCGACGCCGAGGAGTTCGAGGCGCATCTCGCCGACAGGACGCCGGAATGGGCGAGCGCGATCACCGGGCTGCCCGTCGCGGAAATCATTGATTTCGCTCGGCTTGTCGGGCGGACGCCGAGGACCTTCATCCGTGCCGGCTACGGCTTCACTCGCTCGCGCAATGGTGCGGTGAACATGCATGCCGTCACCTGCATCCCGACCATCACTGGCGCCTGGCAGCATGAGGGCGGCGGCGCCTTCCATTCCAATTCGGCGATCTTCGGCTGGAACAAGAGTCTGATCGAAGGAACCGACCTGCTGTCCGGTGAGGTGTATGGTCAGACCGATCGGGTGACCGGTGAGGCCAGAGCGACGCGTCAGCTCGACCAGTCGCGCATCGGCGCCATCCTCTGCGGCGAGGAGGAGGCGCTCGCCGGCGGTCCGAAGGTGACCGCGATGTTGATACAGAACACCAACCCGGTGACCATCGCCCCGGAGCAGGAGAAGGTGCGCGCCGGATTTGCCCGGGAAGACCTGTTCGTCGTGGTGCACGAGCAGTTCATGACCGAGACGGCGGTGATGGCCGACATCGTGCTGCCGGCCACCATGTTCACCGAGCATGACGACATCTATCAGGGCGGCGGCAACCAGTATGTCACCCTCGGTCCCAAGCTGGTGGACCCGCCGGGCGAGTGCCGCTCCAACCACGAGGTGATCTGTGCGCTGGCCGAGCGGCTGGGGGCGCGGCATCGCGGCTTCGAGATGAGCTCGCGCGAGATCGTCGACTGGACACTGCAGGCGACCGGGCGCGGCACCGTCGAGGAACTGGAGGCGAAGCACTTCATCGACGTGCAGCCGGATTTCGAGACGGCGCACTTCCTCAAGGGCTTCTCCTGGCCGGACGGCAAATTCCGCCTGAAGCCGGACTGGGCCAAGGTGCCGTTCAAGTCGCCGGGCAAGTTCGGGCCGATCGCCGACATGCCGGCCTTCCCCGACCACTGGGCGGTGATCGAGGAGGCGACGGCGGAGTACCCGTTCCGGCTGGTGACGGCGCCGGCGCGCAGCTTCCTCAATTCCACCTTCACCGAGACCCCCGGCTCGCTGGCCCGCGAGAAGCGGCCGACGCTGATGATCCACCCCGACGATGCCGCCGGGCTCGGGATCGCCGACGAGGATGAGGTGCGGGTCACCAGCGCGCGCGGCACGGTGACCTTGCACGCGGCGATCTTCGACGGGCTGCGGCGCGGCGTGGTGGTGGCGGAATCGATCTGGCCGAACGGCAAGCATGTCGGCGGGCGCGGCATCAACACGCTGACCGGCGCCGACCCGGTGGCGCCGGTGGGCGGCGCGGCGCTGCACGACAACCGGGTGCGCATCGCGCGGGCGGGGTGAACGGGGCTCTTTTCGGGATGCCGGGCGGCGGAGGGGCTGCGTGCTTCGAGGTCCGCTGCCGTTTGCCCTTAAGGTCAAAGGCGCCGCTCATCCTGAGTGTCTGCCCGGAATTGCCGAAAGAGCGTCCAAGCCCCCGCCTTCTGTAGGGGAGGGGGATTTTTTCTCTCCAATGTCTTCTCCCCCTCGCCGACCCGCTTCGCGGGCCACCTCTCCCCAACGGGATGAGGGAATTGCGTGCCAGACCCTGAGGTGCGAGCGCAGCGAGTCTCGAAGGATGTTCGGTAAAGCGCACCCGGACGAGCATCCCTCAAAGCTCGGCCGATGGCCGGGCACCTCAGGATGAGGGGGCTACTGGTGGCCGTCGCGTTTCGAGCCCGGCCCTCGACATGGGAGCGACTTTGGGAGCCGGCCGTTTGCTGTCATCCCGGCCACAGTGCAGCCTCGAGCCGGGATCGCTCGCCAATGCTTGCGCGATTCCGGATCGGTCCCGCGGACCGTCCGGGATGACGTCTTCAGGATGATGGCTTCGGGAAAGCGGCTTGCTTCACTTCCATCCGGCAAGGCGCGGTGGGAACGTGCAAGACGCCGGCGCCCGCCTTGGCTATTCGGCAGGCTGCGTCGCCGCCATCCGGCGCGCACCCGCACGGAGGTGAGCAATGACCGGGCTGCGCCCTTCGCGTATCGTCGATCTCTCACGGGAAATCGCCGACAATCCGGCGGATCCCTCCTTCATGCGGGTGAAGATCACCCATCGCCCGCATGCCCGCGCCCGCTGGCTGGTGCGCCTCATCGGCAAGCTGCCGTTCCGGCTGTTTCCGCGTGCTTTCGCCGGCTGGGCAGACGACGTCATCACCCGCCTCGGCGTGCACGCCACCACCCATATCGACGCGCCCTGGCACTACGGCCCGACCGACGCCGAGGGCCGGCGGCTGCCGAGCATCGAAGAGATGCCGCTCGAACTGGGCTTCGGGCCGGGCGTGGTGTTCGACATGACCCACAAAGGCGAGGGCGAGGAGATCACCGTTGCCGATCTCGAAGCCAGCCTCGCGGCGAGCGGGGCGAGCGTCGGGCCGGGCACCATCGCGCTGATCCGCACCGGGCGCGACCGTTTCCTCGGCACGCGGGACTACTGGACGCTGGGCACCGGCATGAGCGCCGCCGCCACCGAATGGCTGATCGACCACGGCGTGAAGGTGATGGGCATCGACCAATGGGGCTGGGACGTGCCGCTGCACCACCAGATCCGCCGCAGCCGCGCCGAGAACGACCGCGAAATCTTCTGGGCCGCGCATCTGGTCGGAAGGCGCAAGCCCTATTGGCACATGGAGCAACTGGCCGGGCTCGACCAATTGCCGGCTGATGGCTTCGACGTCGCGGTGTTCCCGCTGCGCATCAAGGGCGCCTCGGCGGCACCGGCGCGGGTGGTGGCGTTGCTCTACGACTGAGGCCGGCTCAGCCGACCGGCGCCGGCGGCACCACCAAAGCGTGGGCGTCGAGCTCGAACTCGTCGACGCGCACGACGCTGCCATCGATGCGGGTGCGCCCCTCGCAGACAAGGCGCAGCGCCGCCGGGTAGATGACGTGCTCCTGCCTGAGCACGCGGGCGCCGAGCGCCTCGGGCGTGTCGCCCTCCAGCACCGGGACGGCGGCCTGCATGATGATCGGGCCGACGTCCATTTCCGGCGTGACGAAATGCACGGTGCAGCCGTGGATCTTCACGCCCTCGGCCAGCGCCCGCTCATGGGTGTGCAGGCCCTTGAAGCTGGGCAGCAAGGCGGGGTGGATGTTGATCATCCGGCCCTGCCATCTGCGGGTGAAGCCGGGGGTGAGCAGCCGCATGAAGCCGGCGAGGCAGACGAGGTCGATCCCCTCGGCTTCCAGCGCGGCGTCGAGGGCGGCGTCGAAGGCGGCGCGGTCCGGCTTGCCGGCTTCGTCGCGGAACAGCGTATGGTCGATGGCGCGGACCGGGATGTTGCAGGCCTGCGCCCGAACGAGGCCGTGCGCCTCCGGCCGGTTGGAGATCACGCAGGCGATCTCGCCGGGAAAGCCGGGCGCCGCCGCCGCTTCGATCAGCGACATCATGTTGGAGCCGCGCCCGGAGATCAGCACGGCAATGCGGGGGGCGCCGGTGCGGGAACTTGCCACGTCCGGTTCTCCGCTCAGAGCGGGCAGGCGAGGTCGAGCGCGCCGTCATAGACGACATGCGCCGCGCCCTCGCCGGGCTCGATGGCGCCGAGGTGGATCACCTCCTCGCCCTGGTCGGCGAAGGCGTCGGCCACCGTCTCGGCATGCTCGCAGGCGCAGACCACCACCATGCCGATGCCGCAGTTGAAGGCGCGCAGCATCTCCTCGGCAGCGACGCCGCCGGTCTGGGCCAGCCAGCGGAACACCGGCGGCACCGGCAGGCCGTCGAGGTCGATGCGGCCGATGGTGCCCTTGGGCAGCACGCGCGGCAGGTTCTCGGTGAGGCCGCCGCCGGTGATGTGCGCGAGCGCCTTCACCTTGCCGGTCTCGCGGATGACCGACAGCGCCGGCTTCACATAGAGCCGCGTCGGGGTGAGCAGCGCCTCGCCGACCGTCTGGCCGGCGTGGAAGGGCGCCGGAGCGTCCCAAGAGAGGCCGGACAATTCGACGATGCGGCGCACCAGCGAATAGCCGTTGGAATGCACGCCGGAGGAGGCGAGGCCGAGCAGCACGTCGCCCGGCGCGATGTCCGGGCGCGGCAGCAGCTCGCCGCGTTCCACCGCGCCGACCGAGAAGCCGGCGAGGTCGTAGTCGCCCTCGGCATACATGCCGGGCATCTCGGCGGTCTCGCCGCCGATCAGCGCGCAGCCGGATTCGGTGCAGCCCTTGGCGATGCCGGCGACGATCTTGGCGCCGACCTCGGGGGCGAGCTTGCCGGTGGCGAAATAGTCGAGGAAGAACAGCGGCTCGGCGCCCTGCACCACGAGGTCGTTGACGCACATGGCGACGAGGTCGATGCCGATGGTGTCGTGGCGGCCGGTCTCGATGGCGATCTTCAGCTTGGTGCCGACGCCGTCGGTGGTGGCGACGATCAGCGGATCCTTGAAGCCGGCGGCCTTGGGATCGAACACGCCGCCGAAGCCGCCGATATCGGCATCGGCGCCGGGCCGGCGGGTGGCCTTCACCAGCGGCTTGATCAGGTCGACGAGCCGGTTGCCGGCATCGATGTCGACGCCCGCGTCGCGATAGCTGAGACCCTGCCCGTTGCCGCTCATGTTGCGCCCCTTCATCGGAAAGCACGCGGATTAGCCGCTTATCGGGCGTGGGGCAAGCCGAGGCGGCCGCGCCGGTCCCTGCGCGGGTCCGTGTGTGCGGCCTCAGCGATGGCCGGCGCGGTCGATGCCGAGCGCGACCAGCCCGGCGGCGAGGCCCCAGAAGGCGGAGCCGATGCCGAGCATCGACACGCCGGAGGCGGTCACCGCCAGCGTCAGCACCGCCGGGAAACGGCGAGGGGCATCGGCCATGGCGGTGCCGAGCGCGTTCACCAGCGGCCCGAGCAAAGCGAGGCCGGCAAAGGCAGCGATGAGGCCGGGCGGCAGCGCGGCGATCAGCGCCACCAGCGAGGCACCGCCGGCGGCCAGCACCAGATAGGACAGCGCGTAGAACGGGCTCGCCAGCCAGCGCTTCGCCGGATCGGGATGGGTATCCGGCCCGGTGCAGATCGAGGCGGTGATGGCGGCGAGGTTCGAGGTCAGCGAACCGAAGAACGCCGTGACCAGCGAGGAGAGGCCGGTGACGGCGAGGATCGGCGGGGTCGGCGGTCTGTAGCCGGCGGCCTGCAGCACCGCGAGGCCGGGCAGGTTCTGCGAGGCCATGGTGACGATGTAGAGCGGCACCCCGACGCCGATCAGCGCCTCCATGTCGAATTGCGGCCAGATGAGCGTGAGCGCGGGGGCCGGGATTGCGTCCGGCAGCGGCCCGACGCGGCCGAGGAAGAAGGCGAAGGCGATGCCGAGCGCCAGGATCGCCAGCACCGCGCCGAACGGGCTGATGCGCCGGGCGACGAGGAACAGCACCACCAGCGGCAGCACCAGCAGCGGATCGGCCTGCGCCGAGGTGAACACGGCGGCGCAGAAGCGGAACAGCACGCCGGCCAGCATGGCGGCGGCGATGGCGACCGGCAGGCGCTGCACCAGCGCGCCGAGCGGCTTCACCGCCGCGGTGGCGAGGATGAGCGCCGCGACGAGCAGATAGGCGCCGACCGCGGTCGACGGGGTGAGCCCGTGCGAGCCGGCCACCAGCGCCGCGCCGGGCGTCGACCAGGCGGTGATGATCGGCATGCGGTAGCGCCAGCCGAGAAAGGCGGAGGTCGCCGCCATCGACAGGCAGAGGCCGATCACCGCCGAGGAGGTCTGTGCCGGGCTCGACCCGACCGCCTGGGCGGCGGCGACGATGAGGGCGAGCGTGCCGCCGAAGCCGACCAGCGCCGCGACGACGGCGGAGGTGACCACCGAGGCGCGCAGGGCGGGAGCGGGAGGGGCGGGCGGGGTCTCGGCGGGGGCGTGCATGGGCGGGCACCACGGCAGGCGGCAGGGGAGGCGGCAGGACAGGGGAGGCGGCTGGGCGGCTGGGCGACGTGTCGCCGCGCATCGCTTGTGCCATGTCGGCGCGGCGGCGTCACGCGGGCGGGCGGGGTGGCGCGCCCCGGCCGGCGGCCGGCGATGCGGGGAAGGCTTGTCGTCGTCGGCTCGCAATGGGGCATCCGCCTGGCTCGGATGCGCCGGGCCTTTGCGTGTCAGGCGAGGCGGCCGATCGGGATGAATTCCGGGGCGTCGTCGGCGAGCGGCCCGCCGTTCCAGTCGCCGAGCCAGCGCTCGACCACGAGGCCGGCCCCGGCGATCAGCCGGGCCAGCTCGTCGCGCGGTGGGAAGGCGATGCGGCTGGTGGCGGTGAGTTCGCGGCCGTCGGGGAGGCGGTAGACGGTCTCGTAGGTGACGATGCCAGTGGCCGGGTCGTGGACCGCGCCGTTCCACGCCTCGACCTCGCCATGGCGCGGATGCGCCACGCCGCGGCGCGAATTGTGCGGCTGCCACTCCTCCCACTCTCGACAGGCGGGGTTGCGACTGTCGAACACGAAGCGTCCGCCGGGAGCGAGGTGGCGGGCGATGGTGGCGAGGGCGGCGTGCCGGTCGTCCTCGGTCAGGAACACCTGGAAGGCGTGGCCGGTCATCACGACGAGATCGAAGCGCTGGCCGAGATCGAGAAGGCGGGCATCCGCCTCCACCCATTGCACCGCCGCGCCGCCCGGACGGGCGCGGGCGATGTCGAGCATGGCGGCGGCCGGGTCGACGCCGGCGCGGCGCGGCGCTTCGAGCCCGACGAGGAAGGCGCCGGTGCCGCAGCCGAGATCGAGCACCGAGCCGACGCCGCGCGCCAGTTCGGTACAGAAGGCGACATCGGCGCCGCCCTCGTTCTCGGCATCGTAGAACGCCACCAGCGCGGCGTCGGTATAGAGCGGGTCGTGGTGGAGGGGGCTGGCATCGGTCATGTCGAGCGTCCTCCGGTCCGCACCCATCGCGAGGCGTTGCCATGGGCGTGCGGCAGGGAACGCGGTACCGCCGGGCCTGTCAACCGCGGCGGCCGTTCGCGGCATCGGGCGTGCGGTCGCTGATGCTTCAGGGCAACGGCTTTGCTGCCGCCATCGCCCCGGACCTCGCTGCGCATTGGAGAGGGCGAGGGAAGGGTGAGCGATATGCGGGACGGACGCCATGGCGCGCGAAGAAGCGGCGCGTTGAGGAGGCAGGAGGATCGCGGGAGTGGCGTCCGAGGGCACGGATCAGCGGGATGCCTCGAAGGGCTGCGGGGGGAAGCGAGGCGGCCGAGCGACACAGAGGAACGCACGGGATTGGTACGGGGGACCCGTGCGAACGATGTGCGGGCCGGCGGGGTGGAGGCAGGAGGATCGCGGGAGTGGCGTCCGAGGGCACGGATCGGCGGGATGCCTCGAAAGGCTGCGGGGGGAAGCGAGGCGGCCGAGCGACACAGAGGAACGCACGGGATTGGTACGGGGGACCCGTGCGAACGGTGTGCGGGCCGGCGGGGCAGAGGCCGGAGGAGTGCGGGAGACGCGTCCGAGGGCGCGGGCGGGTAGGACCCTTCGCAGAGGCACGGGGGAGGCGAGGTAGCCGAGGGATACGGCGACCACAGGGAGCCGTGCACGGGATCCATACGAACGGTGCGCAGGGAACTGGGGCATCGGAAGGACCAGTGGGGCGCCGGATGAGGGAGGGATGCGGCCGGGGCCGGCGGGACGAACGGTGTGCAGGGAGCTGGGGTATCGGAGGGATCGGCGGGGCGCCGGATGAGGCAGGGATGCGGCCGGGGCCGGCGGGGCGAACGGTGTGCAGGGAACTGGGGTATCGGAAGGACGAGTGGGGCGCCGGATGAGTGAGGGATGCGGCCGGGGCTGGCGGGCGCTTCGGGGGCGGTCCCGGCTCGCTTGGGCGCGGTGCCTTGGCAAGCCGGGGGCTGCGCACTATGTGCGCTGGGAGGAGCCCCGCCCGACGTGAACCTGCCCAACACCATCACCGTCCTGCGCCTGTTCGCCGTGCCGGCGGTGGTGTGGGCCATCGCCGACGGCCGCATCGCGCTCGCCTTCTGGATCTTTCTCGCCGCCGGCGTCTCCGACGCGGTGGACGGCTTCATCGCCCGGCATTTCGACATGCAGAGCGAACTCGGCGCCTATCTCGACCCGGTGGCGGACAAGGCGCTCCTGGTGTCGATCTATGTCGCGCTGGCGCTCGCCGGGCAGGTGCCGGGCTGGCTGGCGCTCGCCGTGGTGGTGCGCGACGTGCTGATCGTCGCCGCGGTGGCGGCCGCCTTCGCCATGGAGCGGCCGGTGACGATCCGGCCGCTCATCGTCTCCAAGCTCAACACCGCGGCGCAGATCGGCTTCGCGGCGCTGATGCTCGGCGCGCGCGGCTTCGACATACCGCTCGGCAATGCCTATGAGGTGGGGCTGGTGCTGGTCGCCGGCCTCACCGCGCTCTCGGCGCTCGCCTATCTTTTCGAGTGGAGCCGGCACCTCGCCCGCTGAATTGCGGGGAGATGCCATTGCGCCGCAATAATTCCTGATATCAATGCGGGTGACGAAACGTGACAGCCGGGATCGGTCGAACCGCATGATGTGGCACAAGCAGGTAACGTTCTGGCTGAGCTTCCTGACGGCCATCGTGCTGATCTGCTGGCTGCTCTCGGGGGTTCTGCTGCCCTTCGTCGCCGGTCTCGCGCTCGCCTATTTCCTCAACCCGGTGACGACGCATCTGGAGCGCTGGGGCGTCAACCGGCTGGTGGCGTCGCTCGCCACCATCGCGCTGACGGTGCTGGTCGCGATCCTTCTCCTGCTGCTGGTGGTGCCGATCTTCGGCGCGCAGTTCTCCGCCTTCCTGGAGCGGCTGCCGGAATACATCGTCAAGCTGCAGAACATGGTGACGAGCGAGGGCGCGCTCTGGCTGAAGACGGTGATCGGCGACCGGCTGCCCAACATCCAGCAGAGCCTCAGCCAGCTGGTGACGCAGGGCGCCTCCTACATCCTCAGCTTCGTGCAGTCGGTTTGGACCGGCGGGCAGGCGCTGATCTCGCTGTTCTCGCTGGTGGTCATCACCCCGGTGGTCGCGTTCTACCTGCTGAACGACTGGAACGACATGGTGGCCAAGGTGGATTCCTGGCTGCCGGTGAAGAACCGCGACAAGATCCGCGAACTCGCCAGCGAGATGGACCGCGCCATCGCCGGTTTCGTGCGCGGGCAGTCGCTGGTCTGCCTGATCCTCGGCTCCTTCTACGCCATCGCCCTGACGCTCACCGGGCTGAATTTCGGCTTCGTGATCGGCCTCGTCTCCGGCATCATCACCTTCATTCCCTATGTCGGTTCGCTGACCGGCCTGCTGCTCGCCGGCGGCGTCGCCATCGTGCAGTTCTTCCCCGACTACACGATGATCGGCCTCGTCATCGGCATCTTCGTGTTCGGCCAGTTCATCGAGGGCTACATCCTCTCGCCCAAGCTGGTCGGCGACAGCGTCGGGCTGCACCCGGTGTGGCTGATGTTCGCCCTGCTGGCCTTCGGCTACCTGCTCGGCTTCCTCGGCCTGCTGCTCGCCGTGCCGCTCGCCGCGGCGGTGGGGGTGCTGGTGCGCTTCGCCATCCGGCAATATCTCGACAGCCCGCTCTATACCGGCGAGGAAGAGGGCGAGCCCGACGCCGGCCCCGAGGTCCGCTGACCCATGTCTGTGCGTGACGTGCCGAGCCGCCAGCTGCCGCTGGACCTGCCGCCGGTGGAGAACCGTGGGCGCGCCGATTTCCTCGTCGGCCCGGCCAACGAGCCGGCCCTGGCGCTGATCGACGCCTGGCCGGACTGGCCGGCGCGGGCGGTGGCGATCACCGGGCCGGCGGGATCGGGCAAATCGCATCTCGCCGCCTTGTTCGCCGAAGCGAGCGGCGCCCGCCTCATGCCGGCGGCGGCGCTGACCCGCGAGACGGTGCCCGAGGCGCTGGCGACCGGGACTCTGGTGCTGGAGGACCTCGGCGAGGGGACGCTCGACGAGGCGGCGCTGTTCCATCTGCTCAATCTCGTGGGCGAGCAGCGCGCGCATCTGCTCGTCACCTCGCGCCAGCTGCCGGCGGTGCTGGCCGAGACGGTGGCGACGCGCGACCTCGGCTCGCGCCTCAGGGCGATGCCGGCGGTGCGGCTCGGCGCGCCGGACGACGCGCTGCTCGCCGCGGTGGCGGTGAAGTTGTTCGCCGACCGGCAGATCACCCCCGACGAGGCATTGATCGGCTATCTGATGGCGCGGGTGGAGCGCTCCTACGCCGCCATCGGCGCGCTGATCGCCGAGCTCGACCGCGAGGCGCTGGCGCGCAAGCGCCCCTTGACGCGGGCACTCGCGGCAGAGTTGCTGCGCGCCCGCGCCGGCTCGCACGCCGAGTCAGATGAGGCGGAAAGCGACGACGATCAGGACGGCCGCACGGCCGACGAAGGGGATTGACCGAAGGTGAAGCGTTCTATGTCATCCAACCGTCACGATGCCCAGCGACCTTCCGCCCCGAAAAGGCGGGTGCGTCGCGTCGCCAAGCGCGTCGAAGAGACAGGGCCGGCAGCGGTAATGGAGACCGAGGTGAACACAAGCGAAGCGAGCCTGCCCGCACCGGTGGTCGCCGGGCCGCTGCTGGACGAGGAATTGATGGCCTCGCCCGAGCGCTTCATCAATCGCGAGCTTTCCTGGCTGCAGTTCAACCGCCGCGTGCTGGAGGAGGCTTCCAACCGCGCGCATCCGATCCTGGAACAGCTGCGCTTCCTGTCGATCTCGGCGAACAATCTCGACGAGTTCTTCATGGTGCGCGTCGCCGGCCTCAAGGAGCAGCTGCGCGAGGGCTTCACCGCCAAGAGTCCGGATGGGCTCTCCCCCGCCGAGCAGCTGCCGCTGATCGCCGCCGCCGTCGCCGAGCTCGGCCATGACCAGCAGGGGCGCTGGCGCGAGCTACGCGGCGGGCTGATCGAGGCCGGCATCGTGCTGGTCGACGGCGCCGAGGTGCAGAAGGCCGACCGCGCGGTGCTGGACGACTTCTTCCTCAGCCGCGTCTTCCCGGTGCTGACCCCGCTCGCCATCGATCCGGCGCACCCCTTCCCCTTCATTCCCAATCTCGGCTTCTCGCTGGCACTGCAGCTGGCGCGCGTGCATGACGGGCGGCAGATGAGCGCGCTGATCCGCGTGCCCGCCAAGATCGACCGCTTCATCCGCCTGCCGGACGGCGAGGGCGGGGCGGCACGCTTCATCACGCTGGAGCAGATGATCGGCCTGTTCATCGGCCGCCTGTTCCCCGGCTACCAGGTGAAGGGCCATGGCAGCTTCCGCGTCATCCGCGACAGCGACCTCGAAGTCGAGGAAGAGGCCGAGGACCTGATGCGCCAGTTCGAGACGGCGCTGAAGCGCCGCCGCCTCGGCCAGGTGATCCGCATGGAGGTCGACGCCACCATGCCGGAGGAACTGCGCAACTTCGTCGCCCGCGAGCTCGGGGTCGCCGAGGACGAGATCTTCCTGGTCGACGGCGTGCTGGCGCTCAACGAGTTCAGCCAGCTGGTCGGCATCGACCGGCCGGACCTCAAGTTCAAGCCGTATAATCCACGCTTCCCCGAGCGTATCCGCGACCATGCCGGCGACTGCTTCGCGGCGATCCGCGAGAAGGACCTCGTGGTGCACCATCCGTTCGAATCCTTCGACGTGGTGGTGCAGTTCCTGCGGCAGGCGGCTCGCGATCCCAATGTGGTCGCCATCAAGCAGACTCTTTACCGCACCTCCTCCGACAGCCCGATCGTCAAGGCGCTCGCTGAGGCCGCCGAGGCCGGCAAGTCGGTGACCGCGCTCGTCGAACTGAAGGCGCGCTTCGACGAGGAAGCCAATATCCGCTGGGCCCGCGACCTGGAGCGCGCGGGCGTGCAGGTGGTGTTCGGCTTCCTGGAGCTGAAGACCCACGCGAAACTCTCGCTCGTCGTGCGGCGCGAGGGCGGCGCGCTGACCAGCTACTGCCATGTCGGCACGGGCAACTACCACCCGATCACGGCGCGCATCTATACCGACCTGTCGTTCTTCACCGCCGACCCGGTGATCGGCCGCGACGTGGCGCGGATCTTCAACTTCATCACCGGCTATGCCGAGCCGGCCGAGCTGGAGGCGATGTCGGTGTCGCCGCTGACGCTGAAGTCGCGCATCCTCGACCATATCGACGCCGAGATCGGCTTCGCCAAGGCCGGCAAGCCGGCGGCGATCTGGCTGAAGATGAACGCGCTGGTCGACCCGACCATCATCGACGCGCTGTACCGGGCGAGCCAGGTCGGGGTGTCGGTGGACATCGTGGTGCGCGGCATCTGCTGCCTGCGTCCCGGCGTGCCCGGCCTATCCGACAATATCCGCGTGAAGTCGATCGTCGGCCGCTTCCTCGAACATCCGCGCATCTACTGCTTCGGCAACGGCCATGGCCTGCCGCATGCCGAGGCGGCGGTCTACATCTCCTCCGCCGACCTGATGCCGCGCAATCTCGACCGGCGGGTGGAATCGCTCTGCCCGATCACCAACCCGACGGTGCACATGCAGATCCTCGACCAGATCATGGTCGCCAATTTCGAGGACAACCAGCAGAGCTGGCGCGTCTTGCCGGATGGCTCGTCGCAACGCATAGTCCCGGACGAAGGCGTCGAACCCTTCAACGCGCAGCAATATTTCATGACCAATCCGAGTCTGTCGGGACGTGGCAAATCGCTCAAGGACTCCTCGCCGCGCAACCTCATCCGGCGCCGGGGCCGTGCGTGAGATCATGAGCGACATGGTGCGCGGGGCGTCGAACGGCCTCGTTTCCGGCACGCCGGTGGCGGTCATCGACATCGGCTCCAACTCCGTCCGCCTGGTGGTCTATGAGCGCCTGTCGCGCTCGCCGACGCCGATCTTCAACGAGAAGGCCTCCTGCGCGCTCGGCCGGGAGGTGGCGACCACCGGCCGGCTGAACGCCGACGCGGTGGCAAAGGCGCTCACCGCGCTCCGGCGCTTCCGCGTGCTGTGCGACCGCATGGGCGTCGGCACGTTGCGGGTGATCGCCACTGCCGCCGCGCGCGACGCCGAGAACGGGCCGGACTTCGTCGCCGCCTGCACCGAGATCTGCCGCACCGAGGTGGAACTGCTCTCCGGCAAGCGCGAGGCGCAGCTCTCGGCGATGGGCATCATCTCCGGCGTGCATCACGCCAACGGGGTGGTCGGCGATCTCGGCGGCGGCTCGCTGGAACTCGCCGACGTGCACGGCCAGCACATCGGCTCCGGCGTGACCTTCCAGCTCGGCGGCCTCGCCTTGCAGGAGCGCTCCGAGAATTCGCTCAAGAAAGCCGACAAGATCGTCAAGGACGCGCTCGCCAAGGAGACGCGGCTCGAGCACCTGAAGGGCCGCACCTTCTACGCGGTGGGCGGCACCTGGCGCGCGGTGGCGCGGCTGCACATGTTCCAGCGCGGCTATCCGCTGCATGTGATGCACGGCTATGTCATCCCGGCCAAGGAGGCGCTGGAGTTCGTGCGCCTGCTGCGCCGCGTGCCGATCGACACGCTGTCGCGCATCGAGACGGTGTCCGACGTGCGCCGGCCGCTGCTCGCCTATGGCGCGGTGGTGCTGGAGCACATCCTTCGCATCGGCAAGCCATCCAATGTCTACATCTCCGCGCAGGGCGTGCGCGAGGGGCTGCTGTTCGAGGCGCTCGACGCCGCCGAGCGCAAGATCGACCCGCTCATCGCCGCCAGCGCCGAGGTCAACACGCTGCGCTCGCGCTCGCCGCTGCATGGCGAGGAACTGATCGCCTGGACCGACCGCTTCATGGCCTCCAGCGGCATCGAGGAGAGCCACGAGGAGAAGCGGCTGCGCCACTCCGCCTGCCTGCTCGCCGACATGAGCTGGCGGGCGCATCCCGACTATCGCGGCGAGCAGAGCCTCAACCTGATCGCCAACGCCTCCTTCATCGGCCTCGACCATCCCGGCCGCGCCTTCCTGGCGCTGGCGATCTACTACCGGCACATGGGGCTGGTCGACGAGGACCTCTCGCCACGCATCCGCGAGCTGGTCTCGACGCGGCTGCTCGACCGGGCGCGCATCCTCGGCGCGGCGATGCGGGTGGGCTACATCATCTCCGCCGCCATGCCGGGCACGCTGCCGATCGCGCCGATGACGGTCGACAAGGGCCGGCTGGTGCTGCACCTCGAAGGCGAGCTCGCGCCGCTCGGCAGCGAGCGCATCATCAGCCGCCTGCGCACGCTCGCCCGGCTCATCGGCCGCGAGCCGGTGGTGGTGACGTAGAAGAGCGTAAGTCGACAGCTTTACCTTACTGCTTCCCCTGATCTAGTATGAGCTTTGAGCTATTGCTGGAGCGGGGGCAAGCGATGGTTGTCATGCCGATTTCTGCGGTCGGACCTGTGGTTTCGGTGGCTTCGAGCGCGCTCACCCATTTTCGACCGTCGCGTTCACCTTACCTTCTAAGCTTTCTCCTGGCCAGTACACTGTCCGTTCTCGGAATGGAGACGGTCTATATCAGTAATCATATCAAGTTCTATCTGCTATGGCCGTTGTCTATCGTTCTATTTATACTTGTTATATTGTCATTTTATTTTCGGCCATTCGATGTGCAGCGGCTCAGCAAGCCGGATGCGGAGCTTGAAGAGGATCTCGACGGCCAGTTCAAGCTGGGTCGTACCTCATGCCTGGGGGCGGGCATGACGGCACTGTATATTTTTCTGAGATATTCGGATCCGGATAGCGATATATTTATAGTAGTATATATATTCCTAATAATGCATATGGCGATGTTCGTCATTTATATATTCTTCCGGAATTTCCACGAAGAATCTCTGACGAACATGGCCTATTTCCAGATGGCCTTCATGACAGCCTTCTGCGTCATCTACGCCTCTTACTCCGCTGCTCACGTGAATACGCGCGACGGGTCACTGTTTTACGAGTGCAAATCTGAGGTTCAATTCACCGGCACGCCCAAGGCGACGGAGGGCGAAGGCGAGGCGCCGGCCCCTCTTCCGCCGGATCACGTTCGCAAGACGAATGTCGACTACTGCCAGCAGGTCAATCATTCGGTGATCTATTCTGATCTTCAGGATGGCTATCTGAGCGTGAACATATTGTCGGTGCAGGAGGTCGGGCGCACCGTGTCGGTCCATGCCTTCATGATGATGGTGTTCGGCATCATCTGGTTCATTTACGACATATTCTGGGTCCGCCAGCTCTCGCTCGTCTGGCGGGGGAGCAAGCTGGTGGTCGCCGAGACGGCGCCGGCCGGCTAGGTCCTGTCGCTGGGCTGTCATCGCCCGATCGGCGGTGGCGGGCCGATCCCATCTCGGCGGGCGCCGCCTCCGTTTCTTCGGGATCCTACGGGGCGGGCCGCTCCAGCGCGATCACCCGGCCGCGCTGCATGGCCAGCGCAAGCCGGCCGTCCTTCAGCGCCAGCGCCTTCTCGCCGAACAGTTCGCGCCGCCAGCCCGCCAGCGCCGCCACCTGCGGCTCGTGATCGGCGGCGATGCGCTCGAGGTCGTCCACCGTGGCGATCACCTTGGCGGCGACGCCGTGCTGCTCGGAGGTCATGCGCAGCAGCACCTTCAATAGTTCCACCGTCGCCGAGGCGCCGTTGGACAGCGGGCGGTCGCGTTCGATCTCCGGCAGGGTCTTCGGGTCGCGGGCGAGGCCGGCGCGTACCGCCTCGAGGATCTGCTCGCCGGTGCGCGAGCGCTCGAAGCCCTTGGGGATGGAGCGCAGCCCGGCGAGGCGCTCGGGCGTGGTCGGATGCTGGGCGGCGATCTCGCCGAGCACTTCGTCCTTGAGGATGCGCGAGCGGGGAATGTCGCGCGACTGCGCCTCGCGCTCGCGCCAGGCGGCGACCTCCATCAGCACGGCGAGGTCCTTCGGCTTGCGCACCCGCGAGCGCAGCCGCTCCCAGGCCCGCTCCGGCTCCTGCCGATAGGTGTCCGGCGAGATGAGCACCGCCATCTCCTCGGTCACCCATTCGCTGCGGCCGCGCTTGACGAGATCGGCGTCGAGCTTGCGGTAGACGTCGCGCAGATGGGTGACGTCGGCCTCGGCATAGGTGATCTGGGCGGCCGAGAGCGGTCGGCGCGACCAGTCGGTGAAGCGCAGCGACTTGTCGAGCACCGCGCCGGTGAGGCGCTGCACCAGCTGGTCGTAGGAAATGCTGTCGCCATGGCCGAGCACCATCGCCGCCACCTGGGTGTCGAACACCGGATGCGGGATGATGCCGGCGAGATGCCAGACGATCTCGATGTCCTGCCGCCCGGCGTGGAACACCTTGAGCACCTGTTCGTTCGCCATCAGCTCGAAGAGCGGCGCGAGGTCGATGCCCTCGGCGATGGCGTCGACCACCACTGCCTCGTCGGTCGAGGCGAGTTGCACGACGCACAGCTTCGGCCAGAAGGTGCTCTCGCGCAGGAACTCGGTGTCGACGGTGACGAAGGGATGCCGGGAAAGGCGTTCGCACGCGGCGGCGAGGGAATCAGTGGTCGTGATCATGTCCATAGTGGCAATTTCATAGCTGATTAAGCGGATGGAAACGACCAAGAATCCGCCATGACCTAGCGAAAGCATTAACCATCGCGCGCTAGTGTCCGCCGGCACGAGCGCCCGGCAGATGGTCGCTCCCTCAACAGGAAACGACCATGACGAAGACGCTTCTCGCTCTTTCCCTCGCCGCCGGGCTCGTCGCCAGCGTGCCGGCCTCGGCCGCCGACCGCGTGGATGCCGGCGTGCTGGTGTGCAGCGTCGCCTCCTCGATCAGCATGATCGTCTCCTCGAAGCAGGAGATGAGCTGCACCTTCAAGCCGGTGAACGGGCCGGATGCCAACTATAAGGGCGTCATCAGCCGGGTCGGCCTCGATCTCGGGATCACCGGGGCGGGGATGATGACCTGGGGCGTCGCGGCGCTGACCAAGAGCGTGGCGCCGGGCGCGCTCGCCGGCAAATATGCCGGCGTCTCCGCCGACGTCGCGCTGGGCGTCGGCGTCGGCGCGAACGCGCTGGTCGGCACCGACAAGTCGGTCGCGCTCAATCCGGTCTCGGTCGAGGGCAATATCGGCGCCTCGCTGGCGCTGGGCGTCGCCGAGATGACCCTGACCTACCTGCCGTGAGCGTGCCGGCGGCCCGGGCAATGGTCCGGCCGCCGAGCCTCCGCGAGGCGCGCGAACGGCAGTGCTTGCGAGGAGCAACGGCGTGATGTCGCTCGCCAACAGCTACTATCCGGCACTGTCGATCGCGCCCAATCTCCTGGTTGCCGCACTGCTCGGCGCGCTGATCGGGCTGGAACGGCAGTTCCGCCAGCGCTTCGTCGGGCTCACCACCCATGCGCTGGTGGCGCTCGGCGCGGCGGCCTTCACCTCGCTCGCCCTGCTGATCGGCGATGCCACCGATGTACGCCTCGGCGGACAGGTGGTGACCGGCATCGGCTTCCTCGGCGCCGGCCTCATCATGCGCGACGGGCTGAGCGTGCGCGGCCTGTCGAGCGCGGCCACCGTCTGGGCGACCGGCGCGGTGGGGGCGCTCGCCGGCTACGGCTTCGCCATCGAGGCGGCGGAGACCACGGCGCTGGTGGTGTTCATCAATCTCGTCATGCCCCGGCTGAGCGTGGTGCTGGAGCGCCTGGCGCCCGAGCCGAAGGTCGAGCGCTACTACATTATCGAGCTGACTTGCGCGGCTCCCGACGAGGCGGAAATCCGCACGCGGCTGCTCGCCGCCATCCAGAAGCAGGGACTGCGCCTGCAGGCGCTGGAGAGCCATCTCATCGAGGGCCGCGGCGACGTCGAGGTCGAGGCGATGGTGTTCAGCGGCCGCGAGGAGGATGCGCGGGTGGAAGGGCTGGTCGGCGAGTTCAGCCGCTCGCCGCAGATCTCCGCCGCCAAATGGACCTCGACCGCGCCGCCGGAGTGAGCGGAAGGCGGCGCCGGCGCGCCTTGGACCGCGCCTTGGACATTGACAAACCGCGCGCCCGCATGCACCCCTCCGCCCGCCCATGGGCGCCGGGGATCGGCGCCGCGGGGCGTTGTCGTTCGTCCGCCGATCCGGTTTGAGGTTACACCATGCATCGCTATCGCTCGCACACCTGCGGGGCCCTTCGCGCCAGCGATGTCGGCTCCACTGCGCGGCTCTCCGGCTGGTGCCACCGCATCCGCGATCATGGCGGCGTGCTGTTCATCGACCTGCGCGACCATTACGGCCTGACCCAGGTCGTGGTCGATCCCGATAGCCCGGCTTTCAAGCTCGCCGAGACCGTGCGTTCCGAATGGGTGATCCGCGTCGACGGCCGGGTACGCAACCGGCCCGAGGGCACCACCAATGCCGACCTGCCGACCGGCGAGGTCGAGCTCTACGCCACCGAAATCGAGGTGCTCGGCCCGGCCGCCGAGCTGCCGCTGCCGGTGTTCGGCGACATCGACTATCCCGAGGAGACGCGGCTGCGCTACCGCTTCCTCGACCTGCGCCGCGAGAAGCTGCACCGGAACATCATGACGCGCGGCGCCATCATCGACTCCATGCGCGCCGGCATGAAGGGGCAGGGCTTCTTCGAGTTCCAGACGCCGATCCTCACCGCCTCCTCGCCGGAAGGCGCGCGCGACTTCCTGGTACCGAGCCGCATCCATCCCGGCACCTTCTACGCGCTGCCGCAGGCGCCGCAGCAGTATAAGCAGCTGATCATGATGAGCGGCTTCGACCGCTACTTCCAGATCGCCCCCTGCTTCCGCGACGAGGACCCGCGCGCCGACCGCCTGCCGGGCGAGTTCTACCAGCTCGACCTCGAAATGAGCTTCGTCGAGCAGGAAGACGTGTTCGCCGCCGTCGAGCCGGTGATCACCAGCGTGTTCGAGCAGTTCGCCGACGGCAAGCCGGTGACCAAGAACTGGCCGCGCATCCCCTATGCGGTGTCGATGCGCAAATACGGCACCGACAAGCCGGACCTGCGCAACCCGCTGGAGATGAGCGAGGTCTCCGAGCATTTCCGTGGTTCGGGCTTCAAGGTGTTCGCGCGCATGCTCGAAGACCCGAAGAACGAGGTGTGGGCGATCCCCGGCCCGACCGGCGGCTCGCGCGCCTTCTGCGACCGTATGAATAGCTGGGCGCAGGGCGAAGGCCAGCCGGGGCTCGGCTACATCATGTGGCGCGAAGGTGGCGAAGGCGCCGGCCCGCTCGCCAACAATATCGGCCCGGAGCGCACCGAGGCGATCCGCCAGCAGCTCGGCCTCGGCGCCGGCGATGCCGCCTTCTTCGTCGCCGGCAACCCGGAGAAGTTCGTCAAGTTCGCCGGCGCCGCCCGCACCAAGGTGGGCGAGGAGCTGAAGCTGGTCGATTTCGACCGCTTCGAGCTGGCCTGGATCATCGACTTCCCGTTCTACGAGTGGAGCGAGGACGAGAAGAAGGTCGACTTCTCGCACAACCCGTTCTCCATGCCGCAGGGCGGGCTCGATGCGCTGAACAACCAGGATCCGCTGACCATCAAGGCGTTCCAGTACGACATCGCCTGCAACGGCTACGAGATCGCCTCCGGCGGCATCCGCAACCACCGTCCCGAGGCGATGGTGAAGGCGTTCGAGCTGGCCGGCTATGACGAGGAGACGGTGAAGGAGCGCTTCGGCGGCATGTATCGCGCCTTCCAGTACGGCGCGCCGCCGCATGGCGGCATGGCGGCCGGCGTCGACCGCATCGTCATGCTGCTGTGCGGCGTGTCGAACCTGCGCGAGATCTCGATCTTCCCGATGAACCAGCAGGCGCAGGACATCCTGATGGGCGCGCCCTCGGCGGCGACGCCCAAGCAGCTGCGCGAGCTGCATATCCGCGTCAACGCGCCGGAGAAGTAGGGGCGGGGCTTCGTCGCTTCGGCTCAGATAAAAAGCCGCGTCCTGTCCGGGACGCGGCTTTTTTCATGCGTGGGAAGCCGTCGGCGTGAGGGCGCCGCCGCTCACGGATTGTCGACCACCTGGATGTTGACCTGGTCCAGCAGGCTGGTCGGGTCGCTGCGCATCGCCTCGACGGCGACGAGCAGTGGGAGGGGCTGCCCGCGCGGGGTGACGCGCAGCGCCAGCGTGCCCATCGGCTTCTGCAGGAAGGCCACCAGCGCCTGCACCGCCGGATCGAGATCCGGCCGGTCCTCGGTGACCGGGCCGAGCAGCATCTCGGCGAATCCGGCGAAGAGCTGGCGCAGCATTTCCGGCTGCACCCCCTGTTCGCGCGCCGCCTCGGCGAGCTTCTGGTCGTAGATGCCGGAATCGGTGAGCGTCAGCTGCACCATGTCGACATTGGCCGTCATCGCCGCGCCGAGCGCCGCCGTCGGGTCCGGCGAGAAGGCGGCGGCCTCGACATTGCCCAGCCGCGCCTTGCCGTGCAGCGCGAAGGAATCCGACATCTCCGCATAGACCGGCTCGACCAGCACCGCCTTGTCGCCCGGATTCCAGCGCGCGCCGACATCGACCGATAGGCTGGCGCGCGACACGCCGTCCGGCACCAGCAGCGCCAGCGGGCTACCCGTCGGCAGGCTGGCCGTGGGGCCGGAGCCGCGCAGCTTGAAGGCGAGGCGGGTGGGCACCGCGCCATCAGCGGCGTCCCAGGACAGCGACAGCGTGTCGAGCCGCAGCGGCTCGCCCTTGGCGGCGAGCGGCGCCTCGAGGCCGGCGACCTCCACGCTGGCGAACATGCCGATGAGCGCCATCAGCTGGGCCGGGTCGCGGGTCAGCGCCGGCGTGGTCGCCACCTGCGCGGCGAAGCGCAGCGTATGGCCGGGGCTGAAGCCGCCCAGCGCCAGACGATCGAGCCGAAAGCTGGCGCCGTCCGGCTGCTGGCCGGACAGCCCTTCCACCGAGATCAGGTCGAGGCGCCCGCCATCGAGCTTGCCGAGACCGATCGTCTTGATGGCGACGGTGGGGCCGTCCTTTTCCTTGGCCTCCAGTCCCTCGAAGCTGGCACTGCCGATGCGCAGCGCGTCATAGGCGCCGGCGATGCCGACGAGCAGCTCGGCGACTTCCTGCGGTGCCGGCTCGCGGCCCTGCGCCGCCACTTCGCTGACGCGGCGGCCGATGGTGAGCAGATCCTCCGCCGGTACGCCGGAGGGCTGCAGCGCGACGTCGTTCACCTTCATCGCCGCCCATGTCTCGGCGGTGCCGTTCTCGGCGCGGAAGCTGTATTTCTCGGCGCGGATGCTGCCATAGACGGTACGGAAATCGGTCTCCCGGCGGCGACGGTCCGGATCGAGCAGCACCAGCAGCGGCACGATGTCGATGTTTTCCGCCACCACCGGGCCCATCTCGCCCTGCGCCGCCACGGCGGGCGTGCCGCCGATCTGGAAGCTGGTCGATTCCACCCCGAGGCGGGCGATCTTGCCGGCCTCGAAACGCTCCAGCACCAGCGGCCCGTAGGTGACGTCGGTCTCGACGCGGGTGGTCGCCTCGCCGGTGACGGTGGAGCTGCTGGAGGCGGGAATGTCGATGCGCCCGATGCGGGTCGCCTCGACGATGGCCAGCACCAGCGGCCAGGGTTGCTGGCCGGCGGTGGCGACCTGCGCCGGCCCGACCACATCGGTGAGCGCGATCAGCGGCGCAGCGAATCGGCCGGTGACGTCAGGAGCCAGCGGCAGCGGGCCGTCAGCCTCCAATTCGCGAATCTCGACCTCGCGGACGGAGACCTTGTCGGCGGCCGGCTGGTCCAGCCCGCGGGCGGTGAGGGCGGCGATTCGCACCTTGCCCTGGCCGGGGGCCTCGACCGCCAGGTCCTTGACGTCGAGGCGGCGCTCGAAGACGTCGAAATCGACGGCTCCATGGCTGGCGGTGATGCCGTCGGCGGCCAGTGCGGCCACGAGCGTATCGATCTGCCGCCGCGCCGCGTAGTCGGCATAGAAGATCAGCCCGAAATAGCCGGCGCCGACCGCCAGCAGGAGCGCCGCGAGGGCGATGAGGAACGTCTTGCGCATGAGGCCGTGACCCGAAAGCGGTTTTCCGAAGCAGGCCCGTGCCCGCTCCGGCATGGCAAACCATAACCAACCGCCGAAAGGCCAGCATTACAAATTCGGAAAGTCGTTGTACCGCCGCCGGGAATGCCTATTCTCCGGCCAGAATTTCCGGTTAGGGAAACGTTCAATGGCCTCTTATATCTCTGACGACCTGCGCTCGGGTGCGCTGGTCTATCACCGGCTTCCGCGTCCCGGTAAGCTCGAAATCCAGCCCACCAAACCCCTGGCGAACCAGCGCGACCTCGCTTTGGCCTATACGCCCGGCGTGGCGGCGGTGTGCGAGGCGATCGCCGCCGACCGGGAGCTGGCGGCCGAGCTGACCGCCAAGCAAAACCTGGTGGCGGTGGTCTCCAACGGTACGGCGGTGCTCGGGCTCGGCAATATCGGCCCGGAAGCCTCCAAGCCGGTGATGGAGGGCAAGGCGGTCCTGTTCAAGAAGTTTGCCGGCATCGACGTGTTCGACATCGAGATCAACGCCCTCGAGATCGATCATGTGGTGAGCGTGGTGGCGGCGCTGGAGCCGACCTTCGGCGGCATCAACCTCGAGGACATCAAGGCGCCGGAGTGCTTCGAGATCGAGGCCCGCCTGCGCGAGAAGATGAACATCCCGGTGTTCCACGACGACCAGCACGGCACCGCGATCATCGTGGCGGCGGCGGTGGTCAACGCGCTGTTCATCGGCGCGAAGAAGATCGAGGAGGTGAAGATCGTCACCTCCGGCGCCGGCGCGGCGGCGATCGCCACGCTGAACCTCTTGGTCTCGATGGGCGCCAAGCGCGAGAACATCTTCGTCACCGACATCGAGGGCGTGGTCTATGAGGGCCGCGAGAAGCTGATGGACCCCTATAAGGGGGCCTTCGCGCAGAAGACCGAGGCGCGCACCCTCGCCGAGGTGATCGTCGGCGCCGACATCTTCATCGGCCTGTCCGCCGGCGGCGTGCTGAAGTCGGAGATGCTGAAGAACATGGCCGAGCGCCCGCTGATCATGGCGCTCGCCAACCCGACGCCGGAGATCATGCCGGACCTCGCGCGCGACGCGCGTCCCGACGCGATGATCTGCACCGGCCGTTCGGACTTCCCGAACCAGGTCAACAACGTGCTGTGCTTCCCGTTCATCTTCCGCGGCGCGCTCGACGTGGCGGCGACGACGATCAACGAGGAGATGAAGATCGCGGCGGTGAACGCCATCGCCGAGCTGGCCCGCGAGACGCCCTCCGACGTGGTGGCGCGCGCCTATGGCGGCGAGACCCCGGTGTTCGGCGCCACCTCGCTGATTCCCTCGCCCTTCGATCCGCGCCTGATCCAGCGCGTGGCGCCGGCGGTGGCGAAGGCGGCGATGGAGAGCGGCGTCGCCAAGCGGCCGATCGCCGATTTCGAGGCCTATAACGAGCAGCTGGACCGCTTCGTGTTCCGCTCCGGCCTCGTGATGAAGCCGGTGTTCGCCACCGCCAAGCAGGCGCCCAAGCGGGTGATCTACGCCGAGGGCGAGGACGAGCGCATCCTGCGCGCCGCCCAGGTGGTGGTGGAGGAGGGCATCGCCCGGCCGATCCTGATCGGCCGCCCGGCGGTGATCGACACCCGCCTCGCGCGCTTCGGCCTCTCCATCAAGCCGGGCCAGGACTTCGACCTGATCAACCCGGAAGACGATCCGCGCTATCGCGACTATGTGCAGACCTATGTCGAGCTGGCCGGCCGGCGCGGCGTCACCCCGGAGATCGCCCGCACGCTGGTGCGCACCACGCCGACGGTGATCGCCGCGGTGGCGATGATGCGCGGCGATGCCGACACCATGCTGTGCGGCGTCGAGGGGCGCTTCCTGCGCCACCTCCGGCACATCCGCACCATCATCGGGCTGGCGCCCGGCGTGCGCGACGTCTCGGCGCTGTCGATGCTGGTGACGCAGAAGGGCGCGTTCTTCATCTGCGACACCCAGGTCTCGGCCGATCCCAGCGCCGAGGACCTCGTCGAGATGGCGATCCAGGCCGCCGGCCATGTGAAGCGCTTCGGCCTCGAGCCGCGCATCGCCATGGTGTCGCACTCGGACTTCGGCTCGCGCGACGACGCCAGCGCGCAGAAGATGCGGTTCGCCACCGAGCTGCTGCACCAGCAGGCGCCGGAGCTGATGGTAGACGGCGAGATGGAGGGCGACAGCGCCATCGTGCCGGAGATCCGCGAGCGGGTGCTGCCGGGCAGCAAGCTGCAGGGCGTGGCGAACGTCCTCGTCATGCCGAACATCGACGCCGCCAACATCGCCTACCAGATGGTGAAGGTGTTCGGCGACTCGCTGCCGGTGGGGCCGATTCTGCTCGGCACCGCCAAGCCGGCGCACATCCTCACCCCCTCCGTGACCGCCCGCGGCATCGTCAACATGACCGCCGTCGCCGTCGTCGAGGCGCAGGGCTAAATACCGTTCCGGCCGGCGGAGGCCTTGCCTTCGCCGGCTCTTCGCACAAGGGGCTCGCCGGTCGGCGGCCTCGCCACGGAAGAAGACCACATCATGATGCTTCGAGCCTCTTTCGCCCTCGCCCTGCTCGCCGCGGCGAGCGTGGCGAGCTTTTCGAGCGCGCCGGCGCAGGCGCAGAACCGGACCACCACGGGCGCCATCGTCGGCGGCGTCACAGGCGCGGTGGTCGGCGGCGCGGTAACCGGCAGCGGCACCGGCGCACTGGTGGGCGGGGCGGTCGGCGCCGGCACCGGGGCGGCGATCGGCGCCCAGTCGGACCGCAACCGCCGCGCGCGCTCCTATTATTTCTGGCGGCGCGGCAACTGCTATCTCCGGCAATCGAACGGGCGCGTGGTGCAGGTAAACCGGCGCAACTGCCGCTGAGGACGTTAGGCACTGAGGCGTGATTGTGGCGATATCTGCCGTGCAAAAGCCATAATTGTGACCATCCTGTGCGCGGTCTCGTTTGGCGGGGTTTGAGCGTCCGGGAAGGCGCGCAGGCCCGTTCAAGTGTGGCGAAGCGCAGGACTGCCGCCCAGCATCCGGCGTGCATGTAATAACAGGATCTTCCGAAGGTTTTATCGATGGCTGATACCGGCACCGTGAAGTGGTTCAACGAGCAGAAGGGCTATGGTTTCATCCAGCCCGACAGCGGCGGCAAGGACGTGTTCGTCCACATCAGCGCGGTTCAGCGCTCGGGCCTGCAGGGCCTGCGTGACGGCGAGAAGCTCTCCTTCGAGCTGCAGACCGACCAGCGCTCGGGCAAGACCTCTGCGGTCAATCTGCGCCCGCTCTGATTCCTCGTTTCCGGTCATGCGCCGGAACGGGTGATCGGCCTGAAAAGGCCTCCATAGATAGATTGCCGCCGTCCGTAACGCCGGACGGCGGTTTTCTTTCGTTCTCTGCCCATTTCTCGCGCGATGATGTTGAAGCCCTTGCATTGCAGGGCATTCCGTCTAGTCTCACCCGCGACTTTGGGCGGACTACTGGGTCGTTTCACCTGCCTTGCCGGTGCACGTTCAGATTTTCTTCCAAATTCGAAGGTGGCTGCGGCCGCTCACTGTAACCTCAGGCGAGAGACTACCCTCTATGTCGACCCAGACCGGCACCGTTAAGTGGTTCAATGATCAGAAGGGCTATGGTTTCATCCAGCCCGACAACGGCGGCAAGGACGTTTTCGTCCACATCAGCGCGGTTCAGCGCTCGGGCCTTCAGGGCCTGCGCGATGGCGAGAAGATCTCCTTCGAGCTGCAGACCGACCAGCGCTCGGGCAAGACCTCGGCCGTCAATCTGCGCGTGAGCTGATCCCGCGCGGGTGGCATCGCCGCCCGATAGACAAGGAAAAGCCGTCTTCTCCACTGGAGAGGGCGGCTTTTTCTTTGCGGCATGTCTTCGCAAAGTAGAATTGCCAAGCAGATGCTTGCACCCCCAAGGCGGGTCTCGCCAATGCTTGCCGGCCGACGTTGCTTCGTGTCGCTCCGGTCGGGTGGCCGTTGCCGGCGCTGCCGGCTAGGGCACGCGCGGGCGCTCCAGCAGCGTCATCGGATGTCCCTGATAGACGCCGTGGCCACACACGGTGAAGCCGAGCTTGCCGGCGACATGCAGCGAGGCGGCGTGGTCGGGATGGATCATGCAGGTGATGCGGTCGCCGCTGCCGTGCCGGGCGGCCCAGTCGAGTGCGGCGGTCATCGCCTCCTGCGCCAGCCCCTTGCCCTGGGCGGCGCCGACCAATGCCCATCCGGCCTCCATCGTGCCTTCCAGCGAGGGGGTGATCGCCCGCTTGAGATCGTGGAAGCCGGCCTCGCCGATGAAGGCGCCGGTCGCGCGGTCCTCGACGGCGAAGAAGCCGAAGCCGAGATGGTGCCACAGCCCGATCTGCCGCAGAAAGCGGCTCCACGCGGCCTCGCGCGCCAGCGGCATGCCGCCGATGAAGCGCACCACCGACGGCTCGCTCCACATTGCCGCATAGGCGTCGAATTCGTCGAGGCGATAGGCCCGCAACCTGAGCCGCGGGGTGAGAAGCGTCGGGATCATGGCACACTCGGGGCTTGCCGGCGGTGTCCGGGAATGGGCGCGCCGGCGGCGGCACGTCGGAGAGGGGCGGGGGCCGGTTCGATCAGGCCGAGCGGCCATCATAGGGCGCGGGGGTGAGGGCGGCGAGGTCGACGCCCTTCAGCGACCGGACATTCACCGCCGCTATCTTGGTGCCGTCCGGCATCTCCCCCTTGGCGAAGGGCTCGACGCCGCAGGTGGTGCAGAACATGTGGCCGATGACGTGGCGATTGAAGCGATATTCGTTGAGATGGTCCTCGCCGGCGGTGACGCGGAAGGCTTCCGCCGGCGCGAAGGCCATGATCAGCCCCTTGGCGGAGCAGATCGAGCAATTGCAGACAATGGCGCCGGAAAGGTCGAGGCTGCACTCGAACTGCACCGCGCCGCAATGACAGGCGCCGGTAAAGGCGCGGGCGGTGGCCGGGGGCGTATCGGACATTTCGGGCTTCCTCATGCGGCTCAGGACAGCCGGCAGGGTGGACGAGGTTGCCGGGCATGTCGAGGCAGGCCGGGCAACGCGGCGTGGCGGCACGCAACGGGCGGATAGGTGGGGGCGGGCGACATGGAGGCACGGCCACATGGAGGCCCGGACACATGGAGGTCCGGCTCCCGCGAATCGGCGCGTCGCCGAGGCCGGCCTTCATCAAGGCTCGGACCCCGTCGAGGCCTGCACGTTGCGGAGACGCGCCCGTCGAGGATCTGCGCTCTCGCCGGTATCTGAGCGTTCAGGCCTGCGCCGTCGGAAACCCTATCCTCAGCCGGGCTCGCCTGCGGCGGCGGGGGCCTCGCCGCGCAGCCGGCGCTCCGCCTCTTCCCAGAGCGCGCCGAGCCGGGCGTCGTAATCGGGCTTGAAGCGGTACATCTTGCCGTAATAGGGGCCGCCGGGCGCGAGGGTGATCTCGCCAAGCACCGGTCCCCAGGGGGTGGCGAACAGGTCGACGCTGGCGAACGGGGTCTTGAGCGCGGCCATGACCTGGCGGGCCGCACCCAGCATCTCCTGCCAGCAGGCGGGGCGGCGCGGCGTGCCCGGCTGGATCAGCTTCCAGTCGTTTTCGAGATGGGCGTCGCGGTCGAACTCGGCGAAATCGGGACCGAACCACGCCATGGCGGGCCGGTCGCCATTGCGATCGATCTGGGTGATCAGCTCCACGCGGCCGCCGAAGCAGTAGAGCTTGTAGTCCCACGGAACCGGACCCTGCCGGCTGTCCTCGGGCAGCAGCAATTCCTCCAGTATCAGGCGGAACGAGCCCTTGTAGCGGTTGTTCTCGTAGCAGTGCCGCTGCTCGGCGAGGATCTGCTCGGTGGTCAGGTCGCGCTTGCGCAGGAAATCATGGTAGCGCCCCTTGGCTTCCCGCTTGAGGATCATCACGCCCTCGGTCGAGTGCATGCCAGTCGGCTTGCAGACGAAATAGCCGGGGGCGAGGTCCGGGTTGAACTCCTCGATCGAGCGGAACACGGCGTAGCGCGCCGGGGTGCGGAGACTGATCTTGGTCGCGAACTCGTAGGCCTTCAGCTTGTCGCCCACGAACCAGGGGACGTCCGGCTCCTCGCCGGCGATGCGCCGCCGCTGATACTCGACCCAGCCCGTCATGCACGTCTCCTGCCTCAACGTTACCGGACGCGCACCATAGGCAGGAGAACGGCCGCAATCCAGTCGTCCGACGGCCGAACGCAAAGAGGCCCGCGAGCGAACTCACGGGCCTCCCTGTCCAAGCGGGAGCCGGCTGCGGGCGGACCCGCGACGGCTCAGCTGCAACCGGTCGTCGAGCCGCAGGTCTCGCACTTCAGGCAGGTGCCGTTGCGCACCATGGTGAAGTTCTGACACTCGGGGCAGGCTTCGCCCTCATAGCCCTTGGCGCGGGCGATGGCGCGAGCCTCGGCCTTGGTCGGCTGGGCGCTGGCCGCCGGAGCCGCCCACGGCAGCGCATCGGTCTCGGCGGCAACTTCCGCCTCCGCCTCGTCTTCCGCCTCCGGCTTCAGCGCGGTCGCGCCCTGGGTGAGGCCGCCGCGCAGGCTGGTGACGTTCGCCGCGCCCGCCGCACGAGGCTCGCCGCCCACCGCCGAGGAGGGCACCACCATCAGCCCGACCGAGCGACCGCGCGTCAGGCCCTTGGAGACCATGCGCGAGGCCGGGGTCGCGCCCGGCGAGGCCTTGCCCTCGTCCACGCCCTTGCCAAGCGCGTCGAAGTTCGACTCGGAGAGGTCGACATGGCCGAGATCGTTGCGGCCAAGATAGGACACCGCCAGCTCGCGGAAGATGTAGTCGAGGATCGAGGTGGCGTATTTGATGGTGTCGTTGCCCTGCACCGGGCCGGCGGGCTCGAAGCGGGTGAAGGTGAAGGCGTCGACATACTCCTCCAGCGGCACGCCGTACTGGAGGCCCAGCGACACCGAGATGGCGAAGTTGTTGATGAAGGAGCGCAGCGCCGCGCCTTCCTTGTGCATGTCGATGAAGATCTCGCCGAGGCGGCCGTCATCATACTCGCCGGTGCGCAGGTACACCTTGTGGCCGCCGACCACCGCCTTCTGGGTATAGCCCTTGCGGCGATCGGGCATCTTCTCGCGGTTGTGGACCTCGATGATGCGTTCCACCACCTTCTCGACGATCTTCTCGACCACCTGGGTGGTGCGGGCGGCGGCGGGCTTCTCCAGCAGCGCCTCGACCTGATCCTCCTCGTCATCCTCATCGGCGACGAGCTGCGAGTTCAGCGGCTGGGAGAGCTTGGAGCCGTCGCGATAGAGCGCGTTGGCCTTCAGCGCCAGACGCCAGGAGAGCAGGTAGGCCTCCTTGCAGTCCTCGACGGTGGCGTCGTTCGGCATGTTGATGGTCTTGGAGATCGCGCCCGACAGGAAGGGCTGCGCCGCCGCCATCATGCGGATGTGGCTCTCGACCGAGAGGAACCGCTTGCCGATGCGCCCGCACGGATTGGCGCAGTCGAACACCGGGTAGTGCTCGACCTTCAGGAAGGGCGCGCCTTCCAGCGTCATCGCGCCGCAGACATGCACGTTGGCGGCCTCGATGTCCTTCTTCGAGAAGCCGAGATGGCCGAGCAGGTCGAAGGTCGGGTCGGCCAGGCTGGAAGCGGGGATGCCGAGCTTGGCCAGCGCCTCGTCGCCGAGCGTCCAGCGGTTGAAGACGAACTTGATGTCGAAGGCCGACTTCACGCTGCCGTCGATCTTCGCCAGCATGGCGTCGTCGAAGCCCTTGGCGCGCAGCGTCGAGTGGTTGATCGCCGGAGCCTGGGCGATGGAGCCGTGGCCGACCGCATAGGCCTCGATCTCGGCGAGCTGGCTCTCGGAATAGCCGAGCGTGCGCAGCGCCTCCGGCACGGCGCGGTTGATGATCTTGAAGTAGCCGCCGCCGGCCAGCTTCTTGAACTTCACCAGCGCGAAATCGGGCTCGATGCCGGTGGTGTCGCAGTCCATGACGAGGCCGATCGTGCCGGTGGGCGCGAGCAGCGTGGTCTGGGCGTTGCGGTAGCCGTGCTCGACGCCGAGGGTGAGGGCCTCGTCCCAGGTCGCCTTGGCGCGCTCGATCAGGATCGGGTCGGGGCAGGAGGCGTGGTCGAGCGGCACCGGATCGGTGGCGAGCGCCTCGTAGCCGGCGGCCTCGCCATAGGCGGCGCGGCGATGGTTGCGGATGACGCGCAGCATCTGATCGGCATTGGGGGCGTAGTTCGGGAACGGCCCGAGCTCCTTCGCCATCTGCGCCGAAGTGGCATAGGACACGCCGGTCATGATCGCGGTCAGCGCGCCGCAATAGGCGCGGCCTTCCGCCGAGTCATAGGGGATGCCGGAGGTCATCAGCAGGCCGCCGATATTGGCGTAGCCGAGGCCGAGGGTGCGGTACTCGTAGGAGAGCTTGGCGATCTCCTTCGAGGGGAACTGCGCCATCAGGATCGAGATTTCCAGCACTACCGTCCACAGGCGGCAGGCATGCTCGTAGCTCTCGACGTCGAACGAGCCGTCCGCCTTGCGGAACTGCAGGAGGTTCAGCGAGGCGAGATTGCACGCCGTGTCGTCGAGGAACATGTATTCCGAGCACGGGTTCGACGCGCGGATCGGGCCGCCGGCCGGGCTGGTGTGCCAGTCATTGATGGTGGTGTGGAACTGGATGCCGGGATCGGCGCAGGCCCAGGCGGCGTGGCCGATCTTCTCCCAGAGCTCGCGGGCCTTCAGCGTCTTAGTGATCTTGCCGGTGGTGCGGCCGACGAGGTTCCAGTCGGCGTCCGACTGAACCGCGTTCAGGAAGGCGTCGTCGACGCGCACCGAATTGTTGGAGTTCTGGCCGGCGACGGTCAGATACGCCTCCGAATCCCAGTCGGTGTCGTAGATCGGGAAATCGATGTCGGTGTAGCCCTGCTGGGCGAACTGGATGACGCGGCGGATGTAGTTCTCCGGCACCTGCGCCTTCTTGGCGGCGCGGATCTCGCGCTTCAGGGCGGGGTTCTTCTCCGGGTTGAAGCAGTCCTCGCCGTCGCCGTCGCAGTTCACGCAGGCCTTCATCACCGCCTTCATGTGGCGGGCGACCAGCTTGGAGCCGGCGACGAGGGCAGCGACCTTCTGCTCCTCCTTCACCTTCCAGTCGATATAGGTCTCGATATCGGGATGGTCGGCGTCGACCACCACCATCTTGGCGGCGCGGCGGGTGGTGCCGCCCGACTTGATGGCACCGGCGGCGCGGTCGCCGATCTTCAGGAAGGACATGAGGCCGGAGGAACGGCCGCCGCCGGACAGCTTCTCGCCTTCGCCGCGCAGGGCGGAGAAGTTGGAGCCGGTGCCCGAGCCGTACTTGAACAGGCGGGCCTCGCGCACCCACAGGTCCATGATGCCGCCCTCGTTGACGAGGTCGTCGCCCACCGACTGGATGAAGCAGGCATGCGGCTGGGGATGCTCGTAGGACGACTTCGAGCGGGTCAGCTTAGTCGTCGCGTAGTCGACGTAGAAATGGCCCTGGCCGGGGCCGTCGATGCCATAGGCCCAGTGCAGGCCGGTGTTGAACCATTGCGGCGAGTTCGGCGCCGCCATCTGCATGGCGAGCATGTAGCGGTGCTCGTCGAAGAAGGCCTGCGCGTCCTCCTCCGAATCGAAGTAGCCGCCCTTCCAGCCCCAATAGGTCCAGGTGCCGGCGAGACGGTCGAAGACCTGAGTCGCCTGCGTCTCGCCGACGAAGCGCTCCTTCTCGGGGAGGCCGGCGAGGGCCTTGTCGTCGGCGCCGCCGCGCCACAGGAAGGAGGGAACTGTCTCTTCCTCGACGCGCTTCAGCTTCGCGGGCACGCCGGCCTTGCGGAAATATTTCTGGGCGAGGATGTCGCTCGCCACCTGGGAGAAGTGCTCGGGCACCTCGATCCCTTCCAGGCGAAAGACGATGGAGCCATCCGGGTTGCGGATTTCGCTCGTTGCCTGGCGGAACGCGATGTCCGCATAGGGTGACCGACCGGCCTTGGTATAGCGGCGCTCGATGCGCATGATCTTCGTCCCCAACTCGCTCAAGGCGCGGTCCCGTGCCGCCGCGCTGTATCGATGAGGCCTGGATCCGTATCCAGGCCCTCTGTCTTGAAGGGGACGACCGCCAGCCGGCGTCTATCGTTCCCGTAAATTTCGAACTTCAACCCGCAAGACGACGCGCGGAAACGCTCCGGCGTCACCGCCGCGAGTACACATTGACTGGGTTGAGACATCCCAAGCCGACGTGAAGGCCGACCGATCGGGAACGACATCAACCTGTACGAGTCACTTGACCACGTCAAGATATGGGGCGTTCGTAAACAAACCGTCTAGATATTGTATATGGGGTGGGGCGAAGCCGGTGGCTACCCCCGAGGCCTTATCGAGCGCGGATTCGGCGCGGGAGTCCAGCGCGGAGGCGGGATCGATGAGGGCTGCGCTGGATAGCGAGAAAAGTGGGGAAACTACCCCGCAGGCGATTTTAGCCGTTTTGCGTGACGTTCGTGCGTAACACCGTGCCGGACTTTCCGTTGCGTCCGCGCATGACGGCCCTGCGCCGCCGGTGGTGGACAGACGTGCTCCCGCACCGCACAACGGCCGGCTTACCGGAGACAGCCGATGAACGGAGCGGATGAGCGGCCCCATGGGACCGCCAGCGACCTCACCTTTTTTCTTCTCGCCCTCGCGGCGGGGGCCGGGGCGGCGAATCTCTATTACGCCCAGCCGCTGATCGCGCTGATCAGTGCCGATATCGGCCTCGACGAGAGCATCGCCAGCCTTGTCGTCACCCTCGGCCAGATCGGCTACATCGCCGGGCTGCTCCTGGTGGTGCCGCTCGGCGATACGGTGGAGAATCGCCGGCTGCTCGGGCTGGTTCTGGTCTGCGCCTGTATCGGGCTCATCATCGCCGCCAGCGCGCACGCGCCGCTGGTGTTTGCGGGGGCGGCGCTGGTCTACGGGCTCGGCTCGGTGGTGGCGCAGGTGGCGGTGCCGTTCGCCTCGCATCTCGCCCGGCCGGAGGAGCGCGGGCGCAAGGTGGGCAATGTGGTGGCCGGGCTGATGGCCGGCATCATGCTGGCGCGGCCGGCCGCCAGCCTGATCGCCCATGCCTTTGGCTGGCGGGCGGTGTTCCTCGCCTCGGCAGCGCTGATGGCGGCGCTGGCGGTGGGGCTGCGTCTCGCCTTGCCGGCGCGCCACCCGCATGGGCGGCTCGGCATGCTCGCGCTGATCGGCTCGTTTCCCAGGCTCCTGCGCAGCCAGCCGGTGTTGCGCCGGCGCATCGCCTACCAGCTGCCGATGTTCGGCGCCTTCATCCTGTTCTGGACCGCCGTGCCGCTGGAACTCGCCGGTCCGCGCTTCGGCCTCGACCAGCGCGGCATCGCGCTGTTTGCGCTCGCCGGCGCGGCGGGGGTGTTCGGCTCCTCGCTCGCCGGGCGGCTGGCGGATCGCGGCCATGCGCGGCTGGGCACCGGCATCGCGCTGGTGAGCGCGGTGGCCGGCTTCCTGATCGCCGCCACCGGTGTGGCGGTGGGCTCGGTGGTGGTGCTGGCCATCGGCGCGGTGGTGCTCGATCTGGCGGCGGCGGCCAACCTCGTCTTCGGCCAGCGCGCGCTGTTCATGCTCGATCCGGCGATCCGCTCGCGGCTGAACGCACTCTATATCGCGCTGTTCTTCTTCGGCGGCGCGATCGGCTCGGCGCTGGCGAGCCCGCTCTACGTGCTCGGCGGCTGGCCGGCGGTGTCGGCGGCGGGTATCGTCGTGATGCTCGCCGCGCTTGGCTATTTTGCCACAGAAGGCCGCGGCGGCACGGCCTGAGCCGGCGCCCGGCCGTTCCTTATCTGGACAGGGGACGGCGCGGGTGGCATGTTCCCGCCGATCCAGCTTTCGGCCCGCTTTGGCCTTCAGGGACTCAGCCCGTGAATCTCTCGACCTTCGTCACCGAACTCTTCACCTGGTGGAACGGCAACACCATCGGGACCCGCGTCCACACCTGGCGGCACGGCGAGTTCGTCGGCGACGATCAGTTCGGCAACAAGTACTACCGTACCAAGGGCGGCGCCATCGATCCGGCGCTCGGCTTCGAGCGGCGTTGGGTGATCTTCAACGGCTATGCCGAGGCCACCGCGATTCCGCCCGGCTGGCACGCCTGGATGCACCAGCGCTCCGACGTGCCGCCGAGCAAGGAAGACTACAAGGCGTACGAGTGGGAAAAGCCGCACCGGCCGAACCCGACCGGCACCATCGAGGCCTACCGCCCGCCCGGCTCGACGCTGGGCTTCGGCCACCGCCCGGCGGTGACCGGCGATTACCGGGCCTGGACGCCGGAGTGAATGGCGCCGACGCAGCGGCACTGCGCACCTTTGTGAGCGGCCGCATGGGCCGCTTGCCGCTACATCGCCGTATTGCCTCGCCATCTGCCGACGTGCGGGCGCGTCGTCGGCGCGCGCCGACAGAGGCTGCATCATGACTTCGGGTTCGACCGCCGCGTATCGGCGCCTTCCGCTTCGACCTGTCCTTGCCACCGTGCGGATCCTCGCCCTCGGCGTCGCCGTGTTGTCGGCCGGGCAGGCCTTCGCCCAGCAGGGCTGGCAGGGCGGTGTAGAATCGGCGCCGCTGGCCCCGCCCAGCGGCGGTCCGGTGGAGAACCCCGATTCGCCGCTGCCGGGCGGTCCGGGCGTGCCCTCGATCATGGAGCCGCCGGCCGGTCCGGCCCAGCGTGCCCAGCAGCCTCGCGCCGACGAGCCGCGCGAGCCGGCCGCGCCGCCGCCGGAAGTGCCGGGCAGCGCCACCGTCGGCCCGCAGGGCGACATCGAGGTGGTGCAGCCGCCCGCGCAGAAGATCGCCAACAAGACCGCCGTGTTCTCCGGCCTCGACAAGATCACCGGGCGCATCATCACCTTCGACGCGGCGGTGGGCGAGACGGTGCAGTTCGGCGCGCTGCGCATCACCCCGCGCGCCTGCTACACCCGGCCGGAAAACGAGACGCAGAACACCACCGGTTTCGTCGAGGTGCAGGAGATCGGCCTCGACGGCGAGGTGAAGCCGCTGTTCGGCGGCTGGATGTTCGCTTCCAGCCCCGGCCTGCACGGCATCGAGCACCCGATCTATGACGCCTGGCTGATCGACTGCAAGCAGACGGCGCCGGTGATCGCCTCGCCCGGCCCCCAGCAGTAGAAATCCGCCTCGCCGTCGGCCAGCGCCCGGGCGAGCAGCCCGGCGTAGCGCTGGCGTGTCACCTCGACGGCACCGAAGCTGCGCAGGTGATCGGTGACGAACTGGGTGTCGAGCAGGGTGAAGCCGCCCTTCTTCAGCCGCGCCACCAGATGCACCAGCGCCACCTTCGAGGCGTCGCGGGCGATGTGGAACATGCTCTCGCCGAAGAAGGCGCGGCCGAGCCGCACGCCGTAGAGCCCGCCGACCAGCGCGCCGTCCTGCCAGGCCTCGACCGAGTGGCAATAGCCGCGCGCATGCAGGTCGCAATAGAGCTTGTGGATGCGGGCATTGATCCAGGTGGAGGGGCGCCCCTCCGCCGGCGCGGCGCAGGCGCGTAGCACGGCCTCGAAATCATGATCGACGCGGATCTCGAACTTGTCCGAGCGCACGGTGCGGGCGAGGCGGCTGGAAATCGAGAAATTCGCCAGCGGGATGATGCCGCGCTTGTCCGGCTCGATCCAGTAGAGGCCTGGGTCGTCCGCGCTCTCGGCCATGGGGAAGATGCCGCAGGCATAGGCCTTCAGCAGTACTTCCGGGGTGATTTCGACCTGGTGTTCGCGCGGGCGTGACATGGGCTCAGCATGACGCAGGGCGACGAAGGTGTGAAGGCTCGGCGACGCGCGATCCGGAAAGAGTGAAGGCGCCCACGGAGGGCTCGAACGTCCGAAAACACCAAAGGCGCCCCCGGGCGCCTTTGGTAACCGCAGAACGATGAAGGCGCCTGGAGGCGCCTTCAATGGGTCGTTCAGCTGGCCGGCTCGCCCTCGGCGAGGAAGGCTTCGAGCCAGTGGATGTCGTAGGCGCCGCGCTTGATGTCGTCACTGACGACCAGCTCGCGGAACAGCGGCAGCGTGGTCTCGATGCCCTCGACCACGAACTCGTCCAGCGCCCGCTTGAGGCGCATCAGGCACTCCTCGCGGTTGGCGCCGTGGACGATCATCTTGCCGGCGAGGCTGTCGTAATAGGGCGGGATGGAATAGCCCTGATACACCGCCGAATCGATGCGCACGCCCAGCCCGCCCGGCACGTGCCAGTAGGTGATCTTGCCCGGCGAGGGCCGGAAGGTGCGCGGGTGCTCGGCATTGATCCGGCACTCGATGGCGTGGCCGTCGATCTTCACGTCGTCCTGCGTGTAGCCCAGCGTCTCGCCTGCGGCGACGCGGATCTGCTCGCGGATCAGGTCGAAGCCGGTGATGGCCTCGGTCACCGGATGCTCCACCTGGATGCGGGTGTTCATCTCGATGAAATAGAACTCGCCGTTCTCATACAGGAACTCGACGGTGCCGGCACCGAGATACTGCATGTCGCGCATGGCCTTGGAGACCGTCTCGCCGATCCGCGCCCGCTGCTCGGGGGTGATGATCGGGGAGGGGGCCTCCTCCAGCACCTTCTGGTGGCGGCGCTGCAGCGAGCAGTCGCGCTCGCCGAGATGGATGGCGTTGCCCTGGCCGTCGCCGAGCACCTGGATCTCGATGTGGCGCGGCGTGCCGAGATATTTCTCGATGTAGACCGCGTCGTCGCCGAAGGCCGCGCGGGCCTCGGAGCGGGCGGTCGACAGCGCCGAGGACAGCTCCTCCGGCGAGCGGGCGACCTTCATGCCGCGCCCGCCGCCGCCGGCGGCGGCCTTGATCAGCACGGGGAAGCCGATCTCCGCGGCGACGCGAGCGGCTTCCTCGTCGGAGGAGACGCCACCCTCGGAGCCGGGCACGCAGGGGATGCCGAGCTTCTTGGCGGTGCGCTTGGCCTCGATCTTGTCGCCCATGATGCGGATGTGCTCGGGCTTCGGCCCGATGAACTTCACGCCATGGTCGATGAGGATCTCGGCGAAGCGGGCGTTCTCGGCGAGGAAGCCATAGCCCGGATGCACCGCCTCGGCGCCGGTGATCTCGCAAGCGGCGAGCAGGGCGGGAATGTTGAGGTAGCTGTCCTTGGCCGCCGGCGGGCCGATGCACACGCTCTCGTCGGCGAGCTTGACGTGCATGGCGTCGGCGTCGGCGGTGGAGTGCACCGCGACGGTGGCGATGCCGAGCTCCTTGCAGGCGCGCAGCACCCGGAGAGCGATCTCGCCGCGATTGGCGATCAGGATCTTGCCGAACATCGGCTTCCTCATTCGACGATCACGAGCGGCTCGCCATATTCGACGGGCTGACCATTGTTCACCAGGATCCGGGTGACGGTGCCGGCGCGGGGCGCGGGAATGGCGTTCATCGTCTTCATCGCCTCGACGATGAGCAGGGTCTGGCCCTCCTTCACCACCGTGCCGACCTCGATGAAGGCGCGGGCGCCGGGCTCGGGGGCGAGATAGGCGGTGCCGACCATCGGCGAGGGCACCACGCCGGGGTGCTTGGCCGGATCGGCCGAGACGGGCGCGGCGCTCGCGGCCGGGGCGGCAGCCACCGGAGCCGGCGCGGCGTAGGCCGGCGCCGGGGCGGCGTAGACGGTGGGAGCGGCGCGGACGACGCGGATGCGCAGATCCTCGTGCTGTACCTCGATCTCGGTGAGGTCGCTCTCGGAGAGGAGATTGGCGATCTCGCGCACCAGCGCGGGGTCGATGGCGGGTTTGGTGGTTTTCATCATGATCCCGTGACGGTCCTTGCCCGTCCCCCTCAACTTACGCGTGCCTGGGCCAGCGCGTCGATCGCGAGCCGGTAGCCCTCAGCTCCCAGGCCGCAGATCACCCCGCGGGCGACCGACGAAATGTAGGAGTGGTGGCGGAAGGCTTCGCGGGCAAAGACGTTTGACAGATGGACTTCGATGGCGGACACGCCGACCGCCTTGATGGCGTCGGCGAGCGCGACCGATGTGTGGGTATAGGCCGCCGCATTCAGCACCACGCCGAGCGAATTGCGCGCAGCGTGAATCATGTCGACCAGTTCACCCTCATGGTTCGACTGCCCGAAGACGAGCGTGAGCCCGTGCTGCTCGCAGGCCGAGCGGCACAGTGCCTCGATATCGGCGAGCGTGGTGCGGCCATAGATCGCCGGCTCGCGCGTGCCGAGCAGGTTGAGGTTCGGTCCGTTGATGACGTGAACGGTGCCGGATTGAATGGTGTCGGTCATGATGTCCCGAGTGACGGCCCGGCCGGCGGAAGCCAGCACGACCGCGGGGTTATAGGCAATGGCTCGCCCGAGGCCAAGCCCCTAAAGGCTTTACGGCGCGGCAACGGCCCGCTGACCCGCGGGTAACTGTGGGAAAGCCGTGCCGGCGGGTGCCGGCACGGGTCGTACGGGAGTTTAGCAGGCCGCCTTGCCGCAGCTGCGCACGGAATCGATGGCGCCCTTCAGCTGCTCGTGGCCGACCGCGCCGATGATCACCGCGTCGCCGGTGATGTAGCTCGGGGTGCCGTCGATGCCGAGCGCGTCGGCGATCTGCATGCTCTCCTGGAGCGTGGCGTTGACCTCCGGGCTCGCCATCGCCTTCTCCACCGCCGCCCGGTCGATGCCGGCCTCGGTGACGGCTTCCAGCGCGCGGGCGCGGTTGGCCTGGCCGCGGCCGCCGAGCAGCGCCTGGTGGAAGGCGAAATACTTCTCCGGCGCGACGAGCTTCACGCCGACCGCGACCTGCGCCGCCTCGACCGAGCCCGGCCCGAGCACCGGGAACTCCTTGAGCACCACCTTGAGCTTCGGGTCGTTCTCGATCAGCTTCACCAGATCGGGCAGCGAGCGCTTGCAGTAGCCGCAATTGTAATCGAAGAACTCGACCAGCGTGACGTCGCCCTTCGGGTTGCCGATCACCACGCCGTGCGGGGAATCGAAGATCTGCGGCTTCAGCTTGACGATGGCCTGCTTGCGCTGCTCGTCGGCGGCCACCTGCTGCCTCTTCTGCAACTCGCCGATCGCCTCCTGGATCACCTCCGGGTTCTTCAGCAGGTAGTCGCGGATGACGCTCTCGAATTCCTTGCGCTGGGCGTCGTCGAGCGCGAAGGCCGGCGCGGCGGCGACGCCGAGCGCCAAGCATGCCGCAAGGCCTGCCGCGAGCAGGCGGCGCCCGGTACGGCGGAAAAGGGAAGTCGGCGACATGACGGTCTCCAGATATGCGATGCGCAGCGCGCGATGACGGATAAGCCCGGCGGTCAGGGCGTCGGCCCCGGCCGCTTCTTCGGTGGCGGCTTGACGTTGACGATGTCGTCCGCCTGCAGCCAGCCGGGCGAGCCATAGGGAAAAGTCTGGCGGGCGCGGGCGGCGAGCTCGCGGGCGAGCCGCACGTCGCCGCTCAGCATCGCCGACTGAGCCGAGGCGAGGTCGGCATTCGGCAGGTCGCCCTTCTGGCCATAGGCCTGGGCGAGGAAGCGCCAGCCGGAGGCGGAATCCGGCTCGCGCTGCACGCCGAAGGTCAGTTCTCGCACGGCTTCGTCGAGCGAGGCCTTGTCATTGGCCGCCACCAGCGCCTGGCCCAGCAGGGTGCGGATCAGCGGCGCGCCGCCGGAGAGCTGCACCGCCTTGCGCAGCGGCGGGATCGCCTCGCGAGCCCGGCTCGCCTCGAGCAGCGCCTGGCCCTTCAACTCGTAGAAATAGGGATTGTTCGGCTGTTCGGCGATCAGCGCGTCGATCTGGCGGATGGCGTCCGGCACGGCGCCGTAGCGATAGGCGGAGATGGCGCGGGCATAGCGGGCCGGCAGCGAGGTGTTCGACGGCGGATAGCGCCGCGCCACCGCGTCCGGCGGCATGGAGAAGCCGACCAGCTTGGCGCGCATCATGTCGTGGCGGGCCTGCAGCTGCGGCGAATCCCTGGCGTCGCGATAGGGGCTCTTGGCGACGAGGTCCTCCAGCGCCGCGACGCGCTCGCGCGCCATCGGGTGGCTCAGCACATAGGGGTCGACGCGCTGGCTGATGAACATCTGGTCGTTCTGCATGCGCTCGAAGGTCTTCACCATGCCGACCGGCGACTGCTTGGTCGCGGTGAGATAGGTGACCGCCGAGCGGTCCGCCGCCTGCTCCTGGGCGCGGGCATAGGCGAGCACCGAGCGGCGGGCGATCTCGCCCGGCCCGGCGAGCGCGGCGGCGGCGCCGCCCATATTGCCGCCCGAGGCCGCCCCGGCCGCCACGCCGCCGGCGGCCAGCAGCGTGCCGATGATCGCCATGGTCTGGGCGTTCTCCAGCTCCAGACGCATGCGGGCGAGATGGCCGCCGGCGATGTGGCCGGTCTCGTGCGCCAGTACGCCGATGATCTCGTTCGGCGTCTCGCTGCTGGCCAGCGCGCCGGTGTTCACGAAGATGCGCTTGCCGTCCATCACGAAGGCGTTGAACGACGGATCGGAGATGATGACGACCCGCAGATTCTGCTGCGTCAGCCCGGCGGCCTTCCAGATCGGCCGCATATAGTCGCGCAGCAGGTTTTCGATTTCGGTGTCGCGGATGACGGTCGGGTTGCGTCGCCCGCTTTCCTGCGCCTGCGCAACCGCCGGAAAGCCGAGCGGGGCGAGCGCGGGCGGAACCGCGAAGGACAGGCCGAGCGCGAGGCGGACGGCTGCCCGGCCGACGCGGCGCCCCGTAGCGGCAAGCTGATGGGCGGCAAGCCGATGGGTGGCGAGCCGATGGCCGGCCAGTCCATGGGCGACACGCCGACAGGCCACAATCCCGTATGTGGTCCGGCTCCGTCGAAGCGGGGGGTTGTCAAGGCGGGTCAGAAGCATCATCCATCGACTGCATGCGAGTGCCGCGACCTGACCCGCTCCGCGGGTCGGGGTCAAGACCGGTATGCATCATCTTCGTTTGAACGCAACGTCGCACACGACCCGCAGATTGCGGCACCGGTGCGGCGGCACGGCGAGAGCCCCTTCCATGACCGCCTCCTTCGCTTCCCCCTCCACGCTCGACATTGCCGCCGCGCTGCTCGCCACGCCCTCGCGGCGCAGCGAGATCGCTCCCTTCATCGTCATGGACGTGATGGAGCGGGCGGCGCAGATCGAGGCGGCGGGCGGCCATGTGGTGCATATGGAAGTCGGCCAGCCGGCGGCCCCCGCGCCGCTCGCCGCCCGCGCGGCGGCGCGGCGGGCGCTCGACGAGGGGCGGATCGGCTACACCACGGCGCTCGGCCTGCCGGGCCTGCGGGCGCGCATCGCCCGCCATTATGGCGAAGCCTATGGCGTCGATCTCGACCCGGCGCGGGTGGTGGTGACGACCGGCTCTTCCGCCGGCTTCCTGCTGGCCTTCCTGGCGCTGCTGGAGCCGGGCGACCGGGTGGCGATCGCCAATCCCGGCTATCCGCCCTACCGGCACATCCTCACCGCGCTCGGCTGCGAGCCGGTGCTGATCGAGACCGACGCCGCCTCGCGCTGGGCGATCACGCCGGAGGCGCTGCTGGCGGCGCATCGCCGCGCGCCGCTGAAGGCCGTGCTGGTGGCGAGCCCGGCCAACCCGACCGGCACCATGATGCGCCCGGAGGCGCTGGCCGAGCTGATCGGCACCGCCGAGGCGGAAGGCATCCGCTTCCTCTCCGACGAGATCTATCACGGCCTCGACTACGCCTTTCCCGCCGCCACGGCGGCGGCGATGTCGCCGCATGCGACGGTGATCCATTCCTTCTCGAAATATTTCTGCATGACCGGCTGGCGGGTCGGCTGGATGGTGATGCCGGCGCCGCTGGTGCGGGCGGTGGAGCGGCTGCAGCAGAACCTGATGATCTCGGTGCCGACTCTGTCGCAGGTCGCCGCCGAGGCCGCCTTCGACGGCGTCGCCGAGATGGAAGTCGTGAAGCACGGCTACGAGGCGAACCGGCTCCTGCTAACCCGCGAGCTGCCCAAGGTTGGGCTGCCGGAATTCCTGCCGGTCGACGGCGCGTTCTACCTCTACGCCGACGTGTCGCGCTTCACCGACGATTCGGCGGGTTTCGCGCGGCGGTTGCTCGACGAGGCGGGGGTGGCGGCGACACCGGGCGTCGATTTCGACCCGCATCGTGGCCACCATTATCTGCGCTTCTCCTATGCCGGCGCTCTCGACGAGATGGCGCTGGCGGTGGAGCGGATCGGCGAGTTCCTGCGCCGGGGATAGGTGACGGCGACCCCGCCGGCGGCGGGAGCGTTCGCCGCGCCGGCCTGTCGGCCATCGGACGGCCAAAGAAAAACCCCGGCCCGCGCAGGCGGACCGGGGTTTCGTGTTTCAGGAGCGGCGAACGCTCAGTTGCCGAGGATCTTGCGCTGCCACCAGCCGGTGCGGCGGGGACGATCATCGGCGGGCGCCTCGGGCGCGGCCTCGGCGACGGAGGCTTCCGTCTCCACCTGGCCAGCCTCAGGCGCCGGGGCGGCTTCCGCCTCAGCGGAGGCCGGCTCGGCCGGGGCGGCCGGTTCCGCGGGGACAGGCGCGGCCTCGACCACCGTCTCGGCGGCGGCGTCCGACGCGACCGGGGCACGCTCGCGCACCGTCGAGCGACGGCGGCGCGGCTTCGGTGCCTCGGCCTCGGCGCTGGCCGGAGCCTCGGCGGCCGGGGCCTCCGCCGCCGGAGCGGCTTCGGCCGGAGCTGCCTCGGAAGCCGTGGCCTCCGCAGCGGCTTCCGCAGCTTTGGCACCACGCGGACGGCGGGTGCTGGCGCGGCGAGCGCGCTTAGGCTTGTGAGCCTTGGCCTCGTCGGTCGTGGCTTCCTCGGCGACGACTGCGTCGGCCGGCGCGTCGACGGTCGGCGTGTCCGCAAGCGGAGCGTCGGCCACGGTCTCGGCGATGCTGGCCTCCTCGGCCGAAGCAACGGCTTCCGCCGCCGCCTCGCCCTCGACCGGCGCGACGGCGATCACCGTCTCGGCGTTGCCGCCGATCGACCAGTCCTCGCCCGTCTGTTCCTCGTCGCCTTCGCCTTCGTCCTCGCCCTCGAACTCGACGCCGCTCAGCTCCGTATCGTTGCCCGCGTCGCCAGTCTCGCCATTGCCGGAACCACCGCGCCGACGCCGACGGCGACGGCGGCGACGGCGATTGCCATCACCCTGCGGCGCCTGCTCGCCCGAGGCGGCGGGAGCCGGGGCGGCCGCAGCAGTGCTCTCGGCCTCCGCAGCGACTTCTTCCTCTTCCTCGACGGCGACGACCTCTTCCTCTTCCTCGATCTCCACCACCAGCTCGGCGGGGCGGGGCAGGGGGATCGGGTTCGGCACCGCATCGCCCTTGTCGATGGCGAAGGGGATGAGGCCGGTGAGCGTCGGATCGGCGGAGATGGTGATCATCACCCCGAAGCGCTCTTCGAGCTCGTGCAGATGCGCGCGCTTGTGGTTGAGCACATAGAGCGCGTTCTCGGCGCGGGTGCGCACGATGAGGTTATGCGTGTTCGACTTGAGCAGCAGGTCCTCGGCGGCACGCAGCAGCTGCAGCGCCACGGAGGAGGAGGCGCGTACATGGCCGGTGCCGCCGCAATGCGGGCAGACCTCGGTCGAAGACTCCAGCACGCCGGTGCGGATGCGCTGGCGGCTCATCTCCATCAGGCCGAAATGCGAGATGCGGCCGAGCTGGATGCGGGCGCGGTCGTTCTTCAGGCAGTCCTTGAGCTTGCGCTCGACCGCCCGATTGTTGCGCTTCTCGTCCATGTCGATGAAATCGATGACGATCAGCCCGGCGAGGTCGCGCAGGCGCAGCTGGCGGGCAACTTCTTCCGCCGCTTCGAGGTTCGTCTTAAGCGCCGTGTCCTCGATATTGTGCTCGCGGGTCGAGCGGCCCGAGTTCACGTCGATCGAGACCAGCGCCTCGGTCGGGTTGATGACGAGATAGCCGCCGGACTTGAGCTGCACCACCGGCAGGAACATCGCGTCGAGCTGGCTCTCCACCCCGAAGCGGGCGAAGACCGGTTGCTGCTCGCGATAGGGCTTCACGTTCTTCGCATGGCTCGGCATGAGCATGCGCATGAAGTCCTTGGCCTCGCGATAGCCGTCGTCGCCGGAGACCAGGACCTCGTCGATGTCCTTGTTGTAGAGGTCGCGGATCGAGCGCTTGATCAGCGAGCCTTCCTCATAGACCAGCGCCGGGGCGGTGGAAGCGAGGGTGAGCTCGCGCACGTTCTCCCACAGGCGCAGCAGGTATTCGAAGTCGCGCTTGATCTCGGTCTTGGTACGGCTGGCGCCCGCCGTGCGCAGGATGATGCCCATCCCCTCCGGCACGTCGAGGTCGGAGGCAACCTCCTTCAGGCGCTTGCGGTCCTCGGCCGAGGTGATCTTGCGGGAGATGCCGCCGCCACGGGCGGTGTTCGGCATCAGCACCGAATAGCGGCCGGCGAGCGACAGATAGGTGGTCAGCGCCGCGCCCTTGTTGCCGCGCTCTTCCTTCACGACCTGCACCAGCATCACCTGCCGGCGCTTGATCACTTCCTGAATCTTGTAGGTGCGGGCACGGCGCTGCGGCGCGCGCTCCGGCACTTCCTCGAGCGCGTCGTCGGAACCGACCTCGTCGACGATTTCTTCCTCGCCGGCGATTTCCTCGACCTCGCCGGTCGGCTCGTCATCGGCGGAAGGACGGCGCGAGCGCCGGGACGGACGGGAGGAGGCTTCCCTTGCGTTGTCGTCGGCGTCGGCATCGGCGCCCTCGGCGGGAGCGTCCTCGCTCACCGTCTCGTCGCCGGCGGCACGCTTGGCGCTCGACTTGTCGTCGCGGCCACGACGGCTGCGGCCGCGCGGGCGCTCCTCGCTTTCCTCTTCGGCTTCTTTGCGCTGCTGGCGCTCTTCCTCGGCCAGCAGGGCCTGCCGGTCGGCGACCGGGATCTGGTAGTAGTCGGGATGGATCTCGCTGAAGGCGAGGAAGCCGTGCCGGTTGCCGCCATACTCGATGAAGGCGGCCTGAAGGGACGGCTCTACCCGCGTGACCTTTGCGAGATAGATGTTGCCGCGCAGCGGCTTGCGGTTGGCGGCCTCGAAGTCGAATTCCTCGACTCGGCTGCCGCGCACCACCACGACCCGGGTCTCTTCCGGGTGGGTGGCGTCGATGAGCATCTTGTTGGCCATTGAACTCTCATATGGGGGCACGGCGGCGTCGGCGGCGCGAGCGCAGCCGGACGGCGAAAGGCGTGCCTGTAAGCGGGGGGCGATACCGGGCCAGGGGGACGAGCGGCCTCGCATGCGGGGCGCGAGCGACGCAGCGCCGACATCCGGCGATCACGCGCCGGGCGGGAAGTCCCGCTCGGTGCCCGATCCGCCCATGCCGGCTGACGTGTCATCACTCTGGTGTCGTCCATTCCTCGACCGAACAGGTAGCCGCGGTCGCGAACGACCCGGCCGACGGCATATGGCGCGGAAAAGCCACGATCAGCTCAGAAGAGAGCCGGCGCCGGCAAGCGGCGTTCCGTGGCCCCGACACGTCGTCGGCTCAAGCGTCACCGTGGCGCGCGGTCCGCGAGGGCCGCTCAGTCGCATCCTCACGCGCTCTTGAAGGGAGCTGGCCCGGACGGGCCTGATCGTGGCCGGATGCTGGGCTCGCCCATCGCTGGACCGCCCGGCGCCATCGGATCGCGAAAGCCGGGTAATCCGACGTCCCTGCAGGCGAACCATATGCATGATCTTAATAGCGTTACGGGTGCCGATTTGGCAAGCCACGCCTGCTTGAGCGTTGCGCCGCGGCCACGGTGCGGCCGGAGGGGAACCACGAGGGTCAACGACCGGTTAACCCGGACTTCCTATTCCGTTACATAAACGGGCGGGGGCCGGACGTTTCGGAGAGACGACACTGACGACGCGCAGGCGATCGAATTGCTTCGGGATGGTGCTTTCCGAGTGGGTCATCCTCCGGGCGCTGCTGCTCGGCATGTCGCTGCTGTCCGCCGCGCCGTTGGCCGCGCTCGCCCCGGCGATGGCCGAGGACGCGCCCGCCTCCTCGACGCCGGAGCCTGCCGTGGCGACCGACGCCCGCCTCGCCGGGGACGGCGAGCGCACGCGCCTCGTTGTCGACCTGTCGCATTCGGTGGCGCTCGGGGCCTTCACCCTCGCCGATCCCTACCGCGTGGTCATCGACGTGCCGGACGTGGTGTTCTCGCTGCCGGCGACCTCCGGCCAGGAGGGGCGGGGCCTCGTCACCGCCTACCGCTTCGGCCTGTTCGCCCCGCGCAAGGGCCGCATCGTCATGGACCTCTCGGCGCCGGTGACCATCGACAAGGCCTTCGTGCTCGACCCGATGGACGGGCAGCCGGCGCGCCTCGTCGTCGATCTGGTCAAGGTCGACCGCGCCACCTTCCTCAAGACCGTCGCCGCGCCGGTGCGCAGCCTGCCGGACACCGCGGCAGCGCGTCCGGCCCCGGCCGCGCCGGGCGACGTGCGCCCGGTGGTGGTGATCGACCCCGGCCATGGCGGCATCGATCCCGGCGCCGCCAACGCCGCCTTTGGCGCGGTGGAGAAGGAGCTCACGCTCAAGATCGGCCTGATGCTGCGCGACAAGCTGGAGAAGACCGGCCGCTACCGCCCGGTGATGACGCGCGACGACGACACCTATGTGGCGCTCGGCGAGCGGGTGAAGATCGCCCGTGAGGCCGGAGCTCGGCTGTTCATCTCGCTGCACGCCGATTCGCTGTCGGCGCGCGATGGCGACGTGCGCGGCGCCACCATCTACACCCTGTCCGACCGCGCCTCCGACTCCGAGGCGCAGCGCCTCGCCGATTCGGAAAACAAGTCCGACATGATCGCCGGGCTCGACCTCTCCGAGGAGCCGGCCGACGTCGCCGGCATCCTGTTCGATCTCGCCCAGCGCGAGACGCGCAATTTCTCCGCCGTCTTCGCCCGCACGCTGGCCAACCATGTGGAATCCACCGCGCGCATGCACAAATCGCCGCTCAAATCGGCGGGGTTCCGCGTGCTGCGGGCGCCGGACGTCCCATCGGTGCTGTTCGAGCTCGGCTATCTTTCCAGCCGCAAGGATCTCGAACTCATGACATCGGAAGGCTGGCAATCTAATGTCACCGATGCGATGACAACGGCGATCAATGCCTATTTCGTCGCCCAGAAGCCGAAAGACGGCCCGTCGGGCGGCCTGCCGGGCAATCTGGACGAGGCGGTTGCCGGCGCCCATGCGTCACCGGCCGCGATAAGGCCATAGTTGCTGCGCACAGGGTGCGGGGAGGCGACACAGGTTCGTTGCGCCCGCCGGGGCATCGTGGCGGGGGCATAAGCTTTACGGGGTCATGGCCGAATGCGGCTGCTGTTGCGGTTTTTGGGTTTCCTGTTCGCTCTCGGCACCATCGTGTTCGTGGTGGGCGGAGCCGTGGCGGCCTATTTCGTCTGGAAGTACTCGCAGGACCTGCCGGACTACACCCAGCTGCAGACCTACGAGCCGCCGGTGATGACGCGCATCCACGCGGCGGACGGCTCGCTGCTGGCCGAATATGCCAAGGAGCGCCGGCTCTATCTGCCGATCCAGAACATCCCCGACCTGGTGAAGGACGCCTTCATCTCCGCCGAGGACAAGAATTTCTATTCGCATGGCGGCATCGACGTGACCGGCATCGGCCGCGCCGCCTATGCCTTCCTGCAGAATTACGGCTCCGGCCGGCGGCCGCAGGGCGCCTCGACCATCACCCAGCAGGTGGCGAAGAACTTCCTGCTCACCAACGAGGTCTCGCTCGACCGCAAGGTCAAGGAGGCGCTGCTCGCCCTGCGCATGGAGCGCGCCTATTCCAAGGACAAGATCCTCGAGCTGTATCTCAACGAGATCTATCTTGGCATCGGCTCCTATGGCGTCGCCGCCGCCTCGCTGCTGTATTTCGACAAGTCGGTGAACGAGCTCACCATCGCCGAGGCGGCCTATCTCGCCGCCCTGCCGAAGGGCCCGAACAACTATCACCCGTTCCGCCGCCACGACGCCGCCGTCGAGCGTCGCAACTGGGTGATCGACCGCATGGCCGAGAACGGCTACATCACCGCGGACCAGGCCGAGAAGGCCAAGGCCACCGACCTCGCCGTCACCGTGCGCCCGACCGGCGCGCACATCTTCTCCGCCGAATATTTCGCCGAGGAAGTGCGCCGCGAGATCTTCGAGCGCTATGGCGAGGACAAGCTGTATGGCGGCGGCCTGTCGGTGCGCACCACGCTCAATCCCAAGCTGCAGCAGATGGCCAAGAAGGCGCTGCTCGACGGCCTGACGCGCTATGACGAGCAGCGCGGCTATCGCGGCGCCATCACCGGCATCGAGGTGTCCGGCGACTGGGGCGCCCGCCTCGCCGATGTGCGCGCCTTCAGCGACATTCCCTGGCGCCTCGCCGTGGTGCTGGAGGCGAACGCCGACATGGCGCGCATCGGCCTGCAGCCGCAGCGCGACCGTTCCGGCCAGCTGCCGGACCAGCGCGAGGTCGGCGTCATCACCGCCGACGGGGTGAAGTGGGCGCTGCGCGGCCGCAAGGGCGTCAACACCGTGCTCAAGGCCGGCGACGTCGTCTATGTCGAGCCGGTGGACGGCAAGGCCGACCAGTGGCGCCTGCGCCAGCAGCCCAAGATCGAGGGCGCTCTGCTGGCGATGGACCCGTGGACCGGCCGCGTGCTGGCGATGGCCGGCGGCTTCTCCTTCGACGAAAGCCAGTTCAACCGCGCGACACAGGCGCAGCGTCAGCCGGGCTCCTCGTTCAAGCCCTTCGTCTACGCCTCGGCGATCGACAATGGCTATACCCCGTCCAGCATCGTGCTCGACGCACCGTTCGAGCTGAACCAGGCCGGGCAGGCGACGTGGCGGCCGGAGAACTATTCCGGCAAGTTCTACGGCCCGCAGACGCTGCGCTTCGGCCTGGAGCAGTCGCGTAATGTGATGACGGTGCGGCTCGCCAATGATCTCGGCATGCCGGTGATCGCCGACTATGCCAAGCGCTTCGGCATTTACGACAACCTGCTGCCGGTGCTGTCGATGGCGCTCGGCGCCGGCGAGACCACGGTGATGCGGATGGCCGGCGGCTATTCGATGTTCGCCAATGGCGGCCGGCGCATCAAGCCGACGCTGATCGACCGTGTGCAGGACCGCTACGGCAAGACGATCTACAAGCATGACGAGCGCGAATGCCGCGGCTGCGACGCTGCCCAGTGGCAGGACCAGCCCGAGCCGACGCTGATCGACCGTCGCGAGCAGGTGCTCGACCCGATGACCGCCTACCAGATGGTCTCGATGATGGAAGGCGTCGTCCAGCGCGGCACCGGCACGGCGCTCAAAGCGCTCGGCAAGCCGGTGGCGGGCAAGAGCGGCACCACCAACGAGGAGAAGGACGCCTGGTTCGTCGGCTTCACCCCGGACATGGTGGTGGCGGTCTATCTCGGCTTCGACACTCCCAAGCCGATGGGCAAGGGCTCGACCGGCGGTCTCATCTCCGCGCCGGTGGTGCGCGACTTCATGCAGGTGGCGCTGGCCGACCGTCCGGCCGTGCCGTTCCGCGTGCCGCCGGGCATGAAGTTGATCCGCATCAATCCGAAGAGCGGCCAGCGCGCCGGGCCGGGCGAGAAGTCGATCCTGGAGGCCTTCAAACCGGGTACCGCGCCGCCGGGCGACTATTACTCGATCGTCGGCGCCACCGACGCGTCGGGCCGGCCGACCACCGTCTCGCCGGACGCCGACCGCGCCATCGGCAATAGCGGTACCGGCGGGCTCTACTGAGGCCGGGGCGGCGTCTGCCGCCTCGCGCCAAGGTTTGCCTCCCGATCCCGCGCAGCGCGATCGTCTTCGATCACGTGATCATGCAATGGCGTGATCACGTCATGGGCGTGCCGGCGAATTCCGGCAGTGCCTCGGCCCGGGCGGCGAGCGCAGCGAGACGTGGGACGTCGGCATCGGCGATCTCGCCCGGCAGCAGCAGATGGATGAAGCCGAGCGTCACCGCGGCGGTGATGTCCGCCTGCATCGGCCGCTCGCCGAGCAGCCAGCCCTCGCCGGGGCCGATCTCCTCCTCCAGCAGCCGGTAGGCGGCGTGCAACTGGCCGCGCACGCGGGCGAGCCAGGGCTCGTGGCGCTTTTCCTGCGGCCGCAATTCATGCTCGTAGACGATCTGCACCGTCTTCTCGCAGGCGGCCAGCGCCAGGCCGACGAGCCGCTGGGCGCGGGCATGGGCGGCGAGGTCGGCAGGCTCCAGCGTCAGCGCCGGGTCGGCGAGGCGCTCGGCATGTTGCAGGATCAGCGTCGAATCCATCAGCACCACGCCCGCATCGGTGATGAGGGTCGGGGCCTTCACGACCGGGTTGATCGCGGCGAAGGCATCGAAATGCCGGAACACCGACACCGGCTCATGCTCGAAGGGCAGGCGCAGCAGCTTCAGGGAGATCGCGACGCGCCGGACATAGGGCGAATCGAGCATGCCGATGAGGCGCATGGTGGGCTCCGTCCAACAGGATAGGTGCAACAGGATGCGGGGCGGCGCAGGGCTCTCCGCACCGGTTCGGGAAGGGGCTGGCGGGCACGGCCCGCCCCGGCAACATGGCAAATGCCGCCGGGCGGTGCCATGCTGATCCATCGGCGAAAATGGAGTTCTGCTTATGGATTCAAGGCGCGACTTTCCCGGCGCCCGTCTTCCGGGATTCCGCCCGGCGGTGACCGGGCTCGACGAGCGCGATCTCGATATCCTCGAGGCCTTGCAGCAGGACGGGCGCCTGCCGCTCTCCGAGCTGGGCCGCCGCATCGGCCTCTCCCAGCCGGCGGTGTCCGAGCGGGTGAAACGGCTGGAGGAGCGCGGCGTCATCGCCGGCTATGGCGCGCGCATCGACCTCGCTGCCGTCGGACTGCGGATGACCGCCATCATCCGGCTCAAGACGGCGCATGAACATATCGCCGCCTGCCTCAGGGCTTTCGAGCAACTGCCTTATGTCGTCGAGGTGCATCGCGTCACCGGCAATGACTGCTTCGTGCTGAAGGCCATCGTGCCGGCGCCGGAGCATCTGGCTGTCATCGTCGATTCCATCGGCCGCTTCGGCGAGGTGACGACGTCGCTGGTGCTGCGCTCCGAGCCGGAAAAGCCGATCTCGCGCGACCTGATGCTCGCCGCGCGCGGCCGGGACTAACGTCCGGCCGCCATTCCTAGACGGCGGAGGCGGGTGTCTCCACCGGTTGTCCTGACCGCCTCGTGGACGAGCGGCGACGGCAGGAGAGGAGAGGCGTTTACAGTGCCGCCCTTCCTCTCTATTTTCCGCCGCCTTTCTCCCTGCGTTCGAGAGTGTCCATCATGCGCGCCGACCTCGCCGCGAGCGTCGACGAAATCCGCGAAGCCGCCGGGCTGCTCCGGCAGCACATCGATTTCGACCGTTCCAAAGCCCGCCTCGCCGAGCTCAATGCCATGGCGGAGGATCCCAATCTCTGGAACGATCCGGAGCGCGCGCAGAAGCTGATGCAGGAGCGCGGCACGCTGGAGGACGGCCTCGGGGCCATCGAGCGCATCAACCGCGAGCTCGCCGACAATGTCGAGCTGATCGAGCTCGGCGAGATGGAGGGCGACGCCTCCATCGTCGACGAGGCCGCCGAGGCGCTCCAGCGGCTGAAGGCGGAAGTGGCGCGCCGCCAGCTGGAGGCGCTGCTCTCCGGCGAGGCCGACGCCAATGATAGCTATCTCGAAGTCCATGCCGGCGCCGGCGGCACCGACAGCCAGGACTGGGCGCTGATGCTCTTGCGCATGTACACGCGCTGGGCGGAACGGCGCGGCTTCAAGGTGGAGCTGGTGGACGAGACCGGCGGTGAGACCGCCGGCATCAAGTCCGCCACCATCCTGGTGAAGGGCCACAACGCCTATGGCTGGCTGAAGACCGAGGGCGGCGTGCACCGGCTGGTGCGCATCTCGCCCTTCGATTCGAATGCGCGTCGCCAGACCTCGTTCTCAAGCGTCGACGTCTATCCGGTGATCGACGACCGCATCGTCGTCGACATCAAGGAAAGCGACCTGCGCGTCGACACCATGCGTTCGGGCGGCGCCGGCGGCCAGCACGTCAACAAGACCGAATCGGCGGTGCGCTTCACCCACATTCCCACCGGCATCGCGGTGGTGGCGCAGGGCGACCGCTCGCAGCACAAGAACCGCGCTACCGCGTGGGAGATGCTGCGCGCCAAGCTCTACGAGCTGGAGCTGAAGAAGCGCGAGGCGCAGGCCGCCGCCGACCAGGCCGCCAAGACCGATATCGGCTGGGGCCACCAGATCCGCTCCTATGTGCTGCAGCCCTACCAGCTGGTGAAGGACCTGCGCACCGGCGTCACCTCCGGCACGCCGCAGGAAGTGCTGGACGGCGACCTCGACCCGTTCATGGAGGCCGCGCTCGCCCAGCGCGCCTATGGCGGCGGCCCGGCGAGCGTCGACGACGTCGACTGAGGCGAATCCGCCGGCTGTGCCGGCGGATGCCGTTTCTCAGAGAGCCTGTGCCGCGGCGAGCACTTCCTCGGCATGGCCCGCGACCTTCACCTTCGGCCAGACCTGCGCGATGCGGCCTTCGGCGTCGATCAGCAGCGTGGTGCGCTCGATGCCCATGAAGGTCTTGCCGTACATGCTCTTCTCGCCCCAGACGCCATAGGCGGCGAGCATGTCGTGGGTCTCGTCGGTGGCGAGCGGGAAGGCGAGGCACTCCTTGTCGCGGAATTTCACCAGCGCCTTGGCTGGATCGGCGGAAACACCGAGCACCGAGGTGTTGGCCGCCGTGAAGTCCGGCAGCAAACGGTTGAAGTCATGCGCCTCGATGGTGCAGCCCGGCGTGCTGGCCCGCGGATAGAAGTACAGCACCAGCTTGCGGCCCCGGTAATCGGCGAGGCGGACGGTCTTGCCGTCGTCACCGGGCAGTGCGAAATCGGGAGCCGGTTCACCGGCGGTGATGGTGCTCATTTGCCTTCCTTTCGTCGGGTTTTGCGGCGAAGCCGCGCTCGGCAAAGCCAGCCACCGTCATAGATTTGCCGGCGGACAAGAAACAGACAGGATGTCGCGATAAGCCCGGCTCAGGCGCTATCATCCACATGCGGAGATTCGGGCGGTAGATGGTCGAGAGGATGACGCGCAGAGCCGACGGGCGCGCTGGCCCGGTAAAGCGCCCGCGCCTGCGGCGGGTGACGCGCGTCTGCGAGGCACCGCGCCGTGGCCGGCGCTGGGTGCGCGTCTGCAGTTGGTCGCTCGGCTGCATGGCCGGTCTCTTCATCGCCGCCTTCCTCACCGTCTATGTGCTGTTCTCCACCGGGCTGGTGACGGTGAACGTCGCCCGTCCCTATGTCGAGAGGGCGCTTTCCGAGCGCCTCGGCGCCGGCCGCACGGTGTCGATCGGCGAGATCGTCTCCAATGGCGCGGCGCCCGGCGGCATGACGTTGCGCGTCAACGACATCGAGGTGCGCGACGATAATGGCGACGTCATCGCCTCGGCACCGCAGGCCGAGATCGCGATGCAGGACCGCCTGATGCCGTGGATGGCCGGGCCGAAGCGCATCGACCTGATCGGCGTCAAGCTGCAGGTCTGGGTCACCGCCAATGGCGAGCTGACGGTTTCCACCGGCGAGAACGCCAAGCCGATCCACGCGGCGGCGGCCGGTCCCGGCGCCTCCGCTACGCCCTCTTCCACCGCGTCGCCTTCCGGGACCCCGAATTCCGCGGTCGTCCCCTCCACGCCGACGTCGTCGGGCGGACCCGCGGCCGCGCCGACCAGCGAGGCGCCGCCGATCGGGCCGATCCGCCTCGCCAGCCTCGCGGCACTGGCCGACGGGCTCGACCGTGGCGGGCTCGACGGCGGTGGATTGTCCGACATCGGCCTGAAGGACGGCACGCTGACGCTGCGTAGCGAGGTGAGCGGGCGCAGCTGGGTATTCAACGACATCGACATCAGCCTCACCCGCCCGGCGGCCGGCGGCATGACCTTCGACCTGCGCGCCGGCGGCGCGGACGGTCCGTGGTCGGCGCAGGCCACCATCGCGCCGATGGTGAACGGGCGCCGCGACATCGATGTCGCCGTCCGCGACCTCGCGCCGCGCGACCTGATGATCGCCGCCGGCATGGCGGACGCCGACCTCGTCGCCACCTCGCCGCTGTCCGGCGAGATTCACGCGCAGATCGACGAGCATGGCGACCTCGTCGGATCGAGCGGCCGGATGCTGGTCGGCGCCGGCGAATTGCAGCTCGGCAAGGACAAGCTCGGCCGCATGATCATCGACGAGGTGGCGCTGGATTTCGCCTTTGACCCGCATGCCCGCCGGATCGCCATCAAGCCGCTCGCCATCCATGCCGGACCGCTCGACCTCGACATCGCCGCCGATATCAATCTGCCGCAGACCGCCGACGGCGTCTGGACGCTGCACGCCACCCGCGGCAAGGGCAGCCTCGGCGGCGGCGGCCCGTTCTCCGAGAAGGAGCCGCCCTTCGTCGCCGACAACATCGCCCTCGACCTGCATTTCGATCCCAAGGCGAAGAGCCTCGGCATCGATTCCGCCAAGGTCACCGGCACGCAGGGCGAGATCACCGTCGGTGGCGGGCTGGAGCTCGCCGGTCCGGCGCCGGCGCTCAATCTGAATGTCTCGACCACGCCGACCTCGGCCACCACGCTCAAGCGGATCTGGCCGGTGCTGGCGGCGCCGGAAGTACGGAACTGGGTGCACGACAACGTGGTGTCCGGCGAGGTCAGCCGCGCCGAGATTGCGCTGAACGCGCCGCTGTCCTCCATCGGCAATTCCGACATCCCGCTGGCCGACGATGCGCTGCGCATCGACATCGTCGCCGGCCAGGGTTCCTTCCGGGTGCTCCCGGATCTGGCGCCGGTCACCGGCGCCGATGTCCGCGTGCATGTGACCGGTCGCACCGCCCATGTCGACGTCGCCAAGGCCGGCCTGCAGACGCCGGCCGGGCGCAAGCTGGCGCTGTCCGAGGGCGTGTTCGACATTCCCGATACCGCGCCGAAGACGCCGAACGCCAAGATCCGCATCGCGCTCAGCGGTCCCGCCGCCGGAATGGCGGAGGTGGCCAACCTGTCGTCGCTGCGCAGCCACGCGGCGGCCTCGCCGCTCGATCCGGCGACGGTGTCGGGCGATTTCCAGGGCGTGGCGCAGATCAATATCCGCCTGTCGAACGACATCAAGCCGTCCGATGTCGACTTCGCCTTCGAGGCCACGCTGAACGATTTCTCGGCCGACAAGATGGTGCTCGGCCACGACATCGACGACGCCGATGTCCGGGTCTTCGTGACGCCGCAGGCCAGTGTCTTCCGCGGTGACGGCAAGCTCGCCGGTGCGCCGATCAGCTTCGACTACACGATGCCCGCCAAGGGGGACGCTTCCTTCACCCTGGCGGCGACGCTCGACCAGGCGTCGCGCGACAAGCTCGATCTCGACCTCGCCGGCCTCGGCGGCACGGTGGCGGTGAAGCTGAACGGCACCACCTCGGCGAATGGCAAGGTGAGCGCGGATGTCGATGTCGACCTGACCAAGGCGCGCCTCGCCGAACTGGTGCCGGGCTGGTCGAAGCCGGCCGGCAAGCCGGCGCGGCTCACCGCCAAGCTCACCAAGACCGAGGACGGCTCCAAGCTCGACAATCTGGTGGTCTCGGGTTCCGGGGTGAACATACGCGGCGTGGTGACGCTCGACGCCAAGGGCGTGCCGGTCGGCGCCGATCTGCCCACCTTCCAGCTCTCGGACGGCGACAAGGCGAGCGTGAAGGTCGAGCAGGCCGGTTCGGTGACGCGCATCACCGTGCGCGGCGAGGTGATCGAGGCCCGCGCCTTCCTCAAGAACCTCCTGGAGGCGCCGATCGCCGGCAATACCGACCAGGCCAAGCCGGCGGACGTCGATATCGACGTCAATCTCAACGTGGTGGTCGGCAATAATGGCGAGACCATGCGCGAGGCGGTGCTGAAGCTGTCGCGGCGCGACGGGGCGCTGCGCAGCTTCTCGCTCGGCGCGCTGGTCGGCCGCGACGGCGGCGTGACCGGGCAGATCATGAACGGCGCCGGCGGCTCGCGGGTGATGCGGGTGGCGACGACCGACGCCGGCGCACTGCTGCGCTTCATCAACTTCTATTCGCGCATCTATGGCGGCGACCTGTGGCTCGACGTCGACCCGCCGGCCGGCGACGGCTCGCCGCAGAACGGCGTCATCAACATGCGCGACTTCGTGGTGCGTGGCGAGGCGGGGCTGGACCGGCTGATCGCCGCTGCGCCGGCCACCGCCGCCAATGGGCGTCCGCAGCCCGGCGCGGCCATCACCTTCAAGAAGCTGCAGGTGAGCTTCACCCGCTCGGCCGAGCTGCTCACGCTGCGCGACGGCGTGGTGTGGGGCCCGGCGGTCGGCTCGACCTTCGACGGCTCGCTCGACTCCGCGCGCGACCGCATCTCGATCCAGGGCACCTATGTGCCGGCCTATGGGCTGAACAACCTGTTCTCGCGCCTGCCGGTGCTCGGCTTCTTCCTCGGCGGCGGGCCGAATGAGGGCCTGGTCGGCGTCACCTACGAGGTGGTGGGGCCGTTGAGCGGGCCGACGCTGCGGGTGAACCCGATCTCCGCCGTGGCGCCGGGCTTCCTGCGCAAGATCTTCGAGTACCGGCAGGCGCCGGACCCGACGCCGCCGGCGGTGATCCCGACCCGCTAGCCGCGAGGCGTGCCGGAACGAAGAGCGGCTGGAACGAAAAAGGCCGGGCAATGCCCGGCCTTTTCATCTTTGTGCCGGCGATCCGCTCACACCGGCTTCAGCAGCACGTGCTTCTTCTTGCCGAAGGAGAGCTTCACCACGCCCTCGGCAGTAAGGTCACGGGGGCTGATCACCGCCTTGTCGTCGGTGACGACGGCGTCGTTCACCTTGAGGCCGCCGCTCTTGATCTGCCGGCGCGCCTCGCCATTGGAGGCGACGAGGCCGGTCTTCTCGGCGAAGACGCTGAGCACGCCGATGCCGGCCTCGAGCTCGGCGGTCGGCACCTCGACGGTCGGCAGATCGGCGGACAGCCCACCTTCCTCGAAGGTCTTGCGCGCGGTCTCGGCCGCCGCTTCGGCCGCCGCGCGGCCATGCAGCATGGCGGTGACCTCGGTGGCGAGGATCTTCTTCACCTCGTTGATCTCGGCGCCGCCCAGTGCGGACAGCCGGGCGATCTCGTCCATCGGCAGGGTGGTGTAGAGCTTGAGGAAGCGCGAGACGTCGGCGTCCTCGGTGTTGCGCCAGTACTGCCAGAACTCGTAGGGGCCGAGCAGGTCGGCGTTCAGCCACACCGCGCCGGAGAGCGACTTGCCCATCTTGGCGCCCGACGCGGTGGTGAGCAGCGGCGAGGTCAGGGCGTAGAGCTGCGGCGTGCCCATGCGGTGGCCGAGATCGATGCCGTTGACGATGTTGCCCCACTGGTCGGAGCCGCCCATCTGCAGGCGCACGCCATAGCGCTGCGACAGCTCGACGAAATCGTAGGCCTGCAGGATCATGTAGTTGAATTCGAGGAAGGACAGCGACTGCTCGCGGTCGAGCCGCATCTTCACGCTGTCGAAGGACAGCATGCGGTTGACCGAGAAGTGCCGGCCGACGTCACGCAGGAACTCGAGGTAGTTCAGGCCGCGCAGCCATTCGGCATTGTTGATCATCATGGCGCCGGTGGGGGCGTCGCCATAGGTGAGGTAGTTGGCGAACACCTTTTTGATCGAGGCGATGTTGTCCTCGATGGTCTCGACCGTCATCAGCTTGCGCGCCTCCTCCTTGAAGGAGGGGTCGCCCACCATGCCGGTGCCGCCGCCCATGAGCGAGACCGGGCGGTGGCCGGTCGCCTGCAGCCAGTGCAGCATCATGATCTGGATCAGGCCGCCGGCATGCAGGCTCGGCGCCGTGGGGTCGAAGCCGATATAGGCGGTGACGGTTTCCGTGGCGAACAGCTTGTCGAGCCCCTCGGGGTCCGAGATCTGGTGGACGAAGCCGCGCTCGGTAAGGGTGCGCAGAAAGTCGGAACGGAACGTCGTCATGTCGGGCCTGCCGGCGTCAATGCCATGGTAAGGAGGGGTAAAGGATCGGGCGCGTCATGTAGCAGCTTCGGGCGGTACATGCACGCCGGGAGGGCGAGATGGCGGAACCGGTAACGGCAATCGGGCTGATGAGCGGCACCTCGCTTGATGGCGTCGACGTGGCGCTGATCGAGACCGACGGCGAAAGCGTCGCCGGCTTCGGGCCCGCCGCCACCTATCCCTATGCGCCGGCGGACCGGGCACTGCTGGTGCGGGCCATCGAGGATGCGAAGCCGCTGACGGACCGCACGGCCCGACCGGGTGCGCTCGCGGAGGCCGAATTGATGCTGACCGCCCGCCACGGCGAGGCGGTGGCGCGCTTCGTCGCCACGCATCCGCAGGCGGCGGGTGCGCAGGTGGTCGGTTTTCACGGGCAGACCGTGCTGCACCGGCCGGAGATCGCGCTCACCGTGCAGCTCGGCGACGGCCCGGTACTGGCGAAAGCCTTGCGGGCGGCGGGGCTGCGGCCGGGCGCCAAGCTGGTCTACGATCTGCGCGCCGCGGATGTCGCGGCGGGCGGGCAGGGGGCGCCGCTGGTGCCGGTCTATCACGCCGCGCTGGCCAAAGGGCTGGGCCTGGCGCTGCCGGTGCTGTTCCTCAATCTCGGCGGGGTGGCCAACATCACCTATGTCGACGGGGAGAACGACCCGATCGCCTTCGACACCGGCCCCGCCAACGCGCTGGTCGACGACTTCATGAAGGAACGCACCGGCGTGCCGGTGGATGCCGACGGCGCTTGCGCGGCGGCAGGAAAGGTCGATGCGGCGGCGCTGGCGCGGCTGCTGGCGCATCCCTTCTTCGCGCAAAAGCCGCCGAAATCGCTCGATCGCAACGATTTCAAGGCCTTCGTGGCGGAACATGCCGGGCTGGCGGGGCGCAGCACCGAGGATGGCGCGGCGACGCTGACCGCGCTCAGCGCCGCGACGGTGGCGGCGGCGCTGCCGTTGCTGCCGCGACGCCCGCGGGCGGTTGTGGCCGCCGGCGGTGGCGCCCATAACCCGACGCTGCTCGCCATGCTGGCCGAGCGGCTCGGGGTGGAGGTGACGCCGGCCGATGCGGTCGGCCTGTCCTCCGACGCGATGGAAGCGCAGGCCTTCGGGTTCCTGGCGGTGCGGTCGCTGAAGGGGCTGCCGCTCAGCTTCCCCACCACCACCGGGGTGCCGGCGCCGATGCCTGGAGGCGTCTGCCTACCGCTGAAGTGAGGCCCGGCGGGGTGCGCGGGGAGGGCTGAAGCAAAGCTGAAGCGATCGTTCAGAAAAGCTTAATATACCAGGATACGTGCGAAGTATTCCTTAAACGCAATGGTGCGATGCGCAAACTGACGGTGCGTCGCACAATAAAATGCGTATCTTACGGGCTCCCGGAAGTCCGGCTCGCCAGGCAGGCAGCTTCTGATCAACACGCCTGGACAGAACTTGGAGCAATCGAGATGCGCAGCTTCTCCCGTGACATTCTGCCCCTCGCCTTGGCGGGTGGGCTTCTTGCCGTCGCCTTCATCGCCCCCGGCTTCGCCGCCGAGAAGGGCAATGTGCGTCCCGCGACGGCACAGACCATCAACATCGGCTATGTGCGCGGCATCGCCTATTACACCCCGCAGCAGGACGGCTACCACGTCGTCGCCACGCTGAGCGTCGGCGGCGGTGCGCCGATCCGTGTCGCTGCCACGCTGCAGCCCGAGCAGGCGGTGAGCTTCTCCGTGCCCGGCCCCGAGGGCGCGGCTGGTGGCCTCGTCGAGATCGCCCGTCGCGGCGACAGCGTGACGGTGACCAATCCGGACCGCCTCGTGCTCAACTGAGCCGTCTCTTCCGGGTCCTCGCGTCTCCCGAAAACGAAAAGCCCGGCGCGAGCCGGGCTTTTTGCTTGTCAGGGCCGTGCGCGTTCCGCTCAGGCGGCGGTTTCGCTCTTGCGGGTGTCCGGCAGGCGCCGGTCGAGATAGCCGCCGATCAGCTCGGTCAGTTCCTCGGTCCGGTTGTCGAAGAAGTGGTTGGCGCCGGGCACGGTCTGCTGCTCGATGACGATGCCCTTCTGCGTCTTCAGCTTCTCCACCAGCGTGTTCACCGCCGAGAACGGCACCACCGCGTCCTTGTCGCCATGGACGAACAGGCCGGAGGACGGGCAGGGGGCGAGGAAGGAGAAGTCGTAGAGGTTCGCGGGGGCGGCAACCGAGATGAAGCCTTCCACCTCCGGCCGGCGCATCAGCAGCTGCATGCCGATCCAGGCGCCGAAGGAGAAGCCGGCGATCCAGCAGGCGCGCGCGTCCGGGTTGATCGACTGCGCCCAGTCGAGCGCGGCGGCGGCATCGGCGAGCTCGCCCTGGCCGTGGTCGAAGGAGCCCTGCGAACGGCCGACGCCGCGGAAATTGAAGCGCAGGGTCGAGAAGCCGCGATTCACGAACTGGTAGTAGAGGTTGTAGACCACCGGGTTATTCATCGTGCCGCCGAACTGCGGGTGCGGGTGCAGGATGATGGCTATCGGCGCGTGGCGCTGCTTGGCCGGCTGGTACCGCCCTTCGAGACGCCCTTTCTCGCCGGTGAAGATGACCTCGGGCATGAAGCGTGTGATCCTAGATGCGGGCGGCGCGGCCGCCGCCCTGCGCAGGCGGGCAGCCAAGGCAGATGGCCGCCGTTTCAATTTTCCTGCAGGTGTACATAATACCGCGAGCGCCTTGACGACATAGGGTGTGATCCCTAAATTATTAGAATAATTCTAAACTTCTACGCATGGTTGTATATGACTTCAGTGCAACCATGCTGGCGCCGCCCGCGGAGTTTGCGGAGCCGAAGCTATGAATGAGATGGGTTTGGTTTGCAAGCAAATCAACGGGAGCCGCAGCGAAAGCGGCAATGTTTTACTATATGAGCAGGCAGGCGCTGACAGACCGAACCGGGCTGCGATGAACGAACGTACCTATCTCGACCACAATGCCACCGCTCCGGTGCGTCCGGAGGCGGCGGAAGCGCTGACTGCCGCGCTTTTCGCCACCGGCAATGCCTCGGCCATCCATGGCGAGGGGCGGGCGACGCGCGCCCGCATCGAGGAGGCGCGCGGCGCGGTCGCCGCCCTGGTCGGCGGCGATGCGCGCGGCGTGGTGTTCACTGCCGGCGGCACCGAGGCCGACGCGCTGGCGCTGACGCCGGACTACCAGCGTGGGGGCGAGCCGCTCGCCTGCGACGTGCTGCTGACCAGCGCGGTCGAGCATGCCGCCGTGCTGCGCGGCCACCGCTTTGCCGCCGACAAGGTGGAAATCCTGCCGGTGGACGCACGCGGCCGGTTGCGGCTCGAGGCGCTCGACGCGGCGCTCGCCGTCCATGCGGAAGCCGGGCGCCGGGTGCTGCTGTCGCTGATGCTGGCAAACAACGAGACCGGGGTGATCCAGCCGGTGGCGGAAGCCGCGCGGCGCGTCCATGCCCATGGAGGGCTCGTCCATACCGATGCCGTGCAGGCGGCCGGTCGCATCCGCATCGATATCGCCGAGCTCGGCGTCGACGCGATTTCGGTGTCGGCCCACAAGATCGGCGGCGCGCCGGGCTCCGGTGCGCTGGTGCTTGCCGACCCGGATCTGCGCCCCGCGCCGGTGTTCGCCGGCGGCGGCCAGGAGCGCGGCCGGCGGGCCGGCAGCGAGAACGCCCCCGCCATCGTCGCCTTCGGTGTGGCGGCGAAAAGCGCGCAGCTGGCGCTCGATGGTGAAATCAGTCGCATTGGCGGCTTGCGCGAAAGGCTTGAAGACGCTCTAAGGTGCGAGTTCCCGGAGCTGGTGCTGCTGGTCGGCGATGTCGATCGCCTGCCCAACACCTCGTGCTTCGCCCTGCCGGGGGTACCGGCCGAGACGGCGGTGATCGCGCTCGATCTCGCCGGATTGTCGGTGAGCGCCGGTGCCGCCTGTTCGTCGGGCAAGATCGGGCCGTCGCATGTGCTCGCGGCCATGGGCGTGCCCGAGCGCATCGCCCGTTCGGCGTTCCGGCTGTCCTTCGGATGGTCGAGCCGGGAAGAGGATGTTGACCGGGCGCTCGGCGTGTTCCGCCGGGTGGTCCCGAACCTTTCTCGCCGCACAAGGGCGGCGTGAGGGGAGATCGGCTGCGGCGCCCGGGTGCCGCCGGCCGGACGATTCGGCGGCGCCCATGCGGCACCGCCCGATGCGAGACGTGACGTGGTGACCTGAACCCGCGGGCCTTGACCCCGCGCGGAGAGGAGATGAGACGATGCCGGCCGTACAGGAGACAGTGGAGCAGGTCCGCTCCATCGACGTCGATCAGTACAAATACGGGTTCTTCACCGACATCGAGTCGGAGAAGGCGCCGAAGGGACTGGACGAGGACACCGTCCGCTTCATCTCGGCCAAGAAGGGCGAGCCCGAATGGCTGCTGGAATGGCGTCTCGACGCCTTCCGCCGCTGGCAGACCATGCCGGAGCCCAAGTGGGCGCGGGTCGACTATCCGCCGATCCCCTACCAGGAGCTCTATTACTACGCCGCGCCCAAGCAGAAGGCGGGCCCGAAGTCGATCGACGAGATCGACCCGGAAATCCTCGCCACCTATGAGAAGCTCGGCATTCCCCTGCGCGAGCGCGACGCGCTGCTCGGCATCGAGAGCACCGGCGGCGAGGGGAGTGGAAGAGCTCGGGTCGCGGTGGACGCGGTGTTCGATTCGGTGTCGGTGGCAACCACCTTCAAGGAAGAGCTCGCCAAGGCCGGCGTGATCTTCATGCCGATCTCCGAGGCGGTGCGTGAGCATCCCGAGCTGGTGAAGAAGTATCTCGGTTCCGTGGTGCCGGTGACCGACAACTTCTTCGCGACGCTGAACTCGGCGGTGTTCTCCGACGGCTCCTTCGTCTACATCCCGAAGGGCGTGCGCTGCCCGATGGAGCTGTCGACCTATTTCCGCATCAACGAGCGCAACACCGGCCAGTTCGAGCGCACGCTGATCATCGCCGACGAGGGCTCCTATGTGAGCTACCTCGAAGGCTGCACCGCGCCGATGCGCGACGAGAACCAGCTGCACGCCGCCGTGGTCGAGCTGGTGGCGCTGGCCGATGCCGAGATCAAGTACTCCACCGTCCAGAACTGGTATCCGGGCGACAGCGAGGGCAAGGGCGGTATCTTCAACTTCGTGACGAAGCGCGGCGACTGCCGCGGCGACCGCTCCAAGATCTCCTGGACGCAGGTGGAGACCGGTTCGGCGATCACCTGGAAATATCCGAGCTGCATTCTGCGCGGCGACGAGAGCCAGGGCGAGTTCTACTCGATCGCCATCTCCAATGGCCGCCAGCAGGTCGACAGCGGCACCAAGATGATCCATCTCGGCAAGAACACGTCGAGCCGCATCATCTCCAAGGGCATCGCCGCCGGCCGCTCGGACAACACCTATCGCGGCCTCGTCTCGGCGCACCGCAAGGCGACCAACGCGCGCAACTTCACGAATTGCGACAGTCTGCTGATCGGCGACCAGTGCGGGGCGCACACCGTGCCCTATATCGAGAGCAAGAACGCGTCGGCGCATTTCGAGCACGAGGCGACCACCTCGAAGATCTCCGAGGACCAGCTGTTCTACTGCCGCCAGCGCGGCCTCGATCCCGAGGAAGCCACCGCGCTGATCGTCAACGGCTTCGTCAAGGACGTGCTGCAGCAGCTCCCGATGGAGTTCGCGGTCGAGGCGCAGAAGCTGATCTCGGTGAGCCTCGAAGGCTCGGTGGGCTGACGCCCCTCTGGCGTCCCGGACCGCCGGGACGCTTCGCCCCATTCGAACACTCGGCGCGCCCGGCCGCACGGCGCAGGACGCCGCGCCCAAATGAACGGAACGATTGAAATGGCCATGCTCGACATCGACAACCTCCACGCCAAGATCGAGGGCGAGGACGGCAAGGAAATTCTCAAGGGCCTGTCGCTGAAGGTAAATCCCGGCGAAGTCCACGCCATCATGGGGCCGAACGGCTCGGGCAAGTCAACGCTGTCCTACATCCTCGCCGGCAAGGACGACTATGAGGTCACCGAGGGTTCGGTGACGCTCAACGGCGAGGACCTCCTGGAGATGGAAATCGACGAGCGCGCCGCGAAGGGCGTGTTCCTCGCCTTCCAGTACCCGATCGAGGTGCCCGGCGTCGCCACCATGACCTTCCTGCGCTCGGCGCTGAACGCCCAGCGCAAGAAGCGCGGCGAGGAAGAGATCTCCACGCCGGACTTCCTGCGTCTGGTGAAGGAGAAGGCCGCCGGCCTCGGCATCTCGCAGGACATGCTGAAGCGCGGCGTCAATGTCGGCTTCTCCGGCGGCGAGAAGAAGCGCGCCGAGATCCTGCAGATGGCCATCCTCGAGCCGAAGATCGCCATTCTCGACGAGACCGATTCCGGCCTCGACATCGACGCGCTGAAGATCGTCTCGGAAGGCGTGAATGCGCTGCGCTCGCCGGAGCGCGGCATGATCGTCATCACCCACTACCAGCGCCTCCTGAACCACATCGTGCCGGACTTCGTGCATGTCATGCACAAGGGCCGCATCGTGCGCTCGGGCGGCAAGGAGCTGGCGCTGGAACTCGAAGCCAATGGCTATGCCGAGTATCAGCAGGACGCGGCGTGAGGGGATCGAGATGAACGCCGAAATCCGTCCGATGCGCACCCCGGCCGAGCAGGGCCTGTCGGGTGAGCTCAAGAACCTGCCGTCGAGCGGCGGCGCGCGCATCGTCGCGCTGCGCGAGGCGGCCGCCAAGGCCTTCAACGACAACGGCCTTCCCCACCGCCGGGTGGAGGAGTGGAAGTACACCGACCTGCGCACGCTGATGCGCGAGGCGCTGCCGATCTCCTCGCCGGCGCAGTCGGCGCAGGTGGAAGCGCATGCGCGCCTGCTGATCGACACCGGCGCGCGCCGCATCGTCGTCGCCAATGGCGCGGTGGTGCCGGAGCTGTCCGACCTTGCCGATCTGGAGCCGGGGCTGACCGTCCAGCCGCTGGCCACCGCGCTGGCGGCCGGCGGCGACCTCATCGCCCGGCTCGGCACGCTGGAGACCGGCCGCTATGACGCGGCGCTGGCTCTCAACACCGCGCTGGCGGCCGACGGCGTGGCGATCTCCGTCGCGCCGGGCGCCGTCATCGAGCGGCCGATCCATGTCGCGCACGTGTTCTCCGGCAAGGCGGCGGCGAGCTTCGCGCGCAACCTCGTCGTGCTCGGCGAGGGGGCCAGCCTCACCTATGCCGAGAGCTTCGAGGGTCCGGAAGGCGTCGCCTATCAGGTGAACAGCGCCACCGAGTTCGTGGTCGCCGACGAGGCGAGCCTCGACCTGGTGCGCGTGCAGGAGGAGGGCGCCAACGCGCTCCACCTGTCGACGCTGCTGTTCGAGGTCGGCAAGGCCGTGAAGCTGAACGCCTTCACCTTCACCTCGGGCGCGGCGGTGACGCGCACCTCGCTCTATGCCCGCCTGAACGGGGCCGACAGCGCGGTGTCGTTCAACGGCGCCATCCTGCTCAAGGGCCGCCAGCACGCGGATTCGACGCTGTTCGTCGATCACCAGACCACGGGCTGCGAGAGCCGCGAGCTGTTCAAGCACGTGCTCGACGACAGCACGCGCGGCGTGTTCCAGGGCAAGATCGTGGTGCGTCAGCCGGCCCAGAAGACCGATGGCCGCATGATGAGCCGCGCGCTGCTGCTCGGCGACGACGCCGAGATGGACAACAAGCCGGAGCTGGAGATCTTCGCCGACGACGTCGCCTGCGGCCATGGTGCCACCTGCGGCGCGATCGACGACGACCTCCTGTTCTATCTGCGCGCCCGCGGCATCCCGCTGAAGGAAGCGCAGAGCCTGCTGGTGCAGGCCTTCGTCGGCGAGGCCATCGAGACGGTCGCCAATGACGAGCTTCGCGACGCGCTGGTCGAGCGCGCCGAGGCGTGGCTGAAGGCGCGGGCCTGATCCCGCCGCATGCCCGACATCGTCGTCCCGGACGCGGCGTGCCGCGATCCGGGATCGGTCTTTCGTGAAGGGCCGATCATCGGCCCGCGATCCCGGATCCCGCGACAGGCGGGCGGGATGACGCCCTCTGGAGGGGCCGCAACATGACCGAGCCGGTCGCATCCCACCCCGCCGTCGCCAACGGCACCTATGACGTCGCGCGCGTGCGGCAGGATTTTCCGATCCTGTCCAAGCTCGTCTATGGCAAGCCGCTGGTCTATCTCGACAACGCGGCCTCGGCGCAGAAGCCGGTCCAGGTGCTGGACCGCATGCGCTACGCCTATGAGAACGAATATTCCAACGTCCATCGCGGCCTGCACTATCTCGCCAATGCGATGACCGAGGCCTATGAGCAGGCGCGCGAGCGCTGCCGCGCCTTCCTCAACGTGCCGACGCTGGAAGAGGTGATCTTCACGCGCTCCGTCACCGGCGCCATCAACCTCGTCGCTTCCTCGCTCGGCCAGTCGATCAAGGAAGGCGACGAGATCGTGCTCTCCATCATGGAGCACCACTCGAACATCGTGCCGTGGAACTATCTGCGCGAGCGCAAGGGTGCGGTGATCAAGTGGGCGCCGGTCACGGAAGACGGCGCCTTCGACCTCGAGGCGTTCAAGGGCCTGCTCACCGAGCGCACCAAGATCGTCGCCGTCACCCACATGTCGAACGTGCTGGGAACGGTGACGCCGATCAAGGAGATCGCCCGCCTCGCCCATGAGGCCGGCGCGGTGGTGGTGGTCGACGGCGCGCAGGCGGCGGTGCACATGCCCGTCGACGTGCAGGACCTCGGCGTCGATTTCTACGGCATCACCGGCCACAAGCTCTACGGGCCGACCGGCATCGGCGTGCTCTACGGCAAGCGGGCGCTCTTGGAAAAGCTGCCTCCCTATGAGGGCGGCGGCGAGATGATCCGCACCGTTACCGAGGACGGCGTCACCTATGGCGAGCCGCCGCACCGCTTCGAGGCCGGCACCCCGCCGATCGTGCAGGCCATCGGCCTCGGCGAGGCGCTGGTCTATATGGAGAGCCTCGGCCGCGAGCGCATCGCCGCGCACGAGGCCTCGCTCGGCGCCTATGCCCGGCAGCGGCTCTCGGCGATCAACTCGGTGCAGATCTATGGCGATGCGCCGGGCAAGGGGGCGATCTTTGCCTTCGACGTGAAGGGCGCGCATCCGCACGACATCGCCACCATCATCGACCGCGCCGGTGTGGCGGTCCGCGCCGGCACCCATTGCGCAATGCCGCTTCTGGCGCGATATGGTGTAACAGCGACGTGCCGGGCGTCGTTCGCGCTGTACAACACCCATGAGGAAGTCGACCGTCTGGCCGACGCCCTCGTCAAGGCTCAGGACCTGTTCGCATGAGCGACACTGCATCCACCGACGCGCCGAACATGCCGGCCATCGAATCGACGATCCCGCAGGAGGAGCTGGACCGGCTGACCGACGACATCGTCGCGGCGCTGAAGACGGTCTACGATCCGGAGATCCCGGTCGACATCTACGAGCTCGGCCTGATCTACAAGGTCGACATCGCCGACGACCGGCAGGTCATGGTCGACATGACGCTGACCACGCCGAATTGTCCCTCCGCCGCCGAGCTTCCCGGCATGGTGGAAGGCGCGGTGGCGAGCGTCGGCGGCGTCTCCGGCGTCAATGTCAATCTCACCTTCGATCCGCCCTGGGACCAGGGCCGGATGTCGGAAGAGGCGCGGCTCGCCCTCAATCTGTGGTGAGCGCCGGACGGGAGTGACGCCATGGCGGCCGAGGCGGTCGCGAACGGCGCGGCACCGCCGCTCTCCGGCGTGCTGGAGACCGGCCTCTATGTCGACGACATCGCGCGGGCGCGCGCCTTCTACGAGGGCGTGCTCGGCCTGAAGCCGATGGTCGCCGACGAGCGCTTCTGTGCGTACAATGCCGGGCCGGCGAGCGTGCTGCTGCTGTTCAAGCGCGGCTATACGCGCACGCCGGTCGAGGTACCCGGCGGCACCATCCCGCCGCATGACGGGCAGGGGTCGCTGCATTACGCCCTCGCCATTCCCGGTGCGGCGCTGGAGGCCTGGATCGGGCATCTGGAGCGGGCAGGGGTGCCGGTAGAAGGCCGGGTCGACTGGAAGAATGGCGGCGTGAGCCTCTATTTCCGCGACCCGGACCGCCATCTCGTCGAACTGGCGACGCCCGGCCTGTGGCCGAACTACTGAGGGTGCGCGGCCGGCCACGCATGTGACACATGGCGGGCGTGCAGGCGGATGGGCTTGCCTGCCGCGTCCTGATACCCCATTTTCTACGTGCCGATCCGCCGGCCTTGAACCGGCGTCGAGTTGGAGACGACATTATGGCCGACATCCGTTCCCGCCCCCCCGTCATGCGCCTCACCGAGGCCGCCGCTGCCCGCGTGCGTTCGCTCATGGAGCGTTCGGACAGCAAGGGGGCCGGCCTGCGCGTCGGCATCAAGAATGGCGGCTGCGCCGGCATGGAATACACGATGGAGTTCGCCGAGGAGGCGGGCCGCTTCGACGAGATCATCGAGGACAAGGGCGCGCGGGTGTTGATCGACCCGAAGGCGATCCTGTACCTGCTCGGCACCGAGATGGACTACAAGATCGACAAGATGTCGGCGCAGTTCGTGTTCAACAACCCGAACCAGACCTCGGCCTGCGGCTGCGGCGAATCCGTCGCCATCACCCCGGCAAAGCCCGAGGCAACCGGCGCCAGCGCCTGAGATCGCCGGTGGACGCCGAGACCGTCGAGGATCTGCTGGCGTCCTTCGGCCCCGTGCGTCTCAAGCGCATGTTCAGCGGGCTCGGCGTGTTCGCCGACGGGCTGATGATGGCCATCGTCATCGACGGCACCCTCTATTTCAAGGCGGATGACGCTCTCGCGGAGAGCCTGGCGGCGCAGGGTTCCGCGCCCTTCACCTATGATCGGCGCGGCCGGCGGGTGGCGCTCGGCTACTGGTCGGCGCCGGAAGCGGCGCTCGACGATGCCGAGGAACTGGCGGAGATCGCCCGCGCCGCCCTCGCGGTGGCGCGCCGGGCGCCGGCGAGGAAAACGCGAGCGAGGCGGCCGGCAGCTCCGACCAATTGATGGCACCGCGCGGTGGTCGGGTGGTGAACCCTCGGCGCCGTTGCCCGTTACCCCTGTGACACAGACAGGGACAACGGCATGGATCTCGACCGCATCGACCTCGAAAACCTCGGCAATCTCTTTGTCCTCTACGGACTGAACATCCTCTATGCGCTCGGCCTGATCGTCGTCGGGTGGTGGCTCGCCAGCTTCGTCGAGCGGCTGGTGCTACGGGCGGTCGGCGTCGCCCGGCGAGTGGATCCCACGGTGGCCGGCTTTCTCGGCAGCATCGCCCGCTATACCGTGCTGGTCTTCGTCGGCGTCGCCGTGTTGCAGCGCTTCGGCATCCAGACCACCAGCATCATCGCCGTGCTGGGCGCGACCTCGCTCGCCATCGGCCTTGCCCTGCAGGGCACGCTGTCCAATTTGGCCGCGGGGGTGATGCTGCTGCTGTTCCGCCCGTTCAAGCTCGGCGACAGCGTCGAGGTGGCGGGCGTTGCCGGCACGGTGAAGGGATTGTCGCTGTTCACCACCGAGCTGGCCTCGGGCACCAATGTCCAGGTGCTGATCCCCAACGCCAAGGTGTGGGGCTCGAACATCGTCAACAACTCGGCCTATGCCCAGCGCCAGCTGGCGCTGACGCTGGAACTGCCGGGCGCCACCGATGCCGAGGCAGCGATGGCGACGGCGGTGGAGGTGCTGAAGGAGGATACGCGGGTCTTGTCCAGCCCCGGACCGTCGGCGGCGGTGTCGAAGCTGTTGCTCGACCGGGTGGAGATCACCGTGGCGGCCTGGACCAATGCCGGCGAGGAGGGCGCGGTGAAGGCGGCGTTGATCCGGCAGTTGCGGGCGAGATTGGCGGCGGAAGCCTCCGCCGCCTGAGGTGAGGGCGCGTCAGCTGGCCTTGACGCGCACCGGGCGCAGCAGGAAGGCCGGCAGATGCGAGGTGTCGGCCGGCTCGTCCTGATAGGACGGGCGGCGGTCCTCGCCACGGCGCACCGAGGTCGGGGTGACCGGCGCGCGGGCCGGGGCCTTGGGCTCGGGCGAGCGCCCGGCCGGTGCCCGATCGGCGGACTTCTGCGGTGCCGGGCGGGCGGCGACCGGCGCGGGTGCCTCCACGGCGGCTTCAGCTTCGAGCGCCGGAGCGGCACCGTCGCGACGCCGGGCCGGGCGGGCACCACGACGCTCGCCGCTCTCCTCGCCACGGCGTTCGCCGCTACGCTCGCGGCGTTCGCCGCCACGTTCGCTGCGTTCGCCGTCGCGGCCGCCACGTCCAGAGGCGGAACGCTTCTCGCGCGGCGGGGCCTCGCCGAGCTTGTCGCCCTGCCAGTCGATCGAGCGGCCGATCAGCTTCTCGATCGCAGCGAGCGACTTCTCGTCGGCATGGGTGACGATGGTGAAGGCGGCGCCAGTGCGGCCAGCGCGGCCGGTGCGGCCGATGCGGTGCACGTAATCTTCGGCGTGGTGCGGCGTGTCATAGTTGAACACGTGGCTCACGGCGGGGATGTCGAGGCCGCGGGCGGCGACATCGGAGGCGACCAGCAGGTTGGCCTCGCCGGTGCGGAACTGGTCGAGCGCCTGCATGCGCGAGCGCTGGTCCATGTCGCCATGCAGGCAGACCGCCTTGTAGCCATGCTTCAGCAGCGACTTGTGCACCACCGCGACTTCGCTCTTGCGGTTGCAGAAGATGATGGCGTTCTGCAGGTTCTCGGCATTGTCGATGAGACGGCGCAGCGTATCGCGCTTCTCGTAGTCTTCCTTGCTGCTCGCCACCAGCATCTGGGTGATGGTCGAGGCGGTGGAGGACGGCCGCGAGGCTTCCACCTGCACGGGATTGGAGAGGAACTGCGCGACGAGGCGCTGGATCTCCGGCGGCATGGTCGCCGAGAAGAACAGCGTCTGCCGGGTGAACGGCACCAGCTTGCAGACGCGCTCGATATCCGGGATGAAGCCCATGTCGAGCATGCGGTCGGCCTCGTCGATGACGAGGATCTCGATGCCCGACAGCAGCAGCCGCCCGCGCTCGACATGGTCGAGCAGACGGCCCGGCGTGGCGATCAGCACGTCGACGCCGCGCACCAGCTTGGCGTCCTGGTCGCCGAAGGAGACGCCGCCAATCAGCAGGGCGACGTTCAGCTTGTGGTTCTTGCCGTAGCGCGTGAAGTTCTCCTCGACCTGCGCCGCGAGTTCGCGCGTCGGCTCAAGGATCAGCGTGCGCGGCATGCGCGCCCGAGCCCGGCCCTGCTCCAGCAAGGTCAGCATCGGCAGGGTGAAGGCCGCGGTCTTGCCGGTGCCGGTCTGGGCGAGGCCCAGCACATCGCGGCGGGCGAGCACATGAGGAATGGCCTGCGCCTGGATCGGCGTCGGTTCCGTGTAACCCGTATCGGCGACGGCCGAGAGCACCTTGTCGCTCAGGCCCAGTTCGTTGAAAGGCATCGAGGGTCAATTCTGCGGCAGCGCACCGCTCACCCTGGCATCCCCCGAGCCGTAACCGGGGACGGGCTGCATCGTCATCGCGCGGAGCGCATCGGTCGGATTGGGTCAGACGATGCAGCGCAACATAGGCATAATGGTCCGGAAGTCAATGCTTTTCAGGCTCTTCAAGGGGTTGGGGCGACAAAACGCGCATTTGTGTGATAGGGGCGCATAGATGATCGTGTCGCCCTCCATGATCTAGGCCGCCGGAGTTCTTGATGTCGCCCTGTCGCAACATGCCGAGAGAGTGCAGTCCCGCTCTGCCGGCGCGGTCGGGCGGCCGGCATCGGAGGGCGCCATGAGCCGTGCCTTCGTCAAGGAGGATGGCGGCGCCGAGACGCTGCCCGACCGTCCGCTCAGCCCCCATCGCAACCTCGTCACCCGGCGCGGCCTCGCCTTGATCGAGGCCGAGGTCGCCCGCCATCGCGAGGCGCTCGCCGCCGCCGGCGCAGGGGGCGAGCGCGATGCCGTCGCGCGGGCCTCGCGCGAGCTGCGCTACTGGAGCGCACGGCGCGCCAATGCCGAGCCGGTCGATCCGCCGGCGCAGGGCGAGGCCATCACCTTCGGCATGGCGGTGACGCTCGAGGCCGCCAATGGCGGGCGCCGCACCTTCCGCATCGTCGGCGAGGACGAGGCCGAGCCGCGGGAGGGCCGCATCGCCTGGGTCTCGCCGGTGGCGCGGGCGCTGATGGGCAAATGGATCGGCGATGAGATCGAGATGCCGGCCGGCACCATGGACATCGTCGCCGTCGACGTGGCGCCGGAAACCCTTGGGAACTGACATGCTGATCTCGCCGGAAACCTTGCTGGTCTTCGCGCCGGCCGCGCTGATGCTGAACCTGACCCCTGGCAACGACATGCTGTTCTGCCTCGGGCAGGGCATGAAGTCCGGCCCCGGCGCCGGGCTGGCGGCCAGCCTCGGCATCACCGCCGGCGGCTTCATCCATACGATCGCCGCTGCGCTGGGGCTGGCGGCGCTGCTGGCGGCGCATCCCGCCGCCTTCGAGGCGATACGCTGGGTGGGCGTCGCCTATCTGGTCTGGCTGGCGATCAAGGCCTTCACCGCGGCGGGGCCCATCGCCGGCACGGCGAATGCCCGGCGCGGCACGGCCGGGGCGGCGTTCCGGCAGGCGGTGCTGGTGAACCTCGCCAATCCGAAGATCATCGTCTTCGTGCTGGCCTTCCTGCCGCAATTCGTCGATCCCGCGCGCGGCTCGCCCTTCGCGCAGTTCCTGCTGCTGGGGACGATCCTCAATGTCGGCGGCATGATCGTGAACGGCCTCGTCGGCGGCTTTGCCGGCGCCGTGGGTCGCTGGCTGTCGCACCGCGCCGGTTTCGCGCGATGGTTCCAGCGCGCCACCGGGGTGATCTTCCTCGGCCTCGCCGCGCGGATCGCCTTCGAGCGGCGCTAGAATCCGCGATGCCGCGTGCTCACAGCATGATCAGTCCGCCGTCGACGGCATATTGGCTGCCGGTGACATAGGACGCGTCGTCCGAGAGCAGGAACAGCGCCACGGCGGCAGCTTCCTCGGCGGTCCCGGCGCGGCCGAGCGGTACCTGGTTGACCACGAAGCTCTCGAAGGCGCCGCGCGCCTCCTCGGGCAGGAAATGCCGGAAATTGGTCTCGATCGGGCCGGGCACCAGCACGTTGACCCGGATGCCACGCGGCGCGAGGGCCGAGGCCCATGAGCGCGCCATGGCGACGACCGCTCCCTTGGTGGCGGCGTAGAGGCTGGTCATCGCCGCGCCCTCATAGGTCGAGCTCGACGAGGTGACGACCACCGAGGCGCCGGGCGCCAGCAGCGGCGAGAGCGCGGCGAGCTGCAGCATCGGCCCGCGCACATTGGCGGCCATCATGGCGTCGAAGGCGGGCGCGTCGATCGCTTCCAGAGGGCCGACGGTCGCATAAGCGGCGTTGAGCCACAGGCCATTGAGCGGCGCGAAGCCCTCCAGATATTCCGCGAGCGCCCCGCCGGCGGCCGGATCGGCGGCGTCGTTGTGCAGTATCAGCGAGCCTTCGGGGAGGGCGGCGCGCGCCTCGGCCAGCCGCCCGGCATCGCGCCCGGTGATCGCGACGCGTCCGCCTTCCGTTGCAATGCGCCGGGCGCCGGCGAGCCCCATGCCGCCGCTACCGCCGGTGATGAGCACGTTCTTGCCGGAAAATCGGGACATCGGGGACCTCGTTCCTGTCCAGAATTGTGCCGTGAGACGTCGAGCCGTGACCATCGGGCTGACGGCGGGGACCCGCAGGACCATCCCGCACCTGTTCGCCGGCTGGGGCGTGCAGGACGGGGGCAACCTGCCGAGCGGTCCGCCCGACGACGGTTCGTGCTGCACCGCCGGCCGGGATGGACCAGCCTGCGGCCCACGCCCGCTCGCCTCGAACCGGTCAGCCGGAAATGGGTCGGGCACCACTCGCGTCCATCATGGCAAGGGGTTTCGCCGGGACGGCGTCGACGTGGATGCCGGAATAGCGTGCCGGCCGTCTCCGCCATCCCACTCGCTGCGGCCATTCCACGCCGCCAAGGGTGCATCCGAGGCGAGTCGACGCGCCGTTCAGATATCCAGCAATGCCTCGCTGGCGAAGGCGGCGCGCTCGGAAATGAAGGTGAAGCGGCTTTCCGGCTTGTTGCCCATCAGCCGCTCGATGGCGTCGGCGGTTTCGGCGCGCTCGGCGTCGTCGACGGTGACGCGCAGCAGCGTGCGCGTCTTCCGGCTCATCGTGGTTTCCTTCAGCTGCGCCGGCATCATCTCGCCGAGGCCCTTGAAGCGGCCGATCTCCACCTTGCCGCGGCCGGAGAACTCCTTGGCGAGCAGTTCGTTGCGGTGCGCCTCGTCGCGGGCATAGAGCGTCTTGGCGCCCTGGGTAATGCGGTAGAGCGGCGGCACGGCGAGGAAGAGGTGGCCGTTCTCGATCATCTTCGGCATCTGCCGGAAGAAGAAGGTGACCAGCAGCGAGGCGATGTGCGCACCGTCGACATCGGCGTCAGTCATGATGACCACGCGCTCATAGCGCAGGTCTTCCTCGCGATACTGGGTGCCGGTGCCGCAGCCCAGCGCCTGGATCAGGTCGGCGATCTGCTGGTTCTGGGCGAGCTTGTCGCGCCCGGCGCTGGCGACGTTGAGGATCTTGCCGCGCAGCGGTAGCACAGCCTGGGTCTGGCGCTCGCGCGCCTGCTTGGCCGAGCCGCCGGCCGAATCGCCCTCGACGATGAACAGCTCGGAACCGGCCGCCGAATTGTTGGAGCAGTCGGCGAGCTTGCCGGGCAGGCGCAATTTGCGCACCGCGCTCTTGCGGGAGATTTCCTTTTCCTGCCGGCGCCGCAGCCGTTCCTCGGCGCGCTCGATCACGAAGTCGAGCAGCCGGTTCGCCTGCACCGGGTTGCCGCCGAGCCAGTGGTCGAACGGGTCGCGGATCGCCTGCTCGACGATGCGGGCGGCTTCGGCGGTGGCGAGCTTTTCCTTGGTCTGTCCCTGGAATTCCGGCTCGCGCACGAACACCGACAGCATCGCCGCGCAGCCGGCCATGATGTCGTCGGAGGTGATGGAACTCGCCCGCTTGGCACTGCCGGTGCGCTCGGCATGGTCGCGCAGGCCGCGCAGCAGGGCGGAGCGGAAGCCGGCCTCGTGGGTGCCGCCCTCGGCGGTGGGGATGGTGTTGCAATAGGAGGAGACCGCGCCGTCGGCATCGGCCAGCCAGGCCACCGCCCATTCCGCCGAGCCGTGGCCGCCGGGCCGCGAGGTCTTGCCGGAGAAGATCTCCGGATGCACCAGCGTGTTGCCGGCGATGTCGGCGGCGAGATAGTCCTTCAGTCCGCCGGGGAAGCGGAACACCGCCTCGGCCGGCACATCGGTGCCGGCGACGAGCGAGGCATCGCAGTTCCAGCGGATTTCGACGCCGCCGAACAGATAGGCCTTGGAACGGGCCATCTTGAACACGCGCGCGGGCTTGAACTTCGCCTCAGGGCCGAAGATCTGCGGATCGGGATGGAAACGCACCCGCGTGCCGCGCCGGTTCAGTACCCGGCCGACCTCGGCGAGCGGGCCCTGCGGCAGGCCGCGTGAATAGGTCTGGCGGTACAGCGTCTGGCCGCGCGCCACCTCGATCTCCAGCACGTCGGAGAGCGCGTTCACCACCGAGACGCCGACGCCGTGGAGGCCGCCGGAGGTCTCGTAGACCTTCGAATCGAACTTGCCGCCGGCGTGCAGCGTGGTGAGGATCACCTCCAGCGCCGACTTGCCGGGGAACTTCGGATGATTCTCGATCGGAATGCCGCGGCCATTGTCGGTGACGGTGAGGAAGCCATCGGCGGTCAGTTCGACATCGATGAAGCTGGCATGGCCGGCCACCGCTTCGTCCATCGAATTGTCGATCACCTCGGCGAAGAGGTGGTGCAGCGCCTTCTCGTCGGTGCCGCCGATATACATGCCCGGCCGGCGGCGTACCGGCTCCAGCCCCTCCAGCACCTCGATATGCGCGGCGGTGTAGGCGCTCTCCGCGCCGGTCGGCTGAGCGGCGGCCCGGACCGGCTTGGCAGCGGCGGGGCGCGGCGCCTCGGGCATGGCATCGAACAGGGACGGCTTCGGATCGGACATAGGACGGGTGAGGCTTTCGCTGGCGGGCAATTCAGGATCGCCCCATTACACCACATTATGCCAGTGTGAGTCATAGGCGTGAACGTTTCGTGAACGAAAACCCGCCGGGCGTGACTTATTTGCCGAGCCGCCGTCGATTGGCGCGCACCTTGCGGCCATAGAGCTTCACGATTTCCGGCCCCACCCGGTCGAGCCGGCCCGAGGCGGCGGCTTGGGCCAGCCGGGCATTGGCCTCGCCCATCGCCAGCATCTTCTCTGCCACCATCCTCGTCGCCTCGACGCCGGCGGTAAGATCGCCCTTCGCCAGCAGATGCAGGCGTTCGGCGACGACGACCTGCGCGTCGAGTCCGAGCCGGGCCATGTTCATGCCAAGCGAGAGGAGAGCGAAGGGATAGGTCATTGCGGGGCTCCTTACTGGCCCGTGACGGGCAGCGGGAAGGCAATACCAAGATGGGCGCCTTCGTTCCCGTCATATGGCGCACGGCAGCCCTGCGCAAACGCGGCGGCTGCGCCGGGGGCCGCCGTCTTCCGTCCGTCGCGCAACGGGTGTAAGTGCGCGGGCTCGGCGCATGCTCGCCGACAGACGGTTAACAATAGCTTGCACCCTCTTCAGGGAGACGGACGATGACGGAGACGAAGGCGCGGATCGCCATACTCGGGGCCTCGGGCTACACCGGCTCGGAACTGGTGCGCCTGCTCGCCCGCCATCCGCGTGTCGAGATCGTCGCCCTCACCGCCGACCGCAAGGCCGGCCAGTCGATGGCCGACGTCTTCCCGCAATTCGGCAAGCTCGCTCTGCCCAAGCTCGTCACCATCGACGAAGTGGCGTGGTCGAACGTCGATCTCGCCTTCTGCGCCTTGCCGCATGGCACCACGCAGCAGGTGATCAAGCGGGTGTTCGAGGCCGCGCCGCACATCAAGATGGTCGACCTGTCGGCGGATTTCCGCCTGCGCGATCCCGGCGCCTATGAGCAGTGGTACGGCCACGCGCATCAGGCACTGGAGCTGCAGCAGGAAGCGGTGTACGGCCTCGTCGAGCTCTATCGCGACGACATCCGCAAGGCGCGGCTGATCGCCAATCCCGGCTGCTACACCACCACCGCCATCCTGCCGGTGGTGCCGCTGATCGAGGCGGGCGCCATCGAGCCGGAGGGCCTCGTCGTCGACGCCAAGAGCGGCGTCACCGGCGCCGGCCGCTCGGCCAAGGAGAACCTGCTGTTCACCGAGGTGACCGACGGCATGCACGCCTATGGCGTCGGCCATCACCGGCACATGGCGGAGCTCGACCAGGAATATTCCAAGGCCGCCGGCCGCTCGATCGTGCCGAGCTTTACCCCGCATCTCATCCCGATGAGCCGCGGCATCTACGCGACGATCTATGCCACCACCGGCGCCGGCGTCGGCGCCGCCGACGTGCATCGCGTGCTGTCGGAGTTCTACGCGAATGAGCCCTTCGTGCACGTGCTGCCGCTCGGCCAGGTGCCGCAGACGCGCTTCGTGAAGGGGTCGAACCTGATCGTCATGGGCGTGATCGCCGACCGCCAGCCCGGCCGGGTGATCCTGATCTCCACCACCGACAACCTCGTCAAGGGTGCGTCGGGCCAGGCGGTGCAGAACATGAACCTCGTGCTCGGCTTCCCCGAGACGCTGGGGCTGGAGCAGCTGCCGCTGTTCCCCTGAGCCGTCGAGAGCTCTTCCGGCGTGCCGGGAGAGCGGAATACTACCAATTGCAACTTTGGTATAATGGTGCGCTCCATGGGCGGCTTTCAGCCCATGGAGTCCGTCATGACTACTTCGTCTGTCGTGTCTCGCCGTAAGTTGTTCGGGACGTTGGCCTGCGGCTGCGTCGCCGCGACCGGGCTCGGATCGTCCCCAGTCTTGGCGGCGTCTCCCGTCACGAAGACCAGCCTGTCCGCCGACGAGGCGCTGGCCAAGCTGAAGGCCGGCAATGCTGCCTTTGTCGCCGGCGGCGCCTGCACCCCGGCCGGCGGGCCGGTGCCGATCAGCACGCTGAGCGCCGGCCAGGCGCCCTTCGCCGTGGTGCTCGGCTGCTCGGATTCGCGCACCCCGCCGGAGCATGTCTTCACCACCGGGTTGGGCGAGTTGTTCATCATCCGCGTCGCCGGCAACACGGCCGACGTCACCGCCATCGGCTCCATCGAATATGCGGTGGCGGTGCTCGGCGCGCCGCTCGTCGTGGTGATGGGGCACAGCCAGTGCGGCGCGGTGGAGGCGGCGGTCGACGTGGCTTCCGCCGGCACGCGCTTCCCGGGCTTCATCGGCGACATGGTGCAGCCGATCGTGCCGGCCGTGCTGCGGGCCCGCCGCGAGGGGCATACGGAGCTGGCCGACGCCATCCGCACTAATGTCGGGGAGGTGAGCGACCACATCGCCACGGCCAGCGAGATCGTGGCGGAGGCCATCGCCGCGAAGAAGCTGCGCGTGGTCGGCGGCGTCTACGATCTCGCGAGCGGCAAGGTCGATTTTCTCGCCTGATCGCGCGCTCAGGGCGCCGGGCGTGCCGCGTAGCTCGGCGCCAGCGTCGCGCCGTCCCATCGCCAGCTGGCCCAGCAGGCGGCGCCGGGCGCGGTGTCCTTGCACTGGCTGCGGTCGACCCAGAGGTCGAGTTCGGTCTGCTTGGCGCCCTGGACCAGCGTCGGGCGGCCGCCGCGCAGCTTCAGCGGCGCGTAGCCGGTGCTCGACAGGCTCACCGAGATGTCGCAGCCATTGTTCGAGCAATAGGCGGTGGCGGCGCCGTCGCAGCGCAGGTTCTGGCTGTTGAGCACGTAGTCCGGCCGGCCGTCATGGTCGAGGTCGGCGCTCATCGTGTCCGGCGAGGCATTGCCCTGCAGAACGCCGCCGAAGTCGCGGCATTGCGCGTAGAAATTGCCGATCTCGTTCATTACCGGCTGCGGCAGGGGCGGGGCATCGACGGCAGAGGGCGTGTCGGCCTGCCGGGTGAGGTCGACGATGGTCGCGGCGACCTGCTGCTTCAGAGCGATGTTGCGCTGGCGGTAGAGCGGGGTGAGGCAGGCGACGGTCCCGCCGCATTTCGCCCGCGCGTCGAGGAAGGCGCGGGCGTCGTCGCGCCGGTTGCCATTGGCGCCCATCATCAGCTGGAAGCGGCTATAGCTGAACCACAGGCCGCCCATCTCGCTGTCGAGGGCCGAGAGGGTCGGATCGGCGCAGACGGCGCGCTCGTCCGGCGTCTGCGCCTTGCCGCAATCGAAGCTCGCCGCGCCGGCGGGCGTCACGCCCAATCCGGCGCCCGGTAGAAGACCAAGCATGGCCATGAAGCCGAGCGCGCAGCCGGAGGCGGCCCGTCTCACGTCTTCACCTTCACATAGCTGCCCGGTGCATCCTCGATCGGGTCGAACACGTTGCCGCCCGGCGGACGCGCCGGCACCCGCTCGGGGCCTTGCGCTTCCAGCCAGGCGAGCCAGTCCGGCCACCAGGAGCCGGGATGCATCTCGGCGGTGGCGATCCAGTCCTCGAGGCTGCCGGACGTCGCGTCGCCGGTCCAGTACTGGTACTTGGCGCGGGCCGGCGGGTTGATCACCCCGGCGATGTGGCCCGATCCCGCCAGCACGAAGCGCGCCCGCGTGCCGAACAGCTGCAACCCGTTGAACACCGAGATCGCCGGGGCGATGTGGTCCTCGCGCGTCGCCAGGCTGTAGGTCGGGATCGACACCTTGCCGAGGTCGAGCCGATGGCCGGCCAGCGTCAGGTTGCCGGTGGCGAATTTGTTGTCCAGGTAGCAGTTGCGCAGGTAGAAGGAGTGGTTCGCCCGCGGCAGCCGGGTCGAATCCGAATTCCAGTACAGGATGTCGAACGGGAACGGCGCCTGCCCCTTCAGGTAGTTGTTCACCACATAGGGCCAGATCAGGTCGTTGGCGCGCAGCATGTTGAAGGCGTTGGCCATCACCCTGCCGTCCATGATGCCGGATTCCAGCATCCGCCGCTCCAGCACCGCCACCTGCTCCTCGTCGATGAACACCTTGAGGTCGCCGGCCTGGGCGAAGTCCACCTGGGTGGTGAAGTAGGTGGCGGAGCGCACGCCGACATCGCGACCGGCGGCGGCGAGCCAGGCCAGGGTCATGGCGAGCATGGTGCCGCCGACGCAATAGCCGACGGCATGCACTTCCTCGACGTCGGCCGCCTGCTTGGCGACCTCGATCGCCGACAGCACGCCGGAATGCATGTAGTCCTCGAACCCCTTGTCGGCGAGCGCCGGCGAGGGGTTGATCCAGGAGACGATGAACACCGTCAGCCCTTGGTCCACCGCCCAGCGGACGAAGGATTTCTCCGGGTTGAGGTCCAGCACGTAGAACTTGTTGATCCAGGGCGGCACGATCACCACCGGCACCTTCAGCGCCGTCTCGGTGGTGGGGCTGTACTGGATGAGCTGCATCAGCTCGTTCTGGAAGATCACCTTGCCGGGGGTGACGGCTAGGTTCTCGCCCACCTTGAACTTGGAGGCGTCGGTCTGGCGGATCTTCAGCTCGCCGTCGCCGGCCTCGATGTCCTCGGCCAGCATCTTCATGCCGCGCACCAGATTCTCGCCATTGGAGGCGAAAGTGGCGCGCAGCAGCTCGGGATTGGTGAAGACGAAGTTCGACGGCGACACCGCGCTGGCGATCTGCCGCACGTAGAACTCGGCCTTGTGCTTGGTGTGCGTGTCGATCTCGGCGTCCTCGACCAGCTTCTCCGCCCAGTTGGCGGTGAGCAGGTAGGTCTGCTTCAGCGCGTCGAAGAACGGGTTGGTGGTCCATTCCGGATCGACGAAGCGCCCGTCGCGCGCCGGCGGCCGGGCGATGGGGGCCACCTCCTCGCCGGAGAGCCGCTTGAGGGTCGAGGACCACAGCGCCAGATAGCCGCCGATCAGCCGCGACTGCACGTCGACGGTACGCTGCGGGTCGGTCAGCCAGTATTCGGCGACATGGCCGAGCGTCTTCATGACGTCGGCGACCTCCTCGGCGATGTCGTCCTTCACCCGGCCTTCCTCGCGCGGGCGCAGATAGGCGGCCATGGCCTTGCCGCCCTCCTCGACGAGGCGGGCGAGGTTGCCGGCGAAGGCCTCGAAGTCGACCGGGCCGGGCGCGGGCGGCTCCGGACGATCCGCCGCACGTGCCGCCGCCGCCGGGGGGGCCGGGGGCGGGGCGGGCTGCGGCGGCTCGGGCGTCCGGGCGGGGCTTTCGGGCTCCGGCCGCCGGGCGAGGCGCGCATGGCTCAGCGACGGGCGGGTCTGTGCCGTCCGGCGCGGCCGGGGCAGGGGAGTGGGCGCGACCGGCGCGATGGCCTCGGCCACGGTCTTGCCGGCGGCCGGGGCGGAGGCGCGCGACTTGGTCGCAGCAGTTTTGGTCGCCGCGGTTTTGGTCGCAGCAGGCTTGGGTGCGGCCGGCTTGGGTGCGGCGGACTTGGGCGCCGAATTCTTGCGTGCGGGGTCCTTGGCTTCGACGCTCTTGGATGCCGATCCCCTGGGCGCGGGGCTTTCGGCCGCCGACCCCTTGGATGCTGCCGCGCCGCGCGCCTTCGATCCCGTCCGTGCCGCCTTGGGCGCCACCGTCTCGGCGGGCGCGGCTGCGGCCGGGGTGGACGTGCGCGCGGCAGCTTCAGCCGTCGCAGTCTTCGCCGTGACGGCAGTCTTGCCACTGCGCCGCGCGGCTCTGCCGCCACCCTCGGCCTCCGGCTGGTCGCCGCTCGCCGCGCCGGTGGTCGGGGAGGCGGAAGCCGGTGCCTCGGGCGTCGCGGTTTCTGCGGGGGTGGGAGCGCGCTCGGCGGCGCGGCGCCGGCGGGTGGAACGGTCGACGTTTCGATTATTCACCGCTTGTCCCCGCGGGTGCGTGCGTTCATAGGTGAGGGCATCATAGACACGACGCCCGGTTCGAGCGAGAGCCTAGCGCGGAGTCGATGACAGTTCGGGAAACAGGGTCATGACGCGCCGTATCGCCATTTCGTCCCACCTGTCCGCGCCGGCGCGCCTGCTTGCCTGTGCGGCGCTGGGTTTCGGCCTTGCCGGCTGCGCCAATCCGAGCCTGCCGAAGACCAGCGTGCCGGACCAGAAACTGGCCTATCCGAGCTTCGGCGCCCCGACGCAGATCGGCACCCGTCCGGTGATGGACGCCACGGCCCAGGCGCAGACTCAGGCCAGCCTCGAGGGCATGGCCCGCAATCGCGCCGGCCAGATGGAACAGCAGATCAACCAGGGCGGCGATCTCCAGTCCGGCCAGTAGCGAAAATCGTCGACAGGGGCCGCCAAGAGTCCCGTCAAAGAGCCTCGTTCCGGAGGCCTGTTACCGATTGATTCACCACGCTTGCGCCACCATCGCTTGTCATGCCTTCTGGGGTGGGCGTGGTGAAAATGATAGAAACGCCCGATGCGCCGCGCCGTATGAGGAAAACGGCCGGCTTGGAGCTTGAGACCGATGACCGACTTCCACCGTATCCGCCGGCTGCCGCCCTATGTGTTCGAGCAGGTCAACCGCGTGAAGGCCGCCGCCCGCAACGGTGGCGCCGACATCGTGGACCTCGGCATGGGCAACCCGGACCTCGACGCTCCCGCGCATGTGGCGGAGAAGCTCAAGGAAACCATCGGCAAGCCCCGCACCGACCGTTATTCCGCCTCCAAGGGCATTCCCGGCCTGCGTCGCGCGCAGGCGGCCTATTATGAGCGCCGCTTCGGCGTGAAGGTGAACCCCGATACCCAGGTGGTCGCCACGCTCGGCTCGAAGGAAGGCTTCGCCAACATGGCGCAGGCGATCACCGCCCCGGGCGACGTGATCCTGGTGCCGAACCCCTCCTATCCGATCCATGCCTTCGGCTTCCTGATGGCGGGGGCGGCGATCCGCTCGGTGCCCTGCGAGCCGGGGCCGGAATTCTTCCATGCGCTGGAGCGCGCGGTGGCGCACTCCATTCCCTCGCCGCTGGCGCTGGTGCTCTGCTATCCGTCGAACCCGACCGCCTGCGTCGCCGATCTCGACTTCTACCGCGACGTGGTGGCCTTCGCGAAGAAGCACGACCTCATCGTGCTGTCCGACCTCGCTTATTCCGAGGTGTATTTCGACGACAACCCGCCGCCCTCGGTGCTGCAGGTGCCGGGCGCCGTCGACGTGACGGTGGAGTTCACCTCCATGTCGAAGACCTTCTCCATGGCCGGCTGGCGCATGGGCTTCGCGGTGGGCAACGAGCGGCTCATCGCCGCGCTGGCCCGCGTGAAGTCCTATCTCGACTACGGCGCCTATACGCCGATCCAGGTCGCCGCCACCGCCGCGCTCAACGGCCCGCAGGACTGCATCGCCGACATGCGCGCGGTCTACAGGAAGCGCCGCGACGCGCTGGTCGACAGCTTCGGCAAGGCCGGCTGGGAGATTCCCTCGCCGACCGCCTCGATGTTCGCCTGGGCGCCGATCCCCGAGAAGTTCCGCCACCTCGGCAGCCTGGAGTTCTCCAAGCTGTTGATCGAGAAGGCGGATGTCGCGGTGGCGCCGGGCGTCGGCTTCGGCGAGCACGGTGACGATTATGTGCGCATCGCGCTTGTGGAGAACGAACAGCGCATCCGCCAGGCGGCGCGCAATGTCCGGCGCTTTCTTGAAACGGGCGCGGAAACATTGCACAACGTCGTGCCGCTCGCTGCGGCGCGTTGAGTGTCCGTCGATTGCGGGCCGGCGCCGTTCTTTTGTTTCTGATGTTCGGATAGTTTGATGGCGCCGCCGCTCAAAATTGGCATCGCCGGCCTGGGTACGGTCGGAGCGGGCGTCATGCGCATGCTTGCCCGTCGCAATGACGAGATCGCCGCCCGCAGCGGGCGCGCGGTCGAGGTCGTGGCGGTCAGTGCGCGTGACCGCTCGCGCAAGCGCGATTGCGATCTTTCCTCGGTGCGCTGGGCGGAAAGCCCGGTCGCGCTGGCCCGTGATCCCGGCATCGACGTCTTCGTCGAGCTGATCGGCGGCTCGGACGGGGCCGCCCACGAGGCGGTCGCGGCGGCGCTGGAGGCCGGCAAGCCGGTCGTCACCGCCAACAAGGCGCTGCTTGCCCATCACGGCCTCGCGCTGGCGGCGCTGGCGGAGCAGAGCGGCGCCGGCATCCATTTCGAGGCGGCGGTCGCCGGCGGCATCCCGATCGTCAAGACGCTGCGCGAGGCGCTGCTGGGCAACCGCATCGCCCGCGTCTCCGGCATCCTCAACGGCACCTGCAACTACATCCTCACCAAGATGCGCGAGGAGGGGCTGTCTTTCGAGACCTGTCTCGAGGAAGCCCAGCAGCTCGGCTATGCCGAAGCCGACCCGACCTTCGACGTCGACGGCTTCGACACCGCCCACAAGCTCGCTTTGCTGGCGACGCTGGCCTTCGGCGTGCAGCCGGATCCGGACGCCATCCATGTCGAGGGCATCCGCTCGATCACTCTCGCCGACCTCGATGCGGCGGATGAACTCGGCTACCGGGTGAAGCTGCTCGGCGTCGCCGCCCGTGCCGGCGAGGACGTCGAATTGCGGGTCCACCCGACCATGGTGCCTAAACATTGGCCGATCGCGCAGGTCTCCGGCGTCACCAACGCGGTGGCGGTGGATGGCGACGCGGTGGCACTGACGCTGGTCGGGCCCGGCGCCGGCGGCGACGCCACCGCCTCGGCGGTGGTCGGGGATCTGTGTGATCTCGCGGCTTCGCGCGATTGCCGGCCGTTCGGCTGGCCGGCGGCGCGGCTGCGTCCGGCCGGCAAGCCGGCGATCCAGCGTCACGAAGGCGGCTACTATATCCGCCTCGCCGCCGTCGATCGGCCCGGAACGGCGGCAGCGATTGCCCGTCATATGGCCGAGCGCAACATCTCGCTCGAGTCCATAATGCAGCATCGGCGTGGTCGTCCGCATGGCGGCGACCGGGCCGATAGCGCTGGGGGGCCTGCGCCAGTGGTGCTGATCACTTACGCGACGACGGAAGAGGCGGTGCGCCGCGCGATCGACGCCATCGAGGCCGATGGCGTGATCACGTCGCCTCCGCAGGTTATTCGGATCGAGAAGGATTGAGGGCTGGGACGATGGCGGAAGTCACGATCAAACCGGATCAGTTGCTGGAGCGTATCCTGACGCTCGAACTGGTGCGCGTCACCGAGCGGGCGGCGGTCGCCTCCGCGAGCCTGCGCGGGCGCGGCGACGAGAAGGCCGCCGACAAGGCGGCGGTGGACGCCATGCGGCGCGAGCTCAACCGACTGCCGATCGCCGGCCGCATCGTGATCGGCGAGGGCGAGCGCGACGAGGCGCCGATGCTGTTCATCGGTGAGGAACTCGGCACCGGCAAGGGCCCGGCGGTCGACATCGCCGTCGACCCGCTCGAGGGCACCACGCTGTGCGCCAAGAACATGCCCGGCTCCATCGCGGTGATGGCGATGGCCGAGGGCGGCACCATGCTCTACGCGCCCGACGTCTACATGGACAAGATCGCCATCGGCCCGGGCTATCCCAAGGGCACGATCGATATCGACGCCTCGGTGGCCGACAACATCCATTCGCTGGCCAAGGCCAAGGGTGTGAAGCCGCACGAGATCACCACGCTGATCCTCGACCGTCCGCGCCATGCGGCGATCATCGAGGCGGCGCGCTCCACCGGCGCCTCGGTGCAGCTGATCACCGACGGCGACGTCGCCGGCGTGATCCACACCACCGACCCGGACGAGACCGGCGTCGACATCTATATCGGCACCGGCGGCGCGCCCGAGGGCGTGCTGGCGGCGGCGGCGCTGCGCTGCATCGGTGGCGAGATGTACACCCGCCTGATCCTCGACACCGAGGAGAAGCGCGAGCGCGCCAAGAAGATGGGCGTCTCCGACCCGAAGAAGATCTACACCATCCACGACATGGTACAGGGCGACTGCCTGTTCGCCGCCACCGGCGTGACCACGGGCAACCTGTTGAAGGGCGTGAAGTATCGCCGCGACGACATCGTCACCACCCATACGGTGGTGATGCGCTCGGCCACTGGCACGGTGCGCTGGATCGAGGCCGAGCATCGCAACCTCGCCAAATTCCATCTCGGCTGAGTTCCATCTCGGCTGATCGCCGTCGGTGCATCGGACGTTTCAGCGAGGGGCGCGGCAACGCGCCCCTTTGCTTTTGTCGCTACAGCGCCCCGGCCCAGTCGTGGCCGGGATGTGCATGGGCCAGCCAGCCCTTCAGGCGCTGCCGCTCCGCCGCCGTCAGACGCGGCACCGCGCGGGCGAAGTCGGCCTCGTCCTTCGGCCGCCGGTGCCGGGCCTTGAACAGCAGAACGATAGCCGGCTTCAGATAGGGGATGCCCGCCGGCGTGGTGCCGACCGCCTCGGTGCGCGGGCAATGGATGGAAGGGTCGCGCTTGTATACCCAGCGCGACGGGGTGCCGCGCTCGATCATCATGTCGGCCCGCCAGCAGCCGGCCGCGATGTCGCGGCACCACAGCTGGGCGACATGCGCCGGCGGCTCGGCGTCACCAGGCAGATGCGCCAGCACCCCGGCATGGGCGGTGTAGAGCTCCATCGCCCCGAGCGCGCGCCGGAACGCCGGCAGGTGCTCCGCCAGCACGGTGAACTCGATATCCTCATGGTCGCGGGTCTGCGTGCCCTGCCACAGGTCGAGCGCCCAGCCGCCCGCCACGCACCAGGGCGCCGTCACGTCCACGAGGCGCCGCGCCAGCTCCTGCGGCGACCAGGCCGACCAGCTGTCTTCGTCGATGGCGGCCGTGGCGGACATAGGTTCTTCCTGCAAGGAGGCGGGCGATGATCGTCGCGGTGCTGGAGCGTTTTTCATTCGCGGGGCATCGCGCGGCGGCGAGCGGAAAATCTGGCGCTTTGGAACTGGCTCGGTGTGCTGTATACCAGATGCCGCAGACCAGCATCCGCGAGGATGCAAAGACGTTCGCAAAGGGAAACACCCATGTCCGCCCCGCATTCCGCGCTCCCCGCCTTCCTGACGAAGGTCACCGACCTCATCGACGCCGACAAGTACGACGCCGTCGCCGAGGCGTTCGCCGCCTTCGTGAAGGAGCACCCGACCACCCGCTATCTCGCTTCCGAGCCGATTCCCTTCAAGGTGAACGTCCGCCTGTCGAAGAAGTACGGTTCCTCGGCGACGTCGACCTTCACCCTGCGCCACATCACCTGGGCGGAAGACCTGAAGCGTTCGCTGTCGGACGGCGCTGCCTTCGCCGCGCTCGCCGGCAAGTATGACGCCGAGGTGGCCGAGGTCGCCAAGACGGTGAAGAAGGTCGCCTGACCAGCTTTCGCGGGCGCCGGCCTCGTCGGCGCCCGTCTTCCTGCCGCGCCCGTTGAGGGGCGGCGCTACAGCCCGATGCGTCCGAAGCCCGGCAGCTTGATGCCCGGCTGGCGCAGATCGAGGCCGGCCACCGCGCCCAATACGTTGATCTCCACGCCCTCCACCCAGGCCAGCGTCAGCCCGGCATAACCGTCGAGGCTCAGCGTCACGCCGGTGCGCGACGGCGTCCAGTCCAGCCAGTTCCCGTCGACCGGGTAGTCCTTGCCGATGGCGGTCGAGGGCAGGGCGGCCTCCAGTTCCGGCACCTGCCGCACCACATGGGCGATGAAGGTGTTGGAGTTCGGCCCCGGCCAGATCACGTAGTCGCCCGCATCCGCATAGGGATAGCCGGCGATCGCCGCCTTCACTTTCGGGATCATCTCCGCCGCGTCGGCTCCGGTCGCCTCGGCGACGAGTTCCGGCGTGTTGCCGTACCATTTGCCGTCGGGCGGGAAGCGGTTGTGGCGGATCGGGGCGCCGGAATAGCCCATCACGTCGTAGCGCTCATAGGCGCTCGCGCCGGCCTCCTTGTACACCACCCAGCAATGCACCGCGAAAATGCTGCGCCAGCCGCCGACCGGCGCGCAATAGATGCGCACCATCGCCTCCGGCACCTGCGTCGCGGCGGGCAGGGTGCCGGTGCTCGACCAGTCGGCCGAGCGCCAGTTCATCGAGAGGTCGCTGGTCTGCCAGGTCACCAGTGCGTGGGCGGCGAGCGGCAGGGCGAAGAAGAAGAGAAGGCCGAGGCGGACAAGACGGGTGGCGCGCAGCATCGGCGCAGCATGTCCGTCCCGCCGCCGCAAATCCAGCGCCGGCGGACCGGCTGGCGAAATCGTGTTCGCACGGCGAGATGATGCAGCCCCGTTGACATAGTTGCGAACGGATCGCATCTTTCTTGCGACTGAGTTGCAAGAGCGGATGGGGCGCGGGCGAAATCATGTTGGACAGCATCTCCTCGGGCGGATGGCGGCGGACGCGTGGGGATCCCGCTCTCTCCGAGGTGCACGGATCCATCGCCGTGCCCAAGCGCACCGGCATCCGGCGCTTCCTTGCCTTCATCGGGCCGGGCTATCTGGTGGCGACCGGCTACATGGATCCAGGTAACTGGGCGACCTCGCTCGCCGGCGGCTCCAAGTTCGGCTACGCGCTGCTCACCGTCGCGCTCCTGTCCAACATGATCGCCATCCTGTTGCAGGCGCTGTGCTCCCGGCTCGGCGTCGCATCGGGGCGCGATCTCGCCCAGGCCTGCCGCGACGCCTTTCCCCGCCCGGTGTCCTTCGTCCTGTGGCTGCTCGCGGAGGCGGCGATCTGCGCCACCGACCTCGCCGAGGTGATCGGCACCGCCATCGGCCTCAATCTTTTGTTCGGCCTGCCGCTGGAGATCGGTGTGGTCCTTACCGCGCTCGACGTGTTCCTGATCCTGTGGCTGCAGACTCTCGGCTTCCGCTGGGTGGAGGCGATGGTGATCGGCCTGCTGGCGGTGATCGCCACCTGCTTCGGCGTGCAGATCGCGCTGGCCGATCCGAACTGGGGCGAGGTGATCCGCGGCTTCGCGCCGACCACGCAGATCGTCACCAACCCGGACATGCTCTATCTCGCGCTCGGCATCCTCGGCGCGACGGTGATGCCGCACAATCTCTACCTGCACTCGGCCATCGTGCAGACCCGGCGGCACGACAACACGCTGGAGGGCAAGCGCGAGGCGATCAGATACGCCACCTGGGATTCCACCTTCGCGCTGATGTTCGCGCTGACCATCAACGCCTCGATCCTGATCCTCGCCGCCTCCGCCTTCCACACCGGCGGAGTGGGGGAGGTGGCCGACCTCGGCAAGGCGCACGAACTGCTCAACCCGCTGCTCGGCAGCGCGCTCGCCCCGACGCTGTTCGCGATCGCGCTCCTGTGTTGCGGTCTCAACTCAACGGTGACGGCGACCATCGCCGGCCAGGCGGTGATGGAGGGATTCCTCAATTTCCGCCTCGCACCGTGGCTGCGGCGGCTGATCACCCGTGCCATCGCCATCGTGCCGGCCTCGGTCGTCACCATCGCCTATGGCGAGCAGGGCGCGGGCTCGCTGCTCATCCTCAGCCAGGTCGTCCTCAGCCTGCAATTGCCCTTCGCGGTGGTGCCGCTGATCATGTTCACCGCCGACAAGCGCAAGATGGGCACGCTGGTGGCGCCGCGCTGGCAGACCGTGCTGGCGGCGCTGGCGGCGGCGCTGATCATCACGCTCAACATGAAGCTCGTCTTCGACTTCGTGACGGGCTCGTGATCGCGGCTCGCCGAACGGCCGTCTTGCGTCCGTCGTGACGAGGGCGTCTCATATCCGGTGATTTGCCGGTCCCGTCCCCGGTCGGGACGGGAGGTGGCGGGGGACGGTCATGAGCGACACGACGAGCTTCTTCGGCGATTTGCTCGGCACCATTGCCGAGCGCGGGCGGGCACTGCTCGATCTCGGGCGCGAGCGACGCCCGGCCGGCGCGGTGAAGGCCGCGAGCCTCGTCGCCTTGTGCGAGCGATTGCTGTCCGGGCGCGGCGAGGCGTCGGGCGTGGCGCTGGCCAGCGAGATCCTTCTCGCCTATGGCGCGCTGAAGAGCGCCGAGCGGATCGCCTTCTTCGAGGCGCTGCTCGGCACGTTCGGGCCGGACCTCACGCGGCTCGACAAGGCTGCCGCCGCCTATGCCGCTAAGCCGTCCGCGGGCACGGCCAGCGAGCTGCACCAGGCGAGCGAGCCGCGCCGGCAGGAGCTGATCCGCCGGCTCAACCTCGCACCCGGCGCCACGGCGCGCCTCGTCGGCATGCGGGCGGACCTGCTCGCCAGCCTGCCGCGCCGCCGCGATCTCGCCGAAGTGGACCGCGACTTTACCCATCTCTTCGCATCCTGGTTCAATCGGGGGTTTCTCGTGCTGCGCCGGATCGACTGGTCGACACCCGCCAATGTCCTCGAAAAGATCATCCGCTACGAGGCGGTGCACGAGATCCGCGACTGGAACGATCTGCGTGCCCGCGTCGACAGCCCGGACCGGCGTTGCTACGCCTTCTTCCATCCCACGCTGGTCGACGAGCCGCTGATCTTCGTCGAGGTGGCGCTGATGAAGGACATCCCGGGGGCGATCGCGCCGGTGCTGGCCGAGAAGCGCGCCCATCTCGATCCCACCAAGGCCAGCGTGGCGGTGTTCTACTCCATCTCCAACACCCAGACCGGGCTCGGCGGCGTGAGCTTCGGCAATTTCCTCATCAAGCAGGTGGTGGAGGAGATCTCGCGCGAGCTGCCCAATCTCAAGACCTTCGTCACCCTCTCGCCGGTGCCGACCTTCCGCGGCTGGCTGGAGGCCGAGCGCGCGGCCGAACACTCCGTCGTGCTCACCGCCGAGGACCGGACGGCACTGGCGGCGCTCGACGCGCCCGGCCTGGCGGAGGACGAGGCGCGCCAGGCGGTGCTGCGGCCGGTGCTGACGGCGCTCGCCGCGCATTATTTCCTGATCGCCCGCTCACCGAAGGGGCGCCCGCTCGACCCGGTGGCGCGTTTCCACCTCGGCAACGGCGCGCGGCTGGAGCGCATCGATCCGTTCGGCGACCTCTCGGCCAAGGGGCTGAAGCAGGCGGCCGGGCTGATGGTGAACTACCGCTACATTACCGAGGACATCGAGGCCAACCACGAGGCCTTCTTCGACAAGGCGCAGGTCGTGGCGAGCCCGGCGGTGCGCCGGCTACTGCGCGCCGAGAGCCAGCAGAAGGCGCTGGTCGTCGGCACGGCCGGTTAGATTTCCCGGCCGCTGCCTGCGGTCGAGCGGCTGCATGGCGGGCGCCTCGCTTGACAGAGCGGGTCCTGCCATGCCCGATGCCGCCGGTTTTCTCCGGTCCGGGTCGTCTCGCGCATGTTCCTCCTTCCGCATCTCCTCAAGCGTTTCGTCGACAAGGGTCGGCTCGTCGTCATCGACGAGACGGGCAAGGAACACGCTTTCGGCTCGGGGAAGGACGGACCGAGCGTCACCATGCGGCTGCACGACGGCAAGCTCGACCGTGAGCTGTTCCTCAATCCCGAGCTGGTGATGGCCGAGGCCTATATGGATGGCCGGCTCACCTTCGAGAACGGCTCGACCGTCTATGATTTCCTCTATCTGTTCTCGATCAACCGCAAGGGACTGGCCTCGCACCCGGTGCAGCAGGCGCTGCGCCGCTCGTGGCGGTCGCTGAAGCGCTGGCACCAGGCCAACGCGCTCGGCAAGGCGGCGAAGAACGCCCAGAGCCATTACGACAATCCGCCGGATTTCTACCGGCTCTGGCTCGACAGCCAGATGATCTATTCCTGCGCCTATTTCCCGACGCCCGAGGCGTCGCTGGAGGAGGCGCAATGGGCCAAGCTGCGCCACATCGCCGCCAAGCTGCAATTGAAGCCCGGCATGCGGGTGGCGGAGATCGGCTCGGGCTGGGGGGCGCTCGCCATCTATCTGGCGAAGCAGGGCGCCCATGTCACCGCCATCAACGTCGCTACCGAGCAGCTGGCCGAATCGAAGAAGCGCGCCGCCGAGGCGGGCGTGCTCGACCGCATCACCTTCTTCGAGCGCGACTATCGCGAGCTCACCGGCACCTTCGACCGCGTGGTGTCGGTCGGCATGATGGAGCATGTCGGCGTCAATCATTTCGACGACTATTTCAACACCATCAAGCGTCTGCTGGTGCCCGGCGGCTGGGCGATGATCCACGCCATCGGCCGCATGTCGCCGCCCGGCTCCACCGCGCCGTTCATCCGCAAATACATCTTCCCCGGCGGCTATGTGCCGGCGATGTCCGAGGTGTTCGCCTCGCTGGAGCGCACCGGCATGTGGGTGGGCGACTGCGAGATGCTGCGCCTGCACTATTACTGGACCATCCACCATTGGCGGCTGAACTTCGAGGCCAAGCGCCCGGAAGTGGTGGCCATGATGGGCGAGCGCTTCGCCCGCATGTGGGAGTTCTACCTCGTCGCCGTCGAGCTCGGCTTCCTGCACGGCTCGAACATGGTCTACCAGCTGCTGCTGGCCAATGAGCGCGACGCGGTGCCGGTGATCCGCGACTTCATCACCGATGACGAGCGCGCGCTGGCCAAATCGGAAATTTAGTTGGTGGTCGGGGAACGCTTCAGCGGCTAGATCGTTTTTACGGGTATTCCACGCCGGGCGGTTCCGGCGGCCCCAATTTGTGTCTGCCGATGCACCACGATTCCCGGCGCCATGCCCTGCGCGCCCTGACGAAAGACGCTCACGCCGAACTCGACGCCAGTGTCGGCGGCTTTGACAGCCGGCTCGACTATGTCCGCTATCTCAAGGGACAATATGTGTTCCGCCACGCGGCGGAAGCCGGACTCGACCGGGTGACCTGGCCCGCCGAGTTCGGCGACTGGCGGCCGAAGCCGCTGACCGCGCTGCTGCGCGCCGATCTCGATGATCTCGACGTCGAGCTGCCGCCCGCCCCGCCGGCCCTCGACATCGCGCCGGCCGATCTGCTCGGCGTCCTCTATGTGCTGGAGGGCTCGGGCCTAGGTGCCCGCGTGCTGCATCGCCGCGCTGCCGAGATCGGCTTCGACGAAGCGACCGGCGCCCGCCACCTCGCGGCGCAGGCGGGGGATCGCGATAGCTGGCCCACCTTCCTCACCCAGCTCGAGGCGGCCGAGCCGTTCGACATGGACCGCACGGTCGGGGCCGCGCTCGCCACGTTCGCCGCCGCCGGGGCGGCGTTCGAAAGGCCGGTCGATGCCGTCGGCTGAGGTCGTCGACCTCACCAATTGCGACCGCGAGCCGATCCACATTCCCGGCAGTACCCAGCCCCATGGCTGCCTGCTGGTCAGCGCCCTCGATGACGGCCGGCTGCTGCGCTGGTCGTCCAACGCACCGGCCTTCCTCGGCTCCGACGAGGCGATGCAGGGCCGCAGCCTGGCCGATCTCGTCGGCGCGAAGGCTGCGGCCCGCATTGGCGCCGTGCTGGCCGACACGCAGGAGGGCATGCCGCCGCGCCTGATCTTCGGCGTCGCCGCCGAATCGGGCGCCAGCTTCGACGTCGCCGTGCACCGCTCCGGCGGGGCCGGCATCGTCGAGTTCGAGCCGCACTGCGACGAGCACGGGCCGGCGCTCGACATCGCCCGCACCATGATCGCCCGCATCGCCCGGGAAATCTCGGTCGACGAGTTGCTTACCCAGACCCCGCGCGTGGTGCGCGAGGCGCTCGGCTATGACCGGGTGATGGTCTACCGCTTCTCGCAGGACGGCGCCGGGCAGGTGGTCGGCGAGGACAAGCTGCCGGAGCTGGAAAGCTTTATCGGCCAGTGGTTTCCTGCCGGCGACATCCCCCGGCAGGCCCGCGAGCTCTACATCCGCAACATCATCCGCGTCATCGGCGACGCGCGGGGCGAGCGCTGCGGCCTCGTGCCGGAGCTCGACGATTTCGGCCGGCCGCTCGACCTGTCGCACGCGCATCTGCGTGCGGTCTCGCCGATCCACCTCGAATATCTGAAGAACATGGGGGTCGCCGCCTCCATGTCGATCTCGGTTCTGGTCGACGGCGTGCTGTGGGGGTTGATCGCCTGCCACCACTATTCGCCGCGCGCGCTGCCGATGGCGCAGCGCGCGGCGGTGGAGATGTTCGGCGCGTTCTTCTCGTTGCACCTGCACGCGCTGAAGCAGAAGCGCACGCTGGCGGTCGCCACCGCCGCCCGTGCCAGCCTCGACCGCTTCCTGCGCCGCGCTTCGCAGCATGCCGATGTCGGCGAGCTGCTGCGCGGCAATATCGAGGAGTTCGCCAGCCTGATGCCCTGCGACGGCGTCGGCCTGTGGCTCGGCGGTCAATGGACCGCGCATGGCGTCACCCCGCCGGCCTCGGCGATACCGGAGCTGGCGGCCTTCATCGGCACGCAGGCGCAGGGCCGGGTCTGGTCGGTGGATTCGCTGGTCGAGGTCTGGCCGGCCGCCGAGGCGTTCTGGGAATCGGCCGCCGGCGTGCTCGTCCTGCCGCTGTCGCAGCTGCCGCGCGACTACCTGCTGTTCTTCCGCCGCGAGATCGTGCAGACGCTGGCCTGGGCCGGCCGGCCGGAAAAGCACTATGAGACCGGACCGCATGGCGATCGGCTCACCCCGCGCAAGAGCTTCGCGATCTGGAAGGAGACGGTGCGCCGCCGCGCCAGCCCGTGGACCGACGCCGACCGCGAGATCGCCGAGGCGGCGCGCTCCGCGCTGGTCGAGATCGTGCTGCGCCACAACGAGATCATGGCGGAGGAGCGGGAGCAGGCCGACACCCGCCAGCGCCTGCTCAACGAGGAACTGAACCACCGGGTGAAGAACATCCTGGCGGTGATCAAGTCGCTGGTCGAGCATTCCGCGCAGGACGGGCGCACCGTCGAGGACTACGTCGCCTCGCTGCGCGGGCGCATCCAGGCGCTGGCGCTGGCCCATGACCAGGTGGTGCGCGGCGCCGGCGGCGGGGCGCTGATCGACCTCCTGCGCGCCGAGCTGTCGCCCTATGGCGGCGGCGCCGCGCGCACCAGCCTGCGCGGGCCGGCGGTGTGGCTCGATGCGCGCGCCTTCTCGGTTATGGCGCTGGTGCTGCACGAGCTCGCCACCAATGCCGCCAAATATGGTGCGCTGTCACGGCCGGGCGGCCAGGTCGAGGTGCATTGGAGCGTCGATGCCGGCGGCGACGCCGAGATGTTCTGGCGCGAGCGCGGCGGCCCGCTTGTGCGCCGGCCGGGACGCAACGGCTTCGGTACCGCGCTGATCGAGCGCAGCATTCCCTACGATCTCGGCGGTGACAGCGAGATGCGCTACGAGCCGGAGGGGTTCTCCGCACGGCTGCGGCTGCCGGCCCGCCACATCGCCACCGGCGATGTCGGCGAGGATGACGGGGCGGGTGGTGCCGACGCGGCGTCGGCGGAGCCGGTATCGCTCGCCGAGGCCTCGGTGCTGCTGGTCGAGGACCAGATGATCATCGCCATGGACGTCGAGTTCATGATGGGCGAGGCCGGCATCTCCCGCATCACCACCGCCGCCTCGGCGGCCGACGCGCTGCGCAAGCTGAGCGACTACACGCCAGACATCGCGGTGCTCGACGTCAATCTCGGCTCCGGCACCTCGGCATCGGTGGCGGAGGAGCTGAACCGCCGCGGCGTGCCCTTCGTCTTCGCCACCGGCTATGGCGACCGCTCGATGATCCCGGCCGATAGCGGCCATGTCCGCGTGCTGGCCAAGCCCTATGACCGCGACGTGCTCATCGCGGCGCTGCGCGAGCTCTATGGCGTGCGCCCGCTGCCGGCGGCCGGTTGATCCGTCGGCGGCGCGGGCGGGTGCGCGGGCGGGCGTTTGCGAGAGGGGGATCCGAGAGGGGGATCCGAGAGGGCTTGCCAGCCCCGGCCTGTTTCCATTATGACGAAGCCAGAGAGCAACCTCGCGAGAGCCGAGCCGTGACGAATTCGTCCGCCCGCTGCACTTCCGCGACCCCGACCGCCAAGCGGTTTGCGGGGAACGCTCTCCTTCTGTCCGGCCTGCTTCTTCTTAGCCGCCCCTGAGGGCCGGCCGGGCTGCGTGCCTGGGCGCTCAGGGGATGACGCCCGCACCGCTTCAGATACCCAGATCCGAGCCGATGAGAGACCCCAAGCGGGGCGCCGGCTGCGTGACAGAAGGAAGAACGCCAATGTCCAACGATATCGCCCATGACCGCGTGGTGATCTTCGACACCACCTTGCGCGATGGCGAGCAGTGCCCCGGCGCCTCGATGACCTTCGAGGAGAAGCTGGACGTCGCCGAGCTGCTCGACACGATGGGCGTCGACGTCATCGAGGCCGGCTTCCCGATCGCCTCCAATGGCGATTTCGAGAGCGTCGCCGAGATCGCGCGGCGCACCGAGCGTGCGGTGGTCGCGGGTCTCGCCCGCGCCATTCCCGGCGACATCGCCCGCGCCGGCGAGGCCGTCCGGCACGCGCGCCGTGGACGCATCCACACCTTCGTCTCCACCTCGCCGATCCATCTGGAGCACCAGATGCGCAAGACGCAGGAGCAGGTGATCGACATCATCACCGCCACGGTGACGCAGGCCCGCAACCTCGTCGCGGATGTCGAGTGGTCGGCGATGGACGCCACCCGCACCCCGATCGACTATCTGTCGCGCTGCGTCGAGACGGCGGTGAAGGCCGGCGCCACCACCATCAACCTGCCCGACACCGTCGGCTACGCGACGCCGTCGGAATATGAGGCGATGTTCCGCCAGGTGCGCGCCTATCTGATGGACCGGGTGCCCGGCGGCGACAAGATCGTGTTCTCCGCCCATTGCCATGACGACCTCGGCCTGGCGGTCGCCAACTCGCTGGCGGCGTTGGCCGGCGGCGCGCGGCAGATCGAATGCACCATCAACGGCCTCGGCGAGCGCGCCGGCAATGCGGCGCTGGAAGAGATCGTCATGGCGATTCGCACCCGCGCGGACGTGCTGCCCTTCGCCACCGGCATCGAGGCCGGCATGCTGACGCGCGCCTCCAAGATGGTGTCGGCGGTGACCTCGTTCCCGGTGCAGTACAACAAGGCGATCGTCGGCCGGAACGCCTTCGCGCATGAGAGCGGCATCCATCAGGACGGCATGCTGAAGAACAACACCACCTACGAGATCATGACGCCGGAAAGCGTCGGCGTGACCAAGACCTCGCTGGTGATGGGCAAGCATTCCGGCCGCGCCGCCTTCCGCGACAAGCTGAAGGCGCTCGGCTACGAATTGGGCGAGAACGCGCTGAACGACGCCTTTACCCGCTTCAAGGATTTGGCCGACCGCAAGAAGGTCGTCTACGACGAGGACATCGAGGCACTGGTCGATCAGGGCATCGCGGTGGCGCATGACCGGATGAAGCTGGTGTCGCTGTCGGTGATCGCCGGCAGCCACGGCCCGCAGCGCTCCACCATGAAGATGGAAGTCGACGGCGTCCGCTTCACCGTCGAGGAAGAGGGGAACGGCCCGGTGGATGCGGTGTTCAACTGCATCAAGGCCATTGTGCCGCATGCGGCGAAGCTGGCGCTCTACCAGGTGCACGCCGTCACCGAGGGCACCGACGCGCAGGCCGAGGTGTCGGTGCGGCTGGAGGAGGACGACAAGGCGGTCACCGGCCGCGGTTCGGATCCCGATACGCTCGTCGCCTCGGCGCAGGCCTATATCATCGCGCTCAACAAGCTGCAGGCGAAGCGCCAGAGCCTCAATGCTCAGGCGAGCCCGGCGGCGGAGTGAGCCTCCGGCCCATCCGATAAGCGAAACCCCGGCCCGTGAGGGCCGGGGTTTTTGTTTGTGCGGGGTTTGGTCTGGTCGATTGCGGCGCGCGCCGGCGCCTACTGGTCTTGCTGCTGCGGCGGCAGCGGCCTCGGCCGGCCACCCCCGCCGCCGTCGTTGCCGCCGCCCTGCTGCGGCGGCGGCCCGCGCCGCTGCTCCTGCTGCTGGCGTTGCTGATCGGCCTGCTGACGGCGTTGCTCCATCTGCTGGCGGCGCTGGTCCTGCTGCTGCTGACGCTGCTGGTCGGCCTGCTGGCGACGCTGCTCCTGTTGCTGGCGCTGTTGGTCGGCCTGCTGGCGGCGCTGGTCCTGTTGCTGGCGCTGCTGGTCAGCCTGCTGGCGCCGCTGCTCCTGTTGCTGGCGCTGCTGGTCAGCCTGCTGGCGCCGCTGCTCCTGTTGCTGGCGCTGCTGGTCAGCCTGCTGGCGCCGCTGCTCCTGCTGCTGGCGCTGCTGGTCAGCTTGCTCCCGCCGCCGCTGTTCCAACTGTTGCCGCTGCTGGTCCTGCTGCTGCCGTTGCTGGTCAGCCTGCTGGCGGCGTTGGTCCTGCTGCTGGCGCTGCTGATCGGCCTGCTGCCGCCGTTGCTCCATCTGCTGCCGCTGCTGGTCCTGCTGCTGACGCTGCTGGTCGGCCTGCTGGCGGCGCTGTTCCATCTGCTGGCGCTGCTGGTCCTGCTCGACGCGGCGGCGTTCGATGTCCTGCTGCTGATTGGCGCGCAGCTGGTCCGGGCGTGGGCCCGGCGGCTGGCCGGGGCGAGGCGCTCCCGCATCGGGGCCGGCGCCCGGCGGCAGGCCGGGCCGGGGCGCGGGCATATCCGGGCGGGCGTCGGGACGCGCCCCCGGCGGCATGCCCGGGCGCGGGCCGGGCACGGCGTCCGGGCGGGCATTCACCCGCTCCGCCCGCGTGCGCTGCTCGTCGCGGATGCGGTCCATCTGCTGGCGGCGCTGCTCCACCGCCTGCCGGCGTTCGCGCTCCAGCGTGTCGGAGCGCGAATCGGCCTCGCGGCGCAGCTGGCGGATGCGGTCGGCACGGTCGCGCTCGATGCGGTCGAGGTCGCGGCGGTAGCCGTCCGGGTCGCCATAGCGGCGCTCGCGCAGTTCGCGCCGCTGATCCGGCTCCAGCGCGCCCAGGAGCGCCGCCGAAGGCGCGAACAGGCCGGCCGGGCCGCCCATGTTGCGGTCCTCGCGGACATATTGCCGGATGAGCGGGCGGCGGCCGGGATCGATCTGGCGCTCATAGCGCGGCGGCGGCGCGTAGCGGTCGCCGAAGGCGATGAACGGCGCGAAGATCGCCAGCGTACCGGCGTTGTAGAACAGCTCGTCCTGGCGATCGACATAGACCACATCGCGCGAGACCATGCGCTCGCGGATCGGCGGGCCGTAGACATCGGCGCCGAAGCCGCGATTGACGTAGTAGCCGTCGTTCCAGCTCGGCTCGTAATAGTCGGGCGCCGCCCGCAGATAGGTGCCGATGGCCGGGATCGGCGCGACATAGGGCGAGAGGTCCTCCTCGCCCATGTAGCGATCCTCGACGAACACCCAGCTTTCCGCCACCGGCGGCGCATAGGCGACGGGGCGGCCGACGGCATAGCCGGCGCGGTCGGGGCCGATCGGCGCCCAGCCGGTGCGCCCGCCGCCGCGGCGCCAGGTCACCCAGGCCGGCGCCCAGGTGTCGCCCGGCACCCAGAACCAGCCATAGGCCGGGTCATAGCCCCAGCGGCCGTAATGATAGGTCGCCCAGCCGAACGGCTCGTAGGATTCCCAGTACCAGCCATAGGCATCCGTCCACACCCAGCGCCCTTCCTGATAGGGCCGCCAGCCCGGCCCGACATTGGAGGGCACGAACACGTACTGGTAGTCGGGGTGCTGGACCCAGGAGCCGTAGTCGCCGAGCTGGTCGTAGAACACGTTGACGTCGAGGCTGGCGCCTCCCTGTGGCGGCCCGGCCTGAGCCAGCCGCACTGGCGCGTTCTGGGCGGCGGCCGGTAGAGCCGCGGCGGTGGCGAGCAGGCTCGCGGTCAAGCCCATGGCGAGCAGCGGGCGGTTGAGGCGAAGCATGTACGTACCTCGTAGTAACGGACGCGAAGTGCAAGATAACGTCGTCGGGTCGGGAAAGTTGCAGAGGGAAATTGTCAGGAGAGTTTTTGGTAGGAATAGTCTTGTAGGTCGAAGGATAATGTCGAAATCATGACTTCGAAGTCCCGGCGAATTTTTACGGTATCCGAGCGATTCATCTGGGGTTGCTAGGTGTCGAATGGGTCGGAAATACGGAGCACCGCGCGACCGCTCCCGTGATCTGCTGCGTGCTCTTGCCGCGCCGCTGTCGGTCCGAGGCTTTGCCGGCACGCGGTTGGACGGCCTCCGCCATAATCCTGCCCGCCCGGTCGGGAATGGCTGGGGCGGTATCGGAGACCCCTCGAATGGCGCCGCCCGCATGATGGCTGCCCCCACGGTCGCCCCCGTGGCTGCCGCCATCGCTGCCCCGCGCGTCGAGCTCGGCGCGCTCGATGTGCCGTTCCCGCCTTCCGCCCATGCGCGGCGGGGCGTGGAGGCGGCGCGGCTCGCCGGGGCGCTGGCGCTGCATCTGGCCGCGCTGCTGCTGGTGCTGCGGATGACGGTGATGCCGTCGCCGGAGCCGGTGGAGGGACCGGCGGTGGAGACCGAGGTGATCAGCGCCCACGACTTCGACCGCCTGCGCGGCGTCGCGCCGGCATCTCCCGCGCCCGACGCTTCCGCCTCTGAACCTTCCGCCTCTGAACCTTCCGCCCCCGCACCTTCCGCTTCGACGCCCAGCACCCCGGAGCCCGTGCCGGCCACGCCGTCGCCCGCCACCCCCGCGAACCGGCCGGACGACATGATCCGCCCGACCCGCATGCTGTCGGAACAGGCGCTGGCCGATCCGCGAAGCCGGGCGACGCGCCGGGCGCTGGCCACGCTGGCGGAGGAGGAGCGTATCGCCCAGCTCTGCGACCTCGAGGCGATGGAGCAGATCCACGTCTGGCAGCCCGGCTACCAGCCCGACCGCCTGGTCGACTACGCCCGCGCCGACACGCGCATGCGCGGCAACAGCCTCATCGCCGGCGGCGGCGCCTTCCGCAGCCATCTGAAATGGTACGAGGTGTCGTTTTCCTGCGATCTCGACGCCGGGCTGCGCCGGGTGGTCGGCTTCGCCTTCAAGGTCGGCGCGCCGATCCCGCGTCAGGACTGGACGTCGCTCAACCTGCCGGCGGTGCACTGATCGCGGGCGCCAGCGCCACGCCGCATTCGGCGGCGACCCGCCGCCCCAGCTCGGCCATCAGCGCGTCGATCGCCCGCCGGTCGGTGCCGAGCGGCCGGCCGTCGAGCGCGGTGGCCGGGCGCAGGAAGCGCACGCTGTTGGTGAGGAACACCGCGTCGGCGCGGCCGAGTTCGTCCGGGTCGAGCGGGCGCTCCTCCACCGTCAGGCCGAGCGCCGGGGCGGTCTCGCAGACCAGCCCGCGCAAAATGCCCGGCAGGCAGCCCTCGGTGAGGGGCGGCGTCGCCAGCCGGTCGCCGCTCACCGCGAACACATTGGCGATGGTGGTGCAGGCGACCCGCCCGCGCGTGTTGAGGATCAGCGCGTCGTCCGCTCCCGCCTCGGCGGCCTGCCGGGCGGCGAGGATGGCGTCGAGATAGCCGAGCGTCTTGAGGTTGGCGGTCGGCGAGAACTCGTTGCGCCGCCCGGCGGCGGTGACGAGGCGCGCCGGCTGGCCGAGCAATGCCGGGCTCCACGGCGCCGCCGTCACCACCAGCGTGGGTTCACCGACGCTGGCCGGCCACAGGCCGCGCGCGGCGGTCCCGCGCGTCACCGTGGTGCGCAGGATGGCGGGAGCCGGCGTCAACGCCGCGTCGATCGCCGCCTCCAGCCGCTGGCGTTCGAGGACGATGCCGATGGCGGCGCAGGCGGCGAGCAGCCGCTGGACATGCGGCGCGCGGGCGAACACCACGCCGCCCAGCGCCAGCGCGGTGTCGAATATCCCGTCGCCCAGAGTGAAGCCGCGATCCTCGACGCTGACCGTCGTGTTCATGCGTATCGCGTCGGTCGTCGCGTTCACGCGTGTCGATTCGATTGTCGCGTTCACGCGAACTGGTTCATCCGTCGCGCTCACGCGACATGCCCCCCGCGCCAGCCTTCGGTCTGCGGCAGCACCAGCGGGGCGGCGGGCGAGGGCACGGGCGCCTCGGTCCATCCGGTCGGCGACAGCCGGGTGCCGGGCACCGCATGCGGGGTCCTCACGCGCGCCAGCTTGAGGAAGTTCTCCATCAGCCGGTAGCCGTGCTCGGTCAGCACCGATTCCGGGTGGAACTGCACGCCATAGGTCGGGTGCTCGCGATGGGCGAGGCCCATGATCTCGCCATCGGCGCTCCAGGCGGTCGCCTCCAGCGGCCCGGCCGGATCGAGATCCACCGCCAGCGAATGGTAGCGCCCGGCGGCGAAGGGAGAGGGCAGGCCGGCGAACACGTCGCTGCCGCGATGGGTGACGGCGGAGGGACGCCCGTGCATCGGCTCCTTCGCCCGCCGCACCCGCCCGCCCAGCGCCTGGGCGATGCACTGGTGGCCGAGGCAGATGCCGAGGATCGGCACGGTGCCGGACAATTGCCGGATCGCCTCCAGCGAGACGCCGGCCTCATCGGGCGCGCAGGGGCCGGGCGAGATGACCAGCGCCTCCGGCTGTCGCGCCGCCAGCGCAGCAGTGCTCACCGCATCGTTGCGCAGCACCTCTACCTCGGCACCGAGCTCGACGAGGTAGCGTGCCACGTTGAAGGCGAAGCTGTCGTAATTGTCGATGAGGACGATCATGCCATCGCTCCCATGTTACGGCTCCCGCCTCATCGCCCGTCCGGCCGGAAGGCGCGGAACAGGCGCTCGGCCTTGGTCAGGCTCTCGCGATATTCTGCCGCCGGGTCGGAGAGCAGGGTGATGCCGCCGCCGACCCCGAAGCGGGCCTCGCCCTTTTCCAGCGTCACGGTGCGGATGGCGATGTTGAGGTCGGCGCTGCCGTCGAAGCCGAGATAGCCGATGGCGCCGCAATAGACGCCGCGCGGCATGCCCTCCAACTCGCGGATGATCTCCATGGCGCGGATCTTCGGCGCCCCGGTGATCGAGCCGCCGGGGAAGGAGGCGGCGATCAGGTCGAGCCCGTCGCAGCCCGGCTCCAGCGTGCCGGTCACCACCGAGACGAGGTGATGCACATTGGCATAGGTCTCCAGCCCGCACAGCCGCGGCACCTTCACCGTGCCGGGGCGGCACACCCGCGAGAGATCGTTGCGCAGGAGGTCGACGATCATCACGTTCTCGGCGCGGTCCTTCTCGCTGGCGACCAGCTCGCGGCCACGAAAGGCGTCGAGCGTCGGCTCCACCGAGCGCGGCTGCGTGCCCTTGATCGGGCGGGTCTCGACCTCCAGCCCGTCCCCGCCGGCGCGGAGCGTCAGGAAGCGCTCGGGCGAGGAGGAGGCGATGGCGCGTCCCTCGCTGAGGATCAACGCGGCGAAGGTGGCGGGGTTGGCGTTGCGCAGCCGCTCATAGATGGTGAGCGGGTCGACATTGCCGAGCCGGGCGCGGAACTGCTGGGTGAAGTTGGCCTGGAAGATGTCGCCGGCGCGGATATAGGCGATCACCTGCGCCACCGCCGCCTCATAGCTCGGGGCGTCGAAATTCGACGTCCAGTCGACCGCCGGCAGCGCGGTGTCGAGCGGCGGCAGCGGGGCCTTGAGCACCGCGCTCATCTGCGCCATGCGCTCGCGGGCACGGGCGAGCCGCGCCTGCGGCTCGGTCTCCGGCCAGCCGGTGGAGATGAGGTAGGTGCGCCGGCCGACGAGGTCGAAGGCCAGCACGACGTCGTAGAAGCCGAGATCGATCTCCGGCCCTTCGCCCGGCTCGGGGCGGGGCGTCGGGAAGCGGTCGAACAGCCGGCCGGCCTCATAGGCGAAGGTGCCGATGGCGCCGCCCTGGAAGGGGGCGTCGCAGGGCAGGGGTCCCTGGGCATAGAGCGCCATCCGGCGGCGCAGCGCCTCCAGGGGCGCGCCGTCCTCGGGCACGCCGTTCCAGCTGGCGATGCCGCCCTTGACGCGGAAGCGACCGAACGGATCGGCCGCCACGAAGGACCACCGTCCCAGCTGCGGATGCGCCATGGCGCTGTCGAGGAAGGCCAGCCCGTCAAACGTCGCCGCCAGCCGCCGGGCGGTGTGCCAGGGGTCGGCATGGTCGATCGAGACGACGAGTGGGGGCGGCTCCTGAATCATGCGCGGAATATGGGGCCTTGCCGGCGCAGTTCCTAGCCGCCGCGTGCGGGGAGGCCTATTGGTCGCAAGTGGTGTTCTAATGCATCAGTGACGCAAACATCCTGAGAATAGGCCCAAAAGGCAGCTTGACGGTGAGGCAGCCGAATGATGGCCTAGCCGGAACAAAAAGGCGCTGCCGGGCAGGGACGGCGCCAGCGACAATAACGCGACCCAATAATCGTTCTGGAGGAACGCCAAGATGAAATGGAAGACCGTCGCCGCGGGTCTCGCGGCTCTCGCTCTCGGGCTGACCCCGCTCGCCGGCGCCCAGGCGCAGGACTACCCTAGCCGCGCCATTTCGATGATCGTGCCGTTCGCGGCCGGCGGCCCGACCGACACCGTCGCCCGGCTGATCGCCGAATCCATGTCGCGCAGCCTCGGCCAGCAGATCGTGGTGGAGAATGTCGGCGGCGCCGGCGGCACCCGCGGCGCCGGCCAGGTCGCCAAGGCGACGCCGGACGGCTACACGGTCCTGCTGCATCATATCGGCCAGGCCACCTCGGCGACGCTCTACCGTAAGCTGCCCTACAACGTGCTGACCGACTTCGAGGAAGTCGGCCTCGTCACCGACGTGCCGATGACCATGATCGCCAAGTCCTCGCTGGAGCCGAAGGACATCGGCGCCCTGGTCGCCTATGTGAAGGCGAACAAGGACAAGGTGATCTACGGCAATGCCGGCGTCGGCTCCGCCTCGCATCTGTGCGGCATGCTTTTCATGTCGGCGCTGGGCACCCCGATGACCACGGTGCCGTATCAGGGCACGGGTCCGGCGATGAACGACCTCGTCGGCGGCCAGATCGACCTGATGTGCGACCAGACCACCAACACCACCGGGCAGATCAAGGCTGGCAAGGTGAAGGCTTATGCCGTCACCACCAAGGAACGCCTCAAGGCGCTGCCGGACATCCCCACCATGCAGGAAGGCGGGGTGAAGGACTTCGAGATCGCCGTCTGGCACGGCATGTACGCGCCGAAGGGCACGCCCCCCGCGGTGGTCGCCAAGCTGAACGCGGCGCTGAAGCAGGCGCTCCAGGATCCCAAGGTGATCGCCCGCTTCGCCGACCTCGGCACCGAGCCGGTCTCGCAGGACCGTGCCACGCCAGAGGTGCACAAGGCCTTCGTCGCCTCCGAGGTCGCCAAGTGGAAGCCGGTCATCGAGCAGGCCGGCGTCTTCGCCGACTGATCCCGCTTTCCCGATTGTCATCCCCGTCCGTCCATCTTCCCTTGGGGTAGGTGGCCGGACGGGTGTCGCCTCTTTTCTCCGCGAGGTTCCGCATGGGTCGCTTTGTCCGAAGCCCGAAGGACGTCGTCACCGGGTTGCTGCTCATCTTCCTGGGCGCCTGGTTCGCCTGGCTCGGCTCCGATCTGCCGATCGGTCGGGCGATCCGGATGGGGCCGGGCTACTTCCCGCTCGTCCTGTGCGGGATTCTGGCCGCACTTGGTCTCATCGTCCTCCTCACCGGCCTCGATTTCGGCGGTGATGCGGAGGCCGACGAGGATGCCCGGCAGATCGCCATACCCTGGCAGGGGCTGGCCCTCATCACCCTGTCGGTGGTGGTGTTCGGCCTCGCGGTGCGGCCGCTGGGGCTCGGCCCGGCGATGGGCCTCGCGGTGTTCATCTCCGCGGCGGCGAGCCGGCGATTCTCGCTGAAGGGTGGCGCGATCATGGCGGCCGTCATGGTCGCCTTCGCCTGGGCGGTGTTCATCAAGGGCCTCGGCCTGCCGCTCCCCATGCTCGGCCCGTGGCTCGGCGGCTATTGATCGGAGAGTTAAGTCCATGGAAATCTTCGATCATCTGGCGCTGGGCTTCTCGGTCGCCTTCACCTTCCAGAACCTGTTCTACTGCTTCATCGGCGTGCTGTTGGGCACGTTGATCGGCGTCCTGCCGGGCCTCGGCCCGGTGCCGACCATCGCCATGCTGCTGCCGATCACCTTCGGCCTGCCGCCGGTCTCGGCGCTGATCATGCTCGCCGGCATCTATTACGGCGCGCAATATGGCGGTTCGACCACCGCCATCCTGATCAACCTGCCCGGCGAGAGCTCGTCGGTGGTCACCGCCATCGACGGCTACCAGATGGCACGGCAGGGCAGGGCGGGCGCGGCGCTCGCCACGGCGGCGCTGGGATCCTTCTTCGCCGGCTCGGTCGCCACTTTCCTGCTCGCCGTCTTCGCCCCGCCGCTCGCCGAGATCGCGCTGAAATTCGGGCCGCCGGAATATTTTTCCCTGATGGTTCTGGGACTTGTCGCCTCAGTGTCGCTGGCCTCGGGCTCGGTGATCAAGGCGCTGGCGATGGTGGTGCTGGGCATCCTGCTCGGGCTGTCCGGGCAGGACGTCTATACCGGCACGCCGCGTTTCACCTTCGACATCGTGGAACTAGCCGATGGCATCGAGTTCGTGGCGCTGGCCATGGGCCTGTTCGGCCTGGTGGAAATCATCCGCAACCTTGAGGACGAGCACACCCGCACCGTGATGGTGCAGAAGGTGCAGGGCCTCATGCTGTCGAAGGACGACTTCAAGCGCATCATCGCCCCGGTGCTGCGCGGCACGATTCTCGGCTCCTTCCTCGGCATCCTGCCGGGCGGCGGCGCGATGCTCTCCTCCTTCGCCTCCTATTCGATCGAGAAGCGCGTCTCCAAAAACCCGCAGCAGTTCGGCAAGGGCGCGATCGAGGGCGTGGCCGGACCGGAGAGCGCCAACAATGCCGGCGCGCAGACCTCCTTCATCCCGATGCTGACGCTGGGCATTCCGTCCAACCCGGTGATGGCGCTGATGATCGGCGCGCTGATCATCCAGGGCATCGTGCCGGGTCCCAACGTGGTGAACGAGCAGCCGAATCTGTTCTGGGGCATCATCGCCTCCATGTGGATCGGCAATTTCATGCTGGTGGTGCTGAACCTGCCGCTGATCGGCATCTGGGTGCGGCTGCTCACGGTGCCCTACCACATCCTGTTCCCGCTGATCATCGGCTTCTGCTGCATCGGCGTCTACAGCGTGAACAACAACGTCTACGACGTCTACGCCATGGCCGCCTTCGGCGTGTTCGGCTACCTGCTGGTCAAGCTCGATTGCGAGCCGGCGCCGCTGCTGCTCGGCTTCATCATCGGGCCGATGCTGGAGGAGTATCTGCGCCGCGCCATGCTGATCTCGCGCGGCGATCCCAGCGTGTTCGTCACCCGCCCGCTTTCGGCGGTCATGCTGGCGATCGCGGTGCTGGCTTTGACGCTGGTGCTGCTGCCTTCTGTGCGTAAGAAGCGCGAAGAGGCATTTAAAGAGTAAAAAATTGCCCGGGCCGGTAGACAGGCCCGGGCTGCTTTGGTACACGACCGCCGTTCGCGAGGAAACGCCTCGCTGAAACAACCCGGTCGGGCGCATAGCTCAGTTGGTAGAGCAGCTGACTCTTAATCAGCGGGTCCTAGGTTCGAGCCCTAGTGCGCCCACCACTCTTAGAGAGTGGTACTACCCGGCCGGTTTTCTGCCTCGTTTGCAGATTAAACTGTTTCCCCTTATGCCGTAGCAAGCGTGGTTATTACCACTGCGGTCATGTTGATCGCTGCTGGACGCTTCATGCGGCTATCAGGGCGGCCTTGAATGCCGTCGGCCAATTCCGGGGAGAATCAGCCATTCACGACACCGGCACCCTCTGCGCCCGTTGCCTGCGTTGCGGGCGGCGATCCATTCTCGGCCGCAGCGAGCAGCTGAACGCGCTCCCTGATGCTTCGGGTACCACGCGCGCCCAGCTGCGCTGCGACATTTGCGGTGGCCGGCGCATCGAGCTCGTGCACGCGCAGGGGCCGACCGAAGTGGTGGCGTTCATCTCCGGGCGCCGCTGACGGCGAACCAAACGCCTTCGCGCGCGTTGAGCTGTCGAACCGGTTCAGCACGGGAGAGCGGCGATGGCGAAGAGCAACACCTCGAACATGTCCGATGCGGACGCGAAGCAGGCGCCTCTGCGACCGCCGCGTTCCCGCGCCGCGCCGGCCCGGGCGCCGCGCATAGCCGATGATCTCGTGTCTATGCTGCCGGATGTGCCGATCCCGGACGAAGCGGGCCTCGAGCCGCCCGTGCGCGGCCGCGCCGCCATCGGGATGCCCGACCGAAAATACTCCTTCAATGCCCTGGTCGCTGTCGGCATCGCCGGTTTCCTCGTCGGTCGTTTGCTGTCACGCTGATCGCCGATCCGCAAGGAATCTCCGTATGCAAACGCTCACCGTGCGTCACGTTACGCACTACACCTACGCCAACCCGGTGGTGTTCCAGCCGCACCGGCTGATGTTGCGCCCGCGCGACAGCCATGACCTGCGGTTGGTCGGCGCCGAGCTGACGCTGTGGCCACACGGCCATGTCCGCTGGATGCATGACGTGTTCGGCAATTCCGTCGCGGTGGTGGACTTCATCGAGCCGTCCAACGAGCTGAAGATCGAGAGCGTGCTCACCATCGAGCGTTTCGGCATCGGCACGCCGATCTTCGAGGTCGAGGAGGGCGCGGCCACTTATCCGTTCGTCTATTCGACCGACGACCGCACCGATCTCGGCCGCATGCTCGAATGCCACTATCCCGATCCCAATGGCGAGCTCGAAGCCTGGGCCAAGGGCTTTATCGCCAGCCGGCCGACCGACACGATGGCGCTGCTGTCGGACATCAATGCCGGCATCCACACCGGCTTCGCCTATCAGGTGCGGCACGAGCAGGGCACCCAGCCGCCGCTGGAGACGCTGCGGCTCGGCTCGGGCTCATGTCGGGATTTCGCGCTGCTGCTGATCGAGGCGGTGCGCGCGCTGGGTTTCGGCGCACGGTTCGTCACCGGCTATCTCTACGATCCGGCGCTCGATGGCGAGAATGCCGGTATCGTCGGCGCCGGCGCCACCCATGCCTGGGCCGACATCTATCTGCCGGGCGCCGGCTGGATCGAGTTCGACCCGACCAACGGGTCGATCGCCGCGGACAATCTCATCCGGGTGGCGGTGACACGCGATCCCGCCCAGGCGGTGCCGGTCGCTGGCGGCTTTACCGGGTTGGTGGGCGATTATCTCGGCATGACCGTCGATGTCTCCGTGCGTTCGCCGCAGCCGGAGGCTGATGCGGCGGAGCTGGTCGCCTCCGAGCTGGCCGAAGGGCAGTCCGAGGCGGCCGAGGGTACACCGTCGGAGACGGCGGCGGCCTGAAACAGGCGGGCCGCATCAAATGAAAGGGCCGCCTCTCGGCGGCCCTTTGCTTGTGTCGGATCGTATGCCGGCGGATCAGGCGCCGGCGGCTTCCAGCGTCGGATAGTCGGTGTAGCCCTTCTCGCCGCCGCCATAGAGGTGGTCGCGGTCGAGCTCGTTGAAGGGCAGGTCCTTCTTCAGCCGTTCCACCGTGTCGGGCGAGGAGATGAACACCTTGCCGAAGGCGACCAGATCCGCTTTGCCGGCCGTCACCACCTGTTCGGCCATCGCCTTGTCGTAGCCGTTATTGACCATCCAGGTGCGGCTGAAACGCTTGTGCAGCGCCTCGAAGTCGAAGCCGGGCACGATGTCGCGCGGGCCGCCCGTGGCGCCCTCAATCATGTGCACATAGACCGGCCCGAGCTTCTCCAGCACGTCGACCACATGGGTGAACAGCGCGGCCGGGTCGCTGTCGGTGAGGCCATTGGCCGGCGTCACCGGGGAGATGCGGATGCCGGTGCGGTCGGCGCCGATCTCGCTGATCACCGCTTCCGTCACTTCCTTGAGGAAGCGGACGCGGTTCTCGATCGAGCCGCCATACTGGTCCGTGCGCTGGTTGGCGCCGTCGCGCAGGAACTGGTCGATGAGATAGCCGTTGGCGGCGTGGATCTCGACGCCGTCGAAGCCGGCGGCGATGGCATTGGCGGCCGCCTTGCGGAAGTCGTCGACGATGCCGGGGATCTCATGGGTTTCGAGCGCGCGGGGCGTGTCGACGTCGGTGAACTGGTTGTTCACGAAGGTCTTGGTCTCGGCGCGAATGGCGGAGGGAGCCAGCGGCGGCGCGCTGCCGGGCTGCAGCGAGCGGTGCGAGACGCGTCCGACATGCCAGAGCTGCACGAAGATGCGGCCGCCCTTGGCGTGAACGGCTTCGGTGATCGGCTTCCAGCCCTCGATCTGCGCGGCGGTGTGGAGGCCGGGCGTGTCCTGGTAGCCCTGGGCCGTGTCGGACACCTGGGTGGCCTCGGTCACGATGAGGCCGGCGCTGGCGCGCTGGGCATAATACTTCACGGACAACGGGTTAGGCACATTGCCGGCGACCGCGCGGTTGCGGGTGAGCGGAGCCATGACAATGCGGTTGGCGAGCGTGATGTCGCCGAGGCGGTAGGGTTCGAAAAGCGAGGTAGTCATTCGGAAATGTCCTCGAATGGGGGAGCTTTCCCGTTTCAGATAGACACCGTTGTGCGTCGCACCAGATATGCCGAAGCTTCGGAGTGGTACTACTTTAGTCGTGCACGTGTCGTGTTGTGCGTGATGATAACGCACGTTATATTATGCTGCGTAGGTGAGAAATGAGCGTCCAATCCGATTACGATTTCCTGTCGCTGCTGCACGAGCTGGCGCATCTGATGCGCACCAAGTTCGACCAGCGGGCGCGCGCCCATGACATGACGCGGGCGCAATGGGTGATCCTGGTCAAGCTGCAGCGTTCGCCGGGCCTGACGCAGAACGAGCTGGCGCAGCTTGTCGAGGTCGAGCCGATCACCGTCGCCCGGCTGGTGGATCGCCTGCAACTGCGCGGCTTCGTCGAGCGGCGGCACGACCCGCATGACCGGCGGGTCTGGCGGCTGCATCTGCTGCCGGCCGCCGGGCCGATCATCGACGAGATCGCCGAGGCCCGCAGACAGATAGTGGCCCAGCTTCTCGGAACCGATGTGACGCCGGAGGCGGTTGCCGAGATGGAAGCCACCCTCGGCCTGATGAAGGCCAATCTGAACAGCGAGAGCCGTGCGTCCAACCCGCCGGAGTCCGCCGCGTGAGATCGTCCCATGCTTGACCGCACCAAAAAATCCACGGCCGCCGACGCCGACGCCGACGACAAGCTCGCTCCGGCGGTGCCGGTTGCCGCGCCGAGGCGCCGAGCCCGCCTGCGGGCACCCTTGATGCTCGGCGGTGTCGCCGTGGTGGCGGTCGGCGCCGGCTATTTCTGGCTGACCGGCGGGCGTTACGTCTCCACCGACGACGCCTATGTGCGGGCCGGCAAGCTGATGGTGTCCACCGACGTGTCCGGCCTCGTCACCGATGTCGATGTCAAGGAAGGCCAGCAGGTCGCGGCCGGCGACGTGTTGTTCCGTGTCGATCCGCGCCAGTACGAGATCGCGGCGCACAACGCGCAGGCCAATCTCGACCAGACGCGGCTGACGCTGGAATCGATGAAGGTGGACTACCAGCGCATGGCGAGCGATATCGCCGCCGCCGCTGCCACGGTGCAGAACGATCAGGCGATTTTCGATCGCTACGAGGTACTGGTGAAGGACACCGCCGCGGTGTCGCGTGCGGCGTATGATCAGGCTCGTTTCACGCTGGAGACCGACCGGGCCAAGCACGATTCGATCAAGCAGCAGGCGGCGGTGCTGCTCGCCAAGCTGGGCGGGCACCCCGACCTCGCGGTCGAGCAGCATCCGCTCTACCTCCAGGCCAAGGCGACCCTCGACGAGGCGCAGCGCCAGCTCGACCACGCGGTGGTGCGGGCGCCTTTCGCCGGCACCGTGACCGAGGTCGACAGCCTCCAGCCCGGCCTCTATCTGGTCGCGGCCACTGCGGCGCTCACCAACCAGGGCGCGGTGGGGTTGATCTCCGCCGACGACATGTGGGTCGAGGCCAATATCAAGGAGACCGACCTTTCCCATCTGAAGGCCGGCGACAAGGTCGATGTCAGCATCGACGCCTATCCGGGCCACAGCTGGACCGGCGTGGTCGACAGCATCGCCCCGGCGAGCGGCGCCGAGTTCTCCGTGCTGCCGGCGCAGAACGCCAGCGGCAACTGGGTGAAGGTGGTGCAGCGCGTGCCGGTGCGCATCCGCGTCGAGCACAAGGCCGACGATCCGGTGCTGCGTGCCGGCATGAGCGCCTTCGTCGATATCGATACCGGGCATTCGCGCAGGCTGCGCGACATTCTGTGATTTCCCCATCGGCTGCTTCCGCCCCCCAAAGCAGCCGGTCGAGACGGGTGGGGTTCGGCCTTGTCGGCCGGTGATCCCGCCCGTCTCATCGTTCCTCCGGCCATGGGCCGGTCCATGAGGCATGGAACATGTCCGTCGCCGCTCCCGCCGCCGATGCCGCGCGTCCTGCCGGTGCCACCCGCGCGATCATCACCGTCTGCGCGATGACGGCGACGCTGATGCAGGCCCTCGACGGCACCATCGCCAATGTGGCGCTGCCCTACATGCAGGGCTCGCTGTCGGCCACCGCCGACCAGATCACCTGGGTGCTGACCTCCTACATCGTCGCCGCCGCCATCATGACGGCGCCGGTCGGCTGGCTCTCCGCGCGCTTCGGCCGTAAGAGCGTGTTCCTCGCCAGCCTGATCGGCTTCACCGTCGCCTCCATGCTGTGCGGCGTGGCGCAGTCGCTGACGCAGATGGTGATCTTCCGCCTGGCGCAGGGCGTGTTCGGCGCGGCGCTGGTGCCGCTGTCGCAGGCAACGATGATGGACATCTACCCCGCCCACCAGCGCGGCCAGGCGATGGCGATCTGGGGCATGGGCGTCATGCTCGGCCCGATCCTCGGCCCGACGCTCGGCGGCTGGCTGACCGATGCCTATAACTGGCGCTGGGTGTTCTATGTGAACCTGCCCTTCGGCCTGCTCGCTCTGGCCGGGCTGGTCGTCTTCATGCAGGACGAAGGCCGCAACAACGCGCTGCGCTTCGACTGGACCGGCTTCGGCGTGCTGGCGCTCGGCATCGGTGCCTTGCAGATGATGCTCGACCGCGGCGAGCAGCTCGACTGGTTCGGCTCCACCGAGGTGGTGGTGGAGGCGGTGCTGGCCGGGCTCGGCCTCTATCTCTTCGCCGTGCACATGATGACGCACGACAAGCCGTTCCTGAGCCCGCGCCTGTTCCGCGACCGCAACTTCGCTGCCGGGCTCGTCATCATGTTCGCCATCGGCCTGGTGCTGCTCGCCACCTCGGCGCTGCTCGCGCCCTATCTGCAGCGGCTCAGCGGCTATCCGGTGCAGACCGCCGGCCTGCTGATGGCGCCGCGCGGCTTCGGCACCATGGTCGCGATGATGATCGCCGGGCGGCTGGTGTCGCGCACGGACCCGCGGGTCGTCATGTTCGGCGGCCTCGCCATGATCGCCTGGAGCCTGTGGGACATGACCGGCTGGACGCCGGACATCGACACCCACTCGATGATCCTCAACAGCATCGCCCAGGGCGCGGGCCTCGGCTTCGTGTTCACGCCGCTTACCGTCGTCGCTTTCGCCACGCTGGCACCGGAACTGCGCACCGACGGCACCGCGCTGTTCAGCCTGGTGCGAAATGTCGGCAGTGCCATCGGCGTGTCGATCACCTCGTTCCTGCTGGCGCAGAACACCCAGATCATGCACGCGCAGATCGCCGAGCATGTGACGCCGTTCAATTCCGCGGTGCAGAGCGGCGGCGCCTACCAGTTCTGGAACATCGCCAATCCCTCGACACTGGCCGCCCTCAACGCCGAGATCACCCGACAGGCCACCGCCATCGCCTATGTCGACGACTTCAAGCTGATGATGCTGGTGACGCTGCCGACCGCGCTGCTGCTGTTGTTGATGAAGACACCGTCGCGGGCTCCCACCGCCGATGGCCATGTCGAGGTGCTCGACTGATTTCGGGTCTTCTCGGGCGGTCGAGACACGCGCTCGGGGCGTTCGGCCGGAGCTCTCCACGGGGCCAGTCGTCTCGGTCGCGATGTTGGAATAGCTCCAACGTCAAGGGCTTGAGCCGATTGTTGCCGTCGAGGTCATTTCGGTCTGCCCGGAATATGTTCTAGAAGAGGCTCGCCGGAACCGGGCTGGGCTTCATGATCGACATCGCATCGCGCGTCTACAATCACACCTGGAAGATCGATCCGATCGTCCGCTCCGTGCTCGACACGGACTTCTACAAGCTCCTGATGGCGCAGACGATCTATCGTCGTCATTTCCATACCCGCGTCACCTTCGGCATCATCAACCGCACCCGGCACGTGCGCATCGCCGACTTCGTCGACGAGAGCGAATTGCGCGAGCAGCTCGACCATGTGCGCACGCTCAGCCTGACGCGCGGCGAATCCACATGGCTGCGCGGCAACATGTTCTACGGCAAGCGCCAGATGTTCTCGCCGGACTTCATCGCCTGGCTCGAGAGCTTCCGCTTCCCGCCCTACCACCTCGAAAAGCGCGACGGCCAGTTCGAGCTGACCTTCGAGGGGCCGTGGATCGAGACCACCATGTGGGAGATCCCGGCGCTCGCCATCATCAACGAGCTGCGCTCGCGGGCGGTGCTGCGCGGCATGGGGCGCTTCGAGCTGCAGGTGCTGTACGCTCGCGCCATGACCCGCGTGTGGGAGAAGGTGGAGCGGCTGCGGGCGCTCGAAGGGGTGAACGTCGCCGATTTCGGCACGCGGCGGCGGCATGGCTTCCTGTGGCAGGACTGGTGCGTGCAGGCGATGATCGAGGGGCTCGGCGAGAGCTTCCTCGGCACCTCCAACTGCCTGATCGCGCTCCGGCGCGAGGTGGAGGCGACCGGTACCAACGCGCATGAGCTGCCGATGGTCTATGCCGCGCTGGCCGATACCGACGCAGAGCTCGCCCAGGCACCCTACCGGGTGCTGCTCGACTGGCAGCAGGATTACGAGGGCAATCTCCGCGTCATCCTGCCCGACACGTTCGGCACCACCGGCTTCCTCGCCGATGCTCCGGACTGGGTGGACCAGTGGACCGGCATCCGCATCGACAGCAAGGAGCCGATCGCCGGCGGCGAGGAAGCCATCGCCTGGTGGCGCGCCCGCGGCCAGGACCCGACGCAGAAGCTGGCCATCTTTTCCGATGCGCTCGACGTCGACGACATCGTCCGCATCCATCGGCACTTTCATGGCCGCATGAAGCTCGGCTTCGGCTGGGGAACCTTGCTCACCAACGATTTCCGCGGCTTCGTCGCCGATGGCGGGCTCGACCCGATCTCGATCGTCTGCAAGGTGATTTCGGCCGACGGGCGCCCCACCGTAAAACTCTCCGACAACCCGACCAAGGCGATGGGGCCGGCCGATGAGATCGCCCGCTACAAGCGGGTTTTCCATGTCGCGGAGCAGGCGGAGCGGGAGATCATGGTGTGAGCGGGGCTGAGGATAACTTGCCCGTCACGGGTATCGAGGTAGCGCCGGCCGAGCAGGCACAGAAAGCTTGGCCAAGAGTTGCCGCAATCCGCCTCCATGGTGAAAATTGAGTCGTGTGTCTTTCTTGCATCAAGATACCTTCTGCCCGTACTGTGCGGCCGGCTGAAGAATCGACGCAGGGTGGACGAGTCAGTGCGGGGTGTGTGACCTCGCCGGAAAGAGTTGGGCGTAACGCATGATGGACGGATTTGACCGCGGGTTCCGGCGGAAGGGCACATTGGCCGCAAACGGCTATAGTGATGTTGGTCTTTCTGATTCGCCTTGCTGTTTTCCGTCCCAGGCCTCCGTTCTACGTGTCCTGCGTCGGTTGAAGGGCTGAAGTCGTCATGACGACCAATGCGCAGGGACGGTCCGCCTCCGAACTCTCCTCCTCGCTGGTGCGTGACTATCGCGCCATGATCAATTCGCTGGAGCACACCAAGCCCGAAGGGCCGACGCTCCCGCCCCAGGCGGCGGAGACCTCGTCTTCCGTGCCGGCCTCCTCTTCCCAGGCGTCCTCGCTCAAGACGTCGTCGTCCAAGGCGGCGGTTGCGGCCGAGCGAAAATCCGCCGAGCCGATGATCCGTTCGCTGCGCTCCGCCGCGCCGGAGAGCGAGGTGCGCGCGACGCCTTTGGGCTTTGCCGAGCTGCGCAGCAAGCTCTCGGCGCTCACCGATACCCGCGGCATGATCTCGCCGCGCCGTCCGGCTGATGTGGCGGCCGCGCCGGCCGTCGAGGCCTCCGCCAGCCCCGCGGAAGCGGCGGCCGAGGCGCAGTCCGCCCGCCGGCGCATGTTCGGCGGCGCCACGCGCACCGAGAGCGAGCCGGCCGCCCGCCGTCGCCGTCCGGCGTCCTCCCGCGAGGCCTTTACCTGGCAGCGACTGGGTCTCCTGACCGTGTGCATCGTCGCCCTTGGCGGGGCGGCGGTGGCGCTGCAGTCCGTCGTCGGGCGTGACGAGGCGCGGGTGGCACCGGAAGTCATCGGCAATGCCGCCATTGCGGCGGTCGCGCCTTCGGCGCCCGCGCTGGCGGTTGCCGCGCCGGCGGCCGAGCCGGCCCGCGTCGCCGTGGTCGAGCCGGCGGCTCCGCCCGCACCGATCCTCCGTGCCATCGAGCCGGCCTCGCCGTCGCCGGTGATGCCGTCGATCTCCGCTCGTACCCTTCTGGCGCCCGAGCCGACCGAGCCCGGTCCGGCCGTGCGCGGCCTGACGGCGTTCGCCGCCCCCGAGCCGTCGCCGCTGGCGGCGCCGGTCGCCGCGTTGCCGCGTCAGGCGCCGCTGCCGCCGCGCCGCGCGGTCGTCGCCGCGGTGTCGGCGCCGGCTGCCGCTGCGCAGGCCGATGAGGTGGCCGGTGCGGCCAATGCCTCGGAGACGAGCGGCGCCGAGCCGACCGGAGGCGCGACGATCCGCTCGCCGGTGACCATGCGCACCGGCCCCAACAAGGGCGCGTCGGCGATGCAGACGCTGAGGAGCGGCCAGCAGGTCGAGCTGGTGGCCTGCGACAGCTGGTGCGAGATCGTCGCCGACGGCAAGCGCGGCTTCGTCTACAAGAGCTTCGTCAGCGCCGGTGCCCCGAAGGAAGCGGACGCTTCCACCACCGAATGAGGGCGGCTTGGCGGTAACACGCTGAAGCAAAGAGTGAAGCGCCGGCCACGGGTCGGCGCCTCGCCAGCCCGCCGGGCGCATGTTAGACGGCGCTGGTCACGCTGGCAGTCAAGGAATCTTCGCATGTCGAACAGCCTGAAAGAGGCGCCCCGCCCGGTTCGTGTCGGTGTGGTGGGCGTCGGGGTGATGGGCGCGAACCATGCCCGCGTGCTGGCCGACCTGCCGGGTGCCGAACTGGTCGGCATCGCCGATCCCGACGCCGCCCAAGCCGGGAAGGTCGCGGGGTTGCTCGGCTGCGCCGCGGTCGCCGATATCGAGGCGCTCACCGCGCTCGGCGTCGACGCGGTGGTGGTTGCCGCTCCCACCCATCTGCACCACGACGTGGCGCTGGCCGCCATCGGTGCCGGCGCGCATGTGCTGGTCGAGAAGCCGATCGCGCCGAGCGTCGCGGAAGGCGAGGCCATCGTCGCCGCCGCCAAGGCGCGCGGCGTCGCGCTGATGGTCGGCCATGTCGAGCGCTTCAATCCGGCCGTCGAGGCGGTGAAGAAGGCGATCGAGGGCGAGGAGATCCTCTCCATCGGCATCACCCGCGTCGGGCCGTTCCCGCCGCGCATGTCGAATGTCGGCGTGGTGATCGACCTCGCGGTGCACGACATCGACCTGATCTGCCATTTCACCGGCTCGGAGATCGCCGAGATCCAGCCGCAGGTGAAGGCGGCGGTGGCCGAGCGCGAGGACATCGCGCTCTTGCAGTTCCGCACCGCCAACGGCGTGCTGGCGCACATCAACACCAACTGGCTGACGCCGTTCAAGGCGCGCACGGTGCATGTCGCCACCCGCAAGAAATACGTCATCGGCGACCTGCTCACCCGGCAGGTGACCGAGTGCTTCGACTACAAGCCCGACGGCAGCTACTCCATGCGCCATTTGCCCGTCGCCTATGCCGAGCCGCTCCGGGTCGAGCTGTCGCGCTTCCTCGCCGCCGTGCGCGGGGAGGCGGCCCCGCCGGTGACCGGCGAGGACGGCGTCGCCAGCATCGCCACCGCCATCCGTTGCCTGGAAGGTCCCGAGGCCACGCGCCCGGCTTCCGTGCCGTCCGCGCGCATTCGCGCCGCCGTCTAGTCCGAGGACAGACATGAACAACCATGTGACAGCCAACGCCGCGCCGCTTCCCTTCATCGATGTCGGTGCGCAGCGCGCCCGGCTCGGCACCCGCATCGACGAGGCGGTGACGCGCGTGCTCAACCACTGCCGCTTCGTCAACGGACCGGAAGTCATCGAGCTGGAGAAGCAGCTGGCGGAGTTCGCCGGCGCCAAGCACGCGATTTCCTGCTCCAGCGGCACCGATGCGCTGGCCATGCTGCTGATGGCCTGGGGCGTCGGGCCGGGCGATGCGGTGTTCTGCCCCTCCTTCACCTTCTGCGCCACCGCAGAGGTGGTGCCGTGGGTCGGGGCGACGCCGGTCTTCGTCGACGTGCTCGCGGACACCTTCAACATGGACCCCGCCAGCCTCGAAGCCGCCATCGCGGTCGCCGTGCGGCAGGGGCTGAAGCCCCGCGTGGTGATCCCGGTCGACCTGTTCGGCCAGCCGGCCGATCTCGACGCCATCCTCGCTATCGCCAAGGCGCATGAACTGAAGGTGCTGTGCGATACCGCGCAGGGCTTCGGCGCCACCTGGAACGGCAAGCGCACCGGCTCGTTCGGCGACGCCACCGCGACCAGCTTCTTCCCGGCCAAGCCACTCGGCTGCTTCGGCGACGGCGGCGCGATCTTCACCGATGACGACGAACTCGTGTCGGTGCTCAAGAGCGTGCGCGAGCACGGGCAGGGCGTCGACAAATACGAGAACGTCCGCATCGGCATGACCGGCCGGCTCGACACCATCCAGGCGGCGATCCTTTTGGAGAAGCTCTCGATCTTCGAGGACGAGGTCGCCGCCCGCGACCGCGCCGCCAAGCGCTACAACGAGGCGCTGGCCGATGTCTGCATCGTGCCGGTGGTGGACCCGCGCGCGACCTCGGTGTGGGCGCAGTACACGATCCGCCTGCCGCACGGCGTGCGCGACGGGCTTGCCGCGACCTTGCAGAAGGAAGGCGTGCCGACGGCGGTGTATTACCGCATCCCGATGCACAAGCAGCCGGCCTATGCGCAGTACCCGGCCGCCGGCAACGGCCTGCCGGTGAGCGAGGCGCTCTCCGGCGAGGTGATCAGCCTGCCGATGCATGCCTATCTCGACGAGGCCTCGCAGGACCGCATCATCGCCGCCGTGCGCCGTGCGCTGGGGAAATAGGGCAGGGCGCCTGCCTCCGATCTCGATGGACACAATGAAATGCCCGGACCCGCGTCCGGGCATTTTCTTTTATGACGGGGCAGTTGGCGCAAGCGGCGCAGGTGCCGGAAGGGGCGGGGCCTGGTGCCGTCCGCCCGGCGAAACGGAGTCGCCAGCCATTGCGGGCTCTCGTAGACTAGGCCGGTGTTATTGCTGGAGCAGCCTCCGATGGCACCGCCCGCCCTGAAGCGCATGTCGCCCGAAGAATTCTATCGCTGGCCCGGCGAGGAGGGCGTGCGCTACGAACTGGTGGATGGCTTCCCCGTGAAGGCGATGACCGGGGCGAGCCAGCGGCACGATACGATCACGCTGAATGTTCTGGCGACGCTGCGTCGGAAGTTGCGTGGTTCCCCCTGCCACGCGCATACGGCTGATATCGCGGTTGCCACCATGTCCGGCAATATCCGTCGCCCCGATGCGCAGGTCGATTGCGGTACGCGTGCGGACACCGCCTATGAGGCCACCGCTCCCCGTCTCGTCGTCGAGGTGCTGTCGCCTTCGACACGGCACACCGACCTCGTGAACAAGCTCGAGGAATACAAGGCGTTGCCGTCGCTCGCCTATATCCTGCTCGTCGAGCCCGACCTGCCGCGGGCGCTGCTGTGGTGGCGGGTGCCGGGCAGCGCGTGGGAAATCGTCCAGTTCGAGGGTCTCGACGGGATCATCGACCTTTCCGCCATCGGTACCGATCTCGCCATGGCCGAGCTGTACGAAGATGTCGCCTTTCCCGATCCGCTGGCGGGCGAGGGCGGGCTCCGTTAGGTTCCCGCGACGCTCAACGACGCCGGACACTCCATGATTCGCAGCATCTTCTCGGTCGGCGGCTGGACGCTGCTGTCCCGGCTCACCGGCTTCCTGCGCGACATCATGATGGCGGCGGTGCTCGGCGCCGGTCCGGTGGCGGACGCCTTCTACATCGCCTTCCGGCTGCCCAACCATTTCCGCGCCATCTTCGCCGAGGGTGCCTTCAACGCCGCCTTCATCCCCGCCTATGCGCGGGTGAAGACGCAAGAGGGCGATGCCAAGGCGGCGCGCTTCGCCGATGGCGTGCTCTCGGGAGTGGTGGTGGTGCAACTCGCCGTGCTCGCCTTCGCGCTCATCGCCACGCCGCTGGTGGTGGCGACGCTGGCGCCCGGCCTTGCCGGCGACCCGGAGCGCTTCCAGCTGACGGTCGGCTATACCCGCATCACCTTCCCCTATCTCGGGCTGATCGCGGTGGTGACGCTGGTCGGCGGCGTGCTCAACGCCAATGAGCGCTTCTGGGCGGCGGCGGCGGCCTCGATCCTGCTCAACATCGCCATGGTCGGCACGCTCAGCGTCGCCGGCTGGTTCCCGACCGCCGGCGACGCGGCGGCCTGGGGCGTGCTGATCTCCGGTTTCCTGCAGGTGGGGCTGCTGGTGTTCGACGCCGAGCGGCACGGGCTGGGGCCGCGCTTCGAATGGCCGCGCCTCGACCCGGAGACGCGGCGCTTCCTCGTGGCGTTGGGGCCGGCGATCCTTGGGGCGGCCGGCGTGCAACTCGCCATCTTCGCCGACACGCTGATCGCCTCCTTCCTGCCGCAGGGGGCGATCGCGGCGCTGTTCTATGCCGACCGCATCAACCAGCTGCCGATCGGTGTGATCGGCATCGCCGCCGGCATCGTGCTGCTGCCGGAAATGTCGCGCCGTCTTGCCGCCGGCGACGAGGAGGGGGCGCGGCACGCGCAGGCCCGGGCGGTGGAACTGACCATATTGCTCGCCCTGCCGTTCCTCGCCGCCTGCCTCGTCGTGCCCGAAGAGATCATGCGCGGCCTGTTCCTGCGCGGCGCCTTCACCGACGAGGCGGCGCGGGCGGCGGCGCAGACACTGGCGGCCTACACGATCGGCCTCATTCCCTTCGTGGTGCTGCGCGCCTTCATGGCGCCGTTCTACGCGCGCGGCGACACCCGCACGCCGGTGATCGCCACGCTGGGGGCGGCGGCGGTGAACATCGCGCTGAAGGTGTGGCTGATGCACGACTTCGCGCAGGTGGGCCTCGCCTTCGCCACCTCGGTTGGCGGCTGGATCAGCCTCGTCGTGCTGATCGGCTTCGCGCTGCGCCGCGGCTATGGCTGCGGCGACAGGGCGCTGCTCACACAGCTGCCGCGCCTCGCCGCGATCGGGCTCGGCGTCGCGGCGGTGCTGTATGTCACGGTGCGCTTCGGCGACCCGCTGATCGCCGCGCTTCCGGGCCTGCACGACGAGGCAATGCTGGCGCTGTGCGTTGCGGCGGCAGGCGCCGCCTATGTGGCGCTGGTGGGGCTTCTGGTGGGGCGGCGACGGCTGAAAATGCTGTTGAAACCGTGACCGGCGAAATCGATAGGATCGATTTTTATTGCTTACGCAGTGCAGCAAAACTGTGGTACCAGCCTAGCCAGAATGCCGGTCGACGAGGGATGGCGGCCCCGTCGGACGGCCCGACGTGTTTGTTGCGCGCGTCGGAGGTACACGTTCCGGAGTCGAGCTCATGACGTTTCCCGCGCTTCGCCGCTTTGCCCCCGTTTTCGTCCTCGCCGGCCTTGGGCTCGGCCTCGCCGCCTGCTCGGAGCAGAAGCCGCAGGGGAGCGCGCCGCAGGCGGCGCCGGTGACGGTCGCCAAGCCGCAGGTGAAGCAGATCACCGACTATGACGAATATGTCGGGCGCTTCACCGCCGTGGACCTCGTCAACGTCTATGCGCGCGTCTCCGGCTATCTCGACAGCATCAACTTCACCGACGGCCAGCTGGTGAAGAAGGGCGACCTGCTGTTCTCCATCGACCAGCGGCCGTTCAAGGTCGCGCTCGACCAGGCCAAGGCGAACCTGCAGAAGGCGCAGGCGGATGTCGATTTCGCCGCCTCCGACTTGCAGCGCGCCCAGACGCTGATCGAGGACCGTACCTCGACCGCCATCTCCAAGCAGACCTTCGACCAGCGCCTGCAGACCGAGCGCTCGGCGCGCGCCACGGCGACGGCGGCGCAGGCGGCGGTCGATGCGGCGCAGCTCGACCTCGACTTCACCCAGCTGCATTCGCCGGTCACCGGGCGCATCGGCGACCGCAAGGTGTCGGTCGGCAACCTCGTCACCGGCGGCACGGGCGGCACCAACACCAACACGCTGCTCGCCACCATCGTCTCGATGGACCCGATCTATTTCGAGTTCACCTATGACGAGGCCTCCTATCTGCGCTACCAGCGCCTCGCCAAGGAGATGGGGGCCGACAACAAGCCGATCACCGTCTATCTGGCGCTGATCGACGACAAGGGCTTCCCGCACCAGGGCACGCTGAACTTCGTCGACAACCGCATCAGTGAGACCACCGGCACCATTCGTGGCCGCGCGGTGTTCGCCAATCCCGATGGCACCTTCACGCCGGGCATGTTCGGCCGCGTGCGCGTGCCGGCTGCCGAGCCGCATGACGCGGTGCTGGTGCCGGACGTCGCCATCGGCACCGAGCAGACCCGCAAGTTCGTCTATGTGATGCAGCCGGGCAGCGAGCCGCAGGTGCCGCAGATCAAGTACGTCACCCTCGGCCGCCAGGAAGACGGCCTGCGCGTCATCACCTCGGGCCTCAACAAGGATGACCTCGTGGTCGTCAACGGGCTGGTGCGCATCCGTCCCGGCGCGAAGGTGATCGGCAAGCCGGAAGAGCCCAAGCCGGCGGCCACCGCCCCGGCGGGCGAAGGCACCGCCGCCAAGCCCGCCAACTGAGCGCGGGAGCCCCGATCATGAAATTCTCGCACTTCTTCATCGATCGCCCGATCTTCGCCTCGGTGGTGTCCATCGTGGTGATGATCCTCGGCGCTGTCGCCTATATCTCGCTTCCCGTCGCGCAATATCCCGACATCGCCCCGCCGGTGGTGAACGTCACCGGCCAGTTTCCCGGCGCCTCGGCCGAGACGGTGGCCGACACCGTCGTGTCGCCGATCGAGCAGCAGATCAACGGCGTGGAGGGGATGCTCTACGTCTCCTCCAACTCCACCGCCGATGGCCGTTTCTCCATCGCGGTGACATTCGACATCGGCACCGACCTCGACATCGCACAGGTGCAGGTGCAGAACCGCGTCGCGGTCGCCACGCCGCGCCTGCCGCAGGAAGTGCAGCAGATCGGCGTCACCGTCGCCAAGTCCTCGCCGGACATCCTGATGGTGGTGAGCCTGTTCTCGCCGGATGACTCGCGCGACAGCCTGTTCATCTCCAACTACGCCAACCTGCAGATCAAGGACCAGCTGCAACGCGTGCCGGGCGTCGGCTCGATCACCGTGTTCGGCTCGCGCGACTATGCGATGCAGGTCTGGCTTGACCCGCAGAAGCTGCAGGCGCTGGGCCTCGCCCCGACCGACATCACCGCCGCGCTGCAGGCGCAGAACGTGCAGGTCGCCTCCGGCGTGCTGAACGCGCCGCCGGTGGAGAAGCAGCTCGCCTTCCAGGTGGCGGTGCGCACGCTCGGCCGCCTGTCGACGCCGGAGGAGTTCGGCAACATCGTGGTGCGCCAGACCGGCGACGCGGTGGTGCGGCTGCGTGACGTGGCGCGTATCGGCATCGAGGGGCAGGATAATTCCTCGATCTCCTACTTCGATTCCAAGCCCTCGGTGGCGCTCGGCATCTTCCAGCTGCCCGGCTCCAACGCGCTGTCCACCGGCCAGGCGATCGAGGCGGAAATCAAGCGCATCGCCCAGAGCTTCCCGGCCGGCATCGCCTATTCGACTGCCTACAACCCGACGCAGTTCATCGCCGAATCGGTGAAGGCGGTGGAGCACACCATCTTCGAGGCGATCATCCTGGTCGTCATCGTGGTGGTGCTGTTCCTGCAGTCCTGGCGGGCGGCGATCATCCCGATCCTCGCCATTCCGGTGTCGCTGATCGGCACCTTCTTCATCATGAGCCTGTTCGGCTTCTCGCTGAACAATCTGTCGCTGTTCGGCCTCGTGCTGGCCATCGGCATCGTGGTGGACGACGCCATCGTGGTGGTGGAAAGCGTCGAGCATAATATCTCGACAGGACTTTCCCCGCGCGATGCCGCCTACAAGACCATGGACGAGGTGGGCGGCGCGCTGGTGGCGATCTCGCTGGTGCTCGCCTCGGTGTTCATTCCCTCGGCGTTCATCACCGGCATTTCCGGCGAGTTCTACCGCCAGTTCGCGCTGACCATCGCGGGCTCGACGCTGATCTCGCTGCTGGTGTCGCTGACGCTGTCGCCGGCGATGTGCGCGCTGCTGCTGAAGTCGCACGATCCCGACTACAAGCCGGCCTGGTACGCCCGGCCGATCACCGGCTTCTTCCACTACTTCAACAAGGGCTTCAACGGCCTGTCGCGCGGCTATGGCTGGCTCACCAGCAAGCTGGTGCGCCTCGCGGTGGTGGTGCTGATCGTCTATGTCGCCATCCTCGCCGGCGGCCTCGAACTGTTCCGCTCGACGCCGCAGGGCTTCATCCCGGCGCAGGACCGCGGCTACCTGATCGTCGCCTCGCAGCTGCCGGGCGGTGCCTCGCTCACGCGCACCAACGAGGTGATGACGCTGGCGGCGCAGAAGGTGCTGGCGACGCCGGGCGTCGCCCATGTGGTGAACATCGTCGGCTTCTCCGGCGCCACCTTCACCAATGCGCCGAATGCCGGCGCCATGTTCGTCATCCTCGGCCCGGCCGACGAGCGCGCCAAGCATCCCGAGCAGTCGGCGACGGCGATCCAGGGCGCCCTGTTCGGCAAGCTCGCCTCCATCGAGGAGGCGTTCATGATCGTCGTGCAGCCGCCGCCGGTGAACGGCATCGGCAATGCCGGCGGCTACCGGATGATGATCGAGGATCGCGGCGGGCGCGGCTACGAAGCGCTGCAGGGCGCGGTCTATGCCATGATGGCGCGGGCCAACCAGACGCCGGGTCTCAAGCAGGTCTATTCGCTGTTCGAGACCTCGACGCCGCAGCTGTTCCTCGACATCGACCGCACCAAGGCGCAGATGCTCGGCATCAACATGGCCGACGCCTTCTCGACGCTGCAGACCTATATCGGCTCGACCTATGTCAACGACTTCAACCTGTTCGGCCGTACCTACCGCGTGCAGGCGCAGGCCGACGCGCCCTTCCGCCTGACGCCGGAAGACCTTTTGAGGCTGCGGGTGAAGAACGCCAGCGGCGAGACGGTGCCGTTCGGCTCCTTCGCCACGGTGCGCGACATTTCCGGTCCCTACCGCGTGCCGCGCTACAACCTCTATCCGGCGGCCGAACTCGACGGCGACGTCGCCGGCATCTCGCAGGGCCAGGCGATCCAGCTGATGCAGCAGATCGCCGCCGAGACGCTGCCGGACGGCTTCTCCTACGAGTGGACGACGCTGGCCTTCCAGCAGCAGCGGGCGGGCAACACGGCGATCTTCGCCTTCGGGCTCGGCGTGGTGTTCGTCTTCCTGGTGCTGGCAGCGCAATATGAAAGCCTGACATTGCCACTAGCGGTCATCCTCATCGTGCCGATGTGTCTGATCGCGGCGGTGACGGGCATTCTGCTGCGCGGCCAGGACAACAACATCCTGAGCCAGGTGGGCTTCATCGTGCTGATCGGCCTCGCGGCGAAAAACGCGATCCTCATCGTGGAGTTCGCCAAGCAGCTGGAGGACCAGGGCTCGAACCGCTTCGAGGCGGCGACCCAGGCGGCCCAGCTGCGCCTGCGCCCGATCATCATGACCTCGCTGGCCTTCATCCTCGGCGTGGTGCCGCTGGTGATCGCCACCGGCGCCGGCTCGGAACTGCGCCAGGCGCTGGGCACGGCGGTGTTCTCCGGCATGATCGGCGTGACCTTCTTCGGCCTGCTGTTCACCCCGACCTTCTATGTGGTGTGCCGCTGGCTGGCGAGCTTCGGCGAGAAGCGCCGGGCCCGCAAGAACGCGGAAAAGGCCGCGGCGAGCGGCGCCCACTAAGGCGCCCCGCCTCCAACAGAAAAGGCCCCGCTGCCGACGGCAGCGGGGCCTTTTTCATGTGCCGGCCGGCCGGCGGGCCGATGCGGCTCAGTCCAGCACGGCGGCCTTCAGCAGGCAGACCATGGTGGCGTGCGCCGTCTGGGTGCCGGTGTTGCGGATCACGTGGCGGCGGTCGCAGCGATAGCGCAGCGTCTCGCCGGCGCGGGCGAGCTCGGTAGTGTCGGCGCATTCCACCTCGAGCTCGCCGGACAGCACCGACAGGCATTCGATGGAGCCGCGCTGGTGGCCGTCCGACACCAGCTCGCCGCCGGGCTCGGCGACGAAGTCGAACCATTGCAGCCATTCCACCGTCTTGATCCAGCCGGTGATGGTGAGGCGGCACTTGCCGTCCTCGGAGACGAGGATCGGCGTGTCGGCGCGGGTAAGGTGCTCGACGAAGGGCTCGTCATCGGTGGCGGCGAGGAAGCGCTCGATGGAGACGTCCAGCGCCTGCGACAGCCGCCAGACGGTGGCGAGCGTCGGGTTGGTCTCGTTGCGCTCGATCTGGCTGATGATCGACTTCGCCACGCCCGACTGCTCGGAGAGCTCGGACAGCGACAGGTTGTAGGTCTTGCGCAGCCGCTGGATGGTGCGACCGAGCTGGCCGGTGATGGCCAGGGCGCCGGCTTCCATGCCGCCACGATCCATGCTGCGCGTGCGGCCGGACATGCTGTCTCCTTCCTCGATGAAGGCGAATTTTAGGGTGCCGCCCCCCATGGGCGCAAGCGCCGGGGCGGCCGGGGCGGCGGACACGAACAATGTTGTGCTCACCCGATGGTGCAACGACAAGGGTCGTGCGGAATCGCTCCTCCGGCGCTAGATTGCCGGCATGACCGAGCCTCTCCTCCCCAATTTCGACGATGTCGTCTCCGCCGCCGACCGCCTGCACGGCGTGGCGGTGCGTACCCCGCTCATCAGTTCGCCGCGCCTCGACGCGCTCACCGGCGGGCGGGTATTCCTCAAGGCCGAGCCGTTGCAGCGCACCGGCTCGTTCAAGTTCCGCGGCGCCTATAATCGTATCTCCCGCCTGCCGGAGAGCCAGAAGATCGGCGGCGTGGTCGCCTGCTCCTCCGGCAATCACGCGCAGGGCGTGGCGGCGGCAGCGACGCTGATGGGCATGCCCTCGGTGATCGTGATGCCGAAGGACGCGCCGGCGATGAAGAAGGCGCGCACCATCGCCTTCGGCGCCGAGGTGGTGGAGTACGACCGCGAGACCGAGGATCGCGACGCCATCGCCAACGCCATCGCCGCCGAGCGCGGCGCGGTGTTCGTGCCGCCCTATGACGATTTCTACATCATCGCCGGGCAGGGCACGGTGGGGCTGGAGATCGTGCGCGACCTGTCCGGGCGCGACCTCGCGCCGGATGTGGTGATCTCCAATGCGTCCGGCGGCGGGCTGGTGTCCGGCATCGCGCTGGCGGTGAAGGAGATGTTCCCCGATGCGCGGGTGCTGACCGCCGAGCCGGCCGGCTTCGACGATCATGCGCGCTCGTTCAGCTCCGGCGGGCGCGAGCGCAACAACCGCGTCTCCGGCTCGATCTGCGACGCACTGCTGGCGCAGACGCCGGGGCAGCTGACCTTCCAGATCTCCTCGCAACTGGTCGGCGACGGCGTCTCCGCCACCGACGAGGAGGTGATGCGCGCGGTCGCCTTCGCCTTCGAGGAGCTGAAGCTGGTAGTGGAGCCGGGCGGCGCGGTGGCGCTGGCTGCGGTGCTGGCCGGCAAGCTCGACCTTACCGGCAAGGTGGCGGCGGTGGTGCTGTCCGGCGGCAATGTCGATGCCGCCATGTTCGAGCGCTGCCTCGACTTCGCGGCGAGCCAGCCGGCCTGAGGCGGCGTGCGGGCCGGATCGGCGGGAGGCCTTCGAAGGAAGGTCCTCCTCGCGTCCGCTCGCGAACCGGGAGGGGGCGTGCCGCCGGGCGCGGCTGTCTCATGCCGGGGTGCGCATCGGCATCGAATAGCGGGGCGTGCCGGGCAGGAGCGGTGGGATGTCGCCGGCGTCGAGCCCGATGGCGTCGGCGAGGCGGCGATCAGCCGGCCAGGGCCCGGGCGCGTTCGGCGCTGGTTTGCGCCTGTTCGACATTGTCGAGGAACTGCCGGGTGCAGGCGCGCCAGCTGTGGCGCAGCGCGAAGGTGCGTGGCGCCTCCCGGCCGATCTCCAGCGCGGCGAGGGCGGCGCGGCGCAGATCGTTGTCGAGCACGCCGACGGGTGCGTCGGCCGGCGCCGAGCCGATGACATCCAGCGGGCCGGCGACCGGGAAGGCGGCGACCGGCAGGCCGCTGGCGAGGGCTTCCAGGAGCACGATGCCGAAGGTGTCGGTGAGGCTCGGGAACATGAAGACGTCCGCCGCCGCATAGGCGCGGGCGAGCGCCTCGCCCTCGCGCAGGCCGAGGAAGCGGGCTTTGGGGTGCTTCGCCTGCAATTCGGCGCGGGCCGGGCCGTCGCCGACCACCAGCTTGCTGCCGGGCAGATCTAGGTCGAGGAAGGCGCCGATGTTCTTCTCCACCGCCACCCGGCCGACATACAGGAAGATCGGGCGGGGCAGGTCGAGCAGCGGGTCGATCTGCCGGTCGGCGGCGCGCTCGGCCTCGTCGCGCGGGCGGAACAATTCGGAATCGACGCCGCGCGACCAGTGCATCAGCCGCAGGAAGCCACGCTTCTTCAGTTCCGCCTCGATGGTGGCGGTGGCGACCATGATGCCGGCGCCGGCATTGTGGAAGCGCCGCAGCCACGCATAGGAGAGCGCGCGCGGCACCGGGGCGCGCGCGGCGAGATATTCCGGGAAGCGGGTGTGGTAGCTGGTGGTGAACACCCGGCCGCGCGACAGGCAGACGCGGCGGGCCAGCACGCCGATCGGCCCCTCGGTGGCGATGTGCACGAAATCGGCGCCGATATCGTCCATCCGCCGCGCCACCATGGCGCGGGTGGCCAGCGCGAGCCGTACCTCGGGATAGGTCGGCATCGGCACGGTGCGGAAATCCTGCGGCGTCAGGAAGGAGACGCGCGCGCCGAAGCTGGAGGCCTCGCGAGCGGTGTGCTCAAGCGAGCGGACCACGCCGTTCACCTGTGGCGCCCAGGCATCGGAGGCGATGAGGATGTGCATCAGGCGGCGACTTTCGGAGCGGGGAGCGCGAGCGGCACATCGATCCCTTCGCGGGAGCGGCGGGCCCAGTCTATCATCTCGAAGCGCCCGTCGGGATGCTCGACGATGGCGGTGCAGCTCTCCACCCAGTCGCCGCAATTGAGATAGTCGACGCCGAAGCGGTCATGCATCACGGCGTGGTGGATGTGGCCGCAGATGACGCCGTCCACCTTGTGCCGGCGCGCTTCGTTCGCCACCGCTTCCTCGAAGCGGCCGATGAAGCTCACCGCGTTCTTCACCTTCAGCTTGGCCCACTGGCTCAGCGACCAGTAGGGGAAGCCGAGCTTGCGGCGGATCCAGTTGAGGTAGGTGTTGATGCCGAGCGCGGCGGTGTAGGCTCCGTCGCCGAGGAAGGCGAGCCACTTGGCATGGCGGACCACGACGTCGAACACGTCGCCATGGATGACGAGGAAGCGCCGGCCGTCGGCCGCCTCGTGGATGGCGGTCTCCACCACTTCGATGCCGCCGAAATGGCTGCCGTAATAGTCGCGCAGGAACTCGTCGTGATTGCCCGGCAGGTAAACGATGCGCGCGCCCTTGCGGCCCTTGCGCAGCAGCTTCTGCACCACGTCATTGTGCGCCTGCGGCCAGTACCAGCCCGAGCGCAGTCGCCAGCCGTCGACGATGTCGCCGACGAGATAGATGGTGTCGGCCTCGTGCCAGCGCAGAAAATCCAGCAGCATGTCCGCCTGGCAGCCTTTGGTGCCGAGATGGACATCCGACAGGAAGATCGAGCGGTAGTGCTGCGCGTCGGGTGCGTCATTCACCGCGAGGGACCTCCCCGTCAACGCGCCGCAGCAGAACGGTTCGGCGCTTCCATAGGGTCATGGCGGCAGATAGCCCGACTCGGATCACGCTTTTATGACAGTTATGCCGCAGTGCGGAATCAGACGAACAGCGTCACGACGCTCAGCGCCACCAGCCCGCCCATCACGATGTTGAGGATGCGATGCTGGCGCGGGGTCGAAAGCAGGCGGCCGATCAGCACGCCGAAGCCGGCCCAGACCGCGAGGCAGGGCAGGCTGAGTACGCCGAGCACCGCGGCGATCAGCAGCACCTCACCGAGGAGATCGCCACCCGGCGTGGTGAAGGCCGGGATGACGCTGAGCGCGAAGGCCCAGGCCTTGGGGTTCACCCACTGGAACAGCGCCGATTGCAGGAGGGTCGGCGGCCGCTCGATGGCGGTGGCGCCCATGCCGCCGGCGGCGCTGGCGATCTTCCAGGCGAGGAACAGGAGATAGGCTCCGCCGACCAGCTTCAAGAGCCAGTGCAATTGCGGCACGGCGACGAACAGCCCGCCGAGCCCCAGCCCGACCGCCACCACCATGATGGCGAAGCCGATGGCGACGCCCAAGATCTGCGGCAAGGTGCGGCGGAAGCCGAAGGCGGCGCCGGTGCCGGCGGAGATCATGTTGTTCGGTCCCGGCGTGATGCCGCCGGCGAGGCCGAACAGGATGAGCGAGAGGATCGGCACGTTCACAAGGATCACCGCTTGCACGCCGCCCGGTGGCGGGCGTCGCCAGAGCTAGTGGCGCAAAGGCCGCGCCGCAACCCGGAATCGACATGTGAATCGACATGACGAAGCGGGTTGCCTCGCGCCGACGGCGGGACGATGATCCGCGCCCGCCCGATCAGCATGAGGATGACGGAATGAGACTGGTGCGTTTTGGCGCTCCCGGAGAGGAGAAGCCCGGCCTGCTCGACACCAACGACGTGGTGCGCGACCTGAGCGGGATCGTTGCGGATATTGGCGGGGCGGCCCTGACGCCCGAGGGGCTGGCGCGGCTGCGCGCGATCGAGCCGGCCTCGCTGCCGGCGGCGGCGCCCGGCGTGCGGCTCGGCGCCTGCGTGGCGCGGCCCGGCCATTTCGTGGCGGTCGGTCTCAACTATGCCGACCATGCCGAGGAAGCCGGCATGGCGATCCCGTCCGAGCCGGTGCTGTTCTCCAAGGCGCCGAACTGCATTGTCGGGCCGAATGACGACGTGATCCAGCCCAAGGGCTCGACCAAGCTCGACTGGGAAGTGGAGCTCGGCATCGTCATCGGCACGCGCGCCCGCTATGTCGAGGAGAAGGACGCCCGCGCGCATATCGCCGGCTTCTGCCTCGCCAACGACGTCTCCGAGCGCGCCTTCCAGATCGAGCGCGGCGGCCAATGGATTAAGGGCAAGAGCTGCGAGACCTTCGGGCCGCTTGGGCCGTTCCTCGCGACGCCGGACGAGATCGACGACGTCGGCAAGCTCGCCATGTGGTGCGACGTGAATGGCGAGCGGCGCCAGCGCGGCTCCACCGCGACGATGATCTTCAGCGTCGACTTCCTGGTGTCCTATATCAGCCAGTTCATGGTGCTCGACGTCGGCGACGTGATCATCACCGGCACGCCGCCGGGCGTCGGGCTCGGCATGAAGCCGCCGCTCTATCTGAAGCCGGGCGACGTGATGACCCTCGGCATCGAGGGGCTGGGCGAGCAGCGCCAGAAGGTCGTGCCCTTCGAGGGATGAGGCGGCCAGCCGGGCGCGAGGCGCCCGGCCTTTCCTTGAGACCGGGCGGCGTTGCCGCCCGGTCTCCGACGAATCCCGGGCGGCGTTGTCGCCCGGTCGCCATCAATGCGCGCAGAGCAGCGGCAGCGGCGGATTGGCGATCAGCGAGGCGGTGACGCCGCCCAGCACCAGCTCGGTGAGGCGCGCCCGGCTATAGGCGCCCATCACCAGGAGATCGGCGCCGAAGGCCGCGCTTTCCGTCGTGATCGCCTTGGTCGGGTCGCCTTCCACATGCTTGTGCTCGGCATTGACGCCGTGTGCCTTGAGGAAGCCCGTGAGTTGCGCGCCGCTCTCCGAGGGCGCCCCGCCATCCTCGCTGACGGTCAGCACCAGCACCTGGTCGGCTGCGGCGAGCAGCGGCAAAGCAAGGCGCACCGCGTGGCCGGCCTCGCGCGAGGGCTTCCACGCCACCACCACGCGGCCGATGCGGGCCGGCACCTTCTTGGTGGTGGGCACCACCAGGACGGGACCGGAGGAGGTGAGGGCGAGATGCTCGGGCAGGATGGCGGCGAGCTCGTCGTCGCTGGTGCCGGACACGGTTTCGCTGACCACGGTGACATCCGCGAAATCGGAGGCCTTGCGCAGCTCGGAGGTCACCTCGCCATCCACCACGCTCCAGTCGGCGGTGATGCCGGCCGCGGCGATCGCAGCGTCGAAGCGGGCGCGGGTCTCGGCCTCCTTCTCGCGCGCCTCGCGCTTCAGCTCGTTCACATAGATCGACAGCGCGCGCCCCACGCGCGGCACGCCGGCCGGATACAGCGTGTAGAGCGCCACCAGCCGGGCGCCGGACTGTTTGGTCAGCGCCACGGCGCAGGCGAGCCGGTCGTCGAAGCCGCTGTCGGGGGCGGCGTGGAGGAGAACGATGCGTACGGACATGATTCCACTTTCTTTCGGTCGGCGTTTCCCAGGGGAGGCGCGATAACGCTACGTCACGTCGGCGGCTGGAAATATTAGGTAAATCACGGCCGGTGGAAACCTGTTTTGCTGTAGCCGGCTACGGAGAGTGCCGGATCGGCGGCGATCACGAGCGCGCGATGCGCTGGGTATTGCATTGCAGCAGATTGGAGCGTCACTAATCTGACGCGCGCCGGGATACCCATTTCGCCCGGTGTTGCAGGGAGCGCATTCATGATGAGCCGTAAGGCGGCCTTTGCCGTCGCCGCCGCGATTTCCGCCGTCGCCGCCACCAGTGTCCTCGCCCAGGATCCGATTGCCGAGCGCGAGAAGCTGATGAAGGAGTGGGGCCAGGTGACGCGCCCGGTCGGCGCGATGCTGAAGGGCAGCCAGCCCTTCGACCTCGCCACGGTGCAGACGGCTCTCGACAGCTATGCCACGCACGCCGCCACCATGCCCGCGCTGTTCCCCGAGGGCTCCGGCGGCGGCAAGACCGAGGCGCTGCCGGCGGTGTGGACGCAGAACGCCGAGTTCAAGGCGCTGTTCGTCAAGTTCGGCGCCGACGCCACCGCCGCCAAGGCGGCGATCACCGACGAGGCGAGCTTCAAGGCGAATTTCCCCGACGTGGTCCGCACCTGCGGCACCTGCCACCAGACCTTCCGCGCCAAGAGCTGACGATGAGCGAGGCGGGTTGGAGCCAGGCCGAGATGAGCGGGGCCGGAATCGCTCGGGTCGATCTGCGGTCGGGCGTGGATACCAGGCCAGCCACCGTGCTGGCCTGGGACCTGCCGACGCGGCTGGCGAAATGGTCGCTGGCGGCGCTGGTCGGGCTCGCCTTCGCCAGCAAATATTACGGCGATGTCGGGCTGGTCTGGCACATGTGGAACGGCCTCGCCATCCTCACCGTGCTGGTGTTCCGGTTGCTGTGGGGGCTGGTCGGCGGCAGCACCGCGCGCTTCACCGGCTTCCTGCGTGGGCCGTTCGCCGCGCTGGCCTATCTGCGCGGGCTGGTGACGGGCCGCAAGGTCGCCTATCTCGGCCACAACCCGCTGGGAGGATGGATGACCATCGCCCTCCTGGCGGCGGTGGCGGCGCAGGCGGTGGCGGGGCTCTACACCACCGACGACATCATGGTCGACGGGCCGATGGTGGCGGCGGCGAGCTCGGAGGCGATCTCGCTCGGCTCCATGTTGCACCAGCAGATCTATCCGATCCTGCTGGGGCTGATCGGCCTGCATGTGGTCGCCAATCTCGCCTATTCGCTGTTCGGCGGCGACAATCTCGTCAAGGCGATGGTGACCGGCCGCAAGCCGACCCGCGCCTATGCCGACCGCGCGGCGGCGACGCCGGGTTCGATCCTGGCGGCGCTGGGCTGCCTCGTCCTGGCGGCGGGAATCGTGTTCGGCGGTATCGCGCTGGCGGGCGGAAATCCCTTTCCCTGAACGCATTCCCGCCCTGCGGAAGATCATCTTGCCGCAGGGCGGGACTCATGCTCCATGGCGCGCATGAATGCGCTCAAGGGGATCGCGCTGCAGATCGGCGCGACCTTCATCTTCACCATCATGGCCGCCATGGTCCGCATCGTCTCGGAACGGATTCCGACCGGTGAGGTGGTGTTCGCGCGTTCGTTCTTCGCGCTGTTTCCGCTGCTGGCGCTGCTCACCCTGCGCAACGAGATCAGCGCGGCGGTGCGCACCGCCAACCCGCTCGGGCATGTGCTGCGCGGCATCATCGGCGTGATCGCCATGAGCCTGTCATTCTCGGCGCTGGCCTTCCTGCCGCTGGCCGACGCCACTGCCATCGGCTTCACCGCGCCGCTGATCACCGTGGCGCTGGCGGCGGTGATGCTGGGCGAGCGGGTGCAGCTCTATCGCTGGGCGGCGGTCGCGGTCGGCCTCGGCGGCGTGGTGGTGATGCTGTGGCCGCATATGAATGGCGGCTTCGAGACGCGCGAGAGCGCCATCGGCGCCACCTGCGCGCTGGTCGGCGCCTTCTGCACGGCCGGCGCCATGGTGCAGGTGCGGCGCCTGACCGCCAGCGAGACCACGGCGGCGATCGTGTTCTATTTCCAGTCGCTGGCGGCGGTCGCCGGCCTCGCCACCGCCGCCTGGGGCTGGGTGCTGCCGGGCTGGGGCGATGCCGTGCTGTTGGTCGCCATCGGCCTGTTCGGCGGGGTGGGGCAGATCCTGCTCACCGAGAGCTACCGCTTCGCGCCGGCTTCCGTCGTGGCGCCGTTCAACTATTCGGCGATGCTGTGGTCGCTGCTGCTCGGCTTCCTGCTGTTCGGCGAAATTCCGCCGCTGCTGGTGGTGGCCGGGGCACTGATCGTCATCGGCGCCGGGCTGTTCGTCATCCTGCGCGAGCGCCGGCCGAACCGGGCCCGCGAAGAGGATGCCGCGGCCGGACCGCCCGGCGGTCCGGCGACTTGAGGTGATGTGCGGGCCGCTGGGCGGCCCCGCCACCTGATGGGACTTGCGGACCGCCGGGCGGTCCGGCCCTCGCGGAGCGCGCGGCTCAGAACGCCTTGAAGGTGATGATGGTGCGGGTGTCCTGGATGCCGGGGATCACCTGCACGCGCTGGTTCACGAAATGGCCGATATCGGTGTCCGTCGGCACGTAGAACTTCACCAGCAGGTCGAAATCCCCCGCCGTCGAATAGATCTCCGACGCGATCTCGGCGTCGGCGATGGCGTTCGCCACCTCGTAGGAGCGGCCGAGATGGCATTTGATCTGCATGAAGAAGGGGACCATGGCGGGATTCCGGTAGCACTGAACAAGTGCCGCCACAGGATCAGAAGGCCATGGTCGGCGCAACCCCCGGAGCGCCGACATGCGATGCGCGACGCGCGGCCGAATGCGGCGCCAGATCCACGGCCACGCCCCGCCTTGCGCCGGGCGCGTGCATCGCTTAACTCATTGGCGACGATCGCGTTGGGGTGTCCCGTGGCTGTGCTACGGGGCTGAGAGGCGAAGCCGGTTCGTGCCGGCGCCAACCCACGAACCTGATCCGGGTCATGCCGGCGGAGGAAACGGGTCGCGCGCAACGGGGCGTCCGCGCCCCGCTACGGACGCGCCCGGCCTTCACCGGCCAGGAGGCGCCGATGAGCGAGCAGACGACCACCGCCGACACCAAGGGGACTGGCACCAAGGGGACCGCCATCGCGGTGACCATCGCCGGATCGGATTCCGGTGGCGGCGCCGGAATCCAGGCCGATCTCAAGACCTTCTCCGCGCTCGGCGTCTACGGCGCCAGCGTCATCACCGCCCTGACGGCGCAGAACACGCTCGGCGTGACCGGCATCCACGACGTGCCGCCGGCTTTCATCGCCGCGCAGATGGATGCGGTGTTCTCCGATCTCAAAGTCGATGCGGTGAAGATCGGCATGCTCTCGCGCCCGGAGGCGATCGAGGCGGTGGCGGCCGGGCTCGACCGGCATCGTCTCGCCGCCGTGGTGCTCGATCCGGTGATGATCGCCGCCTCCGGCGACCGGCTGCTGGTGCCCGAGGCCATAGACGGCCTGCGCCGCCAGCTGCTGCCGCGCGCGCTTTTGATCACCCCGAACCTGCCCGAGGCGGCGGCGCTGCTCGACGAGGCGCCGGCGACCGATATTGCCGCCACGCGCCGCCAAGCGGAGAAGCTGCGTGCGCTCGGCGCCCGCGCGGTGCTGATCAAGGGCGGCCACGGCGAGGGGCCGGACAGCGTCGACGTGCTGCTCGACGAGGCCGGCTTCATGGAATTGTCGGCACCGCGCCTCGCCACCCGCAACACCCACGGCACCGGCTGCACGCTGTCTTCCGCCATTGCCGCCGGGCTCGCGCGCGGGCTGGCGCTGCGGCCGGCCGTCGAGGCGGCGAAGGCCTATCTCACCCGCGCCATCGGCGCCGCCGACCAGCTGGAGATCGGGCGCGGCCACGGGCCGGTGCATCATTTCCACGCCTGGTGGGGCGAAGGCGGCAAATAGGCCGTAGCGGCAACTCGGCCGTTCGCACCGGCGACGGGCGGTGCTATCGCAGCACCGGCCGCGCATCCCGCGCGAGTCGTTTTGCCGCGCGTCGTGCCGTCCGTGATCGCCCAGCGCCATATCATCGCCAGCGTCTATGTCGGGCTGTTCTTCGGCATCGGCATCTATCTGCCGTTCTTTCCGGTCTGGCTGGCCGGACGCGGCTATGACGCGGCGTTCATCGCGGTGGCGCTGTCGGTGCCGCTGCTGGCGCGGCTGTGCACCCAGCCGCTGGGCGGCCTCGTCGCCGACCGAACCGGCCGGCCGCGGCTGACGGTGATCCTCTATTCGCTCGCCTCGGCGCTGTGCTTCCTCGCCGTGCTGGCGGCGCCGGGGCCGTGGACGATGCTGGCGGCTCTCGGCCTCGCCTCGGTGTTCTGGCAGCCGACCCTGCCGGTGCTCGACGCCTATACGGTGGCGCGGCGGCGCGCCATCGGGCTCGACTATGGCCGCACCCGGCTGTGGGGTTCGGTCAGCTTCATCGGGGGCAGCATCGCCGGCGGGGCGATGCTCGGCGCGTTTCCCGGCGACGGCGTGCTCTGGCTGATCGTGGCGGGATGCCTCGCCTGCGCCCTGCTGGCACTGCCGCTGGAGGAAGCCGCCACGCCGGGTACCCGACGGGAGACCGTCGGCGGTCGCATCCCGGCGGTGCTGCTGGTCGGCCTCGGCGCGGCGGCGCTGGTGCAGGGCTCGCATGGCGTGCTCTACGCCTTCTCCTCGCTGCACTGGCAGGCCAAGGGGCTGAGCGGCGGCGCCATCGGCGCGCTGTGGGCGGTGGGGGTGGCGGCCGAGGTGGCGCTGTTCCATGTCGGCACCCGGCTGACGCGGCGGCTGGGGCCGCCGCTGCTGATCGCGCTGGGCGGGGCCTGCGCCGTCATCCGCTTCGCCGCCATGGGGCTCGATCCGCCGGCGGCGCTGCTGCCGCTCCTGCAGATGCTGCATGCCGGCACCTTCGCCTGCACCTATCTCGGCATGGTGGAACTGGTGGCGCGCCATGCGCCGGCCGGTCGCGGCGCCAGCCTGCAGGCGCTGGCGACCTGGGGCGTGACCATCGGGGTGGCGCTGTGCACGCTGGTGGCCGGGCCGCTATGGGGGCGGATCGGCGCTGGCACCTTCTTCCTGTCGGCGGGGCTGGGGGCGGCGGGTGTGTTGCTGGCGCTTATTACCCACCGGCTGCGGGAGCGCGAGCCGGGGTGAGCCGGCCGGGGCTTGGTCAGCCCCAGAGTTCCGGCTCCGGCGGGTGGACGAGGCTGCCTTCGTAGCGCAGCGCCGGCTCGCGGTCGCGGGCGAGCAGCAGCGGACCGTCGAGATCGACGATGCGCGCGAGGCCGGCGACCAGCAGGGCCGGCGCCATGGCGAGCGAGGTCGCTACCATGCAGCCGACCATGACATCGAGCCCGCTGGCGCGGGCCTCCCGTGCCAGCGCGAGCGCCTCGGTCAGCCCGCCGGTCTTGTCGAGCTTGACGTTGATCGCGTCGTAGCGGCCGACCAGCCCGGCGAGGCTGTCGCGGCCATGCACGCTTTCGTCGGCGCAGACCGGCACCGTCCGGGCGATGTCGGCGAGCGCGGCGTCGGCACCGGCCGGCAGGGGTTGCTCGATCAAGGTGACGCCGGCGGCGGCGCAGGCGGCGAAATGCGCCGGCAGGTCCTCGGCGCGCCAGCCTTCATTGGCGTCGACGATCAGTTCGCTCGCGGGCACCGCCGCGCGGATGGCGGCCAGCCTTTCGGCATCGCCGGGCGCACCGAGCTTGAGCTTGAGCAGCGGCCGGTCGGCGAGGCGGGCGGCCTGCGCCATCGCTTCCGGCGTGTCGAGGCTGATCGTGTAGGCGGTGACGGCCGGGCGCGGTTCCGGCAGGCCGGCGAGCTCGAAGGCGCGGCGGCCGCTTCGCTTGGCCTCGAGATCCCACAGGGCGCAGTCGAGCGCGTTGCGGGCGGCGCCCGGCGGCAGTTTTTCCTGCAGCGCGGCGCGGTCGAGGCCGGCGGCGACGGCGTCGGCGAGCGCTTCCAGCGTCGCGACGGTCGCCTCGACGCTTTCGCCATAGCGCGGATAGGGCACGCATTCGCCACGCCCGACATGCGGACCGTCATGCAGCTCGGCCACGACGACGGCCGCCTCGGTCTTGGAGCCGCGGGCGATGGTGAAGCGGCCGGCAATGGGGAAGCGTTCGGCGCGGATGATAAGCTGGGGCATGGACCGATAGGGGACGTGAACGGGAGGGGACGGGCGCGAATCCGTACAGGGCGAAGCGAGGCGACAAGTGTGCCGGTAAATGTGGCGCCAGGGCGTCACAGGGAAAGCACAGTGATCGGCCGACCACTAGGTGCGCATATCTAGATACCTCTATCGTGTGGGCGCCGATGTGCGCGCCCTCGACAGCGGGACCGCTGCGCGGATAAGAGGTTAAGCGGGATTCTGCGGCTGCGGCCCGGATTCGTCGTCGCCGTTTTGCATGCGCCGCGTGGAATGAGGGGAGCCGGAATTGGGAGCTGCCGAAGCACCGCTGCTCGCCACGGCCCGCAACGGGCGTGAGCTGGTGGTCGTGGGGAACGGCCGCTGGGTCGCCACGCAAAGCGCCGCCCTTGAAGGGGCGGTGGATGCGGCGCTGGCCGAGGCCGGGGCCGGCGCCACCGAGACGGCACGGCTCGACCTTTCCGGCGTGCGCAGCCTCGACACGGTCGGCGCGGTGATGGTGGACCGGCTGGTGCGTCGCCTCGGCGAGGCCGGGGCGAAAGTCAGCGTCGTCGGGCTCGAACGCCGCTTCCAGCCGCTGATGAAGGAGATCACGCAGGGCTGCCACGAGGTGCCGCCGGCGCGTCATCACCTCAACCCGATCGCGGGCGGCCTCGACGTCATCGGCCGCACGGTGGTGAACACCGGTAAGGACGCCATGCTGTTCCTCTCCTTCATCGGAGCGGTGACGGCGGCGTTCCTGCGGGTGATGCTGCGGCCGCAGACCTTCCGCTGGACGTCGATGGTCTTCCATCTGGAGCGTACCGGCCTGCGCGCGGTGCCGATCGTCGCGCTGATGACGTTCCTGATCGGCTGCATCATCGCCCAGCAGGGCATCTTCCATTTCCGCCGCTTCGGCGCGACCACCTATGTGGTCGACATGGTGGGCATCCTCACCCTGCGCGAGCTCGGCGTGCTGATCGTCTCGATCATGGTGGCCGGCCGCTCGGGCAGCGCCTTTACCGCCGAGCTCGGCGCGATGCGGATGCGCGAGGAGGTCGACGCGCTGCGGGTGATGGGCTTCGATCCCAACGAGGTATTGGTGCTGCCGCGCCTGGTGGCGCTGGTCATCGCGGTGCCGCTGCTCACCTTCATCGGCTCGATGTGCGCGCTGTTCGGCGGCGGGCTGGTGACCTGGCTCTATGGTGGCATCTCGCCGGAGATCTTCATCAACCGGCTGCGCGAGGCGATCTCGCTGAACACCTTCGAGGTCGGGATGATCAAGGCGCCGTTCATGGCGGCGATCATCGGCCTGATCGCCTGCATGGAGGGCATGCGGGTCGGCGGTTCGTCGGAATCGCTGGGTACGCACACCACGGCCTCGGTGGTGAAGGCGATCTTCCTGGTGATCGTGGTGGACGGCCTGTTCGCCATGTTCTTCGCCGCGATCGACATGTAGGGGCCGGCGATGCAACTCGATGCCGACCTCAGCCATCCGCAGGCCGAACCGACCGACGAGCCGATCATCCATGTCAGCGACCTGGTGGTCGCGTTCGGCGATCGCAAGATCCTGAAGGGCCTGTCGCTCGATGTGCGGCGCGGCGAGATCCTCGGCTTCGTCGGCGCGTCGGGCGGCGGCAAGTCGGTGCTGACCCGCACCATTCTCGGTCTGGTGCCGAAAGTGTCCGGCACGGTTCAGGTGTTCGGACAGGACCTCGACGCGCTCGACTTCGAGGAGCGCCGCAAGCTGGAGCAGCGCTGGGGCGTGCTGTTCCAGCAGGGAGCGCTGTTCTCCTCGCTGACGGTGAAGCAGAACATCCAGTTCCCGATGCGCGAATTCCTCACCATGTCGCAGCAGCTGATGGACGAGGTGGCGCTCGCCAAGGTCGAGATGGTGGGGCTGCCACCCGACGTCCTGGAGAAGATGCCGTCCGAACTCTCCGGCGGCATGATCAAGCGCGTGGCGCTGGCGAGGGCGCTGGCGCTCGATCCGGAAATCCTGTTCCTCGACGAGCCGACCTCGGGTCTCGACCCGATCGGCGCCGGCGAGTTCGACGACCTGATCGCCACGCTGCAGCAGACTTTGGGGCTGACCGTATTCATGGTAACGCACGATCTCGACAGCCTGCACAGCGTCTGCGACCGAATCGCCGCCCTTGCCGATGGCAAGGTGATCGCGGTGGGGCCGATCGAGGCGATGCTGAAATCCGATCATCCCTGGGTGCACGCCTATTTCCACGGCAAGCGGGCGCGGGCGGCCGGTATCGGCCCTCAGGACGGCCGTAGCGCCGGCTATGACGAAGGACGGTAGACCGGACGATGGAAACGCGTGCCAATTATACGATCATCGGCCTGTTTACCCTTCTGGTCGTCGCGGCCGGCTTCGCCTTTGTCTGGTGGTTCAACGGCTCGGCCTCGCGCGGGCCGCGCACCTTCTACGACGTGGTGTTCAACGGCGCGGTGAGCGGGTTGCAGACCGGCTCCGGCGTCACCTTCAACGGCATCCCGGTCGGTGAGGTGACGGCGCTGCGGCTGGATGCGCAGGATCCGCGCCGGGTGGTGGCGACCATCGCGGTGCAGCCCTCGACGCCGGTGAAGAGCGATACCCGCGCCCAGCTGAACGCGCAGGTCCTGACCGGCCTCGCCTCGGTAGGCCTCGTCGGCGGCCAGCCGAACGCCCAGCCGCTGCGCGAGCCGGACGAGGGGCAGCTGCCGCGCATTCAGGCCGATGCCAGCGCGATGCAGGACCTCGTGGAGGGCGCCAAGCAGATCATGGGTCGGGTCGACGACGTGGTGCGCCGGGTCGACGACCTGCTGCGCGCCAATGAAGGCAAGATCGGCACGGTGATCGACAATGTCGACAAGTTCACCGCCGTGCTGGGCAACAATGCCGATAACATCAACGGGCTGATCACCGATGTCGGCGCCGCGGCGCGGCGGATCGACGTGCTGGCGGCCAATCTCGACAAGACGGTGCAGGCGGTCGATCCGGAGAAGGTGCGCACGACGGTGAACGACATCAACGCCTTCACCGCGCGGCTCGGCACCATGTCGGACAAGGTCGACAGCATCCTCGACAATGTGAACGGGCTGACCTCCGGCAAGGACGGCCAGGGCATGTTCACCGAGATCACCGCCGCCGCCGCCGAGGTGCGCAAGCTGGCGGCCAATCTCGACGTGCGGACCGCCGAACTGACCAAGAACCTCAACCAGTTCACCGGTCCGGGCCTGAGGCAATATGAGGCGCTGGCCGCCGACGGGCGCCGCACGCTTTCCGAGATCGAACGGGTTTTCCGCAATCTCGAACGCAACCCTCGCCAGTTCATCTTTGGCGGGTCGTCGGTTCCCAGCTACACTGGACGGTAATGATGGCTGGGCGTGAATCAAAAACGGGTGGGGACCTACGCGTGGGAGTTCTGAACGGACGGCGCCGTCGACTGGGCGGCGTCGCGGCGGCGTTGGCCGTTTCGCTGGCGCTGGGTGGCTGTGCGTCCCTGCTCGGCAGCAAGCCGATCCCGACCTTCGACCTCTCGGCGCCGAGCGGCTTCACCGCGCCGCGCTCCATGCCGGGCGTGCTGGCGGTAAGCACGCCGGCGGCGCTGCAGGTGCTGGATACCCAGCAGATCGTCGTCGAGCCCCGGCCCGGACAGATCACCTATCTCGGCGACGCGCAGTGGAGCGACCGGCTGCCGGCGCTGCTCCAGGCGCGGCTGATCGAGACCTTCGAGAACGGCGCCGGCGGGCGCTGGGTGGTGCGGGCCGGCGACGGCGTCTCCTCCGACTACCAGCTGCTCACCGATATCCGCTCCTTCGGGCTGCGGACCCATGACGGCGTCGAGGCGGTGGTGGAGATCTCCGCCCGCATCGTCGCCGGCACCAGCGGTCGCATCGTCGCGGCACGGGTGTTCACCGGCCGCGCGCCGGCGGCCGGCACCAGCGGGCCGGAAGCGACGCGGGCGCTGGACGAAGCCTCCGACCAGGTGCTGATCGAGCTGGTGACCTGGGCCTCGGGCCGGCGCTGAGCGGGTCGACCCTGGAGCCCCGCGCCGGGTAGAGGCTCTGTCGTCGCCTTCGATGTGGTGCCGTTCCTGCGGGCAGGCCGCGATGACGTCGATCCCGGCGGTGATCACCCATAATTTCGATCCGGCGCGCGGCGCCGGACGCAATCTCTGCGACCTGCCGCCCGTCGAGGCTGAGCGCGTCCTCGACGAGATCCGCGCCTCGTGCGCAAGGAGCATTCGGGCGAACTATCTGGCCCGGCGGCTCGCGGTCGAGGAGTGGCTGATCGCGGAGCGCCGCCGCAAGCTTGGCGCCACGCCGCTGGAGCGGCCTATCTACTTCTTCCTCGGCGATTTCGCCGACGGTCGCGATCCGTCCCGGCCGGCCTCGCTGGTGCTGCCGCTCGACGCGTTCCGGTCGGAGATGCTCACCTTCACCTATCCCGACAGCATGGCCAGCCTGCCGATCGCCACGCGGCCGGACCTCGCCGCTCATCGCAGGCCCTATCATGGGCACGTATTCACCCTGGATGAGTTGAGGGAGGTCGTCGCCCGCTTCGGCATGCCGGGGGAGCGCTGGCGGCACGATCCGGCAAGGCAGCATGACCGCTTCATCGAGGTGCAGGCCTGGGACGCGGTGCCGATCGCGGCCGCGCTGGGCGGGGCCTGAGATCGGCGCGGGGCAGGGAGGAGCCGGCGGGGCGCCTTCGACGCGGCGCGCTCCTCAAACGGCAACGGGCGCCACGAGGGCGCCCGTTCCGTCATCGGTGATGCGGTCGCCGCTCAGTCGAAGCGGCCGGCGGCATGGGCGAGGAGCGTGTACACCTTGCCGGTATCCGAGGTGAGGTAGGTGTTGGTCAGCGCCTGCCCCCGCTCGTCGCGCGAGATCTGCTCGATCAGCCGCTCGAACTCCACGATGTAGCGGTCCACCGTGTCGCGGAACTCGAGGTCGCGGCGGTACTTGCGCCGGATTTCCTCGAAGGTCTGCTGACCCTGCATGGTGTAGAGCCGGCGGGTGAACACGTTGCTCTCGCCGCGCTTGTAGCGCTCCCACAGTTCCACCGCCGCCTCATGGTCGATCATGCGGGCGATGTCGACCGACAGCGAGTCGAGCGACTCGATGGTGTGCTGCACCGGCCGCTCGTTGACCGGCGGCCGCGGCCGCGGCTCTGCGGGACGGGCGGACGCCGGCGCGCGCGTCGCCGGGGCAGAGGCCTCGGTATCGGCACGGGCCAGCAGCTCGGAGAGCCAGCCGCTCTGGGCGTCCGGCGCGGCGGCGGGACGCGCCGCCGGCGGGGTGGGCTGAGCCGGAGCGGGCTGGGTCGTCGCTGCCGGCCGGCGGACCGGCTGGGCGACGGGTGACGGCGCACGGGGCGCGGGTGCCGGCGTCGAGGGGCGCGGCGCCGGCTCGTAGCGCGGGGCCTCGGGGCGGGCTGCCGCCGGACGCGGGGCTTCCACGCGGGCCGGCTCGGTGCGGCGCGGCGGTTCGGCGGCGCGGGCCGGCGCGGGAGCCGGAGCCGGCGCCTGCTGGCGGTTGCGACCGGAGTCGATGTCGAGCGCCCGGCCGTGGCGAGCCACGATGTCGTTGAGCTCGGCCAGCGCCTTGATCTGGTCGCCGACGGTGCGGCGCAGCGTGGCCGCGCTCGCCTCGGTCTCCTCCGGCAGCGCGAGGATGCCGCGCTTGAGCTCCTCGCGGGTGGTCTCCAGCAGGCCCTGGATGTCGTTGGCGGAGCGACGCAGCTCATCGGCGGTGCCGGTGAAGTTGTCATGCGCCTTGGCCATCAGCTCGCTGACCTCGCCCACCGCCTGCTCATAGGTGCGGTGGAGGTCGGCGAGGGTGCGTTCGCGTTCCGTCTCGACGGTCTTGCGCAGCTTCTCCTGCTGCGTGACGACCGCGTCGGTGGAGGAGGTGGCGCTCTCGACGATGCTGCGGGCGAGCTCGGCGGCCCGATTCTCGGCGCGGGCGAAGGTATCGTCCAGCGCGCGGGCGTAGTCGGCGAGCGCGCCGTCGATCTCGCCGGTACGGGCCTTCAGCGTGTCGGCGAGGGCGAGCAGCGCCTCGTGGCGACCGCCGAGCGTCTCGTCCAGCGTGCTGTGTGCCGAGCCGAGGGCACCGGCGACATCGGTGATGATGCCGGCCTGCTCGGTGAAGGTGCGGCTGAGGGTGGCCACGTCCTGCAGCACGTCGGTCGCGACCGAGCGCAGCTCGCGGATCTGCTCGTCCATCCGCCCGGAGGCGAGCTGGCTCGTCTCCTCGAGGTTGGTGACGGTGGAGCGGAAGCTCTCCAGCCGCGCGGAGATCGTGTTCTCGATTTCCACGAGGTTGGAGGTGGAGCCGGCGAGCACGTCCTGAAGCTGGACGTTGACGTCGCCGAGCCGGTCGAGCAGGCCGACCATGTCGCCGTGCAGCGCATCCTTGGTGGCGGCGATCTCCGCCAGCGCGGTACGGCCGCTCTCGGCGATCGCGTCGACGATGCCGGCGCCACGCCCGTCGAGGGTGGTGGTGATCTCCTCGCTGAGGCGGGCCAGCTCGGTGGAGGCGAATTCGGCGGTCTGGCGGGCGGCGTCGACGATGGCGCCCCCGCGACCGTCGAGATCGCTCACCAGCTGTTCGCTGATGCGGGCCAGCTCGGCGGCGGCGGTCTCCGCGGTCTGGCGGGCGGCATCGACCACCGCGTTGCCGCGGCCGTCGAGGGTGCCGGCCAGATCCTCGCCGATGCGCACCAGCTCGGAGGAGGCGAACTCGGCGGCCTGGCGGGCCGCCTCGACGATGGCGTTGCCACGTCCGTCGAGGGTACCGGTCAGTTCCTCGCCGATGCGGGCGAGTTCGGCGGCCGCGTATTCCGTGGTCTGGCGGGCGGCGCCGACAATGGCCTCGCCGCGTCCGTCGATCGAACCGAGGAATGCCTCGCTGACGCGGGCGAGCTCGGCCGAGGCGTAGTCTGTCGTCTGGCGGGCGGCATCGACGATGGCCTCGCTGCGACCGTCGAGCGCCTGCACCAGCTCGTCGCTGAGCCGGGCGAGCTCGGTCGAGGCGGCCTCGGCGGTTTGGCGCGCCACCTGGACCATGGCTTCGCCACGGCCGTCGAGCGAGGCGACGAATTCGTCGCTGACGCGGGACAGCTCGGAGGTGGCGGCCTCGGCGGTCTGGCGGGCCGCGCTGACCATGGCTTCGCCGCGTCCGTCCAGCGAGACGGCGAAGTCCTCGCCGACCCGGGCAAGCTCGGCGGCGGCGAATTCGGCGGTCTGGCGGGCGGTGTCGACAATGGTGCCGCCGCGCTCGTCGAGCTCGCGAACGAACTGCTCGGTGAGGCGCAGGAACTCGGCGGAGGTGACGTCGCTCGACTGGCGGAGAACCTCGACCAGCTGGGCGCTGCGGCCGTCGATGTCGCCGACCAAGGTGGCGGAGTTGCGGGCGAGCTCGTCGGCGAGCTGGCCACCGGCCTGCTGCAGGGCGGCGACGGCCTCGCCGCTCTGGCTGCGCAGGTTGGAGATCAGGTCGTCGCCGACGCGCGCCATGTCGCCGGCCGCGCCGGCGGTCGAGCGCTGGAAGGCGTCGAGCAGGCCGATGGTCCGGGCCTCCACGGCGCCGAGCACCTCGTCACTGACACGGATGAGCTGCTCGGAACGCTCGCTGGTGCTCGCCTCGAAGGCCGAGACGATGACGCCGGAACGCGATTCCAGCGTCTGCAGAAGCTCTTCGCTGGCCCGCAGAATGTCTTCCACCGCCCCGGTGCGGGTGCGGTCGAGCGCCTGCGCCAGCGTGTCGCGGTGATCGTCGATGGCGGCGAGCATCTCGTTCGAGGTGCGGCCGATCTCGCTGGTGATGCCGACGGTGCGGTCTTCCAGCGCCGCGAGCAGGCCGTTGCCGCGCTCGTCGAGCAGGCGGCCGATCTCCTCGGTGCGGGCATCGAACAGCGAGGCGACGTCGCCGGCACGGTCCGCGAGGGAGCGGCTGACATTGTCGATGAGAGTGGTGAGGTTCTGCTCGATGTCGGTCGCCTCGCCGCGCAGCTGGCCGGCAACGGCGCCGATGCGCTGGCCGAGCAGGTCCGCCATGGCGGCGCCACGCACCTCGACCGAGGTGGCGACGCTTTCAAGCCGGCCGACGACGCTCTCCTCGAAGCGGTTGACCCGGACGTCCAGCACCTCGGCGATGTCGCGCGAGTGATTGGCGAGCGTGCGGTCGACGAGCTCGATGCGCTGGCCGATCTCCTCGGTGACGCCGCGGGAGCGCTCGTCGAAGAAGCCGCTCAGCACCGCCAGCGACTGGCTCATGGCGTCGTTAGCGGAGTTCGCACCGTCGGTGAGGGTACGGGTTGCCGCGTCCAGTCGCTCGGTGAGGGAGTCGGTGACCTGGCGGGCACGGTCGGAGAAGAAGCCGTCCAGCGTGCCCAGCGACTTGTCCATCGCGTCGGTCGCGAGCTGGGCGCCGTCGGTCAGGGTCTTGGCGAATTCGACGGTGCGGCCGGACAGCGTCTCGTTCAGGCCCTCGAGGCCACGGTCGAGCACGCCCTCGATATGGACGAGGCGCTGATCGAGGGCCGCCGTGACCTGCTCGGTCTTGGCCGACACCTGATCGTCGAAGCCGGAGAGGTTGGCGTCCATCGCGCGGGAGATGGTCTCGACCCGCTCGGTGATCCGCTCGACGATGTCGGAGCCGTGCGTCTGCAGCACGGTGTCGAAATCGCGCAGGCCATCGGTGATCTGGCGGCCGAGCAGGGCGGTGTCGGAGCCGATGCGGTCGGCGAGCTCGTTGCCGCGGACCGACAGGGTCTCCTCGATCGACTTGATGCGCGAGGTGAGCAGGTCGCGCACCTCGTTGCTGCGCGAGGCGAGGGCGGTGAGCGCCGCATCGGTGTTCTCGCGGAACTGCCGGTCGGCATGCTCGCTGCGCTCGGCGATGCTCTGCGACACCTCGACGCCGACCAGCGACAGCTGCTGGCTCATCGAGCCGCCGCGCTGGGCGAGGTCCTGGCCGAACTGCTCGACCGAGGCGGCCAGCGTGTCGTGCACGCCGGCGCTGGCAAGGGTGATCTGGTGGACGACGCGCTCGCCGGTTTCGCCGAGCAGGCGCTCGAGGTCGCCGCCGCGCACCGCGATGGTGTCGTAGATGCGGTTGCTGGTATCGGCGATGCGGTCGGCGAGATCGTCGCCGCGCACGGTGATGGTGTCGGCGACGCGCGAGCCGGTTTCTTCCAGCTTGCGCACCACTTCGCCGCCACGCACCGACAGGTCGAGCACCAGCGAGTCGCCGGTGCTCTTCAGCGTCTGGTTGACCTCGCTGGCGCGCACCGCGATCTCGTCGGCAAGGCGGGTGCCGGTGCCGACCAGCGCATCGGTGATGTCGTTGGAGCGGGTGGTCAGGGTCTCGGTGAGGTTGAGCGTGGTGGCGGTGAGCTTGGCGCCCATCTCGTCGGTGCGGCTGGTCACCACGTCGGCGAGTTCGCTGGCGGTGCGCATCAGCCGGTCGCCGATCTCGTCGGTGCGGCTCGTCAGGGTGGTGGCGAGCTCGCCGGTGATGCCCGACAGGCGGGTGCTGATCTCGTCGGTCTGGGTGGAGAGGGTCGAGATCAGCTTGTCGCTGGCGGTGGACAGGTTCGAATTGACGTCGGCGCCGGTGGCCTGGAGGCGGTCGATCAGGTCGCCGCCCTTGTCGGACAGCGCGTCGATGATGGTGTCGCCGACGCGGCCGAGCGCCAGGGTGATGTTCTCGCCCTTGTCCGACAGCGTGGCGGTGACGCGGTCGGCCGCCTCGGAGACGGTGGTGTTGATGCGCTCGCTGACCCCGTCCACCTCGTGGGTGAAGGAGAAATGCGCGGCGGCGATCGCCTCGCGGATGTGCTCGGCATGCGAGAGCACCATCTCGCGTTCGCCCTGCAGCCGCTCGATGAGCTGGCGCATGCGCGTCTCGTTCGCCTCATAGGCGCGCTCGAGCTCGCCGACCTCGGCGCGGACCAGCGATTCCAGCTCGCCGGCGCGGCTGAGGTTGCGCTGGATCTCCTCGTCGATCGACGGCAGCTGGCTCTGGAAGCGTACCGGCTGGGGCGCCTCGGCGACGGGCGCCGGCGCGGCGGCCGGCTCGGCGAGGCGCATGGCGACCTGCGCCATCGACTGGGCGACGATCCGCATCTCCTGCATGCGGCGCGACATCGCCGCCAGCGAGAAGAAGAAGGCCGGCGGAATGATGAGGCCGGCCGCCACCGCGAGGGCGGCGGGCGAGGTCAGCATCTGCGACAGGTCGAGCCCGCTGCCACGGAACGCCGAGGAAGCGAGGAAGCCACCGGCCGCGACCCAGGCGGCCGAGGCGCCGGCGGCAAGGTAATAGGGCGTGGCGGAAGGCCGGCGCTGCAGCGCCGCCAGCAACTGGCCGATGGACTGGCGATCGTCATTGGCCGCGCGCGGCCCGGTCGCGACGGCGGCGGCCGGCTCGTTGCGAACGGCAGCACGCGAGACCGGCGCCGGCTCGGCGAAATCCGGGCGGGGAATGTCGAGGATCGGCGGCGGGCCGAGGCGATTGGCGACCGGCTCGTCGTCGGTGTCGGACAGCGAGGCGTCGAAATCGCCGAGATCCACATTGCGCGCGAGCGGGCTCTCGGTGCCGAAATCGATCTCCTCGTCGAAATCGTCGTGCTCGCGCACCTCGATGCGCGGCCCCTCCGGGTCGCGGGCCGGCGGCAGGTCGACAGGCTCGCCCGTCGCGGCGTCGGCAGCCTCGGCTGTCTCCGGTCGCGCCGCATCCGCGGCGTCATGTGCCGCGTGCGAGGGGTCCGTCCGTCCGGTGCGTGCCTCTTCCTCGGCGAGGTCAAGGCTCAGGGCCTCCTCGATCGCCGAAAGCGCCGCTTCGGCGGGATCCTGATGCACCTTCTTCGTGCTCGTCGACATAGGCTGTCGCCTCCGGTCCTTACGCAACTCCGAACGGCTTGCGCCGCCGTGCCGGGGTAAGCGGTCCTGCCGCCCCCCAAGGGTTCAGGCAAATAGGCCGAAAACCCTTATCGGAACGTCAGTTCACCGCACCCGTATCCTACGCTTGTGGGATAAGAAAATGGAACTGGGGTTAATCGGCTGATTGAGGTTATCGTTAACGGCCTGTTCACCATGCCCGTTAACGCATTGTTTTCAAAGCATTGCGCCGCAACATACCCTACGCAGGACGAAGGGTCCGATGGCTGGCTTTCGCCCGCAGGCGAGTCTATCAAGGCTGCCTAGCCTGAATTTGTTCTTTTTCTACGAACGGTCTGCCATGCCGAAAATCACCTTTATCGACGCTGCCGGCACCGAGCGGGCGGTGGATGCGCCTGTCGGCTCCACGGTGATGGAGGCGGCGATCCGCAACGGCGTGCCCGGGATCGACGCCGAATGCGGCGGCGCCTGTGCCTGCGCCACCTGCCATGTCTATGTCGACGATGCCTGGGTCGCGACGGTGGGCGAGCCGGGGCCGATGGAAGAAGACATGCTGGATTTCGCCTCCGACGTTCAGCCCACGTCGCGCCTGTCCTGCCAGATCAAGGTCTCCGACGCGCTGGACGGCCTCGTGGTGCGCACGCCCAGCCATCAGGGTTGAGGACGGCGCTTTTACGGTGAGGGGCGGGCGCGCTGGTTCGGCCGCCCGTTGGCGCCGAGCAGCCCTTGAATGAGACGGTCGCGTCGGGCGGATGTGCCTGACGGGGGCGCCTTCACGTGCGGCGTCGCAGCATCCGCTCGCGAGAGGACAGAGCGCCACGCGGTCGCCGGGGATGCTTCCCGGACGATGCACGCGTGTGACGGCCGTGGTCTCTGGCCTCGGGCGATGCCGATGTGAGGTCAGGCTGAACTGGTGCTGATCGTTATCCGAGTCGTGTCAGTGGGTTGCGGACGGATCCGCAGAGGGCGATTCATCTGTCTCATGGATCGGTTCATCCGGATCGGGCGGCGTGATCGACGTGGCCGGCCGGATGGCAGCGCGGTCGTCGAGGACGGTCAGCGGCCGATTCCGCTTATCGGCCGATCCTACAGAAAGATCACGGATTTCGTGGGGCGTTGCCGCGGTGCGTGACGGTTCGGCCGAGCTCGCGTCCTGATTCAGCTAGCGATTCGTTAACCTTGTTTCGGCTCGTCTTTTTCGCTGTCCCTGCGCGTGATCAGCCCGGAGGCGACGTCCGACAGCGCCGGCGCGGGCAGGGCGGCGAAGGGCAGCGGCCGCGTCACCTCGATGGCGGCGAGGCCGAGCCGGGCGGTGAGCAGGCCGTTCACCACGCCTTCGCCGAGCCGGGCCGACAGCTTGGCGGCGATGCCGTGGCCGACCAGTTGCTGGAGGAGGGAGTCGCCCGCCGCCATGCCGCCGGTGACGGCGAGATGGGCGATGACCTGCCGGAACAGCCGGAACATGCCGAGAGCGCCGGGCCTCCCGCCATAGAGCAGGGCAAGCCGGCGCACGAGGCCGACTGCGGTCAGCAGCACGAAGATGAGGTCGACCGCCGCGCGTGGCGAGACGGCGGTGACGACGGAGACGCGCTTGGCGGCGTCCGACACCAGGCGGGTCGCCTCGCTGTCCAGCGGCGCCATCAGATGGCGCTCGGTGAGGCGCACCAGATCGGCGCCGTCGATGATGGCGTCGAGATGGCCGGCAAGCTCGGTGCGGGCGCGGAACAGGCGGGGCGAGGTCTTGGCCAGCGCCATGAGCTCGCGCGTCACCGCTTCGGCCTGCTTGCGGTCATCCTTGGCGATCGCCTCCGCCGCCTGCTCGCGCAGCGCGTTGAGGGTGCGCAGCCGCATCAGGCCGAACAGTTCGCGCCCGAGAATGGCGAGGGCGCCGACGACGAACAGCGCCGCGAAGGTGAGGCCGGCATAGCCGAGCCAGTCGGCGCGGGCGAACAGGTCCTCGATCAGCTTGGAGACGGCGAGGCCGAGCCCGAGCGAGACCAGGCCACCCAGGCCGCTCCAGAACAGCGTCGTCCAGCGCGAGGCGGACGGCGGCGGGGCCGGCAGCGGCGGGGTCTCCTCGGCCTCCGGCACGGCGAGGCTCGGAGTGACGACGATGGCGCCGCGCGGCGCCGGGCGGCCGTCCTCGGCCACCACGACATCGGGGTCGTCGAGGCGGAAGGCTTGCGGGCGGCGATGCCCGCTCGCGGGGGATTTGTCGGTCATGGTCACCTCAGCCGGTCGCCGAGCAGGAAGTCGAGGGCGCGATCGAGCCGGATATGCGGCAAGGCGAGGGGAAGGCCCTCGGCGTTGCGCATCACCAAGGGCGGCCGGAAGCGCAGGAAGCGGAAATCGCCGCCCTCGGCATCCGACAGGCCGCGAAAGCCGAGCGTCGGGTCGAACAGCGCGGCCGGGTTGTCCGGCAGGTCGCCGGGAAACACGGCGGCCTCGGCGAGGCCGTCAAAGGCGTCTGCTCCGTGCTGGCCGGCTTCCGGCACGCCGATGATGGCGGGCATCGTCGTCCGGCCGCGCTTGACGCTGGCCTCGCGGGTGGCGCGCACCGCGGCGAGCGCCACCACGTCGATCTCGGTGCCGGTGCTCTCGGCGCGGGCTAGCGCCCGCTCGACGAGACGGCGCAGGATCGCCTCCAGCCGGTCGTGACTGGCATGGTGCAGATGGTCGGCCTTGGTGGCGGCGAACAGCACCTTGTCGATGCGGTGGCGGAACAGCGCGCCGAGCCAGCTGTCGCGCCCGATGCGGAAGGCGGCGAGGATGCCGTCGAGCGCCGCTTCGAGATCGGCCAGCGCCGCCGGGCCGGCATTGAGCGCGGCCAGCACGTCGATGAGCACGATCTGCCGGTCGAGCCGGGCGAAGTGGTCGCGGAAGAACGGGCGGACCACCCGCTCCTTATAGGCCTCGAAGCGCCGCGCCATCATGGCGTGCAGCGAGCCGGGCGGGGCCTCGGTTCCCGGCGACAGATCGACCGGCGCGAAGGTGAGGGCGGGCGAGCCTTCGAGGTCGCCGGGCATCAGGAACCGGCCGGGGGGCAGCAGGCTCATCGACACTGCTTCGGCGCGGCAGGCGGCGAGATAATCGGTGAACAGCGCGGCGAGCTGGCGCGCCTGCGCCTCGTCGGCCGGCACCTCCGGTGCCGTGGCGGCCAGCGCGGCGAGGAACGGGGCGGCGAGCGCGGCGCGGGCCGGCGCGCGGGCGAGGTTGAGGCTCTGCGCGGCGAAATCGGCATAGGACTGGCCGAGCAGTGGCAGGTCGAGCAGCCATTCGCCGGGATAGTCGACGATGTCGAGCGTCAGGCTGCGCTTGCCGCCGCGCGCGGGCGCGTAGTCGACGACGAGGCGCAGCTCGCTGATGCGGCGCGTGGATTCCGGCCAGCGGCGCTCGTTGACCAGCGTGGCGAGATGGCCCTCATAGTCGAAGCGCGGCACCGCGTCGTCCGGCTGCGGTTCGAGGCTGGCGCGGGCGATGCGGCCTTCGTGCATGGCGCGGAACACCGGCATCCGCTCGCCGCGCATCAGCGCATGGACGAGGGCGGTGGTGAACACCGTCTTGCCGGCCCGCGACAGGCCGGTGATGCCGAGGCGCAATGTGGGGTTGGCCAGCTCCTCGGCGCGGTCGAGCAGGGTAAGGGCGGCGAGCCGGGCCTCCTCCACCAGCGATTCGTACCAGGACGGCAACGCCTCAGTCCTCCTCGGCTTCGACGCCGCGTGGGGTGACGAAGCGCTCCAGTGTGCCGGTGCCGGTACCGACCTTGGACCAGGCCTCGGCCGGCAGGTCGATGACCGCCAGCCCGCCGGTGGGGAACTTCACCGGCAGCCGGGCGCGGTCGGCGGACGAGACCAGCCGGGCGGTGAGCGATTCGAGGCCGGGATTGTGGCCGACCAGCATGAGGGGGGAGGCATTGCCGCGGCGGCGGATGACGTCGAGCAGCATTTCGGGGGCGGCCTCGTAGATCGCCTCCTCATAGGTGGTGGCGGGCGGCGAGGCCCAGGCGTCGCAGGCCGCCGCCCATGTCTCCAGCGTGCGGCGGGCCGGGGAGACCAGCACCTGCGAGGGCGTGAGGCCGGAGCTCACCATGTAACTGCCCATGATCGGCGCCGCCTTGCGGCCGCGCGGCGCGAGCGGGCGCTCGCGATCGGCGACCCCGGCGGGCCAGTCGGACTTGGCGTGTCGGAACAACATCAGACGCAGCATGGCGAGAACCCGAACCCGAAAAAAGGACGCCGCCCCTATATAGGCGCCGCCCGGCCGATTGCCCGTCATTGTGGTATTGTGACAAACGACTTCCGTTAAGTGACTTTTCCGCAACCAAAGTTCGGCTAGGCTGAGCTATGAACGGACTGCAACGCGGGCATAGGGTTGGGTAAATGCGGTCGATCGGTGTGACGGGACTGGCAGTCGCGGCGGGTGTGCTGGGATTCGCGACGCTGGCGCAGGCGGCTGATTTGTCCGCCGTTCAGCCGGTGACCATCCAGACGGAGACGCCCACCGATCGTCAGTGGACGCTGACGCTGGGCGGCTATGTCATGGCGCAGCCTGAATATTTGGGCTCCGGCGACTATGAGTTCGGCTTCATGCCGATCATCAGCATCGACCGCGCCAACGAGCTGAGCCGCTTCAGCAGCTTCAACGACAGCCCGAGCATCGCGCTGTTCAATGTCGGCACCTTCGAGCTCGGCCCGGTCGCCAACATGGTCTGGAAGCGCGACGAGGGCGATTCGTCCAATCTGCGCGGCCTCGGCGACATCGACTATGCGTTCGAAGTCGGCGGCTATCTGCAGTTCTACCCGCTCGACTGGCTGCGCTTCCGCACCGAGGTGCGCTACGGCTTCGGCGGCTATGACGGCGTGGTGGCTGACTTCGCGCTCGACGCCATCCATTTCGCGCCGGAATGGGGCGAACTCACCATCTCCGGCGGCCCGCGCCTGAAGCTGGCCAGCTCGGGCTTCGTCGACACCTATTTCGGCATCACGCCGGAGCAGTCGGCGGCGGCGACCGCGCTCGGCAACAACCTCGCGCCCTACCAGGCTGGCGGCGGCATCTACTCGGTGGGTGTCGGCGGCCAGGTCATGAAGCGCTTCAACCCGAACTGGACCGGCTCGATCTTCGCCGAGTACGAGTATCTGACCGGCGATGCCGCCGACAGCCCGCTGGTGGTGCAGAACGGCGACCGCAACCAGTTCCAGGCCGGCGTCTCGCTGTCCTACACCTTCTTCCTCGGCTTCCAGTGAGCGAGCGCCCTTCCGTGGGCACCCCTCTGGCCTGATCGACCCCGCCCGGCGGCCGCCGGGCGGGTTTTTCATTTTGACAGGGGAGCGAGCGCGCCCGGAGAGGGGCGCTGGCGGGGGCCGTTTCGAATCGCGCGAACGCAGGCTTCGCGCCGGTCGTTTCCGCTCGGCTGCCGGTTTGCCGCAAACCGAGGCCGGCAAGGCGAGCTTGCCTGCAATTTCCACGCAAGCTGCTGAAAAATCCGCCATTTCATGTCGTGTGGATGACAATCAGGACGGTTGTACGGTGCCGTTTGGAACGCTATAAGCTGCGCCCGAAAGGGGCATACCCTGCAACACGAGGACGAAGGCCGATGTCGGTAGTTATCGACGAGGAGTATCGCCCCCGCGAGGACGAGCCTTTCATGAACGAGCGGCAGCGGGAATATTTCCGCCACAAGCTGCTGCAGTGGAAGGACGACATCCTGCGCGAGGCGAAGGAAACCCTTCAGCATCTTCAGGACGAAAACCAGAATCACCCGGACATTGCCGACCGGGCCTCTTCCGAAACCGACCGCGCTATCGAGCTGCGGGCCCGCGACCGCCAGCGCAAGCTGATCGCCAAGATCGACGCCGCGCTGGAGCGTATCGACGATGGCAGCTACGGCTATTGCGAGGAAACCGGCGAACCGATCTCGCTAAAGCGCCTCGAAGCCCGGCCGATCGCCACGCTGTCGATCGAGGCGCAGGAGCGCCACGAACGTCGCGAGCGCGTCTACCGCGACGACTGATCCGGCTTCTCGTGTCAGCCCAATAAAAAGAGCGGTCCGCCTTGCTGGCGGGCCGCTCTTTTCTTTTCTACAGATGGTTTTCTACGGGCGGCGCGTGCGGCCGAGCAGGCTTGCCATCTCGTTCTCGAAATCCGGATCGACGGCAGGGCGCTGGGCCGGCTGCACCGGCGGGGCGGCCGCGCGCGGCGCCTCGTCGGCGGGCTCGGCCGGGGCGACCGGCGGCACGGTGCGGGACGGCGTCTCCGCCGGCGCGGCGCGGGCAGGAGCTTCCGGCGCCGCGGGACCGCGCAGCGTCGCCTCCAGTTGATCGGCTATGCCGGCGAATTGCGGATCGAGCTTCACCGCCACCCGCCGGATGCCGCCCGTCGGCCGGGTGCCGGAGGTCTCCACGAGCGAGGCGGTCTCCGCCTCGATGCCGGGCGCGTCGAGTACCGGCACTGGCGTCTCGGCCGGCCGGGGCGGGGCGGGCGGTATGGCGGCGGGCGCCGCGACGACCGGCGCCGCCGCCACAGGCGTTACCGAAGGCGTTGCCACAGGCTGGGGGGCGGCAGGAGGCTTGGGCGCGGCAGGCGCCGGAGCGGCCGCGACCGGCGTCTCGTCGCGCACCGGTGCCGCCGGGCGGGGCGCCGGGGCAGGGGCTGCGGCGGGACGGGCGCGCTCTGGGATCGGGGGCAGCTCCGGCGGAGCGGCCTGTCGCGCGGGCGCGCGGCCGATACCGGCCTCCACCAGGAAATCGCTGCCGCCGCCGAGGATGACGAGGTGCTGGACGTCGTCGCGCTGGATCAGCACCAACCGACGGGTCTCGTCGATCGCCACCTGGTCGAGCACCGCCAGCCGGTGACCGCCCACGCCGGAATGACGATGGCGGCCGCGCCGGCCGAGCCGGATCACCAGTACGACCAGAAGGACGAGGCCGATGCCGATGGCGGCCAGAACGCCGGTGCCGGTCAGGCTGCCATTGGCGAAGAGCGTGTCGAACATAAAGCTTGTCTCCGTGGTGCCACGGCCGCCGCCAAGCGGCTTCCGATGGCATCGTGCCTCTTTCTGGAGCGGAACCGGGCCGGCGGCAACCCTTCCGCTGGCGTTCCGCTGGTCCCGGATCCGCTCAAGCCTACAGGCGAACCGGTCCGCAATTGGGGCAAATCCGGCAGGGCGCCAAATCCACCCTTGCCCCTGTCGGCGTGCTCGGGCACCAAAGGGAATCAGTGACTCGCCTTCCGGCGCGTCGGCGGTACCCTGAGTGGCCGCGGATGCAGGACGGCTTCTGGCATGGACATGGCGGACAGCGGACCCGACGATCACCCCCTCGACCGTCGCGAAATCGGCGGCAGCATCCGCCTGGTGCTGGCGGTCGCGCTGGCGCTCGTCGGCGCGGTGGTGTCGCTGCTGCTGCTCGGGCGCGAGAACGCCGATCCCTGGATCGTCGGCCTGCTCAGCGCGCTGGCGGTGATCGGCGTCTTCGCGCTGTTCGCCTATGCCGCCGGGCTGCTGCGCTTCGGCATGCCCGACCCGTCCGACGAACTCGCCCGCCGCATCGTCGACAGTGCGCCGGAAGGTATGAGCCTTGTCGACGCACTCGGGCGGGTGTTGCACGCCAATGCGAGCTATATCGCCATCACCGGCGCGACGTCGATGGACGATGTGCGTCCGGTCGAGCGCCTGTTCACCGCCGACCCCGACGCCTCGGAGGCGGTCTATCGCCTGGCGCAGGGCACGCGCGACGGGCGGGCGGTCTCGGAAGAAGTGCGCATCGCCGGCCTGCCCGGCGCGCCGGTGCGCTGGCTGAAGCTCGGCGCCCGCCCGGCGCCCGGCCGCACGGTGATCTGGACGGTGACCGACCTCACGCGCGAGCGGGAGCGGCAGGAGACAGCCTTCCTCGAGCTGCAGCACGTCATCGACTATCTCGACCATGCGCCGGCCGGCTTCTTCTCGGCGGCCGGCGGGGCGATCCACTACATCAACGCCACGCTGGTCGACTGGCTGGGCTACGACCTCGCCGAGTTCGGGCCAGGCGGGCTTACCGTTGCCGACATCGTGCCCGGTCCGTCCGCCGCGCTGCTCACCGGCATGACGCCGATGCCCGGCGGCGTGCGCACCGAGGTGTTCGATCTCGACCTCAAGCGCAAGAACGGCCAGCGGCTGCCGGTGCGCATGTGGCACCGGGTCTCCTTTACCGCCGACGGCACGCCAGGCGCTTCGCGGACATTGGTCGTCAATCGTTCCCGCGCCGACAACGAGGCGGACCCGCTGCGGGCGGCGGAGGTGCGCTTCGCCCGCTTCTTCCACAATTCGCCGATCGCCATCGCCACCATCGACCGCAAGGGGCGGATCGTGCGCGCCAACGCCATGTTCGCCCGCCATTTCGGCAGCGGCGACACCGGACAGGCGCGCCGGCTGGTCGAGGCCGCCGCCGACGCCTCGCGCCCGGCGCTGGTGGTGGCGCTGGAGCAGGTGCTTACCGGCCATGCGCCGCCCGGCCCGGTGGATGTCGGCTTCGCCGGCGACGCCGCCCGCTCGGCCCGCTTCTACCTCGCCCCGGTCGAGGATGGCGGCGAGGAGGCGGAGGCGGCCATCGTCTATGCCACCGAGACCACCGAGCAGCGCACGCTGGAAGCCCAATTCGCGCAGTCGCAGAAGATGCAGGCGGTCGGCCAGCTCGCCGGCGGGGTGGCGCACGACTTCAATAACGTGCTCACCGCCATCATCGGCTATTCCGACCTCCTGCTCGCCAATGCGCGCCCGACCGACCCGTCCTTCCAGGACGTGATGCAGATCAAGCAGAACGCCAACCGCGCCGCCGGGCTGGTGCGCCAGCTGCTCGCCTTCTCGCGCCGGCAGACGCTGCGCCCGCAGGTGCTGAACCTCGGCGACGTGATGAGCGACCTCTCCATGCTGCTGCGGCGCCTGCTCGGCGAGCGGGTGAAGCTGGAGGTCAAGGAGGGGCGCGGCCTGTGGCCGGTGAAGGCCGACCTCAACCAGTTCGAGCAGGTGATCGTCAACCTGGCGGTGAATGCCCGCGACGCCATGCCGGACGGCGGCACGCTCAGCATCCGCACCGCTAATGTGACGGCGGCGGAGGCCGCGCAGTACATCCGCGCCGGCCTGCCGGAAGCGGACCACGTGCTGGTCGAGGTGGCCGACACCGGCACCGGCATTCCGGCTGACATCATCGACAAGATCTTCGAGCCGTTCTTCTCCACCAAGGAGGTCGGCAAGGGCACCGGCCTCGGCCTGTCGACGGTGTACGGTATCGTCAAGCAGACCGGCGGCACCATCGACCTCGAGAGCGCGCCGGGACGCGGCACGGTGTTCCGCGTGTTCCTGCCGCGTCATGTGCCGGCGGTGGATGAGGTGCCGGTCAAGCTGGCCGAGCCGGAGGTGGCGGCCAAGCCGGCCGATCTCACCGGGCGCGGCACGCTGCTGCTGGTCGAGGACGAGGAGGCGGTGCGCGCCTTCGCCGCCCGCGCGCTGATCTCGCGCGGCTACCAGGTGCTGGAAGCCGGCTCGGGCATCGAGGCGCTGGAGGTGATGGAGGAGCACGGCAAGGCGGTGCAACTGGTGCTGTCCGACGTCGTGATGCCGGAAATGGACGGGCCGAGCCTGCTACGGGAGTTGCAGGTCTCCTATCCCGACATAAAAGTCATATTCATGTCGGGTTATGCCGAGGAAGCCTTCGCCAAGAACCTGCCGGAAGGCGCGGATTTCGGCTTTTTGCCGAAGCCATTTACGTTGAAGCAATTGATCGAAGCGGTAAAGGACAGCCTTGCGCCGACATCCTAGGCTGTCGTCCATTGCCAGAGCCGGAGATATTTATGAGCGCCGACGTCGACCGGATTTTTGAGACGCTTGCCGACCATCGCGCCCGGGAAACCGGGGCAACCCTTGCCAGCCTGTTTGCCGCCGACCCCGATCGTTTTTCTCGCTTTTCCCTGCGCTTCGACGACCTCCTCCTCGACTATTCCAAGACCTCGCTGACCGAGGCCACCCGCGCCCTGCTGTTCGACCTCGCCCGCGCGGCGAGGGTCGAGGCCAAGCGCGACGCCATGCTGGCGGGCGAACGCATCAACATCACCGAGAACCGCGCCGTGCTGCACACCGCGCTGCGCCGGCGGGCGGGCGAGACGGTCCTCGTCGATGGCGAGGACGTCATGCCGGAGGTCGAAGCCGTGCTCGCCGCCATGGGCGTGTTCGCCGAGGGTGTACGGGCCGGTACGGTGACCGGTGAGGGTGGCGAGCGGTTTACCGACGTGGTCAATATCGGCATCGGCGGCTCCGACCTCGGGCCGGCCATGGCGACGATCGCGCTGGCGCCCTATCACGACGGGCCGCGCCTGCATTTCGTCTCCAATGTCGACGGTGCGCATCTCTACGACACGCTGAAGTCGCTCGACCCGAAGACGACGCTGTTCATCGTCGCCTCCAAGACCTTCACCACCCAGGAGACCATGGCGAATGCGCGCTCCGCCCGCGCCTGGCTCGCCGGGGCACTGGGGGAGAAGGCGGTCGGCTCGCATTTCGCCGCCGTGTCGACGGCGCTCGACAAGGTGGCGGCGTTCGGCATCGCCTCCGACCGGATCTTCGGCTTCTGGGACTGGGTCGGCGGGCGCTACTCGATCTGGTCGGCGGTCGGCCTGCCGCTAATGATCGCCATCGGCGCCGAGGCGTTCCGCTCCTTCCTCGACGGGGCGGCCGATCTCGACGCGCATTTCGCCAGCGCGCCGCTGGAGGAGAACCTGCCGGTGCTGCTGGCGCTGACCGGCATCTGGCATCGCGACATCTGCGGCTACTCCACCCGCGCGGTCATTCCCTACGACCAGCATCTCGCCCGGCTGCCTGCCTATCTCCAGCAGCTCGACATGGAGAGCAACGGCAAGCGCGTCACCCGCGACGGCAAGCCGGTGTCGCATGACACCGGGCCGGTGGTGTGGGGCGAGCCGGGTACCAACGGCCAGCACGCCTTCTTCCAGCTGATCCACCAGGGCACCAGCCCGGTGCCGGTCGAGTTCCTGATCGCCGCGCGCGGCCACGAACCGGGCCTCGAAAAGCACCACACCATGCTGATGGCCAACTGCCTCGCCCAATCCGAGGCGCTGATGCGCGGGCGCACGCTCGAGGAGGCGCGCGACCAGCTCGTCGCCAAGGGCGTGGCGCCGGCCGAGGCCGACCGGCTGGCGCCGCACCGGGTGTTCCCCGGCTCGCGGCCCTCGGTGACGCTGGCCTACGGCATTCTCGACCCCTACGCGCTCGGGCGCATCATCGCGCTCTACGAGCACCGGGTGTTCGTCGAAGGGGCGATCTGGGACATCAACAGCTTCGACCAATGGGGCGTCGAGCTGGGCAAGGAACTGGCCGACACCCTGATGCCGGCGGTGGAGAGCGGCGTTGCGCCGCCCTCGCTGAGTGGCTCCTCGGCCGGACTCTTGCAGCATCTCACCGCGCACGGCGTTTCCGCGAAGTAAGCGTATCTGGGGGTAAAATGATCCGTACCGTCGCCACCACGCCCTTCGACGGGCAGAAGCCGGGCACGTCCGGCCTGCGCAAGAAGGTGCCCGTCTTCCAGCAGCCGAACTATGTTGAGAATTTCGTCCAGTCGGTCTTCGACAGCCTGGAGAGCTACGAGGGAGAAACGCTCGTCGTCGGCGGCGACGGGCGCTATTTCAACCGCGAGGCGATCCAGAAGGTGATCAAGATGGCCGCCGCCGCCGGCTTCGGCCGCGTGCTGGTCGGCAAGGGCGGCATCCTGTCGACGCCGGCCGCCTCCTGCGTCATCCGCAAGCACGAAGCCTTCGGCGGCATCGTGCTCTCGGCCAGCCACAATCCCGGCGGCCCGCACGGCGATTTCGGCATCAAGTACAATATCGGCAATGGCGGGCCGGCGCCCGAGCGCATCACCGACGCGATCTTCGAGCGCACCAAGACCATCACCGAGTACAAGATCTCCGACGCCGACGACATCGACCTCGACGTGGTCGGCATCGCTCGCATCGAGGACATGGTGGTCGACGTCATCGATCCCGTGGAGGACTATGCCGAGCTGATGGGCTCGCTGTTCGACTTCGGCGCCATTCGCGACCTGTTCGCCAGCGGCTTTGCCATGCGCTTCGACGCCATGAGTGCGGTGACCGGGCCCTATGCCAAGGCGATCCTGGAAGGCGAGCTCGGTGCGCCGGACGGAACGGTGATCAATTTCGTGCCGCTGCCGGATTTCGGGGGGCATCACCCGGACCCGAACCTCGTCCACGCCAAGGACCTCTACGACCTCCTGATGTCGGACAAGGCGCCCGATCTCGGTGCGGCCTCGGACGGCGACGGCGACCGCAACCTGATCATCGGGCGCGGCCAGTTCGTCACCCCGTCGGATTCGCTCGCCATGATCGCCGCCAACGCGCATCTGGCGCCGGGCTACAAGACGGGGATCGCCGGCATCGCCCGCTCCATGCCGACCTCGGGCGCCGCCGACCGCGTCGCCGAGAAGCTGGGCATCAAGAGCTACGAGACGCCGACCGGCTGGAAGTTCTTCGGCAACCTGCTCGACGCCGGCCTCGCCACCGTCTGCGGCGAGGAAAGCGCCGGCACCGGCTCCAGCCATGTGCGCGAGAAGGACGGGCTGTGGGCGGTGCTCATGTGGCTCAACATCCTCGCCGCCCGCCGGCAGGGCGTCGCCGAGATCGTCCGCGAGCACTGGGCGACCTATGGCCGCAACTACTACACCCGCCACGACTATGAGGAGGTCGACAGCGCCGCCGCCGACGGGCTGATGGCCGATCTGCGCGGCCGCCTCGACGGGCTCGCCGGCACCACGGTGGGCGGGCTCACGGTCGAGAAGGCGGACGATTTCGCCTATCACGATCCGGTCGACGGTTCGGTGACGACGAAGCAGGGCGTGCGGGTGTTCTTCACCGACGGTTCGCGCATCGTCTATCGGCTGTCCGGCACCGGCACGGCCGGGGCGACGCTGCGTGTCTATATCGAGCGCTTCGAGCCGGATGCCGGCAAGCACGCGCTGGAGACGCAGGCGGCGCTGGCCGACCTGATCGCGGTGTCGCGCAGCCTGCCGGACATTGAAGGCCGCACCGGCCGCAGCGCGCCGGACGTCATCACCTGACGATCCCGGCCTGCGGCTGAAAAGAAAAAGGGCGCCTCGGCGCCCTTTTTGCTGTCGGCATAGGTAGGGAAGGGCGGCGCCTCAGGCGCCTTCGCCGTAGCGCAGCGAACCCGTCCACAGCATTTCGAGCTTGCGCAGCACGTTATAGGCGGTGACGAGGTCGCGGGAATCCGCGTCGTCGCGGGTGTTCTGCCGATGCACGGAATCGTGGATGGCGCGGATGCGCTCGCACAGATCGACCGCCTTCGGCGTCAGCTTGAGCCGCGCCGAGCGCCGGTCACGCTGCGAGGCGGTGCGGTTCACATAGCCCGCATCCACCAGCTGCTTGAGATTGTAGGAGGCGTTGGAGCCGAGATAGTGGCCGCGCTCCAAGAGGTCGCGCACCGACAGCTCGTCCGCGCCGATGGTGAACAGCAGCATCACCTGCGAGGGGCTGATGTCGTCGGTCGACAGCCGGGTGAGCTCCATGCGGAGAAGGTCGAGGAAGCGCCGGTGGGCCCGCTCGATCAGCCGGGCGATCTCAAGATGGGTGATGACCGGATCGCCCGCATCGGGGTTATCCGGCGGCAGGAGGTCGCGATCAAACTCGTTCTCCGGCGATTTGCCGGACGAAGCCGCGTTACCAGCCATGCGATACTGTCCCCCCAATTTCCAACGCAATACAGCTGTTTTCCAGCAGACCTGCAAGGCGCCGGACCGATTCTCTAGCCATTGGATCCTAAATGCTGATAGGAAAAAGACAATTATGAGGTGAGGCGCAACGTTAGCTTGCACACGGGAGATTTCGGCCAAGTAGTGGTTCGGGTGCCTCCCGGTTTCCTTGCGCCCTATCCTGCGCCGCCTTCCGGACCCTCCCGATTGCCACGGATCTACGTCCAAGGGGCCACGGCGGGACCGGAGGATGCCGGTCCGGCCGTGGTCATCCGAGGGAGCGGCGCGCCGGGCGGAACCCGGCCTCGGCTCACGCGAGCCCCGACTTAGGCAGGTTCCTGGACATGCGCTTCAAGGAACCACAGCGCCTTGTCGAGGTCGCGCGAGGCGGCCGTGAAAATGTCGGCGGTGGTGGCATCGCCGGCCTCGTCGGCCTCGTCGATCGACTTGCGCACGGTGTTGGCCACCTTGGCGTAGCGCTCGATCAGCGCCCCGAGATGGTCCTTCACCTTGTAGATGTCGGTCGGATAGGCCTCGAGCGAGGTGGCCTTGGCGACGACCTGGGTGGTGCCGAGCGCGGTACCGCCCAGCTGTACCACGCGTTCGGCCATGGTGTCGACGTGGTCGTCGAGCTGGGTGCGGAAGCCGTCCAGCATTTCGTGCACGGCGATGAACTGCGGCCCCTTCAGGTTCCAGTGCGCCTGCTTGGTGGCGAGCGCGAGGTCGATCGACGCCGCAACATTGCTGTTGAGCAGGTCGATGGCGACCTTCTTGGCGTTGGAGGGCACGTCATTGCTGGTGCTGTGGTCGCTCATATGTGTCTCTCTCGTTCACGTTCCCGGCGCGGCGCATCATGGCACCGCCCCGGCGCGGGAGGCCACCCCCCGCGTCGCGTCGATGAGAGGAAATCGGGCGCGACGGCCCGACTTCAAGAGCCGGCGCGCACCGCGCGACCCTCAGGCGGCGCGGTTGTGCAGGATGCGGCCGATGAAATTCAGCAGCACCTGCGCCGCCAATATGCCGGTGACGCCGCCGGGATCGTATTCGCGGGCGACCTCGACGAGGTCGACGCCGACCACCGTGCCGCGCCTGGTCAGGCCGTCGAGCAGTTCCAGCACCTCGTAATAGGCAAAGCCGCCATGGCTCGGCGTGCCGGTGCCCGGCGCGATGGACGGATCGAAGCCATCGATATCGATGGTGACGTAGTAGCGCTTGCCCTCCGGGATGCGGGCCAGCACCGCCTCTGTGCCGAGCTTGCGGATCTGCCGGACGCTGAGGATGTCCGAGCCCATGGCTCGCGCCGCCTCGTAGCCCTCGCGGGCGGTGGAGGAGACGTTGCGGATGCCGAGCTGGGTGAGGCCGGTCACGTAGTCCTTCTCGGCGGCGCGGCGCAGCGGGTTGCCGTGGCCGAAGCGCACGCCGTGGCGCTCGTCGACGAAGTCGAGATGCGCGTCGAACTGCACGATGTGGATCGGCTCTTCGTCGGAGAAGGCGTTGATGCAGGGGATGTTGATCGAATGGTCGCCGCCCAGCACCACCGGCAGCGCGCCGGCCTTCAGGATGGCGCGTACGCCGGCCTCGATATTGGCGTGGCTTTGCAGCGTGTCGGTGTGGACGATGTCGGCGTCGCCGATGTCGACGATGCGCGTCGTCTCGGCGGCGAGATAGGTGACGTCGTCCTCATGGTCATAGGCGCCGGCATGGCCGAAGGAGAACAGCGTCGAGGCCTCGCGGATGGCGCGCGGCCCGGTGCGGGTGCCGGTGCGCCACTGGGTGCCGAGATCGAACGGCGCGCCGAGGATGGCGACGTCGGCGTCGATCTTCGACCAGTCCAGTTCGAGCGGGTATTTGCCGAAGGTGCAGATGCCGACGAAGGGCAGGTCGAGCCGGCCGCCTTCATAACCGTGGGCCATCACTTGCCTCCCAAATCATCTGCCTGCCTGGAGTCGACGACGCCGGCGAGCACGCAGAGCAGCTCGAAGAAGATGGTGGCGCCGGTCAGCGCCGTGAGGCCGGAGGGATCGAGCGGCGGGGCGACCTCGACGAGGTCGGCGCCGATGAGGTTCAGCCCTTCCAGCCTGCGCACCAGAGACTGCGCCTCGCGGGTGGAGAAGCCGCCGATCTCCGGCGTGCCGGTGCCGGGGGCCTGCGAGGGGTCGATGCAGTCGATGTCGAAGGTGACATAGGTCGGCTTGTCGCCGACGATCGCGCGCGCCTCGGCCATGACGTCGGCGACGCCGCGCTCGATGAATTCCTCGATGAAGATGATCCGCACCCCGGCGGCGGTGGCGAAATCGTAATTGCCGGCGTCGGAGATGGCGCCGCGCAAACCGATCTGCACGAAGCGCTTCGGGTCGACCAGCCCTTCCTCGATGGCGCGGCGGAACGGCGTGCCGTGATTGTAGCGGCTGCCGCCGAAGAAGCTGTCATAGGTGTCGGAATGGGCATCGAACTGGATCAGCCCGACCGGACCGTCGGCTGCCAGCCCGCGCAGGATCGGCAGCGAGACAAGGTGGTCGCCGCCGGCGGTCAGCGGCAGCGCGCCGGCCGCCTTCACCCCGGCATAATGTGCCGAGATGAGGTCGAGCGTGCGCATCAGGTCCATCGGGTCGAACGGCACGTCGCCGCAATCGGCGATGCGGGCGCGGTCATAGGGCGACAGGCCGGTGACATGGTGCACGCGGCGCATCAGGCTCGACTGGTTGCGGATCTCGCGCGGTCCGTGGCGGGTGCCGACGCGGTTGGTGGCGCCGCCGTCATAGGGAATGCCGAGGAGGGCGATGTCGACCTCGGCCGGCTCGGCCTGCGGCAGCCGCATGAAGGTGGGGATGCCAGCGTAGCGCGGCACGGTGCCGGAATCGAGCGGCTCGAAACGTCCTGTCATGATCAGACCTCGGCCGGGCTCAGAGCCCGAACTCCTTGGTTATGGCGGCGGAGATGTGCGTGAGATAGTCCGCCATCAGCAGCTCGCCCTTCTCGGTGGTGGAGCCCACCGCCACGGCGAGCACGCCGGAGGGCGGCAGGCCGAAATCGGCGGGGATCGGGAAGCGGTCATAGGTCGGGAAGGTTGCCGGGCCATCGTTCGGCACCTTGTCCATCTCGACGAGTTCGGGCCGGAACAGCAGCATCAGCGAGGTCTCGAGCAGGCTCGCATGTTCCAGCTCGATACCGGGGAAGCCGGCCGGGAACAGCTTGTCCAGCGTCGGGCGGGTGGCGAAGTCCCAATATTCGAGACGCATCACCTGCATGTCGTCGATGCCGTCGCGCTTCAATTCGCGCAAGGCGAGGTCGAGGCCCTCGACCGACGGCCAGAGATTCTCGTAATGGCCGTTGACGACCACCAGCCGGCGTACGCCCTGGCGACCGAGATTGCGGATGACGTCACGCACCACCAGCGCGAAGGTGTGGGCGTCGAGGCTGAGCGTGCCGGGGAACTGCTCGCCGCCGCCGGAGCGCGGCATCGACTTGCAGCCGTAGTTGACGGTGGGGGCAACGATGCCGCCGACCGCCTTCGCCACCCGCTCACACACGCCGGTGGGCAGCACGACGTCGACCCCCAGAGGCAGATGCGGGCCGTGCTGCTCGGTGGAGCCGAGCGGCAGAAATACCGGGGCGCCGGCCGCGACCTTCGCCGCGAATTCCGGCCAGCTCAGTTCGTCGAGACGCACGCTGTCGACCATGATCTTCCTCTGGTGTTGTCGTTTCAGTGCATTGCCGCGCCGCCGTCGACGCTGATGCATTGGCCGGTGATGAAGCCCGTCGCCCGGCTGGCGAGAAACAGTACCGCCTGCGCCACTTCCTCGGGCCGGCCGACGCGGCCGAACGGATTGCCGGTCTCCAGCCGCTTGAGGTCCTCGGGCAGGTTCTCGAAGTCGAGCAGCGGGGTGTCGACCGGGCCGGGCGCGATGGCGTTGACCTGGATGTGCGGGGCGAGCTCGCGCGCCCAGGAGCGGGTGAAGGTGACGATGGCGCCCTTGGTGCCGGCATAGCCGGAATAACCGGCGCGCCCGAGATAGGCGAGCTCGGAGGCGATGTTGATGATGCGTCCCTTCGCCGGTCCTTCGCCGGCGAAATATTTCAGCGCCTCGCGGGCCATCAGGATCGGGCCGCGGATGTTGACGCTGGCCATGCGCTCATAGGCGGCGACGTCGAAGCTGGCGAGCGGCGTCTCGATGCAGATGCCGGCGCAGCTCACCACCACGTCGAGCCCGCCGAGATGGGCGGCGGCGGCCTCCATGCTGCCGGCGACGGCAGCCTCGTCGGCGACATTGGTGAGGATGGTCGGCCAGTTCGCCACTTCCGGCGGATGCAGGTCGAAGCCGACCACCTTGGCGCCGGCGGCTGCCAGCGCGTTGGCGCTCGCAAGGCCGATGCCGCTCGCCGCGCCGGTGACGACGACGCGCAAATCCTTGTGGGGCGCTACCATGGGAATTCTCCACGATCGACGCCGAGGCTCTGGCCGGTGATGTTGGCCGCGAGGTCGGACGCCAGGAACAGATAGGCGCCGGCCATGTCGTCCGGCTCCATGAGACCGGGGAGAATTTGCGCTGAAACGATCTCGCTGAGGAGGCCGTCCGGCGCAACGCCGCGTGCCTCAGCCATGCGATGGAGCGAACGCAGCGAGGCCTCGGTGCGCACCCAGCCGGGGCAGACGGCGTTGACGGTGATGCCGCGCGGGCCGAGCTCCTTCGCCCAGGTCTTGGTGAGGCCGATCACCGCGTGCTTGGAGGCGACATAGGCGCCGAACATCGCTTCCGACCCGCGCGACCAGATCGAAGCGGTGTTGACGATGCGCCCGCCCGCGCCCATGCCCGGCAGCAGGGCACGGGTGATGAGGAAGGTGCCGACGACGTTGATCTCGACGATGCGACGGAAGGCGGCCTCGTTCCCGGCGCTGCCGTCATCGAGCGGGGTGATCAGTTCGAGGCCGGCATTGTTGACGAGCACGTCGAGCCGGGGCAGTTCGGCGGCCAGCGCGGCGACGTCGCCGGAGCTGGTGATGTCGACCCGGTGCCCGGTGGCGCCGAGCCGCTCGGCCACCTCGAAGATCGCCTCGTCATCGGCCAGCATGTGCAGCCGGGCGCCGGCGGCGGCGAAGCCACGGGCGATGCCGAGCCCGATGCCGCGACTGGAGCCGGTCACCAGCACGGTGCGGCCGGCAAGGCCGGCGAGGCCGATATCGGTCATGCGTGTTCCCCCAGGAGCCGATCGATGCTCGCCCGGATTCACATTCACAAAAATCACATTTAATGAAAGTTTGTATCGATATTTATCGATGTGACGCCCTTGAGCCTTGCCTGGAGCCGCGATGCGCCGTCTCGACAATATCGACCTGCGGCTGCTGCGGGTATTCGTGGTGCTGGCCGACGAAGGCGGCTTCCACGACGCGCAGATCGCGCTCAACCTGTCGCAATCGACGCTCTCCACTCATCTCGCCGCGCTGGAGCGCAAGCTCGGCGGCCAGCTCTGCGAACGCGGGCGGGCGGGATTCCGCCTCACCCCGTTCGGCGAGGCGACGCTCATGGCGGCGCGGCGGCTGTTCGACGACATCGAAGGCTTCCATGCCCGCATCGGCCAGGACCGGCACCGGCTGGTCGGGCGGCTGCGCATCGGCATTCTCGATGGGGTGGTGACCAACCCGCATCTCGGCCTGCAGACCGCACTGTCGCGCTACATGGACTATGCGGCGGAGGTGTTCGTCGACCTGGTGCTCGGCACGCCGCAGGAGCTGGAACAGGCGCTGCTCGACGGCGAGCGCGACGTGGTGATCGGCGCCTTCTCACAGAAGGTGCCGGGCATCGCCTACATCCCGCTGCATCGCGAGCCGCAGGCGCTCTATTGCGGGCGCGGGCACAGGCTGTTCGAGCGGCCGGCGCGGGAGATCGGCCAGGCGGACATCGAGGCGGCGCTGTTCAGCGTGCGCGGCTACCGGCATTTCGACGACCTCTACCGGGTGAACCATCCGCGCGCCAGCGCCTCGATCGTGCAGATGGAGGCGCAGGTGATGCTGATTCTCTCCGGCCACTTCATCGGCTATCTGCCGCGCCATATCGGCGAGGACTGGGTGCGGCGCGGGCAGATGCGGGTGATCCGGCCGGAGAGCTACGGCTTCGAATCGGCGCATTTCGTCGCGACGCGCCGACTGAAGGGCGAGCGGCCGCTGATCGACGCCTTCGTGCGGGAATTGCGGGCGGTGGCGGGAGGCCTGCCGTCGGAGCCGGCGCGCTAGAGGCCGTCATTGCGGGCGCTGGCTGAGGGAAGCTGACTGCTCTGTCGCCCCGTGGAGAAGGGGGAGGGGCTCAATGCGGCCCAGCGTCCTCGCCCCGCAGTGCCCCCGCCACGCGGAGCCATCTCTCCGTCGAAGCCGGATGTTTCCGGCTTCGACCCTGCCGAATTCGAACACGGCGATAGCCGGGTTCGGGCGGGGAGAGGGAAGAAGGGCGCGGCCGATGTCGCGCCGGGGCTTCAAATGCCGCGCCGCACCCGGTCGCTGAGGTTCTTGCGCTCGCGGATGATGGCGTCGAGCGCCGCCTGCTGCGCCGGGGTGCGCGGCAACTGGTCCATCTGATCGAGCTGGTTCAACGCGACGAGGCGCAGGAGATCGTCGCGCACCTCGCCGGCGGCGTCGCGCGGCAGCTCGGACACCAGCTGGATATGCTCGGGCGGGGTGTGGCCGGGCAGGGTGCTCGCGAGATGGGCGCGCAGCGCCGCCTCGGGGGCCTCGGGGGCGGCCTCGACGAAGGCGTAGAGGCCGAAGCTGCCGCCGGGCGTCGGGAAGTCGCAGATATGCACGTCGCGCACGCCGGGGGCGCTGGCGAGCGCGGCGGCGAGGCGCGGACCTTCCTCCATCGCCCGCGGGCCGCGGCCCTCGGTGTCGTGGTAGTTCAACAGCTTGCGGGTGACGAAGTTGTAGACCTTCTTGCCGGTGGCCATCCACACCCGGTTGATCAGGCTCTTGCGGGCCAAGATCTTCCTTTCGCGCGCCGTCAGCGCCTCCGGGCAGAAGCTGCGCTTGTGCTTCAGGAGGTGGCGGATGTCCTCGTAGGCCGCGATGCGGAACAGCTTCGAGCGGCGGGAGAAGCAGACGGCGAGCTGGAAATCCATCAGCACCGCGCCGCCATCGGCGGCATAGAGCCAGTTCTGCGGCTTGGCGAGGTCGTTATGGGCGATGCCGCGCCGGTGCACCTGGCGCAGCCCCTCGCGAGCGGCGGCGAACCACGCGGCGTTGCCGACAGGTCGGGCGATCTGTAGCGGCAGACCGTCGACGAAGCCGCGCACCAGCCAGCCTTCCTCCAGCGCGAACACCGGCACGGTGTGGCCGCTGCCCTGCGCGCGGCGCAGCGCGCGGGCCTCGCGGCGGGCGAAATGCCGGGCGAGCGGCTTCACCCACCATTTCACCCCGGCATAGTGCCGGCGCACGGCGGGATGCTCGCCGTCGAGGTCGTGCCAGATGCCGCGCTCGATGGTGGAGAAGATGTCGCGCTTGAGCACGGTGTCGAGCTCGAAGCGGCCGCCGGCGCTGCGGGCGCTCGGAATCGGCGGATCGGCGAAGCGGCGGCTCACGCGGGTACCTCGCCGGGGATGGCGGTGCGCGCCCATTCGTCGATGTCGGCCAACGCCCGGCGGGCCATTTCCTGCTTCTTGGCGACGGTCTTCTGGGTGCCGCGCAGGCGGTTGCCCTCGGCGTCGCGGGTCGGGTTGGCGGCGAGCGGCGGGAACAGGCCGAAATTGACGTTCATCGGCTGGAAGGAGCGCGGCCCCGGTTCCACCGTCTCGATGTGGCCGCCGGTGATGTGGGCGAGCAGGGCGCCATGGGCGGTGGTGGCGGGCGGCGGGGCAAGCTCCACACCCAGCCGCCCGGCGGCGGTGAACAGGCCGGCGATCAGCCCCATGGCGGCGCTTTCCACATAACCCTCGCAACCGGTGATCTGCCCGGCGAAGCGCAGGCGCGGCTCGGCCTTCAGCCGCAGCGTGCCGTCGAGCACGCGCGGCGAGTTCAGATAGGTGTTGCGGTGCAAACCGCCGAGGCGGGCGAATTCGGCGTTTTCCAGCCCGGGAATCATGCGGAAAATGCGTACCTGCTCGGCATGGCGGGCCTTGGTCTGGAAGCCGACCATGTTGAACAGCGTGCCGAGCGCATTGTCCTGCCTGAGCTGGACGATGGCGTGCGACTTCACCAGCGGATCGCGCGGATTGGTGAGGCCGACCGGCTTCATCGGGCCGTGGCGCAGGGTCTCGGGGCCGCGCGCGGCCATCACCTCGATCGGCAGGCAGCCGTCGAAATAGGGCGTGTTGGCCTCGAACTCGCGGAACGGCACGGTGTCGGAGGCGATCAGCGCGGCGACGAAGGCGTCGTACTGCGCCTTGTCCATCGGGCAGTTGATGTAGTCGGCGCCGGTGCCGCCCGGGCCGGGCTTGTCGTAGCGCGACTGGAACCAGGCGACGTCCATGTCGATGGAATCGAAATGCACGATGGGGGCGATGGCGTCGAAGAAGGCGAGCGAGGTCTCGCCCGAGCGCTCGCGGATCGCCTCGGCCAGGGCCGGCGAGGTGAGCGGGCCGGTGGCGAGGATGACGCTGTCCCAGTCTTCCGGCGGCAGGCCGGCGATCTCGCCGCGCTCCAGCGTGATCAGCGGATGGCCGGTGATCGCCTCGGTGACCGCCTGCGAGAAGCCGTCGCGGTCGACGGCGAGCGCGCCGCCGGCGGGGAGCTGATGACGGTCGGCGCAAGCCATGATCAGCGAGCCGAGCCGGCGCATCTCCGCATGCAGCACGCCCACCGCGTTGGAGGTGGCATCGTCCGAGCGGAAGGAATTGGAGCACACCAGCTCGGCAAGGCCGTCGCCCTTGTGGGCATCGGTGCCGCGGGTGGGGCGCATCTCGTGCAGCACCACCGGCACGCCGCGACGAGCGAGCTGCCAGGCGGCTTCCGAGCCGGCGAGGCCGCCGCCGACGATATGGACGGGAGAAGGAGTATTCACGCTCATGCTGGGTAGGGTCCGCTTTTCCGGGCGGCCCCTTAGCACGGATCGCGTTCGGGCGCAGGATTATCGCGCGGGGGTTCTCGCGCCGGAAGAGAGGTGCCGGCATCGGCCGCGTGTGGCCTACAAACGAAAACGGCCCCGGAAGGCCGGGGCCGTTTAGTCCGCGTTCTCAGAAGATCCGCAGGCGGGGTAAGCCGCCATCAGGCAACAGCAGCCGCCTGACGGGCCACGCGGAAGATTTCCGAACGCGACACGTTGATGTCGGCGAGGGTGCGGTCGTCGAGCTGGGAGAGCTCGGTGACGGTGCGGCGATACGCCTGCCAGCGGCGGATCTGCTTGGCGATAAAGCCCCAGAGCAGCATTTTCAGTCTCCATCAGGTTGCGAATGCGGAGCGCTGACCCAAGATTGGTTGCACGCTCCGTAATCATTTCGCTGCCTATATATGCGACATACTGCTCACCTAGTAGAATGTATGTGGCATCCCAGCCATGCGGCGAACGCATGAGACGCCCATAATTCATTCATATTTGCACGGCTCGCCTTTGCTGCACCGCAATCAGGCTGATGCCAGCGCCTGATCGAGGTCGGCGATGATGTCGGCGGCGTCCTCGATGCCGACCGACAGCCGCACCACGTCCGGGCCGGCGCCGGCCGCCACTTTCTGCGCCTCGGAGAGCTGGCGGTGGGTGGTGGAGGCGGGGTGGATGATCAGCGAGCGGGTGTCGCCGATATTGGCGAGGTGTGAGAACAGCTTGACGTTCGACACCAGAGCCACACCGGCATCGAAGCCGCCCTTGAGCCCGAAGGTGAACACCGCGCCGGCGCCCTTCGGCGTGTAGCGCTGGGCGAGGTTGTAATAGCGGTCGCCCGGCAGGCCGGGATAGCTCACCCATTCCACCTTCGGGTGCTCGGCGAGGTATTTGGCCACGGCGAGCGCGTTGTCGCTGTGACGCTGGAGGCGCAGCGGCAGCGTCTCGATGCCGGTGAGAATCAGGAAGGCGTTGAAGGGTGACAGCGCCGGGCCGAGATCGCGCAGCCCGAGCACGCGGGCGGCGATGGCGAAGGCGAAATTGCCGAAGGTCTCGCCGATGACGATGCCCTCATATTCCGGCCGCGGCTGCGACAGGAACGGGTAGCGCCCCTCGCGAAGCCAGTTGAACGAGCCGCCGTCGACCAAGAGGCCGCCGATGGAATTGCCATGGCCGCCGAGGAACTTGGTCGCCGAATGGATGACGATGTCGGCGCCGTGCTCGAAGGGGCGAATGAGGTAGGGAGTGGCCAGCGTGTTGTCGACGATCAGCGGCACGCCGGCGCGCTTGGCGATCTTCGCGATGGCGGCGATGTCGGTGACGATGCCGCCGGGATTGGCGATCGATTCGACGAAGATCGCCTTGGTCTTCGGCGAAATGGCGCGCTCGAACGAGGCGACGTCGTCGAGATCCGCCCACACCACGTTCCAGCCGAAGCTCTTGAAGGCGTGGTTGAACTGGTTGATCGAGCCGCCATAGAGCTTGTTGGCGGCGACGAACTCGTCGCCGGGCGACAGCAGCGTCTGGAAGGCGAGCAACTGCGCGGCATGGCCGGACGCTACCGCCAGCGCGGCGGTGCCGCCCTCAAGCGCCGCGACCCGCTCCTCCAGCACCGCATTGGTGGGGTTGCCGATGCGGGTATAGATGTTGCCGAACGCCTTCAGGCCGAACAGCGCGGCGGCGTGGTCGACATCGTCGAACACGAAGGAGGTCGTCTGGTAGATCGGCGTGGCGCGCGCCTTGGTGGTGGGGTCCGGCGCCGCGCCGGCATGCACGGCGAGGGTGGCGAAGCCGGGCGTCTGATCGGTGCTGTTGTCGCTCATTCTGGGCATCCTCCGCGGGCGGCCGCGCCGCCGACGGAGGTAGTTCACGCCGGGCGGATAAAAAACGCAACAGCGACGTATAGAATTTTTCAGTACGAAAAATTCATGTGATTTTAGGCGCCCGCCTCAATGCGGGCCGCCGAGACGCAGGCGCGGCATCTCGATCGCCGGGCAGCGATCCATGATGACGGCGACGCCGGCCTGTTCGGCGCGCCGGGCCGCTGCGTCGTCGCGCACGCCGAGCTGGGACCAGATCAGCTTCGGCTGTGGCGAGAGCGCCAACGCCTCCTCCACCACCTTCAGCAGATATTCCGGGGCGCGGAACACGTCGACCATGTCGATCGGCTCCGGCACGTCGGCGAGGTGGGCATAGGTCGGCAGGCCGGCAATGTCGCGCCCGGCCTGGCCGGGATTGATCGCGAACACCCGGAAGCCCTGCATGGCGAGATAGCGGGCGACGCCATGGCTCGGCCGGGCCGGATTCGGGCTCGCCCCGACCACGGCGATGGTGCGGATGCGGCCGAGCTGCTCGGCGATATAGGCATCGGAATAGGCATCGTGATTCATGCGCGACCTCCGTCGATGGCCATCGGATATGGTGATGGCATCCATGAAATCTATCCGTCCCTCGCCGGGCTGACGGGAGCTGCCGGCGCGGCGATACTGTCGCGAACGATGAAACGGGAGGAGCCCATGGACGAGATGGCGGCGCGCGAGGCGCAGCGGAGCGTGGATTCGCGCGCCAGGCGGAGCCCGAGGCCGGGCGAGGGCATGGATGCCGGGCGGCTGCAGGCCTATCTGGTCGCCGAGTTCCCACAGGCCTTCGGCCCCGGCCGGCCACACGAGATCGCCGGCGTGGACGGCGAGGGCGTGGTTCTGCGCCTGCTCGCCGATGACGACCACCTGCGCCCGGGCGGCACGGTCTCCGGGCCGGCGATGATGGGACTCGCCGACATCGCCGCCTATGCGGTGATCCTCGCCGCCATCGGGCCGGTGCCGCTGGCGGTAACCACCAACTTCTCCATCAACTTCCTGCGCCGTCCGGCGCCGGGACCGCTGCTCGCCGAAGCCAGCCTCATCAAGCTCGGCCAGCGGCTCGCGGTATGCGAGATAGCCCTGCGCGGGGAGGGGGAGGAGGAGCTGTGCGCCCATGCGGTGACGACCTATTCGATCCCGCCGCGAGCAATTTGAGGGGTTTAGATACAGGTATTTTTATACCTATTTCGCAAGTTATTGATTTTGCTGTATTAATACGTGTGCCACGCGATTGACGTGTGCGTGCCGCTCGGTTAAAAGCCGCGCCAAGTGAAGTGCGGCCTCAAGGCGGCATCCTTACGCATATGGATACATCCCATGAAGACGTTTTCGGCAAAGCCTGCCGACATTGAGAAGAAGTGGGTGGTGATCGATGCGACCGACCTCGTGGTCGGCCGGCTCGCGACCATCATTGCCACGCGCCTGAAGGGCAAGCACAAGGCCATCTACACCCCGCACGTCGATTGCGGCGACAACGTCGTCGTCATCAACGCCGAGAAGGTGGCGCTGACCGGCAACAAGCGCAACGACAAGGTCTACTACCACCACACCGGCTTCCCCGGCGGCATCAAGGAGCGGACTGCGAAGTTCCTGCTCGACGGCCGCTTCCCGGAGCGCGTGGTGGAGAAGGCGGTGGAGCGCATGCTCGCCCGCGGTCCCCTCGGCCGCAAGCTGATGGGCAACCTGCGCGTCTATAAGGGCTCGGCTCACCCGCACGAGGCCCAGCAGCCGGTGGCGCTCGACGTCGCCGCGCTGAACCGCAAGAATGTGAGGAACTGATCATGGCCGAGGTTCTCCAGTCCCTCGACGCCCTCGACGCTCTGAAGGCTCAGGCCCCCGAGGCCCCCAAGCACGTTCAGAAGCTCGACAAGTTCGGTCGCGCCTATGCCACCGGCAAGCGCAAGGACGCCGTCGCCCGCGTGTGGGTGCGTCCGGGCACCGGCAAGATCACCGTCAACGACCGCACGCTCGAAGTTTACTTCGCGCGCCCGGTGCTGCGCATGATCATCCAGCAGCCCTTCGCCGCCGCGGCCCGTTCGGGCCAGTACGACGTGGTCTGCACCGTCTCCGGCGGCGGCCTCTCCGGCCAGGCCGGCGCGCTGCGCCACGGCATCTCCCGCGCGCTCACCTATTACGAGCCCGAGCTGCGCGGCCCGCTCAAGAAGGGCGGCTTCCTGACCCGCGACTCGCGCGTCGTCGAGCGTAAGAAGTACGGCCGTGCCAAGGCTCGCCGCAGCTTCCAGTTCTCGAAGCGCTGATCGGCGGATCTGTCCGCTGCGACATCGAAAGGGCAGGCCTCGCGGCCTGCCCTTTTTGTTTGCCGCGCATCCTGCCGCATTGCCCGCTGCGTTTCCCGTCGCGTTCCCTGCGGCGGGTCGCTAGGCACGGTGCTCGCATTCCGGTATCTCGAAGGTCCGGGAACCGCCCCGCTCGGTGCAGGCTGCATGTTCTACGACCCGCTCACCATCTGGTCCTTCACCACCTTCTCGACGCTGCTGATCGCGGGCGTGCTGCTGGTGTCGTGGATCATGTGGCCGGGAGAGAACGCGCTCGGCTATTGGGGCACCGCCTTCGTGCTCACCACCATGGGGCTGGCCGGCCTCGCGGCACGCGGCGTGGTGCCGGGCTTCGTCTCCATCGAGCTCTCCAATGCCGCACTGCTGCTCGCCTGGGGGCTCGGCTGGAACGGCTTTCGCGCCTTCGACCGGCGGCGGCCGGACAAGGTGCTGCCGGTGGTGCTGATCGCGGCATGGCTGGCGATCTGCCAGCTGCCCGGCTTCCGCGACGATGCGGTGGCCCGCATGTGGGTGATGCTGGGGTTCACCGCGCTGCTGGTCGTGCTGAGCATTCGCGAGCTGTATCGCCGCCGCGCCGACCGGCTGGTGTCGCGCCGCCTCGCCATGGGGCTGCTGGGGGTGCACCTTTTCACGATGCTCGCCCGGCCGGGGCTTTTGCTGCTCGGCTTCGCGACGGTGAATGTCGAGGGCAACGTCCTGCTCGATCCGAGCCTGATGGCCTATGCCTTCGAGCTCGTTGCCTTCCAGCTGCTGATGGCGTTCTGCGTGATCGGCATGGTGCGCGAGCGTCGCGAGCGGCATTTCGAGGAGGCGGCATTGGTCGACGACCTGACCGGGCTGCTGAACCGCCGGGGCTTCCAGGCCCGCACCCGCGATGTCGCCGCCGCCGGCGGGCCGGTGGCGGTGCTGGTGCTCGACCTCGACCGCTTCAAGGCGATCAACGACGTCTATGGCCATGCCGCAGGCGACGAGGTGCTGTGCCTGTTCGCCAAGGTGCTGCGCGACAATCTGCGCGGCACCGACATCGTGGCGCGCCTCGGCGGCGAGGAGTTCGGCATCGTGCTGCCCGGCGCCGATGTCGGCACGGCCCGGGAGATCGCCGAGCGTATCCGCCTCGCCTTCCGCCGGTCCGGCGAGGGGCTGCCGATGCACGGAGCGAAGCTGTCGGCCAGCATCGGCATCGCGCTTGGCGAGCTGCCGGCTTCCGCGTCGGTCGAGGCGCTGTCGGCGCTGCAGGGACGGGCGGATATGGCGCTCTATGCTGCCAAACAGGGCGGGCGTGACCGGGTGATGGTGCACCGCCCGGGCGACTGGAGTGCGGGCCAGATGGGCGGCGACCGGCGCGCGGCTTCGCCGCATTCCTGAGACGCCGACGATCCTGAAGCGCCCGCGCCATCGGCTGTCGGCAACTTCGAGGCACCCGCGATTTCCGAGCTGCGGGGCCCACGGGGCAGGGCATGGTCCGGAAGCCGGGCATGAAAAAGGGCGCCGGTGGCGCCCTTTCCCTTGTCGCGTCGTCGGGTCGGGAGGCCCCCACCCGCGATCCGGTCAGACCGAGTAGTACATCTCGAACTCGACCGGGTGCGGCGTCATCTCGAAGCGCATCACCTCGGTCATCTTCAGCTCGATATAGGCGTTGATGAAGTCGTCCTCGAACACGCCGCCCTTCTTCAGGAACTCGCGGTCCTTGTCGAGCGACGCCAGCGCCTCGCGGAGCGAACCGCAGACGGTCGGGATCTTCTTCAGCTCGCGCGGGGGCAGGTCGTAGAGATCCTTGTCCATCGCCGGGCCGGGGTCGATCTTGTTCTGGATGCCGTCGAGGCCGGCCATCAGCAGAGCGGCGAAGGCGAGGTAGGGGTTCGCGCCGGGGTCGGGGAAGCGGGTCTCGACGCGCTTCGCCTTCGGCGAGGTGGTGTAGGGGATGCGGCAGGACGCCGAGCGGTTGCGCGCCGAATAGGCGAGCAGCACCGGCGCCTCATAGCCCGGGACCAGACGCTTGTAGGAGTTGGTCAGCGGGTTGGTGAAGGCGTTCAGCGCCTTGGCGTGCTTGATGATGCCGCCGATGTACCACAGGCATTCCTGGCTGAGGTCGGCGTACTTGTTGCCGGCGAACTGCGGCTTGCCGTCCTTCCAGATCGACTGGTGCACATGCATGCCCGAGCCGTTGTCGCCATAGACGGGCTTGGGCATGAAGGTCGCGGTCTTGCCGTAGACGTTGGCGACCTGGTGGATGCAGTACTTGTAGACCTGCAGGTGGTCGGCCATCGTCACCAGGGTGTCGAACTTCAGGCCCAGCTCGTGCTGGGCGGAAGCCACCTCGTGATGGTGCTTCTCGACCTTGGCGCCCATGCGGGCCATCGCCGCCAGCATCTCGCCGCGCATGTCCTGCGCGCTGTCGACCGGGGGAACCGGGAAATAGCCGCCCTTGGTGCGCACGCGGTGGCCGAGATTGCCGCCTTCATATTCCGTGTCGCCATTGGTCGGCAGCTCGCTCGAATCGAGCTTGAAGCCGGTGTTGTAGGGATCGGCCTTGAAGCGGACGTCGTCGAAGATGAAGAACTCGGCCTCGGGACCGATATAGACGGTGTCGCCGATGCCGGTGCTCTTCATATAGGCTTCGGCCTTCTTGGCGATGCCGCGCGGGTCGCGCCCATAGGGCTCGCCGGTGGTCGGCTCCAGCACGTCGCAGACGACGACCAGCGTCGTCTCGGCGAAGAAGGGATCGATGCACACCGAATCGAGGTCCGGCTGCAGGTGCATGTCGGATTCGTTGATCGCCTTCCAGCCGGCGATGGACGAACCGTCGAACGCTTGTCCTTCAGCGAAGAAGTCCTCGTCCACCATCGAGATGTCGAAGGTGACGTGCTGCCACTTGCCGCGCGGATCGGTGAAGCGAAGGTCGACGTATTTGACGTCGTTGTCCTTTATAAGCTTCAGGACGTCCTTGGCCGTCGTCATAGTATCTTGCCTCTGATTGCGCTGCCCGGACGCGGGCAGCGGGGTTTGCCGGGCGAATACAGAGCCCGGCATCGCCCATCAGATGGCGTCGACGCCGGACTCCCCGGTGCGGATGCGGATCGCCTCTTCGATGTTGGAAACGAAAATCTTGCCATCGCCGATGCGGCCGGTCTGGGCCGCGCGCCGGATGGCATCGATCGCCGTCTCCACCATCTCGTCGCCTACGACGACCTCGATCTTCACCTTGGGCAGGAAGTCTACCACGTACTCGGCGCCACGGTAGAGTTCCGTGTGCCCTTTCTGCCGGCCAAAACCCTTGGCTTCGGTGACGGTGATGCCCTGCAGGCCAACTTCCTGCAGCGCCTCCTTCACCTCGTCGAGCTTGAAGGGTTTGATGATGGCCTCAATCTTCTTCATCTGATCTCGTCTCCCTGGCCCGGTCGTCACCGCGACTGAGCCACCCGCGTCAAAGCAGAACCCATGCCAAGCACGATAGCAGCGCCGAAAGCAGCATGATATCAGCTTGTTGTGTCGGTCGGGCCGGGCCGCGCCGATATCTTTGCGGCGGTATTGCTTAATTATTGATCGTAATGATCAATTTATAGGCGACGTTTTGTCGGAAATGCCAGTCTCGGCTGCGCGTAATTTGAGCAAAGTGTTTCGCTTTGCCGCTTATAAAAGCCGGGCAGGAGGATCGGGATGTCCACAGCCTCGCGAGGACCGGAGGGCGGGCCGGGCGGATTCGAGCTGCTCACCCCTGCCGAGATGGGGCGGGCGGACGGCCTGACCATTGCCGGCGGTACCCCCGGCACGGTGCTGATGGAGCGGGCCGGGGCGGCGGTGGCGCAGGCGGCGGCGCGGCGCTGCCTGCCGGGCGGGCGGGTGCTCGTGCTCTGCGGGCCGGGCAATAATGGCGGCGACGGCTTCGTGGCGGCGCGGCGACTCGCGGGGCAGGGCTACCGGGTGCGGCTGGCACTGCTCGGGGCTCGCGCGCGGCTGTCCGGCGATGCCGCCGCCATGGCCGATCTCTGGACCGGCGAGGTGGCCGATGCGGCCGATGTCGATGTCGGCGCGGCCGATCTGACCATCGATGCGCTGTTCGGTGCCGGGCTCGCCCGCGACCTCGACCCGACGGTGTGCGACCTCGTCGCACGGGTGAATGCCGCCGGGGTGCCGGTGGTGGCGGTCGACCTGCCCGCGGGCATCGACGGGGCGACCGGCGCGGTGCGCGGCGCGGCGATCCGGGCGGCGGCGAGCGTCACCTTCTTCCGGCCGAAGCCGGGGCACCTCCTGATGCCGGGGCGCGTGCATGCCGGCACGCTGGAGGTGGTCGATATCGGTATCGGCGCCGGGGTGCTGAAGGAAATCCGCCCGCGTGCCTTCGCTAATGTCCCGGCGCTGTGGGACGGGCAATTCCCGGTGCCGAGGGTCGACGGGCATAAATATGATCGCGGGCATCTCGTCGCGGTGTCCGGGCCGGCCTTCGCCACCGGCGCGGCCCGGCTCGCCGCCCGGGCGGCGCTGCGGGCCGGGGCGGGGCTGGTGACGGTCGCCTGCCCGGCGGAGGCGCTAGCGATCCATGCGGCGAATCTCTCCGCCGTGATGGTGCGTCCCGTCGAGGACGCCGACGGGCTGGCGCATCTGCTCGCCGACCGCCGGCTCGGCACGGTGGTGCTCGGCCCCGGTGCCGGGGTAGGGCCGCTGACCCGGGCCAAGCTGGAGGCGGCGGCGGAGCGGCGGCTGGTGGTCGATGCCGACCTCATCACCTCCTATGCCGGCGACGCACGCGGGCTGGCGCGCGTCCTCGCCAGCTCTCCCGCCGCGGTGGTGACGCCGCATGACGGCGAGTTCGCACGGCTGTTCGCGGACGAGCCCTCGGTCATGGGGCCCACTTCGAAGCTGGAGCGGGCGCGGGCCGGGGCGGCGCTTATCGGCGCGGTGCTGCTGTTGAAGGGGCCGGACACCGTGGTGGCGAGCCCGGACGGGCGCGCCGCCATCGCCTCGAACGCACCGCCCACCATCGCCACCGCCGGCGCCGGCGACGTGCTGGCGGGAATCATCGGCGGCCTGCTGGCGCAGGGCATGCCGGCCTTCGAGGCGGCGGCCGCGGCGGTGTGGCTGCATGGCGAGGCGGGGAGGGAGGTCGGCCCCGGCCTCGTCGCCGACGATCTCGTCGACGCGCTGCGTCCGGTCACGCGCCGGCTGTTCGTCTCGCTCGGCGTGGCCGTCTGAGCGCAGGGATCACGCGCATTTTGGGCTGGCGCGACGGCGGGGCCGTGCTATAAGCCCGCACCCGGCTGGCGGCACCTATTCGGGTGCGCGCGTCCGCGTGCCTTGGTCGATGGCATCTGCCGAGGACCGGGCGACGGCGCGCAAGCGGGCGTGGCGGAACTGGTAGACGCGCTGGATTTAGGTTCCAGTGACGAAAGTCGTGGGGGTTCGAGCCCCTCCGCCCGCACCAGTGTTTGCCCCTTCCGTTGCCGCCGAGCCAAACCCCATCGCCGAGGGCAGGGGCCGCTCCGCGCGGGCCCGCTCTCGCAACCGACGCTATCAGACACGCCGCCACGCGGCGCTCACGACGAAGGCCGAACGACAATGCAGGTCACCGAACTCCTCGCCGAAGGTCTCAAGCGCGAATATCGCGTGGTGCTGCCGGCCAGCGAACTGGACGCCAAGGCGAATGCCCGCCTCGACGAGATGAAGGACAAGGTCCGCCTCAACGGCTTCCGGCCGGGCAAGGTGCCGGTCGCCCATCTCAAGCGCATGTACGGCAAGTCGGTGCTCGCCGAGGTCATCGACCAGGCGGTGAACGAGGCCAACACCAAGATCGTCGAGGATGGCGGCTTCAAGCTCGCCATGCAGCCCAAGGTCGAGCTGCCGCAGGACGAGACACTGGTGAAGGAGGTCATCGACGGCAAGGCCGACCTCTCCTACACCGTCGGCATCGAAGTGCTGCCGAAGATCGAGCTCGGCGACTTCAAGACCATCTCGCTCGAGAGGCCGGTTCTCGCCGTGACCGACGAGGAAGTCGACGAGGCGGTGAGCCGCATCGCCGAATCCAACCGTCCGTTCACCGACAAGGACGCCGCCGCCGAGAAGGGCGACCGCGTCACCATCTCCTTCGTCGGCTCGATCGACGGCGAGAAGTTCGATGGCGGCTCCGCCGAGGACGTGCCGCTGGTGATCGGCTCGGGCAGCTTCATCCCCGGCTTCGAGGACCAGCTGGTCGGCATCAAGGTCGACGAGACCCGCACCGTGAAGGTGACCTTCCCGGCCGAGTACCAGGCCGCGCAGCTCGCCGGCAAGGACGCCGAGTTCGAGACGACCGCCAAGAAGATCGAGGCTCCCGGCGAGCTGACGATCAATGACGAGTTCGCCAAGACCCTCGGCATGGACGACCTCGCGGCTCTCAAGGAGACCGTGAAGAGCCGCATCGTGCAGGAGCACGCCAACGCCTCGCGCGCCAAGGTGAAGCGCCGCCTGCTCGACGCGCTCGACGGCCTGCACCAGTTCGACGTGCCCCCGACCCTCGCCGAGCAGGAATTCGAGGGCATCTGGGGTTCGGTGACCCAGGAGATGGAAGCTCAGAAGAAGAGCTTCGCCGACGAGGGCACCACCGAGGAGGCCGCCCGCGCCGACTACGAGAAGATCGCCAAGCGCCGCGTGCGTCTCGGCCTGGTGCTTGCGGAAATCGGTGAGAAGAACAACATTCAGGTCTCCGACGACGAAGTGACCCGCGCCGTCGTCGAACGTGCCCGCCAGTTCCCCGGGCAGGAGCAGCAGGTATGGGAGTTCTATCGCAAGAACGCCCAGGCTCTCGCCACCCTGCGCGCGCCGATCTTCGAGGAGAAGGTCGTCGACTTCCTGCTGGAGCTCGCCAATGTGACGGAAAAGCCCGTTACCCGCGAGGAGCTCTACGCCGAGGACGAGGTCGAGAAGGCCTGACGCTTTCGACAGATCGCCGAGATCCTGCGAAGCCGTCGGCCCCCCGGCCGGCGGCTTCCGCTTATGCGGGGACGCCCCGCGGCTTAATGGCCGGGCGGGCTGGTCGGCACGGCGTTTCCCATTATGGTGGGGCGGGACGAGATTCGGGGCGCGTTTCGCGCCGGCCTGTCGAGGATAAATTATGCGTGATCCGATCGATACTTACATGAACTATCTGGTCCCGATGGTGGTCGAGCAGACCAACCGGGGCGAGCGCTCCTACGACATCTATTCGCGCCTGCTGAAGGAGCGGATCATCTTCCTGACCGGGCCGGTCGAGGACGGCATGTCGACCCTGATGGTCGCGCAGCTGCTGTTCCTCGAAGCCGAGAATCCCAAGAAGGAAATCTCGATGTACATCAACTCCCCGGGTGGGGTGGTGACGTCGGGCCTCGCGATCTACGACACCATGCAGTTCATCAAGCCGGCGGTGTCGACGCTGTGCATCGGCCAGGCCGCCTCGATGGGCTCGCTGCTGCTCACCGCGGGCGAGAAGGACATGCGCTTCGCGCTGCCCAACGCGCGAATCATGGTGCACCAGCCCTCCGGCGGCTATCAGGGCCAGGTCACCGACATCCTGATCCACGCCCGCGAGGTCGAAAGCCTCAAGCGCCGGCTGAACGAGATCTATGTCCATCACACCGGGCAGGAACTCGCGAAGGTCGAGGAAGCGCTCGAGCGCGACAACTTCATGACCTCCGAGGCGGCCAAGGCGTTCGGGATTATCGACAAAGTGATCGACAAGCGTCCTGACGACGCACCTGCCAAGAGCTGAGGTCGATTAACCTGATTTTGCGATGGTGACGTGTTTTCCGGGCAACGCCCGCTTCCTATATGAGGCGAAGGGCGGGCTGTCCGGGAAACCGGCACTTGCACATGAGGCGGCATCGCGCTTGCATGGGTGACATGCACCGCGACGATTTGCGTGATGCGGCAGCGTGCGTGATTGTTGATCAGGAGGTGTGACGAGGTGAAGACGGGCAACGTTCTACCCTAGCGAAAGCGGGGACGGCACGATTGCCTTCTTGATCGCTCCGGCGAACCCATGCTTGGCTAGGACATTGGACTAGGCATGGTCGACTTGCCGGCGGATCGGACCCTCGGGTCACTTCCTGACAGACGGCCCTGATGCCGTCGCGTTTCTCCCTCTTGGAGGCCCGCGGCGGCCTGCGAGACTGAGGCGAGACCGGGCTTCCCCCGGGTCGCCGAGCGGACGGAGAGACGCATGAGCAAGGTTGGCGGCAGCGACAGCAAGAACACCCTCTACTGCTCGTTCTGCGGCAAAAGCCAGCACGAGGTCCGCAAGCTGATTGCGGGACCGACCGTGTTCATCTGCGATGAATGCGTCGAGCTGTGCATGGACATCATCCGGGAGGAGAACAAGTCCTCGCTGGTGAAGTCCCGCGACGGGATTCCTACCCCCAAGGAGATCTGCAAGGTCCTGGACGACTACGTGATCGGCCAGTTCCACGCCAAGCGCGTGCTCTCCGTGGCGGTGCACAACCATTACAAGCGGCTCAACCACGCCACCAAGCACGGTGACGTCGAGCTCGCCAAGTCCAACATCATGCTGATCGGGCCGACCGGTTCGGGCAAGACGCTGCTCGCGCAGACGCTGGCCCGCATCCTCGACGTGCCCTTCACCATGGCGGATGCGACGACGCTGACCGAGGCGGGCTATGTCGGCGAGGATGTCGAGAACATCATCCTCAAGCTGCTGCAGTCGGCCGACTACAATGTCGAGCGGGCGCAGCGCGGCATCGTCTATATCGACGAGATCGACAAGATCAGCCGCAAGTCGGACAACCCGTCGATCACCCGCGACGTCTCCGGCGAGGGCGTGCAGCAGGCGCTGCTGAAGATCATGGAAGGCACCGTCGCCTCCGTGCCGCCGCAGGGCGGGCGCAAGCATCCCCAGCAGGAGTTCCTGCAGGTCGACACCACCAACATCCTGTTCATCTGCGGCGGCGCCTTCGCCGGGCTGGACAAGATCATCTCCTCGCGCGGCAAGGGCACCTCGATCGGCTTCGGCGCCGTCGTCGCCGCCCCGGAAGACCGCAAGCCGGGTGAGGTGTTCCGCGAGGTGGAGCCCGAGGATCTGCTGAAGTACGGCCTGATCCCGGAATTCATCGGCCGCCTGCCGGTGATCGCCACGCTCGGCGACCTCGACGAGGCGGCGCTGAAGAAGATCCTCTCCGAGCCGAAGAACGCGCTGGTGAAGCAGTATCAGCGGCTGTTCGAGATGGAGAATGTCGAGCTCACCATCCATGAGGAGGCGCTGGGCGCCATCGCCCGCAAGGCCATCGAGCGCAAGACCGGCGCGCGCGGCCTGCGCTCGATCATGGAAGGCATCCTGCTCGACACCATGTTCGACCTGCCGGGCCTCGAAGGCGTCGAGGAAGTGGTGATCTCCAAGGAGGTCGTCGAGCAGAACGCGCGGCCGCTCTACATCTACGCGGACCGTGCCGCCGCTGGCGATGCGGGCGCGAGTGCCTGACGGCGCGCGCGAGACGGATACGGCCGGGCGCGCCAGCTTTGGCGTGCGCCCGGCCGAGGCTTCCGGAAGGAGCCGGACCGGTCGGGCCGCGCCGCGCGCGGCTGGCCGGCAGGGGGAAGGCGTTGCCCATGACGGTGCCGACCCCAGTACCATCGGCCGGGGCGCTCCCGCCCTTGACGCCGCCGGACGGCATCTCCATCTGAGATCCAACACCCGGTCCTCGATCGGATCGACCTGCCCCAAGCGGCCTAACCTCCCGCCATCGCAGAGAGATTTTCGTTCGCGTTCCGGCCGCATTGCGGCACGGTCCCACGGACAGCTGCGCGGATGCCTTCAGGGGTCCGCGCAAAGCTCCGGCAGCCGGCCGGCAACAGAAAGGAAAGAGCCATGACGAGCCCGAAGCCTCGCACCGCGCTCACGCCCGGCGTTTCGCAGACCTTCCCGGTGCTGCCGCTGCGCGACATAGTCGTCTTTCCGCACATGATCGTGCCCCTCTTCGTCGGCCGCGAGAAGTCGATCCGCGCGCTCGAGGAAGTGATGCGCAACGACACCTTCATCCTGCTGGCTACGCAGGAGAACGCGTCCGACGACGATCCCTCCACCGACGCCATCTACAAGATCGGTACGCTCGCCTCGGTGCTGCAGCTGCTGAAGCTGCCCGACGGCACCGTGAAGGTGCTGGTCGAGGGGATCTCGCGCGCCAAGGTCAGCCACTACACCGACCGCAGCGACCTCTACGAGGCCGAGGCAGTGGCGCTGGAGGAGGATGCGGGCAACAAGATCGAGGCGGAAGCGCTGGGCCGCTCGGTGCTGGCCGAGTTCGAGAGCTATGTGAAGCTCAACAAGAAGGTCTCGCCGGAAGTCGTCGGCGTCGTCACCCAGATCGAGGACCACTCGAAGCTGGCCGACACCGTCGCCTCGCATCTCGCGGTGAAGATCCCCGAGAAGCAGGCGGTGCTGGAGATCCTCAAGGTCCCGGCCCGGCTGGAGAAGGTGCTCTCGCTGATGGAGAGCGAGATCTCGGTGCTCCAGGTCGAGAAGCGCATCCGCACGCGCGTCAAGCGCCAGATGGAGAAGACCCAGCGCGAGTACTACCTCAACGAGCAGATGAAGGCGATCCAGAAGGAGCTGGGCGACGGCGAGGAAGGCCGCGACGAACTGGCCGAGCTGGAAGAGCGCATCAAGACCGTGAAGCTCTCCAAGGAGGCCCGCGAGAAGGCGACGCACGAGCTGAAGAAGCTCCGGCAGATGTCGCCGATGTCGGCGGAAGCCACCGTGGTGCGCAACTATCTCGACTGGGTGCTGTCGATCCCGTGGGGCAACCGCTCCAAGGTCAAGAAGGACCTGCCTTTCGCGCAGGGCCTGCTCGACGCGGAGCATTACGGCCTCGACAAGGTCAAGGAGCGCATCCTCGAATATCTCGCGGTGCAGAGCCGTCAGAACAAGCTGACCGGCCCGATCCTGTGCCTCGTCGGCCCGCCCGGCGTCGGCAAGACCTCGCTCGGCAAGTCGATCGCCAAGGCGACGGGTCGCGAATTCGTCCGCATGTCGCTCGGCGGCGTGCGTGACGAGGCCGAGATCCGTGGTCACCGGCGGACCTATATCGGCTCCATGCCCGGCAAGATCATCCAGTCGATGCGCAAGGCCAAGAAGGCCAACCCGCTGATCCTGCTGGACGAGATCGACAAGATGGGAGCCGATTTCCGCGGCGATCCGTCGGCGGCTCTGCTTGAGGTGCTCGATCCCGCGCAGAACTCGACCTTCAACGACCATTACCTCGAGGTCGACTACGACCTGTCGAACGTGATGTTCGTGACGACGGCGAACACGCTGAACATTCCGCCGGCCCTTCTGGACCGCATGGAAGTGATCCGCATCGCCGGCTACACCGAGGACGAGAAGGCCGAGATCGCCAAGAAGCACCTGATCGCCCAGGCGCTGACCAAGCACGGCCTGAAGCCCGAGGAATGGTCGATCGACGACGAGGCGCTGCTCACCCTGATCCGCCGCTACACGCGGGAAGCGGGCGTGCGCAACCTCGAGCGCGAGATCTCCAACCTTGCCCGCAAGGTGGTGAAGGACCTCATGCTCACCAAGAAGAAGAGCGTGAAGATCACCGTCGCGCAGCTGGAGGAGTATCTCGGGCCGCCGAAGTTCCGCTACGGCGAGGCCGAGCTTGAGGACCAGGTCGGCGTGGTGACCGGTCTTGCCTGGACGGAAGTCGGCGGCGAGATCCTGACCATCGAAGGCGTCATGATGCCCGGCAAGGGCAAGATGACGGTGACCGGCAATCTGCGCGACGTGATGAAGGAATCGATCTCGGCGGCGGCCTCCTATGTCCGCTCGCGGGCGGTGGATTTCGGCATCGAGCCGCCGCTGTTCGAACGCCGGGACATCCATGTCCACGTTCCCGAGGGGGCGACCCCGAAGGACGGCCCGTCGGCGGGCGTCGCCATGGCGACCGTGCTGACCTCGGTGCTGACCGGCATCCCGATCCGCCGCGACATCGCCATGACCGGCGAGATCACGCTGCGCGGCCGGGTGCTGCCGATCGGCGGCCTCAAGGAGAAGCTGCTGGCGGCGCTGCGCGCCGGCATCAAGAAGGTGCTCATCCCCGAGGATAACGCCAAGGATCTGGTGGACATCCCGGACAATGTGAAGAACGCGCTGGAGATCGTGCCGGTGTCGCGGATGGACGAAGTGCTCCGCCACGCGCTGATCCGCCAGCTCGAACCGATCGTGTGGGAAGAGAAGCCGGTCGATGCCCCCGCGCCGGTGGAGCCGGTGATCGCGCGCGAAGAGGGTGGCGGCGTTGCCGCCCACTGATCGTCGCACCATCTGAGACGCGAACGGCCCCGGTCATCCGGGGCCGTTTTCGTTTGTGCCGGCGCCCGGCACCCGATCGCCATGCAACCGAGAGGCGAGCGGTAAGGGCGGGCGGGAGCGGCGCGGCGGATGGACGCGGCGTCCCGCTCAAATTGGAGGCGTGCCAAACACTTCCATTTTGAGGTAATTTGATACTTGTGGATGCATAAAACCGTTTATTCATGCGGGTTTTGAAGCCGATCCTGCTTGCAATCGCCGCAATTTCGGGAAAGGTACGCGCCCGTCGTCCGTGCAACCCACTGACGATTCTTGTGCAATCAAGGGAAGGAACGGTCTCATGACCACGAAGAACGAACTCGTCGCCGCCGTGGCCGAGCAGGCCAAGCTGACGAAGGCGGCCGCCGCCGCCGCGGTCGACGCGACCTTCGATGCCATTGCCGCTTCGCTGAAGGCCGGCGAGGAAGTGAAGCTGATCGGTTTCGGCAGCTTCTCCGTCGTCACCCGCGCCGCCCGTGAGGGCCGCAATCCGCGCACCGGCAACCCGGTGAAGATCGAGGCCTCCAAGGCCCCGAAGTTCACGCCCGGCAAGGGCCTGAAGGAAACCGTCAACGGCTGATCCGGCCGGACGCGCGGGCCGGGGCGCGACCCACGCAAGTGGGCGCGCCCTGCCGCAGCCGGCGGCAAGCCGGCCGGCCGGCGGAACCGGCCCGCGGTTCCCGATCTCAGGTTTCTGATTTCGGGTTTCCGACTACTTCTCGGCCGGTTCCCCGGTGGGGGAGCGTGCCGACCGGGGATCCCGCCCATAGCGGCGTGCCCCCGAGGACGAAGGCGGGCCGGCTCCGGCCGCCTTCGTGCTTCATTGCCGTATCTCCGTCCGCAGCCCGTCCTGGTGGCCTGTCGCCAGGGACCATCCCAATGGTACCGGCCCGCCGCCGTGCCCGGCCGATCCGGCGGGAATATGCGGCAAGGCCGTTTACGTGGCCGACGATTCCGATTATCTCGCCCATGAGCCGGCCATGGCCGGTGGGGCGTTGCGCCCGGCGTCCGCTTCGGCGGCGGCCGGCCATGCCCGGACACGCAGCGGTTTGGCCGCGGGTCGGCAAGGGCGGTTAGCTCAGTTGGTAGAGCATCTCGTTTACACCGAGAGGGTCGGCGGTTCGAGCCCGTCACCGCCCACCACCGGCCGCGGCGGCGATCGCGACGAGCCGGTACCGCAGGCAAGGCGCCGCCGGCTTTCCTTCAGCTCCTGCAAGCCGGTCGCGAGCGGTCGCGTCCGGGCGAGGCCGGTGCTATGCCGGATGGGAAGAACGTGAAACTCGTCCTCTTCGATTGCGACGGAACGCTGGTGGACAGCCAGCACGTCATCGTCTCCGCCATGACCCGCGCCTTCGCCCGCGCCGGCATCGACTTGCCGCCGCGCGAGGCGATCCTCGGCATTGTCGGCCTGTCGCTGGTGGAGGCGATGCGCAAGCTCGGCGACCACGCGCCCGACTTCCCCGCCGAGGAACTGGCCGGCTTCTACCGCACCGCGTTCCACGAACTGCGCGACGAGGGCAATTTCACCGAGCCGATGTTCCCCGGCATGCGCGACCTCGTCGAGACGCTGCACCGGCGCGACGACGTGCTGATCGGCATGGCCACCGGCAAGTCGCAGCGCGGCGTCGCCTCGGTGCTGAAGCATCACGGCATGGAAGCCCGCTTCGTCACCATCCAGACCGCCGACGACGCCCCCTCCAAGCCGCACCCGGCGATGGTGCAGCAGGCGATGGCGGCGGTGGGCGCGCAGCCGCGCGACACCGTGCTGGTCGGCGACACCAGCTACGACATGATCATGGCGCGCGCCGCCGGCGCCGGCGCCATCGGCGTCACCTGGGGCTACCACCCGGCGGAGATGCTGGAGGAGGGCGGCGCCCATCTCTTGGTGAACGGCGCCGGCGAACTGGCGCAGGGGCTCGACGCGCTCTGGCAGCAGCTGGCGCGCGAGAGCGTCGAGGGGGCGGGGCGATGAGCCTCGGCAGCGCCGCCGCGCCGATCAAGCGATTCTACAAGGAAGCGAGCGCGGCGCCCGGCCCGGACGGGTTCCAGGTGCAGCTCGACGGCCGCCCGGTGCGCACTCCGGGCCGGCATCCGCTCAGCGTGCCCGGCGAGGCTCTGGCGCGCGAGATCGCCGCCGAATGGGCCGGGCAGGGCGAGACCATCGACCCGCTCTCCATGCCGATCACCCGCCTCGTCAACTCGGCCCAAGACGGCGTCGCCGGGGCGATGGAGGCGGTGGGGGCGGAAATCGTGCGCTATGCCGGCTCGGACCTCGTCTGCTACCGCACCGACGGTCCGGACAAGCTGGTTGCGCTCCAGGTGCAGCTATGGGACCCGGTGCTGGACTGGGCGCAGGCGCGTTTCGGCGCCCGCTTCCTGCTCGCCGAGGGGGTGATGCACGTCACCCAGCCGCCGGCTTCGCTGGAGGCGGTGGCGACGCAGCTGCCGGACGAGCCGCTGCGCCTCGCCGCGCTCAGCCTGATGACCACGCTGAGCGGCTCGGCGCTCATCGCCTTCGCGGTGCTGCACGGGCGGCTCACCGCCGAAGAGGCCTGGCGCGCCGCGCATATCGACGAGGAAGTGCAGGAACAGGCCTGGGGCTCCGACAGCGAGGCGGAACGGCGCCGGCAGGCGCGCTGGCGCGATTTCGCCGCCGCCGTCCGCATGCTCGACCTGCTCGCGGCACCCTAGGCGGGAGAGGCGCGTGGACGAGACCGCCGACACGACTTCCCGCTACCGCATTCCCGACGGGCTGCGGGTCTATGCCTTCGGCGACATCCACGGCCGGCTCGACCTGCTGGAGAGCCTGCTGGCGATGGTCGAGCGCGACGCGCAGGGGTATGCGGGCGTACGCTTCGTCTTCCTCGGCGACTATGTCGACCGCGGGCCGGACAGCCGCGCGGTGATCGAGCGGGTACTCGGGTTGCAGCGGGAGCGCGGCGCCCTCTGCCTGACCGGCAATCACGAGGCGATGATGCGGGCGGCGCTCGACGGCAGCGGCCCGCTCGACCGTTGGCTCGGCAATGGCGGGATCGCGGCGCTGGCGTCCTACGGGGTGGCGGCGGAGGAACTGGGCGGCAAGGCGCTGCGCAAGGCAGCGCGGGCGGCGATCCCGGAGGAGCATGCGGCGTTCCTGGCCGGGCTCGGTTTCAGCGCCGAGTTGGGCGATTATTTCTTCTGCCATGCCGGGGTGCGGCCGGGCGTCGCGCTGGAGCGGCAGGCCGCGCACGACCTGATCTGGATCCGCCGCGTCTTTCTCGATGCCACCGTCGATTTCGGCAAGCGGGTGGTGCACGGCCACACGCCGGTTGAAGAGGTCGACATCCGCGCCAACCGCATCAATGTCGACACCGGCGCCTGGAAGACCGGGCGGCTGAGCTGCGTGGTGCTGGAGGGGGCGGAGGTGCGGGTGCTGCACACCTAGGCATCCCGCGCGCCGGGAGAAGGGTGCGCGCCCGACGCCCCCGCGCCCCTGGAAGCGGGCGCGCTCATGACTGCCCTGCGCGGTCCTGCTTTGAAACGCCGACGGGGCTGTGCTAAGCGACCCCTCATGTCCGCACGGGCGCGCGCGGTCCGGCTTCTCTCGGCCACGCCCGACGCGCCCGGAGCCACGGAGGCCCCCTGATGTCGTCGCCCGTTTCCGCCGCGCAGTCGGCGAACTCCTTCTTTTCGGCGAGCCTCGCCGAGGCCGATCCCGAGCTCGCCTCGGCGATCGTTTCCGAGCTCGGCCGCCAGCGCGACGAGATCGAGCTGATCGCCTCGGAGAACATCGTCTCCCGCGCGGTGCTGGAAGCCCAGGGCTCGGTGCTGACCAACAAATATGCCGAGGGCTATCCGGGTCGGCGCTACTATGGCGGCTGCCAGTTCGTCGACGTGGCGGAGAACCTCGCCATCGAGCGCGCCAAGAAGCTGTTCGGCAGCGCTTTCGCCAATGTGCAGCCCAATTCCGGCAGCCAGGCGAATCAGGGCGTGTTCTTCGCGCTGCTGCAGCCGGGCGACACCTATCTCGGCCTCAACCTCGCCGCCGGCGGTCACCTGACCCACGGCTCGCCGGTGAACATGTCCGGCAAGTGGTTCAAGGCGGTGCCCTATGGCGTGCGCGAGGACGACCAGCGCATCGACTACGCCGAGGTCGCCAAGCTGGCCGAGCAGCACAAGCCGAAGCTGATCGTCGCCGGCGGCTCGGCCTACCCGCGCCATATCGACTTCGCCAAGATGCGAGAGATCGCCGATTCGGTCGGCGCCTATCTGATGGTCGACATGGCGCATTTCGCCGGCCTGGTGGCGGGCGGCGTGCATCCTTCGCCGATCCCGCACGCCCATGTGGTGACCACCACCACCCACAAGACCCTGCGCGGCCCGCGCGGCGGCATGATCCTCACCAATGATGAGGACATCGCCAAGAAGATCAATTCGGCGATCTTCCCCGGCATCCAGGGCGGTCCGCTGATGCATGTGATCGCCGCCAAGGCGGTGGCCTTCGGCGAGGCGCTGCAGCCCTCGTTCAAGGTCTATGCGAAGAACGTGGTCGAGAACGCCAAGGCGCTGGCCGAGAACCTGAAGGGCCACGGCTTCGAGATCGTCTCCGGCGGCACCGACACGCATCTGATGCTGGTCGACCTGCGGCCGAAGAAGCTGACCGGCAAGGTGTCGGAGATCGCGCTCGGCCGCGCCCACATCACCACCAACAAGAACGGCATCCCCTTCGATCCGGAGAAGCCGTTCGTGACCTCCGGCGTGCGGCTCGGTACCCCGGCCGGCACCACGCGCGGCTTCGGCGTCGCCGAGTTCCAGCAGATCGGCGACATGATCGCCGAGGTGCTCGACGTGCTGTCGCAGAAGGGCACCGACGAGGACAGCCTCGTCGAGGCGGCGGTGCGCGAGAAGGTCAAGGGCCTGCTGGCTCGCTTCCCGATCTACGGCTGAGACGGGCCTGCAAGGGAAACCGCCTGCAAGGGAAACCGCCCGAAAGGGAAACCGCCTTAAAGAGGAAACGACATGCGCTGTCCCTATTGCGGGAGCCTCGACACCCAGGTGAAGGACTCCCGTCCCACCGAGGACAGCGCCGCCATTCGCCGCCGCCGCATCTGCCCGGATTGCGGCGGCCGCTTCACCACCTTCGAGCGGGTGCAGCTGCGCGAACTGACCGTGCTGAAGCGCTCCGGCCGCCGCGTGCCGTTCGACCGCGACAAGCTGGCCCGTTCCATCGAGGTGGCGCTGCGCAAGCGCCCGGTCGACCCCGAGCGGGTGGAGCGGCTGGTCTCCGGCCTGGTCCGCCGGCTGGAGAGCCAGGGCGAGAGCGAGATCACCTCCGAGCAGATCGGCGAGCTCGTCATGGAGAGCCTGAAGCAGCTCGACGACGTCGCCTATGTCCGCTTCGCCTCGGTGTACCGCAATTTCCGCGAGGCCAAGGACTTCCACGCGCTGATCGGCGAATTGCAGACCCGCGAGAGCGTGGTCGGCGGCGTGCCGACCGGTGTGGCGGCCGATATCGATGCCGATCCCGACAAGGACTGACGCCACGGTGCCGGACCCTTCCGACCCGCGCCTCGACGCGGCGCTGATGGGCGCGGCGCTGGCGGTTGGCCGCCACCATCTCGGCCAGACCTGGCCGAACCCGGCGGTGGGCGCCGTAGTGGCGCGCTTCGACCGGCTGTCCGAGCACGGCAATCCGCTCATTCTCGGCCATGGCGCCACCGCCGCCGGCGGGCGCCCGCATGCCGAGCCGCAGGCGCTCGCGCAGGCCGGCGAGGCCGCGCGCGGCGCCACGCTCTATGTGACGCTGGAGCCCTGCTCGCATCACGGCCGCACGCCGCCCTGCGTCGACGCCGTCCGCGCCGCCGGCATCGCCCGGGTGGTGGCGGCGATCGGCGATCCCGACGACCGGGTGGCGGGACGCGGCTTTTCGATCCTGCGCGAGGCCGGCATCGAGGTGACCGTCGGGCCGGGCGCGGACGAGGCTCGGCTCGCCCATGCCGGCCATATCAGCCGCGTCGTGCGCGGCCGTCCGCATGTGATGCTGAAGCTCGCGGTCTCCGCCGACGGCAAGGCCGGGCTGGAGGGCCGCCGGCCGGCCGCCATCACCGGCGAACAGGCTCGGGCGCGGGTGCATATGATGCGCGCCACCCATGACGCGGTGCTGACCGGCATCGGCACGGTGCTGGCCGACGATCCGGACCTTACCTGCCGGCTGCCGGGCATGGACCGGCGCTCGCCGGTGCGGGTGGTGCTCGACAGCCAGTTGCGGCTGCCGGCGACGGCGCGGCTGCTCGCCAATCTCGACGTCGCCCCGGTGTGGGTGATCGCCGGCGAGGGCCCGCCGGCCGTGGCCGAGCGGGCGCTCACCGAGCGCGGCGTCGAGGTGATGCGGGTCGGTGCCACGCCGGATGGCGGGCTCGACCTCGAAGCGGCGCTGCGGCTGCTGGCCGCGCGCGGCATCACGCGGGCGATGGTGGAGGCGGGGCCGCGTCTCGCGAGCGCCTTCTTCACCGCCGGCCTCGTCGATGAGGCGAGCCTGTTCGAGGCGCCGGGCTTGCTCGGCCGCAATGCCGTCGATGCGCTGGAAGGGCTCGCGCTCGACGCCTTCGACGCCTATCTCACCACGGTTGAAACCGAGCGGCACGGGCCGGACCGGCTGCGCATATTGAGGCGACGCTAGCATGTTCACGGGGATCGTCAGCGATATTGGCGAGGTGGTGTCGGTGGAGCGTCGCAACGACGTGCGCCGGCTGACGGTTCGCACCGCCTACGATACGGCGGGCATCGATCTCGGCGCCTCCATCGCCTGCGCCGGCGTGTGCCTCACCGTGGTGGCAACACAGCCGGACAGTTTCGCGGTGGAGGCGGCGCCGGAGACGCTGGCGCTCACCACCGTCGCCCATTGGGGAGAGGGCGCGCGGATCAATCTCGAACGCGCGCTGAAGATCGGCGACGAACTCGGCGGCCATATCGTGCAGGGCCATGTCGACGGCCAGGCGGAGGTGGTCGCCCGCGAGGATCTCGGCGAGACCACGCGCTTCACCTTCGCGGCGCCGCGCGAATTGGCTCCCTTCATCGCCACCAAGGGCTCGGTGACGCTGGACGGCACCTCGCTCACCGTCAACACGGTGGACGGCGAGCGCTTCACCTGCCTGCTCATCCCCCACACGCTGAGCCACACCACCTGGGGGGCGGTGCAGCCGGGCGACAAGGTCAATATCGAGGTCGACATGATGGCCCGCTACGCGGCCAGGCTCGCCGAGTTCCGCTGAGGCGGGGGGCAGAGTTGCGCAGAGGCGTCTTGCGGAGTTCCGCCGGGCGGCGTACGTCGTCGCTTCGTTTCCGAATGCGAGGTTTCTTCCCATGGCGACCCCCCGCCGCGCCGTCGAGGCGGCCGAGCGTCTAGACGGCGCTCGCATCCTGATCGTCGAAGGCCGTTTCTACGACGACCTCAACGACGAATTGCTGGCCGGCGCCCGCGCCGCCGTCGAGGCCGTCGGTGCCAGCTGCGAGGTCGTCACCGTGCCGGGCGCGCTGGAGGTGCCGACCGCCATCGCGCTTGCCCTCGACAATGCCGAGGCGGACGGCAAGCCGTTCGACGCCGCAGTGGCGCTCGGCTGCGTGGTGCGCGGCGAGACCTATCATTTCGAGATCGTCGCCGGGGAATCCTCCCGCGCGCTGATCGATCTCTCGGTCGCCCGCAAGCTGCCGCTCGGCAACGGCATCCTCACCGTCGAGAATGACGAGCAGGCCTGGGTGCGCGCCCGCGTCTCCGACGGCAACAAGGGCGGCGGTGCCGTCGAGGCGGCGCTTGCGCTGCTGCGCCTGAAGCGCCGGTCGTGGTGAGGCTGTCATGAGCAATTCGACCGACGCCAAATCCGCCGGCAAGCCGGCGAACCACAAGCCGCTGCGCAAGAGCGCGGCGCGGCTCAACGCCGTGCAGGCGCTCTACCAGATGGACGTGGCGCAGACGCCGCTGCCGGAGATCCTCGCCCAGTTCGAGAGCCACTGGATCGGCCAGGAGATCGAGGGCGACGAGATCGCGAGCGCCGACCTCACCTTGTTCCGCGACGTGGTCGGCGGAGTGGTGCGCGAGCAGCGGGTGATCGATCCGATGCTCGACGCCGCGCTGGTGAAGGGCTGGCCGCTGAAGCGCATCGAGACGGTGCTGCGCGCGGTGCTGCGCGCCGGCGCCTATGAACTGCACGGCCGGCCGGACATTCCCGCCCGCGTGGTCGTCGCCGAATATGTGAACGTCGCCGCCGCTTTCCTCGACCGTGAGGAAACCGGAATGGTCAATGCGGTGTTGGATGGACTGGCGCGCGAGATGCGCGCGGGCGAATTCGGCAGCTGAGGCGACCATGGCGGATCGGCGGGAGGACGGCGGCTCCGGGACGGCCAAGGGTTCGGGGGGCGCGTCCTCCGGGGCCAAAGCGTCCGGCGCCAAGGCGTCGAGCGCCTCGCCTTCCGGGGCTGGCGCTTCCGCGGCCACGTCTTCGGGACGTAGGTCCTCCGGCGAGGACAAGCTGATCGCCCGCCTGTTCGGGCCGCTCGCCACCCATCCCGGCGCGCTCGGCCTCACCGACGACGCCGCCTTCCTCGCCCCGCCGCACGGTCACGACCTCATCCTGACCAAGGATGCGCTGGTGGCGGGGGTGCATTTCTTCCCCGACGACCCGCCGGCCAGCATCGCCCGCAAGGCGATGCGGGTGAACCTCTCCGATCTCGCCGCCAAGGGCGCCCGCCCGCTCGGCGTGCTGCTCGCCTTCGCCATTCCGCCCGACATGGACGATGCCGCGCTCGACGCCTTCGCGCGTGGCATCGGCGAGGACGCCCGCGACTATGGCGCGCCGCTGCTCGGCGGCGACACGGTGAAGACGCCGGGCCCGTTCACCATCTCGATCACCGCGCTCGGCGCCGTGCCCTACGGCACGATGGTGAAGCGCGCGGGCGCCAAAGCCGGGCAGGCGATCGTCGCGACCGGCACCATCGGCGACGGCGCGCTCGGCCTCGCGCTGCGGCTCGACCCGGACCGGCCGGGCTTCCGGGCGCTCGACGCGGCGGGAAAGGCCTTCCTCGCCGACCGCTATCTGCATCCGCGCCCGCGCCTCGCGCTTGCCGAGGCGTTGCGTGCGCATGCCAGCGCGGCGATGGACATATCGGACGGGCTGATCGGCGACGCGGAGAAGCTGCTGGCGGTGTCCGGCCTCGGCGGCGAGATCCGCGTCGGCGCGGTGCCGCTGAGCGCCGCGGCGCGCGCGGCGGTGGCGGCCGAGCCGGCGCTGATGGAGACGGTACTCGCCGGCGGCGACGATTACGAGATCCTCGCCGTGGTGCCGCATGACCGGCTCGACGCGCTGAGCATGGTGGCGACCGCCGCCGGCTTCGGCCTCACCGAGATCGGCGCCACCCGCACCGGTGCCGGGCTGGCGGTAATCGGGGCGGACGGCGCCGAGATGGTACTCTCCCGGCGCAGCTTCAGTCATTTCTGAGGGTGACGGGCCGTCTCGGCCTTTCCGCCGATTGCCCGTGACATCGCGCCGCCCTAGCTTGCGCGCAGACGGGCCTTCCGGCGCGTCCAACCGAGGGGCTTTCCCAATGAAGATCGCCAAACTATTCGCCGCCGCCGCCGTGTTCGCGCTGACCGCCGCCGCCGCGCAGGCGCAGACGAAGACCGTACGCATCGGCACCGAGGGCGCCTACCCGCCCTTCAACTCGGTCGATTCCTCCGGCCAGCTGGTCGGCTTCGACATCGATGTCGCCAAGGCGCTCTGCGAGAAGATGAAGGTGGAATGCACCTTCGTGGCGCAGGACTGGGACGGCATCATCCCGGCGCTGCTATCGAAGAAGTTCGACGCCATCGTCGCCTCGATGTCGATCACCGACGAGCGCAAGGAGAAGGTGGCCTTCACGGTTCCCTACTACCAGACACCCGGCAGCGTCATCGCGCCGAAGGACACCAAGATCACCGACATCTCGCCGGCCGGGCTGAAGGGCAAGACCGTGGGCACGCAGTCCTCGACGACGGCGGCGGTCTTCCTGGAAGAGAAGTACAAGGACTCCGAGATCAAGCTCTACCCGACCCAGGACGAGGCCAATGCCGACCTTGCCGCCGGCCGGCTCGACGCCATCCTCGCCGACAAGTTCGTGCTCTACGAATGGCTGGAGAAGAGCAGCGACGGCAAGTGCTGCAAGTTCATCGGCGCCGACCTGAAGGACGTCAATCCGCAGGGCACCGGCATCGCCGTGCGCAAGGAAGACAACGAGCTGCGCGAGGCGCTGAACAAGGCGATCCAGGAGATCGTCGCCGACGGCACCTACAAGAAGATCAACGCGAAGTACTTCCCCTTCGACATCTACTGAGCCGACAGGCTTTCGATCCGGCTTTCGATCATCGGCGCGGCGGCTCGCGGGTCGCCGTGCCGGCTTCCTTCTCGGCAATCCGGCGTGTCCGTGCCGGCCAGTGGACGGTGTCTCCCATGAAAGTCGATACGCTCGTGCTCGGTGCCGGCATTGTCGGCACCAGCGTGGCGCTCAATCTCAAGCTGCGCGGGCAGGCGGTGGCGCTGGTCGACCGCCGCGGACCGGGCGAGGAGACCTCCTACGGCAATGCCGGCCTCGTCGAGCGCTCCTCGATCTATCCGGTGGCCTTCCCGCGCGATCTCAAGGCGCTGATGGAGGTGGCGCTCGGGCGCAACCCGGCGGCCAACTACCACTGGGACGCGCTGCCCGGACTGCTGCCCTGGATGTACGCCTATTGGAAGGCCTCGGCGCCGCAGCGCATCCTCGCCTATGCCCGCACCATGGAGACGCTGCTGCGCCACAGCCTCGACGAGCATGCCCGGTTGGCGGCGCTCGCCGGGGCCGAGCACTATTTCCGCGAGGGCGGCTGGCTGAAGCTCTACCGCAGCCCGGAAGGGCTCGACAACGAACGCAAGGAATTCCCGCTGGCGCGGCAATACGGCCTGTCCATGCGCGAGCTCAGCGTGGACGAGGCGCTGGCGCTCGAGCCGGACCTGAGACCGGATTTCACCAGCGCGGTGATCTGGACCGATCCGCATTCGGTCTCCAGCCCCGGCGGCGTCACCGGCGCCTATGCGCGGCATTTCGCGGCGCTGGGCGGCGTGCTCCGGATCGGCGACGCCCGCGGCCTGGTACGCCTCGGCTCCGGCTGGGCGATGTCGACCGCCGACGGCCTCGTCGAGGCCCGCGAGGTGGTGGTGGCGCTGGGGCCATGGGCGGACGACGTGCTGCGCCCCTTCGGCGTGCGGCTGCCGCTGGCGGTGAAGCGCGGCTACCACATGCATTATCGCGGCGAGGGCGGGGCGAAATTGTCGCGGCCGGTGCTCGACGAGGAGGGCGGCTACGTCATCACCCCGATGGAGCTCGGCATCCGCCTGACCACCGGCGTCGAGTTCGCCCGCCGCGACGCCCGCAAGACGCCGGTGCAGCTGGAGCGCACCGAGGCGATCGCCCGCAAGCTGTTCCCACTCGGCGCGCGCGTCGAGGCCGAGCCGTGGATGGGGTGCCGGCCGGCCTTCCCGGACATGCTGCCGGCGATCGGCCCGGTGAGCGGGCCGGACGGCGAGAAGGTGAGGGGGCTGTGGCTCGCCATCGGCCACCAGCATCTCGGCTTCACGCTCGGCCCGATCACCGGGCGGCTCGTCGCCGAGATGATGAGCGGCGAGACGCCGGCGGTTGACCCGGCGCCGTTCGCGCCGTCGCGCTTCGGCTGAAAGCCTGCGCCGGGCGCTTCCGCGCCACAAGCTTCGGCGCCAGCAGGGCGTGCCCGGGCCGGAAAGGCCGGCCCGGCGCCGGTGTTAGTCGTTGCTGGGGCCGCCGAGCGCCGAGGTGAAGATCTGCCCGAGCACCGAGAGCTCCTGGCCGCCGGTCGGAGTGGTGCGCGACACGAAGTCGAACACCTTGCCGTCCTTCAGCCCGTAGTCGGCGATGCGGGTGACGCGCTTGTCCTTGGGGTCGAAATAGATCGCCAGCACCCGCTGCTCGATCACTTCCGGGCGCAGGAACATCACCTTCTTGGTCTTCTGCGAGATGTAGTAGAACACCTCGCCGTCGACGGTGGCGACGGTGGAGGGGGTGCCGAGCACCAGCAGCACCTGCTCCTGGCTCGAGCCGACCGGAATCTGCTCGAGCGCGCCGGGAGTGGCGACATAGCCGCGCTGCTGTTCGCTGACGAAGCTGGAGGGCGTGCGGGCGAGGCCCATATTGGAGGTCGCCATCGGCATATCGGCACAGGCGGCAAGGCCGGAGCAGATGACGGCGACGCCGCCGACCCCGGCGAGGCGCGCGGGCCATTGCCCGATGCGTCCGGCCCGATCGTTCGCCTGCCGTCTCTCAATCCGCACTGCCATTCGTCCTACTCCTGTGCACGACCCCCGCACATAGTCCCGCGCAAAAAGCACAGGCTGCCGCCGTGAGGCAACGGGAAATCCCCGTCCAGGCCGGGCCGCGGGCTTGCCAGCGGTCCACACCCGCGCTAACCCGCCCAGATGCGGCGCCATGCGCGGCGGCAACGAGGCAGAGGCAACGAGGCAGGGACCCGCCATGATCCTGCGATTCTTCCGCCGGGACGACGGACGCGAGACCATCCAGCGGCTCTATGGCGCGATCGTGGCACATTCGCGTGATCCGGCCTATTACACAGACTATGGCGTCGCCGACAGCATTCCCGGCCGCTTCGAGATGGTCCTGATCCACGCCTTCCTGCTGTTCCACCGCCTCAAGGACGAGGGCGAGGCCGGCCAGGCGCTCGGCCAGAAGGTGTTCGACGCCTTCTGCCGCGACATGGACGCCAATCTGCGCGAGATGGGCGTCGGCGACCTCACGGTGCCGAAGAAGATGAAGAAGGTCGCCTCGGCTTTCTATGGCCGCGCCGGCGTCTATGATGCGGCGTTGGCTGCACCGGATGGCGCGCTCGCCGAGGCGCTGCTGCGCAACGTCTACGCTTCAGTGCCGGAGCGCCAGGCCGAGGCCGTTGCGCTGGCGGCGCGGCTGCGCCAACTGACGGTGGCGCTCAAGGCGACGCCGTTCGAGACCTTCGCGCGCGGCGAGCTGCCCCTGCCGGCCGCCGGCGCGTCCCCCTTCGTGGAGAACACAACATCATGAGCGATGCGGCCCCCCTGACCCATCCTGTCCTCGTCGCGACCATCCCCGACGCCGGCACGACGGTGAAGCTCGCGCCGGACGAGGCGACGCGCGCGGCGCTGGCCAAGGATTTCGGCATTGTCGGCATTCCCCGGCTCACCGCCACGGTGACGCTGATCCCGCAGCGCGGCGGCGTGCGGGTCGAGGGCCATCTCGACGCGGTGGTGCGGCAGAACTGCGTTGTTACGCTCGAGGATTTCGACGCCCCGGTGAGCGAGGACATCGAGATGAGCTTCGTCCCGGCCGACAAGCTGCCGGAGGTCCGGCCCGGCCAGGAGGTCGAGGTGAGCGAGCAGGACATGCCCGATCCGATCGTCGACGGCGTCATCGATGTCGGCGCGGTAGTGGCGGAATTCCTGGCGCTGGGGCTCGATCCCTATCCGCGCAAGCCGGGGGTGGCGTTCGAGACGCCGGCCGAGCCGGGGCCGGAGGAAATCTCGCCCTTCGCCGCGCTCGCCCGGCTGAAGAAGACCGAGGGCAGCGGCGACATCTGAGCCGAAAGTTGCTCCACGGCGGCGAGCCGCTATTGTCACGCGCCCGCAACTGGGGCATGCCCTCATGTCCCGGCGGCGGGCCATGCCCGACCCGTACCGACCCTGAACGAACGAGACCAGTAGCCGCTTCATGTCATCGCCCGTAAGAATCGCGCTCGACGTCATGGGGGGAGACCACGGCGCCGACGTCGTGCTTCCCGGTGCCGCCGTCGCGCTGACGCGGCACCCGGACATCCGCTATCTGCTGTTCGGCGACGAGGCGAAGATCCGTGCGATCCTCGCCCAGCATCCCAAGCTCGCCGCCGCGAGCAGCATTGTCCACACCGACGTCGTCGTCACCATGGAGGACAAGCCGAGCCAGGCGCTCCGGCGCGGCCGCAAGGTCTCCTCCATGTGGAAGGCTATCGACGCGGTGCGGCTCGGCGAGGCCGATTGCGCGGTCTCGGCCGGCAATACCGGCGCGCTGATGGCGATGGCCAAGGTCAACCTCAAGACCATGGCCGGTATTTCCCGCCCCGCCATCGCCTGCCTGTGGCCGACGCTGCGCGGCGAGAGCGTGGTGCTCGACGTCGGCGCCTCGATCGGTGCCACCGCCCAGCACCTCGTCGACATGGCGGTGATGGGCGCGGCGATGGCGCGCATCGTCTTCGACATGGAGACGCCGAAGGTCGGGCTGCTCAATGTCGGCGTCGAGGAGATCAAGGGCGTCGAGGAGGTCAAGGAGGCCGGGGCGACGCTCAAGGCCGCCGAGCATCCCGGGCTCGACTATCGCGGCTTCGTCGAGGGCGACGACATCGGCCGTGGCGTGGTCGACGTGGTGGTGACCGAGGGCTTCTCCGGCAACATCGCGTTGAAGACCGCCGAGGGCACCGCCAAGCAGTTCGCCGAGCTGCTGCGCGGGGTGATGCGCTCCAGCCTGATGGCGAAGATCGGCTATCTGTTCGCTCGCGGCGCCTTCGCGCTGCTGCGGGAGAAGCTCGACCCGCGCAAGTCGAATGGCGGCGTGTTCCTCGGGCTCAACGGCGTGGTGATCAAGAGCCACGGCGGCACCGACGCCGAGGGCTTCGCCTCGGCCATCGACATCGGCTACGACATGGTGCGCTACCAGTTGCTGTCGCGCATCGAGGCGGGCCTCAAGAGCCGGCCGAGCGCGGCCGGGGCCTCGCCGGAAGCGGACGGGGCGAAGGCAGCGGAATTGCAGGTTTCATCGTGAGCAGCTTGACTTCAGTGGTGCGTGGCGTCGGCGCCTATCTGCCGGCGCGGACCCTCACCAATGCCGACCTCGCCCAGATGGTCGACACCTCCGACGAATGGATCGTCCAGCGCACCGGCATCCGCGAGCGGCATATCGCCGCCGAGGACGAGGTGACGAGCGACCTCGCCATCAAGGCGGCGCGGGCGGCGCTCGACGATGCCGGCCTGACGCCGGACGACATCGACCTCATCGTGCTCGCCACCTCGACGCCGGACAACACCTTCCCCGCCTCGGCGGTGACGGTGCAGGCCGGGCTCGGCATCACCCGCGGCGCCGCCTTCGACGTGCAGGCGGTGTGCTCGGGCTTCGTCTACGCGCTGGCGACCGCCGACAATTTCCTGAAGAGCGGCAGCTTCCGCCGCGCGCTGGTCATCGGCGCCGAGACCTTCTCGCGCATCCTCGACTGGTCGGACCGCACCACCTGCGTGCTGTTCGGCGACGGCGCCGGCGCGCTGGTGCTGGAGGCGGTGCCGGCGAGCGGCGCGCCCGACGAGCGCGGCGTGCTCACCACGCATCTGCGCTCGGACGGACGCCACAAGCACAAGCTCTATGTCGATGGCGGCGTCTCCTCGACCAAGACCACCGGCTTCCTGCGCATGGAGGGCCGCGAGGTGTTCCGCCACGCGGTCGGCATGATCACCGACGTCATCACCGACGCCTACAACGCCACCGGCATCGATTCGTCGACCATCGACTGGTTCGTGCCGCACCAGGCCAATCGCCGCATCATCGACGCCAGCGCGGTGAAGCTCGGCATCGCGCCGGAGAAGGTGGTGCTCACCGTCGACGTGCACGGCAACACCTCGGCCGCCTCGATCCCGCTGGCGCTTGCCACGGCGGTGCGGGACGGGCGGATCAAGGCCGGCGACGTGGTGCTGCTGGAGGCGATGGGCGGCGGCTTCACCTGGGCCTCGGCGCTGGTGCGCTGGTAGGTTCGCGCTTCGACCGGTGACTGCGTGCGCGCGCCCCGTTGACCAGTGCGGGCGACGGCGCCTAGGTTGACGCAGGGCAGCGCCACAACATGAAGAAGGCGGAGACGGGGCAATGGCAGGTCGGACGATCACGCGCGCGGATCTTTGCGAGGCGGTGTATCAGCGTGTGGGGCTGTCGCGGACCGAATCCGCCGCTCTGGTCGAGACGGTACTGTCCGAGATCGCCGATTGCGTGGCCAAGGGCGAGACGGTGAAGCTGTCCTCCTTCGGCTCCTTCGTGGTGCGCCAGAAGGGCGAGCGCGTCGGCCGCAACCCGAAGACCGGCGAGGAAGTGCCGATCGCGCCCCGCCGCGTCATGGTGTTCAAGCCGTCCAACATCCTCAAGCAGCAGATCAACGGCGAAGACGTCACCGAAGAGTGAGTCGCGCCGCGTCGTCCGTGTGAGCTGAAGGGAGGGAACCCTCGCCGTGGAGAAGAGCCCGGACGCCTTCCGCACCATCAGCGAGGTCGCCGACGAGCTCGATCTGCCTCAGCACGTGCTGCGTTTCTGGGAGACCAAGTTCCCCCAGATCCGCCCGCTGAAGCGCGGCGGCGGCCGGCGCTACTACCGGCCTGACGACGTCGAGCTTCTGCGCGGCATCCAGCACCTGCTGTATGGCGAGGGCTACACGATCCGTGGCGTGCAGCGCATCCTCAAGGAGGAAGGGCCGCGTTACGTGCAGGCGGTGCTGCGCGAGGCGATGGAAGGCGGGCAGGGCGCGCGCGCCGTTGCCGCGCCGGCCGGCGGGGACGACGAGAACGACGAGGGCGAGGCGCATGAGGGCAAGGCTGCTGCCGGCCGGTCCTCGCTGAGCGGGTTCTTCGGCCTGCTGCCGGGACGTCGCGGCGGCGCACCGCGTGATGATGAGCCGGAGCGGGCGGCGGCACGCAAGCCGGCGCGGCGCCGACCCTCCGACGACGAGCCGAATTTCCTAGACATGCCGCTGCTGCCGGATATCGAGCCGCATCAGGGCGGGCCGCGTCATGCGGAGCCGCGGCATAGCGAGCCAAGGCATGGCGAGCCGCGCCATATCGAGCCGCGCTTCGATGCGCCGCGCACGGAACCGTCCCCCCTGCATCCGCGCGAGGCGGAGCCGCGTTTCGACGACGAGGACGAGGATGACGGGCCGTCCTTTCCGTTCCGCGGCGTCGGCGGCGAGCCGGAGCCGCCCTTTGCCGGACCGCGTCATGCCGAGCGGTACCCTGCCGAGCCGCCGGAGCCGTTCCCGGTGCCGCCGCTGCCCGCCTACGTGCCGCCGGCCCCGGTGCGCGAGGAGGCGCCGTCGCGGCTGACCTCGTTCCGCCCGCTGGAGGGGCCGGAGGACGGTCTGTCCGACGAGCAGGTCCGCGAGCTCAAGGCGGCGCTCGCCGATCTGCAGGAATGCTATCGCCTGTTGATGGAAGCCCGCCGGGGCGAGGTCTGAGCGCGTTTCGCACGCGGCTCAGGAACCATCGCCCCGGCCAGGCGTTCTCATAAGAGCGTCACGCCACGGCCTTCAGTTGACCACGGCGAGATCGACACGGGCGACCCCGCGCGAGCGGAAGCCGAGGCTGTCCGCGGCGGCGGTCGAGACGTCGATGATGCGGCCACGGATGAAGGGGCCGCGATCGTTGATGCGCACGACGACCGACCGGCCATTGGCCGTGTTGGTCACTCGCACCTTGGTGCCGAAAGGCAGGGTGCGATGCGCGGCGGTGAGGGCCTGGGCGTTGTGGCGCTCACCGTTGGCGGTACGTCCGCCATAGCCGTAATAGGACGCCATCCCACTGGTGGCGGCCGGTCGTTTCATGCTTGCCGAGTTTGCTGAAGCAGCATTGCCGCTGGCGGCGAAGATGATCGCGGCGGTCAGTGTCGCGCCAGCGATCCGTCCCATTCCCCAAGCCGTCAATACCTCTGTCCTTCTCCTGTTGCATCCACGGGATTCGGATGCAAAAGGAGTGCGGCACGAGGACAGCTATTTCGTGTCTGGAATGTGATTTCGCGAATCTGTCCATGGATCATTTCATGGATAATTCGTCGGCGAACAGGGACATCCTGACAGTGTTCGTGACCTATTGTCGAGGCTGTTCGTGAGCTCGATATGGGTTATACGCAGGGAAGGTGCAAGACATCATCGTCGCGAATTCTTATCCTGCCGCAAAGTGAAAATGGCGGATTTTTCTTCGTCGCGCCGCACCCCCCGCGCCCCGCATCGCCGCTAACCTGCCGCTGGGGCAGGCTTTCCGGCTCATCCTCCCGCAGCATGGATTTGTGCCGCCGAGCGGTGCTATGCACGCGGCCAATCCAGGCGTGCCGGATCGCGGCCCGCCAGTGGCGCTTGCGAGGAGCATGATCATGACGGCGAAAATCAACGCAGCCCTCGGCCCGGTCGCCGGCGAGGTGGCGGACCTGCTCGGCTCGCTCGGCGTCGACCCGGCGCTGTGGCAGGACGGCGGCCGCGCGGTGCGCTCGCCGGTCACCGGCGAGGTGGTGGCGCATGTCGCCGAGGCGAGCCCGGCCGATGTCGGCGCGGCGGTGGAGCGTGCGGTGGCCGCCTTCCACGCCTGGCGTACCGTGCCGGCGCCGCGCCGCGGCGAACTGGTGCGGCTACTCGGCGAGGAACTGCGCGCCCACAAGGTGGCGCTCGGCCGCCTCGTCACGCTGGAGGCCGGCAAGATCGTCTCCGAGGGCCTCGGCGAGGTGCAGGAGATGATCGATATCTGCGACTTCGCCGTCGGCCTGTCGCGCCAGCTCTACGGCCTCACCATCGCCTCCGAGCGCCCCGGCCACCGGATGATGGAGACCTGGCACCCGGTCGGCCCGGTCGGCATCGTCACCGCCTTCAACTTCCCGGTCGCGGTGTGGTCGTGGAACGCGGCGCTGGCGCTGGTCTGCGGCGACAGCCTGCTGTGGAAGCCCTCCGAGAAGACCCCGCTCACCGCGCTCGCCGTGCAGGCGCTGTTCGAGCGCGCCGCTGCCGCCTTTGGCGACGCGCCGGAAGGCCTGTCGCAGGTGCTGGTCGGCGGCGGCGAGATCGGCTCGTCGCTGGTCGACGACGCCCGCGTGCCGGTGATCTCCGCCACCGGCTCCACCCGCATGGGCCGTATCGTCGGCGAGCGGGTGGCCAAGCGCTTCGGCCGTTCGATCCTGGAACTCGGCGGCAACAACGCCGCCATCGTCTGCCCCTCGGCCGATCTCGACCTCGCCCTGCGCGGCATCGCCTTCGCCGCCATGGGCACCGCTGGCCAGCGCTGCACCTCGCTGCGCCGCCTCATCGTCAATGAGGGCGTTTATGAGGAACTGGTGCCGCGCCTGGCGAAGGCGTACGGCTCCGTCACCATCGGCGATCCCCGCGCGAACGGCACGCTAATCGGCCCGCTGATCGACAAGGCGGCCTATGACGGCATGCAGGCGGCGCTCGACAAGGCCCGCGCCGCCGGCGCTACCGTGCATGGCGGCGAACGCGTGGCGGTGGCCGGCGCGGACGACGCCTATTACGTCCGGCCGGCGCTGGTGGAGATCGACGAACAGGTCGACGTGGTGAAGCACGAGACCTTCGCGCCGATCCTCTATGTGCTGCGGGTCGGCGGCCTCACCGAGGCGATCGCGCTGCAGAACGGCGTGCCGCAGGGCCTGTCCTCGTCGATCTTCACCAACGACATGCGCGAGGCCGAGACCTTCATGTCGGCGGAAGGCTCGGATTGCGGCATCGCCAATGTGAATATCGGCCCGTCCGGCGCCGAGATCGGCGGCGCCTTCGGCGGCGAGAAGGAGACCGGCGGCGGCCGCGAGGCGGGCTCCGACGCCTGGAAGGCCTATATGCGGCGGGCCACCAACACCATCAACTACTCGCGCACCCTGCCGCTGGCGCAGGGCGTCTCCTTCGACGTCGAGGGTTGATCGCGCGGGCTTAGGGGCCGGGCCTCATCGGCTCGGTCTCACGCCGGGCTTACGCCTCCTCCGGCTGCCAGCGGCTGACGACGCCGGCGGCGTCCGGGCGCGGCCGGTCCGGGCTGTCGACCGTCGGCCGGCCGATATGGATGAAGCCGGCGACTGTCTCACCGGCCTCGACGCCGGCGAGCGCCGCCGCCTCGCGGTCGCGACCCGGCCATTTCAAGAGCCATTGCGAGGCGAGGCCGAGCGCGCTCGCCGCCACGGTCAGCGCCATGCCGGCGGCGCCGGCGGAGAGCTGCTGGTTCCATTCCGGCACCTTGGCGGCCGGATCGGGCCGGCTCACCACCACCACGGTGAGCGGCGCACGCATCAGGTACAGCGTCCACATATCGGCCTTGGCGGCCGGCAGGTCCGGGTTCTGCCGCGCATAGAGCGCGTCGAGCCGGGCGCCGAGCGCGGCGCGCGCCTCGCCCTCGATGACGATGAAGCGCCAGGGCACCAGCCGGCCGTGATCGGGCACACGCAGCGCCAGCCGGAACAGCAGGTCCATCTCCTCCTCGCTCGGCGCCGGCCCGCCAAGGCTGCGCAGCGGCGCCGAGCGGCGCGCGGCGAGCCGCTCGATCATCGGCTCCAGCGCCGGCGGCGGCACGAAACCGGGATCGCGGACGAGCTCGGCGGTCGCGTGTTCATGGGCCATGGCGGGTCTCCGGTCGGTGGCGGCGGCGCGACTATACACGAGGCGCGGCGGGCAGGGTGGCGGGACGCGGTACTTGAAGACCCGGCGAGGCGCGCTAGTTGGCCAGGGGTCAACGGAGCCCCTCCCCATGAGCTTTCTCATCCGTGCCGTCTTCGCCGTCGCCGCCTGCGCCCTGATGGCGGTGGCGGCGGTGCTGCTGGTCTACGCCCCCTATACGGCGCTGCGCGAGGGGCTCGGCGGCGACACGCTGGTGCATGAGGCGCTGCTCAACATCGTCGGCTATCTCATCGTCGCCATCGCGCTGTTCGACGTCGCCAAATATTTCTTCGAGGAGGAAGTACCGGCCGGGCGGGAGAAGCGCACCGCCGCCGACGCGCGGCGCGGGCTGACCAAGTTTCTCTCCACCATCATCATCGCCATCTTCCTCGAGGCGCTGGTGCTGCTGTTCGAAACGGCGCGCGAGGAGGTCTCGCAGGTGATCTACCCGGCGCTGCTGGTGGGGATCGGCTGCGTGGCACTGGTGTCGCTCGGCCTGTTCCAGCGCTTCAGCGCCTCGGTGGAGCGGCAGGTCGGGCCGGAACGGGGTGCGTCGGCGCAGGAGGGCGCAGAGATATCCCATGCCGAGATCCCGGCGCCGCTTGCATCGCCGGGATCAAATCGCTAGAGAGACAACGCCTCACGGCGTCGGAGCGTAGCGCAGCCTGGTTAGCGCACTAGTCTGGGGGACTAGGGGTCGGAGGTTCAAATCCTCTCGCTCCGACCATTATTTCCTTGATCCCGTTGCCTGATTTGCCGCGTCTCGCTGCGAGGCGCAGGCTGGCGGCGCGGCGGGAAATCCAGAGATCGCCGCTCCGGCGGTCGGAAAGTCCCGAAACAAGCCCCGAAATGTTCCGCCGGATTCGGCGCCGCGCATTCATGTACGCCGCCGTTCGGACGTCTCGGTCTTTGCGGGCTGGCGAGCGCTGTTCGCCTGCTCCCCGATCGCCTGCCCCTGCAGTAACGGCAAGCGAGCATGGCGCTTCCCGCGCTTTCTCCGTGCCACGCGGCCGCATCGCTTCCGGGCCGAGGCAGGGATAGGATGGCGCGCCGATCCCGGAACGCCTGTGGAGCCGATCGCCATGCGCCGTTTCTCCCTGCTGCTGTTCGCCGCCGGCCTGCTGGCGGTGCAATCCCATTCCTCGGTTGCCGAATCTCCCTCCCGCGCGACGGTCGCGGTGGTGGAATTCCAGTACATCGACACCTCGGGAGAGGCGCGCGACCAGACGGCCGACCACCGGGCCCGCCTGAGCACCTTCATGAACGCCCTGCGGCAGGATATTGCCGGCAGCGAGACATTCCGCGTGGTCGCCCTGCCGTGCCAGAATTGCGCGCTCACGGACGCCAACGCGTCGGAGTTCCGGGCTGCGGCCCAGCGGGCCGGCGCCGACCTCCTGCTCGTCGGCGGTATCCAGAAGATGAGCACCCTCGTGCAATGGGCCAAGGTGGCGCTGGTCGATGTCCGGACGGACCAGAAGATCCTCGAGCGCCTCTATACGTTTCGCGGCGACACGGACGAGGCGTGGCGCAATGCGGAGAGCTTCATCGCCGCGCAGATCACGTCGCTATATCCGCGCGTCGGCGAGAAATGATCCGTCTCGGCGAGGGCGGTTCCCCCGCATGGCGGCTGAGCGATGTGCCGAGATGCCCGAAGGGAAGAGCGCCCGCTGGACTGTGAAACATACCCATGAGACGCTTCGGGCGTCGGGAGCGAGACGATGAAACCAGCGGGCTTTTCACGGCTATTGGTCGGTGTCGGGGTGATGCTGGGCAGCGGCGGCGCTTTCGCCGAGCCGACGCCGCAAACCACGCTCGATCCGCAGATCTCCGCGACGCTGGCCCGGATGATCCGCTCGTTTCAGTTCAACTGCCCGGCCGCGAAGACCGCATCGGAAGAAAAGAAAGGCCAATATGGCCGGGTGCTGCACGTCTTTTGCGGTCCGGCCGGGAAGAACGGCGTGTACAACAATGCCGGCTTCCGCGTGACGTTTCGCGACGACGACCGGTTTACCGTCGAGCCCTGGCGGTAGGGCTGCCGACGCACCTATCCGCGGGCGTTCGGCCTGAAGCGACGGGATCGGCGTCACGAGGCGCGGCCGCGGGGCATCGTCGTCGCGGGCGATCGAACGGACGAGCCCCTGCCTTTCCGACAACCTGGATTTGTGAGTTCCAAGCTTCAACAGCTCTATGTGGTAATCGGATCGCCAATCGCGGGGGGTGAACTTCGCGATATCGTCATGCCTCATCGAGCCATGCCGATCATGCGCCAGCCATCCCGTGCCGGCCCGCACGGCAGGAGGGATGGGCACTCGCTCGCGGTGCCGGAATGCCGTGGGGCGGGATGTCCCGAACGCCCGCCATGCCGATCGAGGGCATATCCCGGCGAACATCTTCCTCCATCCTGCCGGCATGGCGCGTAATAGCGTGGTTGAAAAGAAGTTCGGTTCAAAATTACGCCCACATCCGTTGCGGAATACCGCTTTGAAACGTGGTGTCCGGCTAATAATTGAACGATAGGCGGAAATAAAAATCGCCAATAAATTAGGAGGAAATTATGCCGAATCTCACTCTGGACAGTCCTGTCAAGGTGTTGACCGTTCGCGAGGGCGACCTCAACGCCACTCTGGCGGAGGCCCTGGAAATGATTGACGAAAATCCCGCGTGGCATGTGGAGATACCCGCCGATTTCGTGCCGCATGGGGGAGATGTACTTGGGCCCAATCAGGTGAAGCAGCTGGCCAGGGATTTGCGGCGGAACTAGTCTGGAGCGACCCGGCAGCCCGGAGGTGAAAGGCCGCTTCCGGGCGGTTCGCTGGCCGATGTCCTTATGTACGTCGAGGTGGAAGCCGTAGGCGCGCAGGCCGTCGAGGTGGACGCGTCTTGCTTTCCGCATCGTCAGGAACCGCATCCCGATCCTTGCGTTCAACCTGTGTCGAGCAGAGGAGAAATGCAGATGGATGAGGTCTTTCTGACGACGACCGAGACGCCGGGCGGCATGCAGGAGCGCGGCACGGTCCGCCCTGAGCGGCGCGCGGACCACGACATCTATGAGATCGTCGGTACGGAAAATGCCTGGCACGTGGTCTATGGCGGCGCGGCCGGAATGGCTTATGTCTCCAAGGAGGCGGCCTTCGAAGCGGCCGTCGTCGCGGCGACGAACGCGTTGAGGGATGGCAACGAGGTGACTCTCCATGTCCCCGCACGGGTGCCCGAGTCGGGGATACCCGGTGAGGTCGTGGCCGGCCGTCCCGCGAACTAGATCGCCCGCAGTGAACACGGATGCCCCGGCCGTCTCGGCCGGGGCATTTGCATGTCGTCCGTGCCGATGGCTTCGGACGGGGGCGGCACGATCCGTCGCCACATCGCCTATCCGACGCTTTATTGGCAGCTGGCCCGAGGTGCCGCGTGACCGCGCAGGGTCGGGGCGGGCGCCCGAGGCCCGACGCGTGCGGCCATGGTGAGCGAAAAGAGCGGGCACCCGAAAAATGGTATTTCCGCCGCGATTCCCCGTAGATGCGGTCCGCTACCAGGTCGTTTTCACAAAGTAATCGCTACGACGTCGCTGTCGTCGCGCGGCGGTGCAGCATGCAATTACCTTGCGTGCGTGGGAACCGGGGCGCAACCTGCCGCAGTCTGATCAATTCGGCTGGGGATTCTCAATGGAACAGCTTCTGATCAACCTCGTCGCCGGTGCCCTGGGCGGCAATGCCATCGGGAAGGCGGCACCCACCTTCGATCTCGGCACGCTCGGCAACACCATCGCCGGACTGGTCGGCGGCGGCGTGCTCGGCCAGCTGGTGCCGCTGGTGCTGCCGGCGATCCAGGCATCGATGGCGAGCGGCGAATTCAACATCGGCAGCGTGATCGCCAATGTGGTCTCCGGTGGTGCCGGCGGCGCGATCCTCACGGCGATCATCGGCGCGATCAAGAACAGGTCGGCCTGACGGCGCCGTCGCGACATGGGGGAGGGGTAGGACAACGTCGCCGTCGGTGGCGGTGCCGTGCCCTGCACCGGATGGAGCGCCGCCGCCGGATCGTGACCGGCGATGTCCGCCCGGCATGCCGCGCCGGTTGGCGGGCTCACATGAGGTTGAGCACGATGGCGGCCAGCACCAGATAGCGGCCGAGCTTGGCGAGCGTCACCAGCGCGAGGAATATCGGGAAGGGTTCGCGCATCACTCCGGCGACCAAAGTGAGCGGGTCGCCGACCACCGGCGCCCAGCTCAGCAGCAGCGACCATTTTCCGTAGCGACGATACCAGTCCTGCGCGCGGGCGAGCTTGTCGGGGCTGGCGGGAAACCACGGGCGATCGGCGAAGCGCTCGATGAAGCGGCCGAGCCACCAGTTCACTACCGAGCCGAGGATGTTGCCGACGCTGGCGACGGCGATCAGCAGAGCCACCGGCTGCGCGCCGGCGACGAGGAGGCCGGCGAGCACCGCTTCCGACTGCATCGGCAGGATGGTGGCGGCGACGAGGGCGGAGAGGAACAGTCCGGCATAGGCAGCGAGATCGATCATCGGCGCCTTATAGCCAATCCGCCGCGCCTGTCGCCAAATTCAGGCGGTCATTCCCGGACATCGCGGCCTGCCGTGGCGGAGCCGGGCGCCCCGTTCTGGCCCGTCGCGTGCACGGCGCTCGGAGGATGGCTGCCATGCTCATCCCGCTGATGCGGGTTCCATGGCATCCACTGGGGTAATTGCTCTGCGCCAAATGCATTGCTGGGGCGCGGGATTTTCGCTTCTGTCATGCTGCGTCGCACACTATGTTCCTCGCATCCCTGCTGCTGTGCAGCATAGGGCAAAGAGGAGAACAACATCATGCAGATCGAAAAGATCGGCATCGCCTTGCGGACGGCCTTTGCGCGTCGCCGCCAGTATCGCCAGACGCAGCGCGAGCTTGAGGCCTATAGCGACCGTGAGCTCGGCGAGCTCGGCTTCAGCCGCGCCGACATCCACGATATCGCCATGCAGTCCGCCGCGAACGTTCCGCAGGAAGCGCTGCAGCGTCGTCTGCGCCTTGTTACGGCTATCTGAGTACCGCTTTTTAGCGTTTCAGCTCCGCGCAATGCGCATGGCTAAGATCGAGGTTGCCGCGGCGTTGCCGGCGGCGACGCAAATTCGGTCTCGCGCTCGATCCTGAGTACGTCCGCTGGCCGGGCGAAGGGTTCGGGTGCCGGCTGGTCCGGTCGTCGCGGGCGGCCGACGCGCCGGAAGACGTCTTCCAGGCCGTTCGGCACGATCAGCCAGGTGAAGACGAGATTCTCGTCGCCCTCGTTGACGAACAGATGGCGACGGTGGCGGCCGAGGAAGAAGGCCGATCCCGGTCGCATCGGGTGCTCGACCCCGTCGATCACCGCGCGCCCACGCCCGTGCAGCACGAAGATGATTTCTTCGCTGCGGTCATGGGCGTAGTCGCGCACATGGCCGCCCGGCGGCACCGTCTGGGTGCCGAAGCCGAGCGGCTGCTCCATCGCCACCAGATCCGGGGCGAACATCACTTCGACATGGCCGTTGGCCGGCATGGGCTGCCAGTAGCTGGCGGCCTCGCCGGGCTGGCAGACCCTCACCGCGCCCGCCCGCATCTCGCCGGCTTCGGGCTCCGCGAGCCCCTCGCGCGCGTCGCGCCTGTGCTCCGACATGGTCCAGCTCCCGCCGTCGCGCCGAAGATGAACCCTGCCGTCCATGTAGGAACGGCCGGCGCGGAGCGGAAGGCGCCCCCACCGTCATCCGGCGATCAGTCGCGGAAATAGGCGGGCCAGCGGGCGCGCAGGTCGGGAGTGAAGGCGAGCGATTTCGACAGATGGGTGCGCAGCGCCGCCTGCGCCGCGCCGACATCGCCGGCGGCAATTCCGGCGACGATGGCGCGATGATCGGCGATCACCTGCTCGGCCTTGCCGGGAATCGGCAGGTGCAGCCGACGGATGCGGTCGATATGGCCGGCATGCCGGCGCGCCAGAACCCACAGGTCAGGCACCCCCACAGCCTCGAAGAACAGCCGATGGAAGTCGCGGTCGGCGACATGGAAGGCCTCGAGGTCGCCCCGACCGAGCAGCGTCGCCTGGATGTCGATGGCGGTTTCCAGCCGTTCGGCCACCGGCCGGCGCTCGGCGTCCGGCAGCGAGGCAAGCGTGCGCACCGCCTCCTGCTCGATGGAGCGGCGCAGGAACTGCGCCTGCCGGGCGAGCTTCAGGTCGATGGGGCTCACCACGGTGGCGTGCTGCGGGAAGATCTCGACCAGCGATTCCTCCTGCAGCCGCAGCAGCGCATCGCGTACCGGCGTCGAGGAGAAGCCGAACAGCTCCTGCAACTCGGCGCGCGAGATCACCGTGCCGGGAGGCAGCTGGAGACTGACGATCCGTTCGCGCAGATAGTCGAATACCTGCGGCGCGGCATGGCGATGGGGATCGCGGGAGGGGCGTGGAATCGCGGTCACGTTCATGGGCGCCAGCCTACACCAGCCTTGGCTTGACTTCACTGATGCATTAGCGCTTTAGTGCCTTCACGCTTAAGCAGCCCATCCCGCACAGACGGGAGTTCGAGGGGAGGCACGAGGCCGCGCCAACGGTCCGCCTCCACCCGGTCCAATCGGACGATCAGGAGGAAACATGTCCCACGCGCTTCTTTCCCGCTTGCTGTCCCGCCGCACCGCGCTCGCGGCGCTGTCGGCGCTCGCCGCCGGCCCGCTGATGCTGCCGGCGCAGGCCTATCCCGACCGCCCGATCACCGTCGTGGTGCCGTTCCCGCCTGGCGGCGCCTCGGATTCCACCGCCCGCCTCATCGCGGCGAAGATGCCGGAGACGCTCGGCCAATCGGTGGTGATCGACAACCGGCCGGGCGCCAACGGCGCCACCGGCGCGCAGCATGTGAAGAATTCGCCGGCCGACGGCTACACGCTGCTCGTTGGCTCGATCGGCGTGTTCGCCATCAACCCGGCGCTCAATCCGGCCCTTGGCTACGACCCGAAGACCGATTTCGACCTCATTACCGTGGCGGTGCGCACCCCCAATGTGCTGGTGGCGACGCCTTCCTTCCCGGCCAATTCGGTGAAGGAACTGGTCGACTACCTGAAGAAGAACCCGGACAAGGTGACCTTCGCCTCGTCGGGCGTCGGCTCCTCCGACCATCTGACGGCGGCGCTGTTCTGGCAGAAGACCGGCACCTCCGGCATCCACGTGCCCTACAAGGGCGGCGGGCCGGCCATCGGCGACCTCATCGCCGGCCATGCCGACGTGTCGTTCCAGAATCTCGGCTCTGTCGCCAACCACATCAAGGCTGGCAAGCTGAAGGTGCTGGGCGTCACCGCCGCCGCCCGCAACCCGGTGCTGCCGGACGTGCCGACCATGAAGGAGGCCGGCGTCGACGGGCTCGACGTCTATTCCTGGCAGGCCGCCGCCGCGCCGAAGGGGCTTCCCGCCGACGTGAAGGCGAAGGTGGTGAAGGCGTATGCCGCCGGCCTCGCCGCGCCCGACGTCAAGGCGAAGTTCAACGAGATGGGCTTCGAGGTGGTCGCCAATACGCCGGAGGAATTCGCCGCCTTCCAGAAGGCGGAGGAGGCCCGCTGGCGCGAGGTGGTGAAGGCAGGCAACATCGTCACCCAGTGAGCCCGCGCCCCGTGGTCCGTTCCCCGGAGGGCGCGCCGCGCCCTCCGGTTCCTCCGACAGGTGCCTCATGAACGCGCATCCGAAGAACCATTCTGCCAAGACACCTGCCGCCAAGACACCCGACCAGCTGCGCAGCGCCCGCTATTTCGCCCATGACGATCTGCGCAGCTTCGGCCATCGCTCGCGGCTGCGGCAGATGGGCTACGCGCCGGAGGACTGGGTCGGCAAGCCGGTGATCGGCATCCTCAACACCTGGTCGGACTTCAACCCTTGCCACGGCCATTTCAAGGACCGGGTGGAGGACGTGAAGCGCGGCGTGTTCCAGGCCGGCGGCTTCCCGCTGGAGCTGCCGGTGCATTCGGCCTCCGAGACCTTCCTCAAGCCGACCTCGATGCTCTACCGCAACATGGCGGCGATGGAGGTGGAGGAGGGCATCCGCGCCCATCCCATCGACGGCGTGGTGTTGATGGGCGGTTGCGACAAGTCGACCCCCGCTCTGCTTATGGGCGCCACCAGTGCCGGGGTGCCGGCGATCTACCTGCCGGCCGGGCCGATGCTGCGCGGCAACTGGAAGGGCAAGACCCTTGGTTCCGGCTCGGATGCCTGGAAGTTCTGGGACGAGCGCCGCGCCGGCAATATCGACGAGAAGGCTTGGGGCGAGATCGAGGGCGGCATCGCCCGCTCCTTCGGTCATTGCATGACCATGGGCACCGCCTCGACCATGACCGCCATCGCGGAATCGGTCGGCATGACGCTGTCCGGTGCCTCCTCCGTGCCGGCGGCGGATGTCGGGCACAATCGCATGTCGGCGGCCTGCGGCCGGCGCATCGTCGAGATGGTGTGGGAGGACCTCACCCCCGCCCGCATCCTCACCCGCCCGGCCTTTGAGAACGCCATCACCGTGGCGATGGCGATGGGCTGCTCGACCAACGCCATCATCCATCTGATTGCGCAGGCGCGCCGCGCCGGGGTGGACATCGGCCTCGACGATTTCGACAAGGCGAGCCGCAGCGTGCCGGTGATCGCCAATGTGCGCCCGAGCGGCGATGCGTATCTCATGGAAGATTTCTACTTCGCCGGCGGCCTGCGCGCGCTGATGACGCGGCTGACGGAGTTCCTGCATCTCGACGCGCTGACCGTCACCGGCCGGACGCTCGGCGAGAACATCGCCGGGGCGGAGGTCTATAATGACGACGTCATCCGCACGGTGGACAACCCGATCTATGCCGAGGGTGCGCTGGCGGTGCTGCGCGGCAATCTGGCGCCGGATGGCTGCGTCATCAAGCCGAGCGCCTGCGCGCCGCATCTGCGGGTGCATACCGGGCCGGCGCTGGTGTTCGACGACTATCCGAGCATGAAGGCCGCCATCGACGACGAGGATCTCGACGTCACGCCGGACCATGTGCTGGTGCTGCGCAATGCCGGGCCGCTCGGCGGGCCGGGCATGCCGGAATGGGGCATGCTGCCGATCCCGAAGAAGCTCATCAAGCAGGGCGTGCGCGACATGCTGCGCCTGTCGGATTCGCGCATGAGCGGTACCAGCTACGGCGCGTGCATCCTGCATGTGGCACCGGAGAGCTATGTCGGCGGCCCGCTCGCCCTGCTGCGCACCGGCGACCTCGTCAGCGTCGACGTGCCGAACCGGCGCATCGACATGCAGGTGGACGAGGCCGAGCTCGCCGCCCGCCGCGCCGCGCTGGTGCCGCCGCCACCGCATTACGAGCGCGGCTATGGCTGGATGTTCTCCCGCCACATCAAGCAGGCGCATGAAGGCTGCGATTTCGACTTCCTGGAAACCTCGTTCGGCGCGCCCGTCGGCGAACCCTCGATCTATTGAGAAGGATTTCTTCCGTGGAACTGCCCGCCAACCACTTCAAGCGCGGCCTCTATGCCGGTGAGCAGCAGATCGGCCTGTGGTGCAGCCTTGCCAGCCATGTGAGCGTCGAGATCCTCGCCGGCTCCGGCTATGACTGGCTGCTGATCGATACCGAGCACTCGGCCAACGAGCTGCCGATGGTGCTGTGCCAGCTGCAGGCGTGCATGGAGAACCGGGTGCAGCCGATCGTGCGCCCGCCGGTGAACGATCCGGTGTGGATCAAGCGCTTCCTCGATGCCGGCGTGCAGAGCTTCCTGCTGCCGATGGTGGAGACGGCCGAGGACGCGGCGGCGGCGGTGGCGGCCACCCGCTACCCGCCGGAGGGCATTCGCGGCTTCGCGGCGAGCGCCCGCTCATCCCGCTTCGGCCGGGTGAAGGACTATTACGCCCGCGCCCAGGAGGAGATCTGCGTGCTGGTGCAGATCGAATCCAAGCGCGGCATGGAGAATCTGGAGGCGATCGCCGCGGTGCCGGGCGTCGACGGCGTGTTCATCGGGCCGGGCGATCTGTCCGCCGCCATCGGCTATCTCGGCGACCAGGGCAATGCCTATGTCGTCGATCTCATCGTCCAGCTCATCGGCCGCATCGGTCAGGCCGGCAACCGCGCCGGTATCCTCACCGGCGACGAGACGCTGGCCAAGCGCTACATCGAGGCCGGGTGCCTGTTCACCGCCGTCGGCTCCGATGTCGGCCTGCTGGCGCGCGGCTCGGAAGCCTTGAAGAAGCGCTTCAAGCTGTGAGCGGCATCGGTTCGCCGCCGATCAGTTTACCGCATCGTCCATGATGTTGAGAATCAACACGTTCTTGGCGATGTCGTTGATCGAGGGCGAGGCCTTGGAATCGAGATTGATGCCGGGATATTTCGCCTGCAGCGCGCGGGCGAGCCGGTTCGCGGCGTCGCCGACGCCGGGGTGGTAGGACAGCGCGTTGCGCAGCGGCTGGAACACCTCCGCCGCCGAGACGTCGACATTGAACCCCGCCGCCTTGGCGACATTGGCGAAGCGCTCCAGCTTCGCCTTGTCGATGGAGGCGGTGGCGAAGATCCGCACCGTATAGGTGACGGCGGGTGGCGGTGCCGGTTCTGCCGCCGCGGGCTCGGGGGCCGGTGCTTCCGCCGTGGCCGGTGCCGGCGGCGCGGCGGCCGGTTCGGAATTCGGGGTCGTGTCAGTGGCTTGCGCAGCGGGTGCCGCGTCCGGCGCCGCCGCAGCCGGTGGTTCCGCCGCCGGAGCCTGGGCGATCTGCGGCGAGGCGGCGGACGCCGCCTCGGTCGTCGTGGTAGGCGCGGCCAGCTGTGCCGTCCGCAGCCGCGCCACCTCCTCGCGCAGCGGCACCAGCGTCATCACCACATAGATGAGCAGGCCGGCAATGGCGGCGATCAGCGCCAGCGTGACATAGGCGAGCAGGTGCGAGGCCGGCTCGGTCGCCGTCTGCAGATGCTGCTGCTCCAGTTCGAGCCGTTTCAGCTCCACCTTGAGCTTCTCGATCTCGATCCAGCGCTGGAACGCCGCCGGATCCTCCGGCGGGGTGCGGCCGGCCTTGGGCGGCGCCGGGCGTGGCGGGGAGGGCGGCGAAGCCGCTGCGGGGCGTGCCGCCTCCGCCGGTGCAGGGCGTGGCGCTTCGGTCGGCGCGGGGCCATTGCCGTTGCTGGTATCGAAGGAGGGCTCGCGTTTGTCTGTCATTCTCCAGTCTCCCGTGAGCGGAGCGGCCCGGTTGGGGCCGGCCGGTCTTGCACCAGCCTTTCCTGCATGTAGCCGAATTGACGGTGCGGGGTAAGCGCTACTGCCGCATGGGAGGGATCGACGAGTATGGCGCACGCGCCGGTGCGATTGCCGGGCCGGCCTCTGGCATATAGGACGAACCGGTTGCGTCCCGACGTCCGCGCGACGAACCGACATCCGCTTCGAGGAGCTTCCATGCCCGATCCGTGGCGGCCGAGCCTGTATCTTGCCGGTCCCGAGGTGTTCCGGCCCGACGCGCTGGCGGAGGGCGAGCGGCTGAAGACGGTCTGCGCCGGCCACGGCGCCACCGGGCTCTATCCGTTGCAGGAAGGCGAGGCGCCGGCAAGCGCCGACGACATCCGGGATCACTGCATCGCGCTGATCCGCCGCGCCGACGCGGTGGTGGCCAATATCAGCCCGTTTCGCGGCGCGCATATGGATCCCGGCACCGCCTTCGAGATCGGCTATGCCGAGGCGCTGAGCCTGCCGGTGTTCCTGTGGTCGGAGGATGGCCGCGACCTCGCCCGGCGGATCGTCGCCGATCCCAGCCAAGGCGCGGGGCGCGATGCCGCGGGCTATCTCATCGAGGACTTCGCCAAGCCGGAGAACCTGATGATCGTCCGCGACGGGCAGAAGGTGTTAGCCTCGCCGCAGGAGGCGATCGCGGCCGCCACAGTGGCGCTGGCGGCCTCAGTGGGCGCCCGGCGGGACGAGGCGCGCCACCGGGCGATTCACCGCGATACCCGTATCATGGTAATGGTGGCGCTGGCGGTGAGCTTCGCCGCGGCGCTGGCCGCCGGCTGGCTCGTCGACTGGCTGGCCGGCCGCTGAAGGGGGCGGATGCAGGCTTCGCGGACCAAAGAGTTGCGTCTGGCCTTGCGGCAGCGCGGCGGATGGTCTTGACGGAGGGCGCCGCAGGTTCCTTGATGCCGGCTGATAGGCGGCAGCTTCGCGCCAATCTGGAGACCATGATGACCAGGCATGCAGGCATTCCCCCCGAGACCCTTTCGCATGAGGAGCGGCTCGACCGGCTCGGGCGGGTGGCGGTCGAGGTCGGCCTCGGCCTGAAGCCGGGGCAGGAACTGGTGATCACCGCCTCGCTCGACGCGCTGCCGCTGGTGCGACGCATCACGGAGCACGCCTACAAGGCGGGTGCGACGCTGGTGACGACGCTGTTCTCCGACGAGGAGGCGACGCTGATGCGCTTCCGCAACGCGTCGGATTCCAGTTTCGACACCGCCTCCGGCTGGCTCTACGAGGGCATGGCCAATGCCTTCAAGGGTGGGGCCGCCCGCCTCGCCATCGCCGGCGAGAACCCGTCGCTGCTGGCGCATGAGGACGCCGAGAAGGTGTCCCGCGCCAACCGCGCCCGTTCCAAGGCCTATATGCCGGCGCTGTCACTGATCGCCGGCTTCGACATCAACTGGACCATCGTCTCCTATGCCTCTCCCGCCTGGGCCAAGGCGATGTTCCCGGACGACCCGGAGGACATCGCGGTCGCCAAGCTGTGGCACGCCATCTTCGCCGCCTCGCGGGTCGACACGCCCGACCCGGTCGCCGCCTGGGAGGCGCACAACGAAGAGCTGAACAAGCGGACCGCGCTGCTGAACGACAAGCGCTACGCGGCGCTGCGCTTTCGCGGGCCGGGCACCGATCTTACCGTCGGGCTCGCCGACGAGCATGAATGGGCCGGCGGGGCGTCGGTCGCCAAGAACGGCGTGGTCTGCAACGCCAACATCCCGACCGAGGAAGTCTTCACCACTCCCCACAAGCTGCGTGTCAGCGGCCATGTGGCGAGCACCAAGCCGCTCTCCTATCAGGGCACGCTGATCAAGGACATCCGGGTGCGCTTCGAGGAAGGGCGGATCGTCGAGGCGCAGGCCGCCAGCGGGCTCGATGTCCTCTCCAAGGTGCTCGACACCGACGAGGGCTCGCGCCGGCTCGGCGAGGTGGCGCTGGTGCCGCATTCCTCGCCGATCTCCAAGAGCGGTCTTCTGTTCTTCAACACGCTCTATGACGAGAACGCCGCCAGCCACATCGCGCTCGGCCAGTCCTATTCCAAGTGCTTCGTCAACGGCGCCGACCTGTCGCCCGAACAGCTGGCGGCGCGTGGCGCCAATTCGAGCCTCATCCACATTGACTGGATGATCGGTTCGGGCGAGGTCGACGTCGACGGCATCGCCGCCGACGGTTCCGCCGAGCCGGTGATGCGGCAGGGCGAATGGGCATGAGCGCCGTCCGTGTGCCGGTCGGCGTGCGCCGTCGCCGGAGTGCGGCTTCCTGATGTCGACGAACTGTGCTGAAGTCGTGCGGCGCGGGGGCTATAGGGGGAACTCGCGCGGATCGGGAGACGTATCGTGAGGTGTCGCTGGCTTGCCTGGTGGAAGGGCTTGCCCGCCCTGGCGCTGCTTATCGTGGCGGCGGTGGTGTTTGCGCGCGCTCCCGCCGAGCAGGACCTGACGCAACGGGCCGAGGCGCTGCTGGTCAATATCGGTGAATCCTGGGCGCATGCGAGCTTCGACGGCCGCGACGCCAAGCTGGAAGGCGAGGCGCTCTCCGAGGAGGCGCGGGTCAAGGTCCGTACCGAGCTGGCCGCGTTGTCCGGCGTGCGCAGCATCGAGGACCGTACCACGCTGCTGCCGGAGCGCCGGCCCTTCACCTTCTCGGTGGTGCGCGACGGCTCCAAGCTGCATCTCTCCGGCTATGTACCCTCGCGCTGGGCGCGCAAACGCATCGTCGAGGCGGCGGCGCAAATGGCGCCCGGCGTGGTGGTCACCGGCGACAAGGAGCTGACGCGGGCGCGCGGCGTGCCGGCAGGCGACTTCGCCGGGGTGGTGATCTTCGGCATCCAGCAGCTGGCGAAAATGCCGTCCGGCCGGGTGACGATCGCCGACAATTCCTTCTCCATCGAGGGGCGGGCACCGGATTTCGCCACCTATGACGCGCTGGAAGTGACGGTGCGCAGCGAGTTGCCGGCGGATTTCGACCTTGCCCGCTTCGCCGTGCTGCCGCCGGCGGTGGCGCCCTTCGTCTGGTCGGCCGAGCGCGAGCAGGATGGGGTGAAGCTCTCCGGCTACATCCCGCTTGGCGACGCGCGCCGCGCTTTGCTCGATCTCGTGCGCAGCGCCGTGCCGGGGGCGGCGATCTCCGACCAGCTGCGCCTCGCCGACGGCTCGCCGCCGACGCAAGGCTGGCTGAAGGCGGTGGCCTTCGCACTCGACCAGCTCGGGCGGTTGCCGGACGGCAAGGTCGCGCTGTCGGGAATGACGATCTCGATCGAGGGCACGGCGCCGGATTTCGCCTCCTATGACGCGCTCGCCGGGGCGCGGCGCAACCTGCCCGAGGGCTACACGCTCACCCGCTTCGCTGTGGAGCCGCCGACCGTCTCGCCCTTCATCTGGGGCGTGCTGAACGGCGCGAGCGGGCTGCGGCTGACCGGTTTCGCGCCGTCCGAGAATGCCAAGAAGCTCGCCCTCGACGCGGTGCGCGCCGGTTTCCCCGGCCTGCCGGTCAGCGATGAGATGCGCATCGCCGCCGGCGGCCCGCCGGCCGAGGCGTGGGCGAGCGCCACCGCCTTCGGCATCGCCCAATTGGCGCGGTTGCGCGCGGGCTCGGTGCGCGGCCTCGCCACCACGCTCACCATTTCCGGCGAGGCGGTGGATTCGGCCGCCTATCTGGCGGTCAGCGCCGCGCTGTCGCAATCGGTGCCCAAGGGCTTCTCCCTGCAGAGCGACGTCCGTCCGCCGGTGGTGGCGCCCTATGTGTTCGGCATGCGCAAGGACGGGGAGGGGCTCACCATTTCCGGCTTCTACCCGACGCCGCAGGCGCATGAGCAGATCACCGCCGCGGTCAAACGCTACTTTCCCGGATTGACGGTCAACGACGTCTCGGCGCTGGCGCAGGGCGCGCCGGACGGTTTCGAGGCCGCCGCGCGGCTGGCGCTGCGCGAGCTTTCCCGCCTCGATGCCGGCGAAGTGCGCTTCGACGACCGCAAGCTGCGGCTCACCGGCACGGCCTTCCACAGCGCAGCGGCGACCGCGATCGGCGAGAGCCTGCAGAAGGAGGCGCCGGCGGGCTTCTCGGTCGAGGCCAGTCTCGACGTGCTGCCGCCCCGCGAGACGCTCGACCGCGACGCCTGCCGCCAGGCCGTCACCGCGCTGCTGGAGCGGGGCAGCATCGTGTTCGCCGAGGGCGGTGTTCGCCTCGATCCGGTGAGCTATGGGCTGCTCGACCGGGTGGCGGCGACGGCGACCGGCTGTCCCGACGTCGCCATCGAGATCAGCGTCGCCCATGCCGACATCAATTCCGATCAGGCGGCCGCGCGGGCGCGGGCGGTGATCGACTATCTCGCCGCCGCCGGCATCGCGCCGGAGCGCCTGTGGGTCGGGCCGCTCGGCACGCTGGCGGCGCAGTCGGCCAGCCGCGCCGGGGCGGACGGCGGCATCCTGCTGATCGTGAGGTGACGGCCATGACGTTTCTGGCGCTGGAACTCTGGCCCTATGTGCTCGGCGCGGCGGCCATCGGCCTGCTGACCGGCTGGTTCTGCGGCTGCGCGCCGCGCCGCAGCCGCGCGGCGGCGGATAATGGCGTGGACGCCGAGCTGGGAGCCAAGCCGTGACGGGGTTCGCCGCCGATACCGCGCTGCTGCTGTTCGTCGCCTATGTGGTCGGCTGTGCTGCCGGCTGCTGGCTGCGGCGTACGTTGCGCCGGGGCTGAGAGCCGCCGCCGGTTGTTCCGGCGGCGCTCCAGACGTGCTCAGTCCACCCGCGAGCCGCGCAGATCCGCCTCGATCTGCAGGCTGCCGCGCGAGCCGAAGCGGGACTTGTAGACCTGGGCGTTCTCCATCACCCGCTGCACATAGTTGCGGGTCTCGGAGAAGGGGATGCGCTCGACCCAGTCGATGGGATCGACGCTCGGGTCGCGCGGGTCGCCATACTGGGCGATCCATTTGGCGACGTTGCCGCGCCCGGCATTGTAGCCGGCGAAGGTGAGCACGTAGTTGTTCTGGTAGTTGTCGAGCAGCGCCCGCAATTCGGCGGCGCCGAACTGCACGTTCACCGTGGGATTGCTGCGCAGCTGTGCGGGATCGAGCCGGGCGCCGGTGCGGTTGGCGATGGTGCGGCCGGTGGCCGGCATCACCTGCATCAGCCCGGCCGCGCCGGCGCTCGACACCGCCGAGGAATTGAACATGCTCTCCTGGCGGGTGATGGCGAAGACCAGCGCGCGGTCGACATCCTGCGCGATCGGCTGGTAGCGCGGCACGCCGATGGTCGGGAACGCTTCGGCTTCCAGCGGCATGCCGCGCGAAAGCGCGACCTTGCCGATCACCGTCATGGTGCGGGCATCGCCATCGGCCCGCGCGACCTCGGCGAGCATGCCGACGGAGGCGGGGTCGGGCAGGCGCTCGGCGAGGTCGTGGGCGAGCGCCACCGTGAGCGCCGTCTTGTCGAGCTTCTGCAGCAGCTTGAAGATCTGCACGCCCTCGTCGCGGGCGAAGGCGGCGCGCTGGGCGGCGCTGGCCGCCGGGGCGCCGCGCACGGAGAAGTCCGGCCGGCCGAGACGGGCGCGCGCCAGCTGGCCGTAATAGGCCGAATTATAGCCGGCGGCGGTCTCGTACTGGGCGCGGGCGCTGCCGGTGTTGCCGGCCGCCTCCAAAGCGCGGCCCTGCCAATAGAAGCCGCGCGCGAGAGTGGCGGGATGGGTCTGTCCCTGCGGGATGCGGGCGAAATATTGCTGGGCGGTGCGGGCATCGCCAAGAAAGCGCAGCGCGATCCAGCCGGCGGTGAATTGGGCGTCGGCGATGTAGTGCTCGTTGTCCGGCGTCACCGTCTCGGCGGCGATCTTGTAGGCGGTGCGGGCGTCGCCGGCATCGAGCAGCTCGCGCGAGACCAGGCGCCGCTCGACCCACCATTCGTCGGGGTCGATGAGCAGGTTCGGGTCCCTCGGCGCCGCCGACAGGGTACGGGCGGCGGCGGCATCGTCGCCGGCGCGGCGCTGGATCTTGGCCAGCGCGTAGAGATAGGCCGGATCCGACCGAAGCGAGCCCGGCACGGCCGCAAGCAGCTTGGCAGGGTCGCCGGCCGACTTGTTGAACAAAGCGACGCGCGCCTTGGCGAGCGCGGTGACGTCGGCGCCGGCGCGGGCGGCGGCCCGCAGGCCGCGCTCGGCGTCCTCGTTGTAGAGCATCTTGTCGGCGCGGTACTTGTGGTCGGCGCGCGACAGCACCCCGCCGAATTCCGCGATGACGGTGGCCTCGGTATCCGACGACAGCGGATCGTTGCGCCAGGCATCGCGCAGCCAGGCGGCGCCGTTGCCCTGGTCGCCGCCGGCGAACAGGGCGCGGGCGAGGGCGATCTTGCCTTCGCCGGAATAGGGGCGCTGTTCGGCGAAGAAGGCGGTGATGGTCGCCGGATCCTTGTTCTCGGCATAGAGCAGAAATTCAAGTCGCCGGCGCAGCACGATCGGTGTCGGCAGGGTCGGATGGGCGCGCAGGATCGCCACCGCCTGATCGTAGCCGACGCCGCGGGCGGTCACGCGCAGGGCGAGCCAGCGCACCAGCGCCTGCGAGCCGGGGTCGCGCATGCGGTCTGCCATGGCGAGAGCGTCGGTGGCGTTGCCCTGCTCGACCAGTGCGATCGCCTGCTTCAGATCGGGCGAGAAGCCCGGCGTTCCGGCAAAGGCCGGCGACAGGAAGGAGGCGGCGCCGGCGGTGGCGGAGGCCGCGACAAAGGAATTTGCCGATGCCGGCACGGCGATTTCCGGCTTCTTCGCCGCGGTGGCGGCCGGCTTCGCCGCGGGCTTGGGGGCAGGGGCGGGCTTGGCCGCCGCCGTCGCCTTGCCCTTGGCGGCCGGCTTGGCCGGGGGCTTGGGTGCGGTCGCGGTCTTGGCCGTGGTCTTGGCGGCAGCCTTGGGCTTCTGCGGCGGGGTCGGCGTGGCGCCGTGAGCCGAGACGAAGGGAGCGGTCGCCGCGAGCAGGAGGCTGGCCACAACCGGCAGGATGAAGCCGCAACGGCGACGCGGTTCGAGGCTCATCGGTTCACGCACTCCCCAAAAACAGACGTCGCCCACGCGACGCACACGAAGCCGTCTTCCGGCCCGCGTCCGTTTTAGTTGTCTCGCGATCTCGTTGACGAAGTGCTAACCAACAGCCGTTCACGCGCATTGTGATCGGCGGCACGTGATCTGCGTCAACGGCCGACCTTGTTGCCTGCTTACCCGGCGAAACCAAGGCAACGTGCCGCAAAGCCGCAACTTTGCCAAGGAAGATCGGCGCTTCCCGGCACGACACCCCTTTCGCGCGACCCGCCGACGCGATATCTGAAAGCCCCTTTGCCGGTGCAGACGTTGCGCCGGGCGCCAATGATTCAGAAAATTCCAGGAGCGCGCCATGCCTCATACGCCGCCCTTTCGTGGTTCCTTTACGGCTCTCGTGACGCCGTTCCGCGATGGTGCGCTCGACGAGAAAGCGCTGCGCGGCCTGGTCGACTGGCAGATCGACGAAGGCACGCACGGCCTCGTCCCGGTGGGGACGACCGGCGAGAGCCCGACCGTGACCCATGACGAGCACAAGCGCGTGGTGGAATGGACCGTCGCGCAGGCGGCCGGCCGGGTGCCGGTGATCGCCGGCGCCGGCTCCAACAACACCGTCGAGGCGATCGACCTCGCCCGCCACGCCGAGAAGGCGGGGGCGGATGCGGCGCTCGTGGTCACGCCCTACTACAACAAGCCGAGCCAGGAAGGCCTGTACCAGCACTACAAGGCGATCAACGACGCCGTCGGCCTGCCGATCATCATCTACAACATTCCCGGCCGGTCCGTGGTCGACATGTCGGTGGAGACCATGGCCCGGTTGTTCGAACTGCCGAACATCGTCGGCGTGAAGGACGCCACCGCCAATCTCGCCCGGGTCAGCCAGCAGCGCCAGGCCATGGGTCCGTCCTTCAACCAGCTGTCCGGCGAGGACGCCACCGCCCTCGCTTTCATGGCGCATGGCGGAGACGGCTGCATCTCGGTCGCCTCCAACGTGGCGCCGAAGCTGTGCTCGCAGTTGCAGAACGCCTGCCTCGCCGGCGATTTCCGCGCGGCGCTGACCTTGCAGGACCGGCTGTTCCCGCTGTTCCAGGCGCTGTTCGTTGAAACCAACCCGAGCCCCACCAAATATGCGCTGAGCGTGCTCGGCAAGATCGCCGACGAAGCGCGCCTGCCGATGGTGCCGGTGAGCGACAAGACGAAGGAGATCGTCCGCGCTGCCATGACCCATGCGGGACTGATCAACTGACGCCGGCCGGAGCACTGAGCCCGCGCCATGCGCCGTCACGGCGCGTGGCAGGTCTCGGCTCGGGTCTCGGCTGGAGCCTTTCCTGATCCGCCGGGCGGCGACGTCCGACCTGGAAGGGCTCCGGCCCCGGCACGGAGCTGAGCGAGATGACAGAAAAGAAAAAGACCGTTCCCCGCAAAGTCGTGGCCGAGAACCGCCGCGCCCGCTTCGACTACGACATCGGCGAGGTGTTCGAGGCCGGCATCGCCCTGACCGGCACCGAGGTGAAGAGCCTGCGCAGCGGCAAGGCCACCGTGGCGGAGAGCTATGTCTCGGCGAAGTCCGGCGAGGCGATCATCTACAACACCTTCATTCCGGAATATCTGCAGGCTAACCGTTTCAACCACGAGCCGCGCCGGCCCCGGAAGCTCCTGCTGCACATGCGCGAGATCTCCAAGCTGTGGCAGGCGGTGGAGCGCGAGGGCATGACGGTGGTGCCGCTGCGCATCTACTTCAATGAGCAGGGCCGCGCCAAGGTCGAGATCGCCATCGCCCGGGGCCGCAAGGCGCATGACAAGCGCGAGGCGGCGAAGGAAAAGGATTGGGCGCGCGACAAGCAGCGCCTGATGCGCGACCGGAGCTGAGCCAGCAAGAGCTTCGCGGCCGGCAAAGGCGCCGCTGAAAAGCAAAAGGCCCGGGGAATGCCCGGGCCTTTTTCATTCGCGTGGGACGAGCGAAGGCTCAGTCCTTGGCGCGCTCGACATAGGAGCCGTCGGCGGTCATGACGACGATGCGGGTGCCGACGCCGACATGCGGCGGGACAGCCGAGCGCACGCCGTTGGACAGCATTGCCGGCTTGTAGGAGGAGGAGGCCGTCTGGCCCTTCACCACCGGCTCGGTCTCGACCACTTCCAGCGTCACGCGCTGCGGCAGTTCGATGGCGATGCCGTTGCCCTCATGCAACTTCAGCATGACCTGCATGCCTTCCTGCAGATAGGGGGCCTGGTCGCCGACCACGTCCGGAGGCACGGCCACCTGGTCGTAATTCTCCGGGTTCATGAAGTGGAAGCCCTCGCCATCCGAATAGAGGAAGGTGTGGGGGCGATCCTCGACATGGGCGCGCTCCACCTGCTCGGTGGTGCGGTAGCGCTCGGAGATCTTCACGCCGTCGGAGATGCGGCGCATGTCCAGCTGGGTGACCGGCGTGCCCTTGCCGGGATGGATATTGTCGGCGGTGAGCACGACATAGAGCTTGCCGTCGATGTCGACCACGGCGCCCTTGCGCAGCGTGCTGGCGATGACCTTGACCATTGCGGTCCTCTGGCTGTTGGGTGCGCCGCACGGGATGAACAGGCGCTGACCGGGATTCCTTCGGGCGGTTCCTATACAAGCGCGACCGCCCGCCGCCAACCCCACGGCGGCGAAGTCCTTTCTTCGCGTGAATGACGGAGCCGTCCGATGCCGAAAACCGAGCCCTCGTCCGGGATGCCGCCCGCGCTCTCGCCCTGGTGGTCGCCGGACGTCCATGCCGACCGCCGGCCCTTCCTGATCGGACGCCAGCGCATCCTCGCCGCCGTGCGGGCGTTCTTCGACGAACGCGACTTCATCGAGGTGGAGACGCCGATCCTCCAGGTCTCGCCCGGCAACGAGACGCACCTGCACGCCTTCGCGACGCAACTGGTGGCGCCGGACGGGACCGCCTCCACCCGCTATCTCCACACTTCGCCGGAGTTCACGGCCAAGAAGCTGCTGGCGGCCGGCGAGGAGCGGCTGTTCACCGTCGCCCGGGTGTTCCGCAATGGCGAGCGGACGGCGCTGCATCACCCCGAGTTCACCATGCTCGAATGGTACCGGGCACGACAGGACTATGCGGCGCTGATGGACGACTGCGCGGCGCTGCTGGGCGCGGTGGCGGTTGCGGTGGGAGCGGATGTATTCCGCCACGGAGCGCATCTCGCCGATGTCCGGCTGGAGCCCGAGCGCCTGACGGTGGCGGAGGCGTTCGCGCGCTTCGCCGGCATCGACCTGCTCGCCACCCTCGACGCGGCTGGGACGACGGATCGCGACGCGCTGTGGCAGGCGGCGCGGCGGGCGGGCATCCGCGTTGCGCCGGACGATGTCTGGGCCGATGTCTTCACCCGGGTGATGGTGGAGAAGATCGAGCCGTTCCTCGGCATCGGCCGCCCGACCATCCTGTGCGAGTACCCGATCAGCGAAGCGGCGCTCGCCCGGCCCAAGCCCGGCGATCCGCGCGTAGCGGAGCGGTTCGAGCTCTATGTCTGCGGCGTCGAGCTCGCCAATGCCTTTGGCGAGCTCACAGACGCCGAGGAGCAGCGGCGGCGCTTCGTCGGCTGGATGGACGAGAAGCAGCGGCTCTATGGCGAGCGCTACCCGATCGACGAGGATTTCCTCGCCGCGCTGGCGCGGATGCCGGAAGCGTCCGGCATCGCGCTCGGGCTCGACCGGCTGGTGCTGCTGGCGACCGGCGCGCGGCGCATCGAGGACGTGCTGTGGGCGCCCGTCGCGCCCTGATCAGGCGAGGGCGTCGACATGCGCCCGCACGGCGGCGAAGACGGTGCGGAACATTTCCGGGGTCAGCACGCCGGTATTCGTGTTGTAGCGGGAGCAGTGATAGCTGTCGAACAGCACCACATTGCCGAGCCTGTGCACCGCGCCATGCGCGAATTTGTGGTGCGACAGCTTCTCGCCATGCGCGGCCAGCACCTGGTCATGCGCGATCTTGCCAAGCGCGACGATGGCGCCAAGATTCGGCAGCTGGGCGATGGTGGCGGCGAGGAAGGGGCGGCACCGGCGCATTTCCTCGGTGGTCGGCTTGTTCTCCGGCGGCACGCAGCGCACGGCATTGGTGAGGCGCGCGTCTTTCAGCCGCAGCGTGTCGTCGGGACGCGCCTCGAACCTGCCGGTGGCGAAGCCGAAGCGGATCAGCGTGTCGTAGAGCAGTTCGCCGGCATAGTCGCCGGTGAAGGGGCGGCCGGTGCGGTTGGCGCCACGCACCCCGGGGGCCAGCCCGACGATCAAAAGCCGGCCGTCTTCCGGCCCGAAGGACGGCACCGGGGCATTGTGCCAGCCGGGCTCGGCCGCACGCCACTGCTCGCGGAACGCCACGAGTCGAGGGCATAGCGGGCAGTCCCGCGCCGGCTCCGCCACCGGCGCGGTCGCTACTGCGCGCACCATCACCGGTTGGCGAGCTCTTCGTCGCCGCCGACGCTCGGTGCCGGACCACGCCGCTCCATGAAGCGGGGAGGCTCGCTCATGCGGCCGGCCCGCTCGTTCGGATCGCGGCCGATGCGCGCCTGGAGGTCGACGAGGTCGATGAAGGTATCGGCCTGGCGACGCAGTTCGTCGGCGATCATCGGAGGCTGCGTGTTGACGCTGGAGACCACGCTCACCCGCACGCCTTTGCGCTGCACCGCTTCGACCAGCGAACGGAAATCGCCGTCGCCGGAGAACAGCACGATGTGATCGACATGGGCCGCGAGCTCCATCGCATTGACGGCGAGCTCGATGTCCATATTGCCACGCACCCGCCGACGTCCCTGGTTGTCGGTGAATTCCCGTGCCGGCTTGGTTACCACCGAATACCCATTGTAATCCAGCCAGTCTAGCAGCGGGCGGATTGAAGAGTACTCATTATCTTCGACGAGGGTTGTGTAATAAAATGCCCTCAATACGTATCCATGGCTCTGAAATTCCTTGAGAAGCCGCTTGTAATCAATATCGAAACCAAGGGACTTCGTTGCTGAATAGAGATTGGCGCCATCAATAAATAAGGCAATCTTTTCCATGGGTTGAACCATTACGGCGTTTACCTGAAAATACGTCCAAATGAAGCTCCGCCGACCGCTTGCGAAACTGACTTTCCGCCCCGTAACGATTCATAGCGCAATTTTGCGCGCATGCGCGGTGAAATCGTTCCGGATGCCGATCTAAAGTCACGATTGTGATGGAACCATCCGGCGGATCGCTTGCCCTGCCGCCGGGCATGCGATATGGCAGCGCTTTCCGAATTAACCCACAGGAGTGCCGGAGCATGGCTCGCGTCACCGTCGAGGATTGCATCGACAAGGTCGACAATCGCTTCGAACTCGTCCTTCTGGCCGGCCACCGCGCGCGCATGATCGCGTCGGGTTCGCCGATCACCGTCGATCGCGACAACGACAAGAATCCGGTCGTCGCCCTTCGCGAGATCGCCGACGAGACCATCTCGCCGGAGGATCTGAAGGAAGACCTCATCCACTCGTTGCAGAAATTCACCGAGGTCGACGAGCCGGAGGCCGAGACGGTTCCGATGATCGCCTCGGGCGGCAGCGAGGGCGGCGCGGACGATCCCGACGTCATGCTCGACCGCATGACCGAGGAAGAGCTGCTGGCCGGCCTCCAGGGCTTGGTGCCGCCGGAGCCGAGCGACGACGAGGAAGGCTGAGGCCTTCTCTTCCGAAAGAGCTTCGATCTTTCCTTTGCAGCCCGGCCTCGTGCCGGGCTGCTGCTTTTACGGCGGAATTTCCGCTGCGGCGCTTGCGCTGACCTTGCCCGCGGACATATCTAGCCGTCAGGAACGGACGGGTCGTTCCCCTCGCGAGATCCTGTCATGATGCGGCAGTACGAGCTCGTCGAGCGCGTGCGCCGGTATAATCCCAATACCGACGAGGCGCTGCTCGATCGCGCCTATGTCTATGCCATGCGTGCGCACGGCACGCAGAAGCGCGCCTCCGGCGACCCCTATTTCTCGCACCCGCTCGAAGTCGCGGCCATCCTCACCGACCTCAAGCTCGACGACGCCACCATCGTGGCGGCGCTGCTGCACGACACCATCGAGGATACCGACGCCACCCGCGACGAGATCGACAAGTGGTTCGGTCCGCAGATCGGCGCGCTGGTCGAGGGCCTGACCAAGATCAAGAAGCTCGACCTCGTCTCCAAGCAGGCCAAGCAGGCGGAAAACCTGCGCAAGCTGCTGCTCGCCATCGCCGACGACGTGCGCGTGCTGCTGGTCAAGCTGGCCGACCGGCTGCACAACATGCGCACCCTGAAATGGGTGCCGGAGGAAAAGCGGAACCGCGTCGCGCAGGAGACGCTGGACATCTATGCGCCGCTCGCCGGGCGCATGGGCATGCAGGACATGCGCGAGGAGCTGGAGGATTTGTCGTTCCGCCAGCTGTCGCCCGAGGCCTACGAATCCATCCTCGGCCGGCTGAACGCGCTGAAGGACCACAATGGCGAGCTGGTCGCGGCGATCGAGCGGGAACTGACCGACGCGCTGAGCCAGAAGGGCGTCAACGCCACGGTGAAGGGACGCGAGAAGCGGCCCTATTCCATCTGGCGCAAGATGGAGCAGAAGTCCGTCGCCTTCGAGCAGCTCTCCGACATCTATGGCTTCCGCCTGCTGGTGGGCTCGGTGGCGGAATGCTACGCGGCGCTCGGCGTGGTGCACACCAAGTGGCGCGTGGTGCCAGGCCGCTTCAAGGACTACATCTCGACCCCGAAGCAGAACGATTACCGTTCGATACACACCACGGTGGTTGGCCCCGGCCGCCAGCGCGTCGAGCTGCAGATCCGCACAAGGCAGATGCACGAGATCGCCGAATACGGCATCGCCGCGCATGCCATCTACAAGGACAAGGATGGCGAACCGGTGCCGGCGGGAGAGGACCTGCTCACACGCGATTCCAACGCCTATGCATGGCTGCGCCGCACCATCGAGCTGCTCGCGGAGGGGTCGAGCCCGGAGGAGTTCCTCGAGCACACCAAGCTCGAGCTGTTCCACGACCAGGTGTTCTGTTTCACCCCCAAGGGCCGGCTGATCGCGCTGCCGCGCGGGGCGACGCCGATCGACTTCGCCTATGCCGTGCATACCGGGGTCGGCAACATGGCGATCGGCGCCAAGATCAACGGCAAGGTCTCGCCGCTGGTGTCGCGCCTGCACAATGGCGACGAGGTGGAGATCATCACCTCGCCGAGCGCGACGCCGCCGGCCGCCTGGGAATCCATCGTCGTCACCGGCAAGGCGCGCGCGGCGATCCGCCGGGCCACCCGCGTCGCGGTGCGCGCGCAATATGCCGGGCTCGGCCGCCGCATGGTGGAGCGGGCGATGGCGCGGGCCGGCAAGGCGTTCTCGGACGAGAAGCTGGCCGGCTCGGTCGGGCGGCTCGCCCGCACGACGACCGAGGAAGTCTATGCGGCGGTCGGTCTCGGCGAGATGCGGGCCGACGACGTCGTCAAGGCGCTCTATCCGGAATGGACCGGGCCGCGGCCGGAGGAAAAGCAGGCGCCGAAGGGCGAGGGCTGGTTCGAGCTGGAGCGCGGCCAGAGCCTGAAGTTCAAGATCCCCGGCGTGGAGATCGCGCCCGACCCCAAGACCGCCATCCCAATCCGCGGCATAAACGGCGAGCTGCCGGTGCGCTTCGCGCCCAATGGCGGCGCGGTGCCGGGAGACCGCATCGTCGGCATCATGACGCCGGGCGAGGGGATCACCATCTACCCGATCCAGTCGCCGGCGCTGCAGGATTTCGAGGAGGAGCCGGAGCGCTGGCTCGACGTGCGCTGGGACGTCGACGAGGGCGATCCGCAGCGCTTCCCGGTGCAGATCGTGGTGGTCGCAACCAACGAGCCGGGCTCGCTCGGCCAGATCGCCCAGGTGATCGGCGAGCGCGACGGCAACATCGAGAACCTCAACATGTCCTCGCGGTCGCCGGATTTCACCCGCATGGTGATCGACATCGGCGTCTACGACCTGCGCCATCTCAACGGCATCCTCTCCGACCTGCGCTCGCGGCCGGTCGTGTCCAGCGTCGAGCGCGTTAACGGCTGACGCGCCCGCCAACCTGCCGTCGCGCCGGAACCCCGGCGCCCCCATCGCGTTGTCGCCTCGAACAGGCCGAACCGGCCGGGCGATGGAGGAGGCGTTGATGGTGGATGTCGTTCACAGCGCGTTGCGTATCGTCGCCGGTTTCATCAAGCAGCTGGGCGGCCGTACCTTGGGCAACGGCGCTCTGGAGGCCATCGGCCGCGTCGACGCGCTTGTCGGCCGCGCCGAGCTGGTTTCCGTGCGGGTTCGCTCCCGCCATGGCCGTGCCTCCCGCTGAGGCGGCCGCGCCCCTCGAGACAGGATTGAACAAGTATGCGGATCCGATATGGATTTCGGATGGCGCTGGATTGCGCCAATCCGACACCGGCGACGTTCGCCGTCGACATTCACAGCTCCCGCCACCGGGACATCATCGTGCAGTCGCCGATGTTCCTGCGTGGCGGCGCGCATAGCACGCTGTCCAACGCGATGTCGCTCGACATGTTCGGCAATGTGCGCCGGCGTGCCGTGCTGCCGGCCGGACGCACCGAGATCGAGCATCACGGCGTCATCCACGACCCCGGTACCATCGATGTGGTCAACGTCGCCGCCCGGCAGTCGCCGCTCGACGAGTTGCCCGAGGAGGTGATGGTGTTCCTGCTCGGCAGCCGCTACTGCGAGACCGACCTGCTCGCCGGCGAGGCGTGGACGCGCTTTGGCCATGTGCCGGAGGGCTGGGCGCGGGTGCAGGCCATTTGCGACTTCGTGCACGACCATATCGAGTTCGGCTATCCGCATGCCGATTGCACCCGCTCGGCCGCCGGCGTGATGGCGCAGAAGCATGGCGTCTGCCGCGACTTCGCGCATCTGGCGATCACCCTGTGCCGGGCGATGAACATTCCGGCGCGCTACTGCACGGGCTATCTCGGCGATATCGGCGTGCCGCGCGACCCGGCGCCGATGGATTTCAGCGCCTGGTTCGAGGCCTATCTCGACGGCCGCTGGTACAGTTTCGATGCCCGCCACAACGTGCCGCGCACCGGAAGGGTGGTGATGGCGCGCGGGCGCGACGCTACCGACGTGCCGATCATCTGCACCTTCGGGCCGCACCAGCTCTCCAGCTTCGAGGTGTGGACCGACGAGATGGCGGTGGCCGAACCGGTCGCTGCCTGAGGCGCACAGCGATGCGAGCGACGTGACGTGGACCGGCGGATGGGCTATCACCCGCCGGTTCAATCATTCGATCGGTTTGCCGCCATGACCCAAGACGAGGTCCTCGCCGAGTTCCGCGCCGCTGGCGCCCTGCTCGAGGGACATTTCATCCTCTCCTCCGGGCTGCGCAGCTCGGTGTTCCTGCAGAAGATGTTCATCTTCATGGATCCCGCCCGCACCGAGCGTCTGTGCCGGGCGCTGGCCGAGAAGGCGCAGGCGGCCTTCGGCCCGATCGACTATGTCGTCTCGCCCGCCATGGGCGGCATCATCCCCGGCTACGAGACCGCCCGCCATCTCGGCGCCAAGGCGGTGTTTGTCGAGCGCGAGGACGGCCAGTTCGTGCTGCGGCGCGGCTTCGCCATTCCCGAGGGCGCGCGGGTGCTGATGGTGGAGGACATCGTCACCACCGGCCTGTCGTCGCGCGAATGCCTCGCCTCCATCGCCCATCACCCGGGCACGATCGTCGGTGCCGCCTGCCTGATCGATCGCTCCGGCGGCAAGGCCGATCTCGGTGTGCCGCTGGTGACGCTGGTCAGCCTCGACATTCCCAATTACGAGCCGGACAAGCTGCCGCCCGAACTCGCCGCCCTGCCGGCGGTGAAGCCGGGCAGCCGCGGCATCCAGGGAGCGAAGGCATGAGCAGCGCCGCCGCTCTCGTCACGGTGCCGCCGATCCGGCTGGGCGTGAACATCGACCACGTCGCGACGGTGCGCAATGCGCGCGGCGGTGCGTTGCCCGATCCGCTGCGGGCCGCGGCGCTCGCCGCTGCCGCGGGCGCCGACGGCATCACCGCGCATCTGCGCGAGGACCGTCGCCACATTCGCGACGACGACATGCGCCGCCTGCGCGAGACGCTGACCATTCCGCTCAATTTCGAGATGGCGGCGACGCACGAGATGGTCGCCATCGCCACGGAACTGCGGCCGCATGCCTGCTGCCTGGTGCCGGAGCGGCGCGAGGAACGCACCACCGAGGGCGGACTCGACGTCGTAGGTGGCGGCATCGACCTCGCGCACCGCGTGGAGCGGCTGGCGGCCGCCGGGATTCGGGTGTCGCTGTTCATCGCCCCGGATGCCGACCAGATCGTGCGCGCCGCCGATATCGGCGCCGCCGTGATCGAGCTGCATACCGGCGCCTGGTGCGACCATCGCGTCGCCGGCCACCGCGAGGAGGCCACCGCCGAGCTGGAGCGGCTCACCCGCGCGGCGGAGCAGGCGACGATGCTCGGGCTCGAAGTCCATGCCGGTCACGGCCTCGACTACGAGACCGCCGAGATCATCGCCGCCAATGGCCATGTGCGCGAGCTCAATATTGGCCATTTCCTGATCGGCGAAGCGATCTTCGAAGGGCTGGAGACGGCAATCCGCCGCATGCGCGCCGCGATGGCGCGCGGCCGGGCGCAGTTGCGCGCCGGCAAGGCGGCCTGAGGTGGAACGGGCGAGGGCGGCATGATCCTGGGTATCGGCTCCGACATCACCGACGCCCGCCGCGTCGCCGAGGTGCTGGAGCGCCACGGCGAGCGTTTCGTCGAGCGCGTGTTCACCCCGGTCGAGCGGGCGAAGTCGGACCGGCGGGTGCGCCGGGCCGAGAGCTACGCCAAGCGCTTCGCCGCTAAGGAGGCATGCTCCAAGGCGCTCGGCACCGGGCTGTCGCAGGGCGTGTTCTGGCGCGACATGGGGGTGGTGAACCTGCCGTCCGGCCGTCCCACCCTGCTGTTGACCGGCGGTGCCAAGGCGCGGCTCGAGGCGATGACGCCGCCGGGCTACGAGGCGCGCATCGATCTGACCATCACCGATGACGGGCCGATCGCCCAGGCCTTCGTGATCATCAGCGCGGTGCCGAGCGGGTCGCCAAGTCCCGGAGCGTAAGCTCCGGCGATCGTGAAGAGCGCGCGTTGCCGCAGGCGTGGCGAGCGGCTATAGGAGCCCGATGGCCTCGATACAGGGGTGCCGTGCCGGCGGCAGCCGAAGCGCGGCCTAGCGGAAAGCACATGAGCGCAACGACCGAACCGAAGAAGAAGGAAGGCGGCCTGGGCGAAACGGCCAAGGTCATTCTACAGGCCTTTCTGATCGCCCTCATCATCCGCACCTTCCTGTTCCAGCCATTCAACATTCCATCCGGCTCGATGAAGGAGACGCTGCTGGTCGGCGACTATCTCTTCGTGTCGAAGTTCAGCTACGGCTATAGCCGCTTCTCGCTGCCGCTCTCGCCGCCGCTGTTCGACGGGCGCATCCTCGGCTCGACGCCGAACCGTGGCGACGTGGTGGTGTTCAAGCTGCCGCGCGACGAGAGCACCGATTACATCAAGCGCGTCATCGGCCTGCCGGGCGACCAGATCCAGATGATCGGCGGCGTGCTGCACATCAACGGCGAGCCGGTGAAGCGCGAGGATGCCGGCTACTGGATGGACGACGAGGGCGGTGGCCGCGTGCAGCGCGTGAAGGTGTGGCGCGAGACGCTGCCCAACGGCGTCAGCTACAACACGCTCGATCTCGTCGATAACGGCTTCTACGACAACACGCCCGTCTACCAGGTGCCGCCCGGCCATTATTTCATGATGGGCGACAACCGCGACAATTCCACCGATTCGCGGGTGCTCAGCCAGGTCGGCTACGTGCCCTATGAGAACCTGATCGGCCGCGCGCAGATGATCTTCTTCTCGGTGAAGGAAGGCGAGGCGGCCTGGCAGGTGTGGAAGTGGCCCTGGACGGTACGCTGGGACCGCATCTTCTCCTTCGTGCGATGAGCCGCGCTTCCAAAGAGGGCGGCGCCCGCGACGGGCTCGGCGCTCTGGAGCAGTCGCTCGGCCACGTCTTCGCCGATATCGGACACCTCGCGCTGGCGCTGACCCATATCAGCGCGGTGACCGGGGTGCAGGGCAGCCGGGCGCGGGTGAAATCCTATCAGCGGCTGGAATTCCTCGGAGACCACGTGCTCGGGCTTGTGGTCTCCGACATGCTTTACCGCGCCTATCCCGATGCCGAGGAAGGCGAGCTGTCGCGGCGGCTTTCCGACCTCGTCTGCGAGGAGGCCTGTGCCGAGGTGGCGCAGGAGATGGGGATCGCTCCCTTCGTCCGGCTCGGCGCCGGCGAGGAACGCACCGGCGGGCGCCACCGGCAGGCCATCCTCGCCGACATCACCGAGGCGGTGCTGGCGGCGGTCTATCTCGATGCCGGTTTCCCGGCGGCGGAAAAGCTGGTGGAGCGTTTCTGGCGGCCCCGGCTGCAGCGACACGGCAGCGCCGGGCGCGACCCCAAGACGGCCTTGCAGGAATGGGCGCAGGCGCGCGGATTGCCGCCGCCGCATTATCGTCTGGTCGAGCGCGAGGGACCGGATCATAATCCACAGTTCCGCATTGCGGTCGAAGTGCCGGGATGGGAGCCGATGGAGGGCGTCGGTTCCTCCAAGCAGGGCGCCCAGAAGGCTGCGGCCGCCGCGTTTCTCGAACGGGTAAATTGATGAACGATACAGACGCCGGTCCCGGCGCCACGCCTGAAGCCGCCACACGCTGCGGCTTCGTCGCCCTGATCGGCGCGCCGAATGCCGGCAAGTCGACGCTGACCAATGCGCTGGTCGGCACCAAGGTGTCGATCGTCTCGCACAAGGTGCAGACGACGCGCGCGCTGGTGCGCGGCATCGCGCTGGAAGGCACCACGCAGATCGTGCTGGTCGACACGCCCGGCATCTTCGCGCCCAAGCGCCGGCTGGAGAAGGCGATGGTGCGCTCCGCCTGGGGCGGGGCCGGCGATGCCGATGCGGTGGCGCTGCTCATCGACGCCCGCGTGGGCATCACCGAGGAGGTCGAGGCGATCCTGCGCGGCCTCGCCGAGGTGCGGCGTCCGCGCGCGGTCGTCCTCAACAAGATCGACCTGGTCAAGCGCGAGAGCCTGCTGGAACTCGCCGCCAAGGTGGCCGAACAGCTGGCCTTCGACCGGCTGTTCATGGTGTCGGCGCTGGCCGGCGACGGGCTCGCCGAGCTGCGCAAATGGCTGGTCGAGGTGCTGCCGGAGGGGCCGTGGCTCTATCCGGAGGACCAGATCTCCGACGCGCCGATGCGCATGCTGGCTGCCGAGATCACCCGCGAGAAGCTGTTCCATCGCCTGCACGAGGAGTTGCCCTACCGCTCGACGGTGGAGACCGACAGCTGGCAGGAGCGCAAGGACGGCTCGGTGCGCATCGAGCAGACCATCTTCGTGGAGCGCGAGAGCCAGCGGAAGATCGTGCTCGGCAAGGGCGGCGAGACCATCAAGGCGATCTCCATGGCGGCGCGCAAGGAGCTGACCGAGATCGTGGAGCAGCCCGTGCATCTCTTCCTGTTCGTGAAGGTGCGCGAAAACTGGGCCGATGATCCCGAGCGCTATCGCGAGATGGGGCTCGAATTCCCCGGCTCCGACTAGCCCGGCGCGGAAGCGGGGCAGGGCGCCGCGATGGAATGGACCGACGACGGCATCATCCTGGGGCTTCGCCGGCATGGCGAGGCGAATGCCATCGTCGAGCTGCTCACCGCCTCGCATGGGCGCCATCTTGGCTTGGTGCGCGGCGGCGGATCGCGCCGGCAGGCGCCCTCGCTGCAGCCGGGCAACAGTGTGCAGGTCGCCTGGCGGGCGCGGCTCGACGAGCAGCTTGGTGCTTTCACCCTGGAGGTCACGCAGGCGCGCGCCGAGCGGCTGATGCAGCGGGCGCATTCGGCCTTCGCGATCAGCCATCTCGGCAGCCTGGTCCGGCAACTGCCCGAGCGCGACCCGCATCCCGAGCTCTATGCGACGCTGGAGGCGGTGATCGAGCATCTCGACGAGCCGTCGTTGGCCGGCATGCTGCTGGCGCGCTTCGAGCTCGCCATGCTGGCCGAACTCGGCTTCGGGCTCGAGCTCGACAGCTGCGCGGCGACCGGCGGGCGCAACGACCTACTCTATGTCTCGCCGAAATCCGGCCGGGCGGTGAGCCGCGATGCCGGCGAGCCATGGCGGGCGCAACTCTTCCCGCTGCCCTTCTTCCTCATCGGCGAGGTGGCGGAGGCGCCGATCGGGGACGATCTGCGCGCCGCCTTCGAGTTGACCGGCTATTTCCTCGCCCGCCGGGTGTTCGAGCCGCGGGGGGCGCCGATGCCTGACGCGCGGGCGGCCTTCCTCCAGGCGGTGCTGCGCGAGGTGCCGGCCCGGCGGCGGGAGCTGTAGGCGGGGCACTGTTTCTTTGACGCCACAAGCCTTTGGATAGCGTCACGCCCAGCGTGTTCGCGTCTTGTTCTTGTCGCCTATTCGCGCTAGCGAGGGACCATGGGAGAGGGACCGATTCCGACTGACGACGGCATCATCGAGCCTGTCGGCCTGAAGGCCGCGCTCGAGGAGCGCTATCTCGCCTATGCGCTGTCGACCATCATGCACCGGGCGCTGCCGGATGCGCGTGACGGGCTGAAGCCGGTGCATCGCCGCATCCTCTACGGCATGCGGCTGCTGCGCCTCGATCCCGGCGGCGGCTTCCGCAAGAGCGCCAAGATCGTCGGCGACGTGATGGGTTCCTTCCATCCGCACGGCAACATGGCGATCTACGATGCCATGGTGCGCCTGGCGCAGGATTTCGCCCAGCGCTATCCGCTGGTCGACGGCCAAGGCAATTTCGGCAATATCGACGGCGACAATGCCGCGGCCGAGCGCTACACCGAGGCGCGGCTGACCGAGGTGGCGCGGCTGATCCTCGACGGCATCGATGAGGACGCGGTCACCTTCCGTCCCAATTATGACGGCACGGCGGAAGAGCCGGTGGTACTGCCGGGCGGCTTCCCCAACCTGCTAGCCAACGGCTCGACCGGTATCGCGGTGGGCATGGCGACCTCGATCCCGCCGCACAACGCCGCCGAGCTGTTCGACGCCTGCCTGCACCTGATCGAGCACCCGCAGGCGACCACCGACGACCTGCTCGCCTATGTGAAGGGGCCGGACTTCCCGACCGGCGGCGTGGTGATCGAATCCCCCGCCTCTATGGCGGATGCCTATGCCACCGGCCGCGGCGGCTTCCGCCTGCGCGCGCGCTGGCACAAGGAGGAGACCGGGCGCGGCACCTATGTCGTCGTCGTCACCGAGATCCCGTACGGCGTCGCCAAGTCGCGGCTGGTCGAGAAGATTGCCGACCTTCTCAACGAGAAGAAGCTGCCGCTGCTCGCCGATGTGCGCGACGAATCCGCCGAGGATGTACGCCTCGTGCTGGAGCCGCGGGCGCGCAATGTCGACGCCGAGCTGATGATGGAGAGCCTGTTCAAGCTCACCGAGCTCGAGACGCGCTTCCCGCTCAACATGAACGTGCTGGTCGGCGGGCTGGTGCCGAAGGTGGTCAGCCTCGCCGAGGCGCTGCGCGAATGGCTGGACCATCGCCGTGACGTGCTGCTGCGCCGCTCGCGCCACCGGCTGGCCGAGATCGAGCACCGGCTGGAAGTGCTTGGCGGCTATCTGATCGCCTATCTCAACCTCGACGAGGTGATCCGCATCATCCGCGAGGAGGACGAGCCGAAGCCCGCTTTGATGGCGCGCTTCGAACTCACCGAGGTACAGGCCGAGGCTATCCTCAACATGCGCCTGCGGTCCTTGCGCCGGCTCGAGGAATTCGAGATCCGCAAGGAGCACGACGCGCTGTCCAAAGAGAAGGACGGCATCGAGAAACTGCTCGGCTCCGAGGCGCGCCAGTGGAAGACGGTGGCCTGGCAGATCAGCGAGACCCGCAAGGCGTTCGGGCCGGACACCGAGCTCGGCCGGCGCCGCACCGATTTCGGCGAGGCGGCCGCCCATGGCGCCGACGCGGTGAGCGAGGCGCTGGTGGAGCGCGAGCCGATCACCGTCGTCGTCTCGCAGAAGGGCTGGATCCGTGCGCTGAAGGGGCATGTCGCGGACCTCTCCTCGCTGGCCTTCAAGGGCGACGACCAGCTCAAGCTGAGCTTCTTCGCCGAGACCACCTCCAAGCTCTTGGTCTTCGCCACCAATGGCCGCTTCTATACGCTCGACGCTTCCAAGCTGCCGGGCGGGCGTGGCCATGGCGAACCGCTGCGCCTGTCGATTGACCTCGAGCAGGAAGCCGACGTGGTCGACGTTCAGCCCTATCAGGGCGGGCGCAAGCTCTTGGTGGTGGCGAAGGAGGGCAGGGGCTTCGTCGTCGCCGAGGACGAATGCGTCGCCAATACCCGCAAGGGCAAGCAGGTGCTGACCGTCGACGCACAGGACGCTGCCCGGCTGGTGGTCGCTGCCGGCGACAGCGTCGCGGTGATCGGCGAGAACCGCAAGCTGCTGGTGTTCCCGCTGTCGCAGATCCCGGAGATGACGCGCGGGCGCGGCGTTCGGCTGCAGCGCTACAAGGACGGGCAGATGTCCGACCTCAAGGTATTCACGCTCGCCGATGGCCTGACCTGGGTGGATACGTCGGGACGTACCTGGACGGTGGCGGACCTGACGGAATGGCGTGGCGAACGGGCCAGTGCCGGTCGTTTGCCGCCTAAGGGTTTCCCGCGCAACAATCGGTTTTGACGAAGCAGGAAGCCTTGTCTCGCAAAGTGTTGGCCTGCTGTTTTAGAGCTTCGTTGGCTAATGGAAAGGCTGGGGTTGTCGCCTATTCGGCGGCAGCGACCCGCTCCCAGCCATGCGCGGTCAGGCGCTCCTGCGGCAGGAACTGGCTCTTGTAGCCCATCTTCGTGGAGCCATCGACCCAGTAGCCGAGATAGACATAGGGCAGGCCCATCGCCTTGGCCTTGGCGACGTGATCGAGGATGACGTAGGTGCCGATCGAGCGCGCGGCTTCGTCCGGCTCATAGAACGAGTAGACCATGGACAGGCCGTCGGCGAGGACGTCGGTCAGTGCCACCGCATAGAGCGCACCCTGTCCGCGCCCATGGATGGCGGTATCCGGGCCGCGCCGGCGGTATTCCACCAGCCGGGTCCGAACATGGCTGTCCTCGACCATCATGGCGTAGTCGAGCACGGTCATGTCGGCCATGCCGCCATCGCCATGGCGGCTGTCGAGATAGGCGCGGAACAGCGAATATTGCTCGGCGGTGGGCACCGCCGCCCGCATGTCGCCGACGAGGTCGTCATTGTGCTTGGCCACCCGGCGGAAACGGCGTGACGGCTGGAAGTCGTTGACGACGATGCGCACCGACACGCAGGCCCGGCAATGCTCGCAGGCCGGGCGATAGGCGATGGACTGGCTGCGCCGGAAGCCGCCATGCGTCAGCACGTCGTTGAGCTGGGTCGCCCGCTCGCCGACCAAATGGGTAAACACCTTGCGCTCCTCGCGACCCGGCAGATAGGGGCAAGGAGAGGGAGCCGTCAGGTAGAATTGCGGCGTATCGCGAGAGTGTTCCGTCACGGCCGTTTCGATGTTCGACTACTGAGAGGATCGCGCGAGCCGGTCCCGGCGTCAAAGGCAGAAATGCGTATCGCGTGAATGTGTCAGCGTCGGCGCAGCGCGCCCGCCCGGGCCTCGGTGTTGGTGACCACGGTGCCGAGCAGCAGATCGTGCAGCAAACGCTTGCGGCTGTTGAACAGGGCGATGATCACCACCAAAGGCGTCAGCACGCTGAACGAGACCCAGAACAGCACCACGCTCAGCACGGCGAGCAGCGAATACATCGGCGCGCCGTACCAGAGGCGCATCTCGATCTCCATCACCCGCATGCCGATGGTGGCCGATTCGCGTCCGCCCAGCGTCAGTCCGCTATAGACCAGCGCCCAGATGGCGAAGGCCGGGCTCAAGAGGCCGAACAGCATCCAGCCGAGGCCGAAGGTCACGAAGCCGGAAACGAAGATGACCAGCGCCGCCACGCCCATCGGCACGCAGATGATCAGTGCGTCGATCACAAAGGCAAAGAAGCGCCGCCACAATACGCCACGGAAATATTCCGGCTCGGCGACGGGATCGTAGGCGTAGGGCCTGGACTCGGCGGGGCCGCCAAATGCGAAGGGATCGGACATGGAGGTCTCCAGGGACGGTCCCTTCACAAATGGCCTTCGGGCGCCGCGCAGGCAAGAGCCTGCACAGGCGGTCAGGCCTAGTTGCCCGACTGCCAGTCGATGCGCACCACGTCCATGCCGTCGGCGAGCAGCGCCCGGTGCACATTGTCTGCATGGGCGCGGTCGCGGGTCTCGACCGTCACGTCGAGCCGCGCGCCCTTGGCGTGTACATCGAGGAAATGGCGCTTGTGCTCCACTTCCAGAATGTTGGCGCCGAGCTTGCCGAGCAGCGTCGAGATGATGCCGAGCTCGCCCGGCCGGTCGAGCATGGAGAAGCGGAAGGAGACGATGCGCTCCTCGCGCTCAAGCTCCCGCAGCATGATCGAGGCGACGGTGCGCGGATCGATGTTGCCGCCGGAGACCACGAGACCGACATTGCGGCCGCGATAGCGTTCCGGCTCGGCCAGCAGCGCCGCGAGGCCGCCGGCGCCGGCGCCCTCGGCCAGGGTCTTCTGCTGGGTGAGGAACAGGTTCACCGCCCGCTCGAAGGTCGGCTCGTCCACCAGCACCACGTCCGACACCAGGGCCGAGACGATCTCGCGGGTGAGCGCGCCGACATTCTTCACCGCAATGCCCTCGGCGAGCGTGGTGCCCTCGCAGGGCAGGCTCTGCTGGTGCAGCGCGTTCCACATCGACGGGTAGAGCGTGGTCTCGACGCCGATCAACTCGATGTCGGGGCGGACATGGCGGGCGGCCACCGCCATGCCGGAGATCAGCCCGCCGCCGCCGATCGGCACCAGCAGGACATCGAGATCCGGCGCGTCCTCCAGCATCTCGGCGGCGATGGAGCCCTGGCCGGCGATGACGTGGCGATCGTCATAGGGATGCACCCAGACGAGGTTCTCGGCGCGGGCGAGGCGATCGGCCTCCTCGCTGGCATCGGCCACCGTCTCGCCATGCAGCACCACGCGGGCGCCATGCGCCTCGGTGGCGGCGACCTTCACGATCGGCGTGAACTTCGGCATGACGATGGTGGCGCGGATGCCGAGACGGGCGGCGTGATAGGCGACCGCCTGCGCATGGTTGCCGGCCGACATGGCGACCACGCCATGCGCGCGCTCCTCGGCGCTGAGGCTGGCGAGCTTCACCAGCGCACCCCGTTCCTTGAAGCTCGCGGTGACCTGCAGGTTCTCGTACTTGACGAAGACGTGCGCCCCCGTAATCGCCGACAGGCGCGGCGCCGGCAGCGTGGGCGTGCGCAGCACCGCGCCGGTCAGCACATGGCGAGCTGCGGCGATATCGGCGGGAGATACGGGTAAGGTCATGAAACCACTCAGATTTCGCGCGGCCGTGGGGCCGCATTGTTGAGAAGCCCGCCCGGCCTCAAGACAAGAAAGGCGACCAGAAGGGCATAGATGACGAGATCGCGATACACGATATCGAAGCTCGCCGACCACACGATTTCGACGCCGGCGACGATGACGGCGCCGAGAAAGGCGCCCGGCACAGAGCCAATGCCCCCGATAATGGCCGAAATCAAGGCTTTGAGCGTGATGGCCAAGCCTTCACCCGGTTGAACCGTACCATAGGCGATCACGCTGACCGCGCCGGCAAGCCCTGCGGCGGCCCCGGCAATGAGGAAGGTGCCGTCGCGCAGGGCGGGAACCCGAACACCGAGAAGCGCCGCCATCAGCGGATCGTCGGCATGGGCGCGCCAGGCGCGGCCGAAACGGGTGAATTCCATCAGGCCCAGCACAGTGGAGGCGCCGGTCAGGCTCATGCCGGCGGCGAGCATCTGCGCGGCCGTCACCGTTGCGACGAAGCCGGTTTCGCCGGCGAGCGGGACGGGAATGTTGAGCAGCGGCGGCAGCCAGTTCAGCCGGTCCGGCGCGGTGATGCGCGCCGCCTCAGCCAGCACGATGGCGACGGCGACGGTGCCGATCAGCACCGTTTGTGGCGAGGTCGTCGAGGTGGCGAGCGGCACGACGACCTGGCGACCTACCAGCCAACTGATTGACATTGCAAACAGAATCCCGATGGCCACCGCAAGCCCCAGCGTGCCGGGGCCGAGCCGTCCGGCCAGGCTTTCGAGACCAACCGCGATGAGCAGATAGACGCCGCCGGCGACGGCGATTTCCCCGAAGGCGAGATTGATGCGGCCCAGCAGCCCGTGCACCAGGGCGAAACCGGTGGCGACCAGGCCGTAAATGCCGGCCAGGGTGGTGCCGTTTATCGCCTGCTGCAGCCAGTAGGCCTGCCGCTTCGATAGGCTCAGCCAGGCGGCCGGTGGTGCGCGGGACGGCGCTGCGGTCAGCCACCAGCGCTTGATTATGTAGAGTTTCACGTCACTTAGCGGGCCGCGATCCGTGTCGAGCGCGGTCAGCGTCGCGCGGGCGGCACCGGTCTGCCCGGCGAAGGAACAGATGACCCAGTGCGGCACCGCGCGCGAGCCGAGGCGCGCCCTATAGGTCAATCTGAGCGCGTCCGCGCCGGGAACCGGGGCGAGCGACACCTCGTCGATGACCACGTCATCGTCATACAGGGCGGGGACGATATCGCGGCAGATGCGTGCCTGATCGGCGTCGATCACCGAGCCGCAGCCCGCCAGCAGCAGGCCGAGGCAGAGGACGGTGAGGTGGACGATGAGGCGCATGGACCGGCGATTTCAACCAAGGCGCTGGTCCGGCGCCGGTCCGGCGTGGATCAGGCCTCGCGGGCGAGCTTCTCGGCGACGCGAGGGGCGAAATAGGTGAGCACGCCGTCGGCGCCGGCGCGCTTGAAGGCCATCAGGCTCTCCATCATCGCCTTCTCGCCGTCGAGCCAGCCATTGCGCGCCGCCGCCTCGATCATCGCGTATTCGCCGGACACCTGATAGGCGAAGGTCGGCAAGCCGAACGTGTCCTTCAGCCGCCAGACGATGTCGAGATAGGGCAGGCCCGGCTTCACCATCAGCATGTCCGCGCCTTCCTCGATGTCGAGGGCGGCCTCGCGCAGCGCTTCGGTGCCGTTGGCGGGATCCATCTGGTAGGTGCGCTTGTCGCCCTTGAGGCAGCCGGTCGAGCCGACCGCGTCGCGGAAGGGACCGTAGAAGGCCGAGGCATATTTGGCGCTGTAGGCGAGGATCTGCGCGTCGAGATGGCCCTCGGCGTCCAGCGCCCGGCGGATGGCGCCGACCCGGCCGTCCATCATGTCCGACGGCGCGATGACGTCGGCGCCGGCATCGGCCTGCACCAGCGACTGCTCGATCAGCACCGCAATGGTCTCGTCGTTGAGGATGCGGCCATCCGGCGACAGCAGGCCGTCATGGCCGTGGCTGGTATAGGGGTCGAGCGCCACGTCGGTGATGAGGCCGATCTCCGGCACCGCGTCCTTGATGGCGCGCAGCGCGCGGCACACCAGATTGTCGCGGTTCAGCGCCTCGCGCCCGTCGACGGTGCGCAGCGCGGGATCGGTGTAGGGAAACAGCGCCAGCGCGGGAATGCCGAGCTTCGCCGCGTGCTCGGCTTCGCGCACCGCCTGGTCGACCGACAGCCGCTCGACGCCGGGCATGGAGGAGACCGGGGTGCGGGCCTCCGAACCGTCCATGACGAAGATCGGCCAGATGAGGTCGGCGACGGTCAGCGTGTTCTCGCGCGTCAGCCGACGGGTCCAGTCCGCCTTGCGGTTGCGGCGTGGGCGATGGGTGAGGTCGAGGCGGGTGGCAGCGTCGGTGCGGCCCATCGGGTCGAGATTTACCGGGCGCGGGCGGGCGAAAGGAATGGGCATGGCGCACTCTTCGAAGCCAGTTTCGAACACTTATAACGTCATAAAAGCTTTGAGGCGACATATTCACCCGGACGATTGCGTAATCGCGCGAAATATGTCGCAGGTCACGTTGACGCGCCCCCCGGCGGCGCGCGGCTGGGAGAGCAGGCATGATCAATGAGCCCATCGGTATCCGCTTCGAGGTCGCGGGTACCGCCGGAATCATCACGCTGGACCGTCCGAAGGCGCTGAACGCCCTCGATCACAAGATGGTGTGCGCGATGCGGGCGACGCTCGACACCTGGGCCGATGATTCGGCGGTGTCGGTGGTGGTGCTGCGCTCGGCGCATGAGCGGGCCTTCTGCGTCGGCGGCGACGTGCGGGCGATGTACGATCTCGGGCGCGCGGGGCGGGTAGAGGAGGCGCGCCGGTTCTGGCGCGACGAATACCCGCTCAACCATCTGATCTCGCGCTATCCCAAACCGTTCGTCGCGCTGGTCGGCGGGCTGTGCTTCGGTGGCGGCTTCGGCATTTCCGGCCATGCCCGCTACCGCGTCGCCGGGGAAGGTCTGGGCTTCGCCATGCCGGAAGTGGCGATCGGGCTGTTTCCCGATGTCGGCGGCACCTATGTGCTGCCGCGCCTGCCGGGCTGGAGCGGCACCTGGCTCGCCATGACCGGCGCGCGCATCGGCATGGCCGACGCCATGGCGCTCGGCCTCTACACCCATCACGTGCCGGCGGAGCGCTGGCCGGACCTCGTCGCCGCGCTCGCCGCCGGCGATGCGGTGGAGCCGCTGCTGGCGCGGTTTTCCGTGGTGCCGCCACCGCCGCCGCTCGGCCCGCTGTTTCCCACCATCGACCGTGTGTTCGCCGGCGGCAGCGTGGCGGCGGTGATGGCGGCGCTCGACCATGCCGCTACGCTGGAGGGCGTGGAGGGCGAATTCGCCGCCAAGCAGGCGGAGACGATCCGCCGGGCCTCGCCGACCAGCGTGCACATCGCCTTCGCGCAGATGCAGCGCGGCCTCGCCCACGATCTCGCCGGCTGCCTGACGCTGGAGTTCCGCATGGTGACGCGGCTGCTCTCCCAGCACGACTTTTATGAAGGGGTGCGGGCGGTGCTGGTGGACAAGGACCAGGCACCGCGCTGGCAGCCCGCGACCCTCGACGAGGTCGACCCCGCCGCCGTCGCGGCGATGTTCGACGAGCCTCTCCCCGACGATTTGCTGCTGACGTGACGCGAATTTCCGCTATTGAGGCAGAATGAGCACACTCTACGACCCGATCGACGCCACCCTCGGCCCCGCCGGCGCCGCCATGCCGCCCTGGCAGCGGCGGGTGCTGCTCTATCTGCGCGGGCTGGCCGGGCTCCTGCTGATCAAGACCGTGTACAGCTGGACGCTGATCTGCGGGGTCTGGGACGGCGAGACCAGCCGCTTCGAGATGCTGTCGCTGGCCGCCCAATCGGCGGTGATCTGGGCGGCGATCATGAATCCGGTGGCGGCGGTGGGGCTGTGGCTGGGCGCCGCCTGGGGCGTGGTGCTGTGGCTGGTCACCGCCATGGTGCAGATCCTGATCAACGTCTCGGCACCGGAGGGCGTCGGCCGGCTGGTCATCGTCGCCGCCGTCGAGACCGTGCTGGTGGCGGTCTATGCCTGGCTCACCTACAAGGCCGGCCGCGAGGCGGAACGCTGAGGCTTAACCCTTTGTAAGCCATAGACGTTTGGATTCGATTCAGCCTTCCGCTTAAACGGGCTTTCAGACGCACCCCGGAATATGGAACGACAGAGGGAGAAGTCCCCAAGGGGAAGAATCCCCATGACGTCGAGCCGGGGTGTCGAGATGAGAAGCGCTGCGCGGGCCCTGACGCCCGTACCCGACGAAGTGCCGCAGGACCCGATCACGCCGCTCTATCATGAGGCGATGACGCTGGTTGAGCGGCTGCATCGCCGTCTGCTCGACGTGGTGAAGGACGAGTTCGACCGGCGCGGTCGCGACGACGTCAACCCGGTGCAGGCGCTGCTCTTGTTCAACATCGGCGATTCCGAGCTGACCGCCGGCGAGTTGCGCACGCGCGGCTATTATCTCGGCGCCAACGTCTCCTACAATCTGAAGAAGCTCGTCGAGACCGGCTATCTCGACCACCAGCGCTCCCGCGTCGATCGCCGGGCGGTGCGCATCAGCCTGACCCGCAAGGGCGAGGAGGTGCGCGACATCGTGGCCTCGCTCTACGCCAAGCACATCGCCACCATCGAGCAGATCGGCGGCATCGGATCGCAGGACTTCCAGGTGATCAACAAGGCGCTGCAGCGGCTGGAGCGCTTCTGGACCGACCAGATCCTCTATCGCCTCTGAATCGCCTCTGACTGGCGGCGGTTTCCGGGGCGATCAGCCCGGGCGGCCGGCATTGAGGCCGGCTGCGGGGCGAACCGCGACGGGCGGCCGGCTTTACGCGACGGCCGGGGAGGCGGGCGCCCCGGCGTCGGCGCTCACGAATCCTCCAGCTCGGCCGGCGCCGCCTCGGCGTCCACCCCCGCCGGGCCCTTCTCCAGCATCGCCTCGAAGATCCCGAACAGCGCGTCGCTGATGCGGTCGCTGTTCACGTACTGCGCCCGGCGCATGTAGGAGCCGATCAGCTGGCGATAGCCTTCGGCGTCCAGCTTGAAGCTGAGCCGGATCGCCGTCTTCAGGCTCATATGGTTCGACTGATAGAAGTACCGGTGCCCCGATGGCGGCAGCACCTCTCGGTAATAGGCGGTGTCCGGCGCGACGATGATCGCCCCGCCCTGAAGCGCCAGATGCGCGATGCCGGAATTCAGCGTGTCGTCATCGGTCAGCACGATGCAGCGCGCCTTGTCGAACAGCTCGGCCAGCGCCTCGTCGGGAATGCGGTCGGACAGGATGGACAGCTTCTTGTCCGCCGCCGCGGCCTTGCGCAGATAGGCGATGTAGTCGGCATCGTCCGACTGGCCGGCGATGGTCATCGGTATCTTCGGCGCGTGCAGCTCGTGAAAGCGGATGAACCATTCGAGGTTCTTGTACGGCAGCAGGCGCCCGAAGATGAGGATGGACTTGCGCTCCGCTTCCAGCGCCGGCCGCAGCGCGTAGGCCGAGAGATAAGAGGGGTGCGGCAGGTAGTAGTTCTTGGCCGGATCGAGGCCGGGGCAGGCGTGCTCCAGATAGCGCAGCGACTCGACGTTCTGGTGCAGGATGACGTCGGCGAGCCCCGCCAGCTTCTGCCGCATCAGGGTGAGATGATGGGTGAACAGGTCGCTGTGGGGATGGGCGTTGTGGATCAGCCAGGCGATGCGGCCGCCGGCCTCCTTGTATTTGCGCAGATCGCGCAGATAGCGCGTGGCCTGCGCGCGCACCGAGAAGGCGGAGGTCGCGCCGTTGAACAGCTGCTCTTCCCAATTGACGAAGACGATCCCGGGGGTGGGATCTTCGTTGATGGAAGAAATCTTCTTGTTGCTGATCCGCGACATGGAGACATGCGCCGGACAGCGGGAGAGAAGCAGGTCCATGTAAGGATTGGCCTGGCTCGATCCTGTGACCGTGACGTGAGTCATGCGCGAATTATCTGTCCGTTTGGCGGTAGATCTCCGACGCTGACGCAGCGTCGTGCGAAAGGGCAGGGCGCCGGTCCGTCCGGAATCCTTACGCAGAAGCCGATGGCGTGCAAGCGGCAAGGCTTGCGAGGGTGCAGCTTGCGAGGGTGCAGCTTGCGGAGATCGGGGTTTTCGAAGGGGAGGTGAGCGGGGCTCCAGATACGAGAGGACCCGCTCCGGTGGCCGGAGCGGGTCCCATTCGTGGGGGAGCGGAGGATCAGGCCGCGGCGGCGGCCTGCTCGGCAGGAGCCACGGCTTCGCGGGCCGCGGCTTCCTCGGCCTTGGCTTCGTGAGCCTTGATCTCGCGAGCCCTGGCCTCCTGGGCCGCCAGCTTGCTGGCGCGGGCGGCGATCTTCTCGCGGATCGGGCGAATACGCTTCTCGTCGCGCAGCGCCTCGAAGCCGGGGCGATCCGCCTTGCGGCGCTGGCAGTCCTCGGGACGCAGCGTGGTTACGTCGACATTCTGGAAGAAGTCGCGATTGCCACCGTCGGCCCAGGATTCCGAATACACGCCATGGGCGCGCACCACGTCGAACTGGTCGAGTTCGACGTGCCAGTAGGAGACCGAACGGGTGTTCAGTTCCTGCACGATGGTGCTGCCGTTGACGAGGTCATTGGCGCGCACCAGCTTGCCGCCGACGAACAGATGGTGCCAGGGGGACACCACGAGGTCGCTGGACGGCACGTTGTCGGCGAGCGCTCCCGCACGAATGCGGACCGGGCAGATGCGCAGCTTCTGGTCGGGGGTGCGCAGCCAGGCGGGGCTGTAGTCGCGCCAGCCGACCCACTTCACCTCGCGCAGGCCGGAACGGCCGATCACCTTGTCGCCCGCCTTCAGCGTCTCGACCGCCACCGGGCCTTCCGGCGTGTCGATCAGCGTGCCGCGGGTGAAGCAGACCGGCATGACGAAGTCGCCGGAGCCGTTGATGAAGGCGGTCACGCCGCCATTCGCCAGGATGTAGTCGTAGTCCGACTGGCTCATCGCGATGTTGTAGCGGACGAGATCGGCATCCCCGAAGTCGGCGTCAGAGAAGACGAGGGAGAGGGTGCCGGAGCTGTAGGCGAAGCCGGTCAGGGGCTGCTCGGTCGCGCCGACCACGTCGCCGGTGCTGAAGCCGCTGACGTTGAAGGTTATCGAGCTGCCGAGCAGCGTGTTGTCGTTGTAGATGAACGAGCCGCCACCGTCGGAGAAGACGAGGCTGGGGTTCCCACCCAGCGAAAGCGCCACCGTGCCGGACGCCAGGGTCATGGCGGAGTCGCCGCTCACGCCATAGGTGAAGGTCGACAGAGCGTTCACGCCGATAGTCGGGTTGTTGATCGTAACAACGGCACCGTTGACGGCATCGATGGTCACGTTCGCAGCGGCCTGTGCGCCGATCAGTCCGTAATTGACCGTAGTAGAGACGCCATCGATCGTCAGCGTGTGATTGCCGAGAGCGACGATGCTGATCGTATCACCTGTATTAAAGTTGCTGGAATCAATCGTTTCGTCCGAACTTCCGAGATCGACGTTGATAACCGCCATTGCGTAGCCCCCATAATGATGTGCGGAAGTGGTTGTTTTGATAATAAATGGCGCAGAAATATCCATTGCGCATCAAGTAATGCGCCATAAATACTTGGCCATATTATCTTTTACTAATGATGCACAAAAAAATAAGGCGGACAACAGTATTATAATACACAATAATTCAATGAAAATTGGGCAAGTGGGTGCATTCCTCCGAGATTAGGAGGTGTTGGCTGGTGCGGATCTTAGCTTTCGAAATTTATACGAAGATAGACTCTGGAACCGAAACTCTTGCGGATTCCGTAAGGGGAGTCAATCGCCCCATTCGCAAGTGAGCTTGGGCGTGTCTGGACAATTCGAGTCAAGGCACTGAACTAACGTTATAAAATATGCCAGGCGCTCATATCGAACTTTCGCTTTATCTTCGCTTGAAACTTTTTGTATCCGTAGGAGTTTCGGATTTGTCGAAAATGCTCATTGCGAGTTGGCATTTGAGAGGAAAATTTTCGGCATCCATCGGAAGAGTCTGACTCTTTTCGCGTTCATGTCAGGTGAGTTGACCTATCAGATCGATTTTTATGCTTGGTGTTGTCTTGTGAGTTGTTGTTATCGGTTGATAAATTAACGGCGGACGGCACGCAGGTGAAGGTCCTGTGGTGCTGGGGTATGTGATTGGCGCGGCCAGTTGTCGTCGACGCGACATTTTTCGAGCCGCAACCTGCCGAAGGATCGTCCGGGCGGGTCAGCGCGGTGCCGCTGCCGACGAAATGTCGCGGATCGGCGACCGCTCGTGCCGGCGCCGCCGCGCGCGCATGTCAGGCTTTCGGGTGAGGGGGCGGGGCGCGTGTTCGCACGCGGCGGGGCCTCGCCGCCATGTCGAGGAAAGGGGAGCCCAGGAGTGGAGCGCGCGGGGAAGGCGGCTCAGACGGCGGCGGGCTTCGGTCGCCGCGGGCCGTGCCAGGCGGCGAGGCGGGCGCGGGCTTCGCCGCGGGTCCGACCCTCGCCGCTGTCGGCATCGCGCCCCTCGCCGGGGGCCGCGTGCGGCAGGGCGATCACCGCCCGCAGGCCGGTGCCGGTATTGGCCAGCGTCACGTCGCCGCCGTGGTGGCGCACGATGTTGCGGGCGATGGACAGGCCGAGGCCGATGCCGCCGGTTTCGCGGTTGCGCGAATTTTCCAGCCGGAAGAACGGGGCGAACACCCGCTCCATCGTATCGGCGGGAATACCGGGGCCGTCATCCTCCACCACGATCTCGATGCCCGCCGGCCGCGCATGCACGGCGACGCGCGCCGGCTCGCCGTAGCGCACTGCGTTCTCGACGAGATTGCGGACGGCGCGGCGCAGCGCGTCGGCCCGGCAGCGATAGCCGATGCGCGGCGCCTCGGCGAAATTCACCTCATGGCCGATCTCGACGAGATCGTCGCACAGGCTTTCCACCAGCGCGGTGAGATCGACATTGCGGGTCGGCTCTTCGGCCGCCTGCTCGCGCGAGAAGGCGAGCGTCGCCTCGGTCATGGCGCGCAGTTCGTCCAGCGTCGCCAGCATCCGCTCGCGGGTCTCGTCGTCGGCGACGAACTCGGTGCGCAGCCGCAGCGAGGTGATCGGCGTGCGCAGATCGTGGCCGATCGCCGCCAGCATGCGGGTGCGGTCCTCGACGAAGCGCTGGAGGCGCGCCTGCATCAGGTTGAAGGCGATCGCCGCCTGACGGATGTCGTCCGGGCCGTTCTCCGGCAGCGGCTCGACGCTCTCGCCGCGTCCCAGCGCTTCCGCCGCCACCGCCAGCCGGCGCATCGGGCGCGTCATCCAGCGGGCGATGAAGGCGGCGCTGATCGACAGCACCAGCGCGGTGACGCCCAGCGACAGCAGCGATTGCGAGGTCCAGATGCTGTTGACGATCTTCTTGCCGAAGGCGCTGCACAGCCAGGAACCGTCCTGCAGCCGCACGGTCAGGCCCATGCCGTTGGCGTCGTCGAGAGCGAGGAACTTGGCCGGCCGCGACAGAGGCCAGGCATAGGCGGGCATGTCCACCCAGGCCGGGCTGTCGAGCGCCTGCGCCTCGGCGGCGCCCGCCTGGGTGGAGATGCCCGCGACCGATATTTCGTCATCCGCCGCCGCCCGCGCATGGCCGGGGGCGGCGAGGGTGGCCACCGTCGGCAGCGGCTCGGCCAGCCGGTGCCGCGCGTCCTCCCGCCAGGCGGCAGCATCGGCCGGAAAGCCGGGCGTCACCCAGAAGCGCGAATAGCCGGTGCCGCTGGCGCGCAAAATATCCGCCCGGAGCTCCGGCGGTGTCGATTCCAGCAGCTGGGCGACCGAGGCGGAGCGGCTGAGGAACTCGGCCTTGGCGGCCTTGCCGAGCGCCTGGCCGCGCTCGTCCATGGACAGCAAGAAGCTCACGCCCTGCGAGAAGGCGAGCGCCAGCAGCATGATGGCGACGAAGCGCGCGGTGAGGCTGCGGCTCCATATGCCGATCATCGCGCCACCACCTCGGCGGAAAAGCTGTAGCCGCCGCCCCAATGGGTCTTGATCAGCGCCGGCGATTTCGGATCGCTCTCGATCTTCTTGCGCAGCCGGCTGACGCGGTTGTCGATGGCCCGGTCGAACGGCTCGGCATTGCGCCCGACCACGAGGTCGAGCAGCTGGTCGCGGCTGAGCACCAGGCCGGCATGGTCGAGGAAGACGCTGAGCAACCGGAACTCGGCGGTGGAGAGCGGCACGCTGAGGCCGTCCTGGTCGACGAGCTCGCGGCGCCCGACATTGAGCAGCCAGCGGTCGAAGCGCACTTCCCGGGCCTGGATCTGCGCCCGCTGCGGCGGCAGGCTCTGCACCCGGCGCAGCACCGCCTTGATGCGGGCCAGCAATTCGCGTGGGTTGAACGGCTTGGTGAGATAGTCGTCGGCGCCGAGCTCCAGTCCGACGATGCGGTCGGTCTCCTCCGCCATCGCGGTCAGCATGATCACCGGCAGCTGGGTGGTCTCGCGCAGGAAGCGGCAGAGCGACAGGCCGTCCTCGCCGGGCATCATGATGTCGAGCACCACGAGGTCGATGGCGTTGCGCTCGACGAGACGCCGCAGCGCCACCGCGTTCTCGGCGAGGCTCACGCGGTAGTCGTGCTTCTGCAGATATTTGCCGACCAGATCGCGGATATCGCGATTGTCGTCGACGACGGCAATGTGCGGTGTCGCTTCCATAAGCTGGCCCTTTGCCGTTCCCAATATAGGGAGAATCCACGGGCCGGCCGAAAAAATTGTCGCAGAATGTCGCCGATGCCGAGCACGTGATGGCTTGCGACAATTCCCTCCAGCGGGCGGCGCTCCCGGCCGCCGGCGCCGCGAACGCCACCCGGAAGGCGGGTCCGCGGCGCCTCGGTCAGCGGTCGCCGCGGGCGTTCCGCTCGATGGTGCGGGCGATGTAGGGCTCGACGCCGACGGTGGAGGGGATCTTGCTGTAGCGGTAAGGCTGGGCGCCGGCCGGATGGGCGGGAGGGGCCTGTTCGCCGCGCCGGGCCTGGGGGGCGCTGCGCGGCGCCTCGGCGTCGCTGGGGTGGCTCGGCTCGGCGCTTGCCGGCGCGAGCGCGGCGGCGGTGAGCAGAAGAGCCAGGAGGGTGCGGGAAGTATAAAGTCGCATGTGCCATTCCTTCGGGTTGCTTGGATGAAGCAACCGGCTTCAGGGAAACAATTGTTCGGCGACGAACCGTATCGTGATCGTCTGATGGCCAAGATGAATGCGCCCTGTCGCACGGATTTGGCAACATGTGCCGGCGATGTATCGGTGAGCGCCGAAAGTGTAGGCTTGTGGGCTCCGGATACATTTGCCGTTGCTGGTCGATATGTGCGGAATTCCGCAGGCCGTTCGACATGACGAAACGCGCCGGCGGTGGGGGCCGCCGGCGCGTTTCGTGCGTCGCTCGTCGCTGGGGTGGGGGCGGATGGCGGGCTAGGAGTGCGCGTATTCCTCCAGCAGCACGTCGAGGAAGGCGGCGGGCAGTTCGCCGCGGCAGTACAGCCGGGCGCGCGAGGAGGCCTCCGGCGTCGTCACCTGATAGGTCGGCGGCTCGTCGGGCCGCCAGTCGTCATACAGCCCCCACGCTTCGTCCTCCTGCCAGTCGTCGGCGGCCTGCCGGCTGACGATCGGCGGGTCGGCGGCACGCAGGGCGAGCGGGTCGATGTCGGTCCCGGCATCGCCGAATACGACCATGCCGAGCAGGACGGCGGCGGTGAGCAGGAAGCCGGCGCCGATGTCGCGCCAGCGCGGGGAGGGGCGTTCGGGATGGTCGATCATGTGAACCTCCGTTCCATGGGAATAGTCGTGCGGGGCCGCGCGCGGCGGCCTCAGACGTGTTCGTTCGCCGGCATCAGGACGCCGGATCGCCGGGGCAGGGCGCGGCAGATGGCGTAGAACGCCGGGGTGAAGAGCAGGCCGAACAGCGTCACCCCGAGCATGCCGGCGAAGACGGTCACCCCGAGCGACTGGCGCAGCTCGGCGCCGGCGCCCTCGGCCAGCACCAGCGGCACCACGCCGAGGATGAAGGCGAGCGAGGTCATCAGGATCGGCCGCAGCCGCACCCGCGCCGCGTCCACCGCCGCCTCGGCCGGGCTCCGGCCCTCCTCCTCGCGCTGGCGCGCGAACTCCACCACCAGGATGGCGTTCTTGGCGGCGAGGCCGATCAGCACCACGAAGCCGATCTGCGCGAGGATGTTGATGTCCATGGCGGCGATCAGCAGCCCGCTCACCGCCGCGAGCAGGCATAATGGCACGATGAGCATGACAGAAAGTGGCAGCATCCAGCTCTCGTACTGCGCCGCCAGCAGCAGGAACACGAAGACGATGGAGGCGGCGAAGACGATCAGCCCGGAGCTGCCGGCGAGCCGCTCCTGCAGGGCGAGCTCGGTCCATTCGAAGCTGTAGCCCTCGGGGAGGACCTGCCGGGCGATCTCTTCCATGCGGTCGAGCGCGGCGCCGGTCGAGGTGCCCGGCGCGGCCGCCCCCTGCACCTCACCGGCCATGGCGAGGTTGTAGCGCGGCATGCGGTAGGGGCCGGTGCGCTCTTCGAAATTCGCCACCGAACTCAGTGGCACCATGGCGCCGCTCTCGCTGCGGGTCTTGAAATTGGCCATGGTGGCGGGATCCTGCCGGAAGGCGCCGTCGGCCTGCGCGCGCACCTGGAAGGTGCGGCCGAGGAAATTGAAGTCGTTGACATAGGCGGAGCCGAGATAGACCTCCAGCGCCTCGAACACCCGGCTCGAGGGCACGCCGAGCATTTCCGCCTTCACCCGGTCGATATCGGCATAGAGCTTCGGGGTGGCGGTGTTGAACGGGGTGAAGACACGCACCAGCCCGGGATGGCGGGCGGCTTCCGTCACCACGGCGCGCAGCGCGGCTTCGAGATCGGCCGGCGTGCCGCCGGTACGGTCCTGCACCATCATCTTGAAGCCGCCGGCATTGCCCATGCCGCGGACCGAGGGCGGCTTGATCGGAATGAGCCGGGCGGCGTCGAGATCGGCGGTCCGGCGCGGCATCGCCGCCATCACGGTGTCGACGTCGAGGTCGCGCGCCGCCCGCTCGGCGAAGGTATCGAGGATGACGAAGGCGACGCCGCCGGCGGAATTGCTGGTGAAGGTGGCGCCGTCGATGCCGGCGATGGCGACGACATGGGCGACGCCGTCCATCTCCATCAGCCTCTCGGCGAGCTGCCGCATGGCGGTCTCGGTGCGCGGCAGCGCCGAACCAGGTGGTAGCTGCACCGAGGTGATGAAATAGCCCTGGTCCATCTCCGGGATGAAGCCGCGCGGCGCCCGTTCGAGCTGCCAGCCGGTGAGGGCGATGAGCCCGGCATAGGGGATGAGCGCGAGCGCGCCGAGCCGCAGCACCCGCCGAGTCAGCCCGCCATAGCCGGAAGAAAGCCGGTCGAAGCCGGCATTGAAGGCCGAGAAGGCGCGCGCCAGCCAGCCGAGCGGCCCCCGGCGGGGCGCATGCGTGTGGTGCGGCTTCAGCAGCAGCGCGCCGAGGGCGGGGCTCAGCGTGAGCGAGACGAAGGCGGAGATGATCGTCGAGGCGGCGATGGTCACGGCGAACTGGCGGAAGAACTGGCCGGAAATGCCGGGGATCAGCGCGGCGGGAATGAACACCGCCGACAGCACCAGCGCGATGGCGACCAGCGCGCCGGAAATCTCGTCCATCGAGCGATGCGCGGCGTCGCGCGGCGACAGGCCGGCGCGCAGATGCCGCTCGATATTCTCCACCACCACGATGGCGTCGTCGACCACGATGCCGATGGCCAGCACCAGCCCGAGCAGCGACAGATTGTTGAGCGAGTAGCCGAGCGCCGCCATCACCGCGAAGGTGCCGATCAGCGAGATCGGGATGGCGAGGATGGGGATGATCGCGGCGCGCCAGCTCTGCAGGAACAGGATGACCACCGCGACGACGAGGATGATCGCCTCGCCGAGGGTCTTGTAGACCTCGTTCACCGACTCCGCGATGAACAGCGTCGGGTTGAACGGGATGTCGTAGGCGACGCCGGCCGGCAGCCGCTCGCCGAGCCGCCGCATCTCCGCCGCGACCCGCTCGGAGGTCTCCAGCGCGTTGGAGCCCGGCTGCTGGAAGATCTGGATCGGCTGCGAGGGGCGGCCGTCGAAATTGGCCCCGGCGCGGTAGCTCTGCGCGGTCAGCTCGACGCGGGCGATGTCGCGCACGCGGGTGACGCGGCCATCGGCGTCGGTGCGCACGATGATGTCCTCGAACTGCGCGGGATCGGAGAGCCGGCCGAGCGTCTCGACATTGAGCTGAAAGGCGCCGTCGGTCGGCACCGGCGGCTGGTTGAGGACGCCGGCGGCGACCTGGACGTTCTGCGCCGCCAGCGCCGCCACCACCTCGCCGGCGGTGAGGCCCCGCGCCGCGACGCGGTCGGGATCGAGCCAGACCACCATGGAATAGTCGCGCGAGGCGGGCAGGCGCACGTCGCCGACGCCCGGTACCCGCAGCAGCACGTCGCGCAGCTGGAGGGTGGCGTAATTGGCGAGATAGAGCGGATCGCGCGAATTGTCCGGCGAATAGAGCTGCACCACTTGCAGGATGTCCGGCGAGGATTTGCGCACGGTGACGCCGAGGCGGCGGACCTCCTCCGGCAGGCGCGGCTCGGCGACGGCGACACGGTTCTGCACCAGCACCTGCGCCTCGTCGACATCGGTGCCGAGCGCGAAGGTGACGGTGATGGAGAGCTGGCCGTCGCCGGTCGCCTGCGAGGACATGTAGAGCATGTTCTCGACGCCGTTGACCTCCTGCTCGATCGGGGTGGCCACCGTGTTGCTGACCACCTCGGCGGACGCGCCGGGATATTGCGCGTTCACCACCACAGTGGGCGGGGCGATCTCCGGGTACTGCGCCAGCGGCAGGGTGACGTAGCCGGCGAGGCCGACCAGCACGACGAGGATCGACAGCACGGTGGCGAAGATCGGCCGGTCGATGCAGAAATGGGCGAGGCGCATCGGCCGTTTCCTCAATTGGCGGGAGAGGCGGCGGTGGGGGCGAGCGCGGCGGCGCGCGGCGCCGCATCCGCCACCTGCGCCGTCACCTTCTGGCCGGGGCGCACCCGCATCAGCCCGCCGACCACGACGCGGTCCTCGGGATCGAGGCCGCCGCGCACGATGCGCAGCCCGTCGGACTGGCGCGGGCCGAGCTGTATCCGGGTGGAGGCGACGGTGCCGTCTTCCGCCACGGTGAACACCGCGCGGTCGGCCTGGTCGGTGATCAGCGCGGTCTCCGGCACCAGCATGGCGGGATAGGCGCCGGAGAACGGCAGGCGCACCCGGCCGAACTGGCCGGGGATGACGGCGTCGCCGGCATTGGCGATCACCGCCCGCGCCCGCAGCGTGCCGGCGCCGGCTTCCAGCCGGTTGTCGACGAAGTCGATGGTGCCCTTGTGCGGCCAGTCGCGGTCGGCCTGCCCGCGCGCCTCGACCGCGATGCGCCGGCCGTAGAGCAGCGGCAGCGTGCCGCTCTCGGCGGCCTGCCGGTAGGCCAGGAGGTCCTGCTCGCTGATGTCGAACACGAAATACAGCGGGTCGAGCGCCACCAGCGTGGTGAGGATGGCGCCGTCCGACACCAGCGCGCCGATGTCCAGCCGGCGATTGGAGATCCGGCCGGCGAAGGGCGCGCGCACCTGCGTGAAGCCGAGATCGATACCGGCGCGGGAGAGCGTGGCTTCCGCCAGCGCCCGGGCGGCGTCGGCGGCCTTCTTCTGCTGGCGTCGCTGGTCGAGCGTCGACTGCGAGACGGCGTTGGAGCTGACCAGCTGCTCGGCGCGGTTGAGTTCGAGATCGGCGAGCTCGACCTGCGCCGTGGCGCTGGCGAGCTGGGCACGCGCCTCGTCGAGCGCGGCGCGGTAGGGGCGGGGATCGATGGTAAAGAGCAGCTGGCCCGCCTCGACCAGCGCGCCGTCCTCGACATCGATGGAGGCGAGGTGGCCGGCGACGCGGCCGCGGATCTCCACCGCGGCGCTGGGTTCGAAGCGGCCGGCGAATTCGCGCCACTCGACGATTTCGCGCCGCACCGGGCGCGCGACCGTCACCGTGGGAGGCGGAGGCGTCTGGGACCGGGACGGCTGGGACGTCTGCGCCTGCGCCTCGGAGGGCAAGCCGGCCGGGATCTCGAAGACGAGATGAAAGGCGGCGAGCGCGGCGGCGACCGACAGGCCGGCGGCGAGTGTCACGGCAAGAGTGACGGGTTTGCGCATAGCTGTCCCTTGTTTGAACCGGGAGGGACGCTAGCGGGCAATTGTCGCGGAGCTTCCGCGATGCAGCATCGATTTTGTCGCCGGCTGTCGCGCGGCGTCGATGTGCCAAGAATTGTTACATTTGCAGCGGCGGCGGCCGTGGGGCCGCCGCCGGCGCGTTCATTCCGCCATCAGCGACGGCAGGCCAGTGGAGAGCCACGGCACGGCGGTAAGCAGGATGAGGAACGCGATCATGCCCCAGAAGAACGGCATGTTGGCGCGGAACACGTGCACGACGTCCTCACGGGCGATCTTGGCGGACACCAATATCGCGATGGCGACCGGCGGGGTGATCTGGCCGATCACCACCGTCACCACGATCAGCACGCCGAAATGCACGAGATCGACCTGCATGGCGATCAGCGAGGGCAGCAGCACCGGCATGATCATCGGGATCAGCGGATCGAGCACCATGCCGGCGATCAGCGCCAGCAGCAGCAGGACCAGCAGCTTCAGCGTCTGTCCCTCGAAGGGGAACAGCAGCTGCAGGCCATCGGCCAGCGCGATCGGCACCTTGGCCTGCGACAGCGCCCAGCCGAGGGCGGTGGAGAAGCCCACCACGATCAGCACCTCGCCGGTCATGATCACCCCGTCCACCGTCACCTGGCGCAGTTCCGACCAGGTGATGGAGCGGTAGACGAATTTCGACAGGACGAACGCATAGGCGAGGGCGAAGGCGCCGGCCTCGCTCGGCGTGCAGACGCCGGAGATCAGGCTGATCAGGATGAAGGCTGGCAGGCCGAGCGGCAGGATCGCCCGCTTGCCGGTGCGCCACACCTCGGCCGGCATGAACGGCCCGGCGGTGCCCCAGCCCCGGCGCGGCGCGAGGAAGGAGATCACCCCCATCATCATGCCGCCCATCAGCAGGCCCGGCACCACGCCGGCGAGGAACAGCGCGCCGAGCGAGGTTCCCGTCACCGCCGAATAGAGGATCATCGGCGAGGAGGGCGGGATCAGCACGCCGATTCCCGAGGAGGTGGCGGTGACCGCCGCGGCGAAGGGGCCGGGATAGCCGTGCTTCTTCAGGTGCGGGATGGTGACCGAGCCGGTGCCGGCGAGATCGGCCACCGAGGTGCCGATCATGCCGCCGAACAGCACCGAGGTGACCACGTCGACATGGGCGAGGCCGCCGCGCATCCAGCCGACCAGCGCCACCGCGAAGTCGAACAGCCGCTTGGCGATGCCGCCATTGTTCATGATGCCGCCGGCAAGGATGAACAGCGGCAGGGTGACGAGGATGTAGTCGGCGACGCCGGTCAGCGTCTGCTGCGGCAAAGCGAGCGACCAGCCGCCGCTGATCGACAGGAAGATGAACACCGAGGCGACCAGCGCCACGATGATCGGAAAGCCGGTCACGACCAATATGCAGAGGGCGACGAGCGAGCCGCCGGCGAGGGCGAGCATCATAGTTTCACCTCATGGGCGGGGTGGTCGGCGATCTCCTGCGCGAGGTCCTCGATATGCACCGGGGTGTGCGGCACCGCGGTGCGGTAGAGGAAGGCGATGGCCATGCCGAGCGCGGCGGCGAGAAGGCCGCCGGAGATCCAGGATTTCGGGATGTCGAGCATCGGCGTGACGTCGCGGCCGAACACCCGCATGTAGCGCCAGGAGAACCAGGCGACGCCGAGCATCAGGAGCGCGCTGGTGAGGCTGATCACCCGTCCGAGCGTGCGGGCATTGCGCTCGTTCAGCCGGCTGGTGACGATCTCGCAGCCGACCAGCGCGCCGCGCCCCGCCGCCAGCACCACGCCGACGGCGGCGATCCACACCAGCAGGATCGAGACGGCTTCCTCGGTCCAGGGCAGCGGGTTGTTGAGGAAATAGCGACCGGTGGCGTTGGCGAGCACCAGCAGGCTCAGCGCCGTCATCAGCACCACGCCGGCGGTCTCCAAGAGCCAGGAGGCCGCACCGATGAGGCTGGCGCGGCCGACAAGATCGGAGGGCGTGCGCCGCGCCTCCAGAAGCTTGAACGTCATGACGGGGTTCCTCCTTCCGTGGCGAGGCGGCGGGCGAAGAGCTGGCCATAGCCGGGCCGGGCGCCGTCGATGCCGGCGACTTCCAGGCAGTGCCAGAACGAGGCCTGCACGGCGGAGATCACCGGCTTGCCGAGCGCGGTCTCCAGCGCCTCGATGACGCCGGCGGAGCGGAAATTGGTGCAGGAGATGAAGATCGCCGTGGCGTCCGGGTGGTCGCAGGCGACCACGTGGTCGAAGACCTTCTCCAGCGGCACCTCGGCCAGCGCCCAATCCTCGTCGATGCCGAGATTGCCGCTGTTCAGCACCTTGTGGCCGTTGGATTCGAGGAAGTTGATCGCCCGCTGGTGGATGGCGTCGACATAGGGCGTGGCGAGCGCCACCGGGCCGGCCTTCACCTCGGCCAGTGCCGCGAGCGAGGCGGTGGAGGCGGTGGTGGCCTTCACCCCCGGCGCCCAGCCCTCCATGCGGCCGATCAGCGCCTTGTCATAGGCGGTGCCGTAGACGAAGGAGGCGCTGGTGCCGCCGAAGCACAGCACGTCGATCGGCGCCGAGCCGACCAGCCGGGCGGACTGCTCCAGCTCCGGCGCGTTCATCATCTGGTCGATGCCTTCCAGCGTGACCTTGGGCAGGCGCACGCGGGTGGTGTGGATCGACAGGCCCGGCGCGGCCATGGCCGCCCACTCGGCATCCATGACGATGCTGGAGGCGATGTAGATGAGGCCGAGGCGGCCGAGGGTGGCGTAGCCGTCGTAGCGGAAGCCCTCGCGGGCTTCCTCGCCAGTGATCGAAGTCATTTTGCAAAGCTCGCTCGCATTTACTTCAGGCTGGCTTCGAGCTTGGCCATGAGGTCGGGGCCGACCACCTTGGCGATCTCGCCCTTCACCGGCTCGGCGGCGGCGCGGAAGGCGGCGAGGTCCGGCGTCGTCACCGTCACGCCCTTGGACTTGAACTCGTCGACCAGGCGGGCGTCGCTGTCGTCGGAGACCTTGCGGGTGGCGGCGGCGCCGGCCTTGGCGGCCTCCTTCAGCTTGGCCTTCATCTCCGCCGTGAGCGCGTCATAGGCGGCGCCGTTCATGGCGAGGGTGATCGGCGTGTAGACGTGGTTGGTCAGCGCGATGAACTTCTGCACCTCGAAGAAGGAGAAGTCCTTGATCACCGAGAGGGGGTTCTCCTGGCCGTCCAGCGCACCCTGCTTCAGCGCCATGTAGACCTCGCCGAGCGGCATCGGGGTGGGCGCGGCGCCCAGCGTCTTGAAGGCGAGGATGCGGGTCGGGCTGCCCGGGGTGCGGATCTTCAGGCCCTTGAGGTCGGCCGGGACGTTGATCTGCTTGTTGGTGGTGGAGATGGTGCGGAAGCCGAGCTCGCCGAAGGCGAGGACCTCGAGGCCGGCCTTCTCGCGCAGCGAGGCGCCGAGCAGTTCGCCGAACTTGCCGTCGAAGGCGGCGCGGGCGGACGCCTTGTCGGCGAACAGGAACGGCGTGTCGAGCACCGAGAAGCCCTTGTCGAGGGTGACGACATCGGAGCCGAGCGGCACCACCTGCACTTCGCCGGCGCGGATAAGCTCCATCAGCGCGGTCTCGTCGCCGAGCGCGCCACCCTCGAAGAACTCGATGGCGACGCCCGAGCCGGCCGACTTGGCGAGCGCGTCGCGGAAATTGGCCAGCATGATGTTGAGCGGGTCGCCGGCATTGGTTTCCACCGCCAGGCGCAGCTTCGTCTGGGAGAACGCCGGGGAGGCCAGCCCGGCAGCGCCGAGCACAGAAGCGACGACGCCGACGGTCGCGAGCCGCTTCAGGGACGAGAGAGTGAACATGATGCGCGTTCCTTGCCCTAGAGAAAGACCGCGGATCTGTTTGCATCGGGCGTGCCAGCAGCAGAAACGTTACGGAATCCGTGCCCGTAACTCTACGTATGCCCATGGGGGAAGCAGCGATGCAGGGTGAAGGCGTTTATTTAATCAGATAAAATTATGTAGTTCTATTTCTAAGATAGGAAATATCTATTCAACTAATGCGCATTTCATCATGCAGTGGTGCGGTGAGGGGCGGATAACTTTACGGCATCGGAATAAACATGTTCAATGCTGATGATCGTATTTTCCGATGCGCAGGGATGTTTTCCCGCTGCGCGCCGACTGATCGTTGAGTTCGGTTCAACGCCGCGATGAGAAAAGCCGGGTTCGGGGTGGCGGGCGGCGGCGTTATAGGAAGGGCATGCCGTTCCGGGAATTGGCCGGGCCGTTCCGGCGGGCAGGGCAGGCGAAACCGAGGGAAGCACCATGACACATCCGGCCATCGCACCCGACCGCGTCGCGGTCGTCACCGGCGGCGCCAGCGGCATCGGGCTTGCCGCCGCCCGACGTTTCGGCGCGGCGGGCATGGCGGTGCTCGTCGTCGACCTGCCGGGCGCCACGCTTACCGAGGCGGTGGACGCACTCAAGGCCGAGGGCATCGCGGCGGTGGCGGCGCCGGCCGATGTGAGCGACCGCGCGCAGATGGCCGCCGCCAAGGCGCAGGCCGACCGCATGGGGCCGGTGACGGTGCTGATGTGCAATGCCGGCCGCGAGGGCGGTGGCGGCATCGCCGCCGACGAGGCGGTGTGGCGCCGCACGCTGGACGTCAATTTCTGGGGCGTGTTCCATGGGCTGCAACTGTTCCTGCCGGACATGGTGGGCGCCGCGCTGCCCGGCGCGGTGGTGGTGACGGGCTCCAAGCAGGGCATCACCCTGCCGCCCGGCGACACCGCCTACAATGTCTCGAAGGCGGCGCTGCGGGCGCTGGCGGAATCTCTCGCGCACGACCTCGTCAAGCAGACCGCCGGGCGGGTGAGCGCGCATCTGCTGATCCCCGGCTTCACCTATACCGGCTTCACCCGCGCCAAGGGCGTGAGCGAGAAGCCGGCCGGCGCCTGGACCTCCGAGCAGGTGGCCGACTTCATGCTGGACGGCCTAGGCAAGGCCGACTTCTACCTGCTCTGCCCCGACAATGAGGTGACGCGCGAGACCGACCTCAAGCGCATGCGCTGGGGCATGGGCGACATCGTCGAGAACCGGCCGGCATTGTCGCGCTGGCACCCCGACTACGCCGAGGCCTTCGCGGCCTATATGAAGGGCGGCGACTGACGCTGTCGGCGCGGCGCCGGAGGCAGGCGTCCGCGCGCTGTCCTGAGGCCGGGCTGGTGGGCCGTCTGGCGCGCGGGAATGTCTTTGGACGGCGGCTCGCGACGAAGGCGGCCCGGCGGGCGGTATGCAAGGTGGCGCCGCGATTCTGGGGTCGGGCGCCGGCGGCATCTTTGCCGTAGTCGCCGAGGCAGTCGATCCGGGTAGAGGGTTGCCGGCTGTCGCTCCGGCCGGTGAGCGACCTCATCGCCCCATGCCCCGGTGGCAGCCGGATCCCGCAGATGGCCCCGGGAATAGGCCGGCCGCTTGAGCCCGAGCGGATCGGCCGGTCGCCAATGATCGGCCGTGCATCGTAGGTCCGTCGACCGGCATTCGCTCGTATTGTCCATCAGATGGCTAGACGCCACGCCGCGCCGGGGCAGGGGGCCGCGCGCCGCGTGACACGGTCGGACCGGCGTTCACGAGGCGGTGCGGCGTCGCGAATTTTGTTTGCAAAAATATAATTAGTATCCTATTAATTAGCCATGGACGAGATCAGCACCCTTCGGCGGACGCTTACCGCCCAGCTTCTCCAGGCCGGCCGCCAGTGGCGCCGCATTGCCGAGCGAGAGCTGGAAGCGCTCGGCATTTCCGAGGCTTGCGCGGCGCCGCTGCTGTGGGCGGGCCGGCTGGGAGGCGGCGTGCGCCAGGTGACGCTCGCCGCCTATGTCGGCATCGAAGGACCCTCGCTGGTGCGCCTGCTCGACCAACTGGCGGCGTCCGATCTCATCGAGCGGCGCGACGACCCGACGGACCGGCGGGCCAAGACCATCTGGCTGACGCCGGCCGGCGAAAAGCTCGCCTCCCGCATCGAGGACGTGCTGGTGGATGTGCGCGGGCAGGTGCTGACCGGCATCGACCCGGCCGACCTCGAAGCGGCGCTGCGCGTGCTCAAGGCCTTTGACGACGTGTCCACCCGTTCGGTGGAGGAGGTTTCGTCGTGACCCTGCCGTCCTGGCGGGACTGGCTGTTCTCGGGAAAGGCCTTTCTCGCATCCATGCTGGCGCTCTACATCGCGCTGGCCTTCGATCTGCAACGCCCCTACTGGGCGATGGCGGCGGTGTACATCGTCGCCAATCCGCTTGCCGGCGCCACCAGCTCCAAGGGACTGTACCGCGCGCTCGGCACGCTGATCGGCGCGTCGGCGGCGGTGTTCTTCGTGCCGATCTTCGTCAACGCCCCGGAGCTGCTCAGCCTCGTCGTGGCGCTGTGGACCGGCACGCTGCTCTACATCTCCATGCTCGACCGCACGCCGCGCAGCTATGTGTTCATGCTCGCCGGCTACAGCCTGCCGCTGATCGCGCTGCCGGTCATCAGCACGCCCGACCAGATCTTCGACGTCGCGCTGGCGCGCAGCGAGGAGATCATCATCGGCATCACCTGCGCCAGCATCGTCGGTGCCGTGGTGTTTCCCACCAGCGTCGGCACCGCGCTGTCGGCGCGCATCTCCGGCTGGCTCGACGACGCGGCCTCGTGGACCGGCGAAATCCTGCGCGGCGAAGGCGCCCTGCCGAAGACGCCGCTGCGCCGGCAGAAGCTCGCCGCCGACATTACCGGCCTCGACCTGATCATCAGCCAGCTGTCCTACGACGCCGCCACACGCGACGTGCTGCCCCATGCGCGCGAGCTGCGCGGCCGGCTGCTCATGCTGCTGCCGCTGCTGTCCTCGCTGGCCGACCGGCTGCACGCGCTGAAGGCGCAGGACGGCGGCCTGCCGCCGGAATTCGCCGCGCTGCTGCAACGTGTCGCCGACTGGCTGTCAAAGGGCCGCGCCGCCGATCCCGCGATCGCCGACGAACTGATCGCCGCGATGACGGCGATGCGCCCGGAGGGCTCGGCCGAATGGTCCGAGCTGATACGGGCGAGCGCGCTCGACCGGCTTGCCGAGATCGTCGCGCTGTGGAGCGACTGCCTCAGCCTGCGCGCCGACATCGAGCGCGGCCAGCATGCCGGGCCGTGGCGTCCGCGCTTCCGCCATCGCCGGGTGGTCGGCCGGGCCCGGCATTACGATTTCGGGCTCATGCTGTTCTCCGCCGGCTCCTGCGTGGCGGCGATCCTGGTTCTCACCGCCTTCTGGATCATCAGCGGCTGGTCGAGCGGCTCGGGCGCGGTGATGATGGCGGCGGTCGCCTGCTCGTTCTTCGCCGCCATGGACCGTCCGGCGCCGTTCATCCGCACCATGGCGGTGCTGACCGCCGTCAGCGTGGTCATCGCGGCGGTGTACCAGTTCGCCATCCTGCCGATGGTGCACGATTTCGAGATGCTGGTGCTGGTGTTCGCGCCGCCCTTCCTGCTGCTCGGGCTGATCATTCCCAAACCGCAGTTCAACATGCTGGGCGTGCTGATGGCGGTGAACACCGCCTCCTTCGTGGCGATGCAGAACCGCTACAGCGTCGATTTCGCGAGCTTCGCCAATGAAGGTCTCGCGGCCATCGTCGGCATCTCCTTCGCCTTCGTCTGGACCATCGCGACCCGGCCCTTCGGGGCGGAGATCGCCGCCCGGCGGCTGGTGCAGGCCGGCTGGGCGGATCTCGCCGAGACCGCCTCCGGCCGCCACCGCGACGACCATGAGCGGCTGGCCGGCCGCATGCTCGACCGGCTGGGCCAATTGGTGCCGCGGCTCGCCATGGTCGACGACGTCGAGCTGGCGAAGGTGGACGGCTTTGCCGAGGTGCGCGTCGGCTTCAACATCGTCGAGCTGCAGAAGACGCGGCGCGAACTGAAGGATGAGGCGCGCACCGCCGTCGACGGCGTGCTCGCCAGCCTCACGGGGCTGTATCGCGCGCGCGCCGCCCGGCGCCGGTTCATCGCCCCGTCCGAACAGCTGTGCGCGGCGCTCGACGACGCGCTGCGCCTGATCGTGCCCGAGGAGGGCGGGGTGGCGCGGCGGACGCTCGACGCGCTGGTCGGCCTGCGCCGGGCGCTATTCCCCGACGTGCCGGGTCCCACGGGCGGCTTCGCCCCCAAGCATCCCGACCAGCCGACGCTGCTGGCGGCGGAGTAGGTCCATGGCCGGTGAAGTCGATATTTACGGGGTCTACATCCCAAACCTGCTGGCGCTGATGGTGGCGACGCTGCTGGTCAGCCTCGTCGTGCGGCGGGTGCTGGCCTTTCTCGGCGTCTACGCCCTCGTCTGGCACCGCGGGCTGTTCGACGTCGCCCTCTATGTCATCCTGTTACAGGGCATGTCCCTGCTGTCCCAATGGTGGCTGTCATGAAGTTCTCGTTTCGCGGCGCCATCCGCGTCATCGTCACTCTTGCCCTGGTCTTCGCCGCGATCGGCGCCGGGCGCGAGCTCTGGACCCATTACATGGACGACCCGTGGACCCGCGACGCCAAGGTGCGCGCGGACGTGGTCGGCGTCGCGCCGGACGTGTCCGGCTTCGTCAGCGAGGTGCTGGTGGAAGACAACCAGGCCGTGAAGAAGGGCGACGTGCTGTTCCGCATCGACCGCGCCCGCTTTGCCATCGCGCTGGCGCAGGCCGAGGCGGTGGTCGACGGCCGCAAGGCGACGCTCGACCAGGCGGTGCGTGACCGCGAGCGCTATGAGGAGCTGAAGGACGTCGTCTCCGAGCAGAAGACCGAGCAGATGCGGATGTCCGAGGCCGAGGCCGGCGCGTCCCTCCGCCAGGCACAGGCGGATCGCGACCTCGCCAAGCTCAATCTCGATCGCACCGAGGTGAAGGCGCCGGTCAACGGCACCATCTCCAATCTCAGCCTGCGGCCGGGCGACTATGTCACCGCCGGTACCGCCAAGGTGGCGCTGGTCGATACCGATTCACTGCGGATCGAGGGCTATTTCGAGGAGACCAAGCTCGCCCGCATCCAGGTCGGCGCGCCGGTGACGATCCGGCTGATGGGGCAGGCGGCGCCGCTGCGCGGCCATGTCGAGAGCATCGCCACCGGCATCGAGGACCGCGAGCGCACGGTGGGCACCGGGCTCTTGGCCAACATCAACCCGACCTTCAGCTGGGTGCGTCTCGCCCAACGCGTGCCGGTGCGCATCGCGCTCGACGAGACCCCGGCCAATGTGCAGCTTGTCGCCGGCCTCACCGCTACCGTGTCAGTGGGGGAAAAGTGAGGCGGGGAGACGTGAAGGGCTCCCGCCGCGATTGAAGCGGCGGGGGATGGCCGTGACGCCTGTCCGCGCACGTCCGCACGGCTGGCGGGTCACATATAGGCGCCGCCGTTGACGTGCAGGGTCTGGCCGGTGACGTAGCGCGCCGCCGGGCCGCACAGGAAGCGCACCAGCGCCGCCACCTCGTCCGGGGTGCCGCGCCGCCCGACGAGATTGGCGGTCGAGCCGTGGTGATGCGGGCGGGGCCCGCCGTCGCGCACCGTGTCGATCAGGCCGGGCGAGACGAGGTTCACCGTGATTCCATTCCCGGCCAGCTCATGGGCGAGCGCCCGGGTCAGGCCGTCCAGGCCGGCCTTGGCGGCGACGACATGGGCGCGGTTGCGCGCGCCGATATAGGCGGTGAGGCCGCCAATATTGACGATGGCCGCGGCGCCGGAACGCGACAGAGGCTCCAGCGCCGCCTTCGCCATCAGGAACGGTGCGTCGAGCGACAGCGCCATCACGCTGCGCCATTGCTCGTAGGTGAGCTCGGCGAGAGGCGCCTCGTCGCGCACGGCGGCGTTGTTGACGAGGATATCCAGCCGGCCGAACGCCTCGGTCGCCGCCTCGACCATGGCGGCGACATCGTCGGGACGGGTGACGTCGCCGAGCACGCCGACCGCCCGGCCGCCGGCCGCCGCGATGGTGTCGACGACGGCGTCGACCGAGGTCCGGTCGCGCCGCCCGGCGATCACCACCGCAGCCCCGCCTTCGGCAAGAGCGAGGGCAATGGCGCGGCCGATATTGCGCGACGCGCCGGTGACGAGCGCGACCCGCCCGGCCAGCTCCCGGCCGGAGAAGGCGAAGGCGTCGGGAACCAGGGTCATCGTGCGCCGTACCGTGCGGGCGCGAGGTCGACGCCGCCGCCCGAGGCGAGGGCGGCCAGCGCGGCCCGCAGGGCGGTGATGCCGACGCCGTCCATGCCGCCAAAGGCCAGATTGGCCTCGAACTTCGCTGCCAGCTCGGCCGCATCCAGCGGCTCGTGCGCGCCGCCGCGCATATGCGGCTGGCGGAAGCTCACCACCCTGCCGTCCCGGAGCGTGGCGTCGAGCTGGCCGGAGAAATTGCGCGGATACTCGTCGGCCGGGTCGATCTCGTAGGCGATCTTCGCCGCGAGCGCCTGCACGGCGTGATCCTGCGAGCGGGCATCGGTGAACTGGCCAAGGCCTGCCGCGCCGTCGATGAAGGCCACCGCCATGCAATAGGGGGTGGAGAACTTGCCGGCATAGCCGTTCGGCGGGCGATGCTTGCCGGCGAGCGGCTCCCACAGCCGGTGCACCGTGCCTTCGCCGACCTTGCAGCGGATCGCGACGATGTCGTCGGCGCTCACGCCGCTCGCCGCCAGCTTCAGCGCGCAGTCGACGAAGGGCTGGGTCATGGTTCCGCAGGCATAGGGCTTGAAGGCGAGGCCCTCGATGACCCAGCGCGTGCCGAGTCCTTCGGTCAGCCGGGCGAAGTCCGGTATCTTCGACGGCGCGAACGCCTTGAACATGCCGTGCGTGCCCTCGAACACCGTCGGCGGGCCGGCAAAGCCGGCGCGGGCCAGATGCACGGCGCGCAGCCCGGCCTGCGCCGCCGCGCCGGCATGCAGCCGCTTGGTGGAGGAGCCGTCGGCGAGATATTCGATGATGCCCGAGGCGAGGCTGCCGGCGATGCCCAGCGCGCGGGCGGTGGTCTCGGCATCCAGCCCGAGCACGGCGGCAACGGTGGCGGTGGCCGCCGGGGCGCCGAAGATCGCGGTGGGGTGGAAGCCGGCCTTGTGAGTCGCCTGCGGGGCGACGAGGCTGAGGCGGCACATCAGCTCCGCCCCGATGGCGATGCCGCGCATCACCGCCTCGCCGCCGATGCCGTGCTGCTCGGCCGCCGCCAGCGCCGCCGGCACCACCACGGCGCCGGGATGCACCGGGCCGCCCTCGAAGGTGTCGTCGAAATCCTCGCCATGCGCGGCGGTGCCATTGACCAGCGCCGCATCGTACATGCCGAGCCGCCGGGCATGGCCGAGCGCGGTGCAACGGCCGTCGTCGACGACGCTGGCGAGCACGGCCCGCACATAGTCGGTGTCGCGCGCGGCGACGATCAGCCCGGCGATGTCGAAAAGCAGGGCGCGGCATACCGCGCTCGCGGCGGGGGAGGGCGCGGCCGAGGCGGCGAAGGCGCCGATCGTGGCCGCGAGCGGGGCGGCGGGGAGGGGGCTGTGCTGGTTCATCCGTGCGCTTCCTGCCCGTGGGCCTTGTGGGTGTCGGCTTGCTCGGCCTTGGCCCGGCGCGCGTCGCGCAGCTCGCGGGTGAGCGAGTAGACGACGAAGCCGGTGGCGGCGAGCAGCAGCCCGACGCAGATCGGATCCTGCAGGAACACCATCATGTCGCCGCCCGACAGCACCAGCGAGCGCCGGTAGCTCGATTCCACCATGTGGCCGAGCACCACGCCGAGGATCATCGGCAGGAAGGGGAAGCCGGTGCGCCGCATGAGATAGCCGACGACGCCGAGCGCCAGCGCGAGGCCGAGGTCGAAGGTCGAGGTGTTGAGCGTGTAGATGCCCGAGAGGATGAGCGCGAAGATGAAGCCGGCGCGGTAGGGGCGCGGGCGGTTCACCAGCCACACCGCCGCCGGCAGCAGCAGCATGCCGACGCCGATCTGCGCGATGATGGCGACGAAGGAGCCGACATAGAGGCTGTCGATCACCTGCGGGTTCTGCTCGAACAGGCGCGGGCCGGGCAGCAGGCCGTGCATCAGGAGGCCGCCGAGCAGCACGGCGGTCGAGTTGGAGCTCGGTATGCCGAAGCTGAGCAGCGGGATGAGCGCGGTGCTCGCTACGGTGTTATTGGCCGTCTCCGGCGCCGCGACGCCTTCCTCGGAGCCCTTGCCGAACAGTTCCGGCGTCTTCGACCAGCGCCGCGCCTCGTTATAGGACATGAAGGCCGCGATCGAGCCGCCGCCGCCGGGGGTGAGACCCTCGAACAGGCCGAGGATGCAGCCGATGGTCTGCGAACGCTTCAGCCTGTTCATCATGGCCAGGCTGGGCAAGCGGATGCGCACCGATTCCTTCAGCTGGGTCAGCGAGGTGGAGCCGGACTGGCTCATCAGCTCGGTCAGCGCGAACAGGCCGACCATCACCAGCACCGGCTCGACGCCGTTCAGGAGGTCCGGCACGTCGAAGGTGAAGCGGCTGACGCCGGAGATCGGGTCGGTGCCGACCGTGGAGATCATCAGCCCGATCACCGCCGCCGCGAGGCCCTTCACCAGCGAGCCGCCGGTCATCGAGGCGATGACGCTGAGGCCGAGAATGCCCAGCCCGAAATAGGAGGGTGGGGTGAAGGCGAGCGCCAGCCAGGACAAGGGCTCGGTGAGCAGCACCAGCATGGCGAGGCCGAACAGGCTGCCGACCACGCCGGACATCAGCGAGATGCCGAGCGCCTCGCCGGCGCGGCCCTGCCGGTTGAGCTCATAGCCGTCGATCACGGTGGCGGCGGAGGAATTGGTGCCAGGCGTGCGGATGAGGATGGCCGGGATCGAGCCGCCATATTCGGCGCCGATATAGACGCAGGCGAGCAGCGCGATCGCCATCGCCGGGTCCATCGTGTAGGTGAAGGGCAGCACCAGCGCCATGGTGATCGAGGCGGAGATGCCCGGCAGCGCGCCGCCGAGAATGCCCCAGGTGAGGCCCATGATCGCCACCAGGATCAGCGGCGTGCCGGTGAGCAGGTGGACGATGTCCCAGAACGTCGTCATGAGAACAGTCCCTGAAACAGAGTGCCGACGGGCTGGCTGACCCCGAGAAGCTTGACGAAGACCGCCCAGTAGAACGCCGCGCCGCCCAGCGCCGCGACCGGCACCGTCCAGCGGCGCGGCGCGCCCTCATAGAGCGCGACGCCGCCGATCAGCAGCGCCACCGCGACGAGGTAGCCGACATAGGGCAGCAGCAGCACATAGGCGGCGCCGAGGGCGAGGAAGCCGAGGGCGCGCGGCAGCGTGGCGTCGCGCTCCTCGTCCTCCGGGCCGGCGGCCGCCTCGGTGCGGGCCGCGAGCACGCCCCGCACGAGAAGGATGAGCCCCAGCAAGACCAGCGCGGCGGTGAGCGCGTGCGGCAGGCCGACGGCGCCGACCTCGTCCTCCAGCGTGCTGTCGGGGATCGCTCCGGTGGCCCAGAAGTAGGTACCGGCAAGCGCGAGCAGCACCAGGCCGCTCCAGGCGTCTTTGTTCATGACGGGCCCTTTCCCGAAGCCGCGACGGGGCCGCTTCGCGGTCCGGCGTCGCGCAGGGTGATCCGCCCGGCGCCGATCGCGCCGGGCGTCGCGGAAGGCCGGCGCTACTTGATCGCGCCGGTCTCCTTCAGGAAGGTTTCGGTGGTGGTGGCGAAGCCGTTCACGAAGTCCGGGTAGTCCTTGTGGTCGATGAACTTCGCCACCAGCACTTCCTCGGTGTATTCCTTCTTGTATTCGGGATCCTGAAGCACCTTCTGGATCGCGGCGTCCCACGCCTTGGTGACGGCATCCGGCAGGCCCTTGGGGCCGGCGAGGCCGCGGAACTTCACCAGCTGGACGTCGAAGCCGGCTTCCTTCACCGTCGGCACATCCGGCTTCTCCGGCAGGCGCTCCGGGTTGAAGGTGGCGAGCACGCGGATCTTGCCGGCCTCGATCTGCGAGCGCAGCTCCTGGAACTCGCCGACGCCGATGTCGAGCGTGCCGTTGAGCACGTTCAGCATCATGTCGCCGCCGCCCTCATGGGTGACGATGGCGGCGTTGACGCCGGCGGCGCGCTTGAGCTGCTCGGCCGCCTGGCGCTCCAGCGAGGCCGGGTTGGCCGCGCCCCACTTGCCGCGTTCCTTTTTCGCCTTGTCGACTGCGTCCTGCAGCGTCTTGAAGGGGCCGTCGGCGCGGGTGAACACCACTTCGCTGTCGGCGAAGATGTTCACCAGCGGCTCGAGATCCTTGTAGGTCTTGGGCGGCTTCGAGAGCAGCGAGGTGTAGATGTAGGTCGGCGTGGTGGCGTAGAACACGCTGCCATCGGCCGGCGAGCCGGCGACGCGGGCCACCGCCTTGGCGCCGCTGCCGCCCTGCACGTTCTCGACGACGAAGGTGGCGTCGATGTACTTGCCGAGATATTTCGACAGCTCGCGCAGGAAGACGTCGGAGCCGCCGCCGGGGCTGGAATGGGTGACCAGGGTCACCACCTTGACCGGATAGGGCGCCGGATCGGCCGCGGCCTTGCCGGCGAAGAGGCTCCCGCCCGCCAGCCCGCCGGCCAGCAGCAGGGCCAGACCCGTTCGGCGGGTCAGTTCGACCTTGAAGTTCATGTTCGTTCCTCCCAGTGAAAGGCGGCACCTCTTCGGGTTGCTCGCCGGTCGTCCCGCGTATCGCTATTCGGCGACCGCCCTTATCTCGCCGGCATCGGTGGCGGACAGCAGGGCCATCAGCCGCGCGAGGTCCGCGCCGGTATCGAGGCCGCGCGCCAGTGCCAGCACGTCCTCCTGCGCCGAGGCCTCCAGCACGCCCTCGGCGCACATGCGGAACTTGGCGTCGAGATCGGCGTCGCCAATCGGGTTGAGCGGGCCGCCGCGGTAGCGCTCGTCCGCCCATTCCACCAGCGTGCGGCCGTCCCTGGTCTCCACCTCGATGCGCGAGCGGATCAGGTCGTAGCCGCGCGCGTCGATCTCGGGATCGTTGATGACGTCGGTGCGCGCCTGCAAATCCTGCATCGCCGGGCCGGCGACGAAGGCGTCCTCGAATTCGTGATGGCTGGCGCGCCGGCGCAGCACGATCATCGCCAGCAGCGCCGGCATGGAGAACTTGGCCTGCAGATGGTTGCGGGCGATGGGGTAGCGGATCGGCTCGATGATGTTCTTGCCGGCGAAGAAGCGGATGCGCTCCACCTGTTCCGGCTTCAGGTCGTGGTCGAGCACCAGCTTGAGCATCGCGTCCATCGACTGATGGGTGAGGATGCCGGACGGGTAGGGCTTGATCGACACGCCGGGGCTGACGATGGTCAACGGGTTGCCGAAGCCCTGCGCGGCCTTGCCGGCGTCGAAGCCCTCGCCCATCACCGAGAAGAAGCCCCAGGGGCCGTCGAGCGCGGTGGGGTCGGCGTCGAAGCCGCGCGCGGCGAGCAGGGCGGCGGTGATGCCGTTCTCGCAGGCGCGCCCGACATGCAGCGGCTTGGTCATGGTGCCGAAATTCACCCTGATGCCGGCGGCGAGGCTGGCAGCGATGCCGAAGGCATGGGCGAGGCGCGGGCCGGTGAGGCCGAGCAGCTTGGCGGCGGCGACGCAGGCACCGTAGGTGCCGACCGTGCCGCTGGAATGATGGCCGCGCCGGTAGTGGCGGGGCAGCATCCATTCGGAGATCTTGCACTCCACCTCGAAACCGAGCTGGAAGGCGAGCATCACCTCGTGGCCGTCGCGCTGGCCGATCATGTCGGCGACGATGAGCGCAGCGGTGAGCGGCGGGATGGTCGGGTGGGTGAGCAGGCCGTAGACATGCGCCGGATCGTGCGAGACCTGGGTGTCGTCCCAGTCATGGGCGTGGCCGGCCGTGCCCCAGACGCGCCCGGCGAGCGGCGCGGGAACGCGGCGCGCCCCCGCCGCCGGCAGCGGCGCATCGGCGCGGCCGCCCTGGTCGAGCGCATCGGCGACCAGAATGCGCACGGACGGTTCCTGGCTGCCGGCGAGGTAAAGGCCGACGGCGTCGACGATGCAGCGCCGTCCGATGCGCAACGCCTCTTCGGGAAGATCCGCATAGGTCGTCGTCTCGACAAACCGCAGCGCCTGGCTCGTGATGTCGGCAGCGCTCATGAATTCACTCCTGCGATGAAACGTTAGGAAAGGCCGGCGTTCGCCATCAGCCGATGCTTGGCCGACATGACGTGCGCCATGTGGGCGGCCTGGGCGCGGTCGGGGTCGCGGGCGGCGATCGCCTCGACCATCTCGTGGTGCTCGCGGTTCGACACCTGCATGGAATCGACCAGCATCAGATTGCGGGCGCGGTAGAGCTGGAGCTGCTTGATCAGCGACAAATACTGGCTGGCCAGCACCGGATTGGCGGCGTGCGCGACGATGAACTCGTGCAGCGCGAAGTTCTCGCGCAGATAGCGCTCGGTATCGTCGGCGGCGATCGCCTCGTCCATGGTGGCGACGAAGCCGCGCAGCGTCGCGATCTCCGCCTCGCTGGCGCGCAGGGCCAGCAGCCGACCGGCGAGGGCGAACAGGAAGGCCCGCACGTCATAGATCTGCGCCGCCTGCTCGGGGGTGAGGCGGCGGACGAACACGCCCCGGTTGGGGATCTGCTCGATCAGTCCGCTCGATTCGAGCGAGCGCAGCGCCTCGCGGATCGGGCCCCGGCTGGTGCCGAAGCGCAGCGTCAGCTCCTTCTCGTTGATGCGGTCGCCCGGCGCGTATTGGCCGCTGAGGATGACCCGCTGGATCTCCTCCTCGATCAGCATCGGCAGCGAGCGCGACTTCAGCAGTTCGATCTCGGGCGTCGGCATGCGTTCCCTCACTCTTGGTCCGATCTAGCGACGGAATTGCCCTCATGTCAATTGAAGATTGTAGGACGATTTACTTGAGGCGGACTCATTTGCAGGCCGCGTCGTCCCGCGCCCCGCCATGTCGGAGCGGTCGAGGGGCGGGAGGCTCAGGCGGAAGGGCATGGGTGCCGGACGCCCGGCGCGGCGCTTTCGCCGCCTCACCGCGAGGGGAGGCGCGAAGGGATCGTCGGATCATCGCCCGAATGGAAGGCGCGGCGCGCCGGTCGGTGAGCCGGCGCGGGACCGGGGCTACACCGCCAGGACGAACTGCGTTCCGAGCACCTGGTTCCGGCCGGCGGATTTCGCGAGATAGAGCTGCTCGTCGGCGGCCCGCACCCAGGCCTCGGGGGAAGCGCCGAGCGCGCAGGCGGCGGTGGCCACGCCGACGCTCACCGTGACGAAGGAAGCGGTGTCCGAGGTCTTGTGCGGGATGTCGAGCAACTGGACGCGCCGATGGATCTGGTGCGCGACCTCCATCGCCTCCTCATGCGAGCATTCCGGCAGCACGCAGGCGAATTCCTCGCCGCCATAGCGGACGGCGACATCCGCCGCGCGGTTCATCGTCCGCTTGAGCGCGGCCGCCACCATAGAGAGACAGCGGTCGCCGGCGGTATGGCCGTAGGAATCGTTGTAGCGCTTGAAGAAGTCGATATCGACGAAGACCAGCGACAGCAGCGCGCCGCTGGCGGCGAGCCGCAGCGTATCCTGGTCGAGCGCCCGTTCCAGCCGGCGCCGGTTGCCGAGGCCGGTGAGCGCGTCGGTGACCGCCATCTCGGCCAGCTGGTCGCGCATGCGCTTCATGTCGAGATGATTGCGCACGCGCGCCCGCACCGCGACCGGGCTGATCGGCTTGGTGATGTAGTCGATGGCGCCGAGCATCAGGCCGCGCACTTCCGCGTCCCGGTCGCCGAGCGCCGTGGTGAAGATGATCGGCACGTCGCCGATGATCGGGTCGGCCTTGAGGAGGCTGCACACCTCGTAGCCGTCGAGCCCCGGCATCAGCACGTCGAGCAGGATGAGATCGGGGAGGTTGGTGCGCGCGACATCGATCGCCTCGGCGCCGGACGTCGAGAAGTAGATTTCATAGTCGTCTTCCAGCGCGGCCGACAGGATCTCGATGTTCGAGACCTCATCGTCAACGATCAGCACCGATTGGCGCTCGTTCAAGATTGGCTCTCCTCATTCGCCATCCGCTCGGCAATCTGCTGTGAAAAAGCGAGCGCGGCATTGAAGTCAAGGCTGGTCACGGCGGCTCTCAGCGGCTCCAGCAATGCCGTGCCGGGGCCGACCGCCTGGTCCAGCCGCTCGAAGGTCTTGCGCGCGCCCATGCTGCGCCGCTCGAGCTGGGTGGTCAGCGCGGCGAGCAGTTCGCGGGCGTTGTCGTCGAAACGTACCTGCGGCGGGAGGGCCGTCGCCATGGCCGGCGCCTCCTCGGCGGGGCTGAGCGAGCGGGCCGCGGCCAGCGCGGGCTGCATGGCCTCGTCGAGGCGGTCCATCAGCGGACCCAGCCGGTCGGTCTCGCGATGCGCCAGCGCGTCCTCGGCCTGACGCGCCGCCTCGCTGACATGGCGCAGCTCCAGCGAGCCGGCCACGCCCTTCAGCGTGTGCGCCAGCCGCCGGGCCTCGTCGAACTCGCCCTTGGCGATCTGCTGGCGCAGGGTGGCGACGGTCGCGGCGTTCTTCTCGCCGAAGCCGATAATCAGCCGCATGAGCAGCGGGCGCTTGCCGTTCACGCGGTTGAGGGCGGTGGCGATGTCGAAGGGCGGCAGCATGTCCGGCAGCCCGGCCGGCGCCCGGAGCGTTTCCACCGCTGCGACAGCGGGGGCTTGCGGTGCCGCCGGCGCGTCCACCGTCGTGCGCCGCACGCCGTCGCGATGCCGGAGGATCCAGCGGTCGAGGGTGCCAATGAGCAGTTGCGGGTCGACCGGCTTGGCGATGTGATCGTCCATGCCGGCCGTCAGGCAGGCCTGGCGCTCACGCTCATAGGCGTGGGCGGTCATGGCGATGATCGGCAGCTGGCTCGACGGGATGGTCCGGCGGATGCGCCGAGTGGCTTCGAAGCCGTCCATCTCCGGCATCTGCACGTCCATCAGCACTGCGTCGTAGTGTCGGTCGGCGTCCAGCACCATCTCGCAGGCGATGCGTCCGTTGCCGGCCAGCTCCACCAGCAATCCGCCATCGGTCAGGATCTCGAAGGCGACCTCGCTGTTGATCTCGTTGTCCTCGACCAGCAGCACACGCGCGCCGCGCACGCTGGCCGACACCATTGGAATGCCGCCGGCGGTGTCGAGGCCGGAAGGGGTGTTCTGCTCCGCCTCGCTCTTCGGCCGGAACAGGTCGACGATGGTGTCGAGCAGCATGCGCGGATCGATCGGCTTGACCAGGAAGGCAGCGACGCCGGCATTGCGCGCCGCCGCCATGGCATCCTCGCGCGCATAGGCGCTGACCATCAGCGCCACCGGCAGCCGGGTGAGGGTGGGCGTGCGCTCCAGTTCGCGCACCAGATCGACGCCGCTCATCGTCGGCATCTTCCAGTCGACCAGCAGGAGGTCGTAGGGCGTGCCCTGCGCCGCGGCAGCCTCCAGAGCGGCCAGCGCCTCCGGCGCGGAGGCGGCGAGGTCGGTCTGCAGCGACCAGCCGGTGAAGATGGCGTGGAGGATCTCCCGCGCACCGGGATTGTCGTCGACGATCAGCACCCGCAGGCTTAGCAGCTCGGGCGGGAACTCCTCCACCTTGGCAGGCTGGGCGAACCCTTCCTCCAAGCGGACCGTGACGGTGAACACGCTGCCCTTGCCTTGTGTGCTTACGACACCGATCGTGCCGCCCATCAGCTCCACCAGCTGCTTGGTGATGGCGAGGCCGAGTCCGGTGCCGCCGAACTTGCGGGTCGTCGAGCTGTCGGCCTGGGCGAAGGAGCGGAACAGGTTGGCCTGCTGCTCGGCGTCCATGCCGATGCCGGTATCGCGCACCGCGATTTCCAGCACCACGTCGGACGGGGTGGTGTCGGGCAACCGGCGGACGGCAACCTGCACCTCGCCGCGATCGGTGAACTTCACCGCGTTGCCGACCAGATTGAGAATGACCTGGTTGAGGCGCAAGGCATCGCCGACCACCATGTCCGGTACGTTGGGCTCGAAGGCGACATTCACTGCTACGCGCTTCTCGGCCGCCTTCAGCCCGGCGATGTCGACGGTGGCTTCGACCTCCTCGCGGATGTCGAAGCAGGACTTCTCCAGCACCAGCTTGCCGGCCTCGATCTTCGAGAAGTCGAGGATGTCGTTGATCAGGCCGAGCAGCGCGGTGCTCGCCTGCTTGATCTTGGTGAGGTACTCGTGCTGCTTGGGCGGCACCTCGCCGCGCAGCGCCAGATGGGTGAAGCCGAGAATGGCGTTCATCGGCGTGCGGATCTCGTGGCTCATATTGGCCAGGAACAGGCCCTTGGCGGCATTGGCCGCCTGCGCCTCGCGGGTGCGTTCCTCCACCCGCTGCTCGAGCGTCTCGTTGCTGAGCATGATCTCGTCGCTCATCGCCTGGATGCGGGTGAAGCCGCCGACCAGCATCTCGCAGATCCCGACCAGGATCGCGGTCTGGAAGGCGACGATGCCGGCATGCAGCCAGACGCGCGAGAGGTCCTGTCCGGCGGGGAACACGGCGGCTGGAAACAGGAAGTTGAGCGTGAGGTGATGCACGGCCACCGCGGCCGCCGCCATGAGGATGGCGCGCCAGTCGCACCAGCCGATCATCAGCGCCAGCGAGGCGAAGAAATACATGTGCAGGTCCATCTGCCAGCCGTGCCCTGTGAGCAGGAACACGAACAGCGAGGGCATGCCCATGAGCGCGACCGCCGATATGTAGCGGGTGACGGGCTCCACCCCATAGAGCAGCCAAGAGACCGTGTAGGCGCCGGCCAGCCCGGCGGCGATCAGCGCCGGCGTGGTAATCGCCGCTCCGACGGCATAGGCGATGGCCATGGCGACAGGCACATGCAGCCAGAGCAGCGCGAGCAGCAGATAGCCGAAGCGAACCCGCAGGCGGTCAATCTCGATCATAGGGCGATCTCACAAGGAACTCACGGTCCAGGATGGGTTCTGCCGTGTCCTGCCGTACGGTGCAGAAAATTCACTACTAAAAAGCGCAGAAGTTGCTACCAAAAACTACTGAGTGGCGCACCCGCGCAGCGCGCCAGCGTCCAGCGTGAGCCAGGCACCCTCGCTTCGCAAGGCGTCGAGAAACCGCTGCTGCGTGTCGCCCTCGCCATGGGTCGCGACCACCATGCTGTCGAACCTGCCCATTTCGATGACTCGCCCGCCGGCACGGCCAACGAGTTCCATCGCTTGCCGGGCGTCGTACCAGGGCGGCACCACGACCGCGACATGCTCGGTGGAGGCCTTCGCGGCCAGCATCGTCAGGCTGACGACCGAAGTGCTGACCACGAGTAGCGCGACCGCCGGCCAGAGCTGGCGCCATCCGCCGCCAGCGCGGCGCGGGGCGGGCCGTGCGGGGGAGGCGCGGAAATGGCGCGTCCCGGCAAGTGGCGAGGGAAAACTCGCCATGCGCCCTGGTCCGCCTGCTACGTCCATGCCCATTCCTCGTAAGTCCGTTCACCCAACCTACCGAGAAACCGCTCGTCCCACCATCCTGTCGGCGATCGGAATTGGTAGTGGACGGCATCGATGTCATAAGGCGCGTGGTGGCCCGCCGACGCGCGCCCCCGGCCGCCGTGGCGTCATCGAGAACGGGCGGCGCCACGTGTCAAAGGGAGACGACGGCTTGCATCCAGAGGGCTTGCATCGAGACGGTTTACATCGAAGTGCTGATATTCGCCCGCAGGCGATCATCTTCGATTTCGATGGCGTCATCCTCGATTCCGCGCGGCTGAAAACGCAGGCCTTCGCCGATTGCTACGCGGGCGAGGCGGAGGAGACGATTGCCGAGGTCGTGGCCTATCAGGATCGGCATGGCGGCGTAGGTCGGCGGGAGAAATTCGCCCATTACGAGCGCGAGCTGTTTGGCCGGCCGGGCGATCCGGCCGCGCTCGATGCGCTGTGCCGGCGTTTCGCCGAGCTCATCGACACGGCGATGATGGAGGCGCCGTTCATCCCCGGCGCGGTGCAGGTGCTTGCAGCGCTTCACGGATGCCTGCCGCTGCATCTCGTCTCCGGCATGCCCGAGACCGAGCTGCGGGTGTTGCTGGCGCGGCGCGGGCTGGACGGGTTCTTCGCGTCGGTCGCCGGCACGCCCCGGCTCAAGCTGCCGGAGTTCCGCCGTATTCTGGCCGATGAGAACCTCGCGCCGGGCGAGGTGCTGGCGGTGGGCGATGCGCGCACCGAGTTCGACGCGGCGATGGAACTCGGCATTCCGTTCCTCGCCATCGTCGCGGAAGGCGCGCCGGACTTCTTCCCCGCCGACGTGCCGCGCCATCGCGACCTGTCGGGCTTTCTCGACTTCGTCGCGCGATAGAAGGCGAAGTGAGGCTCAGTTCATCCACAAGCCGCCGGTGACGTTGATCGCCTGGCCGGTCATGTAGGCGGATTCGTCGGAGGCGAGGAAGGCGACTACCCGGGCGATGTCGTCGGGCACGCCGACGCGGCCGATCGGGATCATGTGCTCGCGTTCCTTGGCGGTCGGCAGGCCCTGCTCGCGCGACATCCGGTCGGCGTCGTCGCGCATCCGCGTGCCGACGATGGAGCCGGGGCAGACCGCATTCACATTGACGCCGAGCGGCGCCACCTCGGCCGCCAGCGACTGGGTGAAGGCGATCACCGCCGCCTTGGAGGCGGAATAGGCGCCGTAGCTCGGCTTGCCGATCTTGCCGAACCACGAGGCGATGTTGACGATGCGCCCGGCACGCCGCTCGATCATGTCCGGCAGCACGGCCTTGGCGACATGGAACACGCTGTCGGTGTTGATGGCGAACACCCGCTTCCAGGCGGCGGCGTCGATGTCGACGACCTTGCCGACCGCGGTGATCGCCGCATTGTTCACCGCGATATCGACGGGTCCGAACGTCGCGCGGACCTGCGCGACGGCGGCATCCACCGCCGCGTGGTCGGCGACGTCGACCGACAGCGCCAGCGCCCGGCGCCCGAGCGCGCGCACCAATCCAGCGGTTTCCTCCGCGCCGGCAAGGTCGAGGTCGAGCACCGCGACGTCGCAGCCTTCCTCGGCGAGGCGGGTGGCGATGCCGCGCCCGATGCCGACCGCCCCGCCGGTGACGAGGGCGACCCGCCCGTCGAGATGATACATCACGCTCTCCGTCTCAATGCGCGCCGCCCCGGGCGGGCTAGTGGGAGTCCTGGCCGTCGAGGCCCGGCAGATAGATGTCCTTGATGCGCGGATCGGCGGCCATCTTCGCGGCCGGGCCCGAGCATTGCAGCGAGCCGTGCTCCAGCGCGTAGACGAAGTCGGCGACCTCGAAGGACAGGTCGATGTTCTGCTCGACGAGGATGATCGACACGCCGCTTTCGGCGAGCTTCAGCACGATCTCGAAGATCTGGTGGATGATGATCGGCGCCAGCCCGAGCGAGGGCTCGTCGAGCAGCAGGAGCTCCGGGCTGCCCATCAGCGCGCGGCCGATCGCCACCATCTGCTGCTGGCCGCCGGAGAGACGGCCGGCCGACTGGTGGCGTCGCTCGCCGAGGATGGGGAACAGCGTGTAAACCTGATCGCGCAGCTCGGCGAAGCTCTTGCCACGGCCGGGGATGTAGCCGGTGATCAGGTTCTCCTCGATGGAGAGCTGGAAGACGCGTCGACCCTCCGGGCAGTGGCCGAGGCCGCGCCGCACCATCTGGTAGGGCTTGAGGCCGGCGACCTCCTCGCCCTTGAAGCGGATGGAGCCGCGCGTCGGCTTGTTCAGCCCGCTGATGGTACGCAGCAGCGTGGTCTTGCCGGCGCCGTTCGGGCCGATGATGCAGACGACCTCTCCGGGAAGTACCTCAAGGCTGATGCCATGTAAGACCTTCACCCTCCCGTAGCCGGACTCGATTGCGTCGACCGCGAGCAGCGGCTTCGATGTCCTTGATGGCTCCTGGCTGGCCAAGATACGCCTCCTGCACTTCGGTGTTGGACCGGATCTCGCCAGCGGTGCCTTGCGCCAGCAGCTGGCCGCGATTCATCACGACGATGGTGTCCGAGATCGACATGATCAGTTTCATGTCGTGTTCGATGAGGACCATGGCGAGGTCCGGGGAGCGCAGCGCGAGGATGTGCTGCTTGAGCTGCTCGGTCTCGCCGTGGTTGAGGCCGGCGGCCGGCTCGTCGAGCAGCAGCACGCGCGGTTCGGCGACGATGGCGCGGGCGAGCTCGACCAGTTTCTGCTGGCCATAGGCAAGGCTGCCGGCCTGCCGCTCGGCATGGGCGGCGAGCCCCAGGCGATCCAGCACCGCGTGGCAGCGCGCGCGGCGCTCCTCGGCTGCGGCGCGGCCGCTCAGCCCGAAGGTGTTGGCGATGAGGCTGCCGACGCGCGGCGGCACCAGCGCCACTTCGAGGTTCTTCACCACGCTCATGCCGTCGAACAGGCGGATGTTCTGGTAGGTGCGCGACAGCCCGGCATGGGCGATGCGGTGTTTCGGCAGCTTCTGCAGCTCGACGCCGTCGACGAGGATGCGCCCCGAGGTGACGCCGTAGGAGCCGGCCGCCATGTTGACCAGCGTCGACTTGCCGGCGCCGTTCGGGCCGATCACCGCGGTGATGACGCCCGGCTTCACCTCGAAGGACACGTCGTCGATGGCCGCCAGTTCGCCGAACCGCTTGGTGACGTGGTCGAATGTCAGCATTTGCCGCCTCCCAGCCGGCGCATCAGCCAGCTCGGCCCGTATTGCCGGCTGATCAGGCCGCGCGGACGGGCGAGGATGATCACCACCAGCGCCATGCCGTAGAACAGCAGCCGGTAGTCGGCATAGGCGCGCAGCAATTCGGGCAGAAGGATCAGCAGCGTCGCGCCGAGCAGCGCGCCGAACGGATTGCCGAGGCCACCCACCACGATCACCAGCACGATCACCAGCGATTCCCAGAAGGTGAAGCTCTCCGGCGAGACGAAGCGCTGCATGGCGGCGAAGACCACGCCGCAGGCACCGCCGATGAAGGCGCTGAAGGCGAAGGCGACCAGCTTCACGCGGGTGGTGTTGATGCCGCAGCCGCGCGCGGCGTCCTGGTCCTCTCGCACGGCGGACAGCGCGGTGCCGAGCGCGCTCTCCTGGATACGCCAGACGAACAGGAACACCACCACCAGCATGGCTACGAGGAGATAGAGGAAGTCGTCGGGCGTGCTCAGCGTCCAGCCGAACAGATGCGCCTCGTCGATGCGGGCAATGCCCTGCGGACCGTTGGTGACGACGTCGAGATTGTTCATCAGCACGCGGATGATCTCGCCGAAGCCCAGCGTGACGATGGCGAGATAGTCGCCGCGCAGGCGCAGCACGGGGATGCCGAGCAGGATGCCCGCGAGGCCTGCGAGGCTGGCCCCGATCAGCAGTACCAGCGCGAAGGGCAGGTGGATGTCGAACTGGCCGGAGGCCAGCAGCGCCCAGGAATAGGCGCCGATGGCGTAGAAGGCGACATAGCCGAGGTCGAGCAGGCCGGCATAGCCGACGATGATGTTCAGCCCCAGGCCGAGCACGGCATAGAGCAGGATCATGTCGAGGATGCGCAGCGGGTAGGACGGGAGATGCGGTCCGACGATGAGGAGCAGGACCGGCACGGCCAGCATCGCCAGCGCGCCGGGCCAGAGCTTGCGGGGGGCGGCGGCTCCCGAGGCGGGCGCCGCCGCGCGGGCGCGGCTTTCCATGTGCGATGCCTCAGAAGTCACTCTTGTACACCATGGTTTCTTCGCTGACGTGCTCGCCGAGCAGGCCGGCGGGACGGAACAGCAGGATCAGGACCAGCACGGAGAAGGCGAAGATGTCGCGATACTCGGTGCCGATCAGGCCGCCGGAGAGCACCGGCATCCACGCGGTGGCGAAGGTCTCGATGAAGCCCAGCAGGAAGCCGCCGAGCACCGCGCCGGGGATCGAGCCGATGCCGCCGAGGATCGCCGCGGTGAAGGCCTTCATGCCGATGACGAACCCCATGGTGAAGGTCGCCACGCCGTAGAAGGACGAATAGAGGATGCCGGCGACGGCGCCGAGGCCGGGGCCGATGAAGAAGATCAGCGAGATCGCCATGTTCGGGTTGATGCCGACCAGCGAGGCGGTCTCGGCATTCTCCGCCACGGCGCGGATGCGCACGCCGAGATTGGTGCGGTTCACGAACAGCTCCAGCCCGACCATGAGGATCACGGCGACGAGGAAGATGGTGATCTGCTTGTAGGTGATGATGGCGCCGAACACGTCGATCACGCCGCTGGGCAGGAAGGACGGGTAGATCAGCGGTCGGCGGCCACCGATCAGCATCACCGCGTTCTGGATCACCACCGCCATGCCGAGCGCCGAGAGCATCGGCGCGAGGCGGGAGGTGCCGCGCAGCGGCCGGTAGGCGACGATCTCGACGCTGACGCCGGCGAGGCCGATCAGCACGAAGGTGATGAAGCCGACGAGCAGCCCGCCCGTCGGATGGCCGGCCACGCCGAGCGCGCCGGCAAGCGCGAGGCCGATGAAGGCGCCGGCGGTGAACAGCTCGCTATGGGCGAAGTTGATGAGACGCAGCACGCCGTAGACCATCGTGTAGCCGAGCGCGATGAGCGCGTAGATCGACCCGACGGTGAGGGCGTTGATCGTCTGCTGGAGAATGAGGGCGCCCATGGCAGCCTTCCGTTGCTTCCGGTGGTGGGCGAAAAGGGGTCCGGCGCGGATGTGCGGGGGCGCATCGCGCCGGACCCAGTAGCTTCACGGCGGAGGGGGCCGGATCGTGAAGCAGGAGCGGCAGAACCGGGAACCGGCCTTACTTGACGAGCTCGAACTTGCCGTCCTTAACCCCGTAGAGGAACAGGAACGGCTTCTGCAGCTCGCCTTCCGGCGTGAAGGCGACGTGGCCGACGATGCCGTCGAAGTCGCTCTTGGCGATCTCGGAGACGATGCCGGCGCGGGTCAGCGGGGCAGGGGCCTTCTTCATCGCCTCGATGATGATGGTGGCTTCCACATAGCCATAGGCCGAGTAGGGGCCGGGCTCTTCGCCGAAGGCGGCCTTGTAGTCGGCGGCGAACTTCTTCAGCGCCGGCGAGGAATCATAGGGCGGGGCCTGGAAGGACACCACCGCGCCTTCCGAGGCGGGGCCGGCGCCGGCGATGAAGTCCGGGGAGAAGGCGCTGTCGGCGGCGAAGAAGGTCGCCTTGATGCCGAGCTCGCGCGCCTGCTTCACGAACAGGCCGACCGCCGGCATGACGCCGCCGAAATAGACCACGTCCGGGTTCTCGGCGCGGATGGAGGAGAGCAGCGCGGAGAAGTCGACGTCGGTCTGGGCGATGCCGGAGAAGGAGGTGACGGTGCCGCCGCCCTTGGTGAAGTTGGTGCGGAACACCTCGGCGACGCCCTGGCCGAAGGCCTGCTTATCGTGGACGATGGCGGCCTTCTTGGCGCCGAGCTTGGTCAGCGCGTATTCGGCCGGCGCCGAGCCCTGCGACAGGTCGTTGGCGATCGGACGGAACAGGTTCTTGTAGCCGGCCTTGGTGACCTTCGGGTTGGAGGCGTTGGTCACCTGCGGCATGCCGCAGCGGTTGTAGATGTCCGACGAGGGAATGGTCACGCCCGAGTTGAAGTTGGCGACCACGCCGAGCATGCCGGCCGTGTCGCAGTGCTTCTGGGCGATCAGCGTGCCCTGCTTCGGGTCGCCGCCGTCATCGTCGCGCACGAGGACGAGCTTCTGCCCCTGGACGCCGCCGGCCGCATTCGCCTCGCGGATTGCGAGGTCCATGCCGTTCTGCCAGGTGGTGCCGAACAGCGCCTCGGCATTGGTGGTCGGCCCCGCCGTGCCGATCAGGATATCGGCCTGGGCCGCTCCGGTCAGCGCGGCCATGGCAACGGCAGCGCAGAGCATGTTCTTCAAACGCATGTCAGTTCCCTTCTCTCCGGGGTCCGTTTCGGACCGTTTGTGCGCAGGGTGCCAACACGCGCCGGCAACCTGGTCGTCAAGCGATGTTGCGCGCGACGTTGCGCGACTTGCCCCGCCGCCCTTCGGCGAGCGATGCAATGAGGTTGCGCGAGACGCGCTGGATGTGCGCCCGCAGCGTGTCGCCACCCCGGCGGATGTCGCCGAGCCGGGCGAAGGCGATCAGCGCGCGGTGGTCCTGAAGCTCGCGCTCCACGTCTTCGGCCACCGCGATCTGCAGGTTCACGTAGCGGTTGGCGTTGTCATGCACGGTCCGCAGCAGCCGCAGCGCGATCAGGTGACCGCTCGGGCGATACAGCGCCTCGTGGAAGCGCCAGTTGAGCTCGCCCCAATTCTCCACGCTGCCGCTCGCCATGGCCTCGTCGGTGACGGTTTCGGCCAGGACGAAATCCTCTTCCGTCATGTGCGGGATGGCGGCCTCGAACAGCCAGGTCTCCATGCGCACGCGGATCTCGAACAGCTCCTCGATCTCCTCCAGCGACAGGGAGGTCACCACCGTCCCCTTGTGCAGTTCCGACACCACGAGGCCCTCGGCCTCCAGCTGGCGGATCGCCTCGCGCAACGGGACGCGGGAAACCCCCAGCTCGGTGGCCAGCTTTTCCTGGCGCAGGGGGGCGCCCTCGGCCAGCTGGCCCGTGATGATCTGATGCCGCAGTTCGGTGACGATCTGGTCCGTCAACGACTGGCGGCCGACTTTCGCGATCATTCCATTCGCTCCATATTGAATACGATATTCAATTGATGAAGATCAACAAGCCTATTTTAAAGGCATATTTATCTCGTAAGTGCTTATTTTTTGGTCTTTCATTCCAATTTTTCGGGGTCTAGCCTGAATATTGTATTCAATCCTCTCCGCGGAGAGAGTGGAGCAGATTCATGTCTGAACAAGCGGACGCAACCTCCCAGGCGGGCACGACGAGCTATATCGGCGACGTGCTGATCAAGCAGCCGGGCGAGGCGACCAGCTACTGGCAGCCGGTGCCGGCCAACGGCCATATCGACGTGATTTTCGCCCCGCATGTCGTGCCGATGGAGTTTCCCATCGGCTTCGGGACGCAGACGGTGCCGCCGGGCGGCTATGTGCGCGAACATGCCCATGATCGGAACGAGGAGGTCATCTTCGTCGTCAGTGGCAAGGGGCGTGCCGTGATCGACGGCGTCGACCACCCGATGCTGCCGGGCTCGGCCTTCTTCATCGGGCGCAACCGCCGGCACATGTTCATCAACGAGGGCGAGGGCGATATCCTCTGGACCTGGCTCATCGTACCGAACGGGCTGGAGGACTTCTTCCGCCTGATCGGCCGGGACCGCCAGCCCGGCGAGCCGGCGCCCGAGCCGTTCCCGCGTCCGGAGAACGTGCTGCAGATCGAGCGCGACACCGTCTTCGCCGCCCCGCCGACCGACCAGCGCCGGCCGTGAGCCCTTCGGCCGCCTGCCGGCCGGAGGCGACCCCTTCCTGACTGTCGAGGATTCCATGCGTCTCAAAGACAAAGCCGCCATCATCACCGGCTCCGCCGCCGGGATCGGTGAGGCGGCAGCCGAACTGTTCGTGCGGGAAGGTGCCCGCGTCCTGCTGGCCGACCGCAACGGCGAGGGTGCCGCCCGGGTCGCCGAGCGTCTGGGGCCGAACGCCATCGCCATGGCGGTCGACGTCAGCCGCAACGACGATGTGAAGCGGATGATCGATACCGCCGTGGAGCGTTTCGGTCGCCTCGACATCCTCGCCAACAATGCGGGCTACGGTATTCCGGGCACGGTTGTAAATACCGAGGAAGCCGACTGGGACGCGCTGATGGCGGTCAACCTCAAGGGCGTCTTCCTCTGCTGCAAGCATGCCATCCCGGCGATGGCGGCGCAGGGCGGCGGTACCATCGTCAATACCGCCTCCAACGTCGCCACCGTCGGCATCTTCGACCGCGCCGCCTATGTCGCCTCCAAGGGCGGCGTCGCGGCGCTGACCAAGGCGATGGCGCTCGACCATGCCGAACAGAACATCCGGGTGAACTGTGTCGCGCCGGGCGTCACCTGGTCGAGCTATTTCGAGAAGATGGTCGCCAACCATCCCGATCCCGAGACCTTCAAGGCCAAGCTGAAGGCGCGCTCGCCGATCAACCGCTGGGCCCAGCCGGTCGAGATCGCCAGCGCCATCCTCTGGCTCGCCTCCGACGAAGCCTCCTTCGCCACCGGTGCGATGTTCACCGTCGATGGCGGCATGTCGGCCTGGTGAGGCCATGAGTGCGCCGCGCGATCCGGCTTGCCCGCGCCATGTCGGCCTGCACCATGTCGGCCTGATCGGCTTCGGCGCCATCGGCCGTGCGCTGGTGGCGACGCTCGGCGCCGACCCGGCCTATCGCCTCACGGTGCTGCGACGTGGGGACGGAGTGCTGCCGGCGGGCGTCGGTGCGGTGGATACGCTGGGGGCGCTGATCGCCACCCGTCCGGCACTGGTGGTCGAGGCGGCGGGGCAGGGCGCCGTCGCGCAATACGGACCGACGCTGCTCGAGGCCGGCATCAGCCTCGTCGTCGCCTCCACCGGCGCGCTGGCCGATGACGGGCTGCTGCGCCGGCTGACGCTTGCCGCCGCGGCGAGCGGCGCGCGCCTCGTCGTGCCGGCCGGCGCCATTGGCGGGCTTGATTACCTCGCCGCCATCGCCGGCGTCGCGGATGCGCGGGTGCGCTACGTCTCGCGCAAGCCGCCGGCGGCCTGGAGCAAGGAACTGAGCGCGCTCGGCCACGATCCGGCGGCGCTCGCCTCGGAAGTGGTGCTGTTCGAGGGCAGCGCCGCCGAGGCGGCGGCGCGCTACCCGCGCAATCTCAATGCCGGGCTCACCGTGGCACTCGCCGTCGGCCCGGCGCTTTCGGGCGTGAGCGTCGTCGCCGATCCGTCGGTGACAAGCAACACGCACGAGATCGCGGTGGAGAGCCCGGCCGGCAGTGCCGCGATGCGCTTTACCAACCGGCCGTCGCCGGACAATCCCAAGACGTCCGCCCTCACCGCGCTCAGCCTCGCCGCGGCGGTGCGGCGCCATTTCGATCCACTGGTCATTTGAAGGACGCAGCCGGGCATGTCGCGCATTCTTGTCATCGGCGCCGGTATCGTCGGTCTCTCCTGTGCGCATGCGCTGCGCGTGGAAGGCCATGAGGTCTCGGTGCTCGACCGCGACCCGCCAGGAGACAAGTGCTCCTTTGGCAACGCCGCCGGCATAGGCGTCACCGAGATCATCCCGGCCTCGGTGCCCGGCCTCGCCTGGAAGGTGCCAGGCTGGCTGTTCGACCCGCTCGGGCCGCTGTCGCTGCGCTTCCGCCATTTCCCGAAGCTGGTGCCCTGGCTGCGGCGCTTCCTGAAGGAAGGGCGCTGGGACCGGGTAGAGGCGATCGCCGCCTCGCTCGCCACGCTGTCGGCCCGCACCTATGACGACCTGCTGCCGCTGCTCGCCGAGCTCGACCTGACGGGCGACCTGCACCGTGTCGGCGCGCTCTGGGTCTATGAGACACGCGAGGGCTTCGAGGCGGATATGCGCTTCCACAGGCTGCGCCGCCGGCATGGGCTCGTCTGCGAGGAAATGAGCGGCGAGGAAGCGCGGCGGATGGAGCCGGCGCTCGCGAGCAGCATCCGTCATGCGATCATGACCCCGCAATGGTCGAACGTTTCCGACCCGAAGCGCATCGTCGACCGGCTGCGCGTTCATCTTGAGGCGCGTGGCGTGACGATCGTCACGGGTGAGGCTGCCGGCATCGCCGGTCGCGAGGTGCTGACGAAGGATGGCCGCCGTATCGGCTTCGACCGGCTGGTGGTTGCGGGCGGCGCCTGGTCCGGTCGGCTCGCCCGGACGATCGGCGACCGCGCGCTGATCGAGAGCGAGCGCGGCTACAACACCACGCTGCCGTCTCCCGGCCTCTCGCTGTCGCGCGAGGTGATCTTCGCCGAGCGTTCCTTCGTCGCCACTCCCATCGCGTCGGGGCTGCGCATCGGCGGCGCGGCGGAGTTCGCCGGGCTGGACGCGGCCCCGAACTATGCGCGCTCCGACGCGCTGGCCGAACTTGGCCGGCGCTTCCTGCCGGGGCTCAACACGCAAGGCGGCACGCGCTGGATGGGCCACCGCCCGACCACGGCGGATTCGCTGCCCGTGATCGGCCGCTCGCCGAAGCGCGACGATGTCTTCTACGCCTTCGGGCACGGCCATACCGGCCTCACCTTCGGCCCCACCACCGGCCGCCTGATCGCCGAACTGGTCGCCGGCCGGCCCACTTCGGTCGACGTCGCGCCGTTCGCCATCCAACGCTTCAACTAGAGAGCGCCGAGTCCGTCATGAACCCGCACACTTTCCTCTGCGTCGACGCCCATACCTGCGGCAACCCGGTGCGTGTGGTCGCCGGCGGCGCGCCGCTGCTGCCCAACGTGCCGATGGCCGAGAAGCGGCAGATCTTCCTGCGCGACCATGACTGGGTACGCAAGGCGCTGATGTTCGAGCCGCGCGGCCATGACGTGATGTCCGGCTCGATTCTCTATCCGCCCTTGCGGGAGGATTGCGAGCTGGGCGTGCTGTTCATCGAGGTGTCCGGCTGCCTGCCCATGTGCGGCCATGGCACCATCGGCACCGTGACCGTGGCGCTGGAGCAGGGCTTCGTGGTGCCGCGCATCGAAGGCAAGCTGGCGCTGGAAGTGCCGGCCGGCAGGGTCGAGGTCGAGTATACCCGCAATGGCCGCTTCGTCGACCAGGTGCGGCTGTTCAACATCCCGAGCTACCTGCATGCCGAGGGTGTCACCGTCGACATTCCCGGCTTCGGCGAACTGGTCGTCGACGTCTCCTATGGCGGCAACTATTACGCCATCGTCGAGCCGCAGAAGAACTGGGCTGGCCTCGACGGCATGAGCGCCGAGGACATCCTGAAATGGAGCCCGATCGTGCGGGCGGCGGTGCAGAAGGCGGTGGCCCCTGTGCACCCCGAGGATCCACGCATCAACGGCGTCAGCCATGTGATGTGGGCGGACGGGCCGAAGCACCCTGAGGCGCATGCCCGCAACGCTGTGTTCTACGGCGACAAGGGCATCGACCGCTCGCCCTGCGGCACCGGCACTTCCTCGCGCATGGCGCAGCGCGTCGCCAAGGGGCTTTTGAAGGTCGGCGACGAGTTCGTGCATGAGAGCATCATCGGCACGCTGTTCCACGGCCGGGTGGAAACCGCGGCGGAAGTCGCCGGGCGCCCGGCCATCCGCCCCAGCATCGGCGGCTGGGCGCGGGTCTATGGCCACAACACCATTACCGTCGACGAGCGCGACCCGCTCGCCTTCGGCTTCCAGCTGGCGTGAGGCAGGGAGGGGCGAGCCATGATCCTCGAGGAACGCGACTACCACATCGTACCCGGCCGCATGGGCGACTTCATCAAGACCTACGAGACGCTCGGTCTTGATATCCAGAAGCAGTTTCTCGGCACGTTCGTTGGCCATTTCGTCACCGAGATCGGCGAGCTGAACCATGTCGTCGCGCTCTGGCGCTATGACAGCATGGCCGACCGCGAGGCACGCCGGGCGAAGATGCTCGTGCATGAGCCGTGGCAGGACTACCTCGCCGCGATCAAGGGCATGATCCAGAGCCAGCAGACGCGCATATTGGCGCCGACGCCGCTCTCGCCGATGCGCTGACGGAGACCACCCGTGACCGCGCCGCTCCCCTCCCGCGACCAGTTGATCCCGCCGACTCTACGGCCGGGACGCGATCTCGTCGCCGAGGGGCGGGCGCTGGCGCGGGAATGGACGGTAGGCCGCAATGCCTTCCTCGACGCGCACGGCGTCGCCAGCGAAGCGGAGTACAAGCGTCGCGAGGCGGCGGCCGGGCGCATCATGCAGCACGCCCATATCGGCTTTCGCAGCGTCGAGCGCACCGTGACGGCCATCGCCGAGGTGCATGCGGCCGCTGCCCGTCATGGCGCGCGGGTCGACCGTTTCGGCATCACCCTCGACATGTCGATGGGCTATCCGCCCGAACTGAGGCAGGGCAGCCGGCGCGGCACCGGCATCGTGCTGGAGGGGGCGGAAAGCTTCGCCCGCATCACCAATGCCGCGCCCGCCGCTGCGCATTTCGGCGACTTCATGCTCGGCCTGCCCGGCGCGCTCGACAACACCAAAGGTGCGCTGGCGGCCGGCGCCACCGCCATCGGCAATCTCGGCCAGTATTTCACCTTCCGCCTGCCGGACTGGGACGACGACGTCGCCACCACCCATGCCACCGTCACCGCGCTCGGCCTTATCGCCGCGCAGCCGGTGGAGGTGCTGGTGCATTCCAATCTCGACGACGGCTTTGCCGGGCTGTTCTCCGACATGAGCTCGGCGCTCGGCATGGTGCTGGTCGAGAAGCACATCGTCGAGACGCTGATCGGCGCGCGGCTCTCGCACTGCTTCGGCCACCATTTCACCGCACCGCTGGTGCGCCTGGCCTTCCATGCCGCACTGGCGAAGGTGACCGATACGCCGGGCACCATGATCTTCGGCAACACGGTGAGCTACAAATCCACCGCCGCCGGCAATTATGCGAGCCTTGCGAGCTATCTGCAGGCCGATATCTGGGCGCTCACACGCGCCCATTCGGGCCACGCGATCAATCCGGTGCCGGTGACCGAGAACGAGCGCATCCCCGACATCGACGAGATCATCGACGCGCAGCTGTTCGCCCATCGCCTTGCCCAGCATGCCGGTGCTTCCGCCGGGCTGATCGACCTCGCCCCCGTCGACACGCTCGCCGACCGGCTGGTGGAGGGCGGACGGCTCTTCGCATCCCGCACGCTGGCCGGACTGGCCGAGGCCGGCATCGATACCGCCGACCCGGCCGAACTGATGTTCGCCCTGCGCGCCATCGGACCGAAGCGGCTGGAGGCGGCCTTTGGCGCCGGCGAGCCGGATGCCGCCGCCTGGAGCGGCCGCCGCTCGGTGGCGCTCGCCGAATGGGTGGAGGAGCTGGAGCACGATGCCCGCGGCTGGGCCGCGCGCGTGCCGCCTGAAGCCGTCGCCCGCATTGCCGGCTGGCGCCCGGTGGCCTGCGTGGCGTCGAGCGACGTGCATGAGCACGGCAAGAACCTCATCGCCCGCACGCTGGATCAACTCGGCGTCGCGGTGGTCGACGGCGGCACCTCCGTCGATGCCGACGATCTCGTCGCCTCCGCGCTGGCGGCGAAGGCCGACCTGATCGCGATCAGCACCTATAACGGCGTCGCGCTGCGCTATGCGCGCGAGGTCAAGGAGGCGCTCGCCCGTGCCGGCGCCGACCTGCCGGTGTGCATCGGCGGCCGGCTCAACCAGGTGCCGGACGACAGCAATTCCGGCCTTCCGGTCGATGTCCGTGACGATATCCGCCGCATCGGCGTCGTGCCCTGCGACACGCCGGACGACCTCACCGGCCTTCTCGCCGAACTCGCCAACACCTTCCCAACGCCATAGGAAACGCCATGACCCGCTGGACCGGAGTCTTTCCCGCCGTCACCACCAAGCTGAAGCAGGACGAGAGCGTCGACCTCGCCGCCACCCAGTCCAGCATCGACCGGCTGATCAAGAGCGGCGTCTCGGGCGTCATCGTGCTGCCGATGCTGGGCGAGAACGCCTCGCTCACCGCCGCCGAGCGCGAATCCGTCATCCTCGCCGCCAAGGAAGTCGTCGCCGGCCGCGTGCCGCTGCTCTCCGGCCTCGCCCATGTCGGCATGGCCGACGCGCTCGCCTCGGCCCGGCACTATGAGAAGCTCGGCGCCGAGGGGCTGATGGCGTTCCCCTCCATCGCCTACAAGAGCGACCCGCGCGAAACGGCGGCGTGGTACCGCACGCTCGGCACCGGCTGCGGCCTGCCGATCATGATCTACAACAACCCGATCGCCTATGGCGTCGATGTCACCCCGGCGATCCTCAACGACCTCGTCGACGTGAAGAACATCGTCTGCATCAAGGAAGAGACCGGCGACATCCGCCGCGTCACCGACCTCTATAATGAGTGCGGCGACCGCTTCTCGGTGTTCTGCGGCGTCGACGACCTGCTCCTGGAAAGCGCGGCGCTCGGCGTCACCGGCTGGGTATCGGGCATGACCAATGCCTGGCCGGTGGAATGCGTCCGGCTGTTCAACCTGTGCAAGGCCGGCAAGTTCGACGAGGCGCGCGCTCTCTACCGCATCCTCACCCCCGCCTTCCACCTCGATACGGATGTGAAGCTGGTGCAGTACATCAAGATCGCCGAGCAGGTGGTCTATGGCGCGCCGGAATGGGTGCGCGCGCCGCGCCTGCCGCTGGTCGGTGCCGAGCGCGAGCGGGTGCTCGGCGTGATCGAGGCGACCGTGAAGGCGCTTGCCGCCTCGCAGCGCAGCGCGGCCTGAGGAGAGAGCGATGCGCTTCAGCCGCATGATCACCGTGGTCGGCGCCCATGCGGCCGGCGAGCTCAACGAGGTCATCACCGGGGGCGTCCGCGACGTCCCCGGCAAGACCATGTTCGAGAAGATGCAATATGTGCAGGCGCATCGCGACGAGCTGCGCAAGTTCCTGCTGAACGAGCCGCGCGGCCGCGTCTCGCAATGCGTGAACCTCGTGCTGCCGCCGACCCGGCCGGAAGCCGATGCCGGCTTCGTCATCATCGAGTCGAACTATTATGTGCCGATGTCGGGCACCAACACGATCTGCACCGTCACCGTGCTGCTCGAGACCGGCATGATCCCGATGCAGGAGCCGGTCACCGAGCTGATCATGGAGGCGCCGGCCGGGCTGGTGAAGGTCTCGGCCGAATGCCGCGACGGCAAATGCGTCAACGTCACCTTCGACAACGTACCCGGCTTCGTCTTCGCGCTCGATGCCAAGGTGGACGTGCCCGGCCTCGGCACGATCAACGTCGACGTCGCTTATGGCGGCATGATCTACGCCATCGTCGACGCGGCGAGCCTCGGCTATTCGCTTGACCTGAAGGAGGCCGGCGAGCTGGTCGAGGTCGGCGAGCGGATCAAGAAGGCGGCGGCCGAGCAGGTGCCGGCGGTTCACCCGGAGAATCCGGAGATCCACACCATCAACCAGACGCTGTTCGCCGGCCCTCTGGAACGCACCGCCGATGGGCTGACCTCGAAGAACACCGTCATCGTCTCGCCGGGCCGGCACGATCGCTCGCCCTGCGGCACCGGCACCTGCGCCCGCATGGCGGTGCTGCACGCGCGCGGCCAGCTCGCGGTCGGTGAGCGCTTCGTGCATCGCTCGCTGATCGGCACCGAGTTCATCGGCCAGCTGCGCGGCGCCACCGAACTCGCCGGCGTGCCGGCCGTGCTGCCGACCATCACCGGGCCGGCCTGGATCACCGCCTTCCATCAATATGTGCTCGACCCGACCGATCCGTTCCCGGACGGCTACCGGCTGGGCGACACCTGGCCGGGCTACACCGGCGAACAGCCGATCTGAGCGATCCGGGGAGGTCTTGCCATGCCGTTGATCACCACCTCCGATGGCTGCCGCGTGCACTACGATGTGCGCGGCAGCGGCCCCACCGTGGTGCTGATCCCCGGCCTCGGCGGCGACGGGCGCTTCTGGGAGCCGGTGGCGGCGCAGCTGGAAGCGCGTTTCCGACTCATCCTCGTCGACCATCGCGGCGCCGGGCGCAGCGACAGGCCGGACGGCCCCTACACGATCGAGCGCATTGGCCGCGACGTCCTGGAGATCATGGACGGGGAGGGGTGCGCGCGGGCGCATCTCCTCGGCCATTCCACCGGCGGCACGGTGGTGCAGACGCTCGCCCTCGATGCGGCAGAGCGGACCGGGCGGATCGTGATCTCCGGCAGCTGGCCGGGGCCGGATGCGCGGTTCCGCACCCTCTTCGAGGCGCGGCTGGCCTTGCTGGAGGCGGGGCGGCCGGAGATCTACCAGGCCTTCACCCATGTGCTCGGCTATGACGCCGACTGGATCGCCGCCCATGAGGCGGAGCTCGACGCTGCCATCGGCCGGGCGGCGGAGGCGCTGGCGCCGCTGGCGGTGACGGCGGCCCGCATTCGCATGCTGCTCGCCTATGATCGCGCCGCCGATCTCGGCCGCATCACGGCGCCGACGCTGGTGGTGGGCGCGCGGGACGACGAGATGATCCTGTTCGGACAGTCGGAGCGTATCGCCGGCGCCATTCCGGGCGCCGAGCTCGTCGCGCTTGACGGCGGGCATTTCTACCCGCGCACGCGTGCCGAGGCGTTCGCCCGACGGGTCGAGGATTTCCTGTCGGTCTAGCACGGGCGTGTCCGACGATGCCGGGTGCGGCGGCGAGCGCCGTCGGTATGGCGGCCCGGTCCATCGGCGGCGGCATGACGTCTCCAACCGGGACGATGGTGCTCGGCGGAGTCGGCAGCGGCGACGGTGGCAAGGTGACGGTAAATGCCAATGCCAGCATCAGCGCTTCAGGCATCGGCGCGACCACCGTGTATGCCCAGGGCAGTGGTGACCCCATCATCGACGTCGCGGCCGGCGTCGGCATCGTCGGCGGGCCGGGTGGCACGGCGATCACCCGCGACGGACCCGAGAACTCCATTACCAATTACTGTTCGCTGTTCACCGCCGCCGGCGCGACGGACCGCGCCATTGCCACCACAACCGGCTTCGCCGTCGTGACGAATGGCGGTGCCATCCGGGGCGATCTCAGCCTTGCCGCCGGGCAAGACAATCTCCTGCACAACCTGTCTACCGGCATCCTGTCGGCAGGCCATTCGCCACCTCCGGCGTGTTGTCGACCTCCGACGATACTCAGACTGGCGGCCGCCACGTCTGGGGCGCGCCGATAGGCACGGTAGCCACGAGGGCGGTCTTTCCGGCCAGATCTATGGCGGCACCGCCGGCTGGGACAGGGAGCTGGCCGACAGCCCGCCCCTGATGGGTCTCGCCGTCAACCTCTCGCGGACCGACCTCACGGCCTCGCAATATGGCGCCAGCGTCACCAACGCCTATGGCGGCGTTGCCCTCTATGCCATGGAGCGCTTCGGGCCGGCCTATGTCGCCGTGTCGGGATCGTTCGGCTACAGCCATGCCGACTTCGACCGGGATTTCTTCGATCTGGGCCTCGGCCTCAGCACCTCAACGGGCTTCGACAGCACTGTCCTCGCGGGCCGGATCGAGGCCGGCTACAGCTTCGATCTGCCGGGCATGGCGGCAAAGATCACCCCGTTCGCCGCGTTCCAGTCCATGCATCTCTGGCAAGGCGGAGCCGACGAGTGTTTCCCGGGATATGGCGCCGGCCTGTCCCATGATGAGGTGCCGATCACGGCGCTGCCCGTCTTCCTCGGGGTGCAACTCGAGAGCTTCTGGAAATTGCAGGGCGGTGCGGTTTTGACGCCGTTTCTGAAGCTCGCCTGGATGCGCGACTTCAGTCCGGATCAGGACGTGCCGTGCAGCTTCGCGGAGTTGCCCGACATCTCATTCTCGGACAGCGCCCTTCCCACCGTCTCCGATGCGGCGGACATCCATGCGGGCGTGCACATCTGTGCGGGTTCGAACACGACCTTTTCCCTGGGCTTCGACGGCCAGCTTGGCTCCGGCTACAGCGTCCTCGGCGGCAGCGGGACACTCAGGGTGCGTTGGTAAGGGGATCATCGCCGCGTCAACGCCCGTTTCCCGCGGCTAGTGAAAGCCGGCTCTTGGCGCTATCGAGACGTTCTATCTTCCTTCCCAGCTCCCGCCTTCGACATGTTCCGACTGAGGAGGGCCGCGCCAGCAAGGAACAGCACGGCCGTTCCCAGGTTCCATCCCAGAATCATCGCGGTCGCATCGAGCGGGTGGAACATCGACAGGGCCGTCGAGGTGATGGCCGAGACCGCGAGACTCCCCATCAGGATGATCGATGTGGGACGTAGCGCTGCCGCGTAACGCAGCATCGCCAACATCAGCAACGAAAGTGGCAGGCTGGTCAGGATGAGCGTAGCGAGGCAACCGGACGCGGCTTCGACCGTGATAGCGCCCGGCGGCACCGGCACCCAGCCGGCGAAGCACTGGTAGCCGATGGTCGACAGCCAGACGACGAGCGGTGGAACCGGCAGAAGAAGCCACCCGCGCGACCGATCGGGCAGGCTCGCGAAGAAGGTGGCGATCGTCGCAAGGACGCCGGTCAGGAGCGACGCGATCATGTTGATGGCGAACACGGTGTCCTGCATGCGCTCGGCAAATTGCGGCCGCACGCCATGGCTGACCGTCATGAGTCCCATGATCACAGCCGCGAGAAGGAGCCAGCCAAGAGCACGAACCAGCGGCGGGCGAAGGCGTTTCACCGCCGGAGCATTGGTGGCGAGCGAGCGGATCAGATCGGACGTGTCCATCACCAATCCCTCCGGTCCGAGAGCAGGGACCGCAAGTTCCGCAACGCCCGATGGGTCGCCATCTTCAGCGACGCGATCGACAGCCCGGTCGCCTCGGAGGCTTCCTTCAGGGACATTTCCTTGAGCTTGAGCAGATCGACGGCGGTTCGCTGGATCGGGGGCAGGCCGCCGAGAGCCTCGGTCAGTCGATGCTTGTCGAGTTCGTCGTCGTGGCTGTCGGGCGCAGCAGCGGTTGCCTCATGTTCGACGGTGAGCGGTGCCTCGCGCAGCACCTGCCGGCCTCGCCGACGCAGGCGGTCGATGGCACGGCGATTGGCGATGCCGACCAGCCAGGGACCGAACGGACGTGCGGGATCGTAGGTGTGCCGGATCGTATGAAGGGTCAGCAAGATGTCCTGCACGGTATCTTCGATATCCCAAGCGTCCTTGTGCCAGCGCCTAACCAGCGACCTGAGATAGGGGGCGATCTCCTGGAGAAGGCGAAGATAGGCGACATTATCGCCGTCCTGCGCATGCGCCATGAGAATCGACCAATCGAGATCGCGGGAAGCCGAGGCCTCCGGTGACCGCGACGCGCTCTTGGCGTCCTCTGCGGTCGCTTCGCCATCCGTGGCCACCAGCGTCAGACGCCGCCGCCGCTCATCTGGCATCTCGACGCCTCCGCGAGATGGCATATGCACGTGAGCCATCGCTCCGGGGCTCGATATGAAGGCCATGGCGCATCATTGCCGCGCCTCCGGCGGGTCCAATTGGATGTCACCCTTGGCGATCCAGTGGTCGAGGGAGATGACGCCGGGACCAATCGCGATGATGCTTATGGCCATAGCGGCCCAATACAGGTGGAAATTGACCCAGCCATCGGGGAACACCAGCTGGATCACGCCGGTCATGGCCAATAGGCCGAGCGCGGCAAGGCGCGTTCCGAGGCCGACGATCAGCAGGATGGGCAGCGCGATCTCGGCGATCGCCGTCGCCAGCGCCAGCTGATCGGGCGCGGGAAACGCATACTCCCCGCCGAAGACATGCAACCTGAACTGCTCCTCGAACAGGAATTGCGTTCCCGCCGAGAGGGACAGGAAACCGTCCCATCGCGTCAGGCCGGAACGGAGGAAGGGAAGCGCCAGGGCAACCCGCAACACCGGAGGTGCGAGGTGCCACGCAAAAGCTTCCATCCCGAGATGCACGCGACGGATCGCTGAAAACGTTCGGCTCCACACGGTCGGCGACGTGCTCATGCCGCCCCCATCGAGCGTACCGGCGGCAGGTCATAGCCCACGATCACGTTTGCCTCGATCATGCCCCGCAGCGCGGTCGCGAGATCGAAGCGCGGGCTGGCAAACAATCCTTTCTTCATCGCATCGACGATCGGCGACCCCGCTCGCAATGCTTCCATGAAGGCGGCAGCGCCCGCCGGCAGACACCGGATCTCGACCTCTGCCTCGGGACGGGCGACGAGCGCGTCTTCTCCCCCCGCATCGATATCGACGGTCCCGGCATCGTTGCCCCCCACATTTGCCTGCCAGATGCTCACAATCGGAAAGGCCGACCGGACGATGCGAACGGATGGGTGGAGCGTCAGTCGCATCGTCGGGACATCGCCCGGCGGCACGTGGCCAAGAGCGGCTGGTGACAGCGGCGAGGCTTCGGCCGCGTGGTAGGCTTCCACCCATGCCCGCTCAAGACGCCCGACATCGGGGAGATAGGCAAGCACGGCGGCAGGCTCGAAGCGGGTGATGAAGGCGGGAAAGCCGGCCCCATAGTCGAGCATGATCGGGGATGCCGGAGGCTCCGCAACCACGTAGAGGCGCGCCATGGCGGAGAAGAACTCCTCACCGACCAGGCGCCGGACCACCGGATAGGCCGCCTTCAGCGTCTCGATCAGCCCGACGACGACATTGTTTCGATAGACGGCGAAGCGCTTCTCGCTGGGGTGCCCATCGGGACCGATCAGGCCGGCCGGCGGCGGCTTGACCGGATCGAGGATCGCACGAGCGAAGTCGGCCTGTCGGGTGGCGAGCCCGCACGTGCCGTCCGCCTGCCTCGGCCCTCCAAGAGTCGACGCCGTGATGCCGGTCGATCCGATCATCGGTGGCCCTCTCGACTGGGACGCCCGACCACGTTGGTCCAGAAGCTTCGGAGGCTGTCGACGCCGCCAGCCGTCGAACTCCACAGGGTCGCGTCGCCGACCAGCAATGTGCCAGCGAACGTAGTCGGCTTCGATTGCAATAGGGCATCGAACGTCGCGCGGCCGCCGGCCGTGAAGGGATGGGGCGGAGCCGCGAGATCGATCTTCTGGCGCGCCAGCACGTCGAGCGTCGCGACGGCCCCGGCCATGCGCTCGAAATGCGGAAGATGCGCATGAAGATTGAAGGTGGGAACGCCCGAAAGCAGGTGGAGACGATCGAGAGATGCGTCCACGTCAATCGGCGACGGGGTGCCGTCCGGCTCGGCGGCAGGACGCAGACCGAACCGGTTCTCCACGGGAACGCCGAGGTCGGTGAGCAACGACCGTCCGAACCCGCCGAACCCCTGTCGCGGCGGGATGGTCTTGTCGCCATGATGCAGGAAATCCGCGACCTGCCGGGCGACGAGTTCCTCATGCGAACCCGGCTCTTCCTCGCCGATGTCGTGGTGCGGGCCGACGAACAGCAGGTGATCCGGCACGGAAAGGAACGAGCGGACGAAATCGACCTCGGCCGGACTTGCCTGCTGCCGGGTTCGCAGGGAATCGAAGCTGATGACGATGAGGGTATCGATGTCTTCGAGGGTGGCCCGCACCAGCGGCACGAGCCGGCCATCGCCGCCGACACGCTCGATCTCCACGACCGGATGCCCGGTGATCGCCTCTCCGAGCTTCACGAACGCGGCGAAATTCTGCCTCATGATGTGATCGAGAAAACCGGCGATACCCTGGTCGAAGCGCGACGGATCGCTCAGTTCCTCGAAGCGCGGATACAGCATGCGGCGGCTCTCGAAGAGCGCTGGAAAGCGGTTCTCGATGACATCGAGCGGAACTCCGGTCTCTTCCGGCCGGCTCCAGGCATAGTAGACGGCAATTCTGCGCGCCGGCATGCGATCCTCCTCCGGGTTCAGTGGGCGTGGTTCAAGGCCGGTGCGCGTCGCCGCACGCCGTCAATGTCGGCCATGAGGAGTTCCGCGCGCTCCGCTTCGGTCTTCAGCACCGGCCAGTCAGGCACGTTGGCGTCCCACTCGATCAGGGTCGGGACCGGGCCGATCCGCTCGATGGCGTGGGCGAACAGCCCCCAGACGGTTTCATCGACCGGGCGGTCATGGGCATCGATCAGCAGGGGGCGGCCTGCTTCATCGGCATCGGGCGCGAAGCCCGCCAGATGGATCTCCTGCACGTGGGAGAGCGGGTAGGCATCGAGATAGGCGATCGGATCCCAGTCCTGATTGGTGCAGGCGACGTGAACATTGTTGACGTCGAGCAAGAGGCCGCACCCGCTCCGGCGCACGATCTCGGCGATGAAGTCGGTCTCGCTCCATGTGCTCTCGGCGAACGCCAGATAGGTGGACGGGTTCTCCAGCAGCATCCGGCGCCCGAGTGCCTCCTGCACCTGATCGACATGCTCGACGACGCGCGCGAGGGTCTCATCCGTGTAGGGCAGAGGAAGCAGGTCGTTCAGGAAGCCGGCCTCGTGGCTGGACCAGGCAAGATGCTCCGAGAACAGTGCCGGCGAGTAGCGATCGATCAACTGTCTCAGGCGACCCAGATGATCCCTGTCCAGAGGCCGGTCCGCGCCGATCGACAGCCCGACGCCGTGCAGCGACAGCGGATAGCGTTCGCGGATGGCGGAAAGGTAGCGATGCGGCGGCCCGCCGGTACCCATGTAGTTCTCGGCGTGGACCTCGAAGAAACCGATGTCGGGCGACGTCTCCAGGATCGTCCTGTAGTGCTCGGCCTTCAGACCGACGCCGGCTCGCTTCGGCATCGTGGTCAGATGCGGCTCTGAAATCGCTTCCGGCATGATGTTCACCTCGGCCGACGCTGGAGGGAAATGGCCGGACCCTTGCGGACCCGGCCGAGCGGTCGATCAGGCCTTGGGCTTGAGGCTGCCCATCCCGTTCGGCGTGGAGATCGCCGTGCAGGTGCCGGTCGGAACCAGCTTGAAGGCGTTGCCCTGGTAGTCGGCGGTGCTGGTGCCCGCGCAGGTGCTGCCGGCACCGGCGTAGCAGTCGTTCTGACCCTTGAGCGCGACGCCGAAACACGGCTGAACGGCGCCGGACTTCACCTTCACGGTGTTGTCGGCCTGGATCTTCTTCTGCTGCGCCGTGAATTCCTGCGCATTCGCCGGAACGACGGCGAGGGTACCGAAGGCCGCGGCGAAGGCGCCAGCAACCAGAGTGGACATCAGACGATCGGACATGTTGGTTCTCCTGAAAATTAGGCCAGCAAGCCGCTTGCTGCTGGCGAATGGCGGCGGTTCGGCGCGCCTGTAAGGTGGTTCGTCGCGAGGCTCTCGGAGGTCACTCTGCTCCGGAGAAAATTTGGGCGGCCGCTCGGGCTGCCGATTCCGCCTTGCTCAAGCGGCGGGCTTCGAGGCGACGATCGCACTCGGGTGCAGTTCCGGCTCGGCCACCAACAATTCGGGCACGGTGGCGAAGATCTGGTTCGCCGCTCTGCCGGACATGTGGGCGTCGAGGCTCGCCTCGCTGTCGAACAGGTCGACGAGGAAGATATTGTCGGTGTCCGTATTCGATCGCAGCACAAGCCAGAGCCTCGTGCCCGCCTCTGCCTCCACGGCCGGCAGTGCGGCCGCAATCCGCTTCGCTACCTCTTCGCCCAGGTCCGGCTTGGCCTTGAACACGACGACACCCGCTATTCTTGTCATGGTTGCCTTCCTCTCTGTCGCTTGGACCGCGTGGCCGTTGGGCCTCGCCAATGGAGGTTCGCCGTGAGGCCCACGGAGGTAACGCCGCGCCGGTTTCAGGCCCGGATCACTGTCGCGTTCGCGCAGCCGCATCGGCCGGTCAGTTCCAGCGGCATGATGACTGGAGAGATCGTCTTTGACGGCATGGGTTTCTCCGCGTTGATCGGATGAAGCTCGATCAACCGTAGCGCGGCCTACGCCCTGTCGGAGGGTGGCGGATTAGACTATGAAGGGGCAAAAGCCGCCACGGTCGCCATGCCATGAACATTGTCGTCATCGGCATCGATGGATGCCTTGCTTCCGGGTTTCTCGGCTTCGTCGATGTGCTTTCTCTCGCGCGGGACGTCATAGCCAGCCATACGGACAAGGTGCCCTTCGACATTCTGACGGCGAGCGTGGATGGTGGTCCCGTGATGGACGGTCATGGCCGGCGGCTGGAGGTCGATGCCCGCCTCGACGACATCCCATCCGCTTCTGCCGTTCTCGTGCCAGGACATGTCCCGCAGAGGCTCAAGCTGCCGGACATGTCGGGGTTCAAGCCGGTTGCCGAATGGATCCGCTACCAGCATGCGCGTGGTTCTCTTGCCTGCGGTTCATGCGGCGGGGTGTATTTGCTCGGCGAGGCGGGTCTGTTGAACGACCGTCGCTGCACCACGACGTGGTGGCTGCACGACGAGTTGAGGCGCCGTTATCCTCGGGCCGACGCCGCTTGGGGCGGTGCGCTCACCGACGATGGCGGCGTCATCACCGCCGGCGGTGCCCTGTCATGGACGGACATATCCCTGCACGTCGTGAGAATCCTGTGCGGATCCGAGGCCGCGCGTCTCGCCGCCGACTTCGCCGTGGTGGACACGACCCCATCGAGCCAGGCGGTCTACATCCCGGCCGGGCATCTCGCCGAATCCAACCCGTTTCTGCTGGAGGCCGAGCGTACCGTCCGGCATGTCCGTGGCCGGAGGATAACGACGAGCGAACTAGCGGAACGGCTGGCGCTCTCCGAACGTACGTTGCATAGGCGCCTACAGGCTCTCACCGGCGAGGCACCGAAACGATTCATCGACAGGATTCGTTTCGAGATGGCGCGGACCATGCTCGATGCGGGCTCGATGAGCATCAAGCAGATCGCTCTCGCCACAGGTTTCGAGGACGATAGCAGTTTCAGGAAGAGCTTTAAGCGATTTTCCCAAATGACACCGACGATCTATCGGGCAAGAACCAAATTATAAGAAAAGTTACGGGTCGAGAATGGCGTGGCCCACGAAGACAAAAACATAGCCCGCCAAAGGAGCCAGCTCGTCGGCAAGCAATTTGAGCAGTGTCGTCTTGCCCAAACCGTTCGGCCCCGTCACCGCGACCCGTTCAGGGCCGACCATTGCGAAGGACACGACTTTGACGACCGGGGTGGCGGCACCATAGCCAGCCGTGACGCCATCTAACCGGAGCGCCTAACGTCCCGCAGGCAGATCGGCCGGCGGAAGCTTCACAGCCATTCCTTGAGCGACTTCCACCCGAAATTTGGCCTTGGCAGGGGCTTCCGGGGATTGCGCCTGCTGTCGGTCGAGCGGTCTTACGCTGCTGCCGCGGTTCGTTTCGGCATTGCTCTTGCGGCCACCGATCACGATGCGGGGAAGGTCACCGCGTGCGCCTTCCGGATTCCGGCGGCGATGTGCGCCGTGCAGCCGCGCTGACGCTGCTACGGAGGGGGCGCCTGCCCTAGGAGCTCTTCTTCTTTGCGCTTCGCGACTTGAGCACCACCGGGGGCTCCGCGGCTTCCTGCGCCAAGCGAGCGGCCCGGAGACGCGCCGTCTTGGCATCCCGCTTGGCCATATCCTGCTCGATCATCGATTTGGCGATGCGTGAGACCGATTCCGCCTTGCTTTCAGTCTTGGTGAGGTTGGGCTTGAAGAGGGTGTCTCGAGTCGGGTTGGCCATCGCGGGCTCCTGTCAAATGCAAAAGGCCGGGAGCATCCCGGCCTTCCACTGCACCAAACGACCTGCCGGTACATCCGCGGTCAGGTATCGTTAGGCGCGTCACGTGGCCTGCAGGCTTCCAGCAGTCTGCTTGCCAGTCCGGCGATCGGACTCGATTTCAAAAGAAACCTTCTGCCCATCGCGCAGGTCATTCATTCCGGCACGCTCGACGGCCGAAATGTGGACGAACACGTCCTTACCACCGTCGTCAGGCTGGATGAAACCATAGCCCTTCTGACTGTTGAACCATTTCACAACGCCTGTCGTCATTACGAATTCCCTCTGTACGACATAGAAAATTGTCCGCTCACCAATCGGTGAACGTCACAACGCCATCGATTTGAGAGGAAGTTCGTCACGGCGCGAGAGCGCTAAAACAAAGTTCAGCATACAATATCGATATGGATAACTTATATGGAAAATGGCATTCTTGCAATAGTTGAGAAATTTTATTTCGTCGGCCCGCGGAAGCGGCGCTTTCCAGCTTGGGGGCGAGCGTCCTTGCACAACGACAATGTCGGCGTCGAGTTCGTCATCGAGATGGCCACGCACACGATTTCCAAGGCCGGCTACACGGTCAAGGTCGAGGCAAGGCTGAAGCCGTGAGGGAGCGGTGACAGACTGCGGGTAAATCGCGAGATCTCGCCTCCACCGATTGGCAGGAACCAATGGCCTGCCCCTATTGAGTGGTCCGGTTGGACTCTAATGCATAGTGGGCCTTTCGGCCTGGCTTGATTGGCAGGGCTTCAGGGACAGGATGGCCGCTGGAGCCGGTGGTTTAT
>NZ_JAHBGF010000035.1 GCF_018390695.1 Ancylobacter sonchi | reverse complement strand
TGATCTGGCCCTCGGTCTGGCCGTTCGACCAAGGGGATGTAATGGCTGCCGCGACTGCGGCGTGATCCTTTTCCACGCCACGACCGAAGGCTGCGACGAGGCTTGAGTTCGCACGTTCCAGCCAAGGACCGAGATCGGCAAGTGCCTTCTTACGGATCATGGCCTGGAAGGCGGCGATGATCTCGCGGGCCTCCACAAGCGAGGGAACGCTGCTCTCGATCGCCGCGATCAACACGGTTTCGGATCTGGAGAGTTGATCGCGGGCCAGGGTCATCAGTCGTGCGAGGGCTCGCGCCGATGGCGTGCGGTTCAGGACGCCGCCCTCGACCGCCTCGGCTCGCCGGCGGCGCGTGGCCCATTCCGTGACGACCCTCAGGCTACCGCGAAACCCCTGCTGTCCGAGCCGGCGCCAGAGCTCCGCACCGTTCCGATGCCCAGCCGCCCATTGCGCGTCGAGCCAGGGCAGGAAAAGCTCCAGAGAGCTCTCACGGGTGCGGAAGACATCTGAGCGCTGTCCGCGCAAGACGCGCCGGACCAGACCGCGGCTGTACTCGGTGCGGCGAACGATATCCTTGATCGTCACCCCAGCCTTTGCGAGGTCGAGAATGACCCCATTGGTCTCCTCACGATGCAGATATCCTTCATACTGGATGCGTTCGGCAGCGGTCAGCAGATCCGGATTGATGGTGGATGTGCCGACGGCGGCGCGGATCTGGCGCATGGATTTGCGAACGGCGTCGACGAAGGCCCGGCTCGCATTCTCCATCAGATGCCAGCGATCGGCGACCTGTGTCGCTGGAAGGGCCTTGGCTGCTGCCAGCGCATAGCCGCCACCCCGGTCCCGGGCGACAACGGCGATCTGCGGTTGGGCCGCAAGCCATGCCTGTGCCGTTGCCGGCTCCCGGTCGGGCAACAGGGCGATGGTCTGGCGCCGCTCCAGATCGCAGATCAATGTTCCATAGCGCTGATTGCGTCGCCAGGCCCAGTCGTCAATGCCGATCACGGCAGGCGGAATCAAGGGCGGGCGGCCTTGTCTTCGGATCACCCGGAGCATGGTGTCGTTACTAGCCGGCAGCATCAGCCGTCGCGCAAAGCGCGCCGCAGGCCGGCCGCCCAAGGCGAGACCGAGATGGTGGATAATCTGATCGAGCCGGGATGTGCGCCGGGACCACGGCAGAAGCGCCCCATTGTCGAAGCGCTCCGTGAAGATGCGGCGAGGGCACAGCACTGCATCGCAATGAAAGCGCCGCGCTAGAACAACAAGACGAACCGGCCTGCCGGAAAGCGGCAGATCCGCTAGCTGCCGAGCATAGCGGCTATGAACGCGCGTTGAGGCCGCCCCGCATCCCGGGCAGCAACTCCTCGCGCCGGACGCACGGAGGCAGATCCGTATGCCGGAATCCGTGTCGACCACTTCATCGACGACA
>NZ_JAHBGF010000034.1 GCF_018390695.1 Ancylobacter sonchi | reverse complement strand
ATGACGCCTGCCGAGTTCGCCCTCAAATCCACGCTGGAAAAACAGGCCGCCTGAGGCCAGAAACGAAACCCAGGACTCTCCCTCAGACCGGAGGAGAGAAGGGGCTCAGGTCACGCGTCAAATTGGAGAGCGCGCATCAATCCATAAGCCTCGCAATAGTAATGCCATATTTTCGCTCAAAATACTTTTCCAATTCCGCTACAGCCTTGTCATTGGCCCCGTCAACATTAAAATTACTATAGAGATTCGGGCCGACGCCAGTACCTGGAAAAGTATTTATCCTATAGTCTTGATTTATTAAATACGTAGAAACTCTATTTATCGCCGTATGCCACTTGAACCATAAATCATCCGATGTTTTTGCTATAGTTATAGCATCAAATATGTTTGTTACCGAATCAGAAAAAAACGATGGATGGTACAATATGCCATCTTTTCCGGTTCCGATGTTATATATACTTGGATTTTCAATCTTAGATTTTTTCATCCAGCGTCGATATGGAGCAAATACTCCACCATTTCGCAACATGCGATGGCCACGAAATGCTATGACGCAATTGTATCTATGATAATAGTATACTAGAGTCGACAACCAATCGCTTGGATAAATTGTATCATCATCCGCGGTTGCAATTAAACTATTGTGCAGAATTGGGTCAGCAATAAGCGGGAGCAATTTTCTATAAGGACCAATATTGGGCACACGACACCACTTTAGCCGACTATCCAGTTTCATTTTTTGTTGAAATTCATAAGGAATTAAACGAATCCCCTCATCAAGCAAGTACGGCTCTGTTGAGGTAAACAACCGAACCTCGAAATTTGGATAATCCTGATTCAGCAAACTATCTATAGTAAAATTCAAGTCGCTCAAGCGAGAACTGATTGTTGTTAGGGAAACGATTATCTTTTTCTGTGTCATGTCAGCGATTCGGAGTCCAGCGTCGATAAATCCAAATTTCTTTCTTAAAGTTTAATCCGCATCGTATTATGGCGCAATGCGGCACTGCAAGCGCAGTTACCTGCGCCCCTGATCCTCGTTCAGATTTGGGTAGAGTCCTAGGTTCTTTTGAGGTGCTTCCCGCATTTGGGCCAGCCGGAGCTGGACGATTCCGGGGTTATGGCTCGTGCCGGCGGGAGTGCCAGATAAGCCGTTTATGAGCGTGATCGGAGGCTCATTACCGATCGCGCTGTGCAGGCGAACCTCATTGTATTCTCTGCGCCTGACCTCCATTTTCGCAAGGGCGTCGTCAAGGCTCATGAACCATGACGTGCTCCCCTGCATTTCTGCCACGGATAAGTTGGGTCCTTCGATCAGGAGAAGGGCCATGCGGCGCAGCCGTTTCAGCGAGGAGCAGATCATCTCGGTGCTGAAGGAG
>NZ_JAHBGF010000033.1:118245-251849 GCF_018390695.1 Ancylobacter sonchi | reverse complement strand
CTCCGCCAGCACCTTCGTGATCGCTGCCGTCAGCGACGTCTTCCCATGGTCAACGTGACCAATCGTGCCAATGTTGCAGTGAGGCTTCGAACGGTTGAACTTCTCTTTGGCCATTGCTTGCTTCCCTCGGCGACAGTCACGGTCGCAAAAATCGGGGCGTGGGATAGGCGGTTTCCGGGCCTTTCGCAAGGCTCGCTTTCAACAGAGCGCCCGTCGGCCGCACCGTCCCCCGCCACGACGGACGTTGAGAGGCGCGGCGGTAGCCGCCACCGATGACAGGTTGATGAATAAAGTGGAGCGGCGAGGAGGATTGGAGCGGGTGAAGGGAATCGAACCCTCGTCATCAGCTTGGAAGGCTGTTGCTCTACCATTGAGCTACACCCGCGCTCGCATCCGTACGTGCTGGCTACGGGCGACGTGGTGGGGGAGGTAGGACTCGAACCTACGAAGGCATAGCCAGCGGATTTACAGTCCGCCCCCTTTGCCGCTCGGGACACTCCCCCTTGCACGTCGGTCGCGGCCGGAACGCCCGATGGGCGTGGTCTCCGGTCTTTCGACCCCGGTCTCTCGACCATCGAACCGGTACGCTGCCGTGCCGGTCCGTGCGGCGCGCTTTATGGTGAGGTGGTCGCCCCCTGTCAACCCCGCCGGGAAGTGTTCACACCGTCTCGCATGTGGATGAAATTGCAATGCGCTGCGCGCCGTGACATGAACCGAAGCATGAGCGAACGGAACCGCCCACCCTTCAAAGGCCAGCCTTTCCACACCCGCGGCACCCGGGGGCCGTCGGCGCGCGGCGAGCGCCCCGCCGGCCGGCCCTTCGGCGACTGGCCGGACGACGTCGCCATTCTGTATGGCTGGCACAGTGTCTCCGAGGCGCTGCGCAATCCGCGCCGGCGCATCCGCCGCCTGCTCGTCACCGAGAACGCGATGCGGCGGCTGACCGACGAGAAGGTGCCGCTGAAGCTGGAGCCGAAGCTGGTCCGCCCCGGCGAGATCGACCGCCTGCTGGAGGCGGACGCGGTGCATCAGGGACTGTTCGCCGAGGCCGATCCCCTGCCCTCGCCCAGCCTGGCGGAAGTGGCGGAATCCGACCTCCTGCTGGTGCTCGACCAGATCACCGACCCGCACAATGTCGGCGCCATCGTGCGTTCGGCGGCGGCGCTGAAGGTCGGCGCCATCGTCACCACCGCCCGCCACAGCCCGGCGGCGACCGGGGTGCTGGCCAAGAGTGCTTCGGGCGGGCTGGAGCATGTGCCGTTCTGCTTCGTGCCCAATCTCGCCCGCGCGCTGGACGAGCTTAAGGAGCGCGGCGTGCTCGTCGTCGGTCTCGACAGCGAGGGCGCGGACGATCTCGCCGACACCAGGCTGCGCGCGCCGCTGGCGCTCGTGCTCGGCGCGGAAGGCAAGGGGCTGCGGCAGCTCACCCGCCAGACCTGCGACGTACTGGCGCGAATCGATCTGCCCGGCGCCATCGTCAGCCTCAACGTGTCCAACGCCGCCGTGCTGGCGCTGCACATGGCGCGGCGCGCCATCTCCCGGCCGGCGCGCGGCTAGCCTTATCGCAACGCACGCGCGCCCTGCCGGCGCGCGAATCGTTCTCCTCTGCGGAAACCGGCGGCGGCGCCGCCGGTTCGTCTGTGCACCGCAAGATGATCCATGTCACCGATCGCGGATCGGCTGGCATTACGACCAATTGCCAATCGTCAAGACCGGACGAATTCGTCAAGCTTTTCTGAGATGCGGATCGAATTCGAGTAATTCGCCCTGCAACGGAGCCGAGGCATCGTAACGCCGCGACAGACGGCGGACTGCCCCGGGAGGAAACCGGTCCGAGCGATGGGCGTTCCCGCAGAACCCCAAATCTCGACAGCACTTATCCGGCGCGCATGTGGCGCGCCACGCAGGATGGCACGCGCCCTCGCTTGCGAGGCGTCGATGTGCCGCGTGCGGATAATGTCCTACATTGGGGAAGGGAAAGACCATGAGCGTCACCACCGCCGGTCCCGTCGTATCGACGGCACCGATGACGCGCGAGGAGAAGAAGGTCATCTTCGCCTCGTCGCTCGGCACTGTCTTCGAGTGGTATGATTTCTATCTGTACGGCTCGCTGTCGGCGATCATCGCCGCGCAATTCTTCTCGGGCGTCAACCCCACCGCCGCCTTCATCTTCGCGCTGATGGCGTTCGCCGCCGGCTTCGCCGTGCGCCCCTTCGGCGCGCTGGTGTTCGGCCGGCTCGGCGATCTCGTCGGGCGCAAATACACCTTCCTGATCACCATCCTCCTGATGGGCATGTCGACCTTCGTCGTCGGCATCCTGCCGTCCTATGCCTCCTGGGGCATGGCGGCACCGGTCATCCTCATCATCCTGCGCCTGTTCCAGGGCCTGGCGCTCGGCGGCGAGTATGGCGGCGCGGCGACCTATGTGGCCGAGCACGCCCCGCATGGCCGGCGCGGCTTCTACACCTCGTGGATCCAGACCACCGCGACGCTCGGCCTGTTCCTGTCGTTGCTGGTCATCCTCGGCACCCGCACTTGGTTCGGCGAGGCGGAATTCGCCTCCTGGGCGTGGCGCATTCCCTTCCTGGTGTCGATCATCCTGCTCGGCGTCTCCGTGTGGATCCGCCTGACGCTGAACGAATCCCCCGCCTTCAAGAAGATGAAGGAAGAGGGCAAGACCTCGAAGGCCCCGCTCACCGAAGCCTTCGGCAAGTGGGAGAACGCCAAGGTCGGCCTGGTCGCGCTGCTCGGCGGCACCGCCGGCCAGGCGGTGGTCTGGTACACCGGCCAGTTCTACGCGCTGTTCTTCCTCACCCAGACACTGAAGGTCGACGGTGCCACCGCCAACATCCTCATCGCCATCTCGCTGCTGATCGGCACGCCGTTCTTCGTCGTGTTCGGCTGGCTGTCGGACAAGATCGGCCGCAAGCCGATCATCCTCGGCGGCTGCCTCATCGCGGCGCTGACCTATTTCCCGCTCTTCGCCGCCATCACCCACTACGCCAACCCGGCGCTGGAGACCGCGCAGGCCACCTCGCCGGTGCGCGTCGTCGCCGATCCCTCCGAGTGCTCGTTCCAGTTCAACCCGGTCGGTACCTCGAAGTTCGTCAGCTCCTGCGACATCGCCAAGTCGTTCCTGGCGCGCAACTCGGTGAACTACTCCAACGAGGCGGCTCCGGCCGGCACCGTCGCCAGCATCCATGTCGGCGACAAGGTGCTCTCCTCCTTCAACGGCGTCGGCCTCGACGCGGCGGCGTTCAAGACCCAGTCGGACGCCTTCAACGCCGAGATGACCACCGCCATCCGCACCGCCGGCTATCCGGCCAAGGCGGACCCGGCGCAGATCAACACGCCGATGGTGGTGCTGCTGCTCACCATCCTCGTGCTGTTCGTCACCATGGTGTACGGCCCGATCGCCGCCTGGCTGGTGGAACTGTTCCCCACCCGCATCCGCTACACCGCGATGTCGCTGCCCTACCATATCGGTAATGGCTGGTTCGGCGGCTTCCTGCCCACCACGGCCTTCGCCATGGTGGCGGCCACCGGCGACATCTATTACGGCCTCTGGTACCCGATCGTGGTGGCACTGGGGACCGTGGTCATCGGCCTGCTGTTCGCGCCGGAGACCAAGGATCGCGACATCGAGAACTGGCACTGAGCGAGGGCGGCGCCCGGCTCTCCGGGCGCCGCGCCTGCCGCAAGGCGCCACGGCCGGTACATTGCTCCGGTCGGCACCCCCGGCAACCCTCCACGGACGGGCAACGTCCATCGCCCAAACCGGCTTCAGCCCATCGAACCTGAAGTGTCTTCCTGTCGGCGAGCGGCATCGCCCGATCGACAGCACCTCCCGGCCCCCGACCCGCAACGGGGGCCGTCTCGTTCTCCCGACATGAAAACGGCCCCGCCGGGACAACCGGCGGGGCCGTTTCATTTTGTCGAACGAGAGCGACGGCTCAGAGCGCCGCCGTCACCACGATCTCGACCTTGTAGTCGGGGGTGGCGAGCGCCGCCTCGACGGTGGCGCGGGCCGGCGCGCCGCCGGGCGCGACCCAGGCGTCCCACGCGCCGTTCATCTCGGCGAAGGTCGAGATGTCGGCGAGGTAGATGGTGGCGGTCAGGAGCTTGGTCTTGTCGGTGCCGGCGGCGGCGAGCAGCGCGTCGATCTGGGCGAGCACGCCCTTGGTCTGCTCGGCGACGCTGGGGCCGAGAGCGACCTGGCCGGCGAGATAGGCGACCGATCCGTGGACCACGGCCTGGCTCATGCGGGTGCCCGGCTCGATTCTCTTGATGCTCATTGTCTCTGCTCGCTTCTGTGTCTCGGATGCCCGCGACGCGGCGGGCGGTGCCTCACTAGAACATGTTGGCGCGGAGGTGAACGGTTTTCGCCGTCCCGCGCCGGCGCGCGCCCGCGGCGCGGCATGGAAAAGGCCGCCGGACGTCTGCCCGGCGGCCTCGTCTCGTCAGCCCTGCGGCGACGAAGATCTCACTGCAGCGGCAATCTCACTGCAGCGGCTTGGGCATCGCCGACATGGTGCCGATGGTGAAGATCTCGACGCGACGATTGATCGGGTCGGTCGGCTTGGAGGGCACTTCGAGCGCCTCCTGGCCGAGGCCGACGGCGTCGAGGCGGGCCGGATCGATCTTGCCGAGATTGACCAGCGCTTCCTTGATGGCTTCGGCGCGCTTCTGGCTGAGCGCGAGGTTGACCGCGCGGGTGCCGGTGGTGTCGGTATTGCCGACGATCAGGAAGCGATAGTTCCACAGGATCGGATGGTGCATCGCATCGGCGATGGAACCCAGCGCCGCATAGGATTGCGGGCGGATGACCGCCGAGTTCAGCGCGAACTGGATCTGCACGTCGATCTGCGCCAGCTTGGCGAGACGCTTGGCGATCTCCGACTGGTCGAGCGGCAGCGGCTGGTTGGCGGCGACGGCGCGCTGCGCCATGCCCTGCAGCACCTGCGCGGTGAGGCTCGGATCGAACTGCGTCACCTCGGACAGTTGCTTGGTGATTTCGGCGCTGCTCATCGGCGACTGGGCGCTCGCGCGGTCGACGAAACCGAACGAGGCGCCGAGCACGAGGCCGGCAACGAGGGCGAGGCCGGCGGCGCGGCGGGTGAAAGCGGTCATGATGGTGTGTTTCCCTTGAACCTTGCCGTCGGAATCAGTTCGCCCAGCCGGCGTCGGTCAGCCCCTGCCGGCACGCGCCCTTCACGACCTTGTAGGAGGCGAGCAGGCAGTCGAGCAGGTTGGCGTCGCCGGGCTTCACGCCCTTGCAGAACTGGCGGGCGTCGTCCTGGCAGAGCCCGAAGGTCGCCTGCTGGGCGGCGAGGCGCGCCGTGGTGCCGGCCTCGGCCTGCTGGAGGGCGGCGAAGCACTGCTGCGGCACGTCCTTCTGGTTCTGCTGCAGGCAGGAGGCGACCTTGCCGGTGCCGACGTCGTCGCGGGCGCAGAAGCGCTCGATGGAGGCGCCGCACTGCGCGGCGATGAGCGCGCCGGCATCGGCGAAGCTCATGGTCTGGGCCGACGCCCCGCCCGCCGAGGCGGCGAGCGCAAGCACCGCCAGCCCGAAAATGTGTCGCTTCATGGATATCCCCCCGATTGAGGCGGCGCGCCGTTCGACGACCCTGCCCTGCCCCCGTTCCGGTCGCCACGACCAGAATCCTCAGGGTGAAATGACTCGCAGAACCCTACGACACTTTCAATGCGTGAAATTGGTTGCATTGTTTATGCAAACGGGCGGCGGGGCGTTTACACGCCATCGCCGGCGCCGGATTGCCGCCGTGCGGGCGGCTTGACCGGCAGGCGACGATCAGCGAAGAAACCGCCGTGATGGCTTTCCGGCAGGTGCGGGGAAGTCCTCACGCGGCACCCCGCCCGGCCCTGGCCGGAGAGTGCCCGTCTGTGGGATGGACCAGGCATCCCTGTCTTTTGGCCGGCTTAGCACAGCGGTAGTGCAGCGGTTTTGTAAACCGAAGGTCGGGGGTTCGATCCCCTCAGCCGGCACCATTCCCCCCTCTCGAGCGCCGCCGCGAGCGGTCGTCCGCGCCCGTGATATCCGCCCCCGAGCCCGCCGCGCCCGGCTTCAGCGTCGTTCAGGGAAGCGCCGGTCGATGCGCCACGGCCACACTCGCGGTCGGATTCGCCCACGCCCGGCCTAACCCGCTGAAATTACCGTCGAATCGGTTATGTTTCGTCGATAGTCTGGGCAGAGGCTCTCGGGAACGTCCCACATGCAATCCAAATGGCAGGCCCTTGCGTGCTATCTCGGCGTGGCGATCCTGTGCGTCCTGTATCTCACGGTCGTCCCCGGCGTCCGCCTGATCGATGTCTGCGCCGGTGCCGGCCTCGGCGCCGCGGTGATGTGGGCGATGAACGAGTGGGAGGCCGGCCGCTGGAAGTTGCCGGCATTCGTCGCCGCCCTGCGCGCCCGCGCCTCGGCCCCTGCCCGGCCCCGCCCGGCCGCGCAGGCGCTCGCCACGCCGCAGGATCTCTACGCCTCCCAGGACCGTTACAAGCCCCAAGACCGTTACGCGCCCCAGGACCGTTACGTGCCTCAGGACCATTACGCGACTGAAGAACGTTATGCCCCCCAGCCGCGCGCGGCGGCCCCGACCCGCGCCGCTTCTCGCCCCCGTCCCGCGCCGCTTCCGGCGCCCACCGACGACCCCTTCGTGATGGCGACCGCCGACCCGGTCTGGGAGCTTGATGACGAGGCCCGGCATCCCGCCTCGCAACGCGTGCCGGAATGGGACGCCGCCGCGCTGGCCGCCAGCCTGGTGAAGCTGCATCGCGAACTGCTCGGCGAGCGAGCCCATGCGCACGGCATCTCCCTGGATCTGCCGCCCGGCGCCGAGTTCGTCCCGGCGTCCCGGCCGGGCGAGACCGCGCCGGCGCGGGAGGCCCGCGTCGCGCGCCTCGTTCTGGTCCGGGCAGCGGCGGCCCGCGCGCCGCGCCGTTCCGCCGACGATGCCGAGCCGGCGCCGCCCACGCGCCCCGTCCCCCCGGCCTTGCTGCGCCCCAAGGCGCGCCGGCCGCGCTGAGCCGCCGCCCTCGCGCCGGCTAAGTTTTCGTCGGCCGCCTTTCGAGCTTCCGCACGCCGTCGTCCGGCCGGCTCACTCGTCGGCGGAGTAGCGCTCTTCCTTCCACGGGTCGGCGTGGTTGTGATAGCCGTTCATTTCCCAGAAGCCGCGCCGGTCGGCGGGCCGGAACTCGATCTTCTGCAGCCACTTGGCGCTCTTCCAGAAATAGAGATGCGGCACCATCAGCCGCAGCGGCCCGCCATGCTCGCGGGTCAGCGGCTTGCCCTCCCAGCTGTGCACCAGCATGGCATCGGGCGCCGCGAAATCCTCCAGCGCGAGGTTGGTCGTGTAGCCGTCATAGGAGTGCAGCAGCACGAAGCGCGCCTCCTCCTTCGGCATGACGGTGTCGAGCAGGTCGCGGATGAGCAGCCCCTCCCAATTATTGTCGTAGCGCGACCAGGTGGTGACGCAGTGGATGTCGGTCACCTCGCGGCTCTGCTTCTGGGCGAGGAAGTCGCGCCAGCTCCACGACACCGGGTGCTCCACCGCGCCGGTCACGTCGAGTCGCCAATGGTCGAGCGGAATGTCCGGCTGCAGGCCGAGGTCGAGCACCGGCCAGTCGCGCACCAGATGCTGGCCGGGCGGCAGCCGCTCGTTCTCCGGCCGGGAAACGCGGCCGGTCAGGAACTTGCCGCTCTGCGCCCAGCCGCGCTTGCTGCGGGTCAGCTTGCTGTCGGCGGGCAGTGCCACGTCGTCCGGCGGCGGCAGTGCGTCGTCATCGGTCATCGGCGAACTCCTTGGGGGCGGCGGGGGGCGCTTGGGACAGGAGGGAGGAAACGGCAGGGATTTCGCCGGCGATCATAGCATCGCCCCGCCGCCGCACGCCCGGTTTCGCACGGCCCTCTTCGCATCGCTGCCCCGCGCGACGCGCAAACAGAAACGGCGGGCAGAAGCCCCGCACCGCCTGCAAACAGAAACGGAGGGCAGAAGCCCCGCAGCGCTCCGCAAACGAAAACGGCGGGCCGAAGCCCGCCGTCCGTGTCTCGCTGCGCTACTGCGTGCCTCAGTGCGGCCGGCGCTTGCGCTGGACCATGTTGAGGCCCTCGATCGCCGCCGAGAACGCCATGGCGGTGTAGATGTAGCCCTTCGGCACATGCGCCCCGAAGCCCTCGGCGATCAGCGTGGTGCCGATGAGCAAGAGGAAGCCCAGCGCCAGCATCACGATGGTCGGGTTGCGGTTGATGAAGTTCGCCAGCGGGCCGGCGGCGAACAGCATGGTCAGCACCGCCACGATGACCGCGATCACCATGATCGGGATGTGGTCGGTCATGCCCACCGCGGTGATGATGCTGTCGATCGAGAACACCAGGTCGAGGATCAGGATCTGCACGATGGCGGCGCTGAAGGTGATGTCCACCAGCTTGCCGGCGCCGGGCGCGTCCTCGTCGTGCGGCTCCATGCTGTGGTGGATTTCCTTGGTCGCCTTCCACACCAGGAACAGGCCGCCGGCAATCAGGATCAGGTCACGCCAGGAAAAGGCGTGGTCGAAGATCGTGAAGATCGGCGTGGTCAGCTGCACGATGATCGCCACCGTGCTGAGCAGGCCGAGCCGCATGATCAGCGCGAGGCCGATGCCGATGCGCCGGGCGCGCGGACGGATGTCCTCCGGCAGCTTGTTGGTCAGGATCGAGATGAACAGCAGGTTGTCGATGCCGAGCACCACTTCCATGGCGATCAGCGTCACGAGCGCCGCCCAGGCCGCCGGATCGGCGGCCAGTTGCATCAGATAATCCATCGATCACTCCTCCCCAGCCAGCGCAGCGGCGGCGCGCATCAACGCGCGGCAACCGTAATCGGATGCAGCTTGCGACGGTAAAATTATCATAGGGATGACAAAGCCTTTCACACCGGCATGACGTCGGAAAGCGATCCGACATCACGCGAACGCCGGTACGGCTCGCGTCAGAGGGGCCCGGATCATCGGGTGAGCGCAATCTAATGCCTCGCCCCGCTGCCGCCAGCACCGCGACGCATGACAGATTGTCGCACCCACTCGCGGCCGGCCGCGCGCCCTGCACAGCCGTGCACCTACCTTGAACGAATGCGACATATCGACAGTTTCGGCGCGACGTTCGCTTTCCGCTGTCCACCGCGCATGTCATCGTCCGTTCATCGCCCGGCACTAGAGCGAGCGCCACTTGCCCGCTGGGCATTGGGAGGACTAGATGACCCGCTTTTCCCGCCGTGACCTTATGAAGGCCAGCGCCTTCGTCCTCGCCGCCCCGGTCGTGCTGCGCGCCCATGACGCGCTCGCCACCTCCGGCTCGGTCGACGTGTACGCCTGGGGTGACTATTTCGACAAGAACACCGTCCTGGCCGACTTCACCAACGCCACCGGCATCAAGGTGAACCTGTCGACCTACGGCTCGAACGAAGAGGCCGAGAACAAGCTGCGCGCCGCCGGCGGCAAGGGCTTCGACCTGCTGTTCCCGTCGGTCGATACCGGCCCGAACTACTACAAGGACAACCTGCTTCAGCCGATCGACGAGGCGAAGTTCAAGGTCGATCAGGTGATCCCCTCGATCTACCGCAACTCGCTCACCCTCGGCGCCGCCCATCGCGGCAAGCGCTTCCTGGTGCCGTTCGACTGGGGCACCGAGGGCGTGACCTGGGATTCGACCAAGTTCGACAAGAAGTCGGGCCAGATCTCCTATGGCGACATGTGGCTCGCCGATCACCCCAAGCAGACCGCCATCCGCCAGAAGTCGGTGTTCAACGGCGTCGCCCTGTATCTCGACGCCAACGGCACCCTGCCGTCGAACCGCGGCCTCGACATGTACAAGTCGGAAGCCGACGCCCGCCGCGTCTTCGACGGCGTGCTGAAGTTCATCGTCGCGCATCGCGGCAATGTCGGCGCGTTCTGGAACAACGCCACCGAGGCGACCGCCGCCTTCACCGATGCCGGCTGCACCATCGGCCAGACCTGGGACACCACCGGCATCCTGCTCCACCAGAAGACCGACAAGAAGTGGAGCTACGGCATGCCGAAGGAAGGCGGCCTCGCCTGGACCGACACGCTGGCCATTCCCGCCGGCGCCGCCAATCTCGAGCAGGCCTACGCCTTCGCCAACTTCCTCTACCAGCCGGAGGTCGGCGCCCGCTTCGCCAACACCACCGGCTACAACAGCTGCGCCAAGGGCGCCGACGCCTTCCTCTCCGAGGAAGCCCGCGCGGCCTTCCAGGCGGCCTATCCGGCCGGCACCATCGACAACCTGTTCTGGTGGCCGATGCAGACCGACTTCTACGCCAAGCTGCGCGGCGAGTATGTCGAGAAGCTGACCAACGCCTGATCGGCGCGGTCCGCAGTTCCCCGGCGCGCGGGCAAGCCCCGCGCCGGGTTCGCATATCCCGGATGCGGGGATAATCCGCGCCGGGACGCGGCGGCGGGGCGGATTCGCCCGGCCTGTCCGCCCTTTCGTCCCCGGGCCGGTCCCGGGGACCGTCTTTTCGGCTTCCGGACAATCCCGTAACGTCACCGTACCGGAAGATGGACGGCCGGCTCCTCCGGCCGCGGCTCCCCTCCCTCCTTTGCGGAACGCCCCATGCGCGGCAAGGACGTACGTCTCGACCAGGTCTCCATCCGCTTCGGCGACGCCGTCGCCGTGCAGCCGCTGAACCTCACCATCGAGGCCGGCGAGTTCTTCTCCATCCTCGGCCCGTCCGGCTGCGGCAAGACCACCATCCTGCGCACGGTTTCCGGCTTCATCGAGCCGACCATCGGCCGGGTGCTGATCGGCGGCGAGGACATGGCCGGCAAGGGGCCGAACGAGCGCCCCACCGCGCTCATCTTCCAGAACCTCGCTCTGTTCCCGCTGATGAGCGTCGCCGAGAACGTCGCCTTCGGGCTGGAAGCGCGCGGCGTGTCGAAGGCCGAGCGGCTGAAGCGCGCCGAGGAACTGCTGTCGCTGGTGGCACTCACCGGCTATGGCGACAAGAAGCCGTCCGACCTCTCCGGCGGCCAGCGCCAGCGCGTCGCCATCGCCCGCGCCCTCGCGGTGGAGCCGTCCGTGCTGCTGCTCGACGAGCCGCTCTCGGCGCTCGATCTCAAGCTGCGCCAGCACATGCGCGCCGAGCTGCGCGCCATCCAGAAGCGGGTGGGCATCACCTTCATCTACATCACCCACGACCAGGGCGAGGCGCTCGCCATGTCCGACCGCGTCGCGGTGATGAGCCGCGGCCGGCTGGAACAGGTCGCCGCGCCCGATACGCTCTATGCCGAGCCGGCGACGCCCTTCGTCGCCACCTTCGTCGGCGAGCAGAACGTCATCCGCGGCACGCTGCGGCGGATCTCCAACGGCGCCGCCAGCGTCGACACCCCGCTCGGTCCCATCGAGGGCCGCGAGGTCGGCACGCCCGCCATCGGCGCCCCGGTGCTGGTGATGGTGCGCCCGGAGCGGGTGACGCTCGGCGCCGACCGCGACAACCGCATCCCGGTGACGCTGAAGGCCCGCCATCTGGAAGGCCCCTCGGTCAATCTCGAATGCGTCGCCGACGGCCAGACCCTGACCGTCACCCTCGCCAACGGCCCGGCGATGCGCGACCTGCCCAACGATCTCGTGCTGGGCTTCGGGCGCGACGACGCGCTGGTCTATGCCGAGGGAGCGCTCGCCAATGGCTAGCCTGTTCCGCGCCTATGGACGCGGCCTCGGCGCGCTGCTGCTCGCCATCGCCGCCCTGTGGATCCTCGCCCTCATCCTGGTGCCGCTCGGCGCCATGATCGAGCAGTCGCTGTGGTGGAAGGACTCCAAGGGCGAAATCACCCTGCAGATCGACCGCCTGTACAACGACATGGCGACGCTGCAGCTCGACGCTTCCGGCGAGAGCGACGCCGCCAAGAAGGCCGGCTTCGAGGCGCAGATCGCGCAGAAGCAGGCCGAGGCCACCGCGCTTGAGGCGCAGGAAACCAACCCGCCCAAGACCTACGGCCTCGCCAATTTCACCCGCATGAGCGGGCTGCATTTCTACATCTTCATCCGCACCATCATCTACGCGCTGATGGTCACCGCCCTCGCCCTCGTGGTGTGCTACCCGATGGCCTATGCGGTGGCGCTGGCGAGCGGGCCGCGCAAGGCGATCGTGCTCACCGTGGCGCTGATCGTGCCCTACGCCATCAACGAACTGCTGCGCGTCTATGCCTGGCTGATGATCCTCGACTATCGCGGCGTCATCAACGGCATCCTCGGCTGGCTCGGCATGGTCGATCTCGATAATCGCGGCTGGATTCCGTTCCTTGAGAACCCCTCCGCCGTCTTCCTGGCGATGATCTACACCTACGTGCTCTTCATGGTGTTCCCGATGGTGAACACGCTGGAGACGCTGGACCGCAACCAGATCGAGGCCGCACGCGACCTCGGCGCCTCCTCCTTCCGCATTCACCGCCGAGTGATCATACCGCACGCCAAGCCGGGCATCGCGGTGGGCTGCATCATGACCTTCATGCTGTCGGCCGGCTCCTATTCGGTACCGGCGATCATGACGCGCGGACAGGGCGGCGACTGGTTCTCGCAGCTGGTCTACCGGCAGTTCTTCGAGAGCAACAACTGGAACATGGGCTCGGCCTACGCCGTGTCGCTGCTGGTTGTGTGCACCGCCTTCATCCTGATCATGATGCGCCTGTTCGGCGTCGGCCTCCGGGATATCGCGAAATGAGCACCGCCAATGACAGCGCCGGCGCCCGGCTCATCCTCAACATCTATATCGGCCTGTTCTGCCTCTATCTGTTCCTGCCGCTGGCGGTGATGTCGGCGGCGGCGTTCAATTCCTACGATTACCCGTCCGTCACCCAGTGGCGCGGCTTCACGCTGCAATGGTTCGTGGCGCTCGCCCATGACGGGCGCCTCATCCAGGGCCTGATCAATTCGGTCGCGGTGGCGCTCGGCGTCATCGCGGTGTCGATCCCGGCGGGGCTCGCCGGTGCGCTCATCCTCACCCGGCTGGGCCAGCGCTCCGGCACCGTGCTCTATTCGGTGCTGGTGTCGCCGGTGCTGACGCCGGGCATCATCCTCGGCATTTCCAGCCTGATCTTCTGGCGCGAATTCGGCGTGCCCGGCGGGCTGTTCGTGGCGGTGATGGCGCAGTCGAGCTTCATCGCCTCCTACGCCATGCTGTTGTTCCTCGCCCGGCTGCAGCGACAGGACCGCACGCTGGAAGAGGCGGCGCTCGACCTCGGCGCCAGCCACATGCTGGTGTTCCGCCGAATCACCCTGCCCTTCCTGGCACCGACCGCCTTCACCGCCGCCGTCGTCGCCTTCCTCCAATCCTTCGAGAACTACAACACCACAGTGTTCGCCATCGGCGGCGAGTGGACGCTGGTGACGGAAATCGCCTCGCGCTTGCGCTTCGGCCTGTCGCCGGTGATCAATGTGGTGGGCGTGATCTTCGTGGCTCTGACTCTGGTGGCGGCAACGACCTATGTACTTCTCTCGAGCCGCAAGAAGGCACGCTGAGCCAAGGCGCTCTGACGCCGTCCTCCTCGCTGCCGGCCTCGCCGGCAGCCTCGCCATCCTGTCGGCGCTGGCCGCCGGCCCGGCGGCGGCCGGCAGCAACGTCATCGGCCTCTCGGTGGCCAGCGAGCGGGTGCCGGACGATTTCTCCGACACCAAGTCGACCGACTGGCAGCTGAGCTACGCCCACACCTTCGACAACAATGTCAGCCTCGGCGGCTCGGCGAAATATTACGACACCGCCCACACCAGCGCCTATGCGTGGAACGTCGAGGGCACGGTCGGCTACACCCATGCGCTGAACGAGGCCTGGTCGGTCGGCGGCGTCGCCGCGCTAGGCAGCCACATGCCGAGCGGCGCCACCGACTTCCCCTATTACAGCTTCACCGGCTCGCTGAGCGTGAAGCTGTCCCCGGTGGTCACCTGGACGGTGATCGCCGCGCGCTACCGCAACGCCTTCGACACCGATTACGGCTACGAAACCCCGGAGCTCGGCACCCAGCTCGACTTCCGCCTCAGCGACGCCCATTCGGTGTCGGTCAAGCTTGAGCGCGACTGGAAGAATGGCGACGTGTCCTACAACGCCATCGAGCTCGGCTATAAATACCACTTCTGAGCGCCTCACCCGAACGTGATGCCCGTCGCCGTGACGCTCGCGGAGCGAAGCCCTAGCTTCGGCGCCGCCGCGTCGCCGTCCGGTTCGCCCCGGCCACGCCGGCCATCGCACAGCCCGAAGGAGCTCCCATGCCGCCCCTCTCCCGCCGCGACGCCCTGCTCGCCTCCGCCACGCTTCCCGCCGCCACCGCCCTCGGAGGGCTCGCCATGACCGGCCTCGCCGCCACCCCCGCCGAGGCGCAGACGCCGACCGGCCAGCAGGTGCCGAGCATCTACCGCTACAAGGTCGGCGACATCGAGGTCACCGCGGTCAGCGATGGCGCCCGCGTCGCCCCGCTGCAGGACGGCTTCGTCCGCAACGCCTCGCGCGAGCAGATCAACACCGTGCTGGAGAAGGCCTTCCTGCCGAAGGACCAGCTGATGAACCAGTTCAACCCGCTGCTCATCAACACCGGCGGCAAGCTGGCGCTGATCGACACCGGCAACGGCCCGCAATCCGGCAATGCCCCGGTCGGCAAGCTGTTCGCCAACCTCGCCTGGGCGGGGGTGAAGCCGTCCGACATCTCCACCGTGATCATCTCGCATTTCCACGGCGACCACATTAACGGCCTGCGCGCCGCCGATGGCGCCCTCGCCTTCCCGAATGCGGAGATCCTCGTTCCCGAGGCCGAGTGGAAGTTCTGGACCGACGAGGGCGAGGCCAGCCGTGCGCCGGAAGGCCGCAAGCCGGCCTTCGCCAATGTCGCCAAGGTATTCAAGGACCTCGATAGCCGGGTGAAGCCCTATGGCTGGGACAAGGAGATCGTGCCGGGCATCACCTCGGTGGAGGCGGTCGGCCACACGCCGGGCCACACCGCCTTCGTCGTCGCCTCCGGCAATGGCAAGCTGTTCGTGCAGTCCGACACCACCAACAATCCGACCCTGTTCGCGCAGAATCCCGAATGGGAAGTCAGCTACGACATGGACCCGGCCAAGGCGATCGCCACCCGCAAGCGCATCTGGGACATGCTGGCCGCCGAGCGCATGCAGGTCGCCGGCTATCACTTCATGTTCCCGGCCGTCGGCTTCGCCGAGAAGACCGATACCGGCTACCGGCTGGTGCCGGCGGTGTGGAACCCGGTGCTCTGAGCCGACGAGGCGGGGCGTCGCATCCGGCGCCCCGCCCGCCCTTCCGTCCGCTGGGGCGGTGGTCCCGCGCCGGAGGCGACGCCGGCGCCATTGGCATCCGCGGCCGGCTTGTCTATGTGTCGGCTTCCCTTCCTTCGCCGTGCCGAGGACGCCGATGACCGAACCGACCGCCGAACCGACCGCCCTGCCCGACCGCCTCTCTAGCGACCCGGCGAGCCCGTTCTATAACGAGGAGCTGCTGTCGCGCGGCATCGGCATCCGCTTCAAGGGCGTCGAGAAGACCAATGTCGAGGAATACTGCGTCAGCGAGGGCTGGGTGCGGGTCTCCGTCGGCAAGGCCAAGGATCGCGCCGGCAACCCGATGACGGTGAAGCTCAAGGGCGCGGTCGAGCCCTATCTGCGCGAGCCGTCGGCCGAAGGCTGAGGGCTTGGCGCAGCCGAAAGGCGCCGGCCTCGACCAGATCGGTTACGCCGGCCCCCTCTCGGGCAACGCCACATCCACCGAGGATGGACGGCGCGCCGGCCGGACGACTTATCGCCGGCCACGCCGCCATCCATGCGGCTAGCCGTCGGTCTCCATCTCGATCCAGTCGAGATAGTCCTGGTCGCCGCCGATCACCTTCAGCACCAGCACGCCCGGCGTCTCGTAGGGATGGCGGGCCCGCACCGCCTGCGTCACCGCCTCGGCGAGGTCGGCGCGGGTCTTGAACACCATCACCACCTCGTCGGCCCGCTCGATCTCGCCACGCCAGCGATAGATCGAGATGATGCGCGGCAGGATGTTCACCGCGGCGGCGAGGCCGTCGGCGACGATGGCCCGCCCGGCCGCCTCGGCCTCGACGAGACCGGGCCATGTCGTATAGACCATCACCGTGCCGATCAGCGGCTCCATCCTGTCATCCCTGCGTATCGGGGCGTCCCGAATGAACGAAGCCGCCCGCCCAGCCCCTTCTTCCGCAGCGGACGCTCCCGAAGCGGCAGCTTATGGCCGAATCGCTTTTGTCGCGAGCGATGCGCCGGATGCGGTGCGCGCACGCGGCGAGCTCACCGCGCTCTATGGCCATGTCGCGCCGGAGGATGCCGACATCGTGGTCGCGCTCGGCGGCGACGGCTTCATGCTGCAGACGCTGCACCGCTTCCGCGACACCGGCATCCCGATCTACGGCATGAATCGCGGCTCGGTCGGCTTCCTGATGAACGGCTTCAAGCTGGAGGACCTGCCGGCGCGCATCGCCGCCGCCCAGCGCGTGGTCATCCATCCGCTGCTGATGGAGGCCATCGACGTCAATGGCCGCACTCACCGCGCCCCGGCGATCAACGAGGTGTCGCTGATCCGCCAGTCCTACCAGGCCTCGAAGCTGCGCATCTCCATCGACGGCACGGTGCGCATGGAGGAGCTGGTCTGCGACGGCGTGCTGGTCGCCACCCCGGCCGGCTCCACCGCCTACAACCTGTCCGCGCAAGGGCCGATCCTGCCGATCGGCACGCCGCTCCTGGCGCTCACCCCGATTTCGGCGTTCCGCCCGCGGCGCTGGCGCGGCGCGCTGGTGCCGGACCGCGCCCGCATCGACATCGCCGTGCTGGAAGCCGACAAGCGCCCGGTCAACGCCACCGCCGATCACTACCAGGTGCTGAACGTGGTGGCGGTGCGTGCCAAGCTCGACGTCGCCTCGACGCTGACCATGCTGGTCGACCGCGACCACTCGATCGAGGAACGCATCCTGCGCGAGCAGTTCGAGGTCTGAGGCCTACGCCGCCAGCGTCGCCGCGAACGCGTCGGCCGGCTCCTCGTGGTACCAGCGCTCCAGCAGCGCCACCACCGGGTTGCGAGCGGCGGTGTCGCCGAGCCGGGCATATTGATACAGCGCTTCCTCGACGATGCGCCGCTGCAGCCCGGCGGCGACGTCCTCCTCGTCGAGATAGGGCTCCCGCTGCAACAGATGCAGCGTGCTGCGAAACGCGGTGAAGGCGCCGTAAGGCAAATCGATGCGCTCATAGAGAATGCGGAAGGCATCGCCAGAGCGGTCGGCCGCCAGCGCCGCCGCACGGACGGTCGGCAGGCCGGACAGCCGCGCCGCCATTTCGAGGAAAAGCCGCATACGGCCGGCGAGCAGCGCCCGCAGCGCCGCTGCCGGCGTCAGCTCGCCGCGCTCCTGCAACTGGTCGGCCAGCGCCCGCATGTCGGGCGGCGCGCGGCCGATCAGTGCGACGCCCGGCCGGGCGCCGTCCTCCTCGGCCGTTTCCGTATCTGCCGTCTCGGCCGCGCCGCGCCGCCCACGCTCCACCACGAACACCGACAGCGCATTGGCCACCGCGCGGATCAGCGCCTGGTGCACCCCCGCCGGCAGATCGCGGCGGGCGAGCAGCCGCTCGCGCAGCGCCGGCGCCTGGCCGTGGCGGGCGACGATGCGGCCGAGCGAGAAGCCGGGCAGGTCGATACCGGGATTGGTGAGCAGCGCGAGGCAGGCCTCCTCGCCGGCTACTTCGGCGAGCGCGGCGGCGACCGGGGCGGAGAGGGCCTGCCGCGTGGCGATGGCGGCATAGCGGGCCTCGTCGGCGGTCTCGATGAATTCGATCAGCTCGCAATCGTTGAGCACTGGCGAGCGGGCGAGCATCATTTGTCCCGCCTCGCCGTCGAGCTCGGCGAGGCGCAAGGCGAGATCGGGGGGAAGCCGGGGATGGCGGCACAGCGCCTCGGCGAGCGCCAGCCGCGCGGGCGGATAGGGATCCTGCGCCAGCACCGGCAGCGCCGCCTCGAAGCCGAGCGGCTCCACCCCGTCGAGCTCGCCGCTTGCATAGGCGGCAGCGAGCATGCCGAGGCCGCGGGCGCGCTCGGCGTCCGACACCGTCTTCGCCCAGAGGAGATACCGATGCACGATCATGCCCGCCTCCTTCCGCCTGCCGGAGGAAGATGTAAGCATGCCGACGTTAAGAATTCGTTGACCATGAAAGGCAGGCGAACATTAACCCTGCCCGTCCGGCGCGGCACGGGCCCTGCGCCGGCCGCCCGGCTCTCAGTGGTGCGGCCTCAGTCGCCCGAGCCTTCCGGCGCAGCGGCCTGCTCGCCCACCAGCACATCGACCCGTGTATCCGCGCCGGATTCGACGTTGAAGGTCTTGGTGAAGGTCTTGCCGTCATAACGCACCAGCGCGGTGTACTCGCCTTCCGCCAGCACGAAGGCCGGCGTCGGCGCCGACGAATCCTTGATCGAGTCGCCGCCGGGCGTCAGCACCGACCACTGGGTCCCCGACAGCGGCGCCCCGCCCGCCTGCGCGACCAGTTGCAGCGTAATCTCGGCGGCGCGGTGATGCAGCGTGGCGTCGGTCACCTTGCCGGGCTGCACGGCGATGTCGGCCTGCAGCACCGCATTGCCCTCGCCATAGGTGGAGACGACGTAGTACTCGCCGGCCGGCAGCACCACGAGGCTGCCGGGCTCCGCCCCGCGATAGAACGGCCGGCTTGCGGCGCGGCCCTGCAGGAAGCTGCCCTCGAAAATGTCGTAGCTGACCTTGGAAGCCGGGATCAGCTTGTCGCCGACGTCGCTCTGCAGCTTGATGCCACCGGCGGGAATGGTGATCTGCTCGCGGCGAGAATCCTCGCCGACGACGATGCGGCGGGCGACGCTGGCGAGGCCGTAGGAGACGTGCACCACATAGCCGCCGGGCGAGAGGAAGAACACCGGCGCCGGATCGGCCGCCTCGGCGACCAGCGGATAGGCGCCCGACGCTTCCGGCCGGTCGTCGAACACCCGCCACACCAGCCCGCGCGGGATCTGCGGCAGGCTGGCGCCGAAGCGGGCGCTCATGCCGATCGCCGCCTTGCCGGCCGGCGGCTGCGGCAGAATGGTGTGCGGATCGCCGGCGGTCGCTGCCGCGGCGTTGCCGGCCGGGCCGGCCGCCTTGGCCGCCGGCGCCTGCTGCGGCGCCAGGCGACGCGGCGCGCCCACGCTCGGCGCCTGCGTGCCGACGAAGGGCATGGCCTGCGCCAGCGAGCCGGAAGAATAGATCGAAGCGTCGCCGCTGCCGGAGCCTCCCTCGCCGCCCGCCATCGCCGCGAAGGCGGCGGGCGAGGCCAGGCACAGCGCCGTCAGCAGCGCGACGCCCCGCGACATGGCGCGGCGCCGGGCGGCGGGTGAACGGGCGAAGCAGGAGGACGATGCGGACGACGATGCGGACATGGCGTCTTGGTGCCCGCGAACGTGGGCAAATTCAAGTCCGCGCATCGCCCGAACCCAGCCGCGTCGCCCGCTCGCGGCAAACTGAAAAGCCCTGACGTTGCGTCGCGCTGGCCCGCCCCAGCGCCGCGTGCTAGGCGCAGGGACGACCGGGGAAAGCGACAGAGGAAATATGCCATGATGCCCGATACCTCGACCGACGCCCTGCGGCTGCTCAAGCTGCGCAAGAGCCCGAAGATCTTCGACATCGTCGCCCCCGGCCCCAACACCGCCGAGATCGACGAGATGCTCACCATCGCCTCGCGGGTGCCGGATCACGGCAAGCTGGCACCGTGGCGCTTCGTCGTCTTCGAGGGCGCGGGGCGCGACCGGGCCGGCGCTGTGATCGCCGAGGTGTTCCAGAAGGACGTCCCCGAGGCCGATGCCGACCGGGTGAACATCGAGCGCACCCGGCTGTCGCGCGCGCCGCTGGTCGTCGCCGTGGTGTCGAAGGCCGCCCCGCATGTGAAGATCCCGGAATGGGAACAGCTGCTCTCCGGCGCCGCCGCCTGCACGCTCCTGGTGCTGGCCGCCAACGCGCTCGGTTATGTCGCGACCTGGCTTACCGAATGGTACGCCTATGACGTCCGCGTGCGCACCGCGCTCGGCCTGGCGGCGGATGAGCGCATCGTCGGCTTCGTGCATATCGGCACGCTGGCCCGCCCGCAGGAAGACCGCCCGCGCCCGGCGCTCGCCGATATCGTCACCCGCTTCTGAGGGCCCGCGATGTTCTACGCGCCGGACGACCGCGACCGTACCCTGCTGCCGCACAACCCGCTGAAGGCCATCGTCGCCCCGCGCCCGATCGGCTGGATCTCCAGCCTGTCGCCGGCCGGCGTCGCCAATCTCGCCCCCTATTCCTTCTTCAACCTGGTGAGCGAGAGCCCGGACATCGTGATGTTCTCCTCTTCCGGGGTGAAGGACACGGTGCGCAACATCCTCGACACCGGCGAGTTCGTCTGCAACCTCGCCACCCGCGAGCTGCTCGCGCAGGTGAACCTCACCTCGGCGGCGCTGCCGCGCGAGGAGAGCGAGTTCGACCTCGCCGGGCTGGAACGCGCGCCCTCGCGCCTCGTCAAGCCGCCGCGCGTCGCCGCCGCCCCCTGCGCGCTCGAATGCGCGCTGGTGGAGGTGCGCGAACTCGCCGGGCGCTCCGGTGCTTCCACCGGCCACTGGCTGGTGTTCGGCGAGATCGTCGGCATCCACATCGACGAGGCCTTCGTCGAGGGCGGAATCCTGCGCATCGAGAAGCTCAATTCCCTCGCCCGCTGCGGCTATTTCGACTATGCCGCCGTCGAGGAAATCCACACGCTGCCGCGACCCGGCGGCCAGTCGTTCACGAGTGCCTGAACGCCGGTGCCAGCCAGTCACGTCCACCTGAAGTCGTGAATATTTATAGCAAACGATTCGTTAATATGAATCTCGCAACGTGTCTTGGACAGGCCGCTGCGATTCGGGATTCTACGGGGAACGAAGCGTCGGCCATCCAGGCGCTTTGTGCGGGAGACAAGCGGACCATGCCGTCCATCGATCGTCGCGTTCTACTCTCCGGCCTTTCCATGGCCGGCCTTTCCCTGGCCCTCGCCGGGTGCAAGAGCACCCAGACGAGCCTGCCGGAGCTGAGCCTGATGCCGACCCAGCCGGCCTCGACGCCGCTGGCCTTCGCGCCCGCCAATTACGGCCCGGTGCAGGACAAATTCCAGGTGGCCGCCTTCGACACCTCGAACATGAACCCGGTCTATCTGCGCCGGCAGGTGCCCTATGACGGCAAGCAGCCGCCCGGCACCATCATCGTCGACCCCAAGCAGCATTTCCTCTATCTGGTGCAGCCCGGCGGCACGGCGATCCGCTACGGCGTCGGCGTCGGCAAGCAGGGCTTCGGCTGGTCGGGCTCCGCCACCATCAATTCCAAGCAGGAATGGCCGGACTGGTATCCGCCGCAGGAAATGATCGCCCGCCGCCCCGACATCAAGCCGCAGCTCACCAAGCTGCAGAGCGGCGTCGGCGTGCCCGGCGGCCTGTCGAACCCGCTCGGCGCCCGCGCGATGTATCTGTGGCAGGACAACAAGGACACGCTGTACCGCATCCACGGTACGCTGGAGCCGAACACCATCGGCACCAACGTCTCCTCCGGCTGCATCCGCATGATCAACCAGGACGCCATCGACCTCTACAGCCGTGTGCCGGTCGGCACCAAGGTGGTGGTGCTCGGCTCCGGCGCCCAGGCCTGAAAGCAGACCTGAGATAGCCTCGCGAAGCGAGTGCCGGCCAAGCCGCCGGCACCTCCGCGAACCGCATGTCGGCATCCCCTGCCGATCCCCTGATCCCCGGGCCTCGCCCGGGGATTTGCGTTCGTGCCGACACCGTGGCGAAGGCATCGCCCGAACCGTACCGCACTGCGGCGAATTCAGGGTTGCCGCCCGCCGGCCCCAATGCGACGTTGGCCTTTGCGAATCCGTCGCCACCGGGGGGAAGGCGCACCATGGCCGGTCGGATCATCACCATCGCCCAGCAGAAGGGCGGCTCGGGCAAGACCACCCTCGCCGCGCATCTCGCGGTGGCGCTGGCTCTCGATAGTGCGCGCGTCGCCCTGCTCGACTGCGACCCGCAGGGCAGCCTCGGCGAATGGTTCGAGGCGCGCGAGGCGACGCTGGGCGAGGACGGCACCGGCCTCGACTTCCGCACCGCCTCCGGCTGGGGCGCGCGCCGCGAGGCTCGCAGCCTTGCCCGCGACTATGATTACGTCGTCATCGACACGCCGCCGAAATCCGACATCGAATCCCGCCCGGCCATCGAGGCGGCCAGCCTGGTCGCCGTGCCGGTGCAGCCGACCCCGGTCGATCTGTGGGCGACGCAGGCGACGCTGGAGATGATCGCCAAGGAGGGCACGCCCTCGCTCCTGGTCATCAACCGCGCGCTGCCCCGCGTCGCACTGACGCAGGAGATCGGCGAGGCTCTGCTGGCGCTCGGCCATCCGGCGGCACAGACCCGGCTCGGCAACCGCGTCGCCTTCGCCGCGTCCATGGGCGAGGGCCTCACCATCCAGGAGACCACGCCCGGTTCCAAGGGCGCGTTGGAGGTCGCGGCGCTGGCCGCCGAGATCCACCGCATCATCGGCGCATGACGCATCGTCATACCGCATACCCCGCCCGTTACCGTGAAAATGCCCGCCGGCGGTTGACGTAGGCCGCTCCAGCCGGCAATCAGAAATGTGCGCGAATACGGCAAGCTTCTGTTCACGCTATTCCTTTAGCTTGCCAGGAAATGGAGTTAGGCCCCCGCACGGGCCGCACGGTGGTCCTCGCAGGGTCTGCGGGACAGCACGACGGGTAGCGAGGGTGGCGTTGCAGGGGCATGGAACAGCGGGAGTGAGGCGTTTTCGGCTGGCCGTGCTGCTGGTCGCCTCCGTTGCGCCCCAGGCCCTGTTGGTCGCCGCGCCGGCGCTGGCGCAGTCTTCCCAGTCGGCTGCCTCGCAACCGGCCAACTCCAAGACGAACGCCGCCCAGCCCGCGACCCAGCCGACCAACGACGCGCCGCAATCGGGCCTGCTCGGGCCGATCCTCGACCTGTTCGATCCCTCGCGCGTCGCCGCCCGCGAGCCGCCGACCATCGACGCCACGCCCTATAATCTTACCATCGACGTCAAGACGACCGAGCGCGACATCCGCAACGCCGTCACCGACGCCTCCAATCTGGAGCGGCTGAAGGGGCGCCCGCCAGCCGGGTCCGCCGGCCTCATCCGCCGCGCCCTCTCCGACGGGCCGGCGATCAATGCCGCGCTCTATTCGCTCGGCTATTACGGCAGCAAGATCCGCATCACCGTCGCCGGCAACGATCCGGACGCGCCGAACATCTTCGACATCGTCGAGACCTCGCGCAAGCGCGGCCCGGTGCCGGTGGTGGTCACCGTCGATCCCGGCCCGCAGTTCCATTTCGGCCGCATCGCCATCCTCGACGCCAAGACCCGCCGGCCGCTCCTCGACGCGCCGAGCCTCGCCAGCCTCGGCTTCGAGCCCGGCGCGGCGGCGCTGGCCACCACCGTGGTGCGCGCCGAGACCTCGCTGACCAATCACTGGCGCGAGGCCGGCCATCCCTTCGCCCGCGTGGTCGACAAGGACGTGGTGGCCGACCATGCCGTGCGCCAGCTCGACGTCACCTTCTATGTTGAGCCCGGCCCGCCGGCCACGTTCGGCCGCTTCACCGTCAAGGGTGCCGAGTTCCTCACCCCACGCTTCATCGAGGACCGCATCGAGATCGCGCCCGGCACGCCCTATTCGCCGGACGTGCTGAACCGCCTGCGCCGACGGCTGCTGGAATACGAAGCCATCGCCACCGTGCGCCTGATCGAGGCCGACCACCTCGAACCGGACGGCTCGCTGCCGATCACCATCGAGGTCTCGCCCCGCAAGCCGAACTATGTCGGCTTCTCCGCCAGCTATTCCTCGACCGACGGCTCGGCGATCAACGGCTATTGGGGCGCCCGCAACCTGTTCGGCGGCGGCGAGACGCTGCGCCTCGACGCGCAGGTCTCGTGGTTCGGCCAGGAATCGGAGGCGGTGCCGGATGCCGATCCGTTCGGCTACAAGCTGTCCGCCACCTTCGTGAAGCCGGGCATCATCACCGCGCGCGACGACCTCATCACCTCGGCGGCGGTGCTGCGCGAGGTCACCAACGCCTATGTGCGCGAGGCCGGCACCTTCCTCGCCGGCGTCCGCCACCGCTTCAACGACGAGATGTCGCTGCAGGTCAGCGCCGATCTCGAACAGTCGCGGGTGTGGGACACGACCGGCGTCAACGACTACTTCATCGCCGGCGTGCCGTTCGAGTTCAATTACGACAGCACCGACAACAAGCTCGACCCGTCGAAGGGCATCCGCTTCACCGGCATCGCCGAGCCCTTCGCCAAGCTGGGCGACGCCGACGGCATGCCGGCGATGCTCAATGCCCGCTTCTCGACCTATTACGCGCTCGACGAGGCCAAGCGCTACATCCTTGCCGGCCGCGTCGCCGCCGGCAGCATCTTCGGCGCCGACCTCACCGACGTACCGCCGCAGCGACGCTTCTATGTCGGCGGCGGCGGCTCGCTGCGCGGCTACGACTACCAGTCCGCCTCGCCGCGCAATGCCGACGGCATCGTCATCGGCGGCCGCTCCTATTTCGAGGCGTCCTTCGAGGCCCGCATCAAGGTCACCGACACCATCGGCGTGGTACCGTTCGTCGACATGGGTTCGGCCTTCGCCAGCGAAGCGCCGGATTTCGATGAGATGAAGTATTCGGCCGGCATCGGCCTTCGCTACTACACGTCCATCGGGCCGCTGCGGCTCGACGTCGCCTTCCCGCTCAATCCGGGGCCGGACGACGGCAGTTACGGCATCTATGTCAGCCTGGGGCAGAGTTTCTGATGGTGGCGCGGTTCTTCAGCTTCCTCATCTACGCCCTGATCGGGCTGGTGCTGCTGGTGCTGGTGGCCTTCGGCGCGATCCAGACCCCGCCGGGCAAGGCCGTGCTGGCCCGCCTCGCCTCGTCGCTCGCCTCTTCTCCCAGCCTCGGCGTCAGCATCGAGGGCATCAACGGCTTCATCCCTTCCGACATGGGGGTGGACCGCGTCGTGCTCTCCGACGAGGAAGGCCCGTTCGCCACCATTTCCGGCGCCCGGCTCTCCTGGAGTCCGCTGGCGCTGCTCGGCCGCACCGTCGACATCACGGCACTGGAGGCGTCGAAGGTCGAGGTGCTGCGCCGCCCGCTGCCGCCGGCCGAGCCGCCCGCCGCGCCGCCGCCCCCCTCCTCATCCGGCGTCCCGCTGCTGCCGGTGCGGCTCGAGCGCCTCGCCATCGGCGAGATCGTGCTCGCCGAGCCGGTGCTCGGCCACGCCGCCACGCTCGGGCTGACCGCCTCGGCCGACCTGTCGGCGGCGACCCGCGCGGTGTCGCTGAACTTCGCGATCGACCGCCGCGACAGCCCCGGCCGCATCACCGGCACCGCCGCCTATGCGCCGGAGAGCCGCCAGCTCGACCTCGACATCTCCGCCGACGAGCCGGCCGGCGGCCTCATTGCCCGCGCCGCCGGCATGGACGGCCTGCCGGAGCTCACCGCCTCGCTCAAGGGCAGCGGTACGCTCGACCAATGGGACGGCCACCTAGCGCTTCAGGCCGGCAATGTGGCGCACGCGTCCGGCGCCGCCGGCATCCGCGCCGTGCCGGAAGGCCACCGCTTCACCGCCGCCATCGACGCCGATATTGGCCGGCTGCTTCCCGCCGACATTGCGCCCTTGTTCGAGGGACGTACCGAGCTCGCCGCCGCCGCCACGCTCGACACCGTCAACCGCCTCGCCATCGAGAGCTCCAGCGTCCGCGCCGCCGGCTTCGGCGCCGCCGTCAAGGGCAGCTTCGATCTCGACACCAGCCTCGCCGACCTTACCTTCCAGGCGCGGGTGCCCGACAATGCCCGCTTCGCGGCGCTGGCGCCGGGGATCGCCTGGCAGTCCGGCACGCTCGAAGGCACGGTGAAGGGCAACATCGCCGCCCCGTCGGTCGACGCCCATGTGGTGACCGCAGGCCTGTCGGGCGCCGGCTACGGCACCGGCACCCTGACCCTCGACGCCACCACCCGTCCCGATGCCGACGGCAATCTCGCGGTCACCGCCGAGGGCGAGGCGCAGGGCCTTACCGCCACCGAGCCGTCGGTGGCCGCCGCCATGGGTTCGACCGCCCGCTTCCAGGCCACCGGCCTCGTGCCGGCTGGTCAGGCTGCGCTGTCGCGCCTCACTGGTCTCACCATCCACCTCACCGGCCTCACCGCCCGCTTCACCGGCACCGCCGACCAGGCGGCGGTCGACGGCACGCTGAGCGTCGAGCGGCTCGACCTCGCCACCCTTGTACCGCTGGTGGAACGCCCGCTGGCCGGAGAGGCGCAGTTCGATATCGGCATCCAGGCCGGCGACAATCTCTCACGCCTCGCCGTGACCATCGAGGGCAGCTCGCGCAACGTCGTGACCGGCATTCCCGCCGTCGACGGCTTCTTCGGCAAAGTGACGACGCTGTCCGGCGCCATGGAACGCTCGGGCCAGAGTTCGATATCTATCAATAACTTGCGCATGAGCGCCGACGGCCTCGCCTTCACGATGGACGGCCATCTCTCCACCGACGACGCCGATCTCCGGGCCAGCATCAACCTCGCCGATCTCGCCCGCCTCGACCCGCGCGTCACCGGCGCTGTGGAAGCGAATGGCGCCTTTTCCGGCTCGCTGGACAAGCTGACGGCCACCGCGCAGCTGTCGATTCCGTCCGGCACGGCGATGGGCAAGCCGATCCGCGGGCTTACGCTCAATTTCACCGGCAACGACATCACCGGCAATCCGAGCGCCAGCTTCCGGCTGAACGGCAACGTCGCCGGCCAGCCGGCCACCGGCAGCGGCGCCTTCGTCACCGCCGGCGACAACCGCTTCGAGGTGCAAAACCTTGATATCGCTATCGGATCGGCGCGCGCCACCGGCGGCGTCACCGTCACCGACGCCAGCCTCGCCACCGGCAAGCTGACGCTGGCCGCGCCCAATCTCGCCGATATCTCGCCGCTGGTGCTGACCGAGCTCGCCGGCAGCCTCAATGCCGACATCACCCTCGACATCGCCGACGGCCGCCAGCGGGTGGCGGTGAAGGGCAATGCCGAGCGCGTCGCCGCCGCCGGCCAGTCGGTTGCCATGGCCCGCATCGACGCCACGGTGATCGACCCCATCGGCGTACCCGCGCTCGACGGCACGGTGGAGGTCCGCGGCGCGAACGTTTCCGGCCAAGTCATTGAAAACGCGACAATCCGTGGCAAGGGTGGCACGGACGGCACCGATCTCACCGTCGACGCCAACGTGCAGAACACCGCGCTGCGTGCCGCCGGCCGGCTGAGTCGCGCGGGCGACGGCGCCCGGCTGCGGCTCGACCGCCTGTCGGCGACGCGCGGCAACACCACCATCGCCACCACCGGGCCGGCCAACATCGCCTATGCCGGCGGCACGGTGACCATCGACCGGCTGGCGCTCAATGCCGGCGGCGGCACCGCCACCGTGTCGGGCAGCGCCGGCGAACGCCTTGATCTGACAGCGGATCTGCGCGCCATACCGCTCTCGCTCGCCGAGCTGGCCGCGCCCGGGCTGAACCTCTCCGGCACGCTGGCCGGCAATGCCCGCATCACCGGGACCCCCTCGACCCTGACCGGCAACTACCAGCTGACCATCACCCGACTGTCGACGCCGGACGTCGCCCGCGCCGGCGCCGGCCCGTTCGACATCACCGCGCGCGGCGATCTCGCCGGCGGCCGCGCCACCGTGCGCTCGGAGATAAAAGCCCGTTTCCTTCAGGCGCTTACCATTAATGGCTCAGTGCCGCTCGGCGCCGGTGCGCTCGATCTCGCCATTCGCGGCGGGCTGGATCTCGGCATCCTCAACCCGATGCTCGCCACCACCGGCTCGCAGGTGGTCGGCAATGCGGCGATCGACGCCACGGTGACCGGCACCGCCAGTGCCCCCAATGCCGGCGGCACCGTGCGCATCACCGGCGGGCGCTATATCGACAGCGTCAACGGCATCAATCTCGATCGCATCGAGGCGGTGCTCACCGGCACCCAGCGCAGCGTCACCCTGACCTCGTTCACCGCTCGGACGCCCAATGGCGGCGGCCTCAACGGGCGCGGCAATATCGGCCTCGACCCCGCCGCCGGCTTCCCGGGGCGGATCGAGATCGACATGACCAACGCCCAGTTGGTCAATAGCGAGCTGATGCGCCTCGTCACCGAGGGGCGGATCGCGGTCGAAGGCGCCTTCCTCAACAACCCCCGCGTCACTGGCCGGTTGGTGGTGCGTGCGCTCGACGTCAACATTCCCGACCGGCTGCCCGGCGGGGTGCAGAGCCTGAATGTCCGCCACGTAAATGGCGGCAAGCGCTCGGTGCCCGGCGCCGCCCGCGCGGCGCGGCGCGAGGCGCGCCCGCCCGACAGCGGCATCCCGCTCGACCTCACCATCTCCGCGCCTAACAACGTGTTCGTGCGCGGCATGGGTATCGAGTCCGAGCTCGGCGGCGACATCCAGCTGCGCGGCACCTCGACGGCGCCGGTGGCGCTGGGCGGCTTCGAGATGCGGCGCGGCAATTTCGACTTCGTCGGCCGCCGCCTGTCCTTCACCCGCGGCAAGGTGACCTTCACCGGCACCACCGATCCCGAGCTCGACTTCGTGGCGGAGAGCACCGCGAGCGACGTCACCGCACGCATCATCGTCACCGGCCCGGCCTCGGCGCCGGAGATCGACTTCACCTCCACCCCGACCCTGCCGCGCGACGAGGTGCTGTCGCGCCTGCTGTTCGGCCGCTCGGTGGGGCAGCTGTCCTCGGGCCAGGCGCTGCAGATCGCCCAGACCGTCGCCCAGTTCTCCGGCGGCGGCGGGGTGCTCAACGACGTGCGTCGCTCGCTCGGCGTCGACAGCCTCGAACTCGGCACCAACGACGCCGGTACCGGCGGTCAGGTCGGCGTCGGCCGGCGCCTCAATGACAACATCTATCTCGGCGTCCGGCAGGGCACGAGCGCCAATTCCAGCAAGGTGACGGTCGACATCGATGTCACCAAGAACATCCGCCTGCAGGGCGCCACCTCCGCCGGTGGGGCGGCGGAGGTGGGCATCGGCGCCCAGTGGGATTACTGAGCGGGGACTACTGAGCGACGAAGGCTGAAGCTGGCGACGACCGTGCGGACGTCGCCAGCCATCCACCGGTCATGCGGCGCGGTAGCGTTCCGCCGGGCTGGCGAGCGACAATTCGGGATGCAACGCCCGCCGGGCCGCCTCGAACGCTACCCATTTGTCGAGGTCGCGCAACGAGGGGATGGTCACCAGCTCGCCCAGCTCAAGCCCCTTCAACGCCGCCGCGACGAGATCGTCGACCGGCATCACCATGTCGGCCGGCAGTCGCGCGGGATCGATGCCGGCACGGTCGAAGAATTCGGTGCGCGTATAGCCGGGCAGCACCGCCTGCACCCGTACCGGCCCGTCCTTCAGCTCGCCGTTCAGCGACTGGGTAAACGACAGCACATAGGCCTTGGTCGCGGCATAGGCGCCCGCGAAGGCCTCCGATGCCAGCGCCACCACCGAGGCGACGTTCACCAGCGTGCCCTTGCCGCGTGCGGTGAACGCGTTCACCGCAGCGAACGACAGACGGGTCAGCGCCGTCACGTTCAGCTGTACCATCGCCATGGTGGCGGCGAGGTCGCCGCCCGTCACGCCGCTGCCAGTGCCGATGCCGGCATTGTTGACCACCAGCGTGATCGCCGGATCGGTCTCGATCCGGGCCGCGACGCGCTCGACATCGCCGGCGACGCCGAGATCGGCCGGAAGGACATCGACCTTGCGGCCGGTCTCGGCACGAAGTTCGGCGGCCAGCGCCTCCAGCCGCGCCGCGTCGCGGGCGACGAGGACGAGATCATGGCCCCGGCGAGCCAGCTGCTGCGCGTAGCTCTTGCCGATGCCGGACGAGGAGCCGGTGACGAGAGCGGTGCCGGATGGGATGGGGGACGACATGATAGCCTCACGGAAAATGGCGGCGCACCGCCGGGTTCGCATTTACAGTATGATCGACATGAATAATCCGCAAGCCGTCCCGCCAACCGCTTTTCGCCTTCGCACGCTTGATCCGACCGGCTGCCGCCTGGAAGCTCCCGCCCATTCCGTGCCAATGGTCTGTGCATGACCCACACCGCCTCCGCCCCCACCCTCGTCTGGCTCCGCGACGATCTGCGCCTCGCCGACAACCCGGCATTGGCCGCCGCGCGGGCGGAAGAACGGCCGCTGGTACTGCTCTATGTGCTCGATGACGAGACGCCGGGACTGCGTCGGCTCGGCGCCGCCGCCCGCTGGTGGCTCGGCCGCTCGCTCGCCACGCTCGCCACCGATATCGAGCGGATCGGCGGACGCCTCCTGCTGCGCCGGGGGCCTGCCGACAGGGTGATCCGCGATCTGGTGGCCAAGGCCGGCATCGCCCGCGTGCACTGGAACCGGCGCTACGAGGCTGGCGCCATCGAGCTCGACCGCCGGCTCAAGGCGGAGCTGACCGACGCCGGCGTCGACGTCACCAGCCATTCGGGCACGCTGCTGCACGAGCCGTGGACGCTGCGCACCGGCTCGGGCCGACCGTACCGGGTCTTCACGCCCTTCTACCGCGCCGCCGCGTCGCTCGGCTCGCGCGCGCCGTTCGCGGCGCCCCGCGAGCTGCTTCCCGGGCCGGACCTGCCGAGTGACGCGCTCGACGACTGGGAGCTGGAGCCGAGCGGGCCGGACTGGGCGGGCGGCCTGCGCGCCACCTGGCAACCGGGCGAAGCCGGTGCGCGCGCGGCGCTGCACGCTTTCCTCGACGGCGGCATCCACGGCTATGCCGACGGCCACGACCGGCCGGATGGCGAGCATACCTCACGGCTGTCGCCCTTCCTGCGCTTCGGCAATCTCTCACCGGCGCAGGCGCTGGCCGCCGTCACACACGCAGCGGAGGCGGGCGAGGCGCAGGGTCGCGACGTCGAGAAATTCCGCAGCGAGCTCTATTGGCGGGAATTCTCCTACCACCTGCTGTTCCACTTTCCCGGCCTCGCGACGGCGAATTACAATGATCGCTTCGACGGCTTCGGCTGGCGCGAGGATGCCGGCTTCGAACGGGCCTGGCGGCGTGGCCTCACCGGCTATCCCATCGTCGACGCCGGCATGCGCCAGCTGTGGCAGACCGGCTGGATGCACAACCGGGTGCGGATGGTCGTCGCCTCCTTCCTGGTCAAGCACGGCCTTATCGACTGGCGGCGGGGCGAGGCATGGTTCTGGGACACGCTGGTCGACGCCGACCCGGCCAACAACCCGGCCAGCTGGCAGTGGGTGGCCGGCTCCGGCGCCGATGCCGCGCCGTATTTCCGCATCTTCAACCCGGTGCTGCAGGGCGAGAAATTCGATCCGGACGGCGCCTATGTCCGCCATTTCGTACCGGAACTGGCGAAGCTGCCGTCCGAAGTCATCCACCAGCCGTGGCGGGCGAAGCCGGATATGCTGCGCCGTGCCGGCGTCGAGCTCGGCGCCACCTATCCCCGCCCGATCGTGGAGCATGCCGCCGCTCGCGAGCGGGCGCTGGACGCCTACCGCCGAAGCGGCGGGAATTGACGGCGACACAGGTTGCCGAGCCGGTTTCCGGCTACTATTTTCGTGGCCCCTCGAACCGACGAATGAAATCAGCGCCATGGACATCCGTAACGGCCTCGTTGAGGCGATCGGCAACACGCCGCTCATCAAACTCAAGCGCGCCTCGGAGGAGACCGGCTGCACCATTCTCGGCAAGGCGGAGTTCCTCAATCCCGGCCAGTCGGTGAAGGACCGCGCCGCGCTGTTCATCATCCAGGACGCGGTGAATAGGGGACAGCTCAAGCCCGGCGGCGTGATCGTCGAGGGCACCGCCGGCAATACCGGCATCGGCCTCGCTCTGGTCGGCAACGCTCTCGGCTTCCGCTCGGTGATCGTCATTCCGGAGACGCAGAGCCAGGAAAAGAAGGACATGCTGCGGCTTGCCGGCGCCACGCTGGTCGAGGTGCCCGCTGTCGCCTACGCCAATCCGAACAATTACGTGAAGGTCTCAGGCCGCCTCGCCGAAGCGCTGGCCAAGACCGAGCCCAACGGCGCCGTCTGGGCCAACCAGTTCGACAACGTCGCCAACCGGCAGGCGCATATCGAGACCACCGGCCCGGAGATCTGGACGCAGACCGACGGCAAGGTCGACGGCTTCGTCAGCGCGGTCGGCACCGGCGGCACGCTGGCCGGCTGCGCCATGGCGCTGAAGGCGCGTAACCCCAACGTCAAGATCGCCCTCGCCGACCCGTTCGGCGCGGCGCTCTACAGCTACTACACCACCGGCGAATTGAAGGCCGAAGGCTCCTCGATCACCGAAGGCATCGGCCAGGGCCGCATCACCGCCAATCTGGAAGACGCGCCGATCGACGTCGCCTACCAGATCCCCGATGCCGAGGCGGTGCAGATCGTGTTCGACCTCCTTGAGTTCGAGGGCCTGTGCCTCGGCGGCTCCTCCGGCATCAATGTCGCCGGCGCCATCCGGTTGGCGAAGGAGATGGGACCGGGCCACACCATCGTGACGCTGCTGTGCGACTTCGGCACCCGCTACCAGTCGAAGCTGTTCAACCCCGAATTCCTGCGCGAGAAGGGCCTGCCGGTGCCCGGCTGGCTCGAGCGCACGATCGACGTTCCCAACGTGCTGCTGTGATGGCGACCGAACTCCTGTTCCGCGACGATGCCTATCTGGCCGAGACGCCGGCGACGGTGATCGATCTCACGCCGGAAGGCGGCGTGGTGCTCGACCGAACGGTGTTCTACGCCACCGCCGGCGGCCAGCCCGGCGATACCGGCTGGCTCGTCGGCGCGGATGGCACGGCGACGGCGATCACCGGCGCCGTCTGGTCGCCGGACAAGCAGCATGTCGTGCACCTGCTGGCGCCGGAGGCGGCCCGCCCGGCGCCCGGCGACGCGCTCGTCGCCCGCCTCGACTGGGCGCCGCGCTACAATCGCATGCGCATGCACACCGCACTGCACCTCCTGTCGGTCGCCCTGCCCTATCCGGTGACCGGCGGCTCGATCGGCGAGCAGGAAAGCCGGCTCGATTTCGACATTCCCGATGCCGGCCTCGACAAGGACGCCATCACTGCCCGCGTCAACGAGCTGATCGCCACCGACGCCGCCGTCACCGAGAGCTGGATCACCGACGAGGAACTCGACGCCAATCCCGGCCTGGTGAAGACCCTATCGGTCAAGCCGCCGCGCGGCTCGGGCCGGGTGCGGCTGGTGCGGATCGGCGACGTCGACGACGGATTGATCGATCTTCAGCCCTGCGGCGGCACCCATGTGCGCCGGCTCTCGGAGATCGGTCGGGTCGTCGTCAGCAAGATCGAGAAGAAGGGCCAGCAGAACCGACGCATCCGGCTCGCCTTCGCCTGAGCGCCGCCAGCGCTCACCCAACGACTACACAGGGACCACACAGGGATCGCACCCATGACCACCCCCTCGGTCACCACCGCCTCGGCCCTCCCGCCCGACGGCCGCTTCGTCACCACCCAGTGGCTGGCCGAGCGCCTCGGCGCGCCCGACGTCGTCGTCGTCGACGCCTCCTGGCACCTGCCGACCGCCGGCCGCTCCGCCCGCGCCGAATATGTCGACGCGCATATTCCCGGCGCCGTGTTCTTCGACATCGACGCGGTGGCCGACCGGTCCAGCGGCCTGCCGCACATGCTGCCCTCCGAGGAGGCCTTCAGCGAGGCGGTCGGCACGCTCGGCATCGGCGACGGCATGACCATCGTCGTCTATGACAGCCTCGGCCTGTTCTCGGCGGCGCGTGGCTGGTGGACGTTCTTCGTGTTCGGTGCTGCCAATGTCTTCGTGCTGGAGGGCGGCCTGCCGCAGTGGCGCGACGAGGGACGCCCGCTGGAGGCCGGCGAGGTGATGCTGCCGCCGGCGCATTTCACCGCCCGGCTCGATCGCAGCCGCGTCGCCGGCGTCGAGGATGTCGCGCAGGCGAGCGCGGCCGGCAGCGCGCAGCTGCTCGATGCCCGCCCCGGCGAGCGCTTCCGCGGCGATGCGCCCGATCCGAGGGCCGGCGTGCGGGCGGGGCACATCCCCGGCGCCCGCAACCTGCCCTCCTCCGACGTGGTGGCCAATGGCCGGCTGCGCGATCCGGATCAGCTGCGCGCCGCCGTCGCCGCCGCCGGCATCGACACCGCCCAACCGGTGATCACCAGCTGCGGCTCCGGCGTCACCGCCGCCATACTGTGGATGGCACTCGACAGCCTCGGCACTCCGCCGGCAGCGCTCTATGACGGCTCCTGGGCGGAGTGGGGCTCCTCGGACCGGCTGATCGCCATCGGCCCGGCCTGAACCTCGCTTATCGCGGAAAAGCAAGAACGGCCGGACCTCGCATGGGTCCGGCCGTTCTCGTCTTCGCTCGTCTACTTCGCCGGTGGCGCCGCCGCGTGGACGCCGCGCCGTCCAGCGTCAGTGCAGGATCTGGCTGAGGAACAGCTTGGTGCGCTCGTGCTGCGGGTTGGAGAAGAACGCGTTCGGCTCGTTCGCCTCGATGATCTGACCGGCATCCATGAAGATCACCCGGTTCGCCACCTGGCGGGCGAAGCCCATCTCGTGGGTCACGCACAGCATGGTCATGCCTTCTTCGGCGAGGCTAACCATGGTTTCCAGCACTTCCTTCACCATTTCCGGGTCGAGCGCCGAAGTCGGCTCGTCGAACAGCATGATCTTGGGCTTCATGCACAAGGCGCGGGCGATCGCCACGCGCTGCTGCTGGCCGCCGGAGAGCTGGCCGGGATATTTGTTGGCCTGCTCGGGGATCTTCACCTTCTTGAGGAAGTGCATCGCCAGCTCTTCCGCATCTTTCTTGGGCATCTTGCGCACCCAGATCGGCGCCAGCGTGCAGTTTTCCAGAATGGTCAGATGCGGGAACAGGTTGAAGTGCTGGAAGCACATGCCGACCTCGCGGCGGATCTCGTCGATGCGCTTGAGGTCGTTGGTGAGTTCGACGCCGTCGACCACGATGGAGCCCTGCTGGTGCTCCTCCAGCCGGTTGATGCAGCGGATCATGGTCGACTTGCCGGAGCCGGACGGACCGCAGATGACGATGCGCTCGCCGCGCTTCACCCGCAGGTTGATGTCCTTCAGCACGTGGAACTCGCCGTACCATTTGTGAACGCCGACCAGTTCCACCGCGACCTCCCGGCCAGGAGCCGTATGCACCGCGGGGAGTTCGTCGCTCGGGACGATGGAATGGGCTTCGGTCATGACGATCTCCATCGGTTCAATGTCTGTGGGAGGTGTTCAGCCGGCGCTCTACGAACAGCGAGTAGCGCGACATGCCGAAGCAGAACAGGAAGTAGACGATGCCGGCAAAGGCGAAGCCGGTATAGAGCGTCACCGGCGTCGCCCAGTTGGGGTCGGTGAAGGCGGCGCGCAGCTGGCCGAGAAAGTCGAAGATCGACACGATCAGCACCAGCGTGGTGTCCTTGAACAGGCTGATGAAGCTGTTCACGATGCTCGGAATGACCAGTGTCAGCGCCTGCGGCAAGATGATCAGCCGCATCATCTGGCTCCAGGTCAGGCCCATCGCCATCGCGCCCTCGTACTGGCCCTTCGGGATGGCCTGCAAGCCGCCGCGCACCACTTCAGCAATATAGGCGGCAGTGAACAGCGCGACGCCGACCAGCGCGCGCAGCAGTCCGTCCGGGTTCACCCCCACCGGGAGGAACAGCGGCAGCATATAGGTGGCGAAGAATAGCACGGTGATCAGCGGCACGCCGCGCCAGAACTCGATGAAGATCACGCTGAGCAGCCGCACAATCGGCATCTTGGAGCGGCGGCCGAGCGCCAGCGCGATGCCGAGCGGCATCGAGGTGACGATGCCGGTCACCGCGATCACCAGTGTCACCAGCAGCCCGCCCCATTGCCGGGTCTCCACCCGCTCCAGGCCGAAATCGACGTCCCACAGGAAGGTAAGGATGCCGAAGCCGGCGAAGACATAGGCGGTCATCGTCGCGGCGCCGCGCCCGCTGCCGGCGGCGAGCCGGCCGATGAGATAGGCCACCGCCACGCACAGCGCCGCGGTGATCACGAAGTCCAGCCAGAAGCCGAACTGCAGCCCGGCGACGGCGGCATCGCCCGCCACCGCCCGCAGCAGGCCGAAATGCCCGAGCAGGAAGTTCGAGGCGCTGATGTTGCCGCCGGTGAGCAGGATGAAGGCCAGGATCGGATAGGCGACGAAGAACAGGAAGGAATTCAGCCGCTTGTGCGGCCAGGACAGCACCAGCAGCGGCACCAGCAGCACCGCGCCAATGAGGAAGACGAGGTTGACGCGCCAGCGCTGGTCGGCCGGGTAGAAGCCGTAGATCAGCTGGGCGAACTTCGCCTTGATGAACGGCCAGCAGGCACCGACCTCGGCGCCGAGGCAGGCGTCGCGGTTGTTGCCGGTCCATACCGCGTCGATGAACAGGAAGCGGAGCAGCGGAGGCAGGATCCACACGACCAGCGCGATGCCGGCGAGCGTCAGCACGGTGTTGGTGATGGAGGAGAACAGGTTCTCCCGCATCCAGCCGATGGCGCCGACATTACGGCCGGGCGGCGGCAGCGGCGTCTGCATCTCGGAGCGGATGAAGGTACCGTCGTCGAAGGTCAGGCTCATGGCGCGCTCCTCACCGTTCCACGAGCGCGACGCGCTTGTTGTAGGCGTTCATGATCACCGAGGTGATAATAGAGATGACCAGATAGACACCCATGGTGATGGCGATGATCTCTATCGCCTGGCCGGTCTGGTTCAGCGTGGTGCCGGCGAACACCGCCACGAGGTCGGGATAGCCGATCGCCACCGCCAGCGAGGAGTTCTTGGTCAGGTTGAGATACTGGCTGGTCAGCGGCGGGATGATCACCCGCATCGCCTGCGGGATCACCACCAGCCGCATCGTGTAGCCGGAGCGCAGCCCCAGCGAGTTCGCCGCCTCGGTCTGGCCGTGGCTCACCGATGTGATGCCGGCGCGCACGTTCTCGGCGATGAAGGCGGCGGTGTAGGTGGCGAGGCCGACCGTCAGCGCGACGAATTCCGGAACGACCCGCATGCCGCCGGCGAAATTGAAGCCCTTGAGCTCCGGCTTCTCGAAGGTGATGGGAAAGCCGGTGACGATCATGGCGATCAGCGGCAGTCCGATGATCAGCCCGAGGCCGATCCACAGCGTCGGAAAGCCCCGACCGGTCTCCTCGCGGCGCTGGCGCCCCCAGGCGCCGATCAGCACCGTGGCCAGCACCGCGAAACCGAAGGTCCACAAAACGAGGCCGGTGCCCTCGCCGAATAGCGGGCGCGGCACCACGATGCCACGATTGGAAATGTAGGCCTCGCCGAAGATCGAGATGCTCTGCCGTGGGTTCGGCATGGCACTGAGCACGGCGAGGTACCAGAACAGGATCTGGAACAGCGGCGGCAGGTTGCGCAGCAGCTCCACATAGCAGGTGGAGATCAGCCGGATCACGAAGTTCTTGGACAGCCGGCCGATGCCGACGAGGAAGCCGATGATGGTGGCGAAGAAGATGCCGATCACCGCCACCAGCAGCGTGTTCAGGATGCCGACGGCGAAGGCGCGGCCATAGGTCGACGTCTCCGAATAGCTGATCAGGGTCTGGCTGATGCCGAAGCCGGCGGTGTTCTCCAGGAAGCCGAAGCCGGTGGCGATCTTTTGCGCCGCGAGATTTTCCTTCGCATTGTCGATGAACATCCAGCCCAGGACGATCACCAGAACCAGCGCGACGACCTGAAGGACGATGCTTCGTACCTTCGGATCGTTCATGAACGACGTGCGGCCCTGCCTGACCGCCGGCTCGACCCAATCCGCCATTAATTCCCCTCGCCTCGTTGAGGCCCATTTCATGAAGGCGGCGGGCCCGGTCTAAAGCCGGGTTGTGGTCCCGCGCGCCCCAGCGGAGCGTCCCCCGGTGAGCCGGGGGACGCGGGATCGATCAGCGGATCGGCGGGGCGTACTGCAGGCCGCCCTTGGTCCACAGGGCGTTGGTGCCGCGCGCCAGCTTCAGCGGGGTGTCCGGCCCGACATTGCGGTCGTACATCTCGCCGTAATTGCCGACGAGCTTGACGATGTTGACCACCCAGTCATTGCCGATGCCGAGGCCTTCGCCGAACTTGCCCTCGGTGCCGACCAGACGCTTGATCTCGGGGTTGGTCGACTTCAGCTGCTCGTCGAGGTTCTTGGAGGAAACGCCCAGTTCCTCAGCATTGACCTGCGCGAACAGCACCCACTTCACGATGTCGAACCACTGGTCGTCGCCATGGCTGACCACCGGGCCGAGCGGCTCCTTGGAGATGATCTCCGGCAGGACGATGTGATCGTCCGGGTTCGTCAGTTTGAGGCGTTCGGCGGCGAGGCCGGAGCGGTCGGTGGTGTAGACGTCGCAGCGGCCGGCGTCATAGGCCTTGATGGTCTCGTCGGCGGTCGCGAACGCGATCACCTCATACTGCATGTTGTTGGCGCGGAAGAAGTCCGCGACGTTCTGCTCGGTGGTGGTGCCGGTCTGGGTACACACCGAGGCGCCGGCCAGTTCGAGCGCCGAGTTCACCTTCTTGTCCTTGCGGATCATGAAGCCCTGGCCGTCGTAATAGGTCACGCCGGTGAAGTTGAGGCCGAGCGAGGTGTCGCGCGAAATGGTCCAGGTGGTGTTGCGCGACAGGATGTCGATGTCGCCGGACTGCAGGGCGGTGAAGCGGTCCTTGGCCGACAGGGGGGTGAACTTCACCTTGGTCGCGTCGCCGAACACCGCCGCCGCCACCGCGCGGCAGAAGTCGACGTCGAGGCCGGTCCAGTTGCCCTTGTCGTCCGGGTTGGAGAAGCCGGGCAGGCCCTGGCTCACGCCGCACTGGATGAAGCCCTTGGCCTTCACCTGGTCGAGCTTCGCGGCTTGGGCGCCGGCCGCGGCGAGGCCGAAGGCGCCGGCAAGGGCGAGGGTGGAGAGGAGGCGTTTCATGATGGCAGCCCTGTACATCGGTTTTTGATCGGGCACGCATCTGCGGATGCAGATGGATGCGGGCGAAGAGCTAAGCAAGTCGCATGCCGCTCGACACGTACACCTGCCGCAAGGGCGTGCGCCGTTCGTCTTAGACGCAGCGCATGCGCGCATGACGTGTCGTGCGGCCGTAAGGTCATCAGAACGATGTATTCTGATGCGGTCAAGCGCTTGACGCGGGAGCGGCGCTCGCCCCCAATTACGCCCCCGTCCGATGAGAACCAGTGCAGTCCATGTCGAAGCAGCCCAAGGGCACCAACCGGCCCGCCTACGCGTCCGATACCACCCTCGTAAATGCCGGCCGCGATCCACAGAGATTTGACGGCTTTGTGAATGTGCCTGTGGTGCGCGGCTCCACCGTGCTGTCGCCGACCGTGCACGATCTCGAGCACCATACCGGGCGCTACTCCTACGGCCGGCGCGGCAATCCCTCCGTCGAGGCGCTGGAGACGGCGCTTGCCGAATTCGAAGGCGGCGCCGGCGTGGTGCTCACACCGTCCGGCCTGTCGGCGGTCAGCACCGCCCTGCTCTCGGTGCTGGAGGCCGGCGACCACCTCCTGATGGTCGACACCGCCTATGCGCCGACGCGGCGGGTCTGCAACGAGGTGCTGCGGCGCTTCGGCATCGAGACCACCTATTACGACCCGCTGATCGGCGGCGGCATCGCCGCGCTGTTCCGGCCGAACACCCGCGCCATCTTCATGGAATCGCCGGGCTCGCAATCCTTCGAGATGCAGGACGTGCCGGCGATCGTCGCCGCCGCAGCGACGACGGACATCGTCACCCTCATCGACAACACCTGGGCGACGCCGCTCTATTTCCGGCCGCACGCCTTCGGTGTCGACCTGTCGATCCAGGCCGGCACCAAATATATCGGCGGCCATTCCGATCTCAATCTCGGCACCATCTCGGCCAATGAGCGCTGCTACAGGCGGCTGCGCACCACCCATGGCGATCTCGGCCTCACCGTGGCGCCGGAAGATGCCTTCCTCGCCGCGCGCGGGCTGCGCACCCTGTCGGTGCGCCTCGCCCGCCACCAGCAATCGGCGCTCACCGTGGCGCGCTGGCTCGCCGGGCGGCCGGAGGTCAAGCAGGTGCTGCATCCGGCGCTGCCGGAGGCGCCCGGCCACGCCATCTGGGTGCGCGACTTCACTGGCTCCTCCGGCCTGTTCAGCGTGGTGCTGAAGCCGGCGGCGAAGCCGAGCGTCGACGCCTTCCTGGATTCGCTGGCGCTGTTCGGCCTCGGCTACAGCTGGGGCGGCTTCGAGAGCCTCGCCATCCCGTTCGACTGCTCGACCTCCCGGACCGCCACTCGCTGGGCGCCCGGCGGGCCGACGGTGCGGCTGCATATCGGCCTTGAGGATCCGGCCGACCTGATCGCCGACCTCGAGCAGGGCCTGCGGCACCTGACGCCGCTCGCGGCCCCCGATCTGGGAAAGTGACGCCCAACCTAGGAAAGTGATACCTCGGCGAGGCGGGCCGGCGTGAGGCCACCCGCCTCCTCGATGAAGCGCGCGACCTCCTCGACGCCCTGCCCGGCGCGCACATTGGCGAACACATAGGGCCGACGGCCGCGCATCTTCTTGGAATCGCGGTCCATCACCTCCAGCGAGGCGCCGACATGCGGCGCCAGGTCGATCTTGTTGATCACCAGGAGGTCGGAGCGGGTGATGCCCGGCCCGCCCTTGCGCGGGATCTTCTCGCCGGCCGACACGTCGATCACATAGATGGTGAGGTCGGCGAGCTCGGGCGAGAAGGTGGCGGCGAGGTTGTCGCCGCCGGACTCGATCAGGATCAGGTCGAGCTGTGGAAAATTCCCGCGCATCTCGGCGATGGCGGCGAGATTGGCGGAGGCGTCCTCGCGAATGGCGGTGTGCGGGCAGCCGCCGGTCTCCACGCCCATGATCCGCTCGGCCGGCAGCGCGCCGGCACGGGTGAGTATCTCGGCATCTTCCTTGGTGTAGATGTCGTTGGTGATGGCGCACAGATCGTAGCGGTCACGGAAGAGGCGGCACAGCGCCTCCATCAGCGCCGTCTTGCCCGACCCGACCGGTCCGCCGATGCCGACCCGCAGCGGGCCGCTCCCCTCGCTCATGACTGCACTCCCTGTCGATGATCTGAAGCCGGCTCGCGCCGCCGGAGCCTCGCGGCCCTAGCTGCGGAACAGGCGGGTATACTGGGTCTCGTGACGCATCGAGGCGATGTCGGAGCGCAGCGCCGCCCCGCCCAGCGCGTCGAGGTCGACATGCGGCGCCTCGGCGGCGACGGCGCGGATCGTCGCCGCGCAGCCGGCGAGCGCGCGGTTGCCGTCGGTTTGGCCGAGCGGCACCAGCCGCACCGCGGCGGACACCAGATTGGCCGCCACCGCCGTCAGGAAGCCGGTGAGCGTGGCGGCAATCGGCAGCCCGTGCGCCGCCGCCGCGCCGCCGACGGCGACGGGATAGGCGAGCCGCCCGCTCCACGCGCTCGACAGCAGATCGAGGCCGGGCGCCGGCCAGGCGGCGCGGGTCGCCGTGAGGAAGGCGTCGCCCTGGTTGAGCGTCTCCATCTGCCGCTCGCGCGAGGGCGCGAAGGCGCAGGCGAGTTCCGCAACCTCGGCGAAGCCGGCGCCGTCGCCGGCCCGCGCCGTCCGCCAGGCATGGGCGAGCAGCGCCGCGTCGGTGAACGGGCCGCCATGGCGCAGGAGATCGTCGACCCAACGCTGGAGGCCAGCCATGTCGCGGATGTCGCCGGCCTCCACCGCCCATTCGAGACCGTGCGAATAGGCAAAGGCGCCGACCGGATAGGCCGGCGAGAGCCAGACGAACAGCGCGATGAGGTCGGGCGCGACGGCGGCCTCGGCCGGCGCGGCGATCGCGTCAGCCGTGTCCGTGGCCATGGCCCTTATGGTCGTGGTGGTCGTGATGATGATCGTGCCCGTGATGGTCGTGATCGTGATGGTCGTGATCGTGGTGCTCGTGGCCGCAGCCGCAGGCCTCGCCATGGGCGTGCTTGTGCTGGTGGTCATGGTGGTCGTGGCCATGGCCGCGATGCACCGGCGCCTCTGCCGGAGCGCTGCCGATGTGGATCACGTCGTGCTGATGGTGATGATGGTCGCCATGATCGTGGCCGCAGCCGCAGGCCTCGCCATGCTCATGGTGCTCGTGCCCGTGATGCTCGTGATCATGGTCGTGGTGCCCGTGATCGTGATGCCCGTGATCGCCATGATCATGGCCCGCATGGCCGTGCCCATGCGCCTCGGCGGCCTCATAGGCGCCGCCCTCCGGCTCGAAGGAGGCCTCGACGATGTCGACCGTGGCGCCGAGCCCGCGCGCCATCTCCTCCAGCACGCTGTCGCGGGCGATGCGGATGCGGTCGGCGAGCAGTTGCGCCGGCACGTGGCGGTTGCCGAGATGCCAGGCGAGGCGCGCCAGATGGTGCGGGTCGCGGGCGACGATCTCCGCCACCGGCTCCTCGGCGGCGACCACCGCCACCAGGCGCCCGTCTTCCAGTGCGATGCCGTCTCCGTCCTTCAGCCGCACGGCTTCCGGCAGGTCGAGCAGGAACACCACGTCGCCCTCCCCGCGCATGGCGATGCGGCGGCGGTGCCGTCCGTCGTGCGGCAGCACCACCTTGTCGGCGGCGGTGGACACGTCCCAGCTGCCGGCGGGAACAAGCGTGCGAGCGCGGATCATGGTCGTCTCCTTCAGGACTGCCCAGCCCGTGAGGTTTAGAACAGGAAGTAGCGCTGCGCCATCGGCAGTTCGGTGGCAGGCGCGCAGGTCAGCAATTCGCCGTCCGCCCGCACCTCATAGGTTTCCGGGTCGATCTCCAGATGCGGGGTGGCGTCGTTGTGGATCATCGACGCCTTGGAGATGCCGCCGCGCACGTTCTCGATGCCAACCACCTTCTTCTCCAGCCCGAGCCGGGCGCCGATGCCGAGTTCCACCGCCGCCTTGGAGACGAAGGTGAGCGAGGTCGCGGTGCGCGCCTTGCCATAGGCGCCCCACATCTGGCGGTAATGCACCGGCTGCGGCGTCGGGATCGAAGCGTTGGGGTCGCCCATCCGCGCCGCGACGATCGCCCCGCCCTTGATCACCATGTCCGGCTTGGTGCCGAAGAAGGCCGGCGACCAGATGACGAGGTCGGCCAGCTTGCCCGGCTCCACCGAGCCGATATGGCGGGAGACGCCATGGGCGATCGAGGGGTTGATGGTGTACTTCGCCACATAGCGCTTGGCGCGGGCATTGTCGTTGCGCTCGCTGTCGCCGGGTAGCAGGCCACGCTGCAGCTTCATCTTGTGAGCGGTCTGCCAGGTGCGGGTGATCACCTCGCCGAGCCGGCCCATCGCCTGGCTGTCCGAGCTCATCATCGAGATGGCGCCGAGATCGTGCAGGATGTCCTCGGCCGCGATGGTCTCCTTGCGGATGCGGCTCTCGGCGAAGGCGAGGTCCTCGGCGATCTCGGGATCGAGATGGTGGCACACCATCAGCATGTCGAGATGCTCGTCTAGCGTGTTGATCGTGAACGGCCGCGTCGGGTTGGTGGAGGACGGCAGCACATGCGGCAGCCCGACCACCGTCATGATGTCCGGCGCGTGGCCGCCGCCGGCGCCCTCGGTATGGAAGGCGTGGATGGTGCGGCCCTTGAAGGCCGCGACGGTGTCCTCGACGAAGCCGCTCTCGTTCAGCGTGTCGGTGTGGATCATCACCTGCACGTCGTACTCGTCGGCGACCGAGAGGCAGTTGTCGATGGCGGCCGGGGTGGTGCCCCAGTCCTCGTGCAGCTTCATGGCGCAGGCGCCGGCCTCGATCATCTCGACCAGCGCGCCGGGCAGCGAGGCGTTGCCCTTGCTCGACAGAGCGAGGTTGACCGGAAATGAGTCGAAGGCGCGCAGCATCATCTCGATGTGCCAGGCGCCGGGGGTGCAGGTGGTGGCGTTGGTGCCCGCCGACGGGCCGGTGCCGCCGCCCAGCATGGTGGTTACGCCGCTCATCAGCGCGTGCTCGATCTGCTGCGGGCAGATGAAGTGGATATGGCTGTCGAAGCCGCCGGCGGTGACGATCTTGCCTTCGCCGGCGATCACCTCGGTGCCCGGGCCGATGACGATGTCGACGCCCGGCTGGATGTCCGGATTGCCGGCCTTGCCGATGGCGTGGATCCGGCCGTCGCGCAGGCCGATATCCGCCTTCACGATCCCCCAATGGTCGAGGATCACCGCATTGGTGATGACGGTGTCGACCGAGCCCTGCGCGCGCGTCGTCTGCGCCTGCCCCATGCCGTCGCGGATGGTCTTGCCGCCGCCGAACTTCACCTCCTCGCCATAGACGGTGAAGTCCTTCTCCACCTCGATGACCAGCGCGGTGTCGGCGAGGCGGATGCGGTCGCCGGTGGTCGGGCCGAACAGCTCGGAATAGAAGGCGCGGGAAATCTTGAGGGCCATGGGAAAGATCCGATCGAAGCGTGGGACGGGCGAGGCAAGCGGGGCGCGGTCAGAGACGGCCCATCACCTGCTGGCGGAAGCCGTAGACCTCCTTCTTGCCGGCGAGCTCGACCAGCGTGACCTCGCGCGACTGGCCTGGTTCGAAGCGCACCGCCGTGCCGCTGGGAATGGCGAGCCGCTTGCCGCGCGCCAGTTCGCGGTCGAAGGCGAGCGCCGCGTTGGTCTCGAAGAAATGGTAGTGGCTGCCGACCTGGATCGGCCGGTCGCCGGTATTGGCAACGGTCAGCGTCACCGTCTCGCGGCCGGCGAGCAGCTCGATCTCGCCCTCCTCGGTGAGGATCTCGCCCGGCACCGGGCCGGCGAACAGGCGGCGGATCGGCTCGTGCACGGTGACGAGCTTGGTGCCGTCCGGGAAGGTCGCCTCGACCTGCACGTCGTGGATCATGTCGGCGACGCCCGGCATCACCTGCTCGGCGGTCAGCACGGTCGCGCCGAGCGTCATCAGCTCGGCCACCGTCTTGCCGTCGCGTGCACCCTCGACCACCACGTCGGTGATCAGCGCCACCGCCTCGGGATGGTTGAGCTTCACGCCGCGCTCCAGCCGCCGGCGGGCCACCATCGCTGCCATGGAGACGAGCAGCTTGTCCTTTTCGCGCGGGCTCAGATTCATCGGTCTACTCCGGGAAGATGCGGGCGACGGGCCGTCGGGCGTGAGAAAGTCGGGGGATCAGCAAATCGGGCGACAGCAGAATGCATCAGAAATGCCAGATGCGCGGCGGGTCGCAAACACCGAGCGGGCCGAGCAGGCGGCGAATGGCGGCGTCCAGCCCCAGTCCGTCACGCGCCAGCAGCCGTACCGAGGCCATGCCGTCCCAGGCGCTGACGCCGATCTCGACGTCGTTACGCGCCTCCTGCAACGCCTCGGAAGCCTCGCGCAACGCGTCGAGCCGCTCCACGGCGTCCGGCGCCACCAGCAGCGCGGTGGCAAAGGCTGCCCATCCCTGCGCGCAGGCGGACCGGTCGAGCACGCCGCTCACCGCGCCCTCAAGGCTGAGCCCGTCGGCATAGACGAGCCGGCCACCGCGGCGCACCCGCCACGAATCGGTCAGCTGGCCATAGGTGAAGCGCTCGCCGCGCGCGGTGCGCCCGAGCACCACCGTTTCCACCAGCAGCAACCGCGAGCCCTCGGCGACGTCCGCGCGGATGGTGCGGGCGACGCGCGCGCCGTCGAACAGGATGGTCGCCTGCGGCAGCCAGTCGAGCGAGGCGCCCGGCGCCACGGCGAGGTCCACCGACAGCCGCGACAGCCCGCCATCCGAGCGGTAGCACTTCTCCGCCGCCTGTGAGGTGAGCACCAGCCGCGCGCCCTCGCCCGCCTCCATCCGCGCGGCGAAATGGTCGCCGCCGGCGACTCCGCCGCCGGTGTTGAGGATGATGCCTTCCAGCGAGCGGCCGCGCCGCGCCGCCGCCGGGAAGCGGATGCGGCTCGGGCCCTCCTCCTCGAGGCGGTCGGGAATCGTGCGCCCGTCGGCGAAGCGCGCGTGAAGCAGCAGGCGACCGCGCGAGCGCAGCACGCCGGGGACGACCTCCCCGGCGGCGGGCTCACACGGCAATGCGGTTACGTACATCCGGATCCTCGAGGGCGGCGCCATCGCCCGACATCACCACAGCCCCGCGTTCCATCACGACGAAATGGTCCGCAAGCTCCTTGGCGAAGTCGAAATACTGTTCGACCAGCACGATGGCCATATCGCCCTTGCTCCGCAAGTAGCGGATGGCATTACCGATGTCCTTGATGATCGAGGGCTGGATGCCCTCGGTCGGCTCGTCGAGCACCAGCACCTTGGGCCGCATCACCAGCGCGCGGCCGATGGCGAGTTGCTGCTGCTGGCCGCCGGAAAGGTCGCCGCCGCGCCGCCGCAGCATCGAATCCAGCACCGGGAACAGCGAGAACACGTCGTCGGGAATGAAACGGTCCGCGCGCTTCAAGGGCGCGAAGCCGGTCTGCAGATTCTCCGACACCGTCAGCAGCGGGAAGATCTCCCGCCCCTGCGGCACGAAGGCGATGCCGCGCCGCGCCCGCTCGGCCGGCTTCATCGTGGTGATGTCGTCACCGTCGAAGCGGATGGCCCCGCGGGCGACCGGCTGCTGGCCGACGATGGCGCGCATCAGGCTGGTCTTGCCCACGCCGTTGCGGCCAAGCACGCAGGTCACCTTGCCGGGCTCCGCCTTCAGCGAAACCCCGCGCAAGGCCTGCGCAGCGCCGTAGAACAGGTCGATGTCCTGGACTTCCAGCATGAACCCTCAACGCCCCAGATAGACTTCGATGACGCGCTCATTGGCGCTGACCTGGTCGAGCGTGCCCTCGGCGAGCACCGACCCTTCGTGCAGGCACATCACCCGCACGCCGAGATCGCGCACGAAGGTCATGTCGTGCTCGACCACCACCACCGAATGGCCGTTGGCGTTGATCTCGCGCAGCAATTCGGCGGTCTGCGCCGTCTCGGCGTCGGTCATGCCGGCCACCGGCTCGTCGACCAGCAGCAGCTTCGGGTCCTGCGCCAGCAGCATGCCAATCTCCAGCCACTGCTTCTGCCCGTGCGACAGCGCGCCGCCGAGTCGGTCGCGGTGCCCGCTCAGCTTGATGGTCTCGAAGATCTCGTCGATCTTCTCGCGCTCGGCGGCGGTCTCGCGCCGGAAGATGTTGGCGAGCGCGCCGCGCTGCCCCTTCAGCGCGAGGCGCAGATTGTCGATCACCGTGTGCATCTCGAACACGGTCGGCTTCTGGAACTTGCGGCCGATGCCGAGCGTGGCGATCTGCGTCTCGTCGAGCTTGGTGAGGTCGGTGGTGCCACCGGCGAAGAAGACGTCGCCCTTGTCGGGGCGGGTCTTGCCGGTGATCACGTCCATCATCGTCGTCTTGCCGGCGCCGTTCGGTCCGATGACGGCGCGCATCTCACCGGGATCGACGGTGAAGGACAGCGAGTTCAGCGCCCGGAAGCCGTCGAAGGTCACGGTGACGCCGTCGAGATAGAGCAGCGCTTCGGTCAGGTCCTTCTTGGCGATGGCCTCTACGGGGACGTCGGGTTCAAGCGTGTCGGTTGCGCTCATGTCGGTCCCCTCACTCGGCCGGCTTGGGTTCGGGCAGCTTGTCGGGCGGCGCCAGATCGTCGGGCGCCAGATCCTCCGGCGCCGGCGCGCGGGCGCGGCGCCAGTCGTAGAAGGTGCCGACGATGCCCTTGGGCAGGAACAGCGTCACCGCGACGAACAGGCCGCCCAGCATGAACAGCCAGTAGGGCGCCAGCAGGCCGGAGGTGAAATAGGTCTTGGCGTAGTTCACCAGCACCGCGCCGAGCGCTGCGCCGACCAGCGTGCCGCGTCCGCCCACCGCCACCCAGACGATGATCTCGATGGAGTTGGCGGGCGAGAACTCGCCGGGATTGATGATGCCGACCTGCGGCACGTAGAGCGCCCCGGCGATGCCGGCCAGCATGGCCGAGACCACGAAGGCCACCACCTTGTAGTTCTCCGCCCGGTAGCCGGTGAAGCGCACCCGCGTCTCGGCGTCGCGTATGGCGATCAGCACCTTGCCGAAATGCGAACGCACCAGGAAGCGGCACAGAACGTAGCCCAGCGCCAGCGCCAGCGCCGAGAGCACGAACAGCACGAGGCGGGTTCCGTCGGCCTGGATGTTGAAGCCGAGTATGTCCTTGAAGTCGGTGAGGCCGTTATTGCCGCCGAAGCCCATGTCGTTGCGGAAGAAGGCCAGCAGCAGCGCGAAGGTCATCGCCTGGGTGATGATCGATAGGTACACGCCGGTTACGCGCGAGCGGAAGGCGAACCAGCCGAACACCAGAGCGAGGATGCCCGGCGCCAACAGCACCATCAGCGCGGCGAAGGGGAACATGTCGAAGCCGTGCCAGAACCACGGCAGTTCCTTCCAGTTCAGGAACACCATGAAGTCCGGCAGCACCGGGTCGCCATAGACGCCACGCGGGCCGATCTGGCGCATGAGGTACATGCCCATCGCATAGCCGCCGAGCGCGAAGAACGCACCATGGCCGAGCGAGAGGATGCCGACATAGCCCCAGATCAGGTCGACCGACAGCGCGAGCAGCGCATAGGTCAGGTACTTGCCGAGCAGCGAGACGACGTAGGTCGGCACGTGCAGGGCGGAGTCCGGCGATGTCAGCAGGTTGAGCGCCGGCACCAGCACGGCGGCTCCCAACACCACGGCGAGGAAGACGAGGCCGCTCTTGCCGAGCAGCACGGGTTGCGGCGTCAGGGCGTTGCTCATGATTCGATCGCCCGCCCCTTGAGAGCGAAGAGGCCGCGCGGCCGCTTCTGGATGAACAGGATGACGATGACCAAGAGCGCGATCTTGCCAAGCACCGCGCCGGCATAGGGCTCCAGCATCTTGTTGGCGATGCCGAGCGACATGGCGCCGACCAGCGTGCCCCAGAGGTTGCCCACGCCGCCGAACACCACGACGAGGAAGCTGTCGATGATGTAGCTCTGGCCGAGATTGGGCGACACGTTGTCGATCTGGCTGAGCGCCACCCCGGCGATGCCGGCGATCCCCGAGCCCAGGCCGAAGGTCATGGCATCGACCCAGTTGGTGCGGATGCCCATGGAGGCCGCCATGCGGCGGTTCTGCGTCACCGCCCGCATCTCCAGCCCGATGCGGGTCAGCCGCAGCGTCGCCAGCAGGGCGACAAACACGAACATCGCGAAGACGATGATCCACAGCCGGCCATAGGTGATGGACAGCTGGCCGAGCTCGAAGGCGCCGGACATCCAGCCGGGCGCGCCGACCTCGCGATTGGTCGGGCCGAAGGCGGTGCGGATCGCCTGCTGCAGGATCAACGAGATGCCCCAGGTGGCGAGCAGCGTTTCCAGCGCCCGGCCGTAGAGGAAGCGGATCACCGTGCGCTCGATCAGGACGCCGATCAACCCGGTGAACAGGAAGGCGACGGGAATGGCGATCAGCAACGACAGGTCGAACAGCGCCGGATTGTAGGTGCGGATCAGTTCCTGAACCACGAAGGTCACATAGGCGCCAAGCATCACCATCTCGCCATGCGCCATGTTGATGACGCCCATCACGCCGAAGGTGATGGCGAGGCCGATGGCGGCGAGCAGCAGCACCGAGCCGAGCGAGACGCCGTACCAGATGTTCTGGCCCACCGACCAGATGGCGAGGCTGCGTTCGATGCCGGCGATGGCGTCCTGCGCCGCCGCCTTCACCGCCGGAGAAGCATCGGCCGGCACGCTGCGCAGCACGGCGAGCGCGTCCTGGTTGCCCTGCTCGCCCACCGTGGCGATGGCAGCGATGCGGTCGGCGTCGGGAACGCCGGCCTTGCCGATCAGGATGGAGGCGCGGGCGAGCGTCAGCGCCGACTTCACCTTGGCGTCGGCCTCCTTGGCGAGCGCGGCGTCGAGCGCCGGCAGCGCCGCCTCGTCGCGGGCGCGCATCACCGCACTCGCGGCCTCCAGCCGCTTGGCCGGGTCCGGATTGACGAGCGCCAGCGTGCCGCTCGCCGCCTCGATGGCGCGGCGGATGCGGTTGTTCACCCGCACCGCCTTCGCGCCCGGCGGCGCCTCGGCCACCGGCTGACCGGTCGCGGCGTCGACGAGGCCGCCCTGCGGGGTCTTGATCAGCACCTGCCTGGTGGCCGGGCTGTACATCAGCCGCCCATCGGCCAGAGCCGCGACAATACCGGCGGCCGCCGGGCTGCCACTCAAGGCGAGCGCCCCGAGCGCGGCTTCGGTGTCGTCATATTTGTCGGTGGTGAGCTGGGCCAGCGGGGTGCTGATGTCGGGCGCCGCTCCCTGGGCGACGGCAGCGCGCGGCAGCAGGAGGGCGCCGGCGATCAGGCCGAGGGCGAGGAGCAGCACGCAGCCGAGACGGCTGGGAAGGCCACGGGAAATCATCGTCATCCGTCGGTGCGAGTGCGGATGGAGCCGGAAGCGGTCCGGCGGCGAGTCGCCCGGCGGCGGGTCGCGCCCGCCGCCGGGTCGATCGAGAAAGGTGGGTCGGGCCATCCGCATCGGGCGGAAACCGGCCGGACCGTCCCTCATCGGCCGCGCATCACTGCGCGCCGCAGGTCACTGCGCGCCGCACTTGCCGGTCTTGACGTTGAAGTTGCCGCAGTTCATCGGCGAGCGCCAATCGGCGATCAGGTCCTTGGAACCTTCGAGATACGGCGACCATTCTTCGGCGACGATCAGGCCGGGGGTCTTCTCGACGACGTCGAACTGGCCGTCATCCTTGATTTCGCCGATCAGCACCGGCTTGGTGATGTGGTGGTTCGGCATCATGGTGGAGAAGCCGCCGGTCAGGTTCGGCACGGAAACGCCGATCAGCGCCGGGATGACCTTGTCCGGATCGGTGGTGCCGGCCTTCTCGACCGCCTTGACCCACATGTTGAAGCCGATGACGGTGGCTTCCATCGGGTCGTTGGTCACGCGCTTGTCGTTCTTGATGTAGCCGCGCCACTTCTTGATGAAGTCGGCGTTCTCCGGCACGTCGACCGACTGGAAGTAGTTCCAGGCAGCGAGATGGCCGACCAGCGGCTTGGTGTCGATGCCGGCGAGCTCTTCCTCACCCACCGAGAAAGCCACGACCGGGATGTCGGTCGCCTTGATGCCCTGGTTGCCGAGTTCCTTGTAGAACGGCACGTTGGCGTCGCCGTTGATGGTCGAGACCACGGCGGTCTTCTTGCCCGCCGAGCCGAACTTCTTGATGTCGGCGACGATGGTCTGCCAGTCGGAGTGACCGAACGGCGTGTAGTTGATCATGATGTCCTCGGCGGCGACGCCCTTGGACTTCAGATAGGCCTCGAGGATCTTGTTGGTGGTGCGCGGATAGACGTAGTCGGTGCCGGCGAGCACCCAGCGCTTCACACCCTCGTTCTCCATCAGGTAGTCGACGGCGGGGATCGCCTGCTGGTTCGGGGCGGCGCCAGTGTAGAACACGTTGCGCTCGCTCTCCTCGCCCTCGTACTGGACGGGGTAGAACAGGATGCCGTTGAGCTCCTTGAACACCGGCAGCACCGACTTGCGCGACACCGAGGTCCAGCAGCCGAACACCACCGCGACCTTTTCCTTGGCCAGCAGTTCACGAGCCTTCTCGGCGAAGAGCGGCCAGTTGGAGGCCGGATCGACCACGACCGGGACCAGCTTCTTGCCGAGAACGCCGCCGGCGGCGTTCTGCTGGTCGACCATGAACAGCACGGTATCCTTCAGCGTCGTCTCCGAGATGGCCATGGTGCCGGACAGAGAGTGGAGGACGCCAACCTTGATCGTTTCCTGGGCAGCGGCGGGCACGGCGACACCGGCAATCGCCAGGGCGGCAGCGCCGGCCATGGCGCGGCCAGCCACGCGGCGCGCATGGGAGAACAGATTAGACATAGTTGTTCCCTTCTGGAGTTCACACGCAGGACCCCCGTCCGCGTGCCGGAAGGCAGGGTTGCAACGCCCGTGCCAAACCAACTTTCGGGAAACGCAATACGTCGAATGCCGCAGAGCCACGCGTCATTCGGAAATTAGATCAAAAATTGAGCAAATGCCGCTCGGCTGAGCGACCTGTATGCAGAGTTCCCAGCCGCGCCCAAACGCCCGGCAGGATCAGGCGGCAATTTCACGCCGCCTGCCGCAGCCGCTCCAGCCGGTCGAGCGCGGCGTCGAGCGTGGCGTCGGTCTTGGCGAAGCAGAACCGCACCACGCTGCGCACCGCGTCGCGCGCATAGAAGGCCGAGACCGGGATGGCGGCGACGCCGTGGCGCTCCACCATGTCGCGGCAGAACGCCTCGTCGTCCAACCGCGGATCGATGGCGGCGAGGTCGACATTGAGGAAGTAGGTGCCGGCGCTCGGCAGCGGCGTCAGGCCGATCGCGGCGAGCCCATCGGCCAGCCGGTCGCGCGAGCGCTGCAACCCGGCGCGCATGCCCTCGAACCAGGCGGGGTCCTTGCCGAGCCCATAGGCGAAGGCGTGCTGCAGCGACGGCGGAGTGGTGAAGGTGAGAAACTGATGCGCCTTGGACAGGCCCTTCATCAGTTCCGGCGCCGCGCAGACCATGCCGACCTTCCAGCCGGTCATGCCAAAGATCTTGCCGGCGGAGGCGATCTTCACGCTGCGCTCGCGCAGGCCCGGCAGCGACAGCACCGAGACATGACGGCGGGCGTCGAACACCACATGCTCCCACACCTCGTCGGCGACCAGCACCGCGCCGGAGCGCCGGCAGAACTCGGCCAGCAGTTCCAGCTCGTCGCGCTCGAACACGCGGCCGGTCGGGTTGTGCGGGTTGTTGAACAGCACGACGCGGGTGTTCGGCGTGAAGGCGCTCGCCAGTACCTCCTCGGTCAGCCGCCAGTGCGGCGGGGTCAGGCGGGCGAGGCGCGGCACGCCGCCGGCCCGCTCGACCAGCGGGAGATAGGCGTCGTAGAGCGGCTGGAACAGCACCACCTCGTCGCCCGGCTCGATCAGCGCCAGCAGCGCGCCGGCGATCGCCTCGGTGGCGCCGGAGGTCACCATGATCTCGCCGGGATCGAGATCGAGCCCCTGCCAGTGGCGGTAATGCGCCGCCGCCGCCTGCCGCAGCTCCGGCACGCCCATCATCGGCGGGTACTGGTTCCAGCCGTCGAGCACCGCCTGCGCCGCCTTCTCGCGCACGTCGCGCGGGCCGGGATCGTCGGGGAAGCCCTGGCCGAGATTCACCGCGCCATGCTGGCGCGCCAGCTGCGACATGGTCTCGAAGACGGTGGTGGGAAGCCCGGCGAAGATCGAATTCATTTACAGCGCGTCCGCGTAAAATAACGCGATCTGACATCGCGCCTCTGTCTTATCGGTCCGCCGCTTGCAAAAGGGAAGGCCCGCTTTGGTGGCAGGCCCGCAGAAAGACCCGCGGGACCGCCGAATCAGGCGCCCACCAGCACCGCGTGATTGTCGAAGCGCGGCCCGCCGGAGCGCCGGGCGATCACCCCTACCCCCTCGTCGTCGACGCCGATCAGCACGACCTCGCCGAGCCCGGAGGTGGCGAGGAAGCGCCCGCCCTCCTGGGTGGGGGCGAGGCCGCAGCCATCGACCAGCGGCACGCCGCCGAGGAAGCGTCCCTCGCGCGTCCACACCGCGACGCGATTGCCGCGCGGGCTGGCGGCGGCGACATAGCGGCCGGAGCGGTCGACCGCCACCGAGCCGATATAGGTGCGGAAGCCACGCCACGCCTCGTCCGGCGCGTCGAAGGCGCGCAGCCGCCCGTCCGGCTCCACGGCATAGACCAGCGGCCGGGCGATGGAATCGTTGAGCAGGTCCTGCGCCGCCACCACCACCAGCCCGTCATCCGAACGGGCGAGATGGCGCAGCGACAGCGAGACGAGGTCGCCGTCGAGCGCACCGACCGCGCGTATTTGCCCGCTCGCCGGATCGAGGATGGCGACGCTGGCATCGGCGACCTCGGCGCCGAGCGCCTCCGGCGTGTGCGGCTCGATGCCGCCATTGGCGACCACCAGCCCGCCGAGCGCCGGCAGCATGTCGTGCGGGCCGATGCCGGACGACGCCCATTCGGCCACCACCGAAAAGCCGTCCGCCACCTCGCGCAGCGAGACGACGCCCTGCCCGCTCTCCCGCTCGATCTCCACCGCGTAGAAGCGCCGGCCGCCCTCGACGAACCGGCCATGGCCGGAGAACACGCGCCCCTGGCCCGGCTCGAAGCTGGCGAGCACCTGGCCGGCGCGGCGGTCGAACAGCACGGCGGTGGTGCCGGGGCGGCGCGCCACCGCCACGGCGGTGCGCCCGTCCGGGCTCGGTTCCACCCAGTGCAGCCGCTGGGCGCCGTGTCCCACCGTGGTGGCATCGAAATCGGCGGAGAGCACCACCGGCGCGAAGCCGCCCTCAACCCCGGCGGTCGCCAGCCATTCGGCGTCGAGCAGGTGGTCGCGCGCATGGGCGGCGCCGAGCAGCGCGCGCGGCATCGCCATCAGCCCGCCGAGGCCGGCAAGCAGGTTGCGGCGGGTGGCGGAAAGTGCGCCCATCTCGGCCTCCTAATCGCCATCGAGGGAATTGAAGCCGAGCGCGACGCCGAGCCCGGAGGCGAGCGGATCGGCGACGCTCGTCTGTGCTGCCTTGAAGACGGTGATGGCGTCGTGCAGCGCCTTACGCCCCTGCGTGGTCTTGGTGGCAGCGCCGATGTCGTCCGGCAGCTTCGCCGCGGTGGCATCGGCGGCGGCGAACGCCTTGTCGAGCGCCTCGCGACCCTTGGGGTCGAGCCCTTCGCCGAGCCGGGTGCCGAGCGAGTCGGCGCTGGTGATCATGGCGACGATGGTGGCCTTGGAGCGACCGCTGCGTCGGCGGTCGGCCGTGAGCGGCTTGGCATCGTCCGCCGTCTTGCCGAGCACGGCGAGCATGCGCTGGTCGACGACGCGCTGATAGGCACCGGCGAGATCGGTGACGATCTGGTTCATCAGCGCCGAGGGATCGGGGAAATACACCGGATCGGACTTGCCGGCGATCAGCTGTGCCAGCAGGCCGTCCTGCCGGTTGCCCCAGCCCTGGCGGATCTCGCTGGCGATGGCCTCGATATTGGTGGCGATGGCGAGGCCGATGGCGCAGCGGCGCGGCGCCTCGGCACCCGACAGCAGCAGCGCGTCGGCATTGTCGTCATAGAGCAGGCGCTCCAGCGCCGGCAGGCCCTGCGCGGCGGCGCTGAGGCGGGGGAAGCGCTCGGCATGCAGCCGCTCGTCGGTCGGATCGGCGACGAGATCGGCGAGCGAGCGCCCGACGGCGTTGCGCCGCTCGGGGAACAGGTTCATCCGGTCGGACCGCAGCGACAGCATCACCGGGCCGAAGGTGATGAACTCCACCGCCGCCCAGCTATCCGACACCGCGCCGAAGCGGGTCTTGAGCCCGGCGATGCCAGCCTGCGACGGCGCGGCGCAGAAGGCCTGCCAGGCCTCGCGATTGGCGCGGGCCTCGGCGAGCAGCGTGTCATAGCGCGGCAGCAGCCAGCTCTCCACCACCTCGGGCGCCGAGAGCGCGGCGGCATCGGCGCGGCCGACGAAGAAGGTGCTCAGAAGCGAAGCGGCGGCCGCGACGACGGGCACGCCCTGCGCCGCCTGCCCCATTTGCGAGGCGAGCGCGAGGACAAGGGCTAAGGGTGAACGGCGCATGGTGAAATCCCCGGCTCGCGGATGGCATCACAAACGAGAAACGTAGTCGATCAGGCGACGGCGGTCGCGGGCGGAAAGCGCGTCGAAGCGGCGACGGGCGCCCGCCGCCTCGCCGCCATGCCAGCTGACGGCGGCGGCGACATCAGCAGCCCGGCCGTCATGCAGCAGGCCGGTGCGCTTTTCCAGCGCCCGCGACAGGCCGGCGAGCGGCGCGGTACGCCATTCGGCCGCGGTGGCCCCCGGCACGCCGGCCGAATCGGCGAGGCCCTCGCCCATGTCGTGCAGCAGCACGTCGGTGAACAGCGCCACCGTGCCGCCGCCCGTCGTCGGCAGGGAGGGACGGTGGCAGGCGGCGCAGCCGGTGGCGGCGAACAGCCGGGCGCCGCGCGCATCGGCCGCATCGCCGGTCGGCTCCGGCACCTTCAGCCCGCGCAGATAGGCGACGATGCGTTCGACGATGGCGGCGGAAATCTCCGGCTCGCCCTCAGCGTCGGGGCCGTGCGGCGCGTTGCGGCACTGGGTTTGCGCCTCCGTGCAGTCGCCCCACGGTTCCATCCGCAGCGGCGTGGACAGGCCGAGATCGAGCGCGAAGGCCTCCGCCGTCTGGCCCGCCAGCGTCGGATGGCTGGCCTTCCAGCCGAAGCGACCGATGCGCGAGCCGCCTTCCGGCACCTCGAAGCGGCGCGCCCGGCCGCGCACGCCGTCGCCATCGCGGTCGTCGGGATCCTCCAGCGCCAGGATCGCCGCGTCGGGCACCAGTTCGAGCCGGCCGCGCCCGCGCAGTTCCGGTGCCGTCCGCAGCGAGATATGCGTTGCCGCATCGAGCGGCCCATAGCCGAGCGCCTGTGGCTGCGGCACCGGCCGCCCGTTCTCGACCGTCACCCGGAACGTACCCTCCGCCGGCACGCCAGGCAGGGTCATGGTCTCCAGCCGGTGACCATAGACCGGGTCGCCAGCGCCGTCCGTCCGGAACAGCGACAGCACCAGCCCGAGTTCCTCCGGCACGCCCTGCGCGTCGAGCCGGGTCGCGCCCGGCCCGGCGCCGGGATGGCAGGCCGAGCAGGAGCGTGCGTCGAACAGCGGGCCGAGCCCGTCATTTGCGCGGGTGGAGCTGGGCGCCGGCACCCAGGGCCGCTCGAACAGCGCCTTGCCGATGGCACGGTCGAGCCCAGCGTCGTCGGCTGCCATGGCAGGCGCAGACATAAGAGCGAAGAGTGCAACGAGGAAAGCCGCACCTCTCCCGGAGGGGGAAAGATCGGCCCGGCGGGCCGGATGAGGGGGACGCACGGCTGGGAAGTGCTCAACACCGCGCGCACCCTCTCCCCCACGGCGAGAGGGTGCGCGTCGCCCTGGAGGGATCCCACTCATCTCAGACCACACGGAACCAGCCCATCATGCCGGTCTCCATGTGTTCGAGGATGTGGCAGTGGAACACCCAGTCGCCCGGCGCGGCAACGAAGGCGATCTCCACCGCCTCGCCCGGCTGGGTCAGCACGGTGTCGGCGAAATGCTTCGGCAGACGCCCCTTGCTGGAGGAAAGCACCGCGAAGGCATGGCCGTGCAGGTGCACCGGATGCGGGTAGCGCGTCTCGTTCTTGATCTCGATGCGGTAGCTCTTCCCAGCCTCCATCCGCGCCAGCGGCGGCGGCAGGTGGCGCTGCTCGCCGGTCGGCCAGGATTGCTGGGCAATCGACCAGTAGGTGGTCGAGCCGACGCACAGGCTGTCGATCAGCGCCTTGGCGAGCGGATCGTTGGGCGAGAGGCCGGTCTCCTTCACCGCCGCGTCGGTCGCCTGCTGCAAGGTGAAGGAGTGGAACTCGGCCGCCGCGAGGTCCGGGAAGGGCAGCTTCGGCGGCGGCAGCGCCAGCGGTCCCCGGCGGCGCGGGCCGCGCGCCCTCCCCTCGGCGGAGATCGTCGCGAAGGTGAAGACGTCGGAAGCGCGATAGTCGCCCACCGTCACCGGCGCGCCGTCGCGCGGCATGCGCACCTGCACGTCGATGCGCTGGGCCGGGCCCATGCGCCAGATACCGTCCGGGAGCCTGTCCATCGGCAGCGGCGGCAAAGCGTGGCCGTCAACCGCGATCAGCCAGGCCTCGGCACCCTCGACGCCGATATCCATGATGCGGGTGGAATCGAGGTTGAGGATGCGCAGCCGCACATCGCCGCCCGCCGGCGCGGCGAGGTCGAGATGCGCGCGCCCGTTCACCGTGCGGGTGGCGCCGAAGGTGCCGGCCTTGGCGGCACCTTCCGGCTCGGACATCGGCAGGAAGCCGCCGGTGTCGTCGACGCGCCAGTCCTTCAGGCACAGCACATGCTCGACGTCGAATTTGGGATCACGAGGATCCTCAACGATCAGCACGCCGGCAAGGCCGCGCCCGGCCTGCCCGGTCTCGTCGCAATGCGGGTGGAAGAAGAAGGTGCCGGGATCGTCGAGCGGAATGCGGTAGGTGAAGCCGCCGCCGGGCTCGACCAGCGGCTGGGTCAGCGTCGGCACGCCGTCGAATTCATTGGGCATGCGGATGCCGTGGAAATGCACGGTCGAGCCTTCGGAAAGCCCGTTGGCGAACCGGGCCTCCAGCCTTGTGCCGCGCGGCACCCGGATCTGCCGGAACAGCTCGCCGTCATAGGCATAGACGCGGCTCGGCGCCCCGGCGCCGGGCAGTTGCCACGCCGTCTCGCCGGCGGCTAGCGTCAGGTGCTGGGTCGGTTCGAAGGGCACCGGCACGCGGGCAAGGCCGGTACGGGCCGGCGCCAGCACGGCTCCGGCGCCGAAGGCCGCGCCCGCGGCCAGCAGGGCGCGGCGCGAAATGGCCGCGCCCCCTGTCATCACGGGCGCCTCACTCGCCGACCTTGGACGGGTCGTCGAGGCTGTCGGAGCCTTCTACCTTGATCTTCAGCTTCAACGCCGCGACCACGCCCTCGATGGCGCGGGTCTGGGCGACGAGCGAATCGACGCCCTTCTGCACCAGCGCGTTGCCCTCGGTGTTGCCCTCGCCGATCATCTGGTCATAGGCCTGCTTGCCGCTGTCGGCCTCGTCCTTGATCGCCTTCAGCGCAGCGAGCGCGGCGTCGATCTTGGCCTCGGCCTCCCCGGCGGGCTTGGGCGCCAGCGCGGCGGCATAGGCGGCAACCGACGGACCCTCGACGACGCTGCCGTCGACGCGGGTGTACTTGCCGCGATAGATCGAGGCGATGCCGGTCTCGTCATAGAAATGCGAGTTGTGGGTGTTGTCGGAGAAGCAGTCATGCTCCTCCTCCGGATCGTGCAGGATCAGGCCGAGCTTCATGCGCTCGCCGGCGAGTTCGCCATAGGACAGCGAGCCGAGGCCGGTGAGGATGGTGCCGAGCGCCGCCTTGTCCTTCTGCTTCAGCACCACGGCGCGGGCCTTGCCCTTGGCGCCCCACGCCTTGGTCATCTCCTCGAGGTCGCTCACCAGCAGGTCGGTGGCGGCCTTGAGATAGGCGGCGCGGCGGTCGCAATGGCCGTTGGTGCAGTTCTTCAGGTCGTAATCGGTGGCGGGACGGTTGCCGGCGCCCGGCCCGGTGCCGTTCAGGTCCTGGCCCCACAGCAGGAACTCGATGGCGTGGTAGCCGATGGCGACGTTGGACTCGACGCCGCCGGCCTCCTGCAGGCTGTTGAGCAGCTTGGCGTTGATCTTGGTGGCGTCGATGGTCTTCTTGCCGACGCGGATCTTGGTGTTGGCGATCACGTTGGCGGTGTAGAGCGGGTTCTCGTCCGAGGAGGTGCCGTAGCTCTTGTCGACATAGTCGATCAGCCCCTCGTCGAGCGGCCAGGCGTTCACCCGGCCCTCCCAGTCGTCAACCAGCGCATTGCCGAAGCGGAAGCCCTCGGTCTGCTGGTAAGGCACACGGGCGGCCTTCCAGGCGGTGCGGGCCTTGTCGAGATTGGCCTGGGTCGGATAGGCGAGGAAGGCGTCGACCGCCACCTGCAGCGCCTTGGCGGTGGTAAGCGCGTCGGAATACATCGCCTCGGCGATGTTGGCGTAGGTGACGACGACGTCGCGCACCTTCGGCGCGGTTTCCGCCCGGACCGGACCGGCGGCGACCAGCGCCCCGAAGGCGACCGCCGCCATCAGCGTCGAGGTGAACTTCTTGGGCGCGGCGAATTTCATCAGGCTGGCTCGCATCGGATTTCCTCCCGCCGCCACGCGGCGTCCCTATCCATCGACGCGAGTCCTACGCCAGCCTGCCAAGCAGTCGCAAGATGTCATCTCTACTTTAGAACTATTATACTCTACAGCCACCTTAGGTCATCGGTAAAATTTCTTATAGAAACATTGAATACTACACTCGCTGAAATCATCACCCCTCGACGAAACTAGCTAGGGCTTCCGTCAGGTCGTCGTCCACCACCTCGGCGAGCGGCCGAAGAATCTTCGCCGCTTCGGTGCGGCGGCCGGGCCGCATGATCAGGATCACCGTCTCGGCGCCGCCGCAGGCCGGATCGCCACAGGCGATCTCGCTGATCGAAATGGTGGTGTCGTCGTCGGCCGCGAGCATCCGCCGCGCCTTCGCCGCGAGTTCGCGCGCCGCGTCCGGCGCCGCCTCGGCCGTGCGTCCGCTTCGGAAGAACAGCCGCGCCATGGATCCCTCCTGCATGCCGTCCCGCATGCGCCTCGTGCCGCCATCTCGAACAGGTAGGCCCCGAACCGCCCCGCCGCAAGCGACCGCACGGTTACTGGAACGACGCCAAGTAATCAGCACCCGGCTCAGTTTAGAACTATAATAATCGTCGAAGATAATCGTTGTACGCAGCAGAATCGTCGAGTAATCAGATGGCGAAGTCCTCGACGGTGTCATGATCGCCCGGCCGGGGACCTGGGACCGAACAGTTCGCGAGGCCGTTTTCCCGGCTGGTCTCGTGAACCGCGCGGGACGGTGGCACGCGCTCCCTCAGCTGCCGTCCCGCGCCACTTCCTCCCGATCCGGCCGTTCGTCGCCGGAGATTTTCACGTTCGATATTTCGCCTGGCCCATCCGCCGCCACCCAGCCGCCGGTCCACGGATCAGGAACAGGCAGGCCCAGCTGGCCCGCCATGCCGGCCGCCGCCTGCCAGCCGGTGGCGAAGCAGGCCTGCAGCAGATAGCCGCCGGTCGGCGCCTCCCAGTCCAGCATCTCGCCGGCGGCGAACACGCCCGGCCGCGCCCGCAGCTCCAGTGCCTCGGTAAGCCCCTCCCTCGCGAGGCCACCGGCCGAGGAGATCGCCCGCTCGATGCCGGCAATGGCGGCGACGCGGACCGGCACCGCCTTGGCCAGTGCGGCCAAACCGGCGGGATCGGCGGGCAGCTGCAGCGCCGCCTCGCGCATCAGCCCCGCCGCCACCGCCGGCAGTCCGGCCTTGCGCAGCCGGTTGGACAGGGTCTCGCCCTTGCGGGCCGAGGCCAGGCGCGTCGCCAGCACCTCGACGGCGAGGTCCGGCCGCAGGTCGAGGGTCAGCACCGCCTCCCCGGCCGCCAGTTCGTCGCGCAGCCGGTCGGTGAGCGCGTAGATGCCGCCGCCCTCAAGCCCCTGCGCGGTGATCACCGCCTCGCCGCGCAGCGCCCGCCCGCCGGCAGCGAGGCCGATGCGCTTCAGCGGTTCACCGGCGAAGCGCTGGCGGAAGGTCTCGCTCCACGCCACCGCCACGCCGGCATTGGCCGGCCGCAGCGGGCGCAGCTCCGCCCCCGTCGCGGCGAGAATCGACGCCCAGCCGCCATCGGTGCCGAGCCGCGGCCAGCTGGCGCCGCCGAGCGCCAGCAGCGTCGCGCTCACCTCCCGCACCGTCTCGCCCTCCGGCGTGGCGAAGCGCAGGCGGCCGGCCTCGTCCCAGCCCAGCCAGAGATGGCGCGGGGCGAACGTCACGCCCAGCCCGTCGAGCCGCCGCAGCCAGGCGCGCAGCAGCGGCGAGGCCTTGAAGCTCCGGGGAAACACCCGGCCGCTGGAGCCGACGAAGGTCGGCTCGCCCAGGCCTTCCACCCAGCTGCGCAGGCGGGCGGGAGGGAAGGCATCGAGCATCGGCGCCAGCCAGTCCGCCGCCGCGCCATAGCGGGCGAGGAAGCGCTCGCGCGGCTCGGAATGAGTGATGTTCAGCCCGCCGCGCCCGGCCATCAGGAATTTGCGCGCCGGCGCAGCGAGGCGATCATACACCGTCACCTGAGCCCCTGCCGTGGCCAGCACCTCGGCGGCGAGGAGGCCGGCCGGGCCGGCGCCGATGACCGCGACAGTAGGGCGGTCGGCGAAAGAGGAGTCGTTTCCGGTCATTGGCGCCATCGGCTGAGAATTCGTTTCAGGAGGAGGCAGGCGGCATTCGTCGAGTCGGCGCAACGGCTTGCGCGCGGCGGTTCAGAAAGCGATTCCGCGCGGCTGCCCAGCAGCGACGGCAACGCCGCAGCAACTGGCGAACCGATTCCGCTCGCCCTGCCAGCGCGTTGCCGGCTCATGTCTTTTCCGGGTCGGCGACATCGCAGATGCGCAGGCTGGGCTGCGCCCTCCCCTGCCAGCTGTCGAGGTCCAGCATGCCGGCGACGTGGCGCGTCTGCCCCCGGCTCCCCAGCAGCGCCTCGCCGAGTGGTGTCGCCGCCGCGCGGAAGGCGACGCCGGACAGCACCGAGCCGTCGGCAGCGCGCAGGCGCACCCGCACCTGGTCGGCGCTGCCGGCCTCGGCATAGACGATGCGGTGGGCGGGAAAGGCGAACACAGGTTGCGGATTGCCGGCGCCATAGGGACCGGCGCGCTCGACCAGCTCGATCAGCTCCGGCGTCGCCGCCCCGGCGGAGAGCGCGCCATCCACCACCGTCTCGTCGACATGGCGGGCGCGCTCGACCGACGGCGCCAGCTCCGCCTCCAGATAGGCGCGCAGCGCGCCGAGCTTGTCGCGCTCCACCGTCAGCCCGGCAGCCATGGCGTGGCCGCCGCCCTTCACCAGGAGCCCGTGCTCGACGGCGCCGCGCACCGCGCGCCCGACATCGACGCCGGGGATGGAGCGCGCCGAGCCGGCGCCATGCGCGCCGGTGAACGCCACCGCGAAGGCCGGGCGACCGAACTTCTCCTTCAGTCGCGCCGCCACCAGCCCCACCACGCCGGGGTGCCAGCCCTGCCCGCTCGCCAGGATCACCGGGCTGGTGCCCTCGAGCCCGAGCGCGGCCTCCGCCTCGGCCTCGGCCTGGGCGACGATCGCCTTCTCCACCTGCTGGCGCTCGGCGTTCAGCCGGTCGAGCTCGGCGGCGAGCGCGCGTGCCTCGATCGGGTCGTGGCTGAGCAGCAGCCGCGTGCCGAGCGCGGCGTCGCCGATGCGCCCGCCGGCATTGATGCGCGGCCCGAGCAGGAAGCCGAGATGCCAGGCCTTGGGCGGCCCGGAGAGCCGCGCCGCGTCCATCAGCGCCGTCAGCCCCGGCCGGTCGCGCCGGCGCAGCACGGCGAGGCCCTTGGTGACGAAGGCACGGTTGAGCCCGGTCAACGGCACCACGTCGGCCACCGTGCCGAGCGCGACGAGGTCGAGCATGGCCAGGAGGTCTGGCGCCGGCCGCTCGGCCGTCCACCAGCCGCGCCGGCGCAGTTCGCGCACCAGCCCGACGGCGGTGACGAAGACCAGCCCGACCGCGCAGAGATGGCCGAGCCCCGACAGGTCGTCGATGCGGTTGGGGTTCACCAGCGCCGCCACCGGCGGCAGCGCCTCGCCCGCCTGGTGATGGTCGATCACCACCACGTCGAGGCCGATCGCGGCGGCGCGGGCGAAGGGCTCGAAGCTCATCGTCCCGCAATCGACGGTCGCCAGCAGGCTGGCACCGGCAGCGCGCAGGGCCTCGATGGCGGGGATGTTCGGCCCGTAGCCCTCGAAGATGCGGTCGGGAATGTGGAAAGCCGGGTCGAGCCCGCCGGCGCGCAGCACCTCGACCAGCAGTGCGGTAGCGGTGGCGCCGTCGACGTCGTAGTCGCCGAACACCGCCACCTTCTCGCCGCGCGTCACCGCATCGGCGAGCCGCGCCACCGCCGGCTCCATGTCGGTCAGCGTGTCCGGATCGGGCAGCAGGTCGCGCACGGTGGGATCGAGATAGGCCGGCACCTCGTCGAGGCCGACACCACGGCCGGCCAGCACGCGGGCCAGCAGTTCCGGCACGCCGTGGCGCTGGGCGATGGCGAGCGCGGTGGAGGCGCCGCGCATGTCCAGCCGGTCGCGCCAGAAGCGGCCGGTGGCCGAGCGGGCGACGCTGAGAAAGGCACGGACGGGCGGCGGGGCGGCGGGCAGGTCGAGACTCATGGCCGCATAGAGCCCGAACCGCGCCTCCGCGTCGAGTGGCGCGGCAGGCCGCCCTCGAACGGGGTGCCGAACGGCATATCGCGGCCGGCGTTGTCCGCTCTTCTTGCATCCGCAGATTGCGGCTATGATCGGCCGTTCGCGACACCCAGACAGGGGAAGCGCAGATGGACGCCAAGTATCGCGCCAAGTATCGGGCATGCCTGCCGCTGCAGGCCGACAAGGTCTTCATCATCGACGGCGGGCTGGAGACCACGCTGATTTTCGAGCAGAACGTCGATCTGCCGCTGTTCGCGTCCTTCACCCTGCTCGACAGCGAGGAAGGCCGAGCCACTCTCAGCGGCTATTATGCGCGCTATGCGGCGCTCGCCCGCCATCACGGCCTCGGCTTCGTACTGGAGACGCCGACCTGGCGCGCCAATGCCGATTGGGGCGCGCAGCTCGGCTTCGACTCCGCCCGGCTCGACGCCCTCAACCGCCGGGCCATCGAACTGGTGGCCGACATCCGCGAGCGCTTCGAGACCGACGCCTCGCCCATGGTGCTCAACGGCGTCCTCGGGCCGCGCGGCGATGGCTACGAGGTCGGCCAGATGATGTCGACCGCCGAAGCCGCCGACTATCACACGCCGCAGATCCGCAGCTTCGCGGCAAGCGCGGCGGATCTGGTCGGCGCCTTCACCCTCACCTATGCCGAGGAGGCGGCCGGCATCGCCCTGGCGGCCCGGGCCGCCGGCATTCCCTCGGTGATCTCCTTCACGGTCGAGACCGACGGGCGGCTGCCGAGCGGACAGAGCCTGCGCGAGGCGATCGAGCAGGTCGACGCCGAGACCGATGCCGCGCCGGCCTTCTTCATGGTGAACTGCGCGCATCCGCTGCATGTCGAGCCCGCCCTCGCTGGAGGCGGCGACTGGCTCGCCCGCATCCGCGGCTTCGAGGGCAATGCCTCCACGCTCAACCATGCCGAGCTCAACGCGTCGCCGACGCTTGATCCCGGCGATCCCGTCGATTTCGGCCGGCGCTACCGCAGCCTGCGCGAGCGGATGAAGCAGCTCACCGTGCTCGGCGGCTGCTGCGGCACCAGCTACGCCCATATCGAGCAGATCTGCCTCGCCTGCCTGCCGGAACAGGCGTGAGGCATCCCGGCGGGGAGCGTCACCGTACCGTCACCACGACGTAACGTCATCGACATGCTCGGGGGTCACAGGAAGGCGGTCGCGGCGCCCCGCCGCTTGTCTTCAGGAGACCCATCCATGAACCGCACTGAGATCCGTGCGAGCCTGCTGGCTGGTGCCGCGCTGGCGCTGGTCGCGCTGGCGCCGGCGGCGCGCGCCGACCAGGCCTATCCCGCCACGCTCGCCGGCCATGCCGTGCTGCCGGCCGAGAGCTTCATCGAGATGCCCGCCGACGCCCCGGCGGATCTGAAGACCTCCGGCAAGTACACCACCGGCAAGCGCGTCGAGGCCATCGGCACCGTGGAAGGCAAGTCGGGCGGTCGTCCCACCGGCGTGTCCGCGCCGTTCAAGGGCCAGCCATTGCAGGGCCATTCCGGCATCAAGGTGATGCCGGACGGCTCGTTCTGGATCATCACCGACAACGGCATGGGCGCCAAGGCCAACAGCCCGGATTCGGCGCTGTACCTCAACCGCTACAAGATCGACTGGCAGACCGGCCAGTTCGAGCGGCTCGAAACCGTCTTCCTCACCGACCCCGACAAGAAGGTGCCGTTCCGCATCGTCCACGAGGGTACCGAGAAGCGCTACCTCACCGGTTCCGACTTCGATCCCGAGAGCTTCCAGATCATCGGCGACGACATCTGGATCGGCGAGGAATTCGGCCCCTACCTGATCCGCGCCGACAAGAGCGGCAAGGTGCTCGGCGTGTTCGAGACCGTGGCCGGCGAAACGCCGGTGCGCTCGCCCGACCACTACATGGTTACCTCCGCCGGCGCGCCGAACGCCACCGCCGAGTTCAACGCCCGCCGTTCCAAGGGCTATGAGGGCATGGCGTCGTCCAAGGACGGCAAGTTCCTCTACGCCCTGCTCGAAGGCCCGCTGTGGGACGCCGCCAAGAAGGACTGGCAGAAGACCGCCGAGGGCAAGGAATTCCTGCCGATCCTCGAATTCGACGTCGCCGGCCAGAAGTGGACCGGCCGCATGTGGCAGTACCCGCTGGAGCAGAACGGCAACGCCATCGGCGACTTCAACATGATCGACGCCACCACCGGTCTGATCATCGAGCGCGACAATGGCGAAGGCACCGCCGACAAGGCCTGCGCCACCGGCACCAAGGGCCCGGACTGCTTCCACGACCTCGCCAAGTTCAAGCGCATCTACAAGATCGAGCTGACCGACGCCAATGCCGGCGGGCTGGTGCGCAAGATCGGCCATATCGACCTGATGGCCATCGCCGATCCGGACAAGAAGTCGCGTAAGCCGCTCACCGACGGCAAGCTCGCCTTCCCGTTCTTCACCATCGAGGACGTCGATGTCGTCGACGCCACCCACATCGTGATGGGCAACGACAACAACCTGCCCTTCTCCTCCTCGCGCGACCCGAAGAAGGCCGACGACAACGAGCTGATCCTGCTCGAGGTCGGCGACTTCCTGAAGGCCAAGTGAGCTGAAGGCAAAACGAGCCGCGAGGCGTGACGGGTCCGGCCGGGTCTCCCGGCCGGACATCTCCTATTCGGCGGCGTCCGGCAGCGTCGGGGTCGGCTTGCGCAGGATGAGCGCGACGCCCACCACCATGATCAGCGCGCCGATCATCTTCACCGGCGAGGGATCGTCGCCGATCAGCACGATGCCGAACAGCACGGTAAGCAGCGGGTTGAGCATCGAATAGGGCACTACGGCATTGATCGAATGCCGCTGCAGCAGCCAGTACCAGATGCCGTAGCCGATGATCGAGGACCCCACCGCGCTGTAGACCACCGAGAACCAGCCATTCCAGCCGGCGGTCGCCAGCATGCCCCAGTGGTCGGCCTCGAAGATCCACGACGCCAGCAGCAGTTGCGGCACCGAGAACAGCGACGACCAGCCCATCATCGCCATCGGGCGGATGCCTTCCACCTGCTTGACGATCAGGTTGGTCACCGCCCAGCCGCTGGCACTGACCAGCAGCAGCGCCAGCGCATAGGGCGGCGGCAGCGTCGGGCCGGCCGCCAGCACCAGAATGCCGGCTACCGAGATGAGAAGGCCGGCGGTGCGCGCCAGCCCCAGTGGCTCGCGCAGCAACAGGCAGGCGAGCACGGTGGCGATCGGCGCCCCGAGCTGCAGGACGACAGCGCTGGTGCCCGCCTCGGCATGTTCGAGCGCGGTGAACAGCAGGCCGAAATGCAGCGTACCGAAGGTGAAGGACACCAGGAGCACGCCGGGCAGCTGCCGCAGCGTGATGCGGGTGAAGGGCACCAGCAGCGCCGAGACCATGATGAAGCGCAGCGCCGTCATCAGCATGGGTGGGATCTCCGCGACCCCGAGCTTGATGACGATCATGTTGAGCGCCCACAAGCAGACCACGGTGAGGGCGAGCAGCTTGTCGCGGAACGGCATTGCGGACCAACAGGGGGAACACGCGATCCGGCGGCGGAACGCAAGCCGCCGGACGATTCGACACATGCCGGTCCGGCAGGATGGGACATATCCCCCGCGGACGGCGAAGCAAAGACCCGCAGCCCCATGCCTGCCCTGCGATGCCGGCATGGCCGGTTAAGGAATGGTAGGAAACGGCGAACCCGACAGCGCGCCGAGGACCGGCGCGGCGCCCTGCCGTCTTGCCTCCGGCCGGCGCCGCTTTATGGTGCGCGCCATGCTCGACCTTTCCCTCCTCGGCCGCCTCCAGTTCCAGCACACCGCCCCGACCAAGCCGCCGCTGCCGCCCGGCCGGCACGATCTCGGCCTGTTCGACGAGCGCGACTACGTGCTGGTTGTCCCCGAGGGCATCGACCCGTCGCGGCCGACGCCATTCATGTCGCTGTTCCATGGCGGCGGCGGCAGCGCCGAGAAGATCCTGCCGATCATGCGCCGGCACGCGGAGGAGCGCGGCTTCCTGCTGCTGGTGCCGCAGTCGCTGTTTCCCACCTGGGACATCGTCATCGCCGGCAACGGGCCGGATCGCGAGCGGCTGGACATCGGCTTCGCCGAAGTGGCCGCTCGCTTCGCCCTCGACCCCACGCACTTCGCCTTTGCCGGCCATTCCGACGGCGGCAGCTATTCGCTGTCCACCGGCCTGTCGAACGGGCAGCTCGTCACCCACATCCTCGGCATGTCGGCCGGCTTCATGACGGTGCTGGCGCAGGAGGGCGAGCCGAAGGTGTTCATCGCCCACGGGCAGAATGACACCCAGACGCCGATCCGTACCGCCGGCCGTTCGCACGCCGCCAAGCTGCGGGCGGCGGGCTACGATCTCACCTATGTCGAGCATGACGGGCCGCACGCCTCGCAGCCGTCCATGGTGCAGCTCGGCGTCGACTGGTTCCTCGCCGACCTCGCCGAGCCGGCGTGAACGAAAAACGCGCCCGCTCGTAGGAGCGGGCGCGCAAGTTCTCCGAGTACGCACAGTTGCGTGGGTCAGGGTCGCCGAGGCGCGACCCCTCGGGAACGGGGTGCGGATGCCGCGCAGACGGCGCCCGCACACCGAGGACGAAAGGCGATCAGCCCGCCTTCTTGAACTTCGCGGCCTCTTCCGAACCGCCGGTGGCATTGCCCTTGGAGTAGGAATGCGCGCCGACGCCGGCGAGGTTTCCGCCCTGCACGATGAGGTACTCGTCGCGGATCGGACGACCCTCGAAGAAGCACTCCAGGATCTCACGCGTGCCAGCCGCATAGCGGGTCTGGGCGGTGAGCGAGGTGCCCGACATGTGCGGCGTCATGCCGTTCCAGGCCATGGTACGCCAGGGATGGTCGGCCGGGGCCGGCTGCGGGAACCACACATCGCCCGCATAGCCGGCGAGCTGGCCGTTCTCGAGCGCGCGGGCAATGGCGTCGCGATCGCAGAGCTTGCCGCGGGCGGTGTTGACGATATAGGCGCCGCGCTTGAACAGCTTCAGCGTCTCGTCATTGACCATATGCTCGGTCTCGGGATGCAGCGGACAGTTCAGCGTCACCACATCGCAATGCGGGTACATGTCGGCCGGCGAGTCGTGCCAGGTGAGGTTCAGCTCCTTCTCCACCGACTCCGGCAGGCGGTGGCGGTCGGTGTAGTGCAGCTTCACGTCGAAGGGCGCGAGGCGGCGCAGCACCGCGAGGCCGATGCGGCCGGCGGCGACGGTGCCGACGCTCATCGCTTCGAGGTCGTAGGAGTGCTTCACGCAGTCGGCGATGTTCCAGCCGCCCTTGCGCGCCCAGTCATGCGCCGGGAGATAGTTGCGCACCAGGCCGAGGATCATCATCACCACGTGCTCGGCGACGCTGATCGAGTTGCAGTAGGTGACTTCCGCGACGGTGATGTTGCGGTCGATGGCCGACTGCAGGTCGACATGGTCGGAGCCGATGCCGGCGGTCAGCGCCAGCTTCAGGTTCTTCGCCTTGGCGATGCGCTCGGGGGTGAGGTAGGCCGGCCAGAACGGCTGGGAGATGACGATGTCGGCGTCGACGAGTTCCTTCTCGAACACCGAGTCGGGGCCGTCCTTGTCGGAGGTCACCACCAGCGTGTGGCCGTTGGATTCGAGATATTTGCGCAGGCCGAGCTCGCCGGAGACCGAGCCGAGCATGGTGCCGGGGGTGAAGTCGATGGCCTTCGGCGTCGGCAGGGTCTGGCCGCCCGGATAGTGGTCGATCTTCGGCAGGTCGTCGCGCGCATAGGTCTTGGGGTAGCCGTCGATCGGATCGTCGTACAGAACGCACAGAACCTTGGCCATGTCGGTATCTCCTCCTGTTGGTCCCCGCGGACCGTTGGGGTAAGCGGAGGCGTTCCCGCCGCGTGCGCGGCCGGCCGAAAAGCTTCGGTGCCTGTCCTGATCCGAACCGCCCGCCCTGTTCCGGGTCTCTGCCTGGCAGGGTGGAGCCTTCGGGTCTCCTCCGCGTCGACGCGGGCCGGGAACTCCTTGCCCCGCTTCGCCGTCGACGTTGTGAGAGTGCGCTCACCCGCCCCGGGCTTCAAATCGAAAGGGGTGAACAATTGATAGATGACGCAAATCAAAGATCAGGGTTTGCGCGAAATTTTCTAATCAAACTTTCCGCCCGACCGGGCGAGCTTCAGGAGCGCCGCCGCCACCGGCGGCAAGGGATCGCGGTCGGAGACGACGAGGCCGACCGGCTGCACGTGCTCCGGCTCGACCAGCGGCACGGCGACGAGGTCGCTGCCCTCGCCCAGCCCGGCGAAGCTCGCCGAGGGCACGATGCTGCCCCATGGCCCGCGCCGGACGAAGGCCCAGATTCCCATGAAGGAATTGGTCTCGATCTCCGGCTGCGAGGCGATACCGAGTTCCGCCAGCACCTGGTCGATGATGCGACGGTTCTGCATGTCGGGGGTGAGCAGGCAGAGCGGTTCCGCCGCCGCCTGCGCCCAGCCGATCGAGCGGCGGCGGGCGATCTTCTCGGCGGCGCGGGTGACGAAGACATAGCGCTCGGCATAGAGGTCGACCCGCCTCACCCGGCTCAGTGCCTCGTTCTCCAGATAGGTGATGCCGGCATCGAGTTCGAGCTCGTCGAGCCCGCGCTGGATCTGCGCCGAGCTCAGCGACAGCATTTGCACCTTCACGCCGGGATGCCGGGTACGGAACGGCGCCAGCAGCGCCGGCGCGGCGGCGGTGACCGAAGGAATCGCCCCCACCCGTAGCGTGCCGGAGAGCTGCCCGACCGCGTCCGCCTTCTCCTGGCGCAGGCTGTCATAGTCGGCGACGATCTGCCTCGCCCAGCCCAGCACCCGCTCGCCCTGTTCGGTAAAGCCGATGAAGCGATGGCCGCGCACCACCAGCGGCAGGCCGAGCTCCTCCTCCAGCTTGCGCAGCCCGGCCGACAGCGTCGGCTGTGAGACGTTGCAGGCATCGGCGGCGCGGGCGAAGTGCTTCTCGCGGGCCAGCGCCACCAGATAGTGCATCTGCCGGACGAACATGGTGGCGCTCCCTGCGGCGCCCGACCGTCGGGCCACCCGTCGATAGAAAAGCGCTCTCGATTCGAGAAGATCAATACGATCTTCTCTATCGCCCCATCCCCCCCTCTCCCGCCTCAGCCGGCGGCGGCCTCTTCCTTGGCATAGGCACGCAGGCGCCGGGCGAAGGGCCGGGGACGCTCGGCGAACAGCCGCGCCTGTAGCCGCATCGCATGCAGCACCAGCTTCCTCTGCCGCTCCTGCGCGCCCCTGAGCACCTCGGCGCGCCAGCCGGTCTCGGCCGCGCCGCCGGCGCGTACCGCCTCGATGAGCATGGCGAGGTCGTGATGATGGCCGAGCCGGTCCCGCAGCCGCTGCAACTCGCTCACCCAGACTTCGCCGACCGGCGGCCAGAAGGGCGTGAGCATCTCCATCTGGTAGCGATGGGCGATCACCGCCTTGCGCAATTCGTGCAGTTGCTCGTCATCGGCGGTGTCGGTGGAATGGCCGCGCCGGCGCACCCGCCGGTAGTCGGCGGCGACGGCGGCGATCACCGCCCTGGGACCAGCCTGCCCGGCCATCTCCGCCACGGCATGGTCGCAGCGGTCCACCAGAGCCCGCATGTCGGCGCGAAGGGCGGGCGGGAAGCCGGCCTCCCCGCTCCCGGCGTCATCCACCAGTGCAGCACCGGCGGCGCGGCGGGCTTCGGGGCTGAGCCTTCCCTTCTCGACCAGCCGGTCCAGCGTCTCGGCCATCACCACCGTATCGCGCGCGCCGGAGAGCCGGCGCGCCGCGTCGCGCAGTTCGGTGCTCAGGTTACGGGCGTCGGCGCGGCCAGCGCCGCGCACCAGCCGCAGCAGCCCCCGCAAATGTTTGTAAGCCTTGCGCAGATCATGCACGCCGGTGGCGGCATCCTCATGGTCGACCGCCATGCCCGCCGAGCGGATCGCGGCCTGCATCGCGGCGGCCAGCAGGCCGGAGGCGGCGGTGACGGGACGGGAAACCGATGGCACGGCATCGTCATCCAGATGTGTGCACATGATAATTTCCCCATTTGTTTCAACATATTATGCGGGAAATCCATGGGAAAAGCGACAGTTGGGCGACAAAATTTCGTCGGTCCCCCTTTCAATTGCGGGTCGGGATTGCTAGATACCCGCCGTCGACGACGACATGTCGCGCCGACCACTGACGCGGGGTGGAGCAGCCCGGTAGCTCGTCAGGCTCATAACCTGAAGGCCGCAGGTTCAAATCCTGCCCCCGCAACCAAACGAACCAAAGACCCCAGCAGACTCGATGAGTTTGCTGGGGTCTTTGTTTTCGTCCTCTTCCGATCCAGTAAAATCAATAAATTAGCATCGCAGGTTCAAATCAGGTGGCGTGCCCCCTGCAACCATCATGCAGTGAGGAAAGCCGCTGCCGCCTGATCGGGCCGTTCTTATCCGGAAGCACGAGGTGTTCGCCAAAAGCCGATGGCCTCGTTTCGCGCCACTCCAACCGGATGGAAGGAACCACGGCGTTCGGAGCAGCGAGCTAATCAGAGCCCGATGCCAGGACGTCTAGGAGGGACTTTCCTACCCCCTGACAGCGACCTGTTTCCGCTGCGCGCCAGGAGGCGGCATTGAGATCAAGCCGGGAAGCGGACGTCCAGGCACGTCCGAGATATCCGGTGCGCGATGCAGCATTAACGGTCGATACCGGAAACCGTCTGACGTGGTTCGCCGCCAACTGATCGGCCAGCGTCCGACCTTGACGCTGGCCCCCTTCATTCTCTGCCTGAAGACCTCATCGGCTTTGCCTGGGTGCCTAATCGGGCCGGCCCTGCACATCCTCCAGTCCGGATGAATCTTGCCGCCGAATAATCGTTATCCGAATGAGGGGACTCGGGCCGGCACATTTGCTCGATCTTGGAACCCCGTCGATCTTTGTCGACTGCTGCTTTCCGGCCTTCTGGTTTCGACGCGATGCTTCGCCGCGGCTATCGCGCGCTATATCCGCCGTCGGCCATCAGAATCTGTCCGGTCACAAAGGATGCTGCCGGGCCTGACAGATAGAGGATCGCATCGGCGATCTCCCTCGGTTCAGCCCAGCGGCCCAGCGGATGGGCGCTCTTGATCGCCGCCTCGCCGGCAGCGGGGTCTTCGAGACCTTCGAGGTAGCGCGTGAGGAACGGCGTATTGATCGAGCCTGCACCCACGGCGTTCACCCGAATCCCGCGCGACGCGTAGTCGACCGCCATTTGGCGGACGAGCTGCAGCAATGCGCCTTTCGCCGCGCAATAGGCGGCCTGTTCCGGCAGGCCGACGACACTTGAAATGGACCCGGTGGCGACGATCGAGCCCGCCCCCCGCTGCAGCATCGCGGGCAACGCGCGCTTCGACAGCAGGAAGAAGGACTTAGCGTTCGCGTTCATGACGCTGTCCCATTCGTCTTCCGTGGTGTCATGCGCAGATTTGGAGATGATGAACCCGGCATTGCTGACCAGCACATCCACCGGGCCCAGATGCTCTTCCGCAGCAGCGAAGATCTTCTCCACATCCGCGGATTTCGTGACATCGGCGGCCACGGCAACGATCTGACCGGACGCGCCCCGCTCGAGATCGGCGACGGCAGCGGATATATCGGTTGCGCAGACGCGGGCGCCGTTCTCGACGAACTGCGCGACGGCAGCTCGCCCGACGCCACCGGCTGCACCCGAGATGACGACGGTCTTTCCTTCAAAGCTGTTGCCCATGATGTCCTCCAGGTCGTTTTTCGATCACGTCACGGTGCGGGAGCGATCGGGAGAGGCGATTGCTCGGCGCGGCTCGCCTGAAACCTCAAGTGAGCCGTGAGAGTGCCTCGGGGAAAAAGTCCTCGCCGCCGAAATTTCCGGATTTCAGCGCCATCGCGAGATCGCCTCCCGGTTGGCCGAGGGTGCGAAGCATCGGCACGCCGGGAGCAAGCTCCTCGCCGATCTCGAAGGACCGTATGCCGAGCGTGTCGACCACGGCACCGGACGTCTCCCCGCCAGCGACGACGAGGCGCCGCACGCCCGCGTCGACGAGGCCAAGGGCGATCGCGGCGAGGGCGCATTCGATCGCATGCCCCGTTTCCAGCTTGCCGTGCTCCAGCTGAAGCAACGCTACGGCTTCCGGAGAGGCCGAGGCGGCGATCAGGACGGGGCCTGTTTCGAGATGCCGCCGCGCGAAAGCCAGGGCTTCATCGACCATGCGCGGCCCGGCGATGAGGCGTTCGGGGTCGAGCCGCAGGACAGGCATGTGCTTTTCGGCAACCGCGATCTGCTCGAGCGTGCGCGCCGAGCAGCTGCCGGCGATCGCGGCGGAGTGGCCTCCCACCGATTGCAGGCCGCTGGCGACAAAGCTCTCCGAGTGGTGGGTCTCCAGTGTCGCCTTGGCGAGGCCGTAGCCAAGGCCCGACGCTCCCGTAGAAACGGCGGTTTCAAGGGCGAGACGGCCGAGCACCTCAAGATCGCCATCGTCGATCGCGTCGGCGATGATCGACGGTTGGGTATCCGGGAAGTACGCGATTTTCTCGCGGCAGGCGTCCAGACCGGCCTTCACGGTCTGGACGTCGAGGACGTGGGCCGGCCGGCCGGATTGTCTTTTCAAGACTCGCGCCAGATTTGCGTCGAGCATTGGGTTTAGCGGGTGATGGCGAAGCGGACTTTCGTTCAACGGGACGTCGTTGACGAACAAGTTCCCCTTGTAGACAGTCCGACCGGTTTCCGGGAAAGCCGGCGTGACGAGCACCCAGCCCTGCCCCGAACGTTCCACCAAAGCATCGGTAATCTGGCCGATATTGCCATCGTCAGTGGAATCGAACGTGGAACAGACCTTGTACATGACATGGCGGACGCCGATCGCCCGCAGGAGCGTCTCCGCCGCAAGCGCGCTGGACACGGCCTCGGCGACAGGGGCAGAGCGTATCTTCAGCGACACCACGATGGCGTCGATCTCGCCGAAGGCTTCCTCGTCAGTTGGGACGCCAATGGTCTGCACGGTCCTGAGACCGGACTTGCGCCAGGTGTTCGCGAGATCCGACGCGCCCGTGTAGTCGTCTGCGATAGCTGCGAGCAGCGCAGTCATGGGAGCCCTCTCCTGTATGGTGCAAAGCTGGCCCGGTTGTTTTCGAGCTTCGGCGACGGATCGGTCACGAGGTGGATTTGAGGGCGGGCAATGCAGCGCCGGACAATGCCGCGTATGTTCGCGCCACCGATGCGTCGTCCTCGGCGCCCATTCCCGCGCCGGATGTCGCCAGGTACATCTGCAGTGCAGCGGCTGCGAGAGGCGCCGGGTAGCGTTCAGCCCGCACCATGTCTTGCAAGATCCCGAGATCCTTGACGAATATTTCAATCGAGCTGAGCGGCCTGTAGTCGCCCTCGAGAATGTGCGGAACCCGATTCTCGAACATCCATGAATTGCCGGCAGAGGCGGCAATGACCTCGTACACGGTGGCGAGATCCAGTCCGAGCTTCGACGCGAGGACCATCGCCTCGCACGCCGCGGCGATATGAACGCCGGCCAAATGCTGATTGATCATCTTCACCGAGGCGCCGATACCAGGCTCGCTGCCGAGCCGATAGACCTTGGTGGAAATCGCATCCAGGACATCCGCGGCCCGATCGAATGCCGCGGTGCTGCCGGACGCCATTACGGTGAGGGCGCCGTCCGCCGCCTTCGCGGCTCCGCCAGAAATAGGTGCGTCCAGATAGAGAATGTCCCGCTCGGCGAGACGCGCGGCTAAGCGCCTGGCGTCGGCCGGCGCCATGGTGGCCGATGAAACGAAGACCGATCCGGGTGCCATCACGGGGAAAGCCCCGTTCTCGGCGAAAAGCACGGCCTCCGTCTGCGCGCTGTTGACGACGACGCACAGGACAACGGACACGCGCCGCGCGGCTTCCGCCGGTGAGGCGGCGGCGGTGCCGCCGGCCGCTGCTAATCTCGCGGCCGCTGCCGGGGATGGATCGTATCCCACGACGGCGTGTCCATGGCGGAGCACCGAGCTCGCCATACCAAAGCCCATCGATCCCAGACCGATGACTGCGACGCCGGATTTCGTCTCGGAACCGTTGGAAGACACGCGCGAAACTCCCTTGCTTCGCACCTGCTTATATGCAGATTATCTACAATCTGCAATGAGGCTGCGAGTGATGGCGAGTTTCAGCGAGACCCGAATCCGGGAGCAGATCGTTCGATATGGGGCCTCCCTGTTCGATCGGGGCCTGACGCCGGGATCGTCGGGAAACATTTCCGTCCGGCTTGATGACGGCGGCTGGCTGGTGACACCGACAAACGCGTCGCTGGGCTTTCTGGATCCGGCCTCACTCTCGAGGTTGGACGCGAAGGGAAACGTCCTCGACGGCGACAAACCGACGAAAGAGGCGCCCTTGCACGCGGCGCTGTACGATACCGTCAAGCACTCGCGGGCGGTGGTGCATCTGCACTCCACGCACTCGGTGGCACTCTCGATGCTGCCCGACGTGAACCCGAATGCCGTGCTGCCGCCCATGACGCCATACTATCTGATGCGCGCCGGGCGAACCGCCCTGGTCCCGTATTTCAGGCCCGGCGATCCCGCCGTCGCCGATGCCATCAAGGGGCTGGCCGGCAAGTACATGTCGGTATTGCTGGCCAATCACGGTCCGGCGGTGGCGGGAAAGGACCTGGAAGGGGCGGTGTACGCGATCGAGGAACTGGAGGAGACCGCCAAGCTCTACTTGCTTCTTCGCAACCTAAACCCGCGGCACCTGTCTCCCTCGCAAGTGGCTGACCTCGCCCGACACTTTGACCTCCCCGGCCACCCGCACCCTCACGACGACGGGTAGCGCCGTCAGCATCCTGGTGCGGAACGCACAAAATCGCGTTGACAGATTGTAGATAATCGTCAATCTAGCAGCAGACAGAGGATACCAGAAATGCTTAACCAGGATCAGCGGACGGAGCACTTCCGGCAGTCTATGCGTCGACTGGCGTCGACGGTCTGCGTAATTTCCTGCAAGCGTGACGGCGAACGGTACGGAATTACTGTAACATCCGTCACTCCATTAAGTTTTTCGCCTATTTCGATTCTGACCTGCGTGAATAAAAGCGCGTCGATCAGCGCTCCGCTGAAAGACGAGGGTCGTTATTGCATCAACGTCCTACGCGCTTCTCAGGCGGATGTTTCGAACTCCTTCAGTGGCAGCCTGCCGCCGAAGGAGCGGTTCGGTGTCGGAGAATGGGCGGAAATGGACGGTGTTCCCTATCTTCCGAATGCCCAGGCTTCGCTCTTCTGCGAGATCGATCAGGCCATTTCATACGCCACGCACGACATCATCATCGGCGGCGTCACGGCAGCCTATTTCGCGGCCGATATCGCCCCGCTCATCTACCAGAACGGCTCATATGCGGTCGCTGCGCCGCTGGCCCTTCAGAAGGCTGGTTAAGCAAGTCGCGGCACCCCCCAGCCACCGCGCATGACTCAGGAGAACTTGATGCAACTCGGTCTGTTCAACCTCATGACCCTCCGTGACCACCCGGACGGGACTCGCGGGGTTATGCGCGACACTCGGAAGATGGTCGAGACCGCCGAAGAATTGGGCTTCGATATCGCATGGTTTGCCGAGCATCACTTCGCGAACTATTCGAGTTCGCCGTCTCCCCTGATGATGTGCGCCTACGCGGCCGGCTGGACGAAGACGATCAAGCTCGGCCCCGGCGTCATCGTGCTTCCCCTCTACAATCCGCTGCGTGTTGCTCAGGAAATCGCGGTCGCCGACACGCAGACCGAGGGTCGTCTGGTGGTCGGGCTGGGTACCGGCTACCAGCAGTATGAATTTGACCGTTACAATATTTCTCTCAACGACAGGGTCGATATCTTCCTGGAATACTGGGATGTTATTGAACGGGCCTTGGTTGATGGGGAAGTGGAATACGATGGGAAATACGTTTCGCTGCCGAAGACACACTTCGCCATCGGGACGCAGCAGAAGCCTCTGCCGCCGATCTTCGTGACCTCGTCGCATCCGCGATTGCTCGAGCGCTTCAAGAAGTGGAGGGCGGTGCCCTTCCTGGCGGCAAGCACACTGGGCTCGCCGGTGCTCTACAAGATGGTGGATGGCCTGAACGAAGCCTGGACGTCCATCGGCGAGCGGCCGGCGACCAAGCCGCTGGCGATCATGCAATATGTCAGCATTGTCGACAGCCGGAGCGAGGCTCTCGAAATGGCGGAGCGCGCCCGCTATGTCGGGCGCATGGCGCACCACCTGCGCCGGGCCGATCTTCCTCTGGATGAGAGCGGCTTCATTCGCAATGAGCCGTATCCGGACGAATACACCCTCGATCAGTATGCCGACAATATGATCGTTGGCGACGCCCATACCGTCGCGGAAAAGATGATCGAGAACATCAAGCGCCTCAATCCGAGCAATTACACCTGCAATTTCTCGTTCGGCTGCATGCCGCTTGAGCGCGCTCACCGCTCGATCCTGCGATTCAAGAGGGATGTGGTGCCGCTGATCGAGAACGAACTTGGCTCGCTCTCCGACATCGGTGTCGATCTCAATCCGGTCAAAAAGGCGAGTTGAGCATCAAGGCGGCGATCGTCGAAAAAATCTTCAATCACTTCCAAACGATCGCCGATGCCGTGACTGGTTCCAAAACACGAGGGGAAAATATGAAATCATTGATCAAGACCTTCCTTGCGACGTCTGTTCTCGCTCTGGCTTTCGCTGCGCCGTCGCATGCGCAGTCCGCTCTCGACAAGGTTGTGCAGTCCAAGAAGCTGCGCTGCGGCGTCATGCTCGACGCCCCTCCCGCGGGCTTCCGCGACACGAATAACGAGCCCGACGGCTACGACGTCACCTACTGCAAGGACATGGCGAAGGCACTCGGCGCGGAGCCGATCATTGTCGAGACGCCGTCGCCGGACCGTATCCCGGCCCTGGTGTCGAACCGTATCGACGTGCTGATCTCGTCCACCACGCCGACCCCGGCTCGGGCGCTGACGGTGGCCTTCACCCAGCCCTACACCAACAACATCATGACGGTGATAACCCGCAAGGAGACCGGCATCACCCAGTACTCCGACCTGAAGTCCAGGAAGCTCGGCGGCGTCGTGGGCACCACGCCGGAGCAGCTCTTCAAGGAAGAGTTCGCCAAGGGCTGGCAGAAGTCCGGAGCGACCTACACCGGCTACGCCAGCGACGCGGAATCCTATCTCGCCCTGCAACAGGGCAAGGTGGATGCGCTGCTGATGAGCGCCGGGGTGTTCCACGCGCTGTCGCAGAGCGGCCAGTTTCCGGAGTTCATTGCGGCGGGCATCGCGCCTCTTCCCGATTTCGGCTCAATTGCGGTTCGCCGCGACGACCAGCAGTTCCTCAACTGGGCGCGGATGTTCGTCTTCCACCAGGTCGCGACCGGGCGCTGGGCTGAAATCTACAAGAAGTACTATGGAGATGGGCCGTTGCCGCCGCTGACCGCCGAAGGCATTAACTTCTAAGTCAGGCCTCATGCCGGCAGGCAAGCCTGCCGGCATCGCCACGGGATGAAGGCATGAACGGTTATCAGTTCTATTGGTCCATCGTCTGGGATTCGCTCCCGCTTCTGCTGGCGGGAGCCTGGGTGACGATCCAGATCACCGTTCTTGCCTTCGTCATCGGCACGCTGATAGCGATGCCCATGGCTGTCGCGCGCCAGCGGGGCGAGGGATGGGCCTACCGCTTCTCCACCGGCTGGGTCGAGCTGTCGCGCAACACGCCGGCGGTGTTCCAGCTTTATATCTTCTACTTCGGCCTGGGCGCGCTCCACATCAACATCCCGAGCTATGCCGCCGTGCTCCTGTCGGTTTCCTTTAACAATGCGGGGTACATGACGGAGATTTTCCGGGGCGGCCTGACGGCCATCCCGCGGCAGCAGATGCCGGCGGCGCGCTCTCTCGGCATGACCGGCCCGCAGAGTTTTATCCATGTGATCTTTCCGCAGATGTTCAAGGTGATCTTCCCGGCCTATGTCACACAGGGCATCTGGGGCATGCTGAACACCTCGCTCGGCATGCTGGTCGGCCTGCAGGAACTCTCGGGGGCGACGCAATACGCCCAATCGGCCTCATTCCGTACCTTCGAGTTCTTTCTGGCCACCGCGCTGATCTATTACCTCATCGCAAAAGCGCTCCAGTTTTCGTCCCAGCTGGTCTTCCGGCTCATCTACAGGAGCTAGGCGTGCAATTTCAGTTCGCAAACCAAGGCCTCGGCTGGTCGGATACCTATTTCCTGGCTCAAGGGGTTCTCAACACCATCAGGCTGGCCGTCGCGGCCACCATAGTTGGCACTCTCGCGGGGATCGTGCTGGGCTGGCTGCGAACCGTGTCCGTGACGGTCAGGTTCATTACGGCGCCGTTCATCGACATCGTGCGCAGCGTGCCGATGATTATCCAGCTGATCCTCGCCAACAGCTTCCTGTCGCTTCTGGGTATCGGTGCTTCGCCGTTCCTGTTCGGCACCGTCGCGCTTAGCCTCTGGATGTCGGCGGTAACGGCCGAAGTGGTTCGCGCCGGCCTCCTCTCGGTTCCGCTCCAGTACCGCAAGAGTGCCCGTTCGCTCGGCATGAACGGGCTCCAGGAGCTCGTATACATCTCCATGCCGCTAGCGTTCCGGACGGCGCTGACGCCCTGGATCGGGCTTGTGCTCAGCCTTATCAAGGATAGCGCCCTCGCGGGTGTGGTCGGCTACGTCGAATATATGCGTTCCACACAGATCCTGATCACGAGGACGCACGAAACCTGGCTTCTACTGATGGGCGCGGGACTCTTCTATTTCATCATCTGCTATCCAGTGTCCCGCTACAGCCGCCGCCTCGAAAGGAGGATCGTCGTATGATTGAGATCAGGAACGTACGAAAGACCTTCGGCGCGCTGACAGTACTCAAGGGCATCAACCTCGACGTCAACAAGGGCGAACTGCTCTGCCTCATCGGCGCGAGCGGCTCGGGAAAGTCGACCCTGCTCCAGTGCATCAACGGGCTCGAGCCGATCCAGGGCGGTGAGATCGTCGTCGACGGCGTCAGCGTCCACGACCCCAAGACCAACATCAATACGCTGCGCCAGAAGCTGGGCATTGTCTTCCAGCAGTACAATGCGTTTCCGCATCTGACCGCGCTGGAAAACGTGGCACTCGCGCCGCGCGTCGTCGCCAAGCGCAGCCGCAAGGAGGCGCGCGCGCTGGCACTCAAGCACCTCGAACATGTCGGCCTCGGAAGCAAGGCCGATAGCCTTCCCTCGCAAATGTCGGGCGGCCAGCAGCAGCGCCTCGCCATCGCGCGCGCGCTCGCCATGGAGCCGAGCTACATGCTCTTCGACGAGGTCACCTCCGCGCTCGATCCCGAACTGGTGGGCGAAGTCCTCGAGACGATGCGCCTGCTGAAGCGCGAAGGCATGACGATGGTGGTCGTCACGCACGACATCAGTTTCGCCCGCGAGTCGGCCGACCGCGTCGCGTTCCTGCACCAAGGCGAGGTATGTGAGATCGGCACGGCGGGCGAGGTCATCGACAATCCGCATAAAGAACAGACGCAGAAGTTTCTTCGCCGCGAAAAGCGTCAGCCACTGGAAGTCGCCTGACGTCGACGATCCGATCTCTAGCGGCATAATAGAAATACATCAGAGGTTTCAGGATGATCTCGTATAATCTGGCGGGAAAGACCGCGCTCGTCACGGGCGGCGGCTCGGGCATCGGGCTCGAAGCGGCACGCATCATGGCCCGGAGCGGTGCGAAGGTCGCCATCAATTATCTGCCGTCGGACGCTCGCGGGGAGCTCGCGCTCGCCGAGTTCAAGGCTGCGGGCCTCGATGTCATCGGCGCTCCCGGCGATGTCGGCAATGCCGACGATGCCCTGCGCATGGTGCTGAAGGCGGTCGAAGACCTCGGTCATCTCGACCTGCTCATCAACAATGCCGGCACTCCCGGGCGCAACACGCCGGTGCCGATCGCCGATCTCGACCAGATCACCGAAGATCTCTGGGCGAACCTGTTGAACGTGAACCTCATGGGCGTGTTCCGGTGCGCCAAGGCGGCGGCGCCGGCTCTGAAGGCGTCGAAGGGCGCGATCGTGAACACTGCATCCATCGCCGGTTTCGGCGCGATCGCCAGCACGCCCGCCTACAGCGCCTCGAAGGCCGCGGTCATCAACCTGACCAAGAACCTCGCCCATGCCCTGGCGCCCGACGTGCGGGTCAATGCTGTCGCGCCCGGCGTCGTGGACAGTTCCTGGAGCATCGAGTGGTCGGAGGAACGTCAAAACGCCGTCCTCGCCAGCACGCCGCTGAAGCGCGTCTGCAGCACGGCGGATGTCGCCGAACTGATCATCTTCCTGGGTTTCGCCGGAAGCATGATCACCGGCCAGACCGTCGCGATCGACGGCGGCATCTACCTCTAAAGCCCGAACCGCATCGGAAGCCGCAATGGAACTCGTAAAGCTGAAATCGGGTAGCATCCTTGAGCACAAGGAGAGCTATTCGCGCGTCGTCGCACTGGACAACTGGATCTTCATGTCCCTCACCTCCGGCCGGGACTTCGCGACGCGCATCATGCCGGCAACCACGCTGGAGCAGGCGCGGAACGCCATGAAGAATGTCGAGGGCGCGCTGGCGGCCGTCGACTGCAGCCTTGCCGACGTCGTGCGCCGGCGGATTTTCATCACCCGGCAGGAAGACGTGCCCGACGTGATGGCATACATGGGCGAGGTGTTCCGCGGCGTAGATCCCGCAAGCTGCGTCAGTTGCGGCCCGCTTGGCGGCCCTGAGTATCTCTTCGAAATCGAAGTCACCGCCTATCGCGGCGCGGGGGCCCTTGCCGTCAAGAATCTATCCATCTCGCTCTGATCGGAAGGGACGACGAACGCATCGGCGCATGATGCGCCGATGCACATTGCCTAGCTCTCCCTATCGGCCCGCGCTGCGGCCATACGCGAGAACGGGTGCTCAAAAAAACAACCACGAATACTGCGGTACGGGGAGAAACGCCGATGGCGACGGTAGCGGTTCTTGGCACGGGAGTCGTCGGGTCTTCCTGGGCTCTGGTATTTGCACGCGCAGGTTACGGCGTTCGGGTCTTCGACATTTCCGAAGATGCTCTGGCGGCCACGACGGCGTTCGTACGGCAGGCTTTGGATGACCTAGCGAAGGAAGGTCTGGCTGGGCCGGACCCCATCGAGATGGTGATGGGGCGGCTTCACACCACGACGGATTTGGCAGAGGCGGTCGCGAGCGTCGACTACATCCAGGAAAGCCTGCCGGAGCGGGTTGAAATCAAGCGGTCCTTCTACAGGACACTGGATGAGCTCGTCTCATTCCCGACAGTGATCGGCAGTTCCACGTCGGGGTTGCCGGCCTCCTCCTTTACGGAGGGGCTTCGTAACGCCGGACGCTGCCTGGTGGTTCACCCGATCAATCCGCCGCATCTGATCCCGCTCGTCGAGATCATCCCCGCTCCATGGACCGAGGCTTCTGCCGTGGAACGCGCTGTGGTGCTGATGCGGGCCATCGGCCAGTCCCCTGTGACGCTGACCCGCGAGATCAATGGCTTCCTCGTCAATCGCCTGCAGAGCGCGGTTCTCGGGGAGGCGTTTCGCCTCGTCGAGGACGGCGTCTGTGACGTCGATGCCGTCGACAAGGCGATGAAGGATGGGCTGGGCCTCCGCTGGTTCTTCATGGGGCCATTTGAAACCATCGACCTCAATGCGAGCCAGGGTGTCTCGGAGTATTGCCGGAACCTCGGCCCCATGTACGAGAACCTCGCAAGGGAGCAGGCGGATCCGCGCAGCTGGTCTCCGCAACTGGTGGCAAGCATCGACGCCGCGATGCGCGCCGTGACGCCGGCGGAGAAGCTGGCCGAGAAGCGCGGCTGGCGCGACCGCTGCCTCGCATCCTTCGTGTCGGCGAAGAAACGCGTCCTCGGAGCCCAGATGGCTTGAACGTCAAAAGACGCGCCGGCGGAGGAGAGGCCGACCGGCCGCATGGGAGGTTTCCATCGTGAGCACTGCTTATTTCGAGGCGCTGGACCCGCGCTTCAGCACGTTCATCATTCCGGTGTGCCAGCTTGAGCGCCTGTACAGCGGCACGCGCTGGGCCGAAGGGCCAGTCTATTTCGCTGATGGACGCTGCCTGATCTTCAGCGACATACCAAACAACCGGATGCTGAAGTGGGACGAGCAGAGTGGCCATGTCGACATCTTCCGGTATCCATCCAATTTCTCGAATGGAAATACCCGCGACCGTGAAGGTCGGCTCATCTCATGCGAGCACGGAGCCCGGCGCGTCACCCGGACCGAATATGACGGCAGCATAACGGTTCTGGCGGATAACTATCGGGGCAAACGTTTGAATTCCCCCAACGACGTCGTGGTGAGTTCCGACGGAGCCGTGTGGTTCACGGATCCCCTCTACGGCATCCTGACGGATTATGAAGGGCACAAGGCTGAAAGCGAGACGGGCGCGCGGAACGTCTACCGCCTTGATCCGCTGAGCAGCGAACTCTCTGTGGTCGCGGACGACTTCGACATGCCGAACGGGCTCGCCTTCTCGGCCGACGAGACGACGCTCTACATCGCCGACAGCGGGCGCTCCCATGGCTCGGACAAGCCGCATCATATCCGGAAATTCTCGGTTGGCGCGGAGGGGCAGCTGACGTCCCGGGGGGTACTGGCAGATATCGATCCAGGCATTCCCGACGGCATCCGGCTCGATATCGACGGGAACATCTGGGTATCCGCCGGCGATGGTGTCCACTGCTACGCCAATACCGGCGATCTGCTTGGGAAGATCCTGATCCCGGAGCCGGTCGCGAACATTGCCTTCGGCGGCCCAAAGTTCAACCGCCTTTTCATTACGGCCAGCAGCAGCCTCTACGCCGTCTATCTGAACACACGCGCTGCCGGCGTAAAGTAAGTACCCACTCGCCACGCGAGAAGAGAGTCTGGATGATGAAGTATCGCACTCTGGGCAGAACTGGCCTCAAGGTGTCCGTATTGAGCATGGGCACCTTCACATTCGGCGGGGAAGGCATGTTCTCGGCCGCGGGCAGCCACGGCGTGGACGAGGCGCGCAAGCTCGTCGGTTTCTGCCTCGATGCCGGTATCAACGTGTTCGACACGTCGAACATGTATTCCACCGGACGTTCCGAGGAAATCCTTGCCGAAGCGCTCGGCAGCCGCCGTCAGGAGGTGCTGATCTCCTCGAAGGCACGGATGCGCATCGGAAGCGGGCCCAACGATGAAGGCGTCTCGCGCTATCACTTGATCCGCGAGTGCGAGAAGAGCCTGAAACGTCTGAAGACCGACGTCATCGACATATACTACATGCATGAATGGGATGGGTTGACGCCACTGCAGGAAATGCTGCACGCGCTGGACACTCTCGTGACTGCGGGCAAGATCCGCTACATCGGCTGCTCGAACTATACCGGCTGGCAGCTCATGAAGGCGCTCGGCACAAGCGACAGCTATGGATATCAGCGCTTCGTTACACAGCAGATACATTACACGCTGGAAGCACGCGAAGCCGAATACGAACTATTACCAATTTCGGTGGACCAGGGCCTCGGGGTGCTCGTCTGGAGCCCGCTCGCTGGCGGTCTCTTGACGGGTGCGCATCGTCGCGGCCAGCCGACACCGCCCGGATCGAGGCAGGCCAAGGGTTGGACCGAGCCTCCCATACGCGATGGGGAACGGCTCTGGCGCATCGTCGACGAACTCGTGGCGATTGCCGATGCCCGCGGCGTCACCGCTGCGCAGGTCGCCCTCGCATGGCTGCTGGATCGCCCGGCCATCACATCGCTGGTCGTCGGAGGCCTCACGGCAGCGCATTTCCGGGACAATATCGCGGCGGTCGAACTGGAGTTGACGCCAGAGGAAACGAGGCGGCTCGACGATGTCAGCGCCATTCCTTCCATCTATCCGTATTGGCATCAGTTCAATTTTGCACGGGATCGGTTCAGCGATGCGGACTGGGTCCTGCAACGCAACTACGTGACGCGCGATACGGAGTTGTCAGCCAGATGACGCCGAGTGGACGGGCGGATTTTGTTTCTGCACTTATTCCGCGTGGATCTCCTCGCGACGGGCTTCTCATCGAGCGATCGGGTTCGTATATAATCTACATCTTTGATGGCGCGCAGCCGATCTCCAGCGGTCGCCTATAGGGTTCTCGATGCGACAAGCAAGCGCGACCAGCGCCATTCTGACTCCCATGACACAGCAGGAAAGCACGCAGTTTGCTGCCGAGCAGATCCGCAACGCCATCATCGCCGGGCATTTCAAGCCGGGTGATCGGCTGGTGGAGCAGCAACTGACCGACATGCTGAATGTCTCGCGGCATCCCGTGCGCGAGGCATTGCGCCTTCTGGCCCGCGAGGGATTCGTCGATATCCAGCGCAACAAAGGCGCCTCGGTCAGCGCGGTGGACCCGCACAGCGTCATCGACGTCTACAATATCCGGATGGCGCTTGGCAGGATTGCGCTCGACCATCTGCTGTCGGAACCCGGCAGGGTATCGCCGAGCGTGCTCAAGCGGCTTGAGAAGCTTGCCCAGAATTCGACGAAATATGCGACGCTCGAGGATCAATCACATACGGTGATGAACGACTTCGAATTCCAGCAAGCGATCATCGATGCCACCGGGCTTCAGCGCACGATGCGATACTTCTCCGAGCTCACGGGGGATGTCAGGCGCTTCAATAATCTACTTTCCGTCGTCTACACTGACCGTAAAGGCGACTCGGAAAAATACGTCGTCAAGCTCTACGAGGCGGTCCGCGATGGTAACTGCGAGGAAGCGCAAAGAATTTGGCAGGCCAAGTTCCACAAGGCCGTCGAGCGCTATCTGTCGCTGATCAAGGACATAGAGTCGGACGGAGCCCGGCGGCCTCGATAGAGAGTGTCGAGGAGAGGGGCAAGACTGACGAGTTTAGTTTTCAATGGTTCATTGAGATACTGCAGACATCTCTACGATCTGAGAGATGTCACGTCGCACCGACCTCTTGCGGAATATCCTGCGCGAGAACGGATGCGTGGACGATGATCTGACCGGTATTGCTGGTCCGCGCCGTGATTGCGCCTCTTGATTGACATCCAGGGCGTCGCCCCCCCTTCTCGCTAAGGGAAACGGTTCGACAGCTTGGCCGTGGCATGCTTGCGCCATCGGCCGGTGCCGGCCTACGCAAGACGTGCCCGCTGCAGAAGCGCATGGGCTCAGCCAGCACGCGGATTGGGAGGCCAGCCCGCCCCCACCGAGGCGATCCAATCCCGCGCCACTCGGCGACAAACTCCGGCCACCCAACCCAACCGTCTACTCGCCGGCGGCCAACAGGCGATCGGCGGCGGCCGCCGGATCGTGGGGCGCGGCATCATGGGGCGTGCGCGATGGCGCCGGCGCCCGCACACGGAACCAGATGGCATAAAGCGCCGGCAGGAAGATGAGGATGAGCACCGTGCCGACCGCCGTGCCGCCGATCAGCGTGTAGGCGAGCGAACCCCAGAACACCGAATGCGTCAGCGGGATGAAGGCCAGTACCGCCGCCAGCGCCGTGAGGAGCACCGGCCGGGCGCGCTGCACCGTGGCTTCCACCACCGCGTGATAGGCGTCCAGCCCTTCCTGTTGGTTGGTATGGATCTGGCCGATGAGGATCAGCGTGTTGCGCATCAGGATGCCGGCGAGGCCGATCAGGCCGAGGATGGCGTTGAAGCCGAAGGGCTGGTCGAAGACCAGCAGCGTCGGCACCGCGCCGACGAGGCCGAGCGGCGCGGTCAGCATGACCATGGCCGTCGCCGAGAACGAGCGCACCTGCACCATGATCACCGCCAGCATCAGCGCGAGCATGAGCGGGAAGACGGCGGCGAGCGCCACGTTCGCCTTGCCCGCCTCCTCGATGGAGCCGGCCATCTCCAGGCTGTAGCCCTCCGGCAGGCGATCCATCAGCGGCTGGAAGGCGGCCATCAGTTCCTTCGACACTTCCGGCGGCTGCAAACCCTCGGCGATATCGGAGCGCAGGGTGATGGTGGGGATGCGGTCGCGGCGTTTGAGGATTGGTTCTTCCATGCGGACTTCCACATGGCCGATCTGGTCCAGCGGGATCAGCTTGCCGTCCCGCGAGGTGAGAGTGAAGTCGGACAGGCGCGCCGGGTCGAGACGCTCCTCACCCGCGCTTCGCGCGACGATGTCGACGGTGCGGATGTCCTCGCGCACCTGCGTGACCGTCACGCCGGTGAGCAGGAATTGCAGCTGCTGCGCCGCCTCGGCCGGGGAAAGGCCAATGAGCCGCAGCCGGTCCTGGTCGAGCACGAAGCGCAGTGTCGGCGCGCGCCGTCCCCAGTCCTGGTTGGCCTGCCGGGTGTTGGGATTGGCGCGCATGAGGGCGAGCGCCTCGTCGGCGATACCGCGCAACACGACGGAATCGGGGCCACGCAGGCGGAACTCGACCGGGAACGGTGTGTACGGCCCGAACACCAGCTGGGTCACACGCAGATAGGCGGCCGGCGCCAGGCCCTCGGCCACTGCCTGGCGCAGCTTCAGCTTCAGCGCCTCGCGGGCCTCGGCGTCGGGCGTCAGCACCACGATCTTGGCGAAGGCCGGATCCGGCAGTTCCGGCGCCATGGCGAGGAAGAAGCGCGGCGCGCCCTGGCCGATATAGGAGGTGACGATCTCGACTTCCGGCTGCTGACGCAGCCAGCCCTCCACCTGCTTCACGGCTCCCTCGGTGACGGCGATGCTGGTTCCTTCCGGCAGCCGCACCTCCACCAGCACTTCCGACCGGTCGGAGACCGGGAAAAACTGCTGGCGCACCTTGCCCATGCCGACCACCGATACGGCAAAGACCAGCACCACCGCGCCGGCGACGACGAATTTGTGCCGTACCGCCCAGGAAATCATGGCGCGCAGCCGCCGGTAGCTCGGCGTGCCGTAGATGGCGTGATGACCGCCCTCGATGGGCTTGATATCGGGCAGCAGCTTCACACCGAGATAGGGTGTGAAGGCCACCGCCACGAACCATGAGACGATCAGCGCGAAAGCAACGATCCAGAAGATGTTGCCGGCATATTCGCCGGCCGAGGAATGCGCGAAGCCAACCGGCATCAGGCCGATGATCGTCACCAGCGTGCCCGACAGCATCGGCCCCGCCGTATGGCTCCAGGCATAGGCGGCCGCCTTGATGCGGTCCATGCCCTCCTCCATCTTCACCACCATCACCTCGATGGCGATGATGGCGTCGTCGACGAGCAGGCCGAGCCCGAGGATGAGCGCGCCGAGCGTGATGCGATCGAAGAAGCGGCCGGTCTCCAGCATGATGACGAAGACGGCGGCGAGGGTGAGCGGCACGGCCGCGGCCACCACGATGCCAACCCGCCAGCCGAGGCTGAGCAGGCTCACCAGCAGCACCACGCCGAGCGCCATGAAGAATTTCAGCATGAACTCGTTCACCGACTCGGTGATGTTCACCGCCTGGTCGGTGATCTTGGCCAGCGTGATGCCGAGCGGCAGCCGGCCGGCGATCTTCGCCGTCTCGGCCTCCAGGGCCTTGCCCAGATCGAGCCCGTTCCAGCCGGTCCGCATGACGACGCCGAGCGCCAATGCCGGCTCCTGCTGGTTGCGGATGAGGAAGGTCGGCGGATCCTCGTAGCCGCGGGTCACCTCGGCGATGTCCGAGAGCTTCAGCGTGCGTCCGCCGGCGACCACCGGCGTGTCGCGGATCTTCTGCAGGTCGTCATAGGCACCCTCGAGGCGCACGATCACCTGCGGGCCGTCGGCGTCGATGGATCCGGCAGGAGTGATGGCGTTCTGCCGCGCCAGGGCCGTGAAGAGGTCCTGTGCCGAGATGCCCAGCGTGGCGAGCCGCGGATAGGAGAACGCGACGAAGATGCGCTCGGGACGCTCGCCGAGAATGTTCACCTTGTTGACGCCCGGCACGTGCAGCAAACGCTGGCGGATCGCCTCCGCCTGCCGGACCAGCAGGCGCGGCGCCATGCCGGGGGCGCGCAGCGCGTAGAGCGCGAAGGTGACGTCGGAATACTCGTCGTTCACGAAGGGACCGACGGCACCGGTCGGCAGATTGCGGGCCTCGTCGCCCATCTTCTTGCGGGCCTGGTAGAACTGCTCGGGCACCTCGGCGGGCGGCGTGTCGTCGCGCAGCGTCACGGTGAGGAAAGCGAGGCCCGGGCGCATCAGCGCCTCGACACGGTCGTACCAGCGCAGCTCCTGCAGCCGCTTCTCCAGCGGCTCGGTGACGAGTTCCTGCATCTCCTCGGCAGTGGCGCCAGGCCAGGCGACGGTGACGGTCAGCACCTTCACCGTGAAGGAAGGGTCTTCCGCCCGACCCAGCTTGAGGAAGGCGAAGGTGCCGGCCAGCGCGATTCCGATGAGGAAGAACAAGGTGATCGCCCGCTCGCGGACGGCGAGAGCGGAGAGATTGAAACCGGTCATTGGGCGGCGGTCCGGGTCTCGGCCGCACGCACGCGGTCGCCTTCATGAAGGAGATGGGCGCCGAGCGCCACGATGGTTTCGCCGGGATCGAGGCCGGTGACGACCGCGGTTTCCTCCCCGAGACGGCGGATGGCGACCGCTCGCCGGGCGACGGTAGAGCTATCGGGGCCAATGACCCAGACGCCGCTGGAGCGCCCGTCGTCAAGGATGGCGCCGAGAGGGATTTCGGTCTCCGCCTTACCCGCGTCATCGGTACGCGCCAGCCAAACAGTCACGGTAGCGCCGAGCGGGGCCTGTGCGGCCTCGCCGTCCAGCACATAGCGTGCCTCATAGGTGCGGGTCGTCGGGTCGGCGGAATCCGACAACTGCCGTAATTGCGCGTGCGAACGTCCGGTCCCGATACCATACACCCTGGCTTCAGCCCCGCTGCCCACGATGGGGCGGGAGGTTTCCGGCAGGTTCACCGTGGCTTCGCGGGCGCCGGCATGGGCGAGGCGGATGACAACCTGACCGGCAGAGACCACCTGGCCGGGTTCGCCCAGGGTCTCCACCACCGTGCCATCGGCATCGGCGCGCAGCTCGGCGTAGCCGGTTTCGTTGCGCGCCACCTCGGCTTCGGCGCGGGCCGCCTCGAGCTGGGCGCGGGCGGTGTCGAGCGCCGCTCTTGCCTGCTCATAGCGTTGCCTCGGCGTCCAACCATCGGCGACGAGGCGGCTATAGCGCGTCTCATCCGCCTCGGCCTGGACCACCTGCGCCTGCGCCGCCGCCACAGCGTTGTCGCGGGCGGTGCGGGCGAGTTCAAGATCCTTGGGATCGATGCGCATCAGCGGCTGTCCCGCCACGACGCGTTCGCCGACATCCACCAGACGCTCGACGATCTTGCCGTTGACGCGGAAGCCAAGATTGCCCTGCACGCGGGCCGAAATCACCCCGGTGAAGGCGCGCTCCGAGGCTGTTGCGGGGCGCACCTCGGCGGTACGCACCAGCGGGGGCGCCTGGCGCGGATCTTCCGGAGCCGGCGTCGCCGGTCCCGGGCGCGCAAACATGATGAAGCCGACGCCGCCGGCGACGAGAAGCACCGCCGAGCCGAGAACAACCTTCCTGAGGTGACGCATCTATCCGCTCCCGACTGCCCGCTCCCGCCCGGGACCGGGGCTGACCGCGCCCGACCCCGACCCGTCGGGAATAAAGGTGTATATGCACTTATCTAGTGGAGACTGCCCCGCCCGGTGGCGACGTCTCCGCCTCGCGTTCAGTCGATGGAGATGATCTCCAGCGCCCCGCGCAGCGCCTGCAGCTGCTCGCCGGTCAGTGACGCCGCCAGGCGCTCATTGACGCCGCGCCACTGCACCAGCGCCTCGGCAAGCAGCCGGTCCCCCGCCTCCGTCAGCAGCACGCGCCGCACGCGGCCATCCTTCGCGTCGGGCCGGATCTCGATGAGCCCGCGCCGCTCCAGAGGGCGCAGGTTCTTGGTGGTGGTCGTCCGATCCATGCCGAGCTCGGCGGCGATCTGGTTGACCGTGCGCGGCTCCGGCGTGGCCAGCGACATCAGCATGGTGAATTGCCAATTGTTGATGCCGACTGCACGAAAGGCGTCGTCGAAACGCTTGCCGACGCTGCGGCTGGCGCGCTGCACGCGCCGGCAGAGGCACGCCTGCCCCACCTCCTGGATCAGGGCTGGCGATATGATATCCGCGAAACTCATGGTTGGAATCTACGTGCATATACACCTATTGTCAACGACACGGCCCCGTCGTCGGCAAGCCCGGCTCAGCGCAACCAGAGCCCCGACCGGACCGCGACGAAGACCGTCACGCCATAGGCGACGACCGCGACGGCGAGCGCCGCGAACAGGCCCGACAGGGAGCCGCAGAGGCGCAGCGCGATCCATCCACCGCCAAGGGCGATCACCACGCGCACAAACCCGCCGATCAGGGGCCAGAACAGGCGGCCGGCTCCCTGCGCCGCGAAGTAGAGCGACAGGCCGATTCCGAAGAAGCCGTAGAACGGTGCCACGATGCGGAGATAGGCGCTGCCGGTCTCGATCATCGCCGGCTCGGCGCTGAACAGCGTCAGCCAGGCATGCGGAAACAGCGCCGCGGCGAGCCCGATCGCTTCGGTGACGCCGAACGCCAGACCGGCGCCGGCCATCGCGATCTTGAGTGCCCGGTCGCCGCGCCCTGCCCCGATATTGGTGCCGACCATGGCGACCATGGGCGCGCCGATGCCGAAGATGAGCGGAATGAGCAGATATTCCAGCCGCACGGCGGTGCCGAAGCCCGCCACGGCGTTGACGCCGGCATGCGCGGCAACCAGGGCCGTGGTGCCGGCGATGATGACGTTGGTCTGGATCGACTGGAGAGCCGACAGCGCGCCCACCCGCAGGATGCCGGCGAGCGGCGCCCAGTGCAGCCGAACCCAGCTCAGCCGGACGGGGCTGCGGCCGGAGAGGATGTACCACGCCATGGCGACCGCGCCGCAGGCGTAATAGGCCACGAGCGCCAGACCTCCCCCGGCGATGCCGAAGCCCGGCAACGGGCCGACGCCGAAGATCAGCAACGGCGAAATTGGGATGAGCAGCACCACGCCGACGCAGGTCACGATGGCAGGGAAAAGCATGTTGCCCGTGCCGCGCACCACGCTGGCGAGCCCGTTCATCAGCCAGGTCAGCACATTTCCGGCGAACACCACGTTGGAATAGACCAGCGCCGCCTCGAGTTCGCCGCCCGATCCGCCGAGGAAGCCATAGATTTGCCGGCCGAAGAGCAGGAAAAGCGCCGAGAAGCCGAGGCCGAATAGAATGTTGACGGCGACGGCGTGCAGCACCAGCGCATCCGCGGCCTCGCGCCGCCCGGCGCCGAGCGCCCGCGCCACGGCGGAGGAAATGCCCCCGCCGATAGCGCCGGCGGAAATCGTGGTCATGAGCATCACTGCCGGAAACACCAGGGCCATGCCGGCCAGCGCATCCGTGCCGAGCTTGGCCACCCACCAGGTTTCGATCAACCCGGCGGAAGCCTGGGCGAGCATGATCAGCACGTTCGGCCAGGCGAGCCGGATCAGCAGCGGCAGGATGGGCGCCTCCAGCAGACGCCGTGTCCGGTGGTCGATGCCGGTCCCGAGCGGAGTGTCGGGAACCGGCGAGGTGGCGGCGATATCGGTCATGGTTCGGTCTTCGTCGTTGGCCGTGAGCGTCGGAAGTCCCTGTGATCGGCGAGCTAGGCGCGGTTCAACTCGCCGCCGGCGCCAGCGCGGACTGGCGCGGCTCGCGGATGACCAGGATGGCGAGGGCGGCCAGCAGGCAGAGCACGCCGGCCAGGAAGAAGGCTGGCAGGTAGCTGGCATAGGCGGTGCGGCTGAAGCCGGCCCCCCAGGCGGCGAAGGCGGCGCCCAGCTGATGGCCGGCGAACACCCAGCCGAACACCAGGTTGGCCCGTTCGCCGAAGCGGTCCGCCACCAGCTTCACCGTCGGCGGCACGGTCGCGACCCAGTCGAGCCCGTAGAAGATGGCGAAGATCGACAGCTCGTAGAAGCTGAAGCTGGTGAAGGGCAGATAGACCAGCGACAGCCCGCGCAGGCCATAATACCAGAACAGCAAGGTGCGGCTGTCGAAGCGGTCGGAGAGCCAACCGGAGCCGACGGTGCCGGCAAAGTCGAAGATGCCGATGATGGCCAGCATGCCGGCGGCGGCCACCGGCAGGATGCCGAAATCGCCGCACAGCGAGACGAAATGCGTCTGCACCAGCCCGTTGGTGCTGGCACCGCACACGAAGAAGGTGCCGAACAACACCCAGAAGGTGCGCGACCGCGCCGCATCCCTCAGGGCGATCAGTGGCGAGGCCAGCATTGCCCGGAAGGTCGTGGGCGCGGCGGAGGGCGCCGGGACCGGCGTGGTCGCACCATAGGGCGCCAGCCCGATATCGGCGGGGCGGTTGCGCATCAGCACCAGCACGGCAATGGCCGCCAGCAGCAGCATGGCGAGTACGAAGGAAAGCGCGCTGCGCCAGCCGAACGTTTCCGTCAGCGAGGCGAGCAGCGGCAGGAAGACCAACTGGCCGGTCGCCGTGCTCGCGGTGAGCAACCCGACCACGAGGCCGCGCCGCGCCGAGAACCAGCGCGTCGCAACCGTGGCGCCCAGGACCATGGCGGTCAGCCCGGTGCCGAAGCCGACGACGACGCCCCAGAGCGCCACGAGGTGCCACACCTCACTCATCGCGAAAGAGCCGAGCACGCCCGTGCCGATCAATGCCAGCGCGACGAGCGCGACGGGCCGGATGCCGAAGCGGTTCATGAAGGCCGCGGCGAACGGCCCGAGCAGGCCGAACAGCACCAGCCGGACGGCAAAGGCCGACGAGATGTCGGCCGTCGTCCACCCGAACTCCTTTTGAAGCGGCCCGATCAGCACACCGGGCGCCCCGACCGCGCCCGCCGTCACGAGCATGGTCAGGAAGGTGACGGCGGCGACCACCCAGCCATAGTGGATATGGCGGCGGTGGAAGAAGGCAGGGAGCGCCCCACTAGTGGCGATCGAGCGTTCGGTCGGCATGATCCCATCCGTATCGGGTATATACCCGCGTTTGAGCAAATTTTCAGAACAGCTGGCTAAGTTCGCCGAGCAGCTGGAGCCGCGTCGGGCCCAGTTGATCGGCCACCTGCCGCTGGCATCGCTCCCATAGCGGTTCGGCCAACCGCAGTACCGCCACGCCGTGTTCGTTCAGCGACACCACCGCCTCGCGCTGGTCCTCACCGCGGTCCAGCCGGACCAGGCCGAGCTTCTCCACGACGCGGACATTGCGCCCCATGGTCGAGCGGTCGAGATCGAGGGTCCGGCCGAGCTCGGTGAGGCTGACCGGCTGCCCTCGCTCAACCGCCCGCAACAGCGAGAACTGCGCGATGTTGATGCCGATCGGCGCAAGCGCCGCATCGTACTGCGCCCCGATCTTTCGGGCCGCTTTCCTGAGTTGCACACAATGGCAAGGTGTCGACATGAATAAGGGGTATATGCCCGCAACGATCACGCGTCAACTTTTTGCGGATGGGGGATGCCTGCGATCCGCGAGCGGAGAGCGCGGCGCAACGCATGGCATCGCCTTTCCGCGCGGTGGCGCACGGCAGAGTCTGGAATTAGGCTTCACGCAACGAGGTTTGCGCCATCCGATCCGGCATGGCGTCGATCTCGAGGGCGTCAACGCACGCGGCCTCTCCGGGCAGGTCATCGAGTTCGGCGCTCATGATCCGCACAGGCACCTGCGATTGTCGTTGGCCAAGGCCGGGCGGAATATCTCCGCGTATCCATCCAGGCACCAGGTCGCGCCGTGAGATGCAGCCAAACTCCGGCGGCGGCGCTTACCGAAGCCATTATCCTCCTGTGCACGCGAACCTCGTCCTCCGTTTACCCCCTGCCTTGCCATGCGGCTTAATCATCTGCGCCAAGGGATTGGACGAGAACAGTCCTCCACCAGGACACAGAATATAAAAATAACAGACTATTGCCGGAGCCGACCATAAGACGGTAACGTTTTCAGCCTGCGACGCCTGTCGGCGCAGTAAATCCCTTGTTCGTTTCATCGCGATTCAAGAACGCAAGGCGATATACAACCGCCATATTGATCCGCTCTCATCATCGAACGAAATCAATGCCTGCTGCATTGCACTCCTATACCGCGCGACGCATCGCCCAGACCGTTCTGGTCGTTATTCTCACCTATGTCTTGGTTTTCTTCATCTTATTCATCCTGCCAGGCGATCCCATCCAGCAGCAAATCGAAAACCCTCAGAACCCGATTCCGGCGGCCGATGCGAAGATCCTGCTGCAATATTATCATGTCGACCGCAGCGGGCTCGACCAGTTCTGGATCGCTCTCCGGCGTCTCGCGCAGGGTGATCTCGGCTACTCGCTCACTACCGGGAAACCGGTGGCTTCGCTCATATTGCAGGCGATCCCGCAGACCCTCGCCCTTGCTTCCACCGCGCTGCTCTTCACCGGGGTGATCGCCTTCACCATCGCTCTGGCGGCGGCCTTCGCGCCGTCTTCGGTGATCAGGGGGATCGCGCGCGCACTGCCGGGTGCGTTTCTGGCAACGCCCAGCTTCCTCGTTGGCTTCTTGCTGCTGCAGCTGTTCTCCTTCCAGCTCGGCTGGGTTTCGGCCATTCGCGACGAGGGTTTCAAGTCGGTGATCCTGCCGGCGCTGGCATTGGCAATCGCGGTCTCCGGGCCGATCGCGCAGGTGCTGATCCAGGGACTGAACCGCGCCTATGGCGAGCCCTTCGTCACCGTGCTGCGCGCGCGGGGCCTCGGCGAAGCGCGCATCGTGCTTGGCCACGTGCTGCGCAACGCCGCGATCCCCACCGTCACGCTGCTTGGACTGACGCTCGGCGAATTGCTGGCCGGCTCGGTAGTGACGGAAACCATCTTCTCGCGCACCGGAATCGGCTTCCTCACCCAGCAAGCGGTACGCGAACAGGACGCGCCGGTGATCCTCGCTGTCGTAATGCTGGTGTCGACCGTCTTCGCACTGACCGTGCTGGTTACCGACTTGATCTACCCGCTGATCGATCCCCGCATCGCCGCGCGCCCGATCCCCGCCACCGCAGACCAAGCATCGGATTAGAACGAGATGACCGAACAGCTTGAATACTCTGCCATTCCGCGTCGCCGGCTGCCCACCCTGCCGCCGCTTCTGCGCGGCCTCTCCGTCGCCGATACGCTGGCCCTGGGCTTCGCCGGGTTTCTTCTTGTAGCGGTGATCGCGCCGCAGCTTCTCACGCCCTATGACCCGCTGGTCCCCGATCCCGGTGCGACACTGCAAGCGCCATCGCTGACCCATCCCTTCGGCACCGATTATCTCGGTCGCGATCTGCTGTCGCGGGTGATCCACGGAACCTGGCGAACCATCGCGGGATCGCTGGTTGCGGTGGTGATCGGCCTGTTCGGTGGAATCATGCTCGGCATCGCCTCCGCCTATTTCGGCAAGACCGTCGATGCGGTCATCGGGCGGGCCGTCGACGTGCTGCTGTCGATCCCCGGCCTGCTGCTGTCGATGGTGATCGTCGTCTCCCTCGGTTTCGGCGCGCTCAACGCAGCGATCGCCGTCGGCATAGCTTCCGTCGCGGTCTTCACCCGGCTGATGCGCTCCGAAGTACTCACGGTGAAGGAACTCGGCTTTGTCGAGGCGAGCTTCCATCTTGGCGAAAGCCGCTGGGGCGTGCTGCGTCGGCACATATTGCCGAACGCCTATGGTTCGGTGTTGTCGCTGACCGCTCTGCAGTTCGGCGCCGCCATCTTGTGGATCGCCTCGCTGAGCTTCCTCGGCTATGGCGCCGCGCCGCCCGATCCCGAATGGGGCCTGCTGGTCGCCGAGGGGCGCGAATATGTCGTTTCCTCGCCATGGATGGTGTTCCTTCCCAGCTTGGTCGTCGTCGCATCGGTACTGGCGATCAGCCATATCAGCCATTTCCTGCGCGAGCGGGTGGCCTGATATGGACAACGACGAATCCACTCGCCTCAACCTTCCGGTCCTGTCTGTCCGCGACCTTGCCGTCGTCTATGGCGGCCGGCGGGATCGTCTCGACTCCCCGGCACTCCACGGCGTGTCCTTCGACATCGCGGCCGGCGAGACGCTGGCGCTGGTCGGCCAGTCGGGCTCTGGCAAGAGCACGCTGGCTCTGGCGGCAGCCGGGCTGCTGCCAGCCAACGGCCGGATCGTCCATGGCGAGGTGCATCTGCGGGGCGAGCGGGTCACTCATCACGATCGCCGCCGCTGGCAGAAGCTGCGCGGCAAGGTGCTTGGCTTCATCCCGCAGGACCCGCTCGGTTCGCTCGACCCGCTGCAACGCGTTGGTCATCAACTGGCGCAAAGCCTCGTTTTACACGGTATCGCCCGTCGTTCCGAGGCGCGAGAGCAGGCGATCGGGCTGTTCGACCGGGTCGGCATCAGGGAGCCGCGACTGCGCTTCGACGCTTATCCGCACGAACTATCCGGCGGACAGCTCCAGCGCGTGCTCATCGCCATCGCCGTCGCCGCGCGCCCCTCGCTGCTGGTCGCCGACGAGCCGACCTCGGCGCTGGACGTCACCGTGCAGAGACGGATCCTCGACCTGATCGAGGATCTGCAGGATGAGCTATCCCTCTCGCTACTGCTGATCACCCACGACCTCGCCCTTGCCAAGGAACGCAGCCACCGGCTCGTCGTGCTCAATCACGGCGCGGTGCGCGAGACCGGCGACACCGCCACCGTCATGAGCGCGCCGCGCGACAGCTACACAGTCCAGCTTCTCGCCGACGCGCCAGCCCTCTCGCCCGACAAGTTCGACGCGCTGCGCCACGCACGCGGTCCGCTCGCCGCCGTGCCGGCGATTGAGATACGCGACCTGACCAAGACCTTCCGCAACCGCTGGACCGGGCAGGCTGCAACGGCGCTCGACAAAGTGGGCTTTACGGTGACGCGCGGTGCCGTCCATGCGCTTGTTGGGGAATCAGGCTCGGGGAAGACCACCGCCGCACGGATCGTCGCGGGACTTTCGAGCTTCGACAGCGGCAGCGTGACGGTCGCCGGCCGGACATTGCCGCTGCATCCGCCGACCACCAACCACCACGCTCGAACGCTGCAACTCGTCTACCAGAACGCGCTGGCGGCACTCGATCCGAAGTTCACCATCGCCGAAGCCCTCGCCGAGCCGCTTCGCATCCATCGGTTGGGGAACGCGGCGCAACGGCATGACTCGATCCGGGCGACCCTCGAACAGGTCGGCCTGCCCGAGAGCATTCTCGAGCGGCGGCCGCGCGATCTGTCCGGCGGCCAGCGCCAGCGCGTCGCCATCGCCCGCGCCCTGTTGCTGCAGCCGGAACTCCTCGTGCTCGATGAGCCGACCTCGGCGCTGGATGTCACGGTGCAGGCCCGGCTGGTCGAGCTTCTCATGGAGCTGAAGCAGCGCAACGGCCTCACCTATCTCTTCATCTCCCACGATCTCAGCCTGGTGCGGCAGATCGCCGACGAGATCACCGTGCTCTCCACCGGCCGGGTCGTCGAGACGGGACCTGCCGACCGCATTCTCAGCAGCCCCTCCCATTCATACACCGCCGACCTGCTCGCCGCCGTCCCCGGACGCGGGAGCTTTCGCTCGGCCGCCTGACCTGAACGGAACCCAAGCCATGACCTTCAACCGCAGAGACTTCCTCCTCGGCACCGTCGCGGTCGCCGCCCTGCCGCTCACCCCCATTGGCCACGCGGCGGCGCAGACGCAGGCACCGGGCACAACGCCCAAGCGCGGTGGCGAGCTGATCTATCTCGATGCCGAGCGGACGACATCGTTCCAGCTCACCGGCTCAAGCTTCTGGCAGACCAGCGCCGTCATCAACCATCTGCTCGACCGGCTGGTCTTCAAGGATCCCGACACGCTGGAGCTGAAGCCCTGGATCGCCTCGAGCTGGTCGATCGACGCTTCCGGCACCGTCTACGACTTCGTCATCCGGCGCGGCGTCACCTACAGCGACGGCACCGCGCTCGATCTCGCCAGCGTCAAGCGCAACCTCGAATGGCAGTCGAACGGCGACAAGGACAAGGGCATTCCACGCAATTCCTGGTTCCCGCAGATCGCGTCGGTGACCACCGACGACGCGCGCCATGCCGTGACCGTGACGCTCGCCAAGCCGAATGCGCCGTTCCTGCACACGCTCACATCCGTCAAGGCGGGCCTCGTCTCCAACGCGACCATCGATGCCTCGCGCGAGACGCAGGCCATCGTCACCAATCTGATCGGCAGCGGCCCCTTCATTGCCAAATCCGAGATTCCCGGCAAGGAAACCGTCCTCGTCCGTCGCCAGGGTTACGCCTGGGCACCGGCCACCGCGAAGAACCAGGGCGAGGCCTATGTCGATTCCATCACCATCATCCCGGTGGAGGAAGACAGCGTACGCCTCGGCGCGTTGAAGTCCGGGCAGGGCCACGCACTGCGCTATGTCCAGCCCAGCGAGGAGAAGCCGCTCGTCAAGGCAGGCTATCAGGTGGTCGGGGTGCGTTCGCCCGGAACCGTCAACTTCCTGGAGGTCCGCTTCGGCGCCCCCTTCGTCGACGACATCAATGTCCGGCGCGCCATATTGCACGGTATCGACCGGCAGGAGATCATCACCAAGCTCTACACCGACAACTGGAAGGTGGCGACCAGCGTGCTGGCGCCGGGCACGCTGGGCTACAAGGATTTGTCGGCCAAATTTGCCTTCGATGCGGCGAAGTCGAACCAGTGGCTTGACGCCGCCGGCTGGACCGAGCGTGGCACCGACGGCATCCGGCGCAAAGACGGCAAGAAGCTTGAGATCAACATCTATGTCGACGTCTACGACAACACGTCGAAGCAGCTCTATCAGCTTATCCAGTGGCAGCTGAAGAACATTGGCCTCCAGCTGAACATCAAGGAGACCGACTATTCCAGCTATCCGACGGTGAGCTCCGATCCCTCGGTCGGGCTTCGCCGCAATGGCTGGCCGTCGGAGGATCCCTATACGCTGACCGTCTCCTACCTCAGCACGCTCGGCGACCGTTTCCGGCTCAAAGGCGAGGACAAGAAGCTCGAGCAGCTTCTTGCCGATCATGTCACGGCGGTCGATGTCGAACGCCGTGCCGAGCTGCTCGGCGAGCTTCAGGACTATCTCATCGACAATGTCTACGCGATCCCACTCCTTGAGGATTCTCAGGTTTTCGTCCTGCGTCCCAATGTGAGGGGTTTCGGGCAGACGCGTTCCTATCCCTGGTTCTACAACACATGGCTGGATACCTGAGCAGCAGCCGGGGAGGACGGCGCGCGGCTGAACCGGCGCCGCCGTCCTCCTCAGCCTCCTCCGTGGACGAGGCGGTGACGGCCCAAGCGGCCTGAATGTCGGACGGATGTCCGACGTCGCGCACCACACTGCCCCGCGACGTCACGACATGCGCCAGAACGCACTCATAGTTGCCCCCGTATGGCGGGGCTATTGCGGCTCGATTCCCGCGGCCCGCACCACCTCGCGACCCGTGTCCAGTTCGCGCTTGATAAAGCCACTGAACTCCTCGGGCGTGGAAGGCGTCACCTCGAAACCAGCCTTGTCGAAAGCTTCCCGCACCTTGGGTTGATCGAGATGCTTGTTGAGAGCCGTATTGAGCGTCTTTACCACCTCAGGTGCCAAACCGGCGGGAGCGGACACGCCGAACCAGCCCTCGACCACGAAATCGGGATAGCCCAGTTCCTTGAAGGTCGGGACGTCGGGCAGCAGCTTGGCGCGCTCCGCGCTGGTTGCGGCAATCGGCCGGATCTTGCCGAGGTGCGGCACCGCCGTATAGGCGGCCGTGACGATCAGGTCGACCCGGCCGGAAATGACGTCCGGCAAAGCGAGGTTGGTCGCATTGTAGGGAACATGCGTCAGCTTGATGCCGGCTTCCTTCTGGAAAAGCTCGCCGGCCAGTTGATGGCTGGTCGACCCCGTGGCGTAGGTCAACTTGCCGCCTCTCTCCTTGGCCAGCGCGATGAGTTCGTCGAGCGTGTTCACCGGCAATCCGGCGCTCACCGCGATGACATAGGGCTGCCGGGCCACCAGCCCGATCGGCGTGAAGTCCTTGGTCGGATCGTAGGTTGCAGCCTTGTAGAGCAGCGGATTGACCGAGAAGGTGGCGCCGTTGGCCTGCAGCAATGTGTAACCGTCGGGCGCGGCCTTCGCGCCTTGCACCGTGCCGATGATACCGTTGGCGCCTGGGCGGTTCTCCACGACGAAGGGCTGCCCGAGAATTTCTGTGAAGCCCTCCGTCACCACTCGCGACGCGAGTTCCGCTGCACCGCCGGCACCGAAGGGCACAATGTACTGCACGGGACGGGAGGGATAGTCGGCGGCTCGCACGGTGCCGGTCAGGGCGGTGACGGCGAGGATGACGAGCGTCAGGCGTCGAAGGACCATGGGTGCTCTCGTTTGGATGCGGATGGAGAAGGGTAGTCAAATGGCCGCGGCCTCGGCGCGCAGGCGCTTGCGGGGCGCCATCAGCAGGACGATGAGCACCGAGAGGACGAGGAAGAGGAGGCTGAGCCAACTGGTGACGAACACGCCGGGGTCGCCATGGGAGATCACCATGGCCCGACGGAAATGCTCTTCCAGCATCGGCCCGAGGATGATGCCGATGATGAACGGCACCGGCTCGCAGCGCAGGCGTGCCAGCAGGTAGGCGCCGACACCGAAGCCGAGCATCAGATAGAGATCGAAGGCCCGCAGGTTCAGGCTGTACAGCCCGAGCGCCGAGAAGACGAGGATCGCCGGAAACAACCAGCGATAGGGCACGCTGAGGATCTTCACCCACATGCCGACCAGCGGCAGGTTGAGGATCAGCAGCATGAGATTGCCGATCCACATGCTGGCGATGAGCCCCCAGAACAGCTCCGGGCGCTGGTTGATCATGTTGGGGCCGGGGTTAACGCCGTTCATCATCAGCGCGCCGAGCAGCATCGCCATGGTGGCGCTGCCGGGGATGCCCATCGTCATGGTGGGGATGAAGCCGGTCTGCGCCGCGGCATTGTTCGCGGATTCCGCCGCAGCGACGCCTTCGATGGCGCCACGCCCGAAACGAGAGGGATCACGGGCGATGCGACGCTCGAAGAAATAGGCGGCGATCGAGCTGATCGTCGGACCGGTGCCCGGCAATATGCCGAACAGCGCGCCGATGCCGGTGCCGCGCAGGATCGGCAGCCACGAGGCCTTGAGGTCGGCGAGGCTTGGCCAGATGCTGCCCGTCGCGGCCACCTCGCCCGGGCGGTTCTCCTTCTCGTCGAGCGTCTGCACGATCTCGGCGATGGCGAAGACACCGATGGCGACCACCACGAAGTCGATGCCGTCCATCAGTTCGAGCGAGCCGAAGGTGAAGCGGCTTGACCCGGTCATCGGATCCATGCCGACGAGGCCGATCAGCACCCCCAGCAAAGCCATGCCGATGCCGTTGAGCACCGAACCCTGCACCAGCGTGGCGGTCGCGATCAGCGCCATGAAGATGAGCGAGGCATAGTCCGCCGGCGAGAAGTTGATCACCCACTGCTGCAGGATCGGCGCGCACAGCACGATGAGCGCGGTGCCGATGCTGCCGGCGACGAAGGAGCCGATGGCCGCGATGGCCAGCGCCGCCCCTCCCCGCCCCTGCCGCGCCATTTGGTGGCCATCGATGCAGGTCACCACCGACGACGGTTCGCCGGGGAGATTGACGAGAATGGCGGCGGTCGAGCCGCCATAGGAGGCGCCATAGTAGATGCCGGCGAGCATGATCACGCTGCTCTCCGGCGGCATGCCGAAAGTCAGCGGGATGAGCATGGCGATGGTCAGCAGCGGCCCGACGCCAGGCAATATGCCGATCAGCGTGCCGAGCGAGACGCCGATCAGGCAGTAGAACAGGTTGAGCGGCGACGAGGCGACCTGGAAGCCCAGTGCCAGCGAGTGGAGGGCATCCATCACAACACGACCAGCGGGACCTGAAGCCCGAGAAGGAAATGGAAAATCGACAGGCAGATGATCTCCACCACCACGATCAGCAGCAGCGTCTCGCGCAGGGATGGGACACCGGTGGCAAAGAGGCTCACCACCACCAGGCCGGCAATGGCCGGGATCAGCCCTGTCGCGGCGATAAGCACCGAGAAGACCAGCACGGCGGCCGCAATCACCAGGAGCGGCCGCCACGCGATATGACGCAGTCCCTCGCGCTCGCTCGCACGAAAGGCCGACCCGATATTTACGAGGCCGATGAGCACGAGCAGTACGGCGACGAGCGTGGGAAAGTAGCCCGGCCCCATGTGAAGGGCCGATCCCCCCTCATAGCCTTGGGCGGTGACAAGAAAGGCCGTACCGCTCGCCGCGAAGATCGCGCCGACGATCACGGGCCTCGGGTTGCGCAGCGGACCATCGACGAGCGACATGTGGGCTCAGAACTTCTTGAATTTGCTTATGGAATCGACCAGCGACACGCCATCGCGCACGCTCGCCTGGATCGCGGCCTCGGCTTCGCGCAAGCCTGCGGCGGCCGCCAGGATCGCCTCGGCCAGTTCGGGGGCGACCACGATGACCCCGTCGCGGTCGCCAACGATGAGATCACCGGGCCGAATGCGCACGCCGTTGAGGATGACGGGAACGTCGATGGCGACCGTCGCCAGCCTTCCGATGGAGCGGCGCGGGTTCAGGCCGGTGCCGAAGACGGGAAGACCGATTTCCTCGGCCTCGTCGATATCGCGCAACGGTCCGTCGGTGACGGCTCCGGCAACGCCGAGCAGCGCCGCCCGCAGCCCCATATTGCCGCCCCAGGTGGAGTTGCGGTCGGCTCCGCCTGAGGCGAGCACGACCACCGTGCCCGGCCTGGCGGCGTCGATCGCCTTCTGCACACCCAGCGCGAGGCTCGGCTCGATCTCGGCCTGCGTCGCGTTCACCGGCAGGATGATGCGCTCGATCGTATAGGCCCGGCCAACCACCCGCCGACCGACGATCGGTTTCACGTCGTCGATCAGCGTGTTGGGCAGGCGCAGATTGTCCAGCGCGTCGGAGATGACCGCGACGGAGATGTCGGCGAAGGCGTCGACCAGTGCGTCGGGCCCGGTGGGCAATGCGGGGGCAGCCATGTGGTCGGCCTCTCAGTAATGGACGACGCCAGGCTGGCCACCGCCGACGGCGATGGCGTCGCCGTTGATGGCCACGCTGCGCGGCGAGGCAAGGAAGGTGATGACGTCGGCGACCTCGCTCGCATCGACGATGCGGCCGATGGAGTTCTTGAACTTCGTGCGCTCCAGTTCGGCGACGTCGACGCCTTGCAGGTCGGCCTGCGCCTGCAAGCGCTGGCGCAGTGTCTCGGTACGCGTGGTCCCGGGATGCACGACCGTGACATTGACGCCGTGCGGCCCGAGTTCATCGGCGAGATTCTTGGTCAGCGCCGAAACGCTGACATTGCGGATCGTCCGCACGATGGACTGCGCCTGCCGCGCACCGAGGCCGCTGATGTTGATGATACGCCCCCAGCCCTGCTTGACGAGATGCGGCGCCACGGCGCGGGCGGTGCGCAGATAACCGACGACCTTGATGTTCACGTCGTCCCAGAACACCTGGTCGGATGTCTCCGCCAGCCGTTGATAGCCGCGCCCGACCTGCTGGTTCGATGCGCTGTTGACGAGAATGTCGATGCCGCCCAGCTCCTCCACCGCGCGCTCGACCAGCGCCCGCACGGAGGCGTCGTCTCCGGTGTCGGTCGCGATGGCCACGACCCGGCGCCCGCTGCGTGCCGCGACCTCGGCGGCGGCAGCTTTGGCCACATCCTGGTTGCGGGAGGCGATGACGATATCGACGCCCTCCGCCGCCAGCGCATGCGCGGCGGCGAGCCCGAGTCCCTTGCTGCCACCGGTGATGATGGCGCGCTTGCCGGTCAATTGGAGGTCCATTGGATCATTCCTGCTGTCGATCGGGATTGGGCCGGCGCTCACGCGCGGGACGAACGGCCTTCAACCGGATGGCTGGGGTCGGTGAAACCGTGCGTCGAGGGATGACCGGCGGGCACCAGCCCATCGATCAGCTGTTCGTCTTCGCGCGAGAACGGGTATTCGAGGGCGCGGGCGTAGCTCTTCCATTGCTCCAGCGTGCGCGGGCCGGCGATGGCCGACACGACGACCGGATTGTTGAGCACCCAGGCAAGGGCGAGGTCGGCGGCATTGAAGCCCTTGGACTCGGCCTGGAGCTTTACCTGCTGGGCGATGCGCAGGGATTCCGGCCGGAACTCGACCTCGTGGATCCGCTTGTCCTCCCGGCCGGCGCGGCTTTCGGCGGGCGGCGGCGCGTCGGCGGCGTATTTGCCGGTGAGGACGCCTCGCGCCAGCGGGCTGTACGGCACCACGCCGAGCCCGTAATAGCGCGCGGCGGGCAGTTCCTCCTGCTCGGCCGAGCGGTTGACGAGATTGTACAAGGGCTGGCTGGCGATAGGCCTATCGATGCCGTTGGCATCGGCGAGGCGCGCGACTTCCGCAATCCGCCAGCCCCTGAAGTTCGACACGCCATAGTAGCGGATCTTGCCGGCCGAGATCAGGTCACCCAGCGCGCGTACGGATTCCTCCAGAGGGGAGTCAAAGATGGCACGGTGGAAGTAGATGAGGTCGATATAGTCGGTGCCCAACCGCTTGAGGCTCGCCTCGACCGCCTGCACGATCCATTTGCGGGAGATCCCGCCCTCATTGGGGCCCTCGCCGATCTTGCTGCCGAATTTGGTCGCCACCACCCAGCGGTCGCGATCGCCCGCAATGTGCCGGCCGACGATCTCCTCCGAGCGCCCCTTCCCATAGCTGTTGGCGGTATCGATGAAATTGACGCCGCTGGCGCGCGCGGATGCGATGATCTCGCCCGCCACGGCCTCGTCGGTCGCCGTGCCGAACATCATGGCGCCAAGGCAGAGCGGCGAGACTTTCACGCCACTCCGCCCGAGATAACGGTACGTCATAAAGCAAGGCTCCTGGGGATTGCCGCGTGCGTTGCGCCGGCAAGAGGGAAGGTCAGGCCACGGCCTGGTCGGCCGGAACGCCGGCAAAGTTGCGAAGCCCGGCTTGCGCGAGGAGCGGCAGCACACGGCGGCCGAAATGCTCGAGATCGGGCTCGAAATCGAAGAAGCTCACCTGGATGCCGTCGCAACCCGCCTGTCGCAGCCGCAAGATGCCCTCTGCCACCTGCTCGGGTGAGCCGATGAGCTGGACGTTGCCGCCGACGATGCGTTGCTCCAGCGTGTGCTTGGCCCATGACTTGGTGTCGCCGCGGGCCAGCGAGCGCTGCGCGGCCTCGACGTCGCCATGGGCGAGAATGGCGTCATAGGTGGCGCGCGCCTCGCGCTCGGTGTCCCGGCAGATGATGAGCGGATTGATGATGGGACGCACCCGGCGCCCCTGCGCGGCGGCCTGTGCGTGAACCGCCCCGGTCAACGCCGGCAGGGCCGCCACCGCAGCGTCGATCTCCGCGCCGCCGGGGCTGGTGATGAACATCAGGTCGGCGTGCCGCGCGGCATAGGCGATGCTCGCCGGCGAGGTGCCTGCCGTCACGAGAATGGGGCGCCCGTCCACCGGACGCGGCGTGATGTAGGCATCGGCAGCTGACCAGAAGCGGCCGGTGCGGTTCAGATTCTCGTCGCGCAGCCAGAGCGCTTCCAGGAATTCGGTGAACTCGCCCAGCATGTCGTAGCGCAGGTCGTGCTCGATCTCCTCTTTGCCGAAGATGCCCCACTCGGAGGTGCGGTGACCTGTGATGAGATTGGCACCCCAGCGCCCGCCGGTGATGTGGTCGAGCGTGGCGCCATACTTCGCCAGCTGGACCGGATGCAGGCCATAGAGCGTATGCACGGTCGAGATGAGGGCGATGCGCTGCGTCGCGCTCGCCAGAGCGGCGGTGGTGATGAAGGGATCGAGCGAGGTGCCGCGATAGGCGAGATCGCCGCCGTAGCCGTCCTTCTTCAACCACTGGGCAAGCCCGAACACCAGATCGAAATCCAGCGCCTCCGCTCTCTGCACCAGAGTCCGGATGTACTCGAAGCGCCAGGTGGTGCTCCTGGGAAGGCTCGAAAAGCTCCATCCGCTGCTCTGGACAGGCAGGAACAGGCCGACCAGGAAGCTCCGCCGCGCCAGCCTTTCGCGCGGCGTCAGCTCGTCCGCCGTACCTGCGGGGCCGGCCGGCGCCGGTGATTGCGGATCACGGGACATGAAGCACCTTCGGACGTCATGGGAGGTCGCCACGCATGCGGCGATGGCTCGAATTAATCTATTTTTTCCATAGACTTTTAGAATCTCTGGTGTCAATAGTCCGCTGCGCGTCACCAAGCACTTCAATCAGCCTGAGGCACAGATCATGTCAGACGTTCTCGCCCACGATTCAACTATTGCGCGAAATGAGCGGACTGCCAGTGAGTCTTCGAGCGCCGCCGGGGGAAACAATTCGAGGAAATACGACACGATTTCCGTACTGGATCTTCACAACCTTCTGACGTCCGAAAACGAAGTCGCTCTTCTCGATGTACGCGAGGAGGGAGTACATTCCACCGAAGGTCACATCTTCCTTTCGGTTTCCGCGCCGCTCAGCCGGCTGGAGGTGCGCATCGGCATTCTGGTGCCGCGCCGCACGACGCCGGTAGTGGTGTTCGACGCTGGCGACGGCGCCCTCGCGGCCCGCGCGGCGATCCGGCTGCGCGAACTCGGCTACTCCGATGTTCGCCGGCTCGAAGGCGGCCTCGCCGCCTGGGGGCGCGCCGGGCACGAGGTGTTCACCGACATCAGCTCGGTCAGCAAGAGCTTCGGCGAGTTCGTCGAACGCGAATACGGCACGCCACACATCTCCGTCGCCGAGCTGAAGGCGAAGCTCGATGCCAGCGAAGATCTCGTGGTGCTCGACAGCCGGACATTGTCGGAGTTCGAGGAGAAGAGCATCCCGGGAGCCTTCGCCGCGCCGGGCGCCGAGCTGGTGCAGCGCGCCTTCCAGTTCGCCGACCAGCCGGAAAAGCTCATCGTGGTCAATTGCGCCGCGCGCACCCGCAGCATCATCGGCGCGCAGGCGCTGATCAATGCCGGCGTGCCCAACCGCGTCGTCTCGCTCGCCAATGGCACCATGGCCTGGCTGCTGGAGGGCCATCAGCTCGCGCATGGCGAACGGCGCGAACTGCCGATACCGGGGCCGCGCGATCTCGAACGGGCGCAGCAATCCGTCACCACACTGACCGAACGCTTCGGCGTGCGGCGCATCGATGGGGACACGTATCGGCGGTTCGTCGCCGAAGCCGGTGAGCGCAGCCTCTATCGCCTCGATGTCCGGCGGCAGGAGGAATATGAGGCAGGCCATCTTCCCGGCTCGTACTCGACGCCGGGCGGGCAGCTGGTGCAGGGGCTGGACCGCTGGGTCGCGACGCGCAACGCCCGCCTGGTGCTGATCGACGGTCCCGACGCAATCCGCGCCACCATCACCGCGTCCTGGCTGATCCAGATCGGCTGGGGCGAGGTCTACGTCTATGCCGACGGCCTTGACGGCGCGTTGGAGACCGGACCGGAACCCGTATCCGTGCTGGGCACGGTGCCGGACGTCGCGACCATCGACGTCGCCGCGCTGTCGGCGCTGCTGGAGCGCGACGCGGCGACGGTAATCGACCTCGACACCAGCCGGGCCTATCGTTTCGGGCACATCCCCGGCGCCTTTTTCGCCATCCGCGCCCGCTTCGCCGACAGCTTGAGGAAGCTGGGCGGCCCCGGGCCGGTCGTCATCGCCGGACCGGATCGCGCGCTGGCCGCGCTGGCGGCGGCGGAGGCGGCGGCCATTACCGGCCGCCCCGTCAAGGTGCTGACGGGTGGCACCGCCGCCTGGAAGGCCGCTGGCCTTCCGCTCGAAGCCGGCGCCGCGCGGGCGCTCGACGCCGTCAATGAAGACATCCGCCTCAACGCCTATCAGGCCGATACCGAGGATCGGCACGCGCTGTTCCGTGAGCACCTCGCCTGGGAGGTGCAACTCGCCGACCAGGTCGAACGCGACGACACCACGCCCTTCCGGCGCTTTCCGCTTGCCGGCGCACGCTCGGCAGGCACGGACGGAGGCGCACGGTGACGGACGCACTCGCAACGCTCGCGGAGGGCGCCAGCGTCGCCCGGTCGCGGGCACCTGCCGGCGGCCGCATTTCGCGTTCGCCGCAGCTTCAGGATCTCAGCCCCGGCGAAGCGAGGAGCACACGGTGGCGGCAGGCTTCGCCCTGGCAACGGCGCGCCACCCGGCTGCTGGTACCGGTTCTCATTCTCGCCGCCTGGCAGTTCGTGTCGGAAGCCGGCCTCGTCTCGACTTATGTCTTGCCGCCGCCGACCGCCATCCTCGCGGCGTTTCATGAGCTGATCGTCACCGGCGAATTGCAGAGCGCCATCGTCACCTCCAGTGCTCGCGCGCTGTCCGGCCTGGTGATCGGCGGCTCGCTCGGCCTCGCCCTCGGCCTGTTCGCCGGCCTGTGGAAGCTCGGCGACGACGTGTTCGACGGACCGATGCAGATGCTGCGCATGGTGCCGTCCATCGCGCTGATCCCGCTGTTCATCGTGTGGTTCGGCATCAACGAGACGGCGAAGATCGCGCTGATCATCACCGCCACCGCCTTCCCGATCTATCTGAACACCTATGCCGGCGTGCGCGGTATCGACAACAAGCTGATCGAGGCCGGCATCATCTTCGGGCTGGACCACAAGAAGCTGGCCCGGCGCATCATCCTGCCGACCGCGCTGCCCTCGATCCTCGTCGGGCTGCGCTACTCGGCCGGCTCGTCGCTGCTGGCGCTGGTCGCCGCCGAGCAGATCAACGCCCGCTCCGGCATCGGCTACATCCTGACCATCGCCAACCAGAACCAGCGCGTCGACATCATCATCGCCGGCATCATCGTCTACGCCCTGCTCGGGCTGGCGCTGGCCGCGTTCATGACCTTCGTCGAGCGCCTGTTCCTGCCCTGGAGGACCGATATTGTCCTCGGCTAGCCCTGCCCTCCACCCGCTCGACCCGCAGCCGGCGGGCGCCCCCACCGACATGGCGGTCCATCTGCGCGACGTACGCCGGGTCTTCTCCGGCCGCGAGGTGCTCGGCGGCATCGACCTGTCGATTCCGCCGGGGGAATTCGTCGCGCTGCTCGGCCATTCCGGCACCGGCAAGACCACGATCCTGCGTATCCTCTCGGGCCTCGACCGCGCGGACGCCGGCACGGTGCAGGTGCCCACGGCGCGCTCGGTGGTGTTCCAGGAGCCCCGGCTCGTCCCCGCCAAGCGGGTCTGGCAGAACGTGGTCATCGGCCACGACCAGAACCGCCCGGCACGCGAGACCGCCATCGCCGCCCTGCGCGAGGTCGGGCTCGGCCAGCATGTCGATGCCTGGCCCAAGACGCTGTCGGGCGGCGAAGCCCAGCGCGTGGCGCTCGCCCGCGCGCTGGCGGTGGAACCGGACCTGCTCCTTCTGGACGAGCCGTTCGCCTCGCTCGACGCGCTCACCCGCATGCGCATGCATGATCTCGTCGCCCAGCTCTGGGAGCGTCACCACCCGGCGGTGGTACTCGTCACCCACGACGTGGACGAGGCCATCGTGCTCGCCGATCGCATCATCGTGCTGAATGCCGGGCGCATCACGCTCGATGTCCGCGTGAACCTGTCCAAGCCCCGGCTGCGCACCGATGCCCGCTTCGGCACGTTGCGTCAGCGATTGCTCGACGAATTGGGCGTCATCTCGCAGCCGGCGCGGCACGACTGACCCGCGGTCCGCAACGGATCGCCCGCCCGGACATTTCCAAGGAACCTTCCCATGACCATCACCCGCCGCAACCTGCTGGCGACAGGCCTCTCCCTTCCTCTCGCCGGCGCGCTCCTCGCCGTGCCCGGTGTGGCGGCCGCCCAGGACGCCAAGCCGAAACCCAAGCTGATCGTCGGCACACAGGACGCCGGCTTTCCGCACATCGCCGACGCGTCCGGCGCCTACAAGGACGCCCCCTACGAGGTGGAATGGGCGGTGCTGCCGGGACCGGCGGCGCAATTCCCCGCGCTCTATTCCAAATCGGTCGACATCGGCTGGCTCGGCGACACCTCGCTCATCCTCGAACAGGCCAAGAGTACCACGCCCTGGACGCCCGACACCGCCCCGCTGCGCATCGTCGCCGGCTGGCGCAACTTCGATCCGCAATTCCGCCAGCTCGTCACCGTGGTCCGCAACAGCGCCGATGTGAAGTCGCTGGCCGATCTGCGCGGCAAGAAATGGGCGTTCAACTATGGCGGCATCAACCACCTGCAATATGTGCTGTCGCTGGTGAAGGCCGGCCTTCAGGAGAGCGACATCGAGCCCGTTCAGCTCGGCGACGGCTTCCAGGCGGCGGCCGCCTTCAATGCCGGGCGCACGGAGGTCTATTCCGGCGACTTCGTCCGGGTGAAGGAGCTGGTCGACAAGGGCGAGGCGCGCATCCTGCTCAATGGCGATGATCTCGGTATCCCCGGCCTCACCGTCTATGCCACCCGTCAGGACGTGCTGCAGGATCCCGAGCGCAAGAAGCAGCTGGCCGACTTCCTCGAGCGCGGCCGCAAGCTCTGGGCCTGGTACGACGCCAATCTGCCCGCCGTGGCCAAGATCTACGTCGACAAGGTCAAGTACACGCCCGAGAAGGCGGAGGCGCAGGCTGGCCGCAACAAGAGCCAGTTCGTGCCGATCGACGCCAAGCTCCTCAAGGAGGAGCAGAACATCGCCGATGTGCTGTTCGAGCGCGGCTTCATCAAGAACAAGGTCGACGTGAACGCCGGTTTTTCCGGCGACTACAACGTCTTCACCATCGGCGGCGCGGCGGCGCAGTAGCGCTGCCTTTGCCTGCCCTTTTGCCTCTGGAGTTCCAACATGTCCCTCACCCGTCGTCGCGCGTTTCACCGGCTGGGCCGGTTCGTTCTGGGTGGCGCGCTGGCGCTCGCCATTGCCGGCACCGCCACCGCGCAGACACCTCGCCCCCGGCTGGTGGTCGGCACCCAGGACCCCGGCTTTCCGGCGATCGTCGAGGCGTCGGGCGCCCTCAAGGATGCGCCCTTCGACCTGGAATGGGCGGTGCTCGTCGGCCCCACCCCCGAACTCGCGGCGCTGCATTCCGGCTCGCTGGATGTCGCCTGGCTGGGTGATACCTCACTGATCCTCGAACAGGCGCGCAGCCCGAAGGACTGGACGGCCGAGACCGCGCCGTTCCGCATCGTCGCGGCGTGGCGCAACACCGACCCCGCCTATCGCAAGACATCGGACGTCACGGCAGTGCGCAACAGCGCCAACATCAACAGCCTTGCCGATCTGCGCGGCAAGAGCTGGGCCTTCAATGTCGGCGGCGTCAACCACCTCGTCTACGCGCTCTCCGTGTTGAAGGCCGGCTTGACCGAAAAGGATGTCGAGCCGGTCATCCTCGGCGATGGCCATCAGGCCGCCGCTGCCTTCAATTCCGGGCAGGTCGACGCCTATTCCGGCGACTATGTGCGGGTGAAGGAATCGCTCGACAAGGGCGAAGCCCGTGTCCTGCTCGACAGCGACGAATTGAACATTCCCGGCCTCACCGTGTTCGCCACCCGCGGCGACGTGCTGACCGACCCCGTCAAGAGCGCCGCGCTCGGCGATTTCCTCTCGCGCATCCGCGACACCTGGGGCTGGTATCGCCAGAACCTTCCGGCGGTGGAGACCATCTACGCCGAGAAGGTGAAGTTCACGCCCGAGAAGGCCAAGGCGCAGGCCGGCCGCAACCAGGGCGAATTCCAGCCGCTCGACGCCAAATTGCTGGGTCGTCAGCAGGAGATCGCCGACATCCTCTTCGCCAACGGCATCATCAAGAAGAAGGTCGACGCCGCCGCGGGCTACACCGACCAGTTCGCCCGGCAGACCGCCCCGCGCGACTGATCCGCCACGCCTCTCGCACAGGGCCCTGCCCGCTTCAGCCAGAAAGTGTCCAGAATGCTCGATAAATCGGTTGCCGCGCAGCGGCGGGTCGAGGCAGCGGAAGAGCCTGCCGTTCACCTTATCCGCAGCGACGACGAGGCTCTGGCGATCGCCGCCGCGCTCGCGGAGGATTTCGCGCGGGACGCCGGCAAGCGCGACCGCGAGCGCATTCTGCCGTGGGACGAGCTGAAGCGCCTGTCGGCGTCCGGTCTGCTCGGCATCACCGTTCCCAAGGCCCATGGTGGCGCAGGCGCCTCCTATGTCACGCTCGGACGCGTCGTCGCGCTGATCGCGGCAGCGGATCCCTCGATCGCGCAGATCCCGCAAAGCCACTTCTCGGCCGCCGACAAGCTGCGTGTCCTGGCGGAAGAAGACCTCAGGTCGTTCATTCTTGGCGAGTTCCTGCAGGGTCGCCTGTTCGGCAACGCGACCGCCGAGCCCGGCGGCAAGACAAGCAAGGAACACAAGACGCGGTTTACCCGCCTCGGCGACCATTTCCGCATCGACGGCACCAAGGTCTATGCCACCGGTGCACTGTTCGCCCGCTGGGTGTCGCTGACCGGCACCGACGAGGACGGCAATGACTGGAACGCCTATGTGCCGCGCGAGACGCCGGGGCTCGAGGTGATCGACGATTGGGATGGTTTCGGCCAGCGCATCACCGCGAGCGGCACGGTGAAACTCGACGGTGTTCTGGTCGATGCCCATTTCGTCTATCCGCGCAGCGCCCGCGACGACCGGATTCACACGGCGAGCGCCGTGGCGCAGTTCATTCATGTCGCCATCGATCTCGGCATCGCCAAGGCCGCGCTGGACGACACGATCCGCTTCGTCTCGACGCTCGCGCATCCCGCCCGCGGCAGCGGCATCGCCCGTGCGGCCGACGACCCCATCGCCGTGCGCGACATCGGCGAGGTGACGGTTCAATATCATGCGGCCGAAGCGCTTCAGGACCGTGCCGGCCGCCTGATCGACGAGGCCATCGTCTCCGGCCGCGAGGCGGATGCCGCGAAGGCACTGGTGGCGGTGGCAGAGGCGAAGATCCTCACCACCGCCGTCGCGCTTGCCGCCAGCAGCAAGCTGTTCGAGCTCGCCGGCACCCAGGCGACCCACGCCCGTCACAATCTCGACCGCCACTGGCGCAACGCCCGCACCCACACGCTGCATGACGGCATCCGCTGGAAATACCACGCGGTCGGCAATTTCTACCTGAATGGCCAGCTCGCCGACCCCTGGACGATGGGCCACCCCTATCGCCCCGCGCCGGCGGAGTGAGGCCGCCGTGTCGATCGTCAATCTGCAACCGCGCCGGCCGGACGCGCAGGAGAACGGACTTCGTCTCCTGGAAGACCGCATCCGCGAGGAACTGGCCTATATCAACTATCCGCCGAAGAACTGGGTGCCGGAAACCGTCCATCCCGTTCACGGCAAGGTCAGCGACGTCGTCATCGTCGGCGCCGGCATGTGCGGCCTCGCGGCCGCCTTCGCCATGCGCCAGATCGGCCTGCTGAATTTCCGCATGCTCGACGGCAAGGCGCGTGGCACGGAAGGGCCGTGGATCGATTATGCGCGTATGGAGACGCTGCGCTCGGAGAAGACGCTGATCGGCCCCTCGCTGCGCATGGCGAGCCTGACCTTCCGTGCCTGGTACACCGCCCAGCACGGTGTCGCCGGCTGGGAGGCACTCGGGCGCATCCCGCGCCCTCTATGGATGGACTACCTGACCTGGTACCGCACCGTGCTCGACCTGCCGGTCGAAAACGGCGTGCGGCTGACGCGCATCGAGCCATTCGAGGGCGTGCTGAAACTCCATGTGGAAGGCGCGGCGCAGCCCTTCATCCTCACGCGCAAGCTCGTGCTGGCGACCGGGCGCAACGGGCTCGGCGGCGTGCGCACGCCGGAACTGGTCGCCGCGCTGCCACGGCATCTATGGGCGCATTCGATCGACCCGATCGATTTCGCCCGGCTGGCCGGGAAGCGCGTCGTCGTGGTCGGCGCCAGCGCCTCGGCCATGGACAATGCCGCCACCGCGCTGGAGAACGGCGCCGCCGAGGCCCGCATCCTCGCCCGGCGCCCGAAGATGCTGGGCATCAACAAGATGCGGGCCGTGGGCGTCGATGGTTTCACCTATGGCTATCCGGCGCTGTCGCCGGAATGGCAGTGGAAGATCAAGCGCTATACCGAATCCTACCGCTCGCCGGCCCCACGCCCTTCGGTACTGCGCGTCAGCCGGCATCCGAACGCCTATTTCCACTTCAGCTTCCATATCGAGCGGATCGAGGCTCACGGCGACACCGCCGTCATCGTGGCGAAGGACGGCCGGCGCATCGCCGCCGACCTCATCATCACGGCGACCGGCTTCGATGTCGACGTCGCCCGGCAGGCGGAGATCGCCGACTTTGCCGAGCACATCGCGCTCTGGCGCGACCGGCTGCCGCCGGCGATCGGGGACGAGGACGAGGAGCTCGAGCGCTACCCCTTCCTTGGCCCTTCGTTCGAGTTCCTTGAGAAGACCCCAGGCGCGGCCCCCTTCCTGAAGGACATCCACTGCTTCAATCACGGGGCGACCATGAGCCTGGGCCGCGTGAGCAGCGACATTCCGCAGGTGAGCGACGGCGCGGTCTGGCTCGCCCACCAGCTCGCCTCGACGCTCTTCGTCAGCGACGTCGAACGGCACTGGCAGGCCATCCTCGCCTATGAGGACAAGGAACTCTACGGCGACGAATATCGCGACGCCGACGCGGCAGACGACCTCCAAGGATCCATCGGAGCTTCAACGTGAAATACAATAATGTCGGCTTGAGCGGGCTAAAGGTTTCCGAACTCTGCCTGGGAACCATGACCTTCGGTCGCGAGACAGGAGCCGAGGAGGCGCGCGCCATTCTCGATGCCGCGCTGGCAGCCGGGGTCAATTTCATCGACACCGCCAACACCTACGCCAAGGGCGCCTCCGAAACGCTGATCGGCGACTTGCTGCGCGACCGGCGGCACGAGGTGGTGATCGCGACGAAGTTCGGCAATCCGGTCACGCCGGCCCCGAACAATGGCGGCACCTCCCGCGCGCATATCCTGCGGGCGGTCGAGGACAGCCTGTCGCGCCTGCGTACCGACTATCTCGACATCTACTACGTCCACCACATCGATCCCGATACGCCGCTGGAGGAGACGCTTCGCGCGCTCGACGATCTCGTGAGGCAGGGCAAGGTCCGTTATATCGGCTGCTCGAACTTCGAGGCGTGGCGACTGCTGGAATCGATCTGGATCAGCGAGACGCGCAACCTCGCGCGCTTCGTCATCTACCAGCCCCAGTACAATCTGCTGGTGCGCGACATCGAGGACGAGATCATTCCCGTCGCCGAACGCAAGCAGGTCGGCGTGGTGCCGTGGGGACCGCTGGCCGGCGGCCTGCTCACCGGCAAGTATCGCGGCGTCGGCGAGACGCTCGCCGGCACGCGCTCGCAGGACGGACAGGGATTCAGCAACCGCATTCCCTTCCTGTCCCCCAACAGCGAGGCGACCCTTGGCACCCTGTTGGACGTGGCGGCAGAACTCGGCCGCTCGCCGGCGAGTGTCGCCATACGCTGGCTGCTGGAGCAGCCGGCCGTGCCGAGCGTGATCCTCGGCGCTCGCACGGTCGAGCAGTTCAGCACCAACCTTGCCGCCAGCGGTTGGCAGCTGCCGGCCGAAGCCCGGGCCCGGCTCGACAAGGTGTCAGCCCCAGCTCCCCGATATCCGAAGGATTCCGAGCTGACGCGCAAGCACCGCCCGGCCTGAGGCCCCATCGGCGCCGGCTCACCGACTGCCGGCACCGCCTACGCCGTCCGGGTCGACGTGCCGTCGCTGGTTCTGCAGCGCCGGCACGAGCGGGCGACCGAGCGAACGCCGGCCACCCGCACGGACGGTTTGATCAAGAGGCAGCGACAATCGTCTCGGCCGCCGGCGATGGCAGCCGCGGCGGCAGTTCGAGGCCGAGACGCTCCCTCAATGTCGCGCCCTCGTAGTGCGAGCGGAAGATGCCCTTCCGCCGCAGCAGCGGCACGACATGATCGACGAAGATTTCAAGGCCGTCGGTCACCACATCCGGCATCAGATTGAAGCCGTCGGCGGCACCGGCGAGGAACCAGCGCTCGATGTCGTCGGCAAGCTGCTCCGGCGTGCCGACGAACAGTCGGTGGCCGGTGCTGCCGCCGAGGATGCGCACCAGATCGCGCACCGTCAGCCGGTCGCGGCGCGCAAGCGCCAGCGTGGCAGCGGAGAACGTCTGCATGCCGTCGGGCGGCACCACGAGATCGTCCGGCAGCGGCTTGTCGAGCGAAAGCCGTCCCGGATCGACCTGCAACAACCCGGCGACGCGGGCGACCGCGTAGACCGGATCGATCAGCTCTAACAGCTCCTGCTGTCGCCGACGCGCTTCCGCCTCGGTGGGGGCGAGCGTCGTGCCCAACCCTGGCAGGAAGACGATGGTATCGCGGCGTCCCAGCGCGCGGGCACGGGCGCGTATGTCGTCGGCGAAGGCGATCGCTTCCTCGGGCGTGTGCGCCACGGAGAAGATGGCGTCGGCATGCAGCGCGGCGAGGTGGCGCCCGTCATCCGAGCCCCCGGCCTGCACGACCACCGGCCGCCCCTGCGCCGAGCCCGGCACCGACAGCGGCCCGCGCACCCGGAAATGCCGGCCCCGATGCTCGATCGGATGAACACGCGAGACGTCGACGAAGCGCCCGCTCGCCTTGTCGCCGATGAAGGCGTCGGGCTCCCAGCTGCCCCACAGCGCCTTCACCACCTCGGTGAACTCGGCGGCGCGCTCGTAGCGGTCGGCATGCGCCCCCGCGCCGTCAAAGCCGAAATTGCGCGAGGCGCCGGAATCCGCGGTGGTGACGACGTTCCAGCCCGCGCGGCCATTGCTCACCAGATCCAGCGAAGCGAAGCGGCGCGCCAGATTGTAGGGATCGTTGTAACTGGTGGAGGCGGTGCCGATCAGCCCGATATGCGAGGTCGCGGCGGCGATGGCGGTGAGGATCACCGTCGGCTCCAGCGCGTTGAAAGGCCGGTATTCCGGCCGGTCGGAAAAGCTCGGCGTGTCCGCGAGAAACACGGCGTCGAATGTGCCACGCTCGGCGGTCCGGGCGGCGCGGACATAATGGTTGATGTCGAGGAAATCCCGCGCATCCGCCGCCGGCGCGCGCCAGGCGCCGCTGTGGAATCCGGAATTGAGGATGTTGATGTTGAGATGCAGGCTGCGCTCGCTCACGGTCGGTTCCTCCGTCGCGTTCAAAAGAAGCCGAGCGACGGCAGGCGGGTGCCGTTGATCTCGTAGCCGGCGACCGCCAGCGCCTTGTAGCTCGCCGGATTGTGCGAGGCGAGCGTACGGGCGTTGCGCCAGTGGCGGTCGAGCCCGCGCTCGCGCAGCGCCGCCGAGGCGCCGCCGACGTCGAACAGCGCCGTCGTCGAGCGCAGCGCCAGTTCGTCGACCACGATCTTCGCCTTGGCGGCGATCAGCGCGGCCTCATGGGCGAGCTCCTCCAGATCGGTCCGCCCCTCCTCGCGCGCCCTCGAGACGCGCTCGAGCGCGTCGGCGGCCGCCAGCACCGCGAGTTCGGCGGCGAAGGCATCGCCGGACAGCCGCCCGAAGGCCTGCAGAAGAATCGGGTCGTCGACGGTCCGCTCGCTCGGCGCGTAGTAGAAATTGCGGCCGCGCCCCTTCAGCAGGTCGGCGGCGTCGCGCTTAGCCGCCCGCAGGATGCCGACGATGATGGCGGTGACGTAGACCTGCGCCAGCGTCGAGGTGAACGGCAGCAGATAAGGCGGGTTGCCGCCGTCCGGCAGCACCTCCTGCGGCTCGACGGCGACATTGGAGAACACCGTCGTGCCGCTACCGGTGACGCGCTGGCCGATGCCGTCCCAGTCGTCGATGCGCTCGACGCCCGCACGGTCGGTCGGGATCACCACGGAAGTGCCGCCCTGCCCCGGGATGGTCGCCCGCACCAGCACGAGATCGGCGTAGAAAGTGCCGGTGCTGTAATATTTGCGGCCGTCGAGCCGGTGACCGGCGCCGTCGGGGGTCAGCAGCGTGCTGAAATCCGAGGCGCCGCCTGTCTGTTTGCGGTCCAGCTCGGTACTGGCGAGGCCGACGATCGCGCCACCCAGCACGGCACGGCGCCAGGCATCGCGTCGGACGTCCGGGCCGGTGGCGAGGAAGCGCTCGACGAACAGAAAATGGTTGCGGAAGATGTGCGCCACATTGGCGTCCGCCTCGGCGAGCCGGATCGCCTGCTCGATCACCTGCCGCAGCCCCGCGCCGCCGCCGCCTTCCTCACGCGGCAGGCTCAGCGCGCCGAAGCGCGCTCGCTTCAGTTCCTTCACCGCGTCGTGGGGATGGAGGCGAAGCCGGTCGCGCTCGGCCGCCCCTTCGGCGATGTGCCGGAAGATGACCTCGAGGGGATCCGCAAGGCTGTCGCTCACCGGAGCGGCGTTCGCGATCGAAGCGGCTGAAAGGATGGTGGTCATGTCATGCGGTCCCTTGAAACGGCGGACGTGCAGCGTCGCACCAATATTCTATATAATTTATATTTTTTATTGACAACTCACATGAACCACCTCCCCATAGGCCGGCCCCGGCAATCAGCGGGGCTGGAGTATTTTCCTATGACGGCCACCTTCGACTTTGATCGCCCGCTGCTGCTCGACGGTGGCACGGGCATCGAGCTTCTCAAGCGCCGCGTGCCGATCCTGACCGATCTCTGGTCCGCTACCGCCCTGCTGCTGGCGCCGCAGACCGTGCAGTCCGTGCATGCCGACTTCATCCGTGCCGGCGCCGACGTCGTGACCACCAACACCTATGGCATCCTGCGCGACCGCCTGACCGAGGGCGGCCTCGGTGAACGCTACGCGGAACTGAACCGCCTTGCCGGCGAACTCGCCAACCGCGCCCGCGACGAAGTCGGCAAGGAGGTGGCGATTGCCGGCAGCCTGCCGCCGCTGTCGCGCAGCTATCGTCCCGAGCTGGTGCTGCCTTTCGAAGAGCTGCTGCCGCGCTATCGCGAGCAGGCCGAATTGCTCGCCCCCTATGTCGATTTCTACATTTGCGAGACCATGTCGAGCTCGGCCGAGGCGCTGGCGGCGGCAACCGCCGCGGTCGAGATCGGCAAGCCGGTGTGGGTCGCCTTCTCGCTGCACGAGGATCATTCCGGCCGGCTGTGGAGCGGGGAAACCGTCACCGAGGCGGTCGAGGCCCTGGCGCACCTGCCCATCGCCGCCTTCCTCGCCAATTGCTGCCAGCCGGAGAGCATCGACGCCGCGCTCGGGGAGTTCGGCGCGCTCGGCAAACCGTTCGGCGCCTATGCCAACGCCTTCAAGCCCGGCCTCAACAAGCGCACCGGCTACAAGGACCGCAAGCTCGATCCCGGCAAATGGGAAGAATACGAGAACCAGTCGGCGCCGCTGCGCGACGACCTCCCTCCGCAGGTGTTCGCAGATCACGCGCGCCACTGGCGCGCCGGCGGGGCGCGCATCTTCGGCGGCTGTTGCGGGGCCAGCCCCGAACATATCGCCCAGCTCCGCTGGGTCGTCGACGAGATCGCCTCCTGACCCCGCCTCCCATCACGGATGACGTCCATGTCTGCTTTCGATCAGTTTCAGCCCTCGCGCCGTAGCCTCCTCGCCGGAGCAGCGGCGCTCGGTGGCTCCTTCGCCTTCGGCACTCCGGCCGTTCGCGCCGCCAACGGCGTGAAGACGCTGCGCATCGCCGGCGGTGCCGCCGATGGCCCCAACTCGACGCTCGACCCGGCCCTTACCGTCGGCAGCGGCGCCAATCAGGCCCGCATCACCCTGGTCTATGAGCGCCTCGTCACCCTCGACGAGAATTTCTCGGCCAAGCCGCAGCTTGCCGAATCCTGGTCCACCAACGATGTCGGCGATGTCTGGACCTTCAAGCTACGCCCGAACGTGACCTTCCACGACGGCGCGCCGTTCACCGCCGCGGATGTGCTGTTCACCTTCAACCGCATCCTCGATCCGGCGTTGGGTTCGCGCGCCGTCACCGTGCTCGGCGCCGTCGATCCGGCCAAGATCCGTGCCGTCGACGACCACACCGTCGAGTTCACGCTGCGCCAGCCGGTCGTGGAGTTCCCGCTCCAGCTCACCCACCGCCTCGCCAGCATCGTGCGGCAGGGGCAGACCACCGAGCAGCTCAAGACCACCGGCATCGGCACCGGCCCCTTCAAGGTCGAGCGCTTCGTGCCCGGCGAGGATCCCGGCATCTTCGTGCGGCATCCCGGCTATTGGCAGCCCGGCCGGCCGGGCGTCGACCGCGTCGAGGTCCGCACGATTCCCGAGGAAGCGGCCCGCATCGCCGCGCTGAGCTACGGGCAGGTCGACATCGTGCTGGAACTGCCGCTGGTCGGCCTCCAGCGACTGGAGAAGGACGCGAACGTCAAGATCGACACCACACGCTCCTCGCGCTGGTTCGGCCTCGCCGCCTTCTCGGACACCCCGCCCTTCGACGATGTGCGGGTGCGCCAGGCGCTGAAGCTTGCCGCCAACCGTGAGCAGCTGCTCAAGGCTGTCACCGGCGGGCGCGGCGTGGTGGCCAACGACCTTCCGGTCGGCCCGTGGCAGAAATTCGCGCTGCAGACCGAGCAGCGGAAGTACGACATCGCGGCGGCGAAGAAGCTTCTCGCCGATGCCGGCCACCCGAACGGCATCGATGTCGAGCTGCACACCTTCAACGGCACCGGCCTGTCGGAGCTTGCCGCTGCCTACAAGGCGCAGGCCGAGCCGGCCGGCATCCGCATCAACATCGTTACCTCGCCCTCGGCCGACTTCTGGACCAATGTGTGGCTCAAGAAGCCGTTCGTCACCACGTCGTGGGACGCCACCACGGTGGACGATGCGCTCACCCTGTCCTTCCTGTCGGATTCGAAGTGGAACGAATCCCATTGGTACAGCAAGGCCTATGATCAGCTGATCGCGCAGGCGCGCCTCACCGTGAACGAGGAGAAGCGGGCGGAGATCCTGGCGCGGGCGCAGGCGCTGCTGCGCGACGAGAGCGGCACCGTCATCCCGTTCTTCGTCGACACGATCAGCGGCAGCCGGACGAATGTGAAGGGCTGGAAGCGTCACCCGAAGCTCGAATCCCAGGATTTCTCGGGGATCACCATCGATGGCTGAGGTCGCCTCGCGCCTCAGCGGGGCGGATCCGGTGCTGCGGCTTGTCCTGCGCCGGATCCTTTTGTCGCTCGTCTCGTTCTTCGTGATCTCGGCGGTCATCTTCGCGGCCGTCGAGATTCTGCCGGGCGACACCGCGCAGCGCGCACTCGGGCGGGAGGCGACAGCGGAATCCGTCGCCATCCTGCGCAACGAGATGGGCCTGCATGATCCGGCCATCGTCCGTTACGGACGGTGGCTCGGCAACGTCGTGAAAGGCGATCTCGGCGTGTCGATGGTCTCGAAACGGCCGGTCGCCGACACGCTCGCCCAGCCTCTGCGCCACACATTCCTGCTCGGCGCCCTCGTGCTGGCCATCCACATCCCGCTGAGCCTGTTCATCGGTGTTTCCTGCGCGCTCACCCGCGACGGTCCACTCGATCTCGCCCTCTCGGCGCTGGTGCTCGTCGCCATGTCAGTGCCCGATTTCGTGATCGGCATATTCCTCATCGTCGTATTCTCGGTGGAGCTGGGTTGGCTTCCGCCGCTGGCGCTGATCGACCAGGCGAACTCCTGGACGGAGGCGCTGTGGATGCTGGTGTTGCCAGTCCTCGCGCTCAATGCCGCGATGACCGCCTATGTGGTGCGCCAGACCCGCGACTCGATGATCGAGGTACTCAATTCCGATTTCGTGCGCGTGGCGCGGCTACGCGGGCTGCCGCCGGTGCGGATCTTGCTCTCTCACGCGCTGCCGAGCGCACTCGGTCCGGCGATCAACGCCATCGCCCTCAACGCCGCCTGGCTGGTCGGTGGCATCGTGGTCGTCGAGGCGGTGTTCAACTATCCCGGCCTCGGCCGGCTGCTGGTCGAGGGCGTGCGCTTCCACGACGTCCCCATCATCCAGGCGATCGCCCTGATCCTGTCGGGCACGCATGTCGCGCTGAATCTCGCCGCCGACATCGCGACCACCCTGCTCAGCCCCAAGCTGCGGACGCAGACGTCATGAGCCCCGGCAAGCGTTTCGCCGAGCCTGTCGCGACCGTGCCGCTGGCGCCCGCCGGCGCGCGACGTCGCGCGGTCGGCGACTTTCTGGCGCGCCTCCCGCCTGCGGCCCGCCTCGCGCTACTGCTGCTCCTGGCGGCGGTGGCGGCCAGCGCCCTCGCGCCGTGGATCGCTCCGTTCTCGCCGATAGAAATCTTCGTCGGCTCCCCGCTGGAGCCGCCGTCGCTGGTGCACCTTCTCGGAACCGATACGCTCGGCCGCGACGTGCTCAGCCGCGTCCTCTATGGCGGGCGTACCGCCCTGCTGATGTCCGGCAGCGCCGCGGCGCTCACCGTGCTGGTCGGCGGCGGGCTCGGCCTGGTGCTCGGCTATTCCGGCGGCCTCGTCGACGAAATCGGCATGCGCGTTCTCGAAATCGTGGCGAGCATTCCTTCGGTCATCCTCGCTTTGCTGGTGGTCGGCGCGCTCGGTCCCAGCATTCCCGTCGTGATCGTCACGGTCGGGCTGCTCGCGGTGCCGAGCTCGACCCGCGTCGTGCGCGCCGCCGCGCTCGCTTTCGTGGCAGAGGATTTCGTGCTGGCGGCGAAAGCCCGCGGCGAGAGTCGCTTCGCCATCGCATGGCATGAGATCCTGCCGAATGTCGCCGGCACATTGCTCGTCGAGTTCGCCATCCGCACCGGCTGGGCGGTGATCCTCATCGGCGCGCTGGCCTTTCTTGGCTTCGGCGCCCCCCCGCCAACTCCCGATTGGGGCGCGATGATCAATGAGGGGCGCGGCGCGCTCGATGCCTCGATCTGGCCAGTGGTGGCGCCGGCCCTCGCCATCGCCGCGCTGGTGCTCACCGTGAATGTGCTGACCGACGGCATCGCCCGCGCGCTCGGGCCGGCCCGCTAGAGGAACGGGATCATGATCTCATCCGCCTTGCCATCCCCAGAGCCGCTGGTTGCCGTCGAGGGCCTCACGGTCGAATACCGGCACCAGACGGGCTGGCGGCCTGTCATCCGCGATCTCGATCTGCAGATTCATCGCGGCGAGGCGGTCGGCCTCGCCGGCGAATCCGGCTGCGGAAAGTCGACGCTGGTGTCGCTGTTGCTCGGCGAGAACCGTCCGGGCCGGCGCATCGCCGCAGGAGAAATACGGATCGAGGGCGAGGAGCTGTTCGGCCTGCCTGCCGCGCGGCTGCGCGCCCTACGCGGTCGCCATATCGGCTTCGTGCCGCAGAACGGCGGCACCAGCCTGACCCCGACGCGGCGGATCGCGACCCTGTTCGACGACGTCCTGCGTGCTCACCGCCCGGAACTCGACGCGCCGGCGCGCCGAGCTCGCGCCCATGCGCAACTGGCCGCCGTCGGCTTCCCCGATCCCGACGGCGCCCTCGTGCGCTTTCCCCACCAGTTCAGCGGCGGCCAGCAGCAGCGCATCGCGCTGGCGCTGGCGCTGGCCAGCGAACCCGGGCTCCTGTTGCTCGACGAGCCGACAACCGGGCAGGACGCGCAGATTCGGCGAGGATTGATCGAGCTCCTGTGGCAGATCCGCCGCCGCTCGAATGTGACCCTCGTCTTCGTCTCGCACGATCTCCTGACCCTCGCCGATCTCTGCGATCGCATCGATGTCATGTCGGAGGGACGGATCGTCGAGAGCGGTTCGGCCGCCGCCATTCTCCAGGCGCCCGCGCACGCCTATACGCGCCGGCTGGTGGCGGCGGTGCCGAGGCTCGACGAGCCGCCGCCCTGGCGCAATCGCGACCGGCCGGAGGCGGGCCGGCTCGATACCAACCATGGCGGGCTCGGCTTTTTCCGGGCCATCCAGCCATGAACGCGCTGTTTCCGGCCACCCATGCCGTGCCCTCGGAGCCCCGGCCCCTGCTGGCGATCGAGGGGCTGAGTGCACGCTATGGCCACCGGCGCCCCTTGTTCGGGCGTGCGCCGGCTGCGCCGGAGGTGCTGCGGCAGGTCTCGCTGTCGCTGCGGCCGGGCGAGACGCTCGCTCTGGTCGGCGAAAGCGGCAGCGGCAAATCGACTCTGGCGCGCATCGTCGCCGGCCTGCAGCCGTCCAGCGCCGGGCACGTCCTCTTCAGCGGCGGCGCGCTCCCGGCGCTGGCGCAGCAACGTTCCGTCGAATTGCGGCGGCAGATACAGATCGTGTTCCAGAATCCCGATGCCTCGCTGAACCATCGGCATCGCGTCGGACAGGCGATCCAGCGGCCGCTCGAACTGTTCTTCGACCTGTCGCGGGCCGAGCGCGAGCGCCGGGTCATCGAACTGCTCCACGCCGTGCGCCTGCCGGAGGATTATGCGTGGCGCTATCCGGCGCAGATCAGCGGCGGCGAGCGCCAGAGGGTTGCGCTGGCCCGCGCCCTCGCCGCCCGGCCACGGCTCCTTCTGTGCGACGAGATCGTGTCCGCCCTCGACGTCTCCGTGCAGGCCTCCGTGCTGGCGCTGCTCGGCACCATCAAGGCGGAGACCGGCTTGTCGCTGCTGTTCATCACTCACGATCTCGCGGTGGCGCGCTGGTTCGCCGACCGTATCGCCGTGCTCTATCGCGGCGAGCTGTGCGAGGTGGCACCGGTCGAGGAGCTGTTCGCCTCCCCGCGCCATCCGTACACGCAGGCGCTGCTCGCCGCCCATCGTCCCTCGACGCGACCGCCCGCCGCGCCGTCCCTCTAGTCGCGTCGTTCCCGGTGCAGGCGCCGCTCCAGCCACAGACTGTAGCGCGAGCCGCCATAGCCGAAGGCGAAATAGATCGCCGCGACGACGAGATAGGCCTCGTCGTAGAATCCGAGCCAGCTCGGATCGGCCGCCGAGGCCTTCGCGGCGTTGAGCAGGTCGAAGATGCCGATCACCGCCAGCAGCGAGGTGGCCAGCAGGAAGCCGATGGCCTGATTGACGAGGCCGGGAATGACCACGCGCAGCGCCTGCGGCAGGACGACGAGTTGCATGATCCGCCAATAGCCCAGGCCGAGCGTGGCGGCCGCCTCCCTCTGCCCCTCCGGCACCGCCTGCAGTCCGCCGCGCACCACCTCGGCGATATAGGCAGCCCAGAACAGAGCGATCATGATGATTGCGCGCAGGATCTTGTCCATCGACTGGCCGGCCGGCAGCGCCATCGGCAGGATCAGCATGGCGAAATACAGGATCGCCACCATGGGGATGCCGCGCATCAGCTCGATATAGGCGACGCTCAGCAGGCGCAGACCGGCCATGTTCGAACGTCGGGCCAGCGCCAGCAGTACCGCCAGCGGCAGCGCCGAGGCGAAGCACACCGCCCAGATGATCAGCGTCACCGGCAGGCCGCCCCACTGATTGGACGACACCGGCGCGATGAGACCCGGAAGTCCCGCCATCAGCAGCCAGCATGCGGCAATCACCGCAGGCCAGGCGATCGCCAGTTCCCGTCGCCAGAAGCGGGGCAGCGCTGTGGCGGCGAGCAGGCCGAGCATCAACACGCAGGCAAGCACCGGCCGCCATTGCAGCTCGGCCGGATAGAAGGCGAGCAGGATGAAGCGGATCTTGGCGGCGATGAAGGCCCAGCAGGCGCCATCTCCGGCACGGCAATCGGCGGCACTGCCGCTCCAGGTGGCGTCGATCACCAGCCAGCGCAGCAGGGGCGGCACGATGACGGCCAGCAGCGCCACGGTCGCCAGCGTGACAAGGCCGTTGAGCCAGGAGCCGAACAGCCCGCGCCGCAGTGTCGTCAGAGCGCGGCCGGGCGGGCGGGCCATGCGTCGCGGGACCGCGAGCTCGATCGCCGTCATGCCGGCGCCTCCCCGCGCAGGGCGATGCGGCGATTATAGAGGTTCATCAGCGCCGACACGCCGAGATTGATCGCGAGATAGACGAGGATCAGGATCAGCAGCGCCTCGAAGGCCTGCCCGGTGGTGTTGGCGGTGGTGTTCACGATGCTCACGAGGTCGGGATATCCAATCGCCACCGCAAGGCTCGAATCCTTGATGAGGTCGAGATAGTTCGAGGTGGTGAGCGGAGTGATGACCCTCAGCGCCTGCGGCAGCACCACCCGCCACATGATCTGTCCGTCGCGCAGGCCGAGCGCGCGGCCCGCCTCCCACTGGCCGGCGCGCACGGACAGGATGCCCGCGCGCACGACCTCGGAGATGGCGGCCGAGAATTTCACCGTGAGGCCCGCGAGCAGCGCCGCGAATTCCGGCGTCAGGCTGGCGCCGCCGCGAATGTTGAAGCCCGCCAGCGCCGGCACCTCGACGGCGACCCGCGCACCCGCCAGCAGCAGGATCGCCGCAAGGGCAATAAACGTCGCCACTCCCGAGACGAGCACCCGGCGCGGCGTGTTCGTCGCCCGCCGGCGACCGCTCCACAAATGGACGATCCATGCACCGAGGACGAGGACGACCGTCGCCATGCCCCACGCCGGCAGCCCGTCCACGACAGGACGCGGCACGAACACCCCGCGATTGGTCAGGAACACCGCATCGAACAGCACAAGCGCCTGCCGCGGGCCGGGCAGCGCATGGGCCAGCGCGACCCACAGGAACAGCTGCAGCAGCAGCGGCGTGTTGCGCACGATTTCCACGTACCAGCGCACGAGGCCGGACAACAGCAGATTGCCCGAAAGCCGCGCGACGCCAAGCGCCACGCCCAGCACGGTCGCCAGCACGCAGCCCAACGCCGCGACCTTGAAGGTGTTTAGCAGGCCGGCAAGAATGGCGCGCGCATAGGTGTCGCCGGCGCCGAAGGCGATCGGGCTCTCGCCGATCTCGAAATTGGCAGCGCGATCGAGGAAGCCGAAGCCGGGGCTGATGCCGATACGGGCCATGCTCGCCACCGTGTTGGAGGCGAGCATGTAGAACAGCGCAATGACGGCGAGAAAGACCGCGACCTGCGCAAGTGGTCGCGGTCCCCACCATGCCGCGAAATCCCTTAGCGGCCCGGCCTTCGCAAAGGCCGGGACCGTCTTGCTGTCGTCTGTCACCGGACGATCAGCGGAACGGCGGCGAATAGAGCAGCCCGCCCTTCGTCCAGAGGTTGTTGTAGCCGCGCTCCCAGCCGAGCGGCTTCAGGTGCCGGTCGAAGATCTCGCCGTAGTTCCCCACCGTCTTGATGATGGTGTAGGCCCATTTCGGGTCGAGGCCGATGGTCTCCGCCAGCGAGGGATCGACACCGAGGAAGCGCTTGATCGCCGGGTCGTCCGACTTCAGGAACTCGTCGACATTCTTCGAGGTGATGCCCCATTCCTCGGCCTGGATGGTCACGTTGACGGTCCAGTTGACCAGTTCCAGCCACCGGTCGTCGCCACCGGCGATGGCGGGAGCGAGCGGCTCCTTGGACAGGCGCTCGGGCAGCAGGATGTAGTCGTCCGGCTTCTTCAGCTGGGTGAGCTTGCCCACGAGGTCGGAGGAATCCTGCGTGATGGCGTCGACGCGCCCGGCCTCGAGTGCGGCAATGAACTCGCTGGTGTCCTCGATCGTCACCGGGGTGAACTTGTGGCCGCTCTTGCGGAAGAAGTCGGCGATGTTCAGTTCGCCGGTCGTGCCGCTCTGCACGCCGATGGTGGAGCCGTCCAGTTCGGCGGCGGTCTTCACGCCGGTTTCCTTGCGGGCGAGGATCGCCTGGCCGTCATAGAAGATGGTCGGGCCGAAATGGAAGCCCAGCTTCAGCGCGCGGCTGATGGTCACCGTCACGCCCGACAGCAGCACGTCGAATTCGCCGGACTGCAGTGCCGGCAGGCGCTGCTGCGGCGAGGAGGAGGTGAACTGGGCCTTCTCCGGGTCGCCGAACACGGTGATCGCCAGCGCGCGGCCATAGTCGATGAAGAAGCCCTGCCACTTGCCGTTGCTGTCGGGGGCGAAGAATCCCGGCGTGGTGCCGACGCCGACCTTGATGACGCCGCGCTCCTTGATCTTATCGAGCGTCGGTCCGGCGAAGGCGGCGCCCGAGGTAAGGCTGGAGGCCGCGATGAGCGTGGTGGCGACAAGCGCGCGCCAGCCGCGAGGAGAGGAATGCACTGCCATGATCGATCCTTGGGTTGGAGATCGGGCCGCCAGCCCCGGCCCGGAACCCGGAGCGGCGCTGGCGGCAATACGGGTTTCAGGAGAGACGTGCGGCTGGGAATCAGGCGGCCCGCTCGGTGTGCGCTCGATCGGGGAACGGCAGGTCGTAATGGTCGCGCAGCGTGGTGCCCTCATAGTCGCGGCGGAACAGCCCGCGCCGCTGCAGGATCGGGATGACGCCGTCGACGAAGTCCTCCAGCCCGCCCGGCAGATAGGCCGGCATGAAATTGAAGCCGTCGGCGGCGCCGGCCTTGAACCATTCCTCGATGCGGTCGGCGAGCTGATCGGTGCTGCCGACGAAGGTCTGGTGGCCGCGCGCCCCGGCCAGTCGGTGCAAGAGCTGGCGGATGGTCAGCTTCTCCCGCTTGGCAAGCTCGATCACCAGCGCGGTGCGGCTGCGATGGGTCTCCACCGTCTCGGCGTCGGGGAAGGCCTCCAGCGGCACCGGCGCGTCGAGCGGATAGGAGGAGAGATCGACGCCGCTGAACTGCCTGAGCTGGCGCAGGCCGTATTCCGGCACGGTGAGCTCGTTCAGCTCCTGCGCCAGCTTCTTCGCCTCGGCTTCGGTGCCGCCGATGATCGGGCTGATGCCGACGACGATCTTCACATCGTCCGGATTGCGGCGGTTCTCCGCCACCTGCCGCTTCAGCTCGCGATAGAAGGCCTGCCCGTCCTCGAGCGTGCGCTGGGCGGTGAACACCACCTCGGCATGGCGGGCGGCAAAGGCAACGCCGGTCTCCGACGAGCCGGCCTGGATCAGCACGGGCCGTCCCTGCGGCGAGGGCGGCACGTTGAGCGGGCCGCGCACCTTGAAGAACTCGCCCTCATGCACGACCGGCCGGATGCGGCTGGTATCGGCATAGATGCCGGCCTCGCGGTCATCCACGATGGCGTCGGCGTCCCAGCTGCCCCACAGCTTCTTCACCACCGTGACGAAATCCTCGGCGCGGCGATAGCGGTCGCGGTGGGCAAGCACGCCATCGAGCCCGAAATTGCGCGCCGCGTTCTCGCTGCTGGTGGTGACGATGTTCCAGCCGACCCGGCCGCCGCTCAAAAGGTCGAGCGAGGCGATCTTGCGCGCGACGTTGAACGGCTCGTTGAAGCTGGTCGAGATGGTGGCGGCGAGGCCGATATTCGTCGTTACCGCGCTCAGCGCCCCGTGCAGCGCCACCGGATCGAGCTGCTCGACCGGCCGCAGCTTCACATTGTCCGACAGCGACGGCGAGTCGCCGAAGAACACCGCGTCGAGCTTGCCGCGCTCCGCGATGCCGGCAACCTTGCGCTGATAGTCGAGCGAGGTCAGCCGCACCGGCTCCGAACGCGGATGGCGCCAGGCGCCCTCATGGTTGCCGCCGGTCGAGACATGGACGTTGAAATGCAGCTGGCGGGGACGTGAGCTCATGGGTCACCTGTTGAACTGGGCCGGAGGCGATGTGCGGCGCTCAGGCATTGGAGGTGGGCGTCCGCCAGCGCGACAGCCGGCGCTCGGCGGTCACCAGCAGCTGGTTCACCGCCAGCCCGATCAGGGCGATGGTGAGGATGCCGGCATACATTTTCGGGATCAGGAAATTGAACTGCGCGTAGTTGATCAGGTAGCCGAGCCCGCGCGTCGCCCCGACCATCTCGGCAGCGATCAACACCAGGATCGAACTCTGGGCGGCAAGGCGGAAGCCGGTAAACACCGAAGGCACCGCCGAGGGCAGGATGATCTTGGCGAAGATCGCCGGGGCCGAGAGCGCCAGCGAGCGCGCGGACTTGATCAGCAAGGGATCGACGCTCTTCACCCCGCTGATGGTGTTGAGCAGGATAGGGAAGAAGCAGGCGAAGGTAACGATGCCGATCTTCGAGGCCTCGCCGATGCCGAGGAACAGGATGAACACCGGCAGCAGCGCCAGCGCCGAGGTGTTGCGGAAGAATTCCAGCGCCGAGGTGAGGAAGTCGCGCACCCGCGCATACCAGCCGATCACCAGCCCCAATGGCACCGCCAGCGACACCGCGAGGCCGAAGCCGATCACCGAGCGGATCAGGCTGCCGGCGATGTGGTTCTGCAACTCGCCGCTGCGCAGCATCTGGACGATAACGCCAAGCACCTGCGTGAAGGGGGGAAACCACACCCGGTCGACCAGCCCCAGCCGCGGCAGCAGCTCCCACAGCGCGAAGACGGCGACCAGCGACGCCGATTTCCAGGCGAAACCGCCCAGCACGCGTAGCCCACCGGACAGGCGCGCGGCGGACGCCCCCACCGACAGCCTGCCGCGATCCTCATCCGTTGCGATGATCGACATCGGCCTCTCCCTCCGGGCGCGCCCCGCGGGGCGTCACTCGCCGCCCTTCCAGTAGGGGTTGAACGCGTTGGAATAGACCTTGGACAGCTCGAGCGCCTTGGCATCGACCTCGCCGCGCGAGTTGAGCCAGTCGACCCACATGGCGAAGTCCTGCTTCTTGATCCAGCCGCCCTCGGTCTCGATGCCGAGGCTCTGCCAGTACTTCAGCGGGGCCAGCCCCTCGCCGCGTCCCTTGCTCGCCAGATATTTCGAATAGACCTCGATCACCTCGGCGCGCTTGTCCTCCTTCTCCTTCTGCTGGCTCCAGGCGATGGCGCGGGCGATGGCGGAGACGAGGTGCTTGGTGGTGTTCGGGTTCTTGGCGATGAAGTCGTTGCGCAGCACGCCGGTATTGTCGTTGTAGCTGCCGAACAGGTCGACATTGCGCGCCAGCGCCTTGATGCCGCCGCGGGCGATCGCCGCGTCGCGGAAGGTGAAGCCGAGGCTGGCGGCGCTGATCTGACCGTTGCGCAGGGTCTGCTCGACATTGGGGGTGGGCAGCGGCACGAAGGTGACCTGCTTGATCTCCTCCGGGGAGAGGCCGCCCTTGGCGAGATAGATGCTGCTCACCGCCTCCTGGTTGGCGCCGAGCGTGTTCACGCCGATCTTCTTGCCGATCAGGTCGCGGGCATTGTTGATCTTGCCGTCGTCGAGCGCGTAGAGGCCGGGCGAGGTCAGCTCGTTGGTGCCGCGCCAGCTCACCACCGAGGTCAGCGGCGCGCCGGCGGCGACGATGTTGAGCACCGCACCGTTGAACGCCGAGGCGATGTCGACCTGGCCGGTGGCCGCCGCCTGCAGATTGGCCGGCCCGCCCTGCACGTCGCCGACCCGCTCCAGCGTGATCGGCGCGAGATAGCCGAGCGCATCGGCGAGCTCCAGCGGGCTGATGTCCGCGCCCGTCGACGACTGATAGCGGATCACCTTGGTTTCGAGCCCGTCCGCCGCTCTGGCCGGCGCGATGGAGAGGGCGGCCGACGCCGTGAGCAGTGCCGTGGCGCTCGCCGCGAGGAAGAGGCGGCGGCTGTGGGTGAAGCGCATCGTTGGTGCTTTCAGTTGGAGGAGGCGGTCTGCGGACGCTCGCGCGGAGGCGTCGGATCGGACCAGAATGTCGGGGCCACGGGCGCGCGGGCGCGGGCGATCTCGCTGCGCATGAGATCCCAGATCTCGTGCCGGTAGCGGGCGAAGTCGGGATGCGAGCGGATGTCGGCGTCGAGATCGGCGCGCGGCAGGTCGACATCGACCATCGCCTTGATGCGCCCCGGCCG
>NZ_JAHBGF010000033.1:0-118137 GCF_018390695.1 Ancylobacter sonchi | reverse complement strand
ATGTCCGGCTCGTAGACGAGGCTGCGGGCGATCGCCACGCGCTGCTTCATGCCGCCCGACAATTCGTGCGGGAACCGGTCCTCGAACCCCTTGAGGCCGACCAGTTCCAGCGCCGCCTGCGCCTTGCCGCGCCGCTCGCGGCGGGACAGCCCTCCGGCCGCTTCCAGCGAGAACTCGATATTGGCCAGCGCGGTGCGCCAGGGCAGCAAGGCATATTGCTGGAACACGATGCCACGCGACAGGCTCGGGCCGGAAACCTCCTGCCCGTCGATGCGCAACGAGCCGCTGGTCGGCGTGGCGAGACCGGCGAGAATCTCCAGCAGCGTCGTCTTTCCGCAGCCGCTGGGCCCGACGATGGTCAGGAACTCACCCGCCGGCACATCGATCGCCACGCCGCTCATGGCGACGAACTCCCCTCCCGGCACATCGCGCAGGGGGAAGGCATGGCGATCGATGCGCAGGGAAATCTTGGGCGGCGCACCGTCGGCGGAGGAGGAGGCAAAAACCGTTGACATAGATCAGTACATTAAATCTATAGATTATAGAGTCAATGCATGATCGAACAGGTTTTCGAAAGGACGGCGGATCAATGGCGCGCCACGGGCATATGAAGCTGAACGCCTTCCTTCATCCGACCGGCCATCACATCGCGGCCTGGCGCCACCCGCAGGCGACGGCGGATGCCGGCGTCAACATCGACCATTATGTCGAGCTCGCCCGTACGGCGGAGCGGGCGAAGTTCGACGCCATCTTCCTCGCCGATTCCGCGGCGGTGCGGGACCAGAACATCGAATCCGCCAGCCGCTCGGCCCGCTATGTCGTGCATTTCGAGCCGATCACGCTCTTGTCCGGCATCGCGACGGCGACGCGCCACATCGGCCTCATCGCCACCGCAACCACCACCTATAACGAGCCCTTCCACATCGCCCGGAAGTTCGCCTCGCTCGACCACATCAGCAAGGGCCGGGCGGGCTGGAACCTCGTCACGTCGTCGGGCGAGGTCGAGGCCTTCAACTTCGGCCGCGAGACACATCCCGCCCACGCCGACCGTTATGACCGCGCCCGCGAGTTCGCGCAGGTGGTGACCGGTCTTTGGGATAGCTGGGAGGACGATGCCTTCGTCCGCGACAAGGAAAGCGGGCTGTATTTCGAGCCGTCGAAACAGCACGTCCTCAATCACAAAGGCCCGCATTTCGCGGTGCGGGGGCCCTTGAACGTCGCCCGCGCACCGCAGGGCCGGCCGGTGCTGGTACAGGCCGGCTCGTCCGAGGCCGGCAGGGAGCTCGCCGCGGAGACCGCCGAGGTCATCTTCACCGCCGCCCAGACGCTGGAAGAGGCGCAGGCCTTCTACGCCGATGTGAAGGGGCGCCTCGCCCGCTATGGCCGCCATCCGGACCATCTGAAGATCCTGCCCGGCGTCTCCCCCATCGTCGGGCGCACCACCGAGGAGGCGGAGGAGAAATTCGCGCAGTTGCAGGAGCTGATCCATCCCGCCGTCGGGCTGTCGCTGTTGTCGCAGATGCTCGGCGGCTTCGATCTCTCCGGCTACCCGCTGGACGGCCCCCTGCCCGATTTGCCGGAGAGCAATGCCGCCAAGAGCCGGCAGAAGCTGCTGGTCGATCTCGCCCGGCGCGAGAACTTCACCATCCGCCAGCTTTATCAATGGATCGCCGGCGCGCGCGGCCACTGGAGCCTTCGCGGCACGGCCCGGGACATCGCCGACCAGCTGGAAGCCTGGTTCGAGGGCCATGCCGCCGACGGCTTCAATGTGATGCCCCCCTATCTGCCCGGCGGGCTCGACGATTTCGTCGGGCTGGTGGTGCCCGAGCTACGCCGCCGCAAGCTGTTCCGCGAGGAATATGAGGGGCGGACGCTGCGGGAAAATCTCGGCCTACCCTATCCGCATCATCCGGCAGCCACCGGGCCGACCCGCCCGCGACGCATCGAGCAGCCCGCCGCGTGAGCACCTGTATTGCGACGCCCTGCTCTAGCGAGAGGGAACAGACGCGGCCTGTCCACGATCCCCATCTGGCTCGACGTATGAGCGGGGCTCTCCTCAGTCTGCTTGAGCCCACCGCCACGCCGGGACATCTCAAGCAAGGCTCCTCGGCGCGATCACAACCATCACGCTTCGCTGCCGAACGTTCTCCAGGCTCCGGCAAGCCCCGACGTGAGGACGACAACCATGCCTGTCGATTTCCGCGGAGAATTAGCCCTCGATTTCGACTGAGAACTGACCCGGGCTGATGGTGGTCCTGGGGTTATGTGGCGGTCACGTTTCGCGGCTTGTCCGTGGCGGGTTTGGGCGGCTTCGCGGCAAATGTTCCGGCCGCACCGCCTACTCCGCCGCGCGGCGAAACAGGCCGCCACGGGCCGCCAGAGCCATCTGGTTCAGCCGGTCATAACTTATTGGAAAATAAGCAAGTTGAGATAGTTGCGCCCCCCGCCGGCAAAAGACCTGATGCGTCAGGGTTTACGAAGAGCCGCCGCAAGGCGACCCTTTCGTGTTGGGGTGGTCGCGACCGCCCCGCCGCACCGGACCGGCGCCTCGCCGGCGCAAGCAGGAAACCTCAGGCGAACGTGCCGACGTCGATCGCGCGGGCATCCCTCACCTGCAAATAGCCGGCGCGGTTGGGATGCAGCCCGTCGGCGGTGAGCCAGTTCGCGGTGCCGTTCACTTTCCATTTGCCGCTGTTCCGGCTGCTCTCCAGTGCGTCGGCGACGTCGAACACCGCGTGAAGCGGATGCGAGCCGTCGCCCATCCGGCTGGCGCGGCGGCTGCCGCCAGCGACCGGCCGTCCGTCGCGGATCGGCGCACCGTCGCGCAGCCAGTCGTTCAGGCTCTCGCGCGTGCCGTTGCCGCCGGTCGAAAAACCGGGTGCGGCCTGCTGCCCCTCGAGCGTGCGGAAGTCGTCGGAACTCCTCGTCGAGGGCGTGATGGTGGTCTGGAACAGCCGCGCGCCGGGACGCTTGAAGCGCGCGCCCTGCATCCATGTGGCCAGCATCTCCGCCTGGAGGGTGGCGAGATCGGTATCCGCCATCCCGTTGACCCCATGCTGGAAGACGATGTTCTTCACATAGCGGGCGAGAGACAGCCGCTTGTGGCAGGAGCCGAGAAACTTGGCGAGGCTGTCGCCGCTCACGCCGGCATTGAGCCAGGCGTGGTTCCCCGCGGCCCGGCCGATCAGCCCGTAGCCGTCGCTGTCGTCATGTTCGTCGCCGACGCCCTGCATGATGCTGTCGCCGATGCCGAGCACCCCGCCATGCCGCGTGCGTGCGAGGATGCCGACCGGCCACATACCATTGCTGCGCGACCGAGGATCGGCGCTGCTGTTCGAGCGGGTACGGTCCGCCACCCGCCCGGCGCTGTCCATCGAGCCGGACCCGGTCAGGGGGTTTTGCGGATTGGTCGTCAGCGCGTAGGGCGCGAGGCTGTAGGTGGCCACGCGCACCCAGAACTGCGCGCCCGCCGGAATACGCACCGGCAGGAAATCCGAGCAGATCTCGCCCCCGGCATCGGCGATGCCCTGCGAATGGCCGCCGAAGCTCAGCGGGTGCACCGTGCCGGCCGGATATTCGATCGCGATCGAATAGGCGGTCTGGGCGTGCACCGCATATTCCATCTTGTTGCCGATCCGGTTGACGAACCAGTTGGCGAAGCGCACGGCGATCTCGGTGACGTCGCAGGCGACGCTATGGCGCTGGGCCCCGAAATAGGAGATGCGCTGCCGGGTCGAGAGGCCCGAAGGCACCCAGCAATTCGTTCCGACCTGTCCATAGTATTCGCCACGACGTAGCGGAAACTCCGCGGCGTTTGACGGCAGGATACCCGGTGCGACTGCTGGGTTGTCGTATCGTAATGCTTCCCGAGATCCTCTGAAAGCAAATCCGCCGAACAGTCCGAACAGGAGAGAGCCCGAACCCGACAACATGGATAGTATCCTCAAGACGACCTTTACGACGCCGATACATGGCCGAAATTACCGCTTTATGCCATTTCTTTTTGCCGGTGCCTCGGGCGACGCCGTCGCGCCGGCCGTGAAGGGCGAGGAGCGGACGCCTCCCTCGCCGGCCGTCCCGTCCTGCCAGCGGCGCGCGGAGCGTGCGTGCCGGAAGGCGATGATCTAGCCTTCCGCCCCGGAATCGCGTGCCGTCATCGGCGCCGACGCCCCTGACGAGAAGGACAGCGATGAACTCCGCGACCACGACGCCCAAGGACGGCGCCGCACCGCCGCTCCGCATCCGCGACGCCGACGAGGCCGACATGGAGGCGGTGCAGGCCATCTACGCCCATCACGTCCTGCACGGCCTCGCCAGCTTCGAGACCACGCCGCCCTCGACTGCCGAACTGCTTGTCCGCCGCGCCGCCGTGCTGGCGGCCGGGCTGCCCTATCTGGTCGCCGAGGAGGAAGGCCGCATCGTCGGCTATTGCTACGCCACCGCCTATCGGCCGCGCCCGGCCTACCGCCACACCGTCGAGGATTCGGTCTATGTCGCCGACGGCCTTGGCGGACGCGGCATCGGCGCGGCGCTGCTCGAGGCGCTGATCCGGCGCTGCGAGGCCGGCGACTGGCGCCAGATGCTGGCGGTGATCGGCAATAGCGGCAATGCCGGCTCCATCGCGCTGCATCGCCGGCTCGGCTTCGAAACCGTCGGCACGCTGAGGTCGGTCGGCTTCAAGTTCGGCCGCTGGGTCGACACGGTGCTGATGCAGCGGTCGCTGGGCGACGGCGCCCTCAGCCTGCCGGACATGTCCGACGGCTGAGCCGGCTGGCCGGCCGGGCGCCCGAACTCGCCGCGCCTCCCGCCGCCGAGCCCGTGCCGCCGGTCTGCGGGACGTGCCTCGAATTTCCGCGTGCCCGCTATTTCGGCGGCCCCATGATGTCCGGCACGCCGCAGGTGCCCGGCGTGCATTCCGGCAGCTTGATCTCCGCCGCCCTGCCCTCGGGCGGCGGGCCCGGCGGCGGCTGGATCTGTCCCGTCATCGAATCGGGCGCCGAGGGGTCGTAGGCCGGCTGGTTGGGAGAGATCGGCTGCAGCGACTGCGGCATCGGCTGGCCCGGCATGTCCGCGGTCTGCGCGCCGGCCGGCCCCCCCGCGGCGGCAACGAGCATCGACAGGGCCACGAGCACGAGGGCCACGGGCACGGTTGTCGGCTTCATCTTCATCGCCCCTCCTGTCGGTACCTTTTCTGGACGGTACCGCTTCGTACCAACAGTCTACACCAGGAACGGCATCGGGCACGCCCCGCGACGCGCGCCGGCTTTCCTGTCCGCCCGCCCTCAGCCCCCGCCGTGCGTGACATCCTCGGCGCGCTCCGGCGTCAGGTAGCCCTGGGCCATCACCTTCTCCAGCGCCTCGCGCGTCGTGCCGCACGCCTCCGCCCGGTCCAGCACCCAGGCAAGGCCGAGCGCGCTCAGGAACAATTCGTTCGCCGTCACCGTGCGGCGGGCCTGTCCGTCCTGCTGCGCCCGGTCGAGGAATTCGCCGGTCAGCGCCACCAGCGCGTTGCAGGAGAGGCACAGCGGCGAGCCCTGCTGCTTCACCGCCGCCAGCACCGGGGCCGGCAAGCCGTTGAAGCTGCGCAGATAATCCTGCAACGACGCAAGCCAGGCACCGAGCGCCGCACCGGCATCGGAGATCTCCCGCGCCTGTTGCGCGCCGGCCAGCAGGGCCGCCTGGCGCTCTTCCAGCGCCGCGGCAAGCAGCGCCTCGCGCGAGGGGAAATGGCGGTAGAGCGTGCCGGCGCCGACCTCCGCCTCGCGGGCGATCTCGTCCAGCGAGGCGTCGATGCCGTGTTGGGAAAAATGCCGCATGGCGGTGCGCAGGATGCGCTCGCGATTGCGCCGCGCATCGGCGCGCAGCCGCGACGGCTCGCCGCTCACCGCATCGGTACTCACCCCATCGGTGCTCATCGGTGAAGTCCCATCGGCGTAAACCTGTCCGCGTGCGCTCATGCAGCTTTTGCCGCCCGATCCGGTTGACGGAAAGTGGAGACCGTCTCCATATAGCATCGAGATAAATGGAGACAACCTCCGCTTTCCGCCGGCACGATGGCGCGCCCACCCTTGTGGCACGCGCCTCCGCCGACGGCTGCGGTCTGCCGGGAGCAAGCCATGACGGCCCTGTCCATTCTCGACCTCGTCCGCGTCACCGAGGAGACCGATGCGCGCGGCGCGTTCGACAACGCCCGCGACCTCGCCGCCCATGCCGAGCACTGGGGCTATAACCGCATCTGGGTGGCCGAGCATCACAACATGCCGGGCATCGCCAGCGCCGCCACCTCGCTGGTGCTCGCCCACATCGCCGCCGGCTCGTCGCGCATCCGGGTCGGCGCCGGCGGCATCATGCTGCCCAACCATTCGCCCTATGTGATCGCCGAGCAGTTCGGCACGCTGGCGCGGCTGTTTCCCGGCCGCGTCGATCTCGGGCTCGGCCGCGCGCCGGGCACCGACCAGACGACGCTGCGCGCCCTGCGCCGCACCAACGAATCCGCCGAGAACTTCCCGCAGGATGTGCTGGAGCTGCAGGCCTTCCTCGCCCCGGCGGTGCCGGGCCAGCGCATCCAGGCGGTGCCGGCGGCGGGCACCGAGGTGCCGCTGTGGATCCTCGGCTCCAGCAATTTCGGCGCGATGCTCGCCGCCGAGCTCGGCCTGCCCTACGCCTTCGCCTCGCATTTCGCGCCGGAGATGCTGCTCTCCGCGCTCGACATCTACCGCAGCCGCTTCAAGCCGTCCGAGCAGCTCGCCCGCCCCTACACCATGGTCGGCGTCAACGTCATCGCCGCCCCGACCGATGCCGAGGCGCGCCGGCTGGCGACCACCCAGCAAATGTCGTTCGCCGACATCTTCCGCGGCGCGCGCGGCCTCAGCCGGCCGCCGATCGACGACATCGAAAGCTACTGGTCCCCGATGGAGAAGGCGCAGGCGATGCGCATGCTCGCCCGCTCCATCGTCGGCTCGCCGGAGACGGTGCGCGCCGGCCTCAGGGCTCTGGTCGCCGAGACCGGGGCGGACGAGCTCATCGTGGTGTCGGACGTCTTCGATCACGCCAAGCGCCTGCGCTCCTTCGAGCTCATCGCCGAGGCGGCGGGGCTCGATGCGGCGCCGACGGCAAGCCTGCCGGACACCCGCGTTCCCGACGCGAATCTAGCCTCCGCCACCTAGAGCATTTTCGAGCGAAACGGGCACCGGTTCGCGCGAATAAAATTCGCACTTACAAAGACTTATAGCAATTCCGGCGAAGCGGGCGTCACCGGAATTGCCTGAGTCGTTCCGTATCGTTTCGGCATGACGATTTGCGGTATCTGATTTCCGGGCAGTGGCGGAAATGCGCCATGCCCGGAAAGGCGGCACTTGGTTCGATTGCAGCATTTTCAATATTTTAGCTGGCAAACGAGCCCGACCCAGAACGCACCCGCTCGGGATCGCCCCAGTTTCCGTGACGGAATTCGACAAATTGATGGACTTGATCCATGCGATTACCGCATGGCTTGGGGTGCATCTGGAATTTTACTAATCTATATCCCCTTCTGGTCGACGGGCGGGTCGGCTGCGATCACCAGAGGGAGTCCGATGCTCACTTCCAGTCCTCCGGGCGTCTCACGCCGCAGGTTCCTCACATCGACGGCGATGGCCGCGCTGCTGGCCGCCAGCGGCAAGGCGTTCGGCGATGTGATCCGCGGCACGCAGCCCTTCTCGCCTTTCGACTACGCGCCGCCGGAGACCCTGCCGGGCGGGCGCTGGTACTTCTTCTCGCCCGACGAGGCGCGGACGGTGGAGGCCATGGTCGAGCGGCTGATCCCGGCCGACGATCTCAGCATGTCCGGCAAGGATGCCGGCTGCGCCGAGTTCATCGACCGGCAGCTCGCCGGCTCCTACGGCTCCTCTGAGCGGCTCTACATGCAGGGCCCCTTCCAGAAGGGCACGCCCGAGCAGGGCGACCAGTCGGAATTCGTGCCGCGCGAGCGCTACCGCCGTGGCCTCGCCGCGCTGGATGCCTGGTGCCGCGCCAACCATTCCAAGGCCTTCGCCGAGCTGCCGGGCGAGACCCGCGACGAGATCCTGTCCGGGCTCGAGGCCGGCAAGATCGAGCTGCCGGGCTTCGACGGCAAGCTGCTGTTCGAGACCGTGCTCGGCAACACCATGGAAGGCTTCTTCGCCGACCCGATCTATGGCGGCAACAAGGACATGGTGTCGTGGAAGATGCTGGGCTTTCCCGGCGCGCGGTACGACTACCGCGACTATGTCGAACGTCACAACGAGAAGCTCGACCTGCCGCCGCTGTCGATTGCCGGCCGGCCGGAATGGAAGACGAAAGGCTAGTCCATGGCTATGAAGCTCCCCCGCAAGGATGTGGTGGTCATCGGCCTCGGCTGGGCCGGCGCCATCATCGCCAATGAACTGACCGACGAAGGTCTCGACGTCGTCGCCGTCGAGCGCGGCCCGTGGCGCGACACGGCGCGCGACTTCAACATCGCCACCGCCGCCGACGAGCTGCGCTACAACCAGCGCCAGGAACTGATGGTGCGCCCGGCGCAGAGCGCCATCACCGTGCGCAACAACATCTCGCAGACCGCGCTGCCGATGCGCAACTGGGGCTCGTTCCACCCCGGCAACGGCACCGGCGGCGCCGGCAACCACTGGGCCGGCATCACCTTCCGCTTCGGGCCGGACGATTTCCGCCTGAAGAGCTACCTCACCGAGAAATACGGCGCCGCCGCCATGCCCGAGGAGCTCACGCTCCAGGACTGGGGCACCGACTGGGCCGAGATGGAGCCGTATTACGCGTCCTTCGACCGCCTCGCCGGCATTTCCGGCAAGGCCGGCAATCTGAACGGCGTCATCCAGGAGGGTGGCAACCCGTTCGAGGGTCCGCGCTCGGAGGAATACCCGACCAAGCCGATGAAGCAGCCCTATGGGCCGACTTTGTTCGCGGAGGCCGCGCGCAAGCTCGGCTACAAGCCGTTCCCGGTGCCGTCGGCCCTCCTGTCGGAGGCCTATACCAACCCGCTCGGCGTCACCATGGGGCCGTGCACCTTCTGCGGCTTCTGCACCAATTACGGCTGCGCCAACTATTCCAAGGCCAGCGCCATCACCACGGTGCTGCCGGCGCTGGTGCGCAAGTCGAACTTCACCGCGGTGACCAATTCCGAGGTGCTGCGCGTCACCCTCGACCGCTCCGGCACCCGTGCCACCGGCGTCGTCTATGTCGATAGCTCGGGCCAGGAATGGGAGCAGCCGGCAGACCTCGTGGTGGTCAGCGCCTTCACCTTCGAGAATGTGCGGCTGATGCTGCTGTCCGGCGTCGGCAAGCCCTACGACCCGGTGTCGAACACCGGTACCACCGGGCGCAACTACTGCTACCAGACCGCCAACGGCGTGCAGCTGTTCTTCGACGACAAGAACTTCAATTCCTTCATCGGCGGCGGCGCCGTCGGCATGGGGATCGACGAGTTCAACAACGACAATTTCGACCATTCCGGCCTCGGCTTCTTCGGCGGCGGCTCGATCCGCGTGACGCCGATCGGCGCCGCGCCGATCGCCAGCCGCCCGACCCCGCCCGGCACGCCGCGCTGGGGCTCGAAATGGAAGAGCGAGACGCAGAAGGCCTATCTCAGCACCATGAGCATCGGCTGCGAGGCGTCGAGCTACGCCACGCGCGGCAACCATCTCTCGCTGGATCCGACCTACACCGACCGGCTCGGCCGCCCGCTGCTGCGGGTCACGTTCGACTTCCCGGAGAACGACCTCAAGATGGCTCAATACTGCACCTCCAGGGTCGGGGAGATCGCCCGCGCCATGGGGCCGCGCCAGGTCGTCGAGCGGCCGATGAAGGGCCACTGGAACACCGTGCCCTACCAGTCCTCGCACGTGGTCGGCGGCTTCGTCATGGGCACCAATCCGACCACCAGCTCGGTGAACAAATATCTGCAGACCTGGGACGTGCCGAACCTGTTCGTGGTCGGCGCCTCCGCCTTCCCGCAGAACCCCGGCTACAACCCGACCGGCACCGCCGCGGCGCTGGCCTTCAAGGCCGCCGACGCCATCCGCAACCTCTATCTGAAGGCGCCGGGCGCGTTGGTGCCGGCATGAGCAGGACCGCCCTCCTCGCCCTCGCCGTCGTCACCGGCCTCACCGGCACCGCCTTCGCCGGCGACCAGACCGATTTCGTCACCGTCGAGCGCGGCCGCTATCTCGCCGTGCTCGGCGACTGTGCCGCCTGCCATACCGCGCCCGGCGGCAAGCCCTTCGCCGGCGGCGTGCCGATCGAGACGCCGTTCGGCCGGCTGGTCGGCGCCAACATCACGCCGGACCGCGAGACCGGCATCGGCGACTGGTCGCTGGACGAGTTCCAGCGCGCCATGTCGGAAGGCGTCGCCAAGGGCGGCTACCATCTCTACGGCGCCATGCCCTACACCGCCTACACCAAGGTGACGGCAGCCGACAACGCGGCGCTGTTCGCCTATCTCAAGACCCTCGATCCCGTGCACAACGAGGTCGAGACCAACCAGCTGCCCTTCCCGTTCAACATCCGGCTCAGCCTGTTCGGCTGGAACCTGCTGAACTTCACCAAGGGCGAATACGTCCCCGACCCGAAGCGCGACGCCGAGTGGAATCGCGGCGCCTACATCGTCGAGGGCCTCGCCCATTGCGGCACCTGCCACACGCCGAAGAACGCCCTGGGCGGCGACAAGGCCGGCGAGGCGCTGCGCGGCAACGTCGTCGACGGCTGGCTGGCGCCGGACATCACCGGCAACGGCCATGCGGGCATCGGCAAATGGACCGCCGACGAGCTCGTCGCCTACATGAAGGACGGCGCCAACCGCTACGACATCGCCTCCGGGCCGATGGCCGAGGTGGTGGAGAAGTCGTCCAGCCAGTGGACCGATGCCGACCTCAAGGCGGTGGCGACCTATCTGAAGAGCCTTGACGGCGCGCCCGCCGCGCCGCCGGCGCCGCTCGCCGCCACCGATCCGCGCATGGTCGCCGGCCGGGCGATCTATGAGGATCGCTGCTCGGGCTGCCATGTCGGCACCGGCGAGGGCATCACCGGCCTGTTCCCCAAGCTCGCCGCCGCGCCGCTGGTGAACAATGCCGACGCCTCCTCGCTGATCCGGGTGGTGCTGGCGGGAAGCCGGGCCGGGACAACCGATGCCCGCCCGACCGGCCCGTCCATGCCGGCCTTCGCCTGGAACCTGAAGGACGAGGACGTCGCCAACCTGCTCACCTATGTGCGCAGCAGCTGGGGCAATGCGGCCCCGCCGGTGAAGGTCGAGGCCGTCCACGAGCTGCGCGGCGAATTGCAGCCCTGACCGCGCTCCGAACCCGGGCCGACAGTCGGCCCGGGTTCAGTCTCTACCGCCTCACTTGCCCGCCCGGGCCGGCCGCGCGTCGCCGAGATTGGGCAGCAGCGCGGCGAGGATGCCGATCGCCGGCAGGAAGGCGCAGGCCTCGAAGACGAAGGTGAGGCTGGTCCAGTCCGCCAGCACGCCCAGCACGGCGGCGCCGATGCCGCCGAGCCCGAAGGCGAGGCCGAAGAACAGCCCCGACACCATGCCGACCCGGCCCGGCATCAGCTCCTGCGCGTAGACGACGATGGCGGAGAACGCCGAGGCCAGGATCAGGCCGATCACCACGCTCAGCACCAGCGTCGCGGTCAGCCCGACATGCGGCAGCACCAGCGAGAACGGCAGCACGCCGAAGATCGAGCCCCAGATGATCGCCTTGCGGCCGATGCGGTCGCCCAGCGGGCCGCCGACCAGCGTGCCGACCGCCACCGCCGCCAGGAACACGAACAGATAGAGCTGCGCCTGCTCCTCCGTCGTGCCGAAATGCTGCATCAGGTAGAAGACGTAGAAGCTGGTGAAGCTGGCGAGGTAGAACCACTTCGACACCAGCAGGCACACCAGGATCGCCACCGCGCCGATCACCTTGGCCCGGCCGAGGCGGGGGATCAGCGTGGCCGGGCCGCCGCTCAGGCGGGCATGGCCGTTGGCCTTGTACCAGTTGCCGAGGCCGGTGAGCAGGATGATGCCGCCCAGCGCCGCGAGGCAGAACCAGGCGAGGCTCTCCTGGCCGCGCGGCAGCACGACGGCGACCAGCAGCAGCGGCCCGAGCGCGCTGCCGATATTGCCGCCGACCTGGAAGGTCGACTGCGCCAGCCCATAGGCGCCGCCCGAGGCCAGCCGGGCAATGCGCGAGGATTCCGGGTGGAAGATCGACGAGCCGATGCCGAGCAGCACGCCGCCGGCGAGCAGCACCTCGAAGGAGCCGGCGAAGGCCAATACCAGCAGGCCAAGCATCGACATGCCCATGCCGAAGGGCAGCGAATAGGGCTGCGGCCGGCGGTCGGTATAGAGCCCCACCAGCGGCTGCAGCAGCGAGGCGGTGACGTTGTACACCAGCGTCAGCAGGCCGATCTGGGCGTAGTTAAGGTCGAAATTGCCCTTGAAGACCGGATAGGCGGCGATGAACAGCGACTGCAGCATGTCGTTGAGCATGTGGCAGAGGCCGGCGGCGCCGAGCACAAGGTAATGGGTACGGACGGGGGACGCCCGGTCGGCAACGGTATCGGCAGCGGTATCGGACATGGTGGCAACGCGGATCCTGCTTCGCGCCGCGGACGGCGCTTCGGTCGATGCCAGTCTTAGCGGCTGGCCTGCGGCCCGCTACCGCGTTAAGGTCATCTTCTTACGCGAGTGGGCCAATGCAGCCGGGCAGTACCGTCGAAGACGCCTTTCGGGAGGTCGCCCGGCCGGTCATCGCGCTGGGCTCCGACTATGCCGACGGCCATGTCATCGCGCCGCACTGGCACCGGCGCGACCAGCTGCTCTACGGCTCCACCGGCGTGGTGCTGCTCGCCACCGCCGCCGGCGCCTGGGTGATGCCGCCGGAGCGCGGCATGTGGATCCCCGCCGGCATCGTGCACGATGTGCGCATCCTCGGCCGGGTCGGCATGCGCAGCCTCTATATCGAGCCCGGAATCATCCGGGGCATGCCGGCGCACTGCCAGGTGCTGGGCATCCCGCCGCTGATGCGCAGCCTGCTGGCCGAGGCGGTGTTCGTGCCGGCGGAATACGATCCAACCGGACGCGACGGCGCGCTGATGGCGCTGATCCAGCACGAGATTCCGCTGCTGCCGGCCCTGCCGCTATCGCTGCCGCTTCCCGCCCACCGGGCGCTGGCCGAGCTTTGCCGGCACTTTCTCCTCGCGCCGACGCCGCATGCGACGATCGACGCCTGGAGCGAGGCGGCCGGATGCAGCCGCCGCACCTTCACCCGGCTGTTCCGCCGGGAGACCGGGCTGAGCTTCGTCGCCTGGCGCCAGCAGGCCTGCGTGATGGCGGCGCTGCCGCGTCTCGCCGCCGGCCAGCCCGTCACCGCCGTCGCCCTCGATCTCGGCTACGACAACCCGGCCGCCTTCACCGCGATGTTCCGGCGCATCCTCGGCGCCCCGCCCGGCGCCTATCTCGCGCGGGAGGCCTGAACGGGCTTGCGCCATGAGTGCCGCGGCTTGTCCTGCCTCGGCCGCCGCCGCTAGAAATGGGGGCGGGGCGGAAACACGATAGCGCCGGGAATGCGGGCGGGGGGACGGGTCGTGAATACCGAACAGGGCGTGCTGCGCCTCTCGATCGCGGTCACGCTGCTCATGGCGGCGGCGGGTATCGTGTTCGGCCTCATGTCCGGCTCCTTCGCCATCGTCTTCGACGGCGTCTATGCGATGACCGACGCCACCATGACCGTCGTCGCGCTGCTGGTGTCGAACCTGATCGCCACCTCCACGGCGGGCGGGGCCGCCGGCGGACGGCTGGTGAAGCACTTCACCATGGGGTTCTGGCATCTGGAGCCGATGGTGCTCGGCCTCAACGGCATCCTGCTCACCGGCGCGGCGGTCTATGCGCTGATCAACGCCATCGGCAGCCTGATGGCCGGCGGCCGCCACCTCTCCTTCGACCACGCCATCGTCTATGCGGTGCTGACCATGGTCGTCGCGCTGGTGATGGCGGCGGTCGGCCGGCGCGCCAACCGGACGCTCGACTCCAGCTTCGTCGCGCTGGATGCCAAGGCCTGGCTGATGAGCGGCGGCCTCAGCGGCGCCCTGCTCGCCGCCTTCGTCTTCGGCTATTCGACCCAGGGCACGCGCCTCGCCTGGATGACACCCTATGTCGATCCGGCGGCGCTGGCGCTGGTCTGCCTCATCGTCATTCCGCTCCCCGCCGGCACCATCAAGCAGGCGCTCGCCGACATCCTGCTCGTCACCCCCTCGGAGCTGAAGCAGCATGTCGACGAGGTGGCGGAAGCCGTGGTGCGCCGCTACGGCTTCCTGTCCCACCGCTCCTATGTCGCCCGCGTCGGGCGGGGGCGGCAGATCGAGCTCTACTTCATCGTGCCCCGCGACCAGCCGGCGCGGAAGCTGGAGGAGTGGGACCATATACGCGACGAGATCGGCGAGGCGATCGGCGGCGAGAGCCCGGACCGCTGGCTCACCATCGCCTTCACCACCGATCCCGAATGGGCCGATTGAGGCCAGCGGCCGGCCTCCGGTACGGAAATACTTCCAGCCGGATGTCTTGCCACATCTTTCGTACCGCCGGGTACTGGATAGCCGTTGAAGCCGCTTCGGCGCTGCGCTAATGCGTCCCCATGAGCAATAAACTCGAAGTCCTGCGCAACCGGCTACTGGCGGCGCAACGGGAACTGATCAAGGCGGCGGCCGAGGCGGGAACGCTCCCCTCGGACAATGCGCTGCGCAAGATCGCCGATATCGAAGTCACCATCGGTGCCATCGAGGCGATGCTCGACGAGCAGCGCAAGGGCTAGACAGGCCCGACCTCGCGCTCCTGCCTCCCACAACCCGACCATCATGCGCGACGCCGCCGGGCGGGAACGACCGGACGGGCCCGGCGCGCGATATCTCACGACCCTGCCGCTTCGCCGCGAGACCGGCCGGCACCGGCCACCCATGGCGGCCTCCTCCGCGGCGCAGCGCGGCCGCGCTCAGTTGTTGACCGCGATGATGGCGACCCGGCCCTTGTCGCCGATGCCCGAGAACCAGATCTCGCCATTGCCGATCATCACCCCCCGCCAGTTGGCGAACAGGTCGGCATAGTTCTGCGCCGCCACCACCTGCCGGACCTTGGGGGTGAGAATCTTGTCGTAGCTGGCGATGAGGCCCTTCGCGTTGCGCACCGTCGTCGTCTTGCCGCCGATCTTGGTGCGCAGCGGGTAGTCGACCATGCCGGCGACGGCGGTCCGGTCATCGGCGGCGACCGCCTTCTTCAGCGCCTCGAAGAAGGCGTGGTAGGACTCGTGTCCGCCGAACAGCCCGTCCAGCGTCGCGTTCACCTCGCCTGCGCTCTGCGCCCGCGCTACGCCCGCGCCAGGGCCGATGGCGAGACAGGCGGCGAGCAGCAGCACGATGGTCGCGCCGCGCGAGCTCCGACGCAGCAAGCTGGCCAGCCGGCAGCCCCGGACCGCGCGCAACCGAACGGGGACGATCGAGAGCCCGAATACGCTTGCCTTCATGTCATTCCCCCATTTTCTCCGGCGATCCTTACCCGAAATTGTGCCCGGCGCCGCACGGAGGAACGAAGGGCGGAGGTGAATAGGGGCTGATCCTGACAGATCGATTTTCCCTTGATAGTTGCGGGCGCCGCTATCAGGCTACTCCTCGGTGGCGCCACGCTGGCGTTCGACGGCGCAGGTCTCAAGGCTCCGGCGCACCCGATGACGGAGGAGTGCCGTGCCCGCCCTGCTGAAATCGATACCAAATGAATGGGGACCGAAGGCCGGCGCGGACGCCGGAGCAGCGACGCTCACGCGCACCGGCCCCAACGACATCCTGATGACCGCGCCCGCCAATCTGGCGCTGGTGATGCTGTCGCCGCAGCCGAACCGCGAGGTCGCGCTCGACAGCGACCGCCGCACCATCACCCTGGCGCCGGTCGGCTCCCTCGAAATCGTGCCGGCGGGGTCCGAGCTGTTCGCCCGCTGGGTGGTCGCCAAGGAGAACCTGCTCGTCGCCCTCGATCAGCAGCGGCTGGCGCGGCTGGCGGGCGAGGAGTTCCAGAATGACGGCTTCGAGCTGCAGCCGCCGAGGATCGGCGGCGTCGATCGCAAGGCGCTGCGGCTGTCCCAGATGCTGCGCGAGGAATTCCAGCGCGGCGAGCACGCCAGCGAACTCTGCTTCGACGCGCTGATCACCCTGTTCGCCACCCATCTGCTGCGCAACTACTCCTCGCTGCGCGACCGGCCGGACGACCGCCACAGCGGCGGCCTGTCGCCGAGGGCCTGGCGCACGGTGAACGACTTCATCCAGGAGAACCTGTCGCAGCCGCTGTCCATCGCGCGGCTGGCCGAGATCGCCGGCCTTTCGCCGAGCCACTTCCTGCGCGCCTTCCGCCGCTCGCTGGGGCAGGCGCCGCATCAATATCTGCTCGGCCAGCGCCTTGCTCTGGTGGAGCGGCTTGTGACCACCACCGACCTGCCCTTCGCCGACATCGCGGCGGCGAGCGGCTTCTCCAGCAACAGCCACATGACCTCGACGATGAAGCGCCTGCGCGGCGTCACCCCGACCGAGCTGCGGCGCGGCGGCCTCTAGCCGCCCCGCTTCCCGCCTCCCCTCCGCCGTCCCCAGCCCGGCCCGCCAGCGGCCTTGCCCTCCGCCCCCCGCCCGGCGGAAGCTGCGACCGCGCCGGTCCGCGCGGGAGCCCGTCGAAACGATGACGTCGGAAACGCTGTTTCACCTCCTCTACCTCGTCGCCATCGTCGCCGAGGCGATGACGGCGGCGCTCGCCGCCGGCCGGCGCCAGATGGACTGGTTCGGCGTCGCGCTATTGGGTAGCATCACCGCGCTCGGCGGCGGTTCGGTGCGCGACGTGCTGCTGGGTCGCCATCCACTGTCCTGGGTCGAGAACCCGTCCTATCTATTGATCACCGCCGGCGCGGCGCTGGCGACCATCCTGATCGCCCGCCACATGGGCCATCTGCGCCGGCTGTTCCTGCTCCTCGACGCGGTCGGGCTGGTGGTGTTCACCATCATCGGCTGCAACATCGCCGCCGGCCTCGGCCTGTCGCCGGTGATCGTCATCGCCTCCGGCATGATCACCGGCTGCGTCGGCGGCGTGCTGCGCGACGTGTTGTGCGCCGACGTGCCGCTGCTGTTCCGCGCCGAGCTCTACGCCACGGTGTCCATCGTCACCGGCATGCTCTATCTCGCCGGCCAATGGTGGGGCCTGCCGCATGAGCCGGTGATGCTGGGGGCGATGCTGCTCGGCCTCGCTTTGCGCCTCCTGGCGCTGCGCTTCGGCTGGAGCATGCCGAAATTCGTCTACACGCAGTCGCTGCACTGAGGCATCGCGGCACCAAGGACGGCGCCTTCAGCCTGCGGCGACCGCCTCCCCGGCGAAGAAGCGGTTCTCCGGGCGCGGCAGGCCGAGATGCTCGCGCAGCGTCGCGCCCTCATAGTCGCGCCGGTAGATGCCGCGCCGCTGCAACTCCGGCACCACCTTGTCGACGAAGTCGTCGAGCCCGGCGGGCAGGAACGGGAAGGTCACGTTGAAGCCGTCCGAGCCCTCGGTCTCCAGCCATTCCTGCATCTCGTCGGCGATGCTCTCCGCCGTGCCGACGAAGGCGAGGCCGGCATAGCCGCCGAGCCGCTGGGCGAGCTGGCGAACGGTGAGGTTCTCGCGGCGCGCCATCTCGATCACCCGCTCGCGGGCGCTGCGGCTGGCATTGGTCTCCGGCACGTCGGGCAGCGGTCCGTCGGGATCGAAGCGCGAGGCGTCGTGGCCGAGCGAGATGGAGAGCGAGGCGATGGCGCTGTCGTAATGCACCAGGCTGTCGAGCTTGGCCCGCTTGGCCCGCGCCGCCTCCAGGCTGTCGCCGACCACCACGAAGGCACCGGGCAGGATCTTGAGATGGTCGCGCGGCCGTCCCAGCCGGTCGAGCCGGCCCTTCACGTCGGCATAGAAGGCGCGGCCGGAGGCGAGGTCGGAGGCGGCGGCGAAGATCACCTCCGCCGTTTCGGCGGCCAGCTGGCGGCCCGGCTCGGAGGCGCCGGCCTGCACGATCACCGGCCAGCCCTGCACCGGCCGGGCGATGTTGAGCGGCCCGCGCACCGAGAAATACGTCCCCTTGTGATTGAGCACGTGCAGCCGCGCCGGATCGAAAAAGAGCCCGCTGTCGGGGTCGCGCGGGAAGGCGTCGTCGGCGAAGCTGTCCCACAGGCCGGTGACGACGTCGAAGAACTCGCGCGCCCGCACATAGCGCTCATCGTGCTCCATGTGGTCGTCGAGCCCGAAATTCAGCGCCGAATCCGGGTTGGAGGTGGTGACGATGTTCCAGCCGGCACGCCCGCCGCTGATGTGGTCGAGCGAGGCGAAGCGCCGGGCGATGTGGAACGGCTCCTCGAAGGTGGTCGAGGCGGTGGCCACCAGCCCGATGCGCGAGGTCGCCATCGCCAGCGCCGACAGCAGCGTGAACGGCTCGAAGGAGGTGACGGTGTGGCTGCGCTTCAGCGCCTCCACCGGCATGTTCAGCACCGCCAGATGGTCGGCCATGAAGAAGGCGTCGAACTTGCCCTCCTCCAGCTTCTGCGCCAGCCGTACGAGATGGCCGAGGTTGAAATTGGCGTCCGGCCAGGCGCCGGGATAGCGCCAGGCGCCGGTATGGAGGCTCACCGGCCGCATGAAGGCGCCGAGGTGAAGCTGCTTGCGAGTGCTCATGCCGGTCTTTCCCGTGGCCGTGGCGGGCGGAGGCGAGCCCTATAGCTATGCCGCGACGGCGCCGCCGCAAGCGGCGACCTGTCGGTTCCCCGGCACATGAGCAAAAGCACCCGCCCGAGGCGGCGATCGCGGAAAAACCTTCTCAGCTCTCGCTGGCCTGCGGCAGCGCGGCGCGCCGCCGGCGCGGCGCCGGCTTGGCCAGCTTGCGCAGGATCAGCGTCGTGCCGACGAGGAACACCACGGTGAGCACCGCCATCACCGCGATCCACTCCACGCTGCCGAAGCTGCCGAGTTGCGAGGCGGTGTGCCCGGCGAGCCAGCCCGGCGCCAGCATCACCGCGGCCCACGCGATGGCGGAGGTGACGTTGGCGATCTGGAAGTGGCGGTGCGGCATCGCCATCATGCCGGCCACCAGCGGGATGGTCGAGCGGATCGGGCCGAGGAACCGCCCGAAGAACACCGAGGCGAAGCCGTAGCGCTTGAAGAACAGCCGGGCGCGCGCCACGCTCGGCCGATACTGCGACAGCGGCCAGCGGTAGATCACGCTGCGGCCGACCCGGCGCCCCAGCAGGTAGGAGACGGCGTCGCCGAGGATGGCGCCGATGATCGAGCCGACGAAGATCGGCAGCGGCTCGACGATCCCGGACCCCATCAGCCCGCCGATCAGCATCATCAGGGCTGTCGCGGGAATGAACAGGCCGACGATGACGAGGGATTCGCCGAAGGCGATGATGCCCGCCAGCAGCAACGCGTAGGACTGATGCGTCTCGATGAAGACGCCGACCTGGCCGATGAACTGTTCCATGAACACTCTTCTTGCCCGATGCGTGCGTCAGTTGATTGACAGCCCGCACCGGTTCCGCCCCCCAGTGGCGCGCAACATAGCCGCTGCGGCTCGCCGCCCGGCAGGGGTGGCGCGATCACAAGGCGGCTAGGTCACCCTCGCCCACGCCCCGGCATGGCTGGCCAAGCCCTCGCCGCCCTGCACGGATTGGTGAGAATAACTCAGTATTCTATGAAAATAATGCCGGATTAATTCACGCCGGGGCGAGAGCTACCGTTTCTCCATCAACACGGCGCCGCGCTGCGGGCCCAATCGGATGGAGATCGACATGCGTACCTGGTTCATCACTGGCGCCTCCCGTGGTTTCGGCGCCCTCATCGCCCGCGAGGCCCTTGCGGCCGGCGACAATGTCGTCGCCACCGCCCGCGACCCGCGCACCGTCGTCGATACGCTCGGCGAGCATCCCCGCCTGCTGGCCGTCGCCCTCGACGTCAATGACGAGGCTCAGGCCTTCGCCGCCGCCGGCGAGGCGGTGAAGCGCTTCGGCCGCATCGACACGCTGGTCAACAATGCCGGCTTCGGCCTGCTCGGCGCGGTGGAGGAATCCAGCGCCTCGGAAGTCGAGCGGGTGTTCCGCACCAATGTGTTCGGCCTGCTCAACGTCACCCGTGCCGTGCTGCCGCACATGCGCCGCCAGCGCTCGGGGCACGTCATCAACATCTCCTCTCTGGGCGGCTATGGCGCCTATCACGGCTGGGGCGTCTACGGCGCCACCAAGTTCGCGGTGGAAGGGCTTTCCGAGGCACTGTCGCAGGAACTCGCCCCGCTCGGCATCGCCGTCACCGTGGTGGAGCCCGGCTTCTTCCGCACCGACTTCCTTGACGACCGCTCGCTGGTGAAGACCCACGCCGAGATCGCCGACTATCACGAGACGGTCGGCGCCATGCGCAGCTTCGCCGCCGGCGCCAACCACGCCCAGCCGGGCGACCCGGCCAAGCTCGCCAAGGCCTTCATCGTGCTGGCCAATGCCGAGAACAAGCCGCTGCGCCTGCCGCTCGGCAGCGATGCGGTGGCGCGGATCGAGGACAAGCACGCCTTCGTCGAGAGCGAGCTTGCCGAGTGGCGCGCCCTCGCCCTCTCGACCGACCACGACGATCAGGCCGCCGCCTGATTACCGGCCGGGGAGAGCCGCCGGCCACCCGGCTGGCGGCTCTCACGCCCCGGAATTCTCACGCACCGCGAGAAAAATCGATGAAGGCGCGCAGCGAGGCCGGCATCTGCCGCCGGCTTGGATAATACAGGTAGAAGCCGGGATAATGCGGGCACCACTCCTCCAGCACCCGGACGAGCGCGCCGCTGGCGAGATGCGGGCGCGCCTGCGCCTCGAAGAGATAGGCCATGCCGACGCCGTCGAGCGCCGCCTCCAGCATCAGGTCCTGCTCGCTCAGGGTCAGCGGCCCGTCCACCTCGACGGCGATCTCCTCCCCGCCCCGCTCGAACTCCCACGCATAGAGCGCGCCGCCGAGGAAGCGGAAGCGGATGCACGGCTTCCCGCGTAACTCGCGCGGATCGTGCGGCACGCCGTGACGGGCGAAAAAGGCCGGCGAGCCCACCACCGCGAAGGCATGGCGCGGACCGATCGGCACGGTGATCATGTCGGCGGCGATCGCCTCGCCGAAGCGGATGCCGGCATCGAACCCCTCCGCCACGATGTCGACGAGCGCGTCGCTGACCACCAGCTCGACCCTGATATCGGGATAGGCGGCGATGAACCGCGCCAGCAGCGACCTCAGCACCAGCCGCGCGCACAGACGCGGCGCATTGAGGCGCAGCGTGCCGAACGGCCGGTCGCGGAAGCTGTTGAGTTCGTCGATGGCGTCGTCGATGTCGCGGAACGCCGGCCCCACCCGGCCGAGCAGCCGCTCGCCCGCCTCGGTCAGCGCCACGCTGCGTGTGGTGCGGTTGAGCAGCCGAACCCCGAGCCGTTCCTCGACAAGCCGCATCGAGTGGCTGAGCGCCGACGGCGTCACCCCCAGCTCGGCCGCCGCCCGGCGAAAACTGCCATGCCGGGCAATGGCGAGGAAGACGCCGAGGTCGGCGGGATCGATGCGCGCCATTGATGAACTGGTCTCGCTAATGGGACTTCGAGCATCGGTAAGGATGCACAATGCTACCCGGCTTCACCAGCAGCGATTTGTCGGCCTCACCGGCCACCCGACCGGCAGGGCTGGCCTCATCGTCCACCTCACCGGCCTTCCGGCGGAGCTAGCGGTCGCGGCAGGGGAACTCCTGCTGGTGCACCGCGATGCCGTCCTCCCCCGCGAGGATCACCGCATAGGCCGGCGGCTCGAAGCTCACTTGGTGCGGCCCGGAAAAAGCCAATGCCGACTGGTGGTTAGTGCTGCGGACGGCGGCGAAGGGAAGACCCTCCCACAGCCCGCTGGCCAGCCGATGCACGTGGCCGGCGAAGAGATGGCGCACACTTCCATGCCGGCGCAGCACCGCCGCAAGCCGGTCCGCCTCCGCCAGCCGGGAATTGTCGAGGGAAGGAATCCCGATCGACACCGGCGGATGATGAAGAAATATCAATGATTTAGATACCCCCGTCAACGCCGCGTCCAGCCAGTCGAGCCGCACCGCGCACAGCCGCCCCTCGACATGGCCGGGTTCATGGGTGTCGAGCAGCACCGCCCGCCAGCCACCGAGATCGACGGCCGCCTGCACGAAGCCGTCCGCTCCGACGACACCGGGAAAGGCGGCGGCGAAGGCGATGCGGTCGTCGTGATTGCCCATCATCAGCCGACAGGGCGCCTTCAGCGCAGTCAGCCGCTCGGCCAGCGCCGCATAGGCCGCCGGCTCGCCATCGTCGGTAAGGTCGCCGGAGAACACCACCAGATCGGCATCCGCATGGTGACGGTTCAGGTCGGCGAGGCAATCCTCCAGCCGCGCCAGCGGATCCGAGCCCTGCAAGATACCGCCCGGCGACACCAGGTGAAGATCGCTTACCTGAATGATTTTACAGGGCTTTTTCACACCGCCGTCTCCCGCAGCGTGGCCTCGATCAAGGCCAGCAGTTCGTCGCGCAGCTGCGGCGCGCAGCCGATCACCGGGCCGCCGGCAAGAAGATCGCCGGCCTCGAAGTCATTGGTCCAGCCGCCCGCCTCGCGGATCAGACACAGCGCGGCCAGGCAGTCCCAGGCATTGATATGCGGCTCGTAATAGGCGGCGTGGCGCCCGCAGGCGACATGCGCCAGCCCCAGCGCGCCGGAGCCGTGGCGCACGAACATGCCGCCCGCCGCCAGCAGCTTCTCGATGAACGTCGCCACCACGCGCGGCGGCACCCGACCATTGGCGCCGACGCTGACCAGCCCGCTGCGCAGGCCGTTGCGCGCATCGACGTGGATCGGCGCGCCGTTCAGCGTCGCCCCCTGCCCGGCGACCGCCCGGAAAAGCTCGCGTGCATTGGGATCGAGGATGAAGCCCGCCACGGTGACACCATCCTGCATCAAGGCGAGCGAGACGCACCAGTTGCGGATGCCGTGCAGAAAGCAGCTGGTGCCGTCGATAGGGTCGAGAACCCAGACGAATCCTGACGCCGAGGGCGTGAAGCCGTATTCCTCGCCGAGAAAGCCGTCGTCGGGAAACGCGACGGCGATCCGCCTGCGCACCAGTTGCTCGACCTCGCGGTCGGCGATGCTCACCACGTCCTGCCCGCCGGTCTTGGCCTCGACGGCGAGGCTGGCGATCTCGCCAAAATAGCCCAGCGCCAGCGCGCCGGCCTCCTCGACGACGGCGCGCGCGACATCGAGCCGCGCGGCAAGGGGATCGGACTCGGTCACGCAGCTACTCCGCTGTCTGTCTCGGCGATGAGGAAGTTGTAGAAGAAGAAGTGCTCGCCCGCTCGACGAACACCGCCCGCAGGCGGACCGTGGAGGGCGCGGCGCCGGGCGAGGCCAGCCGGCGGTCAAGGTGTGCCACCGTGTGGACGGCGATCTCCGCCGGATCCTGCCGGAAGGTGCTGAGCCGATAGGCGTCCCAACTGGCCTCGGGTATGTCGTCGAAGCCGATCACCGCAACGTCTTCCGGCACGCGCAGGCCGAAACGGTGTCGCGCCGCATCCATCACCCCGAAGGCGATGAGATCGTTGACGCAGAACACCGCCTGCGGTCGATCCACCATCGCGAACAGCACCTGCGCCGCCTGCTGGCCGCCAGCATAGTCGGAATCGGCGCCACGAGCCGCGACCGCCTGCGCCCCGAGCCGGCGCGCCTCGTCGAGAAAGGCCTGCTCGCGCTCAACGATGCTCGGCGTGCCCGAGGCCGAGCCCGCAAGGCCCAGCCGGGTCAGTCCACGCGCGAGGAACAGCCGCGCTGCCTCGCGGGCGGCGGCCTCGTTGTCGACCTTCACGTGATCGCAGCCGGGTTCGGATCGGCCGATGGAGATCAGCGGCTGGCCGTTGCGGCGGGCGAGCTCCACGAAGGAGGCCGGCGGCGAGCCGGACAGGATGATCGTCGCCTCGGCGCGATAGCCGAACAGCGCCGCCTGCGCCGCCTCCAGCTCCGCCGTCGAAGAGCCGGTATTGATGAGAAACGGCAGATTGCCGCGCCGGATCAGCGCGGCAGTCAGTGCGGCGACGAGATGGGCGCGGAACCCGACTTCCGGCCGCGTCGCCACCAGCCCGACCAGTCGGCTGCGATTGGCCAGCAGACCGCGCGCGAGATCGTTGACCTGGTAGCCGAGCTCGGCCGCCGCCCGCATCACCTTCTCGCGCGTCTCGGGGGAAACGCTGGCGCCCGGGGTGAAGGCACGCGACACTGCCGACCGCGACACGCCAGCCCGCTCGGCCACCTGCTGCGCACTGACGAAACCACGCACGCCGTCATCGGTAAGGGACATGGTCAGCGGCCGACCTTCGACAGCACGTCGGATTTCAGGAAGCGCTCCACCACCAGCATGAAGCCGATGGACGGAACGAGCAGCAGCAACGCCGTGATGGAGGCCACCTGGTAGTTGCCGCCCGCCCCGGCAGTGTAGAGCAGCAAGGGCAGCATGTTCACGTCCGGCGCGCCGACGAAATAGCTCCCCGTGAACTCATCGAGCGACTCGAGGAAGACGAAGATCGCGCTGGCGAGCAGGCCCGGCGCCGCCAGTGGCAGCGTCACGTCGAGAAAGGCCCTCAGCGCCCCGGCGCCGATGGAGCGCGCCGCCTCCTCCAGCTCCGCGTCGACGGCCGAGAAGGCGGCGGTGGCGATCCACACCGCGTAGACAAGGCCGTGGGTGACATGCACCAGCACCACGCCGGGGATCGTGCCGTTGAGCCCGAGCTGGTAGAACAGCCGCGCGACGTTCACATAGACCGTCAGGTTCGGGAAGGCCTGCGGGATCAGGAAGGCGATCAGGATCACCGCCCGGAACGGCAGCCTCAGCCGCGCGAGCGCGTAGCCGGCGGGAATGGCGAGCGCCAGCGAGACCACGACCGTCAACCCGGCCACGGTCAGGCTGTTGGCGAGTGCCTCCGTCGCGTTGCCGCGCGGCGCGAACACCCGGCCCCAGTAGCTGAAGCCATAGTCGATCGGCAGCGCGTGCGGGAAATACCAGCGCTCCGCCACCGTCCACAACAGCAGGTTGGCGAGCGGCCCGAAGATCACGAAGGCCAGCAGGCCCAATACCAGGCCCCGCGGGATCCACCACAGGTCGACGCCCATGGCCGGGCGGTCCTGCGAGGCGCTCGTGACATCGATCTGCGCCATCATGCCCGCTCCTTCACGCTGTGGCGCAGATACAGCCACGCCACGCCGGCGCTGGCGATGAGCGAGACCACGCCGAGCGCGTTCGCCACGCCATAGTCGCCATAGGCGTTGATGCGGAAGGCGATGTCGGCGGTGATCATGGTCGGCGACTGGGCGTTGATCATCAGCGGGACCGACAGCACCGACATCATGGTGACGAAGGACAGCACCAGCGCCACCATCAGCGTTCCCGCTACTTGCGGCACGAGGATTTCCAACAGGATGCGCACCCTCGAGGCACCGAGATTGCGCGCCGCCTCGAGGGTGCCGCGGTCGACCGACGCCATGGCGCCGGCGACCAGCAGCGCCACGAAGGGCGTCTGTTTCCACACAAAGGCGATGACGATGCCGCGCCAGTCGAGGAAGCTCGTCGCGTCCATCGGCGTGATCAGCCCAGCGCCGATCAACACGTTGTTCATCAAGCCGTTTTTGGCGAGGAAGGTGCGCAGCACCTGCCCTACCACGATGAACGGGACGAACATCGGCCAGCGATACAGCCAGCGCAGCAGGGCGACCGCGCGCGGATTCTCGCCGAGTGTCAGATAGCCGCCGATGGCGATTGCGAGCGCGCCGATGATCGCCGTCGACAGGCTGACGATCATCAGCGTGAACAGGATGTCGGAGGTGTAGAGCTCGAAGGTCTTGATGAAATTACCGAAACCGAACCCGCCGCCGACCTCGAAGGCGCCGGCCACCGAGGCGGCCAGCGGCACCACGAACAGCAGCAGGATCACCGCGAGGGCGGGCAGGACGAGCAGCAATCCCAGAGCGGGCGTCGGCATGTCGGTCTTCCGGGAGAAGCGGCCACCCGGGACGATCGGGTGGCCGATGAGGCTCAATTGGTGGCCTGACGCTCATAGGCTTCGAGGATCGCGCTGTTATAGGGCGCGATGGGGAACGGCTTGCCGTTCTTCGCCAGATCTTCCGGGGTGATGGCGATGAACAGCTTGTCCCACGTCGCCTTGTCGAGCTCCGGCTGGACGTACTGGGCGTCGATGCCCGGATACCAGTTGAAGCGCTTGACGATGCCCTCCGCCTGCACCTTCGGGCTGGTGGCGAGCTCGACGAACTTCTCGGCGAGTTCCTTGTTCGCGCTCTTAGCGGGGATCACGTAGTGCATCGGCTGGCCGGGCATGCCGGGCGCCGGCAGCACCAGCTTGAAGTCCGGCGGCAACTGGCCGTTGGCCTGCCAGGAATAGAACATGTCGACCCACACCGGCCCCATGGCGATCTCGCCGCGCGAGAGCAGGTCGAGCGTGCCGGCATTGCCGGGGGTGAGCGTCGCGTTCCTGGTGAAGTCGCGCAGCGAGGCGAAGGCGGCGTCCCACTTCTTAGTCTCGGCCGCTTCGAAGGGACCGTTCATCAGCTTGTTGGCGTCGCCGTCGCCGAAGGCGTAGATCCAGCCCATCACGAAGCTGACGCCGGAGGCGCCGCCCTTGATGCCGTTATAGCCGAACTGCTTGGGATGGGCCTTCGCCCAGTCGGCAAGCTCGGCATAGCTCTTGGGCGGGTTGGGCACCAGCGCGGGGTTGTAGGCGATGGCGGTCTGGCTGTTGAACATCGGCATGACGTAGCCGGTCACCTTGGTGCCGAGCGCCATGTCGGCATTGGAGCGGCTCACCAGCTTGCCGGTGGAGATCTTGTCGCGATACGCCTCGAGATAGGCGCCGGTGATCATCGGGCCGACGAACTTCTCGTGCACCACCGCGACATCGGTGTCCCAGGTGGTGCTGCCGGCCTGCTTCTGCGCCTCGAAACGCTCGACGATCTTCTGCGAGCCGGCATCGCCCGGGCCGGTGCCGACCACGCGCACCGTGTTGCCGGGATACTGCTTCTCGAACAGCGGCGCGAGGTACTGGTTGACGTAGTCGACCATGTTCTGGTCGCCGGCGGTGATGACGGTCAGCTCGGCGGCACTGGCCGGCGCGGCGGCGAGGCCGAGCGTCAGTGCCGAGGCGACGAGCGCAGGCTTGAGAAGGCTCTGCATGGATCGGATCTCCGTTGGAAGAAGGATGGCGGGTCAGCTTGCCTGGAGGACGCGCTCCACCGGACCGCGCGGGGCCGCTGGAGAAAGCTCGGCCGCCGCCTCTAGCGCCGTCGCATCGGGCGCGCTCGACGAGGTCGGCAGGTTGAAGAGGAACAGCTTGTCGCCGGGGATGCGCAGCTCCACGCCGGCACCGCTGTCGAAGGGCCGGGCCGCATCGGCGAACAGCGTCTGGTCGCCGACCCGTACCGAATGCCGCCAGCCGCCGCCGAGATAGCTCGCCGCCTCGACGCGGCCGGCGATGGTCAGCCCTTCCGCTCTCGACGCTTGTGCGTCAGCGGCGACCATCTCCACCGCCTCGGCGCGGAAGCGGGCTTCCAGCCGGCCGCTCGACAGAAGGCGTCCATCAAGGGTCAGCGTGGCGGAGGACGACTGCCGGCCGGCCGCGATGTGGACCGCGCCGCCGGCGACCTGTCCCTCCAGCGCCAGCACGTTCTCGGCGCCCATGAAGGCAGCGACGAAGGACGAGGCGGGGCGGCTGTACACCTCTTCCGGCGAGCCCTGCTGGGCGATGCGTCCGGCTTCCATGATGACGACGCGGTCCGCCATCGCCATCGCTTCCTCGCGATCATGGGTGACGATGACGGCGGTGATGCCGAGCCGGCGCTGCAGCGCGCCGATCTCATGGCGCACCTTCAGCCGGATGCGGGCATCGAGATTGGAGAGCGGCTCGTCCAGCAGCAGGATCTGCGGATCGACCGCGAGTGCCCGGCCGAGCGCCACCCGCTGGCGCTGCCCGCCGGACAGCGCGGCCGGCTTGCGGGCTCCGAGCCCTTCAAGGCCGAGCAGGGTCTCGATCTCGGCGACCCGCCGGTCGATCGCGGCGCGGGAAAGCCCCTTCAGCTTCAACCCGTAGCCGATGTTCCGGGCGACCGTCATGTGCGGCCACAGCGCGTAGGACTGGAACACCAGCGCCATGCCCCGCCGGTCCGGCGGCATGAGCGTGACATCGCGCCCATCGACCGCGACCGTGCCGGTGGAAGGCGCCACGAAGCCGGCCATGGCCCGCAACAGAGTGGTCTTGCCGCAGCCGGAGGCGCCGAGCAGGGCGACGAACTCTCCCTTGCCGATGGCGAGGTCGAGCCGCTCCAGCACGCGGGTCGCGCCATAGCCAACCGACAGATCGGCGATGCGGAGGAAGGCGTCGTCGTTCATTCCGGGTCCTTGCACAGCTGTGCAACATCGGGCGCAGATCGCCGCGGCCACGAACCGGAACTAGCTTGCTTTCATTGCAGAGGGATGACGGCTCGGGGATGACGGCTCGCCGACCGGTCACGGCCGCCCCGGCGACCGAAAGGGATAGGCCAAGATCGAAACGCGGCACGCCCCGGGGCGGATCTCGGGAAGGTGGATCACCGGAACGGCGCAAGATCACCGCGGCTGGGAATGGCAAACCCGGAGCCTACCCTTCCACAGCGATGGGGAAGCCCAACCGATGCACGCGGATCGATGGACGATGGAGGACCGGAGATCGCCGCTGACGGCCTACGCGCCGTCGACCTGCGACAAGGCGCGTTTCCGGCAAGAAACGTGTCCGCACGGCGACCGATCAAGGTGCCGTGCGGACCGTAAATGTCAGACATCAACCTTGGTCTGATCGACGACGGTGGCACCCGGCGCGTTCTTCTTGATCGATTCGATGGCGCTCAGCGCCGATGCCTTGGCTTTGTAACCTTCCGACGAAAACATGCTTTCGCCGTTCGACGCCTTGAACCGGAACCGGAATTCGCCGGACTTATCCTTGTAGACCTCAAACTTGTACATTTCCCACCTCGTCATTTTTTGACGTTAGGCGGCCATGTCAGCACGAATTGGCACTCTTGGGTAGCGGGAGAGGGTCAGTCGTCCACCTTGAGCGCGGCGATGAAGGCTTCCTGCGGAATCTCGACGCGGCCAAACTGGCGCATCTTCTTCTTGCCTTCCTTCTGCTTGTCCAGAAGCTTGCGCTTGCGGGTGATATCGCCGCCATAGCACTTGGCCGTCACGTCCTTGCGCAACGCCTTGATGGTCTCGCGGGCGATGATCTTGGCGCCGATGGCTGCCTGGATCGGGATGTTGAACAGATGCTGCGGGATCAGGTCCTTCAGCTTCTCGCACATCGCCCGGCCGCGATATTCCGCCCGCGAGCGGTGCACCAGCATGGAGAGCGCGTCGACCGGCTCGGCATTGACCAGGATCGACATCTTCACGAGGTCGCCCTCGCGATATTCGGTGATGTGATAGTCGAAGGAGGCATAGCCCTTCGAGATCGACTTCAGCCGGTCGTAGAAATCGAACACCACCTCGTTCAGCGGCAGGTCGTAGGTGACCATGGCGCGGGCGCCGACATAGGTCAGCTCGATCTGGTTACCGCGCCGGTCCTGGCAGAGCTTCAGCACCGCGCCGAGATAGTCGTCCGGGGTCAGGATGGTGGCGCGGATCCACGGCTCGCGGATCTGCTTGATCTTCACCACGTCCGGCATGTCGGCCGGGTTGTGCAGTTCGAGCACCGTGCCGTCGTTCATCTCGATCTCGTAGATGACCGAGGGAGCGGTGGCGATCAGGTCGAGGTTGAACTCGCGCTCCAGCCGCTCCTGGATGATCTCCAGATGCAGCAGGCCGAGGAAGCCGCAGCGGAAGCCGAAGCCCAGCGCCGCCGAGGTCTCCATCTCGAAGGAGAAGCTGGCATCGTTGAGGCGCAGCTTGCCCATCGCCGCGCGCAGATCCTCGAAATCGGCGGCGTCGACCGGGAACAGGCCGCAGAACACCACCGGCTGCGCCGGCTTGAAGCCCGGCAGCGCCTCGGCGGTCGGCCGCTTCTCCTCGGTGACGGTGTCGCCGACGCGGGTATCGGCGACTTCCTTGATCGAACCGTTGAGGAAGCCGATCTCGCCCGGGCCGAGCTCGGCCATCGCCACCATCTTCGGCGTGAACACGCCGACGCGGTCGACATCGTAGACCGCATTGGTACGCATCATCTTGATGCGCTGGCCCTTTTTCAGCACGCCGTCGACGATGCGCACCAGCACCACGACGCCGAGATAGACGTCGTACCAAGAGTCGACCAGCAGCGCCTTAAGCGGCGCCTCGCGGTCGCCCTTGGGCGGCGGCAGGCGGGTGACGATGGCTTCCAGCACGTCGGGGATGCCGAGGCCGGTCTTCGCCGAGATCAGCACCGAATCGGAGGCGTCGAGGCCGATCACGTCCTCGATCTGCGCCTTCACCTTGTCCGGCTCGGCGGCTGGCAGGTCGACCTTGTTGAGGACCGGGACGATCTCGTGATTGTTGTCGATCGCCTGGTAGACATTCGCCAGCGTCTGCGCCTCGACGCCCTGCGAGGCATCGACCACCAAGAGCGAGCCTTCCACGGCGGCGAGCGAGCGGTTCACCTCATAGGCGAAGTCGACATGGCCGGGCGTGTCGATGAGATTGAGGACGTATTCGTTTCCGTCCTTCGCCTTGTAGGACAGGCGCACCGTCTGCGCCTTGATGGTGATGCCGCGCTCGCGCTCGATGTCCATGTTGTCGAGCACCTGATCCGACATCTCACGCTCGGACAATCCGCCCGTGATCTGGATCAGGCGGTCGGCGAGGGTCGACTTCCCATGGTCGATATGGGCGACGATGGAAAAGTTGCGGATGTTGGCGACGGGCTCGGTGCTCATGGCGCGCGGGATAGCATTGGCGCTCACCGCTCACAAGCGTTGCGGCGGTTTGCAGAGAGGCTTCTGGGGCGGCTTGCAGGCTGGCATCCGATCGACCACATTCCCGGCACCCCACCCATGGAGTGATCATGTCCGAGCTCAAGATCGCCGTCGTCCCCGTCACGCCGTTCCAGCAGAACTGTTCGATCGTCTGGGACGAGACGACCAAGCGGGGCGCGGTGATCGATCCGGGCGGCGACCTGCCGCGCATCCTCGCGGCGCTCGAAGAGCTTGAAGTGACGGCGGAAAAGATCGTTCTCACCCATGGCCACATCGACCATGCCGCCGGCGCCGCCGATCTCGCCGAACAGCTGAGGGTACCGGTCGAGGGGCCGCATATCGGCGACAAATTCCTGCTCGACGACCTGGTGGCCAATGGCGAACGCACCGGCATTCCCGGCAAGGCGGTCACCCCCAGCCGCTGGCTGGAGGAAGGCGACAGCGTCGATATCGGCGGCATTCCGTTCGAGGTGCTGCACGTTCCCGGTCATACGCCGGGTCATGTCGTGCTGTTCAGCCGCGACAATGCCTTCGCTCTCGTCGGCGACACGCTGTTCCAGCGCTCGGTCGGACGCACGGATTTTCCCTATGGCAATCACGACCAGCTGATCACCGGCATCAAGACCAAATTGCTGCCGCTCGGCGATTCCGTCACCATCCTGCCCGGCCACGGCAATGCCTCGACCATCGGCACGGAAAAGCGCAGCAATCCCTACATTCGCTGATTTGCCGCAGCGTTAAACGGAACGTTACTCGCGCTGCGGCGCAGCACGGCCAATCATGGCGGGGAGCCTCGTGCTGGGGGAGCTTCGCTCATGCCGTCATCACCGTGCCTGCGCCGCATCCGCTCCGGCCTGATCCCGCTTGCCGCCACCTTCGCCGTCACCTTCGCCGCCCCGGCGTTGGCGCGGGCGGATCGCTGCCCGAAGCTGGTGGCGGAGGCGCCGGTCCGGGTGCTTCCGGCGGCGTTCCGCCCTTCCCCGCAGCCGCTGGAAAGCGGATTCCGCGAAAACCTGTTCCGCCTCGCGGCCGGCGCTCCCGGCGAGGTGACGCTGAACTATATCGGCCACTCGACCTTCCTGATCGAGACCGCCGGCGGCGTCACCGTCGCTACCGACTATAACGACTATGTCCGCGCCGATGTCGTGCCGCGCGTGGCGACGATGAACCGGGCGCACAGCACGCATTTCTCGCTCGCCCCCGATCCCGGCATCGAACACGTGCTGAAGGGGTGGGGCGACACGCCCGGACAGCCGGCCCGCTACGATCTCGACGTCGGCGATTTGTGGATCGGCAACCTGCCGACCAATACCCGCGACTGGGAAGGCGGCACGATCCGCAACGGCAACTCGATCTTCGTGTTCCGCGCCGCCGATCTGTGCATCGCCCATCTCGGCCATCTGCATCACACGCTCACCGAGGACGACATTGCCGCGCTCGGGCGCATCGACGTCGTGCTCGCCCCGGTCGACGGCAGCTACACGCTCGATGTCGACGGCATGATCGAGGTGCTGAAGGCGCTGGAATCGCCGCTGGTCATCCCGATGCACTACTTCAACCCGTCGACCCTCGATGCCTTCCTGAGCCGCCTCGGCGGGCGGGCCTTCATCATCGAGCGGCATGCCGGATCTAGCCTTGTCGTCTCGCGCGCCAGCCTGCCGCGCAAGCCGACGGTCGTCGTGCTGCCGCCGCGCTGAGGCGCGCTACATGTCGCTGCGCGCGAGGCGTTCCAGCCAGCCCGTCGCGACGCCGGCCTCCATCGGATGGCCGAACAGGTAGCCCTGGCCGCATTCGCAGCCGAGTTCCTGCACCGCCGCCGCCTGCTGCTCGGTCTCGATGCCCTCGGCCAACACCCGCATGCCGAGGTCGCGCCCCAGCCCGGCCACCGCGCGGACCAGCGCCCGGTCGGCCACCGAATTCACCATGTCGACGATGAAGGAGCGATCGAGCTTGATCGTGTCCACCGGCAGGCGGCGCAGATGGGTCAGCGAGGCATGGCCGATGCCGAAATCGTCCAGGGCGATGGAGAAGCCCTGGCGCCGCAGTTCCACCAGCGCGTCGACCACGGCCTCGCCCCGCGCGCCGAAGGTCACGGCCTCGGAGACCTCGAACTCGATCTGCCCGGCCTCGACGCCGGCGGCGAGGATCGCCTCGCTTACCCGCGCAATACTCGCCCCGCGCTGGAAATTGTTACGCGAGAGATTGATGGCGATACGGCCCGGCTGGATGCCCGCCGCGCGCCACAGGCCGATCTGCCGGCACACCTGCCGGACCACGACGTCGCCGATCGGCACCATCAGGCCGATGCTCTCGGCCTGATCGAGGAAGTCGCCCGGAAACAGCAGGCCGCGCTCCGGATGACGCCAGCGCAGCAACGCCTCGAAGCCGAAAGGCCGCCGGTCGACCATCCGCACCAGCGGCTGGTAATGGATCTCGAACCCGCCGTCGACGAGCGAGGCACGCAGATCATCGATGCATTTGTAGCGCTCGTCGGCCGCCTGCCGCATGGCGGGATCGAAGAGCTGGATGCGCCGGCCCTCCTCGGCCTTGGCGGCATAGAGCGCGAGGTCGGCGTTGCGCTGCAGGACATCCGGACGGTCGCCGTCCTGCGGCCACAGCGCCGCGCCGAAACTGGCACTGACGGTCAGCCGCGTCGCCGTGGAGGGCTCCTCGATGGCGGCCGACAGCGAACGGCAGATGCGTTCGGCGTGCTGGCCCAACGCCTCGGGCGTGCCGAGGCCCGGCAGGATGACCGCGAACTCGTCGCCGCCGAGCCGGGCGCAGACCGCCTGCGGCTCGCCGCAGGCCGACAGCCGCTTGCCGATCTCAAGCAGCACCGTGTCGCCCACCGCGTGGCCGTAGCTGTCGTTGATCTCCTTGAAGCCATTGAGATCGATGGCCAGCAATCCACCGACCGCGGTCGGATCGGCCATGGCCCGCTCCAGCTGCTCGGTGAAGCGCCGACGATTGGCGAGGCCGGTCACCGCATCGTAGCCGGCATAGAATTCGGCGCGGCTGGTCGCCTCGACACGGTCGGTCACGTCCCGCTGGTTGACCAGCACCGAGAGCCGCCCGGTCACCGGATCGATGGTCGTGCGGGCGTCGATGCCGTACCAACGCCGCCCCCTTGCCGTGTCGACGATGAAGTCGCCGGACACCGTCCGCCCCATGAAGGCGTCCGGCCGCTCCGGGTCCCGCGCGACCACGCCCCCCCACATCTGCAACCCTTCGGACGGATCGGCGAACATCGAGGCGAAGCTGCGGCGCTCGCCCGGGAAGCTCGCTTCGGCGGCCGGGTTGCGATAGCTGACCCAGCCCTCGTCGTCGAACAGCAGCACGTTCACCAGCGTGTGCCGCAACGCCTCGCCGGCCCGCAACTCGTCGGTCAGGCGGGCATAGTGCTCGACCTCCATGAGCAGGCCGACATTGCCATTGTCGAGCCGCACGCCGCTCATCAGCGCATCGACGGTGAAGGGGCGATGGCTGGGATAGAAGGTCCAGCGCTCGGTCACCACCTCGCCGGCCGATATCCGCTCGACCAGCCGGCCGAGGCGCTGGCGCATGGCATCGGAGTGCGGCGTGAAATCGCGCGCGAAGAACTCGGCTTCCTGCCCGGGGTCGACACCCCACAGATGCAGGGCCGCCTCATTGGCGAAATGCTTGCGCATGCGGCCGATGTCGAGAATCCACACAGGCCGCTTGAGCGCCACCAACCCTTCCGTCCGGCAGGCCGGAAGGGCTCGAGTCAACAGACTACCGGTACCCGCCATCACTTCCGCCGCCAATACGGCGTGCCCCCGCTGCGGATCCAACGATTGCACCGTACGAGCAATTAGTTACCACGGCAATGTGGCGGCCACGCTGTTTCCACGCTCCCCGCCCTGTCCCGTCAGGCAGGCGCGTAGGAGGCCGGATCGAGCACGCCCGGCCGGCCCGGCAGATCGAGCACGCTGGCGCGCGGCGTGCCCTCGGAAATCACCCGCCCCCGCCGTACCACGAACAGCCGTGCCGCCTTCAGCCGGATCGCCTCGATGGGGTCGGCGGCCTGCAGCACCACCAGATCGGCATTGCAGCCGGGCGCGATGCCATAGCCTTCCAGCCCCATGATGCGGGCGGGATTGGTCGTCACCGCCTCGAAGCACCAGGTCATCGCCTCGCGCGCGGTCATCTGCCCGACATGCAGCGCCATGTGCGCCACCTCCAGCATGTCGCCGGAGCCCAGCGAGTACCAGGGGTCCATCACGCAGTCATGGCCGAAGGCGACGTTGACGCCGGCGGCGCGCAGTTCCGGCACCCGCGTCATACCGCGCCGCTTGGGGTAGCTGTCGTGCCGCCCCTGCAGGGTGATGTTGATCAGCGGATTGGCAATGGCGTGGACGCCGGCTTCGGCGATCAGCGGGATGAGCTTGGAGACGTAGTAATTGTCCATGGAGTGCATGGAGGTGAGGTGCGAGCCGGCGACCCGCCCCTGCAAGCCGAGGCGCTGCGTCTCATAGGCCAGCGCCTCGATATGGCGGGACAGCGGATCGTCGCTCTCGTCGCAGTGAATATCGACCCGCAGCCCGCGCTCGGCGGCGATCTCGCACAGCGCCTTCAGCGACGCCGCGCCGTCCGCCATGCTGCGCTCGAAATGCGGGATGCCGCCGACAATGTCGATGCCCATGTCGAGCGCGCGCACCAGATTGCGGGCGGCATTCGGCGAGCGATAATAGCCGTCCTGCGGGAAAGCGACCAGTTGCAGGTCGATATAGTCCTTCACCCGCTCGCGCACCTCGAGCAGCGCCTCGACCGCCAGCAGCCGGTCGTCGCAGACATCGACATGCGAGCGGATCGCCAGCAGTCCCTGGCTCACCGCGAGGTCGCAATAGCGCAGCGCCCGCTCGATCACCGCCTCATGGGTGAGCAGCGGCTTCAACTCGCCCCACAGCGCGATGCCCTCCAGCAAGGTGCCGGATTCGTTCATCCGCGGCAGGCCGAGCGACAGCGTGGCGTCCATGTGGAAATGCACGTCGACGAAGGGCGGGCTGACCAGCCGGCCGCCGGCATCGATCACCCGTCCGGCCTCGGCGTCGATCCCCGGCTCGACCGCGACGATGCGGCCGCCCTCGCAGGCAATGTCGAGGCCCGAGCGCCCGTCGGCAAGGCGGGCGTTGCGCACGAGAAGATCAATGCTCATCGTTGTCCCTTGAAATACGGCTTCATCAAAGCGCGCGGATAGTCGGCGCGGCGTGCCAGCAGCACAAGCGCGGCGATGGAAAATAGGTAAGGCAGCATCAGGAAGATCTGGCTCGGCACCGCGCCGCCGGTGATGGTCTGCAGACGCAGCTGGTAGGCATCCAGCGCGCCGAACAGCAGGGCCCCGAGCAACGCCTTGCCCGGCCGCCACGAGGCGAAGACGGTGAGCGCGATGCACACCCAGCCACGCCCGTTGATCATGCCGAAATAGAAGGCGTTGAAGGCCGAGAGCGTCAGGAAGGCACCGCCCAGCGCCATCAGCGCCGAGCCGGCCATCACCGCGCCGATGCGCAGCCCGACGACGGACAGCCCCTGCGCCTCCACCGCCTCGGGGTTGTCGCCCACCGCCCGCAAGGCGAGCCCGAGCGGGGTGCGCGCCAGCACCAGCGCCAGGACAATCACGCAGGCGAAGGCAAGCAGGGTGAAGGCGGTCTGCTGGCCGAGTATGGGGCCGAGGAACGGCACATCGCGCAGCAGCGGCAGGTCGAGCGGTGGAAAGGCGTCGATGCGCGGCGGCGTCCCCACATTGGGGAAGGCGACCCGGTATCCGAAATAGGCGATCGATGTCGCCAGCAGGGTCACGCCGATGCCGGTGACGTGCTGGGAGAGCCCCAGCGGCACGGTCAGCACGCCATGGATAAGCCCGAACAGCGCGCCCACCAGCGCCGCCACCAGCACCCCGCCCCAGAGCGGCAGGCCGAGATAGACCGCCAGCCAGCCGGACATGGCGCCGGCGACGAAGATACCCTCGATGCCCAGGTTGAGTACGCCGGCGCGCTCGCAGAGCAGCGCCCCGAGCACGCCGAAGATCAGCGGCGTGGCAATGCGGATGGTCGCCGCCCAGAAATTCGCCTGCGACAGGATCTCCAGCGCGGCCCACATCACGCGGTCTCCCTGCGCACGCGAACGATCCGGAAGCGGATCAGCAACCCGCCGACCATCACGCAGAGCAGCGACAGCGCCACCACGAGATCGGCGAGATAGTTGGAAACGCCGATGGCACGGCTCATCGAATCCGCACCGACGAAGACGGCGGCGATGAAGACCGCTGCCGGGATCACCCCCAGCGGCGACAAATTCGCCAGCGTCGCCACCACGATGCCGGCATAGCCGAAGCCGGGCGACAGGTCGGCGGTCAGGTAGCCCTTGAGCCCCGCCACCTCGCTGGCGCCGGCCAGCCCGGCGAGGCCGCCGGACAGCAGCCCGACCAGCGCCATCGCCTTGCCGACCGGCAGGCCGGCATAGCGGGCGGCGCGGGCGTTCTCGCCGACGGCGCGGATGCGGAAGCCCCACACGGTGCGGGTGATCAGCACATGCAGGCCGATGGCGCAGACCACCGCCAGCACCAGCCCCCCATGCAGGCGCAGGCCCGGCACCAGCTTGGGCAGGGTGGCTTCGTCGAGCACCGGCGCCGATTGCGGCCAGCCAAGCGCCATTTCGTCCTTCATCGGCCCTTCCAGCATCATCTGCACGAAGAGCAGCACCACGAAATTGAGCAGCAGGGTGACGACGACCTCGTCGGCGCCGAAGCGCATCTTGAAGAACACCGGCACCAGCAGCAGGGCCGCTCCGGCGACCGCCGCGCCGACCAGCACCACCGGCACCAGCAGGGCCGGCGGCAGCTCCAGCATGCCCGCCCCAAGCGCGACGGTGGCGAGCGCGCCGGCATAGAGCTGCCCCTCGGCGCCGATGTTCCACAGCTTCGCCCGGAAGGCGACGGCGACGGCAAGGCCGGTGAAGATCAGCGGCGTGGCGCGTGTCAGCGTCTCGGCGAAGGCGAAGCCGCTGCCGGCGGCACCCTCCACCATGAGCCAGAAGGCCTGCAGCACCGGCGCGCCGGACAGCGCCAGCGGGATGGCGGTGAGCAGCAGCGCCACCAGCCCCGCCCCCACCGAGACGGCGAGGGTCAGCCAGACCGGGGTGCGCTCGCGCGGAACGAAGCGGATCATGCGGCCTCCTCCGCCGAATGCCCGGCCATCATCAGGCCGACGGTGCGCGTGTCGAGGCCGGCGGCGTCCATGGCCGGCGACAAATGCCCCGCATGGATCACCGCGATGCGGTCGGACAGCGCGAAAAGCTCGTCAAGGTCTTCGGAAATCAGCAAAATTCCCGCGCCACGCCCCCGCGCCGCCAGCAGCCTCCGATGCACGTCGGTGGTGGCGCCGATATCGAGGCCACGCGTCGGCTGATGCGCGAGGATGAGGCGCGGCGCGCGCTCCAGCACGCGGGCCAGCACCACCTTCTGCATGTTGCCGCCGGACAAAGCGCGGATCGGCGCCTCCGGGCCGGGGCAGCGTATGTCGTAGTCGCGGATCGCCTGCGCGGCGCGGGCGCGGATGGCGGACCGCCGCAGCAGGCCATGCCGCTGGTTCTCCGAGGCGGCGAGCGTCTCCAGCACATAGTTCTCGGCCACGCTGAGCGCGCCGATGGTACCGTCGCGATGGCGATCCTCGGGGATGCGGCCGACGCCGGCTCCGATGCGCGCGCTCGGATCGGCGCGGGTCGCGGCGTGCCCGACGATCTCGCAGCTGCCATTGCGCGGCGCCTTCAATCCGGCGACCAGCGCGGCGAGCGCTCCTTGACCGTTGCCGGAAACGCCGGCGATTCCAATGATTTCGCCGCCACGCAGCTCCAGATCGGCGCCCTCCAGCCGGTCACGCTCGCCGGGCGCGCCGACGTCGACGCCGGCAAGGCGCAGCACCGGAGCGCCGAGAGTCGCCGGTGCGCGCTCGCGCGGCGGGATCTCGCGCCCCACCATCAGCTCGGCCAGGGTCGCCCTGTCGGCGCCCGCCGTCGGCCGGTCGGCGACCTTGGCGCCGCCGCGCAGCACCACCACACGCTCGCACAAGGCCAGTACCTCATGCAGCTTGTGGCTGATGAAAATGACCGCAAGCCCTTTCTTCGAAAGGGCTTTCACGGTCTCCGCCAGACCGTCCGCCTCCTGCGGGGTGAGCACCGCGGTCGGCTCGTCGAGGATCAGCACCCGCACGTCGCGGTAGAGCGCCTTGAGGATCTCGATGCGCTGCTGCTCGCCGACCGACAGCCGGCCGACGGGAACGCCGAGGTCGGCCTCGAGCCCGGTCTCCTTCATCAGCCGCGCCACCTTCGCCCGCGCGGTCGCCTTGCCGAAGCCGAGACGCCACAGCGGCACGGTGCCGAGCACGATGTTCTCGAAGCCGGTGAGGTTCTCGGCCAGCGCAAAGTGCTGATGCACCATGCCAATTCCCGCCCGCAACGCCGCTTCCGCCGAGCCGCCGGGCAAAGGTGCCAGCTGGCCCGCGGCATCGGCGATATGCACCGTGCCCTCGTCGGCGACGTAGTGGCCGAACAGGATGCTCATCAGCGTCGTCTTGCCGGCGCCGTTCTCACCAAGCAACGCCACGATCTCGCCGGCCCGCACGTCGAGGTCGATGGCGTCGTTCGCGACCAGACTACCGAAGCGCTTGGTAATGCCGGACAGCGAGAGGACCAGCGGCCGTGTCTCGTGCGGTGGACGATCAGGCTGATCGGGTGCGGTCAGAGCGATCATGAGGATGCCTTCTGAATCTTCCTGATGAGGAGCAGCCTCGGAAGGGGACCGTCCACCTCCCTCTCCCCAGGGAGGCGAGCCGTCACCACCGGCCACCTCCATCGTTCTTCCTCACCTCGTCGGGACGAAGCGGATCGTCGAGGGGCCACACACTCGCGGAACGTGGAGCCCCCTCACCCCACCCCTCTCCGTCAACATCGAATGTATCCGATGTTGACCTTGCCGAAGGCCAAACTCGGCAACAGCCGAGTTCGGCGCCGGGAGAAGGAGGCACCGGATCCTGCACCGACCTTCCTTCGGTTATCCGCAGGAGAAGGGGCAGGCTTCCGGTGGAAGATGCCAGCCCCGTGCCTTCGGGTTTCAGCCGCGAAGACGGGGTGCCGGGACGACGACGAACGACGGTGGGGCAAGGTGCCGGGTGGCGGGTGGCGGCGACTGCCGCAGACCCCGCCGCCGCCGTCCCGCCACCACGCCCTTACATGGTCGGCTTCGGCTCGGCGTCGTTCACGTTGACGCGGAACATGCCGTCCTTGATCTCCTTCTCGCGCACCAGCACGAGCTCGATCACCTCCGGCGGCACCACCTTCGGGTCGAGCGGGGCGAGGCTCGCGCCGCCATGCGCCATGTAGGAGAATGGGCCGTAATCCTCGGCGGTGAAGGTGCCGTCCATCACCGCCTTGATGGCGCGGTCGATGGTCGGCTCCATCTGCCACAGCGCCGAGGCGATCACCGTGCCGGGATATTGCGCGGAGGTGTCGATGACGTTGCCGATCGCCTTGACGCCCCGCTCCTTGGCGGCGTCGGACACGCCGAAGCGCTCGGCGTAGAGAATGTCGGCACCCTTGTCGATCTGGGCGAAGGCGGCTTCCTTGGCCTTGGGCGGGTCGTACCAGGAGTTGATGAAGGTCACGAGGAACTTCACGTTCGGGTTCACCGAGACCGCGCCCTCCATGAAGGCCTGCATCAGCCGGTTCACCTCGGGGATGGCGTAGCCGCCGACGAGGCCGATGATGTTCGACTTCGTCATCTTGCCGGCCACCATGCCGGTGAGGAAGGACGGCTCGTGGATGAAGTTGTCGAACACCGACAGGTTCGGCTTGGTGGGACCGAAGGACGAGCCCATCAGATAGACGGTGTTCGGGTAGTCAGCCGCTACCTTGCGGGCCGGGCGCTCCACCGCGAAGATCTCGCCCACCACGAGGTCGGCGCCCTCCTGCGAATATTGCCGCATCACCCGCTCATAGTCGGTGTTGGCGACGTTCTCGGAGAATTTGTAGGTGATGTCGCCGCGCGCCTCGGCCGCCTTCAGCGCCTTGTGGATGCGCGACACCCATTGCTGCTCGACCGGCACGGTGTAGATCGCCGCCACCTTGATCGGCTTCGCCTTGGCGGCGAAGGCGGCGCTGCCGAAGCCCCCGAGCGCCAGGGCGCCGGCGCCGAGCGCCAGCAGCTGGCGGCGATCAAGCAGCCCTGACGAAAAAAGCGGCACGGATTCCGTTGATTTGCGCATCTGTCTCACCTCTCCCGAGCCCGGGGCCTCGCCCGTTTCCTGTCGGTCAGCTTATGCGAGTGGCGTGCCAATTTCGAACTGTTTGGTCCGAAATTCACCGCTCGCTGCGTTCACGCTGCCAGCAGGCCAGAAGATAGGTGCGAATGAAAGGCGGCATCGCCTCGTCCACCTCGTCGGGGCCGCGCACCACCACCACGTCGGCGAGTTCGGAACGCTCCTCCGAGGCGATGAAGCCGCGGATGCGGGCGGCAAGAGCGTCGGCGCCGAGCGGGCTGCGCACTTCCCGGATCAAGGCGATGCGCGGGCCGGCGAACACTCCGGTCCAGCCCGCCGCGACCTCGACGTCGGCATGGGTCACTCCCATCTCCTCGCCGAGCTCGCGCATGGCGCTGCCGCTGAGATCGACGGTGCCGTCCGGTCGCAGGTCGCTGAGGTCGGGCGTGCCGGCAGCGAAGTAGATTCGCCCGGCATTGGCGGTCCAGGACGCCATCCGGCCGAGCAGGAAGGCGCCGTCGGCCGCGCGCAATGCCGCCATGGAGAAGGTGTTGCACACCCCCTCGCCCGGAAAGCCGTTGCGCAGCCACCACAGCAGCGAGGCGAAATCGGTCTCGCGGTAGCGGCCGGTCAGTACCCCGTCCGCTACCTGGTGGCGGGCCATCACCAGGATGCGGCCGTTCCACAAGGCAGGATTGGTCGCCGCCTGCGCGGCGAAGAAGGCGTCGACCTCGGCGCGCCGGCTCTCGGCATAATCCCAGGAGCCCGGCTCCAGCCTGAGATCGAGGTGGTCGATCGGCATCACCTGCGCATCGCCGTCGCTGCCGATCATGCGCGTTCACCGCGTGCCGGGGGCCGGGTCGAGACCGGCGTCGCGGCGCCCCGACCGGCGCGCGCCTCACACATGCAGCACGCCCTCTGCCACCACCACGGCGCCGCCGCCGATGGTGACGCGGGTCAAGACCTCGCCCGCCACGTCCAGCCCCAGCCGCACCAGGCTCGACCGGCCCATCTCGACGCCCTGGAGGATGTCGTAGGCGGTAAAGCCCTCCGCCGGCTTCTCGCCCTGCATCAGCACCGCCGCCAGCGCGGCGGCGGCCGAGCCGGTGGCGGGATCCTCGTGGATGCCCATATTGGCACCGAACATGCGGGCGCGGAAATCGCCCTCGCCCTCGTCATCGCGGCAGAACACATAGACGGAATCGGCGGTGCCGCCGAAGGCACTGATCAGCCGCCCGGCGCTCGGGCTGATGCGGGCGAGCGACGAGCGCGACTCCAGCGGGATGCAGACGAAGGGCACGCCCGCCGAGGCGACGACCGGGCGGTAGTCGTCGAAGCCGATATCCGACCGGTCCAGCCCCAGCGCCTGCGCGCAGGCCTCGACGCTCGGCGCCTCCTCGTCGAGGATCTCGGGCAGGCGGGGAACGGTGAAGGTGGCGGTGCCGGCGCGCGGATTGCGCAGGCTGACATGGCACGGCACCGGGCCGGCGCTCTCCTCCAGCACGAAGTCGGTCGACAGTTCGACCTCGTCGCGCAGGGCGAGCAGCACCGCGGCGCCGACCGTCGGATGGCCGGCGAAGGGCAGCTCGTGATTGATGGTGAAGATGCGCAGCCGCGCGCGATGTTCCTCATCGGTCGGCGGCAGCACGAACACCGTCTCCGACAGGTTGAACTCTCGGGCGATGGCCTGCATCTGGTTGCCGTCGAGCCCCTCGGCATCGAGCACGACGGCGAGCGGATTGCCCGCGAGGGCGCGGTCGGTGAAGACATCGAGCACGACGTAGCGGCGGGCCATGGCCTTACAGCTTCTCCGGGGTGAAAACGCGCGAAGGGGTCACGAACTCGTCCTGGGCGGCGACGGTGAGGATCTCCCGCGAGCCGGCCGCCGCGGTACGGGCAAGCAAGCCGTAGGCCGAGGACGCGGCCTTGCCGAGCGCCTCCGCCGTCGAATGGCTGCTTTTCCAATGCACGAAGAACAGGGCGGCGATGGCGTCGCCGGCGCCGTTGACCGAAATGCCCAGCTTGGGCGTGCGCACGCGGTAGCAGCCGTCCGGGCCCGAAGCGAGCATGTCGATGGAATCGGCGGGGGTGTCCTCGGTATGCAGGCTGGTGACCAGGATGACGCGCGGGCCGGTGGCGTGCACCGCCGCGCAGGCGAGGCGGGCATCCGCCAGCGTCGTGGTGGCGCGCCCGGACAGGAAATCGAGCTCGAACTGATTCGGCGTGATGATGTCGGCGGCGGGCACGGCGCGGTCGCGCATGAATTCCGGGATGCCCGCCCGGACATAGACGCCGGTGTCGGTGTCGCCCATCACCGGGTCGCAGCAATAATGCGCGGCGCTGTTGGCGGCCTTCACCCGGCCGACGGCATCGAGAATGGCGTCGCCGATCTGCGCCGACCCCATATAGCCGGACAGCACCCCGTCGCAGCGCGGCAACGCGCCGAGATCGTCGATGCCGTTGACGAGATCCTGGATGTGCTCGGCGCCGAACACCTCGCCGCGCCAGGCGCCATAACCGGTGTGATTGGAGAACTGCACGGTCTGCAGCGCCCACACCTCATGGCCGAGCCTTTGCATCGGAAACATGGCCGATGCGTTGCCCACATGCCCATAGGCAACCCAAGATTGAATCGAAAGGATGTTCATCCGCACGCGCCCCGGCCTTCCAAGAACGATCCGCGCATAGCGTCGCCGATGCAAGGGCACAAACGAAATTAGATGTGCGGATCCATAATGTTGGCGTGTGGCGTGTCGCATGCGATACGCTTTTGGCCGACAATATCCGGTGCTTCGCCACCGCCGACAACCGAAACCGACAACCCCGAGAGATCATGACCGCGATGCTTTCCGCCTGCGCCCTCGCCGCCGCCATTCGCTCGGGCGACCTCGCCCCGGCCAAGGTCGCGGCCCGCTGCGCCGAGGCGATCGCCGCGCAGGAGGGGGAGATCCACGCCTTCACCGCCCTCGACGTCGAGGCGATGCTGGCCCGTGCGCAGCAGCCCGGCCTCGCCGCCCGCCCGCTTGCCGGGCTGCCGATCGGGATCAAGGACACGTTCGACACCGTCGACTTCCCGACTGCCTACGGCTCGCGGATCTACCGGCGCCACCGGCCGGCCGCCGACGCTGCGATCGTGCGGATGATCGCCCGCAATGGCGGCCTCGTCGCCGGCAAGACCTCCACCACCGAATTCGCCTTCACCACGCCGGCGGAGACGCGCAACCCGCACCGTCCTTCCCACACCCCGGGCGGGTCCTCCTCGGGTTCGGCGGCGGCGGTGGCGGCGGGCATGCTGCCTCTGGCCATCGGCTCGCAGACGGCGGGCTCGGTGATCCGTCCCGCCTCCTATTGCGGCGTCACCGGCTTCAAACCGTCCTTCAAGCTGATCCCGATGCTGGGCAGCAAGACCTTCTCCTGGTCGCTCGACACGGTCGGCCTGTTCGCCGCCGGGGTCGCCGACGTCGCCTTCGCCGCCCGCGCGCTCAGCGGGCGCGAGCTGTCGATCGACGCCACCGCCCGGCCGCCCCGCCTCGCCGTCATCCGTACGCCGCGTGCCGGCGCCGCCAGCCGCGATGCCGACGCCGCCCTCGAGGCCGCCATGCGCGCCGCCGAACGGGCGCGGGCGCATGTGCGCGAGGTGACGCTGCCGCCGGAGGTGGAGAGCGCCGACGAGGCCCATGCCATCGTGCAGGCCTATGAGGCGTCGCTGGCGCTCGCCGACGAGTGGGACCGCCATCGCCGCCAGCTCTCGCCGCAGCTCGCGGTCTATCTGGAGCAGGCCGCCGCCGTGACGCCCGACACCTATGACGCGGCCCGGCGCACCACGCGCCTGGCGCGCCACGCCTTCGCCGACCTGGTGGAAAGCTACGACGCCGTGCTGACCTATTCCGCCCCCGGCGAGGCGCCGGAAGGGCTCACCTCCACCGGCTCGTCGATCTTCAACCGGCTGTGGACGCTGCTGGGCGCGCCCTGCGTCAACGTCACCGGCCTGACCGGCGCCAGCGGCCTGCCGATCGGCGTGCAGGTGGTCGGCCGCTTCGGCCGCGACCGCTCCGCCCTCACCGCCGCCGCCTTCATCGAGAAGGCCATCCGCCCGGCGTGAGCCGGCTCAGTTACCGCCGGCCAGATCGCCAATGACGCGCCACAGGCGGTCCTTGAGGCCGACGACGGGGGGCGGGGCGATGAGGATGGCCGGCCCCTCCGCCGGGGTGCCGCGAACGGCCAACCGGCCGACATGGATCTCGCCATCGCTCCGGTAATGCTCGCCGCCGGCGCGGCCGAACAGCGTCGGGCCGAGGCCGGTGACCTGATAGACCGCAACCAGCGCGCGGGCGTCATCGAGGTCGGCGATCAGCCGGTCGCGCACGGCATCGATGTCCGGATCGAGCCGGCGAACGGCGCTGCCGGGCTGATCGGGACGGTCCGAAGTCGCCGCGCCGAGCCAGACCGGCCGCCGCTCGGCGCCGATGTCCAGCACCTTCCACAACAGCACGCGGTCGCGGCGGCCGGTGTCCCCCTGCTCCGCCGTCTCGAAGGCGAGGTCCGGCAGGCGGCCGGCATAGACCAGCAGCGCCCTATCCGGCTCGCCTGCCTGCCAGCCGGCGGCGGCCATGGCGTGCTGGATCTCCTCGCGCGTGCCGACGAGGCCGACGTCGAGCGGGTCGCCGGGGAGTCCCGGAAGGGTCGAGGTGACCATCGGCAGCGGCTTGATGCCCGGCTGCTCGCCGTGGTGGGTCCACAGCCGCGGCGCCATCGAATAGGCGAGCGCCAGCCACGCAAGGAAGGCAAGCAGCGCCCAGTGCCAGACGCGACGCGCCGGCCGACCCGGAGTGGCCATGCCCGCCCCTACTCCGCCGCCACCGATTTGTGGCTGGCCGGATCGTAGTTGAGCACCGGCGCCAGCCAGCGCTCGGTCTCTTCCACGCCCATGCCCTTGCGCGCGGCATAGTCCTCGACCTGGTCACGCTCGATGCGGCCGACGCCGAAATAGGCGGCGTCGGGATGGGCGAAATACAGCCCCGACACCGCCGCGCCCGGCCACATGGCGAAGCTCTCGGTGAGCTCCACCCCGATGGACGAGGTCGCGTCGAGCAGCTTGAACAGCGTCGCCTTCTCGGTGTGGTCGGGTTGGGCGGGATAGCCCGGCGCGGGGCGGATGCCGCGATAGGTCTCCTTGATCAGCGCCTCGTTGTCGAGCGCCTCGTCCGGGGCATAGGCCCAGAACTCGCGGCGCACCCGCTCATGCATGCGCTCGGCGAAGGCTTCGGCGAGGCGGTCGGCCAGCGCCTTCAGCAGGATCGAGGAATAATCGTCATTGGCCTTCTTGAACGCCTCGGAGCGCTCATGCTCGCCGAAGCCGGTCGACACGCAGAAACCGCCGACATAATCCGCCACGCCGCTGCCCTCGGGGGCGACGAAATCGGCGAGCGCGATGTTGGCGCGCCCCTCGCGCTTGCCCATCTGCTGGCGCAGCGTGTGCAGCGTCGCCAGCGGCGCGTTGCGGGTGTCGCCGGCATAGAGGGCGATGTCGTCGCCCACCGCATTGGCCGGCCAGAAGCCGATCACCGCACGGGCGGTGAGCCACTTCTCGTCGACGATCCTCGCCAGCATCTTCCGCGCGTCGTCATAGAGCGCGCGAGCGGCGACGCCGACCTTGGGATCGTCGAGGATGGCGGGGTAGTGGCCGATGAGCTCCCAGGACTGGAAGAACGGCGTCCAGTCGATATAGGGCACCAGCTCGGCAAGGTCGTAGCTTTCGAACACCCGGGTGCCGAGGAAGGTCGGCACCGGAGATTGATAGCCGGCAAAGTCCAGTGCGAGACGGTTGGCCCGCGCCTCTTCCAGCTTCACCCGAACCTTGTTGCGGTCACTCTTGGCATGGGCGTCGGCGAGCTTGGCGTATTCGGCGCGGATGCTCGCCGCATAGTCGGCGCGGGTGTTGTCGTTGAGCAGGTTGGACACCACGCCCACCGCGCGCGAGGCATCGGTGACATAGACCGCCGGGCCGCGCAGATATTGCGGGGCGATCTTCACCGCCGTGTGGACGCGCGAGGTAGTGGCGCCACCGATCAGCAGCGGCAAGTCGAAGCCCTCGCGCTCCATCTCCGAGGCGACATGCACCATCTCGTCCAGCGACGGGGTGATGAGACCGGACAGGCCGATGACGTCGACCTTCTCCCTGCGCGCCACTTCGAGGATCTTCGCGGTCGGCACCATCACGCCGAGGTCGATCACCTGGTAATTATTGCACTGGAGCACGACGCCGACGATGTTCTTGCCGATGTCGTGCACGTCGCCCTTCACCGTCGCCATCAGGATCTTGCCGGCGGCGGGAGCATCGGTGAGGCCGAGCTCCAGCTTTTCCGCATCCATGAACGGCATGAGGTAGGCCACCGCCTGCTTCATGACGCGGGCCGACTTCACCACCTGCGGCAGGAACATCTTGCCGGCGCCGAACAGGTCGCCGACCACGTTCATGCCGGCCATCAGCGGGCCTTCGATGACATGCAGCGGCCGCGCGGCGGCCGCGCGTGCCTCCTCGGTGTCGGCCTCGACGAATTCGGTGATGCCGTTGACGAGGGCGTGCTCCAGCCGCTTCTCCACCGGCCAGGTGCGCCAGGTAAGGTCGGCCTCCTTCTTCTCGCGCCCGCCGCCGCGGAACCGCTCGGCAAGGGCGAGCAGCCGCTCGGTGGCGTCGTCGCGGCGGTTTAGCACCACGTCCTCGCACGCCTCGCGCAGCTCCGGCTCGATCTCGGAATAGGGCGCGAGCTGGCCGGCATTGACGATGCCCATGTCCATGCCCGCCGCGATGGCGTGATAGAGGAACACCGCGTGCATCGCCTCGCGCACCGGCTCGTTGCCGCGGAACGAGAAGGAGAGGTTCGACACGCCGCCCGACACATGGGCGTGCGGCAGGTTCTGCCGGATCCAGCGCGTCGCCTCGATGAAGGCGACGCCGTAGCCGGCATGCTCCTCGATGCCGGTGGCAACCGCGAAGATGTTCGGATCGAAGATGATGTCCTCGGGCGGGAAGCCGACTTCCTCGACGAGGATGCGGTAGGCGCGGGCGCAGATCGAGGTCTTGCGCTCGAACGTGTCGGCCTGGCCCTGCTCGTCGAAAGCCATGACGACGACGGCGGCGCCATAGGCACGCACCAGCCGGGCATGATGACGGAAGGCGTCCTCGCCCTCCTTCATCGAGATCGAGTTCACGATCCCCTTGCCCTGGATGCACTTCAGGCCGGCCTCGATGACGCTCCACTTCGACGAATCGACCATGATCGGCACGCGGGCGATGTCCGGCTCGGCGGCGACGAGGTTGAGGAAGGTCACCATCGCCTTCTCGCTGTCGAGCAGGCCCTCGTCCATGTTGACGTCGAGCACCTGCGCGCCGTTCTCCACCTGGTCGCGCGCCACCGCCAGCGCGGCGGTGTAGTCGCCATTGGTGATGAGCTTGCGGAAGCGCGCCGAGCCGGTGACGTTGGTGCGCTCGCCGATGTTCACGAAGGTGGCGACGGGTGCGGTCATGACGCCTGCTCTTGATGCGGGGTGACGGAAGGACGGCGGAGTCGGGAACGGGTGGCGGTTCTCATGCCCGCATCTCGAAGGGTTCGAGGCCCGACAGGCGCAGGCGCGGGGCGATCTCCGGGAGGTCGCGCGGCGCATGCGGGGCGACGGCGCGGGCGATGGCGCCGATATGGTCCGGCGTCGTGCCGCAGCAGCCGCCGACGATGTTGACGAGACCGGAAGCGGCGAACTCGCCGACCAGCTTGGCCATCGCCTCCGGGCTCTCGTCATAGAGGCCGAACTCGTTGGGCAGGCCGGCATTGGGATAGGCGCAGACGAAGGTGTCGGCGATGCGCGACAGTTCGTCGATATGGCCGCGCATCTCCTTGGCACCGAGCGCGCAATTGAGCCCGATGGAGAAGGGCTGGGCGTGGCGCAGCGAATTCCAGAACGCCGCCGGGGTCTGGCCGGACAGTGTGCGGCCGGACAGATCGGTGATGGTGCCGGAGATCATCACCGGCACGCGGATGCCGCGCGCCTCGAACAGCCGCTCGATGGCGAACACCGCCGCCTTGGCGTTCAACGTGTCGAAGATGGTCTCGATCAGCAGGAGGTCCGAGCCGCCGTCGATCAGCGCACCGGCCTGCTCGCCATAGGCGGTGGCCAGCTCGTCGAAGGAGGTGGCGCGGAAGCCGGGGTCGTTGACGTCCGGCGAGATCGAGGCGGTGCGGTTGGTCGGCCCGATGGCGCCGGCGACGAAGCGGCGGCGGCCGTCCTTCGCCTCGGCCAGCTTCGCGGCCTCCTTGGCCAGCTTGGCGCCCTCGAAGTTCAGCTCGTAGACGAGGCTCTCCATGCCGTAATCGGCCATGGCGATGGTGGTGCCCGAGAAGGTGTTGGTCTCGACGATATCCGCCCCGGCCATGAAATAGGCGAGGTGGATGTCGCGCACCGCATCCGGCACGGTGAGGTTCAGCAGGTCGTTATTGCCCTTGAGGTCGCGGTTCCACGACTTGAAGCGCTCGCCGCGATAGCCGGCCTCGTCCAGCTTCAGCTGCTGGATCATCGTGCCCATGGCGCCGTCGAGCACGAGGATGCGCTCGCGGGCGGCGGCCTGGAGGGCGGCGAGGGTGTCGGTCCGGGATACGGTGTCAGCCATGGCGGAGCACTTTCTGCTCCCTCTCCCCGCGGAGAGAGGGTTGGGGTGAGGGGTACCGCCGCGCAATGTTTCGAGAATGCGGAGCGGAACGCCGTCTATGTTCGTCAGCACGTCGTTATTGCAGAAACGGATGACCAGATAGCCACACGCCTCGATCATCTAGGTTCTATCGACTTCGGTCTCAGGGCCGTGTTGCCCGCCGTCGCGTTCGACCACCGATTGGATATCGGGGCAGAGCAATCGACCGTGAAGCGATCGATCGGCGCCTGCCGCCGGAACTTCCAACCATCCAGCGGCCGGTTGCGGAGCGTGACCAGAAGAGAAACTCAGCGTCCGTCTGGTCTCGGCGCAACCGGCGCGCACGAAATATCTTAGCGTCCATCCCCCTCACCCGCCGCTCCGCGGCGACCTCGCCCCAGTAGGGAGAGGTAAGCAAGACGCTCACGCCGCCGCCTGGCCGTTGCCCTGCCCTTCCGCATTCTGCGGCGGGCGGATGCCGAGCAGGTGGCAGATGGCGTAGACGAGGTCGGCGCGGTTCAGCGTGTAGAAATGGAACTCGGTCACGCCGCGATCGACGAGGTCGAACACCTGCTCGGCCGCCACGGCGGCGGCGATCAGCTTGCGGGTCTCCGGATCGTCGTCCAGCCCCTCGAAGCGGCCCGCCAGCCATGCCGGCATGTAGCAGCCGGTCTTCTCCGCAAAATTGTTCGCCTGCTTGAAGTTCGATACCGGCAGGATGCCGGGCACGACGGGAACATCGATCCCCCGCGCGCGCACCTTGTCGAGGTAGCGAAAATACAGGTCATTGTCGAAGAAGCACTGGGTGATCGCCCGCGTGGCGCCGGCCTCGACCTTGGCCTGGAGGATGTCGAGATCGGTGTCGAAGGACGGGCTCTCCGGGTGCTTTTCCGGGTAAGCCGATACGGAGACTTCGAAATTCGCGATGCGGCGCAGGCCGGCGACCAGATCGGCGGAGCTCTTGTAGCCCTCCGGGTGCGGCTCATAGGCCTGGCCGACCCCGCCCGGCGGATCACCGCGCAGCGCCACGATATGGCGCACGCCGGCATCCCAATAGCCGCGCACCACCTCGTCCACCTCGCCCTTCGAGGCGGCAACGCAGGTGAGATGCGCGGCGGGAGCGAGGCGGGTGTCCTTGACGATGCGCTCGACGGTGGCGTGGGTGCGCTCGCGGGTCGAGCCGCCGGCGCCATAGGTCACCGAGACGAATTTCGGTGCCAGCGGCGCCAGACGGGTGATGGAGTTCCACAGCGTGGCCTCCATCTCCGGCGTCTTGGGCGGGAAGAACTCGAACGACACCGAAATCGGCCGCCCGCCGGAGCGGCGGCTGCGGCGCTCGACATCCGACGACATCAGGCGACCTCCTTGTGCTTTTGGGCGGGCTGCGTCGCGCGCGGATCGCGGGCCAGCCAGAGAGAAACGGTAAGTTTTCCATCGGCTTGCGGGGCAAGCGGGCGATGCGAGCGCGGCACCAGCCCGGCCTGGGACAGCCAGTGCTCGACCACCTCCGGCGCGAAGCCGAGGCGACGATGGGCGTGCGCCTCGCGCAGGAATTCGAGGTCGTGCGGGGCGAAATCGACCACCAGCAGATGCCCGCCGGGCTTCAGCACCCGCGCCGCTTCCTTCAGCGCCCGCGGGGCGTCCTCGAGGAAGTGCAGCACCTGGTGGACGATCACCACGTCGAAAGCGTCGCGCGGCAGAGCGAGGCTGTAGATATCCCCCTGCCGCACCGTGCAATTGCGCGCGCCGGCCCGCTCCAGATTGGCGCGGGCGACGGCGAGCATGTCGGACGACAGATCGATGCCGACGCCGCGCTCGATGCGCGGGGCAAACAGCTCCAATATGCGCCCGGTGCCGGTACCGAGATCGAGAAGCGAAGAAATCTCAATGCCTTGAAGGGCCTCGAGAATGGCCTGCTCGACCTGTTCGTCGGGGGCGTGCAGGCGGCGCAGCGCGTCCCATTCATGGGCGTGGGCGCGGAAATAGGCCTGGGCATGGGCGGCGCGGGCGGCGCGCACCGCCTCCAGCCGCTCATGGTCGCGCAAGAGGATGTCGTCGTCCGGCGCCATCAGGGCGAGCAGCGCGTCGCTGAGGGCGGCGGCGGGGGTCTCGGCGGCGCGGCGGTAGAACACCCAGCTGGCCTCGCGGAAGCGCTCCACCAGCCCGGCTTCGGCCAACAGCTTGAGATGCCTCGAAATTCGGGGCTGCGACTGGCCGAGGATTTCGGTAAGCTCGGAGACGGTCAGCTCGCCTTCGCCCAGCAGCGCGAGCAGGCGCAGGCGCGTGTCCTCACCGGCCGCCTTGAGGCCGTCGAGCAGGGACGCGAAGCTGAGCGGCGATGCCGGCATGGAGCCCTCGATGAGATATAAAGATATCTTTATGTCTTTTCGCCAGGGGATGCAAGGGAAGTCAGATGCAAGGGAAGTCGTGGGGGAGTCGGCGACCCGGTCGACAAGGCGTCGGCCCGGCCGCCGCACAGGGCAGTGAGGTGTAGGATGAGGACGATTTCGCCGACCGGGGCGACCGATCAGGCCGATGCGGCGGAATTCGGCGTCCGCCCCGGCGAGGTGACCCATGAGCTGCCGGCCGCTCCCGATGCCGGGGTGTATTTCATCGGCCGGCTGCGCACGCCCTGGACCAGCCGCCGGGACTGCCCGAAGAACGGGCGCGAGTCGCAGGCGGTGTGCACCGTCGAACTCGATCCCGCCCTCGCCCCGGCGCTCGACGGGCTGGCCGGCACCACCCATCTGTGGCTGCTCTACTGGATGGACCGGGCGCCGCGCGACCTGCTCGTGCAGGTGCCCCGCACCTATGGAAGGGGACGCGGCACCTTCGCGCTGCGCAGCCCGGCGCGGCCCAACCCCATCGCGATGAGCGCGGTGCGCCTTTTGGGCATCGAGGGCACCCGACTCACGGTGACCGGGCTCGACTGCCTCGACGGCACGCCGCTCATCGACATCAAGCCGTATTTCGCCTCCACCGACTGCCATCCCGAGGCGGTGGTGGGCTGGCACCGCGAGCGCGAAATCGCCGATGGCCGTGCGAGCAGCAACGACTTTTCAACGATTTCGAAACCATAATGCCCCGGTCGACGTTAACGACATAGGACAGGGTTACTGTTGCTTATATGCATCGCCCATGCGTTTCGTGCATGGCTGAAGCACACTGGACCATTCGTGACTTAGTCTTGTCTTGAACCCGCCTTGTTCCTGCGTCATGTCGTCGTCGCAAAGGTTGTGGCATTCACTCCAGTAGGCTTGATGATGGTCGTTCGCCTAGGTTTCGCTCCCGCGGTCGCTCTGGCCCTTCTGACGTCGGTCGGTACGGCCGGCGCCCAGTCCTATCCCGTCGAGGCCACGCAGTCGGCCGAGCCGGTGCCGGGCACCGTCGAGGTGCCGGCCGCCATCGATCCCTACGGCACGTCGAGCGCCCCGGCGCAGGGCGGCGTCGCCCCGATCATGGCCCCGCCGGCCACCGCCGGCGCGCCGGCCCCGGTTTCCGGCTATGCCAATGGCGGCACCCCGTCGGGCTATCCCACCGGTGCCTATTCCGGCCAGCAGCCGGCCGGCTACACTGCGCCCAACTACGCCGCGCAGTCGGCTCCCGGCACCACCGCGGCACAGCCCGGCTATCCCGCCGGCGCCTATTCCGGCCAGCAGCCGGCCGGCTACGCCGCGCCGAACTACACCGCGCAGTCCGGCCCCTATACACCGCCGGGCCAGGTGCATGCCGCCGCCCCGGCCGGCCAGCCGGGCTATTCGGCTCCGCAGCAGCAGCAGGTGATGGGCGCCAACGGCGCCTCGGTCGCCACGCTGCCGCCGGAGGATCAGCCGGAGGAAGGCCCGCCGAAGGAACTGCCCGCCAATCTGAAGCGGCAGACGGTGGACTACGCGACCACCCAGCCCCCAGGCACCATCATCATCGATACGCCGAACACCTACCTCTATTACGTGCTGCCCGGCGGCAAGGCCGAGCGCTACGGCATCGGCGTCGGCCGCGACGGCTTCACCTGGTCCGGCACCGAGAAGATCTCCCGCAAGGCGGAATGGGCCGACTGGCGCCCGCCGGCGGAGATGATCGAGCGCCAGCCCTACCTGCCGCGCTTCATGGCCGGCGGCCCCGGCAACCCGCTGGGCGCCCGCACCATGTATCTCGGCGGCACCATCTACCGCATCCACGGCACCAACCAGCCGTCCACCATCGGCCAGTTCATGTCCTCCGGCTGCATCCGCATGCTGAACGAGGACGTCGAGAACCTGTATGACCGCGTGAAGGTCGGCACCAGGGTCGTGGTGATGCCGGGCAACCCGGCGGCCAAGACCGCCGATGGCAGCGCCGCGATGCAGCCGATGCCGGTGAGCGCCGCCGGCGCGCCGAACGTGGCGGTGCGCTGAGGCCATCTCTCCGGCGGGCATTCCCGCCGGAAGCCTGACGACATGAAATCGCCCGGACGAGGGATCGTCCGGGCGATTTTCGTTTGCGGATCGAACAGAACGGGCGGCCGCCCTCACCGCCCCCACAGGCGCTGGGCGGGCACGCGCACCTCGATGGCGCTGCCGGCGACGAACTCGCCGGGCCGTTCCACCCAGGCGACGAGGCCGCGCCGGCCGCGCGCCGCGCCGACAAAGGCGAGGTCGAGGCCGGTCCGGCCGGGATGATGCCGCGCCACCGCCGCCCCGGCATGGCGGCAGGGCGCGTTCTCCCCCTCGACCGCCAGGCAGGCGCCGCCGGGAAAATGCAGCCGGGTGCCGGGCGGCAGCGCGGTCAGGTCCGGTAGCCCCTCCACCACCAGATTGGCGCCGAGCCAGGACGGCTCGATCACCGGCAGCTCCAGCCGGCCGGCGATGAGGGCGAGTTCGTCCGGCGCCACCAGCGTCAGCTGCCGCGTGTTGCGGATCGGCGTGCCGCGCGGATACCACGGCACCCGCGAATCGGCCTTGCGGGTGAAGCCGCGATGGCGGTCGCCGGCCAGCCCCTCGAAATCCACCGCCGCTCGCTCCACCGGGCGGGTGAGGAAATCCGCGCCGTCGGCAATGAGCAGCAGCGACAGCCGCGCGGCCAGTTTGCGGGCGGGCACGGTGGCGTCGTCGAACAGCGGCAAGGTTTCGTTCATGCACGGATCTCCGCGAGTGTAGGACGGATATTAACCGCCCCGCACGACGCCGGGGAAATGCGGACTGCGCGCGGACACCGACCGGTCTAAGATACCATCGTTTCCCGCCGCGCACCGGAACCCCGCACCGGGGTGGCGCGTTTGCGCTCCGTCGGCGCGGCGCCAGCATGAAGGACGAGACCCGATGTCGACCCCGACCGATTCCTTCCCCTCCACGCCGGCCGGCTCGCTCGCGGGCCACCTGCACGAACTGCGCGCCAAATGGGGGTGGTTCGTCGCCCTCGGCATCATCCTGATCGTGGCCGGGGCGATCGCGCTCGGCAGTTCCTACGGGCTGGTGGTCGGCACGCTGATCTCGGTCTACTACATCGGCGCGATGATGGTGGTCGCCGGCATCGCCCAGATCTTCCACGCCTTCGCGGTGAAGGGCTGGGGCGGCTTCTTCTTCTGGCTGCTCGACGGCCTGCTCTATCTGGTGGCCGGCGTCATCGCCTTCACCAATCCCGACCTCGCCGCCGCCGTGCTCACCCTGCTGCTCGGCATCTCGTTGATCGTCGGCGGCCTGTTCCGGCTGGTGGCGGCGTTCAAGCTGCGCCCGGCGGCCGGCTGGGGCTGGATCCTGTTCTCCGCCGTCATCGCCGTCCTGCTCGGCATCGAGATCACCGTGCAGTGGCCGATCAATTCCATGTGGATTCTCGGCCTGTTCCTCGGCGTCGATCTCATTTTCAACGGCTTCACGGTATTGATGCTCGGGCTCGGACTGAAGAAGAAGTAAGCGAGGTTTCGTGAGGCAGAGCGCCACCGCCCGACGCGTCGCGCAGGAACAGCCGGCCGGACAACCGGCCGGCATTGTGCCGCCGCCGGATCGCCGCGATGCCCCGACCGGTTCCACCCCGCCGACGGCCGCCGACACGCCGGGCACCGCCCCGACACCGCCGGCCGCCAGCGGGCGCGACCTGCGGCTCGACCTGTTCCGCGGGCTGGCGCTGTGGTTCATCTTCCTCAACCACATCCCCAACAATGTGGTGAACTGGATCACCAACCGGAATTTCGGCTTCTCCGACGCCACGGAGATCTTCGTCTTCATCTCCGGCTACACCGCCGCCATGGTCTATGGGCGCGAGCTCGACCGCTCCGGCACGCTGGTGACCTCGGCACGCATCCTCAGGCGGGCCTGGCAGCTCTACATCGCCTTCATCTTCCTGTTCGTGATCTATCTCGCCGAGATCTCCTATGTCGTCGGCTCCTTCTCCAATCCGCTCTATGCCGAGGAGATGGGAGCGCTGCAGTTCCTCTCCGAGCCGGACGTGGCGCTGGTGCAGGCGCTGCTGCTGAAGTTCCGGCCGGCCAACATGGACGTGCTGCCGCTCTATATCGTGCTGCTCGCCGGCTTCCCCCCGGTGCTGTGGGCGCTGAAGCGCTGGCCGGACGCGACGCTCGCCGTCTCGGCGCTGGTCTATGCGCTGGCGCTCAATCTCGGCATCAACCTGCCCGGCTATCCCGACGACCGGATGTGGTTCTTCAACCCGTTCTGCTGGCAGCTGATGTTCGTGTTCGGCGGCTGGTGCGGGCTGGGAGGCAGCGACCGCCTCGCCGGGCTGATCCAGAACCGGCTGGTCGTGGCACTGGCGCTCGCCTATCTCGTCGTCTCGCTCGCCGTGGTGGTGAGCTGGTGGTGGCGCCCGCTGGAAGGGCTGGTGCCGGACGCGATCGGCTTGCTGATCTACCCGATCAGCAAGACCGACCTGTCGCCGCTGCGCTTCCTGCACTTCCTCGCCCTCGCCGTGGTGGTGGTGAAGCTGGTGCCGGTGGATGCGGCCTGGCTGCGCTCCCCGGCGCTGCGGCCGATGATCCTGTGTGGCCAGAACTCGCTGGAAGTGTTCTGCTTCGGCGTGTTCCTTTCTTTCGCCGCACATTTCGTGTTGAACGAGATCAATGGCTCGCTGACCATGCAGTTCATCATGAGCGCGGCGGGCATCTTCCTTATGGTGGCTCTCTCCGTGCTGTTGTCATGGTATGCTCGCGTGGAGCGCGAGATTGCCGCGCGGAAGTATGGGTAGACGGCGCGGATCGACGTGAAACGCACGACGCTCGGAGTGATACTGGCTTGCACGGCGTTCCTGGCGGGCGGCGCTACCGTCCCGGCGCGCGCCGAACCCGTCTGCGCCGCGCCTTCCGAGCTCACCCGTGCCGGCTTCGGCCTGCCGCGCCTCGCCAAATCGCTCGAGGACAAGACGCCAACCACCATACTGGTGCTGAACTCCTCGGCCACGGTCGAGAAGAAGCCCGCCAAGAGCACCGGCGCCGCCAAGGACGCGGTGCCCAAGCGCTTCCCGAGCTATATCGAGGAGATTCTGCGCGCCCGCTATCCCGATGGCGGCATCGTGGTGGCGACGCAGAACCAGCCGCGCGCCACCGCGCAGGCGATCCTCACCGTGCTGCCCGACCTTCTGCGCGTCAACAAGCCGGCGCTGCTGATCTGGCAGACCGGCACCTATGACGCCATTCTCGGCGTCGACACCGGCGCCTTCGGCGACGCGGTGAGCGACGGCATCCGTATCGCCCACGAGGCCAAGACCGACGTGATCCTCGTCGGCCCGCAATACAGCCCGCGCACCTCCTTCGCCTTCGACGTCGCGCCCTACACCAACACGCTGCAATGGACCGCTCGTGGCAACGGCGTGCCGTTCTTCGACCGCTACGACGTCATGCGCTACTGGCAGGACGAGGGCATCTTCGACCTCGACGCCGACCGCCCCTCCCCGACCCTGTTCGACGATGTGCATGGTTGCATCGGCCGGCTGCTGGTCGGCATGATCGCCGACGGGGTCGACAAGAAGACCCTCGGCTCCCGCTAACCCCAACCCCGACACCGCCAAGATGAACCTGACCCGCCTCGCGCTTCCGGGCCTCGTCGCTGCCACGCTCACCGTGACACTCGCCTTGCCGCTCGCCGGCACGCCGGCCGCCGCCGCCACTTTGCTGGCGCCGAGCTGCCCGGCCGGCAACGTGGCGCTGACCCGGCTCAGCCAGCCGCTGCCGCGCTTCGCCAAGGCGCTGCGCGAGGGCGGGCCGGTGAAGATCATCGCCATCGGCTCCTCCTCCACCGCCGGGGCGGGGGCGAGCTCGCGCGCGGCGAGCTATCCGAGCCGGCTGGAAGCGGCGCTGCGCCAGCGCTTCCCCGGCATCGAGCTCACCGTGGTCAATCGCGGCATCAACGGGCAGGACGCGCCGGAGATGCTGGCGCGCTTCGAGACCGACGTCGCGGCTGCGAGCCCGACGCTGGTGCTGTGGCAGGCCGGGGTGAACGCGCTGTTCCGCGCCAACGGGCTCGATACCGCCGAGGCGCTGCTGCGCGAGGCGATCGCCCGCACCCGCGCGCTCGGCGCCGACATCGTGATCATCGACCCGCAATATTCGCCCAAGGTGATCGGCGACCCGGAAGCGCTCGACATGCTGCGCCTGCAGCAGCGCGTCGCCGACGAGGAAGGGGTGGGCGTGTTCCACCGCTTCGCGCTGATGCGCGAATGGCACGAGGCGAAGGGGCTGGCCTTCGACGCCTTCACCTTCAAGGACGGCTTCCACATGAACGATTTCGGCTACGAGTGCTTCGCCAAGGGACTTGGCGGCTCGCTCGCGGCCAATGTCGACAGCCAGCTGCGCTCGGCGGATGTGAGCGGCCCGACCTCGCTGGCCAAGCCCGCCAAGGCGGGCGCCGCCATGACCGGCAGCGCCATTCCCGGCGCGGCAGCGCCGACCGGCAAGACCCCGGCGCCGGCGGCTACCGGCCCGGCGCCCGAAGGCCTGCCGGACAGCACGGCGACGCCGTGAACGCGGGCGGCGCCCCGGCGGCGCCGTCCTTCATGCAGGCTCGCCGACATGAGCCGGATGATCCGGCCGGACCGATCCTCGCGCTTCCGGTGGTAGCGAGGGCGGGACGGGATCGCACGATCCACCTGTTCCCCACATGAGTTTCGGCAGCGATTATGGTGAGGCGCGCCGTCATGCCAGAACGAGGGAAACCCCGGTGTCCGTCATCAGCCACATCACATTGGGAACGAACGACAAGGATCGGTCGGCAACGTTCTACGATGCCGTGCTGGGAGCCATCAGCTTCGCCCGGCTAGCCAAACCGCCGGAAAAGCCCCTCGCCTATGAGCGCGACGGCCAGATGCCGACCATCTACATCTACACGCCGGAGGACGGTCGCCCGGCGACATGGGGCAACGGTACGCATGTCGCCTTCGTCGCCGAGACCAAGGCCGCGGTGCGCGCCTTCCACGAACAGGCCCTGAAGCTGGGCGGACGGAGCGAAGGCGAACCCGGGCCGCGACCGCATTATGGGCCGAACTACTACGCGGCCTATGTGCGCGATCCCGACGGGAACAAGCTGCAGGCGGTCTGCTACGCGGCGGAGTGAGCGCCGATCACACCACCAGCGCGAGGGCGAAGCCGTCATAGCCCTTGGAGCCGACCGTCTGGACGGCGGTGGCGACGAGGCGCGGCTCGGCGGCGACCATCTCCATGAAGCGGCGGATGCCCACCACCGATTCGTCGGTGTTCGCGGGATCGGCGGCGCGCCCCTCGCGCACCACGTTGTCGGCGACGATCACCGTGCCCGGATGCGACAGCGCCAGCGCCGCCTCCAGATAATGCGGGTTGCCCGGCTTGTCGGCGTCGATGAACACGAAGTCGAACGGCGCCTCGCCGGCAGCGATCATCGCCGCCAGCGTCGTGCGGGCGGGGCCGACCCGCACCTCGACGCGATCAGCCAGACCGGCATGGGCGATGTTGGCGCGCGCCACCTCGGCATGGTGCGGGTCGAATTCCAGCGTGACCAGACGGCCGTCCTCCGGCAGGGCGCGGGCCAGCCAGATCGTCGAATAGCCGCCGAGCGTGCCGATCTCCAGGATGCGCCGGGCGCCGCGCATCATCGCCAGCAGCATCAGCAGCTTGCCCTGGTTCGGCGCGACGTTGATCGCCCTGAGGCCGGCGGCGTCGCTCGCTTCGAGCGCCGAGGCCAGGGCCGGGTCGGGCGGCAGCAGCGTGTCCTCGATCCAGTGGTCGACGCGCGACCACACCGCCTCGCTCATTCGTCGTCGCCGCGATCGGAGAAGGCGCCGCCGAAGCGCTTCATCACCGCCTCGCGGGCGGCGAGCACCTTCTTCTCGTAGTCGAGCGCCATCGGCTCGGTGAGCACGCTCTCAAGGCCGGCGAGCAGCGCCCACAGCGCCGGAACCTCCGCCTCGTCCTCGACGAACTCGGCCAGCGCGTCGCCGTCGCCATCGTCGACGGTGCGGGACAGGAACTCGAACAGCACCACCGCCACCGAGCGGTCGACGTGCAGGACGATCTCCTCGGACGACTTGTCGGTAGGGCCGGTGGACGGCTTGGCGGCCATGTGATGCTCTCCGCGTTTCACCCCATTCCTCTCATTTTCCGGGGCGCGGCGCCACACGCTTTCACATCAACTTGCTTTCACGCCGTCACCATGCTGCTAGACCCGGAAACACAGGAGAATCCCGGTGAGCGCAGAACAAGACCTCCACACGCTGCGCGACTTCCTGCGCTACGCCGTCAGCCGCTTCAACGCCGCCGAGCTCGGCTTCGGCCATGGCACCACCACCGCGCTCGACGAGGCCGCCTTCATCATCCTCGAGGCGCTGCACCTGCCGGTCGACGAGCTCGACCCCTGGCTCGACTGCCGCCTGACCGGCGGCGAGCGCGCCCGCCTCGCTTATCTGATCGAGGAGCGCTGCCGCACCCGCAAGCCGGCGGCCTATCTGCTCGGCCGCACCTATATTCGCGGCGTGCCTTTCAAGAGCGACGAGCGCGCCATCGTGCCCCGTTCCTTCATCGGCGAGCTGATGGCCGGCGACCTGTTCGGCGGCGAGGGCTTCTCGCTTGTGCCGGAGCCGGAGGCGGTCGGGCGGGTGCTGGACCTGTGCACCGGCTCGGGATGCCTCGCCATCCTCGCGGCGATGCTGTTCGAGAATGCCGCGGTGGACGCGGTCGACCTCTCGCCCGAGGCGCTGTCGCTGGCAGCGGAGAACGTGGCGCTGCACGAGATGCAGGACCGGGTGAGGTTGCACCAGGGCGACCTGTTCGCGCCGCTGAAGGGCAAGCGCTACGACCTGATCATCACCAACCCGCCCTATGTCGACGCCAAGACCTGCGCCGCGCTGCCGCCGGAGCATCGCCACGAGCCGATGCTGGCCTTCGCCGGCGGGCCGGACGGGCTCGATATCGTCCGGCGCATCCTCAGGGAGGCGCCGAAGCACCTCTCCCGCGACGGTGGCCTCATCTGCGAGATCGGCACCGACCGGGAGATACTGGAAGCCGAGTATCCCGAGCTGCCCTTCCTGTGGCTCGACACCGAGGACAGCGAGGGCGAGGTGTTCTGGCTGTCGGCCGGGGACTTCGCCGGGCGCTGAGGATTCGCGGAGCGCTCGGCGCCGGGGACAGACCGGAAATCGCCCGGCGGGTGCCGGATTTCGGCCACGGGCGGCGGGTGCTGTGCGCGGCAAAGCAACTGCCCGTGAGGAAGCCCATGCGCCGCCGTTCCACCCTCGCCTTCTCCGCCCCCATGCTTGCCGCTGTCGTCCTCGCCGCCTCCGCGCTCGCGCTGCCCGCGCGGGCGGCGACGCTGTGCACGGTGCTCGCCGACGCGGCGACCGGGAAGGTGCTGACGCAGGACGGACCCGGCTGCGAGGAGCGGGTGACGCCGGCCTCCACCTTCAAGATCCCGATCGCGCTGATGGGCTACGACGCCGGCATCCTCACCGACGCCCATGCGCCCTCCTGGCCCTACAAGCCGGGCTATCCCGCCTGGCGCAAGGAATGGAAGGCGGATGTCGACCCGACCTACTGGATGAAGGAATCGGTGGTCTGGTACTCGCAGGAGATCACCCGCAAGCTCGGCATGGCGCGCTTCCGCGCCTATGTCGACGGCTTCGGCTACGGCAACCGCGACGTCTCCGGCAACACCGGCAAGAAGGACGGCCTGACCGAATCCTGGCTCTCCACCTCGCTCGCCCTCTCGCCCAAGGAGCAGCTCGGCTTCCTCGGCCGCATGCTGCGCGGCGAATTGCCGGTGTCGAAGCGGGCGGTGGAGATGACCGGCGAGATCACCCGCGTCCCCACCACAGCCAATGGCTGGCAGGTGCACGGCAAGACCGGCATGGGCTTCGCCCGCGACGCCAAGGGCCAGCCGGTGCGCGGCCAGCCTTATGGCTGGTTCGTCGGCTGGGCGACGAAGGACGGGCGTTCGGTGACGTTCGCCCGGCTCGACCGCGACGCCGTGCGGCAGGAGACGCCGACCAGCTGGCGTGCCCGCGACGCCATGCTCGCCGAGCTGCCGGGGCTGCTCGACAAGGTGAAGTAGGCGGGGCACCTCTCGCGGGCGGCGGCCGGAAGCCGCCCGGGCAATTTGCACGCGCTCGCCTTTAAACCAAGGGATGATCGCCCCCCTTGATCGGATGAAACCACCACGCCCGGGTACAATATCGGCGGCGCGCGCTCCTGCGTAACCTTCTCCCATCGGCCGACCGTGATGGCGGCCCAATGGGAGAGCGCAGATGTACGCCCGGATGCTCATCGTCTTCGTGCTGTCCGGCGTGGTGGCGCTGAGCGTGATCGCGGCGCATGCGCCCGAGCCGTCGAACGCCGCGCCGGCGCCGCTGGTGGTGGCGAGTGCCGATGCCGGCTAGGGCGCGACCGCCGCGGCGCCGTCCGGCGGCGCCACTTCGCGGCGCCATGCCACGCGGGCGAACACCGCGACTGGCTCGCCATCGCCCCGGGGCATGTCGAGCGGGGCGCTGACCAGTTCGAGATCGTCGCCGTCGAGCGTGCAGTGGCGCAACTGCTCGGTGCCGATCCAGCGCGGGAACCAGGAGATGTCGACCCGGGTGACCAGCCGATCCGGCGGTTCGATCCGGTAGGTGCCGGAATAGGCGACGAGGTCGCGGAAGGCGGCCGCCTGCTCGGCCTCGGTGACCGGCGAAGGCCGGCCGGTCGGGGTGATCAGGGCGAAGAACCGCCCACCCGGATGCAGGAGGATGGTGCCCGCCGGATGCGGGCCGAACGGCTCCCACTGGCGGCCGGTCGACACCTCCTCGAAATGGAAGCTCCTGAGTATCCAGGCACCGAGCAGATCCGCCTCGCGCATCGCACCGCCCTCCGGCGGCGCCCGCAACCTCAGCCGCCCTTCATGCGCTCCAGAAGCGCCTGCGTCGGCCAGCAGTCAAGCGGCATGCCCCTCGCCTTCTGGTAGGCGCCGAGCGCGGCGCGGGTCTTCATGCCGGCCTTGCCGTCGACCTTCTCGGCGTAGAAGCCCTCGCGGGTGAGCACCTTCTGCATGAATTCGAGGTCGGTGGTCTTCACCAGCGCGATCGGCTGCCAGTCGCGGGCGAAGGGACGGTCGTCCTCGATGCGGTCGGCGAGGTGGCCGACATAGAGCACGTAGAGATCGGCGAAGTTGTAGTTCTTCAGCGCGAAATAGTTGGCCGGCGTCAGGAAGGCCGGGCCGAAGGGACCGGCCGGCATGATGATCGAGGCCGGGTCCTTCATCGCGGTGGGCGGGATGCGGCGGCCATCCGCCACCTTCACGCCGCTCTTCAGCCAGTCGGCGATCGGACGGGTGACGGCGGGCTCTGCCTGGGTGCAGTCGAAGCCGGCCGGTACCGCGATCTCGTAGGCCCAGCGCTTGCCGGGCTGCCAGCCCTCCTCGCGCAACAGGCTGGCGGTGGCGGCCAGCGCCTCCGGCACCGAGGTCCAGATATTGGCGGTGCCGTCGCCGTCGAGGTCGACGCCGTATTTCAGGTAGCCGGTCGGCATGAACTGGGTGAGGCCCATGGCGCCGGCCCAGGAGCTCTTCATCTCGGCGCGCCTCACATGGCCCTCGTCGAGGATCTTCAGCGCGGCGAGGAATTCGGCGCGGAACTCGTCCTTGCGGCGGCCGACATAGGCCTGCGTCGCCACGACGCGCAGCGCATCGTAGTTCAGCTTGGCGCCGCCATAGGAGGTCTCGCGCGCCCAGATGGCCAGCAGGATCGAGCCGGGCACGCCGAAGCGCCGCTCGATGGCGTCGAGCTGGCCGCGATATTGCGCGGCGAGCGCCCGGCCGCGCGACGCATAGGAGGCGATGGCCTTGTCGGAGAGATAGGCGGCCGGCGTCTGCACGAACTCGGCCTGCGCGCCCGGCTTCTGCGGCTTGCCGGGAATGGCGAGGTCGGGCAGCGAATAATCGGGCTCCAGCCCCTTGGTCTCGCGCTCGAAGGTGGCGCGGGAGATGCCCATCGCTTGAGCCGCCGGCCATTGCGCCGCCAGCCAGCGGTCGAAGGCGGCGTCGGCGTGGGCGGACGAGGACGCCCCGGCGATCGCGGACAGGGACAGGAGGGCGACGGCGAGGCGGGACAAGATGCGCATGCGCCCTACTTAGCGCAGCGGGAGCCGGCGCGGAAATCCTCCCCGTTCACGGTTGCGCGTGTCGGGACCGGGCGGCGCCGGGCGTCCTTGTAGTGCCGGCACGGATGCCGGCGGAAAGCGGGAGAGACACGATGGGACTGAGGCAGGCGATCACCCCCTATCTGTGGTTCGACAGCGAGGCCGAGGCGGCGGCGACGTTCTACGTCTCGGTGTTCCCCAATTCGCGCATCCTCACGGTGGCGCGCTATTCCGAACTCGGCCCCGGCCCGGAGGGCAGCGTGATGGCGGTGGTGTTCGAGCTCGACGGCGTGACGTTCGGCGCCATCAATGGCGGACCGACCTTCAAGCTCAGCGAGGCGACCTCCTTCCTGATCGACTGCCGGACGCAGGAGGAAATCGACTTCTACTGGGAGAAACTCGGCGCCGGCGGCCAATACCAGGCCTGCGGCTGGCTGAAGGACCGCTTCGGCCTGTCCTGGCAGGTGAACAGCCAGGAACTCGTCGAGAAGGCACATGCCGACCCCGCCACCTCGCGGCGGGTGATGGCGGCGATGATGGAGATGACGAAGATCGACCTCGCGACGCTGCGAAAGGCGGCGGAGGGGGCGTGAGGCACCCTCCACACCGGAGCTGGCACGCCGGGGCCGGCGCCGGAGTTGGCGCCGGGCCTGGCGCAGCGGGGCTTATCGCACCGCGACGATGAACAGGCGCGGGAAGCGCAGCAGCACCTTGCCGTCCACCCGCGCCGGATAGGCCTCGGCGATCCGCGCGGTGTAGGCGGCGAGGAAGGCGGCGCGCTCGCCGGCATCGAGCGGGTCGAGATAGGGCCGCAGCGCCGTCGACTTGAACCACTCGGCGATGGCGGCGGCGCCATCGAGCGCGTGCTGGTAGTGGGTGTGCCAGATCTCCACCCGCTGCGCCGCCGGCTTCAGCAGGTCGTAATAGGCACCGACCGAGGGCAGCTCGTCGCGGGTGGCGCCGGCGATCTTGCCTGCCCACGGCCCGTCCGTCGCCGTCTGCGCCATCAGCACATGCGAGGGCTCGGCGACGTTGTCGGGCATCTGCACAGCGAGCACACCGCCCTCGGGCAGCCCCTCCAGAAGGCGGCGCAGCACGGCGGGATGGTCCGGCACCCACTGGAACACCGCATTGCCGAAGATCAGGTCGGTGCCCGGCTCGGGCTGCCATGTCGCGACGTCGGCGACCTCGAAACGGGCGGCGGGCAGGCGCTCGCCGGCCTGCCTGACCATGTTGGGCGAAGAATCGATGCCGAGCACCTCGGCCTGCGGCCAGCGCTCCGCCAGCAGCTCGGTGGAATTGCCCGGCCCGCAGCCGATGTCGACGACGCGGCGCGGCGTCTCCAGCGGGATCTGCGCGACGAGATCGCGCGAGGGGCGCGTGCGCTCGTCGGCGAACTTCAGATAGAGGGCGGGGTTCCAGTCTTCGGCGGCGGCACGCAGGGTCATCGGCTCACTCTCTCACGATCTTGTCGGGCACGGCGGCAGGTTGGACGGCGGAAAGTCGGGCGGCCTCCTCGCGCAGCGCGGTCAGCACCGCCCGCTGCTGATGGCCGCCGCACAGCATGTGGAAGGTGCCGCTGACGGTCACCTCGTCATAGGCCTTCTCGATCTCGGCGAGGAAGGCATAGTCGTCCGGCCGGAACGCCGCGCCCATGTGCCAGCGGGCGATGAAGCCCCACAGCATCGACTGGGCGAGCAGGATCACGACATAGCGGATATGGGCGCGGCGGGCCGCAGGGTCCGTCACCTTGTCCCAGCCGCCGAGGCTATCCGCCGCGTCGCGCGACATCTTCAGATAGGTGTAGAAACGCACCGTGCTCTCGACGACATCCGGGTGCAGATTGCCGATGGTGGCGCCGGACGCATGGATGAAGGCGAAATAGCTCTCCTTGCGGGCGACATCGGCGAAACCGCCGGCGCCGGCGGCGGGATCGGCGTGGAGCGCCCGCCAGAAGCCGAGCATGTCCATGCTGTGCAGGCCGAATTGCAGCGCGCGGATCTCGGAGGAAAACAGCCGGATGCTGCCCTGACGCGTCGCGGTCAGCCGGATGATACCGCCGGCACAGGCAAGCGCGACGGCGATCCAGCCGGCGATCAGGGCGCTGCGGATCGACGGATCGGCGGCGCGCACGAACCACGCGAACGCCGCCGTCGCCACCAGGATGGCGACGAGGCCGAGACCGAGGTCCCAGCGGTTGAGGGCAAGGCGCCGGAGCGTTCGCATCGGCTGACCGCGGTCGGGTTGCGCTGGTTCGGGCTATAGCGCGTCCGGCCGCAGCGCGCGAGTCGCGAAAAGGCAGGCGGACGGCATCCATGACCGCTGCCGTGCCGACGGGGCCGGGCGTGGACGCCGCGCCCGGAAACGCAAAAGCCGGCGCGGGGAGCCCGGCGCCGGCTTTCGTCAGATGGAAGGACGACGGGCCGCCCCGCTTTCCCCGCGCCTCAGCGCGTCAGCTTCTTGTGCTTCATCCGGTGCGGGATGATGGCATCGACACCGAGGCGGCGCTTCTTGTCTTCCTCGTAGTCGTGGAAGTTGCCCTCGAACCACTCGACATGGCTGTCATCCTCATAGGCGAGGATGTGGGTGGCGATGCGGTCGAGGAAGAAGCGGTCATGCGAGATGATCACCGCGCAGCCGGCATAGTCTTCCAGCGCCTCTTCCAGCGCGCGCAGCGTCTCGACGTCGAGATCGTTGGTCGGTTCGTCCAACAGCAGGACATTCGCCCCCTGCTGCAAAATCCGCGCGAGGTGAACGCGGTTGCGCTCGCCGCCCGACAGCATGCCGACCTTCTTCTGCTGGTCGCCGCCCTTGAAGTTGAAGGCGCCGCAATAGGCGCGCGAATTGATCTCGCGCTTGCCGAGATAGAGGATCTCGTTGCCGCCGGAGACTTCCTCCCACACCGTCTTCTTGTCGTTCAGCGCGTCGCGGTTCTGGTCGACATAGCCGATCTGGACGCTGTCGCCGATGGTGATGGAGCCGGCATCGGGCTTTTCCAGCCCGGTGATCATGCGGAACAGCGTGGTCTTGCCGGCGCCGTTCGGCCCGATGACGCCGACGATGCCGCCCGGCGGCAGCTTGAACGACAGGTTGTCGATCAGCAGCCGGTCGCCGAACGACTTGCTGAGGCCGTTGAACTCGATGACGTTGTTGCCGAGGCGCTCGGCCACCGGAATAACGATCTGCGCGGTGGTCGGCGCCTTCTCCGACGCCTTCTTGACCAGTTCGTCATAGCGCTGGATACGCGCCTTGTTCTTGGCCTGGCGCGCCTTGGGGGACGCCGCCATCCACTCCTGCTCGGAGGCGAGCGCGCGCTGGCGGGCCTCGTCCTCACGGTTCTCCTGCGCCATGCGCTTGGTCTTCTGCGTCAGCCAGGAGGAGTAGTTGCCCTCATAGGGGATGCCGCGGCCGCGATCGAGCTCGAGGATCCAGCCGGTCACGTTGTCGAGGAAGTAGCGGTCATGGGTGACGATCAGGATCGCGCCCGGATAGTTCCGCAGATGGCCTTCCAGCCAGTTGGTGGTCTCGGCGTCGAGATGGTTGGTCGGCTCGTCGAGCAGCAGCAGCTCCGGCTGCGACAGCAAAAGCTGGCACAGCGCGACGCGGCGGCGTTCGCCGCCGGAAAGCTTGGTCACGTCGGAGCCCTCCTCGGGGCAGCCGAGAGCGTCCATCGCCTGGTCGATCTTGCTGTCGAGGTCCCACAGGCCCTGCGCCTCGATCTCGTCCTGGAGCGCGGTCATCTCGTCCGCGGTCTCGTCGGAATAGTTCATGGCGAGTTCGTTGTAGCGGTCGAGGATGCCCTTCTGCTTGGCAACGCCGAGCATGACGTTCTCGCGCACCGACAAGGCGGGATCGAGCTGCGGCTCCTGCGGCAGGTAGCCGACGCGCGCGCCCTCGGCGACCCAGGCCTCGCCGGTGAAGTCCTTGTCCATGCCGGCCATGATCTTCAGCAGCGTCGACTTGCCCGAGCCGTTCGGGCCGAGAATGCCGATCTTGGCCGTCGGGTAGAAGGAGAGGTGCACATTGTCGAGCACCTTCTTGCCGCCCGGATAGGCCTTGGTCATGCCGTGCATGTGGTAGACGTACTGGTAGGAAGCCATGAGCCAGATCCTGCGCATCTGCGCGTGGGGGGCGCGCGCCGCGGCTATGTGCCGACAGCGGGCCGTGGTGCCGGTGAGAAGGGTTGCGCGCTATGTAGACCGCGCGCCTGTACCCGGCAAGGCCACCGCTGCCCCGGACGAGGCCGGCGGCGCCGGGAAATCGCTTATCTCCACCGCCGCCGACGGGAAACGGGCGACCAGCGCTTCGCTGTCGCCCAGCTCGACATCCTCGGGCTCGACGCCGGGCCATTCGGTGCTGCCGCCAAGGAACCAGTGGCCGCCAGCGGCGAGGCGGGCGGTATGGAAGGTACCGCCGGGAATGAACAGCTGCACGCACTGGCCGGCCGCGAGGTCCGGCCCGACCACCGCGCGCTCGACGCGACCGTCCTCGTGCAGCAGCAGCACGTCGAGCGGGTCGCCGAGATAGTAATGGTAGAGCTGGTCGTTGCGGATGCGGTGCAGTTGCACCGGCGCCGCCGGCGTCACCAGGAAATACAGCGCCGAGCCCATCGGCCGCCCGCCCTCGAACGGTGCCGGCAGGCCGGCGGGCGCGATGCGCTGCGGCGCGACATAGGTCAGCCGCACGAAGCCGCAGGTCGCGCCCGGCGCGAGATCGAGCCGCACGATCACCTCGTCGGCGGTCATGTCCGTGCCCTCCAACATACCGAGCCGGATACTAGCCCGCCCGGCCGGCGAGGCCCATGGCGACGTCGTCGCAGGGCGCGCAGCGACAGGGTTTCCGACCAGCCGACGAACTTTCCTGCTCCGGTACTGGAACGCCACCGCGCTCTCCGCGTTACCCCCTTGCTGCAGGGCAGCGAACGGGGAGGCGTGCCTATGTCACTACCTCCGCTTTCACTACCTCCGCACGGCGGGGCGAGGCTTGTATAGGATTGGCATGGCGAGAGTACGAACCGCATCAGAAACCGGCATGCGCCCCGCGCTCCGGTCGGATTGGGCCCTCTTCCTCGACATTGACGGCACGCTGATCGAGCACGCCGACCATCCCGAAGGGATCACCATCCCGGAGGATCTGCCGACGCTGCTGATGCGCTTGCAGACCGCCTTCGACGGCGCTGTCGCGCTGGTCTCCGGCCGCACCATCGAATGGATGGACCGCCGCTTCGCCCCGGCACGGCTCGCCGCCGCCGGCCAGCACGGCGCCGAGCTGCGGCTCGACCCGCATGGCAAGGCGGTGCCGCTCGCCATCCCGCCCTGGCGCAAGCGGCTGGAGGACGAGCTCGACGCGGCGCTCAAGGCGTGGCCGGGCGTCTATCTCGAGCACAAGCCACTGTCGCTCGCCGTGCATTATCGCGCGGTGCCGCAATTCGAGGACGACGTGAAGCTGAAGGTCGGCGCCATCGCCAACGGATTGCAATCCGACATCGAACTGCTCGCCGGGCGCAGCGTGATCGAGATCCGCCAGGCCGGATTGACCAAGGGCACGGCGGTGAAGCGCTTCCTGGAGACCGCGCCCTTCGCCGGGCGTCTGCCGGTGTTCCTCGGCGACGACGTGACCGACGAGGACGGCTTCGGCGCGGTGAAGGCGGCCGGCGGCCTCGCGGTGGCGGTCGGCCCGCGCCCGACCGACCAGGCCGATTTCCGCCTCGGCGACCCCGGCGAAGTGCGCGGCTGGCTCGCCTCGGTGGTGGCCGAGAGCCTCGGCCTGGCGGAGGCGACGCGATGAGCTCCAATCTCAATCTCGCCGCCATCGGCAACGGCACCATCGCCGCGCTGATCGATCCGAACGGCCGCATCGCCTGGTGCTCCTGGCCGCGCATCGACGGCGACCCGATCTTCTCCGCCCTGCTCGGCGGCGAGGAACCGGCCGGCGGCTTCTTCGACGTAGTGCTGGACGGACAGGTGAAGGCGACGCGCCGCTATCTGCCCAACACCGCCGTCATCGAGACCGTGCTGGAGAGCGCCGACGGCGCCAAGCTGCGCATCACCGACTTCGCGCCGCGCTTCAAGCTCTATGATCGGATCTACCGCCCGGCGACGCTGGTGCGGCGCATCGAGCCGATCGCCGGCACCTGCCGCGTCACGGTGCGGCTGCGGCCGCATTTCGACTGGGGCGAGCAGAAGCCGGTACCGGTGCGCGGCTCCAACCATATGCGCTTCGCCGGTGCCGACTTCACCGTGCGCGCCACCACCGACCTGCCGATCGTCTACATTGCCGAGGAGCGCCCCTTCGTGCTCGGCAAGGCGGCGACCATCGTGCTGGGGCCGGACGAGCCGTTCGCCGCCTCGCTCACCGAGACCGCGCGCTCCTTCGAGGAGAAGACCCGCGACTACTGGTACGAGTGGGTGCGCTACCTCTCCATTCCCTTCGAATGGCAGGACGCGGTGATCCGCGCCGCCATCTCGCTGAAACTGTGCGCCTATGAGGAGACCGGCGGCATCGTTGCGGCGCTGACCACCTCGATCCCCGAGGCGCCGCACTCGATCCGCAACTGGGACTACCGGCACTGCTGGCTGCGCGACAGCTATTTTACCGTGCGGGCGCTGAACCTGCTCGGCGCCACCCGCACGATGGAAGACTACATCCGTTACCTGACCACGGTGATCGCCTCCGAGCCCTCCGGGCGGCTGGCACCGGTCTATTCCATCGTGCCCGGCACGCCGCTGGTGGAACGCTTCGCCCCGGCCCTGCCCGGCTTTCGCGGCATGGGACCGGTCCGGGTCGGCAACCAGGCGGCCGAGCAGGTGCAGAATGACGGCTACGGCCATGTGGTGCTGGCGGCGGCGCAGATGTTCTTCGACCACCGGCTGCCGACGCGGGGCGACCGCGCGCTGTTCGAACTCCTGGAAGGCGTCGGCGCGCGGGCGGCGGAATTCGCCTTCGAACCCGATGCCGGGCTGTGGGAGCTGCGCGGCAAGCGGAGGGTGCACACCTTCTCGGCGGTGATGAGCTGGGCGGCCTGCACCCGGCTCGCCAAGATCGCCAATGTGCTCGGCCTGCCGGAGCGCGCCGCCTACTGGAAGGAGCAGGCGGCGGCGATCCGCGCCCGCATCCTCTCCTTCGCCTGGAACGAGGAGATGAACAGCTTCCTCGATGCCGAGGAGGACGGCCAGATCGACGCCAGCCTGCTGCTGCTCGCCGATCTCGGCTTCGTGCGGCCGGACGATCCGCGCTTCATCGCCACGGTGGAGCGGGTCGGCACCGACCTCATGCGCAACGGCTATCTGATGCGTTACGCCGGCGAGGACGATTTCGGCCTGCCCGAGACCTCCTTCACGATCTGCTCGTTCTGGTACGTCAACGCGCTCGACATGATCGGGCGCCGCGACGAGGCGCGCGCGATGTTCCAGAACCTGCTCGACCGGCGCAACGAGGCCGGGCTGCTTTCCGAGGACATCGACAACCAGACGCTGGAGCTGTGGGGCAACATTCCGCAGACCTATTCGATGGTGGGGCTGATCGACACGGCAATGCGCCTGTCGAAGACATGGGAGGAAGCGTTCTGGCGCGGCTCGTAATCGTTTCAAATCGGGTCGCCTCGCCGAAAGAGCGCGGCGCCAAGGCCGGGGGGCTGGCCGTCGCGTTGCGCGAGACGCTGAACAAGCGCGGCGGGGTGTGGTTCGGCTGGAGCGGGGAAACCCAGGTCGACCCGCCGGCCGAGCCCAAAATCTTCCGTTCCGGCAAGGTGACCTACGCGCTGCAGACCCTCGATCCGGAGGACCAGCGCGACCACTATGCCGGCTATGCCAACGGCACGCTGTGGCCGCTGTGCCATTACCGGCTGGGCCTCCTGAACTTCCGCCGCACCGAGTGGGAAGGCTATCGCCGGGTGAACGCCACCTTCGCGCGGGCGCTGATGCCGCTCCTGAAGCCCGACGACATCGTCTGGGTGCACGACTACCACTTCATCCCGCTGGCCAGCGAATTGCGCGCGCTCGGCTTCGAGGGGCGCATCGGCTACTTCCACCACATTCCCTGGCCGACGCCGGAAGTGTTCCTCACCCTCCCCTCGCATGCGGCCTTGGTGCGCGATTTGTCGCGCTACGACCTCGTCGGCTTGCAGACCGAGCACGACGTGCGGGCGCTGCTCACCTATGTGTCGAGCGAGGCGCGCGGCTGGATCGCGCCGGGCGGCGTGGTCGGCCTGCGCGACCGGCGCTTCCGCGTCGCCACCTACCCGATCGGCATCGACGCCGACGCCTTCGTGCGCGACGCCCAGGCGGCGGCCGGCAGCGAGGACGAGGATCGGCTGAAGGCCAGCCTCGCCGGGCGGGCATTGGCGGTCGGGGTCGACCGGCTGGACTACTCGAAGGGATTGCCCAACAAGTTCGCCGCCTTCGGTGAACTGCTCAAGAGCCATCCCGAGCGGCGCTCCACCGTGACCATGATGCAGATCGCCCCGCTCAGCCGCAGCGAGGTGGCGGAGTACCAGGCCCTGCGGCGCGAACTGGAGGAACTGGCCGGCTCGATCAACGGCGAATATGCCGAATTCGACTGGGTGCCGCTGCGCTATCTCAACCGTCCGTTCCAGCGCGCCACGCTGGCGGCGATCTACCGCACCGCCCGGCTGGGACTGGTGACGCCGCTGCGCGACGGCATGAACCTCGTCGCCAAGGAATATGTGGCGGCGCAGAACCCGGAGGATCCGGGCGTGCTGGTGCTCTCGCGCTTCGCCGGTGCCGCCGACGAATTGTCCGGCGCGGTGATCGTCAACCCCTATGACGTGGAGGGAATGGCCGACGCGCTCGACATGGCGCTGTCCATGCCGCTCGACGAGCGACGCGACCGCTGGCGCACCAATATGGACAAGGTGAGCCGCAACACCATCCACAGGTGGTGCGAAACCTTCCTCCACGACCTTTCAGGGGTTGACGGTTTTGGTGCAGGCGTCGAACCTTCGCGCAGCGCCTCTCCTCCCACCAAGACGGCGCGCGGCCGACGCTGAGCGGCTAGCGGTTCCGCCCCCCTCCCCCTCCCGACCTCAACCCATCGGCGATCATGTGGCAGGTTCCTTCCAACCCGGTGAATGAAACCGAGCGCCTAGCCGTGCTCGAAGCCTGCCGCATGATGGATTCCCCCGGCGACGAGCGCTTCGACCGGCTGACCTGGCTGGCCCAGCACCTCTATGAGGCCGACGTCGCCTTCCTCAGCTTCATCGACGAGCACCGCCAGTGGATGAAGTCGCTCAGCGCGCCGCTGGTCGGCACCCAGATCGACCGCAAGTTGTCGGTGTGCCAGCACATCATCTCCACCGGCAAGCCGCTGATGTCGCCGGACCTGAAGACCGATCCGCGCTTCGACGGCCATCCGGTGGTGCCGAAAATCCCGCTGCGCTTCTATGCCGGGGTGCCGCTGATCGCCGCGCCCGACCTCGCCATCGGCTCGCTCTGCGTGATGCGGCGCGAGGCGGCGGCGGAGGACGAGGCGTTCGACTTCTCGCCGCTGGAGGCGCTGGCCGCCATCGCCGTCGACGCAGTGGCGCTGGCGCAGCGCAACGAGGAGCTGGCGGCGGAATCGCGCATCGACGCGCTGACCGGCCTCGCCAACCGCCGCGGCTTCGACGACGCGCTGCTGCGCGCCGCCGGCATCTGCAACCGCAGCGGCGAGCCGCTCTCGGCGCTGCTGATCGACATCGACCGCTTCAAGACCATCAACGACCAGCTCGGCCACCTCGCCGGCGACATGGTGCTGCGGCGGGTCGGCGAGGCGCTGTCCAGCGTGAAGCTGCGCCAGGGCGACATGGTGGCGCGCTTCGGCGGCGAGGAATTCGTGATGCTGCTGCCCGGCAGCGGCCTCGCCGGGGCGATGGAAGTGGCGGCGCGGGTGCGCACCCGCCTGATCGAGGCCGGTATTCCCAGGCCGGAAAGCGGCATGGTCACGGTCAGCATCGGCGTCGCCGCCCAGCCGGGCGATGCCATAGACGGGCTCGAACTGATCGCCCGCGCCGACGCCGCGCTCTATGCCGCCAAGCGGGCTGGGCGCGACCGCGTGGTCGGCGACGGGATGGAGGCGGCGCCCAACTAGGCCGGCCCTCCCAACTAGGCTGGCCCCTGCGCCTCGGGCGGCTGGCAGCAGACAGGTTTCGGCATGCCGCCTCCGGCGGCTAGCCCTCTATATGCCCCTCCGGCGGCTAGCCCTCTATATGCCGCCTCCGGCGGCTAGGCTTCTATGCGCCCGACATCCGGCAGCCAGCGAACCGACATGGCGAAATCCTGCGCGCCGCCCGGCGGGATATGCGCGAGGCCCGGCTTGCCGGCAAAGTCGCCCGAGGCTCCCTCCGGGCTGGCATAGCCGTACCACGGCTCGATGCACAGGAAGGGCGCACCGGGCTTCGACCAGATGCCGAGCTGCGGCATGCCGGGGAAGGCCACTTCCAGCCCCGGCAGGCCGGAGACGCCGAAGCGCACATGGCGCGAGCGTGGCTCGGTGAAGATCAGCGCGTCGCGCTCGAACATCGCGTCGGTCGGCTCCAGTACATCGCCATGGACCAGCGGGCTCGGCTCGGCGGCGGCCGACAACAGCCCGCCGACCGGGCGATGGATCGGCGCCACCTCGGCCTTCTCGAACACCAGCCGGTGCTGCGCGCGCGTGCCGCCATAGGGCAGCGGCCACAGGAAGGCCGGGTGGAAGCCAAAGCTCGCCGGCAGGGGCGCGGTACCGGGATTGGACACCGTCGCGGTGATGGTCAGCGTCGCCTCCGCCAGCGCGTAGGTGACGCGCAGCGCGAAGTCGAACGGGTACTGCTCGCGGGTCTGCGCATCCGCGTCGAGGCCGAAGGTGACCGAGGACGGTCCCTTGTCGACCAGGGTGAACACTCGCCGGCGGGCGAGCCCGTGCTGGAGCATCTTGTAGGTGCGACCCTCATGCACCAGCTCGTCGCCCGGCAGCCGGCCGATGATGGGGAACAGCAGCGGCGCCCGGCCGCCCCAGAAGGCGGCGTCGCCGTTCCACAGCAGCTCGCGACCCTGCGCATCGCGCAGCCGCACCAGTTCGGCACCGAGCGGGGCGACCTCGGCGGAGAGATGATCGGAGGCGATGGCGACGGCGCCCTCCACCTTCCCGGCGGTCGCCTGGCTTGCCGGCTCGACGCTCATGGCTGTCTCCGTCCCTTGCTGGTCGATGATCGACCTTATCGCGATTCCCGTGCAGGACGATGTCGCACATGCCCGATGTCCGGCGAATGTCGTGCGCTTGCACGTCGCAGGGCGACGATGCGGCAACCGGCTCAGCGCGAGCTGTCGTCCGATCCGGAAAAAATGCCGAAAAGCGAATAGAAGCAACGCGCGAAATGTGGGATCTGAGTCCTCGATATATTCTTGGACATATTCCCGGACCTATTCTCCGTCGTAATCTCGACACCTCGCCACTCCCCACGCCTCCATCTGACCGGACCTGTCATGGCCAAGACCCTCGGCCCCGTCGCCGCGTTGCTGCTCGGCGTGTTCTTCCTGGTAACCGGGAGCGGCCTGCAGAATACGTTGCTGCCGCTTCGCGGCGCCTTCGAGGGGTTCAGCGCCGTCAGCCTCGGCGTGCTCGGTTCGAGCTATTATCTCGGCTTCGTCGCCGGCTGCCTGATCGTGCCCCGGCTGGTGCGGCGCACCGGCCATATCCGCGCCTTCGCCGTGCTCACTTCCAGCGCGGTGGCGGCGATGCTGGTGCATCCTTTGTGGATCGAGCCGGCGGTGTGGTTCGTGCTGCGCGCCGTCACCGGTTTCTGCTTCGCCGGCCTCTACCTCGTCATCGAAAGCTGGCTGAACGACCGCGCCACCAACCAGACGCGCGGCTTCGTCATGAGCGCCTATGTCATCGTCGACTATGCCGCGCTGACCGCCGGCCAGATGATGATCACCCTGTCGCCGGTGCGCGGCTTCGAGCTGTTCGCCGTCGCCGCCATCCTGTTCTCGCTGGCGACGTTGCCGGTGGCGATGACCGGCTCCGGGCAGCCCGCGCCGATCGAGACCGCGCGGATCCGCCTGCTGCGCCTCACCCGCGCCGCGCCGGTGGGCGTGGTCGGCTGCTTCGTGGTCGGGCTCACCAATGGCTCGCTGTGGTCGCTGGGGCCGATCTTCGGCATCGGGCGCGGGCTGACCGCCGACGGCGCCGCCACCTTCATGAGCGCCGCGGTGGTCGCCGGCGCCATCGCGCAATGGCCGGTCGGCTTCCTTTCCGACCGCATGGACCGCCGGCGCATCCTCGCCTGGATCGTCGCCGGCGCCATGGTGGCCGGCCTTGTGCTGGGCTCGCTGCCGCTCGGGCTGTGGGGCCTCTCGGGCCTCGCCCTCATCTATGGCGCGCTCGCCCTGCCGGCCTATTCGCTCGCCGCCGCCCATGCCTATGACCGCACCTCGCCCAGCGAGGCGGTGGAGACGGCGGCCGGGCTGCTGCTCGCCTATGGCGTCGGCTCGGTGCTCGGCCCGTCGGTCGCCTCGGTGGGCATGCTGCATTGGGGACCCGGCGCGCTGTTCTACTTCACCGCCATCAGCCACCTCATGCTGTTCGCCTTCGTGCAGTGGCGGATGGTGTGGAAGAAGGAAGTGCCACCGACCGCCAAGGCGGCGGAGACGGTGGCCTGCTCGCCGACCGGCATGGTGCCGGTGCCCGAGGCACCCACCCTGGCGCCGGTCGCCGGGGGCGAGGCGGCAAGCGCCGCCGAACTCGCCGCCGGCCTTGCTACCGACTTCACCAGCGAGGAGCCCTCGCCGCCATCGGGTGCGGTGGCGGATGATCCGGTGCTGGCGCCGCAGGACGGGCGCTCCGACGGCGCGTGAGTCGGGGCCACCGGCGGAACCGGCGGCGGAACCCGAAGCGGGAGGCGGCGTTACCCTGCGCCCGCGTGGAACGGAGACCCGCCAATGTTCAAATACGCCGTGATCTTCCTGATCATCTCGCTGGTCGCCGGAGGCATCGGCTTCACCGGCGTCTCGGCGCTGGCGCGGCGGATCTCCTTCATCCTGTTCGGCCTGTTCTTCCTCGGTTTCCTGGCGCTGGTCGGCCTCGCCATGCTGGTCGACCAGGCGATGACCACGCCCTAGCCGGGAAGCGCCGGCCCACGCCTAGGGGGGTGGAGGAAAGGCGAGGATGCCGCGCGTATAGGTCTCGACCAGCGCGCTGAAGGGACGCCCGTCCGGCAGCTTCAGCACCGCGCGGTGCTCCAGCAGGAAATCCGGCATGTCGAGCGGACCACCGGGCGTGGCGGGGATCGGCGTGCCCATCTCCCAGCCTTCCGGCAGGGGCTGCCACAGCAGCCGGGACGAAAGGGTAGAGCGGCTGAAGCCGAGCGGGCGCACCACCCGGCCGAAGGCGGTATCAGTGGTTTCAAGTTCGCGGTTCATCTCCTCGCTCAGCAAAGCCGGCCGGTACCAGTTGTCGGCCTCCGACAGCACGAGACCGTCGCAGGCGAGCCGCACCCGGCGATAGACGATGCGCTCCTGCGGGCCGGCGCCGAGCAGCTCGCGGATGCCGGCATCGGCCGGCTTGTCGGCGTCGCGCACGCGGTCGGCCACCACCTTGGCGCCGGCCGGGGCGAGCCGGTGCGCCGCGCACCAGCGATCCAGCGTCAGGGTGGCGCTGGGGTTGGAGAGCAGCTCGGCATTGAGCGTCTGCACCAGCGCATAGGCCTGGAGCCGCGCCAGCGCGGTGTCCGGCCAGCCGGCCCGGCCGGCCTCGAAGGCGGTGGCGGGGGATGCGAGGCCGGCAATGACGAAGAGAGCAAGCAACAGGCGGCGCGACAGCATGGGGAATCCGCAGGTGGGACATGGCGAAGCTGGACAGGTGCGCCGAGGCTAGGGGTCGATGGCACAGCTGCCAAGCGGCAAACGCCCGGGTCGCCCTCCCCGTTTGACGCAGCGCAAGGAGGCGGCAGCGGCGCCTGGCTAGGCTTTCGTCATCCTAAGAACCGTGGAGGATGTCATGCCGCTCGAAACCGTCCTGTTCCTTGCCGCCGTGCTCATCGTGTTCGGCGGCTTCGCCGGCACGCTCGCCTATGTCGACGTCTCGACGCGCGCGGTACGGCGCGCCAACCATCCGCTCCCCGGCGAGTGAGCGTGACGCGGGCCGACGCCCCCCTCAGCTGCCGCCGATGAGGATGCCGGTGGCGAGCACCAGCGCGCCGCCGATCACCACCTGCACCACCGCGCGCAGGAACGGCGTCTCCATATAGCGGTTCTGGATGAAGGCGATCGCCCAAAGCTCGACGAACACCACCGCGACGGCGATGGCGGTGGCGGTGCGGAATTCCGAGATGAAATAGGGCAGCGCGTGGCCGAGGCCGCCGATCGCGGTCATCACACCGGAGGCAAGGCCGCGCTTGATCGGCGAGCCGCGCCCGGAAATGACGCCGTCATCATGCGCCGCCTCGGTGAAGCCCATCGAGATGCCGGCGCCGAGCGCGGCGGCGAGGCCGACCTGCAGGGTGGTCCAGGAATTCTGGGTGGCGAAGGCGGTGGCGAAGATCGGCGCCAGCGTCGACACCGAGCCATCCATCAGCCCGGCCAGCCCGGGCTGCACCCAGGTGAGCACGAATTGCCGGCGGGCGCGGCCGTCCTCCTCGGCCCGAACGCCGTTCTGCTGCTGGCTGGCGGCGATGTGCTCGGCGAGATCGTGATGCCGGCGCTCCTCCATGGCGAGGTCGCCGAGCAGCTTGCGGGTGGGCGCATCGGTGCTCGCCGCCGCGGCGCGGGTGTAGAAATCCGCTGCGTCGTCCTCCATGCGCGCCGCCTCGCGGCGGATGTGCTCCAGGCCGAGATTCTCCACCAGCCACACCGGCCGGCGCGAATAATAGCCGGCAACATGCTCGCGGCGGATCAACGGGATCACCTTGCCGAAGCGCTGCTGGAACAGGGCGATCAGCCGGGTGCGATGGCCGTCTTCCTCCATCGCCATGGCGTCGAAGGCGGCGGCGGTGTCGGGATAGTCGGCCCGGAGCTTCTCGGCATAGGTGGCGTAGATGCGCCCGTCATCCTCCTCGGAGGAGATGGCGAGGGCGAGCACCTCGGCTTCCGAGAGATCCGAGAACCGGCGGCGATGGGCGAGGCTGGCGAACATGGCGCTCATTCATTAGAATAGTTCTAATGAATGTTCTAACCCAAGGTCCCAGCCCCGGCAATGAAGACCTTGGTGGAACCGCTACACGAGCCACTGGCGGGAAACGGGGGATGCCGAGCGCGCGGGTCTTGATGCCGCAGGCGAGGCGCCAATAGTTAGGCATTGACCTAACTATTGATCTGACCTAGCCTCCGGGCATGACCACGTCCCACCTCGCCCTCGACGGCACATTTCGCGCACTCGCCGACCCGACCCGCCTCGCCGTGGTGGAAGCGCTGGTGCGCGGCCCCGCCTCGGTGAGCGACCTCGCCCGCCCTTTCGAGATGGCGATGCCGAGCTTCCTCCAGCATCTCAAGGTGCTGGAGGACAGCGGCCTCGTCGCCACCCGCAAGGTGGGACGCGTGCGCACCTGCACCCTGCGCACCGAGCCGCTCGCCGCCGCCGGCCACTGGCTCGACGCCCAGCGGCTGTTGTGGACCCAGCGCCTCGACCAGCTCGACACATTGCTGTTGCAACTGAAAGACCAGGAGGAATCCCGATGACCGCCACGCCACACACGATCTTCGACCCGAACCTCGACCTGGAACTGCGGCGCGAGGTGGATGTGTCGCCCCATCTGGTCTGGCGCGCCTGGACCGAGCCGGAGCTGCTGAAGCAGTGGTTCACCCCCGTGCCGTGGAAGACCACCGATTGCGAGCTCGACCTGTGGCCGGGCGGCAAGTTTCGCACCGTGATGCAGGGCCCGGAGGGGCAGGTGCACGACAGCACCGGCTGCGTGCTCGCCGTGGTGCCGCAGAAGCTGCTGGTGTTCACCGATGCGCTCGGCCCCGGCTACCGCCCGACCGGCAGCGCCTTCATGAGTGCCTCGGTCGAGATCACCCCGACCGCCACCGGCACGCTCTATGTCGCCCGCGCCTTCCACAAGGACGAGGCGGCCAAGGCGCAGCACGAGGCAATGGGCTTCCACCAGGGCTGGGGCACGGCGTTCGAGCAGCTTGTGGCGCTGGTGCGGGGACTGTAGCGGCTTTGTACCGCCAGTACGGCGCAAGCCTTGCGGGCAACGAGGCCGGCACCGGGCCGGGCTGGTTTCCGCCCGAGAACCCTCAGCTCGGATCGTCCGGCTGGCCGTCATCGTCCATGTCGGCGTGGAAGACGTGCAGCACGTGGTGCACGATGGGCGAGAGCACCACGCCGGTCGCCAGCACGATGACGAGGCCGGAGAAGATGGCGTAGGAACCGGCGAACAGCTTGCCGGCCTCGGTGTGGAGTTCGGAGACCGGGCCCATGCCGGACAGGATCATCGCCGCGTTGAGATAGGCATCGACGAAACCCATCCCCTCGAAGCCGGCATAGCCGGCCATGCCGACCGCGAGGCCGAACAGCATGATCGCGAACCAGAGCGCGATGGCGTTGCCGAGGCGGCTGAAGAACAGGCGGCGCGTGGTGTAGGGCTGGCTCAGCCGGACAAAAAACGACGAAGGCGGCGTAGCGGGGCGTTTCGCCCCGACATCCGCCGCCTTCGAACCCGTCTTGCGCGCCATCGCCGGCTCTCCTCAAGCCGCGACCGCGCTATCGCTCAGTTGTCGAGGAAGCTGCGCAGCTTGCGCGAGCGGCTCGGGTGCTTGAGCTTGCGCAGCGCCTTCGCCTCGATCTGGCGGATACGCTCGCGCGTCACCGAGAACTGCTGGCCGACCTCTTCCAGCGTGTGGTCGGTGTTCATGCCGATGCCGAAGCGCATGCGCAGCACGCGCTCCTCGCGCGGGGTGAGCGAGGCGAGCACGCGCGTGGTGGTCTCGCGCAGGTTCGACTGGATCGCCGCGTCGATCGGCAGGATGGCGTTCTTGTCCTCGATGAAGTCACCGAGGTGGCTGTCTTCCTCGTCGCCGATCGGCGTTTCCAGCGAGATCGGCTCCTTGGCGATCTTCAGGACCTTGCGGACCTTCTCCAAAGGCATGCCGAGCTTCTCGGCCAGCTCCTCCGGGGTCGGCTCGCGGCCGATCTCGTGCAGCATCTGGCGCGAGGTGCGGACGATCTTGTTGATCGTCTCGATCATGTGCACGGGGATGCGGATGGTGCGGGCCTGGTCGGCGATCGAGCGGGTGATCGCCTGCCGGATCCACCAGGTGGCGTAGGTCGAGAACTTGTAGCCGCGGCGGTACTCGAACTTGTCGACCGCCTTCATCAGGCCGATGTTGCCTTCCTGGATCAGGTCGAGGAACTGCAGGCCGCGATTGGTGTACTTCTTGGCGATGGAGATGACGAGGCGAAGGTTGGCCTCGACCATTTCCTTCTTGGCCTGGCGGGCTTCCTTCTCGCCCTTCTGCACCATCTGCACGATCTTGCGGAATTCCTGGATCTCCAGCCCGGTCTCGGTGGCGAGAGCGTGGATTTCCGAGCGCAGGTCGCGGATGCCGTCGAGTTCCTGACCGACGAAGCCCTTCCAGCCGCGCGAGGTGAGGTTCTTCACGCGGTTGATCCACTTGGGATCGAGCTCATAGCCCTGATACTGGCGCAGGAAGTCCTCGCGCGACACGCCGAAGCTCTCGGCGAGGCGCATGAGGCGGCCCTCCAGCGACACCAGGCGCTTGTTGATGTCGTAGAGCTGCTCGACGAGGTTGTCGATGCGGGCCTGGTTCAGCGACAGCGACTTCACCTCGCCGATCAGCTGGTCCTTCAGCGTCTTGTACTTGCGGTCCTGCGAGGGCGAGAGGCTCTCGTTCTTCAGCTTGGACTCGACGTTCTGGTCCTGCAGGCGGCGCAGCTTCTTGTAGGCGTCGGCGATGTTGTCGAAGGTTTCCAGCACCTTCGGCTTGATCTCCGCTTCCATGGCGGCGAGCGACAGGGAGTTCTCCATGTCCTCGTCGTCTTCGGCGGCAATGCTCTCGCCGATGGTCTGCTCGCGGGCCTCGTCGCCGTCAGGCGCGATGGGGCCGCCCTCGACGATCGGGCCGTTCTTCGCCTCGGGACCGGCATAGGTCGCCTCGAGGTCGATGATGTCGCGCAGGAGGACCTTGCCCTCGACCAGCTCGTCGCGCCAGATGATGATGGCCTGGAAGGTGAGCGGGCTCTCGCAGAGCCCGGCGATCATCGCCTCGCGGCCGGCCTCGATGCGCTTGGCGATGGCGATTTCGCCCTCGCGCGACAGGAGCTCGACCGAACCCATCTCGCGCAGATACATGCGGACCGGGTCGTCGGTGCGCTCGCCCGGCTCGGACTTGGTCTCGGAACGGATGACCGCGCGGGGAGCCGACTCGGCGATCTCGCCGCCGCTCTCTTCCTCGTCGTCCCCGCCGCTGCTCTCGCCTTCTTCCTCGCCCTCGGCCTCGGCCTCCTCGGCCTCGACGACGTTGATGCCCATCTCGTTGAGCATCGCGTAGATGTCCTCGATCTGGTCGGAGGTGTTCTGGTCGGAGGGCAGAACCTCGTTCAGTTCGTCATAAGTGACATAGCCGCGCTTCTTGGCGAGCTTGATCATCTTCCGGACGGCGGCGTCCGAAAGGTCGAGCAACGGGCTATCCGGGGTATCGCCGTCCTTCTCGGGGGCTTCGGTCGCTTCCGCTGCCTGCTTCGCCATGCGCGTGCTCCTTAGACCGCCGGTGGCAACCGCCCCCGGCAAAAGCGGCGGACAAACCACCACCCACCTGACATCCCACGTCTCGGGAATTGCAGAACCGACCTGCCGCGTTTACAGCCAGAACCGTAAACGTTCGCTTGCCTGCTCCGCCCCTTCCCCGCACCGGCCGGGACGATACCGGCGCGAAGATAGTGCCGACGCAAATAGGGGCCTCTCGCGCCACGGCGCCTTCACGCTCGCGGGCGGGTGACCCTGAACCTTCCTCACATCGACCGCCCCGATCGTCCGGAGGCGGCGCCGAACCCCTCTACCAAAGCTTCGGTCCCGTCAAGTGCCGCAAGCTGTCTTTGTACGTCGAGGAAACGAGCCCAATTGAGTTCGTCGGGCTCCTCGGCGAGGCGTTTCTCCGCCTCCTTGATGTCCTTAGATAGAGCGTGGGCGCGCCGGTGCAAGACCAGCCGCTGATGCCACCACAATTCGACATCGGCCGGCGCCGCCTCGGCGAAGGCCGGCCAGTCGTGGCGCGGCACCGCCTGCGCGGCAAGGCGACGGGCGAGATCGGCAAGCCCTTCCGCCTCGATACGCGCGGCGACGCTCGGGGCGTCCTCGCAGCCTTCGAGATGCGCGGTGAGCAGCATCTGGCGCAGCCGGTCGGCGTCCTTGCTGAGGAAGGGCAGCTCGGCGACGTCCTCGGCCGAACGGTCGAGCAGCCAGGGATGGTTCATCAGCGCGAACAGCAGCAGCGCCTCGTTGCGCGGCACCGCGCTGGCGGCACCCTGGATGAGCGCCGAGCGGCGCAAGCCCTCGCCGGGGACAGCATCGCGCGGCGACGGGGTGCGGTCGGCCCAGCCCTTGCCGGACCCTCCCCGCCCCGGACCGCCCCTGCCCTGCCCGCCCGGCCCCTTGCGGCCCTCGCCGAACGGGCGGCGGGTGCCGCCGGTCGAGATGCTGGCGGGGGCGAACAGCGCGCGGAAGCGCTCCATCAAATCGGCGCGATAATGCTTGCGGACGGTCTCGTCGGCGATGAGGCGGACAATCTCGCCAATGCGCGCCTCCAGCGCGGCGCGGCGCTCCGGCGTGTCGTAGGTGGCGTTCTCCAGCTCGCGGTTCCACAGCACCTCGGCCAGCGGGCGGGCCTGTGCCAGCACACCCTCCATCGCCTCGCGGCCGCCGGCGCGGATCAGGTCGTCGGGATCCTGCCCCTCGGGCAGCGTGCCGATATTGAGGCTCATGCCGGGCTTGAGATGCGGCAAAGCAAGGTCGAGCGCCCGCCAGGCGGCGCGACGGCCGGCCTTGTCGCCGTCGAACAGCAGCAGCGGCTCGGGCGCCATCTTCCAGAGCAGCGCCAGCTGCTCCTCGGTGAGCGCGGTGCCGAGCGGCGCCACGGCGCCGGCAAAACCGGCCTCGACCATGGCGATGACGTCGACATAGCCTTCCACCGCGATGACCGGCGCGCCCTTGTGGGCGGCGGCGCGGGCCGAAAAGCCGTTATAGAGCAGCGCTCCCTTGTGGAAGAGCGGCGTCTCCGGCGAGTTGAGGTACTTCGCCGGAACGTCCTTCTCCAGCGCCCGACCACCGAAAGCGACGACGCGGCCGCGCAAATCGTGGATGGGGAACATCACGCGATCGCGGAACCGGTCATAGGGGACCGGGATGTCGTCCGCGGCGATCAGCAGGCCGGCCTCGACCATGTCCTCGACCGGAATGCCGCGGGCGCCGAGCGCCTCCTTCAGCGCGAAGCGCTCGGGCAGCGCATAGCCGAGACGGAAGCGCGCCTGCGTCGTCGGACCGAGGCCGCGATCGGCGAGATAGCCGCGCCCCTTGGCGCCGGCACGGCCCTGCAGCATCGCCTCGTAATATTTCGCCGCGAGTTCCATCACCTCGTGCAGCGTCTTGCGGCGGACCTCCTTCGCCTCCTCCTCGCGGGAGGAGACCGGCATCGGCACGCCGGCCATGTTGGCGAGCCGCTCCACCGCCTCCGGGAAGGCGAGCCCTTCGGTCTCCATCAGGAAGTCGAACTGGTCGCCGTGCTTGCCGGAGGAGAAGCAGTGATAGAAGCCCTTCTGGTCGTTGACATAGAAGGACGGCGTCTTCTCGGCGTTGAAGGGCGAGAGGCCACGCCACTCGCGCCCCTGCTTCTTCAGCTGCACGCGCTTGCCCACCACCTCCGACAGCGGGAGGCGTTGGCGAATCTCGTCGAGAAACGAGGGCGGAAAGCGCATGGAGTGGTTTGAACCGGTGTTTCGCGGACGCCTAGCAACAGGCAAGAGCCGGGCCGAGTGACCTTAAGGCGTCCCGGCTGAAGGGTCGAGCCGCCGATGCGGCCCTTCGGAACGCGTGATAGCTGCGCCCGCTATCCACATTATCCACCGTGGAAAAGAGTCGCGCAACACTCAACCAATCGGTTGACAGTTGCCCGGCACAGGCAGATATTCAACCTCATGGTTGAGCAACTTCCGATATCCACGCCGCTGGACCTCGTGTTCCACGCCCTCGCCGATCCGACGCGCCGGGCGATGCTGCACGCACTTTCCAACGGAGAACGCACGGTCGGCGAACTCGCCGAGCCGTTCGCCATGTCGCTTGCCGGCGCCTCCAAGCACGTGAAGGCGCTGGAGTCCGCCGGCCTGATCCGCCGCGAGGTGAAGGGGCGCCAGCATCTGTGCCGCCTCGACGCCGCCCGGCTCGCCGACGCCGCCCAATGGCTCAGCTTCTACGAACGCTTCTGGACCGAACGCCTCAACGTCCTCGACGCACTGCTGCGTGAGGAGGACGCCCAATCGGACACACAGGGAGACCAGAGATGAACCAGCACGCCACCGCCCAAACCTCAGCCGGTGCCTTCGCCGCCGACGGGTACGGCACCCGCCTCTCCCCCGACACGCTGCGCTTCGAACGCCTGCTGCCCGGCCCGGTGGAACGGGTCTGGGCCTATCTCACCGAACCGGAAAAGCGCCGCCGCTGGATGGCCGACGGCCCGATGGAGCTCGCCCCCGGCGGCCAGGTCGACCTCGTGTTCCGCAATGGCGAGCTGAATGGCGGCCAGCCGACACCGGAGCGCTTCGCCAAATATGAGGGCGAACACCACAATCAGGGCGTCGTGCTGGCCTGCGAGCCCAACCGGCTGCTGCGCTTCAGCTGGGACGGCTGCTCGGCCGGCGCCTCGGAGGTGACCTTCGAGCTCGCGCCGCGCGGCGAGAAGGTGCTGCTCACCGTCACCCACCAGCGCCTCGCCTCGCGCGACGCCATGCTCAGTGTGGCCGGCGGCTGGCACTCCCACCTCGCCTTGCTGGTCGAGGAACTGGAGGGGCACGAGCGCCCGGCGATCTGGTCGCTCATGTCGCGCTATGTCGACGAGTACGACGCCCGCCTTCCCAAGTAAGGGGCTCGCGTCAGGCGGCGGCGGCGACGCCCAGCTTGCCCTCGACGCCGTGCCGGGCGATCAGCCCGGCGACGAAGCCGGACGCCTTGGCGGCCTCGACGAAACGAACGATCTCGTCGAGCGCTGCCGCCTTGGCCTTCGGCGTGCCGATGGCCTGCTGCACGGCGGCATACTGGCCGGGCAGCAGCCGCCCGCCCGGCACGCGGGCCAGATCGGCGAGCAGGCCGGGACGCAGGCCGGCGAGCGCGGCGCGCTTGTTGTCGATGAAGTCGGCGAGCGCCTCGGCCATGCTCTCGGAAGGCACCAGCGTCGCATGGGCGACATTGCGCTCCAGCCAGAGGCCGTAGGCGGTGCGCCGCGTCACCGCGATCTCGATGCCGGGCGCGTCGACCTCGGCCACCGTCTGCAAGGGCGAACCGGCCGGCACCAGATAGGTCGCCTCGATCTCGCAATAGGCGGGCGTGAAGGCGATCACCTTCGCCCGCTGCGGCTCGGCGCCGATATTGGCGATGTCCCACTCGTCGCGGGAGGCCGCGTCGGCGACCAGGCCCGGCGAGGCATAGGGCACCAGCTTCAGCGCCACGCCGAGATGATCGGCGAAGGCGCGCGCCATGTCCGGCGAGACGCCCACCGGGTCGCCGGCCTCGCTGCGGCCGGTGACCAGCAGGAAGTTCGACAGGTTGATGCCGGCGCGCAGCACGCCGCCGGGCGCCAGCAGGTCGCGCACCGCGGCGGATGGCGGCGCAAGGTCGGGACGGGCACTCATGGGGGATCCTGCCGAATAGAGCCGCCGACTGGCGGAGGCCGCAGAGGAAATCCGGCCGACGGGACGCCCCGCCGGCCGGCCTGGATCACGCGGTGAGCAGCGCCTTGACCGCGCCGCTCGCCTTGCCGAAATCCATCACGCCGGTATAGCGCTCCTTGAGCGCCGCCATGGTGCGGCCCATGTCCTTGAGGCCGTGGGCGTCGATCTCGGCGATCACCTCGGCGATGGCGGCCTGCGATTCGGCCTCGCTCATCTGCGTCGGCAGGAAGGAGAGGATGACCTTGATCTCCTCGCGCTCCTGCGTCGCGAGATCGACGCGGCCGGCCTCCTCATAGACCTTGGCGGATTCCTCGCGCTGCTTGACCATCTTGGTCAGCAGGCCGAGCAGTTCGTCGTCCGACAGCGGATCCTTGCCCTGGCCGCGCGCCTCGATGTCGCGGTCCTTGATCGCCGCATTGATCAGCCGCAGCGTGCCCAGCCGCAGCTTGTCGCCGGCCTTCATCGATTCCTTCAGGGCGGTATTGATCTTCTCGCGCAGCACGTCTGCCTCTCTTCCCATTCTATGTCCGGGCGGCGGCGGCGACCGGTGTCGCGCCGCTCCGTCACGCCCAAAAACTCCGAAAATGTCCCTCGGCCGCAACCGGCCGCCTGATTTCCGCCGCCCAAGCCTTCCATGCAGCTCGGGCCTTCCATGCAGCTCCGCGCTGCACGAAGAGCCGATGCGCAGCGTTGCGGGCTGGCATAAGGCGCGGCAAACGACTAATTAGGCCACACTTAACCGAGGAACAAGACACATGAGCGGCAACGCATCCGATGCGGCCACCGATGACGTGTGGGCCGAACCGCTTCCCACCGCGCTTCTCGTTCTCGCCGACGGCACCGTGCTGGAAGGCTTCGGGCTGGGCGCCACCGGCCATGCGGTGGGCGAGGTGTGCTTCAACACCGCGATGACCGGCTATCAGGAAGTGCTGACCGACCCGTCCTATGCCGGGCAGATCATCACCTTCACCTTCCCGCATATCGGCAATGTCGGCACCAATGAGGAAGACATCGAGACCGTCTCGATGGCCGGCGCCTCCGGCGTGCGCGGCGTGGTGCTGCATTCCGCCATCACCGACCCGTCGAACTACCGTGCCACCCGCCATTTCGACGCGTGGCTGAAGGCGCGCGGCATCATCGCCATCTCCGGCATCGACACCCGCGCGCTCACCGCGCTGATCCGCGACAAGGGTATGCCCAACGCGGTGATCGCCCACGCGCCGGACGGCAAGTTCGACCTGCCCGCGCTTCAGGCCGAAGCGGCCGAGTGGCCGGGTCTCGTCGGCATGGACCTGGTGCCGATGGTGACCAGTGCCCAGCGCTTCTCCTGGGACGAGACGCCCTGGCAGTGGCCGGAAGGCTATGGCCAGCAGACCGCGCCGGTGCATCACGTCGTCGCCATCGACTATGGCGTGAAGCGCAACATCCTGCGCCTGCTCGCCCGCGCCGGCTGTAAGGTGACGGTGGTGCCCGCCACCGCCTCGACCGACGACATCCTGTCGCTGAAGCCGGACGGCGTGTTCCTGTCCAACGGCCCCGGCGACCCGGCGGCGACCGGCGAATATGCGGTGCCGGTGATTCGCGACATCATCGAGCGCGGCATCCCGACCTTCGGCATCTGCCTCGGCCACCAGATGCTCGGCCTCGCGGTGGGCGGGCGCACGATGAAGATGCATCAGGGCCATCACGGGGCGAACCACCCGGTGAAGGACATGACCACCGGCAAGGTGGAGATCACCTCGATGAACCACGGCTTCGCGGTCGACCGCGACAGCCTGCCGGCCACCGCGCAGGAGACGCATGTCTCGCTGTTCGACGGCTCGAACGCCGGCATCCAGCTGACCGACAAGCCGGTGTTCTCGGTGCAGTACCATCCCGAGGCGAGCCCCGGCCCGCAGGACAGCCACTATCTGTTCGACCGCTTCGTCGAAATGATCGCTAACAACAAGAAGGCGGCCTGAGAGCCGCCTTCCTTCGCGAACAGGTACGATGAAAGGCCGGGAGCGGGCGCGCTCCCGGCCTTTTCGCGTCAGTGGGAGCCGTTCAGAGCGGCGAAGACCTGATCATACTCGCCCCGTGCCTCCGCCCCGCGCAGGAAGCCGACCCGCTCGACGCAGATCTCCGGTCCCTGCGGATACGCCTTCAGCAGCGCGACCGTCTCGGTGATGAAGGCGTCGAGCGGCATCGAATTGGGGTTCTGTGCGTGGCCCGGCATCAGGTCGGTGGCGACCGCCGGCGGCACGATCTCGATCACGTCCACCGAGGTGCCGGCGAGCTGCGCGCGCAGGCTCTGGCTCCAGGAATGGATCGCCGCCTTGGTCGCGTTGTAGGTCGGCGTGGCGACGAGCGGCACGAAGGCCAGCCCGGACGAGACCGTCATCAGCGTGGCGGAGGGCTGCCGCTTGAGATGCGGCAGCAACGCGGCCGCGAGCCGGATCGGGCCGAGAAGGTTGGTGGCGATGATCGCCTCCGGCACGGCAAGATCGACCGGCTCGGCGGTGAGGTCCTCGGCGACCATGATGCCGGCATTGTTGATCACGACATTGAGCGCCGGATAGGTCGCCGCCACCGTACCGGCGAAGGCGGCGATCGCCTGCGCGTCGGAGATGTCGAGAACTTCGTAGGCCATGCCCGGATTGGCCGCGACGGTCTCTTCCAGAGCCTCCCTGCGACGGCCGGTGATGATGACCTTGTTGCCCTCTCGGTGCAGTGCCTCGGCCAATGCACGGCCGATGCCGGCATTGCCGCCGGTGATGAGGATCGTGTTACCGCTGATGTCCATTTCTGCCTCCGCAAATGCTGGTGCTTGCGTCGGCGATGGTTATAGGGTTCACACTTACATTCAGAAAGAAGGCACCTGAAATATCTATACTTACCTGAAAGAGAGTGACGTCATGCCCGCTCCGATCCCTCGCCCCGCCGAGCCCCGGAAGACGCCTCCAGAAACCGTCGACCCGCGTGTCGAGGCGCTGGTCAACGAGGTGATCGGCCGCGTCGCCGACAAATGGACGATGATCGTGCTGGAGGTGCTGACCGAGCATGGCGAGCTGCGCTTCACCCGTATCGGCGAGTTCGCCTGCGGCATCAGCCAGAAGATGCTCACCCAGACGCTGCGACAAATGGAACGCGACGGGCTGGTGCTGCGCACGGTGCATCCGGTGATTCCGCCGCGCGTCGAGTACCGGCTGACCGATCTCGGCCTCAGCCTCGCCGAGGCGTTCTGCGGCGTCTGGCAGTGGGCGGAAGCCAATATCGCGCGCATCGAGGGCGCCCGCGCGGCGTTCGACGCGGCAAAGGCGGGATGAGGCTGCCGCCGCCCGCCGCCCCGCCCGTGCAGAAAGGAGGGGCCGCTCCGCGCCTCACGCAGAGCCTTGACGCATGGGCGCCCTTCCCCCTCGCGGGAATCTGGTTTAAGGGAAGCGCCCAATTGCGGGGCACACCTCCGCCAACAAACTGATCCGGGTTCACCAGGACGCGTCGCAAACGCGTCCTTTTTCGTGCGCCCGGACATATGCGCGAGCCGCACGGGATCCGATGCCGAAACGCACAGACATCTCCACCATCCTCATCATCGGCGCCGGCCCGATCGTTATCGGCCAAGCCTGCGAGTTCGATTATTCCGGCACCCAGGCGTGCAAGACCCTCAAGTCCGAGGGCTACCGCGTAGTGCTGGTGAACTCCAATCCGGCGACCATCATGACGGACCCGGATCTCGCCGATTCCACCTATATCGAGCCGATCACCCCGGAAATCGTCGCCAAGATCATCGCCAAGGAGCGCCATGTCGCCCCCGGCGGCTTCGCGCTGCTGCCCACCATGGGCGGCCAGACCGCGCTGAACTGCGCGCTGTCGCTGCGCAAGATGGGCGTGCTCGACGAGTATGACGTCGAGATGATCGGCGCCACGGCGGAGGCCATCGACAAGGCCGAGGATCGCGAGCTGTTCCGCGACGCCATGACCAAGATCGGCCTCGACACGCCGCGCTCGCGCCAGATCAAGAACCTGCCGCAGGCGCTGGAAGCGCTCGACGAGATCGGCCTGCCGGCGATCATCCGCCCGTCCTTCACCATGGGCGGACAGGGCGGCGGCATCGCCTACAACAAGTCGGAATATATCGAGATCATCGAGCGCGGCATCGACGCCTCGCCCACCAACGAAGTGCTGGTGGAAGAAAGCGTGCTCGGCTGGAAGGAATACGAGATGGAGGTCGTCCGCGACAAGGCGGACAACTGCATCATCGTCTGCTCCATCGAGAACATCGACCCGATGGGCGTGCACACCGGCGATTCGATCACCGTGGCCCCAGCGCTGACGCTGACCGACAAGGAATACCAGATCATGCGCGACGCCTCGCTGGCGGTGCTGCGCGAGATCGGGGTGGAGACCGGCGGCTCCAACGTGCAGTTCGCCATCGACCCGGAAACGGGCCGGATGATCGTCATCGAGATGAACCCGCGCGTGTCGCGTTCCTCGGCGCTGGCGTCGAAGGCCACCGGCTTCCCGATCGCCAAGGTCGCCGCCCGCCTCGCGGTCGGCTACACGCTGGACGAGATCGCCAACGACATCACCGGCGGCGCCACCCCGGCCTCGTTCGAGCCGACCATCGACTACGTCGTCACCAAGATCCCGCGCTTCGCCTTCGAGAAGTTCCCCGGTGCCGACCCGGTGCTGACCACCTCGATGAAGTCGGTCGGCGAGGCGATGGCCATCGGCCGCACCTTCCAGGAATCGCTGCAGAAGGCACTGCGCTCGCTGGAGACCGGGCTGACCGGCCTCGACGAGATCGAGATCGAGGGCCTCGGCCAGGGCGACGACAAGAACGCCATCCGCGCCGCCATCGGCACGCCGACGCCGAACCGCCTGCTGCAGGTGGCGCAGGCGATGCGGCTCGGCCTCGACAACGAGGCCATCCACGCCGGCTGCAAGATCGACCCGTGGTTCCTCGACCAGATCCGCGAGATCGTCGACACCGAGGCGAAGATCCGCGCCCATGGCCTGCCGAAGACCGCCGGCGCCTTCCGCCGGCTGAAGGCGATGGGCTTCTCCGACCAGCGCCTCGCCAGCCTCACCCGCCAGCACGAGGCGGAGGTATCGGCGCAGCGCCGCGCGCTCGACGTGCGCCCGGCCTATAAGCGCATCGACACCTGCGCCGCCGAGTTCGCCTCGCCGACCGCCTATATGTATTCGAGCTACGAGACGCCCTTCGCCGGCGTGGTGGCGGATGAGAGCCGCCCGTCGGACCGCAAGAAGGTCGCCATCCTCGGCGGCGGGCCGAACCGCATCGGCCAGGGCATCGAGTTCGACTATTGCTGCTGCCACGCCGCCTTCGCGCTGGACGAGGCCGGGTACGAGACCATCATGGTCAACTGCAACCCGGAGACCGTCTCGACCGACTACGACACCTCGGACCGGCTGTATTTCGAGCCGCTGACCGCCGAGGACGTGATCGAGATCCTCGACCGCGAACGCTCGAACGGCACGCTGCACGGCGTCATCGTGCAGTTCGGCGGCCAGACGCCGCTGAAGCTCGCCCGCGCGCTGGAAGATGCCGACATCCCGATCCTCGGCACCTCGCCGGACGCCATCGACCTCGCCGAGGACCGCGACCGCTTCAAGACGCTGCTCGACAAGCTGAAGCTGAAGCAGCCGGCCAACGGCATTGCCTATTCGGTGGAGCAGGCGCGGCTGGTGACGGCCGACCTCGGCTACCCGCTGGTGGTTCGCCCCTCCTATGTGCTGGGCGGCCGGGCGATGCAGATCATCCACGAGGATAGCCAGCTCGGCGACTACCTTTTGGAGACCCTGCCGGGGCTGGTGCCGAACGACATCAAGGCCCGCTACCCGAACGACAAGACCGGGCAGATCAACACGCTGCTCGGCAAGAACCCGCTGCTGTTCGACCGCTATCTGTCGGATGCCATCGAGGTGGACGTCGACTGCCTCGCCGACGGCACCGACACGTTCATCTGCGGCATCATGGAGCATATCGAGGAAGCCGGCATCCATTCGGGCGACTCGGCCTGCTCGCTGCCGCCCTACTCGCTCTCCGCCGCCACCCTCGCCGAGCTCGAGCAGCAGACGCGGAAGATGGCGCTGGCGCTCGGCGTCGGCGGCCTGATGAACGTGCAGTACGCGATCAAGGACGGGGTGATCCACGTCCTCGAAGTGAATCCGCGCGCGTCGCGCACAGTGCCCTTCGTCGCCAAGGTGGTGGGTGAGCCCTTCGCCAAGATCGCCGCGCGCGTCATGGCCGGCGAGAAGCTGGCGTCGTTCGGCCTCAAGCCGGCGGCGCTCGACCATGTGGCGGTGAAGGAAGCGGTGTTCCCCTTCGCCCGCTTCCCCGGCGTCGACACGGTGCTCGGCCCGGAGATGCGCTCCACCGGCGAAGTGATGGGCCTCGACCGTTCCTTCGAGGTGGCCTTCGCCAAGAGCCAGCTCGGCGGCGGCACCAAGGTGCCGAAATCCGGCACGGTGTTCATCTCGGTGCGCGAGGACGACAAGCCGCGCATCCTCGACACCGCGCGGCTTCTGACCTCGCTGGGCTTCAAGGTGCTGGCGACCTCCGGCACCCAGCGCTACCTCGCCGAGAATGGCATCCCCGCCACCAAGGTGAACAAGGTGCTGGAAGGCCGGCCGCACATCGTCGACGCCATCAAGAATGGCGACGTGCAGCTGGTGTTCAACACTACCGAGGGCGCGCAGGCTCTGGCGGATAGCCGCTCTCTGCGCCGCGCCGCCCTCTTGCACAAAGTGCCGTATTACACCACCCTATCGGGTGCCATCGCAGCGGCGCGCGGGATCAAGGCCTATATCGGCGGCGATCTGGAAGTGCGGGCCCTGCAGGATTACTTCAGGCACGACCGGGTCTGACCTCGCGCTTCGCGACGTAGCGAATCGCAGGCGACCCGGCCGACAACAGACAGATACCAGCCCGACGCGAAGGTCCTTTCGCCGAGACAAGGCGGCAGGATTCATCGCGGGGGCTGCGTTTGCTTTTGGGAGGTCACAAGAGACCTATGGAAAAGATTCCGATGACCGCCGGCGGTCACGTCGCCCTCGAAGAGGAGCTGAAGCGCCGCCAGCAGGTGGAGCGCCCGCGCATCATCGACGCGATCTCCGAAGCTCGCGCCCATGGCGACCTCAGCGAGAACGCCGAGTATCACGCGGCCAAGGAACAGCAGGCGCTGAACGAGGGCCGCATCGCGGAACTGGAAGACAAGCTGTCGCGCGCCGAGATCATCGACGTCGCCAAGCTCACCGGCGACGTGGTGAAATTCGGCGCCACGGTGAAACTGATCGACGAGGACACCGAGGAAGAGCGCGTGTGGCAGATCGTCGGCGACATGGAAGCCGACGCCAAGGCGGGCCGCATCTCCATCTCTTCGCCGCTCGCCCGCGCGCTGATCGGCAAGAAGCTCGGCACCTCGGTGGAGGTGGTGACGCCCAAGGGCGCCCGCTCCTACGAGATCGCCGACGTGCGCTTCGCCTGACCTCCTGACAGGACCATGGTGCGCGACGGCCTCGATCCGACGCCCGATCCGGTCGCTTTCCCGGATCCCGCCGGAATCGAGGCTGTCGCGCCCAATCTCAAGCGCCGGCTCTCCGGCGTCACCTCGACGCTGGAGCGCGTGGTGCCGGTGCAGGCGCGGACGCTCCGCATCGCCGCGCTGGGGCCGAAGCTGGCAGCCGGCGTACCGCGAATCGCCTGGAGCGACCTCCGGCATTTCTGGCGCGCGCCGCCGGGCCGGCCGGCCCGCATCTGGCACGCCCGGCGCAACATCGAGATGCTGACCGGCGTCGTGCTGCGCGACCTCATGCGCATGAAGCTCCGCCTCGTCTTCACCTCCGCCTCGCAGCGCCGCCACACACGCTGGACGCGTTTCCTGATCGCGCGCATGGACGCGGTGATCTCGACCTCCGGCAAGACCGCCACCTATCTGAAGCGCCCTTCCACCGTCATCCATCACGGCATCGACGCGGATGTGTTTCATCCCGCGCCAAGCCGCGCGGCGGCGCGGGCGGCGCTCGGCCTGCCCGACCTCAACCTCGTCGGTTGCTTCGGGCGCATTCGCGCGCAGAAGGGCACCGACGTGTTCGTCGAGGCGCTGCTGCGGGTGCTGGCGGCGCATCCCGGCTGGGGCGGCGTGGTGCTGGGACGCGCGGTCGGCACCGATGCCGGCTTTCTCGACGGGCTGAAGGCCAAGGTGGCGGCGGCCGGCCTCGATGGCCGCATCCTGTTTGCAGGCGAGGTGGACACCTCGGCGACGCCGGACTGGTACCGTGCCCTCGATCTCTACATCGCTCCGCAGCGCTGGGAAGGCTTCGGCGTCACCCCGATCGAGGCGATGGCCTCGGGCGTGCCGGTGATCGCCACCCGCGTCGGCGCCTTCGAGGAACTGGTGAGCGAGGGCATCACAGGCGCGCTGGTTCCGCCCGGCGATGTCGAGGCCATGACGGCGGCGCTGCGTGCCCATCTCGAACTCGGCGACGACGCGCGGGCGGCGATGGCCGCGCGGGCGCGGGCGCACGCCGTGTCGGCGTTCTCGCTGGAGCGCGAGGCAGCGAAGATCAACGCCGTCTACGAGGCGGTGTGGGACGCCGACCGGCGCGGCTGAGCCTCATCGGCGGCGATGGCCTGGCGCGAACCATCGAGGCCCCGCTCCCAATAGGTCCGCACCCAGTCGACCGGACCAAAGCCGGGACGGTTGCGGGTGCCCCATTGCTTCACATCGGCACGGGCTACCTCGCTCGGCTTGGGCACGCCGTGGAACACCACGAGCGGCACGCGCGAAGGCTTGCGGGCGGTCCGGAACACGACGTTCAGCGGCCAGTGCGGCACGCAATGCCGGCGGAACGACACCGCGAAGCCTTCCGGGAAATAGTGCCGCCGATGGGCGCGCACGCCGATATAGACCTGATCGTTCTTGGCCAGCGCATAGGCGGCGTCGGGATCGGCCATGGTGTCGAGGTAGAGATGGTCCTGCTCGCCGGGCCGCCAGGCGACCATCGAGCTCTGGGCTCCGCGATCCGGGCGCAGCGAGACCGGCAGCACTTCCCAGATGTTGGGGTTCCACTCGCGCAGGATATGCAGGCCCGGCGTCGCGCGGGCATGGGCGACGATGGGATCGAGCGGGCGAAGGATCACCACGTCGAGATCGAGATACAGCGCGAGGTCGACCCCTTCGAGCAGGCCGGGGGCGAACATGCCGAGCTTGGGCCAGCAGCCACGCCAGCGCAGGTTCAGCGCGCCGGTGCCGGGCAGGTCGGCGGTCTCGACCTCCGGGCGCAGGCCGTCGGCACGGTCGGTGAGGCAGATGAAGCGGAACGGCTCGGACAGGTGGTCGCGCACGCCCTGATAGAGGACATTCACATCCTCGGCCGGATAGGCCTCGCCCCATTTGATGCAGATGACGGCGAGCATCAGTCGAGGCTCCGGGTGGCGGGGACGGGAAGCTCTAGCACGGGCGCCAGCGCGCGGGCGAGGATGTCGCGCGCGTCCTCGGCCGGCGGCACCAGCCGGGTGAGCGTGGCGGCGAACTGCTCCGGCGTGACGCTGCGCATCGGCAGGATGGCGAGGCTGGCTCCGGCCATGCCGGCGATGATCTCGTCGGCATAGTGCTTGTGCACCACCCGCGACTTCAGCCCGATCACCGGCCGGCGGGCGGCGAGGCCCTCGGCGAGCATGCTGAGCGAATCCTCGGTGACGACGACGGCGTCCGCTCCGAACAGCGCCCGCACCGAGCCGGGGCCGGCGGTGCGGTAATCGACGAATTCGGCGAGGTCGCCGGTATTGGCGAGCGCCCGGAAGCGGTCAGACACCGCCTCCGGCGTGCGGCGCGAGGTGGTGACGCGCCATTTCACGCCGTAGCGCCGCGCGACAGCCGGCACGAGGGCGAGCAGCGCCTCCCACTCCTCCAGCGGAAACTCGCGACGATAGGCCGAGCCGCCGACCAACAAAGCGAGCGTGGCACCCTCGAGAGCGGCGATGTCGGCGAGCCGGCGCGGCGGCGGATAGGCGTCGGGATCCACCGTCGAGGGGATCGGCGCATAGGCGGCGCCGGGGTCGCCCGCCTGCCGCGGCGAGGAGACGATGTTGAGCGCGATGGCGGTCTCGTCATAGCCGTCGATGCCGCCGGAGATCACCAGCGGCGTGCCGAAATGGCGGGCGAGCAGGATGCCGGCGGCAATGGTCGGGCGACCGGACGCGACGATGATGTCGGGCTTCGCCACGCCGGCGAGATCGATGCCGTAGATCAGCTTCAGCCAGAAGCCGGCGTCCCGGCCCCAGCGGCGCATCACGAGCTTGCGGATGTCGTCGCGCGCCCAGCGGGCGGGACGGATCTCCAGGCGCTGCACCTCGACCGGCGCGAGCCGCGCCACGGCAAGCGCCATGCCCTCCGCCTGGTTGAAATGGCCGGGCTGCCGGTCGCGCAGGATGAGCACGCGTGTCACGCCGGCTGCCCCATGCCGAGGAAGCGGCGGCCGAGCCAGTTGCGGAAGCGCCGCCACTTGCGCAGCCGCTTCTCGATCTTGCGCGACAGCTTGGTCTTCATCTTCGCCCCGGCGAACGGTGTGCGGGTGCGGTAGTCGAGAAAGCGGTCGCGGGCAGGATGGTCGCAATCGGCGTAGTTCGGCTTGATCTGGCCGATGAAGTGGATGATGGCGGCCTCGCCCCAGTCGACCGGATCGCCCTCGTAGCGGCCCTTCACCAACCGGCGATGCAGGTTCCAGCGCTCGTCGAGCGCCAGCCACTGGCCGCGCAGCGCACCGTTGAGCGCGTCCTGGTCCATCATCGGCAGGTCGGGATGGTCGGCAGCGAACGCCATCACCCGCTCGGACAGGCTCTCGCGGCGCCACTGGTCGAGGTCGATCAGCAGCACGCCGCTGTTGAAGTAGCGCATCTCGCCCGGCAGGCCGATGGCGAGATTGCGGGCGGCGTGACGGGCCGGATCGAGCCGGGCGATGTCATCCACCGCCGCCACCGCGAAGCGCTGCATGTCGAGGCTGGCGAGCGGCGCCAGCGGGGCGTTGATCAGCGTATCGCAATCGACATAGAGCAGCCGGCCCTGCGCCTGCGGCAGCAGCAGCGGCATGAGGATGCGCGCATAGGCGGTGCGCGAGAGATGGTGATTGACCGGCCGGGCGCCGAAATGGCGCTCCATCTCGCGGGCCAGATCGACGAAGGCGATGTTGTCGCGCGGGTAGCTGGCGCGCATCCGCGCCTGGTCCTCGGCACCGACATTGTCGCAGAACACCACGACGCGCTCGACCTCACCGCCCGCATTGTCCGCCAGCGAGGCGAGCAGCACCGCGGTGAGCTCGACATAGGCGGCATCGGTGGCGGTGGCGACGATCATGTCCCCTGCCCGTCCATCGGTACGATGGCGGAGTCCTTGGCCTGCTTGAGGGTCAGAGCGGTCTTCACCTTGCTGACATTGGGGGCGCTGGTCAGCTCCAGCACGAAGTTCTGGAACGAGCGCAGATCGGGTGCGACGCAGAGCAGGATGAAGTCGGTCTCGCCGGACAGCATCCAGCAGGAGCGCACCAGCGGCCAGCGCTCCACCTGCTCGGCGAAGGCGGTGAGGTCCGCCTCGGCCTGGCTCACCAGATGCACCATGGCGAAGGCCATCAGATCGAAGCCGAGCGACTTCTCGTCGAGCAGGGCGCGATAGCCCCTGATGATGCCTTCCTCCTCCAGCGCCCGCACCCGGCGCAGGCAGGGCGGCGCGGAGATGCCGACCCTTTGGGAAAGCTCGACATTGGTGATGCGGCCGTCCCCCTGGAGCTCACGCAGGATGTTCCAGTCGATCGTGTCGATACGGCGCGCCACGCGGCTCTCCCCAATGGGACGGCGAAAGGCGCCGCACCCGGCGCGCACCATAGAGGAGCGGCCGACCAGCGCAATAATCTTTCGCGGGAGCCCGCGCAATCTTGCCTTGGGACAACTTTCGGATAAGCCACGAGCCGCTTGCAGAGCAGCGCCCCAGCCCCTACATTTTCGCATGGCTGTAGCCAGCCGACCGGCCCGCCTCTTGCTAGCGACCTCTCTTATCGCTCCCCCCTTGCAAGCGACGATGCCAGCGGCCAGATGCAGCCCTGCTGAAGGAGCGGCCGGTGCCGCCCCACGAGATTTCGCGAGTGCATTCCATGTCGCCGGCCCCCAACCACATCAAGGTTGCGATCATCGGCTCCGGCCCTGCCGGCTACACCGCCGCCATCTACGCCGCGCGCGCCATGCTGGAGCCGGTGCTGTTCCAGGGCATCCAGCCCGGCGGGCAGCTGACCATCACCACCGATGTCGAGAATTATCCCGGCTTCAAGGACCCGATCCAGGGACCGTGGCTGATGGAGCAGATGCAGGCGCAGGCCGAGCACATGGGCACGCGCATCGTCAGCGACATCGTCACCAAGGCCGACTTCTCCTCCCGTCCGTTCCGACTGGAGACCGATGCGGGGCAGGTGTGGATCGCCGAGACGGTGATTCTCTCCACCGGCGCCCAGGCGCGCTGGCTCGACCTGCCCTCCGAGCAGGCCTATCGTGGCTTCGGCGTCTCCGCTTGCGCTACCTGCGACGGCTTCTTCTATCGCGGCAAGGAAGTGTTCGTGATCGGCGGCGGCAATACCGCGGTCGAGGAAGCTCTGTTCCTCACCAACTTCGCCTCCAAGGTGACGGTGGTGCATCGCCGCGACCATTTCCGCGCCGAGCGCATCCTGCAGGACCGGCTGTTCGCCCACCCCAAGGTCGAGGTGGTGTGGAACGCCGTGCTGCATGAGGTGAAGGGCGAGAACGAGCCCACAAGGGTCACCGGCGTCACGCTGAAGAATGTCGAGACCGGCGCCGTCAGCGCACACAAGGCCGACGGCGTGTTCATCGCCATCGGCCACGCACCGGCGACCGAGCTGGTCGCCGGCCAGCTGAAGCTGAAGCCGAGCGGCTATGTGTGGACCGCCCCCTACTCCACCTCCACCTCGGTGGAAGGCGTATTCGCCGCCGGCGACGTTGCCGACGACACGTTCCGACAGGCGGTAACCGCCGCTGGCATGGGCTGCATGGCCGCGCTCGAAGCCGAGCGTTTCCTCGCCGCCCGACATCCCCTCGCACATGCGGCGGAGTGACATGGACGGCAAGGCGCGGGCACGCGACATGGACTGGGACAAGCTCAAGGTCTTCCACGTCGCAGCGGAGGCCGGGTCCTTCACCCATGCCGGCGAGGCACTGGGGCTGTCGCAATCGGCGGTGAGCCGGCAGGTGTCGGCGCTGGAGCAGGAACTCAACATCCCGCTGTTCCACCGCCATGCCCGCGGCCTGATCCTGACCGAGCAGGGCGACCTGCTCTACCGCACCGCGCACGAAGTGTTCATGAAGCTGGAGGCCGCGCGGGCCAAGCTGACCGACAGCCGCGAGAAGCCGAACGGCGAATTGCGCGTCACCACCACGATGGGTCTCGGCACCCACTGGCTGACGGCGCGGATCGGCGAGTTCCTCGAGCTCTATCCCGATATCCGCATCACGCTGATCCTGACCGACGACGAGCTCGACCTCGCCATGCGCGAGGCCGACGTCGCCATCCGCCTGCGCCAGCCGGTGCAGCCGGACCTGATCCAGCGCAAGCTGTTCACCGTGCATTTCCACGCCTTCGCCTCGGCGGAATATCTCAAGCGCAACGGCCATCCGCGCACGCTGGACGAGATCGACAAGCACCGCATCATCCTGCTGGGCGGCCCGATCCCCTCCTATTTCCAGCCGCTGAACTGGCTGGAGCGGGCCGGCCTCGAAGACGGGCAGGAAGGACGCGTACCCTCGCTGTCGGTGAACAACGTGCTCGGGCTGAAGCGCGCGGTGGAACGCGGCGTCGGCATCGGCATCGTGCCGGACTACCTGCTGGAGGATTCGGCGACGCTGGTGCAGCTCTTCCCCGAGCGGCCGACGCCGACGCTGGAAGCCTATTTCGTCTACCCGCAGGAAATGCGCTCCGTGGCGCGCATCCAGGTCTTCCGCGACTTCCTGGTCGCTAAGGCGCAGCGCTGGAACTTCTGATCCCCTGATCGCCTAATTTTTACCCACGCCATCGCCCGAGATGGCGTGGGCGCGCGGCTATTTGCCGAAAGATTTGCGGAAATCGACGCAAATCCCATCCGTTTCATTATAAAATTGTCACATAAATGCGATTTTGCGACAGATAATTGCCGCTGCTCGCAAAACGCATGCCTGCCATGCGGGCATAATTCATTGTCAAATGCCTTATGAACAGTCATATGTTGTTTCGACGCTGTTGCACTGAGTGCTTCAGCTGTTCCCCTCTGGAAGGTCGCCGCTCTGCGGCGAAACTCGCCGGGCTCTCTTGAGCCCGGCTTTTTTCTTTCCGGATCTGGCGCGGTACATCCGCTCTTCACGACGTGAGCGGCACGGGGCGCTCGTCAGACCCCGAGGATGTTCTCGACCATGCGGCCGGCGATCTCGCGCTCGGCATAGACAACCAGGTCGGCACCGCGGCCACGCAGGTGCTCCACCCCGTCCTCGCTATGGGCGCGCGCGGCGATGAACAGGTCGCGGCGCAGGCGGCGGGCCACCTCGATCAGCGCCCCGCCCTGCAATTCGTCCGGCACGGTGACCATCAGCATGCGTGCGCCGGCGATGCCGGCGTCGCTCAGCACTTCCGCCGGGCTGCCGCTGGCGACGACGCCGCGCCCGCCGCCGCGCCGCCAGCGCTCGACCTTGAGCCGATCCTGATCGACCACCACCAGCGGCACCTTCGCCTCGGCGAGCTGGGCGGCGATGGCGGAGCCGACGCGGCCGAGACCGACGAGGATGACCGGCCCGTCGCCATGCGGCTGGTGAGGCCCGTAGCTCTCCTCCGCCACCGGCACCGTCGCTCGTTCCTCGCCGGCGTAGCGCGCCGCCCAGCGCTCGGCCGCCTTGAAGACGAACGGGTTGAGCGCGATGGAGATCATCGCCCCGGCGACGATGAGGTCGCGGGCGTCGGTCGGCACCAGCCCCTCATTGATGCCCAGCCCGATGAGGATGAAGGAGAACTCGCCGATCTGGGCGAGGCTCGCCGCCACGGCCGCCGCCATGGCGTGCGAGCGGCCGAGCAAGCGCACCAGCCCGATCGCCACCGCCGCCTTGACCGCCAGGATGACGATCAGCACCGCCGCCACGTCGAGCGGCCGGCGCAGGAGGATGCTCGGGTCGAACAGCATGCCGACCGAGACGAAGAACAGCACCGCAAAGGCGTCGCGCAGCGGCAGCGAGCCCTCGGCGGCGCGATGGCTGAGATCGGATTCGGCCAGCACCAGCCCGGCGAAGAAGGCGCCGAGCGCGAAGGACACGCCGAACAGCAGCGCCGAGCCATAGGCGATGCCGAGCGCGACGCCGAGCACCGACAGGGTGAACAATTCGCGCGAGCCGGTGCGGGCCACCAGCGCCAGCATGGCGGGAATGACCCGCCGCCCGACGACCAGCATGAGCGCCACGAACAGCGCCACCGCCCCCAGCGTGGTGCCGATCGAGGTGGCGAGGCCCGACAGGTCGGCCTGCTGCCCGCGCGCCAGCCCGGCCAGCACCGGCAGCAGCACCAGCACCAGCACCATGGCGAGGTCTTCCACCACCAGCCAGCCTATGGCGACACGGCCGTTCTCGGTCTCAACCGCCCGCTGCTCCTCCAGCGCGCGCAGCATCACCACGGTCGAGGCGACCGACAGCGACAGGCCGAAGACGAGGCCGCCCGCCACCGACCAGCCCCACAGCAAGGCAAGGCCGAGGCCCACAAGGGTGGCGACGGCGATCTGCGCCACCGCGCCGGGCACCGCGACGCTCCAGACCCGCAGGAGGTCGCGCGGGGTGAAGTGCAGGCCGACGCCGAACATCAGGAGGATGATGCCAAGCTCCGCGAGTTGCGGGGCGAGCGCGGTATCGGCGACGAAGCCGGGCGTATAGGGCCCCACCAGCAGCCCGGCGAACAGATAGCCGACAATGGGCGACAGCCGCAGCCGCGTCGCGAGATAACCGAGGATCGCCGCCAATACGAAGGCCAGGCAGACGGTAGCGATCAGCGGCACCTGATGCGGCATTGCGCGGCGCCTCCCTTGCGCGTGACATATGGGGTGTCGGGTGACGCGGCAGCGAGTCCCGCCGCGACCCGCAAGGTGACCGCCCCGACCGCGAGAGGCAAGCGTCGCGAACCGCCGGGCGACGATTTGCCCGGCGGGCCCGGTCACATGAACAGCTTCTCGGTCTTGTCCATGCCGGCATAGAGGCCGGCGACCTGCTCGCCATAGCCGTTGTAGATCAGCGTCGGGCGCCGCTCGCCGGTGCCGATGTCGCGCTCGCTGGCCTGGCTCCAGCGCGGATGCGGAACCTCCGGGTTCACATTGGCCCAGAAGCCGTATTCGCGGCCCTGCACCTGCTCCCACAGCCCGACCGGCCGCTCGGCGACGAAGGAGATTCGCACAATCGACTTCACCGACTTGAAGCCGTATTTCCACGGCAGCGCGAGGCGCAGCGGGGCACCGTACTGGTTGGGCGCCGGCTTGCCGTAGACGCCGGTGACGAAGAAGGCGAGATCGTTCATCCCCTCGACCATGGTGATGCCGTCGACATAGGGCCAGGGGTAGATGAAGCGGTTCTGCGCCGGCGCCACCGCCGGGTTCAGGAAGGTCTCCATGCGGATGTACTTCGCCCCCGACAGCGGCTTGGCGTAGGCGATGAACTCCCGCACCGGGAAGCCGGTCCATGGCACCGCCATCGACCACGCCTCGACGCAGCGGTGGCGGTAGAGGCGCTCCTCCAGCGGCATGGCGCGGATGATGTCGTCGATGCCGACCTCGCGCTCCTTCTCGACGAGGCCGTCGATCTTCACCGTCCAGGGACGGCGCGGCATGCGCTCGGCGATGTCGGCCACCTGGTAGTTGCGGCGGTCGGAGCCGAACTCGTAGAAATTATTGTAGTTGCCGGAGATCTCCTCGGGCGTCACCGGGCGATCCAGCGTGAAGGCGTCGTTGCGCTTGGCCGGATAGAGATCCTTGGTCGGATCGAGGTCGGGATTGCCCGGCGTGGGAGCGGCAACGGCCGGCAGACCGAGCCCCAGCGTCGCCGCCAGCCCGGCCCCGGCGCCGAGCAGATGACGGCGCGACAGATAGACGGCTTCGGGCGTGGCGGCACTCTCAGGCAATTCCCAGGAAGGACGACGGCGGATCAGCATGGATATCTCCCATCGGCTGTGACCGAGAAGATACGTCCGAAAGCGACCGAGCGTTACAATCCCGTACGTTCAACTCCCCGTGCGGGCAAAGCCGCCCCGCCCGGCCGGCGTGCGAACGTGAAACGGCGGCGCTCCAACGCAAAACGGCCCGGCACCTTCCGATGCCGGGCCGTTCGCTGAAATTGTCCGATCGGTCAGTTCGCCCGCAGGGTCAGGTCGCCCACGCCCACCGCGAGGTTCACGCCGGTCTGGCCTTCGACGCTGAAGGGCTGCAGCGCGACGGTGTTCTTGGAGCCGCCGAGCAGCGCGTTGCCGCCGACGCCGACACCGAGCGCGACACTGCCGGACACGCCGGTGTAGCGGCCGGCGAGATCGCTGGAATCAATGCGGGTAGTGGGCGCGAACACGCCCCAGACCAGCGCGTTGCGGCCGGTGACGCCGACATCGAGGCCCCAGCGGCGAATGGTGCCCTCATAGGCATAGCGGGCGCCGCGGCGGGTAACGAAGCGGCAGTCGAGCGTGCGCTTCGAGCCGATGATGAAGCTCACCGACTTGGAGCCGGTGCACTCCAGCGTGCCGACCTGCACACGGTTGATCTGCTGGGCCGAGGCCGGCGTCGCGAGGACGCCGCCGAATCCGGCGACGAGGGTCGCCGCGAAGGCACCGAGCGTCACATATTTGCGGAACATGATCGATCTCCTTGAACCAAGCGCCTCTGCGCCGGAAATGGGACCATTAAAGGCGGCCGGCGAGTGCCGGCGCGCCCCATATTATTACCTCAACGGAGCGAGCCGCAGAAGCGCTGGATGCGCAGGCACGCCTCCTCGAGGTCCTTGGTAGCGGTCGCATAGGAAATGCGGAACGCCGGGCCGAGGCCGAAAGCCGAGCCATGCACCACCGCAACGCCTTCGGCGTCGAGAAGTTCAGTCGCGAACACCTCGTCGTCGACGATCACCTTGCCCGATTCCGTCGTCTTGCCGATGACACCGGCGCAGGACGGATAGACGTAGAAGGCGCCTTCCGGCTTCGGGCAGGTGAGGCCGTTCGCCTGGTTGAGCATCGAGACGACGAGGTCGCGGCGCTCCTTGAACGACTTGTTGTTCTCGGCGATGAAGTCCTGCGGACCGTTCAGCGCCTCGACCGCCGCCCACTGGGCGATGGACGAGGGGTTCGAGGTCGACTGCGACTGCAGCGTCCCCATCGCCTTGATCAGCTCTTCCGGGCCGCCGGCATAGCCGATGCGCCAGCCGGTCATGCAATAGGCCTTCGACACGCCGTTCATGGTCAGCGTGCGGTCGTAGAGGGCGGGCTCGACCTGCGCCGGGGTGACGAACTTGAAGTCGTCATAGACCAGGTGCTCGTACATGTCGTCGGTGAGGATCCACACATGCGGATACTTCACCAGCACGTCGGTGAGCGCCTTGAGCTCGTCATAGCTGTAGGCCGCGCCGGAGGGGTTCGACGGCGAGTTGAAGATCAGCCACTTAGTCTTCGGCGTGATCGCCGCCTCAAGCGCCTCGGGACGAAGCTTGAAATTGTCCTCGAGCGTCGTCTCCACCGCCACCGGGGTGCCGCCGGCGAAGTTGACGATGTCCGGGTAGCTCACCCAGTACGGCGCCGGGATGATCACCTCGTCGCCGGCATCGACGGTGGCCAGCAGCGCGTTGAACAGCACCTGCTTGCCGCCGGTGCCGACGGTGATCTGGCTCGGCTTGTAGGTGAGGCCGTTCTCGCGCTTGAACTTGGCGACGATCGCCGCCTTCAGCTCCGGAATGCCGTCGACCGCAGTGTAGCGGGTCTGGCCGTCGCGAATCGCCTTGATCGCGGCTTCCTTGACGTTGTCGGGCGTCTCGAAATCCGGCTCGCCGGCCGACAGCGCGATGATGTCGCGGCCTTCCGCTTTCAGCTCCCGCGCCTTGTTGGAAATGGCGATGGTCGCGGAAGGCTTGATGCGCTTCATGGCGGCGGATACGAGGCTCATGGCCGGACTCCGTTTGGATGTTTTGCGCGCGACAACTAGTCGAGCCCTTGCACGGCGGCAAGTCTTTCCCCACCTCACAACGCACCTATCGATGCGGTATGGCGCCGCGATCACCCGCTTTTTCGCGGTATCCGGGAATCCGACGTGCTCAAGCTCCATGCGATGCAGAGTTCCGGCAACTGCTACAAGGTCCGGATGCTGCTGGCGCGTATCAATACGCCCTTCGAGCTCGTCGACGTCGACCTGCTGCGCGGCGAGAACCGCACGCCGGAATTCCTCATGAAGAACCCGGAAGGCCGGGTGCCGCTCCTGGAAATGCCGGGCGGGCGCTTCCTGCCCGAATCGAACGCCATCCTGTTCTATCTCGCCGAGGGCACGAAGCTGCTGCCGGCCGACCGGCTCGCCCGCGCGGAGGTGCTGCGCTGGATGTTCTTCGAACAGCACTCGCACGAGCCGGCCATCGCCGCCGCCCGCTTCTGGCTGAAGCTGGTGCGTGGCGGACGCGACCTGCGCACCCACGACATCGACCGCTGGATGGAGGAAGGCTACCGCGCCCTGAAGGTGATGGACCGGCACCTGCAACGCCGCCGCTTCTTCGTCGATCAGACCTTCACCATCGCCGACATCGCGCTCTACGCGCACACCCATGTCGCCGACGAGGGCGACTTCGATCTCTCCCCCTTCCCGGCGGTGCGCGCCTGGCTGGCGCGGGTCGCGGCGCAGCCCGGCCATGTCGACATGGAGTGGCGTCCGCAGGTCGTGCAAGCCGCTGATTAACAAGCGTTAACCTCTTGCCCCGAAATGGCCGCGAAATCGCGCGGCATCGCCCAAGTACCGTCGAAGGCGAGCCGCGTTCAGCATCGAAGCTCTCACCCATCGGAACGGAATGCTCCGGCGCCGGACGGATGAGGATCTCGCCATGCCGCACCACGATGTCGTCGCTGCCGCCGAGGTGAAGCACACCTCGGTCCGCCGCTTTCGCCGGGCGCTGATGGAAGCCGGCGTCGTGCTCACGCTGACGCTCGCCATCGTGGCGGTGCTGTGCATGTTCGGCCTGCAGGCGGCCTCGGCCATGGAGATGAACGCCATCGACGGCGCCGATCCCAGCGGGCGGCTGACCATCGGCGCGGTGCTGCTCGCCGCCTTCGTCGCACTGTGCGGCCTGTCCGGCTACATGCTGCGCAACACGCTGCAGCCGGTCGAGCCGCGGCATCGGCGCCGCCAGGGCTGAGCCCGCCTTCCATCTTCCCATGGGGCCGGTGACGCGGGTTTGAACGCGCCGTCGGGCCACCTACCTCACCAACCCCGTTGCCTGCCCCGCCCCGCCTGATCTAACGATGCGTCAGGTCGCTCCCCGCAGGTCGCTCCTTGCCGGAATGCCGACCGGAGCCGCCAACCGGAGAGCATCGTGATCCGCCCCTTCCGCCTCGCCGCCCTCTCGCTGTCCCTCGTCCTGTGCGCGATCCCGGCGCTGGCACAGTCGCAGGGCGCAGCACCGGTCAGCGTCCGCACTTCCGCCGGCCCGATGACCCTCGAGACGGTGGCGGGCGGCTTCGAGAACCCCTGGGGCCTCGCCTTCCTGCCCGACGGGCGCATGCTGGTGACGGAGCGGCCCGGCCGGCTGCGGATCGTCAGCCGCTCGGGCACGGTCTCCGCGCCGGTCGCCGGCGTGCCGTCGGTCTATGCCAGCGGCCAGGGCGGCCTGCTCGACATCGCCGTGGCGCCGGATTTCGACACCAGCCGGCTGGTGTATTTCTCCTATGCCGAACCGCGCGAGGGCATCTCGGGCACCAGTGTCGCCCGGGCCAAGCTTACCGAGAATGGCGGCGGTGCCCGGCTGGAGAATGTCGAGGTGATCTTCCGCCAGCAGCCTTCGGCCGGCGGATCGAGCCATTACGGCTCCCGTCTCGCCTTCGGCCGCGACGGCACGCTGTTCGTCACCCTCGGCGACCGCTATTCGCTGCGCTCCGAGGTGCAGAAGCTCTCGACCCATATCGGCAAGATCGTGCGCATCAATCCCGACGGCTCGGCGCCGGCGGACAATCCCTTCGCCAAGACGGCCAGTGCGCGGCCGGAGATCTGGAGCTTCGGCCACCGCAACGTGCAGGGCGCCGCCATCGATCCGCAGACCGGGCAGCTCTGGACGGTCGAGCACGGCGCGCGCGGCGGCGACGAGCTGAACCATCCCGAAGCCGGCAAGAATTACGGCTGGCCGGTGATCACCTATGGGCGCGACTATTCCGGCGCGACCATCGGCGAAGGCACCGCGAAGTCGGGCATGGAGCAGCCGGTGAAATACTGGGACCCGTCGATCTCGCCAGCGGGGCTCGCCTTCTACACCGGCAACCTCATCCCGCGCTGGAAGGGCGATTTGTTCACCGGCGGGCTCTCCGGCACCCGGCTGGTGCGGCTGAAGCTCGATCCCTCGCGCCAGCGCGTGGTCGAGGAGGAGGCGCTGCTGACCGAGCTCGGCGAGCGCATCCGCGACGTGCGGCAGGGGCCGGACGGGGCGCTGTGGCTGCTCACCGACGATCCCGGCGCCGGCCGGCTCCTGCGCCTCGCGCCGGGGGAGTGAGCCGGGGGGGTGAGCCCCGCGCCTACCATTTCTGGAAGATGAACCACGCCCCCAGCGCGATGAAGGCGAAGCCGATGGCGTGGTTCCAGCCGAGCGGCTCCTTCAGCCAGAACACCGAGAAGCCGGCGAACACCACCAGGGTGATCACCTCCTGCATGGTCTTCAGCTCGGCGGTGGCATAGACGGCCGAGCCATAGCGGTTGGCCGGCACGGCCAGGCAATACTCGAACAGCGCGATGCCCCAGCTCGCCAGTATCGCGATGACCAGCGGCGCCGACTTGTATTTGAGATGACCGTACCAGGCGAAGGTCATGAAGATGTTGGAGGCGGTGAGCAGCAGGATCGGCAGCAGCGCGGGCGGGAACAGCGACGTGAGCGCGGGCATCGGGCCTCTCTGGACATCTCTCGCGGGAAGAACCGGCGAGAGATAGCGCCCACTGCAACGACGTCAATGCACCGATCGCGACTGCCGCAGCGGCCGCCTCACATCTCGACCCATTGCCGCAGCAGGTTGTGATAGACGTTGGTCAGCGACAGCACGGCGGGTGAATCGATCGGCGCCACCTCGCGGGTCTGTACGATGGCGACGTCGAGATCGTAGAGCAGCGCTCGGCGGCCATCGTCCTTGATCATCGACTGGGTCCAGAAGAAGCTTCCCCAGCGGCTGCCGCGGGTGATCGGGCGCACCGCGTGCAGGCTGCTCGACGGATAGACCACCATGTGGCCGGCCGGCAGCTTCACCTCATGGCCACCGAACGTATCCTCGATGACCAGCTCGCCGCCATCATATTCCTCCGGATCGGTGAGCGAGAGCGTGCTCGACACGTCCGCCCGCATGCGCATGCCGGTGCCGGGAATGGCGCGGATGGCGCTGTCGACGTGAGCGCCGAACTCCATGCCGACATCGTAGCGGTTGAACATCGGCGGCAGCACGCGCAGCGGCATGGCGGCGGAATTGAACACCGGGTTGCGGCCCAGCGCCCGCAGGATGATGTCGCCGAGTTCGCGGGCTTCCTTGGAGTCCTCGGGAATCTGCAGGTTGTTCTTGGTCTTCGCCGCCTGCACCCCCGCCGTGGCGCGGCCATCCACCCACTGCGAGGATTCCAGCACACGGCGGCAATAGGCGACCTCGTCGCGGGTCAGCACGTCGGGAATGGTCACGAGCATGGGATACACCTCGAAAGAAAGCGGCCCCGCAAGCGGGGCCGAAGGTGGCGGACGCCCCGACAGGAGCATCCGCCGAGTGAAGAGGTCAGGGAAGGCAGGCCCTCAGAAGGTGGCGCCCACAGTGAACACGACGGCGCGGCCGGTACCCACGACGGCACGGTTGTTGAAGCCCGCCACGTAGTTAAGTTCGTCGGTCAGGTTGTAACCGTTGACCGCGAACCGATAATTGCCCTGCTTGTAGGAGATCAGCGCGTCGAGCGAGAAGGTCTCGGGAATCCAGGCGGTATTGGCGGTATTCGTATAGTAGCCGTCTGTATAGGTAATGCCGCCGCCGATGAGCAGTTCACCTGGGATGGAGGTCAGCCAGTGCTTGGCCACATCGTAGGTGGTCCAGATCGAGGCCGAATTACGCGGAGCGTAGTTCACCTCGTTGCCGATGGTCGCGGCCGTTGCAGGAGGAGAATAAGTGATTTCGCTATCGAGATAAGTATAGGCAGCCTGAACGGTCCAAGCATCGGTAAGGTTGCCCGTCAAGCCGAGCTCGACACCCTGCACTCGCTGACGGTCGCCGGTCGCCACGGCGTCGCCTACAGCATCGTAATAATAGGCGTTACCCTTGATGGTATGAAACAGTGCACCGGTCAAACCGAGCTTGCCATCGAGCAATGAGAACTTGGCACCAATTTCGGTGGTTTCATTTGATTCTGGTGCGACAGCGGAAGTGCCGCTCAGCGGGTTCGGAGTGACCGCAACATTGCCACCAGGTGGCGTGAAGGACTTGCCCCACGAAACATAGTAGGTCTGTTCCTTGGTGGGCTCCCATATCAGCGAAAGGCTCGGGCTGAAGAAGCTAGAGTGTGAGTCGTAATCAGACCAACCGCGCACTCCGGGTGAGGGCGCCCTGCCGCCCGTGGTCGAGGTTTCGTAGTTGATGTTGTAGTTGTCGAAGCGGCCACCGGCGAGCAACGATACCGTGTCGACAAACCAGAAGCGATCCGAAGCAAATATTGCCGAATTGGTAGCCTGAGAGCGGCGCAGATTTAGTCCGCTATCGTAAACATAGAAGCTGTCCGAATTGTAGAAGGACGGATCGGCAATGGTACCGACTGTCTTGGTGCCGGAATTCGTCAGATAGCTACGGGCATCGTTCTGGAAATAGAAATCGACGCCGGCTACGAACTGATTCCGAAATTTTCCGATCGAAAAATCAGCGATCGCTGTGGTGATATTCTGTCCGCCATAAGTCTCCTGGTCGAAGCCTGCCGGACCGCCAAGAGAATAGGGAACGTTCGGATTGCCATTGATGACTGGAATGCCACAGGTGGCAGCCGCACAGGTAGCCGCCGACTGGGTATAGTAACGATTGTAATAAGCCAGCCGGCTATCATTGGTAACGGTCAGCCAATCATTCACCTCGTTACGATACTTGGCCGTGAACATGGTGACGTCGTAATTGTCCTTGTCGGTCTCCTTGCCATAATAGTTGGAGCGCGACACGCCGGGATATTCCGTCACCGGCAGGGAAACGCCGGTGCTGCGGGTGGCGAACGGGACACCCATGTCTGTCTGGCCGTCACCATCCTGATAGAAGATGTTCAGGTGCAAGGTCTGGTCGGTGCCGAGACCGAAGCCGACGGCCCCCAGGAAACCGTAGCGGTCCTTATACATGTAGTCGCGATCGACGAGATCCTGCTCGGTGTACATACCGACAAAGCGCACCGCAGTGGTGTCGTCTATCTGCTTGTTGACGTCGCCGACCACGCGGTACAGCGGGCCGTTACCGATCTGTCCTTCGAAATCATACTTGTCGCCCAGATGCGCTTGCTTCTGGGTGATGTTGATGGCACCGCCTGTGGTCCCCATGCCGAAATTTTCGGACGACGAGCCCTTGAACACCTCGACGGATTCGAAGGCAAAGCTGTCGCGGGTATAGGAGCCGAAATCGCGCAGGCCATCGACATAGATGTCGCCATTGGCCTGGAAGCCGCGAATGCGGAACTGGTCGCCGTTCATGCCGCCATTGCCTTCGCCGGACGAGGCGGTGACGCCGGGCACGTTGCGCAGCGCCTGTTCGAGCGTGGTGACGCCCTGCTGCTGCATCGTCTCCTGCGAGATGACGGTTATGGTCTGCGGCGTATCCTGAATCGTGCCCGGCATGCGCGACAGGCCGGTGGTGGCCTCAAGAGCATTGGCCGGGGCGTTGTCACCCTCGACAGTGACGGTGGGCAGTTCTTCCGTTGCGTTCGGCGTCGACGTGGCCTGCTGGGCCTGCGCGTCCAGCAGCGGGATAGCCGACATCGTCATAGCCAAGCCGGTGGTCAAGGCCGCCCCGGATACCGAGGGCCTGAGTGTCTTCATCTTCGTCATTCGTCCAACCCCTGTGAGCACGTCCAACATCAGGTCGGATAAAGGAAGAGTCTAACTCGGTTCAAACACTATGTTTTTTAGAGATTCAAAAGTCTAATTCGCTTGGCATGCCAGGATGGACTTTGTTTTTAATTGTTAAAAATTGAATCAGATCACAACTCCTTGCCATTGCACAATCGATTGCCCTATTTCCGTCTCAATCCAGCCGCGCCAACGCCTATGTTGCCGCAACGACACATGGACGATGATTTACAAGATCGTGACAGCGCATGGCCGATGATTGGATTTCCCTTGCGGCGCTGAAACGCATGGGTGCCGACGAACTGAAGCTTCGCATCGCCGAGGGGCCGCAGGCCGCTGCCCACTGGGTGCGGGCGGGCGCGCTGAACGGCCTCGTCAATGCCCAGCTCGCCTGGGGGCGCATGCTGCTCGACGGCACCGGCACGACGCGGGATGCCGAGGCCGCGTTGCGCTGGTTCTCCATCGCCGCGCAGGCCGGCAGCGCCGAAGGCCTCAACATGGTGGGGCGCTGCCACGAGCATGGCTGGGGCACACTCATCGCACCGGCGCGCGCGGCCGAGTTCTATCGTCAGGCGGCGCAGGCCGGCGACGCCTGGGCACGGTTCAATCTCGCCGGCCTGTTGCTGGCCGGCAATGGCGTGCCGTCCGACCGCCGGGAGGCGCTCAGCCTCTATGTCCGTGCCGCCCGCGCCGGCCACGTCAAGGCAGCCACGCTGGTCGGACGCTATCTGGAAAATGGCTGGGACCGGCCGGCGCGACCGGCGGCGGCGCGACGCTGGTATCGTCGCGGCGCCGAGGGCGGCGACTATCGCGGCCAGTTCGACTATGGCCGGCTGCTGCTATCGGCCGGCCGGCAGGAGGAAGGGCTCGCCTGGATGCGCAAGAGCCTGGAGGGCGCGGTACCGGCCTTCTGCCGGCTCGCCGGCGAGGGCTTGCGCGCCAACCCCGACCCGGCGATCGGCGCCCTCGCGCTGCTGGCGCTGAGGCGCGCCTGCGCGAGCGATACGGCGCAGGACCAGCGGGCCTATGCCTCCGCCCTTGTCGAGGGGGTGGGCGGCGCGGCGGACCCCGAGGCCGCGCGGATCGCCTTCGCCGATGCCCGGCAGATCGAGGATCGCGAGCGCCTCGCCCGCGAAGCTGTTATCCGGCAAAGAGCCGAAGCGTCGCTCGCTCCCAAGAAGGCTCGCTCCCGGCTGCCGCGGGCGATCCGCGCGCTGCTTCGGCGCGGCAACTAGGCCGCGGGGTCAGCGCCGGCTTTCGGCCCAAGCGCGGAACTCGCGCAGCAGATTGGCGAAGTCCCAGAAGGCGGCGGCCAGCAGCAGGCCGGCGACGAGGGCGAGCACGGTCGCGGTGCCCTGCGAGAAATCGATCGGGCCGCGGGCGAAATCATAGGCGGTGAAAGCGCCGAACAGCGCCACCAATGCGGCGATGATCAGATAGGCGGTACGGTCGAGCCGGCTGGCAGCCAGCGCGACCAGCAGCGCGACCAGAATGCCGATCGCTGCCGCCCACAGGATCCCCAGCGAGAACAGCGTCGCCATCCAGCGACCGACGACGAAGGACAGATAGGCGAGCGCCATCAGCACCAGCAAGCCCGCCCGCAGGCGCACCATGGACGGCCTGTTGATCTGCGCCATTGCCGGCGGCTCCCCATCTTGCCATGGTCGCAGCCTATTCGGTCTCTCTCATCCGCGTCGAGCCCGACGTCCGAACGCCTCGCCGATCCTCCACCGTCGATCGCCGGTTCGACCGGAGGAACCTAGTCGCCGTGCCGCCGTTGCCGTTCCGCCTGCCGCCGCGTTCCCCTCCCGCCATATTGCCTCCGCCACATTGCCTTGCATTGTCGTGTCGCCCTCCCTGCCCCGTTTCATTCCGAGCCGAACCATGCGCCATGTCCTCGTCCTGCTGAACGCAAAGGCAGGAACCCTGCAGCAACGCGACGGCGAGGCGGTGCGCCGCGAAGTGGCCGACCGGCTCTCCCGCGACGGCCGCAAGGTGGAGGTGCAGCTGCTCACCGGCGAGGACTTGCTGCGAGCCATCCGTGCCAGCGGACGCGGGCCGCACGATACGGTGATCGTCGGCGGCGGCGATGGCAGCGTCAGCCTGGCGGCGCGCTGCCACGAGAATTCCGGCAAGGCGCTCGGCATCCTGCCGCTGGGCACGATGAACCTGCTGGCGCACGACATCGGTATGCCGACCGATATCGGAGCCGCGCTCGACGCGCTCGACACCGCCCGGCCGATGCGCGTCGACATGGGCACGCTGAACGGGCGGCGGTTCCACACCATTTCCGGCTTCGGCTTCTTCAGCCAGATGGCGCGGGCGCGGGAAACCGCCCGCCGCTGGGGGCTCGGCCGCTTCTTCGCCGTGCCGATCGCCGCCTTTCTCGCCCTGCGGCGCACCGGGCGCATCCATATCGACGTCGAGGTCGACGGCCAGAGGCGGCATTTCGCGGCCTTCTCGGCCCTCGTCACCGTGAACCGCTTCACCGGACCGGGCTGGCGGCGCGGGCGGCTCGACGAGGGCCTGCTGGAAGTCCACATCGTCGAGGATCGCGGCGCGCTCGCCAAGCTGAAGGCCGGCGCCGATCTGGTGACGGATAGCTGGCGCGGCAATCCCGGCATCGTCAGCCTCGCCGGGCGGGACATCCTCATCAGCCGCGGCGAGCGCAAGCGCAGCTGGGTCTCGACCGACGGCGAGCTGAGCCGCGAGCGCCTGCCGCTGCACTATCGCGTGGTGCCGCAGGCGCTCGAACTGCTGGTGCCGGACGCCGCGCCTCAGCGCGGCTCGATCTCGTAGGTCACCGCGACGCTGGCCTGGACCTCGGCCTCTCCGGCCTCGACCGGCACGGAATCCGCCTTCATCAGCATCGGCGCCGCCATGGCCCGCCCCATCGGCCGCACCCCGCCATTACCGGTGACGGTGAGAATGCGCACCAGCCGCACGCCGCTCGCCTGGGCGATCAGTTCAGCCTGGTGGCGGGCATCCTCCACCGCCGCAACACGCGCCTTGTCTTCCAGCTTGGCCGGCTCGGCGATGTCGAAGGAGATGCCGCCGATCTGGTTGGCGCCGGAGGTCACCATCTTGTCGAGCAGATCGCCGAGACGGCCGAGATCGCGCAGCCGCACCGAGACGTTGTTCTGCACCTGGTAGGCGACGACCCGCGGCGGCTCGGTGGAATCCTTCTTCGGCGGCGCGTATTGCGGCTGCACGGAGAAGCCGGAGGTGGCGATATCGCGTGCCTCGATGCCGGAATCCTTGAGCGCGGCGATCATGTCGGTGACCGCCTTGCTGTTGGCGTCGAGCGCCTCGCGCGCGGTCTTGCCGTCGCTGATCACCCCGGTGGAGAAGCGCGCCATGTCCGGGGCGGCGGCGGCGCGGCCTTCGCCGGTGACCGTAAGGGTCGGACGCCGGGGAGCGGCGGAGAGCTCCTGCGCCGACAGCGGCGACAGGCCGGCGAAGAGGCTGGCGGAGACGAGGGCGGCGAGGGCGGCGGCAGGAGCGGCCTGGGCGAGTTTCATGTTGCGCATTCCCCGGGGAACAGGATGGTGTCGCGCCGACGTAGCGGCATGCGAGGCAAACCACCTCCCGGTGGCGGCAATACGGCGGTGGACGGCGCCCTCCGGCGCGATGCCCGAGTGTTGGCGTCGCGATGGGTATTTGCTAGCGTTCGCCCGCTTCCCCGGAGCGGCCCCGCCCTCCGCGGCGGGCCTGTAGCTCAATGGTTAGAGCCGGCCGCTCATAACGGTCTGGTTGCAGGTTCGAGTCCTGCCGGGCCCACCAATTATATCAAGCACTTAGCTTAGGTGGGCTCGCAATCGGGCCGTTATTGCCAACAAAACGACCAACGATTGAGGCTGAGATGCCTGCCCTGTGCGCCCATTTCGTCGGCTTCCGCGACGACCGCTGTTGGTCCGCCGTCCGCGCGTTCGGCCGCCCAGACTTCATTCATATCGGCTGGGATCGCCGCGCCCGGCACGAGATTATGGACTGCAAACACGGCCGTCTTCGCGACCGGTAAGCAAGACCAGTCCCCCTCCAATGGCTGCGATCTGGTGGAGGCGGCGGTGCGAAGATCACCATCGTGAATGCAGGCGCGAGCGACCTCGCTCGGGCCCTGTCCTCGTCCACCAATATCCGATCGCCGGGCACGCGAAGGGCTAACGTCCCCTCCGTCAGAATTGCGTCGCCCACACGCGGGACGGAGACTCGACGGCGGCCATCCGGGGCAGCCCCGGACACAGCCGCGTCTGGTTCGTCAAGGAACCCCAGCACGACCGCAGTGTTCGAGCAGGTGAAGGCGCGCCCATCAGAACTTCGTACCGCCGCTGAAGCGGAACGCCTGCGTCTGGTCGTAGTCTTCCTTGGTCAGCACCCAGGCATAGTCGAAGCGCAGCGGGCCGAAGGGCGACTTCCAGATCAGGCTCACGCCGACCGAGGAGCGGATCGAGTCGCTGTCGGCGACGCAGACATTGGCGTAGCCCTTGGTCCTGGAGCCTGAGATCGCGCTGCAATCGACGAGATTGTCTTGCCAGCCGGAAACGTTTTCGAAGGTCGTGCCGCCCTCATATCCCCACAGAGAGCCGGCATCGGCGAACAGCGCGGCGCTCATTCCCACCTCCTTCGGCAGGAAGGTAAGCGGGAACTGCAACTCAGCGGAGGCGCCCCAGTAGAGCGTGCCGCCCAGCGCGTCCGGATCGGAACCGTCGAGGCCGGAGGCCAGGTCGCGCGGACCGATACCGTTCGATTCGAAGCCGCGGACGAGGTCCGGCCCCTTGAAGAAGTTGTCGAGGATGCGCAGGTCCTCGCCGCCCCAGGAGGAGACGTTGCCCGCCTGGCCGCGCACCATCAGCACCACGTCGCCGAAGGCGGGCATGTACCAGCGGGAATCGAAGGTCGAGCGGATGTAGTTCACATCGCCGCCGACACCGGCGAGGTCCTGCTTGAACTCGAGCAGGTAGCCGTTGGTCGGGCCGATGTTGCTGTCCAGCATGTTGTAGCTGAGCGTGTAGCCGATCGCCGAGGTGATGTAGGCCTGATTGTTGATTTCAAGCAGTGCCCATGACGGTGTGCCGTAATCTTCGATGGTTTCCTCGTCGATCGAGATTTCCTTCTGCGACAGCGTGTAGCGCAGGCCGAGGGTTAGCTCGTCGGAGAACGGCAGGCCGACGCGCAGCGTGCCGCCTGCGGTCGTCGTGTCGTAAGGACTTGAGCTGGTGGCTTCCGTCACTCGCCAGGACAGGTCGAAACCGGCAGAGATGCGGGAGTCGAGGAAGTAGGGCTCGGTGAAATTGAAGTCGATGCCCTGCGTATCCTCGCCGAGCGTGCCGGCGAGGCGGACATACTGGCCGCGGCCGAGGAAGTTCTTCTCCGACACCGCCACTTCGCCGATGAAGCCGTCCGAGGTCGAGTAGCCGCCCGAGATCG
>NZ_JAHBGF010000032.1 GCF_018390695.1 Ancylobacter sonchi | reverse complement strand
CTCCGCCAGCACCTTCGTGATCGCTGCCGTCAGCGACGTCTTCCCATGGTCAACGTGACCAATCGTGCCAATGTTGCAGTGAGGCTTCGAACGGTTGAACTTCTCTTTGGCCACGGGGCTCTCCGTCGGTCGGTATTCAATGTTGATACGAAATCACTCGAAAGGCCGGGGCTAACCCGTTGGCTAGCCCCATTTATCAGGTCAAGCTTGCGTCACGCGTACTTGGCCTGAACCTCCTGAGCGACGTTCGACGGCACCTGCTCGTAGTGGTCGAACTGCATGGTGAAGGTCGCACGGCCCTGCGAGAAGGACCGGAGCGTATTGACGTAGCCGAACATGTTGGCGAGCGGCACCATCGCGTTCACGACGTTCGCATTGCCACGCATGTCCTGGCCCTGGATCTGGCCACGGCGGGAGTTGAGGTCGCCGATGACCGAGCCGGTGTAGTCTTCCGGCGTCACGACCTCGACCTTCATGATCGGCTCGAGGAGCACCGCGCCGCCCTTCTGCAGGGCTTCACGGAACGCCGCACGCGAGGCGATTTCGAAGGCGAGAGCCGACGAGTCGACTTCGTGATAGGCGCCGTCGACCAGCTCGACCTTGACGTCCACCACCGGGAACCCGGCCAGCACGCCCGCACCGAGCACGCTCTCCAGACCCTTGTTGACGCCGGGGATATATTCCTTCGGCACCGCGCCGCCGATGATCTTGCTCTCGAAGGCGAAGCCCTTGCCGACTTCGTTCGGCTCGACCACGAACTTCACCCGAGCGAACTGGCCGGTACCGCCGGTCTGCTTCTTGTGGGTGTAGTCCACCTCGGTCTTGCGGGTGATCGTCTCGCGATAGGCGACCTGCGGAGCACCGATGTTGGCATCGACCTTGTAGGTACGCTTCAGGATGTCGACCTTGATGTCGAGGTGCAGTTCGCCCATGCCCTTGAGGATGGTCTGGCCGCTCTCGAAATCGGTCGACACGCGGAAGGACGGATCTTCCGCCGCCAGCTTGGCGAGGGCGAGACCCAGCTTCTCCTGGTCGGCCTTGGACTTCGGCTCGATCGCGATCTCGATGACGGGTTCCGGGAACTCCATCTTCTCGAGGATCACCGGCTTGGCCGGGTCGCACAGCGTGTCGCCGGTGCGGACTTCCTTGAGGCCGGCGAGAGCGACGATGTCGCCCGCATAGGCTTCCTTGATGTCTTCGCGGTTGTTCGCATGCATGAGCAGCATGCGGCCAACGCGCTCCTTCTTGTCGCGGGTCGAGTTCAGGAGACCCATGCCGGTCTCGAGCTTGCCCGAATAGATGCGGCAGAAGGTGATGGTGCCGACGAAGGGGTCGTCCATGATCTTGAACGCCAGAACGGAAAGCGGATCGCTATCGTTCGGGTTGCGGACGGTCTCTTCCTCGGTGTCGAAGTCGATGCCCTTGATGGCGCCACGATCGATCGGCGACGGCAGGAAATCGCACACGGCGTCGAGCAGCGGCTGCACGCCCTTGTTCTTGAAGGCCGAGCCGCAGAACACCGGGTTGAACACGCGACCGATGACGGCCTTGCGGATGAGGCCCTTGAGGGTCGCCTCGTCCGGCTCAACACCGTCGAGATAGGCCGTCAGCACGTCGTCATCGAGCTCGACCGCCGCTTCGAGCAGCTTGGCGCGATATTCGAGCGCCTGCTCGGCCAGCTCGGCCGGAATCTCTTCGTCGTGATACTTCGCGCCGAGCTCTTCATTGTCCCACACGACCGCCTTCATGCGGACGAGGTCGATGATGCCCTTGAAGTTGTTCTCGGAGCCGATCGGCAGCTGACAGCACACCGGCTTACCGTCCACGCGGTCGATGATCATCTCGACGCAGCGGAAGAAGTCGGCGCCGGTCTTGTCCATCTTGTTGACGAACACGATGCGCGGCACGTTGTACTTGTCGGCCTGGCGCCACACGGTCTCGGTCTGCGGCTCGACGCCCTGGTTGCCGTCGAGCACGCACACGGCACCGTCGAGCACGCGCAGCGAACGCTCGACTTCAATGGTGAAGTCGACGTGGCCGGGGGTGTCGATGATGTTCAGGCGCTTGCCGTGCCAGAAAGCGGTCGTCGCGGCGGACGTGATGGTGATGCCGCGCTCCTGCTCCTGGGTCATCCAGTCCATGGTGGCGGCGCCGTCATGGACTTCGCCGATCTTGTGGCTCTTGCCGGTGTAGTAGAGGATCCGCTCGGTCGTAGTGGTCTTGCCGGCATCAATGTGGGCCATGATGCCGAAGTTGCGGTAGTCCTCGATAGCGTGCGTGCGCGACATATCAGATCCTCGTCCCGGCTCTCGTCATCACCAGCGGTAGTGAGAGAAGGCGCGGTTCGCCTCCGCCATGCGGTGGGTGTCTTCACGTTTCTTCACGGCGGTGCCGCGATTGTTCGAGGCGTCCAGCAGCTCGCCGGACAGGCGCTCGATCATGGTCTTCTCGTTCCGGGCGCGAGCCGCGGTGATCAGCCAACGGATCGCCAGCGCCTGGCGACGCTCGGGGCGAACCTCGACCGGCACCTGGTAGGTGGCGCCACCGACGCGACGGGAACGCACCTCGATGGCCGGCGACACGTTGTCGAGCGCCTGGGTGAACACGCCCAGCGGCTCGCTCTTGGCGCGGCTCTCGACGATGTCGAAGGCACCATAGACGATCTGCTCGGCGACCGACTTCTTGCCGTCATACATGATGGCATTCATGAAGCGGCTCAGCACTTCGCTCCCGAACTTCGGATCGGGAGTGACTTCGCGACGCTCTGCGCGGTGGCGACGGGACATCGTTCAGTTCCTCACTTCGGCCGCTTGGCGCCGTACTTCGAACGGCGCTGCTTACGATTCTTGACGCCCTGGGTATCGAGCACGCCACGCAGGATGTGGTAGCGCACGCCCGGAAGGTCCTTCACGCGGCCGCCGCGGATCATCACCACGGAGTGCTCCTGAAGGTTGTGACCTTCGCCAGGGATGTAACCGATGACTTCATAGCCATTGGTCAGACGAACCTTGGCGACCTTACGAAGCGCCGAGTTCGGCTTCTTCGGGGTCGTGGTGTACACGCGGGTGCAAACGCCGCGCTTCTGCGGGCTAGCCTGCAGGGCCGGAACCTTGTTCCGGGCCTTTTGGGCTTCCCGCGGCTTGCGGATGAGCTGGTTGATCGTCGGCACGACTTCTCGCCTTCGCTTGCGCTGGGGGCAGGATGCCCGGCGCTAACCTATTTCCGCGGCCGCAACCGCATGAATTGTCTCTCTTGGCACTTCGGAACCTTCCGCATGCGCCGGCCGGACCGACGTTCAGGACAACCTGCGAACGAAAGAAGCGCCGCCGGCCAGCTACTGGCCGAGGGCGCTTGCCGTTCAGAGGATCACGCGGGCCTTGCGGCCGCTTGCGCGATCATGCGCCTGATAGTTCATGCTTGCGTTCCGGCAGCGTCTCGGAATTCTCTGTCCGGGCGAAGCGCCCCGACACGGCAATTCCGACCTGCCTGCCGTGAAAGTCCGGGCCTTCTACGCGTCGACTCGCCTTTCGTCAAGTGTGAAAGCGTGTAATCGCGGGGCTTCGGGGCCGAAGCGGCCTGCGATTTAGCTTTTCTTAACCATAAGCAACCCATCCCCCTCGTCGATCAGCCCTCCCCGGCCCCACCCTCCCCGCGCGACTCACTGCGGGCGGCGGCGAAGGATTCGCGGATGCCGGCCATCGACTCGCGCAGATTCGCGAGTTCCGCTACGTCCTTGCCTGAGCAGGCCAGGATCTGCGGGGGGATCGCCGCCGCCCTGGCCTTCAGCTCCCGTCCGGCCGGCGTCAGGCTCACGAGGAGTTGACGCTCGTCATCCGGGTTGCGACGCCGCTCGGCGAGGCCCATCGCCTCCAGCCGCTTGAGCAGCGGGGTGAGCGTGCTCGATTCGAGCCTCAGCCGTTCGGCGAGGCCACCCACGGTCTGCCCGTCCTTCTCCCACAGCACCAGCATGACGAGATATTGCGGATAGGTCAGGCCGAGCGGCTCGAGCAGGGGCCGATAGGCGCGCATCACCGCGTGCGCGGCCGAATAGACCGCAAAGCAGAACTGCGAATCGAGCCGCAGCCGGTCGTCCTCGTCCATTCTCGTCGCTCCCGCCGTTCGCGGCCCGCCGCCCGGTTCGCTCTGCCCCTAATTGTTATCGCGATAACTTTTCGCTGGACAATGATCCGAAGGGCGGATATTCAATTTTATATCGCATACGATCTTTTATCGTTCGATTGAATTTCAACCCGACTACCAGGCGGAGTGACGATCATGAAGGTTCTCTACAAGACCCAGGCGACGGCCACTGGCGGGCGTACCGGCTCGGCGGCCACAAGCGACGGCGCGTTCAAGGTGACGCTCGTCACCCCGAAGGAGCTCGGCGGCCCGGGCGGCGAGGGCAACAATCCCGAGCAGCTGTTCGCCTCCGGCTATTCGGCCTGCTTCCTTGGCGCGCTGAAGTTCGTCGCCGGCCAGCAGAAGGTGAAGATCGCCGACGACAGCACGGTGACCGCCGATGTCGGCATCGGCGCGCGCGACGACGGCACCGGCTTCGGCCTCGACGTGGCGCTGGCCATCTCGCTGCCCGGCGTGGAGCGCACCGTGGCGGAGGATCTCGTCGCCCGCGCCCACATCGTCTGCCCCTATTCCCACGCCACCCGCAACGGGCTCGACGTCCGGCTCACCATCGTCTGAGCCGCCACACGACCCGGCAGACACAAGGGCCGCCCCATCTGGGCGGCCCTTTTTCGTGGCAGCAATCGAAGGCTTCGTGAGCGAGCCGAGACGCGACACCGCGGCGGCAGGAACCCGGCAGCAAGGGCCGCTGGTCCGAGCCGGTCGCCGAAAAGCAAAAGGGCCGCCCCGAAGGGCGGCCCTTTCAGTATCGGGACGACGGCACCGGCCGCCGGCAGATCACTCCGCCGGGCCTTCCAGCGCCGGAGCGGCGGTCACGCCGGCATCCTGCTCGTTCTGGGCGAGGATCAGTTCGTCGCGCGTAGTCGCGGTCACCCGCAGCTTCGACATCTGGGCGCCGGTACCGGCCGGGATCAGCCGGCCGACGATGACGTTCTCCTTCAGGCCGCCGAGATCGTCGGCCTTGCCGTTGACCGCCGCCTCGGTGAGCACCCGGGTCGTCTCCTGGAAGGAGGCAGCCGAGATGAAGGAGCGTGTCTGCAGCGACGCCTTGGTGATGCCGAGCAGCACGGGATGGCCCGACGCCGGCTTCTTGCCTTCCGCGATGAGCTTCTCGTTGATCTCGTCGAGCTCGGAGACGTCGACCTGCTCGTTGGTGAGCAGATCGCTGTCGCCCTGATCGTCGATCTCGACCTTCTGCAGCATCTGGCGAACGATCACCTCGATGTGCTTGTCGTTGATCAACACGCCCTGCAGCCGGTAGACCTCCTGGATTTCGTTGACCAGATAGGCGGCGAGTTCCTCGACGCCCTTGATCGCCAGGATGTCGTGCGGCGCCGGGTTGCCGTCGACGATGAAGTCGCCCTTCTCGACGAGGTCGCCATCCTGCAGATGGATGTGCTTGCCCTTCGGGATCAGGTACTCGACCGGATCATCCGTCGAGTCCTGCGGCTCGATGGTGAGGCGGCGCTTGTTCTTGTAGTCCTTGCCGAAGCGGATGGTGCCGGCGATCTCGGCGATGATCGCCGCATCCTTCGGCCGCCGCGCCTCGAACAGCTCCGCCACCCGCGGCAGACCGCCGGTGATGTCGCGTGTCTTGGCGCTTTCCATCGGCACGCGGGCGAGCGCGTCGCCGGCACTGACGGTGTTGTTCGGATCCACCGAGATGATGGCGTCGACCGGCAGCGTGTAGCGGGCGTCGCCACCACGCGGCAGCTTCAGCACCTTGCCATCCGAGCCCTTCACCACGATCGACGGGCGCAGTTCCGAGCCGCGGCCGGTACGCCAGTCGGTGACGACGCGCTTCGCGATGCCGGTCGATTCGTCGACCGTCTCGCTCAGCGAGGCGCCTTCGACCAGATCCTCGAAACCGACGATACCCTCGACCTCGGTGAGGATCGGACGGGTATAGGGATCCCACTCGGCGATACGCTGGCCGCGCTTGATCGCGTCGCCCTCGTCCACCTTCAGCTTGGCGCCGAACTGGATCCGGTGCGCGGCGCGCTCGGAGCCGTCGTGATCGACGATGATCACCGACAGGTTGCGGCTCATCGCGATCAGGTCGCCTTCCGAGTTCCGCACCACGTTGCGGTTGCGGATCTTCACCGTGCCCTCGAAGGAGGCCTCGATGAAGGACTGCTCGGAGAGCTGCGCCGCGCCGCCGATGTGGAAGGTACGCATGGTCAGCTGCGTGCCCGGCTCGCCGATCGACTGCGCCGCGATGACGCCGACCGCCTCGCCCATGTTCACCGGCGTGCCGCGCGCCAGGTCGCGGCCATAGCAGGTGCCGCAGACGCCGCTCTTGGCTTCGCAGGTCAGCACCGAGCGAATCTTGATCTGCTGCACGCCGGCCTTGGAGATGCGCTCGACGTCGGCCTCGTCCATCATGTGGCCGGCCGGCACGATCACATTGCCGGTCGCGCCCTCGATCACGTCCTCCGCCGCGGTACGGCCCAGAACGCGCGAGCCGAGGGTCGCGACGATGTTGCCGGCGTCGACGATGGCACGCATGCCGATGCCGTTGGTGGTGCCGCAGTCGCGGACCGTGATGATGCTGTCCTGCGCCACGTCGACGAGACGACGGGTCAGGTAGCCCGAATTCGCGGTCTTCAGCGCGGTGTCGGCCAGACCCTTACGGGCGCCGTGGGTCGAGTTGAAGTACTCGAGCACGGATAGGCCTTCCTTGAAGTTCGAGATGATCGGCGTCTCGATGATCTCGCCCGACGGCTTGGCCATCAGGCCACGCATGGCGGCGAGCTGGCGCATCTGCTCGCGCGAACCACGCGCGCCGGAATGCGCCATCATGTAGATCGAGTTGATCTGCTTCTCGCGGCCGGTGACCGGATCCTTCTTCACGGCCGAAATCTCGGCCATCATCTCGTCGGCGAGGCGCGCGGAGCACTTGCCCCAGGCGTCGACGACCTTGTTGTACTTCTCACCCTGGGTGATCAGGCCGTCATTGTACTGCTGCTCGTACTCCTTGGTGAGCGCACGGGTCTCTTCGACCATGTCCCACTTCTTGGAGGGCACCACCATGTCGTCCTTGCCGAAGGAGATACCCGCGCGGAAGGCGTTGGTGAAGCCGAGCGACATGATGCGGTCGCAGAAGATGACCGTCTCCTTCTGACCGCAGTGGCGGTAGACGGTGTCGATCATGTTCGAGATCTCCTTCTTCGTCATCAGCTTGTTGACGACGTCGTAAGGAGTCTTGGCGGTCTTCGGCAGCAGCTCGCCGAGCTTCATGCGGCCCGGGGTGGTCTCGTAGATCTTCGAGACCTCGTTGCCGTGCTCGTCCGCGCCGATATAGCGACCCTTCACCTTGGTGTGCAGGGTGATGGCCTTGGCGGCGAGCGCGTGGTCGATCTCGCCCATATTGGCGAAGGCCATGCCCTCGCCGGGCTCACCCTCGCGCATCATGGTGAGGTAGTAGAGGCCGAGCACGATGTCCTGCGACGGCACGATGATCGGCGCGCCGTTCGCCGGGTGCAGGATGTTGTTGGTCGACATCATCAGCACGCGGGCTTCGAGCTGCGCCTCGATGGACAGCGGCACGTGCACGGCCATCTGGTCGCCGTCGAAGTCGGCGTTGAACGCCGAGCAGACCAGCGGATGCAGCTGGATCGCCTTGCCCTCGATCAGCACCGGCTCGAAGGCCTGAATGCCGAGGCGGTGCAGCGTCGGGGCGCGGTTCAGCATCACCGGATGCTCGCGGATCACCTCGTCGAGGATGTCCCACACCTCGGGACGTTCCTTCTCGACGAGCTTCTTCGCCTGCTTCACGGTGGCGGACAGGCCCTTAGCGTCGAGCCGCGAATAGATGAACGGCTTGAACAGCTCCAGCGCCATCTTCTTCGGCAGGCCGCACTGGTGCAGCTTCAGCTCGGGACCGACCACGATCACCGAACGACCGGAATAGTCGACGCGCTTGCCGAGCAGGTTCTGACGGAACCGGCCCTGCTTGCCCTTCAGCATGTCAGCGAGCGACTTCAGCGGGCGCTTGTTGGCGCCGGTGATGACGCGGCCGCGGCGGCCGTTGTCGAACAGCGCATCGACCGCTTCCTGAAGCATGCGCTTCTCGTTGCGGATGATGATGTCCGGCGCCTTCAGCTCGATCAGCCGCTTCAGGCGGTTGTTGCGGTTGATGACGCGGCGGTAGAGGTCGTTGAGGTCGGAGGTCGCAAAGCGGCCACCGTCCAGCGGGACGAGCGGGCGCAGGTCCGGCGGGATCACCGGAACATGCGTCAGGATCATCCATTCCGGGCGGTTGCCCGAGAGCTGGAAGGCCTCGACGATCTTCAGGCGCTTGGCAAGCTTCTTCGGCTTCAGCTCGGTGGTCGCCTCGGCGATCTCCTTGCGCAGATTGCCGGCGATCGCCTCGAGGTCCATCCCGCGCAGGATTTCGCGGATCGCCTCGGCGCCGATCAGCGCGGTGAAGCTGTCATCGCCATACTCTTCCTGGGCGCGCAGATAGTCCTCTTCCGAGAGGAGCTGACGCTCCTTCAGCGGGGTGAGGCCCGGCTCGATGACGCAATAGTACTCGAAGTACAGGATGCGCTCGAGGTCCTTCAGCGTCATGTCGAGCAGCAGGCCGATGCGGCTCGGGAGCGACTTCAGGAACCAGATATGCGCGACCGGGGCGGCGAGCTCGATGTGGCCCATGCGCTCGCGGCGAACGCGCGAGAGGGTGACCTCGACGCCGCACTTCTCGCAGATGATGCCCTTGTACTTCATGCGCTTGTACTTGCCGCACAAGCACTCGTAGTCCTTGATCGGCCCGAAGATGCGGGCACAGAACAGGCCGTCGCGCTCGGGCTTGAAGGTCCGGTAGTTGATCGTCTCCGGCTTCTTGATCTCGCCGAAGGACCAGGACTGGATCTTTTCCGGGCTCGCGATCGAGATCTTGATCTGATCGAACGTCGGCGCGGGGGCCGCCGGATTGAAGAGATTCATCACCTCTTGATTCATCGCTGTCTCCTTCGGCTCCGACATGGCCGCCGCCGTCGCGGGGCCGGATGTCCTGGGGGCCAGATGTCGCAAAAAACGTCGTGTCGCGCGAGCAACGCGCGGAAGGCCAGAGGCCCTCCGCGCGGGGAGTGTCGAGACCGCTTATTCGGCGGCGGGCAGGCTCTCGCCGGCGCCGGGGACCACCGAATGGGTCTTGGAGTTCATCAGCTCGACGTTGAGACCCAGCGAGCGCATTTCCTTCACGAGCACGTTGAAGCTCTCGGGAATGCCGGCCTCGAAGGTGTCGTCGCCGCGCACGATGGCCTCGTAGACCTTGGTGCGGCCGGCCACGTCGTCCGACTTCACGGTGAGCATCTCCTGCAGCGTATAGGCAGCGCCATACGCCTCGAGCGCCCACACCTCCATTTCGCCGAAGCGCTGGCCGCCGAACTGCGCCTTGCCGCCCAACGGCTGCTGGGTCACGAGCGAGTACGGGCCGATCGAACGGGCATGGATCTTGTCGTCTACCAGATGGTGGAGCTTCAGCATGTAGATGTAGCCCACCGTGACCTTACGGTCGAACTGCTCGCCGGTACGCCCGTCGAACAGCGTCGACTGTGCGGACTTGTCGAGGCCCGCCAGCTCCAGCATGCGCTCGATGTCCGCCTCGCGGGCGCCGTCGAACACCGGCGTGGCGATCGGAACGCCGCGCCGCAGGTTGGTGCCGAGCTCGACCAGACCTTCCTCGTCGAGCGAGGCGATGGTCTCGTCCTTGCCGTAGATGTCGCCGAACGCCTTCTTCAGCGGAGCGACGTCATTGGCGCGGCGATACTGCTCGATCGCGTTGTCGATCACCTTGCCGAGGCCGGCGCAGGCCCAGCCCAGATGGGTTTCGAGGATCTGGCCGACGTTCATGCGCGAGGGCACGCCGAGCGGGTTGAGCACCATGTCGACCGGGGTGCCGTCCTCAAGGAACGGCATGTCCTCGACCGGGACGATGCGCGAGACCACGCCCTTGTTGCCGTGCCGGCCGGCCATCTTGTCGCCCGGCTGGATCTTGCGCTTCACGGCGATGAAGACCTTGACCATCTTCATCACGCCCGGGGGCAGCTCGTCGCCGCGCTGCAGCTTCTCGACCTTGTCGAGGAAGCGCTGCTCGAGCCGCTTCTTCGATTCGTCGTACTGGTTGCGCATGGCTTCCAGCTCACCCATGAGCTGGTCGTCGGCCACGGCGAACATCCACCACTGGCTGCGCGGATAGTCCGCCAGCACGGTGCGGGTGATCCCGGTGTCCTTCTTGAAGCCCTTCGGGCCGGCGACGCCGACCTTGCCGTCCAGCATCTCGGCCAAGCGGCCGAAGACGTTACGGTCGAGGATGGCCTGCTCGTCGTCGCGGTCCTTGGCGAGACGCTCGATCTCCTCGCGCTCGATCGCCTGGGCGCGCTCGTCCTTGTCGACGCCGTGGCGGTTGAACACCCGCACCTCGACGACCGTGCCGGTCACGCCCGGGGGAACGCGCAGCGAGGTGTCGCGCACGTCGGCGGCCTTCTCACCGAAGATGGCGCGCAGAAGCTTCTCTTCCGGCGTCATCGGGCTCTCGCCCTTCGGAGTGATCTTGCCGCAGAGGATGTCGCCCGCCTGCACCTCGGCGCCGATATAGACGATACCGGCTTCGTCGAGGTTCTTCAGCGCCTCTTCCGAGACGTTGGGGATGTCGCGGGTGATTTCCTCCGGACCCAGCTTGGTGTCGCGGGCCATCACCTCGAACTCCTCGATATGGATCGACGAGAAGATGTCGCCCTTCGAGATGTTCTCGGACAGCAGGATGGAGTCCTCGAAGTTGTAGCCGTTCCACGGCATGAACGCGACGAGGATGTTCCGGCCGAGCGCCAGGTCGCCAAGATCGGTCGAGGGACCGTCGGCGATGATGTCGCCCTTGCGCACCGCGTCGCCCACGCGCACCAGCGGACGCTGGTTGATGCAGGTCGACTGGTTGGAGCGCTGGAACTTCTGCAGCCGGTAGATGTCGACGCCCGACTTCGAGGCGTCGTTCTCTTCCGTGGCCCGGATGACGATACGGGTGGCGTCCACCTGGTCGATGACGCCGGTCCGGCGCGCCGCGATGGCGGCGCCGGAGTCACGCGCCACCACCGATTCCATGCCGGTGCCCACGAAGGGGGCGTCGGCGCGGACCAGCGGCACCGCCTGGCGCTGCATGTTGGAGCCCATCAGCGCGCGGTTGGCGTCGTCGTTCTCGAGGAACGGGATCAGCGCCGCGGCGACGGAGACCAGCTGCTTGGGCGACACGTCCATGAAGTCGACGCGGTCCGGCGTGACGAGGAGCACGTCGCCGGCATGACGGCAGACGATCAGGTCCTCGGTGAACCGGCCCTCGGCATCCAGCGGGATGTTCGCCTGCGCGACGTAGTACTTCCCCTCCTCCATGGCGGAGAGGTAGACGACCTCGCTCTGGACCTGGCTGTCCTTCACGCGGCGATAGGGCGCCTCGATGAAGCCGTACTTGTTCACGCGGGCGAAGGTCGCCAGCGAGTTGATCAGGCCGATGTTCGGGCCTTCCGGCGTCTCGATCGGGCAGATGCGGCCGTAATGCGTCGGGTGCACGTCGCGCACCTCGAAGCCGGCGCGCTCGCGCGTCAGACCGCCCGGGCCAAGCGCCGAGAGACGGCGCTTGTGGGTGATCTCCGACAGCGGGTTGGTCTGGTCCATGAACTGCGAGAGCTGCGACGAGCCGAAGAACTCGCGCACGGCGGCGGCCACCGGCTTCGCGTTGATCAGGTCCTGCGGCATCACGGTATCGATGTCGACGGACGACATGCGCTCCTTGATGGCGCGTTCCATGCGCAGCAGGCCGACGCGGTACTGGTTCTCCATGAGCTCGCCGACCGAACGCACCCGGCGATTGCCGAGATGGTCGATGTCGTCGATCTCACCCTTGCCGTCGCGCAGCTCCACCAGCGTCTTGATGACCGCGAGGATGTCCTCACGGCGCAGCACGCGCACGGTGTCGGCGGCGTCGAGGTCGAGGCGCATGTTCATCTTCACGCGGCCGACCGCGGAAAGGTCGTAGCGCTCGGCGTCGAAGAACAGCGAGTGGAACATCGCCTGCGCGCTGTCGAGCGTCGGCGGTTCGCCGGGACGCATCACGCGGTAAATGTCGAACAGCGCGTCCTCGCGGGTGACGTTCTTGTCCACCGCCAGCGTGTTGCGGATATAGGCGCCGATATTGACGTGGTCGATGTCGAGGATCGGGAGCTCGTCATAGCCGAGCTCGCCGAGCTGCTTCAGCATCTTCTCGGAGACTTCCTCGCCGGCTTCGACATAGATCTCGCCGCTCTGGAGGTTCACAAGGTCCTCGGCCACATAGCGGCCGACCATCTCCTCGTCGGAGATCTTGAGCGCCTTGAGGCCCTTCTCGGCGAGCTGGCGCGCCTGGCGCACCGTCACCTTCTTGCCGGCCTCGACCACCACTTCGCCAGTGTCGGCGTCGACGAGGTCGGCGACCGCCTTGTAGCCCTTCATCCGCTTGGGATCGAACGGCATGCGCCAGCCATCCCGTGTGCGGGTGAAAGCGATGCTGTCGTAGAAGGTGGTGAGGATTTCCTGGCCGTCGAGGCCGAGGGCGAACAGCAGCGACGTCACCGGAATCTTGCGGCGACGGTCGATACGCGCGAACACGATGTCCTTGGCGTCGAACTCGATGTCGAGCCAGGAACCGCGATACGGGATGATGCGGGCGGCGAAGAGCAGCTTGCCCGAGGAGTGGGTTTTGCCCTTGTCGTGGTCGAAGAACACGCCCGGCGAGCGGTGCATCTGCGAGACGATCACGCGCTCGGTGCCGTTGACGATGAAGGTACCGTTCATCGTCATCAGCGGGATGTCGCCCATATAGACGTCCTGCTCCTTGATGTCCTTGACGGACTTGGAGCCGGTATCCGGGTCGACATCGAACACGATGAGACGCAGCGTCACCTTAAGCGGGGCGGCGAAGGTCATGCCGCGCTGGCGGCACTCGTCGACGTCATACTTCGGCGGCTCGAATTCGTAGCGGACGAATTCGAGCATCGCGGCGCCCGAAAAGTCCGAGATCGGGAAAACCGACTTGAAAACCGCCTGAATGCCGTCGTCCGCACGCCCGCCCTTCGGCTCGTCGATCTGCAGGAACTGGTCATAGGACGCCTTCTGAACCTCGATGAGGTTCGGCATCTCCGCCACTTCCTGGATCTTGCCGAAAAACTTGCGGACCCGCTTACGACCGGTGAACGTCTGCGCCATGTCGCTCCTCGCTCCGTCCGAGTATCCGTCTGAGCGCCCCTATGCCCCGCGCGTGGCTGCGCCACGGGGAGGGAACGCATTGTCGCGGAGAAGTTGGCCACCATGCGGCAAGCCGCATCCGATGCCTCCACTCCGCGCCCGACGGCTCGCCCAACAACCCCGCCTGCGCGGGATGGTCGGGGAAGCCGTCTGGCCTCCTCCGCCTCAAGTCCTTGCGGACAAAGGCGGAAGGACCGCCGGCAAAACCGGCGGCCCCCGAAATGATCGTCAGATCACTTAAGCTCGACCTTGGCGCCGGCCTTCTCGATCTGCGCCTTGATCTTCTCGGCTTCTTCCTTGGTCACGCCTTCCTTGACGGCCTTGGGAGCGCCTTCGACGAGGTCCTTGGCTTCCTTGAGGCCCAGGCCGGTGATGGCGCGGACTTCCTTGATGACCTCGATCTTCTTGTCGCCGGCTGCAGCCAGGACAACGGTGAACTCGGTCTGCTCTTCGGCGGCCGGAGCGGCAGCGCCGGCCGGGGCAGCCGCAACCGCGACGGCGGCAGCGGCGGAAACGCCCCACTTCTCTTCGAGGAGCTTCGCGAGCTCGGCGGCCTCGAGGACGGTGAGGGAGGACAGCTCGTCAACGAGCTTCGACAGGTCAGCCATTTTATCTAAGTCCTTGAATTTCGGTTCGAACCAGTATTACCGGGAAGCCTCACGCGGCTTCGTTCTCTTTGGCATAGGCACCGAACACGCGGGCGAGCTTAGCCGCCGGCGCCGTGGTGAGCTGCGCGATCTTGGTCGCCGGGGCCTGGATGAGGCCGACCAGCTTCGCACGCAGTTCATCAAGGGACGGCATGGTGGCAAGAGCCTTCACACCATCCACGTTCAGGGCCGTGGTGCCGAACGCCCCGCCCAGGATCACGAACTTGTCGTGGGCCTTGGCGAAGTCGACGGCGACCTTCGGAGCCGCAACAGGATCGCTCGAATAAGCGATGATGGTCGGCCCCTTCAGCAGGTGGCCGACATGCGCGACGTCCGAACCTTCGAGAGCGATCTTCGCGAGGCGGTTCTTTGCCACTTTCACGGTCGCGCCGCTCGCCTTCATCTGCCGACGCAAGTTCGACAGCTGGGCGACGGTGAGGCCGGAATAGTGGGCCACGACGACCACCGAGGTGCTCTTGAACACCTCGGAGAGCGACGTGACGAGCTCTTCTTTCTGAGCGCGATCCACTTCACTTACTCTCCGGTGGCGAGATGGGGACCCACCCCGCCGGTTAGCGCCTTGCCTTCCCGCCAACGGACGGATCCGAAGGCGGAACGGCGGTTGAAATCCTGTCCCCTGGGACCGGAAGACCGGCCAAGGCGCTGGTTCGAGCCGAAATTCAAGCGCCGGCGAACCGGCCCTCATCTTTCGGTCGTACCCCGTCTATGCAGGCCCCGAAGCGGGATTAGGTCGACCCGGAACGGGCCGGCACCTGCAGTCTCGGACAGGACTTAGGCCGGCAGGGCGAACCCTACCGGCCCCTTCGTCCGGGTTAGCGGACGAAAGCCTGGAATGTCATCGGCATCACCACCGACACGAGTCACGGCGACTCGCAGCCAATGGCGAAACCGCCCATATAGAGTGTCGAATGGGATTTGTCAGCCCCCAGATAGCACCGGGGGCCAACCAATTCCATCCCCGGCCCGATCACGCCGTCGCGAACGGGCCGCTCCATGCGGGATCAGGAGGCGGTGGCAAGAACCGAGGTCGGCTCCACCTTCACGCCCGGGCCCATGGTCGAGGACAGCGCGATGCGCTGCACATAGGTGCCCTTGGCGCCGGTCGGCTTCGCCCGGACCACCGCGTCAGCGAAGGCGCGGATGTTCTCGGCGAGCTTGTCGGCGGCGAAGGAGGCCTTGCCGATGCCGGCATGGATGATGCCGGCCTTCTCGACGCGGAACTCGATCGCGCCGCCCTTGGCCGCCTCGACGGCGCCCTTGACGTCCATGGTCACGGTGCCGACCTTCGGGTTCGGCATCAGGCCGCGCGGGCCGAGCACCTTGCCGAGACGGCCGACCAGCGGCATCAGGTCCGGGGTCGCGATGCAGCGATCGAACTCGATGGTGCCGCCCTGCACGATCTCCAGCAGGTCTTCGGCGCCGACGATGTCGGCACCCGCCGCCTTGGCCTCGTCGGCCTTGGCGCCGCGGGCGAACACCGCCACGCGCACGGTACGGCCGGAGCCGTTCGGCAGGTTGCACACGCCGCGGACCATCTGGTCGGCATGGCGGGGGTCGACGCCGAGATTGATCGCGACCTCGATGGTCTCGTCAAACTTGGCGTTGGCACGCTCCTTCAGGAGCCCGATGGCCTCGTCGAGACCATAGAGCTTCAGGCGATCAATGCCCTCGCGGGTGGCGCGAACACGCTTTGCAATCTTGGCCATCAGCTCAACCCACAACCTCGAGGCCCATGGAACGGGCGGAGCCTTCGATCATGCGGACCGCCGCTTCGACGGTGTCGCAGTTCAGATCCTTCATCTTCACCTGGGCAATCTCCTGCATCTGGGCCTGGGAGATCTTGCCGACGAAGCCGCCCTTGCCGGGGGTCTTGGACCCCGAACCGGGCTTCTTCTTGGTGACGAGACCCGCCGCCTTCTTCAGGAAGTACGAGACCGGGGGGGTCTTGAGCTCGAAGGTGAAGGAACGGTCCTGATACGCGGTGATCAGGACGGGGATCGGCATGCCCTTTTCCATCTGGGCGGTCTGGGCGTTGAACGCCTTGCAGAACTCCATGATGTTCAGGCCGCGCTGGCCGAGCGCGGGACCGATCGGCGGGGCGGGGTTCGCCGAGCCGGCCGGCACCTGCAGCTTCACATAGCCGGTAATCTTCTTCGCCATGAAAGGCTCCTGCTTGCGTGAGCGGCTGCCAGGCCACCAACGCAAATCACGCCGTCACGACTGCTTGGAGCCGTGGGCGACGTGGCTTTCGGATCGCGGTCGCGGCACGCGTGCTCCGGCTGGCGAACCGGTCGTGCCTCCCGCGGATGACCAATCCCTGAGGATCGGCACGCCCTACTTCGGGCATGCGAACGGTCGCTTACACCAGAATCGCCGTCAGGGAAAGTCCCCTGCGCGAGGCGATCGCGTGAAGCGACGCCGTCTCATATGGGTATTCGTCGCGCCGATGCCAGTGGCAAGCCCTCCCCTGATGGCAAGGGCAAGGGACAGGCACATGGTCGCGGGCGCGCCGTCGCGGCGCCAGTCGGGCGAGCCGGCCCCTTACACCGCCGGATGCAGCGGCGCCCGCCTTGCCGCCCGGCGCGCCTCGCGCGCCAGGATGGCGTCGGCATCGAGGCCGGCGATCGGCGCGGACAGGTCGCGCGGCACCTCGCCCTCCAGCTGCAGAGCGAGATAGCGCCCGCAGCACACACGGAGGAAGGAGGCGAAATTCTCCACCTCGCCATGCGCGAAGGTCAGCTCCTCGTGCAGCTTGGCCAGCAACTGCGGCAGGCTCATGCCGTCGCGCCGGGCGATCTCCTCCAGCACCTGCCAGTAGAAGTTCTCCAGCCGCACGCTGGTGGAGAAGCCGTTGAGCCGCAGCGACTTCAGCCGTGTCTGCCACAGCCGCGCATCGGCTTCGATGAAGAGCTTGCACATCGCATCTCTCCCGAAAGGGGTCCGCCGTGGAGCGATCATAGACCGCGCGCCCGCCCGGCGGAAGGAGAAGAGGCGTCAGGCCGCCTTGCGGGCCTCGCCATGGCTGATGGCGGTGCCGAGGACCACGAGGAACTGGGCGATCCAGGCCGGATGCGCCGGCCAGGCCGGGGCGCTGACGAGGTTGCGGTCGGTCACCGCCGCGTCGATGGCGATGTCGGCATAGGTGCCGCCGGCGAGCTCCACCTCGGCACGGCAGGCGGGATAGGCCGAGCAGGTGCGCCCTTCCAGCACCCGGGCGCCGGCGAGCAGCTGCGCGCCGTGGCAGATGGCGGCCACCGGCTTGTCCGCCGTGAAGAAGTGCCGGACGATCTCCACCACCCGGTCGTTCAGCCGGAGATATTCCGGCGCCCGTCCGCCGGGAATGACCAGCGCGTCGTAGCGGGCCGGGTCGATGTCGGCGAAGCTGGCATTGAGCGTGAAATTGTGGCCGCGCTTCTCGGAATAGGTCTGGTTGCCCTCGAAATCGTGGATGGCGGTGGCGACGCTGTCGCCGGCCTTCTTGTCGGGGCAGACGGCGTGGACGGTGTGCCCCACCGCCAGCAGCGCCTGGAACGGCACCATGGTCTCGTAGTCCTCGACGAAGTCGCCGATGATCATCAGGATGCGCTTGCCGGACATGTTTTCCTCCCAGAGCCGCCTTGTGGCGTGCGATGGGAGGATAGGACGCCCCTCGGGCCGAGGGGTGTTATCCGGTTATAGCGCCCGAGACCGCGTGCAATGGCACCCGTCGCGACAAGGCGCGCGAGGCATGGACAGGCCCGCCGGCCTCGCCGCAAACGAAAAAGGCGCGGACCCTGCCGCGCCTTTTGAAACATCCGCTGTTGAGCGAGATCAGGTCTTCTCGACCTGACCGAACTCCAGCTCCACCGGGGTGGCGCGACCGAAGATCGACACCGCCACCTTGAGGCGGGAGCGGGCTTCGTCGACTTCCTCGACGATGCCGTTGAACGAGGCGAACGGGCCGTCCGACACCTTCACCGTCTCGCCGACCTCGAAGCTGATCGAGGGCTTCGGCCGCTCGATGCCTTCCTGCACCTGCTGGAGGATGCGCATCGCCTCTTTCTCGGCGATCGGCATCGGCTTGTTGTCGGCGCCGAGGAAGCCGGTGACTTTCGGGGTGTTCTTGATGAGATGGAAGGCCTCGTCGGTGAGGTCCATCTTCACCAGCACATAGCCGGGGAAGAACTTGCGCTCGGCATCGACCTTGCGGCCACGGCGCACCTCGGTGACCTTCTCGATCGGCACCAGCACCTGCTCGAACAGCTCGGCGAGCCCGCGCTGCGCGGCCTGCTCCTTGATCGAATCGGCGACCTTCTTCTCGAAGTTCGAATAGGCGTGGACGATGTACCAGCGCTTGGTCATGACGTTGTTCCTCAGCGCCCGATGTGCAGCAGCTGCGCGACCGCGAAGCTCAGGATCTGGTCGGCGACCAGAAAGAACAGCGACGCCACCACCACCATGACGAACACCATCGCCGTGGTGATCAGCGTCTCGCGACGGGTCGGCCAGGTGACCTTGCGCGTCTCGGCGCGGACCTGCTGAAAGAACTCGACCGGGTTCGTCTTCGCCATGCTCGTCTCGGAACGCCTCTGGGCGGGACGTCCTCCCCGAGAGGGAAGCCGGACCGCGAATTCGGAAAATGCGGGAGAAACCGCGCATCGCCCTTCGTAAAGAGCGAAGCGGGCGTATAGCCTGCAAACCCGCCCCTCGTCAAAGCAAACCCGCTTCCCGACAAGGAGGCCCGCCAGCTTGGCCGCCATTGCAGCGGCATCCCGGGCCGGAGGCAAGGCATCCTGCTCGGGAATGGACTGCCATCCGCGTCGAGCGATGGCAGGAGTGGAGGGACTCGAACCCCCAACCCCCGGTTTTGGAGACCGGTGCTCTAACCAGTTGAGCTACACTCCTACGGCCCGCGAAGCAGGCGGCGCTCTTCCTAGTGATCCGCCGCGAGGATGTAAAGAGCGGCAAGCGACGGGAGTGGCATCACTCCACATCTCCGGCATCGGAAGCGGGCGCCTCGGCACCGGCGGCGGCGCGTTGACGCGGTGCCGCCGCACATTCCCGATTCGCGCCTGTGCCGGGAGCGTTCTCGAACACGCAGCGCGTCGACGGCGGCTCGCCGCACACCTTGGCAAGGTCGGCGAAGCCGATGCAGCGCCCATCCGGGCCGCGATAGCCTGGCCCGCCCTTGCAGCCACAGCCGCGGCAGGATGGCCGCTCCGGACAGGCCGCGGCCGCCGGCGCAAGCATGAGCAGCAGGCCGCCGAGGGCGAGGCAGAGGAGACGGGGCGGGAGGCGGAGCATGAGGAGCCGTTCGACGAGATGGCATCGAACGCTAGCACGTCCGATGTGAGCGCTTCACCCGCGCCTGCCCTTACCTCCCTCTCCCCGTTGGGGTGAGGTGGCCCGCGAAGCGGGTCGGTGAGGGTGACGCCATTGGGGCGCGGCGAAGAGCCCTCCCCCCAGCCCTCTCCCCGTCGGGGGAGAGGCAGCAACGCGCCGTCACGGCCCATACCCGCCTTTGTGGATCGAAGCCCCACGGAACATCGTATCAGGCGCGGCAGGCCCGCGATTCGGCACCGCTCCCGACCAGCTCAAAGAAAAAGGGAGCGCACCGCGCTCCCTTTCGGACGTCCCGAGCAGCGGAGCCAAAGCCCCCCGCTATCACTCGATGCTGGCGGCGACGACGCCGGCACCGGAAAGGAATGCGGTTTTCCGCATTCCGGCGTTCCTACTTCACTCGATGATGGCGGCGACGACGCCGGCACCGACGGTACGCCCGCCTTCACGGATGGCGAAGCGCAGCTTCTCTTCCATCGCGATCGGCACGATCAGCGCCAC
>NZ_JAHBGF010000031.1 GCF_018390695.1 Ancylobacter sonchi | reverse complement strand
CGGCTCATGATCGCCGCGCCGCCGTCCGCCAGCCGAAAACCTCCTCCGGCCCAAACTCCGCCCGGTCATAGCCCGACGCACAGAACGTCCCACCCTGATAACGCGCCGAGACTTCGTCGGTCTCTGCCGCCCCCGGCACTACCGCGTCGGCATAGGGCTCGGCATCGTCGAGAGGTGCCCCACCCATCGCCTCGTCATGGCGTACCCACCATGAGCGCGCGTTCGCCGATACGCCCCACGCAATCCGGCACCCGAGCGCAGCAGTCGACAACCCCGCTTCAACCAACCGAACCAAATCCCCATAACTCTGCCACGTCGACAAATGCCGGATATCCGTCGGCCGCTCGATGCAGCTGCCGATACGGATCGACAGGCTTTCCAGCCCGTGCTTGTCCCAGTAGAGCCGGGCCAGCAACTCGCCATAGGCCTTGCTCAATCCGTAATAGCCGTCCGGGCGCAGGTCGCAGTCCTCGTCGAGCATTTCACCTCGGCGATGAAAGCCGATGGCGTGGTTCGAGGAGGCGAAGATTACCCGCGCCCGGCTGGCACGGGCGAGGTCGAAAATGTGATGCGGACCGAGGATGTTAGGTCCGAGGATGTCCTCGAAATCCCGCTCGGTCGATGCCGCGCCGAAATGCAGCACCGCGGAAAAATCCGCGCCGAGCCGGATGACCGCTGCGCGATCGGCGAGGTCGGCGGCGATGAAGCGCGTATTCTCCGGTAAATCATAAGCCGGCTCGATAATATCGCTGAGCACCAGCGGGCGGTCGGGTCGTGCCAGCTTCCCGGCGAGCATGCGGCCAAGCGCGCCGGCGGCACCGGTAAGGAGCAAGGGACGGGCGTCGGCGGGCTCGGTCATCATGCGTCCTCGAACAGGCCGACGGGCACGCCGGCAACTGGGAATTCCAGCGCCAGCACGCCGCCGGAAGCGGGCGCGGCGGCCAGCTTCTCTGCCGGAAGGCCCTTGCGTAAGCTGGTGAGATATAGCGTCGTCAATCCCGCGCCGGCAAAGCAGGGCATGGTGGGCGCCGGCAGCGGCAGCGCGATCTTGCGCACCAGCCGGCCGTCGCCGTCGAAGCCGTTCAGGCAACCGGCGGAGACGCCGCAGCTCCAATAGAGCCCGGCGATGTCGCAGGCGCCGCCATCCGGCCTTCCTTCCGCTTCCGACAGATAGCGCAGGCGGCGGCGGCCGGACAACGCGCCGGTTGAGGGATCGAAGTCCCAGCGGTCGATCCACGGGCCGCGCGAATCGGTATGGAACAGCGTGCGCCCGTCCGCCGTCCAGGCGAGGCCGTTGGACACTTTCAGGCCGTCGATCTTGCGGTCGACCCGCCCATCGGCATTCACCCGGTAGAGCGATGCCTCCGGCCGCTGTTCGCTCGGCGCGACGTCATGCATCGAGCCGACCCAGAAGGCACCGTCCGGTCCGACCTTGCCGTCGTTCAGCCGGAACTCCGGGAAGCGTGGCTCCACCGTCGCAAGTCGCTGCCGCGCATCGGTGTCGACGTCCAGCAGGATCACGTCGCCGCCGACCGCTACCAGGAACCGCCCCGACCGGGCGAGGCCGAGGCTGCCGACGGGCGCGTCGAACTGCCAGCTGCGGGTCGCGCCGGTCGTGACATCCAGCCGGAACACCGTGCCGGCGGGAATGTCGACGCAGTACAGCGCCTGCCGCGCGGCATCCCACAGTGGGGATTCGCCGATCTCGCAGCGACTATCGATCACCAGCCGGGCCTGCATCTCGTTATCCTCGGCCATTCTCAGCGCGCCAGCCAGCCGCCGTCCACCGGCACCACCGTTCCCGTCACATAGGAGGAGGCGGGGGCGGCGAGGAACAGTATGGCGGTCTTCAGATCGTCGGGAACCCCCCAGCGCCCGGCCGGGATACGCTCAAGTATTTGCCGGCTACGCACCGGATCGGCGCGCAGCGCCTCGGTGTTGTCGGTCTCGATATAGCCGGGGGCGATGGCATTGACGGTAATGTGCTTGCCGGCCAGTTCGTTGGCCATCAGCCGGGTGAGGCCGACCACGCCGTGCTTGCTGGCGGTATAGGACGGCACGCGGATGCCGCCCTGGAAGGAGAGCAGCGAGGCGATGTTGACGATGCGCCCCTCGACGCCGTGGGCGATCCAGCTGCGCGCCACCGCCTGCGAGAGGAAGAACAGGCTCTTGAGGTTGATCGTCATCACCGTGTCCCAGTCCGCTTCGGTGAAGTCGACGAAATCGGCGCGGCGGATGATGCCGGCATTGTTGACGAGGATGTCCGGAGCGCCGAAGTCCCCGGCGATCTCGGCGAGCATCGCGGCGAAGTCGCCGCCCTGTTCGAGGTCGCGGATCACCTCGTGAAAGCGCACGCCCTTCTCTTCCACCGCCCGCCGGGTTTCCGGCATGGCGCGCGAGCCGAGGCCGATAACGTCGGCACCGGCCTCGGCCAGCGTCTCGGCGAGGGCGCGGCCGATACCGGTGCGCGCGCCGGTGACGAGGGCGATGCGCTCGTGCAGGTCGAACAGCGACGCCACGCTCACTTCAGCTCTCCCATCGGCACGAAGTCCATGTCGGCGAAGGACTGGTTGTCGCCGGCCATCGCCCAGATGAAGGCATAGGAGCCGGTGCCGGCGCCGGAATGGATCGACCAGGGCGGCGAGAGCACAGCCTGCTCGTTGCGCACCACCAGGTGGCGGGTTTCCTCCGGCCGGCCCATCAGATGCAGCACGAAGCTGTCCTGGGGCACCTCGAAGTAGAAATAGGATTCCATGCGCCGGTCATGGGTGTGGGCCGGCATGGTGTTCCACACGCTGCCACCTTCCAGCCGGGTCAGGCCCATGACGATCTGGCAGGTGGGCAGCACGCCGGGGTGCAGATATTTGAAGATGGTGCGCTTGTTCGAGGTCTCCAGCGCGCCGAGCGGCTGCGGCGAGGCCTCGGCCTGGCGCACCACCCGGCTGGGGTGGCGCTGATGCGCCGGGGCGGAATTGGCGTAGAGGCGTCCGGGCCGCGCCGGATCGAGGTTCTCGAACTTCACCTCCCGGTAGCCCATGCCGAGATAGAGCGCCTCCTGCGGCGCGACGACGAAGCTCTCGCCGTCGGCGACCACCTTCAGCGGCCCGGTGCCAACATTGATGCCGCCGAGCTCCCGCCGCTCAAGGAAATGCTCGCTGCCGGCCACCTTGGCGAGTGTGGCGTCGAAGGCGAGCGCTGCGCCCGCCGGTGCGATGCCGAGCACGATCATCCGATCATAATGGGTATAGGTGGCGCGCATCCTGCCCGCCTCGAATACGGTGTCGATCAGGAAATGCCGGCGCAGGCCGGTCGTGTCGAGGGCTTCGGCCTGATCCGGATGGATGGCGTGGCGAAGATCCATGGCTCTCTCCCTGGCGTGGTCGGGCCGTTGGCCGGCCCTGTCGGAATGGGTCAGATGAACAGGTCGGAATGGGCGGCGCGCACCTGCGGCAGGGCCTTGAGGATCTCCGACAGATGCGCCTTCAGTTCCGCCTCGGCGCGGTCGGGCGCGCGGGCGTCGATGGCGGCGAGGATGGCGCGGTGCTGGTCGACCAGCTGCGGCAGCGCCGTCGCCGAGGGGAGGGTGAGGTGGCACACCCGATCCATATGCGCCTTGATGTCGTCGATCACCGACCAGGCGGTCGGGCAGCCCGCCCCCTCGGCGAGCGCGGCGTGGAAACGCTCGTCGGCGCGCTGGAACTCGTAGTGCCGGCCGGCCTCGGCGGCGACCTGCTGTGCGTCGAGATAGAAGTCGATGCGGGTGCGGATGCGGGCGTCGAAGCGCTCGCAGGCGCGGCGCACGATGCCGGCCTCCAGCGTCTCGCGGATGAAGCGGGCCTCCAGCATGCGGTCGAGCGAGATCTTCACCACGAAAGTGCCGCGGCGCGGCAGGATCTCGACCAGTCCGGCGCGGGCCAGCGCGATGAAGGCCTCGCGCACCGGCTGGCGCGAGACCTGATAGCGCTCGGCGATCTCCTGCTCGGACAGCGGCGCGCCGGGCAGGATGTCCAGTGTGATGATCGCCTTGCGAATCTCGCGCTCGATGCGCCGCGCGCTCGATTCCGCGACCTCGCCGGTCTCCACGTTCACCTTGGGCTACTCCTGGCTGCGGGGGTCGATTGCTGCTTGACGTTCTACCATACTAGAGGCAGTATCTACCATACCAAAAACGATGCAAGCGTCTTGGGGAGCTTTAAATGCCCAGCACGGCAGAGGAATTTGTCGCGGCACGGCGCGAGGCGCGCGCGCTGGCGGGGTTTCCGGGCGAGCTGCCCGCCAGCCTCTCCGCGGCCTATGCGGTGCAGGAAGAGGTGCTGCGGCTGACCCCGCGCCGCCTCGCCGGCTGGAAGGTGGCGGGCATCGCGCCGGGCTTTCGCGAGCGCTACGACGCGCCGCGCCTCGTCGGGCCGGTGTTCACCGATGCGGTGCAGGAAGTGCCCGACGGCGGCAGCGTCGACGTGTTCGTCTATGCCGGCGGCTTCAAGGCCATCGAGGCGGAATTCGTGGTGCGGCTCACCGCCGATGCGCCGGAAGGGCCGGTCTCGGCCGCGGACATTGCCGGTTTCGCCACGCTGCATGCCGGCTCGGAGATCGCCTCCAGCCCGCTCGCCAGCATCAACGATCTCGGGCCGGGGGCGGTGATCGCCGATCACGGCAACAATGCCGGCGCCCTCATCGGTCCGGCGATCCCACCGGGGACGGCCGGCGACTGGGAGCGCCTCGTCTCCCGCACGCTGATCGGCGGCGTGCTGGCGGGGGAAGGGAACGCGGCGCGCGTCGCCGGCGGTCCCTATGAATCCGTCGCCTTCCTCATCGCCCAGCTCGCTTCGCGCGGCCGCTCCCTCAAGGCCGGCGACATCGTGCTCACCGGCATGACCACCGGGGTGCATGACGTGCGCATCGGCGAGGAGGCCCGCATCGAGTTTCCCGGAGTCGGCGGCTTCGATCTGCGTGTTGTCGCTTGGGAGCCGCAAACCATCGCGGGGGACCAGTCGGTCCTCGTGTGAGGACCAGCCTTGGGGTTCCCGCCTACCCGCAGACCAGTGCGGTGACATACGATGAGGCTCGTCGCGAACTCGTTGCAGTGGGTCTCCGGCAGGGATGTGCATGCATCCGGGATGCAGAGTTTCGATAGATCAATAGCTCTTCAAGACCACTGTTTCCGGCAATTGACACCACTAATGCATTAGCGCTTTAGTTCGATACCAACGACGTCGCCAGCCCCGCAAAAAAGCGGGCGGCGGCGGTGCAGGCCGCCTCGAGCGGCGGGCATCGTCGACCGTACGAGCGATCTCACAAGGAGGAAACCTGATGAATACGCCACGCATTCTGGGGCTGGCTGCAGCTCTGGCCCTGTCCTGCTCCGTCGCCACCGCGAGCGCCCAGACGGTGCTGCGCTCCGCCGACATCCATCCTGACGGCTACCCGACCGTCGAGGCGGTCATCTACATGGGCAAGCTGGTGAAGGAGCGCACCAACGGGCGGCTCGACGTTCAGGTGTTCAACAACGCCTCGCTCGGCAGCGAGAAGGACACCATCGAGCAGACCCGCTTCGGCGTCATCGACATGAACCGCGTCAACACCGCGCCGTTCAACAATCTGGTGCCGCAGACCCAGGTGCTCGGCCTGCCGTTCCTGTTCCGCTCGGTCGATCACATGCACAAGGTGGTGGACGGGCCGATCGGCGACGAGATCCTGGCCGCCTTCGAGCCGCACGGTCTCGTCGGTCTCGCCTTCTACGATTCCGGCGCGCGCAGCTTCTACACCACCAAGAAGCCGGTGAAGTCGGTGGCCGACCTCAAGGGCATGAAGATCCGCGTGCAGCAGTCGGATCTGTGGATCGCGATGATGAAGGCCTTCGGTGCCAATGCGACGCCGATGCCGTTCGGCGAGGTTTATTCCTCGCTGGAGACCGGCGTGGTTGACGGCGCCGAGAACAACTGGCCGTCCTACGAATCCTCGCGGCATTTCGAGGTGGCGAAGAACTACACCCTCACCGAACACTCGCTGGCCCCCGAGGCGCTGGTGATCTCCAAGGTGAGCTGGGACAAGCTGTCGCCGGAAGACCAGAAGATCGTCCGCCAGGCGGCGAGGGAATCCGTGGCCAAGATGCGCGAGCTGTGGCTGGCGCGCGAGAAGGCGTCGGAGGAGAAGGTCCGCAATGCCGGCGTGAAGGTGTTCACCGTCGACAAGACGCCGTTCATCGAAGCGATGAAGCCGGTCTATGACAGCTTTGTCACCGATCCGAAGATGAAGGATCTGGTGACCCGCATCCAGGCCGTCCAATGAGCGCGCCGCTCTCGCCGGCGAAGGCCGGCTGGCCCGCCCCCGCCAATGGCGCGGTGCGGGCCGGAGCGCCCGCAAGCGAACCGGAGGCCGGAGGCACGATGCAGGCTCTTCGCGTGGTTCGCCGGGTGCTCGGCGTCTTGTCCACGGTGTCGCTGTGGATCTCGGGCACCCTCCTGGTCATCATGACCGCCGTGGTCGGCTGGCAGGTGTTCGGCCGCTACATACTGAACGACACGCCCAATTGGGCGGAGCCGCTGTCGCTGCAGTTCATGAGCTGGTTCATCCTGCTCGGCGCCGCCGTCGGCGTGCGCGACAGCGTGCATCTCGGGCTCGACCTATTCCATCACATCTCGCCGCCCTGGGCGCAGCGGACGATGGACCTGGTCAACCTCGCCTTGGTGGCGGCCTTCGGCATCGCCATGGCCTGGTACGGCGCCAAGCTCGCCATCGGCACCTGGACCGCGACCATCCCGGTGCTCGGCTGGCCGGGCGGCGTGGACTTCTTCCCGCTGGTGCTCGGCGGCATCCTCATCGCGCTGTTCGCCGCCGAACGGCTGGTCGACACGCTGCTCGGCGTCGAGATCGCCGCCGATACCGCGACCCCGGAGGTGGTGTGATGGCGCATTTCGTCCTGTTCGGCTCGTTCGTCGCGCTGATGGCGATCGGTACCCCCATCGCCTTCTGCCTCGGCATCTCCTCGCTGGCGACCGTGCTCTATCTCGGCCTGCCGCCCATCGTGGTGTTCCAGCAGCTGAATTCCGGCATCAACGTCTTCGCGATGATGGCGATCCCGTTCTTCATCTTCGCCGGCGATCTGATGGTGCGCGGCGGCATCGCGCTGCGACTGATCCGCTTCGCCGCCGGCCTGGTCGGCCATCTGCGCGGCGGGCTCGGCCAGGTGAACATCGTCGCCTCGACGCTGTTCGGCGGCATTTCCGGCTCGGCGGTGGCGGATGCCTCGGCGGTGGGCGGGCTGATGATCCCGCAAATGGCCAAGCGCGGCTACGACCGCGACTACGCGGTGAACGTCACGGTGAACGCGGCGATCATCGCGCTGCTGATCCCGCCCTCGCACAACATGATCCTCTATTCGATCGCCGCGGGCGGCAATGTCTCGGTGGCGGACCTGTTCACCGCCGGCGTGGTGCCGGGCCTGCTGCTGGCGCTGTCGCTGATGGTCACCGCCTGGTGGGTGGCGAAGCGCCGCGGCTATCCTTCCGAGCCGTTCCCCGGCTTCGGCAAGCTGGGCTTCTACCTCCTGTCCTCGATACCGGGGCTCTTGCTCATCGCCATCATCTTCGGTGGCGTGCGCTCGGGCGTGTTCACCGCGACGGAGAGCTCCTGCATCGCGGTGCTCTATGCGCTGCTGGTGGCGGTGCTGGTCTATCGCGAACTCGACTGGTCGGGCTTCGTCGAGGCGACGCTGGGCGCGGTGCGCACCACGGCGATGGTGCTCTTGGTGATCGGCGCGGCGGCGTCGTTCGGCTGGCTGATGGCCTATCTCCAGGTGCAGCAATCCACCATCGCGCTGATCCGCTCGGTTTCCGAAGACCCGATCATGGTGCTGCTGCTGATCAATATCGTGCTGCTGTTCCTCGGCACCTTCATGGACATGGCGCCGATGATCATCATCTGCACGCCGGTGCTGCTGCCGGTGGTGAAGGCGTTCGGCATCGACCCGGTGCATTTCGGCGTGGTGATGATCCTCAACGCCGGCATCGGGCTGAACACGCCGCCGGTCGGGACGGTGCTGTTCGTCGGCTGCGCGGTCGGCGGCATCAGCATACGCGAGGCGATGCGCACCATCTGGCCGTTCTTCGGGGCGAGCGTGTTCGTGCTGCTGCTGGTCACCTATGTGCCGGCGCTGTCGCTCTGGCTGCCGGCGATGTTCCGCTGAGGCGGCGCCGGCTCATCGAAGAGATCGAGGGGCCGCCTATTCGGCGGCCTCTCCCGTTTGAACGCAGGCCTTGGCGGTGCCGTGCTCCTCGATCACATGCCGGCGCAGCGAATCGCGCACCGAGGCGAGGATCTCCTCGGAAAGCGCCTGGTCGGTCGAGGACAGGCCGCGCGCCAGAGTGATGGCGCCGACCATCGAGGCCATCAGCGTGATCGAATCGGCGTGCCGCTCTTCCGGCGTGCCGCCGGGAGGCAGCAACTCGGCGATCCGCCCGAGCTGATGGCGCAGCCCGTCGGCATATTGGCTCTGCACATGTTCCGGCTGCCGGGCGATCTCGGCGCCGAAGGCCGACATCGGGCAACCCTTGGACGGGGCGTCGCGGTGGAGGATCGAGACATAGCGCTCGATGATCGACCACAGGCTGGGCACCGCGCTCCATTCGGCGCGGCTCTTCAGGAAGGCGTCGCGGCAGGCTTCCTCAGCCAGATGCGCCTTGGAGCGAAAATGGCCATAGAAGGCGCCGTGGGTCAGGCCGCTTGCCTGCATGATCTCGGCAACCCCGACATCGCCGAAGCCGCGCTCCCGAAACAGCCGCGAGGCGGTATCGAGGATTGCGCGCCGATGCTCGGCGACCTTTTCCCGGGTAACACGCAATTTAACTTCACCTCCGTCGGGTGTGCCGACCCCGCTGGCTCCGCCCGCTCTCTGTAAACACCATTTTTTATTCATGATGCAAATCAGAGATAGCCGGGCCGGACCATCGGGGCGGCGCGCTGCCCGCCGAAGCGTTGCCGTGACTGGTCTCACACCGCCTGCGCGGCGGTCGCGTCGGCACGCCGGTCGAGCACACCACTCCATATGGTGAGCCCGAGCGCCACCGCCACCAGCCCGGCGCCGACAAACGGCGTTGCCTCCAGGCCGAAGGGCGAGGCGACCACCCGCCCGCCGACCCAGGCGCCGATGGCGATGCCGAGGTTGAAGGCGGCGATGTTCAGCGCCGAGGCGACGTCGACGGCACCGGGCCGGTACAGCCGGGAGAGCTCGACGACATAGATCTGCAGGCCGGGCACATTGGCGAAGGACAGGAAGCCGAGCGCGACGAGGGTCGCCAGCGCCGCCAGCGGCGCCGACATGGTGAAGCCGAACAGCGCCAGCACCACCGCCTGCGCCGCGAACAGCCCGGTCAGCGCCTTGACCGGATCGCGGTCGGCGATGCGCCCGCCGATCAGGTTGCCGGCGGCGATGGCGGCGCCGTACAGCACCAGGATCAGGCTGACCGCGCCGGCATCGAAGCCGGTGACGGTCTCGAGGATCACTGCCAGATAGGTGAAGGCGACGAAGGTGCCGCCATAGCCGAGCGCGGTCATGGCGAAGACGATGAGCAGGCGCCCGCTCGCCAGCACCTTGAACTGGTCGGCAAGCCTGGCCGGCTCCGGCCGGGACAGCTTGGACGGCAGCAGCACGGCAATGGCGAGGAAGGCCACCGCGCCGAGCACCGCGACGCCGGCGAAGGTGGCGCGCCAGCCGAAACTCTGGCCGATGAAGGTACCGAGCGGCACGCCGGTGACGATGGCGACCGTCAGTCCCATGAACATCATGGCGATGGCCGAGGCGCGGCGATTGGGAGCGACGAGGTCGGCGGCGATGGTGGCGCCGACCGAGAAGAACACGCCATGGGCGAAGGCGGAGATCACCCGCGCCACCAGCAGGCTGGCATAGTCAGGGCTCAGCGCCGCGCCGGCATTGCCGGCGATGAACAGCGCCATCAGGCCGAGCAGCAGCGCCTTGCGCGGCGCGCGGCCGGTCAGCGCGGTGAGCACCGGCGCGCCGAAGGTGACGCCAAGCGCGTAGACGGAGACGATCAGGCCGGCGAGCGGCAGGTCGATATGAAGGTCGGCGGCGACGGTCGGCAGCAGGCCGACAATGACGAATTCCGTGGTGCCGATGGCATAGGCCGCCACGGTAAGGGCGAAGAGGGCGATGGGCATGGAACAGCTCCGGGTGCGTCCGCCGGGCGGCGCGCGAAAGGGTCGATGACGTTGCCGGAACTATGGGGTCTGCATTCCCTCTTATTTATTCCAAGATCATGATCAGGATCTGTGAAGCTGTTTCATGAGTGGGAGGGGCGCCATGGATAATCGCGCCGGCGAGATGCAGGTGCTGGTCGAGGTCGCCGATCGCGGCAGCTTCTCCGCCGCGGGGCGGTCGCTCAGGCTGTCGCCCTCGGCGGTGTCGAAGATCGTCGCCCGCATCGAGGCGCGGCTCGGCGTGCGGCTGCTGGTGCGCTCCACCCGGGCGCTGGTGCTCACCGCCGAGGGCGAGGCCTATGTGGCGCGCGCCCGCGCCATCCTCGCCAGCATCGAGGAGGCGGAGCGCCAGGTGGCGGGCGGTGCCGCCGCCGAGCCGCGCGGGCGGCTGCGGGTGTCCGCCTCGGTGGCGTTCGGCGAGCATTATCTGGTGCCACTGGTGCCGCAGTTCCTGGCGCTCTATCCGCGGGTCTCGCTCGACCTGTCGCTGACCGATAGCGTCATCGACCTGCTCGGCGAGCGCACCGATCTCGCCATCCGCATCGGGCCGCTGCGCGATTCCACCCTGAAGGCGCGGCGGCTCGCTGAAAGCCGGCGGATGATCGTCGCCGCGCCGGCCTATCTTGAGCGCCACGGCGTGCCGGCGACGCCGGCGGATCTCGACCGTCACAATTGCCTGCGCTTCAATTTTCGCCGCAGCCTCGACGACTGGCCGTTCCGTGACCCGGCCACAGGCGCCTGGTTCACCCGGCCGGTCGGCGGCAATTTCGAGGGCAATAGCGGCGCCACGGTGCGGCGGCTGGCGCTGGAGGGGCTGGGGCTGGCCCGCATCGGCGCGTTCCACATCCGCTCCGATATCGCGGCCGGCCTGCTGGTACCGGTGCTGGAGGAGTACAATGCCGGCGATGTCGAGCAGATGAGCGCGGTTTATGTCGGCCACGCCCATCTCGACGCCCGTATCCGTGCCTTCGTCGATTTCCTCGCCGAGCGGATCAGGGCCTGAGCGGCGGGCCGAGGAACTCGACTCCCCATTTCTCGCCGAAGCCGGCGAGGGCGGCCCGGTCCGCCATGCCGTGGCGCATCACCTCGGCAAGGCCGGTGAAGAAGCCGACGGCATCGAGGCCGGGCAGGATGAGGATGAATTGCCGCGCCGGCGCTTCGCCAATGTTGACGAAGCCATGGGCGCTGCCGCCGGGAATGGTCACGACGTCACCCGCGACCGCCTCGAAGCGGTGCCCGTCGCATTCGTAGAGATAGCGGCCTTCCAGCACCCGGAAAATCTCGGTTTCGCGGTGGCGATGCAGCGGCGGGCCGAAGCCCGGGGCATTGACGGTCTCAATGGCGGTGACGCTGCCGTCGCTCGAGGTCGGCGGCAGCGGCACGCGCAGGCTCAAGCCGATCGCGGGAATATCGATCGGCGCCTGGTCGGCGGAGGCGTGCAGAAAGGCAAAGCTCATCGGCGGGAACTCCGGTGTTCCCGGTAGTCCAGCCCGAGCTCGGCCTTTCCGCAAGCACGGATCAGGCGAACGCCTTGAGATAGGCGCGCGCGCTGGTCGAGGGACGGCCAGCCAGCAGCGCGACGTCGCCGGAGGTGGCGGCATATTCGCCGGCGCCGAGCGCGGCATAGAAGCTGCCCACCCCGGTCGCCACCCATTCCGGCAGGCCCATGGCGCGGAACTGGTCCTCGAAGGCGGAGACGGGCACGTCGAGCGCCTTGATCTCCTTGCCGGTCAGCTCGGAGAGCAGGGCGGCGAGCTCGACCGCGCTCCAGGCCTCGCCGCCGGCGATCTCATAGACCTTGCCGGCGTGGCCGGTGCCGGTCACCGCGCCGACGATCGAATCCGCCACGTCCTCGTGCGAGACATAGGCGACCTTGGCATCGATGCCGGGGAAGGGCAGCACGCCGCTCGCCTTGGCATTGGCGAAGAGCGGGTCGTTGTTCGAGAAATAGGAATTGTCGCGCAGGATGGTCCAGGCGAGGCCGGAGGCCTTCAGCTCGGCCTCGGTCGCCTCATGTGCCTTCGCCCAGTCGAAGAGGCTGGCGCTCACCGGGTTGGTGGCGCTGGTATAGACGATGCGCGTCACCCCAGCCGCCTTGGCGGCCTCGATGACGTGGTGATGCTGCACGGTGCGGATGTCGTTGGTGCCCGCGCCGGAGATGAGCACCACGGTTTCCGCGCCGGCGAAGGCGGCCTTCAGGCTGGCCGGGTCGTCATAGTCGGCGGCGACCACCTCGAAGCCCTCGGCCTTGCGGGCGGCCAGCTTGTCCGGCGAACGGACGGCGAGCCGCACCTGTCCGGCGAGGCCCTTGGCCTTGAAGGCATCGGCGAGCGCGGTGCCGAGCTTGCCGCTGGCGGCGGTGATGACGATCATGATGCGTAGTCCCTGCATGGACGCCAGAGGGCGATGACGCCGACGGGCTGTCCTTGGTTACGGAATGAGAGTAACATGCCCTTCTGCATCGAAGGCGCAAGAAGGCATCTTGCCGTGCCTCGGTATGCCGGCAGTAACCAATGGCGCGGGCCTCGCTCGCCGAAGGGAGCAGGTGATGGCTGGAATGATGAAGGCGGAATGGCTGGCACTCGGTGATGCCTGCCCGGTGCGGCTGCTGCTCGACCGCATCGGCGATCGCTGGAGCGTGCTGGTGCTGACCGAGCTGGACCCCGGCGTGCGGCGGTTTTCCGAACTGCGCCGGTCGATCCCGGACATCTCGCAGCGCATGCTGACCCAGACGCTGCGCTCGCTGGAGACCGACGGCTTCATCTCACGCACGGTGTTCCCCACCGTGCCGCCGCGCGTCGACTACGAGCTGACCGATCTCGGCCGTTCGCTGATGGTGCCGCTCGGTGGCCTCATCGACTGGGTGAAGGCCAATGACACCACGGTGCGGGGCGCGCGGCGTCAGCCGACGACGATGCCGGGCGAACCCGCCTCCAGCCGGCCGACGATGGCCGCCGCCGGATAGCCGGCGGCGCGGATCTCGGTGAGGAGCGCCTCGGCCGCTTCCGGCGCCACCGCCACCAGCAGGCCGCCGGAGGTCTGCGGGTCGGTGAGCAGGTGCCGCCGCCAGTCGGGAAAGCCCTCCGGCAGGGTGACGCCGTCGCCATAGCTCGCCCAGTTGCGGTGCGAGGCGCCGGTGACAAAGCCCTGCTGCGCCAGCGCCTCGGCCTCCTTCAGCGCCGGCAGCGCGTCGGCATCGAGGCGCAGCGTGAGGTTGGAGCCGCGCGCGACTTCCAGCCCGTGGCCGAGAATGCCGAAGCCGGTGACGTCGGTGATGGCATGCACCGCGCTTCGCTTGCCGAGCTCGGCGCCGATGCGGTTGAGCCTGGTCATCGAGGCGACCATCTCGGCATAGCCGGCCGGCGAGAGCGCCTCCTTCTTGAACGCCGCCGAATACAGGCCGACGCCGAGCGCCTTGGTGAGGATCAGCACGTCGCCGGCCCGCGCGGTGCTGTTGCGGCGGATCTGTTCCGGCCGGGCGGTGCCGATCACCGCGAGGCCGTAGATCGGCTCGGGGCTGTCGATGGAATGGCCGCCGGCCACCGGGATGCCGGCCTCGGCGGCGATGGCCTGCCCGCCGCGCAGGATGTCCCGCACCATCGGGGTCGGCAGCTTGCCGAGCGGCATGCCGAGAATGGCCAGCGCCAGCAAGGGCTTGCCGCCCATGGCGTAGACATCGGAAATCGCGTTGGTGGCGGCGATGCGGCCGAATTCGTAGGGGTCGTCCACCATCGGCATGAAGAAGTCGGTGGTGGCGATCAGGCAGGTCTCGTCGTCAAGCTGGTAGACCGCGGCGTCGTCGCCGGTCTCGGTGCCGACCAGCAGCTTCTCGAACGGCCCACCCGGCGCCTGCTCGGACAGGAGCTCGCGCAGCACCGAGGGGGCGAGCTTGCAGCCGCAGCCGCCGCCATGGGCGAGGCTGGTGAGGCGGAAGGGGGCGGTATCGTTCGGCGTGTCGAGCATGGTCGAGAGTCCCTTTCTCAACCTTTCCCCAACGGGAGAGGGAGTTACCGGGTTGATCTGCAATCTCTACCCCGGAAAGGCGTTTGATCCGGGCAGGCAAACGTTTGGACAGGGGCGATCCCGGCCTTGCGCTGAGCCAAGGCCGGGACCTCTGTGTCAGGCCGAGATCTCGCTGGCCTTGATGGTGTAGGTGAAGGCGTCCGGGTCGAGGCAGTCGTGGCGCAGGCTGGCCACCTCCGCCTGCGGGTACATCAGGAAGCCGAGCTTGGGGCCGTTCGAGCCGGGCAGCGCGATGTCGTGGCCGTCATTATAGGCGAGCCAGTTGCCTTCCCAGGCGCCGAACAGCGCCTTGCGGGCAGCGACCACCTTGGCGTCGTCGAGGGCGTTCTTCCCCGGCGGCTCCTCCAGGACGACCTTGCGCACGTCCGCGGGATCGACGCCGACCCAGCCGAAGCCCTCCAGCCACACCTCGGCGCGGCAGTGCTGCGCCTTGGAAATCACCGGGGAATTGGCGCCGAGGCTCTTGTAGCCGAAGGCCGAGGGCGCGACGCGGATGCCGTAGAGGTCGCGCGCCGGGATGCCGGCGGCACGGGAAAGTCCGACGAACAGCGCGTTGAGGTCGGCGCATTTGCCGCCGAGATTGCCGCTCGCCAGCAGCGAGGCGATGTCGCCGGTGCCGCAGCCACGGGTGGCGGCGTTGCGATAGGTGTTCTCCACCACCCATTCATAGATGGCGCGGGCCTTCTCGACGTCGGTGGTCTTGCCGGCGACGATCTTGTCCGAGGTCTGCTTGACGAGCCCGTCGGTCGGGATGAGGTCGGTCGCCTTGAGGAACAGCGCCCGGTCCTGCGCGGAGAGCGGCGCGGCGCTGCCGGGCTTGGAAAGGTCGGCGGCGCGGTCGCGGGTGGCGAATTTCGAGGTGATCTCCACCTGCGGCTTGTCCTCGCCCTCGGCCCAGGTGAGGTGCAGCAGCTTGGCCCCGTAGTGCGGATCCTGCACCACTTCGGCGGTCTTGGCATTGGTCTTCCAGGTGCTCTCGCCGGGCTTGAACCAGTCCTCGGCGGCGTAGGAGGGCAGCGGCACCCAGGCCTGCGCCGGCCCGGCCTTGCCTTCCACCGGCGCGACGTTCAGCGTCGTCACCACCTCGAAGTTGCGCCAGCTGCCGGGCTTCGGGGCGAAGGTCGCAGCCGCGGGGGCGGCAGCGGTGGCGGCGGCCTGGGCGAAGGCGGAATGGGGAAGGGCGGCGGCGGCCGCGAAGGCGGCGCCGGCTTTCAACAGATCGCGACGGTTTGTCATTGTTGCTTGCTCCCGGAGTTTTCAGGCAAGGCGGGCAGAGTGAGGGTGGGCAGGTCGAGGGCCGCGCGCGGCGGCGCCTCGGCGAGAAGGCTGTCGAGCACCGCGAGGGCACGCGCGTCGGTCCAGTCGACCGGGCCGGCGGCCTCGGCACGCACCGCGTGGCCGGCGTCGAGCACATAGCTGGTGGGCAGGAACGCGACCTTCCAGGCCTTCATGGCGGCGCGATCCTCGTCGATCAGGATCGGGAAGGGCGGTGGCCGGTCGGCGAATTCGCGGGCGAGGAAGCGGCGGACACGGGTGGCGGGCTCACCGACATCGACGGCGAGAATCACCGGACGCGACTGCTGCGGCAGCTCGGCGAGGCGCTCGGCGAGCTGGCCGAGCCCGGTCATCTCCTCCCGGCACGGCTCGCACCATGTCGCAAAGAAGTGAACGACGACCGGGCGTCCCCGCAGCGCGGCAAGGTCCTGCGGACCGTGATCGAGCGAGTTCAGTACCAGCGGCGGTATCGGGGTGCCCGGCGCAAAAGCCGGCTCAGCCCGCAATTGCGCACTCGCGTCCAGTGAAAGTGACGCAAGGGCAATCAGCGTGGCTGGCAAAAGCGAGGATGCGAAGCCCCGACACGCGGGAGCCGAATGATCGAGCACGCCACAATCCTGCCGACAGTCGGGCTGCCGCGTCAATCGTCCGCCTGTGGAGGGTGGGCGGATTGTGCGCCGCAGCAGTGCAATTGCGAAATCGCACGACGGAAGCGTCTGGAAAAACAGTCTTTTTCGCCACGGGTCGACTTTAGGTGATTTGACATTGGACAAGCTAAAAAATAGCGTCACCCAATTGGATTACCCTATCGAGGGATAGGGAGAACGACGGCACCCCAAGCCGGGAGAACATTGCGATGAACATGGAGCTCTCGCGTCGCGCATTCTTGCGCACGTCGGGTGCGGGACTGGCGGGCTCGACGCTCGGGGCCTTCGGCTTCGGCGAGGCGGAAGCGGCAGTGGCCGCCTACGTCAAGCCGTTCCACCTGGCCAACACCGTCGAGGCCCGCAACACCTGCACCTATTGTTCGGTGGCCTGCGGCATCATCATCTTTTCCAAGGGCGACCTCCGGAAGGGTGAGAAGGCCGACATCGTCCATATCGAGGGCGATGCCGATCACCCGACCAATCGCGGCACGCTGTGCCCGAAGGGCGCGGCGCTCAAGGACATCGTGAAGTCCGAGACGCGCCTGACCCAGCCGATGGTGCGCAAGCCGGGCTCCGACAAGTTCGAGCCGATCGCCTGGGACGCGGCGCTCGACAAGATCGCCCGCGCCATGAAGGACGATCGCGATGCCAACTTCATCGCGAAGAACAAGGACGGCGTCACCGTCAACCGCTGGCTGACCACCGGCTTCCTGGCGGCATCGGCGACCACCAACGAAACCGCGTTCGCCACCTACAAGGTGGTGCGCTCGACCGGCATGCTCGGGTTCGACAACCAGGCACGCGTCTGACACGGCCCGACGGTGGCGAGTCTCGCCCCAACATTTGGCCGTGGCGCAATGACGAATTCCTGGACCGACATCCGGAATACCGATCTCGTCGTCATCATGGGCGGCAATGCCGCCGAAGCCCATCCGTGCGGATTCAAGTGGGTCACTGAGGCGAAAGCCAACCGTGGCGCCAAGCTGATCGTCGTCGACCCGCGCTTCAACCGCTCGGCGTCGGTCGCGGACTATTATGCGCCGATCCGCCAGGGATCGGACATCGCCTTCCTGCTCGGCCTGATCAACTGGTGCATCCAGAACGACAAGGTGCAGTGGGCCTATACCAAGGCGTTCACCAACGCGTCCTTCATCGTGAAGGAGGGCTTCACCTATCAGGACGGCCTGTTCACCGGCTATGACGAGGAAAAGCGCGACTACAACCGCGACAGCTGGGACTACGAAGTCGGCCCGGACGGCTATGCGGTGGTCGACGAGACGCTGCAGCATCCGCGCTGCGTGTGGAACCTCCTGAAGCAGCACGTCTCCGTCTACACGCCGGAGATGGTGGAGCGCATCTGCGGTACGCCGAAGGAGAAGTTCCTGCACATCGCCGAGATGATCGGCGAGTGCTCGTCGCCGACCAAGACCATGACCTCGATGTATGCGCTCGGCTGGACCCAGCATTCCAAGGGCGCGCAGAACATTCGCGGCATGGCGATGCTGCAGCTCATCCTCGGCAATATCGGGGTGCGCGGCGGTGGCATGAACGCGCTGCGCGGCCACTCCAACATCCAGGGGCTGACCGATATCGGGCTGTTGTCCAACATGCTGCCCGGCTATCTCAACCTGCCGATCGAGAAGGAAGCCGACTTCGCCACCTACATGTCGACGCGCGGCTTCAAGCCGCTGCGGCCGAACCAGATGAGCTACTGGCAGAACTACAAGAAGTTCTTCGTCAGCTTCATGAAGTCGATGTATGGCGACGCCGCGACGGCGCAGAACGACTGGGCCTATGATTACCTGCCCAAGCTCGACGTGCCGAACTACGACATCCTGCGGATGTTCGAGCGGATGAAGAAGGGCGAGGTGAACCTCTATTTCTGCCAGGGGTTCAATCCGCTGCAGGCCTTCCCCAACCGGGCGAAGCTTGCCGAGGGACTTTCCAAGCTCAAGATGCTCGTGATCATGGACCCGCTCCAGACCGAGACCGCGCGCTTCTGGGAGAACCACGGCGTCTTCAACGATGCCGACACCGCCAGCATCAAGACCGAGGTGATCCAGCTTCCCACCACCTGCTTCGCGGAGGATGAGGGCTCGCTGGTGAATTCCGGCCGCTGGCTGCAATGGCATTGGCCCGGCGGCTCGCCTCCGGGCGAGGCGCGCACCGATGCCTGGATCATGGCGCAGATCCATCTGCGGCTGAAGGAAATGTATCGCAAGGAGGGCGGCGCCTTCCCGGATCCGATCGTCAATCTCAACTGGTCCTACAAGAACCCGGAGGACCCGTCGCCGGAGGAGCTGGCGAAGGAGATGAACGGTTCGGCGCTGGTGGACGTGTTCGACCCCAATGATCCGACCAAGAAGATCCTGGAGGCGGGCAAGCAGCTGTCCGGCTTCGGCCTGTATCGCGACGACGGCACCACGGCCGGCGGCTGCTGGATCTATGCCGGCAGCTGGACCGAGGCGGGCAACATGATGGCGCGCCGGGACAATTCCGACCCGGACGAGACCGGCGCCTATCTGAAGTGGTCGTTCGCCTGGCCGGCCAACCGGCGCATCATCTACAACCGCGCCTCCGCCGACCTCGACGGCAAGCCATGGGATCCCTCGCGCAAGCTGATCGAGTGGGACGGCACGAAATGGACCGGCTACGACGTGCCGGACATCGCGCCCACCGCCAAGCCGGGCGATGTCGGTCCGTTCATCATGAACCCGGAAGGCACGGGACGCCTCTTCGTGCGCAAGATGATGCGCGACGGGCCGTTCCCGGTGCATTACGAGCCGTTCGAGAGCCCGGTCGCCAACGTGATCGCGCCCAAGGTGCGCGGCAATCCGGTGTCGCGCGTCTTCGCCGACGACTGGAAGCAGTTCGCCGATATCGGCGATCCCAACTTCCCCTATGCCGGCACCTCCTACCGGCTCACCGAGCATTTCCACTACTGGACCAAGAACAACCACGTGAATTCGGTGCTGCAACCGCAGCAGTTCGTGGAGATCTCGGAGGAGCTCGCCAGGGAGAAGGGCATCGTCAAGGGCGGCTGGGTGCGGGTGTGGTCGAAGCGCGGCGAGATCTTCGCCATCGCGGTGGTCACCAAGCGCATCAAGCCGATGACGGTCGACGGCAAGACGGTGCATGTGGTCGGCGTGCCCATTCACTGGGGCTTCGTCGGCGCCGCCCGCAAGGGCTTCCCGGCGAACGTGCTCACCCCGTTCGTCGGCGACGCCAATATCGAGACGCCGGAGTTCAAGGCATTCATGGTCAACATCGAGCCCTCGACCGGGCCGGTGGCGTAGGGAGGCGGCGCGATGTTTCCCCCAATTCCCAACCCGTCCGTCGACCCGTCCGCGGTCACCCCGCGCTTCGGCGAGAAGGACATCGTGCGCCGCTCGGCCTCCACGGTGGAGCCGCCGGCGCAGCGGCTCACCGAGGTCGCCAAGCTGATCGACGTGACCAAGTGCATCGGCTGCAAGGCCTGCCAGGCCGCGTGCCTGGAGTGGAACCAGCTGACCGAGGAGATCGGCATCAACCACGGGGTCTACGACAACCCCATGGACCTGACCGAGAACACCTTCACGCTGATGCGCTTCACCGAGTGGGAGAACCCCGAGACCGAGAATCTCGAATGGCTCATCCGCAAGGACGGCTGCATGCATTGCGAGGATCCGGGCTGCCTCAAGGCCTGCCCGTCTCCCGGCGCCATCGTGCAGTACTCGAACGGCATCGTCGACTTCCAGCACGCCAACTGCATCGGCTGCGGCTACTGCATCAAGGGCTGCCCGTTCAACATCCCGCGTATCTCCAAGGTCGATCACACCGCCTACAAGTGCACGCTGTGCTCGGACCGGGTCGCGGTCGGCCAGGGCCCGGCCTGCCAGAAGGCGTGCCCGACCCAGGCCATCGTGTTCGGCACCAAGGAGGAGATGAAGGGCTGGGCGGATTTCCGCATCAAGGACCTGAAGTCGCGCGGCTTCGAGAATGCCGGTCTCTATGACCCGCAGGGCGTGGGCGGCACCCATGTCATGTATGTGCTGCACCACGCCGACAAGCCGTCCATCTATGCCGGCCTGCCCGACAATCCGCGCATCTCGCCGATCGTGGAAACCTGGAAGGGCATCACCAAATATATGGGCATGGCCCTGATGGGCGTGGCGGCGGCCGCCGGCGTGCTGCACTACCTGGTCGCCGGGCCCAACAAGGTCACGGAGGAGGACGAGGAGAACGCCGAGAAGCTGACCAGCGGCGCCGCGGTGCCGCCTCCGGCCGGCCCGGCGGGCAATGAGGGGAGGCCGACATGAGCGCGCACGACCCGAACTCTCCGGTGCCGACGCCGGCCGATGACGTGCAGTCCGGCGACGCGGTGCATCCCGGCCACCCGGTGACGGTGGACCGCTACACCCTCGCCGCGCGCATCAACCACTGGATCACCGCCGTCAGCCTGGTGCTGCTGGCGTTGTCGGGCCTCGCCTTGTTCACGCCGCGGCTGTTCTTCCTCACCGGCCTGTTCGGCGGCGGGCAGAATACGCGGATCCTGCATCCGTGGATCGGCGTGGTGCTGTTCTGCTCCTTCGCGCTGCTGTTCATCCGCTTCTGGCGGGCGAACCTGCCCAAGCGCGTCGACGCGGAATGGCTCGCGCGTTCCGGCGACATGCTGGCCGGGCGCGAGGAGAAGATGCCGGAGGTCGGCAAGTACAATGCCGGCCAGAAATTCGTGTTCTGGTCGATGTCGGCGCTGATCCTTGTGCTGATCACGTCGGGCATCGTGATGTGGGACCAGTATTTCTACCCCTACACCACCATCGAGCAGAAGCGCATCGCCATCCTCGTGCATTCGGCGACGGCGATCTTCGCCATCTGCGTGTGGATCGTGCATGTCTATGCGGCGATCTGGGTGAAGGGCACCTTCAGCGCTATGACGCGCGGGCGTGTCACCGGCGGCTGGGCGTGGCGCCATCACCGCAAATGGCTGCGCGAGCTGGTCGGCAAGCCGACGACGACGCCGACCAGTCGCGGCACCGGCACGCCGGCGGAATAGCCGTCGCGTCGCCCGATGCCTGTCTCGACAGCCCCGCCGAGGTGCGCCACCGGCGGGGCGTCTCGCAAGCCACCCCGCAGGGGCGTGCTATCCTTCATCCGGCTCAAGGCGCTGCCGGCGAGTTCTTTGCCGGACCTCCGTTCGGGCCGCTGTCCGAAACGTGTTGCTGAGCCCGTTGCCTGAGCGTGCCGGTTTTACATAACCACGTGGCCCGTGCGGTTCGTGAGGAATCCTATGTCGACTGATCTCCATCCTGATCCCACCGTCATCGGCGCCGTCTCGACACCGCCCTTCGCGGTGGTTCCCGATCCCGCGACGCTGTTCCCGATCCGCGCCAAGCGCCTGCGGGCCTATGCGGCGGTGAGCCCGGCCAAGCTCTATCTCGATTTCGTCGCCGGCATCGTCGACGCGCAGGCCGAGACGGTGGCGTTGGCCCCGGCGCCCGCACCGATCCCGGCGGAGCAGGTGGCGCGGGCGAGCGAGTTCGGCATGCCGCCGCTGGACCGTTCGGCGCTTGCCGCCGACCCCGCCTTCCAGCCGACGCTCGACATCTTGTTCGACGCCATCGCCAAACGGCCCATGCCGGAGCCGGCCGCCGCCGCGCTGGCGCGGGTGCGGCAGGCGGGTGGCGCGGAGCGCGCCGAGATCGCCGCCAATGTGCTGGCGCACGCCATTCCGATGGAGGCGCTGGCCGAGCATGCCTTCGTCGCCGCGGGGCTGGAGGTGCTCGCCACCCGGCTCGCCGCCACGCTCGATGCCAAGGCCTTGCGGCCGGTGAGCGAGACAGCGGTGTGCCCGGGCTGCGGCGGCCCGCCGGTCGCCTCGCTGATCGTCGAATGGCCGACCGCGCATGGCAACCGCTTCTGCGCTTGCGAGCTGTGCGCCACGCTGTGGAACTATGTGCGCATCAAATGCGTGTCCTGCGGCTCCACCAAGGGCATCGGCTATCAGGAGGTCGAGGGCGGCCCCGGCACGGTGAAGGCGGAGACCTGCGACGAGTGCCGCACCTATGTGAAGGTGCTGTACCAGAACAAGGACGTGTCGATGGAGGCGCTGGCGGACGACATCGGCTCGCTCCCCCTCGACATCATGATGCGCGACGGCCCATATCGCCGTGCCGCCTACAACCCGTTCCTGATCGGCTACTGAGGAGGCGCGCCATGGATGCGGAATCCCGTCCGTCGCTGCGCGACCTGCCGTCGGTCGACCAGGTATTGAAGACGCCGGCCGCGCTGGAGGCCGCCGGCCGCTTCGGCCGCGCGCCGCTCACCGCCGCCATCCGCGCCGCGCTGGAGGAGGTGCGGGCCTGCGTGCTTGCCGGCCAGCTTGCCAGCCTGCCCTCGTCGGATCACGTGGCGCTGGCGGCGGCCGAGCAACTGGCGCTCGCCTCCCGTTCCTCGCTGCGACCGGTGTTCAATCTCACCGGCACGGTGCTGCACACCAATCTTGGCCGCGCGGTTCTCGCCGAGGTGGCGGTGGAGGCGGCGAGCGCCGCCATGCGCTCGGCCGTCGCGCTCGAATACGATCTCGATACCGGCAAGCGCGGCGAGCGCGACGACCATGTCCGTGCCCTGCTCATCGAGCTGACCGGCGCCGAGGACGCCACCGTCGTCAACAACAACGCCGCCGCCGTGCTGCTCTGCCTGAACACGCTCGGCGCCGGCAAGGGCGCCATCGTCTCGCGCGGCGAGCTGATCGAGATCGGCGGTGCCTTCCGCATGCCGGACATCATGGCCCGCGCCGGCGCCCGCCTCGTCGAGGTCGGCACCACCAACCGCACCCACGCCAAGGACTATCTCGCCGCCCTCGACGCGGAGACCGGGCTGATCCTCAAGGTGCACACCTCGAATTACCGCATCGAGGGCTTCACCAAGGAAGTGTCGGCGCGCGAGCTGGCACAGATCGCCCGCGCGCACAGCGTGCCGCTCATACATGATCTCGGCTCCGGCACGCTCGCCGACCTCGCGCGGCTCGGCGTCGGACGCGAGCCCACGGTGCGCGAGACGGTGGCGGATGGCGCCGACCTCGTCACCTTCTCCGGCGACAAGCTGCTCGGCGGCCCGCAGACCGGCTTCATCGTCGGCCGGGCCGACCTTATCGCCGCGATCAACCGCAATCCGATGAAGCGGGCGCTCCGGGTCGACAAGATCCGCCTCGCGGCGCTGGAGGCCACGCTTCGGCTCTATCGCGACCCGGACACGCTGGCGGCCCGCCTGCCGACGCTGCGCCTGCTGGCGCGCCCGGCCGAGGAGATCCGCGCGCTGGCCGAGGCATTGGTGATGCCGGTCGCCACGCTGCTCGGCGATGGCTGGCTCGTCACGGTGGTGGATTGCGCCAGCCAGATCGGCTCCGGCGCGCTGCCGCAGGAGACGCTGGCGAGCGCCGGCCTCGCGCTGCGGTCCGCCGACGCCTCGGGTGGCGCATTGGCGGAGCTGGCCTCCGCGCTGCGCCGGCTGGAGCGGCCGGTGATCGGCCGTATCGCCGATGGCGCGCTGCTTCTCGACCTGCGCTGCCTCGAGGATCCGCAGGGCCTGCTCGACAGCCTCGCCGGATTGCCGGAATGATCATCGGCACCGCCGGCCATATCGACCACGGCAAGACGGCGCTGATCGGCGCCCTCACCGGCGTCGATACCGACCGGTTGAAGGAGGAGAAAGCGCGCGGCATCTCCATCGATCTCGGCTTCGCCTATCTGCCGACCGAGGCCGGTATTCTCGGCTTCATCGACGTGCCCGGCCATGAGCGCTTCATCCACACCATGCTGGCCGGCGCCAGCGGCATCGATTTCGCGTTGGTGGTGGTGGCCGCCGATGATGGGGTGATGCCGCAGACCCGCGAGCACCTCGCCATTCTCGACCTGCTCGGCGTCTCCCACGGCATCGTCGCCCTCGCCAAGGCGGATCTCGCCGATCCGGCCCGCCGCGCGGCGGTGTCGGCCGGGATCGCCGCGGCGCTGGCCGGCACGGCGCTGGAGGGCGCGCCGATCCTCGCCGTCTCCGCCCGCACCGGCGAGGGCATCGCCGAGCTGCGCGCCGCCCTCGTCGCGGCGGCAGCGTCCTTCGCGGCGGAGCGGCAGAGCGGTCGCTTCCGCCTGTCGGTCGATCGCTCCTTCGCGCTGTCGGGTGCCGGCACCGTCGTCACCGGCACGGTGGTGTCCGGCGCGGTGGCGGTGGGCGACCGGGTGACGGTCAGCCCCTCCGGCCTTGCCGCCCGCGTGCGCTCCATCCATGCGCAGAACCGCCCGGCCGAGCGCGGCAGCGCCGGCGACCGCTGCGCGCTCAATCTCGCCGGCGACGGAGTCAGCGCGCAGGCGATCGCGCGCGGCGACGTGGTGCTCGATCCCTCCCTGCACGCCCCGACCGACCGCATCGACGCCTCGCTGCGGGTGCTGGCCACCGAGACGAAGCCGCTCGGCACCTGGTTCCCGGCCCGGCTGCATCATGGCGCGGTCGAGGTCGGCGCCCGCGTGGTGCCGCTCGATGCCGAGGCGCTGCTGCCCGGCGCGGAAGGCCGGGTGCAACTGGTGCTGGAGCGGCCGATCGCGGCGGCGGTGCGCGACCGCTTCGTGCTGCGCGACACCTCGGCCCGGCGCACCATCGGCGGGGGGCGCTTCATCGATCTGCGCGCGCCCGCCCGCAAGCGCCGGACGCCGGAGCGGCTGGCCGTCATCGACGCGGCGGCCGAGGCCGATCCCGTCGCTGCGCTTGCCGGGCTCGTCGAGTTGCCGCCCTATCATCTCGATCTCGACGCCTTCGCCCGCGACCGCGCGCTCGCCGCCGAGGCGCCGGCGGCGCTGGCTTCGGCGCTCGGCCTCGTCACGCTGGCGGCCGGCGGTATCACCTTCGCCCTCTCCGCCGCCCGCTGGACCGCCCTGCGGGCGGAGATCGTCGACAGGCTCGCCGCCTATCACGCGGCCAATCCCGATCTCGCCGGCCTCGGCGTCGAGAAGCTGCGCATGGAACTCGCTGTACGGCTGCCCAAGCCGGCCTTCCTGGTGGCGCTGGCCCGGCTGGCGCAGGAGGGCGTGCTGGCGGTGGAGGGCGCCTGGGTGCGGCTCGCCGGTCACGAGGTGCGGCTGGCCGAGCGCGACGAGCGATTGTGGGAAGTCGTCGCGCCGATGCTCGCCGGTCCCGAGCGCTTCCGCCCGCCGCGGGTGCGCGACATCGCCGGCCGCCTCGGCGAGCCGGAGGCCGATATCCGCCGGCTGTTCAAGCTGCTGTCGCGGCTGGGGAAAGTCGACGAGGTGGCGCATGACCACTTCTTTCTCCGCCCGGTGGTATCGGCTATGGTCGGCTATGCCGAGGCTCTGGCATCGGGCGGGGAGTTCAGCGCCGCCGCCTTCCGCGATCGCATCGAGGGGGAGGCAGGGACGGGGGAACATGCCGTCGGCCGCAAGGTGGCGATCCAGATCCTCGAATTCTTCGACCGCCACGGGGTGACGCTCCGGCGCGGCGATCTGCGCCGGATCAACCGGCACCGGCTCGATCTGTTCGGCCCCGCCGAGCGGTCGGCGTCGGACGAAGGCGCTGCAAAGATTACCGCCCCTTCCGAGGGGCGGGATGCGGAAGAGAGTTATCTCCGGTGAGGTAGCTGGTCTTCAAAACCAGAGGGGGCCGCGCGACGGTCCTTGGTGGGTTCGACTCCCACTCTCTTCCGCCAACATCTTGTATTATCTATTTGAATTTATTGAGAATATTTACAGTCGACATGCGTCGCCCCAACGATCACCCCACCAGCTTGCACTGGTAGGCTGCCTGGAGAGGCCGTCTGTCGGATAGAACACGCCTATCCGGCCCGGCAGCCAGGCGTCGACGGATGATGGTGTGGTGGACTCGAAGAAGCGCACCGCCATCCGCGAAAAGTGGCACATGCCGTCAGAGGCGGTGGCTGATCGGGCGGGTGTCCCTTTCCACGTTAGTCGCGATGGAACAAGGTGCCCGGCCTGTCGAGAGCCGGCCCCTGCTCGCCCTCGGGAAGACCAGCATCATCGGTGTCTGGCGAAACCGGATGCAAGCATGTTGGTACCCGAGGTTCGGCGGGCTTTGGCTCGCCCGGCATGGGCGGCTCCACCATTTGATGGGTGGATTGATTACATGAGAACTAAGTGGAACGAGACCGGCCCCGGTCGGCCAGGTGGCGGCGGGATGTCCAACACGTACGGTAAGGGTAGAGGAGAGGCGATATCCTCTATTTAGAGGAGTTGAACGGGAGTGCTAATGCAACAAACACTACGCCAACAGGTTTAGCGCTGGGATTTCCGCAGGGGGCGGGGTGCGACCTGTTGGAGGGGGTTTCATTGGCTACATTCGTCAGCGTAGGAGTTGCGCCGCTCACACCGCTTGGTGGAGGGAGCTACGCGCTAGCCGGGCCATTGAGCCCCCTTCAATATTCGACTACCGATGGAAATGCAGCTGACGACGCCTTCACCGTCAATGAACCGCTGGTCGCTTCAAATTCAGTAAACGGCGATTTTGGCTTCACTTACCTTTCTTTCTATAAGAATGGCTGGATCGGTGAGATCGATGGCAGCTATTTCTTTTTCACCAATGACAGTTACGTATCCGGGGATACGATAACTCCCACAGCGGCAAGTTTTGTCGTGTGCTTTCTCGCGGGCACAATGATCGCGACACCCTCGGGCGAGGTCGCCATCGAGGCGCTCAAGTCCGGCGATCTTGTGCTCACCACTTCCGGTGAAGCCCGTCCGGTGCGTTGGCTGGCGCGCCAAACTGTTTCGACGGTGTTCTTCAATCGGCTGACGGTGCTGCCCATCCGTGTTTGCGCCGGCGCTCTCGCCGAAAACCAGCCCGTTCGAGACCTCTTCGTTTCGGCCGATCACGCGCTCGAACTCGATGGCATCCTTATCCAGGCCGGCGCATTGGTGAACGGCACGACGATCCTGCGGCACACCGACGTGCCGCAGACCTTCGTTTACTACCACATTGAGCTTGAGGACCACTCGCTGATCCTTGCCGAGGGCGTGCCGGCCGAGACCTTCGTGGACAATGTCACGCGCCGCCGTTTTGACAACTGGCACGAAGCTCCCCAGGCGCCGATCGCTGAAATGGATCGGCCGCGTATCAAGTCCGCCCGCCAGATGCCGGCGGCAATCCGCGCGCGTCTCGACGTGCACGCGGAAGAACTGTCCTCCGTCGCAGCCTGATCTCGAAACTGTTGCATCTCCGCTTTCCGGGAGCAGGGCGAGCCACGTCTTTCGCACTATCGAGAGAGTACTATGAAAAGGCTGTTGCTCGCCGTCGCCGTGCTCGTCGCCGCATCGCTCACGGCACGCGCGCAGGACAACACCATCAGGATCGGCGTGCTCAATGACCAGAGCTCGTCTTTCTCGGCTATCGGCGGCATCGAGGTCGTGCGTGCTGTCGAACTGGCGATCAAGGATCACGGAGGCAAGGCCGCAGGGATTCCGATCGAGCTCGTCATAGGCGATCATCAGAACAAGCCAGAGGTTGGCCTCGCCATTGCCAATGAATGGCTGGCACGGGACCAGGTCGACGTCATCGCCGACATGACCAATTCGGCCATTGCGCTGCCGGTCAACAAGCTGATCGGCGCCCAGGGCAAGGTCGGCCTGTTCGTGTCGCCGCTGACCGACCGTCCGACCGAGGAAGACTGCAACGGGCATGTCGTGGCCTGGGCCTATGACGCGGATTCGACCATCCGCGCCACCATCAAGGCGCTGTTGGCGCAGGGGCACTCATCCTTCTTCATCCTGTCGCCCGACACCGAGGCCGGCGCCATTCAGGAGGACGCGGTCGCGACCGCCGTGACGGCGCATGGCGGTGTGGTGAAGGGAAAGCGGCGCGCTCCGCTCGGCACGACGGATTTCTCGTCCCAGTTGGCCGAGGCCAAGGCGTCCGGTGCCGAAATCGTCATGATGAACATTTCAGGCGCCGAGCTCGTCAAGGCGATGAAGCAGGCGCAAAGCGTCGGCCTGCGCGACAAGGGCGTGAAGATCGCCGTCACCTTCATGCATCAGGCCGATGTGCGCTCCATCGGCGTGGAGGCGCTACAGGGCGTCCGCTTCGCGGTTCCGTGGTTCTGGGGCAAGGACGAGGCCTCGCGGCAATGGGGGCGGCGCATGATGGCGATCACCGGTCACGCGCCGGGCTGGATCGCCGCCGGCACCTATTCCGCGGTGACCAACTATCTGAACGCGATCGACAAGGCCGGCACTGATGATTCCGCCAAGGTGCTGGACGCCCTGGATACCCTGAACGTCGCTGACTTCTTCATCGCCAATGGCGATCTTTATCCCAATGGCCGCATGATCCACGACATGTATCTCGTCGAGGTAAAGACGCCGGCCGAGGTCACCGAGCAGGAAGACTTCCTGAAGCTCGTCGAGACCGTTCCGGCGAAACAGGCCTTCCGTCCGTTATCGGAATCGGACTGCAAGCTCCGATAATCCCGATCCCGGCACTGCCTCTCCGATAAAATTCGTTCAATTCCATCCGCCTTCGTAATCAAACAAATAGACATCAAACCGGATTTCAATCGATGGCAACCTATTCCACATCCTACCTGTACAACGTATCCTTCGATACATCTACATTCACCTATAGCATCACTGGATCAGCCATTATATCGGAGACGCTGACCAGCACGACCAGCGAGGAATATTTTTACATAGATGACAACATAACCATCGATGGCGTCAATCAGTACATCTATCAGGGCTTCCATGGAAATGGCGTACTGGTGCTGTTTCATGGGAATTACATGCTGTTCTCGAATGACAGCGACCTGTCCGGTCCCGTGACCATCGAGACGACGCGCTTTGTGACCTGCTTTGCCGCCGGAGTACGACTTGCCACGCCGAATGGCGAGCGCGCCGTGGAGGATCTCGCCATCGGAGATCTGGTCCTGACCGCTTCGGGCGAGATGCGGAGCATAAGGTGGATCGGACGACAGACGATCGTGCCGGTCTTCGCCGATCCTCTGACGGTCTATCCCATCCGCATTGCCGCCGGGTCCCTCGACGGCGTTCTGCCGGTCCGCGACCTTGTCCTGTCGCCCGATCATGCCCTGTTCCTCGACGGCGTGCTGGTGCATGCGGCGGCGCTGGTGAACGGCACCACGATTGTCCGCGTCAAGCCGGAGGAGGGCTTCACCTACTACCATGTCGAGGTGGAGGACCACGCGCTGGTGCTGGCCGAAGGCGTCGCGGCGGAGACCTTCGTCGACAACGTCACCCGCCGCCGCTTCGACAATTATTCGGAGTTCGAGGCGCTTTACGGCGTTCCGGCCGAGTCCATCCGCGAGATGGACCTGCCCCGCGTAAAGTCCGCCCGACAGCTGCCGGCGACGATGCGAGCGAGGTTGGAGGCTCGATCGACCGCAGCAGTTGATGTCGCGGCATAGGCGCCTTTAGCCTCTGTCTGTCCAGAAAGTCGGCCAACCACAAATCGGGCTGGCCGAAACCTTCCGGCTGACCGCTGGCGGCGATCCCTGTGCCGCCTCCCCAACAGTGGCGCGTGGCTGCGGGGAAAAGACGGCCGAAAACCCGGGAAGCAGCCGCCGTCGCGATGCCTCCATCCTCCCCCACGTGCCGATGAGACGTCTCGATCAATTTCACATCTATTTACCGGGTGGCACGCCAGTTGATGGCGGGCGCTTGCCTCTTCGGGGGAAGTGGCATTTGCTCTGCCGATGACCTTTCCTGCGAGCCTCATCGACCTGGCCGGCTTTATCGCGCTGCTGCTGTGGGGAACCCACATGGTGCAGACCGGCGTGCAGCGCGCCTTCGGGCCGCGCCTGAAATCGATCCTCGGTGCGGCGCTTGGGGATCGATTTCGTGCCTTCATCGCCGGACTGGGGGTGACGACCCTTCTGCAGAGCAGCACGGCCACCGGATTGATGGTGACCGGCTTTGCGGCGGGAGGACTCGTCGAACTGGTTCCCGCGCTTGCCGTGATGCTCGGCGCCAATGTCGGCACGACGTTGATCGTGCAATTGCTGTCCTTCGATATCGCGGTGGTCGCGCCCGCTTTCATTTTGATCGGCGTGTTGATGTTCCGGCGGGATTCCTCGTCGCAGACGCATGATCTCGGCCGCGTGCTGATCGGCCTCGGCCTGATGCTGATGGCGCTCGACAATCTCCTGGATCTCATGCGCGACTATGAGGACGCGCCGAGCCTGCGCCTGTTGCTCGGTGCCATCTCCACCGTGCCGCTTCTCGACGTGTTGCTGGCGGCGTGCCTGACCTGGGCGGCGCATTCGAGCGTCGCCGTGGTCCTGCTGGTGATGTCGCTCGCCGCCAATGGCGCGGTTCCGCCCAATGCGGCCTTCGCGCTCGTGCTCGGTGCCAATATCGGCACGGCGATCAATCCGCTGCTGGAGGGAGCGGTCGGCAACGACCCGGCCGCCAAGCGGGTGCCGCTAGGCAATTTGCTGACCCGCCTCATCGGCGTTGCCGTTTGCCTGGTCGCTCTGGAGCCCATCGGACGCTTCATGGTCACGCTCCAGCCGGTCGACGCCCGGGCGGTGGCTGATTTCCACACCCTGTTCAATGTCGTGGTGGCGGTCGTCTTCCTGCCGCTCCTCGGGCCATTTGCGCGACTGTTGACGCGAATGCTGCCGACGCGCACCGGCAGGGCCGACCCATCGCTGCCGCTCTATCTCGACCCCGCGGCTCGCGAGACGCCGATTGTGGCGCTGGGCGGGGCAGCACGCGAAGCGCTGCGATTGGCTGATGTGCTGGAGACCATGCTGACCGGAGCGCGCGATGGTCTGAAGAGCGGAGATCGCCGGCTCATTGCCGAGACGCGACGGCAGGACGACGTCATCGATCAGCTCAACACCGCCATCAAGCGGTACCTTACGTCCATCGATCCCGATGAACTGGGGCCGCACGATCATCGCCGCCTGCAGGAGGTCCTCGGCTTCACGATGAATCTCGAGCAGGCCGGTGACGTGGTGGATCGCTACCTGCTGCCTCACACATCCAAGGGACTGAAGCGAGGCCTCGCTTTGCCCAAGGAGCGGCAGGCGGAATTGATTTCGCTGATGGACCGCCTGGTCAGCAATCTGAGAACGGCGGCGTCGCTCTTCATGACCGAAGATCCTCGTGCCGCCCGGCTGCTGGCCGACGAGAAAATGGCCTTCCGCGACGCCGAGTCACGCGCCACGTTGCAGCATTTCGAGCGGCTGCGTGAGAGTGAATTGTCCACGGCACAGGCCAGCGCTCTCTATCTGGATCTGCTGCGCGACATGAAGCTCATCAACAGCCACATCGTTGCGGCGGCCGCCTATCCGATCCTGGAACGCAGTGGCGAACTGTTGCCGAGCCGTCTTGCGCGCAACTGATCGCCTTGCGCCGCGGCCCGTCAAGCTGCCGGCTCCGCCTCGCTGACCAATGCTCTTCAGTGCCGGAAATCCGCCTGCCTTCCTGCGCTTGTCGGCTCCGGCGCCATGTTCATCCTGGCAGCGAGCTTTGCCGTCCCGTGTGTCGGCGCAGCCACCAACTTGGCGGCCGCTGAGCCGCCGGTGAACATGCGGATGTGGTCAGGGTGGTCGGCCTTCATTTCCGATCCCCCTGGCCCGTGCGAGGGAAGGGCGACGCCGTTTGGATCGCCGTCACGACCGACCATGTCGAGGCGCCGGGGCCTCCTCATCGTCGCGGAGCAGCGCGGCCTTGAGATGATCGCGAAGGCATTCAGCCTATTGGAAAGGCCCTGCCGGCCTTGTGAAGAAGGCCGGCAGGAGCAATGACGAAGAGGGCAGGCTAAGTCACCGAAGCGCCGGCCTGTTCGCAGTGGAAGGCCAGCACCCCGGCGACATGGGAGCCGAGCGTTCGCGCGTTGGTGGACGAGTTGTCGATCACCAACGCCACGGTGTCGCCCCAGCGGGGGAAGTCTCCGGCGCCAGCCCTGCTACTCGCGCTTGTACAGCCGGCGGGCGAACTCGATCTCCGAGACGCCGTTCATGGCGTCGGTGTTGCCCTGCGCCGCCAGCGCCCGGAAGATGCGCTCGGCGGATTGGTAGTCGCGGATGTTGAAGTAGCTCCAGCCGCGCAGCATCATCAGGTCCTGCTGCTCGGGGGTGATGCGGGCGCGCTCGTCGAGCGAGATGAGCGCCTCGACATAGCGCTGGTCCTTGTAGAACTCGTAGGCGCGCTGGGCGAGGATGTCGGCGGTCAGCTGCATGGCGCGGCGCGGCGACTGCGGCGCCTCGATGGCGGCGACCTGCGCCTGGTTCGTCATGCCCTTGCGCATATAGGCCAGCGCCTTGCCGTAGGCGGCCTCCTCGGCGACCTTGCCGCTGCCGGTGCGCAGCGCCTCGTCGAAGGCGGTGACCGCCTCGATGGGCCGGTTGAGCTCCATCAGCCGCCAGCCGCGCGACAGCGCGGCGGCACCGCCGCCCCCCCGGCTCGCGCCGCCGCTGGAGGCGGCGCGCGGACGCGGGGCAGGGGCCGCCCCCTGGTAGTTTACCGGCTGCGCATAGTTTCGTCCGGCCGGCTGCGCCGGCGCGGTCTGCACGAGGATCGGCTGCGCCGGCCGCGCCGGGGCCAGCTGCGTCGGGGCCGCCTGCGTCGGCACCGGCTGGAACTGCGGGGCGGTCGCGCTCTGGGTCGGCACCGGCTGGAATTGCTGCGGCGCCGCGGTCTGCGCCGGGATCGGCTGGAACTGGTGCGTGGCCGCCGGCTGTCCCGGCATCGGCTGCACGCCGGCCTGCGCCGGCACCGGGGCGTAGCCGAGCCCGGCGGCCGGAAGGTTGCCATCGGCCGGCGGCGGGGTGACGCGCAGCGCGGCAGCGACCAGCGGATTGGTGGAGCGGTTGATCTGGCCTTGCAGGTTGCGGGCCTCCAGCGTGGCACGCAGCTGCGGGTCGACCAGCGCGACGATGCGCTCGGAGCGGCCACGCCAGTTCTGCACCAGCGCATTGAGCCGTGCGGCGTCGTTCAGCCGCCAATAGGTGAGGGCGAGGCCGTAGGAGGACGGCTCGTCATTGGGATCCCAGGACAGCGCGGTCTGGAACCAGGCCTGCGACACCACCAGCTGCCCGGTATTGTAGGCGTACCAGCCGAGCGCCTGGGCGCCGGGGACGTATTTGTCGCGCATCACCACCGGGCTGAAGCGGCTCAGCACCGTTTCGGCCAGCACCGGCGGCGGCGAGGCGGTGAGCAGGCTGATGACGACGTCGAGATAGGCCTTGCCGTTCTCCGGCGCGGCGTCGCGCCATTCGAAGGCGATCGGCTCGGCCTCCAGCGCCCGCCCCAGCGAGTTCAGCGCCAGCACATAGCCTTCCGCCGCCTTGGCCCCGCCCTTGCGGTCGAGCGCCAGCTTGAACCAGTCGAGCGCGCGGGAGGATTCGTCGTGGCGGAACAGGTACCAGCCGAGCAGCAGCGGGTCGCCCGGCGTGTCGCCGGCGCGGGCCAGCGCCTCCATGCGGGTGAGGTCGTCGGGGGCGACGACATATTCCGGGTTCTCGGCCGCCCGTCCCATGCGCCGGCGGATCAGCTCGTCGCGGATGGGGGCGAATTCCGGCTGGCCCTGCGGATCCTTGCGCTCCAGCGCCAGCAGCTGCTTCAGCTGCGCGTCGTCGAGCATCGGCATCGCCTTCTGCACGGTGGCGAGGCGCTCGGCGGCATCGTTGCAGTTGGTCAAGAGGTAGGTGTAGGCGTCGAGGGCGCGCTGCACCTGGTTGGTCTTGCCGAACGCCTCGGCGACGCGCCAGAGGATGTCGACGTTGGAACAGGTGAGGAGGCCCGGCGTCTCCGTCGCCATCCGCAGCACCGTGCTCCATTGCTGGGCGTCGGAGGCGTTGATCAGCCGGCGGCGGTTCTCGCTCTCGGTGACACGGGCGATCAGCTCGGGCGGCGGCTGCCAGGAGGGGTCGGACGCCTGGCGGGCGGCGATGGCGCTGCGCACGTCGGAAAGCTTGCCGTCGGCATAGAGCTTCCACATGCGCTCAAGATCGGGATCGGTTTGCGGACCGAACAGGTCGGCCGGCGGCGACCAGTCGGGATAGAGCGCGCGCAGCCGGGCGATCTCGGCCTCAAGGCGGCGGGTGTCGCCCTGCGAGGCGAAGTAGCGCAACGCGCTCTCGTCGACTTTGGGGCGGACGGGGGCATCGGCGGAGGTCTTGTCGGCGGCCGGCGGGGTGCCGACCGGGAGCGTGATCTGCTGGGCGATGGCGGGGACGATGGCGCCCCCCAAGAGCAGCAACAGAGCGGCTCGCTTCAGAGACATCGCGGATATTTCTCCACCAGCAGGGCCCAACTCAGCAGGAACAGCGTCGACGGGTAGTAGAGCGTCGGCTCGAAATGCCTCAGCTCTTGCGGAATGGCCGTTCCCTCCAGCGCACAGGCAAGAGACGCGCCGAGGATTCGGTAACCCGGCTCGGTTAGCTGGTTTACCACGCGGCCTGTTGGAATGTCGACGATGGCAGGGCCTCCACCGCCGTCGGCACGCCAGTTGCGCTGGAAATTTCCCAGTATCTGGGCGTCGGCGATACCCGCTCGCAACAGGTAAAGAGATATCCTTAACGAATTGTAACCGAAGACCGGGGGGAAGCCCTCGGCGATGGTCACCGGGCCGCGGGCGGGAGCGGCGATCCAGTCGGGCGGCAATTGCGCCGGCCCGAGCCGGGCGATGGTCAGGAGTTCGAGGCCGCTGACGCCGAGCTTGGTCCAGTCGGTCTCCGGCGCCAGCTGGGAAAGAACGGGAAAAGCCTCGAAGATCCAGTAGGATAGATTGAGGATTGGCCCATCTTTGCGGTCGTCGGCGGAAAAGCCCTGCACGCCCGGCAGCAGCACCAGCCGGTCGCCGGACTTCACCACCAGCTTGCTGCCGAGCGCCCGGGCGATCTTGCGCGCCGCCTCGGTGTAGCCGGGGTTGTTCCAGGCGGCGCCGGCGCGGCCCAGCGCGTAGGAAATTAATATGTCGCCATCGCTGGCGGCGTTGACGTCGGTAACATGAGGGGTGGCGTTGGGGTCCCAGCGCCAGGCCGCCAGCCCGTCGTCGCGAATCATCAGCTCGGTGCGGGTGAAGCTCCAGATGCGCTCGAAATTGCCGCGGTCGCCGGCGAGGAAGGCCAGCAGCATCCCGTAGCCCTGGCCCTCGCTGTGGCTGATGTCGCCATTGGCGGTGTCGATCACCCGGCCATTCTCGGCGACGAACCGGCTCATATAGGCGTTCCACGCCTCCATCGGCACCGGGTTGGCCATGGGCTGCGCCTTCAGCGGCGGTTGGGCGCCCGCCCCGAGGAGGAGCGTGGCGGCGAGGGCGAGGAGGCCTGCGAAACGCCCCGGCCTCACGAGGGGCGTCCCATGCGGCGCAAAAGCAGGAAGGTGGCGATGCCGAGCACCAGCGAGGCGATCATCAGCATCAGCGCGTAGGGCACGATGTTGGTCGACAGCCAGTTGGCGCTGATCATGCGGATATTGGCGAAGCTGAGCGGCGTGGTGACGATGAAGCGGTGGCTGGTCACGTCATGCCGCTCGACCTCGCCGGTGCCGCTCTGCAGCGCGATCGCCTGTCCGCCGATGCGGTTCCAGGAGGCGTCGGAGACGAGGCGCGTCGTGCCGCTCGCCAGCGTGTCGGCGGTGCGCGCGGTCACCAGCGTCCACACGCCGGCTTCGTTGGGGCTGTTGCCCTGTGCCATCAGGATCGAGGTGCGCGGCGGCGGCTCGTAGAGGGTGCGCTGGCCCTGGTTGATGCGCAGCGATTCGAAGCTGATGTTGAAGGTGCGCTTCAGCCAGCCCTCGAAGCTGTCGGCCAGCGCCCGCAGGGCGCCGGTGTTCTGCACCGCGTTGCGCCAGCGCTGGTAGACCTCCGAGGTGTTGTCGTCGGCCGGCGTGGCCGGCGTCGCGGCGCCGTTGCCGCCGGACTGGCGGTCGCGGAAGCGCTGCAGCACGCTGTCATAGCTGTCGGCATTGTCGGCGCCGGCGGCGTCCTCGGCCGAGACCACCCAGTTGGAGCGGGTGGATTCGGAGATGCCGACCTGGTCGAGCACGCTGGCCGGGATATGGTCGATGTCGCCGATGAACAGTGCGTTGCGCTCGCCGAGCGTCGCCATGGAGGGCGAGGCGTCGAGGGCGAGCGCCCGGCCATGCCCGCGCGCCAGCCGGGCGAGCAGCGTCGCCGCCGCGCCGAGCGTGGTAGCGTCCTGCCGCGCCAGCACCACCGCCGTCGGACCTTCAAGGCCATAGGGGAAGGCGCTGGCGGTGAGGGCGGCGAGATTGGGGACGGTACCGATCCGGGCGAAGTTCTCCATCGAGAATTCGGTGGAATCGAACAGCACGAACCGGCTGTCCGAGGGCAGGGTCGCACCGGGCAGGCAGCGCGTGTCGGCGTCGGTGTCGAGCACGACTTCCAGCCATAGCTGGTTGATGCCGGGGCGAAAATTGCGCAGTGGGATCTGCATCGGCTGGTGCTGCATCAGCCCGCCGCCGCGCGTGGTGATCGGCAGGTTGGAGGCGATCTGGCCGTTCACGTAGACGTCGACATGGCTGCCCGGCCGCACCGCGGCGGTGAAGGCGACGTCGAGCAGCAGCTGCGCGTTGCCGTAGAACTCGGCGAAGAAATCCGCCGGCAGGGCGATCTGGAACTCGGCGCGCAGGCGGCGGCCGGAAAATTCCTGCGTGGTCACGCCGAGTTCGGCGAGCCGCAGCGAGCGCGCGCCGGTGAACAGCGGGGCGTTCGGCGCGAAGCTGGTCGCGGTGGGGATGCTGTCGCCCTGGTTGAGCACGAAGTCGTTGAGCCGGTCGATGGCGCGGTCGACATCGTTCGCCGTCGGGCCGGAGAGCACCAGGGTCGGCGCGCCCAGCCGGGCATCGTCGACGAGGTTGGCGACCGGGCGCTGGCGTGCCTCGGCCATCGGGTTGGCCATCAGCCGCGCCAGCTCGGGCGCCGCGCCGATCACCAGGTTGAGCGTGCCGGGCGCCGCCGGGCCGGAGGCGCCGTCGGTGATGCTGACCGACGGGTTGGGGAACAGGCCGCGCAAAGCGAGGCCCTGAATGGCGCGCAGCACCCGCGGGGCGTTGGTGTCGATCGAGCCGGCGGTGATGACGCGGATATTGGTCGCGCCGCCCACATCGACGCCAACGGCGGCGAGGTCGTCGAGGCCGCCGGTGATCTTCGGCCGCCCGCCGGCATAGGCGATGCCGGTGCCCTCGTTGTTGATCTCGGTCCACAATTCGTAGGTGGCGGTAACCGCGCAGTCGGTGCGGTGGCGTTGCACCACCTCGATGCGGACCAGATTGGCGCCAGCGCGCAGCGTGCCGCGCGGGATCGGCGCGCTGATGCGGGCCGGTTCCTGCGAGGAGGCGATGGGCGATTCGACGATGGCCTGGCCGTTGATGCTGACGCGGATGCGTGAGCTCTCCGGCATCACCACCACCGCGTTGAGGTAGCTGAGCAGGAAGGTGGCCTGGCGCGCCGCCTCTTCCGGCGTGGCGTAGATGACGAAGGCGCGCGAGGCGAGCTCGCCGGCGAACACCATCCGTGCCTGCGGGATGATGAAGCGGTCCGGCCGTTGCGGCCCCGCGGGCTGCCGCGCCATCGGCGCGACGACGGCCGGCGCCGGCTGGCCGGGCACCATCTGGAACGGCGCGGCGTCCGGGGCGGCGTTGCCGTCGGCGGGAGCGGGCTGAGCGGGAGCAGGCTGCGCCGGCGTATCGGCGGGCGACGGCATCTGGGCGATGGCGGAGGGCGTGCCGGGCGCGAAGGCGCCGGGGGCGGTCATCGGCACCGACAGCGGCGGGGCGGCGTTGCCGGCCGGACGGGCCGCACCGCCGCCGAGCGGCGGGGTCATCTGGAACTGGCTGGTGCCCTGGCCGGCGGCGGATTGCTGGGCGGAGGCGGGGCCCCCGAGCAGCGCGACGCCGAGGGCGAGGATCGCGGCGAGAGGCCCGGCCGAGGTTCGGAGGGCGGCTCGGCGGGCGGCGGGCGGGCGCATCGTCACGACTCCCGCTTGGCAGTGGCGAGCTGGGGCGCGCGGCGGCGTTCGCGCCACAGCCGTTGCAGGTGCATCAAATAGGAGAGGCCGCGGCCGGTGTGGTAGAGCGCCTGCCGGATGAAGCGCAGCGTGCCGAACAGCACGCCGGGGTTGCGCCGCCGCGATTCCTGGAATTTCCGCCATTCGTCCGCATTGGCGAAGATCAGGTCGGCGACCAGGCGGTAATGCATCGGCGTCTGCGGTTCGAACTGGCAGCCGAACACGATGCCCTGCTTGTCTTCCTCGATGTTGCGGATCGTCAGCGGCAGCGTCTCCGAGCCGAGATCGGCATGCGGGGTGAAGCGCAGCTGCGCCGACTGCCCGCGCTCGAATTCCGGTCCCTTGGTCCCCTCGGCGAGGCGGATGCGGGCGCCGCCGGTGGAGCCGTCCTCCACGCTGGCCGGATAGGTGATGCCGTCGATGATCATCTCGCAGCGGCGCAGCAGGTTGACGCGGTGGGTGCGCCGGCGGTTGCGCCGCTCCGACACCACGCCGAGCGCGCAGCCGGCGATCAGCAGGTTGAGCACGTTCCAGCCGCCGACGACGATGATGACGTCGGCGTTGAACGGCTCGGTGATCGCCCGGTAGATCGAGACCAGCAGCGCCGCGATCAGCACGCCGAAGATGATGAAGAACGGCCGGCCGATCTCCGAGACGCGGCTCTCGGCCATGTTCTCGCCCTTGGAGGTCACGTTGAAGGTCGGCTTTCGCGGATTGGCGATCACCGAGAGAATGGCCGGCAGGAGATAGATCGCCTGGATGTATTCGTAGATCTCCGAGATCCACGGCCAGCGATACTTGCCGTACAGATAGTTCTGCATCAGCAGGTTCACCAGCATGTAGGTCGAGGTGTAGGCGAGGAACTCGGCGCCCGAGGCGTTGAACACTTCCAGCGAGAAGAACAGGTAGAACAGCGGCGAGATGAGGAACATCAGCCGGGGATAGGGGAACAGCCAGAACAGCATGCTCGACATGTAGCAGAGCCGCTGGGCCATGGTCAGGCCGCGCTTGAAGAACGGCATGTGGAAGATGAGGATCTGCATCATCCCCTGCGCCCAGCGCGAGCGCTGGCCGATGAAGCTGGCGAAGCTTTCCGGCTGCAGGCCGGCGATCAGCGGCTTCTCGACATAGATCGAGCGCCAGCCGCGCGAGTGCAGGCCGAGCGCGGTCTCGCAGTCCTCGGTGATGGTGACGCCGGAGAAGCCGTTGGTCTCCTTCAGCGCGGTGCGGCGCAGCACCGCCGCCGAGCCGCAGAAGAACGAGGCGTCCCATTTGTCGAGGCCGCGCTGGATGATGCCGTAGAACATCTCGTTTTCGGAGGGCATCTCGTCGAAGGTGTCGAGGTTGCGCTCCAGCGGGTCGGGATTGATGAAGAAGTGCGGCGTCTGCACCAGGAACAGCTTCGGGTCCTGGGCGAAGTGGCCGACCGTCTCCTTCAGGAAGGTCCGGGCGGGCGCGTGGTCGGCGTCGAACACCACGACGAGGTCGCCGGTGGAGTGTTCGAGGCCGTTGTTCATGTTGCCGGCCTTGGCGTGCTCATTGCGCGCGCGGGTGAGGTAGCGCGCCCCGAGCCCGTCGCACAGCTGCTGCAGCTCGCGCCGGCGCTCCTGCGCCTCCTGCGCCTTGGCGGCGTTGTCCTGGTTGCACTTCGCGTCGGTGCCGCCGTCGTCGAGCAGCCACACCGTCAGCTTGTCCTGCGGGTAGTCCATGCCGCGCGCCGCTGCCACGGTGTTGGCGAGCAGCGCGTATTCCTCGTTATAGGTCGGGATGAACACGTCGACGCTCGGCGCGTTGTCGGGCACCGGCGGCGTCGGGCGCGGCGGCACCGGCGAGGACACCACGAACAGGCTGAGGAACAGCATGAACACGCTGTACATCTCGGCGAGATACAGCATGAAGCCGGGGATGAAGTCCTCGATCTGGTTGATCGGCGGCAGCGTCGAGGTGGAGCGCCAATAGACGTAGCGCAGCACGATGGCGGTGCCGAGCGCCAGCGCGATCACCCGGAACACCCCGGTGGGCGGGCCGAAGGTCTTCAGGAGGATCATGGCGAGCACCACGATCGAGCCGACGATCAGGTGCGCCTGCAGACTGATCGGCAGCGTGATGAGGAACACCACGATCAGCGAGGAGATTATCCAAAGGAGGGAGACCCAGGCCCTACGCATCGTCTCTCATGCCTCGCTCAGATCCAGTGTCGCAGGGCGGTGGAACTATGTCTCTTAGCGTCGAGTGGTTGAGGAAGTCTATCTGTCCGAGATGGTAAAATACGGCGACCGATTCCACCTGTTTCTCCCGCAGGTTAAAGTCCAACTTAGCAGGTGATTCGGCGGCTTCCAGCGTGGTATTCGTGAAGTGCGCCACTGAGCGGTTGCATGGACGGCGTCTCGAGCCCGTGAAGGACCCATGAACGGACGTACCATGAACCCGGTTGCCCTACGGGCTGTTGCCATTTCCTTTGTCCTCCTGCTGGGTGCCTGCACGTCTCCCTACCCGTCCTATTTCGAGCGTGGCGTCCGCGTCGCGGGGGAGACCGTCGAGGTCAACACCAGCGAAGCCCTGGTGCTGCCGGAGCCGGGCGCCGCGCCGCGGGTGCTCTCGGTGCTGCAGACGGCCTATTCCAACGCGATTTCGCAGGAAATTATCCTGGAGACGAACTCCTCGGCGCGCGGACAGAACGCCTTCCACGTCACCTTCTTCGGGCCGGTCGAGCATGTGCGCGCCGGCGGCTATTCGCGCAGCGACGATTTCCTCAACGAGGAAGCGCTCGAGGAGGAGATGGAAAAGCAGCTGCCCGGCGTGAACATGCACACCTCCAACTATTTCGTGCAGAACCGCTACGGGCCGTTCAACTACGCCATGGGCCGCGGCGGCGCGGGCGAGATCTGCATGTATGCCTGGCAGCGCATCCAGTCGCGGGTGCCGGTCTATCGGCTGGTGCGCGACCGCGGCGTGCTGTCGGTGCGGCTGCGCCTGTGCCAGAAGGGCGCCACCGAGCAGGACCTGCTGCGGGTAATGTACCGCTATTCGATCAACGGCTACTTCCTGCCGCGCGGCTGGCAGCCCTATGGCCGGCCGATGGGCGAGCCGGAGGGCATCGGCCGCATCGGCGGGCCGCTCGCCTATCCCACCGGCGTGCAGGGCAACGGCACGGTGCTGGACGGCTGGATGGGGCCGGAGCCGGCGGCGGCCGCCTCTCCGCGTCCGGCGCGCCGCTATGGCAGCCGGGTGGAGCAGCCCGAGCCGGTGGAGCAGCCCTCCGCCTATGATCCGGTGACCGACGGCTACACGCCGGCGGCCGGCTATCCGGTGGTGCCGCCGCCGGATGCGTCCGGTGCCGCCGCGCCGGCTACGCCGCGTCCGGCCTCGTCCACGACAGGGGCGTCGGGTACGGGAGCCTCCAGTTCGTCGGGCGCTGCGAGCCGTTCCTCGACCAGCCCGTCCTACGCGCCGGCGCCGATGCCGTCCGCCAGCGGCGCGACGTCGGGCAATGCGGTGCGCGTCGTGCCGGGCACCTCGAGCTACCCGACCACGACCTACCCGACCTCCACCTATCCGGCCACCACCACCGGCCAATAGGCGCCGTTCCGCCATTGTGCGCCCTTCCGCCGGAGCGCGGGATGGCTTAGACCCGCGCCAACATTCGGCACATTCGGCAGCGCGCGGGTTTCCATGATTCGTCTCGACAGCATCGGCAAGCAGAACGGACGGCAGATCGTCTTCATCGAGGCCTCCGCCACGCTGCTCAAGGGCGAGAAGATCGGCCTCGTCGGGCCCAACGGCGCCGGCAAGACCACGCTGTTCCGGCTGATCACCGGGCAGGAGCCGCCCGACGAGGGGCAGGTCTCCGTCGATCGCGGCATCACCATCGGCTATTTCAGCCAGGATGTCGGCGAGGCCGCCGGCCGCTCGGTGCTGGCCGAGGTGATGGACGGCGCCGGTCCGGTGAGCGAGGTCGCCGCCGAGCTCGCCGAGCTCGAGACTGCCATGGCCGATCCCGAGCGCATGGACGAGATGGACGCCATCATCGAGCGCTATGGCGAGGTGCAGGCGCGCTTCCTCGATCTCGACGGCTATTCGCTGGAGGGCCGCGCCTCGGAAGTGCTGGCCGGCCTCGGTTTCTCGCAGGAGATGATCGCCGGCGACGTCGGCGCGCTGTCGGGCGGCTGGAAGATGCGCGTCGCGCTGGCCCGCATCCTGTTGATGCGCCCGGACGTGATGCTGCTCGACGAGCCGTCGAACCATCTCGATATCGAGAGCCTGATCTGGCTGGAGAGCTTCCTCAAGGGCTATGACGGCGCCCTGATGATGACCTCGCACGACCGGGCCTTCATGAACCGGATCGTCAACAAGATCGTCGAGATCGACGCCGGCGCGCTCACCTCCTATTCCGGCGACTACGAGTTCTACGCCGCCCAGCGGGTGCTGGCCGACAAGCAGCAGCAGGCGCAGTTCGAGCGCCAGCAGGCGATGCTCGCCAAGGAGATCGCCTTCATCGAGCGCTTCAAGGCCCGCGCCTCGCATGCGGCGCAGGTGCAGAGCCGGGTGAAGAAGCTGGAGAAGATCGACCGCGTCGAGCCGCCGCGCCGCCGCCAGACCGTCGCCTTCGAGTTCCAGCCGGCGCCGCGCTCGGGCGAGGACGTCGCCAGCCTCAGGGGCGTCGACAAGAGCTATGGCGCCCGCACCATCTATGACGGGCTCGACTTCGCCATCCGCCGGCGCGAACGCTGGTGCGTGATGGGGGTGAACGGCGCCGGCAAGTCGACGCTGCTCAAGCTGATCACCGGCACCACCGAGCCCGATGCCGGCACGGTCAATGTCGGCGGCAGCGTCAAGCTCGGCTATTTCGCCCAGCACGCGATGGAACTGCTCGATCCCGACCGCACGGTGTTCGAGGCGCTGGAGGATGCCTTCCCGCAAGCGGCGCAGGGCTCGCTTCGCTCGCTCGCCGGCTGCTTCGGCTTTTCCGGCGACGACGTCGAGAAGAAGTGCCGCGTGCTGTCGGGCGGCGAGAAGGCCCGCCTCGTCATGGCGAAGATGCTCTACGACCCGCCGAACTTCCTGGTGCTCGACGAGCCGACCAACCATCTCGACATCGGCACCAAGGAAATGCTGATCGAGGCGCTGTCGAGCTATGAGGGCACCATGCTGTTCGTCTCGCATGACCGCCATTTCCTGGCCGCGCTGTCGAACCGGGTGCTGGAGCTGACCCCCGAAGGCGTGCACCAGTATGGCGGCGGCTACACCGAATACGTCGCCCGCACCGGTCAGGAAGCGCCGGGGCTGAGGGACTGAGGCGCGTCGCCCTCACGTCACGCCCACGTCCCCGCTCCCCAGTCGCTCACCACGTGCCCGCCTTGCGCACGAAATCGACGAAGGCGCGCAGCGGTCCCGGCAAATAGCGCCGGCCGGGATAATAGAGGAACGGCCCGGGAAAGCTCGGCCACCACTCCTGTAGGATCGGCTCAAGCGCCCCGCTCGCCAGATGCGGCGCCAGCCAGTCCTCGAACAGGCTGACGACGCCGAGCCCGCCGCGGGCGGCGTCGATCATCAGGTCGGCGGCGAGGCTCGGCCGGGTCAAAAGCGGCCCGGTCGGGTCGAGGCGCACGATCTCGCCGTCACGCTCGAATTCCCAGGTCGGCACGGTGCCGCCGGCGAAGCGCCCGCGCAGGCAGGCATGGGCGAGCAGGTCGCGCGGATGTGCGGGCCGGCCATACAGGTCGAGATAGGCGGGAGCGGCGGCGGTGGCGAAGCGCTGCATGCGCGGGCCGATCGGCAGCGCGATCATGTCCTGCGCGAGGCGCTCGTCATAGCGGATGCCGGCGTCGAAGCCGCCCGCCACGATGTCGATGAAGCCGTCCTCCACCGTCACCTCCAGCTGGATGTCGGGGTAGGCCTTGAGGAACGGCACGATGAACGCCGGCAGTACGGTGCGCGCGACATTAGCCGGCACATTGAGCTTCAGCGTGCCGGCGGGGCGGTCGCGGAAGGCGTTCACCGCGTCGAGCGAGGCGTCGACCTCCGCCAGCGCCGGGGCGAGCCGCTCGAACAGCCGCTGCCCGGCCTCGGTCGGGGTGACGGCGCGCGTGGTGCGGTGGAGCAGGCGCACGCCGAGCCGCGCCTCCAGCCGGCGCACCGCGTCGCTCAGGCTGGAGGCCGAGGCGTTGCCGGCCCGGGCGGCATCGCGAAAGCCGCCGGCGCGCACCACGGCGACGAAGATCGCCAGTTCGTCGAGCTCCATGGTCCGGTTTCTCCGCTATTGTACGAATGACCGCACAGTCTGTCCCGATTGTGTCAGATTATCGGATGCGGCCTGCGGGTCCATATCGGCGTCGACCACCGCTTCGACCGCGAAACCGGGAGACACCTTCATGAGCGATACCGCCACCTCCACCTTCCTGCTCGGCGACCGCCGGGTGAACCGCATGGGCTATGGCGCCATGCAGCTGGCCGGGCCCGGCGTATTCGGCCCGCCCAGGGATCCCGATGCCGCCCGCGCCGTGCTGCGCGCGGCGGTGGCCGGCGGGGTGAACCACATCGACACCAGCGATTTCTATGGGCCGCACGTCACCAACCGGCTGATCCGCGAGGCGCTGCATCCCTATCGCGACGATCTCACCATCGTCACCAAGCTCGGCGCGGTGCGCGGCGCCGACGCCTCGTGGATCATGACCCGCACCCCGGACAGCCTGATCCAGGGCGTGCACGACAATCTCGCCAATCTCGGCCTCGACGTGCTCGATGTGGTGAACCTTCGGGTCGGCGGCCTGCACGAGCCGAAGGAGGAATCCATCGAGGAGCCGTTCACCGTGCTGGCCGAGCTCCAGCGCAAGGGGCTGATCCGCCATCTCGGCCTCAGCAACGTCACCGCCGCGCAGGTCGCGCAGGCGCGCGCGATTGCTCCGGTGGTGTGCGTGCAGAATTACTACAACGTCGCCTTTCGCCATGACGACGCGCTGATCGATGGGCTGCGGCAGGCCGGCACCGCCTATGTGCCGTTCTTCCCGCTCGGCGGTTTCTCGCCGTTGCAGTCCTCGACCCTGTCGGAGGTTGCCGCCGGGCTCGGCGCCACGCCGATGCAGGTGGCGCTGGCCTGGCTGCTGCGGCGCGCGCCCAACATCCTGCTTATCCCCGGCACCTCGTCGCTGGCGCATCTCGAGGAGAATCTGGCGGCGGCCTTCCTCGTGCTGCCGCCGGAAGCCGCCGCGATCCTCGATGGCATCGCCGGGGCGGCCGGCAACGTGCCGGACGGGGCGCACTGACACGGGTACCCGCGCGCCGGTACGTCCTTCCGCCTGCGGCGCCGCACCGCATCGCAAACGGTAAAATAGTCTTGTCGAGGGCATTGCTGCGCTGCGACATTCGGTCGAAAATATTTTCTTTTCCCACCGGATTCGTCGTTGCGCAGCATGAGCCCCGAAAGTCAGGAGCGGATCCATCGTCTCTGGGACGAGGTGTCGGATGTCGATGCCGGTCACTGGACGCAGGCGGTCGCGCATCTGATGGCGGAACTGGCAGCGGATGTCGGGGCGTGGAACGCCACCTGGGCAGGCGCCATCCGCGTCGATGGCGGGGCGGCCGACGATCCGCTGCAGGGGTGGCGGGTGGCGGCGGTGCAGGCGCTGCGGCCGGTCGAGCCACTGCCGGAGGAGGGGCATTTCAAGGAGATCCTGAAGATCTGGGACCGGCGCGAAATCGATCCCTCCTTCCTGCTGCCGCTGAAGGATGTCGGCAGCTTCCGCACCTATTCGCTGCGGCAGGGTTTGCCGCCCGCCTGGTTCGAGACGCCGTTCTTCCAGCGCCATTACGGGTCGGTCGGCACGCAGGATGCGGTCTTCGTCGCCTTCCCGCTCAATCGGGACTGCGAATCGCATTTCGGCTTCTATGCGGCGCAGACCTTCACCGAGGAGCAGATCGCGCGGCTCGCCTATGCGCTGCGCGGTATCAAGTGGTTCCACCGCCAGCTCCTGCTCGGCAACGGCCTGCTGCTGGCCTCCTCGCCGCTGACGCCGACCGAGCGCCGGGTGCTGCAATTGCTGCTCACCAAGGCGTCGGAGAAGGACATCGCCCGCCAGATCGATACCGCCGTCTCGACGGCGCACCAGCATGTCACGCGCGTCTTCCGCAAGTTCGGCGTGCGAAGCCGCGCCGAACTGATGAGCCTGTGGCTGCGGCGGGCCGGCTGATCCCTCCGGCGGTGCCCGCATCCCTCTCTGCTCGCCCATCCTCCATCTAGAGGACATGAGCCGCGAATCTATCCTCGATATCGTTGCAATTTCGTAGCGTCTTCGCGTGAGGCGATGTGGGCGCTTGTTCGGTTGCGCGAGCCCTATGGCGGAGGAGATGGATGGCGGATTTCGAAAGTCGGCTCTTTTCGGGAACCTATAGCGACGGGGTCTTCACCCCCAATGGCGGATCCTCTCCCGCCGGGGCGACCTATGTGGTTGCCGAAGGCACCTATGCGATCGGCAGCACGGTCCCGGTCGCCCGCTATGACAACGGCGCCTACAACTACACCGACAATTACTACAAGCTGGTCGGCACGGCGGCCAATGGCTGGATCGCTGAGAGGTTTGGCGCCTACTATTATTTCGCCGTCGGGCCGAACCCGACGAGCTCCGTCGCGGTCGATACGACGGCCGCTTTCGTCGCCTGCTTCCTGGCCGGGACGCTGATCGCTACCCCGTCCGGCGCCGTCGCCATCGAGACGCTGGCGGCGGGCGATCTCGTGCTCACCAACATCGGCGAGGCGCGGCCGGTGCGCTGGCTGGCGCGGCGGACGGTGAGCCGGCTGTTCGCCGATCCCGCGCAGGTGCTGCCGGTCCGCATCCGCGCCGGTGCGCTGGGCGAGGGGCTGCCGGCGCGCGATCTTTTCCTGTCGCCCGACCATGCGTTGCTCGTCGACGGGCTGCTGGTTCAGGCGGGCGCGCTGGTGAACGGCACCAGCATCGTCCGGCACGCCGACATGCCGCTCAGCTTCGTCTACTACCATGTCGAGCTCGACGGCCACGCACTGGTGCTGGCCGAGGGCGTGCCGGCGGAGACCTTCGTCGACAATGTCAGCCGCCGCCGCTTCGACAACCATGCCGACTATGCGGCGCTGTATGGCGAGGAGCCCACGCCGCTGGTCGAGATCGACCGGCCGCGCGTGAAGTCGGTGCGCCAGCTCCCGCCGGCGATCCGTGCCCGGCTCGCGGCGCGGGCGGTGGCGCTGGGCGTGGACGTGAAGGATGTGGCCGGCGGGCGGGCGGCTTGATCCTTCTCATGCCGAGCGGAACAGCGCGGCGGCCCGGCTGCCGCGCTGGCACAAAAGGAAAGGCCCGCCGCGTTGTCGCGACGGGCCTTGTTTCTTTCGGGGTCGGCTAAGGCCTGCCGGCCTCAGCGCGAGGCCGGGCGTCCGGCCGCCGGCTTGCGCGGTGCCGGCTTCAGCTCGGCGCTCTTGCGGGTCGCCTCGGAGGCGCCGGACGCGCCGACTTCCACGCCCTTGGCGCGCGGGCGCGGCGCCGGCTGCGGGCTGCCCGGCTTGCGGTCCACCATGCCCTTGTCGATGGTGACGAGGCGCAGCACGTTGGTGGTGCCGGGCTGGGCAAAGGGCACGCCGGCGGTGATGGCGAGGCGGTCGCCCTCGCTGGCGAAGCCGTAGTCGATCGCCATCTGCGTCGCCTTGGTCGCCATCTCGCCGAAGGTGTGGATCTCCTCCGGCGCGTAGATCACATGCACGCCGTAGCTCATCACCAGCTGGCGCGCGGTGGCGAGCTTGGAGGCGATGCCGAGCACCGGAACGCGCGGCCGCTCGCGTGCGGCGTGCAGCGTGGTGGTGCCGGACAGCGTGTAGGTGACGATGGCGGCGGCATCGACCGCGTTGGCGGCGCTGTAGGCGGCCTGGGTGATGGCGTCGGCGACGCTGGTGCCTTCTTCCGGCCGCTGCGAATCGATGATCTTGCGGTAGCCGGGGTCGCGTTCGACGTTCTTGATGATCTGGTCCATCATCGCGACCGCCTCGACCGGGTACTGGCCGGCGGCGCTTTCCGCCGACAGCATCACCGCGTCGGCGCCGTCATAGACGGCGGTGGCGACGTCGGAGACTTCGGCGCGGGTCGGCACCGGGGCGCTGATCATCGATTCCAGCATCTGGGTGGCGACGATCACCGGCCGGCCGAAGCGGCGGGATTCGCGGATGATGAGCTTCTGCAGCGCCGGGATCTCCGGCAGCGACAGCTCGACGCCGAGGTCGCCGCGCGCCACCATGATGCTGTCCGACAGCTCGGTGAGGCGGGTGAGGTGCTCGATCGCCGCCGGCTTCTCCAGCTTCAGGTTGATGCGGGCGCGGTCCTGGATCAGCTCGCGCGCCTCGATCACGTCCTCCGGCCGCTGCACGAAGGACAGCGCGATCCACTCGACGCCGAGGTCGAGCGCGAAGAACAGGTCGGCGCGGTCCTTCTCGGTCAGCGGTGACACCGGCAGGATCACGTCAGGGACGTTGAAGCCCTTATTGTTCGACAGCCTGTTGCCGGCGATCACCTCGGCCTCGATGAAGCCGGGGCCCTTGTGCACCACCTTCACCCGCACCTTGCCGTCGTCGAGCAGCACGGTGGAGCCGATATGCAGCGCCTCGAGGATCTCGGGGTGCGGGATTGGCACGCGCTTGGCGTTGCCCGGCGTCAGGTCGGTGTCGAAGCGCAGCGTGGTGCCGGCGGTAACGGTGATGGCGCCGTCCTCGAACTTGCCGAGGCGCAGCTTCGGGCCCTGCAGGTCGGCGAGCACGCCGATCGGCCGCCCCACCTCGCGCTCGAGCTCGCGCACGATGCCGAGCACACGCCCGTGGTCGGCCTGGGTCCCGTGGCTGAAGTTCAGCCGGAACACGTCGACGCCGGCGGCGTACAGAGCCTTGATCTTCTCCGCGCTCGACGAGGCCGGGCCGAGGGTCGCCACGATCTTCGTCGCGCGTTCCCGCCTGCTGTACATGGATTCCTCCGTTTAAACACTTGTTCCGGCTCGCTTTGCCGGGTGCTCTTCTATGGACCAAAAGCCGCAGGCTGTCTTGTCTTGCTTATTTTGCAGTGCAACGTGTCATTTGCGCGACGCGGTAGGACTATGTGCTGGCTACATGACCTTTGGTCAGCCGATTTCCTCGGCGGAAAAGCACGAAATCTCCTTGCTGGCATTCGGAATTCTGTATACCAATACAAGGCCGTCTTCCGTTCTGCGGTGGGGCCGGCGGGCGGGTTTCCGGCGCGGGCGCTGCGGGATCGGCCCCCAAGGGTGCGGTGTCACGCCGCAGTCGGGACGGGAAAAGATTTCGAGAGGTCCGGGCCGGACGGTCGACGCCAACGACCGCGCATCGGCCGGCCTCCGAGCCGTGACAGTGCCGGCCGTGCCGCGGGGCAGGGTCGGAAAAGACCAACAAACGACCTTTCGGGAGGAAGGCGCATGCGTATAGCGGTATTTTCCGAGCCCACGCTCGAGCCCCGTGTATCGGGGTCTGTTGACACGGTTAAGCGCCTGACGGGTCTTGGCGGGGAGGTCGTCGTGGCTTCCGGGGCCGGGCTGGCGTCGGGTGTGTCGGACGCGGAGTACGAGGCGGCGGGGGCCTC
>NZ_JAHBGF010000030.1 GCF_018390695.1 Ancylobacter sonchi | reverse complement strand
CTGGCGCCGACCGCGGCGATCCAGTCCCGGACGGCCTTGGCGATGAACTCCGGGCCGTTGTCGGAACGTACGTGTCCCGGCACGCCCCGAAGCACGAACAAGTCCGATAGGACATCGATGACCGTGGTCGAGTTGAGCTTGCGGTCGATGCGGATCGCCAGGCACTCCCGCGTAAACTCATCGATCACGTTCAGCATGCGGAACTTCTTGCCATTATGGGTACGGTCTTCGACGAAGTCGTAGGACCAAACGTGATTGGGATATTCCGGTCGCAGCCGAATGCAGGAGCCGTCGTTGAGCCAGAGACGGCCCTTCTTCGGCTGCCTGTGCGGCACCTTGAGCCCCTCCCGCCGCCAGATCCGCTCCACGCGCTTCACGTTCACCACCCAGCACGCCCTGTGTAGAAGGGCTGTGATGCGCCGGTAGCCGTAGCGCCCATACTGGGTGGCCAGCGCGATGATGTCGGCGGTCAGGGCCGCCTCGTCGGCTCGCCCCATTGGCATCT
>NZ_JAHBGF010000003.1 GCF_018390695.1 Ancylobacter sonchi | reverse complement strand
GCGTACAGCGCCTTCAGGCCCTCGTCGATCTTCGCCGGCGTCAGCGGCGGCGTCCCGAAATAGGAGCGGATGGTCTCGGCATCAACGCGGCGATTGCCTTCGACAACAATGGAATTCGCGGTCTGCGCGACGGCGCTAACAGGCGCGACAATGGATCCGGCGACCCCCGCCACGGTCACAAGGGCGACGACGCCCAGGACCGAAGCCATCTTACTCACGAACCGGATACTTACAGCCATTTGGTGCGCAACCTTACCGTTGTTCTGAAGCGACGCCGTCCACGCAAGCGCGGACAGGCGCGATCTTTCATCCAGCGCTCCGCTTGTACAAGCTTTTCCCAGGCCTGCAAACCGAAGCCCCCGCCGCCTGATTGCCTTTTCCCGTCGCCGTGGCACACCGGCAACGCTTGGGCAGAGAGGCGTCAAGATTTTGATATATTGAGAATATCGTTCCACGTCGCAAACAGCATAAGCATCAGGACCAAGGCAAGCCCGATGCGGAAACCGACCTCCTGCGCCCGATCGCTGAGCGGGCGGCCGCGCAGCGCTTCGATGGCGTAGAACAGCAGGTGTCCGCCATCCAGCAACGGTACGGGAAAGAGGTTAAGAAGACCGATCGAAACCGACAGAACCGCCGCCAGCTGCAAAAGCGCGCCGATTCCGAAGGTCGCCACCTGCCCCGACACCTGGGCGATGCGAATCGGCCCGCCCAGCTGGTCGGCGGATTCGCGCCCGGTGATCACCCCGCCGAGATAGGAGAAGGTGCGGTCGACGATGAACCACACCTCCTTGCCGGCGAGGCTGACCGCCTCCACCGGGCCGAATCGCTGGGTCGTCACCTCCCCGGCCCCGGTCGAGCGGGAGATGCCGAGCACGCCGATGCGGTGCACGTTGCCGAACGTATCGGTGATCTCACGACGATCCGGCGTCGCGGTCAGCGTGCGATGCTCGCCGCCGCGATCGATCTCCACCGCGAGCGGCACGTCGGCGCTGGCGCTGACGATGCGCTGCATGTCGCCAAAGGATTCGATGGGCGCGCCGTCGATCGACAGGATCAGGTCGTGCGGCTGGAAGCCGGCCTTCTCGGCGGCGCTGCCGGCCTGGATGGCGTCGACGCGCGGCGTCGTCACCTGCCGGCCCACCGTCATGAACAGCCCGGCGAAGATGACGATGGCGAGGATGAAGTTGGCGATCGGACCGGCGGCGACGATGGCGGCGCGCGCGCCGACCGACTTGTGGAAGAAGCTCACCTTCTTCTCGGCCTCGGTCATGTGCGAGAGGCCGTCGCGGTCGGGAGCGGAGGCGGCGTTGTCGTCGCCGAGGAACTTCACATAGCCGCCGAGCGGTATCGCCGACAGCTTCCAGCGGGTGCCGTGGCGATCGTTGAAGCCGACGATCTCCGGCCCGAAGCCGATGGAGAACGCCACCACCTTCACCCCGGCGCGGCGAGCCACCCAGAAATGGCCGAGCTCATGGAAGAACACCACGATCGTCAGCACGAAGAGGAAGGGGATGAGGTAGCCCAGCAGCCATTCGGCGCTGCCACCCATCGACGAGAGCACACTCATTTCGCTTTCCTCATCTGTACGACGACCGTGAGCCGCGACCGGCTCGCGTGCAACATCGACGCCATGGTGTCGCCGCCAAGTTTGGCAGAGAGACGGCAGCCAGCCACATTTGTCGCCGGCCGCGCCCTGTTATCACCACACCAGCAGCCCGGCCGCCGGCGAGGCGGGGTTGCGCAACAGGCCGAGCAGGCAGGCGAAGGCCGCCGCCGCCACCAACCCGTCCAGCCGGTCCATCAGGCCGCCATGGCCGGGAATGAGATGGCTCGAATCCTTGACCCCGAAGCGGCGCTTCATCGCCGACTCGAACAGGTCGCCGGCCTGGCTGCAGGCGCTGGCGGCGAGCGCCGCCGGCGCGGCGAGCAGCGACGAATCGATCCCCGCCAGCCAGACGGTCAACATGCCCGCTCCTACGGCGAACAGCGCGCCACCGATGGCGCCCGACCAGGTCTTGTTGGGGCTGACGCGCGGCCACAATTTGGGCCCCCCCATCAGCCGCCCGCAGAAATAGGCGGCGATGTCGGTGCTCCACACCACTGCCAGCAGCCAGACGATGGCGATCAGCCCGTAGCCGAGATCGAGGCGCAGCCGTGTCAGCGAAAACGCCAGGGCGCCGGCATAGAGCACGCCGACCAACGCCCAGGCGCGCAGCGACGGCGCGCCGCGCGTGATCAGTGCCGCCGCCAGCGCGCCCACGGGCAGCGCCAGCGCCAGCAGCGGCCGGCCGGCCACCAGCGCGAACAGCGCGACGGCGATGCCGCCGCCGCCGAGCGCGATGAGAACCGGCAACCGCGGCAGCCGCGCCATCTTCGCCCACTCCCACAGCAGCATCAGGCTGGCGAGGAAGCACAAGAGCACGAAAGGGCGCCCGCCCCATGTCGCCGCGGCGATGACCAGCGGCGCCAGTACCAGCGCCGAGCCCAGCCGCGGCAGGAAATCCGCACCGACGTTCAACTCAGGAGCGCCCCGCCGCATCGATGCCGCCGAAGCGCCGTTCCCGGCCGGCGAATTCCTTGAGTGCCTGCTCGAACCAGGAGCGGTCGAAATCCGGCCACAGCACCGGCAGGAACACCAGCTCGGCATAGGCCGCCTGCCAGAGCAGGAAGTTCGACAGCCGTTGCTCGCCGCTGGTGCGGATGAGAAGGTCGAGCGGCGGCATGCCCTGCGTGTCGAGCGCGCCGGCCAACCGCGCCGGGGTGATCTCCTCCGGCGACAGCCGCCCCGCCGCCACTTCCCGCGCCAGGGCGCGGGCGGCGCGGGCGATCTCGTTCTGCGAACCGTAGTTGAAGGCGACGGCGAGGGTGAGCCCGGTATTGCCGCCGGTCATGCCTTCCGCCTCGCGCAGCATCGCCTGGATCTCGCCATCGCGCGGGTGGCCCTCGCCGAGGATGCGCACCCGCACATTGCGGGCGTGCAGATCCTGCAGGTCCCGGCGGATGAACAGCTTCAGCAGCCCCATGAGTTCGTCGACCTCGCCCTCGGGACGGGTCCAGTTCTCGCTGGAGAAGCTGAAGATGGTCAGCGCCTCGATGCCGAGCTCGATGGCAGCGGCGATGGTACGCCGTACCGCCTCGACGCCGCGCCGGTGCCCCTCGAAGCGCGGCAGGCCGTGCGACGTCGCCCAGCGGCCATTGCCATCCATGATGATGGCGACGTGCCGCGGCACCGGGCCGCCGGGCTCGGCCGCAGCCGGCCGGCCCGCCTCGACCGATGCATCGTCTGACACGTCGAACTTCGCGATCTTCAAGAAGGCCGCCTCCGCGCCGTCGTCCGGCCCGCGCTCAAACCGCCAGGATTTCCTTTTCCTTGGTCGCCAGCACCTGGTCGACCTCGGCGATCGACTGGTCGGTGGCCTTCTGCACCTGATCCGACAGACGGGTCTGCTCGTCGGCGCTGATGTCGCCGTCCTTCTCCGCTTTCTTCAGGCTGTCCATGCCGTCGCGGCGCACATGGCGCACCGAGACACGGGCAGCCTCGGCATATTTATGCGCGACCTTTACCAGTTCCTGGCGGCGATCCTGAGTAAGCTCGGGAATGCGCACCCGGATCACCTGCCCCTCGGTCTGCGGATTGAGGCCGAGATTGGAATCGCGGATCGCCTTCTCCACCGCCGACACCATGCTGCGATCCCACACCTGCACCGAGAGCAGGCGCGGCTCCGGCACGTTCACCGAGGCGCACTGGTTCAGCGGCATGTGCGAGCCATAGGCATCCACCTGGATCGGCTCCAGGAGGCTGGCCGAGGCGCGGCCGGTACGCAGGCCGCTCAGCTCCTGCTTCAGGACACCGATGGCGCCCTGCATGCGGCGCTTCAGATCGGCGATATCGGACGGACCAGTGCTCATAGCGGACCCTCTTCTTGCTAGGCCGGGCCTGCATGACGCGGTCCGCTCGACGCGGCACCAGCGCCGCAAGCGGCCGGACCCGGCTATATCAAATGGTTTGCCGCGCGAGGCAAGCGCGCAGGCGCCTTATTGCATGCCGCAGCGCGGCATCGACGCCCGGTCAGGGCGCCACGGTGGTGGAGCGCCCTCTCCCCCGCACGGCATCCTCGATGGCACCGGGCTGGCGGATGGAGAACACGATGATCGGCAGCTTCGCCTCACGCGCCAGCGCGAAGGCGGCGGCGTCCATCACCTTCAGATCCTTGGCGAGCGCCTCGTCATGGGTGAGACGCTCATAGCGCACCGCGTCGGGGTCTCGCTTGGGATCGGCGGTATACACGCCGTCGACATTCGTTGCCTTCATCACCGCGTCGCATTCGAGCTCGGCGGCGCGCAGCACGGCACCGGTGTCGGTGGTGAAATACGGATTGCCGGTGCCGCCGGCCAGCACGACGATGCGCCCGCGCGACAAATGGCGCGAGGCGGTCTGGCGGGCATAGGGCTCGCAGATGGTCGGCATCGGAATGGCGGAGAGGGTGCGGGCCGGCGTGCCGGCCTCCTCGATCGCCTTCTCCAGCGCCAGCGCGTTCATCACCGTCGCCAGCATGCCCATATGGTCGGCGGTGGCGCGGTCGAGGCCACGGCCGGCGACGCTGGCGCCGCGCAATATGTTGCCGCCGCCCACCACAACGGCCACTTCGGCGCCGGCCTTGTGGGCGTCGGCGAGATCGCGGGCGATGCCCTCGATGGTCGGCCAGTGCAGGCCGAACGCCTCGCTGCCCATCAGGGCTTCACCGGACACCTTCACCAGCACGCGCCGGTAGGACACTTCCTGGGGTTCGCCCGTCTCGGACATGAGGCACCTTTTCATGCTGTGCGCGGCGCCGACACGCCCCGCCTCATACTAAAGCACGCCGGGCGCGCCTCGTGGCGGCCCGGCGTGGTCTTATCAACAAACGCGTGCTGCGTCTCAGGCGCCGGCGGCGGCGGCGACCTCGGCGGCGAAGTCGCTCTCCTGCTTCTCCACGCCCTCGCCGAGGGCGAAGCGCACGAAGCCGGCGATCTTGACCGGCGCGCCGACCTTGCCCTCGCTCTCCTTCACCGCCTGGGCGACGGTCTTGGAGGGCTCGTGGATGAAGGCCTGCTCGACCAGCGTCACTTCCTTGTAGAAGGTCTTCAGGCCGCTCTCGACGATCTTCTCGACGACGTTGTCCGGCTTGCCGGAGGCCTTGGCCTTTTCGGCCAGCACGCCGCGCTCGCGGGCGACGACATCGGCGTCGATGCCGGCGGCGTCGAGCGCCTGCGGGTTGGCGGCAGCGACATGCATGGCGATCTGGCGGCCGAGGGCCGCGAGTTCATCGGCCTTGCCGGTCGATTCGAGCGCGACCAGCACGCCGATCTTGCCGAGCCCCTCGCCCACCGAGCCGTGGATGTAGCTGGCGACGACGCCGGCGTTCACCGAGAGCTCCTTGGCGCGGCGCAGGTTCATGTGCTCGCCAATGGTGGCCACGGCACTGGAGATCGCCTCGCTGACGGTGCCGCCGGCCGGATAGGCCGCCGCGCCGATGGCCGCGACGTCGTCGCCGGCCGCCAGCGCGACCTGGGCGATGTTCCGCACCAGCGCCTGGAACTGCTCGTTGCGGGCGACGAAGTCGGTCTCGGAGTTCACCTCGACCACCACGCCCTTGGTGCCGGCGAGCGCGAGCCCGATCAGGCCTTCGGCGGCGACGCGGCCGGCCTTCTTGGCGGCCTTGGCGAGGCCCTTCTTGCGCAGCCAGTCGATGGCGGCCTCGATGTCGCCCTCGACCTCGCCCAGCGCGTTCTTGCAATCCATCATGCCGGCGCCGGTCTTCTCGCGCAGCTCCTTCACCATGCCCGCGGTGATGTTGGCCATATCCCGTTCCTCATTCCAATCGACACGAATCGCAGGTGTCACGTGCGACGTATCATTCGCGCATGTGTCATTTGACGACACGGCCGGCCGGAGGGTTCCGGGCCGGCCGCGTATTCATGATCCAAGCGGCAGCGCGAAGCTGCCGCGAGCCGTCCGCGTCAGGTCACTCGACCTCGGCGGTGAGCCCCTTGGCCTGGGCGATCCAGCCGTCCACACGACCCGGCAGGCCGACTTCCTCGCCGAGGCGGTGGGCGTCAGCGGCGTCGAGGCCGGCGATCTGCGAGAAGTGGAAGATGCCGAGATCGGTCAGCTTCTTCTCGATGGCCGGGGAAACGCCGGTCAGCTTCTTCAGGTCGTCGGCCGGGCCGCGCGGGCCGGACAGCGGCTCGAAGGACGACCAGGCGGCCTCGGCCGGCAGGTCCTCGATCATCGGCACTTCGGCGGCGCCGATGTCGACACCGAAATCGCCCTGGGCGCGGCCGATGCCGTCGATGGCGGCACGGGCGATCAGGTCGCAATAGAGGTTGATGGCGCGGCCGGCGTCGTCATTGCCCGGCACCGGGTAGGAGATGCCGTCCGGATCGCAGTTGGTGTCGAGGATCGCCGCCACCGGAATGCCCAGGCGACGCGCCTCGGCGACCGCCAGGTCTTCCTTGTTGGTGTCGATCACGAACAGCAGGTCCGGCAGACCGCCCATGTCGCGGATACCACCAAGCGCGCGATCAAGCTTTTCCTTCTCGCGCTGGAGCGTCAGGCGCTCCTTCTTGGTGTAGCCGACGCCCTCGCCGGCATTGAGCAGCTCTTCGAGCTTCTTCAGGCGGGCGATGGAGTGGGAGATGGTCTTCCAGTTGGTCAGCATGCCGCCGAGCCAGCGGGAGTTCACATAGTACTGCGCCGAGCGCTTGGCAGCATCGGCGACGGCATCGGCCGCCTGGCGCTTGGTGCCGACGAACAGCACGCGGCCGCCACGGGCCACGGTGTCGGACACCACCTGCAGCGCGCGGGCCAGCGAGGGCACCGTCTGGGCGAGGTCGATGATGTGGATGTTGTTGCGGGTGCCGAAGATGAACGGGGCCATCTTCGGGTTCCAGCGGTGGGACTGATGCCCAAAGTGCACACCAGCTTCAAGCAGCTGGCGCATGGTGAAATCGGGGAGTGCCATGGTCGTCTCTCTTCCGGTTAGCCTCCGCGGACTTGGCCGTGCCGGGAATTCGGCATCGGCACCGGAGCGGCGACGGGTCTCGACCATAGGAAGAGGACCCGGCCGCGAGGTCCGCGTGCGGGATGGCGCGGCATATACGCGAGGTGGCGGTGTTAGGCAAGAGCGACAAGGCCGGCGGCCACGCCATTGACTGACGGAGCGGCACCATCGCGCGCCCCGCTACCTACACGGCCGGACAGATCCTCGGCCAGTCGGGGGCTCAGGCCATCTCCACCGCCACCACGCCGGGCACCGCCTTGATGGCGCCGGCGATCTGCGGAGACAGGCCGAAGCGGCCGGGCAGCTTCACCTCCACCTCGGTCTCGCCGCGCTCGCCGAGCAGCAGCACGAAGGCCACCTCGCCGTCGCCGCGCCCGCCACCGAGCGCGCCGAGCCGCGACGCCACGCTCTCCAGCGGGTCCGGCGAGCGCAGGAAGATGCGCAGCGCCTTCTGCATCTTGGTGGCCGCCTCGTCGAGCGGCTCGCAGGTCTGGATGCGGGCGCGCACGTCCTCGCCCTGCAATTCGGCGGCGACGTGCAGCAGCAGCGCCCTCCCCGGCTCCAGAAGGTCGCGGAACTGGTTCAGCGATTCGGAGAACAGCACCGCCTCGAACTGGCCGGAGGGATCGGACAGGCCGACAATGCCCATCTTGTTGCCGGTCTTGGTGCGGCGCTCCTGCTTGCTCACCACCGTGGCGGCCAGCCGACCGGCGGTGGCGCCGGCGCGCACCGAGCGGGAGAAGTCGCTCCAGCGCTGCACGCGGAAGCGCTCGAGCGTCTTGCCGTAATCGTCGAGCGGGTGGCCGGTGAGGAAGAAGCCGATGGCGTCATATTCCTTCTGCAGCTTCTCCGCCGGCAGCCAGGGTTCGACGGCGGGAATGCGCAAATCCGCCGCCGTCGACGGACCGCCGAACATGTTGCCCTGCCCGAGCGCCGCCTCGGCACCGGCGGCGGCGGCATGGCCCATCACCGCCTCAATCGCCGCCGAGGCGCGGGCGCGGTTCGGCTCCAGCGCATCGAAGGCGCCGGCATTCACCAGGCTCTCCATGGTGCGCTTGTTGAGCGCCTTGGCGTTGATGCGGGCGGCGAAATCCGCGAGGTCGCGGAACGGCCTGTCACCGCGCGCCTCGACGATGGCGTCCACCGCCTGCACGCCGACGCCCTTGATGGCAGCGAGCGCGTAGAGGATGCGCCCGTCCTTCACCGCGAACTCCCGGCCCGAATGGTTCACCGAGGGCGGCACCACCGTGATGCCGAGCCGCTGCGCATCCTGGCGGAATTCGGCGAGCTTGTCGGTGTTGCCCATGTCGAGCGTCATCGAGGCGGCGAGGAACTCGGTGGCGTAGTTCGCCTTCAGATAGGCGGTCTGGTACGACACCAGCGCATAGGCCGCCGCATGGCTCTTGTTGAAGCCGTAATCGGCGAACTTGGCCAGCAGGTCGAAGATCTCCGACGCCTTGGCCTTCGGCACCTTGTTTTCCACCGCGCCGTCGACGAAGCGCTCGCGCTGCTTGTCCATCTCGGCGCGGATCTTCTTGCCCATGGCGCGGCGCAGCAGGTCCGCCTCGCCGAGCGAATAGCCCGACAGGGTCTGCGCGATCTGCATCACCTGTTCCTGGTAGATGATGACGCCGTAGGTCTCCTTGAGGCTGCCCTCCAGTGCCGGATGGGCGTAGACGGCCTCTTCCTGCCCGTTCTTCACCGCGCAATAGACCGGGATGTTGGCCATCGGGCCCGGGCGATAAAGCGCCACCAGCGCGATGATATCCTCCAGCCGGTCCGGCTTCATGTCGACCAGCGCCCGCCGCATGCCGGCGCTTTCCACCTGGAACACGCCCACCGTCTCGCCGCGGGTGAGCATGGCGTAGCTCTTCTTGTCGTCGAGCGGGATGGTGGAGAGATCGAGCTCGATGCCGCGCTGGGCCACCAGCCGGACGGCGGTCTGCAAGGTGGTGAGCGTCTTCAGGCCGAGGAAGTCGAACTTCACCAGCCCGGCCTGCTCGATCCACTTCATGTTGTATTGCGTCACCGGCATGTCGGAACGCGGGTCTCGGTACAGCGGCACCAGCTGGGCCAGCGGCCGGTCGCCGATCACGATGCCGGCGGCGTGGGTGGAGGCGTGGCGGTTCAGCCCCTCCAGCTTGGTGGCGATGTCGAAGGCCCGCTTCACCACCGGGTTCGCCTCGGCCTCGGCCTGCAGGCGCGGCTCGTCATTGATCGCCTGCTTCAGCGTGACCGGGTTGGCCGGGTTCTGCGGAACCAGCTTGCACAGCTTGTCGACCTGGCCATAGGGCATTTCCAGCACCCGGCCGACGTCGCGCAGCACGCCGCGCGCCTGCAGCGTACCGAAGGTGATGATCTGCGCCACCTGGTTGCGCCCGTAGCGCTGCTGCACATAGCGGATCACCTCGTCGCGGCGCTCCTGGCAGAAATCGATGTCGAAGTCCGGCATCGACACGCGCTCGGGATTGAGGAAGCGCTCGAACAGCAGGCCGAAGCGCAGCGGGTCGAGATCGGTGATGGTCAGCGAGTAGGCGACCAGCGAGCCGGCACCCGACCCACGCCCCGGCCCCACCGGGATGCCGTGCGCCTTCGCCCATTTGATGAAGTCCGACACGATCAGGAAGTAGCCGGGGAACTTCATCTTCTCGATGATGGACAGCTCGAAGGCGAGCCGCTCCTGATAGTCCTTCTCGGTCAGCCCCGGCGCCGGGCCGTGGACGCCGAGGCGGGCGGCGAGCCCCTCCTCCGCCTGCACGCGCAGTTCCTCGGCCTCGTCGCGCTCCATGGTGAAGCGCGGCAGGATCGGCTTCACCGTGCGCGGGCGATAGGCGCAGCGCCGCGCGACCTCGATGGTGTTGGCCAGCGCCTCCGGCAGATCGGCGAACAGCTCCATCATCTCCGCGCGGGTGCGGAAGCGGTGCTGGGGGGTGAGCTGGCGGCGACCGTCCTCGGCGACGAGGCGGCCCTCGGCGATGCAGATCAGCGCGTCATGCGCCTCATAATCGTCCTGCGCGGCGAAGAACGGCTCGTTGGCGGCGACCAGCGGCAGTTCCAGCCGATAGGCGAGATCGATGAGCGACCGTTCGACCCGGCGCTCCTCGCCGATGCCGTGGCGCTGCACCTCGACATAGAGCCGGTCGCCGAACAGCGCCTTGAGCGCCTCCAGCCGCTGCGCCGCCACATCGGGCGCGCCGAGCGCCAGCGCCTTGTCGATCGGGCCGGACGGTCCGCCGGTGAGCGCGATCAGCCCGGCATGGTGCGCCTCCAGCCAGTCGGACTTGATGTGCGGGGCGCCGTCATCGGCGGTGTCGAGATAGGAGCGCGACACCAGCTCCATCAGATGGCCCCAGCCGGTCTCGTCGGCGGCGAGCAGCACGATGCGCGGGCGCTGGGCATGCGCCGGGCCCCTTCCCGCCTGGTCGCCGAAATCGATGGCGAGCGAGCAGCCGACGATGGGCTGGATGCCGGCGCCGGCCATCTTCTCGGAGAATTCCAGCGCGCCGAACAGATTGCCGGTGTCGGTCAGGGCGATGGCGGGCTGGCGGTCCTTCTTCACCAGCTCGGCGAGCTTGCCGACCGGCAACGCCCCTTCCAGCAGCGAATAGGAGGAATGGACGTGGAGATGCACGAACCCGACATCCGCCTCGGCCATGATCTTCCTCCTGCTCGCGACTCACCAACCTGCATGGTGGGGGATGGCGGCGGGCGACGCCACTCGCGTCCGCGCGAGGACGACCGCTTTCCCCGCCATCCTCAGACGCCGGTGAATACCCCGGCCCAGATGCCGATCATGGCCACGAACAGGCCGATGGAGGACAGCGCGGCGACTTCCTGAAGCAAGATGCGGATCATGACGTTCTCCCCTGCGGCGTGATTGACGCGGAACATATAGAGAACATCGGGGATAAACATCTTCACGTCAAGTTTTGTTCTCTTTGCGTTCTTGTCCTTGGTTGCGAAAGCGCTAACGCGACGCGTCGAATCGTCGGCAAATTCTGCGTCGGCGCGTGTCAGGAAAGGCGCGGCGGCCAGTCGAGATCCAGCCTCACGGAATGACCGCGCGCAGTCTCGCGATGGGCGACGATCACCGCGTCGCAGCGGGCCGGCTGGCCCCCCATCGCCGTCATGAAGCTGCGGACCTCCATGCGCGCGATCTCGCCGACCGTCGCCCCTTCCACCACCACATGGATGCGGACGTCGCGCGCCTTCGAGGTCTCCGGCACCAGTTCGGCGACGCAGTCATAGCCGGAGGCCGTGGCGGCTAGCTCGGAGAAGCGGCCGATCTTCGCCCGGTGGGTGTCGGTGGGATGGACCACGTAGTGATAGCCGCCATCGCCCGCCAATTGTCGCTCGGCGACTGGCCGCACGTGGCGTATACCGAACAGGCGCAGCACGACGATCAGCAACACCGCAGCAAGCACGGCGATGGACAACATCGTCAGATGATCAAGCCACAGGACATCCATCCGGTGAGCTCCTCAGCTGGATCCGAGGCATCTCCCGAAATTATTGCGGCTGCCGGTCGGCGCGGCAAGGAAAATTATCACACGATCAGGCGAGTTCGACGACGGCGCCGTCCTGAAGCGTCACCCGGCGGTGCATGCGGGCGGCGAGATCGAGATTGTGAGTGGCGATCACCGCCGCCAATCCGGTAGCCTCGACCAGCTGCTGCAACGCGTGGAACACGTGGTCGGCGGTGTGCGGATCGAGATTGCCGGTCGGCTCGTCGGCCAGCAGTACCCGCGGCGCATTGGCCACCGCGCGGGCGATGGCGACCCGCTGCTGCTCGCCGCCGGAGAGCTCGCCGGGCCGATGGTCGAGCCGCTTGGCAAGACCAAGATAGCTCAACAGCTCCTTGCCACGCGCCGCCGCCTCGCGCTTGGCGAGGCCCCGGATCATCTGCGGCAGCATCACGTTCTCCAGCGCCGAGAATTCCGGCAGCAGGTGGTGGAACTGGTAGACGAAGCCGATATCGGTGCGGCGGATGCGGGTGCGCTCGGCGTCTGGCAGGCCAGCCGTCGCCTGCTCGCCGAGATAGACCTCGCCGGCGTCCTGATGCTCGAGAAGGCCGGCAATATGCAGCAGCGTCGACTTCCCGGTGCCGGACGGTGCGACCAGCGCCACCGACTGGCCCTCCATCACCGCGAAATCGGCGCCGCGCAGGATTTCCAGCGTGCCCTCCCCCTGGAGGTAGCGGCGTTCGATGCTTTGAAGGCGCAGCGCGGCAGCCATCTCCGCCTCACTCGTAGCGCAGCGCTTCCACCGGATCGAGGCGCGCGGCGCGCCAAGACGGGTAGAGCGGAGCGAGGAAGGAAAGGATCAGCGCCATGATCACCACCGAGGTGGTCTCGCCGGCATTCATCTCCGCCGGCAGGCGCGACAGGTAGTAGAGTTCCGGCGAGAACAGCTCGGTGGCGGTCAGCCAGGAGATGAACTGGCGGATTTCCTCGACGTTCAGGCACACGACGAGACCGAGCAGGAAGCCGGCCAGCGTGCCGACCACGCCGATGGCCGCGCCGGTGACGAGGAAGATGCGCATGATCGCCCCGCGCGAGGCGCCCATGGTGCGCAATATGCCGATGTCGCGGCCCTTGTCCTTCACCAGCATGTTGAGGCCGGAGACGATGTTGAACGCCGCCACCACCACGATGAGCGTGAGGATGAGGAACATCACGTTCCGTTCCACCTGCAGCGCGTTGAAGAAGGTGGCGTTCCGCTGTCGCCAGTCGACGATGTAGACTGGTCGCTGCGCCGCCTGCTGCACCGCCGCCCGGTATTTCTCCATGGCGTCGGCATTGTCGGTGTAGACCTCGATGGCGGTGACGTCGCCATCCTTGTTGAAATAGGCCTGCGCCTCCGGCAGCGGCATGAACACGAAGGCGCTGTCATATTCCGACATGCCGATCTCGAAGATCGCGGCAATCCGGTAGGCCTTGATGCGCGGGCTGGTGCCCATCGGCGTGACCGAGCCTCGCGGCGACACCAGGGTCATGTTGTCGCCGGCATGCAACGAGAGCTGGTCGGCGAGGCGCTTGCCGATGGCGATGCCCTCGCCGGTGTCGAAGCCCTGCAGCGTACCTTCGCGGATATTGGAGCCGATCGAGGGCAGCGCCCGGAGATTGGACTCCGAGATGCCGCGCACCAGCACGCCCGAGGCGTTGAAGGCCGAGGAGGCCAGCGCCTGCCCTTCGATCAGCGGCACGGCAAGCTTGATGCCCGGCACGCCGGCAATGCGCATGGCGACGGCCTCGTAGTCGGTCAGCGGGCTGTCGATCGGCTGCACCAGCAGGTGGCCGTTGAGGCCGAGGATCTTCGACAGGAGCTCGGTGCGGAAGCCGTTCATCACCGCCATGACGATGATCAGCGTCGCCACCCCCAGCATGATGCCGAGGAAGGAGAAGCCGGCGATGACCGAGATGAAGCCCTCCTTGCGGCGGGCGCGCAGATAGCGCAGCGACAGCATCCATTCGAAGGCGCTGAACGGACGCGTGCCGGCCGGCTCGGCCGCCGGAGCGGCCTCTCCGGCCGCACCGTTACTTGCGCTTTTGCCTGCGCTCTTGACTGCCATCTCGCCTCCGCCGCCTTCCGGCTCAGCCGAGAACGCGGGCGAGTGCAGACTCGACCGACAGGTTCTCGCGCGCGCCATCCGCCCGGCGCTTCAGCTCCACTGTACCGGCGGCGAGCCCCTTGGGCCCGACGATGATCTGCCAGGGCAGGCCGATGAGGTCGGCGGTGGCGAATTTCGAGCCGGGCCGCTCCTCGGTGTCGTCGTAGAGCACGTCGACGCCCTTGGCGGTCAGCGTCGCATAGAGCTGCTCGCAGGCGGCGTCGGTGCCGGCGTCGCCGACCTTCAGGTTGAGGATGCCGACCTGGAACGGCGCGATGGCGTCCGGCCAGATGATGCCGTTCTCGTCATGCGAGGCTTCGATGATCGCCGCCACCAGGCGCGAGGGGCCGATGCCGTAGGAGCCCATATGCACCGGGCGCTCGACGCCGTCCGGCCCGGTGACCTTGGCGCCCATCGGCTCGGAATATTTGGTGCCGAAATAGAAGATGTGGCCTACCTCGATGCCGCGGGCCGAGAGGCGCTTGCCCTCCTCGACCGCCTCGAAGGCGGCGACGTCGTGCTTCTCCTCGGTGGCGGCGTAGAGGCTGGTCCACTGGTCGACCGCCGCCTGCAGCGCCGCCGGGTCGCGGAAATCGATCTCGGCCGCCGGGGGCGGCATGTCGAGATAGTCGGCGTGGCAGAACACCTCGCTCTCGCCGGTGGAGGCAAGGATGATGAATTCGTGGCTGTGATTGCCGCCGATCGGGCCGGTGTCGGCGACCATCGGGATCGCCGTCAGCCCCAGCCGGGCGAAGGTGCGCAGATAGGCGACGAACATGCGGTTATAGGCGATGACCGCATTCTCGAAGTCGAGATCGATCGAATAGGCGTCCTTCATCAGGAACTCGCGCGAACGCATGACGCCGAAGCGCGGGCGCACCTCGTCGCGGAACTTCCACTGGATGTGGTAGAGGTTCAGCGGCAGGTCCTTGTAGGACTTCACATAGGCCCGGACGATCTCGGTGAGCATCTCCTCGTTGGTCGGCCCGTAGAGCATGTCCCGCTCGTGCCGATCCTTGATGCGGAGCATCTCCTTGCCGTAGTCGTCATAGCGACCGCTCTCGCGCCAGAGATCGGCCGACTGGATGGTCGGCATCATGATCTCGATGGCGCCGGAGCGGTTCTGCTCCTCGCGGATGACGGCGCAGATCTTGTCCAGCACCTTCTTGCCGAGCGGCAGCCAGGCATAAATGCCGGCGCTCTCCTGCCGGACCATGCCAGCGCGCAGCATCAGCCGGTGCGAGACGATTTCGGCTTCCTTCGGCACTTCGCGCAGGATCGGAAGGAAGTAGCGGGACAGGCGCATCGGACGGGACTTTCGATTCGACCGGCGCGGTTGGCCGGAAAAGCGGTGCCGAGTGAAACCGGATCGGCGACAAAAAGACAAGCCCTCGCCCGCCTCTCCATCCCTCCACGCCCTGTGACGACAGCAATTTGAACGGTCGCCGCGCCTTCGCTGCACTTTTGACTATTGCGCTGCACAAACGATCTATTGCGGCGCAAGGATGACAAGCCGGTTCATTCCGGCCTATGTTGCAATCCTCAAGAAAGGGGACCGCCCGTCCACGCTCTCGCGCGGCGTTCGGCCCGGGTCTCGGGAGGAATGATCGGCAAGAAAGCCCCCTGGCAGATCACCGTAAATCGGGACGGAACCAGGTGCGGGCGGCCATGAGAAAGAGAAGGCGGGATCCGAGGATCCCGCCTCTTTTTTTGCCTCTGTGTCACAGTGCGTCGCTCGTCACGACGTTGTCGCGATGACGGTTTTGCCGGAACCGTCCCACTCACGTGCCACATTCCCGGCGCTGTCATGAACGGTCCGGCAGCGCCTATGACACTCCCGGAAATTGCGTGGTCTTGAATCCCTCGCCGGCCGACCCGCCGTTCAACAAACCGACATCGACGCGGCGTTGCCGCCCTCGCCGGCCGCCCTACCCGCGTCAATCGACCTTGAATGGCATCGGGAACATGTCGAGCCGCAGCCGGTGCGTCTCCACCAGGAAGGCGAACAGCCCGACGATCACGGCCGCGATCAGCGTGGTGGCGATGGCCTTGCGCAGCAGCAGCGGGCGCTGCGGAGCGCCCGGCTCGGTGCCATCCTGCACCACCCCGTCCTCGTGCTGCGAGCGCACGCCGAAGGGCAGCGTCATGAAGATCACCGTCCACCAGACGATGAAGTAGATGGCGATATAGGTGCCGATACCGAACATGGTTCAGGCCTGTTCCAGTTCGACGAGGGTGCCGTTGAAATCCTTGGGATGCAGGAACAACACCGGCTTGCCATGCGCGCCGATGCGCGGCTCGCCCGTGCCCAGCACCCGCGCGCCCGCCGCCGTCAGCCGGTCGCGCGCGGCGAGGATGTCGTCCACCTCGTAGCAGATGTGGTGGATACCGCCGTCCGGGTTGCGCTCCAGGAACTTGCCGATCGGCGATCCCTCGCCCAGCTGGCCCAGCAACTCGACCTTGGTGTTCGGCAGTTCGATGAACACCGTCGTCACGCCATGCTCGGGCTGGTCGATCGGCGCCGAGACCTTGGCACCGAGCGTGTCGCGGTAGCGCGCGCTCGCCGCCGCGAGGTCAGGCACCGCGATGGCGACATGATTGAGACGGCCGATCATGACACTTCCTCCCCGCCGTCACATGCTCAGGCGGCGACCTTCATACCGTGATCACCAGCACGTGGCAGAGCGGCTTCTTGCCCCAGGCAGCGTTCACCTGCGAGCGCACCGCGCGGGTCAGCGATTCCGCCACCGCGTCCGGGTCGCGCCGGCGCGGCTTGGGCAGGCCGTCGAGGCAGTCCAGCACCGCGTCTTCCACCACCTCGTCGAGCGGCCGCCCGCCGACGCCGGTCTGCGGGATGCCGGTGAGGTCGATCATCGGATCGCCCACCACCTCGCCCTTGCTGGTCATCGCCACCGCGACCGAGACGACGCCGGCGAAGGACAGCCGCCTGCGCTCGGCGATCGCCGGATCGGCATCGCCGACCAGCACCATGCCGTCCTTGTACAGCTTGCCGACGGGGATCTCCTCGATCACCTCGGCATCGTGGCTCGGATCCTCGCCGATCAGGCGCACCACGTCGCCGTCGACGATGCGCACCACCTGCTTTGCCCCCATGCGGCGGGCGAGATCGGCATGCTCGGACAGATGCAGCGGCTCGCCATGCACCGGCACCGAAATGCGCGGACGCAGCCACTGGTACATCTGCTCCAGCTCGCCGCGGCGCGGATGGCCGGAGACATGCACCAGCGCGTCGCGATCCGTCGTCACCTTCACACCCTGGAGCACCAGAGCGTTGATGATGCGGTTCACCTCGCGCTCATTGCCGGGAATGGTGCGCGAGGAGAAGATCACGTGGTCGCCGGCCGACAGCGCGATCTCGGGATGATCGTCGGAGGCGATGCGCGACATCGCTGCGCGCGGCTCGCCCTGGCTGCCGGTCAGGATCGCCACCACCTTGTCGCGCGGCAGGAAGCCATAGGCATCCACCGAGCGGAACGGCGGCAGGCCATTGAGCAGCCCCTGCTCGCGTGCCACGGTGATCACCCGCTCCATGGCGCGGCCGACCAGCACCACCTCGCGGCCGACCGAATGCGCCGCTTCCGCCACCGAGCGGATGCGCGCCACGTTCGAGGCGAAGGTGGTCACCGCCACGCGGTTGGGCGAGGCGCGCATGATATCGGCCAGTACCAGCCCGACATCGGCTTCCGAGGGGGAGACGCCGTCGCGGATGGCATTGGTGGAATCGCAGATCACCGCCCGCACGCCCTCGTCGCCGAGCGCGGTGAAGCGGGCGGGATCGGTGACGTTGCCGACCACCGGCGTCGGGTCGATCTTCCAGTCGCCGGTATGCACGATAAGGCCGAGCGAAGTGCGGATCGCCAGCGCGTGGCTGTCGGGGATGGAATGCGCGACCGGCACGAACTCGACGTCGAACGGCCCGATCGTCGTACGCCCACCGGTCGGCACCACGCGAAACGGGATCTTCGGCGCGCCGGGCTCCCCGAGCCGGCGGGCTTCCGCCAGCGCGGCGGTGAAGGGCGTGGTGTAGACCGGGCAGCCGAGGCGCGGCCACAGGTCGACCAGCGCCCCGACATGGTCCTCATGACCATGGGTCAGCACCAGGCCGACGATGCGCTCGCGCTCGGCGTCAAGGAAGGTGATGTCCGGCATGATGATGTCGACACCCGGCACGTCGGGCCCGGCGAAGGAAATGCCGAGATCCACCACCAGCCATTGCCGCTTGTGGCGCGGACCGAACCCGTAGAGCCCGAGATTCATGCCGATCTCGCCGACGCCCCCCAGCGCGGCGAACACCAGCTCGTCCGAAGACTTGATCACTCACTTGCCTTTCTTCACGCCGGCTTTCACCGTGCTTGCCCCGCCGACGACGGAAAGATGTCGCCGGCGCGTATCGTCTCGCGCACCCCGTCCGGGCGCCGCAGAACCAGCGCGCCGGAAAAATCCAGCGCCTCGAATATGCCTTCCGTCTCGCGGCCCTGCAGCCGCACCGTCACCGCCCGCCCGAGGCCGAACGCGCAGCGCAGCCAGGATTCGCGCGTGCGCGGGAAACCCTCGCCGCGATCCCACTGCGCCAGCCGGTCCAGCATGGCGGCGTCGAGCGCCGCCAGCAGCGAATCCGGTTCGGTCGGGAAGCCGGCGCTGGCCAGGCTCACCGTCGGATAGGGCGTGTCCTCGGGGCTGCGTGCGCAGTTGACGCCGAAGCCGATCACCGTCGCACCGCGCCCGTCCGCCGTCATCGTGCCTTCCAGCAGGATGCCGGCGAGCTTGCCGCCGTCGATCAGCACGTCGTTCGGCCATTTCACGCCGATGCGCAAGGGGTCGATGCCGGTGACGGCGCGCACCGCGTCATAAAGCGCCAAAGCGGCGACGAAGCACAGCTCGGGCTGGCGCACCGGCGGAGCGGGGTCGACCAGCAGCAGCGAGGCATAGAGATTGCCCGGCCGGGAATCCCAAGGGCGCCCGCGCCGGCCGCGACCGGCGCTCTGCCGGGTGGCGACGAACCAGCAGGGGGCCAGAACGGAACCGGCGCCGGCACCGGTTGCCCGGGCCAGCGCCTCCTGATTGGTGGAGCCGATCTCGTCGAAGCGGACGACCGGCGTTGCTGGTCGGTCGGCGCCCATCCTCAGAAGAGCGCCCTCGCCGCCACCCCGGCCGCCGCCAGCAACGGCGCGGGATAGACGAACAGCAGCAGGATGAACAGGCCGGAGACCGCCAGCACCGCCTTCAGTTCGGCCGGCATCGGCTCGAATGGGGTGGCCGGCTCGTCGAAATACATCACCTTGACGATGCGCAGATAGTAGAAGGCGCCCACCACGCTCGCCAGCACGCCGACCACCGCGAGCGTGTAGAGCCCGGCCTGGATCGCCGCGAGGAAGACGTAGTATTTGGCGAGGAAGCCGGCGAGCGGCGGGATGCCGGCCAGCGAGAACATCAGCGCCGCCAGCATGAACGCCTTCACCGGGCTGGTGCGGGCGAGGCCGGCGAGCTCGTCGTAGTTCTCCACCATGCCGTCCTTGCGGCGCATGGACAGGATGCAGGCGAAGGTGCCGAGCGTCATCGCCATGTACACGGTCATGTACACCAGCACGCCGCGCACGCCCTCCTCCGTGCCGGCGGCGAGGCCGACCAGCGCGTAGCCCATATGGCCGATGGAGGAATAGGCCATCAGGCGCTTGAGGTTCTTCTGGCCGATGGCGGCGAAGGCGCCGAGCACCATCGAGGCCAGCGAGATGAAGACGACGATCTGCTGCCACTGATGGGCGACGTTCGGCAGCGCTTCCAGCGAGAAGCGCACGAACACCGCGATGGCCGCGACCTTGGGCGCCGCGCCGAAGAAGGCGGTGACCGGGGTCGGAGCGCCCTCATAGACGTCCGGCGTCCACATGTGGAACGGCACCGCCGACACCTTGAAGGCGAGGCCGGCGAACATGAACACGATGCCGAAGATCAGGCCGAGCGAGGGCTCCTGCGCGGCCGCGGCGATCTTGGCGAAGTTCACCGAGCCGGTGAAGCCGTAGATCAGCGAGGCGCCGTAGAGCAGCATGCCGGAGGACAGCGCGCCGAGCACGAAGTACTTCAGGCCCGCCTCGGTGGAGCGCACCGAGTCCCGGTTGTTGGCGGCGATCACGTAGAGCGACAGGCTCATCAGCTCGAGGCCCATATAGAGGGCGATGAGGTCCCCGGCCGAGATCAGCATCATCATGCCGAGGGTCGAGAGCAGGATGAGCACCGCGAACTCGAAGCGGCTCTGCTTCTCGATCTTCAGCCAGTCCACCGACATGGCGAGCGCGCCCCCGGAGCCGAGCAGCGTCAGCACCTTGAGGAAGCGGCCATAGGCGTCGACCTGGAACGAGCCGCCGAACAGCGCCACCGGCTCGGAGGGGCCGAGCAGCACCAGCACTAGCGCCGCGAAAAGGGCGGCGAGCGCGAGGCCGTTCACCGTGTCGACCGATTTGGCGCCGGCGATGGCGCCGAACAGCACCAGGAACAGCGCCGCGAGCGCCAGCAGGATCTCGGGAAGCGCGGGGCCGAGCGCGGCAAGGGAGAAGGTCATCGGGCAGGCTCCGCGAGCATCAGGGGTCGGTTCAAGGCAGCCACCTCAGTACAGCGCCAGAGCGGCGGCCTTGGCCACGCCGGCGGCGACATCGGCGCGGGAGACGATCGCCTGCACGGCGACGTTGCACGCCTCCAGGATCGGCCCGGGCCAGACGCCGAACAGGATGGTGAAGAACAGCAGCGGCACCAGCGAGGCCAGTTCCCGGCGGTTGACGTCGAGAATGTCCTTCAGGCTCTCCTTCTCCAGCGGCCCGAAGATCACGCGCCGGTAGAGCCAGAGCGCATAGGCCGCCGAGAAGATGACGCCGGTGGCGGCGAAGAACGCCACCCAGCTGTTGCGGCCGAACGCCGCCAGCATGGTCAGGAACTCGCCGATGAAGCCGGAGGTGCCGGGCAGGCCGACATTCGCCATGGTGAACACCATGAAGAAGGTCGCGTAGACCGGCATGCGGTGGACGAGGCCGCCATAGGCGGCGATCTCGCGGGTGTGCATGCGGTCATAGACCACGCCGACGCACAGGAAGAGCGCGCCGGACACGAAGCCGTGGCTCACCATCTGGAACACCGCGCCCTGGATACCCTCCTGGGTCATGGTGAAGATGCCCATGGTGACGAAGCCCATATGCGCCACCGAGGAGTAGGCGATGAGCTTCTTGATGTCCTCCTGCATCAGCGCGACCAGCGAGGTGTAGATGATCGCCACCACGGAGAGCGTGTAGACGAGCGGCGCGAAATACAGCGACGCGTCGGGGAACATCGGGATCGAGAAGCGCAGGAAGCCGTAGCCGCCCATCTTCAGGAGGATGCCGGCCAGGATGACCGAGCCGGCGGTCGGCGCCTCGACGTGGGCGTCCGGCAGCCAGGTGTGCACCGGCCACATCGGCATCTTCACCGCGAAGGAGGCGAAGAAGGCCAGCCATAGCCAGGTCTGCATGCCCGCCGGGAAGCCGTGCGTCAGCAGCACGCGGATATCGGTGGTGCCGGCCTGCCAGTACATGGCCATGATGGCCAGCATCATCAGCACCGAGCCGGCGAGCGTGTAGAGGAAGAACTTGAAGGTGGCGTAGATGCGCCGCTTGCCGCCCCAGATGCCGATGATGAGGAACATCGGGATCAGGCCGCCTTCGAAGAAGATGTAGAACTGCAGCAGGTCCAGCGACGAGAAGGTGCCGATCATCAGCGTCTCGAGCGCCAGGAAGCAGATCATGTACTCCTTGACGCGCACATGGATCGACTCCCAGCTCGCCAGGATGCACATCGGCATCAGCAGCGTGGTGAGCAGCACGAAGGGCATGGAGATGCCGTCGACGCCCATGCGATAGGCGGCGATGTCGCCGAGCCAGGCACGGTTCTCCTGGAACTGGAAGTCGGTGCTCGACGGGTCGAAGCCGAACAGCAGCAGCAGCGAGATGAGGAAGGTGACGAGGGTCGCCCACAGCGCGACCCAGCGGGCGTTGCGCTGCGCGACCTCGTCGTCGCCGCGGATCATCAGCACGATCAGCAGCGCGCCGACGACCGGCAGGAAGGTCACGACCGAAAGAATGGGCCAGTCGTACATCAGTGCGCGCCCCCGAACATGAACCAGGTGATCAGGGCGGCGACGCCGACCAGCATCACGAACGCATAGTGGTAGAGATAGCCGGTCTGCAGCTGGACGACGCGGTTGGTGACGTCGATCACCCGGGCCGAGATGCCGTTCGGCCCCCAGCCGTCGATGACGCGCCCGTCACCCTGCTTCCACAGGAAGCGGCCGAGCCACATGGTCGGACGGACGAACAGGAAGTCGTACAGCTCGTCGAAGTACCACTTGTTGAGCAGGAAGCGGTACAGCACGTCGTTCTGCTTCGCGAGCGCCCTCGGCACCGCCGGATTGACGATGTACATCCAGTAGGCGACCACGAAGCCACCCACCATCATCACCGTCGGCGACCACTTGGCCCAGGCCGGGATGTGATGGATCTCCTCGAGGATCTTGTTGTCCGGCCCGAAGAACAGGGACTCGCGGAAGAAGTGCTCGACGTCGTGCCCGACGAAATACGGGTAGAGGATCATACCGGCGAAGAGGGCGCCGATCGACAGCACGCCAAGCGGGATCAGCATGGTGAGCGGCGATTCATGCGCGTGCTCGTAGTGATGGTGGTCGTGCGGATGGCCATGGAAGGTCATGAACATCTGCCGCCACGTGTAGAACGAGGTCAGCGCCGCCGCCGCCACCGTCATCACGAAGGCATAGGTGTGGACCGGGCTGTGGCTCATGAACGCGGTCTCGATGATCGCGTCCTTCGAGAAATAGCCGGCGGTGAAGGGGAACCCGGTCAGCGCGAGGCCGCCAATCAGCATGGTGGCGTAGGTGAACGGGATCTTCCGCCACAGGCCACCCATGTGCCGCATGTCCTGCTCGTGGTGCATCGCATGGATGACCGAGCCGGCCGCGAGGAACAGGAGCGCCTTGAAGAAGCCGTGCGTGAGAAGGTGGAACACGCCGACCGAATAGGCCCCGGCGCCCAGCGCGGTGAACATGTAGCCGAGCTGCGAGCAGGTCGAATAGGCGATGACGCGCTTGATGTCGTTCTGCACGCAGCCGACCGTCGCCGCGAAGATCGCAGTGGAGGCGCCGAAGAACATCACCACGTTGAGCGCGGTCTGCGACAGCTCGAACAGCGGCGACAGGCGGGCCACCATGAACACGCCGGCGGTCACCATGGTCGCGGCGTGAATCAGCGCCGACACCGGGGTCGGGCCTTCCATCGCGTCCGGCAGCCAGGTGTGCAGGCCGAGCTGCGCCGACTTGCCCATGGCGCCGACGAACAGCAGTAGGCAGATGATGGTCGGGGCGTGCCAGTCGATGCCGATGAAGTGGATGGACTTGTCCATCAGCGACGGCGCCGTGGCGAACACCTCCTCGAAGGCGACCGAGCCGGTCATCATGAAGACGGCGAAGATGCCCAGCGCGAAGCCGAAGTCGCCGACGCGGTTGACGATGAACGCCTTCATGGCTGCGGCGCAGGCCGACGGCTTGTCGTACCAGAACCCGATCAGCAGGTAGGAGGCGAGGCCGACGCCCTCCCAGCCGAAGAACAGCTGGACGAGGTTGTCCGCCGTCACCAGCATCAGCATGGCGAAGGTGAACAGCGACAGATAGGCGAAGAAGCGCGGCCGGCTCGGATCCTCATGCATGTACCCCATCGAATAGAGGTGCACGAGCGAGGAGACGGTGGTGACCAGGATGAGCATCACCGCGGTGAGCGTGTCGACGCGCAGCGCCCATTTCACATCGAGATGGCCGGACGCCATCCAGGTGAAGATCTCGACCGTGCCGCCCCCGCCGCCGAAGGCGGTCTGGAAGAACACGATCCAGGCCAGCAGCGCCGAAACGAACAGGAAGCCGGTGGTGATGAGCTCGGAGGCACGCGCGCCGATGGCCCGGCCGAACAGCCCCGCGATCAGGAAGCCTGCAAGCGGGAGGAAGACGATCGCCTGATACATGCTCGGGTCTCCCTCAACCCTTCATCGTGTTGATGTCTTCGACGGCGATCGAACCGCGATTGCGGAAGAACACCACGAGGATGGCGAGGCCGATGGCTGCCTCGGCGGCAGCCACCGTCAGCACGAACAGCGCGAAGATCTGTCCGGTGATATTGCCGAGGAAAACCGAGAAGGCCACGAAGTTGATGTTCACCGACAGCAGGATCAGCTCGATCGACATCAGGATGACGATCACGTTCTTCCGGTTGAGGAAGATGCCGAGCGTGCCGAGCGTGAACAGGATCGCCGCCACGGTCAGATAGTGGGGAAGACCGATGACCATGGCTCAGAGCCCCTTGCCCGACGGCACCTTGACGACGTCCATCGCCATTTTCTTGGTGCGCGCATTCTGCACCGGAATGCTCTGGCGCTTGACGTTCGGCTTGTGGCGCAGGGTCAGCACGATGGCGCCGATCATCGCCACCAGCAGGATCATCGCCGCCGCCTGGAAGAAATACACATAGTCGGTGTAGAGCACCCGGCCGATCTGCACCGCGTTGGTGACGTCGGATGGCCCCGCCGCCACCGCGCCGGTGACGCCCTGGCCGAACGTCCAGGAGCCGAACACCAGCACCAGCTCGGCGAGGAAGACGAGGCCGATCAGCACGCCCACCGGCAGGTACTGCAGGAAGCCCTGGCGCAGCTCGACGAAGTCGACATCGAGCATCATCACCACGAACAGGAACAGCACCGCCACCGCGCCGACATAGACGACCACCAGCAGCATGGCGAGGTATTCGGCGCCGATCAGGATGAACAGCCCCGCCGCGTTGACGAAGGTGAGGATCAGGAACAGCACCGAATGCACCGGGTTGCGCGAGGCGATGACCATGAAGGCCGAGGCCACCGCCACACCGGCGAAGAGATAGAAGAACAGCGCGGCAAGGCTCATGCCCGGCACTCCCTGAAATTTCCGGCCGTGCCACCGGCCGCCGCGCGAACGCCCATTCCCGTCACGTCGATCACCTTGTCGTCTCCCGCCGCTCAGCGATACGGAGCATCGAGCGCCATGTTGCGCGCGATCTCGCGTTCCCAGCGGTCGCCATTGGCGAGCAGCTTGGCCTTGTCGTAGTAGAGTTCCTCGCGCGTCTCGGTGGCGAACTCGAAGTTCGGCCCCTCGACGATGGCATCAACCGGGCACGCCTCCTGGCAGAAGCCGCAATAGATGCACTTCACCATGTCGATGTCGTAACGCGTGGTGCGGCGCGTGCCGTCGTTGCGGCGCGGACCGGCCTCGATGGTGATGGCCTGCGCCGGGCAGATCGCCTCGCACAGCTTGCAGGCGATGCAGCGCTCTTCACCGTTCGGATAGCGGCGCAGCGCGTGCTCGCCGCGGAAGCGCGGGCTCACCGGCCCCTTCTCGAAGGGATAGTTCAGCGTCGCCTTCGGCTTGAAGAAGTAGCGCATCGCCAGGAAGAACGCCGAGACGAACTCGGTGAGCAGCAGCTGGCGCGCCGCCAGATCCAACCTCATGTCGCTCTCCTCACTCCGCCATCGCCGCGGCGAGCCCAAAGCCCAGCAGCGGCATCGAGACGGCGAACACCCGGATCACCGTCTTCCACCAGGAAATCACACCCTCAAGCTGATCACGGCTCAGCTTGCGGGCCTCTCGCGAGCCGCGGATCGATGTTTCCATCAGCCGCGGCAGTAGGAACCATTCGAGCACGCCGATCAGCAGACCGATCAGCGCTCCCATCCAGGCGACGGCTGAGGCTTCGAAAAGCCCGGCCAGCGTCCCCTCGCTCATGTCAGCCTCCGGCACCCGGCGCCAGGCCGGTGAAATGCAGCACCGACGCCACCAGCACCACCATCGCCAGCGAGATCGGCAGGAACACTTTCCAGCCCAGGCGCATCAGTTGATCGTAGCGGTAACGTGGCACCATGGCCTTGACCATGGCGAACATGAAGAAGACCAGCAGTACCTTGAGCAGGAACCACACGATCCCCGGCACCCAGGTGAAGGGCGCAATCGGGAAGGGCGGCAGCCAGCCACCCATGAACAGGATCGTGGTCAGCGCGCACATGGTCATGATCGCCACGTACTCACCCAGCATGAACATCATGTAGGGTGTCGAGCCGTATTCCACCATGAAGCCGGCGACCAGTTCGGATTCCGCCTCGCCAAGATCGAAGGGCGGGCGGTTCGTCTCGGCCAGCGCCGAGATGAAGAAGATCACGAACATCGGGAACAGCGGCAGCCAGTACCAGCCGAACATGCCCAGCGAGCCGTTCTGCGCCTCGACGATCGCCGACAGGTTCAGCGAGCCGGCGCACATCAGCACGGTGACGATGACGAAGCCGATCGAGACCTCGTAGGACACCATCTGCGCCGCCGCGCGCAGCGCCGACAGGAAGGGGTACTTCGAGTTCGACGCCCAGCCGGCCATGATCACGCCGTAGATGCCGAGCGAGGAGATGGCGAAGATATAGAGCACGCCGACATTGATATCGGCGACCACCCAGCCGGCGCTGATCGGCATCACCGCCCAGGCGGCGAGCGCCAGCATGCAGGTGACGAAGGGCGCCAGCAGGAACAGGCCCTTGTTGGACCCGTCCGGTATCACCGGCTCCTTCAGCACGAACTTGATCAGGTCGGCGAAGGACTGGAACAGGCCGAAGGGCCCGACCACGTTGGGGCCGCGGCGCAGCTGCACCGCCGCCCAGATCTTGCGGTCGGCCAGCAGCACATAGGCGACGATGATCAGCAGGCCGACCAGCAGCCCGAGGCTCTGGGCGACGATGATCAGGACGTGGATGAGGGTGTCGAACCAGGTGGTGGTCACGGTCTCGGTCATGCTCCCCTCCCCCTCACTCGGCCGCCGCCGCGAGGCGGTTCTGGGCGAGCGCGGAGCATTCCGCCATCACGGCGGAGGCACGGGCGATCGGATTGGTGAGGTAGAACGCGGTCACCGCGGCGTGGAACGGCGCGCTCGCCGTCTCCCCGCCCCTGGCGCCGAGATCGATGACCGCCTGCGCGTCGGCCGGCTCGACATGGTCGATGCGGGCGAGATGCGGATGGGCGGCGTAGAGCGCGGCGCGCAGCTGGCCGAGGCTGTCGAAAGGCAGCTTCTTGCCGAGCACGTCGGAGAGCGCCCGCAGGATCGCCCATTCCTCGCGCGCCTCGCCCGGCGGGAAGGCCGCGCGGTTGGCGATCTGCGCCCGCCCCTCGGTGTTCACATAGGTGCCGGACTTCTCGGTATAGGCGGCGCCCGGCAGGATGACGTCGGCGCGATGGGCGCCGCGATCACCATGGGTGCCGATATAGACCACGAAGGCCCCCGGAGCGATGTCGATCTCGTCGGCGCCGAGCGCGAAGATCACCTCGGCCCCGCCCGGATTGGTCATCGCCACCGCGTCGAGGCCGCCGGCGCCGGGCACCGCGCCGACATCGAGCGCGCCGACGCGCGAGGCCGCCGTGTGCAGCACGGAGAAGCCGTTCCAGCCGTCCTTCACCGCGCCGACCGCCACCGCGAGCCGCGCGGCGAGCGCCAGCACCGCCGCGCCGTCCGGCCGGGAAAGCGCGCCCTGGCCGATGAGGATCAGCGGGTTCTTGGCGTTCTTCAGCGTCTCGGCGAAGGTGCCGCTGCCGACGAGGTCGGCCAGCGTATCGGTGCCGGCGCCGAGATAGTCATAGCCATAGGTCAGGTCGACCGCCTCGCCGATCAGCCCGATCGGGAAATTGCCGTGCAGCCAGCGCTTGCGGATCCGGGCATTGAGCACCGAGGCCTCAAGGCGCGGATTGGCGCCGACGATCAACAGCGCATCGGCCTGCTCGATGCCGGCGATGGTCGCGTTGAACAGGTAGGAGGCGCGGCCGAGCGCCGGGTCGAGCTTGGTCCCGTCCTGCCGGCAGTCGATATTGGCCGAGCCCAGCGCGGTCAGCAGCTGCTTCAGCGCGAACACTTCCTCCACCGAGGCCACATCGCCGACGAGGCCGCCGATGCGGTTGCCCGGCACGCCCTTCACCTTGGCGGCGATGGCGGCGAAGGCTTCCGGCCAGCCCGCCGGACGCAGCTTGCCGCCGACGCGCACATAGGGGCGGTCGAGGCGCTGGGTCTTCAGGCCGTCCCAGATGTAGCGGGTCTTGTCGGAGATCCACTCCTCGTTCACGTCCTCGTTGAGACGCGGCAGGATGCGCATCACCTCGCGGCCGCGCGTGTCGACGCGGATGTTGGAGCCGACCGCGTCCATCACGTCGATGGATTCGGTCTTCACCAGCTCCCACGGACGGGCGTGATAGGCATAGGGACGCTGGGTCAGCGCGCCGACCGGGCAGAGGTCGACCACGTTGCCCTGCAATTCGGAGGAGAGCGCCGCCTCGAGATAGGTGGTGATCTCCATGTCCTCGCCGCGGCCGATGGCGCCGAGCTCGGAGACGCCGGCCACCTCGGTGGTGAAGCGGACGCAGCGCGTGCACTGGATGCAGCGCGTCATCGAGGTCTTCACCAGCGGGCCGATATACTTATCCTCGACCGCGCGCTTGTTCTCGGCGTAGCGGGAGGTGTCCACGCCATAGGCCATGGCCTGGTCCTGCAGGTCACACTCGCCGCCCTGGTCGCAGATCGGGCAGTCCAGCGGGTGGTTGATGAGCAGGAACTCCATCACCCCTTCGCGCGCCTTCTTGACCATCGGGCTCTTGGTGAGCACCACGGGGGGCTCGCCATTCGGGCCCGGGCGCAGGTCGCGCACGCTCATGGCGCAGCTCGCCTGCGGCTTGGGCGGACCACCCTTCACCTCGACGAGGCACATGCGGCAATTGCCGGCGATGGACAGCCGTTCATGGAAGCAGAAGCGCGGAATTTCGGCGCCCGCCGCCTCGCACGCCTGCAACAGCGTGTATTCGGCGGGGACTTCGACCTCGATGTCGTCGACGATGAGCTTGGCCATCAGTTCGCCTCATGCGCTGCGCGATACGCCGCCAGCATGTCCGTCACGAGAATTCCATCGATCCGCAGGCCGTCGAGCCGGCATTCCGAGATCGACACGCCGACGAGGTCGGCATGCGTGATGCGCGCGCCCGACACATTCGCGCGCTCCAGCGTGAGACCGGAGAAATTGACGTTCTTCACCGACCAGCCCGACATGTTGACGTCATCGAAGCGCGCGCCGGACAGATTGACGTTGACGAACACCGAACCCGACAAATTGACGTCATTTGCATCAATCAGCTCGACGCTTTTGCGAAGCTCCATCCTCATCACTCCGCCGCCACCGGCACCGGATCGGAATGGGGGTTCGCCGAATACTGGTCGATCCGCTTCTCGATCTCGGGACGGAAATGCCGGATCAGGCCCTGCACCGGCCACGCGGCGGCGTCGCCGAGCGCGCAGATGGTGTGACCCTCGATCTGGGTGGTGACCTGCAACAGGAGGTCGATCTCGCGCTTCTGGGCGCGGCCCTCCGCCATGCGGTCCATCACCCGCCACATCCAGCCGGTGCCTTCGCGGCAGGGCGTGCACTGGCCGCAGCTCTCGTGCCGGAAGAAGTAGGAGATGCGGGCGATGGCGCGGATGATGTCGGTCTGCTTGTCCATCACCAGCACGCCGGCGGTGCCGAACGAGGACTTCGCGGCGCGGCAGCCGTCGAAGTCCATGATCAGCTCCTCGCAGTCCGCCGCCGGGATCACCGGGCAGGACGCGCCGCCGGGGATGATGGCGAGCAGATTGTCCCAGCCGCCGCGCACCCCGCCGCCGTGCTTGTCGATAAGCTCCTTGAACGGAATGCCCATAGCCTCTTCGACGATGCAGGGCGTGTTCACGTGACCGGAAATGCCGAACAGCTTGGAGCCGACATTGTTGGCGCGGCCGATGCCGGAGAACCATGCCGGACCGCGACGCAGGATGGTCGGCGCCACCGCGATGGATTCGACGTTGTTCACCGTGGTCGGGCAGCCATAGAGGCCGACATTGGCCGGGAACGGCGGCTTGAGGCGCGGCTGGCCCTTCTTGCCTTCCAGGCTCTCGATCAGCGCGGTCTCTTCGCCGCAGATATAGGCGCCGGCGCCATGGTGGACGACGATGTCGAAGTCCCAGCCATGCACGTTGTTCTTGCCGATCAGCTTGGCCTCATAGGCCTGGTCGACCGCCGCCTGGAGACGCTCGCGCTCGAGGATGAACTCGCCGCGCACATAGATATAGGCGGCGTGCGCGCCCATGGCGAAGCCGGCGATCAGGCAGCCCTCGACCAGGTGATGCGGGTCGTGGCGCAGGATCTCTCGGTCCTTGCAGGTACCGGGCTCGGATTCGTCGGCGTTGACGACGAGGTAGTGCGGGCGCCCGTCCGACTGCTTGGGCATGAACGACCATTTCAGGCCGGTGGGAAAGCCCGCCCCGCCACGGCCGCGCAGGCCGGACGCCTTCATCTGGTCGATGATCCAGTCGCGGCCGGCATCGAGGATGGTCCGGGTGCCGTCCCATGAGCCACGCTTCAGCGCGCCCGGCAGGCCCCAGTCCTGGTAGCCGTAGATGTTGGTGAAGATGCGATCCTTGTCGGCCAGCATGGGTCGCTCCTCAGTTCGACTTCGGCGCGTCGGGCTTCGCCGGGGCGGCGGGCGGCTCGACGGGCTTGGGCTGCGCGGCGGCGGCCTCGCGGGCGGCGATCGCCTCGCGCGCGGCGGCGAGGCCCACACCCTTGCCGACCATCGAGCCGTCATACAGCTCCGGCGAGGTCAGCACGCGAAGACCGGTGACCGGCTCGGAACTCTTGCGGCCGTTCTGCGGGCCGACGGCCGGCTTCTCGCCGCGCTCGAAGGCGTCGATGATGCCTTCGAGGATCTCCGGGGTCAGGTCCTCGAACACCTCGTTCACCACCTGCACCATCGGCGCGTTCACGCAGGCGCCGGCGCATTCGACCTCTTCCCACGACAGCGAGCCGCTCTCGTTGAGGTGGAAGGGCTCGGGATGGATCTTCTTCTTGCAGACCTTCATCAGGTCGCCGGCGCCCTTCAGCATGCAGGGCGTGGTGCCGCAGACCTGGATATGCGCCTTCTTGCCGACCGGCAGCAGCTGGAACTGCGTGTAGAAGGTGGCGACCTCGTAGACGCGGATCGGCGCCATGCCGAGCATCTCGCCGATATAGCGCATCGCCGGTTCCGACACCCAGCCATCCGCCTGCTCCTGCGCGCGCATGAGCAGCGGGATCACCGCGCTGGCCTGCCGGCCAGCCGGATATTTGGCGATGGTCTTTTCCGCCCAAGCCAGATTCTCCGCCGTGAAGGCGAAGCTCTCGGGCTGCAATTCCTTGGGCGCAAGCCTACGGACCGACATGCCGTACCCTTCCGATCGAACCCCTGAGCCTGCGGCTCAGCGGTCCACTTCCCCGAACACGATATCCAGCGACCCGAGGATCGCCGAAACGTCCGCGAGCATGTAGCCGCGGCACATGAAATCCATCGATTGAAGATGGGCGAAGCCTGGCGCGCGAATCTTGCAGCGATAGGGCTTGTTGGTGCCGTCCGACACCAGATAGACACCGAATTCGCCCTTGGGCGCTTCCACTGCGGCGTAGACTTCGCCGGCCGGGACATGGAAGCCTTCGGTATAGAGCTTGAAGTGATGGATGAGCGCTTCCATCGAGCGCTTCATCTCGCCGCGCTTGGGCGCGACGATCTTGTTGTCGACCGCCGAGACCGGGCCGGTCTCGTTGAGGAGACGCTGACAGCACTGGCGCATGATGTACGCCGACTGCCGCATCTCCTCCATGCGAATACAGTAGCGATCGTAATTGTCGCAGTTCTTGCCGATCGGAATGTCGAATTCCAGTTCGTCATAGCACTCGTAGGGCTGCGACTTGCGCAGGTCCCAGGCCGCGCCGGAGCCGCGCACCATCACGCCGGAGAAACCCCAGGCGAAGGCGTCCTCCAGCGACACGATGCCGATGTCGACATTGCGCTGCTTGAAGATGCGGTTGTCGGTGAGCAGGCCCTCGAGGTCGTCGCAGACCTTCAGGAACGGATCGATCCAGTCGAGAATGTCCTGCACCAGCTGACGCGGCAGGTCCTGGTGGACGCCGCCGGGACGGAAATAGGCGGCGTGCATCCGGCTTCCCGAGGCGCGCTCGTAGAAGACCATCAGCTTTTCGCGCTCCTCGAAGCCCCACAGCGGCGGGGTGAGCGCGCCGACGTCCATCGCCTGCGTCGTCACGTTGAGCATATGCGACAGGATGCGGCCGATCTCGGAATAGAGCACGCGGATCAGCTGGCCGCGCTTGGGCACCGTCACCCCGAGCAGCCGCTCGACGGCGAGGCAGAAGGCGTGCTCCTGGTTCATCGGCGCGACATAGTCGAGCCGGTCGAAATAGGGCATCGCCTGGGTGTAGGTCTTGGTCTCGATCAGCTTCTCGGTGCCGCGATGCAGCAGGCCGATATGCGGGTCGACACGCTCAACGATCTCGCCGTCAAGCTCCAGCACGAGACGCAAAACACCATGCGCGGCAGGATGTTGCGGGCCGAAGTTAATCTGGAAGTTGCGGACGTTCGGATCGGTCGTCTTGGCGGATGTCGTGCTGACAGCGGCGTTCATGGTCTCGTCACTCCGCCTCAACCGGCCTTGGGGGCAGAAGCCTTCTCGTCGCCCGGGAGCACGTAGTCGGGCCCCTCCCACGGCGACAGGAAGTCGAAATTGCGGAACTCCTGCGCGAGCTTCACCGGCTCGTAGACGACGCGCTTGCGCTCGTCGTCATAGCGCACCTCGACGAAGCCCGTGGTCGGGAAGTCCTTGCGCAGCGGATAGCCGTCGAAGCCGTAATCGGTGAGCAGGCGCCGCAGCTCCGGGTGGCCGGAGAACAGGATGCCGTACATGTCGTAGGCTTCGCGCTCGAACCACAGCGCCCCGGCGAATACCGAGGTCGCCGACGGCACCGGCGTGGTCTCGTCGGTCTCGGCCTTCACCCGGATGCGGGCGTTCAGCGTCGGCGACAGCAAGTGGTAGACGACGTCGAAGCGCTTCTCGCGCTTCGGCCAGTCGACACCGCAAATGTCGATGAAGCTGACAAACCGGCAGGACGGGTCGTCGCGCAGGAAGGTCAGCACCTTCACCACCTCGGCGCCCGGCACCGTCACGGTGAGCTCGCCATAGGCGACGACGATCTCGTCGATCGCATCCGGCAACGCCTCGGCGATGTGCGCCCCAAGCTCTCTCAGCGTCTCGTCCATGTCTTACCCGTCTTGCCCGCTCTCTCGCGCCCGGCGTCGGTCGTTCGGCGTTCGCAATAGTTCAGCGTTCGCAGTCGTTAGCGTTCTATGGTGCCGGTACGGCGGATCTTCTTCTGCAGCAGCAGCACGCCATACAGCAGCGCTTCCGCCGTCGGCGGGCAGCCCGGCACATAGATGTCGACCGGCACGATCCGGTCGCAGCCGCGCACCACCGAGTAGGAGTAGTGGTAGTAGCCGCCGCCATTGGCGCAGCTACCCATGGAGATGACGTAGCGCGGCTCCGGCATCTGGTCATAGACCTTGCGCAGGGCCGGAGCCATCTTGTTGGTCAGCGTGCCGGCGACGATCATCACGTCGGACTGGCGAGGCGAGGCGCGGGGCGCGAAGCCGAAGCGCTCCACGTCGTAGCGCGGCATGGAGACCTGCATCATCTCCACCGCGCAGCAGGCGAGGCCGAAGGTCATCCACATGAGCGAGCCGGTGCGCGCCCAGTTGATCAGTTCGTCGGTGGCGGTGACGAGGAAGCCCTTGTCGGCCAGCTCGTTGTTGACCTCGACGAAGAACGGATCGGTCGCGCCGATCGGCCGGCCGGTGTTCGGATCGATGATTCCCTTCGCCGCCGGAGCGACGAGGGGAGTGTTCGCGGCGCTCAATCCCATTCGAGCGCTCCCTTCTTCCATTCGTAGACAAAGCCGATGGTGAGCACGGCCAGGAAAATCATCATCGACCAGAAGCCGAAATTACCCAGCTCCCCGAAGGTGATGGCCCAGGGGAACAGGAAGGCGACCTCGAGATCGAAGATGATGAAGAGGATCGACACCAGATAGAAACGGACGTCGAACTTCATGCGCGCGTCGTCGAACGCATTGAAGCCACATTCATAGGCCGACATCTTCTCCGGATCGGGCCGGGAGAAGGCGACGATGAAGGGGGCCACCAGCAGGGCGATCCCGATGACGGCCGACACCCCGATGAAAATGACGACCGGCAGGTAATCCTGCAGCAAGCTACTCATGAGCCGCATCCTCCCCGGTGCGTGGGCGCCGTCCGGCGCGCAACCTCAGTTGCGAAATATTCAAAGCACAGGGCAGGCTTATCGCACCGTCCCAGAGAGGGCAAGGGCGTCGATGAGCGTTACGTAAGCCGTGGCATACAAAATTCACAGCCGACCCAACGTTCCCAACGGTTTACGCCGCATTGCGGCATCCTCTTGGTTCGTTGGGACAATATCGTGACACCAGACTTTCGTCTGATACCGCATGGAGAGGGGTGCGCTTGCCCCGCGCCACCCCCGCGACCGCCCCACCGCGGCACCCTTCCACCTCCGGTGAGTCTGCTCCTGGCCAGTGGCGATCCGACCCGGAATGCGCCAGAAACGGGTCGCGTCGGAGCTCCCGGCGCGGCAGCAGGAACAGGTGCCTCATGACCGACGACACGCCCGGCGGCGAACATTACGACTACATCATCGTCGGGGCCGGCTCGGCCGGCTGCGTGCTCGCCAACCGGCTCTCCGCCGACCCGCGCAGGCGCGTGCTGCTGCTGGAAGCCGGCGGGCGCGACAACTGGATCTGGTTCCACATCCCGGTCGGCTACCTGTTCGCCATCGGCAATCCCCGCGCCGACTGGATGTTCCGCACCGAGGCCGAGCCGGGCCTCAACGGCCGCGCCCTCGCCTATCCGCGCGGCAAGGTGGTCGGCGGCTGTTCCGCCATCAACGCGATGATCTACATGCGTGGCCAGGCCGGCGACTATGACGGCTGGCGACAGCTCGGGCTCGCCGGCTGGGGCTGGGACGACGTGCTGCCGATCTTCAAGAGCCACGAGGACCATTATCGCGGCGCCAGCGCCATGCACGGCGCCGGCGGCGAGTGGCGCGTCGAATTCCCGCGCCTCACCTGGCCGCTGCTCGACAAGGTGCGCGAGGCGGCGGCGCAGGACGGCATTCCTCCGATCGACGACTACAACACCGGCGACAATGAGGGCTCGGCCTATTTCCAGGTCAACCAGAAGCGCGGCCTGCGCTGGAGCGCCGCGCGAGGGTTCCTCAAGCCCGTCTTGAACCGGCCGAACCTCACCCTGCGCACCGGCTGCCTCACCGAGCGGGTGATTCTCGAGGGCCACCGCGCCGTCGGCATCGCCTACCGGCAGGACGGCGTCGCCCGCACCGCCCGCGCCCGTGGCGAGGTGATCCTCTCGGCCGGCGCCATCGGCTCGCCGCAGGTCCTCATGCTGTCGGGCATCGGCCCGGGTGCCGAACTGGCCGGTCACGGCATCGGTGTCGCCCTCGACCGGGCGGGCGTCGGCGCCAACCTTCAGGACCATCTGCAATTGCGGCTGATCTACAAGGTGCACGGCGCCCATACGCTCAACGAGCGCACCCACTCGCTCATCGGCAAGGCGTCGATGGCGCTGGAATACGCCCTGTTCCGGCGCGGGCCGCTCACCATGGCGCCGTCGCAGCTCGGCCTGTTCACCCGCTCGCGGCCGGACAGGGAGCGCGCCGACATCGAGTTCCACGTTCAGCCGCTGTCGCTCGGCAAGTTCGGCGAGAAGCTGCACCCCTTCCCCGCCTTCACCATGAGCGTGTGCAATCTGCGCCCGACCAGCCGCGGTGATGTGCGCCTCACCAGCGTCGACCCGGCGGCGGCTCCGGCGATTCGCCCGAACTACCTCGCGACAGAGGAAGACCGGCAGGTAGCCGCCGACAGCCTGCGCGTCGCCCGCCGCATCGTGAAGCGGCCGGCGCTGGCATCGCTCCGCCCGGAGGAGTTCCTGCCCGGCCCCTCGGTCGGCGACGACGAGGACAGCCTGGTCCGCGCCGCCGGCGAGATCGGCACCACCATCTTCCACCCGGTCGGCACCGCCAAGATGGGACTGCCGAGTGACCCGCTGGCGGTGGTCGACGAGCGGCTGCGGGTATTCGGCATCGAGGGGCTGAGGGTGGTCGACGCCTCGGTGATGCCGACCATCGTCTCCGGCAACACCGCCTCTCCCACCATGATGATCGCCGAGAAGGCGGCGGCGATGATCCGCGCCGACGCACGCTAGAGCCTGTTCTCGTCGCGAAGGCTGAAAGGCTTTCGCAACGAGAACAGGCGCCAGCGTATTGAATCCAGCCCCCGTCGCGGAGCGCCAGGACCTACTGTGCCTTCAGCACCGCCGTACAGGACGGCGGCAGGTCGGCGAGCGTCACCGGCGGCGCCGGCTTGGGCGGCACCTTCGGCGGCTTGGGATGCAGCACGCCGTCCGAGAACCACCAGTCGAGCTTGTCGCAACCGTCCCCCGGCACCACCGCGTCCTGGGGCCGGCAATCCGGGCTGCCGGCGGGGCAGGAAATGCGCACATGCATATGGTAGTCGTGCCCCCAATAGGGCCGCACCTTCTGCAGCCAGGAGCGGTCGCCGCGCGCATCGCGGCACAGCGCCTTCTTGATCGCCGCATTCACCAGCACCCGTTCCACCCTATCGTCCTGCGCGGCGGCGCGGATGATGGCGACATGGGCCGGCGTCCACACCTGGGCGTCGACGTCGAGCCGGTCCGGCCGCACGATCATCGTCGCCGACACGTCCTCGCGCTCCTTGGCGGTGAAGACCTTCCTCGGCATCGGGGTGAGCCAGATGTCGGCGTCGAGGCCGATCTGGTGCGAGGCATGGCCGGTCGCCATCGGTCCGCCGCGCGGCTGCGCCATGTCGCCGACCAACAGGCCGGACCAGCCGACCTTCGGCGCCTGGGCAGCCAGCCGCTCGAGGAAGGCGATGAGATCGGGATGCCCCCAGTTGCGGTTGCGCGACAGCCGCATCGCCTGCCAGGTCGGCCCAGTCACCGGCAGCGCCTCGCCGCCGGCGAGGCAGCCGCGCGAATAGAAGCCGATGGCGCGCGGCGCCAGCCCGGAGGCCGGCTGCTTCACCGCGCCGAACAGCACCTTGGCCGGCGTGGCACCGGCGGCAGCGGGCTTGGCGGCCGGCGGCGGCGCGTCTTCCTGCGCATGCGACGCGCCGGGAACGCCGGCCAGCGCCAGCCCGGCAAGCGCGAGAACCGAGAGAAGACGGCGCATCCCGGCCTCCCCTCTCAGCTCATCGCCTGCGACATCACGACGAAGCCCTTGTCGGTCCGCGTCGAGGCATCCGCCGGCAGATCGGTCACGAACAGCGTCGAGCCCGGCACCAGCAGCTGGGCGAGCTGCTGGTTGGCCTGCGGCGCCACGGTGATGCGGTCAATGGCGGCCGCCACCTTGCCGGGCCCGGCGCCGTTGCCCTCGAAGCCGAGCGCGGTCCAGGCGACGTCGCCCGCCACCTTCTTCAGCACATAGACGACATTGCCGAGCGGCGTGCCGGGATCGCGGATAGTCACCGGCGCGGTGAGCGCCACCGCGCCGTTCTTCAGGACGGTCAGCTGCTTGTCGGCGCCGCTCACCACCATGGAGACGGCGTTCTCCGCCGCCATCTGCGCGGCGGCGGCGACCGCGGCCGGGCTGTCATCCTTCGGCGCCTCGGTCCGGATCGCCGTGGTGGCGTCGGCCGGCAGCACCAGGCCGGGATGCAGCACGTCGGCCGGCTGGGAATGTGCGTCGGCGATGATCACCGGCGTGCCGAAATGGGTGACGCTGAACAGCAGCTTGGAGAACGCCATCGGCAGGTGCACGCAGCCATGCGAGGACGGGTAGCCGGGCAGCCCACCGGCATGCAGCGCGACGCCCGACCAGGTCAGCCGCTCGGCATAGGGCATCGGCGCGTCGTCATAGAGCGAGGAATGGTGGTCGACATCCTTCTGCAGGATGGTGAACACCCCCACCGGCGTCTCGTGGCCGGCGCGGCCGGTCGAGCAGGTGGAGACGCCGATGCGCACGCCGTTGCGATACACGTAGCAGCGCTGGTCCGGCAGCGAGACGATGATGGCGACGAAGCCCTCGGGCGCCCGCTCGGGATGCCACGCATACTGGCCGGGCTTCATGTCGGCGACCGAGGTCAGGTCGCTGGTCGCGGCGTCGCCGGGATCGGCGCCCTGCGCGGCGGCTGCCGACGGGCGCAGCGGCAACAGGGCGGCAAGGCCGAAGAGGCCGATGAGATGGCGCCGGCTCAATGTCGAGCGCGCCCAGCCATTCGTCATGAGCGAATCCTCTTTTTCGGCCCTGTTAAGGATAATCCCCAGGCGACGAGAGGCCAACATGCTGAACGACAACGATTAATGTCTCGTTTACGTTAGTGCGGCCTCCCTCGCCGGGTCCCGCCGCCATGCGCTCCGCTCATACCCGGCCGAAGGTCGAACTGGCGCCGGCCGCACGCGGCGGCGAAACATGCCGCGCCGCCTGCGGCGTCCCGCGTGCCTCTCCTGACCGAAGCTCGCCACCGGACCGCGGATGCCGGCGAACGAGACCGGGAGGAATGACGCCATGCACGAGGACCGCCTGCGCTACGCCCCATTGGCGGACAAGGTGACCAGCGCCGAGCAGGCCGCGCGGCTTATCAGGGACGGCATGACAGTCGGCATGAGCGGCTTCACCCGCGCCGGCGAGGCCAAGGCGGTGCCGATGGCGCTCGCCGAGCGCGCCCGCACCGAGCCCTTGAAGATCACGCTGATCACCGGAGCCTCGCTCGGCAACGACCTCGACAAGACGCTGGCCGAGGCGCACGCGCTTTCCCGTCGCATCCCCTTCCAGTCCGATCCGGCGCTGCGCAAGTCGATCAATGCCGGCGAGGTGATGTTCGTCGACCAGCATTTGTCCGAGACGGTGGAGATGCTGCGCACCCGCCAGCTCGGCCCGGTCGACGTCGCGGTGATCGAGGCGGTGGCGATCACCGAACAGGGCGGCATCGTGCCGACCACCTCGGTCGGCAATTCGGCGAGCTTCGCCATCCTCGCCGAGAAGGTGATCGTCGAGATCAACCTCTCCCAGCCGGTGACGCTGGAGGGGCTGCACGACATCTACATCCCCACCCACCGGCCGCACCGCGAGCCGATCCCGGTGGTGGCGCCGCAGAGCCGCGTCGGCCTGCCCTTCATTCCGGTCGACCCGGCCAAGATCGCCGCCATCGTCTTCACCGAAAAGCTGGACAGCTCGTCGACCGTGCTGCCGCCGGACGCCGAGACCGCCGCCATTTCCGGCCATCTCACCGAGTTCTTCCTCAACGAGGTGAAGAAGGGGCGGCTGACCAACCGGCTGCAGCCGTTGCAGGCCGGCATCGGCACCATCGCCAACGCCGTGCTGCACGGCTTCATCGAGACGCCGTTCCACAACCTCACCATGTATTCCGAGGTGCTGCAGGATTCGACCTTCGACCTGTTCGATGCCGGCAAGCTCGATTTCGCCTCCGGCTCCTCCATCACCCTGTCGGCGGGCAAGTACCGCGAGGTGCTGCCGAAGCTGCCGCACTACAAGCCGCGGCTGATCCTGCGCCCGCAGGAGATCAGCAACCACCCCGAGGTGGTGCGCCGGCTCGGCATCATCGGCATCAACACCGCGCTGGAGTTCGACATCTACGGCAACGTCAACTCCACCCATGTCGGCGGCATCCACATGATGAACGGCATCGGCGGCTCGGGCGACTTCGCCCGCAACGGCTACATGTCGGTGTTCGTCACCAAGTCGATCGCCAAGGGCGGCGCCATCTCCTCGGTGGTGCCGATGGTCTCCCATGTCGACCACAACGAGCACGACGTCGACGTGCTGGTCACCGAGATCGGCCTCGCCGACCTGCGCGGCCTCGCCCCGCGCGAGCGGGCGCAGGCGATCCTCGCCAATTGCGTCCACCCCTCCTATCGCGAGCCGCTGGCCGATTACCATCGCCGGGCGCTGGCGCGCGGCGGCCACACGCCGCACCTCATCGAGGAGGCGCTGTCCTGGCACGCCGCACTGCGCGAGACCGGCCGCATGCCGTCCTCTGCCGAGGCGACCGCCTGAACGAAAAATGGCCCGCCTCCAGGGGGAGGCGGGCCACAGTCGCGACCGAGGATCGGGTTCCTCAGCCGTTGATATAGGGACGGTGCAGCTTCACCTCGGGGTTCAACCGCACGCCGAAGCCCGGCTTGTCGAGCGCGCTCGCCTTCATGCGGCCGTTGACCGGCACCGGCTCGTCGAGCAGCAGCGGCGTGAACATCGGCACCACCTGGTCCGGCACCGGATGCATCATCAGGAACTCGGCGAAGGGCGAGTTCTGGCGGGTGATGACGAAGTGGTAGCTGTAGACCGACGAGCCGTGCGGCACGACCAGCGCCGAATGGGCGTCGGCCAGCGCGGAGATCTTGATCAGCTCGGTGACGCCGCCGCACCAGCCGACGTCCGGCTGGATGATGTCGCAGCAGCCCATCTCCAGCAGCAGCTTGAAGCCCCAGCGGGTGGCTTCGTGCTCGCCGGTGGTGACCAGCATGCCCTTCGGCACGTTCTTGCGCAGTTCGGCATAGCCCCAGTAGTCGTCCGGCGACAGCGCCTCCTCGATCCACTTCAGGCCATACTCATGAGCCTTGTGGGCGAGCTTGGTCGCGTAGTTGAGATCGAGGCTCATCCAGCAGTCATACATCAGCCAGAAATCGTCGCCGCAGCGCGAGCGCATGTCGGCGAGCAGCTCGATGTTCTTCTTGAGCCCCTCCTCGCCCTCGGCCGGCACATGGTGCAGCGGCAGCTTGCCGCCGATGAAGCCCATCTGCTTGGCGAGGTCCGGCCGCGCGCCGGTGGCGTAGAACTGCAATTCGTCGCGCACCGGGCCGCCGAGCAGCGCGTGGACGGGTTCCTTGCGCACCTTGGCGAGCAGGTCCCACAGCGCGAGGTCGACGCCGGAAATGGTGTTCAGCACCACGCCCTTGCGGCCGTAATACTGGGTCGAGAAATACATCTGGTCCCAGATCTTCTCGATCTCGGTGACCTGGCGGCCGATCAGGAAGCGCGACAGGTGCTTCTCGACGATGAAGGCGCCGATCTCGCCAGCGGTGGTCACCGCGAAGCCGACCGTACCGTCGGAGGCCTCGATCTCGACGACCAGCGTGCCCAGCACGTTGATGCCGAAGCTCCGGCGGCTCTCGCGATATTCCGGATACTTGCCCATCGGCGTACCGATGTGATCGTCGATCCAGTGATAGCCCTGCTGGTCGTGATAGTCGGCGCCGCCGCCGCGTACGGTGAAGGCCCGGACGGCCGTGATGGTCGGCATGGACATGATGTGTCGAGCTCCCGGTAGAAGGAAGCCGCGGCGGTCCTGACGACCGCCGCGGAGAAGAAATCAGCGGCCAGAAGCCGGAGCCGTGGTCGTGCGGGCCTCGCGGCCCACCCCGATGGCAGCCAGCGCGAAGACGAGGATGGCGCCGATCAGTGTGGTCAGGGCGAGCAGGTAGAGACCCGCCGAGCCGGATTCGAAGGTGGCTTCCGCCCAGTTCTTCACGTTCGGCGCCACGAAGCCGCCGAGCGAGCCGAGCGAGTTGATCAGCGCGATACCGCCGGCCGCCGCGACGCCGCCGAGATAGCCCGTCGGCAGGGTCCAGAAGATCGGCTGCACCGAGATGAAGCCGGCCGCGGCGAAGCACAGCGCGATCATCGACAGCAGCGGCGAGCCCGAGGCCACCGAGGCGGCAATACCGGCGGCGCAGACCACCAGGATGCCGCCGGCGAACAGGCGCCGCTCGCCGGTCTGGTCGGAGAGGCGCGGCAGGTAGTAGGTGGCGAGCATGGCGCACACCCACGGAATGGCGGTGACGATGCCGACCATCAGGCCGACCTTGGTGCCGAGCAGCCCGGCGACTTGCGTCGGCAGGTAGAACACCACGCCGTACACGCTCATCTGGATGATGAAGTAGATCAGCGAGAAGTAGAGCACGCGGCCGTTCTTCAGCGCGGCGAGCGTGCCGCGCGGGCCGTGCGACTGCTTGGCGGTGTCCTCGGAGTCGAGGGCCTGCTGGAGCACGGTCTTTTCCTGCGCCGTCAGCCACTTGGCATCGGCCGGCTTGTTGTCGAGGTAGAAATACGCCCAGACGCCGACCACCGAGGCGAGCAGGCCTTCGACGAGGAACATCCACTGCCAGCCATGCAGGCCGCCAATGCCCTGGAATTCCAGCAGCAGGCCGGAAAGCGGCGAGCCGAAGATGAAGGCGAGCGGGGCGCCGAAATAGAACAGGCCCATGGCCCGGCCGCGCGCGAAGGACGGGAACCAGTAGGTGAGATACAGGATCACACCGGGGAAGAAGCCGGCCTCGGCGATGCCGAGCAGCACGCGCAGAATGTAGAAGGTGGTCTCGTTGTGGGCGAACATCATCGCCGCCGAGATCAGGCCCCAGGTCACCATGATGCGGGCCATCCAGATTTTGGCGCCGACGCGGTGCATGATGAGGTTGGAGGGCACCTCGAACAGGGCGTAGCCCAGGAAGAAGATCGAGGCGCCGAAGGCGAAGGCCGCGTTGGAGATGCCGGTATCGGCCTGGAAGGCCGCCTTGGCGAAGCCCACATTCGCACGGTCGAGGAAGGCCAGGATGTACATCAGCAGCAGGAACGGCAGCAGCCGCTTCGTGACTTTGCTGATCGTCGAGAGTAGAGTCGGTGTCTGCGCGACCATGCGGGCGCCCTCCCTTGTTAGCTGGACACATGCCGCCATTGCGTCCGGGACGAGCCGGCGCAGCGATCTTGTTGTTTTTGGAACGGTCGCCGGTCTCCCGGCGCCGCCTCAGTAGACGGCGCGGCCGCCGGAGATGTCGAACACCGAGCCGGTGGAGAAGGCGCAGTCCTCGGAGGACAGCCACGAGATCAGCGCCGCCGCCTCGTCGACCGCCAGGAAGCGGTTCATCGGGATCTTCGACAGCATGAAGTCGATGTGTTCCTGCTTCATCTGGTTGAAGATCTCGGTCTTCGCCGCCGCCGGGGTGATGGCGTTGACGAGGATGTTCGAGGTCGCCAGTTCCTTGCCGAGCGACTTGGTCAGCCCGATCAGGCCCGCCTTCGACGCCGAATAGTGCGAGGCATTCGGGTTGCCTTCCTTGCCGGCGATGGAGGCGACGTTGACGATGCGCCCCCAGCCATTCTTGATCAGGTGCGGCACCACGGCCTTGCAGGTCAGGAACGGCCCGACGAGGTTGACGTCGATCACCCGGCGCCAGGTCTCGGTGTCGAGCTCCCACAGCTTGCCGTTGCCGCCGGTGATGCCGGCATTGTTGACCAGGATGTCGATCTTGCCGTGCGCCGCCGCCGTCGCCTCGGTGGCGGCGGTGACCGAGGCCTCGTCGGTCAGTTCGACGACATGGGTGGACACCTTGCCGAGCTTGCCGAGTTCGGCCGCCGCCTCGTCGAGGCGGGCGGCGTCGATGTCCCACAGCGCGACGGAGGCGCCGGAGGCGAGCATGCGCTCGGCGGTGGCGTAGCCGATGCCGCGGGCGCCGCCGGTGATGATGGCGACGCGGCCGGTGAGGTCGAGCTTGTTCATCTGGCTAATTCCTTCACGCCGCCGGAACGGTGGTCTGCTGCTGCTCGCCGAGGCCGGAAATGGCGAGGCGCATGGTCTGGCCGGCCTTGAGATAGACCGGCGGCTTTTGGCCGAGGCCGACGCCCGGCGGGGTGCCGGTGGAGATGATGTCGCCCGGCTGCAGGCTCATGAACTGGCTGATGTAGGACACGATGGTCGGCACATCGAAGATCATCGTGCGCGTCGAGCCGTTCTGGTAGCGCTTGCCGTCGACCTCCAGCCACATGTCGAGCACGTGCGGGTCGGTGATCTCGTCGGTGGTCACCAGCCACGGGCCGATCGGGCCGAAGGTGTCGCAGCCCTTGCCCTTGTCCCACTGGCCGCCGCGCTCGAGCTGGAAGTGGCGCTCGGAGACGTCGTTGATCACGCAATAGCCGGCGACGTGGTCGTAGGCGTCTTCCTTCGACACGTATTTGGCGGTCTTGCCGATGACGATGCCGAGCTCGACCTCCCAGTCGGTCTTTTCCGAACCACGGGGAATCTCGACGTCGTCATTGGGGCCGACGATGCAGCTGGTGGTCTTCATGAACAGCACCGGCTCGTCGGGGATCGCCATGCCGGATTCGGCGGCGTGGTCGGTGTAGTTCAGCCCGACGCAGATGAACTTGCCGACCTGCCCGACGCAGGCGCCGATGCGGGGATTGCCGTCCACCGCCGGCAGCGTCGACAGGTCGAGCGCGGCGATCTTGGCGAGGCCTTCGGGCAGCAGCGTCGCGCCGCCAATATCGGGCACCACGCCCGAAAGATCGCGCAGCACGCCCTGCGCATCGAGGATGGCGGGACGCTCCGCCCCCGGTTGACCGTAACGGACAAGCTTCATCCCGAACGCTCCTTCCCTGAGTTTCGCCAGCCTTGGGCTGGAGGACCTTCTTGGGGCGGATTCCGTAGCGGCTGCCTCGATAACTTGATAATGAAATCTTCGACTTGACCAATTCCATTAGGTTATCGGCAGATGGTGTCCTCCTCCTTCGCCGCGCTGGCGACCCGGCTGCGCTTCCGGCACCTGCGGCTCATCGACCTGCTGGCGCGCGGCGGCAACCTGCACCGCGTCGCCGCCGAGATGAACATGACGCAGCCGGCGGCCTCGAAGATCCTGCAGGACGCCGAGGCGCTGCTCGGCGTACGGCTGTTCGAGCGCACGCCGCGCGCCATGCTGCCAACCGAGATCGGCGCCTTCGTCGCCGACTACGCCGCGCGCACCCTGAGGGAGGCCGACAGCTTCGCCGACGGGCTGGACAATCTGAAGGCCGGCGGCTTCGGCGCGCTGTCGATCGGCGCCATCATGGCGACCACGCCCGGCCTGCTGCCCAAGGCGATCGCCGAATTGAAGCGCCGGCGCCCGCTGATGACCATCCAGCTACTCGCCGCCACCAGCGACATCCTGCTCGACGCGCTGGAGCGCAACGAGATCTCCATGGCGCTCGGCCGCTTCACCGATCCGAGCAACGCGCTTGCCTTCGAGTTGGAGCCGCTGGCGCATGAGGAATTGTGGATCTTCGTCGCCGCGCAGCATCCGCTCGCCGGCGTCGCCGCGCTTAGCCTTGCCGAGACGGCGCACATGCCGTGGGTGCTGCAGCAGAAGACCAGCCCGATGCGGCAGCTGATCGATCAGGCCTTCGTCGAGGCCGGAGTCGGCACCCTCAACAATCTCGTCGAGACCACCTCGATCTTCGCCACCCTGCATCTGGTGCGCGAGGCCGGCATGATCGCCTGCCTGCCGAAATCCATCCTGATGGAGGGCGTGGGACGCGACACGTTCAAGCGTCTGCCGATCGCGCTGCCGAACCAGCTCGGCCCGCTCGGCATCATCACCCGGCGCGGCGAGACGCCCTCGGCCAATGTCGCCGATTTCATCGCCGTGCTGTACGAGATCGTCGCCCGCGAGCGACAGGAACTGCTCGCCGGGCTCTAGCGCGGGGAACCCTCACCCCCTCGCTGGGAAGGTGAGCCCCTGCCCGGCGTCATACCGACGTCGACTGCGAGCGGCGCAACTGCTGGTACTCGGCGACCCGCATGGCGATGTCCCGCGGCTCCTTGGTGGCATCCGCATCCATGACATTGCCCTGGATCTCGCGAGCCACCACCGGCCACAGCCGATCGACGGTGATCTCGAGATCGCCGGCCGCCACGCTGGGCCGCAGGTCCGCCGCACATAGTGCCCGTGCTCTGGCTTCGATGTTTGTGGTCATGGTCGGAGGCTACCACGGATGGCCGGGGCGAAATCCGCGAAAGTGCACACAAGCGGGAGAACGGCACGGAAATGGAGCAGACCCGATCGTTCCCTCGGGATTAGGCGAGACGGCTGTTCTGGCTGACCCGGGCAGCCCCTCGGCTCGCGCCTGTCATGCCCGCGGGATCGTTGAAATCCGTCAGCGAGTTCTCCAACGCCTTGTCGACTATCGAAGCTTTGAAGCAGGCAACCAGAAGGACACGTCCAAGGTTCGGTTTTCCAGGCCAGGTACTCCGAAACGCAGCCTTACATTGAGCAATGTTCGGGACATACCCCGGCAACGCAGCGCCGCTAGACATGGTCCAATCACAAGACGCGGCATGGCTTGGCCTCATTGGCCGCGGGCGGAAAGTCTTTCCGACAGCCAGACGAGAGCTGGCAGGTGCCTGACGGGCCATCGACACGCCGCCTGCGCACCGAAGCATGACCGACCCGGTATCGGGCGGGGCGACGCAGAGCATCTTGCGACGAGTGCATATTGCCGGCGCACGAAAAGGCAGACCCACGACATGAATATTAGCGTGTTGTAACTTCATGCTCATAAATATCGAGAAAAGAACGATCTATATTGCCGGCCTCAAGACGGCCTCGACGACGATCGAGAATGGCTTCAGGGGCGAAGCGGACATACGCCTGACGCGTTCCGAGCACGGAAAGCATATGAGCCTGGCCGAGATCGAAGAGAATTTCGCCTGGCTGTTCAATGAAATAGCGCTGGAGGACTTCTTCATTTGGGGAATAGTCCGGAATCCGATCAGCTGGCTGTGGAGCCTTTATTGTTCCCACAAGGCAAAATGGGCAACCGGGACGGATCTATCGACGAACAATATCGATTTCCGTCAATTCTATGATGAGTGGAGAGTAAAACACGCCGATCAAGCACAGCCGCAATTGTCCCGCTTCGCTCGCGCCAGTGGGAAAACGGCAAACTGCATTCTCATTCCCTTCGAGAACCTGACCGCCGGCATGGCGGGCATGGCCCGTCTCTACGACCAGCCGGTGCCTGCCCACAAGATCCTCAACAAGAGCCCGGACATCCCCATCCGCCACGACCAGATAGCACCGCTCATGAGCCGCATCTGCAGGGATTATGACGCGGACTTCGAAGCTCACGAAGAGGCGTCTGGCAACATCGACATCCTGCGGCAGCGCATAGACCGCCACATCAACGTTCTTCGAACGTCAAATCCGCAGATGAATACGAATAAAAAATCAAATAGTTTGATATATATATTCACTTCGGCCAACAAGATCAGGCCATTCAGACGCCCGACATCCTGAACCGGCTCGGCCTCCCTCCCGCAACGGCATCACCTTCGGGACGCGAGCCCGCCGCAGCAAGCGGTCCGATCTCGGGGGATAGCCCTCGCCAGGACGGATGGTCGCGTGATCCCGGCCTTGGCAAGGCCCCGGTGTCCCGCACCGCCCTCAGAGCCGAGGCCCCTCGCCGGCATCGCGCCGGAGGCGGCACCGAAGCGCGAACTGCCGGGCATGCGCTTCCGAGGAGGGCGCAGCCGCCCCTCTCCTGTTCTCGTACCATCCGGCACCCGCACGCTGACCGCCATCGGCACAGGCTGCCTTCGGTTCACGTCCGGGCGAAAGGCCTGATCGAGATTGCGTCCGGCGGAGGCATGAAGGAAACATCCGGGAGAACATTCGACGGCCTCCCGGGAGGAGCAGTGCCAAGGTGGCAAAAGACCAGGGCGGCAAAGACCATTCCGCATGGCCTTTCGTCAGGCCCGACCATGCCGGCCTTACGACAAGCCACGCTCCGCCAGCAGCGCCTTGATCTGCTGACCGATCACCTGAGGCGAGAATTCATTCAGCAATTTCAATCGACCCCGTTCGGCCCGGCTCTTCGCGTCCTGGGGAGAATCGTAGATCGCCCGCATCGCCGCGGATGCGTCGTCGAGATCCGCATCGGCCCAATGCTGGCCGTCCGCGAAGAAATACTGATCCCCGTTTACCGGCACCAGCTTGTAGCTGACGGGATAGCCGGTCGTCTTGTCGATGAAGTCCGTGGTTCCGCTGTAGTCGGTCGCGATCACGGCCTTGCCGAACGCCAGCGCTTCCGCCGCACCGAACCCGAACCCTTCGGAACGATGGAGCGAGACGAAGGCGTCGCAGTTGGCCACGAGACGTTCCATCGCCTCCCGATCGACCGTGCGGTCGATGATCTTGATGCGCGGATCGGAGGCGCTGGCTTCGCCGAGCCATTTGCGCAGGCCGCGATCGTCGGAGCCGCGCGTCTTGACGACCAACCTTGCCTCTTCCCTTCCAAGCGGGAAGGCCTGGCGAAAGGCCTTCACCGTCGCCAGAGGATTCTTGCGCTCGCCGAATGAATCGTAATCGAAATAGGTGAGGAAGCTGAGCGGAGCACCGGGCTGCGGCGCGTCTTCCTCTCGAAGGTGCGCCCCCGAGAACCTTACCGGTTGCCGCACGAGGGTGACCGGCAGCTTGGACTGCTCGCGAAACGCATCGTGGATGAAGGTCGAAGGTGCCCAGATTTCGTTGCACCGTTCAGCGACACGGATCCACTCGGGATCGATGCCGTGCAGTTCCCAGAAGGGATAGAGGATGTTGTGACGCCCGCCGCGGATCTCGCCCGAGAGCGCGACGATGGAGGGCAGCCCGAACACCAGCAGGTTCGCCTTGCGATCGGGAAACGCGGTGCATTTGCTGGAGAACTCCGGCTCGTTCTCGCGCCCCGGAAGCGGAAGATGGTAGAAGCTCGACCCGACGCGGGCCGAGTCCGTCGCATAGGCGAGGCACCGGGCCGACTGGCCGAGGCCGATCTCCGAGCGCAGATATCCGACGATCGAAATGCCGGGCTTCAACGTCAATGCCGTGTCGTACGGCAGCCACGCGGCTTGATTTTCAGGCCGGCTGACGACGCTCTGCAGCGCCGGTTCGCTGAGCTGGCTCGGCGCGGCCGGCATCGCTTCCCTGATCCAACTCCTCGACAGCAGCCAACGGGCGAGCTTCAGGCGACGTTTACGGTAGGAACGGCCCCATTTCGCGAAGTTTTTTCTCAACTTGGCACCAGTAATCATCCGACGAACGTTCCCGTGAAGTTGAACTGCACTTCAGCTCTTTCTCCGAGCCTTGCGATGGGATGATTGAAGGGGTCGCTCTTGAATTCGTCGATCCAGCGTCGCGCCATCAGCCCCTGTGCGGCCCTTCGCATCTCGATGACGCTCGGCGTGTCCGCCTTGCCTCGGCTGGCCGATTCATGATGGAAGACGCCCTCGAATGGCGCGCAGACGATCTTATAGCCGGCATGCCGCACACGCAGACAGAAGTCGATGTCGTTGAACTCCACCGGCAACGCCACTTCGTCGAAGCCGTTGGCCTCGTCGAAGACGGAGCGGCGCAGCATCATGAAGGCGCCGGTTACCGCCTGGTAGTTCCGCAGGTGAGCGTATTGGCCGAGATAGCCGGCGGATGACGTCTCGGCGCCACGGCCGACATGCAGGGCGCGGACGTGGTATTCGAAGGGGTGATATTCCAGCAGCACCCCGGCATGCTGCACCGTGAAATCCGGATACAGCAATTTCGAACCGACGATGCCGATCTCCGGTCGCATCGCGAGCGCGCTTGCGGCGTCGAGGGCGCCGGGCTGCCTGAACTCGATGTCGTTGTTGAGCAGGAGAACCAGCTCGGACTCTGACGCCGCGACACCCAGATTGATCATCCGCGAGAAGTTGAACGGCTGATCCATGGGAACGATCCTGGCCCCATGATCGCGCCGGAGATCGTCGTACAGTTCCAGCGTCCTGGCATCGTCGCTGGCATTGTCGACGACGATGAGCTCCCTCACCGCCTTTTCGGTCGAGAGCGACCTGACGCATTGCTGCAGCAGATCGGGCTTGTTCCGGTTGGGGATGACGACGGCAACGGCCGCGGAAGTGATGAGAGCCGGAGCGGCATTGGCGCCCGAGAGCGGCCGGTCGCCTGGCAGACGGCCATGAACCGTCATCAGCACGTCCCGCACATGAGCGACGATCGGCGCCGGACGACATTGCGCCGCGGCGAGCATGAATTCGCGCAGCGAGGCCAGGGGACCGGCGGCGGCAAGACGATCGAACAGGCTGGCCTTCAGCAGCACGCCATGGCCGATATAGTCTTCCTCCGCGAGGAAATCGGGATCGAAGCCGGGGAGGAACGCCGGATAGGCCTTCTGTCCGCTTTCATCCAGATACTCGTGGTCGAAGATCACCAAATCCGGCTCGTGCGTCCCGCCGCTTTGGACGAGGGCGCGGTTCAGGCTCGAGAACGCCGTCTCGTCGAAGGTCACGCCGGCCGGCACCATCAGGATGTAGTCGCCGCGCAGATCGCATCGCGTCGGACCCAGGCGGAGCAGATCGTCGTGGCTCATGGCCTCGTGCACCTGCAGGCCACGCAACTTCATGAAGGGATCGCGATCGATATCGGCGCCATGGCTGGCGGAGAAGACCGAGATCTCCAGGTTGTTCCAGTCCTGCTCCAGTAGAGACTTGAGTGTGGAGTCGAGTTGCTGGTCAGCGGAAGACGCCGTGCAATCGATTGCAACCGAAATCAACTTGTTCCAGGAGGACGGCTGATCGAGGTGCAATTCCGTTAATTGGAGCCTGCGGTGCTCGCGCCAGTTTCGATAGGCGGTTTGGTTCGGCGCGTACTCGTTCATCACAACCTCGCTTCCGGCGCACGGGGAGCAACGCGTAGGTAGCATAAGAGACTCAGATACGGTCAACCCTCGCGGGATGCCGCCACACAGCGATTTCCGGCAAAGGTCGACGGCGCCATCCCCGGCTTACCGGCGCGGGCTGGAAGTCCGCCCCTTCCGCTACCCGGCCGTCGGCATCCGATGGCACCCGACGGAACGGCCCGCGACGGTGCCGGGGGCGCTTGAAGTCGAGGCTTTCGAGTGGACAAGGGCGACATCTTGGTGTCTACGACCGCGCGGTACGGGATTCATTCGACTAAGGAGCGCTTCTGATGAAAAAGGCCTTAATAACCGGCGTATCGGGACAGGATGGGTCTTACCTGGCGAAACTCCTGCTCGATAAGGGTTATGAGGTTATCGGGGCGATCCGGCGCAACTCCCACCCCGAGACGGCGCGGCTGCAGAAACTTGGTGTCGCCGACGACATCCGGCTGGTCGACTTCGATCTGAGCGAAGTGAACAACATCAATCGCCTGATCCGCGAGACGGAATTCGACGAGATCTACAATCTGGCCGCCCAGAGCTTCGTCGGCTCGTCCTGGGAGCAGCCGATCTATGCGGCGGACGTGAACGGGCTGGGCGTGGTGCGCATCCTCGATGCGATCCGCACCTATTCGCCGAACGCGCGGTTCTATCAGGCCTCCACCTCGGAAATGTTCGGGTTGGTGCGGGCGGTCCCGCAGAACGAGGACACCCCGTTCTACCCGCGCTCGCCCTATGGCGTCGCCAAGGTCTACGGCCACTACATCACCGTGAACTACCGGGAGTCCTTCGGCCTCCACGCGTCTTCGGGCATTCTGTTCAATCACGAGAGCCCGCTTCGCGGGTCGGAATTTGTCACCCGCAAGATCACGCTCGGCCTCGCCCGCTTCGCGCGCGGCGAGCATGTGCCGGTGGAGCTCGGCAATCTCGGGGCCCAGCGCGACTGGGGCTTTGCCGGCGACTATGTCGAAGGCATGTGGCGGATGCTGCAGCAGGAGAAGGCGGACGATTACGTCCTCGCGACGGGCGTCACCACCCCGATCCGGGACTTCGTGATCTACGCGGCGGAGGCGCTCGGCCTTGATCTTGAGTGGACCGGCTCGGCGGAGCAGGAGCAGGCGGTGGACCGCCGCTCCGGCAAGATCGTCGTCAAGGTGAATCCGAGGTTCTATCGTCCCGCCGAAGTCGAGCTGCTGCTCGGCGACGCGACCAAGGCCCGTACCAACCTTGGCTGGACCCCGAAGGTCACCATACGCCAGCTCGCTGAAATGATGGCGAAGTCGGATTACGACGACTGGCGCGCCTGAGATTATTTCTGCTGGCGCCAGAGTTCTCCACCTGGCCGCAGAGATCAGACACTTGCAGTGCCGCTTCCGCTTGCGGCGGCGGCACTGCAACCGCAGTCCCTATATCTGAGCGACAGCCCATCCTGCCTGCCCATCGGCATGCGGCCGAACAACGGGCGGGCATCACACTATCGGCTGGCCGCGCGGGGAACCGAGCCCCCGGATCGACGTCTTGGTGACCTGGGGCGCCTGCAGCTCGAAAGCGCGCCTCGCCCGGCAAGCCTCTGCCAAGTCCGCCATCGCCGAACGGGCAGCTTTCTGCCGTAGGCCAGGGTGCGGCCCACCGGTCGGCGGGGATGGTACCCGAGCGGTCATCGATCTCGTCCGGCGACGCCCCCCATCCACGTCGACACGTCCGCCTGGATCGCCTCGCCGCCCCCTCGCCGCCATCCGCATCGGGCCAACCGCGTGCGATCCATGAGCGGGAGCCTCTCCCGGCCTCGCGTGCGGCAGGCCGGCTATCGCCACCTCGCCGGCGTGATTACCACTGGGAGACAGGATGCCCTCCCGTGGATGGCCGGGGTGCCGGCGCCCGGCTATCTACCGCCCCGGATCGACAGTACCCGGAACGTCCAGCTCGAGCAGGGCAAGGCCCGCGCCCTTGGGACGCGGCCTGCGGGGCGTGGAGGCCGCATGGCGCCCCATATTCGCGCGCCGGCAGCCGCCCTTCCCGACGCAACTCCGGTCTTCTGCGCACGCCGCATCCTGCCGGCGGCGAAGCGCAGCCGCACACGGCCCCTCCCCGCGCCTACATCGAGGTCCGGCTGGGCAAGCACGTCACGGCGCCTCGTGGCGACGTCCGGCATCTCTGACGCGCCTCCTGCTGCCGAGAAGCGCCGCGGCAGAGCCACAGAGGCGCTCCCCGGTGGCGGAGAAGCCTCGCGCCCGTGTCGAGCCGGAGATGCCTTTCCCTGCCCGCCTCCGGCGATTTGCGGAAGGTGCATACGCCACGAACGTCACCACCGCGGGCCGGCGGGCGAGGCGCATAGGGGCGCCGCGAACGCATGAAGGAACAAGGCAGGGAGAAAACAGTCGCAGCCCCATTCCGGAATATCTTCCGGACGATCGGCAGTGCTAACTATGTGATTGATTTGAATGGCGGGAGTGACGGGGCTCGAACCCGCGACCTCCGGCGTGACAGGCCGGATGAAATCAAATGATTTCAACGGTCGATGATACGGATTCGCCCCTGCTTCGCCCTCGAAATCCGCAAAAGTGTCATGACTTGGGGTAGCCTAACGGGCACGAACCTGAGGCCTCTAAATTCTCAGAAGGTGGCCCTGCATGTGCAACCTCTACAGCCACAAATCGAACCTCGCCGCGATCACCGATCTGGTCGGCACGCTCCGCAATGGCGCAGGCAATCTGGCGCCACAGCCGGGCATCTATCCCGACTACCCGGCGCCGATCATTCGGATTGGCGAGGATGACGAACACGAGATTGTGATAGCTCGTTGGGGCATGCCGATATCGCAGGTCGTGCAGTTGGAAGCCGCCAAGAAGCGCGCCACCAAGCTAGAGGCGAAGGGCCAGGCCGTCGACTTCAAGGAACTGCTACGGATGGAGCCCGACAAGGGCGTGACGAACATCCGCAACACCACTAGCCGCCATTGGCAGCGCTGGCTCGGCGTCGAGCACCGCTGCCTGGTGCCGTTCACCAGCTTCAGCGAGCCACCGGCCGGGGCAAAAGGGCCGGACACTTGGGAATGGTTCGCCCTGTCGGCTCACGAGCCCCTAGCTTTCTTCGCGGGACTATGGACCACGTGGACAGGCGTGCGGAAGATCAAGGAGGGCGAGATCACGACCGACCTCTACGGCTTCTTGACGACGGAACCCAACGCCGTGGTTGGATCCGTCCACACCAAGGCCATGCCGGTGATTCTCACTACGGCAGAGGATCGCGACGTCTGGCTGCGCGCGCCGTGGGACGAAGCGAAGGCGCTTCAGCAGCCATTGCCAGACAATCAGATCGTGATCGTCGAGCGGCCGGCAGCGGCTTAGAACGGTGCGCTCTCAAGGCTACTCCAGCCCTTGGAACCCCGGCGGCCGTTCATACGGCATCTTCTCGATGGTCGCCGTCAGCTGCATATCCATAATGATGATCGCATAGTTGAGGAAGTCGCAGCCGAGATAGACGTTCGTCCCTATTGGCACGTCGCTCGCCCATTGGCGCACCAGATGGTGGAATTGCCGGAGGTCTTTCTGCATTTGCCGGGCTCCCGCCAAGCTGCGCTGTGTCCTCTTCACCATCGGCTAGCCCTCCCGCCGCCGATCGCGCAGCGAGCATGATAGGCGACCTCGCACATAGCCCCAACTGGCCTCCTGCTCGGCGGCATAGAGCGCAGCTTCCATGAACTGCCCGGCGATCAGCAGCGTTCGCACCGTCTCGCGCGCATCGCCGCCGCAGGCCGCGATGGCATCGTCGACATCGGCATCCGTAATAGCAAAAGGGGGCTGTTCGGCGGGCTGTGGCTCGCTCGTCATGGTCGGCTCCATCCGTTGATGGCCGGATTGATTCCATGAGAACAAAAATAGAACAAGCCTGACCCCGGTAGGGGTAGAACGCAGGCGGGGAATCGCCCATGAAGCGACTATGGAACCCTATGCTCTCGTAAATCGCCGCTTCGCCAAGGATGGCGACAAATGGGTCATGGCGCCCGAGAATCCGCCGGAGGATCTGAGGACATGGTCGGGCTGGTCGGCCTTCATTCCCCAGCCTTGGGAGGCGGTGAAGAAGAAGGGCGACACCGTCAAAATCGGCTTCCGCGCCGACTACATCGCGGTAGAGGGTGGGACCGTTGTCGCGGCGGGGTACAATGACCTTGAGACGATTGTGAAGGTGCTGCGGGGATAGGCCGACCTACCTTCCGGCTGCCCCAACAGGCGGCCCAACTCATCCTTCCGACCGGGCAATTATAGCGGAGTGACGAATGCAGTAATGGTGCCGGATGCCGGATCCAGCGCGCTTGTCGTCGGATTCACGGCATAGACGGTCACGGTGTCGTCGGCGGACACCGTGCCGCTCCAAGTGATACCCGATGCATAGCCAGTTCCAGACACCTCGACGCGATTGGGCGCGCCAGCGACCGCTCCTGTCACGGTGATGGTCGTCGGATCCCCCATCGATTTCGCTGGAATGCTTGGCTGATTATAAGTTTTTGATCCCACCAGGGGCTGTCGCATGTCACGGTCGCGCATCTCGTCGAAAAAATTCGTTGACGCCCGCATGACTGGCCCGATCGTCTTGGCCACACCACTCGTCTGACGGCTAAATCCCTCCATATAAAGCGGCCCCACAAGGCCGTCTGTCCCGTTTGGGCGGTCAGCAACGTCGTAGTTTCCAGCCGTGTTATTATAGCTATCGACCTTGATCGTTACTCTATTCGCCGTGCTCGTATTGTCGACCGGAGAAAAAGAGACTCCGTAGCGGCCATTGTTCGACGTTACGCCCTGGACAGTGACGTCCAGCATGTTCTCGCCATTGGGAGTAATGCGTACACCATCATTGAACGCATTGTGCACCTCGCACCAGCCCACCGAGCCACGCGACGACTTTTCGATCCACAGTGCATAGCCGCCTGAGTACGTATAGTTTCGCGACCGAACGACAGCCTTACCTATACTGAAGCGCTCCACATTGCGGATCGCAATGGCATCCTTGTTCCCCCAGCCCTGGTATTCTGGAAACGGCAGATCGCGGCCGGCATCTTCAACATAGACACTATCGATATGGATATCGGTGGTGGTGTGATGGTCAGCGTCATCCGCCTTGAAACCGCAGCCGTGGGGAGCTAGGAGGACCAGTTGTCCGAAGTGGATCCGATTGTTGCGGATGTCCAGGCCGTAGCCAATGCGGATCTCATGCTCCAAGGCTCCGCGCCCCCGGAAATAGCCCACATGAAAATCCTGCACACCCGACAACAGCATGCCGTTTGCGCCGGTGATCAAGCCATTCTCGTTGAGCGTGCGCGTCTGATCTTCGTAAGCGACGCCGTCTATGTCCGCGTAGTGGAGAGCGCCCCCATAGACCAGGTTCGGATTGAATCCGACAAGGCAACGCTTGCTGATCAAGCTGCCGATGATCGGATTGGTGCAGTCGTACATTTTGGCCCCGACACGAAAGAAATCGGTCTCAATGCTCTGCACGAACGGCGAAGTGCCCTCAAGCGTGACTGCCGCCCACCTGCGATCTGCATCATCGCCCCCGACCGGAAGATTGTTGTTGTAATCGGCGCTGACAAGCCTAGCCCTGCCAACCCTAACACCAGACTTAATATTCAGCCCTATGGTGACCTGATTTATTCCTGCCGCCAAGTAAATATCAACGAGATTGCACTCCGTTCCCGAACTTAAAGTTAGAAGCCCGAGTCCGCGATCTTGAGAAGCCTGAGAGAAGGTGGGAACGAACTTCGCACCGTCTTCGGCTCGAATTACAGCCCCTACGCGTGTGGTGATCGGCGAATTGAATTCATAAAACTTCGCCGGCATCTGAATCTGCGCCTTCGTGAAGGCGAACATCTCCGCGATATCGGCGAACATGGCCGGCGTGATGGTATCTTCCGCATTTTCCCAACGCCGGGCATTGATGTTGGTCAGGAACTGTCCGGCCAACAGCGCCCCGCTATTAGCTATCTCTTTTGCTCGGAAACCACCTTCACCGTCCGCACGGGACTGCAAGACAAGCTCGATCGCGTCATCCGGAACAGATAGGGAGCCGACACCGGCAATGGAGGGAAGAATAACCTGATGCGATATTCCGGAATCATTGATTGCACCACCTACGGTGCCCGACGGATACGCAACTCCTGCGCCCAAGCCGACCAAACCAGCCCCTTTCGCCGGATCGGTGGCATCCGCCAGATCCGTATAGATGTCAGGCATGGCTGTCTCCTACGCCGCCAAGGACATATTACCCTAGTACCGAGCACTGGCCGGTGTCGAGGGAGATGCCATCCGCGGTACATTAGGTAAGAGCGGCCAAGCGCTGAATGGCGCCACAGGTGACGATAGCGTGCGCCGGGACCTCACCATACCTCAGCCAAGCGACGGGCGGCGTTGTGCCGAACGTCCGCACGACAAAGCCAGGCAGGGCATCGCGGCACAATTTTTATCGACTCCCGGTCCGCGGTGAAGCACCATGATGCGGGTGTGGGGGAGCGCGGTGGCTATTCAGAAGGCACTTATCGAGATTCACGGTGAGGTCTGCACGATGGATATCATCGAGCTCGAGGGCACGCCTTGGCTGGTTCCGCAATGGTATGAGCTATTGCCGTCGGAGCGCTCCAGGCCTGAGCGACTAGTTCGTACACCTCTTGAGCCGATCGAACATCCTCACGCAAAATACCGCGTGGTATCGCCAATACCGGTATCTGTCTTATTCGGAAGCCCCACGCCAGAGGAAGCCACGGAGTTCGAAATTCGTTGGCTGCCAGAGGTAATCTTCACCAACAAGCGTTAGAGCAACCAATTCCGTACACCCGATCCGGCACACAAAAAAGCCCCGCCCGGCCTCCGAAGAGGGCGAGCGGGTGAACAGTGAGAATGACAACTAGACCCGGATCACCTCGACTGTGTATGCTTCCAACGTGATGCTCCCATCAGCAGACGCCAGTTGGCCAGTGAGTGTGACGCTCCGGTCAACGTTGGTACTGACGCTCTGGGTCAGAACCCCCACGCTCGACGCGCCAAACGCCGATAGAGCAGGAGCAGCGGCCACTTGGTGGAATTCCGTGTCCCTTTCTCGATTGTAAATTTGGACCTGCAGCCTCGATGAAGATGAGGTCGTGGCGGAAACATTGCTGAAATATTCCGGCCCAAATCGAACGCGCATATTCTTCGAATTTGAGCTATTATCATGACTCCAAAGCGACGTAACCCGGATGGAGTCGTTGGGCTTAAGTGTATTTGCTGGTATATTTATTGTTGCCAAAACCGTCTGAACGGTTGTTCCGGTAAGATTTACTGAAACAGAACTCTGACCGGCAACGACAATCCCCCGGGGGCCTGACACATATTCCCAAATCGCGTCGGTAGCGTTGTACATGTACAGTCCCCGACCATACCCACCCCATCCGTTGGCGCCTACAGTGCCGTTGGAAAACGCGATATCGCCATCTGCCGGGCTAGTCGTTGGGACTTCATCGAGCGAGGCAAGATCCAAGCGATCGGCAGAGACTGTTTGGGCATATAAACGTTGCCACGGGGTCGACGATGTTCCAAGAGTTAGCTCGTTTGCATTGGGAGAGCCCACCTGATTTCCGCGAAACTGTAAGGTGCCGGCCGCACTCTTCCATTGAGCCGAGACACCTCCCGCCTCGAAGAAGTTACCAGCTCCAGTGTTAATTCCGTACTCGTCGAGATTAGGCGTTGTTGTACGACTAAAATCACGCTCTATAATTACAGTATTGTAATCGCTATCCGAGACTTCCCAATACTTTGTGGCACCGCTGATCGATATCACGCGAATATAATTTCGATCCGAGCCTGGATTGATATAGATTGGGTATGTATTAGTGCTGGGATAGCCAACTATAGCGACTCCGTGCACCTTCATGCCGGTTGTGCCGCCAGACAACATTATGAACCGCTTGCTCGTCACGTCGACACGCGCACTATCTACGGTAATCTGCGACAATCCGACAGAGCAGTTAGTTGTTTTGCTAGACCCAAGAAAGTTTAGGCAATTTATCGCCTCTCCGGACCCAAAATGGCTGTCGGTCGCACCCCAGTCAGCCTCCCGGCCGAATGCAACTGCGTAGGTGCAATTCTCACAACGCCAAGCGTGATACTTGCAGAAGCGATTTCCGTCTTTGAATTGAATGCCGTATCCTATGCCATTGCGAATGTCCTTGGCATAGACCTTCATCACATCGACATACCACATCTCGTGGATTAGGCACCCAATTCCGGCCCCCTGTGGTCCGGCGATAACAGACAGATCCTCAATAAGGCCATGCCTATAAGTACCTAAGTTGTCGGGCACTGGTGTATAAGCCATGAACCCAGCCGACCCACCGGTGGCCGCCCAGTCGGTGATATGAGTTGCTCCACCAAAGCGCCAGTTGGAGCAGTTCCTTACAACGACACCGTGCGATCCCTGCGCCGTTACGCTCGCCCTGCCGTTTAGTTGCAATCCATTTATCGTAAAATCTGATAATTCTCGAAATTCGATAAAATTATCATCGCTCTCAAAGTATCCGTTAATTACGGCTCCATCCGAAAATGTGATTGAAAATGGCGCATTCCCGCTTCCAGATGAATAAATCCTCCATTTCGTCTTAATTTTATAGACGCCCGCCGGGATGAACCCGTGCCCACCGTTCGCAATCAGCTCTGCAGCGAATGCATTCAGTCCCGGCGCACTATCGTCGTCATCCGGCGTCGTAAAATCAGCCAGCGAGAGTGTGTACTGATAGTTCCTCGCTTGATCCAATAACGCACCGCCTACCGTGCCAGGAGCGTACGCCAGTGCAGAATTATAGGCGACAAGTCCGGCGCCTTTGGTAGCGTCGGTCGAATTCGCGAGGTCCTCGTAGATATCCGGCATGCCGGTCTCCTCTCCCAATCTTGTTGCGTGCGGACGATATTACCCTCCTACTGCGAATGTCGAGCGACAGAAAGTGCTCGGCTTGCAGCACCTTCCGGTTTTCAAAGCATCGAAACATTCGACTTGATCACAGGCAGTGAGGATAGTCGCAGCGAACACTCGCAGCTCTGCAACATCGCCTATGACGGCATTGTGCCGCCTCTCAACCTGCAGCCGCCCTGTTGGTTCATCGAACACTGCGCGATCAGCAGCGGCAACAACCAGCACCCGGGCCTGGTGGAGGCAATCATAGCGCGCATGAAAGATCTCGATCGCGGCATCATAGGTCGAGCGAGTACGTTCACTGCTTGAGGACATGCGCCCGGATCCCCGCCCAGATCACGATGAGCACGCCGCCGGTGAGGATAGCGAGCACGGTATAGCCGATCTTCGCCGCCGCCCCGTCTGTCGCCCTTCGCCAGCGCCGCAGGAACCAGAAATCCTTGCGCGATTCCTCGCGATCCTCCTTGTCCTCGAGATAGAGGCCGGCATCGGCAAAGCCGCGCCGGACCGCCTTCTCGATCAGGTCGGTAAGCTCCTCTCGCGAGACGGACAGGACAACGGTTTCGGTCGGCTCGTTCCGCATCGGCTATGCCCCGAGCGGCTTGCGAGCCACCCACCGGCCATAGAGCACGGTGCCGGCACCGACGATGGCCGTCAGCTGCGAGGTCAAGCTGTCGACGCTTGGCGGCGCGCCGTCGGCGAAGTCAAGCCCGAGCGAGTAGATCCCGCCGACCAAGGCGAGCAGCGCGCCCAGCGTCACCCGCGACAGGTACCACGGCTCATTGTTCGTCTGGTTGATGATGGTGTCGGTAGCCGCCCTGGCCACCTCCTTGGCGATCACCGCGGTGTCGGCGCCGCCGAGCCCGGATGCGGTCTGCGCCACCGCCTGGTGCGTCGCTGCGGCGATGGCGGGCATCAGTTGGGCAAGCACGGCCGTGGCGGCCTTGTCGGACGCAAGCATGTCGTTCCTCTCTGATGGGAGATGCCCCTGGGCTCAGAAAATTTGCCCGAGGTGAAACCAATTCGGCCGCAGGCCGGTTGGCACGGATATGAAACCGGCCCCTTTAGGAGGCGAAGATGGAATGTGAGACCAAGACAAACTACCTGCGCCGATTTGAAGCCGGCGGCAGCGATGCAATGTGGATCGCGATCAAAGACCGTTGTCCGACGCAAAAGGAGCGACAGGACGAGCTCGAGAGATTGGAGGCCGACGGGTGGTTTGTGTTTCGCGAGTACAAAACGTCCGATGTCGGTCGAGAGCTTGATGGAGCCGCTTTCGCCCGTCCCGCACACTGATGGATTCTGTGCGCCTCACGCGGCCATGCTGACCGGCCGGGCGTCGGTCGACCGGGCCTTGGGCAGTGAGGTGGAGTATGATGTGGCGAACTGGTCCGCCTCGGCAGTGCGGCGGGACAGGATTTCGGTGGGTTTTCGCCACATAAGGATGGCGGCACGGATCCGGGCGGGTGTGTCGCCGGTGTTGATGCGCTTGACGAAGGTGGCTCCCGCGAAGCCGGTGGGCCCGATGTTGTAGCAAAGCGACCCCAGCGCATCGAACTGGTGGTCTGCCAACCCTACCTTGATGGCGTCGCGCACCGCGTCCTCGTATTTGACGATGTCGCGGGCGAAGATGGCGTCGGCTTCCGCCGCGGTGATCGTCAGACCGGCATAGGGGACCGGCGCGCCGGCGCCAGAGGTGTGGCCGATGCCGATAGTCCAGACACCGACGCTATCCTTGTATGCCGTGAGCTTGCGCCCCTCGCGGGCGATCAGCGCCGCCAGCCCTATGGCGCTCATGCTCTGGCGCGCCGGCGCCGGCGACGGTGCGGCGGCATTCAGGGCTACCAGTGCGGCAGCGAGTGCCTTCTCGGTTTTGGGACCGGCGATGCCGTCGGGATAGAGGCCGGCCGCACGCTGGAAGGCAACAACTGCGGCCTCCGTCATCTTACCCCACTGCCCGTCGATGGCCCCCGGCGCATAGCCGAGCGCCGTCAGCTGCGTCTGCAGCTCACGTGTGTTCATGTTCGTGCTCCAGAAATAAAAAACGCCGCCTTGAAGGGCAGCGTGGTGGGGTGCACAGTCTACCGATGGCCTGCTGGAAAACACCGAGCCTCAGCAGGTCTGGCCGGGCATACGGACCGTGCCCGGCCACCACCTTCAGGGATGGCCTGTAGCCCGCTACGCCCCGAGCGCATTGGGCGCAGGTCTAGGCCGGACGCGTTTTGAGCCAGCGCGTCCGGCCGTCTGCGGTCCGGGGTCAGCATTTGCGCCGCGATCAAACTTGCTACGAAAACACACACAGTCATAGAACGTTTGCGTTGCAACACGCCCGCGCACCCGCATAGACTGCAAGGTATCCACGTAATTGACCTTGGGTGAGGGGAATGCCGAAGAGCGCGCCCGATATCGACGCCATCATCAAGAAGATCGACGCGGCCGTGATCGCCGAACAGGAGGCGAACGGCGGTGAGTTCGGTCCTGCCACCGAGATCGGCCCTCTCAACGAGGCTCTGGTTGAGGCCGTGAAGGCCGCGCTCTACGTGCTGAAGACGGTGATGGCCGACACCTCCAATGCCGTCGGCGTGGGCGAAGGCTAAGCGTCAGCACCTAAAACCTCTGCCGATTACGTGATGCCGTAACGGGTCTTCAGGTAGCCTTCCAACTGGGCGAGATAGGCCGCGTTCGCCGTCTTGGTGAGATCGCGGTTGATGATGCCGGAGAGGCCGTAGCGCACCGCAAAGGTCGACGAGCCGTTGAGGAGGCTGCCCATCTGGCTGATCGCGGCCGGACGGTTGATCGCTCCTCCAGCGGCGCTGTTGCCCCGCTGAACGCCGTCCTGGCGCAGCGTGAGGCCGCGCTCGGCGGAATAGCTCATCATCACCAAGTGCGGCACGTCGACCGTCACCTCTACGCCGGTCATCGCGGTGGTGGTGAAGCCGCCCGAGAACTGACGCACGACCAGCAGATGGGTGGTCGACTGGATGGCGAGAGAGAATGAGCGCTGGCCCACCGTCGCAGAGGTCAGGGGATCCCAGATGTAAGGCGCGGTAGCAGCGGTGCGCAGGAGCGTCGCGAACACCGTGAAATCGCCGACATTGACGTTGGCATCGACATAGTCTTCCGAGTTGATGAGCACCCCGCCACTGGAGCCGGGAGCGAAGGCCGGCTGGCCATTCGGGAAGGTCTGGCCAGGGCTCGGCGGGGCACCGGTCGGATTGCGCAGCGGGGCCCCCTTGCCGACGGCGGCGCGGTTGAGCAGTCCATCCGACGTTGCATATTCCGGCTGCACCATCACCAGCCAGTCGGGAATGCCGGCGAGCGCCACCCCCTCCGGGCTGCGAGAAACGCGCGCGCCATTCCAGTTCGGAAGCTCGGTGGGCAGTTTAAGCAGGGAGCGCATGAGTAGTCCTCAGGTGACGTTGATTACGGCAGGGATCAACCAGTTAGGGGAAAGCGAGCCGTCATAGCTGCTGACCTCGGGAGCGCTGTCGCGGACATTGCCGCGCGGGACGGTGGCGGCGGTGCGCCCGCCCGAATGGCCGCTCCAGGCGTAGCGCACGGCAAGCCCGGCTCCCGTCGGGGCCGAGGCCAGGGTCAGCACGACCTTGCCAATGCCGGTCGCCGATCCGTCATCCGCGATGGTGGCGCTGGAGATGGTGTAGGTACCGGCACTGTCCTGCACCACGAAGCCCTTCACGTCCCGTTCCGGCACCTGCACGGTGTCGAACACCATGGGCGCGACCGGCACGTCGATCTCCACCGTGATGTCGAGCCCGGAGCGGCTCGCCGTCATCATGTCGAGCACCTGGCTCTTGGCGCTCGCCGTCCAACACACCTGCTGGTAGGCCCGCGCGACATCCTCGCCGATCTCGTGATAGCCGGGGCCGGTGAAGTGGATGTAGTCGGTGTGGTAGTGCGCCAGGTGCGGGTAGTCGGCACCCGAGAGGTGGAACAGCGGGTTCTCGCGGTGCAATTCGCGCATGGCCGTCACGGCCCGCTTGTTGCTGTCCGTGTTGCTGTAGCTGGACGGCATCTGCATGATGAACGGGATGGCCGCCGCCTGATCGGTGACGGCACGCAGACGCCTGTCGTAAGCCGCCTGCCAGGTGACGAGGTCGGCCTTGTAGGTGAGGCTGCTGGCGTCCGCCTCGCCATGCTTGAGGATGATGGCGTCCACCACCACCGACCAGCCCTGTGCCGCCGCCAGCTCCTTGGCCCTGGTCACGGCGGTGATGACGTTCTCGAAGCAGGGCGTGCCTTCCGCCATGGCGGCATAGGCGGTGTCACCCTGTCCCGAGCAGATGTAGAGCGTCCTGACCAGGTGAGCCGGGATCGCCGTCTCCACCTCGTCGGCGAGCGTGAACGCCATGCTCTCCAGCAGCGTCTGGACATATTGCGTGCTGGTCACCGACGGCTTGGGCGTCAGCGGCTCGAACCCGATGATCTCGGATCCCGAGATGGCCGTCACGGCTGTAGGCGAGCGGCCGAGACGCACGTCAGTATAGCCCGACAGGCTCAGCATCAGCGCGCCATCGCGGGTCTGGCCGGTAAGCGTCGGGTTGACGTCACTGTGGCTGCCTTCAGCGAGCGACTGGCCAATCAGCACGGCGATGTGCAGGACCCGCCGCTCGGCGGGAAACAGCCAGGGCAGGTCCGGCACGACCTTGTAGGCCGTGGCCGGTCCGATCGAGGGCATGTTGATGATGGCCGTGACGTAGTCGTCAGAGACGGCGTAGGTAGCTAGCACGGACTTGCTGCCCATCTCGTGCAGCAGGTAGTCGGTCTGCCCGATCGCGCGGAGCTGTGTGCCAGATACATAGGGCTTCAGGTAGGTGTCCGGGCCGGATTCTGTGCCGTATTTCTGCAGTTCGGCGTAGTCCGACGATAGGAGCACCGCCGGCTCATCGTCTAGCGACGAGGCGAAATCATATTCGGTGACGATGGAGACGCCGAGCATGTTGCCGGAGAGATCAAATTGCAGCATCCGGGCGCCGTCGGCACTGATGAGCTGCGTGACGCTCTCGACCATCGCGGTCGCAAAGTCCTTCTCCGTAGAGACCACGACCGGGCCGAGCATGGTGTTGACGTCGGCCGGCGTCATGATGCCGGCGGTGGCGCCGGCGGCGATCTGCTCGGAGGTGGCGCGCGGCGCGGTGAGCGTCACGGGACTGTCGAGCGTCCCGCCGCCCGACAACAGGCCGGCTGCCGATACGGTGACGGACTTGTCGGCCTTCAGGGCGACGGCCTCAGCCGCAGCGTTCGCCGTGGTGGTGGCAGTATCCGCAGCATCAGACGCGGCGTTCGCGGTTGTGGTGGCAGCCGCCGCCTGTTCGGTGGCGTTGTTCGCCGCAGCCTCGGTAGCCTCCAGACCATCGAGGATCGTGGCGATCGCCGCCGGGTCGCCGGTTCCGGCCAGGGCGGCGTTGATGTTGGCCTCAACCACCCCTGTCCAATCGCGGATTTCCGGCTTCTTGGGCTCGCACGGCTTGCTCGCCGGATTGCCAAGTTCGTTGAAGTCGCGCCAGATCGTGGCGCCACCCCCATGCGGGAAGTCGACCATGATGATGTCCAATAAAAAAGCCGCCTTGCGGCGGCCGTTGGCGGGAGGGTGGCAAGAAGATCAGGGCTCTTCTTCGATGGCGATCGGGTTGCCCAGGCAGGGAACCCGGGCGCTCTCCTTCGAGCTCCCATTGATCGAGGCGACGAAGAAGTAATAATCGTCCGGGTCGAGATCCTCGATCTCGCGGCTACCGGATGAGGAGGGGGCGCCCCAGGCCGGCGGGCTCAGCAGGGTCGCGAGCGCCGGGTTCGACGTCGTGCCCTGGTAGATCCTCACACCCTTGAAATTGCTATTGTTTGGCGCATTCCAGAGCACTTCGACACCGTCGGTACCGGAGAGGTTGACGCGAACGAAGGTCGGCACGTCCGGCGGTGTCGGGTCGGACTCCGTCCTCACGCCCGGCACCGTGGTCCAGTTCGATGTCGGTGTCCGCCAGCGCACCCGAAGGTCGTAGAGGGTGTTGTCGGCGACGGTTTCGGCAACGGCCTTGCGGTACTTTTCAGTGCCACTCTTGACCATGGTGATATCGGTCCACTGGTCGGTGCCCGCCGGCGAGATCTGCGCCTGAGCGGTCGACGACGGCCGCGGCAGGGTGCTCCATGTCATTTCCAGTGTCGGCACATAGGAGCCGGCGCTTACCTCGCGCGCACCGGTGATGACGACGACGTCCGCCGGCGGGTCGACGGCCGCCGAGGAAAGCGGTTCCGGCACCGGCGGCGCCTCACCTTCTTCGGTCGCCGGATCGAAGGCATAGGCCTCGGCGCCCATCGCCACGACCTGAAAGGTGAATTCCTTGCTGTTGGTATCGAATTCGACGCTACGCACCTTGAAAGGCAGGTCGACCTCGGCCTCGGCAATCTGGAAGCGCACCCACCGCTTGCCCCAGGCGCGGATCGCGGGGAAGGCGCAGCGTATCCACCCCTGCAGTTCCGAACCCGCCTCGGCTGCCGCGATCTTGGCGATGCGCCGCGCGTGATTGTGATGCTCGATCTCGAACGCCTCGATGGGAAGCTTCTTGCGCTGCCCGGAGAACGAGATGTCGTCTTCGTTCCGCCATGGGTCCATGTCGGCCTCGGCATAGTCGGCGGCGACATGGCTGTACTTGACGCGAACCTCGTTCGCCTCGCGCAGCGGCCCGGAACTGTCGCTCAGATTATAGTCGAGGATCAGGCGATCGGGGATCGTGACGTCCGGCTCGACATACATGCCGGCGTCGATCGCCAGCTTCCCGTCGCCGACGAGATCGATGATGCCATCCATCGCCGTGAGCAGCCGCTTGATCGGTCCGGCCGGCGTTTCATCGAACGACCACGACAGGCCACCATGATAGCGCGGAATGGTGCCGCCAGCCTTGATCGGCACCGCCTGGTCGCAGAGATTGGCAGCGGCGGCGAGGCGGGCATTGTCGATGTATTCCGGCGCGATCTGCGCCCCATCCTCGCGTGTGAGGTATTCGGCCAGATGCAGGGCGAGGTTGCGCGTCCATACCGACGTCCCCGTGCGCGGGTCATAGCAGCTTCCCATGCGACCGATCCGGTTCACCGTCGGGACGCGGTTCGGGTAGACCTTACCGACGTCATCCTGATCGACCGGATGGCACTGCATGTAGGAAAGCGCGATGCCGCGCCCGCGATGATCAGCCGTCCACCCCCCGGGGAAGGCGCCAATAAGATCGTCGAAGGCGGTCTGATCGACCGTCCCCGGCCGGTCCTGCACGCGGATGACGTTGGCCGGATAGGGCTCGCCACTTGCCCATCCCGACCCGTCGAGCTCGACCTCGTTATTGTCGATGAAGGTCTTTTCCCACCCATCGACGACGGTGTCGCCATGGGCGAGCACCTGGTGCAGCGTGCCGTTCTTCACCTCGGCGAATAGCCAGCTGCCACCCACGCGCCGGCGGCCGAGATGCCCCATGCGCGAGGGAATATCCTGCTTGTAGGTACCGGAGATATCCGACGGCGTCGGCGCCGAGGACTTCGAACCGAACAGCGCACCTATGCCATAGGTGATTCCTGCGGTGATCGCCGCCGAGGCGATGGTGCCCAGCGCCGTCAGCCCTCCGGCGGCAGTGCCGAATGCCGGACCGAGCGACAGCACCAGCGCGGTCGAAAGCGGCTCGGCCTTCACAGGACGGGGCGCCGCGACGAGCACGGTCAGCAGCGCCGTCGACGCTAGCAGCAGGCGACGCAGTTTCATCGAAGGCTCCAGGCTATGACATGGCGGGCACGAAAGCGGGCAATGCCCTCGGGGCTCTTGCCGATCCACCGGCCGCCACCGAGCGCGATAGCACCGACGATGACATCACCGGCCCGCGCCAGGCCGACGTCGCCGAGGATAGGTTCGAAGGTCCGGCGCGCGCCTGCCTCGCGCATCGCCGAACGCACCACGCGCAAGAGGCCGCCCCGCTCGGCGAGGCGGGCGCGGCACCCCTCTTCGTCGTGATAAGTGCCACGCCAGCTGGCCGCCGGGTCGAGGCCGTGATTGAGCCGCCACCAGTCGGCGACGATCAGGATGCAATCCCGCTCGCCCCACACATGCGGGTGGCGCGCGAGCTCGCGCAGATAGGACGCCAGCATTGCCCGCGAGCCCTCGTCACGAGATCTCGGGGAACACGATGATGCGGTTGGTCATGCCGAGCACCCGCTCACAGGCCCGGTCGCCAGGGAAGCGAGCCTGCTGGTCGCGATCGGTCCAGCTGCCATTGACCGCCCGCCCGCGCATCACCGTCGGAAGCTCGGCCTTCAGCGTGACGGTCCGCTGGAAGCCGCTGCCGGCCCGCATCCGCTCGATCGACAGCGACTGCATCCGCCACCAGGCGAAGGGCATGGGCAGGTCGAGACACTGCCAATGCTCGTCGAAGAACTGCAGATAGACGAAGCACAGCCGGCCGTAATACTCAGCCGCCGAGGCCTTCGCCCTGACCCAGAACGTCGGATCGACGCCGGACAGCGAAAAAGTCTGCTGCGGTGCGCTGCCGTCGAAAGATTTCTTGATCGTGCCGAGGCGCCCCATGTTCTGAGTGCCACCCCATAGCACCCCGTCATTGGTCTGCACCGCCCCGAAGCCCGGCCAGCAGCGCACGATGCCCGACTGGAAGTCGAAGCGCACCAGCGGGGCGAAGCGGATTTCCCGGCCGTCGAGATAGGCCTCGATGGCCTCAGGAAAGTCCATGGGCGCTCTCCCGCAGCTGGATCGAGACCTCGCTCGGCGAGCGGGCAATGCGCTCAAGCCCGCCCTCGTCATCGCTGACGAGCTGCATACGGCAAGAGGGGTGGCCGAACTCGACCGACGCGCCGGCGAGGTACGCGGCGCGTGTCGGCGGTCGAAACTCGAAAGTCGAGGATGAACCCTCCATCTGCGGCAGGCTGGTGATGATATGCAGCCGGCTGTCGATGGAGAACTTCATGCCGCGCCGCAGATCGCCGCCGAGCTCGCGATTGACGGTGATCTGCGTCGCCCGCAACGCGGCGTTTTCGGCTAGCGTGAAGCGGGTCGTACTCTGCACATGGCCCGCTCCGTCGGCGAACATCGCGCCGTCGCCGAATGGGATGCCGCCGATATCGACGCCATAGCCGGGCAGCGCGGGCGCGAGATCCTCGGCGAACACCGGGATGATGAATTCCCCCAGCGTCCCGTCGAGCGAGGCGAGGAACCCCTCCCATTCCCGCATCTGATCGGGCGTGAAGAGGCCGAAGGTCAGCGTGGCGCTCCAATATCCCGCATCGGTGCCGATGCCCTGCTGCAGGCCCGCCGGCGAGAGCGGACCCGTCATGGTCATCGGCACGATGCGGAAGAGCGCCCGCTTTGGCCGCAGGATATGCGGCCAGATCGCGGGCGACGGCATGAGGTGCTCCTACCCGCCGTCAGGCGGCACGGAATTGCTTCTCTTCGATGTTAGGCAGCAGGTTCGCGTCATATTCGGCGATGCCCCTCTGCACCGCCGCATAGGAGATGCGGGCGATCGCCTCGTCGCCATTGGCGCCGGCGAGGTTGATGTTGATGTCGACCTTGTCGCGCTCACCGCTGGCCGCGCCGGCCGTCGCCGCTTCCCGCCCCTGCGAAGCGAGCGCAGCGAGCGGCGCCGCACCGACGCGGCGCCCCTTCTTGGCCATCTGGTGGATGGTTTCGAGGGTGGACGCGCCGATATTGCTGGTCGCTGTGGCGTCGAAGACGAATTCCTCGCCATGCACCATGCCGGCCAGCTTGCCGCGCTTGCCGCCGGTAAAGCCACCCTCGTCGAACCCGAAGATCTTGCCGACCATGCCGAGCACGCTGCCGAACAGGCTACCGAGGCCGCCGAGGCCGCCGCCGGTCGTGGTGCCGGCGGCGCTCACCGCTCCGGAGCCGGCCTTGCCGAGGTCACCAATGATGTTCTTGGTGACGTCACCGAGGCCGGTGGAGAACCCCGAGCCGGCAGACGCGGCATCGGTCGTCGCCTTCGCCAGGTCTTGAGCGCCTTTTGTGATGGTACTCGCCGAAGAAGCGATGCCGTCCCAGTTGCCGATACCGCTATTCTTGGCGCCATACCACGCTCCCCAGCCGTTTTTGGCAGCATAGTCGAGCGCGAAGTCGACGCCGGCCGGGCCATTGGAAGCAAGGCGGGGGTCGAGCCCGGTCTGTTTCAGGAAATCGTTGCCCAGACCTCCGCCCATATACAGCTGGTACGGCCCGAAGGATGGCTCCTGCACGCCATTCTTCATGACCTGCGACTGAAGGTTCCAGCTGTTCAGCCCCCCTTCCGACTTCGCAACGGCAAGAGCCACATTCGGATCGATGCCGCGCGCCGCCGCCGCCTTCTTGATGTAGTCGGCGACCTCTCCGCCAGCCACCGCATCCGAGCCGATGCCACCGCCGCGATCGAACGTCCCTGCCTTGTTGTCATTGGCCGTCTTACCGAGCAAACCGGTCAGGCCCGCTCCCTCGGCAAAGCGTACCCACATGGCGTTGTCGGCACTCGATCCGAGCGGGCCGACCTTGGCGAGCCCGGGCAGCAGGCCCGGCATGGCGCCGGAGATCAGTTTGCTGATGCCGTCATCGATGGTCTTGCCGATCTGCGCACTGGCGACCGACTTGACCCGGTCGAGCAGCGCCGCGCCGACATCGCCGCCATTGAGGAAGGCGGAGGCGATCTGCTGGCCGGTACCGCGCCAGAGCTCCTGCATCTCGGCGACTTTGGCGTTGAGCTCGATCTGCGCCGCGATCGCCTTGTTATAGACGCCGGTGATTTCGCCGTTCTCGTCGAGCAGGCCGGCCGAGCGCATCGTGCCGTAGACCTGCTGATCGATCTCGCTACGGCCGAGTTGCTCGCGCTCGAAGATAAGATCCTGCTGCAGCCGCGCCCGGCTGATCGCCTCCTGAAGCTGCCCCCAGGCCTCGGCCTCGGCCTTGATCTGCTTGATGCGGTCCGCCGAGATCGTCAGCGATCCGGTCTCCTGCCACGCCTCACGGCGGGCCTGCGCCTCGGCCTCAAGCGCGTAGCGCAGCTTTTCCAATTCCGCGACGCTGGCGCTGATCGACTGCAATTCCAGCCGGCTCGCCGCGAAGCGCTCCTGCACGGACAGCGCCCGCTCGATCTCCGCATCCTGCCGCTGGCGTGCCGCCTCGGCATAAACCGCGCCGGCGGCACGCTGGGCGGCGGCGTCGGTCTCTGCCGCCGTTGCGGCATCCTTCAGGGCATCGGCCCGCGCCCGGTCGGCCGCCACGGCGGCGCGCTGCGCCACGGTGCGGGCATTGATCTCGCGCAGGTCGAGCTCATAGGCCTGCGCCGCGCGCTGGGCGTCGGCAACGCCGAGCACCTCCTCACGGGCGCGACGCGCCGCCTCTTCCAGCGCCGCGGCACGGGCGGCAATGGCGCCTTCCGAGCCTCCCTGCTCGCTGTTCTTCTCCAGCGCGTTGCGCAGGTTGCCGTCGATAATGCGCAGATCTTCCATCACCTGGCGCTGACGCTGCAGCGCCGGCACATAGTCGGTGATCGCCTTCAGGCTGTCGCGGAAGCTCCGCATGCCCGGCACGCCATCGCGCGCCGCATCGGCAATGGCGTCAATCGCCGCCTTGGCACCGGGCAGTGATCGCTCGGTCTGCGAGGCTGCGTCGGTGATCTTGAGCAGTTCGTCGGCGACCGGCCGTAGATTGGGGTTCGCCTCGGCGAGTTTTTCGACCTCCTCACGGAACTGCACGATGCGCGGGTTTCCGGCCGCCACCGACTTCTGCAGGTCGTCGATCTGCTGCCGGAACGCCGCATAGCGGTCGCTCATGACAAAGACCGGATCGTCGAAGCCGGTGGCGATGTTGCCAAAGGCCTCCGGCGCGACCGGTTTGGTCACCAGGCCGAGCTGACTGACGACGCTGTCAGCCTGCTGCGACAACTGTCCGCGCAGGGCGGAGAGATTCCGTTCGGCCTCGCGGCGCTGCAACCGGTCGCTCTCGTTGACATATTCGCGCAGGCTCGACTGCGCCTCGCCGTACCGGTCGCGGATGCGCCCGACGAGCGCCTCATGCTCCTTCAGCACGTCCTCGGCAGATTTCCCGCCATCCTCGATCGAGGAGAAGAAATAGGCCGCGCCGGCCGCCACGGTGGCGAAACCGAGCACGGCTAGGTTGACCGGGTTGGTGACGAAGGCGAGCAATCCCTCGCCGAGCGCACTCACCGCGCCCTTGAGCCCGCGATCGCCCAACTGACCCGCCAGCTGCCCGCCCTGCTGGATCAACGGCAGGAAAACGCCCTGCCCACTGGCCATCTGCACGCCGAGATCCATGAACTGGTGGCCCATGAGGCCGATTTCATGGTTGGCGAGCTTGGTCGACGCCGTCACCTCGCCCATGGTCTGGGTCGAGGTCGCGCCCAATGAGCGCAGCTGCGCATTCGCCCGGTCGAGCGCCGACATCTGCGCCGCGAAGGGCGCCGAGGTGGTGCCGAGCGAAGACAGTGCCGATTGCGCGGCGCTGTTGCGGGAGGCGAGCAACCCCGGCGCCATGCCGTCGACGGTACCGGTGAGGCGGGCCATGGCGAGGTCGCCGGAGCGGCGCAACTCGTCGAGCCGGCGGGTCGCATCGGCGGCGGCCTGCCCCATGCTGCGCAGCTTGGCTTCCGCCGTGCCGATATTGGCCAGCTGCGCCGTCACCGGGGCGGAAGCCGCACCGAGCGAGCGCAGCGCCTTTTCCGCGCTGACGAGCTCGGAGGTCAGGCGCTCGGTGCGCACCGAGCCGATCTTGGCAGTGAGCGCGTCCATGGCGCTCGCGCCGGCGGTGCCGACCGCCTGCAACTCGGCCTTCACCCGGCCGCCGTCGAGCACGGCGAGGCGCACATTCACGTTGCGCTCAGCTGCGGGCATTGGTCATCTGGCCAATTCCCGCGCCAAGATCCCGGCGCTGAGCCATATCCGCTTTCGCGCTGAGGCCGGCCAGCGCCTCGCGCTCGCGGCCACCGACCTCGACGCCTACGCCGAGACCGACGTGCCGGCCGAGGTGCAGATGCCGGGCGAGATCGCCCTCCCGGCCGACAAGCTGCAGAAGATGGTTCGGGACTTCGCCGAGGGCTCGCAGGTCAGCATCGACGTCGGCCCGGCCGTCGCGGTGATCAGGGCCGGGCGCAGCCGCTACCAGGCGCCCTACCTGACCGTCGACCAGTTCCCGGAGATGTTCGAGCCCGGCGAGGCCGCCGCCTGCTTCACGCTGATGCCCGAGGAGGTGATCCGGCTTTTCGACCTGCCCCGACCCGCCGCGGCGAAGGACATGCCGGATCGGCTTTATCTGGAGGGCGTCTACCTGCACAAGAGCGATGACGGCGCCGCCCTGTGGGGTGTCGCCGGCAATGGCTATGTGCTGCTCGGTGCTGACGCGCCGATGCCGCCCGGCGGCGACCTCCTGCCGGAGCTCGTACTGCCTTCGGGCACCGGGCGCGGGCACCCACGGGGCATCATGATCCCGCTTCCCTCGGTCGAGCATCTGCTCAAGATGGGCGATGCCGGGCTGGAGATTTCCGCCGGCACCAACGTGCTCACCGCGCAATCGCTTGGCTCGCCGCGCATCCACTACGCCACCAAGCTGATCGAGAACCGGTTCCCGCCCTATGAGCGCGTGGTGCCGGCCTTCGACGGCCCCTGCGCCACCGTCGAGGGTGGCCTGTTTTCGGCCGCCATCAAGCGGCTGGCCGGCATGGCGGGCGACGACAAGCGGCCGATCCTCATGCGGTGGGGTGAAGGCGACGAAGAGATGTCGCTGTCGCTTGAGGAAGCCATCGACAGCATCGGCGGCACCGAGCGCGTCGAACTGATCGAGAGCCGCGGCGAAGCCTACAGCTGCATCAACGTCACCTATCTCGCCCGCGCCATCGACGCGGTTGGGCGCGGCCGGATTGAGATCTACGCCACCAGGGGCCGCAACACGCGCATCCGCAATCTCGACGATGACCAGATCATCGCCTGCGTCGCCCCCATCAACCCCAAGCACCCGGCCCCGCCGGAGGAGGATGCGGCATGAGCGCGACCATGGCTGAGCGCAGCAACCTCCCCGCGGTTCGCAATCCCGTCTTGGCTCTGCCGGCGTCAGCCCGCATTTCCGAGCTTCCTCCTGAGGCCCGCACTCTGCTGGCAGAGATCCTTCGCGATGTCGCTCGTGACGCTCGCGAGCGCGCTCAGCGAAGCTGGCGGCAGAACAAGGGGCCGATGGCCGCTTACTGGAAGGCTGTCGGCGCGTACGCGTCGCACATCAGACGGGCCCTCTCTTCCCAGCCGCCAAGTAAGGCAGGCTGACCATGGCGCAGCACGTCCGTTTCCCCATCGACCCGCGCGACGTGCCCGCCAGCAAGGCGGCCCGCCGCCTGCACCTGACCATCGACGAATTCGAGGCCAAGCTCCCGGCTCTCATGAACCGGGGCTTTCCCCTGCCGGATCCCACGACGGGCATGTTCGACCTCAAGGCCATCGACGCATGGATGGACAAACGCTCGCACTTGACCGCGCCAAGCCAGGCGCGCGACGCTCGCGAGGGAGCACTCTCCCGGATCGCCAACCTGTGAGCCGCACGTGGGCACCGACAAGATCCGCTACCTAGTCTTCGTGTGCGGCAAATGGCGCTGGAGGCCGACCGCAGCCATGCGAGCGAAGGGTTTCGCCCTCCGCAGCTTTGGCGCGACTCTCACCGCCGCCGACAGAGCGGAAGCCCTTCGCCTGAATGAGGAGTGGGATCGGCTGCGCCGCGGCATCGAGCCGACCGTGACGCGCAAGACATTTCCCCGCGGCAGTATCGGCGAGGGCTATATGCGCGCGCGGGCGATCCGCGCACAGGAGAGGCGCGACGCCGGCCAGTCCCGCACCGCCGAGCAGGAGAGCCGGGACGACTGGCCTCGCGCATGGAAATGGATCGAGCCCGCGCTGGGCGACGATGATCCTCGCTCGGTCACGCCCGAGATTATGCAGGCATTGCGTTCCAAGGTTCGCGAGCGCGTGTCCGAATCGGAAGCCTTCCGCGTCATCAAGGTCTGGCGTGCGCTCTGGAAGAAGATGGGCGCCATGCGCCTGTGCGATCCGGCGGCAGACCCTTCCCTCGCCTTCGCGAACACGGCCCCGGATCCTCGCCAGGCGACATGGAACGATCGCGAGGTGAAGATGCTCGTTCAGCGCGCGTGGCGCATGGGGTATCGGGGCTTGGCCGCGTGCATGGCTGTCGCGTGGGATTCCCAGCTGTCCCCCATCGACGTCCGCAGCCTGACGCCCGCCCAGCGCCGTGCCGACGCCACGGGCGGCTATTTCGATCTCGACCGGGCGAAGACGGGTCGCGCAGCTGCCGCGACCCTTAGCCGGTGGTCTGAGACGATCCTCGACACCTATCTTGCCCGACTGGGGTTCGACGTGCTCGATGCGGCAGCGATCTTTCGGACCCGCCACGTCCTGCCGACGGTCAAGGGCGGGCGGACGTGGCTTCCCCGCCCCTACACGAAGGACAAACTCGGCAAGGATTTTGCCGTTGTGCGCGCCGCCGTCTTCGGCGAGGACGATCAGCGCACGCTCGCCGATATGCGACGCTCTGGCACAGTCGAAGCCTTTGCCGGCGGCGCTCAGGCGTCCTCGGTATCAACCAAAATGGCCAACACCCTCGCCGCCTCCAGCCGCCTGCAGAAGGTCTATAATCCCGTCCATGTCGCCACCGTGCGACAGGTCGACGAAGCGCGCAAAGCCGGCCGCGAGCGGATCAAAAAAGAACAGATCGGGGGGAAAAGTATCATGGCGCCGGCCAGACAAGTGTCATGGCGGGACGGGGAAGACAGCTAAGTCATTGATTTGAATGGCGGGAGTGACGGGGCTCGAACCCGCGACCTCCGGCGTGACAGGCCGGCGCTCTAACCAACTGAGCTACACCCCCAACGACCGGGTCACTGTGTGGACCGCCCGTCGAGTGAGGCGGGTGTTAAGGCAGCGGCGTGGGGGTGTCAAGCACCCTTGTCGGCGCCGTCACCCGCGGCCTGTGGACAGATCCGCGCGAGGGCCATCAGCCGGGCAGTTGCGGGCGTTGCGTCGCCAGCAGCGCGTCGACCAGCGCCATGGCGGCGATCAGCAACGGCACCGACAGGAAGGTGCCGATCGGGCCCCACAGCCAGGTCCACAGCGCCATGGAGAGGAAGACGGCGAACGGGTTGAGCGACACCCGCCGTCCGACGATCATCGGCGTCAGCAGGTGCCCCTCGATCGAGGTCAGCACTACGAACAGCGCCGCCGGCAACAGCCCCTCGAACAGGCCGGGAAAGCTGACGAGGCCGACGAGCGCCAGCACCAGCGTCATCATCGCCGGGCCGACATAGGGAATGTAGTTCAGCACCCCGGCGAGCACGCCCCACAGCACCGGCGTCGGCAGCCCCAGCGCCCAGGCGAGCAGGGTCGTCGCCACGCCGAGGCCGGCATTGATGAAGGTGGCGGTGACGAGATAGGTGCCGAGCCGCGTCTCGATCTCGCGGAACACCCGCAGCGCGGTCAGCCGCCCGGCGCGCGGGCCGATCGCCCGCACCACCTTGCGCTTGATCTGGATCCGCCCGGCGAGGAAGAACAGCAGCGAGCCGACGAACAGGATGAAGGCGCCGAGCGCCGGCGTCACCAGGCCGATGGCGCTCTCCAGCATCCGCGAATCGGAAATGCTCACCGTCATCGGTCGCTCGGCGGTACGGCCGATCGATTCGAGCGATTCGACGAAGAACAGCATGCGTTGCACCGCCGGCCGCAGCGCCGCGAAGCGCTCGCGCAGCGTCTCGCTGATCTCAGGCATCCGCTCGATCCATTCGGCCAGCGGGCCGGCGAGCAGCGTCGCCGCGCCATAGAACGCCGCCACCATGACGATCACGATCAGTACGGCCGTCACCGGCGAGGGAATGCCCCGCCGCGCCAGCGCCTCGATGAACGGGCCGATGACGCTGCCGATGATCACGGCAGCGACAATGGGAATGAGCACCGCCCGCGCCACCACGAGCACGCCCGCCAGCGCGAGCACCGCCAGCGTGATAGCGGCGATCTGCGACAGCCGCAGCCAGACGAGCTCGGCGCGCAAGGGTTTCGGGGACTGCAGGAGATCGCTCATGCCGCGTTGAATGTTCACTTGCGCCCGCCCGATGCTGCACCTCGCCCGAGGCTCACAACGCGCCGGCGGCGGCCCGGTTCCCCTTCCCCCGCCGGCCGGCAATGGCGAATCCGATGGGCGCGCCGCTGCGGCACACCGCGTACGCTTGGCCGACGGACGGAAATCCGGCATGTTGCCGCGCTGTCGCCTTTGTGCGACAGGGCGACCGCAATCGAATCAGGCAGCCCCTCCTGCCGGTCGCGCCCTATCGGAGAACCTTTTCCATGCTGAGTCCCTCCCCGATCGTTCCCGTGATCCTTGCCGGCGGCAGCGGAACGCGGCTATGGCCGGTCTCGCGCGACAGCCTGCCCAAGCAGTTCCAGGTTCTCACCGGATCGCACACCCTCTACCAGCAGACGTTGAAGCGGGTGTCCGACCGTTCGCTGTTCACCACCCCCATCGTCATCACCCATGAGGACTTCCGCTTCTTCGCCCGCCGCCAGGCTGCGGAGATCGGCATGGAGGTGACGGTGGCGCTGGAGCCGATGCGCCGCGATTCCGGCCCGGCGCTGATCGCCGCCGCGCTGATCGCCCAGAAGCTGCATGGCGAGAGCTGCCTGGTGCTGGCGCTGGCCGCCGACCATGTCGTGCTCGACGATCCACTCTTCCTCGACGCCTGCCGCGCCGGGGCGCTGGCGGCGGCCGAGGGACAGATCGTCACCTTCGGCATCACCCCCACCGAGCCATCGACCGCCTATGGCTATATCCGTCCGGGCAGTCAGGTCGGCGCCGGCGGCGCCCGCCCGATCGCGGCCTTCGTCGAGAAGCCGGACGCCGCCACCGCCATCCGCTACCTGTCGGAAGGCTATCTCTGGAATTCCGGCAATTTCTTCTTTCCGGCCAACCTGCTGCTGGAGGAAGCCACCCGCTTCGAGCCGGATATGGTCGAGGCGGTCCGCGAAGCGGTGGAGACCGCCATCGAGGATATCGGCTTCATCAAGCTCGACACCCGCGCCTTTGCCGGGGCGCCTTCCAAGTCGATCGACTACGCGGTGATGGAGCACACCAAGCGCGCCGCCGTGGTGGAAGGCCGCTTCCGCTGGTCGGATGTCGGCTCGTGGAACGCGCTGCACGAGCTCGCCGAGGGCGACGAGACTGGCAACGTCGCCCGCGGTCCGGTGACGCTGCTCGATTCGCGCAATTCCTACTTCCACTCGGAAGGTCCGCTGGTCGCCGGCATCGGGCTCGACAATGTGTCGGTCATCGCCACCGAGGACGCCGTGCTGGTGATGCCGACCGACCGCGCCCAGGACGTCAAGGGACTGGTCGCCAAGCTCAAGACCGAGCGCCACAACGCCGCCAGCGAGCATCTCAAGGCGCATCGGCCCTGGGGCACCTACCAGACGGTCTGCCGCGGCGAGCGCTTCCATGTGAAGAAGATCGTCGTCGAGCCGGGCGGGCGGCTGTCGCTGCAGAAGCACTATCACCGTGCCGAGCATTGGATCGTGGTGAAGGGCACCGCCGAGGTGACGCTGGACGGCAAGGTGTTCGAGGTGCGCGAGAACGAATCGACCTATCTGCCGCTCGGCGGCGTCCACCGGCTCGCCAATCCCGGCAAGATCCCGCTGGAGCTGATCGAGGTGCAGACCGGCTCCTATCTCGGCGAGGACGACATCGTCCGCCTCGAGGACGTCTACAACCGCGCCTGAACGGTCTCCCTCCGCCGGAGGGAGACGCCTCCCCTAGCGGACGCCGTTGCCGAAGCCGCGGGAGGCGCGCCACAGCCGCCAGATGCGTCCGGGCACGGAAACGGCGGGGACCCGGGTGAACGGGTCGTGCGCCCGCGCCATGCGGGCGAGATCGCCGGGCACCAGCGCCAGCGGAAGGAAGGCGGGGTAATTGGCCGGCTCGACGCCGGCCAGCGCCGCCATCGCCTGCTCGTAGTGGCGCCGCGCCAGGTTGCGCAGGTCGGCCAGCGCGGCGATCAGCCCCGGCGTCGCCTGCCCGGACACCGCCGCCTCGCGCCCGACGCCATGCGCCTTCAGCAGGTCGAGCGGCACGTAGCACTGTCCGCGCCGTGCATGATGCGGAAACGCCCGCAGCAGCCCCGTCACCGCATAGGCGACCCCGGCATGGCCGGCGGCATCGGCGAGCGCCCGCTCGCCGCCTCCGCCCGGCGCGGCGCCGGTGAGGATCAGCGTGCCCAGCCGGATCAGCGCCGAGGAGGTCTCGCCGGCATAGCCCTCAAGATCGTTCACCGTCGGCATCGCGTCGTCATAGAGGTCGAAGATGCGGGCGTCGATCAGCGCGAAGAAGGTCGGGCGCGGCAGGCTGTGCCGGTTGATGGTGTCGATCAGCGCCGCCGCCACCGGATTGGCCTTCACGTCGCCGCGGGCGTCGCCGATCAGCGCATCGCTCCACCATTGCAGCCGCACCTCGCCGGCGAGCGGATTGGTGATCGCCTCGCGGATGCGCGACACCTCGATATTGAAGGCATGCAGCGCCATCAGCGCCCCGCGCGCCGCCTCCGGCGCGAACAGGTTGGCGACGTAGCGGTCGCGGTCGAGCTCGCGCACCAGCTGCGTGCAATAGCCGATATTGGCGTCCGGCGCGTCCACCTCGAAGCCCCTCAGCGCACGGCCAGCAGGGCCGCCGCCACCGGGCGTCCCTCGTCCAGCAGCACATTATAGGTCGAGGCCGCCGCCCGCGTCGGCATGGCGTCGATGCCGATGCCGACATCGCGCAGCCGCCAGCGCAGCGCGTCCGGCACCGCCCAAAGCTCGGTGCCGGTGCCGATGATCAGCATGTCGATGGCGGCGCTTTCGGCGAGCACCGGTGCCAGCGCGGCGGCGTCGATCTCGCCGACGGTCGCGATCGGCCAGGCATGGATGCCGCTCGGCAAGGCGAGGATCGAGCCCTCCGAGGCCATGCCGGCGAAATGGAAGAAACCGGCGCCATAGCCGTCTATGGGCACCTGACGGGGCAGATGGGCGACGGGCGTGGCCATGTGGTCGGCTCGATATTTTGGGCCCGATGGTCGGGCGCGGAATGCGCGGCACCGGGAGCGAAGCGCCGCTCCCGGCGCTTCGCAGGGGTCAGGTCACGGGCGCGCCGGCTTGCCTTCGGGCTTTCCTGCCGGCTTGCCCTCGGCCTTGGCGGCCTTCGCCTCGGCATCCTTCTCCGCCATGGTGCGGGTGGTGACGCCGAGATAGATCAGCAGCGGCGAGGCGATGAAGATCGAGGTGTAGGTGCCGACCAGCACCACGCCGAACATCATCGTCACCGAGAAGGAGTGGATCGCCCGCCCACCGAACAGCACCAGCGACAGCAGCGCCAGCGTGACCGTCACATGGGTGATCACCGAGCGCGACAGCGTCGAATTGATCGACTGGTTCAGCAATTCGTCGATCGGCATCTTCTTGTAGCGGCGCAGCATCTCGCGGATGCGGTCGTAGATGACGATGGTGTCGTTCAGCGAATAGCCGAGAATGGTCAGCAGCGCCGCCACGCTGGTCAGGTCGAAGTCGATCTGGAAGATCGCCATGAACCCGATGGTCAGCACGATATCGTGGAAGTTGGCGATCGAGGCGCCGAGCGCGAACTGCCACTCGAAGCGGAACCACAAATAGACCAGGATGCAGAACACCGCGGCGATCAGGCCGACAATGCCGTAGCTGAGCAGCTCCTGCGACACGCGCGGGCCGACCACCTCGACGCGGCGGTACTCGACCGCGTCGCCGAGCGCGGCACGCACCTTGCCGGCCACCGCCTGCTGGGCCTGTTCGCCGCCCGGCTGCTGGGCGACGCGGATCAGCACCTCGCCGTCATTGCCGACTTCCTGGATCTGCACCTCGCCGAGCTCCAGCGTTTCGAGCTTGGAGCGCACATCGGCGATGTTCAGCGTGTTGTTGGGGTAGCGCACCTCGAGCAGGGTGCCGCCCTTGAAGTCGATGCCGAAATTCAGCCCGACGGTCAGGAAGGCGACCAGCGCGACGATCGACAGCAGCGCCGAGATCGGGAAGCTGATGCGCCGGAAGCGCATGAAGTCGAATTTGGTATCGTCCGGGACGATGCGGAGCAGACGCATTTGGGCTGTCGCCTTTCTCAGATCGGCACGCGCTGGGGGCGCTTCCAGCGCACCCAGACAGCCGCCATCAGGCGGGTCAGCGTGAAGGCGGTGAACACGGTGGTGATGATGCCGATGCCGAAGGTGATGGCGAAGCCGCGCACCGGGCCGGAACCGATATAGAACAGCACCGCCGCCGCGATGAAGGTGGTGATGTTCGAATCGAGGATGGTCGCCAGCGCGCGCGAGAAGCCGGCATCGATGGCGGAGATCGCCGAGCGGCCCGCCCTCGCCTCTTCGCGGATGCGCTCATAGATGAGCACGTTGGAATCGACCGCGATGCCGACGGTGAGCACCACGCCGGCGATGCCCGGCAAGGTGAGCGTCGCCCCCAGCATGGCGAGGACGCCGAAGATCATGCCGACGTTCACCGCCACCGCCACCACGGCGATGATGCCGAACAGGCCGTAGGTGGCGATCATGAACAGGGCGACCGCGATCGCGCCGACGACGGAGGCGATCACGCCGGAGCGGATCGAATCGGCGCCGAGGCCGGGGCCGACCGTGCGCTCCTCCACCACCTGCAGCGGCACCGGCAGCGCGCCGGCGCGCAGCAGGATGGCGAGGTCGTTGGCCTGCTGCACGGTGAAATTGCCGCTGATCTGGCCGGAGCCGCCGAGGATCGGCTCGCGGATCACCGGCGCGGAGATCACGTGGTTGTCGAGGATGATGGCGAACGGCTTGCCGACATTCTGCTGCGTCGCCTCGGCGAAGCGGCGGGCGCCGTTGGTGTTGAAGCGGAAGGTCACCACCGGCTCGCGGGTCTGCGGGTCGAAGCCCGGCTGCGCGTCGGTCAGGTCCTCGCCGGCGACCAGCACCCGGTCCTCGATGACATAGGGCTGCGGCGGGTTGTCCTGCGAGGTGAGCACCTGCGTGCCCGCCGGCGGACGGCCCTGCAGCGCCTGCTGCGGGTTCACCGAGGTGTCGACGAGGCGGAAGGTCAGCTGCGCGGTCTGGCCGAGCAGCGCCTTCAGGCGCGAGGGATCCTGCAGGCCGGGCACCTGCACCTGGATGCGGTCGGCACCCTGGCGCTGGATCGACGGCTCGGTGGTGCCGAGCTGGTCGATACGCTTGCGGATGATCTCGATGGACTGCGACACCGCCTGGATGGTGCGCGCCTGCAGGCCGGCGGACGAGGGCGCGATGCGGATGGCGTCGCCGTCCTGCGACACGTCGGTGTCGAGCTGGCCGGCGCCGGAGACCACCCCGCCGATCGGCTGGGCGAGTTCGCGCAGCTTGGTCAGCGCGGCGGCGGAATCATTGGAGTCGCGCAGCCGCACGATCACCGCGTCGCCCTGGATGGCGACGTTGCTGAAGCCGATCTTGGCATCGCGCAGCAGCCGGCGGGAATCGTCGCGCAGCTGGGTGAGCCGCATCTGGCGCACGTCGTTCTGCTGCACTTCGAGCACGATGTAGGAGCCGCCCTGCAGATCGAGGCCGAGCACGATCTTGCGGTGCAGGAAGCCGGGCAGCTTCTCATAGGCGGACGGCGACAACAGGCTGGGCACCGCCATGAGGCAGATGATCGCGGAAATGACCACGATCGCCAGCGCCTTCCATTTGGAAAAGTAGAGCATGTCGTTCTTTCCGGCCGCCCGCTTCAAGCGCGCCGCTGAAGCCCCTGCCGGTCGGGCTGGCGCGCCCGACCGCGATAAAGCGCTCCCGATCCCACCATCGGGAGCATGGTCTCACCGCGAAAGGTCTCGCGACCTGCGCGGCAGCGGCGCCTCAGGAGGCGCCGTCCTCCTTGGCCGGCTCGCCCTTGGCGCGCACTTCGGAGATCATGCCGCGCAGCTGGCGGATCTTCACGCCTTCGCCGACCTGCAGCTCGATCTCGTTGTCGTCGACCACGCGCGCCACCTTGCCGACGAGGCCGCCGGAGGTCACCACGGTGTCGCCGCGGCGGATGCCCTTCACCAGCTCCTGGTGGGCCTTAACCTTCTTCTGCTGCGGGCGCAGGATGAGGAAATACATGATCACGAAGATCAGCACGAACGGCAGCAGCGACATCAGCATGTCGGTACCGCCACCGACACCGGGCACCTGAGCATAAGCGGGCGTAATGAACATGGTGTTCCTTGTCCGTCGAAAACATGGCGGGCAACAGGCCCGGCGAAGCGGCGCGGACTATACTGACGCGCCTGCCGAATGCAAACGCCGTCAGCGCTCCGTGACGTCACGTCTGCGAAATAGCGTAACCGGCGTTACGGTTGTGCTTGTATAGCCGCGCCGGGATGGCTATGCCGGCTCCGCCAAGGAGCCTCATCATGACCCAAGTCCCGGACGATCTCGGAGCCGTTCTCGCGCGCATCGCCGATGCGCTTGACCGCCTCGCCCCGCCGGCCGCCGCTTCCATCGACCTCGCCGTGGCCGACGCCTATGTCTGGCACGCCGAGGGCCGCCGGCTGGAGCCGGTGCCGCGTGTCAGCCGCGTGGCGATGGAGCTCCTGAAGGGCATCGACCGCACCCGCGACCAGCTGGTTGACAACACCAGCCGCTTCGCCCGCAGCCTGCCGGCAAACAACGCGCTGCTGTGGGGCGCGCGCGGCATGGGCAAGAGCTCGCTGGTCAAGGCGGCTCATGCCGAGATCAACGCAGAGCTCGCCGCCGACGGGCTGCCGCCGCTCAAGCTGATCGAGATCCACCGCGAGGACATCGAGACACTGCCGGCGCTGATGAGCCTGATGCGCCCGGCGCCGTTCCGCTTCATCGTGTTCTGCGACGACCTGTCCTTCGATCACGACGACACCTCCTACAAGTCGCTGAAGGCGGTGCTGGAGGGCGGCATCGAGGGCCGGCCGGAGAACGTCATCTTCTACGCCACCTCCAACCGCCGCCACCTTCTGCCGCGCGACATGATGGAGAACGAGCGTTCCACCGCCATCAATCCCGGCGAGGCGGTGGAGGAGAAGGTCTCGCTATCGGATCGCTTCGGCCTGTGGCTCGGCTTCCACAAATGCTCGCAGGACGACTATCTGGCGATGGTGAACGGCTACGCCGCCCGGTTCAAACTGCCGGTCGACGAGGAGACGCTGCGCCGCGAGTCGCTGGAATGGTCGACCACGCGCGGCGCTCGCTCCGGCCGTACCGCCTGGCAATATGTGCAGGATCTCGCCGGCCGCCTCGGCGTGGCGCTGAACGAGGGCTGAGGCGCATAAAACAAGACCGCGCCCAGCCTTGCGGCGGGGCGCGGTTGCGAGGTTGCCGGGTTCGGAAGGACCGGCGGAAGCGAAAGGCGGGGCGCCAAAGCCTCTGAGATTCTGCGCCCCGCGAGAGGCTCAGAGCCCCGCGAGATACTGCGACGGGTCGACCGCCTGCGAGCCCCTGCGGATCTCGAAATGCACCTGCGGCGAGGTCACGTTGCCGGTCTGGCCGGCCTTGGCGATCACCTGGCCGCGCTTCACCGTGTCGCCCTTCTTCACGTCGAGCGAGCTGTTGTGGGCGTAGGCGGTGACCCAGCCGTCGGAATGCTTGACGAGGACGAGGTTGCCGTAGCCCTTCAGCTCGCTGCCGGCATAGGCCACGACGCCGTCCTCGGCGGCCTTCACCGAGGTGCCTTCCGGCACCGAGACGTTGATGCCCTCATTGGTCTGGCCGCCCGGCTTGGGGCCGTAGCCGGAGATGATGCGCCCGCGCACCGGCCAGCGGAACTGCACGCCGCTGGCGGTGCGTTCGTCCTCCACCGGCTCGGAGGGCTTCACGGCGGCTATCGTCTGCGCCTTCGTCTCGACGGGCGCGGCGACAGGCGCCGCCGCGACGGCGGCCGGCTTGGCGGCAGCGGCCGGCTTGGTGGCAACGACGGGGGTCGGCGCGGCAAGCGCCGGCGCGGCGGCGGCCGTCACCGGGGCGGTGGCTGCCGGCGCGGTCAACACCGGCTTGGCGACGGCCACCGGCGCGGGAGCGACGGCGGCGGGAGCGGGCTTGGCCGCGAGCGTCGCGGCACTGGCGCCGGGGATCACCACGCTCTGGCCGATGCGGACCTGCGAACTGGTGTCGAGGCCGTTGGCGGCGGCGATCTGCGACACCGGCACGTTGTAGCGGCGCGACAGCGAATTCAGCGTCTCGCCGGAGGCGACGACATGGGCGGCGCCGGCGGCGGCCATGGACGGCTTGGCGGCGGCCGCGGGGGCGTGCAGCACCGGGGCGGGAGCGGGAGCGGCGGCAACCGGTGCCGGCTGGCGCACCGGCGCGGCGGCCTGCGGCGCCGGGTAGCTGCCATAGAGCGGCTGCTGGGCGGGGGTGACGCTCGCCAGCTGCTGCGGCGCCCCGTAGGACGGCGCGGCGCCATAGGTCTGGGGCTGGGCCTGGGGAGCCCCGTAGCTCGGCTGGGCGCCATAGGTCTGCTGCGGCGCGCCATAGGGAGCGGCGGAAGCCACCGGCTGCGGCGCGCCGTAGGAGGGCGCGGACATCGGGGCCGACTGCACCTGGCCGGTCGGCGCCGAGGCGACCGAGCCGGTATAGGCCGGTGCCTGCTGCGCCGCGAACGGGCTCTGGTTGGGGTTCTGGAAGCGGCCGATATCCGAGCTGCACGCCGCCGCGGTCCCGCCGAGCAGGGCCACGATGGACAGCCTCACCAGGGACCGGGAACCCGGAGCCGACCAGGAATTACGCCAGGAATCACGCATCGAACACCCGCGCATCGCACCCATCACCCGCACGCCAAACACAGGTGCGATTAAAGGCTCGTATAGGTAAACATCGGCTTAAGTCCGTTCACGCCGCGACCCACGAAACGGCGAAAGCATGGCGGAATCGCTACAGAATCTCGGCTACGCCAGGTAGCAGCGGCACGAAGCGCACCCGCCCGAGTTCGCGCCGCTCCAGCCCCTCGGGGGTGGAAACGATCCGCGTCAATATCTGTGTACCGTCGGGATCGCCGAGCGGCGCCACCAGCACCCCGCCATGGTTAAGCTGGGCGAGCAGAGCGGGGGGCACCTCGCGCACCGCCGCGGTGATCATGATGCGGTCATAGGGCGAGGCGGCGAGATAGCCGTAGCGCCCGTCCTCGACCACCACGTCGACATTGGTCAGCCCCAGCGCCTTCAGCCGCGCCCGGGCCTCGGCGGCCAGCGTGCGGAAGCGCTCCAGCGTGATCACCCGCCCGGCGAGATGGGCGAGCACCGCCGCCTGGTAGCCGCTGCCGGTGCCGATCTCCAGCACCCGGTGCTGCGGGCCGGGATCTAGCGCCTCGGTCATCCGCGCCACCAGCGAGGGCTGGCTGATGCTCTGCCCGCATTCGATCGGCAGCGCCTGGTCGCTCCAGGCGAGGTGGCGGAAGGCCGGGGCGATGAACAGCTGGCGCGGCACCTGCTCCATGGCGCGCAGGATGTTGCGGTCGCGCAGGCCGCGCTGGCGCAGCGAGAGCAGCAGCGCCGCCCGTGCCGTCGCCTCCTTCTCGTCGATGTCGCCGCTGTCCGTCATGCCCGATTATAGCTCAGCCGTGGAACAGCTGCGCGAGGCGCGTCATCATCGGCTCGTCGGTCATGTCGAGCCGCAGCGGCGTCACCGAGATGCAGCCCTGGTCGAGCGCGTGCAGGTCGGAACCGTTCACCGTCTCAAACACCCGCCGCTCGAAGGCGATCCAGAAATACGGGTTGCCGCGCCCGTCGGCGCGCTCGTCGATGCGCAGCAGATCCTGATTGCGCTTGCCCTGCGCCGTCACCCGCACGCCGGCGACCTCTTCCGGCGGCCGGTTGGGGAAATTGACGTTGACGAGCAGGCCGGGCGGGATCCCCTCCGCCAGCAGCTTGCGGATCACCGCCGGCCCGTGATGCTCGGCCGCCGCATAGGAGGGGGCGTGGCGGGTCGCCAGCCCATAGGCCTGCGAGAGCGCGATAGAGGGGATGCCGAGCACCGTGCCTTCCATGGCGCCGGCCACCGTGCCGGAATAGCCGACATCCTCGGCGACGTTCTGGCCGCGATTGACGCCGGACAGCACCAGGTCGGGCTTGGCGTCCTTGAGGATGTGCTTCACCGCCATGATCACGCAGTCGGTCGGCGTGCCCTTCACCGCGTAGCGCTTCTCCTCCACCTGCCGCAGCCGCAGCGGGTCGGAGAGCGACAGCGAATGCGACACGCCGGACTGGTCGAATTCCGGCGCCACCACCCACACATCGTCGGAGAGGGCGCGGGCGATCCGCGCGCAGGCGTCGAGCCCGGGTGCGTGGATGCCGTCGTCATTGGTCACGAGGATACGCATGGCCTGTCCATTCGTCGTCACGGCGGGAAACGGGGCGGCCGACGGAATCGGCCTCCCCTCCCCGATATCACCTGACGGCAGGCTCCGCGATGACGCGGAGCGCCTGATCGGAGCCGATCAGTTCGCCGCGATGCGGGTGCGCCCGCCCATATAGGGCACCAGCGCGTCGGGGACGGTCACCGAGCCGTCCTCGTTCTGGTAGGTCTCGAGGATCGCCACCATGGCGCGCCCCACCGCCACGCCCGAGCCGTTGAGAGTGTGGACGAAACGCGGGCCCTTGCTGTCCTTCGGCCGGTAGCGGGCGTTCATCCGCCGCGCCTGGAAGTCGGAGCAGGTCGAGACCGAGGAGATTTCGCGATAGGCGTTCTGCCCGGGCAGCCACACCTCGATGTCGAAGGTGCGCGCCGAGGCGAAGCCCATGTCGCCGGTGCACAGCGTGACGACGCGATGGTGCAGGCCGAGCTTCTTCAGCACCGCCTGGGCGCAGGCGAGCATGCGCTCCTGCTCCTCCAGCGACTTCTCCGGCGCGGTGATGGCGACCATCTCGACCTTGTTGAACTGGTGCTGGCGGATCATGCCGCGCGTGTCGCGCCCCGCCGCCCCGGCCTCGGCGCGGAAGCAGTTGGTCAGCGCGGTGAAGCGCAGGGGCAGCTCGTCCTCGGCGAGGATCGACTGCGCCACCAGATTGGTCAGCGGCACCTCAGCGGTGGGGATGAGCCAGAGACTTCTTACCGACGATAATTGGCCTCGCGTCATTTCAAAATGAACGCGAACATTGTCTTCAATCACCTGTCGCACTCTAGGTATCGCCAACTCGCTTTTGCCGGCATCAATGTCTTCTTGAACTCTTTGCAAAACGGCTTGCACTTGGAGTTCAATTTCGGCGTCGACATCCTCTTTGCCTAGAAGCTGAGTTACCCCAAACTGGTCCTCACGGAACTTTGGCAACTGCGCGGTGCCGAACATCGCCTCGTCCTTGACGAGGACGGGCGGCGCCACCTCGGTATAGCCGTGCTGTTCGGTATGGGTGTCGATGAAGAACTGCCCGATGGCGCGTTCCAGCCGCGCCAGCTGGCTCTTCAGCACCACGAAGCGGGCGCCGGACAATTTGGCCGCCGCCTCGAAGTCCATCCAGCCCAGCGCCTCGCCGATCTCGAAATGCTGCTTCGGCGCGAAGGCGTAATTGCGGATCGCCGGCATGGCGAGCGCCGAGCCTTCGATCTCCGCATGCGACGGGGCATCGAACGGCACGTTGTCGTGCTCGTCCTTGCCGAACGGCACCTCGGCGAGCGGCGCGTTGGGGATGGCGGCGAGCGTGTCGTTCAGCTCGGCCTCGGCCGCCTTCACCGCCTCCTCGATCGCCGGGATCTCGGTCTTGAAGCCGTTCACCTCGGCCATCAGCGCCTCGGCGCGGGCGTTGTCGCCGGCCTTCTTGGCGGCGCCGATCTCCTTGGAGGCGGCGTTGCGGCGGGCCTGCAGCTCTTCCAGCTTCACGATGCCGGCGCGGCGGCGCTCGTCGAGCGCCAGCAGCGAGGACACCAGAGACCGCGCCTCGGGCTCCGGCGTGCCGCGCCGTACCAATGCGTCGATGAGCCCCTCAGGCTCCTCGCGGATCCACTTGATGTCGTGCATGGAAGTCTCGCTCTCGCGTCTGACGTTCGCCGGCCCGTGCCGGAACGCCCTCGACCTACTCCAATGCGGTGGAGCGCGACAAGCCTGACGCGGCGAAAACCGGCCTTACCTGACCCCAGTGGGGATCAGGCGGCGTCTTCCCGCGCCGCCTCGGCCGCCGCGCGCCGCTTCTCGACGATGCGCACCAGGAACACCGAAACTTCGTAGAGCAGCAGGGTCGGGATCGCGAGCGAGAACTGGCTCACCACGTCCGGCGGCGTCAGCACCGCGGCGGCGACGAACACACCGACGATGGCATAGCGGCGGAACTTCTTCAGCTGGTCGGAGGTCACCACGCCGATCTGCGCCAGCAGGGTGAGGATCACCGGCAGCTGGAAGCAGATGCCGAAGGCGAAGATCAGCGTCATGATCAGCGACAGATATTCGCTGACCTGCGGCAGCAGCGAGATTTCCGCCGAGCCCGGCCCCGCCGCCTGCTGCATGGAGATGAAGTAGCTCATCGCCAGCGGCATGGCCACGAAATAGACGAAGGCGGCGCCGATGAGGAAGCAGACCGGCGTGGCGATCAGATAGGGCCGGAAGGCGCCGCGCTCATGCTTGTAGAGCCCGGGCGCGACGAACATGTAGATCTGCGTCGCCACCACCGGGAAGGAGATGAACGCCGCCCCGAACATGCCGAGCTTGATCTGGGTGAACAGGAATTCCTGCGGCGCCGTGTAGATCAGCTTGACGTGCTCCACCCCGCCGGCCGCGAACTCATACGGCCAGAGCAGGATGTTGTAGATCATCTTGCCGAGCATGAAGCAGGCGAAGAAGGCGATGAAGAAGGCGATCAGCGATTTGATCAGCCGCGCCCGCAGCTCGATCAGATGCTCGATCAGCGGAGCCTTGGAGGCGTCGATATCGTCCTGGCTCATGCTTAGGCGCCCTTCGCCTTGGAGGCGTCTTCGCCGGCAGGCGGCACGGATGCGGCGGCCTGGGTCTCGGAGATCTTGGTCTCGGAAGTCTTGGTCTCGGAGGCCTTGCTGTTCGCTGTCGCCGGCGGATGGTCGAGGTCGGCCACCGCCTCGGCGATCTCGGTCTCGGCGTCAGGCGCGACAGCGGCCGGCTTGGCGTCCGGCGTCGGCGACGGGCGGTCGAGATCGGCGACCGCTTCCGAAATCTCCGGTTCCGAAACCTCCGGCACCGCCGCGACCTTGTCGGCGGGCGGCACGGCCTCACCCGTCGCGACGACCGGCGTCGGCGCCGCCTCGGCGATGGCGTCGGTGGCGCTGCGTACCTGGGTCTCGATGCTCTCGAAAGCGTTCGGCTCCAGCTCGGTCGCCTCCGGCGCCACCGGCGGCGGGGCCGTCGGGTCGGCGGGCACCGGCAGGTCCTTGCGCTCCACCGGCGTCGCGGCGTCCTTCAGCTGCTGCTCGATGTCGTGCAGCGGATTGGTGGGGATCGACGCGGCCACGCTGTCGCGCACGCTGGATATGCTGTTCTGCGTGTCGTCGGCGAAGCCGGACAGCGTCTTCTTCACATCCGCGAGATCAGCCTCGCGCAGCGCTTCCTGGAAGGTACCCTGGAACTCGCCGGCCATGCGGCGCAGCTTGCCCACCATGCGTCCGACATTGCGGATCACCCCGGGCAGTTCCTTGGGTCCGATCACGACCAGCGCCACGACGCCGATCACCAGCATTTCGGACCAGCCGATATCAAACATGAAAAATGCCGGGGCAGCACGATGGCTGCCCTCCCCGATCCGATGGTGTGCGATCCACGTGCTCTACGCCCGTGGCAGGTATGCCGATAGCCCGTAAGCCGATAACCAGCCCGCCGGCAGTTGGTCCGCCGCCGGCCTCTCCGCCTCGGAGCGCCGGTCCGTGCCGCGAAAACCGGCACGTCGGCAACCCCGTCTGCGGGCGGTTCGCGTCCCGGCGCACGGGCCGGAAAGCCGCGCCGCCGGTCAGCTGACCTTGCTGCGCTCGGCGTCGACGCCGTTCTGGTGGTCGAGCGTGCGCACGGGCTCGGCCGGCTTGGACGGCGTTTCCTCGTCGTCGGCCATGCCCTTCTTGAACGCCTTGATGCCCTTGGCGGCATCGCCCATCAGCTCGGACAGCTTGCCGCGCCCGAAGAGGAGCAGCACGACAACCAGCACGATGATCCAATGCCAGATGCTCAACGAACCCATATCAGAAACTCCCTGGACCGAAACGCCTGCTCCAAGCGGCTGGAACTCCTGGCGCGCGCTTCGCAACTGAGGCCGGACACTAGAGCATCGCGCTGTAAAGTGGGAACAGCTTTTTCGCGCAGTCCCTGCTCACGTGATGGGCATCGATGGCGTCGCGTCCCGCCGGCCGCCCTACCCTGGGTCATCTAAGGTCCGGCGGCGGCGAAAACAAGGACGTCGGCCACATCGACATGCACGCCGACCTCGTGCCCGGCGTCGAGCCCGGCCGGCCCGCGCCGCCGCACGATCAGCGGGCGGTCGATTCCCTCCACCGCGACCTCGTACATGTCAAGTTCGCCGAGGAAGCGATGCTCCAGCACCCGGCCGGCGATTCCCGAGCCCGGTGCCCGCATCTCGATGCCCTGCGGCCGGATCGCCGCCACCGCGCGGGTACCCTCGGCGAGCCCCGGCGCCGCGAAGCTTCCCAGCGGCGTCGCGATCCGCCCGCCGGCGACCCGTCCGCCCACCTCGTTGAGCTCGCAGAAGAAGCGCGCCGCCGGCAGGTCGCAGGGATGGCGGTAGAGCGCCTCCGGCGTGCCGAGCTGGACGATGCGCCCGGCCCGCATCAGCGCGATGCGGTCGCCCATCAGCATCGCCTCCTCCGGATCGTGGGTGACGATGACGCAGGTGGCGCCGGCATCGCGCACCGCCGCCAGCGTCGCATCGCGCACGCTGCCGCGCAGCCGGCTGTCGAGCCCGGAGAACGGCTCGTCCATCAGGAGGATGGCCGGCCGGGTCACCAGCGCGCGGGCGAGCGCCACGCGCTGCTGCTCGCCGCCGGACAGTGCGTGCGGATAGTCGTCGGCATAGCGGCCGAGCCGCATGCGCTCCAGCGCGCGCCGCGCCTCGGCCAGCGCCTCGGCCTTGGAGAGCGCCTTCAGCCCGAAGGCGACATTGGCGAGGTTGGTGAGATGCGGGAATAGGGCATAGTCCTGGAACACCAGGCCGATATGCCGCTTCTCCGGCGGCACGAACGCTCCCGGCCCCGCCACCACCTGCCGGTCGAGCAGGATCCGCCCGGCGCTGGGGCGCTCGATGCCGGCGATCAGCCGCAGCAAAGTGGTCTTGCCACAGCCGGAGGGACCGAGCAGGCAGACGATCTCGCCCGGCTCGATGGCGAGGTCGATGCCGGCGGCGGCCTGCGTCGCGCCATAGCTGTGCCGCACGCCTTCGAGCACCAGCCCGCTCGCCAGCGTGACCGGGGTGCGGGTGGGCACGTCGTTGGTGGCCAGATCCTTGGTGAGCACGTCGTCCATGCGTTCTGTGATCCTCATTGGCGATCGCGGGCGGCGCCGGCGGCGCTCAGCCGCCCTCCCCGCGCGCGCCGTCCTCGCCCATCCCGGCCTCGGCCGCCTCGGCGGCCTCGTCCATCGCCTCCGGCTCCGGCGAGAAGCCGAAATCCAGCTCCGGCTCCAGCGGGTCCTCGTCGTCGGTGAGCGCCGGCTCGTCGCTCGGCAACGGCACGGTCAGCCCGGCGGTGACGCGCGCATCGACGAAGCCCGCGCCCTTCAGTTCCTCCAGCCCGGGCAGGTCCTGGATCGATTCGAGCCCGAAATGCACCAGGAAGCCGATGGTGGTGCCGTAGGTCACCGGCCGGCCGGGGCTGCGCCGGCGCCCGCGCATGCGCGCCCAGCCGGATTCCAGCAGCACGTCGAGCGTGCCCTTATTGGTGGAGACGCCGCGAATCTCCTCGATCTCCGCCCGCGTCACCGGCTGGTGGTAGGCGATGATCGCCAGCGTCTCCAGCGCCGCGCGCGAGAGCCGGCGCGGCTCGGGCTTGTCGCGGGCGAGCAGGAAGCCGAGATCCGGCGCGGTGCGCAGCATCCATTTGCCGGCCACCCGCACCAAATTGACGCCGCGCCCGGCATAGTCGGCGGAGAGCTGCGCCAGCAGCGGGGCGAGCGCCACCCCCTCCGGCAGCCGCGCCGCCAGCGTCGCCTCGTCGAGCGGTTCGCCGGCGGCGAACAGCATCGCTTCGAGCAGGCGCAGATTGAGGTCGCGCGCCGGCGCGCCGGTGGCTCCGCTCACTGTGCCGGCCCCGGCTCGTGCCCGCGCCCGCGACGGCGAACATAGATCGGCGCGAAGGCCTCGCCCTGCTGCAGGTCGACCAGCCCCTCGCGCACCATCTCCAGCGTGGCGGAGAAGCTTGAGGCGAGCATGGTCGCCCGCATCTTCGGGTCGGCGAACCAGTCGAGCAGCAGGCTGTCGAGCCGCGACCACTCGCCATCCGGGTGCAGCCGGCCGATCATCCGCTCCAGCCGCTCGCGCGCCTCGGCGAGCGGGATGACGTCGCGCGGCGCGAAACGCACCTGCGACAGCGCCATCTTCTGCCGCTGCGCGCCATAGGCGGCGAGCAGGTCGTACAGCGTCGCCTCATAGGCCGGCGCCGCCCCGCCGGTCAGCGGCTCCGGCGCGCCGCGCGCGAAGACGTCGTGGCCGATGCGGTCGCGGTTGGCAAGATGCGCGGCGGCCGCGCGGATGCGCTGCAGCCGCTCCAGCCGCGCGGTGAGGTCCTGCGCGAGGTCGGCGGCGCTCGGCCCCTCTGCCCTGGGCGGCTCCGGCAGCAGCAGCCGCGATTTCAGGAAGGCCAGCCAGGCCGCCATGACGAGATAGTCGGCCGCCAGTTCCAGCCGCACCCGGCGCGCCTCCTCGACGAAGCGCAGATATTGCTCGGCGAGCTCCAGTATGGAGATCCGCGCCAGATCCACCTTCTGCGTGCGCGCCAGCGCCAGCAGGAGGTCCAGCGGCCCCTCGAACCCGTCGACATCGACGACGAGCGTACCCTCGCCCGGCATGCGGGCGTCGTCCGCCTCGAAGGCGAGAGGGCTGGGTTCCATGGCGGGCCGTCGGTCGGTTTCGGGTTCAGCGTTCAGGACGCCGCGATCATACCCGAAAACGCAGCGGATTCCTCGCGCGCCGCGACAGGCGCGGCCGGACGCCAGCCGAGCGCCGCCGCGCAGCGACGCGCCGCCTCGCCGGCGAGCAGCGGCGTATGCGCCGCCACCTCGGCCATCTCCTCCATGCGGCCATTGCAATGCAATGCGAGATCGCAGCCGGCGGCGAAGGAGGCGCGCGCCCGCTCAGCCAGCGAGCCCGACAGCGCGCCCATGGAGAGGTCGTCGCTCATCAGCGCGCCGTCGAAGCCGATGAAGCCGCGGATCACCTCGTCGATCACCCGCTTCGAGGTGGTCGCCGGGGCGGCGGGATCGATGGCGGTGTAGACCACATGCGCGGTCATGCCGAGCGGCAGGTCGTTGAGCCGCCGGAACGCCTCGAAATCGGTGGCCTCCAGCTCGGCGCGGGAAGTCTCGACCACCGGCAGGCTCTCATGGCTGTCGGCACGGGCACGGCCATGGCCGGGAATGTGCTTGAGCACCGGCAGCACGCCGCGCGCGCCCATGCCCTCGGCCACGGCGCGGGCGAGCCGCGCCACCTGCACCGGCTCGGCGCCATAGGCGCGATCGCCGATGATGCCGTGGCCTTCCGGCAGCCGCAGGTCGGCGCAGGGCACGCAATCGACATTGATGCCCAGCGCGGCGAGGTCGTCGGCCATGGTGCCGGCATTGGCCCGCGCCGCGCCCTCGGCGGCGGCGTCGCCCGCTTCGGCCAGGGCGGCGAAGGTGCCGGCCGGCGGATAGGCCGGCCAGTGCGGCGGTCCGAGCCGCTGCACCCGCCCGCCTTCCTGGTCGATCAGCACCGGCGCGTCGGCGCGGCGGACCACGGCGCGGAATTCGGCGACCAGCGCCTTCACCTGCTCCGGCGTCTCGACGTTGCGGCGGAACAGGATCAGCCCCCACGGCGCCGCCTCGGCGAAGAAGCGGCGCTCCTCGGGGGTGAGCACGGAACCGGCGCAGCCGGCGATGAAGGCGCGGGGGGCGGTCATGTCGGATCCGGCGGTCAGAGGCGGGCGACGAAGCAGGAGCCGCCCTGCGCCTTCAGCTGCTCGCACAGATTGACCGCGTCGGCGCGGTTGGCGAAGGCGCCGATCTGCGCGCGGAAGGTGGTGCCGCCGGTGGAAGACACGTCGCCACGCCGCACCGAGGCCGGCTTGCCGCCGAGCAGCGACGGATAGCGCGACAGCGCCGAGCGCAGCATCGCCTGCGCGTCCGCCTCGGTCGGAACCGAGCCGATCTGCACCACATAGGCGCCGCTGGCGGTCGGGGCCGCGTTCGCCGCCGCGTTCAGCGTCTGCGTCGCGGTCTGGGCCGGCGCGGCGGCGGCGACGCGGGTCGGCGGCAGCGGCACGTTCGGCACGATGGAGGGCGTCGCGGCCAGCGGCTGCGGATTGGTGGTGACCGGGGCGGCGGTACCCGCGCTGAGCGCCACCGGCGCGGTGGCGGTCGGCTGCGGCGATTGCGGCGTGGCGGCCACGGCCCGCGACGGTGTCGGCGCGGGGTCGCCCTCGACGATGCTGCCATCGGCGCGCACGGTGAGGGTGCGCACCCGCTTCGGCTCGGTGCCGTTCGGGGCGGTGGCGACCGGGGTGGCGCTCGGCGCCGGGGCGATGACGCGCGGCTGCGGCTGGGCGGCCTGCGACACGTCGACCGGCTGCTCCTCGCTCGACACCACCTTCTCGCTGCCGGTGGAGGCGGTGCCGCCGACGCGGTCATAGATCAGCTTCTGGCCGTCCGAGACCGCTTCGGTGGTCTGGGTCGGCGCCGGCACCACCTTGTTGGGCGACGGCTCGGCGCGGATCACCGGCGGCAGGTTGCCGCTGAGGTTGGTGCTGCCGCCACCGCCGCGCAGCATGGCATAGGCGCCGGCCCCGCCGACCACCAGCACCGCCAGCGCGGCGCCGGCCATCAGCAGGCGGCGACGGCTGCGGGCCGGCGCGACCTCGGCATGGTGGCCGTAATCCTCGTCGGTCTCATGGCCGTAGCTCTCCTCCTCGCCGGAGGAGCGGCCGTAATCGTAGACGTCGTCACGGTCGAGGCCGAGATCGAAGGTGGCATCGCGGTCCACCGGCGCCGGATTGGCGCGGCTCATCCAGCTCGGCGGCGGCGCCACCGGTTCCTCGAAGGCCGGCTCGGCGCGAGCGGGGCCCCGCGGCGCCGGAGCGGGAGAAGCGGTCGGGGCCGGCCCGACGGGAATGCGCGGCTCGGGCATCGGCGCGCGGGCGGCGGGCGCCGCCTGAGGCGGGGGAACGGGGGCACGCGGCGCGGCCGGCGGCGGCGCGACCGGACGCGGCGCCGGAGCTTCGGCGCGCATCATCGGCTCGGAACGGACCGGCTCCGAACGCACGGGGGCGCTGCGCACAGGCTCGGCGCGCACCGGCGCGGCGGCGGGCCGGGCCGGCTCGCGGGCATAGGGATCGGCGGGCAGCGGACGGCGCGGGTCGACGGCCGGGCGCTCGGCCCGCGGGGCGGCGGGAGCCGCACCAGCGGCGGCGCGCTGCGCCGATTCGGTATAGACCTCGGCCGCCAGCGCGGCGAAGGAACCCGGCGCCGGGCGCGGCGACGGCGCGGCGGGAGACGCGGCGCGCTGCGGCTGGGGCGGCTGCGGCGCGGCCGGCTGCGGGCGGGCGGGCGCCGCCGGACGCGGCTGCGGCTGCGGGGCAGCGGCGGGACGCGGCTGCTGGCGGGGCAGCTCGCGCATCAGCGCCGCGAACTCGTCCTCCTGCGCCATCATGCGGGCGAGTTCGGCCAGCGGATCGGCGGCGGTGGACCGTCCCTCGGCCGGGCGCGGGGCGGAACCCTGATCGCTCTGCCGATAACGTGAAGTGCCGTCGTTGATCATGTTAACCGGACCTGTTGGCTGCGTGCGAACACCCGCCGGCAGGACCGGAGGCGCACTTTAGGAGAAGCGGAGCGAGACCTTACGCAACGCGCTCACCGCATTTCTTCGGGAGCATCGACTCCAAGGATCGCAAGACCCGAAGCGATGATCAGCGCGACGGCGTGAACAAGCGCCAGCCGCGCATAAGTTGACTTTCGATCATCTTCGATAATGAAGCGTAAATGTGGCGCGTCTTTGCCGCGATTCCACTGCGCGTGCAGGCCGCTGGCGAGATCGTAGAGGTAGAAGGCCACCCGGTGCGGCTCGCGCGCCGAGGCCGCCTGCTCGACGAGGCGGGGCCAGGCGGCGATCAGCTTGGCGAGCGCGACCTCGCCCTCGTCGCTCAACCGCGACAGCTCCTCGCCGGCAAACGCCGCCGGATCGGACGGCAGGTCGGCGAACGCCTCGCGAGCGTTGCGCAGGATCGAGCGCGCCCGTGCATGGGCGTACTGCACGTAGAACACCGGGTTGTCGCGGCTCTGCTCCATCACCTTGGCAAGGTCGAAGTCGAGCACCGCGTCGTTCTTGCGGTGGATCATCATGAAGCGCACCGCGTCGCGGCCGACTTCATCCACCACTTCACGCAACGTCACGAAGGTGCCGGCGCGCTTCGACATTTTCACCGGCTCGCCATTACGCAAGAGGCGCACCAGCTGGCAGATCTCGACGTCGAGGCTCCCCTCCCCGCCGGTCGCCGCCTTCACCGCCGCCTGCATGCGCTTGATGTAGCCGCCATGGTCGGCGCCCCACACGTCGATCATCGTGCCGAAGCCGCGATCGAACTTGTCCTTGTGATAGGCGATGTCGGCGGCGAAATAGGTGTAGGCACCGTCCGACTTCACCAGCGGCCGGTCGACGTCGTCGCCGAACTGGGTGGCGCGGAACAGCGTCTGCTCGCGATCCTCCCAGTCCTCCACCGGCGCGCCCTTGGGCGGCGGCAGGCGGCCATCATAGACGAGGTCGCGGGCGCGCAGATCGTCCAGCAGCCGGTCGATGGTCGAGGCGTTGCCGCCGTTCCGCGCATGCAGCGTCCGCTCGGAGAAAAACACGTCGTGGCGGATGTTCAGCGCCGCGAGGTCGCTCCGGATCATGTCCATCATCTCGTCGATGGCGATCTTGCGCACCAGCGGCAGCCACTCGTCCTCGCTCTTGTCGAGGAGCGTCTTGCCGTATTTCACCACGAGGTCGCGCCCGACCGGCACCAGATAGTCGCCGGGATACAGCCCCTCGGGAATGGTGATGGTCTCGCCCAGCGCCTCGCGATAGCGCAGATAGGCCGAGCGGGCGAGCACGTCGACCTGCGCGCCGGCGTCGTTGATGTAGTATTCGCGTGCCACCGCGAAGCCGGCGAAGGCGAGCAGGTTGGCCAGCGCATCGCCGAACACCGCGCCGCGGCAATGGCCGACATGCATCGGCCCGGTCGGGTTGGCGGAAACGTACTCGACGTTCACCGCCCGCGCCGCGCCCATGCCGGAGCGGCCGAAATCGTCGCCCTGCACCAGCGCCGCCGCGATCACCTGCGGCCAGAAGGCTGGCGACAGCGCGATGTTGATGAAGCCCGGCCCGGCGACGTCGACCCGCTCGACATCCTTCACCGCCCGCAGCTTGTCGGCGAGCTTCTCGGCCAGCTCGCGCGGCTTCAGGCCGGCGTCCTTGGAGAGCACCATCGCCGCATTGGTGGCGAGGTCGCCATGGCTGGCGTCGCGCGGCGGCTCGACCACCACGCGTCGCGCGTCGATGCCTCCCGGCAGCACACCTTCCGCCGCCAGCGCTTCGAGCGCGGCGCGGACATGATCGGCGAAGAGGGCATAGAGGTTCATGGCGGAAAGCTCCGAAACGGCCGGCCCGGATGGGCCGGGAGCCGGCTAGCGCAGATCGGGGGGTAAGTCAAAAAACTAAGTCAGCGCTTACTTACAACCGCCGTCCGGCGGCGGATCACGTCGCGGACGCCCCCGGGCTCACGCATTCGCCCCGTCGAACAGCCGCGCATGCTCGGCGAGCGCGTAGCGGTCGGTCTGGCCGGCGATGAAGTCGGCGATGCGCCGGGCCCGCCCGGCCTCGTCGCGTCCGTCCATGCCGGCACGCCATTCCACCGGCAGGGTGAAATCATCGCTCATGTAGGCACCGAACAGGTCGCGCACCACCTGGCCCGCCGCCTCCATTTCCGCCATCACCCGCGGGTGGCGGTACATGCGCGGGAACAGGAAGTTTTTGATCGCCCGCTCGCCCGTCGCCCGCTCCGCCGAGAAGCCGACCAGCGCCCGCCCCAGCCGGCGCACCGCATCGGCGCTGTCCGGCTGCGCGTCCTCGACCCGCCGCCGCGTCTCGCCGACCACGTCCTCGATCAGCAGCGTGATCATCCGCCGGCCGATCTCGTGCACCAGGCGCGAACCCGACAGCCCCGGCCAGTCCGCCGCGATGCCGGCGATCACCTCGCCGACCAGCGGCAGCGCCCGCAATTCCTCCACCGTGAACATGCCGGCGCGCAGCCCGTCGTCGAGGTCGTGCACGTCATAGGCGATGTCGTCGGCGATGGCGGCGACCTGCGCCTCCGCCGAGGGCCAGCTCCACAGCCACAGGTCCTGCTTCTCGACATGCACCGCGATGGCGTGCGCCAGCGGCTCGCGCCCCTCGCCGATCAGCGGCCCGTTATGCTTGACGATGCCCTCCAGCGTCTCCCAGCAGAGGTTCAGCCCGTCGAAGCCGGGATAGCGGTTCTCCAGCCGCGTCACCACGCGCAGCGACTGCGCATTGTGGTCGAAGCCGCCATAGGCGGCCATGCAGGCGTCGAGCACCCGCTCGCCGGCATGGGCGAAGGGCGGGTGGCCGAGATCGTGCGCCAGCGCCAGCGCCTCGGCGAGGTCCTCGTCGAGCCCCAGCGCGCGGGCGATCGAGCGCGCCACCTGCACCACCTCCAGCGTGTGGGTCAGCCGGGTGCGGTAATGGTCGCCCTCGTGATAGGTGAAGACCTGCGTCTTGTAGGCGAGGCGGCGGAAGGCGCTCGAATGGATGATGCGGTCGGCGTCGCGACGGAAGGCGCTGCGCGAGCCGCTTGCCGGCTCCTCGACGAGGCGGCCGCGACTTTCCTCGGCGCGGGCGGCCCATGGGGCGCGTGGCTCGGCGGCGGCGAGCGCCATGCGCGGGTCTCCTCTGCGCGTTCGCCCCTTTGACTCGGCGGCGTCAGCACTTAACTATCAAGCCAGTCACATTCAACATCCGAAGGCCGCTCCGATGGCTGACGCCTCCCTCGTTCCCTCCTCCGCCGCCGCGATCACCGATGTCGCGGTGACGTCGAGCGCCGCGCGCCGCATCGCCGAGATCCTCGCCGGCGAACCGGCCACCAGCATGCTGCGCGTCAGCGTGGAAGGCGGCGGCTGCTCCGGCTTCCAGTACAAATTCGACATCACCCGCGAGAAAACCGCGGACGACATCGTCATCGAGAAGGACGGCGCCACTGTCGTGGTCGATCCGGTCTCGCTGGAATATATGTCCGGCTCGCAGCTCGATTTCGTCGACGACCTGATCGGCGCCTCGTTCAAGATCAGCAACCCGCACGCCACGGCGTCGTGCGGCTGCGGCACCAGCTTCGCGCTCTGATGCGCCTCGCCGGGGGAAGGCGCGTCGGCGTGCTCTGCGCGCTCGAGCAGGAAGTCGCCTATCTCCTCGACAATATCGAGCATGGCGAGACCCACGAGACGGCCGGCATGGCGTTCCATGCCGGCCGGCTTGACGGCGAATCCGTCGTGCTGGCGCGGGCCGGCATGGGCAAGGTCAACGCCGCCATCGCCACCACCCTACTGATCGAGCGCTTCGGCGCCAGCGCGGTGATGTTCTCCGGCGTCGCCGGCGGGCTCGATCCGGCGCTCGCCATCGGCGACGTGGTGATCGCCGACCATGTCGTCCAGCACGATCACGGCTATGAGGGGCCGGATGGCTTCGTCGCCTACCAGCACGGCCACCAGCCCTTCTTCAACCCGTTCGAAGGGCTCGGCCTCTCGCTCGATCCCGCCCTCGCCGGGCGGATCGGCGCGGCTTTGGCCGATTTCGAGCTGTCCCCGCTCGCCGCTACCGGCGGCGCGGTGCCGCGCATCCATTTCGGCCGCGTGCTCACCGGCGACCAGTTCATCAACAACGAGCAGGTGCGCGAGGCGCTGTTCCGCGAGCTCGGCGGCAAGGCGGTCGAGATGGAGGGGGCGGCGATGGCGCAGGCCTGCGCCGCCTTCGGCGTGCCCTGGGTGGTGATCCGCGCGCTGTCCGACCTCGCCGGCCACGAATCGCACTTCGACATCCACAGGTTCCTGGACGAGGTCGCGCGCTCCGGCGCCCTCATCGTGCGGCGGCTATTGCCGGTGGTGTAGGTTGCGGCTCTCCGCGTGCGTCAGTCCGCGCGCGGCGTCAGTCCGTCGCGTTCCGGGACGACGACTTGCGACGTTCGCGTATCCAGCTGCTGCATGCGAACAGCGTCGCCATTATCACGGCCAGATAAGGTGGCGCGTTAGTTGATGGCGAGACGGTTTCAAAGAACCACCACGCCAGAAGTCCCCCAACCAGTCCCGCGACGAACACCTTGGCAAAGGTCGGCACACGCAGCATCCGGTTTCCTGTCCACATGGCGGGAGGCACTCATGAGACGGCGCGCTCATCGAGTGGTAGCGGCTGCCGGTGGTGCGACGCAGGGCACGGCAGCACAGGTTCAGCGGCGCGCGGCATGGACGCGTTCGGCGACCGCGCCGCCCAACGCCGGCAGGAGGCCGAACAGGAGCAGTTGCGGCGTGCCATTGATCGCCAGCGCGGCCGAGAGCGCCAAGGCAACGATCAGTCCGGCGATCACTCCGACGACATAGGGGCCGTATCCGGCCATGCGTCGCCTCCATCTTCGGATGTGGTGCGCCATGAACCTAACAGCCGCCCCTCCGCTTCGGCAAATCGGCGGTGGGCTCCCGGCTTTACGCGCCGCTTATGGCTCTCTCCCGCCTTCCCAATCGAAAATTGATGCGACAGCTTCGACATTGAGGGCACGGCCGATCCCGGCCGATGGAGCCCTCCATGTTCATGGCCACCCTGCGTTCCGTGCTGGCGCATCTGTTCCACCGCCTCGACCGGCAGCTGACAGACGGCTGCTATCGGCACGGCCTCTACTGCACCAGCGACGCCAAGATCCGTCATACCCCTCGGCACCACCCGCATCGGTGATCCCCGGCATTTGCGCGGCGCCGGCCGAGGCGGCATGCTGCCGGCCGATTCAAGCCCCTCCCGAAGCGGACACGAAGCGGATATCTCGCGCATGCGCATCGCCACCTGGAACGTCAACTCCGTCCGGCTGCGGCTCGACAACACGCTGGCCTGGCTCGCCGAGCGCCAGCCGGATGTGGTCTGCCTGCAGGAGATCAAGTGCCAGGACGACCAGTTCCCGCGCGAGGCCTTCGAGGCCGCCGGCTACAATGTCGCCGTCCACGGGCAGAAGAGCTACAACGGCGTCGCCGTGCTCTCCCGCCTGCCCTTCGACGAGGTGACGACCGGCCTGCCCGGCGATGGCGACGACGTGCAGTCGCGCTTCATCGAGGTGGTGGTCTCGCGCCCCGGCGGCGGCGTGGTGCGGGTCTGCGGCATCTACCTGCCCAATGGCAACCCGCCCGACGACCCCGCGAAATACTCCTACAAGCTCGCCTGGATGGCGCGGCTGAAGGCGCATATCGCCGCCCGGCTGGAGCTTGAGGAGCCGCTCATCGTCGCCGGCGACTACAACGTCATTCCCGAGCCGGAGGATGCCGCCCACCCGGAGATGTGGGTGCGCGACGCGCTGTTCCTGCCCCGCACCCGCGCGGCCTTCCGCGCCATCGAGAATCTCGGCCTCACCGACGCCGTGCGGGCGTCGAGCGACGCGTCGGGGCTGTACACCTTCTGGGACTATCAGGCCGGGGCCTGGCAGAAGAACAACGGCATCCGCATCGACCACCTGCTGCTCTCTCCGCAGGCCGCCGACCTGCTCAAGGGCGTCGGCATCGACAAGCATGTCCGCAGCTGGGAGAAGCCCTCCGATCACGTCCCGGTCTGGGCCGATCTCGATGTCGCCGCGTGAGGGGCGGCCGTCCGGCAAGGTAATCGGCCCCTTCAGGGGCCCCGCCGCAACGGCCCTCTCGCCGGCCCCTCGCCGGCCGTTCCCGTGAGCACGAGCCATCTTCCCGGCGTCATGCCGAACGTGCTCTTGAAATGGCGGGTGAAGTGGCTCTGGTCGGCGAAGCCTGACGCACTGGCGGCTTCCGAGAGGCTCAGCCCCTCCGCCATCAGCGAGCGTGCCTTTTCGAGCCGGCGCATGACGAGGTAACGATGCGGGCTGGTGCCGAGCATCGCCCGGAAATGGCGGGCGAGCGCATACCGGTCCAGGCCGCTGATCCGCTCAAGCTCGTCGGAGGAAACCGGCCGGTCGCTGTTGTCGTGCAGGAACTCCCGGCATCGGGTGACCGCGCCATGGGCGACAAATCCCCTCCTCGCCCCCTCCCTATCGGCGTGCCGCCAGAGCCGATCCGCGAACCGGGCGAGGAGATCGTCCCAGGCGAGGTCGGAGGGTTCGCCCTGCAGATCGCCGAGCGCCTCCAGCAGGCTTTGCCGAAGCTCGTCGTCCCGCAGGACCGGGCTGCGCACGAAAGGCAGCTGACGCCGCCCACCCGCAGCCTCGATCACCCGCTCGGGCGGCAGATAGAGCATCCGATAGCGCAGGCCGAGTTCCGTCCCCGCCGCGCCGTCATGCAGTTCGTCGGGGTGGAGGACGATGACCTGGCCCGGCAGGCTGAAACGCGTCTCGCCCCGGTAGCGGAACGTCTGCACGCCGGAGAGCGTAACGCCGAGCGCGTAGGTATCGTGGCGATGCGGGGAATAGGCGTTGCCTCGGAAGCGGGCCTCGATCCGGTCGATCCCCCGCGTGGCGGGAGCCTGGACGATGCCGTCGAATCCGCACGAACCTTCAAGACCCGGCTCACTGGTCGACGCTAGGGGTGACCCGCCGATCAAACAGCTAGTGGGTGCCTTTCGCATGTTCGATACCAAGGTCACGATTGTGCTGCGAGACGATCTCGCGGCCTGGCAGGAACTGAACGTCACGGCGTTCCTGAGTTGCGGCATTGCCGCCCAGTTTCCGGAGATTATCGGCGAACCGTACCGTGACGCCGTCGGCCACGTCTACAACCCGCTCTCGATCCAGCCGATGGTGATCATGTCGGCGGATCAGGAGACCCTTCGCACGATCCACAGGCGGTCGCTGGAACGCCAGGTCACCACCTCGCTCTACATCGAGGAGATGTTCGCTACCGGGCACGACGAAGCGAACCGGGCGACATTCTCCATGTTCGACCCGTCGACCGCCAGGGTGGTGGGAATAGCCCTCCGCGCGGATCGCAGGATCGTCGACAAGATCGCCAAGGGCGCGAAGCTGCACGGCTGATCGGCCGGCGAACCTGCCGTGGCGCCGTCCGCCGCGCCGATGCAGGCGTCCGCAGGGCGAGCGCGGGCGGCATCGGTCCGGCCGGGAAGTTGCCCAAGGGGGCGGCCGAAGCGCCGCCGGGTCGGCCTGTGGTTCGAAAGCTCGAAGGGCGGCATGTGCGTCCCGTCCCCCGCGCCTCGGGCGGTCGGGACGCCCCCTGGCCGGCGCCCGGCGCCGAAGCCACCGCCGGGGACCGGGCGGGTCCGGCGCGCGCCGTCTTCGGCGCGATCGGCCGCGGCGCGACGACATGCTTTCGGGAGGCAAACGGCAGTCGGATTCGCGAAGCCCGCGCCCGGCGCGCCGCCGGCCATCCGATGAAATGAAACCGAATCGTCAGTTCGAAAAGGCGCTTACTTCTCGACCTTCATGTACTGCTCGAGATAGACCAGCGCCATGGAGCGCTCGTCCGACGTCGCGCCAGCGAAGGCGTCGTCATAGAGGTCGACCACCCATTTGTCGCCGGGGCCGGCCGCCGCATCGCGGGCGAGCGTCAGCCACATCAGGCCGCGCGCCGCCTGACGGGGGATGCCGTCCTCGCCCTTCACCAGGAGCCCGCCCAGCGCCGCCTGCGCCTGGTACTGGCCCTTATGGGCGGCGAGGCCGAGCCAGCGGGCGGCGAAGCGCAGGTCGCGATTGACGCCGACGCCGTCGATATAGAGCCGCGCCAGATGGTACTGCGCCTCCGGGTCGCCGAAATACGACGCCGCATAGGCGAACATGTCGCGCGCCCGGTTGGGGTCGCGCCGCACCTTGCTGTTGGGGATGCCTGCCAGATAGTAGTTGCCCAGCGCCACGAAGGCGTCGGCGACGAAACGTGCCTGCGGCGTCGACGGGTTGTCGTCCGCATGCATGTTGGCGACCTGGGTGAAGTACTCGAACGCCTTGATGTCGTTGCGCTCGACACCCTCGCCCTCGGCATACATGCGCCCAAGCTTCCATTGGGCGCCGGCATGACCCTGGTCGGCGGCATAGCGCAGGGAATCGATGCCCTTCTCGGTCTCGCCCGAACGCAGCGCCTGGGTGCCGGAGCGCACCGCCTCGTCGAGCGGACGAGGGGCCGACACGGCTCCATTGCCGGAATCCGGGCTGCCGTCGAAGGCGTAGGCCCCCGACATCGCCCCGGAGAGCGGCATCAGCGCCGTCGCGACGACGGCTATGAGGGCCAGACGGTCAGATATCCGCATAGCATTGTGTCTCGGCTGCGCCGCCGGGATGGGTCACCGCGCCCAGACGGGCGGGTCCCACGGCCTGCGCGAATTTCCAGATGGCCCCCGAGCCGACGGAAGACGGACGCGGCTGCCAGGCGCTGCGGCGCGCGGCGAGTTCCTCGTCCGAAAGAGCAACTTCCAGCCGCCCCTCGACGGCGTCGATGGTGATGATGTCGCCGTCGCGCAGGAGCCCTATCGGCCCGCCCACCGCCGCCTCCGGCCCGACATGGCCGACGCAGAAGCCGCGCGTGGCGCCGGAGAAGCGGCCATCGGTGATCAGCGCCACCTTGTCGCCCATGCCCTGGCCATACAGCGCCGCGGTGGTCGACAGCATCTCGCGCATGCCCGGACCGCCTTTCGGACCCTCGTAGCGGATCACCAGCACCTCGCCTTCCTTGTAGGCGCGATGGGTGACGGCTTCGAAACAGGCTTCCTCGCCGTCGAAGCAGCGGGCGGGGCCGGTGAATTTCAGGTTCTTCATGCCCGCCACCTTCACGATGGCGCCGTCCTCGGCGAGGTTGCCGGACAGGCCGACCACGCCGCCGGTGACGGTGATCGGGTCGTTGGCCGGGCGCACCACGTCCTGGTGCGGGTTCCACTTCACCGAAGCGAGGTTCTCGGCGATGGTGCGGCCGGTCACGGTCAGGCAGTCGCCATGCAGGTAGCCATGGTCGAGCAGCGTCTTCATCAGCAGCGGGATGCCGCCGACCTCGAACATGTCCTTGGCGACATAGCGCCCGCCCGGCTTCAGGTCGGCGATATAGGGGGTGCGCTTGAAGATCTCGGCGACGTCGAACAGGTCGAACTTGATGCCGCATTCATGCGCGATGGCCGGCAAATGCAGGCCGGCATTGGTCGAGCCGCCGGAGGCCGCCACCACGGTCGCAGCGTTCTCCAGGGCCTTGCGGGTGACGATGTCGCGCGGGCGGATGTTGCGGGCGATGAGTTCCATCACCTGCTCGCCCGCCGCCATGCAGAACCTGTCGCGGATCTCGTAGGGCGCCGGCGCGCCGGCCGAATAGGGCAGCGCGAGGCCGATCGCCTCGGAAACGGTCGCCATGGTGTTGGCGGTGAACTGGGCGCCGCAGGCACCGGCCGAGGGGCAGGCCACCTGCTCGATCTCGTCGAGATCCTCGTCGGACATCAGCCCGACCGAATGCTTGCCGACCGCCTCGAACATGTCCTGCACGGTCACCGGCTGGCCGCGGAACGAGCCGGGCAGGATCGAGCCGCCATAGATGAAGATCGACGGCACGTTGAGTCGCACCATCGCCATCATCATGCCGGGCAGCGACTTGTCGCAGCCGGCGAGGCCGACGAGGGCGTCATAGGCATGGCCGCGAATGGTGAGCTCGACCGAGTCGGCGATCACCTCGCGCGAGGCCAGCGACGCCTTCATGCCGTCATGGCCCATGGCGATGCCGTCGGTGACGGTGATGGTGCAGAATTCGCGCGGGGTGCCGGCGGCGCTCGCGACGCCCTTCTTCACCGCCTGCGCCTGGCGCATCAGCGAGATGTTGCAGGGAGCCGCCTCGTTCCAGCACGACGCCACGCCCACCAGCGGCTGGTGAATCTGCTCGCGGGTGAGGCCCATCGCGTAGAGGTAGGAACGGTGCGGCGCGCGCGCCGGCCCTTCCGTAACGTGACGGCTGGGCAGGTTCCGTTTATCGATGAGCGTCTTGGCGTCCATTTTCGAAGTACTTTCCCGGCAGAAGCGGAATTCTGTGGTCCCGCATCCTAGGCACGACTATCCACTGTCTTCGGGTCGGATTTCGTGCCGGTTTGTGGCGGCTTCGCGGCGTCGCGGGTCCCGGTTCGGCTCATGGTTGCGAATGCGTGACACTGTTGCACATCTGTCACGACCGGCGGTAGCATCAAACGCCCCCGCCGCCGCCCCGGCTGTGCTTAGGCTTAAGTTTTTCCTGCCATCCGCCGCCGGCTTGCCGGCGAAGGCCGCCGCCGCCAGCCGGGGTCGCCGTACCGCCGGAAATCGCACGTCATCAGCCTGTCACCGGCTGTGCGGAAGGGAGAGAGGCGTATAATGGGCGCCGCAACGGTGCCCGGAACAAAATGGGGATCTGACATGTCGAGCGGCAACATCGTGGAACGACTGCGGGCCATGGCGGCGAATCTCGACGGGTTCCCGCGCGACAAGATCGAGGACGAGCTCTCCGAGGCCGCCGACGTGATCGAGCGGCTGCGCGCCGAGCTCGACAAGTACCTGCCGCCGGTCGACGCGCCCGTCGCCCCGCCCCTCTCGCCCCCGGCCAATGGCGGCTGAGTCGGCCTCACTCCCCGGCCAATGACGGCCGGGCCCGCCTCACTCACCGGCGCTGCGGAACCAGTGCGCCGAGGAGATGTCGGGCAAGCCGCGCAGCTGCGCCACCAGCGTGTCGAGTTCGTCCTTGCGGGCGGTCGTCGAGACCAGCCGCGCGGTGATCTCCACCATCGCGTTGGGCCGTTCCGCCGCCTCGATGTCGGCGGCGGGATAGGCGGCGGCGTCCAGCATCTCGCTCAGCCGCGCCTGCACGGCCGTCGCCTCGACCAAGGGGCCGAGCACGATGACCTCGTAGCTGCCCTCGACCTCCTCGCCCTGCGGCAGCCGCTCCAGCCGGCGCACCAGCGGGCGCAGCAGCGTGTTGCCGGCGAGCACGAAGACGGTGAGCGCCACCGACTGGGCGATGAGGTCCGCTCCGGCGCAGGCGCCGACCGCCGCCGAGCACCACAGCGTCGCGGCGGTGTTGAGCCCGCTGACATGCGGGCCGTCCTTCATGATGACGCCGGCGCCGAGGAAGCCGATTCCCGACACCACATAGGCGATCACCCGCACCGCGCCGCCGGCGCCGTCGAGATGCATGGCCATGTCGACGAACTGGCAGGCGCCGATGGCCACCAGCACATTGGTGCGCAGCCCGGCGATGCGCTGGCGGTATTGCCGCTCGGCGCCGATCAGCGTGCCCATCGCGAAGGCGACGACGAGGCTGATCAGCGTGCTGGCGAAGTCGGCGGCCTGGAACGAGGCGATGAACGGCATGCGGGTCTCCATCGCTCCGTAGGGGGCGACGGCCGCCGCCCCTGTCCCCGTCGCGCACGCAGCGGCGGCGGATCGTTCCGCCGGCCTGTCCGGCCTCTAGAGCCTGCTTGCATGACGTCTCGATGACGCGGGGCCGGCCCTGCATACCACTCCCCCGGGCGCCCGCCTGCCGGCCAGTCGCCCGGCAAGAGAACTTTCGCGGCGCGCCCTGCATGGATGGCCGCGTCCGGCCGGGAAACCGGCGGCGGCATGGCAACCCGCACGCCCGCCCTTCGAGGCGGCGCGCTCCCTCTTGCGAGCCGCGGCCTCATCGCGCCCGGCCCGACCCGCAGGGGCCGTCATCCCGGTGACGGGCTCGCGGTGCGGCGCCTCTCCGAGAGCAATGCCCTCCCCGCGCCGAACCCGGCTGTCGCCGCGCTCGTCATGTGGGAGGCCAGAACCGGATCCGGCCGATGCATGCGCCCGATCTTGGCGGAGAGGCCCGAGGCAGGATCCTTTCGGCCCCCCGATGCCGCGCCCCTCACCGGCTCGCGAAGCGGCCGCCCAGCGGCAGCGGCACCGGCGGATTGCGCCGCCCTCGCCTCAACCGCCGGACCCTGCCGGCCACACCGGACGGGCACCGCCCGCCGACGCGTGCTAGCCCGCCTTGCCGAGCCGGCTGAGCGCGTCGCGGATCTTGGCGGCGCGGGCCTGGGCGGCCTCGCGGCGCTCGCGCTGCTCCTCGATCACCTCTTCCTTGGCGCGGGAGATGAAGTCGGGGTTGCCGAGCTTCTTGTCGATCTTGTCGAGCTCGTCCTGCGTCTTGGCGAGTTCCTTGCCGAGCCGCGCCACCTCGGCGTCCATGTCGATGATGCCGGCGAGCGGCAGCGCCGCCGTCTCGCCCTGCACCACCAGCTGCACCGCGCCGGCCGGGGCGGCGTCGGCGAAGCTGACGCCGGAGAGCCGCGCGAGACGGGTGAGCGCGTCCATCCACACTTGGGTGCGGGTCTGGGTCAGGCTGGAGGCGTCGACCAGCACCAGCGGGATCTGCGCCCCGGCCGGCACGTTCATCTCGGCGCGCACCGAGCGGATCTCCGTCACCAGGTCGAGCAGCCAGCCGATCTCCTCGGCCGCCGCCGGCGCCTTCAGCCCGGTCAGCTTCGGCCATTGGGTCAGCGCCAGCATGGCCGGGCGCCGCAGGCCCTCGCCGGCGGTGAGCTTCCACAGCTCCTCGGTGAGGAACGGCATGAAGGGGTGCAGCAGCTTGAGGATCTCGTCGAGTACGAAGGCGGTGGTGGCCCGCGTCTCGGCCTGCCAGGGATTCTCGGCGTTCATGAACACCGGCTTGGCGAGTTCGAGATACCAGTCGCAGAAGATGTTCCACACGAAGCGATAGGCCGCGCCGGCCGCGTCGTTGAAGCGGTAGGCCTCGATGGCGGCGGTGATCTCCTCGTTGGCGCCCTGCAGCTCGCTGAGGATCCAGCGGTTCACCGCCAGCTCCACCTTCTTCGGGTCGTAGGTCGGCACCCGCGTGCAGCCGTTCATCTCGGCGAAGCGGGCGGCGTTCCACAGCTTGGTCGCGAAGTTGCGGTAGCCCTCGACGCGCGAGGTCGCCAGCTTGATGTCGCGCCCCTGTGCCGCCATGGCGGCGAGGGTGAAGCGCAACGCGTCGGCGCCGTATTCCTCGATCAGCGACAGCGGGTCGATGACGTTGCCCTTGGACTTCGACATCTTGGCGCCCTTCTCGTCGCGGACGAGGGCGTGGATGTAGACGTCCTTGAACGGGATCTCGCCGTCCATGAAGTGGATACCCATCATCATCATCCTGGCGACCCAGAAGAAGATGATGTCGAAGCCGGTGATCAGCACCGTGGTCGGGTAGAAGCGCTCGAGCTCGCGCGTCTCGTCCGGCCAGCCCAGCGTGGAGAACGGCCACAGCGCGGAGGAGAACCAGGTGTCGAGCACGTCCTCGTCGCGGGTGATCAGCCCGGCCGCCTTGTCGGGGTCGCCGGCATAGTCCTCGGCCTCGGCCTCGGTGATGATGCCGGCCTGCACGCAATGGGCGAGCGCGGCGGCGATGGCCGCTTCCTCGGTCTCCTCGACGAAGACGGTGCCGTCCGGCCCGTACCAGGCCGGGATCTGGTGGCCCCACCAGAGCTGGCGGGAGATGCACCAGGGCTGGATGTTCTCCAGCCACTCGAAATAGGTCTTCTCCCAGTTCTTCGGGATGAAGCTGGTGCGCCCGTCGCGCACCGCCTTCAGCGCCGGCTGGGCGAGCGTGTGGGCATCGACATACCACTGGTCGGTGAGCCAGGGCTCGATGACGACGTTGGAGCGGTCGCCATGCGGCACCATGTGGGTGTGCGGCTCGATCTTGTCGAGCAGCCCGCGCTCCTCCATCAGGGCGAGGACGGCCTTGCGCGCCGCCTCGCGGCTCTGGCCGTGCAGCGCCAGCACCGCGTCGAGATCGGCGCCGTCGGCGGCGCCCTCGAGGAACTCGGCATTGCCCGACAGGACGAGCCGCGCCTCGGCGTCGAGCACGTTGATCATCGGCACGCCGGCGCGCTTGCCGACTTCGAAGTCGTTGAAGTCGTGCGCCGGGGTGATCTTCACCGCGCCGGTGCCCTTGGTGGGGTCGGAATAGGTGTCGGCGACGATGGGGATCAGCCGGCCGACCAGCGGCAGGCGCACCTTGGCGCCAGCGGCGACCAGGCCGAGATAGCGGGTGTCCTCGGGATGCACCGCCACGGCGGTGTCGCCCAGCATGGTCTCCGGCCGGGTCGTCGCGACGACGATGTAGTCGCGCGTCTCGTACTCGGTCGCCTTGCCGCTCTCGTCGAAGGCGATCGGGTGCTCATAGGTGACGTCGCCGGCCAGCGGGTAGCGGAAGTGCCAGAGATTGCCCTTCACCTCGACCTGGATCACCTCGAGGTCGGAGATCGCCGACTGGAACTTCGGGTCCCAGTTGACCAGCCGCTTGTCCTTGTAGATCAGCCCCTGCTTGTAGAGGCGCACGAACACCTTCAGGACCGCGCGCGACAGCCCCTCATCCATGGTGAAGCGCTCGCGCGACCAGTCGCAGGAGGCGCCGAGGCGCTTCAGCTGGTTGATGATGGTGCCGCCGGACTCTTCCTTCCACGCCCAGACGCGCTCGACGAAGGCGGCGCGCCCCATGTCGCGGCGACCGGGCTGCTGGCGCTCGGCGAGCTGGCGCTCGACCACCATCTGGGTGGCGATGCCGGCATGGTCGGTACCGACCTGCCACAGCACGTCCTTGCCGCGCATGCGCTCGAAGCGGCAGAGCACGTCCTGCAGCGTGTTGTTGAGCGCGTGCCCCATATGGAGCGAGCCGGTGACGTTCGGCGGCGGGATGACGATGCAGTAGGGCTCGGCCCCTACCCGCTCGGGACGGCCGGCCTTGAAGGCATCGGCGTCGAGCCATGCCTGGTAGATGCGGCCTTCGACGGCGGCGGGATCGAACCTGTTGTCGAGCATGTCGGCTCCGGGGCACCACGGGAAACGGTGCGACAGAAAGCGGAGCGGGACGCTCGAGTCAATATTGCCTTGGTCGCCGGGCAGGCATCGTCAAGCTTCCGGAAATCCCCCCAAAGGATTTCCGGCGGTCTCGCCGGCCCGGCGGAAGCGACGGCGCGGGGCCATCCGGGCGCGCCCGGAGCCAGCGCCCGCTCGCATCACTGGCCGTGACGGGCCACGCGCTCGATCTCGGCGCGCACCAGCCGCTCGACCAGCTCCGGCAGGTTCTCGTCGAGCCAGCTGCGCAGCATCGGGCGCAGCGCATCGGTCACCACGTCCTCCATCGAGCGGGTGTTGGAGGCGACGGTGCGGGACAGCGCGCCGAAGGAATTCGCCACCGATTCGCCGGCGGCGCCGGAGACCAGCCGGTTCGGCCGGCTGTCGGCCTCGGCGAGCGCGGCGCGCGCCAGCAGCGAGCGCGGCTCGGCGCGCGCGACTTCGGCGTAGGCTTCCTCGGCGGTGCGGCGCTCGGCGTGGGTGGAGGCGGGACGCGACGAAACCACGGCGGGCTTGGCTTGCACCTGCATATCGACAGTCTCCGGGAAGGCTTTGGGGGAGAGGGTTTCGACGGATCGGGTCACGGCAGCCATGACCTGTGCATGCAAACTGCCGGCCAGCCCATCGAGTTCCGCATGCACGGCGCGCTCGACAGTGGAAAGCCCGGACCGGGCCGGCACAAATACGGCGGCGGGTGCCGACGCGACGGCCGGCGCGGCCTCGCGCTGGACCGGCTTCGATGGCGTGGCGACGGGAGCCGGCGCGCTCTCTGCCACCTGCAGGGCGGCGTCTGGCTCGTCCGCAAGGGCTTCGGAAGGGGCGGCAGGATCGAGCGGGGCGGAGGCCTCGTGCGCCTCCTCCGCGGCGGTCGGAGCGTCGTCGTCGGGCCCCGGCGCGGCGGTTTCCAGCGGCGCGTCGTCCGCTTCCGGGGCGGTCTCGACAACCTCGACGAGGCTGACCGTCCGCGCGGCCTCGCTCTCGCCGGCAACATCGTCGGAGATGATCCGCCTGATCGAGGCGAGGATCTCTTCCATCGACGGCTCGTTCGCCCTCGCACTCACCGACATGCGCTGCTTCCGATCCTTGAAACGCGTACTCACATGATCAGCGGATCTGCCGATCGCGCGAATCATACCTTAATATTTTGTAAACATGCCACTGGCACCGATGTCACGCCATCAAGACGTCGCAACCTTGTGGATGATCAGCGCTTTTCCGCCTTTCATCCAGAGGTTTTCTCGCCTGCGACCCGCCCCGGCGCCGTCGTGCGGCGGCTGGGCCGGCGAAAGCCGTCGTCCACTCCCGGACAACGCGGCACCGACACGCCGCTTCCTTTGAGACACGCGCACGGGCCGGAAACGGCCTCCCGCCGGCAAAGGTTGAACCCACGCAAACGAAAATGCCCGGCGCGAGGCCGGGCATCTTGATCCGTCGGGAACGGGAAAGGCGGCGGCGTCACTGCCCGCCGGGGGTGCGCACGCCGATCCAGGCATCGCGCACCTGGTCGTAATGGACCTTCGGGTTGTAGGTGGCCACCTTCAGGCGCAGCTTGGTGGAGTTGAGATCGCCGATCGCCGACAGCACCGCATAGGAGGCGACCACCCGGTCGCGCTGGGCGATGACGAGGCTGGCGCGGGCGTTGAACAGCGCCGTCTGAGCATTCAGCACGTCGAGCGTGGTGCGCTGGCCGACGCGCCATTCCTCGCGCACGCCGCGCAGCGCGATCTCGTTGGCGGCCACCGAGGCCTGCGCCGATTCGATGGCGTCCTTCGACGCCACCAGCGCGCCCCAGTACTGCACGACATTCGCCCGGATCTGGTCGCGGTTGACGTCGACCTCGATGCGCGACTGGCTAAGCAGTTCCTTGCTCTGCCGGATGGTCGCGAACTCGCCACCGCCCTGGTAGATCGGCACAGAGAGGTTGAGCGTCGCGGCGGCGCTGGTGGCTCGCTCTGTGTTCGCGGACGAGTTGTAGTTGGAGGCCGCCGCGCCGTTGAGGGTCAGCTGCGGCGACAGCGCCGATTCGGCCACCTTCACGTTCGACATCGAGGCGTCGACCGCGAATTCGGCGGCCTTGATCGCCGGATGATTGCCGAGGCCCAGCTGGATCGCGGCGTCGACATTCTTCGGCAGCATCGGGTCGATCGGCCGGCCGGGCGCCAGCTTGACCGCCTTCAGCCCGGTCACCTGGAAGAACACCGCCTGCGAGGTGGTCAGGTTGGACTGAGCCTGCGACAGCAGGCTCTGGGCGTTGGCGACCGAGGCCTCGGCCTGGGCGACGTCGGTGCGGGTGATCTCGCCGACGGCGAAGCGGTCACGTGCCGCGCGCAGCTCTTCCTGCAACGCCGCCAGGTTCTGCTTCTGCAGCTCCACCAGCGCCGAGTTCTGCAGCACGTTCATATAGGCGGTCACGCCGTCGAGCAGCACCAGCTGTTCGGTGTTGCGCAGCAGCTCACGCTGGCCCCTCACCTGCGATTCGGCGCCGCGCACCGAATTGGCGGTGCGCAGGCCGTCATAGATGGTCTGGCTGATGGTGACGCCGAATCCCGACGGGAACAGCCGGTTGTTGCTGATCGTGTTGCCGTTGTTCAGCAGCGCGGCGGCGCTGCCGGATGAGACGCGCGTCTCCGCCCACTCCGCGCCGATGCTGGCGCTGCCGAACACCTGCGGGCGATAGCCGCCCAGCGCGATCGGCACGTATTCATCGGTGGCGCGGGTCGCGGCACGCTGCGAATTCAACGTAGGATTGCCGTTATAGGCCGAGACCAGAGCCTGATCGAGCGTCTGAGCTGCGGCCGGAAGCGACGTTCCAATGACGAAAACGGCAATCGCGGACGCGACCAGCCTGCCCCCGGTAGCATCAAGCCACATGCTCAAACCCCTGCACAACGCGCGACTAGAACGGAACCAGCTACCATCGGCTGATTCTCATCTATGTATGACGGACTGTCAGAATAGGAGGAGGAAGAGGAGCTGTGAACCGGGAGTAAGCAACCGGGAACCATTTTGCGGGGAGCCGCGGCAGATCAGCCACAGCCCCGCGCAAAGCCTTAGAATACAAAGGTCGGCACGGCCTCGAAGCCCGGCAGGGTGGGCACGGCGGCGTCGAAGACGATACGTGAACCGACGCCGCCGGGGGTGTTGGTGAACACGGTGGCGCGGCCGGCGCGACCGCGACCGATCACCGCAACGAGTCGCCCGCCCGGCTTCAGCTGGGACAGCAGCGCCTTGGGCGCCTCGTCGACCGAGCCGTTCAGCAGGATCGCGTCATAGGGCGCCTCGGCCGGCCAACCGGCGGTGAGCGATCCCTTCACATAGGCGGCGTTGAGCAGGCCGAGGTCGGTGAGCACGCCGGCGCCCTGGTCGGCCAGCTCGGCATCCTCTTCCAGCGAGACCACCTGGCCGGCGAGCTTGGCCAGCACGGCGGTGGAGTAGCCGGTGGCGGCGCCGACATCGAGCACCAGGTCGCCATCGCCGATCTCGGCCGCCTGCAGCAGCTTGGCGAGCACCATCGGCTCCATGAGATAGCGGGAGGGAGCGCCCTCCTTCACCAGGAGATCGTCGTCGATATAGGCGAAGTTGCGCAGCGCGGCGGGAACGAAGCGCTCGCGCGGCGTCTCCATCATGGCGGCGACGATCTTGAGATCGGTCACGTCATTCGCCCGCACCTGCGCGTCGACCATGGCACGGCGCATTTCAGCGAAATCGATCATTCTGGCGCAATCCCGACTACGTTCCCCGGAAACGCCGGCGAGGAGGCTGCGGGCAAGGCTCCCCACCCTGTTTTCCGCCCTCGCGGCTCGTCATGAGTAGTGCGACGCACGCCGGCTTGGCAAGAGTTCTTAAGTGCGGTCCCGTCCCCAAGTGTAGGTTACGCGCGCGTGCCCGCGTGCTCCGCAAGAACGTCGCCCGCCCTTCTTGTCGGCCTGATCGTCCACCGGACGGGTTGATCTGTTCTCATCGTCCACCGCACTGCACACGAGCGGGGACGAGCGGCCATCCTCCGTTGCCGTCCGCGAGCGGCTCTGTTATGAGGCGCCTCGGCTGCAAGGCGAACGCCTCTTCGGAGCGCTTCGTTGTCTGCGGCCACGTGGCGGAGTGGTTACGCAGCGGACTGCAAATCCGCGTACGGGGGTTCGATTCCCTCCGTGGCCTCCAATAGCGCACGCGCCGCCGAGACGCCGAAAGGCACCGGCGGCGCGTGTTGCGCCCACAACAGGGAGTAGCGGGCGGAAGGCCCGCGAAGCTCGATCGTTTGACAATGCTGGTCGATCGTCGTTGATGAAACCTCGCCGCTGAAGCCGCCCCCACGGACAGCGTAGCGGGGTCGCGCGCGTTTCACGGCTGTCGCCCGCTTTAAAGGAACTGCTTGATGGTGCCGCCCAAACTGGCCAACGCTTTTCGCAACATGATCAGCCCGGAGACCCGGGACACGGTCAAGCGACTGTTCATGAGCGATGGCCGGCGCCACTGGAAGGGCTATGCCCTCTCCTTCCTGTTCATGGGCATCATGGCCGCCACGACCTCCGGCCTCGCCTACATCATGGGCGACGTGATCAACAGGATCTTCGTCCAGCAGAATTCCGCCGCCGTCTGGATCATGTCCGGCATCGTGCTGGCACTGAGCGTTATCAAGGGCTTCGCGACCTACGGGCAGGCGGTGACGCTGGCGCGCGTCGGCAACCGCATCGTCGCCGACAACCAGAAGCGCGTGCTCGACCGTCTGCTGTCGCAGGACCTGCGTTTCTTCGCGCAGACCCAGACCGCCGAGCTGATGATGCGGTTCAACGCCGGCGCCGAGGGCGCCCGTAACGTGCTGAACCTCATCATCACCAGCCTCGGCCGCGACCTGCTCTCGGTGATCGGCCTCACCGCGGTGATGATCATCCAGGACCCGTTCATGGCGCTGATCGGGCTGATCGTCATGCCGATCGCGGTCGGCGGCGTGCGCAGCCTGATCCGCAAGGTGCAGAAGATCTTCACCCGCGAGTTCCACTCGGCGATCCAGATCATGGGGCAGTCGCTGGAGGCCTTCCAGGGCATCCGCACCATCAAGTCCTTCAATCTGGAGCCGAACGTCCAGTTCCGCCTGAACGACCGCATCGACGCGCTGGAGAAGGCGTCGAACCGCATGGTGCGCGCCCAGTCGCAGTCCGGCCCGCTGATGGAGGCGCTGGGCGGCGTCGCCATCGGCCTCGTCATCATGTATGCCGGCTACAGCGTGCTGCATGGCGGGCGCACCCCCGGCGAGTTCTTCTCGGTGATCACCGCGCTGCTGCTCAGCTACGAGCCGGCCAAGCGGCTCGCGCGGCTGAACATCGACCTCACGGGCCACCTGCTGGCCGCGCGCATGCTGTTCCAGATCCTCGACCTCAAGCCGATCGAGCAGGACCCGCCTGGCACGCCTGAGCTGAAGCTGGCGCCGAATGGCGGCCGCATCGAGTTCGACGACGTCTTCTTCGGCTACCGCCCCGAGGAGCCCGTGCTGAAGGGCCTGACCTTCGTCGCCGAGGCTGGCAAGACCACGGCCCTGGTCGGCCTGTCGGGCGGCGGCAAGAGCACGGTGATGAACCTCATCGAGCGCTTCTACGACATCACCTCGGGCACCATCGCCGTCGACGGGCAGAAGCTCGAGCACGTCACCCGCCGCTCGGTGCGCGACCAGGTGGCCTTTGTGAGCCAGGATGTGTTCCTGTTCGCCGGCACCGTCTACGACAACATCCTCGCCGGCCGGCTCGACGCCACCCGTGAAGAGGTCGTGGAGGCGGCGCGCGCCGCGCATGCGCACGACTTCATCTCCGGCTTCACCAATGGCTACGACACCGCAGTCGGCGAACACGGCGCCCAGCTGTCCGGCGGCCAGCGCCAGCGCATCGCCATCGCCCGCGCCTTCCTCAAGAACGCGCCGATCCTGCTGCTGGACGAGGCTACCGCCGCTCTCGATTCGGAATCCGAGGCCGAGGTGCAGAAGGCGCTGCGCTCCCTGCAGATGCACCGCACGACGCTGGTGATCGCCCACCGCTTGCAGACGGTCGTCAACGCCGACCGCATCTGCGTCATCGAGGACGGGCGCGTGGTGGAAAGCGGCCGGCACGATGAATTGATCGCCCGCCGCGGCCGCTATTTCGGCTTTCACCAGCTTCAGTTCAACGGCCAGGACGAGCGCCTCAGCGCCTGAAGATATCCACATGCATGCCGGATGCGACTTCACAAACGCATCCGGCATTGCTATAGGGGCGCCCATGAAGTGACGGCGACGCGGTCGCCTCCTTTCCCTGATAGCTCAGTTGGTAGAGCGTTCGACTGTTAATCGAATGGTCGCAGGTTCGAGTCCTGCTCAGGGAGCCACCCCCTCTTACGAGGGACCACTCAGACACCATACACCGCAAGCCTTTCAAAGGCGCTGGTCCCTAAACACCCCTTGTCATGCGGCACAGATCCCGCCACAAATGGGGTACAAATCGGGGCACAGCATGGGTGGCGGCGGCATTGATCGCTATGTGAAGCGGGATCCGCGGACTGGCGTCTATCGGTACTATCGCCGGATTCCGACCCTCATCCCGCAAGATCCAGCGCACCGTCGGACACACATCCGGCACAGCCTGAAGACGAAAGATCTCCAGACGGCCCTTGCGACCGCCCGGCGCGTGCACGAGAGCGTCGAGGCCCTCTGGAGCGACTTCCTTGAAGGCAAGGACACCCGCCAGAGCTGGGACCAGCATGACCAGCGCGTCGCTCGCGCGCAGGCCTATGGCTATGTCTACAAGCCCCTCGCCTCGATCCTGTCTGGACCGCTCGACGAGATTGTCTCCCGCACGCTCGACGCTCGCGACGCGATCAAGAACCCCGCGGCAGTCGCCGCCATTCTAGGCGCCGAGCCGCCGCATAATCCCCGCATCAGCGAGGTCTGGGAGCTCTACGCGTCTCACGGCAAGGCGGCGCTCGCAGGCATGTCGCCCGGCCAGCTGTCCGCGCACGAGACCTCCCGCCGGCGCGCCCTCACCTATCTGCAGGATCAACTCGGTGACGTCGGGCTGGCCGACATCACGCGCACCGAGGTGCTGAAGTTTCGCGACTGGTGGATGGGGAAGGTCGAGACGGAGGGGCTGCGCGCCTACACCGCCAACCGCAGCTTCACCGACATCAAGGGCATGTTGGCGGTCGTCGACGCCGCTCTGCGCACCTCGTTTCATGCGGTGTGGGAAAAAGTGTCGCTCCCCGAGACGAACAAGACGAAGCTGCGCAAGCGGCCGATGTTCAATCCCGACTGGGTGCAGGACCGCTTTCTCGCCGCCGGCGCCCTCGACAGCCTGAACCTCAATGCGCGCCTCATCGTCTATGTCATGATCGAAACGGGCATGCGGTTGGGCGAGGTCTGCAACCTGCGCCCGCAGGACATCCGGCTCGCGGATGCCGTTCCCCACGTGGAGGTCGCCGAGCGGGACGATCGCCGGCAGAAGACTGAATACTCCATCCGGCGCATCCCGCTCGTCGGCGTCGCGCTATGGGCACTTCGGCAAGCGCCGGCAGGCTTCCCTCGCTACGCCGACAACGCGGATTCCGCTTCGGCAGCGATCAACAAGCAGATCACGGCACTCAAGCTGCGCCCTTCTCCCCGCCACACCATTTACTCGCTGCGGCACACCTTCCAGTTCCGGATCGAGAATGCCGGCGCATCCGACCGCATGCAGGCCGATCTGATGGGGCATGAGTTCGGACGGCCGCTCTATGGCGACGGGCCGGAGATGAAGCGCCGCCAAGATCTGCTGGACAGGATCAAATTCACGTGGCTGCATCCGACGGCGTGACCCCTGCCCTGCACTTCGTCGCCTTCCGCGGCGATGAATTCCTGTCGGCCGTGCGCCTCTGGGGCCGGCCGGACTTCATCCATCGGAAATGGGACCAGCGCGCCCGGCGTGAGATCGCCCCGGGCGACACGATAATTTTCGCCGCCGGATCCGAGGCGGATCCACCCAGCAGGTTCAACGGCAATGACATCGACGAACCAGGCGACCGCTGAGGACCGCATTGAGGCCGGCGAGCCGGTCTACATGATGTTCACCCGCGCCGGCCGGGTGTGGTGGCTCGAAGAGCCCTACGAAGAGCTCGACCGCACCACCATCGGGCGCCTCGGCAACCGGCTGATCGAATCCGGCGACAGCCTGTTCGGGTGGCGGGGCTATTCCCAGACATGGCGCGCGGCCCGCGATTGATGCCGGCAGCAGGGCGTCATACGCTGCCGGCCATGTGCAACCTCTACAGCCACCATTCGAACCTGCAGGCGATCACCGACCTCGTCGGGACGTTGCGCAATGGCGCTGGAAACCTCGCCCCGCAAGCCGGGATCTATCCCGACTATCCGGCGCCGATCGTGCGCACGGCCGCCGACGGCGAGCGTGAGCTCGTGCTAGCCCGCTGGGGGATGCCCTCCCCCGCCTTCGCCATTGAGGGCAAGAAGACGGACAAGGGCATCACGAATATCCGGAACACCGGCTCGCCGCACTGGCGGCGCTGGCTCGGCGTCGAGCACCGGTGCTTGGTGCCCTTCACGTCCTTCTCGGAGCCCCCGGCCGGCGCACGCGGGCCGGAGACCTGGTCTTGGTTCGCCTTGTCGCCGGATGAGCCTCTCGCCTTCTTCGCCGGCCTGTGGACGTCGTGGACGAGCGTTCGCAAGCTGAAGGAGGGCGAGGTGACGGCCGACCTCTACGGCTTCCTGACAACGACGCCTAACGCCGTGGTCGGGTCCGTCCACACCAAGGCGATGCCGGTGATCCTGACGACGGCAGAGGAGCGGGACACTTGGATGCGCGCCCCGTGGGGCGAGGCGAAGGCGCTCCAGCGCCCGCTTCCGGACGATGCTGTCGTCGTCGTGGAGCGGCCCGCGGCGGCCTAGCGGTAACGGCCACCGGATTGACTCTCGCCCCTCCGCGTTCTCTTTCTGTTCACATGGTCGGGCTAGGGTTCTTCGTCATCTGTCTTGAGTGCGCTGCGTGCGGGCATCGGGCCGTCACCGACCGTCGGTTCATCGAAATGAACAAGCCTGGCGCGAAAGAGCCGTACAAGTTCCGGTGCGAGATGGGCTGCCGGGGCGACGTCAGGCGGCTCAACATGACCATGCGGGACGCGCAGAAATGGTATCGCGCGCGGTAGGAACGAAGAAAGCCCCGCTGGCTTGGTCAGGGGGAATCGCCCATGAAGCGGGCATGGAACCCTATGCTCTCGTAAATCGCCGCTTCGCCAAGGATGGCGACAAATGGATTATGGCACCCGAGAACCCGCCGGGGGGTCTGCGGACGTGGTCAGGCTGGTCGGCCTTCATTCCCCAGCCTTGGGAGGCGGTTAAGAAGAAGGGCGACACCGTCAAGATCGGCTTCCGCGCCGACTACATCGCGGTAGAGGGCGGGACCGTTGTCGCCGCGGGATACAACGACCTTGAGAAGATCGTGCTGGTGCTGCGAGGTTAGCGCCGCTCGATCGCAGACACAAAAAAACGCCCGCCCTCCGCGAGGAGAGCGGGCAGGACAAGGGCGGTCATGAACGGGCGACAGAAGCCCGAGGTGCCGGGAGCCCCGGCGGCATCCGCGCCGTGGCGCAGATCTCAGATGCCTTCGCGCACGAGGTGATCGAGGAAGTGCGGTGCGGGCGGCAGCACCTGCGTCACCGCCTCGGCCGCATCACATGCGGCGAGGATGGCGCGCGCATATCGGCGCAGCTCGGCCGGGTCACCATGGGCGGTGTTGTGGCCGCGATCGACGATCACCAGCCCGGTCGGGATATCCAGTATCGCCCGGTCGGCGCCGGGCGCGAGTAGCACGCGCGCGCCCCAACTATCCGCTCGCGGCGATTTCAAAGGGCACCTCTCGCGTCGGCGCGTAGATCGGCCAGAGCCGATTGGTGACATTGCACATGAACAGCGCCGTCGTGCGGTAGCGGGCCGGCCCGGGCGTCGCCTGAGCCGGGATATGAATCGTCGACACGTAGCTCTCCTGGCCGATCGGGCCAGCACCCGTCACGAACGTCAGGGTGTCGAGCACGAACCGCGTGCCGGCGGAATCGATGATGGAGCGGTCCACCGTCGTGTCGCATTGCCGATGCCGCTGCAGCGTGTAGGCGATACGCAACGTGCCGTCGGGCGGCGCGGGCGCCTCCGCTTGGGCGCTAAAGACGGTGACGGGCGGATCGCGGTTGGTGACCTGCAATCCCGCCCATGCGCCGAATAGGCCGAATGAGAAAAGGGTGACAGCACGCCAGATCATTTCGGGCCTCCTATGGAGATGAACCAACCCCAGATCTTCTGGATCGCCTCTCCCAAAGCGGCCGTCGTGATGAACATCGCCACGACGGTGATGACGCACCATTTCAGGAACTTGGACACGGTCTTGGTCGCGCGCGTGAAGCGGATCGCTTCCTCGAGCTCGGCAACCTTCTCCTCATCGAGGTCTGCCAGGAATTCACGAACTTTCGGGTCGAGATCGTCGAACTGCGCGCTTTCCGCCATTCCCCTGAACCTCAGGCCCCAATGGGCTTCTTGGCCACCCACCGGCCATAGAGCACGGTGCCGGCACCGACGATGGCCGTCAGCTGCGAGGTGAGGCTGTCGACGCTCGGAGGGGTACCGTCGGCGAAGTCGAGGCCGAGCGAGTAAGCCCCGCCGACCAGGGCGAGTAGCGCGCCCAGCGTCACCCGCGACAGGTACCAGGGCTCGTTGTTCGTCTGGTTGATGATCGTGTCCGTGGCGGCCTTGGCCACCTCTTTCGCGATCACCGTCGCGTCGGCGCCGCCTAGCCCGGAGGCGGTGTTGGCAATGGCCGTATGCGTCGCCGCCGTGATGGCGGGCGTCAGCTGGGCAAGCACCGCCGTGGCGGCCATCTGGGTCGCGGTCATGGTCATGTCCTCTGCAAGGAATCTGAAATTTTCGGGCGCGGATTACGAAGGCGCTCAGCCAGGGATGCTCACTCGTCCCACGCCGGCAGCGGCACGGTTTGCCCGGCGAGCGCGTGCGTGCAGTCGCCGAGAAACTGGATGCGGCCGTCGCCCACCAAGGAATGGCAGACCGCTGGCGGGGCGCCGTCCCGGCCGGCATCGGGGCCGTTGTAGGTCACAAGAACCGACGGCGTGAAAGTCGGCTGCTCGGCATTGCCGTTGTAGCCCCAGCGCGGGCCGGGACCGTCGCCGACCCGAACCATGTGCGCGCCGTCGCAGCCGGGACACCAGAACATCAAGCCGCCGCCCTCGACCGAGCGGAGAACACGGGAGATCTGCGCCATGGTGAACCTCAGGCGGCGAGGCTGATCGGCCGAGCGTCGGTCGATCGGGCCTTGGGCAGCGAGGTGCCGTAGGGCGTGGCGAACTGGTCCGCCTCGGCGGTGCGGCGGGACAGGATCTCGGCGGGCTTGCGCCACATCAGGAAGGCGGCGCGGATGCGGGCGGGCGTGTCGCCGGCGTTGATCCGCTTGACGAAGGTGGCTCCCGCGAAGCCGGTGGGCCCGATGTTGTAGCAAAGCGACCCCAGCGCATCGAACTGGTGATCAGCGAGCGGCACCTTGATGGCGCCGCGCACCGCGTCCTCGTACTTGACGATGTCGCGGACAAAGATGGCGTCGGCTTCTGCCGCGGTGATCGTCAGGCCGGCATAGGGGACCGGCGCGCCGGCGCCGGAAGTGTGGCCGATGCCGATGGTCCAGACACCGACGCTGTCCTTGTATGCCGTGAGTTTGCGTCCTTCACGAGCGATCAGCGCCGCCAGCCCTATGGCGCTCATGCTCTGGCGCGCCGGCGCTGGCGACGGTGCGGCGGCATTCAGGGCTACCAGTGCGGCAGCGAGTGCCTTCTCGGTTTTGGGGCCAGCGATGCCGTCGGGATAGAGGCCGGCCGCACGCTGGAAGGCAACAACTGCGGCCTCCGTCATCTTACCCCACTGCCCGTCGATGGCCCCCGGCGCATAGCCGAGCGCCGTCAGCTGCGTCTGCAGCTCACGTGTGTTCATGTTCGTGCTCCAGAAATAAAAAACGCCGCCTTGAAGGGCGGTGCGGTCGGGTACCTAGTTTGCCGGAGGACCGCTGGCATTCACGAGCCCCGGCAAGTCTGGCTCGTGCCCGGCCGTTTTCAGGGTTGCTCCGTAGTCCGCCCCCAGGATCGCGTTGGGTGCTGGTCTAGGACCGGGCCCTCTTGGGCAAATACAACTGCCCCCCCGGCAGCAGGGCATGACGCAAATGCTGATTGCGGCCCGCCCATTAGCGCATATTATGTCTCTACGTCATATATAACAGGGCGCGCGAAGAACCCCAGAGGAACCATGCTCGTCCACAAACACTTAGCCGTGGCAACTCCACGGCAGAATCGATCTTGATTTAAATTACAACGAAATTCATTGAACTTAGACGTGTAATTCATTCGACAAAGGGGCAGTTTGTCGTGACAGAACGAAATGAACATGGGTCCGCTGCGCCATCAGAGACGCGCAGCAATGTAATTGCTTACCCAAGAAACCGAAACCTCTTCAGGCGCCGGGAGCTTGATGGCTTTGAGGACGTTTCGCTAACGGCGTGCAATCTTTTAGATCTAATTAAAGCGCACGGAAACACATCCGGACTCGACTATTACGATAATTCTGGTAATCGAATTGTTGTTTCTGGTCCTATTAATGAAAAATCTATAAAAAAGACTACAATTTATCTAAGTGGCGGAAACAATACAATTATACTAAATGGACTCAAGGGCGTCGCACGCCTAGACGTCGCATGTGTCGGCGGCGGCTCTGTGTCGGTCTCAAATCCGTATACTGTCCGTGGTGTAACGATATTCTGCACCCAAGGCGCTTCAGTCGATATCGCGAATGGGTGCATGGCTTCACGAGACATATTGATCTACTCGTCAAAGTCCCATGGGCTATATAGCTCGATCACTGGGGCTCGGCGCCCAAAATCGACCGTCGAAATACAAGAGCGGGTTTGGCTTGGTCAGGGCGCCAAACTATTAACTGGCGCTCGCGTCGGGGGTGGGTCTGTCATAGGCGCGTTCAGTGTCTTGGCGGGCAAGGTCCCGAACAATTGCGCGGCAGCCGGCAACCCCTGCAGGGTGTTAACCGAGAACATCTTCTGGACCGGCAATGCGGTGCCGAATGATGGAAATTATTTCGAAATGCTCGAAAAAGAAGGGCTGCCGATGCCGGATTTCGTAAGGCGCACGAACGATCAGCTTTGACGCTGGGCAGCCCCCGCGACCCTGCTCGGTTACGCCGGATCGAGGGCGCCATCCGGCACCTGTCCGAAGGACGCGATAAGGATCGGCGAATCGGCATCGCCGCTTTCAGGATCCACGTCGACCGAAAAGGCTATCACCCCCAGCTTGACCAAGCTCAAACGCCGAGCGATCCGCTCGGCATCATGTGCGCTGCGAGCTTCCATTTGGGCGCCGACCTTGATGGCCCCGCGCTTGCCGGCCTCGAATGGTTGGACCACGTAGAAGGTTTTCTTCGCCATCAAGGCCTCCGCTCTGCCCCCGTGGATATATCGTCGGGGCAGAGCGGGACAAGGCCTGATCCCCCTGATCAGATCCGGTACGTGCCGCTCAGCCGGAGGAGCAGCTCGGAGCCACTCACAACGTTTGACGCGGTGATGGGCGAGCTGTCTACGTTCGATGAATAACCACGCAGCTCAATACGTGTGGTCCCCTCCTGAACCGAGGGCACGATTTCGACGCGGCTGTTCCACGACGAAAACGCTGAGTTCGATGCGACCAGATCAATTTTGTTGACCGCAGAAAGCGCGGGGTACGGCAGGCCTAGGATTTGCAACGCGCCGCTCGCAGTTGTGAACGTCAGCGTAGCTCGAAGGGCTATTTCGACGTTCACGTAGTTCCCATCGCGCTGCCAAATTATGCTCTGCGAAGCATAGGACACTGACACATCGCCGGGGGTGGCGAAGCTGAATGTGACGGTGCCGATCCCGTTTTCCCGGACATCCTCCCGGAAGCGCGACGACACATTGACGGTGTCTGGTACCGATCGGTTGCCGCCCGCGTTGTCCGAAACGCGCCCTTCGATGCTACAGGTAATCGTCTGGAACGGCGAAGAGCCATCGGCGCTGGCAATCACTTCATAACCCGCGCCCGTATTGTTCTGCGAAACCAGTCCTCGGGTATGCACCGCACGCCAAGCCGAACCGGACGACGGCCCCGCATTCCAACGCAGGCCAGCGCCAAGGTTGTAGCGCGTGATGACGTTGTCGAGAGCAATCTTCTCGCACGCCTGGCTTCCTCCGGACTGGATGCACACACCGGCAAAACGGGAATACTCGGTGTCGATTTGCGAAGCCGACACGTTCGACGAGCGCTCCACCCAGAAGCCCATGTAGCCGGAATGATCGTAGAGAAGCTTACGATTCATGAACCCGGTAACGCGAACCCTCTCTGAGTTACGAATGGCGCAGGCTACTTTGTTGCCGTCATTGTTGTTATCGGGGTGACTGCCCGGTGAAGTCGACGATGAAGATGCCCAATTCTGAAAACCTTCAGTACCGTACCAATTCCCCCGACCGACGTCCTCCGTATATAGCCCGTTAATGATGATGTCCTTGATCAGGAATAGGTCGGAATCGTCGAGCTTGAACCCGCAGCCATATGGCCGGTACATGCGTAGATTATTGAAGGTCAGTCGCTCATTTGGAATGATCGTCCCATCGGCTGCGTTCGCAACGCGAATGGCGTGCTCGAGAATATCGTACGTATACCAATTGGAAACGGAACTATCGGTGCACCCCTCAAACAGTATCGAGTTGGCTCCGCGAGACATAATCCCGCGATTGAACGCATTGGCGATGGCTGGATTGGCAAGGCCCGTCGTGCGACCGGATAGAATATGCATGTGACGGGTGCCACTTACGTAGCCACCCATGATAGTTCCGATATTCCGAATATGACTTATTACGAGGTCTGTGGAATCAATCGATGCCCAGCCGCGATCGAAGTTGTTTATAAATACATTACCAGCTCGACCGTACTCGCCAGAAAAAATTACCGCGCCAGATATCAAGTCTCCGACGCCAGGTTGTCGGTTATTATTCAGGTCCACTGAATCTAAATTCAGTAATCCAACCTGGTATGAGCCATTAAACCTGACTAGAGTACGTATCGTATTGATGCCAGCGACCAGCCTGACATCTAGACGGTCAACATTGGCACCTGCCCCAAACGAGAACATGGGGGTGGCGCGCGCGCTCCCAACCGGAGCCCACGTCGGCCGGAAGACGGCCGCGCCCTCGCACGACAGCGTTAGCCCATCTCTGGTGGCAATCGGCGAGTTGAACTCGTAGTTACCCTTCGGGACAGCGATTTTTGCCTTGGTGAACGCGAACATCTCCGAGACGTCGCTAAACATCGCGGGGGTGATGGTGTCTTCAGCGTTCTCGTGACGCTGACGGAGATAAGTGCCGCCCGTCACAAACTGGCCAGCGAGTATCGCCCCCTCGTCGGGGACACGCCGCGTCCGGAAACCGCCCGTCGTGCCGTCCCGTGTTTGCACGACGATGGAGGCTACCGACGTCGGGAGCACGGCCGCCTGGGCGGCGGCTAGAGTCGGTGCGGTGAAGGTACGATTGGCGCCATAGCTGCCAATCGCTGCATCCATGTCGGCCGAATAATTGATGAAGGCCGACCAATCGACCGCTTCGGTCGACGGCTCTTCCTCAGTTGCCCGCTGCGCCAGCCAATAGGCCCCCGTATGCTGGACCAGTGCGCGAGCGCTATAGTGACCAGGCGACCAGACCCCTTCGGACCGCAAGGCCTCCGGCCCCTGAGGACCGGCCCGAAGCACTTCGACGACGATCTCACCCATCGGCCTCTACTCCCAGCCCTAATCCGGTCGTGCTGATTTTTCCACGTACCCAGATCACCCGGGTGCCGTCGGGCTCGGTCTGTTCGAGCTCGTAGTTGAGCGGCGTGGCGAAGTCCGCGATGACGCCTGGCTTCCATGTGACCTCGGTCACGTGCTCGAAGAGCGGCTGCACGACCGCGAGAAGCTGCGCGGTCCCGCTCGCATAGACATCGATTTCGCCGCCCGTTCCCTCGACCAGAAACCGCCAGGCGCTACCGCTGCCGTCGACGCGAACCCGAAACGTGACGTCAGGCAGCGTGGCGCCACGGTCGACTATGAAGTCATATTGAGCTGCCATCACACGACCACCCGCAGTTCGCCGGTGCTAGTCGAATAGACTGCGCCGGCCATCAGGCCCGCACCGACCGCCGCGGCATTGTTGGCGTAGGTCGGCAGGTCGCTGCGCAGCAGCATTCGTCCGGTATGGAGAAGGCGCAGCGCGAGCAGCAGCACCTCGTTCGCAGTCGTGTTGGTGTCGCCGACGAAGAAGCCGAGCCCGACCTCTTTCTCGTCGGCCGAGCCCTGTATGGGGACGATCGCCGCACCACGGCGCGAACTGCCAAGCCGGGAGAATTCGACGCCGGCGCCGGCGTTGCCTTCCCCCGCCGTCCCGGCCGCACCGTTGATGAACAGGCCAGTGGCGGCCTGGCTGGCGGCGCTAAAGGCTGGCGCCAACACCTCCATTGCCGCCGTGCCGACACGGGCGCCGGCAGCCCGGCCAATGGTACGGGTGTTGTTCCACTCGATATCGAGGGTGACGGCCTCGCTGACCGGAGCATCCTGAAAGGTCGGCGACACCGATCCGCCGACCGTGCCGGTGATCTTGAACGGACCGGCAACCGTGCCAGAGATCCATCGGGCGAGATTTGTGGTGAACCCCGTCACACCCTCGCAATGGATGTAGACGTCGCCAACCGCGAACGTCGTCTCAATCCCAATTGCGCTCGCGCCGAACGTCGCGCCGAACAGATTGGCAATGTGTAGATCGCGGACATCGCCACCGAAACTGGTAATGCCATCGACGTCAGAGGTTCCGTTGATGGAAACCAATCCGGCGCTGATCGCCGTACCCCCGAGCCTGCCAATCCAGACCTCGCGGGAGTCGTTGATACGCAACGCATTTTGAGCGGAGATCGCGTAGGTATCGACGGTGGCAATGGCCGATGCGATATGCACCTTGCGGGCATGCGTGATGCGCAGAAGCTCGGTGTTTCCCTCAGAGATGCCATTGCCGCAGTCGACAGCGAAGACATTGCCGACCAGCCCGTTTTCGGCGACTTCGGTCACGCCGACACCAACCAGCAGCCCCGGATTGATCTTGAAGGCGCAGCCGCCGCAGCGACGGGCCGTGATGTCGCCGACGACGAAATTCTTGGTTTGGGCGCCAAGATGGGGCGAGCCGCCAATACGAAAGGCGTGCTCGCCGCTATCCTCAAAAACGCTGTCCCCGATGCTCCAGTCGGCGCACCCCTGAATGAGGACGCCATTGTGACCGGGCGTCTTCGACGCGTTCGGCGAGCGCCCCCGCGCCAGGATGCCGCCGACCGCGAAGGAGCAGAAGTCGGCCCGGAAGGCGCGGACATAATCCTCGACATCCAGAAACCCGATCCGCGAGCCGGTCGTCTGAGCGACGATCGAGGTATTGAGCAAATGCAACGGACGGTCGATCTTGCGGGTCCGGACCAGGTCGATCTTCACCCCGTCACCAGTGGTGGTAATCCCGCCCCGCGCGCGCTGGGCATCGGAGAAGATGCGGATCTGGCCGCCTTCGACGCCGGTGCCGAGGCGCATGATGTTTTCGGCGGTCTCCGTGCCCGGCGTCGTGACGAGCAAGCCGTCGAAGCGCACACCGTCCCCAACATCGATAGCGATCTGGCTGCCGGTCGTTGTGCCGTCCGTCGCCAGCACCGCGCGATTGGTGCGCAGTACGATGTTGGACGGGATCACCAGCTGGGCGATGGGATAGCTGGCGAAGGGGGCGAGATCGACCTCCGCTCCGATGGCAGCCGCGGCATAGAGTGCGGCCTGCGGCGTGCCGCCGACCATCTCCGGGCGCACCACACGCTCGGCAATCTCCCACAGCACACCTTCGGCGTCGGCGATGGTGGCGGCATTGGCCACCGAGACGCGCCGGCGGCGATGATGACCGCGATCGCCGGCCGCGCTGTAGCCGAGCACTTCAATCTCGTCGGCGCTGATCGGCACAGAGCCCGCGACCAGCCCGCCCAATGAGGCGAAGCGATAGGTGTTCGGCGCACTCGTTGCGGCCTCAATGGCGGTCAGACGTGCGCCAAGATCGAGCCCCTCCTGCGCGGCGATCCGATCCTCGAGGGCCGACACATCAGGGGCATAGGAGGTGACATCAGTGATGTCGGCCCAGGAGATGACCTCGACGTCAGAGGCCGCCAGCGTACCGTAGGTTTGGATGTACGGCCGGCAGTAGCGGGCGCCGAGCGGCGCGACAATGTCGACATTGACCGCCGCGGCGCGCGAGATGACGGCACGCACCACCTGGCGGCCGGCGCCGGTGGTCAGCGCCAGCATATCCTGCACGATGGTCTGTGGCGGCAGAGAGAGCCGGCCCTTACCCTGACCGAACCACGCGACCGCGCAGCGCACAGCGTCACCATCGGGATCCGGCGAGTTCACGCGACGCTGGAAGGCGAAGGTCGCGAGATAGCGCCGGCCAGGTTCCAGCGGGTAGAGATGACGCGGTGCGATGACATCGTCGCCGGTCAGCCGCACCACGCGGCCATTTTCATCATCGCGCAGCATGTCCGCCGGCAGGGGCTCGACGAGCGCTCCCTCGCCGCCCGCCAGCGAGCGGCCGAAATCAAGCGGTGCGTCGCCCGGCCGGTGCTTGATCGGGACCGGCAATGGCAGGGCGAGCAGCGCCGCCTGGCGCGATGTGGCCTCACCGGCGAGCGCTTGCGAGCGCGCCGTCGCCTCCTGCTGTAAGGCAAGCGTGCGCGCCGCCGCCTCCGCCGTCAGCCCGGACACCCGCGCCGCCGCCTCTTCCGCGATGCGACGCGAGCGCTCCAGTGATTCCGCCGTGAGCGCCGACGCGTCGGCCTTGGACGGCACAAGATTGGCGGCGTCGACCACGGCATCGAGTTTGGCGCGCAAAGAGACGCCATCGTCGCCGCCCGGTCCGGGCGCGATGTGAGCAATACCCATGGATGTTCCCTGAGGCAGGATCCCGAGGTCAGGATTCCGAGAAGGTCACGCGGATGTCGGCGAAGCGGCCGAGGTCGAGTTCCGCGTCGCCGTCGCTGATGGTGGCGAGGACGCAGCGGCAGACGAGGTGTTCGAGCTCGACATCGGTGCCGGCGGCGGCGGCGCCACGCATCGGCGGCAGGATGTCCACGATCGTGATGACCACCGGCGCCCCCTCATTCCAGAGCGCGCGGTCATCCCAGGCGAGGCCGTCCGACAGCAGGATGTCGACGAGGGACGGCACACCGGTTTCCGAGACGATGTTCTGCACCTGGTACAGGCGGTCGCCGAGGCTGAGCTGCACGCCGGGCTCGAGGCGGGCCGTGGTGCGGATCGACAACGTGGTCGACCATTCGTCGGCATCGGCTGCCAGCGTGCTCGCCTCACCTTCGTTCAGCGCGCCATCGGCGGTGTGCAGGTCATAGACCTTGAGCAGCACGTCGCCGCCCGAACGCAGATTGGCCTTGAGTGCCCGCCAGGCGAGCACCTGCGCCCGGTTGCAGATCTGGATGCTGTAAGCGAACTCCCAATAGCCCGCCTGGCTGAACACCTGCTGCTGACGGCCGGTGCCGGTGCGACCGCCGGATTTCGACGAGCCGCGCAGTTCCGGCCCGACGCCCTTCGGCACCAGCACCGCCGGCCAGTTCATCGTGCTCATGGGATGGTCACCAATACCGGCCCGGCCGGATCCGACGCCTTGCCCGAACCGTTCTCGGCCACCACCCAGTAGCGCTTGGTGCCGGAGGTCGTGCTGTCGTCATAGGTTTCGTTGGTGTTCGGCGCGCCGTAGAGCGCACCCGAAATATCCGTGGCACTCTCGAAGGAGGTCAGAGTGCCGCGATAGACCCGCGACGAGCGGAACAGGTTGCTGTTCGGCGTGCGCCACTTCAGCGTTACCTCGCCGGTTTCCTCATCCACCGCTCCGCTGAACGCGGTCGGGGTGGGCGGCGGATCGGCATAGGCGGTGACGACGATCCCGGTCACGGTGGCCCAGGGACTGCTGGCGACGCCGGCCCAGCGGGCGCGCACGTCGTAGACGCCGCCATCCGCAACCCCGGTGATCTGCGCCGAGGTCGCGGTGACCGGCACGGTCGGTCCCGCCTGCCAATTCGTCGTGCCGGTCAGCGCATATTGCAGTTGGAGATAGACGCCCTTGCGCGGTGACGGATAGGTCCATGTCGCGTAGATCGTCGGCTGCATGATGCCGCCGCCCAGATCAACAACACCACCCACCGCGGCGAACCCCGCCGGCGCGGTCAGTGTCGGCTCCGGCGTGTCGTCCGGCACGGACGGGGCGGTTCCCTCCTCCGCCTCGGGATCGAACTCATAGGCGGCGCCGGAGAAGCTGGCGATCGTGATCTGCAAGGTCCGGTCGTCGAGGTTGAAGGCGATGTCCTCGATCTCGAAGGTCTCATCGATGTCGAGGTCGGCTAGTTGGAGGCGGATCCAGCGTTCATCCCATGCCCGCAATCCAACCAAATCCGCACTCACCGTGCCCCGCCAGCGCGGCGCGCCGCGGTGCGCGGCGATCTTCATCAGCCGGCGCGCCAGATTGTGGTGCTGGACGCCATAGGCCTCGATCGACTTGGTGCGGACCACACCGTATTCGCTGATCTCATCCTCGATCCGCCACGGGTCCGCCTCGACGGTCGGCCAGGCGCCGGTGGGCACGGTGTATTTCAGGCGGATCTCGTTGGAATCGCGCAGCGGGCCGCCGCTGTCCGAGAATTCGTAGTTGATGATGTGGGCATCGGTCAGGACGACGGTCGGTTCGCGCCAAACGCCGACCGAGAAGCCGATCTTGCCGTTCGATTTCAGGACCGGGCGCCCGTCACAATGGGTGATCAGGCGAGAGATCACATCGCGGGGTTCTTCCTCGGCGCTGTGGTTGAAGGCGCCGTGGTAGCGGTTGATGACCCCGCCGCCTTTGATCGTGACCAGCCCATCGCTATCATCGGCCGCGGTCGAGAAGTCGGCGTCGTCGACATAGGCCGCATCGATCTGGAGGCCATCGGCCTTGGTGAAATAATCCCGCGCATACAGCGCGTAGTTCTCGCGGTAGCCGGTCGTGCCACTACGCGGATCATAGATCTCGGCGGTTTCGAACACCCCGGCCGGCTGGGCGATCACATTGGGGTAAACGTCGTGGAATTCCTCGTTATCGACGCCATTGGTCAGCAGGTAGCAATGCGCGACGCCGTCACCGCGATGATCCGCCGTCCAGATGCCGGGAAAGGTAGCCACCATCTCGGCATAGGCCGCCTGACTGGCCTCCCCGAGCCGCCACTCCAGCTTCACGGTTGAGGCCGGGTACGGATCCGACGTGACCCATCCGCTGCCATCGAGCGTGACGTCACGACTGTCGAGCCGCCAGCTCACCAGCGCGTGGAATTTGTGAGCGCCGAGCGCGATGATCTGGTGAAGCGAGCCGTTGTTCGTCTCGGCCGCCGCCATATGGCCACCGATCAACCACCTACCGTAATAGTGCTGGCGCGCGCCGATCGAGCGGCGCAGCGTCGTCTTGATCTCCTGCTGTGTCGGGGCCTGCTTCTGGCCGAACAGCGAGCTGACCAGATAGGACGCGCCGATACTGATGCCGAGCGAGAGCGCACCGGTGATCACGCCGCCAATCGCCGAACCGGCGAAGGCACTACCGAAGGCGGCGGTGACCAGCCAACCGGCAAGCGGCGCCGCTGCCGCCGGCGACGGCGCCAGCAGCATGGACAGCAACACGATGGCGAACATCTAGATCTTCCAGGCGGCTACGATGTGCGGGTTGGACACGACGATGACGCCGACCTCGTTCTTCACCGCCCATTTGCCTGAGGGCGTCTGGATCGCGCCGTAGTGCCGGCTCTCGCCATGCCCGTCCACGACACGGATCACCCCGAAATCACCCGGCTGCGGCGCCTGCGTACGCGACGCGCCGACCCGGCGCGCAAGCCGGCTCACAATCCGTAATAGGCCTCCCTGTCCGGCGACGATGCGATCGCTCCCCTCCGCCGTTAAATAGGCGCCACGGAGGTCCGGGGCCGGATCGACGCCATGGTTGACCAACCACCAGTCGGCGAGCGCCAGCGAGCAGTCGAAGCGCCCCCAGACGAACGGCTCGGCCGCCATGCGTCGCAGGAAGGCGGGGAGCGAGGCGCGCATCGTTATAGGATCACCAGCACGTGCGGGCGGCCACCAAGCGGGATGATCGTGGCGCCAGGCGCAGAGCAAAGGTCGCGAAGCTCGCGACGAAGATCGACGGAGAGCGCGCTATGGAGTGACCCTTCATCGACTTCAATTGCATATGCGACCATAGGGTGCCCCAATACGTCGATGATGGTCGTCCAGCACCCCGGCTCGGTGTCTTTCCAGATCAGTCCGTGTTCGTGGATCGCTGCCATAATTACCTCACGGCCATTGGATCACCTTGCCTTCAATGCCGGCGACACGGTCGAAGAACCGGTCGCCCGCCGAGCGACGCTTCTGGTCGGCATCGGTGTAATAGGCGTTGCGCGCCCGCCCCTGACCGATGAACAGCCCCTCCGCCCGCAGGCCGACCGTGTAGATGTGCTGCTTCTGCTCGCCATCCCACGTGCGGGTGGCGGTCATGTTCTGGATCAGCCCGAACCGGCAGGCGCGCGGGTTGCCGATCGGCTGCCAGCGCTCGTCGAAGAACAGCCAGTAGACAATGGCCGGGCGGAGATACCAGTTAGCCCGGTCCCCCTTCACCTTGGCGGCGAACCCGGCATCGACGCCCGACAGGGTGAATTCGAGGGGCGGGGCCGCGCCATTCTGGGTCTGCGCCAGCCCGGAAATCGAGCCGAGCACCGACAAGCCGTCCCAGCCATGACCGTCCGGCGTGATCACCCGATGCGTGCCTTCCCACACCCGCCGGACGCCGTCGGCAAAGCCGAACTCGGCGAGAAAGGCATGACGGGCCGTCGGCGCGGCCATCTGCGCGAGGATTTCGTCGGGAAGATACATGGCTGCACCGGGCTGGACTCACGCAGACCCACATGCAACCCTGAGGTTGTATTGGGGGAACGACATGAGCACCGTGACACAGATCCGCGTCTGGAAATTCGGCTCGTTCAAGACCGAAGACAGAGCGGAGATCACCGTTTACGTCTATCGAGGCCAAGATCAGAGCGAGCAAAGGCTTCAGCTATCCACTCGTCCGACAAGTCCGCAGGAATGGCAGGACCGTTCCCTTGCAGCTCTTGAGAAAGAGCTAGGAATTCCGGCGACAGAACTAGCGTCACTTGTAGTGTGGCCCGCGCATTGGCCTCAGTCGGGTACTGCATCGTAAAGCCGTCGACTTGGTTCACTTGCCGTCTCCTGTCACGCCTATCCGAGCCCGTTCACTGCGCCGCGATAGGCGTCGTCCGTGGTCACCCAGCCGGACACCTGGCTGCGCATCTGGCTGGAAAGCCGCCGATCGCGCGCATCCAGCGCCCGGTTGACCCACGCTTCATTGACCGTAGAGCCGCGCAGATCGAGATGCGTTACCGGCGCGAAGGTTAACCCGCCGATGGCAGGGGCCGATCCGACGTAACCGCCATCGGCGAAGCCGCGCATGCCGGACCGCGCGACCCGGTGCATATCTTCCAGCCGCGCCACGCCGATACGGCGTACGGCCTCCTGCGAGAAGACGTACTCGCCCGCGTGAACGATGCCGGCAGGCTGATACTTGCCGCCCGGGCCGGTGTAGCCGCCCTCGTCGAAGCCGAAGAGCTTGCCGACGATCCCAAAGAGGCTGCCGAACAGCCCGCCGAGCCCGCCGCCTGAACTGTCCGCCGACGCGCTGCCGGCGGCGCCGCTGGCCTGGCCGAGCCCGCCCAATATGTCCTTGCTGATGTCGCCGAGACCGGTGGAGAACCCCGACCCCGCCGAGGCGGCTGACGCCGTTGCCTTCGCGAGATCGCTGGCGCCTTTCGTGATGGCGCCTGTGGAAGCCGAGACGCTGCTGACGAACGACGTGTCGATCCCGTCCCAGTTACCGATACCGGTGTTCTTCGCCCCGTACCACGCTCCCCATCCATTCTTGGAAGCATAGTCGAGCGCGAAGTCGACCCCAGCCGGACCATTCGAAGCGAGGCGAGGATCGAGGCCCGTCTGCTTCATGAACTCATTGCCGAGCCCACCGCCCATATACAGCTGGTAAGGGCCGAAGGACGGCTCCTGCACGCCGTTCTTCATCACCCCCGATTGCAAGTTCCAGCTGTCCAGTCCGCCTTCTGAGCGAGCGACGGCCAGAGCCACATTCGGATCGATGCCTCGCGCCGTCGCCGCCTTCCTGATGTAGTCGGCGACGTCGCCGCTGGCCACCGCGTCGGAGCCGATGCCGCCGCTTCCAAGGGCCTTTCCGAATTGACCGCCCAGTCCCGAGATGCCGCCGCCGATGACCACGGTCGCCGCCGTCACCTGCATGGTGCCGACCGAGCGCAGTGCCGACAGCCCGTTGTCGTTGGCCGCCTTCTTGCCGAACAAGGCATCGAGGGTGCCGTAATTGGTGCCGAGCAGGGCGTTCTTCAGCGGGTTGATGGCCCCCAACTGCACGAACTCGCGCAGCACGCTCTGGGCGATGTTCTTCCAGTCGACGGACTTGCCGACCAGCGCATCGCCGATCGCGTCGAGCGCGCTCTCGCCGGCGCCGCGCACCGTGCTCCACGCGTCGGCCTGTCGCTGGAGCGCGCTCTCCATCTCCGCATTGGCCGTCGCCAGCTGGCGGATCTGGCTTGCCTCCTTCGACGACGACGCGATGCCCGCACTGCGGATTTGCTGTTCCGCCTCAAGGAGGGCCAGCGAACGTTCGCGCTCAACATCACTGGCGCCGACAAGCGCCATCTCGGCGCGCAGATATTCGTTACGGTCGCGCAACGAGCCGAGGATGCGCTCTTCCGCCTTGGCGACCTTGTCGGCCTTCTTCTCCCGCTCATCCATCTGCTTGTTGATGGTGTCGAGGTTCTGCTGATGCGCCTTCTGCGCCTTGGCGATGTCGTCCTCGCTGGCATTCGCCTCGCGCAGCATCTTCAGCTGCTTCTCATAGGCGTCATTCTCACGCGCAATGGCCGCGGCGCGTGGCGACATCGCACCGATTTCCGCCCCCCGCGTGTAGCTGTCGAGCGACTCCTGTGCCTTCTTGCGAGCGTCGGTGAGACCGAGCACCGCCTCCCGCGCCTGCTGCGCCTGCGCCCGGATCGCGGCCGCCCGCGCCTCGATGGCGCCCTCGGACCCGCCTCGCTTGGCGTTCTCTTCAAGCGCCGCGTTCATGGTGTCGTCGATCGTCTTCAGATCGGCGATCACCTTCTGTTGCTTGGCGAGCTCCGGGGCGAGATCGGTGATCGCCTTCATGCTGTCGCTGAAGCTGCGCAGATTGCCGACGCCGGCCGACGCGGCCCCGCTGAGCACCTTGATCGCCTCGGCAAGCGAGCGCGCCGCGCGGTCGCTCTTACCCGCCTCCTCCGTCATGGCGAGCAGTTCATCCGCCATCGCCCGCAGGCGGCGATCGCCAGGGTTCAGCGCGGCAATGGCGTTCACCGCCTCGCGGAACTTCTGCACCTCCGGCGCACCGGCCTCGGCCGATTTGCGCAAATCCTCGATCTGCTGGCGAAACGCGCTGTACCGCTCGGCCGGGGCGTAGATGCCGACGCCATATTCGTCGATGGACCGCCCCATGCCGCCGAGCGCCGTCTCGGTCTGGCTGGAAAGCTGCTTGGCCATGTCTTCGGCCTGGCGCTGCGAGCGACGCAGCAGGATGGCGTTGGATTCCTGCTCGAATTCACGCGCCTTCGCAGTCGCATCCTTGAAGCGGTCACCGATGCTACCGATGAGATCGTCATAGCCCTTGAGCACATCCTCGGCCGATTTGGCGTCGGTGCCGATGGCGGAGAAGAACCACGCCGCCGCCGCGCCGGCTGTCGCGAAGCCGAGCACGGCGAGATTAAGCGGGTTGGTGACGAAGGCCATGAGGCCCTCTCCCAACGCTGCGATGGCGCCCTTAACCCCACGATCGCCAAGCTGGCCGACCAACTGGCCGCCCTGCTGGATGACAGGAAGAAACACCCCCTGACCACTTGCAACCTGAGTTACCAGGTCCGTGAACTGGTAACTCATGCCCGCGATCTCGTGACCCGCGAGCCTGGCGTTCTGCGCCAGCGCCGACGGCACGATGTCCGGCGGCAAGTGCTTCGCCTTCAGCAGGTCGAGCGAGGCGGCGTACTGGTTGGCGTCGATCACGCCCTGCTGCAGGGCGCGATCGAGGACATCCTGACCCTTGGCGAACGCTTGCTGCGAGCGATAAGCCTCGTCGACCGATCGCCGCAGCCGCTCGTACGCCGAGGCAGCCGACAATTGCTGCCGGCTCGCCATGTCCGTGACTGTCGCCGTGCGTTCGCTGGCGGCGGCAAGGTTCGCTTCCGCCGCAGTCACCTTGTCGAGATCGGCAGCCATCTTGTCGGCGCCGACACTCTCATACTGATTGACGATGCGGCGGATAGTTTGAAGGTTCGCACCAGCCATCGTCGGCCTCACTTTTGGGGCTTGTTGACCCACGCAACGAACACCGCATCCATGCTGCAAATCAGCAGATGGAAGCGCTCGAAGGCATCCGATCCGGCCAAGTCGTAACGCCTGGCATAGAGATCGATGGCGGTGAACGGGATGCGGCCAACCACGCCGAACCCCAAGGGCCGGTCATGCTGGAGGGCGAAGAAGGCCGACCAGACGAAGGCCAGGTGCAGCGCCGGATCCTTTCGGTTCTCCAGCGCCGGCGGACGTATGCCCTGCTCGGCAGCAAGCTCTTCGAGCCACTCCGCCTTGTCGCCCCAATCGAGCGACCATTGCAGGGCCTCGGTCAGTTTTTTACGTCGGCCTCGAGGTTTTCGGCGCCGCGCTCAGCGACAACAGCTCCGGCATAGGCGACGGCGTCGCGGAACACCGACCCGATGTCGGGATCCGTCATGATCTCCCGCGCCGCCTCCGGCGAGAAGGGAATGGCCTCGCCATCGTCGTCGGTGAGGTTCCAATCCACCAGCACGGCTTCCGACAGCACGGTGAGGGCGATCTCCTCGCTCTTCGCGGCGGGCAGATCCTTGCGTTCATCGTCCGGAAGCGCCGCGAGCAGATCTCCTCGCATCCGCTGCGCATCGATGTTGCGATTGCCGCGCACCTTGAGCGCCAGATCCTGCATGCCGTCGATGGGGATGTCGCGCACCCAGGCGCCGATGGTCGACTTCTTCACGCCCGACTTGAGAGAGGAGAGCTTCATCATAGCCTCAGCTGGGATTGGGGGGTCAGGCGACGGCGCGGGTGATCTGGATCGACCCACCGATGCTGTCGTCAAACACGGCACGGGCCGGAATGTTGAGCATGACGTCGCTGCTATTCTGGCGCTGCGTCCGCTCGCCGTTCTGGAAGATGAGCTTGGGCAGGAGCACGGTGTATTTCTGGCCGGCCACCGTGCCGATGTTGAACGACAGCGCGCCGCCGCCATGGTCGAGCACCTTCTGATACAGCGCGTTGCTGCTGAAATAGGCCTCGATGGTGCAGGTGACGTCGCATACGCCGACGCCGAATTCCTCGCTGTAGAGCGAGCCGACCACCGGGCGGGTGCGCAGATTGTTGGCGATCTGTAGCTGCACCCGCCGGACAAACACACCGGCAAGCCCAGTGACGTTCAATGCGGCGACACTGGCCGAGGCGGTGTCGATCTTGTTGTCATTGGCTTCCGCATAGGTGGCGCCGGCCAGCGCGGCGGTCGCCAGCACCTCCTTTTGGCCCATCAGGCTGAGGCTGCCGGTCACCTTGGACCGCGCCTGTATATCGAGCGACAGCTGATTGACCATCACGCCGCTGAAGCGCGAGAAGCTGTCGGTCACGCCGAGCTCGAGCGTCTCCTCGAACGTATAGGATTTCGGGGTCAGGCCGTTAACGATGACGTCGTCATCCCAGGCGCTGAAAAGGGCCCCGTCGATCAGATCGTCGAAGCTGCCATAGCTGAGCTCGAACCCATTATCGCCGGCGACATCCACCCCGAGCAGGAACTCATCGGTGACGTTCCGATCGCGCCGGATCTCTTCCGAGGTTCCCGTCGACTTATTGCTGCGCAGACCAGCTCCGGTCAGTCGCAGCACCTGGAAGGCGGGATTGGCGGGCGTCGTACCAAAGACCGTTTCGGCGACATAAGCGATGCGCGTGCCGCTGCCGGAAGCGAGGGGCATGGGAAATCTCCAGCGATGTCAGGGTGAGCGGCGTTCAGCCGAGGTAGTCGTGCCAGTACGGAATGGCGACCGAGATGACGATGTAGTTGCCGTTGTTGGCGCCGTCGTCGACCAGCGTCGAGCTCGGTGCGAAGCACTCCACGCCGCCAAACACCTTGCCCCGAAAGATGTCCGACAGCTGATCCGCCCAGAGCGCGGCCGTCTCGGTACCGGCTCCGGTCGGCAGGTGCAGCACGCCCCGGATCACCCCCTCGTCGCGCCACCAATTATCCCCCGGCGCGCCGATGGTGATCTGGGCGGAGTTCGTCACCGGGTATTGAACCTCGAGGTAGGACGCGCCGTCGGCGGGAGGCGCCGTCCGGGTGTTCGTGACCTCCACCCGACACCGGGACCACTGTGCGGCGAGCCGGGTGCTGACAGCGTCCATGACAGCCTTGCGTGCCATCAGCGCGCCCCCGTCTTGATGATGATGGCCGGCTGGCGGGTGAGCCAGTCCTGAAAGGCCTTCGGCGACCGCTTCAGGTAGGGCCGAGGCGCTTCCATCTTGGTGGTGGCCGCCCAATCGCCGATGGCGCCTGACGGCAGGGACCGCCAACCAAAAAGAACCCGCGCCACATTGCCGAACCGGCTCTGCGCCAGCGCCGCGACCGCCTCATAGACGCCGTCGGGCTGTTGCGGCGACTGCCCGCGCTCGATCTTGCGGGCGTAGGGCTGGCTGTTGATGAAGACATACTCGGCAGCATCCGGCGGCGTCTCGCCAGGGAGGACTTCGACGCCATCGGCGAAGAAGAGGTGCGATTCCGAGTATCGACCGGTCTTCATCGGCGAATGCTCAAGCAGCTGCGCGGCGATCCATTCGAACACGTCGCCGAGCAGGTGGAATTCGAAGACGATGACGCCGTCGGGCTTGACCTGCTCGAGAGCCGCGCCCTCGACGCCGTCGACGAAGGTGTCGTGCGTCGGCACATGACCGGTCGCCTGGCGGTTTACCTCCTGCGCCTCGGCGAGGTTCTGACGTGCGAAGTCGGCGAGCGCTTTCGACCGCTCCTCCGGGCCTTCACCGTCTCGGATGGCTAACATGATCTGTCGGTCGATCGGTTCGATCCGGGTGCGAACTGCCATCAGCCGCGCACCTGCAATTCGATCCGCACCAATTCGCCGGCCAGATAAATCGGCGCCGCCGCCTCGATGTTCCGCACCCGGCCGGCGATGACCAGCTTGTCGCCCCGGATCGGCACGCGCGCGTCTGTGCCGTCGACCTGCGGCGCGCTCGGCCAGCCGGCGGCGATGATCTGGGTCGGCGAGAGGATCACCTTGGTATCGCCCTGCACGACGCTGCCGGTCAGCTCCTTGGGAGAGAATCCCTGCGCGGCGATCCGGATAGTAACGTCGTCGCCGGTCGACGAACCGCCTGTCCACACTGGGCGGCGCAGGATGGCATTCGCCCCATGACGAGCGAGCTGGCGGTCAAGCGAGGCCCGCGCCTGCAAGGGTGTCATGGGCTTACATCAAACGAGGAGCGACATAGGGACGGAGCAGCTGAGCGGCGGTCGGGCTCACAAGAGTGTCCCCCGCGCCCGGTACGCGGTAGGAAAACGACCCGACACCTTCCACGGTCTCCGCCTTCAACAATTCGTCCCGGTCGGCGCTTTCTCCGTAAGCGGCGGCCTCCAGCGCCACCGCCCTCTCAACAGGCAGCGGGAGCGTGCAGGCGGCATCCGGCGGCAGCGTGTAACCGGCGGTGAAGAGGACTTCGGCGGTGCGGCCGCACCATGGGCGGCTGAACCCGCCCGACGACCGGCTGAGCCATTGATCGTCCTGCCGATAGTCGGACGATGCGAGGACCGTGCCGTCGAGCGTCACGGAAAGGATGGACGTCACCGGCCATTGCGCCAGCATGATTTCACCGCGCGACAGGTCCTCCATGTCGAATGTCTGGAGATAGGTCTGCCGGGGGAAGACGCGATGGCAGAAGTCGGAGACCGCCGCCGACGCGTGAGCAAGAAGGGCCGCGAAGACGTCGTCCGGCTGGCCGCCATCGGAGGCCAATCTCCGCGCCCGCTCTACCGTCGTCAGCACCATGCTGGGCGCGGGAGTGACGACGGTCAACATGATACGTCAGCCCTTACGACCGGCGACGAACGCCGCCTTGCCGGCGTCGTCCATCGCATTGAAGCTGTCGGCTTCCGCCTTGGTCAGCTTCTCGCCAAGATCGAGCGCGTTGTCGCCCTGCATGACCACATAGGAACCGCGACCGGCGTGCACAGCTTTTAGCTCGCCGGCTGCCGTTCCCCCGTCCGCCCCCGGCGCGCCGGCAGCCCCCGCGCCGGCGTCGGTGGCGGACAGCTGAAGACCAGCGCCCCCCGCGTTCGGATCGACGCCAAACACGGGAGCGACACCTTCCATTTCCCGTACGAGCTGTTCCTTCGCCGCCGCGACCATGGAGGCATGGACGAGGTTGCCCGACCAGGGGGCCCCGGATCGGGCGATGATGGCCTTGAGCTCCTCATCCGAGGTGGAGGCGAGCTTCGCGTCGACCGCCGCGACAATGCGGGCGTTGAGGGCCGAGGTGCCGCCGTCATCATCGGACGCGGCTTCGATGTAGCCGGCATCCTTAAGGCCATTGAACAACAGGTCGGGGAAGCTGAGCTCCTGGTCGACGGTGAGCTGTTCCACGGTCACGCCATCGGCCGCGAACGGGAACGGTCTGCGGACAATACCTATGCGCGGCATGGCTGATCTCTCCTATTTCCACAAGATCGACGGCGGCGCTCCGGAAGCGCGTCTGCGATCAGACGGGCGGGTTGGACGTGGGACGAAGGTTGACGGCGCCGAGCAGCCAGACCGCCGCGATGAACGCGTTTCCGGCGTTGTTGGCGGGCGTGATGGTCGCGCGGATGTACTGCTTGCCGCCGACATAGCCGATCTTCCGCACGGAATCGTCCGCCGCGAAGGTGAAGCTCGCCGCAGCAAGGGTGCCGTTCAGCTGGTCGGCCGGCACGGCAGCGGCATCGGACAGATTGGCCTGGTCGCCATGCTCGATGGTGACGGAGAAGGTGGCGTCGGCGTCCGCCAGCGCACCGGTGATGATCAGCAGCGCCACCGATTCCGCGCCCAGTCGGTTCAGGATCTGGGTGACGACGGCGGTGTTGTCGGCGACGGCGGCAGCGGGCGAGATGGCGCGCTTCGCGTCGATGTTCGAGATCAGGTCCCGCATGATCAGGGTCCTCCAATGAGATGATCGGGGTGAAGGCGCGCCGATCTTGCCGGCGCGCCAGTGCCGGATGGGTGTCGGTGGCTACAGGCCGATCACCTGAAGGGAGAAGGCCTCGAAGTCGACGACGTCGCCGCCGACGCGAGCGCGGGTGTAGAATTCCACGAACGGCTTCGCGGAATAGGGATCCCGCAGCACGCGGATGCCGAGGCGATCAACGACGGTGTAGCCGGCGCCGAAATCGCCGAAAGCCACCGGGAGCGCGCCGGCGGCAATGCCCGGCATATCGTCCGCACGGCGGATCGAGTGGCCGAGCAGCATGGACGGCTGCCCCTCCTGCAGGCCGGGCCGCCAGATGTACTGCCCCTGGCTGTCCTTGAAGAGCATCACCGAGGCGACGGTGCCGCGCTTCATCAGCCAGTTGGCCCGCGCGAGATAGCGGTCCTTCAGGCTGAACATCAGGTTGACCAGGCCATCCGGCGTCAGCGCCGTCGCATGGCCCGACGCCACCTGCATGATGGTGCCGCGGGCACCGGCGCTGCCGGCCGGATAGGTCAGGATGCCGCGCGGCTTCTTGATGCCATTGCCGAGGATGAACGCGGTCGCGCGCATACGGGCGAACTTCTCCGCCACCTTACGGCCGAGCCACGCCTCAATGTCGATGCCGGCATCTTCGAGCAGTTGCTGCGTCGCCTTCGGCTTGGCATAGAGCTCGTGTACGGGGATACGCTGCACACCGACCTGCGGGGTGCTGGTTTCCGGACGCGCTTCCGTCTCGCCGACCCAACCGGCGCCGGCTTCGTCGGTGTCGATCGGGATCTCGAGCGCGTCCGTCGACACCGTCTCGTGGGTGGCGAGCTCGTCGATCGGCGAGGTCTCGTAGACCTTGGTGATGATGCGCGAGGACGTCGAAGTCGGGACGAGAAAGCCGCCGTCCGGATCCGAGCCGACCATCAGGGCCTTGTACTCGTCGGGCGACAGACCCTTCTCGTCACGGCGCAGGAAAGTCGGCCACATCTCGGAATAGGCCTTGTACTCGTCGCGATTGACGGTCTCGGGCGTCAGGACCGTGGTCGACTTGAGCTCGCCGCGGCGCGACAGCGCCACCCGCTTGAAGGCGATGGCATCGTCCAGCAGCTTCTGGCCGATATCGCCGCCGGCACCCGGACGGTTCAGCTTCTTCTCGATGCCATCGATGCGCTCGGCGCCAGCCTTCGCCTCGTCGATGATCTTCTTGACGCGCTCTTCGATGGCGTCGTGCTTGGCGGCGATACCGCTGGTGAGCGCCTCTAGGTCCTTCTTGAACTGCGGGCTCTCCAGCAGCTTGGCACCGGCCTTCTCGGCGAGGTCGCGGGCCTCCTTCAGGTCCTTCTCCATCGTCGACTTCAGGCCGGCGACGTCGTCGCCAAACTTCTTCACTTCGCGCTGAACATCCTTCAGCACGTCATCCATCTCGGGCATGACGCCCTCCTTTGAAAGGTTGGGTTAGCGGATCTGGGAGCCGGTCGAGCGGATCTGCTCGAGCAGCGCATCCAGGCTCTTGCTCGCCCCAGCCTCACGCTGTGCGATGCGCGCCACCCGCGAGACGAGCGCGGTGGCGGTCTTCCGGGAGAAGCCACCTGCCTCGCGCAGGAACTTCTCGACGTCGGAAAGGGTGTCGAGATCATCGACATCGGATTTGACCGCGTCGACGAGGGCATCGGGGTTCATGCCGAACAGCACAACGCTCACCTCCATGAGGTCGAGCTGTTTGATCGTGCGGTAAGGCTCGTCCGGCTTGGTGCCGAGGGTGAAATCCTTGGCACGGTAGCCGATCGACAGTCCGTCGAGCTCGCCCTCGCGCATGGCGGCGTAGATCATCTTGCCGCGTTCGCTCTCGGTGAAGAGCCGCCCTTCGACGCGCAGACCGGTGTCGTCTTCCGACATCTTGGTCCACTTGCCGATCGGCACCATGTCGTTGGCGGAGCCCGCCCAGCCGCCGCCGTGCTGCAGCAGCATCTTCGGCAGCTTGCTCTTGCCGGACCATTCCTTCAGCGTCCCGCGGAAGGCGCCGCGCTTGATAACATCGCCACCATAGTCCTCGACGTCGAAGACAGAGCCATAGCCGGAGAACGTCCCATCTTGGGCGCCCTCCGCGAACTTCAGCTCGAATTTGACGCCGAGGCGGTCCGGCGCGCCGCCGGCAGCCTTCCGCTCCAGCCGATCAACGTTCATTGGTCGGGCCCCCTGTTTGGACTTTCGCCGGCATGATCGGCACGCCATCTTCTCGGACCACGGCGAAGTTGGCCGGCATGATCGGGCGGTCGATGCCGGCGACATACGGCAGATCCTCGAAGCGCCGGGCGTCGGAGCGCAGCAGCCAACCGCCTTCAATGCCGGACTTGTAGAATTCCGACCGCGCCTTGTGGTCGCCGCGCAGGAGCTCCGTGTCGACGAAGCCCATGTAGCGCCCGGCTTGGCGCTCCTTCTTCGTCAGGAGCCAACGATCCGCGCTCGATTCCAGCCGGCGATGCCACGGCCGGACCGTATAGGTCACATGGGCGAGGAACAGCTGCTCGGACGAGGCGAAGGTGGCGTTCTTGTCGCCGGTGTAGCCGACCATGATGGGCAGCACGCCCATTGCGCGGCACACCTCCTCAATCTGGAAGCCTCGTGTCTGAAGGTGCTGGGCATCGACGCCGCTCATTTGCTGCGTCTGCCACTTCGCGGCGCGATCGAGGATGAGGGTGCGGCCGGTGTTTCGGACCCCGCTATAGTGGGCCTCGATCCATTTGCGATACACCTTGAGCTGCGCTTCCTCGAGCGGCCCTTCGACTGACAAGACACCGCTCGGCCGGGCACCGTTGACGTGCATCCGGGCGTGGCTCGCCTCGGTCGAGATGGCGAGCCCCAACGCCTCACGGGCCAGACGCAGGGTTTCCAGCCCCATATAACCGTTCCAGGCGCGCGCCTTGATGTGCCAGATGGCGCCGGCCGGGAACACCTGCCGCGCACCGTCCGGCGCCGTCACGGCGTAGCTCAACGTCCAGTCGCTGTTCTGTGTCACCTCCACCCGGCCGGGCTCGAAGGGGATCAACTCGGCAACGTCGCCGCGAACGCGGTTCACGAACACATAGGCGTTCTGACAAAGGGCCAGGTGCAGGCCTATGGTTTCACGGAACTCGAAGCCGGACTGCCACTCGTTCGGCTCGGTCGACATGATGTCGGTGAGAGCGTGCGCCTGGTCCTCCTGCCGCTCCACCCGGTTGTCGACGGAGACCTTCCGATAGACCTTGAACGGGACCGAGCAGATGCCCTCGGCGATGATGGTCGCGCAGCGCAGAGCGGTCGTGACTTCCAGGGCGCGCTTCCAGGTCACCGACACCCCGGATTGCGACTGATGGCCGCCGAACAGGTCGCGCCACACATCCTCCGCCGAGCCGTAGGAGCTGTTGTCCTTCTGCTCGGCTCCGAAGAGCGTCGACAGGATCCCGCGCATCAGAACCGCCTCGCGCCGCGGATCGCCAGGCCGATCAGTGCGAGGCCGCCGGCGATGCAGGCGGATGGCACGTGCATCATGGCGATCCCACCGACAACAAGACCGGCGCCCGATATGCCGACGACGTCCCACAGGAACGACAGGGCTGCGAGGCGGCGCGGAGAGGGTTCAGCCATAGTCACTCCGCATCGTCGGCAAGCAGGCGATCGACGGCATCTTCCGAATCCGCGAACGATTTGCCCGGCAGCTTCAGCTCGGTATCCGCGGCGCCGACGGCCATGGCGATGGTGACAAGACCGTCGATGCGACCGCGCGACCGGGCCTTGTCGAAGGCCCGATTGTTCTGGCCGTCGATGTCGAGCTGCGCGTTCGCGGCGCACGACGTCGTCACCGGCGACTGCTCTATGACGATGGTGCCGGACAAGATCCGGTCCTCAAGGCGTTCGACCGAGCGCGGCATGCAGAGCTGCTTGTCTTCGAACATGACGCGCTTGCCCTGCGCATGCTGGACGAGCATCAATCCGCGGCCCCGTGGCTTGTCCGGCCCTTTCCAGCGCCAGACCGGAAAGCCGATATCGAGGCAGGCCTGTTCGAAGTCCTCCATCTTCGCCGCGTCGAAGACGAGGAACTGCACATCGTGCTCGGCGCAGATGCGCCGGACTTCGGCAGCGACGAACGTCTTGTCGATGATCGGCGCATCCACGGCCGTCAGGAATTCGGCCTCGACCCACTCCTCATACGGCGCCTGATCCTCGCGGGCGCGGTCGGCGAGGCCCCGCTTGCGCGTCCAGTACCAGGTCTTGGCGAACAGCAGGCCATCATCATCGATCCATACCGCCGTCAGGGCGGTGAAGTCGTTCTTGTCCGACAGATCGAGCGCGAGCCAGCACCGGTAACGACGCAATGCGGGAACATCGACGACGCCCTGCACCTCCTGCCAGGCCTCCTCGGCAATCCAGAAATCGGTCGCGCCGATCGGGATGCCAAAGTACAGGCGCTTGACGGACATCGCCGTCGACAGCAGTTGCTTTGCCGTCGCGACCATTCCCTCGATGTTCTCGCGAGGGAACGTCACCCCCAGCGCCGGCAACGATTTCGGCCAGCAGTCGGGATTGTCGAAGACTGTTTCCCGGTCCGCCTTGTCCACGCGGGCAATGAAGGCAAACGCCTCGTCATCGCGGATCTCGCCGCGTGCGACCTTCTGATAGAACCCGCTATATTCCGTCCCGACGATCTGGTTTGTGCTCGGCGTGTTGGTGCCGAGGATCATGATCGCGTCGCCCGGCATCTTGCCGATGGCGTTCTTCCAGATCTCGATCGACGTGTTGCGCTTGAACTCGTGGATCTCGTCAGCCAGCACCGCGATCGGGCGCGGGCCGGAGATGGCCTCTCCGTTCGCTAGCGACAGGAACTTCGAGCCGGTCGACGGATGCTCGATCTTCCATGCGTTGTCCCCCTCGCCGCGGATGACGACGCCCCCTTCGTCCTGATTTTCGAGGGTATCGTCCTCATCATCGCCGGGCGGAATCGGCGCCCGGCACATGGCAACGGCGTCCTTGAACAGCACGTTGGCGGTGTTCTTGTCCTGTCCGATGGCAAAGACCTCGGCACGCGGAACGCCATACCAGCCCATCAGATAGAGGCCGATCGCTGCCATGAACGGCGATTTCGCCTGCCCTTTCCCTGTCTCCAGCCAAGCCGAGCGGAACCGCATGCGGCCGCTGGCTTTGCGCCAGCCGAAGATGCTGCCACCGCAGAACACATGCCATGGCAGCGGGTTGAACGGCTTTCCCGCCGCGGATCCGGCCGTCACGCTCAGCATGGCCGGGAAGAATCCCAGCGCGTGGCCGGCCAAATCCGGTCGCCAGATCAGCCCCCTCTTCTCGCCGTCCCGTAGATCCCGAAGGTGCCGCTCCGCTGCGCCGCCGACTAGCTCGCCGGCAACGATGCGGCCGGCGAGTACATCGCGGGCCCAATCCGTCGTCGGATCACTTGACCTGGCGGAGGTAGCTGTCCGCCGCCCGCGGGGCTTTTTTGGCACGCTGCACCTTCTGGGCTTTGCCGCGCCGGACGGGCGAAATGCCGAGCTCGACTTCGAGCACGCGGATCTCCTCGCCCGCCTGCCGCATCACGGTCCAATAAGGGCTTGCCTGCGGAACGCGCGAACGGCGCGCCTTCAGGATGGTGCCCATCTCGCAGACCTGGCGCGCCGCGCGTTCATATTGCACGCTGAAATCGACCAGGCGGCGGATCGCGTGATCGTTCGCCAGGACCAGCGTCCCCGCTTCCTGCATCTCACGAACAACGATCGCCCAACGATCGCGAGCGATCGCGATGTCGAGCTCGTCGGTGAAGAGCGATGCCCAGTCCGGTTCCGGCGGCGCTCCGTCGATGGAGGTAAACGTCATCCTCACCCCCTATGGGGGTGGCCGATACCCCCCTTCGGAAAATCGTTCGCAGTGCGAATGCAGGCCCTGGACGGTTAGCCCCCCCAACCCGCCTAGAGATCCGACCCTCCCCCCCCTTCGGGGGACACTCGGGTGGCCGCTGGTCACGGCCGGGGTCGGTTCCAAGGGTGCGCCGGGTCGCGCGGCCGCCCGTGCTCGTCCGTGCCCTGCACGAACAGCGCCCCGCCGCCGCGCCGCTGGCCGCTGGCCGTCTCCTTCACCTTCCGGTCATGGGTGCCGCACAGGGTTCGCGTGTTCGTCAGCACGTCGAACGGTGTCGGGTGGTCGACGTTCGGCCGCGTCCTGATGTGGTCGCAGACGATGCCCTTCGACGACCCGCAGCCCGGCACGACACACCGCCAGCCGTCACGCTCATGCGTCGCCCGCTTCAGCGCCCGCCAATGCGCGCTCTGGTAATAGGAGTTGCGCGCCATCGTCCTTAAAGACACACCAAAATATCGCATAATGCGATTGACTTAGTTATCGCATTATGCGATATTCGCCTCATGAAACAGGTCGCTTACACCCCCACCGCAGCGAAGGCTCTGAAGCGTCACGCCAACCGGGCCGAGGCGATCCGCGCCAAGGTCAAGCAGTACGCTGCGGACCCAGCCTCGCTCGCCGCCAACGTCAAGACGCTGCAGGGCGTCGAGGCCAAGCGGCTCCGGGTTGGCGACTTCCGGGTGATCTTCACCGAAACTGCCACCACCGTTACGGTGCTCGAGATCGGCCCGCGCGGCGGCATCTACGACTGAGAGGACAGGAACCTATGACCGCCATCATGACCAAGAGCCCGGCCGGCGAGGACATCGTGATCCTCAGCCGTGCCGAATATGACGCCCTCGTCGCCGCCAGCGAGGATGCCGCCGACGCCCGCACCGCTCGCGAGGCTATCGCCAGCCTCAACGCCGAGACGCTGATCGCCGACGAAGACATGGACGACTATCTCGCCGCCGCCACTCCCATGGCGTTCTGGCGCAAGAAGCGCGGCCTGACCCAGGCGGCGCTGGCGAAGGCCACCGGCGTGGCGCAGAGCTTCCTGTCGGAAATCGAGAGCGGCAAGAAGACGGGCGACGTGACAATCCTCCGCAAGATCGCGACTGCGCTCGGCGTGCGGCTGGATGACCTGGTGACCGATGATTAAGCGCCCCTCTGCCGATCGGTATCCGGGCTCGGCGCCATCTGCTGCTCGTGATAGTCCCGCATCCACGGGTCGGGGTCAGGCTCCCGAATGACCCGCACCGGCACGACCTCCGAGCCATCCCATTCCGGCTTGGCGCACTCCGCTTCGGCTGCGGCCTTGGTCGCATAGACCTAGGTCGTGAAGATGCCGTTGCAATCGTTGGCGATGGCCCATGCCTCACCGCCGTTACCAGCTGCGTTGCAAAGGGGACAGGTCGCCAGGTCGGGCCTCGTCTTCGAGACGAAGCCGCGCTTATCGGAGCGCGGGAACGTGTTGCTGCAACGCCAACAGGTTGGCATGGCGGAATCCCCAATAGAAAACGCCCGGCGCGCCATCTGGCCACCGGGCGTAGGTCGTTCCGATCATGAATTTCGTCGGCAATTACGACAGATTCATCCGCTTTTGTCCAGTGCTGGTTCCGGATCCGTCGGGTCGCGCACCACAATGTCCACAATGCGCACGTCATGCGGCCACGCCGGCCTATCATATCGGTGCCCTGCGACACGCACCGGGAGTTCTTCGTCGGCCTTGGGCGGTGACCGGAGGCGCCAGAAGCGCGCGAGTACCGACAGCCCCTCCTTCAGCACGACGAGCTCGGGCTCTCCGCCAATGGGGCAATCATAGAGAACCACCGCTTCAAGCGTCCGAAACACAGCGCGGTGATCAGCAGTCTTTCGCAGGACGCTCATCGCCGAGCCATGGTGACCGAGCACACGCTCTCGCCGCTCCTCTTCCGTTTCCGGGCGCTCGGCCGCTCCTACATCACCATCACGATCGCCTCGATCGCCGGCCGCCATCGTGCCCAAGATGGTGGTATTGGTGATTGGCGAGGCCATGATCTGGTGGAACTCGCCGATCAGTCGGAACCAACGTTCGCCAGCCCAGTATTGCGCCTCATCGATCCGACCGATCATAAACAGGCGACCGAGCTCGGTTGCGGCGCGCTGGTCGAGCCGGCGATCCTTGCCGACGGCAGCGCGATGCGGTTGGGCCATCGCCACAGAACGCACATCGCCCAGTCCACGCCGCGCCTTCTCGGCTTTGCTTTCCGAGAGCTTGCCGCTCGGCGTCCGCTTCCCCGTCTTCCGCTTACGGCCTTTGGCCATCACTGCTCCCCACATCATGCTGAATCACCTGCCGCCCGCTGCAACAGGTCCGGCCCGTCACGGCTGGGCGGCCACTCGCTCGGCAGATAGCGGCCCGTCATCTCACGATCACGGCCGGCGAATGGCGCGGCGCGGTAGACGATGGCGTGCAGCGGGAAGCCCGCCTCCAGTGCGACGGCCTGCCACGCCATCCAGGCACCGGTCCCACGCTCCACCAGCACGCCGCCGGAGAAGCCGGGGCTGAGGGCGCGCCTCAGCGCGGCGACGGCCGGACTTTCGGGCGGCCGCTGCACCGGCGAGGTGGCGAAATTGTCGAACATGCGCCGGCTCAGATAGGCCGACGGGTCGAGCATCTTGCGCCGCTCGGCTTTGCAGGCGGCACGGTACGGTCCGATGGCCGCGATGGCCTTCGCCTTGTCAGCCTCCGAGAGCTTGTTCCAATGCCGCAGCGGTGTGACGAGCGAGGCCGTCGGCGGTGGTGCGTAGTCGTGCAGGAACTTCCCGAAGAGCTGGTCGCCCCTGCCCTCTTCACGGCTATCCTCGCCCACCGCCCCCTTGGGGGCTATGGGGGTTGTTTTCTCTCTTTCCGTATTTGCTTCTTCTATATGCACAACCGGATTTGCCGCGCGCGGCTTTTCAGGCTGTGGCCGGTGCTTGGGTGCAGCATGAGCCACAACCGGATTTTCAGGCTGTGGCTCCGCCTCCGAACTGGCGTCGGCGGCACTATCGCTAGTGTCGTTCGGCTCGTCGTACACAACATAGTCGATACCGTTGAACGCCCGGGTGACGGGATCACGCGTACGTTCTCGTTTTATCCACCCGGCTTCGACGAGCTCGGCGACGACACGCTGCGTCTTGTCCCGGCCTATGCGGAACCGCTCGCTGAGGTGCGAGAGCTCAACGTTCCATGCCTCCGGCCGGCTGCGCAGATAGACGAGCACGCCGAGCGCCTCGGGCGACAGCCGGTCGTCTTCGACCACCGCATTGGGCAGGACGGTGAAGTTTCGGTTGTAGCGGCGGCGGATGATCACAACCCGCACCCCGCTTCGCAGACCATGAGCAGGCCTTGGCCGGCTTCCTCATCGGTGCGCAGGTCGACCTCATCGAGGGGCACGCCGGAGCGATGCACGAACAGTTCGCCGCGGATTTTGCCATGCCTGTGCATGTCACGGACCATCGCGTCGATGGCGACCGCTTCCTTCCAGGCTTCCGGGTCGTGGTCGCGCATGTGGCGCCATTCGCGGTCCGTACGATACGGACAGAATGTGCAGGCGCTCTTCATCGGCACCGGATAGCCATGGATCGAGAGCCAGCGCTCGCAGTCGGTGCGCGACATCCCCTTTTCGAGCAGCGGATAGCGGTTGACTGACCAGTTGTCCCACGAGGAGCCGGCGCGCACAGTTTCGTCGGTGCTGATGCCGATCCAGACCTCTACCTGCGCATCGGGGATCCGCTGGCGGGGACGGAAGCCGAGCAGGTCGCGCTGCTTCTTTCGGATCGGGTCGATCTTATAGTCTTGGGTGCATTGCCGGTTGATCTGCCCGAGGCGCCCCTTGCCCGACTTTACGAAGAAGGGCGGACGGCCAGAAGCACCATTCAGGCCGGCCGCCGCGTCGATGATTTCCCGCTTGATGCTGCCGGCCGACACGACGTGGATCGGAAATGGCAATCCCAGCTGGCCCGACTGCAACCACGCCAGTTGATCATAGACCGGAGCGGGTTCAGCGCCCGTGTCGGCGAAGATGGCGCAATCCGGCATCGGCCCGATCAAGCCATGTGCCGCCATGAGCGCCAGCGTCGTCGACTGCACCCCGGCACCGAGCGACAGCACGCGCAGCTTGGCACCCTCAACCGGCCCCCAGGACCAGCCGCCACGGCGGACGCGGGTGCGCTTGGGCGCAGGTGGCGCCGCCAGTTCGAATTCGCGCTCCGCGGGCATCACCGTCCCTTTCGTGACTTCAGGTCGGGATCAGCCGCAGCGATCTCCTGACGAAGGTCCACAAGCGCCGGCAGGTTCATCCAACCTTCCAACGCGGTCTGTGCCCGGCGAAGATCGACCAGGAGGCCGGGTAGCGTCTCGACGCCATATCCGATGGTTTCGTGAACCCGGCCCTGCTTCATGAGCAGGTACGCCGCCGCCAACGCTTTATCGTCGAACGACCAGTCGGCGATATCGTCGCCGGTGATCGCCTTGATCCGCTCAGCCACCTTCAGCGCCTTATCGGCGCGTTGCGAGACATCGGCGACGCGGCGGGCGGCCGTTCGCTCCAGGGCTTCGTCGAAGCTCTTCTGACGGGCAGCGTCCCTCTCTTCGACAAGCCGCTGCACCAGCTCCATATCGAGCGCATTGGCGTGTCGCAGGATCGCCATGACGAAACCGGACGTAAGCGGCTCCGGCTCGAGCTTTGGCGCCTGCACCTTCGTGCGCGCCTTCCCATCTTTCACCGTCAGCAGGCCCCAGCTGACGGGAAGTTCATCCGGCTTCACCAGGCCATCCGGACAGGCGAGATACCAGCGATTGCAGAAGCGCATCAACGCTTGCGCCTTCTCCGGCTCCTCGCGCTCCCTCTTCCAATCCGCGCGCGAAACCTTGATCTCGATGCCGATGACCTCGAAGCCGTTCGACGGCCAGATGCCGCAGGCGACCGCATCGATCCACCGGTTGGCCTTAGTACCGGTGTCGTTCGACACCTCGAAGAAGAGGCGCCAGCCGGGGCCGCTGTAGAGATTCAGGAGTGCGTGCCTTACGTCGGCAGCTGTCATCGCGATGCTCATGGCTCGCCCTCCCCGGCGGTGATCTCGGCGAAGCGGTCGAGCAGCATGCCGACCGGCCCCTGCGGCGCGCCATTCGGGGTGCGCGATATCGCATGGCGCAGCACGTCGACGGGGGCGCCGTACTGCAGGGCGATGCTCATCAGCACCGCCGCGTCGCGGGCGTTGACCTGGGCGTCGGAGCCGGCCTTGAGCCCGTCGATGAACAGCTCGCCGGGTCGGCCGTCGTCATAGAGGCCGAACGTCGCCGTGTAGCGGATGTTGCCGACCATGAGGTCGAAGGTTTCGGAGCGGCGGCGCGCCGGCAGGATCTCGCGCGTCATGCCGCCACCTCGCCGAAGCGGTCGGTCTCGTTGCCCCAGCAGTCCCATCCCGATCGGCGCTGGCGCGCGAAGATCTCGACATAGGGGCCGGGGGCGAACGTCTGCACCCGCTCGTAGAATTCCTCGGGCTTGCGGCTGTGCTCCCGGCGCGCCGACAGGATCACCTCGAACACGCTGGCGCTGAGGCGCTTCGGCTTGCCGATCCGCGCCAGCAAGCAGAACTCAGCGTTCTTGCGCGTGGTATAGCCCTGGCCGACGTGGAAGCAGTTGCGCGGATAGAAAAGCGGCTCGCCGGCGCGGCCGAACCGCATATGCGTCTTGAGCCAGACGAAGCCCATGCCGGAATAGCGGAAGCGATAGGACTTCAGGATGCCGAAGGCCTTCGGCAGCTTCGGGCCCGTCGTCCAGAAGAACAGCCAGCAGCCGGCGGGGTCAGCCAGGGCGCGGATGGGCAGCGCGGCGATCTCGTCGTCGGTCATCCGCTTGTAGTGCTGCGGCCGGCGCTTGGTGCCGGCAACGAACTTGTGCGGCGCGTCGATGCAGATGACGCGGTAGCCACCTGGCATGCCGGCGAACGGGCCAAGATCGGGCGCGGGCTTCACGTGGCGATCCCTTCCGCGAGCACGGCGGTGAGGGCTTTCACCTCGCCGGAGATGACGGTGTTGCCGGCGCAAAGACCTTCGATCTTGCGCACCGCGTGCAACACGGTGGTGTGGTCGCGCCCGCCGAAGCGCCGGCCGATCTCCGGCAGCGAGCGGAGGGTGAGCGTCTTCGACAGGTACATCGCGATCTGGCGCGGCTTCACCACATTGGCGGTGCGGCGCTGCGAGAGGAGGTCGGCGCGGGTGACGTTGTAGTGCTTGGCGACCACACGCACGATGTCGTCGACCCGCACCCGCTTCGGCTCTGGTGAGCGGACGAGGTCGTGCAGAGCGAGCTCGGCCATCTCCAATGTGACGGCCTCGCCGGACAATTGCTGACGCGCGAGCAGCCGGTTGATGGCGCCATCCAGATCCCGTCCGTTGTCGACGCATTGCCTCACGATGAACTCGAGCACCGCGCTCGGCACGGCGAAGCCAGCATGGTGCTTTGCCAGCGTCGCCGTCCGGGCGATGAGGATGTCCCGGCGAAGGTCCTCGCCGAAGGGCTCGATCTCCACCACCAGCCCGCCAGCAAGCCGGGAACGCACCCGATCCTCCAAGCCCAGGTCGACGGGCGGCCGATCGGCCGTGAGCACGATCTGCCGGCCGGCGTCGATGAACGCATTGAGCGTGAAGCCGAACTCCCTCTGTGCCGTCCGCCCCTGAAGCCACTGGAGATCGTCGATCACCAGCAGGTCGGCGCCGCGTACCGCTTCCTTGAAAGCGCCCTCGGCCCGGGCCCGCTGCGCTGCCTCGAAGTCGGACGCGAAGCGCTCGCCGACGAGATAGACCGTTCGACGGCCCTGCCCGGTGACCGCTGCCGCCAGGGCTTGAACCAGATGCGTCTTGCCGAGACCGATCCCGCTATGGAGGTACAGCGGATTGAAGGCCACCCGGCCGGTCGCAGCGTTCGCCACGGCCGCCTGAGCGAGGCGGTTGGCGTCGCCGAGGCGATAGGATGAAAAGACGAAGCGCGGATCCAGCGGCGCTCCGACCGACGCCTTCTGCGTGGCGGGCACGTCAACCGTCGACGACGGCTCTATCGCCACCGTGGCCAGCGTCGCCGCCGGCATGACCGCCGGCGCCCGAATGACCCGCGTCACATACCGGATGCCGGCACCCGGACACTCCATGTCGAGGGCCGCTGACAGACGAGCGTCGTAGCGCTCGCTCACCCACCGGCAAAGGAAGCGCGTCGGAAACGACAGCTCGATCGTCATGCCGGCGATGCGCTGCACCTCCATGCGACCGAACCAGCTGAACAGCTCGTCCTCGCTCACCGCGGCGCGGAATCGCATATAGGCCCGCTCCCAGGCCTCCATCGTCAGCGTCATGGCGGCACCTCAATGCTGAAGGAAGGCGATGCGTCGGCGGCTTTGCCAGCACAGCGCACAGGTGGAACAGGAGGCGGTCTTGCCGACCTGCTGCGGGCACAGCACGGCGTCGGCCGGCACCTGGCGCGGGTGCTCGACGGTGACGGTCGAGCATTCGTCGACAGGCGCATTCGAGAAGCGGATGGCGAAGCGCTCCCAGCGCTCCAGCACCAAGTGCACGAGCGCCAAGGCAATCGGGTCGGAAGCCGCGTCGATCCTCGCGGTGAAGCCGAAGACGTGCAGGGCTGGAAATCGGTCGAGGAACCCCGCCCAGCGCGCGACATAGGCCGGCGAATAGAAGTCGCCGAGCACGTGAAGGCGCACCGCGAAGCCGGCCGGGTGGCGGGATTGGAGGATGGCGAGCTCATGCTCGAGCCGATCTTCCAACGCCGGGCCGTGCTGCAGCCGCTTGGCGAAATGCATGCTGTTGCCGTAACAGCTGCGCCAATGCCGGCAGCTGTCCGGGCAGGTGGCGCGCTCCTCAAGCGTCAGGGCATAGACGGGAAAGCCGCTCCAGGCGCCCTTGGCGATCCGCCCGCCGATCTTCCAATGGTTCGCCGCGGACACGAGCACATTGGGCAGGCCATCGACCGCCGTCACCGTCGCCGGGTAGATGGTGCGTTCCTCGCTCAGCGCGGGGTGGTCGACCGGCGGCAGCCGCGCGGCGCGATCGGTCGCGACCTTCGATTGAAAGCGGCTGGGCGCGCGTTTGGCGTCCGCCTTCTCCCGCCTCCTCAGACCCAGCTTCGAGCGCTTCTGCGCCACCAGCTGGCGCGAGCAACCGAACGCCTCGGCGATCTCCGCATCGGAGCGGTCGGCCTCGAAGGCCTCGCGCAGTGCTGCCTCCGGCAGCTTCTCCCGCGGGCCGCGCCGCGCCGGCGCCGGGAACGGCACCACCTCCGGCTGATAGAGCGGGTTGAGCAGATTAGGTAGGATCCGGCCAGTCATGACGTCCCCCCAAGCAGGCGGACGATTTCGCGGCGGGCGGGTATCTCCCAACCGATGCCGTAACGGGTTTCTATCGCGATGCCAAAAGGCTTGAGCTTCTTCCTGATTTTGCAGATGAAGACGTCCGCGATCTTTATGTCGGCCTCTTCGCGGCCGTCGGCGCGATAGAGCGCGGCCATGATGGCATCCTTCGTCGCGACGTCTCGTTTCAACAGCACCCCGACGCAGCGCGCTTCACTCACCGTGAGGCGCCACTCGACCGGCACGATGAAATCGGTGCCCAGGGCCGTTTCCAACTGATCGACGCGCTGGCGGAGACGCTCGTTCTCCGCCTCGAGCGCCTCAGCTCGCGCGCTGTCGTCCACGGGATCGCCTCTTGAACCAGATGATGCCGAGTGCGCGCCAGAGCGGCACGTTGTGGGCAGCGGCAAAGACCTTGGCCTCTTTCTCGGCGTCCGGGCCAAGCGTCATGATGACGTTGCGGAGGCCGTCTGCGGTCACCTCGTCGCTGTATTCGGGGTCGGAAAGCAGCATCTCCACTGCCTTGACGCCGGCGGCGCTGACGGGCGCCATGTGCGCGGCGGCCAGCACTTCGAGCATCTGGCGCGCCTTCATCGCCCCGCGGCGATTGATCAGCGAGCCAATGGCGGCCACAGCCATGGTGTCGCCCGGCTTGAAAGCCCCGCTACCTGGAGGCACGCGAAGCACCCGGACGCCCGCACGACGGCAGACCTGATCAATGGTGACCGCCTCGGGGTCACCTGCCGCCACTGCGGCGAAGTGCATCTGCGTGGCAGTCACGGCGATCCGGTCCCGATTGTGCCCGATGAACGCCAACGCGCGTTCGGCCGGCTCGTCCGCCTCGACGATCATGATCGGGATCTGCGTTACCCCGGGATGTGATGCCGCCGCTATGGCGGTGTGCTGGCCATCTATGATCTCGAAGCCCTCCGGCGTTTCAACCGCGATAGGGCATTTGAAGCGGCGCCAGTCCCAATCGGCGACGATCCGGCGGATCAGCCGGACCGAGCGCTCCGACAGGTTCCGCTGGTAGCTCTCGTCGACGAACAGCGAGGTCGGATCGACCCACCGGAATTCCGGTGTCCGATCAAGCGCCGACTGGCCACCGGGTTCGATTCCCGGCAACCCCATCGGCTGAATGGAACGGCGCGCGCTCTCCATGGACTAGCCGCCCACCATGCCCAGCGCCTGCCGATAGAGGTCGACGATCGCGTCGTGCTCGGCGAGCTGATCGGCATCCTGCTTGCGGATCCTGAGGATCTCGCGCAGCGCCTTCACGTCGAATCCTGTGCCCTTGGCCTCGGCGAACACGTCCTTGATATCCTCGGAGATGGTCGCCTTCTCCTCCTCAAGGCGCTCGATGCGCTCGATGAAGGATTTCAGCTGCTCCTTGGCAAAGCCGGCGGCGGCGTCGGAAAGCGGCTGATCATTCGGAATGTCGGACATGCGTTCTCTCCGGGCCGCGCGCGGCCTATGCCGATGAAATGTCCGGGAGCCGCGGCGGCCGCCGGCGTGAATGAGCCCGGTCAGCCTTCCAGACAGGAGGCGGCCGGCGATCCCGCTCCCGACGGACCAGCCATGTGCCGGCGCCAGTCGAAGCGAATGCGATCAAGGACCCCGGGCCGCGCGTCGGCCGGCGGCGTTCTATGGGATGTGCGAAGGGCGATGAGCAGATGGTCGAGGCCGCTGACGCGGCAGTCGACGGCCTCTGTCCCACGGCCGGTTGCAACCGGGATGATGCCGAGGTCTTCAGCGCGATACCGCACCGCCTCTTCCGAGATGCGGCGGCCATACCGGGCGGTCATCTCGTCGGCGACGTCGGCGAAGGCGATCGAACGGGCGATCTGCGCGCGAAGCGTAGTGTCCATGTCGACCGTCCATTCGCGACGACCGTTGTGGCTGGCATAGCGGCCGCGCTTACTCATCGGCGCGCCTCCGTGCCCAGCGCGGCACGAGCCGCCGCAATGTGCGCATCCACCTCCGCCAGGTCGCGTGTCGAGCCGTCGCGAGCTTGTGCCGCAATGACAGTTCGCTCGTGCTCGAGCATGGCGATTTCGGCACAGAGCCACCGGTCGGCGGCCGCCAGGAGCGTTCTGTAGACATGGGATTTGATCGCCTTGATGCGCCGGCGCCGGATGTTCTCCAGCGTGCCGACGGCGAGGCCGATCCGCCGGGCAACGATGGGGCGGACCTCGGAGACTGGCAGCCCCGTGCGCTCGGCCTCGGACTTCTCGAGGCGGATGACCAGCGCCGCGGCGTACTCTTCGTCACGAAGGGGCTTGAGATGGATCATTTGTCCATCGCCGATGGATGAATCTGCCATGCAGTCCGTGCTCCATTTGTGTGGAGCACGGGGAGCACGGACGGCATGGACAGAGGAGACCGACGGGAATGAAGGATCGGCGCCCGACCATCGACATTGACAGCGGGGACGGGCGCCAGAGGTGGCCGGGACGAAAGACCGGTCGGAATGAATATGGGGAAAGCCTTCAAGCACCGGCGGCTGCCACCGCGGGTGCTGGCAGAATGGCGAGGATGGACGGCTGGAACCGTCCATCCCCATTCACCACCGCACGAACGCCCCGCACGGAGATGAAACATGACCCGGATAGAACTTGGACTTCTTGCCGAACAGACGGCGACCTCGGCCGTGCTCGTAATGGCCCTGCAGCTCTTTCTGAAGGCGATACCGGTCTCGGTCGATGAAAAGGACGACATACTCCGGAAAATCGAACAATACGGACAAGATATCCTGCCCCACGTACCCATCAACGGCGTCGGCATCAGTGACCGACAAACAGTCCGAGAGCTCGCGGCAATTCGCGTTACCGACATCATTTCAGCGGTCTCTCAGGCAATCCGAAATGACGGCGGTTGAGCTTCATGCTCCTGAGGGACCTGATGGCTTCTTCGAAGTCGACCTTCACTGGCGACTGAAAAGACACCTGCAGCGGTGGCAGCTTAGGAAAGGCCGACAGAGGAACCGTCTTGCGGGGCCGCTTGGGGTCGGGAGTGTGCGCCATCGTGCTGATCACCGTCGCCGAATGGAGCTATTTGCCAGACGGCGGAGATCGCTAGCCGTCGGCGACGGTTCCGTCTGTGGTTGAGGGGCATGCGAGCCGCGACCGGATAGGGTGAGCGAGATCTCCTGATCGAAGCTGATCTCAATGCGCGGCCTGCCGTCCCGCGGAACCAGCATGAACCGACTGGCGGGGATCAGCTGCCTGCGCCGGCTCGCCCGGCGCTTACGAACCGTCGACAGCGCGAAGGCGCCGCCGGCCCAGAGCGTGGCGCCGGTGGCGAGGTCGGCGAGAAACGAGGCGAGGTTCACGACGCGGCTCCCTGCTGGGAGGGCTCGCGTGGATAGAGATCGGGCCGAAGGTCGTGGCGCGACACCCCTGTCACGCGCTCGATGTTGAGCACATGCTTCGCGGGAGCTCGCCGCCATTGCGACACAGCCTGGGACGAAATGCCGAGCGGCCGGGCCAAACCAACGGCTCCGCCGGCTCTCTCTTTCGCTATCGACAGTGCATCACTCATGCGCAATCGAAAGCATAACTTTCATCTAATGGCAAGCATTTCTGTCGGTGATTTGAAAGCACCGAAAGGCGATCTTTCACATATGACCGTCGGGAATCGCATTTTAGCTATCCGGAAGGAGGCCGGCCTTAGTCAGGCTGAGTTCGCCAAACAACTCGGCGTTAGCCGCGGCGCCGTCGGAAATTGGGAACACGACAAAGGCATAAAGACGGAGAATTTGCTCTCCATTGCTGACCGGTTTGGTCGGTCCTTGGACTGGCTGTCGGGGAACAGTCCTGACGGTCGCGCTGACACAAGTCCCGAGCTACCGTCCACAGATGAACTATCACAGTATGTTGGTATCGACAGCGAGGCCGCTGGGCGACGTGTCGCACTAATCGAGCAAGCCTACGACATAGATCTGCAGAGCTTCCTCCGGGTCGATGATGATGAGTGGGCATCTATCGTCGGTGGCACCGACGGCATTAGCGATATCGCGGCGAACCGGATTGCCATCGCGACCGGCCTTCCAGCCACCTATGTGTTGGCCGGTTCGCCGGAAGTCCTGACCAGAGTGCTGATTTCTGCCAAACGAGGCCGCCGTTCAGCCTGATCCAGAAGAAAATCCGTCATAAACTCTTCGGATAGGCGCAACACACGAACAGCCTGCCCTCGATCCTGTGGCAAGATTGCCGCGATGCGCGCCGCCATTTGACGCAAGGCATACTCATCACTTGCCATATCTGCGACCACTCCATGCATAATTCCGCTTTGCATGTATAGACATGCCTTTCCGGAACTTCTCTTTGATGCTTCATTCACGATGACTCTTGGATTGGAACAAATCAAGAACAAAATTTCGACGCGGCAAGGCCGCACTCCCGCCGAAACGAACGACCGCCAGCTGCTTGCACTGTTTGACGAAACGACAGTGCCCGATTGAAATACAGCTGGGTAAGGCAGGCACGGCTTGGGGGTGAACATGCTCAATCAGACAATCGTGATCATCGGCATCGGGCTAGCACTCGCCGGATGCGTGACGACACAAACGACGACCTTTTCGCCGACTGCGGGACAGTCGGAGTTGGTACGTAACGGCCGGCCAGGGCTTGTTTCAAACAAAGGCCATACCGAGGTCGCGATGGTGATGAAGAAACCCGCGGGGCCCGCGGAACGCCCGACGTTGATAGCGCTGCTGTGTAATCGCTCGCCGACACCGATCACGTTTCGGTATGGCGACATCACGGCTTCCGGTGGAGACGGAGCGCCACTTAAGGTATGGAACCGTGCCCAATTGCAGCAAGAGGCACGGACCGACGCCATCTTGGCCGCAGCGGTCGGCGCGGCCACTTCGGCCGCGCTGGTCCAGATAAACTCGCCGACCTACAGCACTCCGGCCGCCAACAACATCGTGGATGCAAGCGCGACGGCGTCGGCCAATATCGCTGCCGCCGGCGCGCTCGCACGCGGCGCGGTAGATGTAGCGATGTATGAGAACACCATGCTGGCCGACAACACTGTAATGCCGGGCGAATGCGTTGGCGGCATGGTGGTGGTCGATCTCGATCGACGCGGCGGCTGGGCTAACCCGCATGATTACCAGGTAAGAATCCCGTTCGGCGGTGACGTGCATGTTATCCGCATGACGGTCGCTCCGTCCTCGAACAAATAGCGACACACCGCCGATAGCTTGCAAAGAGGCCGCCTAGGGGGCCGAGTTAGAGGAGCCGGGCTCCAACCAAGGCTGCTTCGTGGCAGCCGCTCGGGTGGCGCTTCGCCTGCCCACGCACACCAATGACAGTTTTACTTTCATTTCGCTTGCGTCAGATTGAAAGATTTGCTTTCATATCTCCATCGCAGCACGACGCGGCGATGCCCGCTCCGGAAGCCAGCCCTGGCGTCCCCCCACCTAGAGCCACCCGGAGCGGGCGGCCGTCGTCTGGATGGAGAGCGACATGCCGCGCCTTCCCGGCCACTTCCACGTCGACGGCGACACGCTGGTCGACCTCTATGACGATGGACGCCCGCTGCCCTACGCGCAGAGCACCATCGCCGCTGCCTTCCCTGAGCGAGACGACCGCGACCACGCCATCGACGAGCTCAGCCGCGATGGTGAGTTTCTGATCGGCGGCGGCGCGGCCCCGCTGATCCTCGTGAAGATCGCTTCCGCCGCGGCGCATGCGCGGCGCGATGTCAGGTTCACAGCCGCCAAGGATGTCCTGCTGGGCCGGCGCCTGCGAGCCTTTGGCGTTCCCGCCGGCGTCTCCGAACGGATCGTCCTCACCCGACGCGTCGAACACCGTTGGGGCAAGCGCCGCGGCGAGACCGAACACATGCGGCTCGACATCCATGGCGACAAGCCCACGCTGGAGCTGGCCGAGCTCGCCGCGCGCTACGCTACGAACTGGCACCGCGGGTACAAGGTCGATACGACCCGCCTTGCGATGCAGGCGAGGGCTGCGTGATGGCTGGTCAGCCCTCCCCCTTCTGGATGGTCTACGGCGTCGGCCAGCGCGCGCCGACCGTCCGGCACAAGTCCTTCGAGAGCGCCGACACCGAGGCGAAGCGCCTCGCCAAGTCCCTTCCCGACATCGAATTCTTCGTGCTCCAGACCGTGAGCATGAGCGTTCACCGCACGGTCGTGACGGTGCCGATCGATGTCACCCCGCGCTTTCCGCTCCTCACCGCGGCATGTGCGGCGTTCGAGGATCCCGACATTCCCTTTTGAGCTCCGGCGGTTCTCCCCACCCGCCCGGCCGGGCCCGCATTCCTCCCAGCATGAGCCAACTGGGCCCGGCCGCTCCTTCTTTCTGGACATCGCCATGACCAGACACAGCGACCTCTCCCCCGACGCGAAGCGGTCCATCCGCCGCACCGAGCTGTTCTGGCTCGGCCTGCTGGTGATCGGCGTCATTCGGGCCGGCCTCGCCATCCACGCCTACGTCACCGCCGCGCCCTGAGGCCGGCTGAACAGGAGCCTTCCATGTCTCGCATCGAAAGCACCCGCCTGTTGGACATCGAGATCGGGCGCCGCCTGCGCTCCGCTCGCATGCAGGCGGGCTTAAGTATGGAGACCTTGGCCGAACGCCTCGGCATCTCCTACCAGCAAATCCAGAAATACGAGCGCGGTACCAATCGCGTCGCCTCAAGCACGCTGATCCCGATTTCGCGCGAGCTGGGTACCACACCGGCACAACTGCTGGAGGGGCTCGGCGAGAGCAGCGAGCCGTCGCTCACCTGCATCACGGATCGGCACGCGCTGGAATGCGCGCGCATGGTGATGTCGATGCCGCTCAACGCCCGCGCCAGCACGCTGCGGACCCTCCACGCCATCGCCAAGGCCTTCCAGCCCGCCGAGGCCGCGGAATGACCGCGGGAACCTCATCGACCGGGAGCGCGGTCGTGAAACGCTCCATCGTCATCGGCGGGCACAAGACGAGCGTCTCGCTGGAGGATCCGTTCTGGGAGGCGATCAAGGAGATCGCCGCCGGCGCGAAGCGGACGCTTTCCGACCTGGTCGCCGAGATCGACGCGAAGCGCGAGAACACCAACCTGTCGTCGGCCATCCGGATGCAGGTGCTGGCGCACTTTCGCAAGGGCGGGGCGCGATGAGCGAAACCGCGCCCTCCCCCGTCGTTCAGGATCCCGCCGTGCTGGAGCGCCGCCGGCGCGCGCAGCGCAAGCGCGATCGGAAGCGTGCCATGGTGGTGCGCGACATCCTCGCCGAGCGCTTCCCGCGCTGCTTCATGCCGAAGGGCGAGCCCAAGCTGCCGCTCAAGATCGGCATCTACAACGACATCAAGGCCGCGGCGCCGGATATCGGCGGCCGCCGCCTCTTCCTCGCCCTCCGCGACTACACCACCGGCGGCACCTATCTCGCCGCCATGCGCGAGGGCGCCGACCGGATCGGCCTCGACGGCTGGCCGGACGGCAAGGTGAGCGCCGAACAGGCCGCCGACGCGCAGCGCCGGCTTCGCGGCAAGTCGCGCCGCATCTCAAGGGACAACGTCGATGATCAAGACCGTGCTGCATGAGACCGCGGCGCTCGGCGCCCTCGGCCTGTTCGTCTACGCCGTCATCCTTTGGAGCGGCATCAAGGCGGGGGCGATCTGAATGAGCCCCACCACCGCTTTCCTCATCGGCACTTGCGCCACGCTCAGCACCGCCGTCCCGCTGGCCTTCTGGCTGGGCCGGCGCTCGCTCGGGCAGGACGACTTCCCGGCCGACCGTGATCCTTATGCCGAGCCGCATGGCGATAACGTCCACCTGGTCGGCGTCGGAATCGGGCTGGCGATCCTGACGGCGGCCGGCGTGGTTGCCGGCGTGTCCATCGGCTTCGCGCATGAGGCGCCGAGCGGGTGGTCATACGACTACAGCTGTTGCGCCTCGTTCGATTGCCATCCGGCATTGGCTGGCGACATCGAAATCACGCCCAACGGCCTTCATGTGCCGGCCAGCGGCGAGACGATCCCCTATTCCGATCCGCGGGTGAAGCCGAGCGGCGACGGAGCCATGCACCGTTGCTCCTATGGCGGTGTCCCGTCCGCAAAGACCATCTGCATCTACGTGCCGGGAGGCGTCTGACATGGCACGTGACACCGTCGACGCCATGGCCGTCACCCTCGCCCGTTCGAATGTCGATCTCGCCGACGAGCGAGCCACCGCCATCTTCCTCCTGGAAGCCGGCTACGACGAGCGGGAGATCGCCCACCACCGGCACGACGCCGCCAGCGCCGCGCGCAGCCGGCGCGCCTCCGACGACATCTGCGCCGGCCTGCCGGCGATGGGAGGCGCCCGTGGCTGACGCTTCCACGCTCTGGCATTTCATCGAGAGCATCAAGGCCGGCGGTCAGATCAGCGGCGTCGATCCGGTTGCGCTCGAAGCCTTCGGCCAGGAGGCCGCCTTCTTCGGCCAGCAGGCGACGGTCGCCGGCGACGAGCATATCGACTTCCAGCTGAGCTACGCGGTCGCCTTCAAGGAGGCGCTGCTGCCGGCATGGTTCTGGCGCACCGGCCACGGCTCGCAGGATCCCGGCTGGGCTCACCTCAACCGCGTACATCCCGATCATTGCGACCGTCTCGACGAAGCGCACGCCGTGTCGACGACGCCGGCCCGCGCCCTCGTCGTTGCGGTGCTGACGGCCCGCCTCGCACTCGCGGAGGCCCGCCATGGATGACGATCAGATCTCAGCAGAGCTGTCCCACATGCTCGATGCCATGAGGCCCCAGTTCCATGAGCAAGTGCAGACCATAGCTTCGCTTGGTCTCCCGCCCACGGCGCTATTGGCCGGCCTGGTTGAAATCGCCGCGATGTGGGCCCGCATGACCGCCGGGTCGCTCGCGGCAATCGAGGGGTTGCCTCACCCCGCTACTCTCTCTGAGGCCGAGCAGACAGCTCTCATCGAAAGGGCCATCGGCCTGATCCGCAGGACCGCGGTTTCCTACAATACCGCCCAGCCGGCTCCCCCCTTCCCGGAGGTGCAGGGGCATGGCTGATCCGGTCAACATCTTCGTCGCCGGCCTCGGCCGGTGTGGCACCACCATGGTGATGACCATGCTCGACCGAGGCGGCTTCCCGGTCGGCGACGTGGCGCCCGACTACGAGACGTTCACACCGATGGTCGCCGGGAAGGTGACCGCCGAAGCGCTCGCTCCGTTGCGCGGCAAGGCGGTGAAATGGCTCGATCCGACCGTCTCGATCGCGCCGGCCGGCACGCGCGCCATATCGATCTGGCTCGACCGGGATTTCACCGAACAGGCGAAGTCGCAGCTGAAGCTCTGCAGCGCGCCGACGTCACGCCGGGCGGTGCGGGCCGTAGCGGCAACGTTGCGCACCGACAGCATCCGCGCCCGAAAGATCGTTGCGGCATGCGGCCCGATCCTCCCGATGTCCTTCGAGCAGATCCTCGCCCAGCCTCTCGTCGAGGCGAAGCGCATCCGCGACTTCCTCGGCAACTTCGACGTGGTGCGCGCCGCGGCGACGGTGCGCCGGCGCGGGCCGGAATGCCTGCCCGACATGATGCTGGAAGCCCGGCTTCTGCGGGAGGCGCTCAATGGCTGACATGGACATTGCCCGCGCCCATGAAATCGTCGCGGCGATCAACGCCCGCAGTCTCGTGACGATCGGCATCGAGCAGCCGCTCGGCTCGCTCGCTGGCGTGACCCTGCTGGAAATGATCGAGGCGAAAGCCGCGGTTGAGCGTGAGAACGTCGCCGCTATTGAGGCGGCCAAGGCGAAGGGCGGCGGCTATTCGATCAACCTGGTGCCCGATGATCGACTGATCGCCGCCACCTACGCGCTCGAGCATTTCACGCCAAGCCGGGAAGCCATCCTGTGCATCCCGGTCAACCACTTCCTCGGCGATCGATTGGTGCTCGCTGTCGTCATCACCGACAGCGCAGACGACGACACCGACGAGGAGCCGTCATGAAGGCGCACATTCTGGCCGCGGCCGAAACCCTGTTGGACGTCCTCATCGCCTGCGGAGGTCTTCTCCTCTGCGACGCTTTCGGCTGGCTGAACTTCACGACGGGCGATGTCGCTCTGTTCGTCGCCACTGGCGCGCTTTTCCGCGTCTACAAGCTCAAGAGAGGCATCCGGCCATGACGCGCAAGCTCGACGTGCGCCTGCACGACACCACTATCGGCATCTGGCAGGACGATCCCAACGATCCGACCTTCAAGACAGAGATCTTCGCCGGCATCCGCGGCCTGCTCTGGCGGCGGGGCTGGACGGTCGGCGAGGATCCGGCCTGCCACTATCGCAGCCTCCGGCCGTCGCGTCGCCTAGCGCGGAAAGGCCGCCTCATCGCTTCGCTGCAGGTCAACGGGCGGCACATCGAATTCGAATGCTGGACGGAGACATGGCCAAAGGACAACCCCAACGGCCATCGGCGCGACTACAATAAGCGCGGGCGGCTCGACTACATCGACAGGCTGCGGCTCGAGGTCGAAGAGCGCGCCATCATCCGCTGGCTGGAGGCTCGCGCCGACGTCACGGTGAGCCGGTCGCGCCCGATGCCATCGACAGGCCGGATCACCGCCCTCGAATTCATCGAGCAGGGTTACGCCGAAAGCTGGCACTCGGACAAAAAACTGGGCCGCCCGGTCCCGACTGCCGACTACAACCGAAAGTCCGCCGACGGCTTCATGCTCGAGCACGGCGCCACCGTCTGGACGACGGATGCCAAGGGCCGGCTGATCCGCGGCACCGTCTTCTACAACATCAACAACATGTGGTGGGTGGTCGCCGGCCCCCACACGCTGCTCAACCAGGGCTCCTTTGAAATCTACGTTGATTGCCCGGAGGACGTCCGTCGCAAGCGGAATGGCCGCGCCCGACGTGTCCGGCTGGAGCGGGAACTCGCCAGCGCCATCCGGCGCAAGGACGCCCCGCGCGCCGCCCTGTTGATCGGAATCCTGTTCGGCGATGAGCCGATCTATCGCATCTGGTCCCGGAAGCACGGGACCTACTACGCCCCGAACTATTGCGGCTACACCAGCGATGAGGTGAGCGCCGGCCGTTACACGCGCGCCGAAGCGCGGCGCGAGGTACGGCGCGTGCCGCACCACCTCCATGCCATCGGACCCGACGGCCAGCGCGAGGATTTCGCGAGCGCAGAGGACGCGGCATGAGCGCGCCCACGCCACGCACCTGGCGCGAGGTGCTCGAATGGCCCGCCGGCGAGCAGCTGTCCGTCGAGCGGATCGAGGCCCGCTATCTCCGGCTCGCCAGCATCGCCGATCCGGATCAGCCGACCGGCAGTGCCGAGGCGAAGGCCGAGCTCGACAACGCGTATGTCGAAGCGCGGCGGGAGCTCGCGCATGGCTGACCATGGCAAGTACTTCTCCGCGCCGATGGTGCGGGCACTCCTCTCCGGCACCAAGACGCAGACGCGACGGGTGCTGAACCCGCAGCCCGCCGCATGGGCTGAGGCGATCGAGTTCGGCCCCTACAAGGGATATGGCAAAGCTCGGTCGCTGATCCAGCGGACGGTCGACGATCAGCGGCAGACCAGCGCGGGGCGTCTCTCGATCGCCGCCGGTGATCGCCTCTGGGTGCGGGAGGCATGGCGGACGCACCGCGATCACGACGATATCGCTCCCCGCGATCTTCTCGATCACTCGCGCTGCTCCATCATCTCCTATGAAGCCGATGAGACGAGCTTCGAGTGGCTCGGGCGCCAGCGAGCTGGCAGGCACATGCCCCGCTGGGCCTCCCGTCTGACGCTGATCGTCACCGACGTCCGCGTGCAGCGGCTTCAGGATATCAGCGAGGAGGACGCTCGGGCAGAAGGAGCCACGCGCCGGCCGAACTGTAGCGGGTTTATGAGCCGCCATGACGGATGGTCGATGGACTGGTCGCCGGTCGGCTCGCCCAGCAGGTGGGCCAGAGACGGTCGCGCCTTGACCGAGGCCGACATCTCGCTCGGCAGCGCGCGCATGGCTTTCGCCTCCTTCATCAATGCGCTTCACGACCCACTGTGGAACCAAAAGGGAGACGGCATCTTCGGCGCCAATCCGTGGGTCGTCGCGTTCACCTTCACCGTCCACCACCAGAACATCGATGCGATGGAGAGGGCGGCTTGAGCATTCACTATCGCCTTTCCAATCCCGCCATGCGCACCGACGGCGCACCGTTGTTCGTGAAGATGCACGAGTGGGCGGAGCCCGGCATGCGCCACGAGCTCGCCCGGTGGTGGACCGCCACGGCATGGGAACACCCGGAACGCTGGCTCACCTGGATCATGCTGAATCCGTCGACCGCCGACGGATCGGTGAACGATCCGACCTTACTGCGGATCATTCACTTCTCCTGGATGTGGGGCTTCGAAGGCCTGACCGTCTTCAACATCTATCCTTGGCGGACGCCATCGCCGCGGGAGCTCGCCCGCACGGTGATCGGCTGGGACGAGCGGCAGGACTGGAGCGTCCGTGATCAGATCTGGTCCAACCATGACCGGATCGCCACCGGGTTGGTGCTCGCCGATGCCGCCATGGTCGCATGGGGCAGCCCGGGTGGCGCCCTCGGCGCCGAGACCGATGGCTGGATCGAGAGCCTGTTCGACACCATCAACAATCCGGACGGCCCGCGCCAGGAGACGCTGACGCTCTGGTGCCTCGGCCGGACGAAAAGCGGCGCACCGATCCACCCGATGGCGCGCGGCAAGCACCGCATCGCGAACGATGCCCGCCCGATCCCCTTCCCCAATCCCGGCACGATTTCCTTCGGCGAGGACGCAGCATGAGCACCGAGATCTCGGTCGCGACGCTTCTTGATGGCCCCGAACCCGGCATCCGCCTGACGGTTCGGACGAGCGTCGGATCCATGGACGAACACATCACCGTTTGCGACCTCAGCGCGGACGCTGCGGGTCTGCTCTTCACCGCTCTCAGGGGCCACCTTGACCGCCTTTCGCGTCTCCGCGACCTCAATGAAAAACTCGGCCGGGTTCATGCCGAGCGTGACCGTCTGCTCGCAGACGCGCGGGGCGCATCGCGATGAACGCGCCCCTCTCCTATCGCCAGTTCCTCGAAGCCAAGATGAAGGTGGCGCCGTCGACGGGCATCACGGTGCCGCTGGCGGCCATCAATCCCGAGCTCAAGGACTTCACCCGGGCGATCGTGCAATGGGCCGTAGCCGGCGGCCGCCGCGCCATCTTCGCGTCGTTCGGCCTGCACAAAACGGCGACGCAGATCGAGGCCTGCCGGCTGCTGATGGCCCGCACCGGCGGCCGGGCGCTGATCGTTCTGCCGCTCGGCGTGCGGCAGGAATTCTTCCGTGAGGCTCGCGAGCGCTTCCACGGCGCCTACGGCGTCAGCCTGAAATTCATCCGCTCGGCGGAGGAGATGGATGGCGACGGGCACATCTACCTGACGAACTACGAGACGATCCGCGAGGGGAAGCTCGACCCGAACCTGTTCGACATCGCCAGCCTGGACGAGGCGTCGGTGCTGCGCAGCTTCGGCTCGAAGACCTTCCAGACGTTCCTTGCCCTGTTCGACAAGGTCCGATTCCGCTTCGTCGCCACCGCCACGCCGTCACCCAACCGCTTCAAGGAACTAATCCACTATGCCGGCTTCCTCGGCGTGATGGACACCGGCCAGGCGCTGACGCGCTTCTTCCAGCGCAATTCGGAGAAGGCCGGCGACCTCACGCTCTATCCGCACAAGGAGCATGAGTTCTGGATCTGGGTATCGACCTGGGCGGTGTTCCTGCAAAAGCCCTCGGACCTCGGCTTTTCCGATGACGGCTACGACCTGCCGCCGCTGAAAGTCCGCTGGCACGAGGTGCCGGTGCAGCTGATCGGCGCCAACGCCGATCGCGACGGGCAGATGGCGCTGATCCGGCCGGAGGCGAAGGGCCTCAATGAGGAGGCGCGCGAGCGGCGCGCCGCGCTGCCGGCGTCGATCGCCCGCCTGCAGGAGCTCGTCGCCGCCGATCCGGACAGCCACCGCGTCATCTGGCACGACCTCGAAGACGAGCGCCGCGCGATCGAGAAAGCGCTGCCCGGCGTCGTCTCCATCTACGGCACGCAGCCGATCGACGAGCGCGAGCCGCTGATCATGGAGTTCTGCGACGGCGGAATCCGCCACCTCGCCGCCAAGCCGATCATGCTCGGCTCGGGCTGCAACATGCAGCGGCATTGCCACAAGGCGGTGTTTCTCGGCGTCGGACACAAGTTCAACGACTTCATCCAGGCGATCCATCGCATCCAGCGGTTCGGTCAGCCCTTCGAGGTCGAGATCGACGTCATCTATCCCGAGAGCATGCGACCGGCGCGCCGCGACCTCGAGGCGAAATGGGCGCGCCACGAGGAGATGGCGGCGCGCATGAGCGAGATCATCCGCAAATACGGCCTCAGCCAGGCCGGCATGGCCGACGTGCTGAAGCGCTCCATTGGCGTGCAGCGCATCGAGGCCAGCGGCGAAGGCTGGATCGTGGCCAACAACGACTGCGTCGAGGAATGCCGCGGCATGCAGGCCGACAGCGTCGACCTCATCGTCACGTCGATCCCCTTCAGCAACCACTACGAATACACGCCGACCTATGACGACTTCGGCCACACCGAGGACGACGCGCATTTCTTCGAGCAGATGGACTTCCTGACGCCGGAGCTCCTCCGGATCCTGAAGCCCGGCCGGGAATGCTGCGTCCACGTGAAGGACCGGATCCTGTTCGGCTCTGTCACCGGCGCTGGCACGCCGACGGTGAACCCCTTCCACATGAAGACCACCCTCCACTTCATGCATCGCGGCTTCGCCTACATGGGCATGGTCACGATCGACACCGACGTGGTGCGCGAGAACAACCAGACCTATCGGCTTGGCTGGACGGAGAATTCCAAGGACAGCACCAAGATGGGCTTCGGCTGCCCGGAATATCTGCTGGTGTTCCGCAAGCTCCCGACCGATCGGTCACGCTCCTATGCCGACGAGCGTGTGACGAAGGAAATGCCCCGCGTCGAGATGCTCGACGGCCGCATCGTCGAGTTCGACGACAAGGGCCGGCCGGTGCCTGGCACGGGCTATAGCAGGGCTCGCTGGCAGACCGATGCCCACGGCCGCTGGCGCTCCAGCGGCAACCGGCTGGCCACCGCCGACGAGATCGCCGCCATGGATCCGGACGTCATCGGCAAGGTGTTCAAGCGCTTCAGCTTGGAGACCGTCTACGACTACGAGACGCACGTCCGGATCGGCGAGCAGCTGGACTATCGCGGCGTCCTGCCGGCGACCTTCATGGCGCTCTGGCCGGCCAGCACCCGGCCGGACGTCTGGCACGACGTCGATCGCATGCGCACGCTCAACACCATGCAGGCGTCAGCCGGCCGGGAGCTCCATGTCTGCCCGCTGCAATTCGACGTCGTCGATCGGTGCATCAATCGTTTCTCCGCCCCGGGCGAGCTCGTCTTCGATCCCTTCGGCGGGCTGTTCACCGTGCCCTATCGCGCCATGCATTTCGGGCGCCGCGGCCGCGCCGTCGAGCTCCACCCGGAATACTTCGTCGACGGTATCAAGCACCTGGAGGCGAAGGAGCGGGAGAAGGCGACGCCGTCGCTGTTCGACTTCCTCGCCGCTGGCGATCAGCCGGAGGCGGCGGAGTGAAAGACGTCCGATGCATCATGATAATGCGCCAATGCCAAACCCGCTGCGGCGGCAGCCATCGAAGCCGCGGAATGCAACTTCTCCACGTCTGTAACGCTAAAAATTCGGCCCGTAGGGCTGAAATTTTCACGCATCACGTTTTGCAGCTGTTCGTCCGTAACGATACAAGCGCGCAACGCGGGTATAACTTCATACGGACTAACGGAAAAAGTAACCTCAACGTCACGCCAATTCGGCGACAGAGCCGGCAAAACTGTCATGGCCTTAAGGGCTTCGCGCAACGCAGACACAGTTTCACCGTTGAAAATCATGTCTATTGCAATCGGCCGCGTAGCTGCCGCAATTTCTTCTGCGGTTTGCTTGAGGTGGGACGCAAATCCCCGCTGAATCCGTCCGGCATGACGCCTCTGCTCGTTAGAGGCTCGCCGCCCGTCTTCGATCTGCCGCTCAACACTTATCCACGCCACGGCCGCAGCAACGAGCGTCATCAACCCTCCCGAAAACCCGCCCCAAAATCCGAGCCAAGCGGCCCGCGCTTCGCTGGCTTCAACCCATTTGGCCGCATCGTCGAAAAGCGTTGCGAGCAAAACAAGGCCGAGACACACCCCCAAGGCCACGCCGGCGCCAAGCGCGCCCAAACTGCCATTCAGTTTTGGTTTCCACATACCGCGAGGCTGCACGGTCGCCCTCAGGTTGTCGAGAGGCATGCAGCATGAGCGACGTCGAAATCCGCCACTTCCACATCTGCTGCGGCCTCGGCGGCGGAGCCAAGGGCTTCAACCGCGGCCGTGCGCGCGTCGGCATGATGAATGCCCGCTTCCGCTGCATCGGCGGCGTCGACAGCGACGCGGCGGCGATCCGGGATTTCACCCGCGCCGCCGGCGTGCAGGGCACCGTGCTCAACCTGTTCAGCACCGAGCAGTATATCGACTTCCACGATCGGCCGCCGCCGGCGGACTGGCGCGAAGCCACAACGGACGACATGCGGCGTGCCGCCCATGGCGAGCGGCCGCACATTGTGTTCGCCTCCTTCCCGTGCAAGGGCTTCTCCGGCCTGCTGTCGGAGACCAAGAGCCTCACCAAGAAGTACAAAGCGCTCAACAGCCTTAGTTTCCGCGGCCTCTGGCTCGCACTCGAGGCATGGAAGGACGATCCGCCGGAGTTCTTCATCTTCGAGAACGTGCCGCGCATCGCCACGCGCGGCCGGCATTTCGTCGATCAGCTCATCGCGCTGCTGCGCAGCTATGGCTATGTCGTCGCCGAGACGACGCACGACTGCGGGGTGATCGGCGGGCTCGGGCAGAGCCGGAAGCGCTTCTTGATGGTCGCCCGGCACGCCAAGAAGGTGCCGCCCTTCCTCTACGAACCGCCAAAGCGCCGGCTGCGCGGCGTCGGCGAGATCCTCGAAAAGCTTCCGCTTCCCGGTGATGAGGAGCGCGGTGGCCCGATGCATCGCATCCCGTCGCTGCAGTGGAAGACGTGGGTGCGCCTCGCCTTCGTTGAGGCCGGCTCGGACTGGCGGTCGCTGAACCGGCTGGCGATCGCCGACGGAGTGCTGCGCGACTATGGCATCGCGCCCGATACCGGATGGCAGGCGGGCGTCCTCGGCGTCCAGCCGTGGAACCGGCACAGCGGCACCGTGACCGGGCGTGGCAGCCCGACCAACGGGACGTTCGCCGTCGCGGATCCTCGCGCGCCGGACGGTGCCCTGCAGTATGGCAACTTCGGCGTCCGGGATTGGGCGCTGCCGACCGGCGCCGTGATCAATGTGAAGTCGCCCGGCCAGGGCGGGTTCGCCGTCTCGGATCCTCGGCTCGAGGGCACGCCCCGCTTCAACAACACCTTCCGCATCGTCGGCTTCGGCGACCACTCTCCCGCAGTCGCCGGCCCGGGCGGCCCTGCCGGCGGGCTGGCCGTGGCGGATCCGCGGCCATCCGACCGCGACGACTACAAGCAGACAAAATACCGCGTGACCCGCATGGACGAGGCGTCGGGCGTCGTCATCAGTGCGTCGACTACCGGCAACGGCGCCTTCGCGGTCGCCGATCCCCGCACCGGCTGGCCGGACGCCGCTCACCAGAACAAGATGGCGGTGCAGGACTGGGATGATCCGTCGAAGGCGGTCATCGGCTCGGATCGCGTGGGCTCGGGTGCCCTTTGCGTCGCGGATCCTCGCCCCGGCTTCGGCCCGTCGACGCACCACAACATCCTGCAGGTCCACCAGTGGGAAGAACCGGGCAAGACGGTCACGGTCGGGACGCACCCGAGCGGCGGCGCGCTTTGCGTCGCCGATCCCCGGCCAGCGGCGTTGAGCCGCGAGGACCGCACCGAATATCTGACCGGCGGGCACTATGGCGTCACCGGCTGGGATCAGTCCAGCGGCGCGGTGCCGGCCTTCGCCAAGAACAACAACGGCAACTGGTCCGTCGCGGATCCTCGGGAGCCGGAAACCGCTCTCGCGGCGATCGAGGCCCTGCCGGAGGCGAGCACCAACCTCGTCGCGATCATCCGCGCGCTCGATGGAACCTGGCACCGGCCGTTCACGACGCTCGAGCTCGCCGCCCTTCAGAGCCTCGTTGATCCCGAGACGCTTTTCACCCTGGAAGGCCGGTCAGATTCAGCATGGCGCGAGCGCATCGGCAACGCCGTGCCGCCTGACGCCGCGGCGGCCATCGCCTCCGTGATGGGCCGCACTCTGCTGCTCGCCTGGGCCGGCGAGAGCTTCATGCTCTCCGCCGATCCGATCTGGGTTCAGCCGCTCACCGTCGCCCTGTCCGTCGATATCCCGAACATCGAAGGAGAGCTGTCGTGAAAGCGCTCACCATCTGGCAGCCATGGGCGAGCCTGATCCTCCATGGCTGGAAGCCCTACGAGTTCCGCGGCTGGCCGGCGCCGGTAAACCTGCGCGGCCAGCGCATCGCCATCCATGCCGGCGCTCGCCCGTTGAAGGTGTCAGAGGTCGCCGACCTCATCATGCGGCTGAAGGGGCCGCAGGCCTGGACGACCTGCCTCAAGCCGGAGGCGCTCGACTTCCTCGAGCGGGTGAAGCTGTCCCCGGGCGCCCTGCCGCTCTCGCATGTGCTGTGCACCGTCGAGCTCGGCACGCCGGTCCGGTCCTGGGAGATCGTTGGCGAATTCGGCGGCGTCATCAACGACAGCGACCGGGACAATCACTGCAACTGGGCATGGCCGGTCTCGAAGATCGAGCCCCTCGCGCCGCCGGTGCCGGCGAAGGGCGCGCAGGGCTTCTGGAACTGGGCGGGCCAGCCATGATCATCAAGCACATCGAGGGCGCCACACGCGTGCTGGGCAAGAGCCAAGGCTACCTCGGCCTGCCGATCCGCGACGAGATGATCGTCTGCACCGTCAACGGTCCCGAGACGCCGAGCATGGTGACGGCTTGGGAGCCAACGCCGGATGAACTCGCCCGCCTCAATGCCGGCGCGCCCGTCCTGCTTCGCGTGCTCGGCGACGGACACCCGCCGGTGATGATCTCCGTCGGCGCCCCCTCATTGGACAACGCCAATGGGGCGCGGGAGGACGATCCGGGGTTCGACGCTGCGCGAATTGCGCAAGTGATCGAAGAAGAAGGCGCAGACGGCGCGGCGTGCGGGTGGAAGCCCTGCACCGGCTGCCACGAAACGAACGAGGGTGCATCAACAGGGCACTACCCCCGCAGCAAGGCGTTCGGCTGTGAGGTCGGGGCCGGCTGCCGTGAGTGCGGCGGGCTCGGCGTCGTATGGGAGCACTGGTCTGCGCGCGATCTTGAGGAGATGGCGAAGGACTTGGACGCCACCTCCGCGGCCCCCCAGCAGCCGGCCGGATCGGCACGGCCGGTCGCCCAGAGCGTAGAGACTCGCTTCGATGCGGCAATGGCTGAGCCCGGGCGCTGGCGCGTCATCATGGCCGGCGCTCGCTTCCGTCTGCCGGTGCGGGAGCGGCGGACCAGAGCCAACTGGGATTTGGCCAAGGACGTCTTTGGCCTCGGCAGCACCTTCGCCTGCATTCTGTGCCGGCGCATCGGCCTCGATCCGGACGCCACATCATGAGCCATGGCACCCATCCGAGCATCACCGCCTATCGCTCCGGCCAATGTCGAAACGACGAGCGCGCTCTCAGCCACACTTATGCGGAAACCGGCGGCGGCGATCTGCTGCCCATGTGCGGATACGGCTGGAACCGTAGCGACGGCGAGCGTCTCAGCATCTTTCGAGGCTGGTACGGCACCGAGGGCGATTGCAAGCTGTGTCAGCGCAATCTGCGCGCTGGGCGCGCGCCCCATCCCGGTCCCTTCCCCCACAAGACGAGGTGGCTGTGATGAGCACCCCTTCCAACGCGCCCGCAATCGATGCCGTGAAGGTCGCAAGGGAGGCTGTGGCAACCGATCCGTATTGGACATCCCCCTCTCATGTCGAAGCCGTTCTCAACGGGGATTACGACAATTTCTCAGCTGTAAAGCTCGCGCTACTTGGCGCCCGCGCCATGGCCGCAACCCTTGCCGCGCAGGCGCCGGGGGCGGTGAAGGTGCGGGAGTTGGCCGACATCGACTGGCGTAAAGAGATGGTCGATGCCTTCTACAAGGCCGACCCGTTCGGCGCGCCGATCCGCCTCGCCCATGTCGCTCAAGCAAGGATCGAGGAAGTCCTGTCCGCCCTCTCCGCCACCCCGCCGGAGGACTGCAATCTGATCGTGTCTGAAGAGGATGCGAACATCCTCATCGCTCGCGGCTACGCCGAGCGCTGGTCGGTCGAAGAGAGCGGCGAGCCGGATCGTCTGAGGCCCGCCACCCCCGCGCCCTCCCAGCAGCCGATATCGTCGCGCGAACTGATCAAGAGGTGTGGCGGCGATCCCGACGCGCCTTTCGAGGTCGGTGCGTTCCCGCCTGAGATGCGCGAAAAGTCGCTTGAACAGCAGCCGGCAGGCGAGGCGGGCGGGCTGGTGGAAGTTGAGCGCGTCGAGTGCGTGGACATGTCGACAGGCATCGAAGAGCCGGCCGACCCTATCTGGCGCATCGTGATCAACAATTACTGCGCAGACTTCGAGACCTTCGGCGCCGCCGACAATTTCGCCAAACAGATTAACAGCCAGCGCGAAGCCGACGCCGCCCGCATCGCCGAATTGGAGGCCGAGCGGGACGAGGCTGTGAACTGGTCTCACGTTGTAGAACGTCATGGCGTCGATGGTTTTGACGCTCTCGCCGAAACATGGCTCGCAATGGAGCCAATCAAGCGCATGAACAACGCGGTCACATCGGTCTTCGCCAAGTGGGCGAACGACGATTTGATGAAGCGGTTCAAGGCTCACATCACCAGTGCAATGCATCAATCCTTCGTCGAAGGCGCGCTCGTCGGCGTGAGGGCGGAGATGGTCAATTCCAAAGCCGCCGAAGCCCGCGCCGCCAAGGCCGACGCCGACGTGGTGCGGAAGGATGCGCGGATCGCGGAGTTGGAGCGGCAGGTCTACGTGCCGGGCCTGTGGCGCTGCGCACGGTGCAATTTCTCTCTGCTCCAAGCCAATCTGAACGCCTGCGACGGGTCGGTAACGGCTCGCGATCAGCCCGGCGATAAATGCCCCAACTGCGACAGCCCTTTGTGGCGCGTCACCGAACGACAAGCCGGCAACGAGATGGTCGACCGGGCTGAGGAATATCTCGCGCGCGCTACGAAGGCGGCGGCCGAGCGGGACGTCCGGGAGCACATCGGCGCCCAGCTGGCGAACATCGTGAGCAACACCGTGAAACGCTACCACGCGCACGAACAGGCCACCGCCCGACAGGTTTTGCGCGATTGGGACGACCGGCGCAGCGCGGCATTGGGCAGGGGGTGAGCGAGATGGCGAAGCTCTCGGAAGCCCAATTCCAAGTACTCGACATGGTTCGAGGTCGAGACGGCTATTTCTCTGCATGGGTGCTTGGCACAGCGACATGCGAGGCCTTGCGCAAGCGCGGGCTCGTGACGAATAGCTTCGGAGATGCCCCGTTCCGTCGAGGCTGGGACCGCAACAACGGTCAGGTCTGGATTACCGAATCCGGCCGCCAAGCCCTCGCCACCCAAGAGCAGGATTGCCCCGATGAAAGGCGGTAAGTGGAAACAGGTCCCGGTCGATCCGGAGCACCATCAGGTGGTGGCTGGTTCACGAGCCTGCTCGTTCCTGACGCACGAGGGTGTGGAGGCTATCTATTGCGCAATGGTCGCCGCCGCTCGCACTGACGCAGCAATCTGCGAGCGCTGCCATATCGACTTGGCCGGACCTTACGATTGCGGGGTCGAAGGGTTCCCATGCCTCAGCAGCGAACTGTTCGGAGAAGGGGCGTCACCCGCCGCAGCCCCCGCGCCTGCCGCCCAGCCCGTGCTACACTCCAATTCTCGTCAGCAGGAGCCCTCCGATGCGCAACATCCAGTTCGACATGGACCCGGAACTGCCGGAGGGCACGGGGATCATTTCGAACGGCTGGGACCGAGCGGAACAAGTTCAAGTTCCGCCGACATCGCCGCTGCCGGAATGGGTGACGAAGGTCACGTTGTCGGTGGAGGACTACGGGCGGATGCTGGCAGCGCGAGCTCAGCCGAGCCGGTAGCACCCACCGACGCAGAGGCGGTGCGGCGGGCGGCGCTGGAGGAGGCGGCTCAGGAAGCCGACCAATACGATCAGGGTCCGGGCGACGACACGCCGATGGGCCCGATCATGGCCGCGCAGGTCGAAATGGCACAGCGGATCGCCGCAGCCATTCGAGCCCGCAAAGGCGAGCCTCCGGCGAAAGCAGGCTGCGAATGACGGCCCCCCATCGCGTTCGCCTTACCAAAATCGACGGCCGTACGGTCGTGCCGGCCGGCGCCGTCCGCGTCGATCGCGGCAGCCGGTGGCGCCCGCCGTTCTGGCTGGACCATCCGTTCGTCGACTTCCTCATCAGCTGGAAGAGGCTGATCGACAACCGCGACAGCCGATACGCCATGCTCGCGCACGGCTATCGCCTCTGGATTGGACGGGATTATTTCGAAGGCCTCATATGGGACGCCTTCACCTCACGGTGGTTCGATCAGAAGCCGCCGGCGGCACCCACGGAAGACGAGATCCAGCACCGCTTGGGCGGACGGGTGCTCGCCGACTGGCCGGAGCTCGGCATTCCCTGCCTTGGCGACGTGCTGCTCAGCATTGCGAACCGCCGTGAGGACGGGTCGCTGTTTCCCACTGCATCGGATGGGTTTCGGCCAAAAGCCCGCCCTCTTACAGAGGGGGAGCTCGCCAGCCATCGCCGCGTGATGGCGTATACCAACGCCAAGTATGCGTGGTGACGGGCCATGGCGCACCGCATCTCCTCTGGAATCCCCCCTCGACAGAAGAACGACCGGCCCAAGAAGGCGCGCCGCGTGGCGCCCGAGCGCGGCCGCCTCGAGGATCCTCTCCACCTGGCATTGCTTCGGCAGTTGCCCTGCCTGGTGAGCGGACGAACTCCCGCCGGCGAGGCCGCCCATATCCGCTTTGCTAGCGCCATGTTCCACAAGCCGGTGACCGGCATCAGCATCAAGCCCGACGACAAATGGGCGGTTCCGCTCAGCGCCTGGTTCCATACCGTCAGCCGCGATGCCCAGCATCGACATGGCGAGGAAGGTTGGTGGGAGGACCGCGGCATCAATCCGCTCGTGGTCGCCTCGAACCTCTTTGCCGCCTCGGTGGCGCTCCGCGACGCCCGCGTCGCCGAGGCCGAGATCGTCGAACGGTTGACGGCGATCGTCGAAGAGGCTCGGCGCGCGGCATGCTGACGGATCCCGCCTCTCCCATTCACACGACATGGCGGCGCCGCCGGCGGATCGATCCCGATCCGTCGGACGCGGTCATCCGGGAATGTCTGATCGCGGCCGCCGAGCTCGTCGACCGTCACGGGGAGCAGTTGCGCCCCCTGCTGGTCTTTTTCGAGTCCCTGTATCGGAACCGCACAGGGAGGGGTACCGAAGCCGAGCGAATCCGTGCATTAATTGAGTCCGCATGATGCACAAAATGGCGCACAAATGGAGTACATTTCCGCCCACGCGCCCCGAGCCAACACCGCCAACCTATTGTTTTTACGTTATATTTTATCGTGACCCAACCGAGCCGAGTCCTGCTCAGGGAGCCATCACCTTCTTCTCAGGTGATTTCAGTCACTCTCATCCGGCGTCATTAGCGGTTGAAATCGCTGGATAATCCGCCCGCGCAATCTCTCGCGGGCTCGCAATTCGTCTAACCCGATATCGCTGCATCTCACGATTTTGTTGGCCTTGATGTTGGCCTCAGGCCTGTGTTTGCTGGCCTTTGGCCTGCTCCCTGGAAAGTGGTCCTCCGTGAAGTAGGCTTTCGGGCCTTTGGAGGATGGCGCCATGGCGCAGAAGAAGCATAAGCCTGAAGAGATTGTCGCGAAG
>NZ_JAHBGF010000029.1 GCF_018390695.1 Ancylobacter sonchi | reverse complement strand
CTCCCATGAGGTTGGCGGCGGAATTGCCCCAGATTTCGAGATTGCCGAAGCCCTCCTCGCTCCGGGCGTTCTCGACATTGGCCGACAGCACATAGCCGCTCACCCGGACATAGACGAGGTCCGTACCCTCGCCCGCCGCCTCGACAACAACATCGTCGAGATTGTCGACCACATAGCTGTCATCGCCGGCAAGACCGGACATGGTGTCGGCGCCACCGCCGCCGTTGAGCACATTCGCGGCGACGTTGCCGCTCAGCGTATCGTTACCGCTGCCGCCGATGGCGTTCTCGATCAGCGAGCGGGGATCATCGTTGTACAAATAAGCGTTGTAGACATTGCCGCGCGCCATGACGCCATCGCCGAGCGAGGCGCGCTGCGCCTGCGAGAACAGGCTCGCCCCGCCTGGCGACAGGTCGATCGACATCGCTTCCGTGTAGTTCGAGAAGTCGTAGGTGTCGTTGCCGCCGCCGTCCCACACGGTCAGGAAGATCGTGTCCACGCCCGGGTGGATCGTGGTCGTCAACTGGTCCGTCACGTACTGGCTGGCGCTCATCACCTTGACGCCGTTGACGAACATCGCCCCGGTCGCGTCCCAGGTATAGGTCGTGGCTTTCGAATTGG
>NZ_JAHBGF010000028.1 GCF_018390695.1 Ancylobacter sonchi | reverse complement strand
CGATCTCGGGCGGCTACTCGACCTCGGACGGCTTCATCGGCGAAGTGGCGGTGTCGGAGAAGAACTTCCTCGGCCGCGGCCAGTATGTCCGCCTCGCCGGCACGCTCGGCGAGAACGTCCAGGGCGTCGACTTCAACTTCACCGAGCCTTACTTCCTCGATTATCGCGTCGCTGCCGGCTTCGACCTGTCGTATCGCGAGACCGACTCGACGAGCTACAGCCCGTACAGCACCACCACCGGTGGCGGCACGCTGCGCGTTGGTCTGCCGCTGACCGACGAGCTGACCCTCGGTCTGCGCTACACGCTATCGCAGAAGGAAATCTCGATCGACGAGGACGACATCGCCACCTACGGTCAGATCTCCTGGGCGCTGCTCGAGGTGAACAACGACCCGGCGATCACCTCGGCGGTCGGCTACACGCTCAGCTACAACATGCTGGACAGCAACATCGATCCGACCAACGGCTACCTGCTCGAGTTCAAGCAGGACCTGGCCGGCCTCGGCGGCGATGTGAACTACATCCGCTCGACCTTCGACGCGCGCTGGTACATGCCGGTCTATGGCGACATGGTGCTGATGCTGCGTGGCCAGGCTGGTAACGTCTCCTCCTGGGGTGGCGAGGACCTGCGCATCCTTGACAACTTCTTCAAGGGTCCGGACCTCGTCCGCGGCTTCGAATCGAACGGTATCGGTCCGCGCGACCTGGCCTCCGGCCTCGACGGTTCCGATCCGGACGCGCTGGGCGGTACGCTCTACTGGGGCACGACGGCGGAACTGCAGTTTCCGCTCTCCTTCCTGCCGAAGGAAGTGGGCCTGAAGGCCGCGGTGTTCGCCGATGCCGGTTCGCTGTGGGACTACCAGGGCGACACCACCTTCGAGAACATCGCCGGCTGGGACCAGAATCTGGTGAACTGCAGCGCGATCGAAGGCTCCTCGACCAAGGGCATGGCCAATGTCTGCGTCGCCGACAGCGACTCGATCCGCTCCTCGGTCGGCGTGAGCCTGATCTGGAAGTCGCCCTTCGGCCCGCTGCGCTTCGACTATGCGTGGGTGCTGTCGAAGGAGGATTACGACCAGACGCAGGCGTTCCGCTTCAGCGGCGGCACCCGCTTCTGAGGTTTGCGCCCGATCCTTGGCGGCCACATCATTGGCGGAATACGACGGCCCGGCTCGCCCGGGCCGTCGGTTCATTGGGCGACAGGCATGTCCGGCACGATGCAGTCAGCGGCTGATCCTCTTTTCCACCGTCCGGTGCGGAGCTTTTCCCTCGACGAACTCTGCGCGCTGGTCGGAGGCCGGTTGGCCGATGCCCCGAAGGACGCGTGGCGGGGGCAATGTCACGTCTCCGGCATCGCCTCGCTGGAGGATGCCGGGCCGGACGACGTCACCTACATGGACGGCGCCCGCTTCGTGCCGGCGCTGCGCGCCACCCGCGCCGGCGTCTGCCTGATCGGCGAGCGCTTCATCGATGCAGTGCCGGCCGGCGTGGCGGCGGTGGTGGTGAAGCGCCCGCACGCCGCCTTCGTCGCGTTTTCCCGCGCGCTCTATCCCTCCTCGCTGCGGCCGGCCTCGGTGTTCGGCCAGTCGGGTGTCGCTGCCGGCGCCATGGTGCACCCGCAGGCGCGGCTCGAGGACGGCGTCACCGTCGATCCCGGCGCGGTGGTCGGCCCGGGCGCGGAGATCGGCACCGGCAGCATCGTCGCCGCCGGCGCGGTGATCGGGCCGGGGGTGCGCGTTGGGCGCGACTGCACCATCGGCGTCGGCGCCAGCGTGCTCAACGCGCTGCTCGGCGACCGGGTGATCCTGCATCCGGGCGTGCGCATCGGCCAGGACGGCTTCGGCTATGTCGGCGGCGCCGGCGGCCACGCCAAGGTGCCGCAGATCGGCCGGGTGATCGTGCAGAACGACGTCGAGATCGGCGCCTCCACCACCATCGACCGCGGCGGCCTGCGCGATACGGTGATCGGCGAGGGCACCAAGATCGACAATCTCGTACAGATCGCCCACAACGTGGTGATCGGGCGGCATTGCGTCATCGTCTCGCAGACCGGCATCGCCGGCAGCGCGACGCTGGGCGATTTCGTCATGCTGGGCGGGCAGGTCGGGGTGATCGGCCATGTCCGCATCGGCGACGGCGCGAGGATCGCGGCGACCAGCAATGTGAAGAACGACGTCCCGCCGGGCGTCGAATGGGGCGGTTCCCCGGCTCAGCCGATGCGGGACTGGTTCCGGGAGGTGATGGCGGTCCAGCGCCTAGCCCGTGCCGAGCGCGGGACCGGGCGGGCCGCTGACGAAGGACAGAAGAACTCATGAGCGAACAGGCCGAAACCAGTCTCGGCGCGGCGGACATCCAGAAGATTCTCGCCGCCCTGCCGCACCGCTACCCGTTCCTGATGGTGGACAAGATCGTCGGCATCGAGGGCGACAAGCGTGCGGTCGGCATCAAGAACGTCTCCGCCAACGAGCCGCATTTCCAGGGCCATTTCCCGGACAACCCGGTGATGCCGGGCGTGCTGATCCTCGAAGGCATGGCGCAGACCGCCGGGGCCATCTGCCTGTTCGAGCGGGCCGAGGGCGGCAAGCCGTCGCTGGTCTATTTCATGACCATCGACAAGGCGAAGTTCCGTCGGCCGGTGGTGCCGGGCGATGTACTGGAGTACCACATGACGCAGATGACCAAACGCCGCAACATGTGGTGGTTCCGTGGTGAGGCCAAGGTCGACGGCCAGCTGGTTGCCGAGGCCGAAGTCGGGGCGATGATCGCCCAGGGCGGCGGCAAATGAGCGGCACTGCACGCATCCACCCCACCGCGCTGGTCGAGGACGGCGCGGTGCTGGGCGAGAACGTCGAGATCGGTCCGTTCTGCACCGTCGGCCCCAATGTCGAGCTCGGCGAGGGCGTCCGGCTCATCTCCCATGTCGTGGTGGCCGGCCACACGCAGATCGGCGCCCATTCGGTGGTCTATCCCTTCGCCTCGCTCGGCCAGCCGCCGCAGTCGGTGCACTATAAGGGCGAGCCGTGCCGGCTGGTCGTCGGCGAGCGGTGCGTCATCCGCGAGCATGTGACGATGAACATCGGCACCGTCGGTGGCCACATGGAGACGCGGGTTGGCGCCAACGGCTTCTTCATGGTCGGCAGCCACGTCGCGCATGACTGCGTGATCGGCGAGCGGGTGGTGTTCGCCAACAACGCGACGCTGGCCGGCCATGTCACGGTGGGCGACAACGTGTTCATCGGCGGGCTGGCCGCGGTGCACCAGTTCACCCGCATCGGCGAGGGCGCGATGATCGGTGGCATGTGCGGCGTGCATTTCGACGTCATCCCGTTCGGCCTGATGATGGAAGGTCATCCGGGGCTGCGCTCGCTCAATTATACCGGGCTGAAGCGTCGCGGCCTTACGCTGCAGCAGCGTCGCGAATTGCAGGGCGCCTATCGCGAGCTGTTCTACGGCGCCGGCACGCTGGCGCAGCGCACGGATCGCGTGGCCGAGCACTTCGGCGAGAACGCCAATGTCATGCGGATCGTCGAGTTCGTCCGCACCGCCGGCAAGCGCCGCCTCACCGTTCCCGCCGATGCCGACGACAATGGCGCCGAGCCCGACGCCGCCTGAGGCTCCCGGGCTCGCCACCGCCGCGCCCGCCGCCGTGGACGGTGATCGGCAGGGCGGCGAGCCAAGCGGCGAGCCGCTTGCCATCATCTGCGGCGGCGGCGCCTTCCCGCTGGCGGTCGCCGAGGCGGCGACGCGCGCCGGACGGCGGGTGCATCTCTTCGCCCTGCGCGGCCTAGCCGATCCCGCCGTGGAGGCCTGGCCGCACAGCTGGATCGCCCTCGGCCAGTTCGGCAAGCTCTGCGCGGAGATGCGTCGGCGCGGCTGCCGCGACGTGGTGTTCATCGGCAATGTGCTGCGCCCGCGCCTCCTGGACGTGAAGTTCGACTGGGAGATGGTGCGGCAGCTGCCGCGCATCTTCCGCATGCTGCGCGGCGGCGACAATCATTTGCTTACCGGCGTCGGCGAGGCGTTCGAGGATGCCGGCTTCCGGCTGCTCGGCGCCCATGAGGTCGCGCCGGAGATCCTGGTGCCGGCCGGCCAGCTCGGCCGGGTGGCGCTCGGCCGCGATGAGCTCGACGACGTGCTCACCGGCCGCCACGCGCTCGCGGTGATGGGGCCGCTCGATATCGGCCAGGGGCTGGTGGTGATCAACCGGCACGTCGTCGCCGTCGAGGCGGCGGAGGGCACCGACCTGATGCTGCGCCGTTGCGCCGAACTCCGCTCCAATGGTCGTATCCGGCGCCGGGCGCCGTCCGGCGTGCTGGTGAAGGTGCCGAAGGTCGCGCAGGATCGGCGCTTCGATTTGCCCTCGCTCGGCGTCGCCACCGTCGAGGGCGCGGCGGCGGCCGGGCTCGCCGGCATCGCGGTCGAGGCTGGCGGGGTGATCGCTACCGATCTCGCGGCGATGATCCGCGCGGCGGATGCGGCCGGCCTGTTCATCTACGGATTCGCGCCGGAAGCCGACGGGGAGACGGGCCGATGAGCCAGGCGCCGGCGCGGCCGCTGTCGGTCTTCCTCATTGCCGGGGAGGAGTCGGGCGACGTGCTGGGCGCCGGGCTGATGCGCGAACTCGGCGTGCTCACCGGCGGCGCCATAGCTTTCACCGGGATCGGCGGACCGCGCATGGAGGCGGCCGGCCTCGCCTCGCTGTTCCCGATGGACGACATCACCGCCATCGGCGTCGGGCAGGTGGTCGCCGGCCTGCCGCGCATCCTCAAGCGCCTGCGCGAGGCCGCCGACGCCGTGGTGCGCGCGCGCCCCGACGTGCTGGTGCTGATCGACGCGCCGGACTTCACCCACCGCGTCGCCCACAAGGTGCGGTCGCGACTGCCGGATCTGCCGATCGTCAAATATGTCGCGCCCACCGTGTGGGTGTGGCGACCCGGGCGGGCAAAGGCGATGAAGCCGGATGTCGACCGGGTGCTGGCGGTGCTGCCCTTCGAGCCGGAGGTGATGGCGCGGCTCGACGGGCCGCCGACCACCTATGTCGGCCATCCGCTGCTCGGCATGCTGGACGAGATCCGCCCGAATGCCGAGGAGGCGCTGCGGCGCGACGGCAAGCCGCCGCTGCTGCTGGTGCTGCCGGGCAGCCGCCGCTCGGAACTGCAGCGGCTGGGGCCGCTGTTTGGCGATGTGCTGGCGCGGCTGGTGGCGCAGGTGCCGGACCTCGAACTGGTGCTGCCGACCCTGCCGCGCCGGCGGGCCGAGGTGGGGGCGATGGTGGCCGGCTGGACGGTGACGCCGCGCATCGTCGTCGACGAGGCGGAGAAGCACGCCGCCTTCCGCCGCGCCCGCGCCGCCTTCGCCGCTTCCGGCACGGTGACGCTGGAGCTGGCGCTCGCCGGCATTCCTTCCATCGCCACCTACCGGGTCCACTGGCTGGAGGCGCGCTTCGCCTATCACGTGCTGAACATCACCTCGGCGATCCTGCCCAACCTCATCCTCGGCGAGAAGGCGATCCCGGAATATCTGCAATGGTACATCGATCCGCCGGCGATGGCGGCGGTGCTTGCCCGGCTGATCGAGGGCGGGCCGGAGCGCGAGGCGCAGCTCGCCGCCTTCGAACGGCTCGGCGAACTGATGGGCGTCGATGGCGAGACGCCAAGCCGGCGCGCCGCCCGCGCAGTGCTGGAAGTGGCCGGCCGGCCGGCGCCGACGGCGCCCTAGGGGCGCGGCCTCCCGGCGCCTGAGCCGGGAACGATCACGGTCCCTGCAAACAACGACCCCGGAAACGAAAATCCCCGCCATCCGGTGCCGGAGGCGGGGATTGTATCAGCGTCGGTGCCTGAGCGGAGGACGATTTGCGCCGTCCTCCACCGCCGGCCGCCTCACTTGCGGCGGGCGATCGGCACGTAGTCGCGACGCTGCGCGCCGGTGTAGAGCTGGCGCGGGCGACCGATGCGCTGGCCCGGATCCTCGATCATTTCCTTCCACTGGCCGATCCAGCCCACGGTGCGGGCGAGGGCGAACAGCACGGTGAACATCGAGGTCGGGAAGCCGAGCGCGCGCAGGGTGATACCCGAATAGAAGTCGATGTTCGGGTAGAGCTTGCGCTCGACGAAATACTCGTCCTGCAGCGCGATGCGCTCCAGCTCCACCGCGATGTCGAGCAGCGGATCGTCCTTGATGCCAAGCTCGCCGAGCACCTCATGGCAGGTCTTCTGCATGATCTTGGCGCGCGGGTCGTAGTTCTTGTAGACGCGGTGGCCGAAGCCCATCAGGCGGAACGGGTCGTTCTTGTCCTTGGCGCGCTTGATGAATTCCGGGATGCGCTCCACGGAGCCGATTTCGCCGAGCATCTTGAGCGCCGCCTCGTTGGCGCCACCATGCGCCGGTCCCCACAGGCAGGCGATGCCGGCGGCGATACAGGCGAAGGGGTTGGCGCCGGAGGAGCCGGCGAGGCGCACGGTGGAGGTCGAGGCGTTCTGCTCGTGGTCGGCGTGCAGGGTGAAGATGCGGTCGATGGCGCGCGACAGCACCGGGTTCACCTTGTATTCCTCGCACGGCACCGAGAAGCACATGCGCAGGAAGTTCGAGGCGTAGTCGAGGTCGTTCTTCGGGTAAACGAAGGGCTGGCCGATATGGTACTTGTAGGCCATGGCCGCCAGCGTCGGGATCTTCGCGATCATCCGCACCGAGGCGATCATGCGCTGCTGCGGGTCGGCGATATCGGTGCTGTCGTGATAGAAGGCCGAGAGCGCGCCGACCGAAGCGACCAGCACCGCCATCGGATGGGCGTCGCGGCGGAAACCATGGAAGAAGCGGCTCATCTGCTCATGCACCATGGTGTGGCGCGTGACGCGGTAGTCGAAGTCCGCCTTCTGGGCGGCAGTGGGCAGCTCGCCATAGAGCAGCAGGTAGCATGTCTCGAGGAAGTCGCCGTCTTCGGCCAGCTGCTCGATCGGGTAGCCGCGATAGAGAAGGACGCCTTCGTCGCCGTCGATATAGGTGATCTGGCTCTCGCAGCTCGCGGTCGAGGTGAAGCCGGGGTCGTAGGTGAACATCCCGGTCTGGCCGTAGAGCTTGCCGATATCGACGACCTGCGGCCCGATCGTGCCGTTCAGAATCGGGAGGTCCCAGCTCTTGTCGCCGATACTGAGTGTGGCCGTTTTCGCGGAAGTGCCGTTGATGGCGTCCATGCGGGGTCTCCCTGAGAGTCAATGGACCGAACGAAGCGGAGCGCGTCGGCGGGGGTTCTCGCCTTGTTGTGCGGCAGCCGTTTCCGAGGGGCCTTCTATGCTCCCCAGTGGCTGGACGCGTAAAGTCGTAACGGTTTCGAACCGTGCTCGCAAGCGCAGCGGACACGGTAGGCCAATAACATCGAAATCCAGTAACGGCAGGGCGTTTCGCGGTTTTCGCACCTGCATCAACACTTCGTCGTACGACCTCAGGCCGCCCGTCCGGCGGGCGCCTGATCGGCGATGCGCGCCAGCGACTCGTCGCGCCCCAATACCGCCAGCACGTCGAAGATGCCGGGGGAGGTGGTGCGGCCGGTCATGGCGGCGCGCAGCGGCTGGGCGATGGCGCCGAGCTTCACGCCCCGGGCCTCGGCGACGGTGCGCACCGCCGCCTCGGTGCTGGCGGCGGTCCATTCGCCGGTCTCGGCCAGCGCCGCATGGGTGGCGACGAGCAGGGCGCGGGCGTCGTCGGTGAGCAGTGCCTTGGCCTTCTCCTCCATGTCGAGCGGGCGCTGCTTGACGATGTAGCCGGCACTGTCGATCAGCTCGATCAGCGTCTTTGCCCGCTCCTTCAGGCCGGGCATGGCGGCGAGGAACTGCGCGCGCTTTTCCGGGGTGAGCGCGGCGGCGATCTCGGCGCCGTTCGGCAGGTGCGGCAGCAGCTGGTCGATGGCGGCCATCAGCTCGGCATCCGGGGTCGCCCGCATGTAGTGGCCGTTGATGTTTTCCAGCTTGGCGAAGTCGAAGCGGGCCGGCGAGCGGCCGACGCGGTCGAGATCGAAAAGCGAGATCATCTCCTCGGTGGAGAAGATCTCCTGGTCGCCATGGCTCCAGCCGAGGCGGACGAGGTAATTGCGCAGCGCGGCGGGCAGGTAGCCCATCGCCCGATAGGCGTCGACGCCGAGCGCGCCATGGCGCTTGGAGAGCTTGGCGCCGTCCGGCCCGTGGATCAGCGGGATATGCGACATGATCGGCACGTCCCAGCCGAGCGCGCGGTAGATCTGCGTCTGGCGGGCGGCATTGGTGAGATGGTCGTCGCCGCGGATGATGTGGGTGACGCCCATGTCGTGGTCATCAACCACCACCGAGAGCATGTAGGTCGGCGTGCCGTCCGAGCGCAGCAGCACGAGGTCGTCGAGTTCCTTGTTCTGGAACACCACGCGGCCCTGCACCAGGTCGTCGATCACCGTCTCGCCCTCGTTCGGCGCCTTCAGCCGGATGGCCGGCTTGACGCCGGCAGGCGCCTCGCCGGGATCGCGGTCGCGCCAGCGGCCGTCATAGCGCGGGGCGCGGCCTTCCTTGCGGGCGGTTTCGCGCATCTCCTCCAGCTCGGCGGCGGTGGCGTAGCAGGGATAGGCGTGGCCGGCGGCGATCATCTGCTCCACCGCCTCGCGGTGACGCGCGGCGCGGGCGAACTGGTAGATGACGTCGCCGGACCAGTCGATGCCGAGCCAGGACAGGCCGTCGATGATCGCGTCGATCGCTTCCGGGGTGGAGCGCTGGCGGTCGGTGTCCTCGATGCGCAGCAGCATCTTGCCGCCCTTGGCATGGGCGTACAGCCAGTTGAACAGCGCAGTGCGGGCGCCGCCGATATGGAGGAAGCCGGTCGGGGAGGGGGCGAAGCGGGTAATGACGGTGTCGGACATCGGCTTTCCGTGTCGTCGCCCGGCGCAGCGTCGCGGGCGGTAGCGGTCGGGATGCGTGCGTGTACCATAGGAGCGCGAGCGGGGAAAAGACGCCGTGCGGCAAGAGGTCGACGACAAGAGGTCGGCGGCACAGGATCGTACGGGGGACGTGGGGGACATGGCGGGCGATCGCGTCGGGCGCGCGAGGGCGCGGGCAGGGGGGCAGGCGGTCGCCGTGCCCATGCCTGTCCATGCGCCCGGTCACGCGCCTGCGCTTCCGGTCGCCCTTGCCGGCGGCACCCGGCCGCCTCTGCCGGTGCGGCTCGCCGGCGCGCTCGGTGTCCTGCTGGCACGCGAGGTGGAAGACCGGCGCGGCGCGCTGTTCCTGCCGGTCGGCTTCGCGCTCGGCATCGCCCTCTATCTCGGCGCCGCCGCCGAGCCGTCGCCCTATGCCGGGCCGGCGGCCTTCCTGGTGCTGCTCGGCCTCGCCCTTGCCTTGCGGGCCCGGCCCTTCGCCTTTCACGCGCTGGCGCTGGCGGCGAGCGTGGCGGCCGGCTTCGGCCTCGCCAGCCTGCAGGTGCAGCGCATGGCGCATCCGGTGCTGGCGGCGCCGCTCGCCGGCGTCACGGTGAGCGGCATGGTCGAGCAGGCCGAGCTGCGCCCGCGCGGCAGCCGCATCGTGCTGAAGGTGAGCGGCTTCGACCGTCCGCCCAAAGTGACGCCGCAGCGCGTGCGCATCGCGCTCGCCACGGCGAGCCCGCCCGCGGTCGGGACGCATGTGAGCCTGCGTGCCGATCTCGCCGCGCCGCCGGGGCCGGCCTATCCCGGCGGCTTCGATTTCGGCCGGGCGGCGTGGTTCGAGGGCATCGGCGCCACCGGCTATGCGGTCGGCAAGTGGCGCGAGACGCCGGCGCCGTCGCCGCCCGACCTTGCGCTCGCCTTTTCCGCCTGGCTGGAGGCGAGCCGGCAGGCCATGGCGGCGCGCATCCGCACCGTGCTGCCGGGCGAGGCCGGCGGCGTCGCCGTGGCGCTGGTCACCGGCATTCGCGGCCAGGTGCCCGAGCCGCTGGAAGAGGCGATGCGCGTCTCCGGCCTGTCGCACATCCTGTCGATCTCCGGCCTGCACATGGCGCTGGTGGCGACGACGGTGTTCTTCCTCGCCCGGGCGCTGCTCGCCCTGTGGCCGGGGCTGGCGCTCACCCGGCCGATCAAGGCCTGGGCGGCGGTGCCGGCGCTGCTTGCGGCCACCTACTACCTGCTGCTGTCCGGCGCCGAGGTGGCGACGCAGCGCTCCTATGTGATGACGCTATTGGTGCTGTGCGGCGTGATGCTCGGCCGCCCGGCGCTCACCTTGCACACGCTGGCGCTGGCGGCGCTCATCGTGCTGGCGCTGACCCCCTGGGCGATCCTCGATCCCGGCGCGCAGATGTCGTTCGCTGCCACGCTGGCGCTGATCGTCGTCTATGAGCGCGGCGGCCGCCGGCTCCTTGCCGCCGGAACCGGCCGGGTGCCGTGGTATGCCTCCGGCCCGACGCGCTGGCTGGCGGCTCTGGCGCTGACCTCGCTGGCCGCCGGGCTCGCCACCGCGCCCTATGCCGCCTACCATTTCCAGCGCCTCGCGCCGCTGAGCCTCATCGCCAATCTCGTCGCCACGCCACTGGTGAGCTTCGTGATCATGCCGGCCGGCCTCGTCGGCACGCTGGCCATGCCGTTCGGCTGGGAGGGGCCGGCCTTCCGGGTGATGGGCTGGGGCATCGACGCCATGAACGCCGTCGCGCGCTGGGTGGCTGCGCTGCCCGGCGCCGATGGCGGCGTGCCGGCTATGCCGCTGGCCAGCCTGGTATTGATCACCCTGGCCTTTCTCGCCCTGTGCCTGCTGCGCACGCGCCTGTCGCTGGCCGCGGCGCTGCTGGCGCTCGCCGCCGGCGGGCCGATCCTCGCCGCCCGCCCGCTCGACGTGCTGATCGATGCACAGGCGCGGACGGTGGCGGTGCGCGGCCCGGGCGGCGAGCTCGCTTTGATGGGCGACCGCCGCAAGGGCCTCGCCGAGCGCTTCGCCGCCGAGCAATGGCTCTCGGCCGAGGGCCGGCGCGGCAAGGGCGTGGCGGCAGGGGAGGCGGCTGGGGCGGCCAGGACGACGATCAGGCGGGAGACGGTGCCGGCGAGTGGCGTGGTGGCCGGTTTGATACGCCCCTCGCAATCTCCGATTTCCCCGACCGCCACCTCGCCGACCGCCCCCGCCGCGGGTCGCGTCCCGGCACTACCAGCGGCCGCGGTGCCGTCCGCGACAATGCCCCTGTCGGCGAGCGGTTTGGAACCTCCCCCGGACACTCAAGCTTTCCCGAACGCCACGTCGCCGACCGCTCCCGCCGTCAGTCCTGTCCCGCCGCCGATAGACGCCCAGCTATCCGCGAGAGCGTCCCTGTCGGCGAGCGGTTTGGAACCTCCCCCGGACACTCAAGCTTCCCCGACCGCCGCGTCGCCGACAGCCCCCGCCGTCAGTCGTGTCCCGCCGCCGATCGACGCGCAGCTATCCGCGGGAGCGTCCCTGTTGGCGAGCGGTTTGATACCTCCCCCGGACACTCAAGCTTCCCCGAACGCCGCGTCACCGACCGCCTCCGCCGTCAGTCCTGTCCCGCCGCCGGCGGCGGGCGCCGGGCCGTCCGCGACAGCGTCCTCTTCGCGCCCGCCCAACAATGCACCGGCTTCCGGGCAGGGACCTACCCGGCCTGATTCCGGGGGCCCGTTGACGGCGGAACTCGAAAACGCTCAGTCCGCTGCGCGCGCCGTCGCGCCATCGTCCGGCGCGGCGCAGGCTGGGATGCCGCAGCCCGGCCTTTCCGATGTCGCGACGGCTGCCGACCTTCTGTCGACCCTCGCGTCCGCTTCGGGATCCGCCAGCTCGCCACCAGCCGGAAGCGTCGCCGCGCGTTGCGATGCGTTGGGCTGCGTGCTGCCGGCGCGTGATGGCCGACTGGTCGCCTATCCGCTCGATCCCGCCGCGCTGGCCGATGATTGCCGGCGCGCGGCGCTGGTGCTGACACGCTTCAAGGCGCCGGCGGATTGCGCCGCCGAGGTGGTGCAGCTCGATCGCGCGGGTGAGGGCGCCGGCACCGCGCTGCGGCTCGAGCCCGATGGTCGGTGGCGGCGCATCGAGGCTCGCCCGCCGGACGGCACGCGCCCCTGGTTGCCGGGGTCCTAGCTGTCCACGGCTCGAGCCCGACGATCGCTGGTGCCCCATCGAGGCCCGCCTGCCGAATGGCACGCGCCTCGCGCTGCCTAACGCCTAGCATGGGATGTGTATCGCAACGTCGGCGATACTCGGCACGCGACGTCGGGGCGCGCCCCTGATCGTCACTGCTCCCGGCACCGCCCGCTATCCGTTCCAGGTAGGTCCGCGCTCTTCCGTGCGCTGCCGCGTGCGCCCATCGGCGTCACAGGCCCGCACGAACAGGCATCCCGCCGTCAGAGATTCCGCCCTGCGCTGGCGCGCCAGCCCGTCGCGTCCCGGCGGCTCAGTAACGGCGGAACAGGCCGACCAGCCGGCCCTGGATGCGCACCCGGTCCGGTCCGAAGATGCGGGTCTCGTAGGCCGGGTTGGCGGCTTCCAGCGCGATGGAGGCGCCCTTGCGGCGCAGGCGCTTCAGCGTCGCCTCCTCGTCATCGATCAGCGCCACCACGATCGAGCCGTTCTCGGCGGTGTCGCCGCGACGGATCAGCGCCAGGTCGCCGTCGAGAATGCCGGCCTCGATCATCGAATCGCCGCGTACTTCCAGCGCGAAATGCTCGCCGCTGCCCAGCATGTCCGCTGGCATGGCGATGGTCTGGCTGGCCGACTGGATGGCGGAGATCGGCGAGCCTGCGGCGATGCGGCCCATCACCGGGATCGGGATCGGCCGGGCCAATTCCTCCTCGGCGGCCGGCGGCGCGGTCGGCTTGGCACGGCCGAGGCTGCCTTCGATCACGCTCGGCGCGAAGCTGCGCGCCGGAGCCGGCGCCGCCGCCTTGGGTGCCGCCTGCACCGTCTCCGGCAGGCGGATCACCTCCAGTGCCCGCGCGCGGTTCGGCAGGCGGCGAATGAAGCCGCGCTCCTCCAGGGCGGTGATCAGCCGGTGAATGCCGGACTTGGACCGGAGGTCGAGCGCTTCCTTCATCTCTTCGAAGGATGGCGGCACGCCGCTCTCCTTCAGCCGTTCATGGATGAAGCGAAGCAGTTCGTGTTGCTTGCGGGTGAGCATCAGCGCAGGTCCGTCCCCAGCGGTCAGGCAAAATGAAACAAATCACGAACAAACACTATCCGTTCTTTTTGTGTTCCACAATCGGTAAATAAAGCGCTAAGCGGTCGACGCGGCGGCGGGCTCCGACTAGTGTATGCAATGTCATATTGATTGCTCATGTTATATGCAGTTTTGTGATCTGCTCAGCCGGGAGACCCGCATTGTCCGCCACGATCGCCGAAATCCTCCACGCACACCGCTCCGGCCGCTCGACCCCCGCGCGCACCGTCGCCGCCTGCCTGGAGCGGATCGAGCGTCACGCCGATCCCTCGGTGTTCACCGCGCTGGTCGGCCCGGAGGCGCTCGCCGAGCAGCTGGCGGCGCTGGAGGGGCGGGATCCGGCGCAACTGCCGCTCTATGGCGTGCCCTTCGCGGTGAAGGACAATATCGACGTCGCCGGCCTGCCGACCAGCTGCGCCTGCCCGGACTTCGCCTATGTCGCCGCGCGCGACGCCACCGCCGTCGCCCGGCTGAAGCGCGCCGGTGCCATCGTCATCGGCAAGACCAATCTCGACCAGTTCGCCACCGGGCTGAACGGCACCCGCTCGCCCTATGGCACGCCGCGCAATGCAGTGCGCGCCGATCTCATCCCCGGCGGCTCCAGCTCCGGCTCCGGCGTCGCGGTGGCGGCGGGGCTGGTGGCGTTCTCGCTCGGCACCGATACCGCCGGTTCGGGCCGCATCCCCGCCGGCCTCAACAACGTCGTCGGCATCAAGCCGAGCCTCGGCCTGGTTTCCACGGCCGGGCTGGTGCCGGCCTGCCGCACGCTCGACTGCATCTCGGTATTCGGCCTCACCGTCGAGGATGCCTTCACCGCGCTGCGGGCGATGGCCGGGCCGGACGAGGCCGATCCATTCTCGCGTCCGCTGCCGCTCGGCGCGCCCGGCGCCTTCCCGGCGGCGGCGCGCATCGCCGTGCCGCGGCCGGAGGACCGGCTGTTCCTCGGCGACCGCCAGGCGGAAGCCGCCTTCACGCAGGCGATCGCGCGGCTGGCCTCGCTCGGCGCCCGCATCGTCGAGATCGCCATGGAGCCGTTCTACGAGACGGCGAAGCTGCTCTATGAGGGGCCCTGGGTGGCCGAGCGCTACGCCGCCGTCGGCCCCTTCCTCGAATCGAAGCCGGACAGCTTCAACGAGGTGGTGCGCTCCATCATCGAGGAAGGGCGGCGGCGCACCGCCGTCGAAGCGTTCCGCGCGCATTACCGCCGGGTCGAGCTGGCGGCGCGCGCCCGCGCCAGCCTCGATGGCTGCGACGCGCTGATGGTGCCGACCATGCCGACCGTCTACACGGTGGAGGAGATGCTGGCCGATCCGGTGCGGCTCAATTCCAATCTCGGCATCTATACCAACTTCGTGAACCTGCTCGACATGTGCGGCATCGCCGTGCCGTCGGGGATGCGGCCGGACGGGGCGCCGGTGGGCGTCACGCTGCTGGCCGGGGCAGGGCGCGACGCGCAGCTCGCCGCCATCGCCGCCGCCTTCCATGCCGCGACCGACCTGCCGATGGGCGCCACCGGCCTGCCGCTGCCGGCGCTGCCCCAGGCCGTGCCGCAGCCGGGCGCGGGCTATCACGCCCTCGCGCTGTTCGGGGCGCATCTGTCAGGCCTGCCGCTCAATGGCGAGCTGCTGGCGGCGGGTGGGGTGTTCCTGCGCCGGGCGCGCACCAGCGAGGATTACCGGCTCTACGCGCTCCCCGAAGGGCGGGTGCGCCGTCCGGGCCTGCTGCGGGTTGAGCCGGGCAGCGGCGGGGCGATCGACTGCGAGATCTGGGCGCTGCCCGCCGAGGCCTTCGCCGGCTTCGTCGACGCCATTCCCGCGCCGCTCGGCATCGCCACCATCCAGCTGGAGGATGGCAGCCGGGTGAAGGGCTTCGCGCTGGAGGCGGTGGCGGCGCGCGATGCGCGCGACATTACCGAATTCGGCGGCTGGCGCGGCTTCCTCGCCGACGACCAGCGTCAGCGCCAGGCTGCCGGCATCCCGGCGGCGGGGTGAGGCACGGCGTCCGGCGCCGGGATCAACGAGTCCCGCGCGCCGCTGGCGCCGGGGTCGGAAAGTCCAGCGATATCAAATCAGTTGCGCGTATTTCTCATACGCGTCGTGAACGATGGCGATGTGGTCGCGCATCGCCATCGCCGCCCCATCGCGGTCGCCGCGCAGGATGGCGGTGACCACCCGGTCGTGCTCCAGATGCGAGAGGGCGAGGCGCCCCAGCGCGCGAAACTGCGCCCGGCGGAACGGCGAGAGCCGCTGCCGCGTCGCCAGCGTCAGCTCGACCAGATAGTCATTGTGCCCGCCGGCATAGATCGAGGCATGGAACTGCTCGTTCGCCTCGCGATAGGCGGCGAAGTCGCCGAGCCGCATCATCTCGCCCATGTCGGCGTGCAGCGTTTCCAGCCGGCGCCGCTCGGCCGGGTTGATGTTCTGCGCGCACAGGCCGGCGCACAGCGCCTCGAGCTCGGCCATCACCTCGAACATGTTCTGCAGCCGCTCGAAGCTCGGCCGGGCGACGATGGCACCGCGATGCGGACGGGCGTCGATCAGGCCGGAGGCGGCGAGCTCGCGGATCGCCTCGCGCACCGGGGTGCGCGACACGCCGAAGCGGGCCGCCAGCGCGCTCTCGTCCAGCAAGGTGCCGGGCGGCTGCTGGCCACGGGTGATCTCGTCGGCGAGCTGTTCGCGAATATCCTCGGCGCGGGTCCGGCGACCGGGGCGCGCCGTGGTGGCAGCGGCGGCGGTAGGCGGCACGGCGAGGGCGACGGGACTTTCGGGAAGCGACATGTCAGCCCCGCCGGCCGGCGCGCGGCACGGGTGCCCTCCGGGCGGGGGCGGTGGCGGGGATGTGGAAACGGGTCATCGGCTCTCGGCAGGCTCGGTTTCAGGCGGAAGGTTCAGCTAGCGGCAGGTTCGGATAGTGGTTTGTTGCGGCGATTTTCCAGCGCAGGCCGGAATCGACGCTCACGCCGGTTCGGCGATCAGGCTGACATGGGCGGCGACGACTTTCCATCCCCCGGCGGTGCGCATCCAGGTCTGCATCTGCCGGCCGACCTTGCCGGGCGCGGAGGCGCGGCGGAACAGCGTCGCGGCGATGGCCATGTCGCGGCCATAGGTGGTGATCACCGTGCCGTCCAGCGTGCGCTCCAGCCCGACGGGCGAGCGGGCGGCGCGAAAGGCGCGGATGGCACCGATGCCGTAGAGGTTTTCGCCGCCGCCATAGCGGATGGTGCGGGCATCGTCCCAGAATAGGTCGTCGAGCGCCGCCACATCATTGCTGACCAGCGCCTGCTCGTAGCGGGCGAACGCCGCTTCGACCTCGGCCCTCACCTCGGGGATGTCGATGTCCATCGTGCTGGAATCCCTTGCATCTTGCTATGGGACAGCACACAGCCTCGGACGTGCCGGGTCAATCCTCCAGCGGCAGAATCTCGCAAGTCTCGCCGGCCTTGGCGGCGGGGGCGTTCGGGCCGCGCACCAGCAGCACGTCGGCGCGCGAGAGCAGGCTCAGCATGGAGGAATCCTGCACCGGCATCGGGCGGACCTGCGGTATCCCGGCGCGATGGCCGGTGATCTGCGCCCGCATGAAGTCCATGCGGTGGTCGTTGGCCTTCACGTCGGCCGCGAGTTCGGCCGGCACCAGCTCCAGCCCGCCGACCCCCGCCTCGCCCTGGAGGCGGCGCAGCAGCGGGCGCAGGAAGATGAGGGCGCAGACATAGGCCGAGACCGGGTTGCCGGGCAGGCCGAGCACATGCGCCGAGCCTGGGGCCGGAAACCGGCCGAACATCAGCGGCTTGCCCGGCCGCAGCGCGATCTTGTGTACCGCCAGCGCGGCGCCCTCGGCGGTCAGCGCCGGGGCGACGAGATCGTGGTCGCCGACCGAGGCGCCGCCCGAGGTCACCAGCACGTCGAGCCCGGCGTCGCGGGCGGCGCGGATGCCCGCGCGGGTGTCGTCCATCCGGTCCGGCAATATGCCGAGGTCGACTACCTCGGCGCCGGCCAGCCGGGCGACGCCGCCGACCGCGTAGATGTTGGACAGGATCACCTGATGCGCCTCGGCGCCCAATCCCGGGCGCACCAGCTCGTCGCCGGTGGAGAGGAGGCCCACGCGGGGACGCCGGGTCGCCTGCACTGAAGCGAGGTCGCAGGCGGCGACCAGCGCGAGATCGCGCGCCCGCAGGCGGTGGCCGGCCTCCAGCACCGTCTCGCCGTCGCGGAAGTCGCCGCCGGCCTTGCGGATGTGCCGGCCGGCGATGGCGGCCTCGTTGATGCGGACGGCGGCCCCCTCGCGCGCGGTGTCCTCCTGGATCACCACCGCGTCGGCACCGTCCGGCACCACCGCGCCGGTGAACAGACGTACCGCCTGTCCGGGGGCGAGCGTGCCGGAATAGGGGCGCCCGGCGGCGGATTCGCCGACGACCTCAAGCAGCGCGCCCTGCGTCGCGTCGGCGGCGCGCACCGCGTAGCCGTCCATCGCCGAGACGTCGCGGCCCGGCGTGGTGCGGCGCGCCACCACCGGGGCGGCGAGCACGCGCCCGAGCGCGGCGTCGAGCGCCACGGTCTCCGCCGGCAGAACCTCGGCTTGCGACAGCAGGCGCTCCAGCGCCTCCTCAAGCGGCATCAATGCGGTCTTGGCCATGGTCGCTGCGATCTCTCAGTCCGCCGTCCAGTGACCGGAGCGGCCGCCGGCCTTCTCCAGCACCCTTATGCCCTCGATGCGCATGCCGCGGTCCACCGCCTTCGCCATGTCGTAGATGGTGAGGCAGGCGACCGACACCGCGGTGAGCGCCTCCATCTCGACGCCGGTCTGGCCGGCGGTGCGCACGCTCGCGCGCACGTGCAGGCCGGGCAGGGAGGCGTCGGCCTCGATCTCCACCGCCACCTTGGAGAGCAGCAGTGCGTGGCAGAGCGGGATCAGCTCATGGGTGCGCTTGGCGGCCATGATGCCGGCGAGCCGGGCGGTGCCGATCACATCGCCCTTCTTGGCGTTGCCGCTCTCGATGAGCGCCAGCGTCTCCGGCAGCATCACCACGCGGCCCTCGGCCAGCGCGATACGGTCGGTCACCGCCTTGTCGGCGACGTCGACCATGTTGGCGGCGCCGCTGGCGTCGATATGCGAGAGCTTCGGCTGCTCGGGAGCGCCCATCGGGTCAGCCCGCGCGGCTGAGCGCGTTGCCGGCCGCTGGGCCGGCGAGCAGCGTCCGCGTCGCCGCTGTGACGTCCTGCTGCCGCATCAGGCTCTCGCCGACCAGGATGGTGCGGATGTTCACCTGCGCCAGCCGGGCGATGTCGTCGGGGGTGAAGATGCCGCTCTCGCCGACGATCACCCGGTCGGCCGGGATGCGCGGCGCCAGCCGCTCGGAGGTGGCGAGCGTTACCTCGAAATTGCGCAGGTTGCGGTTGTTGATGCCGACCAGCCGCGCCGGCAGCTTCAGGGCCCGGTCGAGCTCGGCATCGTCGTGCACCTCGACCAGCGCGTCCATGCCGAGGCCGTGCGCGGCGTCGACGAGGTCGCGCGCCAGCGCATCGTCCACCGAGGCCATGATGACGAGGATGCAGTCGGCGCCCCAGGCACGGGCCTCCTCGACCTGATAGGTGTCGTAGAGGAAATCCTTGCGCAGCGCGGGCAGGGCGCAGGCGGCGCGGGCGGCGGTGAGGAATTCCGGCGCGCCCTGGAAGGAGGGCGTGTCGGTGAGCACCGAAAGGCAGGCGGCGCCGCCGGCCTCATAGGCCTTGGCCAGCGCCGGCGGATCGAAGTCGGGGCGGATCAGCCCCTTGGACGGGCTGGCCTTCTTGATCTCGGCGATCAGCGCGGTCCTGCCGGCGGCGATCTCGGCCTCGATGGCCTTCAGGAAGCCGCGCGGGGCAGGGGCGGCAGCGGCGCGGGCGGCGATCTCGGCCGGCGGCACCTTCAGCTTGGCCGCGGCGATCTCCTCGCGCTTGTAGGCGCCGATCTTCTCGAGAATGTCCGCCATCGCGTCTTACTCCTCGATGTCGTTGGAGACCGCGACCAGCCGCGCCAGCGCGGCTTCCGCATGGCCGCCATTCAGGCTCCAGCGGGCGAGCTCCAGCCCTTCGCCGATCGCGTCGGCCTTGCCGGCCACCACCAGAGCGGCGGCGGCGTTCAGCAGCGAGATATCGGCATAGGCGTTCTTCGCGCCGTTGAGTACGGCGCGCAAGGCGAGCGCGTTCACCGCGCCGTCGCCGCCCTTCAGCGCCTCCGGCGTCGCCCGCGCGAGGCCGAAGCGCTCCGGCTCGATCTCGAAGCTCGACAGCTTGCCATCGCGCAGCTCGGCGACATAGGTCGGCCCGGTGGTGGTGATCTCGTCGAGCCCATCGGAGCCGTGCACCACGAAGGCGCGCTCGGAGCCCAGCGTGCGCAGCACCTCGGCCAGCGGTTCGATCCAGCCGCGCGCGAACACGCCGACCATCTGCCGCGTCACCCCGGCGGGGTTCGACAGCGGGCCGATCAGGTTGAAGATGGTGCGGGTGCCCATTTCCACCCGGGTCGGGCCGACATGCTTCATCGCCGGATGATGCGCCGGGGCGAACATAAAGCCGATGCCGGCATCCGCGATGCAGCGGGAGATGCCGGCCGGCGAGAGGTCGATCTTCACGCCGAGCGCCATCAGCACGTCGGCGGCGCCGGATTTGGAGGACAGCGCCCGGTTGCCGTGCTTGGCCACCGGCACGCCGGCGCCGGCGACGATGAAGGAGGCGCAGGTGGAGATGTTGTAGGAGCCGGAGGCGTCGCCGCCGGTGCCGACCACGTCGACCGCGCCGGGCGGGGCGGAAACCCGCAGCATCTTGGCGCGCATGGTGGTCACCGCGCCGGCGATTTCCTCGACATCCTCGCCGCGCACGCGCAGGCCCATCAGCACCGCGCCGATCTGCGAGGGCGTCGCCTCGCCGGACATCATGATGTCGAAGGCGCCCGCCGCCTCGGCGCGCGTCAGCGTGGCGCCGGTGGCGATCTTGCCGATGACGGCCTTCAAATTCTCCATGGTCCCCGCTCTCTGCTCCGCTTTCGTCTCCGCTCCCGCCTCAGGCCGCGCGCGAACGGCGCGGGCCGGCGTTCCAGGCGCGGGCGAGGTCGAGGAAATTCTTGAGGATGGTCCGGCCGTGCTCGGAGGCGATGCTCTCGGGGTGGAACTGCACCCCGTGCACCGGCAGCTCCTTGTGGGACAGGCCCATGATCAGCCCGTCCTCGGTCTCCGCCGTGATGGCGAGCGGGGCGGGCAGGGTGTCGCGCTTGACGATCAGCGAGTGGTAGCGCGTCGCCCGGAACGGGCCGTTGATGCCACGGAACACGCTCTCGCCGCGATGGTGGATGTCGCTCATCTTGCCGTGCAGCGGCAGCGGCGCGCGCACCACCTCGCCGCCGAACACCTGGCCGATCGCCTGGTGGCCGAGGCAGACGCCGAACACCGGCACGCCGTCGCCGGCAGCGCGGGCGATCAGGTCGAGGCAGATGCCGGCCTCGTTGGGCGTCGCCGGGCCGGGGGAGATGACGATGGCTTCGGGCTTCAGCGCCAGCGCCTCGTCGGTGGTGAGGGTGTCGTTGCGGCGCACGTCCACCTCCACTCCCAACCCGCCGAGATAGTGGACGAGGTTCCAGGTGAAGCTGTCGTAATTGTCGACGAGAAGGATCATCGCGGGTCCGTTCGAGCGGCGAGCTTCCGCCTTTGCGAAAAGCTCTAGGATGCGGGAAGGCGCGGGGTCAAGCCGCACCCGGCAGCGAGGTCAAAACCCGCCACGCCATCGCTCGCCACGCACCCTGTACATTGTCACCGCGCTACCCCGATGCGGCCCCCTCGAGGGCGCCGTCTTCCGTCTCAGTCGCTGGCCCCGCCGGGAAGGTCTGTCGTGCAGATCGGCCCGGCGACGGTTCCAGAACGTTTCCAGGGGAACACTTAGGATGCGCTCCGGTGCCGGGTCAAGCCAAGGGTGCTGCCGAGGAGCGCCCCCGGCGCCCGGTATGATCGTCCGCCACGGTAATGAATTATGTCGGCGCGCATGCCGACGCTCGGGAGGGGCCGGAGGGCGTGGACTTACGTAGCGGCATTTCTCTTCGGCAATACGCATTCGCCCTCATATAGTTTATTCGGAAATCGGACGATTATCCGGCCAAGTTCCGCAAGTTGTTGGTCAAGCGCCTGTCTCGGAAGCATGGCGCAGACGATAACGTGCGCGCGGGGATGCAACCAGTGATACCCCTATCCGGGGGTATTAGACTTCTGACGGTATCCTGAGGACGATCATGGCTCCGCCCTTCATCCCGGTATTCGCGACGCTGCGAGGCGATTGACGTCGTCTCAGCGCGGGTTGGCGTCGCACGGACGGGGACGAACAGGCGCAGACGTGCGGGGCGGTGGCGCGCCTGCCGTAAGGGGGATTTGGTGTCCCCTTGAAAATATTCCAATTCAGTTCAAAATTGTGCGGGTTCTGGGCGGTTCCTGTGTAATCCAGTCCAGTAGAGTCGGGGGCGGCCGACCATGATGTGCGACGTTGATGCGGACTCGTGGCGAACATCGATCATCACGACCATTCAGGAAGCAGCGATTTCTCCGGAGCTCTGGGACGAGGTCCTTGCCAGCGTCTTGGCGCGGACAGGCGCGGATGTCGGCTTCTTCCTCGGCCTGGGCAACGGCAACGGCCACGGAAGCGGCCACGGCCATGGCAACGGGAACGGCAATGGAAATGGCCACGGCAACGGCCACGGAAATGGCCACGGTCATGGCAATGGCGACGGCGACAAGATCGCCATCGTCGCGCGCGGCGTACCGAAATCGACGCTGCTGTGTCCCGATCTGGTCGCCTTCTTCGACGCGACCACCCAGTCGCTGGGGCAGGGTGCGGCCTTCGAGCTGGAACTGCGTGATGTCGCATTGCGTCCCGAGGTCCGCAGCCTGTGCGGCGCCTTCGGCGAGCATGGGGTGCTGTCGGGTATCCTGATCGCCCGCGAGGGACAGCGTCGCTTCGCGCTGCTCATGGTCCACCCGCACAATTCCTCCAAGGCCTGCTTGCGGCAGAGGGAGGAGGTCATGGCGCTCCTCCCCTATCTGCAGATCGCCTTCAAGACCCATCGCGAACTGGTCCGGCAGCGCGAACTGGCGGAACGGATGGAGTTCATCTTCACCAACGCCCCGACGCCGCGGGCGCTGGTGCGCTCCGATCTCCGGATCGTGCTGGCCAACCGGGCGTTCATCGCGCTCACCACCGACAATCCCGACATCGGCATCTCCGACGGGGAGTTCGAGATCCGCAGTGCCGAGCTCGGCAGCCAGATCCACGAACATCTCGACGCCGTCATCGCCGGCCGGATCGAACAGAAGGTGTTCTGGGTGCGCGGCGGCATCAATTCGCATGGCTGGCTGGTCAGCCTCGCCACCTCGACCCGCAACGGCCACAGCTCGATCCCGTTCAAGCCGGCGATCGCCCTGCCGGAGCGCGTCGCCCTTCTGAGCATCCGCGAGCTCGGCCGCAACGACTCCCTCAAGCCGGATGCCGTGCGGGCGGTGCTGGGGCTCAGCGCCACCGAGGCAAGCCTCGCCTGCGCGCTCGCCAATGGCGAGTCGAGCACCGAGATCGCCCAGTCGCGGCAGGTCTCCAAGAACACCGTTCACAACCAGCTGGCCTCGGCGATGAACCGGCTCGGCCTGCATCGGCAGATGCAGATGCAGAACCTTCTGTCCCTGCTGTCGGGCTTCATCTGAATGCTATCGACTTGGTACGATCGGACTATTCCGCCGGGATAAACTGATCAGAGTTTCCCATATTCGCACCGGAGCGATGAATATATCTCCCAAGATGCTGGTAGAATTAAGGTAAAGTAGATCGCGTGCGCTAGGTTTATTGACCATCTGCTCGGATGTCACTCCAATCAAGCAGGTCTGTCATGAAGATCAAAGTCGCACTCTGTGTCGCCGCTTTCGTTCTCGCCGCCATTACCCAGGCGGAGGCCGACAGCAACAGGGCATCTGTGTCGCAAGCCGGCGCGGGCAATGCCGCCGGCATCAGCCAGAGCGGGCGGGAAAATTTCAGTGCCATCGGTCAGATGGGGCGGGACAACTACGCGGCCGTCGACCAGTCCGGGCGCTACAACCGCACCAAGGTCGCGCAATATGGCGGATGGAACATCACCGACGTTCTGCAGTCGGGAATGAACAGCCGGGCCAAGGTCAAGCAATACGGCATCCAGAACACCGCGGTGATCGCCCAGACCGGGCGGGTGAATGTCGCGCGGGTGCTTCAGGTCGGCATGCGGAATACGACGACGCTGATCCAGTCGGGCATCGTCAATCTGGCGCAGATCTTCCAGGGCGGCCAGGACAACCGCATCTTCGCCCGGCAGTCCGGCCAGATGAATTCGCTCGTCGTGGTGCAGAACTGATCCTCCCAAAGCCGGCGAATGTTCTGGCAGGCGCCGGCCTCTCCCCTTCTCCCCCGTCTTCCCGTCCCGTCGAGCCATGAGCGCGCCTGCTGGTTGCGCGTAGGGCGTGCGGCCGTGCAGGGACATCGCGACGAGGAAGAAGATGCCGGCCGACCGATCGCGCCTTGCCGGCGGCGATCGCAGAGCGACGCAGCGCGGTCGCGGACGGTGGCTCCGGAAGGGGCGGCCGGCCGCCGCCCGCGTCGATCCGGCCCTTCGGTGCGGGCCGGCGAGGCGCCCGCGGTCATGGCGGGCGCGGTCATGACGGGAATGTACGCGTGCTCGCGCGCGAGGGTTCGCGCGAGCGCACGTGGCGAGCGCAGCATGTGGCGAGCACATGCGGACGTCACGCGCCGCCGCCGTGTGCCTCGCGCGCGCTTGTTGCCCGCGTCGGCGCGCCGCTCGCCGGCAAGCGTGCCTGGGCGGCTCCATGTCGCCGCAGCCGCCGGGCTTTTGCTTCGTCGGCTTACCGCCGACCCTTCGCCAGACGGTCCCGCAGAGGCCTCGTCGGCGCCTGGAACCCCGCGGATGGTCCATCGGGCTATTCCCGGCGGTGATTCCACCAAGGAAAACCGGAGGTTGGGTAGGATATTACGGCGAGTGGACCGTCCAATGGGCCGTTCCGGCAGGTAGATACGCCAGCGCGATAGTACGAATGGACCAAGGGGCAGGCTAGCTGGGTCAGATCGACGTGAAATCGCGCTGATTTGATGCAGAAACGCACCAGAAGTCTGGTCGGATTTCGGTCAAGTATCTCGGTAGAGCTGCGGCTACTTTCCTGACGCCGTCGACGGCGACGGGGAAATAAATCAAAACCCAAGGAGATTAGCCATGAAACTCGCATCTGTACTGCTGGCTTCCGCCATGATCCTGGTCACCATCCCGCTGGCCAATGCGGCTGGCAACGAGGCTGATGTCTCGCAGACCGGCAAGGGCAACCAGGCCGGCATCGGTCAGGTCGGCAAGGGCAACTATTCCGGCATCGGCCAGGTCGGCAAGAAGAACGAGGCGGTCTCGCTTCAGGCCGGCAAGGGCAACGTTTCCGGCATCGGCCAGTTCGGCAAGAAGAACGAGGCCCTGACGGTGCAGGTCGGCAAGAACAATGTGTCCGGCACCCTGCAGTTCGGCAAGTACAACGAAGCCACCACCACCCAGGTGGGCAAGGGCAATTCCTCGGTGATCGTGCAGTATTGAACGACACGTCCAGAACCATCGGGCGGCCGGCGGTCATCGATGAGTGTCCGTCGGCCGCTCCATTTCCCAGGAAGGGTGCCGAAATGATCATGACCGCCGCGGCCATGCCGCCGTGTCACATCGAGGTCGTCGAGCGCAACGGCATGGTCAAGCTCGAGGCCGTGCTCGACTCTCAGGACGTGGCGAAGGGCCAGTATGTGCTGGTCGTCCGCTCGGGTGCCTCCGGCAACGTGTCCACCTCCCGGCAGGGCGGCGAGTTCGAGGTCGGCGATCTGGAAAACGGCCGGCTGGCGACGGCCTATGTCGGAGCGGCCGGCTGGACCGCGCAGCTGAGGGTCTATGGCCATGATGGCAAGCTGGTCTGTACGACCACCAAATCGTAACCGCGAGCGCCGCAACCGTGAGCCGGCGCGTTCCGTGGAACTGCGGCCGGCCTGCCGGTCGCGCACCGTCCCGGTCGGAAGCCCGGGCGACAGCGGGGAGCCCCAGGCCGATGTCCTCGGGCAGCCTTGACCACCGGCGGCCTTCCACCGCCGCCGGCTTCCGGTGTCGAAATCTTCCGGACGGCCGGCGGACAGGCTCAGGCCTGCCGCCGGCGATCACCGTCCAGCCGGCCCGAGGTTGGCCCGCTTCGCGTCCCTCGCCGGCCCTTGGTCAACCCGTTCGGCGACCCCGCCCGGCCAGAGGCCGGTCCGTTCACTGACCCCTGCCGGCCCGGGCGGCGAAACGCACCGCCTCCTCGCCGGCGCGGAACAGCGCCCTGGCCTTGTTGGCGCATTCCTGCTGCTCGCTCTCGGGATCCGAGTCGTAGACGATGCCGGCGCCGGCCTGCACGTGCATCTTGCCGTCCTTCACCACGGCGGTGCGCAGCACGATGCAGGTGTCCATCTCGCCATCGGCGCCGAAATAGCCGATGGCGCCGGCATAGATGCCGCGCTTGTCCCGCTCCAGCTCGTCGATGATCTCCATCGCCCGCACCTTCGGCGCCCCCGAGACGGTGCCGGCGGGAAAGCCCGCCGCCAGCGCATCCAGCGCGTCGTGCTTCGGGTCGAGGTCGCCCTCGACATTCGACACGATGTGCATCACCTGGCTGTAGCGCTCGATGAGGAAGCTCTCGGTCACCTCCACCGTGCCGATGGCGGCGACGCGGCCGACATCGTTGCGGCCGAGGTCGAGCAGCATGAGATGCTCGGCGCGCTCCTTCGGGTCGGCGAGCAGCTCGACCTCCAGCGCCTTGTCCTCCTGCGGGGTGGCGCCGCGCCGGCGGGTGCCGGCGATCGGGCGGATGGTGACGGTGTTGTCGCGCAGCCGGACCAGGATTTCCGGCGAGGAGCACACCAGCGAGAAGCCGCCGAAGTTGAAATAGACCAGGAACGGCGCCGGGTTGATCCGCCGCAGCGCCCGGTAGAGCGCGAAGGGCGGCAGGGTGAAGGGCGCGTCGAAGCGCTGCGAGAGCACCACCTGGAAGATGTCGCCGGCGCGGATGTATTCCTTCGCCCGGTCCACCATCGCCCGGTAGGCGTCCGGCGCGGTGTTGGAGACCGGCACCACCAGCTGGTGCAGCGCGTCCTCGGTGCCTTGAGTGGGCAGGGTGCCTTCCAGCGCCGCCACCACACGCTCGATGCGCGCGCGCGCCGCTTCCAGCGCGGCGGTGGCGCTGACGCCGGCGGCGGGGCGCACCGGTGTCACCACCGTCACCTCGTCGCGCACCGCGTCGAAGACCACCATTACGGTCGGGCGGATGAAGATCGAATCCGGCACGCCGAGCAGGTCGGGCTTGGCCTGCGGCAGGCGCTCCATCTGCCGCACCATGTCGTAGCCGAGATAGCCGAACACGCCGGCCGCCATCGGCGGCGCGCCGTCGGGCAGGGCGATGCGCGATTCCTCGACCAGCGCCCGCAGCGAGGCCAGCGGCGGCTGCGTGCACGGCTCGAACGTGTCGGGATCGAGCGCGGCGCGGCGGTTGATCTCGGCACGGCCATCGCGGCAACGCCAGATCAGGTCCGGCTCCATGCCGATCATCGAGTAGCGCCCACGGGTGGCGCCGCCCTCGACGGATTCGAGCAGGAAGGAGTTCGCCCGCTCGGCGGCGATCTTCAGATAGGCCGAGACCGGGGTTTCGAGATCGGCGACCAGCGTCTCGCCGATCACCTGCGCCTCGCCGCGCGCATAGGCGCTCGCGAAGGCTTCCGCGTCGGGATTGAGGTTCATCGCAAGGTCCTCGCTTCCCGTCGGCTCAGTTCACCGCGTCGGCGGGTACGCCGACGATCTGGTCGAGGGCGGCGCGGTTGATCTTGGCGCCGAGGTCGCTCTGCAGCTGCACCAGATACTCGGTCATCAGGTCGTTCTGCATGCTCTGGCCGATATCGGCGATGATCTTGTCGTTCTGCGGCGCCTCGGCGGGAATGTTGACGCCGGTCACCTTGAACAGCAGGCGGTCGTCGCCCGGCAGCGGGGCGCTGCCCACCGCGCCGTCGCGGGTGTCGAAGATGGCGTTGATCGCCTCCTGCGGCACGCCCTCATTGGCGCGGCCGCGGCGCAGGCCGTTGGCGGTGCGCAGCTCCAGCCCGGCATCGGCGATGGTGAGGTCGAAGGCGGCGCCGTCGGCGATCTTCTTCTTGAGCTCGGCGAGCTTGGCGTCGAGCGCCTGCGCCGTCTCGTCCTCCTTCCAGCGGGCCAGCACCTGTGCGCGCGCTTCCTCGAAGGTGCGCTCGCGCGGGGCGGTGACGTCGGTCACGTCGTACCAGACATAGCCGCCGTCCTGGCCGCCCTGCGCGCCGGTGTTCTGCGGCAGGGTGATCGGGTCGTTCTGCGCGCCGACCTCGGTAGCGAAGGCGAGGCGCAGCACGTCCGAGCGCGACGGCAGGGCAGGGATGGCGGTGCCGTCCGGCGTGTTGCCCTGGGCGTCGGTGTCGAGGGTCTGCAGCGTCAGCCCGGCTTTGGAGGCGGCTTCTGCGAGGGTGGCGCCGGCGTTGCGGTCGTCCTCGATCTTGTCATAGGCGGCGAGCAGCGCCCGGCGGGCGGTGTCGAGCTGAAGTTCCTTGCGGATCTCGGCGGCCACCTCGTCGAGCGGCTTCACCGAGGCCGGGGTGATGGCGCCGACATGCACGATCACCGGACCGAAGCGGCCGTTCACCACGCCGCTGGTGCCCTCGGCGGCGAGCGCGAAGGCGGCGTCCGCGATGGCGGCGTCGAAGATGTCGGCGCGGGTCACCGTGCCGAGCGCGGTGTCCTTGGCCTCCAGCTTCCGCTCGGCGGCGATGTCGGCGAAGGAGGTGCCGGCGGCGATCCGGTCGGCGGCGGCCTTGGCCTCGTCGGCGTTGGGGAACACGATCTGGTCGATCACCCGGCGCTCCGGCGTGCCGAAGCGGGCCTGGTTGGCGTCGTAGAACGCCTTCACGTCGGCGTCGGCGATGTCTTCCTTGCCGGCCAGCGTCGCGGGGGTGAGGACGAGCAGGTTGATCTTGCGGAATTCCGGCGCGCGGAACGCCAGCTTGCGGGCGTCGAAGAAGCCCTTCAGCTGCTCGTCGGTCGGCGCGGCGAAGGGGCCGACATTGGCGTCGCCGATGATGGCGTAGCTCACCGAGCGGGTCTCGCTCTCATAGCGCTTCACCGCGTCCTTCAGCACCTGCGGCACTTCCATGCCGCCGGCCAGCGACTGGATCAGCTGCTGGCGCTGGGCGAGCCGGCGCTCCGCCTCGACGAAGCGCGGCTCGGTGAAGCCGTTGGAGCGCAGCAGCTGCAGGAAGTAGTTGTGGTCGAAGGCCCCGGACGGGCCGAAGAAGGCCGGGTTGCTCTGCACCCGGTCGACCACCTGCTGGTCGGAGACCGAGAGGCCCATCCGGCGGGTCGCCTCGTCGAGCGCGGCTTCGCCGAGGCGCTCGTTCAGCACCTGGTCGGGAATGCCGAAGGCGCGCGCCTGGTCGGGGGTGAGGCCCTGCTTGAGCTGCTGGGAGATCTGCTGCAGGCGCTGCTGGTAGAGCTGCTGGAACTCCGGCACGCTGATCTCGGTGGAGCCGATGGAGGCCAGCGTCTGGCCGCCGAAGCCGCGGAACACGTCCGCGATGCCCCAGATGCCGAAGCTGATGATGAGGAGTCCCATCAGGACCTTGGCGATGATTCCGGAGGCGCTCTTACGCAGGGTCTGCAGCATTGTTGTTCTCGTCGGGCGTAGGCCGGCAAAAACCCGGGCGTCTCGGCCCGGGTCGCGAAAGGCGCGCATCATAGGGATGCCGCGATGGTGTCGCAACGCCGCACATGCGGCCATTTGCGCGGTCCGGCGCGGTCTGTTACGCCGGGTCATCAAGCTTGGAAATGCGGGTATTTGAGGGAGCGAGACTTTTCATGACGACGCGCCGTCCGCTGATCGCCGGCAATTGGAAGATGCACGGTCTGAAGGCCTCCGTGCAGGAGTTCGACCGGATGGTCGCCGCCTATGACGCCGCGCTGCGCGCCCGCACCGAGCTGATGATCTGCCCGCCGGCGACGCTGATCGCCGCGCTCGCCGCCGCCGCCGGTACGTCCGGGGTCGCGGTCGGCGGCCAGGACTGCCACGCCAACACCCACGGCGCCCACACCGGCGACATCGCCGCCGAGATGATCCTCGACGCCGGCGGCAGCGCGGTGATTCTCGGCCATTCCGAGCGCCGCACCGATCATGGCGAGACCGATGCGGCGGTGCGCGCCAAGACGCTGGCCGCCTGGGGCGCCGGGCTCGCCGCCATCGTCTGCGTCGGCGAGCACCGGCAGCAGCGCGAGGAGGGCGTCGCGCTCGACCTGGTGCGCGTGCAGCTCGCCGGCTCGATTCCCGACGGGGCGAGCGCGGCGAATCTCGTCGTCGCCTATGAGCCGGTATGGGCGATCGGCACCGGCCTCACCCCGAGCATCGGCGACATCGCCGAGATGCACGGCGCCATCCGGGCGGCGCTGGTCGCGCGCTTCGGCGAGGTTGTGGGCAACGGCATCCGCATCCTCTATGGCGGCTCGGTGAAGCCGGCCAATGCCGCCGAGATCCTGGCGGTCGCCGATGTGGACGGTGCGCTGGTCGGCGGCGCCAGCTTGAAGGCGGGGGATTTCATGGCGATCGCCGGCGCCTATATGTAGGGCGCCTCCCGGTTTCAGCCGCCTTCCGTGGCGCGCTGGAAATGCCGGGCGTGATCGTGTAGGAACCCGACCGACAAAAGCCGGCGGCGATGTTTCGTCCGCCGCCGTATTCGATTTTGAAGGCGTCAGATGCAGACCGTAATCATCATCATCCACCTCATGGTGGTGCTGGCTCTTATCGGCGTGGTGCTGATCCAGCGCTCCGAGGGCGGCGGGCTCGGGATTGGCGGCGGCGGTGGCGGCGGTGGCGGCTTCTTCAGCGCCCGCGGCACCGCCAACGTGCTGACCCGTGCGACGGCGATCCTGGCGACGCTGTTCTTCATCACCAGCCTGAGCCTGACCATCCTGGCCGGCTGGGGCCGGGGGCCGTCCTCGATCTTCTCCACGCCGACGACGCTGCCTTCGGGCGCGCCGGCGGCGCCGGGCGGCAACGTGCTCGAGCAGCTCCAGGGCGCCCAGCCGGCGCCCGGCACCGCTCCGGCCGCTCCCGCCGCCCCGGCGGCGCCCGCCGCGCCGCAGGTTCCGCAGTCGCAGTGATCGCCCGGCGGCGGGCCTCTCCCGCCGTCCCGTTTCGCTCTTTTCTCCACAGCGGGGGTCGTCCGGCTAAGACGGCCCTCGCCGAATCGCGTTTTCGCAGTTAGAAACCGAACTCCATGGCGCGCTATATTTTCATCACAGGCGGCGTTGTGTCCTCGCTCGGCAAGGGTCTGGCTTCCGCCGCCCTCGGCGCGTTGCTGCAGGCCCGCGGCTACAAGACCCGGCTTCGCAAGCTCGATCCCTATCTCAATGTCGATCCGGGCACGATGAGCCCGTATCAGCATGGCGAAGTCTTCGTCACCGACGACGGCGCCGAGACCGATCTCGATCTCGGCCATTACGAGCGCTTCACCGGCCGCTCGGCGAACAAGCAGGACAACATCACCACCGGCCGCATCTATCAGGAGATCCTGAACAAGGAGCGGCGCGGCGACTATCTCGGCGCCACGGTGCAGGTGATCCCGCACGTCACCAACGCCATCAAGGAATTCATCCTCTCCGGCAACGAAGGCTACGACTTCGTGCTGGTGGAGATCGGCGGCACGGTCGGCGACATCGAGGCGATGCCGTTCCTGGAGAGCATCCGTCAGGTCGGGCAGGAGCTGCCGCGCAAGCACTGCATCTATGTGCACCTGACGCTGCTGCCCTACATCCCCTCGGCCGGCGAGCTGAAGACAAAGCCGACCCAGCACTCGGTGAAGGAGCTGCGCGCGCTCGGCATCGCCCCGGACATCCTGCTCTGCCGCACCGACCGCGAGATCCCGCGCGAGGAGCGCCGCAAGCTCGGCCTGTTCTGCAATGTCCGCGAGAGCGCGGTGATCGAGGCGCGCGACGCCGACAACATCTATGCGGTGCCCTCGCTCTATCACGAGGCGGGGCTCGACAACGAGGTTCTGGCCGCCTTCGGCATCGAGCCGGCGCCCGAGCCGGAGCTCACCCGCTGGCACAAGATCGAGAGCGGCATCCGCAACCCGGAAGGCGCGGTCACCATTGCCATCGTCGGCAAGTATACCGGGCTGAAGGACGCCTATAAGTCGCTCATCGAGGCGCTGGCGCATGGCGGCATCGCCAACAATGTCCGCGTCAATCTCGACTGGATCGAGAGCGAGATCTTCGAGCGCGAGGACCCGGCGCCGTTCCTGGAGCATGTCCACGGCATCCTGGTGCCGGGCGGCTTCGGCCAGCGCGGCGCCGAAGGCAAGATCCGCGCGGCGCAGTTCGCCCGCGAGCGGCGCGTGCCCTATCTCGGCATCTGCTTCGGCATGCAGATGGCGGTGATCGAGGCGACCCGCAATCTCGCCGGCATCACCGAGGCCAACTCCACCGAGTTCGGCCCGACGCCGGAGCCGGTGGTCGGCCTGCTCACCGAGTGGCTGCGCGGCAACGAGCTGGAGAAGCGCGGCCTCGACACCGATCTCGGCGGTACCATGCGTCTCGGCGCCTATCCCGCCGCGCTGGCGGAGGGCAGCCGGGTGGCGCAGGTCTACGGCGCCACCGAGATTTCCGAGCGCCACCGTCATCGCTATGAAGTGAACCTGCGCTATCGCGAGCGGCTGGAAGCCTGCGGCATGCTGTTCTCCGGCACCTCGCCGGACGGGCTGCTGCCGGAGATCATCGAGTACCCGGACCACCCCTGGTTCATCGGCGTGCAGTACCATCCGGAACTGAAGTCGCGCCCGTTCCAGCCGCACCCGCTCTTCGCCTCCTTCATCGGGGCGGCGATGGTGCAAAGTCGCCTCGTCTGAAGGCGGGGCCTCATCCGCTGGAGCCTTTCCGCAGGAGCTTTGAGCTTTCGCTTTAAGCCTTTTGTGGAGAAACGGGCTCCATCCTGTTGAAGGTAGGATGCTTTCCGTTCGGTCGGGCGGTTTCGCCTGATCCGCCGGGAAGGGTTCGGAGGAGAAGCCCATGGCCCGTGGCCTCGATCACGTCGTGCATGTCGTCCGCGATCTCGAAGCCGCGGGAGAGCTCTACGACATGCTGGGCTTCACGGTCGGGGCGCGCAACCGCCATCCCTGGGGCACGCAGAATCGTATCGTGCAGACCCCCGGCTTCTTTATGGAAGTGCTGGAGATCGCCGAGCCGGATCACATCCCGCCGCATGGCGAGACCAACCTGTCCTTCGGCGCCTTCAACCGCGAATTCCTGGCCGAGCGTGGGCCGGGCCTGTCCATGCTGGTGCTGGAGGGCCGTGATCCCGCCGCTGAGAAGGCGGAGTTCGACGCCGCCGGCTTCGGTGGTCTCGACCTGTTTGATTTCGAGCGCACCGCCAAGCGGCCGGACGGCAGCGATGTCGAGGTGGCGTTCTCGCTGGCCTTCGCTCGCGATCCGGCCTCGCCGCAGACCGGCTTCTTCACCTGCACCCAGCGCCATCCGGAGAATTTCTGGGTGCCGGACCTGCAGCGGCACATGAACGGCACCACCGGCGTCGCCGGCGTGGTGCTGGCCGCCGAGGATCCGGCCGGGCATCTCGACTTCCTCGCGACGTTCACCGGCGCCGCTTTCCGCCGCGCGGTGGAGGGCTGGTACATCGCCGAGACGCCGCGCGGCCGTATCGAGGTGCTGAACCCCAAGCTGTTCAACGATCGCTTCGGCGCCACCGCGCCCGCCGGGCCGGGCCTGCATCTCGCGGGGGTCCGCTTCGCGGTGGCGGATATCGACCGCACCCGCAAGCGGCTCGGCTCCAGCCGCATGACCGCCGAGGAGATCGAGGGCGTCATCGTCGTCGGTCCCAAGGCGGCGCTCGGCGCCATGCTGGTGTTCGAACCGGCCGCCTGATCGTCGCTCCCCTTGCCTGAGGCTTCCCTGCCTTAACGCCATGGAAACCACGCTTCCGGTCTAATGGCCGGATGATGGATGACGGCGACAAGGTCCTGGACGTCCCGGCGTCCGGCGCGCGGGGAGAGGCGACAGCGGCGGAGACGCCGGTGTCGGCGCTGCGTCGTGCCCTCGGTCGTTGCCGGCGCTTCGCCCGCCGCCATCTTGCCGCGCCGCTCATCGTCGGCCTGCTCGCCGCCGGCTTAGTGCATCAGAGCGTCGAGCCGCGCTATGTCGCCGAGGCGCGGCTGCGCGTCGAGGGCTGGCCGCTCGATGCCCGCGCCAGCGCGGCCCGCCGCAGCCAGTTCCAGCTCATCACCTCACGCGAATTCGCTCGCCAGGTCCTGCAACGCAACGGCCTCGGCGAACGGCTCACCGCCGGGCGCGGTCTGGCCGCGCTGCTGCCGTTCTCGCCGGCGCTCGCCGCCGCAGCGGTCGACGAGGAGAGCGCGCTGCGCGCCATCGAGGCGGGGCTGCGGCTCACCACCACCGCCGACGGGCGCGCCACCATCGGCTTCACCGCCGCCGACGGCGTGCTGGCTGCCGATGTCGCCAATGCGTTCGGCGAATCCTATGTCGAGCTGCGCCGGGTGTTCGGCGACGCCACAACGCCGGTGAGCCTGTCGCGCGCCTTGCCGCCGCGCCAGGCGCTCGGCCTGTCGCCGCTGGAATGGGGGCTGGGCGCCGGGCTGTTCGGCTTCGCGCTCACCTTCCTCCTGCAGGCGATGTGGCGTCGGCAGCGGCCGGAATTGCTGAGGGCCGGGCTCGATCCGGCGACGGCCGAGGTGCCGCAGGCGCCGGTGCAGCACCTGCCGTGGATCGGCTCGCGCAGCGAGGACGAGACGGAGGAGACCCCCTCGCGTGCCCGGCTGCGGCTCGGCCGTGATGGCGAGCTGGCCGACCTGTCGCGGCTGGTGCGGCTGCGCGGTGCGGCGGCGCGGCTGGTGGTCGTCACCGGCCCGTCGGCGGATGAGGGCACGGCGCAGTGCGCGCTGGCGCTGGGTCGTTCGCTCGCCGCCTGCGAGAAGCGCGTCGTCATCGTCTGCCTCGACATCACCGCCGAGGCGCTGGCCGAGCTCACCGCCGATCCGCGCGCGCCGGGGCTCACCGACCTCCTGTTCGGCGTCGCCAGCTTTTCCGATGCCATCCATCGCGAGACGTCCTCGCGCTGCCATGTCATCCCGCCGGGGCGCGGTGCCCGCGAGGCGGACGGCCTCGTCGCGTCCGAGCGCCTCGGGCTGATCCTGCGGGCGCTGGAGCAGACCTACGACCATGTGGTGGTGGCGGCGCCGCCGCTCGGCATGCTGGAGGAGGCCGGCCGCATCGCCGGGCTCGGCCCGACGCTGATCCTCGTCACCCATCCCGGCGCCCGCACCACCGATGCGGTGCAGGCCTTCGACGCGCTGGCCGCGCGCGGCTTCGGCGACATCGCCATGGTCACCTTCGCCGAGCCGGCGACGGGGCGGTTGCCGCACGCGGCATGAGGTCGCGGCGATAAGCTCGCGCCGATAGGTCGTGCCCGGTCGCCGGCCGATCCGCGCTCAGAGCGTTTCCGGCTTGCGGTCGCCCTTCTGCATCCAGCGGATCAGCAGTGCCGCCGGCACCACCCAGCCGATGCCCAGCACGACATAGGCGATGAACTGCCAGAAACCCGGCAGCGTCGTCACCCGGCCCTGCGCCAGCGCCATGGCGCCGAGCGACCAGACGATCACCAGGATGAGGATCAGGCAGGTGCCGATGAACTTGCGCAGGCGCGGCGGCAGCGAAGGGGGCGCGCTCGGGCGCTCGGTCGGTCGGGAGGCGCGGTCGTCCATCGGCGGGGTTGCCCGATAAGTGATCTCAGGGACAATTCGCCCGGTTGTGCGGGCGCGCGGTGAGCTATATCCGCTCCGACGCTAGGTTGAAACCCGGCGACGGGATCCGGTATCGCTCCCCCGCCGCGGGTTGAAGCCCGACCTCGAACATCGGATCGGCCGGAACCTTCCGCAATGAGGGCCGGCCGCCGAACCGCAGGAACTGCATATGGCCCTCTCCGGCACCATCGATCTTTCCGCCGCGCCGGCTTCGGACCGGCTGCGTCCGGTGCGGCTGTGGCTCTATGCGGTGGCGGCGCTGATCGTGCTGATGGTGGTGGTGGGCGGCGCCACGCGGCTCACCGAGTCCGGCCTGTCGATTACCGAGTGGAAGCCGGTCACCGGCGCCCTTCCGCCGCTTTCCGAAGCGGCGTGGCAGGCCGAGTTCGAGAAATACCAGCAGATCCCGCAATATCAGCAGATCAACCGGGGCATGAGCCTCGCCGAGTTCCGCACCATCTTCTGGTGGGAGTGGGGGCATCGGCTGCTCGGCCGGCTGATCGGTTTCGTCTTCCTGCTGCCCTTCCTGTATTTCCTGTGGCGCGGCCTGGTCACCGGCCCGCTGCGCTGGAAGCTCGGCGGGCTGTTCCTGCTCGGCGGGCTGCAAGGAGCGGTCGGCTGGTGGATGGTGGCGTCCGGCCTTGTCGGACGCGTCGATGTCAGCCAGTACCGGCTGGCGACGCATCTGACGCTGGCCTGCCTGATCCTCGCCGCCACGATGGCGGTGGCCGACGGCCTGCGGCCGGCCCGCACGGTCCGGGCCGTGCCGGGCGGGCGCCGGAACGCGCCGGGCATGGCGGTACCGCTCGCCTGGGCGCTGTTCGCCGTCGTGCTGCTGCAGATCTTCCTGGGTGGCCTGGTCGCCGGGCTGGATGCCGGGCTCACCTACACCACCTGGCCGCTGATGGACGGGCATTTCATTCCGCCGGTCGAGAACCTGCTGGTGCAGCAGCCGGCGTGGCGCAACCTGTTCGAGAATGTGCTCACCGTGCAGTTCAACCATCGCATGACCGCCTATACGGTGCTGGCGCTGGCGGTGGTGAACTGGCTGGCGCTGCGCGCGAGCCCGGCCGGCGGCCGCGCGGCGCTGCTGATGGGGCTGGTGGCGGCGCAGGCGCTGCTCGGCATCCTGACGCTGATCCACCAGGTGCCGATCGACATCGCGCTGGCGCACCAGTTCGGCGCGACCATCGTGCTGATCGGCGCCACGCTGCACCTCTGCCGCACCCGCGCCGCCGCCTGAGGCGCCCGCTCTGGCGGGCCTCCACCCTCACGCTGGCGCCTCGCGCGGCCGAACGGGGGGCGATAGCGGATGGGGTGCCTTGCGAAACGGTATCGTTTTTCCCGTTCGCGCACGGCCATTGCTCGGACCGGCGCCACGCGGCACCCCTGCCGTTCCGGGCGGCGGTCCCGCGGCCGACCATCGGTCCGAGCGCTGGCGAGTGCCCTTAGCGACAGGACGTTCTTGGCGAAACCGGTCGCTCCCTCCTCCCGAGAGCTCGGCGCCGAACGCGCCGCTCGGCCGGACCGGCTGCAACTCGCTCGGAAAGGGTTACGACGTGATGAGCCTTCGCGAGACAAGGACCTCGGCGCGAAGGGAATGGCGAGAACCCTATCCCACCTGTCGCGCCGGAGGAGGCCTTAGCTGCCGGGGGCATCACAGCCGCGAGAAGATCTTGGTACCTTCGATCGGTCGCCGGGGCGATCCGGCGTCGAGGTTGTGCCGGTCCTCGCCGCGGCACTGAAGCCGGGAACAGAGTACGCCATCGACCAGCCATCGGGCCGATCCGGGCTCGATGCACTTCGACCCTCCGAGGCAGCATCGGAGGGGAGATTGGGGCATTCGGACCGCGGATTGCCAATGCGCGTCGCGAGACATCGGAATCACCGGCCGGCACTGGCGATCACGGCGAGAGCGTCGATCGTGCAATCGCTCGCCGGGCCGACCGTTTCAGCTGCGAGGCCGCTGGATCTCCCCCCAGCGAAACGCTCGGCCCGGCGCGGCGAACTCGCAAGTCCCGCGCGGCGGTGGCCCGCGTCGTCTGTCTATGTCGGGCGAGTGCCTGACAGACTGCACTTCCGAGCCGCCATCCCACCGGAGCACGGTGGTCGGGAGACCGCTGCAATTCACCTTCGACGATGCCTGGTGCCCCGACAGCCCGCCCGCTGGGGCTGGCCCGTCCCGGCCAGCCTCGCCCGCGTATCTGCGGCACGGCCAGTCTCGTTCCGTCGGTTGCGGTCGGAGCGGGGCCACTGCGAACCCCGTTTCGGCAGTCGACGGTGCGAGCGACGCAGGATGCCCGATCCGCCATTGCCGGCCATTCCTGCCAGCATCGACCGATGTACCGTTGGTATGGCCGGCTTTGCCCGGACCCGCGACGGTCCGATCGTGAAACCGAGACCGCCTGCCACCACCCGCACAGGCGATGAAGCATTCCGGTAGGGCCATCCTGCCCGCACAGGGGGGCGTTGCTCATCCCGACTGCGAACTCGGTTCGAAACCCGAGTGGGGGTGTTGGAAGGGTAGGGATCTGACCCCTTGGCATTCGGTGGTTTTCGGGTGGCGCGAAAGCAAGAGGTTTATCGGCTGTCGGATGTAGAATGGGCGGCAATCCAGCCGCCTTTGTCGCGGGGCCGTCGTGGGGTGCGGCGCGTTGATGGCCGGCGCGTGATCTCGGGGATCAGGCACATGCGTTCGGGCGGTCGCTGGAAGGACGACCCAAGCGTCTACGGTCCCTCCATCGTCTGCAATCGATGGAGCCGTTGGAGCCGGCAGGGCGTGTAAAAGCGGATTCTCTACGCCTCGACTGGGGGGCACGGGTGCGGTGGGCGCCACCCCTAGCAAAGCTCGCTCCTCGGCTGCCAGCGCAAAGCGGGCATCATCATGCCATAGGCGCCTCGCGTGGCGGGCGAACCACCAAAATCCACGCGTGGAGCGATGATCGCGGCCACCCGTCGCTTTCGTCCCGACACCCGGCACCGCTCATAGCCTCGCCGGCGCCAAAACGCTGCTCGCCATCCGCCACCCCGCCACACGCTGCTGGCCGATCGGGCCGACGACGCGACAAGCCTGTGCGGCTGGCTCACCGGGCGCGGAACCGAACCCGCCATGCCCACCGATCCGACCCGCAAGAACCCGCACGCCCACGACCGCGACCCCTATCGCGCTCGAAACCCCATCGGGTGGGTATTCTGCAGGCTTAAGGACTTCCGGCGCATCGCTACCCGCGACGACAAGCGCGCAGACATCTTCCTTTCAGCCGTCTGCATCGCAGCCTCATCCACTTGGTGGACCAACTCAATCTCACCCCCTGGAACACGACAGGCGGCTTGGTTCCGTGCGTCATCGGCTCGGCTGCGAACCCGATGCATCCCATCCCATGTGGCCGATGGTGCGTGGCGAATGAACAGGCCGCCGATCGGGGTGAACCATCGACCCAAGCATCGACCCGAGCATCGACCCCTCCATCAAGTGCCGGCGGTATAGCGGGTCCTGGTCGGGTCCGTTACGGACCGATCGGGAAGCCGATGTCGACCGCAGCAGACGGATCGTGACGCAAGGGTAGGTTCGTCCACAGCGGCGGCCGCCATGGCACATGTCGACTGCGATCCAGTATGTCGCGGTCGACCTCGCCCCATGCCCTACCGGCCCGGTCGGCAGCCCGATGCTAACGGCTTATATTTCCCGCAGCCGATAGCGCGAGAAGGAAGGGCAGACCAACCCGCCGGCACCTGTGCGGCTGCGAGCACCGTTTGCACCATCGCGAGGCGGTCGAGCTCATTCCACGTCGTCACGCATCCCTGCGAGGATGTTGCCCCGGTCTGTTCGTCTTGCAGCCAACGCTACCAGTCGCAGAGGGCAGGGGCGCTGGCCGGAGGCAGTGAACCTTCGCGAGCGCTAACCGGACATCAGCGACGCCGGCCGCGTCAATCCGTGCCGTTACGGCCCGGTCGCCGGACGGTTGCCACCCTGCCGCCGTTCGTACAGCCAACCGCGCGTGGCATGGAGGCCGGCTCGCCGTGTCCAGCCATCATCGCAAGCTCCAACTGGGCATCCGCGACATGGACGACACCATTCCATGCCATCCCGCTCGACAGGAGCGGCAGGCGCAAAAGGGCACTCGCCACTTTGCGACCCGCCCGGGCGAAGGGGCACCCCGCCTGAACTCCTCGGGCCGGCAAATGCGGTAGAGGTGACTGCCTCCACCGCTCGTCCTCATCGGACATTCCGCCGCCGGATTGGCCGCATCGTACACCTCACTGCACATCGCGGCGCGTCGAGACGAGGGGTTCGGACTACTCCGCCGCGTCGGGCCGCTTCTTCATCGGGCGACGCGCCAGCACCTCGGCGAGGAAGCGGCCGGTATGGCTGCGCGACGCCTTGGCGATCGCCTCCGGCGGCCCTTCGGCGACGATTTCGCCGCCGCCGTCACCGCCTTCCGGCCCGAGATCGATCACCCAGTCGGCGGTCTTGATCACTTCGAGATTGTGCTCGATCACCACCACCGTATTGCCCTGCTCGACCAGTTCGTGCAGCACTTCCAACAGCTTGGCGACGTCGTGGAAATGCAGGCCCGTGGTCGGCTCGTCGAGGATGTAAAGCGTGCGCCCGGTGGCACGGCGCGACAATTCCTTGGAGAGCTTCACCCGCTGTGCCTCGCCGCCCGACAGCGTGTTCGCCTGCTGGCCGACTTTGATGTAGTCGAGCCCCACGCGGGAGAGCGTCTCCAGCTTCTCGCGCACCGCCGGCACCGCCTTGAAGAACTCCGCGCCCTCCTCGACGGTCATGTCGAGCACGTCGGCGATCGACTTGTTCTTGAAGGTGACCTCCAGCGTCTCGCGATTGTAACGCTTGCCCTTGCAGACGTCGCAGGTGACGTAAACGTCTGGCAGGAAATGCATTTCGATCTTGATGACGCCGTCGCCCTGGCAGGCTTCGCAGCGGCCGCCCTTGACGTTGAAGGAGAAACGCCCGGGGCCGTAGCCGCGCGCCTTCGCCTCCGGCAGGCCGGCAAACCACTCGCGGATCGGGGTGAAGGCGCCGGTATAGGTCGCAGGATTGGAGCGAGGCGTGCGGCCGATCGGCGACTGGTCGATGTCGATCACCTTGTCGAGCTGCTCCAGCCCTTCGAGGCGGTCATGCGGCGCCGGCGGCTCGGAGGCGCCGTTGAGCCGGCGTGCCACCGCCTTGTAGACGGTGTCGATGAGCAGGGTCGACTTGCCGCCGCCAGAGACGCCGGTGACCGCGGTGAACAGGCCGAGCGGCAGCTCGGCGGTGACGTCCTTCAGATTGTTGCCGCGCGCGCCCGCCACCCGCAGCATCCGCTTCGGATTCGGCTTGCGCCGCTTGGGGACCGGCACGCCGAGTTCGCCGGTAAGGTATTTGCCGGTCAGCGAATTCGGGTTAGCAAGTATCTCCGGCGGCGTGCCCTGTGCGACGATCTGCCCGCCATGCACGCCGGCGCCAGGGCCGACATCGACCACATAATCGGCGGCCATGATGGCGTCCTCGTCATGCTCCACCACCACGACGGTATTGCCGAGATCGCGCAAGCGCTTGAGCGTGCCGAGCAGGCGCTCATTGTCGCGCTGGTGGAGGCCGATGGACGGCTCGTCCAGCACATAGAGCACTCCGGTGAGACCGGAGCCGATCTGCGAGGCGAGGCGGATGCGCTGGCTCTCGCCGCCCGACAACGTGCCGGAGGCGCGGGCGAGGGTGAGGTAGTCAAGCCCGACATCGAGCAGGAAGGCGAGGCGCTCGCGGATCTCCTTGAGGATGCGCACTGCGATCTCGTTCTGCTTGTCGGTGAGCTGGCCGGGGAGGGTGGCGAACCAGTCGAGTGCTGTGCGTACCGACAGCTGCGCCGCCTGGCCGATATGCGAGCCGGCGATCTTCACCGCCAGCGCTTCCGGTTTCAGGCGATAGCCGTTGCAAGCGGCGCAAGGCACGTCGGAGAAGTATTTGCTGATCTCCTCGCGCGCCCATTCGCTCTCGGTTTCGCGCCAGCGACGCTCGAGATTGGTAACGATGCCCTCGAAGGTCTTGGAGGTCTCGTAGGCGCGCACGCCGTCATCATAGATGAAGCGGATCGCCTCGCTGCCGGATCCGTGCAGGATGACGCCGCGCACTTTCTCCGGCAGCTCCGCCCAGGGCGTGGTGAGCTTGAAGCCGTAATGGCGGGCGAGGGCGTCCAGGGTCTGGCCGTAATAGGGTGAACTTGACTTCGCCCAGGGCGCGATGGCGCCCTGCTTCAGCGTGCGCGCACCGTCGGGAACGATCAGGTTGGGATCGATCTTGCTCTCATGGCCGAGCCCGTCGCAGGTCGGGCAGGCGCCGAACGGATTGTTGAAGGAGAACAGCCGCGGCTCGATCTCGGGAATGGTGAAGCCGGAAACCGGGCAGGCGAATTTTTCCGAGAAGATGATGCGCTTCTGGCTGCCGTCCGCCTCGGTCTCGTCGGCGAACTCGACCACCGCGATGCCGTCGGCGAGGCCAAGCGCGGTCTCGAAGCTGTCGGCGAGGCGGCTCGCCATGTCCGGGCGCACGACCAGGCGGTCCACCACCACGTCGATGTCGTGCTTGAACTTCTTGTCGAGCGCCGGCGCCTCGGCGATCTCATGGAAGGCGCCGTCGATCTTGACGCGCTGGAAACCCTTCTTCTGGAACTCCGCCAGTTCCTTGCGGTACTCGCCCTTGCGCCCGCGCACCACGGGGGCGAGCAGATAGAGGCGGGTCTTCTCCGGCAGCGCGAGCACGCGGTCGACCATCTGGCTGACGGTCTGGCTCTCGATCGGCAACCCGGTGGCGGGTGAATAGGGAATGCCGACGCGCGCCCAGAGCAGGCGCATATAGTCGTAGATCTCGGTGACCGTGCCCACCGTCGAGCGCGGGTTCTTCGAGGTGGTCTTCTGTTCGATGGAGATGGCCGGCGAGAGGCCGTCGATCTGGTCGACGTCCGGCTTCTGCATCATCTCCAGGAACTGGCGGGCATAGGCGGACAGGCTTTCCACATAGCGCCGCTGGCCTTCGGCATAGATGGTATCGAAGGCGAGCGACGATTTGCCGGAGCCCGACAGGCCGGTGAACACCACGAGGCTGTCGCGAGGGATCTCGAGGTCGACATTCTTCAGATTGTGCTCGCGCGCGCCGCGAATGGTGATCGAGCGGGCGTCGCGGCGCGACGGCGGCGGAAGGTCCTTCATTCCTGTCTCTCAATCCCGGTCCCAAGGGGACAGCACGAAAGCACCCGATCCCCCGGTGGGCGGCATGGCCGTCTCGGGGAGGGTGCTCGTGCTTGCTGCATGGCGTCAAACATAGTGTCGCTCGGCCGAAACGTCATCGGGCTTGCGTGGCACTATGCACGATGATACGAACATAACAAGAACATTGTTTGGGCGACAGGGTCGGCGACTTTGGCTTCCGGTGCCGACGCGGTGCCAAAGATGTGGACGAAGGCGTCGCGAGTCCGCCGATGAGCGGCGCCGTGGTCTATACTCATCGATCCTATACGGCAGACGGATTTTGGAGGACGGAATGGCCGGCAGCGTCAACAAGGTGATCCTGGTCGGCAATCTGGGCCGCGATCCGGAAGTGCGGACGTTCCAGAACGGTGGCCGGGTGTGCAATCTGCGCATCGCTACATCGGAGACGTGGCGCGACAAGGCCTCGGGCGAGCGCCGCGAGCGCACCGAGTGGCACAGCGTGGTGATCTTCAACGAGAACCTGCTGCGTATCGCCGAGCAATATCTGCGCAAGGGCACGAAAGTTTATATCGAGGGCCAGCTGGAAACCCGCAAGGCCACCGACCAAGCCGGCGCCGAGCGCTATTTCACCGAAGTGGTGCTGCGGCAGTTCCGCGGCGAGCTGACCATCCTCGACAGCCGCGGCGGCGGTGAGGGTGCCAGTGGCGGCGACGATTACGGCGCGGGCAGCAGCGATTTTGGCTCCGGCGGCGGCTCTTTCGGTGGGTCGTCCGCCCGAGGCTCCTTCGGCGGCGAGCGCAAGCCGGCGGCGGTCGGCGGCGGGGCGCCCTCGCGTGGCGGCTCGTTCGGCGGCGGCAGCAGCAGCGACATCGACGACGAAATTCCGTTCTGAGCTTTCGATCTGCACGGCGAGTGCATGTTCTCGCCGCTGCGCGCGACCGCGCTTCCGTCTCGACTCCGCTGCGGTCTTCGTGTCGGGCGCTGAGCGGTTCCAACCTTGTCGGGCCTGATGGAGGGAGCTTCCCTTCGTCGGCTCGCAGGTTGCGGTTCGATCGTTTGAGTGCAGAAGGCAGGCCCGTCGACCAGCGGCCGGCGTGGTCGGGGCGGCACCGGCGACGGTCGCGTATGTGAGCTGCCGGTGTGTCGGTGTGCTTGATTCCTCAAGTGCATGATCCCTCGAGGGCATGATCCCTCGAAGGTGATCATGCGAGGCCAACCTCTCACTGTCGGGCTTATCGTCGCCGGGTGGGCTCAGGGCGGCAGCCGATCGGTGTTGGCGGGTTACGCTGTCCGTCGTCGCGGGCGTGGCCGGGGTGCCGGGGAGGCGGCCCTGAACGCCGCCGTGGCCCGGATGACCTCGCAGGGTCTACAGCCCGAATGCCGTCTTCACGCCATCGATGACGAATTGGACGGCGAGAGCGGCGAGCACGACGCCGAGAAGCCGCGTCAATATGGCGTTGCCGGTGATGCCGAGCCAGCGGTTCACCCGGTCGGCGGCGAGATAGACGATCAGGCAGCTGGCGATCACCATGAGTGTGATGGCAAACAGCGCACCGAGGCGGGCGCCATCGCCTCGCGCTTCGCCGGCCAGCAGCATCATGGCGGTAATGGCGCCCGGCCCTGCCATCAGCGGAATGGCGAGCGGAAACACCGCCAGATTGTGCAGGAGATGTTCGCGCATCGCTGCATCGGTGGCGTCGGTCTTGCGCTCGCTGCGTCGCCCGAACACCATTTCGAACGAGATGGTGAACAGCAGCAGCCCGCCGGCGATGCGGAAGGCGGGCAGGGTGATGCCGAGCGCGGCAAGCAGCGGCGCGCCGACGAGGCCGAACAGAGCGAGGATGGCGAGGGCGATCGCCGAGGCGCGCCAGGCGACGTGGCGTCGTTCCTCCGTCGACAGGCCGGTGGTGACGGCGAGGAACAGTGGCGCGAGGCCGATCGGGTCGATGACCACCAGCATCGTGACCGCCGCCGATATGACGTAATCGAACATGCCGTGACGGGTCCCTCGATGCCGCCAGGGCGTGGGCGGTACGGGTGCATCTTCCTATGAGCGGGACCCGAAGGGGAAGGTATTTTCGGTCCCGTCGGCCATGGTTCCGCCACCTTTTGAGCGGGCTTCAAAAACGCCGTTGCAAGTCATTGGTATTGCTTATGAATTAACGGCTGTCGCGGAGTCGTCGCGCTGGCGTTGGCGAGCGGAATCGGATAGATAAAACAACTCAATAAGCAATCTACGGAAAGTCGCTTCCTTGTCCGATTCCGATACGCTGAGGCCCGAGGACGAAGGTCCTTCGGATATCCGGCCCGTTTCGATCACCGAGGAGCTCTCGCGCAGCTATCTCGACTACGCGATGAGCGTGATCGTCTCCCGCGCGCTGCCCGACGTGCGCGACGGCCTGAAGCCGGTGCATCGCCGCATCCTGTTCTCGATGCGCGAGAACAACTACGTCCCCGAGCGTCCCTACAACAAGTCCGCCCGCGTCACCGGCGACACGATGGGCAAGTACCATCCGCACGGCAACCAGGCGATCTACGATGCGCTGGTGCGCCTGGCGCAGGACTTCTCCATGCGTCTGCCGCTGATCGACGGTCAGGGCAATTTCGGCTCGATCGACGGCGACCCGCCGGCGGCCGAACGCTACACCGAGGTGCGTCTCGCCCGGCCGGCGCTGTCGCTGCTGGACGATCTCGACAAGGACACCGTCGACTTCCAGGACAATTACGACGGCCGCGAGCAGGAGCCGACGGTCCTGCCGGCGCGCTTCCCCAACCTTCTGGTCAATGGCGCCGGCGGCATCGCTGTGGGCATGGCGACCAACATCCCGCCGCACAATCTCGGCGAGGTGATCGATGCCACCATCGCCATGATCGACGAGCCGGATATCGATGTGGAGAAGCTGCTCGACATCCTGCCCGGCCCGGATTTCCCGACCGGCGCGCTGATCCTCGGGCGCAGCGGCATCCGCCAGGCCTACATGACCGGCCGCGGCTCGATCGTCATGCGCTCCCGCGCCACGGTGGAGACGATCCGCAAGGATCGCGAGGCGATCATCGTCACCGAGATTCCCTATCAGGTGAACAAGGCGACGATGATCGAGCGTATGGCCGAGCTGGTGCGCGAAAAGCGCCTGGAGGGCATATCCGAGATCCGCGACGAGAGCTCGCGCGAAGGGCTGCGCATCGTCATCGAGATCAAACGCGATTCGCAGGGCGACGTGGTGCTGAACAATCTGTTCCGCATGACGGCGCTGCAGACCTCCTTCGGCGCCAACATGGTGGCGTTGAACGGCGGTCGTCCGGCGGTGATGTCGCTGCTGGACCTTCTGACCGCGTTCATCGCCTTCCGCGAGGACGTGGTGAGCCGCCGCACCAAGTTCCTGCTGCGCAAGGCGCGCGACCGCGCGCATGTGCTGGTCGGCCTCGCCATCGCGGTCGCCAATATCGACGAGGTCATCCGTACCATTCGTACCTCGCCGGATCCGGCGACGGCGCGCGAATTGCTGATGACGCGGCACTGGCCGGCGCTGGATGTGGCGTCGCTGATCGCCCTGATCGACGATCCGCGCCACCGTTTGAACGAGGACGGCACCTACAAGCTGTCGGAAGAGCAGGCGCGCGCCATTCTCGAGCTGCGCCTGCAGCGACTCACCGCGCTGGGCCGCGACGAGATCGCCGACGAGCTCGACAAGATCGCCGTCGAGATCCGTGAATATCTCGAGATCCTGGCGAGCCGCGTCCGCATCCGCCAGATCGTCAAGGACGAGTTGCTCGAGGTGAAGACGCAGTTCGGCACCCCGCGCCGGACCGAGATCACCGAAGGCGAGGGCGACTTCGAGGACGAGGACCTGATCGCCCGCGAGGACATGGTCGTCACGGTCTCGCACGCCGGCTATGTGAAGCGGGTGCCGCTCTCGACCTATCGGGCGCAGCGGCGCGGCGGCAAGGGCCGCTCCGGCATGCAGACGCGCGACGAGGATTTCGTCACCCGCCTGTTCGTCGCTTCGACCCATGCCCCGGTGCTGTTCTTCTCCTCCAAGGGGCAGGTCTACAAGCTGAAGGTCTGGCGGCTGCCCATCGCCACCCCGCAGGGGCGTGGCAAGGCGCTGGTGAACATCCTTCCGCTGGATTCTGACGAGCGCATCACCTCCATCATGGCGCTGCCTGAGGAGGAGGCCTGGGGCCGGCTGCAGATCATGTTCGCCACCACCGGCGGCACGGTGCGGCGCAACGAGCTGTCGGACTTCACCAATGTGAACCGTAACGGCAAGATCGCCATGAAGCTGGAGGAAGGCGAGGCGATCGCCGGCGTCCAGCTGTGCTCCGAGGCCGACGACGTGCTGCTGACCACCGCCAAGGGGCAGTGCATCCGCTTCCCCACTACCGAGGTGCGCGTCTTCAAGGGGCGCGACTCCATGGGCGTGCGCGGCATCCAGCTCGACGAGAGCGATCGCCTGATCTCGATGGCGATCATCAGGCATGTGGATGCGACAGCGGAGGAGCGCGCCGAATATATCAAGCGTGCCAATGCCATACGGCGTAGTCTTAACGAGGTGGATGAATCAGCGGACGTCGAGGCGGAAGTTGTCGACGCGGATGCCGAGGAGGTCGATGCCGGCGGCAGCGAGCTCGGGCAGACCCGCTACGCCGAGATGGGTGCGGCCGAGCAGTTCCTCCTCACCGTGTCGCAGAACGGTTTCGGCAAGCGCACCTCGTCCTTCGAGTATCGGACGACGCGTCGCGGCGGCAAGGGCATCGTCGCCATGGCGGTGAACGACCGCAACGGGCCGCTGGTCGCCTCCTTCCCGGTGGAGGATGCCGACCAGATCATGCTGGTCAGCGATGGCGGCCAGCTGATCCGCTGCCCGGTAAACGGCATCCGCGTCGTCGGTCGCGGCAGCCAGGGCGTGATCGTCTTCAACACCGCCGAGGACGAGAAGGTGGTGTCGGTCGAGCGCGTCAGCGAGGAAGAGGGCGAGGATGAGATCGGCGAGGAGGCGGCCGACTGAGCCGCCGACCTTCTGCCGCATCATGATCCGACAATGCGACGGCGCTGGAGACGGCGCCGTTGCCGTTTGAGCGACGTGTCAGTCGAAGGGCATGCCCATGCGCCGCATCTGCGTTTTCCTCGGCTCCAATGCCGGTCATCGGCCGGACTATACCGAAGCCACCGTCGCGCTCGGCACCGCGCTGGCGCGCGAGGGGATCGGCCTCGTCTATGGCGGCGCTTCGGTGGGTCTCATGGGCGCGCTGGCGGATGCCGCGCTTGCCGCCGGCGGCGAGGTGACGGGCGTCATCCCGCGCGGCATCCTGGAGCGCGAGGTCGCGCATAAGGGGCTGGCGGATTTGCGTATCGTCGGCTCCATGCATGAGCGCAAGGCGATGATGGCCGAGCTCGCCGATGCCTTCGTCGCGCTGCCCGGCGGCATCGGCACGCTGGAGGAGCTGTTCGAGGTATGGACCTGGGCGCAGCTCGGCAGCCATGACAAGCCGTGCGCGCTGCTCAATGTCGGCGGCTATTTCGACCGGTTGCTGGGCTTCGTCGACCATGTGGTCGGGGAAGGCTTCATGCGCGAGGCGCATCGCGACATGCTGCTCGTCGCCGACAATCCCAAAGCGCTGCTGGCCCGGCTGCGGGCCTATCGGGCGCCGCAGGTCGCCAAGTGGATCGGTCGTGGCGAGCGCTGACCGACGCCCTGCGGGGTGACGCAGACGCGTCTGCCCCTTGCGTCCACCGCGTGAGCCCGCTAACCCTTGCCGCGCAACGAGAGGCTCCGCATGAGCGCCCTGCGCACCGCCTTCTATCCCGGTTCCTTCGATCCGCCGACCAATGGCCATGTCGAGGTGGCACGTGCCGCCGCGCGCATGGTCGACCGGCTGGTGATCGGTATCGGCGTGCATCCCGGCAAGGCCCCGCTGTTCGCGGCGGAGGAAAGGCTGGAGATGCTCACCGAGATCTTCGAGCCGATCGCCCGCCATGAGGGCGCGGCGTTCGAATGCATCACCTTCGCCGATCTGGTCGTGGAAGCGGCGTATCGCCATGGCGCCCGGTTGCTCATTCGCGGCCTGCGCGACGGCACCGATCTCGACTACGAGATGCAGATGGCGGGCATGAACGCCGTGCTGCGGCCGGAGGTGCAGACGGTATTTTTGCCGGCCTCCGCCGTGTCCCGCCCCATCACCGCCACCCTTGTCCGGCAGATCGCCGGGATGGGAGGCGACGTCTCGTCCTTCGTGCCGGCCGCCGTGGTCGGCCGTCTGGCCACCAAGCTGCGCCGCCCTATTTGATCGCGCACGGCCAAATCCGCAGCCGCACCGGAGTTTTCTGATGATCCGCAGTCTGATCGCCGCCTTCGCCGTCACCGCCGTGTTCGCGCTACCCGCCGTCGCCCAGACGGCGCAGGCTCCCAAGCTGCCGCCTAACGTCGATCCGCAGAACGCCATCATCATGCAGACCACCAAGGGGCCGGTGGTCTTCGTGCTGCGCCCGGATATCGCGCCCAAGCATGCCGAGCGCATCAAGCAGCTGGCGCGCGAGGGCTTTTACGACAACGTGCCCTTCCACCGGGTGATCGACCGCTTCATGGCCCAGACCGGCGACGGCCAGTACGGCAATGGCACCGGCGGTTCGCGCTATCCCGACCTGCCGGCCGAATTCTCCAACGTACCCTTTACGCGCGGCACGGTCGGCATGGCCCGCGCCCAGAGCCCGAACAGCGCCAATTCGCAGTTCTTCATTACCTTCGGCGATGCGTCCTTCCTCAACGGCCAGTACACGGTGATCGGCCAGGTCGTGTCCGGCATGGAGAACGTCGACAAGCTCAAGCGCGGCGAGCCGGTGCAGAACCCCGACAAGATCGTGTCGATGAAGGTTGCCGCCGACGTGAAGTGATGTGCGCGACACGCACCGTCATCCGTCAGATTTTTCTCAAGGAGTAACGACTATGAGCGACACCCCCGAATCCATCCTGCTGTTGGAGACCACCCAGGGCCCGGTGAAGATCCGCCTGCGCCCGGACCTCGCTCCCGGCCATGTCGCCCGCATCAGCGAACTGGCCAAGCAGGGCTTCTATGACGGCGTGGTGTTCCACCGCGTCATCGACGGCTTCATGGCGCAGACCGGCGACCCGACCGGCACCGGCCGCGGCGGTTCCGGCCAGAAGCTGAAGGCGGAGTTCAACAAGGGTCGCCATCAGCGCGGCACCGTCTCCATGGCCCGCGCCATGGACCCGAACTCCGGCGACAGCCAGTTCTTCATCTGCTTCGCCGACGCCTCCTTCCTCGACGGCCAGTACACCGTCTGGGGCGAGGTGATCGAGGGCATGGAGAATGTCGACAAGATCAAGCGCGGCGAGCCGGTGATCAACCCGGACAAGATCGTCTCCGCCAAGCTGGCGGCGTGATCGTCCGAAGCTCCGCCGGGCGGTGGTGAACCGTCCGGCAACGCTTTCGCTGAGCGGCGTCCCGGCCTTCGGATGACCACATCCGGCCGCCGGGACGCCGCTTGCATTATGTTCGTCTCTTTATTGGCCGCCCGGACGGGATCGATCCGGCCGTCGGCCTCGGCATCGAACCGATCATGCGTGTCGACCTCTTCGATTTCGATTTGCCGCCCGAGCGCATCGCGCTGCGCCCGGTGGAGCCGCGCGAGGCGGCGCGGCTGCTGGTGGTGCGCCCGGGGAGCGCGCCGGAGCTCGATGACCGGCATGTCGGTGATCTCCCCGACCTGCTGGCGCCTGGCGACGCGCTCGTCGTCAACGATACCCGCGTGCTGCCCGCCCGCCTCGACGGCATTCGCAGCCGCGCTGGCGGTTCCGATGTGCGGGTCGAGGCGATGCTGCACAAGCGGCTGGCTCCCGATAGCTGGCTGGCGCTGGCGCGGCCGGGAAAGCGGCTCGCGGTCGGCGATGTCGTGACGTTCCGCTCCGAGGACGGCGCGGCGACGCTCGATGCCGAGATCGCCGCGAAAGGCGAGGGCGGCGAGATCGCCTTGCGCTTCGCTGTTGCCGGCGCGGCGCTCGACGAGGCGGTGGCGCGGGTCGGCCATATGCCGCTGCCGCCCTACATCGCCGCGCGCCGGGCCGAGGACGCGCAGGATCGTGCCGATTACCAGACCATGTTCGCCAATGCCGAGGGATCGGTCGCGGCACCGACCGCCGGCCTGCATTTCACCTCGGCGCTGGTCGACCGTCTGACGGCGCGAGATGTCGAGGTGCATCGCGTGACGCTGCATGTCGGCGCCGGCACCTTCCTGCCGGTCAAGGCCGAGGACACGACGGGCCATCGCATGCATGCCGAATGGGGCGAGGTCTCGCAGGAGACCGCCGAGGCGCTCAACGCGGTGAAACGGCGGGGCGGCCGTGTCGTCACTGTCGGCTCGACGGCGACGCGGCTGATCGAGAGCGCTTCCGCCTCGGGCCGGCTGGAGGCCTGGCAGGGTGAGACCGACATCTTCATCACGCCCGGCTACCGCTTCCGCTTCATCGACGCGATGATGACCAACTTCCACCTGCCGCGCTCGACCCTCGTCATGCTGGTTGCGGCGCTGGTTGGCCACGAGGCGCAGAAGCGCGCCTATGCCCACGCCATCGACACCGGCTACCGCTTCTATTCCTATGGCGACGCCTGCCTGCTGTTTCCCGAAAGATCCCGATGACCGAAGCCTTCTCCTATCGCCCGCTCGGCCGTGACGGCAGTGCCCGCCTCGGCGAGGTGATCACGCCGCGCGGGGTGGTGCGCACGCCCGCCTTCATGCCGGTCGGCACCGCCGCCACGGTGAAGGCGATGTACCCCGAACAAGTGCGGGAGCTTGGCGCCGACATTCTGCTCGGCAATACCTATCATCTGATGCTGCGCCCCTCGGCCGAGCGGATTGCCGAGCTGGGCGGATTGCACAAATTCATGCGCTGGCCGCATCCGATCCTGACCGATTCCGGCGGGTTCCAGGTGATGTCGCTGGCGGGCCTGCGCAAGCTGACCGAGAAGGGCGTCACCTTCCGCTCGCATATCGACGGCGCCTATCACGAGATGTCGCCGGAGCGCTCGGTGGAGATCCAGGGCCTGCTCGGCTCGGACATCCAGATGCAGCTCGACGAATGCGTGAAGCTGCCGTCGCCGCCCGAAGACGTGGCGAGGGCGCTGCGGTTGTCGCTGCGTTGGGCGGAGCGCTCGAAGCGCGCCTTCGAGGCCCAGCCTCCCGGTCGGGCGTTGTTCGGTATCGTGCAGGGCGGCGACGTGCCGGTGCTGCGTGAGGAATCGGCGCGTGGCCTCGTCGATATCGGCTTCCCCGGCTATTCGATCGGCGGCCTCGCGGTCGGCGAGCCGCAGCATGTGATGCTGGGCATGATCGAGGTGGTGAATGCAATCCTGCCACAGGACAAGCCGCGCTATCTGATGGGGGTCGGCACGCCGGACGACATCATCGAGGCGGTGGGCCGCGGCGTCGACATGTTCGACTGCGTGATGCCGACGCGTGCCGGCCGCCATGCGCAGGCCTTCACCCGCTTCGGCAAGATCAATCTGAAGAACGCCCGCCATGCCGACGACCCGCGTCCGCTGGACGAGACGAGCGACTGTCCGGCGGCGCGGGATTATTCGCGCGCCTATCTCCACCACCTCATCCGCTGCGACGAGATGCTGGGCTCGATGCTGCTCACCTGGGTGAACCTCGCCTATTACCAGAGCCTGATGCAGGGCATCCGCGCCGCCATTGCGGAGGGGCGCTTCGAGGCGTTCAAGGCCGAGGTGAAGGAAGGCTGGGCGAGGGGCGACATTCCCGCGCGTGGCTGACGGCCTGCGCCGCTCCTCGCGTCATCCCGGATGTCCCCGGCGATGCGATCCAGGCTCTCGGGCTTTGCCTCCGGCCGGGACGACGACACTGGAACGAAAACGGCCGGACCTGCGGGTCCGGCCGTTCTTGCTTCGGAATGTCGTTCGCTCAGCCGTGCAGCTTGCCGGCGATGGTGGCGACGTGCTTGCCCTGGTAACGGGCAGCGTCGAGCTCCACCTTGGACGGCTGACGCGAGCCGTCGCCGTCAGTGATGGTGGAGGCACCATAGGGCGAGCCGCCCTTGATCTCGTCCAGGCCCATCTGGCCCTGGAAGGCATAGGGCAGGCCGACAACAACCATGCCGTGATGCAGCAGGGTCGGTACGAAGCCAAGGATGGTGGATTCCTGGCCGCCGTGCTGGGTTGCCGAGGAGGTGAACACCGAGCCGACCTTGCCGACGAGGCCGCCGGTGAACCACAGGCCGCCGGTCTGGTCGATGAAGGCGCGCATCTGGGAGGCGACGGTGCCGAAGCGGGTGCCGGAGCCGAAGATGATCGCATCGTAATCCTTCAGCTCGTCGACGGTGGCGATGGGCGCCTTCTGGTCGAGCTTGAAGTGGTTCGCCCTGGCGATCTCTTCCGGCACCGTCTCGGGAACGCGCTTCACCACGACATCGGCGCCGGCCTCGCGGGCGCCTTCGGCGACGGCTTCGGCCATCGTCTCGATGTGGCCATAGGTCGAATAATAGAGAACGAGAACCTTTGCCATCTGCGTATGCTCCTTGCATCCTGGCGTGGCCGGCAGCCCGGCTGAGGTGTTGGCAGGAAGCTAGCGGCTCGGACGGTGCACCGGAAGCGCGATGATTGACAGGGTGGCCTTGCAGAAATGCAATCGAAAGGGCGGCTCCTGTCAGGAGTGTGTCGACGACAAAGGGTAAGGTGTCGGTGCTTCTTGCCATCCGACTTCGAAACCCTTAAGCCCCGTCCCGTGGGAGCCCGTAGCTCAGCCGGTAGAGCACGTGACTTTTAATCATGGGGTCTCGGGTTCGAATCCCGACGGGCTCACCACTTAAATCCATGATAGTAGAAAATAAATTGGAGCTGTCTTGCCGCTATGAGGTCGGTGAGAGGTGTGCTTCGCGTGAGCCGGGGACTGGTTCTCTCGCTGACGGCATGACGCATGAACACGATCAGGCCGCTCTCCTCGGCTAAGCCGACGATGGCTGGCTCCATCCTGTCGATGACGACATGACATCACGGTCTCTTAGATGCGACGGCTGCTCGGCATTCGGTATCGGGGGCGTCTCACCGTGCCGCCCGGCACCAGGCTGAGGCGTGCTGATGCGGCGGGCCCGGGCGGCGGCGCGTTCGTCAGGGTGCTGCCGCTCTCAAGGCGGAAAAGGGCGACGGAACAATCGAGGTAATGCTGCCGATTCTGGCGGTGCTCCAGACCACACTCGATGCCGGTTCCTGTGGTGATCTGACATTCATCGCCGGCGCCAACGGCCGGCCTCTCACCAAGGAAGCATTTGGCAATGAGTTCGCCGCGGCGGCTCGGGCCGCGGGTGTGCCGAAGTCGGCGCACGGTGTCCAAAAGATAGCAGCCAGACGCCCAGCAAATGCCGGCGCGACGGTGGCGCAGCTAGAAGCATTTTTGGCTGGACCGGGGCACGATGGCCTCGCTCTACACGCGGAAGGCCGATCGGCAGCGCCTTGCGAAGGACACGATGCACTTGCTGGCGAACAATGCTGGAACATCTCTTCCCGCACCATCGCTTCCGGTGCGGGAAAATGGAGAGAAAGGCTAACGAAATCAGCACCAAATCAGAAAAAATGGTGCGGTCGAGAGGACTCGAACCTCCACGGTGTTACCCACTGCCACCTCAAGGCAGCGCGTCTACCAATTCCGCCACGACCGCAACCACCGGAAGCCGAACCATTGGCTGGCTCCGCGGCGCGGCATCGTCTAACAGATCGGTTCCGGCTTCACAAGGGCCGCGCGCAGCTGTGGACAGGCTTGTTCACCGCAGGGGTCGCTCCTAGAGACAGATGCCTTCCCGATCACTATCTGGTCGTCATGGAACATACCGTACCACCCGCCCGCGACGAGCTTATCGCCACCATGCTGCCGGCACCCGGTGCGCCGCCGGTGCGCTGGCGTATCGCCGATGCGCCGGTCGCCTATCCCGACGCTCTCGCCGAAATGGACGCCCTGGCCCAGGCCATCGCCGCCGGCACCGCGCCGGAGACCGTGTGGCTGCTGGAGCATCCCCCACTCTACACGGCGGGCACCAGCGCGCGGGCAGAGGATCTCGTCGATCCCGGCCGCTTCCCGATCTACGAAACCGGCCGCGGCGGCCAGTTCACCTATCACGGTCCCGGCCAGCGGGTGGCCTATGTGATGCTCGACCTCAAGCGGCGTTCGCCGGATGTCCGCCGTTACGTGGCGACGCTCGAGGAATGGCTGATTCGCACCTTGTGGAACTTCCATGTCCGCGGCGAGCGGCGCGAGGACCGCGTCGGCGTCTGGGTGCGCCGGCCGGACCGCGCCGGCTCGGACGAGGACAAGATCGCCGCGCTCGGCATCCGGGTGCGGCGCTGGGTGACGATGCACGGCGTGGCGCTGAACGTTGATCCTGATCTCGACCATTTCGGCGGTATCGTTCCCTGTGGCGTGCGCGAGCACGGCGTCACCAGCCTCGTCGATCTCGGCCTGCCGGTGACGATGGAAGATGTCGATCTTGCCCTGCGCCGCGAGTTCGAGGCCCTGTTCGGGCCGACGGTCGCGGACGACGCCGGCCGGAGCTGAGCCGTTCACGCCGAGGCGCGAACCTCGAAGCTCGCCGGCGGCACCTCATCCGTCTCGAACCGGTCGATGGCGCTGACCGAGGCGGCCGCTGGTCCGCGCCGGCAGGCGTCGATCAAGGCCTCCATGGTCGCCTCGTCGGCGTGGAGCAGCGCCTCCACCGTGCCGTCGCGGCGATTGCGAACCCAGCCACGCAGGCCGCGCCGTCCTGCTTCCATCGCCAGCCAGGCGCGATAGCCGACGCCTTGGACCCGGCCGTGAACGACGATGCGCAGGCCGCGCGACGCGTTCACGACGACAGCGCCCGGCCGGAGGCGGCGGGGAGCGGCGGGGTGGGCTGAGCCGCGTTCCCGAGGCTGGCGCGCGAGGCTGGCGCCGCTATTTGCCTTCCCTGGCAATGCTTCATAAGAACAGCTCCGTTCCTCGAATCCACGATCGGATCCAGATCCGCAGACATTGGAGGTCGGCATGAACGACGATACCGATCTCGCCGTTCGTCCGGACGAGCGCGAGCCCGAGGACGAACTCGCCCTGATCGACGATCCCGCCTTCATCGAGCGGGTAAGCAATGCCATCGAGGCGGGGCGCGGCGGCGAACTGCGCGACCTCGTCGCCGATTTCCACGAGACCGATCTCGCCCGCCTGCTGGAAGCGCTGCCGGCGCCGGCCCGGCCGAAACTGATCGAACTGCTCGGCGCCGATTTCGACTTCACCGCGCTCACCGAGCTCGACGAGACCGTCCGCGTCCAGATCCTCGAGGAACTGGAGACCGAGACGGTGGTCGAGGGCGTGCGCGACCTCGATTCCGACGACGCAGTCTACATTCTCGAAGATCTCGACGATGCCGACAAGCAGGAGATTCTCGGCCATCTGCCGCTCACCGAGCGCGCGGCGCTGCAGCGCAGCCTCGACTATCCGGAAGAGAGCGCCGGCCGGCGCATGCAGACCGAGTTCATCGCGCTGCCGCCGTTCTGGACCGTCGGGCAGACGCTGGACTATCTCGGCGAGACGGAAGGATTGCCGGAGACCTTCTTCGAGGTTTTCGTGGTCGATCCCACCTACCGGCTGACCGGCTCGGTGCCGCTCGACCGACTGCTGCGCACCAAGCGCGGGCTGAAGCTCGCCGACGTGGTGACGCCCGACCGCCATGTGGTGCAGGCGACGGACGACCAGGAGGACGTGGCGCGTGTCTTCGAGCGCTACAACCTCATCTCCGCGCCGGTGGTCGACGGCGCCGGGCGGCTGGTCGGCGTGCTGACCGTCGACGACATCGTCGACGTCATCCAGGAGGAGGCCGACGAGGACGTGAAGGCGCTCGGCGGCGTCGCCGCCGACGAGGAGCTGTCCGACAGCTTCTGGTACATCGCCAAGAGCCGCTTTTCCTGGCTGCTGGTCAACCTCATCGCCGCCAACCTCGCCTCGGCGGTGATCTCGCTGTTCGAGGACGAATTGCAGAAGCTGGTCGCACTGGCGGTGTTGATGCCGATCGTCGCCAGCCAGGGCGGAAATGCCGCCACGCAGACCATGACGGTCGCGGTGCGCGCCATCGCCACGCGCGAATTGCGCGCCAGCAATGCCAAGCGCGTCATCGCCCGCGAATTGCTGGTCGGGCTGTTCAACGGCGTCGTCTTCGCGGTGATCATGGCGGCGGTGGTGTTCGCCCGGTTCGGCGTCGCCGATCTCGGCTATGTCATCGCCCTGGCGATGATCATCAACCTGGTCGCCGCGGCGCTGGGCGGCATTCTTGTTCCGCTGACGCTCAACAGGATGGGCGTCGATCCGGCAGTGTCGTCCGGCCCCTTCGTGACCACCATCACCGATGTGATCGGTTTCTTCGCCTTTCTGGGTATCGCCGCGCTCTGGTTCTGAATTTGCCGTCGATTCACGTTTGCGCGAATTGCCGCGATGATGTCACATGCGAGGTGATCGGCGGGGCGACCGATCTCTTTCATTCTTTCAAGCCACATTAAGTTTCGCCCGTTAAGTCAGGGAATAATGAGGATCGATGGCATGAGGGAGTCGGGCGAGCCGGCTTGGACCCTCTGATCGGAAATCGCAGCGGGCAGGCGGCAATGCGTATTCCGATCGACAGTGGAGCCGGCACGGCTTCGGCAAAGGCGAGCGACCGTACAATCCTGGCGGTGGCGCTGGTGGTGTGCGCCGCGATCGTCGCCATGGGCGCCTTCGCCCTGCTGGCGGCGGAGCGGGTCGATGCCTCGGCGCGCCAGCGATGGACCGGCGTCGTCGCCGATGCCCTGCAAGGCAAGGTCGGCCTGCTGCAACGGGATCTCGCCAGCTTCGCGCATTGGGACGAATCGGTACTGCGGACGGCTTATTTCCTCGACGTCGACTGGGTGCACCGCAATTACGGCAAGTGGCTGCGCGACCAGGACCACCACGACCGTTCCTATATCGTGCTCGACACCTCGGTCGCCTATGCGGCGATCGATGGCGAGAAGGTTGCCGGCGAGCAGGCGATCTTCGACGGCGACGCGCTGATGCCTTTCGTCTACGACGTCCAGAAGGCGGTCGCCGGACGGTCGGGGCGTAATGACGGCGCGGCCGCCGGGCTGCAGGGCAACGCGCCTTCGGCCTTTCGCGCCGGCTATGTGCGCGTGGAAGGCCGGCCGGCGCTGGTCGGTGCCATCAGTATCACGCCGGACTATGGCCGGGTGATCGCGCCCGAGCAGATTCCGCCGGTCGCCGTCACCGTTCTGTTCATCGACGACCATTTCCTGAACAGCCTCGCACGTGAGCTGCGTATCGCCGAACCGACCGTCAGCCTCCAGCCGCCTGCCGCCGACCGCCATGGCGTGGCGATCCCGTTCGCCGCCGGAGAGAGCCAGCCGGCGTGGCTGGTGTGGAAGCCGGATACCCCTGGCACGGCACTGCTGCACGCCCTGCTGCCGGCCTTGATGGCGACCACGGTGTTGCTGCTGGTCGCGGCAGCCGGCGTGCTCTGGTATGCGCGCCGGGCGACGCGAAACCTCGCGGCCAGCGAGGCCTATGCCTCGCGGCTTGCCTATGTCGACCCGCTGTGCGGTCTCGCCAATCGCGCCATGCTGATGCGCGTGCTGGGCGACCGCCTCGCGCGGCTGGAGGGGGATGGGCATCGGCTGGCGGTATTCTTCCTCGATCTGGACGGCTTCAAGGACATCAACGACACGCTCGGGCATCATGTCGGCGACGTGGTGCTGGCGGAGATCGGCGCGCGGTTGAAGGCGCTGACCATGCCGGGGCTGCTGGCCTCACGGTTCGGCGGTGACGAGTTCGTCATCCTGGTGCCGGTCGGCGACACACCCGGCGAGGTGGAGGCGATCGGCAACACCATATTGGAGGCGGTCCGACGGCCGACCTCGATCGGCGGCCAGGCCCTGGTGGTCGGCGGCTCGATCGGCGCTACGGTCGCACCCGCCGACGGCGGCGAGGCCAGCGAACTGATCCGGTTGGCTGACATCGCGGTGTACCGCGCCAAGGCGGATGGACGCGGCGTGATGCGACGGTTCGAGCCGCGCATGGAGCATGAGGTCCGCCAGCGGCGCGAGATCGAGACCGACCTGCAGCGGGCGATGCGCGACAACGAGCTGACGCTGTTCTACCAGCCGCAATTCTCGGCGGACGGCCGCACCGTGATCGGCTTCGAGGCGCTGTTGCGCTGGATCCATCCCTCGCGCGGGCTGATCTCGCCGGGAGAATTCGTGCCGGTCGCCGAACAGTCGGGGCTGATCAGCGAGCTCGACCTGTGGGCGCTGCGGCGCGCCTGCGAGCAGGCCGGCGACTGGGGTGCGGCGCGGGTGGCGGTCAATCTCTCGCCGGTGGACTTCCGCATGCGCGACCTCGCCGGCGCGGTGCGGAAGATCCTCGAGGAGACCGGCTTTCCCGCCGAGCGGCTGGAGATCGAGATCACCGAGAACCTGCTGCTCGGCAACCAGCCGGAGGCCTTCGCCTCACTGACGGCGTTGCGCAATATGGGGGTGCGCGTCGCCCTCGACGATTTCGGCTCGGGTTATTCCTCGCTCGGCTATCTCCGCCGCTTCCGCGTCGACACCATCAAGATCGACCGCAGCTTCATCCAGAACATCGGCCAGACCGACGACGCAGCCGCCATCATCGACTGCGTGGTACGCCTCGCCCGGGCGCTCGCCATCACCGTGACCGCGGAAGGTGTGGAGACGCGCGAGCAGCTGCGTTACCTCCAGTCGGTCGGCTGCCACCACGTGCAGGGCTATCTGCTGGCCAGCCCGATGCCGGTGAGCAGCCTCGGCCGCTATCTCGACCAGGTGAAGCGGGTTCGCGAATATGCCGTGATCCGCCACGCGGAAGTGTGATGGAGGGCGCGGCCGGCTCCGCCTTCTTCTATACGGCCAAGCTGTTGTGGATGCTGGCGGTGCCCTCCAGTGCCCTGGTCTTTTTCGCCGGGCTCGGCCTGCTGGTGAGTCTGCGCCATCGCCGCGCCGGCTACTGGCTGACGACGCTCGGTATTCTCGGCCTGCTGATCTGCGGCCTCGGTCCTGTTGGCCGGGCGCTGGCGGTGCCGCTGGAGAACCGCTTCCCGATTTTCGTCGATGACGGCCGTCCCATCACTGGTGTGGTGGTGCTGGGCGGCAGCGAGCGGCCGGACGTCACCGCCGCGCGGGGGCAGCCGGCGCTGACCCAGGCGGGGGAGCGCGTGATGGCGCTCGCCGACCTGTCGCGGCGCTACCCGCAGGCGCGCATCGTGTTTTCCGGCGGCAGCGGCGACTTTGAGAGGCCCTCCCTGTCGGAAGCTGATGTCGTGCGCATGGTGCTGCCGCAGCTCGGCGTCGATCCGGCGCGGGTCACGTTCGAGGCTGCCTCGCGCAATACCGCCGAGAACGCTGCGCTGTCGCGGGATCTGGTACGCCCGGCGCCCGGCGAGCGCTGGCTGCTGGTCACCTCGGCGCTGCACATGCCGCGTGCCATTGGCTGCTTCGAGGCGGCCGGTTTCCCGGTTGTCGCCTATCCCGTGGACTACCGCACGGAGGGGACGCCGCAATGGACGCGCCTCTTCGCCCGGGTCAGCGAGGGACTGGAAATGACCGACGCGGCATTGCGCGAATGGATCGGCCTCGTTGCCTATCGGATGACCGGGCGCATCGGCACCCTGTTTCCCGGGCCGACCACGTAGCAGCCGCTCTGCGCATCAGTCCTGCGTGGGAGCTTCCGTCGTCGCCGCCGCCGGCGGTCCCAGCCGGTAGACGCCGCGGAAGTCGGTGGGATCGACGGGCTTGCCCTTGCGGTAGATGCCGAGCGCGCCTTCCTTCGCCAGACGCACCGCTACCCGCCGCACCATCGGCAACACGGCCTGCCACTTGCCGTCCGGCATCAGGGCACGCGCCGGGGCTTCCGGACCTATGGTGCGGGCGGCACCGTCCAGCGCGGCGCGGATTGCAGCTTCGATGTCGCTTTCGGAGGGCAGGGTGGAAGGCGCGGCGTCGGTCATGAGTTTTCCAAGGTAGCGGTCTCGTCGAGCACCCAGTGCGAGTCGCGCCCGAACTGGCGGTTCAGCATCACCACGAAGATCGCGATCGTCCCCATGATGAGTACCCAGCCGTTAATGTACCAGCCGAGATAGGCGATGGCGAAGAAGAAGGAGCGTTGCCCCCGGTTGAAGTGCCGGCCGGCCAGGGTGGCCATGCGGGCCAGCCTGGCGACATGCGCCTGTGCCTGCGGCGTCGCGGCCTCCGCGGGAGGCGGCGTCGAGCCGAGCAGGATCGCGGTGTAGTTGAACAGCCGATACGCCCAGGCAAACTTGAAGAAGACATGGGCGAAGATGAGGGTGATGCCCAGCGTCTTGATCTCCCAGCCGGCCCGGTCGATCTGCACCATCGGCAGGTGCGAGAAGATGGCGAGCACTTCCTCGGTGGAGCGCAGGATCGCCAGCGAGGCGCCGATGGCGAGCAGAGACGTCGAGGCGAAGAAGGCGGTGCCGTTCTGCAGTGCGGCGACGATCTGGGTATCGACGATGCGATTTTCCCGCGCCAGCATCCGCTGCATCCACTCGTGCCGGAAGGCGTCCATGCGCTGGTTGAGCGTGCGGCCCTCCGCCCAGTGGCCCTCCATCAGCTGGTGATAGGCAAACCAGGCCAGGGCGAAGACCGCGAGCGCGCCATAGTCGAGATAGGAAAAACCGATCACGGACTTGGCTTCCATTTCCGATGTGATTCCCTGAAGCCGATTCGGCGAACCCGCCGCCTGCCGATGCCATCGTGATAAGCTCCCAAAGGGCTTTCAAGACAATCGCAAAAGGCGGATGTGCAAAAAGCGGGCATGCGTTATTTGCGCACCAGATATGTGCATTATGCAGTGCGCGGCTTCCGTAACGCGATTGCACGGGCAGTAACGTTTCATTAAATATTGAAACAATCCGCATATGGCCGATGTCTTATTCCGGCCTTCGAGCGGTGAAACGGGAATATCCGGAGTTAAGAATGAATTCCCTTACCGAGCGCTCCTGTTGGGGAGTTGCGCGTTGGGCTGTCGTCGCTTTCCTGGCGGGCATTGCCCTCGTCTATCTGTTCGGCGGTTTCGGCGGCGCGAACGCGGTGGTCGGCTGATCGCCGATCCCGAACTGATCCGGCACGGTGCTGGCCGTTGACAGCGGCCGCTGTGCGAGGGCCCGTTGTTCGGGGCCGCGGGCCGGGACGATCGAGGGCTGCCAGCCGAGACTTGGCGCCCAATCTTCATGCAATGCATCATCGACGCTGATGGGCGCCATGACAGCTCTTCGCTTGTCCGAGACAGCATGTCGCTCCACTCTGGCATGAAGCGGGGATGGCGCGAGGAGGGGCTCATGGCACTGAAGCTGTTGATCGGAAACAAGAATTATTCGTCCTGGTCGCTGCGGCCCTGGCTGCTGCTCAAGGCGTTCGGCATCCCCTTCGCCGAAGAAGTGGTGCTGCTCGGCGACCCCGATTTCAAGGCCCGGATCGGCGTGCATTCGCCGGCAAAGCGGGTGCCGCTGCTGCTCGACGGCGAGGCGGCGGTGTGGGAATCGCTGGCCATTATCGAACACGTCGCCGAGCGCTTTCCCGACAAGGCGATCTGGCCTGCTGAGCCGGTGGCGCGTGCGCATGCCCGCTCGATCGCCACGGAGATGCATGGCGGCTTCGGAGCCCTGCGCTCGGCCGTGCCGATGAATCTGTGGCGGCCGGTGGAGTCGCTTGCGCTTTCCGACAAGGCAGCCGCCGATCTCGCCGGCATCGCCTCCCGCTGGCGTACGGCGCGCGAGCGTTTCGGGGCCGGCGGTGATTTCCTGTTCGGTGCCTTCAGCGGCGCCGACGCGATGTATGCGCCGGTCGCCACTCGCATCCGTACCTATGACCTGCCGGTCGACGCGGTGGTCGGCGCCTATGTGGAGGCGATCCATGCGCATCCAGCCTTTGTCGAATGGAAGGCCGCTGCCCTGAAGGAAGAGCAGCTGTTGCCGGAGGACGAGGTCGACTGGCCGGTGGTGAAGCGCGTATAGGAGGGCCTCCGCCGGCCATTGTCGCGCGGCCCTTCCGTCGCGCTTTCCGAGCCCCGCATGCCGCTGCACCTTCTCAAGCTCTGTGTCGGAGCCGAATCGATCAAGGATCTCGAGGAGTGGATCGCCGAGACGCTGGCCGCGCGGGATGCGCGTGGCCTTCCCGTCGAGCAGACCCACACCACCCGCATGGTGCCGACCCGCACCGAGGAACTGCTCGACGGCGGCTCGCTCTATTGGGTGATCAAGGGCGAGGTGGCGTGCCGCCAGCAGTTGACCGCCATCCGTCCCTTCGTCGATTCCGACGGCATCCGCCGCTGCCACCTCGTGCTGGAGCCGGTGCTGCACCGGGTGGAGCCGCGCCCGAGCCGTCCCTTCCAGGGATGGCGCTACCTTCAGCCCAAGGACGCGCCGGTGGATCTTGCCGGCGAGCAGGCGGCGGCCATGCCCGACGAACTGCGCCGGGAGCTGAGGTCGCTCGGGCTGCTCTGAGGCGGAAGGGAACCGAAACGGCCGTTTGATGCGTTGTCCCTGCGGAAATCCGTCGGGAGGAGGCAGATATGGCCGAGAAAATCGACGACACCGGACTGAAGGAAGGCCAGGCGGTCTCGGAAGAGCGTCAGGTGGTGGAAAGCGGGCACGTCGTCGTCACGGCGCAAACCAGGGAGCGGCAGGCGACCGAAGTCCGTCCCATGCGCTATGTGCTGGGAATCGGCCTGCTTCTCGTCGTCATCGGCATGATGGTGACGTATCTGAGCGTCTAGTCGGGCACCGGGATATTGTCGATGAGCCGCGTCGCGCCCAGCCGCGCCGCGACGAGAAGGCGGATCGGTCCGGCGCCGAGGGCGGCCACCGGCGCCAGCGTCACGGCGTGGCGCGCTTCCAGATAATCCACCGCGAAGCCGGCGTCGCCGACCGTCCGGCGCGCCGCCTGAACCGCCTCCGCGACTGCCGCACCCGACCGGATGGCGTGGGCGGCATCGGTGAGCGCCTTGTGCAACAGCGGTGCGGTGCGGCGCTCCTCTGCGCTGAGATAGACATTGCGGGAGGAGAGGGCGAGGCCGTCCGGCTCGCGCATGGTGGGCACGCCGACAACCTCCACCGGCAGGTCGAGGTCGCGCGCCATGCGGGTGACGACGGCAAGCTGCTGGTAGTCCTTCTCGCCGAATAGGGCGACGTCGGGTGCCGTCTGGGTGAACAGCTTGGCCACCACGGTGGCGACGCCGGCGAAATGGGTCGGGCGGAAATCGGTCTCGAGACCAAGCGCCGGCCCGGCGAGCGATATGGTGGTGGCGAAGCCGTCCGGGTACATCTCGGCCACATCCGGAACGAAGGCGACGTCCACGCCGGCGGCGGAGGCCTTCTGCCGGTCTGCGTCGAGCGTGCGTGGGTAGCGCGCGAGATCTTCGGTGGGGGCGAACTGGGTCGGGTTGACGAAGATCGACACGATGATCCGGTCCGCATGCCGGTGCGCGGCATCCATCAGCGCGACATGTCCCGCATGAAGCGCGCCCATGGTGGGCACCAGGGCGACGCGTTCGCCGGCAGCTCGCCAGGCGCGAACCCGGGCGCGAAGCTCGGCGACGGTGTGAAGGGTTTCGATGTCGGTCACGACTAGGCCCGTCCCTGCGATCCTGAATGCGGGCGGGGAACCTAGCAGCGGCGCCCGGGCGGTCAACTGCCCGTCAACCGCGCCTTGCTCCTGCGGCACCCGCCTCCCACGTAACGCCAGAGCCGGTCTAGTATCTCCGCCGAATCGCGATTGAACCCCATGGCCATTGACCGACATCCCACCTCGAAGCCGCCGGTCACTGGACCGAAGATCGCCCCGTCGACCGTCCCGGCCGGTGCGGCGGTGAACGCGTTTCTTGCCGAAGTGGCGGCCCGCTCTCCGGTTCCGGGAGAGGGGCGCGGGCGCCTGATCTTCGCGCTAGACGCCACGATGAGTCGCCAGCCGACATGGGATCTCGCCTGCACGCTGCAGGGCGGCATGTTCGAGGAGGCCGCCGCCATCGGTGGGCTCGACATGCAGCTGGTCTATTATCGCGGCATCCAGGAATGCAGAGCCTCCAGCTGGGTGGGCGACGGCCGGCGGCTGGGCGAGCTGATGGCGCGGATCGACTGTCGCGGCGGGCGGACGCAGATCGGGCGCGTGCTCGCCCATGCTGGCAAGGAAGCCGGCCGCGGCCGCGTCGGGGCCGTCGTCTTCGTCGGCGATGCCATGGAGGAGACGCTGGACGATCTCTGCGCGCAGGCCGGTCCCCTCGCCCTGCGCGGCGTGCCGGTCTTCCTGTTCCAGGAAGGCCGCGATCCGGTGGCCGAGCGCGGTTTCCGCGAGATCGCCCGGCTCACCGGCGGCGCCTGGTGCCGCTTCGATGCCGGCGCGGCGGAACAGCTCGCGGCGCTGCTGCGCGCGGCAGCGCGCTACGCCGCCGGCGGACGGCAGGCGTTGACGACGCTGGCGGATTCCTCGCCGGCCGCCCGGCATTTGCTGGCGGCAATGTCCGGTCCGCAATCGGGGGGGCGATGATCAATCTTCTGGCCGGCGCGGCCATCGTCGCGCTGCTCTATTACGGACTGAAATTCTTCGCACGCACCGATCCCAAGCGCCTCGCCCGCCTGTCGCGCAGCGTCGGCGGTTGGCTGGCCGTGCTGCTGGCGGGCTTTCTGGGCGCGCGGGGCCATATCGAGACCGCGCTGCCGCTCGGCATTTTCGGCCTGTCGCTGCTCGGCTGGAATCTCGGCACCGGCAAGGGCGGCTCGCCCTGGTCGCGCCTACGCCGCAGCGCCGGCAACTCCTCGACGGTGCGGACCGCCAGCCTGGAAATGGTGCTGGACCATGACAGCGGCCGGCTCGCCGGCCGCATCCTCATCGGCCCGCTGGCCGGGCGCGATCTCGACACTCTGCCCGTGGGAGATATCGCGCGGCAGGCCTTGACGCTGGATGCCGAAAGCCGGCAGCTACTTGAAGCTTATCTGGACCGCCGGTCGCCCGGCTGGCGTGAACACGCTCAGGGCGAAACGGGCCGGCGGAGCGCTGCGCCGCCGCAGGGCGGAGCGATGACGGAACAGCAAGCCTACGAAGTGCTGGGGCTTCAGCCGGGGGCGGGGGCGGACGAGATCCGAAAGGCTCACCGCACCCTTATGAAGAAACTCCATCCCGACCAGGGCGGGTCGAACTATCTCGCCGCCCGGGTTAACGAAGCCAAGGACATCCTGCTCCGCAGCCATTGATCCGCCTCGCTCAGTTGCGGAAGACCATGCAGCCGAACTGGCCCTTCAGCGCCTTGCACGCCTTCTGTGCCGCGGACTGCTGATCGAAACCGGCAAAACGGGCCCGCACGATGGTCGACGAGCCGCTGGTCGCCGATTCGGTATAGGGGTCGACCTTGGCGAGCGCCGAGCCGGCCTTGGCCTTGGCCTTGGCGAGCTGTGCGCGGGCATCCGCCTCGCTGCCGAAAGCGCCGATCTGGATCGCCCAGCCGGAACGCGGCGCGGCGGTGGCGCGGGAGGTGGTCTCGGCGATCTGGCGCGGAATCTCCGCCGGGTCGGCGCTGGCGAGACGCACCGGCTTGGCGACGGGCGTCGGCTTGGGAGCCTGAGCGATCTGCGGCGGCAGGCCCTGGCCGATCGATGTGGTCGGCGAGAAGGACAGCGTGCCGAGAATGCCGGGCTGGTTGGAGAAGCCGGCGACGGGAGCGGACGGCTTTGGCACCGCGACGGTCTTCACCGCGGTCGGGACGATCGGTGCGACCGAGCCGACGGCCGGAGCGGGCGGCGGCAGCGGTGCCGAGCGGGCAGGGGCGGGCTCCGGCATGGCCGGGGCGACCATGGCGATGCGCTGCGGCGGCAGGGCGCCGGTGGTGACCGGATCCGCCTCGCTGGCCTGCTCGGCGGTGTCCTCGTCGATCTCGTTCGTCGCGGAAGTGTCGACGACCGAGGCCATGGCGAGGTTCGGCCGGCCGGCCGGCACGGGGATGATCGCAGGCGCTGGGGCCGCGGTCGGCGTGGGCACTGGCGCCGCCTGCGCCACCGCAACCTCCTCGACGTCGCCGCCGCCCGAGGGGGGCGAGGACATGCGGGCGACCATCTGGCGGCCGGCATAGGCCTTGTCGAAGGTGCCGGTGACCAGCTGGGCCATGCGGTTGTCGCGCGAGGCGGCGGTGGAGCCGCCGAGCACGACGCCGATGACGTAGCGGCCGTCGCGCTTGACGCTGGTCAGCAGGTTGAAGCCGGAAGCGTTGGTGTAGCCGGTCTTGATACCGTCGACGCCTTCGAGGCGCCCGAACATCCGGTTGTGGTTGCGGATCGCCACGCCCTGGTAATTGAACGAGCGGATCGAGAAATATTCATAGTAGCGCGGGAAGCGCTCCTGGATCGCCCGGCCCAGCACCGCGAGATCGCGGGCGGTCGTGACCTGCTGCGGGTTGGGCAGGCCGTTCGGGTTCCGGAAGGTGGTGCGCGACATGCCGAGCTGGCGGGCGCGACGGGTCATCAGCGCGGCGAAGGTGTCGGAGTCGCCGGCAATGGCCTCGGCGATGACGACGGCGGCATCATTGGCCGAGCGGGTGATGAGACCCTGCAGCGCATCCTCGGCCGAGATGGTCGAGCCGGCCTTCAATCCGAGCTTGGTCGGCGACTGCCGCGAGGCATAGGCGGAGACAGGGAGGCGGGAATCGAGCCGGAGACGGCCGGCCTGAAGCTGCTCGAACAGCAGATAGAGCGTCATCACCTTGGTCAGCGAAGCCGGGTGGCGCAGCGCGTCGGCATTGTCCTCGTGGAGGACGCGGCCGGTATTGGCGTCGATCACGATGTCGGCATAACCGGTCTGCCATCGCGTATCCACCACCTGGGTGGCCGCCGGCTTTCGCTGGCTGACCTTCTTTTTCTTTGCCGCGGCATCGGCCACGCCGGTACCCGCGACCGACAGCACCAGAATGGCCACCCCCGCACGCAACATCTGCGCGCTGACAAACCCCGGAAGCCGCATGAACCCGTCCCGTCACTAAATTTGCCGACCCGCGCCGGTCATTTGCATGAAGCCGTCACGGGCTGGTGCGGCGCCCTTGGGCGATCCGTTCCAGGCTGACCGTTGCCGGACAATCACTCCCATAATGTTACGGAGAGTGCGGTTACGAACTCGTAAATCCCGGCGTAAGCGAGGCAATTCGCGGGCGTCGCTGAAACTGGGTCAGTGATGCTGTCTTGTTGCGCCGCACAAAAATCGTTGACGCCGATGCTGCGGCGCATTATTTCTCTTTCCAGCGGCAGCCATGCTGACGGCGCGCGGTTCATTCATGTCGGCGCATGAAGTGTGTGGAGGGCGACCTGATGATTCAGAACATCGACGAGATCCAGAAGCTGGGCAAAGACAATCTCGACCTAGCCATGAAGAGCTTCGGCACCGTGTCGAAGGGCGTGCAGGCGATCGCCGTTGAGGTTGCCGACTATTCGAAGAAGTCCTTCGAAGAGGGCACTGCCACCGCCGAGAAGCTGTTCGGCGCCAAGACGCTCGACAAGGCCGTCGAGATCCAGTCCGAATATTTCAAGAGCGCCTATGAGGGCTTCGTTGCCCAGGCGACCAAGATCGGTGAGCTCTATGCCGATCTCGCCAAGGAAACCTACAAGCCGTATGAAGGCATCCTCGGCAAGCTGCCGACCGTAAAGTGATGCCGGCGTTCTAGCTCGCCGCGAGTGCGGCCGTGTTCCGCGGCTGCAGACGATTTTTTCATGCGCCAGAAAGGCCCGGCAATATGCCGGGCCTTTTTCGTTTGGGCTGGTTTGCCGCAGGACTTTTCCGCGTCGAATGGTGCCGGGCTGCGCCGATCGTCGGTCAACTCATTGCGACCGGCTCGTGCTCCCGCTACTCTGGCAGAGTGAGCCGAGCGTACCTATTATATCGTGCAGCCCGGCAAGCTTAGCCGAGCGAGGTGAGCCTTTCATGTCAGTGACGACGCCTTCCCGAACTGTCGAAACCACCATGGCCGACGACGAGCGTCGTCGCCGCGGGGATGGCATGCCCGGAACGGCGGTGATCACGCGGACCAAGCCGCAGGTCAAGCGGCCGAGTCTCTATCGGGTGCTGCTTCTCAACGACGACTACACGCCAATGGAGTTCGTCGTTCACGTGCTGGAGCAGTTCTTCAACAAGAACCGGGAGGAGGCCACTCACGTCATGCTGCATGTGCATCAGCACGGCGTGGGGGAGTGCGGCGTCTTCACCTACGAGGTGGCCGAAACAAAGGTCACTCAGGTGATGGACTTCGCACGAAAGCACCAGCATCCTTTGCAGTGCGTCATGGAGAAGAAGTGACGCTCCGCAGCGGCTAAACGAAGAGGTCCTCATGCCCACCTTCTCCCGCAGCCTCGAGCAATCGCTTCACCGGGCCCTGGCGCTCGCCAACGAACGTCACCACGAATACGCGACCCTCGAGCACCTGCTGCTGTCCCTCGTCGACGACCAGGATGCCGCGGCGGTGATGCGGGCCTGCAACGTCGATCTCGAGAAGCTCCGCCGCAATCTCGTCGAGTACATCGACACCGAGCTCGACAACCTCGTGCAGGATGGCGGCGAGGACTCCAAGCCCACCGCCGGCTTCCAGCGCGTGATCCAGCGCGCGGTGATCCATGTCCAGTCGTCCGGGCGCGAGGAAGTGACCGGCGCCAACGTTCTCGTTGCGGTTTTCGCCGAGCGCGAGAGCCACGCGGCCTATTTCCTGCAAGAGCAGGACATGACCCGCTACGATGCGGTGAACTACATCAGCCACGGCATCGCCAAGCGCGCGGGCATGTCGGAGAGCCGGCCGGTGCGCGGTGCCGAAGAGGAGACCGAGACGAAGACCGGGGACGAGACCAAGAAGAAGGCCGATGCGCTCGACGCCTATTGCGTGAACCTCAACAAGAAGGCGCGCGAGGGCAAGATCGACCCTCTCATCGGCCGCGATAGCGAGATTCAGCGGACCATCCAGGTGCTCTGCCGCCGGTCCAAGAACAACCCGCTTTTCGTTGGTGACCCCGGCGTTGGCAAGACCGCCATCGCCGAGGGGCTGGCCCGTCGCATCGTCGACGGCGAAGTGCCCGAGGTTCTGCGTACCGCCACCGTCTTCTCGCTCGACATGGGCTCGCTGCTCGCCGGCACCCGCTATCGCGGCGATTTCGAGGAGCGCCTCAAGCAGGTCGTGAAGGAGATCGAGGCCTATCCCAACGCCATCATGTTCATCGACGAGATCCACACCGTGATCGGTGCGGGCGCGACGTCGGGCGGCGCCATGGATGCCTCGAACCTCCTGAAGCCGGCACTGGCCTCCGGTTCGCTGCGCTGCATCGGCTCGACCACCTACAAGGAGTACCGCCAGTACTTCGAGAAGGATCGCGCCCTGGTGCGTCGCTTCCAGAAGATCGACGTCGCCGAGCCGACCGTCCCGGACGCCATCGAGATCCTCAAGGGCCTCAAGCCATATTTCGAGGACTATCACCGGCTGCGCTACACCAACGACGCCATCAAGGCGGCGGTGGAGCTCTCCGCGCGCTACATCCATGACCGCAAGCTGCCGGACAAGGCGATCGACATCATCGACGAGTCCGGCGCGGCGCAGATGCTGCTGCCCGAGGCCAAGCGCAAGAAGACCATCGGCGTGAAGGAGATCGAGGCGACCATCGCCACCATTGCCCGCATCCCGCCCAAGACGGTCTCGAAGGACGATGCCGAGGTGCTGGCGGCGTTGGAGACCACGCTTAAGCGCGTCGTCTACGGCCAGGACAAGGCCATCGAGGCTCTGGCTTCCGCCATCAAGCTGGCGCGGGCGGGCCTGCGCGAGCCGGAGAAGCCGATCGGCTCCTACCTGTTCTCCGGCCCGACCGGGGTCGGCAAGACCGAAGTTGCCAAGCAACTGGCGTCGTCGCTCGGCGTCGAGCTGCTGCGCTTCGACATGTCGGAATATATGGAGCGCCACACCGTCTCGCGGTTGATCGGCGCGCCTCCCGGTTATGTCGGCTTCGACCAGGGCGGCCTGCTCACCGATGGCGTCGACCAGCATCCGCATTGCGTGCTGCTGCTCGACGAGATCGAGAAGGCGCACCCGGATCTGTTCAACATCCTGCTGCAGGTGATGGACCACGGCCAACTGACCGACCACAACGGCAAGCAGGTGAGCTTCCGCAACGTCATATTGATCATGACGACCAATGCGGGCGCCGCCGATCTGTCGAAGTCGGCTTTCGGCTTCACTCGCTCGAAGCGGGAAGGCGACGACGTGGAGGCGATCAACCGGCTGTTCGCGCCGGAGTTCCGCAACCGCCTCGATGCGATCATCGGCTTCGCGCACCTCACCAGCGACATCATCGGGCTGGTGGTGGAGAAGTTCGTGCTGCAGCTCGAGGCGCAGCTCGCCGACCGCAACGTCACCATCGAGCTGTCGGACGAGGCGACTCAGTGGCTGGTGGAGCGCGGCTACGACCAGCAGATGGGCGCCCGTCCGATGGGCCGGGTGATCCAGGAGTACATCAAGAAGCCGCTCGCCGACGAGGTGCTGTTCGGCAAGCTGAAGAATGGGGGCCATGTCCGCGTCGTCGTCACCCCTGACGAGACGGACGAGAGCACGCTCGGCTTCGAGTTCCCGGAGGGGCCGGTCACGCCCAAGCCGGAGAAGATCGAGCCGGTGAAGGCCAAGCGCGCCCCGCGTCGCAAGCCGGCCACGGCCAAGGCCCGCAAGGCGGGCCCGGGCGACGGTAGCCGTGGCGGCCGTCCTTCCGGCGGCTCGCGGGTGCCGAAGGTGCCGCTGGTCAAGGCCTGAACCTTCCCGTGCCAAACACAACCCGTCCGCCGATCCTTCGGCGGGCGGGTTTTCTTTTGCGTCCTATCGCGGCCGGTTCGGCCGAACAGCGCGAATCTTCCGAAGGTCGATCTTGACCGCGGCGGCGCACCGGTCGATCAACGGCCGTCATGAGTGCGCCGATGCAGCCATCCGAGACAGACGCCGACACGGGCCCCGCCTTTCGCACCGGCTATTTCCTGCGCGGCGTCGCCGGGGCCTTCTCCGTGCCCGGCTGCGTGCTGATGGCGACCTTTCTCGGCTTTGGCGGCCTGCTGCACGACGTCGGCTTTCCGATCGGCGCCGGCCTGGTGTCGACCCTGCTGGTCTGGGCGCTTCCAGCGCAGGTGATCATGGTCGGCGGCATCGCCTCCGGCGCCGCCTTGCCGGCTTTGGCGGTCGCGGTGTGCCTCTCGGGCGTGCGGCTGATGCCCATGGTGGTGGCACTGATGCCGCTGATGCGCGGCAGGCGTCCCCATATGTGGCTGGAACTGATCGCGGCGCATTTTGTCGCCGTCACCATGTGGGTGGAAGGCTTCAGGCTGCTGCCCAAGGTGCCGGTGGAGGGGCGTCCCTCCTACGCCATCGGGCTCGGGGCCGGGCTGACCGCCGCCAGCATGGTCGCCACCGCCGCCGGCTTCTACCTCACCGGCTCGTTGCCGGGACCGCTGGCTGTCGCCTTGCTGCTGCTGACCCCGATCTCCTTCACCATTCTCCTGGTGCGCAATGCGCGCGAGCGGGTGGATTGGCTCGCCATCGGGCTCGGCTCGGCGCTGGCGCCGCTGGTGGCCAATACGCCCGGCGGCCTCGACCTGTTCTGGAGCGGCGTCGGCGGCGGCACGCTCGCTTTCTTCATCGCCCGGCTCTGGAAGGCGGAGCGGACATGACGCTGTTCCCAGACGAGATGACCGCCATTCTGGTGGTGATCGTCGTCGGCTTCCTGCCGAACGAGATCTGGCGCGTGCTCGGCGTCGTGCTGGGGCGCGGGCTCGACGAGAACAGCGCCTGGATGCAATGGGTGCGCGCGGTGGCGACCGCGCTGCTGGCCGCGGTGGTGGCGCGCCTACTCCTCACCCCGAGCGGGACGCTGGTGGCGCTGCCGTTCCTGCTGCGCGCCGGGGCGGTGGCGGCAGGCGTCGCCGGCTTCCTGTTGATACGGCGCTCGGTGCTCGCCGGCGTCCTCACCGCCGAGGCGGTGCTGGTCGCCGGCGCCTGGTGGCTCGGTGTCGGGGGCTGACGCCGCCGCGCGACCGTCTCAGTCCTGCAGCGCGGCCTTGAGCTTCGCCGCCTGCTCGGCCAACACCTCGGGCGCTTCCTTGTAGGACAGCGGTGGGCGCAGCTCGACGCCGAGGCGGCGCGGAATCACATGCACATGCAGGTGGAACACTTCCTGCCCGCCGGCATGCTCGTTGTGCTGGGTGAGGGTGATGCCTTCCGCCTCGAAGACGCCGAGCTGCGCGCGGGCGATGCGCTGCGCCGCAGCCATCACCGCGGCGAGGTCGTCGGCCTCGACGTCGAGGAGGTTGCGGGACGGCGCCTTGGGAATCACCAGCGTGTGGCCGGTCGCGCGCGGCATGATGTCGAGGAAGGCAAGCACCTTGTCGTCTTCGTAAACCCGGTGCGACGGGATCTCGCCGCGCAGGATCTTCGCGAAGATGTTGTTCGGATCGTAGGCCATCTCACCCTCCAAGCACCGGCTTCCCAAATATCGGCTTCCCATGTGCCGGGGTTGGATGGCAAGCCGGCAGGCGTCGGTCAAGGCTCGTCCGTGTCCTGCCGGAAGGGGGCATGCGCCGCGAGCTCCGCCTGCGCCTCCTGCGAATAGGCGCGCTCGCGTTCCAGATAGGCGGCCACCGCCTCGCGGAAGCCGGGATCGGCGATGAAATGCGCCGAGCGGGTGGTGACCGGCAGATAGCCGCGCGCCAGCTTGTGCTCGCCCTGCGCGCCGGCCTCGACGGTCGAGAGGCCGCGCGAAATGGCGAAGTCGATGGCCTGATGGTAGCAGACCTCGAAATGCAGGAAGGGGTGGTCCTCGATGCAGCCCCAGTGTCGGCCGTAGAGCGTATCGGCGCCGATGAAGTTGATCGCCCCGGCGATCCAGCGGCCGGCGCGGCGCGCCATGACCAGGAGGATGCGGTCGGCCATGCGCTCGCCGATCAGCGAATAGAAGCGGCGGTTGAGATAGGGCCGGCCCCATTTGCGCGAGCCGGTCTCCATGTAGAAGGCGAAGAAGGCGTCCCAATCCGCCTCGGTAATGTCCTTGCCGGTCAGCCAGCGGATCTCGATGTCGTTGGCCAGCGCGTCGCGCCGTTCGCGGCGGATGACCTTGCGCTTGCGCGAAGCGAGCTCGCCGAGGAAATCCTCGAAGCTGCCATAGCCCTGGTTGGTCCAGTGAAATTGCTGGTCGATGCGCGCCAGCCAGCCCTCGGCGTCGAACACCGCGGCGTCGGTCTCGGTGAGGAAGGTGGCGTGCACCGAGGAGGCGCCGCGCATGTCACACAGTGTGGCGAGCCCCTGCGCCAGCGCTCGCCGTGCCGTCGGCGCATGGGGGCCGGGGCGCGTCAGCAGGCGCGGGCCAGTGGCCGGGGTGAACGGCACGCTGACTTGCAGCTTCGGGTAATACTGCCCGCCGGCACGCTCATAGGCGTCGGCCCAGCCATGGTCGAAGACGTACTCGCCCTGCGAATGCGACTTCAGATAGGCCGGGCACACCGCGAGCGGCTGGCCGTCTTCCCCTTCGAGGACCAGGTGCTGCGGGTGCCAGCCGGCGCGGGCGCTCACGGTGCCCGATTCTTCCAGGGCGGAGAGAAACTCATGCGAAACGAAGGGATTGCCGGGACTTTTCTTAGTTTTCGCATGAGGTACGCCATCCAAGTCATTGGTCGGATTGGCGCAGGCGTTCCACTGTGCGGCGGGGAGGGCGGTGATGTTGCTCTCAACGCGCAGGCGGATGGTGTCGGAACTCATGGGCGTCGCGAAACCTTGGGCCGAAGTGCGGCGGAGCGCCGCAACGCACAATGTGCGCCTCCGATCCGCTCCCGGAAAGGGGCGCTCACGCCGATTCGATATCGGGCACGAAGCCTTCGAAGATGATCTGGTCGGCGTGCCGCGCCGCGATCGCGCGGTCTTCCGGCGTGCGCACCGTCCAGGTCAGCACGGGCAGCCCGGTGGTCCGCTTGGCCAGCGACACCGCCGGCGAAGGCAGGTCCTTCACGTAATGGGCGAGGAAGTCCGGCTGCATGCGCGGGAAGTTCAGCAGGTTACCCCAGGCGAACTTGTCCGCCGGGCTGACGAAGTCCCATTCCGGGTCGTCATAGCGCCGCTCCATGGTGAAGCCGCGCGGAATGGCGGGGCCGAGCGCACGCACCGCCGCCACCAGATCCGGGTCGAAGGACATCAGCGCGGCCGGGCCGGCATAGGACGAGAGGATTTCGACGGCGCGGATCGCCACCGAGGTGTCGCCGTCGAAGCGGCTCTTGAGCTCGATGACCAGCGGCACCCGGCCACCGACGCGCGCCAGCAGCTCGGCGAGCGTCATGATGCGGTCGGCGGTGCCGCGCACCAGCACCTGGCGCAGCTGCGCCAAAGTGAGTGCCTGCACCGGCCCGCTCGCCGCCGTCAGCCGGTCGAGATCGTCGTCATGGAACACCACCACCTCGCCATCGGCGGCGAGCTGGATGTCCACTTCGATGGCGAAACCGCGCGCCAGCGCGGCATCCACCGCCGAGGCGGTGTTCTCGATGATGCCGCGCGCCGCATCGTGCAGCGCGCGGTGGGCGACGGGGCGGGCGGTCAGCCAAGCGGGAGCGCTCATGACGCGATCAGGCGAATTCGACGACCGCCTCGACCTCGACGGCGACGCCGAATGGCAGGGCGGCCACGCCCACCGCCGAGCGCGCATGCCGGCCGGCATCGCCGAACGCCTCGACGAACAGGTCGGAAGCGCCGTTCACCACCTTGGGCTGGTCGACGAAGTCGGGTGCCGAGTTCACGAAGCCGGAGAGCTTCACCACCCGCGTCACCCGGTCGAGATCGCCGAGCGCCGCCTTGATCTGGGCGATGATGTTGATCGCGCACTGGCGCGCCGCCGCCTTGCCGGCGTCGATGTCGGTGTCGACGCCGAGCTTGCCGGTGATCAGCTTGCCGTCGGCGATGGAGATCTGGCCGGACACCCACAGCTGGTTGCCGCTGATCACCGTTGGCACATAATTGGCGGCGGGCGCAGTGGCGACCGGCACCGTGATACCGAGGGACGCGAGCTTGGATTCGACGGTGCCGGACATCTGTGTCTCCATTGGCGACGGATGCGGGCGAACGAGGCGGGCGCTCCAAATTTTGCCCATCTTGTCGCCTTCGCTGAGGGTAGCGATGTTTGGCCTATCGATCCGACGCGCGCAAGCCGCGCCTTCCGGAAGGAGCTGGAACTTATGACTGTGCCCGCGACCCTCAAGATCTGCGCGTTCGCCGGCGTCTCGCTCCTGGCGCTGGCGCTGCCGGCCGCGGCGGCGATCCGGCTGGAGCCGCACCGCGCGACCTATGAGCTGTCGCTCGATGGCGGCAAGCCCGCGAAGAACGTCAACGCTGCCGAGGGCACCATCGTCTACGAGCTGCGCGGCAATGCCTGCGACGGCTATTCGGTGCAACTGCGCCAGAGCACCAATCTGGAGACCGAGGGCGGGCGGATGAGCAGCGCCATCACCACGGCCACTTGGGAGGACGGTGACGGCAACTCCTATCGCTTCCGGGTGGAGAACACGGTCAACGACGATCGCCCGGAGGAAGCGGACGGCGTCGCCGAGCGCAAGGATGGCCGGCTGATCGTGAAGGCCACCAAGCCGGAGGCCGGCACCATCGAGCTGGCCAAGGGCGTGCTGCTGCCGACCCAGCACATGATCCGCGTGCTCGACGCCGCCGAGCAGGGCGATGCGGTGCTGGAGGCGCCGGTCTATGACGGCTCGCCGGACGCCCGGAAGATCTATGACACGCTGTCGGTCATCGGCCGTCCGCTCACCGGCGGCGCCGGGCTGGAGCAGTCGGCCAGCGGCGGCGACCTCGCCGGCCGTCCCCGCTACCCGGTGGTGATCAGCTATTACGAGCGCGGCTCGCAGGAGCAGTCGCCGGACTACACGATCAGCTTCGACCTCTATGACAACGGCGTCAGCCGGGCGCTGAAGCTGGATTACGGCGATTTCGCCCTGCGCGGTACGCTCACTTCCTACGAGGCGCTGCCGCAGGAAAGCTGCTCGAAGTAGAGCTGCTCGAAGTAACGCCATCCGGGGCGGCGGATTCCTCCTCGCGCCGTCCCGGCCGTCCGGCATCGATGAGGATGCCGCGCTCGATGATGCCGCGGCCGAAACGCTCGCGCAGCCGGTCGGCGGCGATCTCCGCCTTGCCGGCCTTGGTACCGCGCGTATCGATGAGATCGTCGGGGTCGGCGGTCGCGGGATCGGCGAGGTCCGACACGCCGATCCCGATCAGCCGGAAGCGCCGTCCGTTTGCCTCGACGCGCAGCATGTCGCGCCCGTGATCGAATAGCCGGTTGGCGAGGCGGGTCGGGTCCTCCAGCGAGCGGGCGCGGGTGATCAGCCGGAAATCGGCGGTCTTCAGCTTCAGCGTGATGGTGCGGCCGGCATGGCCGCTGACCTTCAACCGGTCCGACAGCTTGCGGCACAGCGCGTAGAGCGCCTGCTCCAGCTCGCGGAACTCGGCGATGTCAGTGTCGAAGGTGGTCTCGGTGGAGACGCTCTTGGTCTCGTGCTCGGGGTTCACCTTGCGCTCGTCGCGGCCGAAGGCGAGGCGGGCGAGGCGGAGGCCTTCATTACCCAGCCGGCGGGCGAGGGTGGCCTCTCCGGCCACCTGCAGGTCGGCGATGGTGCGGAACCCTTCCTTGGCCAGGCGCTCCTGCGTTACCCGGCCGACGCCCCAGATCGTGCCGACCGGGCGCGGCGCGAGGAACGCCGCCGCCTCCTCCTTGCCGATCACCGCGAAGCCGCGCGGCTTGTCGAGGTCGGAGGCGATCTTGGCGAGGAACTTGTTCGGCGCGAGGCCGATGGAGAGCGTGATGCCGATCTCGGTTTCGACGTCCCGCGCCAGCCGGGCGAGGCTGCGTGCCGGGCTCTCGCCATGCAGCCGCTCGGTGCCGGCGAGGTCGAGAAAGGCCTCGTCGATCGACAGCGGCTCGACCAGCGGGGTGAGGCGGCGCATGCGCTCGCGCACCTCGCGTCCCACCGCCACGTATTTCGCCATGTTCGGCTTCACAACCACCGCCTCGGGACACAGCGCCAGCGCCTTGAACATCGGCATGGCCGAGCGCACGCCCCTCACCCGGGCGAGGTAGCAGGCGGTGGACACGACGCCGCGCTTGCCGCCGCCGACGATCACGGGAACATCGCGCAGCGCCGGATCGTCGCGCTTCTCGACCGCGGCATAGAAGGCATCGCAATCGATATGGCCGATATGCAGCATATCGAGCTCGTCATGGCGGATGACGCGCGGACTGCCGCAGCGGGCGCAACGCATCCCCGCCGACACATCGCTCAGGCAGTCGCGGCAGAAGGCGGCCATGGTGCGAAACCCTCCCGGCTCGCGTCAGTCCTCGCTGCCGATATGGGCGAGGATTTCGCGCGCGGCTACCACATGGCCGGGATCGATTTTCGCCTGCGCCGCATAGTCGAGCAGCAGATCCTGCCGGTTGATGAGGTGATCGAGCAGCGCCACGTGGAAAGCCGGTGATCCGGCGACGCCGCGCAGGTCGGCCGGCGACAGGCCGCTCTCGGCGAGGAAGGCGCCGATCCGCTCGGGATCGCCGGCCATGAACCCGAGGACGCCGAGGGCGACTTCCTGGGCGGCCTGCCGGGTGGAGAGTGGCTTGGATTTGAAGCTTCGCATTTGTGGTTCCGTAAGGAATGGCAGGCTAGGTTCGCGAGGGTCGGACGTTCGTCCGGCCGAGAGATTCTCGACATCTCGCAGGCGCATCGTCGAACTGCTCAAGGTCGGGCCACAGAGAATCGCATATCGAGCGTCACATGCCCAAGACCGTTTTGATCGTGGAAGACAACGAGCTCAACATGAAGCTCTTTCGCGATCTGCTGGAAGCGCACGGCTACACGACGCTCGCCACCCGTCACGGCGTGGAGGCGATGGAACTCGCCCGCCGGCACAAGCCTGACCTGATCCTGATGGATATCCAGCTGCCGGAGGTATCCGGCCTGCAGGTCACCGCCTGGCTGAAGGCCGATCCGGAGCTGAAGGCGATACCCGTGGTGGCGGTCACTGCCTTCGCCATGAAGGGCGACGAGGAGCGGATCCGCCAGGGCGGCTGCGAAGCCTATCTCTCCAAGCCGATCTCGGTGGCGAAATTCCTGGAGACGGTCCGTCACTTCGTACCGCTCGACTAAGGGCCACGCGACCGCTCCCCTCGATCGTGGCTATGCTGCCCGAGGCCGGCGCCGGGGTGTGCGGTGCGTCTCACCCCGAACCGAAGTGCGCTTCGCCGGGCGTGCGGCCGAACCGCTTCCCGAGAATCCGGTTGAAGGTCGGCATGTCCACGAAGCCGCTTTGCATGGCGACGTCGCTGATGTAACGGCCGGTGTGCTCCGGCGCGGCCAGCAGTTGGTGGGCATGCTCCAGCCGCTCTGCCCAGATGGTTTCGGCGATGCTCGTCTCGTGACCGGAGAACGCCCGGTACGAGGTGGCGCGCGAGCAATGAGACGTCGCCCTCAAGCAGTTCGGCGAGCCGCTCGCGCTTGAAGATCAGCGTGATGTCCTGATGGCGCGAGCGTACCTGCTCGATCGGCCGGCTGAAATCGGCGATGCACAGGTCGTCGCCGCGCAGGCTACGCTGGCCATATGGTTGAGATGCATCGAGCCGGCCCGGCCGACGAGGCTGGTGATGATCTCGTCGTAATCGTCGCGTTTCAGGCGCTGGGTGTCGCGGCGCGTGTGGATGGCATCTGAGGTGTGATCCAGGAAGTCGCATTCGACCCTGGAAATATGCACCATCCGGCTGGAGAGCCGCGCGCCATTGGCGAGGATGAGCAGTTCGACGCGATGCAGCACGGCACGGCACCAGTAATCCAGCCGCTCCTTCACCGGGATGCCTGCGGTGGTTCGCTCCGTCAGGATGCCGGTTTGCCGGCCGGCCGCCTCGCCAGTGGAGATGCAGGATCAAGCGCAGAACCTCTAGATCGAGATGCCATGCCTATTGTTCCAGCCCAAAAAAACGATAAAATTGAAACATATCTAAACTGAACTTGCCAGCCAGCCTGCGCCTGTGTACCGTCGTTTTGAGCAGGCAATAGCTTGCTTATATCGGCTTGACATGGTGGCACCTGCGTCATGCGACTATATTAGTAAGTAGTGTCTCCCTAAAAGAAATATATCCGCCCTGTGGCGCAAGGTTTTTCGTGGAATTGTTTCGCGGGATGCCGTTGTCGCGACGATATCGTGCATTTCGATCGGGTAGGAGCAGAGCATGCGTCCCTCGCGGCGCGAATTTTTGCAGTGGAGCGCGGCCGGGGGCATCTCGCTCAGCCTTTCGCGCATGGCCAGCGCACAAACCCCCAATTTTCTCGACCGCGAGACATTGCCGGGCAGGGGTGTCGTCCACCCCGCGGCAGGGCGCGTCGACGGCGTCGCCAAAGTAACGGGCGCCAAGCTTTACGCCTCGGATTTCCGCGCCGCCGATCTGCCGGGCTGGCCCGCCGAGACGCATCACGCACTGCTGCTGCGCACGCCCGACGCCAGCCATCTCTATGAAGGGCTCGCGCTGGACGGGCTGGACGCGTCAGCCCGTCCAGCGGTCATCGTCACCGCCGAGGACGTCGCCAAGATCGGCCTGCGGGTGCCGGCCTTCTATACGGGCGACCTGTTCTGCCCGGTCGGCAAGACACCGCTCTATCTCGGCCAGCCGGTGGCGCTGCTGCTGTTCGACAGCTTCGATGCCTATGACCGCGCCCGGGTATTCCTGCGCGACAATCCGCATCTGAAATTCGGTGCCGAGACCGGCCCGATCGTCGGGCCGAACTACGCCGCCTTCCGCTTCACCCGCGTCGCCGGCCCGGACCCGAACGGGCCGGACCTCTATTCGCCCATTCAGGAGGGGTGGATCCGTCCCGGCTTCTTCGAAGGCTCCGGCCGACCGATCTGGGAGCCACTGCCGGTCGCCTCCGGCGGCGAATATGTGAAGGGTGCCAATTTCGGCACGCAGATCCGCGACGAGCTCGCCAAGCCGGCTGCCGGAACGCTGGTGATCGATCGGCAATTCGAGACCCAGTCCATCGACCCGATGTTCCTGGAGCCGGAAGCCGGCCTCGCCTGGTACGAGCCGGGTAGCAAGAAGCTGGAGATCGTGCTCGGCGTCCAGTCGCCCTTCGAGGCGGCGGAGGCCCTCGCGTATCTGGTCGGCGAGGCGCAGCCCGATTTTCGCCCGGCGAAGATCGATGCGCAGTTCTGCTATGTCGGCGGCGGCTTCGGCGGTCGCGACCACACGCCGTTCCCGCTCTATATGACGCTGGCCGCGCTGTATTTCCCCGGCAAGCCGGTGCGGCTCGCCCATGACCGCTTCCAGCAGTTCCAGGGCGGCATCAAGCGCCACGCTTTCAAGATGCGCTCGCGGATCGGCGTTGACCGCGCCACCGGGCTGATAACCGCCTTCGCCGCCGATCACGAACTCGACGGTGGCGGCCTCGCCAACTACTCGCCCAGTGTCGCGGTGGTCGGCGCCACCGCCGCCATCGGCATGTACGATGTCCCCAAGGTCGACGTGACGACGGTCGCCCTGCATTCGCGCGGCGTCACTGCCGGCTCGATGCGCGGCTACGGCACGCTGCAGACCATGACGGCGCTGGAAGTACTGGTCGACGAGGCGGCCACCTCCCTGCCGCTCGACCCGATCGAATTTCGCCGGCGCAACGCGCTGAAGGTCGGCGGCCGCACCATGACCGGCAACCCTTATTCGGTGTCGGTGCGCGCGCCGGATATCCTCGACAAGCTCGACGCCCACGCCATCTGGCGCGACCGTGCGGCCGAGAAGACCAAGGCGAAACCCGGCGTGCTGGTGGGTACCGGCGTTGCCGTTGCCGCGAAGGATTATGGCACTGGCGCCGACTGCTCGCTGGGCTCGGTGAGCATCGACGCCGAGGGACGGATCTCCATCCATTCCGACGCGGTGGAAATGGGCAACGGCATCGGCACCGCGCTCGCCAACCGCGTCGCCGGCCATATCGGCGGCATTGCCGACGAGGTGACGGTGGCGCAGGTCGACGTGTTCGACGAACTCGAGCTGTTCAAGTCCGGCGATCCCTATTCGATCACCCAGGAAGCACAGGACAAGGCGGCAGCCGATCCGCGCTGGGTGCCGGAGATTTCCTCGGCGACCAGCGCTTCCATCGGCGCCCATGTCGGCACGCATGCGGCTGCCGAGGCGGCGCGGATCCTGTTCCGCTTCGGCCTGTGGCCGGCGGCGCTGGCGATCTGGGGCATCGCGCCGGGCGATCCGCGCGCGAAGCAGCATGGCGAGGCCTATTGGCAGGGCGAGACGCTGGTTATTTCCGGCCTCAACCCGCTGCCGCTCAAGGCGATCGCCGCCAAGGCACACGCCATGGGCGGCGTGACCGGCGCGATGACGCACGCCTTCTCTCGCTGGGCATGGGCGCAGGCCACTTTCGATGTCGCCGGCGAGTCGTGGACCGCCGACATCGATGCTCTGGCACTCCGGCATGGCTCCGGTGAGTTCACGCGGCTCGACCGCAAGGCGGTGGCGTTCCCGCCCGCCGATTACAACCGCATCGGCACCTCGTTCTCCTCCATGTGCGGCACGACGCTGCGGGTGGAGATCGAGCGAGCCACCGGCAGGCTCACCATCGCCAAGGCCTATAGCGTGGTCGAATGCGGCGAGGCGCTGGTGCCGGAGATCGTGCGCGGCCAGTCGCAGGGCGGCTTCGCCATGGGCGTTGGCTATGCGCTGCTGGAAAACCTGCCGCTCTATGAGGACGGTCCCGGCAACGGCCAGTGGAATCTCGGCCGCTACGTCGTCGCCCGCGCTTCCGACCTGCCGCTGCACGACCTCGAGGTGGAGATCCTGCCGCCGCTGTCGCCGCGCGAGCCGCCCAAGGGCATGGCCGAAGTGGTGATGATCCCGGTGGTGCCGGCGCTGCTCAACGCCATCTGTGACGCCACCGGGCATCGTTTCCAGTCGCTGCCGGTCACGCCGCAGATGATCAAGGGAGTCCTCGCGTGACCGCGCTCAGCCTCACCATCAACGGCCGGGCCATCGGCCCCATCGAGGTGCGCGACGACCTCTCGATGAACGACTTCCTGCGCGAGGTGCTCGGCATGACCGGCACCAAGTTCGGCTGCGGCGCCGCGCAATGCCTCAGCTGCGCGGTCATCGTCGACGATGGTGGTATCAGCGCCACCCGCCCGACCTGTATCGCCCCGGCGGTGGACTTCGACGGCCTGAGCATCCGCACGGTGGAAGGCCACGCCACCGGCGGCGGGCTCACTCCGCTGCAGGTGAGCTTCATCGAGCATTTCGCCTTCCAGTGCGGCTACTGTACCCCCGGCTTCCTCAATGAGGGACAGGTGCTCCTGGAGCGGCTGGCGCGCGACCCGATCCCGCGCGCGGATCTGGAGCGCACCATCACCGAAGCGTTGGACGGGCATCTGTGCCGCTGCTCCGGTTATGTGAAGTACCACGAAGCGGTGCGCGCGGTCGTCCTGGCCGATGCCGGCCGCTATCTCACCTGAGCGGGGGGCACATGATCCGCGAATGGCGCCTTCCCGCCCTGATGGCGGTCGCCGTGCTGGCGAGCGCGGTGGCGACGGGTTTCAGCGATCCCGGCCAGTCGGCCACCGGCGCGGGGACGCTGGCAGCCCCGGCCGATTTCGCCAGCATCGTCGATCCCAAGGCCCGCTCGGCGGCCTATTTCACCGAGCTCGGCAAGGTGGTCACCAATCCGCGCTGCACCAATTGCCACCCGGTCACCGACCGGCCGCGGCAGGGCGACGAGGCGCGCCCGCACCAGCCGCCGGTGTTCCGCGGCGTCGACGGCTTCGGGCTGGAGACGATGCGCTGCAATTCCTGCCACGGCAAAGCCAATTTCGATCCCGCCCGCATGCCGGGCCATGAGGCCTGGCATCTGGCGCCGGCGGAAATGGCCTGGGAAGGCAAGACGGTTTCGCAGATCTGCGAGCAGATCAAGGACCCGAAGCGCAACGGCAACCGCAAGCTGACCGACCTGATCGAGCATATCGGCAAGGACACGCTGGTCGGCTGGGCGTGGCATCCGGGGCCGGGCCGCACGCCCCTGCCGGGCACGCAGGAACAGGCCGGTGCGCTGGTCGAGGCCTGGGTGGAATCGGGGGCCTATTGTCCCTGACCGACCGGGGGCCGCAGTCCATCAACAAAACAGCGGCCGGCGGAGGCCGCGAGGGGAGAACGCCGTGAACCGTATCGTCACTCTTCGCCGGGCGTTGCTGGCGGGTGCCGCGCTGACTGGCCTTGCCGGGGCGCCGGCCCATGCACAGGCGCAGTCCGACATCCCGGCCTATATGGACGTTATCGTCGGCGCCAAGGTGCCGGACGCCGCCACGGTCGCCAAGAACAATGTGCTGGCGCTCAATACCGGCATGTTCGACCTGTATTCCGACGCCTCCAAGCTGGTGCAGGCGAGCATTCTCGCCCAGCACCCGGTGATCCTCGGACTGTTCTCCGGTGCCGGCGGCCGCTTCATCCTCTACCGTCCCGGCCAGCCGCCGCTGGAAGGCCCGCCGGTGCCGGAAGTGTACCAGTTGCTGAAATCGGTCGGCCACAGCGTGATGGCGCTGGGCGTCGTCGTCGGGCCGCATATCGCCAAGAAGGACGACGGCTCCTGGCAACCCCAGGTGCAGGCCTATCGCGTGCGGCTCAAGGCAGCGCTGGATAGCCTCGACAAGACCTCGATGCCGGAGGAGTGGCGCGCCAACAACCGCGAGCTGATCTCCGAGAACATCGCCTTCATCGACAAGGTGGCAGCCGGCGAGACGGTGAGCTTCGCCGATGTGCAGGCCTTCGCGGCGAAGCAGAAGAACCGGCTGAAGCTCAATATCCAGTGGGCGGCCGACACGCAGGTGAAGCACTGGATGGGCGTGCTGGCCGGCTGGAAGAAGGACCTTGGCCCCGACTGGGACAAGGTCTATGCCGCGTCCAACACCATCTATGTCGCCCGGCAGAACAACGTGCTCTACAGCGTGCTGGCGCAGTTCTTCACGCCGGAGGACATCAATTCCCGGCTGATCCTGATCGAGACGGTGTCCTTCACCACCACGCCGAACGATATGCTGGATTCGCTCACCCGCATCATCGCCGACCGCACGGTGGGCGAGACCTTCTTCGGCAGCCGCTATTTGATGGACTACGAGCTGATGGGGGGCGATGCCCGCGATTCCATCGTTGCGCAGACCAAGGCGATGGGGCTGCCGACCAACCTGCCGCCCAAGGTGCCGTTCGGCTCGCATCAATGGCCGACGCTGATAACCCCCGGTCCCGGCCCGGCGTCGCTGGCCGACCTGCCGTAGTCGCTCCACATGTCGTCGCATCGCGACGGCTGGACGAGGGTGGGAGAGGGCACGTCACTGCGGCGGCCTGGCCGCCGTGGCCGCTCGGGATCGATGGCAGGGCGAAGAAAAGCGGGGGCGACCATGGACAGGCTTCATCTCACCGCCGATCCGATCAGGCCGTGTCGCGGCGGGCGGGGAGGATGGCGTGCGGCCACAGGCCGGGCACTGCTGCTCGGCCTGCTGGCGGCCACTGTGCTGCCGGGTGCTTCCGGTCCGGCGCGGGCGGTGCAGGACGTTATCACTGGCCTGCCGCGCGAGGCGGTGCCGGTGACGGCGTGGCCCAATGGCAAGAAGGTCGCGGTGGCCTTCGTGCTCTATGTCGAGGACTGGGGCGTCGGGCATGGCCCGGTGCTGCGCCCGGACATGACCGAGCGCCGCCCCGACGTGGTGAATGAGGCGTTCCGGCAATATGCCATTGATTTCGGCCTCACCCGGGTCGGCCGGCTGTTCAAGGATGAGGGGGTGCCGCTCAGCTTCGCGTTGAACGCGCTTTTCCCCGCCGCGCATCCCGAAGTGTGGAAGGCGCTGCGCGCCGTTCAGCCCAACGCGCCGATCCTCGGTCACGGCCTCAACAACTCGACGCAGATGCTGCCGCTTGCCGAAGGGCCGGCGGCGCAGCGGGCCTATATCCGCCGCACGCTGGACATGATCGAGCACGATACCGGCGAGCGTCCCGTCGGCTGGTCCAGCCCGAGCGTCTATCCCGATGGCGAGACCTTCGCCGCCTCCGCCGCCGAGGGCATACGCTACACGCTCGACGCGATGGATTCCGACAATCTCACCCAGCTGAAGACGCCGACCGGCCCACTGCTGCAGATTCCCTATCCGGCGGTCACCGTCGACATGGGGCATTATCTGCTGCGCGGCATGGAGCCGGGCGACCTCGAGCGGCTGTGGACCGACTATATCGGCGAGCTCGCCCGCGAGGCGTCAGCCGATCCGTCGCGCGAGGCGACGGTGGTGGCGATCGGCATCCATCCCTTCGTGGTCGGCACGCCGTCGGGCGCCGCCGCCATGCGGCGGGTGCTCGACGTGGCGAAGTCGCTCGATCCGGTGTGGCTGACCGATACGCAGGCGATCTTCGAGGCGGCGCGCTGAACGCACCGCCGGCCTCCTGAAAGCGGCAGGTCTCCGGAGCTCGTGTACGTCTCCGCGCTAATGGCTGCGTGTCGGCCGGTCGAGCACGCGCCGACCCATCAGACTGGCCACCAGATCGACCATCAGGCGGGCGGTGCGGCCGCGCTCGTCGAGGAACGGATTCAGCTCCACGAGATCGAGGCTGGTGACGAGGCCGCTGTCGCAGAGCATCTCCATGACGAGATGCGCCTCGCGGAAGGTCGCCCCGCCCGGCACGGTGGTGCCGACGCCCGGCGCGATGTCGGGATCGAGGAAGTCGACGTCGAGACTGACATGCAGCAGGCCCTGCGCCGCCTCGACCTTCTCGATGAAGCCGCGGAGTAGGGCCGAGATGCCGTGCTCGTCGATGGCGCGCATGTCGTGCACCATCACCTTGCCGGCGGCGAGCCGCGCCCGCTCGGCGGGGTCGACGCTGCGTATCCCCATCATGCAGATGCGGGAGGGGTCGAGCGGTGCGGCGAGCGGCGGGAAGATGCCCTCGAAGCCCGGCTGGCCGGTGGCATAGGCCATGGGCACGCCGTGGAGATTGCCGCTCTCGGTGCTGTCGAGCGTGTGTAGGTCGGGATGGGCGTCGAGCCACAGTACGAAGAGCGGCCGCCCGAGTTCGGCGGCCCGCCGGCTGAGGCCCGACAGCGTGCCGGCCGCGAGGCTGTGATCGCCGCCGAGGGTGATGGGCATGCCCTCGGCGCTGGCCTCGTAGGTCGCGGTGGCGAGCAACTCGGTCCAGGCGACGATTTCCGGCAGCGACTTGATGACGGCATTGCCGTGGCGCACATCGGGCCACGCTTCCGGCGACGGGAACAGGTTGCCGCGGTCGAGGACGACATGGCCGAGATCGCTGAGCGCGGCGGCGAGGCCGGCCGCCCGGAAGGCGCTTGGCCCCATGTCGCAGCCGAGCCGCCCCGTGCCCTCCTGCACCGGAGCCCCCAGCAGGATGCATGTCGTCATCGCGGCCTCCCTCGTCGGCGGATGGGTGGAGGACCGCAGCCTATCCAAGCCCGCCGTCACGTGCCACCGGCCTGACGTTGGGACCGCTCTTTATGTCGGCCTTATGCGACACCCCTTCGATCGCAATCGCATCCTGATGCCGTCGCTCCTAGCTTTCCGTTGCGGCGCACGATCCCGCGCCGGGTAACTCGCGAAGCATCATGAAACGTCTCAGGAATGCCGTGGCGGCCCGCATCGCCCCCATCGCCAACAAGCTGCGCTTCGCCGTCGGCAAGGACAGCTTCGGCCGCTGGGTCGCCCTCGAATTGCAGGGGCGCGCGGGTGGCTTCTTCCGCAGCCAGGAAGCTGCGCTGCACTACGCGATGACCGAATGCGGCGGCCGGCGCAGCGCCGTGCGCCTCGCGCGCCGCCCGCTGTCTCCGCCGTTCTGAACCGGGAGGGTGAGATGTTGCGCGGAACCCTGGTCCCGCTGGTTACCCCCTTCCTCGGCGCGGCCATCGATGCGGACAGCTATGCCGACCATATCGAGCGGATGCTGGCCGGCGGCGTCGGCGGGCTCGTCGTCGGCGGCATCGTGGGCGAGGGGCCGACCCTCGCGCCGGCCGAGCTGGTGCGGCTGGTTCGCATCGCGGTGGCGGTCGCCAATCGCCGGGTGCCGGTGATCGCCGCGACCGGCACCCATTGCACCGCGACGACCATCCAGGCGACGCAGGCGGCCGCCGATGCCGGCGCGGCGGCGGCGCTGCTGGTGACGCCCTATTACAACAAGCCCTCGCAGGAGGGGCTGTTCCGCCATGTCGAGGCGGTGGCGAAGGCCTGCCCGCTGCCGCTGGCGCTGCACAATGTGCCCCAGCGCACGAATATAAGCCTGGCGCCGGCGACGCTGCGCCGGCTGGCCGAGTTGCCCGGCCTGTTCGCGCTGCTCGACGAGGATGACAGCCCAAGCCGCAGCGCGGCCCTGGCGCAGGTCTGCGCAGAGCGGCTGTGGCGGATCGCGCCGAGCGGGCAGGCGGCCTTCGCGCCGGGCCTGCGGGCGCCGCGTGCCTGTCTGGCGCCGCTCGCCAATATCGACCCGCAGCTGTGTGTCTCGCTGTGGGAGAAGCGGCTGTCCGGCCGGGTCGAGGAGGAGGCGCGGCTGGCGGCGGTGCTGGTCCGGCTGCAACGGGCGCTCGATCTCGCGCCCGAGCCGGCGGGGCTGAAATATGCCGTGTCGCTGGTGAACCCACTCTTCGGCCATCTGCCTCGCTTGCCACTGACCGAGCCGGATGCGGATTGCGCGGCCGCCATTCGCGCCGCCCTGGCCGGGCTGGCGAGGGCGCATAAATGCCTGCATAGCGAGTTCATGTGATGAAAACCGATCTTCGGATGCGACGTTCCTGCCGCCGGCCGGATGGCCGCTGGCGCCATGGCCATGAGTTCATCACTCATATGGCGGTCATTCTCAGCCTGGTGTTCGTCATTGCCATGGCGCTGAGCCGGCTGGTTCACCCCTGAGCCGCCCGCCGCTCCCAGGCGGCGCGGATGATCTCGACGAGCTGGCGCAGCGCCGCATGGTTCTGCCGCCGGCTCGGGTAATAGATGGCGAAGCCGGCACCGGTGGAGGCCCAGTCCGGCAGCACCACTTCGAGCCGGCCGTCGGCGAGATGCGGGCGCACCCGCTCCTCCAGCACATAGCCGATGCCGAGGCCACGCACGGCGGCGTCGATGGTCGTCGCGGTGTCGTTGAAGGTGAGGGTACCCGGCAGATCGAGGCGGACGAGGCGCGCGCCGTCGCCGAGCTCCCAGCGATAGACCGCATTGTTGCCGAGCATCAGCCGCAGGCAGCTGTGATGGGCGAGCTGCGCCGGCCCGTCCGGGCGTCCGGCGCGGGCCAGATAGGCCGGGGAGGCCACCGTCACCCAGCGCAGCGGCGGCGTGAGCGCCATCGCCACCATATCCTCCGGCACGGTGTCACCGTAGCGAATGCCGGCATCGAAGCCCTCGGCGACGATGTCGACCGGCCGGTCCTCCACGGCGACCGACAGCCGTGTCTGCGGGAACCGGGCGACGAAGTCCGGCAGGGCAGGGTGCAGCAGCAGGTTCGCGGCGTCGCTGGGGATGTTGAGACGGATTTCGCCGAGCGCGGCGGCGCGTTCGCCCGCAGCCTCGTCCAGCGCGGCGGCGATGGTGTCAAAGCCCTCACCCAACCGCTCGGCGAGGGTGAGGCCGAGCGCCGTCGGCGCCACCGATCGGCTGGTGCGGTTGAGCAGCCGCGCGCCGAGCCGCGCCTCCAGCCGACGGATGGCGTGGCTGAGCGCGGAGGTCGTCAGCCCCATCTCGATCGCCGCGCCGGTGAAGCTGCGGTGGCGGACGATGGCGGCGAAGGTGCTGAGATCGGCGAGGTCGGAGCGCGAGAAGGCAGCCATGTGTGAACTCTGAGCCGATCATCGTTGAGGCGGGTTCATCAAAGCCCGGCTGATCGGCAGGGACAAGCCCCGGCGGCAGTGCATCCGATCGGTGGATCCTGATGGGCTCTCCGGATCTAGGAGGCTGGCCGGCGTCGCAGCGCGTTCGAGGTGGCGAGCAGTTCCGCCACCCAGTCGACGAAGACGCGCAGGCGGCTGCTGAGATGGCGGTTCGGCGAATAGACGACATGCAGGATGATCGGCGCCGATGTCCACTCTGGCAGCACCCGCACCAGCCGGCCGGCCTCCAGATGCGGCTCGATCAGCGAATAGATCGACTGCGCGATGCCGAGCCCGGTCAGGCAGGCAGCGAGATAGGCGGTGGAATCGTTCACCGCCAGCACATAGGGCGGGTCGAGCTCGTAGGCCTCCTTGCCGCGCATGACGTCGAAAGGCAGGCGCCGGCCGGTGCGCGGGCTGAAATAGGCGATGGTCTGGTGGCCATTCTCCAGATCGTTCGGATGTTGGGGCATGCCGTGGCGCTGGATGTAGCCGGGGGTGGCGCACAGCACGAGCTCGATCTCGCCGACCCGACGCGCGATCAGGCCGGGATCGAGCACATCGCCGCCGCGTATGGCGCAGTCGATATTCTCCGCCACCAGATCGGCCGGGCGGTCCGACACGCCGAGATCCAGCTGGATGTCGGGATAGCGGGCATGGAAATCCGGCAGCGCCGGGATCAGCACGTGAAGCGCCAGCGAGGTGCTGATGTCGACGCGCAGCCGCCCGGCCGGGCTGGCCTGCGAGCGCATCATCGAGCCGTCGAGCTCCTCCAGATCGGACAGCAGCGTGACGGCGCGCTCGTAGTATGCTGCGCCGTCGGGGGTGACGCCGACCCGGCGCGTGGTGCGGTTCAGCAGCTTGGTGCGCAGATGCGCCTCCAATTGCTGGATCAGCTTGGTCACCGTCGGCTTGGGCATGTCGAGCAGGTCAGAGGCGCGGGTGAAGTTCCCCGCCTCGACCACGCGGACGAAGGCCCGCATTGCCGCGATCTGATCCATGGTGCCCTCGGCGTGTGTGACGATTGAAATACGATATTGTTTCCCTGTGTGAATAATGAAATCCCGATTTGGGTATTTTTTCGCCGGCAGTGGGAGACTAAATCTCGCTGCACCGCAGCAGGGATGAAATCGGGTGGCCTGTGCGGCCTCCATTTTTCCAGGGTAATCGCATGTCGGCTTTGTGGACCGAGGACAGGTTGGATCTCGACGGGACGGTGTTGCCGATCCGCGTCTACCGTTCCGGTGTGCTGGCGCGGCCGGCGCCGCTTGTCCTGCACCTGCATGGCGGCACCTTTACCTGCGGCGATCTCGATTGCAGCGCGCTGATCTGCCGGGCGATGGCGGAAGCGGGCGCCGTCGTGGTGTCGGCCGACTATCCGCTGGCGCCGCAGCATCCGTTTCCCGCGGCGCTGAATGTCAGCTTCGCCGCGCTCGGCTTGCTGCATCGTCAGCGGTCCCGCTGGGCGGGACGGGGCGCCAAGCTGTTCGTTGCCGGCGAGGAGGCGGGCGCCAACATCGCCACCGCCCTCACCCTGATGGCGCGCGACCAGCTCCAGCCGCCGGTTGCCGGCCAGATCCTGATCTCGCCGATGCTGGATCCGAGCCTGGCCTCCGGCTCCATCCATGCCGCCGAGGCCGGCGCCGCCGGCTGCAAATGGGCGGATGGCTGGCATTCCTATCTCGGCTCGGCCGACAAGGGGGCACACCCCTATGCCGCGCCGCTCGGTTCGCGCCGTCTCGGCGGCGTGGCGCCGGCGTTGATCATCACCTCGGACGACTGCCCGATGCGCGACGAGAGCCTCGATTATGTCCGCCGCCTGCAGGGCTGCGGCGTGCCGGTCGAGAGCCATGTCGTCGCCGAAACCTCGGACTGGCCGCAAGACACTGCCGATGCCGACAGCCTGCCCCGTTGGGCGCAGGAACTGCGGCCCTTGTTCGCTTCCTTTCTGGCGGGGCACTCGATCGCCGCCGCCGAATCCGTTCAGGCCTGAGGGCCGGGAGATCGCCGCATGAGCACCGAACACGCTCGTAATCATTCCGCCGTACCGGAAATCGTCCGCGCCGAACTGGCACGTGCCGGGGAGACCCCGCGTCGCCGCCGCTGGCGCGAGGCTGGGCTCGCCTTCAGCCTTGCCGGCATGGCGACCGCCGCCGCCGTCTGGCTCGCCTGGCCGATCACCGAGGCGCTGGCCACCGATCCGCCGGCCGGGCAGGCGCAGCAGCCGCCGGCGACGCCGGTGTCGGTCGCCGTGCTCAAGGCGCGCGACACCATGCAGTGGGACGAGTTCTCCGGCCGCCTGCAGGCGGTCGAGCGCGTCGAGGTACGGCCCCGCGTCGCCGGTGCCGTGAAGACGGTGCATTTCCGCGAGGGCGCGCTGGTCAAGCAGGGCGACCTGCTCGTCACCATCGATCCCGATCCGTTCCAGGCGGCGCTCGACCGCGCCGAGGCGCTGCGCCAGGCCTCGGCGGCTCAGGTCGAGTTCACCCGCAGCGAACTCGACCGCGGCAAGCAGCTCGTCGACAACAAGGTGGTGTCGGTGCGCGACCTCGACCAGCGCACCAACAGCTTCCGCGAGGCCGAGGCCAATCTGAAGGCGGCCGAGGCGGCGGTGCAGACCGCCAAGCTCGATCTCGACTATACCGAGGTGCGCGCGCCGGTGGACGGCCGCGTCGGCCGGCTCAACGTCACCGTCGGCAATCTCGTCGCCGCCGGCCCGACCTCGCCGGTGCTGACGACGCTGGTGTCGGTGGACCCCATCTATGTCAGCTTCGACGCCGACGAGGGCGTGGTGAGCCAAGCGCTGGCCACCATCGGCGATGGCGACGTGCTCGGCAGCATCGACCGCATCCCGGTGGAGATCGTTACCGCGACCACCGGCGGCGAGCCGATGCGCGGCCATCTTCAGCTGGTCGACAACCAGGTAGACGCCGCCACCGGCACCTTCCGCCTGCGCGCGGTGTTCGACAACCCGCAGGGCCGGCTGGTGCCGGGCCAGTTCGCCCGCGTGCGGATGGGCCGGGCCAAGACCGAGCCGGCGCTGGTGATCAATGAGCGCGCCGTCGGCACTGACCAGGACAAGAAGTTCGTCTTCGTCGTCGATGCCGACAGCAAGGCCGCCTATCGCGAAGTGAAGCTCGGCCCGCCCACCGGGGGGCTGCGCGTGGTCGCGAGCGGCCTGAAGGACGGCGAGCGCGTCGTCGTCAAGGGCCTGCAGCGGGTGCGCCCCGGCGCGCTGCTGGCGCCGGAAGTCGTGCCCATGGAAACCGCCTCCGCCGCCAAGGCGACGGACCCTGCCACGGTCGCTGCGCAGTAACGCCGACCGCGTTCGCACCCGATCCGTTTTTCGCCTCCTTTGGGGGGAGGACGTTATGAATCTGTCCAAATTCTTCATCGACCGGCCGATCTTCGCCGGCGTCATCTCCGTTTTGATCTTCGTGGCTGGCCTTCTGGCGCTGCGGGTGATGCCGATCTCGGAATATCCCGAGGTCGTGCCGCCGCAGGTCATCGTGCGCGCTCAATATCCCGGCGCCAGCCCGAAGGTCATCGCCGCCACGGTGGCAACGCCCATCGAGGAGCAGATCAACGGCGTCGAGGACATGCTCTACATGTCCTCGCAGGCCACGACCGACGGCGCGTTGACGCTCACCGTCACCTTCAAGCTCGGCACCGACCCGGACAAGGCGACGCAGCTGGTGCAGAACCGCGTCAGCCAGGCCGAGCCGCGCCTGCCGGAAGAGGTGCGCAGCCTCGGCGTGACCACGGCGAAGAGCTCACCCAACTTCATCATGGTGGTGCATCTCGTCTCGCCCAATGACCGCTACGACACCACCTATCTGCGCAACTACGCCGTGCTGAACGTAAAGGACCGGCTGGCGCGCATCTCCGGCGTCGGTCAGGTCGATATCTTCGGCGCCGGCGACTACTCGATGCGGGTCTGGCTTGATCCGCAGAAGATCGCCGAGCACGGCCTGTCGGCCGGCGACGTCGTGAACGAGATCCGCGCCCAGAACGTGCAGGCGGCTGCCGGTACGGTCGGCGCCTCGCCGGCGTCGCAGGGGGTGGAGCTCCAGCTCACCGTCAACGCCCAGGGCCGCCTGGAGACCGAGGAGGAGTTCGGCGATATCGTCGTGAAGACCGGTGCCGACGGACAGGTCGTGCGCCTGCGCGACGTTGCCCGCATGGAGCTCGGCGCCTCCGACTATGCGCTGCGGGCCTTGCTCGACAACAAGCAGGCGGTCGGCATCGGCGTGTTCCAGGCGCCGGGTTCCAACGCGCTGGAAATCGCCGAGAACGTCCGCAAGACGATGGACGAGGTCAAGCTGACCATGCCGGATGGCGTCGGCTACGAGATCGTCTACGACACTACCCGCTTCGTCGACGCCTCCATCGAGGCCGTGGTGCACACGCTGTTCGAGGCGGTGCTGCTGGTGGTCATCGTCGTCGTGGTGTTCCTGCAGACTTGGCGCGCCTCGATCATTCCTCTGCTCGCCGTGCCGGTGTCGATCGTCGGCACCTTCGCGGTGATGTATGTCTTCGGCTTCTCGATCAACGCGCTGAGCATGTTCGGACTGGTGCTGGCCATCGGCATCGTCGTCGACGACGCCATCGTGGTGGTGGAGAATGTCGAGCGCAACATCGAGGACGGGCTGTCCCCGCGTGACGCCGCCTACCGGGCGATGAGCGAGGTGTCCGGTCCGATCATCGCCATCGCGCTGGTGCTGGTGGCGGTGTTCGTGCCGCTCGCCTTCATCACCGGCCTCAGCGGCCAGTTCTACCGGCAGTTCGCGCTCACCATCGCCATCTCGACGGTGATCTCGGCGATCAACTCGCTCACCCTGTCGCCGGCTCTGGCCGCCATGCTGCTCAAGGGGCACCATGCCGAGCCGGACCGCCTGCAGCGGGTCATCAACGCGCTGTTCGGCTGGTTCTTCCGCGGCTTCAACTATGTGTTCACCCGCGGCTCGTCCGGCTATGGCCGCGGCGTGCGCGGCGTGCTCACCGTGAAGAGCGTGGTGATGCTGTTCTACGCCGTCATGCTGGGCGCCACTTGGTGGCTGTTCCAGGCGGTGCCGGGCGGCTTCGTGCCGGCGCAGGACAAGCAGTATCTGGTCGGCTTCGCCCAGCTGCCCGACGGCGCCACGCTCGACCGCACCGAGGAGGTCATCCGCCGCATGACCGAGATCACCCTGGCCGAGCCGGGCGTGGCGAATGCGGTGGCCTTCCCCGGCCTGTCGATCGCCGGCTTCTCCAACTCGTCGAGCGCCGGCATCGTGTTCTCGGTGCTGAAGCCCTTCGAGGAGCGTAAGGACCCCTCGCTCAGCGCCGGCGCCATCGCCATGTCGCTGAACCGGAAATACGCCGCGATCCAAGATGCGTTCATCGCCATGTTCCCGCCGCCGCCGGTGCAGGGCCTCGGCGTGGTGGGTGGCTTCAAGATGCAGATCGAGGACCGCGCCGGCCGCGGCTTCGAGGAGCTCGCCCGCGTCACCAACGCCTTCATGGCCAAGGCGATGCAGGCGCCGGAACTGGTCGGCCAGTTCACTACCTTCCAGGTGAACGTGCCGCAGCTCTTCGCCAATGTCGACCGCACCAAGGCCCGCCAGCTCGGCGTGCCCATCCAGTCGGTGTTCGAGACGCTGCAGGTCTATCTCGGCTCGCTCTATGTCAACGACTTCAATAAGTTCGGCCGCACCTATTCGGTGCGTGTGCAGGCGGACGCGCCCTACCGCGCCAAGCCCGAGGACATCGGCAAGCTGAAGGTGCGCTCGAATTCGGGCGAGATGATCCCGCTCTCCGCGCTGCTCAAGGTGGAGATGACGGCGGGGCCGGAACGCGCCATGCGCTATAACGGCTTCCTCACCGCCGACTTCAACGCCTCGCCGGCGCCGGGCTATTCGTCCGGCCAGGCACAGGACGCGGCCAAGCGGATCGCCGCCGAGGTGCTGCCGCCCGGCTTCGACTATGAATGGACGGACCTCACCTATCAGGAGATCCTGGCCGGCAATTCGTCCTTCCTGGTGTTCCCGCTCGCCCTCTTGCTCGTCTTCCTGGTGCTGGCGGCGCAGTATGAAAGCCTGACCCTGCCGATCGCGATCATCATGATCGTGCCGATGGGGCTGCTCGCAGCGCTGTTCGGCGTCTGGCTCGGCGGCGGCGACAACAACATCTTCACCCAGATCGGCCTCGTGGTGCTGGTGGGACTGTCGGCGAAGAACGCGATCCTGATCGTCGAGTTCGCTCGTGAGCTGGAGTTCACCGGCCGCAGTCCGGTGGAGGCGGCGGTGGAATCGGCGCGGCTGCGTCTGCGGCCGATCCTGATGACCTCCTTCGCCTTCATCATGGGCGTGCTGCCGCTGGTGCTCTCCACCGGTGCCGGCGCCGAGATGCGGCACGCCATGGGCGTGGCGGTGTTCGCCGGCATGATCGGCGTCACCTTCTTCGGCCTGTTCCTGACGCCGGTGTTCTACGTGCTGCTGCGGCGGCTCACCGGCAACCGGCCGCTGCGCCAGCACGGGCACGCCATCATCGCCGTGCCGCACCCGGCGGAATAGGCGGAGTTCGACCGCAACTTAAGGCTCGCCCGGTCCCTGGACCCGGCGGGCCTTTTTTTATCGGGTCACGAGGCTGCGAGGTGGCAATCCACCGGCCGGATGCAGGACTATGGTCAGGACATCGTCCGGTGAGCGGGCGAGCCGACGGGCCGGACTTTCTCACCTCCGCAGCAACAGGGACCAGATCATGAAGATCGATCTTTCGGGCAAGACCGCCCTCGTCACCGGCTCCACCGAGGGCATCGGGTTCGCCATCGCCAAGGGCCTGCACGAGGCGGGCGCCACGGTGGTCGTCAACGGGCGCACGCAGGCCAAGGTCGACGCCGCCGTGGCGCGGCTGGGCGGAAGCGCGCGCGGCCAGGCGATCGACCTCGCCACCGCGGAAGGCGCGAAGGCGTTGGTCGCCGCCGAGCCGGCCTTCGACATCGTGGTCAACAATCTCGGCATCTTCCAGCCGCTGGATTTCTTCGAGGCCGACGACGAGGTCTGGGAGCGCCACTGGCAGGTAAACGTGATGGCGTCAGTGCGCGTGGCGCGCGCCTATCTGCCGGGCATGGCGGAGCGGGGCTGGGGACGCGTGCTGTTCCTCTCCTCGGAATCCGGCTTCAACATCCCCGTCGAGATGATCCATTACGGCGTCAGCAAGACCGCCGACATCGCGGTGGCGCGCGGGCTGGCGAAGCGCATGGCCGGCACGGGGGTGACGGTCAATTCCATCCTGCCCGGGCCGACGCTGTCGGAAGGCGTCGCGGCGATGCTCAAGGATGAGGTGGCGGCCGGCAAGACGCTGGAGCAGGCGGGTGCCGACTTCGTCAAGGCGCACCGGCCGGGCTCGCTCATCGGGCGGCCGGCCAGCGTGGAGGAGGTGGCGAACATGGCGGTCTACATCGCCTCGCCGCTGGCCTCCGCCACCACCGGCGCGGCATTGCGCGTCGATGGCGGGCTGGTCGACTTCATCGTCTGATCAGGGGAAACAGGACGCTGGCCGACATGGGACGGGCAGGGGACTGCCCGTCTTGCGGGATCAGGCCATGCGGGCGTCCGGTGCCGTGCCGTCCAGTCCATAGGCGGCGGCGATCAGCGCGCGGGTGTAGTCCGCCGCCGGCGCGCGGTAGACCTCCTCGGTCGGCCCGGCCTCCACCAGCTGCCCGTGACGCATCACCATGATCCAGTCGGAGAGGGCTCTCACGACGGAAAGATCATGACTGATAAAGAGATAGGACAAGCCGTGCTCTTTCTGTAGCCGGCGAAGCAGCTCGACGATGCCCTTCTGCACGGAGCGGTCCAGCGCCGAGGTGGGCTCGTCCAGCACCAGCACGCGCGGCTTCAGGATCAGGGCACGGGCGATGGCGATGCGCTGGCGCTGGCCGCCGGAGAATTCGTGCGGGTAGCGATTCCGCAGGGCTGGATCGAGGGTGACGTCCTCCAGCGCCGCGATCACCGCCCGCTCGCGGGCGCGGGCGTCGAGCCCCGGCTCGTGGACGCGCAGGCCCTCGGCGATGATCTCGCCGACCGTCATGCGCGGCGACAGCGAGCCATAGGGATCCTGGAAAACGATCTGCGCCTGCCGGCGCAGGGCGCGCAATCCGGCGGCGTCGATGAGGCCAGTGGAGTGGCCGAAGAGGCTGATGTCGCCCCTCGCGTCGACCAGTCGGATCAGTGCGCGGCCGAGGGTCGACTTGCCCGATCCGGACTCGCCGACGATGCCGATGGTCTGGCCCTGCCTGAGGGTGAGGCTGACCTTGTCCACCGCGTGGATCTCCAGCGACGGGCCCGCAAACAGCCCGCCGCCGATCTGGAAGGTGACGTCGACGCCGCGCGCCTCCAGCACCACCGGGGCGTCGCCGGGTGGGGGTGGCTTGGTGCCGGTCGGCTCGGCGGCGAGCAGCATGCGGGTGTAGTCGTGCGCCGGCCGGGTCAGCACCTCGCCCGCCGGGCCTTCCTCAACCACCTTGCCGTAGCGCATCACCGCCACCCGGTCGGCGAAATGCCGGGCGAGGCCGAGATCGTGGGTGATGAACACGATGCCCATGCCGAAGCGCCGTTGCAGCGAGCGCAGGAGCTCGATGATCTGTGCCTGCACGGTGACGTCCAGCGCGGTGGTCGGCTCGTCGGCGATCAGCACCTCGGGCTCGGCGGCGAGCGCCATGGCGATCATCACCCGCTGGCGCTGGCCGCCGGACAGTTCGTGCGGATAGGCCCGCAGGCGGCGTTCCGGCTCGGGTATGCCGACCAACGTCAGCAACTCGACGGCACGGGTGCGGGCGGCCCGCCCGCTCAGCCGCTTGTGGCGGACCAGCGGCTCGGCGAGCTGGCTACCGATGGTGTAGAGCGGGTCGAGCGAGGTCATCGGCTCCTGGAAGATCATGGCGATCTTCGCGCCCCGCACCTCGTCGAGCGCGCGGGAGGAGAGGCCGAGGATCTCGCGGCCGCGATAGCGCACGCTCCCGCCGGCGCGGCCGTTCTTGGCCAGAAGGCCCATCGCCGCCATCATCGCCTGGCTCTTGCCCGAGCCGGATTCGCCGACCACGGCAAGGGTCTCGCCGGACTTCAGGGCGAGGTCGATGCCACGCACCGCGTGCACCTCGCCGTCCGGCGTGTCGAAGCGCACGTCGAGGCCGGCGAGTTCGAGGAGGGCTGTCGTCCCGCGGGTCGTCTCAGCGGTCATCTCAGCGGTCCTTCGGGTCGAGGGCGTCGCGCAGGCCGTCACCGAGGAAGTTCAGCGCGAACAGCGTCGAGGTCAGGAACAGCGAGGGGAACAGCAGCAGCCAGTTGGCGGCCGGGATGTTCTTCGCGCCCTGCGCGATCAGCACCCCCCAGCTGGTCAGCGGCTCCTGCACGCCGAGGCCGAGATAGGAGAGGAAACTCTCCAGGAGGATCACCTGCGGCACCAGCAGCGTCATGTAGACCGCCACCGGGCCGAGCGTGTTCGGCACCACGTGCCGCCACAATATGCCGGCGGAGGAGACGCCGAGCGCGGTGGCGGCCTGCACATATTCCTGCCGGCGGATCGACAGCGCCTGCCCGCGCACGATGCGCGCCATGTCGAGCCATTGCACCGCGCCGACCGCGATGAACATCAGCACGAAGTTCCGGCCGAAGAACACCACCAGCATGATGACGAGGAAGATGAAGGGCAGCGAATAGAGCACGTCGACGATGCGCATCATCACGTCGTCGACCCGGCCGCCGAGATAGCCGGCGGTGGCGCCGTAGATGACGCCGATCATCACGGCGGTGAGCCCGGCGAGCAGGCCGATGGCGAGCGATACCCGACCGGCGATGAGGGTGCGCGTGAGAAGGTCGCGGCCGGTATTGTCGGTGCCGAACAGGAAATGATGCTTCGCCACCGCCGTGCTCAGCGTCATGGTCTGGCCGTCGGGGGAGGTGGTCTCCACCTTCGGGTCGGCGAAGCTCGACGAGCGGTCGAAATAGCGCACCACGCGCGGATCGATCGGCCGCGACGAGCGGATGGTCATGGTGAGGCGATCGTCCTGCTCGTTCCACGACACCAGCTCGACCCGCATGCGCCGGATCACCTCGTCCAGCATGCCGGAGATCTGGTCGGGCTTGGGGTAGGCGGAGAGGCTCGGCGGCACGCGGACATAGTCGGTGTAGATGGTGGTGTAGGCGTGCCCGGTGAGCAGCGGGCCGCCGAGGCAGGCGACCGCCATCAGCAGCAGATAGACCGCGCTGACCACCGCGGCGCGGTTGGCGGCGAGCCGCCGCCAGGCGTCGATCCACAAGGAACGCCCTTTCGCGGGCGGGGACGCGGCCGGCGGAGCGGCGGCGGGCGGGGTGGCCGCAGGGCCTGGAAGGACGGTGTCAGTCATAGCGCACCCGCGGATCGACCAGCGCATAGAGAAGGTCGACGATCAGGTTGAACACGATGACGAACACGGCGATCACCACCACCGTGCCCATCACCAGCGTGTAGTCGCGGTTCAGCGCCGCATCGACGAAGTAGCGGCCGACGCCGGGAATGGCGAAGACGGTCTCCACCACCACCGAGCCGGTGAGCAGCGCCGCCGCCGCCGGCCCGGCATAGGAGATGATCGGCAGCAGGGCGCCGCGCAGCGCGTGCCGCACCACCACCGACCAGCCGCCGAGCCCGAGGGCGCGGGCGGTGCGGATATGGTTGGCGCGCAGCGACTCGATCATCGCCCCGCGCATCAGCCGGGCGACGATGGCGATCTGCGGCAAAGCGAGGGTGAGCACCGGGCCGATCTTGTTGACCAGTGCGCCGCCGCCCCAGCCGGCGACCGGCACCCATGACAAAGTGAGCGCGAAGACCAGCTGGTAGAGCGGCGCGATGACGAAGGTCGGGATCGTCGAGCCGGCGGTGGCGAGCGCCACCACGGCATAATCAACCCCCCGGTTCTGCCTGAGCGCGGCGACGACGCCGAGCGCCGAGCCGAGGATGAGCGCGAGGATCAGCGCCGAGGCGCCCAGCTGGATCGACACCGGCAGCCCGACCCGGAACAGGTCGGCCACGGTGAAGTCCGGCAGATTGTAGCTCGGGCCGAAATTGCCCTGCAGCAAGTCGGCCAGATAGTTGAGATATTGCCGCCAGAGCGGCGCATCGAGCTGGTAGACGCGCTCGAGATTGGCCCGCACTTCCGGGCTCAGCCCGCGTTCCTGGCTGAACGGCCCTCCGGGTGCCACCCGCAGCAGGAAGAAGGACAGGGTGACGATGAGGAACAGCGTCGGGATGGCGGTGAGGAGCCGCCGCAGCACATAGCGCAGCAAGAGAGTCGTCCTCGTGTCGGGGAGGGGCGGCCGGCAGCGCGAAGACCAGTTCCGGTCGTCGCGCTGCCGGCCGGGGGCTCACTTGCTGATGAAGCGCGAGGGATGGATGTCCATCACGTTCGCCTGCCAGCCCTGCAGCTTCGGCGACACGATGCTGTGGTAGCTGTAGTAGAGCAGCGGCATGTTGCCGAGCTGATCGATCAGCACCTTCTCGGCCTCGGCGAGCTTGGCCATACGGACCTTGGCGTCGCCGCCGGCCGCGGCGGCCTCGCCCATCAGCTTCTCGAAGGATTCATTGCTGAAGTTCGAGTAGTTGTTGCCGCTCGCCTTGCGCGAGATGCCGAGGAAGGTCTCCGGGTCCTTGTAGTCGGCGATCCAGCCGGCGCGGGCATAGTCGTAGTCGCCCTTCTGCTCCAAGAGGCCGTAATGGGTCTTGGTGTCGGTGTTGATCAGCGACACCTCGATGCCGAACGGCTTGAGCTGCTCCTGGATCGCCACAGCGGTGTTCTTGTGGTTCTCCGAGGTGTTGTAGCGGATCTCCAGCTTCAGCGGCTTGCCGGGGCCGTAGCCCAGATCGGACAGGATCTTCTTCGCCTCGTCCTCGCGGTCGAACTGGGAGGTCTTGGCGTAGTCCGCCTCGGACGGCGTGTAGCCCTCGATACCCGGCGGCACCATGGAATAGGCCGGGATCATGGAGTTCTGCCACACCTTCTCGGCGAGGAAGTCGCGGTCGATCAGCAGGGAGACGGCGCGGCGCAGCTTCGGGTCGTTCCACGGCGCCTTGTCGGTCTTGATCGCGTAATAGTAGGTGCCGAGATAGGGGCCGACCTTCACCTGGTCGCCGAACTTCTTCTTGAGATCGGCGAGCTGCTCGGTGGGCAGGTCGTCATTGGAATCGAGCTCGCCGGCCTCGAAGCGCTTGATGGCGGTGGAGCGGTCCTCGGTCGGGACGTAGTTCACCGCGTCGAGCTTCACCTCGCCGGCAGCGTGAAAGGTCGGGTTCTTCACCAGCTTGATGTGATCGTTGGGCACGAACTCGGCCAGCGTGAACGGCCCGTTGGAGACCATCTTGCCGGGCTTGATCCAGTCGGCGCCGAGCGCGTCCATGGATTTCCTGTTCACCGGATAGGTGGACTGGTGGGTGAGCATCTCGAGGAAATACGGCGTCGGCGCCTTCAGGGTGACTTCCAGCGTCGCGGGGTCGATGGCGCGCACGCCGAGCTGCTCGGGCTTGGCCTTGCCGGTGTTCACTTCCTCGGCGTTCTGGATGACGTAGAGCATGGAGGCGTATTCGGCGCCGGTGGCCGGATCCTCCAGGCGGCGGAACGAGTAGACGAAGTCGTCGGCCGTCACCGGATCGCCGTTCGACCACTTGCCGTCGGCGCGCAGCTTGAAGGTGTAGACCTTGCCGTCCGGCGAGACCGTCCAGCTTTCCGCCGCGCCGGGAATGAGGCCGGCGGTGGCGTTCGGCATGACCAGGCCTTCATAGAGATCGCGCAGGATATGCGCCTCGTAGATGGTCGAGGTCTTGTGCGGGTCGAGCGATTCCGGGTCGGCGGAGTTGCCGCGGTTGTAGACGGACTCGGCGGCGGCCGGCAGTGCAGCCGCTCCGAGCATCAGCGTGGCGATGAGAAGGGATCGGAAGCAGTTCATATGAACACTCCTTTCACGCGAGATTGGCGTCGCCTGCACAGTTCTAGTGCACGACGACGATTTGTGCGAAGTGGCTTGTTGCGAATTCGCACGGAAGCCGGGCGTTCCTGCAACTATCGGTGGATAACCGGCCGGATGCCGGAGCCCCCGCGACAGCCGCGAATCCCGTCATCCGCCCGCCTCGTGGAGGATGATCTTCACGTCGCCGCTTCCGGCAGGAAAGCCCTTTCGCGCGCCACGTGGTTGCAATTGTAACCCTGGTGTCCCGCCCAGCCGACTCCGGGTAAGCTCCATGCATGCGGGGCATTCATCACATCGCGATCATCTGTTCGGACTATGCGCGCTCCCGGCGCTTCTATGGCGAGACGCTAGGATTTCCGGTGCTCAACGAGGTATTCCGCGCCGAGCGCGGCTCGTGGAAATGCGACCTCGATGCCGGCAATGCCCGGCTGGAGCTGTTCTCCTTTCCCGACCCGCCACCTCGCCCCAGCCGGCCGGAGGCCTGCGGGCTGCGCCACCTCGCCTTCGCCACCGACGCGCTCGACCGGGAGATCGCCCGGCTGACCGGCCTCGGCATCGCCGTGGAGCCGGTGCGGACCGATCCCTATACCGGCCGGCGATTCACCTTCTTCGCCGATCCCGACGGGCTGCCGCTGGAGCTCTATGAGGAGCCGGCGGCCGGCGGGCCGGGGGAGGGCGGCGGCTGACGTCGCCCTGTCATATTGCCGGGGTTCTGATGCCGGCGCCCTGCCATCAGGCCAAGCCGCCCCCGTTACTCCTATCGCCGTGACCGCATCGCCATGACCCCATCGCCGTCCCTCGAACCCGTGCCCCCCGACATGTCGCCCCCGGCCGTTCCGACCTTCGCGGAGGCCTTCCGGGTGTGGGCGAAGATCGGGCTGCTCAGCTTCGGCGGTCCGGCGGGGCAGATCGCTCTGATGCACAAGGTGCTGGTCGAGGACCGGCGCTGGATCGGCGAGCAGCGTTTCCTGCACGCGCTGAACTACTGCATGCTGCTGCCCGGCCCGGAGGCGCAGCAGCTCGCCACCTATATAGGCTGGCTGCTGCACCGCACGGCGGGCGGGCTGGTCGCCGGCCTGCTGTTCGTGCTGCCCGGCGCCGTGGTCATGCTCGCGCTCAGCGCCCTCTACGCGCTCTATCGCCACGTGCCGCTGGTCGAGGCGCTGTTCTTCGGGGTGAAGGCGGCGGTGCTGGCCATCGTGGTGCAGGCGGTGCTGCGGATCGGCCGGCGGGCGCTGCGCAACCGGCTGATGGTCGGCATCGCCGCCGCCGCCTTTCTCGGCCTGTATTTCCTGCGCCTGCCGTTTCCGCTGATCATCCTGCTGGCCGGCCTCGCCGGCTGGATCGGCAATCGCTACGCGCCGTCATGGTTCGCGCCGGCCGGGATGGGGGCGAATGGAGGCGTGGCGGATCCGCCCGGCGTGGTCGACATGCTGTTCGAGCGCGGCGAGCTCGCCCATGCCGCGCCCTCGCGGAGCCGGGCGCTGCGCGTCGCGGCCCTCTGGCTGCCGCTCTGGCTGGCGCCGGTGGCACTGCTGTGGGCGCTGACCGGCTCTTCCAGCGTCTGGACGCAGATCGGCTCTTTCTTCAGCGTCATGGCGGTCGTCACCTTCGGCGGCGCCTATGCGGTGCTCGCCTATGTGGCGCAGGCGGCGGTGGACGGCTTCGGCTGGATGGCGCCGGGCGAGATGGTCGACGGCCTCGGCCTCGCCGAGACCACGCCCGGCCCGCTGATCATGGTGGTGCAGTTCGTCGGCTTCCTGGCGGCGTTCCGCAATCCGGGCACGCTCGATCCGCTGCTGGCCGGCACGCTGGGGGCGCTGCTGACCTTGTGGGTGACCTTCGCGCCCTGCTTCTTCTGGATATTCCTCGGCGCGCCCTATGTGGAGGCGTTGCGCGGTAACCGCGCGCTGTCGGCGTCGCTGTCGGCGATCACCGCGGCGGTGGTCGGCGTCATCCTCAATCTCGCCTTGTGGTTTTCCCTGCACGTGATCTTCCGCCAAGTGGAGAGCGTCGCGTTTCTTGGCTTGCAGCCTGATCTGCCGGTGCCGGGCTCGATCGACTGGCGCGCGGCGCTTCTTGCCGTCGGCGCGCTGGTGGCGATGCTGTGGTTCCGGCTGGGGCTGTTCGCGACGCTGGCCGGCTGCGCGCTCGCCGGCATCGCCTTGCGGCTGCTGCCGGCTTAGGGAGACGGTCGCCAAATCGCCTCAAATGCCCCGCACCGTTCCAGGCAGGGCGAGACGGGTGCCGCGGGAAGTCCCGCGCGTCCATCGAGGGGCCGTTCGCATGTCCGATGACCGCGCCGCGCTGACCGCCCTGTGCCGCTTCGGTCTCGGTCCCCGTCCGGATGATCTGGCCCGGCTTCGCTCTGATCCGCGGGGCGCGCTCCTCGATGAACTGGCGCGGCCGGCGGCCATCCGGCTGGACGATCCCCAATTGCCGACCAGCCAGCAGGCGATCGCCCGCTACGCGGCCCATCAGCGCGTGGTGTCGCGTGCCCGCCAGCAGCGCGCGCCGGGAGAGGAACGGGCGGGTGCCACCGCGGTAGCCCTGCGCGGCGAGGCGCAACCGGGAATGGCCGCCCCGGCAATGGGTGGCGGGAGCGCGCTGTCCGGCAAGATGTCGGCGGAGACGGCGCCGCCGGGGATGACGCCGCCCGGAATGGCGGGCATTGGCGCCGGCCCGTCGCCCGACGTGCCGCTCTATGAACAGGAAGTGGCCGCGCGGCTGATCCGCGTGCATGACGCCCTGGTCGGGTTCACCGAGCGGCTGGTGATGTTCTGGGCCAATCACTTCGCCATCGCGCTGAAGGACGGGCCGGTGCGGAGCGCCGCCGGGCCCTTCGAGCGCGAGGCGATCCGCCCGCATATCCTCGGCCGCTTCGCCGACATGCTGAAGGCGGCCGAGCAGCATCCGGCGATGCTGTTCTATCTCGACAACAACCAGTCGATCGGCCCGACCTCCAACGCGGCGCTGAAGAACAGGCGCGGGCTCAACGAGAACCTGGCGCGCGAGATGCTGGAGCTGCACACGCTCGGCGTCGACGGCGGCTACACGCAGGCGGACGTCACCGCGCTCGCCCGCATCCTCACCGGCTGGACGGTGGCTTCCGCCGACGAGGACGCGCTCCATGGCGGAAGCTTCACCTTCGCTCCGGTTCGTCACGAGCCCGGCGAGCAGAAGCTGCTCGGCCGGAGCTATCCGGATGACGGGGTCGGGCAGGGGGAGGCGGCGCTGCTGGCGCTGGCGGCACATCCGGCGACCGCCCGCCACATCGCCCGCAAGTTCGCCGCGCATTTCGTCGCTGACGCGCCGCCGCCGGCGCTGGTGGAGCGGCTGGCCACGAGCTTCCGCACCAGCGGCGGCGATCTCGGGGAGCTCGCCCGCGTGCTGATCGATTCCCCGGAAGCCTGGGACGCGGCGGCGACGAAGATGCGCTCGCCGCAGGAGTTCCTGTTCGCGGCGGTGCGGCTGACCGGCAAGCCCGATCAGCTGAAGACCGCGCTCGGTCAGCTCGTCGCGATGGGGCAGCCGATGTGGAATCCCGGCAGTCCCAAGGGATATGCCGATGGCAGCGACGACTGGCTTTCCCCGACCGGCATCAAGACGCGCCTCGACGTCGCCGACCAGATCGGCCGGGCCGCCGGCGCCACCGAGCCGCTGGCGCTCGCTACCGCCGCCTTCGGGGCGACGGCGTCGGAGGAGACGCTGCGGGCGGTGCGCCGCGCCGAGAGCCGGCCGCAGGCCATCGCGCTCCTGCTGATGGCTCCGGAGTTCCAGAGGAGATAGCCGTGGATCTGTGCGAGACCTCGCTCTCCCGTCGCGCGGTGCTCGGCACCTCCGGCGCGCTGTTCGCCTGGGCCTTCATGCCGCGCTTCGCCTTCGCGGCGGGCGGGCGGGACGCGCGCTTCGTCTGCATCGTGCTGCGCGGGGCGCTGGACGGGCTCGCCACGGTGGCGCCGGTCGGCGATCCCGCCTATGCCGGCCTGCATGGCGACCTCGCCCTGTCGCTCGATGGCGAGATCCCGGCGCTGCCGCTCGACGGCTTCTTCGCGCTGCATCCCTCGATGCCGAACTTCGCCCGGCTCTACAAGGCCGGGCAGGCGAGCGTCGTTCATGCGGCGGCGACCGGCTATCGCGAGCGTTCGCATTTCGACGGTCAGGACGTGCTGGAGAGTGGCCAGCCGGCGCCGGGCCGCACCGAGACCGGCTGGCTGAACCGCTTCCTCGCCGGACTGCCGGCCGGCGAGCGCGTCGCCTCGGCGGGCGCGCTGGGGGTCGGCCCGGTGGCGCCGCTGGTGGTGCGCGGGCCGGCGCCGGTGCTGGGCTGGAGCCCGGCGGTGCTGCCGCCGGCCGGCGACGACCTCGCCGACCGTCTCGTCGCGCTCTATGCCGAGCGTGATCCGGCGCTGCACCGCATGTTGATCGAAGGGCTGAAGACCGAGGACCTCATCGCCATGAACGGGCCGGCGATCCGGCGCGAGGGTGGCCCCGCCGATCCGAAGGGCATGAGCCGGACCGCGCTCGGCGCCGCTCGCCTGCTGGCGCAGGATGACGGCCCGCGCATCGCCGGCCTCGCCTTCGAGGGATGGGACACCCATGCCAATGAAGGCGGGGTGAAGGGACAGCTCGCCAACCGCCTGCGCGGCCTCGACGACGCCATCGGCGTCTTCGCCGGGACGCTTGGCCCGAAATGGCGGGACACCGCGGTGATGGTGGTGACGGAGTTCGGCCGCACCGCCGCCATCAACGGCACGCGCGGCACCGACCACGGCACCGGCACGGTGGTGCTGCTCGCCGGCGGCGCCATTCGCGGCGGCCGGGTGATCGCCGACTGGCCGGGCCTGTCGGACGCCGCGCTGCTCGACGGGCGCGACCTGCGGCCGACCACCGACGTGCGCGCCGTGGCCAAGGGCATCCTCGCCGACCTGTTCGGCGCACCGGCGGGCTATCTCGCGCGCGAGGTGTTCCCCGATACGGCGGGCCTGTCGCCGCTCAGGGACCTCGTGGCGTGAGGTTTTCGCCGTCGCGGCGTCCGCGCCGGAGCAAATTCTGGCGAGCTCCGTCCGCCGACATTGCTCCACGTCTCTGTCGATACGCATTTTTCTCACGCGAGCCGCAACCTGGCTCACTCGAAAATGCTCTAGGGCGTGCCGGGCAGGACGAAGACGGTCAGCTGGCCGCCGAGCGCGGTGTAGCTGCTCAGCGCCGCATAGGCGTCCTTGGCTCCCGATCCCGCATTGGGATCGGAGAGGCCGGCGGCGAGCCCGATGCCCGCCCAGCCGCCGATGCCGGATAGCACGGCGATATATTGCCGGCCGCCATAGGCATAGGTGGTGACGTTGCCGACGATGCCGGACGGGGTCTTGAAGCGGTAGAGCTCCTTGCCGGTCGCCGCGTCCACCGCCTTCAGATAGCCTTCCAGCGTGCCGTAGAACACCACGCCGCCGGCGGTGGCGAGCGCACCCGACCATACCGAGAACCGCTCCGGCACCGACCAGGCGACGCGCCCCTTCAGATTGTCCCAGGCGATGAAGCGGCCGGTCTGCCCGTCGCCACCCGGCGGGGGATACATGGTGAGGGTGGCGCCGACATAGGGTTGGCCGGCGGCGTAGTCGACGTGGAATGGCTCGTAATCCATGCAGAGGCGGCTGGTCGGGACGTAGAACAGGCTGGTGAGCGGCGAAAAGGCGGCCGGCTGCTGGTTCTTGGCGCCGATCGCCGCCGGGCAGATGCCGGAATAGGTGACGTCCTCGCCCTCGGCCTCGGTGCCGTATTTCGGGTCGAGGATCGGCCGGCCATAGGTCGGGCTCGCCTTGTCCATGTCGATGCCGCTTGCCCAGTTCACCTCCGGGTCGAACTTCTCGGCGACCAGCAAGTCGCCGGTGACGCGGTCGAGCGTGTAGGCGAAGCCGTTGCGGTCGAAATGGGTGAGCAGCGGGCGCGTGCGACCGTCGACGGACTGGTCCGTCAGGATCATCTCGTTGACCCCGTCATAGTCCCACTGGTCGTGCGGCGTCATCTGGTAGACCCAGCGCGCCATGCCGGTGTTGGCGTCGCGGGCGAAGATGGCGTTGGACCATTTGTTGTCGCCGGGACGCTGCGAGGGGTTCCAGGTGCCGGGATTGGCGCTGCCGTAATAGACGAGGTTCAGCGCCGGGTCGTAGGCGAACCAGCCCCAGGGCGCGCCGCCGCCCATCCTCCATTGCTCGCCCTCCCAAGTCGCGAGCGAGGAGTCCTTGCCGACCGGCTTGCCGAGTTCGGTGGTCCGGTCCGGGTCGATCCGCATCTCGGTGTCCGGGCCGGTGGAATAGGCACGCCAGGCCAGCGTGCCGTCCTTGAGATTATAGGCGCTGAGGTGGCCGCGCGCGCCGAACTCGGCGCCGGCGATGCCGACGATCAGCTTGTCCTTCACCGGCATCACCGTGGCGGTGTTGGATTCACCCTGCCGGGGATCGCCATTCGCCACCCGCCAGCGCACCGCGCCGGTGCGGGCGTCGAGCGCGACGATGGTGGTATCGGCCTGCTGGAGGAACACCATGCCCTCGGCATAGGCGAGGCCGCGATGGACGAGGTCGCAGCACATGATGGCCGCGACGTCACGCGATTGCTGCGGCTCGTACTTCCACAGGATGCGCCCGTCATGGGCGAGGTCGAGGGCGTAGACGATGTTGGGGAAGGGGGTGTGCACATACATCACGCCGTCGACGACGAGCGGCGCGCCCTCATGCCCCCGCAGCACGCCGGTGGAGAAGGTCCAGGCGACCTGCAGCGTGCCGACATTGGCGGCGGTGATCTTGTCGAGGCGGGAATAGCGCGTATTGGCGTAGTCCAGCGTCTGGATCACCTGCGTGCCGGGATCGGCGAGGCGGCGCAGCACGTCGTCATTGGCGCGCGCCTCGGCCGCGCCGAGCAGCAGCATTGTCGCGGCCAAGAACCTCGCCGTCCTGCCGATCCTCGCTGTCACGCCCGCCCTCCATGGCTGTGCCGCAGTGGGGGAGTGGCGGATCGCCGCGTCGCTCCCTTCGCCGAAGCGATACCATGCGACACGCAGGGGAAGGCAACGGGCGGCGCGGCCGTCGCGGCAGGGCGAGACGCCGCAGGGCCGTCGGATGGGCGGCCGTCTCAAGCAGGCGTTCGTCGGGCCGGCCGCCTACCAGCCGGAATCGGCGGCGCGCCACTTGGCGATCGTGTCGAGCGACACCGGCGGCGTGTCGAGATCGGGAACCACGGCCATGGCGCCCGGGAAGCTCTGGTGATTGGTGTAGACACTTGGCGTGACCAGCGTCGGCAGGCCGGCCGCCCGCGCGGAATCGAGCCCGTTGCGCGAATCCTCGATGGCGATGCAGGCGAAGGTCGGCATGCGCAGCTCGTCCAGCACGTAGCGGTAGATATCCGGCGCCGGCTTCTTCGCCGGGACAATGTCGCCGGCGCCAATCACCTCGAAGATGCTGGACGCCGGCGCGCCGAAGGCCGCCTGGAGCAGGGCCTCCACATTGGGCAGGCTGGTCGTGGTGGCGATGGCGAGGCGCACGCCCTTGTCCCGCGCCTCGCCGATCAGCCGCATCACGCCGGGCCGCAGGCGGGCGGCGCCGTCGGCGATGAGCTGGGTGTAGATCTCCGTCTTGGCCGCGTGCATCTCGGCGACGCGTTCGAGCGCCCGCGTCCCGTCCGGCGGCTGGTGGCCGGCGACGAAGGCGCGGATGCGTTCCTTGCCGCCGGTGACGTCGAGCAGCTGGCGGTAGAGCGGACGGTTCCAGTACCAGTCGAAGCCGAAGCGGACGAAGGTCTCGTTGAAGGCGAGACGGTGGACCTCCTCCGTCTCGGCCAGCGTCCCGTCGACGTCGAAGATGATCGCCTCGGCGCGCATGGCCTCAGGCCGCCTTCGCCTGCGCGCGGGCGCCGGCGGCGCGGATGGCGGCGATGTTGGCGCGATAGCCCTCGATGCCGCCCACATTCCCGCTGGGCTTGAAGACGGCCGAGCCGGCCACCAGCACGTCGGCGCCGGCGGCGACGCAGCGGGCGCCGGTCTCCGGATTGACGCCGCCGTCGATCTCCAGATGGATCGGACGGTCGCCGATCATGGCGCGCAGCCGCTCCACCTTCGGCAGCACGTCGGCGATGAAGGCCTGGCCGCCGAAGCCGGGATTGACCGTCATCGGCAGGATGAGGTCGACCTTGTCGAGGATGTACTGCACGACGCTCTCCGGCGTCGCCGGGTTGAGCGCGACGCCGGCCTTCTTGCCCAGCGAGCGGATCACCTGCAGGCAACGGTCGAGATGGTCGGTGGCTTCCGCCTGCACGGTGATGATGTCGGCGCCGGCCTTGGCGAAGGCCTCGAGATAGGGCTCGACGGGGGAGATCATCAGGTGCACGTCGAACACCTTGTCGGTGTAGGGGCGGATCGCCTTGATGACGTCCGGCCCGAAGGTGATGTTGGGCACGAAATGGCCGTCCATCACGTCGAGATGGATCCAGTCGGCGCCGGCCGAGACGACGTCGCGCACTTCCTCGCCGAGACGGGAGAAATCGCTGGCGAGCATCGAGGGGGCGATCAGCGGAAAGGTCATGGCGGTGTCCTCGTCACCCGCCCCAAGAGGGCAGGGCACTTTAAAGGAAAGCGGATCGCGCCGACGCCTCCGCCGGCGCCGGGTTCAGCTCCGGATCGGCGGATAGCTGTCGATGCCGCCGGAGAAGACGCGGCTCACCAGGATGTCCTCGGCCAGGATGGTGACGAGGTCCTCGGCGGTGACCGGCTTGCCGGCGGCGAACAGGCGGTTGGCCTGGCGCAGTCGGGCGCGGTCGAGTGCGTTGCGTACCGAGCGGCCATTGGCGAAGTGCGGCTGCAGGATCCGGAGCTCGATGTAGCGGGTGAAGGCCTCGCCGGCCTCGGCGCTGAGCTTGTAGTTCATGCCGGCGAGGATGCGCCCGCCAATCTCGAACAGCTCGCCCTGCGAATAGTCGGGGAAGTCGATGTGATGCGCCACCCGCGAGCGGAAGCCGGGATTGGCCATGAAGAAGCGCTCCATCCGGTCGGCATAGCCGGCAAGGATGACGACGAGGTCGTCGCGCTGGTTCTCCATCACCTGCAAGAGGATCTCGATGGCTTCCTGGCCGTAGTCGCGCTCGTTCTCCGGGCGGTACAGGTAGTAGGCCTCGTCGATGAACAGCACGCCGCCCATGGCGCGCTTGAGGATTTCCTTGGTCTTCGGCGCGGTGTGGCCGATGTACTGGCCGACCAGATCGTCGCGGGTGACGGTGACGAGGTGGCCTTTGCGGACATAGCCGAGGCGGTGGAGGATTTCCGCCATGCGCAGGGCCACGGTGGTCTTGCCGGTGCCGGGGTTGCCGGTGAAGCTCATATGCAGCGTCGGGCTCACCGCGTTCAGGCCGAAGCGGGCGCGGGCACGGTCCACCAGCAGCAGCGCGGCGATCTCGCGCAGCCGCTTCTTCACCGGGGCGAGGCCGATGAGGTCGCGGTCGAGCTCGTCGAACACCTCGACGAGGCCGGAATTGTTGAACTCGGCCGCGAGGTCCACAGCCTCGGTGGCGTCGGCGGTCTTAACGTCGTCGATCAAGGCATTCATGGGACATCACTCCGTTCCGCTTCGGCCGGACGGTACCGCTGCGTCGCGAGGGGCTTCCCGGTCGCCGCGGCGGGCCCGCACGGAGAAAAAAGAGACCGGTCCGGGAGCGCGGGATCCCGGACCGGTCGGTTCGCTGCCGTGGGAGGAACGGATCAATCAGCGAACCAGTCAGCCATGAAGACAAACACCTGTCGGGTCGTCCTCAGTCTCAGTAACGGGTGCCCTCGGGGCGCTGGGCGGCGTAGGAGCGGGTGGTGTAGCGAATGGCGCGGCCATCCACTTCCTGGCGCTCCAGGGCGAAGCCGGGCTCGTCCGCCGGCCGGTCCGTGATGAAGGACAGGCGGAGCGATTCCCACGTGTGGGTCGAGTCGAAGGCGCTGACGCGGATGTAGTTGTGGCCGGCATGCGCCTTGCGGCACTCGTTCAGCTCGAACACGATGCCAGCGGCATCCTTCACGTCGAACATCGGCATGCCCCACATCTCCCAATAGGTGTTGCGGGGGTGGGGGTCGTCGGTGAACTCGATGTTCACCGCCCAGCCCTTGTCGATGCAGTACTGGACCTGCTTGGCGATCTGCGCGTCGGTCAGATCGGGCAGGAAGGAGAAGGCTCCCTGAGTCAGTCGCATGGTGGTCTCCCTTTGGTCTCGTGTTGTCGTCACTCGGCCGCGGTGACCTGCGGGACGAAGTCGGGGGTGTCGGTCGAGGAGTAGTTGAAGGTGACGTCCTTCCAAGTATCCAGCGCCTGCTTGAGCGGCAGGCAGTGCTTGGAGGCGGCCTTCAGGATCTCCGGACCTTCGTTGACGATGTCGCGGCCCTCGTTGCGGGCGAAGATCATCGCTTCCAGCGCGACGCGGTTGGCGATGGCGCCGGCCTGGATGCCCATCGGGTGACCGATGGTGCCGCCGCCGAATTGCAGCACCACGTCCTCGCCGAGCAGGTCGATCAGCTGGTGCATCTGGCCGGCATGGATGCCGCCGGAGGCCACCGGCATCAGCTTGCGGGTCGAGGCCCAGTCCTGGTCGAAGAAGATGCCGTGCGCCAGGTTCTGCGGCACGAAATCCTCGCGGCAGAGGTCGTAGTAGCCCTTGGTGGTGTGGGGGTCGCCTTCGAGCTTGCCCACCACCGTGCCGGCATGGATGTGATCGACGCCGGCGAGGCGCATCCACTTGGTGATGACGCGGAACGACACGCCGTGGCTCTTCTGCCGCGTATAGGTCGAGTGACCGGCGCGGTGCAGATGCAGGATCATGTCGTTCCTGCGCGCCCACTTCGCCATGGACTGGATCGCGGTGTAGCCGATGATCAGGTCGATCATCACGATGGACGAGCCGAGCTGCTTGGCGAATTCGGCGCGCTCGTACATCTCCTCCATGGTGCCGGCGGTGACGTTGAGATAGGTGCCCTTCACCTCGCCGGTGGCAGCCTGCGCCTTGTTCACCGCCTCCATGCAGTAGAGGAAGCGATCGCGCCAGTGCATGAAGGGCTGCGAGTTGATGTTCTCGTCGTCCTTGGTGAAGTCGAGGCCGCCCTTGAGCGCCTCATAGACCACGCGGCCATAGTTGCGGCCGGACAGGCCGAGCTTCGGCTTCACGGTGGCGCCGAGCAGCGGGCGGCCGAACTTGTCGAGGCGCTCGCGCTCCACGACGATGCCGGTCGCCGGGCCGTCGAAGGTCTTCACATAGGCGACGGGCAGGCGCATGTCCTCGAGGCGCAGCGCCTTGAGCGGCTTGAAGCCGAACACGTTGCCGATGATCGAGGCCGAGAGGTTGGCGATCGAGCCGTTCTCGAACAAATCGAGGTCGTAGGCGATGTAGGCGAACCAGGAGCCCGGCGTGTTCGGCACCGGATCGACGCGGTAACACTTCGCCCGGTACTTGTCGCAGGCGGTGAGGCGGTCGGTCCACACCACCGTCCAGGTGGCGGTGGAGCTTTCGCCGGCGACCGCCGCCGAGGCCTCGATCGGATCGACGCCGTCCTGCGGGGTGACGCGGAACAGGGCGATGACGTCGGTGTCCTTCGGCTCGTAATCGGGCTGCCAATAGCCCATCTTACGGTATTCCATGACGCCAGCGCTGTAGCGGTCGCGCTTCTTCTCGGTGGGCTTGGTGGTCTCGAGCGTGGTCATCGGGCTACTCCCATGGCTCTCCCGTCGACGCGCAGCGATGCTGGCGCCTGGGATCACTTCGTCGTTGGTCGTTGCGGTCCCTCAGCAGAGGGGGTGGTTCACTGCGCCGCCACAGTTATTCGGCGGCAACCCTGGCGCCGCCGATCACCGGATCGAGGGCGCCGCTGGCATAGCGCTTGGCCATTGCCGCGAGCGGCAGGACCTTGATTTTCGAGGCATTTCCGGCGGTGCCGAACTGCTCGAAACGTTCCCGGCACAGATCGCGCATTGCATCCATAGCCGGCTTAAGGAATTTGCGCGGGTCGAACTCGGCCTTGTTGGCCTGGGCGACCTTGCGGAACTGCGCGGTCATGGCGAGGCGGCAGTCGGTGTCGATGTTCACCTTGCGCACGCCGTGGCGGATGCCGCGGACGATCTCCTCCACCGGCACGCCCCAGGTCTGGGGCATCTCGCCGCCGGAGGCGTTGAACAGATCCTGCAGCGCCTGCGGCACCGAGGAGGAACCGTGCATCACCAGATGCACGCTCGGCAGGCGGCGGTGGATCTCCTCGATCACGTTCATGGCGAGGATATCGCCGTCCGGCTTGCGCGAGAACTTGTAGGCGCCGTGCGAGGTGCCCATGGCGATGGCGAGCGCGTCGACCTTGGTACGGGCGACGAAATCCACCGCCTGGTCCGGGTCGGTCAGCAGCTGGTCATGAGACAGAGTGCCTTCCGCCCCGTGGCCGTCTTCCTGCTCGCCGGCGCCGTGCTCCAGCGAGCCGAGCACGCCGAGCTCGCCTTCCACCGAGGCGCCGACCCAGTGGGCGGCGTCGACGACGCGGCGGGTGATGCCGACATTGTAGTCGTAGTCCGCCGGGGTCTTGGCGTCCTCCTTCAGCGAGCCGTCCATCATCACCGAGGTGAAGCCGTGCTGGATCGCCGAGAGGCAGGTCGCCTCGTTGTTCCCGTGGTCCTGGTGCATGCAGAGCGGGATGTGCGGGTACATCTCCGCCAGCGCCTCGATCATCTTCGAGAGCATGATGTCGTTGGCGTAGGAGCGCGCGCCGCGGCTCGCCTGCATGATCACCGGAGCGTCGACCGCGTTGGCCGCCTCCATGATGGCGAGGCCCTGCTCCATGTTGTTGATGTTGAAGGCGGGCACGCCGTAGCCGTGCTCGGCCGCGTGGTCGAGAAGCTGGCGAAGGGTGATACGGGCCATTTTCCGTCTCCTCAGGCGCAGGTCAGGAGGTCACAGGCGGCGGCGACCACCCCCTCCGGCGTGATGCCGAAATGCTCGTACAGGGTCGGGGCCGGGGCGGAGGCGCCGAAGCCCTCCATGCCGACGAAGCGGCCGCGATCGCCGATCCACCGGTCCCAGCCGAGCCGCGCGGCGGCCTCGATGGCCACGCGGGGCGCGGTGCCGAGCACTTGCCGGCGGTAGTCCTCGCTCTGCTTCTCGAACAGTTCCCAGCACGGCATCGACACGATGGCGGCGTCGACGCCCTTGGTGGCCAGCAGGTCGGCTGCCTTGAAGGCGATGTCGAGCTCGGAGCCGGTGGCCAGCAGGGTGACGTCGCGCCACTTCTGCGGCTTGCGCACGATATAGGCGCCGCGCGAGCTCAGATTCTCGTCGGTGTGCTCGGTGCGGAAGGTCGGCAGGTTCTGCCGCGACAGCGCCAGAACAGTGGGGGTGCCCTCCGAGGCGAGCGCGATCTGCCAGGCCTCCAGCGTCTCCACCGCGTCGGCCGGGCGGAACACCTGCAGGTTCGGCGTCGCCCGCAGCATGGCGAGATGCTCGATCGGCTGGTGGGTCGGGCCGTCCTCGCCGAGGCCGATGCTGTCATGGGTTAACACATAGACGACGCGCTGCCCCATCAGGGCGGAGAGCCTTATGCCGCCGCGGGCATAGTCGGCGAACACCAGGAACGTGCCGCCATAGGGAATGAACCCCTTGTGCAGCGCGATGCCGTTCATCACCGCGCTCATCGCGTGTTCGCGAATGCCGTAGTGGATGTAGCGGCCGGCATATTTGCAGGGCGCGACCGAGGCGAGCCCCTTGGTCAGGGTGAGGTTGGAGTGGGTGAGGTCGGCCGAGCCGCCCACCGTCAGCTCGGTGGCCTCGTTGATTACCGCCAGCGCCATTTCGGACGCCTTGCGGCTGGCGACGTTCGGCGCGCTCTCGGAAAGCCCGCGCTTGTAGGCGCGCAGCTTGTCGTCGAAATCGGCCGGCAGCTTGCCGGCGAGCGCCGTCTCGAAGGCCTGGCGCTTGTCGGAGGCCCGCAGCCGGTCCTCCCACGCCTCGCGCGCCTCGCGGCCACGGTCGGCGATCTGCTCCCAGGCCGAACGGATGCCGGCCGGGATCTCGAAGGGAGCGTGCGGCCAGCCGAGCCGGTCGCGGGCCCCCTCGATCTCGGCGGCGCCGAGCGGCGCGCCGTGCACCGCCTCGGTGCCCGCCTTGTTGGGTGCGCCGAAGCCGATGGTGGTGCGGCAGGCGATCAGCGACGGCTTCTTGGTGTTGCGGGCCTTAGCGATGGCGTCGATCAGCGCGTGATGCGAGTGGCCGTCGACACGGAACACGTCCCAGCCCGCCGCCTCGAAGCGCGCCAGCTGGTCGGTCGAGGTCGACAGCGAGGTCGAGCCGTCGATCGAGATGCCGTTGTCGTCCCACAGCAGGATCAACTTGCCGAGCTTGAGATGCCCGGCGAGGTCGATGGCCTCGTGGGAGATGCCCTCCATCAGGCAGCCGTCGCCGGCGATCACATAGGTGTAGTGATCGACGAGATCGTCGCCGAAGCGGGCATTCATCATGCGCTCGGCCAGCGCCATGCCGACGGCGGTGGTGAGGCCCTGGCCGAGCGGGCCGGTGGTGGTCTCGACGCCGAGCGTGTGGCCGTATTCCGGATGGCCGGCGGTGGTCGAGCCGAACTGGCGGAAGCGCTTGATCGCCTCGATGTCCATGTCGGCATAACCGAGCAGATGGTTGATCGAGTAGAGCAGCATCGAGCCGTGCCCGGCGGAGAGCACGAAGCGGTCACGATCCGGCCAGTGCGGCTGGGTCGGGTCGATCTTCATGAAGCGGGTGAAGAGCACCGTCGCCGCGTCGGCCATGCCCATCGGCATGCCGGGGTGGCCGGACTTCGCCTTCTCGACGGCGTCCATGGTGAGGGCGCGCAGCGCGTTCGCCATGTCGCCATAGGGGATCTCGGTCGCCCCATCCTGCGGGCACAGGACCGGAACTGTGGTCTTGGTCAGCATGGTTTCCTCCGGGGTCACGCGGCACGCCGCTTCTTGTCGACGAGGTTGAGGATCATCGGCGTCAGGATCAGCTGCATCGCGATGTCGAGCTTGCCGCCCGGGATCACGATGGAGTTGGCGCGGCTCATCCAGCTGCCCTGGATCATCGAGAGCAGGTAGGGGAAGTCGATGCCGCGCGGCGTCTTGAAGCGGATCACCACGATGGATTCGTCGGCGGTCGGGATCCAGCGGGCGATGAACGGGTTCGAGGTGTCGACCGTCGGCACGCGCTGGAAGTTGATGTCGGTGTGGGTGAACTGCGGGCAGATGAAGTTCACGTAGTCCGGCATACGCCGCAGGATGGTGTCGGTCACCGCCTCCGTCGAATAGCCGCGATGCGAGCGGTCGCGATGGATCTTCTGGATCCACTCGAGGTTGATCACCGGAACCACGCCGATCTTGAGATCGGCATAACGGGCGACGTCGATGTTGCCGCTCACCACCGCGCCGTGCAGGCCTTCATAGAACAGAAGGTCGGTCGGCCGGGGGATGTCCTCCCAGGCGGTGAAGGTGCCGGGCGGTCCGCCATATTCCTCGGCCTCCTTGGCGTCGTGGACATAGTGGCGGGTCTTGCCGGTGCCGGTCTGGGAGTAGGCGCGGAAGGTCTCCTCCAGCTCCTCGAACAGGTTCGAATCCGGCCCGAAATGGCTGTAGTGATGGTTGCCGCGCGAGGCTTCCTCGGCCATGACGCGCTTCATCTCGGCGCGGTCGTAGCGGTGGAAGGCGTCGCCCTCGATATAGGCGGCGTCGACTTCCTCGCGCCGGAAGATCTGCTCGAAGATGCGCCGCACCGAGGTGGTGCCCGCACCGGACGAGCCGGTGACGGAGATGATCGGATGATGGATCGACATTACGTCCCCCTCAGGCGCGCAGCAGGCCGCGCCGTCCGAAGAGCGGCGAGCGTTCGGGAAGCTGGCTGGGATCGCAGTGGTAGCGGGCGATGCGGTCGACTTCCGCCCGCGAACCGAACACCAGCGGGATGCGCTGATGCAGTTCGGAGGGGATGATGTCGAGGATGCGCCGCCGACCGTCGGTGGCACTGCCGCGCGCCTGCTCCATGATGAAGGCGATCGGATTGGCCTCGTAGACCAGCCGCAGCCGGCCGTTCGCGTAACCCTTGCGGGCGTCGCCCGGATAGAGATAGACGCCGCCGCGGGTGAGGATGCGGAACGCCTCGGCGACCATCGAGGCCGTCCAGCGCGTGTTGAAGTCCTTGCCGCGCGGACCCTCGGCACCGGCCTGGCAATCCTCGACATAGTAGCGGATCGCATTGTCCCAATGGCGGGCATTGGAGCCGTTGATGGCGTATTCCGTCGTCTCCGGCGGCACGATGACGCTGTCGCGCACCTTCAGGAACACCGGGTTCCGCAGGACCGGATCCTGCACCTTCACGAAGCGCAGCGAGGCCGGGTCGAGGATGAAGACATGCGTGCCGGCACCGAGCGTGAGCACGAGCGCAACCTGCGGGCCGTAGACCAGGAAGCCGGCGGCGAGCTGCCGGGCACCGGGCTGAAGCAGCGCGTTGGGGCCGGTGAAGGGCAGGATCGAGAAGATCGTGCCGACGGAGATGTTGATGTCGATGTTGGACGAGCCGTCCAGCGGATCGACCGCGACCGCCAGCGTACCGCGCGGGTCGAGAGCGACCGGCTCCGGCAGCTCCTCCGAGCCGAGCACGGCGACCGGCGCCGTGCGAAGCGCGTCCATCACCAGCTGGTCGGCGAGGACGTCGAGTTCCTTCTGGCTGTCGCCATCCTCGTGATAGCCGCGAACCGCGGCCATGGCGCCGGCAAGCGGCCCGGCGGCGATGAGCTCGGATATGGCGATGCCCGCGCCTGCCAGGGCAAGCACCGTCGCTGCGACTCCCTGACGCAAGGAATCGGTCTCGGCCCACCTCTCGAGGTGGTCCTGCAATGTCTCGTGTGTCACGGCGTTTCCCCAGTGCTTGATTTGGTCTTCGGACCTTTGTGGCGTGTCGTTTCCGTATGGCCTTCGAGTGGGGGACCCGAAGCGGCGGACGCCTTTCATTGAGGCTACCTTGCCTGACTTTGCGGCGTAAGGAAATTCGAATATTCTTTTCTAGGTTTTTAGTATTTCTGAGTGCTGGAATACATCATGCGGAATGTCACGCTAAAGCAGCTGCGCGCCCTGGCGGCGGTGATCGACACCGGCACCGTCACCGCCGCGGCGCGTCAGCTCAACGTCACCCCACCGGCGGTCACCATGCAGATCCAGCTTCTGGAGGAGCAGCTCGGCCTGCCGCTGCTGGATCGTGCCGGCGAGCGTTTCCAGCCCAGCGACGCCGGCCGCGAGGTGCTCGCCGCCGTGGCGCGAATCGAGCGGGCGCTCGCCGATTGCGGCGCCTCGCTCGACGCGATGAAGGGGCTGGACGCCGGCCGCGTCTGCGTCGGCATCGTCTCGACCGCCAAGTACTTCGCGCCCAACGCCCTCGGCGTGTTCGCCCGCGCTCATCCCGGCATCGACGTGGCGCTGGTGGTCGGCAATCGCGAAGACATCATCGCCGCGCTGAGGGGCGACGTGATCGACGTCGCGATCATGGGGCGGCCGCCGCTCGACATCGAGGTGGACAAGACGCTGATCGGCCCACACCCCCACGTGATGATCGCGCCGATCGACCATCCGCTGCTCGGGCGTCGAATCGCGCCCGACCTGCTCGCCGGCTCGACCTTCCTGGTCCGCGAGCCGGGTTCGGGCACCCGCACGCTGATGGAGCGATTCTTCCAGGATGCCGGCGTGGTGCCGAAGATCGGCATGGAGATCGGCTCGAACGAGACCATCAAGCAGGCGGTGATGGCCGGGCTCGGGCTTTCCTTCATCTCCGCCCACACCATCGCGGCGGAGGTGGCCGATGGCCGGCTCGCCGTGCTCGACGTGGAGGGCATGCCGGTGGTGCGGCAGTGGTTCGTCGTGAAGCGCTCGGCAAAGCGGCTGACGCCGCCGGCGGCCGCGCTGAACGAATTCCTCTCCGACCGGGGCTCGGAATTCCTGCCGAAGCCGATCAAGCCGGCTATTGCCGGCAGCCGCAAGCCGGCCGAGCCGGTCGACTGACGGGAGCGTGATGGGTGCGGCGCGACGACGCGCCGCACGACCCGGCGGGGACGCGCCTCACGCCACCGATACGGGGTGCAGGCAATCGACGAGATGGCGCGCCATGGCTGCCGCGACGTCGGTCTCGGTGGTCTTCTGCAAGCCCTTCCAGGCCGGCATCGAATTGACCTCCAGCACGGTGAAGCCGCCGCCCGCCTCCTCGATCAGGTCGACGCCGGCATAGTCGGCGCCGACGGCGGCGGTGGCGGCGATGGCGATATCGGCCGCCGGTCCGTCGAGTGGGGCGGGCTCGCCGGCGGCACCCTGGTGGATATTGGTGATCCACCGTTCCGAGCGGCGCACCATCGCGGCGACGGCACGGCCGCCGACGACGAAGACGCGCCAGTCCTGGAACAGGCCGTCGTGGCGGCGCCCCTCGACGAACTCCTGCAGATAATAGACCCCGCCGACCTTTTCCGGCTCCGGCAGGGGCTGGCGCGGCCCGATGCGGCGAAGTCCCTTGCCTTGTGCGCCGAACAGCGGTTTCAGCACGGTGTCGCCGGGCGCAGCGTCGATCAATGCCTGCATCGCCGCCGCGTCCTCGCGCACGAAGGTGCGCGGCGTCGGCAATCCGGCGCGGGCGACGAGGAAGCTGGTCATGCTCTTGTCGACGCAGCGCTCGATGGCGCGGGCGTCGTTCATCACCTTCACGCCGAGTTCGCGCAGCGCATGCAGCACGCCGAGCCGCATGGTGATCTGCTCGGTGCTGCCCTTGGCGATCACCCGCACGAAGGCGGCGGCCGGCAGCTGGCCGTCGAGGCCGGGCAGCAGCAACCCGTGCGGGGTCTCGCCGATGGCGAAGCCGCAATCGTTGAGCGAGAGCACGAGCACCCGCAGGCCCTCGTGCTCCAGCGCGCGACACAGCGTGCGGGTGTGCCAGTCGGCATCCTCGGTGAAGATGACGACCAGATCCCGCGCCACGTCGCTCGTCGCGTCCTGCCCGAAGTTCTGCCCCATCGGCCTCATGCGAAGGAACGCTCCAGGATCTCGTCGTGGAAGGCGCCGAAGGTGAAGCTGCGTCCGGTCTCCAGCGCCGTGACGGTCACGCGGGCCGGGGAGAACAGCATCGGGTCCATGGCGTAGAAGTCGCCCTTATAGGCGGTGAAGATCTCCGCGAAGGTGCGGCCATGGTCGCGCGAGGAGGAGGAGGGCAGGCCTTCCGCCAGCTCGCGCGCCTCGCTTTCCGGCCCGGTGACGAACAGCTGCACGTCGCCGCCATAGAGCGTGGCATCGTTGGTGCGGCCCATGGCGCTGACGAAATCGGGCGCCGGCGGCGGCAGCGGCGAGGAGCCGACTCCGTCCACCACCCGGTCGAGCGGGAAATGCAGCGCATGCGTCTTGTGCAGCGCCACTTCCAGCACGCGCGCCACGATCTGCACCGTGCCGGCGAGGCTGGAGGTCGGGGTGAGGATCAGCGTCAGCCGGTCAGGCGAAATGCCGCACTCCTCGGCGATGCGGGCGACGAGGCTGTCCGGCGGCGTGCGGTCGACCTCCAGCACCAGCGCCGCATGGTCGGCGCTGTCGCGGTAGCCGAGTTCCTCATAGAGCTTCTCCTTGGCCCACAGCGCGCGGCCGGGGCCGGAGCCGAGGGCGAAGAAGTCGCCTTCCGCCAGGCTCCAGCCGGCATATTGGCTGCCGAGGCAGGCGGTGACCGGATCAGCGGTCGTCACCGTGATCATGGTGCCCCAGCGCGGGAACCGCCCGCTGGTGGCGATGCCGACATGGCCGAGGCCGCCGAGGCAGATCTCGGCGATGCGCCGGCCGGCCTCGATGCCGCCGCGCGCGGTGATGCCGCCATCGACGATGCGGGCGCCGCAGGGGCTGCGGCTGACCCCAAGCCTCAGCACCCCGGCGTCGGCGACCAGCGCCTCGACCAGAGGCGCGGACAGCGCGGCTACACTTGGGCGATGCTCGCTCATGTTTCCCTCCCTCTTCGACGGCTGTCCCGCGTGTCCGCCTCAGGCGGCCAGCGAACGGGCGAGCTCGAAGGCATCCTCAAAGCCGATGGTCAAGGCGGTGTCGGTCGCACGCATCCGCTTCAGCAACTCGTGCTGCACCCGATACTTCAGATGGCCGATGGCGAGCGCGCCGATGCCGAGAGCCCCGCCGCCGATCGGCTTGCCGTCGTCGAGCGCATCGATCCCGGCGATGCCCGAGGGCGGCACGGCGTTGACGTCGGCGGCGACCAGAAGGCCATGCGCCTCGGCGAGGTGATCGGGGTTAAGGATCTGCACGCCCGCCTTGCCGCAGGCCAGCACCACCTCGGCTTCCGGCAGCAGCTTGAACTTCTCGGCGTCGTCGCGCGCGACCGCGCTGAGCAGATCGACGTTGAAGCGGACCTTGAAGTCGGCCGCCTTCAGCCGCACCGTGTCGACGTCGCGATGGCTGACGAGCGTAACCTCGGCGCCGGCCTGCGCAGCGATCACCGCGGCGATGCCGCCGACGACGCCGGTGGCGCCGTAGACCTGCACCTTCGCCCCCTTGAGGCCGCCCGGCCGCCGGCCGCGCAGCTTGCGCTCCACCTCGGCGATCATCGCGGCGGCGGTGGTGAAGGAGCCCGCCGGATCGACGAAGACGGAGATCTGGAACGGCGGGAACAGCGCGGAGCGGGCCTCCTTGGCCATGTCCAGCGCCAGGCTGGCGTCCTTGCCGCCGATGAACAGGCCGGTGCGCGAGGCATGGTCCGGCGGACGCGAGAACATCATGTCCTGCGTCAGGTCGACCATCTCCTCCAGCTTCACGCCGGAATAGGGAAGGATCGTCGTGTAGCCGGCATCCACGGCCATGTTCACGTCGAAGGGGCTGACGTGCCGGAGCGGCGAGACGATGTGAAGAATCGGCGCTATGTCCGCCATGGCGTTTCAATCTCCTAGGTGGAATCGGGCCGTTGCGGCCTCTGATCGGGAGAGAAGACTAGCGACGCGGGCTTCCGCCAAACCGCCGCTCCGCGCTGCCCGTGGCAGGCAAGCCGTTCGCTCCGCCTCCGGCATTGCTGCCGCGCCGGCGGTCGAAGGCCAAGGGAGGCGACACGCGGAAACGCGCGCCGGCCTCGATCGTCAGTCGTCCGACCTCGGCCGGTCGACGCCGGCGAGAACGGCATGAGACAGCCATCGCATCACTCGACGATCCGATGGCTCGTATAGCGGCCCGCCTGCACGCCTGCATAGGGCCGGCCGGGAATTCTTCGCATTTCTTCGCACGCCTTGCCGAAATGCCGCAGGTTTTGCACGGGTCCCCCCGGCGACGTGCGGCATTTTCGACCGCGTACGCCCTCGGCGCTGGAGCCGGTCCGGCGGCGGCGTGCCGCGTGGCATGCCGAAGCAGCGGCCCCCGGCCGGCGGCAACCCCGGCAGGGCCCGGACGTCGATGAAAGCAAGGCGCGAACGAGCCATGACAGCGGCGCGCGCCGCTGTGTTCCGACCGGTCTCGTGCGCCGCTTCGAAGGTGAGCGTTGTGTTGTTCACGAGCGTTTCCTCACCTTCATGGTAAAACCAGCCGGCTTTCGCCGACAAGCGGAACCGTGCGGAAGATGATCAGAGCATTTGCGGCGGCGGCCTCTGGCGTGATACCGAATCGGGAAATCGGTTCGCGACAGAACGGGCCACAAAGACCGGGAGGAGAGGCGCGATGGCGATCGATCCTAAAAAGACATTTTCCGACAATGAGATAGTGGAGCGCTTGAAGGCCGATCTCCCGAAGTGGCGACTGGAGGATGGCTGGATCCGGCGCACCTATCGCACGTCGAGCTGGAAGGGCACGCTGATGGTGATCAACGCCGTTGGCCACCTGGCCGAGGCGGCGTGGCACCATCCCGACATCACCGCGTCCTATGCCTGGGTCGAGGTGCGGCTGATGAGCCACGATGCCAAGGGCGTCACGGAGCGCGACTTCCAACTCGCGAAGAAGATTGAGGATTTCATCTCCTGGCGGCCGGGTGCCGTCGAGGGAAGCGCATTGGCGGGGACGCCGGAAGGCGACCTCCGCTTTGCCTACATCAAGCATGATTGAGCGCAGCGATGAGCAGTGAAACGAGCGCGGGTGCTCCGCTAATTGTGAACGACGTGGTCTGCGGCTTCTGCGGGCTCGGTTGTGACGATCTCGTCGTCGAGGTGGCGGGTCGCGAGGTGCGCCCCAAGGCCTCGGTGTGCCCGGAGGCGGCTAGGCTGCTGCGGCGCCTGGATACCGCCGACGAGGCCGGCCCGGCGGCCGATGAGGTGTACGATCGGGCCAGAAGGCTGCTCGACGCGGCGCGCGCGCCGGTCTTCGCCGGCCTCGGCGCCGACATCGACGGCGGGCGGGCGATTCTCGATCTCGCGATCCGTCATGGCGGCGTGCTCGATCATGCCGCCTCGGACGGGTTGTTTGCCAACTATGCGGCGGTTCAGCGCACCGGCTGGCTGTCGACGACGCTGGCGGAGGTCCGCAACCATTGCGACGTGCTGCTGGTGATCGGCGAGGATCCCACGGCGGCCTTCGGGCGCTTCTTCGAGCGGGCGCTGCCGGCCGAGGCGCTGTTCACGGCCTCCCGCCACGTCATCGTGCTCGGCGGCAGTCTCGGGGCCTCGGCCCGGCGGCAGCTCGGCGGGGCGACGGTGACGGAGCTGGCTGCCGACGATCCGGTGGCGGCGCTGGCGGCGCTCGGGCAGATGGTGTCCGGTCCGGCGCCGCGCGGCGCCTCCTTCGGCGGCGCGACGGCGGAGGCTCTCGCCGAGGCGGCAGCGGCGCTGAAGGGCGCCGCCTATGCGGTGGCGGTGTGGAACGCCGCCGCGCTCGATCCGGCCGACCTGATCGCCGAGCGGGCGACGCGACTTGTCGACGCACTGAACGTCACCACCCGGGCCGGGGTGTTCCCGCTCGGCGGGCGCGACAATGTGACCGGCATCAACCAGCTGCTGCTCTGGCGGCTCGGCTACCCGCTGCGCACCGCGATACGCGGCGAGGCGTCCGAACACGACGCTTCGCTTTACGCCACAGGGGCGGCGCTGAAGGACGCCGACCTGCTGGTCTGGGTCTCGGCGTTCCGGCCGGAGCCGCCGCCGGCCTTCGACGGGCCGGTGATCGTCATCGGCCATCCCGATATCGAGTGCGCCACGCCGCCGGATGTGTTCATTCCGGTCGGCACGCCGGGAGTTGACCACGCCGGCACCGTGTTCAGAATGGATTCAATTGTAAGCCTGCCGCTCGGCGCCTTGCGCGTCGCGACGCTCCCCAGCGTCGCCGAGGCTGTGCGCCGGCTGGTGCCCGTCCGCTAGCAGGGGACAGGACCCGGCCGTTCAACCGAGAGCCCCGCTATCCGTCCGGCGTTCGCGCCGGCAGGGCAGGGGTTCCGAGCGGGAGGGGACGACATGCGTATCAGGCTGCGGGGCGGGCGGGTGCTCGACCCGGCGAACCGCGAGAACGCGGTGGCGCGCGACGTCGAGTTCGTCGACGGCCGCGTCGTCGCGCCGACAGGCGAGAGGGCCGACGCGGAATACGAGCTCGGCGGCGCCATCGTCATGGCTGGAGGTATCGACCTGCACAGCCACATTGCCGGCGGCAAGATGAACCTTGCCCGGCTGCTGATGCAGGAAGACCGGCGGGCATATCCCGAGAAGATCCTGCCGCAAATGTCCGGGTCGTTCTGCGGCTGCGGCGGCGGGCGGGCGGTGCCGACCGCCCACGCCACCGGTTGCCGCTATGCCGAGCTTGGCTACACCACCGTCTTCGAGCCGGCAATGCTGGGGGCGAACGCCCGGGCCGCGCATCTGGAGATGGCGGACATCCCCAATCTCGACACCGGCGCCTATCTGGTGCTCGGCAATGACGACTTCATCCTGCGGCAGATCGCGCAGGGCGCGCCGCAGGAAGAAATCAACGCCTATGTCGGCTGGATGCTGAAGGCGACGCAGGCCTTCGCCATCAAGATCGTCAATCCCGGCGGCATCAACGCCTTCAAGTTCAACGCCCGCAAGCTCGACCTCGACGAGGCCAACCCGCATTACGAGGTCACCCCGCGCAAGGTGCTGACCACGCTGATCCGCGCGGTGACCGAACTCGGCGTGCCGCACCCGATCCACCTGCATGGCTGCAATCTCGGCGTGCCCGGCAATGACGAGACGACGCTCGCCACCATCGCCGCCACCGAGGGGCGGCGGCTGCACCTGACGCATCTGCAGTTCCATTCCTACGGCACCGAGGGCGACCGGCGGTTCTCTTCCGCCGCCGCGCGCATCGCCGAGATGGTGAACGCCAATCCGAACATCTCCGTCGATGTCGGGCAGGTGATGTTCGGCCAGACGGTGACGGCGTCGGCCGACTACATGTCGCAATACCGCAACCGTGGTCTTGCGAATCCCAAGAAATCGATCGGCATGGACATCGAGCTCGATGCCGGTTGCGGCGTGGTGCCGTTCGAATACCGCGACAAGAACTTCGTCAACGCGCTGCAATGGGCGATCGGGCTGGAACTGTTCCTGCTGGTCGAGGATCCCTGGCGGATCTTCCTCACCACCGACCATCCCAATGGCGGGCCGTTCACCACCTATCCGCACCTGATCCGGCTGCTGATGGACCGCGATTTCCGGAACGCACAACTCGCCACGCTGAACAAGACGGCGCAGGCGCACACGCTGCTGGGGCAGATCACCCGGGAATATTCGCTGGAGGAGATCGCCATCCTGACGCGGGCGGCGCCGGCGCGCATTCTCGGGCTGGCCGACAAGGGCCACCTGGCGCCGGGCGCGGTGGCCGACATCGCCGTGCATGACGAGAACGCCGACCGCGAGGCGATGTTCTCCAAGGCGAAACTGGTGTTCAAGGACGGCCGGCTGATCGTCCGCGACGGCGAGGTGGTCGATCTCGCGCCGGGCACCACCCATGTGGTGCGCACGGAGTTCGACACCGCCATCGAGGGCAAGCTCGACGCCTGGTTCGACCGGACGGTGGGGCTGAAGGCCAAGCATTTCCGCCTCTCCGACGGCGAATTGCGCGGCGGGCGCGGCCCGACGGTGCTGAACTGCGTGGGAGGTGCGTCGTGATCATCAACGGCGTCGACATCCGCGACAGCTTCGCCGAGGCCTTCCCGATGGTGGGCACAAGGCTGATCATCACCGCCGACACGCCGGACTGGGCGATGACGGCCGGGCGCGTCACCACCGGCTTCGCCACCTCGGTCATCGGCTGCGGCTGCGAGGCAGGGGTGGAGCGGGTCATCCCTCCCGAGGAGACGCCCGACGGGCGGCCGGGGGTGGCGATCCTGATCTTCGCCATGGACTTCAAGAGCCTGAAGACCGTGGTGCCGCTGCGGCTCGGCCAATGCATCCTCACCTGCCCGACCACCGCCTGCTATGCCGGCATCGAGGGCGGCAAGCGGGTGCCGCTGGCCAAGACCATCCGCTACTTTTCCGACGGCTACCAGATCTCCAAGAAGTTCGGCGACGAGCGCTTCTGGCGCCTGCCGGTGATGGATGGCGAGTTCGTCTGCGACGAGGACACCGGCTCGGTGGAAGGCGTCGGCGGCGGCAACATCCTGATCCTCGCCCGCTCGCGGGGGCAGGCGCTGCATGCCGCCGAGCAGGCGGTGAAGGCGATGAGCCAGGTGGAAGGCGTCATCCTGCCGTTCCCCGGCGGCGTGGTGCGCTCCGGCTCCAAGGTCGGCTCGAAATACAAGGCGCTGTTCGCCTCCACCAACGATTCCTACTGCCCGACGCTGCGCGGCGTGGCGGCCGCCTCGGCGCTGCCCGACGAGGTCGGCAGCGTGATGGAGATCGTCATCGACGGGGTGAGCTTCGACGCCGTGGCCGCGGCGACGCGGGCGGGCATCGAGGCGGTGTGCGCGGTCGGCAGCGCCGGCGGCGTGGTGGCCATCGACGCCGGCAATTACGGCGGCAATCTCGGCCCGTTCCACTTCAAGCTGCGCGACATCATGGGAGGCGTGGCATGAGCGTCGTGCTGCGACTGAAGGCGCCGCTTGCCGCGCGGCTCGATCTCGAGGGCGTGACGCCCGCCGCGCTGGCCGGCAAGGCTCTCGCCGAGGTGGAGGCGCTCGCGCTGCCGCATGGCGGGCGCAGCGTGCCGCTCGGCGAATTGTTCGCGGTGCGCGCGGGCGGCGAAGGGCGGCTGGTGATCGAGGGCGGCGACGCCCGGCTCGACGGTGTCGGCGCCGGCCTCGCGGCGGGCGAGATCGTCGTCGAGGGTGACGTCGGCGCCCATGCCGGGCGCGGCCTGGCGGGCGGCCTGCTGCGCATCTCCGGCAATGCCGGCGACGAACTGGCGGCCGGCATGACCGGCGGGCGGATCGAGCTTGCCGGCGATGCCGGCGCGCGGGTCGGCGCGGCGCCTTCCGGCGCGCGGCGCGGCATGGCGGGCGGCGTGGTGGCGATCGGCGGCAGCGCGGGCATCCGCGCCGGCGAACGGCAGCGCGGCGGGCTGATCCTCGTCGGCGGCGACGTCGGCGACGAGGCGGCGACCGACATGATCGCCGGTACGCTGGCGGTGGCCGGCCGGTTCGGCACCGGCACCGGGCGGGGCATGAAGCGCGGCACGCTGCTCGCGCGCGCCGTGCCCGACCTCGCCGAGGGGTTCGCCGACACCGGCACGCACGACCTCGTGGCGCTGCGGCTGATGGCGCGCCGCGTCCCCGATCTCGCCGCGCTGATCGGCTCCGCCGTCACCGCCCGCCGCCTGGTCGGCGACCGGCTGCAGGGCGGGCTGGGCGAGGTGCTGGTCTTCTAGAAAGCCCCGCCGCATCCCCGCGTGACGCCGTGACGCACATCGGCAGAGCCGGCTTACCGAGGGATATGCGGCGAATTGTCAAAGCCTTGCCGGGGTTGTGAGCCATCCTCAGTCTAGGATCGTTCCAGGCAAGACGCTAAGCTTCAACCGGGTCAAGCGCCGCAGCGACGGCGCCGTTCAATGACAAACACTTAGGAAGGACTCCCATGAACCGTCTTCTCGCCGCCGCCGCTCTCCTTGCCCTCGGCTCAACCGCCGCGCTCGCCGATGGCGACGCCACCAAGGGCGCCAACGTGTTCAAGAAATGCATGGCCTGCCATGCCGTCGGCGAGGGCGCCAAGAACAAGGTCGGCCCGGAGCTGAACGGCATCGTCGGCCGCAAGATGGGCGCGGTGGAAGGGTTCAACTATTCCGACACGCTCAAGGAGCACAACGCCAAGGGCGACGTGTGGACCGCCGAGCAGCTGAGCACCTATCTCACCAATCCGCGCCAGAGCATGCCGGGCGTGAAGATGGTGTTCGCCGGCCTGCCGAAGGACGACGACCGCGCCGACCTGATCGCCTATCTCTCGCAGTATGACGAGACCGGCGCCAAGAAGCCGTGATGGTTTAGACCTGATAGATTGGCCCTGATCGGGCAATCCTGATCGGGTTTTCCGATCGGCGGACCCCGCGCCGCCCCGCCAGAAGGGCGGCCGGCGCGGGTCGCGACGTCCCGGCCCCCACGGACCGGGCGAGACAAGGGAGGCGACCGGCAGCCGCATGGCCACAAGGTTTCCGCCAGGGTTTCCCGTTCTGAACCGCCGCGCCGCGCTCGCCTTCGGGGCGTTCGCCGCCGGTGGCGTGCTGGTCGAGGGTGCGATGCCGTTCTGCGGCTGCGCCCTTGCCGCGCCGGACCGGGAGATCACGCTCGGCGAGATCGCGCCCGGCGTGTTCGTCCACCGCGCTCCCTATGAGTTGCTGGCCCCCGACAATGACGGCGCCATCGCCAATGTCGGCCTTGTGGTCGGCACCGAGGCGGCGGCGGTGATCGACACCGGCAACAGCCATATTGCCGGCCAGCGCCTGCGCGAAGCGGTGCGCCGGGTCACCGACCGGCCGCTGCGCTACGTGATCAACACCCACATGCATCCCGACCACGTGCTGGGCAACTCGGCCCTGCAGGGCGAGGGGGTGCGCTTCGTCGGCCACCGCAAGCTGCCGCGCGCGCTCTCGGTGCGGGCCGACACCTATCTCGACCAGGTGAAGCGCCTGCTCGGCCCGGCCGGGGAGGGCACCACCATCGTGCTGCCGGATCTGCTGGTGGAGGATCGGCTGGTGCTCGACCTCGGCGGCCGGGTGCTGGAGCTCGAGGCGCATCCCACCGCGCATACCGACAACGACCTGACGATTCGCGATTCGGCGAGCGACAGCTGGTTCCTCGGCGACCTGCTGTTCGTCGGCCACGTGCCGACTCTCGACGGCAGCCTGAAGGGATGGCTCGGCGTTCTCGACGCGCTGACGGCCCGCAAGGCCGCCCGCGCCGTGCCCGGCCACGGGCCGGCGAGCACCGACTGGCCGGGTGCCGCGACGGCCGAGCGGCGCTATCTGGAGACGCTCGCCGCCGACGTGCGGCGCTTCATCGCAGACGGTGTCCCGATGGGGGAGGCGGCCGAGCGGGCCGGGCTGTCGGAGCGTGATTCCTGGGCGCTTTTCGACGAGTTCAACGCCCGTAACGCCATTGCCGCCTATCACGAATTCGAGTGGGAGTGAGCCGGCGGGGCATGGCCCGCGACCGGTGCGGCGGTGCGGCAGGACGGTGAGGGGAAGGCATTTCGCGGAAATCCAACGAAATCGGCGAAAATTTAAGTATTCCTCTCTGGTATACAGTACATCACTTCGCAGATGCAGCAACGGCTAAGCGCCTGCAGCAATTTCATAATAAGAGAGTTTCGGCGGCGCGGTTCTTATTGCGTGTTGTTCAAAATCGGTCTAGGGTCACCACATCTCCGGCTTCAATGATTTTCGGGGCCCAAAACCTCGAAATTCACTTCGTAGGCCAGCTTGGGGCGAGGCCCCCGTGATTTCCGGCTGTTCTCCCCCCAGCCGGTCGTGACACGCTGTCGGAGATGAACGTGAAAAGAGAATAATAAACCGATCATGGCACGGCTGGATACACAGCCCCCGTGGCCGGAGGAACGCGTTGAGGAGGAGATATACGCATGCGCAAGCTTGCCTGTGCGGCGCTGCTTTTGGGTGTTGCCGTCTATGCTTGGCCTGCCGCGGCCAATGACGGACTGACCAAGATCATTAAGGACCCCAAACAGTGGGGTATCCAGACCGGTGACTACGCCAACACCCGGTATTCCAAGCTCGATCAGATCAACGCCGGCAATGTCGGCAAGATGCAGGTAGCGTGGAGCTTCTCCACCGGCGTGCTGCGCGGCCACGAAGGTGGTCCGCTGGTGATCGGCGACACAATGTATGTGCACACGCCGTTCCCGAACATCGTGTATGCGCTCGACCTCAATAATGACGGCCGGATCATCTGGAAGTACGAACCCAAGCAGGATCCGAACGTCATCCCGGTGATGTGCTGCGATACGGTCAACCGCGGCCTCGCCTATTCCGACGGCATGATCTACCTCCACCAGGCCGACACCACGCTCGTCGCGCTCGACGCCAAGACCGGCGAGAAGAAGTGGTCGGTGCTCAACGGCGATCCCAAGAAGGGCGAGACCAACACCGCCACCGTTCTGCCGGTGAAGGACAAGGTCATCGTCGGTATCTCCGGCGGCGAATTCGGCGTGCGTTGCCACGTCACCGCCTATGACACCAAGACCGGCAAGCAGGTGTGGCGTGGCTATTCGATGGGCCCGGACAGCGATCTGCTGGTCGACCCGGAGAAGACCACCGATCTCGGCAAGCCGATCGGCAAGGATAGTTCGCTGAAGACCTGGGAAGGCGATCAGTGGAAGATCGGCGGCGGCTGTACCTGGGGCTGGTATTCCTACGACCCGGAAACCAACCTCGTCTATTACGGCTCCGGCAACCCCTCGACCTGGAACCCGGCCCAGCGCCCCGGCGACAACAAGTGGTCCATGACCATTTTCGCCCGTGACGCCGACACCGGCATGACCAAGTGGGTCTACCAGATGACCCCCCACGACGAGTGGGACTATGACGGCATCAACGAGATGATCCTCACGGATCAGCAGTTCAACGGTGCCCCGCGCAAGCTGCTGACCCATTTCGACCGCAACGGCTTCGGCTATACGCTGGACCGCGTGTCGGGCGAACTGCTCGTCGCCGAGAAGTATGACCCGGCGGTGAACTGGGCCACCAAGGTCGACATGGACAAGAACAGCAAGACCTTCGGTCGTCCGCTGGTCGTTGCCCAGTATTCGACCCAGCAGAACGGCGAGGACGTGAACACCAAGGGCGTCTGCCCGGCGGCTCTCGGCTCCAAGGACCAGCAGCCGGCGGCCTTCTCGCCCAAGACCAACCTGTTCTACGTGCCGACCAACCACGTCTGCATGGACTACGAGCCGTTCCGCGTCAGCTACACCGCGGGCCAGCCCTATGTCGGTGCGACGCTGTCGATGTTCCCGGCGCCCAACAGCCATGGCGGCATGGGTAACTTCATCGCCTGGGACAACACCAAGGGTAAGATCGTCTGGTCGCTGCCCGAGCCGTTCTCGGTGTGGTCGGGCGCTCTCGCCACCGCCGGCGACGTGGTGTTCTACGGCACGCTGGAAGGCTACCTGAAGGCGGTCGACGCCAAGACGGGCAAGGAACTGTACAAGTTCAAGACCCCGTCGGGCATCATCGGCAACGTCACCACCTACGAGCATGGCGGCAAGCAGTACATCGCCGTCCTCTCGGGTGTTGGCGGCTGGGCGGGCATCGGCCTTGCGGCCGGCCTGACCGACCCGAATGCCGGCCTCGGCGCCGTGGGTGGTTACGCCGCGCTGTCGAACTACACCAACCTCGGCGGCCAGCTCACCGTCTTCGCTCTTCCGAACTGACACCGGGAAGGCGCCGTCCCAGCGGCGGCGCCTTCATCTACCGACGGCATTGGGGGCCTGGCCATCGTCAAGGCGATGAGCCAGGCCCCCGTGTCTCGGGACATCGCGCCTTATGAGAATCTTAGAATCATCCCAGGTCGTGTGCCGGCTGCGCGTCGCCATCGCCATCACGGTGCATTCCGACCCTCAATTCTGGCCTGGTGCCTTCGGGAGTGACCCCATGACGAATTCCGCTTACGGACGGTCGAACCTCAGCCCGGCGCCCCGGCGCGCCGCGGGGCGTACGCCGTCCGCGTTGCTGGCCATCGCTCCGCTGGTCATGTGCCTCGCCGTCCTGCCCGTCGCCGCGATGGCGCAGGAGCAGCCCGCCGTTCCGAACACGATGGGCACCGCGCCCGACGGGTCGAAGACCCATGGCGGCCAGGAAGCGAGCAAGGACGATCTCGGCAAGTACACGCTGCCCGACGGCACGCCGACCTACCGCATCGCTCCCGACGGCACGATGGACTGGTTCACCTATTCCGGCTACCGCCGCTATCACGCCGAGTGCCATGTCTGCCACGGCCCGGACGGCATGGGCTCGACCTATGCGCCGGCGCTCGCCAACTCCCTGAAGACGCTCACCTATGAGCAGTTCATGGAGACGGTGGTGAACGGCAAGAAGACGATCGGCGTCGGCACGGCCGACCAGGTGATGCCGGCCTTCGGCGAGAACCTGAACGTCATGTGCTACATGGACGACCTCTACGTCTACCTCAAGGCCCGCGCCGACGGCGCGCTCGACCGCACGCGCCCCAGCAAGCGCGAGGACAAGACGAAAGAGTACGGCGCCAATGAGAACCAGTGCTTCGGCCGGAAATAGCCGGATGGGCCGGCTTGGCGGGATGACCCGCCCCGCCGGTCCGCGGGCGGCGGCGTTCGCCGGGCTCGTCGTCGCGGCGCTGCTGCCGGCGGCGACCGGGCCGGCGTCGGCGCAGGTCTCCGACCTCGTCGACCGCTCGACGCTGCGCGTCTGCGCCGACCCCGCCAACATGCCCTTCACCGACGAGAAGGGCGACGGGTTCGAGAACCGCATCGCCGACCTGCTCGCCAAGAAGCTCAACGTGCCGCTGGACTACACCTGGTTCCCGCAGGCGACCGGCTTCTACCGCATGACGCTCGGCTCCAAGCGCTGCGACATCGTCATGGGCTATGTCGCGGGCGGCGATCCGGTGCTGAACACCAACCCCTATTACAAGTCCGCCTGGGTGCTGATCTCCCGCAAGGACGGGCCGCTCGACGGGGTGGAGTCGCTGGCCGACCCACGCCTCAAGGGCCTGCATATCGGCATCGTCGCCGGCTCGCCGCCGGGCGATCACCTGCAGCGCAACGGGCTGATGGGCTTTGCCCGTCCCTATGCGCTGATGGTCGACCGCCGCTACGAGAGCCCGGCCGAGCAGATGATCGCCGACATCAATGCCGGCACCATCGACGCCGGCATCCTGTGGGGACCGATCGGTGGCTATTACGCCCGCCGTTCCGAGTCGCCGCTCTCGGTGGTGCCGCTCACCAAGGAACGCGGCGATCCGCAGATGACCTACCGCATCACCTTCGGCATCCGTCCCGGCGAACTGAACTGGAAGCACCAGCTCAACGAGTTCATCGCCAGCGAGCAGCCGGAGATCAATCGCATTCTGTTGGATTTCGGCGTGCCGCTGCTCGACGAGCGCAACCAGCCGATCGAGGCGGGCAAATGACCGCGCGCGCGGTCCCGCGGGAGGCGCCGTCCCGCAGGGCGGTGGCGCTCGCCGACCGCCTGTTGCCCCGCTCGCCCATGGTGCGTCTCGCCTGGCTCGGCATGGCCGGGCTGGCAGTGGCACTCATCGCCTTCACCCCTGCGAGGGCGCAGAACCCGGCCGGCGGCTCGACGCCGGCGGCCGGACAGGCGCAGCCGGCCGTCGCCGAGCCGGAAGGCTACCGCATGGACGGCTTTCGCGCGCCGACCCCGGCGACGCTGAAGGGCGCCCGGGTGATCGACACCGGCGAGGCGGAACGGCTGTGGCGCGCCAAGGCGGCGCTGTTCGTCGACGTGCTGCCGCGCGACGTGAAGCCGGCCAACCTCGCCCCCGGCACCATCTGGCGCGACAAGCCGCGCGACCATCTGCCCGGCAGCACCTGGCTGCCCAATGTCGGCTACGGCACGCTCAGCGAACCGATGGACGGCTATTTCCGCCGCAGCCTCGAGGTGCTGACCGAGGGCCGGCGCGATGCGCCGCTGGCATTCTACTGCCTCACCGATTGCTGGATGTCGTGGAACGCCGCCAAGCGGGCCATGGCCTATGGCTATACCGACGTCGCCTGGTATCCGCAGGGCAGCGATGGCTGGGCCAAGGCCGGCCTGCCGCTGGAGCCCGCCACGCCACGCGAGTGAGCCGGGCCGTGGCCTGAGGTTACGGCTGAACACCGAAGCGCCCGAGCGCGTTCCCGGCGACGGCGCCAATCCCTCGCCTCCATCCATTGCCGCGCCGCGCGGGACCACCGGAGCGCACCGGTCGCGCCCCACATCGGGCAGGCGCTGTTCATCCGCCCGCGTCGCGGTAGAATTGGCAAGACGGGGGAGGGGCATATGGACCGGCATCTCGGCCGCCGTGTCGTGTACTGGGTGGCGCAGCATTGGGTCGCCGGCGCCGGCTTCATGGCGGCGGCGGTGCTGGTGCTGGTGCCGATGCTGGCGCGGGTGCTCGACCTGCCGCTGCTGCTGATCCTGCTGCACAGCCCGGTCTACATGGTGCATCAGGTGGAAGAGCACACCGGCGACCGCTTCCGCCGCTTCGTCAACGGGCGGCTGCTGCACGGCCGCGACGGGCTGAGCGTGGCGACGGTGCTGGTGGTCAACCTGCCGCTGGTCTGGGGGCTGAACCTCGCCGCCTTCTACGCCGCTCTGCTGTGCGGGCCGGCGGCCGGGCTGGTGGCGCCCTATGCGGCGCTGGTCAACGCCGCGATCCATGTGGTCGGGGCGGTGAAGCTGCGGGCCTACAATCCCGGCCTGATCACCAGCCTGCTGCTGTTCGTTCCGCTCGGCCTCGTCACGCTGGCGCTCGTCGACGCGCCTGCGGGCGCGCATCTGACAGGGCTCGCACTCGCCGTGCTGCTGCACCTGCTGATCGTGCTCCATGTGGGCTGGCGGCTCGCCACCCGCCGGGACCGGACCGTCTCCGGCTGACCGGCGAGGGGCGAGCGTCGCGGCTCCCGGCTCAGTCCATCTGCGCCCGGATCGCGCGGGCGAGCGCGAAGGCGCGCTGCTCGAGAATCACCGGGCTCTCGCACACCGCGTTCACCGCCTGGGCGCGGGTGTCATAGATGCGGGTGTCCCAGAGCAACTGCTTCTCGGCATCGGCCGCCTTGGTCTTGTCGGCGTCGGTGCTGGCCGCCTTCTTCAGCTTCGCCACTTCGAGGCTCTCGGCGCGGATGCGGTCGGACAGGCCGATCTGGTGCTTCGAATAGCGCTCGATGCCGGTGAGGATGCGCGTGCGCAGGCCGTTGATCTGGTCGAACACGCCGGCGAACAGCAAGGTGAGGCGCTTGTTCTTGTCCGCGCCGGCCTGGCGGGCAAAGTCCTCGACCCGCGTGCCGGCTTCCTCGATCGGCGTGCGACGGGCGGCGAGCACCGGCACCAGATCGGCGACGGCGGCGTCGTCGCGCCAGGCGAGGCCGTCGATCGGCGGGCCGTCCCACATCTGCGCCGCGGCGAGGTTGTCGACGCGCGGCTGGATGCAGGGCCACAGCCCGCCGGCAGGGCTGGCGGCCTCGGCGATGGGTGCCGCGATCAGGAGCGCGGCCAAGAGACCGGTCACCAGACCGGCGCGCAGCGGCGCGGCAGCGCGCCCCGCCAGGGTCAGGGGGTAGAAGGGCATAGGCGTCTCCCGGGCATTCGTTCTTGTCATTTGACCGCTTCCGGCCCGCCGCGGCGGCCCATCAGTCCGGCGGAAGGATCATAGGCGACAATGGCGGCGCAGAGGAATGCGACCGCACAGCCCGCCACAACCATCGCCGAGAATGGATCGAACTGGCCGTACAGCGCGAAGCGGATCAGCTCCACCGCATAGGTGAACGGGTTGAGCAGGCAGATGTAGTAGAGCGGCAGGCTGCTCTCCTGCACCTTCCACAGAGGGTAGAGCGCCGAGGAGGTGAAGAACATCGGGAAGATGACGAAGTTCATCACGCTGGCGAAGTTCTCCAGCTGCCGGAACAGCGAGGACATTAACAGTCCCATGGCGCCGAGCATCAGCCCGGACAGCAGCAGCGCCGGCAGCACGGTGAGATAGCCGATGGGCGGCGCCTCCACCTCCCAGAACCAGGCGATGGCGAGGAAGGCATAGACCTGCAGCAAAGAGACGCAGATGCCAGCCACCAGCTTCGACAGCAGCAGGTACCAGCGCGGATAGGGGCTGACCAGCAGGATGCGCATCGCCCCGACCTCGCGGTCATAGACCATCGACAGCGAGGATTGCAGGCCGTTGAACAGCTGGATCATCGCCACCAGGCCGGGCGCCACATAGACCTCGTAGAGGATGTAGGTCTCGTAGGGCGGGATGATCGACACGCCCAGTACCGAGCGGAAGCCGGCGGCGAAGATGAACAGCCACACCAGCGGGCGCACCAGCGCCGATAGGAAGCGGCCGCGCTGGCCCATGAAGCGCAGCGCCTCGCGCCAGCAGATGCCGGCCATGCAGACGACATAGCCGGAGAGCGGCAGGCGGGCGGGATGCCGCGCCGGGGAAGCGGCGGCGCCAGCGGCGGACGGGGAGGGAGACGGTGTCATGTTCATCATCCCTCCTCGCCGCGCGGCCCGCTGGCCTCCGCCGCGCCGGTGAGCGCGAGGAAGGCGGCGGAGATGTCGGCGGCGTGGCCGGCGGCCAGTACGTCGGGCAGCGAGCCCTGCGCCTGGATTCGCCCCTTGTGCAGCACCACGATGCGGTCGCTCGCCTCGATCTCTTCGATGATGTGGGTGGCCCACAGCACGCCGATGCCCTCGCGCGCGATCAGCCGGCGTACCTCGGCGAGCAGGGCCGCGCGGGAACCGATATCCAGTCCCACCGTCGGCTCGTCGAGCAGCAGCAATTCGGGCCCGTGCATCAGCGCGCGGGCGATCTCGACCCGGCGCATCTGGCCGCCGGAGAGCTGGCGCACCTTGTCCTTGGCCCGGTCGGCGAGGCCGACGCTCTCCAGCACCTCCAGCGCCCGCGCCCGCGCCCGGCGAAAGCCGATGCCGTGCAGGGTGGCGTGATAGACGAGGTTCTGCATCACCGTGAGGTCGAGATCGAGGGTGCGGGCCTGGAACACCACGCCGAGCCGCGACAGCGCGGCGGCCGGCTCGCGGCGCACATCGTGGCCGAGCACGCGGATCGAGCCGCTGCGATTGTCGTAGAGCCGGGTGACCAGCGAGAACAGCGTGGTCTTGCCGGCGCCGTTCGGCCCCAGAAGCGCGGTGAAGCTGCCGCGCGGGACGGTGAGGCTGACATCGTCCAGCGCCTTGCGGGCGCCGAAGGCGTGGGTGACGCCATCGATGGCGAGGGCAGGGGCCGGGTCGACGGCGGGCGTCTCCGGGGAAGCGATGGCGGCGAGGTCGATCGGCATCATTCCGGCATTCCGCAGCGGAAGAGGGCGTTGCACCAAACTATCATCCCCGGCGCAGGGCCGGGGATGGAAAGGGGCGGTGGGATGAGGCGGGGACTTAATTCCGGGGGCAGCGGCCTTTTCCTCTCCTCTCCCCATCGGGGGAGGCGGTCAGCGGAGCGGTTCGGTGAGCGGCAACGACATTGCGGAGCGATGGAGCGCCCACACCAGCCCTCTCCGTGTTTACGGCACCATCACGACGCCCCAGGGCGAGCGGCCGACGGCCACCGACTTCGTCACCTTCTCGGCGCCGACATCGATGATCGAGACGTCGTTGGAATTGCCGTTGGTGGACAGGATCAGCTTCTCGTCGGGCGTGAAGCCGAGCTGCCAGACCCGCTGGCCGACCAGCAGATACTTCTCCACCTCCAGCGTCTTGGTGTCGACGATGGCGACGCGGTTGGCCGGGCCGAGCGCCACGAAGGCCTTCGAGCCGTCCTTGGTGATGCGGATGCCGACCGGCTGGATGGCGTCCTTGTTCACGCCGGGGATCTCGAAGCCGATCTTCTTGATGATCTTCCATTTGTCCTTGGGGTCGATCACCGCCACCGTGCCGCCGACCTCGGCCGAGACCCAGAGCTGCGTGCCGTCATGGTTGAACTGGGCAACGCGCGGGCGCGAATCCACCAGGATGTTCTCGATCACCTCATTGGTCGCGGTGTCGATGACATGCGCCATGTTGGTGGTCTCGGAGGTGTTGACGAGATACTTGCCGTCCGGCGAGACGCCCATGCCCTCCGGCTCGACGCCGACCGGGATCTCGGCGACCAGCTCGTTGTTCTCGACATTCACCGCCGTGACCATGTTGTCGTCTTCATTGGCGATGTAGAGCGGGTTGCCGGAGGGGGCGAGCACGAACAGCTCCGGGTCCGGGCCGGAGCGCAGCGTCTTCACCAGCTTGAAGGTCTTGGAATCATAGACCTCGACGCGGTTGTCGTCGGAGGCGGCGACATAGATGAGCTTGCCGTCCGGGCTCGCGGTGATGCCGCGCGGACGGCGGCCGGTCTTCACCGTCTCGATCACCTTCAGGCTGTCGAGATCGACGACGCTCATGGTGTGGTCGCGCTCATTGGTGACGAAGGCACGCACCTGCGCCTGCGCCGGCAGCGTCTCCGCCATCACCATCAGGCCCGCGGTGGCGGCGAGGCCGGCGCTCAGCAAGATACGGCGTGTCATCGTTTCCTCCTTGGCAGCGGCGCTCTCGGTTGGCGCCTCGTCCTGCGGCTTCTGTTCGGGCGAAGGCTCGGTTGCGAGATCTCAGTTGAATGGTCTCAGTTGAACTTGCAGCGGCTCTCGGGCTGGTCGAAGCCGAGCGTGTCGAGCGGCGTGCGCTGGTGCAGATAGGCCTGCTGCGGCGACAGCGTGACGGTGTTGGTGGCGTGGGTGAGCAGGATCGGCTGGCGCAGCTGGTGGTCCCAGGGGCGGAAGCTCGCCGCCACGCCCTTGAACACCGGCAGGTCGTAGTCGGGCGCGAGGAGCTGCGCGCGGATCTTGCCGACCTCGCTGGAACGGGTCTTCATCCCGGCCGAGGCGACGGCGAACACGCCCTCCCACATCTGGAAGTCGAGCGGCTGCATCATCCGCTGGTGCTGCTTGAAGAAGCGGTTCTGCAGCTGCGAGGCGCCCCAGTTCTCCATGGTCGGGTGCCAGGCGAGCGACATCAGCCCCTGCGTGCCGGCGGTCGGGCGGGCGAGCCAGGTGTTGTAGGGCAGGATGTCGCCGAACTCGCCCTGCTCGTCGGCGACGACGAGGATGTCGTACTCGCCGACCTGGGTGGCGCGCGGCACTTCCGACTGCGCGGTGGCGCGGGCGTCCGGGCCGTAGTCCCAGACCTTCTCGGCGACGATCTTGGCGCCGAACTTCTTCGCCGAATTGCGCACCGACTCGGCATAGAGCTTGTCGCCTTCGGTGCGGCCGGTGAACAGGAACCAGTTGCGCCAGCGCTTGGTCATCAGGAACTGCGCCAGCGCGTCGGTGAGCATGGCGCGGTTGGGCGCGACGTGCAGCACGTTGGCGCGGCAATCCTGCTGGCGCAAGCTGTCGTCCGGCGCGCCGACATTGATCAAAAGGACGTCCTTGTCCTTCAGCGCGTCGGCGATGCGGATGAGCTGGGCGGCCGGGACGTCGAGCAGGATGAAGCCATTGCCGGCGTCGGCGAGCTGCTGCGCCGCCGGCAGCGGATCGCCATCGGTCGGCACGATCTCGGTGGCGAGCGTGTAGTCGAGCTTGAGGAAGCGGCCGGAGGCGAGCGCATCACGAATGCCGAGCTCGGCGCCGGCGACGCCGAGATTCTCCGGCGGCGCGGTGAGCGGCGCAATCCAGGGCGGCAGCTCCGGCATCTGGCGGACGAGGCCGATGCGGAAGCTCTGCGTCGCCGCCGCGGCCGGCTTGGGTGCCGTCGGGGCGGGCGCCGGCGTTTCCTGCTGCGCCGAGGCGGGCAGGGGCATGCCGGCCATCGCCAGTATGGCAACAGCCAGCACGGCTTTGGCCGCCGCAGCGCCGACCATCCGTTTCATGAGCGTCCGTCCCGTATTATTCCGGCCAAGCGTTCATGCGCCTGACCTTTGGTTATCTTTGAAAGAAGATTATCAAACGCCCGGAAGTCTTCAACAGTTTAAGTTCCATAAGAAATTAATAAGCGGGAAGAATTTCTCCGCTATATTTGGAAATCACCCGGCTTCCTGACGGAAAAGTGAAGCGGATGTCTTGCCGCCGGTCGGCGCCGGGATATGATCACCGCGACAACAGGCGCAGCTGAGCGGGAGGTCGCCCGATGAACCCTCAACGACCGTCCAATCGCCGCCTACGCTCGCTCCGGGCGGCATGCGGCCTGGCCATGGGCCTCGGCTTGATGTCCCTGCCCCTGGCCGCGCCGGCCGAGGCGGCGACGCGGGTCGCGGTGTTCGGCTTCGAACTGCTCGACACCAGCGGCGAGGCCGGCCCCGGCGGGCCGAAGCCGGAGGAGCGGCACCGGCTCGACCTCATCACCCAGGACATGCGCCAGCGCCTCGCCGCCGCCGGCTACGAGGTGATCGACCTCGCCCCGCAGGCGGCGCGAATCGAGGATGCCGCGCCGTTCCGCAACTGCAACAGCTGCGAATTGCCGATCGCCCGCGCGCTCGGCGCCGACATCGAGGTGATCGGGCTGGTGCAGAAGGTGTCCAACCTCATCCTCAACATCAATTTCCAGCTGCGCGATGTCGAGACCGGCAAGGTGCTGCGCGCCGGCAGCGCCGATATCCGCAACAACACCGACGAATCCTGGATGCGCGGCATCTCCTATCTGATACGCAACCGCCTGCTCGATCCGCCGCTGACCGGCAGGGCGGCGCCGTGAGGAACGAAGGCATGAAGGGCGAGGGCGCCATGAACACTATCCGGCCGAGCCGGCGGGCGCTGCTCGCGGCGCCGCTGCTGCTCGCGCTGGCGCCGCGTGGGGCGCGCGCCGCCGAGGAGCCGGCGCTGCGCATCGGCTCGCTGAAATTCGGCACGCTCAACTGGCTCACCGAGACCATCCGCGCCGAGGGCATCGCCGCCCACGAGGGGCTGGCGATGGAGACCATCGACTTCGCCGGCGGACAGGCGACCACGGTGGCGCTGCAGGCCGGCGACATCGACCTGATCGTCAGCGACTGGCTGTGGGCGATGCGGCGCCGGCAGGAGGGCGAGGATCTGCGCTTCGCGCCGTTCTCCAACGCGCTGGGCGCGCTGATGGTGGCCGCGGGCGGCCCGGTGCGCGCCATCGCCGACCTGAAGGGGCGCAAGATCGGCGTCGCCGGCGGGGCGCTCGACAAGAGCTGGCTGCTGCTGCGCGCCTATGCGCAGCGCACGGCCGGCCTCGACCTCGCCAAGGACGCCGAGCCGGTCTATGGCGCGCCGCCGCTGATCAACCAGCAGCTCTCGCTCGGGCGCATCGACGCGGCGCTGACCTTCTGGCCCTTCGCCGCGCGGCTGGACGCGCAGGGCTTCTCCCGGCTGATCGACATGAAGGACGTGGTGGCCGGACTCGGCATCGCGCCCACGCCGCCGCTGGTCGGCTTCGTCTGGCGCGAGCGGACCGCCACGACCAAGGGCGGGCAGCTCGCCGCCTTCTTCCGCGCGAGCGCGGCGGCCAATCGTGTGCTGGCGTCCTCCGATGCGGCGTGGGAGCGCCTTCGTCCGCTGATGCAGGCGGCCGACGAGGCGGAGTTCGTGAAACTGCGCGACTATTACCGCGCCGGCATGCCCGGACCGTTCGACGCGGCCGGCGTCGCCGCCTGCGCCAAGCTCTACGAGGTGCTGGCCGGCATCGGCGGGGCCGAGCTGGTCGGGCCGAAGCCCGGTTTCGACGCCGGGCTGTTCGCGCTGTCGAAGGACTGAGACCGTGAGCTTCCTGCGCAGCGGCACGGCCAGCGCCGGCGACGAGCGCCGGGAGGCGGCACGCTCCGGCATTAGTGGCACCGCCATGACGCTGGTCTCGCTGGTGCTGCTGGCGCTGGCCTGGCAGGTGGCGGCGCTCATCGTCGCCTCGCCGCTGCTGCCCGGCCCGCCGGCGGTCGCCGAGGCGATGCTGCGCGCCAGCGCCGACTACGCCCTGCCGCGCAACATCCTGATCACGCTCGGGCGGGTGGCGGCGAGCTTCCTCGTCGCCATGGTGGTGGGCTCGGCGATCGGCATCGCGCTCGGCCGCTCCCGCGCGCTCGACCGGGTGTTCGGCCCGTGGCTGATCGTGCTGTTGAACCTGCCGGCGCTGGTGGTGATCATCCTCTGCTATGTCTGGTTCGGGCTCACCGAGGCGGCGGCGATCACCGCCGTGGCGGTGAACAAGATCCCCAATGTCGCGGTGACGCTGCGCGAGGGGGCGGCGGCGCTGTCGCGCGAGCTCGACGAGATGGCGCTGGTCTACCGCTTCGGGCGCCTGCGCACCCTGCGCCACGTGGTGCTGCCGCAGCTCGCGCCGTTCTTCGCCGCCAGCGCGCGTTCCGGCCTCGCCCTCACCTGGAAGATCGTGCTGGTGGTGGAACTGCTCGGCCGCTCCAACGGCGTCGGCTTCGAATTGCAGACTGCGTTCCAGCTGTTCGACGTCGCCACCGTGCTCGCCTATGCGCTGGCCTTCACCGTGGTGGTGCAATTGATCGAGCTGGCGCTGATCCAGCCCTGGGAGCGCCACGCCAACCGGTGGCGCCGGTGACCGGCATCATCCTCGATATCGCCGAGAAGCGCTTCCCGGCCACCGCCGGCGGGCCGGCACGGCTTGTCTATCAGCAGTTCCGGCTGGAAGTGGTGCCGTTCAGTTTCCTCGTGCTGCTGGCTCCCTCCGGCCTCGGCAAGACGACGCTGCTCAACATGGTGGCCGGCCTCGACCACGATTTCGCCGGCAGCACACGCTTCGAGCCGCCACCCGGCCGGTCGTTCTCCGCCGAGGGACCACGCATCGCCTATGCCTTCCAGAGCCCGCGGCTGCTGCCCTGGCGCCGGGTGCGCGACAATGTGGCGTTGCCGCTCGGCGGCGATCCTGAGGCGGCGGAAAAGGCGATGGCGATGCTGCGCGAGGTCGGGCTGGAGGAGCAGGCGGAGGCCTTTCCCGAGCGGCTGTCGCTCGGCCAGCAGCGGCGGGTGGCGCTGGCGCGCGCCTTCGTGCTCGATCCCGACGTGCTTTTGATGGACGAACCCTTCGTCTCGCTCGACGAGGCCGGTGCGGCGCGGCTGCGCGACCTGCTGCGCCGGCTGCTGGCGCGGCGGCCGGCGACGGTGCTGTTCGTCACCCATGACAGCCGCGAGGCGGTCGAACTCGGCACCCGCATCGTGCGGCTCGACGGCGTGCCGGCGCGGATCGTCGCCGACATCCCGGTCGGGCTGAGCGCGGAGGAACGGCGCCTGCCCGAGGCGGTGGAGGAGCGGCGCCGGGCGGTGTTCGGCTGAGCCCGCGGCGGGAACCGGGCACGGCGGCACGGTCGGCCTGGTTCAGGCCGGACTTCAGAAATTCCGGTTATCTATCAGCCAACGCATATGAAAAGGGCCCGAGGTCGAAACCCCGGGCCCGGAAGTCGGCGGTCATTCAAGCGGCTGGGCCGCTTTGGTTACGCACGAGCCGAGAGTGGCGGACCACCCTCATTTGTCGAGGAAGATCGCCGCCAACCGCTGAAGCAGGCCCTTCGGCAAAGGAGCCGCGGGCGGAGGTATTTTCTGCTCAGGGCTGCTTCCGATCTAAGCCGCGAAGGGATGCTTGGCGCTGGCGGCACCGGCGACGACTTCCTTCACCGTCGGCTGGCCGTTGATGGCGCGAGCGAGCGCTTCCTTGGTGGCCTGGTAGTTGTACTGCTGGATCTTGGCGTCGTCGGCCGCTTCCCAGTGGATGAACACGCCGACCGAGATGAACAGGTCGTCGGCTTCTTCCTCGGGAATGACGCCCTCGGCAACGCTATCCACCACCGCCTTGGCGACGGCGTACTGGGCGGGGCCGAACATCTGGACGGCCTGGCGGGCGTCCTTGATGGTGACCTTGTTGAACAGGATGGTGTTGGGCTTGGCCAGCAGGTTGGGGGTCACCACCGCGAGCAGCGAGGTGAAGCCGTCCTTGTTGTTGGTCAGCGCGTTGACGAAGGCACTTTCCGCCGCGCTGCCGCGCGGGCCGATGATGAGGTCGATGTGGGCCACTTCATTGCCGTCGCCGACAAGCGATTCACCGATCAGAACCTTGTTGATCTTGGCCATCTTAATCCTCCCAAACGGGGTTGCTCATCAGAAGGGCGGGGTGCCCCTCTCCGATGTCCCGGCTATCTTTGTTGCAGCGTTTGAAACACCAAACCGGTTGGCCCGATAGCGCGACCAGACGGGCGAAGACTAGTTCCGCTTCGCGACTTCCCGCAAGGGGGACGTCGTTGCAATCGTTGCTTTTGAGCCGCTTTTGCGCCGCTCGCGACGAGGTTTCGCCGCAGGCGCGCCGATGCGGCGGTCGTGTCGCGACCATAGGCCGCGCATTTCGGCCGTGATCAGCGTTTAGTCAGGGGGCGATGGGGTGCGCCCAATCCTTGATCGCCGCCGGCCGGGCGTCCGCACGACCGCGCCGGGGGGCGGGGGACGGGCGCGCCGATACGGCGTCGGGGTACGGTGTCCGGGGCAAAAGCGCGCGGCTTTGGTCAGGCTCGTTTTGCTGGCATGCCATTTGCTAATCGACGAAGCGTCTAAGGGGAAACGCTCGGGTAGCTCAGGTCCACACTTTAAAGGGTCCCGCTATGGAGCTCATTTTGTCCATCTGCCTGATCGCCTCGCCCGGCGTGTGCAAGGAAGAAGCCGTGTCCTTGAATGTCGAGCAGGTTTCCCTCCCCACCCAATGCATCATGGGCGCCCAGCCCGTGATCGCCGAATGGTCGGAAAGCCACCCCAAATGGCGCGTGACCAAGTGGCGCTGCGGCCGCCCGGGCGCCGCCGGCAAGGATATCTGACGCCGACCCTCGCCCCACCCGGTGCCACGGCATCGGGCGGGGGGATGCCAGGCGGTCCCGGCCGAGACGACGTCCGAGGCGAAATCATAAAATATTCATAAGAATCAATCTTCTAGACAGGAGTACGGCTCCCTCATAGGCTCCCTGACGGGAAATATATCCCGGCTCGACTCGTCCCGCCGTCACGGCGGCGCGCGGGTTCGGTGCCAAGAAAACGTCAGGAGGAAGCTATGAAGGACGGGCATGGCCGTCGCGCGGCCATTGGCTTGATCGCTGCCGGCTTGCTGGGACTAGCCGCCGGTGTGGCGACCGTGAGCGGCGCGATGGCGGGAGATCTCGCCAAGGGACGGCAGGACCTGCCGGAAATCGTGCTCGGCGACACCAACGGCAACGATTTCACCGTGCCGGTGAAGGACATCACCATGGAAGGCGGCAAGTCGTACCGTCTCAATGTGACGTCGAACGGCGGCAAGGAATACAAGTTCATGGCGCCGGAATTCTTCCGGAACATCTGGATGAACCAGATCGTCATCAATCACCTCGAAATCCATCCCTATGGCGCGCCGCACCACATCGAGTTCGACGATGCCGGTACCATCGCGCTCGAATTCGTGCCGATCCGCACCGGCACCTTCGAGTGGTGGATCGAGGGCCTGAAGGACAAGGGCATGCACGGCACGCTGACGGTGAAATAGCCGCGCTGCCGCCTGTTCCGCTCAATGACATGCACGCGCCGGCAAAGACCGGCGGACGGGGAGGATACGATGCGACTTTTCACGCGCTATGCCGCCGGAGCCGTGCTGGCGGCGACGTTCGGCCTCGGCCTGACGCTGACGGCCTCGGCGGACGAGGCGAAGGACTGCTCGGCCGGCATCGCCTTGCTGAAGGCCGAGGCGGCGAAGAACCCGCCCAAGGCGACGCTGGACAAGATCAACAAGGCGCTCAAGGGCGCCGAGCGCGAGCTCGGCGAGAAGGAATATGACGAGTGCCTCGACTTCGTGAACGACGGCAAGAAGGCGGTAAAGGGCTGACGCCGGCACCCCGGATGAGGTGAGGTCGCGCGTGCTGCGCCGCAGCGTGCGTTGCCTCGCCGGACATGAAATCATCGGAACTCCTCGCGAGAGGAGCTCGATCCGGGAAGCTGCCTGAATGCCGCGCCTATCCCTCTCTCCGCTGCGGATGCGCCTGTCCGCGCTGCGTGCGCGGATGGCGCTGCTGCTTGCGGTATCCGTACTGGTGACGGCGGTCTCGGCCGCCGCGCTGGTCGCCGTGCTCGGCTTCGTCAATGGCGAGGTCGACCGGCTGGCCTCCGCCCAGCAGAGGCTGGAACTGCTCTCCGGCCTTTCCGGCCGCATCGGCGACTACGCGCTGGTGGCGCTGCAGGCCGCGCAGGCGCCGGACGGCCTCGGCAATCTGCCGGCCGCCGGCGACCGCGCCCGCGAGGCGTTCCGCCGCTTCGGGATGGCGCTCGGCGAGGATGTGGCGCGCCAGGCGGACGAGGAGCAGCGCACCCTGATGGCGGCGCGCAGCCGCACCATCGCCCGCCTCCGGGCACAGTTCGAGATGCTCGACCAGCGGGTCAAGGCGGCGATGATCACGCCGCAGCGCGCCGTCGGCGTGCGGGTGGCGCTCGACGTGTTCGCCGCCGGCTTCGGCGCGCCGCTCGGCCAGGCCATCGAGGAGGAGCGTGCCGCCGCCCAGGCGGCGCAGCAGGCGGTGCGCGACCTGCGCGCCCGTACGCTGCGCTGGGGCATCGCCGGCGTGGTGCTCGCGCTGCTGCTGGCGGCGCTGATCTATCACCGGCTCGGCCGCTCGCTGATCCGGCGGGTGGCCGACGTCTCCGCCGCCGCCGCCGAGGTCGCACGCGGCCGCACCGATACCCGCCTCACCGTGACCGGGCATGACGAGCTCAGCCTCGCCATGGCGCGCTTCAACCGCATGGCGATGCAGCTCGCCCGTCGCGAGGCCCGCCTCGTCGCCGACCAGCAGCGGCTGCAGGAGATCGTCGACGCCCGTACCGCCGAATTGCGCGGCGCCAATGAGCGGCTGGAGAATGTCGACCTCGCCCGCCGCCGCTTCTTCACCGATGTGAGCCACGAATTGCGCACCCCGCTGACGGTCATCCTCGGCGAGGCCGAGGTCACGCTGCGCCCCGCCGCGCCGCGGCCGGACGACATGCGCGCGGCGCTGCAGGTGATCCAGGCGCGGGCGCGCCGGCTGCATCGACGGGTCGAGGATCTCCTGCGCATCGCCCGTTCCGAAACCGGCCAGATCGAGCTGGAGCGCCGTCCCGTGGCGATCGCCGCCCTGTTCGCCGAAGCCGCCGAGACAGTGACGCCGCTCGCCGCCGCCCGCCAGCTGACGCTGGAGCGCGCGCAGGCCGCCGGGCTGACTGTGGAGGCCGACCGCGAATGGCTGCGGCAGGTGATCGAGGGGCTGGTCGCCAATGCCGTGCGGCATTCCTCTCCCGGCGGCACGATTCGGATGGAGGCGGCGGAAGAGGCCGGCGAGGTCGTGCTGAGGGTGCGCGACCAGGGCGAGGGCATCCCCCGCGACGAGCTGCCGCACGTCTTCGAACGCTTCTGGCGCGGTACGGGTAGTGGCCGGGAGGGCAGCGGTTTCGGCATCGGTCTCGCACTTGCGAAATGGATCGTCGAGCGGCATGGCGGTTCCATCGCCATCGAAAGCCGGGTAGGCGCACCGCTGGCGCCGGACGAAGGCGGCCCGTCCGCCGGGGATGGCCCGGGAACCTGCGTCGCGATCCGCCTGCCCGCCATCCTGCCGCATGTCACGCTGGAGCCTGCCCAATGACCATCCTGATCGTCGAGGACGATGCCGATATCGGCTCGCTGCTGCGCCGGGGATTCGCCTCGGAGGGCTACCAGGTGGAACTGGTGGGCGACGGCGACCTCGCGCTGAAGGCGGCCAACGGCAAGGTGCCGGAGGCGATCATCCTCGACGTGATGCTGCCCGGCCGCTCCGGCATCGAGGTGTGCAAGGCGCTGCGGGCCGCCGGCCAGACCGCGCCGATCATCATGCTCTCCGCCCGCTCCAGCGTGAACGAGCGCACCGAGGGGCTGCTCGCCGGCGCCGACGACTACATCATCAAGCCGTTCGCCTTCGAGGAACTGCTGGCACGGGTGAAGGTGCAGGCGCTGCGCCGCAGCGCCGGCGACGAGGAGCCGCGCCTGCTCACCGTCGGGCCGCTCACCCTCGACCTGGAGGTGCGGCAGGTGCAGGCGGGGGAGGCGCGGGTGCGGCTGACCGAGCGCGAGGTGGAACTGCTCGCCCTGCTGATGCGCCATGAGGGCGAGCCGCTGGCCCGCGCCGATATCTTCGCCGCGCTGTGGGCCGGCCATGGCGGGGCGTCGCTGAACGTGGTCGACGTCTATGTCGGCTATCTCCGCCACAAGCTCGGCGAGGCGCTGGCCGGCGGCGAGCAACTGATCGTAACGGTGCGCGGCCGCGGCTTCATGTTCGAGCCGAAAGCCGAGCCGAAGGCCAGCTGACGGCGCGCGGTGGTGTAAGGCTGCTGCACTGCGGTGCCAGGGGAAGACGCGAAGAGTTCCAGACTTCTTCTTGACGTCGACTGTCGAAGTGATCACACTAATATTGTTCTCGCCGCGAAAGATAAGTGGCGATTGTCTCTTATAAACTTCTTAGAAAAGTATAGAGAGACGTTTAACCTGGAGGAAGTGGAAATGGCCTGGAACACCCCGCGTATCGTCGAAGTGTGCGTCGGTCTCGAAGTCAACGCCTATATGCCGGCGGACTTCTGAGTTCAAAGGGGCGGGGCGGGCCTCCGAGGCAGCATCATGCCCGAACGCTCGCCCCGCTTGCGGCTGATGGTTCTCGGCTCCGCGGCCGGTGGCGGCTTCCCGCAGTGGAACTGCCGGTGCCCGGTCTGCACGCTCGCCTGGCAAGGCGACCCGCGCGTCCGACGGCGAACCCAGACCTCCCTCGCGGTGAGCGCCGACGGTGAAAGCTGGGCGCTTATCAACTGCGCGCCCGAGATCCTGTCGCAGATCCAGTCCCTGCCGGCCTTGCAGCCGCAACGCGGCCGCCGGCACACCCCGGTGGCCTCCGTGCTGCTCACCAATGCCGACATCGACCATGTCGCCGGCCTGCTCAGCCTGCGCGAGGGGCAGCCCTTCGCATTGCTGGCGACGGCGGCGATCCATGGCGGGCTGCGCGCCAACCCGGTCTTCGACGTTCTCGCCGAGGGTGTGGTGACGCGCCGGCCCGTCGGGCTCGATACCGCCTTCGAGCTGGTCGAGGGCGTGACGGCGGAGATCTTTTCGGTGCCGGGCAAGATCGCGCTCTATCTGGAAGCCGGCGAGATCGCCGCGCATGGCGCGGTGGACACCACGCTGGAAGGCGAGCAGACGGTGGGCGTCGAGCTCAGCGACGGCGTCTCGCGGGTGCTGTTCATCCCCGGCTGCGCGCGGATGACTGAGGCGCTGGCGGCACGGATCGCCGGTGCCGATGCCGTGCTGTTCGACGGCACGGTGTGGCAGGACGACGAGATGATCCGCGCCGGGGTCGGCACCAAGACCGGCGCCCGCATGGGCCACATGGCGATGTCGGGGGCGGGCGGCTCGATGGCCGCCTTCGCCGGCCTCGATGTCGGCCGCAAGATCTATGTGCACATCAACAACACCAACCCCGTGCTGATCGAGGGCTCGCCCGAACGCCTCGCCGCTGAGGCGGCGGGATGGGAGATCGGCGAAGACGGCCTGGAGGTCGTGCCGGCGCGCACGACGATGGAGACCGCATCATGACGACGCTGCTCTCGCCGGAGGAACTGGAGGCGCGGCTGCGCGACGTTGGCCGGCGCCGCTATCACAATTTGCACCCGTTCCATAAGCTGCTGCATGGCGGCGAGCTGAGCTTCGGACAGGTGCAGGCCTGGGCGCTCAACCGCTACTATTATCAGGCGATGATCCCGGTGAAGGATTCCTCCGTGCTGGCGCGGATCGAGAGCCCGGAGCTGCGGCGCATCTGGCGCCAGCGCATCATCGACCATGACGGCGACCGGGAAGGCGAGGGCGGCATCGCCCGCTGGCTGAAGCTGACCGACGGGCTCGGCCTCGACCGCGACTACGTGACCTCGCTCGCCGGGCTGCTGCCGGCCACCCGCTTCGCCGTCGACGCCTATGTGCATTTCGTGCGCGACAAGTCGCTGCTGGAGGCCATCGCCTCCTCGCTCACGGAGATGTTCTCGCCCGGCATCATCGGCGAGCGTGTCGCCGGCATGCTGAAGAACTATGATTTCGTCTCCAAGGAGACGCTGGCCTATTTCGACAAGCGCCTCACCGAGGCGCCGCGCGATGCCGATTTCGCGCTCGACTACGTCAAGCGCCACGCCCGCACGCCGGAAGAGCAGCAGGCGGCGATCCGGGCGCTGGAATTCAAATGCGACGTGCTGTGGGTGCAGCTCGACGCGCTCTACTTCGCCTATGTCGATCCGGCGATGCCCTATCCCGGCGCCTTCGCGGCGGAGGACACGCGGGTTGCACTGGAGGCCTGAATGACCGCGGAAACCACCAGCACCCGGCTCCCCGCCAACGGCGTCCCCAAGCTCGCCCGCGGCGTGCGGCTGCGCCATGACGAGGCGCGCGGCCAATGGGTGCTGCTGGCGCCCGAGCGGGTGTTGCAGCCCGACCCGGTGGCGGTGGAGATCCTCAAGCGGGTCGATGGCGAGCGCACCATCGAGGCCATCATCGACGACCTGATTCTCGCCTTCTCGGTGGAGCGCGGGCGCGTCGCCGCCGATGTCGACGCCTTCCTCGCCGGCCTCGTCGAGAAGGGCATGGTGGAGGTGAGCCCATGAATGAGAGGGTGAACGTCGCTCCCCACGCCGAGCCGGCGCCGCTCCGGGCGCCGCTGCCGATCCCCTATGGCATGCTGGCCGAGCTGACGCATCGCTGCCCGCTGATGTGCCCCTATTGCTCGAACCCGGTCGAGCTGGACCGCCGCAACGTCGAGCTCGACACCGAGACGTGGCTGCGCGTCTTCTCGGAGGCGGCGAAGCTCGGCGTGCTGCAGGTGCACCTGTCCGGCGGCGAGCCGACCGCCCGCCGCGATCTCGAGGAGATGATCCGCCACTGCGTGAAGGTCGGGCTGTACACCAACCTCATCACCGCCGGGGTGGGCGTCACCCCGGAGCGGCTGCAGGCGATCTCCGACGCCGGCATCGACCATGTGCAGCTGTCCTTCCAGGGCGCGACGCCGGAAGTGACCGACCATGTGTCGAACTTCAAGGGCGCGCATGAGCGCAAGCTGGCGGTGGCCCGCGAGGTGCGCCGGCTCGGCCTGCCGCTGACCATCAATTCGGTGGTGCACCGGGCCAATATCCACCAGATCCCCGACTTCCTCGAGCTGGCGCTGTCGCTCGGCGCCAAGCGCATCGAGATCGCCCATGCGCAATATTACGGCTGGGCGCTGCGCAACCGCGGCGCGCTGATGCCGACCCGCGAGCAGGTGTTCAAGGCGCTCGACGTGGTGGAGGAGGCGCGGGTACGGCTGAAGGGCGTGCTGACCATCGACGCGGTGGTGCCGGACTATTACGCCAAATACCCCAAGGCCTGCATGAATGGCTGGGGCCGGCAGTCGCTGAACGTCACCCCCTCGGGCAAGGTGCTGCCCTGCCACGCCGCCGAGATGATCCCCAGCCTCGATTTCTGGAACGTGCGCGAGCACTCGCTCGCCGAGATCTGGCAGGCCTCGCCGGCCTTCAACGCCTTTCGCGGCACCGACTGGATGCCGGAGCTGTGCCGTTCCTGCGAGCGCAAGGAAATCGACTGGGGCGGCTGCCGCTGCCAGGCGATGGCGATCGCCGGCGACGCGGCGGCCACCGATCCCGCCTGCCACAAATCGCCGTTGCATGCCCATCTGCTGGCGCTGGCGGAGGCCGACGCGGCTGCCGGCGTCGAGGAATACGACTATCGCCGCTTCACCGCGCCCGACCGGGCGCAGTGACGCCTTCCCCGGAGATACGCATGCGCCTGATGTCCCGTCCTCTTCTGCTCCGCCTCGCCCTCGTCGCGACCCTGCCGGTGCTCGCGGGCACCGCCGTGCTGCCGGTGCGGGCGGCGATCGCCCAGCCGGGCCCGGTCGAGCTGTTCTTCGAGACCCCCTATCTCGCCAAGCTGCCGAGCGGCACGACGCTCTCCTACGACTACGCCCACACCACGGCGCGCAAGGATCTCGGCGACAGCTTCGACGAGAAGATGAAGCTGACGCTGATGCCGGCTGAGGAGGACGCCTCCAAGCAGGTCGCCAAGGTCGACATACGCCGCGGCAACGCCGACCAGGGCGCCGGCCCGTTCCCCGCGCTGAGCAACCCGCTGACGCTGGTGCTGATGGAGCGCGAGGCCAAGGAGATCACCGATCTCAGCAAGGGCAGCCCGTTCTACATCCGCAACCGCCTGCGCACCGCGCTGGGCGAGGCGGCTGTGGAGCCGGCCAGCTTCGACTATGGCGGCAAGACCGTCTCGGGCTGGAAGATGAGCATGGAGCCCTTTGCCAAGGACCCGCACAAGCAGCAGCTCGCGGAGATCATCAACCGGCGCTACGAGTTCCTGTTCTCGGAGACGGTGCCGGGCGGGCTTTACGCCATCCGGGTGGTGACGCCGCAGGCGGACGGCAAGGGCAACCTCATCGAGACCAAGATGACGCTTTCCGACGCCGCGGCCTCGCCGGCGGCGAAATGAGCCTTCAACCCGTGCCCCGCGCGCGCGGGCCGGAGAACGCAGAACGCCGGCCAACGGCGAAGAACGGGAGCCATGCCATGCGCATTCTGGTCGCGGCCGCCTTCGGCCTTTGCCTGTCCCTCGCCGGCGGCGCCGCCTCCGCCCAGCAGGGCGCGCCGCCATCCCCGGCCGCGGCGCCCGGCGCGCCGGCGGGCGACGATCCCGCCCAGCTGCTGGTCGGGCCGGCGGGGGTGAGCCGGCCGGCGCCGGTTGCCAACGTGCCGCCCGGCTTCATCAACGACTACCCGACCGTGGCGCGGGCCGACTATGTGTTCGGCTGCATGGCGGCCAACGGCCAGACCCGGCCGGCGCTGGAGAAGTGCTCCTGCTCCATCGACACCATCGCGACGATCCTGCCTTACGAGAAATATGTCGAGGCGGAGACGATCATGAGCGTCGGCCAGGTGGCCGGCCAGCAGGCCGAGGTGTTCCGCGCCACCGGCATGTTCCGCGACATCGTCGCCGATTTGCGCCGCGCCCAGGCCGAGGCCGAGGTGACCTGCTTCTATTGATCGCCCGCTGCAAATGACGACGGCGCCCTTCCTGCGAAGGGCGCCGTTCGCGTTATGCGGAGCTGTGATCTTCGACGCGTCGCGAGCGACGCGGTGCGTCAGCCGGCCGGCTTCAGCTCGCCCTCGAAGCTGCGCCCGTCGGTGTCGCCGGCATCGACATGGATCTGCTGCCCGGTCGGCTCGTAGGAGAATTGCAGGTTCGGGTCCTCGCTCAGCGAGATGCCGCCCTCCATCGACAGGATGAGCGCGTCGCCCTGCTTCACCTCGATGCGGTCGACATATTTGGCGGGAATGTAGAGCCGGGTGATCTGGTCCATCTGCAGGCCGGAATAGTTCGGGTGCCGGATCATCAGCTGGACACGCGAGAAGCGGTTCGCCTGGGTGGCGTCGCCCTGCTGTCCGGGCTGGACCAGCCGCAGCTTCATCTGTCCGATGTTTCGCAGCGCCGCTTCCTCATCCTTCATCGCCGGTGCCGAGCAGCCGCCCGACGCCTTGACGAAGCGCTGCACCATTTGCAGCGAGCCGTCGGACAGCTGCGCCACCGCCCGCACATAGCTGTAGGAATTGACCCGGAGGCGCGTGGCGAGGGTAAGGTCGCGGCGCTCGCCGCCGAAGGTGAAGGTGGCGGCGACGGGAGCGGGGTTCTCGTCGACGATCAGGGTGAGCTTCTGCACCGTGCGGGTGTCGCCGGCCGGCAGCGCCACGGCGATCTCGACCGGTACCATGGCGGCGTCCTCCGCCCGGACCGGCGCGGTGAGGGTCATCAGCGGCCCGGCGTCGACGACCGGCCGTTCGCCGAACACGTCAGGCTTCAGGGCCTGCCAGGTGGCGTCGGCGCCCGCTTCCTGCGCCGAGCTGGCGGCGGTGAAGGCGGCGAGCAGCGTGGCCGCCACAACCAGAGTGGCGAGGGTCGCCTTGAAGGTCGCCTTGGCGAGGCGCATGGCTTTGTCTCCCGGTATGCCCGCCGGGTCGTTTTCCGCCCGGCGGTTCAAGTTCCCATCATAGGCCGGCATGCCGTGGATTGCAGGTCAAATCGACTTGCGGCCCGGTCCGGGCTGGCCGCCTTCGACGGCAGCGCCATGCGTTCCTCGCGCGGCGGCACGCGGACAGAGCGGAGAGGGCGACTTCTTCCCGACAGCTCAGTCGCCGAAGCGGAACTGAACCTTCATCGCCCGTTTGCGGTCGGAGGCGAGGGCGAAGGCGGCCTCGGCTTCCTCGATCGGCAGGCTGCCGGTGAGCAGCGGGCGCAGATCGACCGCGCCGTCCGAGATCAGCCGCGCCGCGCGGGCGAACTCCTCGTCGAAGCGGAAGCTACCCTTTATGGCGAGCTCCTTGGCGACGATGGTGTTCATCGGCAGCGGCTGGTCGCCGCCGAGACCGACCAGCACCAGCGTGCCGCGCGGGCGCACCAGTCCGATGGCCCCCGCCAGCGCCCGCGCATTGCCGGAGCATTCAAGCGCGGCATCCACCTGTCCCTTGTCCTGCCCGAGATCGGCGAGGGCGTCGGTGCCGCCGGACACGTCGACGCAGCGCGTCGCTCCCAGCCTGGAGGCGATGGCCAGCGGCTCGGGCGTGATGTCGGTGGCGACGATCGCGGCGGCGCCGGCGAGCTTCGCGGCGGCGATCACCAGGCAGCCGATGGGGCCGCAGCCGGAGACCAGCACCGTGCGGCCGTCGAGCGGGCCGGCCTGCGCCACCGCGTGCAGCGCCACGGCGAAGGGCTCGCACAGTGCCGCAAGGCCGAGATCGACCGCGGCGCCGACCTTGACCGCCTGCGCCGCCGGGATGGTCATCTCCTCCCGGAAGGCGCCCTGCATGTGCGGGAAGCGCATGGCGCTGCCGTAGAAGCGCATGTCGAGGCACTGGTTGCGCAGCCCGCGCCGGCAATACTCGCAGGTCTCGCACGGCCGCGAGGGATTGACCGCGACGCGGTCGCCCACCGCCACCGAGGTGACGTTGGCACCGAGCGCCGCCACCGTGCCGGCGACCTCGTGGCCGAGCACCATGGGCTGCATCAGCCGCACCGTGCCGAAGCCGCCCTGGTGGAAATAATGCAGGTCGGAGCCGCAGATGCCGCCCGCCCCCATGCGTACCGTGACCTCGTCCGGTCCCGGCGCCGGTGCCGGCATCGGCTCGATGCGAAGATCGTGCGGGGCATGGAGGACGATGGCACGCATGGTCGTAGGTCCTTGGGTGGGAAGGGAAGTGACGGTAGGTGGATGCCCGGCTTTCACCGGGTCATCCAGGCGAGCGGCCACATGACGATCTGCGGGAACAGCACCAGCAGGAACATCACGATGGTCTGGGCGATCAGGAACGGCAGCACACCGCGTATCACCCCGCTCATCGGCACCTTGGCGACGCCGCACACCACGTTGAGCACGGTGCCCACCGGCGGCGTCACCAGCCCCAGCGCGTTGTTCATGATGAACAGCACGCCGAAATAGACCGGGTCGATGCCCGCCTGCTTGATCACCGGCATCAGCACCGGGGTGAGGATCAGCACCGTCGGGGTGAAGTCGAGCGCGGTGCCGACGACCAGCACCAGCACCATCAGCGCGGCCGTCATCAGCATCGGGCTGCCCATGAGCGGCTCGACGAGCCCGGCCAGTGCCTGCGGGATGTCGGCGGTGGTGATCAGCCACGCCGAGACGCCGGCGGCGGCGACCAGGAACATGATGACGGCGGTGGTCTCCGCCGCGCGGTAGATGAGGCGGAACAGGTCGCGCGGCTTGATCTCGCGATAGATCACCACGCCGACGAACAGCGAATAGACCGCGGCGATCACCGCCGCCTCGGTCGGGGTGAAGATGCCGAATTTCAGTCCGCCGATGATCACGACGGGCAGCAGCAGCGCCCAGAAGGCGTCGCGCGTCTCGGCGAGCCGCTCGCCCATGCTGCGCTTGGGCTCGGTGCGCGGATTGTCGTGCTTGATGCACCAGCGCCAGGCCAGCATGATCGCCACGCCCATCAGGATGCCCGGCACGATGCCGGCGATGAACAGCTTGGTGATCGACACCCCGCCGGTGACGCCGAAGATGATCATGCCGATCGAGGGCGGGATTACCGGCGCGATGATGCCGCCGCAGGCGATCAGGCCGCAGGAGCGGTTGACGTCGTAGCCGGCGTTGCGCATCAGCGGCACCAGCACCGAGGCGAGCGCGGCGGTATCGGCCACCGCCGAGCCGGACAGCGATGCCATGATCACCGCCGCCATCACCGCGACATAGCCGAGGCCGCCGCGTATGTGCCCGACCCAGGCCATCGCCATGGTGATGATGCGCCGGGTCATGCCGCCGGCGTTCATGAATTCGCCGGCCAGCATGAAGAACGGCACGGCGAGCAGCGGGAACGAGTTGGCGCCGTCCCACATGTTCTGGATGATGATCTGCGGGTCGGTGAACCCCATGTAGAACATCATGACGAGGCCGCAGCCGATCAGCGCGAAGGCCACGGGCATGCCGAGCGCCATCAGCGCGAGCAGCGAGCCGACAAAGACGAAGACGATCATCGGGCGGCTCCCTTGTGCGCAGCCTGGTCGGCGAGTTCGTGCTCGATCTCCTGCACCTCCGACATGCCTTCCTCGTTGACGTCGATGAGCTCGTGCTCCTCGACCAGGCCGAGGGACAGCCGGATGAGATTGGCGATGCAGATGATGGCGATGGCGGTTCCGGTGACGTAGCTGACGCCATAAACCCAGAGCGTCGAGATCTGCGCCACCGGCGAGGCGTTGCCGGCGATGATCTCGTGCTGCAGCCAGGTGCCGTACAGGATGTAGCCGGCACAGACGAGCATGATGGCCTGGCTGAGGCCCCAGCAGATCTTGCGGCCGATGAGCGGCAGCGCCCGGACCACCATGTCGACGCCGAGATGCGCGCGCCGGTGCAGGCCGACAATGGCGCCGAGGAAGGTCAGCCACACAAAGGCGAAGCGCGGCATTTCCTCGGAAAGGTCGATGCCGCTGTTGAAGAACAGCCTCAGCATCACATTGCCGAAGACCATGACCAGCATGACCACCATGCACAGGACCATGACGACTTCGAGCAGGCGGTAGAACGCGGCGACCGCCGCCTTCAGCAGCTGGTTCATCGGAACACCTCGGGAGTGGGGAGGGGCACGGACACGCCGACCCGGCCGTCGATGCCGTGGGCATCGTGCCGTTCCTCAGGCGATCGGAAAGACGAAGGGGATGGGCAGCCCGTGAGCGGGCCGCCCTTCCCCGGATCGGCTCAGTTGCCGGCGCGCGCCTTGGCGATCTCGGCGTAGAAGCCGTCGACGAACTCGCCGCCGATCTGGTCCTTGAACTTGGCGACCACCGGCTTCACCTGGTCCTGGATGCGGGCGAGCTGCTCCGGCGGCACCGCATCGACCTCGACGCCGGCCTCCTTGAACTTGCCGATGACCTCGCGGTCGCCCTCGTCGAGCAGCTTGCGCTGCAGGAGGCCGGCCTCGACCGCCGCCTTGCGGATGCCGTCCTGATCGGCCGGGGTCAGCTTGTCCCAGAACTTCTTCGAGGCGACCAGCGCCACCGGCGTGTAGACGTGGTTGGTCAGCGAGATGTACTTCTGCACTTCCTGCATCTTGTTGGCGTACATGTGCAGCAGCGGGTTCTCCTGCCCGTCGATGGCCTTCACCTCCAGCGCGGGGAACACCTCGGAGAACGGCATCGGGGTGGCGTTGGCGCCGATGGTCTTCCAGGTGTCGAGCGCCACCGGATTGGCCATCACCCGCAGCTTCAGCCCCGACACGTCCTCGAGCTTGGTCACCGCGTGCCGGCTGTTCGACAGGTTGCGGAAGCCCATGCCGCTCCAGGTCAGGCCGACGAGGCCGGTCGGCTCGATCTTCTCGAAGATCTTCTTGGAGGAGGGGCCGTCGAGGACCGCATAGACCTCCTTGGTGTTCTGGAACATGAAGGGCAGATCCCAGATCTGTACTTCCTTCACCCGGGTCGACAGCGGCGCCAGCGTGCCGATGTAGAATTCCTGGGTGCCGGCCTGCACCGCCTGCAGCTGCTTCTCGTCGCTGCCGAGCAGGGCGCCGGAATAGGTCTGCACCTTCACGTCGCCATTGGTGTAGGTGCCGACCAGTTCGGCGAACTTGTTCATCGCCGCCGCCTGCGGGTGCGAATCCGGCATGGCGTGGCCGATCTTCGCCTTGATCTCCGCCGAGGCCGCGCCGGCACCGAGCAGGGTGGTGGCGGCGATCAGGGCGGCATAGGCGACGCGCATTCCAAGATGGGGCTTCATGCCAAGATGGGACTTCATCGGGGTTCTCTCCTTGGGAATATTGTTGTTGTTCTTTTGGGTCTTCAGTCTTTGGGTCTGGGTCTTTCCGCGGTGGCGCCGCGGTAGTCTAGAGAACGGCCAGCATGCCTCCGTCGACATAGATGATCTGGCCGTTCACGTAGTTCGAGGCCGGCGAGGCGAGGAACACCGCCGCGCCGACGAGCTCTTCCGGCAACCCCCAGCGCCGCGTGGGGGTGCGGCCCTTCACGAAGCTGTCGAACTTGGGATCGTTCATCAGCGCCTCGTTCATGTCGGTCGCCATGTAGCCGGGGCCGATGGCATTCGACTGGATGCCATGCTCGGCCCATTCGGCGGCCATGGAGCGGGTGAGCAGTTTGATCCCGCCTTTGGCCGCCGTATAGGGTGCGACCGTCGGACGGGCGACTTCGCTCATCAGCGAGCCGATATTGACGATCTTGCCGCCACGGCCGCGGGCGATCATCCGCCGCGCCGCCTCGCGCCCGATCAGGAAGGCGCTGGTGAGGTTGGTGTCGAGGACGCGCCGCCAGTCGGCAGGATCGAGATCCAGCATCGGCTTGCGGAACTGGATGCCGGCATTGTTGACCAGTATGTCCACCTCGCGCCCCTCGGCGTCGAGGCGCGCGAAGGCGGCCAGCACCGCCGCGTCGTCGGCGACGTCGAAGGCGAGCGCGGTGGCGTCCAGTCCCTCGGCCGCGAGGGTCTCGGCGGCGGCGGCGGTCCGGCCGGCATCGGTGCCGTTGAGGATGACGGCGGCGCCGGCCTTGCCGAGGCCACGCGCGATGGCGAGGCCGAGGCCGCGCGCCGAGCCGGTGACGAGGGCGGTCTTGCCCTGGAGCGAGAACAGTTCGAGCGACATGCGACCCTCCCTCAGAGCGCGCTGCGACGGACGGTGAGGTCGTCGCGCTTGAAGACCTCGGGGCGTAATTCGACGCAGAGCCCGGCTCCCTCCATCGGATAAGCGTAGCCGTTCTCGATATGTGGCATGGCGGTGACGAGCTCGTTGTACCAGCCGCGATAGAACGCCCTGACCGATTCCTGGATCAGCGTGTTGGGCTGGCTGAACGAGCAATGGATCGCCGCGATGAAGGCGACCGGGCCGGTGCAGTCATGCGGCGCGAAGGGGCGATGATAGGTGTCGGCCTGCGCGGCGATCTTGCGGCCCTCGGTGAGGCCGCCGGTCCAGCACAGATCGACCATCACCACGCCGGCGGCATCGACGTTCAGGAAGTCCTGATAGGCGAACCGCGAGCCCAGCGTCTCGCTGGCGCAGACCCAGACATCGGTCGAGCGGGCATATTCCGCCAGCGCCTGCGGGGAGTTCATGCGGATCGGGTCTTCGTACCAGGTCGGCGCGTAGGGCTCGAGCGCGCGGGCGATCTTCTTGGCGGTCGGCAGGTTCCACAGCGAGTGGAACTCGACCATGATCTCCATCTTGTCGCCCACCGCCTTTCGGATCTTCTCGAACGGGACGATCGCCGCCTTCATCTGCTCGGCGGTGATGTAGTTGCCGCCGGTTTCGATGCCGGCCGGGTCGAAGGGCCAGATCTTCATCGCGGTGATGCCTTCGTCGAGCAGACTCTCGGCGAGTTCGTCGGCGCGGTGCATGAAGGCGTCGAGGTCCTCATACGGCCCCTCCGCCTCGCCGATGCCCCAGGTGGAGACCGGCTTGATGCTCATCGAGCGGACATATTTGTAGCCGGCGCAGGTGTTGTAGAGCCGCAGCTTGTCATGCGCGAGGCCGCCGAGCATCTGGTGGACCGGCTGGTTGCACACCTTGCCGAAAATGTCCCACAGCGCGAAGTCGATGGCGGAGGCGGCGCGGTATTCGACGCCGGTCGAGGCCTGCGCCAGCGGCAGGTTCACCATCTCGCGGTTCAGCGCCTCGATGCGCAAGGGATCGCGGCCGATGAGGCGGCCGGCCAGCGTGTCGTGGATGTGCGCCTCCACGGCGGCGGCGCCGTAGAAGGTCTCGCCCAGCCCCACCACGCCCTCGTCGGTGTGGACGTGGACCCAGAGCAGATTGGCGAATTCGGCGAGGCGTATGGTCTCGATGGCGGTGATTTTCATGTTCGCAACGAATGTGAAGCCGGCACAGGACACAGGCCCGCGACCGCGTCAGCGGGACCGACGAAGGCAACCGGAACGCGCGACATCGCAGGCGGCCGCGCGGCGACGATTACCGGCTGAAGATTTCCGTGGGAGAGGCGGCCCATCGGGAGGGCGGCGCGGGCCTAGCTCGGAACGACATCGTCATGGGTTTCCTTCCTGGATTTGTTCTTTTCGTTATTGGCACCCGCTTGGCGGCGGGGGGATAGGGCGGCGCGCTTGCGCGCGGCGGGCGGCGGTTCGGCGCTCATCGAGCCCTCGGCGTCGAGAATCTGCCGCAGATCGTTCTCCGCCAGGTCGAGCAGCCCGAGCACGGCGGCCTCGGCATCGAGGCCCCGGCGCTGCTCGATCGCCTCGCAGACGGTACGGTGCAGCGGCAGCGAGCGTTCCGGGCCGCCGGGCGTCGCGGCCACCCGCTCGAAGCCGATGCGCAGCACGGTCGACATCACGCTCTGCAACTGGCTGACGAGGGGGTTGGCGCAGGCGCGGATAATCACGTTGTGAAAGGCGAGGTCGGCCGCCACATAGTCGGGCTGGCTGGCGACGGCGCCGGCCATGGCGTCGAAGGCGGCGCGCAGCGCTGCCAGTTCCGCCGCGCTCGCCCGCTCGGCGGCGAGCCGGGCGGCGGCGGGCTCGACGATGCGGCGCAGTTCCATGATGTCGTTGGCCAGCGCGCGGTCGATGCCGGTGGCCTCGGCGCGCCAGATCATCACCTCCGGGTCGAGCAGGCTCCAGCGACTGGGGTCGAGCACCACGGTGCCGGTGCGGCGGCGCGCCTCGACCATGCCTTTCGAGGCGAGGCCCTTGATCGCCTCGCGCACCACGATGCGGCTGACCCCGAGATGAACGCACAGCACGGGCTCCGCCGGGATCACCTGGCCGGGAGGGTAGATCCCGGCGCAGATATCCTTGCCGAGCCGGGCGAGGGTGCTGCGATAAAGCGTCATGCGAAACATCATACGTATGATGATTGAGGAGTCAAAGCCCTCTTTGTCGCACGGGCTGCTTTCGGCCACTTTTGGTTGTTCTCCTTCGCCCGCAGAAGGCACGGGGAAGGCCGAGCCGATTTATTCGTGTCCGGAAAGGGCGCGCGGTATGTTGTGATCCGCGAGCCATGCATTTTCGATAGGAGGCGAGGAGCAATCTGTTAAGCTGCCTCGGAAGACGGCAAATGTTGGCAGTCGGTTGATCCGTGTTTTTCATTGAGGTCAATAGATGCATGAACAAGACGCAGCCTGCATTGCTCGTTCCAGTCCGCGGGTGCTGCTGGTCTTTCCTCGTTTCAACCCGAATTCCTTCTGGAACTTCAAGCCGGCCTACGAGCTCTACGGCGCCCGCAGTGTGGCGCCGCCGCTCGGCCTGATGACCCTCGCCGCCCTGCTGCCGGACAGCTGGGAACTTCGGCTGGTCGACCGCAATGCCAGCGAATTGCGCGACGACGACATACTGTGGGCCGATCTCGTGCTCACCGGCGGGATGCTGCCGCAGCAGAACGACACTCTGGCGGTCGTCGATCGCTGCCAGGGGCTCGGCAAACCCGTGTGCCTCGGCGGGCCGGACCCGACCTCCAACCCGGAGGTCTATGCCCGTGCCGACTTTCTCGTCCTCGGCGAGGCCGAGGGCATCATCGACCGCTTCGTCGAGGCGTGGGAGAGCGGGGCGCGGACCGGGCGGTTCGACGCCGAGAAGTTCAAGGCCAATGTCGAGGCGAGCCCGATACCGCGCTTCGACCTGATCGATTTCAACGATTACCTCTATGTCGGCGTGCAGTTCTCGCGCGGTTGCCCGTTCACCTGCGAGTTCTGCGACATCATCGAGCTGTACGGCCGGGTGCCCCGCACCAAGACCAACGGCCAGATGCTGGCCGAACTCGATCGGCTACGCGAGCTGGGCTACCGGGGGCATGTCGACTTCGTCGACGACAACCTGATCGGCAACAAGAAGGCGATCAAGAAATTCCTGCCGGAACTGACCCGCTGGCAGCAGGCGAACGACTATCCGTTCATGTTCTCGACGGAGGCGTCGCTCAACCTCGCTGACGATGCCGAGCTGCTCGCCATGATGAGCGCGGCGAATTTCTTCGTCGTCTTTACCGGCATCGAGAGCCCCGACCAGGAAACGCTGGTCGCGATGCAGAAGAAGCAGAACACCCGGCGCAGCATCGCCGACAGCGTCGAGCGCATCTATGCCGCCGGCATCTATGTGACGGCGGGCTTCATCGTCGGCTTCGACACCGAGCGCGGCGACATGGCGACGCCGATGATCGACTGCGTGCAGTCCAGCAACATTCCGGTCGCCATGGTCGGGCTGCTGCACGCGCTGCCCAACACCCAGCTGATGCGGCGGCTGCGGCGCGAGGGGCGGTTGTTCGAGGGCTACAATGTCGCGTTGCCCGAGGCCGGCGACCAGTGCACCGGCGGGCTCAACTTCACCACGCTGCGTCCGCGCGTCGAGATCTTGAAGGACTATCGGCGGGTGATCGAGGAGATCTACACGCCGCAGGCCTTCTTCGAGCGGGTGCGGGAAATGACCCGCAAGCTGAAGCGCCGTCCGCTGGGCCCCAGGCCGCCCCTGCGCGAGGCGATGAAGGAGCTCCATGTGCTGATGCGCGCCTGCGGGCGGCTGACGTTCCAGGGACCCGACATCGCCCGGCACTTCTGGGCCACCTTCATCGATTGCGCCCGCCGCAATCCCGACGCGCTGGAGGCGGCGATGATGAACATGGTGCTGTTCCTGCACCTCTATCCGTTCTCCCGCCACGTCATCGCCGAACTCGACGCCCGCATCGCCGAGCTCGAGGCCGACCGCTGGCACGAGCCGGCGATCATGCCGGCGGAACTGATCGAGGAACCTGTGATCGCCGTTCCCGGGCGGCACGCGGCGCATGCCTGAACGCGGCCGCTCCTCCTCAGATAGGGGCGAGCCCTATCGGAGTAGCTGGGCGACGAGCGGAGCCGCCAGCACGTTGAGCAGGCCGACCAGCACCATGACCAGCCCGGCGACGGCGCCTTCCGTCTCGCCGATCTGGGCGGCGCGAGCGGTGCCGGCGCCATGCGCGCCGACGCCGAACAGCGCCCCACGGGCGAGCGCCGAGCCGATCGGCACCCGCGCCAGGATGATGTCGCCCATCGCCGCGCCGGCAATGCCGGTGATCACGACGAACACCGCCGTCAGATCAGGGATGCCGCCGATATCGCCGGACACTTCCATGGCGAAGGGCGTGCTGATCGAGCGCGGCAGCAGGCTGAGCCGCAGCGGGCCGTCGAGGCCGGCGAGCGTCGCCAGCGCCCAGCTGGTCAGCACCGAGGTGCCGCTGCCGACCAGCATGCCGATCAGCAGCACCGGCCAGTGCCGGCGGATGAGCCCGCGCTGCTCGTAGATCGGGATCGCGAAGGCCACCGTGGCCGGGCCGAGCAGCAGCACCAGCCAGTGCGTGCCACCGATATAGTCGCGGTAGCTCGCATGCAGCGCGAGCACCACGGCGGCGATCAGCACCGGCGTGACCAAAAGCGGCGACAGCCACCAGCGCGGCCAGCGGCGATAAATCTGCTTGGCGCCCCAGTAGAAGCCGACCGTGACAGCCGACCACAGCAGGATGCGCAGGGCGGAATCAATGAGGAGCGGATCCGGCATGATCGGCCCTCCAGCGATAGCAGCGGTCGACGGTGAAGGCGGTGGCGATCATCACGCTGACGGTGCTGACGAGGATGACCGCGAGGATCTTCAACCCGGTGAGGCCGAGCAACTCCTGATGATCGAGCACGGCGAGCACCGCCGGCACGAAGAACAGCAGCATGTCGGCCAGCAGCCACTGGGCACCCCGGCGCATGCTGCGGGTCTTGATCCGCCGGCTGGCGAGCAGCGCCAGCACGATCACCAGCCCGACGATGCCGCCGGGCAGAGGCAGGCCGAACAGCCGCACGATTCCCTCGCCGGCCAGCCAGAAGCCTATGACGACACCGACCTGCAGCGGCGCGCTGTGACGCAGCACATGGGTGGCGTAGGCGATGACGGTGCGGGACGACATGACATACCTCTCGCCGCTTTATGTATGTCGCGATGCATCATGATCAAAATGAATTGACTGACTACAAATTATTCCATTATGGAATTTCATGGATTTCCGAACCCTTCGCGCCTTCGTCGAGGTCGTGCGGCAGGGCGGCTTCTCGCAAGCCGCGAAGACGGTGTTCGCCACCCAGTCCACCGTCAGCAAGGCGGTGAAGCAGCTGGAGGACGAGATCGGCACGCCGCTGCTCGACCGCATCGGCCACCGCAGCGTGCTGACGCCGGTGGGCGAGGTGGTCTATCGCCGGGGGGTGAAGCTGCTCGCCGACCGCGACGATCTCCTCGCCGAACTCGACGAGATTCGCGGCCTGAAGCGCGGGGTGCTGAAGCTCGGCCTGCCGCCGGTCGGCAGCGCAACTCTGTTCGCCCCGCTCTTCGCCATCTATCGCCGCCGCTACCCCGGCATCGAGGTGCGGCTGACCGAGCATGGCAGCGACGAGCTGGAAGCGAGCCTGCGGGCCGGCGAGATCGACTTCGCCGGCATGCTGCTGCCGACGGCGGAGGAGTTCGAATGGCAGGAGGTCGGCGGCGAGCCGCTGGTGGCGCTGCTGCCGGCGGCGCATCCGCTCGGCGCCCGCGACAACCTCGCCATGAGCGACCTCAGGGAGACGCCGCTGATCCTGTTCGACAGCGGATTCACCCTGCACCGCATCATCCTCGACGCCGCCCGGCGGTCCGGCTTCGAGCCGGACGTGGTGGCACAGAGCAGCCAGATCGACTTCATGGTGCAGCTGGTGGCGGCCGGCCTCGGCGTCGCCTTCCTGCCGCGGCTGATCGCCGAGCAGCGCCGCACGCCGACGGTCGCGCAGGTGCTGCTCGACGAACCCGGCACCGCATGGGTGATGGCGATGGTCTGGCGACGCGGCGCCTTCCTCACGGAGGCGGCGAAGGCGTGGCTGGCGCTGGTGCGAGAGGTACACGGCCGCCCGGCCTGAGCGTAGTCGCTTTGAGCATGCTTTACGCGCATGCCTGGCGCGCATCCCTGCCGTGCACCGTTGCTCGCGCGATCCGGATAGGCGCGGTGCCGACGCCGGCCTAGACTTGGCGCGAACTTTCCCTTTTCCCAGTCGCGGGATCATCGTGAAAAAGATCGGTTTTCTGTCGTTCGGGCATTGGACGCCCTCCGTGCATTCGCAGACCCGTTCGGCGGCGGATACGCTGCTGCAATCCATCGAGCTGGCGGTCGCTGCCGAGGAGCTGGGCGCCGACGGTGCCTATTTCCGCGTGCATCATTTCGCCCGCCAGCTGGCCTCGCCGTTTCCGCTGCTGGCGGCGGTCGGGGCGCGGACGTCGCGCATCGAGATCGGCACCGCCGTCATCGACATGCGCTACGAGAACCCGCTCTACATGGCCGAGGATGCCGGCGCCGCCGACCTGATCGCCGGCGGGCGGCTGCAGCTCGGCATCAGCCGCGGCTCGCCGGAGCAGGTGATCGACGGCTGGCGCTATTTCGGCTACGCGCCGCCCGACGGGCAGGGCGACGCCGATATGGGCCGGAATCATGCCGAGGCGCTGCTGGAAGTGCTGAAGGGCGAGGGATTCGCCCAGCCCAATCCTCGCCCGATGTTCCCCAACCCGCCGGGCCTGTTGCGGCTGGAGCCGCATTCGGAAGGCCTGCGCGAGCGGATCTGGTGGGGCGCCGGCTCCAATGCGACGGCGATCTGGGCGGCTGAGCGCGGCATGAACCTGCAAAGCTCGACGCTGAAGGACGACGAGACCGGCGAGCCGTTCCATGTGCAGCAGGCGGCGCAGATTCGCGCCTATCGCGCGGCGTGGAAAGAGGCCGGGCATGCACGCGAGCCGCGCGTCTCGGTCAGCCGCAGCATCTTCGCGCTGGTGAGCGATCAGGACCGCGTCTATTTCGGCCGTTCCGGGCAGGAGGCGGATTCGATCGGCTTCATCGACGAGAAGACGCGCGCCATCTTCGGCCGATCCTACGCCGCCGAGCCGGACGCACTCGTCGCGCAGCTGAAGGCCGACGAGGCGATCGCCGAGGCCGACACGCTGCTGCTCACCGTGCCGAACCAGCTGGGCGTCGCCTACAACGCCCACGTGATCGAAGCGATCCTCACGCATGTGGCGCCGGCCATGGGCTGGCGCTGAGCGACGGGCGAAGAAGGCGCGGCGAGGGGCGTGCGCCTCTCGCCACCCGCCGCTATTCCCCGCACCAGTTCGGCGGGCGCTTGCCGAGGAAGGCCTCGACGCCTTCGCGGAAATCGGCCGAGCCATAGGTCTCGCGAACCAGATCTGCATCGGCGGCATCGGGATCGTGGGCGAGCCGGCGCAGCATCTCCTTGGTGACGCGCAGGGTGATCGGCGCGTGCGCGGCGAGGCGGGTGCAGAGCTCCTCGACATGAGCGTCGATCTGCTCGGGCGGCACCACCGTCACATAGCCGGCCGGTAGTTCCTCGGCCTTCGGCGTTTCGGCGAGCAGCAGCATGCGCTTGACCAGGCTGACCCCGAGCGCCGCTACTAGGCGCTGCACATTGGACGCCGACAGGCAGTTGCCGAGCGTGCGGGCGATCGGCACGCCGAAGCGTGAGCCCGGCGTCGCCACGCGGAAATCGCAGGCATTGGCGAGCGCCATGCCGCCGCCGACCGCCCAGCCTTCCACCACGGCGATGCTGGGCACGGCGAGCGCTTCCAGCGCGCCGACATAGTGCTCGACCTTCTCCTCATAGGCGATGCCGTCGGCCCCGGAGGTAAAGGAGCGGAACTGCTCGATGTCGGTGCCGGCGATGAACGCCTTGCCGCCGGCGCCGCGCAGCACCGCCACCCGCACCTCGGGCATGGCGGCGATGGTGCGGCAGGCATCGGCGAGCTGCTCGTACATCCGCCAGGTCATGGCGTTGCGGGCCGCCGGCCGGTCGAAGGTGAGGCGGGCCACCGCTCCCTCGATCACGAGGCGGACGGCACCCTGGCCGTCCTCGGGAGCGGGGTTCACCGGCTGGCCGGCTTCGGGGGGGGCGGCTTCGAGTTTGGCGACGGCGTTCATGACGCGAAGGCTCCGCGAGCGGTGAGGGCGTCGATGGCGGCGCTGTCGAGGCCGATCTCCTTCAGCACCTCGTCGGTGTGCTGGCCGAGCAGTGGCGGATGGCGGCGAACCTCCTGCGGCGTGCCGGTGAGCTTCACCGCGAAGCCGATATTCGACACCTTGCCCTCGTTCGGATGGTCGATTTCCATGCGCATCTGCCGATGGCGCCCGTGCTCGCTCTCGAACGCCTCGGGATAGGTATACATGGTGCCGGCCGGGATGCCGACGGCCAGCAGCGCTTCCACCCATTCGTCCGAGGTACGGGTGACGAAGGTCTTCTCCAGTTCCTCGATCAGCACCTCGCGATGGGCGAGGCGGTCGGGATTGGTCTTGAAGCGCGGATCCTCGACGAGTTCGGGGCGAGCGAGCGTGTCGCAGAGCAGCAGCCAGAGCTTCTGGTTGGTGGCGCCCATGACGAAATAGCCGTCCTTGGACTTCACCGCCTGATAGGGCGCGCTCATGCGGTTGGCGGTGCCGAGCGGGATGGGCTCAGTGCCGCGGCCCCAATATTCCGAGATGTCCCACACCGAGAAGGCCAGCGCCGCCTCGAACAGCGAGGCGTCGATATACTGGCCCTCGCCGGTGTTCTTGGCGCCGATATAGGCGCCGAGCACGGCATAGGTGGCGAACAGGCCGCAGCCGATATCGGCGACCGGCACGCCGGCCTTCACCGGCAGGCCGCCGGGATGGCCGGTGACGCTCATCACGCCGGACATGGCCTGCGCCATCAGATCGAAACCGGGCCGACCCGCCCACGGGCCGGACTGGCCGAAGCCGGAGATCGACGCATAGACAAGGCGCGGATTGTACTGGCGCACCGTCTCATAATCGCATTTCAGCTTCTTCATCACGCCGGGCCGGTAGTTCTCGACCAGGATGTCGGCGCTCTTGACCAGCTCGTAGAACAGCTCGCGACCGGCCTCGCTCTTGAGGTTCACCGCCACCGAGCGCTTGTTGCGGTTCATGTTGAGGAAGCCCATGCTGTCGGGCCCCTTCATCTTGAACCCCATGGCGCCGCGCGTCTGGTCGCCGGTGCCCGGCGGCTCGATCTTGATGACGTCGGCGCCGAGATCGCCCAGCAGCATGCAGCTATAGGGCCCGGCCATCACCTGGCTGACGTCGAGCACGCGCACCCCGGTCAGCGGGAGGGGGCGCGGCGCCGGCGCTTCGTCGGCCCGGCGCTGGGTGCCCGGCTTCTCCCGCGAATGGTCCAGAAGATCGGTCATCGGTTTCGAGCCTTTCTGCGGGCGAGTCCCGCATGCACAATCAATAATTACGAATGCGGAAGCCGCTCCCCGAGGGGAACGGTGACGCGAAGCGGCGATGCGGTCAGTCGGTGAGGGCGCCCGAGAGGCGGCGGCCGCGCGCACGGGGCTTGGCCGGCGACGCTTCCGCCGGTGCACTATCGGTGTCGATGCGGCGGATGAAGGCGCGGGCGATGCCGGCCGTGGTGCCGGTGACGTGGGTCTCCAGCAGGGCGGCGAGGCGCGGCGCGTCGCGCGCTTCCAGCGCCTCGATCATCTGCGTGTGCTCGTCCACCGCCGCCTGCCAGTGCTCGCGGTTCTTGCGCACCACGAAGCGGCAGGCGTGGATGCGGGTGAGAATCTGCTGGTAGAAGGCCGAGAGTGTGGCGTTGCCGGCGAGGGTGAAGAACGCCTCGTGGATCAACCGGTTGTGGCGCAGATACTCGATTTCGTCGCCGGACGCGTAGCATTCCAGCATCCGCTCGTGCAGCGCCCGCACCCGCGCGATATCGGCGTCGGTGGCGTTCTGGCAGGCCAAAAGGCCGGCGAGCCGCTCCAGCGAGGCCATGATCGGGAACAGCTCCTCGATCTGCTCCTCGGTGATCCGGGCGACGATGGCGCCGCGATGCGGCAGGATCTGCAGCACGCCTTCCGCCGCCAGCACCTTCAGCGCCTCGCGGATCGGCGTGCGCGACACGCCGAATCGCTCGCTCAGCTGTTCCTCCGGCACTTTTTCGCCCGGGCGCAGCTCGCCCTGCAGGATCATCTCGCGCAGCGGCGCGACAAGGGATTCATGGAGCGAATGGCGGACGATAGGGGCGGAGGACATATGGTCTTTTCCTGGCGGCTTCTGCGAGCCTGTGCGTTTCCCGGTTGAAGAATAGGCGGGAACCGCCGGTATCGGAAAGTCGATCATGCCGACCTCCCTTCCGGCGCGGCGGCGGTGCCGTCCTTCGGCCCCCGGCCGCCCTTGATGAGGGCCGAGATCACCGGCAGGCACAGCAGCAGCAGGCCGAGGCCCATCATGGTGGCGACGAGGCCGTTGGAGAAGAAGATCGCCGGCGAGCCATCCGAGGTCAGCATGGCCTGGCGGAAGGAATCCTCTGCCTTGTCGCCCAGCACCATGGCGAGCACGAACGGGGCGAGCGGGTAGTCGAGCTTCTTGAACACATAGCCGACGATGCCGAAGCCGAGCGCCAGCCAGACGTCGAACATGTGGTTCGCCACCGTATAGGCGCCGATGACGCAGACGACGGTGATCAGCGGCCCGACCACGGTGAAGGGCGCGCGCAGGATGAAGGCGAACAGCGGCACGGTGGCGAGCACCAGCACGACGGCGATGATGTTGCCCATATACATCGAGGCGATGAGGCCCCACACGAAGTCCGGCTGCGAGGTGAACAGCATCGGCCCGGGCGACAGGCCCCAGATCATCAGGCCGCCCATCATCACCGCCGCGGTGGCAGAGCCGGGAATGCCGAGCGCCAGCATGGGCAGCAGGGCGCAGGAGCCGGCGGAATGGTCGGCGGTCTCCGGCGCGACGATGCCTTCCGGCTCGCCCTTGCCGAAGAAGCGGCCGCGCCGGGAGAAGCGGCGCCCCAGCGCGTAGCTCATGAACGAGGCCGCGGTCGGCCCGCCCGGCGTGATGCCCATCCAGCAGCCGATCAACGCGCTGCGGATCAGCGTCGCCCAGTAGCGCGGCACTTCGGCGACGGTGCGCGCGATGACGCGGATGTCGAGCTTGGCCTTCACGCCCTCGAACTTCAGCCCCTCTTCCATGGTGAGCAGCAACTCGCCGAGGCCGAACAGGCCGATGACGGCGATGAGGAAGCTGATGCCGCCGATTAGCTCGTCGAACTCGAAGGTGAGGCGCGCCTCGCCGGAAATGGTGTCGATGCCGACGGTGGCGGCGGCAAAGCCGAGCATCATCGACACCAGCGTCTTGAACGGCGAGCCGCCGGACATACCGATGAAGCTGGCGAACGCCATGAAATAGACGGCGAAATACTCTGCCGCGCCGAAGCGCAGCGCGAAATTCGCCACCCAGCCGGACAGCAGGGTAATCACGAGCACGCCGGTCAGCGCGCCGATGCCGGCGGAGGTGAAGGCGAGGGTGAGCGCCCGCGCCGCCTGTCCCTGCTTCGCCAGCGGGTAGCCGTCGAAGGTGGTGGCGACCGAGGAGGGCTCGCCGGGAATGTTGAACAGGATGGAGGTGGTTGATCCGCCGAACAGCGCGCCCCAATACATCGAGGTCAGCAGGATGATGGCGGAGATCGGGTCCATGGTGAAGGTGAGCGGAAGCAGCAGCGACACACCGTTCGGCGCGCCGAGGCCCGGCAGCACGCCGACCACCAGCCCGAGAAGCACGCCCATCACCATGATCATCAGGTGATGGGCGGTGAGTGCGACGGCGAAGCCGTCCATCAATTGCCCGAAATTGCCCATGGCGCGTCCCTCGATGTTTTATTGTTCGTCAGTAGATGCCGAAGGCTTCGAGGATCGGTCCCTTGAGCAGCGGGACCATGAACAGCTTCTCGAAGATGACGAAGTTCACCGCCACCACCGCCAGTGCCGCCAGCAGCGAGGAGAGGGTGCGGAAGCCGGCGGCGACGCGCAGGGCGTAGAAGATGTAGAGGCCCATGCCGATATAGAGGCCGAGCCAGGCCGAGACGGCGACCATGGCGACGATCGGCAGGAAGAAGGCGACGATGGTGCGCAGCCGCTCGCCGTCCAGGAAGGAATCCGCGTCGGCATGTCCGGCCGTGTGCCCCGCCGCGTTACGGCGCAGCAGCGTCTGCACGATGGTGCCGGCGCTGCCGAGAATGATCAGGCAGCCGACATAGAAGGGGAAATAGCCGGGCTCCGGCCCGGAAGGCCCCCAGGCGAAGCCGTTCAGCGTGGCGCCGTAGCAGACCACCGCGCCGACGGCGGCGGTGACGCAGGCGGCGGCGATGTCCATGGTGCTGCGCGAAATATCCATATGCCTCACTCCGACGCGGCGGGAGGGAAGGACGGACGGCGACCGTGCGCCGTCCGCAAGGGGATCGCCCGCGGGGGGGGAACGAGCGCGGGACGATCTCGAAGTGCCTCACTGCTCGGCGCGCAGCCAGCCGTTCCGCTTGTAGATCTCGGCGTAGCTCGCCTCGTGCTTCTTGATGAAGTCCTTGAAGGCGTCGCCGGTCAGCAGGCGCGGGATCTGCGCGCCGCGCTCCTGATAGGACTTGAACTCGGGGGCCGCCGCCGCCTTGGTGAACAGGTCGGTGTAATAGGCGAGGGCCTCCGGCGGCAGGTCCGCCGCCGCCCAGATGGTGCGCGGCTGGGCGAAGCTGTCGACGGCGATGCCAGCCTCCTTGCAGGTCGGCACGTCGTGCCAGGACATGCCGTCGGCGATCACGGTGGTGTCGGCGAGGCGCTCATTCTCGAACACGCAGAGCGGCTTCTGCACGCCGGCCTTCCACTGTTCGACGCTCTCGCTGGGATTGTTGACGTTGGCGGTGATGTGGCCGCCGGCGACCTGGATCGCCGCCTCGCTGCCGCTCTTGTAGGGGATGTAGGTGAGGTCGACGCCGGTCGAATATTCGATGAGCGTCATCAGCGTCTCGTCGGCTTCCTTCGCCTTGGCGCCGCCGAGCTTGAGCTGGCCGGGGGCTTCCTTGGCCTTGGCGATGAAGCCCTTCACGTCCTCGATGCCGGAGGTCTTGGGGTTCACCCACAGGATGAAGGGATCGAACACCATCGCGGCGATCGGGGTGAGATCCTTCAGGCTGTAGGACAGTTTGTTGGCGAGCGGCAGCACATAGGCGTCCTGCGTGCCGAAATACAGCTTGTAGGGATCGCTCTTGTTCGTCTTGGCATAGATGAAGGTCTCGGCGCCGGAACCGCCGGCCTTGTTGCTGACGATGATCGGCGTGGTCAGCAATTCGTTCTTGCTGAGTGCCGACTGCACCACGCGGGCGAAGGTGTCGGTGCCGCCGCCGGGGCCGGCCGCCGCCACGAACTCCACCGGACGATTGGGCTTCCACTCGGCGAGGGCAACGCTTGGCGCGGCAAGGCCGAGGCAGAGCGCAAGCGCAGTAAGGGCGTGTTTCGGCATCAGTCTCTCCCATTGGATTTGTTGGGCGGATCGTGGCTGTCCGCACTTATTGAGGCGACGCTATCGCATCGCTCATTTCAAATCAATAATTACAGATTACGTTTTCTGCGCGACTTCCAAACAGACCAGCTCGGCGCGCACGGGAGTACGCGCCGCGCTGGAAGCGCTGCGATCGCGGAGGGGAACCTGCGTGGGAGAGACGCTACTCGGCGGCTTCGGTATCGAGCTGGCTCAAGGCTTCCAGCACCATCGCCGCCTTGTGGCGCAGGTGCTCCTTGAGGATGGCGCCGAGCCGGGCGCCGTCGCGCGCCTTCAGCGCGGCCATCATCTCTTCATGGTCCTCGACCGCCTCGCGCCAGCGCTCCATCGATTTCTGGGCGGTGAACCGGACGGCGTGGATGCGCACCATCAGCGTCCGGTAGAGCTGGGTGAGCGAGGCGTTGCCGGCGATCTCGAAGAAGCTCTCGTGGATCTGGCGGTTGAGCCGCAGATAACCGGCGGGGTCGCCGGCGCGGTAGAAGGCCAGCATCTCGTCGTGCAGCGCCTGCACGCCGGCAATGTCGGCGTCGGTGGCGCGGGCGCAGGCGGTCTCGCCGGCCAGAGCCTCCATCGCGCCCATGATCGGGAACAGCTCGTAGACCTCGCCGGGGCTGATGCGGGCGACGCTGGCGCCGCGATTGGGGGCGAGAATCACCAGCCCGTCGCTGGCGAGCACCTTCAGCGCCTCGCGCAGCGGGGTGCGCGAGACTCCGAAGCGCTGGCACAGCGCCTGCTCGTTGATCTTGTCGCCGGCCTTGAGGTCGCCGCGCACCATCATGTCGCGCAGCTGGGAGGCCAGCTCATGATGCAGGCTGCGGCGCGGAATGAGGGCGGTTTCGGACGGCACCATGCGACGATCTACTCTCGATGCCCGCCACGCGAGTGAACGGAGGAGCGACGATTCGCTCATAAATTGCCCCGGCCGGCAAATTTCGCAAGCTAGCCGGGGCGATGCGGCTTACGCGGCCGCTTGCAGCGGCTTCACCGCGCAGTCGGTGAGATAGTCCATGGCGGCTTGCACGCCGCCCTTCTTGTGCGGCACGCCGGCCACCGACAGCCCCATCTCCACCCCGGACAGCGCGCCGAGAATGGTCAGATCGTTGGTGTCGCCGAGATGGCCGATGCGGAACACCCGGCCGGCGAGCTTGGTGAGGCCGGTGCCGAGCGACATGTCGAAATGGTCGAGCGTCTTCTCACGGAAGGCGTCGGCGTCGTGGCCGTCGGGCATCAGCACCGCGGTGAGCGAGGAGGAATAATACTTCGGGTCGCGGCACAGCACCTCGAGGCCCCAGGCCCGCACGGCGCGGCGCGTCGCCTCGGCATGGCGGTCGTGGCGGGCGAACACGTTGCCGAGCCCTTCCTCGTGCAGCATGTCGATCGCTTCGGCGAGGCCGTAGAGCAGGTTGGTGCCGGGCGTGTAGGGGAAGAAGCCCTTGGCGTTGTGCGGCAGCATCTCCTCCCAGGACCAGAACAGCTTGGGCATGGTCGAGGCCTTCGCCGCCGCCAGCGCCTTGTCGGAAATGGCGTTGAAGGACAGACCGGGCGGCAGCATCAACCCCTTCTGCGAGCCGGAGACGGTGACATCGACGCCCCATTCGTCATGGCGGTAGTCGATCGAGGCCAGCGACGAGATGGTGTCGACCATCAAGAGCGCCGGATGGCCGGCGGCGTCGATCGCCCGGCGTACCTCGTCGATGCGCGAGATGCAGCCGGTCGAGGTCTCATTATGGACGACGCAGACCGCCTTGAACTCGTGCGCCTTGTCCTCGCGCAGCCGCGCCTCGATGGCGTCGGCATCGGCGCCGATGCGCCAGTCGGAGGCGATGAACTCCGGCTTCAGGCCGAGCTTCAGCGCCATGTTCTTCCACAGCGTGGCGAAATGCCCGGTCTCGAACATCAGCACCTTGTCGCCGGGCGACAGCACGTTGGCGAGCGCGCCCTCCCACGCCCCGGTGCCGGAGGCGGGATAGATGATCACTGGATTGGCGGTCTTGAAGATCGTCTTCATGCCTTCCAGCACGCGCTTGCCGAGCTTCTGGAACTCCGGCCCGCGGTGATCGATGGTCGGCATGTCCATGGCCCGCAGGATGCGGTCCGGCACCGGCGTCGGGCCGGGGATCTGAAGGAAATGGCGACCCGCGACACGGGCGGCATTGCTGGACATCGGCGTGTTCTCCCTTGGCCGCGCGGCGGTCCCCGCGCCTTCGGCCATCCTTTCCATCCGGTGGGAACCGAGCTTCCCGATCCGTGACCTCTTGCACAAATGAATTATGAATGCAGAATGCAGTCAAGCCCGCCGATGTCGTTCGCGACATGAAGAGCGCGGTAGCAGGGAGCAAGCACCATGGCGGCACGGCTGGCGCCGGGACTGGAACGGCGCCTGAAGGCGGAAATGTCGGGGGATGTGTGGTTCGACCGCTTCAATCGCGGCCGCTACGCCACGGACGCCTCGTTCTACCAGATCATGCCGCTGGGCGTGGTGGTGCCGCGCAGCGTCGAGGAGGCAGAGCGCGCCATCGCGCTGGCCCGCGCCGAGGGCATTCCGGTCACCGCGCGCGGTGGCGGCACCTCGCAATGCGGCCAGACCATCAACGAATCGCTGATCGTCGACGGCTCGAAGCACCTGAACCGCATCCTCGATCTCGACGTGGCCGGACGGCGCTGCGTCGTCGAGCCGGGCATCGTGCTCGACGATCTCAACCGCGCCCTGAAGCCGCACGGCCTGTGGTTTCCGGTCGACGTGTCGACCGCCTCGCGCGCTACCATTGGCGGCATGGCCGGCAACAACAGCTGCGGCGGCCGCTCGCTGCGCTACGGCACCATGCGCGACAACGTGCTGTCCATCGACGCCGTGCTGGCGGACGGCACGCCGGCGCATTTCGGGCCGGTGGACCACAACCTCGCCGGCCTGCCTCCGGACTCGTCGCTGGCGCCGCTAGCGCGCGACCTCTTCGACATAGGCCGCCGCGAGGCCGGCGAGGTGGCTGCCCGCTTCCCGCAGGTGCAGCGCAGGGTCGGCGGCTACAATCTCGACGCGCTGGTGCCGGACCAGCGCGGCACCAACCTCGCCCATATCCTCGTCGGCTCGGAGGGCACGCTCGCCTATTCGACGCGGGTCGAGCTCAAGCTCTGGCCGTTGATCGGCAAGAAGGTGATCGGCGCCTGCCATTTCGGCAGCTTCTACGCGGCGATGGACGCGGCGCAGCATCTGGTGAAGCTGAAACCCATCGCGGTGGAGCTGGTCGACGCCACCCTGCTCGCGCTGGCGAGCGAGATCCCGATGTTCCAGGCGACGCTGAAGCAGTTCGTGCAGGGCAGACCGGAAGCGATCCTGCTGGTCGAGTTCGCCGAGGACGAGGCGGAGAATGAGCGGCGGCTGAAGCTGCTTGCCGACACCATGGGCGATCTCGGCTTCGGCTGGGATCGCGACGGCGCCCGATGGGGCGGTGTCGTGCCGGTGCGCGAGGCCGGCCTGCAGGCCGCCATCGCCGATGTGCGCACCTCCGGCCTCAACATCATGATGTCGATGAAGCAGGCGGGAAAGCCGGTCTCCTTCGTCGAGGACTGCGCGGTGCCGCTCGAACACCTCGCCGACTACACGGCGCGGCTGACAGAGGTGTTCGAGAGGAACGGCACCCGCGGCACCTGGTACGCCCACGCTTCCGAAGGCTGCCTGCATGTCCGCCCGGTGCTTAACCTGCGGCAGGAGAAGGACGTCAAGGCGATGCGCGCCATCGCCGAGGAAGCCTTCGCCATGGTGCGCGAATACAAGGGCTCGCATTCCGGAGAGCATGGCGACGGCATCGTGCGCTCGGAGTTCCACGAGGCGATGTTCGGCTCGCGGCTCACCCGCGCTTTCGAGGAGGTGAAGGACCGCTTCGACCCGGCCGGGCTCTACAATCCCGGCAAGATCGTCCGCGGGCCGAAATTCGACGACCGCTCGCTGTTCCGCTACGCACCCGACTACAAAGTGGAGCCGATCCGCGCGGCGCTCGACTGGACCGGCTATTCCGGCGAGGGCGGCGGCCTGCAGGGCGCCATCGAGATGTGCAACAACAACGGCGCCTGCCGCAAGGCGGCGGGCGGCGTGATGTGCCCGAGCTACCGCGTCACCCGCGACGAGCGCGACGTGACGCGCGGGCGCGCCAACACGTTGCGGCTCGCCATTTCCGGCCGACTCGGCCCTGATGCGCTCGCCTCCGACGAGATGATGGAGACGCTGAAGCTATGCGTCTCCTGCAAGGGCTGCCGGCGCGAATGCCCGACCGGCGTCGACATGGCCAAGATGAAGATCGAGGTGCTGGCGGCGCGGGCGAAGGCGAAGGGCATCAACCTCCATCAGCGCCTCGTCGCCTATCTGCCGCGCTATGCCGGGCTCGCCTCCCGCGTGCCGTGGCTGATGAATCTGCGCGACCGATTGCCGGGCGCGGCGAAGCTCTCGGAAAAGCTGGCGCAGTTCAGCGCCCGGCGCAGCCTGCCGCGCTGGCGCTCGGACGGTTTCCGCGAGGGCGCGCTTGCCGTCGGCCCGGCTGACGGCCGCGAGGTGGTGCTGTTCGCCGACACCTTCAATCGCTGGTTCGAGAGCGAGAACCTCGACGCCGCGCTCGCCGTGCTCACCGCCGCCGGCTATCGCGTGCATCTGCCGCGCCCGGTCGATGGCCGGTCGCAGCCGCTGTGCTGCGGGCGCACCTTCCTGTCCGCCGGTCTCGTCGAGGAGGCGAGGGCGGAGGCGCGGCGGGTGATCGACACCTACGCGCCCCTCGTCGCGCGCGGCGTCCCCGTCATCGGGCTGGAACCGAGCTGCCTGCTCGCCTTCCGCGACGAATTGCCCTCCCTGCTGCCGGGCGAGGCGACGCAGCGCCTTGCCGCCCATGCGCTGCTGATCGAGGAGTTCATCGCCCGCGAGATCGATGCCGGCCGCTTCCAACTGCCTCTGGCGCCGGTGGCGGACACCGCGCTGCTGCACGGCCACTGCCACCAGAAATCCTTCGGCGCCATGGGGGCGGTGGAGAAGGCGCTGCGGCTGGTGCCGGGCCTTGCGGTGGAGGTGGTGGAGAGTAGCTGCTGCGGCATGGCCGGGGCCTTCGGCTATCACGCCGAGACCATCGACACCTCGCTCGCCATGGCCGAGCTGTCACTGCTGCCGGCGGTGCGCAAGGCCGGGCCGGGCACGCTGATCGTCGCCGACGGCACCTCCTGTCGCCACCAGATCCATGACGGCGCCGCCCGCGAGGCGGTTCACGTCGTCCAGGTGCTGGCGGCGAGCGTGGCGGCGGCGCGGGTAGGCGAGGGGCGCCGGCTGGAGGCCGCCGAATAGTCGGGCGGGGCCGCGCTCATCCCCGATCCGCTCAAAACGTACTTGCGTCACTTGCTTCCTGTTTGCATTATGAATTCATAACTCAAAAAATCTGAGGAAACGCCTGGGCCGACCCGAAGCAATCGGGCGCCCGAACAAGAGAGGAAACATCGCATGCTGAAGAGCTTCGTCGCCAAACGCGCCGCCCTGCTGACCGCCTGCGTGACCGCCTGCCTTGGGGCCACCGCCCTGTCCTCGGCCATGGCGGCGTGGCAGCCGACCAAGCCGGTGGAGATCATCGTGCCGGCCGGCGCCGGCGGCGCCTCCGACCAGATGGCGCGCATGATGCAGGCCGCCATCCAGAACAACAAACTCTCGCCCACCCCGATCGTGGTGACGCTGAAGGGCGGCGCCAATGGCGGCGAGGGGCTGATGGACATGCTGGGCAGCGCCGGCGACCCCTACAAGATGGTCATCTCCAACTCGGCCATCTACACGCTGCCGCTCGCCAACAAGCTGCCCTTCGACTGGCGCAAGCTCACCCCGGTCAGCATCCTCGCCTTCGACAATTTCGTGCTGTGGGTGAATGCCGGCTCGCCCTACAAGACCACGCAGGACTTCGTCGAGGCGGTGAAGAAGGAGCCGGCCGGCGCCTTCAAGCTCGGCGGCACCGGCTCCAAGCGCGAGGACCACATCCTCGCCGCCACCGTCGAGCGCATCGCCGGGGTGAAGTTCAGCTACATCCCCTACAAGTCCGGCGGCGAGGCGGCGACCCAGCTGGTCGGCGACCACATCAAGGTCAACGTCAACAACCCCTCGGAGAATGTCGCCGTGTGGCGCGCCGGGCAGGTGCGGGCGCTGTGCGTGTTCGACACCGAGCCGATGAATTACCCGGCCAAGGTGACTGCCGATCAATCCTGGAAGGACATCCCCACCTGCAAGTCGCAGGGCATCGACTTCCAGTGGATCATGCTGCGCGGCGTGTTCCTGCCCTCCGGCGTGACGCCGGACCAGGTGGCCTTCTACCAGGACCTGCTCGGCAAGCTCGTCGAGACCCCGGAGTTCAAGGACTACCTCGAGAAGCAGGCGCTGAAGCCCTCCGACCTTAAGGGGCCGGAGATGGTGAAGTTCCTCGAGAAGGACGAGGCGCTCTATCGCGACCTGATGACCCAGGCGGGCTTCGTCGCCACCAACTGACGCGATCTGCCGCGTGCCGGTGCGGCCACGCGCCGGCACGTCCGCTCACGACCTCTTCTGGAGAATTCCGATGTCGGATGGACCGCACGCGGATGTCGATCCCGCCCTGGTGTCGACGCGCAGCGTCGAGCTGGCGGTGATGGCGCTGCTTTTCTGCCTGTCGATCTTCCTCGGCTGGGACAATTGGCGCATCGGCGCCGGCTGGGCGCCGGACGGGCCGCAGGCCGGCTACTTCCCGTTCTATCTCTCGGTGCTGCTCGGCGGCTCCAGCCTGTGGGGCATCGTCGCCGCGCTGCGCAGCGAGGAACTGCGCGAGGAAATCTTCGTCGGCTGCTCCGCCTTCGGCCGGGTGCTCAGGGTGTTCCTGCCCACCATCGGCTTCGTGTTCCTGGTGCAGCTGATCGGGCTCTATGTGGCCAGCTTCATCTTCATCGCCGCCTTCATGGTGTTCGTCGGCAAGTTGAAGCTCTGGAAATCGCTGCTCACCGGCTTCGTCTTCTCGGCGCTGATGTTCTACGTCTTCGACGTCCAGTTCAACGTGCTCATGCCCAAAGGTCCGCTCGAAGCGGCCTTCGGTTTCTGACGGGAGGACGTGATGGAAGCTCTTGAATCCCTCCTCCACGGTTTCGGCGTCCTGCTGACCTTCCACAACATGCTGCTGATGCTGGTCGGCATCTGCCTCGGCATTCTGGTCGGCGTGCTGCCCGGCCTGGGCGGTCCGAACGGCGTCGCCATCCTGCTGCCGCTCACCTTCACCATGGACCCGACCTCGGCCATCGTGCTGTTGTCCTGCATCTATTGGGGCGCGCTGTTCGGCGGGGCGATCACCTCGATCCTGTTCAACATCCCGGGCGAGGCGTGGTCGGTCGCCACCACCTTCGACGGCTACCCGATGGCGCAGAAGGGCCAGGCGGCCGAGGCGCTCACCGCCGCCTTCACCGCCTCCTTCTTCGGGTCCATCGCCGCGGTGATGCTGATCACCTTCCTGGCGCCGTGGATCGCCACCTTCGCACTGCGCTTCGGGCCACCGGAATTCTTCGCGGTCTACCTGCTGACCTTCTGCACCTTCGTCGGCCTCGGCAAGGAATCCCGCCACAAGATCATCATCTCGCTGGCGCTCGGCTTCCTTTTGGCGGCGGTCGGCATGGACACGGTGTCGGGCGAGCTGCGCATGACCTTCGGCTCGGTCGAACTGCTGCGCGGCTTCGACTTCCTCGTCGCGGTGATCGGCCTGTTCGGCATCTCCGAGATCCTGCTCGCCATGGAGGAGCACCTCGCCTTCAAGGGGCAGGAGGCGAAGATCCGCCTGTCGGTGGTGTGGCGCACCTGGCTGACGCTGCCGCGCTACTGGCTCACCCTGCTGCGCTCCTCGGCCATCGGCTGCTGGCTGGGCGTGACGCCGGGCGGCGCCATCGCCGCCTCCTTCATGGGCTACAACCTTGCCAAGCGGTTCTCCCGCGATGGCGCCAACTTCGGCAAGGGCAAGATCGAGGGCGTGCTGGCGCCGGAGACCGCCGCCCATGCCGCCGGCACCGCGGCGCTGCTGCCGATGCTGGCGCTGGGCATTCCCGGCTCCGGCACCGCGGCGGTGCTGCTCGGCGGCCTGATGGTATGGGGCCTCCAGCCCGGCCCGCTGCTGTTCGTCGAGCAGAAGGACTTCGTCTGGGGGCTCATCGCCTCGATGTATCTCGGCAACATCGCCGGGTTGATCATCGTGCTCGCCACCGTGCCGCTGTTCGCCTCGGTGCTGCGCGTGCCCTTCGCCACCATCGCGCCGATGATCATCGTGTCCTGCGCCATCGGTGCCTTCGCGGTGCAGAACGCCATGTTCGACATCTGGCTGATGCTCGGCTTCGGCGTGGTCGGCTACCTGTTCAAGAAGACCGGCATCCCGCTGGCGCCGATGACGCTGGCCCTCGTGCTCGGCGACAAGGCGGAGGACGCCTTCCGCCAGTCGATGATCGGGCTCGATGGCGGGCTCGGCATCTTCTGGTCGAACAAGCTGGTCGGCACCATCACCACCCTGGCGCTGGTGATGCTGTTCTGGCCGCTGATCGGCAAGGCGATCGAGTTGGTGCGCGGCTCCGGGCGCAGCGTGCCCGCCGGCGGCGAGAGCTCGCGCGCCTGACCGCCGGCCGACATTCCGGTGGACGGCAACGACAAGCCGCCGCCGCGCTCAATTCCATCCGGGAAGGAGGGGGAGCGCGGCGGCGGTTTCGTTTTGCGGCGGCGAGGTGCCGGGGAGCGAAGGTCGCTCAGCCCTTCATCTTCTGCAGCGCCTGGGCGCAGCCGACCGACATTTCCTTGCTATGCGCCTTGAGGCACTTCATCAGCCGGCCGCCGCCGGGCTGGATGCCCTGGCACAGGCGGTCGATGTCGGCCTTGCAGTATTTCGCGAGGTCGCTCTCCTGGGCCTGGACGGCGCCGATGGAGGCGGTGAGGGCGAGGGCGGCAAGCAGGATGCGCATGGACGTGTCTCCTCCCGAGAGTGGTCCGTGCGGTCTAGCCAAGTCCGGCAGGGGCGGCGATGGCGATTCTTGGGCGCATCGCCACGAGGCCGCCGGCACCTCGGCAGAAGCCGTTCATCCCGCCTTGGAAGGCGCCGGCGCGGCGGCGGGCGGCAGCAGCCGGCCGTTGACCAGCAGCCACAGCGAGTGCAGCGCGGTGATCGCCACCACCAGCGTCGCGCCGGCCAGAAGTATGGGCGCCAGCCAGGCGACGGCACCGCTCTCGCCGCGCCCGACCAGCCGGAGCGCGGCGGTGGCGAAGGCGGTGCAGCCGAAGGTGAAGGCCCAGTAGCCGGGCGACAGCGGCTGGCGCAGGATCCACGGCAACAGGCGCAGCAGCAGCAGCGTCTGCAGCAGCGCATAGCCGATGAGGGCGCGGGCGAACACGTCCGGCGGCCCCTGCGTCACGCTGAGATAGGCGAGCGCCCCGACGGCGGGCGGCGCCAACTGGATGCCGAGCGTCGGCCGCAGCGCCGGCGCGAGCGGCGAGGCGTTGTAGAGCCGGCCGAGCAGCACGGATTCGATGGCGAGCCAGGAGAACACGCCGGCGCCAAAGGCGAGCTGGCCCCAATCGCTCAGCCCCAGCGTGGCGCAGGCGATCGCCGTCACATAGGAGCCGGCGACGGTGGGCAGGTAGAGCACTGGCGTGGTGTGCGCCGGGTCGCGCTCGCCGCGCCACAGCAGCCCGGTGCGCCACAGCGCGAAGCCGAGCGTGAACAGCGCGCCGAGCGTCAGCAACACCAGTGCCGTCGCGTGGGAATAGGGCGCGGCGGCAATGGCGACCAGCAGCGCGCCGACGCCGGCGAGGCCGATGAAGCAGCACTGCACCGGATGGGCGGCCTCCTCCAGCGCCTTGTCGCGGGCGAAGATCCATTTGAGCGCGAACAGCACGGCGAGCACCGCCCACACCGTGGAGCCCGCGAGCATCAGCGCCTCGCCGATGAAAGCCGGCAGGCCCCACACCGCATGCGCCGCCCGCCAGCTGCCGCCGAGGCCGTTGAGCCCCAGCACCATGCCGAAGAATGAGGCCGGCACCAGCGGTACGGCGATGGAGCGCGCGGTTTGTGCCGTGTCCTTGCTGCCGTCGACCCGCTGGTCCATCGCCTTCGCCCCCCGTCCCGGTGTCCGCCACGATAGAGCGGACCGGTCGGGTCCGCTCTATCGCAAACGCATGGCGAGACGCGTTCTTGCCGCCTTCTCAGGCGCTTTCTCAGGCACCCTTCAGGCGGTCGGGGTCGATCGGCAGCTGCCGCAGCCGCTGCCCGGTGGCGGCGAAGATGGCATTGACCACGGCGGGAGCGACACCCGCCGTCGACGGCTCGCCCATACCCCCCGGCGCCTCGCGGCTGTCGACGATATGCACCTCGATCTCCGGCATCTCCTCGATGCGCAGCGCCTGGTAGTTGTCGAAATTGCTCTGCTCGACGCGCCCGTCCTTGAGCGTGATCTGCCCGTACAGCGCGGCGGAGAGGCCGTAGACGATGCCGCCCTGCACCTGCGCCTTCACCGTGTCGGGATTGACCACCACGCCGCAGTCGACCGAGCAGACGATGCGCCGCACCTTCACCGCGCCGTCCTTGCCGATCTCGACATCGGCCACCTGCGCCATATAGGTGCCGAAGCCGAACAGCACGGCGATGCCGCGCCCGGTGCGCGCCGGCAGGGTGGTGCCCCAGCCGGCCTTTTCCGCCGCGAGGTCGAGCACGCCGCGCGCCCGCGCGTCGTTCGCCAGCAGGCCGCGGCGGAACGCCACCGGATCGGCCTTGGCCTCGACGGCCAACTCGTCGACGAAGCCCTCGACGATGAAGGCGTTGTGGGTGATGCCGACGCCGCGCCACCAGCCGGTGACGAAGCCGTCCGGCAGCATGTGCCGGACATAGTCGATGTGCAGGTTCGGGAAGCCGTACGGCCCGGCGGCGCCGTCCACCGCGTCGAAGTCGAGGCCGTTGGCGAAGGCCTGCGGCAGCCAGCGCGCCACGATGGAGGAGCCGACCACGCGGTGGCGGAAGCTCGTCACCTTGCCCTGCGCGTCGAGCCCGGCGGCGAACTCGTCGTAATAATAGGGGCGGTAGATGTCGTGCTGGATGTCCTCCTCGCGCGTCCACACCACCTTGACCGGCCCGTCGACCTGCTTGGCGATCTTCACCGCCTGGGTGACGCTGTCGACCTCCAGCCGGCGGCCGAAGCCACCGCCGAGCAGGTGATTGTGCACGGTCACCTGCTCGGCCGGCAGGCCGGTGACCTCGGCGGCCGTCGCCTGCGCCCGTCCCAGCACCTGGGAGCCGACCCACACCTCGCAGCCGTCGGGGCGGACATGCACGGTGCAGTTCAGCGGCTCCATGGTGGCATGGGCGAGGAACGGCATCTGGTAGGTTGCCTTGACGGTGCGGGCGGCGGCGGCCTCGGCGGCCGCGACGTCGCCGACCTTCTTGTCGTCGACAGCCGGTCCCGAGGTGGCCAGCGCCGCCATCTGCTTGACGATCTCCTCGGTGGAGAGTGTGGCGTTCGGCCCCTCGTCCCACTCGATCTTCAGCGCCGCGAGGCCCTTCTTTGCCGCGCCCATATGGTCGGCGACCACCGCGACGGCGTCGTCGATCTTGACGATCTGCCGCACGCCCTTCACGGCGCGCGCTTCAGTGTCGTCGACGCTCTTCAGCTTGCCGCCGAACACCGGGCAGGCGGCGACGGTGGCGACCTTGAGGCCCGGCAGCTTCACGTCGATGCCGTAGGTCGCGGTGCCGTTGACCTTGCCGGCGACGTCGAGCCGCTTGGCCGGGGTGCCGATCAGCTTGAACTTGTCGACCGGCTTCAGCGCGACTTCCTTCGGCACCGGGATCGCCGCCGCCTTCTCGGCCAGCGAGCCATAGGTCGCCCGCCGGCCGGAGGCCGGGTGGAGAACGACGCCCTTCGCGGCGTCGCAGGAGGCGGGGTCGACGCCCCACATCTGCGCCGCCGCCGCCACCAGCATGGTGCGGGCGCTGGCGCCGGCCTTGCGCAGCGGCTCGTAGAAGCCGCGGATCGAGGTCGAGCCGCCGGTCACCTGAAAGCCGATCGCCGGGTTGGTGTAGAGCTTGCCGTCCGGCGGGGCGTGTTCGAGCCGCACGCCGGCGAGGTCGATCTCCAGTTCCTCGGCGATCAGCATGGGCAGCGCGGTGTAGATGCCCTGGCCCATCTCCACCTGCGGCATCACCAGGGTGACGGTGCCGTCGGTGGCGATGCGGATGAAGGCATCCGGTGCGAAGGGGCCGTCGGCCGCCAGCGCCTCGCCGACGAATCTCGGCAGGCTGACGGCGAGCAGCAGGCCGCCGCCGGCGGCGAGGCTGGCGGTGAGGAAGGAGCGCCGGGAAAGCCCCGGGGCCGGCGTGTCGGAAGCGGGTTGTACGGGCGCGTAGGTGTTCAGCATGGCCGCCTCACTTCGCTTCGCCGGCATACGCCGTGGCGGCGTGCTTGATCGCCTCACGGATGCGGGCATAGGTGCCGCAGCGGCAGATATTGCCGGACATGGCGTTGTCGATGTCGTCGTCGGAGGGCGCCTTGTTGTCGGTGATCAGCGCCGCCGCCGACATGATCTGGCCGGACTGGCAGTAGCCGCACTGCACCACTTCGAGGTCGAGCCAGGCCTGCTGGATGTGCCGGCCGGCCGGCGAGGCGCCGACCGCCTCGATGGTGGTGATCGCGGAATCGCCCACGGTGTCGATGGTGGTGATGCAGGAGCGCGCCGGCGCGCCGTCGATATGCACGGTGCAGGCGCCGCACAGCGCGGCGCCGCAGCCGAACTTGGTGCCGGTCATGCCGAGCACGTCGCGCAGCACCCAGAGCAGGGGCGTGTCGTCGTCGACATCGACCTCGTGGCTGGTGCCGTTGATCTTGAGCGTAAAGGACATCGTGGACCTCGCAACTTCATTCAGGCGTTGCATCCCGGCGCATCCGTCGCCGCAGGGAGCGGCGGCAACTGGCGCGCACGGGGTATGTCCGCGTGCCAGCGATGCACCCTAGTTTAGAAACTATAGCATCTATGACGTGGTGCGCATGCCGGCTTCAATGCCGCATCGGTCTCGGACACCCGCAACCAACGGGCGAGGGCGACATACCTTGGTATGGCTTGATCCGACCGTCTCGGAGGCCGTCGTGCGGTGCCGGCGGGCATGCTAGTCAGTGGAGGCGAGCCGAGTCCCGCGTCGGGACGTTTGGCGCGGATCGACAGAACGACGGGGGGCAGGGCGGATGACCAGCGCGGACAAGACGGCGGCACCGGCCCTGCTCTGCGTGGGCGAGGCGCTGATCGACATGGTTCCGCGCCAGACGCCGGAAGGGCAGGCCTTCCTGCCGCTGCCTGGCGGCGCGGTGTTCAACACCGCCATCGCCGCCGGCCGCCTCGGCGTGCCGACGCTGTTCTGGTACGGCCTGTCGACCGACATGTTCGGCGACCGGCTCCGCGCCGCGCTCGCCGACGCCGGCGTCGATGCCCGCCTGTGCCGTCCGGCCGACCGGCCCTCGACGCTGGCCTTCGTGACGCTGGTCGAGGGGCAGGCGCGCTACCTGTTCCTCGACGAGAACACCGCCGGCCGCATGCTGACCACGGCGGACATCCCCGAGGTTCCGGCCGAGGTCGGCGCGCTGTTCATCGGCGGCATCAGCCTGGTGGTCGAGCCGGTCGGCGCCACCATCGAGATCATGGCGGCGCGCTTCGCCGCCGACGGGCGCGGCCGCCTGATCATGATCGACCCGAATATCCGGCCGGGCTTCATCCGCGACGAGGCGGCCTATCGCGCCCGCATCCGCCGGCTCATCGGCGTCAGCCACGTCGTCAAGCTGTCCGACGAGGACCTCGCCTGGCTGGTCGGCTCGGGCGAGATCGCCGCGCAGGCGGCCGAAGTGCTGGCGCTGGGCCCGCGCCTGGTGCTGGTGACGGCGGGCGGGCAGGGCGCTCATGCGTTTGCCGCCGGCTTCACGGGCCACGTCGCCGCGCCGGCGGTCAAGGTCGCCGACACGGTCGGCGCTGGCGACACCTTCAACGCCGGCTTCCTCGCCGCGCTGGCGGAGCGCGACGCGCTGGCGCCCGATGCGCTGGCGCGCCTCGACCGCGATGCCGTGCTGGCAGCGCTCGACTTCGCGGTGCGGGCGGCCGCGATCTCCGTCACCCGCGTCGGCGCCGATCCGCCCTGGCGGCGCGAGCTGGCCTGAGCGCGAACTGGCCTTCGGCTGCCGGCTCAGGCCTCCGCCGGCTCCGCCACGGCGGCCTCGTACTTCACTGGCGTGGCGTGCCAGCCCTCGGCGCGCTTGGCCCAGAACAGGTCCTTCAGCTTCGACGAGATGACGCCCGGCCGGTCATTGCCCATGATGCGGCCGTCGATGCGCGACACCGGCATGATGCCGCCGGCGGTGGTGCAGGTGAAGATCTCGTCGGCCTGCCGCAGTTCGTCCGCCGGCACCGCACGGGCGACGCAGGGAATGCCGAGCTCCTCGCACATCTCGAACACCGACTGGCGGGTCATGCCGTCGAGCCCGCCACGGATCGGCGTCGCCACCACGCCGTCGGTGATGGAGAACACGTTGAAGCCCGGCCCCTCGGTGACGTTGCCGTCGGTGTCGAGCAGCACGGCGGTGTCGGCGCCCTGGTCCAGCGCCTCGAACAGGCCGGCGGTGAGATCGCCCCAGTGGAAGTTCTTCACCCGGGGGTCGAATGACGCCGGCGGGATGCGCAGCGTCTGGGCGATGATCATGTGCACGCCGCGCTCATACTGCTCGTCGGTGACGATGGAGATCCACGGCACCGCATAGGCGACGAGATAGTTGCGCGCATTGGCGGGGTGGCGCAGCTTGCCGGGCATCGGCACGCCGCGCAGGCAGTCCATCGCCACATAGGCCGAGCGCAGGCCGGTGAGGCTGACCAGCCTGTGCAGGATCTCCTTGATCTCGTCGTCGCTCTCCGCCGGGTTCAGCCGCAGCGCGTTCATCGAGTTGCGGAAGCGGGCGATGTGGTCGTCGAGCCGGAAGAAATTGCCTTCCCACACGCCGACGACGTCATAGGTGACGTCCGAGCGGCGATAGCCGAAATCGTTCACCGGAACGACGGCCTCGGCCATCGGCTTGAAGGCGCCGTCGACATAGGCGGCGCCGGCGGCGAAGCGGTTGGTCTCCATCTCGTTCATCTCGTTCGGTTTGGGGGACGCGACGACAGCAGCGGCGGGAAACCTGTCCCGCCGCGATCTCGATAGGGGCGCCCGGCGTCAGGCGCCGGCGCGCAGCGTCGCGGTGGCGGCGGCGTCGATGGCGAGCGTGTCGTCCTCGGCCGCGCCGCTTACCGCGAGGCCGTAGACCTCGCGGGCGCGTTCCGGCGAGATCCAGCCTTCGCGGACGTCGGCGAGCACGCTTTCCGCCTTGCGCTGCATGGGTTCGCCATAGCCGCCGCCGCCGGCCGAGACCGAGACGACGGTCTCCCCCGGCTTCAGCTCGACGCCGTAGCAGCCCGGCAGCCGGGTGAGGCTGCCGTCCAGTTCGCGCTTGAAGGCGTCCGACAGCCCGCCGGGCCCGCCGCCCAGCGCGCCGACCGCCGGGTTGATCGTGCCGTCGGCGGTGTAGATCACCTTCATGGTGCAGCCCTCGATGGGGCCGAACTCGGCCCGCATCGAGGGAGCGCCGCGCTGGGTGCCGGCCCCCTCGGTATCGGCCAGCAGCCGGCGATCGGTGACGAAGAGCGGATGGTGTAGCTCGTCCACCTCGACGCTGTCCTGCCGGCACAGGCCGGCATTGCCGCAATGGATGATGGTGAGGAAGCCGTCCGTCACCGGCGTGCCCGCCCCGCCGGTGACGCCGAGGAAGATCTGGTTGACGAAGGATTCGCCGCTGCGCGGGTCCTTGCCGGAGATCACCCCCATGGCCGGCGGCATGATCGGCCCCGTCTCCGCCATGCCGAAGCCGGGCGCGATCTCGGCGATCGCCCGCTGCACCGGCGTCGAGACGCGGTCGGCGAGGTTGGTGGTCGCCACCGAGCAGGAATGCGGGTGGCTGGGTATGCCGACGACGCAGTTCTCGCGCAGCCTGATGTCGACGCGGCGGAAGCTGCCGGCATTGGGCGGCACGCTGTGGTCGATCAGCCCGTTATAGATGCCGATCATCGCCGCCGTGCGCGCGCAGCCTTCCGACAGGTTGAGGCCCGAGGGCTGGCAGTCGATGTTGTCGGTGAGGTCGACGGTGATGCGCCCCGCCGCCGCGTCCACTTCCACCGTGACGTTGACCGGGATGCCATTGGGCACGCCGGGGAACGGGTCGTGGCCGGACTGCACCGTCACCTTGCCGGAGGGCAGCCGGGAGATGGCCTGCACCATCTTGTCCTCGGAATACTGGAACCACGCCTCGGCATAGTCCTCCAGCGCCGCCCAGCCGATCTCCTTGCCGAGCGCCAGCAATTCGCGCTCGCCGATGCGCACCGCGCCGAGCGTGGCGAGGTAGTCGCCCCACCACTGCTCGGGCACGCGGATGCGCGAGCGGCACATGCGGATCAGGTCCTGGTTGTCCTCGTAGCCGGACTGGATCTTGGCGGCGGAGAAGATCAGCGCGCCTTCCTCGAACACGTCGCGGGCGCCGCCCATATAGGTGGTCGGCTGCGAGTTGCCGCAATCGGCCTGGTGCGCCTTGGCGAGCACGAAGAAGCGGGTGATGCCCTGCTCGTCCACCACCGGGACGATCAGGCAGTGGTCGGCCGCGTGCGAGTCGCCCTCATAGGGGCTGTTGTGCAGGTAGCAGTCGCCGGCCTTCAGCGCCGGGTGGTACTTTTTGACGTATTGGCACATCAGGTCGGGGCCGATCAGCGTGTGGATCGGCAGGCTTTCCGCCGTGGCCAGCAGCTGGCAGTCGGCGGTGAGGATCACGCAGGAGAAGTCGTGCGCGGTGTTCAGCACGCCCGAACGCGCGGTGCGGAACAGCGTGTTCTGCATCTTGCGGGCGATGCCCTCCATGCGGTTGGAGATGATTGCCATGCGCACGCCGGTGGCGGGCGCCTCGAGCGTCTTGGTGATGATCGACATGGTACCCTCTCCCTTCACGCGACGGAGGCCAGCGCGGCCCGGCGGGCCGTGGTGGCGGCGACGTCGACGGCCAGCGTGTCGTCCTCGGCGCGGCCGGTGGTGACGAGGCCATAGACCGCGTCGGCGCGGGCGGCGGTGATCCAGCCCTCGCGCAGATCGTGCAGCACGCGGGCGGGATCGCGCTCCAGCGGCGAGCCGTAGCCGCCGCCGCCGGAGGAGTAGGAGACGATCATCTCACCCGCATTGAGTTCGGCGCCGTAGCAGGCCGGCAGTTCGGTGAGGCTGCCATCCAGCCCGCGCTTGCGGGCCTTGGTCTTGCCGCCGGCGCCGCCGCCGCGCGTGCCGAGTGCCGGGGTGATGGTGCCGTCGGCGGTGTAGAGCACCTTCATCGCGCAGTCGTCGATCGGGCCGAACTCGGCCAGCATGGACGGCGCGCCGCGGAAGGTACCGGCACCCTCGGTATCGGGCACCAGCCGGCGGCCGGCGATGAACACCGGGTGGTGCAGCTCGTCCACCTCGATGCAGTCGAGATGGCACATGCCGGCATTGCCGACATGGATGATCGACAGGAAGCCGTCGGTCACCGGGGTGCCGGCGCCGCCGGTCACGCCGATATGCACCTGGTTGACGAAGGGCTCGTTGTCGTGGCGCGGGTCGCGCCCGGAGATGACGCCCATGCCGGGCGGCATGATCGGCCCGGTCTCGGCCATGCCGTAGCCCGGCGCGATCTCGGCAAGCGCGCGCTGCACCGGGTTGGCGACGCGGTCGGCGAGATTGGTGGTCGCCACCGAGCAGGAGGCCGGATGCTGCGGGATGCCGACGCAGCAATTCTTGCGGATGCGGATGTCCAGCCGGCGGAAGCTGCCGGCGTTCACCGGCACGGTGTGGTCGATCAGGCTGTTGAAGATCGCCACCATGGCGGCGCTCATCGAGGTACCCTCGGTGAGGTTGAGGCCGCAGGGCTGGCAGTCCGGGTTGTCGGTGAGGTCGACGCGGATCATGCCGGCCTCGCTGTCGATCTCCACCGCCGCCTTCACCGGGATGCCGTCGGGAATGCCGGGGAAGGGGTCGTGGGCGGTCGTTACCAGCCGCTTGCCGGAGGGCAGCTTGCAGATGGCGTCAGCCATCTTGCGTTCGGAATAGTCGAACCAGCTTTCGGCATAGTCCTCCAGCTCGTCCCAGCCGAAGCTCTTGCCGAGTTCCAGTATCTCGCGCTCGCCGATGCGCACCGAGCCCAGCGTGGCGAGGTAGTCGCCCCACCACTGTTCCGGCACGCGGATGCGGGCGCGGCACATGCGGATCAGGTCCTCATTGTCCTGGTAGTCGGACTGGATCTTCGCCGCCGAGAAGATTAGCGCGCCTTCCTCGAACACGTCGGCGACGTCGCCGAGATAGGTCGAGGGCCGGGAATTGCCGCAATCGGCCTGGTGCGCCTTGGCGAGCACGAAGAAGCGCAGGATGCCGTCCTCGTCGATCACCGGCACGATCAGGCAATGGTCGGCGGCGTGCGAGTTGCCCTCATAGGGGCTGTTGTGCAGGAAGCAGTCGCCCCGGCGCAGCTTCGGATGATACTTCATCACGTAGCGGCACATGATGTCCGGCCCGGTCAGCGTGTGGCTGGGCAGGCTCTCCGCCGCCGCCAGCAGGCGGCAATCGGCGGTGAGGATCACGCAGGAGAAGTCGTGCGCGGTGTTCAGGATGCCCGAGCGGGCGGTCCGGAACAGGGTGTTCTGCATCTTGCGGGCGATGCTCTCGAAGCGGCTGGCGAGGATCGCCGTCTTCACGCCGTCGGTGCGGCGGATGCTGACGTTCACGTTCATCCGGCTGCCCCTTAGAAGGTGATCTTCAGGCCGCCGCCATCGGTGCGCAGCGCATGCGTACCGGGGTCGACGACGACGGTGGTGAAGGAGGATTCGATGATGGCGGGGCCGGTGACGGGCGCGTTCGGCGGCATGCTCTCGAAGCGCACCACCTGGGCGTTGGTCCAGCCGGTCTGGGTGAAATAGATCGGCCGCTTGTCGATCTGCGCCGCCACCTCCTGCGCCGGCAGCCGTCCGGTGCCGCCCTCGCGGATCTTGCAGGCCACCTTGGCGCGCCAGGTCACGAACTCGATGTCGGAATCCGGGTCGGTGATCTCGAAGATCATCTTGTGGGTGGCGTGGAACGCCTCCTTCAGCGCCTCGAGGTCGGCCTCGTCCTTGACGCGGCTGAGGCCCATCGGCACCTCGATCTCCCAGATCTGGTGCATGTAGCGCGCCTCGACCGAAAACTCGGTCGTCACCTTCAGCGCCCCGGCGCCGGGGCCTTCGGCGAACGCCTTGCAGCGCGCCTCCAGCTCGGCGAGCACGGCGTTCACCTGATCATAGGCGAAGCGCCGGCTGGTGGTGTAGTGCATCTGGGCGTAGTCGGAGGAGATGTCCGACATCAGCGCCCCGGCCGCCGACAGCACCGAGCCGGCTTCGGGGATCAGCACCCCGGCGCAGCCGAGCCGCCGCCCCACCGCCACCGCGTTCAGCCCCGCCGCGCCGCCACCGCCGATCAGCACGGCGTTGGAGGGGTCGATGCCCTGGTTGATGGTGATCTCGTCGATGGCGCCGACCATCTTCTCGGTCGCCAGCGTCAGCACCGAGGCGGCGGCTTCCTCGACGCTGAGGCCGAGCCGGTCGGCGATCTTTTCTTTCAGCACCTTCCGGGCCGCCTCGCGGTCGAGCACCATGGTGCCGCCGAGGAAGAAGTCGGGGTCGATATAGCCGAGGATGATCGAGCAGTCGGTGACGGTCGGCTCGGTGCCGCCCTTGCCATAGGCCACCGGGCCGGGGGTGGAGCCGGCGCTCTGCGGGCCGACCCGCAGCAGCCCGCCATCGTCGACCCAGGCGATCGAGCCGCCGCCGGCGCCGATGCTCTTCACGTCGACGGAGGGGAAGCCGGTCATGTGGCCGCGGAAGCGCTGGCCGATCCAGGTCTCGCGGGTCCACGGAATGCGGCCGTCGCGCACCAGGCTGACGTCGTAGGTGGTGCCGCCGGTATCGGCGACGATGGCCTCGGCATGATCGAAGTCGCGGTCGGTGTAGAAGCGGCCGGCGATCGGTGCCATGGCCGGGCCGGAATTGATCGAGTGGATCGGCGCGCGCGCCACCGCCTCGGCGTCCATGATGCCGCCGCCGGAGGTCACCATCAGCGTGCGGCCGGCAAAGCCCGCCTCGCGCAGACGTCGCGTCAGGCTGTCGAGATAGTCGAACATCAGCGGCTTCAGCGAGGCGTCGATGGCGGTCGCCGACGCCCGGCGATATTCGCGCAGCGTCGGGTTGAGCGCGTGCGACAGCGTGAAGGGCACGCCCGGCAGGTGCTCGGCGAGCAGCTCGCCCATCCGCTTCTCATGTTCGGCATTCACGATCGACCACAGGAAGCAGACGGCCACCGCCTCCACTTTCAGCGTCTTCAGCTTCTCGATCACCTTGAGCGCGGCCGCCTCGTCCAGCGGCGTGCGGACGTTGCCGGTGGCCTCGATGCGCTCGGGGATCTCGAAGGTGAGCCGGCGCGGCACATAGGGCTCGGGATAGGGAACGGTGAAGTTGAACGGCTCGATGCGCCCGCCCTCGCGGATCACCAGCACGTCGGGATGGCCCTCGGTGGTGAGGAAGGCGGTGCGCGCGGTGTTGCCGGTCAGGATGGCGTTGATCGCGCGGGTGGTGCCGTGGATGAACATGTCGGCGCGGGCGAGGAAGTCCGTGCGGTCCTCGCCGAAGTGCTCGGCGGCCAGCGTCAGGGCGTTGAGGACGCCGCGCACCGGATCGTCCGGCGTCGTCGACGCCTTGAACAGCCGGATTTCCTCACCGTTCTCCACGACGAGGTCCGTGAAGGTACCTCCTGTATCACACGCCAGACGCATCGCTTTCGACCTCATCTCGTAGTGAATCTTGGGCAAAATCTTCGGCAAAATCGGAATAACTGTGATCACAGTTTTCCCTTGAAATCGAAAGCAACCATCGTGCCATATGGGGCGATGGCGTGGTCGATGCGTCGGGAAATGCGTGGCCGAGATGGGTGCAAGGAGCGGGATGTGAATGCAGCGACAGTGCGTTTCGATGCCGGGGCGAAGCGGCCGCTGATGCAGGGCATCGACCTTGTGGCCGATGTGGTGGCGACCAATATCGGCCCCGCCGGCCGGGCGGTTCTGTCGTCGCGGCTTCATACCCGCCCAGCCCTGCTGCGCGGCGGCTATGCCATTGCGAAGGAGGTCGAATTCGACCAGCCGGGACTGCGGGCCGGCGCGGTCGCCATGCGCCAGCTGGCGGCGGATGTCGACGCGCAGGCGGGCGATGGCACGGCCCGCGCCCTCATCCTCGCCCGCGCGCTGCTGCGGGGCGCAACTCGCCAGCTGCAAACGGGAATTTCAGTTCCCGCCCTGCGCGAGACCCTGCTCGCCCATGGTGCCGTCGTCGCCGGCGAGATCGAAGCGGCCGCGCGCCCGGTCACGGATCCCGCTCTTCTCGATGCCATCGCCGCCCGCGCGGCAGGCGGCGATCGCGACATCGGCCATCTGGTCGCGCAGGCACATGCGCGGGCAGGCGCGGAGGGGGTCGTCACCATCGAGGCCGGGCATGGCGTCGGCGACGAGTTGAGCGTCGAGGCCGGCATGAGCTTCCCGCAGGGCTGGCTGTCGCCGCATTTTCTCACCGATGCCGAGAGCCAGCGCATCGAGCTCGCCAATCCGTTGATCCTGCTGCATCAGGGGCCGATCGACAGCTTCGCCTCGGTGGCGCGGATCCTCGAAATGATCGCGCAATCCGGCAAGCCATTGCTGATCGTCGCCGACAGCTTCGACGGCGAGGCGATGGCGACGCTGATCGCCAATCGGCAGAACGGCCTCAAGGTTGCGCCGATGAAGGCGCCCGGCGCCGGGACGTGGCGGGCACTGCAACTGGAGGACATCGCGGTGGCGACCGGCGCGACCGTCATCGGCGCCGCGCTCGGCACCACGCTGGATGGCCTGCGGCCTGCCATGCTGGGGCGGGCGGAGGCGGTGCGCATGACCCGCCAGGCCACTCACCTCGTCGGTGGCAAGGGCAGCGAAGACGCCATTTCCGCGCGCTGCGAGGCGATCCGCCAGCAGGTCCGCAAGGAGCGCTATCTCGCCTTCGACCGGGAACAGCATCAGGCTCGCCTGGCGCGGTTCGGCGCCGCCATTGCCCGTCTGCGGATCGGCGGCGCCACGGAGACCGAGATCGCCTTCCGCGAGGCGCGCGCCCGCTCCGCCACTGCGGCGTTGCGGGCGAGCGCGGCGGGCGGCGTCGTGCCCGGAGGCGCGGCTGCGCTCATTCATGCCGGACGACGCGGCCGGGCGGCGTTGCCGGCGGGCGAGGCGGGGCGGGCCGTCGGCGCCGTCTTCGCCGCAGCGCTGTCGCAGCCCTTGGCGGCGATTGCCGGCAATGCCGGGCTTGAGGGCGCCTCCATCGCCCGCATGCTGGAGAGTTCCGCGGAAGATCCGGCCTTTGACGTCGAGGCGCGCGCGCTCGTCCCGGGCGATACCGCGCCGGAGCCGGCACGCATCCTGGCGGGCGCCCTGCGCGCGGCGGTGTCCTTCGCCGCGACCTTTCTTGCCGTCGATGTGTCGATCTCGAAATAGGCGGGACCGCCCGGCAACCGGATCCGCCGCCTTCTTCCGCGGCGGAATCCAGCTTGCCGAAATCGGCGGATCGCCGGCGCGCACCTCTCCGCCGTAAGGCCGGCGATCCGACATCCTCCGAGCCTCGAATGCACGAAATTGCCCTTTCGCCCTAGGCAATCGAACAAGATTTAATCATTTCGAATTTCGCTCATGAAATAGCCAGATATCGTCTCATGCCGGTCGATGAGGGCAAAATGCGCTTTTTCGCACATGGCACGATGATTGCGTTGTGATCACAGATTGCGAGGCCCACGCTGTCTGGAGGTCCGGTTCCTTGTCCAGCTCGACGACATTCGCAGATGCCCCTGCCGCCGCCCGGTCGGCACCGCCCATTCTGGAGATCGTCAACGCCGTCCACGCCTATGACGGCGTCGTCGCCCTCGACAATGTCAGCGTCTCGGCGGCGCCCGGCGAGTTCCTCACCATTCTCGGCGAGAGCGGCTCGGGCAAGACGACGCTGCTGCGGCTGATCTCCGGGCTGGAGAAGCCCTATCGCGTCGGCACGCTGAAGCTCGAAGGCGTCGACGTGCGCGAGGTGCCGGCCTTCCAGCGCAACTGCACCACCGTGTTCCAGAACTACGCGCTGTTCCCGCACATGACGGTCGGCGCCAATGTCGAATACGGCCTCAAGGTGCGTGGCGTGCCGCCGAAGGATCGCGAGGCCCGCGCCCGCGAGGCGCTGCGCCTGGTGCAGCTTCAGGAGATGTACGACCGCAAGGTCCACCAGCTGTCCGGCGGCCAGCGCCAGCGCGTGGCGCTCGCCCGCGCTTTGGTGCCGCGCCCGGCGATCCTCCTGCTCGACGAGCCGCTGGGCGCGCTGGACGAGAAGCTGCGCGTCGACATGCAGGTGGAGCTGATGCAGCTGCATAAGCAGCTCGGCATGACCTTCATCTACATCACCCACAGCCAGGAAGAGGCGCTCACCATGAGCGACCGCATCATCCTGATGCGCAAGGGCAAGATCGAGCAGGCCGGCCCGCCGGCGGAGATCTTCGACAGCCCGATCAGCAGCTTCGCCGCCAAATTCATGGGCGTCGACAACTGCTTCGAGGGCGAACTCGTCGCGGTGTCCGATGGCTGGGCCAGCGTCGCGGTGGGCGAGCGCCGCATCGACGGGCGCTGGACCGGCAAGTCCGCCCCGCAGCCGGGCGCCAAGGTGGCGGTCGGCATGCGCGCCGAATGGCTGCAACTCAGCGACGCGCCGCCCGACGCCTCGGGGGAGCATAACGTGCTCGACTGCGTGGCCGAGGCCTCGATCTACAAGGGTAAGTATCTCGACCGAACGGTCAAGACCGCGCTCGGTCCGCTCAAGGCCCGCATCTGGGATGCGGCCTCGTCGGCCCGGCACCCGTCCTTCGTCCGATGGAAGAAGGGCGACTGCATAGTGATGAACGCCTGAAGAGTACTGAACCCGCGAAAAACAACACCCTTCCAGCACGCCTTACCGGCGAAGGAGACCGTAATGACAGACGGCAAGATCGCTAAATCCGACTTCGACATGTCACGTCGCGACTTCCTCAGTACCGTGCTTTCCATGTCGGCGCTCGGCGCCGCCGCCTCGGTGATGCCGGGCATCTCGCAGGAGGCCTGGGCTGCCGGCCAGACGGTCAAGGGCTACGGCGTCACCACCGCCCAGCTCAAAGACTGGTCGATCATGACCAAGTCCACCGGCCTCTCCATCGACTACACGCCGACCAACGCCGATATCGGCGTGTTCATGCGCGACGTCATGGGCAACAATCTCGGGCAGACCCACGACATCTTCATCTTCGACGGCGGTTCGGAGGACATCCTCGGTCCCGAGGGCTTCTTTGCCGAGATCGACGAGAAAAATCCCGAGCTGACGCTGTGGGAGCGCACCCCGGATGCGTGGAAGCGCGCCGCCTATCTGCGCGCCAACGACAAGCAGTATGGCGTGCCGGTGATCGGCAATGGCGACTGCTTCGGCTACTTCGCCGCGGCGATCGACGCCAATCCGAACGGCATGGACGAGATCCCCTGGACCACCTTCTTCGAGGGCGAGAAGGTCAAGGGCCGCGTCGCCATCGACCGCAGCTGGCTGCAATCGATGTCGGAGACGGCGAATTTCCTCAAGCATCACGGCCGGCTCGACGTCGAGGATCCGGCCGACCTGCCGGCCGACAAGGCGCGCGTGGTCGCCGACTATCTGGTCGAGCGCAAGAAGGCCGGGCATTTCCGCACCATCTTCTCGGCCTTCGAGGAGCAGGTGCAGCTGCTCTCCAACAAGGAGGTCGACATGATCAACTGTTGGGAGCCGGCCACCAAGGAAGCCAACAACGCGCTGGGGCCGAACGCCACCATCTACGCCTTCACCGTCGAGGGCTACTATCTCTGGGGCCACGGCGCCAACGTCGCCACCGCCGCCATGCAGCGCGACAACGTCGCCAACATCTACAAGCTGCTCAACTACTTCCTCGGCGGCGAGTACCGCGCCTACCAGGCCAAGGAGCGCGGCTATGCCGGCCCCAACATGGATCTCGGCGTGCAGTACGCCATCGACCATGGCTGGTCGCAGGCCGATATCGACAACCTGAAATGGACCGATGAGAAGGTGAAGCGCAAGTTCCAGAAGCCCTTCTATTGCAAGGTCGTACCGGAGAACGCTGCGGTGATGGAAGAGGAGTGGCAGCGCTTCCTCAACGCCTGACGCGACGCCCGCTCCGGCCGCGCCGGAGCGGGCCCAGCCCGCCTGCAAGTGGTCTCCTAACAAGAGTTCGCTTGCAGGAGCTTGCAGGAGACCGCTTGCCCGTGCCGCGGCGAGGCCGCGCGGCACCCGCCATGGGCAGGCGGGCTTTCCGTCTCCGTCCCGGCCTTGCGACGCTCAGGGAACCCTGCCGATGACCGCGATCCTCGATCATCAAGACGCCGGCCCACAGGATACCGGCACACGCCGGTCGCTCATGAAACGCGTGCTCGACGGGCTGTCGCCGTCGCGGCTGATGGTGCCGGGCTTCCTGCTGTTCTGGTCGCTTCTGGTGATCGTGCCGCTGGTGGTGATCGTGCTGTTCAGCTTCCTTCAGGTGCGCCAGTTCCGTGTCGTCTACGAGCCGACGCTGGCGACCTGGATCTCGCTGATCGATTCCGGCCGCTGGATGGCGGTGGTGCGCACGCTGCGCGTCGCGCTCACCATGACGGTGATCGAGTTCCTGCTCGCTTTTCCCTTCGCGCTGTGGCTCGCCAAGGGCTGCCGCTCGAAGACGGTCAAGGCGGCGGTCATCACCCTGCTGACGATCCCCTTCTTCCTCGACGCTGCCTCGCGCATCATCGTCTGGCGCTCGATCCTCGGCACCACCGGCGCCATCAACACCGCGCTGATGTCGCTCGGGCTGGTCGACCAGCCGGTGGAATGGCTGCTCTATTCCGAGTTCGCCGTGCATTTCGGCCTGCTCGGCACCTATTTCCCGCCGATGGTGTTCCCGATCTTCATGTCGATCGCGCTGATCGACGACGAGTTCATCCAGGCCAGCGGCGATCTCGGCGCCAGCCCGGCGCAGACCCTGTTCAACGTCATCCTGCCGCTGGCGCTGCCCGGCATCGTCGCCGGAATCGTCTTCACTCTGGTGCCGCTGATGGCCGCCTTCGTCGAACCGCAACTGCTCGGCGGCGGCTTCGTCGACCTGCTCGGCAATTCGGTCAATTCGGCGCTGCAGCAGCTGAAATACCCGACGGCGGCGGCGCTCTCGACGCTGGTCGTGCTGCTGCTCGGCCTGTGTCTCGTGGCGCTGATCCGCGTCGTCCACCGGCGGATCGATCTTGCCGCCATGTTCGTCGCCATGCGCCGCTGAGGGAGGCCGATATGTCCGCCACCGCCATGGAAACCTATTCCCGCCGCGCCGTCGCCGCGCCTTCCGCCCGTCGCCGGCTCAGTACTTCGCCGCGCTGGACGACGCTCGCCAAGGGCGCCGGCGTCTTCGCCATCGTCATGATCTACATCCCGCTGGTGTGGCTGGCGGTGATGTCCTTCACCGCCAATCCGCTGGCCGGCATTCCCTATCCGCTGACCTTCCAGAACTACGCCACCCTGTTCGCCGATGCCCGCTGGCGGCCGCCGCTCTACACCAGCCTGTTGATGAGCGCCGGCGTGGCGGTGGTCTGCATGGCGCTGTCGACACTGGTCGGCCGGGCGTTGACCCGCATGGCGCGGCCGGGCGCCTCGCTGCTGCTGGTGCTGATGCCGCTCTTCGTGCCCGGCCTCACCATGGGGGCGGCGCTGTTCATCTTCCTGCGCACCATGCTCAATCTGACGCTGGGCATGTGGTCGATCTTCCTCGCCCAGCTGGTCTGGGCGCTGCCGTTCTGCATCCTTCTGGTGCTGGTGGTGGCCAGCCGCTTCGACCTGCGCCTGCTCGACGCGGCGGAGGATCTCGGCGCCTCGCCCTGGCGGCGCTTCTGGGACATCGAGATGCCGATCCTGCGTCCGGGCATCCTCGGCGCCGGGATTTTCGGCTTCCTGCTGTCGTTCAACGAATTGCCGCGCTCGCTGTTCGTGCGCGGCATCGAGACCACCATGCCGATCTACAACTGGGCCATGGCGGCGTCGCAGCAATCGCAGGTGCCGATCATCTTCTCGCTCACCACCATCCTGCTGGCGGTGACGCTGCCGGTGATGGGCGCGTTCTTCTGGGTGCTGTTCGTGAAGCTCGACAAGAACTGAAGCTCGACAAGAACTGAAGCTCGACAAGAACGGACCCGGCTTCCCCCTCAACGCCTTCCTGTGCCGGCGGTCTCCGCCGGTTCCCTCCCGCCGTCTCGGAAAGTCCCTGACATGCTCGATCTCGATACGTCCGACAGCAATTATTCGCTCGAGGAGATGGACCGCAACAGCCTGTTCCATCCCCTGACCTCGATCGCCCAGCACATGGCGAGCGGCCCGCAGATCATGGGCAGCGCCAAGGGCGTGCGCCTGACCGACCACAAGGGCAAGCCGATCCTCGACTGTTCCGGCGGCCTGTGGTGCGTGAACATCGGCTATGGCCGGCCGGAGATCGCCGAGGCGGCGAAGAAGGCGATCCTCGACCTCAATTACTGGCACCTGTTCGGCTCGGCCTCCAACGAGGCGACCATCCGCCTGTCGGACCGCATCCTCGGCCTGTTCCACGACCATGCCGGCGCCGACCATCTGGCGCGGGTGTTCTATGGCACCTCCGGTTCGGACGCCAACGACACCAATTTCAAGCTGGTCCGCTACTACGCCAATCTGCGCGGCACCCCGGAGAAGAAGAAGGTCATCTCCCGCATGGGCGCCTATCACGGGCTGACCATGGCGGCGGCCAAGCTCACCGGCATCCCGTCCTACCACAAGGCGTGGAGCCTGCCGGAAGGCGAGGTGGTCTACACCGAGTGCCCGCATTACTACCGCTTCGCCGCGCCGGGCGAGAGCGAGGCCGCCTTCTGCGACCGGCTGATCGCCGATCTCGAGGCGCTGATCGCCCGCGAGGGCGCGGACACCATCGGCGCCTTCATCGCCGAGCCGATCATGGGCACCGGCGGCGTGCTCATTCCGCCGGCCGGCTATTTCGAGCGGGTGCAGGCGGTGCTCGACCGCCACGACATCCTCTTGATCGCCGACGAGGTCATCACCGGCTTCGGCCGCACCGGCGAGTGGTTCGCCACCGGCCTCTACAAGCTGAAGCCGGACATCGTGACGCTCGCGAAGGGGCTGACCAGCGCCTATTTCCCGATGTCGGCCTCGGTGATCTCCGAGCGCATGTGGAAGGTGTTCGAGGCCGGCTCGGCGGAATACGGCCCGGTGATGCACGGCTTCACCTATTCCGGCCATCCGGTCGGCGCCGCCATCGCCATGGCCAATCTCGACATCATGGAAGGTGAGGGGCTGATCGGCAACGCCGCCGATACCGGCGCCTATCTGCTCGCCGGCCTGCGCGAGCGCCTGGCGGAGCACCCCTTCGTCGGCGAGGTGCGCGGCGAGGGGCTGATGATCGGCGTCGAGTTCAGCGCCGACCGCGCCACCCGCCGTCCGTTCCAGGCCACCGACGCCGTGCACCGTCTGGTTGCGGGCAAGGCGCAGGAGAGCGGGCTGATGATCCGCGCGCTGCCCTTCATCGAGGTGGTGTCGTTCTCGCCGGCGCTCTGCATCACCAAGGCGGAGTGCGACGAGGCCATCGACCTGTTCGGCAAGACCATGGACGGCCTCACCGCCCAGCTCGCCGAGAAGGCCGGCGCCTAGCTACGTGGCCTGGGAGTTCCGTGATATTGCCGGCGATAAAGACAATATCGCCGGCAATATCTGGGGGGAGTGGCATGGTCGAAGACAGCATCGTGGACCGGCCGGGACTGTCGAGTTCCACGCTTGCGCATCACATCTATCGGGAGCTGGAAAGCCGCATCGTCGACGGCGCCTGGCTTCCCGATACGCGGATCAGCCTGCGCAAGCTCGCCACCCTCCTCAATACCTCCATGCAACCGGTCCGCGAGGCTGTCAGCAAGCTGGTCGCGGATTCGGCGCTGGAGGTCATCCCCGGCCGGGCGGTGCGCGTGCCGCAGCTCTCGCGCGAGCAGGCGGACGAGATCTGGACCATCCGCATGCTGCTGGAAGGCGAGGCGGCGGCGCAGTTCGCCGCCCGCAAATGCCCGGAGGAGGCGCGCCCGCTCTACGGGCACACCGACACGATGCGGGTGCACTATCCCGAGCAGGACCACCTCGCGACGATGAAGGCGATCCGCGGCTGGAACATCGCGCTGGTGCACGGCTCGAAATCGCCGGTGCTGATCGACATGGTGATGCGGCTGCGGCTGCGCTACGCGCCGTTCATCGCCTCCTGCCTCGCCGTCGACCTGCCGCATGATCCGGATTTCGTGAGCTTTACCCTGCACATACAGGACGAACTTGTGATGGCGATCGAAGCCGGCGACGCGACGGCGGCGCGGCATCTGCGCTGCTCCGACCTGCGCTCGTTCCAGCGCTACCTCTACAGCCGCCGAGGATGGCGGTGAACCGACCGGGGCGCCCGGCAGGACGCGCTCCCTCCAACCACAGATGACGGGTCATGACGAAAGAACGTATCGGCTTTATCGGCGTCGGCCTCATGGGCCATGGCATGGCGAAGAACCTCGTCACCAAGGGCTGGCCGCTCACGGTGATGGGCCACCGCAACCGCGCGCCGGTCGAGAACCTCATTTCCCTCGGCGCCACCGAGGCGAAGACCCCGCGCGAGATGGCCGAGACGGTCGACGTGGTCGTGCTGTGCGTCACCGGCTCGCCGCAGGTGCAGGCGCTGTTCGAGGGGCCGGACAGCCTGCGCGCCGCCGGCCGGCCGCTGCTGGTGATCGACTGCTCGACCTCCGACCCCTCGGTGACGCTGAAGCTGGCGGCGTCGCTGGCGGCCGACGGCATCACCCTGATGGACGCCCCGCTCGGGCGCACCCCGGTGGAGGCGGAGGCCGGCACGCTCGACGTGATGGCCGGCGGCAGCGACGAGACCTTCGCCCGCGCCAAGCCGATCCTCGACGCCTTCGCCGGCAAGGTGGTGCATACCGGCCCGCTCGGCTCCGGCCACACCATGAAGCTCATCAACAACTTCCTGTCGATGGGCTACGCGGCGCTCTATGCCGAGGCGCTGATGATCGCCGACAAGACCGGCATCGCCGACAAGACCTTTGACAGCGTCATCCGCGGCGGCCGGATGGATTGCGGCTTCTACCAGACCTTCTCGAAATGGTTCCTCGACAAGGATCCGGAGGCGCACAAGTTCACCCTGAGCAACGCCTTCAAGGACACCACCTATCTGGCGAGCCTCGCCAACGCGCTCGGCACCGGCAACCCGATGGGCGCGGCGGTGCGCAATTCCTTCGGGCTGGCGGTGGGTCTCGGCCATGGCGACGACTATGTGCCGAAGCTGGTCGACATCGTCCGCAAGGCCAATCAGGGCTGACGGTCGCCCCGATCGGCAGTCCCGCTACTCAGCCGCACGCGAGGTCGCTTCTCCCGCGCGGCTGCCGGCCCGCATGGCGCCCGGCGCGTGGCCGATCACCCGCTTGAAGGCCCGGCTGAACGCCGCCTGCGAGCCGTAGCCGAGCCGGTGCGCGGCGTCCTCGATCGAGACGCGGTCGCGGGTGATCCACTGCGCCGCCAGCCGCATGCGCAGCTCGGTGAGGTAGCGCAGCGGCGTCATGCCGGTCACGTCGAGGAAACGCTCGGCGAATACCGAGCGTGACGAGCCCATCTCGGCGGCGAGGTCGGCCACCGTCCAGTCGCGGCCGGGGTCGCGATGCACGGCGGCGATCACCCGGCCGAGGCGCGGGTCGCGCAGCGCCGCCGGCCAGCCGGTCGCCGCGCCGCAGCCGCTCTCCACCCAGGCCCGCACGATGAAGGCCGATACCACTTCGGCAAGCCGCGCGAGGATGCCGGCGAAGCCCGCCCGCTCGCCGCGCGCCTCGCGCTCCATCGCTTCCAGCATCGGCAGCATTTCGGGGTAGCGGCACAGCAGCGTCGAGACCGACATCACCGCCGGCATCACCGCCACCAGCGGCGTGAGGCTGCCGAGCTCGAAGCCCATGCAGCCGCTGAAGATCACCACGTCCTTGCTGCGGCAGACGCCGTCGTCGCACTGCTTGATGTCGCCCACCGCCCGGCACAGCGGCGCGGCGCAGAAGGCGGCGATCTCGCGGCTCGGTACCTCCGGCTCGGAGACGAGGTCGTGCGCGCCGCCATGCGGCAGCAGCACGGCGGAGCCGGCCTCCAGCTTCTGGTCGGGCTCGCCCGGCCGGCGCAGGAACACCGTGCCCTGCGCGACGAAATGGAACTGTGCCCGATCGTCCGCCCCGCCGAAGCCGAGCCCGAAGGGCGGCGAGATCTGAATCCGCCGGTAGTTCAGCCCGACGAGGCGCATACCGACGAGCAGCTCGCTCACCACGTCGAAGGGCGGCGGGGCAGGGAACGGCATCGCAGCATTTTCGGACGAACGATCAAGCATGACGGACAGGCTGGCATATCTCGTCCGGGGAATCCAGCCTAGCCTGCTGCCATGCAACATTCCTCTTCGAAAGGATTCGAGATGAGCGACGCGCTCACGCTTGAAGAAGCCGCCGCGACTCAGGAACAGCCGGCCTGGGCCGCCGTCGGCGCCATGACGCTCGGCGTGTTCGGGCTGGTGACGGCGGAGTTCCTGCCGGCCAGCCTGCTCACGCCGATGGCGGCGGAACTCGGCATCACCGAGGGCGCCGCCGGGCAGGCGGTGACGGCGACCGCGCTGGTGGCGCTGGTCGCCAGCCTGCTGGTCGCCGCCGTGACCCAGAAAATCGACCGCCGGCATCTGCTGATCGGCTTCTCCGTGCTGCTGGTGATCTCCAACCTCTTGGTGGCCTTCGCGCCGAACCTGACCCTGCTGCTGGCCGGGCGGGTGCTGCTCGGCGTCGCCATTGGCGGCTTCTGGGCGATGTCGGCGGCGCTCGCCATGCGGCTGGTGCCGGAAGCGCTGGTGCCGCGCGCGCTGTCGATGATCTTCTCCGGTGTCTCGGCGGCGACCATCTTCGCCGCGCCGGTCGGCAGCTATCTCGGCCACCTCATCGGCTGGCGCGCGGTGTTCCTGCTGGTGGCCGGCCTCGGCGTGCTCACCATCGTCGCGCAGATCGTCACCCTGCCGCGCATGGCGCCGAGCGGTTCGGCCAGCCTGCGCACGCTGGGCGAAGTGTTGCGCCGGCCGGGCATCGCGCTCGGCATGCTGGCGGCGATGCTGGCCTTCGCCGGCCATTTCGCGGTGTTCACCTATATCCGGCCGTTCCTGGAGACGGTGACCGGCGTCGGCATCAACGCCATGTCCGGCATATTGCTCGGCTTCGGCCTCGCCAATTTCGTCGGCACGCTGCTCGCCGGCCCGCTGATCGAGCGCAGCCTGAAGCTGGCGCTGCTGTCGATGCCGCTGCTGATGGGCGCGCTCGGCATCGCGCTCGTCACCCTGCACGGCAACCCGATGGGCCATGCCGGGCTGATCGCGCTGTGGGGCCTGGCCTTCGGAGCGGTGCCGGTCGCCTGGTCGACCTGGCTCACCCGCACCGTGCCCGACCAGGCCGAGACCGCCGGCGGCCTTCTGGTGGCGGCCGTGCAGCTGGCGATCTCGCTGGGTGCCGCCGGTGGCGGATTGGTGTTCGAGATGGACGGCGCGGCCGGGGTGTTCGCCGGCGCCAGCCTGGTGCTGCTCGGCGCCGCGCTCATCGTGCTGCTCGGCGTGCGCACCCGTCGCGCCGCCATCGCGACCTGAAGCAAGACCCGAGGCAGAAACCCTGTTACCCGGCGGCCGGATCCCGGCCGCCGGTCATCTTCAGGCCGGCACGGCGAGCGGCGTGCCGTCGCCGCGTGCCAGCACTTCCATCGGCACGCCGTAGATCGTCTCCAGCCGCGCCGGCGTGACGATCTCGGCCGGCGTGCCGCGAGCGATCAGCCGGCCCTCGCGCAGCGCCAGCAACTCGTCGCAGAAGCGCGCGGCCATGTTGATGTCGTGCAGCACGGCGATGACGCTCAGTTCCTTCACCGCCGACAGCCGCCGCACCAGCGCCAGCACTTCGAGCTGATGGGCGATGTCGAGCGCCGAGGTCGGCTCGTCGAGCAGCAGGCAGTCGGCGTCCTGCGCCACCAGCATCGCCAGCCAGGCCCGCTGCCGCTCGCCGCCGGACAATGTGTCGACCTGCCGGTCGGCGAAGCCTTCCATGCCGGTCAGCTCGATCGCCTCCTCGACCTTGTGCCGGTCGAGGTCGGAGAAGCGGCCGAGCGCGCCGTGCCAGGGATAGCGGCCGAGCGCCACCAGCTCGCGCACCAGCATCCCGGCCGCCGCCGGCGTCGCCTGCGGCAGATAGGCGAGCTTGCGCGCGAAGCCGCGGTCGTTCCATTCGCCGAGCGCCCGCCCGGCAAAGCGCAGCGACCCGGCCGAGGCCGGCTGCTGGCGGGCGAGGATCTTCAGCAGCGTCGACTTGCCCGAGCCGTTATGGCCGATCAGCCCGACGACGCGGCCGGCCGGCAGCGACAGCGTCAGCGGCGCCAGCAGCACCCGTCCGGGCACGGAGAAGCACACGCCGTCGAGGTCGAACAGCGGTACGGCGTCGGAAGCCAGCGGCGTGGCGGAGACCAGAGGCGAGATGAGCGGCGAATTCAAGCGGTGTCCTTCCTGAAGACGGGGCGCCGTCGGCGTGTCATCGCCTCCCGCTTACGCCATCGCCTCGGTCAGCGTCAAACCATCCCGAGTATAGATCATCCGTCGCCAAGGTCATCGTGCCGCCATTGTGGTTTTTGCGGCTTTCAGTTTGTAACGATTACAGAAAAAGCCTTTTCGCGCCGCCGTCCTCATTGCGCACCCCTTTCGGCTTCACGATGTCGCGGGTGGGGGAACGCCCGGCATCCCCCGCCGTTGCCGGTTCGCAACCGAAGACGAGGTGTCCCGTGCAGACGAAGAAGCTTGCCGAGGCGAATGGCCTGCGCACATTCGCGATCATCCTGGAGACCGGCGACGAGGCGATGGCCTCGCTTCAGGCCTTCGCCGCGCGGGAAGGCCTGTTGGCGGCGCATATCTCCGCCATCGGTGCCTTCCGCGAGGCGGTGATCAGCTATTTCGACTGGGAGCGGAAGGCCTATGACAAGATCCCGGTGCGCGAGCAGGTCGAGGTGGCGTCGCTGTCCGGCGACGTCGCGCTCGACCCGCAGGGCAAGCCGGCCATCCATGTGCATGTCGTGCTCGGGCGGCGGGACGGCAGCGCCCTGGCCGGCCATCTCACCGAGGGCCATGTCCGCCCGACGCTGGAGATCATCCTGACCGAGACGCCGGCGCATCTGCACAAGCGCGTCGATGCGGAGAGCGGCCTCGCCCTCATCCGCATCGACCGGCCCGGCTGAGCGCCAGCGCTGGCGAGCGTCTGCTACGCCATTTCCACCACGATCTTGCCGAAGGCGCCGCGGTCGAGATGGTCGAGCGCGTCCTGCAGCGCGGCGAGCGGGTAGCGGGCGTCGATCACCGGCTCGAGGCCGGTACGCTCGACGGCGGCGACGAAATCCTCCAACGCCCGGCGATGGCCGACGCTGATGCCCTGCAGCGTCACGTTCTTCAGCATCAGCGGGCCGCCGGGCAGGGTGATCTCGAAGCCTTCCAGCACGCCGATCTGCGAGATGCGCCCGCCGACGGCGGCGACCTGCACCGCCTTGCCGGTATGCGCGCCGCCGACGGTCTCGATGATGTGGTCGACGCCGCGATCGCCGGTCAGCGCCAGCACCGCCTCCACCCAGTCGGTCCGCGAGCGGTCGATGCCGTGGCGGGCACCGAGTGCCGTTGCCCGCTCCAGCTTGTCGGCGCTGCCGGAGATCACGATCACCTCGGCGCCATGGGCGTGGGCGATCTGCACGCCGAACAGCGCCACCCCGCCGGTGCCCTCGATCAGCACCGTCTCGCCGGCATGCAGCCGCCCGGTTTCCACCAGCGCGAACCACGCGGTGAGCCCGGCGCAGGGCAGGGTGCTGGCCGCCGCGTCGTCGAGGCTGGCCGGCGCCCGCACGAACCAGTCCTCGGGGAAGGCGACATATTCCGCCAGCACGCCGGGAAGGGTGCCGCCCAGCGTGCGGTAGGGCGGGCGGCGGGCGTCGCCGAGCGGCCGGCCCTCGATCCAGCCCGGCGAGAAGGTGGAGATCACCCGCTCGCCCTCCCGGAAGCGGGTCGCGCCCGCGCCGGTCGCCACCACCGTGCCGGCGAGGTCGGAGGCCGGGGTGAACGGGTAGTCGAGGGCGAGACCCATTCCGGTCTCGATCATCAGCTTGTCGCGATAGTTCAGCGACGCCGCGCGGACCTGCACCAGCACCTCGCCGGCGCGCGGGGTGGGACGCGCCACCTCCCGCAGTTCCAGACTGTGGCGGCCGAGGCCGTCCATCTCCCAGCGTTTCATCGTCTCGCTCATGGCCAACTCCTGCTTGCGCGATAGGGTGGCTTCCGATGTATCGTTGATGGATGGGACGCAGTGGCGATAAGAATTCGCCGAATTGTCGCCGAATGGGAGCCAATCGGATGCGCGAGGTGCTGAGCGGGCTCGACGTCTTCGTCGCGGCGGTGGAGGCGGGCAGCTTCGCCGCCGCCGCCGAGCGGGCCAACCTCACCCGCTCGGCGGTCGCCAAGACGGTGGCACGGCTGGAGGCGCGGCTCGGCACCCGGCTGTTCCAGCGCACCACGCGCAGCCAGGCGCTCACCGAGGACGGCCAGCTCTATTACGAGCGCTGTCTGCGCGCGCTGGAGGAATTGCGCGCCGGGCATGCCGTGCTGGAATCGGGCCGGCGCGAGGCGACCGGGCGCCTGCGGGTGTCGATGCCCGTGCTGTTCGGCCGGCGCTGCGTCGCCCCGGTGCTGGCCCAGCTGGCGGCGCGGCACCCGAAGCTGGAACTCGACCTCTCCTTCAGCGACCGGCCGGTCGATCTCGTCGAGGACGGTTTCGACCTCGCCATCCGCAACGGCGCCCTCGGCGACGGCGCCGGGCTGATGGCGCGCACGGTCGGCATGCAGCGCATGGTGGTGTGCGCCGCCCCCGCCTATCTCGCCGCGCACGGCGCGCCGCGCGATCTCGACGCTCTCGCCGCCCATCACGCCGTCACCTATGGGCGGGCCGGCCGCATCCGCGTCTGGCAGTTTCCGCTGGCCGACGGGCTCAGGGAGGTGACACCGCCGAGCCGGCTGCGCCTCGACGATCTCGAAGCCATCGCCGACGCGGCGGAGGCCGGCCACGGCCTCGGCTGGCTGCCCTGCTGGCTGGTCCGCGACCGGGTGCGGGCCGGCACCCTTGTGCCGGTGCTGAAGGACCTGCCGCAACTGGTCTTCGCCACCCATGCGCTGTGGCCGCAGGCGCCGCACATGCCCTTGCGGCTGCGCCTCGCACTCGACATCCTTGCCGTCGCGCTGCCCGGCAGCGCCGAATTGTGACGGCCGATTGTGAAGCCGCGAGGGATTCTCTAAACCGGGTCGGAGCGGCCGCCGCCGAGGCTGGACCGCTCAGATTCCAAATGGCGGACGCATGATCTTGGCCGAGCCCCGATCCCACGAGCCCCGATCGCACGAGCTCCGATCTGACGAGTTCCTGCCCGCCTATGTCCGGCCCGTGCTGGCTGGCTTCCGCAAGTTCCGCGGCTTCCTGCACGAGACCGGCTTTCCCGACATCGCCGCGCATCCGATCTTCGCGGTGCGCGACGACACGGCGAATCTCGTCGCCTCCTATCTCGGCAGTGCCAGCGAGCGCGGGCTGGCCAGCTGGATCGGCGATCAGGTGGCGGCGGTGCACACCAGCCGCGCCTTCGAGCGCCATGCCGAGGAGCTGCGCGCCCGTCTGCCGGAGCAGCGCGTTCCGCGCATGCGCGACGTGCTGCCGCCCTTGCCCGGCTTCGTGGAGATGCGGGCGGACCTCCAGCGCGAGCTGGCGGCGGCGCTGAACAGGGTGCCGCACGCGCAGGTCGACGCCCTGTTGCGGCAGGTGCTGCGCACCGGGCTGTTCGCCGAGGCGTTCGGCCAGCAGACCGTGGCGATCTGGCTGGAGGATTTCTTCCACGCCCAGCGGGCGACGGCGCTGCGCATGCTCGAATGGCTGGACACGCCGGAGAGCGTCGGCCCGGAGCGGCAGATGCTGCTCGACATCGCCGTCCGCCACTATCTGCAGGTCCGCTATTTCGAGCGGGCGCACGATCTGCTCAGCCGCGCGGCCGCCCGGCGCGCACCGGGGCAGGATTACGACCCGCGCTTCCTCGACGGGCTCTGGTACACCGCCTTCCGCCTCGGCCGGCACGACGAGGCGCGCGCCTGGCTGGAGGAATGGTCGAATATCCGCCCGCTGCTGAAGCAGCCGCTGGTGAACCGGGCGGTGCTCGTCGCCTATCAGGACAAGGACGAGGCCTGCCGCCTTCTGGAGCGGGCCGGCGTGCTCAGCTGCCGTTCCACCGTGTCGGGCCAGGTGCTCTATTGCGAGTACCATCTGGAGCGCGGCCGCACGCATGAGGCGGAAGTATCGATCCGCGAGGTCATCGATGCCCAGCCGCCGGAAACCCCGCCGCCGGTGCAGTATCTGATCGCGCTGCATAACGTGCTGAGCCAGCGCGGCGAGAAGACCAGGATCCTGCGCGACGTGTTCCGCCGCGACGACATGGAGCTCGCCTGGGACGAATTCGGCCTCGACACCGTCGTCGATCTCAGCCGCGACGTCGAGGCGGCGGACGCCCGGGTGGCGGTGGTGATGACCGCCTTCAACGCGCAGGAGCACCTTGCCCGCGCCATCGAGGGCGTGCTCGGCCAGAGCGTGCCGGGCGTGCGCCTCATCGTCGTCGACGACTGTTCGTCCGACGGCACCGAGGCGATCTGCGCGCCGCTGGCGGCGGAGGGCCAGCTGACCTATCTGCGCACGCCGCGCAATGTCGGGACCTATGCGGCGAAGAATCTCGGCATCGCCGAGGCGCTGCGCGCCGGGTGCGACTACGTCACCCTGTGCGACGCTGACGATTTCTGGCTGCGCACCCATGTCGCGCATCATCTGCGTGTCATGCAGGCGCAGCCCGAGCTGAAATGCACGACCTCGCAATGGCTGCGGGTGCGCTCGGACGCCACCATCGAATGCGGCATGCGCGGCCGCTATGTCGAGGAGTGCCCGCATTCGACCTTCTTCACCGCCGACGTGTTCGCCGAGGTCGGGCTGTTCGACCCGGTGCGCTTCGGCGCCGACCGCGAATTCCTGCAGCGGGTGCGCCTGCATTTCGGTTCGATGGCGCTGTCGGTGGTCCGGCTGGTGCTGACGCTGGGCCGCCGGCACGGGCTGTCGCTCACCCAGTCCGGGGCGGGAGCGATTTCGGAATTCAGTGAATCGCCGATGCGCATCGCCTATTGGAAGGCGTGGAACGACTGGCACGACGAGGAAGTCGCCGCCGGCCGCCTGCCGCGCCTCGACGGCGAACTGGGTAGCCGGCCATTTGCGGTACCCGAGGAAATGCTGCCCTGACCTAACGGCAGGTACGCTCCTCATCACAGGGCGGTGATGTGGAAAGCCGCATCCCTGTGGCTGAACTGCAACGCCGCTGCTGCGGGTGGCGTCGGGCCTTACGGCCGCGGCGGCGCATACACGCGGGACATCGGTATGCAACCTAGAATACGGCAGTGCAATGGCGGGCAAGGCGAGGGAGCGACGCCTTGCAATCGCCGATTCTCGTAACAATCCAACCTTGGTGGTGAATTGCACGCAATTTTTGTTCAGTAGAAAAAATAAAATATTCAGCGATGCGTGATGTTCCGGCCATGGCGCAGGCGAGTGTCCGGATGAAAGCTATCCTTTTCGGAAAAAGATATGGAATATTAACCTAGGAGATGAAGGTTTATCTGTGAGGCAATCGCGGTCCCCGCGGGCGGGAGTGCGAACGACACGTCCTCCTAAACTAGCGATGGCGTCGGTCGGAGGCCGCCTTGGCCGGGTTGGCGGGGTAGCAGTGCGATGAATGACTTGGGCGTGTGACATATTTGTCATTTTATCTGCCCCTGCGTTGCGGCATGATCAGCTCATCAAAGTTTCCAGTGAATGTTGGCGTGTGGGCTGGGAAGCTGACGTCGACTTCAGATTTCGAAGGGTTCTGGCCATGAAGAAGTTTCTCCTTGCTGCTGTCAGCGTCGTTGCCTTGGCCAGCCCGGCTCTCGCCGCCGATCTGGCCGCCAAGTATCCGGTGAAGGCCCCGATCGCCCCGGTGCCGGTGTTCACCTGGACCGGCTTCTACATCGGCGGCAACATCGGCTACCTCTGGGCGGACGGCTCGGGTGGCTCGTCCATCGACGGCTACGGCTCCGGTATGTGGGCCGGCAGCGGCAGCGGCTTCACCTACGGCGCCCAGGTTGGCTACAACTACCAGGTCGACTCGTGGGTGTTCGGTATCGAGGCTGATATCCAGGGCGTCGCCGGCAGCGGCAGCTATGGCGGCATCGCCGGCTCCACCTGGTACGGCAACGATTGGGACTCCGACTATTTCGGCACCATCCGCGGCCGTATCGGTTACGCCTGGGATCGCGTCCTGGTGTACGGCACCGCCGGTGCCGCCTACGGCCAGACTTCGGTCAGCGGCAACATCGGCGGCGTTGCCTACGACGCCTCGGCCGACTACTGGACCTGGACCGTGGGTGCCGGCGTCGAGTACGCCTTCGCCGACAACTGGACCGTCAAGGGCGAGTACCTCTATCTCGGCGACCCGGACACCAAGCCGCAGCTGCCGGGCGGCTTCGACAACTGGGGCCACATCAACACCAACGTCGTCCGCATCGGCGTGAACTACAAGTTCTGATCGGCGGGCCGGCCGACAAGGCCGGCTTTCCGGGCCGGACGGGGTCGCGAGATCCTTTTGGCAGCATTCGAAGGGCGGGGTCGGACAGGATGGTCTGGCTCCGCTCTTTTCGTTTCGGGCGAGCGGGTCCGGACGGTCCTCTCGGCGGTGGGCTTCTCAAGAGCTGCGGGCGTCGTCCGCAAGGTCGAGTACGTCGTCCAGGCCGGGCCTTCCGGTTCGGCGAAGCCGTCAACCGGCCGATAGTCGCGATGCCCCGTCGGCAGCTCGCGCCAGCGGCCTCTATCCCGCCGGCCGCAGAGACCGCCGCTCTAGCCGGCCCGTCCCGCCAGCATGTGCAGCGTGTGGCGGCCGATCATGCGTTCCTCGTCGGTGGGAACGACCAGCAGCGGCACGGCGCTGTCGGCCGCCTCGATGCGCGGCGCGCCGGCGGCATTCGCCGCCGCGTCGAGCCGCACGCCGAGCCAGGCCAGCCGCCCGGCGATGCCGGCGCGCACCTCCGGCGAATGCTCGCCGATACCGGCGGTGAAGACGAGGGCGTCGAGCCCGCCCAGCGTGGTGGCCAGCGCCGCCACCGCCTGCGCCACCTTCAGGCAGAAGAACTCCACCGCCAGCGCCGCCTCCGGCGCCGGGCTGGCGATGAGTTCGCGCATGTCGTTGCTGATGCCGGAGAGGCCGAGCAGCCCGCTCTGGTTGTACAGCATGCGCCCGACCTCGGCGGCGGACAGGCCCTTCTGCTCGATCAGGTGCAGCACCACGCCGGGGTCGAGCGCGCCGGAGCGCGTGCCCATCGGCAGCCCGTCCAGCGCGGTGAAGCCCATGGTGGATTCGATGCTGCGCCCGTCGCGCAGCGCGCAGGCGGAGGCGCCGGAGCCGAGATGCGCCACCACCACCCGGCCGCCGGCGATCTCCGGCTCGGCGAGGCGCAGAGCCGAGGCGACATATTCATAGGACAGGCCATGGAAGCCGTAGCGCCGCACGCCCTCGTCATAGAGCGCGCGGGGCAGGGCGAAGCGCTCGGACAATTCGGGGTGGCCGCGATGGAAGGCGGTGTCGAAGCAGGCGACCTGCGGCAGCTCCGGCCGCCGCTCGCGCAGCACCCGGATCGGGTCGAGATTGCTCAGCTGGTGCAGCGGCGCCAGCGGGATGAAGCCGGTCAGGGTCTCCATCACCTTGTCGTCGACGATCACCGGGCCGGAAAAGGTCGGCCCGCCATGCACCACGCGATGGCCGATGCCGATCATATGGTAGCCGTCGAGGTGCGGCAGCAGCCAGTCGCCGATCACGTGCTGCGCGACGGTGGCGGTGGCGACCTCGTCGGCGGCGAAGGAGCGGTCGACCAGCGTGGCGCCGGCGGCGTCCTTCACCTTGAGGCGCGGCAGCCGGCCGATGCCGTCGAGCGCGCCGCCGAGCTCGAGGGCGATATCGTCGCCCACCACCCGGTAGAGCTTGAACTTGATGCTGGAGGAGCCGGCATTGACGACGAAGAGGGCAGGGACGGCAGCGGGATCGGTCACGGCGGAGCCCCAGGTTGCGATGCGGCACGCCAGCCTAGCAGCCAGAGAGCGGTTCGGCATCCTCTGCCTGCCGCGGCGTCGTCCTCATCGGCCATTTTCGGCGCCGTATCGCCCGGATCGTCCACCTCACCGGCCCGTGGTCGATGATGCCGGCCGGATCGGTCGCGGTGGCCCGGATTGGCCGCACCGTCCACCGCACCGGCCTTGAGGTGAGGGAGGCGGCACGCTGCCATGCCTCCCCGATGGTCGCCGCAAAGGCCGACCGGTATCAATCCAATGTGATCATTGGTCGCGATATGGTGGCGATTCAGCCTTCTTCGGCGGCGCGCAGCTGCTTGTCGAGCAGCTTGCGTTCCACCGTGCGCAAATGGTTGCGCATGGCATTGGCGGCCCCGGCCATGTCGCGGTGCTCGATGGCGTCGACGATCGCCTCGTGCTCCCGGAAGCTGTGATGATCCGGCGCCGGGCGCACCGGCAGGGCGCGCAGCCGACCCCAGGTCACGGCGCGGCGCACCGCGTTCAGCGTGTCGAACAGGCCGAGCAGCAGGCCGTTCTGCGTCGCCTCGGCGATGGTGCGGTGCAGGCGGGTGTCCCAGCCCTCATATTGCCGCCAGCTGTCGGCCTGCCGCGAGCGGGCGAGGCACAGCCGCATCTCGGTGATGTCGGCCGGCGTGGCGGTGAAGGCGGCGGCGCGGGCGATCTCCGGCTCGATCACGATGCGGGCGCGCATCACTTCCGCCGGGTTGGAGCGCCGTGCCAGCGCCGCGATGTCGGCGAAGGTGTCGAGCGGCCGGCTGCCCATGAAGGTGCCCTTGCCGACATGCCGCCAGATCTGCCCTTCCGCCTCCAGCACGTCGAGCGCCTTGCGCAGCTCGGTGCGCGAGATGCCGAGCGCCGCCGAGAGCTCGCGCTCGGGCGGCAGCCGGCCGTCGTCGGGCAGGTCGCTCTGGGCGAGAAAGGCCCGCAACTGGGTCACGGTGCTCTTCTGCGTGTGCGGGTCGGCGTCGGTGGTCAGGCTGTCCATGCGCATCAACCAAATATGGAATTGGTTCAATCTATGTCGCGGCTGTTACGCCGGGTCAAGTGGATTTGACCTTGACCAAGCGTTAGCTCCATTATAGACCAAATGCAAATTGGTATCTGACCTCGCGGCTCGATCCGCAGGTTGATCAGCGGCGGATCCAACCGCCTGGCCGTCATGGGAGACTGGAAATGCTCAAGAATTTGACGAAGGGGCCTTGGACACTGTCCGGCGCGGCGCTCGCGATTGGTTTCGGTGCCGTACTGTTGGCGGCGCCGCAGGCGGAAGCGAAGGTGCGCGTCGCCTATGGCGACATCGCCAGCGTCGAGAACCTGCATCTGCTCGCCGCCTTCGAGCTCGCCAAGACCAAGGGCGTCGAGGTCGAGATGACCTATCTGAAGTCCGAGGACATCGCCGCGCAGGCGGTGGTCAGCGGGCAGGCGGATATCGGCGTCGGCGGGCCCTACGCCCTGATCCAGAAGGTGAAGGTGCCGGTGCGCATCTTCCTGCAGCTCTCCACGCTGCGCTTCTACCCGGCTGTGAACGCCGAGTTCTACAAGACGTGGAAGGATCTCAACGGGCAGGAAGTCGCGGTGCACTCGCGCGGCTCCGGCACCGAGGCGATCATGAGGCTGATGGAGCAGAAGCAGGGGATCAAGTTCTCCAAGATCAGCTACATCCCCGGCTCGGAGGTGCGCACCGGCGCGCTGCTGCAGGGCAATGTGAAGGCGACCATTGTCGATTCCAACGGTCGCCGGCTGCTGGAGCAGAAGGCGCCCGGCAAGTTCGTCATCCTGCCGATGGACGGCGTCAACGCCACTGACGAGGCGCTGTTCGCCCGCCAGGATTATCTCGACAAGAACCAGAAGGACGTCGACATCATCGTCGAGTCGATCCTCACTACCTGGCGCGAGGTCACCAAGAACCCGGCGATCGTCGCCGAATGGCGCGCCAAGTATAAGCTGCTGCCGGACCTGCCGGCCGACCAGGCCGCTGAAATCACTCCCTATTTCACCGAGCTGGCGCAGGGCAAGGCGTTCCCGCTCAATGGCGGCGGCGCGACGGCGGCCAAGGACGATTTCGCCTTCTACACGCTCTCGGGCCAGCTGACCGGCGAGCCGGCCAGCCTGAAGGTCGAGGAGTTCTGGGCGCTCGAGCCGCTGAACCGCGTGCTCGGCAAGGTCGGCACGAACTGAGGCGGGTGGCATGTCGGCACCCGCCCACGCGAACGGCTCGCCACGAGCCCTTCCCGGCACCGGGGCTTCCTCCTTCTGGGGGAAGCTTTTGGAGCATCGCACGGCCCTCTGGCGCACCGCCTCGATCGGCCTGTTCTTTCTCGTCTGGGAGATCGCCGGGCGGATTCCGATCAGCTTTGCCTTCCCGACCTTCCTGGAGACGCTGCGCGCCTTCCTGACCATGCTGTTCGACGGCTCCTTCGTCGCCGCCTATGCCGAGACCCTGCAGCCGCTGGTAATCGGCATCGCCATCTCCGCCGTGCTCGGGGTGGGGCTGGGCATCGTGATGGGGCTGTCGCGCTTCGCCGAATGGTTGGTGGCGCCGATCTTCATCGTGCTGCAGGCGGCGCCGATGGCGGCGCTGATTCCGCTGATCACCTTCGTCTACGGAATCGGCCTCGTCTCCAAGACGCTGGCGGTGGTGATGCTCGCCCTGCCGGTGATCGCGCTCAATGGCTATAAGGCGGTACGAAATACCAATCCGTCATTGGTTGACATGTGCCGCTCCTTTCAGGGAAGCTGGTGGCAACGGATCGTGAAGATCATCCTGCCCGACGCCTCCCCCATTATCTTTGCCGGCTTACGTTTGGGTCTCGCCGCGGGTTTCATCGGTGTGATTCTCGCCGAGCTGCTGATCACCCCGACCGGGATCGGTGACCTCATCACCTATCACCGCTCGGTCGCCGACTACCCCGAAATGTACGCCGCCGTCGTCTCCATCATCCTCGTCTCGACGCTAACCCTTTCCGCCCTCGAAGCTTTCGAGGTCCGGGTGCTGCGTCCCGAAAAGAAGAAGGGCTGAGCCATGCGCAACATCACCGCCGCGGCCAGCGCGGCCGCCACCGTTCCCTCGCCGGACGCGGCCGTCGAAGTGCGCGGCATCTGCAAGATGTACGCGGAGATGGAGGCGCTGCGCTCCATCGACCTCGACTTCCCCGCCGGCAAGCTCACCACGCTGCTCGGCCCCTCCGGCTGCGGCAAGACCACGCTGCTGAAGATCATCGCCGGCCTCATCCCGGCCACCTCTGGCGAGGTGCGGGTCAACGGCAAGCCGGTCACCGGGCCCGGTCCCGAGCGTGCCTTCGTGTTCCAGGACTTCGCGCTGATGCCCTGGGCCACCGTGATGCGCAACGTCGCCTTCGGCCTTGAATTGAAAGGTGTCGGCAAGGATGAGCGCCAGGCGGTGGCGCAGAAATACATCGCCGAGGTCGGGCTGTCGGGCTTCGAGAACAAGTACCCGCACGAGCTTTCCGGCGGCATGCGCCAGCGCGTCGGCCTTGCCCGCGCCTTCGCGGTGAACGCCGACGTACTGCTGCTCGACGAGCCGTTCTCGGCGGTCGACGAGCAGAACCGGCGCAAGTTCCAGGAGGACCTGTTGCGCCTCGTCGATCTGGAGAAGAAGACCTTCATCTTCGTCACCCATTCGATCGAGGAGGCGGTCTACTGCTCCGACCGCATCGTCATCCTGTCGCGTCGGCCGGGCCGGGTCGCGCAGATCATCGAGCCGGAGATCGACCGTACTGCCAGTCCCGATGCCATCCGCCGCGACCAGGGCTACCTCGATACGGTCGAGGAGATCTGGCAGGGCCTCAAGCGCTATGTCGACTAGGGGAGGCGGGACATGACCTTATTCGGCTATCGCGTGCCGATGATGGCCTCGCTGCTGGCGTGGTGCGTCATCTGGGAAATCGTCGGGCAGGCGGGTGTTTCCTTCCTCGTTCCGCCGCTCTCCGATGTACTGGTCGCCGCCTTCTCGCTGGTGCAGACCGGCTCATGGCAGGCGGCGGCGCTCACCACGCTGAACAGCTTCCTGATCGGCATGGCGCTCGCCATCGTCGCCGGCGTGGTGATCGGCGTGCTGATGGGGCGCTCCACCCTGGCCGACAATTTGCTGGGCATCTGGGTCAACATCTTCGTGTCGGCGCCGCTGTCGGCGCTGGTGCCGGTGCTGATGATTCTGTTCGGTATGGGCGAGACCACGGTGGTGGTCACCGTGTTCCTGTTCGCCGTGTGGATCATCGTGCTCGACACCCGCGCTGGCATCCAGGCGGTGCCGCGCTCGCTGGAGGAAATGGGCCGCAGCTACGGGGCAGGGGGCTTGCGCCTCTATTCCAAGATCATCCTTCTCGCCGCCCTGCCGGAAATCCTCGCGGGTATCCGGCTTGGCATGGTGCGCGGCGTGAAGGGCGTGGTGATCGGGCAATTGCTCGTCTCCATCATCGGCTATGGCGAATTGTTCGAACTCTACTCGCGCAATTTCGACATGGAGAATTTCTGGGCGCTGACCATCATCCTGTTCGCCGCGGCGATGGGACTGTCGGCCCTGATCGAGAACATCGAAAAACGCGTCGAATATTATGCAGGAGTCCGCTGATGAACGCGCCGCTTGACACCACCGCCTATGTCATCGCCCCGCCGGGCATTCCCACCCTGCCGGTGGCCGGCAGCGACAAGCTGTTCCCGATCCACCGCATCTATTGCGTCGGGCGCAACTATGCCGAGCACGCGATCGAGATGGGCCACGATCCCGACAAGGAGCCGCCCTTCTTCTTCCAGAAGAACCCGGACAACGTCATCACCGGCGGCTCGTTCCCCTATCCCGACAAGTCGAAGGACGTGCACTACGAGCTCGAAATGCTCGTCGCCATCGGCAAGGGCGGAGTGAACATCCCGGTCGAGAGCGCCATGGAGCATGTGTGGGGCTATGGCGTCGGCCTCGACATGACCCGCCGCGACCTGCAGGGCGAGGCCAAGAAGCTCGGCCGCCCGTGGGAAGTCGGCAAGGCCTTCGAGGCCTCGGCTCCCTGCTCGGCGCTGGTTCCGGCCTCGCAGATCGGCCACCCGACCGACGGCAAGGTGTGGCTGAAGGTCAATGGCGAGCTGCGCCAGAGCGGCGATCTCAACCAGATGATCTGGAAGGTGCCGGAGATGATCTCCTACCTCTCGGGTCTGTTTGAGCTGCGGCCGGGCGACATCATCATGTCCGGCACGCCGGCGGGCGTCGGCGCCATCGTGCGCGGCGACAAGATGGAAGGTGGCGTCGACGGCGTCGGCACGCTCGACGTGACCGTGGTCTGATCGCGACCACCTGACGCAACGCAGCTTCTCGACCCCGCCGGCCCTTGGTGGCCGGCGGGTTTTTTATTGCCTGACAGGTATTTGCACGGCCGTTGCCTGTGATTGAACTTAAATACCATAGACTCTATAGAAAATATGTTGACCTGCCGCCGATCCTGCGTTTTCTTGAAGCACGATACGCGGCACGGCCGTGGCAGCGAGGGATGCGGATATGCGCTGGATATGCCGATGTCGGCCCTGAGCCGGGCAAGCTGACGCCCGTTCCGCGCATCCGTGACCTCCATTCCCTGCCGGGGATTTCGACATGACCCTTTCCACATTGCCTCCGAGCCCCTCCGATGGGCTCAACGTCTTCTGGTTCCTGCCCACGCATGGCGACGGGCGCTATCTCGGGACCGCGACCGGCGGGCGGGCGGTGACACTCGATTATCTGCGTCAGGTGGCGCAGGCGGCTGACTCGCTCGGCTTCTACGGCGTGCTGATCCCGACGGGTAAGAGCTGCGAGGATTCCTGGCTGGTCGCCTCGGCGCTGGCGCCGGCCACCAAGCGGCTGCGCTATCTGGTGGCGGTCCGTCCGGGTCTCGCCTCGCCGACCCTCTATGCCCGCATGACCGCCACCCTCGACCGCATCTCCGAGGGGAGGCTGCTGATCAACATCGTCACCGGCGGCGATCCGGTGGAGAATGCCGGCGACGGCATCTTCCTCGATCACGACGCCCGTTACGAGGTGACGCAGGAATTCCTCGACATCTACCGGCCGCTACTGGCCGGCGAAACGGTGACCTACCAGGGCAAGCATCTGAAGGTAGAAGGCGGCAATGTGCTGTTCCCGCCGGTGCAGCCGGGCGGGCCGCCGCTCTATTTCGGCGGCTCCTCACCGGCCGCAAGCGCGGTCGCGGCCGAGCATGTCGATGTCTACCTCACCTGGGGCGAGCCGCCGGCGGCGGTGAAGGCCAAGATCGCCGAGATACGTCGGCAGGCGGAGGCGCGCGGGCGCAAGGTGCGCTTCGGTATCCGCTTGCACGTCATCGTGCGCGAGACCAATGCGAAGGCCTGGGAGGCGGCGGAAGACCTCATCCACCATCTCGACGACGCCACCATCGCGGCGGCGCAGAGCGTATTCTCCCGGCTGGATTCGGTCGGGCAGGCGCGGATGAGCGCCCTGCATGGCGGACGTCGCGACAAGCTGGAAGTGAGCCCGAACCTCTGGGCCGGCGTGGGTCTGGTGCGTGGCGGCGCGGGCACCGCGCTCGTCGGCGACGGCGCGACGGTGGCGGCGCGGATCGAGGAATATGCCGAGCTCGGCATTGAGAGCTTCATCTTCTCCGGCTACCCGCATCTGGAAGAAGCCTATCGCGTCGGCGAGCTGGTGCTGCCCCGGCTCAAGCTCAACCACGACATCGCCCGCGCCGCCACCACGGTGAACACCGGGCCGTTCGGCGAGACCATCGCCAATGATTACCGGCCGGTCCGGCAGGCGGCGCAGTCATGAGCGGCAAACTCAACGTCGTCGGTATTAGCGGCAGCCTCTCGGCCCCGTCCCGGACCCTCTCGCTGGTGCAGTTCGCCACCGAGCGGCTGGGACGAGAGCTCGACGCCCGCGTCCAGGTGGTGGACGTCTCCCGCCTGCCGCAGCTCGGCCTCATGCGCTCGCGCGAAGCCGCCGGGCGCGAGGAGACCGCCGCCTTCGCCGCCGTGGAGGCCGCGGACCTGCTGGTGATCGGCTCGCCGGTCTACAAGGGCTCCTATTCCGGCCTGTTCAAGCACTTCATCGACTTTGTCGATTATGGCGGGCTGGTGGGCAAGCCGGTGGCGCTGCTGGCGACCGGCGGCAGCGAGCGCCATGCGCTGGTGATCGAGCATCAGCTGCGGCCGCTCTTCGCCTTCTTCCAGGCCCAGCCGCTCGGCACCGGCCTGTTCCTCACCGAGCGTGAATGGTCCGGCTCGGCCCTGATCGGTGAGCCGGCGGAGCAGCGCTTCGAGCGGTTGGTGCACGAGGCGGTCAGCGTGGTCCGCCACGCGACCCTGCCCTTGGCGATCGCGGCGGAGTGAGCTGATGAGCGTCGCCGCCATCCGGTCGAGGGAACGATGTAGCGCCGCGCGCTGAGCGCGCATCCTCCACTCATGCCACGCCCTTTCCGCCGCCGCCGCGAGACGACATCCCGCGCGAAGGCCGACGCTCGACCTTGAGGACACCATCGATGAAACGCTTTATCCGTGCCGCCGCGCTTTCCCTCGCCATGTTCGGCGCCGCCGCCGGCTCGGCCTCCGCCGAAGGGCTCATCCGCATCTCCGAGCAGTTCGGCACGCTCTACATTCCCTTCCACATCCTTCGCGACCAGAACCTGATCGAGAAGCACGGCAAGGAGCTGGGCATCGACGTCAAGGTCGAGTGGGCGAAGCTGTCCGGCGGCAATGCGGTGAACGACGCGCTACTGTCTGGCTCGGTCGACATCGCCTCCGCCGGCATCGGCCCGTTCTTCACGGTGTGGGATCGCACCAAGGGAGCGGTGAAGATCGTCGGTGCCTTCGGGGCGACGCCGAACTACCTGCTCACCAACAAGCCGGACATCAAGAGCCTGAAGGATTTCGGACCGAACGACCGTATCGCCACCCCGGCGGCCGGCGTGTCGGTGCAGGCGCGTACGCTGCAGATTGCCGCCGAGAAGGAGTTCGGTCCCGGCAATCAGGGCAAGCTCGACGGGATCCAGGTGACACTGCCGCATCCCGACGCCACGGCGGCGCTGATCTCCGGCTCCACCGAGATCACCGGGCATCTCTCCAACTCGCCGTTTCAGGAGCAGGCGCTGAAGGACCCGAAGGTCCACAAGGTGTGGTCGTCCTATGACGTGCTCGGCGGCCCCTTCACCCCGACGGTGGCCTACACGACGCTGAAATGGCGCGACGCCAACCCGAAGACCTACGAGGCGTTCTTCCGCGCTTTCAAGGAAGCGACCGAGATTGCCGCCAAGAATCACCAGCTGGCCGCGGATACCTATGTGAAGGTCGAGAAGTCCAAGCTCGATCCGGCCTTCGTGAAGCAGATCATCGACAATCCGGAGGTGCAGTTCACCCTGGTGCCGCTTAAGAGCGAGGTGTTCGGCGACTTCCTGTTCCGCACCGGAGCGATCAAGACCCAGCCCGGTAGCTGGAAGAGCTACACCTTCCCGGAACTGCACGACCAGGCGGGGAGCTGACCGATGCTCGCACCGGCCACCGAGACGGCGCATCAGGTGAAACCCGCCACCCCGCTCTTCGAGGCGCGCGGTCTGACCCTCGACTACGCGACCGAGCGCGGGCCGGTGCGGGCGGTCGACGCCGTCGACTTCACCCTCGCCAAGGGCGAGCGGCTGGTGCTGCTCGGTCCCTCCGGCTGCGGCAAGTCCTCGATCCTCAAGGCAGCCGCCGGCTTCATCGCCCCGAGCGCCGGCACGCTGACACTGCGCGGCCGGCCGATCACCGGGCCGGGACCGGATCGCATCGTGGTGTTCCAGGAATTCGACCAGCTGCTGCCCTGGAAGACGGTGCTCGACAATGTCGCCTTCCCGCTGATCGCCACCCGCCGCAAGAAGAAGGACGAGGCGCGCGAGATCGCCGCCGGCGCCCTGCGACGGGTCGGGCTGGAGCGCGTGCTGCACAGCTATCCACATACCCTGTCCGGCGGCATGAAGCAGCGTGCCGCCATAGCGCGGGCGCTCGCGGCGAGCCCGGACGTGCTGCTGATGGACGAGCCCTTTGCTGCGCTCGACGCGCTCACCCGGCTGCAGATGCAGCGCGACCTTCTGGACATTGCCCGCGAGACCGGCCTGACGCTGTTGTTCGTCACCCATGACATCGACGAGGCCGTGCTGATCGGCACGCGGCTGCATCTGCTCAGCGCCCATCCCGGCCGCACCATCACCACGCTCGACGTCTCCGCCTTCGACATGCGCGACCTCGGCACCGCCGCTTTCGAAACGGTGAGCCGCCGCGTGCATGCCGCGCTGTTCGACAAGGCGACGGCGGACTAAGGGCGGGAGCAAAATCATGAGCGATATTCCGGTCTTCGACGCCGTCTCCCGAGATCCTGCCGCCGCCACCGCTGCGGCGCCGCGCTGGCGGGAGGGCGTGCGACGCCTGACGCGCGCGCTGTGGTTCCGTCGTCTCACCGTGCTGGTGGTGCTGGCACTGGGCTGGGAACTGGCGGCCCGATGGCAGGACAATCCCATCCTGCTGCCGAGTTTCCTCGAGGCCTTCGCCGCCTTTCGCGAGGCGAGCCTGAACGAGGGATTGCTGGCGGCCGCCGTCGCCTCGCTCGCCGTGCTGGTGAAGGGCTATGTCGCGGCGATCGTCATCGCCACCGTCATTGTCGCCTTCGCCGTGGCCAACGGCTTCGTGCGCGATGCCCTGCAGACGGTGGCGGCCATGCTGAGCCCGCTGCCGGCTATCGCGCTGCTGCCTCTGGCGTTGCTGTGGTTCGGCCTTGGCCAGGCGAGCCTGCTGTTCGTGCTGATCAATGCGGTGGTGTGGCCCTTCGCACTCGCAGCCCTGCAGGGCTTCGAGGGGGTGCCGGAGACGCATCGCCTCGTGGGCCGCAACTACGGGCTGACGGGGCCGGCCTATGTCCGGCAGATCCTCATCCCGTCGGCGCTGCCGGCGCTGATCTCCGGCATGCGGGTCGGCTGGGCCTTTGCCTGGCGCACGCTGATCGCGGCCGAACTGGTGTTCGGGGTGAGCTCCAGCTCCGGCGGCCTCGGCTGGTTCATCTTCCGCGCCCGCAACGAGCTCTATACCGATCGCGTCTTCGCCGGCCTCGCCACGGTGATCCTCATCGGCCTGCTGGTCGAAGCGGTGGCGTTCCGTGGCCTGGAGAGCGCCACCGTCCGTCGCTGGGGCATGCTGCGCTGACCTGGGAAGGCTACTTCCCGTCGAGTGAGGGGCGGGCATTGCCCGGCAGGTGGCCAGTGGGGCGCTTTGCCGGTGATTTCCGGTGGTTGTCGTTCGTCAGCGGGCGCGGATGCGAAACTTCGTCCAGCGCCGGCTGGAGGGGAGGACCGGGCGGAGTAGGGCGGTCCTCGAGCACGGCGTCGACATCGGCCGGATCGATGACGACCGGGTTCTGATCGAGTTGGCGCGGATCGCGTACCATGGTGGTCTCCTCGTCTTTTGGAAAGCGGACGGGCGGCCGACGACGCGCGGTCGCCCGTGCTCGTGTGGCTAGCTGGCGGCGCGCATGTTGAGCTTGGACATCGCGACCTTGGAGAGCAGGGCGTCCGCCTTCTTCTCCTCTTCCAGAGTGCGCTGGAGCACGCGGGCGCAGTCGGAGCGACCCAGCTGGTTGGCCCAGGCGATCAGCGTGCCGTAGCGGGTGATCTCATAGTGCTCCACTGCCTGAGCGGCTGCGGCGAGGGCGGCGTCGAGAACTTCCTTGTCCGCGACTTCGCCGCTCACTTCCTCGGCTTCCTTGATGATGCCGTCGATCGCCGGGCAGGTCACCGGCTTGGCCTCGACGCCGTGCAACTGGAACACCTCCAGCAGGCGCTTCACATGGCCCTCGGTTTCCTTGAGGTGATTCTCGAAGCCGGCCTTCAGCTGAGGGTCGGTGGCTTTCTCGATCATCGAAGGGAGTGCCTTCAGGATCCTGTTCTCCGCGTAATAGACGTCGCGGAGCGTGTGAACGAAGAGATCGTCCATTGTCTTGATGTCCTTCGAGAAGAAACCCATGATCTTTCCTCCGGTATGGCGGTAGCAGAAGGTATTTTCTGACCTTTTGACATTGCGTTGAAACGCGACGTCTGGTGCGTCAACCGTCTGCTGTGATCGATGTTCCGACTTTTCCTTTCCGGTCGACGCTTTACCGTCAGCCGTTGCCCGCATCCTCTGCGCGGAAGAGGCGGCGGTGATCCCGCGAGGCGCCCGGGCCGGAAACCAAGTCTTCACCTTGATGCGCCACAATGCCGCCCGGTTGGAGGGCAACAAGATGGGCATTGACGCTTCCTCTGTTTCCGGCACGTTTTCCGCTGATCTCGGCTACGGCTCTTCCATCGGATCACCATTGGTGTCGCCACTCCCCTCCGTTCCCTCGCCGATGCCCAGTCTGCGCGCTCCCACCATCCTCTTGTTCGATTCCGGCCTCGGCGGACTTTCCGTGCTGCGGGAGCTGGCGCGCCAGCGTCCGGACGCGCGCTATGTCTATGCGGCGGACGATGCCGGCTTTCCCTATGGCGCTCTCGACGAGGCGACGCTGATCGCCCGGGTCGTCTCGGTGATGGACGCGCTGGTCGCTCGGCTGGCGCCAGATGCGGTGGTGATCTCCTGCAATACAGCGTCGACAGCGGTGCTTCCGGCGCTACGCGCGCGCTTCGCCATCCCGTTTGTCGGCACGGTGCCGGCGGTGAAGCCGGCCTGCGAGGGCTCGCAGAGCCGTATGATCAGCGTGCTGGCGACCCCCGGCACGGTGAAGCGGGACTATACCAAGGCGCTCATCCGCGATTTCGCCGGATCCTGCCGGGTGACGCTGGTCGGCAGCGCCCGGCTGGCGCCGCTGGTCGAGGCGCATTTCGCCGGCGAGCCGCTCGCCGATGCCGAGTTCGCCGAGGAAATCGCTCCCGCCTTCGTGCGCGAGGGAGGCGCCCGTACTGACACCGTGGTGCTGGCCTGCACCCACTATCCGCTGGTGCGCGACCGGCTGGAGAAGGTTGCGCCCTGGCCGGTACGCTGGGTGGATCCGGCGCCGGCCATTGCGCGGCGCACCGTCTCTCTGGTCGGTCCCGCCATGGGCGAGCGCAGCCCAGCGCCCCTGCGGCTGTTCTCCACCGGCGAGCCGCTCGATGGCGGGCTGGTCGGCCGCATCGCCGGCATGCCCGCCCGCAGCGGTGAACTCGTGCCGATGAGCGCCCTGGCCTGACCGCTCGACCGTCCGCGCGCGTCTCGCTCCCGTGTCTCAGCCGCGCGTGTCTCGGCTCCGTGTCTTGCCTCGATCGTCTTCGCCGGTCACCATGCCCTAAAGTCAGCGACCGCCCGATTCCGGCTCGTCGCCGGGGAAAGCGAGCGAGGACAATGCAGCTTCGTCACGGCTCCGTCCTGTCGCGCCGCTCGGTGCTCGTCCTCGCGGGCGCGCTGGCGGCGGCCGGTACCGGCGCCCATGCGCAATCCGCCAGCCAGTCCTTCGACGCCTGGCTGCGCGATTTTCGTCCGAAAGCGCGGGCGCGCGGCATTTCCGACGAGGTCTATGACCGGGTGACGCGCGGCCTTGAGCCCGATATCAGCGTCTATGCCAAGGATCGGGCGCAGCCGGAGTTCCGCGAGCAGCTCTGGCAATATCTCAACCGCCGGATCTCGGAGTGGCGGCTGATCACCGGCCGGGCCGCGGTGAAGAAGAACGCCGCGCTGCTGAAGCGCCTCAACCGGGACTTCGGCGTCGAACCCGACGTGCTGCTGGGCCTGTGGGGGATGGAGAGCGCGTTCGGCGAGCTCGTCACCGACGAGGACCACATGAAGCCGGTGTTCCCCTCGCTGGCGGCGCTGGCCTGGGGCGAGCCCCGCCGCCGCAAATACTGGGAGACCGAGCTCCTCAATGCCATGGCCATCGTCCAGCGCGGCTGGGGGACGCCGGATATGATGCTCGGCTCCTGGGCCGGCGCCATGGGGCACACGCAGTGGATGCCAGAGGTGTGGCTCAATCTCGGCATCGATTATGACGGCGATGGCCGTGTCTCGCCCTATGAGGTCGGCGATGCGCTGGCCGGTACGTCCCGCTATCTGATCAAGCGGGGCAAGTATCAGGCCGGGCTGCCCTGGGGATTCGAGGTGAAGGTCCCCGATGGCGCCGCTCGCTATGCCGACGCGCAGTCGATCCGCACCGTGGCCGACTGGAGCAAGCTTGGCGTCGCGCCGGTCGGAGGAGGGCGCTTCAGCCATGCCGCCGCCCGCACGCGGCTGTGGGCGCCGGTCGGCACCGAGGGGCCGAGCTTCCTGCTCACGCAGAATTTCTACGCGGTGAAGTCCTATAATCCGTCGATGAATTATGCGCTGGCGGTCTGCCATCTCGGCGACCGTGTGCTGGGGGAGCCGGACTTCGTCACGCCGTTCCCCGGCGGCGAGCGGACACTGACGCTGGCGGAGATCCAGGAGGTGCAGAAGCGCCTTACCGCCGCCGGCTTCGATACCGGCGGGGTCGATGGACGCGTCGGCAACCTGACCATGCGTGCCGTCGCCAATTTTCAGCGCCGCGCGGGGATGGAGGCGGACGGCTATGCCGGGCAGGAGGTATTGGCGGCGCTGAGGAAGGGCCGGTAGCGCGCAAACAGCGGAATCGCTTGACCTTGTGTCGCTTTCCGCTTATGCACGCGCCCACTCACGGGGCTGGCAACGGCCCCGTGAGTTGTTTCACGCACCCGTGGTTCCGTCCGGCGCGTTCGGCCGGAGCCTGTCAGTCCCGCGAGACCCGTCTCGCAGGACAAAGGAGGGGGCGCGATCCAAACCGCAACCTTGCGAAGAGGACCAGCGCATGAGCAAGCGCGTTTCGGCCAAGCACAAGCTTGACCGCCGTATGGGCGAGAACATCTGGGGCCGCCCGAAGAGCCCCGTCAACAAGCGTGAATACGGCCCCGGCCAGCATGGCCAGCGCCGCAAGGGCAAGCTTTCCGACTTCGGCGTGCAGCTGCGCGCCAAGCAGAAGCTGAAGGGCTACTACGCCTCGATCGGCGAGAAGCAGTTCTATGCGATCTACGTGGAAGCCGCGCGCCTCAAGGGCGACACCGGCGCCAACCTGATCGGCCTGCTCGAGCGCCGCCTCGACGCCGTCGTCTACCGCGCCAAGTTCGTCCCCACCGTGTTCGCCGCCCGCCAGTTCGTGAGCCACGGCCACGTGAAGGTGAACGGCCGCCGCGTCAACATCCCGTCCTACCAGGTGAAGGTCGGCGATGTGATCGAGGTGAAGGACGCCTCCAAGCAGATGGCTCTGGTGATGGAAGCCTCGGCTTCCGGCGAGCGTGACGTGCCGGACTATCTCGAGGTCGACGGCCACAAGCTGACCGCGAAGTTCGCCCGCGTGCCGGAGCTCAACGAGGTGCCCTATCCGGTGGTGATGGAGCCCAACCTCGTCGTCGAATATTATTCGCGCTGATTTGGGTTCATTCCCAGACGAGAAAGCCGCCCGGAAGGGCGGCTTTTTTGTTGGTCACCTCATGCGGCCCGGTCAGTTACGGCCTGGCTTGATGCGGTATTGCCGTCCGGCGCGCACGGGTACCCGGCCGCTGATCTGGTCAGGTCCCTTGCCGGCCATCACCTGCCGTACGTCGGCGATCACCTCCGGCCGGATGCGGTAATATTGGTGATTGCCGTGGGTGAGCTGCGTCACGCACACATCGGCGCAATCGATGCCATAGATGGAGGAATCGAGCCCGTCGAAGGTACGCGGCCCCCAGGCGCCGAGGCGATCCGGATTGAGCTTGGTGGTGTCGCTGATGATCAAAGCAAGGTCCCGGCGCGCGTGATAGACGTGGATCGCCTCCGCGAGCTGCGGCAGCAAGCCCAGCTTGGTGTTGTGCTCCAGCGCATCCGCGTCCTCGTCGGCCGCCATCAGGAAGGCGTTGGTGAAGATCTTCGGCAGCCGTGCGCCGCTGCTGAAGCCCCTCAGCGCCAGCAGGGCATGGCGCAGCGCCCAGTTGCCCATGCTGTGCGTGACGAGGTGCAGCTTCTGCCCGCACGGCTCGCGCCCCGCCGCGCGGTCTTCCTTCCTGAGTTCCAGCAGGAAGTCGATCAACCGGCGGAGGCTGCGGCCGATGGCCTTCCCCGAGGCTTCGGCATCGTCGCGATCGCCGAAATATTTCCACTTGGATTCGTTGGAGGCGCTCTCGCCGAGGCCGAGCCCGTCGCCGTCGTCAGCGGGCCAGGAGAAGGCGAAGATCAGTGGGGCCTTGCCGCCGACGCGCCAGTTCGCTTCCAGCTGCGCGGCGCGCAGCATGCAGGTCTCGAAGCTGGAATTGAAGCCGTGAATATAGGCGATGACCTCGCGGGATTCGCCGCGCACCGCCTGCGTCATCGATTCGAAGACGCCGGTCGAGCCGATGATCTCCTCCGAGGGAGGTGCCCCCGCCGGCGCCGGATGCTCTTCCGCTAGAAATACCGAGCGCAGCACGAACGCATCGTCTGAGTCCGTGGCATCGGGATTGCGGTCGACCTCGGCATAGCCGACGCGGTAGAACGCCGGCCCTTCCTCATTGTAGCGATTGCCGAACGGAATTCGCGCGCCGGCGACAAGGCGCCGGTTCGTCGCGTAATAAATGCGCGCCATAGCATCCCCCCGAGGCTTGGCCCGGAGGGATTACCGCATTGTCTTGGCGAAGAAGCAAGCGCGCGGCAGGAGGACGCCAAGTCAGCCTGCCGCGTCTGGCAAAATCAGGCCGAGGCGCGGCCCATCACCGGCACGCCCTTCTCTTCCAGAAGGGTCTGCAGCTCGCCGGCCTGGAACATCTCGCGCACGATATCGCAGCCGCCGATGAACTCGCCCTTGACGAAGATCTGCGGAATGGTCGGCCAGTTGGTGTATTCCTTGATGCCCTGGCGGATCTCGTCGGAATCGAGGACGTTGATGCCCTTATAATCGACGCCGAGGTGGTTGAAGATCTGCGCCACCTGGCCGGAGAAGCCGCACATCGGGAACTGCGGCGTCCCCTTCATGAAGACGACGACGTCGTTGCTCTTCACCTGGCCGTCGATGAAATCCTGGATGCTCATTTAGTGCTCACCCGTCTCGGGACCGCTCGGGTCCATGTGTCTCTATGCGCTCATAGGTGATGGCGCGCGGTGCGCCATGCAACCCTTCGCCTCTACATATAGATGAAGCCCGGCACGCTGTCGCGGCCGGGCTTCAGGAGGTTGTCGTCGCGATCGCCGGCTCAGGCCTTCGGCACTTCGGTCTGCAGGGCGAGGGCGTGCAGCACTCCGCCCATCGGCGCGCCGATGGCGGCATAGACCATCTGGTGCTGCTGCACCCGCGACTTGCCGCGGAAGCTCTCGCTGACCACGGTGGCGTGCCAGTGATTATTGTCGCCGGCCAGGTCGCGCATGGTGACCTCGGCATCCGGCAGGCCCTGCCGGATCAGCTTCTCGATCTCGGATGCTTCCATCGCCATGGTCGGCCCTCACATCATGCCCGCGCCCATATAGATGGGCAGCCAGGATTCGGAACGCTCGCGCAGCGCATCGATGACGATGGGGCGCTCGCCGGGAATGGTCAACTTGTCGCCGCCGGTGCTGCCGAGCTTGGCAACCGGCACGCCGGCCGACTCGGCGCGCTTGAGCACCGTCGCCTTCTCGCCGGTCGAGACGGTGACGATGTAGCGGGCCTGGTCCTCGCCGAACCAGAAGGCATGCGGGTTGACCTCGGCCGGCTCGGCGAGCAGCGAGGCGCCGATGCCCGAGGCCATCGCCATTTCGGCGAGCGCCACCAGCAGGCCGCCGTCGGAGACGTCGTGCACGGCGGAGACGAGGCCATCGGCGATCAGCGCGCGGACGAAGTCGCCATGCTTGCGCTCCAGTGCGAGATCGACCGGCGGCGGGGCGCCTTCCTCGCGATCGAGGATCTCCGACAGGAAGGCGGACTGGCCGAGCCATCCAGTGGTTTCACCAATCACCAGAATGACTTCGCTGGTTTCCTTAAAGGCGATTGTCGCCATCTTCTCGACATCGGCGAGCACGCCGACGCCACCAATGGTCGGGGTCGGCAAAATGCCGCGGCCATGGGTTTCGTTGTAGAGGCTGACATTGCCGGAGACGACCGGGAAGTCGAGCTCTTTCGCGGCCGCGCCGATGCCGCGCAGGCAACCGACCAGTTGGCCCATGATTTCCGGCTTCTCGGGATTGCCGAAATTCAGGTTGTCGGTCAGCGCCAGCGGCGTGCCGCCCACGGCGGTGATGTTGCGCCACACCTCGGCGACCGCCTGCTTGCCGCCCTCGAACGGATCGGCCTCGCAGTAGCGCGGGGTGACGTCGCAGGCCATGGCCAGGCCCTTGGGGCCGTCCTCGACCCGCACCACCGCCGCGTCGCCGCCGGGGCGCTGCACGGTGTTGTTGAGGATCAGGTGGTCGTACTGCTCCCAGATCCAGCGCTTGGACGCGAAGTCCGGCGAGCCGATCAGCCGCTCCAGCGCGCCCGGAATGGTGGCGCTGATCTCCAGCGAGGCCGGGTCGATGCGCTGCTGCTTGGGCGTCTCCACCCAGGGGCGGTCATAGAGCGGCGCCTCGTCGCCGAGTTCCTTGATCGGCAGGTCGGCCTTCACCTCGCCCTTGTGCTTCACCACGAAGCGCAGCGTGTCGGTGGTGTGGCCGACAATAGCGAAGTCGAGGCCCCATTTGCGGAAGATCGCCTCGGCCTGCTCTTCCTTGCCCGGCGCGATCACCATGAGCATGCGCTCCTGGCTCTCGGAGAGCATCATCTCATAGGCGCTCATGCCTTCTTCGCGGCAGGGCAGCTTGTCGAGGTCGAGCTCGATGCCGAGATCGCCCTTGGCGCCCATCTCCACCGCCGAGCAGGTGAGACCCGCCGCGCCCATGTCCTGGATCGCGACGACGCAGCCGGCTGCCATGATCTCGAGGCAAGCTTCCAGCAGCAGCTTCTCGGCGAAGGGATCACCCACCTGCACGGTCGGGCGCTTTTCCTCGGCGCCTTCGCCAAACTCAGCGGAGGCCATGGTGGCGCCGTGGATGCCGTCGCGGCCGGTCTTGGAGCCGAGATAAACCACCGGCAGGCCGACGCCGGTCGCCTTGGCGTAGAAGATCTTGTCCGTCTCGGCGAGGCCGACCGCCATGGCGTTGACCAGGCAGTTGCCGTCATAGCGGGTGTGGAAGCCGACAAGGCCGCCCACGGTGGGCACGCCGAAGGAATTGCCGTAGCCGCCGATGCCGGCGACGACGCCCGCCACCAGATGCTTGGTGCGCGGATGGGCAGGATCGCCGAAGCGCAGCGCGTTCAGCGCCGCGATCGGCCGGGCGCCCATGGTGAACACGTCGCGCAGGATGCCACCGACGCCCGTCGCCGCGCCCTGATAGGGCTCGATATAGGACGGGTGATTGTGGCTTTCCATCTTGAACACCGCGGCTTGGCCGTCGCCGATGTCGATGACGCCGGCATTCTCGCCCGGCCCCTGGATGACCCACGGCGCCTTGGTCGGCAGGCCGCGCAGATGCAGCCGCGACGACTTGTAGGAGCAGTGCTCGTTCCACATCGCCGAGAAGATGCCGAGCTCGGTGAAGCTCGGCTCGCGGCCGATGAGCTTCAGGATGCGCTCATACTCATCCGGCTTCAGGCCGTGATCGGCGACGAGCTGGGGCGTGATCGTCGGTTCTTTGGCAGGCGTATCGAGGACAGTCATGCTCGGGCCGTCACATTCCGTTTCGCTGGCAGGCGGGCACGTCGGGGCGGGCGCAAAGGGCAGGCGAGGGAGGCCGGAAGGCGGTCACGCCTTCTCCAGCATCCCGGCGATGCTCTCGAACAAAGCGCGCCCGTCGGTGGGGCCGACCAGCGGGTCGACATGATTTTCAGGATGCGGCATCAGCCCGAGCACGTTGAGCTTCTCGGAGACGATGCCGGCGATGGAGTTGGCGGCGCCGTTCAGCACCTGGGTGTCGTCGCGCTTGCCGTCCGCCATCACATAGCGGAACACCACGCGGCCCTCGCCTTCGAGGCGGGCCAGCGTCTCGGCGTCGGCGGTGTAGTTTCCCTCGCCATGCGCCACCGGGAAGCGCACGACAGCACCCTTGCCGTACCGGCGGGTGAACGGGGTGTCGTTGCGCTCGACCTTGAGCAGCGCCTCGCGGCAGATGAAGCGCAGCCGGGCGTTGCGCACCAGCACGCCGGGTAGCAGACCGCTTTCGCAGAGGATCTGGAAGCCATTGCAGATGCCGAGCACCAGGCCGCCGCGCGCGGCGTGGGCGCGCACCGCATCCATGATGCTGGCGCGGGCGGCGATGGCGCCGCAGCGCAGATAGTCGCCATAGGAGAAGCCGCCGGGTAGCACCACGAGGTCGGTGCCGGCGGGCAGGGCGGTCTCGGCGTGCCAGACGATCGCCGGCTCGACGCCGGTGACGTGCTTGATGGCGCGCGCGACGTCGCCTTCGCGGTTCGAGCCGGGGAAGAGGAGAACGGCGGCTTTCATCGGTGCGGCCTCACCCGACGAATTCGATGCGGTAGGTTTCGATCACCGTATTGGCGAGCAGCTTCTCGCAGGCTTCCTTCAGCGTGGCCTCGGCCTTCGCCTTGTCGCCGCCGTCGAGCTCGACGTCGAACACCTTGCCCTGGCGGACGCTGGCGACCCCGGGTACGCCCAGCGAGCGCAGCGCGCCCTCAATGGCCTTGCCCTGCGGGTCGAGGACCGCGGATTTGAGGGTGACGAGGACGCGCGCCTTCATGGAACCACTCTTCAGATCGATCGTCGCCGGGGACGATGCTGGGAAACCGGCGGAAAACAGAAACGGGGGCGTTTCGGCCCCCGCCTAGCATCGGATGACGCAGGGCTCAATGCCCCGGCGCGACATAGCAGGCCTGCGAAGAGGTCGGCCGGCGCGACGTGCTGCCGCGCCGGCCGGATCTCACTTCTCGGGCTCGGACTTCACCAGCACCGGGCCGGCCGGCTGGGCGCGCTCACCCTCCGATATGATGCCGAGGCGGCGGGCGACTTCCGAATAGGCCTCGACGAGGCCGCCCATGTCGCGACGGAAGCGGTCCTTGTCGAGCTTGTCGTTCGACTTGATGTCCCACAGGCGGCAGGAATCCGGGCTGATCTCGTCGGCGACGACGATCCGCATCATGTCGTTTTCCCACAAACGACCGCATTCCATCTTGAAGTCGACGAGGCGGATGCCGACGCCGAGGAACAGGCCGGAGAGGAAGTCGTTCACGCGGATCGCGAGAGCGATGATGTCGTCGATCTCCTGGGTGGTGGCCCAGCCGAACGCCGTGATGTGCTCTTCCGACACCATCGGGTCGTTGAGCTGGTCGTTCTTGTAGTAGAACTCGATAATCGAGCGCGGCAGCTGGGTACCTTCCTCGATGCCGAGGCGGGTCGACAGCGAGCCGGCGGCGACATTGCGTACCACCACTTCGAGCGGGATGATCTCGACCTCGCGGATGAGCTGCTCGCGCATGTTCAGCCGCTTGATGAAATGGGTCGGGACGCCGATCTCGTTCAGCTTCAGGAAGACGTATTCCGAGATGCGGTTGTTGAGGACGCCCTTGCCATCGATGACGTCGTGCTTCTTGTTATTGAAAGCAGTGGCGTCATCCTTGAAGTGCTGAATCAGGGTGCCAGGCTCGGGGCCTTCGTAAAGGACCTTCGCCTTACCTTCGTAAATGCGGCGGCGGCGGCTCATGGGGGGGTACCGTCGATTGAGGAAATCCATCGGTGCCGGGGCTCCGGTTCTAACTGGTCCACGGCTGGGGCTGGCTGTGCTCGCTCTGCGACGTGCAAGGCCGATTCGTATCGCGCTGCACAAGCTCCCGCATCCGGACACTAGCCGATCAGCGACCGCGATACAACGCAATGCACGGGCAGGGCGGCCAAAACGCGCCGTCCGCGCCGTTCCCGTACCTGGGAGCGGCAGATTGACGTAAGGGCCATTCCCACGTTCGGGCGACGTTGATTTGGGGACGCGTGCGCTATAATCAAGCCCGCGAACCATAACCCCGCAGGCCATAACAGACAGGGCGAGGGACACATGAGCACGTTCGACAATCGCGAAGATGGGTTCGAGGCGAAGTACGCCCATGACGAGGCGCTGAAGTTCAAGGCGCTCGCCCGTCGAAACCGTGCGCTCGGTCTGTGGGCAGCCGACAAGCTTGAGCTTTCCGGCGACGCCGCTACGGCCTACGCCCAGTCGCTGGTCGAGGCGGACCTCGAGGCCACAGGCGACGAGGACATCTATCTCAAGCTGAAGGGCGATTTCGACGCCAAGGGCCTCGACATCTCCGAGCACCGCATCCGCCGGACGATGGAGGAACTGCTGAGCGAGGCCGTCGCCTCGATCAAGGCCGGTCACTGAGGCACCGGCAGGCCCGCTCCATGTTGCATGCTGCCGGCGCGCCGAGCGCCGGCAGCATCGAAATCGACGGCTCTCATCGACTTCCGTTGCGAAAGTTTGAAATTCATAGTAATTTCGAACGATGATCGCCGCGCGAGGCGATGCGGGAGGTTGCGATGCGGGTTGTCGGGTCATGGTTGCTGCGTGCCGGGCTGGTCTTCGCCGGCACGGGTCTTGTGGGAATCGCGACGGCCGCTGCCGTCCCCGCGACCGCCAGTTCCATCGCCGAGCTGCGTGCCGGTCCCGGGCCGGCCTATGCGCTGATCGGCCAGCTGCCGGCCGGCACGCCGGTCGACGCGACCGCCTGCTCCAGTGGCTGGTGCCGCACGCAATATGGCTATGTGAATGCCGGCCGGCTGGTCGGCACGACACAGCCGGCCTTCACGGCGCCGGTCGCGGTCGCGCCCGTCATGGCGGGCACCGCTTCCGGCCAGACGGTGTCCATGACCGGCACCCGTACCACCATCGGCACCGCCAATGTCCGCTCGGGCCCGGGCGTCGACCATGAGATCGTCAAGTCGCTGCCGGACGCCTCCTCGGTGACGGTGCAGGGTTGTGCCGATGGCTGGTGCCGCGTCGAGGGCGGCTATGTCAGCATCTATGTGCTGTCACGGGGGCCGGCGCGGCTTGTGCTGCCTCCCGATGCCCAGCCGCTCATTCCCGATCCGGCGATCCAGGACACCCTTTCCGCGGGCTTCGCGGGGCAGGGTTTCGCCGCGCCCGCGGCAACAGGCGCCCCCACTGCGGCTTACGTGACGCCCGGTCTCGCGACGGCCTCCCCGATGCCGGTGGGCCGTGCCTATGCGCCGGGCGCTGCCGCCGACAGCCGTGTCACGACCTCCGGCGTCGCCGATGTGCGCGGCGGTCCGGGCACGAGCTACCAATTGCTCGGCACGCTGCCGGCCGGATTCCCGGTCACCGTCGAGGCCTGCTCCGGCGAGTGGTGCCGCACGCAATATGGCTATGTGAATGCCCGTCTGGTGGGGCGCGCGCCGGCCGTCGCACCCCTGCGGAACGCCGCCCGCCGCCGGGCTGCCGCACCGGTGACGACGATCGGCTATTGGGGTGCACGCCCCGGCTATTGGGGCGGTCGCCCGAGCTATGTGAGCCCGCAGCCGGGCTATCCGCTGCCGGCTCGTTCCTGAGCGCCGACTCCTCGCGCCTTTGCCGGGTCGGTCGCGCATTCGTGACGCTGGTGGAATGAAACCTGTGATCCCATGCGGCGTTATCGCGGGCACAGTATCGTCGCCGGCTTTCGCCGGCAGCGGGGCGGAGCTTTAGGAGCCGCCCGCGAGGGAGGTATCCATGCGTATCCGGATGACCGTATTGACCGCCATCGGCCTGTTGGTGGCGGGCATCGCCACCGCCGAGGCGCGGCCGGCAACCGTCGTCAACGCTCTCAATGTGCGCAGCGGCCCCGGCACCGGCTACCCGGTGGTCGCAACCCTGCCGGCCGGCGCGCAGGTGAATGTCGGCGGCTGCACCGGCAACAACTGGTGCGAGGTCGGCGGCGGCTATGTCAGCGCCAGCTATCTTGCCTTCGGCGGCTCGCGCGTCGCCGTCAGCCCCGGCTATTACGACGGCTATTACGGAGATCCCGCGCTGGGCGTCGGCGCTTTCGCGCTCGGCGTCGGCGTCGGCTCCGGCTGGGGAGGGTATTGGGGCGGTCCCGGCTACTACTGGGGCGGCCCGCGCTACCGCTACTGGGGGCCCGGCCGCTATTACGGGCCGCGTGCCGGCTACTGGCGCGGCGGCCCCGGCTGGCGGGGAGGCCCGGGCTATTACCGCGGCGGCGCCGGCTGGCGGGGAGGCCCGGCCTATTATCGCGGTGGTCCGGCCTATTACCGTGGCGGCGGCGGCGGCTGGCGCGGCGGCTATGCCGGACCCCGGCCGGTGATGTACCGGCCGCAGATCGGTGGCATGCGCCGTCCGTGAGACAAGAAAAGGGCTGGCACGAATATCGAGCCAGCCCAATTTCTTGACGGCAGATGCTGAGACGGCTTCTCGGCGTCAGGCGTGGCCGAACACCCGCTTGAAGATGGTGTCGACATGCTTGAGGTGGTAGCCGAGGTCGAACTTCTCGGCGATCTCCTCCTCCGACAGGTACTTGCGCACCTCGACATCGTTGGTCAGCAGGGACTGGAACTCGCCCTCGCCGCGCCACACCGGCATGGCGTTGCGCTGCACCAGCCGATAGGCGTCCTCACGCGAGGCGCCCTTCTGGGTCAGCGCCAGCAGCACGCGCTGCGAATGAACGAGGCCACCGAGGCGGTCGAGGTTCTTCTGCATGTTCTGCGGATAGACCAGTAGCTTCTCGACCACGCCGGCGAGCCGGTTCAGCGCGAAGTCGAGCGTCACCGTGGCGTCCGGGCCGATGCCGCGCTCGACGGAGGAGTGCGAGATGTCGCGCTCGTGCCAGAGCGCGACGTTCTCCAGCGCCGGCGTGACCATGCCGCGCACCAGCCGGGCGAGCCCGGTGACGTTCTCGGTGAGCACCGGGTTGCGCTTGTGCGGCATCGCCGAGGAGCCCTTCTGGCCCTCGGAGAAGAACTCCTCGGCTTCCAGCACTTCGGTGCGCTGCAAATGGCGGATCTCGATGGCGACGCGCTCCATCGACGAGGCAACGACGCCGAGCGCGGCGAAATAGGCGGCGTGACGGTCGCGCGGGATCACCTGCGTCGACACCGGCTCGACCTTCAGGCCGAGCTTGGCGGCTACATATTCCTCCACCCGCGGGTCGATCTGCGCGAAGGTGCCGACCGCGCCGGAAATGGCGCAGGTGGCGACTTCCTCGCGCGCCGCGACGAGCCGGGCGCGGTTGCGCTGGAACTCGGCATGCGCCTGGGCGAGCTTGAGGCCGAAGGTGGTCGGCTCGGCATGGATGCCGTGCGAGCGGCCGATGGTCGGGGTGAGCTTGTGCTCGAACGCGCGGGCCTCCAGCGCCGCCAGCAGCCGGTCGACGTCCTTGATCAGGATGTCGGCGGCGCGCACCAGCTGCACGTTGAGGCAGGTGTCGAGCACGTCGGACGAGGTCATGCCCTGATGGACGAAGCGCGCCTCCGGCCCGACGATCTCGGCGAGATGGGTGAGGAAGGCGATCACGTCGTGCTTGGTGACGGCCTCGATCTCGTCGATGCGGGCGACGTCGAAGGTGGCGTCCTTCGCCTTCTCCCAGATCTTCGCCGCGGCTTCCTTCGGCACCACGCCGAGCTCGGCCAGCGCGTCGGTGGCGTGGGCCTCGATCTCGAACCAGATGCGGAAGCGGGTCTGCGGCTCCCAGATGGCGGCCATTTCGGGACGGGTATAGCGCGGGATCACGGGCGGCTCTTTCGGCAATCTATGGGTCGCCGCGCATTAGCAGATCGGCGGGGGCGCGACAAATGCCATCCTGCCGATCACATCTCCCTGCCGCACCCGTTCAGCCGGTGAACGAGAAGCCCTGGCGCTCGAACCGGATGCCATCAGGCTCCTGGTAGCAGACGCAATGGAACTGGCGGGCGATCTCCTCCACCAGCAGGGCGCGGCTCACGCGGGTGCCGGTGATGTTGCGGTCCAGCCACCGGTCCGGCACGGTGAGCACCATGCCCATTTCGAGACGGCAGAGGATTTTCCGGAGTTCGTCTCCGTTCACGGCGGTTTCCATTTCCAACCTCGTCCCGGTCTAGACCAGCTCGCCGCGCTCGCGCGCCGCGGCGTTGCGGATGCCGGCGATGTTGCCGGCATAGGCCTCGGCGCCGCCCTTGAACGCCGCCGAGCCGGCCACCAGCACGGTGGCGCCGGCCGCGGCGCAGAGCGGGGCGGTCTCGGCCGTCACGCCGCCGTCGATCTCGATCTCGATCGGGCGGTCGCCGATCATCGCCTTCAGCTCGCGCACCTTGTCCATCATTCCCGGCAGGAAGGCCTGCCCGCCGAAGCCGGGATTGACCGTCATCACCAGGACGAGGTCGACGAGGTCGAGCACATGCGCCGCCGCGCTCGCCGGCGTCGCCGGGTTGAGCGCCACGCCGGCCTTCTTGCCGAGCGAGCGGATGTGCTGGAGCGAGCGGTGCAGGTGCGGGCCGGCCTCGGCATGCACCGAGATCAGGTCGGCGCCGGCCTTGGCGAAGGCCTCGAGATAGGGATCGGCCGGCGCGATCATCAGATGCACGTCGAAGAACTTGGCCGTCAGCGGGCGGATCGCCTTCACCACATCCGGGCCGAACGAGATGTTCGGCACGAAATGCCCGTCCATGATGTCGATATGCACCCAGTCGGCACCGGCGGCGTCGATGGCGCGCACCTCCTCGCCGAAACGGGCGAAGTCGCTCGCCAGGATGGAGGGGGCGACGAGGATCGGATGGGCGGCCATGGCGGTCTCCTCAGCATGTCGCGGCGGGTCGCCTTGGCCCTCGCTTGGCCAATCCTGCCGATGGCGGCGCCGTAGCATCCGCGTCCGGGCAATGCAATGACGCCGCCTCGCCACGGAGAGGAAAAGGCCGGCAAGGAAAAGGCCGGGACAAGCCCGGCCTTTCAGGTGGGAGGAGCGCGGGGAACGGGCGGGCGCCGGATCGGCGAGGCACCGGCCCGTTCGGATGCCGGGCGGACTATTTCGACCAGGCCTCGACCTTGGCCTTGTTGGCGGCGACCCAGGCCTTGGCGGTGGCGGCCGGATCGGCGCCGGGCTTGTTGTTCTCCACCATCACCGCTTGCTCGTCGGCGAGCGAGAGGTTGAAATTGTCGAGGATCTTGAAGGCCTCGGGGGCCTCCTCCTTCAGCTTGGTGGAAACCACGGTGTTCACCGTCTCCTCGCCGCCGAACACGCCCTTGGGGTCGGCGAGGTACTTCAGGTCCCAGGTCGCGAACATCCAGTGCGGCGTCCAGGTGGTGATGACGATCGGCTCCTTCTTGGCGTAGGCGTCCTTCAGTGCCGCCACCATGGTGGCGTCCGAACCCTCGACGAGCTTCACCGGCAGCGCGTAGTCCTTGATCGCCTTTTCCGACGCCTTCATCAGCCCGGCGCCGGGATCGATGCCGATCACCTTGCCGCCGAACTTGGCCGGGTCCTTCTTGATGTCCTCGATGGTGGCGATGTCGACATAGGTCGGCACCGCCCAGCCGATCTTGGCGCCGGTGACGTTCGGGCCGAGATCGACCACCTTGTCCTTCAGCTTGGCGTAATAGGCGGCATGCGTCGCCGGCAGCCAGGCGGCGACCATCGCGTCGGCCTCGCCGGTGGCGACCGCCTGCCACATGGCGGCGCCGGACAGCGGCACGATCTTGACCTTGTAGCCCTTCTCCTCGAGCGCCGCCTTGACGATGTTGGTCGCGACCACCGCGTCCGACCATTCGACATAGGCGATGGTGAGGTCCTTCTTCTCCGCCTGCGCGGGGCCGAAGGCGAGGCCGAGGGCGGTGGCGGCAAGGGCGGCCGTCATGGTCGCCGTCTTCGCTAGTCTACCGAGGATGGACATAGGCGGTCTCCAGTCTGGAAGGGGGAAGATTGCTGCCGGAAGTCGTTGCACCGCGTCCGTTGGTCGTGGTCACGCCTTGTCGCGCCGCATGTGGCGGGCGACGTGCTGGGTGATGCGGTCGAGGATGACGGCCAGCACCACGATGGCGATGCCGGCCTGGAAGCCCTGTCCGGCCTCCAGCCGCTGGATGGCCTTCCACACTTCGCCGCCGAGGCCGCCTGCGCCGATCATCGCCGCGATCACCACCATGGAGAGGGCGAGCATGATGGTCTGGTTGATGCCGGCCATGATGGTGGGGATGGCGAGCGGCAGCTGCACCTTGAACAGCTTCTGCCAGCGCGAGGAGCCGAAGGCGTCCGCCGCCTCCACCAGTTCCGGCGGCGTCTGCATGATGCCGAGCGCGGTGAGCCGGATGGTTGGCGGCATGGCGAAGACGATGGTGGCGAAGCAGGCCGACACCGCGCCGAGGCCGAAGAACGGGATCGCCGGGATGAGATAGACGAAGCTCGGCATGGTCTGCATCATGTCGAGTGCCGGCGCGACGATGCGCCAGAACCGCTTGCTCACCGCCGCGCCGATGCCGATGGGTATGCCGATGGCGAGCGCGAACAGCGTCGACACCAGCACCAGCACCAGCGACTGCATGGTGGCGCGCCACAGATCGAGGTTCCACAGGAAGGCGAAGCCGAGCACGCTGAACAGCGCGATGCGCGCCGTGGTCAGCCGCCACACGCCGAGCCCGAAGGCGACGATCACCAGCCAGGGCGGCAGGTCGACGAGAAAGTCGGTGGTCGCCTCGATGCCGGTGCCGACCACGGCGCTGAGCGCGCGGGTGACGCCGGAGAAATGCGCGGTCGCCCAGTCCAGCGCGACGTCGCACCACTCAGCGAGCGGGATGCGGGGAATCTCGAAAGCCATGGCCGGTCTCCCTCACTGAACCGGATGCGTGCGGCGACGGGCGAGTGTCGCCACCAGATCGGCATTGGCGATCACCCCGCGCAAGGATCGGTCGGCATCGATGACGGCGATCTCGCCGCGCCCGCCGGCGAGCTTGGCCACCGTCTCGTTCAGCGTCGCCGAGGCTGGCACGCAGGCGTCGGCGTCGCTGAGCAGCAGGCGCAGCTGCGTCTCGCCGGCCCCCTTCAGCGCCTCGGCATCGACCGTGCCCTGGAAGCGGCCTTCATGGCACACCACGGTGACCACCGGCTCGCCGGTCTGGGTGAGGCTGGCGAGCGCTTCCGCCGCCGTCGCGTGCCACGGCTTCACGGCGGAGGGCGTGCGCATGGCATCGCCGGCGGTGACGACGCCGAGCACGTCGATATGCTCGACGAAGCGTCGCACATAGTCGTCGGCCGGGTTGGCGAGGAAGTCGGCGGCGGAACCCTGCTGCACCACGCGCCCGTCCTTCATCAGCACGATGCGCCCGCCGAGCGCGATGGCCTCGTCGAGGTCGTGGCTGACGAAGACGATGGTCTTCTTCAGCCGCTTCTGCAGCGCCACCAGTTCGGCCTGCATGTCGCGGCGGATCAGCGGATCGAGCGCGCTGAACGCCTCGTCCATCAGGAGCACGTCGGGATCGAGAGCCAGCGCGCGGGCGAGGCCGGCACGCTGCTGCATGCCGCCGGACAGCTGCGAGGGATAATGCTGGTCCCAGCCCTTCAGGCCCACCGTCTCGATGGCAGCCATCGCCCGGTCGCGGCGCTGAGCCGTCGGTACGCCCTGGATTTCCAGCCCGTATTCGACGTTCTTCACGATGGTCCGGTGCGGGAACAGCGCGAATTGCTGGAACACCATGCCGAAGCGGGTGCGGCGGAACTCCATCAGCTCGCGCTCGCCGAGCTTGGTGACGTCGACATCGTCGACGAGCACCGAGCCGGCGGTGGGCTCGATGAGCCGATTGATGCAGCGCAGGCAGGTCGACTTGCCCGATCCTGACAGCCCCATCACTACCAGGATCTCGCCCTCGGCGATGTCGAAGCTGACATCCTGCAGTCCGACCACGGCGCCGGTCGCCTTCAGGATCTCGGCGCGGCTCTGGCCGGCCTTCAGCAGCGACAGCGCCGCCTCCGGCCGGTCGGCGAAGATCTTGGTCAGTCCGTTGACCCTGATGCGAGGCCGGCTCTGCGTCATGCGCCCCTCTTTTTTCTAAAGAGAGTGTCCGGCGCATCGCCGCCCCGTCGATTGGACGGATGCGACAGTTGCGGTAACGAAACACGACAAAACCGTGTCATCGGCTCCGGCTTATTGCGCCGGCCGCAATAAGCTGGGAGGTCGCCCCGGCGATGATACCTCCTCAGCGCGCCCAGCGGTCGCGCCAGGCGGGCAGCGCGCCGGGTTGGGGCAGGGCAGTCGCCTCGTAGATGCCGCGGGCGCAGGCACGGGCGAGCGCCTCCACGGCGGCGACGCCGAGCCAGGCGAGGTCGCGCACCGGCTCGGCGAGCGGCTTCAGCCCGGTGGCCGCAGTGAACACCGTGTCGCCGTCGAGCGGGGTGTGCACCGGCCAGATGGCGCGGGCGAGCCCGTCCTGCGCCATCACCGCGAGGCGCTTGCACTGCGCCTTGGTGAGCAGGGCATCGGTGGCGACGATGGCGATGGTGGTGTTGGCGAGCGTCGCCGCCTCCGGTTCCTCGACCGTCGGCATGCCCTTCATCGGCGGGGCGAGGCGCGGGGCGGGCAGGGGGCTCGGCAGGCCGAGGCCGCCGAACTCGCCGTCGCGCTCGAAGGGCGCGGCCCAGAAATGCGGGCCATCGCCGACATTGACCGAGCCGACCGCGTTCACCGCCACGAGGGCGCCGACCATATGGCCGCTCGCCGCCCGCACCGAGGCCGAGCCGAGGCCGCCCTTGAGGATCGCCGTGGTGGCGCCGGTGCCGGCGCCCACCGTGCCGAGCGGGAAATCGAGGCCCGCATCGGCGGCGGCGCGGTAGCCGAGGTCGCGATAGGGCGCGAAGCGTCCCCACTTCTTGTCGCCGCCGTTCAACAGGTCGAACAGCACGCAGCCGGGTACGATGGGAATGCGGGCGTCGCCGATGGCGAAGCCGATGCCCTGCTCGGCGAGGCAGGCCATCACCCCGGCGCCGGCGTCGATGCCGAAGGCCGAGCCGCCGCTGAGCGTCAGGCCATGTATGGCGTCGACGGTGGTGTCGGCGGCGAGCAGGTCGGTCTCACGAGTACCCGGTCCGCCGCCGCGTACGTCCACCGAGGCGGTGGTCGGCCGGTCGAACACCACGGCGGTGACGCCGGAGGCGAGGGCGAGGTCGGTGGCGTTGCCGACCTTGAGCCCGGCGACGTCGGTGATCAGATTGCGCATCGACCCTTCTTCCCACTCCTGTTCCGCGCGTCCGCGCGGCCATCACATCCCGGCGATGGTGGAAATCGCCGCATTGCATTCGCCGCCCCGGCCGTGCATTGGACGCAGGTCGGCACCTGAGGCGCGGCCGGCACGGGAGGCGATCCGGGCCATGGCCGGGGTCGCCAGTCAATTCGCTCACGGGTGCCAAGGTCAATGGCCGACGTCACGCTTCCGGCCGCTTTCGTCGCCGGCATCGCCAGCTTCGCCTCCCCTTGCGTGCTGCCGCTGGTGCCGCCCTATCTGTGCTACCTCGCCGGCACCAGCCTGGAAGAGATCACCCACAAGGCGCCGACCGACGCGGCGGCGCGGCGCACGCTGGCGGCGGCGCTGCTGTTCGTCGCCGGCTTCTCCACGGTATTCGTGGCGCTCGGGGCCGGCGCCTCGGTGATCGGCGGCTATCTGCGGCTCTATTCGCAGGAACTCTCCATCGTCGCCGGCATTGCTATCCTGCTGATGGGTCTCAATTTCCTCGGCGTGCTCCGGCTCGGTTGGCTCACGCAGACCAAGCGGGTGCATGTCGATGCCCCCACGACGCTGGCCGGCGCCTATGTGATGGGCCTCGCCTTCGCCTTTGGCTGGACGCCCTGCATCGGGCCGGTGCTGGCGGCGATCCTGGCGGTGGCCGCCTCGGAGCAGACGCTGACGCGCGGTGCCGGCCTGCTCGGCATCTATTCCGCCGGGCTTGGCGTGCCCTTCCTGCTGGTGGCGGCGATGGCGCGGCCGGCGCTCGGCGTGCTCGGCCGGGCACGGCGCTATCTGCCGATGGCGGAGAAGGCGATGGGCGCGCTGCTGGTGTTGACCGGCATCGGCTTCCTCTCCGGCTGGATGGCGTCCGTCAGCTACTGGATGCTGGAGACCTTCCCCGGGCTTGCCAGCTTCGGCTGAGCCGAAAGCTGCTAGCGGGTCAGCCGCTTGCGCATGCGGATGCAGGCCATGCGGCGGCCGCCGCGCAGCAGATGCTCGCCCTTGCGCTCCACCATGTAGCCGTGGCGCACATAGAACGCCTCGGCATTGATCGAGGCGTCGAGAACGAACTCGGTGAGCCCATACTTGCGCGCCCGCAGTTCGAGCGCGTGCAGGAGTGCGCCGCCGATGCCGAGCCGGCCATGCTCGGGCGCGACATAGACCGCGCGCAATTCGCGCCCGCCCGGCACGAACGAGCCGAAGGCGATGATCGTGCCGTTGCGCGCGCGGGCGACGACCGCCTCCTCCTCGCCGGTCTCGATACGGTGGGCGAGGGCGTCGATATGGTCGGGCCGCAGCGGCAGCGGCGCCCAGGCCTCGATGATGTCGGGTTCGTAGAAGGCGGCGGCACTGCCGCGAATGGCCGCGCGATGCACTACCAACATCGCCTCCGCGTCTTCCGGACGTGCTTTTTCCAGGCGCGGTTTTGATTCCATCGGCACGTCGCCCCTCACACTGGACCGATTTTATCCGGGCTCGGCCGGCTGGCAACGTCCCGAAGCGGAAGGGGCAATGCGTGAGGGAGCGGCAAAGGAAAACCCGCCGGCTCGCACCGGCGGGTTCGTTCTTCAGGCAGTCGGTCTTGCGGCAGGGGCAACGCCGGAACGGCGCCGCGCCTCACAGCCACATCGCGGCTCGATCAGAGCTCGGTGTAGCCGCCGTCCTTCCAGACATAGACGACGTAGTCGAGGTTGGTGCGGTCGCCCTTCTTGTCGAAGGTCAGCTTGCCCAGCACGGTGTCGAAGGGCTTGCCGGAGTGGATGTACTCGGCGACCTTCTTCGGGTCGAGCGACTTGGTGGCGTCGGCGGCCTGCTGGATCACCTGGCCGGCGGCGTAGGAATACAGCACGTAGCCTTCAGGATCGATGCCCTTGGCCTTGAAGGCCGCGACGACCTTGGCGGCGGCGGGGTTCTTGCGCGGATCCGGGCCGAAGGTCATCAGGGTGCCCTCGGCGCCCGGACCGGCAATGGTCCAGAACTCCTTGTCGGTGATGCCGTCACCCGAGAACAGCACGGTCTTCAGGCCCTGGTCGCGCATCTGGCGAACGAGCAGACCGGCTTCGGTGTGCAGGCCACCGTAGTAGAGCACGTCGACATTGGCGGCCTTCAGCTTCGAGACGAGAGCCGAATAGTCCTTCTCGCCCGGGTTGATGCCTTCGTAGACGACTTCCTTGATGCCGGCCTTGTTCATCGCCTTCTGCGTCTCGTCGGCCAGACCCTTGCCGTACGGGGTCTTGTCGTGGACGATGGCGATCTTCTTGCCCTTCAGGTTCTTCTCGATGTACTGCGCGGCCACCGCGCCCTGCTGGTCGTCACGGCCGCAGGTGCGGAACACGTTGGCCAGGCCGCGCTCGGTCAGCTTCGGATTGGTCGAGGCCGGGGAGATGGCGACCACGCCGGCTTCGGCATACTGCTCGGAGGCCGGGATGGACACGCCCGAGTTGAAGTGGCCGATCACGAACTTCACGCCGTCGGCGATGAACTTGTTCGCCACCGAGACGCCCTGCTCGGGCTTGGAAGCGTCGTCGCCGACCAGGATCTCCACCTTCTGGCCCTGCAGGCCGCCGGCGGCGTTGACGTCGGCCGCCCACTGCTCGGCACCGTTCTTCAGCTGAGCGCCGAAGGTGGCGTTGGCGCCGGTGATCGGGCCGCCGACGCCGACTTTGACCTGCGCCGAGGCCGGTACCGCCAGCGCCAGGCTGGCGCTCAGCGCAAGGCCGGCAAACAGAAACTTCTTCATGGAAGGTCTCTCCTGCTTCTGAAAGGGTTGGTTGTTCGCTGGTCCGTCGGCCAGGCCAGTCGCCCCAAGGGCATTTGTCGCCCGGGGGCAAATGTTGCTCTTTTTCAGGCGCCTGTCGACGGCATAAACGAAAGGTTTCCGGCCGGCCTACGCCGCGTCCTCCCGCGACGTCTCCGAGGCTCCCCGCAGCCAGCCGAACGGGCCGGACTGGCGGTAGAGCCAACCATAGCGTGTCGCCATCTGCTTGGCCCGCTCGGCGCGGAAACCGAGCGTCGCGAGTGCCAGCACGAAGGCGGTATCGGTAATGAAGTGCGGCAGGCTGAACAGCGTGCCCTGGAACAGCGCGAAGTGGAAGAAGCGCACCGCGCAGCCGAGCAGCAGCGCGTACATCGCCGCCTGCCGGTAGTCGCGCCAGGTCGAGGCCACCGCCCGGCCGGACAGCCAGGCCGCGCCGCCGCCGAGGAACACGGTGACGAGGTAGAAATCCGCCCGCGAGGCTTCGACCACCAGTGCGGGGGCGAAGACGCTGGCGACGAGGATCGCCACCGCCACCGCCGCCGGCAGCATGACGGCGAGGCTGGTCGGCGAGCCTTGGGCGATGAGGGACGGGCGTGTCTGTGCGGCCATCTCAGTGCCTCCCGCCTTCAAGATAGGCGGCCCGCACTTCCGGCCGCTCCAGCAGTTCGCGGCCCTCGCCGGACATGGTGACCACGCCGTTGACCAGCACATAGCCGCGATGGGCTAGCTTCAGCGCATGGAAGGCGTTCTGCTCGACCAGGAACACGGTGAGCCCCTCGGTGCGGTTGAGCTCTCGGATGGCGTCGAAGATCTGCTTGACGATCAGCGGCGCGAGGCCGAGCGAGGGCTCGTCCAGCATGAGCAGACGCGGACGGCTCATCAGCGCGCGGCCGATGGCGAGCATCTGCTGCTCGCCGCCGGACAGCGTGCCGCCGCGCTGGCCGATACGCTCCTTGAGGCGGGGGAACAGGGTGAACACTCGCTCGAGGTCGCTGTCGAAATGCTCGAAATTGTCGATGGAGGCGCCCATCTGCAGATTCTCGAACACTGTCATCCGCGGGAAGATGCGCCGGCCCTCGGGCGACTGCGCGATCTTCAGATGCGCGATCTCGTGGGTCGGCATCCGCGTGATGTCGCGGCCCTCGTAGAGGATCTGCCCTTCGCGGGCGCGCGGCTGGCCGAAGATGGTCATCATCAGCGTCGACTTGCCGGCGCCGTTGGAGCCGATCAGCGTGACGATCTCGCCGCGATGGACGTCCACGTCGACGCCCTTGAGCGCCATGATGTTGCCATAGAAGGTCTTGACGCCGCGCACGGCGAGCATGGGCTCGGAAGAGGTCACGGCGGCGCTCACGATTGCGTCCCCGTGGCTTCGTCGAGCACCGCCTCGACTTCCTCGACCGCGTCCTCGTCGACGCCGAGATAGGCGGCGATGACGCGCGGATCGTGTTTCACCGCCTCGGGCGTGCCGTCGGAGATCTTGGTGCCGTAGTCCAGGACGACCACGTGGTCGGAGATTTCCATCACCACGCTCATGTCGTGTTCGATGAGAAGGATCGAGGTGCCGTGCTCGGCGCGGACGGCGCGCAGGAGCTCGTTGAGCTCCAGGCTCTCGCGCGGGTTGAGGCCGGCCGCCGGTTCGTCGAGGCAGAGCAGGATCGGCCCGGAGCACATGGCCCGGGCGATCTCCAGCCGCCGCTGCGCGCCGTAGGGCAGGTCGCCGGCCGGGTCGTCGGCGCGCTCGGTGAGGCCGACCTTGTCGAGCCAGTACTTCGCCCGCTCGGTGGCCTGCTTCTGCGCGCTGTTCCAGCTCGGCAGGCCGAACAGTCCCTTCAGCGAATAGCCGGAGGCGACCATCAGCGTGTTGTGCTGGGCGACCATCAGGTTCTCCAGCACGGTCATGCCGGTGAACAGGCGGATGTTCTGGAAGGTGCGCGCCACCTTGGCCTCACCGGACACCTTGTAGTCGGGCATCCGCTCCAAGAGGTACACGCCGGCATCCGGGCCGACGAGCGCGCGCTCGCCGTTCAGGGTCACCGCCGCGAGCTCTTCCTCGGTCGGCGCGCGACCATGGGCGAGCACCAGCCGGCCCTCGCTCGGCTTGTAGAAGCCGGTGATGCAGTTGAACACCGTGGTCTTGCCGGCGCCGTTCGGGCCGATCAGCGCGGTGATGTCGCCGCGCCCGACCTTGAAGGACAGGTCGTTGACGGCGACGAGGCCGCCGAAGCGCATGAACAGGTGCTGGACCTCGAGGATCGGATCCTGGTCCCAATTATGGACGGGAGCAGCCATCTCAGCCATCAGCCGTGCCCTTCCTTAACGAGACTGCCGGAAACCGCCTTCTTCTCCTTGAGATAGATCGTCGGGTCGCGGGAGGAGACGAGGCCGCGCGGCTTCCAGATCATGATCGCCACCATGGCGAAGCCGAACAGCAGCATGCGGTAGAGGCTGGGATCGAAGCCCTCGCCGAAGACCTGCTTGAGGAAGCCGAGATTGCGCAGCATCTCCATGCCGCCCATCATCACCGCCGCCGCCACCGCGACGCCGATCTGCGAGCCCATGCCGCCGAGCACCACGATGGCGAGGATCATCGCCGAGATGTCGAAGGTGAAGCTCTCCGGCGAGACGAAGCCGGCGCGTACCGCGAAGAAGCAGCCGGCGAAGCCGCCGAACATCGCGCCGGTGGCGAAGGCCGACAGCTTCACATTGGTGGTGTTGAGGCCCAGCGAGCGGCAGGCGATCTCGTCTTCGCGCAGCGCTTCCCATGCCCGCCCGACCGGCAGCCGACGCAGCCGCACCGTGGTGAACGCGGTGATCAGCGCCAAGGCGAGGATGACGAAGTACAGGAAGACGATGCGGTGCATCGGGTTGAATTCGAGCCCGAACAGCGCCGCGAAGCCGTCCTCGCCGGCAGTGAAGGGAATGCCGAAGAAGGTGGCGCGGGGAATGGAGGCGATGCCGGCGCCGCCGCCGGTGAAGTCCACCCAGTTGATCAGCACCAGGCGGATGATCTCGCCGAAGGCCAGCGTCACGATGGCGAGGTAGTCGCCGCGCAGACGCAACACCGGGAAGCCGAGGATCATGCCCCACAGGCCGGCGAACATGCCGGCCGCCGGCAGGCAGAACCAGAACGCCCAGTTGGCCCAGAAGGTCTCGCCGAGGAAGGAGGCGAAGAAGGCGTTCACTGGCTCGGAGGTGGCGAGCAGCGCATAGGTGTAGGCGCCGACCGCGTAGAAGGCGACATAGCCGAGGTCGAGCAGGCCGGCGAGGCCGACCACGATGTTGAGGCCCCAGCCCAGCATCACATAGGTGAGGATGAGGATGCCGAGGTCGATCAGGTAGCGGCTTTCGTTCAGCCCGCCGGTCATCGCCGCGGCGAGGAAGGGAAAGCCGATCGCGAAGGCGAACAGCGCCGGCTTGAACGCCGGCGAGATGGCGACCATGCCGCGGGCGACGGGCCCAGGCCCGGCCTGCGCCTTGGGCGGCCGGTTGGGCGACCAGACGGTGAGGTTGAGGATCAGCCGGCCGGCGAAGATGATGCCGACCATGATGGCGACGACGAGCGGGCGATAGGCGAGGCCGAGCGCCCCGTCGATCACCACCGTCTCGAAGCCGACCAGCGGGCCGAGCAGGCCGAGCGCGATCAGCCCGGTGATGAAGGCGTCCTTGAGAGCGCCGGGAAGGATGGACGAGCCGGGGCTTGCGACGGCGCCGGCCGGATGTGCGGTGTCGACGGCCATGGACGTCGCCTCACACCTTCTCGACTTCCGGCCGGCCGAGCAGGCCCTGCGGCAGGAAGATCAGCGTGATGGCAAGGATGGAGAATGCCGCCACGTCCTTGTACTCGATCGAGAAATAGGCCGACCAGAACACCTCGATGAGGCCGATCAGCAGCCCGCCGAGCACCGCGCCCGGCAGCGAGCCGATACCGCCCAGCACCGCGGCGGTGAACGCCTTCACCCCCGGCACGAAGCCGTCGGCGAAATTCGCGACGCCATAATACATCAGGTACATGGTGCCGGCGACGGCGGCGAGCGCGGCGCCGATGACGAAGGTCAGCGAGATGGTGTGGTCGACATTGATGCCGAGCAGCGCCGCCATCTTGCGGTCCTGCTCCACCGCGCGCTGGGCGCGGCCGAGCGAGGTCTTCTGCACCAGGTACCAAAAGCCGGCGAGCAGCACCGTGGTCAGCACCATGATGATGATCTGCTTCCAGGCCAGCGTGACCTGGTAGCCGTCGCGCTCCATGATCACGATGACGTCGGTGATCATCGGCGGCACCGGCTTGTTGCGCGGGCCCTGCGAGACCTGGACGAAATTGGCGAGGAAGATCGACATGCCGATCGCCGAGATCATCGGCGCCAGCCGGAAGGATCCCCGTAGCGGCCGATAGGCCACCCGCTCGATCGCCCAGTTGGTCAGCGAGGTGAAGAACATCGCCACCACCAGCACGATGGCGAGCGCCAGGAAGATCGAGGTGATCCCCATGACCGTCGTCACCAGCAGGAAGCAGATGAGCGCGATGAAGCTCGACACCATGAACACGTCGCCATGCGCGAAGTTCACCATGCCGATGATGCCGAAGACCATGGTGTAGCCGATGGCGATCAACCCGTAGATCGATCCCAGCGTCAGCCCGTTGATGAGCTGCTGAACAAAAACGTCCATAATTTATGCCGGCTCCCCTCAGCCGATGTCGCCACCCCAGCTCCCGTATGGTTTGCCCATATTGTGATCGTGCCCGGGAGATGGGCTTCGCAGAGTCTTAGCCTGCACCGCGATCCGATACAATTCGATCGAAAGACGAAATGCAAATCATCGAAAGAAATGATGTATCAGTATTATGATACCGTAGATGCCGAAAATCTAATCAATTTCAGGCCGTTGCGACGGGGCATTTCACGCGACGCCGGTGGTATTCAGTGTCCGAAAAATGTCGCATGGGCGACACAATCCCCATTTTTGAACGACTGAGCAATAAGTAGGGGGTGGCCGAGGCGGCCGGGCACGGCGCCGGGATACCGGCGCGGCGAGTCGCGAGAAATCGGTCCGGCGGCGTGCGCTGGCGAGGATGCGACGGACGGGGCGGGAAAGGGCTTCGGGGACTCAGGCCGCTTGGCCGGCGGCCCAGCCGGACGACCAGGCCCACTGGAAATTATAGCCGCCGAGCCAGCCGGTTACGTCCACCACCTCGCCGATGAAGAACAGGCCGGGTACCGCCTTGGCCTGCATCGTCTTCTGGTCGAGGCCAGCGGTATCGACACCGCCGAGCGTCACCTCGGCGGTACGGTAGCCTTCCGAGCCGGTCGGTTTGAACCGCCATTCATTCACCGCGAGCGCCAGCTGGCGCAGCGCCTTGTCCGACAGGTCGGCGAGGTTGCGGCCGGCGGCGTGGGTGTCGGCGACCAGCTGGGCCAGCCGGCGCGGCAGCAGCGCGGCGAGCGCACTGGCCGGAGCCTGCCGGCCATTCTCCGCCCGCGCCGCCCGCAGCGCGGCGAACACGTCGGTGCCGGGCGCGAGGTCGAGCGCGATCTCGTCGCCCTCGCGCCAATAGGAGGAGATCTGCAGCACCGCCGGGCCGGACAGGCCGCGATGGGTGAACAGGATCGCCTCGTCGAAGCGGGTCTTGCCATGGCCGGCGCGGGCGGGCAGGCCGACACCGGCGAGCGGCGCCAGCCGCTCCAGCAGCGCCGGATCGAGGGTGAGCGGCACCAGCGCCGGCCGCGTCGGCGTCATCGGGAGGCCGAAGCGCTCGGCGATGTCGTAGCCGAAGCCGGTGGCGCCCATCTTCGGGATCGACTTGCCGCCGGTGGCGACCACGAGGCTGTCGCAGGCCAGCGCGCCGGAGGAGGTGGCGAGCCGGAAGCCGCTGTCGGCGCGCTCGGGCAGCGCCGCCGTGGTGGCGAGGCGCAGCTCACCGCCGGCGTCGTGCAGCTCGCGCAGCAGCAGGTCGACGATCTGCCGCGCCGAGCCGTCGCAGAACAATTGCCCGAGCGTCTTCTCGTGGAAGGCGATGCCGTGCCGGCGCACCAGCGCGATGAAGTCCTGCTGCGAATAGCGTTTCAGCGCCGAGATGCAGAAGCCCGGATTGGCGGAGAGGAAGTTCTTCGGCGAGGTGCCGATATTGGTGAAATTGCAGCGCCCGCCGCCGGATATGCGGATTTTTTCACCTGGCGCGCGAGCATGGTCGATCACCAGGGTGCGCCGTCCGCGCCGCGCCGCCTCGATGGCGCACATCAGCCCGGCAGCACCGGCGCCGATGACGACGACGTCCCAGGCCTCCGGGCGTGCGCTCACGGCAGGGCTGCCGGATCGCTCGCCGCCGGGCCGTCGGCGAGCGGATCATAGGCGTGCACGCCGCCGCAATAATCGGTGACGCGCCATCCCTCCGCCGCCGGCTCGATATAGCCCGGCCCGATCGGCACCTTGCCGTGGCCGCCGGGGATGTCGAGCACATAGGTCGGCAAGGCGAGGCCGGACACACGGCCGCGCAGCGCCCGCATCAGCTCCTGCCCGCGCTCCACCGGCAGGCGGAAATGCGCGGTGCCCGGCGCGAGGTCGGGATGGTGCAGGTAATACGGCTTCACCCGCGCCTCGACGAGGGCGCGGAACAGCGCGGCGAGCGTCCCGGCATCGTCGTTCACCCCGCGCAGCAGCACGCTCTGGCCGACCAGCGCGACGCCGGCATCGGCGAGGCGGGCCAGCGCCGCGCGCACCTCGCCGTCGAGCTCGCGCGCATGGTTGGCGTGCACGGCGACATAGGTGGTGAGGCCGGGCGCGCGCAGCGCTTCGACGAGGGCGGCGGTGACGCGCTCGGGCGCTGCCACCGGCACGCGGGTGTGGAAGCGCACGATCTTCACATGGCCGATGGCGGCGAGGCGCGCCATCAGGTCCTTCAGCCGCCGGGCCGAGGCCATGAAGGGGTCGCCGCCGGTGACCACCACCTCCCAGATCTCCGGATGGGCGGCGACATAGGCGAGCGCGCGGTCGAGCGCCTCGTCCGACAGGCTGGTCTCGGCACCGGGCCCGACCATCTCGCGGCGGAAGCAGAAGCGGCAATAGACGGCGCAGACGCCGACCAGCTTCAAGAGCACCCGGTCCGGGTAGCGGTGCACGATGCCCGGCACCGGGCTGTGCGCGTCGTCGCCTATGGGATCGGCGAGCTCCTGCGGCCGCTCGTCGAGCTCGCGCGCATCGGGCAGGAACTGGCGGGCGATGGGGTCCTCGGCGTCCCCCGCCGGCATTTTCGCCGCCAGCGAGGCGGTGACCGCTACCGCATAGCGCGCGCCGACCGCTTCCAGCGCCGGATCGGCCGGCAGCAGGCCGGCCTCGGCGAGCGCGGCGGCGCTGCGCAGCGTACGCGGCAGGCGGGCGACGGGCGTCGCTATGGTCGGGGTCGACTTCATGCGCGACCTTGTGACCTTTTCCGCCTTTATCGGCAAGGCGGGTTGTGCTGCATTGGGTTATGGTCCGTCACATATAAGGGAGGCCGTCATGGCGAGCGGATTGGCCGGCATGTCTACGGCGCGCGAGGACGACGTGCTGGAGGCGGCGGCGCGCTGGCGCCGCGAGGGGCGCGGCGTCGCGCTGGCGACGGTGGTGGAGACCTGGGGCTCGGCGCCCCGTCCGGTCGGCAGTCATCTCGTCATCGACGAGGCTGGCAGCTTCCTCGGCTCGGTGTCCGGCGGCTGCGTCGAGGGCGCGGTGGTGGCCGAAGCGGCGGAGGTGATCGCCGACGGCGCGCCGCGCCTCCTGGAATTCGGCGTCGCCGACGCCACCGCCTGGCAGGTCGGCCTGTCCTGCGGCGGGCGCATCGCCGTCTATGTCGAGAAGCTGAACTGATGGATCTCGCTGTTCTCGAGGAGCTGAACGCCGAGCGTGCCGCCCGCCGCGCCGCTATCGTCGTCACGGAACTGGGAAGCGGCCGGCAGCGGCTCGTCAAGGCCGCGGGGATCGCCGCCGATCCGCTGGCGGAGCAGCTGGCCGAGGCGTTGCGCGCGGCCAAGAGCGGCCTGCTCACGCTCGGCAATGAGCGGCTGTTCCTCGCCGTCGAGGTGCCGGCGCCGCGCCTCGTCATCACCGGCGCGGTCCACATCGCCCAGGCTCTGGCGCCGATGGCGCGCCTCGCCGGGCTGGACGTCGCCATCGTCGACCCCCGCACCGCCTTCGCCACGCCGGAGCGTTTCCCGGATGTCGAGGTGCATGCCGAGTGGCCGGACGTGGTGCTGCCCCGGCTGGGCATCGACGCCTACACCGCCATGGCGGCGCTGACCCACGATCCCAAGATCGACGACCCCGCGCTCGTCGAGGCGCTGGCGCGCGGCTGCTTCTACATCGGCGCGCTCGGCTCGCGCCGCACCCACGCCACCCGGCTCGACCGCCTGGCGGAAAAGGGCGTGCCGCGCGAGGCGCTGGCCCGCATCCACGCGCCCATCGGCCTCGATATCGGCGCGGCGAGTCCGGCGGAGATCGCCGTCTCCATCATCGCCGAGATCGTCGGCGAGCTGCGGCGGCGGCCGGCGGCCGACAAGCGGGCGAGCGGGCAGGCCTCCGGCGGGCAGGCGGCATGAAATTCGACCGCGTGCCGCTCGACGAGGCCGAAGGCGCGGTGAACGTGCATTCGCTCCGGCTCCCCGGCCTCGACCTGCGCAAGGGCACCCGGCTCGATGCCGGCATGCTGGAGGCGCTCGCCGGGCACGGCGTCGCCGACATCGTGGTGGCGCAGGCCGAGCCGGACGACATTTCCGAGGACACGGCGGCGGCGCGGGTGGCGGCGGCGCTGGTCGGCGCCGGGGCGCTGCCGGACGACGCCTTTACCGGGCGCGCCAATATCCGCGCCGGCCATGCCGGTCTGGTGCGGGTCGACCGCGCCGGCATCGACGCGCTGAACGCCGTCGACGAGGCGGTGACGCTGGCCACCCTGCCGGCGTTCCGCGCCGTGCAGCAGGGTGAGATGATCGCCACCGTCAAGATCATCCCCTTTGCCGTGCCCGGCGCGGTGATGGCGGCGGTGGAGACGGCGCTCGTCGCCCGCCCGCCGCTGGTCGAGGTGGTGCCGTTCCGGCTCGCCCGCGTCGCGGTGATCTCGACGCTGCTGCCGGGGCTGGCGGAGAAGGTGATCGCCAAGACGCTGCGGGTGACAGTGACGCGGCTCGCCGCCGCCGGCGCCGCCCTGTGCCATGAGGAGCGGGTGCCGCACACCACCGAGGGCGTGTGCCACGGGCTGGAACGTGCGCGCGCCGCCGGCGCCGAACTCGCCATCGTGTTCGGTGCCTCGGCGATCGCCGACCGTCGCGACATCATCCCGGCCGGGCTGGAGGCTGCCGGCGGCGTCATCGAGCACCTTGGAATGCCCGTGGATCCGGGTAATCTCCTGCTCACCGGCCAGCTGGGAGCCATGCCGGTGCTCGGCGCGCCGGGATGCGCCCGCAGCCCGAAGGAAAACGGCTTCGACTGGGTGCTGAACCGGCTGCTCGCCGGGGTGCCGGTCACGCGGGCCGATATCGTCTCGATGGGAGTAGGAGGCCTTCTGATGGAAATCCCGTCCCGTCCGCAGCCGCGCGAGGGCGCGGCCCCGCACGCCGGCGGCCCGACCGCCGCCATCGTGCTCGCCGCCGGCCGCGGCACCCGCATGCCGGAGACCTACAAGCTCACCGCCTCGCTCGACGGCGAGCCGCTGGTGCGCCGCGTGGTGCTCTCGGCGCTCGCCTCGCAGGCGCGGCCGGTGATCGTCGTCACCGGGCACGACGCGGCGAAGGTGCGCGCCGCCCTCGACGGGCTGCCGGTGCACCTCATCCACAATCCCGGCTATGCCGAGGGGCTGTCGAGCTCGATCCGCATCGGCCTCGGCGCGGTACCGCCGGAGGCGCCGGCCGCCGCCGTGCTGCTCGGCGACATGCCGAAGGTGCATGCCGGGCTGATCGACCGGCTGGTCGCGGCGCTGGCCGACAAGCCGGGCGCGGTCGCCGCCGCGCCGTCGCGTGAGGGACGCCGCGGCAATCCGGTGGTCTGGGCGCGGCGCATGTTCCCGGCGCTGGCGGCGCTCACCGGCGATGTCGGCGCGCGACATCTGCTTGCCGAGAACGCCGAGGCGGTGGTGGATGTCGAGGTGGGCGATGACGCCGCCTTCGTCGATGTCGACACGCTGGCGCAGCTTCAGGCGCTGGAACTGCACCACATTGCCGAGACGGCCCGCGTCGATTCCGGCCCGGCGCTGGACGGCATGGAGGCCGAGGACGCCTGAGGAAGGGGCGGATCCTCTTGCCGCCGCCGCTGTCGCGCGCCCGTCTGCCGAGCGCACGGCCTTCTGCGGCCTCTCCGTCGAAACCGGACCCGGCAGCTGCCGAGTCCGGGCGGCGTGGCGGAACGGGCGGCGACGCCCGCGACTACACCGTCCCCACGAGCGGGAGCGCCAGCCGTCCCGCCTCCTCAGAACGGCGTGTAGAAGGACAACGTGCCATAGGCGCCGTCCGGGCTGTCGCTGCTCCAGCGCCAGCCGCCGGCCAGCCGCCATTGCCGGCCGGGCAGGGGATTGGCGATGTAGATGCCGGCGCCGGCGGTGTTGGAGAACCAGTCGGTATAGGCCGTCGCCTCGGTGCCGAGTTCCACCTTGTCGGAGAGCGCGCGACCGAGGCTCGCCCGCACCGAGGCCGTGTCGTCCGCCGTCGAGGCGCCGGCGGCGGCGCTCGCCACCCAGCCGGGCGCCGGGCGGTGGAACCATTCCACCACCCCCTTGACGCCGACATGGCTGCCCTGGTCGCGGTTGGATGGATCCGGCTGGTCGAGCGTGTCCTGGCGGATGTTCACCCCGCCATAGAGCGCCAGCGCGTGGCCGCCGGCGAGGAACTGCCAGCCGGCCAGCAGCTCGCCCTCCGCCTTGGAGGCATTGTTCCAGCCTCCGGCCACCGCGTCGGTGCGATAGGAATAGCGCCCGCCGCCGCCCTGCGCGCGCAGCCGGAACCCCTCCGCATCCATGGCGCCGAAGGGCGACCAGGCGGCTCCGGCCCAGCCATAGGAGGTGTCGCGGGCGACATCGACGCCGGAATAGAAATAGGAACGGTCGGCGAGGGGATTCTGCCGCGCCGGTTCCTCGGCGCCGGCCGGCGCGCCACCGGGGCCGGCCAGCGCGACGGCAAATACCAGCTGCCACGCCAGACGGTGAATGCCCGCCACGCTTCGCCTCAAAAGTTGTGAAATCTCGTTGTGCGTCCAATACGAGCATTGATCCGCTCGATCGCCAACGAATCAGCGCGGGTATTTGGCTGCCATACACGTATAAGTCGAGTTGCGACGGCGGCGCCCGCGCCGCCATGCCGGAGGCTACAGCGGCGACGCCATCAGATGCGTGACCGGCACCTCGACCTGCTCGCACACCAGATTGGCGACGATCAGCCGGTGGCAGTGCTCGGGATGGCGCTCGAAGCAGAGCAGGCACACCCGGCGGCCGGCCTTCACCAGCTCGACCAGCTCGCCCAGTTGCTCCTGTGCGGTCGGGGTCTGCATGTGCTCGGCGAAGATGCGCTGCATGGTGGCGTGCTGGCCGCTGCGCGCCGCCTGCCGGCCCTCCGCCGGCGTGCCGAGGCCGCGCAGATGCAGGTAGGAGATGCCGCGCTCCGCCACCCCGGCCGCCAGCAGGCTCTTGGAGAAGCCGGCGCGGCGCGAGGCGGCCACCGCCCGCACGTCCACCAGCAGCTCGACGCCGGCGCGCGACAATTCGTCGAGCACCGCCGGGGAACTCGCCTGCTCGTAGCCGATGGTGAACAGCGCCGGATCGGACATGCCGTCACTGTGGCCGAGCCGCGAGCGCTTGTCGACGCCCGCTCGTCGACGGCGAGCTTGTCGGCAGGTTGCCGGTCCCCCCGTACCGAAACGGTCGGTTCCCTCTTGCCGGGAGGGCGCGAATCTGTGGACTTCTATGTCTGCGGCGTCATTCGCGCGCGCGGGGGTGCTAGAGCGTGCCGGCATAGCAGGAGCGCTAAGCGATTATCGGGACGCGACGCAGACCATGACCATCGCCATCGAGCTCGGGGCCAGTCCGGCCGGCCAGCCGGTGCGGCTCGATCTGGAGGAGCTGCTCTCGACCCGCCTGCTGGTGCAGGGCAATTCCGGGTCCGGAAAGTCGCATCTGCTGCGTCGCCTGCTCGAACAGAGCGCCGGCCATGTGCAGCAGGCGATCATCGATCCGGAGGGCGACTTCGTCGGCCTCGCCGAGCGCTTCGGTCATGTGGTGATTGACGCCGAACGCACCCAGAGCGAGATCGGCCGCATCGCCGCCCGCATCCGCCGCCACCGCGCCTCGGTGGTGTTCAACCTCGAAGGGCTCGACGCCGACGCGCAGATGCGCTCGGCCGCCGCCTTCCTCAACGGCCTGTTCGACATCGAGCGCGACTACTGGTTCCCCATGCTCGTCGTGGTCGACGAGGCGCAGCTCTTCGCCCCCGCCGGAGCGGCGGAAATTTCCGAGGAAGCCCGCCGCGCCTCGCTGATGGCGATGACCAACCTGATGTGCCGCGGCCGCAAGCGCGGCCTTGCCGGCGTCATCGCCACCCAGCGCCTTGCCAAGCTGGCCAAGAACGTGGCGGCCGAGGCCTCCAACTTCCTCATGGGCCGCACCTTCCTCGACATCGACATGGCTCGCGCGGCCGATCTGCTCGGCATGGAGAAGCGGCAGTCGGAAAGCTTCCGCGACCTCAACACCGGCTCCTTCGTGGCGCTCGGCCCGGCGCTGTCGCGCCGCCCGCTGCCGGTGAAGATCGGCTTCGTCGAGACCGGCACCCGCAATGGCCGCCCGGCGCTGATGCCGCTGCCGGACATGGCGCTGGGGGACATGCAGGACCTCATCTTCGAGGATGACGGCTTTGCCGCGCCGGCCTCGGCGCAGCGGCTCGCCGGCCCCTCGGCGGAAGAGGTGCTCGACCAGATCGAGCATGCCACCGCTCCGGTCGCGCTCGAGCCGGATGCGGAAGCCGCCGCCGCCATGGAGGCCGAGCGCGAGGCCCTGATCGAGGAGATCGTCCACCAGTTCGTGGCGGATCCCGACGCGCCGTTCCGCTCGGCGGCCACGCTCTACCCGGATTTCACCGTGCATTGCCGGGTGCGGCGCGTCGGCTCGCGCATGCCCGACCTCGCCGAGTTCACCCGTCGCCTCGCCATTGCCCGCGCCGGCGTCGCCGGGGCCGGCGGGGAGGGGCGCGATGTCGAATGGCGCCGGGCGGTGGAGCAGGCCGGCAGCCTGCCGGAGGAGATGCAGGGCGTGTTCCTGCTCATCGCCCGCGCCGGCATGGAGGGCGCGCCCTCGCCGGCGGACGAGGAGCTGGCCCGTGCCTATGGCAGCCGCTCGCCCTCACGCGGGCGCTGGCTGCTCACCTACATGGAAGAGCGCGGCCACCTCGTCTGCGAGAACGACTTCCGCGGACGCCGGGTGGTGCGCTTTCCCGCGCTCGGCTGGAAGACCGCGCCGGGCGACCCCAAGGGCGCCTCGGCGACGGCGTGACGGGGTAGCGCGACCGCGTCCCGGATAGGCCGCTCCGCATATATCTGCGCGTCGGGCTTCTGTTCCTTCTCCCCGACGGGGAGAAGGAACTCCGCGATCCGCTCACCCCCCGTAGAGATAGTTCGGCAGCCATAGCGCTATGCCGGGGAAGATGTAGAGCAGCGCCATCGCGATCACCACGATGCCGATGAACGGCATGACGCCGGAGAAGATCTCGTCGATCGACACGTTCTTCGGTGCCACGCCCTTCAGGTAGAACGGCGCCATCGCCACCGGCGGCGACAGGAACGAGGTCTGCAGGTTCAGCGCCACCAGCACCCCGAAGAAGATCGGGTCGATGCCGAAATGGTCGAGCAGCGGCAGGAAGATCGGCAGGAAGATCACGATGATCTCCGTCCATTCCAGCGGCCAGCCCAGCACGAAGATGATCACCTGCGTCAGCAGCAGGAAGCCGATCGGCCCGAGGTCGAGCGACATGATGAACTCTTCGACCACCCGCTGGCCGCCCAGCAGCGCGAACACCGCCGAGAACACCGCCGAGCCGACGAACAGCCAGCACACCATCGCCGAGGCGCGGGCGGTGAGGAACACCGAGTCCTTCAGCTTTGAGAGGTTGAAATTGCGATAGGCGACCGCGAGCAGCAGCGCGCCGAGCGCGCCGATCGCCGCCGCCTCCGAAGGCGTGGCGAGGCCGAGGATGATGCAGCCCAGCACTGCGGTGATCAGCGTCACCAGCGGCAGGAACGAGGTCAGCAGCGCCCAGATGATGGTCAGCATCGGCACGTTACGCTCGGCCGCCGGCAGCTTCGGTGCCAGCGCCGGATTGATCATGGCGCGGATCACCACATAGACCATGTAGCCGCCGGCCAGCATCAGGCCGGGCAGGAAGGCGGCGGCGTAGAGCTTCACCACCGAGACGCCGGCAGTGGCGCCGTAGAGGATCAGCATCACGCTCGGCGGGATGAGGATGCCGAGGCAGCCGCCGGCGCACACCACGCCGGCGGCGATGCGGGTGTCGTAGCCGGCGCGCAGCATGGCGGGGAAGGCGAGCAGGCCCATCAGCGTCACCACCGCGCCGACGATGCCGGTGGCGGTGGCGAACAGCGCGCAGGTGGCGAGCGTCGCCACCGCCAGCGAGCCCGGCAGCCAGCCGGCGGCGAGCTGGATCGACTTGAACAGCCGGTCGAGGATGTTGGCCCGCTCGACCACGTAGCCCATGAACAGGAACAGCGGGATGGAGATCAGCACGTCGTTCGCCATCACCGAATAGGTGCGCTGCACGAACAGGCTGAAGATGCTGTCGCCCTGCGTGAAGTAGCCGAAGCCCACCCCCAGCGCCATCAGCGTGAAGGCGATGGGGAAGCCGAGCATCAGGAAGATCAGGAACAGCACCAGCATCAATATGCCGAGCGCGGGATCGGAAAGGAACATCACAGCGCCCCCGTGGTGGTGCCTTCGCGGTCGGCGCGGTTGGCGGCCTCCTCGAGGATGATCTTCTCCATCTCCTCGACATCGTGCAGCCGCTGCGGCCAGTCGCCGGTGCGGATGCAGATGATGCAGCGCGCCACCTCGACCACCCCTTGCAGCAGCATCAAGACACCGGTGATCGGGATCAGCGCCTTGAACGGCCAGATCACCGGTCCGTCCGGGCTGAAGGAGGAGTGCTCGTTGAGCAGATAGGAGAGGTGGAAATAGCCCCAGCCGGAATAGATCAGCGCGAGGATGCCGGGGAAGTAGAACAGGAAATACAGGACCAGATCGGTCTTCGCCTGCGTCGCCGGCCGCCAGTTGCGGTAGAGGAAGTCGCCGCGCACATGGCCGTTGCGCGACAGCGTGTAGGCGCCCGCCATCATGAACAGCGCGCCATACAGCATGAGGCTGACATCATAGGCCCAGGTGGTGGGGTCGCGCAGCACGTAGCGGCGGAACACCTCGTAGCTGATGGCGAGCGTCAATATGACGATGCACCAGGCGAAGGCCTTGCCGATGAAGGCGTTCAACCGGTCGACGGCGAGAAGGACGGATTGCATGGAAAGCCTCGGGGAGGGTGCCGGGGAGGCGGTCTTGGCGGGGTTTTGCGTGACGCTCTTCGGTGGCGTTGTACGGTGACGGGGAGCACGGCAGGCTGCGTGGCGGCTTGGGCGGCACTATCGGCACGCCAGCTCTTGGCGCGGCAGGCGGCGAGATCGCGAGAAGGCCCTCTCCCCGCTCCGAACCCGACTTTCCTCGGGTTCGGCACCCGACAGGGTCAAAATCGGATGCATCCGATCCTGACGGAGAGGTGGGGTGAGGGGCGGGCGGCTTCGGCTTCGGGAGCGCCGTATCCATCCGGCCCCATTCGGCCGGAAGGACCCACGCCACCGCCTTCTGGCCCAATCCCCTCATCGCCTTGGCCGGCTACCTCTCACGTGGAGAGGCAAGGCCGGCGCACCACGCGGCTCGGTCATTGCAGCCGACGCGCCGCCATGCCCAGGCTCGGGTCCGAAGCCGGCTGTCGCCGACTTCGGCTTGCCGCGAGTGGAGCGTGGCGGGCCCGCATTCCCGGCATGGACGCCTACTGGGCGGAATGCCGGGAACGGCCGGAACTAGCCCGCTCTTGACGCCACGCCGGCGGGACGTGCGGGGGCGACCGCCGCGTCGCCGCGACGCGCCCCGCTCGCCCTACGCGGTGGGGAAGAAGTGGTCGTAGGCCGTCCTGGAATCCGGCTCATATTCCAGCCGGAAGCCGACGATGCGCTTCGCCCACGCCTTCTGGCTGTCGACCACCTTCTTGAACACCGGGTCGGCGGAGAGGTTGGCGATCACCACGTCCCAGGCCTTCAGCTGGGCTTCCAGCACCGGCTTCGGCGTCGGCATCACCTTCACGCCGCGCGCGCGGATGGCGGCGAGGTCCTTGGAATAGCGGTCCTGCGCCTTCCACATCATGGTGGAGGAGGTGGCGTCGGCCGCCGCGCGCAGGATCTCCTGCACGTCCTTCGGCATGGCGTCGAACTTGGTCTTGTTGAACAGCACCTCGAAGCATTCCAGCGCCTGGTGGTAGCTCTGGATCATGTAGACCTTGGCGACGTCGGGGAAGCCGAGCACCAGGTCGGAGGAGGGGTTGTTGAACTCCGCCCCCTCCAGGAGGCCGCGGTCGATGGCCGGAACGATCTCGCCGCCGGGCACGATGGTCACCGCCGCGCCGAGCTCCTTGAACAGGTCGGCGCCGAGGCCGACCGTGCGGTACTTCATGCCCTTCATCTGGTCGATGCTGGAGATTTCCTGCTTGAACCAGCCCAGCGGCTGGCTCGGCATCGGCCCGGTGAGCATGCCGACCACGTTGAGCTTCAGCGTGTTCTGCACTAGGTCGTCATAGAGCTCCTGCCCGCCGCCATAGCGGATCCAGCCGAGCAGTTCGTCGGCGTCCCAGCCGAAGGCCGGGGCGGTGCCGAACAGCGAGAAGGCCTTGTTCTTGCCGTACCAGTAGGCGGCGACGCCGTGGCCGCCGTCGAGGATGCCGGCGGAGACCGCGTCCAGCATCTGGAAGGCCGGCACCACCGCGCCGGCGGGCAAGAGGTCGAGCTCGACCCGGCCGCCGGTCATCCCGTTGACCCGCTTGACGAAGTCGCCGGCGAATTCGTGGAAGATGTCCTTGTTCGGCCAGGTCGACTGGAACTTCAGCTTGATCGGCGCCTGCGCGTGCACCGCCGGGCTGGCGACCGCCGCGGCGCCGGCGACGGCGGCAGTGGCGATGAAGCGGCGGCGGGACGGAGTGGTGGTGGCCTGCGTGTCGGCAGTGGTCGGCGCGGCGGCGTGGGCACGCACGTCGGCACTCTTCCCAGACGTATCGGTCATGGGGCGGTTCCTCCTGTGGCGTTTCCTCCGCGAGCCCTGCGGCTCGCCGGGCGGCGCTTGGCGCGCTCTGTCCCGATGTGACCAGCAGACGATGACGAAAGGTCAAGTGCAAGCGCTAATTGCGCGATCTGCGTCAATCCGGATAAGACGAAAGTCGCATCCTTCCGCCTTCGCCGCCGCTTTTCCGGCGCAACCGTCATCGGCGTGTCATCGGCCGCGGCTTTGAAGGCCGCAGGCGGGCTGCCCCCGCGTCAGGATGAGGATTCCCCCATGCGCTCGATTTTGATGGCCGGCGTCTGCCTCGCCGTGCTCGCCTCGGCCGGCGCGGCTTCCGCGCAGAACGCGCCGCAGAGCTTCAACCGCGTCGCCACCTTCCACGTCGTCGACAACCTGCCGGCCGGCGCCGACGCCAAGAAGTCCACCGCCGCCGAGATCATCACCGTGACCGAGGATGGCAACACGCTGATCTACAGCGACAGCCCCGGCAAGCGCATCGGCTTCATCGACATCACCGATCCGGCGTCGCCGAAGCCTGCCGGCACCGTGGCGCTCGACGGCGAGCCGACCACGACGGTGGTGATCGGCGGCAAGGCCTATGTCGGCGTCAACACTTCCGAATCGAAGAGCAACCCGTCGGGTCACCTCGCCGTGGTCGACATCGCCTCCCGCAAGGTCGAGGACAAGGTTGACCTCGGCGGCCAGCCGGATTCGGTCACCAAGAGCCCGGATGGCAGCTTCCTCGCCATCGCGATCGAGAACGAGCGCGACGAGGACGTCAATGACGGCGTGATCCCGCAGATGCCGGCCGGCAACCTCACCTATTTCCAGGTGAAGGACGGCCGCGTGGTGGACGCCTCCAAGAAGGTCGTCGACCTGACCGGCCTCGCCGCCGTCGCGCCGGAAGATCCCGAGCCGGAATATGTCGACATCAACTCCCGCAACGAGGTGGTCGTCACCCTGCAGGAGAACAACCACATCGTCGTGGTCGATCTGCCGACCGGCAAGGTCACCGCGCATTTCTCCGCCGGCACCGTCGATCTCGACAAGATCGACACCAAGAAGGACGGCGTGATCGACCTCTCCGGCAAGATGACGGCGGTTCCCCGCGAGCCCGACACCGTGCAGTGGATCGACGACAACCGTTTCGTCATCGCCAATGAAGGTGACTGGAAGGGCGGCACGCGCGGCTTCAGCATCTTCGACAAGACCGGCAAGCTGCTGTTCGAATCCGGCACCGCGCCCGAGCACATGGCGGTGCGCCTCGGCCACTATCCCGAGAAGCGCAACAAGAAGGGCATCGAGATGGAGGGCGCCGAGGTTGCGACCTTCGGCGGCGAGAAGCTCATCTTCGCCGGCTCCGAGCGTGCCTCGATCGTCTTCGTGTATCGCGACAAGGGCGGCGCCGAAGCGCCTGAACTGCTTCAGGTCCTGCCCGGCGGCATCGGTCCGGAAGGCCTGCTCGCCATCCCCGCGCGCAACCTGTTCGTGACCGCCAGCGAGACCGATGTCCGCGAGGATGGCGGCATCGGCTCGGTGGTCACCGTCTATCAGCGCGCGCCCGGCGCCGCGAACTACCCGACCATCGTCTCCGGCGACGACAAGAACGGCCTGCCGATCGCCTGGGGTGCGCTGTCCGGCTTCGCCGCCGATCCGAAGGACGCCGGCAAGCTCTATGCGGTGACCGACAGCTTCTACGCGCAGGGCCGCATCCTCACCATCGACGCCAGCCAGAAGCCGGCGAAGATCACCGCCGCCACCGTAGTGACCAAGGACGGCCAGCCGGCCAAGGGCCTCGACCTCGAAGGCATCGCCATCCGTCCCGAGGGCGGGTTCTGGCTCGCCTCCGAGGGCAACCCGGAGAAGAAGGAAAACCCGACGCAGAACCTGCTGATCCGGGTCAATGCCGACGGCTCCATCGCCGAGGAGATCGCCCTGCCGGAAGCGCTCGCCGGGCAGGCGACCCGCTATGGCTTCGAGGGCGTCGCGGTCACCGGCACCGGCGCTGACGAGACCGTGTGGGTCGGCGTGCAGCGCGAGTGGAAGGACGATCCCAAGGGCTTCGTGAAGCTGATCGCCTACAAGCCGGCGGCCAAGAGCTTCGGCTATGTCCACTATCCGCTGGAGAAGGCGGAGAAGGGCTGGGTCGGCATCTCCGAGCTCACCGCCCACAAGGACGGCCTGGTGGTGATCGAGCGCGACAATCTGGTCGGCCCGGCCGCCAAGCTGAAGAAGCTGTACTTCGTGTCGCTGAAGGGTGTCGCCCCGGTCGCGATCGGCGGCGAGGCCAAGCCCCCGGTGCTCGCCAAGACCGAAGCCAAGGACCTGCTGCCGCTGCTCGCTGCGCCCAAGGGCTATGTGCTCGACAAGGTGGAGAGCTTCGCCATCGACGCCGCCGGCAACGGCTACATCGTCACCGACAATGACGGCGTCGACGGCTCCTCCGGCGAGACCCAGTTCATCCCGCTCGGCGCCATCAACTGACGCCGCGCCGGAGCCCGTTCCGATCCGGTGGAAGCACCTGATCGACAAGAACAGGCGCTCGCGTCGCGAGCCTTTCGGCAGGACAGGCGAGGGCGCCCCGCAAGGGCGCCCTTTCCGTTTGCGCGGGTAGGCCAAGGATGTTGGAGCCCGCGCGCCGAGAGAACGTACCGGCCGCCCTCCTCATCGGGGCGAGTGGCCCCACCGCCCCACGGGGCGAAACCCCGCTTAGGACGGCATCGGCGACTTTCCGTCATCCGCCGGCCATGTTATGACTGACCGGTCAGTCATTATGTGGATCGCGCCATGTCCGACGATGTGGAAGCCGATGGAAAGCCCGCGCCGGCCGGCCGGGTGAAGAAGCGCCCGGATGCCGAGGCGCGCCGCCGCGCCATTCTCGACGCCGCGCTGGAAGTCTTCGCCGAGCACGGCTTCAACGGCGCCCGGATGGAGGATGTCGCCCGCCGCGCCGGCATCGCCAAGGGCACGCTCTACCTCTATTTCAAGGACAAGACCGCGCTGTTCGAAGGGTTGGTGCATGACGCCGCCGACCCGATCCTCGGCAAGCTGGAGCGCGAATTCGCCGGCTTCGAGGGCTCGACCCGCGACTTCCTGCTGCTGCTGTTCCAGCACATCCAGACCGAGGCGGTCGGCTCGCCGCGCCGGCACATCATCCGCCTGATGCTGGCAGAGGGCGAGCGCTTCCCCGCCATCGCCGATTTCTACTACCGCGAGGTGGTCGCGCGCGGCCTGAACCTGTTGCGGGCGCTCAACGAGCGGGCGTTGGCGCGCGGCGAGATCACCTCCGACGCCGCGCTGCGTTTCCCGCAGCTGATCATCGCCCCGGTGCTGGTCGCCGCCGTCTGGGAGGGAACGTTCGGCCGCCATGAGCCGCTCGACCTTCCCGGCATGTTCACCGCCCATGCCGAGCTGATGCTGCGCGGCCTCGGCTGGAAGGAGACGTGATGCGCCTTGCCGTCCTGTTGCCGCTGGCGCTGCTGCTCTCCGGCTGCGCCGATTCCGGTCCGCCCCGCTATCAGGGCTATGCCGAGGCCGACCTTCTGTTCGTCGGCCCCGACGAGGCCGGCCGCGTCATCACGCTGAAGGTCGACGAGGGCGACCGGGTGACGGCGGGCCAGCCGCTGTTCACCATCGATCCGTCGCTGCAGCAGGCCGATGTCGACGCCGCCAAAGCGAGCCTCGAACAGGCGCGCGCCGAGCTCGCCAATCTCCAGGCGGCGGCGCAGCGCCCGGAGGAGATCGCCGTGCTGGAGGCGACCCAGCGCCGCGCCAAGGCGGCGCTAGATCTGTCGCGCATCGAGCTCGACCGCCAGAAGGACCTCTACGCCAAGGCGGTCGGCTCCAAGGCGGCGCTCGATACCGCGCAGGCGACCTTCGACCAGAACACCGCCGCGCTCGACGAGGTGAACAAGCAGATCGAGGTCGGCCGTCTGGGCTCGCGCGAGATGCAGATCGCCTCCGCGCAGAAGGCCATCGACACCGCGCAGGCCAATCTCGCCTCGGCGCAGACCCGGCTCGATCGCCGCAGCCTCGCCGCCCCGGCCGCCGGATCGGTGGAGACGGTGTATTTCCGTCCCGGCGAACTGGTGCCGGTCGGTCGGCCGGTGCTGTCCGTGCTGCCGCCGGACCTGATCAAGATGCGCTTCTTCGTGCCCGAGCCCGACCTCGCCCGCTTCCGGCTCGGCTCGAAGCTGCTGGTCCATTGCGACGGCTGCGCCGGCAGCGTGCCGGCGACGGTGAGCTTCATCGCCAGCGAATCCGAATACACCCCGCCGGTGATCTACAGCCTCGACGAGCGCTCCAAGCTGGTCTTCATGCTGGAGGCCAGGCCGGACGACCCGTTGAAGCTGCGCCCCGGCCAGCCGATCACCGTCGAGCTCGTGCCGTGAGCGAGGCGGCCGACACGCTCCCGCAAGGATCGCTTCCCGACGTGCCCTATGCCATCGAGGTCGAGGGGCTGTCCAAGTCGTTCGGCGACCGGGTGGTGGTGCGCGACCTCAGCATGCGGGTGAGGAAGGGGCAGATCTACGGCTTCCTCGGCCCCAACGGCTCGGGCAAGACCACCACGATCCGCATGCTCTGCGGCCTGCTGACCCCGGATTCCGGGCGCGGCACCTGCCTCGGGCTGGATATCCTGACGCAGGCGCGCGAGATCCGCCGGCATGTCGGCTACATGACGCAGCGCTTCAGCCTCTATGCCGATTTGTCGGTGCGCGAGAACCTCGAATTCGTCGCCCGCGTCTATGGGGTGCCGGAGCCGGTGAAGGCCGCCAAGGCGGCGGTGGACCGGCTCGGCCTGTCCGGCCGCGACAAGCAGCTCGCCGGTTCGTTGTCGGGCGGCTGGAAGCAGCGGCTGGCCCTCGGCGCCTGCATCCTGCCCTCGCCGCAGCTCCTGCTGCTCGACGAGCCGACCGCCGGCGTCGATCCCAAGGCGCGGCGCGAATTCTGGGCGCAGATCCACGAGCTCGCCGCCGACGGCCTCACCGTGCTGGTCTCCACCCACTACATGGACGAGGCCGAGCGCTGCCACGAGATCGCTTACATCGCCTATGGGGAGTTGCTGGCGCAGGGCACGGTGGATGAGGTGGTGGCCGGTGCCGGCCTGTTCACCTGGAGCGTGTCGGGCGGCGATCCCGCCCCGTTGGCGCGCGAATTGTCGGCGCTGCCGGGCATCGACATGGTGGCACCATTCGGTTCCAGCGTGCATGTCGGCGGCCATGACGCCGCCGCGCTGGAGGCCGCCATCGCGCCGTTCCGCGAGCGGCCGGGCCTCATCTGGCGGCGCGACGAGCCGACGCTGGAGGACGTGTTCATCGACCTGATGAGCCGCTCTAAGGACAATTTCCGATGAGCGGCGCTGTCGCAGGCCTCTTCCGCCGCGTCGGCGCGATGATGCGCAAGGAGATGCTCCAGCTCGTGCGGGATCGCGTCTCCTTCGCGACCATGATCATGATCCCGCTGCTGCAACTGGTGCTGTTCGGCTATGCGATCAACACCACGCCGCGCCACCTGCCGACCGCGGTGCTGGCCTATGAGAACACCTCGCTCACCCGCTCCATCCTCGCGGCCATCGAGAACACCAAATATTTCAAGGTGGTGAGCCACCCGACCAGCGCCGCCGAGGCCGATCACCAGATGCTGGCCGGGGAGGTGTCGTTCATCGTCGAGATTCCCGCCGGCTTCGAGCGGGCGGTGCGGCGCGGCGAGAGCCCGTCCATGCTGGTCGCCGCCGACGCCACCGATCCGGTGGCGTCGGGCAGCGCCATCGCCTCGCTCAATGCCCTCGTCGACACGGCGGTGAAGCGCGAGCGCTTCGCGGTAGAGGGCGGGCCGGAGGGCTCGGGGCTGGAGAGCGCGCCGCCGGCGTTCCAGATCATCACCCATGCCCGCTACAACCCGGCGGCGGTGACGCAGCTCAACATCGTGCCCGGTCTGCTCGGCACCATCCTCACCATGACCATGCTGATCTTCACCGCGCTGTCGGTGACCCGCGAGATCGAGCGCGGCACCATGGAGACGCTGCTCGCCATGCCGATCCGCCCGGTGGAGGTGATGCTCGGCAAGATCGCCCCCTATGTGCTGGTGGGGGCGGGGCAGGCGCTGCTGATCGTCGGCGCCGGACGGCTGTTGTTCAACGTGCCGATGATCGGCTCGCCCGGTTTGCTCACGCTGCTCACCGTGCTGTTCATCATGGCCAACCTGTCGATCGGCTACACCTTCTCGACGCTGGCGCAGAACCAGCTTCAGGCGGTGCAGATGACCTTCATGTACTTCCTGCCGAACATCCTGCTGTCCGGCTTCATGTTCCCCTTCGCGGGCATGCCGGTCTGGGCGCAATGGCTGGCCGAGACCATGCCGTTGACCCACTATCTGCGCATGGTGCGCGGCATCATGCTGAAGGGCGCCGACGGCAGCGATCTCGCGCAGGACATCGTGGCGCTGGGCGCCATCATGCTGGTGGCGATGTTCATCGCCGTGCGCCGCTTCCGCCAGACGCTGGACTGAGGCGACGGGCGGAGCGGCACCGCGCGAGACGGTGCCGCTCCGCCCGGTCAGCCCAAAATCCCTCAGCCGAATCCCGTCAGTCGAAATCCGTCGACAGGCTGACCTCCTTCCAGGCGGCGATTTCCGCCTGCATGGCGGCGATCTTGTCCGCCACCAGCCCCAGCGCGTCGGCGCCGAGATAGAGCCGGGCCGGCGGGGCCTCGGCCGCGATCAGCGTCATGAGTGCACGGCCCGCCTTGGCCGGGTCGCCCGGCTGGTTGCCGCTCTTGGCCTGGCGGGCGGCGCGGATCGGGTCCATCACCGCGTCGTAATCGGCGATGCTGCGCTCGGTCCGCTGCATGGAGCGTCCTGCCCAATCGGTGCGGAACTGTCCCGGCGCCAGCGCGGTGACGTGGATACCGAGCGGCTTCACCTCCTTGCCGAGCGCCTCGGAGATGCCTTCCAGCGCGAATTTGCTGCCGCAGTAATAGGTGATGCCGGGCATGGTGATGAAGCCGCCCATGGAGGTGACGTTGACGATGTGGCCGCGTCGGCGCTGCCGCATGCCGGGCAGCACGGCCTTGATCATCGCCACCGCACCGAACACGTTGGTGTCGAACTGCCGCTCCAGATCGTCGAGCGGCGATTCTTCCAGGATGCCCTCATGGCCATAGCCGGCATTGTTGACCAGCACGTCGATCGGGCCGACCCGCTGCTCCGCGCGGGCGATGGCCGGCGCGACGGCGTCGAAATCGGCGACGTCGAGCGGCACCGCATGGGCGGAGCCGGGCGCCGAGGCCTCGAACGCCGCGGCGGCCTCGGCGCGGCGCACGGTGCCGATCACCCGGTGCCCGGCCGCGAGCGCCGCCTCGGCGAACGCCTTGCCCAGCCCCGAACTGACGCCGGTGATCAGGATGATTTTCGCATCGGTCATGTCTGGCTCCCTGCCATGAGCGCGCGGGCGGTGGTCGCGCCACGCACTAAGAATCTATATCGTGATATTATATTTATATCATGATATCGATTTATCCAGGCCGGCGAGGATGAAAATGACGGATGCCGAACGGCTGCCGCTGCGGGAGCAGAACCGGCGGATGGTACGTGATCTGGTGCTGGACGCGGCGGAACGGCTGCTGCGCCAGGATGCGACGGCGGATTTCTCCATGCGCGCGCTGGCGGCGGAGGCCGGCGTCGGCTTCGCGACGCCGTTCAATCATTTCGGCAGCAAGAACGCGATCATGCAGGCGTTGTCCGAGCGGGTGATCGCCCGCATGCGGACTCGCTTCGAGGAGGAGGGGCCGGAGGGCGACGCCATCGACCGGGTGACGGCGATGGGCCGCATCGCCGTCGCGCTGCTGCTGGAGCAGCCGGCCGTCTATAAGGCGGTGGTCGGCTCGCTGGGCGTGGTGAGCCAACTGCCGAGCGCGGTGCGGCTGCGCTCCACCGATCTCTGGACCCTCGCCCTCGGCGATCTCAAAGGCCTTGCCGGCGAGACGGCGGAACGCGCGCGCCTGGTGCTGGCGGAGCAACTGGCCTTCAGCTTTCGCGGTTGCCTGTCGTTCTGGATCGCCGGCGAACTTGACGACAAGCAACTGGAGCCGGCCTTCGTCGCCGCCGCCGCCACGCTGCTGCTCGGTTTCGCCGAGCCGAGCCGGCGCGCGCACCTGCTCGCCCTTCTCGCGAAGAACGGACGATAGGGCCAGCCCGCACAAACGAAAAAGGCGCGGCTTTCGCCGCGCCTTTCCGCATTTCTGAACCGTAGGGACGGTTGGACGTCGATCAGAAGTCCATGCCGCCCATGCCGCCCATGCCGCCGCCCGGCATGGCCGGGGCCGCGCCGCCCTTCTTGGGCAGCTCGGCGACCATCGCCTCGGTGGTGATCAGCAGCGAAGCCACCGACGCGGCGTTCTGGATCGCCGAGCGCAGCACCTTGGCCGGGTCGATGACACCGGCCTTGTACATGTCGACATACTCGCCGGTCTGGGCGTTGAAGCCGTAGGCGTAGGTGTCCTTCTCCAGGATACGGCCGACGATCAGCGAGCCATCCTCGCCGGCGTTGGACGCGATCTGGCGCGCGGGAGCCTGGATCGCCTTGCGGACGATCTCGACGCCGGTCTTCTGGTCGGCATTGGCGGTCTTCACGCCTTCCAGCGCCTTGATGGCGCGGAGCAGGGCGACGCCGCCGCCCGGCACGATGCCTTCCTCGACGGCCGCGCGGGTGGCGTGCAGCGCGTCGTCAACGCGGTCCTTCTTTTCCTTGACCTCGATCTCGGTGGCGCCGCCGACGCGGATCACCGCGACGCCGCCCGCGAGCTTGGCCAGACGCTCCTGCAGCTTCTCGCGGTCGTAGTCCGAGGTGGTCTCCTCGATCTGCGCCTTGATCTGCGCCACGCGGGCCTCGATGTCCTTCTTGCCGCCGTTACCGTCGACGATCGTGGTGTTCTCCTTCTCGATCACCACCTTCTTGGCGCGGCCGAGCATGTTGAGCGTCACGGTGTCGAGCTTGATGCCGAGATCGTCGGAGATCGCGGTACCGCCGGTCAGGATGGCGATGTCCTGCAGCATGGCCTTGCGACGGTCGCCGAAGCCCGGCGCCTTCACGGCCGCGACCTTCAGGCCGCCGCGCAGCTTGTTGACGACGAGGGTCGCAAGGGCTTCACCCTCGATGTCCTCGGCGATGATCAGCAGCGGCTTGGAGGTCTGCACGACGGCCTCGAGGACCGGCAGCAGCTCCTGGAGGCCGGAGAGCTTCTTCTCGTGGATGAGGATGTAGGGATCCTCGAACTCCACGCGCATCTTCTCGGCGTTGGTGATGAAGTAGGGGGAGAGGTAGCCGCGGTCGAACTGCATGCCCTCGACGACGTCGAGCTCGGTGTCGGCGGTCTTGGCTTCCTCGACGGTGATGACACCCTCGTTGCCGACCTTCTGCATCGCCTCGGCGAGGAACTTGCCGACCTCGGCGTCGCCATTGGCGGAGATGGTGCCGACCTGGGCGATCTCGTCGTTCGAGGTGACCTTCTTGGCGTTCTTCTTGATGTCCGCCACGATGGCCTCGACCGCGAGGTCGATGCCGCGCTTCAGGTCCATCGGGTTCATGCCGGCGGCCACCGACTTGGCGCCCTCACGGACGATCGCCTGGGCCAGCACGGTGGCGGTGGTGGTGCCGTCGCCGGCGAGGTCGTTGGACTTCGAGGCCACTTCGCGCACCATCTGGGCGCCCATGTTCTCGAACTTGTCCTCGAGCTCGATCTCCTTGGCGACGGTGACGCCGTCCTTGGTGATGCGGGGAGCGCCGAAGCTCTTCTCGATGACGACGTTGCGGCCCTTGGGGCCGAGCGTGACCTTCACCGCATTGGCGAGGATGTCGACGCCGCGCAGCATCTTGTCGCGCGCATCGCCGGCAAACTTAACTTCCTTGGCAGACATGTGAAACTCCGAGTGTCGTGTCTGGTTCGCGGTTCGGGAGCCTGGGCCGCGTCGCTCGGAGGAGCGCCGGGCACTCGGGCTCCCGGCGGATCACGCGGCCTTCTTGGCCGAGCCGGCGCCCTCGACGATGCCGAGGATGTCGGATTCCTTCATGATGAGGTAGTCGGTGCCGTCGAGCTTCACCTCGGTGCCGGACCACTTGCCGAACAGCACGCGGTCGCCGGCCTTGACGTCGAGCGGGACCAGCTTGCCGGCTTCGTCGCGGGCGCCGGGGCCGACGGCGACGACTTCGCCCTGCGAGGGCTTTTCCTTGGCGCTGTCGGGGATGATGATCCCGCCGGCGGTCTTCTCTTCCGCATCGACACGCTTGACCACCACGCGGTCATGCAGGGGACGGAACTTCATCGGTTCTCTCCAGAAAGTCTTGAACGAGCGGTGAATCTGCCGAGCGACGCCGGGCGGACCGGCCGCATGGCCGCCACTCCGCGCATCGTCGGCGACCATCTAGGAGGCTGGCGCCACGCGCGCAAGGGGGCGGGGGCAAAAATCTGGCAGTCTCGGAACGAGAGTGCCAGCAAGCGTTAAGGGAGCTCTGTCAGCACTCCGTCGCATATGCTGCCAATGCTTTGATAAAGCACGCGAAATGCAAATTTTGCGCTTGCGGTACCCTAGGGCGCGCGCTCATCATCCCCTTGCATGTTCGCGAAAGGAGGTTCCGCATGGCATCCGATGCTGCGCCGGTCTCGGCGGATTTCGTCCGGCAGATGGGCGGCTACAGTCTGACAACCGCCCATATCCTCTACCGCATGCCCGATCATCGCTCCCTGCTCCAGACCTTTCTGTGGCAGCACTACGACCTGTTCCCGCATTTCCCGGAGCTACAGCGTTTTCTCGACTTCTGGGAGCGTGAGCTGGAAGGGCCGCTGCACTCGGTGACGGTCGCGCATTCGCGGCTGATCCGGCCGGCGGAACTGCGGTCGGTGGACGGTATTTTCCGCCTCAACTGAGCCGCGCTCCGAGCCGCCCGGGCGGACCTATGCGCAAAATGCCCTCTCATTGCCGCTTTCAGCGTGTTAAGAGGGCCCCGACGGGGTGTGCTTTTGCACCCTGAGGGTGTCGAAGGCATTTGGTCGGGATCGTGGATCATCGTTCTCCGCGCACGTCGGAGCTGCTCAGCGCATTGGCGACCGCCCATTCGGCGGAGCGGATCGGCGTTGGCGAGGTGGTGCATGCGCTGCGCAACCGCGCCTTCGGCCTGTCGATCCTGCTGCTCGGGCTGCCCAACGCCCTGCCGATGCCGCCCGGCATCCCGGTGATTTGCGGCCTGCTGCTCTGCCTCGTCGGCGTGCAGATGATGATGGGGCGTGACGAGCTCTGGCTCCCCGGCTGGATCGCCCGGCGCACCTTCTCCCGCGCGCTTCTGGAGAAGATCGTCAACGGCGCATTGCCGTGGGTGCGGCGCTTCGAGGGCTATTCCCGCCCGCGCCTGCACTATTTCTCCAACGGCTCGGCCCGCCTCGTGCTGGGCGGGCTGGTGCTGCTGCTCGGCCTGCTGCTGCTGCTGCCGATCCCGATCTTCGGCAATCTGCCGCCGGGAATCGCCGTGTGCATCCTCGGCCTCGGCCTCGTCGAGCGCGACGGCGTCTTCATCTGCGCCGGCATCGTCGCCACCGCGATCAGCGCCGGCGTCATGGGTATGCTGACCTGGATGCTCTACCAGGGTGCGCTGGCGGTTATCTGAGCGGTCTCGGCGCTGCCGGGCCGCAGCCGGTCCGGCCGTCCGGCGGCCGGGTATCCGGCGCGCCGTGTCCTCGGCGTTCAGCCTCAGCCCGGCGGATCGACCTTCACCCCTTTAGGCCCCACCTCGATCTGCAGCGTGTTCTGGTCGCGCTGATAGGCCTGGTAGGCGAACACGCCGGCGACCACGACCAGCACGGCAATGACGGCATAGAGTACGGAACGGCTCATCTCATCCCCTTGTCGGATGACGGCACGGCCCGACTCGGGTCGGGTCCGCCCGTCTCGCCCGTCACCCGACGGGCGGAGGTCGAACGCCGTCCGGTGGCATCGGGTTCCATTCCGGCGGCGCTGGACTGCCGCAACGTCGGCGTCGGCGCCTCTGCGTGAGGTGCTCGTTTTCCCTAACGGTCAGCTCGTCCTGCGGGCGAATTTGTCGCACGTCGCGCATCCGCTCGAATGACGAAACGCTACGTCACGTCTTGAGAGATGTTCGCTCGCCGCCATAACGGCGGAGGCATTCAGCCATGTAATACTTAAATATGCCTGATCATACCCTAAGGTATCGACTAACGTATTATAAGATATACATCAAACAACACGTTAGAACACTTATATTTTCGGCTATCAAAAAGTTTAGTTTTGCTAGTATTCCCTCCGTGGTATTTTGTGTACGGTCATAGAAAGACGCTATCGGATCAGCTCCTCACTTAACCGATCGTAATTCATTACCTTGGGTTATGGGGTGCGCAGCTTCAGGGGAGCTGTTCGAATCCGGTGCGACAGATCGTCCGGGCGGCGCCGAGAGGCGTTGGGCCCGCAAGCGGCCGGGAAAAGAGCCGTGGATTTCAGCATTCAGGTCGAGGAAAGAAATCATGCAGGCCACAGTTAAGGCGACGCGCCCGTGGGAGCCCTGGGTCCAGCTCGCTTGCGGCGTTCTGTGCATGGCGATGATCGCCAATCTTCAATATGGCTGGACCCTGTTCGTCGATCCGATCGACGCCAAGCACCAGTGGGGCCGCGCGGCCATCCAGACCGCGTTCACCATCTTCGTGCTCACCGAGACCTGGCTGGTGCCGGTCGAGGCGTGGTTCGTCGACAAGTATGGCCCGCGTATCGTGATCACCTTCGGCGGCGTCATGATCGCGCTGTCGTGGGTCACCAACGCCTATGCCTCGTCGCTCACCATGCTCTATGCCGGCGCGATCTTCGGCGGCATCGGCGCCGGTTCGATCTACGGCACCTGCGTGGGTAACGCGCTGAAGTGGTTCCCCTATCGTCGCGGCCTCGCGGCGGGCGCCACCGCGGCGGGCTTCGGCGCCGGCGCGGCCATCACCGTGGTGCCGATCGCCAACATGATCGCCGCCTCGGGCTATGAGAGCGCGTTCCTGTATTTCGGCATCGGCCAGGGCATCGTCGTGCTCGTGCTGGCGCAGTTCCTCTATCCGCCGCGCAACAAGATCGCGCCGCCGAAGAAGCTGTCGTCGCTGCCGCAGAGCAAGGTCGACTACCAGCCCTCGCAGACGCTCTCCAAGCCGGTGTTCTGGCTGCTGTACCTCATGTTCGTCATGGTCGCCTCGGGTGGCCTGATGGCGGCGGCGCAGATCGGCCCGATCGCCCACGACCTCGGCGTCGCCAACACGCCGGTCTCGATCATGGGCATCTCGGCGGCGGCGCTGACGCTCGCCATCTCGCTCGACCGCATCTTCGACGGCTTCGGCCGGCCGATCTTCGGTTATGTGTCGGACCGCATCGGCCGTGAGAACACCATGTTCATCGCCTTCGGCACCGCCGCGGTGATGCTGCTGATCCTGGTCTTCCACGGCTCGAACCCGCTGGTGTTCGTGATTGCCACGGCCTGCTTCTTCGGCGTGTTCGGCGAGATCTACTCGCTGTTCCCGGCGACCGCCGGCGACACCTTCGGCTCGAAGTTCGCCGCCACCAATGCCGGCATGCTCTACACCGCTAAGGGCACCGCCGCCCTGCTGGTGCCGGTCGCCAGCATCGTGGCGTCGTTCTACGGCTGGTACGCGGTGTTCGCTATCGCGGTCGGCCTCAACGCGACCGCGGCGCTTCTCGCCCTGTTCGTGCTGAAGCCGCTGCGTGCCCGCTTCATCGCCCAGAGCGCCAATGAAGTGTCGGTGGATGCGCCGTCGGCGGCGAGCGGCCAGCCCGCTCACTGAGCCTTCGCGACAAAAAGAGAAGCGCGCCGTCCACCCGGACGGTGCGCTTTTTCTTTGGGTCGCCGGGATGTTCCGTTCAGCCGGGGCTGAGGCGGCCGTACAGTTCCGGCCGTCGGTCGGCGAGGTGGCCGTTGCTCGCCCGCGCGGCCTTGAGCGCTGCCGGGTCGAGGTCGGCATAGATGATGCCGTCTTCCTCGCCGGCGAGCACCAGATGCCCGCCGCTCGGTTCGCCGACGCAGCTCATGCCGAGATAGGTGAGCTCGCCCTCCTGGCCGACGCGGTTGGCATAGGCGACAAAGAGCAGGTTCTCGAAGGCCCGCGCCGGCACCACCACATTGGAGACGCCGACGAAGGGCTTCATGTTGGCGGTCGGTACCAGGATCAGGTCGGCACCGTTGAGTGCCAGCGCCCGCGCCGCCTCCGGGAACTCGATATCGTAGCAGATCAGCAAGCCCATCTTCAGCCCGGCGATCTCGACGACCTCGCCGATCCCGTCGCCGGGGGCGAACAGGTCGCGGTCGAGCGAGCCGTAGAGATGCGTCTTGCGATAAGTGAGGCGCACCGCGCCGGTGCGGTCGACGAGGCGCGCCGCATTGTAGATCGCCCCGTCCGGCCCACGCTCGGGATAGCCGTAGCACAGCGCGATGCCGTGCCGGCGGGCGAGGATGGCGGCGTGCCGGGCGGCGGGGCCGTCCGGTGCCTCGGCCCGCGCCTGCAGCGCGGCGCGGCCGATATTGTAGCCGGAGAGGAACATCTCCGGCGCCAGCAGCAGGTCGGCACCGGAGGCGGCCGCCTGCGCTGCCGCGGCGCCGAGGCGGTCGAGATTGGCGGCGGGGTTGCCGTGCCGATCCCCCGCCGTCTGCAGCATGGCGAGACGCATCAGGCTACCTTCCGCGCCTTATGCGCCGTTACCGCCATGCAGAAGATCTCGAACAGCACCTGCGCGGCGGCATGCGGGGTGTTCGAGGTCGGGTCGTATTGCGGCGCCACCTCGACCACGTCGCCGCCGACCACGTTCAGCCCGTTGAGGCCGCGCAGCAGCTCCAGCACCTCGCGCGAGGTGAGCCCGCCGATCTCCGGCGTGCCGGTGCCCGGCGCGAAGGCCGGGTCGAGGCTGTCGACGTCGAAGGAGACATAGACCGGCCCGTCGCCCAGCACCTGCTTTGCCTTCGCGATGATCGCCGGCACGCCGAGCCCGGTGACTTCCTCGGCGTGGATCACGGTCATGCCGCTCTCATAGGAGAACTCCCACAGGAATTCCGCCCCGCCGCGAATGCCGATCTGGATGGTGCGCTCGGGGTCGAGCACGCCGTCGAGCACCGCGTTGCGGAACGGCCCGCCATGGTGGAACTTGGCGCCCTCATAGGTGCCCGAGGTGTCGCAATGGGCGTCGATGTGCAGCATGCCCACCGGCCGCTTCTCGCCGACCGCCTTGAGGATCGAGCCGGTGATCGAGTGGTCGCCGCCGACCGACAGCGGGATCACCCCCGCCGTGACGATCTTCTTGTAGAACGCCTCGATGTCGGCGTGGCAGGCGTCGAGGCTGAAGCGCGAGCGGAACGGCACGTCGCCGATATCGGCCGCCTTAACCTCCGCCGCCGGCACCATGCCGAGCACGTGCTCATAGGGGCCGATGCGCTCGATGGCGCGCACTGCGCGCGGCCCGAGCCGGGCGCCGGCGCGGTTGGTGACGCCGAGATCCATCGGCACGCCGATCAGCGCCATGTCGAGGCCGCCGAAATCGGCGAGTTCCTGCACCTCCGGCCGATAGGGAGCGTCGAGCAGGGTGGCGGCACCCGCCCATGGCCAGACCCGCTTCTCGCCGTCCTTGAACTGCAGTTCGGCGACGCGCTTGAAGGTGGGGTCGTAGACGACGCCACCGGCGACGTCGGCATATTTCGCCCGCAGCTTGGCGAGCTTGTCCTGGTCCGACATAGGGCCCTCATCAGCAAAGGAGGCGCCAATCTATCCGGGTAGGGCCAAGCCGGGGAGGGGGCCTGAGGTCGCCCCCGCCATTTATCTGTGCATCTCAGCCGATGCTCATCAGGCTGGCATTCCCGCCGGCCCGACATTGCCGAGAGAGTGGCGGCCTCGCCCCGCCATTACCCGATGCTCATCAGGCTGGCATTGCCGCCGGCCGCCGCGGTGTTGGTGCTCACCGAGCGCTCCAGCACCAGGAGGTCGAGCGGATAGCCCGCCCCGCGCGCGAGATCCTCCGGGTTCAGCCCGTGCACCAGCGCGATCGGCCCCTCGCGGCCGGCGATCGTCTCGTTGAGCTGGCGCAGCGCGTCGCCGTCGCCCTCGAACAGCACCGCGTCGAACCGCGCGGCGCCGATATCGTCGGTCGCCGCGATCCGCCGCTTCAGCGCCTCCGGCAGCGCCGGCGGCGTCGCCGAGGCGATCAGCGCGCGGTTGCCGGTGGCGAGCGCCGAACAGACCTGCACCGCCAGCCCCGCCTCCGTCTGGGCGAGGCACAGCACCGTGCCGCGCGGGGTGAGCTCATAGGCGTTGCGCTCGCCCACCGGGCCGGGCAGCACGGTGGAGGCCGGCAGCTCCGGCGCATCGAGCACAGCCCCGCACAGCGCGCGCGCCGCCGGGTCGCTGACGAAATCGGTCCAGGTCCGCGCCGCCTCGGTGGCCTCGGCGGAGACCGCCGGCCGACTGGGCGCCGGGCGGGTGGCGAGCAGCCGGCCGAGATAGAGCGGCCCGCCCGCCTTCGGCCCGGTGCCGGAAAGCCCATGCCCGCCGAAGGGCTGCACCCCCACCACCGCGCCGATGATGTTACGGTTCACATAGAGATTGCCGGCCTCGATGCGCGCGGTCACCTCGGCGATGGTCTCGTCGATACGGGTGTGCAGGCCGAAGGTGAGGCCGTAGCCGGTGGCGTTCACCGCCTCGATCAGCGCGCCGATCTTGTCGCGCTTGTAGCGCAGCACGTGCAGCACCGGGCCGAACACCTCGCGCTTCAGCTCGGCGATGTCGGCGATCTCGATCAGCGTCGGCGGCACGAAGCTGCCATGCGCGCAGTCGTCCGCCAGCTCCAGCTGCTCGACCGCGTGCCCGGCCTTTCGCATGCGCTCGATATGCGCCTCGATGGTGGCCTGCGCCTCCGAGGTGATCACCGGGCCGACATCGGTCGCGAGGTGCACGGGGTTGCCGATGGCGAGCTCGTGCAGCGCGCCCTTCAGCATGGTCAGGGTGCGATCGGCGATATCCTCCTGCAGGCACAGGATGCGCAGCGCCGAGCAGCGCTGCCCCGCCGAATCGAAGGCCGAGCCGATGACGTCGGCGACCACCTGCTCGGCGAGCGCCGAGGAGTCGACGATCATCGCGTTCTGCCCGCCGGTCTCGGCGATCAGCGGGATCGGCTGGCCGTCCGGCGTGAGGCGCCCGGCGAGCTGGCGCTGGATCAGCCGCGCCACCTCGGTCGAGCCGGTGAACATCACGCCGCGCGTGCGGGGATCGCCCACCAGCGCCGCGCCGACATCGCCGGCACCCGGCAATAGCTGCAACGCCCCCGCCGGCACCCCCGCCTCGCGCAGCATGGTGACGGCGGCGAAGGCGATCAGCGGCGTCTCTTCCGCCGGTTTGGCCAGCACCGGATTGCCGGCGGCGAGCGCGGCGGCCACCTGCCCGGTGAAGATGGCGAGCGGAAAGTTCCACGGGCTGATGCACACCACCGGCCCGAGTGGGCGATGGGTATCGTTGGAGAGACCGTCGCGCGCCTGCGCCCCGTAATAGCGCAGGAAGTCGACCGCCTCGCGCACCTCGCCCACCGCATTGGGGTAGGACTTGCCGGCCTCACGCACCACGATGCCGATCAGCTCGGGCATCCGCGCCTCGAAGGCGTCGGCGGCGCGGGCAAGGCAGGCGGCTCGCTCAGCGGGGGTGGTGGACTGCCAGATCGGCGCCGCCGCCACCGCCAGTTCCATGGCGCGGGCGCAGATCTCGGGCGTCGCGTCCTCGACCACGCCGACGGGATCGCGTCGGTCGGCGGGGTTGCGGATCTCGCGGGCGATGCCCTCGGCAGGTCCATCTCCGATGAGCGGCACCGCCTTCAGCGCCTGCGCCGAGCCGGCGAGCAGCGCCGCCGCCAAGGAGGCGAGCCTTTGCTCGTTGGAAAGATCGAGCCCCTGTGAGTTGCGCCTGATGTCGCCGAACAGCTCGGCCGGCGCGGCGATCTTCGGATGCGGCGCGCCGACCGGCTCCAGCCGGCCGGCCACCTCGGCCGGCGCCTCGATCAGCTCGTCGATCGGCACGTTGACGTCGGCGATGCGGTTGACGAAGGAGGAGTTGGCGCCGTTCTCCAAGAGGCGCCGCACCAGATAGGCGAGCAGCGTCTCATGGGTGCCGACCGGCGCGTAGATGCGGCACGGCCGGTTCAGCTTGTCCTTGCCGACCACTTCCTCATAGAGCGGCTCGCCCATGCCGTGCAGGCACTGGAATTCGTACTGGCCGCCATAATAGTTCGGCCCGGCGATCTCGAAGATGCTCGCCACCGTCTGCGCATTGTGGGTGGCGAATTGCGGAAACACCGCATCGGCCGCGCCAAGCAGCTTGCGGGCGCAGGCGATGTAGGAGACGTCGGTGTGCACCTTGCGGGTATAGACCGGAAAGCCCTCCAGCCCGTCGACCTGCGCACGCTTGATCTCGCTGTCCCAATAGGCGCCCTTGACGAGGCGCACCATCAGCCGGTGGCCGGAGCGCCGGGCGAGGTCGATCAGATAGTCGATCACGAAGGGGCAGCGCTTCTGATAGGCCTGCACCACGAAGCCGATGCCGTTCCAGCCGGAAAGGCTCTCCTCGAAACACAGCGCCTCCATTAGGTCGAGCGACAGCTCCAGCCGGTCGGCCTCCTCGGCGTCGATGTTGAGGCCGATGTCGTAGTGGCGGGCGAGGCGGGCGAGCGAGACCACGCGCGGCAGCAATTCGCCCATCACCCGCTCATATTTGGCGCGGGAATAGCGCGGGTGCAGCGCCGACAGCTTGATGGAGATGCCCGGTCCTTCATAGATGCCGCGCCCGGCCGAGGCCTTGCCGATGGCGTGGATCGCCTGTTCGTAGTCGGCTAAATAGCGCCGGGCGTCCTCCGCCGTGGTGGCCGCCTCGCCGAGCATGTCGAAGGAGTAGCGGAAGCCCTTCGCCTCCATGGCGCGCGAATTGGCCAGCGCCTCGGAGATGGTCTGGCCGGTGACGAACTGCTCGCCCATCATCCGCATGGCGACGTCGACGCCCTTGCGGATCAGCGGCTCGCCGCCGCGGCCGATCAGCCGGGAGAGCGCGCCGGTGAGGCCGGCCTCGCTATTGGTGGTGGTGAGCTTGCCGGTCAGCACCAGCCCCCAGGTGGCGGCGTTGACGAACAGCGACGGCGAGTGCCCGACATGCGCCTGCCAGTCGCCATGGCCGATCTTGTCGCGGATCAGCGCGTCGCGGGTGGCGCGGTCGGGAATGCGCAGCAGCGCCTCGGCGAGGCACATCAAGGCGACGCCCTCCTGGCTGGACAGCGCATATTCGTGGATCAGTCCCTCGACCGGCCCCTTCTGCCCCTTCTCGCGCAGCGCCGAGACCAGGGTGCGGGCGCGCGCCGATGCGGCCTCCGCCTTGGCCGGGGGCAGGGTGGCGCCCGGCAGCAGCATGGAGACGCATTCGGTCTCCGGCTGGCGATAGGCGCTGGTGATGCGGGCACGCAGCACGCTCTGCGGCTTCACCCCCCGGGCGAAGGGCAGGAACGGGCTGTCGGTGTCGAGGTGGTGCGCCGCCGCGTCGGGCTCCATCGGCTCGGGATCGATCGGCAGGCCCTGCTCGATGCGCTCGACGATGCCGATCACCGCCTGCTTCAGCAGCGAATGCGGCGTGCGCCCCTCGCTCTCCGCCGCCGCCTTGAGGCGGGCGCGCAGCTCGTCGTCGATCTTCAGGCCGATGGTGGTTGTCGCCATGGTTGCCCCCGCCAGATGGAATGTGGTCACTGCTCGGATACATGGGTTGCACCTTTTCCGCAATAAGGTGCAACCTCACCCTCATCGGTCATTCAGGCGCCGGATCCGTTCGCATCGGCCACCGCATCGGTCTTGCGTGACGGTCTTGCGCGACGGCCAAACCAGCTTACCTCACCATGCTGACCGCCATCAGCCAACGGCTCCTTTCATGAACGCTCCCGCGATCCGCGTGCCGCTCTCGGTGCTCGACCTCTCCTTCGTCACCTCCGGCGGCAGCGGACCGCAGGCGCTGGCCGGCACCATCGCGCTGGCCCGGCAGGTGGATGCGCTGGGCTACACCCGCTTCTGGGTCGCTGAGCACCACAATCTGCCGTCGGTCGCCTCCGGCGCACCGGATATCATGGCCGGCCAAATCCTTGCGGCGACGCGGAATTTACGCGTCGGCTCCGGCGGCGTCATGCTGCCGAACCACTCGCCGCTGGTGGTCGCCGAGCGCTTCAAGGTGCTGGAAGGGCTGTATCCCGGCCGCGTCGACCTTGGCCTCGGCCGGGCGCCGGGCACCGACCAGCTCACCGCCCGCGCCCTGCGCCGCCGCCGCGACATGGACCCCGCCGACGATTTCCTCGACCGGCTGAAGGAGCTGATGGCCTGGGAGACCGATGGCTGGCCGGACGACCACCCCTATCGCCACATCTCGGTGATGCCGGTCGACGTGCCGCTGCCGCCGATCTGGCTGCTGGGCTCCTCCGGCTACAGCGCCCGGCTGGCGGCACAGCTCGGCCTCGGCTTCGCTTTCGCGCATCACTTTGCGAATCATGATGTTTTGGACGCCATGCTGAGCTATCGCGACGGCTTCCGCCCCTCGCCGAACCTGGCGAAGCCGCACGCGATCCTGGCGCTGGCGGTGGTGTGCGCCGACACCGACGAGGAGGCGGAGTATCTCGCCGGCAGCATCGATCTCTCGCATCTGCGCCGTCAGCACGGCGAATACCGGCCGATCCCGACGCCGGAGGAGGCCGCCGCGCATCCCTATAGCGAATCCGACCGCCGCTTCATCGCCCGCAACCGCGAGCGCGTGCTGGTCGGCGGCCCGGAAAAGGTGGCGCAAGGCCTCGCCCGCTTCATCGAGACCACGCAGGCGGACGAATTGATGATCACCACTGCCATCCACGGCCTCGCGGCGAAGCAGCGCTCCTACGAATTGCTCGCCGAGATGGCCGGCCTGTCCGTGCCCGCCTGACGCGACGAGCGGGTCACCAGCCAGATGCCGAGTGCGATCGGCAAAATACCAATGATATCAAGCGCTGGCACCTGCTCGCCGAGCAGCAGCCAGCCGAAGAACAGGCCGAGCGGCGGCATGACGAAATGCAGGCTGGAAGCGGCCGTCGCGCTCGACCGCTTCAGCAGGTAGAACCACAGCCCGTAGCCACCGATCGACACCGCGAAAACCAGCACGGCGAAACCGGTCAGGAAGCCGGTCGTCACATGCACGTCGGCGAGGCTTTCGGTGAGCGCGGCGAAGGGCAGCAGCACCGCCGCGCCGGTGAGGCACTGGATGGCGTTGCCGGTCCACACGCCGCCGCGCGGCTTGAAATATTTGAAGGCCAGCGTGCCGGCGGCGAGGCCGAGCATGCCGATGCCGATCAGCAGCGTGCCGAAGGCATCCTCATGCCCGCCGGCGAGCCGCGAGCGCAGCACGATCACCACTCCGACCAGGCCAAGCCCCAGCCCGATCCACTTGCTCAGGCTGAGGCGTTCCCCGAGCAGCGGCCCGGCCAGCACGGCGACCACCAGAGGGTTGCAACTGATCAGCACCGCATTGTAGCCGGACGAGGTGAAGGTCAGCGCCGTCCAGTTCACCCCGAGATAGACCGCGTTGTTGAGGATGCCGCACAGGATCAGCGCGTAGACGTCGCGCCGGCGCATGCTGGCGAGCCGAGCCCTGCCGTCCACCTTCACCGCGAGCGCCAGCATGATGCCGCCGGCCAGGGTGAGGCGCAGCACCAGCAGGATCAGCGGCGGGCAGTCCATCAGCGCCATCTTCGCGAAGGCGAAGGCCGAGGACCACAACAGGCAGAAGGCCAGCACCAGCGCGAACAACTGCCGGCCCGACACCGCGCCGGTACCTTCGGCGGGGAGGGCTGCATTGCCGTCTGACAGGGAGTTCTGGCTCATCTCGGCCTCTCGGAACGCTTGGTCCGTAAAAGTCGCGCGACCATAGGCGCCCCGGCCGGCATCAGGAAACGAGATGTTCCGATAGGGGTCATTCGGAACGTCGATGACCACGGGATGGCCGCCGCGACAGCCCGCGGTTCGCTCGTCGGCAGATGAATACCCGCGGCGAGGCGCCCGCACGTCGGCGTGTCTTTACGCTTTCCTTATGCGCCGCCCGTGCATCCGCAATCGAAACCTGACCCGTACCGGGCGCAGTCTCCCGCGACCCTGAAACCTTGGGAGCTCTGCCATGGCAGACGTCGTTTTTCTCCTGGTCGGCATCGCCGCGCTTGCTGCGCTCGGCGTCTATGCCCGCCTCCTCGCCCGGCTTTCGTGAGGCCGCAATCATGATCGAACCGCTTCTGGGGCTCGCCGTGGCCCTCGCGCTCGGCGCCTATCTCGTGGTGACGCTGCTGCGTCCCGAGCGCTTCTGAACGACGGGAGACAACAACAATGACACTCGTCGGATGGGCGCAGATCGCCGTCCTGTTCCTCCTCGTGCTCGTCACCGTCAAGCCGCTCGGCCTCTATATGGCCCGCGTCTTCTCCGGCGAGCGGACCTTCCTCTCACCCGTGCTTTCCCCGGTCGAGCGCGGCTTCTACCGCCTGTCGGGCATTGACGAGAACCGCGAGCAGGGCTGGCTCGCCTACACGCTGGCCATGCTGGCCTTCTCGGTGATCGGCTTCGTGTCGCTCTACGCGATCCTGCGATTCCAGGACGTGCTGCCGCTGAACCCGCAGGGCTTCCCGGCGGTGCCGCCGGACCTCGCCTTCAACACGGCGGTCAGCTTCCTCACCAACACCAACTGGCAGAACTATGCCGGCGAGACCACGATGAGCCATCTCACCCAGATGGCCGGGCTCACCGTGCACAACTTCACCTCGGCGGCGACCGGCATCGCGCTGGCCATGGCCGTCACCCGCGCCTTCGCCCGCTCCAAGGCGACCACGCTCGGCAATTTCTGGGTCGATCTCGTCCGCGCCAATCTCTACGTGCTGCTGCCCTTCGCGGTGGTGACGGCGCTGGTCTTCGTCGCCATGGGGCTGCCGCAGACGCTCGACGCCTCGGTCACCGCCACCACGCTGGAAGGCGCGCAGCAGACCATCGCGCTCGGCCCGGTGGCCAGCCAGGAGGCGATCAAGCAGATCGGCACCAATGGCGGCGGCTTCTTCAACGTCAATGCCGCGCATCCGTTCGAGAACCCGACGGCGCTGTCGAACCTCCTCAACATCTACGTCATGCTGGCGATCTCGGCGGCGCTGGTCATCACCTTCGGCCAGATGGTCGGCGACCGCCGGCAGGGCTGGGCGTTCCTCGCCACCATCGCGGTGCTGCTGGTTGCCGGCGTCGGCTTCGTCTACTGGGCGGAGACCTATGGCAACCCGATCCTGACCAGCCTCGGCCTCGACCCTTCCATGGGTAACATGGAGGGCAAGGAGGTGCGGTTCGGCCAGTCGGCGAGCGCGCTCTATGCCGCGATCACCACCGGCCTGTCGGATGGGGGCGTCAACGCCATGCACGGCTCGTTCACCGGGCTCGGCGGCCTGGTGCCGATGTTCCTCATCCAGCTCGGCGAAGTGCTGCCGGGCGGCACCGGCTCGGGCCTCTATGGCCTGATCGTCTTCGCGCTGCTCTCGGTGTTCGTCGCCGGCCTGATGGTCGGGCGCACGCCGGAATTCCTCGGCAAGAAGATCGAGGGCCGCGAGATGAAGTACGCAGTGCTGGCGATCCTGATCCTGCCGCTCGCCATTCTCGGCTTCGCGGCGATCTCGGCCATGCTGCCCTTCGCGGTGGCGAGCGTCGGCACGCCGGGCCCGCACGGCCTGTCGGAGATCCTCTACGGCTTCACCTCGGCGGCCGGCAATAACGGCTCGGCCTTTGGCGGCCTCACCGGCAACACGCTCTGGTACAACACCACCCTCGGCATCGCCATGCTGCTCGGCCGCTTCGCCTATGTCATCCCGGTCATGGCGCTTGCCGGCTCCATCGCGGCCAAGGTGAAGGCGCCGGTCTCGGCGGGCACCTTCCCCACCCATACGCCGCTCTTCGTCGGCCTGTTGATCGGCATCATCCTGATCCTGGGCGGCCTGCAATTCTTCCCCGCACTCGCCCTCGGGCCGATCGTCGAGCAGTTCGCCATGCTCGCCGGCCAGACCTTCTGAGGTTCCGACCCATGTCGAATCGTACAACCTCCGCCCATCAATCGTCCCACGCGCCGGCGGCGCCCGGCCTGTTCGCCCCGGCCATTCTCGGCCCGGCGGTGGTCGCGGCCTTCCGCAAGCTCGATCCGCGCCAGCTGATGCGCAATCCGGTGATCTTCGTCACCGAGGCGGTCGCGGCGCTGGTCACCCTGCTGTTCGTCCGCGACCTCGCCATAGGCGGCGACGCCGGCTTTTCCGGCCAGATCGCTGCCTGGCTGTGGTTCACCGTGCTGTTCGCCACCTTCGCCGAAGCCGTCGCCGAAGGGCGCGGCAAGGCGCAGGCCGACAGCCTGAAGCGTGCCCGCTCGGAGCTCACCGCGCGGCTGAAGCATGAGGGCAGCCGCATCGAGAAGGTGCCCGCCACCACGCTGAAGATCGGTGACGTCGTCATCGTCGAGGCCGGCGAGCTGATCCCGGCCGATGGCGAGGTCATCGAAGGCGTCGCCTCGGTCAACGAGAGCGCCATCACCGGCGAATCCGCCCCGGTGATCCGCGAGGCCGGCGGCGACCGTTCCGCCGTCACCGGCGGCACGCAGCTCCTGTCCGACCGGCTGGTCATCCGCGTCTCGGTGGCGCCGGGCGGCGGCTTCGTCGACCGCATGATCGCGCTGATCGAGGGTGCCAAGCGGCAGAAGACCCCGAACGAGATCGCCCTGTCGATCCTGCTCTCGGGCCTGACGCTGATCTTCCTCATCGCCGTCGTCACGCTGTGGGGCCTCGCCGGCTATTCCGGCACCGTGCTGTCGGTCACCGTGCTCGCCGCGCTACTGGTGACGCTGATCCCGACCACGATCGGCGGCCTGTTGTCGGCGATCGGCATCGCCGGCATGGACCGGCTGGTGCGCTTCAACGTCATCGCCACCTCCGGCCGCGCGGTGGAGGCGGCCGGCGACGTCGACACGCTGCTGCTCGACAAGACCGGCACCATCACCTTCGGTAACCGCATGGCGACCGATTTCCTCCCGGTGCCGGGCGTTTCCGAGAAGGTGCTGGCGGAAGCCGCGCTGCTCGCCAGCCTCGCCGACGAGACGCCGGAGGGCCGCTCCATCGTCGCCCTGGCTACCGGCGAATACCGCGTGCCGGGTCCCGCCGCGCAGCCGGACGCGGTGATCCCCTTCGCCGCCGAGACGCGGCTGTCGGGCGTCGACCTCGGCGCCCGCAAGCTGCGCAAGGGCGCGGTGGACGCCGTGCTGCGCTTCGCCGGCGTCGAGGAGGCCCGCGCGCCGGAAGCCTTCCGCGCCGCGGTGGACCGCATCGCCCGTTCCGGCGGCACCCCGCTGGCGGTGGCGGAGGGCAATCGGCTGCTCGGTGTCGTGCACCTGAAGGACGTGGTGAAGCCCGGCATCAAGGAGCGCTTCGCCCAGATGCGCGCCATGGGCATCCGCACGGTGATGGTCACCGGCGACAACCCGGTCACCGCCGCCGCCATCGCCTCGGAGGCCGGCGTCGACGACTTCCTCGCCCAGGCCACACCGGAGGACAAGCTCGCCTATATCCGCAAGGAGCAGGAGGGCGGCCGGCTGATCGCCATGTGCGGCGACGGCACCAACGACGCCCCGGCGCTTGCCCAGGCCGATGTCGGCGTCGCCATGCAGACCGGCACGCAGGCCGCGCGTGAGGCTGCCAACATGGTCGACCTCGATTCCTCGCCGACCAAGCTCATCGAGATCGTCGAGATCGGCAAGCAGTTGCTGATGACGCGTGGCTCGCTGACCACCTTCTCCATCGCCAACGACGTGGCGAAGTACTTCGCCATCATCCCGGCGCTGTTCGTCGCCACCTATCCCGGCCTGAACGCGCTCAACATCATGGCGCTGACCTCGCCGCAATCGGCGATCCTGTCGGCGGTGATCTTCAACGCGCTGATCATCATCGCGCTGATCCCGCTCGCGCTAAGGGGCGTCTCCTACCGTCCGTCCGGCGCGGCGGCGCTGCTGCGCCGCAACCTCCTCGTCTACGGCGTCGGCGGGCTGGTCCTGCCCTTCATCGGCATCAAGCTGGTCGACCTCGCCGTCGCCGCCCTGCACCTGGTGTGATCATGTTGAAGCATCTTCGTCCCGCCATCGTCCTCACCGTCCTCCTCACCGGCCTGCTCGGCCTGGCCTATCCGCTCGCCATCACCGGCATTGCCGGGGCGGCCCTGCCGGCACAGGCGGGCGGCAGCCTCGTCACCCGCAACGGTACTCTGATAGGCTCCACGCTGATCGGCCAGAGCTTCGCCTCCGAGCGGTATTTCTGGTCGCGCCCCTCGGCCACCGGCCCGGATCCCTACAATGCCGGTGCGTCGTCGGGCTCCAATCTCGGCCCGACGGCCGCCAAGCTGAAGGACCGGGTCGCCGCCGACGTCGAGAAGCTGCGCGCGGCCGGCATCGAGGGGGACATCCCCGCCGATGCCGTCACCACCTCCGGTTCGGGGCTCGATCCGGACATCTCGCCGGAATTCGCCCGCGCCCAGGTCGCCCGTGTCGCCAAGGCGCGCGGCCTCGACGCCGCCGAGGTCGACGCCCTCGTCGACCGCAACGTGCAGGGGCGCGAACTCGGCTTCCTCGGCGAGCCGCGGGTCAATGTGCTAAGGCTGAATCTCGCGCTCGACGGATTGAAGAGCTGACGGGATTTCAACGAGATGGCGGCAACCGAGCCCCGTGACGAGGGCAGGCCGGATCCGGACGCGCTGCTGGCGGTGATGCGCCAGGAGACGCGGCCGGACGGCACGCGCGCCGACGGGCGCGGTCGCCTCACCATCTTCCTCGGTGCCGCGCCGGGCGTGGGCAAGACCTATGCGATGCTTGCCCGCGCCCGCAAGCTCAAGGCCGACATCGTGGTCGGCCTCGCCGAAACCCATGGCCGTTCCGAGACCGCCGAACTGCTCGACGGGCTCGAGATCCTGCCGCGCCGGCGCGTGCCCTATAAGGACCGCGTCATCGAGACCTTCGACCTCGACGCCGCGCTGGCCCGCAAGCCGCGCATCCTGATCCTCGACGAGCTCGCCTCCTCGAACCCCGAGGGCTCGCGCCACCCCAAGCGGTTCCAGGACATCGAGGAACTGCTGGCCGCCGGCATCGACGTCTGGACGGCGCTGAACATCCAGCACCTCGAAAGCCTCGCCGATGTAGTGGCCAACATCACCGGCATCCATGTCCGCGAGCAGGTGCCGGACACCGTGCTGCAGAAGGCCGACGAGATCGTGCTCGTCGACCTGCCGCCGGCCGAGCTGATCGAGCGGCTCAAGGACGGCAAGGTCTATCTGCCGGAGAGCGCGCGCCGCGCCTCCGAGCGCTTCTTCCGCCTCGGCAACCTCACCGCCTTGCGCGAGCTGGCGCTGCGCCGCACCGCCGACCGCGTCGACGACGACATGGTCGACTATCTCAAGGGACACGCCATCGAGGGGGCCTGGGCCTCGGCCGAGCGGCTGCTGGTCTGCGTCGGCGCCGATGTGCTGTCGGAGAAGGTGGTGCGCGAGGCGAGCCGGCTCGCCTCCGGCCTCAACGCCTCCTGGACCGTGGTGTCGCTGGAGCGCGCCGACCGCGAGACCGGGGAGGGGGCTCCGGCACGCATCGACGAATTGCTGCGCCTCGCCGAACGGCTGGGGGCGGAGACGCGGCGGATCACCGCCAACGACTTCGTCACCGAGCTCATCCGCCTCGCGCGCCGCGAGCATGTCACCCAGATCGTCATCGGCGCCCCGAACCGCCGTCGCTGGCCCTTGCTGCGGCGGCCGTCGCTCGCCGACGAGATCGTCGCCCAGGTGCCGGGCATCGCCGTCCACATCGTCACCGGCGACCAGGCCGAGGGCAGCTTGGCGCCGCGCCGCCGCGCCCGCCGGCCACGCGAGCTGGCCCGCAGCGTCCTGTATGCGGTCGCCAGCGTCGTCGCCGCCGCGTTGATCGGCACCGGCATCGAGCGGGCGATGCACCTGCCCAATGTTTCGCTGCTGTTCATGATGGCGGTGGTGGTGGCGGCGATCCGCGCCGGCTACGGCGCCGCCCTCCTGGCCGCCATGTTGTCGGGCCTCGCCTATAATTACTTCTTCATCCCGCCGCTCTACACCTTCACCATCGCCTCGCCGCACGAGGTGTTCGCCTTCGTGGTGTTCCTGCTCGCCGCGCTGCTGGCCGGTGGCCTCGCCTCGCGGGTGAGCGAACAGGCGCGCACGGCCCGGGCGCGGGCGAGCTCGCTGCAATCGCTGTACGATTTTTCGCGCAAGCTGTCCGGCAATGCCGAGGCGGAGGACGTGCTCTGGGCGGCGGTATCGCAGTTGCACGAGACCTTCGGTCGCCCGGCGGCGATCCTCACCTCGCAGAACGGCGCGGTGGCGCTCGCCGCCGCCTGGCCGCCCGACGCCGATCTCGAGGTCGGCGACATGAGCGCCGCCCGCTGGGCCTTCGAGCATCGCGAGGCCGCCGGGCGCGACACCGGCACGCTGCCGTCCAGCCGCTGGCAGTTCCGGCCGATGACCAGCCCGCACGGCGTGGTCGGCATTCTCGGCCTGCGCTGGGACGGCGAGCCCTTCGACGGTGCCGCCGAGCCGATGCTGGCGGCGATCATGGACCAGACCGCCATCGCGCTCGACCGGGCGCGGCTGGCCGAGCAGAGCATCGCCCAGGCAGCGCGACTACAGGGCGACAGCCTGCGCACCGCGCTGCTGTCCTCGATCTCGCACGATCTGCGCACGCCGCTCGCCACCATCACTGGCGCGGTGACCAGCCTGCGCCAGCTCGGCACCCGCATGGACGCGGCGAGCCGTGACGACCTGCTCGCCACCATCGAGGAGGAGGGCGGGCGGCTGTCGCGCTTCGTCTCCAACCTGCTCGACATGACCCGCATCGAGTCCGGCACGCTGGAGGCGCGGCGCGACTGGCTCGATGTTGGCGACGTCATCCGCGCCGCCGTGGAGCGGTGCGCCCGCTATTACCCCCAGCTGGTCATCGACGTGTCGATCGCGCCCACGCTGCCGCTGATGCAGGGGGACAGCGTGCTGCTCGGACAGGTGCTGTTCAACCTGCTCGACAACGCCGCCAAATACGCCGCCGGCGAGCCGGTGCGGATCTTTGCCCGCACCGAGGGAGGCGAGATCGTCATTTCGGTGACGGATGCCGGCAAGGGAATCGCGCCCGGAGATATCGACAAGGTGTTCGAAAAGTTCTTTCGTCCCGGCTCGGCGGACGGGCGCCCGCCCGGAACCGGATTGGGATTGTCGATCGCGCGAGGTTTCGTCGACGCCATGGGCGGCAGCATCAAGGCCGAGAGCCCGGCCACCCGGCGTCGCGGCACCCGCATGGTGTTGCGGTTCCCGATTCCGCCCGATGAGGCGCTCTCCGCGTCACCGGAGGCGCCGACATCATGAGCGCCGACCGTATCCTCGTCGTCGACGACGAGCCGCAGATCCACCGCTTCTTGCGCCCGGCGCTCAGTGCCGCCGGCTACGACGTCGTGGAAGCCGCAACCGGCGCGGCGGCGCTGAAGGCGGCGGCGACGGCGGCGCCCGATGTCGTCATCCTCGACCTCGGCCTGCCGGACATGGACGGCAAGGACGTCGTGGCCCAGCTGCGCGGCTGGTCGCAGGTGCCGATCATCATCCTCTCCGCCCGCGACCGCGAGAGCGAGAAGATCGCCGCCCTCGACCTCGGCGCCGACGACTATGTCGAGAAGCCCTTCGGCATCGGCGAGCTCACCGCCCGCATCCGCGCGGCGCTGCGCCATCGCCTCGCCGCCGATGCGGAGGCGGATCACGTCGAAGTGGACGGCCTCGTCATCGACACGCTGCGCCGCCTCGTCAGCCGCGACGGCGCGCCGGTGAAGCTCACGCCGAAGGAATACGACCTGCTGGCGCTGCTGGCCCGGCATGCGGGGCGGGTGGTCACCCACCGCACCCTGCTCACCTCGATCTGGGGCCCCGCCCATGGCGAGGACCTGCATTATCTCCGGGTGTTCATCGGTCAGCTGCGCGCCAAGATCGAGCGCGACCCCACCCGGCCGGCGATCCTCCGCACCGAGCCGGGCGTCGGCTATCGCTTCATGGCCGAGTGATCGTCAGGCGGCGATCGTCAGGCGATGCCATCGAGCAGGTCGGCGACCTCGTCGGGCATGCTGAGGAAAGGCGAGTGGCCGGCATCGAGCTGGTGCACGGTCGCACCCGGCACGGCGGCCTGCATCTCGCGCTGCACCGGCAGCGGCAGGGCGCAGTCCTGCAGGCATTCGACATAGTGCCGCTCCAGCTGGCCGTAGCGGCCTGGCGTGACGGTCGAGATCGCCGCGAACGGCACATGCGGCGTGACCGGGATGAGGTTGGGCAGCGCCACCTCGATCTGGTGCGGCGTGCAGTCGGAATAGAGCGAGCGCACGATCAGGTGGCGCTTGGTGAAGTCGAGGCCCAGCCCTTCGCGCGTCACGCGCAGCATGCCCTGCGTCTCCAGGATCGCCGGATGCCGGAGATGGGTCTGCGTCATCACGAAGTCGCGGGCGCTCTTGCCGTTCGGCGCCATGAAGCCGGTGAGATAGACCAGCGCCTGCACCCGCTCGGGCATCAGCTCGCCGAGCCAGCTGGCGGTCGCGCCGCCGACGCTGTGGCCGACGAGGATCGCCCGGCCCTCGATGTCCTCCAGAGCGGCGCGGGCGCTGGCGGCATAGGTCGGCAAATCGGGAATATGGGCGATGGGCGTCGGGTCGAAGCCGTGTCCGGCCATGTCGGGGGTGATCACCGCGTGGCCCATGGCCGCGAGCCGGTTCGCCACCTGCACGAAGCAGCCGCCCCAATGCCAGGCGCCGTGAATGAGGATGAAGGTTGCCATCGATTCCTCGCCGTTCGATCTGGTATTTTGTGCGCCGTCCTAGACCCCGGCCCGCCCGCCGTCCAGAGCCGGAACATGCGCGGTGCCGGCTTCCGTCGCCCGCCCGGTCGGAGTATGTTTTTGCGCCATGGCGCCGGATTGGGCAGCGGGCGCCGGGCGGGAGCAAACATGCCGTATCGTCACCTCATCGGGCCGCGCAGCTACGTTTTCGCCGATCTCAAGGAGCTGATGGCCAAGGCCACGCCGCTGCGTTCCGGCGACATGCTGGCCGGCATCGCCGCCGTCTCGGCGGAGGAGAACGTCGCCGCCCGCATGTGTCTCGCCGAGGTGCCGCTCGCTACCTTCCTCACCGAGGCGCTGGTGCCCTACGAGGCCGACGAGGTCACCCGGCTGATCATTGACACGCATGATGCGAGCGCCTTCCGCCCGGTCTCCCACATGACGGTCGGCGACTTCCGCGATTTCTTGCTGTCCGATGCCGCCTCGTCGCAGGCGCTGGCCGCGCTCGCCCCCGCCGTCACCCCGGAGATGGCGGCGGCGGTGTCGAAGATCATGCGCAACCAGGACCTCATCGCGGTGGCGCGCAAGTGCCGGGTGGTGACGAAGTTCCGCGACACCATCGGCCTGCCCGGCACCATGGCGGTGCGGCTGCAGCCGAACCATCCCACCGACGACCCGGCCGGCATCACCGCCTCGATCCTCGACGGCCTGCTCTATGGCTGCGGCGACGCGGTGATCGGCATCAATCCCGCCTCGGACAGCATCCCGGTGCTCAGCGAGCTGCTGAAGCTCACCGACGACATCATCGCCCGCTTCGACATTCCGACTCAGGCCTGCCTGCTCACCCACGTGACCACCTCCACCGAGGTGATCAATCGCGGCGTGCCGGTCGATCTCGTCTTCCAGTCGATCGCCGGGACGCAGGCCGCCAACGCGTCCTTCGGCATCAGCCTCGCCACGCTGAAGGAAGGGCACGAGGCGGCCCTCTCGCTGAAGCGCGGCACGCTCGGCGACAATGTGATGTATTTCGAGACCGGGCAGGGCTCGGCGCTCTCCGCCAACGCCCATCACGGCGTCGACCAGCAGACGCTGGAAGCGCGTGCCTATGCGGTCGCCCGTCCGTTCCGCCCACTGCTGGTCAACACCGTGGTCGGCTTCATCGGCCCGGAATATCTCTATGACGGTAAGCAGATCATCCGCGCCGGGCTGGAGGACCATTTCTGCGGCAAGCTGATGGGCGTGCCGCTCGGCTGCGACGTCTGCTACACCAACCACGCCGAAGCCGACCAGGACGACATGGACACGCTGATGACGCTGCTCGGCGCGGCGGGCGTCACCTACATCATGGGCATTCCCGGCTCGGACGACGTGATGCTGAACTACCAGTCGACCTCGTTCCACGACCAGCTCTATCTGCGCGATGTGCTGGGCCTGAAGCGGGCGCCGGAATTCGAGGCCTGGCTGCAATCCATGGGCATCACCGGCCCGGACGGGCGGCTCAAGCCGCAGGGCGGCGCCAATCCGCTGCTCGCCTACGCCCCCGGCCTGGCGGCGTGAGGGCAGGGCGATGAGCAACGACACCCGGCCCGCCAGCGGCTACATCATCGAGGATGCTTGGGGGAAGCTCGCCCGCGCCACGCCGGCGCGCATCGCGCTCGGCCGTGCCGGCACCGGCCTGCCGACGCGCGAGGTGCTGCGCTTCGCCCTTGCCCATGCGCAAGCGCGCGACGCGGTACACACCCCGTTCGAGGCGGAGGCGACCGCCGCCGCCATCGCCGCGCTGGGCTTCGAGACGCTGCATGTCGCCTCCGCCGCCCCCTCGCGCGAGGCCTATCTGCGCCGGCCTGATCTCGGCCGCAAACTCTCGGAGGAGGGGCGCGCCGCGCTCACGCCGTATGCCGGCAGCGCGCCGGATCTCGCTCTGGTGGTGGCCGACGGCCTGTCCTCGACCGCCATCCACGCGCAGGCGGCGCCGTTCCTCGCCGCGCTCAAGCCGCGCCTCGCCGAGGAGGGCTGGAGCACCGGCCCGGTCGTCATCGCCTCGCAGGCGCGGGTGGCGCTCGGCGACGAGGTCGGCGAGATACTGGCGGCCCGGGCGGTGGCGGTGCTGATCGGCGAGCGGCCGGGCCTGTCCTCGCCGGACAGCCTCGGCCTCTATCTCACCTTCGCGCCGAAGGTCGGCCGCTCGGATGCCGAGCGCAACTGCATCTCCAATGTGCGCGGGGAGGGGCTTTCCCACGACCATGCCGCCTTCAAGCTGGCCTGGCTGCTCAAGGAAGCCCTCGCCCGCCGGCTGACCGGCGTCAGCCTGAAGGACGAAAGCGACCTGCTGCTGATTGCCGGCAAGCCGCCGGCCTCACGTCTCGCCGGCTGACGGGGTGGCCGACGGAACGAGGGCCGGGCCGAGTTCCCCCAGCACCCAGTCGCGCAATGTCGCCACCTCCGGCCGGTTTTCCGCGCCCTCGGGAAACACGAAGTCGAAGCCCAGCCCTTCGATCACCGGACCGAAGGGCTGGATCAGCACGCCGGAGCGCAGTTCCGGCGCCAGCAGCGGCAGGCTGAGCAGGGCGACGCCCTGACCGGCCACCGCCGCCTCGATGGCGCTGTTCTCGTCCGTGAAGGTCAGGCCCGCCGTGGCGTCGAAGCCCGCGAGCCCCGCCTTCTCCGCCCAGTCGCTCCAGCTCGGCGTCTTGTTGTGCGACCTGGCGAGCAGCCAGTCGAAATGGATCAGATTGGCCCGCCGCAGATCCTCCAGGCGCGTCGGCGCGATGCGCGGACTGCACACCGGCGCGAAGCATTCGCTCATCAGCGGCACCGAGACGAGGCCGGGATAGCTGCCGCGCCCATAGCGGATCGCGGCATCCGCCTCGCCGGCGATGAGGTCGACCGCCTCGTCGGAGGCGTGCAGGCGTAAATCCCAGCCCGGATGCAGCGTGCGGAAGCGGCCGGCACGCGGCACCAGCAGCCGCGCCGAGAAGGCGAGGGTGGCCGACAGCGTCGCCAGCCGGCGTCCGGGACGCGGGCGCGCCTGCGCCACCGCATCCGCCATCACCTCGAAGGCGCTGCCGAGCCGCGCCGCCAGGTCCAGCCCGCTGGCAGTCGGCACCACCTTGCGGGTGCGGCGGATGAACAGCGGCGTGCCGAGTTCCTCCTCCAGCAGGCGCACCTGATGGCTGATGGCGGTCGGTGTCACACCGAGTTCCGCCGCCGCGTCCTTGAAGCTCTCCAGCCGCGCGGCGGCCTCGAAGGCGCGGAGCGATCCCAGCGGCGGCAGGCGGCGCATGATGTCCTCATGGATGAATTCATCTCATCCATTGCCTGAGAACTTCGCGTTTGTCGAGCCAGTTCAAGGGGCTTATCTCCTTGCCGGCAAGAGACACGTGAATGTGCCTCATCTTTTCGACAGGAGTGATCCATGACCGCGTGGCTGTTTCTCGTGCTGGCGGCGGGGTTTGAAATCGTCTTCGCCCTCGCCATGAAGGCTTCCGAGGGTTTTTCCCGACTGCTGCCCAGCCTGCTCACTCTGGTAGCCGGTGGCATCAGCCTTGCGCTGCTCACCTTCGCGATGAAGACCATGCCGGTGAGCCTCGCCTATCCCGCCTGGACGGCGATGGGCACGCTCGGCGCCGTCATTCTCGGCGCGGCCCTTTTTGGCGAGCCACTCGGCCTCGGCAAGCTGCTCGCCACCGCCGCGCTGATCGGCGGCGTCGCGGGCCTTCAGATCAGCAGCTGAATAGCCTGCCATGCAGGGCGTCGCGCTGGGCCGATACATGCCAGCGCGGCAGCAGGGCCTTCGCCGCACGCTCGCGCGCAGCGGCGAAGGTCGGTAGCGCGGTATCGCCGGGTCCCTCGCCATAACGATTGTCGGTAGCCGCGACCACCAGCACCGGCGCCGCGCCGAACTGGTCGGCGGTGACGTCGACGATCAGGTCGCCCTGCCGGACCCAGGCGTGTGACTGCCATTGCTTGCCATCGAAGAAGCCGTATGGCCCGATCTCCGGCTCCTGCTCCCCTAGCCGCGGCGTGCCGCTGACCCAGCGGGCGGCCAAGCCCTGCTCCTTGAGCACATGCACCAGAAACAGGCTGGAGCGCCCGCAGGTCCAACGCGACGTTACGGCGGGAGCTTCGCCCCAAGCCGAATGCCACTCGGGCCAGATCGCTTCCAGGAAGTTCCGCGCCGCGACAGCAATGTCCCACAGGAGTTCCCGATGGCCATTGCTCACGGCTGCCGTTCGTAGATCCAGCGATAGCGCTCCAGCACGCCGGCGCCGCCCTTGGCGCGGATCATCAAATTGCGCGCGAACGCCATCGGGCCGGAGAGGTGATACACCCGGTCCATGCCGCGCGCGGCGGCCTGCACCTGAGCCGTGCGCGGCCGGCGCAGCGCCTCGTAGCGGCGTAGCGCGGCGGCAACGTCGCCACCTTCCCGCAGGCAGGCGGCCAGCACGTCCGCATCCTCGATCGCCTGCGCGGCTCCCTGGGCGAGGAACGGCACCATGGCGTGCGCGGCATCGCCGAGCAGCGTCACCCGTCCGGTGCCCCACGCATGCAGCGGGTCGAGGTCGAACAGCGCCCAGCGCAGCCAGGCGCCCGGCGCCGCCAGCAACGCCTGCACATCGGCGCACCAGCCCCGGAAATGCCCGGCGAGCTCGCCCTTCTCGCCCTCATGGCTCCAGCCATGCGCCTGCCGCTCGTCCGGGGTGATGGCGACGAGGTTCACCGCCTTTCCGCCGCGCACCGGATAGGTGACGAGATGCGCGCCGGGCCCCAGCCAGAGCCGCGTCGCCGCGTCGGCGAGGTGCGCCGGCAGCCGCGCCACCGGCGCCATCGCCCGCCAGGCCGCGCGATGGCGGAAGGAGGGCAGTGCGTGGGGAAACAGCTGCGCGCGCACCGCCGAGCGCAGCCCGTCGGCGCCGATCAGCGCCGCACCGTCGAAGATCGCCGGTGTCTCGCCGCGGCGGATGACCACGCGGACGCGGCCGTCCTCCTCGGTGAAACCCTCGATGGTGGAGCGCAGGAGCATCCGGATGCGCGGCTCAGCCAGCACCGCCTCGGCGAGCGCGGCCTGAAGATCGGCGCGATGGATGACGAGAAAGGGCGCGCCGAATCCTATTTCGGCGGCCTCGCCCATGGTCGCCTCGGCCAGCAGCCGTCCATGGCGCGCATCCATCACCCGCAGGAAGGCGGGCTGTACGGCGCGTGCCTTCACCCGCTCGAGCACGCCGAGCCGCGCGAGGCAGCTCGTGGCGTTGGCGGCGAGCTGCACACCGGCGCCCGCCTCCTGCAGCGCTTCCGCGCGCTCAAGTATGGTGACCTCGAAACCCGCCCGCGCCAGTGCGAGTGCGGCGCTCAGCCCCCCGACACCGGCACCGGCGACGAGGATGTCGCGCTCGGACAAGGAGCCTCCTCAGGCCGCGGCGGCCTCGTAGAGGCAGCCCGCCGGCACCGATTCGTCGCCATGCAGCTTGGCGTCGAACTTGTAGAGGGTGGAGCAGTAGGGGCAGATGATCTCGTCGTCCGAGCCCATGTCGAGGAAGACATGCGGGTGGTCGTAGGGCGGCTTGGCGCCGACGCACATGAATTCCTTGGCGCCGATGGAGATGGCCGGCACGCCCGCCGAATTGTGGAAGTGAGGAACGACGTGGCCCGCCATGTATCTGCCCTGTCCGGATGGATCGAAGGCCGGCAGGATAGCCGCTGGCGTCTCCCGGCGAAAGGGGCGGCGCGACGGCACGCGCTGCGATCCCAAGATGAGAAGGCTGAAATCTGGTCTCTCGCCAAGCCGCCCATGGCCGCACGCCGCGCGCCCTCGGCTTCGTACTCTTGGCTTCCTCTTGGCTTCGCCACAATGCGCGCGCATGACGCAGCGTGCTCCGCTGGTCGTCCATGATGCGCCGCCTGAATCTCGCCCGCCTCCTCGCCGCCGTCTCGCTCCTGTTTGCCCTTGCCGGCTCGGCCCACTGGCTGCTGCCGCTGGGACGGGAGGCCTTTGCGTTGCTGATGGCGCGGGACGATGCCGCGCGGCTTGCCGATCTGCGTCTCGACAAGGCGCTCACCGCCGAGCGCGCCAATCGCGAGATCGACGAAGCCTTGGCCCATGACGATGCCGAGCTGGCGGCGAGCTTCCTCGAACTTGCCGACGCCCGCGCGCTGCCGGTGCCGGCGGAGCGGCGGGCACGGGTGCTGGCCGCCTCCTCCGATGCCGCCACGGCGCTGCGCGAGGCCGGCGCGTTCGGCCGGGGCTTCGTCACCGGAACGGCGGAAGACCTCCCCGGCCTCGCCGGCGCCACGGCCGCCGATCTGACCGTCTGGGGCGATATCCGCGATCTCGGCCGGCAGGCCGGCAATTATCTGCGCGGCGACGCCGTCGACCCGCTGATGACCGGCTTTGCCGGTGTGGGCCTCGTGGCGACCGCCGCCACCTATGCCGCCTTTGGCGCCCCGCTGACGCTGCGGGCGGGCCTCAGCCTCGCCAAGGGCGCCCGCCGCGCCGGCGCGCTCGGTCTGCGCCTCGGCGACGACCTCGTCGGGCTGCTGCGCTCCGGCCGCAAGGCCCGTGCGATTGCCGCCATTGGAGATATCGGCCGCGCCGGCGAGAGGGCCGGGATGCGCGCGACGCTTGCCGGCCTGCGCCATGCCGACGACGTCACCGACGTTGCACGGCTGCGGCGGCTCTCCGAGGCCAAGGGCGGCCAGACGCTGGCGGTGCTGAAGACGCTCGGCCGGGGCGCGCTGGTGCTCGGCGAGGTCGCGGCCAAGCTCGCCTTCTGGGTCGTCGCGGCGGCGTTGAACCTCCTGGGGCTGGTGGCATCGCTCAACAGCACCGTGGTGGCGCTGCTGCGCCCGTTGTGGCGCGGCGGTCGCGCTGGGCTCCTGCCGGCCTGAGCCTTCCGAGCGGCCGCCTCACGAACGGCCACTTCCCGTGATGCCGGGCGATGGCGCATGTCCGGCATGCGGAGGATCGTCTTGGCATGCCTCGCCCTGCTCAGTAGCTTGCCGGCTTCCCGCTCTCCCGCCTTGCCGGAGTCCCAGCCGCATGCCGACCTTCTCCCGTGACGGTCTCGAATTCGCCTATCTCGACGAGGGCGAGGGCGAGCCGATTGTCCTCATCCACGGCTTCGCCTCCACCAAGGAGATCAACTGGGTCGGTCCGGGCTGGGTGTCGACGCTGACCCGCGCCGGCCGCCGCGTCATCGCCATGGACAATCGCGGCCACGGTGCCTCGGTGAAGCTCTACGACCGCGATGCCTACGACCCGTGGATCATGGCCGGCGACGTGCTGGCGCTGATGGCCCATCTCAGCCTGCCGCGCTTCGACGTCATGGGCTATTCGATGGGCGGGCGCATCGGCGCCTGCGTCGCGCTGCTGGCGCCGGAGCGGGTGCGCACGCTCATCCTCGGCGGCATAGGCATTCATCTCGTCGAAGGCGCCGGGCTGCCGGTCACCGTCGCCGAGGCGCTGCTGGCCGACAGCCTCGACGACGTCACCGATCCGATGGGCCGCACCTTCCGCGCTTTCGCCGAGCAGACCAAGAGCGACCGCCAGGCGCTCGCCGCCTGCATCTACGGTTCGCGCCGCACGCTGACGCGCGAGGAGGTCGGCCAGATCCGGGTGCCGACCCTGATCGCCATCGGCACCCGCGACGCGGTGTCCGGCGCCGCGCGCCCGCTCGCCGCGTTGATCCCCGGCTCGGAGGTGCTGGATATCCCCGATCGCGAGCACATGCTCGCCGTCGGCGACAAGGTGTTCAAGCAGGCGGCGCTGGCCTTTCTCGACCGGCACGGATGAGCTTCAGACAACGGCCGACCACCCGGATCGCGACCGCATAGGCCGCAGGCGCCAGCTGTGCTAGAACGACGCCAATTCGTGGCCGCCGCCGGGTAAAGGCGGCCCGCGCCCCAGGGCGGAAGACAGGACACAAGGCGATGGTGCAGGCTGTTAATTCCCGCGCGGACCACGCGACGCGCTCGCTGATCGAGAAGGTCGACCCGGTGTGGTCGCGCATCCGCCAGGAGGCGGAGGAGGTCGCCGCCAACGACCCGGCGCTGGCCAGCTTCGTCTATACGACGGTGCTGCATCACCAGTCGCTGGAGAAGGCGGTGGCGCACCGCATCGCCCAGCGGCTCCATCATGCCGACGTGCCGGCGGAACTGATCCGCCAGGCCTATGACGATGCCTTCACCGCCGATCCCGCGATCGGCGTCGCCATCCGCGCCGACATCATGGCGGTGTGCGACCGTGACCCGGCGACGGACCGGGCGCTGCAGCCGCTGCTCTATTTCAAGGGCTTCCACGCCATCGAGACCCACCGGCTGGCGCACTGGCTGTGGCACAATGGCCGGCGCGACTTCGCGCTCTATCTGCAGAGCCGCGCCTCGGTCTGCTACCAGGTCGACATCAACCCGGCGGCGCCGTTCGGCCGTGGCATCTTCTTCGACCATGCCACCGGCATCGTGGTCGGCGAGACCGCGGTGATCGAGGACGACGTCTCGATCCTGCAGGGCGTCACCCTCGGCGGCACCGGCAAGGAGCATGGCGACCGCCATCCGAAGATTCGCTACGGCGTGCTGATCGGCGCCGGCGCCAAGGTGCTCGGCAATATCGAGATCGGCCATTGCGCCCGTATCGCCGCCGGCTCGGTGGTGCTGAAGCCGGTGCCGGCCAAGACCACTGTGGCCGGCGTGCCGGCGCGGATCGTCGGCGAGACCGGCTCGTGCTGCGATCCCTCGCGCAGCATGGACCAGCTGTTCGATCTGCCCTTCCTCGGCGAATCGATCTGAGGCAGGCCGATCTGAACCGGGGAAGCGGACCCGGGCGCGGTTGCGCCGCGCGCCGGGCCGTGGCAAGGCTCCGGGACGTGGCTGCGGCCTGACACACTTCGTGGGAGCACGGTTTTGGAAAAGAAAGATCTCGAGCGCGTTCAGACCTATATGCGCCGGCTGTTCAACAACGCGCAGATCAAGGTCGTCGCGCGCCCGAAGAAGAAGGATTCGGCCGAGGTCTATATCGGCGACGAGTTCATCGGCGTGATGTTCGAGGACAAGGAAGACGGCGACCTGTCCTATAATTTCCAGATGGCAATCCTCGACACCGACCTCGAGGATTGATCGATGCCGGTCTACGCGCTTGACGGCATCCAGCCGGACCTGCCCGCCCTCGGGCGGTTCTGGATCGCTCCCGACGCCGCCGTGATCGGCAACATCGGGCTCGGCGACGAGGCGAGCGTCTGGTTCGGCTCCGTCATTCGCGGCGATAATGAGCGGGTCTCCATCGGCGCCCGGGTGAACATCCAGGAACTGTGCGTCCTGCACACCGATCCCGGCTTCCCGATGACCATCGGCGAGGACTGCACCATCGGCCACAAGGCGATGCTGCATGGCTGCACCATCGGCGCCAACAGCCTCGTCGGCATGGGCGCCACCATCCTCAACGGCGCCCGCATCGGCCGCAACTGCCTCGTCGGGGCGGGAGCGCTGATCACAGAGGGCAAGGAATTCCCCGACAATTCGCTCATCGTCGGTGCTCCGGCCAAGGCGATCCGCGAGCTCGGGCCGGAATGGGTGGAGCGCATCGGCCGTACCTCCGCGCATTATGTGCGCAACTGGCGCCGCTTCGCCGAAGGTCTGAAGCGCATCGATTGAAGCGCGGCCCTTCGCGGGCAAGATATCGTAAGCGTCGATTAAGCAAAAACGCTCCCGCCAATCGGTCGGGAGCGTTTTTATTAGGTAAATAATCGGCGCCTGTTCAGAAGACGTCAACCATCCGCGCAGGCGAGCCGGGAGCAGGGTGGGCCGGCGGGAAGAGAGGGGCGACAGGGATTGCCCGCCTCTTCCCCGCGTCGTTCGCCCCACGTCGCTCACTTGGCGCGGCCGACGGTCGCCGGCGCCAGCACGTCGCCCAGCGAGACCCAGCGATCCGGGTTGCCCTGCGCCTGCCGCTTCACGAAGCGATAGCCGGTCTCATGCCACAGCAGGATCGGCGCTTCCTGATTGTCGAGGATCAGGTCGCCACGGTCGCTCACCACGGTGAGCACGGCGTGGCCGGCGTTCTTCTTGTCGCGCACCACGGTGATCAGCAGCGTCTCCGGCGGCCAGCCGAGGCGGATCAGCTCGCGGCGTTTCACCAGAACGTATTCCTCGCAGTCGCCATAGCCGTCCTCGGCATAGGTCCAGCGCTCGACCTCGCCATAATGGTCGATGTCGGTCATCGGCTGGATGCGGCGATTGACCTCGTCATTCACCTGCTTGAGCTGGTGGAATTCCGCTTCGTTGACGACGACCCGGCCGGCGCGCCCGTTGCCGCCGCCGCATTCGGCCGGCATGGCCTCGCAGAACTGCGCATAGCCGATCGGCGTCGAGGTCGAGCCGCTCACTGCCATGTTGGCGGCGAAGGGCGAGAGCATCGCCACCGCCTCGCTGGCCCGCGCCGTCTCGGCGGGAACAACCAGCACCGCCATCGCCACCGCGACCAGGGCCCCCGTGAGGCTCTTCAACATCGCGAACTCCATTTCCCTGTCCATGATCACATCATGGCAGAGAGATTTTGATCTTGATCTAAGCGCCACGTGGAATTCGTAACGACTGCGGCGAGGGAATGTTAACGGGTTTTCTATTGCTCGTTAACCATTGCAGCTCGCATTTTATTTACGTCTGCCGGGCACGCGGGCGGCGCGTTCCGCTTGCCGAGTCGGGACGGGACGCCTATGTCATCGGCGTGCTTGACCCGACCCGACATGCCGATCCCCGGCACCAGCCCATCTTCAACGTGCCGCCGGTGATCGTCGGTCTGGCGGTGGTGCTCGTCGCCATCCAGGCCTTGCGCAGCGTGGTGGGCGAGGCGACGGACATCGACATCCTCGCTCTGTTCGCCTTCATCCCGGCCCGCTTCGATCCGACGGTGTTCGCCGATGGCGTGCTGCCCGGCGGCACCGGGGCGGATGTGTGGACGTTCGTCACCTATGCCTTCCTGCATGCCGATTTCATGCATGTGGGCGTCAACACGCTGTGGCTGCTGGCCTTCGGCTCGCCGGTAGCCCGTCGCTTCGGGATGGCGCGCTTCCTCGCCTTCTTCCTGTTCACCGCTGCGGCCGGGGCGGGGCTGCATCTGCTCACTCACGCCGGCGAGCCGGTGCCGATGATCGGCGCCTCCGCCGCCGTCTCGGGCTGCATGGCGGCGGCGCTGCGCTTCATGTTCGCGACCGATGGCTATTCCGCCTGGCGCCCGGATGCCATGCAGCACGCCGTGCTGCTGCCGGCTCCTCCGCTGATGCGGGTGCTGCGCGACCGGCGGGTGATCAGCTTCGTGGCGGTGTGGTTCGCCATCAACCTCGCCTTCGGGCTCGGCGCGCCGAGCGGCATCGCGTCCGGCGCGGTCGCCTGGGAGGCGCATATCGGCGGCTTCCTTGCCGGGCTGCTGGCCTTCCCGCTGTTCGATCCGGTGCGGCGTACCCCGGCCGACCGCCGCTACGCCGACTGAGGGCGACGGCACCGCCGGTCCTCTCCGGTCCGCACATTTCCTGCGAGTTTCAGCAACCCTATTGCCGTCCGGCCCGATCGGGTCGATCATCTGTCGCAACGGAACGTGCCGACGCCACGGCGCGTTCCGCAACCGGCGGACGATCAAACGATCCGCCCGACAAGCGGAGCATCACCATGGCGGATGGTGCCCACCGGGAAGGAGGCAAGCCATGACCGTGCGGTCTATTTTGGACGAGAAGGGTTACAGCGTTGAGACCATCGACCCGACCGCCTCGCTGCGCGAGGCCGCCGTGTTGATGTCCCAGCGGCGCATCGGCGCCCTGGTGGTGACGGACCGCGAGCGGCGGGTGATCGGCATCCTGTCGGAGCGCGACGTGGTGCGGGTGATCGGCCTCGAGGGGGCGGAGCGGCTGGACGATGCGTTGGAGACGGTGATGACCACCAAGGTGGTCACCTGCGACACCAACGAGACGGTGCCGCAGCTCATGGAGCAGATGACCGCCGGTCGCTTCCGCCACATGCCGGTGGTGCAGGGCGGCAAGCTGATCGGCCTCGTCTCGATCGGCGACGTGGTGAAGCACCGCCTCGCGGAATTCGAGCGCGAGAGTTCGGCGATGCGGGAATACATCCTCTCGACCTGAGGCGGTATCGCGCAAGGCGCCCTGTGTTGCATAGGGCGCCGTCGTCTCACCGCCGCCGCAGGACGGCGGATGAGGCTCCTTGCTCGCGGCATTGTGGGGAAGGCCGGGAAACCTGATTGGCGGGCACGCCAGGGAACCGCGTGCGCGCTCCGTCTGGTGCGCCGACAGGTTTTCGGATGACCCGGCGCCCCGAATGTCCGGCGGGAGATCTCGTGCGCCTCCGCCGCCCTTTAGAAGCGCGGCGTGTCGGTCTTGCCCGGCGTGCCGTAGACCTGCTGCGGGTCGAACAGCTTGCCGCCGTCATTCACCGTCAGCTTCAGCTCCGGCGAGGGCGGCGCGCCCAGCGGCACCGAGCGGAAGAAGCAGGAGCGATGCCCGGTGTGGCAGGCGGCGCCGCTGCCGGCCATCTCGACGCGCATCAGCACGGCGTCCTGGTCGCAGTCGATCCGGAGCTCCACCACCCTCTGCAGGTGGCCGCTCTCCTCGCCCTTCTTCCAAAGCTTGCGGCGCGAGCGGCTGTAATAATGCGCGAAGCCGGTCTCGATAGTCAGCGCCAGCGCCTGCGCGTTCATATGCGCGAGCATCAGCACCTCGCCGTCGCCGGCATCGACCGCCACGGCGGTAACGAGGCCGTCGGCATCGAATTTCGGGCTCAGGCGGTCGCCTTCTTCCACCGCCAGCTTGTCGCCGGCGGGAGCGAACCAGCCAGCGGCATCGCTCACGACCGCGCGCCGCGGATCAGGTTCATGAAGCGCACCTGCTCCTGCGGGTCGTCGCGGAACACGCCGGTGAACTGCATGGTGACGGTGGAGGCGCCCGGCTTCTGGATGCCGCGCATCGCCATGCACATGTGCTCGGCTTCGATGAGGATGGCGACGCCGCGCGGCTTCAGCGTCTCGTCGAGCGCGGTGATGATCTGCGAGGTCATGTGTTCCTGCGTCTGCAGGCGGCGGGCATACATGTCGACCACGCGGGCGATCTTGGACAGCCCGACCACGCGTTCCACCGGGAAATAGGCGACATGCGCCTTGCCCATGAACGGCACCATGTGGTGCTCGCAATGCGAATAGAACACGATGTCGCGCACGACGACCATGTCGTCGAAATTGCCGATCTCGCCGAAGGTGCGGTCGAGCACGTTCTCCAGCGGCGTGGCGTAGCCCTTGTAGAGCTCCTCATAGGCCCGCACCACGCGCTTGGGCGTGTCGACCAGCCCCTCGCGGTCTGGGTTGTCGCCGGCCCAGGCGATCAGGGTGCGCACCGCCGCTTCGGCTTCCTCGCGGCTGGGCTTCTGCGGGGCGGTCGTCTGGGTGACCTCGACAGGGCTCCCGCTTTCGTTCTTGGCACTACGCATCAGAGCATTCAGCACGGCATCCATGACGAACTCCGTTCGACGGCGCATTGGTAACCGGGCGCCGGGGTGTCACCGGTTTTGTCGCCATGCGGGTGAAGGACCGGCCGGAAGACCGGCTGCTCCGCCTGCCGCGCAGAGGCTCGAACGGGACCGGGGCTTCTTCCGCCACAGTCCCGCATTCCTATATAAGGGACACATGCCGCGTCGCAACCAACCATTACGCTATGCTGCTCCCGCCGGATGGGCGCCCTCATGATCAACGACGTCTATAATCGCCGCATCCTCGAACTTGCCGCCGATATACCACGGCTCGGCCGGCTCGACGCACCCGATGCCACTGCAACCGCGCATTCGAAACTTTGCGGTTCCACCGTCACCATCGACCTCGCCATGAAGGACGGGATCGTCATCGATTTCGCCCATGAGGTGCGCGCCTGCGCGCTCGGCCAGGCGTCGTCGTCCATCATGGCCGACCATGTGGTCGGGGCGACCGCCGACGAACTGCGCGAGGTCCGCGAGGCGATGCGCCGCATGCTGAAGGAGAACGGCCCGCCGCCGGACGGGCGCTGGGCCGAGCTGGCAGTGCTGGAGCCGGTGCGCGACTACAAGGCGCGCCACGCCTCCACCCTGCTGACCTTCGACGCCGTGGTCGACGCCATCGGCCAGATCGAGGCGCGGCAGGCCGCCGAGGCGGCGGAGTAGGGCCTTCATCGCACTGTGAAGAAGGTGAACAGCACCTCGCCCTTGGCGCCGGTGAGGCACAGGAATCGGTTCGGCTCGTCCTTGCGGTCGCGCTGGATATAGGCTTCGCCCATGATAACCCCGCTCACCGGCGTGTCGCCGATCCGGCCATCCTTGGTCGAGGCGATGGTGAGGCCGTCGACATCGAGATAGATGTCGTCGACGGAGGGCGAGGCGGCCTTCAGCCGGCCCAGCGCCTTCTCCTTGCAGGCGGCGACGCGCTGCATGCCGGGGTCGACATCGGGCGAGGTCGCGGCCGAGGGCGCCGGCTGGGTGCCGCCGGCCGGGCCGGATGGCGCGGGCAGGGCGGGCGCGACCGGGCCGGGCGCCGTGGATGGCGGTGCCGGCGCGTTCTGGGCGGCGGCCGGCAGCGGTCCGAGGCTCGCGAGGAGCAGCGACAGGCCCAAGAAGCGGGCAGGGAAGGTGGCAATCCGGGCGGCGAAGATCATGGCGGGCTCCTCGGGGAGGCGCCTTTCGGCGCCGTGCCCCTCCTCAATGCGCCGCCCGGTACGTGGTTCCCGTCCGCGATCTATCGCGACGGGACAGGTCGCTGTTCAGCCGCCATAGCCGAGCACGCGGCGGACTTCCGCGCGCGCTGCCGCGAAGTCTTCCTGGAATTTGGCGTTCCGCAGTTCCTGCGAGGCGATCAGCGTGCCGGCGATACGGCCGGCGTCGATATCGCTCGCATAGTGAATGCCGCCGATCACGCGGTTATGCGCATAGTCGGCGGCGCGCGCGAAGATCTCGGCCTGCTTCTCCGGCACCATATTGGCGAGTACCACCGCGGTGAGATATGCGAAGCTGGCATGGCCGCTCGGATAGGCGCCGCTCTTGGACAGCGGCACCACCGGCTTAACGCGCGGATCGAAGATATGCGGGCGGGGGCGCTTCCAGACATCCTTGGCCGGATCGACGATGTAGCCTTCGTCCTCGGCGACACGGGCGAAGAAGGCCTTGGCGACCGGCAGCTTGTCCGCCGTGAAGTCCGGACCCATAACGTTGGCGAAGCGGAACACGTCCTCGGTGGCGTCGGCCTGCGCGGCGGCGGCCTGATCCGGCGTGCGAACCTGCTGGATGAGAAGCAATTGGCCGATTTCCGCCGTGGTGGTCGGCGAATCCTGCGCCGGCGGCGGCGCCAGCACCTTGGTCAGGTCGAGCTGCTCGTGGGTGATATAGTTGCCGCCATCCGCGAGGGCCGGGACGGCGACGAAAAGCACGAGGAGCAGGGGAGAAAAGGCGAGTCGGCGCATGGGAAAACTCCGCAAAGGTCAGAGCAGCTGCTGTCAGATAAGCCGGCAGTTCATGACGCCGGTGTGTCGATTCAAATAATAGTAAGATGACCTATGGTCATCGCGAACGTATGGGAAGTCTTACCAGGCGTCATGATTCGATATGTGCTTTTGATCCCGTCCTATCTGTTGAGGGTGCCGATCCTCGTCTACCGTTATTCGCTCTCCGCCTTCATGGGGCGGCAATGCCGCTATCTGCCGACCTGCTCGGAATTCGCCGATCAGGCGATCTCCCGTCACGGCGCCTGGGCGGGCGGCTGGATGGCGGCCGGGCGCATCTGCCGCTGCCATCCCTGGGGCGGCTCCGGCTTCGAGGCCGTGCCGGTCGAATTGCCGCCGAAAGCCGTGTGGTATATGCCGTGGCGCTACGCGCGGGCGCCTTCTTTCTGGACGAAGAGCTAGATCGTCCTCCGTTCGCGCGGGCGGGCGACGGCCCGCCGGTCACATCACTGAGAACAGCCTACCTGCGTGGTTCGCAGGAGTGGGCAGGAGAAAAGACCATGATCCATCTCACCTTCCCCGATGGCGCCGTGCGTGAATATGCCGCCGGCACCACCGGCGCCGAGGTCGCCGCCTCCATCGCCAAGTCGCTCGCCAAGAAGTCGCTGGCGATGAAGCTCGACGGCGTGCTGACCGACCTTTCCGATCCCATCGCCGCCGACGCGAAATTCGAGCTCGTCACCCGCGAGAGTCCGGATGCGCTCGAACTCATCCGCCACGACGCCGCCCATGTGCTGGCCGAGGCGGTGCAGGCGCTGTGGCCGGGCACGCAGGTCACCATCGGCCCGGTGATCGAGAACGGCTTCTATTACGATTTCTTCCGCAACGAGCCGTTCTCGCCGGAGGATTTCCCGGCCATCGAGAAGAAGATGCGCGAGATCATCGCGCGCGACGCCCCCTTCACCAAGGAGGTGTGGGACCGCGACGAGGCGAAGCGCGTCTTCGGCGAGAAGGGCGAGGCGTTCAAGGTCGAGCTGGTCGACGCCATCCCGGCGGACCAGAAGATCAAGATCTACAAGCAGGGCGAGTGGTTCGACCTCTGCCGCGGCCCGCACATGCCGAGCGTCGGCAAGATCGGCAACTCCTTCAAGCTGATGAAGGTGGCCGGCGCCTATTGGCGCGGCGACGCCAAGAACCCGATGCTGACCCGCATCTACGCCACCGCCTGGCGCACCGACGAGGAGATGGCCGCCTATCTCCACCAGCTGGAGGAAGCGGAGAAGCGCGACCATCGCCGCCTCGGCCGGGAGATGGACCTGTTCCACTTCCAGGAGGAGGGGCCGGGCGTCGTCTTCTGGCACCCCAAGGGCTGGAGCCTGTTCCAGAACCTCGTCGCCTATATGCGCCGGCGGCTGAAGGCCGACTATGACGAGGTCAACGCCCCGCAGGTGCTCGACAAGTCGCTGTGGGAGACCTCCGGCCACTGGGGCTGGTACAAGGACAACATGTTCAAGGTGCATCCGGCCGGCGACACCGAGGACAATGACCGCGTCTACGCCCTGAAGCCGATGAACTGCCCCGGCCACGTGCAGATCTTCAAGCACGGCCTGAAGTCCTACCGCGATCTGCCGATGCGGCTTGCCGAATTCGGCGCGGTGCATCGCTATGAGCCGTCCGGCGCGCTGCACGGACTGATGCGGGTGCGCGGCTTCACCCAGGATGACGCCCACATCTTCTGCACCGAGGAGCAGATGGCGGCGGAGTGCCTGAAGATCAACGATCTCATCCTCTCGACCTATGCCGATTTCGGCTTCGAGGAGATCGTGGTGAAGCTCTCCACCCGGCCGGAGAAGCGCGTCGGCTCCGACGCGGTGTGGGACCACGCCGAGGATGTGATGGGCCGGGTGCTCACGCAGATCGAGGCGGAATCCGGCGGCAAGATCAAGACCGGCATCCTGCCGGGCGAGGGCGCCTTCTACGGTCCGAAGTTCGAGTACACCCTGCGTGACGCCATCGGCCGCGAATGGCAGTGCGGCACCACGCAGGTGGACTTCAACCTGCCGGAGCGCTTCGGCGCCTTCTATGTCGACGCCGACGGCGGCAAGAAGACGCCGGTGATGATCCACCGCGCCATTTGCGGCTCGATGGAGCGCTTCACCGGCATCCTGATCGAGCATTTCGCCGGGCATTTCCCGCTCTGGCTGGCGCCGGTGCAGGCGGTGGTGGCGACCATCACCTCCGAGGGCGACGACTACGCGCAGGAGATTCTCGCGCTGGCTAAGAAGCGTGGCCTGCGCGTCGAGAGCGACCTGCGCAATGAGAAGATCAACTACAAGGTCCGCGAGCACTCGCTGGCCAAGGTGCCGGCGCTGATCGTCGTCGGGCGCAAGGAGGCGGCGGAGCGCACCGTCTCCATTCGCCGCCTCGGCTCGCCCAACCAGACGACGCTGTCGCTGGACGAGGCGCTGGATGCGCTGGTGGCTGAAGCGACCGCGCCGGATGTTGCCCGCGCCGCCGAGTAAGCGGCCGGGCGGAATGTCCGCGCGACTGTCGAAAGCGGAAAAGGCCCGGGGCATGCTCCGGGCCTTTTTCATGCGCCGCCGGGCGACCGTCGAAGGGTAGGGCGGCGCCTCGCCCGCTACAGAGCCGTCGGGCGAGGGGCGGGCAGGCAGTCCTTTCCGGTACGTTTCCCCGGCACGGCTTCCGTGACGGGTGGCTGTCGTGGCCGGCGGCACATTCCGCCGCTAGGCTTGCCTGGCTTCCCGGAGACTCGCGCCATGCTGCTTCGCCTCGACCGTGCCCGACTGAGATCGGAACGCCGCAAGCGCGGCTGGTCGCAGGACCAGCTGGCGGCGATCAGCCGCCTCAGCGTGCGGACCATCCAGCGCCTCGAGAGGGGCGACGCGGCGACACCCACATCGCTCGCCGCGCTGGCTCTCGCTTTGTCGCTGTCGGAAGCGGCGCTGGTCGCTCCGGACGGCCCGGTCCGCCGCGTCACGCCGCTCACCATCTGCCGCGACCTCGACGCGCCCCGCCGGCTCTATATCGGCCTCGGCTTCGACGTGATCGAAACCGACGATTCCGGCTGCATCGGGTTGAAGGGCGGCAGCGGCCACCTCATCCTCTGCACCCTCGCCTTCATGCGCGGCGACTATGCGCATCCCGGTCTCGATGACCTCGTCGACCGGACCATCCCCTATATCTGGGTGCGCTCGCTCGACGCCGCGATGGCCGGCTATGCGAGCCCGCTGGAGGTGGTGGAGACCCGCGCGAGCACCCGCGAAGCGCTGGTCGAGCGTCACGGGCAATGGGCGATCCTGGCTGAAACCCTGCCGTGAAGCGCTGGGCCATCCGAAGGCCCGCGCAATAGCTCGGCGGCCCTTCGGACTGCGAGCCCCTCGGCATCAGCGACCTGCCGGCCGCCGAGCGACACCGCTTCACCGGGCCATCAGCTTCCAGCGGTCGAACCGCCGGGCCGCCATAGCATCTCCGTCAGGGGCCCCCGAGGCATAGCTCAAAACAGAAACGCCGGCCCCGCGAGGGACCGGCGTTCGGTCGGCATCTCGAATAAGAGCGGCCGGGCCATCAAGCCGGGCCGCCCGACCTCACATCTGCGGGCCGGCCGGCGGCAGGTCGCCCGCGGAACGGTTGACCGTCACGCCCACCGGCAGCGGCTGGGCGGCGCGGCCCGGCAGCAGGGCAGCGGCGCGAGAGCGCAGCGCCGCCCAGGTGGCGAACTCGTTGTACTTCGAGCCTTCCAGCCAGCCGATAAAGGCGGCGGCGAGGAAGGGCAGCGCCTGGATCGCCAAAGCGAGGGCGAACAGATCGACCTCCACCACCGCGTGCCAGTTGGTCATGCGCAGGGCGATGGCGCTGAGCAGCAGCCCGCCGCCGATCACCGCCTCAGGCAGCGCCGGGAAGGCGCGGGCGGCGCCGGACAGCCAGGAGCCCTTGGCGGTGCGGGCGAAGGCGAGGTCCTTGTAGCGGAACCCGTCAAAGACCGCCTTGGCCACGGTAAACTGCACCGCCATCGCCGCGAAGGCCGCGCCGATCATGCGCAGCGGCGTGGTCGCCACCCGCAGCCGGTAGAGGGCGCAGAAATGCAGCACATAGATGCCGAAGCAGAACACGATCGGGATGGTCAGGATGCGCTGCGGCACGGCGATGCCGAGAGCGAACACCACCGGCGCCCAGAGCAGCGACAGGATCGCCACCAGCGCACCGATGCTCTCGGCGCCGAGCCAGCTGACCCAGCCGATGGAGAACTCGCGACGCTGAGCCGTGGTCAGGCGGGTCCCGCCATTGGGCAGCATGCGGCGCCAGTGCTTCTTGATGATCTGCATGCCGCCATAGGCCCAGCGGTGGCGCTGCTTCTTGAACGAGGCGAAGTCGTCCGGCAGCAGGCCCCAGCCATAGCGCACATTGGTGTAGTGGCTCTTCCAGCCGCGTTCGACGATCGAGAGGCCGAGATCGGTGTCCTCGCAGATCGTGTCGCTCGACCAGTCGCCGGCCTCCACCATGGCGGCGCGGCGGATCAGGCACATGGTGCCGTGCACCACGATGGCGTCGTGCTCGTTGCGCTGGACCATGCCGATGTCGAAGAAGCCGGCATATTCGGTGTTCATCGCCTCGTTCAGCAGGCTGCGACGGGCGTCGCGATGGTCCTGCGGCGCCTGCACGATGCCCACCGTCGGGTCCTCGAAGGTCGGCACGAGGTCGCGCAGCCAGTTGGGCGAGACCACGTAGTCGGCATCGATCACGCCGATGATCTCGGCATCCGGCGCGGTCTGTTCCATGGCGACGCGCAGCGCGCCGGCCTTGAAGCCCGCGACCTTGGGCAGGTTGATGAACTTGAAGCGCTCGCCGAGCTGCTGGCAATAGGCCTCGATCGGCTCCCAGAAGGCCGGGTCGGGCGTATTGTTGATGATGACGAGGCACTCATAGTTCGGCCAGTCGAGCCGGGCGATGCCGTCGAGCGTCTGCTTCAGCATCTCCGGCGGCTCTTTATAGGCCGGGATGTGGATCGACACCTTGGGCGTGCGGGCCGGCATCGGGCCGTTGGCATTCTCGATCAGCCGGCGCGGGCGGCGGCCGAAGGCGATGGTCGCCAGTTCCTCGACCCGGTACAGCATGACCACGACCAGCGGTACCAGCAGCACGACCGACACTACGAAGGTGATCTTGTTGCCGCCGATGACGTAGTGCGTCAGCCAGTGGTCGGTGACGGTGGCGATCCAGGCGCCGACGAGGTTCGCGGCGCCGGCCATCACCGCCGCCTGGGTAAAGGTCAGGCGGGCAAAGCGGAACAGCGGCAGCGAGAAGGCGATGCCGAACAGCAGCGCGATGGCGGCGGTAGCGCTGTAGGTCGAGGGGGTGATCGGGCCGGACAGCGGGAACTTCAGATGCCGGTCGGCATCGAGCATGCCCCAGTACTGGCCGACCGAGCCCTCGAAGCTCTTCCACGGCGCGTCGAAGGCCTCGATGAGGTTGTAGTCGATGCCGAGCGCGTCGGCGCGGGCGGCGAAGTCGCGGATCACCCGCGCCTGGACTAGTTCGCCGGGCACCGCAGCGTCGCGGTTGTAGCCGGCGCTCGGCCAGCCGAACTCGGCGATGACGATGCGCTTGCCGGGATAGGCGGCGCGGAGGCGGTTGTAGATGCCGATGGTGCGGTCGACCACCTGGTCGGCCGGCACGCCTTCCCAATAGGGCAGGATGTGGGCGGCGATGTAGTCGACGGCCGACACCAGCTCGGGATGCTCGAGCCAGACGTCCCAGGTCTCGCCGGTGGTGACGGGTACGTTCACCTCGCGCTTCACGCGGCGGATGGTGTCGATCAGCTGCTCGGGGGTGCGCTCGGCGCGCAGGATCGACTCGTTGCCGACCACGATGCCGACGACGTTGGAATTCTTCTTCGCCGCCTCGACGGCATTGGTGATCTCGCGGGCGTTGCGGTCCTCGTTATTGTCGAGCCACGCGCCGACGGTCGTCTTCAGCCCCTTCTCGTTGGCGAGGCGGGCGACGTTCTCCAGGCCACCGGTGGAAGCGTAGGTACGCACCGCCTTGGTGTAGGGCGCCACCGCTTCCACGTCGGAGCGGATCTGGGCCTCGGTGGTGGGTTGCCCCTTGTCCGGGTTCGCATCGCGTCCATAGGGCGCGAAGGACATGCTGGCCAAACGGTCGGGGATCGCCGGGGCGGTCGCCTCCGAACGCATCGCGAGCCACATGAAAGCATGCACGGACGTGACTACCGCAATCGCAGCGGCAGCGACACGAACAGCGGGACGCATGGACTAACCACCAGCTTTGGAGAGGTATTGGGGCGATATATAATTTAATTCTAACGCTTTTGCAGCATCCGCATGCCTGCATCGCAAAAAATGCGAGTCGTGCCTGCGGCTTGCTTAAAACGCGTCGACGGAAAGATCGTTCCCGTCTGTGGCGGCGGCGTGTCGCGGCTGGGGCCGCGTCATGAATTCATTTGGGTAAAATGCGCTGTCCCAAATCACTGTGCGGCCGGTGCCGCCGCAGGCGCCGTCGGCGCCGCCGGGGTCGAGTCCGGGTTGACCCAGCAGGCATGGACGCGCTCGGACAGCCGCTCCTGCGCCTTGGGGTCGATGTTGCCCTGCCGCACGAGGCAGCGGAAGGCGATCTTCAGGTGCTCGGTGGGGCAGCCGAAGCGCTCATAGAGTTCCATGTGGCGCTTGGCGGTGTCGACATCGTCGCGCCACAGCAGCAGGGCGATGCGCCGGCCGCTCCACACGCATTCCGGCAGGCCGGCATTGCCAGGCAGCTTGGCCGCCTCGTTATATTCCTCGATCGACCGGCGCTGGGCCTCCTTGGCCTGGTCTTCCGGGGATTGCTGCTCGGCCGGCTTCTGCTCGGACGCGCTGTTCTGCGCGAAGGCCGGAGCGTTGACGGCGGCCGTGAGGAGAAGGCCGCCGAACAGGGCGGCGGCGAAGGGGCGTACGGAGCACAACATGGAGGAATTCGTCACACGCGAGAGGAAACCAAACGGGCTCGAAGACACTAGGTGAAGCTGCCGAATTTGTCAGCATCGCGGCGTCGTTGCTGCCTTGTTGTGCGTAAATGTACTCACCGGACAATTAAACCCGGCGCGGCGCCTCCCCATACCGCCGCGATGTCGCACCGCAGCGCTGGCCGATACGCCGCCCGGTGCGGGGCGGCCATATCGACGCCGCGATTTGCCGTCCTGCTTCCGGCCGCCCTGCGCCCCCGCCCTGTGCCCCCTTGCGCTCACCATGTTGCGCGGCTACCCCAGCCGGTGCCGCATTCCATCCCGCCGGAGACCTCCCGCATGCGCATCGCCCTCCCGCTCGCCGCCGTCGTCTGCGCGGTGATCGTCGCCGTCTGGGCCTGGCTCGGCCAGCCGGTGCCCATGCCGGCCACGCCGCTGGCGGCGGGGGAGAAGATGCCCTGCGTGTCCTACGCGCCGTTCCGGCCCGGCCAGTCGCCCTTCATCGAGGGGCTGGTCATCCCACCCGAGCAGATCGACGACGATTTCGCCCGGCTGGCGAAGATCACCCATTGCGTGCGCACCTATTCCACCGAGATGGGGCTGGACGTGGTGCCGGCGATGGCGCGCAAGCACGGGCTGAAGGTGCTGCAGGGCATCTGGATCGGCCGTAACGAAGAGAAGAACCGCGTCGAGATCGACGCGGCGGTGAAGGCGGCACAGGAGAATCCGGACGTCATCGACGCCGTCATCGTCGGCAATGAGGTGCTGCTGCGCGGCGAGCAGTCGCCCACCGGCATGGCGGCGCTGATCCGCGAAGTGAAGTCGAAGGTGCCGGTGCCCGTCACCTATGCCGATGTCTGGGAGTTCTGGGAGCGCAACCGCGACCTCGCGCAATATGTCGACTTCGTCACCGTGCACATCCTGCCGTTCTGGGAGGATGTGCCGGTCGCCGCCGACAAGTCGGCCGCGCATATCGGCGAGATCCGCGAGCATGTCGGCAAGGTGTTCGCCGGCAAGGACATCCTGATCGGCGAGACCGGCTGGCCGAGCGAGGGGCGCATGCGCGAGGGCGCGCTGCCGTCGCCCTCCAACCAGGCGATGGTGATCCAGGAACTGCTGGCGCTCGCCAAGGACAAGGGCTACCGCATCAACGTCATCGAGGCGTTCGACCAGCCGTGGAAGCGCGCCTCCGAGGGCACGGTCGGCGGCCATTGGGGCTTCCTCGACGCCTATACGCGCGACTTCAAGTTCGGCTGGGGCGAGGCGGTGTCCGATCATCCCTACTGGCTGCGCCAGGCGCTCATCGGCGTGCTGCTGGCGCTGGGCGTGTTCGTCGCCGGCGCCTTTGGCGGCCGCGTGCAGGGCATGGACACCCGCCGCTGGCTGGCGGTGTCCGGCATCGGGCTGTTCGCCGGGCTGACCGTCGGCCGCGCCTTCGTCTCCGTGCCGGTCGAGAGCCTCGGCGTCGGCGGCTGGATCCGTGGCGGCTCCATCCTCGCTCTGGCGGTCCTCGTCCCGCTCGCCGCCGCCTTCGCGGTCGGCCGGCAGGCGAGGGCGGCGGTGCTGACCCAGGTGCTCGACGGCGTGTCGCGCCGCGCCGCCGCGCCGGTGGAGCGGGTGATGGCGATCCTGCTCGCCGCCTCGGTGGTGCTGATCGTCCATGTGGCGCTCGGGCTGGTGTTCGACCCGCGCTACAAGGACTTCCAGTTCGCCGGCCTCACGCCGGTCATCATGGCCTTCGCCTTCTACGCGCTGGCGGCGGCCCCGCGCGTCACCGCCGAGGCGTCGGCGGCGGAGAAGATCACCGCTGCGATCTTCCTCGGCAGCGGCCTCTACATCGTCTTCAACGAGACGCTGGCCAACTGGCAGGGGCTGTGGACCGGCGCGCTATTGGTGGTGATGGCGCTCAGCCTCTGGCGCCTTGCCACGGCCGCGCAAACGAGATGAGCAGCAGGCCGGCCGCCACGCTGGCCAGGTTGTTGTTGTACATCACCAGCCCGACGCCGGTGGCCATGGCGGCGATGGTGAACATCGGCACGGACGGGCGGATCAGCTGCACCACCGAGGTCGCCAGCGCGGCGATGCCGAAGGCGGAATAGCTGAACAGCTCGATCACCGTCCGCCGCACCGTGCAGGTGCCGGTCTCGACACCGAGGCAGGCCAGCCCGACCGCCGACTGCTCGACCAGTGCGTAGCGCATGTAGATCGCCCAGCCGAGCGCGAAGCCGCCGAGCACCAGAATGACGTTCCAGGCGCGGGCACCCGGCAGGAAGTTGCGCTGGCTCATGGTCGGCTCCTCACATCGGCGTGTCGCAGAAGCCCCTTGGATGCCACGGCGGGCGCCGCCATTCAACGGCCGGAATTTCCCAGTCTTTCCGGCAGCGTCTTTCCGGCAGCCGCCGCGCTGCGGTAAACACGGGCGCCCGCCCTCTCGGAGAAAATGCGCATGCGCCGCCTGCTCGTCATCATCCTCGCCGCCGGAGAAGGCACGCGCATGAAGTCGGCGCTGCCCAAGGTGATGCACAAGGTCGCCGGGCGCAGCATGGTCGGCCATGTGCTGGAGACCGCCAAGGCGGCCGGCGCCGCCGAGATCGCCGTGGTCATCGGCCCCGATCACGATCAGGTGGCGGCCGAGGCGCGCCGCCTGGCTCCGGAGGCAAGCGTCTTCGTGCAGCGCGAGCGCCTCGGCACCGCCCATGCCGTGCTCGCCGCCCGCGAGGCGCTGGAGCGCGGCTATGACGATATCCTCATCATGTATGGCGACACGCCGCTGGTGCGGCCGCAGACGCTTGAGGCGCTGCGCGCGCCGCTGGCCGAGGGCGCCGGCCTCGCGGTGCTCGGCTTCCGCCCCGCCGACCCCACCGGCTATGGCCGGCTGATCACCCAAGGCGACGATCTCGTCGCCATCCGCGAGGAAAAGGACGCCAGCGCGGCGGAGAAGACCATCGGCCTGTGCAATGCCGGGCTGATGGCGCTCGACGGCGCGCTGGCGCTGGGGGTGCTGTCGGGCATCGGCAATGCCAACGCCAAGGGCGAGTACTACCTCACCGACGCGGTGGAATCGGTGATCGCCCGCGGCCGCCCGGCGGCGGTGTGGGTGGCGGAGGCCGGCGAGGTCGCCGGCGTCAACACCCGCGCCCAGCTCGCCGAGGCCGAGGCGGTGATCCAGCAGCGGCTGCGCCGCGCGGCGATGGACGGCGGCGCGACGCTCGTCGCGCCGGAAACCGTGTTCTTCAGCGCCGACACGACGCTTGGCCGCGATGTCGTCGTGGAGCCGAACGTGGTGTTCGGCCCCGGCGTCGCGGTGGCGGACGGCGTCGTCATCCGCGCCTTCAGCCACCTCGAGGGCGCGACGCTGGCCACCGGCGTCTCGGCCGGTCCCTTCGCGCGCCTGCGCCCCGGCGCCGCGCTGGGGCAGGGGGTGCACATCGGCAATTTCGTCGAGATCAAGAACGCCGACCTCGCACCGGGGGTGAAGGTCAACCACCTGTCCTATGTCGGCGATTCCACCGTCGGCGAGGGTACCAATATCGGCGCCGGCTCCATCACCTGCAATTATGACGGCTTCAACAAGCACCGCACGGTGATCGGCGCCAACGCCTTCATCGGCACCAACAGCCTGATGGTGGCTCCGGTGACCATCGGCGACGGCGCCTATGTCGGCACCGGCTCGGTCATCACCGACGACGTGCCGGCCGACGCGCTGGCCATCGGCCGGGCCCGGCAGGTCAACAAGCCGGGCCTTGCCGCACGTCTGCGTGAGCGTCTTCAGGCGATCCGGAAAGCCGCCCCGGAGAGTTGAGATAAGAATCGTCATCCGAATTGATTTTTGCAGTGCGGTGACACCCGGTTAAACCCGTGCCGGTAAGTTCCTGTGCTGGTTCGCGCGAAAGGTCTGCGCCATGTGTGGCATCATTGGCATCCTCGGTACCGCTCCGGTGGCCGACCGGCTCGTCGATTCGCTGAAGCGTCTCGAATATCGCGGCTACGATTCCGCCGGTATCGCGACGCTGGAGCAGGGGCGCCTCACCCGCCGCCGCGCCCAGGGCAAGCTGCGCAACCTCGAAACCGAACTCGCCCAGGCGCCGCTCGCCGGCCAGGTCGGCATCGGCCACACGCGCTGGGCCACCCATGGCCGGCCGAGCGTCGCCAACGCCCATCCGCACGCCACGACGCAGGTGGCGGTGGTGCACAACGGCATCATCGAGAACTACCGCGAGCTGCGCGAGGAGCTGCTGCGCGACGGCGCCAATTTCGAGAGCGAGACCGACACCGAGGTCGTCGCTCATCTCGTCACCCGCGAGCTGCGCAGCGGCGCCGGGCCGGAAGCGGCGGTCGCCGCCTCGCTGCCGCGCCTCAAGGGTGCCTTCGCGCTCGCCTTCATGTTCGACGGCGAGGACGACCTCCTGATCGGCGCCCGCAAGGGCTCGCCGCTCGCCATCGGCTACGGCAAGGGCGAGATGTATCTCGGCTCCGACGCCATCGCGCTCGCCCCGTTCACCGACACCATCTGCTATCTCGACGATGGCGACTGGGCGGTGCTGCATCGCGGCCGCGCCGAGATCCACAACGCCGCCAATGACGTGGTGATGCGCCCGATCCAGCGCTCCACCGCCTCCGCCTTCCTGGTCGAGAAGGGCAATCACCGCCACTTCATGGCCAAGGAGATGCACGAGCAGCCCGAGGTCGTCTCCCACACGCTGGCGCATTATCTCGACCTCGCCGCCGAGACGGTGCAGCTGGAAGCCGACCTGCCGTTCGACTTCACCAATCTCGATCGCATCTCCATCGCCGCCTGCGGCACCGCCTACTATGCCGGGCTGATCGCCAAGTACTGGTTCGAGCATTTCGCCCGGCTGCCGGTGGAGATCGACGTCGCCTCCGAGTTCCGCTACCGCGAGGCGCCGCTGCCGAAGAACGGCCTCGCCATCGTCATCTCCCAGTCCGGCGAGACCGCCGACACCCTGGCCTCGCTGCGCTACGCGAAGCAGGAGGGGCAGAAGGTGATGGCGGTGGTCAATGTGCCGACCTCCACCATCGCCCGCGAGAGCGATGCGGTGATGCCGACCCTCGCCGGCCCGGAGATCGGCGTCGCCTCCACCAAGGCCTTTACCTGCCAGCTGGCGACGCTGGCCGCCATCGCGGTGGCGGCGGGCCGGGCGCGCGGCGTGCTGTCGCCCGAGCGTGAGCGCGAGCTGGTGCGGGCGCTGGTCGAGGTGCCCAGGCTGATGAACGAGGCGCTGCGGCTCGGCCCGCAGATCGAGTTGCTGGCCCGCTCCTTCGCCAAGTCGCAGGACGTGCTCTATCTCGGCCGCTCGACCGCCTATCCGCTGGCGCTCGAAGGCGCGTTGAAGCTGAAGGAGATCAGCTACATCCATGCCGAGGGCTATGCCGCCGGCGAGCTGAAGCACGGCCCGATCGCGCTGATCGACGAGAAGATGCCGGTGGTGGTGATCGCCCCGCACGACCAGGTGTTCGACAAGACCATGTCGAACATGCAGGAAGTCGCGGCGCGCGGCGGGCGCATCGTGCTGCTGACCGATGCGCGCGGCGCCGCCGAGGCCGGCATCGAGACCGAAGCGACGCTGGTGCTGCCGGAGATGAACCCGCTGATCGCGCCGCTGGTCTATGCGATCCCGATCCAGCTGATCGCCTATCACACGGCGGTGCAGATGGGCACCGACGTCGACCAGCCCCGCAACCTCGCCAAGTCCGTCACCGTGGAGTGACGGCGGAGAGACGAGCCTGGCGCGTCAGAAGTTCGGCTTCTGCAGCATGACGCGCAATATGTCGCGCAGGTAGCGACGCGGGTGGCGCCAGGGTGAGCGCCGCCCGATGGTTATGAAGGGGTGCGGCAGCTCCGGCCGCGCGACCGGCGCCGGAGGTGCCACCGCTTGTTCCGGGTGGCGGGCAAGGGAGGCTTCGCCCGGCAGCCTCGGCTCGTGCCGCGGTGCCGGCAGGTTCTGCAACGGATGAAGCGAGGCAGGATCTCGCGCCAGTTGCTCCATGACATCGCGGTAGCGGACCGTCTCGCCGATGGATGGTGCCGGCTTGGTGGCGTATTCCAGCGCCAGCGTCACCGCGCAATTGGCGTCGATGCCGACCAGCCGAGCGCAGTAATTCACCGTCGCGCGCTTGGCGAGGGATTCGCGATAATCCGAGGCGGCGGTCCGGTTGCCGTACCAGCCATTGGCGCCGTGCACGCGGTAGCGCACATTGTTGGTCGGCAAATAATATTTGCGCGCGCCATAGACGCTCGCCGAGAGCAGCACGCAGGCATCGGCGCAGAGCCGCCACATATGCAGGAACGGCTCGGGGAAATCGGTGCAGCGCCGCGCCCAGTAGAGCCGCATCGACAGTGCCGAGGTGGAAGCCCCGTACCAGGCCGCCGTCAGATAGGTCATCACGGCCGTGTAGCCGAGGTCCTCCTCCCCGGGGCCGAACGCCTCCGATCCTTCCGACTGGCCGAATTGGCGCAGGTCGGAGAAGACGAAATCGACGTCGGGGCGGGCATCGTAGAGCCGGCCCAGCCGGGCCAGGTAGTCCGGCTCCCACAGGTCGTCGGCGTCGAGGAAGCACACCACGTCGGTGCCCGCCCGCGCCGCGCCGTTGGCGAAGCCGGCCAGCTGGCCGCGATTGGCCGAGAAGATCAATTCGACGCGCGGATCGCTCGCATACGCCTGCCGCAGCCGCATGGCCGAATCGTCGGTGGAGCCGTCATCGATGACGATCACCCGCTCGGGCGGGCGGGTCTGGGCGAGCGCGCTGGCGACCGCCTCCAGGACGAAGCGGCCGTAATTGTAGTTGGTGATCACCACCGCGAAGGATGTCGGCACGGAGCGCTCCTTCATTCGAGCCGGCGGCCGCTCCATGAGGACGGCGAGCCATCGGGACCGCCGCCCGTCCTGTCGGGCCGGGGGCGGGGCAAGCGGGGAGGGAGCCTAGCCGCGCCCGCGATAGGGCGGCACGCCCTGGTCGGGCAGCCAGATGTCCTTCGGCGGCGCGCCGCTCTGCCAGAACACGTCGATCGGGATGCCGCCGCGCGGGTACCAGTAGCCGCCGATGCGCAGCCAGTGCGGCTTGAGCAGGTCGTGCAGCCGCCGCCCCACCGCCACCGTGCAGTCCTCGTGAAAGGCGCCATGGTTGCGGAAGCTGGCGAGATAGAGCTTCAGCGACTTCGATTCGACCAGCCAGCCGTCCGGCACGTAGTCGATGACCAGATGCGCGAAGTCCGGCTGCCCGGTCACCGGGCAGAGCGAGGTGAACTCGGGACAGGTGAAGCGGGCGACATAGAGCGTGTCGGCCTGCGGGTTGGGAACGCGGTCGAGCACCGCCTCTTCCGGCGAGGCCGGCCACACGGTGGCGCGGCCGAGCTGCAGTGTCTCGTCGGTCATGGTCTTTCTCCTCGCCCCCGCCCGGACGGTTGTTTAGCGTGGGCGCCTTCACATGTCTTCTTTCGCACGTGTCCTCTTTCCCATGTCATGGCGAGGCGGTAGAAGCGCCAAAGGCACCGCCTGCGATACTGCTCACCATGACGAATTGGGGAAGCGAATGACTGCCATTGTCGACATTATCGGCCGCGAAATTCTGGACAGCCGCGGGAACCCGACCGTCGAGGTCGATGTGATCCTGGAAGATGGTTCCAAGGGCCGTGCGGCGGTGCCGTCGGGTGCCTCGACCGGCGCCCATGAGGCGGTCGAGCTGCGCGACGGCGACAAGGGTCGCTATCTCGGCAAGGGCGTGGAGAAGGCGGTCGACGCCGTCAACGGCGAGATCTTCGACGCCATCGGCGGCATGGACGCCGAGGACCAGCCGGCGATCGACCAGATCCTGATCGAGCTCGACGGCACCCCGAACAAGGCCCGCCTCGGCGCCAACGCCATCCTCGGCGTGTCGCTCGCCCTGGCCAAGGCGGCCGCCGATGCGCGCGACCTGCCGCTCTACCGCTATGTTGGCGGCGTCAACGCCCGCACCCTGCCGGTGCCGATGATGAACATCATCAATGGCGGCGCCCATGCCGACAACCCGATCGACTTCCAGGAATTCATGATCCTGCCGGTCGGCGCCCCGACCTTCGCGGAAGGCCTGCGCACCGGCGCCGAGATCTTCCACACGCTGAAGAAGGCGCTGAAGGATGCCGGCCACAACACCAATGTCGGCGACGAGGGCGGCTTCGCCCCCAATTTGCCGTCGGCGGATGCCGCGCTCGCCTTCGTGGTGAAGGCCATCGAGACCGCCGGCTACAAGCCGGGCGAGGACGTCTATATCGGCCTCGACTGCGCCTCGACCGAGTTCTTCAAGAACGGCAAGTACGACTATGAGGGCGAAGGTGTCGTGCGCGACATCGAGACCCAGGTGAAGTATCTCGCCGATCTCGTCGCCCGCTATCCCATCGTCACCATCGAGGACGGCATGGCCGAGGACGACTGGGAGGGTTGGAAGCTGCTCACCGACACCATCGGCTCCAAGTGCCAGCTGGTGGGCGACGATCTGTTCGTCACCAATGTGAAGCGCCTCTCGGCCGGCATCAAGCAGGGCGTCGGCAACTCGATCCTGGTGAAGGTCAACCAGATCGGCTCGCTCACCGAGACGCTGAACGCGGTCGAGATGGCCCACAAGGCCGGCTATACCGCGGTGATGTCGCACCGCTCGGGCGAGACCGAGGATTCGACCATCGCCGACCTCGCGGTGGCCACCAATTGCGGGCAGATCAAGACCGGCTCGCTGGCGCGCTCCGACCGTACCGCCAAGTACAACCAGCTGCTGCGCATCGAGCAGGAGCTGGGCCCGCAGGCGATCTATGCCGGGCGCTCGGCGCTGAAGGCGCTCGGCTGAGCCCTTTCTGCCGTTTCTTGACGACACAGTTAACGGAGCCTCAACCGGATACGGTTAGGCTCCGTTTTCATGATAGCACGCACCCGCTGGCGCTCGATTCTCCAAACCGTCACGCTGCATCTCGGCGCGGCATCGCTCATCGGCTACTTCGCCTTCCAGGGCTATAACGGCCAATACGGACTGGTGGCGCGGCGGCATTTCGAAGAGCAGATGCAGGCCCTGACGCAGGAGCGCGATGCCTTGCGCACCCAGCGCGAGGCCATCGAATCCAAGGTCCGGCTCCTGTCGCCGGATCTCGTCGATGCCGACATGCTCGACGAGCAGGCGAGGTCGCTCCTGAACCTCGTCCACCCCAAGGACCTCGTGCTGCTGCGTCCGCACGTCGCGACCACAGCCACGCAATAGCGTCATTATTTGGTTCGACTATCGGCGGGGCGCTTTTCGGCGCCCGCTGGTGCGCGCGCCTGGTATATCAGCGGGAAACCGATAGATCGCAAGAACTTAACTTTATTTAAGTTAAATCGTTCATTTAACCGAATAATAGTTCAAGTACAGAAACCCTTGCGCTGGCAACATGTTGTGCGCCGCAGCATTGCGTTGTGCGCGTAGCATTGGTGCGCAACTTGCGCTAAGACACTGGCAAAATCCGCTAACGAGCTAGGGATGCGCCTATGGCTGTAGCTGCGAAGAAGTCCCCCGCCCCCAAGGCCGCCGCGCCCCGCGCCGCCGCCAAACGGTCCGACAAACCCGTCGACAAACTGGACTTCTCCAAGGAACAGGAACTGGCCGCCTATCGCCAGATGCTGGAGATCCGGCGCTTCGAGGAGAAGGCCGGCCAGATGTACGGCATGGGCCTGATCGGCGGCTTCTGCCACCTCTATATCGGTCAGGAAGCCGTCGTCGTCGGCATGCAGCTGGCGCTCAAGCAGGGCGACCAGGTCATCACCGGCTACCGCGACCACGGCCACATGCTGGCCACCGGCATGGACCCCAAGGGCGTCATGGCCGAGCTCACCGGCCGTCGCGGCGGTTATTCCAAGGGCAAGGGCGGCTCGATGCACATGTTCAGCATCGAGAAGGGTTTCTACGGCGGCCACGGCATCGTCGGCGCCCAGGTCTCGCTCGGCACCGGTCTCGCCTTCTCCAACCACTACCGCGAGAACGGCAACGTCACCCTGGCCTATTTCGGCGACGGCGCCGCCAATCAGGGCCAGGTCTATGAGAGCTTCAACATGGCCGAGCTCTGGAAGCTGCCGGTCGTGTACATCATCGAGAACAACAAATACGCCATGGGCACCGCGGTAAACCGCGCCTCCGCCCAGACCGACTTCTCCCGTCGCGGCACCTCCTTCAACATTCCCGGCGAGCAGGTCGACGGCATGGATGTGCGGGCGGTCAAGGCGGCCGGCGAGCGCGCGGTGGAATTCGCCCGCTCCGGCAAGGGTCCCTACATCCTCGAAATGCTCACCTATCGCTATCGCGGCCACTCCATGTCCGATCCGGCCAAGTACCGGTCGAAGGAGGAGGTGCAGAAGATGCGTACCGAGCACGACCCGATCGAGCAGGTGCGCGCGCGCCTTCTGGACAAGGGCTGGGCCAGCGAGGACGACCTCAAGGCCATCGATGCCGAAATCCGCGAGGTGATGAACGCCGCCGCCGATTTCGCCAGCCACGACCCGGAGCCGGATCCGTCCGAGCTCTACACCGACATCCTCCGCTGACCGGCGGAGGGTAGGGGGCATGCTCGCCTGGCTGTTCTGGGGTTTGTGGGTCGCCGGAGCATCGGCGATCGTCGTGCTGTGGGTCTTCGCCGCCGGCACGGCCTATCGCATTCTCTCCGGCGTCCGCGCCGGCGGCGGCAGCAACGCAGCTGCCGATTGGATCAAGATGGGCGTGTGGCCGTTCGCCATGCGCCACCTCGCCGGGGCGCCGGCGGACCGGACGGCCAGTCTCTCCAAGATGCTGGTCGCTCTCTTTGCCGCCTTTCTCGTGGCCACCGCTTCGCTGGCCGTCTACAGCAACCTGACGTTTGCGCCCTCCGCCCAGACGCATCAGTGACGCGCGATCTCGACGCTCGTTCTTTGGGGAACGCCGCCATGCCGACCGAAATTCTCATGCCCGCCCTGTCGCCCACCATGGAGAAGGGCAACCTCTCCAAGTGGATCAAGAAAGAGGGCGATACGGTGAAGTCCGGCGATGTCATCGCCGAGATCGAGACCGACAAGGCCACGATGGAAGTCGAGGCGGTCGACGAGGGGACCCTCGGCAAGATCCTGGTGCCGGAAGGCACGCAGGACGTCGCGGTCAACACCCCGATCGCGGTGATCCTCGCCGATGGCGAGGACGCCAGCGCCGCTGCGGCGCCCGCGCCCAAGGCCGCCGAGCCCGCTCCGGCGGCGGCCGCCCCGGCTGAGCCCGCGCCGGTTGCCGCTGCGGCGCCCGCGCCGGCCGCGCCGGCGGTCGTCTCCGCGCCGGCTCCCCAGCCGGAGGTGCCGGAAGGCACCGAGATGGTCAACCAGACCATGCGCGAGGCGCTGCGCGACGCCATGGCCGAGGAGATGCGCCAGGACGGCGACGTCTTCGTGATGGGTGAGGAGGTCGCCGAATATCAGGGCGCCTACAAGATCACCCAGGGCCTGTTGCAGGAATTCGGGCCGAAGCGGGTCATCGACACTCCGATCACCGAGCACGGCTTTGCCGGTGTCGGCGTCGGCGCCGCCATGGCCGGCCTGAAGCCGATCGTCGAGTTCATGACCTTCAACTTCGCCATGCAGGCGATTGACCAGATCATCAACTCCGCCGCCAAGACGCTCTATATGTCCGGCGGCCAGATCCAGTGCTCGATCGTGTTCCGCGGCCCGAACGGCGCCGCGGCCCGCGTCGCCGCGCAGCATAGCCAGGACTACACCTCCTGGTACTCGCACATTCCCGGCCTCAAGGTGGTGGCGCCCTATACCGCCGCCGACGCCAAGGGCCTGCTCAAGGCGGCGATCCGTGATCCCAATCCGGTGATCTTCCTCGAGAACGAGATCCTCTACGGCCACTCCTCGCCGGTGCCGAAGCTCGACGACTTCATCGTCCCGCTCGGCAAGGCGCGCATCGCGCGTCCCGGCAAGGACGTCACGCTGGTCGCGTGGTCCATCGGCATGTCCTACGCGCTGAAGGCCGCCGACGAGCTCGCCAAGCTCGGCATCGACGCCGAGGTGATCGACCTGCGCACCATCCGCCCGATGGATACCGAGACCATCCTCGCCTCGGTCCGCAAGACCGGCCGCCTGGTCACGGTGGAAGAGGGCTGGGGCCAGTCCGGCGTCGGCGCGGAAATCTCCGCCCGCGTCATGGAAGGCGCCTTCGACTATCTCGATGCGCCGGTACTGCGCGTCTACGGCAAGGACGTCCCGATGCCCTACGCCGCCAATCTCGAGAAACTCGCGCTGCCGAACGTCCAGGAAGTGGTCGAGGCGGTGCGCGCGGTCACCTATCGCTGAGGACGGAGAGCGCCCATGCCGATCGAGATCCTCATGCCGGCCCTGTCTCCCACCATGGAGAAGGGCAACCTCGCCAAGTGGCTCAAGAAGGAAGGCGACAAGGTCGCGCCCGGTGACGTGATCGCCGAGATCGAGACCGACAAGGCCACGATGGAAGTCGAGGCCATCGACGAGGGCACGCTGGCGAAGATCCTGGTGCCGGAAGGCACGGCGGATGTGCCGGTGAACCAGCTCATCGCCGTGCTCGCCACCGACGGCGAGGACGCCAAGGCGGTCGCCGCCGGCGGCGCCTCGGCGCCCAAGGCCGCGCCGGCTCCTGCCGCCGAGGCTCCCAAGGCGGCCGAGCCGGCCCCGGCCGCTGCGCCTGCTCCGGTTGCCGCCGCTCCGGTCGCGGCGGCTCCCGCCGCGGCCCCGGCTGCTGCTGGGGCGCGCGTCTTCGCCTCGCCGCTGGCCCGTCGCCTCGCCAAGGAGAAGGGCGTCGACCTTTCTTCCGTGCAGGGCTCCGGTCCGCGCGGCCGTGTCGTCGCCGCCGACATCGCCTCGGCGACGCCCGGCGCCGCCAAGCCGGTCGCGGCTCCGGCGGTCGCGGCTGCCGCGCCGGCCCCGGCCGCTGCGGCTCCCGCCGCGCCCAAGCCCGCCCCGGCCCCCGGCGCGCTGCTCGATCAGGTCAAGGCCTATTACGAGGCCGGCACCTACGAGGAGATCCCGCTCGACGGCATGCGTCGCGTCATCGCCCAGCGCATGACCGAGGCCCGGCAGACGGTGCCGACCTTCTACCTCACCGTCGACTGCGACATGGACGAGCTGCTGAAGCTCCGCGAGACCCTGAACAAGGCCGCGCCGGAGAAGGACGGCAAGCCGTCCTACAAGCTGTCGGTCAACGACTTCGTCATCAAGGCCTACGCGCTCGCCTTCCAGCAGGTGCCGGACGCCAACATGGTGTGGGGCGGCGACCGCTACCTCAAGCTGAAGCACTCCGACATCGGCGTCGCGGTGGCGATCGACGGCGGCAAGGGCCTGCTCACCCCGATCATCCGCAAGGCGGAGACCAAGTCGCTCTCGACCATCTCCAACGAGACCCGCGACTTCGCCATCCGCGCGCGCAACAAGAAGCTGGCCCCGAACGAGTATCAGGGCGGCTCCTCGGCGATCTCCAATCTCGGCATGTTCGGGATCAAGGACTTCACCGCCATCATCAACCCGCCGCACGCCACCATCCTCGCGGTGGGCACCAGCGAGCAGCGGGCGGTGGTGCGCAAGGGCGAGCTGACCGTCGCCACCCAGATGACGGTCACCATCTCCTGCGATCACCGGGTCATGGACGGCGCCATGGGCGCCCAGCTCATCACCGCCTTCAAGGCGCTGATCGAGAAGCCGATGTCGATGCTGGTGTGATCGACACCGCGTGAGGGCCGGGGCGTTCGTCCCGGTCCTTGCCTTCCTGCCTTCGACGTCTTTTCAGCGGCGCACCGGGCGGATGCCCGGCAAAAGCCGGGGTGAATGCCCCGGCGTCTTCGCGCAAGACGGCGACCGAAAGGTCGCCTTGGCCCCGGGTATGACGGAACCACGCACATGGCCGCTTCCTACGACCTCCTCATCATCGGCTCCGGCCCCGGCGGCTATGTCGCCGCCATCCGCGCCGCCCAGCTCGGGCTCAAGGTCGGCGTGGTCGAGCGCCAGTACATGGGCGGCATCTGCCCTAACTGGGGCTGCATCCCGGCCAAGGCGCTGCTGCGCTCGGCGGAGATCTTCCACTATATCGAGCACGCCAAGGATTACGGCCTCGTCGCTGAGAAGTTCGGCGTCGACATCGCCGGCGTGGTGAAGCGCTCGCGCGGCATCGCCAGCCAGATGAGCAATGGCGTCGGCTTCCTCCTGAAGAAGAACAAGGTCGAGGTGATCTGGGGCCAGGCCACCATCACCGCGCCCGGCAAGGTCTCCGTCGCCGCCACCGACGGCGCGCCGAAGGGCGCGCTCGGCGCCGGCGAGTACACCGCCAAGAACATCATCGTCGCCACCGGCGCCCGTCCGCGCGCGCTGCCGGGCATCGAGCCGGACAGCAAGCTGATCTGGACCTATTTCGACGCGCTGGCGCCGGCGAGCGTGCCGAAGTCGCTGCTGATCATGGGCTCGGGCGCCATCGGCGTCGAATTCGCCTCCTTCTACAAGGCGATGGGCTCGGACGTGACCATCGTCGAGCTGCTGCCGCAGATCCTCCCCGTCGAGGACGAGGAGATCGCCGAGCACGCCAAGAAGCGCTTCGAGAAGCAGGGCATCAAGATCCTCACCGGCGCCAAGGTGTCGAAGGTCGTCAAGGGCGCCGACAACGTCACCGCGACGGTGGAGACTTCCGACGGCAAGGTGCAGACCCTCGTCGCGGATCGCCTGATCTCGGCGGTGGGCGTGGTCGGCAACATCGAGAATCTCGGCCTCGAGAAGCTGGGCGTGAAGACCGATCGCGGCTGCGTCGTCATTGACGGCCTGTGCCGCACCAACGTGCCCGGCATCTACGCCATCGGCGACGTCGCCGGCCCGCCCATGCTGGCCCACAAGGCCGAGCATGAGGGCGTCATCTGCGTCGAGGGCATCGCCGGCAAGCACGCCCATCCGATGGACAAGCTGATGATCCCCGGCTGCACCTATTGCATGCCGCAGGTCGCCTCGGTGGGCCTCACCGAGAAGAAGGCCAAGGAAGCCGGCTACGAGGTCAAGGTCGGCCGCTTCCCGTTCATCGGCAACGGCAAGGCGGTGGCGCTCGGCGAGGCGGATGGCCTCGTGAAGACCATCTTCGACGCCAAGACCGGCCAGCTGCTCGGCGCCCATCTCGTCGGCGCGGAAGTCACCGAGATGATCCAGGGCTTCGTGCTGGCGATGAACCTTGAGACCACCGAGGAAGAGCTGATCAACGCCGTCTTCCCGCATCCGACGGTTTCTGAGACGATGCATGAGAGCGTGCTCGCCGCCTATGGGCGCGCCATCCACATCTGAGCAGGCCGCAAGGCCGCTCCGCAGCAGGGCAGGGGTCAGCCATGGATAGCTTTGCCGCCGTCGCGGACCAGCCGGGAGTCGGCTGGTTCACCATGATCATCATCGGCCTGCTCGCCGGCTGGATCGCCGAGCGGGTAACCGCGAGCGATCACGGGCTGTTCGCCAACCTGCTGTTCGGCCTGATCGGCGCCTTCGTCGGCAAGTATCTCGCCGAGCTGGCGGCGGTCCCGGTGTTCGGCTTCTTCCGCACCCTGATCGCCGCCACGGTCGGCGCGATCATCGTGCTGTTCATCTGGCGCAAGCTGCGCTCGCGCTGACGCCTTGCCGCGCCGAGACGTGCGCGGCGCTCGGGTCTCCCCTTCGCAAGGCGGGGTTTCCGGGGCGGCACGCAATGACTAAGTGTGAAGGCGAAACGCGAACGGGTATCGGGCACTTCATGGTCACCGTCCTCAACACTTTGAACCGCGCTCTCGAAAAGCCGCGTCACCCGGAAAAGGTGAACCGGCCCGAGACCCCGGTTCTGAAGAAGCCGGACTGGATCCGCGTGCGCGCGCCCGGCACGCCGGGCTGGCAGGAAACCGCCAACATCGTGCGCGCCAACGGCCTCGTCACCGTGTGCGAGGAGGCCAGCTGCCCGAATATCGGCGAGTGCTGGCAGAAGAAGCACGCCACCTTCATGATCATGGGCGACACCTGCACGCGCGCCTGTGCCTTCTGCAATGTGCGCACCGGCATGCCCGGTCCGCTGGACATGGACGAGCCGCAGAAGGTCGCCGACGCCGTCGCCCGCCTCGGCCTCGAACATGTCGTCGTCACCTCGGTGGACCGCGACGATCTCACGGACGGCGGCGCCGAGCATTTCGCACGCACCATCCGCGCCATTCGCGCCACCAGCCCCGGAACCACCATCGAGATCCTCACGCCGGACTTCCTGCGCAAGGATGGCGCGCTGGAAGTGGTGGTCGAGGCGAAGCCGGACGTGTTCAACCACAATCTCGAATGCGTGCCCTCGCTGTATCTGAAGGTGCGGCCGGGCGCCCGCTACTTCCACTCGCTGCGGCTCTTGCAGCGGGTGAAGGAGCTCGACCCGTCGATCTTCACCAAGTCCGGCATTATGGTCGGCCTCGGAGAGGTTCGGAACGAGGTGCTGCAACTGATGGACGATTTCCGCTCGGCGGACATCGACTTCATGACCATCGGCCAGTACCTGCAGCCGACCCGCAAGCATCACCCGGTGATGTCCTTCGTGACGCCCGACGAGTTCAAGTCCTACGAGACCATCGCCTATGCCAAGGGCTTCCTGATGGTGTCGTCGAGCCCGCTGACCCGCTCCTCGCACCATGCCGGCGAGGACTTCGCCCGGCTGCGCGCGGCGCGGTCGACGAAGCTCGGCACCGCGGCGCCCGCCAACCTGACTTCGTCTCTCGCGCCCGTCTGAGCCATGCCGTCTTTCCGCAGCAAGCGGCAGGTCCGGCATTCGGCCGCCGACATGTTCGAGCTCGTCGCCGACGTCGAGCGCTACCCGGAATTCGTGCCGCTCTGCGAGAGCCTGCACACCCGCCGGCGGGTGGCGAGCGGCGAGGGGATCGACATCCTCGTTGCCGACATGACGGTCGCCTACAAGGTGTTCCGCGAGAGCTTCACCAGCCGGGTGACGCTGGATAGGCCGCGCCTCACCATCGTTGTCGAATATCTCGACGGGCCGTTCAGTCGGCTGGAGAATCGCTGGACGTTCAAGGCGACCGGCGAGCGCACCAGCGAGGTCGAATTCTTCATCGACTATGAGTTCCGCTCGCGCACGCTCGGCCTGCTGATGGGCGCGATGTTCGACGCCGCCTTCCGCCGCTTCGCCGAAGCTTTCGAGAAGCGCGCCGACGAGGTCTACGGCACATTGGCCTGAGGCCGTTCCCCCGCGCACGGCCGCACGGCGTGGCGCGGAGCGCGTCAGCCTTCCGCCAGTTCCGCCAGCATGGCGAGTGCGGTCATCACCGCATGCGCCCGCACGCTGGAGCGGTCCTCGCCGGCGAACACCTCGCGGCGCACGATCACCCGGCCATCGGCCCGCGCGGCGGCGAAATGCACCAGCCCGACCGGCTTCGCCTCCGAGCCGCCGCCCGGCCCGGCAATGCCGGTCACGGAGACGCCGAGCGAGGTGCCGGCGGCCTTCAACAGGCCCGCCACCATCTCCCGCGCCGTCTCCTCGCTCACCGCGCCATGCGCGGCGAGCGTCGCCTCGGACACCCCGAGCAGGTCCATCTTGGCCTGGTTGGAATAGGTGACGAAGGCGCGGTCCACCACGTCGGAGGAGCCGGCGATCTCGGTCAGCGCGCCGCAGACGAGGCCGCCGGTGCAGGATTCCGCCGTCGCCGCCGTGAAGCCGCGCGACCGGCACAGCTCCAGCACCCGCGTGGCCAGCGCATCGCGCTCGTTCATATCTCGTCCTCCGCGAAGGGCAGCCGCACCGTGGCGGTGGCGAGCGCGGCGATGCCCTCGCGCCGGCCGGTGAAGCCGAGTCGCTCGCTGGTGGTCGCCTTCACGCTCACCCGCGCCACCGGCAGCCCGGCGATCTCGGCGATCCGCTCCCGCATCGCCTCGCGGTGCGGGCCGATCTTCGGCTCCTCGCAGACGATGGTGGTGTCGAGATGCGCGACGCGCCCGCCCTTGGCCGCGACGAGATCCACCGCATGGCGCAGGAACTGGTCGGAGGCGGCGCCCTTCCATTCCGGCTTGGAGGGCGGGAAGTGGAAGCCGATATCCTCGGCGCCGATGGTGCCGAGCAGCGCGTCGGTCAGCGCGTGCAGCACCACATCGGCGTCGGAATGGCCGGAGAGCCCGCGCCCGAAGGGGATGGCGATGCCGCCCAGCATCACATGGTCGCCCTCGCCGAAGGCGTGCACGTCATAGCCGGTGGCGGTGCGCACATCGGCGAGGTCGCGAAGCTCCCGCGCAAGAACCCGTTCGGCGCTCACGAAATCCTCCGGCGTCGTCAGTTTGAGATTTCCGGCCTCGCCGGCGAAGCTCGCCACCCGGTGCCCGGCGGCATCGGCCACCGCGGCGTCGTCGGTGAGGTCGTCGCGCCCGGCCTGCGCGAGGTGCGCTCCGCGAATCAGCGCGTAGCGGAAGCTCTGCGGCGTCTGCACGCTGCGCATCTGGTCGCGGTCGGGGCCGGAGACGACGAAGCCGTCCGCTTCCCAGCGCTTCACCGTGTCGACCAGCCGCAGCACCGGCACCGCCGCTCCATGCCGCGCCGCCGTCTCCAGCGCATCGGCGACCAGCCGCGCGGTGATGAAGGGGCGGGCGGCATCGTGGATCAGCACCAGTTCCGGCGGATCCTCGGCCAGCGCCTCCAGCCCGGCGCGCACCGAGGCCTGCCGGGTCGCCCCGCCGGCCACCGGCGCGGCGAGGCCGGCGCCGCCAGCGCCCACAAGGCCTTGCGTCGCCGCCGCATAGAGCCCGGCATGGGCGGGGTCGATCACCGTCACCACCCGGCGGATGCCGGGCTGGGCGAGAAAACGTTCCAGCGTATGGCGCAGCAGCGGGCGCCCGCCCAGGGAGCGATACTGCTTCGGCAGCCCGTCTCCGGCGCGGGTCCCGCGCCCGGCCGCCACCACGATGACGTCGGCCCGCAACTCAGCCTGTCCATCCGCCTGCACGTCGACCACCCGTAACTCCGCTTCCAGCCGCCCGGCGGCACCCGCCGGGCCTTGCCCCGGCCCTCCGTTTAGCGCAAAAGCGGCGCGGCAGTGCAAAAGTTTCCCGCCATCCGGTGGTAGAGACTTGATGACGGGCCTCGTCTGTCTATTATGTAGGCACCGCCCGCTGGGCTCATTTCGTGTGCACCGAGTGATCACCGCTTGATCGTTGATGCCTTTCAGAACGCCAATCTGACCGTCGGGCCGCTGACGCTGCCGAATCGCGTCGTGCTGGCGCCGATGGCCGGTATCACCGACGCCCCGTTCCGGCGCATGGCGCACCGCTACGGCGCCGGCCTCGTCGTCTCCGAAATGGTGGCTTCGGAAGCGCTGGAGACCGGCCATGCCGAAACCGCGCTGCGCGCCGAGGCGGCCGGCCTGCCGGTCCACGCCGTGCAGCTCGCCGGCAACGAGCCCGCCTCGATGGCCCGCGCCGCCGCCATGGCCGAAGCCTCCGGCGCGGCGCTGATCGACATCAACATGGGATGCCCGGCCAAGCGGGTCACCACCGGCCTCGCCGGCGCGGCGCTGCTGCGCGACCTCGACCTCGCCACCCGCATCATCGCGGCGGTGGTCGGCGCGGTGCGGGTGCCGGTCACGCTCAAGACCCGCCTCGGCTGGGACGATAGCGGCCTCATCGCGCCGGAGCTGGCGCGCCGCGCCGCCGATATCGGCGTGCGGCTGGTCACCATCCATGGCCGTACCCGCTGCCAGTTCTACACCGGCTCGGCCGATTGGGCGGCGATCGCCGCCATCAGCGCTGCCATCGATCTGCCGGTGCTCGCCAATGGCGATCTGGTCGCGGCGGAACAGGCGCCTTCCATGCTCGCCGCCTCGGGCGGGGCAGGGGTGATGATCGGCCGTGGCGCCCAGGGGCGGCCATGGTTCCCCGCCCAGGTCGCCGCCTATCTCGCCACCGGCCAGGTGCCGGCCGATCCGAGCCTCGCCGAGCAGCACGACGTGCTGCTGGAGCTCTACGAGGGCTGGCTGTCGCATTACGGGATCGAGCTCGGCCGCCGGCAGGCGCGCAAGCACATCGGCTGGGCGCTGGAGGCGGCGGCGGTCACCGCCGGCCGCCCGCCCGACGCGCTGGCGCATTGGCGCAAGCGGATCCTTACCCAGGACGAACCGCGTGAGGTTCGTACCGGCCTCCGCGCCGCCTTCGACGAATTGTCATGGAGTGCCGCAGCATGAAAACGCTCAAGCCGGATTCAGCGGCGAAGGCTCCCGCGTCGAAGAAGCCCGCGGCCCGCGGCGGCGTCGATTCCGTCCCGCCGATCGAGGCCGGTACCCCGGCCATGTCGGATGCGGTGGTCAACGCGCTGCCGCATCCGGTGTTCACCGTCGCCGATGACGACCGGCTGGTCGACGCCAACGTCGCCGCCGAGGCCTTCTTCGAGGCCGGCCATGCGGTGCTCGCCCGCCATCGCCTGCAGGAATTCATTCCCTTCGGCAGCCCGCTGCTGGCGCTGGTCGAGCAGGTGCGGGACAGCGGCGCGGCGGTGAACGAGTATCGCGTCGACCTCGGCACGCCGCGCAATGGCGGCGAGCGCATCGTCGACATCCATGTCGCGCCGCTGCCGGAAGCGCCGGGCTATGTCGTGGTGATGCTGCAGGAGCGCACCATCGCCGACAAGATGGACCGCCAGCTCACCCATCGCGGCGCCGCCCGCTCGGTCACCGCGCTCGCCTCCATGCTGGCGCACGAGATCAAGAACCCGCTGTCGGGCATTCGCGGCGCCGCGCAGCTGCTGGAGCTCAACGCCAGCGACGACGACCGTTCGCTGACCCGGCTGATCACCGACGAGGCCGACCGCATCGTCAAGCTGGTCGACCGCATGGAGGTGTTCTCCGACGAGCGGCCGATCGAGCGCGAGCCGGTGAACATTCACGCGGTGCTGGAGCATGTGCGCACGCTCGCCTCCACCGGCTTCGCGCGCAACATCCGCTTCGTCGAGGAGTACGATCCCTCGCTGCCGCCGGTGCTGGCCAATCGCGACCAGCTCATCCAGATCTTCCTCAATCTGGTGAAGAACGCGGCCGAAGCCATCGGCGACAGCCCGGATGGCGAGATCATGCTCACCACCGCCTTCCGTCCCGGCGTGCGGCTCACCGTGCCCGGCTCGGCGACGCGCGTCAGCCTGCCGCTGGAATTCTGCGTGCGCGACAACGGTCCCGGCGTGCCGGAGGACCTGATGCAGCATTTGTTCGACCCCTTCGTCACCACCAAGCCCACCGGCACCGGACTCGGCCTCGCTTTGGTCGCCAAGATCGTCGGCGACCATGGCGGCATCATCGAATGCGACAGCCAGCCCCGCCGCACCATCTTCCGAGTCCTCATGCCCATGTATCGCGGCGCCGCCCGCGGCACTGAGAAGAATTGAGAGCGCCATGCCCACGGGAAGTATTCTGGTCGCCGATGACGACGCCGCCATCCGCACCGTGCTCAATCAGGCGCTGTCGCGAGCGGGCTACGAGGTGCGTTCCTGCGGCAATGCCGCCACGCTGTGGCGCTGGGTGAGCCAGGGCGACGGCGACCTCGTCATCACCGACGTGGTGATGCCGGACGAGAACGCCTTCGACCTGCTGCCGCGCATCAAGAAGGTGCGTCCGGATCTGCCGGTCATCGTCATGAGCGCGCAGAACACCTTCATGACCGCGATCCGCGCCTCCGAGCGCGGCGCCTACGAATATCTGCCCAAGCCCTTCGACCTGAAGGAGCTGATCGCCATCGTCGGCCGGGCACTGTCGGAGCCGAAGAAGCACGATCTGGCGCCCAAGGGCGGCGACGAGACCGACGCCATCCCGCTGGTCGGCCGCTCGCCGGCGATGCAGGACATCTACCGCGTGCTGGCGCGGCTGATGCAGACCGACCTCACGGTGATGATCGCCGGCGAGAGCGGCACCGGCAAGGAGCTGGTGGCCCGCGCGCTGCACGACTACGGCAAGCGCCGCAACGGCCCGTTCGTCGCCATCAATATGGCCGCCATCCCGCGCGACCTCATCGAGAGCGAGCTGTTCGGCCATGAGAAGGGGGCGTTCACCGGCGCCAATGCCCGCTCGGCCGGCCGCTTCGAGCAGGCCGAGAGCGGCACGCTGTTCCTCGACGAGATCGGCGACATGCCGATGGAGGCGCAGACCCGCCTGCTGCGCGTGCTTCAGCAGGGCGAATACACCACGGTGGGCGGGCGCACCCCGATCAAGACCGATGTGCGCATCGTCGCCGCCACCAACAAGGACCTGCGCATCCTCATCCAGCAGGGCCTGTTCCGCGAGGATCTGTTCTTCCGCCTCAACGTGGTGCCGCTGCGGCTGCCGCCGCTGCGCGAGCGCACCGAGGACATCCCGGATCTGGTGCGCCACTTCTTCCTCCAGGCCGAGCGGGAAGGCCTGCCGCGCAAGCAGATCGACATCGCCGCCGTCGACCGGCTGAAGCGCTATCGCTGGCCGGGCAATGTCCGCGAGCTGGAGAACCTGATCCGCCGCCTCGCCGCGCTCTACCCGCAGGAGATCATCACCGCCTCGATTATCGAGGCGGAGCTGGCCACCCCGGTGTCGACGGCGACCCCGGAGGAGGGCGGGCAGGACGAGACGCTGTCCTCTTCGGTGGAGCGTCACCTCAACACCTATTTCGGCGGTTTCGGCGAGAACCTGCCGCCGCCGGGGCTGTATCACCGCATCCTGAAGGACGTGGAATACCCGCTGCTGTCGGCTGCGCTGGCGGCGACGCGGGGCAACCAGATCAAGGCCGCCGAGCTGCTCGGGCTCAACCGCAACACGCTGCGCAAAAAGATCCGCGACCTCGATATCCAGATCATTCGTACCAGCCGCTAGGGGGCGTCGCCCACATTCAAGTGATGTGGATGCCAGCCGATTAAATGCGGCTGGCTCTGGCGCATGTCACATTTTTGCACCAGTGTCGTTTCACTGCATCAGTTGCGCCGGTTCGAATCGAACCGGCCGGCGCCGTGGTGAGACATGAGCGATAGTGGCCGAACACGAGAGACCGAAAGCCGCGACACTCCCGACCTCGGGGGCATGGGCTTTCGTTTTTCGTTCTGGGGGCTGGCCCCACTGGCCGTTCTGGCCGCACTGGTCACCTCACTAGTCAGCTTCGTCGTCCTGATCGGCATCACCCCGCTGGTGCCGTCGCACGAAATCGTCGTCGTCGTGCTGTGCATCAACGGCGTGATGTCGCTGACCCTGCTCGGCATCATCGGCCGCGAGGTCTGGCGCATCGTGAAGGCCCGCCGCAGGGGCCGCGCCGCCGCCCGGCTGCATGTGCGCATCGTCGGGCTGTTCGGCGTCGTCGCCGTGGTCCCGGCACTACTGGTAGCGCTTCTGGCCAGCATCACGCTAGATCGTGGGTTGGACCGCTGGTTCTCGGTACGCACCCGGGCCATCGTCGACAATGCCGTGTCGGTGGCGCAGACCTATGTGCGCGAGCACGCCTATTCCATCCGCGGCGACATTCTCGGCATGGCGCGCGACCTGCAGCGCATCCGTCCGCTGTGGGACAGCGACCGCAGCCGCTTCCGCCAGGCGATGACCGCCCAGGCGGTGGTGCGCGGACTGCCGGTGGCCATGGTGATCCAGCGCGACCTCTCCGTCGTCGACCGCACCACCATCCGCACCGGGCGCGAATTCGTGGTGCCGTCAAACCTCGCGGTGAAGGACGCCACCGAGGAGCAGCCGCTGATCTACCTGCCGACCGACGCCGATTTCGTCGGCGCGGTCATCCCCTTGAAAGATTTCGGGGATTTGTTCCTCTACGTGGCGCGGCCGATCGATCCGCGCGTGATCAACTATCTCAAGGAGACGCAGGCGGCGGTTGCGGATTACCGCAATCTCGAACAGCAGCGCATCGGTGTGCAGGTGGCTTTCGCGCTGCTCTATGCGGTGATCTCGCTTACCGTGCTGCTCTGCGCCGTGTGGCTCGGCATCCATTTCGCCAATCATCTGGTCGCCCCGATCCGCCGGCTGATCGGCGCCGCCGATCTGGTCGCCGCGGGCAATCTCTATGTCGAGGTGCCGGTGCGTCGGGCGGAAGGCGACTTGTCGAGCCTCGCTGAGACCTTCAACAAGATGACGCAGGAACTGCGCACCCAGCAGAACGATCTCGTGCAGGCCCGCGACCAGATCGATACCCGGCGCCGCTTCACCGAGGCGGTGCTGTCCGGCGTGGGAGCCGGCGTCATCGGTGTCGATTCCTCCGGCTCCGTCACCATCATCAACCGCCCGGCGGAGAAGATGCTGGGCGTGAGCGAGGAGGATGCGCTCGGCAAACCGCTCGGCGACATCGTGCCGGAGATCGCCCCGATGCTGGCGGAGGCGATGGGCGCCGGCCCGCGCTCGGTGCAGGGCAACACCACGCTGTCGCGCAACGGCCGCGACCGGGTGATCGCCGTCCGCTTCACCACCGAGCAGTCGCGCGAGGCCGATCACGGCTGGGTCGTCACGCTGGACGACATCACCGAACTCGTGGTCGCCCAGCGCTCCTCCGCCTGGGCGGACATCGCCCGGCGCATCGCGCACGAGATCAAGAACCCGCTGACCCCGATCCAGCTTTCCGCCGAGCGCCTGCGCCGGCGCTACGGCAAGGTGATAGGCGAGGATCGCGAGGTGTTCGACCAGTGCACAGACACCATCATTCGGCAGGTGGGCGACATCGGTCGCATGGTCGACGAGTTCTCCTCCTTCGCCCGCATGCCCAAGCCGGTGGTGGAGGAGCAGGACGTCGCCGAGACGGTGCGCCAGGTGGTCTTCCTGATGCGGGTCGGCAACCCGGAGATCGACATCCAGTTCGACACCCCCGACAGCGCGGTCACCGCCCGCTTCGACCGTCGGCTGATTTCCCAGGCGCTCACCAATATCGTGAAGAACGCCACGGAAGCCCTTGCCGCCGTTGATCCGGAGGAGCAGACGGAGCCGCCGCGCATCAAGGTGGGGCTCTCTGCCGACGAACGGACCGTCACCATCGACGTTATCGACAACGGCAAGGGGCTGCCGACCGAGAACCGTGCGCGGTTGCTTGAGCCTTACGTGACGACGCGCGAGAAGGGCACCGGCCTTGGCCTCGCCATCGTCGGCAAGATCATGGAGGAGCACGGCGGCGGGATCGAACTCGCCGACGCGCCGGAAGGGCGGGGTGCCTGGATCCGCCTGCGCTTCCAGCGCACCGGCGGCGGGCTTCCTCAACTCGTAACCACCGAAAAGGCCGTGCCTGTCCCGCAGGCCGGATAAGGGAGTGCCGACATGGCAACCGACATTCTGATTGTCGACGACGAAGCCGATATTCGTGGGCTGGTCGCCGGCATTCTCGAGGATGAGGGGTATGGCGCCCGTACCGCCAAGGACAGCGACGAGGCGCTCGCCGCCATCGAGGCGCGCCGCCCGCATCTCATCTTCCTCGACATCTGGATCGAGCGCTCCAAGCTCGACGGACTGCAACTGCTGGAAGTGATCAAGCGCCAGCATCCGGACGTGCCGGTGGTGATGATCTCCGGCCACGGCACCGTCGAAACGGCCGTGGCGGCGATCAAGCAGGGCGCCTACGACTTCATCGAGAAGCCGTTCAACTCCGACCGGCTCATCCTGGTGGCCAACCGGGCGCTGGAGACCCTCCGGCTCAAGCGAGAGGTGCGCGATCTCAAGCAGCGCGCCCCGCTGGCCCAGCACCTGATCGGCAAATCCTCGGTCATGAACCAGCTGCGCCAGACCATCGAACGGGTGGCGCCGACCAATAGCCGCATCATGATCGTTGGCCCGTCCGGCTCCGGCAAGGAACTGACCGCCCGCATGCTGCACGCCGCTTCGGCGCGCGCCAACGGGCCGTTCGTGGTGATCAACGCCGCCGCCATCACGCCGGAGCGCATGGAAGTGGAGCTGTTCGGCGTCGAGGCCGTGGCCGGGCAGGGACGGCAGGTCGGGGCGCTCGAAGAGGCGCATGGCGGTACGCTGTTCATCGACGAAATCGCCGACATGCCGCGCGAGACCCAGAACCGCATTCTGCGGGTGCTGGTCGACCAGAATTTCATGCGCGTCGGCGGTGCGACCCGCGTGTCGGTGGATGTGCGGATCATCTCCTCCACCGCCCGCAACCTGGAAAAGGAAATCGCCGAGGGGCGGTTCCGCGAGGACCTGTATCACCGCCTGGGCGTGGTGCCGATCCGGGTACCGCCGCTGGCCGAGCGCCGCGACGACGTGCCGGAGCTGGTCGAGTTCTTCCTCGAGCAGATCTCGCACGGCACCGGCCTTGCGCGGCGGCGCATCGCCGACGACGCGCTCGCCGTGCTGCAGTCGCATGACTGGCCGGGCAATGTCCGCCAGCTGCGCAACAATATCGAGCGGCTGCTGATCCTCGCCAGCGGCGAGCCCGACGCCCCGGTGACCGCCGACATGCTGCCGCCGGATGTCGGCTCGCTGGTGCCGAACCTGCCCAATGGCAGCGGCGGCGAGCACCTGATGGGATTGCCGCTGCGCGACGCCCGCGAAGTGTTCGAGCGCGAATATCTGGTGGCGCAGATCAGCCGTTTCGGCGGCAACATCTCGCGGACCGCCGAATTCGTCGGCATGGAGCGCTCGGCCCTTCACCGCAAGCTCAAGGCGCTTGGCATCGGCTGAACCGGAAGCCCCGGCCCACAGCCACGCGACACCTCCGCCCCCGATCGGACGCCTATCGCCCGATCGTCAGGAAAGTGCTCTAATATCAATAGGCTGGCGCATATCGCCTTTCGCGAAAGTCTTTCAACTTTTGCGGAACATGCTCTAGTCTCCCGCGTAAGGTTTTGGGGGTAACGATGAAGGTCGTGATCTGCGGCGCGGGCCAGGTGGGTTTCGGCATCGCCGAGCGATTGGCGGCCGAACAGAACGACGTGTCGATCATCGACACCTCGGCCCGGCTCATCCAGGCGGTGACCGACACGCTGGACGTGCGCGGCTTCGTCGGCCACGGCTCGCATCCTGATGTGCTGGAGCGCGCCGGTCTTGAGGCGGCCGACATGCTCATCGCCGTCACGCTGCACGACGAGGTCAACATGGTGGCCTGCCAGGTCGGCCATGCGCTGTTCGACGTGCCGACCAAGATTGCCCGCGTGCGCGCCCAGAGCTATCTCCACGGCCATTGGCGCGACCTGTTCTCGCGCGACCATCTGCCGATCGACGTGGTGATCTCGCCGGAGATCGAGGTGGGGGAGATGGTGCTGCGCCGGCTGTCCCTGCCCGGCGCGATCGACACCGTCAGCTTCGCCGACGGAGCCGCCGTCGTGGTCGGGGTGCGTTGCGCCGACGATTGCCCGGTGCTCGACACGCCGCTGCGCCAGCTCACCGACCTGTTCCCGGATCTGCGCGCCGTGGTGGTGGCGGTCAATCGCAAGGGGCGGGTGTTCGTGCCGCGCAGCGCCGACGCGCTGATCGCCGGCGACCTCGTCTATTTCGTCGCCGGCGCCGACCAGGTGACTCGTACCCTGTCGATCTTCGGCCATGACGAGCCGCCGGCCCAGCGCGTGGTGATCGGCGGCGGCGGCAATATCGGTTTTTATGTCGCGCGCGAGCTGGAGCGGCGCAATCCCCGCGCCCGTGTGAAGCTCATCGAGGAGAATGCCGAGCGCGCCGAGGCGATCGCGCAGGAGCTGTCGAAGACGGTGGTGCTGCGCGGCAGCGCGCTCGACCGGCTGATCCTGGAGGAGGCGGCGGTGGGCGATGCCGACACCATGATCGCCGTCACCAATGACGACCGGGTCAATATCCTGTCCTGCCTGCTGTCGCGCGAGCTCGGCGCCACCGGCATGCTGTCGCTGCTGAACGATCCCAACTATCCGGCCTTCGCCCGTGGGCTCGGCATCGACGCCTATGTCAATCCGCGGCAGATCACCGTCTCGAAGATCCTGCAATATGTCCGCAAGGGGCGCATCCGTGGCGTGCATTCGCTGCTCAACGGCGCCGGCGAGGTGATCGAGGCGGAGGCGCTGGAGACGTCGCCGCTCGTCGGCAAGCCGCTGCGCAACCTCGATCTGTTCGACGGCATGCGCATCGGCGCCATCATGCGGGGGGGGCAGTTGATCCTGCCGCGCGGCGACGTCGTCATCCATGCCCGCGACCGGGTGATCATCTTCGCGCTGGCCGACCGGGTAAAGCGGGTGGAGCAGATGTTCAGGGTCAGCCTGGAATTCTTTTGAGAGGCGAGTTCTTTTGAAAGGCGCGTTCTTTTGAGGGGTGCTTGCCGATGATCGCTCTCGCCCGCTACGGCGCGGCCGCCGCCGGCGTCGTGGCCGCCTTCCTGCTCGCCGCCGCCGTGGGGGCGCTGCTGCGGGGCGAGGACGGCGCGCCGGCGTTCCTGGCGACGGCCCTGCTCACCGTGTTCGGGGCGGGCGCCGTCTATCTCGGGCTGCGCAATATCCGGGCTCAGCTCGGACGCCTCTCGTCCTTCTCCCTGCTGGTGGTGCTCTGGCTCGGCATACCGACACTCGCCGCCCTACCCATCGTGGCGACCACGCCGCTCAGCTTCGCGCAGTCCTGGTTCGAGGCGGTCTCCGCCTTCACCACCTCTGGCGGCGGGCTGATCCACAATGTCGACGTGCTGCCGCGCGCGACGCTTGGCTGGCTGCTGACCCTGCAGTGGACGGGTGGCCTGCTGACTCTGGTCGGCTTCGTCGCCGTGCTCGGTCCTGCGGGAGTGGGCGGCCTGCCCGACCACGCCGAGCGGAGCCATCTGCTGCGGCGTAGCGGCGCCACCTCGATCTCCGATGCCCTGCGGCAGGTATTGCCGGTCTATCTCGGCGCCACGGCGCTGTGCACGGTCCTGCTTTATATGAGCGGCGTCAGGCTGTTCGACGCGCTCGGCCTCGCCGGTGCGGCGCTTTCCACCGGCAGCCTGCTCCCCGATGCCGACGGCATGGCCGCCTACGGGCATTTCGTCGTGAAGCTGGTGATGATGCTGTTCATGCTGGTGGGTGGAACCAGCATCCTGTGGCATCGGATGATCCTCACCCGCCGCTTCCGCCTCGCTTTCGGCCAGCAGGAAAACATCGGCGTCATTCTCGTCAGTGTGGCCATCGGCATCCTCGCTGCCGCGGGCTGGTACGCGACACCGATCGGGAGCCAGTCGCTGGTGCTGGCGCTGGAGGATGGCTTGTTCACCGGCGTCGCGCTGGTGACGACCACCGCCATCGAACCGCATGCCGGCGCTTTCGGCGCCCTGCCGCTAGCGCTGGTGCTGGTGGTCATCTTTGTCGGAGGGGCCAGTTTTTCCTCGGCCGGCGGCATTAAGATGTACCGCGCCGCCGCCATGGCGGTGCAGAGCTCTCTGGAGCTCGAGCGGCTGGTGCACCCCAATGCCGTGTACCCGCGCCGCCTTGGCCAGCAGAGCATATCCATGCCGATGATGAAGGCGATCTGGCTGTGCTTCGGCGTTGCGTGCAGCATGATCGCGTTGCTGACCATCGTGATCGCGCCCGCCATGCCGAGCTTCGACGCGGCACTGGTCGCCATCGTCGCCGCCATCAGCAATGCCGGGCCGGTCTACTATGCCGGCTGGGAAGAAGGCGTGGTCTGGCCGGATTGGATCGCGCTGCCGGTCTATGCCCAGCTTATACTGGCGTTCGCCATGATTCTCGGACGCCTCGAAATCCTCGTCGTCCTGGGGCTGGCGCATTTCGCCTTCTGGCGCCGGTAGCGAAGACGTTTCGAGGAAATCATGTCGCGCGTGGCTTATGTGAACGGTCTCTATGTCCCGCATGCCGACGCGGCCGTGCATGTCGAGGATCGCGGCTACCAGTTCGCCGACGGCGTCTACGAGGTGTGCGAGGTGCGCGGCGGTCGGATGGTCGACGAGCGTCGCCACATGGAGCGGCTGCAGCGCTCGCTGCGGGAGCTGCGGATCGCCATGCCGATGCCGCCCGCAGCACTCGGCGTCGTGCTGCGCGAGGCCATCCGCCGCAATCGCGTGCGCGAGGGCATCGTCTATATCCAGGTGACGCGCGGCGTCGCCCGACGCGATCATTACTTCCCGTCGCCCGACACGCTGCCGTCCATCGTCGTCACCGCGCGCGCCACCGACCAGGCGAAGGCCGCCGCATCGGTGGAGAGCGGCGCCGCCGTCATCACCGTGCCAGACAACCGGTGGGACCGCGTCGACATCAAGACGGTCGGCCTGCTGCCCAACGTGCTGGCCAAGCAGGCGGCCAAGGAGGCCGGGGCGCGGGAGGCCTGGTTCGTACGCGACGGCGTGGTCACCGAGGGCGGTTCGACCAATGCCTGGATCGTCACGCAGGCGGGCGCCATCGTCACCCGGCCGGCCGAATCGGGTATCCTGCGCGGCATCACGCGCACTGTGCTGTTCGAGGTCGCGAATCGACTCGGCCTGACGGTGGAGGAGCGCGGATTCACGCTCGACGAGGCGCTCGCCGCCCGCGAGGCCTTCATTTCCTCGGCCAGCAATGTGGTGGTACCCATCGTCAGCATAGACGGAAAGACGGTCGGCGACGGCAAACCGGGTCCCGTCGCGCGCTCGCTGCGCGATTCTTTCTACGATGTTGCGGAATTTGCCCGCAAATAGCGCAAAACCCCTTCACAGATGAAGGCATCTTGCGCGATAGGCTTGGTGTGCGATGCTAAATGAGCACGTCACCGTTGCCGATCCCCGGACGGGAAAGGCAGAGGCGGCGGCCGCGCCGGCGCACCACACAAACAACGGATCAAAAAACATGGCCGCGGAACGTACCCAAAACCTTCAGGACACCTTTCTCAACCACGTCCGCAAGAACAAGACGCCACTTACGATTTTCCTCGTCAATGGCGTGAAGCTGCAAGGGGTTGTCACCTGGTTCGACAATTTCTGCGTCCTGCTGCGGCGGGACGGGCATTCGCAGCTGGTCTATAAGCACGCGATCTCCACCATCATGCCCGGTCATCCCGTCCAACTTTTCGAGCCTGACGAGACCGGCGAGAAGGGTTGAGCTTGGAAAGCAGGAATTCCCGGCGCTCGCCCGCCGGTTCCGGCGAGAGCCTCGCACCGACCGACGAACCGAACGGCGACGCAACCCGTGTCGTCGTGCTGGTTCCTCATGTCTCCCGCAGGCCGGGCGAGGAGGGCGAGCGCCGCCGTTCGCCCGAGGCCCGGCTGGACGAAGCGGTCGGGCTTGCCCGCGCCATCGATCTCGATGTGGTGTCGGCCCATGTGATCGGCCTCTCGGCCGTGCGGCCGGCCACCTATCTCGGCAGCGGCAAGGTCGAGGAGATCGGCGAGGACGTGAAGGCCCATGAAGCCGGCCTCGTCTTCGTCGATGCGCCGCTCAGCCCCGTGCAGCAGCGCAACCTCGAAAAGGCGTGGTCGGCCAAGGTGATCGACCGAACGGCTCTCATCCTGGAGATATTCGGCCAACGTGCCCGCACCAAGGAAGGCGTGCTGCAGGTCGAACTCGCTCATCTGAATTACCAGAAGAGCCGGCTGGTCCGCTCCTGGACCCATCTGGAACGCCAGCGCGGCGGCTTCGGCTTCCTCGGCGGTCCCGGCGAAACCCAGATCGAGGCGGACCGCCGCGTCATCGGCGAGCGCATCTACAAGATCGAGCGCGAGCTTGAGCAGGTGAAGCGCACCCGCGCGCTGCATCGGGCCAGCCGCAAGAAGGTGCCTTACCCTGTCGTCGCGCTGGTCGGATATACCAATGCCGGCAAGTCGACGCTGTTCAACCGGCTGACCGCTGCCAGCGTGATGGCGCAGGATCTCCTGTTCGCCACGCTCGACCCGACGCTGCGCTCGGTGAAGCTCGATACCGGCGACCAGATCATCCTCTCCGACACGGTGGGCTTCATCTCCGACCTGCCGACCCAGCTCGTCGCCGCCTTCCGCGCGACGCTGGAAGAGGTGATCGAGGCCGACATCATCCTGCATGTGCGCGACGTCTCGCACGAGGACACCGCGGCGCAGGCGGCTGACGTCGCCGACGTGCTGCGCGGCCTCGGGGTCGATCCCGACGACGACCATCGGCTGATCGAGGTGTGGAACAAGATCGACAGCCTCGACGAGGAGGGTCGTGCCCGCATCTTCAATGCCGCGGCACGCCTCACCGGCGACGCGCGCGCCATTCCGGTTTCGGCGTTGACCGGCGAGGGGCTGGACGAGCTCAAGCTCGCCATCGGTCGCCGGCTGTCGCGGGATCGAGTGACGCTGGCGCTCGACCTCAGCCCGGCGGACGGGGAGGGGCTCGGCTGGCTCTACCGCCACAGCGAGGTGCTGGACCGGCGGAGTGCCGAGGACGGCACGCTGCATCTGGTGGTGCGGGTGGCACCCGACCGGGCCGAGAACATCGAGAGGCGCTTCGGCGCCCGCCGCACCGCCGGACGGCGCGGCGCCGCCTGAGCAACGACCCGCCTCATCGACACCCCGGCCCGGATTCCCAGACATGACCACGCCCACCTTCGCCGAGCTCGACACGCTGTTCCGCACGCGCCGGGCGACGATCGGCATCATCGGCCTCGGCTATGTCGGCCTGCCGCTGGCGCTGGTCGCCGCCGAGGCGGGGTTTCCGGTCATCGGCTTCGACATCAATCCCCGCCGCGTGGAGGCGATCAACGCCGGCGAACAGGTGATCCGCTACATCCCCGCCGCGCGCATGGAGGCGGCGCTGGCCGACGGCCGCTTCCGGGCCACGGATGATTTCACCAGCCTCGGTTCGTGCGATGCCATCGTCATCTGCGTGCCGACGCCGCTGACGCGCCAGCGCGAGCCGGACCTTTCCTTCGTCGCCGATACCACCCGCACCATCGCCGGGACGCTGCGGCCGGGGCAGCTCGTCGTGCTGGAATCGACCACCTGGCCCGGTACCACCGTCGAGCTGGTGAAGCCGATCCTGGAGGCCACCGGCCTCGCCTCCGGTCGGGATTTCTTCCTCGCCTTCTCGCCGGAGCGCGAGGATCCGGGCAACGCCCATTACTCAACCGCCACCATACCCAAGGTGGTCGGCGGCGATGGGTCGGAGGCGGGTGCGCTGGCGCAGTTGCTCTATGCCCAGTTGATCAGTTCCGTGGTGCCGGTCTCGTCCACCCAGGCTGCCGAGGCGGTGAAGCTGACCGAGAACATCTTCCGCTCGGTCAATATCGCGTTGGTGAACGAGCTGAAGACCGTCTACGCCGCCATGGGCGTCGACATCTGGGAAGTGATCGAGGCGGCCAGCAGCAAGCCCTTCGGCTTCATGCCCTTCTATCCCGGTCCGGGCCTCGGCGGGCACTGCATCCCCATCGATCCGTTCTACCTGACCTGGAAGGCGCGGGAATTCGACATCGAGACGCGCTTCATCGAGCTGGCCGGCCAGATCAACACCCGCATGCCGTATCTGGTCGTCGACCAGCTGGCCGAGGCGCTGGACCGGCATTTCGGTCGCGGCCTTGCCGGCGCGCGCGTACTGGTGCTCGGCGCTGCCTACAAGAAGAACGTCGACGACGTGCGCGAGAGCCCGGCGCTGAAGCTGATGGAGCTGATCGACGAGCGCGGCGGCCTCTGCGAGTTCCACGACCCGCAGGTGACGGCGCTGCCGCCGACAAGGCGTCACCCACGCCTCAGCGGCAAGCCGTCGATCCCGCTGGATGCGGCGACGCTCGCCGGCTTTGACGCCGTTCTGGTCGCCACCGACCATGACGGCGTCGACTATGCATTGGTGGCCGATGAGGCTCGCCTCGTGGTCGATACCCGCAACGTCTTCGCTCGGCTCGGCCTGACGCCGGCGCGGCTGGTCAAGGCCTGACGCTCGGCGGCTCGGTCGCACTTCTCGTCAATCGTGGATCTTGGCGCAGATGGCGGCGTCGGCGACATCCGCGCAGGTCGGGCCACGGCGGAAATCGTCGTAGTAGATGCGCCAGATATTGCCGTCGCCGCCGCGATACGGGCCGAACTTGAAGTACATGTGGTCGCCGAGCTGCGGCCCCTCATGGCCGATCTTGCCTTCGACGGTGACGATCCACGCGCCATTGGCCACGACGTCGATGCGCCCGTCACCCTTGGGGCCAGGCTGGACGCTGAAGACATAGTCGATCCAGCCCGATCCGGCCGCCGGCAAGGTACCGCGCGGCGTTACCCGGATGTCCGGGGTGCAACCGCTGAAACCGGCTTCCTCCGGCCCCATGGCGCCGGGCTCGATGGCGACGAGCGTGCGGAACTGGTTGTATTCGTCCGGGGGGCTCGCCATCGCCTCGCCGGGCTTGCAGCCCGTCGGCCGTTCCGGTGTGCCGATCGGCGCGAAGGCGCCGGTATCCGTATCGACGGTGACGGCAAGGCGCCCTTCCATCAGGCGGAGGGCGAGGAGAGGGCTGTAATCGCCCATCGCGCCAGGATCGATCTCGCGTTTCCACTGCATCATCACATAGCGATGGCGCTCGGTGGAAACCGGCTGCGCCAGCTGCATCGAAAGCGCATACCAGGTCTGCCGCCCGTACGGCACCAGTACGTCGGGCTTCTCCCAGATCTCCGCGCGCTCGCTGCACAGCTCGCTCTCCGGCGGACACATCGGACGCACCGACAGGTCGAGCGCCTGATGGCCGCTGCGGGCCACCTGGGACTGAAACACAACGGTTCCAGCGCTCTGCTCGTGGTTGTGCTTGTAGTAAAGGCCGCCTCCGGGCGCGAAATCCTCGCCCTCGAATCCGTCGGCCAGAGGGGTGGTTGCCGGGTCCGCCCGGCTCGGCGAAGCCGACATTGCGACGGTCAGCAGGGCGGCGAGCAGGGCGACGGTCGGGGCAGGGCGCATATCACCGGGACTCGATTGTCATGTTAGGATCATAAAAAGGTGAAGCGTTCGGCAGACGGGCGCTTCGCACACCATCTAGTGCCGTTAGAGTAGCTTGAGCGAGAAAAGGCGCCACTCGCGTTGTCGGTCAATTTTTTTCGTTACGTCTGGATGTACAGCCGGCGTGAACAGCTCATCGTGCTGTTCTACGTGGTGGCGTCGTTGCCCTTCTATTGGTGGTCGCTCGATGTCCCGAAGCGCATCGTCAACGAGGGCATCCAGGGCAGTGTCTTCGAGCATGGCGTCACCCAGGCCCGTCTGTTCGCCTTCACCATCTCGCTGCCCGACTTCCTCGGCGGCGGCAGCTATGTCATTTCCGACGGGCTGCTGCTGGCGCAGTTGCCCTACCTGTTCGCGCTCAGCCTGGTCTTCCTTGTCCTGACGCTGATCAGCGGTTGGTTCAAATACGTCATCAACATCCGCAAGGGTGTGCTTGGCGAGCGCATGCTGCGGCGGCTTCGCTTCGACCTGTTCGGGCTGGTGATGCGCTTCCGGCCGGAAGACATCCGCACGACCAAGTCGGCGGAAGTCACCAGCATGATCAAGGACGAGGTGGAGCCGATCGGCGGCTTCTTCGGCGAGGCGTTCATCACCCCCGCCTTCCTCGGCACGCAGGCGCTCACCGCCATGGCGTTCATCCTGGCGCAGAACATGTGGCTGGGCACGCTCGCCATCAGCCTGATCCTGGTGCAGGGCGTCGTCATCCCGCATCTGCGCCGCGAGCAGATCCGGCTCGGACGGGAACGGCAGATCGAATCCCGCATCCTCGCCGGGCGCATCGGCGAGATGATCGAGGCCGCGCCGGCACTGCACAATTACGGCGTCACCGGCCATTCCTCGGCGGAGATCGGCCATCGGCTCGGTACACTGTTCGATATCCGCCTGCGGCTCTATCGCCGCAAATTCGCGGTCAAGTACCTCAACAACCTGCTGGCCCAGCTCACGCCGTTCGTCTTCTACACGGTGGGCGGCTATCTCGCGCTCAAGGGCCAGCTCGACATCGGCCAGCTGGTCGCCGTCATCGCCGCCTATCGCGACCTGCCGACGCCGATCAAGGAACTGATCGACTGGGACCAGCAGCGGGCCGACGTGACCGTCAAATACGAGCAGGTCGTCAGCCAGTTCTCCAAGGACACGCTGCTGCCGAAGGAAACCAACGAGCCGCCGCCGGCCATCGCTGCCGATGCGCCGATCACCGTGGTCGGCCTGCGGGTGATCAACGGGCGCGGCATCGTGCAGCTCGACCGCATGTCGGTCGCCATTGGTCGTCCGGGCCGGATCGCCTTCACCGGCCCGGCCGGCGGCGGGCGCGACGTGCTGGCGAAGGTGATCGGCCGCCAGGTGACCGATTACCAGGGCAGCGTGACGATCGGCGGGCAGGAGATTTCCGCCATGTCCGATCGCGAGGCCAGCAGCATCATGCTCTACGCGTCGAGCGAGCCCTACATCATGTCGGGCTCGATCCGCGACAACCTGACCCTCGTGCTGCGGCGCGCGACGCCGCGTCCGGACGAGAAGGCGGAACTGACGGCGAAGCAGCGCTATTGGCTGGAGGAGGCGCGCAAGACCGACAATCCGCTGGTGTCACCCAGTGCCGACTGGATCGACTATGCGGCCATCGGCGCGTCGAATGCCGCCGAAGTCGATACGGCGATCAGCAACGCGCTGCGCGTCGTGCGCGGCTATGACGAGATCTTCCGCGTCGGCATGTCGAGCCGCCTCGGCGACAACATCAAGCCGGACACCGCCACGCAGTTGCTCGCCGCTCGCCCGGCGATGATCGAGCGCTTCAGGGAGCGCGGCCTCGAGCAATATGTCGAGGCCTTCCAGCCGGATACGTTCAACACCAGCGCCAGCATCGGCGAGAACCTGCTCTACGGCGTTGCGGTCGGCGACCGCTTCGCGGCGGAGAACATGGCGGCTGACCCCTTCATGCGCTCGATCATCGCGGCGGAAGCCCTCACGGCGCCGCTTACCGCGATCGGCATCAAGATGGTGGAGACGGTGGCGGACGTCTTCCAGGATCTGGCGCCCGACAACCCGCTGCGCGAGCGCTATTCCTTCATCGACAATGCCGAGATCGAGGCGGTGTGGCCCGAGGTCCGCTCGGCGTGGAACCGCGGCCAGCGGCGGCACCTCAGTGCCCAGGTACGCGACAAGCTGATCGGCTACGCGCTGATGTATGTCGAGCCGCGCCACCGCCTGAACCTGATCGACGATCGCCTGGTGGCCCGCATCCTGCGGGCGCGGGTGAGCTTCCGGCAATTCCTGCCGGCGTCGGAAGCCAAGGACGTGGAGTTTTACGACGAAGGACGGCTGATGCCGGCGGCGTCGATCCGCGACAACCTGATCTTCGGGCGCATCCGCTATGGCAAGGCGCATATGCGCGACAAGCTTATTGCCGTGGTCGCCGAGGTGCTGAACGAGCACGGGCTGGAGAGGTTCGTGGTCTCCAAGGGCCTCGACCAGGAGGTCGGCCCGGGTGGCCGGCTGATCTCGGTGCAGCAGCGCGTGACGGTGCAACTGGCGCGCGCGATGCTACGGCGGCCGGATATTCTCGTCCTAGACGATGCGCTATCTAGCTTCGCGCCGTCGGAAGGCCATATGATCCTTGAGAACATCATGGACGCCATGCAGGGGCGAACAGTGATCGTGACGCAATCGGCAGACGACGATTTGTCGTCGTTTGACATTGTGTTGAAATTCGAAGGAGCTAAGTTCACTGGCCTGGAACGTAGGGGCAGTGCGGAAGCCCCTTCGGAAATGCCGGCGTCCGAGCCCGCAGCGGCGTCTGCCTAACGGGGAACGTGTTCCTCAGGAGGTTGGAAAATGACCATCGAGGACGAAGTCAGGTCGATGCAGAAATTCCGCATGTTCCATCATGTGGAAGCGTCCAAGCTCAAGCTGCTTGCCATGGTCAGCGACCGGATCACCTTCCAGCCGGGGGAGGTGATTTATGAGCAGGGCGCGGCGTCCGATGCTGTCTACATCGTGCTGGAAGGTCAGTTCACCGTGTCGCTACGCACGCCGGCGGGAGTGATCAATTTCGCCGAGCATGTGCGTGGCGCCATCCTCGGCGAGGCCGGCGTCCTGTGCGATCAGGTGCGCATGGTGACGATCACCGCCGAGAGCCCGGTGGTGGCGCTGCGCATCGACCGCGACGTGTTCCTCCAGCTGCTGAAGGAATCGCCGCCGTTCAACTTCGCCGTCATGCGCGAACTGGGACGACAGATCATGGATCTCAACAACATCTGCGCCCAACTGGTGCAGCAGCTCCCGCAGGGCGCGCCGGCGGTGGATGCCGGTCGCCGTCTCGGCGAGCCGCAGCACACGCACTGATCCACGGCAATGGCTTCCGTCAGCACGACGACCGGGTCGCCGGCTTCAGGGAGGCTACAGCAGGATTTTCGCGACCATCCCTGGTCATGCCACGCACGGCTGTGGTCGGGTATCGTGCTGTTTGCGTTCGTGCTCACCCACCTGCTCAACCATGCGCTCGGCATATTCGGGGTCGAGGCGATGGAGGTGGCGCAGCAATGGCGCTGGCTGCTGTGGAAGTCGCTTCCCGGCAGCGTCCTGCTCTATGCCTGCTTCCTTACCCACATGATCCTCTCCAGCCTCCGCATCCTGCGTCGCCACACCTGGCGGATGCCGCGGGACGAGGCTTGGCAGATCGTCTCGGGGCTTGCCATCCCGCTGCTGGCCGCCGGCCATGTGCTGGAGACACGGGTGGGCGGCACCTGGTTCGGCGCCGACGAAGCCTATCACGCGGTGCTCGCCAGGATGTGGCCGGCGGTTGCCACCTGGCAGACCGTGCTTCTGCTGGTGGCCTGGACGCATGGCGTGGTCGGCATCCACCATTCGCTGCGCTACCAGAACTGGTATCCGCACTGGCGGACGACGTTGCGCATGGTGGCGATCATCGTGCCGCTGCTGGCGCTGGCGGGCTTCGTCGCCTCGGGACGCGAGGCGGCAGCGAGATATGTCAGCCCCAAGCCGATGACCGAGGAGCAGCGTGCCGGCCTCGACCGGGCGCGGATGATGCTCGACAGCGGCCTCGGCGCCTTCGGGATCGGCCTCGCCGGTCTGATCGGCTTCGCCTATGTGCGCCGGCGCTCGCGGGCGACCGTGACCATCACCTATCGCGGCCACGGCCCGGTGCAGGTGCCGCGCGGCATCTCCGTGCTGGAGGCGAGCCGCATGCACGGCATTCCGCATCCCTCGACCTGTCGTGGACGCGGACGGTGCTCGACCTGCCGGGTGCATATCATCGCCGGCGCGAAGGGATTGCCCGATGCCTCCGGCCCGGAGCGGCTGCTGCTGTCCCATATCGGCGCGCCGGAGAATGTGCGCCTCGGCTGCCAGCTGCGTCCCACGCACGACATCGGCGTGAGGGTGCTGATGCCGGTGCTCGGTCGCCCCAATGCCGATGTCGACGGCGAGGCGAACGAATGGGCGCTGGAGCGGAACGCCACAGTGCTGTGCCTCGACCTGCGCGCCTTCAGCACTCTGACCCAGAACCGGCTGCCCTATGAGATCGCCGTGCTGATCAACCGGTTTGCCGCCGAGATGACGCAAGCGGTGGAGAGCCATGGCGGGCATATCGACCTGATGTATGGCGACGGCCTGTTGGCGGTTTTCGATGTCGACGACCACCATGTCGGTGCCGGCGCGCGCGCCGCCCTCAGCGCGGCCCGCGACATGAGCAAGGTGCTCGATCTGCTCAACTCGGAGATGCGCGGCGCACTGCCGATCCCTATCCGGGCCGGCATCGGCATCCATACCGGTCCGGTGGTGCTCGCGCGCATCGGCGATGGATTGCAGAACTCGGTCATGCGTGCCATCGGTTCCACCGTGGCCTTTTCGGTGGGGCTGGAAGCAGCCTCCAAGGAATTCCTGGCGGATTACGTGATCGCGGTCTCCACTGCCGAAGCCTCCGGCTACGACTTCACCGATCACAGCGTTCGCGACGTGGTGGTCGATGCCCACAACACGACGGTGCCGGCCTATGCCGTTTCCGATCGCGCGGCGCTGGACAAGATCATGGCGCGCCCTGCTATGCTGAGGGTCCTGAACAAGGCCGGAGTATAGACGCGTGGCGCCCGCGACGCCTTCCGATGTCCTGCGCATCGACGATCTACGTATTTCCTTCGAGATGCATGGCCACCTGAACGAGGTGGTCAAGGGGGTCTCGCTGCGCGTGCCCGCCGGGCGCACGGTCGCGCTCGTCGGCGAATCCGGCTCCGGCAAGACCGTGATCTCCCAGGCGGTTATGGGTTTGCTGCCGCGCAACGGGGTGATCTCGCAGGGCCAGATCCTGTTCAGCGACCCGCTCAAGGACGGCAAGGTCCTCGACATCGCCCAGCTTCCCGCTGACGGCAGCAAGATGCGCAAGCTGCGCGGCGGCCGCATCGGTATGATCTTCCAGGAGCCGATGTCCTCGCTCTCGCCGGTGCATACCGTCGGCAGCCAGATCGAGGAAGCGCTCCAGCTCCACCGCCCGCATCCGCGCAAGGAGGCGAGGGCGGTCACCGAGAAGATGCTCGGCCTGGTCGGGTTCCGCGATCCGCCGCGCTCCTACGACCGTTACTCGTTCGAGCTTTCCGGCGGCCTGCGCCAGCGCGCCATGCTGGCCATGGCGCTGATCTGTCATCCGGCGCTGCTGATCGCCGACGAACCGACCACCGCGCTCGACGTCACCATCCAGGCGCAGGTGCTGAAGCTCATGAAGGAGCTCCAGCGCGACATCGGCATGGCGATCCTGTTGATCACCCATGACCTCGGCGTGGTCGCCAACATGGCCGACGAGGTGGTGGTGGTCTATCGCGGCGAGGTGATGGAGGCCGGCACGGTGGAGGATATCTTCCGCCGGCCGTCGCATCCCTATCTCAAGGCGCTGCTGAAGGCCTCGCCCGATTTCGACATGCAGGAGGGCGAGCGCCTGGTGGCGCTGCGCGACGTCTCGCCCGTCGCCCCGACGCGGGCCAAGCGGGTCTATGACGGCAACAGCGCGCCGCTGCTGAGCGTCCGCCACCTGCGCAAGACCTATGGCAGCAAGGGCGGCGGCTCTGTGCTGGCCGTCGACGATGTCGGCTTCGACATCGGCCGCGGCGAGTGCCTCGGCCTCGTCGGCGAGAGCGGGTCGGGCAAGACCACCGTCGGCAACATGATCATGCGGGCGCGCAAGGCGGATTCCGGCGAGGTCGTGTTCCACGGCGAGAAGGGCGCCGTGGACGTGCTGGGTCTCGATTCCCACGCGCTGAAGGCGTTCCGCCCGCATATGCAGATGATCTTCCAGGACCCGGTCAGCTCGCTGTCGCCGCGCATGACCGTGCTCGACATCATCCGCGAGCCGATGATCATCCAGGGCAGGGGCGACGCCAACGCCCAGAAGCAGCGCGCCGTCGAGCTGATGCACGCGGTCGGCCTCGACCCGCGTTTCCTCAACCGCTATCCGCACAGTTTCTCGGGCGGCCAGCGCCAGCGCATCGGCATTGCCCGCGCCTTGGCGCTCGACCCGGATCTCATCATCTGCGACGAGCCGGTCTCGGCGCTCGACGTCTCGGTGCAGGCGCAGATCCTCAACCTCCTCAAGGATCTGCAGGCCTCCCTCGGGCTGACCTATCTGTTCGTCTCGCACAATCTCGCGGTCGTCCACTACATGGCCGAGCGCATCGCGGTCATGGCGCGCGGCCGCATCGTCGAAATCGGGCCCCGGCAGGAACTCTTTCGCAATCCCGCGCATCCTTATACGCGCTCCCTGCTGAAGGCGGTGCCGTTGCCGGATCTCGACCGCAAGCTTGATTTCGATGTCGCCATGTCCGGTGGTACCGCGTCCGACCCGGCGAGCTGGCCGACCGAGTTCCGCGACACCGAAGGCGGCCCGTTGCGGATGGTCGATCTCGGCAACGGCCATAGCGTGCTGGCGGCCGAGCGCTGCACCGCCCACGACATTCGCTGCGCATAGAGGTGACCATGCGGCGAAGAACATTCCTGGCCCTGATGATGGCGCTGGCGGGAGAACGGGTCGCCGGTGCGGCGCCAGGTCGCTACCCGCCCGAGCCGCCCTTGTTGCGCACCGAGGTCGACATCGACCAGATGCCGGCCTTGCCCGATCGCTTGCCCGATCATCCGCGGGTGATCGATGTCGCCGGCATGGGTCGCGAGCCCGGTCGCTATGGCGGCACCATGCGCATGCTGATGGGCGACCAGCGCGATATCCGCTCCATCAGCATCTACGGCTATACGCGGCTGGTAGTGTTCGACACCGCCGGCAAGATCGTGCCCGACATAGTGGAGAAGGTCGACGTCGAGGGCGGCCGCATCTTCACCCTGCATCTGCGTAAGGGCCACAAATGGTCCGATGGCTGGCCGTTCACGGCTGAGGACTTCCGCTATTGGTGGGAGGACATGGCCAATAACGACCGGCTGAGCCCGGGCGGGCCTCCCTTCCAGCTGTTTGTCGATGGCGAGGTGGCGAAGTTCGAGGTCCTCGACGCGACCACGGTGCGCTTCAGCTGGAGCAAGCCCAATCCTGCCTTCCTGCCGGCGCTGGCCGGCGCGCAGCCGCTGGAGGTCTTCGTGCCGGCGCATTATCTGCGCCAGTTCCACCAGCGCTACGCCGATCCGATCCGCCTCGGCGCATTGATCCGGCAGGAGCGCGTGAAGGATTGGGGGGCGCTGCACGACCGGATGGCACGCTCCTACCGGCCGGAGAATCCCGAACTGCCGATGCTCGGCCCGTGGATTCCGCGTACCAAGCCGCCGGCGGAATTCTTCGTGTTCGACCGCAATCCCTTTTTCCACCGCGTCGACGAGCGCGGCTGGCAACTGCCCTACGTCGACCGCATCACCATCGCTATCGGCACCGCCTCGCTAATTCCGGCCAAGGTCGGCGCCGGCGGGTCCGACCTGCAGGCACGCTATCTGCGTTTCGACAATTACACCTTCCTGAAGGAAGGCGAGAAGCGCGGCAATTACACGGTGCGCCTGTGGGAGCGCGGGGAGGGCGCCTATGTCGCCATCTTCCCCAACCTCAACGTGAAGGATCCCGCCTGGCGTGCGGTGCTCCGGGACGCCAATGTCCGTCGCGCGCTGTCCGTCGGCATCAACCGGCGCGACATCAACCAGGTGATCTTCTTCGGCCTTGCCCATGAGGGGGCCAATACCGTCATTCCCGGCAGCGCGCTCTTCGATTCCAAATTTGACCGGGCCTGGACACAGTACGATCCGGCGCTTGCGAACAAGCTGCTGGACGCCGCCGGCCTGTCGAAGCGCGACGATGATGGCATCCGGATGCTGCCGGACGGCCGGCGGGCCGAGATCACCATCGAGACCGCCGGCAACAGCACCGAGGAAACCGACGTCCTCGAACTCGTCGCCTATGACTGGGAGAAGATCGGCATCAAGCTGTTCGTGCGGGCGACGCAGACCGATCTCTTGAGGCGCAGCGTCAGCTCCGGCAATGCGATGATGTCGGTATGGCCCGGCCTCGACAACGCCACGCCGGGACCGGACATGGCCCCCGACGGCCTCGCCCCGACGAGCTCGATGCAGTTCCAGTGGCCGCAATGGGGGCAGTTCGTGGAGACCGGCGGCATGGCCGGCGAGAAGCCCGACATGCCGGCGGCGCAGGAGCTGATCGACCTGCAAAGTCGCTGGCGTCAATCGGTTACCACCGAGGAGCGGCGTGAAATCTGGCAGCGCATGCTGCAGATCAATGCCGACGAGGTGTTCTCCATCGGCATCGTCAACCGTGCCTCGCAGCCGGTGGTGGTGTCTAACCACCTGAAGAACGTCCCCGAAGTCGGCATTTTCAGCTTCGAGCCGGGCGCCTATTTCGGCGTCTATCAGCCTGACACCTTCTGGTTCGACGACGGGGAGCCATAAGCGATGCTTCGCTATATCGCCCGCCGCATCCTGATCATGATCCCGACGCTGCTGATCACCAGCGCGCTGATCTTCACGGTGATGCAGCTGCCGCCCAGCGACTATTTCGAGACCTATGTCGCGGAGATGGCGGCGCAGGGCGAAAAGGCCGACATGAGCCGGGTGGAATTCCTCAAGAAGGAGTACGGCTTCGACAAGCCCTTGATCGAACGCTACTTCCTGTGGGTCACCGGCTTCGTGCAGGGCGATTTCGGTTATTCGTTCGAGTATGAGATGCCGGTGAGCGACGTGGTGGGCGAGCGGCTCGCCCTCACCGTGCTGGTGTCGTTCTGCACCATCCTGATGACCTGGATCATCGCCTTTCCGATCGGCATCTATTCGGCGACGCACCAGTATAGCTGGGCGGATTACGGTCTGACCTTCATCGGCCTGCTCGGCATCGCCGTGCCGCACTTCCTGCTGGCGCTGATCTTCATGTATTTCGCCAATGTGTGGTTCGGCCTGTCCATCGGCGGCCTGATGGACCCGATCTATTTCAACCAGCCGTGGAGCTGGGCCAAGGTACAGTCGGTCCTCGCCCATCTGTGGATCCCGGTGCTGATCATCGGCGCCGGTGGCACCGGCAGCATGGTGCGCGCCATTCGCGCCAACCTGCTGGACGAGCTTCAGAAGCAGTACTATGTCACCGCCAAAGCCAAGGGCCTGCCGCCCGGCAAGGCGCTGGTGAAATATCCGCTGCGCATGTCGCTGAACTTCTTCGTGTCGCATATTGGCGACGTGCTGCCCTCCATCGTCTCCGGCTCGGAACTCACCGCCGTCGTGCTGTCGCTCCAGACCACCGGCCCGCTGCTTCTGCGTGCCCTGCAAAGCCAGGACATGTATCTGGCCGGCTCGTTCCTGCTGTTCCTCTCCTGCCTGACCGTGGTCGGCGTGCTGATCTCCGATATCCTGCTCGGCTTCCTCGATCCGCGCATCCGCCTGCAGGGAGGGCGCACGAAGTGAACCAGCCAGTCGTCCTGCCGCCGTCCGGCACGCCGCTGCCGCATTTCGTCGCCGCGGGAGCGTTCGATCCCCATCAGGCCGACAAGCTCACCAAGGCGCAGGAGCGCGTCTACCTCGCCTCGCAGCTGACGCTGATGTGGTGGAAGTTCCGCAAGCACCGGCTGGCGGTCATTTCCGGCGCCTTCCTGATAGTGCTCTACGCCTCTATCCTCATCAGCGAGTTCCTCGCCCCCTACAACTACCAGACGCGGCATACCGACTTCATCCGCACCCCGCCGCAAAGCGTGCACCTTTTCCATGACGGCGCGTTCATCGGCCCCTTCACCTATGGGCTGACCTCGACGCTCGACATGAACAACCTGAAGCGGAACTACAGCGAGAACACGCAAGAGATTTTCCCGGTTCGTTTTTTCTGCCGGGGTGACGGCTACCGCTTCTGGGGGATGTTCGAGGGCGACCTGCATCTCGTCTGTCCCGGGAAGGGCGGCACGCTGTTCCTGCTCGGCACCGACCGGCTGGGTCGAGACATGCTTTCGCGCATCATCTACGGCGCGCGCATCTCGCTCACCATTGGTCTGATCGGTATTTCCGTCAGCTTTACGCTCGGCATCGTGATCGGCGGCCTCGCCGGCTACTATGGCGGCCTGTTCGACCTCCTCGTGCAACGGACCATCGAGGTGGTCCAATCGCTGCCGACCATCCCGCTCTGGCTGGCGCTATCGGCTATCATGCCGCCGAGCTGGAGCCCGCTGCTGGTCTATTTCGGCATCACCGTCATCCTTGGCCTGATGGACTGGACCGGGCTGGCCCGCGCCGTCCGCTCCAAGCTGCTGTCGCTGCGCGAGGACGACTATGTGGTCGCCGCGCAACTGATGGGAGCGGGAACGCCCCGCGTGGTGTTCCGCCATCTGGTGCCGGGCTTCATGAGCCATCTGATCGCCTCGGCGACCATCGCCATTCCCAGCATGATCCTTGGCGAGACGGCGCTCAGCTTTCTCGGCCTCGGCCTGCGCCCGCCGATCACCAGCTGGGGCGTGATGCTCAACGAAGCGCAGAACATCAACATCGTCGTGCTCTATCCCTGGCTCATCCTGCCGGTGGTGCCGGTGATCGCGGTGATCCTCGCCTTCAACTTCCTCGGCGACGGTCTGCGTGACGCGGCCGATCCGTACCGGTAAGGTCTGTTTCGCACATGAATGCTGTGTCCCGTCTCGAGAAGACGCTGTTCAGGCTGCAATCGCAGCATGCCTGCCTCGCCTGGGCCTTCGAGCGGATCGCCGACCGGCCCGGCCCGGTGATCGAGTTTGGCCTCGGGCTCGGCCGTACCTTCGATCATCTGCGCCGGCATCTGCCGGGCCGCGACATCTATGTGTTCGACCGCGTGAACGACGCCTATCCCGATTGCCAGCCCGATCCGGCCTTGCTGTTCCTCGGCGAGATCGAGGATACGCTGCCGGCCTTGCGGGATCGGCTCGAAGGCCGGGTAGTGCTGGCCAATTCCGACCTCGGCTCCTTCGACCGCGATTCCAACCGCCGCGTCGCGGAAATGTCGAGCCGCCTTCTGCCGCCGCTCATGGCACCGGGCGGCATCGTCATGTCCGACCTGCCGCTCGCCTTGTCGGGTTTCGAGACGGTGGCGCTGCCGCCCGGCGCCCTTGAAGATCGCTATTATCTCTATCGCCGGACAGCCTGACGTCCGTCCGCGTCATCCTCGACCAGCATGTCCCGCGCGCTGACGAACTGCGCGACACCGGAATCGAGCAGGCGATCCACCAGTTCGTCGAGGAAGCGGTCGATCCAGCCGTCATGCACCAGATGGTGGGTCAGCAGCCCGATCGGCTCCAACTCGCCCGCGCCGGCCTCAAGTTCCTCGTCGATGAGGGTCGCCAGACGGTCGAGCAGGGCGCCCTCGTCGGCGAGGCCGCCTCCGGCCCGCCAGGCGATGGGGTCGAGATGGGTGTTCAACTGCAACAGACCGGGAGCCGCATAGCGCACCTTCCGGCGCTGGAAGGTCGACAACGCTCGAAAGCCGCAGCCGGGCAGGGCGTTCACGACGAGCGGATCTACCCGGTTCCACGGCGGCACGAAGACCGGCAATACCTTGCCGCCGAACAGCGCCTGCACGCGCTGCAGTCCATTCTCCGCCTCCGTGATCATGATATCGGAACGGCGGTGCGCCCCGAACTCCGCCTTTTTCTCGCCGGCGGGAGCGTGGTTGGCGTGCCGCCATCCATGCACCAGCATGTCGACTTGGCCGAAGGCCTCGACATGGCCGGCCAGTTCCGGCGTCGCGTGCTCCGGGATGGTCGCGAGCGCGAGGGGTATACCGCGCTTGCCCGTGCGGTCGAGTAGCCGATCCAGTGCCGGGCTGGGCATGACCGCGTCGTCATCGCGCCACCAGAAGCGGATCTGCCGTTTCATCCCGCGCGCACGGGCCAACAGGCCATCGAGCCGGTCCAGTCCCTTCGCACGGGCCGTCGCGCGTCCGGCGAACTCCTCGACGAGCCGCGCCGAATGCGAGGCGCCGTCGCGCGCGATGCCGGACCAGTCGGGTTTCGGAAGCTCCAGCAAGGCGGCCGCGGCGGCCGCGAGGCGGTCGCCATTGATCTCGACGGTGGGAATGACGCGTGCGAGACCACGACGTTCCAGTTCGGCGGCGCGCAGCGTCTGTTCGCGCTCACCACCCTCGGCAAACGGTACCAGCAGTGCGCGGGATCCTGCCGCCGCGAGGTCCAGCACGGTATTGTAGCCCGCCTGGCTGATGGAGAGTGCGGCGCGGCGGAGAAGCAGCGGAAAGTCCGGGCGCGCCCGTTCGACGATCAGGCTGGGCGGTGCCGCTGCCGCGAGCGCCGTGAAATCGGCCTCGGGGACACCCTGACCGACCAGAAGCCGCCAACGATGTATCGGCAGCTTGGTGGCCGCGACCACAGTGGCGCGGGCCAGTGGAAGGCTGGCCGTCGAGCCGCCGCCGGACACGACGATCTCATCCCGGCCATCGGTTCCACCATCGTCTGAAACCCGATCTCCATCATGGAGATAGCCGGTATCTTTTACACGACGAATCAGCGCTGGCGTGGTCGGCCAGGACGCCGAAAGCGGCACGACGTCGCTATCGCCATGGAATAGCACCCCATCGTAATAGGCCGTCAGCCGCGCCAGCGCGCTGTCGGCCTTTTCCAGCTTCGACGGCGGGTTGAGCACGTCGCGGATCGAGCCGAGCACCGCCGGGCGCGGCTGCTGAGCGTGCGCCCGTTGCAGCACCGCCTCGAATTCGCTCGCCAATGTGCGGCGCCCGAACGGAAACAGCTCGGTGACGAGCACCTGTGGCCGCGCCTGATCGAAGGCGTCGACGAGAATCTGCGTGCGTCGGGCAAGGTAGGCGTTGTCGGCGGGGCGACCGTCCGGCATCAGCAGGGTGGCGAAGTCTGCGCCGACGCAATGGAGTGGCGGCAGCTGCACGAGATCGCAGCCCTCGATTCTGATCGTCGGGTTGGGGCGCCCCCCCGATGCGAGCACCACGTGCCATCCCTCGGCCACCAGCGCACGGCCGAGCGCCGCCATGCGCGCCAGATGGCCGACGCCCAGCAGATGCGTGACCACGATGAAGGTCGTACGGCCGCTCACGACGGAACTCCGGGCAAGGAAACGGGCAAAGGACCAGGCATGGGCACCGGAATGCCTGCGTCGGCGAATGCCCGCCCGACGAGGTTCGCGGCGGCGGACAGATCGCGATCCTCTGCAATGAAGCGGGCGGCGGCGGCGGCCATGCTCGCACGCCTGGGCGGCTCGTCGATCAGTTCCGCAAGGTTGGCCGCCAATGCGGTGATGTCATCCGGTGGCGATAGTCGGCCGGTTTCACCGTCGCGGATCACATCGGGAATGCCGCCATAGCTGGCCGCGACGCAGGGCAGGCCATGCGCCTGCGCTTCGAGGTACACCGCGCCGAACGCCTCGTTCACGCCCGGCCAGACGAACAGGTCGGCAGCGGCCAGCAGGCGGCCGAGGGCGGGCCGCTCGGAAATCGCCCCGAGGAAGCGCACGCGATCCCCGAACGGCGCGAAGAGCGCCTCCACTTCCTTGCGCGCCGGCCCATCGCCGACCACGGTCAGGCGCCAGGGGCGGTCCGCAATCCCGGCAAGCGCCACCGCCAGCTGGCGGTAGGAGGCGAGCTTGTCGCCCTCGCGCATCATCGCCACGGTGATCAGTCGCACATCGCGCGACGGGGACACGGAGCGCGGCGATCGCGCCAAAGGCCATTCGCCGAGATCGACGAAGGGACGGAGATCGACGATGCGCTGATGCGGCGGACGAAAGGCTTCCAGCATCTCGCGGTCGTGCCGGGTCGGCGTGAGCACCAGATCGGCACGCGAAATCGCCGCCTCGCTGAGGCGATGCCCTTCGGCATAGGAGCCGACGGCTCGCTTTGGCGCGCGCGAGGCCTCGGCGATGACATAGGGTACGCCGAGCGCCTGGGCGAGGGCAGGGCCGATCAGATCCGGCGCCTTGTAATAGACATGGTAGGTGAAGACGCAGGCGATCGAACCGCGATCTGTCTCCTGCGCCAAAATACGCTCGACCTCGCCTCGCGCCGCGCGGCACAACTCATCCCACGCGGCTGGCGACGGCGCGAGGGTCAGGGTCCGCAGGTGGGAGGCCAGTTCCACCTCATAGCCGAGCTGGCCGAGCAGCTTCTGGAACAACCGTGCCATGGTTCGCTCGCCCGATGGTACCGGATGGTCCGGTGGCTTCAGCGGCGCGAGGAACAGGATCTTCATGGCCGTGGGCGAGGGGCGGCGAGGGGGCGCATCAGCGCATCCAGCCGCGAGACACCCGCCTCGAAGGAAAAGGCCGAGATCAGTCGCTGATACGCCGCCTGTCCCAGCCGCTGCCGCTCGGCGGGCGACACGATCAGCCGTTCGAGCGCGGCGGCAAGTTCCACCGGCGCCTTCGGCGGTACCAGCACGCCGCTGACGCCGTTCTCAATGAATTCTGGCACGCCGGCGAAATCGGTCGAGACGGCCGGCAGCTTCTGCGTCGCCGCTTCCATCAGCACATTGGGCAACCCGTCCCGGTCGCCGTCGCCGGCCGGGCGGCTGGGCAGCACGAACAGATCGGCCTGCCGCATCGCCTCGACCACCGCTCCTTGTGCCTGGCTGCCGCGCCACTCGATGCGGTCGGCAAGTCCGAGCGCCTCCGCCTGCGACTTGAGCGTGTCGAGGAGCTCGCCGCCGCCGATATGGACCAGCCGCCAGTGCAGGGCAGGGGGCAGCCGCCCCAGGGCGGCGAGCAGATCGTCAAAACCCTTCTTCTCCACCGCACGGCCGACCGCCAGCAGCCGTACCGGGCGCGCGGGATCGCTGCCGTCGGTCGGCTCACGCTCCTCGGGAGGAGCAGGAAAGCGTGCCAGATCGAGGCCGTGATAGACCAGTTCCACCCGGTCGCGATGGCCGGGTTCGGCGACGCGCCGCAGCTCCGACCGGCCATCGCGCGTGCAGGTCACCCCCCAGCGAGCGGCGCCGATCTTCTCCCGCCTTTCCCACTCCGGCGTGGTCCAGATGTCCTTGGCATGGGCGGAGAAGGAGAAGGAGCGGCCGGTCAGCAGGGCGGCATAACGCGTCACCGAGGCCGGCGTGTGCAGGAAATGCACATGCAGGTGGTGGATGGCCGGATCGACCTCGCGCGCCAGCACCAGCGCCTGGCCGAAGCGCCGCACGCGGCTGGCCGAAAAGTCGCGGCGCAGGTCGCGCAGGAAAACCGACAGTGTCGCCCGCAGGTTCAGCCGACGCAGCGCGTGGAAGAACCCGCCCGCGACACGGCGCGGATCGTCGCGCAGATATTCCGGCAGGTAGAACAGCCGGGCGGTGATCTGCTCATGCATCGGATGGCGGTAGCGGTCGGTCGGCCGGCGCAGCGACCAGATGTCGAACGAATATCCCGCCTGTTCCAGCGCCAGGATTTCCTGGGCGATGAAGGTCTCCGACAGGCGCGGATATCCCTTGAGCACGATGGCGAGGCGAGGGGAGGCGCCCTCCCCGGATGCCGACCGCACCAGGGTTTCGGCGTCGCGGACCGTCACCGTCATACGTCAGACCCCGATACCGACGGCCGATCCGCTCCCCATATCCGCCTTGCGGATATGGGGTTCCAGATGCTGGCAAATCCGTCCCAGCCCGTCCAGCAGTCCCGGCATGGCCACCTTGGACGGCGACGGCTGGTCGCACAGGCCGGTCAGCGCCGCGGCCATCTGCAACGGATCGCGGGCGTCGGCGCCGTGTTCCATCGGGTCTTCCAGCATCCGCATCAGCCCGAGCTCGGCGGCGCGGGTGGCACGGACGGTCTGCTCAAGCCGGGGCCGAGCGCGCGGCACCAGCAGGGCCGGCTTGTCGAAGGACAGGATCTCGCAGAACGTGTTGTAGCCGCCCATGGCGACCACGGCGGCGGCACGGTTCATCAGCCGCTCGATCTTCGGATCGAACACGATGGCGTCGACCTTGGCGAGCCGCTCGATACGCTCCAGGAAATGCCCCCGCTGGGTATTGGACAGGAACGGCCCGAAGGCGATCACCGCGGGGAGGGGGATATAGGGGTCCGCCTCATAGGCTGAGATCACCCAGTCGATCAGCCCCGCCCCATCGGCGCCGCCGCCGGTGGTGACGAGAATGAACGGCCCCTTGGTCGAGCGCGGATAGCGCATGGTGGCGAGGCCGCCCGGCACCGAGCGGCGCAGATAGCCGGTATAGACGAGGCGCGAGCGCAGCTCTGCCGGCAGCGGGATGCCGTCCAGCGGGCGGTAGAACTCCTCGAGCCCGTAGACGAGCACGTCGTCGTAATGTTCGGTGAGCGCGCGGATCGCTCCCTTGTCGTGCCACTCCACCCGGATCGCCTCCGGTCCGTCGAGCACGTCGCGGATGCCGACCACGCGCCGCGTGCCCATATGGCCCATCAGCTTCAGCGTGGGCAGCAGCTCACCACGAAAGCCGGCCGGCTCCTTGTCGGCGATGAAGATGTCCGGGCGAAACGCCTCGGCGGTCTGGCGGATCAGCGCCTCGCGAATATTGGTGACCTGCGGCAGGCTGAGGCGGAGATTGGCACTGGCATACTCGCCGTCCTCGCTCTTGGCGACGCTCGGCACATGCACGAAATCGATACCCGGCGCGAAATTGAAGCTGCCGGCAAGGGCGGAGCCGCAGATGATCAGGATGGACAGGTTGTCATGCGCACCCACCAGCGCATTGGCGATGGCTCGCGTACGACGGATATGTCCCAGCCCGTAGGTATCGTGGCTGTACATCAGGATGCGGGGCGTGGCCTTGCCCGGCCGGCCGGCTTCCGCGATCGATGGCGCCGGCATACGAGGAACTTCCATCAAATCATCCACTTGCGAGCGTCCGCCAAGCCTGTGCGAGGCAAGGCTTTCGCCCTGCGCCATCCCCGGTGGCCTACCGGGGAAATCGTAGGGCTGAGATGCCCGTTCTGTCGAGCGGACTCGATTATGCCTAGCCGAGATTCGATCAAAAGTAGAGGCCCCAAAAACCACGCTCACGATCTTGTTCGCCGCGCGTCGTCCGGGGGCGTGCTGATCGAAAACTTCCGTTGTCGCTGAACCACTTAGCCGAGTGATTTGGCCTCTTGCCACAAGGCCTCCATCTCGGAGAGGCTGGCGTCGGCCGGGCGGCGCTCCTGGCGGGCCAGCGCATCCTCGATATGGGCGAAGCGCCGGATAAACTTGTCGTTGGTGCCGCGCAGCGCCGCTTCGGGCTCGACGCCGAGATGGCGGGCGAGGTTGGCGACCGCGAACAGGAGGTCCCCGACCTCGGCGGCGGCAGCCGCACGGTCGCCGGACGCGATCTCCGCCTCGACCTCCGCGATCTCCTCGCGGATCTTGTCGATGACCGGACCGGCATCCGGCCAGTCGAAACCGACAGTCGCGGCCTTTTGCTGAATCTTGACCGCGCGGGTGAGGGCAGGTGCCCCCACCGGAATGCCCGCGAGCACGCGCTCGCCCTCGCCGTCTACCGGCAGGCCGCGCCGTGCCCGTCGCTCGGCCCGCAGGCGCTTTTCCTCCGCCTTGATTTCGGCCCACGCCCGATTGACCGCCGCGACATCGCGGCCCTGATCGGCGCCGAACACGTGCGGATGACGCCGGATCATCTTGGCGGTGATCGCCGTCACCACGTCTCCGAAATCGAAAAGCTGCTGCTCACGCGCCATCTGCGCGTGAAACACGACCTGCAGCAGCAGGTCGCCAAGCTCGTCGCACAGATCCTCGGGATCCTGACGCGCAATCGCATCGGCGACCTCGTAGGCTTCCTCGATCGTGTAGGGCGCGATGGAGGCGAAGTCCTGCTCCAGATCCCACGGACAGCCGGTGACCGGCGTGCGCAGCGCCGTCATGATCTCGATGAGGCGTTCAATGTCGCGGGAGGGCGTCACGATATCCGGGCTCCGCGTTTATCTCTGGAAGTCGCAGAAGACATATTATGGAAAATATTTGGGTAGCAACCTAGGTGAACGTCACCGTTCAAGCCGCTGGTCATGCGTCGCTAATGTGATCTGCATACCGTCATGCGCCGGCACGATGTTCGGCGGCAGCTCGGCGGCCAGCCGGCGATAATCCAGGTCGGTATGCAGATTGGTCAGGACGGCGCGACGCGGCTGCATCCGCTCGATCCAGCCCAATGCCTCGCTCAGCGACAAATGCGTCGGATGCGGCGTGTAGCGCAGCGCGTCGATGATCCAGGTGTCGAGCCGCTCCAGATAAGGAAGGCTGTCGGCCGGAAGGTCGTGCAGGTCGGGGCAATAGGCGAGGTCGCCGAAGCGAAAGCCGAAGGCGATGATGCCCCCGTGGAACATGCGGAACGCCGTCGCCTCGATCGGGCCGCCTGGGCCCTCGATGCGGATGGTATCGCCATGTCCAAAACGATGCTCGGCGAGGATCGGCGGATAGTCGCTGCCGGGCGGCGACTGGAAGCAGTAGCTGAAACGGGTGTTCAGCATCGCCGAGGTCTCGGCGTCGAGATACACGTCCATCCGCTTGCGGTGCAGGATGGTGAGCGGGCGCAGATCGTCGATGCCGTGTGTGTGGTCAGCGTGTTCGTGGGTGAACAGCACGCCGTCGAGGCGGTCCACGCCGGCATCGATCAGTTGCTCGCGCAGGTCAGGGGAGGTGTCCACCAGCAGCCGGGTGACTGGCCCACCCTCCCCGTCGGAGCGCTCCACCATGAGCGAGCAGCGCCGCCGCCGGTTGCGCGGCTCGGTGGGATCGCAGGCGCCCCAGCCCTGCCCCACCCGCGGCACGCCACCGGAAGAGCCGCAGCCGAGGATGGTGAAGGTCAGGACCATGGGTGCGGACGGCTCGCTCTCAATGGGCGCGGGAAAACAGGCGGAAGAAATTCTCGGTGGTCAGCCCGGCAATGGTCTCCGGCGCGACACCGCGAGCCTCGGCCAGTATACGCGCCGTCTCGACGACATAAGAAGGCTCGTTGCGCTTGCCACGCCACGGATTGGGCGCGAGATAGGGTGCGTCCGTTTCCACCAGCAGCCGCTCGGCGGGCAGGGCCGCTGCGATCTCGCGCAGTGGTGCGCCGCTCTTGAAGGTCAGAATACCCGAGAACGACACATAGCCGCCAATGGCAACGGCCCGGCGCGCCAGATCGGCGCCGGCGGTGAAGCAGTGCAGCACGAAGGAAAACGCGCCTTTGGCGTATTCCTCCTCCAGCACCTGCGCGACGTCGTCATCCGCTTCGCGCGCATGGATGACGAGGGGCAGACCGGTCTGCCGCGCTGCGGCGATGTGCAGGCGGAAGCCGGCCATCTGGTCGTCGCGCGGGGCGGTATCATAGTGATAGTCCAGCCCGGCCTCGCCGATCGCCACTACCTTGGGATGGTCAGCGGCGGCGAGAAGCTCGGGGAGGGTGACGTCGCGCTCCTCGCCGGCATTGTGCGGGTGCGTGCCGACCGAGCAGAACACGTCGTCGAAGCGCTCGGCGATCGCCCTCACCTCGCCCGAGCGGCGCACCCGGGTGCCGATGGTCACCATGCGGCCGACGCCGGCCGCGCGGGCCCGCTCGACCACCGCATCGAGCTCGGAGGCGAAGTCCGGGAAGTCGAGATGACAGTGGCTATCGACGATCATGCGCTCGGCGCTTCCGGCTCGACATAGCGCGGGAACACCGGCGACGGGGCGGGCAGGAGGGTGCCGGCGACCAGGCGCCCGCCCTCCCCCAACGTGGCGAAATCGCGGGTCTCGGCCGGAGCGGCGAGCAGATCCAGCAGCTTGGCCGCGCTGTCGGGAATGAAGGGCTGGGCGAGCACCGCCACCTGCCGGATCACCTCGGCGGTGGTCCACAGCACGGTGCCGAAGCGCTCCGGCGCGCTCTTGCGCAGTTCCCATGGCGCCGAGGCGGCGAAATAGCGGTTGGCGTCCGCCACCACCGCCCAGATTACGGCGAGCGCCTGATGCACCTGCTGCTCGTTCATCGCGTTGCGTGCGGCCGACAGCATGGCATCGGCGCCGGCCAGCATGGTGGCGTCTTCGGGCGACAGAACGCCCCGCTCGGGCAGTACGCCGCCGAGGTTCTTGGCGATCATCGACAGCGAGCGCTGGGCGAGGTTGCCGAGGTCATTGGCAAGGTCGGCATTGGTGCGCGCGACGATGGCCTCATGGCTATAGGAGCCGTCCTGGCCGAACGGGATCTCGCGCAGCAGGAAGTAGCGCAGCTGATCGACGCCATAGGCGGCGGCGAGATCAAAGGGGTCGATCACGTTGCCGACCGACTTCGACATCTTCTCCCCGCGATTATGGATGAAGCCGTGCGCGAACACGGTCTTCGGCACCTCAAGGCCCGCCGCCATCAGGAAGGCAGGCCAGTACACGGCGTGGAACCGGATGATGTCCTTGCCGATGATGTGCAGATCCGCCGGCCAGAACCGCTTGAACAGCTCGCTGGCGTCGTCCGGGAAACCTACGCCGGTGATGTAGTTGGTGAGGGCGTCGACCCACACATACATCACATGCGCCTCGTCACCGGGTACCGGCACGCCCCAGGAGAAGGTGGTGCGGCTGATCGAGAGGTCCTGAAGACCGCCCTTCACGAAGCTCAGCACCTCGTTGCGGCGGCTCTCCGGCCGGATGAAGTCGGGGTGCGCCTCGTACAAGGCCAGCAGCTTTTCCTGATAGGCGGAAAGGCGGAAGAAGTAGCTCTTCTCCTCGGTCCACTCGACCGGCGTGCCCTGCGGGCCGAGACGCACGCCATCGGCGTTTACCGTCGTCTCGTCCTCGGCGTAATAGGCCTCGTCGCGCACCGAATACCAACCGGAATAGGCGCTGAGATAGATGTCGCCATTGGCCGCCATGCGCCGCCAGATTTCCTGGCTCGCGGCGATGTGGTCGTCATCGGTGGTGCGGATGAAGCGGTCATAGTCGACGCGCAGCAGCGCATCCATCGCCTTGAAGCGATCGGAGTTCTTCGTCGCCCACTCGAACGGCGTCAGCCCCTGCTTTTCCGCCGTCTGCGCCATCTTCAGACCGTGCTCGTCGGTGCCGGTGAGGAAGCGCACATCATACCCGTCCAGCTTCTTGAAGCGGGCGATGGCATCGGTGGCGATCTTCTCATAGGCATGGCCGATATGCGGCGCGCCGTTCGGGTAGTCGATGGCCGTGGTGATGTAGAAGGCGGGTTTCACGAGGCGTAATCCTGGCACGATCTGGCGGCGGCCGGACCGACAGGCTGCCTCGTGCGGGCGGTGCCGAAAGCTTATGGCCCTACCGCCTCGTGGAGCGATGCGAAGATCCGGAAGACGAACGTCTTGCGATCGAGATTATAGACATCCGCGTCGATCGCAGCGCGGCGAACCTTCTCCCACACCTCCGGCAGGCGTGCAAGGCGCACTCCCGGGCTTTGCACCCTCCCCGTCGCGCGGTCGGATATCCAGTTTTCGACAGCCGCCATGAAGCTCTCGGCGCCGCCCTCGCGGTCCGCCTGCAGCTTGTCGCCGAGGCTGTGAAGCGCCTTAGGGTCGATGCGCGGCAGCTGCGCCAGCAACTCGTTGGTGGCGCGCCGCACGGCCAGGCGGTCGGCCGAGAGCAGGGCCAGTGCCTCGCGGACGCTGCCCTCGCTCGCCTCCGCGGCCTCGGCGAACCGCTCGCGCACCAGATCGGGCATCCGGCCGGCGAGATGGTCGAGTGCCTCCGTAACCTGTTCCGGCGACAGGGCCCGCAGGGACAAGGCACGACAACGTGAGCGGATGGTCGGCAGCAACCGGCCCGGCGCGTGGCTGACCAGCAGGAACAAAGCGTTGTCCGGCGGCTCTTCCAGCGTCTTCAACAGGGCGTTGGCGCCCTGCGCATTCATCTCGTCCAGCGTGTCGACGACGCAGACCCGCCAGCCGCCCAAAGCCGCCGTCGAACCGAAGAAGCTGCGCACCCGCCGCACCGTCTCGGCCGGAATGGCGGTCGGCAGCTTGCCGGCGTCGTTCGGCATCCGCCGCAGGACCAGCAGGTCGGGATGCGACAGCGCCGTCACCTGCCGCGACACCGGATGATCGGCGCCGATCTCCAGCGTGCCCGCCGGTGCGCGACCGCTGGAAAGCACAAAGCGGGCAAGGCGATAGGCGAAAGTGGCCTTGCCGATGCCCTCCGGTCCGCCAATCAGCAGTGCATGCGGCAGCCGGCCGGCATCCCAGGCCTCGCGCATGGCCGCCTCCGCCTCGGCATGGCCGATCAGCAGATGATTGGCGCGCGGCGTCGGCGCGGTGCCGAACCGGTCGGCCTCTATGATGGCGTCGCTCATGATGTCTTCCTGGACCGGCTCCGGCTCGCCGGCAAGGGCAGGCGCTCGCCCACCACGCGCCAGATATCGGCAGCGACGACCTCGATGCCTCGAAGGCCGTCGATCACGGCGCAGCGCTCCGGCTCCGCGCGCGCGAGATCGAGAAACGCCTCGCGCAGATGCTGGTGGAAGCTGAGCCCCTCGCTCTCGAAACGGTCGGCGCCAGCGCCGGAACGGGCGGCGGCGCGGCCGAGCCCGGCCTCGGCCGGCACGTCGAGGATCAGGGTGAGATCGGGCCGCGTCTCGCCCACCGTCACCGCCTCAAGTTCCCGCAGCAGGCCGGGATCGACCTGGCCGAGCGCGCCCTGGTAGACACGGGTGGAATCGGCGAAGCGGTCGCAGATCACCCAGCGTCCGGCGGCGAGCGCCGGGCGGATGGTGGCGTCGAGATGATCGGCACGGGCGGCGGCGAACAGGGTCGCTTCTGCCAACGGCCCCAAGGGTTTGGCGGCACCAGACAGAATAACGTGGCGCAGGATTTCCGCTCCCGCCGAGCCGCCGGGCTCGCGGGTGGTGACGACATCGAGCCCGGCCTGCCGCAGGCGTTCGGCAAGCAGGCGCACCTGCGTGGACTTGCCGGCGCCCTCGCCGCCCTCGAAGGTGATGAAGCGCCCCGAGGCCGGCGGCCGCACAGTGCGGCGACGTGGCTCGCGCGGCTTAAGTGGCTCTGGCATAAGCACTCTTCAGCTTGCTGAATCCCTCGCGGGCGAGGCCGACCACGAGTTCATAGGCCCCGTCCAGCGCCCGGCGCCAGAGCGGGCCCTCCGGTACATCCTCGGCCGCGACCAGCGGAACTTCCAGCGCCAGCTGGTCGCCGCGCATCACCCGCAGCCGGGCGAGCTCGGTTCCGGCCTTGACCGGCGCGTCGATCGGGCCCTCATAGAGGATGCGGGCATTGATCCGCTCGCCACCGCTGCGCGGCACCAGAAGGCGGATCGGCGCGGTGCCGACCAGCGGAATCCCGGCGCGTGCGCCACCATAAAGCGTTGCTTCGCCAACGACTTGGTCCTTATCGAACAGCAGCTGCGACTCGAAGGAGCGGAAGCCCCATTCGAGCAGCTTGCGCGCGTCCTCGGCCCGCTCCTTGTCGGTCTTGGCGCCCAGCAGCACCAGAATCAGGCGCTGGTCGCCCTGCACTGCCGAACCGACCAGATTGAAGCCGGATTCCTTCAGATAGCCGGTCTGGAAGCCGTCCGCGCCCAAGCTCATGCTCAGCAAAGGATTGCGATTGTTCTGGCGGATCTTGTTCCACAGGAAGTCGCTCTCGGAATAGATCTTATAGTTATCCGGGAACGTGCGGATGATGTAGGTCGCCAGCCGCATCATGTCGCGCGCGGTGGTCAGTTGCGAGGGATCCGACAGCCCGCTGGAATTGGCGAATACCGAATTCGTCAGGCCGATCTTCTTGGCTTCCTCGTTCATTTTCTGTGCGAAGGCGAGCTCGTTGCCGGAAATGCCTTCGCCGAGAATCATGGTCGCGTCGTTGCCGGAGGGAATGATGGCGCCGCGCAGCAGGTCGGAAACCTTGATCGAGGTGTTGAGGCCGGCGAACATCGTGGCGCCGCCGGAGGGCGCGCCGCCGCGCCGCCACGCGTACTCGCTGACCTTGAATTCGGTGTCGAGGGTCAGGCGCCCTGCCGCAAGCTCTTGAAAAACAACGGCTACCGCCATCATCTTGGCGATGCTGCCGGGGGCGACCGGGGTGTCGGCGCCCCGCTCGAAGAGCACGGTGCCGCTATCATAGTCGACCAAAATCGCCTGCGGCGAAGCGATGGCCGGCGGCTGGGCCTGAGCACGGGCGGGGAGCGGCGAAAGGCCGATGATCAGCACCGCCGCCAGGCCGATGAGGTGGGCGATGAGGCCAATCGGCTTGCCGATCCGGCCGATCAGGCCAGCTTCGGCGGCGACAGATGATGACAGCTTGCCCGACGACATGCCCGACGACCCTCCGCGCATGCCGGAAGAGTTAGCAGCCGACGCCGCGAGGAGCAATCAGCGCCTCCGGCGACGCGCCGAGCGGACCGGCAACCGGGTCAGTACAGGCCCTGGCCGGTGGCCGCGCCCTGCGAGGGGGAATAGCTCATGACCGGCTGCGCACCGACCACCCAGCCGGCAGCGGCGAGCGACTGCTGCTGGGTCGGCTGCGGGGCGGTCCTGGGCGCCATCTGGGCGACCGCCGCCGGCGCATTGGCCGGAACCGGACGGGCGGCGACGGGAGCGGGCTTGGGCGCCGGAGCAACCGCGACGGCAGCCGGCCGGGCAGCGGGAGCCGCGGCGACGGGCGCCGCCACCGGCTTGCTCGCCGGCTTGGGCGGCAGCGGGGCGAAGGCGACCTGCTGCGGCGCGGGAGCGGGCGGGGCCACCACGGCGGCGGCCTGCTGCGCCGGACGGGCGACGCGCACCGGATTGACGGCATAGGCGCTCGCCACCACCGGGCCGGCGACCGGCGCCTCGGCGACGTCCTCGGCCGTGGGCTCGCCGAGCTCGAACGGACGGCTCGGCGGCAGCGGCACATTGGCCGCGACGGCAGCAGTGGCGGGCTTGCCGGCCGAGGCGAACAGGCCGGAGGACAGCGCCGGCAGGCGCGGCAGCTTCGGCGCGGCCGAGGCAAGCATGGTAGTCGGGATGACCTGCTTGCCGTTCTCGCGCAGCGTGGAGGCGAGCTGGATGTCGTCCGACCCCTCCAGCGGGGCGCGTCCGACATATTCCACCCGCACCCGGGCGGTGCCGACGCGCTTGAAGCCGAGCAGATCGGCGGCGCGCGAGGAGACGTCGATGACGCGGTTGCCGTGATACGGCCCGCGATCATTGACGCGCACCACCATCGAGCGGCCATTGCTGATATTGGTGACCTTGACGTAGCACGGCATCGGCAGGGTCGGGTGCGCGGCGGCGATCGACTGCATGTCGAACACTTCGCCATTCGCCGTCAGGCGGCCGTGGAAATCGTCGCCATACCAGGAGGCGAGACCTTCGGCGCGGTAATTGGTGTTCTCGTAGGGCGTATAGACCTTGCCGGCCACCGTATACGGCTTGCCGACGCGATAGGTGCCGCCGCCCTTGGGAACCGGATCGCCCGGCTTCACCACGCGCGGGCTCGCCGCCACGCCGTACTTGGGATCGATCTTGCTGGTGAGCTTGTTCTCACCCGTGCAGTTCGCGACCATCAGGCCGACGCCAACAAGAACCGCGACACGGCAGACCCCCGAGAGGTCCATCGAAATCAACCGCGCCGATTTTTTGCCGGCAACCCGACCCAGAGCCGTTTCCTGCCCCATGCACCCGACCGTTCCGTTGGCATCCGTCGCGGTACCTTGAAGGCTGGTACCGAAATTCTAGCGGATGCGAACCCACATTCGGGACACCGGGCCATCCACCCGATCCCCCACTCCTTATGTCACAGGAGGCTGCCCAAGTGCGGCAAAAATGCGACGCACATTACAATATGGTAAACAAACGGTAAGCCGACGTTCAGGAAAGCCTTGGCGCGACAAGGCTTTGAAGGCACCGGGCCGGCACGCGGGGCACACCGGCGGCAGGAATGCGGCAACAAGATGCGGCGGCAATCTCCGACAGTCCGGCGCGGTTGCCAACGGGATTTCCGCGGCATCCACAGGGACGATGCGACGGGCGGAAGGCCCCGCCGGGCGAGCAGCGAGGTCCCCTGCGTAAGCTGCTGGTCGCGGGCGCCCAGGGGGGCCGTGAGCCCCCTGCCCCGCCGCCCCGATGATGCGCCTCAGGCGACCGCCTCAGGCGACGCCTGGGGCGCCGGCCGGCAGCACGATCACCTTCGAGCCGGTGGGAACCCGGCGGTAGAGATCGATGATGTCCTGGTTGAGCAGCCGGATGCAGCCCGAGGACACCATGGTGCCGATGGACCACGGCTCGGTGGTGCCGTGCAGGCGGTAGAGCGTGTCCTGACCGTTCTTGTAGAGATAGAGCGCGCGCGGCCCGAGCGGATTGGTCGGCCCGCCCGGCAGGCCGTCGCGATAAGGGCCGTAGCGCTCCGGCTCGCGGGCGATCATGGTCGGGGTCGGCGTCCACCGCGGCCATAGCGCCTTGCGGGCGATGATCCCCTCGCCCTGGAAATTGAAGCCTTCCTGCTTGCCGACGCCGACGCCGTAGCGGATTGCCCGGCCGTTCTCGCGCACCAGATAGAGAAAGCGCCGGTTGGGATCCACCACCAGCGTGCCGGGCGGCTCGGCGCCGCGATAGGCCACTTCCTGGCGCAGGAACTGCGGGTCGATCTCGGAGATGTCCACCGCCGGCACCGGGAAGGGCTCGCCGTCCACCGGGCCGTACATCGCCGCCCAGCGCGGATCGACCGTCGGGGTCGCGGCCGTCGGGGCCGGCAGGCGACCCTGCGTGGCACAGCCTGCGAGGAAAAGCGGGGCACCGATGAGCGCGGCACGACGGGTAAGCAGCATGATTCTCCAGAGCCTCGACTGAGCTGACGCGCGGCAGCAAGCCTCATGGCCGCAACCATGTCCACCTGCTATGATGCGATTGTGATCATAACTTTGAGATATGGCACTTTGTGGGAGAACGATGGACCTGTCGCTGGCGCTGCGCGCCTTCATCCGTACGGTGGAGAAGGGATCGGTGACCGGCGCCGCCCGCGATCTCGACATTTCGCAGCCGGCGGTGACCAAGCATCTGCGCAATCTCGAACGGCATGTGAACGCACGATTGCTTGAGCGCTCGGCGCGGGCGGTGCGCCCGACCGCGCAGGGACAGGCGCTGTTCGAGGCCTCGCGTGCGGCGCTGGCCTCCATCGACGCGGCGCTGGAAGGCGTGCGGCGCGACAGCGGGCGGATCGAGGGCACGCTGCGGCTGTTCGCGCCGGCCTGCATCGGCACCCAGTGCCTGCACCCGCTGCTGGCCGAATTCCAGCACGCCCATCCCGGCATCGTCGCCGACCTGGTGCTGGACGGCCGGTCCGTCGACCTCGTCTATGAGAATTTCGACCTCGCCTTGCGCTATGGCCGCCCGCAGGGAAGCGATATCGTCGCCCGCCGGGTCGGCACGGTGCAGCGCATACTGGTCGCCTCCCCCTCCTACCTCGCCGAGGCCGGCCCGATCGACACGCCGGAGGAACTGGCCTCGCGCCCGCTGGTGGCGACCACCGGGGCGCTCTCCGAGCGCGACCGGCTGGTGCTGGTACGCGACGGCGAGACCTCCGAGCTGGCGGTCCGCCTGAAGCTGCGCACCAATGTGGCGCAGGTGCTGGTGCGCAGCCTCAGGGAAGGGCACGGGCCGGGGCCGGTGCAGAAGCTGCTGGTGGTCGACGAACTCGCGCGCGGCGAACTCGTGCGCATCCTGCCGGACTATGAGGCGAAGCCGAGCGAATTGTTCCTCGCCCTCCCCTCGACGCGCTTCCTGCGCCCGGCGGTGCGGGCCTTCGTCGACTTCATCGTGCCGCGGCTGAAGGCGGTTGACGGCATCGACTGAGCGCGGCGGGGACGCTTCGGGTCAGCGGAGCGGCGGCGGTTTACGCCGTGCCCTTCCCTCCCCGCTCCCGCGCGGTCGGGCAGGTGAGGTGCAGCGTGCCGCCGGCGGTGACCGTGGTGGCGAGGCCGAGATAATCGGGCACGGTGACGTGCGGGGTTTCCAGCGGATGGGAATGGGTGTGGCCGATCACCAGCACCGCGCCGCCGGACGCCTCCCCGGCGGCGATGCCGGCCGGCGCATCCTCGAACACCAGGCAATCCTGCGGGCGTACGCCCAGCCGCTCGGCGGCGAGCAGGTAGCCGTCCGGCGCCGGCTTGCCGCGCGTGATGTCCTCGGCGCAGACCATCCGCGCCGGCGGCGTCAGGCCGGCCGCACGCAGCCGCGCCTCGGCCAGATCGCGGGTCGCCGAGGTGACGATGGTCCAGCGCTCCGCCGGCAGAGCCTCAAGGAAGGCGACGGCGCCGGGGATGGGCGCGATGCCGCCGACATCCTCGATCTCCGCCCGCGTCACCCAGACGGCTTCCGCCTCGATGTCGAGGCCGGGAATGTTGGGCGCCTGCCGGCGGATGGTGTCGATCGCCTGCACGCCGTGAATGGTCGGCAGGAAGCGCGCGACATCGAGGCCGTGCCGCTGCGCCCAGCGGGTCCACACCCGCTCGGCCGCCGCGATGGAGGTGAGCACGGTGCCGTCCATGTCGAAGAGGAAGGCGGCGAAATCCCGGTCGAACAATCCAGGCACTCCCCGTGCGGGCCGTCTCGCACGATCAAGATGAGACGCGCACCGGACGGCGCCGGCGCGGAGAGAATGGTGCGGACGACGGGACTCGAACCCGTAAGCCTTTAAGGGCGCAAGATTTTAAGTCTCGTGCGTCTACCAGTTTCGCCACGTCCGCCGAAGGATCGACCTACCACCGGAGCGTGCCGCGCCGATGCCAGCCGTGCAACCCAGACTATAGGATCTCGCCGGGCCGACCTCAGCTCAGGCCGGCGATGAAGCCGGTCTCGTCGACATAGATGTTCTCCGCGGCCGGATGCGAGGGCAGGCCCGGCATGGTCATCACGTCGCCGCACAGCGCGACGACGAAGCCGGCACCGGCGGAGAGCCGCACGTCGCGTACCGGCAGCACGAAGCCGGACGGCGTGCCGCGCAGGCCGGGATCGGCGGAGAAGCTGTACTGCGTCTTCGCCATGCACACCGGCAGGTCGCCATAGCCCATGCCCTCGAAATCGGCGAGCTTCTTCAGCGCGCCGCTGTCGAAGGCCACCGAGCCGGCGCGGTAGATGTGGCGGGCGATGGACTCGATCTTCTGCACCAGCGGCAGATCGTCGTGATAGAGCACCTTGAAATCGGACGGGCCTTCGGCGAGCCGCACCACCGCCTCGGCGAGGCCGGTGGCGCCGGCCGAGCCCTCGGCCCAGTGGTTGCACAGATGCACCTCGGCGCCGACGGCGGCGCAGGCCTTCTCGATCTCGGCGATCTCGGCCGGCGTGTCGGAGGTGAAGCGGTTGATCGCCACTACCACCGGCAGGCCGTAGGACTTCATGTTCTCGATGTGGCGCACGAGGTTGCCGGAGCCGGCGCGCACCGCCGCCGGGTTTTCCGGGCCGAGATCCTTCTGGGCGATGCCGCCATGCATCTTCAGCGCCCGCACGGTGGCGACGATCACCACCGCCGAGGGGGCGATCTCGCCCTGCCGGCACTTGATGTCGAGGAACTTCTCCGCCCCGAGATCGGCGCCGAAGCCGGCTTCCGTCACCACATAGTCGGCGAGGCCGAGCGCGGTGCGCGTCGCCACCACCGAATTGCAGCCATGGGCGATGTTGGCGAACGGCCCGCCATGGACGAGAGCGGGCGTGCCCTCCAGCGTCTGCACGAGGTTGGGCTGGAAGGCGTCGCGCAGCAGCGCCACCATCGAACCCGTGACCTTCAGCTGGGCGGCGGTGACCGGATGGCGGGCGCGGGTGTGCGCCACCACCATGCGGCCGAGCCGCTCCTCCAGATCCTCGAAGGAGCGGGCGAGGCAGAAGATCGCCATCACCTCGGAGGCGACGGTGATGTCGAAGCCGTCCTCGCGCGGGAAACCGTTAGGCGGGCCGCCGAGGCCGACGGTGACATGGCGCAGCGCGCGGTCGTTGAGGTCGACGACGCGGCGCCAGTTGATGCGGCGGGCGTCGATGTCGAGTGCGTTGCCCCAGTAGATGTGGTTGTCGATGGCGGCGGCGAGCAGGTTGTGCGCGGCCGAGATGGCGTGGAAGTCGCCGGTGAAATGCAGGTTGATGTCCTGCATCGGGATGATCTGCGCCCGGCCGCCGCCGGTGGCGCCGCCCTTGGAGCCGAACACCGGGCCAAGGCTCGGCTCGCGCAGCGCGATGGCGACATTCTTGCCGATGCGCGCCAGCGCGTCGCCCAGCCCGATGGTGGTGGTGGTCTTGCCCTCGCCGGCCGGGGTGGGGTTGATGGCGGTGACGAGGATGAGCTTGCCGTCGGCCTTCTCCTCGGCGGGACGCACCGCCTCGAGCGCGATCTTGGCCTTGATGTGCCCGTAGCGGAACAGCACCTGCGGATCGAGCCCCAGCCGGGCACCGATCTCCTCGATCGGCCGCGGGGTCACCGTGGCGGCGATCGCCGCATCGCTGTTCGGATCGATCTTGCGCGCGCCGCGATCCATCGCCGTTCCTGACATTCCCATTCCCGTCATTCAGTTCCGCGCCGCCTTAGAGCACGCCGGGGCCGGCCTGCTCAAGGCCGCCGACGCGAACCGCTTCAGGCACTGCGGGTGCGCTCGCCGAGGATGGCGACCAGGATCATGCCGCCGATGACCGCCATGTGCTCGACCGCGAAGAAGAATTCGAGCTGGGCGATCTCGCCCTGCATCGTCCAGAAATGATGGGCGATCGGGATGGTCAGCGCGGTGAAGATGGCACAGGCGCCAGCCCCGAGCCAGGCGGCGCGGTTCAGGAGAATCAGCGCCGAGCCGACCAGCTGGGTGATGATGGTGGCCACCGCGTAGAAGGTCGGCGGGCTGAGGCCGAAATGCGCCATCTCCGCCACCGCGCCGGGGAAATCCACCAGCTTGGAGATGCCGCTGCCGAGGAAAGGCACCACCAGCAGCACGCGGGCGAACAGGAAGGTGGCCGGCGACCGGAGGATCGCGGAAATGATGCGAGGCGTCATGGGAGAGGCCTTGTCGCGAGGGTTGTGGATACACCCTCGCATACCGCAGCCTGTCGTCCTTTGCGAGAGCCTCCGCCGGCTTTATTGACGTCGGGGAAACGCCCGCGCGGCGATGAGCGCGGCGTTCTTGTCCGCCGGCTCGCGACCCGGCTCTTCCGTAACCTCGGCCGCAGGCTCCTCCGGCGCGGCGGCCTCGCCCTCCTCGGCGGCCTCCGCCTCGCGTGCGGCCTTGGCCTCGGCGATGAACTCGCCGGCGCCCTTCTTGGCCTCGCGCACGGATTCGCCCATCTCGCGGGCGTAGCGGTCGAGGTCGAGCCTGAGCCCGCCGACCGACGGCTTCTCGGTTTCCGCCGCATAGGCGACCATGCGCAGAGACAGGCCGAGATCGGAGACGAGGTCGGACAGGAAGCCGTCGGCGAGGTCGTGCTGGTCGGCATAGGCCATCAGCATGTCCCACAGCGCGGCGCGGTGGGCCTCATAGGCCTCGTCATAACCCTCGTCGCCGTCGTCGGGCGGGTTACCGTGAAAATCGTTGCCGCTCATCGCAAATCTCCTCAGGCGACGCCGTCGCGGATGGGCGGCTGGAAGGACAGGCCCATGTCCCAGGGGAAGTAGATCCAAGTGTCCTGGCTTACTTCGGTGATGAAGGTGTCGATGACATCACGTCCGGCCGGTTTGGCATAGACGGTGGCGAAATGCGCCTTGGGCAGCATCGCCCGTACCTGCCGTGCCGTGGTGCCGGTGTCGACGAGATCATCGATCACTAGGAGCCCCTGCCCGCCCTCGCCCGCCGACGCGATGACCGAGGGGGCGATGGGCTTGAGCACCAGGGTTTCGCCCTGGTTCTTGTAGTCGTGATAGGAGGCGATCGACACGGTCTCGATGACCCGCAGCCCCAGCTCGCGGGCGACGATCGCCGCCGGCACCAGGCCGCCGCGGGTGATGCAGATCAGCCCCTGGAACGGGCCGAAGCCGTGCAGCCGCCAGGCGAGCGCCCGCGCGTCGCGATGGAACTGGTCCCACGAGACGGGAAACGCCTTTTGCTGATGCGGATCGGACATGGTCGAGGCCTCCTTCCGGCGGACGTGCGCGCCGTCGCTTGCGCGGATCAATAGCGGGTGTGGCGGCGCGGATGAAGGGGGCCGTGGCGGAAATCGGGGGAGGCTCGACAGGATAGGCGGACAGGATGGCTGGGGCACCGGCCGGCGCGGGCCGATCCGGGAGCGGTCGTCGCGTCGCGGCCCCATCGGCGACGGTCGGGGGCGGAGCGGAGGATGACGCCGTTACGCAGCTCGGACGCTGGCGCCGAACGCCGCAGGGGCCGTGTCGGATCGTCAGCCATGGCGATCCGACCTTGGCCCGGCAGGCGCCGGCCAAGGCGACGGATATCCGACGAGCCGGCCCCCTTGCCCGCGTCCCCGCCTGCGCCATGATGGAGGGCGGATCACCCGACCGCCCTCCTCTTCCGGGGCCGCCCATGCAGCACTTTCTCGCCGCGTTTTTCGCCCTCGACCCGTTCATCGCGCTCGGCGTGTTCGTCGCCACGGCGGCGACCGATGCCTGCTACGTGGCGTTCACTTCCGCCGTGGTGGCGCGCAAGCGGCTCTCCGCCGCCAACTGGTCGAGCGTCTGGTACATGCTCTCGTCCTTCGCCGTGATCAGCTACACGGAGAACTGGGTGTATGTGGTCTTCGCCGCCGTCGGCTCCTGGGTTGGCGCGTTCCTGTCGCTGACCCTGCTGCACCGGCCGGGAAAGGCGCCCGCCCCCATCGGCTCCTCGCCACCGGAATAGCGCGGCGAGGAGAAGCGAACGGGACCGAAGCTATTTGCCGGGGGGCTTGTATTTCTTCGCCGCCTTGCCGGCGGCGGCGAAGACTTCCTTGGCCTCCGCGGCGGTGAACGCTTCCGTCGTCTCGTTGTCCGTGATGCCTCCGGCGGCAGCCGCCGCCAGAATGAAGGCCGACGCCTCCCTGGCATTGGCCGCCTCGGTGATGACCAGGAAATCGTAGCGACCGAGGGTGACGTAGAAGTGCAGCAGCTTCGCGCCGCTGGCCTCCACCAGATTGCGGACGGCCGGCAGGCGATCCTCGGGGTGGGCGACGAGGTTCTTGATGGACTCGGCCGAGTAGCGGCCGCGCGTGACGTAGATCGGCATCCGACTTCCTCCCAAGTGCGAGCAGGCGAAGTGCGAGCAGGCGAAGTGCGAGCAGGCCAAGTGCGAGCGGCGCTCTCAGGCGCCGGTAGCGGGCTCGACGGTGATCCCCGGCACGGCGGACGTCAGCTGCTGATTGCGCCCAGTGGGTAGGTCGGGAGTCGCTATTCGTCGGATGGAAACGTAACGGCCGGCTGGTCGAAATTACCGAGAATCCGGTGCAGCCGGCCTCACTTCCCCGGGGATCGACCACGGCGGGTCGCCCGCAGCAGCAGGCGCGGCCCCGCCCCCTCCTTCGCGAGCGTGTCGTCGGGATTGCGCAGCGGACAGTCGTGCAGCGAGAGGCATCCGCAACCGATGCAGGATTCCAGCTGGTTGCGCAGCTGCAGCAGGCTTTGTATCCGCTCGTCGAGAAGCGCCTGCCAGGATGTCGTGAGCCGCCTCCAGTCCTCGGCGGTGAGAGCCCCCGCGGGGATCGTGTCGAGATAGCCTTTCAAAGTAGCCAGCGGGATGCCGGCGCGTTGGGCGATCCGGATGATGGCGATTCGACGAAGGACGGCACGCGGGTAGCGTCGCTGGTTTCCCCCCGTGCGCGCCGCTTCGATCAGTCCTTTCGCCTCGTAGAAATGCAGCGTTGAAACCGCAACGCCGCTGCGCTGCGCCACCTCGCCTACCGTCAGTCCACCGCTGCTCTGCAGAGGCATGCCCGCACCTCTTGACCTCAATCATGCTTGAGGTTTTATGAAGCGGTCGGCTTGCCCCCGCAAGCTCTCGGAGCCGTCACCCGCTCCGAGCCAACGGAGGGAAACGACATGCTCACCTATTGGCGTTCAAGGGCATCCGAGATCGGTGCCTGGCTACTGGCCGGCTTCTTCATTCTCGGTAGCTTCGGCAACGCCTTCGCCTCCGACGCCATCATCTCGGATTATGTCCGGTGGGGTTATCCCGCTTATTTCCGCTTCGTCACGGCCACACTGGAACTGGCGGCGGCGGTGCTGATCGTTCGCAGGACAACGCGGCTCGCTGGCCTCGCATTGGGAGCGGCGGTGATGGCGGCCGCCCTCGGCACGGTGCTATTTCACGGTGAGTACACGCACGCACTGGCGCCGCTGATGGTGCTGATGCTCCTCGCCGCCGTGGCAGCGCCGGCGATCCGGCGTGTCCGGTCCGCGCAACCCGCCCGCTAATCCGGGAGCGGTCTTTCCGAAGACACGCGCCTTATCGGCCCGGCGGCGGCGAGGCTGTCGAATTCGATGCCGATCCGAGGTTGGAAGTCCCTGCTTCGCAGGCGAAGCAGGCTTCCATCCGCGCCGACCCGCTCCACCGCCAGGGAGCGGGTCGGCGCGACATGACGTCGTGACGACTTAGGAACCCTCACCCCGCCCGCGCGGCCAGCATCGCCTTGACGTCCGCCATGGCGGCGGCCAGCCGTTCCGGGTCGCGCGCGCGCACCACCAGATTGGTGTTGGGACGGCCGAGCTCGTCGGCGAAGGGATAGGAGCCGATCGACACCTCGGGATGGGCCTTGGCGATCTCGCCGAGCGGGCCGCCGACATCGCCCTCCTTGGCGTCCGCCCGCACCGTCTCCGACAGCATCACCCGGCCGGTCTTCAGCTGCGGCGCCACCTCGTCCAGCATCGCCTGCATGATCGAGGGCACGCCGGCCATGACGATGACGTTGCCGATCCAGAAGCCCGGCGCCTTGGAGATCTTGTTGGCGACCAGCGACGCCCCGTGCGGGATGCGCGCCATGCGCAGCCGCGCTTCGTTGAGGTCGGCCTCGGCAATGCGCTCCAGTAGCATGGCGCGGGCCTCGGCGTTCACCGAGATGTCGACGCCGAACGCCTTCGCCACCGAATCGGCGGTGATGTCGTCATGGGTCGGCCCGATGCCGCCGGTGGTGAACACATAGGTGTAGCGGGCGCGCAGCGCGTTCAGCGCGGCGACGATCTCGTCCTCGATGTCCGGCACCACCCGCACCTCGGCGACGTCGACGCCGATGGCGGTAAGATATTCGGCGATGTAGCCGATGTTCTTGTCCTTGGTGCGCCCCGAGAGGATCTCGTCGCCGATGACCAGAATACCCGCCGTGACCGCTTCCTGCGTGCTCATCACCCGATTCCCCGTCGCTGGCGCCGCACCGGCCGGCGCTTATGCCGCACATGCGCGCAAAGCTCGCTTGAGGCAAGGGCACGACGCCTGCGTTTTGAGCAAAATGAAACCATTCCACGCAATATCGGCCTAGGTACTCCACCCCCTCTTCCGCTGGCACGGCGTTTGTAGCTAACTTGCCGTAGTTGGGGAGTGAACCTGCCACGATGACCGTCGCGTTCGACGAAATGACCAATGCGGACGGCTCGGTCCGCGCCGCCTACACCGCCCTCGCCCGCTGGCTGAGCAACGTTCCGCCCGACGTGCTTGATCATCGCCGCAAGGAAGCGGAGTTCATCTTCCGCAAGATCGGCATCACCTTCGCCGTCTATGGCGACAGCGATGCCCAGGAGCGGCTGATCCCCTTCGACATCATCCCGCGCGTGCTGACCGGCGGCGAGTGGAGCCGGCTCTCCAAGGGGCTGGAGCAGCGCACCAAGGCGCTGAACCTCTACATCAAGGACGTCTACTCCAAGCGCGAGATCCTGCGTGCCGGCATCGTGCCGGAGGACCTCGTCTACCAGAACCCGGTGTTCCGCCCGGAGATGAATGGCCAGAAGGTGCCGCACGACCTCTATGTGCACATCGCCGGCATCGACGTGGTGCGCATCGACGCCGACACCTTCTATGTGCTCGAGGACAATGCCCGCACGCCCTCCGGCGTCTCCTACATGCTGGAGAACCGCGAGATCATGATGCGGCTGTTCCCTGAGCTGTTCGCGGAGAACCGCGTCGCGCCGGTGGAGAACTACGCCGACGAGCTGCTGGCGACGCTGAAATCGCTCGCCCCGACCACCGCCACGAGCGACCCCGTGGTGGTGGTGCTCACCCCCGGCATCTTCAACTCGGCCTATTACGAGCATTCCTTCCTCGCCGACAAGCTGGGCGTGGAGCTGGTGGAGGGGCGCGACCTCTTCATCAAGAACGACATCGTCTACATGCGCACCACCGAGGGGCCGAAGCGCGTCGACGTGATCTATCGCCGGCTCGACGACGACTTCATCGACCCCCTCGCCTTCCGCCCCGACAGCGTGCTCGGCGTGCCCGGGCTGATGAGCGCCTACCACGCCGGCAACGTCACGCTGACCAATGCGGTCGGCACCGGCGTCGCCGACGACAAGGCGGTCTACAGCTACATGCCGGAGATCGTCCGCTTCTATCTCGGCGAGGAGCCGATCCTGAAGAACGTGCCGACCTGGCGCTGCCGCGAGGCCGACCACCTGAAATACGTGCTCGACAATCTGCACGAGCTCGTCGTGAAGGAAGTGCACGGCTCGGGCGGCTACGGCATGCTGATCGGCCCGCGGGCGGACAAGGCGCAGATCGAACTGTTCCGCGCCAAGCTGAAGCAGGACCCCAACAACTTCATCGCCCAGCCGACGCTGGCGCTGTCCACCTGCCCGACCTTCGTCGAGGAAGGCATCGCGCCACGCCATGTCGACCTGCGGCCCTTCGTGCTGACCGGATCGGACAAGGTGCGCATCGTGCCGGGCGGGCTGACGCGGGTGGCGCTGCAGGCGGGCTCGCTGGTGGTGAATTCCAGCCAGGGCGGCGGGACCAAGGACACCTGGGTGCTGGAGGAGAACTGAGGCAGGATGGGGTAACGCCCTCTCCCCTAAGGGAGAGGGTCGGCAGGTTCAGGGAGAGTCTGACATGAGCATCGAGACCTGGCTGGCCTTCGTCGCCGCTTCGGCGGTGCTGCTGCTCATCCCCGGGCCGACCATCCTGCTCGTCGTTTCCTACGCGCTGGGACAGGGACGCAAGGTCGCCCTGCCGGTCGCCGCCGGCGTGGCGCTCGGCGATTTCACGGCGATGACGCTCTCCATGCTCGGGCTCGGGGCGCTGCTCGCCACCTCCGCCGCGCTGTTCACCGTGCTGAAATGGATCGGCGCGCTCTACCTGATCTGGCTCGGCATCAAGCTGTGGCGCGCCGGCGCCAGCCCGCTGGTCGCCCCGGCGCAGGGGAACGGCCAGGGCCGGGGACGGGCGCTGAAGATGCTGGCGCATGCGTGGCTGGTGACGGCGCTCAACCCCAAGAGCCTCACCTTCTTCGTGGCGTTCCTGCCGCAGTTCCTCGACACCTCCCGGCCGATGCTCGGCCAGATGGTGGTGTTCGAGACCACCTTCCTGGTGCTGGCGGCGGCTAATGCCTTCACCTACGCGCTGGTGGCCGGCAGGCTGCGCGGCGCCATCAGCAATTCCTCGGTCGTCGTCGCGGTGAACCGCATCGGCGGCTCCCTTCTCATCGGGGCGGGCCTTGCCACGCTCGCCTGGCGCAACGCCAAATAAGGCGCGGGTTCTCATGCTGTCACGTACCGCCGACAATCTTTACTGGCTTGCCCGCTACATGGAGCGCGCCGACTGTCTCGCGCGCCTGCTCGACGTCACCCAGCGCCTCGCCCAGCTGCCGGTCGCCTATGGCGGCTCCACCAATGAATGGCGCTCGGCTCTGCTGACCGCCGGCTGCGCCGACCAGTTCAAGCTGGTGCATGGCGAGGACGCCACCGAGCAGAACGTCATCAACTTCCTCGCCTTCGCGCCGGAAAACCCCTCCTCGATCCGCAACTGCTTCGAGATTGCCCGGACCAATGCCCGCTCGGTGCGCACCGCGCTGACCATCGAGATGTGGGAGACCATCAACTCCTCCTGGCTGGAGCTGAAGCGCTATTCCACCAAGGACATGACCCGCGAGGAGCTGGCGCGCTTCCTCTCCTTCGTGAAGGAAACCTCGCTGCGTTTCGACGGCGCCGCCTATCGCACCATGCTGCGCAACGACGCGTTCTGGTTCTCCCGCGTCGGCATGTATGTCGAGCGTGCCGACAACACCGCGCGCATCCTCGACGTGAAGTATCACGTGCTGCTGCCGGAGACCGAGCACATTGGCGGGCCGCTCGACTATTTCCAGTGGTCGTCGATCCTGCGCTCGGTGTCGGCGCTGACCTCGTTCCACTGGGTGTACCGCGAGAGCGTGAAGCCGTGGCTGGTGGCCGACCTGCTGATCCTAAACGCGCAGATGCCGCGCTCGCTCACCAGCTGCTACCAGAACATCTCGCGTTATCTCGATGACATCGCTGCCTATTATGGACGGCAGGGAACCGCGCAACGGCTGGCCCGTTCCACCTTCACTCGGCTGTCCAACAGCCGGATGGACGACGTGTTTCAGACCGGACTGCACGAATATATCGAGACCTTCGTCTCCGAGAACAACCGGCTCGGCGCCACGGTGACGGAGCAGTATCTGCTGTGACCGGCGCACGCCGCCGCGCCTGACGTGCCGAACGGGCCGTGCCTTCCACGAGCTTTGTCTGCCGCTTCCCTGATGCCTTCCGCGCCGCCAACGGTGTTCCCATGCGTATCCATGTCAGCCACGCGACCGTCTACCGCTACGAACCGCCGGCCAAGGGCGCCATCCAGATCCTGCGGCTGACCCCGCGCAGCCATGACGGGCAATATGTCGTCGCCTGGCGCATCGACGTCTCGGAGAGCTGCCGGCTGCAGGCGCATGAGGACGCCTTCGGCAACCTCTCCCACACCTTCGCCATCGACGGGCCGCTCGCCGAGCTGCGCGTCACCGTCGAGGGCGAGGTGGAGACTCAGGACACCTCCGGCGTGGTGCGCGGCACGGTGGAGCGCTTCCCGCCCAGCCTGTTCCTGCGCGACAGCGAGCTGACCGAATCCAGCGCCGAAATGCGGGAATTCGCGCACGACGCCATCGCCGGCGAGGCCGACCGCCTGGCCCGGCTGCACCGGCTGATGGGCGGGCTGGCGAAGGGCATGACCTACGATCCCGATCCCACCGTGGTCTCCACCAAGGCGGCCGAGGCCTTTACGCTGAAGCGCGGCGTCTGCCAGGACTTCGCGCATGTCTTCATCGGCTGCGCCCGTCACCTCGGCATACCCGCCCGCTATGTCAGCGGCTATCTGGTGGGGGACGGGGCCCATGCCGAGCAGGGAGCCGGCCACCAGGCCGGGCATGCCTGGGCGGAGGCCTATGTCGAGGGATTTGGCTGGGTCGGCTTCGATGCCGCCAACGATGTCTGCCCGACCGACGCCTATGTGCGCGTTGCGGTCGGCCTCGATTATCTCAGCGCCGCGCCGGTACGCGGCAACCGCTATGGCGGAGGTGACGAGGTGTTGTCGGTGGCCCTCACCGTCGACCAATCGAGCCGCCAGATCCAGGGCTGATATTGCCCGTCCACGAAGCGTCCCGCTATAAGGACGCGCCATGAACATGCGCCATGCGCGCGTCGGGGGAAGTGCCTTCAATGACCTATTGCTGCGGAATCCTGGTGCGCGACGGTCTCGTCATGATCGCCGACACCCGCACCAATGCGGGGCTCGACAATGTCTCGACCTTCCGCAAGCTGCACGTCTTCGAGGAGGCGGGCCGGCACGTGATGGCGCTGGCCACCGCCGGCAACCTCTCGATCTCGCAGGCGGTGATCTCCACCCTGCAGGAAGGCCTCGACAACCCGGAGACGGGCGAGAAGGAGACGCTGGCCGGCACCTCCAGCATGTTCCGCGCGACCCAGCTGGTCGGCCGCGCCATCCGCCATGTGCACGGCCTCTATGCCGAGGGGCTGAAGGACGCCGACCTGCGCTTCGACGTCTCCTTCCTGTTCGGCGGTCAGGTGAATGGCGGCCGGCTGCGGCTGTTCATGATCTATGCCGCCGGCAACTTCATCGAATGCACCAGCGACACGCCGTTCCTGCAGATCGGCGAGCACAAATACGGCAAGCCGGTGCTGGACCGCTCGGTCACCTACAATACCGACCTCTATGACGCGCTGAAGCTCGGGCTGATCTCGATGGATTCGACCATGCGCTCGAATCTCGGGGTGGGCATGCCGATCGACATATTGGTGGCGCGCCGCGATGCCGGCCAATCCGAGCTCAATTACCGCATCGAGCCGGGCGAGGCCTATTTCCACGATTTGCGCGAGCGCTGGTCGGCGGCGCTCAGGGCAGCACACAACAATATTCCCCGGCCGCCCTATCGCTGAGCGTAGAAAAGCCCGGAGGCATGCTCTGCCATCCGGGCTTTCATGAAGCTGCCGAAGCTGAACGGTTCGCGTCCGGTCAGGTGAGCAGGTAGAGAAGAATGATGATCGGGATCGGAATGCCGATCAGCCACATAAGAATAGCAGGCATTTCTTGAATCCTCCCTGAGGTTCAGGATCTCCTGCTGCAATAACGATGTCGTAGCCGTCCGGTTCCAAATTTCTCTTTCCATCGCCCTTGGAGAACATCTCCGGGCGACAGGAACCCGGCTCCCGGCCGAACGAGGAACGCCATGAACGCCACGCCCGACGCTTCCCGAAAGATCGCCCTCGTCACCGGCGCCGGCACCGGCATCGGCAAGGCCGCCGCCCTGGCGCTTGCCGCCGATGGCTGGACGCTGGCGCTGACCGGCCGCCGGCGCGAGCCGCTCGAGGCGCTGGCCGGCGAGATCGGCGCGGCGGCGCAGGTGCTGCCGGCCGATGTCAGCGACAAGGCGTCGATCGACGCGCTGTTCGCCGAGATCGCGGCACGCTTCGGCCGGCTGGACCTGCTGTTCAACAATGCCGGCGGCTGGTCGCCCGGCGCGCCGATCGAGGACGTGTCGTTCGACGATTGGCAGCGCGTGGTGAACGTCAACCTGACCGGGGTGTTTCTGTGCTCGCAGGCGGCGATCCGGCTGATGAAGGCGCAGACGCCGAAGGGCGGGCGCATCATCAACAACGGCTCGATCTCGGCGCATGCGCCGCGCCCGCTGACCGCCCCCTACACCGCCACCAAGCACGCGGTGAGCGGACTGACCAAGCAGGTGGCGCTGGAAGGGCGGGTGCACAACATCGCCTGCGGCCAGATCGATATCGGCAATGCCGACACAGACATGGCGGCGAAGATGAAGACCGGCATCCTGCAGGCCAACGGCCAGATCATGGTCGAGCCGGTGTTCGACCCCGTCCACGCCGGCCGTGCGGTCGCCTATATGGCGAGCCTGCCGCTCGACGCCAATGTGCTGACCATGACGGTGATGGCGAGCGCCGCCCCCTTCGTCGGGCGCGGCTGAAGCTGGCTCAACCGCCGCGGCGCTGGCGCGGCGGCTCCTCGCTCTCCAGCGAGACGTCCAGCAGCTCGGCGATCGGATAACCCTCGAAACGCTTCACCGTCTTGGTCACCACATAGGTGAAATAGACGGAGATGCCGATCTCGCGGGTCAGCAGGTCGTCGATGATCTCCTGGTAATGGGTTATGTTGCGCGCGATGATCTGCAGGATGTAGTCGATGCCGCCGCCGACCGCATGGCAGGCCAGAACCTCGGGGATCGTCTTCACCACCTGCTCGAAGCGGGCGAAATGCGCGCTGGTATGGTGTTGCAGCGTCAGCGTGGTGAAGATCAGCTCGGTCTTGACCAAGCGGGCGAGATCGATCTCGCCGCGATAGCCGCGCACATAGCCGGCCTGCTCCATCTTCTGGAGCCGATCCCAGCAGGAGCTCAGCGACAGACCGATGGCGGAGGCCAGCTCGACCTTCTTGATGCGCCCGTTCTTCTGCAGCAGGGCGAGGATGCGCACATCCACCGCGTCCAACCTGTCGCCTGCCATCGGTTCGTCCTTTCGTTGGCGCTGAGCGCCGCAATCAGCCGTAACTGCGCTTCAACCAATCCTTCGGCAAGGCCGGTACAAAATTACCGTCACGTCCGGTCATGTCGTCATTGGCGACCATCGCATTGAGGATGGCCTCCTCGACGCTATGCACCAATGCGTCAAAAAACCGATCGATGTCGGCCTCGGGTACAAATTCCGCAGCGAGCCGCCGGCCGCTGGCGCCGGTGGCGGCCTCGGCATTGGCGGTCGAGAAGGCGAGGAAGATGTCGCCGGACGAGTGATAGCCGAGCCCGCCGGTCCAGGCGACGCCGAGCGGCACCCGGCGCGCCAGCCGCTTGAGCTGATGCGGCAGGAACGGCGCATCGGTGGCGATCACCGCGATGATCGAGCCCTTCTCCATGAGCGGCGTGCGCTCGATCATCGCCGGCTCGGCGAGTTCGGCGCCGACACGACGGCCGCGAATCATCAGGTTGCGGCGCTGGCCGAAATTCGCCTGCACGAAGGCGCCGACGGTGGAGCTCTCCCCGGCCCACTCGACGCGGCGCGAGGCGGTACCGGAGCCGCCCTTGAAATTGAACACGATCATGCCGGTGCCGCCGCCGACGCTGCCTTCCTCGATCGGCCCTTCCGCCGCACTGTCGATGGCGGCGAAGACATGCTCCGGCTTCACATGGAAGCCGTTAATGTCGTTGAGGAAGCCGTCATAGGTCTCGGCGGCGACCGGGAGGCCCCAGGCGTCCTCCATCACCGAAGGCGCCCGCGCGTTCATCCAGCCGAGGGTGGCGTCGCGGGTAACGCCGCAGCTATGGGTGTTGGTGATGGTGATCGGGAAATTGAAGGCGCCGATCTCCTCGATGATGTGCGAGCCGCTCATCTCGCCATTGCCATTGGCGCTGAACAGGCCGGCGAAGACCGGGGCGGCGAGCTGATCGCGCGGGCGCGGCAGGATGGCGGTGACGCCGGTGCGCACCGGCCCCTCCCCCACCACCAGCGGGCCTTCGCCCTCGATGAGAGTGGCATAGCCCACGGCGACGCCGGGCACGTCGGTGATGGCGTTATTCGGCCCCGGCACCCCTTCGAAGGGTATGCCGTAATGCCGCGCGCGCGGCCGGCCAGCCGGGGTGAAATGGTATGAATTCATAGACAACTAGTAGACGAAATCTGCGCAATATGGAATGCAGCGCACCATAAGAAACAACTATCCAAACAATAGGATAAGTCGAGATTAATCGAGAATCGTTCCAATATGGAAGGGAATTTTCTCGCCGCGCGGTACCCACCGGCCTTCCGCCTCCAGCGCCCGGACGTGCTCGGCAACCTGCGCGAGCGTCGCGAACCAGACGTCCCCCTTGGCCTGCATGTGCTCGATGAGCGCGCGGATGGCAAGCGCCTGCGCCGGGCGACCGCTCACCGCGGGGTGCCAGACCGGCACGAACAGGCCACCGAACTCCCAGAACGCGTCGAACTCCTCGCGGAACACCGCCAGCGCCTGCGAGGGCGGCGAGATTGTCATCAGGTAATCGAAGGCGCGGGCGGAAACGTACTGGTTGTAGTCGTCCACCGAGGCCGGCACCGGCAGTTCGATCAGGCTGCCCCGGCCATTGTCGAGCCGGAGCGGGATATCGTCGGCGAAGAGCGAAGAATCATAGGTGAACCCCTCCTCGATCAGCAGGTCGAAGGTGGAGCGGGACAGGCCGTAATAGGGCGCGCGGTACCCCCGCGGCTTCGCACCGCAAAAGCGTTCGATCACCTCGCTGCCGCGCCGCAGCGTGGCGAGTTCCTCGTCCCGCGTCTGCTTGCTTGGCCATTCGTGGAAATGGCCGTGATGGCCGATCTCGGCGCCGGCCTTCAGCAGCGTCTCGATGGCGGCGGGATAGGTCTCGATCACCCAGCCCGGCACGAAGGCGGTCAACGGCACGCCGGCGCGGGCGAACATATCGGCAAGGCGCGGCGTGCCGACGAAGGGATCGTAGCGCATATGCGCCAGCGCCTGCGGCAGGTCGGCCGCGCCGGCGCGATGGGCGGCGTGCACGACGCTGTCGGCGTCGACATCGAAGCTGAAGGCGACGGCGCAGCGCGCGCCATTCGGCCAGGGCGGCGGATTGGCGATCATGGCGGCTCCCTCAGCTGGTACGCACGCCGCCGTCGAGGAACAGCGCGTGCAGATCGTGGGTATCGACCTCGCCGACCGGCGCGTCCAGCGCCTCGTGCCCGCGCACCAGCACACAGACGCGGCTGGCCAGGGCGAGCGCCTTGGCGACGTTCTGCTCGACCAAGAGGATCGGGATCGACAGCCGCTTGTGGACGTCGGCGATCGCCTCGAAGACAAGGTCGACGGTGGCCGGGGCGAGATCGCTCGACGGCTCGTCGAGCAGCAGCACCGAGGGGTTGAGCAGCAACGTCGAGCCGATGGCCAGCATGCGCCGCTCACCGCCGGACAGGTTGCCGGCCAGCGCCCGCCGCCGCTCCTTGAGGCGCGGGAACAGCGCGAACACCTTCTCCACCTCCTGCTCGAAGGTCTTCGGCCGGAGATAGGCGCCCATCCGCAGATTGTCGGCGACGCTCATGTCGCCGAATACGTTGCGGGTCTGCGGCACATAGCCGAGGCCGGCCGCCGCCCGGCCATGCGCCGGCAGCTGGGTGACGTCGCGCCCGCCGAGCGCGATCGAGCCGGAGCGCACGCGGGTCAGCCCCATGGCGGTCTTCAGCACCGTCGACTTGCCCGAGCCATTGGCGCCGAGCAGCGCGACCACCTCCCCCGCGCGCAGGGTGAGCGAGAGATCGTCCAGCACGGTGATCGGGCCGTAGCCGGCGGTAAGGTTGGAGAGCGTCAGTACATCGGTCATCGCGGTCACGCCGGCATGCCGAGATAGGAGCGCACCACCCGCTCGTCGGCGCGGATCTCCGCCGGGGTGCCGGCGGCGATCAGCTCCCCGGCGTCGAGCACGAACACCCGGTCGCAGACATTGGCGATCATTTCCATATTGTGCTCGATCAGCATGACGATGCGGCCTTCCGCCTTCAGCTCGTGCAGCAGCGCCGCCTGCTGCTCGATCAGCACCGGGTTGACGCCGGCCGCCGGCTCGTCGAGCAGCAGCACGGCGGGATCGGACATCAGCAGCATGCCCATGGTCAGCAGCTTCTGCTGGCCACCGGAGAGCGAGCCGGCATAGTCGTTGGCCTTGTGGGCGAGGCCGAGGCGCTTCAGCATCGCCTCGGCGCGGCCGGCGATCTCCGCCTCGCGCGAGGACACGGCGGCGGGGCGCAGGAACAGGTTGAACACGCCCTCCCCGGCCTGGTCGCGCTCGCCGGCCATCATGTTCTGGAACACGGTGAGCCGGTGCGCGAGGCGCGGCACCTGGAAGGTGCGGCCGATGCCGGCCGCCGCCACCTGCTCGGGCCGGCCATAGGCGAGCGGGCGACCGTTCAGCGTCACCGCGCCGGAATCCGGCACATAGACGCCGGCGACGACGTTGAGCAGCGTCGACTTGCCGGAGCCGTTGGGCCCGATGATGCCGGTGATGCTGGCCGGCATCGCCACGAGCGACACCGCGCGCAGCGCCTGGAAGCCGCCGAAGGACAGCGACACCTTATCGACGCTGAGCATCGCGGACCTCCTTCTTCTCGGGAACCAGCCCCTGCGGGCGGAACAGGAACATCAGCACCAGCACCAGCCCGAACAGCGCGAGCCGGCCATTGGCCAGCACGTCGGCCGGCAGGTCGATCCAGGAGGCGACGAAGCGCGAGGACACGCTGAGCAGCTGCACAGCCGCCGCGCCGACGACGACGCCGAGATTGTTGCCGGGACCGCCGAGGATCAGCGCCGTCCAGACGATGAAGGTCTCGGTGACGGTGAAGCTGCTCGGCGAGACATAGCCGACGATATGGGCGTAGAGCACGCCACCCGCCGCCGCCATCGCCCAGGCGATGATCGAGACGGTGCGCTGATAGGAGACCGGGTTGCGGCCGAGCGTGGCGGCCAGCACCTCGTCCTCGCGCAGCACCTTCAGGAGGCGGCCGAACGGCGAGTGAGAAATGCGGTGCGACACCAGCCACGCCGCCGCCATCAGCGCCAGCGCGGCGCCCAGTGCCAGATGCGGGTCGGCGAAGCGCGGCACGGTGAGGCCGTCGGCGCCGCCGAGGCTCGGCGCGTTGAGCGCGGTGAGGCGGAACAGTTCGCCGGCGCCCAGCGTGATCAGCGCCCAGTAATCCTGCGACAGCCGGCGCGCCGGCAGCAGCACCATAAGCGAGACAGCCACGGCGACGACGAGGCCGAGCGCGGCGCCGGCCGGCCAGGGCAGGCCCGCCTGCGCGGCGAGCGCAGCGGCATAGGCGCCGAGGCCGAAGGGCAGCACCTGGCCGAAATTGACGAGGCCGGTGAGTCCGAACTGGATGTTGAGGCTGAGGCCGAGCACCGACCAGACGGCGATGATGGTGAGGCAGTAGATCGCGAAATCGAGCATCGCCTCACCTCCCCGCCAGCGGCGACAGGCGCGGGCGCAGGAGCAGCACCACGACCAGCGCGAGGACGGCGACATAGTCACGGAACTGGGTGGGGATCTGCCAGCTGTCGCCGCCGAACAGGGCGCCGAAGTCGACATAGATCAGCAGGTTCTGCGCGAAGGACAGGATCAGCGCGCCGAGGACCGCGCCGAACACGTTGGACAGGCCGCCAATGGTGACGGCGGCGAAGACCGGCAGGAGGATGATGAGGTCCATGTTCGGCTGCAGGCGGGTCTCGAAGGCGAGCAGCGTGCCGCCGATGGCGGCGAGCGCGCCGGAGAGGAACCACATCAGCCGGATCAGCCGCTCGCCGGGAATGCCGCGGGTGACCGCGAGATCGGCGTTCGAGGCCAGCGCGCGTAGCCCCGAGCCGATGCGGGTGCGATTGAGGAACAGGTGCAGCAGCAGCATCAGCACCGCCGCCACCGCGACCACCAGCGCGTCGAGGGTGGTGAACACCGCGTCGCCGACGATCACCGCCTCGGAGGAAATGTCGAAGGCACGCCCGCCGCCGCCATAGATGATGGCCACCACCGAGCGGATGAACAGCGCGACGCCCCAGGAGACGATCATCTTGCCCTCCGGCGTGATGTCGCGCAGGCGGCTGAAGACCAGGATATCGACGAGGATGGCGATGAGGCCGGTGGCCACCGCGCTCAGCGCCACGGCGGCGGGCAGCGGCAGGCCGGGAATGGCGGCGAAGCTGTAGGTGAGATAGCCGCCGACCACCGCGAACTGGATATGCGCGAAATTGGCGAAGCGCAGGATCGAGTAGCACAGCGCCACCCCGACCGCGATCACCGCGATCATGCTGGCATAGACGAGGGAATTGAACAGGACCTGGAGCACGGGCGGGGAAAGCTTCCCAAGGAGCGGACGGGCAGGATGCCGGCGGGCACGATGTCGACGGGGAGGAGGTCGAGGCATTCGCCGGACAGGCGGAACCGCCCGACGCGCTGGGCGCGCCGGGCGGTGCTGGCATCAGGCGTCAGTTGCGGGTGGCGGTGGTGACGAAGTCGCCGCCCTTGTACTCGATGACGTCGATCGGCGGGGAGACGCGCTGGCCGCGGGCATCCCACACGATCTTGCCGGTGGCGCCGTCATAGCTCGACACCACTTCGGGCAGCGCCTTGGCGATGGCGGCGGGCTCGGCGCTGCCGGCCTTCTTGATGGCGGCGGCGATGACCATCAGCGCGTCATAGCCGTAATAGACATGCGCCATCAGGTCGGCGGTGCCGTTGAACTTGGCGCCGTACTTGTCGGCGACCGCCTTGCCGGCCGGCTGGGCGTAGCCGCCATTGTCGACGCCGAACAGCTTGCCCTCGACGAAGGCCTTGTTCTCGAGCTCGAGGATCGAGGGATAGGCGGCGTACCACTTGGCGGTGATGCCGAGCTCGCGGGCGGCCTTCAGCATGGCGCGGGAATCATCGCCATAGCCGGCGGTGATGATCACGTCCGGCTTCACCGGCACCACCGGCTGGATGTCGGCGCGGTAGTCCGGCTGGCCCTCGGTGAAGGCGACCTTCTTGACGATCTTGCCGCCCTTCGATTCGAAGGCGGCGGCCGCCGCCTCGGCGACGCCGAGGCCGAAGGTGGAGTTTGGCACCACGATGGCGGCGGTCTTGGCGCCGCTGTCGGCGATCAGCAGGCCGAGTTCCTTGCCGACAATGTCGTCGAGCGGCAGGATCGAGAACAGCGTGCCGGGATAATTGCCGAGCTTGGGCGAGGAGGACGAGGTGTTGACCAGCACCCGGCCCTTCTCCTTGGCCAGCTCCGCCACCGGGATCATCAGGCCCGAGCCGCCGAACATGATGGCGGCCGGCACCTTGTCGACATTGTAGAGCTTGTTGGCGGCGTTCAGCGCTTCCTGGGCGCGGTTCTCCGAATCCTCGACGATCAGCTTCACCGGCCGGCCATCGATGCCGCCGGCGGCGTTGATGGCGTCGGCGGCGAGCTCAACGCCGCGGGTCATCTGCACGCTGGTCTTCACCGCCGAGCCGGTGAGGTTGGCGATCACGCCAATCTGGATGGGATCGGCGGCGCGCGCCGGGCCCTGCACCGCTGCGAGAGCGAGTGCACTGCAAAATGCCAGGGACAGAAAATTCTTCATCGTCGTGCCTCTCTCCGGTCAGGTCGCTTGCGGATTATTCTTTGGCACAAAGCCGGCCCCGGCGTCGCATTCGACGCGGAAAAGCCGACACTGCACATGACCTCCCCACGTTAATGGGCGCCGAGGGAAAGAAAACCCGACACACGGCCGACCGTCCGAAGGATTTTCGGCGAAGCGAGCGGGTGTCGCCCGGCTTTTCTCCGGGGCGTCCGGCGTATCGTCTGCCCACCCGAACCGACGGACTCAAGGACCCATGACGCGACGCAAGATCATCATCGACACCGACCCCGGACAGGACGACGCCTTCGCGCTGCTGCTGGCGCTCGGCTCACCGGACGAACTGGAGGTGGTCGGTGTCACCTCGGTGCACGGCAATGTGCCGCTCGCCCGCACCACGGTGAATGCGCAGATGGTGATCGAGCTCGCCGGGCGCGCCGACATCCCGGTCTATCCCGGCTGCCCGCGCCCGATGGTGAAGCCCGGCTTTACCGCCGAATATGTGCACGGGCCGAGCGGCCTCGACGGCTGCGACCTGCCGCCACCCTCGGCGCCGGTCGGCGACAAGCACGGCGTCGACTTCATCATCGACACGGTGATGGCGGCGGCGCCCGGAGAAATTACGGTCTGCACGCTCGGGCCGATGACCAATCTCGCCGTGGCGATGATCAAGGAGCCGGCGATCATCCCGCGCCTCGCCGAAGTGGTGTTCATGGGCGGCGGCTTCTTCGAGGGCGGCAACACCACCCCGGCGGCGGAGTTCAACATCTATGTCGATCCGCATGCGGCGCATGTGGTGCTGGCCTCCGGCGCGCCGGTGACGATGGTGCCGATCGATGTCACCTACAAGGCGCTGATGACGCCGGACTGGCTGCGGCGGTTGCGCGCCGTGGGCACCCGCGCGGCGGTGGAGGCGGCCGGCATGGCCGAGTTCTACCAGGACTACGGCAACAAGAAATTCGGCACCGACAGCTACCCGCTGCATGATCCCTGCGTGATCGGCTACCTGCTGCGGCCGGACCTGTTCACCGGCCGCAAATGCCATGTCGAGGTGGAGATCCACTCACCGGTGACCTCCGGCATGACGGTGGTCGACTGGTGGAACGTCACCAAGAAGCCGGCCAATTGCCTGGTGCTGCGCGACCTCGACAACCCGCCCTTCTACGAGCTGATGCTGGAGCGGATCGCGCAGCTGCGTTGAGCCCGACGACGGCGGGGTCGATCGCCGCCGGGCGAAGGCTCCTTACCCCAGCCCTCTCCCCGACCGGGAGAGGGAGCCGGCGCGTGCACGGGGAATCAGGCGTCCGGCGTGCCGTCAGCGATGGCGGCGCAGGCCGGCGGCGAAGTCGAGCACCGAGCGGGCGAGCCGCTCGCGGTCGCCCAGCGTCTCCATCAGCGTGCGGGTCGCCACCGAGGGGATGCCGAGGCCGGTGGAATCCGCCGCATCGGCGTCGTCGAGGATGAAGCCGTCGATGAGGTCGCGATAATGGTCGGCGATGGCGCGGATCGACACCGGCAGGCCGAGCTCCTCCATGATCTTGGCGGTCGGTCCCTTCACCGCCTTGCCGCCGACGATCGGGGACACCGCGATGACCGGCGCCGGCGAAGCCTTCAGCGCCTCGCGCAGGCCGGGGATCGCCAGCATGGGATCGACCGACAGATACGGGTTGGACGGGCAGATGACGATGGCGGCCAGCGTGCCGTCGGCGAGCAGCGCCAGCACGTCCTCCTGCGGCTTCGCCGTCTCGGCGCCGGCGAAGGTGATGCCGGTGACGCGCGGCCGGCAGCGGTGCTCGACGAAATAGTTCTGGAAGGCCAGCCGGCCTTCCTCGGTGTCAATCAGGGTGCGCACCGGATCGTCGCTCATCGGCAGCAGCCGGGCGTGCAGGCCGAGCCGCGCGGCGATCCCGGCCGTCACCTGCGACAGAGTCTCGCCGGCCGCCAGGCGCTGCGTACGCACCACATGGGTGGCGAGGTCGTGGTCGCCGAGCTGGAACCAGGTGTCGCCGCCGAGCCGGCCGAGCGCCTCCATGAAGTGCCAGGTCTCGCCGGCGAGGCCCCAGCCGCGCTCGGTATCGTTCAGCCCGGCCAGCGTGTAGGCGACGGTGTCGATGTCAGGCGAGACATGCAGGCCGAGATGGGTGAAGTCGTCGCCGGTATTGACCGCCACGGTGAGATGGCCCGGCCCCAGCGTGCGGTAGAGGCCGAGCGCCAGCTTGGCCCCGCCGATGCCGCCGCACAGCGCCAGCACCTGCGCCCGCGAATTCTCCTCTGGTATCGTCATCGTTCCCCCGTCAGGGCTTGATCACCAGTTCGCGCGGAAAATCCGTCAGCACCTCCGGCGCGCCGGAGGCGGTGATGCGAAAGGTCTCGCTGAGCTCATAGCCCCAATCGTCCATCCACATGCCAAGGATCATGTGGAAGCACATGTTTTCTTCCAGAACCGCATGCTCGCCCTCGCGCAGGCTGAGCGTGCGCTCGCCCCAGTCCGGCGGGTAGTTGAGACCGATGGAATAGCCGATGCGCGAGGGCTTTTCATAGCCAGCGCGGGCGATGACGCGATTCCAGACGCTCGCCACCTCATGGGCGGTGGTTCCGGCACGAGCGGCGTCGAGCGCCACCTCCATGCCCTCGGCCACCACCTTCACCACGTCGAGCAGCGCGGCCGGCGGCGTGCCCATGTAGAGCGTGCGCGCCAGCGCCGCATGGTAGCGGGCGTGGCAGCCGCCGAGCTCGAGATAGGCGACCTCGCCGTGCTTGTAGCGCTCGCCGGTCCAGGTGAGGTGCGGCGCGGCGGTCTTCTCGCCATGCGGCACATTGGCGAGCGCGGCGGGATAGTCGCCCCAGAAGCCGGCACTGCCGCGGAACTGCGCGGCGGTGATCTCCGCCACCGCGTCGCATTCGCGCACGCCCGGCGCCACCGCCTGCATGCCGACCGTCATCGCGTTGGAGACGATGGCGGCGGCGCCGCGCATCAGTTCGATCTCCGCCTCCGACTTCACCAGCCGGACCCAGGCGACCAGGAGCTCGGCATCGACCAGCCGCGCGGCGGGCAGCGCCTTGCCGAGTTCGAGATAGGCGCGGGCGGTGAAGTAGAAGGCGTCGAGATCGACGCCGACCACCGCCCGCCCCCAGCCGAGATCGGCGATCACCCCGGCAAGGAACTGCGCGGGGTGCAGCCGCGGCGAATCGACGTGGCTCTCGGGATAGGCGCGGATCGAATCGGCGCCGAGAAAGGCGGTGAGCCGGGCGCCGGGCGCGTCCATCGCCCGGCCGACCCAGAGCGGCTCCTCGCGATCGAGGCCGACCACGACATACTGGTGCACGTAGAACGACCAGCCGTCATAGCCGGTGAGGTAGTTCATGCTCGCCGGATCGGCACAGACGAGCACATCGAGGCCGCGCTCGCGCATCCGCGCCTTCACCCGGGCGAGGCGGGCGAGATACTCCCCGCGCGCGAAAACCGGCATGCCGCCTTCTCCCTTGCCCGGCCGTCAGAACAGATGCGGCAGGGCGGCGCGGAACTCGCGGATCGCCTCGATATGCGCCTGCGGATCGTGAAGTCCGCCGATCGCCGCCTTGTTCCAGCGCTTCTCCTCCTCGACCCAGCGCTCGGGCATGGTGTTGACGGTGATGTGGGTGGCGCCGATGGCGCGCCACGCCTCCACCTCCTCGGCAAGCTCGGCCGGGGTGCGGTCGATGATGGTCATGGTCGCCTCGATGCCGATGGCGTCCGGGTCGCGGCCATTGGCGCGCGCCTGCGCCTTCATCTCCTCGATGCCGCGCTTGCCGGTGTCATCGGCCTGGAAGTTCGGCAGCCAGCCATCGCCGAGCTTGGCGACCCGGCGGATCGCCGCCTCCGACACGCCGCCGATCCAGATCGGGATCGGCCGCTGCACCGGCAGCGGGTTGATGCCGCCATCCTCGATGCGGTGATACTTGCCCTCATAGCTGATCAGATCGGCGCACCAGAGTTTGCGCAGAACATCAATCTGCTCGTCCATCCGCCTGCCACGATTGCCGAATTCCTCGCCGCACGCCTCGAACTCCTCCGGCTTCACGCCGACGCCGACGCCGAGCCGCAGCCGGCCGCCGGAGAGCAGGTCGACCTCGGCCGCCTGCTTGGCAACCAGCGCGGTGCCGCGCATCGGCAGCACCAGCACGCCGGTGACGAAGTCGATCTTCGTGGTCACCGCCGCGAGGTAGCCGAACAGCACGAACAGCTCGTGGAACATGTCCTCGGCGTCATGGACATAGGTCCAGCCCGGCCGGCTCGCCTTGTTGAGGCCGATGATCTGGTCGAAGGCGGTGAGATGCGTGTAGCCGAGCTCCTCGGATACGACGGCGAACTCCTTGATGGTCTTCGGATCGGTGCCGATCTCGAATTGCGGGAACAGGGCGCCGATCTTCATGAAGCTTCTCCGGGAACGAGTCGGGCGGGCGCGGTAGCCGCCCCGCCAATCTGTTTAGGACGCTAGGCGACCCGGCAAAAGCCGGGACGCCTACTTAGCCAACGGATCGATCAAAGGCTGGCCGCGACGGTCTCCACCGCCTGCCTGGTCGCGTCGACGACGATGTCGGCCTCCTCGCGGGTGAGGCAGAGCGGCGGGGCGAAGCCGATGATGTCGCCCTGCGGCATGGCGCGGGCGATGACGCCGCGCTCCAGCATCGCCGCCGCGACGCGGACGCTGACCTTGTTGGAAGGCTCGAAGAACACCCGGTCGTCCTTGTCCTTCACCAGCTCGACGGCGGCGAGCATGCCCTCGCCGCGCACCTCGCCGACCAGCTCATGGCCGCCCAGTGCGTCGGCCAGCGCCGCGCGCAGATAGGGGCCGACCTCGCGGACATTGGCGAGGAGGTCGAGCTCGTCGATCAGCTTGAGGTTGGCGACGCCGGCGGCGGCGCAGAGCGGGTGCGAGGAATAGGTCCAGCCATGGCCGATGGGGCCGAACGTGTCGGAGCCGTCGACGAGGATCTTCCACACCTTGTCGGAGACGATGACGCCCGACAGCGGCGCATAGGCCGAGGTGAGGCCCTTGGCGATGGTGATGAGGTCCGGCTCCATCCCGTAGAAATCCGAGCCGAACATGGTGCCGAGCCGCCCGAAGCCGGTGATGACCTCGTCGACCACCAAGAGGATGTCGTACTTCTTCAGCACCGCCTGGATCTTCGGCCAGTAGCCGGCCGGCGGCGGCACGATGCCGCCGGTGCCGAGCATCGGCTCGCCGACGAAGGCGGCGACGGTGTCCGGCCCTTCGGCGAGGATCATCTCCTCCAGCCTGGCGGCGCAGAAATCGGAGAGCTGCTCCTCGGTGAGGCTGCGATCGGCGCGGCGGAAATAATACGGCGCCTCGGTGTGCAGGATGTTGCCCATCGGCAGATCGAACAGATTGTGGAAGCCGGCCAGCCCGGTGAGGCTGCCGGTCATCAGGCCGGAGCCGTGATAGCCGCGCCAGCGCGAGATGATCTTCTTCTTCTCCGGCCGGCCGAGCACGTTGTTGACGTAGCGAATGAGCTTGATGTTGGTCTCGTTGGCATCCGAGCCCGACAGGCCGAAGAACACCCGGCTCATGCCCTTCGGCGCGCGGTCGATCACCATCTTGGCGAGCTCGATGGAGGGCTCGGAGCCGTGGCCGGCATAGGCGTGGTAATAGGCGAGCTTGTGCGCCTGGTCGGCGATGGCATCGGCGATGGATTTCCGGCCATAGCCGACATTCACGCAATAAAGTCCGCCGAAGGCGTCGAGGCTGCGGCGTCCGTCGCGGTCGACGATGTAGACCCCCTCGCCGCCGGTGACGATGCGGTTCGGCGTCTCGCCGCGTGCATGGGTGCCCATGGCGGTGGAGGGATGGAAGAAGTGATCCCGGTCCCAGGCATGCAGCTGGTTGTCGGTGGGGCCGGAATGGTCAAGCATCGTCGTCTCCGTCACTGCGGGCGCGGGGCGCCCTCATGGCGCCCGCACCACCCTTCGCGGCCATTTTAGGCGGCGGCGAAGCGAGACAGTCGCGGCAAGCCGGAGCATCTTCCGGCGACATTTCGGCCGATGCGAGAAAACCATCCGGTTTCTCCGGAGCCGCGAGCCGGCGCGACCGGGGCCATCACGGCGTCACGAGGCGACGGCGAGATGGATCGGATTGGCGTAGATCCAGACGATCTCGCGCGTGCCGCCGAAGAACCGGGGCACGCGGACCCGCACCTCGACGCGATAGGCACCGGCCTGCACGCCGGTGAACTCGACCGGCTGACCGCGCCAGGGCTGCCGCTCCAGTTCGACGCCGTCGCGCAGGAGCCTCACCACCGGATGCAGGCGCTCGGCCGATGGCGGCAGGTCGACCCGGAAGCGGGCCGCGCCGGTGCCGGCGAGCGTATCCCCCATCCAGGCCTGCGCCGATCCGCGCGTGGCGGCGAACATGAAGCCGGTGGCGTCGCCGACGAGGTCGACGGACACATAGAGATGGCCGCGCCCGATGCCACCGAGCACCTGCCCGCGCGCTACCGGTGCCTCGGTGGCGAGCGGCCGGTCGAGAAGGACATGGTCGCGCGCGAACCGCATGAGGTCGCCGGCCGGCGGCCAGTGCAGCTTGAGCGATCCGACAAGGCCGATCGACTGGTGGAAGTCGGGACCATAGGTACCGACGAAGGGACGCGTCGCATTGACCGCATCCCAGCGTTGCAGGCCAGCCTCCGGCGCGTCGTAGACCGTCAGGAAGGCCGCCTCCCGCCGGAAGGGGTACAGCAGGACCAGCGCCAGCTTGTCGAGCAACGGCGCGGCATAGAAGCAATCGGCGAGGTCGAGGATCTCCATGCCGGCGATGCGGGAATCGACAGGCCCCGACCATTGCCATTTCGGCCGGCCCGGATGGGCGATCAGCACGACGCCGTCCTGCGAGGCCGCCTCGGCGAGGAAACGATCGGTCGCGTCCGTCCGGGCGGTCTGGTAGCTCCGCGTGCCCAGCGCCAGCAGATAGCCTTCCGGCCGGGAGCTCTCCACGCCGGAGAGCATCAGCACGCCGTGGTGCCAGCCTTCCATGCCCTCCAGCGTCGCCCTCAGATTGTTGTGTTCGGTGAGGGCGAGGAAGCGCAGGCCCTGCGCGGCGGCGGCCCCGGCGAGGTCGTCATAGCTGCCATAGGCGTCGCCGGAAAAGCCGGAATGTCCGTGGACGATGCCGGCATAGTCGTAATGGCCGGCGACCTCGCTTCCTGGCATCGCCTCGGCCGGGCGCGGCAGCATCAGGCCGAGCCGGAGCAGCGCGCCGCCAAGCATCAGGCTCGCAATGACGACGACAAGGAACAAGGCTCTGCGCATGCGTCGGCTCCGCATCGTTCAGCCGACGAGACGACCGAGCACGGGTGAGGTCCGGCAGCGAAGACCATGCGGATGGCGGGAGTGTGAAACCGCCGCGGCCCGCATGAGGCAGAGCGGCAGGCGCGGGACGTGCGCGGCCCGAAAACCATCGCAGGGATGGCGACCCCGCCTGGGCTCGAACCAGGGACCTGCCGCTTAGAAGGCGGCTGCTCTATCCAGCTGAGCTACGGGGCCAAGAGACCGGCGATCAGGTTCGCGGCGGCCGGCAGGACAGGGCGCGCCGGCGGCACGCCCCGGCTCGGCGTCAGTGCGTCCACTGCCCGACGCGGCGGAAGCTGAAATTGTCGGAATAGGCGATGCGGCGCCGGGTCGCCTCCTTCGGCTCCTGCACCTGATAGGCGATGCCGTGCCGCTCGGCATAGGCCACCGCCTCTTCCTTGCTGTCGAAGCGCAGGCGCAGCTGGCTCTTCATGTCGCCGGAGCTGGTGTAGCCCATCAGCGGCTCGACCTGACGGGGCTGCTCGGGCTCGTAGTCCAGCACCCACAGCTTGGTCTTCGCGGTGCCCGACTGCATCGCGTTGCGGCTCGGCTTGTAGATGCGTGCGACCATCGACCTGCGCTCCCAAATCCCGCGCGCCCCATGGCCCGCGCCCCGACTCTCGAAGGCGGCGAAGGCGACGAACCAAGGTGCGTGTCCGGTCTGGTCGGGGCAGCAGGATTCGAACCTGCGACCTGAAGTACCCAAAACTTCCGCGCTACCGGGCTGCGCTATACCCCGCCGACCGAAACCCGTTGTGTTCCAACGAAATCCAACGATGGAAGCTCCACCGTCCGGGACATGGAATGGCACAGGGACGCCCGCGATGGCAAGGGCGCGTACCAAAAGTCCCGCCAAACTCCCGAAGGATGTTCACATCCTGCCCATCCCGCTCCGCGCTGGCGCGCAAGCGAGCCCACCGACCGGCGCGTCGAGGGAGCGACGGACACCGCGACGCCCCGTCGGCGACGCCCACCATACGGAGGACCCCCCGCCCCTGCCCGCCTCAATTGGCGGTGAAGAAGCGGTGCCGGATGCGGTCGCCCACCGCGATGCCGCGCGCCTTGGCGGTACCGGCCGGCAGTTCCAGCACCGCGCGCACCGGCTCGCCGGATTCGATGGTCTGGGTCGACAGCGGGGTGGTGTCGGCGGCGATGCGGGCGATACGGCCGTCGGAGCGGATGAACAGCATGTCGAGCGGGATATAGGTGTTCTTCATCCACATATAGACCGGCTGGGTCACCGCGAAGTCGAACAGCATGCCGGCGGTCGGCGCCAGCTCGGTGCGGTACATCAGCCCCTTGGCACGCTCGTCGGCGGTGACCGCGATCTCGACGTCGAAGGTCACCGGGCCCGAGCGGGTGTCGATGGTCGCCTTCTCGAAGCTGGCGGCATGAGCCATCTGCGGCGCCAGCGCGAGACAGATGAGGCTGAGCGCCAGCAGCGCGGCCGGCAGGATTGCGAGGCGGATCGCGGAAAGTCGGATCGATGCGGTCATGATACTGCGGCGGCGCAGAAGGCGCCTTCCCTTGCTTGGCGGGGAGATCGGGCGAAAGCACCAGCGCAACATGGCGCCGATATGGCCGGAAACACGGAACGGAAAAGCCGGCCACCCCCTCGGCGGCGAGAAGCCGCCGGGATCAGTGCGAGGACGGGATGGAGGAGCCGTCCGGCCGCACCTCGGCCGCCATCAGCCCCTTCGGGCCCGGCCCGAAGCGCACCAGCACCACCTGGCCGGGACGCAGCTCGGTGAGCCCGTGGCGGCGCAGCGTCTCCATGTGCACGAAGATGTCGGGCGTGCCCTCGCCGCGGCTGAGGAAGCCGAAGCCCCTCAGACGGTTGAACCACTTCACCCAGGCCCGCTCGAAGCCGCCGGTCGGCTGCACCGCGACATGGGTGCGCGCCGGCGGCAGCTGCGAATGGTGCAGCGCCGTGGTCTCGTCCATCGACAGCACGCGCAGCGCCTGGAAGCCGCGCTCGCGCGCCACCACCTCGCAGACCACGCGGGCGCCTTCCTGCGCGGTCTGGAAACCGCCGCGGCGCAGGCAGGTGACGTGCAGGAGGATGTCGCTGCCGCCCTCGTCGGGAATGATGAAGCCGTAGCCCTTGGAAACGTCGAACCACTTGATGGTGCCGGCCACCTGGATCAGGTTGGCATCGGCGTCCGTGCCCTCGTCGAGATCGCCGCCCGGCCCGCCACGCGCGTTCAGACCATAACGTGGCGAAGATCCGTCGGACACCATCGACCCACCCCACTTGCGGCGGTACCCCACCGCTCCGGCTTCGGCACCTACCCTCGATTCAAGCAGGGTTGAGCATAGCACCCGATTCCGCCACGAAAACACCCCAATCGAGTCAAAAAGCCCGGGTGTGTCTATTCGACTTCATCCAATATGTCGCCGATATCGGCATGGATCACCAGGTCGGCGACCGGGTCTAGATCGGTCGGCTCGCGGTTGATGATCACCAGAGTCGCGCCGTTCCTCTTGGCTTCCAAGGGAAATCCCGCCGCGGGATACACGACCAGCGACGAGCCGATGGCCAGAAACACATCGCAGTCCTGTGTAAACTGCCGCGCCCGCGCCATCGCCTCGCCCGGCATCGCCTGGCCGAAGGAAATCGTCGCGGTCTTGACCGGCCCGTCGCATTCCCGGCAGTCCGGCGCGCGCCCGCCCAGCGCGTCGAATCGCGTCCGCACCCAGGACAGTTCGTGCCGCAGCCCGCAGGCGAGGCAGGTGGCGTAGGTCGAGTTGCCATGCAGCTCGACGAGCCGCTCCTCCGGCACGCCGGAGGCCTGGTGCAGCCCGTCGATGTTCTGGGTGACGACGGCGGCGAGACTCCCCTGCGCGATCATCCGGGCCAGTGCCCGGTGGCCGCGCCCCGGCTGCGCGCCGCCGAACGCCTCCTCCATGGCGAAGCGCCGGCGCCAGGCCTCGTCGCGCATTTCCTGACTCGACAGGAAGGCCTCGAAGTCGATCGGCCGGTTGCGCGTCCACAGCCCGCCCGGCGAGCGGAAATCGGGAATGCCGCATTCGGTGGAGATGCCGGCCCCGGTGAAGGCGACGCCGGCCCGCATGTCCTCCAGTATGTCGGCGAGCGCCGCCCGCGCGGACTTGATGTCGTCGTCAAGGACCATATGTTGCTGCCGCCTGTTCCATCGCCCGGACCGCGGGCGGTTCCATTCGCCGATCAGCCGAGGATGCCATGAAATATCTGCACACCATGGTGCGCGTCACCGACATCGATGCCTCGCTCGACTTCTACGTCAACAAGCTCGGCCTCGAGGAAGTGCGCCGCAAGGAAGTGCCCCAGGGGCGCTACACGCTGGTCTTCCTCGCGGCCCCCGGCCAGGCCGGCGTCGCCGAGGTGGAGCTCACCTATAACTGGGACCCGGAAGCCTATGGCGAAGGCCGCAATTTCGGCCACCTCGCCTATGAGGTCGACGACATCTACGCCACCTGCCAGAAGCTGATGGACGCCGGCGTCATCATCAACCGGCCGCCGCGCGACGGCTATATGGCGTTCATCCGCTCGCCCGACAACGTGTCGATCGAGCTGCTGCAGAAGGGCGGCGCCAAGCCGGCGCAGGAGCCGTGGGCGTCGATGGCCAATACCGGGAAGTGGTGAGGGCCGGGCGCGCTTCCCTCCCCGCGCCCTCCCCGCGATCAGGAGCGGCGGGAAACGCTTCCCGCCGTCAGCGCGGCGTGCCGGCCCGCAGGCGGGCAAGGCCGCTGCGCAGCCACGCCGCCAGCCGCGTCGCCCGCTGCCAGAGCGGGCTGGCGCGCAATACCTCCAGCGCCGCGCCGCGCACCGTCTCCATCAGCCCGACCCCCCAGGCGAACCAGGGGAAGGTCATCAATTTGGGCTTGCCGGCGCTGTAGATGCGCTCCACCACCACGAAGCTGACCAGATAGGCGAGGCCGAGCGCGACGGTGCCGGACGCGTAGTGCCCCTTGGCGGCCCAGATCACCGCCAGGAACTTCATCGGCTCGACCACCACCAGCGGCACCGCCAGCAGGATCAGGATGGTCAGGCGCCCATGCCCGGCCACCCAGGCCTCGAAGCGCTGCATCAGCCGCCAGCGGGCCACCGCGGCGATCAGCGGGCGATAGATCGGCCGGGCCAGCTCGTCGAGCAGGACGACCAGCAGCACTACGGCTTCGAACAGCAGGCGCGGAATCGATTTCAACAGCTTCAGCATGGCGGGCGTGCAGTCAGCAACGGCATCGCGGCGAGATTAAGCCGGCCTCCGGCGCGCCGCGCGCCAAAAGGACCGGCGACAGCGAAAGACCCGGACGTTCCGCCGCAGACGGAGCGTATCGGCGCCGATGCGACTCGAATACTACCTGTATACCGTTCTCGTCTCATGCTGCAACGCAAGATGGGCGGTCGGATTTTCCGGTTTGAATGCGAGATGTGGCGCCAAATACAGCCCCGTCAGTCTCCGCCGATTATGACGATATCCGTCACGGTTCAAATCCTTGCCCTCGATCTTGCCAAGGGGATCGAAGCTGCGCTAGCCTCATGTTGCGATTGCTCAAAATGGGCTTTTTTATTTTTAGTAATGGGGGTTCGGAAGGTGGCTGATTTCTCTTGCCCGATTTGCGGAGCGAGTACCTTTGTGGATTTCCGGGGTCGCGCCCTGGAAGAGTGCAAGAAGTGCAAGTCGAAGGCCAGAGAGCGCGCTGAAATTCTTGCCTTGAAATGCCTCGGTTATTTCGAAAGCAAGAAGAAGAAGGCGCTCCACATCATGCCCGATCGGGCCACGGCCCGGTTGTTGAGCAAGACCTATGGCAAGGGTTACCGCGCCAAGACCATCGGCGCGGCTGTCGATTTCGTCGAGTGCGAGGCCTATGCGGATCTCGACGCGCTGCTGGAAGGCACCAACGACAAGTACGACATCATCCTGCACAACAACCTGCTGGAAGTCGCGTCGCTGCGTCCCTTCGAGGTGATTTCCAAGCTCGACGGCCTGCTCAAGCCGAACGGCATCCACCTGTTCACCGTGACCGTGCGCGGCATGCGGACCGACGAGGGTGGCGATCTGATGCTCGACGAGGCCGAGCGGGCCAAGCGTTTCGGCCGCGCCGATCGCTACCGCCTGTTCGGGGCCGCGGACTTCCCGCGCGCGCTGGCCACGCTGCGGCAGCAGAACAACCCGCGCTTCAACTTCGCCGCCCGCTTCTCGGATTCGGACCTCGATCGTTGGCGGATTCCGCCGAACGAGTTCCGCGATATCAATAGCAACACGGTGTTCAGCTATGTCGCGCCGCCGCTGGCCAGCGCCGTCGCCGTTGCGGCGGCCGACGTCGCAGCGTGAAGGGCTGATCCCGCGGCAGTAGAAGGGTGGACATGAAGACGAATCTGGCAGATCCCGTTCTCGAGGGAGCACTGGTTTCTGGGTCCCGTGCTTTCATGGGGGGCGGATGGTCGATCGTGCTGCGGCAAGGCTCGACCAGGGCTGCCTATTCCTTCGTGTCCATACCCCTTACCGGTCCGGGCGGGAATGTCGTCGCGCCCGGCGTGCGTGTGCTCGGCGTTCAGAGCAACGGGTATCTCCGCCTGGAAGCGGAGATACCCGTGGTGCGGGAAGACCGTCGCTTTCCGCTCTCGGTGGCCTTCGTGCTCGGTGCCGCCGACGGCGAGACGGGCGGCATCATCGACACGATCGAAATCGTGCGGCGTGAAAAGGGCGGCCGGCTGCTCGGCACCGTGCTGCCCGTCGCCAACAATATCGAGATTCCCGCCCAGGTCGTCGGGCACGAAATTCTCCTGCGCCCGGAAGATCAGGACATCTTCAAGGATGTCTATGACGAGATCGCCTCGACGAAGATCAACGGAACCATCGGCGACACGCTGCATCTGGATTTCGTGATCCGGTCCCCGCGGGTGGCCCTGCGCCTCGCGCTGCCGACCATCGTCAAGGAAGGCGATCACGAGAACAGCTTCCGTCACGACAATGTCCGCATCGCCGACATTGCGACGTTGCGCGAGCCCGGCGACTTCGCGGCCGAAGCGCTCGGCGCGCCCCCCGCCGCCGTGCCTGCCATGGGCGCCACGGTGCTGCCGCTCTTCAGCGCGGGCGCCCCGGCGCCCGGCACGGCCACGCCGGTGACGGCCAGCGCTGCGCCCGCCCCGGCACCCGCCTCGGCGCCGGCTCCCAGCATCTCCTCGAAGGACCTCAAGGCGATCGACAACGAGATTTCGCATCTCGAACGGGCGCTGTGGGGCGGCTACTCGCAGGTGGCGCAGGAAGGCCTGCTGCGCGTTGCCAAGTCGCGCCTCTCCCATCCCGAGGCCCGGGTGCGGGCGTGCTGGGAATTGTCGCGCTGGTTCTCCGTGAAGGGCGACTTCCCGCAGGTGGTCGAGCTCCTCACCGAGGTGCGCGCGCTTTCCAAGCCGTTTGCGCGCCGGAAGACCTTCCGCCTCGTCGAAATCAACGCCCTGCTCCAGACCGGTGATCTCGACACCGCCGCCAAGCGCGTCGAGGACGCGATGAAGGGGCGGCCGGACGATAACGACTACCGGCTGATGGGCACTAATGTCGCCTATCTGCGCGCGATCAACCATCCCGAGCGGCTGAAGGAGATGAGCGCGCAGCGGCTCGCGGCCTTCAACGCCATGTTCGAGCAGGATGGGCTGGTGCCGCTCCTCGTCGACCTCGACAAGGAAGAGCTGAACATCAACAGCCTGCGCTGCGACGCGACCGACCGCTGGATCACCGACGGTCCCAAGGTGAGCGTGCTCATGGCCGCCTATGGCGCCGAGGAGCATCTTCATCTCGCGGTGGAATCGATCCTCGGCCAGACCTGGCGCAATCTCGAGCTGATCATCGTCGAGGATTGCAGCCCGGACGGCACCTGGGAGCGGATGCAGCATTTCGCCGCCCTGGACGACCGGGTGCGCATCTTCCGCAACAGCGAGAACCAGGGCGCCTACATCACCCGCAACAACGCGCTCGGCTACGCCACCGGCGAGTTCATCACCGTCCATGACAGTGATGACTGGTCGCATCCGGAGATGCTGGCGGCGCAGATGAAGCCGTTCCTCGAGCGCGACCCCGAGGAGGTCAAGGCGACCTTCTCGATGATGTGCCGCGTGACGCCGGACCTGCGCTTCGGCATCCGCCCGAGCCGTCGCAACCTCGAGACGGTGCATCGCAGCTATCCGTCGCTACTGGTGCGGCGCGCCGACCTCGATCAGGTCGGCGTCTGGGACGGCGTGCGCGCCAATGCCGACGCCGAGATGGTGGCCCGCCTGCGCGCCAAGTTCGGCGCCGAGCGCCTGGTCGACGCGCTGCCCAGCACGCCGATGTCGTTCTTCCTCGTCCGCCCGGAATCGCTGACCGAGCAGGGCGAGACCAGCCTGCTCAGCCTCACCTTCGGCGTGCGCCACGAATATGACCGCCAGGTCGCGTACATGACGAAGAAGTGGGAGGCCGAAGGCGTCGTCCCCGGCGAGCGCCTGAGCAAGAAGGAACCCTTCGCGTCGCCCCAGCTGCTCCTGCCCTATCACATGCGGCCGGAGCCGAAATACGACATGATCCTGGTATCGGACCTGTCGCTGCTCGGCGGTACGCGCGGCTGCAATCTCGGCTATATCGACGCCGCCGTGGCGGCGGGCCGCCGGGTCGGCCTGTTCCACTGGCCGCGCGGCGACCTGCGCCTGCTGCCGGACATCGACGCGGCCTATCGCGACCGCAACCAGCACCCGCAAGTGGACATCATCACCTGCGAGGAGGAAGCGGAGTGCGAGCTGCTCATCCTGCATCACCCGCCGGTGATGAAGTACATGCTTGACCGCTTCCCGAAGATCGCCGCCAAGCACGGGGTGATCCTGGTGAACCAGCTGCCCTATCAGGTGCAGGGCGGGCAGAACTCCTTCTACGAGCCGCTGCTGGCCGAGCGCAATTTCCGCCAGCTCTTCGGCATCCACCCTCAATGGGCACCGATCTCCACGCTGGTGCGGCGGCATCTGGAGGAGCAGGACAGCGGCCTCAAGATGACGGAAATCGATTGGCTGCCGCCGATCAACATGCCGCTGCGCGACCCGCCGCCGCACGAGGCGCCCGATCGGCCGCCGGTCATCGGCCGCCATGCCCGCGACCACTGGACCAAGTGGCCGCAGAATGTCGGGCTGCTGTCGGCCGCCTATATGGTGGATTCCGAGGTGACGGTGCGCCTCCTGGGCGGCGCCAATACGCCGGAGCGGCTGCTGAGCGGCGTGCCGGCCAACTGGGAAGTGATGGAGTTCGACAGCATCCCGGTGCTCGACTTCATCGATTCGCTGGATTTCCTCGTCCACTTCCCGCACACGCAATATATCGAGGAGTTCGGCCGCAACGTCGCCGAGGCGATGGCGCGCGGCGTGCCTGCGGTGCTGCCGCCGGTGTTCCGCGAGACGTTCCACGACGCGGCGATCTATTGCGAGCCGATGGAAGTGGGCGAGACCATCCGCAAGATCTGGAGCGATCCGGTGCTCTACATGCACTATGCGCGGGCCGGACGTGATTTCGTGGCGCAGAACTGCCATGTGACCTCGCTGCAAAACCGTATGGCCGGCTTTCTGGGGACGCCGTCTTGACGGTCGCAGCCATTCCCGGGAGTACCCGCATCAAGAGCGTCGCCATTCTCGGCACCTGCGTCAGCCGCGATATGATTCGCATTGCGGCGGGCGACACGGTGCAGGTGAAGAAATACCTCGCCCGCGGCACGGTGCGCTCGGCCCTCGCCCACTCGCCGGCCAAGTTGTCCTATGGCGACCCCGCCGACCTGTCGGGGTTCGAGCGGCGCAACTTCGAAACGGACGTCGCGAAATCGGCCTTCAAGCAGCTGGGGACGGCGGAGGTCGACATCTGCATCGTCGACATGATCGACGAGCGGCTGAGTACCTGGAGCGCGGGAGACGCGGTGCTGGTCAACTCCAAGGGCCTCGAAGCGCTCATGGGCAAGTTGCCGCCGCCCTGGAAACTCCACCGGCCGCCGTCGGTGCGCGATGAAACCCTGAAACAGGCGCCGCTCTGGGCTGCGCAGCTCAAGAAGGCCGTCGGCGATACGCCGATCGTCATCCATCGCGCGGTGTGGGCCTACGGCGCCGATGTCGGCGAGGCGGCAGTCGATGACCAGAACCTGTTCCTCAACCAGCTCTACGACATCATCTGCGCCGCATTGCCCGACGCTTGCGTGGTCAGTGCCGACGCATCGGTGCAGCGCGCGGCCCAGGAGCACCAATGGGGTGCCGCGCCTTTTCACTATATTGACGCCTATTATGTTGACGTCTGGAGCAAGATCTCCGCGGCGTTTCCCGACAATGCCGGCTGACCGGGGTATTTGCTCCCGTCCGTGCCGGAGGCTTCGTGAGGCGGTATCTGCGTCATGTATTGACGCAGCAGAATAGCCGTTGAACTATCGGGCTACGCGTGTACGTGCTATTTAGTTTCTAGCGTTCATGCTTATAGATGCATGGGCGAAACGAGGGCGTTGGGATGCAGTCGTCTGAAATTGACCGCGACATTATCAGGCAGAATTTTATTGATAAAACCAATCGCCTGGCCGCTAAGCGTGAATCTCCTCTGGTTGTATTCGGTATTTCGCTGAAGGCAAAACGCAGCGAGGAGCAGTGGCTGATCGTCGAAGCGAACCTGCGTGCTACCCTCGCGGCCCTGAGCAAGCAGACCGACGACAATTTCATCATCGCCATCGCGGGACATGACGAGCCGAAGCTCGGGAAGTATGGCGAGAATGTCGTGTGGCTGGAAGCCGATTGGGATCCGCCGACCGACCCCAGCCAATACAGCAACGACAAGCAGAAGAAGCGCCGCCTCATCTTGTCCCAACTCCGCCGTACGGAGCTGACGGGGTTCTATTTCTATACGCTCGATGCGGACGATTTCCTGCACCCCAACGTGTGCAAGCACATTCGCGCGGATGACAACCGGCTCGGCTATTATGCCGACAAGGGCTATCTCTACGATGCCTCGACGGGACATGTCGCTGTCTTCAGCCCGCCGAAGATGTCGTTCTACAAGCAGTGCGGATCTTGCGCGGCGTTCTGGGTGACCACGGAAGATCTTCCCAAGAACACCAATGATCGCACGACGATCTGGCACAAGCTGCTCGATCATACCTCCTACCCCGAGATCTGCGCGGAACTCGGCCGACCGATCGCGCCGTTCCCGTTTCACGCCGGGCTGTATTTCCTCAATCACGGCGCCAGCAACATCCAGGAAAAAGGCACCAGCAAGAACAAGTCCGCCATGGTCGAGCGGATGAAGCTGGAGTCCCAGGAGGAAGTCGAGGAGATCCTCGAGAGGTTCTCCGTCGTCCCGCCTCCGGCCGAGCCGGAGCCGGAGCCCGAACCGGAACCCGTTGCGCCGACCGTGCCGGAGGCTCTCGAGGCCGCCAAGCCGGAAACCACGGTGCTGCTGGTGCGTTTCTCGGAAAAGGGGCGGCTCAAGCACAATTGGGGCGACAAGCTGAATCGTGAGCTGGCGCATCTGATAAGCCGGAAGAACGTCTTCAATCCCAGCGAAAAGCCCAAGATGAAGGGCAAGCAGGTCTACATCGTCATCGGATCCAGCCTCGCCAGCGTTTCGCCGACGGAGATGGTCTGGGGGACCGGCTTCATCAGCTTCGACGACCGGGTGTCCACACCGCCGCGGAAGATCTTCGCGGTGCGCGGCCCGCTCACCCGCGCCAAGCTGCTCAAGCAGGGCGTGGACTGCCCGGAAATCTATGGCGACCCCACCCTGCTCTATCCGCTGCTCTACCATCCCGACGTCACGCCGACCTACGACTACGGCATCATCCCGCATTTCAAGGACAAGGATGACGAGGTCGTGCTGCCCACGAGCCGCAAGGGCGCCAGCGTGCGCGTGATCGACATCATGGGCGGCATCGAGGAGGTGGTCGACCAGATCCTCTCGTGCCGGCGCATCGTGTCGAGTTCGCTGCACGGCCTGATCGCGGCGCACTCGCTTGGCGTGCCAGGCGTCTGGATCAAGTTCGGCGATCGCCAGAAGGGTGACGGCTTCAAGTTCCAGGACTATTGGAGCTCGATGGGCGTCGACGACGCAGAGCCGGTGCTGTGCCCGGCGGGCTCCTATCTGGAGGATCTGATCGGACCTGATCGGCCGACCAATCCGCTGGTCGACCCGGTTCGCCTGATCGAATCCTGCCCGTTCATCCATCCGCAGGTGAAAGCGGAAATCCTCGACCGGCTGAAGACCCGCGGCCTCGGCCTCATATCGCCCGCCACGGCGGTCGCGGCCTGATCCGGGACGACCGATCGTCCCGGCGACGCCGTTGTTCGCCGGGACGGAGCCGTCGCCCGCGCGGCGACGCCCTGGAATGCCGTTCCGGGTTTGGCGCGCGATGCTGGGGTCGCTTTCGTCGCGCTTCCTCGATGCGGGCGGCGGTCGTCATCGGCATACGTGCATGCCGATGCTCGCACAGCCGGGCCGCGATCATGCCGAGCTTCCGCCATGCGCCTGGCGCGGCGTGGCCGCTCCACCGGCTGCTCCTGCTCGGCACCGTCGAAGCCGATACTGAACCTCTTGCGTCGCGGAGGGCGCCGTTCGCCGTTGTCGGGCAACGCGGCCCGGCGGCGGGGCAGGCTCGGCATCGCAGATGCGGCACGCCGGAACTCACGCCTGCGTCATCGCTCCGGCCTTGAAGTTGCTGCATACCCATTCCAGCTTGGCCGGCAGGATGCTGGAGCGGATTCTCGACGCTCACAGGCGCGCGGCACATGGAGGGCAGTTTGAGCATGACGGTATTCCGCCCGCACGGAACGCGGATCCTTTGCCTTGCCTTTCTCGTCGCCCTCTCGCTGGCCGGCGGTGGCCGGCCGGCGGCCGCGCAGTCGTGTCCCAATCCGCCCCCGCTGCCGAAGCGGGTCGAGGTGCGGATGAACCCGACTCTCGCTCCCGGCTCGGATGCGCTCAAGCAGAAGCAGGACGAGTACGACGACGGTATCGCCAACATACGGCGTTTCACCGCCCTCGTCGGCCGCTTGTCGGACGACGCCGTGACGAAAGCGGCCAAGCGCTCCGCCGCCGCAACCGCCAGCGGCGACCCGCGATCGGTCCCCTTCGATGTCGGCTGCATCAACGACATCCTGCAACAGGAAGGGCGCGAGGACTCCCTGCTGGTGGACAAGCCGCGGCAGATGCGCTCCGGCTACGAGCTGCAATGGGCGGTCGCGGGCATGTCGCTGGCGGCCTTCAAGCTGCAGCGCGCCGGCATCCCGCTCTCCCCGGACTCGCTGTCATGGCTGACGCAACTCGCCCGGGAGGTGATGGAGTTCCACGACAGGCACACCCAGCTGAACAATCACATATTGTGGGCGGCGCTCGGCGTGGGCACCACCGGATATCTCGCCGGCCAGCCCGATCTCGTGCAGTGGGCCAATGGCCGCGTGTCGCTCTCCCTCGCCGATACCCAGCCGGACGGCACGCTTCCGCGTGAAATGTCGCGCGGCCCCAAGGCGTCGCACTATCACTTCTTCGCGGCGATGCCCGTCATGGTCTACGGCGACATCCGCTCCTGCTTCGGCGATCCGATGCCTGCGGATGAACGTGCCACCCTGGCGAAGCTCGACGGCGCGTTGCACCGCATCCTGGCCGATCCTCAGTGGCTCGCGCCGCGCGCCGGGCAGCCGCAACTGCCGGTCAGCAATCCCGGCTGGCTCGACGCGATGGATGGTGGTCAGCTCCCTGCCAGTCTCAGGGATCACGCCTCGGCGCGCACCGGCGGGCAATTGTCCACCCTCTTCACCGCGCTCAGCTGCGCGCGCTAGGCCACGCGAGAAGCCGCGTCAGCCACCCGCCGGGCGGAAGCGCGACTGGTCGATGCCGTGGCGCTTCAGCTTGTCGTAGAGCGTCTTGCGGGGAATGCCGAGCGTGCGCAGCGTCGCCTGGATGTCACCCTGGCAGGCGGCGAGCGCATCGCGGATCTGCAGCGCTTCGAAGGCATCGACCCGCTCGGGCAGGGTGGTGGCGCCCTCCCCGGCCGCCGGTGCCGGCGCGGAGGCGAGGCCGAGCGCGAAGCGCTCGGCGTAATGGGCGAGCTCGCGCACATTGCCCGGCCAGTCATGGGTGTCGAGGTGCCGGCGGACGGCGGCATCGAGCAGCGGCGGCTCGCGGCGGAAGCGCTTGGCGGCGCGGCCGAGGAAATGGCCGAACAGCAGCGGCACGTCCTCGCGGCGCTCGCGCAGCGGCGGAATGCGGACGAAGGCGACATGCAGCCGGTAATACAGGTCCTCGCGGAAGCTGCCCTGCCGCACCAGCTCGGCGAGATCGGCCTTGGAGGCGGCGATTACCCGGATGTCGACGCGGCGCACCTCATTGGTGCCGAGCGGGGTGATCTCGCGCGCTTCCAGCACCCGCAGCATCTTGACCTGCAGCGCAGGCGACATTGCCTCGATCTCGTCGAGGAACAGCGTGCCACCGCTGGCGTGCTCGACGCGCCCCACGCGCTTCTTCAGCGCGCCGGTGAAGGCGCCGGCGTCGTGGCCGAACAGCTCGCTCTCGATGACATTTTCCGGCAGCGCCCCGCAATTCACCGCCACGAAGGGGCGGCTCGCGCGCGGGCTCCAGCGGTGCAGTGTCTGCGCCACCACCTCCTTGCCGCTGCCGGTCTCGCCCTCCACCAGCACGTCGATGTCGGCATCGGCGATCTGGCGCAATGTCTGGCGCAGCCGCTGCATCGCCGGCGTCTCGCCGATCAGCGGCTCGCCGGGCGAGGCCGCCTCGGCCCGGCGGCGCAGCGCGCGGTTCTCCAGGACCAGGCGGCGCTTGTCGAGCGCGTGGCGCACCGCCACCAAGAGGCGGTCGAGCGCGTAGGGCTTGGCGATGAAGTCGTAGGCGCCCTCCCGCATCGCCTCGACCGCCATGCCGATATCGCCATGGCCGGTGACCAGAATGACCGGCAGTTCCTCGTCGCGGCGCCGGAGCCGGCGGAACAGCTCCAGCCCGTCGATGCGCGGCATGCGCACATCGGTGACGACGACGCCGGGAAATTCGGCGTCGATCTCCTCCAGCGCCTCCACCGCCGAGGGATAGGCGGTGACCTTGAAGCCGGCGAGCATCAGCGCCTGCACATTGGCGGCGCGCAGCGTCTCGTCGTCGTCGATGAAGGCCACGTCCATCAGTGAAGCCTCGGCAAAGTGAGGGTGAAGACCGCACCGCCTTCATTGGCGGCGCTCAGCCGGCCGCCGAATTCGGCGACGATGTCGTGCGAGATGACCAGCCCGAGCCCGAGCCCGTCCGGCTTGGTGGTGGTGAACGGCACGAACAGCTTGTCGAGCACGTCGGGCGGCAGGCCCGGCCCGTTATCGGCGACGACCAGCTCGACAGTTGCCGGCGCGACGCGGACGCCGAGGCGGATCTGCGCCCCTTCCCGCCCCGCCAGTGCCTCGACGGCGTTCTGCAGCAGGTTCACCAGCACCTGCTCCAGCCGCCAGCGCTCGGCCCGTACGGCCACCTCGTCCAGCGGCAGGTCGAGCACCAGCTCGATGGCGTTCTGGCGCAGGCGATGGCCGACCAGGATCAGCGCCCCCTCGATGGCCGGGCGCAGCGCCACCTCGCCGATGGCGGCGGGGCTCTTGCGGGCGAAGGCGCGCATCTCCTGGGTGATGGCGCCGATGCGCTCGGTGAGCGAGGCGATGGTGGCGAAATTGCCCCGCGCCACCTCCAGCTGCCCGCGCTCCAGCAGCAGGCCGCCATTGTCGGCGAAGGTGCGGATGGCGGCGACCGGCTGGTTGACCTCATGGGCGACGCTGGCGGCGATCTGGCCGAGCACGGCGAGCTTGCTCGCCTGCGCGAGTTCGTCCTGCGCGGTGCGGGCGGCGGCTTCGGCGCGGCGGCGCTCCTCCATCTCCGCGCGCAGGCGATCATTGGCGTCGCTGAGCTCGACGGTGCGTTCCCCGACGCGGGCCTCCAACTCGCGGCGCATCTGCGCCTGCTGGCGTCGCTCCTCGCCAAGCCGGCGGCGACGGACCAGCACCAGCGCTGCCGCACCGATCACCGCGAGGCCGACCAGCAGGGCGCTCAGCCGCGCCGCCAGCCCGGCAAGTCGCAGCGTCGCGGAGAGCGGCTCCAGCACATGCAGCGTCCAGCGGGTGGTCGGCACCGCGACCGACGCCTCGATGAAGCTCCGCTCGCCCTGCGCCCGCGGCCACTCCACCCGCCCGCCCTCCTCGGCGCGGAGCGGCAGCAGGTCGAGCGAGGCGTCGCCGAATTGCAGGCTGGCGCGGATCGCCTCGCGCTGGTCGGCCGGGATCGGGGTGATGGCGCGGAACCGCCAGTCCGCCACGCTGGTCACCAGCACGATGTCGCGCGGATCGGTCACGAAGGTCGGATCGGCGGCGCGGCGCCAGTCGGTCTCGACCTCGTCGAACTCCGCCTTGGCGACCACCACGCCGATCGGCTGCTCGGCCGCGCCGATCCGGCTGGCGATATAGAGCCCCGGCTTGTGGCTCACCGTGCCGAGCGCGAAATGCTCGAAGCCGCCCTCCGCCATGCTGCGGGTGAAATAGGGCCGGAACGCATAGTCGTTGCCGACGAAGCTGATCGGCAGCCGGTAATTGCTGGCGGCGATGGCGATGCCGCCGGCGTCGATCACATAGATCACGCCGGCGCGGGTGGCGGCGGCGAGCGCCTCCAGCTTGGTGTTGAGCGCGGCGATCCGTGCGGGATCGCGGCTTTCCAGTGCCGTACGGACGTCGGGGTCCTGTGCCAGGATGACCGGCAGGGTGCGCTGCTTCTCGATCTCGCTGCGCAGCATTGCGGCGCGGAACGTGGCCGCCGCCTCGGCCCCCGCCCGCACCTCGCCGAGCGCCCATCGCTCCGCGCCATAGCGGGCCGCGATGTCGAGCCCGGTCAGCAGCGCAACGCCGGCCACCCCGGCGAGCAGCCAGCGCGCGGAGGGCCGGAGACGGCGCATCTCGGACATAAGGGACGTCTCCGGGCGACGGAATACGTGCGGAATATCGCACAGGATCGGATGTCATTGTGTGGAATTCCACACAACATGTCGAGAGGTTACGCCGATCTCCCGCGAAAAGTCATTCGATAACAAGGCGTTAATTTACCGTGCCGTTTTCGGCATTGTTGGCATGCGCCTTGCGCAAGGGACGGGAAGGCGCGTCTCGCGCCGGTCCACCACAGTCACGGCTCCCAGCGACGCCCAGGACAACGAGGCGACGACGGTTCCCTAGGAGGAAAGCAACATGGCGCACGCCATTTCCGCTCCCGTTCCGGCCAAGCCCCGGAAATTCTACCAGCACCTCTATGTGCAGGTTCTCGTCGCCATCGCGGCGGGTATCGCGCTCGGTCACTACTATCCCTCGCTCGGCACCGACATGAAGCCGCTGGGCGACGCCTTCATCAAGCTGGTGAAGATGATCATCGCCCCGGTGATCTTCCTCACCGTGGTCACCGGCATCGCCGGCATGCGCGACCTCGGCAAGGTCGGGCGGGTCGCCGGCAAGGCGATGCTGTACTTCCTCACCTTCTCGACGTTGGCGCTGATCATCGGCCTCGTCGTCGCCAATGTGGTGCAGCCCGGCGCGGGGCTGAACATCGATCCCGCCTCGTTCGATCCGAAGGCGGTGGCGACCTATACCGAGAAGGTCCACGATCAGACGATCGTCGGCTTCCTGATGAACATCATTCCGAACACGCCGACCAGCGCGCTCGCCTCCGGCGACATCCTGCAGGTGCTGTTCTTCGCCGTGCTGTTCGGCATCGCGCTCGGCATCATCGGCGAGCGTGGCCATCCGGTGATGGAGTTCTTCACCTCGCTGTCGCAGGCGATGTTCAAGCTGGTGTCGATCCTGATGAAGGCCGCGCCGATCGGCGCCTTCGGCGCCATGGCCTTTACCATCGGCAAATACGGCATCGGCTCGGTCGCCAATCTCGCCATGCTGATCGCCACCTTCTACCTCACCAGCCTGCTGTTCGTGCTGGTCGTGCTCGGCGCGGTGGCGCGCTACAACGGCTTCTCGATCCTCGCGCTGCTGCGCTACATCAAGGAAGAGCTGCTGCTGGTGCTCGGCACCTCCTCCTCGGAAGCGGCGCTGCCGAGCCTGATGGAGAAGATGGAGCGCGCCGGCTGCAAGAAGTCGGTGGTCGGTCTGGTCATCCCGACCGGCTATTCCTTCAATCTCGACGGCACCAACATTTACATGACGCTGGCGGCGCTGTTCATCGCCCAGGCCACCGGCATCGAGCTGAGCCTGTGGGACCAGATCCTGCTGCTGCTGGTCGCCATGCTGTCCTCCAAGGGCGCGGCGGGCATCACCGGCGCCGGCTTCATCACCCTGGCGGCTACCCTCTCGGTGGTGCCCTCGGTGCCGGTCGCCGGCATGGCGCTGATCCTCGGCATCGACCGCTTCATGTCGGAATGCCGCGCGCTGACCAATTTCATCGGCAATGCGGTGGCGACCATCGTGGTGGCGCGCTGGGAAGGCGAGCTCGACGCCGACAAGCTGCGCCGGGCGCTGGCCGGCGAGGCAACCCTGCCCGATCCGCTGCCGGAAATCGCCATCGCGCCCTCCCCGGCGCCGGCCGAGTGATCCGGCCTCATATCGGGACATGACATGCGAACGCGGCCTCCGGGCCGCGTTCGTCGTTTTGGAAGACCGCAGGCCGGCGGAGGCGGACCCGCGCGGTCAGCCCTCGCGCTTGCGGCGGGCCAGCCGTCCTTCCCGCCCCTCTACCAGCGCGGTGATGACACCGTGCAGCGTCGCCAGATCCTGCCGGGTCAGGCTGACGCGGTGGAAGATGTTGCGAATGTTGCGGATGGTCGACGGCTTCTTTTCCGGCGAGTGGAAGAAGCCGGCCGTGTCCAGTTCGCGCTCGACATGGTCGAAGAAGGCGAACAGGTCCCCCTTGTCGGCGAGCGGCGAGCGGTCCGGGGGCTGGAACGGCAGGGCGCCGGCGGACGCGATCTTGTACCATTCATAGCCGACGACCGCGACGGCGGTGCCGAGATTGAGCGAGGCGAAGGCCGGGTTCACCGGCAAAGTGAGGATGGCATCGGCGAACGAGACCTCCTCGGTATAGAGGCCGGTGCGCTCGCGGCCGAACAGCAGGCCGACATCCTCGCCGACCGAGAGACGGCCCGCGACCTCGGCCGCCGCGGCATCGGCGCCCATCACCGGCTTCGCCATGCCGCGCTCGCGCGCCGTGGTGGCGACGACGAATTTGAGGTCCGCCACCGCCGCGCGCACGTCGGGGAACACCGTCGCATTGTCCAGGATGCGGTCGGCACCGGAGGCGAAGATGGTCGATTTGGGGTTCGGCCAGCCCTCGCGCGGATTGACCAGGCGCAGCCGCGACAATCCGAAATTGCCCATGGCGCGTGCCGCCGCGCCGATATTCTCGCCGAGCTGCGGCTCGACGAGGATCACCACCGGCCCGCCTTCGTGCCACGCCTTGGTGCTGTCGGTTCCCGCGCCAGGCATCAGCGTACCCCCTCGCGGAACGGGAGAGGGCACAGGGCGGGCGGGATGGTGGCGATGAGCTCGGACATGCGCTCCTCCTAGAGCATGTCCGAGCAAATTTGAACGGGCATCGCACGCGCATCGAACGGTCCGGCGAAGCTCAGCCCCGTTCCGTCGCGGGAAGCTCGCCCGCGCTCACGGGCGCGGCGGCAGGCGGCTGACCGTCACGTCATTGGGGCCGCCGGCCTTGTTGCGGATCAGTCCCCACACCACGCCGCGCTCGGCGGGATCGAAGGCGAAGCCCTGGCCGCCGATCTCCAGTGGAATGGTCTCCAGCCACTGCATGACCGAGCCCATCTCCGGCGGGGCGATGACATAGAGCTCGGCATTGTCGTGGCCGGTGATGTAGAGCCGGCCGTCAGCTCCGAAGGCGCCGCCGGAATTGCTCATGTCCTGGAAGCGCGCCACCAGCGCATCTGGATAGACGAATGCCTCGGCGACGCTCCAGTCGGGATTGAAGCGCACGATCTGGGTGTTGAACTTGTTGCCATAGGCCAGCGGGCTCTTCTCGAATACCCGGTTGTAGTTAGCGAAGGCACCCCACCAGCGGCCCTGCGGGTCGCGGTCCAGCCAGGTGAAGGAGCCACGGTCGATGCCGAAGCTGTGGCTCTCCAGATGCTTCAGCGTCTCGGCATCCCACACCTCGACCGAAGAGACCATCGGCCAGTCCGGATAGTTGGAATGGGCGGTGTAGAGCTTGCCGTCGCGCACCACGCCGCTGTCGAGATGCAGGATCGGCCCACCCTTCGGCCCTTCCCACTTGGCGACCTGCTTGCCGGTCCCCTTGTCGAACTTGGCGATGGTGCGGTTGTCGATGGCGTAGAAAGAGCGCTCGGTCACCGCGACCGCCTGGCGGGCCTCCGGCACCTGGAAGCGCTTGATGGTCTCGGCGGCCGGGCGCTGCTCCTGGGCGAGGGCCGCCGGCGCGGCGAACACCAGGGCGAGCACGGCGCCGGCGGCGGCCGCGAGGAAGGGGCGGCGACGGGAGGAGGATGTGGGCATGGACGTCTCCTGAGGCGGCCCGGCGAACCCGGCCGCCATACCTTGATGACGCCTGCCGCCTAGCAGCGGCATGTGAACCTCCCGCGACAGTCCCGCCCCCGGTTCCCTGCCCGGCAGCCCCTGCCTACGAGTCCAAGGCCGGTAGCCCGAAACCGGCCCGGAACTTGCCAGAAAGTCGGGGCCCGAGGCGCTTTCGTTTGACCCAAGGTCGCGGTATCACGCTCGCACCGGCGCCAGCCGCGCGGACTGGCGCCGAGGCCCCATTACGAAGCCGAATCCGCGCGAGGTAGAACCATGGCGAAGATCAAGGTTGCGAATCCGGTCGTCGAACTCGACGGCGACGAGATGACCCGCATCATCTGGCAGTACATCAAGGACAAGCTGATCCACCCCTATCTCGACATCGACCTCGAGTATTACGACCTCGGCGTCGAGAACCGTGACCGCACCGAGGATCAGGTGACGATCGATGCCGCGGAAGCGATCAAGCGGGTCGGCGTCGGCGTGAAGTGCGCCACCATCACCCCCGATGTCGGCCGGGTGAAGGAATACAACCTGAAGAAGATGTGGCGCTCGCCCAACGGCACGATCCGCAACATCCTCGGCGGCGTGATCTTCCGCGAGCCGATCATCTGCAAGAACGTGCCGCGCCTGGTGCCGGGCTGGACCCAGCCGATCATCGTCGGCCGCCATGCGTTCGGCGACCAGTACCGCGCCACCGACTTCACCGTGCCCGGCAAGGGCACGCTGACGATCAAGTTCGCCGGCGAAGACGGCCAGGTGATCGAGCACGAGGTCTACAAGTTCCCCGGCGCCGGCGTGGCGCTGTCGATGTACAACATCGACGAGTCCATCGTCGAATTCGCCCGCGCTTCGCTCAATTACGGCCTGATGCGCAACTACCCGGTGTACCTGTCGACCAAGGACACCATCCTGAAGCAGTATGACGGCCGCTTCCGCAAGATCTTCCAGGACATCTACGACGCCGAGTTCAAGGCCGAGTTCGAGAAGCGGAAGATCTGGTACGAGCACCGCCTCATCGACGACATGGTCGCCTCGGCGCTCAAGTGGTCCGGCGGCTATGTCTGGGCCTGCAAGAACTATGATGGCGACGTGCAGTCCGACATCGTGGCGCAGGGCTTCGGCTCGCTCGGCCTGATGACCTCGGTGCTGATGACGCCGGACGGTAAGACGGTGGAAGCCGAGGCGGCGCACGGCACGGTGACCCGCCACTATCGCGAGCACCAGAAGGGCAAGGAGACCTCGACCAACTCCATCGCCTCGATCTTCGCCTGGACGCGCGGTCTCTCCCACCGCGCCAAGCTCGACGACAATGCCGAGCTCGCGACGTTCGCCGCCACGCTGGAGAAGGTGTGCGTCGACACCGTCGAGGCCGGCGACATGACCAAGGACCTCGCCCTGCTGATCGGGCCGGACCAGAAGTGGCTCTCCACCACCGGCTTCCTCGACAAGATCTCCGACAACCTGCGCGCGGCCCTGACCTGACGCGTTCTACGACAGGCGGGATGGGGGCAGCCCCCGTCCCGCACCTTTGCGAGACCTTCCTCCGCCCATGTGGGGCCGATCTACGTGCCGATCGTGCGGCCGGATGATCGCCGGCATGCCCGAACAGCGCCCGCCTTGCAGTGCCGGCGGTGTCCGGCTGTCCAGCCATGCGGGCGCCAAACGCCTCGACGTGCTGGCACTCGCCCCTTTTGGCGGCACCTGACGGCCTTGCCGTCGCAGCATGAAGCGGGGCCTGTGGAATGATGTCGATGGTCCTGTCGTGGGACTCGGCAATGCCAGCGGAACGCTCCCACCCGTTGCCTCAGACGCCCCCTCGGCCTTGCCGCTCTGCCACGATCCTGATGACGGGCGTCACGGCCAGCCCTTCAATGCCGCCCGGCCAAGCGCGCCCACGCAGCCGGTAGATCCGGACGGACGCCGCCGCCGCCCCGTCACCGCCGCCCCACCTCTCGCCTCGTCGTCACATGCCGGGTCAGCATGGCCAGCGGCCGGGAGAGGCCGCAGACTCATATGTTCTGGACCAGAGCCTTGTTGAAACGATGAGGATGACGGCGAGAACGTCTCGGGTGCGTTTACCGAAACGCGTCGCACTGCGCATGAGGTGATTGAGTTTGCGGAAAGACCGCCTGCTCTGGTTTCACGGGCCGCAAATGACCAGATCGGCCGATCGCCGGGTCTGGCGCTCCTTCTGGGTTCGCATGTGAGCGGGCCACCCGCGCGAACTCCACGGCCGAAGCCGGCGATCGCTGCAGCTCCGCTCGACCGGCGTGCGGAGCCTTGGCGCGACCGTGAAGATCCTCGCCCGCAACGCGTCCCTTTCCGAGGATGACAACAATACGCCATCGCACCGCGGGCCTGGATACCTGGAGCAGGCTGGATGACGTCCGGTTCATCGGACAGCTCCAGCTTGTTGTTTTTACGCATTTTCTGCGCACGAGCCGGAGCCCGCTTCGCTCGACAGTGCTTTAGTCCTTCGCGTCCTTCTCCGGCAGTTCGTCTGCGGCGATGTCGCTGCGACGCACCACCTGACGCGGACCTTCCTCGTCCTTCGCCATGCTGCGGATGCGCTGGCCGATATCCGGGTGGCGGCGAACCACTTCCGCCAGATCGTCGGCATCCAGCACCAACAGCATGCTCCGGCGTCGCGCCCGGGCTGTGGCCGCACGGCGCGTGCTGCGCACGAGCGCCATCTCGCCGAAGAACTGCCCCGTCCCCAGCACCGCGGTCTCCTCGCCGAGATCCAGCTCGATCTCGCCGGAGGCGATGAAATACATCGACCGCGCCTCCTCGCCGCGGCGGACGAGGATCTCGCCGGGCTGAGCGGTATGCGCGGACAGCACCTTGTGGATCTCGCCGATCGACGCCGCATCGAGCTCGGCGAACAGCGGCACCCGGGCCAGCATCCCCCAGGTGATGACGAAATCCCGCCGCTTGATGACCTCGACGAAGGCGGTGGCGATGATGCCGACCGGCAGCGCGATCATCACGATGCCGGTCAGCATGGTCGCACCGGCGATCATCCGCCCGATGACGGTCACCGGATAGACGTCGCCATAGCCGACCGTGGTCACCGTCGCCATCGCCCACCACATCGCCTGCGGGATCGAACCGAGGCGATCCGGCTGCACGCTGCCCTCCGCGACATACATGGCGGAGGCCGCGACCAGCACCGCCGCGACCAGCAGCAGCAGGCAGGCGATCAGCGACTGGCGCTCGGCACGGAACACCTCGAAAAGTGATTGCATTCCAGGCGAGTAGCGGGCGAGCTTCACAAATCGCAGGAGGCGCAGGATCGCCAGCGAGCGCAGGTCGACGCCCCACAGCGCCGACACCGCGAAGGGCAGCCACGCGGCGAGGTCCACCAGGGCCGGCAGCGTGCGTGCGTAGCGCCAACGGGCCGCGCGCAGGCGAAGGCCGCGATAGCGCGGGTCCTCCGGCGCCATCCATAGCCGCAACGCGTATTCGAGCGCGAAGGCGACCAGCGAAAACGTCTCGAACCCCCTGAGCAGGGCGGCGTCGTGCAGCATCAGGCTCGGCACGGTCTCCAGCACCGCCGCCAGCACATTGGCCAGCACCAGCAAGACGAGCCCGCCATTGAGCCACCGGCCGAGACGATCCTCCGAGGCGCTGCCCTCGAGAAGCTCGTAGAGCCGACGCCGCATCTCGCGGCGCCGGGCGCTGGACCACCAGCCGACATGCTGCCTGCGGGACGCCATGTATCGAACACTCCCGCCGACCACTCCCGCGCCGACCATTCGCCGAAGACCACCCAGGCCAGCCGCCCGGACGTTCCGCCCGGGTGCCCGCTGTCGCGCGGCAGGGTCAGCCGGCCAGCGCGGCCTCGATGGCCTCCAGCGCCGCCGCGGCCTGCGCGCCATCCGGTCCGCCGGCCTGCGCCATGTCGGCCCGGCCACCGCCGCCCTTGCCGCCCAGCGCCTCGGCGCCGCGCCGCACCAGCGCCACCGCATCGTAGCGGTCGGTCAGATCCGGCGTCACGCCGACCACCAGGCCCGCGCGCCCCTCCTCGGTCACCGCGACGATCGCCACGATGCCAGAACCGAGCCGCTTCTTGCCCTCGTCGGCGAGGCTCTTGAGATCCTTCAGGTCGATGCCGGAGACCTGCTTGGCCAGCAGCTTGACCGTGCCCACGGTGCGCGCCGGCTCCTCGCCGGCCTCGCCGCCGCCCATCGCCAGCCGGCGGCGCGCCTCGGCGAGCTCGCGCTCCAGCCTGCGGCGCTCCTCGACCAGCTGGGCGACGCGCGCCTCGACCTCGCCGACCGGCGCCTTCAGCACCGTCGCCGTCGCCTGCAGCGCCTGGTTCTGCGCATCGAGATAGTGGCGCGCCGCGTCGGCGGTCATCGCCTCGAGACGCCGCACGCCGGCGCCGACCGCGCTCTCGCCGAGCACGGTGACGAGGCCGATGTCGCCGGTACGGCCCACATGGGTGCCGCCGCAGAGCTCCACCGAATAGGGGGCGCCGTTGCCGGGATCGGTTCCCATGGAAACCACCCGCACCTCGTCGCCGTATTTCTCGCCGAACAGCGCGCGCGCCCCGGAGGCGATGGCGTCGTCGACCGCCATGAGCCGCGTCTCGACCGGCTCGTTGCGCAGGATCACCGCATTGGCGATATCGGCAACTTCTGCGATCTCCGCGTCGCTCAGCGGCTTGGGATGGCTGAAATCGAAGCGCAGCCGGTCCGGCCCCACCATCGACCCCTTCTGGGCGACATGATCGCCGAGCACGCGGCGCAGCGCCTCGTGCAGAAGATGCGTCGCCGAATGATTGGCGCGAATGGCGCTGCGGCGGGTGTGGTCGACATCGAGCGCCAGCGCGGCGCCGAGCGTCAGCGTGCCGCTCTCCACCTCGACCTCGTGCACGAAGACGTCGCCGAGCTTCTTCTGGGTATCGAGCACCCGCGCCCGCACCCCGCCCTCGCCGGTCAGCACGCCGGCGTCGCCGAGCTGGCCGCCGGACTCGCCATAGAACGGCGTCTGGTTGAGCACCACGAGGCCGCGGCCGCCGGCGGCGATCTCCGCCACCTCGACGCCGTCCGCCAGCAGCGCGACGATCGACCCTTCGGCGGTTTCGGTGCCGTAGCCGAGGAATTCGCTCGCGCCCACCTTCTCACGAATGCCGAACCAGACGGCATCGGTCGCCGCCTCGCCGGAACCCGACCAGGAGGCGCGCGCCTCGGCGCGCTGGCGTTCCATCGCGGTGCCGAACGCGGCGGTGTCGACGCTGATGCCGCGGGCGCGCAGCGCATCCTCGGTCAGGTCGAGCGGGAAGCCATAGGTGTCATAGAGCTTGAAGGCAGTCTCGCCGGAGAACTTGGCGCCGTCGCCGAGCCCCTCGCTCTCCGTCTCCAGGATCGACAGACCGCGCTCCAGCGTCTTGCGGAAGCGTGTCTCTTCGAGGCGCAGCGTCTCGGTCACCAGTGCCTCGGCCCGCACGATCTCGGGATAGGCCCGGCCCATCTCGCGCACCAGCACTGGCACCAGGCGGTGCATCAGCGGATCGCGGGCGCCGAGGAGCTGCGCGTGGCGCATCGCGCGGCGCATGATCCGCCGCAGCACATAGCCACGCCCCTCATTGGAGGGCAGCACCCCGTCGGCGACGAGGAAGGTTGCGGCACGCAGATGGTCGGCGATCACCCGGTGGCTGGCCTTCTGCGGGCCGTCGGCGGCGATATTGGTGTAGTCCTCGACCGCGCCGGTCAGCGCGCGCATCAGGTCGATCTCGTAATTGTCGTGCGTGCCCTGCAGCACCGCCGAGACGCGCTCAAGCCCCATGCCGGTGTCGATCGAGGGGCGCGGCAGGTTGATCCGCTCGCCGCCCGGCAGCTGCTCGAACTGCATGAAGACGAGGTTCCAGATCTCGATGAAACGGTCGCCATCGGCATCGGGCGAGCCGGGGGGGCCGCCCGGAATATGCGAGCCGTGGTCGTAGAATATCTCGGAGCAGGGACCGCAGGGACCCGTATCGCCCATCTGCCAGAAATTATCCGAGGTCGGAATGCGGATGATCTTGCTGTCCGGCAGGCCGGCGATCTTCTTCCACAGGTCGAACGCCTCGTCGTCCTCATGGTACACGGTCACCAAGAGCTTCTCGACCGGAAGCTCGAACTCGCGGGTGATCAGGTTCCAGGCGAACTCAATGGCATTCTCCTTGAAATAGTCGCCGAAGGAGAAATTGCCGAGCATTTCGAAGAAGGTATGGTGCCGGGCGGTGTAGCCGACATTGTCGAGATCGTTGTGCTTGCCGCCGGCGCGCACGCATTTCTGCGAGGTCGTCGCGCGCGAATAAGGACGCTTCTCCATGCCGGTGAAGACGTTCTTGAACTGCACCATCCCGGCATTGGTGAACATCAACGTCGGATCGTTGCGCGGCACCAGCGGAGACGACTCCACTACCTGATGGCCGTTCTTCGCGAAATAATCGAGGAAGGTCGACCTGATCTCGTTGACGCCGCTCATCGAACACTGCCCGTAGAAAATAGACCTCCGGCAGGTCCGCCGGCCCGCGCCGGAACGGCGCGCGCACCGGTTCTAACGACGCCGCAATAGCTTGTCCAGAAAGGCCGCATGCCGGGTCGCTCCCGTCCACGACCGAAGGGCGACCGGTCGCGAAGACCGGTTGCCTGCGGGTGGGGCGGCCCGAAACATGCTCAGGCGTCGGCGTCGTCCTCGCTCTCCGCCTCGCCGGCGAGGATCTGGTCGGCGATCAAGCCGGCATTCTGCCGGATGGTCGCCTCGATGCGACCGGAGACGTCAGGATTCTGGCGCAGGAAGTTCTTGGCGTTCTCACGCCCCTGCCCCAGCCGCTGGCTGTCATAGGAGAACCAGGCACCGGACTTCTCGACCACGCCAGCCTTGATGCCGAGGTCGATGAGCTCGCCCATCTTCGAGACGCCCTCGCCATACATGATGTCGAACTCGACCTGCTTGAAAGGCGGGGCGAGCTTGTTCTTCACCACCTTCACGCGGGTCTGGTTGCCCACCACTTCCTCGCGCTCCTTGATGGAGCCGATGCGGCGGATGTCGAGGCGCACGGAGGCGTAGAATTTCAGCGCATTGCCGCCCGTGGTGGTCTCCGGGCTGCCATACATCACGCCGATCTTCATACGGATCTGGTTGATGAAGATCACCATGGTGTTGGAGCGACTGATCGAGCCGGTCAGCTTGCGCAGCGCCTGGCTCATCAGCCGCGCCTGCATGCCCGGCTGATTGTCGCCCATCTCGCCATCGAGCTCGGCCCGCGGGGTCAGCGCCGCCACCGAATCGACCACCAGCACGTCCACCGCGCCGGAACGCACCAGCGTGTCGGCGATCTCCAGCGCCTGCTCGCCGGCATCCGGCTGCGAGATGAGGAGATTGTCGAGGTCGACGCCCAGCTTGCGGGCATAGATCGGGTCGAGCGCGTGCTCGGCGTCGATGAAGGCGCAGACGCCGCCCTTCTTCTGCGCCTCGGCGATGGTGTGCAGCGCCAGTGTGGTCTTGCCGGACGATTCCGGTCCGAAGATCTCGACGACGCGCCCGCGCGGCAGGCCGCCAATGCCGAGCGCGATGTCGAGCCCGAGCGACCCGGTGGAGACCGTCTCGATCTCCATGACCTTGTCGCCCTTGCCGAGCCGCATGATCGAGCCTTTGCCGAAATGCCGCTCGATCTGAGAAAGCGCCGCATCCAGCGCCTTGGCCTTGTCCATGGAAGATCCTTCGACGAGTCGCAACGTGGCTTGAGTCATTGCCGGGCTCCGGGTCGCAAGCAAGTGTTTTGCTATGATTTCGATAACGTACCCGGTTTGTTCCCAGTTCGCAATATGTTCTCATCCCAAAACGGGCGCGTGCCGCATGGCCGCGCCCGAACCGGGTCGGATGTTATTCTTCCGGCGCCGGGGGCGGCGCCAGCGGCTTATGCTCGTCGGTGCCGCCGGTGACGCTGTGCCCGAGATTCTTGAGCTGCGCGTCGTAGTTCTTGCGGGTATTGGCGTCGACCACCGCGACCGGGGCGGCGACGATGACGCCGGCGGCGGTGCCGACCGCTGCCGCCGCACCGGCCGACGCCTCGATGATGTGGTCGCCGAGCCCGACGCGGGAATCGTTGATGCTCTGCCCCTCGGCGAGGCGCTGGCCGATCATCTGCACCACTTCCGGGCTCTCGGCGAACTTGCCGTGATTCAGCGGGTCGCCGGTGCGCAGCTTGGTGAGGTCGACCACCGTGATCTTGTCGCGCTCGAACTCGGTCTTGTACGGCTCCTTGTCCGGGTCGATGGCACCGAGGCGGTCGGTGCTGCCCCATACCCGGCGCGACAGCGACAAGGCGCGGTCGTCGCGGGAGACGAAGACGGTGATGTTCGGCCGCGGCTGGCCCATGTCGTAGAGCTGGGTGCGGAACACGTCGACGTCGACGTCGGGCGCGGCGAGGATGACGTTCTGGATCTTCGGCGCGACGCGCTTGTCGCGGATCGCCATCTGCCGCAGTGCCTCGATGGTCAGCCAGTTGCCCATCGAGTGGGCCAGCACGGTGATCTCGCCAACCTGCGGATCGGCGGCGAGGTACCCGAGCAGCCGCTCCAGCGCGTCGCGCGAATAGTTGGTGCTCTCGCGGTCATAGCCATAGGCCAGCACGCTGGCGCGCGAGGGCCAGGTGAACAGGATCGGCACCACCGGCGCGTTGGAATCGTGGATGATCTGCGCGAAGCGGAAAACAGCGTCTTCGAAGCGGTTGTTGAAGCCGTGGATGAACACCATCACCCGGCGCTTCGGCGTCGCCTTGAGCCGGTCGCTGAACCAGGACAGTGCCTGGTCGCGGTCGATCATCTCGGCGCGGGTGGTGACGAAATCGGTCTGCGGGTTGCCAGGTACCCGCTTGGGCCATTGCACCTCGCCGACCTTGCGGGCGGTCTCCGGCGGAATCGAGACGGTGATGCGGGCGAAGGACAGCGTCGGGCGGCCGCGCTCGCCGGTATACATGCTGCCGGGATTGTCGGAGGGCAGGCGCGTGGTCGCCACCACCATGTCGACCTTCGAGGTTCCGGCGGTGGTCGCGGCGGTCTCCGCCACCGGCGCGAGAACGCCTTCCGGCGGCCCGGCACAGGCAGCCAGCGTCAACCCCAGAACGACAACAAGGCTTCTCGACAGGAGTATCATCCGGGCCTCTGTGCCAACTGCCGATCTCTCATCCCCGAGAATGTCCGGGTTGGCAAGGGTTAGGGGTCCGAATCTTTTCTAGTGTTGGTTTACGAGAACAGTCGTTTAGCTGGACAAATGTCTCGGAAATACCGTCGCTAGACACGCGTCGGCAGCGAGGACAGCCGCTTCTTGCGCCGCCACTGCAGATACGGCACCGTCACCATCGTCGACACGAGGATGTAGACCGCCAGCAGCACCAGCGTTCCCGGCCCGTGGAACAGCGTGGCGACGATGATGGCGATGCCGATATGGCGTGTGCAGCAGGCGACGGCGAGCGTGGTGCGGTCATCCTCTGCCGGACCGCCGCAGTAATGGCCGATGCCGAGAGCCAGCGCCATGAACAGCGTCAGCGCCAGCAGCCCAACCAGCCGCACGTCGAACAGGATGGCCCACTGGCTGGCCAGCAGGATCACCGCCGACAGCGTCAGCACCAGCATGGCGGTTGCCCCCAGCACATCGGCGATCCGGTCGGCGCGCGCCGGGAGCAGACGGGCGAGCACGCGGCCGAGCACCATGCCGGCGACCAGCGGCACGAAGAACGCCAGGCCGATGGCGCGGGCCACGTCGAGCCACGAAAGCTCGGCCGCCACGCCGAAATGCCACGCCAGCAGCGCCACCCACGCCGGCGTGACGATCATCGCCAGCAGCGAGGAGATCGCCACCAGGCTGAAGCCGTAGGCATTGCGGCCGATGCCCTTCAGCTTGCGCGGCAGCAGCGGCGCTCCCGCCGAGACGGCAAGCACGAGCAGCGTCGCCTTGACGCCCGGCGTGAGCGGCAGCAGCCAGACCAGCAGCATCGCGGTCGCCGGCACGATGACATACATCGCCAGCAGCGAGCGGAGCAGCAGCGCCGGGCGTCGCAGCAGGTGGGTGACGTCGGCGATCGACGCCCCCATGCCGATGGCCATGATCAGGGCGACCATGGCCGCCTTGATCAAGATCGGAAGCATGGCCAGCATCGGTACCTCTCCGTGCGGCGTGCGACCGTCGCGCCGGCCGGGTCGGACTAGTCGCCCGAGACCTCCCAGCTCTTGTCCGGGTTGAAGCGGCGGATCTTGGCGGCCAACGCCTCAGTGTCGCGGCCGAGATCCTTCTCGTAGACGACGCCGGCCTGGTTGACGACGAATGTATGCACCCCGGTCTCGCCATAGACGACCGGCCAGGCGATCAGGCCGTAGCCGGCGATCATGTTGCCGTTGATGACATAGTCGTAGCGCCCGCCCGCGACATTGTCGCCCTGCCCGCGCAGGATGCGGAAGCGGTAGCCGAAATAGCCCTTGCCCTGCTTGGCCTTCTCCAGCGCGCCGGTATCGATGGAAGCGCCGGCCGGGCTGTCACCGTCGCCCTGCTCGGACGGCCAGTAGAGGCCGTCGGTCTGTCCCTCGGAGCTGATCAGCTTCTGGGCGAATTCCAGTACGCCGTCGCCATCGTGATCGACCGTGGCATAGGTCCGCTGGGCGTCGACATAGGCGCGCAGCGTGGCGATGGCCTCGATCTCGTTCTCGCCGATGCGCCGGTTCTCGATCTCGTCGAGCCCGGCGGCGGTGTCGAACGCCCAAGTGCCCTTGGCCGACTTCACCAGCGGGAACGGAAACGGCCAGATCTCCCGTCCGATGTCGAGGATCTTGCGGTCCGGCGCGATGTCCTTGACGTCGAGCCGCTCCGCCGCGCCCTGCCGGATCTTGTCGAAGGTGTCGCTGGCGCTGTCGCTGGCGCGCAGCTTGGCGGCATCGAGGCCGAGCAGCTTGGCGACGGCGTCGAAGTCGTTCGCGGCCAAGGCGGCCTTGAACGCCTCGACCGCCTTGGCCGGATCGTCGAAGCCGGGCGCCGGCTGGCTGGCGACGACATTTGGCATCCCCTGCGCCAGCGCCGCCGGCGCGCCAAGGGTGGCGACGCCCGCCGAGACGGCCAGGGCGGCGAGAGAGCCGATCAGTGCGAGACGCAGATTGCTGAGCATGGTCATGTCCCTCCCTCCGTCTCAGCGCCGGCCGCCGCCACGATGGCCACCGCCACCGCCGCGTCCGCCGCCGCCCATGCCACGCGGCGGCATGGCGCGCTGGCCGCCGCCGCGCACCGCCGCGCCGCGGCTGGAATGCATCTGAGCGCTGCGGCCCGAGCGCACCTCGCCGAGGCCCGAGGGGGTCCGTGGGCGATTGTCGACCCGGCCGCCGGGCTTGGGCGCGCCGGACGGGCGTTTAACCTGCCCGCCGGACGGCCGGTTGACCTGACCACCCCCGGGCCGGTTGACCTGCCCGCCGGAGGGACGATTGATCTGGCCGGCGCCGGGTCGGTCACCGCCGCCGGGGCGATCACCGACATTGGGGCGCTGGGCGATGCCCGGACCACCCGCTCCGCCGGGGCCGGGACGGTTGCCGCCACCCGCCTTCAGACCGTCGAGCGTGCTCTTGCGCACGTCGCCGACCGGGCCGCCGCCGGGACGCGCCCCGCCGGGATTGTTGCGGCGGATGTCGCCGGCCTTGTTCTTGAGGTTGTTGCCACGATCGCCTTCGAGGCCGTTGCGGATGTTGGTGCGGTCGATCTTGTTGAGCTGGTTGCGGTCGAAGTTCAGCTTGCTGCGATCGACATTGCGCCAGTCGACGTCCTTGATGTTGACCCGGCCGTTGAAGTTGCGGTCGTTGAAGCAGTTGTTGCAGTCGAAGTCGGCATCGCCGCGCCAGCGCCCGCCCCACACGCCCCAGTCGTTCCAATCGACCGTCGCCGCCCAGATCGCCCCGGTCACGGCGGCGGTGAAGAAGGTCGCCGTCGGCCAGAAATAGGACGGATAGGGTTCGTCGTAATAGGTCACCGGCGCCGGGACGTAGCCGGGCTCGTAGAGCATCTCCGGCGGGTATTGCGGGATGTAGATCTTCTCGGGATTGGCGGCCTGGATGATGACGTTGTCGTTCTCGGTCGTCACCTTGACCTTGTCGTCGGACTTGATGATGCCGGTGGCGACCGCCTGGTCGCGCAGCTGCTGGATGGCGACCAGCACGTCCTTCTGCTGGTTGGCCAGCGCGTCGCCGAGCTGCTGCGTCCAGTCGAGATCGTCGCTCATCATCTTGACGATCTGCGGGTAGTTGAGCAGCGCGATCACGCTGTCGTCCCAGCTCGTCTTGGGCTGCAGCTTGGGATCCTTCTGGCGCGCATCGAGGAAGCGCTGGGCTTCGACGATCTGCAGCGGATAGAGCGAGGCGGCCGAGATCACCGCCACCAGCTCGTCCGGATAGAGCGCGATGCGGGCGACCAACACTTCCAGTTCCTGCTCGCTCAGCGGCTCGGGCGCCGCGTCGGCGGGAGTTGCGGGCGCGGCCGCGGCGGCCGCCGCCGGCTGCGCCGCCGGGCTCTGTGCCCGCGCCGGCGCGACCATCGCCGGCCCTATGCCGAGCACCGCCGCAAGCGCAAGGCTCAACACGCCGCGCCAGCCGCCTGCGAACGGTTTACTATGGGCCGCTGAACGAAAGCTGGATCGAGGGATTTTGCGCGGCGTTTCTTCTTCGGCGTTGCAGCAAATTTCCATGACACCCTCCGTGGCCGTCGCCACTTCGACCCCTTCGGATCGGAACACGCCAAGATAATCACTTTTCCGAATTTTCAAACACGCAACATGTGGGGCGATCGGCTTGTCGACATCGACGTAACATTTCAAAATTTCTAGGATTTATTCTGAGGTCGACTGCTGGTTTTCTCGCCGGGCGAATGCTTTGTCCCGCCTCCCCTGCCCCGCTATCAACCCGGACGCCGCGATCTGAGCTACCGCGCTACCGCGCGCGAGGACGATGGCCGAGGATCGGCACGGCCATGCCGGGGCAAGGAACGTGAGCCGGCTTCGGCGGCTTCGAGACAGCCACAGGTTTCGAACAGCAGCGCGCGGACCCAGCGGTGGCCGGCATCGCGATGGGTGCGCTCGTGCCAGACCGCCAGCTTGACGAAGCCCGGAACGTCGATCGGCGGCTCGAGCAGCACCAGACCGGCCTCGCTCTCGGCAATTCGGCTATATCTCCCACGACATCAGCGAACTCGCCCGGATTGTGCGCGACGTCCTTGATGAAGGCGCGCCATTGACGCTGCTTTTGGTCATCCGCTGCGAAAGCTGGCGTCAGTGCATCTGGCAGATTTTCCGGAATTGCCGTCTCGCGCCGCGCGAAGGTGGCCGCGATCGCCCGCGCCAGCCTGTCGTCGTCGAAGCTGAACGACCTGCTGAGAATCCAGATGTCATAGAAGTCCTTCATCCGGCTGTTGGCACGCCCTAGCGCGACCATCGCCTGGAACTTCTCGGCAATGACCGTCTCGCGCGCATAGGCTCGCAGCCGTGGGGCAGGAAATTCCAGCATGGAGGGATAATCCAACATCTCGGCTCCAGGCTCCATCGCATCGCCAAAGCCGATGTCGATCGTCAGACCGATGCGGGCGCCGCTGATCGAGGCCGTTGTCCGCAGTCGCAGTCCGCCATATTCCAGCTCTTCACGGATACGATCGACCCGGAGTGCGTCGACGTCGAATTCCACGCCGTCGGTAGCTTCCTGCGCCAGGATTTCGCGGAATGTCGCCAGCATCGACTCGGGTTCAGGATCGCCGAAGCCCAACAGATCGAGATCGCGCGTGCCACGATGTGGATCCTCGAACCAACTCATCATCAGCATTGCGCCTTTTAGGACGAAGCGGTCCGCATGCGGTGATTGGCCGAGCCGGAACAGTAGCCGTTCGAGGGCAAAGCGCGTCAGAACGAGATCGAAGCTCTGGCCGCTTGCCTTAGCGAGTTGCAGCAGGCGGGCGCGAACCGAGGCGCCGATATTCTTGAGCTCCTTAGCCATTGGCGGTAAGCGCCTCGAGATAGGGTCGAATGATCGTAGCGACCGCCCCTCGCTCGGCCTGCCTGGCAATCTCGCCAGGCGTCGTCTTGCGTTGACGCAGCGCCTCCTGGAGCCCTTCAATCGCCACCGACAGGCCGATCTTGTTCCGATACCGGAAGCAGTCGGCAATCGTCTTGGCGACGCCGAAAACCTTTACGGGCACGCCCTCGATGGTATGGGATTCAACGCCCTCCGTGAGCAGGCGGTCCGTGAACCGCACCAGCCGAACCGGCGCGCCATCAGCTTTGGGAGCCCAATCCTTTTGGCCAATGGCGATCCACACCTGCCTTGGGAGTTGATCGGTAAGTTGATGGAACGCGAGGGCCGAGACGAGGCAGATCACACCCTTGGGCACGCGTTTCGCTGCCTCTGCGAGACTGTGGTGGGCGTCGAGCGGCGCATCGGGGAGTTGATAAAGCCCTCGCGCAAGCCGGAGCACCTCGCCATCCCGCTCCATGCGGCTCATGGTGGCCGCGGTCACTCCCGCCGCCATCGCCATGGGCGGCGACTGGCACGATCTCGGCGGTGGCCTGACCGAGGGCTCCGCCGACAGCGTCGCGCTACAGCCGCTCTCTCGGATCGACGAGGCGGCAGAGCGTGCCTGGGCCGCCGACTGGATCGTCGCGATCCTGATGCGCGAAAACATTCAGGTCACGCCCGAGGTCAAGGAGCTGATCTGGACGGCGCTGTCGTCGCTGGCGAGCGCGCCGATCGGCGAGCGCACCCTGACGGGCCTCGCGGTGCTGCTGCAATCGAACGACCTGAAGCAGGCGCTGCGGCCGTACTGCGTCGGCGGGCCCTACGGCCGGTTGCTCGATGCCGAGAGCGAGCATCTCGGCGTCGCAACCGTCCAGGCCTTCGAAACGGAAGGCTTGATAGGGACGGCCGCGGCTCCGGCGGTGCTCGCCTATCTCTTCCACCGCATCGAGGACCGGCTTAACGGCGAGCCGACGCTGATCATCGTCGACGAAGGCTGGCTCGCCCTCGACGACGAAGGCTTCGCCGGCCAGCTCCGCGAGTGGCTGAAGACGCTGCGCAAGAAGAACGCAAGCGTCGTCTTCGCTACCCAGTCGCTGTCCGACATCGACGGATCGGCGATCGCGCCCGCCATCATCGAGAGCTGCCAGACCCGGCTGCTGCTGCCGAACGAACGGGCGATCGAGCCGCAGATCACCGCGATCTACCGCCGCTTCGGCCTCAACGATCGGCAGATCGAGATCCTCGCCAGGGCCATGCCCAAGCGGGACTATTACTGCCAGAGCCGTCGCGGCAACCGGCTGTTCGAGCTGGGCCTCGCCGACGTCGCGCTCGCGCTCTGCGCGGCATCCTCCAAGACCGACCAAGCCGCCATAGACCGGATCGTCACCGAGCACGGACGCGAGGGCTTCCTCGCAGCGTGGCTGCGCCATCGCGGCGTCGCGTGGGCGGCCGACCTCATTCCCAACCTCACCAACCTGGAGACACCATCATGAAATTGCGCCGTTACCGCGCAGCGCGATTCGCTGCTGCACTGCTCGCGGCTCCTGCCGCGCTCGCGCCAGTTTTCGCGACGCCTGCCCAAGCCATCATCGTCTACGACCCAACCAACTATGCGCAAAACGTGCTGCAGGCGGCTCGCGCGTTGCAGCAGATCAACAACCAAATCACTTCTCTGCAGAACGAGGCGCAGTCCCTGATCAATCAGGCGCGAAACCTCGCCAGCCTTCCATTTTCGTCGCTTCAGCAGCTTCAGCAGTCAGTGCAGCGGACCCAGCAGCTCCTTCAGCAAGCGCAGGGCATCGCCTATAACGTCCAGAACATCGACCAGGCGTTCAATACGAACTACGGGGCCGGCAGCGCGTCGATGAGCGCCTCCGATCAGCAGCTCGTCGCTCAGGCGAAAGAGCGCTGGAACAACACCGTTTCAAGCCTGCAGGACGCGATGCGCGTGCAGGCCGGCGTCGTCGGCAACATCGATACCAACCGTACGCAGATGTCGGCGCTGGTCGGACAGAGCCAAGGCGCCACCGGAGCCTTGCAGGCGACGCAGGCCGGCAACCAGCTCCTCGCGCTCCAGGCCCAGCAACTCGCCGACCTCACCGCCGTCGTCTCGGCCAACGGCCGGGCCCAGGCGCTCGCCGAGGCCGAGCGGTCGGCCGCCGCCGAACAGGGTCGCGAGCAGCGCCGCCGCTTCCTGACCCCGGGCGTCGGCTACCAGTCCGGCAATGCGCAGATGTTCCCCGGCAGCAACTGAGGGCGCGGCGATGGACGGTAAGTTGCTCGCGCGTATCGGCGCCATCGGTTTCGTGACCTTCGCGATCACGGCGACGGCCATCGAACTCTCCCGCAAGGACGAACCGCCGCTGTATCGCAGCGTCGCCGCGGCGGCCGAGACCGGCGTCGACCCGCTCAAAGCCGAGCTGCGGCGCTGCCAGCAGTTCGGGGAAGCCGGGACCCGTGATCCAGCCTGCCTTCAGGCCTGGGCAGACAACCGCGACCGCTTCCTGAAATCCTCGCAGGCCTTGCAGCCGCAGCCGGCACCGCAAGCGCCAGGTCCGCAGGGCCAGCCGCAGAACCCTCTGGCCCCGCGCGCCCCCGCGGTCAACGAGACCGCGCCAGCGACCGACTCCCACACGAACGAGGCGCGTTGAGATCATGGGCGGCACGGGCGTCATCGACCATTTCCTGGAGGTCTTCACCCGCTACATCGATAGCGGCTTTGGCCTCCTCAGCGGCGAAGTGGCCTTCATCGCCACCACCCTGATCGTGATCGACGTGACGCTCGCCGCGCTGTTCTGGAGCTGGGGCGCCGACGACGACATCATGGCGCGCCTGGTCAAGAAGACGCTCTTCGTCGGCGTCTTCGCCTACCTGATCGGCAACTGGAACAACCTCGCCCGCATCATCTTCGAGAGCTTCGCCGGGCTCGGGCTGAAGGCATCCGGGACTGGCTTCACGGTCGCCGACATGATGCGGCCCGGCCGCGTCGCGCAGACGGGGCTCGATGCTGGCCGGCCGCTGCTCGATTCCATATCCGATCTCATGGGTTACTGGAGTTTCTTCGAAAACTTCATTCAGATCGCAGTGATGCTGCTGGCCTGGGCGCTCGTGCTGCTCGCCTTCTTTATCCTCGCGATCCAGCTCTTCGTCACGCTGATCGAATTCAAGCTGACCACGCTCGCCGGCTTCGTGCTGATTCCCTTCGGCCTCTTCGGAAAGAGCGCCTTCATGGCCGAGCGCGTGCTCGGCAACGTGATTTCCTCCGGCATCAAGGTGCTGGTTCTCGGCGTCATCATCGGTATCGGGTCGAGCCTCTTCTCCGAATTCACTGCCGGCTTTGGCGGCCGGACGCCGACGATCGACGAGGCGATGGCGATCGTGCTTGCGGCGCTGACGCTGCTCGGCCTCGGCATATTTGGTCCTGGCATCGCCAACGGCCTCGTGTCCGGCGGTCCGCAGCTCGGCGCCGGCGCCGCGGTCGGCACTGGGCTCGCTGCAGGCGGCATGGTCGCAGCGGGCGCCGCCACAGTCGGCGCCGTCGCCTCCGGCGGCGCGGCGCTGGCGGGCGGCGCAGCCGCAGCAGCCCGTGGCGGTGCGGCACTGGCGGGCGGCGCATCGACTGCACACAGCCTGGGCGCTGCAGGGCAGACGGGCGCCTCGGGCGTGGCGAGCGGCCTGGGCGGGGTCGCCCGCGCCGCTGGCTCGGCCGCCACATCGCCGCTGCGACGCGCCGCCGAACGTGCGTCATCGAGCATGCGCTCCAGCTTCTCGAGCGGAGCCCGCGCCGCCTTCGAGGCGACCGGGGGCTCCTCGACCATGGGCAGTGTCGGCGAAGCCGCCAACGACGCAGCGCCAAGCCCTGCCGGCGGCGGCGATCAGCCGCCGGCCTGGGCCCGCCGCATGAAGCGCTCTCAACAGATGAGCCACGCCGTCTCGACCACGGTTCATGCTGTGCGCAGCGGCGACAGCCACGGCGGCGGCTCCTCCATCAATCTCTCCGAAGGTGACCGCTGATGTTTCGACGACCCTCTACCCACTATGGAAAAGCTCCCGAACCCGAAACGCCGTATCAGCGCGCCGCGCAGGTCTGGGATGACCGCATCGGCTCGGCCCGCGTCCAGGCGCACAACTGGCGCTACATGGCGTTCGGCTCACTTTTCCTGTCGGCGGGATTCGCGGCGGCGCTGGTCTGGCAGTCGGCGCGCGGCACTGTCGTTCCCTGGGTTGTTCAGACCGACCGGCTCGGCCAGGCCCAAGCGATCGCGTCGGCGACGGCGGACTACCAACCGACCGACCCCCAGATCGCGTTCCACCTCGCGCGCTTCATCGAGCAGGTCCGTTCGATCCCGGCGGACGCCATCATCGTCCGCCAAAACTGGCTGCGCGCCTATGACTTCACGACGGACCGGGGAGCAGCCGCGCTCAACGACTACGCGCGCGCGAACGATCCCTTCACCAAGGTGGGCCGCCAGCAGATCGCCGTCGACGTCTCGAGCGTGATCCGCGCGTCTCCCGACAGCTTCCGGGTCGCATGGAGCGAGCGCCGCTACGAAAACGGCCAACTCGCCGAAACGACCCGATGGACGGCGATCCTCACCATCGTCGTCCAGATTCCGCGCAACGCCGACCGGCTGCGCGCCAATCCGCTGGGGATCTACGTCAACGCAATTTCATGGTCACGGGAGCTGGGGCAATGACGATACCGATTTTCCGTAAAGCCGGAGAACCGGCTTTACGTTCTCACACACTGACGGCTTTGCTGCTTTCCGCGACGGCGCTTGCCGGCTGCGCGACGACGCAGAAGCCTCCTGAGATTAGCTACGACGACGCGCCGGCCGCGGTGCAGACGGTCGACCCACCAGCGCCGGTGCGGGTGGTCGAACTGCCGAGGCCGCTGCCGCTGCCCGGGCAGATGAAACCCGTCGAGGAGTCGCGGCGCGCGCCCGAACCGGCCGATCCCACGGCCCGCATCAACCAAGCCAATGCCGCCGCCCGCATCCAGCCGGTGCGCGACGGCTTTATCAACTCGATGCAAGTCTATCCCTTCACGCAAGGGGCGCTCTATCAGGTCTACACCGCAGTCGGTCAGATAACCGACATCGCGCTCCAACCCGGCGAGCAACTCGTCGGCTCCGGGCCTGTGGCCGCCGGCGATACCGTGCGCTGGATCATTGGCGACACCCAGAGCGGTTCCGGCGCGACGCTGCAGGTCCACATCCTGGTGAAGCCGACACGAGCCGAGCTGATGACCAATCTCGTCATCAATACCAATCTGCGCACCTACCACATGGAACTGCGCTCAACCGAGCGCACCTATATGGCCTCGGTCTCCTGGCAGTATCCGCAGGACCAACTCATTGCCCTTCGCCGCCAGAACGCCGAGGCGCAGGCAAGCCAGCCAGTTGCCACCGGCGTCGATCTCTCGCGCATCAATTTCCGCTACGAGGTGACGGGCGACCGCGCTGCGTGGCGTCCGCTGCGCGCCTATGACGACGGCCGGCAGGTCTTCATCGAATTCCCCCGGGGCATCGGTCAGGGCGAAATGCCGCCGCTCTTCGTTGTCGGCGCCGAGGGCAACACCTCCGAACTCGTCAACTACCGGGTCCGCAACAACTACATGATCGTCGACCGGCTCTTCGCGGCCGCGGAGCTGCGCTTCGGCTCCGGCGACAGCCAGAGGCGCGTCCGGATCAGCCGCACCGACGGGAGGCCCGCGTCGTGAGCGATGACCGGAACGAGGAAGAGGAAGCCGGCGCGCCGCTGACGGGATCGGCGCCGGAGGCGGCGGCCCCAATGCGGTTGCGCGCCGAGGCTCCGCGTGTCACGCGGCTGTCGCGCAAGGTGCTGGCTGGGCTCGGACTGGTAGCGAGCCTCGGCCTCGGCGGCGCGCTGGTCTACGCGCTCCAGACCCGCAACGGTGGGCGGCCGCCCGAGGAACTCTATTCGACCGACAACCGCTCGACGGCGGACGGCCTCCAGGGCCTGCCGCGCGACTATACTGGCGTGCCGCAGCTCGGGCCGCCATTGCCCGGCGATCTCGGCCGGCCGATCGTCAGCGCTCAGAACCGCGGCCAGCCCGTGCCGGCGCCCGGCGTCGCGCCTGTGCAGCCCGGTATCAGCCCGGAAGAGCAGCGCCGCCTACAGGAGATCGAGACGGCGCGGACTAGCCGGCTGTTTGCGGCCTCGGAAGCCCGCACCACGACGCCGGCGACGCCGAGCACGCAGACGCTGGCGCAGCCCGATCTAACGAGCCTTGGCCTCGCGCCGCCGGCGGCGACGCCAACGGCTCAGGAGCGGCAGCAGGCGTTCCTCAACGCTCCGGTCGACCGGCGCACTGTCGCGGCCGATCGCGTCGCCGCGCCGGCGTCGCCGAACATCCTGCAGGCGGGCGCGGTCATCTCGGCGGCGCTGATCACCGGCATCCGTTCGGACCTCCCGGGCCAGATCACCGCGCAGGTCACCGAGAACATCTATGATAGCCCGACCGGCCGCATCCTGCTCGTGCCGCAGGGCACGCGCGTCATCGGCCAGTATGACAACAACGTGCAGTTCGGGCAGAGCCGCGTTCTGCTCGTCTGGAACCGGCTGATCTTCCCGAATGGCCGCAGCATCGTCCTAGAACGGCAACCTGGCGCTGATGCGGAGGGATATGCCGGCCTGCAGGACGGCGTCGATTATCACTGGTGGGATCTCGCCAAGGCGGCCGGCCTTTCGACGCTGCTCAGCGTCGGCGCCGAACTCGCCGTGGACAATGATGATCGCTTGATCCAGGCGATCCGCAATGGCGGGCAGGACACAATCAATGACGCCGGCCAGCAGATTGTCCGCCGCCAGCTCACAATTGCGCCGACGCTGACGATCCGGCCAGGCTTCCCCGTGAGGGTGATCGTCACCCGCGATCTGGTGCTTGAACCCTATGGAGGATCTTGATGGCGAAACTGAAGCTGGGGCCGCTGATCGACGACAAGCCAGTAAAGGTCACGATCGAACTGCCAGCGGCGCTTCATCGCGATCTCGCGGCCTACGCAGAAGTCCTCGCTCGCGAGAACAGACAGGACATCAGCGATCCGTCGAAGCTGATCGCGCCGATGCTGGCGCGATTCATCCAGACTGATCGCGGGTTCGCCAAGGCCCGTAGGGGTCAAGGGCCGCAAAAGACGGACCCGGCGGAGTCATAGGCACGGCTCCAAGTGTCCAGGATCGTGTCGTTCTGCGACGATCCGCATCTGCTGCTTGCGAGTAGTTGCGCGGTTTTCAGGAAGCTGAGGAAGGCAGGATTGTCATTCGCTGCTGACCAGACGACGCTGAACGGCACGATATCGGCTTGAGCGGTGAGCGGCCGCAGCACCAAGCCAGGAACATTGACCGCGGTCCACGCGGCCGAAACCAGAGTGATTCCCTGACCAAGGGTGACCAGGTTCATCAGCGTGTCTTGGAGGACCAGCTTGTCTTCGATGTCGGGATAGTTGCTGTAATCGGCCGACCGACGGATGATGTAGTCATGCACCTCTGGTCCAGGTTCACACCGACTGACGATGAAGTGCTCGGTCTTGAGATCGGCCCAGTCGAGCTTAGGCCTTCCTGCGAGCGGATGCCCTGCCCACAGCGCGACATAGACGCGCTCGCGCCAGAGCTCGCGTGTCTCACATCCGGGAACGGGATCTGAACCGGTGATGATAGCGGCATCCAGTCGCTGAACGCGGACCGCCGCCAAGTGCTCGCGCCGACCGCCGTCCCGCAGATCGATCCTGACCCGCGGGTGCCGCTCGGCATAGGCTTCGACCAGTTGGCGCAGGAATCCCCCGGCCAGCGAGGTCAGAATGCCGATGCGCACCAGGCCCGTTTCGGCGCGGCGCATCGCCCGAGCTGAGCGCCTTGCCGACTCAAATTGCTCAAGCGCCGGCGCGACCTCAGCCAGGAACTGCTCTCCCGCAGTGGTTAGCCGCACTCCAGAGCTTGACCGTTCGAACAGCATTATGCCGAGATAATCCTCGAGCTGCCGGAGGGCGCGACTGATGCTAGACTGATCGACGTCGCACAGTTCCGCAGCACGCCTGAAGCTTCCCACTTGGGCGGCGGTCGTCAAGTATTTGAGCTGCCGAACGGCATGCCTCATAGCACCGTCCCAGTTAGGAATACCCCGACTTTCTCGATCTGCTCTAGCGCCATGGGGCTTAGAGGGTGGGAGGCGAACTCAGGCTTCTTCACCTCGCTTCCGTCCCTTCGTGCAGTATGGCCTCTATACGCGGGACCGATCGACCTCGGCTGCGGAGGTCGCCCTGGCGCATTTCCGCGACAGCCTCCAAGGGGACCGAGTTTTTGGGCCGGCGCATCCACCCGAAGGCCGCTTACGGTGATCCGCCCCTCAAAATGCAAGCTGGTCTCCGCTAGACGTAAGCGATAGCCCTCCCAAGAACGAGAACGCTGCACCACAGCAACAGGGACGCTGAGATGGAAAGCGTCTTGATCGGCCCCAGCGCTGTGATCTCCGCTGACCCACGAGTGAAACGTTGAAAGAGCAGTGCATTGGCAATTGCCAGCGAGAATGCCAGCAGTTTCAGTCGAAAAGCCGGGTTGTTCCAGAACTCTAGAGGGTCTGACACGAACAGCAGAGCCCCAGAGAGTGCTGCGATGGCGATGCCACATTTTGTGACCGCCAACAGCGGCGTCACGGCGGTCGCGAGCGCTGGAGATCGCAGGATGCCCAAGAGGGCGAGATCGACAACTGTAACAGTCCCGAGGACCATCGCGATCCCGGCCAGATGCAGGACCTCGATCGCCGGAAACAGCCATGTCGAGCGGCGAATGAGGTCGGAGATCGGCAAGGCTTGCAGCAGTTCCAACATCTTTGGCGCTCATGAGCATGATGTCGGTGGTACCGGCACGGACCGTTGTCGAACCGCGCGGTTGTCGTCGAGAATGACGACTTCGGGCCTGAATTCATGACCATCGTCACAAGCGAGATAGCCGACCATCCGCAGACGGCGACCCGAGGCGGTATCGCTCTCTGTCATGCCCCAATCGGCGAGGCGCGACGGTGGCGCAAGAACGATGACGTACTCTGCTCCATCGGTCGGCAGCGCCTGAATGCTTGTGGGGACAGGCAAGGCGGGCATCGTGCGCAGAAGCCCGTTTTCCGCTTGTGGCATTTTCACCCGCGACAAGTCGGGTACTGACGACATCGCGGTTGGACGCAGGACAATCTCGGGATGTGGATTGCCCCAGCGCACCGATACGATGTGGCCCTCAAGATAATAGATGCGGCTGGTGTCGAAATACGTCCAGCCATGGTGCGCGAAGACCGGAACCGTATCGAAGGCCAGAACAAGCGCCGCAGCAAGAATGGCGAGCTTTTTCTTCATGACGTCACTCTCCAACTTGCGGCGTATGGCTGGGCTCCAGAAACCGGGTAACGGCCCGCAGGAAGACGTCCCTACCGGCATCGGCGCGGTCGAGATGTACGAAATGCGTAGCTTCCGGGATCGTCACCAGCTCTGCCCGTGGCGCCTCGGTGACGATGTCCTGCGCGTCCTGCGCCCGGCTCCAGAAGTCACGTCCGGATCGCACGACCATGACCGGCATCGTCAGGGCTGATGCGGCCCATTGGCGTTTGCCTACTGCGAGCTCAAAGCTATCCGCCATGGCCCCACTGGGGGATCGGAAGCTTGGCGGTTCGCGAGTGACCGATGTTTCATCGGAAGCCAGTGCTGCATCCGCATAGGCGCCAGCGACGCGAGGGTCTCTCCAGGTCGTCTTGTCCGGAGCAGGAATGCTATTGTCCCAGGCCGTGAACAGGCTCGCTCTTGTGTTGAAGCGATAGCCCCCGAAGGAGGAAATGTTGAACTGCCCCGGCTTCAGGGGATCTTCGAGCGGTGAGCCATGACCAAGCGACTTGTGCTCGTTCGATCTGCCATAGAGAGTATTGTAGAGCACCAGCCGTTCGACCGTTCGTGGGTGTTCTGCCGCGAACGCCGCAGCCCAATGTCCGCCTGTCGCCCAGCCGACGATGCTGACCTGCGTATCCCCACTCCACTCGGTGATTGCGTCCACGGCCGCAGCGATATCGGCAACCGCCTCGTTGGTGCGGATCAGAGGGGCGGAGTCGATCGCTGGATGTGCCATCGCCGCAGGACGGCTCGACTGCCCATACCCCCGCAGGTCGAGGATATAGACGAGATGTCCGGCTTCCGCGAGATCAGCAGCCAGGGAACCGCCCTCCACGGAGAGATCGAATGAGGCGACGCCGGGGACCCGTGCGCCATGGAGGAGAAGTACGGCGGAGTTGACATCGGCCGGACCACCCGCACGGCGAACCTCTCGAACAAACAGATGCTCGCCGGTGGCGAGATCGACATGGCGGTCGATCCTGACAACGGCCGGCTCAGCGGCCGTTGCAAGGTTTGTGGTTATGAGCAGCGCGCCCGCGAGGGCTGGGGCTAAGCGGTCGATCATCACATCTCCATCTGTTCGATGGGTGCAAAATGACCAACGGATGAAACTAGATCGATGACCTATCGACGCAAATTTGATATCGTCATAATATGGAACTTCGCCACCTTCGCCATTTTCTTGCTGTCGCTGACGAGTTGCACATGGGCCGTGCCGCCGAGCGGCTGGGCATGGCGCAGCCGCCACTCAGCCAATCGATCGCTCGGCTCGAAAAAGAACTGGGAGTGCGGCTGTTCGACCGGGCGAACCGGCGTATGGCGCTTACCCGCGCTGGCACCGCTTTCATCGACGAAGCCCGATCATCGGTGCTGCACGCGGACGCCGCCTTCGCGCTGGCCAGATCGGCCGAGAATGGCGCTGCCGGCGAGATCAGGATCGGCTTCGTCTCAGCCGCGCTTTATGAGTATCTACCCCGACGGTTGGCACAACTGCGGCGAAGCCTCCCAGGCATCAAGCCGAAGCTCTTGGAACTCTCTACCAATGACCAGTTGGTGGCCTTGAGCGACGGCACGATCGACATCGGCATCGCGCACCCACCTCTCGGTACGGGAGAGCGATTGGACGTGATGGAATTGCCGCTAGAAGCGAGCATCGCGGTGTTGCCGGAAGATGGGAAGGATACAGGTGTCAGCTTGGCTGAGCTGGCCGAACATGGGCTGATCCTCTTCCCCGAAGCTCAAGGGCCGGTGCTGCATGCGCGCCTCCTCGATTGCTTTACGAGCGCTGGCGTCGAAGTGAAGATCGTGCAGGAAGCCACCCGCGCTCTGACCATGCTCTCGCTGGTGTCAGCGGGCTTGGGAGCGGCCGTGCTGCCGCAATCTATCCGCCGCCTGACCTTCGAAGGAGTTCGCTACGCCGAAATTACGGATGCGAAGCTTCCGTCTCTTTCCCTTGCCTTGATCGCCCGGCGTAGAGCGCGGCCTCCAATTGTGGGGCGGGTCTGGGGTATATTCACAAAGTCTGCCACAGAGATCGTGCAGTAGCGTCACAACCCCAATCCCGTTGCGCCGCCTTTCCGGTCGAATTGGGGACCGCTCCAGCACGGCGGTTGCCTCAGTTCGCGGGACCGCCACTGTCGCCACCTATGACGTATAGTAGGAGAAGGCTTAGCCAGCAGGCGTCCAGGACGATGGAGATCGGCGACCATTCTCCGCCTAAGAAGGATGGTGCGGGTGGTCGGAATCGAACCGACACGCCTTTCGGAACCGGATTTTAAAGGGAGGCGCGTTTACTGAATGCTTCCTTCTTGTGACGAGCCAACCCTTTTCGAGCCCGTTCAGCAGCGCCAGTTCGCTTCTATGCTGCACCTACGGGTCAGGGAAAACCCGCCGATGTGTACGCCATTCCCCGCAAATACCGCACAGCATCTCGAGAGGGCTTCCAGTATCAACATCTATCGGTCTCAATCGCTCCGGCAACGTAGGAGATTGAGATGGCAAAACTTGAAGCTACGCAAATCCGAAAAACAATCCGGCGGCAGCAGTTGCGTGAAATGGTGCCGATGGCCGATAGCACTATTTATGAAATGGAACAGCGCGGCGAATTTCCCCGGCGGTTCGCGCTCTCGCCACGTTGCATCGTGTGGGATCTGGCCGAGGTCGAGGCTTGGCTGATCGCACGACGGACCGCCCCAATCCGTCGTGCGCAGCACCCCGACGTCACTAAGCGCAAATCCCGTCCGGTCAGAGAGCGGGATCAAGCTCCATCAAATTTATAGTTGCAGGCATTAGTGTGGGGGTATGCCTGCGACCTTCCGCCCAAGCGTCCACTGTATCCGCCCATTCCTGCATCATATGCCGGCGCTGCACCTCGTATTCCGCCTTGTTGTAGACGCCGCGAGAAGATCGCCCATCCTCGTGCGCCAAGCACTTTTCGATCCAGTCGCGATTGAAACCCAACTCATTGAGTAGGGTCGATCCAGTTCGCCGCAGGTCGTGTACCGTGAATGGTTCGAGCGGCAGCCCATCTTCTTTGGCCTGCTCCACAACTGAATAAGTGACCCGATTGAACGTCGCTCGAGACATTGGAGCGTCCGCATCGTAGCGCGAAGGTAGTAGATACCGGGAGTTGCCGGCGCAGGTCCTGAGCGCAATCATTATGTCGAGAGTCTGGCGGCAGAGATAGACGTTGTGCGCCTTCGACCGCTTCATTCGCTCCTTGGGAATCGTCCAAACGGCGTTCTCGAAATCGACCTCATCCCACACCGCGTCCTGCAGTTCGCTCTTGCGCACCATCGTCAGCAAGAAGAGCCGCATTCCGAGCCGGATCGTCGGCAACGTCGCGACCTTTTCCAGCTCTTTCAACATCACTCGAATTTCCGCAGGCGACAGCGCCCGATCCTTCGGCGCGAACGTCGCGATCGATGCTGGTCCGACGTCATCGGCCGGATTGGCCACCTTCTCGCCGTGCAAAATCGCGAAGCCGTAGATCTGCTTCAGGATATCCCGGACATGGATCGCCGTCGCTGGCGCGCCGCGATCGACAATCTTTCCGCATTGCGCGCGAAGATCGTCCGGCGTGATTTCGGTGAGAAGGCGGTTGCGCCAAACCGGCAATAACTCTCGTTCGAAGATGGAACGACGCATTGCTCGGGTACTGTCGGCCATCGGCGCGTTCACCAACCATTTTTCGCCGAACTCGCCGAAGCTCTTCGCTTCCTTGATACGACGCTTCTCGCGCTGCTTCTCAATGGCCGGTGAACGGCCCTCACTAATCGCACGCCGCGCGTCCAGGCACAACTCCCGGGCTCGGGCCAGCGAGATTCCATCTCGCCCGTATTTGCCCAGGTAGACCGTCTCGCGTCGACCATTAAGCCGGTAGTCCAACCTGAACGAGAGCGCACCAGATGGCGCGACGCGCACATACATGCCGTCGCGGTCCGTCACCTTGTACATTTTCTCTTTGGGTTTCAGCGCTTTGATCGCTGCATCCGTCAACATGCTATGCCACCTCCAAAAAAGTACCGTCGCGCGGTTTTGGGGGGCTCTCGTCGGAAAAGTCTGCGTATTGTCAGCAGCTTAGCGTCAAAAAAGTACCGTCAGGAGCCTCATCTCCCTTGACGGTACTTTCAAATTTCGTCGCGATCAATATGGCCAAGGCCCGTCAACGGGGCCGACAGCCGCGATCTCTGCCCACCGATAGGCATCGATAGATGTCGACAGGAATATTTATTTTTATCAGTGGGTTAGATCATATTTTAGCGTGGTTTTGGATATGCCCGGATAGGCAAAAATCACTCCCATTCGATCGTGCCCGGCGGCTTGGACGTCACGTCGTAGACGACGCGGTTCACGCCCTTCACCTCGTTGACGATCCGCGTCGCCACCCGGCCGAGGAAGGCCATGTCGAACGGGTAGAAATCTGCCGTCATGCCGTCCACCGAGGTCACCGCGCGCAGGCCGACCACATAGTCATAGGTGCGGTAGTCGCCCATCACGCCGACCGTCTTCACCGGCAGGATCACCGCGAAGGCCTGCCAGATCTGGTCGTAGAGCCCGCCGCGGCGGATCTCCTCGAGATAGACCTCGTCGGCGAGGCGCAATATGTCCAGCTTCTCGCGGGTGATCTCGCCCGGGCAGCGGATCGCCAGGCCCGGCCCCGGGAACGGGTGGCGGCCGACGAACACCTCCGGCAGGCCGAGCTCGCGGCCGAGCGCGCGCACCTCGTCCTTGAACAGCTCGCGCAGCGGCTCGACGAGCTTCATGTTCATCCGCGCGGGCAGGCCGCCGACATTGTGGTGGCTCTTGATCGTCACCGACGGGCCGCCGGTGAAGCTCACGCTCTCGATCACGTCCGGGTAGAGCGTGCCCTGGGCGAGGAAAGCGGCGCCACCGATCTTCTTCGCCTCGGCCTCGAACACGTCGATGAACAGCTTGCCGATGGTCTTGCGCTTCACCTCGGGGTCGGTGACGCCCTCCAGCGCCTTGAGGAACATCTCCTCGGCGTCCACATGCACCAGCGGGATGTTGTAGCTGTCGCGGAACAGCGTCACTACCTTCTGCGCCTCGCCGAGGCGCAGAAGGCCGTGGTCGACGAACACGCAGGTCAGCTGGTCGCCGATCGCCTCGTGGATCAGCACCGCCGCCACCGACGAGTCCACGCCGCCCGACAGGCCGCAGATGACCTTCTCGGTGCCGACCTGCTCGCGGATGCGCTTGATCGCCTCCTCGCGGAAGGCCTTCATCGTCCAGTCCGACTTCAGCCCGACGATATTGTGCACGAAATTGGCGAGCAACTTGCCGCCATCCGGCGTGTGCACCACCTCGGGGTGGAACATGGTGGTGTAGTATTGCCGGCCCTCGTCGGCGGCGATGGCGAAGGGCGCGTTCTCCGAGGTGGCGATGACGCTGAAGCCCTCGGGAAGCTTGGTCACCCGGTCGCCATGGCTCATCCACACCGGGTAGCGCTTGCCGACCTCCCAGATGCCGTCGAACAGCGGGCTCGCCGCCTTGATCTCGACATCGGCGCGGCCGAACTCGGCGGCATGGCCTCCCTCGACGACGCCGCCCAGCTGGGTGGCCAGCGTCTGCTGGCCGTAGCAGATGCCGAGGATCGGCACGCCGCTGTCGAACACCGCCTGCGGGGCGCGCGGGCTGCCCTCGCGAATGACCGAATCCGGGCCGCCGGAGAAGATCACCCCCTTCGGCTTCAGCCGCTCGAACGCCTCATTGGCGTTCTGGAAGGGGTGGATCTCGCAATAGACGCCGGTCTCGCGCACGCGCCGCGCGATGAGCTGCGTGACCTGCGAGCCGAAATCGATGATGAGCAGGGTGTCGTGGGTGGGGGTGTCAGCGGTCTGGGTCATGGCGGGCTTCTAATCGCTGTCCTGTGTCACGTCCACAATCAAAGGCACTTCCGCAAAAGGCACTTTCGCCGTCACACCGTGCGGGCGAGCAGGCTGACGAAGAAGCCGTCGGTGCCGGTGCGCCGCGGCGTCAGCAGCAGGCCCTCCGCGCTCGCCAGCGCCGCCTGCTTCAGGCGGATGCCGCGCTCGCCGAGCGCCAGCACGGTCTCGTCCGGCGGCACGACGGCAAAATCGGGGTGGCGGGCGAGGAAGGCCCGCACCTGCCCGCCATTCTCCTCGTCGAGCAGCGAGCAGGTCACATAGGCGATGCGCCCGCCCGGCTTGACGAAGCGGGCGGCGGCGTCGAGCACCTCGGCTTGGTCCTTCTGCCGCTCGGCGAGGGCGCCGGGCCGCATGCGCCACTTGGCGTCCGGGTTGCGGCGCCAGGTGCCGGTGCCGGTGCAGGGCGCGTCGACCAGCACGAGGTCCATGCGGGCTTCGAGATCGGCGAGCACGTCGGTGGCGCCGCGCGGCGTGCGCACCTGCACGTTGCGCACCCCGGCGCGCTGCAGGCGCTCATGGATCGGCGCCAGGCGGCGCATGTCGCTGTCATAGGCGTAGAGCTGGCCGGCATTGTCCATCAGCGCCGCCAGTTCCAGCGTCTTGCCGCCGCCGCCGGCGCACAGGTCCAGCACCTGCCCGCCGCGCGGCGGGGCGGCGAGGATGGCGGCGATCTGCGAGCCCTCATCCTGGATCTCCACCTGCCCCTTGATGAAGGCCGGCTCGGCGGTCAGCGCGTGCGCCTTGCCGTCGACCTCGAAGCCGATGCGCAGGGCGAGCGGCGACCAGTCGGTGGCGGCCGGGTTGAGGTGCGCCAGCGCCTCGGTCGCCTTCTCCGGCGCGGCCTTCAGCGTGTTGACGCGCAGGTCGAGCGGCGCCCGCTCGGCGAGCGCCTGCCCCTCGGCCGCCCGCGCCTCGCCGAACACCGCGGCGAGCGAGGCGTCGAGCCATTCGGGATAGTCGCCGGCGACCGGCGCCGGGGCGCCGTCGAGGCTGCCGGCCTCCAGCCTGGCGCGCTCCTCGTCAGTGAGCGGCGCCGGCCCGAAGCGCGAGCCGTCGCACAGCGCGGCGATGGCCTCGACATCGAGGCCGCGCGCCAGCTTCAGCGCGCCGAGCGCCAGCGCCCGCCCCTCCTCCGCACCCATCAGATACGCGGCCGAGGCCCTGCGGCGCTCGACGTCATAGACCAGCGCCGCGATGGCCGCCCGGTCGCCGGAACCGGCGAAACGGTGGCCGCGCCCCCACTCCTTCAGCACCTCGGAGGCGGGGCGCCGGTCGGCGGCGATGGTGTTGACGATGTCGATGGCGGCGGCGAGGCGCGCGGCAGGGGTCATGTTACGATCCGACACTCACGGCACGATCGGCGCGACGAGGATGGAGAGGGCGAAAAGCAGCCACATCGCCATCAGCACGAGGACGCCGACGAAGAACAGGGAAAAGCGCGGCCCGACGAGATTCGGACCGCAATGGATGCCGGCATGCACCCAGCGGCTGGCGACGAAGATCCAGGCGAGGACGATATAGAGAAAATCGGCCTTGCGCGTCACCAGCACCAGCACGCTCAGCACATAGAACAGCACCGGCACTTCGAACTGGTTGCGGAAGCAGCTCGACGCCTGCCGCACCGCCACCGGCCAGACCCGCTCGTCGCCGGTGACCGCTCCTTCGCGATCGGCGACCAGCCCGGCCTTCACCGCCCGCCACCGCAGGACGCCGAGCCGGATGAGCACCGCGAAAGTGAGCAATACCATCGCGAAGACCGGCATCAGGATCGCGGCATAGGTCATGGCGTCGGAGGCCCCCGAAGCTGCGGATGGCCGCCGGGAAACCGGTTCCCGGCGGCGCGTTCGTCAGGTCCGCGAGGGGTAGTTCGGGCTCTCGCGGGTGATGGTCACGTCGTGGACATGGCTCTCGCGCAGGCTGGCGCCGGAGATGCGCACGAACTGCGCCTTCTCGCGGAACTCGGCGAGCGTGCCGCCGCCGACATAGCCCATGGCGGCGCGCAGGCCGCCGGCGAGCTGGTGCAGCACGCCGGAGGCCGGGCCCTTGTAGGGAACCTGGCCCTCGATGCCTTCCGGCACCAGCTTCAGCGTGTCCTTCACTTCCGCCTGGAAGTAGCGGTCCGCCGAGCCGCGCGCCATGGCGCCGACCGAACCCATGCCGCGATACGACTTATAGGAGCGGCCCTGGTAGAGATAGACCTCGCCGGGGCTCTCGTCGGTACCGGCCAGCAGCGAGCCGATCATGGCGCATTCGGCGCCGGCGGCCAGCGCCTTGGCGAGGTCGCCGGAGAACTTGATGCCGCCATCGGCGATCACCGGCGTGTCCAGCTTGCTGGCCTGCTCGACGGCATCGAGGATGGCGGTGAACTGCGGCACGCCGACGCCGGCGACGATGCGGGTGGTGCAGATCGAGCCCGGACCGATGCCGACCTTCACCGCGTCGGCGCCGGAATCGATCAGCGCACGGGCGCCCTCCCCGGTGGCGACGTTGCCGGCGAGGATCTGCACCTTGTTGGAGAGCTGCTTGATGCGGCTCACCTGGTCGAGAACCTTGCGGGAATGCCCGTGGGCGGTGTCGACCACCACCAGGTCGACGCCGGCATCGACCAGAAGCTCGGTACGGTGGAAGCCGTCCTCGCCCACCGTGGTGGCGGCGGCGACGCGCAGGCGACCCTGCTCGTCCTTGGTGGAGTTGGGATTGGCGACCGCCTTCTCGATGTCCTTCACCGTGATGAGGCCGACGCAGCGATGGTCGTCGTCCACCACCAGCAGCTTCTCGATCCGGTACTGGTGCAGCAGCTTCTTGGCTTCCGCCTGCTCGACGCCTTCGTTGACGGTGATGAGCCGGTCCTTGGTCATCAGCTCGGCGACCGGCTGGTTGGGATGGGTGGCGAAGCGCACGTCGCGGTTGGTGACGATGCCGACCAGCTTGCCGCCGCGCCCGTTCGGCCCGCGCTCGACCACCGGGATGCCGGAGATGGAGTGCAGCTTCATCAGCGCCAGCGCGTCGGCCAGCGTCTGGTCGGGGTGGATGGTGACGGGGTTCACCACCATGCCGCTCTCGAACTTCTTCACCTGCCGCACATGCTCGGCCTGCACCTCGGGGTCGAGGTTACGGTGGATGACGCCGAGGCCGCCGGCCTGCGCCATGGCGATGGCCATGCGCGATTCGGTCACGGTGTCCATCGCCGAGGACAGGATGGGCAGGTTGAGCAGGATCGAGCGTGTCACCCGCGAGCGGATATCAACCTGACCGGGCATCACATCGGACAGGCCGGGCTTCAGCAGGACATCGTCGAATGTAAGCGCTTCCCGCGCGAGGCCGTCGATCACCGGCATCGCCAACTCCCGATTTGGGGCAGGCGGAAAGACCCGCATGTGCCCGATGGATGGATGGTCAAAGCGACACGGGCACCAAGGTCGCCCGCTCTCTCCGAGTTGGCGAGGGCTCATACCATGGCATGGTCGCCATTCCTAGCGGTCTCGCTCTGTGCGAAACGCATTGCCGCCCCGCGTCGAGCCGCCCTTGCGCATTGCAATGACGAAGACGCGAGATGACGAAACGGCACACTCGCGGGACGACAACCTAGCGTCTATAGAGACGTGCCTGCTAGCCGATCCGACTGGTCAAGACGGATAAAGTGACGTGCGCCCCGAACGTCTCGTCCCGCTCATCGTCGCCTGCGCGCTGTTCATGGAACAGCTCGATTCGACGGTGATCTCCACCTCGCTGCCGGCGATCGCCGCCGATCTGCACGAGGACCCGATCTCGCTGAAGCTGGCGCTCACCTCCTACCTGCTCAGCCTGGCGGTGTTCATCCCGGCCAGCGGCTGGTTCGCCGACCGCTTCGGCTCGCGCACGGTGTTCCGCGCCGCCATCGTCGTGTTCACCACCGGATCGCTGCTCTGCGGGCTTGCCACCTCGCTGCCGGACTTCGTGATCTACCGCATCATCCAGGGCATGGGCGGGGCGATGATGGTGCCGGTCGGGCGGCTGGTGATCCTGCGCACCGTGCCCAAGGGCGAGCTCGTCTCGGCGCTGGCCTGGCTGACCGTCCCGGCCCTGCTCGGCCCGGTGCTCGGCCCGCCGATCGGCGGCTTCATCACCACCTATTTCGACTGGCGCCTGATCTTCTTCCTCAACATCCCGATCGGCATGGTCGGCGTGGTGCTCGCCAGCCTGTTCATCCCGGACATCCGCGAGGAGGACGTGGCGCCGTTCGACCTGCACGGCATGCTGATGTCGAGCGTCGGCCTCGCCGGTCTCGTCTTCGGCTTCGCGCTGCTGGGCCAGCACGCGGTGGCGCCGTGGATCGCGCTGACGGTGATCGCGGTCGGCGCCGTCGCCATGACCTTCTATGTGCGCCACGCGCGGCACACCGACCGGCCGATCCTCGACCTGACGCTGTTGAAGGTTCCGACCTTCTTCGCCGGTGTGGTCGGCGCCTCGCTGTTCCGCATCGGCATCGGCGCCCTGCCCTTCCTGCTGCCGCTGATGCTGCAGCTGGGCTTCGGCATGACGCCCTTCGCCTCGGGCATGATCACCTTCGCCTCCGCCGCCGGCGCCATGACGATGAAGCTGACCGCGGCGCCGATCATCCGCGCCTTCGGTTTCCGCCGGGTGCTGATCGTCAATTGCGTGATCGCCTCGGCCTTCATCGGCATCTCCGCCTTCTTCCGGCCGGACATGCCGCATCTCATCCTGATCGGCGCGCTGCTGTTCGGCGGCTTCTTCCGCTCGCTGCAATTCACCAGCACCAATGCGCTGTCCTATGCCGACATCTCCAACGAGGCGATGAGCCGGGCCACCAGCTTCGCCAGCGTGGCGCAGCAGGTGTCGATCTCCACCGGCGTCGCGGTGGCGGCGCTGATCCTCGACGGCATGCGCACATGGCGCGGCGACGGCACCATCCAGCTGGGGGATTTCAGCGTGGCGTTCACCGTCATCGCGCTGATCGCGGTGTGCTCGGTGTTCTTCTATCTGCGCCTGCCGGACGATGCCGGCGCCGAGCTGGCGCGTAAGCCCGGCAGCAAGCCGGCCGCGCCCACCGAGGCGCCGGGCGAGATGGGCAGCACCGCCTGACCGCCTGAAGCGTCAGTTCTCGCTGTCGTCGCCGTCCTCGTCCCGGCCGTCCTCGTCCCGGCCGGTCTCGTTCTGGCGCCCGCGGAAGCCGGTCGCCACCACATAGAGTTCGGCCGAATCCGCCCGGCTCGCCTGCGGCTTCACATGGCGCACGGTGGCGAAGTTGCGCTTGAGCTCGGCGAGCAGCTCGTTCTCGGTGCCGCCCTGGAACACCTTGGCGACGAAGCCGCCGCCCGGCGCCAGCACCTGCCGGGCGAAATCGATGGCGAGCTCGACGAGCCCGACGATCCGCAGATGGTCGGTCGCCCGGTGACCGGTGGTGTTGGCGGCCATGTCGGACAGCACGAGGTCGGCCTCGCCGCCGAGCATCTGCTTCAGCTGCGCGGGCGCCTCGTCCTTGAGGAAGTCGAGCTGGGCGAAATCGACGCCGGCAATGGGGTCGATCTCCAGCAGATCGATGGCCACCACCTTGCCGCGGCCTTCCTCGGCCTTCACCGCCTTCGCCGCCACCTGGCTCCAGCCGCCCGGCGCCGCGCCGAGATCGACCACCCGCAGGCCGGGGCGCAGCAGCTTGGCCTTCTCGTCGATCTCGATCAGCTTGAAGGCCGCGCGGGACCGCCACCCTTCCCGCTTGGCGCGCGCCACATAGGGATCGTTCAGCTGCCGCTGCAGCCATTTCTGCGACGACGAGGACAGCGAGCGCGCCTTCTTCAGCCGCACCTTCAGCGGCCGTGCCTCGCCACGGGTCGCCCCCGGTCCCTTTCCCGGTACGCGCTCACTCATCGATAGGCTCCGCTACGCCAGACGCGGTCGGCTCGCATGAGCTCGACCAGAATGCCTTCCCGCAGGCCACGATCGGCGACGCGAAGACGGTCACAAGGAAAGGCGCGGCGCACGGCTTCGAGAATCGCGCAGCCCGCCAGTACCAGATCGGCCCGCTCGGCGCCGATGCAGGGATTGGCGACGCGCTCGGAGAACGGCATGGCCAGCAGCCGGTCCACTACGCCGCACACCTGCGGCGCGTCGAGCCAGGTGCCGTCGACCTGCGAGCGGTCATAGCGCGGCAGGTCGAGATGCACGCCGGCGATGGTGGTGACGGTGCCCGACGTGCCCAGAAGGTGCAGCCGGCCGCAATCATGCGGGCCGACTGCCTTTACGAAGCCGTCGAGATGCGGGCGGAACTCGTTCACCATCGCCTCGAAGCCGTCGCGCGTCACCAGCACGCCGCCATGCCGCTCCGCCACGGTGACGACGCCGAGCGGCACCGACACCCAGGCACGGATGATCGCCGCCGGCGGGCCGCCGTCGCGGGTTTCCACCCGGTCGAGCCAGACCACCTCGGTCGAGCCGCCGCCGATGTCGAACAAGAGCGCGCCATCCGAGGACGGGTCGACCAGCGGGGTGCAGCCGGCGGCCGCGAGGCGCGCCTCGGTTTCGCGGTCGACGATCTCCAGCTTGAGGCCGGTCTCCGCCTCGACGCGGGCGATGAAGGCGTCGCCATTGGCGGCCGAGCGGCAGGCCTCGGTGGCGATGAGCCGCTGGCCGGCGATACGGCGCACCGACAGTTTGGAGGCGCAGACGCCGAGCGCCTCGACGGCGCGGTTCATCGCCGTCTCGCCCAGCCGCCCCGAGCCGATCAGGCCCTCGCCGAGGCGCACGATTCGCGAGAAGGCGTCGACGACGCGAAAGCCGCCCGAGGTCGGGCGGGCGACCAGCAGGCGGCAATTATTGGTGCCAAGATCGAGCGCGGCATAGCAGGCTTCCGCCGGTTGCCGGTCGCCGGCCGGTCCGTCGCCGCGCCGTCCGTGCCAGGGGCGCGAGCGATGACGCGCATGCGCCGCCTCCTCCCTGCACGACCACTCGGCCGGCCGGAGATCTGCCGGTTTGTGGGTCTCGTCGACCATTGTTCTGTCCCCGGCCGAAGCCGATCAGCCGGCCGCCGGCACGAAGCGGCAGCTCGGCTCAGTTTCATGAGTTGCATGAAATGTAGCATCGGAGCCGGCATGCGCAATGTGGTTGATGGCAATGCGCTGCGGACAGCCTCGCCGACGCGTCGACGCGGCGGGACGATCGCACCCCTCGACTGCAACGGAAGGTTGAGGCACGAGCGGCCCCAACAAATGGATATAGGTAGAACTGCCGATAGAATTCGCCCTCTCGAACCGAACGAATCCCCTATTAGATTGAGAGTAAAGTCGCCATTGCTGCACTAGCGAACCAAATTCCGCACCGCCGAAGCAAGCGATTTAATTATACGGAATTTGAAATTTCACCTCGCAATCCGCTCCGTTCTGACTAGGCTACCTCCTAGCAAGATCGATTGTGTGCGGACTACATGGCACGGAAAATGGCGGGATGCGCCGTTACTGATGTCTGATCAACCCGCGAACGGGCGGAATCGCCTCCCCTGCATGACGAGGTAAACTATGGCAAACGGGTCAGCCGGCAAACTGTCCCTCTTCTCGCTCACCGCCATGGTGATCGGCTCGATGGTCGGCGCCGGCATCTTCAACCTGCCCGGCCGTTTCGCCACCGCCACCGGCCCCTTCGGCGCCATCATCGCCTGGGCCGTCGCGGGCACCGGCATGTACATGCTGGCACGGGTGTTCCAGGCCCTGGCGGCGCGACGGCCCGACATCGATTCGGGTGTGTTCGCCTACGCCAAGGCCGGCTTCGGCGACTATATGGGCTTCCTGTCGGCCTTCGGCTACTGGCTCGGCAGCTGCCTCGGCAACGTGTTCTACTGGGTGCTGATCGGCTCGACGCTGGGGCGCTTCTTTCCCGAACTCTTCGGAGACGGGTCGAGCGCCATCGCCATCATCGTGTCGCTGGCCGGCATCTGGGCGTTCCACTTCATGATCCTGCGCGGCGTCGAGCAGGCGACCTTCATCAACACCGTCGTCACCGTCGCCAAGATCGTGCCGCTGATCGTCGCGGTCCTCGCCTTCGTGTTCTTCTTCAACTACACGCAGTTCTCGGAGAACTTCTTCGGCGGCGTCGGCATGCCGGAAAAGACGCTGCTGGCGCAGGTGCGTGACACCATGCTCATCACCATCTTCGTGTTCCTCGGCATCGAGGGCGCCAGCGTCTATTCGCGCTATGCCAAGACGCGCTCGGACGTCGGCTCGGCCACCATTCTCGGCTTCGTCGCCGTCACCGGGCTGATGGTGGCGGTCACCCTGCTGCCCTTCGCCACCGCGCCGCGTGCGGCGATCGCGGGAGTGTCGAACCCCTCGCTCGCCGGCGCGCTGGAACTGGTCGTCGGGCACTGGGGCGCGGTGTTCATCTCCATCGGCGTGCTGGTCTCGGTGCTCGGCGCCTATCTCGCCTGGTCGCTGATCTGCGCGGAAGTGCTGTTCGCCGCCGCCAAGTCGAGCGACATGCCGAAGCTGTTCGCGGCGCAGAACCGCAACCGGGTGCCGGCCAACGCGTTGTGGCTGACCAACATCGTCGTCTCGCTGTTCGTCATCTCGACCTACTGGTCGCGCGACGCCTTCAACATCATGCTCGACATGACCAGCGTGACCGCGCTGCTGCCCTATCTCTTGGTGGCGGGCTACGGCGTGCTGCTGGCGCGCAGCGGGGTCGGCTATGAGGGGGTCGAGAACAAGCGCGGGCGCGACCAGATCTTCGCCTGGATCGCCGTCGTCTACACGCTGTTCATGTTCGTCGCCGCCGGCCTGAAATACGTGCTGCTGGTGGCGGTGCTCTATATCCCCGGCACCATCCTCTATTTCTGGGCGCGGCGCGAGCAGCGGGCGCAGCTGTTCACGCCCGCCGAACTGATCATCTTCGGCGTCACGCTGGTCGCCGGGCTCGCCGGCGTCTACGGCCTCGCCACCGGCCTCATCACTCCCTGACAAGAACAGGCACCAAAGGAGCCCCCCATGGAAACCCCCTTCGGCGTTCACTCCGAGGTCGGCCAGCTGCGCAAGGTGATGGTCTGCGCACCCGGGCGCGCGCATCAGCGCCTCACCCCGAGCAATTGCGACGCCCTCTTGTTCGACGACGTCCTGTGGGTCGACGTCGCCAAGCGCGACCATTTCGACTTCATCAACAAGATGCGCGAGCGCGGCATCGAGGTGGTGGAGATGCACAACCTGCTCACCGAGACGGTCGCCATCCCGGAAGCCAGGAAATGGATTCTCGATCATCAGGTGGTGCCGAACACCATCGGCCTCGGCTTCGTCGACGAGGTGCGCTCCTATCTCGACGGCCTGCCCAATCGCCAGCTCGCCGAGACGCTGATCGGCGGCCTGTCCACCTTTGAATTCCCCGAGACCATCGGCGGCGACACGCTGGCGCTGATCCGCGACGCCGCCGGCGTCAACGAGTACCTGCTGCCGCCGCTGCCCAACACGCTCTACACCCGCGACACCACCTGCTGGATCTATGGCGGCGTAACGCAGAACCCGCTCTACTGGCCGGCGCGGCATGAGGAGACCATCCTCACCTCGTCGATCTACAAGTTCCACCCCGACTTCGCCGGCAAGGTGAACGTCTGGTGGGGCGACCCCACCAAGGACTGGGGCCTCGCCACGCTGGAGGGCGGCGACGTCATGCCGATCGGCAAGGGCAACGTGCTCATCGGCATGAGCGAGCGCACCTCGCGCCAGGCGATCAGCCAGCTTGCCGGCGCGCTGTTCGCGCAGGGTGCCGCCGAGCGGGTCATCATCGCCGCCATGCCCAAGCTGCGCGCGGCGATGCATCTCGATACGGTGTTCACCTTTGCCGACCGCGACTGCGTGTTGCTCTATCCCGATATCGTCGACAAGATCGAATGCTTCTCCTACCGCCCGGACGGCAAGGGCGGCATCGAGCTGTCCAAGGACAAGGGGCTGGTCGAGACGGTGCGTGAGGCACTCGGCCTCAAGGAAATCCGCGTCGTCGAGACCGGCGGCAACGACTATATGCGCGAGCGCACCCAGTGGGATTCCGGCGCCAACCTCGTCTGCGCCTCGCCGGGCGTGGTGTTCGCCTATGATCGCAACACCTACGCCAACACCCTGCTGCGCAAGGCCGGCATCGAGGTCATCACCATCGACGGCTCCGAGCTCGGGCGCGGGCGCGGCGGCGGCCATTGCATGACCTGCCCGATCATCCGCGACGCCGTGGATTTCTGAGCGTAAGAGACATCGGCGAGGGGGACGGTGCGGCAGCCCGCACCGTCCCCCTCTTCTTTGCACATTGTTCTCCGCAAGCGAGTGCCAGCCGGAATGAGCCAGCCGACGGAACAGAAATTCGCGCTGCCGACCCTGACGGCCATGGTGGTCGGTTCGATGGTCGGCGCCGGCATCTTCTCCCTGCCGCAGACCTTCGGGCGCGTCACCGGCGGGCTCGGCGCGCTGATCGCCTGGGGAATCGCCGGCGGCGGCATGCTGATGCTGGCCTTCGTGTTCCAGACGCTGTCGCGGCGCCAGCCGGACCTCGACGCCGGCGTCTATGCCTATGCCAAGGCCGGCTTCGGCAATTATCTCGGCTTCCTCTCGGCGCTCGGCTACTGGACGGTGTGCTGCCTCGGCAACGTCTCCTACTGGGTGCTGATCAAGTCGACGCTCGGCGCTCTGTTCCCCATCTTCGGCGACGGCAACACCGTGGCGGCGGTCGCGATCTCCTCGGTCGGCGTGTGGGTAGTGCATTTCCTGATCCTGCGCGGGGTGCGCGAGGCGGCGTTCATCAACACCGTCGTCACCGTGGCGAAGATCATCCCGATCCTGATCTTCCTCGTCTTCGTCGGCGTCGGCTTCAAGGCGGACATCTTCGCCGCCAATTTCCACGGCGGGCCGGGGCTGGAAGCCGAGGGCCTGTTCACCCAGGTGCGCGGCACCATGCTGGTGACGGTGTTCGTCTTCGTCGGCATCGAGGGCGCCAGCGTCTATTCCCGCTACGCCCGGCGGCGCGAGGATGTCGGCCTCGCCACGCTGCTCGGCTTCCTCGGCGTTCTGTGCCTGCTGGTGCTGGTGACGATGCTGTCCTACGGCGTGATGCTGCGCCCGGACCTCGCCGCGCTGCGCAATCCCTCCATGGCCGGCGTGCTGCAGGCGGTGGTCGGGCGATGGGGCGCGGTGTTCATCAGCGTCGGCCTCATCGTATCGGTGCTGGGCGCCTATCTCTCCTGGTCGCTGCTGGCGGCGGAGGTGCTGTTCTCGGCGGCGAAGATGCAGAGCATGCCGGCCTTCCTGACGGCGGAGAACCGCAACAAGGTGCCGTTCGCCGCGCTGTGGCTGACCAACAGCCTGATCCAGCTTTTCCTCATCCTGACGCTGTTCGCCGAGCAGGCCTTCCTGCTGGCGCTGAAGCTCACCTCGTCGATGATCCTGCTTCCCTACCTGCTCACCGCTGCCTATGCGCTGAAGCTGGCCTGGCAGGGCGGCATCTACGTGCTGGAGCCGAGGGGACGCGGCGCCGACCTCGTCCGGGCGGCGCTCGCGACGCTCTATGCCGCCGGGCTGGTCTATGCCGGCGGGCTGAAGTTCCTGCTGCTGTCGCTGGTGATCTATGTGCCGGGCACGGTGCTGTTCGTCCTCGCCCAGCGGGAGCGCGGCCAGCCGGTGTTCACGCGGGCGGAGACGCTGCTGTTCGCCACCGCCGCCGCCGGCGCGGTGCTGGCGGTCTACGGGCTGGCGACCGGGCGCATCGGCGTGTGAGGGCGGCGCGGCAGGCGCTGTGGCCGATGGTCGATGATCCCGCTCCCGCCCGCCGCTACCGGCAGTCGAACACGTCGCGGTTTTCGGTGGCGAAGGCGATGAAACGGCTGATCAGTGCGATGCCGGCGAACTCGCGGCGCCAGATCATCCAGGCCTTGCGGGCGAAGGGGGTGCCGTCGGCATTGTCGAGCGGCATCGTATAGAGCCGGTCCGACCGATCGACGAATTTCGGCGACAGGAAGATGCCGTAGCCGAGGCCGTTGGCGATCATCTCCAGGCAGGTGTCGCCATGATTGGCCCGCATGCCGATCAGCATCGGCGCGGCGAAATGGCTGTGCCACCAGTCCTGTAGCAGCCGCTTGGCGAACGGGTCGCTGAGATAGGAGATTTGCGGCGTCGCCGGCAGCTCCGCCAGCTCGATCTTCTCGCGATTGACCAGGCAGGCCTGCTCCTGACCGATCAGCATGCGCTCGAAATGGCCGTCGAAGTCGCCATAGATGAAGCCGACATGCACCCGCCCGTCCTCGACCAGCTTGACGATGTCGGCACTGACGCCGGTCGAGATGTCGAAGGTCACGTCGGGGCTGCTCGCCCGGTAGCGCTTCAGGCAGGGCGGCAGCGTGTAGCGCGCGAAGGAATTGGTGACGCCGAGCCGGATAGTCCCGGCGCGGTCGCCGAAGCTCATCAGCTGCGTGCGGATCTCGCCGAAATGCGCCAGCACCTTGTCGGCCTCGCGGGCGAGATATTCGCCCTCCGGGGTGAAGGCGACGCCCTTCTGCGTGCGCACCACCAGCTGCACGCCGAAATCGCGCTCGATCGCCTGCAGCCGCTTCGACAGCGCCGGCTGGGTCATGGCGAGGCGGTCCGCCGCCCGGGTGATGTTGGCGGTGCGGTGCAGCTCCAGAATGATCTTGCAGGTGGTCTCGTCCATCGTCCCGACTGCGCCGCCGCTGCGTCAGCCATTCCATTTTGGAATGGAGAACCATGAGAGATCGCAATTTTACACGTGCGTCAAGCTCGCTTACGACTCATCGGAATAACAAGACCTCGGCGCCATGTGTGACCGGGCCGGCGACTGCCTCCCAGGCATTCGCCAGCGGGAGATGGCAGTAGCGCCAATATCCGTTTCGAGCATGGAACTATATGCCGTGCCCCTTGGGCGCGGATGGGCCCTTATTGTTGAAGCAGAGCCGACGTCGCCATGATCTATCATCATCTGTACTCCAAGTTCGCCAAGAAGGACGAGGTGCGCGTCGGCGTGATCGGCGCCGGCAATTACGGCACCGCCATCGTCACCCAGGATCCCTACACGCCGCGCATGACCGTCGTCGCGGTGGCGGATCTCTCGCTGGAAGTGGCGCGCGGCGCCTATGAGAAGGCCGGCTTCGCGCCCGACGCCCTCGCCTATTGCGCCACCGCGGCGGAAGCCGAGGCGGCCATCGCCGCCGGCAAACGGGTCTATACCGACCAGCCGGCGCTGGTGGGCGACATCCCGGCGGTGGATATCGTCTGCGAGAGCACCGGCGTGCCGGAGGCCAGCACCATCTACGCCCTGCAGGCGATCGGCAACGGCAAGCACGTCGCCATGATCACCAAGGACTGCGACGTCACCGTCGGGCCGATGCTGAAGAAGCTGGCGACCGAGGCGGGCGTGGTCTACACGCCGGTCGACGGCGACCAGCACGGCCTGCTGATCCAGTTCTACGAATGGGCGAAGTCCATCGGCCTCACCGTGCTCAGCGGCGGCAAGGCCACCGATGGCGAGTTCGTCTATGACGACGTCGCCGGCACGGTGACGATCAAGACCGACAAGAAGATCCACGCCCCCTATGTCGAGACCATCGAGGTCGCTCCCGAGGACCGCCAATATCTCGGCATGATCCCGGCCGGAAAGGCCGCGGAGTACATCGCCAAGCGGGTCGAAATCCTCTCGCGCCTGCCGCAGCCCGGCGCCTACGACCTCTGCGAGACCACGGTGGCGGCGAACTATACCGGCCTCGCCCCGGCGGTCGACACGCTCTATCACGCGCCGCTGCGCATCACCGAGATCCCGGTCGCCTATTGCGAGCGCGAGAATGGCGGCATCTTCGACGGCGCCGGCGTCATCGACCTCGCCACCTGCTTGCGCGACCCGGTCGAATCCGGCCTCGGCGGTGGCGTGTTCCTGGTCGTGCGCTGCGACAACGCCTATTCCAACCACGTGCTGACCACCAAGGGACAGATCGCCAATGCCGACAACAGCGCGGCGGTGATCTACCGGCCCTACCATCTGTGCGGCGTAGAGACCTCCAGCACCATCCTGGTCGCCGGCCTGCTGGGCCTCGACACCGGGTCGGACGATTACCGGCCGCGCTTCGACCTGATCAAGGTCGCCAATCGCGACATCAAGGCCGGCGAGGCGTTCGGCAACGACCACAGCCCGCAGCTCACCGCCCGCATCGTGCCCGCCTTGCCGGTCGCGCCCGGCAACGCCGCCGCCGCGCATCTGATCACCGGCAACCGCGCCAGCGTCGATATCCCCAAGGGCACCACCATCACCTACGACATGGTCGAGGAGCCCGCCGGCTCGCTATTGTGGCAGACCCGGCGGCAGCAGGACGCCACCTTCCTCGCCTGACACGGCAATCAACCCGATCGATCACCTCACTGAACAACAAAAGACTGGGAGGAAAGCATGCTGCTGACCCTGCTTGCCTGGGGAACGGTCATCGTCTTCATGACGCTGATCCTCACCAAGAAGATGCACCCCTTCACCGCCATCGTGCTGATCCCGGTGCTGTTCGCCTTCGTCGGCGCGCTGCTCGGCCTCTACGAGGCGCCCACCGCCAAGACGCTGAAGATCCCGGTCGAAAGCGTCACCATGTGGGACCAGATCTCGGTCCTCGGGCTGTGGGTGAAGCAGGGGCTGACCAAGACCTCGGGAACGGCGTTCATGCTGTTCTTCGCCATCTTCTTCTTCTCGCTGATGCTCAATGTCGGGCTGTTCGACCCGCTCACCAAGAAGGTCGTACAGCTCGCCAAGGGCGATCCCTTGAAGGTGCTGGTGGCGACCAGCGTGCTCGCCACCGTGGTCTCGATGAGCGGCGACGGCACCACCACCACGCTGATCTGCTGTACCGCGCTGATCCCGGTCTACCAGAAGCTCAACCTCAAGATGATGCATCTGGGCGTGCTGCTGATCCTGCAGAACACCATCCTCAACCTGCTGCCGTGGAGCGGGCCGACCGCCCGCGTCATCGCGGTGATCGAAGGCATCGACGTGCAGGCTCTGCTCATGGCGCTGCTGCCGGGCATGGTGCTGGGCAGCCTGTTCGTCACCGCCGGCGCCTATTGGCTTGGTCTGCAGGAGCGGCGGCGCCTCGGCGTGCAGCATCTCAGCGACGCCGACATCGAGGCGATCTTCGCCGTGCACACCAGCGACGAGGACGCGCTGAAGCGCCCGCAATTCGCACTGATCAACGGCATCCTGACCTTCGCGGTGCTGGCCTCGCTGATCTCCGGCGTGTTCGATCCGGTCTTCACCTTCCTCGTCGGCACGGTGGTGGCGCTCGTCATCAACTACGAGACGCTGGCGCAGCAGAAGGACCGCATCTACGCCAATTCCGGCGAGGTGCTGCAGACGGTGATCATGGTGATCGGCGCCGGCGTGTTCATGGGCCTGTTCACCAATTCGGGCATGTCCGACTCGCTGGCCTCCAGCCTCGTCCACATCGTGCCGCCGGCGCTGGGCGATTTCTGGGGCCTGATCGTGGTGCTGATCTCGGCGCCGGGCGGCTTCTTCCTGTCCAACGACGCCTTCTTCTACGGCGTGCTGCCGCCGCTGGTGGAAGCCGGCAAGGTCTACGGCTTCACGCCGTTCCAGATCGGCTTCGCCTCGCTGCTCGGCCAGGCCTTCCACATGCTGAGCCCGCTGACCGCCTTCATCTACCTGCTGCTCAGCATGACCGGCCTCGACATGGGCGAATGGCAGAAGGCCTGCTTCCCCTGGTGTCTGGCGCTGTTCGGCATCTTCATCGTCTGCGCCGTGCTGCTGGGCGTGGTGCCGCTCTATCGCTGAGCCTGCGCTCCACCTGACCAACGATGCCGGCGGTCGCTGCCGCCGGCATCGCCTTCTCCGGACCACCATCCACGTCCGGCAAACCGGCGAGATTCTCATGACGGCACGCCCTCGCATCGTCCTCCTCCATGCCACCCCGGTGGCGATGGAACCCGTGCAGCAGGCTTTCGCGGCCGGCTGGCCGGAGGCGGAGACGGTGAACCTGCTCGACGATTCGCTCTCCATCGACCGCGCCGCGACGCCCGATCTCCCCGAGGAGATGACGCAGCGCTTCCTCGCCCTCGGCCGCTATGCCGCCCGTATCGGCGCCGACGGCGTGCTGGTCACCTGCTCGGCCTTTGGCCCGGCGATCGAGCGGCTGGCGGCGGAGATGCCGGTTCCGGTGCTGAAGCCGAACGAGGCGATGTTTCGCGCCGCCATCGCCAGCGGCCGGCGGATCGGCATGCTCGCCACCTTCGCCCCGGCGGTGCCGACCATGACCGAGGAATTCACCGACTTCGCGGCGCAGGCCGGTACCGACGCCAGCCTCGACACCCTCGTCGTCGCCGACGCCATCGACCGGCTGCGCGCCGGTGACGCGAGCGCCCACAACGCGCTCGTCGCCGCACGCGCGCCCGACCTCGCCGGCCATGACGCGATCATGCTGGCGCAATTCTCCACCGCCCGCGCCGCCGAGGCGGTACGCGCCGCGGTCGATGTGCCGGTGTTCACCGCCCCCGAGGCGGCGGTGGCGCGCCTGCGCCAGCTGATCGAGAACGCAGGGAGCTGAACATGCTGCTCGGAGTGATTGCCGACGATTTCACGGGAGCCGGCGACATCGCCAACACGCTCGCCAAGGGCCTGCCGGGCAAGGATTCGCCCAATGCTGGAGGCCTCGCGGTGACGCAGTATCTCGGCGTGCCCGCGCATCCGGCGGCCCCGGGAGTGGAAGCCGGCGTCATTTCGCTGAAGACCCGCTCCATCCCCGCCGCAGAGGCGGTGGCGCAGTCGCTGGCGGCGCTCGACTGGCTGAAGGCGCAAGGCTGCACGCAGATCGTCTTCAAATATTGCTCGACCTTCGATTCGACGCCGGAAGGCAATATCGGCCCGGTCGGCGAGGCGCTGGCCGAGGCGCTGGGTGCCAAGGGCGTCATCGCCTGCCCCGCCTTCCCGACCGTCGGGCGCAGCGTGCATCAGGGGCACCTGTTCGTGCATGACCGGCTGCTCAGCGAGAGCGGCATGCAGAACCATCCGCTCACCCCGATGACCGATCCCGACATTCGCCGCTGGCTGCGTCGTCAGACCCGCGACGCCGTCGGCCTCGTCGCCGCGCCGACGGTGCGCGCCGGCGCGCGTGTCGTGCGGCAGGCCCTGGAGGCCTGTGCCGCGCGCGGCGAGACGCTGGTAATCTGCGACGCCGCCACCGACGCGGATCTCGTCGCGCTCGGCGCCGCCGCCGCCGAGGCGGCGCTCGTCACCGGCGGCTCGGGCATCGCCATCGGGTTGCCCGCCAATTTCATCGCCCGTGGACAGGCCAAGGGCGTGGCGACCGTCTTTGCCGGGGTGGACGGTCCGGAAGCCATCCTCGCCGGCAGTTGCTCGGGCGCGACCCGCGGGCAGATCGCCGTCCATGCGGAGGCGCACCCGGTACTGGCGCTCGACGTCGACGCGGTGATGGACGGCCGGATCGGCGTCACGCAGCTGACCGACTTCATCGCCGCGCATCCTGGGGAGGCGCCGCTGATCTACTCTTCCGACGATCCGGCGGAAGTGGCGGCGCTGCAGCAGCGCTATGGCCGCGAGAAGCTCTCCGGCACGCTGGAGGGGCTGTTCGCCGACACCGCCCGCGCGCTGGTGTCCGGCGGGCTCCGCCGCCTCGTCGTCGCCGGCGGCGAGACCTCCGGCGCGGTGGCGCAGGCGCTAGGGCTGGAGGCGCTGGAGATCGGCCCGGAGATCGACCCCGGCGTGCCGATCCTCGCCGCGCCCGATGGTGGGGTCGCGCTGGCGCTCAAATCCGGTAATTTCGGCGCGCCGGACTTCTTCGCCAAGGCGTTGGCGGCTCTGGCCGGCAAATGAACCGCAGGAGCAGGGGACACGCATGAGCAGGACAGGCGACGTGAACGAGGACGCCCTGCGCGACGAGATCGTGCGCTTCGGCGCCCTGCTCTATGCGCGCGGCCTCGCCCATGGCAGCGCCGGCAACCTGTCGGTGCGGCTCGACGACGGCAGCATATTGGTGACGCCGACCAATTCGTCGCTGGGCTTCCTCGCGCCGGAGCGCATTTCCAAAGTCGATGCAGGCGGCCGGCACCTCGGCGGCGATCCGCCTTCCAAGGAAGCGTTCTTCCACCTTGCCGTCTATGAAGAGCGGCCGGCGGCGCGGGCGGTGGTGCACCTGCATTCCACCAACGCCGTGGCGGTGTCCTGCCTGTGCCACGCCGACACCTCGAACGTGCTGCCGCCGCTGACCGCCTATCACGTCATGCGGGTCGGCAAGCTGCCGCTGGTGCCGTATTTTCGGCCCGGCGACCGCCAGCTCGCCGAAGCGGTGCGCGGCTTTGCCCGCAGTCACAAGGCGATGCTGCTCGCCAATCACGGACCGATCGTCGCCGGCAAGACGCTGGCGGAGGCGGTACACGCCTATGAGGAGCTGGAGGAGACCGCCAAGCTGTTCTTCCTCATCGGCGAGCGCCGCGCCGCACCGCTGACCTGCGAGGCGATCGAGGATCTGGAGCGGCATTTCCCCAGCTAAGACACTGCCCAGCTGAGGTGCCCTCCCCGGCGCGACGGACCTCCGCCTCAGCGCCGGCCGCGCACGATCTCCGGCAGTACCTCGCGGGCGCCGATGACGAAGATACGCACCGCATCCGAGATGATCTCGTCGAGGTCGCGCGGCGCCGGCGCCTGGTACACATAGCGCCGGATCGCGATGTAGAAGATACGGCCGTGCAGGCCCCAGAACATCTCGGTCTCGCGCTCGCTGAGCGGCGCCTCGCTCACCTCGGGCAGGCCGAACTCGGCGCGCAGCTCGGCGCAGGCGGGCTCGATGACCTCGCGCCGGACCATGTCGAGATAGCGGCTGGTGATGTCGACCGAGCGCAGGCCGGAGAAGACGAAGATCCGCACCCAGTCATGGTCGAACACCTGCTCGACATATTCGCGATAGAACTGCTCGAGCCGCTGGCCGACCGGCCGTGACCGGTCGGCGATCAGCGGCCCCCAGGACGATTTCCAGCGGCTGAGATAGACGTGTTCGTAGACACGCTCGATCAGCGCCTCCTTGCTGGGGAAATGCCGGTAGATCGCCGAATGGGTGATGCCCATGCGTTTGGCGAGCTCGCGGGTCTGCCCCTCGAAACCCTGTTCGGCGAAGAAGCGGATCGCCTCGTCCAGAATGGCCTGCTCGCGCTCGGCGGCCCGCATGTTGCGCCGGCGGGGGCGGGTCTCGGCCACATCGTCTTCGACAATCGTCATGCGCGCTCCGTTATGCATTCACAAATATAGCGCAAGGATCTGCCGGCGCAAATTTGTGACCACATGGTCATTTTAACTTGACGCCCTCCGGCTGTCGTGCGTTCATTTTGAGACCAGATGGTTACAAATCTGGATAGGAAACGCAGCCAGGGAGTTCGGAGCCTTGAAAGCCCGAGCCTTTGACTATGCACGCCCCGCCAGCGTCGCGGAGGCGCTGGCCGCCTTTGCCGAGGCGGACGGCGACGCCAGCTACATTGCCGGCGGGCAAAGCCTGGTGCCGGCGCTGGCGCTGCGCCTGCAGGCGCCGGCGTGGCTGATCGACATCGGCCATATCGCCGAGTTGCGCGGCATCGCGGTCGAGGCGGGCTGGCTGCGGCTCGGCGCGCTGACCCGCCATGTCGACGCCCATGACCATCCGCTGATCGCCGCGCATGCCCCGCTGCTGGCGCTGGCCGCGCCTCATGTCGCGCATCCGGCGATCCGCAACCGCGGCACGCTGGGTGGCAGCGTCGCCCTCGCCGATCCCGCCTCCGAATTTCCGGCGATGATGCTGGCCATGGGTGCGGAGATGGAGATCGCCGGGCCGGAGGGCATCCGGCGCGTGCCGGCCGACGCCTTCTTCCTCGACCTCTACCAGACGGCGCTTGAACCCGGCGAACTGCTCGTCGCCCTGCATATTCCCGTCGCGCGGCCGGAGCACCGCTGCGCCTTCGACGAGATCGCCCGCCGGCGCGGCGACTACGCGCTGGCCGGCTGCGGAATCATCCTCGCCATGTCCGGTGGCGTGGTGGAGGAAGCGCGCATCGCCCTCTTGTCGGTCGGTCCGACGCCGCTGCGGGCGCACGCCGCCGAGGCGGCGCTGACCGGCGCGGCGCTCGACGCCGACGCCATCCGCCACGCCCAGGCGGCCCTGATGGACGATCTCGATCCGCCGGACGCCCCCGAGGTGCCGGCGGCGATGCGTTGTCATCTCGCCCGCGTGCTGCTCGGCCGCCTGCTCGCCCAGATCGCGGAGGCCGCATGAGCGCGACGCTGCCCGTCACCCTCACCGTCAATGGCGAGACGCTGACCCGCCTCGTCGAGCCGCGCGAGACGCTGGCCGATTTACTGCGCCGCGACCTCGGCCTCACCGGCACCCATACCGGCTGCGAGATGGGGGTCTGCGGCGCCTGCCTCGTCATGCTCGACGGCCTGCCGGTGCATGCCTGCCTCACCTTCGCCGTGCAGGCGGCGGGCACTGAGATCGCCACTGTCGAGGGGCTGACGGAAAGCACGGTCATCGCCGACCTCCAGCGCGCCTTCCACGAACGCAACGCCCTGCAATGCGGCTTCTGCACGCCGGGCATGCTCATCGCCGCGCAGGGGCTGCTCGCCCGCCTCCCCCTGCCGAGCCGGGCGGAGATCCGCGACGCGCTGTCCGGCAATTACTGCCGCTGCACCGGCTATGAGGCGATCGTCGACGCCATCGAGACCGTCGCCAGACGGCGGGCGGCGGGCGAGACGGCGCCCGCCTTCGCGGAGGAGCCGGCATGAACGCCCCGCTCGGGAGCCTCGACCGCCCCAACTCCTATATCGGCCGCGCGGTGACGCGCCCCAACGCCAAGCGCCTTCTGGCCGGGCGCGGGCGCTATGTCACCGATCTCGTGTTGCCACGCATGCTGCACGCCGCCTTCCTGCGCAGCCCCTATGCCCATGCCCGTATCGTCTCCATCGATGTGGAAGCGGCGCGAGCCATGCCGGGTGTGCGCCTTGTTGCCACCGGCGCCGACCTCGCGCGGCTCTGCACGCCCTGGGTCGGCACGCTCGACCATTTCAAGGGCATGAAGTCGGCGCCGCAGCTGCCGCTGCCGGTCGAGGAGGTGCTGTGGTCCGGGCAGGCCGTGGTCGCGGTGGTCGCCGACAGCCGTGCCCAGGCGGAGGACGCCGCCGAGGCGGTTCTCGTCGAGTTCGAGGAACTGCCGCCGGTCGCCGACATCGACACCGCCCGCGAACCCGACGCCGCCCGTGCGGCGGCGGGGATCGAGGACAATCTGTGCTTCCGCAGCCGCCTCGACACCGGCGGCATCGACGCGCTGTTCGCGGGCGCCGCCCATGTCGTCGAGGAAGAGTTCCATTTCGGCCGCCACACCGCGGTGACGCTGGAGCCGCGCGCCATCCTCGCCGATTGGGACGCCAGCGAGGGCAAGCTCACCGTCCACCACGCCACCCAGACGCCCTACCAGTTCCAGGACCTCTATTCGCGCCATTACGGCATTTCGGAAGCCAGCGTGCGGGTGATCGCGCCGGACCTCGGTGGCTCGTTCGGCATGAAGCTGCATGTCTATCACGAGGACATGGCGGTGGTCGGCCTTTCCCTCCTGTGCCGCCGGCCGGTGAAATACGTCGCCGACCGGATGGAATCCTTCGTTTCCGACATCCATGCCCGCGATCACCGGGTGCGCGCCCGCATGGCGGTGGATGATGACGGCACCATCCTCGCCATGGACGTCGACGATGTCACCGCCATCGGCGCCTTCTCGACCTATCCGCGCACCAGCGCGGTGGAAGGCAATCAGGTGATCCGGCTGATGGGCGCACCCTACCGCTTCCGCAACTACCGCGCGGAGCTGTCGGTGGTGTTCCAGAACAAGGTGCAGACCAGCCAGTACCGCGCCGTCGGCCATCCCGTTGCCTGCGCCGTCACCGAGCGGTTGGTCGATCTGGCCGCCGCCCGCGCCGGCCTCGATCCGGCGGCGATGCGCGAGAGGAACCTGATCCCCGACGACGCCTACCCCTGCTCCTCGCCGACCGGCTACCAGTTCGAGGCGCTGTCGCACCAGGCCAGCCTCGTCCGGCTCAAGGCGCTGATGGATTATGACGCGCTGCGCGCCGAGCAGGCGGCGCTACGGGCGCGCGGCATCCATCGCGGCATCGGCATCGCCAGCTTCGTCGAGATCTCCAATCCCAGCCCGGCCTTCTACGGCATAGGCGGCGCCCGCATCTCGGCACAGGACGGCGCCACGCTGAGCGTCACCCCCTCGGGCGAGGTGCGGTGCCTAATCTCGGTGACCGAGCAGGGCCAGGGCACCGAGACCATCATCGGCCAGATCGTCGCCGACCAGTTCGGCGTGGCGCGCGAGAAGGTGCGGGTCATCACCGGCGACACCGAGATCACCCCGCATGGCGGGGCGACATGGGCCTGCCGGGGCGCCGGCATCGGCGGCGAGACGGCGCTACAGGCGGCCCGCCGGCTGCGCGACAACGTGCTGGCGCTGGCCGCCACCATCCTGCAGGCGCGGCCCGGCGATCTCGACCTGCGCGATGGCATCGTCGTCGACGCCCTCTCCGGTGCCGAGCGGGTCAGCCTCGCCGAGGTCGCCCGCATCGCCTATTTCCGCTCCGACACCCTGCCGCCGGACGCGCGGGCGCAATTGTCTATCACCCATCACTACGCGCCGCAGGGCTACCCCTTCGCCTTCACCAACGGCATCCAGGGCTGCCATGTCGAACTCGACGCCGACACCGGGCTGGTGAAGGTCCTGAAGCATTGGGTGGTGGAGGATTGCGGCCGCATCATCAACCCGCTGCTGGTCGACGAGCAGGTGCGCGGCGGCGTGGTGCAGGGGCTCGGCGCCGCCTTCTTCGAGGAGTGCCGCTACGACGACAACGGCCAGCTTACCAACGGCTCGCTCGCCGATTACCTCGTGCCGATGGCCTGCGAGATGCCCGACATCGTCGTCGGCCATATCGAGACCCCGACCGCCGACACCGCGCTCGGCGCCAAGGGCTGCGGCGAGGCCGGCACCGCCGCCGCCTCGGCAGCGGCACTCAATGCCGTCAACGACGCGATGGCGCCCCTCGGGGCGAGCATCGCCCAGATACCGATGACACCGGAGCGACTGTTGAAGTCGCTCGGCAAGATCTGACGACAAGCCACTGATTAAAACGTATCGACTGACAACACACTGCCGCCAAGCACAACGCCAAACACAACGACAAGAATGAAATTCCTCGGAGGAAACCATGACCAGCAACGGCCCGACATCCGGCCTGCCTGCGTTTCGCATAACCCGCCGCCACGCGCTGGCCGGCCTCGCCGCCGGCACCGCCACGCTCGCCATGCCCGGGCTGCTGCGGGCGCAGGCTGAGACGATCCGCATCGGCTTTCCCACCCCGCTGACCGGCCCCTATGCCGCCGAGGCGAAGGACCAGGTGCGCAGCGCCGAGCTGGCGGTGAAGCTCGTCAACGACAAGGGCGGCATCGGCGGGCGCAAGGTCGAGCTGCTCGTACGCGACGACAAGATGAACGCCGGCGAGGCCGCCACCCGCACGCTGGAGCTGATCGAGAAGGAAAAGGTCCACGCCGTGGTCGGCTCGCTGTCGAGTGCGGTGCAGCTGGCGATCAACGAGGTGACCCGCGCCCGCGGTGTCATCTTCGTCTCGATCAGCCAGTCCGACACCATCAACGAGGTCAAGGATTTCAGCCGCGTCACCTTCCACGAGGCGCTGAACCCGCACATGACCACCGCCGCCGTCGCCAAGCACAGCTTCAAGCCCGGCATGAAGATCGCCTATCTCGTCGCCGACTACGCCTTTGGCCACGAGATCCTGCGCGGCTTCAAGCGGGCGCAGGCGGCGATCGGCGCCGAGAGCGTCGGCGAGATCCTGCACCCGATCGGTGCTCCCGATTATTCGACCTTCATGCCGCGACTGCGCGCGATGAAGCCGGACATCCTCTGCATCTGCAATTTCGGCCGCGACCAGGCCAATTCGATCAAGCAGGCGGTGGATTTCGGCCTCAACAAGCAGGCGAAGATCGTGGTGCCGGTGCTGCTCTACACCCAGCGCCTCGGCATCGGCGCGGAGGCCTATGAGGGCGTGATCGGCGGCGCCAATTATTACTGGAAGCTGCAGGACACCCTGCCCTCGGCCAAGGCGTTCAACGACGCCTACAAGGCGGCGTATAACGGCGCCTACCCGACCGACTACGGCGCCTACGGCTTCACCGGCATTTCCTCGCTGCTGCTCGCCATGGAGAAGGCCGGCGGCACCGACACCGACAAGGTGGTGGCGGCGCTGGAGAACCTCACCTACGACGTCGCCAAGGGGCCGCAGCACTACCGCAAATGCGACCACCAGTCGGTGCAGTCGGTGCTGGTGCTGCAATCCAAGGCCAAGGCCGACACGCCGGATCAGGCCGATCCGTTCCGCATCCTCGCGGTCGAGCCGGCCTCCGAGGACATATTGCGCAGCTGCGCCGAGCTCGGCTTCCCGTCCTGATCCGCCACCTTGTCAGGGAGGCGCCGTGATGGATGCCGAACTCATCGCCATGCAGCTTTTCTCGGGGGTGGCGCTTGGCGCCATCCTCGTCATGGTCGCGCTCGGCCTGTCGATCATCTTCGGCATGCTGGGCGTGGTGAACTTCGCCCATGGCGCGCTGTTCATGGTCGGAGCCTATGCCGGGCTCTACGTCGCCACGCTCACCGGCAGCTTCTGGTGGGGACTGCTGATCGCCCCCCTTGCGGTGGGCGCCTTCGGGATGCTGATCGAGAGAGTGCTGATCCGCCCGCTCTACAAGCGCTCGGTCGACGATCCGCTGCTGCTCACCTTCGGCCTCGGCTACGTGCTGGTGGAGAGCGTGCGCATCGCCTTCGGCAATGAGGGCATGCCCTTCCCCACCCCGCCGGAGCTGTCGGGCGTCGCCGATCTCGGCATCGGCTATTTCCCGATCTACCGGCTGTTCGTGGTCGGCGTCGTCGCGGTGGTGCTCGTGCTGCTGTGGCTGGGGCTGGAGAAGACCAGGTTCGGCCTGATCGTGCGGGCCGGCGCGCGCGACCCGCAGATCATGCGGGTGCTCGGCGTCGACGTCGCGAAGGTCTGGCTCATGGTGTTCGGCCTCGGCGTCGGGCTCACCGCGCTCGGCGGCGTGCTCGCCGCGCCGATGCGTAGCGTCGACCCGGAAATGGGGGCGCTGGTGCTCGCGGAAGCCTTCGTCGTCACCGTCATCGGCGGCATGGGTTCGCTGGTCGGCGCGGTGGTCGCCGGCCTGCTCATTGGCATCGCCGTCAGCATGACGGCGCTGTTCGCCCCCGAAATGGCGACCATCGTGATGTTCGCCCTGATGGCCCTCGTGCTGCTGATCCGCCCGCAGGGGCTGTTCGGCAAGCCCGGACGGGCGTGAGGAGATCCCGACATGACCGCCTCCGTCCACTCCGTCGCGCAGGTGATGGCCGGCCCCGCCGGCCGGCGCGGCTGGCGCGCCCGCCTCGCCGCCTGGCGGGTGCCGCTCTCCATCCTCGTCCTGTGCCTGCTGCCCTGGGTGCTGCCCTCGCAGGCGCTGGCCGTCAACGTGCTGATCTACGGGCTGGTCGCCGTCGGCTACAATCTGCTGTTCGGCTATACCGGCATGCTGTCCTTCGGCCACGCCGCCTTCTTCGGCGCCGGTGCCTATGCCGCCGGCCTCGGCATCGGCCAGCTCGGCCTGCCCTGGTACGCGGCGATCCCGTTCGGCATGCTGGTCGGCGGCGCCCTCGCCTTCGTGGTCGGCCTCTTGTCGATCCGCACCCGCGGCATCTACTTCTCGATGGTGACGCTGGCGCTGGCGCAGCTCGTCTACTACACGGCGCTGCAGGCCACCTCGCTCACCGGCGGCGAGAACGGCCTGCGCGGCTTCACCGTGGCGCGCATCGAGCTGTTCGGCTGGCCGGTCGACTTCCTCGATCCCATCAAGAAGTACTATGTGCTGATGGCCTTCGCCGCCGCCGCGCTGTGGTTCGTCTCGCGCGTGCTCGGCTCGCCCTTCGGGGCGGTGATCGAGGCGATCCGCGAGAACGAGACCCGGGCGCGCGCCTGCGGCTACGACGTCGAGCGCTCGAAGGTGATCGCCTTCACCCTGTCGGGCCTCGTCTGCGCGCTGGCCGGCACGCTGTTCGCGCTGCACCTCGCCATCGTGCCGCTGGACACGCTGAGCATCCAGACCTCCGGCATGATCGTGATGATGACGCTGCTCGGCGGCGCCGGCAGCTTCTTCGGTCCCTTCATCGGCGCCCTCGCCTTCCTGCTGATGGAGGACGTGGTCGCGCTGTGGACCCCGCACTGGCAGATCGTCGTCGGCACGGTGTTCATCCTGTTCGTGCTGTTCCTGCCCAAGGGCATCTGGGGCACCGCGCTCGCCTGGAGGGCCGGCCGATGAGCGCGCCCCTTCTCGCGGTGGAGAATATCGGTCGGCGCTTCGGTGGCTTCGTCGCGCTCGAAGGCGTCACCGCCGCCTTCGAGCCGAACCGGGTGACGGCGATCATCGGCCCCAACGGTGCCGGCAAGAGCACCTTCTTCAACCTGCTCTCCGGCGTGCTCGCCCCCTCGGCCGGGACGATCCGCTTCAAGGGCCGCGACATCACCGGCACGCCGCAGCACCGCTTCGTGCATCTCGGCATCGCCCGCTCCTACCAGATCACCAACATCTTCCCAGAGCTGTCGGTGCACGAGAATGTCCGCGTCGCCGCGCAGGCCTTCCGCGCGCGCTACGACATCTGGCGTCCGCGCGAGGCGATGAGCGAGCTCGACGCGAAGGCCGACGCCGCGCTGGCCGCCGTCGGCCTCATCGGCCGGCGCGCCACCACGGCGAAGTTCCTCGCCCATGGCCAGCAGCGGGCGCTGGAGATCGCCATCGCCCTCGTCGCCGATCCCGAGCTTCTGCTGCTCGACGAGCCGACCGCCGGCATGGGCCCGGAGGAGACCCGCGACATGGTCGCGCTGCTGGAGAAGCTGGCGGCCGACCGCACCGTCCTCCTGGTCGAGCACAAGATGAAGATGATCCTCGGTCTCAGCGACCGCATCCTCGTGCTGCATCACGGCCGGCTGATCGCCGACGGCGACCCGCGCCACATCCAGTCGGACCCGGAGGTCCGCCGCGTCTATCTGGGACAGAACGATGGCTATGCTTGAAATCGAGGAACTGAACGCCTGGTACGGCGCCAGCCATGTGCTGCACGGCCTGTCGCTGGCGGTGGAGCCGGGCGAGATCGTCGCGCTGGTCGGCCGGAACGGCGCCGGCAAGACCACCACCATCCGCTCGGTGATGGGGCTGATGCCGAAGGCGACCGGCTCGGTGCGCTTCGCCGGCACCGAGTTGCTGACGCTTCCCGCCCATGCCCGCTTCCGGCTCGGCCTCGCCTATGTGCCGGAGGAGCGGCGCATCGTGCCGGGCCTGTCGGTGCGGGAGAACCTGCAGCTCGGCCTGCTCGCCGCTGGCGGCCGTATCGACGAGCGGGCCGCCATCGACGAAATCGCCCGCACCTTCCCGCGTCTGAAGGAGCGGCTCGACCAGCAGGGCGTCACCCTGTCGGGCGGCGAGCAGCAGATGCTGGCCATCGCCCGCGCCATGATTGCCGGCCCGCGCATGATCCTGCTCGACGAACCGTCGGAAGGCATCATGCCGGTGCTGGTCGAGGAGATGGGCGCGCTGTTCCGCCGGCTGCGCGATGAGGGCGTCACCCTCCTGCTGGTCGAGCAGAACGTCGAATGGGCGCTCAGGCTCGCCGACCGGGCGGTCATCATCGACCAGGGCGAGATCGTCCATTCCAGCTCTGCGGCGGCGCTGCTCGCCGACAAGGCCATCCAGGAACGCTACTGCGCCGTGTGACGGCGCCCGGAGGACACTTCATGGAGATTACCGGCGAACACCGCATCGCCGCGCCGCGCGCGGCGGTCTGGGCGGCGCTTTTCGACGTCGAGACATTGAAGGCCTGTATTCCCGGCTGCAAGGAACTGGAACAGACCTCGCCGACCGGCTTCCGCGCCAAGGTGCAGCTCAAGGTCGGGCCGATGTCGGCGAACTTCGCCGGTACGGTGGAGTTGCAGGACATCGAGGCGCCCGAGGGCTGCCGCATCGTCGGCCAGGGCAATGGGGGCGTCGCCGGCTTCGCCAAGGGCGCCTCGGCGGTGACGCTCGCCGCCGACGGCGAGGAGACCGTGCTCGGCTACGCTGCCACGGCGGAGATCGGCGGCAAGCTGGCCTCGCTCGGCGGCCGGCTGGTGCAGGCCACCGCGCGCAAGCTGGCGGACCAGTTCTTCACCGCCTTCGCCGAGCGGCTGAAGGCCAGTGCCGCCGCGCTGCCGTCCTAGCCGGCCCGGTGCCCGTGCGGGGCGGCGGGAATCACCATCGGCGTGCCGGTCAGCGGGTCCGGCAGCACCAGGGCATCGATGCCGAACACCCGTGCGACGAAGGACGCGCTGACGATATCGGCCGGCGCGCCCTGCGCCGCGATCCGCCCGTCCTTCATCGCGACGAGATGGCTGGCATAGCGGCAGGCGAGGTTGAGGTCGTGCAGCACCGCGACCAGCGTCTTACCCAGCCGGTTGAGCGTCAGGCACAAATCGAGCACCTCGATCTGGTGGGCGAGGTCGAGATAGGTGGTCGGCTCGTCGAGCAGCAGGATCGGCGTTTCCTGGGCCAGCGCCATGGCGATCGACACACGCTGGCGCTGGCCGCCGGAGAGCTGCTGCACCGGCCGTCCGGCCAGCGACGCGGTGCCGGTGACCCGCATCGCGTCAGTGACGGCGACCTCGTCGGCATCGGACCATTGCCGCAGCAGGCTCTGATGCGGGTGGCGGCCGCGCCCCACCAGTTCCTCGACCCGTATGCCCTCGGGAAACTCCATGTGTTGCGGCAGCAGGCCGAGCCGGCGGGCCAGCACGCGCCGCCCCAGCCCGGCGATGTTCTCGCCGTCCAGCCGCACCTCCCCCGCCATCGGCCGGATCAGGCTGGCGAGGCAGCGCAGCAGCGTCGACTTGCCGGAAGCGTTGGGGCCGACGACGATCGAGAAGCCGCCGCGCGGAAAGCCGATATCGATGCCGTCCAGCACCGCGCGTCCGCCATGCCCGGCCACCAGGCCGCGCGCCTCCAGCGCAAGTGTCGCGCTCGCCGCCACGCTCATCGCATCGCTCCGCCGGTCCGCCGCATCCACAGCAGCGCGACGAAATAGACGCCGCCGACTGCCGCAGTCAGCGCCCCGGCGGGGATAGTGCGCGGGGCGAACAGCAGCCGCCCCGCCACGTCGCTCGCCAGCAGGAACACCGCGCCGGACAGTGCCGAGGCCAGCAGCGGCAGGCCGGCGCTGCGCGTGAGGCTCCGCGCGATCTGCGGCGCGATCAGCGCCACGAAGCCGATCGGCCCGGCGAGGAAGGTCGCGGTGGCCGTGAGCGCCAGCCCGACCAGCGCGATGCGCGTCCATGCCGGCCGGCGCGCCTCGCCCAGCGACGCCGCCCGCTCCTCGCCGAGTTCGAGGGCCCGTAGCGTGCGCGCGCAGGCGAGCCCGAGCGGCAGCAGCACGAGGAGCAGCGCCGCCGCCGCGACAAGACGGCCGCGCTCGATGCCGGCGAGCGAACCGAGCCGCCAGCTTGCCGCCGCCAGCGCGGTATCGAGCCGGGCGGTGAGGATGATCCAGTCGTTCAGCGCGGTGAACAGCGCCCCGACAGCGATGCCGGTGAGGATCAGCGCCAGCCGCCTCCCGGCGCCGGCGAGCAGGAACACCGCGAGCCCGGCGACGAGCCCGCCGCCGAAACCGGCGCCGGCGACCGCCAGCGGCCCCGCCCCGGCCAGCATGGCGAGCAGTGCGCCGCTGAACGCCCCGGCGTCGAAGCCGACGATGTCCGGGCTGCCGAGCGGGTTGCGCAGCAGCGTCTGGAACAGCGCGCCGGCCATGCCGAGCGCGGCGCCGACCATCAGCGCGCCGGCGACGCGCGGCGCACGCCACTCGGTCACCACCAGCCGGACCGCCGCCGGCCCCTCGCCGATCAGCGCCCGTCCCGCCTGCAGCGGCGTCACCGGCAGCGTGCCGATGCACAAGGCCGCGAGCGCGAGCGCGACGGCGCCCAGCGCCAGAGCGAGGCACACGCCCGCCATGCGTCGCTCCAGCTTCAGCGCCGCCGGCCCGACGCGCAGCCGCAGCGGCGCCGGCCGCACGGTGTCGCGGACGAGGCTCATGCCGGCCTCCGGGCGCGGGTGCGCACCAGCAGGAGCAGCACCGGCGCGCCCACAAGCGTGGTGACGATGCCGACCGGCACCTCGGCCGGCGCCACCGCCACCCGGCCGAGCGCGTCGGCGGCGATGACCAGCGCGGCGCCGATCAGTCCGGCATGGACGAGCGCCGCCCGCGCATCGGCCCCGACCAGCAGCCGCACGGCATGCGGTGCGGCGAGGCCGACAAAGCCGATCGGCCCGGCCGCCGCCGTCGCGCCGCCCGCGAGCAGAATCACCGCGAGCAGGGCGAGCGCCCGCGTGGCGCCGAGCGGCAGGCCGAGCGTCGCCGCGCGCTCCTCGCCGAGCGCCGCGACGTTGAGTGCCGGCGCCAGCAGCGCGCTCACGAGAAAGCCGGCGAGCAGTGCCGGCGCCACCGCCGGCAGCAGCGCCGCCGCGTCGCCGGACAGCGCGCCCACCCGCCAGTTGCGCACCAGGTCGAAGCGCTCGGGATCGGCCAGCGCCGCCGCCTGGGTCAGCCCGTAGCACAATGCCCCCACCGCGACGCCCGCCAGGGTAAGCCGCACCGGCGCGTCGCTGCTGCGCGCCAGCCCGGCCAGCAGGGGCACCGCCAGCGCCGCCAGCGTCGCCCCCAGCGCGGCGAGGACGAGAATCCAGCCGGCGCCGGCCAGCCCGAGCAGCCCGGTGCCGACCACCACGGCGAGGCCGGCGCCGGCATTGATGCCGAGAAGGCCGGGATCGCCGAGCGGATTGCGTGTCGCCGCCTGGATGATGCCGCCCGCTACCGCCAGCGCCGCGCCGACGAGGCCGCCGAGCAGCACGCGCGGTGCGCGCAGCCCGGCGAGGATCAGCCAGGCCTCGTCGTCGCCGTGCCCGCGCACCGCCTCGGCCAGCGCGGCCAGCGACAGGCTGCGCGGGCCGGCCAGCAGCCCGAGGCCGGCGGCGAGCACCAACAGCGCCGTCGAGAACAGCGCCAGGCGGAAGGCGCGCCGGCTCATGCCTCCACCCGCGCATAGAGCGCCTGCCAGGCGGTCGCCAGATAGTCCGCGGTGTAGCCGGCGCCGAAGGTGCAGTTGCCGGCGACGGTTTCCACGCGGCCGGCCCGCACCGCCGGCAGCCGGCGCCACAGCGGCTCGCGGGCGAGCGCCTGGGGCGCACCGTCGCCGAAATCGATGAGCAGCAGCGCATCGGCGGCGCCGAGCACCGCGCCGAAGGATTCCAGCGCCACCTCGCCATAAGGGCCGAGCCGGTCGGCGGCGATCTCGCTGCCGCCAAGCTCGGCCAACACCTGCGCCGGCATCAGCAGGCCGTAGCCGGTGCCGGCGCTGCACACCATGGCGCGGCGTTTCAGCGGGTCGAAATACAGCGCCGCCACGCGGGTGCCGGCAATGGTGGCACCGTGGCGCGCGCGGATGCCGGCGATGCGGGCGGCGTGGTCGGCGATGCGCGCCTGCGCCAGATCCATGCGGTCCAGCCAGCCGGCGAGATCGCGCAGATTGGCCTGCCAGGTGACACGGTGGCTGCTTGGCAGCACCGGAGCGATGGCCTGCAGCCGGTCGAGTGGCCACCAGTCGGAGGCGGGCGCGGTGTCCGGACACAGGATGAGGTCGGGCGCCAGCATGAGAATCTGCTCGAGGTCCGGCGGCGCCGCCAGCATCGGCACCGAGGCCGGCACCGGCACCCAGGGCCGTGCGCGGCTGTGGCTGTAGCCAACCAGCGGCAGGTCGAGCGCCAGCGCGGATTCGAGGCTGATGCGGGAATCGATGGCGACGACGCGGCGCGGCGGTACGGGGACGTCGAGCGCGCCGAGCGGCATCTCCACCCGCCGGCGCGCATCCTCGCCCCGCGCGGAAAACGCCGAGAGGGCGAGCATGAGCCCGCCCCCGATGACGCCGCGCCGACTGGCGGTTCCCCGCATCGGCCGCCGGCCTCAGAACTTGAACACGGTGGAGATCGCCAGCGTGCGCGCCTCGCCCGAGTACAGCAGGTTGTAGCCGGGATAGGTCGTCCAGTAGGCCTCGTTGAAGGCGTTGGTCAGGTTGGCCTGGATGATCACCGGCTCGCGGCCCTCGCGCTCGATCTTGTAGCGGGCGCCGAAGTCGAACGTGGTCCAGCTGCCGATCTTCTGGGTGTTGGCGGCGTCGACATAGGCGGAGCCGGTGGCGTTCATCCGACCGAACAAAGTGAGGTTCGGCACGAAGCTCGGGTCCCATTCGAGGCCGAGCGTCGCGGTGACCGGCGGCGCGCCGGTGGCGTCATTGCCGTTATAGGTGCCGTTGGCGGTCTGCGTCATCTCGGCGTCGAGCAGCACGAAGCCGCCGAGGATGCGCAGCGAGGGGGCGATCTCGCCGGCGACGTCGAACTCGATGCCGCGATACACCGTCTCGCCGTCGGCGGTGAAGGTGTTGGTCGCGGTGTTGGCGATGCCGGAAGCCTGCGTCGTGTGGAAGACGCTCAGCGTGGTGAGCAGCGTGCCCCAGTCGACCTTGATGCCGGCCTCGTACTGCTTGGTGGTGAAGGGCGGCAGCACCTCGCCGCCATTGGCGTAGGACACCGGCACCACCTGGCCGGCGGTCAGGCCCTCGATGTAGCTCGCATAGAGCGACACCCGCTCCCACGGCTTCACCAGCACCGCCACCATCGGGGTGAGCGCGTCGCTGTCATAGGCGCCGGTCTGCGCGCCGGTGACGACGTTGAAATTGTCGACGTCGACATATTGCTGGCGCAGCCCGAGCGTCACCTGGATGCGCTCGTCGAGCATGGAGAGCGTGTCGGACAGCGCGTAGCTGGAGAACGAGGTTTCGCTCTGCGGGCCCATCACCATGGTGGGGATGACGGGCTCGGGCGCGAAGGTCGGGTCGTAGATGTTGGACGGGGTGGTCGATATCTTCGTCGTCGGTGCCGACCAGCGTGTGGCGGTATAGGCGCTCGCCGACAGGGCCAATTGGTGCGCCACGGGCCCGGTGTCGAAGCTCGCCCTGACGCCGGTCTCGCCTGACTGCCGCTCGATGTCGATCAGGTAGCGATAGCCGTTGGCGGTGAAGTTGCCGTTGGACTGCAGGTTGGTACCGGATTCGACCGCCTGGTCCCAGTCGGTGGTGTCGATGCCGGCCTTGGCATAGACCATGATGTTGTCGGTGATGTCGTATTCCGCCGACAGCATGCCGTAATTGTCGCGGAAGTCGCTGTAGTTCCACGGCGATACCCAGCCGTCCTCCGGCGAGGGCGGGCGGGGCACCTGCGCGCCGGCGGCCAGGGTGACGGTGTTGTTCATCCGGTCGGTGTTGAGGACCTGCGTGCCGAGGTCGAGCGCGAGGCGCAGCTTGTCGCCCTTGTAGTCGATGCCCAGCGTGGCGTTCATCAGCTCCTGCGACTGCTGGCTGACCGGGGTGTCGCCGTCGCGATAGAGCAGGTTGCCGCGAACGCCCCATTCCTTGTTCTCGCCGAAGCGCCGGCCGACATCGAGATGGGCGCCGAACTGGGTGTCGGTGATGTAGGTGGTGGTCAGCTCGGTCAGCGGGTCGTCGCCGGCGCGCTTGGGCACCAGGTTGATGACGCCGCCGACGCCGCTCGGCGACAGGCCGTTGAGGAAGGCGCCCGGCCCCTTCAGAACCTCCACCCGCTCGATGCCGGCCAGCGTCGACTGGTTGTTCGGCGCCACGCCGAACAGGCCGCCGAACGCCACCGCGCCGTTGCCGACCTGGATGCCGCGAATGAGGAAATAATTGCCGTTTCCGGTGTTGGTCGGCTCGACATTGCGGATCGCCGGATCGTTCTTCACCACATCGGCGATCGACTGGGCGTTCTGGTCGTCGATCAGCTTGGAGGTGTAGTTGGCGACGGTGAACGGCGTGTCCATCACGTCGCGCACGCCGAGCACGCCCACCGTGCCGCCGGTGGCGACCTGCCCGCCGGCATAGGGAGCCGGCAGCGTGCCGGAGCCCTCGACCTGGATGGTGTCGAGCGCGATGGCGCCGTTGGGCGCGGCGCCGGTCGCGCCGGCCGTCGCCGGGTCGAAGATCTCCACCGTGGTCGGGTTGCTGAAGCGGTAGGACAGGCCGGTATTGGCCAGCAGCATCGCCACTGCCTGGCCGGCGGTGAGCGAGCCGCGCACCGGATTGCCGAGCCGGGAGGCGGTCGGCGTCTCGCGGAACACCACGTCGAGGCGGGTGACGCGCACGATATCGTTCATCGCCGCGCGGATCGGCTTGGCGGGAATGTCGAAGACATAGGCGGCCTGCACCGCCGCCTGCGCGCCGGCCGGCCCGCTCGTCGCGACGCCCGCCGCCGCCACCAACAGGAAGGTGGTCGCCAGCAGTCCCGCGCGCCTGCCCGCCCCGTCCTCAACGCTCATTCCCATCCCCGTCCCCTTGCATCCGCCCGTCCGAGAAAGCCGTTTCGCCGGCAAACCCGGTGCGGGTGCGGCTGGCTTTCACTGACATGTCGCGCGGGGATGGCCGGCACCCTCAGCCGATCGCGATTTTTTTCCGCGTCCGGCAAAAATCACGGGCCGATAATGGTCAGCCGGCCGATCTCGTGCAGCGGGAAGCCGACCGAGGAGCGCACCGCGGCCAGCGCGGCGTCGGTGTCGCGCAGGGCGATGTTGCCGCTCACCCGCGTCTCGGCGAGCGCCGAGCCGAGCACCACGATGCGCCCGTCGCGGTAGCGGCCGATGCGCTCCAGCACGTCGGCGAGCCGGGCATTGGTGAAGATGTAGCGGCCCTGCCGCCACGCCCCCGCCTCCTCGAGGTCGACCGCGTGCGGCGCGCCCAGCCCCTCCTCGCCATAGTCGACGCTCTCGCCCGGCTGCAACACCACCGCGCCGGCGCGGTCGGTGAGGCCGACCTCGACGCGGCCGCTGTCGAGCGTCACCGTCACCTCGCCCTCCTCCCGCCGTGCCACGTCGAACTCGGTGCCGAGCACGCGCGCCTCGCCATTGCTGGCGCCGACCACGAAGGGCACCGCGGAGGGTTTCACCCGGAAGAACACCGTGCCGCGCAGGATGTCGACGCGACGCCGCTCCGCGCCGAGTTCGACCTCGATGGCGGTGTCGGCGTCGAGCAGCAGCAGCGAGCCGTCGGCGAGCGCCACGCTGCGCGTCTCGCCGCGCGGCGCCACATAGTCGGCGCGCAGGTCCTGCAGCACGTGGGGATGATCGAGCCAGAGCCAGCCGCCGGCGACCAGCAGCGCGAGGCCGAGCGCGAGACCCGCCGCCCCCCGGCCGCGCCGGCGCGCGCGGCGCATCTCGCGGATGCGCTCCAGCGAACGCTCGAGGGCCGCCTCGTCCTCCGCGCCGAGCCCGCTCGCCGCGCCGAGGCCCGACCACAGGCCGCACACGCCCTCATAGGCCTGCTCATGCGCGGCGGAGGCGGCGAGCCAGTGCGCGAAGTCGCGCCGATCCTCGGACGACGGCCGCCCGTTCATGCGGGTGAACCAGGCCACTGCCTGCCGCCGGATCAGTTCCTCGTCCATGTCCGTTCGTTCGGCCCGCTTGTCCGCCGCCTGCCCCGCCGCCGCGCGACGGCGGCGCGTCCCTCACTCGATGCCGGCCCGGCAGGCGAGAAGAGCGCGGGCGATCTCCCGCTCGACCGTGCTGTAGGAAATCTCCAGCGCCGCCGCGATCTCGTCATAGGTGCACTGGTGCGCGCGGTTCAAGAGGAAGATCTGGCGGGTGCGCGCCGGCAGCGCCGCCAGCACGGCGTTGAGCCGGTCGAGGTCCTGCCGCGCCGCGACGATCTGGTCGGGCGACGGCACCGGCGCGGCATATTGCTCCTCGGTCATCCGCCGCAGCAGCGCCTCGCGGCGACGCTCGGCGCGGTAATGGCCGATCGCGGCATAGCGGGTGGCGCCGGTCAGGTAGCGCGGGGAGAACGGCTGCTCGCCGCGAGCGCGGTCCCACAGCGCCATGAAGACGTCATGCACCACGTCGGCCGCGTGCGCCGCCCCGACCCGGCGCGCCGCGACGCGCTCCAGCCGGCGATGCTCGGAGACGTAAAGACTCTCGATGTCGTCGAGACTCGTCGACATGCGTCGGGCGCCCGTCCAGATCGGAGAAGAACCAGCAACACCTAGCAACGTTGCAAAACATCTTCAACAAGCAATATTTAGAACTGTTATAATATAATTCTTCTTCGGAAGACTTTCATCAATAGCCTGGCTTCACTATCACTATGCCCTGACAGGGGCGGGCGGCCGGGCGCCCGCAGCGACCGGGATCCTTGATGAGCCATCCGACCTTCCACGATGTGAGCGTGGCGCGCCGCCGGCTGCTGACGCCGGGCATGGTGCGCCTCACCTTCGCCGGCGCCGGGCTCGCCGCCTTCCGCTCCACCGGCATCGGCGACGAATATGTGCGGCTGTTCTTCCCCGATCCGGCGAGCGGCGAGATGGTGCTGCCCGAGATCGACGCCGACGGCCACTGGACCTTCCCGGCCGAGCGCGAGCGGGTGCGCTACGCCACCTACACGATACGCCGCTTCGATAAGGCGGCCGGCGAGCTTGACATCGACTTCGTCGTCCATGAGGGCGGGCTGGCGAGCAGCTGGGCGCAGGCGGCTGAGCCGGGCGACCGTATCGTCATCAACAACCCGCGCGGCCTCTACGAGCCGCCGGCCGATCTCGGCTGGCAGGTGCTGATGGCCGACGCCACCGGCCTGCCGGCGCTGGCGCGGCTGCTGGAGCAGACCCCGGCGCATGTCGAGAGCCGTATCGTCATCGAGGTCGCCGACCGCGCGCATGAGCAGCCGCTGCCGCCGCATCCGCGCGCCACCGTCACCTGGAGCCACGGCACCGGCAACGGGCTGGCGGTGAGCGCGCTCGACCGGCAGCTGGCGCAGATCCCGCGCGGTGACGGCGTCGGTTATCTCTGGGCCGCCGCCGAGCAGAAGGTGGCACGCAGCATCCGCAACGTCGCGCGCCGCCTGCCGGCCTTCGCGGACGTGCCCTGCAAGGCGGTAGCCTACTGGATCCACGGCGCGGAAAAGCGCGCGCCCGGCTGAGCCGTCACGCGCTGGGGGGCGGCGCGGCCATCCCCCGCCCTGCCCTCGCAAGCCTCAGAACTTCAGTACCGTGCCGAGCATCGGACCCTGCTCGACCACGTCGAACAGGAAGCCGTCCTGCGAGTAGTCGACGCCGAGGGCGCGGTAGCCGACCATCAGCGACAGCCGCTCGTTGAAGGCATAGCCCACCCCGCCCCCGACATCCCAGTCGAGATCGGCGCCGCCGGCACCGACGAGGCCCCAGCCGGTGAGGTAGAGCTTGTCGGTCAGGTCGTAGCGCCCCTTCAGCCCGGCGAGGCCGTCGACCCAGGTCGCGCTGTCGCGGCCTCTGCGCCCGTCGAGGGACTGGCCGTGGAAATCGATGTCCGTGCTGACGTGCCAGACCCGCATCCCGCCGACCACGTCGAGGTTGCCGCCGGGACCCTGCAGCACGGAATAGCCGACGCCGGCGAAACCGGCGAAGGTCTCTGAGCCGATATCCACCCGGTCGGCGGGCAGGCGGCGCGGTGCGTCGATGTCGGAGGACAGCTTCACATAGAGGATGTCGCCGAACACGCTGAAGCGGTCGTTGCGCGCCTCGCCCATCACCATGGCGGCGAAGTCGAGATGGTCCCAGATGTCGCCGAAATCCGCATCGACATGCACGGCCGGCAGGCCGAACTGGCCGACATCGCCCGCCAGTCCCGCCGCCCAGAAATACGGGGCGATGGTGTAGGTCCAGCCGTCCTTGGCGACCGGCGCCGGCGAGGCGGGCGGCGGTGCCGGCAGGTCCGCCGCGATGGCGGGAGTCGCCAGCGCGAGCAGCGCCACGAGCGCGGCGCAGGTGTGCAGAGATTTCATCATGTCCCCCCGACCGAGGTGAATCGGCACGGCGCCGATCCTATCAGCGAGGCCGGCTCCCGCCACCCTCGCCCCTTGCGCGCCGTCGGCCGTGCGCGGGCCGGTCATCCGGGGCTAGTTGGTCGTCGCCGTCGCGGCGGAAGGCGCGCCGTTCCTGCGCTCGAAGTACAACTTGTAGGCGATGTAGTACTTGTAGATGTTGCCGACATACTGGACCGTCTCGCGGCCGACGATCTTCGCCGCGCCATTCTCGACATTGCCGAACCAGACATTCGGGTCGAGCCCCATCCTGGAGGCTTCGCGGCGGAACTTGCGCAGGTTGCCCGGCCCGGCATTGTAGGCGGCGATGGTGAACAGCATGCGGTTGATCGGCGTCAGCGCCGGGTCGTCCACATAGCGGGTGGACAGGTAGTTCAGATATTTGGCGCCCGCCTCGATGTTGCGCTCGGCGCTCTTGTCGATACCGGCGATGCCGACCGCCTTGTCGGCCGCCGTCGACGGCAGCAGCTGCATGATGCCGACCGCCCCGCGCGGGCTGCGCCGGCTCTGGTCGAGCTGCGATTCCTGATAGCCCTGCGCGGCCAGCAGCAATTCGTCGAAGGCGTAGCTCTTGCCGTATTGCGCGAACAGCACGACCAGCGCCTCGAACTTCTCCAGTTCGCCGCGGTCATAGGCGGCGCGCACCATCTTGTCGTTCTGGTAGTAGCGCTTCTTCAGCATGTTGCCGAAGCCGGTGCCCACCTTGTGGCCGGCGACGAATGCGTCGAGCAGCGCCGCCAGTTTCGGGCTGTCCTTGCGGATCGCCCAGGCGATCGCGCCGCCCTCGGCAACCGCGATGTCGTCGCGCAGGGTGACGTGCTCGAAGGTCGTCGCCCAGATCTCCGCCTTGTGGCGGTCCACGATGGTCCAGGGCAGCAGCCCGGCATTGACCATCTCCAGCAGGTCCTCGTCCTCGAGGCTCTCGTCGATGGGCTGGATGATCACCTCCGGCTTGCCCTCCCGCTTCAGCCGCTCGTTGAGGGCGCTGACATGGGTGAAATAGCTGCTGCTCTTGCGCAGCGGCACCGTCTTGCCGGCGAGGTCGTCGAGCGTTGCGATGGCAGGCGCGGACGGGCCGGTCACCAGTATTTCGCTCACGCCGGTCGCCAGCGGGTCGGTGAAGTCGACCAGCACCTGCCGCTCCGGGGTGATGGTGAGGTTGGCGGCGACGATGTCGCCGCGCCCGGCGATCAGCGCCGGGATCAGCTGGTCGCGCGCGGTCGGCACGAAGGCGACGCGCATGCGCTCGACCTCCTTCTTGCGGCCGCGATTGATCTGGGTCTCCAGCGCCTGCCCGAACTCGACGGCGGTGCCGAGCTGGCGGCCGCGGTCGATGAAGTAGATCGTCTTGCTGTAGGGCACGAGGATGCGGATCAGGCGCCGCTTCTCCATGCCGTCGAGATCGCCGGCCCAGCCCCGGAAGCCGGGCCCGGAAGTGACGCCCTGCGCCAGCGCCGCCATCGGCAGCCACCCCAGCGCGAGCAGGACCACGGACAGCCCCATGAGGAGGCGTACCAGCACGCCGAGGCCGCCGGCACGTGCCGGCCCGTCCGTCGACCCGGCCCCGTCCGGGAATGTCGCCGTCATCCGGCCTCCCCTTCCACCGGCCGGTCGGTGCCGGGGAGAGCCGTTCTCTGCCTGCTGGAGCATGACGCGCCTCGATAGCTCGGTCCCCGTGGAGGCCGCCACGGCCGGGATCGGCCGGTGCGGCGCCGGCGGAAGCAATCTCCCGCCGGGCCTGCCGTGTCGGCGCCTAGCGCGGCGCCAGCTGCTCCAGTTCCTGCAGCCGCTTGAACGCCGCCTGTTGGCGCAGCAATCCGTAATTGATGCCGCTGGCGTTCAGCGTGCTGCCCTCCTGATACGGGAAGTCGTTGAAGTCTGCGAAGAACTCCTTGATCTTCCCCTGGATCGGCACCAGCAGCCACATGTTGCGGGCGAGGAACTCGATGGCGCCGCCGCCTTCCTTCATGCCGCGCTCATAGGGGTCCATGCGGAGATTGGCGATCACCGCCCAGCTCGGCGTTTCGCGCAGCGCGGTGGCGATGTTGCCCTCGCTGGCGACGGCGAAGCTGAGCTTCCAGTCGTTCCAGCGTATGGCGTTCAGGTTGCCGCCCTGATCGAAATAGTACATCGCGTCGCGTGGCGGCGTCTTGGCCGTGCCCTTCAGGAGCTCCGTCAGGTCGAAGCCGTCAAGATGCACCTTGAAGGTCTTGGAGCCGGCCTGGAAGCCGGTCTTCATCTTCTCCTTGAGGTCCGGAAGCCCCGCCGCGGTGGCGAAGGTCGGCATCCAGTCCATCAGCGTGACGATCTCGTTGACCTGCGAGCCCGGCTTCACCACGCCCGGCCAGCGCACCATCATCGGGATGCGCATGCCGCCTTCCCAGGTGGTGCCCTTCTCGCCGTGGAACGGGGTCATCGCGCCGTCCGGCCACAGCGCGAGCTCGGCGCCGTTGTCGGTGGTGTAGAGCACGATGGTGTCGTCGGCGATGCCGAGATCGTCGAGCTGCTTCAGCAGCTGCCCGACATGCCCGTCATGCTCGGTCATGCCGTCGGCTTCCAACCCCTTGCCGGTCTTGCCGTTGCTCTCGGGTTTGAGGTGGGTGAAGATATGCATGCGGGTCGAGTTGAACCAGACGAAGAACGGCTTGTCGGCCTTGTGCTGGCGGTCGATGAAGTCCTTGGCCGCGCCGAGGAACTCCTCGTCGATGGTCTCCATCCGCTTGGTGTTGAGCGGGCCGGTGTCCTCGATGCGGCCGTCGGCATAGGAATGGATCACGCCGCGCGGGCCGTATTTCTTCCGGAACTCCGGATCCTTCGGGTAGAAATAGCCCTCCGGCTCCTCCTCGGCATTGAGATGGTAGAGATTGCCGAAGAACTCGTCGAAGCCATGCGCGGTCGGCAGGTGCTGGTCCTGGTCGCCGAGATGGTTCTTGCCGAACTGGCCGGTGGCGTAGCCGCGCGTCTTCATCACGTCGGCGATGGTCGGCATCCAGTCCTGAATGCCGTGCGGGTCGCCGGGCATGCCGATGGTGAGCAGCCCGGTGCGGAACGGCTCCTGCCCGAGGATGAACGAGGCACGGCCGGCGGTGCAGCTCTGCTGGCCGTAGGAATCGGTAAAGATCGCACCTTCCTTGGCGATGCGGTCGATATTGGGCGTGCGATAGCCCATCAGCCCCATCGTGTAGGCGCTGATCTGGGACTGTCCGATGTCGTCGCCGAAGATGACGAGGATGTTCGGCTGCTTGCCGGAGCCCCCGGCGGGCTGGGTCTGGGCACCGGCCTGCGAGGCGGAGCCGATCGCGGCGGCGGCCGCGACCAGTGCGGTCGAGCCCGCCAGCAGCGAGCGACGGCTCATCGTGCCGTTCGCGGGCGAACTGGTGTTATCCGTAGACATTTGTCTCTCTCCTTCGTGTTCTTCGAGGCCTGCGATCGTTTTCTTGTTCTTGAAGGCACGTAGCCTCCACCCGGCTAGGCAGCCGGCGTGGCGGGATTGAGCGGCGGCAGCGCCGCCGGCGCATGGGCCGGAGGGTGTTGCCGACGAAGTGCGTCGAGGCCGGCGAGCAGCCGGCGGGAATCCTCCGGGCCCCAGGCTTCCGGGCCGGCGGCGAACAGCGCGGTCTGCAGCGCCGCCGCCTCGCGGTTCGCCGCCCGGCGCCGCTCCGGTGCCAGCTGGCCCGCCCAGAGGGAAAAGCCGCGATAGATGGCGGGGATATCGGTGCCGGCGCAGGCATGGCGCAGCGCGGCGAAGGCCACGCGCTCGGGATCGGCGCGCCGATCCCGCAGCCGCCGGTCCACCTGCCACGCGACCAAGGCCAGCCCGATCAGACCCACAAGTCCGAGCCCCGCCCAGGCGAGGCCCCGCCGCGTCCAAGAATGGCGGCCAGCGGCGGCCGGCGCCGCGCCGGCCTCGACTTTCACCGTCACCGCCGGGGCCGTCGCGTTGCTCAGCCGCCGCGCGCCGAGATCCCACCAGGGCTGCGTCACCGCCGGCAGGGCGAAGGACCCGCCGCGCTCGAAGACATAGGTGACGCGGTCGGTGCGCCGGCCGGTGACGACGCCGCGATTGCTGCGGTCCTGGATGTCCGGCGGATCGGCATAGACCCGCACGCCCTCGGGCGCGGGAAAGGCGAGGTCGCGCATGGCGAGGCCCGGCACGTCCTCGGCGCTGCGGGTGAGGGTGCGCACCACCGCGTCGCCCGCCTTGAAGCGTCCGGTCGGCACCGGGTCCCATTGCTCGCCGAGCGTCAGCCGGTGCGTGGCGACCACCGGCTGCGAGACGTCGACGCCCGGCGGCACCGTCACCTCGAGGCGGACCGCCTGTCCCTGCGCGCTTCCCGTGTCGCCGCCGGCGCGGTCGAGCAGCGTCACCACGGCGGGCGGCACCTCGAACGTGCCGCCGCGCCGCGCATAGAGCGCGAATTCGAAGCGCTGGCCGGCATAGGCCGCGCCGTCGATGGTCTCGCTGATCGTCACGCCCTGCGTCTCGAAGCGGAAGACCTGCAGGCCGGGCACGTCGGGCACGCTCACGCGCGGCGGATGCGGCATCGCGCCGGGGAACAGCACATCCACATAGACGGCGACATGCTGGCCGACCACAGCCCCGCTGGCAGGGTCGACGCTCTGGCGCACCACGATGGCCGGGGCGGTGGCCGGCGCGGCGGGAGACACAGCCGGCGAGGCGCTGTCCTGCGCGGCGAGCGGCGCGCCGAAGCCGACCAGAACGAGCAGCGCCATGATCCACCTCATGGCTGCGTCCCCGCTGAGGGTGCCGCGCCCGCCGGCGCCTGCTGCGCCTGCAACTGCCAGGCGAAGCGCGCGCGCAAGAAGTCTGCCGGCTCGGTACGCACCCGCTTCAGCCAGAGGGCGCGCACCGCCTCGTCGTCCATCGGCGCGCCGGCGGTCTGGGTCTCCTGGCCTTCCGGGTTCTTGGCGTCCTTGTCGTAGACGATCTGGTCGGCGCCTTCGCGCTGGTCGCCGGCATCGGCGCCGGGCGCCTTCAGTCGCTCGGCGCGCAATTGCGCGATCCGGCGATTGGCCTGCGCCTGCGGCCAGCCCGGCCGCTTTTCCAGCGCGTGGTCGTAGCGCTTCACCGCCTCGTCATATTTGCCGAGCATCACCAATGCGTTGGCCTGGTTGTAGGCGCCCTCGGCGGTGTCGATGCCGGCGAAGGAGACCTCCGCCGCCTTGAAGTCGCCGCCGCGCATCTGCGCCACGCCGCGCCACATCGGATTGCGGAAGGCGCTCGCGGCATCCGCCCAGCGCTCGTGCTCGAACAGATAGCGCCCGCGCTGGTCGGGGCTCGCCCAGAGCTGGTGCCAGCCGACCGCCCAACTGGCGGCGGCGAGACCGGCCGCCAGCGCGAGGCCGACGAGGGCGAAGCCGCGCGCCGTCCTCATGCCAGCACCCATCCGCGACGGAACCAGAGCAGCGCGAACAAAGCGAGCAGCGGCGTCAGCCAGTACCCTGCCTCCTCCCAGCGCACGCCCTCCCCCGGTGCCGGCGGCGGCGCCCCGGCGGTGGCGAGGATATGCGCGAGATCGCCGACATCGGCGTCATCAAGGGTGACGTCGACGACATCGGCATGAAGCACGGCCGCCGCCGCCGCGATGGACGGGTCGGCCTCGCGCGACGGCGGATGCAGGGCATACAGCGTCACCGGCACTCCCGACGCGCCCTCGGCCAGCGTCGGCGCCGCATCGGCGAACACCAGCACGGAGCCGCCCTGCCCGCCGCGCCGCAGCGTGTCGGCGGCGAGCGTCACCGCGTCGCCGAGCGCGTCGCCCTGGCGTGGCATGAGGTCGGGCGCCAGCGCCCCGGTCATCGTGGTCAGCGCCGCCGCGTCCGGCGTCGGCGGCAGCACCAGATGCGCCGAGCCGGCATAGGCGACGAGCCCGGTCGGCGCGCCCTCGCGCAGCTTGAGCAGGTCGGCCATCTTCTGCCGGGCGCGGTCGAGGCGGGTCGGGGCGAGGTCGCGCTCCAGCATGGAGGGCGTCACCTTGACGACGAACATCGCCGGCCGCGCCGCCTGCGCGAAGGGAGACGGCAATTGCCGCCAGGTCGGCCCGGCCACCGCGAGGAGGCCGAGGGCCCACAGCACCAGCAAGAGGTTCTCCGGGCTGAGCCACCGGCGCCGGTCGCCGCCTATGGTGAGATGGCGCAGCAGCACCGGATCGATCACCCGGCGCCAGCGTGCCGTGGTGTCGGCCTCGCGCCGCTGCAGCCACCACAGGCCGAGCGCCGGCAGCGCCAGCACCAGCCACCACGGACGCAGGAAATGGAACTGCGCAACTTCCCCCATCATCGCGCGACCTCCGAGGGCGACACCGCCCGCCGGCGCGGCCAGCGCAGCAGCCGCAGCGCCTGCGCCAGCATGGAGAGCAGCGTGAGCCCGGCCAGCGGCAGCCAGAACAGCTCGACCTTGGGCTGGAACGACACGGTGTCGACCTTGCGCGCCTCGATCTGGTCCAGCCGCGTATAGATCTGCGCCAGCTGGTCGCGGTCGAGCGCGCGGTAGAAGCCGCCGCCGGTCACATCGGCGACCTGCTTCAGCGCGGCTTCGTCGAGCTTCTCCTCGCCCGCCGCCGCCGGGTCGCCCACCGCCACGGTGTGGATGACGATGCCCTTGTCATGCGCCACCCGCGCCGCCTCGGCCGGCGGCACCTGGCTGGCGGTGTCGTTGCCGTCGGTCAGCGCGATGATGGTCTTGGCTGGCACGGTGGAGGCGGAGAACAGGTTGATGCCAAGGCCGATGGCGTCGCCCAAGGCGGTGCGCGGCCCGGCCATGCCCACCTGCATCTCGCCCGTCAGCTGCCGGGCGAGGTCGAGATCGGGAGTGAACGGCACCAGCGCGAAGGGCGAATTGCCGAACACCGCGACGCCGACCCGGTCGCCCTGCCGGCGGGCGAGAAAATCGTCCAGTACCTGCTTCACCGCAACGAGGCGGCTCACCTTGTTGCCGGCCGCGTCGGTGAAGTCCGGCGTGTCCATCGACGCCGACAGGTCGACCAGCAGCAGCAAGTCGCGCGCCGGCTTGTCCTGATGGATCGGCGGCAGCACCCATTGCGGGCGCGCCAGCGCGGCGAGCACCAGCAGCCAGCACAGCACCAGCGCGATGAGCCGCCACAGGCCGCGCCGGCTGATGCCCGCCCCCTCGCGCAGCTCCGCCCCGGTCAGCTGCGCCAGCGCGGCGAAGAACGGCACCCGCACCGCCGGACGCCGGGTCTCGTGCGCCGGCAGCAGCCAGTAGACCAGCAGCGGCGCGGGCAACAGCAAGGCGACCCAGGGATAGGCGAAGGACAGCATGGTCAGCCCTCCACCCGGTGATGCGTCACCCAGCGCCGCGCCGCCGCCAGCAGCGCCGCCCCAAGCTGCTCCGTCTCCTCGCCGGCCGGGGCTCCCGATGCCGCCCCGGCGAGACCGCTGGCGGAAAAGGTCTGGCTGCCGGAGGTCCGGTCGAGAAAGGCGACCCAGGCCCGGCCGGTGAGCGAGGCCACCTGGTCGCGCGGATAGGCGGCGAGCGCGGTACGCTTCAGCACCGCCGAGACCGCCGCGATGCCCGCCGCATCGGTGGCGGGGCCAAGGCGGTCGAGCGCGGCCAGCGCCTCGCGCCGATAGGCGTTGCGCCGCCAGCGCCGCACCGCCGCGACCAGCAGGATCAGGCCCGCCGCGAGCAGGGCCGCGAGCAGCATCCACCAGCCGGGTGCCGGCGGCCACCACGCCACCGGCGGCGGCACCACGATATCGGCAAGGCGGGAGAGGTCGGCCTCGTCCATCACCCCGCCCTCGCCCGAGGTCCCGGCGCCACCGACCGCGCCAGCCGCCGGCCGAGCAGTTCGCGGAACTGGTCGGCGGTGTCGCGCCCGGTCGAGAGCGGCAGCACCGGAATGGCGCGGCGGCGGGAAAATCCCTCGATCGCCTCCCGACGCTCGGCGAAGCTGGCGGCGAAGCGGTGGCGCAGGCTGCCCGAGGCGCTGTCGATCTCGATCTGCCGGCCGGCATCGGCGACGACCGTGCGGCCGATATCCGGCAGCTCGGCCTCCAGCGGGTCGAAGACGAAGACGGTCAGCACGTCGTTATGCGCGGTGATCTCCGTCACCAGCCGCACCGTCTCGGCGTCGGCGCCGGCGGCGTCGGTGATCAGGGTGAGCAGCCCGTCATGCGGCAGCAGCCGCGGCACCTTGGCGAGCGCGGCGTTGAGCAGGCCCGGGTCGGAGGGACGCGGATCCTCGGCCCTGAGTTCCCCATTGCGGCGGACGATGGCCTCGAACAGCGGCCCGATGGCGGCCTGCCGGGCGCGCGGGCGCACCTCGTCCATGCCGTTCTCGGAGAACACCAGCCCGCCGATCCGGTCGCCGAGCGAGGTCACCCGCCACGCCGCCAGCGCCGCCGCCTCGGCCGCGACCACCGATTTCATCGCCCCCCGGCTGCCGAAGAACATGGAGAGCCGCTGGTCGACCAGCAGCAGCACCGGCCGGTCGCGCTCCTCGGTATAGACCCGCAATTGCGGCTCGCCGAGCCGGGCGGTGGCGCGCCAGTCGATGGCGCGCACGTCGTCGCCCTCGTAATAATGGCGCAGTTCCTCGAATTCGAGCCCGCGTCCGCGCAGCCGCGAGGCATGCCGGCCGGCCAGCAGCGAATGCACCGGCTGCTTCGGCAGGAAGCTGAAGCCCTTGGCGCGGTGGTTCAGCCGCAGCAAATCGTCGAGCGTGACGTAAGCGCGCGCTTCGTGAGTGCGCCCCCCCTGATCGCGGCTTGCGGTGTCACGGGCCTTTGGCTGAATGGTCCGTGCCATCGCCGCCCCCTCACACCGCGACCGCGACCTGGCGGATCAGCTCGTCGATCACGTCGTCGGCGCGCTTGCCGTCGGCGCTCGCCTCATAGGTGAGCGAGACGCGGTGGCGCAGGCAGTCATGCGCCACGCTTTGCACGTCTTCAGGCGTGACATAGTCCCGCCCCTGCAGCCAGGCATAGGCGCGCGAGGCGCGGTCGAGCGCCAGCGTGCCGCGTGGGCTGGCGCCGATGCCGATCCAGTCCTTCAGCTGGTCGCCGAACTCGGCCGGGCGGCGGGTGGCGGCGACCAGCGCCACGATGTAGCTCTCCACCGCCTCGACCATCTTCACCGCGTCGATTTCCTTGCGGGCGTCGAAGACGGTGCTCTGGGCGACCTTCGGCGGCGGCGCCTCGGCGGTGCCGGCCTGCTCGGCGCGCACCAGGCGCAGAACCTTCGCCTCGTCGGCGTCGCTGGGGTAGCCGATGGTGACGTGCATCAGGAAGCGGTCCATCTGCGCCTCGGGCAGCGGATAGGTGCCCTCCTGCTCGATGGGGTTCTGCGTCGCCAGCACCATGAACAGGTCCGGCATCGCGTAGCGGGTGCCGGAGACGGTCACCTGCCGCTCCTCCATCGCCTCCAAGAGCGCTGACTGCACCTTGGCCGGGGCGCGGTTGATCTCGTCCGCCAGCACCAGATTGCCGAAGATCGGCCCCTTGCGGAACTCGAAGCTTCCCGTCCCCTGCGCGTCGGTGCGGTAGATCTCGCCGCCGGTGACGTCGGAGGGCAAGAGGTCGGGTGTGAACTGGATGCGGCTGAACTCGCTCTCCAGCGCTTCCGACAGGCTCTTGATGGCGCGGGTCTTGGCGAGGCCCGGCAGGCCTTCCAGCAGGATGTTGCCATTGGCGAGCAGGGCGATGACCAGCCGCTCCACCACCCGTTCCTGTCCGATGACGGCACGGTTCACACGGGACTGGATCTCGAGGACGGACTCGCGCGCGCTCATGTCACTTCTTCTCGAACGGGTAGATGACGTTCCAGTCGTTCTTCATGTCGACCACCAGCCAGCCGCGCGCCGGCGCCTCGTCGAGCGCCTTGTCGAGCCTGCCGACCGGGGAGTTCCGGTCATAGGCCCATTCCCGCACCGCATCGGTGTGGTGCACGATCAGGCCGAAGCGCGCGCCGGTGTTCATCGTGGTCCATTGCAGCATCTGCTCGTCGCCGTCGGAATTGCCGGCGGCGAACACCGGCCGGCGGCCGATGAAGCGGTTGATACCGACCGGCTTGCCGGGGCCATCGTCGATGAACTCGACCTCCGGCAGCTTGCGCAGCACCGGCGTGTCGCCGTCGAGCGCGAACTCGGTCTTGCCGGAGGAGCCGACCACCTGCTCGGGCGGAATGCCGTACACCGGCTCGGTGAAGGCCCGCATGAATTCGACGCCGCCGCCCGACACGATGAAGGTCTTGAAGTCGTTGGCGCGGAGATAGGCGAGCAGCTCCAGCATCGGCTGGAAGACGAGCTCGGTATAGGGTCGGTCGAAGCGCGGATGCCGGGCGGTCTTCAGCCAGTCGCGCACCAGCGTGTTGAATTCCGTGACGGTGATGCCGGAATGGGTGAGCTCGACGATCTGCAACAGGCCCTTCTCGCCGAGCGCGGCGAGTGCCTTAGGATCGCCCGACAGCGCCGATTTGTAGGGCTCCTGCCCGGCCAGCGCCGGATTCGCCTTCGCCAGCTCCTTCAGCCGGTCGAGCGCGAACATGAACTGGAAATAGACCGGCTTCTCCGACCACAGCGTGCCGTCATTGTCGAACACCGCGACACGCTCGGCGACCGCCACGAAGTCGGGCGTCCCCTCGCGGGTGACGCGCTCCACGAAGGCGCGGATCTGCTGCTTGGCCGCGCCCTCGTTCCAGGACGGCAGCGGGTCGGCCACCTGGGCGAACAGCCCCGTCGGGACGGAAAGCGCCACCAGGCCCAGCAGCGCCGCCGCGAGGACGCCGCGCCTTGTGGCGCCCGCGCCCGTCTTCATCAAGGACGTCACGATGGGTCTCCTGCCTTGGGCCGCCGCACGCAGCGAAAGCCGATATGGCTCATCGAGCTGTCGACCGGCTCGGCGTGGCGGGCCGCCGGCCGGTAGCGCCGGCAATAGCTCGGCGCGCACAGATGCGAGCCGCCCTTCACCACCCGGCGCGGGATGCGGATCGTCGGCTGGCCGGGATCGTAGCTCGCCTCCTCCGGCCCGCCGCGCGGGTTCTGCGGGATGCAGCAGGCCTTCGCCGCCTCCTCGGGGTGGCGGGTGGTCCAGAAATCGGCGGTCCATTCCCAGACATTGCCGATCATGTCGTAGATACCGTAGCCGTTGGGCGGGTAGGACTTCACCGGCGAGGTGCGCTCGAAGCCGTCGAGCGCGAGATTCTGGAACGGGAACTCGCCCTGCCAGGTATTGGCCATCTGCCGGCCGTCCGGGGTGAACTCCTCGCCCCAGGCATACTCAGTGCCGTCGAGCCCGCCGCGCGCGGCGAATTCCCATTCCGCCTCGCTCGGCAGTTCCTTGCCGGCCCACTGCGCATAGGCCAGCGCGTCGGCATAGGCGATGTGCACCACCGGATGCTCGTCCAGCCCCTTGAGCGACGAGCCCGGTCCATAGGGCTTGCGCCAGCTGGCGCGGAAGCGGAACGCCCACCATTGCTGCCAGTTGCGCAGGTCGACCGGATGCGGCGGCGGCGTGAACACCAGCGAGCCGGCCTTCAGCATCTCCGGCCGGGCGCCGGGATAGTCCTTCGGGTCGGGTGCGGTCTCCGCCACGGTGACATGGCCGGTCGCCTCGACGAAGGCGCGGAACTGCGCGTTGGTCACCGGCGTCGCGTCGATGAAGAAGCCGGCGACGCTCACGCGATGGGCCGGCTTTTCTTCCGGGTAGTGGTGGTCCGAGCCCATGCGGAACGTGCCGCCCTCGATCCACACCATCTCGTCGGCGACCGGCGCGGTCTGTGGAAGGCGCTGGCGATGATGTCGGCTCATGGCACTCTCGTCACTGGCTCGGGCAGGTTGCGGGCGGGCGTCGCGCTCTGGCGCCATACCCAGGCGTCGCGTTCGTGAACGGCAACGGCGTCTATGCCGACATGCCGTCGCCGCCCGATCGGTGCGCCTCGCCCGTCACATGCCGGCCGTCACCCGGTTTCAATGCCCGGGCAACAGGTCGCTTTGCCGCATATGCATCAAGAAACCGTGTGAGAAACACCTGCACAACCAGCCTCGCAAAGCGACAAATTACTGAGCTCCAGAAAACACCGAAGCGCCCGATCCGGCAAGTGTCTTTCGTCGTTAAGAAAAAACCGTCAACACGACAGGAATAGTTCCATTTTAGATGGGATGACGACTTTCTGACTGGCGCAGCTTACCACTTCTGCCCCAGGGTCATCGGACATCTCGGCGCCATTCGGCCGGAGAACCGGCCATCCCTCACATGCTGCACGGTGGACGCGGTTCCCGGTGACGGGGCGGGCGCGCCGCGCGTTCGAGCCACCGGACCGGTCGCCGCTTCCCCGGCAGCGGGAACCGCTGGCCGGTCTGCCGCTCTCGGCCTCTTCCTCGGCGGCTCCCCGATACGCAAACGTCATCGCCGCGACATCGAACCGTCGTACCCAGCCTTGTCGCCGCACCTGCGGAGGAAGCCCCTCGGGAGCACGCTCTTTGCCGCATCTCGTCGCTCGCAACCTCACCAAGAGCTTCGACGGCGTCCGCGCGGTCGATCAGGTCAGCTTCGCCATTCCCGACGGCGCCTTCCTCGCCTTGCTCGGCCCGTCCGGCTGCGGCAAGACCACGCTGCTGCGGATGATCGCCGGGCTGGAGGATCCGGACGCCGGCGAATTGCTGTTCGACGACGTCGCCGTCGCCGGCCCGCGCGGCACGCTGCCGCCGGAGGCGCGCCGGCTCGGCATGGTCTTCCAGTCCTATGCGCTGTGGCCGCACATGACGGTGCGCGGCAATATCGAGTTCGGCCTCAAGGTGCAGAAGCTGCCGGCCGCCGAGCGGCGCCGGCGCATCGAGGAGGTGCTGGAGGTGGTCGGCCTTTCCGGCCATGCCGCCCGCCGGCCGCACGAACTGTCCGGCGGCCAGCGCCAGCGCGTCGCGCTCGCCCGCTCGCTGGCGCTGCGGCCGGGGCTGATCCTGCTCGACGAGCCGCTGGCCAATCTCGACGCGCATCTGCGCGAGACCATGCTGGCGGAGTTCCGCCGCATCCATTCGATGACCGGCGCCACCTTCGTCTTCGTCACCCACGACCAGGAGGAGGCGATGGCGGTCGCCACCCATGTCGCGGTGATGAATCGCGGCCGGCTGGAGCAGGTCGGCACGCCGGAAGACCTCTATCGCCGTCCGCAGACCGAGAGCGTCGCCCGCTTCATCGGCCGGGGACGCACCCTGCCGGTCGAGGTGATGGCCTCGCAGGACGGTCTCTGCACCATCGCCCTCGCCGGCGGCGTGCTGAAGGTCGCCGGCCTCGCCCCGCCCGGCCCCGGCTGGCTGTGTTTTCATGCCTCGGACCTCTCCCGCGCGCCGCAGCGCGGTCCCTTCGCTGGCGAGGTGGTCAACCAGCTGTTCCAGAACGGCGTCTACGCCACCGAGCTGGCCCCGCTCGGCGTCGACGTCGAAACCGTGAGCCTCGCCTTGCCCGAACGGCTGGCGCCGGGCACGCGGATCGAGGTCGGGCTGTCCGGCGGCTGGGTCATTGCGCGCGCGCCCTCCGCCGCGCCCGCCCTGACTGGCGCCGCCGCGCGCAGCTCCGCCTGACCGGCGGCGGCGCGCCTGTCGGCAAGCCTGTCATCGAACCGTAACAAAACCGCAGCCGATCTGTCGTGCCGCGCCGATATCAAGCCCGCTTCCGCGAACCGAAGCCAGCCGAGTGATCGAGATGTCCCTTCGCGCCCTGCTTGCCGCCGCCCTGCTCGCCGGCACCACCCTCGCCGCCAGCGCCGAGACCCTCACCGTCTACACCTCGCAGCCGCAGGACCAGATGGCGGCGGTGATCAAGGCGTTCAACGCCGAGCATCCCGACATCACCGTCGAGCTGTTCCGCTCCGGCACCACCGAGGTGATGGCCAAGCTTCAGGCCGAGCAGACCGCCGGCACGAGCCCGGCCGACGTGGTGCTGATCGCCGACACCGTCGCGATGACGCAGCTGAAGAATGCCGGCCGGCTCTACGCCTTCACCGACGCGCCGGTCGCCGGCATCAATCCGGCGGTGATCGACAAGGACCGCACCTATTTCGGCACCAAGCTGATCACCACCGGCATCGTCTACAACACCAATCTGGTGAAGACGCCGCCGACCTCGTGGAAGGACCTCGAGTCCGCCGATGCCGCCAAGGGCACGATCATGCCGAGCCCGCTCTATTCCGGCGCGGCGGTGATCCATCTCGGCACCATGCTGCAGCAGAAGGAATTCGGCTGGGACTACTACAAGACCCTCGCCGACAAGGGCGCAGTCGCCGGCCAGGGCAACGGCACCGTCATCGAGGCGGTGGCGCGCGGCGAGAAGGCCTATGGCATCATCATCGAGTACATGGCGCTCAACGCGCAGGCCAAGGGTTCGCCGGTCGCCTTCGTCTTCCCGAAGGAGGGCGTCAGCGTCATCACCCAGCCGGTCGGCATCCTCAAGGACAGCGACGCGCTGGAGGCCGCCAAGACCTTCGTGAAGTGGCAGCTGTCGAAGCCGGCGCAGGAGCAGGCGGCGGCGCAGGGCTATTTCCCGGTGCTGGAGGGCGTCGCCCCGCCCAAGGGCTATCCCGATCCGGCGACGCTGAAGGTGCTCCCCGCCGACGCGGCGCTGATGCTCTCCGACGACAAGAAGAACAAGGCAGGCTTCGCCGACCTCTATGGCGGCTGACACCGCGCCTTCTCGCCCAGAGCCTTCACGGCCCACGCCGCCACGCCTAAGGCGCGCGGGGCGCTCCGGCGGCGGCGAGCAGGCACTGCTGCTCCTCGTCCTCGCCTATGTCGCGTTCACCACGCTCTGGCCGCTGGCGAAGCTGTTCGCCGCCGCCCTGCAGCCGGGCGAGGACGGCAGCCCGCTCGGCCTGATGGCCGAGGTGCTGGCGAGCCGCGCCACCGCCCGCGCGCTGTGGGGGACGCTCGCCACCTCCGGCCTTTCGGTGGTGCTGTCGACCGTGCTCGGCGTCGGCCTCGCCTTCGCGGTCGGCCTTATCCGGCTGCGCGGCCGGACGGCGCTGGTCTTCCTCATCCTCACCCCGCTGCTGATCCCCTCGCAGACCATGGCGCTCGCCTGGATCGAGCTCGCCGGCGCCAATTCGCCGATCCTCGGCGCGCTCGGGCTGGCGCCGCCGCCCGGCACCGCCAACCCGCTCTATTCCGTCAGTGGCATCGCGCTGGTGATGGGCGTCGAGCACATGCCGCTGGTGTTCCTCGCCACCCGCGCCGCGCTGCGGGCCGTGCCGGCCGACCTCGTCGAGGCGGCCCGCGTCATCGGCGTGCCCGGTCCGCGCATCGCCGTCGGCATCGTGCTGCCGCTGGTGGCGCCCTCGATCCTCGCCGGCGCCCTGCTCGCCTTCACCGCCGCGATCGGCAATTTCGGCGTGCCGGCACTGCTCGGCATTCCCGGCCGGGTCTCGGTGCTGACCACGCTGATCTATCAGCGGCTCAACGGCTTCGGCCCGTCCGCCGCCGGGCAGGTGGCGGTGCTGGCGCTGATCATGGCGGCGCTGGTCGGCCTCGCCCTCGCCTTGCGCGGCCTCGCCCTGCGCCGGCTCGCCGCGCCGCTGCCGGCCGGCCGCCCTCTGGAGCCCACCCGCTCGTCGCCCGTCGGCGAAATCGTGCTCTGGCTGGTGGTGGCGATGATCGCCGTGGTGCCGCTCGCGGCCCTCGTCATGACCGCGCTCTTGCCGGCGGTCGGCGTGCGCTTCGGCGCGGAGACGGCGAGCCTCGCCCAGTTCGCCGCTGTCATCGCCAATGCGGCGGTGCGCCGCGCCTTCGCCAATTCGCTGCTGCTCGCGCTCGCCTGCGCGGGGATCGCGGTCGCCGTCAGCGTGCCCTTCGCCTATCTGGTGGCGCGCCGGCCCGGCCGGCTGGTGCGCGCGCTCGATCTCGTGGTGGAAGCGCCCTGGGTGATACCGGGCACGGTGGTGGCGCTCGGCATGATCCTCGCCTTCCTGCCGCCGCTGCCGGTGCTCGGCGTGTCGCTCTACGGCACGCTGGCGATCCTGCTCGTCGCCTATCTCGCCCGCTTCCTGCCGCTGGTGCTGCGCCCGGTGACGGCGGCGGCGCAGACGGCGGATCCCTCGCTGGAGGAGGCGGCCCGCATCGTCGGCGCCGGCCTTCCCCGCCGGCTTGCCTTCATCTTCCTGCCCGGCGTGCTGCCGGCGGCGGTCGCCGGTGCGCTGCTGGTGGTGATGACGGCGCTGAACGAGCTCACGCTCTCGGCGCTGCTGTGGTCGTCGGGGCACGAGACCATCGGCGTCATGGTGTTCGCCCTGCAATATGAGGGCAATTCCACCGCCGCCGCCGCGGTGGCGGTGCTGTCGACCGCGCTGCTGTTCGGCCTGTGTGCGCTGGCCAATGCCGGCGCGCGCTGGCTGCCGGATCGGATTTTGCCCTGGCGGCAATAGTCTGGAATCGCTTGCCTTTTCATCCCGATACCGACCGGCCCGGCATTTTTCGGGGAACCCCGCATGCCCCTCGCCGCTTGTCTCGCCGATGCGCCGGGGTCCTCCGGCAACAGCGAGGTATCTGAATGCACCGTCGGGACATCCTGCTGGCAATGGGCTTCGCCGCCATGGCGCAGGCCCCGCTCCTGGGAAGTTTGATCGCCCGGGCCGAGGCACAGGAAACCGGCGGCAAGGCGACGCCCTTCGATGCGGAGACGGTGCGCCGGCTGGCGCGCGAGCTGGCGGCCAAGCCGTTCGCGGCGCCCAATCGCGACCTGCCGAAGGAAATCGACAAGCTCAGCTATGACGACTACCGCAACATCCGCTTCAACACCGACCGGTCGCTGTGGCGCGGCCAGGGCTCGCCCTTCGAGGCGCAGCTGTTCCATCGCGGCTTCCTGTTCCGCGACCGCGTCGACCTCTCCATCGTCACCGACGGCAAGGCGCAGAAGCTGCCCTACAGCCCGGAGATGTTCCGCTTCGACCATGGGCTGAAGCCGCCCGATCCCAAGATCGACCTCGGCTATTCCGGCTTCCGGCTGCACAGCCCGATCAACCGGCCGGACTATTTCGACGAGGTCGCGGTCTTCCAGGGCGCCAGCTATTTCCGCGCCATCGGCAAGGGCCAGACCTACGGCACCTCGGCGCGCGGCCTGTCGATCAAGACCGGTGATTCCGGCGGCGAGGAATTTCCCGCCTTCCGCGAATTCTGGCTGGAGCAGCCGCGTCCGGGCGCCGATTCCGTCGTCGTGCACGCGCTGCTGGACAGCCCGAGCGGGGCGGCGGCGCACCGCTTCACCATTCGCCCCGGCGACCCGACGCTGATGACGGTGGAGATGACCGTCTATCCGCGTGAGGACATCGACCAGGTCGGCATCGGCTCACTCACCAGCATGTTCATGTTCGGCCCCAATGACCGCGCCGGCATCGACGATTTCCGGCCGATGGTCTGCGACGCCGACGGCCTGTCGATCGCCACCGGCAAGGGCGAGCAGCTCTGGCGCCCGCTCAGCAACCCGCAGCGGCTGCAGATCTCCTCCTTCGCGGTCTCGGATCTGCGCGGCTTCGGGCTGATGCAGCGCCAGCGCTCCTTCTTCGACTATCAGGACCTCGAAGCCCGCTATGAGCGCCGGCCCAGCGTCTGGGTCGAGTCGATCGGCGATTGGGGCGACGGCTCGGTGGTGCTGGTGGAGATACCGACGCCGGAGGAGGTGCACGACAACATCGTCGCCTTCTGGCGCCCGCGCGAGCCGCTGCGCAAGGGCCGCGAATACGCCTCCACCTATCGCCTGCACTGGGGCTGGGACGGGCCGAAGCTGTCCGATCTCGGCCGCTTCGGCGCCACCCGCGTCGGCGGCACCGCCGAGCGCCGGCTGTTCGTGCTCGACCTCGTCGGCGACAAGCTGAAGGACCTGTCGCCGGAGGGACTGTCGGCCCGCGTCACCGCAGACAAGGGCGAGGTGGCCGATATCGTGGTGCAGCAGAACCCGGAGATCCAGGGCTGGCGCCTCTCCTTCGCCCTCGCGCCCGGCGGCAACGAGGCGGTCGAGCTCAGGGCCGAGCTGCTGCGCGGCGACGAGCGCCTCGCCGAAAGCTGGGTCTATCGATGGACGGCGTGACGCTTCCCCGGCAGGGGGCCGGCGTGGCCGGCGCGACGCCCGCCCCCGCCCCAGCGCCGGCCTTGCCGCCGGACGCGCCGCTCGCCATGCCCGTGCAGTCGCTGCGCAGCGCACCCAGGACCGAAAAGCTGCCGCGCCGCCGGGCTGCCGCGCTGTTCACCCGCCGGCTGTTCGTCATCGGCGGCGCCGGCGTGCTCACCGTCTTCGCCGCCCGCGAGATGTACCGCGTGCTGGAGGTCGGCGGGCTGACGCTGCTCGAAGGCGTCGTGCTCGCTCTGTTCGTGGTGCTGTTCGCCTGGATCGGCTTTTCCTTCACCAATGCGCTGAGCGGCGCGCTCACCATGCTCGCCCGCCCGGATGACGGGCTCGGCATCGATACCTCGGCGCCATTGCCGGTGCTGACGGCGCGCACCGCCCTGCTGATGCCGACCTATAACGAGGAGCCGGCCCGCATCTTCGCCGGCCTTCAGGCGACCTATGAATCGCTGGAGGCCACCGGCGCGCTCGACGCCTTCGACGTCTTCATCCTAAGCGACACCACCGACGCCGACATCTGGGTCGCCGAGGAAGCCGCCTTCCTCGCCCTGCGCGAGCGCACCGGCGGCGAGCGGCGCCTGTTCTACCGCCGCCGCCCGCGCAACACCGACCGCAAGGCCGGCAACATCGCCGATTGGGTGACGCGCTTCGGCGCAGCCTATGACCACATGCTGGTGCTCGACGCCGACAGCGTGATGACCGGCGACTGCATCGTCCGCCTCGCCGGCGCGATGGAGCAAAGTCCCCGCGCGGGCCTCATCCAGACGCTGCCGGTCATCGTCGGCGGCCGCTCGCTGTTCGCCCGGCTTCAGCAATTCGCCGGCCGGCTCTACGGGCCGCTGATCGCCTATGGCCTCGCCGGCTGGCACGGGCCGGACAGCAACTATTGGGGCCACAACGCCATCATCCGTACCCGCGCCTTCGCGCAATGCGCCGGCCTGCCGCATCTGACCGGCCGCAAGCCGTTCGGCGGCCACATCCTCAGCCATGATTTCGTCGAGGCGGCGCTGATCCGGCGCGGCGGCTGGGGCGTCCACATGGTGCCGTGGCTGGAGGGCTCCTATGAGGAGGGCCCGCCCTCGCTCACCGATCTCGCGGTGCGCGACCGCCGCTGGTGCCAGGGCAATCTCCAGCACGCCGCCGTGCTGACCGCGCGCGGCCTCAACCCGCTCAGCCGGCTGCACATGCTGGTCGGCATCGGCTCCTACGCCACCGCGCCGCTGTGGCTGGTCATGCTGCTCGCCGGCCTGCTCACCGCCCTGCAGGCGCGCTTCGTGCCGCCGGACTACTTCCCCTCCGAATTCTCGCTGTTTCCCAGCTGGCCGGCACAGGACCCGATCCGCGCCGCCTGGGTGTTCGTCGGCACCATGGGGGTGCTGCTGGTGCCCAAGCTGATCGCCTATGCGCTGATGCTGTTCCGGCCGTCGCTGCGGCGCAGCTTCGGCGGCGGGTTCCGCGCCCTGTTCGGCCTGCTGGCCGAGACGTTGATCGCCGGCCTGCTCGCCCCCGTCACCATGCTCGCGCAGTCGGCGGCGGTGGTCAGCATCCTCGCCGGCCGCGACGGCGGCTGGCAGCCGCAGCGCCGCGACGATGGCAGCGTGAGCACCCGCGAAACGCTCGTCCACTTCCTGCCGCACACGCTGTTCGGCCTGATGCTGGCCGGCGCCGCCATCGCCATCTCGCTGCCGCTGTTCTTCTGGATGAGCCCCGTGGTGCTCGGCCTCCTGCTCGCCGTGCCGCTGGTGCTGTGGACCGGCGCCGCCCGCCCGCTGCTCGCTGGCGTTCTGAGGACGCCGGAGGAGAGCGCCCCGCCCGCCGTGCTCACCCGCGCCAAGGCGCTCGCCCGCGAGATCGGCAGCGACGCGCCGCCGGACGAAGCGGCGAGCCGCCTCGCCGCCGATCCCGTCCTGCTCGCCGCGCATCGCGCCATGCTGCCGGACGAGGGCGAGCGGCGACCCGGCGACTACGCGCCCGAGCGCCTCGTCGCCCGCGCCAAGCTCGACGACGCCTCTGATCTTGCCGCCGCGCTCGGCCGGCTCACCGCGCGCGAGAAGGCCGCCGCCCTCGGCGACCGTCAGGCGCTCGACCGCCTGCTCGCCCTCGCGGCGGAAGCGCCGGCCGCCACCGGCCCGGCACGGTAAAAATCGTTGTCCCGTCAAGGAACGGCCGGGGGTCCCCCGCCGTTGACCCGCGTCCCTCCCCAGCGACGGTGATCCCCCTGATGCGAAAGATCCTTCCCGGCTCGGCCTTCCCCCTTGGTGTGACGGTCGACGGCCAGGGAACCAACTTCGCGCTGTTCTCCGACAACGCCACCGGCGTCACCCTCTGCCTGTTCGATCGTTACGGCGAGACCGAGCAGGAGCGCATCGACCTCCACGAATGCACCAATGGCGTCTGGCACTGCTATTTGCCCGGCGTCGGCCGCGGCCAGGTCTATGGCTGGCGCGTCCAAGGTCCCTGGGCGCCGGAGATCGGCCACCGTTTCAATCCGAACAAGCTGCTGCTCGATCCCTATGCCCGCATGCTGGTGGGCTCCATCGAGTGGGACGACGCGCTCTACGGCTACACCATCGGCGCCGGCGACGATGCCGACCTGATCATGGACGAGCGCGACAGCGCCCCCTTCATGCCGAAGGCGCGTGTCGTCGCCGGCACGCCGCTCGCCGACACCCGGCATCCACGCATTTCCTGGGCGAAGACGGTGATCTATGAGGGCCATGTGCGCGGCCTCACCATGCGCCACCCGCTGGTGCCGGAGGCGATCCGCGGCACCTTCACCGCGCTCGGCCAGCCGGAATTCGTCGAGCACCTGCACAAGCTCGGCGTCACCGCGCTGGAATTGCTGCCGGTGCACGCCTTCGCGCAGGACCGCCATCTGCTCGACGGCGGCCTGTCCAACTACTGGGGCTACAACACCCTCGCCTTCTTCGCCCCCGAGCCGCGCTATCTCGGCGAGGACGGGCTCGACGCCATCGGCGAGGCGGTGGATCATCTGCACCAGGCCGGCATCGAGGTGATCCTCGACGTGGTCTACAACCACACCTGCGAGGGCAACCATCTCGGCCCGACGCTGTCCTTCAAGGGCATCGACAACGCGTCCTATTACCGGCTGCTGCCCGGCAATGGCCGCTACTATGACGACATGACCGGCTGCGGCAACGCGGTGAACACCGATCACCCGCGCGTGCTGCAAATGGTGCTCGACAGTCTGCGCATGTGGGCGTCGGTCTATGGCATTGACGGCTTCCGCTTCGACCTCGCCACCACGCTGGGGCGCCGCCCCACCGGCTTCGATCCCGGCCACGCCTTCTTCCACGCCATCCTCCAGGATCCCACCCTCGGCGGTCTCAAGCTGATCGCCGAGCCATGGGACATCGGCCCCGGCGGCTACCAGCTCGGCGCCTTCCCGCCCGGCTTCTCGGAGTGGAACGGCGACTACCGCGACAAGGTGCGCGAGTTCTGGTGCGGCTCGGAAGGCGTGCTGCCGAGCTTCGCCACCCGCTTCGCCGCCTCGCAGGACATCTTCTCGGAAGGCCGCCGCCGGCCATGGTCGAGCGTGAACTTCCTCACCGCCCATGACGGCTTCACCCTGCACGACCTGGTCACCTACAACGACAAGCACAACGAGGCCAATGGCGAGGACAATCGCGACGGCCACGACGACAACAAGAGCTGGAACTGCGGCACCGAGGGCGAGACCGACGACGCCGCCATCAACGCGCTGCGCCGCCGGCAGAAGCGCAACCTCATCGCCACGCTGTTCCTGTCGCAGGGCGTGCCGATGCTGCTCGCCGGCGACGAGCGCTCCAACTCGCAGGGCGGCAACAACAACGCCTATTGCCAGGACAACGAGATCGGCTGGGTCGACTGGTCGGACGAGGACCCGGAGCTGCCGGAGTTCGTCGCCCGCCTCGCTGAACTGAGGAAGCGGCACTCCTCGCTGTCGCGCCCGGAATTCCTCACCGGCGCGCGCAACGAGATGGGCCAGCCGGACGTCGCCTGGTTCAATACCTCCGGCGAGCGCATGAGCGAGGAGAACTGGGACGACCCCAATTCCAAATGCCTCACCGTGCGCCTCGCCCCGGCACTGCCCGACGAAGCCTCGCTGCTGATCATGCTCAACGCCTCGCATGTCGACGTCGACTTCATCGCCCCGCCGGTGCAGTCCGGCAGCTGGGAGGCCATCCTCGCCACCGGCGACGATCTGGAGGGCGCCAAGCTCGGCGGCGGCGCCACCTTCACCCTGCCCGCGCGCACCCTCCTCGTGTGGGAATGGCGGGCATGAACGACGCCCTCGCCCGCCCCGCCCGCCGCTTCGGCCCGCTCCTCGACGGGCGCGACGCGGTCTTCCGCCTCTATGCCCCCGATGCCCGCCGGGTCGAGTTGCTGGTCGAGGGCATGATCCCGCTGCCGATGCAGCGCGATGCGGAAGGCTTCTTCGCCGTCGAGGTCGCCGGCCTCGCGCCCGGCCGGCGCTACCGCTTCCGTGCCGACGGGCTGGCGGTGCCGGACCCGGCATCGCGGATACAGGATGATGACCCCGACGGCTGGAGCGTGCTCACCGCACCGCCCGAGCCCCAACTCGGCAACGCCATCCGCCCATGGCACGAGGCGATCATCGCCGAAATCCATGTCGGCACCGCCACGCCTGCCGGCACGTTCCGGGCGCTGATCGACCGGCTCGACCATTACCGCGACGCCGGCTTCACCGTGATCGAGCTGATGCCGGTCGCCGATTTCCCCGGCGCCCGCAACTGGGGCTATGACGGCGTGCTCATCTACGCGCCCGACCGGGCCTATGGCACCCCGGACGATCTGCGCGCGCTGGTCGACGCCGCCCATGCGCGTGGCCTCGGCATCATGCTGGACGTCGTCTACAACCATTTCGGCCCGAGCGGGAATTACCTGCCAGCCTATGCGAAGTCCTTCTTTCGCGAGGACGTGCCCACCCCATGGGGTGCGGCCATCGATCTCGAAAACGGGACGGTGCGCGCCTTCTTCGCCGAGAACGCCGCCTATTGGCTCAGCGATTTCGGCTTTGACGGGCTGCGCTTCGACGCCGTGCACGCGCTGGCGACCAAGGGCGCGGAAACCTTCCTGCGCGAGATCGCCGGCGCCTGCCGTGCGGTGCGCCCGGATGCCTGGCTCGTGTTGGAGAACCACGACAACGTCTCAGGCTGGATGACACGCGACGACGCGCTGTTCACCGCCCAATGGAACGACGACTGGCACCACGTCTTCCATGTGCTGGCGAGCGGCGAGCATGGCGGCTACTACGCCCCCTATGCCGGCGATCCCGTTATCGGCGCCGCCCGCGCGCTGGCGGAGGGCTTCGTCTTCCAGGGCGAGCCTTATCCCGACGCCGGCGGGCACGCGCGCGGTACCCCCAGCGCTAGCCTGCCGCCGGATGCCTTCGTCGCCTTCGTGCAGAACCACGACCATATCGGCAACCGACCGCAGGGCGACCGCCTCGCCGGGACGCTGGAGCCGGAACGTCTCGCCTTTCTGCGCTTCGTGCTGATGCTCTCGCCGCAGATCCCGCTGCTGTTCATGGGCGAGGAGGCGCTGCTGCCGACGCCCTTCCCGTTCTTCTGCGATTTCGAGGGCGATCTCGCCCAGGCAGTGCGCGACGGCCGGCGCGCCGAGTTCGCCGCCTTCTTCGCCGATCATGACGAGGGCGCGTTTCCCGATCCGCTCGACGAGGCCACCTTCCGCGCCGCCGTGCTGGCACCCGAGGCTTTCGCCGCCGCTCCGGCCCGTGACGCGCTCGCCGCCTTCCGAATTCTCGCGGAGCTGCGCCGCCAGCACATATGGCCGCTCACGGCCAGCGGCTGGCGGGGCGCTGACAGCCAGCACGCAGACGCGGCCGTCACGGTGCGCTGGCGCTTTGCCGCCGGCATTCTGGTGATGGCGCTCAATCCCGGTCCGGCGCCCGCCCGGCTGCCCCGCCCGGTGGAAGCCGGCGCCGCCCCGCTCGCCAGCGTCGGCGAAGTCGTGGCGGAGACGGAGGGATTCGCCCTGGCCCCGTTCTCCGCCGCCGTCTGGCACCTGCCCGCATGAGGAGGCCCGGATGATCAAGCCGCCCGCTTTGCGTGCCACCTACCGGCTACAATTCCATCGCGCCTTCACCTTCGCCGATGCCGAGGCGCTGGTGCCCTATTTCGCCCGGCTCGGCATCAGCCATCTCTATGCCTCGCCGATCACCGTGGCGGTGCCCGGGTCGACGCATGGCTACGACGTCGCCGACCCGACCCGCATCAATCCCGAGCTCGGTGGCGCCGAGGGGTTCGAGCGCCTCGCCCGCGCGCTCGCCGCCCATGGCATGGGGGTGCTGCTCGATATCGTGCCCAACCACATGGCCGCCTCCAGCCACAACCCGTTCTGGATGGAGATGCTGGAGCTGGGGCCGCGGGCGCTCGCCGCCCGGCTGTTCGATGTCGACTGGCAATCGGGCCGCCTGCTGCTGCCGGTGCTCGGCGAGCCGCTCGCCGCCACCCTTGCCGCCGGTGCCCTGTCGCTGCGCGCGGAGTATCAGACCGGCCGCCTCGTCGGCGCCTATGCCGACCATGTTTTCCCGCTGCGGCCGGAGAGCGTCGCCGACCTCCTGGATGCTGCCGCCGGCCTGCGCCCCGGCTGGGCCGAGATGGCGTCGGCCTTTCGCGCGTCATCGGCCGCATCGTCCACCTCACTGCACACGGCGCACGAGGCATTGCGGTCCCTCGATACCGCCGAGCGTGCCGCCCTCGACACCGTGCTCGCGAAAGCCGACCTGCCGGCGATACTGGAGGACCAGCATTGGCGCCTCGCCTGGTGGCGTACCGCCGCGCATGACCTTAACTATCGGAGATTCTTCAATATTACCGATCTCGCCGGCGTGCGTATCGAGGATCCCCAGGCGTTCGAGCTGGTGCACCGGCTGCCGCTCGATCTGATCAGGCGCGGGCTCGTCCACGGCCTGCGCATCGACCATGTCGACGGCCTGCTGGACCCGGCCGGCTATTGCGAGAGGCTCCGGCAGGCGGTGGGTGCCGGTATTCCGATCTTCCTTGAGAAGATCCTCGAGCCGGGCGAAGCGCTGCGTCCCTGGCCGGTCGACGGCACGACCGGATATGAAAGACTGAACGACATCAATGGCTTGTTCATAGACCCGCAGGGTTACGACACACTGGAGGCCGATCTCCGCGCCCGCCATCTGATCACCGGGACACCCACTGAGCGGCTCGCCGCCGCCAAGCGCCGGGTGCTGGAAACCAGCCTCGCCACCGAGGTCGAGCGTCTCGCCGGCCTCGCCCGCGAAGGCCTCGACGCCGACATCAAGGCCGGCGACCTCACCGAGGCGTCGATCCGTCAGGCGGTGATCGCCCTGCTAACCCATTGCCCGGTCTATCGTTCCTACGCAACCCCCGACGCGCACGACCCCAGCGACCAGGCGATCTGGGATGCCATCCGCACCCGCATGGACGCGGTCGAGGATCCGCTCACCAGCGCCGCCGGCCGCCTGCTGATTGAGCGGCTCAAAGCCCCGCAGCACCCGAGCGACCTCGAATTTCGCGGGCGTTTCCAGCAGCTTAGCGGGCCCGTGCTGGCCAAGGGCTTCGAGGATACCGAGCTGTACCGCTATCCGGTGCTGCTCGCCGTCAACGAGGTCGGCAGCAGCTTCGAGCATGTTGCGAGGGAATGCAACGAACTGCATGAAATATCTCGACAACGTGCCGCGAACGGCGCGTGCGATCTCATCCCTCTCGCCACCCATGACACCAAGCGCGGTCCCGGAACCCGCGCCCGCCTCGCCGCGCTCGGCCACGCGCCGCAGCGCTGGCTGGACTTCCTCGCGCAGGCGGCGCCGGTAACGGACCGCCTTTTCCCGGCCGATGCCGCGCCGGACGCCCTCGATCGGCATTTCATCCTGCAAACCCTCGTCTCTACCTGGCCGATCAGCGCCGAGCGCATGAGGACCTACCTCACCAAGGCTCTGCGCGAGGCCAAGCGCCACACCTCGTGGGAACAGCCGGACGAGGCCTATGAGCAGGCCGGCCTCGCCTTCGCCACGCAGCTCATCGAAGCGCCGCAAGCTGCTGATTTTAGAAACGATTTGGAGCGTTTCCTGGCCGAGTTGGCGCCGGCGGCACGGATCGTCGGCCTCGCGCAACTGGTGCTCCAGCACAGCCTTCCCGGTACGCCCGACCTCTATCAGGGTACCGAGTTCCCCGATCTCTCGCTGGTCGACCCCGACAATCGCCGCCCTGTCGACTGGCTCGCCCGCCTCGCCGCCCTCGACGGGCTGGACAGCGTGGCGCCGGGCGACGGCGAGTATTTCAACCTTGTGCGTACGCTTCTTGCCCTGCGCCGCCGGCATGACGGCCTCACTCATGGCGACTACCGGCCGCTGGACATCAGCCCTTCGCCCTGGCGCTGGTTCGGTTTCGAACGCCGGCACGCGAACCGCCGCCTCCGCGTCGTGGTGCCCACGCGCATTCCCTGGCATGCGCCGATGCCCGACAGCGTCGTGCTCGACATGAACGAGATTTTCGACCGCGACTGGCATGGCATGGGGGGCGAGCGCCTCGCGACCGGCTCGGCGCACCTGACCCTGTCGACGGCATGGCCGCTCCTGATTACCGAGCAGTTTCAATAGGCTGAGGGCCGCCGACTGTGAACTCGGAGCCCCCAACCGGACGGTCTTCCAACACCGCGGCCGCCGGACCATGCCTGCCCGCTGCCGAACGGGGCATGATCCGGTGCCATAAGGATCTCCCGCGTGGCGCGGAAGGGCCATTGCTCACGCCGGCGCGTAGACCGTGCGGTACTGCTCCTCGGTGATGAAGCCGTCCGCCATGTCCTCGCGGACCAGTTCCGGGTCGCGCAGGGCCGGCGCGCCCCAGCCGCCGCCCGCCGGAGAGGAGATCTTCACCCGGTCGCCCGGCTGCACGCGGACATTGGCGAATTTCGACGGCGAGACCTTGTTGTAGGCCTGCGTCGCTGTCAGCCACTCCCCACTGCCGTCGCGCTTGATGAACAGCTCCGCCTTGGCGCCTTCCTGGCCGCCATGGATGCCCCAGGGCGAGACCTTCTGCCGGTCGCTCATATAGCTGAAGGTCATCTCGGTGTCGGTGCACAGCAGGGTCTTGCTCAATGCGAGGCCGCCGCGGAACTGTCCCGGCCCGCCGGAGCCGTCCACCAGCCGGAATTCCTCGACATGCCAGGGGAAGCGGAACTCGAACACCTCGACCGGAATGTGTGGGCAATTGCCGTTGATGCCGCCCACCGCATCGTTGCCGTCGGCGAAGCTGCGCCCGCCCCAGCCCACCGGCGTCAGGTCGTAGCAGCAGAAGAATTCCCCGGTTTCGGTGTCCGTGCCTCCGAACAGGAAGTTGGAATGCGACGCACCGTCGGTGGCGGCGGAGCGCTCCTTCACCGCCGGCGCCAGCGCGCCCATCACCGCGTTGGCGATGCGGCAATGGCTCTCGGTATTGCCGCCGACCGAGGGGCCGGGGAAGTTGACGTTGAGCATGCTGCCGGGCTGGGCGAGGATCCGGATCGGCCGGAAGCAGCCGGAATTCTTCGGAATGGTCGAATCCGTGAGCTGCAGCAGGGCGTTATAGGCCGCGCCATGCGCCACGCCGAGGGTGGCGTTGATCGGGCCCTTCGCCTGCGGCGAGGAGCCGTGATAGTCGATGATCACGTCGCTGCCGCTGACCGTGACCTCCACGCGGATCGTGTAGGCCTTGTCCTCGATGCCGTCGTCTTCCATGACGTCCTCGAAGCGGTAGCGCCCGTCCGGGATCTTCTCGATCTCGGACCGCATGCGGCGCTCGGCATAGTCCATCAGCGCGTGGACATGCTCGCCGAAGGCCGCGACGCCGTGCTTGGCCGCGAGCTCCTTCATGCGCCGCTCGCCGAGGTCGATGGAGGCGATCAGCGCGCGGAAGTCGCCATAATTGTAGCGGGGCGTGCGTACATTCGCGAGCAGCAGCCGCCAGACGTCGTCGACGTCCTTGCCGGCGCGGATGATCTTCACCGGCGGCACCCGCAGCCCCTCGTGGAACACCTCGGTCGCCTCGCCGGCGAACCCGGCCGGCGCCATGCCGCCCACCTCGCAGACATGGCCGATGGCGACGGCGAAGCCGATCAGCTCGCCTTCGAGGAACACCGGCTTGAAGAAGGTGTGCTCGGGCGTGTGCAGGCCGCCGCGATAGGGGTCGTTGTGCAGGATCACGTCGCCCGGCTCGAGATCGTCGAGCGGGATTTCCTGCACGCAGGAGCGCAGCAGCAGCGGCATGCCGCCGATCATCGAGGGGCAGAAGTCGCCGGTGGCGATAAGCTCGCCGGTCGGCAGCGCCAGGCCGCAGGTGAAGTCCAGCGATTCCGAGAAGATGGTGGAATAGGAGGTGCGCATCAGCGTCACCCCCATGTCGCGGCAGATCGAGACGAGGATGCCGCCGACGATGTTCAGCGAAACCATATCCATGAGCGGGGCCTCCTAATTGGCGGAAACGAGAAGATTGCCGTAGCGGTCGACGCTGAGCGTCATGCCGGGGTTCAGCACGGTGACGGAGGCGTTCTCCTCGACCAGCGCCGGCCCTTCGACGAGGTGCCCCTCCTTGAGGTCGGCGCGGTCGAACACCGGTGTGTCGCGCCAGCCGGCGGCGAACCACACCGGCCGCGTCGAGCGCACGGGCGCCGGCCCGGTCGCCGCCCCGACCAGCGGGAATTCCAGCGCGCCGGTGCGCGCGGTGCCGGTGACGAGGAAGTTGACGATCTCGACATGGTCGGCGAGCCGGAAGCCGAAGCGCGCCTCGTGCTGCGCGTGGAAGGTCTCGAGGATCGTCGCGATCTCCGCGTCGGAGAAGCTCTTCGCCGCGACCGGGATCTCCAGCTCGTAATTCTGGCCGAGGTAGCGCATCTCGACGCTACAGGCGACGGCGGCGTCGGCATGGCCCTGCGCCGCCAGCTCGGCGCGGCACTCCTCGATCAGCGACGCCATCGCCGCCGCCGCCCGCTCGCGGTCGAAGCGCCGGGAATTCAGCTGCACGGTGCGGTAGCGGTCGACCCGCGCATCCGCCATGGTGAAGCCGAAGGCGGAGAACTGGCCGGGGAAGTTCGGCACCATGCCCTTCGGGATCGAGGCCTCCTCCATCAGGTCGCTGACATGCAGCGGGCCGGCGCCGCCGAAAGTGACCAGCGTGAAGTCGCGCGGGTCGAGCCCCTGCTCAGTCAGCACGGTGTGCAGCGCGCCCACCATGTTGTTGTTGGCGATGCGCACGATGGCGAAGGCCACTTCCTCGATGGACTGGCTAAGCGCCTCGGCGAGCGGCTGCACCGCCTTGGCCGCCGCCTCGCGGTCGAGCCCCATCGAGCCGCCGAGGAAGTTGCCGGGGCTGATGCGCCCGAGCACCACATTGGCGTCGGTGACGGTCGGCAGCGTGCCGCCGCGCCCGTAGCAGGCCGGCCCCGGATTGGCGCCAGCGCTTTCCGGCCCGACCACCAGCATGCCGCCGGCATCGATCCGGGCGATCGAGCCGCCGCCGGCGCCGATGGTGCGGATATCGATCATCGGGATCTGGATCGGGCGGCCCCATTCGATCTCGAAGTCGGTGGTGAACTTCTCCTTGCCGTCGACCACGGTGGAGACGTCGGTCGAGGTACCGCCCATGTCGAGCGTGACGAGGTTGTTCATTCCGAGCAGCTCGGCCGTGCGTTTGGCGGCGATGACGCCGCCGGTCGGCCCGGACACCGCGATCTGGATCGGCGCCTCGACCGCGCCGGCGAGGCTCATCTCGCCGCCATTGGAGCGCATCACCACCACCGGGGCCTTCATGCCGTTGGCGTCGAGTTCGGCGCGCATCGAGCCGAGCTGGCGGGCCACCACCGGCTTGATGAAGGCGTCGCAAATGGTGGTGGAGGAGCGGAAATGCTCCTTCCACTTCGGCAGCACGTCATAGGAGATCGACACCGGCACGCCGGGCAGGTGCTCGGCGAAGATCTCCTTCACCCGCCGCTCATGCACCGGGGTGAGGTAGGAGTGCAGCAGCACCACCGCGACCGCCTCGACCTCCCCTGCTTCGCGCAGCTGCTCGGCGAGCCGCGCGACGCCCGCCTCATCCAGTGGCTCGGCGACATTGCCGCCGGCATCGATCCGCTCATGGATCTCGTGCGCGTCGCGGCGCTTGAGGAACGGCTTCGGCTTCACCCAGGCGAGGTCGTAATGGTGCTTGCGGTTGCCGCGGCCGATGAACGGAATGTCGCGAAACCCCGCCGTGGTGACATAGGCGATGCGGGCGCCCTTGCCTTCCAGCAGCGCATTGGTGGCGACCGTGGTGCCGAGGCGCACCGCCGCGATGGCGTCGAGGTCGCCGAAGGTCCGCAGCCCGGCCATGATGCCCTCGATCGGGTTCTCCGGGGTCGAGAGGTTCTTCCACGCCTTGAGGGTGCGGCCGGCTTCGTCATAGGCGACGAAATCGGTGAAGGTTCCGCCGATGTCGACGCCGAATCTGGTGCTCATCGTTTCTGCCCTTTGTCTGAAATCGGAAGGATGCGGTTCATGGCGACGGCGCGGCCTCGCCCGCCAGTGCGGCGGATGGCGCCTTGCGGGCCGCGGCCTCGTCAGTGGGAGCGCGGCGCGGCCAGACCAGCTCGCGCCCGTTGGAGAGGCCATTGGGACGGAAGATCAGGATCAGCGCCATCAGCACGCCGAGGCCGATCTCCTGGCTGCCCAGCGGCAACCCGACGGTGACCGACCCGAACGGGACGCCCCGTTCGGCGAGGCGCAGCAATTCGACGATGATGGTCACCGCGAACACGCCCGCCACCGCGCCCGACAGGCTCGACATGCCGCCGACCACCAGCATCGCCAGCGTGATGAAGGTCAGGCCGAGATAGAACGGGTCGACGGTGAGGATGCCGAGGAATTGCGCGTAGAGCCCGCCGCCGGCACCGGCGATGGCGGCGCTGAGCACGAAGGCGACGAGCCGCATCCGCTTCACCTCCACCGCCGAGGCGCGGGCGGCGACCTCGTCGTCGCGGGAGGCGCGCAGCATCAGGCCGAGACGGGAGATCTGGAACAGATAGGCGGTAATCACCGCCCCGGCGGCGAAGCCGACCGCGACCCACGGCCCGACCACCGTCGGGATGCCGATGATCGAGGACGAGCCGGCGGTGACCGAGTCCCAGTTGGCGTAGACGCTGTTGACGATCATCAGCACCGCGAAGGTGGCGATGGAGGCGGCGGTGCCGGCGAGCCGCATCAGCGCGGCGCCCAGCAGCAGCGCCACCAGCGCCGGCAGCAGCGTCGCTCCGAGGATCGCGAAGACAAAGGGATACTGGTTCTCCTGCAGGAACACCGGCAGGCCGGACAGCATGATCTGCTTGAAGCTCGGCTCGGCAGTGGCCCAGGCGGCGGCATAGGCGCCGATGCCCATGAAGCCGATATGGCCGAAGGAGATGATGCCGGAATTGCCGATGAACACCCACAGTCCGATCACCACCACGAGGCGGATGAACATCTCGGTCAGCGTCACCTGCGCGGTCTCGTTGCCGGTCAGCACCCCGAGGGCGGCGGCGATGACTAGGCCGGCGACCAGCAGAGCGGGCGTCTGGTGGCGGATGAGGAAATCGCGCATCGCTCCCACTCCTCACACGCGCTCGAAGGTGGTGCGCGATGGCACCAGCCCGGCCGGCCGCACCAGCAGCACCAGGATGACGAAGGCGAAGGCGAAGGCGTCGCGGAAGGCGCGCAGTTCCGGCGGCAGATAGGCCTGCAACATCGTCACGATGATGCCGATGGCGAAGCCGCCGACCACCGCGCCGACGAGGCTGCCCATGCCGCCCACCACCACCGCCACGAAGGCGAACAGGGCGAGCGGCAGGCCCATGGTGTGGCTGAGCGAGCCGGACTGCGTGGTGTAGAGCAGCGACACCGCCGCGGCGAGAATGCCGCTGATGGCGAAGGCGAGCCCGATGACGAGGTTGCCGCGCACGCCGAGATAGGTCGCCATGCGGAAATCCTCGGCGGCGGCGCGCATCTGGATGCCGTAAGGCGTCTTTCTGAGGAACAGCGTCAGCGCCGCCATCAGCACCAGCGTGACCACGAGGATGATCAGTTGCAGCATCGGCACCCGCAGGTCGCCGATCAGGATCTGGGTGTTGGCGCCGCTCCACAGGTCGACGGCCTTGGGCCGGGCGCCGTAGAACATCATCACGCCGTTCTGGATGATGTAGCTGACGGCGAAGGAAGCGATCATCAGCGTCGGCGAGGAGGCGCGGCGCAGCGGCCGGAACACCAGCACGTCGGACAACAGCGCCACCACCACCACGATCAGGCAGATCAGCGGCGTCATCACCACGAGCGGCAGCTCGCCGATCATCAGGCGGGCCGTCACGTCGGCGGAGGGCACGATCAGCGCATAGGCGCCGATGGTGATGTAGTCGCCATGCGCGAAGTTGATCAGCCGCAGGATGCCGAACAGCAGCCCGATGCCGAGCGCGGTCAGTGCATAGATGCTGCCGAGGCTGACGGCGTCGATGAGGTTCTGCAGAAACGCGATCATGGCGCCACGCCCTCCAGGGTCGCCGGGGAACCGAAGCCGAAATAGGCGCTGCGGATCGCCTCGCCGTCGGCGAGGTCGGCGGCGCGCCCTTCCAGCTGGATGCGCCCGCCGCGCAGCACGTAGATCCGGTCGGCGTGCTTCAGGATGCGGTTGGAGCTCTGCTCGTTGATCACCAGCGTCAGCCCCTCGCGGCGGCGCAGATCGAGCAGGATCTCATAGATCTGGTCGACGATGCGCGGCGCGAGACCGAGCGAGGGCTCGTCCACCAGCAGCAGGCGGGGACGCGTCATTACCGCGCGGGCGACCGCCAGCATCTGCTGCTCGCCGCCCGACAGCCGCCCGGCCGGGAAGTTCAGCCGCTCGCGCAGCCGGGGGAACAGCTCGAGCAGCCGCTCATAGTCGGCCTTGGCGTCGGCGCGGCCCTTGTGGATGAAGCCGCCGATCCGCAGGTTCTCGTCGACGGTCAGGGTGCCGAAGATGTGCCGCCCCTCCGGTACGAGGGAGAGGCCCTGGCGCGCCACCACCTCCGGCCGAATCCCGACGACGTCGACATCGCCGAAGCGGATAGCGCCGCGCCAGGGCGTCACGCCGCCGGCGACCGCCGCCAGCAGGGTCGACTTGCCGGCCCCGTTGGGGCCGATGATGCAGACTACCTCGCCCTGCGCCACGCTGAGCGACACCTCGCGCAGGGCGACGAGGTCGCCATAGCGCACATGCACGTCGTCGACGGTGAGGAGCGCGCCCATCAGGCCTCCATGCCGAGATAGGCGGCCATCACCGCCTCATGCTTCTGGATTTCCGCCGGCGATCCCTCGGCGAGGGTCTTGCCGCCATCGAGGACGTGGACCCGGTGGCTGATGCCCATCACCACCCGCATATTGTGTTCGATCAGCAGCACGCCGGAGGTGAAGCTCTTCGGGATGGCCGAGACGAGGGCCATCAGTTCCTCGCACTCGGCGTCCGACATGCCGGCCGCAGGTTCGTCGAGCAGGATGAAGGCCGGCGACAGCACCAGCGCGCGGGCGATGCCCAGCCGGCGCTGGTCGGTATAGGCAAGCGTGCCGGCCTTGGCCTGCGCCTTGTCGGCGAGGCCGATCCAGCCGAGCAACGCCATGGCGTGCTCGCGCGCCGCCTTGAGTCCGAGGCCGAGCCCGACGCCGGTCACCTCGACATTCTCGGCCACCGTCATGTCCTTGAACAGCCGGCCGGCCTGGAAGGTGCGGGCAATGCCATGGGCGCGGAAGCGCGCCGCCGACCACCCGGTGGTGTCCTCCTCGCCGAACACCACCCGCCCGTCGGTCGGCGCCTGGAAGCCGGTGAGGCAATTCACCAGTGTGGTCTTGCCGGCGCCGTTCGGCCCGATCAGCCCGAGGATCTCGTGGCGCGCCAGCCGCAGCGTGACGTCCGAGATCGCCAAGAGGCCGCTGAAGCGCACCGACAACCCCTCGGCGGCGAGCTTCGCCGCATTGGTCAGCGTGCGGTCGACGCCGAGCGAGGGCGGCTCGACGAAGACGGGGATGTCGTTCATCCGGACCTCCAGCGGTTGCGGGACGGCCGGCGGAGCACCCGCCGGCCGGAAGCGGCGCGCTACTTCTTCAGGCGGTAGAGCACCGGGTCGGGAATGGGCTGGGTGATCGTCCACTCCCCGACCGAGGTCTCCTTGTCGCCGTCATAGGAGACGACGAACATCGGGTTCCGGGTCTGGACGTGCAGCTTGGGCGCGAAGGAGCGCGGGCCGATCACCGTCGGGAAGTCGCTCATCTCGTTCAGCACCGCCACCACGGCCTTGCTGTCGGTGGTGCCGGCCTTGGTCGCCGCCGCCGCCCACATCTGCAGGAAGGCGTAGATCGGATAGGCGTACTGGGTGGTCGGCGGCTTGCCGTACTTCTTCTCGAAGGCCGCCGTCAGCGCGCTGACGTCCGGCCGCGGATCGTCCTTCACCAGCGCCTGCACCGGCAGGTAGAAGTCCTTGAGCCCGGGCACCGAGTTCACCCAGTAGGTGCCGTCCATCGCCGTCGCCGACAGCACGGGGATGCTGACGCCCGCCGCCCGCAGCTGGCGCAGCGCGCTCGCCGCCGCCGGGTTGGCCGAGCACAGCATGACGTGGTCGACGCCCTTGTTGCGGATCGCCTCCGCCAGGCGGGTGACCTGCGAGGAGATAGTGGCGTCCTGGCTCTTGAAGGAATCCTGCCCGACCAGCTCGCCCTTCTTCAGCGGCAGCATCCATTCATAGCCGGCACAGGCGGACTTGTTGTATTCGAGCGTCTCGTCGACCAGCATGTAGCCCTTGCGCAGGCCCTTCTTCTCATAGCCCCACTCGGCCATGACCGCGCCTTCGAGCTGGGCGGCATTGTTGGCGGTGAAGGAGAGCGGGCCGACGCCGAGCACGCCGGCCTTGGGATCGGAAGCACCGATGAACACCGAGATGATGCCGGCCTTCTGCGCCTGCAGCGCGGCGGGTGCGCCATAGTCGTAGTCGGCCGAGACCAGCAGCATGTCGGCGCCCTCGTCGACCAGCTGCTTGCCGGCCTTGGCACCTTCGACGCGATCGGTCTTGGTGTCGGCGGTGATCACCTTGATCTTCTTGCCGAGGACGCCGCCCTTGGCGTTCTGCTCCTCGATCCACAGCTGGGCCATCTTGGTGGCCTCGCCGTCATAGGCCTCCATCCAGCCGGAGAAGGCGACGGCCATGCCGAGGGTGATCTCGTCGGCGGCGCGGGCCGGCTGCAGGGGCAGCAGGGTGACGACGCTGCCGAGCAGCGCATAAAGCAACTTTCTCATCCGGTCTGCTCCATGGGGAAAGAGGTGCCGCGTCCGGCGCGGCGGGTCGGTTTCGGGGGAAGGTCAGGTCACCGCGGGCGCCCGCGGGACAAGGCGGCCGCTCAGCTCGCCGGCGCCGAGGCCCGCCGGGCGGCGCGGTCGGCCTCCCAGGTCACACACCATTGCGAGCAATAGGTCTTGCCGCTCTGGACCACCCAGGAGGCGCGGGCGCTCGGCGTGTCGTAGAGCAGCACGCCGCAGTTCGGGCACTTCTCATAGGATTCGATGTAGAGGCGGTTGGCCGAGAAACGCATGGTGTCCTCCTGATGTCCGGGGATCGTGTCGCGCCGTCAGCTCGTCAGCGCCCGGCGGGCGGCGGTCGTGGCGGCGGGGTCGATGTCGAGCGTCTCGTCCTCAACCAGCCCGGTGAACACGACGCCGTAGAGGTCGCGGGCGCGGGTCTCGGTCTCGTAGCCTTCGAGGACGTCCTTCAGCACCCGGCGCGGATCGCGCTGGCGCGGATCGCCATACCCGCCGCCCGAGGTGTGGTTGCCGCGCACATAGGCGCCCTTCTCCAGCCGGATGTTGACGATGTTGGGCAGCTCGGTCTCGCTGCCATCGACCTCCACCCGGAAATGCCGGGCACAGGTGCCGTCCTGCCCGCCGCGCACGCCCTTGGGGGCGAAGTGGGTGCCGTCGCAGGGCCAGAGCACGTCCATGGCGAACTTGGTCGGGCCGTAGGCGAGTTCCATCGCTGGCGCGCCGCGAAAGCGCCCTGCCCCGCCGGTGCCGGGCAGGATGCGCAGGAAGTGGAAGCGCATCGGGTGCTTGAGCTCGTCGATCTCGACGCTGTCGCGATACATCAGCCCGCCGACCACCGGCAGCGCATAGGTCGGCCAGCCATCGGCGGCCGGCGCACCGGGGCCGCCGGCGCCGGTGATGATCAGCTGGTTGACGAAGGCGCCGTCGTCGCTGCGGTCGTCCTTGCCGGAGATCACCGCGAAGCCGGCGCCCATGCCGACGCCGCCCTCCGCCAGCCCCCAGCCGTCGCCGATCTGGGCGAAGGAGGACTGCACGATGTTGATCAGCCGGTCGGCGATGTTGGTGGTGGCGACCGAGCAGCTGTGCGGGAATTTCGGCCGACCGGCGACCGCCCCGTCGCGCAGATGCACCTTGATGCGTCGGAACGAGCCCGAATTGCGCGGCACGGTGGAGTCGATCGAGTTGAACACCCCCGCCACCGTCGAGGAGGTGGCGCAGGCCTCGCTCTCGTTGAAGCCGCAATCGACATTGTCGACATTGTCGGTGAGGTCGAGATCGATCATGCCCGCCTCGGGCTGGATCTTCACCGTGACCTTGAGCGGGATGCCCTCCGGCAGCAGCGTCCCGAACGGGTCGTGCGCCCCGCTATTGGTCAGCGTCGCCGCCGGCAGCTTGCGGATCGCCTGCACCATCCGCTGCTCGGAATAGTCCATCCAGTCGCGGATGAAGGTCTTGACGCGCTCCTTGCCGTATTTGGCGCAGAGCTCCTTCAGCCGGCGCTCGCCGACGCGGGCGCAGCCGATGCCGGCGAGGAAGTCGCCATACCATTGTGAGGGCACGCGGATGCGCGAGCGGCACATGCGCACGACGTTCTCGTCGGTGACGTAGTCGCGCTGCACCCGTACCGCCGGGAAGATCAGCGCTCCCTCTTCGTACTGGTCGCGCGCGGTCGCCGAATAGGTGGTGGGCAGCGCGTTGCCGATATCGGCCTGGTGCGCCTTGGCGACCGTGGTGAACAGGTGCTCGCCCTCGAAGAACACCGGTACGAGGAACGTATGGTCGGCGGCGTGGGTGTTGCCGGAATAGGGGTCGTTGTGCAGGTAGCAGTCGCCCTCGCGGATGTCGGCGCCGTGGAAATCGGCCATCGCCCGCGTCTGCATGTGGCTGCCGAAAATGTGGATCGGCAGCCCTTCGGCGGAGGCGAGCAATTCGTTGTCGCCGGTGCAGATCGAGCAGCTGAAGTCGCGGGCGCTGTTGATCACCGCCGAGCGGGCGGCGCGCAGCAGCGTATGCGTCATCTCGCGGACGATGCCGTCGACGCGGTTGGCGATGATCGCGGTGAGATAGGGGTCGAACTCGGCGGGCGTCCCGGTGCTCATGATGGTCTCCCTCACGCGGTGCGCAGCAGGTAGTTGCCGGAAGCGCTCACCTCGGCGGACATGCCGGGGTAGACGACGAGCGTCGTGGTCGGCTCCTCGACGATGGCCGGTCCGGCGATGACGAGGCCGGGCGCGATGTCGGCGGCCTTGTAGATGGCGGTGGGCAGCGGCGTGCGGTCGCCGAAGAAGCAGTCGCGCCGGGCGGTCGGCGCTCCGGCCTCGACGCGTGTCGCGACCACCGCCGGTTCCGGCGGCTTGGCGAGGTGCACGACGAGTCGGGCCTTCCAGTTGACCACCTCGACCGGGCTGCCGGGATCGCGCACGGCGAAGACGCGCTCATGCACCTGGTGGAAGGCCTCGACCAGCGCGAGGCGATCGGCATCGCCCGTGAAGCGGCGCACGGGCAGCTGCGTGTCGAGTTCCCACACCTGGCCGAGATAGCGGGCCTCGGCCACGAGATCGATGCGATAGGCGTCCTTCTCGCCGGGCAACACGGCGCGGAACGTCTCCAGCCGCGCCTCCAGCCCCGCCAGCACCTCGTTGACGGCCGCGGCGTCGAAGCGATTGGTCAGCGTGACGAGGCTCGCCGTCTCCTCGGCGACGATGTCGGCGAACTGCATGCCGGAGGCGGAGAGCGCCGAGGCCACCTTGGGCAGGATCACCCGCTCGCAGCCGAGTTCCTTGGCGATGGTCATGATGTTGATGCCGGCCGCGCCGCCGCCGGCCACGATGGTGCTCTCGCGCGGATTCACGCCCTCATTGACGGTGATGTCTGCGATGGCGCGCATCATCAGGTCGCTGGCGAGGCTGAGGATGCGGAACGCCGTCTCCTCGATGGAAAGGCCGATCCGCTCGGCGACCGACATCACCGCGCGCCGCGCCGCCTCGACGTCGAGCTTCATCCGCCCGCCGAGGAAATAGTCGGGATCGAAATAACCGAGCACCACGGCGGCGTCGGAGACGGTGGGCAACGTGCCGCCGCGCCCGTAGCAGGCCGGGCCGGGTTCGGCGCCGGCCGATTGCGGCCCCACGCGCATCAGCCCGCCATCGTCGATCCAGGCGATCGAGCCGCCACCCGCACCGATGGAGCGCATGTCGACGGCGGAAATGCCGAGCAGGTCGCCGGTATAGGTCGGCCCCAGCCAGGTATCGCGAGTGAAGGTCAGCCGCCCGTCCCGCACCAGACCGACATCGAAGGTGGTACCGCCGGTGTCGCAGATGATCACGTCGTCGCCGAGCGCTTCGAGACCGGAGAACGTCAAGCCGGCGATCGGCGCCATGGCCGGTCCGGAACCGACGGTATAGATCGGCTTCTCCACCAGCGCGTCGATATGGTTGCAGCCGCCTTCGGTGGTGCTCACCAGTATCTGCCCGGCGAAACCCGCCGCCTTGAGGTCGCTCTCGAGGCCACGCAGGTGATCCTGCATCAGCGGCTTCAGCGAGGCATCGATGGCGGTCGCCGAGGCGCGGCGATATTCGCGCACCACCGGCACCAGCCGGTGCGACAGCGTGTAGGGAATGCCGGGGAGCAGTTCGTCGAGTAGGCCAGCGAAACGCTCCTCATGCGCCGGGTTGGCGATGGACCACAGAAGGCAGACCGCGACCGCCTCGAAACCGCGCGTTCTGATCCGACTGATCACTTCACGAGCCTGCGCGTCGTCGAACGGAATGGAGGCGACGCCGTCCGCTCCCATGCGCTCCGTCAGCTCGAATGTGTGACGACGGGCGATATAGGGATCGGGATAATCCTGGCTGAAGTCGTGCGGGTTGAACTTGCCCCCCTCCTTCAGCAGCAGCGTGTCGGGGAAGCCGGCGGTGGTGACGAAGGCCGTCTTCGCCACGGTCTTGGTGACGATGGCGTTGGTGGCGCGGGTGGTGCCGTAGATCAGCAGATCAGCCTCGGCGAGCAGCTTCCCGAGCGGGATGTCGAGCTGCATCGCGGCGGCTTCGATGGCGTCGCGCATGCCCAGGAAAATGCGGCTGCGGGTGGTCAGCGCCTTGCCGATCACGAAGCCGCCGGCTCCGTCGCTGACGATGACGTCGGTGAAGGTGCCCCCGGTATCGACGGATATGCGATAGGCCATCTGACGCTCCTCGACACGATCCGATAGGCGCGGATCGAGGCGTCTCGACCCGTCACAAACCGAAGCGAGGAAAGTTTAGCCGCCGGGCTGCGGAGCGTTTGTCATCGAGCGAACAAAGAGTTGGACAAATCCGCCCCATATGGGGCAGGCTAAATTTTTGCATATTTGTTGTGCGATTTAGACGACCGATACGCCGCCCTGCCCATGGAGCGGCTTGTCCTTGCGCGAAGTTTGGCCTGTGCCGGCCCGCCCGCCGAACCTAAAGTCCGCATCCGGCTTGCACATGTCGCTTCACAAGGATGACCGCCCGTGAACGAGGCCGCACCCGTCCTGAGCCGGTTCGATGTCGCCACCCTGCACCCGTCGCGGCGGCGGCAGGCATGGGCCGAGGCCCAGCATGATTATTTCTACGCCGTCGACCTCAGCGCCGCCCCGGATTTCGCGAGGGGCTGGGTCCAGAGCGTCGACATCGCCGGCGTCCGGCTCGCCCGCTACCATTCCGACCCGGTGGCGGTGCGTCGGACGGCGCCGTTGATCGCCCGCAAGCCGGAGGACTTCTACTTCCTGCCGGTGCTGCTGGACGAGGGACTGGCCTTCCGCCAACGCGGCAGGCAGGCTGATCTCGCGCGCGGCCGTTTCGCCTTCGTCAGTTCGCTGGACGCCTATGACTACGACCAGCCGAAGCGGGCGACCTTCCACAGCCTGCGCTTTTCCGGCCCCGCCGTGCGCGAGCGCACGCCCCATGTCGACGATTGGACGGCGCATGATTTCGGCGACCACGTCATGGTCCGCCTCTTCCTCGATTTCGCCAATTCCTTCTGCAGCCATGGGATAACCATCGACCCAGCCATCGGCCACCGGATCACGGCCCATCTGCTCGATCTGCTCGCGCTGGTGATCTCGGGCGCCGACCAGCATTGCGATGAGACGGCGGTGCGCCTTGCCCATCGCCAGCGGGCGCTGCAGGTGATCGAAATCCGCTTCCGCGATCCCGATTTCAGCGCCAGCGACATCGGCATCGCGCTGAAACTCTCCGAGCGCTACCTGCAGAAGATCTTCGCGGAACATGGCGAGACGCCGTCTGGGGCGATCCGCAGCCGCCGCCTGACCGAGGCGCGTCGCCTGCTCCAGACGCGCAACCTCTCGCGCGCCTCGATCTCCGCCATCGCCTATGCCGTCGGTTTCTCGGAGCCGGCTTATTTCAGCCGTGCTTTCCGCGCCGCCGTGGGGACGTCGCCGCTGGACTATGCCCGGCGCGGCTGACGCCTTCCTTCGCTAGCCGACCGCCGGCGTCCGGCGCGGCAGCAGCACGAGCACCACGCCGGCGAGAATGAGCGCCGTGCCGACCAGCTTGAGCGCCGGCACGGTCTCGCCGAAGACAAGAGCGCCAAGCCCGATGGCGAATACCGGGTTCAGCATGGAATAAGGCACGACGGCGTTCACCGCATTGCGCGCCAGCAGCCGGTACCAGATGCCGTAGGCCAGTACCGAGGAGACAAGCGCGCTGTAGACCACCGCCGCCCAGCCATGCCAGCCGGCACCGGCGAGACTGGCCCACGCGTGGTCCTCGAACAGGGCCGTGGCGAGGGCCATTTGCGGGATGGCGAACAACGCCGACCAGCCTGTCAGCGCCATGGCGTCGATGGGCGGCATCAGCTTCACCACCAGATTGGTGATTGCCCAGCCGGTGGCGCTGGCGACCAGCAAGCCGAGCACCAGCGGACCGGGAAAGGTAGGGCCGAGCGCCAGCACCACCACGCCGACCACCGTCATGACGAGCCCTGCGGCGCGCACGACGCCGAGCGGCTCGCGAAAGACCAGGCAGGCCAGCAGGCTGGCGATCGGCGCGCCAAGCTGCACCAGCACCGCGCTGGTGCCAGCCTCCGTGACGCCGAGGGCGATGAACAGGAAGCCGAAATGCATGGCGCCGAAGGTGACGGACACCAGCAGGATCCATGGCAGCTGCCGGCGCGAGACCCGCTTCAGCGGCACCAGCAGCGCCGCCACCAGCATGAAGCGCAAGAGGCTCATCAGCAGCGGCGGAATTTCCGCCACGCCGAGCTTCACCAGCACGAGATTGGCGGACCAGCAGGCGACCACGGCCGCCGCCAGGAGCTTGTCGGTGAGGGACATGTCGGGAACTCGGCCGACGGGCCAGCCGGAGCCGACCCGTCACGGCAGGCGCCGGATCAGCGCGGAAGCGCGGCGAGGGTCGCGTCGAGGGCGAGGCGCAGCCGGCGAGCCAGCTCGCCGATCTCGGCTTCGGTGATGATCAGCGGCGGCGACAGCACCACGCATCCCTGCAGCGGACGCACCACCACGCCGGCCGCCAGCCCGGCCATGTAGAGCTGCTGGCTGAGCCCGCCGGGCGCCAGCGAGGGCGAAGCGGCAGCCGGGGCGCCCTCGCCCGGCGGGGCGATCTGCACGGCGCCGGCCATGCCGAAGCAGCGGGTGGCGGTGACCAGCGGGTGATCTTCCAGGCTCGCCAGCGCCTTCTGCCAGGCCGGCATCACCGATTGCACATGGCCGAGAATGTTGCGCCGCTCATAGATGTCGAGCACCTTGAGGGCGACGGCGGCGGACACCGGATGGCCACCATAGGTGCCGCCATGGTTGAAGATGCCGGCGGCGTTGGCGCCTTCCTCGAGATGGCTGTAGAAATCGTCCGACATCACCACCGCCGAGATCGGCTGGTAGGCGCCGGACAAACCCTTGGCGCAGCTGATGCAATCGGGCTCGATGCCAAGCGTCTCGCTGCCCCACATCTTGCCGGTGCGGCCGAAGCCGGTCACCACCTCGTCGGCATAGAGGCGGATGCCGTAGCCGTCCAGCAGCGCCTTGGTCTTGGCGAAGTAGCCGACCGGCGGCGGAAACATGCCCGACGACACCGAGACCGGCTCGGCGATGAAAGCGGCGACGGTCTCCGGTCCGGCATCCTCGATGGTCTGCCGCAGTTCCGCGACCAGGCGGTCGGTGTAGGCGACCTCGGTCTCGCCCGGCAGCGCACCGATCGGCCAGGTCGGATGCGAGACGAACAGGCTGTCGCCGGTCGGGATTCCGAACGCGTCCTGCAATCCGGCGCTGCCGCCCAGAGCCGTGGTGGCGATGGTGCCGCCGTGATAGCTGGCGCGGCGCGAGATGATCTTGCGGCGCTTCGGCTCGCCGGCGACGCGGTTGGCGTACCAGGTGAATTTGACGAGCTGGTCGTTCGCTTCCGAGCCTGTGGTGGCGAACATCACATGGCCGCCGCGCACGGGGGCGACCGCCGCCAGCCGCTCGGCCAGCTCCAGCACCACCGGCACCGTCCGGTGAATGCCCGACGGATACATCGGCAGGGCGCGCAGCTGCTCCACCGCCGCCTCGATCAGCTCCTCGTCGCTGAAGCCGAGATTGACGCAATAGAAGGTCGAGACCGCTTCGATGTAGTCCTTGCCCTGCTCGTCGAAGGTGTAGATGCCTTGCCCCCGCACGAACATCAGCGGACGCTCCTCCCGCAGCTTCTGCAGGTTGGAGAACGGCAGCAGAGCCGAATTGCCGGGAAGATTGGTGCCCCGCGCCAGGACGTTCATCGTCGCGCCTCTCGTCTTGTGTGATCACAGATGGGGCAAGGCTAAGGGCGCAGCGCGACGGCGGTCAAGCGAGAATGTCGTCGTCAGTATTCGTCAGAATAAAAAGGCGCCGTGATGCCGCTCATGCGCCACACCGCGGCGCCTGACGCTGCGCTGTGATCACGAGCGGAGCCCGGCTAGAAAGACGCCCCTTCGAGCGACCAGCCGAGGCGCCGGTAGAGATAGCGCTGATAGGTGAGAATGTCGGACCGGCGCAGGTCGCGCATGCGCTCGCCATCGCGCGAGCGGGCCGCCCAGGCCATTTCCATCATGATGTGAGTGGAGAATTCGAGGAAGGAGTAGTCCTCGTCGGCGTCGCGGCACAGCGCGAGCGCCACCGCCGGCGCCATCCGCACGCGTAGGCGATGGATCAGCGTCATCATCAGCGGCGAGCCACAACGGTCGCCGACAAAGAACGACCAGTCGTTGAAGCCCCTTATGTGCGCGCGCATATGGTCGGTAAAGGCCATGCCGAGCTGCGCCGGGCGTACGGCCTCCGACAGTGCCTGCAGTTCGACGAATTCCTGCTCGCTCGCGCGCCGCACGAACAGCGCGGCGGCGTCTCCCTCGATGAGCGCACGCATGCGGAAGATGTCGTCACAGTTCTGGCGACTGAGCTCGGGAACCTGGATCACCCGCGTTGGCGTGATCTCCAGCGCATCCTCGGCCACGAGGGACGAGACCGCGTCGCGCACGGGCTGCATGCTGGTGCCATAACTGGCCGCCAGCGAACGCAGCGACAGCTTCGCGCCTGGCAGAAACTCGCCCATCAGTAAACGATGACGCAAAGCGTCGGCGATCTGTCCGGAGAGAGTGTGCCCCGCCCTGTTCGCCTCCAGATCCACCATCGCCCACTCCCCGACCATCTCGGCATCCGCATCATCGGCCACTGCGGCTATATCACGGATTTTGCAGCCGGAATGGCCAGTCCGACGTCGCGGGTCGAATGTGATCACACCCGGCAGCTCACCGCCCTTCTCCGCACACAACCAGCGAGATGCATGCTCAGCTTTGCATCCTTAATCGCATATTTTATGGTCATACGCAGTAATTGACACCGTTTTGAGCAGCCCTATAGTCCATCTCGCTTCCCTGTGATCACATAGAGATCGCGCCCAAACTCCTTCATTTTCCGCTGCTGCCGCCAGGCAACGGCGCCCGCGATGTCGCGTGGCGTCCGGGTGGCGACGTCAACCCTCGTGCGAAACGGACCGCGACATGAACCTCCCGATCCAGTCCCCGACGGTCTCCGATACCTCCGCTTTCGCCGCTGGCGCCGCCTATATGGATGGCGCGTTCATGCCGCTGAGCGAGGCGCGCATCCCGGTCACCGACTGGGGCTATCGCCGTTCGGACGTGGTCTATGACGTGGTGAGCGTCTGGGACGGGACGTTCTTCCGCCTCGACGACCATCTCAAGCGCTTCCGCGCCTCGATGGAGTTCTCGCACCTCATCCCGGCGGAAAGCGACGACGAGATCCGTGCCATCCTGCACAAGCTGGTGGCCCTCGCCGGCCTGCGCGAGGCCTATGTGGCGATGGACTGCGTGCGCGGGCGCCCGGCGCCGGGCACGCAGTATCACCCGAAGAACGCCCGCCCCTACCTCATAGCCTACGCCATCCCATTCATCTGGCTGATGAAACCGGAGATCATCGAGCGTGGCGCCCATATGGTCATCGCCTCGACGCCACGTATCCCCGAGGCTTCGGTCAACGCCCGTGCGAAGAACTTCCACTGGGCCGACATGACCGCGGCGCTGTTCGAGGCCGACGCCCAGGGCGCCGACAACCCGATCCTGCTCGACGCCGCCGGCAACGTCACCGAGGGGCCGGGCTACAACGTTTTCTGCATCACCAACGGCGTGGTCGCCACACCCGACCGCAATGTGCTCGGCGGCATCACCCGGATGTCGGTGATCGAGCTCTGCGCCGAACTCGGCCTCCCCTGCGAGGTGCGCGACGTCAGCCTCGAGGAACTGCGCGACGCCGACGAGATCCTGGTGTCCTCCACCGCCGGTGGTCCGATCGGCGTCAGCCGGCTCGACGGGCGCATCCTCAACAACGACCGTCCCGGCCCGTTCACCCAGAAGCTGCGCGAGACCTATTGGGAGAAGCGCAAGGCCGGCTGGCACGGCGAGCTGGTCGACTACACCACGGTCTGATCTCCGGGCACCGCGCCCCGAGCCACGCCCACGAGAACGCCTTTCAAGGAAGCCTTCCAAGAAACAAGACCTTTCCAACCTTCCAGAGGATTGTCGCCGTGACGAAAGCCCGCCGTACTCTTCTCAAGACCCTGGCATTATTTGCCGGTAGCGTTCTGGTCAGCGCCTCCGCGATGGCCCAGAGCATCCCGGCCCCCGGCCCGACCGTCGAGGCGATCAAGAAGCGCGGCGAGCTGAATTGCGGCGTCGACGCCGGCATTCCCGGCTTCGCCTTCCAGGACGCCAGCGGCGCCTGGAAGGGCTTCGACGTCGACTATTGCAAGGCGCTGGCGGCCGCGGTGCTGGGTGATCCGGCCAAGGTGAAATATGTCGGCACCACCGCCAAGGTGCGCTTCACCGTGCTGCAATCCGGCGAAATCGACGTGCTGGTGCGCGATTCCACGCTCACCTTCGCCCGCGACATCGATCTCGGCCTCACCGAGGTGGCGGTGAACTTCTACGCCGGCCAGGGCTTCATGGTGCGCAAGAGCCTCGGCGTGAACTCGGCGGCCGAGCTCAACGGCGCCACCATGTGCATGCTCACCGGCGCGACGCTGGAGCTCAACATCGCCGACTTCGCCCGCTCCAAGGGCACCACGATCAACTCGCTGCTGTTCGAGAAGTCCGAGGAAGCCTTCGCCGCGGCGGAAAGCGGCCGCTGCGACGGCTATTCCGACGATACCGGCTCGCTCGCCGCCGCCCGCTCGACCATGAAGGTCCCGGACGACTGGGTCATCCTGCCGGACGTGATCTCCAAGGAGCCGCTGGGCCTCCACACCCGCGACGGCGACTACCGCTGGTCGGACATCGTATTCTGGGTCGATGCCGGCCTGAAGACCGCCGAGGAATTCGGCATCACCAAGGAGAATGTCGACGAGAAGAAGAGCTCGAGCGATCCCTTCGTGCGCCGCCTGCTCGGCCTTGAAGGCGATTTCGGCAAGAAGCTCGGCCTCGACAACGAGGCGTTCTATCGGGCGATCAAGTCCGTCGGCAATTACGGCCAGATCTACGACGCCTATTTCGGCCCCAAGGCGCTAGGCCTGCCGCGCGGCATCAACAATCTCTGGAACCAGGGCGGCCTGCACTACCCGCTGCCGTTCCGTTGAGATCCGCGCATGGCCGGAAAGTCGCGTAAGGGCGGCTCTTCGCTCTGGCCGATGAAAGCCTCCCACGCCCTGCTGATGCAGGGCGTGGCTCTCCTTATCGGGGGGCTCGTCATCGCCTGGTTCGCGCAGAACGCCGCCAGCAATCTCGCCCGCCGCAGCATGCAGCTCGACTTCGGCTTCCTCGGAAGCCCGGCCGGCTTCAGCATGCCGTTCCAGATCCTGTCCTTCGGCCCGACCGACACCTATTTCATGGCGCTGGTGACCGCCTTCGCCAACACGCTGCTGGTCTCGGCCATGGGCGTCATCACCGCCACCGTCGTCGGGCTCGGGCTCGGGGTGATGCGGTTGTCGCACAACTGGCTGCTGTCGACCGTTTCCGGCGCCATCGTCGAACTGGTGCGCAACACGCCGCAGCTGCTGCAGATCGTGTTCTGGTATGTCGGCGTGCTGCAAGTGCTGCCGCAAGCCCGCCAGAGCCTGTCCTTCGGCGACGTCGCCTTCCTAAACATACGCGGCCTGTTCCTGCCGGCGCCGATCGGCGGCCCGTGGAGCAGCGTGCTTCTCATCGCCTTCTTCCTCAGCCTCGCGCTGGCACCTCTGGCCCGCCGCTACCTTCCGCTGCATCCGCGCCGGAGCAGCCTGCTCTGGCTGGTCCCGCCGCTGCTGCTCATCGCGCTCGCCTTCAGCCTGAAGGGCTGGAGCCTGCCGGCGCTGAAGGGCTTCAACTTCGCCGGCGGCATGGTGCTGCCGCCGGAGCTGGTGGCCTTGTGGGCGGGCCTGTCGCTCTACACAGCCGCCTTTGTCGCCGAGATCGTGCGGGCCTCGGTGGAAGCGATCGGCAAGGGACAGGTCGAGGCGGCGAACAGCCTCGGGCTGAGTTCCTGGCTGACGCTGCGCCTGGTGGTGCTGCCGCAGGCGCTGCGGCTGATGATCCCGCAGCTGACCAACCAGTATCTCAACCTGATCAAGAGCTCCTCGCTCGGCGCCGCCATCGCCTATCCCGAAATCGTGCAGATCTTCGCCGGCACGGTGCTCAACCAGTCCGGTCGCGCCATCGAGGTGATGGTGATCGTGATGGGCGTGTTCCTGATCATCAACCTCGCCGCCTCCGCCGCCCTCGCGCAGCTGAACGAGCGCGTCGCGCTGAAGGAGCGCTGAGCCATGACCGAGAAGATCGCTCTCGCCGGCACCGGCACGACGGGAGGCTCCCCCCTCGTCGATGCGCCCCTGAATGGCGCGGCCTCTTCCAATGCGGCCGCGAACCGGGAGGCGGGCGCGGTAGCGAAGCGCCGCGCGACGACCACCGCGAGGGCGCGCCGCTGGCTGCGCGCCAATCTGTTCAGCTCGCCGCTGATGGGGGCGCTCAGCGTTCTCACCTTGCTGCTGCTCGGCCTCGCCCTGCCGCCCCTGTTCCGCTGGGCGTTTCTCGACGCCGTCTTCGACGGCTCAAATCGCAGCGTCTGTGGCGCCGGGGCCTGCTGGGCCTTCATCGCCGACCGGCTGGAACAGTTCGTCTATGGCCGCTACACGCCGGCGGAGCGCTGGCGGGTCGACGTCGCTCTGGCGCTCCTTGCCGGCTTCGCGGCACTATCGCTGTGGTCGCGCAATCCGCACCGGGCGCTGTCGGTGCTGCTGCTCGTCACGCTGTGCCCGGCCGTCGCCGCCGTGCTGCTGATCGGCGGCGTGTTCGGCCTGCCTTTCGTGCCGACCGACCAATGGGGCGGACTGTCGCTCAACATCATCCTCACCTTCGCCACGGTGGTGCTGGCCTTGCCGCTCGGCGTCGTGCTCGCCATGGGCCGGCGCTCGCAGCTGTCGGTGATCCGCTGGAGCTGCACCGCCTTCATCGAGGTGCTGCGCGGCGTGCCGCTGCTCACCGTGCTGTTCATGGCGATGGTAATGCTGCCGATGTTCCTGCCGGAGGGCGTCACCTTCGACCGGCTGGTGCGGGCGATCATCGGCCTGTCGCTGTTCGTCGCCGCCTATTTCGCCGAGATCATCCGCGCCGGCCTACAGGGCATCCCCAAGGGCCAGTACGAGGCGGCGGCGGCGATCGGTCTCGGCTTCTGGGGCGCGCACCGGCTGATCGTGCTGCCGCAGGCGTTCCGGCTGGTGGTGCCCGGCATCGTCAACACCGTGATCGACCTGTTCAAGGACACCACGCTGGTGTCGATCATCGGCCTGTTCGATCTGCTCGGCGTGGTCGGCCAGTCGATCAAGGACCCCAACTGGCTCGGCCTCGGCCGGGAGGGCTACGCCTTCGCAGCACTGGTCTTCTTCATCTGCTGCTATGCGATGTCGCTGCTCAGCCTCCGTATCGAGCGCCGCATCCGCAGTTCCAGCCACTGAACGGCGCGCCACCCACCGGGGCGCGCCGTGGCGGGAACTACGGCTTCAGGCTGAAGGCAAAGCGTATGGCGAGGTTGAGGCTGGCTGGCAGCACGGACATGTGCGTCTCGCCCGGCAGCAGCACATAGTCGGCGCCGAACTCCTTCACCGTTGCCAGCCGCTCGGCCATGATCCGGGTGTTGTCGACGATGCGGCTGTCCTCGAAGGCGGCGACACGCTTCGCTTCATCCTCCGCGCCGACCTGGAACGGCGCGAGCGCCTGTTCGTACTCGCCAACGATCAGCAGCGCCCGTCCGTTCGCCGCGCGTCCCGCCGCGATGAACTCTTCGGCTGCCTTCACGACGCCGCCGCCCTCCCACCACACGGCGGGGCTCGCCGCGATCCAGCGGGAGAACGCTTCCGGCTTGCGGAACAGCGTGTGCAGCACGAAAAGCCCGCCGAAGGAATGGCCGAGGATCGCCTGCCGGGCCGGATCGACCGGGACGCGGCAGGCGATCTCCGGCTTCAGCTCGTCCTCGATGAAGGCGAGGAAGTGATCGGCGCCGCCGGTGCGCACCTCCGGCCCATCCGGCGTGAACGGCGGATAGGCTTGGCCCGGCGGCGGCGCCAGGTCCCAGGAGCGCCGCACGCCGTCATAGGCGCCGTCCACCGGATAGCCGATGCCGACCATCACCCCCCAGCCGATGCCGGTGGCCAGCGGCCAGGCCGCCTGCACCCGCATGATGTCCGCCGCCGTTCCGGCCACTGCATTGGCATCGAGATAGTACATCACCGGCCAGCCGCCCTCCGGTGCCTCGCCGGGCGGGCGATAGAGGAAGATGCGCCAAGGCTCGCCACCCGCTGCCGGAGCGATGTCGAAGGTGACGGTATCGGGGATGGAAGCGTGGGTCATGACGCACTCTGCTTGCGGGACAGGAGCCAGAGGAAGACGGGCGCGCCGATCAGCGAGGCGATCAGGCCCGCCGGCATCTGCCAGGGAAAGGCGACCACGCGGCCGGTGAAGTCGGCCAGCACCATGATCAGCGCGCCGATCAGCGCGGCGCCGTAAAGCTCCGCGAGGGGCCGGCGCAGGCCGAGGAGGCGCGCCATATGCGGCGCCATCAGCCCGACGAAGGAGAGCGGGCCGATCAGCAGTGTCGCCATCGCTGTCGCCGCCGCCGCGAGCACGAGCAGCAGCGTCCGGCTGAGCGCCGGTGGCACGCCGAGGGCGCGGACTGCCGCCTCGCCGAGTGGCAGCATGTCAAGCCAGCGGGCCAGCAAGGGCAGCAGGGCCAGCACCAGAGCGGCCGCCACGAGGCTTGCCATGGCGGACGCCGCCGTCATGCCGTAGGTCGAGCCGGTCATCCAGTTGAACAACAGCACCGCGCGGGGATCGCCGCTCGCCATCAGCACGCTTACCAGCGCATCGAGCAATGCGCCGACGGCGATGCCGACCAGGATCACCCGTTCCGGCGCGCCCCGCGAGGCGCGGCCGAGCGCCAGCAGCACGAGCAGCGCGAGAAAGGCGCCGAGCGAGGCCGCCACCGTCTGCTCGACCCGCCCGAAATCCGCCAGCAGGAACAGCGCCACGGTGAGCCCGCAGGCGGCACCGGCGCTCACCCCCAGCACTTCGGGGCTCGCCATCGGATTGCCGGTCATGCGCTGAAGCACGCAACCGGCCACGGCCAGCAGCGATCCGCCCGCCAGCGCGGCGAGAGCCCGGGCCAGACGCATATCCCAGACCGATGCGTCCCCAACCGATGCCGGATCGCCGGGCCACGTCACCGACCAGCCGTCGAGGCCGGGCCCGACCGCGCTCGAGAGGAGGATCGCCAGAACCAAAAGAACACCGAGGACCGCCAGTCGCCGGTGCGGACGGGCACGGCCAGGATCGGCGCTTGCCGGCAGCAGTCCGGCGCCCGCATGCGGCGGCAGGCGCAGGCGCGGCACCAGCCAGAGCAGGAGCGGGGCGCCCAGCAGCGCGGTAACCGCGCCGGTCGGCAGCATCTCGTCGGAGACGTCGCCGGCGAGTTGCACCGCCTGGTCGGTCGCCCAGAGTAGCGCGGCGCCGAGCAGCGTCGAGGCCAGCATCTGCCCTCCCGCCCGGCGCGCGCCGCTGATGCGGGCCAGCGCCGGCGCGGCGAGCCCGACGAAACCGATGCAGCCGACCGCCGCGACCACACAGGCGGTGAGCGCCACTGCCACGACCAGCGCGCCGAGCCGGGCAGCGGCGAGCGACAGGCCGAGGCTGCGGGCGCTGGCATCGTCGAGACCGAGCAGCGTCAGCGGCCGCACCAGCAGGGCGGCGGCGAGGCCGGCGAGGGCAAGGCGCGGGGCCAGGAAGACCGGCTCCGACCAGTCCTGCTGGCTCAGCGAGCCGGCTCCCCACAGGAACAGGCCGGCAAGATAATGACTGTTGAACAAGGAGATAAGGGCAGCAAGCGCGCCGCTGTAGAGGCTGGTCACCATGCCGGCGAGGATCACCACCAGCGGCGCGAAATGGCTGCGCCGGGAGAGCAGCAGCACCAGCCCGATGGCGAGGAGACCGCCACCGAGGGCCACCCATTCGCGGCCGAAGCCGATCAGCGCCGGGGCCCAGACGAGGCCCGCCGCTAGAGCGAGATTGGCGCCGGCCTCGATGCCGAGCGTGGTGGGCGAGGCGATGGGATTGCGCAGCACCTGTTGCAGCAGCGCGCCGGCGAGCCCCAGCGCGGCTCCGGCAAGCAGGCTCACTGTCAGGCGGGGCGCGAAGCTGTAGGCGACCACCAGCTGCGCGGGGGAATCGATGTCCGGTGCCACCAGCGCCGTCCACCATGTCGCAACCGGCAGCTGGGCGGTGAGGTTGCCGAACGTCGCGCCGACGGCGAGGCCGATGAGGAGGACGATGAGGCCAGCCGGGCCGAGACGACGCAGGCCGCCGACGACGGGGGACCGATGCAGCGCGATGTCAGCCATTGGCCGCTTCTCCGGCGAGCAGGCGGGCCATCTGGTCGGCGAAGCGCATGGCGGAGGGCAGCATGCCGAACATCAGCACCGCCGGCAGGCGATGGACCCGCCCGGCGCGCACGAAGGGCAGGCTGTTCCACAGCGGGCTCGCCGCCAGCGTGTCCAGCGTGTCGGGGGAGATCGGCTCGAGATAGACGAGCCGGCTGGCGGGGCTTTCCGCCAGCGCCTCGATGCCGACGGTGCTGAAGCCCCAGTAATTGGCCGGCCGCGTCCAGCCATTGGTCAGGCCGCAGCGCTCCATCACGTCGCCGAACAGGCCGCCGGCGCCGTAGACGCGGACATGGCGGGTGTCGAGGAAGCTCACCACCATGGTCGGCTGGGCGGCGACGCCGCGCGCGGCAAGGAGCTGACGGGTCGCCGTCATGGTCGCCTCGGCGCGGGCGATCAGCGCCTCCCCTTCCCGCTCCCGCCCGAGGACGGTGGCGAGCTCGCGGGTGGCGGTGACGCTGCGGTCATAGGGATGGCCGACCGGCGGGGCGTAGACGGAAAACTCGCGGGTCGGCGCCACCCCTTCGAGCAGCCGGCGGATGCCGGCGAGATAGGGCGTGGTGACGATGAGGTCCGGCCGCAGGGCGGCGAGCAGTTCCAGATTCGGCTCGCGATCGGTGCCGAGATTGACGATGCCGGCCGGCAACGCCGGCTCGACCACCCAGTCCGCCCACGTACCGGGGTTGGGTAAAGCAATGGGCGGCAGTCCCATTTCGATCAGGGTCTCGGCGAGGCCGAAATCCAGCGAAACGATCCTGTGCGGCGGTCGAGCCGGCGTTTCGGCGCGCCCGGCACCCGGCAGCAGCGGGTGGGCGAGCGCACCGAGACAGAACCCGCCGCGCAGCACGGCCCGGCGGGAGACAAGCGCAGGCACGGTCACCAGCGATACTTCAGACCGGCGAGCACGGTGCGCGGGGCACCGAGATAGCAGTAGCCGGCGTCGCAGGTGACGTATTCCTCGTCCAGCAGGTTCTGGGCGTTGACCTGGAAGCTCCAGCCCTTGAGCTTCGGGTTGAGGAACTCGAAGTCGTAGCTCAGCTTGGCGTCGACGAGGGTGTAGGCGTCGTTCTCGAAGGTGTTGAGCGAGTCGCCCCAGGTCGCGCCGTTGTAGCGCACGCCGGCACCGATCCCGAGACCGGCGAGCTTCGAGCCGGGCTGGAACTGGTAGTCGGCCCACAGCGAGAAGGCGTTCTGCGGCTGGCCGGAGGGGGTCAGCCCGATCGTCGTCGGGTCGCCGGCGACGTTGGTCAGGTCGAGATAGGTATAGGCGCCGCGCAGCCTGAGGCCGGCGCCGAGATTGGCGACCGCCTCGAGTTCGAAGCCGCGCGCACGCACCTCGCCGGTCTGCACCTGGAAGAGCGGGTTGGTGTCGTCGGTGACCAGCCCGTTCTCCTGGTTGATCTGGAAGATCGCCGCGGTGAAGTAGCCGTCGAAGCCGATGGGCGCGTATTTCACGCCCGCCTCGATCTGCTTGGAGGTGGTCGGCGAGAAGGCGTCGCCATTGATGTCGACGCCCAGATTCGGGGCGAAGGACGTCGAATAGGTGACGTAGGGCGCGATGCCGTTGTCGAACACATAGGTCAGGCCGACGCGTCCGGTGAACTCGCTGTCGTCATTGTCTTCCGACGTGTCGTTCAGCAGGTCGTCATCCTTGCTGTCGACCCAGTCCTGCCGGCCGGTCAGGGTCAGGATCCAGCGGTCGAACTTCGCCTGCTCCTGAATATAGACGCCGGTCTGGTTCTGCGTCTGCTTGTAGCGGGAGTAGTTGAAGTCGGGATCGTAGGTCGGGCCGAGCGGCTGCCCGGTGTTGAAGTCGAAATCGGACGCCGTGCCGAAGCCGATGCCGCCATCCAGCGACAGATAGGTGTAGTCGAGGCCGAACAGCACCTTGTGCGTGACGGCGCCGGTCACGAAGTCGGCCTGCACCTGATTGTCGACGGCGAAGCTGTCGAGGATATCATGCACATAGCCGGTGCCGCGTGTGCCGATATTGGTGTCCGGGTCGATGCCGTACAGGCTGGTGTAGCGCACCGTGGTATCGGCGTTGCCGTAGCGCAGGTTCTGGCGGAAGGTGAAGACGTCGTTGAACTCGTGCTCGGCCGAATAGCCGACGCGCCACTGCTCCTGCGGCTGGCTGTTATAGTCGCCGGGCGCGCGGCTGAAGGTCTCCGCGCCGGTGCCGTCCCAGGCATAGAACGGCAGCGAGGCCGGGGTTTCTGATTTCTGGTACTCGCCGAGGAAGGTGATCTTGGTCTGGTCGTTCGGCTTCCAGGTCAGTGCCGGGGCGATATAGGTCATGTCGTTGACGCCGCCGCCGAGCGTGTTCGGCGAGCCGGCATCGCGCAGCAGGCCGGTCAGGCGGTAGAGGAACTCGCCATCCTTGTCGAGCGGGCCGCCAATGTCGAACTGGCCCTGCCACCAGTCGTAATTGCCGCCCTGCACCTCGACTTCGCCGAAGGCTTCCTCGGTCGGGCGCTTGGAGGTGACGTCGACGAGGCCGCCGGGCGAACCGAGGCCATAGAGCGCCGAAGACGGGCCGCGCAGCACGGTGATGTTCTCGACGCCATAGGGCTCGATCTTGAACACCGACATGTTGGCGCCCGGCCAGCGCAGGCCGTCGCGGTAGATGCCGTTATAGGTGGTGTCGAAGCCGCGAATGGTGAACACGTCGAAGCGCGGGTCGTAGCCGCTCTGGCCGGTGCGCACGCCGGGGGTGTAGGCCACCGCCTGGGTCAGCGACTGCACGTTGCGGTCGTCGAGTTCCTGCCGTGTGACGACCGAGACCGATTGCGGCGTCTCAAGGAGCGGCGTGTCGGTCTTGGTGCCGGCGGTGCTGCGGGTGGCGACATAGCCGACCGTGCCGTCGCCGGTGCCCTGCACGGCGATGGTGTCGAGTTCGATGCCGACCGTCTCGCCGGAGGTCGCCGTCGAGGCGGCCGGGTCGACGATGGTGACGCGGTTCGGCGCGGTGAAGCGATAAGTCAGGCCGGTGCCGCGCAGCAGCACCTCCAGCGCCTGCGGCGGGCTCATGGTGCCCGAGACCGCCGAGGAGCGTCGGCCGCCGAACTTCGCGGTGTCGAAGAACACCCGCACGCTAGCCTTCTGCGCGAAGGCGAGGACGGCGCCGTTGAGGTCCTGCGCGGGAATGTCGAAGGCGATGCGGCCCGGCGCGACGGTCGCCGTGGTCTGCGCCTGGGCGAGGGCCGGCGACATCGATGCCCCGAGCGCCGTCGCCATGAGGCCGAGAGCCAGGGCCTGACACGCCGCGCCACCGAGATAATGACGCCGCAGACGCCGCGCGCCGCTCGTCACCCCAAAACCAGCCCCAAGCCCTGCCCCAAACCTCATGGATCGTCCTTCCTTCATCCCAGATCGCGCCCATGGCACGGCGGCCCGCTCACACGGACTTGCAGGAAGGAAGACAACTCACGGACCCGTGACCGTAAAAAAAGTTCACAATTCCTGAACTTTTTCAGTAAAGCACTGTGATCAATGGATAAATCGAGCGCGACCCAATACCGAGCTCCGAGGTGATGGTGTCGATGGCGTCGTCGAGGTCGCTGGTCGGGAACACGCCGCTGACCCGCCGCTTCGCCAGCTCGCCGTCGAGAATGACGATGCGGCCGCGCCGGTAGCGGTTAAGCGTCTCCACCACGTGGTTCAGCCGGGCGCCGTTGAAGACCAGCATGCCGCGCCGCCACGCCGTCGCGGTCTCGATGTCGCGGGTGCGAATGCGGCCGATGCGCCCGTCGCTGCGGTAACGCACCTCCTGCCCGGGCGACAGCACGACGCCGTTGCGCGTCGCGGTGCCGGCCGCCGCGCCGGAGGCGACCTCCACCTGATGCTCGACGGCCAGCACGTCGGCGGCGTCGCCGCTCTCCTCGATGACGAACCTGGTGCCGAGTGCGGTGGTGGTGCCGCCGGCGGCCTCGGCGACGAAGGGACGGGATTCGGCGCCGGCCCGCGGCGCGACGGTGAAGAACGCCTCGCCGACCAGCAGCCGCACCCGGCGCTCGTCCTCGCCATAGGCGAGCGCGATGGCGCTGGAGGGACCGAGTTCGACCGTGCTGCCGTCCGGCAGCGAAATGGTGCGCAATTCACCGGGCGCGGTGCGGTAGTCGGCGGCGAGCATCAGCCAGGGATCGCCGAACTGGAAGCGGGCCACGCCGGCGGCAAGCACCAGCAGCCCGACGAGCGCGCCGATCCGCACCGCCTTGCGCGCGGCGGAAGCCTGCCGGGGCGGCGTCAGCACCGTCCGCAGCGGCCCGGGATCGTGCCGCAGGGCGCCGAGCTCGCGCCAGGTGGCGCTCGCCTCCTCGAAGGCGGCGCGATGCTCGGGATCCGCCCCGAGCCAGGCGCGCAGGGCGCCCTTCTCCATATCGCTCAGCGGCGAGCCGTCGAGCCGCGCCACCCATTCGGCGGCCCGCTGCTCGACATCCTCCGCATATTGCCCGCTATCGCTCACGGCTCGTTCCATGACATGTCGCACTCGCCCTATACGACAACCGAACCGGGGCGCGACCGTAAAAATCGCCTCAGCGGGCTCGCAGGCGCCGCGTCATATGGGCGATGGCCATGGCGAGATGCTTCTGCACCGCGCTTTCCGAGAGGCCGAGGCGCTGGGCGACCTCGGCATGGGTGAGACCGTCGATGCGGTTCAGCACGAAGATCTGCTGCGTGCGGCGCGGCATCTCCTGCACCAGCAGATGGATGCGCTCGAGCTGCAGGCGGGAATCGACGGCGTCCTCGGGGGTCGGCTGGTCGGCGGCGATCTCGCCGAACGCCTCCGGCGCGACGACGTCGGTGCGCCGGCGGGCTTCCTGCTTCAGATGGTTGAGCAGCAAATTGCGGGCGACGGTGTAGAGATAGGCGCGGAAATCCTGAACGCGGGTCTCCGGCCGCTCGATGACACGGACGAAAGTGTCCTGCACGAGGTCACTCGCCATGTGCTGATCACCCAGCCGGCGATTGAGGTAGCGCCTCAGCTCGGTCCCATGCGCAGAGAAGACGAGCGACAGGTCTGGCTGCATGAAATCGGCACCCGCCATCCGCATCACGAATACGTATGGGGTCGACCTCTAACATGGGAGGAAACCCGAAGTAAGATCGCTGGACAAACGTTGTAACGGCTATAAAAAGTGCCTGCCGGCGCTATTTTATAATTGTTCGGATCTATGCTTCGCCCTCGGAAGTCCGGCCGCCGGTGCGGAAGGCTTGTCGGCCGGCAACCGGAGGTCTGCGGACGACCTCGCATGGCGTTTGGGGCGGCATCCGCGCGTGTGGCCGCGCGCGCCGGCCGCGCGGGCGTGACCGCGCGGACTTGGCGCACCTTCGGCATGTGGGCGGGCGTCGCGTCGGGGATGGATGATGGCGCCGACATCCCCTATCAAGGACGTCGACCGACCTATGTCGCCCTGCCATCGCAAAGAGAAAGAAACCGCTCCATGAAGTCGCGCGCCGCCGTCGCCTGGGAAGCCAAGAAGCCGCTCACCATCGAGACCATCGAGATCGGCGGACCCAAGCCCGGCGAGGTGCTGGTCGAGATCATGGCGACCGGCGTCTGCCACACCGACGCCTACACGCTGGACGGGCTCGATTCGGAGGGCAAGTTCCCGGCGATCCTCGGCCATGAGGGCGCGGGCATCGTGCGCGAGGTCGGCGCCGGCGTCACCTCGCTGAAGGTCGGCGACCACGTCATCCCGCTCTACACGCCGGAATGCCGGCAGTGCAAAACCTGCCTGTCGCAGCGCTCCAACCTGTGCACCTCGATCCGCGCCACCCAGGGCCAGGGCCTGATGCCGGATCGCACCACGCGCTTCTCGTGCGAGCGGACCGGCGGCCAGGGCGGCGAGATCTTCCACTATATGGGCTGCTCGACCTTCTCGAACTTCACCGTGCTGCCGGAGATCGCGCTCGCCAAGGTGCGCGAGGACGCCCCCTTCGATAAGATCTGCTACATCGGCTGCGGCGTCACCACCGGCATCGGTGCGGTGGTCTACACCGGCAAGGTCTGGCCCGGCGCCAATGTCGTGGTGTTCGGCCTCGGCGGCATCGGCCTCAACGTGATCCAGGGCGCCCGCATGGTCGGCGCCGACAAGATCATCGGCGTCGACATCAATCCCGCCAAGGTGGCGATGGCCAAGAAGTTCGGCATGACCGACTTCATCAACCCGCTTGAGGTCGGCAACGACAAGGTGGTGCAGGCGATCCAGGACCTCACCGATGGCGGCGCCGACTTCACCTTCGACTGTACCGGCAATGTCAACGTGATGCGCCAGGCGCTGGAAGCCTGCCATCGCGGCTGGGGCACCTCGATCGTCATCGGCGTGGCGCCGGCCGGGGCGGAAATCTCCACCCGCCCGTTCCAACTGGTCACCGGCCGCAACTGGCGCGGCTCGGCCTTCGGCGGCGCGCGCGGGCGCACCGACGTGCCGAAGATCGTCGACTGGTACATGGAGGGCAAGATCAACATCGACGACCTGATCACTCACACCATGCCGCTCGACGAGATCAACACCGCCTTCGACCTGATGCATGAGGGCAAGTCGATCCGTTCGGTGGTGATCTACTGATGGCCGGGGCGATGGAGACCGTCTCCAAGGCGAAGTCGCATGGCGGCGTACAGGGCGTCTACCGGCACGCGTCGAAGGTCACCGGCACGCCGATGACCTTCGCGGTGTTCGTGCCGCCGCAGGCCGCCAACGGCCCGGTGCCGGTGCTGTGGTATCTGTCCGGCCTCACCTGCACCCATGCCAATGTCATGGAGAAGGGCGAGTACCGCGCCGCCGCCGCCCGGCACGGCGTCATCATCGTCGCGCCCGACACCAGCCCGCGCGGCGAGACCGTGCCGGACGAGCCGGACAACTGGCAGTTCGGCTCTGGCGCCGGCTTCTATGTCGACGCGACGCAGGAGCCCTATGCCGCGAACTACAAGATGTATTCCTACATCGTCGAGGAACTCACCGCGCTGATCGCCGCCGAGTTCCCTGCCGACATGGCCCGTCAGGGCATTTTCGGCCATTCCATGGGCGGGCATGGCGCGCTGACCATCGCGCTCAAGCACCCGGATCGCTTCAAGAGCTGCTCGGCCTTCGCGCCGATCGTGCAACCCTCGACGGCGGACTGGTCGCGGCCGGCGCTGGAGAAATATCTCGGCAAGGACGAGCTGGCCTGGCGCAGCTATGACGCGGTGGCGCTGATCGAGGACGGCAAGCGCTTCCCGGAGCTGCTGGTCGACCAGGGCGCCGCCGACCCGTTCCTCAAGACCGGCCTGCGTCCGGAGATCCTTGCCGATGCCTGCAAGGCGGCCGGCATCCCGCTCGCGCTGAACCTGCGCGAGGGCTACGACCACTCCTACTACTTCATCTCGACCTTCATGGCCGACCATATCGCCTGGCACGCCAAGCGACTGGGTCTCTAGAAACGGCTCGGTCTGTAGGAACCGACAAGATTGCCGGCGGAGGCTCCCCGCCGCCGGCAATGACGCGCCTCACGCATCCGGCGCGACGGTATGGCCGGCGAGCAGCTCGAGCGCCTTGACCAGCGCCGAGTGATCGAGCGCTGCCCCGCCATGCGCCGCGACCGAGGAGAACAGCTGCTGCGCCAGCGCCGTCGACGGCAGCGACATCTGCATCTGCCGCGCGCCGTTCAGCGCCAGGTTCAGGTCCTTCTGGTGCAGCTCGATGCGGAAGCCGGGGTTGAAGGTCCGCTTCACCATGCGCTCGCCATGCACTTCCAGGATGCGCGAATTGGCGAAGCCGCCCATCAGCGCCTGCCGCACCTTGGCCGGATCAGCGCCGGCCTTGGAGGCGAACAGCAGCGCCTCGCCGACCGCCAGGATGTTGAGCGCGACGATGATCTGGTTCGCCACCTTGGTGGTCTGGCCGTCGCCATTGCCACCGACCAGGGTGATGTTCTTGCCCATCTTCTCGAACAGCGGCTTCACCGTTTCGAAGGCCTTCTCGGGGCCACCGACCATGATGGTGAGCGAGGCGGCCTTGGCGCCGACCTCGCCGCCTGAGACCGGCGCATCGAGATAATCGCAGCCGAGCTCGTTGATCTTCTTGGCGTATTCCTTGGTCTCCACCGGGGCGATGGAGGACATGTCGACGACGATCTTGCCCGGGGTCAGGCCGGCGGCGACGCCGCCCTCGCCGAACAGCGCCGCACCGACATGCGGGGTATCGGGCACCATGGTGATGACGATGTCGGCGTTCTTCGCCACCTCGGTGGCGTTGGCGCAGGCGACGCCGCCCTTGCCGGTGAGTTCCGCCGGCACCGGCTTGATGTCGTAGAGATACAGCGTGTGACCGGCGTCGATCAGGTGCCCCGCCATCGGCGCGCCCATGATCCCAAGACCGACAAATCCCACCTTGGCCATCGTCATTTCCTCATCTCGTACTGAAAGAAGTAGCGCTTATGCCTTGAACTTCTTGGCAATCGCTTCGGTGGAGCGCGCGAGCAGGCCGGTGTCGATGCCCACCGCCGTGAAGGTGCAGCCGGCCGCCATGTAGCGGCGCGCCAGCGCCTCGTCGCCGGTGAGGATTCCGGCCGGCTTGCCGGCGGCGACGATGCGGCGGATGGTCTTCTCGATCAGCTCGACGATGATCGGGTTGCCCTGGTCGCCGAGATAGCCGAGATCGGCCGACAGGTCGCCCGGCCCGATGAACAGCCCGTCGATGCCCGGCACCGCCGCGATGGCCTCCAGATTGTCGAGGCCCTGCTGCGTCTCGATCTGCACCAGGAGGCACAGCTCCTCATGCGCGCGATGGTGATAGTTCTTCACCCGGCCGAAGCGCGTCGCCCGCGAGGCACCGGCGAAGCCGCGCACCCCGTCCGGCGCGAAGCGGGTCGCCGCCACCACCGCCTGCGCCTGCTCCACCGTCTCGACCATCGGCACGAGGAAGCTGAGGGTGCCGATGTCGAGATAGCGCTTGATGACGATGGGGTCGTTGACCGGGATGCGCACGATCGGATGCGTGGTGTCGCCCGCCATCGCCTGCAGCTGCGCCATGACGCTCGGCACGTCATTGGGCGCGTGCTCGGCGTCGAGCAGCAGCCAGTCGAAGCCGGAGCCGGCGAGGATCTCGGTGGCGGTCGGGCTCGCCATGGAATTCCAGAAGCCGATCTGCTGCTGGCCGGCCAGGATGGCGCGCTTGAAGGTATTGACGGGCAGGTCCACGGAACGTCCTTTCGGGTAGTCGGCAGAAGGGGGTGAGGTCGGCGCGCCGGCTATTCGGCGAGCGCTTCCTTGCGGGTCTTCAGCACCGCGGGGGAGAGCATGGCGAGCAGCATCACCGCGACCACGCCGAGCAGCACGGCGCTGATCGGCCGGGTGAGGAACACCGACGGGTCGCCATCGGAGAGCTGCATGGCACGGCGGAAATTCTCCTCCAGCTGCGGCCCGAGCACGAGGCCGAGCAGCAGCGGCGCCGGCTCGACGCCGACCTTGATGAAGAAGTAGCCGACCACCGCGCAGCCCAGCATCAGCCAGACATTGAAGGCGCTGTTGGAGATGCCGTAGGTGCCGATGCAGCAGAACAGCACGATGGCGGGGAACAGCAGCCGGTAGGGGATCTTCAGCATCGACACCCACAGCCCGACCAGCGGCAGGTTGATGATCAAGAGCATCAGGTTGCCGGTCCACATCGAGGCGATGACGCCCCAGACCAGCGCCGGCTGCTCGGTCATCACCTGCGGGCCGGGCTGGATGCCCTGCATCATCAGGGCGCCGATCATCAGCGCCATCAGCGCGTTGGCGGGGATGCCGAGGGTGAGCAGCGGGATGAACGAGGTCTGCGCGCCGGCATTATTGGCCGCTTCCGGGCCGGCGACGCCCTCGATGGCGCCCTTGCCGAAGCGCGAGGGGTCCTTCGCCATCTTCTTTTCCAGCGCATAGGCGGTGAAGGGCGGCAGCGCCGCGCCGCCGCCCGGCAGCACGCCGAGCGCCGAGCCGATGAAGGTGCCGCGCACCATGGCGGGGAATGCCGCCTTGAGGTCGGCGCGCGAGGGGATGAGGTCGCGCAGCTTCTGGCTCACCACCTGCCGCACCTCGGGGCGCTCCAGATTGGCGATGATCTCGGCGAGGCCGAACATGCCCATCGCCACCGGCACGAAGTCGAGCCCGTCGGCCAGCGCGGGAACGCCGAAGGTCATGCGGGCGATGCCGGAATTGACGTCGATGCCGACCGTGCCGATCAGCAGGCCGAGGAACACCATGGCCAGCGACTTCGCCACCGAGCCATGCGCCAGGATCACCGCGGCGAACAGGCCGAGCACCAGCAGGCTGAAATATTCGACGGCGGCGAATTTCAGCGCCAGCGCCGCCAGCGGCAGGCTCAGCACCGCGATGACGACCGTGGCCACCGTGCCGGCGAAGAAGGAGGAGATGGCCGCGATGGCGAGGGCCGGGCCGGCCCTGCCCTGCTTCGCCATCTCGTGGCCGTCGAGGCAGGTGACGACCGAGGAGGTCTCGCCGGGCACGTTGACCAGGATCGCCGTGGTCGAGCCGCCATATTGCGCGCCGTAGAAGATGCCGGCGAGCATGATCAGCGCCGAGGCCGGCTCCAGCCCGAAGGTGAAGGGCAAGAGCAGCGCCACGGTGGGAATCGGCCCGATGCCCGGCAGCACGCCGATGGCGGTGCCGATGACGACGCCGATCAGGCAGTAGATCAGGTTGTTCAGCTGCAGGGCGGTGGAGAGGCCGAGCAGCAGATTGTCGAACAGTTCCATGGCGTGCCTGCGCGGTTCACCAGGGCCAGATCGCCACCGGCAAAGCGAGCGCCTTCACGAACAGAAGGACCGCGCCGGCGGTGATGAACAGGCCGAACAGGATGACTTCGAAGAAGCGGCTCTCGCGGCTGGCGACGGCCGCGATGACGATCGAGGCGAAGGAGGCGGCCGCGAGGCTGGCGCTCTCTATCAGCAGAGCGAACACGCCGACCGAGACGCCGACACCGAGGATCGGGCGCAGCTGCACCCGCTCGATGCCGGCATAGGCGCGCCTGAAGCCCCGCGCGGCGAAGAAGGCGCCGAAGGCGAGCAGCACCAGCGCGATGGCGCGCGGCATGTAGCCCGGCCCCATATCCGCCGCCGTGCCGCCGGAGAGCCGCCAGGTGGCGGCGAAGGTGCCCGCCGCCACCGCGATGAGGAAGAAGCCGAACAACAGGTCCGGCCAGTCGAACCGACGGCGGGTCACGATGCGCACCGGCGATCAGTTGGTCTTGATGTCGGCGGCGCGCACGATGTCGCCCCAGTTCTTGATGTTGGTGGTGAGCCAGGTCTTCACCGCCTCCGGCGTGCCGGGACGCACCGCGCCGCCTTGCTCGGCGACCTTTTCCTTGATCTCCGGCAGAGCGAGGATCTTGTTGAGCTCGGCATTGAGGCGCGCGACCACCTCCGGCGGGGTCTTGCCGGTGGTGAGCAGGCCCTGCCAGGTGCCGGCGTCGCTCAGCGGCAGCTTGGCCTGCTTGAAGGTCTCGACGTCGGGCAGCGTGGCGAGGCGCTCCTCGCCGGTCACGGCGATGCCGACGAGCTGCTTGTTGGTGACGAAGGGCAGCGTTGCGGTGGCGCCGTTGATGATGACGTTGCTCTCGTCAGACACCACCGCGCGGGACGCCGCCGCACCGCCCTTATAGGGCACGTTCTTCCATTCGATGCCGAGATCGCGGGCCAGCGCCACGGCGGTGATGTGGTTGAGCGCGCCGACGCCGGAATTGGCGACCGCCAGCTTGCCGGGGTTGGCCTTGGCGTAGGCGACCAGCTCGGCGACGTTCTTGGCCGGCACCGAGGGGTTCGCCGCCAGCACATAGGGGCCGAACATCACCATGCCGACCGGAGCGAGATCGTTCTCGACATTGTAGGTGAGGTCGGGAAACAGGCTCGGGGCGACGGCGAGGGAACCGATATCCATCAGCAGCAGCGTGTGGCCGTCCGGCTTCGCCTTGGCCACCGCATCCGCGCCGATATTGCCGGCGGCGCCGGGCTTGTTCTCGACGACGACCGGCTGGCCGACAGCCTCCGAGAGCTTCGGCGCGATGAGGCGGGCGAGGATGTCCGACGTGCCGCCGGGCGCGAAGGGCACGACGATGCGGACCGGACGGTCGAACTGCTGGGTCGACGCGAGCGACGGCACGAGAGCGGCAAGCGGGGCGGCGATCGCGAGAGCGGCCGCGGCGGCCCTGAACAGGCGAAGGTTCATTGGCGTTTCCTCCAAAAAGGGACGAACGGCGTGACGAACGGCGTCATGGGACGAACGTTACGGGACGAGGGCGTCATGGAACGAGGACGTCTTGGCGCCTCTTTGATCGTTGGGAAGCCAGCATGGACCTCCATGTGACAATCTAGGTCACGTTCGATGCTGTAATGAATTGTTCTCGGCATCGATTGATGCCATTTTTGGATCGATGTTCGAGCTCAGCCACCTACGCTGCTTCGTCGCCGTCGCCGAGGAACTGCATTTCGGCCGCGCCGCCGCGCGCCTCAACCTCACCCAGCCGCCGCTCAGCCGGCAGATCCAGCTGCTGGAGCACACGCTCGACGTGCGGCTCATCGACCGCACCAGCCGGTCGGTGGCGCTGACGCGGGCGGGGCACAACTTCCTGCCCGAGGCGCGCCGGCTGCTGCGCCTCGCCGAGGGCGCGGCACTGGCGGCGCGGCGCACCGCCAGCGGCGAGGCCGGCGCCCTCACCCTCGGCTTCACCGCCGCCTCCGGCTACGAGTTCCTGCCGCGCCTGATCAAGACGTTCCGCGCCGAGGCGCCCGACATCGACCTGGTGCTGAAGGAAATGGTCTCCACCGACCAGTTCGAATCGCTGACCGCCGGGCGCATCGATGTCGGGCTGGTCCGCCCCACCTTCAACCGGCGGGAGCTCAACTCGCTGTGCGTGGTGCGCGAGCCGCTGCGGCTGGCGGCGCCGGAAGAGCACCCGCTCGCCACGGCGCCGGAGGTCCGGCTGGCCGATCTCGAACGGCAGGCGATGGTGACCTATTCGCCGTATGAGGCGCGCTATTTCTACGACCTCGTCGCCACGCTGTTCGCCTCGGCGGCGATCACCCCGCATTATGCCCAGCACATCAGCCAGGTGCATTCGATCCTCGGGCTGGTGAAGGCCGGCATCGGCCTCGCGCTCGTGCCGCGTGCCGCCCGCACCCTGCGCTTCGACGGCGTCGTGCTGCGGCCGCTGGCGCTCGACATGCCGTCGACCGTCGAACTGCACGCGGTGTGGCGGCCGGCCAATGCCAATCCCGCCATCGCCACCCTGCGCCGCACGCTGGACCAGCTCGCCGCTACCGGAGCGGCGGCATGAGACCGACCGGCCGCGCGACCGGCGGATGGTGGCGGTGCTGGAGCGTCATCATGTCGTCGTGGCGAGCAGGGAACGAGTTCTCCGCGCTCCACGTTGTGGCGTAAACCATGGGAGGAAGACGATGAACGACCGCGACCAGCTTGTCCGCGAACAGGCCTACCGGCTCTGGGAGGCCGAGGGGCATCCGCATGACCGCGCCGTTCATCACTGGCTGCAGGCCGAAAAACTCATCCCATACGAGGACGAGCCCGCTCCCGCCTCCCCGGTTGTGCCGGAACAGGCGCCGGCACCGCTCGACGCCGACACCGCCCCCGTTCTCGCCCCGACCGGCGGTGAAAACGAACCCGCCGGCGCGATCGCCTCCCCCGTTTCCGATGTGTCGCTCAAGCCCCGCCCCAAGCGCGCCCCGGCGGCGGGTGTCAAGAAGGCGCCCAACGGTCTTGCCGGCACACAGACGCCGGATTGACCGGGGGACGGCGACGTCCCGCTTGTCGCCGGACATTTCGCATCGGAAAGCATTGGCTCTCCCCGCCCATCGTCCTAGCTTAGAGATCGATGGCGCGACCCTCGCGGCGATCGTCCGGTGGTGCGGCGCCCCAGAAGACCGGGAGGGAGCCCGCATGAACACTGCCAATCTGCAAATGGAAGGTACGCTGCTCGCCTTGGCCGCGCTGTGCGAGGCGCTCAAGAAGAAGGGTGTGCTGAGCGGCGACGAGATCGTCACGGCGCTGTCCTGCGCCGAAGCCGGGATCTCGTCGCGTGCGCCGAGCATGAGCGAGGCCAATCGGGAGGCGATCCGCTTCCCGATACGCTTCCTGCGGCGCGCGATGGAGCGCGACGGATCGGCGCTCGACTATGCCGCGATCGCCGCCGGCGTCGGACGCACGCGCGAAGAGGGACGCCCCGGCCGCGCCGAGTGAGCCGCCGGGTAGGACGTGACGTAAGAAAAGTCTCCAGGTACATCTTCAGGCACGTCTCGAGGGGTGCGGCACCTGCCGCCCCCTCCCCGCTTCACCGCATCAAGGGCGGCGGTTGCGATTTCCCGCACCCGCTCAGTTGCGCGCGCTCACGGCCCGGATCGCCTTGAGCTCCTGCTTCGCCTTCATCATGCCGGCGCTGGCGAGATCGCCATTCTTGAACTTGGCGTATTCGTCGCCGGTCATCATCTGGGCGTGCTTGAACACATACCAGTCGCCACCCGGTTCCTTGCGCTGGTACATGACCTGCTCGGGACCCATGCGATGGGAGAAGCAGGTCGAGTTGCGGCCCGACGGGCCGTTGGCGTGCCACATCCCCTGGAAGCAGACCCAGCCGATGGGCGACACCCACCAGGTCCCCTGCACGTAGGACACGTCCTTGCCGGACCCCGCCCAGGCCACGAATTTGCGGTTGGGCGAGAAATACGCCGCCCCGTCCGACCAGATCCAGCTCTTGCCGGAATAGAGGGCATCGATGCTGGTCACGCTCGGCATGCCGGTCGGGTTCGGCTTCATGGCAGCTTGAGCCGCTGCCTGGGGTGCCGCTGCCTGAGCGTAGGCTGCCGGCGCCGTGCCCGCGAAGGTCACGCCTGCCAGCATCGCGGCGACCGTGACGGCTGCGATGGATTTCATCATAAGGAACCTCCTGAACGGTAAAAGGCACCGGCCGCAGTCGATGCCGCAGCGGTTTCAGTTCACGAGACCGCGTTGCAGCCGCCAGTCGGGTCGGCCATAGGGTGCCGGCCAAGCGAACGGATCGACCTCGTTGAAGTAGACGACGGCGGTAAGTCCGATGAACCTGTCGCCGATGGTGCGCATGTCGCGGCTCCACTGCGCCGAGAACTCCTCGTCGCCGTTGAAGCCGAGCTCGGCCACCACGATGGGCTTGCCGAAGCGAGCCACGCGCTGATAGGCGGGCCGGAGCGCCTCCTCGAAGCTGCGCGCATGGCCGTAGTGATCCATGTCGTATCGCTGGAGATCGAGCACGGTCAGGCCGATCTCATCGACATAGAGGTCGCCCGGATAATAGGCCGCGAGACCGACCTCGCCGCGCGGCGACCACATGAACCGGGCGTTGGGCGCGTATTTCCGGCACTCGGTGACGAAATGCCGGTAGGCGGCGACATAGTCCGACCCCGACCAGCTCGACCACGGGAAGCGACCATTGTGCAGGTCCATCTCGTGCGCCCAGCGGATCGTCACCGGGCTTTCGAGCGCGCCGGCGGCGGCGCAGACCCCCTGCGCCGACCCGTCATAGGCGCCGGCCAGGATACCGCCGAGCAACTGGTCGGCCGGAGCGTTAGCCCCCGGCGCCCAGGACCACGGCTCGACGGAGATCAGCAACTCCCGGTGGCGCTCGCGAGCATAGCCGTCGGCCTTGGCGAGCGAGCCGAGATCGGCATCCCGCCAGGGGATGTAGATGTGCTCGATACGCACGTTTTTGTCCCCGGCGAACACGCCGTCGGGGTCATAGATGCCGAACTTCACCTTGCCGGCCGGCGATCCGAGCGTCGTCGACTGCGTTTCGCCCGGTATCACCAGGGCGAGCGTCAGCGCGAGCACGGCGCTGCCGGACAATGCGGCAAGCCACATGTGCTTGGACCATCTCCTCATCTTCCTGCCTCCTCTGCTCATTGACCGAGAGCGGGTTGCAGCCCGCTCTCAGTTCCTTGCCCGTGGCCGGATCGGAGGCGCCGCGGGTGACGGCGCGCCACTCGTCGGCGCCACGCGCGCCGGCGACGGGAATTCGGTGAACGGCTGCCCGGTGGATGGCGGCTGCTGGTTCTTCGCGATCCAGGGCGGGATGAAGACCAGCCGGAAGGCGCCGCGTCCCATGCCGGCCCCGGTGGCGGAGAACACCACGCGGGTATAGGCGGTCGGCAGGGCGCCCCATGCCAGCGCCCCCAGCCCTTCCGGCCCACGCTGGCGGGCTGCGGCGAGCGGCAGGGCGAACAGCCCGATGACCAGCCCCGCGCAGGCGACGCCGCGCAGGCGCATCCGCCGGCGGTCCGGGTTCTCGACGCCGTGCCGCACGAGGATGACGACCACCAGCACCGCGTAGAGCAGCGAATTGACGATGGCGAAGATGTAGAAGCCGCTCGCCGAGCCGGCATTGCCGACCACCAGCGGCGCGGCGGCCGAGCCTGCGGAGATCGCCGCATAGGGGGCGAGCACCCGCAGCGGCACCGGATCCACCCCGCCCTTGCCCTTCGGCGTGACGCGGAAATCGACGAAGGAGCCGGTCACCCAGTCGCGCAGCGCATAGAGCGTGCCGAGCAGCGACCACGGCCACTTCGCCAGCACGAACAGGATCTCCTCCCAGCTCAGCAGCCGGGAATCCACCGGGCGCAGCCAGCCGCTGGCGCGCCAGCGATAGATCATGACCAGCAGCACCACCGACATCGGCACGTAGTGCACGGCGAAGTCGAGATAGGTGACGTTGGCGAAATGCTGGCCGGAGGCGAGCGCCACCGCCGGCATCAGGAACAGCAGAGCCCAGATGCTGGAATAGAGCGGGTACCAGAACTGGCAGAACAGGAACTGGAAGCGCAGCCGCCCCGGCAGCCGCGGCACCAGATCGGGCGAATAGCGCAAGAGGATGGTGACGAGGCTCCGCGCCCACTGGAATTCCTGGGTCGCGAGGTCGGCGAAGGTGCGGGGGCCGTCGCCATGGGCGATGGCATCGATGGCATGGACGCCGCGCCAGCCATGCGCATTCATCATCAGCGTGGTCGAGTGGTCCTCGGCGAGTTCCGGGCCGAGGCCGCCGATCTCCTTCAGCGCCTCTGTGCGCACCGCATAGTGCGAGCCGATGCACAGCGGCGCCCAGCCTCCGGTATAGCCGGCCTGGAGTGCGCCATGCATCGAGGCCTCGGCATAGAGGCGGGCCCGCGCCGCCCAGCTGTGCGCGGCATTGCGGTCGCAGATGCTGGGCGCGGACACATAGCCGATGCGCGGGTCGCTGAACGGCGCCAGCATCCGCTCCAGATAGTGCGGGGTCGGCACGTGATCGGCGTCCATCTGCACGACGAAGTCGTACAGCTCATAACCGTAATGGTCGTAGAAGTAAGCGAGGTTTCCCTCCTTGCAGCGTACCCGGCGCGGCCAGTCCTGTCGCTGATACGCCGCGACGCCCTTGCGGGTGGAGACGCGGATGCCGCGCTCCGCGCACCAGCCGCGCGTCGCCTCCGAGGGGTCCTCGTCGGCGAGCCAGGTGTCGTGCGGATAGGGCTGGGCCAGCATGGCCTCCAGCGTCTGCGCCACCACCTCGAAGGGTTCGGACGGCGCCTTGGTCACCACCATCGCCACCCGGCTTCCCGCCGGCAGCAGCGCGATGCCGGCCGGCTTGCGGCTGCCGGCGAAGACGCTGAAGAAATAGACCGGCATCAGGGTGAGCCAGACGAAGGGCAGGCTGGCAAAGACGAACCGCCCGAGACCGTCCACATGCGCCGGATCGAGCCACCAGACCCAGAAGAACAGGAAGGCGGCCATCCAGGCCGTCATGGCGAAGAACAGTTCGATCCGCTGCCAGCGATCGAGCAGCGGCATCAGCGCGGCACGCGGACGATTATAGACGCGGCGGTCGACGAACTCGCCGGGAATGTCCTCGGCCGCCGCGGCGAGAAGACGTGGATCGTGGTGCAGCGCGTCAGGGTTCAGCGCTTCGCGGTTCCGCGGATCTCCGGTCATGGGCGCCTCCTTGCTCTGACGCCGTCAGGCCGCAGGAGGCGAGCGCCGGCATGGCTGCCGGCGCTCCCATGGACCGTTGTTCCCGATCCCGACCTTGCCCCGGTCACGCTCATGCCACGACCTCCCGCCGCGCGGGCTGGCGCACCAGCTCGTTGCGGAAATAGGCGATGGTGCGGGCCAGACCTTCCTCGAGCGCGATGTTCGGCAGCCAGTCGAGCAGGCGCACCGCCTGGCCGATGTCGGGGCAGCGGCGGCGCGGATCGTCGACCGGCAGCGGACGGTAGATGATCTGCGACCGCGACCCGGTCATCCGCCGCACGATGGCGGCGAAATCATTGATGGTTCGCTCGTCCGGGTTGCCGATATTGACCGGCCCGACCACGGAGTCTGGCGTCGCCATCAGGCGGATCAGCGCCTCGACCGTCTCGTCGACATAGCAGAAGGACCGGGTCTGCGAGCCGTCGCCATACACGGTCATGTCGGCGCCGGACAGCGCCTGCACGATCAGGTTCGAGGTGACGCGCCCGTCATCCGTGCTCATGCGCGGACCGTAGGTATTGAAGATCCGGGCGATCTTGATCCGCGTTCCCAGAAGGCGCGCATGATCGAAGAACAGGCTTTCCGCGCAGCGCTTGCCTTCGTCGTAGCAGGCGCGTGGACCGATCGGGTCGACGTGCCCCCAATAGGTTTCCGACTGCGGGCTTACCTCGGGATCGCCATAGACCTCGGATGTCGAAGCCTGCAGGATCCGGGCATTCTGCTCCGTCGCCAGCTCGAGGAGATGGTGTGCTCCGAGCACGCTGGTCAGCGTGGTGTGGATGGGCACGGCGGAATAGGCCGGCGGCGAGGCCGGGCATGCGAGGTTGTAGATCTCGTCCACCTCGAGACGGATCGGCAGCGGCTCCACCACATCGTGCACCAGCAACGAAAAACGCGGATTGCCAATCAGGTGCTCGATATTTTGCCGCCTTCCGGTCGATAGATCGTCGAGGCAAACAACATGGGCTCCGCGCTCGACAAGCCGGTCGCACAAATGGGAGCCAACAAAGCCCGCCCCGCCGGTGACCAGAATCCGACGGTTCCGGCGCAGGGTGGCATCGCGGGTGATACGGGCATGCGCCATCGCTCTTTGCATGGGTGCAGAACCTTCGATCTCGCAGTGATGATGAATGTCGAATTGCGGGATAAGATGAGCGATATCAGCTATCTGGCCGCATCAACCAACGACGGCCCCGTCCCATCGGACCAGGGAATGCCGGGCTATGCCTCTAGCCTAGAAAAGCGTGACGACAGATCGCATCCTGGCGGAACTGATACTCCACGATCGGGTTGAGTAGCCCCTCAACATCCGTTCCCTCAGCAATCTGAGCAGGCAACCTTACGGCAAGCTTACAATTGGTCCGCTTTAGTACGAAATTGAAAATTTTTTATCGTGAAAATATCAAGTCAGTTGGCATATTATATGTCGTCGCCCTACAGGCGACGTGTTGGACGGTATCCACGCCCGCCGGCAAAAGAACGATGGCGGGACGCCTCCCTATTTGCGCTCGCACCGGCGGCCGAGCTGGCACACCGACATGCCGGCCGGCGGCGCGGGGGGCGGCAAGCTCACCTTGCGTCGTCCATCACGTAACCGATGCCGCGCAGCGTCTGGATGCCCGAGTTGGCGCCGGCGTCGGCCAGCTTGCGGCGGAGGCGATGCATGAGCACCTCCACGGCGTTCGACTCGATCTCGTCGTCGAAGCTGTACAGCGCGTGCTCGATGACGTCCTTGGTCAGCACACGCCCGGCCCGGCGCATGAACAGCTCAAGCAAACGGAGCTCTCGCCGCGACAGCGACAGCGGCAGGTTCGCCACCGTCACCTTGAGGGCGACGGTATCGAAGTCGACATTGCCGATGATGAGATGAATGCCCAGCGCCTGGTTCGGCCGGCGCAGCAGCACCCGCAGCCGGGCCACCAGCTCATCGAGATGGAACGGCTTTCCCATGTAGTCGTCGCCGCCCTCCTCCAGCCCGCGCACCCGCTCCGCCGGACTGTCGCGCCCGCTGAGGATGAGGATCGGAATGGCGACGCCGTTCGCCCGGCACCGCTTCAGCAGATCGAGGCCATTGCCGTCCGGCAAGCGCAGGTCGAGCACGGCGATGTCATGATGCCCGGCCGCAAGGGCCGCCTCGGCACTGGCAATACTCGCGACGTGATCGACCGCGAAGCCCGCCGGCTCAAGGGCGGCTTCAAGCATCCTGGCAACTTCGCAATCATCTTCGACGAGCAACAGACGCATGGCCGGATCCCCGCCGTCACAAGCAGCTTGGCATCAGCTTACATGACCTTGAGTCCCGCCGTCGAACACCCGACCCGGTCCGCCCGCCCGACGAAATCGGCCGGCCACGCGAAGCCGGGCATCGTCCCGGCACCTGACGTCATGTGCCGCGTACCGCCACGGCATTGCTTTCGCGCCGGGGCGGCGAAGTATCGAAACCCCATCTGGCGGAGCCCTCAGCTCAACCCTAGATGAGGACAGACCGGCCATGCATCGTCCGCATACCCGCGCAAGTTGACGCAACGATTTCAAGGGGATCAGCACCACCGTGGCAGATTGGTGACAGTCGGGTGGGCACCTCATGCCCCCGACCTTAGAAGCAGGCGAAATTGAAAAGAAATTTTGCTAGCTATGTGAAAGAAAGTCGTTCGAGAAGCGGGCATAGACTCGTCAGAACATATACATGACCATCGGTAACCTCATGCACGTGATTTCGCGGCTTCACTTCGCACTGGATTTCGACGGAACCATCTGCCCCATCGATACCACCGACTTCCTGCTGGAGAGCTTCGCCGAGCCGGAATGGCGCGACATCGAAGATCGCTGGCAGGCCGGGGAAATTTCGTCACGCGAGTGCCTCGCCGCGCAGGTCGCGCTGATCCGTGCCAGCGAGCAGGATGTGCGCCGCGCCCTCTCCGCGATCACGCTCGATCCGGACGTGCCGCGCTTCGTGGCAGCCGCGCGGCAGTACGGCGCCGACGTCTCGGTGGTGTCCGACGGGTTCGACGTGTCCATCCTGCCGCTGCTGGCCGCCGCCGGCCTCGACCTTCCCGTCACCTGCAACCGCATGGTGCCGGTCGGTGGCGATCGCTGGGCCGCCAGCTTCAGCAACGGCAATGAAGGCTGCGGCAGCGGCACCTGCAAATGCGCCGCCACCGACGGCAAGCAGCACCTGGTGCTGGTCGGCGACGGGCGGTCCGATTTTTGCCTTGCTCGGCGCGCTGATTTCGTCTTCGCGAAGGGAAGCCTCGCCGCCTATTGCGCCGATGAAGCCCTGCCGCATCTGGCAGTGTCCAGCTTTGCCGACGTGCTTGCCTTCCTGCCCGCGCTCGTCTCGGAGATGAGCCCAACCCTGCCGGCTTCCGCCGGAACTTCGTTCGAGGACCTCAATGCTTGACCGTAATCCGACCTCCAATCCGCTGGCGAGTGAGAACGACCGCGAACGTCTCTATGCTCTGGAAGCCGAATACTGCTCCTACGGAGATACGGTACACTACACGGAAGTGCCGAAGATCTTCGAGCGCTGCGAAGGTTCCTTCATCTATGACGACGAGGGCCAACAGTTCCTCGACCTGCAGATGTGGTACTCGGCGGTCAATTTCGGCTATGCCAATCCGCGCCTGAACGAGGCGCTGAAGCGCCAGATCGATCGCCTGCCGCAGGTCGCCAGCCAGTATCTCCACAAGGAGAAGATCGAGCTCGCCGCCGAGATCGCCATCGGCGCGCAGGAGCGCTTCGGCCAGAAGGGCCGCGTGCACTTCAACGTCGGCGGCGCGCAGGCGGTGGAAGACTCGCTGAAGATCGTGCGCAACGCCTCGAACGGGAAGAGCCTGATGTTCGCCTTCGAGGGCGGCTATCACGGCCGTACGCTGGGCGCCTCGGCGATCACCTCCTCCTACCGCTACCGCCGCCGCTACGGCCATTTCGGCGAGCGCGCGCAGTTCATTGAGTTCCCCTATCACTTCCGCGGCCCGCGCGGCATGTCGAAGGAGGAATATGGCGAGCTGTGCGTGAAGAAGTTCGAGCGCCTGTTCGAGAGCGAATATAACGGCGTGTGGGACCCCAAGGTCGGCCAGGCGGAATATGCCGCCTTCTATGTCGAGCCGATCCAGGGCACCGGCGGCTACGTCATCCCGCCGCCGAACTTCTTCCCCGAGCTGAAGCGCGTGCTCGACAAGCACGGCATCCTGCTCGTCGTCGACGAAATCCAGATGGGCTTCTACCGCACCGGCAAGCTGTGGTCGATCGAGCACTTCGGCGTCACGCCGGACGTGCTGGTGTTCGGCAAGGCGCTGACCAACGGCCTCAACCCGCTGTCCGGCATCTGGGCGCGCGAAGAGTTGATCAACCCGACCGTGTTCCCGGCCGGCTCGACGCACTCCACCTTCAACGCCAACCCGCTCGGCACCGCCGTGGCGCTCGAAGCCATGCGCATGATGCGCGAGGATGACTACGAGACCACCGTGCCGGCCAAGGGCGCCTATTTCCTCGACGGCCTGAAGGCGCTCAAGGAGAAGCACAAGATCGTCGGCGACGTCGACGGCCTCGGCCTCGCCCTGCGCATCGAGATCTGCGAGCCGCATGACAGCTACACGCCGTCGAAGAAGCTGGTCGACCTGATGGTCGACGAAGCGCTGAAGGGCGACCTCGTCCATGGCGGCGAGCGCTACGGCCTGGTGCTCGACATCGGCGGTTACCATAAGAACGTGATCACCGTGGCGCCGGCGCTGACGATTTCCTATGAGGAGATCGATCTTGCCCTCGCCCTGCTCGACCAGCTGTTCGAGCGGGTCACGCCCCGGTGACGCCGATGCGCATACGCCTGCTGGACACGGATGGCTCGCTTGCGGCCCAGCCCGGTCTGGTCGCGTCATGCGCACGCTCGGGCGGCGATGTCGTCGCCGCCCGCGACCTTGCCCCGCGCCTGCGGCTGCTGGCCTCGGAGGAGGCGCTCGACGCCCTCGACGCGCGGCTCGGCCCGCCGGCGCCGGGCGACATTCATTTCATCGGCTCCGGCGATTTCCACCATCTGTCGCTGCTGCTGGTGAAGCGGCTGAAGCAGCCGGTGAGCATCATCCATTTCGACAACCATCCGGACTGGATCCGCTTTCCCTCCAGCATCAATTGCGGCTCCTGGGTGGCGCGGGCGCTGGAACTGCCGCAGGTGCTGCGCGTCGTCACGCTCGGCCCGGCGAGCGCCGACATCGAGGCGCCGCAGCTGCGGGGCGGCGCGGTCGGCGCGCTGCGCTCCGGCCGGCTGGAACTGCATCCCTGGTTCGACGGCGCAACGTTCTATGCCGGCCCCTCCTTCGAGAATGCCGGGGCGCACGGCAAGGGCGGCCTCGCCCGCGACGGCCTGCGCTGGCATGGCCTCGCGCAGGACGACTGGGCCGGGCGCATCGCCGGCATCGCCGAGCGGCTGCCCGACGCGCCGGTCTGGGTCAGCCTCGACAAGGACGCACTGACCTCCGCCGAGGCGGTGACCAATTGGGACCAGGGCCGCCTCAGCCTTGACGCGGTGCTGGAGGCGATCGACATCATCGCCGCCCGGCGGCCGCTGATCGGCATGGACGTCTGCGGCGACTACTCGCCGGAAGGCCCGCTCGGGCTGGTGCGCTCGCTGCTCGCCCGGCTCGACCGCGACCAGCGCCCGGTGCCGCCCGATGCCGGCATCGCCGTCAACGAGGCGACCAATCTGCGCATCGTCTCGGCGATGGAGGCGCTGCTGCAATGACGCTCGAACTCGTCGCGCTGTTTGCGCTTTCCGTCACCTGCGACATTCTCGGCCAGATCGCCTTCAAGCTGGGGGCGGACAATACCCCGACACCTGAAAAGGGCCGCTGGGGGGCCTTCGTCCGCTCGCTGGTGGCGACGCCCTGGCTGCTGGCCGGAATCGGTATATATGTGGCGGAATTCATTATATGGATCCGCATTCTGGCCCTGGTGCCGCTCTCCATCGCCTTTCCGCTCGCCAGCCTGAACATTCTCGGTGTTCTGGCGGCCAGCCACCTGTTTCTCGGTGAGCGGCTGGGCCGGAACCATTGGGCGGGGGCACTGCTGATCATGGCGGGCATTGTTCTCGTCGCCAGTGAACTGTGAGGAAGGCACGTGGTGAAGGCCGTGGCCGATCATTCCATTCTCTATGAACGCGGTCCGGTCGGCGTGCTGCTCATCCACGGCCTCGGCGGCACCCCGGTCGAGATGCGCGACATTGCGCGCCGGCTCGCGGCGGCCGGCTACACCGCCATGTGCTGCCAGCTGGCCGGCCATTGCGGCACCGAGGACGACCTGACCGCCACCGGCTTCGAGGACTGGTACGACAGCGCCGTCGACGCCCTGCACGAATTGGAAAAGCGCTGCTCGACCATTCTGGTCGGCGGCCTCTCCATGGGCGCGGTGCTGGCGGCGCTGGTAGCGGCACGCCAGTCGCAGCGCGTGCGCGGGCTCGTCATGCTGGCGCCGACCCTGACCTATGACGGCTGGTCGATCCCGAAATACAGCTTCCTGCTGCGGCTGTTCATCAACACGCCGTTCGGCCGGCGCTACCGCTTCGAGGAGCGCGAGCCCTACGGGCTGAAGGACGAGCGCACCCGGGCGATGGTCGCCTATTCCATGCGCCACGGCAGCAGCGCCGAAGCCGGCCTGCTCGCCACCCCGGCCATGGCGCTGCGCGAGCTGTGGCGGCTCACCGCCAAGATCAAGCCGATGCTTCCGCTGATCCGCCAGCGCACCCTGGTCGTGCACGCCCGACACGACGACATCGCCAGCCTCGACAACGCCATCACCTTGCAGCGCCGCCTCGGCGGCGTCGTCGACACCATGGTGCTGGAGGACAGCTACCATCTCGTCACCGTGGACCGGCAGCGGCACCTCGTCGGCGACCGGGTGGTGGAGTTCGTCAACCGCATCGCCCGCGATGTCGAGGCCGAGCAGGCCGAGCCGACCGGCTGGGCGCGGCCGAGTGCCGCCGCCAATGCCAATGTCACGGCGGAGGCAGTCGCGGCGCCGGGTGGGCGCGAAGCCGCCGACCTCGTTCCCGGCCTCGGATCGGCCGCGCTGGCCTCCGTCGGGGCGGGCCATGGCTCATGAGCCCCTGTCGCTCGGCCTGCCGGCCGGCGAAGGGCGTTCATCCTGGCAGACGGCGGCATCCCGGGACTCCGGCATGACAACCTCATCGACCGGAGCCGGCACGCCTGCCGGACGGCAGGTGCGCATCCATGCCGGCGTGACCGACATCGCCCGGCAGGACTGGATCGCGTGCCGCCCGGACGACGCCGAGGGGTGGGACTATCTGGTCGCCTGCGAGACCGGCACGCCACCCAGCTTTCGCCTGGCGGCGGCCAGCCTCACGGATGGCAAAGGATTTCGCGGCGGCCTGCCGCTGTTCACCGTCGGCTACCGGCTGGACACCCCGTTCCAGGAGGAAAGCGCGGCACAGGCGGGCGGCTCGCTCGGTGATCAGCTCGGCCGGCTGGCACGCTCGGGCGCGCGCGCCTTGCTGCGCGGCCAGGAATGGCGGCTGCTCGCCATCGGCTCGCCCTTCACCGAGAATTGCCCGGTGGCGCTTGATCCAATGCTCACCCCAGCGGAGCGCGACGCCGTGCTCGCCGAACTGCTGCGCGGCGTCGAGGCCGAGGCCCGGCGGCAGAAGGCCGGGCTGATCGCCGTCAAGGACCTCGACCCGGCGGAGATGGAGCGCGTCGGCCCTGCCCTGCGGGCCGCCGGCTATGTGGTGCTGGAAAGCCTGCCGCATGCGGTGCTCGACCTCGCCGGCACCTCCACTGTCGATGACTGGCTGGCGCGGCTGTCCTCCGCCACCCGCAAGGACCTGCGCCGCAAGCTGAAGCGCGCCGACCGCGTCAGCGTCGAATGGCGCCATTCCATCGCCGGGCTGGAGGAGGAGGTGCGCGCCCTCTATGACGCGACGCGGGCGCAGAGCCATGTGCGCTATGGCGACTTCGAGGACCTGCCGGACGGCTATTTCGAGCGCGTCGCCGCCGCGCAGCCCGAGCGCACGCTGTTCGCCTTCTACCGGATCGGCGACCAATTGGCGGCGTTCAACCTGCTGCTGCTCGAACCGGATCGGGTGATCGACAAATTCCTCGGCATGGCCTATCCGCTGGCCCGCGACCACGATCTCTACGCGGTGAGTTGGGCGGAAAACGTGAAACTGTGCCAGCGTCTCGGCAAGCGCTTCCTGCAGACGGGGCAGACCGCCTTCGCCTCGAAGCTGCGCTACGGCAGCGGGCTGCGACCCTCCACCATCATGGTGAAGCACCTCAACCCCGCCCTGCACGCGCTGGTGCGCCTCGCCGTGCCGTGGCTGGGCTTTCCGCGCTGGGACCCCGACCTCGTGGCGCACCACAAGCGGGAGCAGGTGTCATGATCGCCGCCTCGCTGCGTTTTCCCGTGCTGGTCGGGATCTATCTCCTGGTCGACACCGGCACCCAGATCGCCTTCGAGGCGACCTCGCGCGCCATCGGCGACATGCCGATCAGCCCGGCCTTCCTGCAGGCGGTGGCTCAGTCGCCGGCGAGCTGGGTGGCGGCGCTGCTCTATTTCGCCACCTATGCCTCCTGGATCCTGATCCTGAAGTACTGCCCGCTCGGCAAGGCGTTCCCACTGACGACGCTGAGCTATGTCACGGTGCCGCTGGCCAGCTGGCTGATCTTCGGCGAGGGTGTGGGGCTTGTGCCCGCGCTCGGAATCGCCCTCATTCTCGCCGGGGTCTGGCTGATCGGCCCCGAGGCCGAGCCGAACGAGGCCAAAACCGCTGAGCAGGCCAAACCTGCCGCGTCGACACCGTCCACGGGAGTGAAATCATGCGCCGACCTCTGATGCTGTCCGCCCTCGCGGCACTGTCCCTTCTCGTCGCCGCCCCGGCCGCCGAAGCCGCGCCCGAGGACATCAGCGGCGTGTGGGTGACCGATGACGGACAAGGCGCCGTCGAGATCGCGCCGTGCGGCGGGGCGGTGTGCGGCCGCATCGTCTGGCTGAAGACGCCGACCATGGACGGCCAGCCGCTGCGCGACGCGCGCAATCCCGACACCTCGGCGCGCAACCGGCCGATCTGCGGCCTGCGCGTGTTCGGCGACCTGCAGGCCAAGGGCAACCGTTACGAGGGCGGCTGGATCTACGATCCCGAGACCGGCAGCCGCTACCGTCTGTCCGCCGAGCTCCGGAAGAACGGGCGGCTGGCGATGATCGGCTTCGTCGGCCTCGAGGCGCTGGGCGAGACGATGGAATGGACCCGCGCGCCGGGGAGCCTCGGCCGCTGCAGCTGAGAACGGCGGGGAGCCTCGGCCGCTGCAGCTGAGAACGGGCGTCCTGCCGATAGGCCGGATGTCTGCCGATCTGCCATAATCGCGTGCTACGCTCTCTGTCGATGTCCGGCCACCGGCCGCATCGCGGTGGTGGTCCGACGACGTTCGAGGAGCGGAACGTCATGGAGCAACCTGTCTCGCAGCACTCCATGCCCGAGGCGTTCGCCGGGCTGCGCGCCGTGCAGCTCGCGGCGATGGACGAGTTGCGCCACGCCCAGGCGCGCGCGCTCGATATGTTCGGCTACCAGCCGCATGAGACCCCCTATGAGGTGATCGCGACGGGCCCGCATTGGCGGCTCCGCCGCTATGCCGGCGGGTCCGACGGGCCTGCCCTGCTCTTCGTGCCGGCACCGATCAAGCGCCCCTATGTCTGGGACCTGACGCCGCAGGTGAGCCCGGTGCGCTTCTGCCTCGACCACGGCTTTGCGGTGCATCTCGTCGAATGGGAGCCGCCACGCAGCGGCGACGCGCCGGCCGGCATCGCCGCCTATGTGCTGGCGCTGCTCTCCGCCGCCCGCCTCATCGCGGCCGAACGCGCCGGCGCGGTGCCGGTGATCGCCGGACATTCACTTGGCGGCACGCTCGCCGCCCTCGCCTGTACCCTCGAGCCTCCCCGCTTCGCCGGGCTGGTGCTGCTCGGCGCCCCTCTTTGCTTCGAGGCCGGCTCCAGCCCGTTCCGCGACGTCGTGGTGGCGCAGAAATCCGAGACGCCTGAGGACAGCCCGGTGGCCGGCTCGCTGCTGTCACAGGGCTGCGCCCTGCTGTCGCCGAGCACCTTCGTGTGGTCGCGCTGGCTCGACGCCGCGCTGAGCCTTGCCGACCCGGCGGCGTTCGACATCCACGTCCACGTCGAACGCTGGGCGCTGGACGAGGTGCCCCTCCCCGGCCGGCTGGTGCACGAGATCGTCCGCTGGCTCTACCGGGAGGATCGGTTCCGCCGCGGGCGGATCGAACTCGGCGGCCGCAGGCTCGGTCCGCAGCAATTGCGCCTGCCGGTGCTCGCCCTCGTCAATCCGGCGGATGAGATCGGTCCGCGCACGGCGGTCGAGCCGTTCCTCGCCCGCATCGCGAGCGACGATACCCGCATCGTCGAGCACCCGCCGGAGGTCGGCGTCGGCCTCCAGCACCTCGCCATACTCGCCGGGCGGCGGGCGCATGCGGAAACCTGGCCGGAGATCGCCAACTGGATCGACGCCCGCGCCGGCCGGATCAGGCCGGCACCTTCAACCCTCCGGCAATAAGCTTCGCCCAGACATCCTCGGCGGTGTCGGCGAACTCGAACAGGCCGCACTCGTCCTCGTCGATCATGCCGTTGTCGACCAGCGCGCGGAAATTGATCACCGAGCGCCAATAGGCCTCGTCGAACAGCACGATGCCGACCGGCTGCGCCTTGTTCGTCGCCCGCAGGTTGAGGATCTCGAACAATTCGTCGAGCGTGCCGAAGCCGCCGGGAAACACCACCAGCGCGCTCGCCCGCATGGCGAGGTGCATCTTGCGCATCGCGAAATAGTGGAAGCGGAAGGTGAGCTGCGGCGTGGTGTAGGGATTGGGGGCCTGCTCGTGCGGCAGGCTGATGTTGAACCCGATGCTCGGCGCCGCCGCCTCGAAGGCACCGCGATTGGCCGCCTCCATCAGCCCCGGCCCGCCGCCGGTGGCGATCACGTTGTCGCGCACGCCGTGGTCGCCGAGCCCGAGCGCGCCGCCACGCTCCGACGCGATCCGCCCGAAGGCCCGCGCCTGTTCGTAGAGGACAGGCTGGCGTCCCGGCCCGTCCTCCCGCACCCGCGCCGAGCCGAACACCACCACGGTCGAGCGGATCCGCCACCGCCGCAGCTCTTCCTCGGCCTTGGCGTATTCGAGCAGGAAGCGCACGCCGCGCATCGAATCGCCGAGCAGGAAGTCCTGGTCGAGGGCGGGAAGCCGATAGCTCGGCAGTTGTGTCCGGTCGTCACTCACGTCGGTTTTTCTCCTCCGGCGCCGTCCGCGCCATGGTCCGCTCCGCGTCCGCACCGTGCTTGGTAGGACGATTTGCCGGCGATTGCAGCCACCGACTGCGCCGGCGGCCGGAACGGCACCGCCCGTCATCCGGCCGATGCCGCGATGACGCCTTCTCCTCATGTGATGGAGGGTCTGCCCTGCCGGCTTCGTGATCGCGATCGCCCGGCCATGGCACACATCGACCTTGCCGCAGCGCGTGAGGCTCCTACATCAGCGCGCGAGCCGCAAATGGCCGCCAGAGGTACCAAGACACATGCCGTCGCGTTCCGTCCGCTTCGATCCCGCCACCATCAAGCTGCTCGACAGGTGCATGACGAAGGCACAGCAGATCGCCCAGGCGATGGAGACCGGCCCGGTCAGTCCGGATATTCGTCACCGGCTGGCCTCGGCGCTGATCGAGGCCTTCGGCCGTGGCGAGAAGGACGAGGCCAATCTGGTGGAGTTCGCGCTGCGGGTGCTGCCGGCCTATCGGGAGCGCCCGCTCAATCCGTGACGGCCGCCGATCCGGTGGCGCGCCGGCACACCTCAGCAAGGAGCCCGCGCGGCAAGGCGCACAGGCGGGAGGCGGAAGGGGCGTCGCGCGCCCCTCCCGCGCGCTGCCGGCTCAGTACGGCCGGACGATGGACGAGATGATCCCCGACGTGATGCCGATCAGCAGATATTCGTTGTTCACCCGCACCCAGTTATAGCCGCGCGGCGGCGGGGCGAGGCGATAGCGCCCGTAGTCCCGCACGACGTTGTGCCGGTAATTGGGCGGCAGCTGCCTGCCACGGGACCACTGCGAATGATGCGGCGCGGGCTTGGCCACCTGCGGCCGGTGGGGCTGCGGCTTGCTCGTGTGCGGACGGGTGGGCTGAGGCTTTGCCTGATTGGGCTTCTGCCCCTGCGAGGCGTTCGGGCGCGGCGGCGGAGCATTCTGGGCGAGCGCCACAGATGTTCCTAGCATCGACAGGATGGAGGCAAGGATAATGGCGCGCTTCATGATGCCTACTCCTTCATTTGGCATTCGTCTGTAGCCAGTTATGAAGCGCAGAATGGTACTTCCGTCATGAATGGCACGTGAACATCTACCTAAACAATTGGTAATGATTTACGCCAGGTAATATGCACCCGTAGAATAAACCTGAAACTACGATCTAATTTTTCCTTGATGTTCTTCCGACGGATCGGCGTCGCATCTTCCGAACGGCCGCCCTCGACGGTCGAAACGGACGGTCGCCTTGCAAACTCGGAAGCCTAGCCCGCCACCCGCGCTAGCGCGAGCCCAGCAGCTTGTACGCAACATTCTCAAGATGAACGCGCATGAGTCTCTCGGCATTGGCCGGATTGCGGTCGGCAATCGCCGTCACGATGTTCTCGTGCTCCTGGAACTCGGTGCGCCCCGGCTGCGGCCCGTCCGGATCGGCGCGGAAACGCCCCCACGCCACGGCCCGTCGCACGGTGTTCAGCGTGTCGAACATCACCAGCAGCAGCGGGTTGCGGGCGGATTCGGCGATGGCCCGGTGCAGGCGATTGTCCCAGTGCTCGGCGCGGCGCCATGAGGTGACCTCTCGGCCGCGCGACAGGCACAGCCGCATCTCGGCGATATTCGCCGAGGTGGCGTTGGCCGCCGCCTCGCGGGCCATCATCGGCTCGAACAGGATCCGCGCCCGCATCACCTCCGCCGGACTGGTCAGGTGCGCCAGACTGACGACCTCCGCCGGTCCCTCGGCTTGTCGGGGGCCGATGAAGGTGCCCTTGCCGACATGGCGCCAGACCTGGCCGTCGGCCTCGGCGATGGCGAGTGCCTTGCGCAGTTCGCCGCGCGACACGCCCAGGAGGTCGCACAGCTCACGCTCTGGTGGCAGGCGCTGATTGGCAACCAATTCCGATTGGGCAAGGAAAGCCTGCAACTGCGTATAGGCTGCGAGCTCCCTGCCGGACTGAATTTCGGCAGCACCTGCCACGTCCGCAAAATCCATCGCTCTCCTCATGTCGAAGCGTGCGGACCAATCGACATCAATGGTGATGGCGAGTGCCCCAGAATGTGTCAAGCGCAAAAAATATTCCCCTCACGGAGAATGGCGCTTGCAAACCAATTTACAATAGGTCCTTAATTGGTCAAACGATTGGTTAAGCCCGATACGAACAACCCCGGCCCGGCACGCACGGCACGGGGATGTTTGATGAAGGCTTGATCGCCGGAGCGACGCCGTCGTTCCGGCTAGTCGACCAATAACGGCACGGCCCCGAAGCGGCCGGCCATGTGCCTCATTTCAGTGAAAAAGGGAGACTTCCATGATTGTCGGCATCGATCACATCGAGATCATCGTTCGCGATGTGAAAGAATACGTCGAATTCTATCAGAAGCTTGGATTCAAGCTGCTGAACTGGACCGATCATCATGGCGGATCGGCCGAACTCCAGCTGCCGGGCGACAACCAGCCGATCTTCGAGATTCACCAATTGCTGACCGAGGAAAACCCCGGCATCAACCACATCTCCTTCAAGGTGCGGGACATCGACGGCACCCACGCCGATCTGGTGGACAAGGGGATCAGCTTCTACCGCGACGTGCACCCCTCCCCGTCCACCGGGCGCAAGAACGCGCTGCTGCGCGATCCCGACGGCTGGCGCCTGCAGCTGAGCGACGAGAAGCGGGTCGAGCACACCCAGCACGAGACGATCTGAGCGCCTTCGACGGCGACCTGCCGACGCGGAGGAGCCAAGGCCCCTCCGCCCCCTGAACCGCCGCTTGCCGAAATGGGGGAGTCGTGTCCGAAGACGTCCTAAGTGTCCGCAACCTTCACACCCACTTTCGCACCGAAGACGGCGTGGTGAAGTCGGTTCGCGGCGTCGACCTCGACATCGGCCCCGGCGAGGTTGTCGGATTGGTCGGCGAATCCGGCTCGGGAAAAAGCGTGACGGCGCATTCCATCATGCGCCTCATCCCCTCCTCCGGCAGCATCGTGCAGGGCGAGATCCTGTTCGAGGGCGAAGATCTCGCACGGGCCTCGGTGCGGCAGATGCAGAAGGTGCGGGGCAACCGCATCGCCATGATCTTCCAGGAGCCGATGACCTCGCTGAACCCGGTGCTGCGCATCGGCGACCAGGTCTCCGACGTGCTGCGCCTGCATCGGGGGCTGTCGAAGGCCCAGGCCCTCAGCGAGGCGAAGGACCTGCTCGGCCGCGTCGGCATTCCCGATCCGAAGGCGCGCCTCGCCAATTTCCCCCACGAGCTGAGCGGCGGCCAGCGCCAGCGGGTGATGATCGCCACCGCCCTCGCCTGCCGCCCGAAACTCATCATCGCCGACGAGCCCACCACCGCGCTCGACGTCACCATCCAGGCGCAGATTCTCGACCTGCTGATCGATCTCAAGCGCGATTTCGGCTGCTCGGTGCTGCTGATCACCCATGATCTCGGCGTCATCTCGGAAACCGCCGACCGCGTCGCGGTGATGTATGCCGGCCAGATCGCCGAGGTCGCCGAGGTCGCCACGCTGTTCGACGAACCGCTGCACCCCTACACGCTCGGCCTGATGCGCTCGGTGCCGAAGCTCGACGAGGACCTGCCCGAGGATCGCCTGCTGCCGGTGATCGGCGGCGGCGTCCCCAATCTCGCGGAGCTCCCTGCCGGATGCGCGTTCCAGACCCGCTGCCCGCACGTGCGGGCGCGCTGCCGGGCCGAGGAGCCGCCGCTGCGCGAAGTCCGTACCGCTCACAAGGTCAGGTGCTGGCTCTATGACGCGTGATCCTGCTCCCCTGTCGACCGCGCCGCACGCGGCGGACCTCGCGCAAGCGGACGACATGCCGCTGCTGCGCCTTGTCGACGTCCGGAAGTATTTCCCCGGCCGCCGCGCCTTCCTGCGCTCCGATGCGGCGGCGGTGAAGGCGGTGGACGGCGTGTCGCTGTCGGTCCGGCGCGGCGAGACGCTGGGACTGGTCGGCGAGTCCGGCTGCGGCAAGAGCACGCTCGGACGCTGCATCCTGCACCTTGCGCCGCCGACCGGCGGGCAGGTGCTGTTCGACGGACAGGACCTCGCCACGCTGTCGGCCCAGGAGATGCGCCAGCGCCGCCGCGAGATGCAGATCGTCTTCCAGGATCCCTACTCCGCGCTCAACCCGCGCAAGACGGTCGGCTCGATCCTGACCGAAGCCTACCGCATCCACGGCCTCTACACGCCATCCGAGCGGATGGACAAGGCGCGCGCCCTGCTCGACATGGTCGGGCTGCGCACCGAGCACATCCACCGCTACCCGCACGAGTTCAGCGGCGGCCAGCGCCAGCGCATCTGCATCGCCCGCGCCATCGCGCTCGATCCCAAGCTGATCGTTGCCGACGAGGCGGTGTCCGCCCTCGACGTCTCCGTGCAGGCGCAGGTGCTGAACCTGATGGTGACGCTGCAGAAGCGCCTGGGGCTCACCTATGTGTTCATCTCCCACGATCTGCGGGTGGTCCGCCACATCAGCGACCGGGTCGGGGTGATGTATCTCGGCCGCCTGGTGGAACTCAGCGACACCGCCTCGCTCTACCGGCGCCCGCTGCATCCCTATTCGGAGGCGCTGCTCTCGGCGCTGCCGCGCCTCGGCCCGCGCACCGGCGGCAAGCGCATCGTGCTCAAGGGCGACATGCCCTCGCCGGTGAACCCGCCCAGCGGCTGCGCCTTCCATCCACGCTGCCCGCAGCGGCGCGACCGCTGCGCGATCGAGGCCCCCGACTTGCGGGAGCACGCGCCCGGCCGGCTGGCCGCCTGCCACTACCCGCTTCTCGACGTGCCCGCCTCCGGGGAGGACGCCGCGCAAGAGGGCGCCGCCCGGAGCAATGCCTCCAAGGACAACAACATCTTCCAGAGAACAGGGTCGGTTCCATGACATCCATGACGATGGAAAGCTTGCGACGCGGCGCGCTCGGCGCCTGCATCGCTCTCGTCTCGCTGGTCTTGACGGCCGGCCCGGGCTCGACGGCGCCGCCCGGCGGCAAGGATGGCGGCACCATGGTGGTCGCCCTGCCGGGTGATCCGCCGGTCATCAATTCGGCGATCACCACGGACATCTCGTCGAGCAACATCTCGGGACAGGTCTACAGCACGCTCGTCCGCCTCGACGCCAACGGCAAGGTGCTGCCCTCGCTCGCCAAGTCCTGGGACATCTCGCCGGACGGGCTGACCTATACCTTCCATCTTTATGACGGCATCAAGTGGCATGACGGCGCGCCGTTCAGCGCCGAGGACGTCGCCTGGAGCCTGTGGAACGTCAACAAGAAGTATAACGGCCCGTCCTCCGGCCTGCTGGCGCCGGTGGAAGAGATCGTCGCCGCCGATCCCAGCACGGTCGTGTTCAAGCTGAAATACCCCTCGCCGCCGCTGCTGCGCGGGCTCGCCTATTTCAACTCGTCGACCATCGTGCCCAAGCACATCTTCGACAACGGCCAGGACCCGCGGAACAACCCCGCCAACCTGAAGCCGATCGGCACCGGCCCCTTCGTGTTCAAGGAATACAAGAAGGGCAGCCACATCATTCTCGAGAAGAACCCGAACTACCATCTCGCGGGCCTGCCCTATCTCGACCGCGTGGTGTTCCAGATCATCCCGAACGAGGGCGCGCGCTCCATCGCACTGGAGAAGGGCGACATCGACTTCATCCCCTATTACGCCATGCCGCTCGGACAGACCGAGGGGCTGCGCAAGAACGACAAGCTGGTCGTGACCTTCGCCAAGCGGATGATCGCCGGCGAGTACATGGCGTTCCTCAATACCCGCGAGGGCCCGCTTGCCAAGAAGGAGGTACGCCAGGCGCTGTATTACGCGATGAACCGCAAGGCCATGCTCGACAAGGCCGGCTTCGGCTACGGCAAGGTGGCGGTCGGCCCGGTCTCCTCCGAGCAGCCGATCTTCTACACCCAGGACGTGCGGCAATACGACTACGACCCCGCCCTCGCCAACAAGATGCTGGACGAGGCCGGCTTTCCGCGCGGCGCCGACGGCAAGCGCTTCAAGCTGCGCGTCAGCTTCGACGTCAAGGAAGGCCCGATGGACGACGTGGCGCGGCTGATGCGCCTGAACTTCGCCGCCGTCGGCGTCGATCTCGAGATCATGGGCATGGATAGCGGCGCCTGGCGCGACACGGCCTTCAAGGACTGGAACTTCGACATCACCATGGGCAGCTTCTCGACCGGCCCGGACCCGGCGGTCGGTGTCGAGCGCATCTATGTCTGCCGCAACATCGAGCGGCTGATGGCCCGCAACGCCTCGGGCTACTGCAACCCGTCGCTGGACGAGATCTTCGACAAGGCCGGCCGGGAAGGTGACGAGGCCAAGCGCGTCGAGCTCTATCGCCAGGCGCAGAAGATCCTGGTCGAGGACGCCCCGCACTGGTGGCTGTGGGACCGCTACTACCCCATCGCCTTCAGCTCGAAGATCGACGGACTGCTTGAGGACCCGACCGGCTACGGCGCCTTCGACGTCGTCTATTGGAAGAACTGAACAGCCGACGCTGGCGGGCGCGGAATGCTCGCGCCCGCTTCATCGCTCCGCCCGTCCGTTCCCCGGAGAACCGCCATGCTGATGAAACGCCGTTCGCTCGTGATGGCCGCCGCGCTCTGCGCCCTCGGCTCCACCGCCGCCTTCGCCCAGGGCAAGCCGATCCGCACCTTCGTGGTCGGCATTCCCGGCGACCTCGCCGTGATCAACTCGACCATCACCACCGACATCTCGTCGAGCATCGTCGGCGGGCAGGTCTACAGCACCGTCGTCCGCCTCGACAAGGACGGCAACGTCGTCCCCTCGCTGGCGAAATCATGGGAGATCACTCCCGACGGCCTCACCTATACCTTCCACTTCTATGACGACATCAAGTGGCACGACGGCGTGCCCTTCACCGCCGAGGACGTCGCCTGGAGCCTGTGGAACGTCAACAAGAAGTATAACGGCCCGGCGGCGGGCCTGCTGGAGGCGGTGGAGTCGATCACCGCGCCGGACAAGACGACGGCGGTGTTCAAGCTGAAATACCCCTACCCGCCGCTGCTGCGCGGCCTCGCCTATTTCAACTCGTCGACCATCGTCTCCAAGCACATCTTCGACGACGGCCAGGACCCAAGGAAGAACCCGTCCAACCTGAAGCCGGTCGGCACCGGCCCCTTCCTGTTCAAGGAATACAAGAAGGGCAGCTACATCGCGCTGGAGAAGAACCCGGCCTATCACGTCGAGGGACAGCCGCATATCGACCGGCTGGTGTTCCAGATCATCCCCAACGAGGCCTCGCGCGGCATCGCCATCGAGAAGGGCGACATCGACTTCATCACCTACAACTCGATGCCGCTCGGCGAGGTCGACCGGCTGAAGCTGGCGAAGAACGTCACCGTCGCCTTCCAGAAGCGGGTGATCGCCGGCCAGTACCAAGCGTTCCTCAACACCCGCAAGGGTCCGCTCGCCAAGAAGGAAGTGCGCCAGGCGCTCTATTACGCGATGGACCGCAACGCCATGCTGGACAAGGCCGGCTTCGGCTTCGGCAAGGTCGCGAAGGGCGGGCCGATCTCCTCGGAGCAGCCGATCTTCTATACCGAGAATGTGCGGCAATATGATTTCGACCCCGCCCTCGCCAACAAGATGCTGGACGAGGCCGGCTTCCCGCGCGGTGCCGACGGCAAGAGGTTCGCGCTGCGCGTGAGCTACTCGCTGGCGGAAGGCCCGCTGAACGACGTGGCGCGGCTGATGCGCTCCAACTTCGCCGCGGTCGGCGTCGATCTCATCGACCAGGGCATGGATGCCGGCGCCTGGCGCGACAGCGCCTTCGTCAAATGGGATTTCGACATCACCATGGGCTCGTTCGCCAGCGGCCCGGATCCGGCGATCGGCGCCCAAACCTTCTTCCTGTGCTCGCGCATCGAGCCGCTGTTCGGCCGCAACGCCTCGGGCTACTGCAACCCCAAGGTCGACGAGCTGCTGAACACCGCTTCCCAGGAGCTCGACGAGGCTAAGCGGGTGCAGCTCTATCATCAGGCGTCCGCCATCATCACCGAGGACGCGCCGCACTGGTGGCTGTGGGACCGCTACTATCCCATCGCCTTCAACGCCAATGTGGTCGGCATCACCGACGACGTGACGGGCTACGGCACGCTCGACCAGATTTCCGCGAAATGAGCGTCACGGTTCCGGCGCCGGACGGGAGTAGAGTATGAGCCTGCTGATCTTCGTCATCCGACGGCTGATCTATACCGTGCCGCTGCTGGTCTGCGCGGTAACGGTGATCTTCATACTCGTGCATTCGGCGCCGGGTAATCCGATCGACTACATCATCGGCGAGGCGGGCGCCGACAGCGAGCTGGTGGCGCGGCTACGGGCCGAGATGGGACTGGACCAGCCGATGCTGGTGCAGCTCTGGCGTTACGTGCTGCAGGTGCTGAGCGGCAATCTCGGCTACTCGCTGGTGTCGAGCGCCCCGGTGCTCGACCTCATCCTCGAACGCTTTCCCGCCACCCTGCTGCTGATGGCGAGCCAGTACACGCTGTCCGCCGTCATCGGCGTGCTGCTCGGCGTGCTGGCGGCGCGGCGGCCGAACTCCGCCCTCGACACCACCCTCACCCTCCTGTCGCTGACCAGCTTCTCGCTGCCGATCTTCTGGCTCGGCCAGATGATGATCCTGGCCTTCGGCTATCACCTCGACTGGTTCCCGATCCAGGGCATGAGCAATCTGCGCGAGGGCTACACCGGCTGGCGCTACGCGCTCGACGTCGCCTACCACATGGTGCTGCCGGTGGTGACGCTGACCATCTTCAATCTCGGCCTCATCATGCGCCTCACCCGCGCCAGCATGCTGCAGGTGGTCGGGCAGGACTTCGTGAAGGTCGCCTATGCCAAGGGGCATTCGGAGCGCACCGTGCTGCTGCACCATGCGCTGCGCAACGCCCTGCTGCCGGTGGTGACGGTGGTGGGACTGGAGATCCCCGGCCTCATCGCCGGCGCCGTGCTCGCCGAAACCGTGTTCGCCTGGCCGGGGCTGGGACGGCTGACCTTCGATGCCATCTCCGCGCGGGACTATCCGCTGCTGATGGGCATGTTCATCTTCATCTCCTTCTTCGTGATCGTGGCCAATCTGCTCGTCGACATCATCTACGGGCTGCTCGATCCCCGCATCCGCTATCAATGAGAGCGCCATGTCGATGAGCGTCCCCGTAACGACCAGCCCGCCCCTCACGCCGGGGCGGCGCGCCTGGCGGCGGCTGCGCCGCCAGAAGGCGGCGGTGTTCGGCATGAGCGTCACGGCGGTGTTCCTGTTCACCGCGATCTTCGCGCCGTGGCTCGCCCCCTATGGCCTGCTCGACATCGGCGATTCCTTCGTGCCGCCCTCGCCCGAGCACTGGCTCGGCACCGACAGCCTCGGCAGCGACGTCCTGTCCAACATCATCTACGGCGCGCGGACCTCGCTGATCGTCGGGGTGTTCGCCATGGCCACCTCCTCGGTCATCGGCATCACGCTCGGGAGCATTGCCGGCTATTTCGGCGGCTGGGTCGACGATGCGCTGATGCGGCTGACCGAGCTGTTCCAGATTCTGCCGCAGTTCTTCCTGGCCATCGTCATCGTGGCGCTGTTCGGCTCCAGCATCTGGAACATCGTGCTGGTCATCGGGATCCTGGCCTGGCCGGTCACCGCCCGCCTGATCCGCGCCGAGTTCCTCACCCTGAAGCGGCGCGATTTCGTGGAGGCGGCGCGCAGCCTCGGCATGTCGGACCGCGACATCATCATCCGCGAGATCCTGCCCAACGCGCTGCCGCCGATCATCGTCAACGGCACACTGCAGATTTCCGGCGCCATCCTTTTGGAGACCAGCCTCGCCTTCCTCGGCCTCGGCGACCCCAACATCATGAGCTGGGGCACCATGCTTCACAATGCGCAGGAGTTCTTCAACCGCGCCTGGTGGATGGCGGCCTTCCCCGGCTTCGCGCTGTTCCTCGCCACGCTCAGCCTCAATCTCATCGGCGACGCGCTAAACGACGTCCTCAACCCGAAGCGGTAGGCGAACGGCGTGCACGCGACGGATCGACTCGTCGCCCCGAACCGCTCACCATGCACGCTCGTGCCAGATCGACGACCGGGGTGCAGGGATGCGGCGGCCAGGCGGGTTCGATCCGATCTTGTGGTCATCCTGCCTGGCCATGCTGGCGGTGGGAGCCAACAGCACGGCGATCATGGCCGCCTTGCCGCTCATGCGGAGCGAGCTGTCGCTGACGCCGGCCGGCGTGCAATGGGCGGTGAATGCGTATCTGCTCATGTCCGCTGCCTGCGTCGTGCTCGGCGGCCGGGCGGCGGACCGCTTCACGGCGCGATGGAGCTCGATGGCCGGACTGGCGCTGTTCGGCCTCGCTTCCTGCATCATCGCCACCGCCGAGACGCAGGCGGTCCTTCTGGTCGGCCGTGCCCTGCAGGGCCTCGCAGCGGCATTCGCCGTGCCCGGCACGCTCGCGGCGATCAATGGCAGCGCCGCGCCGGAGCGCCGTGAAGCGGCCATAGGCGCCTGGACAGGGTTCCTGATGCTCGGCTTCAGCATCGGCCCGTTGCTCGGCGGCAGCCTGACCCATCTCGCCGGCTGGCGCATGGTGTTCTGGTTCAATGTCCCGCTGATCCTGGTCGCGCTGGCGGGATTCGTCCTCGTCGGAGGGGCCGGCACGCGGGCCGGGAAACAACCGGGCGGCCGGGCCGACGGGGCGGGTTTCGTCCTGCTCGCCCTGTTCATGGTCTCGGTAGTGTTCGGCCTTCACGCGCTGCCGCATGTCGCGACGGCGCCGCTGTCGGCCATCGGCCCGCTCGCCCTGGCGGTCGCCGCCTTGCTCCTGCTGCTGGTCGTGGAAGCCCGCGCCAGCGCGCCGATGGTGAATCTCGGCTTCTTCGCCGAACGTGGATTCTCGATCGGCATCACCATCGGGGCGCTGGCCATGCTGTGCATCATGAGCCTGCTGCTCTACTTCAACCTCTATGCGCAGAGCCCGCATGGCCTCGGCCTCACCGCGCTGGAGGCCGGAGCACTGTTGCTGCCGCTGGGAGCGGCGCTGCTGGCGCTCGCGCTGTCGGCTTCCGCCGTCTCGGCGCGGATGGGCCCGCGCAACGCGATCACCGCCGGCATGGCGATGGTGGTCGTAGCCTGCGCCCTCACCGCCGTTGCGGTCGTGCTGGCCGCGATTCCGCTGCTCGCGATCGGCTTCCTCATGATGGGCGCCGGCCTTGCCGTGCCCTACGCGCTGGCGCCGCGCCTGGCGCTGTCGGCGCTTCCTCCCTCGCAGGCCGGCCAGGGTGCCGGCATCGTCAATGCCAGCACGTTTCTCGGCGGCAGCGTCGGCGTGGCGGCAGGCGCGATAGCCTTCACGATGGCGGGTTTCATCGGCGTCCTGGCGATGATGGCACTTGCCGGAGCGATCGGCATGGCGCTTGGCCGCCGCATTCCATAAGCGACATGAGGCACACGGCAGGGAACGTGCGAACCGTCCGCCACGCGCAACGGCCAGGACGGCACAGCATCAACCTCGCTTCCCTACCGTCGAGGCAATATGGATAATAGTGACAAATTCGAATCGATTTGCCAGTATTATCTTCTGCGATGGGCACGAGGCGAGCATGTCTCTCGTCACCGTTCGATTGGTTGTCACGCCGCGCTGGTGGGCCGGTCCCGCCAACTGGCTGGCGTTCCGCTTGATGCGGGGCGGCTGGCCATGGGCGGCCGAGGAAGTCCTGCTCGCCAGCCACCGCTTTCGCGTCGAGCCCGACAAGGCGCTGGCGCGCCTGCCGCGACGCCCGGCCGGATCCGGATGCCCCACTCTGTCCGCCCCGCCATAGAGCCGGCGTGAAGAGCCAGCGTGACGCGTCGGGCAGGCGCGCTGAAGGCCCATCGACAAGCCCCTCACGCAACGCCCCGTCGCCCCGGCAATGTTCCGGTCGGCCGCCCGCATGAATCGGACGGCCCTCGGGAAGCCGATGGATCGTCCCGTCTCGGCGTTCGCCTATTTGCCGGAGAAGCCGCCGAGCATGTAGGATTCGTTGCCGATCTGCGTCACCCGTCCGGCGACCTTGTAGCTGTCGAGGTCGACCAGCCAGACGACGCCGCTGCCCGGCTTGCCCTTGGGCGCGCCACTGATCGCGACATATTTGCCGTTGCCGGCGAAGGCCACGCCGCGCGGCCGCGACGGTTCGCCGGTGGGGGTCTCCAGCGTGATGCGGGCCAGTTCCGCCGGCTGGCCCGACAGGGCCTTGGCGACATCGAGGATGGAGAGGTTGTTGGTACGGAAATTCGTCACCACGATGCGCTTGCCGTCCGGCGTGAAGGCCGCGACGAAGGGACGGGTCTGCACTTCCGGATTGCTGGTGCCGACCAGGATGCGCGCCGCCTCGCCCTTGCCGGGTTCGCGCAGGGCCTGCTCGACATCGATGATGGAGATGGTGTTGGCTTCCTTGCCGTCGCGCGCGCTCTCGCGGGAAGCCACCGCCACCAGCTTGCCGTCCGGGCTGGTGGTGATGCCGAATCCCCCGGCCTGAACCGGAATCCGCGCCACTTCCGCGTCGGCATCGCCCTTGAGAGCCTTGGGCAGGCTGATCACCGACACATCGTCTGTGCCGCCATTCGCAGTGAAGATGGTGCCGCCGCCGATCGGGCTGATCGTCACGCCATTGGTATCGGGGAAGCAGCCGAAAGCCGGATCCGGCGCCCGGTGGGGAATCGTCGCCGGCGGGCAGTCGTGGCCGGGCTTGCCATAGGCCTGCTCGACCTTGTGGATCACCTTGTTGGTGGCGAGATCGACGATGTTGATATGCCGGCCGCCATCCTCGTTTCCTGGTCCTTCGGCATGGGCGAGGATGCCGTATTTCTGGTCCGCCGACACCGCGAAGCCGGTGGCGCCGGAGCCTTCGGAATCGATGAAGGCGTCGACCGCCCCCAGCGTGCCGTTGTTCGCCGGGTCGAGTGCCTTCACCAGGTCGACCACCGTGACGGAGCCGGGATGGCCGTGCTGGAAGGCCGCCGCATCCTCCGGCTTCGACTTGCCGGAATGGTTGACGACATAGGCGCGCGTCTGGTCCGGCGTGATCGCGATGATGATCGGCTGGCCGCTGGCGATCGTGTCGAGCGTGCCGGTTCCCTTGCCGTCGATGTTGGGCGTGACCCGCAGACGGTTGATCACCGCGTTCGGCGTCCCGTCATTGGCCGGATCGATGGCTTTCTCGACATCGATCACGATGGCGGTGTTGTCCCACCGCCCTGTCGCGAGAATGTAGTCCTTGGCACTCACCTGTGTCGTCCCGGCTGCGAGGGCCGCAAGCACGGAAGCGCTTGCGAGGAAGGTTCTGGTCATGGCGTTTCCTCATGGATGAGGCAATGCCGTCCGTCCCGGTCCATTGGCTTGTGCGTGAGCATGCCGGGCGCATTGGCAGCATCCCTCGGTGACGGCCCGCGGCGTGCGGCGGACCTGCGTGTGACCTTGAGTCACAAATGAATTCTGCATTCATTATTCATTTTAGACAAGATCGAACATCCCCGCGCGCGGCTGCCGCCTCGCATGCCGGTCGCGGCCCGCCCGTGTTACGAAATCGACCGTTAGCGTCACCTAAGGGAAGTAACTCCTCCGGAGCGATAATTGCCCTCCTGCCCGCCCCCCTTTAGGTTGCCGGCGAAGGCCGGCACTGATGCCCGAGCCCGCGCGAAAGGACCACCGGATGGCTGTCGAAGCCGCTGCCGATACTGCCTCCCACGCCGCCGCCCACGGCTTCGACCTGTTGCCGGTCGTTGTGCTGCTGGCGTCCGCAGTGGTGGCCGTGCCCCTGTTCAAGCGCCTGGGCCTCGGGTCGGTGCTGGGCTACCTGGCGGCCGGCCTCGTCATCGGCCCGTTCGGCTTCGGCGTATTCTCCGATCCGCAATCGATCCTGCACGTCGCCGAGCTCGGCGTCGTCATGTTCCTGTTCATCATCGGCCTGGAGATGCAGCCCTCGCGCCTGTGGGCCATGCGCGGCGAGATCTTCGGCCTCGGCCTCGCCCAGGTCGGCGCCTGCGCCGCGTTGCTGACCTGCGTCGGCCTCGCGCTCGGCTATCCGCTGGTGCCGAGCTTCGTCTCCGGCACCGGCTTCGTGCTCACCTCCACCGCCATCGTCATGCAGGTGCTGGAGGAACGCCGGTCGCTCGCCTTGCCCAAGGGGCGGCGCATCGTCGCCATCCTGCTGCTGGAAGACCTCGCCATCGTGCCGTTGCTGGCGCTGGTGGCCTTCCTCGCTCCGGGCGGCAACGAGGTGACGCTCGCCGAGCGGTTCACCGGCATCGCCATCGGCCTCGGCTCCATCCTCGCCCTCGTGCTGGCCGGGCGCTACCTGCTCGACCCGATGTTCCGCATCCTCGGCAAGGCCAAGGCGCGCGAGGTGATGACGGCGGCGGCGCTGTTCGTGGTGCTCGGCGCCGCGCTCGCCATGCAGCTCGGCGGGCTGTCCATGGCGATGGGCGCCTTCCTCGCCGGCGTGCTGCTGTCCGAGAGCTCGTTCCGCCATCAGCTGGAGGCCGATATCGAGCCGTTCCGCGGCGTGCTGCTCGGCCTGTTCTTCCTCGGGGTGGGCATGGCGCTCGATCTCGCGGTGATCGGCGCCAACTGGCAGCTGATCGCGATCTGCGTCGTCGGCTACATGATCCTGAAGACGCTGGCCATCTACGCGGTGGCACGCCTGTTCGGCGCCGACAACCGGGAGGCGTTCGAACGCGCGGTGCTGATGGCGCAGGGCGGCGAGTTCGCCTTCGTTCTCTATGCGGCGGCCACCACGGTCGGCATCCTCACCACCGAGGAGAACGCGATCCTCACCGCCACCATCATCGTCTCCATGGCGCTGACGCCGCTCATGATCATCGCCCATGACCGACTGCTGCCCAAGCCGCAGCCTTCCATGGACGGCGTCGAGATCGCGGAGAATCTTTCCGCCACGGTGCTGATGATCGGCTTCGGTCGCTTCGGCCAGATCGTCAGCCAGCCATTGCTGGCGGCCGGCCGCTCGGTCTCGCTCATCGAGGCCGACCCGGAGCTCATCCGCGTCTCGCGGGACTTCGGCTTCAAGGTCTATTACGGCGACGGCACGCGCCTCGACATCCTGCACGCGGCCGGCGCTCACGACGCCCGCCTGATCATCGTGGCGGTGAACGATGGCCCGACCGCGGTGAAGATCACCGAGCTCATCAAGGCCGAGTTTCCCCTGGTGCCGGTGCTCGCGCGCGCCATCGACCGCGAGAACGCGGCCGAGCTCATCCATGTCGGCGCCGACTTCCAGATCCGCGAAACCTTCGAATCCGCCCTTGTCATGGGTGGGCAGGCGCTCGCCATGATGGATGTGGAGGAAACCGAACGCAGCCGGATCATCGCCGATGTGCGTCGCCGCGATGCCGAGCGGCTCGATATCGAGCTCACCGGCGGCCTCTACGACACCTCCGCGCGCAGCCTCATCCTCGGCAACCTGCCCTTGAAGCCGGCCATCGCCGACGCGACGCCCCACCTGCCGACGGCCGCCGCGGGCGAGGCCGCGGGATGACGCCTGCCATCGCGGCACAGATCGCGTCCGTCTGCGGCTTCTGGCGGCAGGCCGGCTCACGCGATCTGTGGTTCGAGAAGGACGTCGCCTTCGACGCCGCGTTCCGCGACGGCTTCCTCGAGCTGCACATGCAGGCCGCCGCCCGCCGCCATGATGACTGGATGGCGAGCGCCGAGGGCGCGCTGGCACTGCTGATCCTGACCGACCAGTTCCCGCGCAACGCCTTTCGCGGCACCGGCCACATGTACGCCACCGATCCGCTGGCGCGGCATTATGCGCGGCAGGCGCAGGCCGCCGGCTACATGCAAAGCGTGGAGCCGGACATCCGGCTGTTCTTCCTGCTGCCCTTCGCGCATTCGGAGGATCTCGCCGACCAGGACCTCTCCGTGACGCTCACCCGGCCGCTCGGCGACCCGTGGATCGCCCATGCCGAGGACCACCGCGCCATCATCCGCCGCTTCGGCCGCTTCCCCCACCGCAACCCCATGCTTGGCCGCGAGACGACGCCGGAAGAAGCCGCCTTCCTCGCCGCCGGCGGCTTCGCCGGCTGAACGACGCGCGGCCATCGCTCCCTGTGCGCCGGCATTGGTTGCCGGGCACCGCAGCTCCCTTGTCTCCCTCCCCGCTCTTGACTCCACCGCCGGAACGGGGTGAGTGTATAGAACAAAAAGGGAACAAAAATGAGTACGACACCGGCTATCTCCGCGCTGCGGGGAATGCTCGCCGGCCTTGAGGCGGAGCGGCTTCCCGGCGGCACCCAGTTCTTCCATCTCGGCGCCCCGCGCGCGGATGCCACGCTCGGCGGCCCGCTCGCCTGCGGTGCGCTGCATGAGATATTCGCCGCCGAGGCTGGCGACATGGCCGCCGCGGCCGGCTTCGCGCTGGCGCTGGCGCTGCGCGCCGCCGCCGGCCGCCCCGCCGGAGAGACGCGCCCGCTTTTGTGGGTGCGGCAGGAGACCGTCGATGCCGAGGCCGGGCGTCTCGCGGCGGACGGGCTACTTACGCTGGGGATCGACCCGGCGCGGCTGCTGCTGGTGCGGGCGCCCGGCGCCGAGGCGGCGCTGCGGGCGGCGGACGATGCGGCACGCTGCGCGGCGCTCGGCGCGGTGATCCTGGAACCCTGGGGCGAGCCGAAGGCGCTCGATCTCACCGCCACGCGCCGCCTGTCGCTGCGGGCCGGCGAGTCCGGCGTCCCCCTGCTGATGCTGCGCCCGAGCGGCCGGCCGGGCCCCAGCGCCGGCGCCACGCGCTGGCGGATACGCGCGGCCCCCTCGCGCGCCCTGGCGGGCGAGGCGCCGGGCGCGCCCGGCTTTCTCGTCGAGCTCTTGCGTCATCGTGCCGGCCATGCCGGCGGCTCCTGGCATCTGGAGTGGAATCATGAGACCCGTTCCTTCCACGACGACGTCGCGCTACCTCGCTTTGTGGTTCCCGTTCCTGTCCGCCGAGAGACTGGACAGGCAGCGACTGGAACGACAGCCCTCCGCGAGTCCGCGCGCCAGCTCCCCTTCCGCCGCGCCGGCTGAAGGCGGGCCGACGGGCGCCGCCGGCCCGCTCGTCTTTGCCGAGCGGACGACCGGCGGACTGCGGCTCGCCGCGCTGTCGCGGGCAGCGCGCGCGGCCGGGCTTGAGCCCGGGCTCACCCTTGCCGATGCGCGGGCGCGCCTGCCGGATCTCGATGTCGTCGCCTTCGATCCGCTGGCCGACGCCGCCTTCCTCAACCGGGTGGCGGATGATTGCGACCGCTGGACGCCGCTGGTGGCGCTCGACGCACCGGACGGGTTGGTGCTGGACATCAGCGGCTGCGCACATCTGTTCGGCGGCGAGGTGGCGCTGCGCACGCGCCTGCTCGCGCATCTGAAGCGGCACGGCCTCACCGCCTATGCCGTGGTGGCGAGCACGCCGGACGCCGCCCGCGCCCCGGTCCGCTGCGGGCTCGGCGGCCTCATCGCGCCCGGCGAGGAGGCGAGGCGGCTCTCCGGCCTGCCGGTCGCGGCCCTTGGGCTGGCGCCGGCGACGGCGAGCGGGCTCTCCCGCGCCGGGCTGAAGACGCTTGGCGATCTCGCCGGACGGCCCGCCACCCCGCTCGCGGCGCGTTTCGGCGAGGAGATGCTGGTCAAGCTGCGGCGCACCCTCGGCCTTGAGGATGCGCGCATCGTGCCGCGCCGGCCGCTGCCCGATTGCATCGCCGAACGACGCTTCGCCGAGCCGATTGCCCGCGAGTGCGACATAGAGGGCTCGCTCGCCCTGCTGGTGGGCGAAGTCGGGCGGATGCTGGAGGCCCGCGGCGAGGGCGGACGCGCCTTCGAGGCTTCGTTCTTCCGCACCGACGGCGCGGTACGCCGCCTCACGGTGGAGACCGCCCGCCCCTCGCGCGACGGCGCCTCGCTCGCCCGGCTGTTCCGCGAGAAACTGGACAGCCTCGCCGATCCGCTCGATCCCGGCTTCGGCTTCGATCTCGTCCGCCTCGCCGTGCTGCGTGCCGAGCCGCTCGCTGCCGCCCAGATCGGCCTCGACGGCCGCATCAACGAGGATGAGGAGATCGCCGCTCTCGTCGATCGGCTGACCACTAGGCTGGGGCGCGAGCGCGTGCTGCGCTTCATGCTGCGCGACACCCACAATCCCTCGCGCGCCGGCGCCCTTGTGCCGGCGATCGACGGCCCGGCCGCGCCCTCGCCGGCGGAAGCGGAGGCGGAAACCTTGCCCCGCCCGATCACGCTGTTCGAACCGCCGCAGCCGATCGAGGCACTGGCGGAGGTACCGGACGGCCCGCCGTTGCGCTTCCGCTGGCGGCGCGTCCTGCATGAAGTCGCCCGCGCCGAAGGTCCCGAGCGCATCGCGCCGGAATGGTGGCGCCTGCTCGCGGCGCCGACGGCACCGGAAGGCGCGCGCACGCGCGACTATTACCGGGTGGAGAACCGCGAGGGCCGGCGCTTCTGGCTGTTCCGCGCCGGCCTCTATGAGCGCGGCGGCGGCACGCCGCGCTGGTTCCTGCACGGCCTGTTCCCGTGAGGAGGCCGGCATGAGCGCATATGACGACGCAACGCCGCCCCCGGAGGAGGAGGCGGGCGAGGCGCGGCAGCTCCCGTTCTATGCAGAGCTGGCCGTCACCTCGAACTTCTCCTTCCTGCGCGGCGCCTCGACCGCGGCGGATCTGGTGGAGACCGCCCTCGCCCTCGGCCATGCCGGCATCGGCATCGCCGACCGCAACACCGTGGCCGGCGTGGTGCGCGCCTATGCGGCGGTACAGGAGGCGGAGGAGGCTTGGCAGAACGCTTGGAAGCAGGCGCGGGGGCAGGCCGGCAAGGCGGCGCGGACGGAGGCTGGCAATTCGGTACAGGCAGAGGACGGCGGAGTGGCGGCCAAAGACACTCACCCCGTCGCACCGCCCGCCGGCGGGCCCCACCCCGCGCGTGTTGGAATCGACGCGACGTCCGGCGGGGAAACGGATCGCACTCCGCCTGCCGGTCGGAAGGACGTTCGGTCTATGACCTCTCCCGTCCGTGACGCAGCCGGTGCGCGGCAGCAGGAAATGGCGTGTCGTGAGACGAGCACGCACGAGACCGTTCAACGGGAGATGGAGGGAGCGGCAGCCTCGCAACGACAGGAAGAGGACCCGCCGCCGCCCACCCAACCTGCAGGGCCAGGGGCGGGACATCCCGATCTCGGCACTCCGCCCTTCAAAATGGGTTCTTCCAGAGAAGTCTTTTCCGAGGACCTTTCATCTGGCGCGGACGATCCGGACATCGTCGAGGCGCCGCCTGCCGACGACGACGGCGAACCCGAGCCGCCGCCCCTTCCCTTCAAGCTGGTGGTCGGCGCCCGGCTCGCCTTTGCCGACGGCACGCCGGACATTCTCGCCTATCCGCAGACCCGCACCGGCTGGGGCCGGCTCTGCCGGCTGCTCACCGCCGGCAATCTGCGCGCCGGCATCAAGGGCGAATGCCACCTGCTGCTCGACGACCTCCTGGCCGATGCCGGCGGCCTGTCGCTCATCCTGATGCCGCCCCGCCAGCCCGACGGGCTCGATGATCTCCTCGCCCGCCTCCACGAGGCGGCGCCCGGCTCGCTATGGCTCGCCGCCGACATGCCGCGCCGTGGCGACGACCGCCGCCGCCTTCTCGGGCTGAAGGCCTGCGCCGCCCGTGCCGACGTGCCGCTGCTGGCGGTGAACGACGTCCTCTATCACCACCCCGACCAGCGCGACCTGCAGGACGTGCTCACCTGCATCCGCCACGGCACCACCATCGACGCGGCCGGCCGGCTGGTCGAGGCCAATGCCGAGCGGCACCTGAAAGCGCCGGACGAGATGGCCCGCCTGTTCCGCGAGGCGCCGGAAGCCATGGCCGAGACCCGGGCCTTCCTCGACCGCATCGACTTCTCGCTCGGCGAACTCAGATACGAATATCCCGAAGAGCCGGTGCCGCCCGGCCACACCCCGCAGGAATGGCTGGAGAAGCTGACATGGCGCCGCGCCGCCATCCGCTACCCCAACGGCGTGCCGGACAAGGTCGAACGGCAGCTGCACACCGAGCTGTCGCTGATCGCCGAGCTCGGCTACGCGCCCTATTTCCTCACCATCCGCGACATTGTCGACTTCGCCGAGAAGGAGGGCATCCTCTGCCAGGGGCGCGGCTCGGCAGCCAATTCCGCCGTCTGCTACGTGCTGGGCATCACCGCCGTCGATCCGTCGACCAGCAACCTCTTGTTCTCCCGCTTCATCGCCCGCGAACGTCGCGAGCCGCCCGACATCGACGTCGATTTCGAGCATGGGCGGCGGGAGGAGGTGATGCAGTATGTCTATCGGCGCTACGGCCGCGACCGCGCCGGCATCGTCGCCACCGTCATCTCCTATCGCCCGCGCAGCGCCTTCCGTGATGTCGGCAAGGCGCTCGGCCTCACCGAGGACGTCACCGCGCGGCTCGCCGGCACCGTGTGGGGCAGTTGGGGCGAGGTCGAGACGCGGCGGGCGCGCGAAGCGGGCCTCGACCCGGACAACCCGACCATTGCCCGGGTGATCGGCCTCGCCCGCCGCCTCATCGGTTTTCCCCGCCATCTGTCCCAGCATGTCGGCGGCTTCGTGCTCAGCCAGAAGCGGCTTGACGAGATCGTGCCGATCGGCCCGGCGGTGATGGCGAACCGCACCTTCATCGAATGGGACAAGGACGACATCGACACGCTCAAGCTGATGAAGGTCGACGTGCTGGCGCTCGGCATGCTCACCTGCATCCGCAAGGCGCTCGACCTGATACGCGCGCATGAGGGCCTCGATTACGGCCTCCCCGACGTGCCGCTGGAACAGGACGACGTCTACGACATGCTGTGCCGCGGTGATTCCATCGGCGTGTTCCAGGTAGAGAGCCGGGCGCAGATCAACATGCTGCCGCGCCTGAAGCCGCGCAAACTGTACGACCTCGTCATCCAGGTGGCGATCGTCCGCCCGGGGCCGATCCAGGGCAACATGGTGCACCCCTATCTGCGCCGGCGGGAGGGAACGGAGCCGGTCAGCTACCCCTCGCCGTCCCCGCCGCACGATCCCGACGAGCTGAAGGAGGTGCTGTCCCGTACCAAGGGCGTCCCGCTGTTCCAGGAGCAGGCGATGCAGCTCGCCATGGTCGCGGCGAGATTCACCGATGTCGAGGCCAACCAGCTGCGCCGCGCCATGGCCACCTTCCGCAATCTCGGCACCATCGGGAAATTCCGGGACAAGCTGATCGAGGGCATGGTCGCGCGGGGCTACCAGCGTGCCTTCGCCGAGCGCTGCTTCCAGCAGATCCAGGGCTTCGGCGAATATGGCTTTCCGGAAAGCCATGCGGCGTCCTTCGCCAAGCTGGTCTACATCTCTGCCTACATCAAATGCCGGCACCCGGCCGTCTTCGCCTGCGCGCTGCTCAATTCGCAGCCCATGGGCTTCTACGCCCCGGCGCAGATCGTGCGCGATGCCCGCGAGCACGGCGTCGAGATCCGCCCCGTCGACGTCAATCGCAGCGCGCATGACTGCACGCTGGAAGAGCGGGCCGACGGCACGCTCGCGCTGCGGCTCGGCTTCCGCCAGGTCGACGGCATCGGAGAGGCCGCCGGCGAGCAGCTGGTCGATGCACGCGGTGCGGGCTATCCGGATATCGAGGTGCTCGCCCGCCGGACCCGCCTGCCGACCGCCCTGCTGACCAGGCTTGCCGAGGCCGACGCCTTCGGCTCGATGGGGCTTTCCCGCCGCGAGGCCGCGTGGGCGGTGCGCCGGCTGCCGGACGACGCGCCGCTGCCGCTCTTCGCCGCCGCCGACGCCCGCGAGCTCGGCGAGGAGCACGACGCGCCGCTGCCGCTCATGCCGCTGCCCGAGGCGATCGCCATCGACTACCAGACCACGCGCCTGTCGTTGAAGGGCCATCCCATGGGCGTGCTGCGGCCGGTCTTCGCCGCTGAGCGGGTGCTGTCCAGCGCCGAGGTGGCGGCGAGCCGCGACGGTGCCTTCCTGCGCACCGCCGGCATCGTGCTGGTGCGCCAGCGGCCCGGCAAGGGCAACGCCATCTTCATGACGCTGGAGGACGAGACCGGCATCGTCAACGTGCTCATCTGGGCGCGGCTGTTCGAGCGCTACCGCGCGCAGGTGATGGGCGCCCGCCTCGTCATGGTGGAAGGGCGGGTGCAGAGGAGCAAGGAAGGCGTGGTGCATCTGATGGGCGAACGCATACACGACCGCACCGCCGAGCTGTCCCGCCTGTTCGACGGGCCGCCCCGGCTGGCCCCGCCGAACGTCGATCCCGGCATCGACGAGCGGACCAACCATCGCCCCGGTCATATGCTGCAAGGCCGGCGCTCCACCCAGGGGCACCCGCGGCAGGTGCGGCTGCTGCCGAAATCGCGGGACTTCCACTGACCCCGCCACAGCGGCCGCGCCGCGCGGCGTCAGCCGGCCTGCGCGACCTCGCGCAGCGCGCCCATGTCGATCAGCGCGCCCCGGCTGCAGATCACCCGCGCCGCCACCTTGTGCGCGAGGCGCACCGCCTCCGCCGGTTCCCGCCCGGCGAGGCGCGCCGCAAGATAGCCGGCATTGAAACTGTCGCCGGCGCCGGTGGTGTCCAGCGGCTCGGCCACCCGCACCGCCGGGATCGCCTCGATCCGCCCCCCGGTCTGCAAGGTGCAGGGTTCCGCGCCGTCCTTCACCACGATCTCGGAAACTCCATAGCCGGCTACGCGCTCGATCATCGCCTCCGGGGAGGTATCGCCGAAAATCTCGCTTTCGTCGGGGAAGGTCGGCAGCGCGATGGTCGCGGCGCGGTACCCCTCCTCCAGTCCGGCCCGCAGCGCGTCGAGGCTCGGCCACAGACGCAGCCTGATATTGGCGTCGAAGGCGATCATGGCGCCGCGCGCCTGTGCCTCGGCGAGCACGGCGAACAGATTGCCGCGATGCTCCGGCGGCAGGATCGCCAGGGTGATGCCGGACAGATAGATGCACGCGGCATCCGCCAGCGCCGCCCGCAGCGCGTCGCGATCGGCGGCGAGCAGCTTCGCCGCCGAGGTGTCGCGCCAATAGGTGAAGCTGCGCTCAAAACCCTGCAGCGCGATCATGTACAGCCCGACCGGGCGGCCCGGCACCCGGCCGACATGGCTGGTATCGATCCCCGCCCCGGCGAAGAAGCCCAGCATCTCGTCCGACGGCGCGTCGTCGCCGACCCGGGTGACGTAGCGCACCGATACCTCGGCGGGATCGGTCAGCCCGCGCACGCCCCAGGCGGTGTTCAGCGTGTCGCCGGCGAAGCCGCGGCGGTACAGCCCGCCGCCGGCATCGGCCAGTTCGATCATGCATTCGCCGATGCTGGCAAAGACCTTGGTCACGTGGAAACTCCGACAGGGCTGGGCTGGGAACGGAACGGGCCGAACTCGATCGAGCGCGCCAGCGTGGCGCGGGCGGTGCGCAGATGCTTGCGGCAGCGGGCATCGATGGCGCGCTGGTCGCGCGAGCGCAGCGCCTCGATATAGTCGAGATGCTCCATCAGCGCGACGGTGTTGCGCTGCTGCTCGTCCGAGCGGTTCCAGCGATAGGTGTAGTGGAACAGCGTCGAGATCACGTCGTAGAAATCGATGATGAAGCGGTTGTTCGACGTCTCGTGGATGACGCGGTGCAGCCGCTCGTCGAGCTGCGGGAAGCGCCGGTATTCCTCGTCGATATTGGCGAGCAGCGCGCGATGTTCCGCCTCGATGGCGTCGAGTTCGCGCCAGGGCGGCGAATCGTCGGGCAGTTCGATGAAGCTGCGGGTGGCGCGCAGCTCGAACATTTCGCGCACGTCGTAGATCTCGGTGGCGAAGTCCGGCGTCACGCCCTTGTAGAGCCAGGCACTGTTGGGTCGCCGCTCCAGCAGCCCGACGTGCTGGAACTGGGCCAGATATTCGCGGATGGTGGTGGTCGAGGTGCCGAACTGCCGGGCGAGTTCCGCCGCGTTCAGCAACTGGCCGGCACGGAAGTCCCCCAGCAGGATCCACTCCATGAAGCGCCGCTCCACCGCGGCGCCGGCCGACAGCGTCTGCATGTCGGGAAAATAGTCCGCCTCCACCGGGTGGCGGACCAGCACGCGCCCACTCGTCCCGAGGCTGACGATGCCGGTCTCCGCCAGCGACGCCAGCACCGCCCGCACCGTGGTGCGGCTGACGTCGAGCGTGTGCGCGAGATCACTTTCGGAAGGCAGCGCAGCGCCGATGTCATGCGCCGCCAGCCGGCGCAAACACTGGTTGTAGCTTCGTTTAAAGACGGTATTGCCCTTCATGCGGCCCCCGCGGCTCGTTTTCCCCCAAGCGCCACTCTGTACGGTGGCGCTGTTTTTTCTACATTAAAAACAGATTGACACGCCGCGTCCAGCATGGATTTTATACATAAGAAACAAGAACAATAATAACCTAGGGTGAGGAAATACGCGATGTGGCGCGCAAGCGGCTGCAACAGAATCCTTTGTTTTCAATACATTGAGCCGCGCAACGTCGTCCGCTCCTCCAGGGCGGCGCCTGTCGGCGGCATGATGGGAGCTTGCCGTTCGTGAGCACGCGTATCGTTCAGTTCGGCACCAGCCGTTTCCTCCAGGCGCATGTCGACCTCTTCGTCCATGAGGCGCGCGAGGTCGGGCAGGACATCGGCCCCATCGCGGTGGTGCAGGCGTCCGGCTCGGCGGCCCGCGCCGGGCGCGTTAGCGCCTTCGGGCGTCCGGAGGGCTATCCGGTGATCATCCGCGGCATGGTCGACGGCGCCCCCGTCGAGCGCGAAGTGACGGTGCGGGCGGTCGATCGCGGCCTGTCGGCGGCGGCCGACTGGGCGGCGCTGGCCGCCCTTTTCGCCGGCGAGGCCGAGCTGGTCGTCTCGAACATGGGCGACGCCGGCTACGTGATCGCCGACGCGGATCGCGGCCCGGCCCTGCTGGCCGGCGGCGTTCCCGCCTCCTTCCCCGGCAAGCTCACCGCCCTGCTGCACCATCGCTGGACCCAAGGCGGGGCGCCGATCAAGGTGCTGCCCTGCGAGCTGATCAACCGCAATGGCGAGGTACTGAAGGCAGCGGTGAAGGAACTCGCCGCGGCGAGCGGCGCGCCCGCGGCCTTCGCCGACTGGCTCGACGCCAAGGTGATCTTCGGCAACACGCTGGTCGACCGCATCGTCTCCGAGCCCATCGAGCCGGTCGGCGCCGTCGCAGAGCCCTATGCGCTGTGGGCGATCGAAGCGCAGCCGGGCCTTACCCTGCCCTTCTCGCATCCCGACGTCGTGCTCACCGACGATCTCGAGCCCTTCGAGCGGCTGAAGCTGCACATCCTCAATCTCGGCCACACCTTCCTCGCCGACATCTGGGCCCGCGAAGGCCGCCCAGCGACTGAGACGGTGCGCGCCATCCTCGCCGACGACGCCATCCGCGCCCGGCTCGACGCGCTCTATGCCGACGAGGTCGTGCCCGGCTTCGCCGCGCGGGGCATGGAGAGCGAGGCGCGGGCCTATGTCGCCGTCACGCTCGACCGCTTCCGCAACCCCTTCCTCGACCATCGCATCGCCGACATCGCCCAGAACCACACGGTGAAGGTCGAGCGGCGCGTGAAGGCCTTCCTCGACTGGATCGCCGGCCGTCCGGGCGCTCCCGCGACCCCGACGCTCGACGCGCTGGTCGCCCGGCGGGCCGACGGAGTGGCGGCATGACCTATCAATTCGATTTCTCCGCGCTCTGGGCCTTCTGGCCGGAATTTCTGCAGGGCGCCTGGCTTACGCTGCAGCTCTCGGCGGTCTCCACCGTGCTCGGTTTCGTGCTCGGCACGTTGTGCGCCATCGGCCGTTCCGACGGCCCGCCCTGGGTGAAATTCCTGGTGGCGAGCTATGTCGAGGTGATCCGCAACACCCCGCTGCTGGTGCAGGTGTTCATCGTCTATTTCGGCATCGCCACGCTGGGCATCAAGGTCTCCGCCAATGCGGCGGCGGTGATCGCGCTGGTGGTGAATGTCGGCGCCTATACCTGCGAGATCGTGCGCGCCGGTCTCGAATCCGTGCACAAGTCGCAGTTGGAAGCCGCCGACTGCCTCGGCCTGTCCAAGCCGCAGATCTACTGGCACGTCATCATCCGTCCGGCGATCGAGCGGGTCTATCCGGCGCTCACCAGCCAGTACGTGCTGCTGATGCTGGCCTCATCGATCACCTCACAGATCTCGGCGGAAGAGCTGACGGCGGTCGCCAACCGCATCCAGTCCGACACCTTCCGCTCGTTCGAGACCTACATCGTCGTCGGCATCATCTATCTCGCTCTGTCTTTCGTGGTGCGCATCGCGCTGTGGCTGTTCGGCCTCGTCGTCTTCGTGCGCAAGCGCAAGCTCGGCACGGCGCTGTGAGGGTCTGATCATGCCGGGTTTCAGCCTCGTACACCTCGAATTCCTCGGCTGGGCGGCCATGTGGACGCTCGGCCTGTCCGCCATCGCCTTCGTCGGCGGCGGGCTCGTCGGCTTCGCCGTCGCCCTGATGCGCATCTCGCCGATCCGCTGGGTGCGCTACGCCGCCATCGCCTACATCCAGGTGGTGCAGGGCACGCCGCTGCTGATCCTGCTGTTCCTGATCTATTTCGGCATCGCCATCGTCGGCTTCCAGGAAGTGCCGGCGCTGATCGCCGCCGGCATCGGCCTGACGATCTATTCGTCCGGCTTCCTCGCCGAGATCTGGCGCGGCTGCCTGCAATCGGTGCCGAAGACCCAGTGGGAGGCGGCCGAGTGCCTCGCCCTCACCCCCTGGCAGCGCATGACGCGGGTGATCCTGCCGCAGGCGATGCGCATCGCCACGCCGCCGACGGTCGGGTTCCTCGTCCAGATCGTCAAGAACACCTCGCTGGCCTCGGTGGTCGGCTTCGTCGAGCTCGCCCAGGCCGGCAAGCTCATCAACAACTCGATCTTCGAGCCCTTCACCGTCTTCATGGTCGTGGCAGCGATCTATTTCGCGATCTGCTTCCCGCTCTCGACCTGGAGCCGGCGGCTGGAAAGGAAGCTCAATGTCAGCCGTCGTTAAACTCTCCAACGTTCACAAGAGCTTCGGCACCAACAAGGTGCTGGACGGCGTCTCCTTCGAGGTCGGACGCGGCGAGGTTGCCGCCGTCATCGGCCAGTCCGGCTCGGGCAAGTCGACGGCGCTGCGCTGCATCAACGCGCTGGAGACCATCGACGGCGGTACCATCGACGTGTGCGGCCATGCGGTGCACGACGCCAAGTTGGACCGTCGCTCGCTGCGCCGCGACGTCGGCATCGTGTTCCAGAGCTACAACCTGTTCCCGCACCTCACCGCCGAACAGAACATCATGCTGGCGCCGAGCTGCGTGAAGAAGGTGTCGAAGTCCGAGGCGCGTGACCTCGCCCATGACGTGCTGCGCCGGGTCGGCCTCGCCGAGAAGGCTGGGCATTTTCCCGAGCAGTTGTCCGGCGGCCAGCAGCAGCGCGTCGCCATCGCCCGCTCGCTCGCCATGCAGCCCAAGCTGATGCTGTTCGACGAGGTCACCTCGGCGCTCGATCCGCAGCTCACCGGCGAAGTGCTGAAGGTCATGGAAGACCTCGCGCGCGGCGGCATGACGATGATCCTCGTCACCCATGAAATGGCCTTCGCCCGCAAGGTCGCGAGCCAGGTCGTCTACATGCACAAGGGCAAGGTCTGGGAAACCGGGCCCGGCTCCATGCTGGACAGCCCGAAGACCGCCGAGCTTGCCGACTTCGTCGGCAGCGGTCTCTGAGAACCACCACGCCAGAACAGCTTCAATCGCGCCTAGCCGCTCAATATCCCAGGGAGGGAAACCATGAACCGCCGTACATTCCTTGCCGCTTCCGCGCTCGCCGGCCTCGCCGGCTCCTTGGCCCTGCCGCTCGCGGCGCAGGCCGACACGCTTGACGAGATCAAGAAGCGCGGCAAGCTGCTGGTCGCCATCGACCTCGGCTCGCCGCCCTTCGGCCTCACCGACGCGCAGATGCAGCCGACCGGCTCCGACGTCGAGAGCGCCAAGCTGCTCGCCGCCGATCTCGGCGTGCCGCTGGAGATCGTGCAGGTCACCAGCCCGAACCGCGTGCCTTTCCTGCTCACCGGCAAGGCTGACATCGTCATGGCCTCCTTCTCGGTGAACGAGGAGCGCAAGAAGGTCATCGACTTCTCCGACGCCTATGGCGTGATCGAGATCGCCATCGCCGCGCCGAAGGGCACTGCGATCAAGACCATCGACGACCTCAAGGGCCTGCGCATCGGCACCACCCGCGGCTCGACCAACGACAAGGAAGTCACCGCGCAGATCAAGAACGCCGAGATCGTCCGCTATGACGACGACGCGACGCTGATCACCGCGCTGGTCTCCGGCCAGGTCGACATCATGGGCTCCTCGCCGCAGGTGATGAAGGCGGTCAACCAGCGTCGCCCGAACGATCCGCTCGAGACCAAGATCATCCTGAAGACCAATCCCTACGCCATCGGCCTGCGCAAGAACGAGGACGCGCTGCGCGCCCGCCTCAACGAGTGGATCGCCAAGGATCTCGCCAACGGCAAGCTCCGCGAGGTGTTCCTCAAGTACAACGGCTCGCCGCTGCCGCAGACCCTGCCGCCGACCATGTGACGAACCTCCCGACTGCGGCCCGGCGACCCGGGCGACGAGCTCCCGAGCCGGGCCGCATCTTCTTCTCGAAGCCTCCTGCTGTGGAAAGCATTCTGCGATGAAAGCCCTGATCTGCGATGAACCCGGCCGCCTGTCGATCATCAGCCGCCCCGAGCCGGTGCCCGGTCCGGGCGAGGCGCTGATCCGCATCCGCCGCGTCGGCATCTGCGGCACCGATTTCCACATCTATCAGGGCAAGCACCCCTTCCTCGAATATCCGCGCGTGATGGGCCACGAGCTCTCCGGCACGGTGGAGAGCGCGCCCGAGGGCAGCGGCCTCGCCAAGGGTCAGAACGTCTACATCGTGCCGTATTTGTCCTGCGGCACCTGCCACGCCTGCCGCAAGGGCGTGAACAATGCCTGCATGAACATCAACGTGCTCGGCGTGCATCGCGACGGCGGCATGGCGGAGTTCCTCTGCGTGCCGGTCGGCAACGTCGTGCCGGCGGGCTCCGCCTCCATCGACGAGGCGGCGATGATCGAGTTCCTCGCCATCGGCGCCCATGGCGTGAAGCGCGGCGGCATCACCGCTGACGATCGCGTGCTGGTGGTCGGCTCCGGCCCGATCGGCATGTCGGCGATCATCTTCGCGAAAGCTCGCGGAGCGCACGTCACCGTGATGGACCTGCGCGAGGATCGCATCGCCTTCACCATCAACGAGCTCGGCGCCGACCAGATGCTGATCGCCGACTCGCAGGCCGAAGAGACCGCCAAGCGCCTGACCGGCGGCGACTTCTTCGACGTCGTCATCGACGCCACCGGCAATGCGGCGGCGATGCAGCGCGGCTTCGGCTTCCTCGCCCATGCCGGCCGCTATGTGCTGGTGAGCGTGGTGCGCACCGACATCACCTTCTCCGACCCGGAATTCCACAAGCGCGAGGCGACGCTGTTCGCCAGCCGCAACGCCCAGGCCGACGACTTCGCCGAGGTGGTCCGGCAGATGGAGGCTGGCAAGGTGCCGACCAAGGCGCTGAACACCCATCGCGGTCCGCTGAGCGAGGGCCCGAAGCTGTTCGACGCCTGGCTGAAACCGGAAGCCGGCGTGATCAAGGCGATCCTCGAAGTCTGAGCCTCTCGAAGCCTGAACGCCTAAAGCCTTTGGAAGTCTGAAGCCATGAGCGCCCCGCGCATCCTGCGTCTCAACGACGCCGACAATGTCATCATCGCGGTCGACAAGATCGCCGCGGGCGCGGAATTGCCCGACGGCGTCGCGGCCGGCCGGATGATCCCCAAGGGCCACAAGGTCGCCTCGCGCCCGATCCCCAAGGGCGAGGCGATCCGCAAGTTCGGCCAGGTCATCGGCTTCGCCAAGGACGACATCCCGGCGGGCGAATGGGTGCACGAGCACAATGTCGTGCTGCACGATTTCGAGCGCGACTACGCCTTCGCCACCGAGGCGAAGGCCGATACCGGCCTGCGGCCCGGCGAGGCGCCCGCCACCTTCCAGGGCTTCCGCCGCGCCGATGGGCGGGTGGGCACGCGCAACTATATCGGCATCCTGTCCTCGGTGAATTGCTCGGCGACGGTGGCGGACTTCATCGCCGACGCCGTCACCCGTTCCGGCGTGCTCGCCGAGTACCCGAACATCGACGGTGTCGTCGCCTTCACCCACGGCACCGGCTGCGGCATGGCCTCGAAGGGCGAGGAATTCGACATCCTCGCCCGTACCCAGTGGGGCTATGCCAGCCATCCGAACTTCGCGTCGATACTGGTGGTGGGCCTCGGCTGCGAGGTGTTCCAGATCCCGCGGATGATGAAGGAATACGGCATCGTCGAGGGGCCACATTTCCAGACGCTGACCATCCAGGAGAGCGGCGGCACCCGCAAGTCGATCGAGGCCGGCGTCAGCAAAATCAAGGACATGCTGGCACACGCCAACGCCTCCGTGCGCGAGACCGTGCCGGCCTCCGAGCTGGTGCTGGCACTGCAATGCGGCGGCTCGGACGGGTATTCCGGCCTCACCGCCAACCCGGCGCTGGGCGCGGCGGTCGACTTGCTGGTGCGCCATGGCGGTACCGCCATCCTCTCCGAAACGCCGGAAATCTTCGGTGCCGAGCACCTGCTCACCCGCCGCGCCGAGAGCGAGGAAGTCGGCCGCAAGATCGTCGATCTCATCGACTGGTGGACGGAATATGCCGCCCGCACCGGCGGCGAGCTGAACAACAACCCCTCCCCCGGCAACAAGGCGGGCGGGCTCACCACCATCCTGGAGAAGTCGCTCGGCGCGGTGGCCAAGGGCGGCACCTCGACCCTGCGCGGCGTCTACCGCTACGCCGAGAAGATCGACCGGCGGGGTTTCGTCTACATGGACACCCCCGGCTACGACCCGGTCGCCGCGACCGGTCAGGTGGCTGGTGGGGCCAACATGCTGTGCTTCACCACCGGTCGAGGCTCAGCCTATGGCTGCAAGCCGACTCCCTCGGTGAAGCTCGCCACCAATTCCGACCTCTTCGCCCGGATGGAAGAGGACATGGACATCAATTGCGGCGACATCATCGACGGCGTCTCCATCGAGGAGAAGGGCCGGGAGATCTTCCAGCTGGTGCTCGACATCGCCTCCGGCACCCGCTCGAAATCGGAGCTGCTCGGCTATGGCCGCAACGAGTTCGTGCCCTGGCAGCTCGGCGCGGTGATGTAGCGGACCGACGGGAGCGCGGCGGCGGGAATTGACGCCGCCGCTTTCGCGGGCATGCTGTCCGGCGACCTTCTCGACCCGCACCCGGATTCCATGGCCGCGCTCTCCATCCGCATCGATCTCGATTCCGAAGGCCGCATCGGGCCGGGCAAGATCGCACTGCTCGAAGCCATCGCCCGCACCGGCTCGATCTCGGCGGCGGGCCGCGCCATGGAGATGTCCTACCGGCGCGCCTGGGACCTCGTCGACGAGCTCGGCCGCATCTTCGGCACGCCGGTCGTCCTCTCGCAGACCGGCGGCAAGCATGGCGGCGGCGCCCGGCTGACGCCGTTCGGCACCGAGCTCGTCGAGCGCTACCGGCAGATCGAGGAACTGGCCGCCGCCGCCGCGCGCGCCCATCTCGACGCGCTGCAGGCGCATGTCGCGCCGCCCCCGCCGGATGCCGGCTGAGCGCCACCGCACGGACCCGACAACGAATCTTGCGAAAAATTCCTGCCGTGATGTCGGGTTACGCTGCGCCCGTTCGTCCTCGCGTCATCGGTGCCGGCCGCAACGGCCGAAGCGCCGGCGCAAGAGGATCGACCAGGGAGCGAAATCATGAACGTGCAGGCTTATCTGATGTTCAACGGCCGCACCGAAGAGGCCATCGACTTCTACAAGAAGGCCGTCGGCGCCGAAGTCACCGTGCTGATGCGCTTCAGCGACGCGCCGGAGCCGCCGCCGCCCGGCATGGTCCCGGATGGCTGGGGCGCCAAGATCATGCATTCCAGCTTCAAGGTCGGCGACGCCGAACTGATGGCCTCCGACGGCTGCCAGTCCGACGCGGCCGGCTTCAACGGCATCTCGCTGGCGCTCTCGGTCAAGTCGCCGGAGGAGGCGCAGGCAAAGTTCGCCGCGCTTTCCGATGGCGGCCAGGTGACCATGCCGCTCGCCAAGACCTTCTTCTCGCCCGCCTTCGGCACGCTGACCGATCGTTTCGGCGTGTCGTGGATGGTCGTCACCGGTGAATGATGGGAGGGGACCATGGGCAAGCAGGTCTTCCTCCTGGTCGGCACCCGCAAGGGCGCGTTCATCCTCGCGAGCGACGCGTCGCGCCGCTCCTGGGAGGTGCGCGGCCCGTTCTGCGAGACATGGCCGACCAACCATGTCGTCGCCGATCCGGCGAGCGGCACCGTCTATGCCGGCGGCGGCAATGAGTGGTTCGGCCCGGCGGTGTGGAAGTCCACCGATTTCGGCCTGAGCTGGACCCATTCGAGCCAGGGCCTCGCCTATGAGGCGGGGCAGCAGCCGGTGAAGGCGGTGTGGAGCCTCGCCGCCGGCGAGGATGGCAGCCTCTATGCCGGTGTCGAGCCGGCCGGGCTGTTCCGCAGCACCGACGGCGGCGAAAGCTGGACCCATGTCGACGGGTTGCAGAAGCATCCGACGCGGCCGGAATGGAACCCCGGCGGCGCCGGGCTGATCCTTCACTCTCTGGTGCTCGATCCCGCCGACCGCAACAGGATCTGGGTCGGCATCTCCGCCGCCGGCGTGTTCGCCACCGAGAATGGCGGCGAGAGCTGGGAGACCCGCAATCGCGGCACCCGCGCCGACTACATGCCCGAGGGGCAGAACTATCCCGAATTCGGCCAGTGCGTGCACTGCCTCGTCAAGGCGCCGGGCGAGGGTACACGGCTCTACCAGCAGAACCATTGCGGCATGTACCGTTCCGACGATGGCGGCCGGCGCTGGGAGAGCATCGAGACCGGCCTGCCCTCCTCCTTCGGCTTCCCGGCCGCCGCGCATCCGCGCGACCCGGACAGCCTCTACCTCATCCCGCTGAACGGCGACATCAAGGGCCGCTTCATGCCGGAGGGCAATACCGCCGTGTGGCGCACCCGTGACGCCGGGCGAAGCTGGCAGGCCCTGCGCGCCGGCCTGCCGCAGGGCGGCGCCTATTTCAACGTGTTGCGCCAGGCGATGGCGACCGACACCATGGAGCCGGCCGGGGTGTATTTCGGCACCAATGCCGGCGGGCTCTATGCCAGCATCGACGAGGGCGAAAGCTGGGACTGCGTCGCGCCACACCTGCCCACCATCACCTCGGTGGAGACGCTGGTGATCGAGCGCTAGAGCCTGCCCGGTGATCACGGTTCGCCGGGCAGGCTCTAGATTGTCGTTTTGACGCATTTTCTTCACGCGAACCGGTACCCGCTTCGCTCGAAAATGCTCACGGAGGGTCGGATGGGCGAGGACGCGCTGCGGGAGCGACCGGACGAAGCGTCGGCGACGCTGCCGGCGCCGGTGCTGGTGCGCCTGCCGGCGCATCTCATCGTGCTGTTTCCCGGCGCCGAGCGGCTGGTGTCGCTCCACGCCGGCTGCGTCGCGGACATGATGGACGAGCTCGACGCCCGCTGGCCCGGCATGCGCGAGCGGCTCTGCGACGAGACCCCGGCGATCCGCCGGCACATCAACGTGTTCGTCGACGGGCGCCGCGCCCGCCTGTCGACGCCGCTCGCCCCCGGCGCGGACGTCTTCGTGATCACCGCGATCAGCGGTGGCTGACCCCCGGCGAACCGAAAGGCAACCCATGTTCTATGCCCTGCTCTGCTACCATCAGGAAGACGTCGTCTGCGCCTGGACCAAGGAGGAGGACGAGGCGGTGATGCGCAAGCTCGCCGTCGTGCAGGAGCGGCTCGCCAGGGAGGGCCGGCTCGGCCCGGTGGCGCGGCTGCTGCCGACCACCGCCGCCACCACGCTGCGCAAGGACCAGGACCCGCCCTTGGTGCTCGACGGCCCGTTCGCCGAGACCAAGGAACAGTTGCTGGGCTTCTATCTGCTCGACTGCGCCGACCTCGAGGAAGCGCTCGGCATCGCCCGCGAACTCGGTGCCGCCAATCCCGGCGGCTCCTACGAGATCCGCCCGGTCGGCCTGTTCGTCGACGGCGGCGCGAGGCCGTGATGGACGAGGCGCGCTGGATCGGCACCACCCTTGCCGCCGCGCGCCCGCAGGCGCTTGCCGCGCTGCTGCGCTATTTTCGCGACCTCGATCTCGCCGAGGAGGCGTACCAGGAGGCGTGCCTGCGGGCGCTGCGGACCTGGCCGCAGAACGGCCCGCCGCGCGATGCCGCCGCCTGGCTGGTGTTCGTCGGCCGCAACGTGGCGCTCGATTCGGTGCGCCGCCGGGCAAAGCAGACCGAGCTGCCGCCGGACGACCTCATCTCCGACACCGGCGACGCCGAGGCGGAGATCGCCGAGCGGCTGGACGGCGCGGATTATCGCGACGACGTGCTGCGGCTGTTGTTCATCTGCTGCCATCCGGACCTGCCGGCGACGCAGCAGATCGCGCTGGCGCTGCGCATCGTCTCCGGCCTGAGCGTGAAGCAGATCGCCCGCGCCTTCCTGGTCGGCGAAGCGGCGATGGAACAGCGCATCACCCGCGCCAAGGCGCGCATCGGCCGCGCAGACGTGCCGTTCGAGTCGCCGGGCGCGGTGGAGCGCGCCGCGCGGCTCGGCGCGGTGGCGGCGATGATCTACCTCGTGTTCAACGAGGGCTATTCCGCCGCCGGCGACACCTCCGGCGCCCGCGAGCCGCTATGCGAGGAGGCGATCCGCCTCGCCCGGCTGCTGCTGCGGCTGTTCCCCGCCGAGCCGGAGATCATGGGGCTCGCCGCGCTCATGCTGTTGCAGCACGCCCGCGCCGGCACCCGATTCGACGCCGACGGCGCGCCAGTGCTGCTCGACCAGCAGGATCGCAGTCTCTGGAACCGGCCGATGATCGCCGAAGGGCTCGCTTTGCTCGACAAGGCGATGCGCCACCGCCGGCCCGGCCCCTACCAGGTGCAGGCGGCGATCGCCGCGCTGCATGCGCGGGCGCCGACGCCGGAGGAGACCGACTGGGCGCAGATCGACCTGCTCTACGGCACGCTGGAGATCATGCAGCCCTCGCCGGTGGTGACGCTGAACCGCGCGGTGGCGGTCGCCAAACTGCGCGGGCCGGAAGCGGCGCTCGCCATGGTCGAGCCGCTCGGCGACAGGCTGGCCGGCTATTTCCACTATCACGGCCTGCGCGGCGCGCTGCTGATGCAGCTCGGCCGGACACGGGAAGCGCGCGACGGCTTCATGACCGCGATCGGCCTCGCCGGCACCGCGGCGGAGGCAGCGCACATACGCAGCCATCTCGACGGGCTGCGCGACGCCCCATAGGCCGGGCGGGGAAAATTGTGCAACGGATGTTCCCGAGAGGAAAACCGCTTGACAAAAAGGCGACTTCACGCGAGCCTAAGAAACGAGCGACGGGCAAGGATGCCTAATGTCGCGGCAATTTGGTGAACATTTCCAACGACGGCGCCTGTCCTGAGGTGCTGCGGGTTGGTGGCAAAGGCGCCCACGGTCAATCGACCGGCGGGCGCTTTTTGTTTTGGTCGGAGCGCAGAGTGTCGAAGCACTACCGCATAGGGGTCATGTTCTCGACCACGGGACCCTACAGCGTCGTTCCGCATTCCATGCTGAACGGAGCGCTGCTGGCGGTTGCCGAGCAGGCGGCGCCCGGTGTCACCATCGAGCCAGTGGTGGTCAATCCGGGCGGCGAGCTCACGCGCTATGCCGAGCTCAGCCGCGAATTGCTGCAGTCCGGCATCCGCCACGTGGTCGGCTGCTACACCTCCTCCAGCCGCAAGGAGGTGATCCCCTATTTCGAGAAGCATGACGCGCTGCTGTGGTACCCCTCGCACTATGAGGGCTTCGAGAGCTCCAACAACGTCATCTACACCGGCGCCTCGCCGAACCAGCACGTGCTGCCGCTGGTCGACCACATGCTGGCGCATGTCGGTTCGAGCGCCTTCTGCATCGGCTCCAACTACATCTGGGCGTGGGAGAACACCCGCATCTTCCGCGAGGCGATGATGGCGCGCGGCGCGCGGGTGCTGGCCGAGCGCTATGTCCCGGTCGGCGACACCGAGTTCGACCAGGTGGTCGAGGCGATCCTCGAGGCGCGCCCGAGCTTCGTGTTCAACAACCTCATCGGCACCAGCAACTACGCCTTCTTCCGCGCCTTCCGCTCCGCCTGCCTCGCCCGCGGCATTGATCAGCCGCGCGTCATCCCGGTGGCGAGCTGCACTCTGTCGGAGCCGGAGCTGGAAGAGATCGGCGCCGAGGCGGTGGACGGACACCTGAGCTCCAGCGTGTACTTCTCCTCGCTCTCATCGCCGGCCAGCCTCGCCTTCACCCGCGCCTATCGCGAGCTCTTCCCGGGCGGCCCGTCCTCCTCGGCCGACGCCGAGGCCTCCTATATCGCGATGAAGCTGCTGATCCTCGCGCTGGCGGATGCCGGTACCGACGACGTCGAGGCGGTGAAGGACGCGGCGACGCGCCAGCATCTCCTCGCCCCGCAGGGCGAGGTGCGCATCGACCCGCAGACGCTGCACGCCTATCTCACGCCGCGCATCGGCATTTCCACCGCCGCCGCGCGCTTCGACGTCCTCGTCGAGGCCCCCGGACCGGTGCGGCCCGACCCCTATCTCGTGCAGTCCTCGCCGCGCTATGCAGTCGCTCCCCGCAACACGTCGCTGAAGGTGGTGAAGTGATGGCCCCACGACTGCTCCAGAACTTCAACGGCGGCCGGGCGCATATCGTCACGTCCAACCCCACCGCCGTCGAGGCGCTGCACGTCACGCTCGGCAAGCTCGGGGTGAGTGCCAGCTTCCCCGCCCTGATCGACGGGCGCGCCGACCTCGACCCGGCCACGCTTCAGGCCGAGCGCGACATCCTGTTCGTCGACGGCGACCTCGACAACCCGCTCGCCCTCGACATCGACGCCGGCTCGCGCCAGCCGCCGGTGCCGGTGATCGGCCTCGTCGGGGTCGAGGCGCCGAGCCGATTGAAGCACCTCGTCAATCTCGGGGCGACGGCGTTCCTGCGCAAGCCGGTGCAGGGCGCCGCCGTCTACACCGCCCTGTTCCTCGGCATCAACCAGTTCCTGTTGCGCGGCGACCTCCGGGCGCGGCTCGACGACATGGATCGCCGCCGGCGCGGACGCCGCGCGGTGGTGAAGGCCATCATCGCCCACATGCAGGATGCGGGCGTCGATGACGACGAAGCCTATGAATGTCTTCGCCGCGAAAGCATGCGCTCGCGGCAGAGCCTCGAAGACTATTGCGAAGCCTTCATGAAGAAGCGGGCCGGCATTTCCGGCCAGACGACGCAACCGCGCCTCATCGGACATAGCGCGGAAAGACGATAACCTTTCACAGGAGAGTAAGATGACTGGGAAGACCATGCGGGGGCTGCGTGCCGCAGCCCTCTCGGGGACGCTTTTGCTCGGCGCCGCCCACAGCCTCACCCCCGCGCTGGCCGCCGATCCGATCAAGCTCGGCGTGCTCGAGGATCAGTCCGGCGACTTCGCCGCTGCCACCATCGGCAAGGTGCACGCCATCCAGCTCGCCGCCGACGAGATCAACAAGGCCGGCGGCATCGACGGCCGCCCGCTGGAACTGGTGATCTACGACACCCAGTCCGACAACACCCGCTATCAGGAGTTCATGCGCCGCGTGCTCCAGCGCGACAAGGTCGACGCGGTGTTCGCCGGCTTCTCCTCGGCCTCGCGCGAGGCCTATCGCCCGATCGTCAACCAGTTCGACGGGCTCGCCTTCTACAACAACCAGTATGAAGGCGGCGTCTGCGACGCCAACATGATCGTCACCGGCGCGGTGCCCGAGCAGCAGTTCTCCACCCTCATCCCGTGGATGATGGAGAAGTACGGCAAGAAGGTCTACACGCTCGCCGCCGACTACAATTTCGGCCAGATCTCCGCCGAATGGGTGCGCAACATCGTCAAGGAGCACGGCGGCGAGATGGTCGGCGAGGACTTCATCCCGCTCGGCGTCTCCCAGTTCTCGCAGAACATCCAGAACATCCAGAAGGCCAAGCCCGACTTCGTGGTGACGCTGCTGGTCGGCACCGCGCAGGCCTCCTATTACGAGCAGGCCGCCGCCGCCAGCGTGAACCTGCCGATGGCCTCCTCGGTCAATGTCGGCCAGGGCTACGAGCACAAGCGCTTCAAGCCGCCGTCGCTCAAGGACATGTACGTCACCACCAACTACATCGAGGAAATCGACAGCCCGGCCTCCAAGGCGTTCTTCGCCAAGTTCAAGGCGATGTTCCCCGACGAGCCCTATGTGAACCAGGAAGCCGAGAACTCCTACCTCGCCGTCTATCTGTACAAGCAGATGGTGGAGCGGGCGAAGTCGACCAAGCGCGAGGACCTGCGCAAGGAGATCGCCAAGGGCGACGTCTGCATGGACGCGCCGGAAGGCAAGGTCTGCCTCGATCCCAAGAGCCAGCACATGTCGCACACCATCTACCTGGCGAAGGTGGGCGAGGATCACTCGATCTCCTTCCCGAAGGTCTGGCAGGACATCAAGCCGTACTGGCTCGGCGAAGCCGGCTGCGACCTGACCAAGAGCGACCCGAGCGCGCAGTACACGCCCTCGAACCCGCCGCCGAAGCCCTGATAGCGGCAGCGCTGACGACAGCACTTCGGGCCTGACCGGTTCGCCGGTCCGGCCCGTCTCCTCGCGCGGCGGCGTCCCCTTGTCCGTCGCGCCCGTTGCCCCGGCCGACCCCCTCCGATCTCGAAAGAGAGAGGGCCGGGGCAACCCTTTCCTTCCAGCACAAGGCCGCTTCGCCGATGGATGTCGGAACCCTCGCCTTCTCCGCGCTCTACCAGTTCGGCGACGCCTTCGCCTTCCTGGTGCTGTCCGCCTGCGGGCTCGCCGTCATCTTCGGGATGATGGGCGTGATCAACCTCGCCCATGGCGAATTCATCATGTGCGGTGCCTATGTCACCGTCTCCGCCGCCCATGCCGGCCTGCCGCTGCCGCTGGCCATCGTGCTGGGCGCGCTGGTCGCCGGCATGGTCGGCGCGCTGGTGGAGATCGTCGTGGTCCGGCATCTGTACGACCGGCCGCTCGACACCATCGTCGCCACCTGGGGCCTCAGCCTGATCGGCACCCAGGGCACGCTGATCCTGCTCGGCTCTACCATGGCCGGCGTCGGCACGCCGTTCGGCAGCTTCCAGGTCGGCGCCTATTCCTATTCGCTCTACCGCCTCGTGCTGTTCGTCATGGCCATCGTGGTGCTCGCCGGCCTGTATGCGCTGTTCAACTGGACGCGCTTCGGCGTCATGGCCCGCGCCACCATCCAGGTGCCGCACATGGCGGCGGCGCTCGGCGTCGACACCCGCCGCGTCTACAGCCTCACCTTCGCGCTGGGCGCCGGCCTCGCCGGCCTCGCCGGCGGGCTCTACGCACCGACCATGACGCTGGTGCCGACCATGGGCACCACCTTCATCATGGAAGCCTTCGTCACCGTGGTGGTCGGCGGCGCCGACGTCTTCCTCGGCACCGCGCCGGCGGCGGCGCTGCTCGCCGTGGTGAAGGCCACCATGACCTCCTGGTACGGCCAGCTCTTCGGCCAGATCGGCCTGCTGGTGGCCGTCATCGTCGTCATCCGGGTGCTGCCGCGCGGCATTTCCGGCTTCCTTCTGCGCGAGCGCGCCTGAGCGGGAACACGAGACACACATGAACGCGCTTACCCGCTTCCTCCGCCGCCTCGAAGGGCCGCAGACGCTGGGACGCGGCCCGCTTTTCTGGGCCGGCTTCCTCGTCACGCTCGCCGCTGCCTGCGCCTATCCGCTGTTCTCGGACGGCTACACGGTCGGCAACACGGTGTATTTCTTCACCTGGATCTTCATGGCGCTCGGCCTCTGCCTGATCTGGGGCTATGGCGGCTCGCTGAGCTTCGGGCAGACCGCCTTCTTCGGCATCGCCGGCTACAGCTACGGCATCCTCACCATCAATTTCGGCGCCGCCTACGGCTTCACCTTCGTGGCGCTTTTGTTCGCGGTGGCGGTCGCGGCGCTGTTCGCGGCGCTGCTCGGCTACTTCCTGTTCTTCGGGCGGATCTCCGGCGTGTTCCTCGGCATCGTCACCCTGTCGGTGACGCTGGTGCTGGAGCGCTTCATGGCGCAGACCGCCGGCCCGGAATGGCGGATCGGCAGCGCGCGGCTCAACGGCTTCAACGGCATGAGCAACATGCCGCCACTCACTTTGCCCTGGCCCGGCGGCGACATCGTGCTGTTCCCCGACGTCGAGCTCTATTACGTCGTGCTCGCCATGCTGGTCGTCGTCTATCTCGGCCTGCGCATTCTGGTGAACTCGCCGTTCGGCAACGTACTGGTCGCCATCCGCGAGAATCCCGAGCGGGCCGAGATGCTCGGCTACGACATCCGCAAATACCAGCTCGGCACCTTCGTCATCGGCGCGGCGCTGGCCGGCCTGTCGGGCGTGCTCTACACCAGCTGGGGCCAGTACATCACCCCGTCCAGCATGGGCATGACCGCCGCCGCTTTGCCCATCGTCTGGGTCGCGGTCGGCGGGCGCTCCGACCTCACGACGACGCTGATAGGCACCGTCACCGTGCTCGCGGTATTCCAGGCGCTCACCATCCATGGCAGCCAGTACGCGCTGGTGGTGATGGGCGTGATGCTGGTGCTCACCGTGCTGCTGGCGCCGAGCGGCCTCATCCTGGCGCTCGCCAAGCTCGTCGCCCGCCCCTTCACCAAGCGGGCCAACAACAACCTTCCGGGAGACGCGTGATGCCGCTCATCGAGACCCGGGCCCTCAACAAGCGCTTCGGCGGCCTGCACGTCACCAACAATGTCGACCTCGCGCTGGAGACCGGCGAGGTACACTGCCTCATCGGGCCGAACGGCGCAGGCAAGTCGACGCTGTTCCGGCTGATCCTCGGCGAGCACCTGCCGAGCTCGGGGGCCATCCTGTTCGCCGGCGAGGACATCACCGCGCTCAAATCCTTCCAGCGCATCCGCCGCGGCATGAGCGTGAAGTTTCAGGTGCCGGGCATCTTCAAGGCGCTGAGCGTGCGGCAGAACCTCGAAATCGCGATGCAGCACCATTACGAGCCCGCGCATCTCGCCGAGGAGATCGACAAGCTGCTCGCCTTCCTCAACCTCTCCGCCGATGCCGGCCGGCTGGCCGGCAATCTCAGCCACGGCCAGAAGCAGTGGCTGGAGATCGGCATGGCGATCAGCCTCAAGCCGCGCCTGCTACTGCTCGACGAACCGACCGCCGGCATGTCGCCGGAAGAGACCCATGCCACCGGCGAGATGATCCAGCGCCTCAATGCCGAGGGCATGACGGTGCTGGCGGTGGAGCACGACATGGCCTTCGTGCGGCAGGTCGCCCACAAGGTCACGGTGCTGCATCTCGGCAAGGTATTTGCTCAAGGCTCGATCGACGACATCGTCGCCAATGAGGACGTCGCCGCGATCTATCTCGGGCAGACGACGGCCCATGCGACCGCCCATCAGCAGCCGGGAGGGCTCCATGCGTAAGGAAGTCATGCTCTCCACCCTCGGCCTCAGGGCCGGCTATGGCGGCAAGCCGGTGCTGCAGGGCCTCGACCTCGAGGTGCGCGAGGGCGAAATCGTCGCGGTGATCGGCCGCAACGGCGTCGGCAAGTCGACGCTGATGAAGAGCCTGATCGGCCTCGTCCCGACCATGGACGGCTCCATCGTCTATCAGGGCAGCCCGGTGGAAGGGCTCACCGCCTTCAAGCGGGCGCGGCTCGGCATCGGCTACGTGCCGCAGGGCCGCGACGTGTTCCCGCGCCTCACCGTCGGCGAGAACATCGCGGTAGGCGGCCTCCGGTCCGGCGGCGTCTCCGAGGCCGACCGCAAGCGGGTGCTCGGCTATTTCCCGATCCTGGAGGAGCGCTGGAGCCAGCGCGCCGGCACCATGTCCGGCGGCCAGCAGCAGCAGCTCGCCATCGGCCGCGTGCTGGTCGCCAACCCGTCGCTGATCCTGCTCGACGAGCCGTCGGAAGGCATCCAGCCGAACATCGTGCAGGACATCGCCCGCATCATGGTCCAGCTCAACAAGGATACCGGCGTCACCGTCGTCCTCGTCGAGCAGAACATCGACATGATCCGGGCAATGGCCCAGCGCTGCTACGTCATGGACAAGGGCCGCATCGTCGCCGCGCTCGGGCGCGAGGAGCTCGCCGACGGCGAGGCCATGCGCCGCCATCTCGCCGTCTAACCGAGACAGCCACTTTCAAGGAGAACAGCATGTCCTGGCTCGAAAACTCCATCATGGCGCGCAAGGGCCTTGCCAAGGGCAAGGAAGGCGCGTTCCACACCCTCACCGAGGCGGAGCAGGGCACCTACCACTATGTGTACGGCCCCTATGTCGCGCCGGTGCTGAAGGTCCAGCCCGGCGCGGTGGTCGCCGCCGAGACGCACGACGCCTTCGAAGGCAAGATCAAGCACGAGACCGACAACCCGCTCGAGATCCTGAACTTCCCCTACCTGAACCCGCAGAACGGCCCGATCTTCGTCGAGGGCGCGGAAAAGGGCGACACGCTGGCGGTCTACATCAAGAGCATCGTCCCGCGCGGCGAGCAGCCGGTCGGCACCACCCTGATCATGCCGGATTTCGGCGGGCTGGTACCGACCAAGGACACGGCGATGCTGAACGCGCCGCTGCCGATCAAGGTCAAGAAGCTTCATGTCGACGCCGAGACCGGCACGAAGTGGAGCGACAAGCTCACCCTGCCCTATGTGCCGTTCATCGGCACCATCGGCACTTCGCCGGAGATCGAGGCGATCACCTCGCTGCAGCCGGACTATTACGGCGGCAACATGGACCTGCCCGATGTCGGCGTCGACGCGGTGATCTACCTGCCGGTGAACACCAAGGGCGGCCTGCTCTATCTCGGCGACTGCCACGCCACCCAGGGCGACGGCGAATTGTGCGGCGTGGCGCTGGAGCACCCGACCGTCACCACGGTGCAGATCGACCTGATCAAGGGCTGGACCATCGGCACGCCGCGGCTGGAGACCAAGGACTTCATCATGTCGATCGGCTCCACCCGCCCGATGGAGGACGCCACCCGCATGGCCTATCGCGACCTGATCCGCTGGATGGCCGCCGATTTCGGCTTCGACGAGATCGAGGCCTACATGCTGCTGACCCAGTGCGGCCGCGTGCGCCTCGGCAACATGGTGGACCCCAAATACACGATGGGCGCCTCCATCCTGAAGTCGTATCTCGGCTGAGCCGATCCACCCGCCACCGCCCGACCAACGGCGCTCCGCGACAGCGGGGCGCCGGACGCCCCTTTCTTGCCCGGAGAGAGCCGATGACCACCCCGCTGAAGGTCGCCACCGTCCAGTTCGAGCCGACGATGTTCGAGAAGGAGCGCAACATCGCCCGCCTTCTCGATCTGGTCGGCGAAGCCGCGCAGGCCGGCGCGAAACTGATCGTGACGCCGGAAATGGGCACCACCGGCTATTGCTGGTTCGACCGCGACGAGGTCGCCCCCTTCGTCGAGCCGGTGCCGGGCGCCACTACCGAGCGCTTCGCCGCGGTGGCACGCCAGCACGGCTGCTACATCGTCGTCGGCATGCCCGAGGTCGATGCACAGACCAACCTCTACTACAACGCCGCCGTGCTGATCGGCCCGCAGGGCGTGGTCGGCACCCACCGCAAGACGCATCCCTACATCTCCGAGCCGAAATGGTCGGCGCCGGGCGATCTCGGTCATCAGGTGTTCGACACCCCGATCGGCCGCATCGCCATGCTCGTGTGCATGGACATCCATTTCGTCGAGACCGCACGGCTCGCCGGGCTCGGCGGCGCCGACATCATCTGCCACATCTCCAACTGGCTGGCCGAGCGCACGCCGGCGCCCTACTGGATCACCCGCGCGGTGGAGAACAGCTGCTACCTGATCGAGGCCAACCGCTGGGGGCTGGAGCGCACGGTGCAGTTCTCCGGCGGCAGCTGCGTCATCGGCCCGGACGGCGCCATCGAGGCGGTGATCGATTCCGGCGACGGCGTCGCCTATGCCGAGCTCGACCTCGAACGCGCCCGCGAGCGGCGCATGCTCGGCGAGAAGGTGTTCGAGCAGCGCCGGCCGGAGCTCTACATGGAGCTGCCGACCCACACCCATAGCTGGAACCCGCTCGACTTCTTCAAGCTGTATGGCCACCGGCCGCTGCCGCCGGGCCGGCGCTCGCGCGTCGCCGTCGCGCAGTTCGCGCCAACCGGTGACGTCGGCGCCAATCTCGCCCGCATCGACGAGCTCGCGGGACAGGCGGCACGCGAGCAGGGCGCCGAGCTGGTGGTGTTTCCCGAGCGCGCGGTCACCGGGCTCGACGCCCCCGCCGCCGAGCGGCTCGACGGGCCGGCGGTCGCCCGGCTGGTCGCCATCGCCGCGCGCCACGGCCTGCATCTCGTCGCCGGCCTCGCCGAGGAGGCGGACGGCGCCTTGTACAACAGCGCCGTGCTGGTCGGGCCGCAGGGGGTGATCGGCAGCTACCGCAAGACCCATCTCGACGCCTCCGACCACAATTGGGCGACGCCGGGCGAGGAGTGGGGCGTGTTCGACACCGCTTTCGGACGCGTCGGCCTGCTGATCGGCCACGACGCCGCCTTCCCCGAGGCCGGGCGCGTGCTGGCGCTGCGCGGCTGCGACCTCGTCGCCTGCCCGGCGGCGCTGCGCGGCAGCCTCACCGCGCCGCATGCCGGCTCCAAGGTGGCGCAGAACTACCCGATCCCCACCGGCGCCGACCCGCACCACTGGCACCTGATGCGCGCCCGCGCCGGCGAGAACAATGTGCATCTCGCCTTCGCCAACGTGCTCGATACCGCTGCCGGCTATCACGGCAAGAGCGGCGTGTTCGGGCCGGATACCTTCGAGTTCCCGCGCCGCGAGGTGATTCTCGGCGAAGGCGAAGGGGTGGTCGCCACCGACGTCGATACCTCCAACCTCGACACGCCCTACCCGACCAATGTGGTACGCCGCAAGGATCTGGTGGCGATGCGCCAGCCGCACCATTACGTGCCGCTGATCCGCTGACCGCCGGCGCGCAAGGGCGCGCCGCACCACCGATGTCGACCCACGGCCATGCCCGGTGCGGCGCCTGTGAGCGCCCGCATCGGGCGTGGCCGCGTCGTTTCGCTGACCAATTTTGCCCCACCGGCTGACGCTTTTTTGGCCTTGCCTTCGGCCCGCGCCTCCAAGAAACATACTGGAGATATATCTTAAGGATCTCAGATGGCCCGCCCCGATCTGCGCACCATGGTGCTCGAAACGCTGCGCAGCGACATTCTCGACCAGAAGATTCCGGTCGGCGAGATCCTGCTGGAGAAGGAGGTCGCGACCCGGCTGTCGGTGAGCAAGACCCCGGTGCGCGAGGCGCTGGCGCTGCTGTGCCAGGAAGGGCTGGTTCAGCTGTTCCCGCGCCGCGGCTATGTGGTGCGCGGGCTGAGCCTGCGGGACGTGCTCGACACCTTCGACCTGCGCGTCATCCTGGAGGGTGCCGCCGCCGAGCGGGCGGCGCTGCACCTCACCGTCGCCGAGCTCGATCTGCTGGCCGACCTCTGCGAGCACGATTGCTGCCGCACCTCGTCGCTCGACGACAGCGGCCAGCGCACGGACATGGCGCACAGCCTCGACTTCCACCTGATCATCGCCCGCGGCAGCCGCAACCAGCTGCTGGCCGCCGATGTCGAGCGCCTGCTGCGGGCCTCGCGCCGGATCACCGCCATCGGCTTCACCTATGGCCATCACGTCGGCATCGTCGAGGCGCTGCGCGCGCGCGATCCGGCCGCCAGCCGCAAGGCGATGGAAGACCACATCCTCGCCGGTCGCCAGCTGGCGTTGCAGACCCTGGCCCAGCGCCATGACGAGATCGCCGGCTGACCGCCGCCGAGAAAGAGAGTGCCGTACGGCACCAATTCAAAAAGCAACCTTCCGACAGAGGAGCCTTCCATGACGTTTTCCATCGACCGCCGCGGCCTTCTCAAGCTGGGTGCCGGCGCCGGCCTCATCGGCACCGGGCTCGGCAGCCTGCTCACCGCCCCGCGCGCCGAAGCCGCCGCCCTGCCCGCCACCATCAAGGTCGGCCTGTCCAACCAGCTCCCCTACGCCTTCCTCGACGACAAGGGCGTGCTCACCGGCCAGTCGCCCGACGTGCTGAAGGCGGCGCTCGAGGGCAGCGGCATCACCAAGGTCGAGCCGGTGGTCGCCGAGTTCAGCGCCCTCATCCCCGGCCTGCTGGCCAAGCGCTTCGACGTGATCTGCACCGGGCTCTACATCCGCCCGAAGCGCTGCGAGGTGCTGGCCTATGGCAACCCGGATTCGATGAGCCGCGAGACCATGGTGGTGAAGGCCGGCAACCCGCTCGGCATCAAGAGCCTCGACGACGTCAAGAAGAACCCGGCCATCAAGATGGCGGTGCTGCGCGGCGGCGTCGAGGAGGCCTATGCCAAGGCCGCCGGCGTGCCGGAATCGCAGTGGGTGGTGCTGCCCGACACCGCGCCGCTGCTGGCCGCCGTGCAGGGTGGGCGCGCCGACGTCGCCTTCTGCTCGCTGGTCATCATCTACCCGACGCTGCAGACCATGACGGATTCCGGCCTGGAGATCGTCAAGGACTTCGTCGACCCGATCGTCGACGGCAAGCCGGCGATCGACTACGCCGCCATGGGCTTCCGCAAGGAGGACAATGCGCTGCGCGAGGCCTATGACGCCGGCCTCGCCAAGCTGATCGCCTCGGGCCAGCTTGCCGCGATCAACAAGAAGTACGGCCTGCCGGAGGCGCTCTCCCCGGTCGCCTCGACCCCCACCTCGGCCGAGCTCTGCAAGGCCTGAGGCACGGCATCCGTCCTCGGATCGCGACGACCTCCCGTCCGGCCCGCCCCGGCCGGACGGGAGCCAACGACATCGGACCATGGAAACACTGTTCACCACCGTCATCGCCCTCGTCCCCCGCCTCCTCGACGGGGCGGTGACCACCGTCGCCATCACGCTGCTGACCGCGCCGGTCGCGGCGCTGCTGGCGCTGATCGCCGGCCTCGCCCGGCTGTCGCACGTCAAGGCGGTGGCGGCGGCGGCGGTCGTCTATGTCGAACTGTTCCGCGGCACCTCGCTGCTGGTGCAGCTGTTCTTCATGTTCTACGTGCTGCCGCTGATCGGCATCGAGCTGTCGCCCTGGACCACCGGCGTCGCCACGCTGGCGCTGAATTTCGGCTCCTATGGCTCGGAGATCGTGCGCGGCGCACTGCTCGCCGTGCCGCGCGGGCAGATCGAGGCGGCGCTGGTGCTGCACATGCCGCCGAGCCAGGTGCTGCGCCGGGTGCTGCTGCCGCAGGCGCTGCCGGCCATGCTGCCGCCCTTCGGCAACCAGCTGGTCGAGCTGGTCAAGGCGACCTCGCTCCTCTCGCTGATCACCATTTCCGACCTCGCCTTCGTCGGCAACGCGCTGGCGCAGACCACCGGCCGGGTGACCATGGTCTATGTGCTGCTGCTGCTGATCTACTTCGCCATCGCCTACACGCTGACCCTTGCGGTGCGGGCGCTGGAGCGCCGCTATGGCACGGGCGCAACCGTGGCGGGCGCGCGATGATGTTCCAGCTCGACTATGCCGGCGAGTTGCTGCCGATCCTGCTCGAGGCCTCGCTGGTCACGCTCGGCGCGACGCTGGGTGGCATGGCGCTGGCGCTGGTACTCGGCCTCGCCCTCGCGCTGCTGCGGCGCTCGCCGCATGCCGTCCTCCGCCGGCCGGCCTCGATGTTCGTCGAGTTCGTGCGCTCAACGCCGCTGCTGATCCAGATCTTCTTCATCTACTACGTGCTGCCGCTCTACGGCGTGCGCATCCCCACCGTCGCCTGCGGCATCGTCGCGCTCGGCCTGCACTACGCCACCTACACGGCGGAAGTGTACCGCGCCGGCATCGAGGCGGTGCCGCGCGGGCAATGGGAGGCGGGGCGCGCGCTCAGCCTGCCGGCCTACCGCATCTGGCGGCACATCGTGCTGCCGCAGGCGCTGCCGCCGGTGGTGCCGGCGCTCGGCAACTACCTGATCGCCATGTTCAAGGAGACGCCGCTGCTCGCCGTCATCGGCGTGCACGAGCTGCTCGGCACCGCGTTGCAGGAGGCGAGCCAGACCTACCGCTATTACGAGCCGCTGACGCTGGTCGGGCTGATCTTCCTCGCCTTCAGCCTGATCGCCGCCCTCATCCTGCGCCGCGTGGAGGTGCGTCTTGCCGACCGCTCCTGACGCCCTGCGCTTCACCCCGCCGCTCGACGCCCTCAAGCTCACCGGCATCCGCAAGACGTTCGGCGGCACCACCATCCTGTCCGGCTTCTCGCTCGACGTGCCGGAGGGCCAGCGGCTGGCGCTGATCGGCGGCTCGGGCTCGGGCAAGACCACCGTGCTGCGCCTCATCGCCGGCCTCGAAAGACCGGACGCCGGCGAGATCGAGCTGTTCGGCCGCCAGCTGCCCTATCGCCGCTTCGCCGGCCGGCTGATCCCCGACGATCCGCCCGAGGCGCGCGAGCTGCGCCGTCCCGTCGGCATGGTGTTCCAGCACTTCAACCTGTTCCAGCACCTGACCGCGCTGGAGAACGTGATCGAAGCGCCCATCCATGTGCTCGGCCAGTCGCCGGCGGAGGCACGACGAGCGGCGATGGCGCTGCTCGACAGCGTCGGGCTCGCCGATCTCGCCGACCGCTACCCCCGGCAGCTGTCCGGCGGCCAGCAGCAGCGTGTCGCCATCGTGCGGGCGCTGGCGCTGAAGCCGCGCGTGCTGCTGTTCGACGAGGTGACCGCCTCGCTCGACCCGGAAAAGGTCGCCGAGGTGCTGGCGGTGATGCGCGCCCTCGCCGCCGACGAGCGCGTCACCATGATCATCGTCACCCACGAGATGGGTTTTGCCCGCGAGGTCGCCGACCGGGTGGTGTTCATGCAGCGCGGCGTCATCGTCGAGGACACGCCGGCCGCCGCTTTCTTCGCCGCCCCGCAGGATCCGCGCAGCCGCGCCTTCCTGAACCTTGCGAGCTGACGATCATGTCCGCCGAAGACATCACCACCACCGACACCACCACCGACACCGGCGCCCTGCCGGACGCCCCCACTGCCCCGCTGCTGCCGCGCAGCGAATTCGTCGGCCTGCCCGACGGCGTCAGCCATCTCTATGCCGGCGGCGAGGCTCCGGTCCTCCGCGCGGCGCTCGAAGCGCTCGCCGACTACGCTGCCGACAAGAGCGGCGGCGGGCCGGGCCGGCGGCGCATGGAGGAGCGGGTGGAAGCCGCCCGCGCGGCGCTCGGCCGCCGCCTCGGCCTGCCGCATGCCGAGCGACGGCTCGCCTTCACGGCAAGCGTCAGCCACGCCATGGACCTCGCCGCCCGCGCCCTGATGACGACGCCGGGCGAAATCGTCATGCTCGACGACGAGTTTCCCTCGCTGCCGCTCGCCTTCGCCGGCCAGCCGGCCGAAGCCGGCGTGCTGCGCTTCGTGCCCGCCGGCGAAGGAGCCGAGCAGCGGCTGATCGCCGCCATCGGCCCGCGCACCCGGGCGGTGTGCGTCAGCCATGTCAGCTTCCTCACCGGCCGGCGGCTCGACCTCGCCCCGCTCGCCGCCGCCTGCCGGGCGGCCGGCGCCGCGCTGCTGGTCGATGTCTCGCATGCGGCGGGAGTGGTGGAGATTCCCGTCGAGTGCTGCGACATCCTCGTCGCCTGCACCCATAAATTCCTGCTCGGCCTGCACGGGGCGGGCTTCCTCTACTGGAACGAGGAGCGGCTCGGCCGCTGTCCCGTCGTCGCGCCGGGCTGGAACTCGGCGGCGCGCTACCGGGTCGCCGATGGCGGGCTCGACTGGGCGCCGCGCGACGGCATGGCGGCGATCGAGGCCGGCAACCCGAATTTCGGGTCGCTCTACGCGCTCAAGGCGGCGCTGGACCGGGTCGACGCCCTGCCATTGCGCACGGTCGAGACGCACGCGCTCGCCCTCGCCGGCCGGCTGAAGGCGCTGCTCGCCGCGCGCGGCATCCCGCTCTGGACGCCGAGGACGGCCGGCCATGCCGGCTCCAGCGTCGCGATCCCCTGCGCCGAGGCCGGAGCGGTCGCCGCCCGGCTGGCAGAGGAAGGATTGCTGGTCGCCGCCAGCGACGGGCGGCTGCGCCTGTCCTTCCACCTGCACACTGCGCGCGACGACGTCGACCGCGCCGCCGCGGCGCTGGCGACGGTGTTGCCGTGAGCGACGCCGGTCCCGCGCCGCTCACGGGGGCCTCAGACGCCCGGCGGCATCTGGCGGTGATGCTCGGTCTGCCGCTGATAGGCCGCCACCAGCGCCAGCAGCGCCGGCTCGCCGAAGGGACGCCCCACCAGTTGCAGCCCGACCGGCAGGCCGCGCCGGGAAAAGCCGGCCGGGAAGGCCAGCGCCGGCACGCCGAGATAATTGGCCGGCCGCATGAAGCGGCTGATCGACTGGATCAGCGCCTCGGCATCGGGGCCGCCGCCGATATCGGTCTCCGCCAGCGTCGGCGCGTCGAAGGGCGCGACCGGCGTCAGCACCGCGTCGAGACCGTCGATGGCGGCGAGATGGGCGGCGAGCGCCGCCCCGCGTCCGCGCAGCGCCTGGAGATAGTCCTGCGCCGAATAGCCGAGGCCGTTCAGCAGGCGGTTGCGGATCTGCGGATCATAGGGCGCGTCGGTGAACAGGCGCTCGCGATGCTGGCTCGCCGCCTCGCTGGCGACCAGCACCAGTTGCGCGGCGCTCAGCCCGTCCTGGTCCGGCAGCTCGACCGGCCGCAACTCGACGCCGAGCCGCTCCAGCACCCGCACGCAGGCCTCCAGCGCACCAGCGACATCGGGCGACAGGCCGTCGGTGTAGAAGGCCGTCGGCAGCCCCACCCGCAGCCCGCCGACGGGCGCGGCGCAGGCTGTGACATAATCGGCGCCCGGCGCCGGCTCGGCGGTCGGGTCGCGCCGATCGGCGCCCACCAGCGGCGCGAGCAGCGCGGCGACGTCCTCGGCGGAGCGCGCCATCGGGCCGATGGTGTCGAGGCTGAAGGACAGCGGCATGGCACCCGCGCGGGAGACCAGCCCGCTGGTCGGCTTCAGCCCGGTCACGCCGCAGAAATGCGCCGGCAGCCGGATCGAGCCGCCGGTATCCGAACCGAGCGCGCCATGCGCCAGCCCCGCCGCGACCGCCACGCCCGGCCCGGAGGACGAGCCGCCGGTGATGTGCGCCGGATTCCACGGATTGCGCGCCGGGCCGAGAAAGGCGTTGTGGCCGGTACTGTTATGGGCGAACTCCGCCATGTGCAGCGTGCCGAGATCGAGCGCGCCCGCCACGTCGAGCCGTTGCAGCACGGTGGCGGTTCCCTCCGCCACGACGTCGGCGAACAGGCGCGAGCCGCAGGTGGTGACGCGACCGTCGCGGTGGAACATGTCCTTGTGCGCCAGCGCCACACCGCCGAGTGGGCCTTCGGGCGCAGCCTCCACCGCCGCGCCGGCCTCCTCGCCATCATGGCGCACGAAGGCGTTGAGATGGCGCAGCCGACGCTCGGCGTCGGTGAACTCCTCGACCAAAGCGGTGGCCCGCACCGACCCTTCCGCGATCCGTGTGGCGACCACCCGTACCGGCAGCCAGCGCGGCGAGACGCCCCCGGTCATCGCCGCTCTCCCTGCCGCAGCACCGCGAGGAAATCGGCCGGCTCGCTGCCGAAGGCGGGACGCGGCAATCCGGCGGCCAGCCGCGCCCGCGTCGCGCTCACCACGGCTTCCACCGCCCTCGCCCGGCCATGCGGGATCGGACCCGCCTGCGGTCCGGGGGCGACCTCCTTGTCGTCATCCATGCTCGGCACTCCCATTCAGCCTCTCGATGTCACCCTCATTACAATGAACATCGAGACAATATCAAGTAGTTATAAGTATAAATACGATAAAATTCAACAATACAAGGAATACATAAAATGAAATCAAGGAATCCATATGGCTGGGAGGAGCGCAGCGCGGTCCTTGAACTTGATTTCGACGAGAGCGAATTCCGCTCCCGCATCCGCTCGGTGCAGACGCGCCTTGAGGCGCTGGATCTCGACGCGCTGCTGGTCTGGGAGGAGGGCGCGAACGGCAGCAATGTCCGCTATCTCAGCGGCTTCTACATGCCGCCCACCTGGATCGGCGGCTCGCTGGTGCTGGTCGGGCGCGAGGGCGACCCGGTGCTCGTCACCAGCGCGGTGGCGCATGGCGAGCCGATGCATTCGAACATCCAGACCACCTGGCTGCGCGACGTGCGCGCCGTCGGGCTGGACTATGCCGAGGTGATCGCCGCCGTCGCCGGCCTCACGGCGGGCTGGCCGCCGGGCCGGCACATCGGCGTCGCCGGCTTCGACCGCCTGCCCTACGCACTGCGCGTCGGCCTCGACGCGGCGCTGGAGGGCCATCGCCTCGTCGACGATGGCGGGCTGATGAAGGCGCAGCGGGTCATCAAGTCGCCGGCGGAGATCGCGCTGTTGCGCCGGCTCGGCGCCATTACCGCCGCTGGCATGGAGGCCGCCATGGCGGCGGCGGTCCCGGGCGCCACCGAATCGGAGGTGGCGGCGGCGGCGCATCGCGGCTGCATGGCCGCCGGCGCCGAACAGATGACGTTCGGCTGCTTCGTCGGCTCCGGCAAGCGCGGCGCGCTGAAGAACATGCCGCCGCGGCCGGACCGCAGGATCCTGCCCGACCAGCTCGTCGTCATCGACCTCGGCTGCAAGCTGGGCGGCTACCAGTCCGACATGTCGCGCAACGTGGTCGCCGGCCAGCCGGCGGCCGAGGTCGCCGCCATGGTCGAGACCTGCCGGCGCGCGCTCGACGCCGGCAAGGCGATGATCCGCCCCGGCGTCGCCGACCGCGACATCGTCGCCGCGATGCGCGAGCTGATCGCCGGCGCCGGCTTCGCGCCGTGGGACTGGTCGATCTGCCACGGCTACGGTCTCGATCTGGTGGAGACGCCGACCTTCGCCGCCTCCGAGCCGACCATCCTCGAGGCCGGCATGTGCTTCTATGTCGAGCCGATGATCATCCCCCCCGATATCGGCGCGATCTGCATCGAGGACATGATCGTGGTGACGCCGGACGGCTTCGAGAACCTCACCCCAGTCCGCACCGCCGCCTGGTGAACCCCTCCCCGCCCCGCTCCTCATGGCGCGGGGCGGCAACCGAACGGGCGCCTCGCGCCTGTCTACGCCCACCGAAGATGACGTAACGTAAATATTGATGACGGATATTGAAGCATATCCCGGTATAGAACTTCCATTTCTTTAGAAGCATTCCAATAAGAGTCACATATTCGTTTTCCCCGCGACTTGACTACACAGGCACGTTGAAAGGCTGCTGTCGGAATTCTATAGCTCCCTTCAACGGACGGCATCGTCGCCCGTGTTCTGGAGGTTGCATGAAAATGTCCGTTCATCGACTGGCTGGCCTTGCCGCGTTCGCCCTGCTGCTCGGACTCTCCGCCCCGGCGGCGGCCCAGACCGGCGGCGCCTCCGAGGGCATCGTCGTCTACAATGCCCAGCATGAGAGCCTCGGGCGCGAATGGACCGACGCCTTCACCAAGGCGACCGGCATCCCGGTCACCATGCGCCAGGGCGGCGACATGCAGCTCGCCAACCAGCTGATCGCCGAAGGAGCCGCCTCCCCCGCCGACGTGTTCCTCACCGAGAACTCGCCCGCCATGACGCTGGCGGATAGCGCCGGCCTGTTCGCGCCGGTCGACAAGGCGACGCTCGATCAGGTGCCGGCAGCGTTCCGTCCCTCCGACGGGCGCTGGATCGGCATCGCCGCCCGCGCCACCGTCTTCGCCTATGACAAGACCAAGCTGAGCGAGGACAAGCTGCCCAAATCGATCATGGATCTGGCCGATCCAGCCTGGAAGGGCCGCTGGGGCGCCGCGCCGGCCGGGGCGGATTTCCAGGCCATCGTCAGCGCCATGCTGGACATGAAGGGCGAGGAAGCGACCCTCGCCTGGCTGAAGGCGCTCAAGGCGAACGCCCTGCCCTACAAGGGCAACAGCATCGCCATGAAGGCGGTGAATGTCGGCGAGATCGAGGGCGCCATCATCTATCACTATTACTGGTTCGGCGATCAGGCGAAGACCGGCGAGAACAGCAACAACGTCGCCCTGCACTATTTCCGCCACCAGGATCCCGGCGCCTTCGTCAGCCTCTCCGGCGGGGGCGTGCTGAAGTCGAGCCAGCACCCGAAGGAAGCGCAGGCGCTGCTCGCCTTCATCACCGGCAAGGCCGGGCAGGACATCCTCAAGAACGGCACCTCCTACGAATATGCCGTCGGCAAGGATGCCGCCTCCAATCCCAAGCTGGTCCCGCTGTCCGATCTGCAGGCGCCCACGATCGATCCCTCGCGGCTCAACAGCCGGAAGGTGACCGAGATGATGACCGCCGCCGGATTGATCTGAGCCGGCGGCCGCCCCTCGCCGGGGCGGCGGCCCTCCTCACGGGATAGGCACCAGCGTGCGGCACGACGACGGCTCCTTCGCCTCGCTTCCCCCGGTCGACGGCCTCGCCGCGACGGGAGCGATGCTGCGCGCGCCGCGCCTGCCCGCCCTCCTCGCCCGCCATCCGCTGGTACATCTGGCGGCGGCGCTGGTGGCGCTGGCGAGCCTGGTGCCGCTCGGCTTCGTCGTTGCCACCACCTGGGAGGTCGGCTGGGACACGGTGCGCGAGCTGGTGTTCCGCCCGCGCGTCGGCGAGCTGCTGGTCAACACCGCGCTGCTGGAGGCCACCAGCGTGCCGATCTCCATCGTGGTGGCGGTGGCGCTCGCCTGGCTGATCGAGCGCACCGACCTGCCTTTCGCACGGCTGTGGTCGTGGCTGGCGGTCGCCCCGCTGGCGGTGCCGGCCTTCGTGCACTCCTATGCCTGGATCAGCCTCGCCCCCGGCATGCACGGCCTGTGGAGCGCCACCTTCGTCTCGGTGATCGCCTATTTCCCGTTCCTCTATCTTCCGGTGGCGGCGACGCTGCGCCGGCTCGACCCGGCGATCGAGGACGCCGCCGCCTCGCTTGGGCTCGGCCCGTGGCGGGTGTTCTTCCGCGCCATCCTGCCGCAGCTGCGCATCGCCATCTGCGGCGGCTCGCTGCTGATCGGCCTGCATCTGCTGTCGGAATACGGGCTCTATGTGATGATCCGGTTCGACACCTTCGCCACCGCGATCGTCGACCAGTTCCAGTCCGCCTATAACAGCCCGGCCGCCAACATGCTGGGCGGGGTGCTGATCGTCTGCTGCCTGCTTCTCATCGCGCTGGAAGCGCTGCTGCGCGGCGGCGAGCGCTACGCCCGGGTCGGCGCCGGCGCGGCGCGGCCGGCAACACGGCGGGCGCTCGGGCGCTGGCGGCTGCCGGCGCTCATCCTGCCGGCGGCGCTAGCGTTGCTCACCCTCGGCGTGCCGCTATGGACGCTGGCCCGCTGGATCGTACTCGGCGGCATCGCGATCTGGCCGGCCGAGGTGCTGGTCACCTTCGCACAGACCATGGCGCTGGCGCTCGCCGGCGGCGCGCTCGCCACGCTGGCCGCCGCGCCGATGGCCTGGCTGTCGGTGCGCGCGCCGGGCCGGGTCCAGCGGGTGCTGGAAGCCTGCCACTATTATGTCGGCTCGCTGCCCGGCGTGGTGGTGGCGCTGGCGCTGGTCAGCCTCACCGTCCGGTATTTCCTGCCGCTCTACCAGACCTATGCGACGCTGCTCGCCGCCTATGTGCTGCTGTTCCTGCCGCGCGCCATGGTCGGGCTGCACGCCAGCATCGCCCAGGCGCCGGTGGAGCTGGAGCGCGCCGCCCAGGCGCTCGGCCGTACCCCGGCGCAGGCGGTGCGGCAGGTGACGCTGCGGCTCGCCGCGCCCGGCGTCGCCGCGAGTCTCGCCCTCGTGGCGCTCGGCATCACCAATGAGCTGACCGCCACGCTGATGCTGGCGCCGAACGGCGTCGAGACGCTGTCGACCCGCTTCTGGTCGCTCACCAGCGAGATCGACTATGTCGCCGCCGCGCCCTATGCGGTGATGATGGTGGCGCTGTCGCTGCCGCTCACCCTGCTCCTTCATGCCCAATCGACGCGGGTGGCCGGCCAATGACCCTGCTCACCATAGACGGCCTCGGCAAGAGCTACGGCCACACCACCGCGCTCGACGACGTGTCGCTGCGCGTCGAGGCCGGCCGGCGCACGGCGGTGGTCGGCCCGTCCGGCTCCGGCAAGACCACGCTGCTGCGTCTCGTCGCCGGCTTCGAGGCGCCGGACGCCGGCCGCATCGAGCTCGACGGCACGATAATGGCCGACGGCCCGGCGCATGTACCGGCGCACCGGCGCGGCATCGGCATCGTCGCGCAGGACGGCGCGCTGTTCCCGCATCTCAGCGTCGCCGAGAATATCGGCTTCGGCATACCGCGCGGCACGCCGGACCGCGAGACGCAGATCGCCGGCCTGATCGACATGGTGGAACTCGACCGCGCCATGCTGGAGCGCCGGCCACACCAGCTGTCGGGCGGCCAGCAGCAGCGCGTCGCGCTCGCCCGCGCTCTCGGTCGCAAGCCGCGGCTGATCCTGCTCGACGAGCCGTTCTCCGCGCTCGACACCGGCCTGCGCGAGAACATGCGCAAGGCGGTGGCGCGGGTGCTGCAGGCGGCCGGCATCACCGCCATCCTCGTCACCCACGACCAGACCGAGGCGCTGTCCTTCGCCGACCAGGTGGCGGTGCTGCGCGGCGGGCGCCTCGTGCAGACGGGCGCGCCGCGCACGCTCTATCTGCAGCCGCGCGATCGCGAGACCGCGCTGTTCCTCGGCGACGCCGTGCTGCTGCCGGCGCACGCCCGCGACGGCCATGCCGACTGCGCGCTGGGAGCGGTGCCGATCCGCGCCGAGCGGCAGGGGCGCGTCGAGATCATGCTGCGGCCGGAGCAGATCCGCATCGTCCCGGCGGATGAGGACGGCACCGGCCGGGTGGTCGACATCGAGTTCGGCGGCGCGGTCTGCACGGTGACGGTGGCGCTGGAGGGCACCTCGCTGCCGCCGGTCGCCATCCGCACCTCCAGCCTCGCCCCGCCGGCCCTCGGCGACCGCGTCCGGCTGGACATTGACGGCGCCGCGCATGTGCTCGACGCGGACGGCGCGGATCGGCCGCCGGCTCCGTAGATCGCCCCGGCCGGCTCCGCTCTCTCCGGGCCGGCCGTTCCGGTTGCCATCGCCACCCTCATGGGAGTAGTCAGGCTCCCGACACCCGCCGTCCCGACGAGGCCACCATGAACATGCATAGCCGCCCTGCCGACCCGAAGAAGCTGATCAAGGGCGCGACCGGCGACTGGGAAGTCGTCATCGGCATGGAGATCCATGCGCAGGTGACCTCCAATTCCAAGCTGTTCTCCGGCGCCTCGACCGAATTCGGCGGCGAGCCCAACTCGCATGTCTCGCTGGTCGATGCGGCGATGCCCGGCATGCTGCCGGTGATCAACGAGGAATGCGTCAAGCAGGCGGTGCGAACCGGGCTGGGGCTGAAGGCCGAGATCCACTGCAAGTCGGTGTTCGACCGCAAGAACTATTTCTACCCGGACCTGCCGCAGGGCTACCAGATCAGCCAGTACAAGAGCCCGATCGTCGGCGAGGGCGTGGTGCTGGTCGACACGGCGGACGGTCAGATCGAGGTCGGCATCGAGCGCCTGCATCTGGAGCAGGACGCCGGCAAGTCGATCCACGACCTGTCGCCCACCCAGTCGCTGGTCGACCTCAACCGCTCGGGCGTGGCGCTGATGGAGATCGTCTCCAAGCCGGACCTGCGCTCTTCCGAGGAAGCCAAGGCCTATGTGACCAAGCTGCGCACCATCCTGCGCTATCTCGGCACCTGCGATGGCGACATGGAGAAGGGAAACCTGCGCGCCGACGTCAACGTCTCCGTGCGCAAGCCGGGCGAGGATTTCGGCACGCGCTGCGAGATCAAGAACGTCAACTCGATCCGCTTCATCGGCCAGGCGGTCGAGGTCGAGGCGCGCCGGCAGATCGGCATCATCGAGGATGGCGGTACCATCGACCAGGAGACGCGGCTGTTCGACCCCAATAAGGGCGAGACCCGTTCCATGCGTTCCAAGGAAGAGGCGCACGACTACCGCTACTTCCCCGACCCGGACCTCTTGCCGCTGGAGTTCTCCCAGGGCTTCGTCGACGACCTCGCGGCGCACCTGCCGGAGCTGCCGGACGAGAAGAAGGCGCGCTTCGTCGCCGATTACGGGCTGTCCGCCTATGACGCCGACGTGCTGGTGGCCGAGAAGGCGACCGCCGACTATTACGAGGCGGCCGTCGCCCATGGCGGCGCCAAGCGCGACGCCAAGGCGGTGGCCAACTGGATCATGGGCGACGTCTCGGCCTTCGCCAACTCGGCCGGGCTTTCGGTGTCCGAGACCCACATCACCCCGGCGCAGATCGCCGGCCTCGTCGACCTGATCGCCGACCAGACCATCTCCGGCAAGATCGCCAAGGATGTGCTGGTGATCATCATCGGCGAGGAGAAGGACGGCGATCCGCGTGCCATCGTCGAGGCGCGCGGCATGAAGCAGGTGACCGACACCGGTGCCATCGAGGCCGCGGTCGACGCCATCATCGCCGCCAACCCCGACAAGGTCGCGCAGGTGATCGCCAAGCCGACCATGCTCGGCTGGTTCGTCGGCCAGGTGATGAAGCAGACCGGCGGCAAGGCCAATCCGCAGGCGGTGAACGACCTGCTCAAGGGCAAGCTCGGCATCTGAGCGCGGCGGGCGGCGATGAGCACGAGCGGGCATGCGGACAGCGGCGTCGGCGGCGAGGCCGACGGCGCGGTGATCATCGAGGAGGCGCGGCGGGAGGACCTGCCGGCCATCGTCGACATCCTCTCGCGCGAGACGATGTTCGGCGCCCGCGACAGCGCCGACCCGGCGGACTTTCCCGACTATGAGCGGGCCTTCGAGGCCATCGCCGCCGATCCGCGCGCCACGCTCTATGTCGCGCGGGCGCAGGGGCGTGTGCTCGGCACCTTCCAGCTGATGCTGATGCGGGCGCTGACCCGCCACGGCACGCTCATCGCCATCGCCGAGGCGGTGCAGGTGCATCCCGAGGCGCGCGGACTCGGCATCGGCTCGGCGATGATGATGTTCGCCAAGGACGAGGCGCGCCGGCGCGGCGCCGTCTCGCTGCAGCTGGTGTCGCACAAGAAGCGGGCCGATGCGCATCGCTTCTACGAGCGCGCCGGCTTCGAGAAACGGCTCGACGGCTTCAAGCTGGAGCTGTGAGCCTTCGCGGCCGACGGCGGAAACGCCGCCCGGAAGGGGCGCATCGTTCCCGCCGCTGTGTCGGTGCAAGGGGCGTCAAGCGCCCTTGACGCAGCTCGACAGGAACGCCTTGCGCGTCATGTCGTTGAGCTTGCCGCCCTTCTCGCCGGCGCTCCACTGCTTCTCGCAATTCTTCAGCTTGGTCTGCTGCGCCAGCTTGGCGGGTTTCGCCACCGGCTGGGCGGCGTCGGTCGCGGCGGCGGCCGGACTGGCCGTGGGAGCCGTCGGCGCCGGGCTGGCGGCGAATGCCGCGGCGGAGGTGACGACGAAGGCGGCTGTGGCGATTCCGGTAAAGAGTCTGGATGTCATCATGGGCTGATCCTCCATGGCGTCCGCCGGGAGCGGCGAACGGCAGACAGGATAACTCCCCGCCCATGTCGCAACTTCGACCGCCCATGGAAGAATTCGTGTCATTACATGAATGTAATCAGCGAATACTTACGTCGAGGCATCCCAATTCGTGCCGTAGCGGCAGATGCGTCGATCGACGACCGGCGGTTGCGCAATCAAACGCCGAAAGCGCCGGCCTTCGCGACCGGGCGGCCCCGCCGCCGCGCGCCCGCTTGCCAGCCGTCGCGCGCGGCCCTAGTTCTGTTGGCGAAACGCCCAAAAGGGGGCGGGACTGTGGAGGGCCGCGCGCCCATGGCCGAACTTCAGACGAACCCGATCAAGCTCTATTACTGGCCGACCCCGAACGGCTGGAAGATCAGCATCATGCTGGAAGAGTGCGGGTTGCCCTATGAGGTCATCCCGGTGAACATCGCCAAGGGCGAGCAGTTCAAGCCCGAGTTCCTCGCCATCTCGCCCAACAACAAGATCCCGGCCATCACCGACCCGCAGGGACCGGACGGCGCGCCGATCTCGATGTTCGAATCGGGGGCCATCCTGCAGTATCTCGGCCGCAAGACCGGCCTGTTCTACCCTGCCGACGAGCGCGGGCGGGTCGAGGTCGACCAGTGGCTGTTCTGGCAGATGGGCGGGCTGGGGCCGATGGCCGGCCAGACGCACCATTTCCGTATCTACGCGCCGGAAAAGCTCCCCTACGCCATCGACCGCTACACCAACGAGACGCACCGTCTCTACGGGGTGATGAACCGCCGTCTCGCCGACCGCGATTTCCTCGCCGGCGACTATTCCATCGCCGACATGGCCTGCATCGGCTGGTCGAAGCTGTGGGAACGGCAGGGGCAGAACATCGAGGAATTCCCCAACCTCAAGGCCTGGCTGGCGCGCATGCTGGCCCGCCCGGCGGTGAAGCGCGGGCTGTCGGTCAACGCCGAGGACCGCAACAAGGTGGATCTCGCCACGGACAAGGACGCGCAGAAGGTGCTGTTCGGCCAGCGCGCCCGCTGAGGCTTTTCTCGCCACGACCTGTCGCCGGCGCGGGCCGCCCGCGCCTCGCGAGATTCGTTCCGTTTCCCGGCGGGATGCGCTAAATTCGGCGCCATGACGCAGCGTGACCCGGGGCGGGGCGCTGACGAGTGTGCGATGGCGGGCGTGCGATGACGGATATGGATCCGATCGGCGGCGGGCCAGCCGCGATCTCAGACGACTATGCCGAGGGAATCGCCGGCTCCATCGCCGCCGAGGCGGTGCAGCGCGCCGTGCGGGTCGCCTGGATGGCGGTGCTGCTCGGCATTGCCGTGCAGCTCATGACCATCGTGCTCGCTCTCGGCTTCGGCGCCGGCTGGCCGGGCGTGGCGGTGCTGGCCGATTTCGCGCAGGGGGTGAGCTGGGCCATCCTGGTCTGCATCGGCCTTGCGGTGGGCACGGTGGCCGGGCGCGACCGCTCGCTGGTGATGGGCGTGCTGGGGCTGCTGTCCGGCCCGGTGGCCTGGGGCCTCGCCAAGGGCGCGCAGCGCACCGTGCAGGCGGCGCTGGGTCTCACCCCGGCGGGGATCGACGGGTTCTTCTATCTGGTCTGCGCCATCAGGGGCGCCGAATATGCCGCGCTGGGCGCGCTGCTCGGCTATCTGTCGCAGCGCGAGGTCACCGGCATCCGCAGCTATCTGCTGCTCGGCGCCGTGGTCGGGCTGGCGGCCGCCGCCGCGATGACGGGGCTGAATCTGTGGCGGGCGGCGCAGACCGGCGCGACGATTCCCACCGCCCGGCTCATCGGCGCGGCGGTGAACGAACTGGTGTTCCCGATCGGCTGCGCGCTGGTGATCTGCATGGCGCTGCGGATGAAGCGGCTGGTCGGGCTGCAATAGGCGGGCGGCAGCGATGCTGTCGCCCGCGGCGATCCGCCGGGCTTTTTCACGCGAAGCGCGGGACACGGCCCTTGATAACGCGGTTGGGCCTTGACCAGACCGGCCGCGATACCTAGACAGGTCGCCGTCGCAAGGTGTGCTTCGCCGTTCAGGTGGGCAGGCTCGGCCGACAGGAGACGTGGCCGAGAGGCTGAAGGCACTCGTTTGCTAAATGAGCAGACCCCTACAAGGGTCTCGAGGGTTCGAATCCCTCCGTCTCCGCCAAATCTTTTTATAATTGATTGAAATATATCATATTTTATCGGAAACGAGACCTCGGCCCCACTTCGGGGCCCATTTTATACGTGGGATAAGCGGAGATAGGTTGGGAAGCGCGGCGCGTTGGTTGGTCCCAGAGGCAAATTGGCTTCTTTCCGCATCGATGGGCCCGAGATCAAACCAGTTTCTCCTGCTCCTCGACCTTGGGCGATGCTTCAGCTAGCCGAATGTCGAGTGCCTGCAATGGTAGACGCTCTCGGCTGTCAAACGGCGTTAACGTGGGACACCTTGATCTCGATGCCCACGAAGCCAGCAGCAGGCCAGATCGGCAAAATCATCGTCGCCCTCTGAGGATATTGGGATGCGGTGTATCCGCATCCCAAATGGCTACCGCCGTAGCGCGCTATTCGCGGACATTTGCGGAAGCGCAGAAAGCGGATATTGGCCTCCCCCCAAGTGCGCCTCGAAGTTGACACTTCTTTCTCAAATCAATTCCCAACTGGTCGATAGCGAATCCAGGCGAGGTCCCTCCAGACGACACGGCTCATCCAAGGCGCTCGTGCCGCTTGAAAACGATCATCTTTTCCGAGGTCATCTCGTGGGCGGTGTAGGGAATGCCGCCGACTCCGTAGCCGGATTGGCGGCGTCCGGCGAACGGCATCCAATCGGTGCGGAACGCGCTGTGATCGTTGACCATTACTGTAGAGGCGTCCAAGCGCTCGGCGGCATCGAAAGCGATCTCAAGCTCGCGCGTGAAGATGCTCGCCTGGAAGGCGACAGGAAGGTAATTAGCGGCCGCAAGGGCTTCGTCGATTTCGTTGTAGCCATACACGCAGGTGACGGGCCCGAAGATCTCATGCGCCGAGACTTTCGCGTCACGTGGCGGATCGACCAGAATCGTCGGCCTGAGTGTCGTCTCGCTGAGGCGTCCGCCGCCGATCCGATGGGCACCCGCGGTGACCGCCTCGTCGATCCAGCTCTCTACCCGTTGCGCTTCCTCGGGCTTGATCAGCGGGCCAACGTCGGTGTCGGCGCGTGTCGGATCGCCGACCCGCAACTGTTTCAACCGCGCAGCAAAGCGCTCGATAAAATCTTGCTTGAGCGCGGCATGCACATAGATGCGCTGGACGGAAACACACACCTGGCCGGCATGATAATAGCCGCCCTTGGTCATCGGCTCGATGAGCGCGTCCAGATCGGCGCTGCGGTCGACGATGACGGGCGCGACGCCGCCATGCTCGAGCGCACAGCGGGTTCCGGGCGCCAGGATGGACCGCAGGCGCCAGCCGACCTTTGCCGAACCGATGAAGCTCAGAAAGGCGACGCGCGGATCGGTCGCGAAGGCTTCGGAAAGCGCGCGGCTTTCGGGAAGTAGCGTCTGCACCCAGCCCTCGGGCATGCCGGCCTCATGGACCAGCCTGACGAGTTCAAGGCACGAGAGCGGCGTCGCCATGGCCGGCTTGACGATGACCGGGCAGCCGGTGGCGATGGCGGGCGCGATCTGGTGCACGATGAGGTTGAGCGGATGGTTGAAGGCGGAGATCGCCGCCACCACGCCGATCGGCTCCTTGATGGTCCAGGCGCGGCGGTGCTCGCTGGCAGTGGACAGGCCCATGGGGATCTCGACGCCGCCCCGCGCGCGCAGCAGGTCGGCGGCGTTGCGGATGCCGTCAATGGCGCGGTCGGTCTCGACCAGCGCGTCCGTATAGGGCTTGCCGCCTTCGCGGGAGATCCGCATTGCGAAAGCTTCGCGCTGCTGTTCGACGAGGCCGGCGAGCCTGTGCAGCACCGACATCCGCTGATGCGGCTGCAGCCAGCCGGCCCGGTCCTGAAACCGGGCGTGCGCGGTCGAAAGCTTTGCTTCAAGCGCCGACGCATCGTCGGTCGGCAGTTCCGCGATGGGCGCGCGGTCGAAAGCTTGCACGACCTCGATCATGCCGTCCTCCTTATCAAGCAGATGAGCTGCAGGGGTCGGAACGCCCGGAGGGCTAGCGGACCTCGACCGGCTGCGAGACCACCGCCATCCGCTCGGCCAGTTCGGGAACCTTGGCGAGGTAGGCCGCGTAATGCGGCGAACTGCGATGGGCCTCCAGCGCGGCGGCGTCGCGGTAGAGTTCGTCGAGCACGAAGCGGTCCTCGTTCGAGGCGTCGCGCCAGACGTCCCAGCGAAGATTGCCGGGTTCGGCCCGGCACTGCGGCGCGAGGCCGACCAGCAGGGCCAGGAGTTCAGCGGCCTTGCCGGGGTGGGCGGTCAGCAGGGCGGTGATCTTGGCGGGGTGCGTCATGCGAAGCCTCCAAGGAGATGGTCAGGCGCGGCGCCCTTGAGGGAGCGGGCGCCGCGCCTGCGAAAAGGGTTCCGCTCGCGTCTGGCTTACCGCTTCAGCGCGGCGAGCAGTTCCTTCGCCAGCGGGCCGGCCGAGGCGGGGTTCTGGCCGGTGATGAGGCGGCCATCGACGACGACCTTGGGCTGCCAGTTGTCGGTGGACGAGTAGTCGGCGCCCTCCGCGCGGAGCGCTTCCTCGAGCTCGTAGGGCACGTCGTCGCGGGCGTAGTCGTATTCTTCCTTCATCGAGAAGGCGGTGAGCTTCTTGCCGCGCACGAAGGGCGTGCAGTCGCCGAGGTCCACGCCGAGCAGCGAGCACGGGCCGTGGCAGACGGCGGTCACGATCTTGCCGGTGCTCCAGGCGCGCACGACGGCCTTCTGCACATCGGCATTGCGCGCGATGTCGACCATCGGGCCGAGCCCTCCGGGCACCAGGATGGCGTCGTAATCGGCGGCATCCACCTCGGACAGCTTGCGGCTGTGGTTCAGCCGGCGGAACGCCTTGCTCTCGATGAATTCTTTCTGGGCGGGGTCGGTCTCGTCATAGGCGTCATAAGGCGTCCATCCACCGGCCGGTGAGGCGAACTCGATGGCGATGCCAGCCTTGTCGAGCACGTCGAAAGGATGGGCGACCTCGGCGAAGAAGAAGCCGGTCTTGCGGTTGTGCGGGCCGATCACGGACGCGTTGGTGACGATGAACAGGACATGCTGAGTCACGGTTTTCTCCTTTGGATATCGCGGGGCCTTTTCAGGCCGTCAGAACTTCACCACGGTCCGGCCGACAACCTTGTTGTCGCGCAGCAGGTCGAGGTATTCGTTGATCTGCTCGAAGGCGATGGTCTTGATCGTGTGCTGGATCTTGCCTTCGGTGGCGAGCGCCATGACTTCGCTGAGGTCGGCGTTGTTGCCCCAGAACGAACCATGGAACGTCTGTTCGCCCGATACGCGCGGGAACAGCGGGACATCGATGCGGTCGCCGACGAAGCCGACATCGGCGTAGTGGCCGCTGATCCCGAGCAGGGCGAAGCCCATCTGCACCATCTCCACCGCGCCGACGCAGTCGATGATCGCGTCGAGCTTGTTCTGCCCGGTGGCCTCCTTCAGCTCCGTGCCCACATCGGCGGCGGTCTTGCCCTTGACCGCGATGGTGTGGTCGGCGCCGTATTTCTTGGCGATGGCGAGCTTTTCCTCGCTGCGGGCGAAGGCGACGACGGTCGCGCCGGCACCGAGCAGCTTGGCGTACTGCACCGCATAGGCGCCGAGGCCGCCCACCCCGAACACGCCGACCACGCGGTCGGGCCCGAGCCCGCCGGCATCGCGAATCTTCTTGAGCGCGCGATAGGGCGTCAGCCCGGCATCGGTCAGCGGCGCCAGTTCCTCGAACTTCAGGTGCTTCGCCACCTTGATGACGTAGCGGGCGGGAACCGGGATGTACTCGCCGAAGCCGCCATAGGTGCCGAAGCCCGGCCAGCGCACATTCGGGCAGATATGTGTGTTGCCGACCTGGCAATGGCGACAGACGCCATCGCCCCATCCCGGCGCGACCACCACATGGTCGCCTTCCTGCAGGCCGGCGGCCTTGGGGATGACGCTGCCGATCTTCTCGATCGTCCCGGTGATCTCGTGGCCCGGAATGACCGGCGGCGGGATGTCGGCATAGCTCTGGAAGAACCCGTCGACCAGCAGCACGTCGGACCGGCACATGCCGCAGGCCGCGACCTTGACCAGCACCTCGTCCGCCTGGATGTCGGGGGTGGGAACGTCCTCAAGGACCAGCGCCTTGTTGTATTCGAGAATGCGCGCAGCCTTCATGGTCCTCGTCCTTCCTCACTGTTGTCAGGTCTGGTGATTTCCGCCGCCGCCGCCGCGGCCGCGGCCACGGCGATGTCCTGCTCGACCGTTCCCGCGCTGGCACCGACCGCGCCGACGATCTCGCCGTCGATCAGGACCGGCAGGCCACCGCCGAAGATGACGACCTTGCCGCCATTGCTCTGCTGGATGCCGAAGAGTGGGGCACCGGGCTGCGCCATCCGCGCCAGGTCCACGGTGCGCTTGTCGAACAGACGCGCCGTCATGGCTTTACCGATGGCGAGGTCGATACTGCCGATCAGCGCGCCGTCCTGTCGCGTGAAAGCGACGAGCGCGCCGCCGGCGTCGACCACGGCGATGTTGTAGGCGACGCCGAAGCTCGCCGCCCGGGCCTCGCCCGCGGCAAGCATCCGCTTCGCATCCGACAGGACCAGAGTGGTGAAGGAACGCGGCATGCCCTGCCTACCCCTGCCGATCCGTGAGCAGCTTTTCGACCGTCTCGTCCGTGGTCCAGATGCCGTTGGCCATGAAGCGGAAATTGATGAGCGCGGCGAGGTAGCCGTCGCCATCGGGAAGCTTCGGCGCGGCCACGGCATCACGCACGACGGCAACCTCGAAGCCCGCTTCGAGCAGGTCGCGCATGTGGGATTCGACGCACATATTGGCGAGCATCCCGGCGAGGATGACCTGGCCAATGCCCTGCTTGCCGAGTTGCAGCTTCAGGTCGTTCGCCTGCGGCCCGTAGAGTTTGTGCGGCGAGCAGATGATGGTCTTGCCGTCCTCGATGAAGGGCTTGAATTCCTCCATGAAGTCCGCGCCGGAGCCGCGGAAGCCCTCAACGGTGTAGGGCCCCTTGCGATCGAACGCACCGGTGTCGTGCTGGAACTTCTCGAGCGGCGCCTGCCAGCGCCAGCCATGGTCCCAGCAGTAATAATAGTGCGGCGAGACCGCGACGGTTATTCCCGCCTTCTTGGCGGCGGTGAAAAGCGCGACGAGGTTCGGCACCAGATTGTTTTCGGTGACGCTCTCGCCGACCGCGCCCCAGGCCCGCCCACTGGGGCTCATGACGTCGACCTGCGGATCGATCACCACCAGCGCCGCGCGCCGCAGGTCGAGCGTCATCTCGGTCTTCGGCAGCATTGGCGTCGGCGTATCCGCATAGAGTGCGGCGGAATGGGGCGCGTAATTCGGCTTCATCGACGTCGCTCCGGGAATGATCGCTGCGGGCCGTTCCTGCGTGCCTCGCCCTGCGGGTGCCGGCACTCGCAGGGCGCGTGGGTCACGGCGATCCCGCCTTGCGGTCTAGAAAGTCGCGGATGAGCGGGGCCATTTCCGCCAGCCTGTCCTCGAGCGCGAAATGGCCGCTGTCGAGCAGATGGAATTCGGCGTCCGGCAGGTCGCGCAGATAGGGATGGGAGCCCTCGGCCGGGAAGATCTTGTCGTTCTTGCCCCAGACGATGATCGTCGGCGGCTTGCGCTGCCGGAAGAATTCCTGGAATTGCGGGTAGAGCGGCACGTTGGTGCGGTAGTCGTAGAACAGGTCCAACTGGATCTCGCTGTTGCCCGGCCGGTCGAGCAGCGCCTGGTCGTGCACCCAGTTGTCCGGGCTGATGCGGGAGACATCGCCCATGCCGTCGGTGTATTGGAACTTGGTGGTCTCCAGCGTCAGCAGACCTGACAGCGCCTGGCGCTTCGCCGGCGTGTTCTCGGCCCAGTACGCCTTGATCGGGTTCCAGAACTCCCGAAGCCCCTCCTCATAGGCGTTGCCGTTCTGGACGATCAGAGCACTTACGCGCTCGGGATGCCTGAGGGCGAGGCGATAGCCGACCGGCGCGCCGTAATCCATGAGGTACAGGGCATAGCGCTGCGCACCCAGGCGCTGCACGAGCGTATCGATCATCTCGGCGAAATGAGCGAAGGAATAATCGAAGCGCGTATGTTCGGGGGCGTCGCTCTGGCCGTATCCGGGATAGTCCGGCGCGATGACGCGATACTTGTCGGCTAGCAGCGGGATCAGATTGCGGAACATATGCGACGACGTCGGAAAGCCGTGCAACAGAAGCACCACTGGACCATCGGCGGGGCCGGCCTCGCGATAGAAGACCTTCACCCCGTCGATCGTTTCGTACCGATAGTGCACGACGGGCATCGGCCACCCGGCCACCGAAACCGGGCTCTGCTGCGCGAAGGCATCGGGGGCGCCCATTAGGCTGAGCACTAGCGGCGCTAGAGCGAGGACCATCCTGATCATCGTTACCTTCCCCAGCCCCGGCTAGTTTTCGACAGCGGCTTTTTCGATGAAGGAGGCGACTTCCTTCGGGTGCGACAGCATCGCGGCATGGCTGCTTTGCAACTCGACCAGCTTTGCCTTGGCCCGTGTCGCCATAAAGCGCTGGATGGTCGGCGGAACCATGTGATCCTGCGTCGTGAGCATGTAGTGGACAGGCTTGTCCTTCCAGGCTGCGCGGGTGAGCTTGGGCTCGATCGCACCCAGTCCCCACGGGACCTGAGCCACTGACATGAAGCCAGTGATCGAAATATCGACATCCTGCGCGAATGCGGTCGGGAACTTCGCAGGATCCACCAGAATGAAGCCGTCGCTTGGCGGCAGTAACGGCGCTCCGGCCTCGCCGGGGGTTGGACGTGTGGCGAGATCGAACACCGATTCCCCGACCTCCGGCGCGAAGGCGGCGATATAGGCGAGCGTGCGGACCTTCGGGTCGCTACCGGCCTCGCTGATGACGGCGCCGCCATAGGAATGGCCGACCAGCACCACCGGCTTCGTCGCCCGTGCAATGACCTGCCGGGTGGCCTCGACATCGCCTTCGAGCGTAACCGTCGGGTTCTGGACCACCAGAACCTCATAACCATCGTTCGCGAGGATGTCGTAGACCGACTTCCAGCCCGAAGCGTCGACGAAGGCACCGTGCACGAGGACGATGGAGACCGGCTTGGCGTCGCCGCGGTTCTGAGCCGGGGCGGGGAAGGCGGCAGTCATGGCGAGGAACACTCCCAGTATCGCGTGTTTCATCAATGGCTCTCCAGGGGCCGCGGCCATCGCGCGTGTCCGGTCAATAGTTCGGGATTATTAGAGCGGAGGCGCGCCCATCGGATTTTTGAAAGCGTGTTGGGCACGAAAGGAGAGTCGTGCTGCTTTACGTGTCCCGTGCAGATGTTATCTTCAACGTTGGATAGATATGCTCACAGTCGACACTTTGTGCGCCCGGATCACCGCCCCATTCAACCTTGAACACCTTTGACCAGACTGTAGTCACCAGGGCATCAGCTGTCCTTAGGCCCGACCATAAAGATCTTTAAGATTGCTTTTGGCATGGCCGACCGTGCGATTGGCCCGCAACCTTTGGCAGGTGGGCTTTCGGCGGGGCACGGCAATTGACGCCGATATGGGCCCACCTTAACAATCCTGAAATTGCTTAAGTTCAAAGCCGTCGCGCGACGTAGCGACAGCGCTTTGTGATGTCGCGAGAGCCACGGAGGGAGGAACTGCGCATGGGTGCCGAACGACAGATCGGCGCCAACCTGCTGTCGTTCGAAAACCCGCCAGATCGGCTGGAAATGGACGTCCGGCACCGCGAGTTGCGGGTGAACGGATCGGTGCTCGCCATAAGCCGTCGCGCGTTCGAAATCTCGCAGATATTGATCGAAGCCTCGGGAGCCACGGTCGCGAAATCGGAGCTGATGTCGCGCGTGTGGCCCAAGGTCGTGGTCGGCGACACGGCCCTTCAGGTGCAGATTTCCGCGATCCGCAAGGCGCTCGGCGTGAACCGGGCCTTGTTGAGAACCATATCGGGCAAAGGCTATCGGCTGCTCGGCGACTGGGTTCTGTTGTCCGCGGCGATCAACGCCGATCCGGCGCGCCCTCGGCAGCCGCCCTCCGATCTGACATCGGCGGACCGCCAGCCGATCTACCGTTCCGAGGAATGCGAAATCGATTTGCTGCTGCGACAGGTGCGCGTTCGCCGCGGGGCCGTGCCGATCGGCGGCCGGGCCTTCGATATCCTCGCGGTGCTGGTCCAAGCCGCCAACGAAGTCGTCACGCGGGGCGAACTGCTCGACATCGTCTGGTCCGGCGCGACCGTCGGCGAAACTGCCATCGACGTCCACATATCAGCGATCCGCAAGGCGCTCGGTTCGTACCGGGCCATGCTGAAGACAATCTCCGGGCGCGGCTTCCGGCTGGTCGGCGAATGGAGCGTGCACACGACCAGCGCGCCGCCGCCCCCGCCTTCCCTGCCGCGCAGCATGGCTTCGACAAATCTGCCCGCCGCCGCGAACGACCTTGTGGGGCGGGCGGCCTCCTTCGCATTCCTGCAGGAGGCGTGCTCCGCCTATAGGATCGTCACCCTCACCGGGCCGGGCGGCATCGGCAAGACCGCGCTGGCCGTGGAACTGGCGCGCAGCCTTCTCGTCCGATTTGACGCCGGCGTCTGGCTCGTGGAGCTGGCCTCGCTGGCCGATCCGAACCTGGTGCCGGTCGCCGTGGGCGAGGCCATCGGCCTTAAGGCCAATGGCCGCCCGATGTCGGCGGAAGGTGTGGCACGCGCCATCGGCCACGACCGCCTTCTCCTCGTGCTGGACAATTGCGAGCATCTTATCGGCTCGGCGGCGCAGCTGGCAGAAGCCGTCGTCCGGTTGGCGCCGAACGCCGTCATCGTCGCGACCAGCCGCGAGACCCTGAGGATCAACGGCGAATACGTCTATCGTGTGCCGCCTCTCGATGTTCCCCAGCAGGAATCCGCGCTGCCGGACGAGATACTGAGCAATAGCGCCGTGCAGATGTTCCTCGGGCTGGCCGAGGCGCCGCATGTGGCCGGCCTGCGCGACGGGCAGAATTTGCGCTCCATAGCCGGCATTTGCCGTCGCCTCGACGGGCTGCCGCTGGCGATCGAGTTCGCCGCAGCCCGTTCCACCTCCTTAGGGCTCTCCCGCGTCGCCGACGGGCTGGAAAACCGCTTCGCGCTGCTCACCACCGGACGCCGCACGGCATTGCCACGCCATCGGACGCTGCGCGCGGTTTTCGACTGGAGCTACGCTCTGCTGCCGGAGGTCGAACGTCGGCTGCTGCATCGGCTGGCGGTCTTTCCCGGCGGTTTCACGTTCGAGGCGGCGTGCGCGGTGATGTGCGATCATTCCCCGACCGAGGTCGCGGACTGCCTGTCGAGCCTCGTCGAAAAGTCGATCGTCACCTTTGATCGCAGCACGGCGGACGAGCGCTGGCGTCTGCTTGAGACCGTGCGTGCCTACGCGATGGACAAGCTCGCCAGCAGCGGCGACGGACACGCTACAGCGCGCCGGCAGGCGGAGTACTTCCGTGACTTCTTCGCCACCTTCAATTCCGATCCGGATATCAGCGCCGAGGAACTGCCCCGTTACGCCCGCGAGATCGACAATCTGCGTGCGGCGCTGTCCTGGGCGTTCTCCACCTCGGGCGACACGACCCTCGGCGTCGCCCTTACCGCCGCCGCCGTCGCCTTCTGGCTGGCCGCGCCGCTGCTGGGCGAGTGCAGCGACTGGACCGCCAGGGCCGTGGCCAATCTCAATAGCGCGGTGACTGCCGAACAGGAAATGGTCCTGCGCTGTGCTCTCGGCCAGTCCCTCATGTTCACCGAGGGCATGACGCCCGCAACCTACACCAATCTGGCGCAGGCGCTTGCTCTTGCGGAGGTTACCGGGGATGTCGAGTACCAGAAACGCGCGGTGCACAGCCTCTGGCAGATCAATCTGCGCTCACTGGACCTGCATAAGGCATTGCAACTCAGCCGACGCTATGCTGACCTAGCACGCAGCGAAACCGACCCGGCGCCAGCGCGCACGGCAGACCTCATGGTCGGCATGTCTCTGCTTTATCTGGCGGAATATGCCGAATCCTCGCGCCTGCTCGAGCGCGCCATCCACGATCATTCGCTGGCGCCACGGCGTAGCAAGGTACCATCGCTGGGTATCAACGAGATCGCGTCCGCCCACGGGCATCTGTCGTCCTGCCTGCTTGCACGCGGCCTCATCGATGCGGCGATACGAGCGGCCGAGCGGTCGATGGAAGAGGCCCGGCTTGTCGGGCAGCCGGTCGCGCTGTGCCTGGCGCTGGCTCGACCGGCCTGCCTGCTATTTCCCGAGATCGGTGCGCTCGATCGGGCTGAACGTCATATCGCGACCATTCAGGAGCAGGCGGACCGCTACGCGCTCTCAACCTTCCGCGCCGTGGCGCTGTGTGCGAAGGGGCGTGCCCTCGCCATGCGGGGCGAGCCCGCCGCCGGTGTCGTGGCGCTGCGCTCAGGCCTGGCCCAGCTTGAGGCCACCGGCTATCAGTCCTTCCTGATGCCGTTTCGCGGCTATTTCGGCGAGGCGCTGACCGCTGCGGGCCATACAGAGGAAGGTCTCGCAGAAGTCGAAGCGGCGGTGAGTTGCGCGGAGCAGACCGACTATTTGGAGTATGTTCCCGAGTTGCAATGCATCTATGGCCGGCTCCTCGCTCTGCGCCATCCCGACGACCCAGCCGCGGAGCAGGTCTTCCTGCGCGCGATCGATCTCTCGCGGCAGGAGCAGGCGCTGTACTGGGAGTTATGCGCGGCGGTGGGCCTTTCAGAGCGTTGGCTTAGACAGGGCCGGGAGCCGGAGGTGCGCCCGCTGCTGGCACCGATCTATAAGCGTTTCACGGAAGGGTTCTCGGCGCCGGCGCTGATGCGGGCCAGCACGCTGCTGGGATCGAGAGCCGTCTGTGACGCAGATTGAGCCCCGTCACAGAGTAAATAAGCTGGCGTAGCATTTCCTGCGCAGGCTGCGTCTTGCAGATACCAACAAAACACCTGTTGATGGTCGAATGAAAGTCCGGGGGGACGGCATGGACGCGGCGACGAGAGCGACGGTCGGTGGAATGCGCTGGAAGCGGCTCATCCCGGCGGCGATGGTGGTTTACATCATCTCGTTCATGGACCGAACGAACATCAGCTACGCATTCGCCGGTATCGGCCAGGAATTCGCCGTAAGCAAAGCGGACCAAGGCTTCGCGGCTGGCATCTTCTTCATCGGCTACACGCTGTTCCAGATTCCTGGCGGCCTGCTCGCCACACATTGGAGCCCCAAAAAGGCTGTGGGCATCATGATCCTGCTCTGGGGATGCGCCGCGATCTGGTGTGGCCTTGCCAGCAGCTTCGACGAACTAGTCCTTGCCCGCTTCGTCCTGGGCGTAGCTGAGGGCGGCGTCTGGCCGGCCACGCTGGTTCTCATCAACAACTGGTTTCCAATGTCCGAACGGGCGCGGGCTTACAGCTTCTGGATGACGAACCTGGCGATCGCCTCGATCATCACCCAGCCGCTGTCCGGCTTCATCGTGGAGCACAGCAATTGGCGCACGATGCTGCTCGTGGAAGGCGCGCTGCCCTTCCTCATCGCCACGCCCGTCTGGTGGCTGATGGTCGCCGACAGACCTCGCGACGCGTCGTGGTGCTCGCCCGCCGAACGCGACTTCATCGAGAAATCGCTAGCCGCAGATGCTGTCGGCGAGCCGGAAGCCTCGTCGTTCCGTCGCATCTTCAGTGAGCCTTCCGTGTTGCTGCTGGTTGCGGTGTCATTTTTTATTCAGGTGGGATTTTACGGCCTGAACATGTGGCTGCCGTCCTTGCTGAAGACCCTTACGGAAGCGGGTTTTGGCGCGGTGGGACTGATCGCCGCGCTGCCTTACTGCACGGCAATCGTGTTCATGTGGGCGAATGGCTGGTGGGTTGACCGCAATCGGCGCTACCAGCGTCATGTGCTAATGTCGCTCGTTCTGGCCGCCTTCAGCCTCGTTGCCTCAGTCATGATCGGACAGTCTTTCGTCATTCTTTCGGTCTTCTTCATCTGCGTAGCTATGGGCGGTGCGCTATCCTACGAAGGGCCATTCTGGGCGGCGGCGTCGCGGGCGGTGCCTGTGGCGGCAGCGGGCGCCGCAGCAGGTCTCATCAACGCTGTGGGCAATCTCGGCGGCTTTTTGGGCCCACGCCTGGGCGGGATCCTGCTGGATATGAGCGGCGGCCAGTTCATCACGACCGCCACAGCGCTCGCCGCCTCGTTTCTGATTGCAGGACTGTTGATGCTGACCGTCCGGCTACGTCGCGACAAGACGGCTACTGTTTAGCTTGTGCTGGACGTTCAGCTTCGCGCCAAGAACGGACGCTGGGCGTCCGCCCGAAAGCCGACACTCTGGACCGAGGGCGGCCGACTGCGACAGCGATTTGTCCGCACACCTTAGGTGGCGGCCGGCGGGTTAAGAACATCATGGGCCATAGACTGCCCGGCAGATCTCCTGCGGAAAGCGCCCGCCGCCGGACATGCCCTCGAGTGCCGTATTGGTGAACGCGACGACGCTGAGTTTCGCTGTGGGATCGACGAACCAGGAATGGCCATAGGCACCGCCCCATCGCCAAGTGCCAGGAGTTTCCGGGGTGTCAGCCTCGGCTGCATCCTTCAGGATCGAAAATCCGAGGCCGTAACCCCAGCCTGGCCAGCCGACGATGGGAAGGCTGCCGGTCTGGACGTGTGCCATTTCCGCGACCAAATCCGGCGGCAACAGCGAGCCGCCTCCGCTGCGCAGCGTCTCCAGCAGGCGCAGGGTATCTTCGACCGTACCGATCATGCCGGCGCCGCCGGACGGGAAGGCATCCGCGTCGAAGGCCCTTGCCGGGTCCATGATGATATCGGCAAGTCCTTCCAGCATCGGGATGCGATCGGGCTCGCGCATGCGGCGCGGTTCTGGCTGATCATCGACATAGGCCGCCGCGAGCCTTGCAGAGTCACAAACACTGAAGCCCGTATCGCCGAGACCGAGTGGCCGGGTGATCAGCGCACGAACAGCATCCGGCAACGGCGCGCCGAACGCCGAAGCCACGACCGCGCCGAGCACATCGATCGACAACGAATAGGTCCAGGCCGTGCCGGGCGCGAACAGCAGCGGGACGGAAGCCAGGCGGCGGAGGTTCTCGTCGAGCGAGATACCAACCCTGTCCATGCCGTCGGAGACGCCGGCGCGATGATAAGGGCCGTCCTCCGACTCCAGGAAGCCATAGCCCAGACCGGCGGTGTGAGACAGCAGATGCCGGGGCGTGATTGTCGTGAGCTCGCCGCCCGGCAACGTAGGGCGGAAAGTGGGCAGCCATGTCGTGATCGGTTCGTCGAGCGAAAGCCGCCCTTGCGCCAGGAGCGCCATGGCTGCGACCGACACGAAGAGCTTCGAGACCGAGGCCAGCCGGAACAAGGCATCCTCCCGCATCGGTCGGTTCATCTCGCGGTCCGCCATGCCCAGGGCGCGTCGATAGATGACATCGCCATCGCGAGCGACCAGCACGACGGTACCGACGATGCGCTTGCGGGCGATCGCCTGCGCGATGGCCGCGTCGAGACGCGCTTCCATCGCGTGCACGGAGGTGGGGCTGGAGACAGGGCTCGGCGTGAGCGCGTGCATGGGTGTTTCCTTCATGATGGTCGATGGAACGGCGGATCGATCAGGCCGACGGAAAGCCGTGGCGTCGCTCCGCGTGGGCGATGAGGAACACCGGGACCAGCAGCGCGATCAGCACCCACGGGAAAGCCGCGACGCCGAGTGTGTCGAGCAGCACCCCCCCGATCAGCCCGCCACCGGCAATGGCCATGTTCCAGGCGGTGACCAGCATCGATTGCGCCAGATCGGCGGCGTCGCCAGCGGCCTCGGCGAGCGCCGTCTGGAACAGGGTCGCGGCGCCGCCGAAAGCGAGGCCCCAGACCGCGACGGCGATGAGAGCCGGGCCCGGCTCGGCACTCCAGAGACCGAGCGAGAGACTGGCGCCAAGGAACAGGGCCGCGCTCGCGAGAACCAGCCTGCGCAGATGCCGGTCGATCAGCAGGCCGGTCAGCGCGATACTGCCGAGCGCGGCTGCGCCGAAGGCGAAGAGGACGAGATCGACGCGCTGCGTCAGGCCCGCGGAGGCGAGGAACGGCGCGATGTAGGTGTAGAGGATGTTGTGCGCCAGCACGAAGAGCAGCGTCACCAGGAGGATAGGTCGCACGCCCGGCAGCCGGAAGACCTGACGAAACCCGGCCCGCCGTTCGGCGGGTTGACCGGCGAAACCCGGCACCTGCCAAAGCACCCATCCGATCAGCAACAGCGTCATGAAGCTCATGCCGAGGAAGGTCATTCGCCAACCCAGCACGGCGCCGATGAAGGTTCCGGCTGGAATGCCGAGGGACAGCGCCAGCGGTGTGCCCACCATGGCGATCGCAATAGCACGGCCCTTGAGATGCTCCGGCGCCATGCGTGCGGCATAGCCCGCGACCAGGGCCCAGAGCAGCCCAGCCGAGACACCAGCGATGAAGCGGGCGACGAGCGTCAGCGTGTAGTCCGTCGACAGCGCCGTCACCGTATTCGCTACGGCGAAGCCCGCGATCGCGCAGAGCAGCAGCGGGCGCCGACGTAAGCCTTGCGTCGCGGCCGTCAGTGGGATCGCCGCCAGGAGCGAGCCGACCGCATAGGCGGTGACGAGCTGGCCGACGAGCGCGGGCGATACATCGAGACCAGCGCTCATCTGCGGCAGGAGTCCGGCCGGGAGCGCCTCGGTCAGTATGGTGATGAAGGCCGCCGTCGCCAGCGCCAGCAGGCCCGAAATCGGCAACGTTGCGGCGGCGTGCGAGCCGGGTGCCGTATCAGTGCAAGCAATCGTCTCGGTCGTCATGTTTCCCGCCAACCCTCGGTTCGAACGAGACGAACGCTAGGCGCTCGTGCGCGGCGGAGAAATACTCTGGAGTTCCGTTCTTTAAGGACTTAATGATCCGCAATCGGAGGCATGACGATGATCGACAAGATGGCGGGGCTCAGTGCCTTCCTGCAGGCTGCCGAGACGCGCAGCTTCGTGGCGGCCGGGCGCCAGCTCGGTGTTTCGGCTTCGGCGATCGGCAAGGCAGTGGCGCGGCTGGAGGAACGGCTCGGTGTCAGGCTGTTTCACCGCTCGACCCGCTCGATCACGCTGACCCCCGAGGGCAGCCTGTTCCGCGACCGCTGTCGCAAGATCGTCTGCGAGATCGAGGCCGCCGAGCTGGAACTTTCGCAGACACATGAGGTGCCGCGCGGCAAGCTGCGGGTGAGCCTGCCCTTGATCGGCATGCTGATGATGCCGGCGGTGATGGCCTTCATGCGTGCATACCCCGAGATCGAGCTCGATCTCGACTTCACCGACAGGCTGGTCGACGTGATCGACGAGGGCTTCGATGCCGTGATCCGCACAGGCGAGGCGCAGGATTCCCGCCTGATGATGCGCAAGCTCGGCACTTTCTCGCACCGTATCGTCGCGTCTCCGGACTATCTCGCCGCCAGGGGTACGCCGCTCAACCCGGAGGATCTGGCGCAGCACGCTTGCCACCATCACCGTTTCCCCTCGACAGGAAAGCTGGAGCGTTGGCCGTTGCGGCGGGACGGAGGCGAACTCGCGATCGAACTGCCCGTCACCAGCGTTGCCAGCACGCTGGAACCGCAAATCTACCTGGCTGAGGAAGGCTTCGGCCTCGCCTGCCTACCGCTGTTCGCCGTGCGCCGGCAGCTGGAGCGGGGAACGCTGGTCAGCGTGCTCGACGCGTACATCGCCGATGTCGGCGCCTTCCACATCCTCTGGCCGGCGAGCCGCCATACCTCGCCCAAGATCGCGGCCTTCGTCGCCTTCATGGCCAAGACGCTCTTTGCCGACCCGCCACCTGTGCCGCGCAGGGGCTGACCTCGCACGCTCGGCCCCGCGACCTGCGCGTCCACTCCCTTCGCCGGGCGCGGTCCGTCATCTACCTAGGCTCCGCCTTTGAGGAAGAGGACGCGCCTCTTGACGACGGGGACGGCACGATAAGGCCGCCTTGCTTCCTGAGCTCCCGTACCGGACCTTGGCGTCTCGCCAGAGAGCAGACATGGTTGGTGCATTCGCGCTCGGCACGGTCCTGTCCATGGCAGGCATGATCTTCGGCGGGCGGGCCGGTGCGGCGGCTTGGCTTCTTCCAGAGGCACGTTGCACGCATCCGGCAGATGTTCGCCCTGCTGCTCGTGGTCGGCCTGCTTTCACAAATGTGCCTTATGAAGACTTCCACTCTGCATCTAAAACTAAAGTCGAATAATTCCGTTCAAGACAACGACACCCGCTCCGAAGATTTCCGGTTCGGGCGTGAGGCGGACTCGGAGAATACTGCGGCGTCCCAATTTTGTGCCTTGCTCAATCTCGATACGGTCATCGCTCAGAAGTCCGACTGCTCCGAGATAGCCTGCAAGCGGACCGGCTGCTGTCCCGGTCGCCGCGTCCTCCCAAAGGCCCACCGTTGGATTGAAGAAACGGGCGTAAGCGGTCTCGGGCGCATCGGGGTCGAAAGCGTAGATATAACAACCTTCCGCGGGCGTTTGGCTCAGAACTGCGAGCAACTTCGCTGCGTCGGGAGTTGCCTTGTCGACCGTCCCGGCATCACGAACTCGCACCAAAAGATGTGCGGCGCCCGTGTCCGCAGGACGCGGTTTCGGCCCAAGCAGTATATCGCCGTCATCGAGGCCAAGTGCAGTCGCCAACGGCCCCAAATTTTCTAACGGCTCCAACAATCGCAATGGTCCCTGGCGCATCCGACCATGGACGCGGCCATTGATCGACACGAGCTCGATGGGAAGGACATCCGAGCCGATCTCCTGGGAAAATGTCTGAGCGTTCGCGAGCGGACCGAGATCGCCACGTTCACCGAGCCAGAGCCACGCCCCAAGCGCATTGTGACCGGCACCGAAGACTTCCGCTCCGCTTGCCGTGAACGAACGCAATTTCCGGTCTGCGAGGGTGCTGGAAAGGATGAACGTCGTCTCGGCCTGATTGAACTCACCGGCGATCTGCTGCATCTGCTTGTCAGTCAGAACATCGGCGCCTTGCACCACGGCAAGCGAGTTGCCCGTCAATGGCGATTCCGCAAAGACGTCGATGATGCCGGCGACCAGCTCAACCATTGTTGCCTGACTTCCTAAAATGAGAAAATCTCATGATGTCTTGACGTCCGGACACCATAATCGCTTCATGTCTCGGAGAAAAAATCAAACATCTCACCTTGAAGGTGAATTGAGTTCATCATGGCCCTCTCGCACCTGCCGCCGCTATCTTCGCTGCGCGCATTCGAGGCTGTCGCCCGCCGGGCGAGTTTCAAGGCTGCGGCCGAAGAGCTTCTGGTCACGCCGACGGCCATCAGTCATCAGATCAGACAACTTGAGGACCATTTGGGTTTTCGAGTCCTGGACCGGACGCCCAGAGCGGTGACGCTGACCCCTTCCGGCAAAATCCTGTACGAGGCGACAGCCGCGGGGTTCGGGGAAATCCAGAAGGCCGTCACCACATTGCGAGCGGACACGGCGCCGTCCACTGTCACCTTGACCTCCACGGTCGCATTCCTGAGCCACTGGCTGGTGCCGCGGATGGGAATGCTTCGTCAGGCGCTGCCGGCTGTCGATATCCGGCTTCATACATCGAATGCCGTGGAGCAACTTGTGCCCGGCGGCATCGAAACCGCCATACGTTATGGACGCGGTCCATTCCCCGGCGTCGTCAGCGTGCAACTTTGCGTCGATGAACTGATACCCGTCTGCCGCCCCGGTCTCGGCCTATCGTCTCCGGATGATCTGCTGGATGCCACGTTGATCCACATCGATGGACGAAGCCGCCCGAAACCGAAACCGGATTGGTCACGCTGGTGCGCCAAAGCCGGGCTAACAGGAATAGATACAGCTGCTGGGCCCCGGTTTCCCGATAGCATGCTGGCGGTGCAGGCAGCCATTGCCGGCCACGGCGTTGTCCTCGTCAGTCGGGTCCTGGTCGCCGATGCTCTCGGCGCGAGGCTACTGGAAGCGCCGTTCTCGCAGACGCTTGCCGGCGATGCCTATCATTTCGCATGCGCCACAGGACTGGAGCAGCGCCCTGACATTGCGGCACTCCGTAGCTGGTTTCAGAGCGGCTTTTCGAGGGGATAGCTGATCTCGGGGATAGCGTGGGGCAACATACCGTCTTGGTCTATGGGCATCCCGCGGCATGTTGGGGCTCGACTTGTCATGGACGCGGTCGCAGGGCGCCACACGGGAGCCGGCGTACTCACCACTACGGCCCCGGCGTGGCGCTATCCGGCACAGATCAGCGGCGGCGAGCGCCAGAGGGTTGCGCTCGCCTGCGCCCTCGCCGCCCGGCCACGGCTCCTTCTGTGCGATGAGATCATGTCCGCCCTCGACGTCTCCATGCAGGCCTCCGTGCTGGCGCTCCTTGGCTTCCTCCGGGGAGAGGCCGCCCTTGGCGAGATAGATGCTGCTCACCGCCTCCTGGTTGGCGCCGAGCGTGTTCACGCCGATCTTCTTGCCGATCAGGTCGCGGGCATTGTTGATCTTGCCGTCGTCGAGCGCGTAGAGGCCGGGCGAGGTCAGCTCGTTGGTGCCGCGCCAGCTCACCACCGAGGTCAGCGGCGCGCCGGCGGCGACGATGTTGAGCACCGCGCCGTTGAACGCCGAGGCGATGTCGACCTGGCCGGTGGCCGCTGCCTGCAGATTGGCCGGCCCGCCCTGCACGTCGCCGACCCGCTCCAGCGTGATCGGCGCGAGATAGCCGAGCGCATCGGCGAGCTCCAGCGGGCTGATGTCCGCGCCCGTCGACGACTGATAGCGGATCACCTTGGTTTCGAGCCCGTCCGCCGCTCTGGCCGGCGCGATGGAGAGGGCGGCCGACGCCGTGAGCAGTGCCGTGGCGCTCGCCGCGAGGAAGAGGCGGCGGCTTTGGGTGAAGCGCATCGTTGGTGCTTTCAGTTGGAGGAGGCGGTCTGCGGACGCTCGCGCGGAGGCGTCGGGTCGGACCAGAATGTCGGGGCCACGGGCGCGCGGGCGCGGGCGATCTCGCTGCGCATGAGATCCCAGATCTCGTGCCGGTAGCGGGCGAAGTCGGGATGCGAGCGGATGTCGGCGTCGAGATCGGCGCGCGGCAGGTCGACATCGACCATCGCCTTGATGCGCCCCGGCCGCGAGGTCATCACCGCCACCCGCTGGCCGAGATAGACCGCCTCATCGATGGAATGGGTGATGAAGACGACGGTGGTCCGGGTGCGCTGCCAGAGCGACAGCAGTTCCTGCTGCAGCAGTTCGCGCGTCTGGGCGTCGAGCGCGCCGAAGGGCTCGTCCATCAGGAGGATGTCCGGCTCGTAGACGAGGCTGCGGGCGATCGCCACGCGCTGCTTCATGCCGCCCGACAATTCGTGCGGGAACCGGTCCTCGAACCCCTTGAGGCCGACCAGTTCCAGCGCCGCCTGCGCCTTGCCGCGCCGCTCGCGGCGGGACAGCCCTCCGGCCGCTTCCAGCGAAAACTCGATATTGGCCAGCGCGGTGCGCCAAGGCAGCAAGGCATATTGCTGGAACACGATGCCACGCGACAGGCTGAGGCCGGAGACCTCGGAGCCCGGCAAGACGGCACTGGGCAATGAAATCGCGACGGCCGAGAACATTCCGAAGAAGTTTCTCGACACCATTCTTCTCGAGCTTCGCAACGCCGGGTTGCTGCGCGCCAAGAAGGGGCCGGGCAGTGGCTATTCACTCGCTCAGACACCCCAGCAGATCCGTGTCGGCTTCATCATAGGCACGCTCGCCGGCCCGCTCGCGCCATTGAATTGCGCAAGCAAAAGCTCCTATGAAGCCTACCAGGACTGTCAGAATCTCGAACGCTGCGAGGTTCGTCTCGTCATGTCGAAAGTTCGTGACGCGATGTCCGATGTCCTCGACGCGATGACCCTGGAAGAAATGGTGTCGTATGGCCAGATCCGGCACCCCGATCTGATGTACAATATCTGAGGCGGCCCGCCTCCCTCGGCGGATATTGGGTATCATCTTCATTGCCCTGGACCACAACTCCTTCGACGCGAACTCCGCAGCGGAAACGATGCTCCCGGCCCGGCAGCAGCCCACCGATGGCGCGGCTACTCCAACCCCTGCCCGGGTGCAGTATCGGTATGGCGCGAACTGTCCGGCGATTGTCCGAAAGCGCCGTTTTCAATAATGAAAACCAAGCCATTATGCCTCCATGTGATCGATGATGGAGACAACAGGAATGTCCGATCAGACCGCTTTGCTCGTGATCGACGCGCAGGAATCGTTTCGCCACCGCCCCTATTTCCGCGAGGATGGCCTGCCGACCTACATCGAACGCCAGCAGACGCTCATCGATGGCGCGACAGCCGTGGGGATCCCGGTGGTGCAGATCTTCCATGTCGAAGAAACCGGCCCATTTTCCGAGGCATCTGGTTTACTGACCGCCCTCGCACCGCTGCGCCTCGACGCCGACGCCATCTTCCGGAAGCGGCGCCACAGCGCGCTGATCGGCTCCGGTCTCGACGTGTGGCTGACCAGGAACGGCATTCGCCGGATCATCGTCTCCGGCATCCGTACCGAACAATGCTGCGAGACCACGACCCGTCACGCTTCTGATCTCGGCTACGGCGTCGACTATGTGGGCGAGGCCACACTGACCTTCCCGATGACCGATACCACGGGGCGCGAATGGAGCGCCGCCGAGATTCGCGCGCGAACCGAACTGGTCCTGGCCGGGCGCTTTGCCCGCATTGCCACGGTGGAGGAAGCCCTCGCCTCCACGGCCGAGCGAAACGCGGCATGACCAGCGAGCCGGCGTCGAGAGCGATCCCGGTTTTCGTGGTCGTGCCTCCGCGCGCGCTGCTCCTAGACATTGCCGGTCCGATGGAAGCGCTCCGCAAGGCCAATCTGCAACAGGCGGATGTGCGCTTCGACGTCACCTATATCGGACCAGCGGCCGCTATCGGCAGCTCCATAGGGCTTGGCCTGTCGGGCATCGTTCCCCTGCCCGACGGCCTTCCGGACGATGCGCTGGTCATTGTCGCCGGAGCCGTCGACCTGCCGCTTGGCGAAAGCCACCCGCCTCGGTTGGAAGACCGTGAGTTGGAGGAGGCGATCACGACGTGGCTGGCGCGCTCCGTCGGCAAATCCGTCCGGCTCATCACCATCTGTTCCGGCGCCTTGCTGGCCGCACGCGCCGGTCTGCTCGACGGCCATGACTGCACCACCCATCACGGCGCGCTACCCGAGCTCAGGCGCCTCGCGCCGTTAGCCCGCATATGCGAGAATCGTCTCTTCGTCGAGGATGGTAACCGGCTGACCAGCGCCGGGATCACCGCCGGCATCGACCTCATGCTGCATGTCATCGCACAGGAAGCTGGACCCGCGACGGCTCTTGCCGTCGCCCGCTACCTCGTCGTCTATCTCCGGCGCGGCGGCGCCGATCCGCAACTGTCGCCGTGGCTCGAAGGTCGCAACCACATCCATCCGGCCATTCATCGCGCGCAAGACGGCATCACCTCCGATCCCACTCGAAACTGGTCGGTGGAGGAGATCGCACGAAGCGCCGGAGCGAGCCCCCGCAACCTGTCGCGACTGTTCAACGAACATGCGGGTATGAGCGTCACCGATTACGTGAATCGCGTGAGAATCGCCCTGGCCCGCGAATTGATCATCGGCTCGCGGCTCGACATGGAAAGCATCGCCGAAAGGGCGGGGTTCGCCTCCAGCCGCCAATTTCGCCGCGTGTGGAAGCGGATGCACGACACATCGCCAGCTCGGGGCCGAACGGCCGCACGACACCGGTAGCTCGCCATCGTGGCGCTTGGCCCCGACCAGAGAGACAGCGGGCGAATGCCGCCGGCGACACGCTCGGGAGTCACGCTCGGTCCTATGGTATATTTAATTTATAGAATTTATTGACATTCATCGATTTCGCGGCACGATGGGATGCCCATCTGGTCCGTAGACGCGTTCGTGCCGCTACGCGCCGGGCTTCCATCTCATCGGAATCTTGCCATGTCGCACCCCATCTCCCGGACATTCGGCCGCCGCCTTCTGATCGCCGCCGCTGCGCTCGCCGCCTTCGTTGCCATACCGGCACGCGCGGAAACGCCGCCCGATGTCATTCGCCTCGCCGGCCAGGGGAATGCGGCGGGCAAGCCCTATGGCTCGGCGGTCATCGGCGTGGTGCGCGCCAAGGAATATCTCGAAAAGGAATTCGCCAAGGACGGCGTGAAGATCGAGTGGCAGTTTCCGCGCGGCACCGGTCCCGCCATCAACGAGGCGCTGGCGAACGGACAGGCCGATTTCGCCAATTATGGCGGCCTGCCGAACATCGTCGGCCGTGGCGCCGGACTGAAGACCAAGGTGCTGGCGTCCTACGGCACCAACCCCTCCTATCTCGTCGCCCGTCCCGACCGCGGCGTCGAGAAGATCGCCGATCTGAAGGGTAAGAAGATCGCCGTCTCGCGCGGCACCATCAACGAGCTGGCGCTCAATCGCGTCCTCGCGCAAGGCGGCCTGACAGAAAAGGACGTCACCATCTTCGACCTGCAGTCGGCTGATCAGGTCGCCGCAGTCACCACCGGCGACGTCGATGCCGTGCTCGGCGGCAACAATCTGCTGCCGCTGGTCGAGAAGGGCACGGTGAAGACCGTGTACTCCACCAAGGGCAGCCCGGCGCCCGGCAGCCTGTTCGGCTCCTTCATCGTCACCGAGGCCTTCGCCAGCAAATATCCCGAAACCACCAAGCGAGTGGTGAAGGCCTTCGTCGAAGCCGCCGCCTTCGCTTCCGACGAGAAGAACCGCGACGCCGTGCTCGACATCTGGGCGCTGACCGGCGTGCCGCGCGAGGCACTCGCCAACGACTTCGCGGGCGACAAGCTCGCCGACCGGCTGAGCCCGCTGCTGGACGACTTCTACAAGACCAACATCACCAACGGCGTGACCTTCGCCCTGGAGAACAAGCTCATCAAGACGTCGTTCGACGTCAACCAGTGGATCGACCCGACCTATCTGAACGCCGCCATCAAGGAACTCGGCGTTGAGAAGGCCTGGACGGCGCGCAACGCCAAGGGCGAGCCGCAGAGCTGATCGCCGAAACAGAGAAGCAAGGCGCGTTCGGCTCAAGGGCCGGACGCGCCTTCCCCGCTACTGGAACAGTCGCCACATGCCGCAGACCTCACTTCGCCGGAAGTCGGCTGACCGGACCGCGCCGCTCAACCTAGAAGCCGATGTCCTCGTCCTCGGTGGTGGCCCCGCGGGCGCATGGGCGGCGGTGACGGCGGCCGAGAATGGCCGTCGAGTGGTATTGGCCGACAAGGGCTATTTCGGCACCAGCGGCGCCACGGCACCATCGAACACCGGCACGTGGTGCGTGCCACCGGGCGAGGCCCGCGCCGCCCAGGTGGAGCGGCGCGCCGCCCGCGCGTTCGGGCTCGCCGATCCGCATGTCATGCTGCGCATGCTCGATACCGCCCATGAGGCGCTGCGCACGCTTGGGAACGACGGCTATCCCTTTCCGCGCCAGTCCGATGGCGAACTCTACATCGCCAATCTGCGCGGCCCCGACTACATGCGCCACATGCGCCGCCTCGCCCTGAAGCGAGGCGTCACCGTGCTGGACCATCATCCGGCGCTGGAGCTACTCGGCGCGGATGACGCCATCGTCGGCGCTGCGGGTTGGGATCGGCAGCAGCACCGTCCCTGGCAGGTGACGGCCGGCGCGGTGGTGCTGGCGACCGGGGGCTGCGCCTTCGGCGAACGTATGCTCGGCGCCACCGGTCTGACGGGCGACGGCTATCTCATGGCCGCCGAGGCGGGTGCCAGCCTCTCCGGCATGGAATTCTGCGGCCAGTATGGCGTCGCGCCCGCCGGCACCTCGCTCAACAAGGGCCTTCCCTATCGCTGGGCGAGCTTCTTCGATGTCGATGGCGAACCGCTCGACATGAGCGCCGGCGACCGGCACGTCGCGGTGGCGAAAGGGCTGCTGCGCGGCCCCGTCTTTGCCAGCCTCGACAAGGCAGGGCCGGAGATTCAGGACTGGCTGCGGCGCGGCCAGCCGAACTGTTTCCTGCCGTTTGACCGCATCGGCCTCAATCCGTTCACGCAGCGCTTCGAGATCACGTTGCGCGGTGAAGGCACGGTGCGCGGCGTTGGCGGGATCCGCCTTGTCGACGAGGGCGGCTGGACCGGCATTCCCGGCCTCTACGCCGCCGGCGATGCCGCAAGCCGTGAGGATATCGCCGGCGCGGTCTCCGGCGGCGGCGGTCCCAACGCGTCCTGGGCCATCGCCTCCGGCCGCTGGGCGGGTGCGGCGGCGGCCCGCACAGCGTTGAGTTCGAGGCGAGACGTGGCGGGAAAGCTTCGTCGGCTCGGCGGCATCGGGCTGGTCGCTCACAGTGCCCGTCCCGAAGCGGAAGCGAGTATCGATGTCGTCGCGGCCGTGCGCGAGGAGATGCTTTCCATCGACCGCAACTTTTTCCGCACCGGCCCGAAGCTACGATGCAGCCTGAGCCGGCTGGACGGGCTTTGGCGCGACGCCCGGGCCTACCTTGCGGGCGAAGGCGCCGCCGCCATTCGCACCCGCGAAGCCGGTGCACTGCTCGCCTCCTCGCGCTGGGCGCTCGCCGGCGCCGTGTTTCGCAATGAAAGCCGTGGCCTTCACCGACGCAGCGACGCTCCGGAGTCCGATCCGAACTTCGCCCATCGCGTCCGCACCTTCGGCCTCGACGAAATCGGCGTGGCTCTCGATCGCGCGATCCATGCCGCGCCGCTGCAGGTGGCGCGGTCATGATCGAGGTCGTATCCGCGGCGCGCTGCATCGCCTGCGACATCTGCGTGAAGGCCTGCCCGGCCAATGTGTTCGACGGTGGGCCGGGCAAGGTGCCGGTGATCGCCCGGCAACAGGACTGCCAGACGTGCTTTCTCTGCGAGATCTACTGTCCCGCCGACGCACTGTTCGTCCATCCGAATGCCGAAGCGCCGACCGGCATCGCCGAAGCGGAAATCACCGCGCGCGGGCTGTTTGGCAGCTATGCCCGCGCCCTCGGCTGGAAGCGGGGCAAGGCGGCCGGCGCCGAGAACGACCCCACCTTCGAATTGCGCGCCTTTCTTTGATTTCACCCCGCCACCGTGAGGAGAGCAGCCATGTCCGATATCGGAATCCAGCGTTCCCAGGGTTTGGTGCCGGGTGACCTGGCGCCCGACATCACCAGCTGGGATGCCCCGCGCGCCGTCTCGCGTGCCTGGCGGCGCGGCGGCAGCTTCGCCGTCACCGTCCTGCTCGGCTTGTCGTTGCCGGCGGTGCTGGTGCTTATCTGGTCGGTAGCGGTCCACCAGGAATGGCTGGCGCCGCAGATCCTGCCGGCGCCAAGCCTTGTCTGGCAGACCGGTCTGGAGCTCGCCGCGTCCGGCCAGCTCGCACACGAACTCGCGGTCAGTCTCGCGCGGGTGATGACCGGCGTACTGCTTGGCGGCCTTGCCGGACTGGTCGTCGGTGTCGCGTTCGGCCTGTCGCGGACACTGGAAACCTATGCCGCCCCGACCGTACGCGCCTTCTTCCTGGTACCCTCGCTTGGCTGGCTGCCCTTCTTCATGCTGATGCTGGGCATCGGAGAGACGCTGAAGATCGTCCTGATCGCCAAGACCGCCTTCCTGCCGCTGATGGTCGGGGTGTTCGAAGCCATCCGCTCGATGCCGGCAAAATATGACGACGTCGCACGGGCACTGGAGCTCGATCGTCGCGCCCGGCTACGCCATATCGTGCTGCCGGCGGTGCTGCCGGCCATCGCCACCGGCTTCCGCCTCTCGCTATCCAAAGGATGGAAAGCGCTCATCCTCGTCGAAATGCTCGCCTCGGCGGCCGGCATTGGCTACCTCATGATGTGGGGGCGTAAGTCGTTCCAGCTCGACGTGGTCTTCGCCACGATGATCGTCATCGGCCTCGTGGGCTGGGCGCTCGACCATGGGCTGCTGAAGCTGCAGAACCGGACCACTCGCTGGTCGTTCCATAGCGCACGGTGAGGCGATGAGCACCGCCGCCCCCACGTCGTCCCCCGCCCAAACGTCTTCTCCTGTGCGTCCGGCCCTCACCCGTCTCGGCCGCCTCTGGCGCGGGGCCTTGCTGCCGATCGCGTTGATCGCGATATGGGCGGCGGTCAGCGCCGCCGGTCTCGTCAACCCCGAGCTGTTCAGCCCGCCGCAGATCGTGCTGCACACCGCCATCGAGGATTTTGCCTCGGGCGCGGTGCCCTTCGCCCTGGCCGCGACACTGCTGCGGGCACTGATCGGTTCGGCCATCGGCATTTCCGCCGGGTTCCTCGTCGGCACGTTGCTCGGCCTCTCCGGCATCGCCCGGCGCATCGGCGACCCGACGATCAACAGCGCCCGGCAGATTGCGCTCTTCGCCTGGATTCCGCTGCTCAGCGCCTGGTTCGGCAACGGCGAATTGATGAAGATCACGCTGATCGCACTCGGCGCCTTCTTCCCCATGGCGCTGGCGGCGGAAGCCGGCTGCCGCAACGTGCCCGTTCCCTATCGCGAGATCGGCCGCGTGCTGGAGCTCGACCGGCTCACCACGCTGCGCCGTATCGTGCTGCCGGCAGCCACCCCGGCATTGCTCGCCGGCCTGGAACTGTCGCTCAACATCGCCTGGCTCGGCACCTTCGGCGCCGAGTACCTGATCGGCACCGGCTACATCAACGGCATGGGCGACGGGCTCGGCGCCTATCTCGCCGCCGCCCGCGAATTTGCCCGGATGGACCGGGTGATCGTCGGCGTCGTCTCGCTGGCAGTGGTCGGGCTGGCGCTCGACCGCGCCGTTGTGCTGCTTTCACGGAGGGCCCTGCCATGGTCCAGACACTAGACGCCCCGCATGCCGCTCCGGTCGCTGCCTCGCATCGCAGCGACATCGACATCCGCAACGTGTCGAAGACCTTCGCCGTCGATGGCGGCACGGTGCAGGCGCTGGCGGATGTCTCGCTTGCCGTGCGGCCGGGCGAGTTCATCAGCCTCGTCGGACCAAGCGGCTGCGGCAAGTCGACCCTTCTGCGCCTCATCGCCGGGCTCGACGTGCCCGACAGCGGCACCGTGGCGGTGGATGGCCAGAAGGTGACGAAGCCCAGCCTTACCCGCGGCATCGTCTTCCAGGATCATCGCCTGCTGCCCTGGTTGAGCGTGGAGGCCAATGTGCTGCTCAGCCTCAACAGCGTGGCCGGCGCCGCGGAGGAAAAGCGCACCCGCGTCGCCGAACTGATCCGCCTCGTCGGCCTCTCCGGCTTCGAGAAAGCCTTGCCGCACCAGCTTTCCGGCGGCATGTCGCAGCGCGCCGCCATCGCCCGGGCGCTGGCGCCGCGCCCGCGCCTGCTGCTGCTCGACGAGCCGCTCGGCGCTCTCGATTCGCTCACGCGCGGCTATCTCCAGGAGGAATTGCTGCGCCTGTGGGAGCACGAAGGCATCGCCATGGTGATGGTGACGCACGATGTCGAGGAAGCGGTGTTCCTCTCCAACCGCGTGGTGGTCATGGACCCGCGCCCCGGGCGGGTGCGGCAGATCTTCGACATTGCCGGTGCACGGCCACGCCAACGGACGGAGCGCGCCTTCGTGGAAGTGAAGCAGGACATCCTCGATCTGCTTCACCTCCACCGGCACGCCGCCTGAGCCGGCCGCCCTCGCCAGACGCGGCCCTTCACCCCCGTCATGCCTTCTGCCCGGCCTCGGCCGGTCCGTCGGCGAAGGCATGGCGCCGGACGAGACCGATAGCCACGAGGCTGGCCGCGCACAGCGCCGCGGCGATGCCGATCAGCAGCGGCAGGCCGAGCCAGCCGGCGGCGATGCCAATGAGCGCGGCGCTGGCGGCTGGACCGGTACGGAAAATCAAGCCGTAGAGCGCCATGGTACGGCCACGGAACATGGAGTCGGAGAACAGCTGCGCCAGCGACTGCATGCCGATATTGCACATCACATGGCAGAGGCCGGCCAGGGCGACCAGGACGAATGCCGCCGTCCGATCCCCGACGAGGCAGAAGGCGACGAGCGCGCCGGCCATGCCGATGCCGGCGAGATAGGTCACGGTTACCAGTCGGTCGGTGGAGCGCCGACGCAGCATCCAGCTGCCACCGACGAGGGCGCCGACGCCCTGCAGGCTCATCAGCGTCGAAAGCACGCCCGGCCCACCGCCCAGCATGTCGCCGGCGATGGCAGGGAACAGCTCGGTGAAGGGCCGGCCGAGCACCGAGAACGCCATGGCAAGCAGGAAGACCGTGGCGACCGCCGGGGTGCGGGCGATATAGCGATAACCGCCGACGAAATCCTGCAGCACACTGCGACCACTGGCGGCGCCGGGGCGGTCGAGAGCGGCGCGCAGGCGAGCGAGAACGAGGATCAGCACCGCGAAGCTGGCGCCGTCGACGAGGAACACTACCGCCGTTCCGGCATGGACGATGACGAAGCCCCCGAGCGCCGGACCAGCAGCACGCGCAATGTTGAAGGCGATGGAATTGGCCGCCACGGCCCGCGCCATGTGTCGACGGTCGGCTAGGAACCCGATGGCGACGGCTCGGGCCGGCTGGCTCAGCCCCTGCCAGCTGGCATCCGCCAGCGCCAGCAGCCAGAGTAGCTCGATGGTCATCGCCCCGGTCACGGTGACGGCGAACAACGTCAGCGTCACCACCATGCCGCAGCACTGGAAAAGGAGATTCAGCCGGTAGGGGTTGCTGCGGTCGGTAATGACGCCGGCAAGCGGCGCCACCCATAGCGCCGCCACCAGCTCGGTGAGCGCGATGGCACCGATCCAGGCGACCGACTGGGTCAGTTCCCAGGCCAGCCAGCCGATCGCCATGCGCTGCATCCAGCTGCCGGTGGAGGAGACGGCCTGTCCGGCGGCGTAGAGAATGAAGGGCCGGCTGGATGTGGCCGGCGTTGTCCGCCCTGGGTCAGGCATGGGTAGGTTCCGTTCATAGGCTCGGCATGGTGAGACACGCACGCCGCAACCATGTCGGGCCGGCAGCCCGCGGATCGCGGCGGTACAAGGGAAGGCGCCAGGCGGGAAGCGCGCGGCGCGAGGAAAGAGGAGGCGAAGGCATGACGACGGTTCGGCTATGGAGCGACGCCGAGGTGGAAGGGCATCCCGCCGTGAAGGCGGTGTTTGACGATATCCGCGCGACGCGCAGGTCCGACTTCATCAACAATTTCTGGCGGGCGCTCGCCAACGATCCGGCGGCGCTGGCGCGGACATGGGACAGCCTCAAGGCGGTGATGCTGGCAGATGGCCCCCTCGATCCTCTGACCCGCGAGCTGATCTACATCGCCGTCTCGACCGCCAATGGCTGCTCCTATTGCATTCACTCGCACACCGCCGCCGCGCGGGCGAAGGGCATGACCGACGCGCAGCATCACCATCTGACCGCGATCATCGGCATGGCGGCGCAGACCAACGCCCTCGTTACCGCGCTGCAGGTGCCGGTGGATACCGCCTTCCTTATCGAGAGCTAGCACAATGGCAGCCCATCGTTCCGACGGCAGGTACTGACGAGCTGCGATCACTCCCCGTTTGGGAGGTTCCCGCAGCTCGGTCCCGCATGGCGCGCCGAGACCGAACCGGAGGGAAGGCCTGAGACGCGGCGCGCGGCCCGGCACGATGGCCCGGCCGTGCCGTGCCAAGGGTTTTCGAGGGTCCAATCTGTATCCTGACATTTTACCAATGAAGGAGTTGACGCCAATAAATTATATTATCTATCGTATTTATATAAATTTAGAGCGCGGCTATGGCAACTTCGCAGATTCGCCTCGACGCAGACGTGCTGGTCATCGGTGGAGGGCCGGCCGGCATGTGGGCGGCGATCAGCGCCGCCGAAGCCGGCGCGCGGGTGGTGATCGCCGAGAAGGGCTATGTCGGTACCTCCGGGCCTTTCAGCAGCGCCAATACCGGCATCTACTACATCAAGCCGGACGATCCCGTTCACCGCGAGGGCACCGTCGAAGCGCGCCTGCCTCTCGCCTTCGATCTCGCGGACAAGCTTTGGATCGAGCGTACCTTCGACCAGAGCTACGCCAATCTCGAGGCCATGGCCCGCTGGGGCTACAAATGGCCACGCAACGAGGAAGGCAAGGAATATCGCGGCCGCCTGCGCGGGCCGGACGTGTTGATCTTCCTGCGCCGGCGGCTGCAAAAGCTGCAGGTACGCATCCTCGATCACAGCCCGGCGCTCGAGTTGCTGGCCAGCAATGGCACGGTGGCCGGCGCGCAGGGCATCAACCGTCAGTCGGGCGAGGCGTGGCGCGTCGATGCCGGCGCGGTGGTGCTGGCGACCGGCGGCACCTCGTTCCTCTCCGACGTCGCGGGCGTGAAGGGCAATACCGGTGACGGCTATCTCATGGCGGCCGAAGCCGGGGTACGTTTCTCCGGCATGGAATTCTCCAGCCAGTATGCGCCGACCGCCTTCGACGGCGTGCTGAGCCGGGGCGCCCATCTCGATTACGGCTCGCTCTACGACAACAACGGCAAGCCGATCACCCGCGGGCGCCAGACGGTCGACGCGATCCTCCAGACCGGCGCCGCCTGGGCCATTCTCGACAAGGCGAAGGACGAAGACACGCGGGCGATGGTGCGCAAGACGCACGCACACATCATCCTGCATCTGGAACGACTCGGCATCGATCCGTTCACCCAGAAGTTCCGCATCGACTTCCGCAGCGAGGGTACCATTCGCGCCGCCGGCGGCGTTCTCATCGACGACGACCTGTCGAGCGACGTGCCCGGCCTCTTCGTTGCCGGCGACCTCGCCACCCGCGAGAAGGTCACGGGTGCAGGCCCTCCCGGTGGCGGCCCTGCCGCCGCCTGGGCCTTCGCCTCCGGCTCATGGGCAGGACGATCCGCGGTCACCTTCGCGCGCCGGATCGGCAATGTCGCCGGGCGACGGACAGAACCGCTTGGCGAGGCCGGCCTGCGGCCCCGCCACACGGCCGATCCGGCGCTGATTCCGCAGGAGTTGCTCGCCGGCATCCAGGCGGAGATGTTGCCTTTCGACCGCAATTACTGGCGGTTCGGCCCTTATCTCGAAGCCTCGCTGAAGCGGTTCGGGAGCGAGTGGAACGCCGTGCGCGACGGCCTTGCGCCCCCGTCGGCCGGAGATGGTGGGCCAACGCCGCGGGACCTCCTGCGCGCCCGAGAAACGGCGGCGATGCTGGCGACAGCGCGCTGGATCAATCTGAGTGCGCTGGAGCGCACCGAAACCCGTGGCCTGCACCGGCGCAGCGACTTCCCCGATCTCGACCCCTCGCAGACCCATCACCTCATCTCCGGGGGCCTCGACCGCATCTGGGTCGAACGGCAACCGGCGTCACCGTCCCTTCATACCGAACAGCGGGCGCTGGCATCATGATCGAACTCGTCGTCGACGAACTCTGCATCAAGTGCGATCGCTGCATCGCCATCTGCCCGACCAATGTGTTCGAGGCGACGGAGAGCGGTATTCCAGCGATCGCCAGGCAGGAAGATTGCCATACCTGCATGTCCTGCGAACTGCATTGCCCGGTCGACGCGCTTTATGTGTCGCCCCGTGGCGTCCCCGATCCCGTCGACAAGGACGAGATCGTCCGTTCGGGCCTTCTCGGCAGCTACCAGCGCGCGCTGGGCTGGAACCGCGCCCGGCCGGGCGGCAGTGACGACGACCCCGGCGTCCTGCTGCGCTTCCAGCGCAAGCCCGACCCCGACGACAAGGTCCGCACCAAGCTGCACGACCTGTCGCTCCGCAAATACATCTGACCCGGATCGCCGGAAACACAGCGAGATCACCTCCATGTCCCCCTTCCCTGGCCTTTCCGGTGCCTCCCTCCGCTCGCGGCTGCGGCGCCACGCGCTGACATCGGCCGCCATCGTCCTGCTGGCAGCCGCCCTAGGCGCGAGCCTGTCGGCGGCCACCGGTCACGCGCAGGAAGCCACGACGGTTCCCGTACGCTTCGGCATCCTCAGCCCCTCGGCCTCGACGGTCTATTTCTTCCTCGGCGCCGAGAAGGGCATCTACAAGAAGCACGGCATCGACCTGCAGCCGATCGTGTTCCAGAAAGGCGGGCCGGAGGTGATCGCCGCCGCTGCCAGCGGCCAGCTCGATATCGGCACACTCGGCACGCCGATCCTCGTCGGCATCAGCCGCGGCATCCCGATCAAGGTAGTCGGTTCTCCGGCGGTGAAGGGACAGGAATTCGTCCTGGTCGGCCAGAACGAGGTCAAGAGCGTCGAGGACCTGAAGGGCAAGCAGATCGGCGTCTCCTCGGTGGGTGGCGGCCAGTCGCAGGCGCTGCGCTTCATCCTCACGGCTAAGAAGCTCGAAGCCGCCGATGTGCAGGAAATCGCCTATGGCAGCGGCGGCAATGGCTACGTCGCCTTCAAGTCTGGCCAGATTGCTGCGGCGGTGCTGCAGGAGCCCAACATCACCAAGCTGGTGAACGATGGCGATGGGCACATCCTCGCCAAGGCGGCGGATTACTACGGCCGCTACCAGCACAGCTACGTCTTCGCATCCGACAAATTCATCGCCGCGAGCCCGGAGACGATCCGCAAATTCTTCGAAGCGAGCCGGGAGGCGATCCAATACGCCAAGGACAACCGCGCCGAGCTGGTTTCCTATTCGAAGAAACTGCTCAATCTCGACGAAAAGCTGCTCAACAAGATCTATGACGAGCAGATCCCCGGCTGGGACGAAACACAGGCCGTCGATACCGAAGGGCTCTTGAACGCCATCAAGATCGTCCAGCAGGTCGGTGACATCTCCAAGGACTACACACCCGACATAGACAAGATCGTCGATCCCCGCTTCACCCGTCCGGCGAGCTGAGCATGACCCGCAACATCGAATGGGCGCTCGATGCCGACGTGGTCGTCGTCGGCGCCGGCGGGGCCGGCCTGGTTTCGGCCATCAACGCGCATGACGCCGGCAGCTCGGTGCTGGTTCTGGAGAAGATGCCGCATGTCGGCGGCATCACCATCCTCGCCGGCGGCGGCATCAAGGCGGCGCGCGATCACGGCAAGGCCGTCTCCTATCTGACCGAGACACAGGGCGGCCGGGTGTCAGACCGCCTGATCGACGCCTTCGCCCAGGGGCTTGTCGAGCTGCCGGACTATCTGCGCGGCCTCGCGCAGGTCAACGGCGCCGAGATCGGCGAGCGCGCCGACACGCATGAGGGCATCTATCCCTTCCCGGGCGCCGACACGCTCTATTCGCTCACCGTCACCGATATTTCCGGCTTCGCCGGCTATGACTGGACCTATACCGGCAAGAACCTCGCCGGGCAGCGCTTCTTCAAGGTGCTGCTCGACAATGTGCTCGCGCGCAACATCCCGGTCCACACTGGCGCGCCGGTGCGCTCGCTGATCACCGCCGACGGCGAGGTAATCGGCGTATGGGCGGAAATCGAGGGCCGCAAGGTGGCGGTGCGCGCCAATCGCGCGGTGGTGCTGGCCTCCGGGGGCTTCGAGTTCAACGAGAAGCTGAAGCGGGAGTATTTCGAGGCGCTGCCGGTCTATGCCATGGGCAATCCCGGCAATACCGGCGACGGCATTCTCATGGCGCAGAAGGTCGGCGCCGCCCTCTGGCACATGTGGCATTTCCACGGTTCCTACGGCTTCAAATTCGACGACTACGACACCGCCTTCCGCATCGCACCCGGAGGGGCCCGCAATCCGAACCGCCCCATTTCGTGGATCATCCTCGACACGTTCGGCAAGCGGTTCATGAACGAGTTGCACCCCGCGACGCAGGACACCGCCGCCCGCCCGCTCGGCCTCTACGATGCCGATGTGCCCGGCTATACCCGCATTCCCGCCTATCTCGTCTTCGATGAGGAAGGGCGCAAGCTGGGGCGGATCGCCAATCCGCTCACCTCGCATCCCGAGCATCGCTATGTGTGGAGCGAGGACAATTCCGCCGAGGTCGCGCGCGGCTGGATCAAACGCTACGACACGGTGGAGGAGCTCGCTGCCGCGCAAGGCTGGGAGCCTGCCGTGCTCAAGGCGACGCTGGCGCGCTGGGACGAGATCGTCCGCTCCGGCTCCGACGACGACCATAGACGACCGGCCGGCACGCTGTTCCCCATCGGGACGCCGCCCTTCTACGTCGTGCCGGTCTGGCCGCTGCTCACCAATACCCAGGGCGGCCCCGAACATGACGAGCATCAGCGTGTGGTCGACCCCTATGGCGAGCCGATCCCGCGCCTGTTCGCCGCCGGCGAGCTCGGCTCCTTCTTCGCCCACCTCTATCTGCTGGGCGGAAATCTCAGCGAGATCGTGATCAGCGGCCGCATCGCCGGCACGCAGGCGGCAGGCCTGCCGCGCTGGACGCATGGACAGGATCGCGCGCGGGTGGCCTGAGCGCGAGACAGGAGTTCCTTCATGTTCCGATCGCTGAAAGCCCGCCTCGACTTCGCGGTTCCCGCCGCGGCTACGGCCGGAGCGAGCGGGTTGTATCGGCCGCCCGTCGCCGGTACGTCGCACGCCTTGCCGTTCCAGCGGCAGGGCGGCGAGCCGGCACCGGCCGGCGCGTCGCGCAGCAATGGGGCGCTCGCTGCCACCGGCGTCTCCATCGCCTATACCAACTCCAGCACCGGCGAGGTGACGCCGGCGGTCTCGCAGATCGACCTGACGGTCGCCAAAGGCGAGTTCGTCTCCATCGTCGGCCTCAGTGGCTGCGGCAAGTCGAGCTTCCTCAACGCAGTCGCCGGCCTCACCGCGATCAGCGGCGGCACGCTGGTGGCAGGTGGCGTGCCGATCACCCGACCTGGGCCGGACCGCGCGGTGGTGTTCCAGCGCCCCTCGCTGCTGCCCTGGCGTACCGTGCTCGGCAACGTGATCTACGGGCTGGAGCTGCAGGGCATACCGAAGCGCGAAGCACATCGGCGGGCGGCGGCCTATATCGATCTCGTGCAGCTCGGCGGCGTGGAGCATTTCTACCCGGCGGCGCTGTCGGGCGGCATGCAGCAGCGCGTCAACCTCGCCCGCGCACTGGTCTGCGATCCCGACATCCTGCTGCTCGACGAGCCCTTCGGCGCGCTGGACGCCATCACCCGCGAGACCATGCAGAAGGAGTTGCTCGGCATCTGGGAGACAACGCGCAAGACGGTGCTGATGGTCACCCACCAGATCGACGAGGCCATTCTGCTGTCCGACCGCATCCTCGTCTTCTCCGACAGGCCGGCCCGCATCCTCGCCGAGATCGTCGTCGAGCTGCCCCGGCCGCGCCCGGCCAATGTGAAGGCACTTCCCGCCTTCACCCGCCTGGAGACGCGGATCTGGGAACTCATCCAGGAAACTGCCCGCGGGAGGGGCCGGCTATGAGCGCCACGCCTGCCATCCGCCTGCCGCCTGGACGACGTGTGTGGCGCTGGTTTCTCGACTATGGCACCGGCGCTGCGGTCATCCTCGGACTGCTACTGGCGTGGGAGCTGGCCGTACGCTCGGGCACGGTCAACCCGATGTTCTCCTCCTCGCCCTCGCGCATTCTGGTAGCGGGGATCGACATCGCCCGCGACGGCTCTCTTGCCCGGCATCTGCTCTCCAGCGGATACACCTTCTTCGTCGGCTTCGGCCTCGCCATCGTGGCGGGCGTGCCGATCGGCGTGTTCATTGGCTGGTATGGCTGGGCGAACCGCGCCTTCAGCCCGCTGGTTTCCGCCTTCTACACCACCCCGCGCATCGCGATGATGCCGCTGTTCATCATCTGGTTCGGACTCGGGCTCGGCTCGAAGGTGGCGCTGGTGTTTCTCAGCGCGGTGTTTCCGCTGATCGTCAACATGCAGGTGGCGATGCAGAACATCGACCGCGACCTGAAGCGCGTGGGCGACGCCTATGGCGCCAGCCAATGGCAACTCTTCCGTACCATCGCCCTGCCGGCCTCAGTGCCGTTCCTGCTTACGGGCCTCCGGCTGGCGATGGGCCGCGGCTTGCTCGGTGTCGTGGCGGCCGAGGTGTTCGGCGGCTCGGAAGGCATCGGCTATCTCATCGAATATGCAGGCGCGACCTTCCGCATCGACGTGGTGTTCGTCGGGGTGTTCCTCATCGCGCTGTTCGGCATCGCGATGGATCGCGGCCTCTACGCACTGAGCCGCCGGCTCGATTCCTGGAAGACGGCAGGCTGAGACGCACCATGACAGCGCAGACGGGTACGAAACTGGAAGCGGACGTCGTCGTGATGGGCGGCGGGCCAGCCGGCTGCTGGGCGGCGCTCGCCGCCGCCGAGCAAGGCGCGCGGGTGATCGTGGTCGAGAAGGGCTATGTCGGCACCTCCGGTGCCACTGCCGCCGGCAACACCACCATCATCGACGCGGCACCTGGTTCTGTGGCGCAATCCGAGGCGGTGAAGCGGCGACGCGCGCGTGGCGCCGGTCTCGTCGAGGAAGACGTGGTCACGCGTGTGCTGGATGAGACCTACCGCCAGCTCGGCCGCCTGGCGGACTGGGGCTACGGCTTTCCCACCTCAGATACCGGCCTGCTGTTCCGCGGCTCGATGCGCGGTGTCGACTATCTCTATTTCATGCGCCGGAAGCTGCTGAAGGCAGGCGTGACCATCCTGGACCACGCTCCGGCCGACACCTTGCTTGCTCACGAGGGCGTGGCGGCCGGCGTTTCCGGTCGGTGGCGCGCCTCGGGCGAACGCTGGACGGTGCACGCTGGCGCCGTCGTGATCGCGTCGGGTGGCTGTGCATTCCTCAGCGGCGCCCTCGGTACCAATAACCTCACCGGCGACGGCTATCTGATGGCCGCCGAGCTGGGCGCCCGCCTCTCAGGCATGGACTTCACCGGGCAGTACGGCATCGCCCCCAAGGGGTCCTCGGTGACCAAGGGCATCGTCTATTTCTGGGCAACTCTCTTCGACGTCGACGGCAATCGTATCGAGGAGACCGGCGACCGGCAGGAGATCGTCGCCCGCCATCTCCTCCGTGGCTCGGTGCGCGCGGTGCTCGACAAGGCCCCCGAGCGGCTCCGCGAGGGCATGCGACACGGTCAGCCCAATATCTTTCTGCCCTTCGACCGGCAGGGCATCGATCCCTTCACCCAGCCCTTCGAGGTGACGCTGCTCTATGAAGGTACAGTGCGTGGGGTGGGTGGCATCCTGATCGGCCAGGATGGAGCAACCGACCTGCCCGGTCTTTATGCCGCCGGTGATGCCGCGGCACGCGAACCGATGAGCGGGGCCACCTCGGGCGGCGGCGGGCCGAATGCCTCCTGGGCGCTGGCAACCGGCGTGTGGGCCGGCGGCGCCGCGGCCCGCTTCGCCGGTTCGCTCGGCCCCCTCGCCGTTCGCCGACCGGCACGCGCCGCTACCGGGATAACCGGGACGACCGTCGCGCATGCCGATGCGCGGGCGGAACTCGCCGACATAATCCGAGCCGTGCAGGGCGAAGTACTGCCGCTCGACCGCAGCTTCTACCGTTCTGGAGACCGCCTCGCCGTCTCGGCGCAGCGGCTCGACACTCTGTGGCAGGCGGTTCGCCGGTTCGACGTGCGCCTGCCGGGACAGGAGAAATCGTATGAAGCCGCCGCCATGACCGCCACCGCGCGCTGGATCGTCGCGAGTGCGCAGGCCCGTCCGGAGAGCCGAGGCATCCATCGTCGTGAGGACGCCGCATCGACCGGAGAGGCGCCCCGGCGAATACATTCCGGAGGCGTCGGACGCGTCTGGTCGCGGTGGTCTCATGCCGCCGACCATTCAACCCCCGAAAGCCTGGCCGCCGAATGATCGAGCTTCTCTCCCCGACCCGCTGCATCGCCTGCAATCTTTGCGTCAAGGCCTGTCCTGACCATGTGTTCGAGGCGGTCGAGAACGACATTCCCGTGATTGCGCGCAAGGAAGACTGCCAGACCTGCTTCCTGTGCGAACTCTACTGCCCTGTTGACGCCCTCTATGTATCACCTCTGCGCGATCGCGACGAAATCGTTTCGGAAGAAGAGCTTGCTGCCCGAGGCCTCCTCGGGAGCTTCCGTCAAAGGATGGGCTGGGATCGCTCCCGCCCAAAAGGCACACACAAGGATACCAGCTATCGGATGTTCGAAGATGATAAAGTAAAACCATAATAAAATGTGAAAAATCACGAGAAATTTAAATGTTCTCAGAAAAATATACATATCATATCGTCAATATCGACGTAGGCATTTGACCCCTTGGTTCGATGATGCGATGCTTCAAGCAGCTGTCGAGGCCACGAAAGCGGCGTCCAAGGCACGGGTAAAGGCACGAAAAACCTAAACGGAGTGGCGAAGCAATCCCGCCGGCCCGTCGACACTGAGAGTAGACGTTCTCGATGTCGCCTATGGGTCAGAAGCCGACGATCGAGGCCGCGGCCAACAGATCGGCACGCCCAGTCATCCAAGCATCTCAGTCATCATCAGTGGGATTGGCGACGGGTTGAAGCGAAGTGCCTTGCAGCTCGCGGATCAGAACGGTTAGCGGGTTCTCCGCATCGCCCTGGAGCTTCAGCTTGTCGTTGAACATACCGAGGTGGCGCGCGACCATCTCCAGAGCCTTCGCCCGGTCGGCGAGGTGGAACTCGACGCCGTCCCTGGTCTTCTTCAAACCATCGTAGAGCGGTGCAGCGAGAGGTGAGCTGGTGTCGTGGACGACGACCATGCTTTCGCCGATGCCATCGCAGCGCGGGCAGTCGGGATCGGGCTCCGACAGCGCATTGTAGCTGAAGCCTCCTTCCTCGCTGGGCAGGAGATCATCGGGTTCGTTGTTGGCTTTTGCACGGGCGAGGGCGGCGCGGAACTCCCGGCGATCCCGCCACTGATAGGTATGGTCCGTGCCGTGGCAATAGCGGCAGGCACCAAGGATGTGTTGGATGATGTCGTTGGGGTTGGCGGTCGCCGTCGCCCACCAGCGGCAGAGCACGGCATCGGCATCGATCTGGGTACGTCGGGCGCGCTCTGCCATGGCGATGCGGATGGCGGCGGCGACATCGGGATTGCGCAGGATCCGCGATGCCAAGAAGCGGGCGGTATGCTCGGCATAGCCGGCCCGCCGGGCAGCTTCAGACGCGCTGAGATCCAGCAGGTAATGATGAACGAAGCTCTGCTCGCGTTGGGTGAGCCTGTCGAGCGCCCGCTCGAACGGATCGAGCCGCTCCCGATCGACGCGGGCGAGTTCGGTGCGATTGTCTCCGACCCGGCCCATAGCTACCTCCGATGGCAAGAGCGTATCCGACGATCACGATCCTGGACATCAAAGGTCTATATTGCGTCGACATAATACGAATTCATTCCCCCGACCTCCGACGACGCCGGAGTAGCAAGGCCCGTGGCGCGGTGAACAGGAATTCTTCCTCCCTGTCTTGAACGCCGTGCTACAGGGCTCGCGCAGAGATTTCTACCAAGGGAGGCGCTTGCCAACACCAGCCTGAGACACATCCCGCCTGACTTTTCCGCTGAATCGCTCCGTGAGATCGATCGAAGGCTGACTGATCTTGAGTGCCAGGAGGACGCCACGCTGCTTCTCGCTGTCGAGTCCGGCAGCCGCGCGTGGGGTTTCGCGTCACCGGACAGTGATTTTGATTGCCGCTTCATCTTCGTCCGACGAATAGAGCGCTATCTCAGCCTTTCTCCACCTCGCGATGTCATCGAACTGCCTACAGATGGCGTCTTTGACATCAATGGCTGGGATCTGGCCAAAACCCTGAAGCTGATGCTCAAAGGGAACGTCACCGCCCTCGAATGGCTGCAGAGCCCCATCAACTACGCCGGGTCGGAGCATTTCCGGGACGAACTCCTCGCATTCGCCCGACGCCATACGAGCCGCGACCTGGTCGCGCGTCACTACCTGTACCTCGGTCTGCGGCAGCGGCGTGCCTGTTTCAGCGATAGAGCGTCGGTTCCGCTTAAGAGGCTTTTCTATGCCCTCCGGCCAGCAGCGGCGCTGCGGTGGCTGCGCCTACATCCGCAGGGCAATGTGCCGCCGATGCACTTCCCGACCTTGATGGCCGAAACGTCGCCTCCGCCGGAAATCCGGGAGCTGGTCGCTGCGCTCATCGCGGAAAAGGCGCGCACGCACGAACTTGGCACAATGATCTTGCCGGAGGCAATCTCGTGCTTTGTCGATACCGAGTTCGATGCGGCGACCCGTCTTCTTGGCCAAGAACGGAACAGGTCTACGTTTGGGGCAGAGGAAGAGGCTAATGCACTTCTTCGCCGGTGGATCGGGATGGATGGCGGTCGATCAGTTGCAATCGCATGAAAACATTCTGACGGGAGGTGTAGGCGGTGCCGTTGATGGTCACACCCTGCCAATCTGGCTTTCACCAGACCTGACATCAAGCAGTTGGATCGACGACGAATAATTGGCTTCTGGTCATTATTGGCAGGCAAGCCACCCGGACGCCTCGGACATTTCGGAGATTGTCCAGCCTGTCCTACTGTCCGGCCCGTCCGGCATATTCCCCAAGGTTAGGATCATCGACCGTCTCCCTGACCAGCCAAACCATCTGGCGGCCATTGACCTCCCGAGTCGCTACCTGTGCTTTGTCAAGCGCCCAAGCCTCGCCGCGGGCGAACGCCTTGCGACGGGCATCCTTCTTCTTCTCTGCCATGTCGCCATCGGCAGGATAGGAAAGATCGAACTCCTTCCGGATGTCCGTGCAATCCACCGCTCTGAGCTCCGGGCCCTCGGAGCCGAAGGGGCGGATCTTCACGCCCTTCTCACCAAGGACGATCCCGATGGCATGCAGATAGACCTTCGCGTGTTGAGGCACCCTTTCCTTGTGTTCCCTTGGCATGCTGGCCAGCCTGATCTCCGAACCGGTCAACGGCAGAACGTAGCAGGCACCATAGGCCTCGCCGTCCTCGTCCAGACTGATCGGCACGAAAGAAAGTCGAACACCATGGACCAGCCCTCGAGCCCGACGCGAGACTTGGTGAGCACCAGATGACGGTCACGGCAGTTGCCCGTCGTCTGATCACGGTCCGCAGAAACCGAGAGCACCGCGTCGGCTCCCGCCCGCCACGCGCTGGCTCCGCGCAAACCCGTTTCGGGACCCTTGCCGTAATGAGGGACCGGAATCACCACGACACCGAGCTTATTGGCCATAAGATTCATGAGCCGGATGGCCTTAGCGGCTTCGGCATTGCTGTTCTCGTCCTCGATCGAGAAGGCGGCGGAGAGGGTATCGATGATGACGGCCCCAAGCCGAACACCATGTTCGCGATGGAAGTGCGCACCGACCTCGCGGAACCCCTCGATCAGAGCGCGGACTTCTTTCGGCTTCGCAAGGTCCGGGACGTCCGCGAGCCACGAGATAGGAAGCGCTGTAGCCGTCATCCTATGCTCTCGGGCCACATGGACGCGCGAGGCGAGCGTACCGCTTCCCTCTACTGCGAGGATCACCACACCGACCCGCTCCCGCACCTTAAGGCCGAAGAACGGCGTGCCGCTGGCCAGGCTGGCCGCGAGGTCGACGGCGATAAAGGTCTTGCCGGCACCCGACTGGCCACCGATGAACACAATGCCTTCGAAGGGGATGAGAGACTTGACGAGCATAGACGGCGGCGCGGTGGGAACCATGCCGTCAAACTTAAAACCAGTGAGGCTGTCGACGTCGGCAGGGGGCGGAGATACCGAAACTGTTACCGCCTCACTAGTCTGGGCGTCGTAGCCGACGCCGTCCTCGTCTTTCACGTAGTAGTCGAGGTTGTCGGCGATCTTGTTGCCCAGCACCGCCAGTTCGGGATCGTCACGATCATCCTGCCAACCGAAGCTTTCGGGCGAGTGGCCCAGCTTCTCGCAAAGCCAGAAAGCGCCGTCGATGGCCGAGCTGGCGCCGCCGAACTCCATGGCGGTATCAATCGCGGTGCGGCAGCCCTCACGCGGATCGCCCATGTCGTGGACGCCGTAGTCGGTGATGCCCTGCGGAGTGATCGATAGATCCTCCTGCAGATCACGCCCGAGCATCCGGGACATGATGCGATAACCGCTCGTGCCGGCCGATGTGCGTGCGCTAGGGAATATCGAGGGCACCCATGACGACAGGTTGGCGAGAGCCGCATCGTTCACGGCGCGGAAGCAGTCGCCGGGCCGACCGTCGGCGGCCGTGGTCCGCGTCCGGCTGATCTCCTGCGCGGCGTGGCGCGGCAGCTCGGCGGCGCGGGCCTCGTCAGCCTTGCGCGCATTGAATTCCGCAGCTCGGGCCAGGAGAGCATCGTAGGTGCGTGGCGCTTTTTCGATCCTGTCCGGCGTGCCGGGCACATGGTCGCCGGTGATCGTGAGATAGCGCTTGGTGGCGTAGATCTCGATGCCGGCCGCGTCGACCTTGGTCGCCTTTGGCGGCTTGCCGCGCGAGAACATGCGGATGCCGGTGCCGGACGGGCTCACCTCGGCGTAGGTCTCGGCGAGATCAAGGATCGCCTGCGCCCACGGCGCGATCTCGCCCGTTTCCTTGTCGCGGCAATCGTCGAGGTCGAAGCCGGCAATATCGTCATCATCGGTCAGTACGAAACCGATTCCAGCCAGGTTGCGCTGCCGCTGACAGGTGACCGCCTCCTCATAGGTGCCCCACGTCGCCGGGTTGGAGTGGCTCGCCATCCCACCCGTGTGCGGGTTCACCGGAGGCTTGGTCGGCTTCTTGTCTGGCCCGTTCCGATATTCCAGCCGCCACGCCACCCAGCGGCGGCCGAGTGCGCGAAGCTCACGAAGAGCGGGAGTAAACGGCCGCCCCTCAGGATCGCGGAGCAGTTCTTCTGCGGCGGGCTGCGATGTGGGTTCGCGCGAAGCTTTATTGCCAGGGTCGGGGCGTGCGCTTGACGCTTGATCCGGTTCGTTCGGCGCGGCGGTGCGCGCATCAAGCTCGACACTCATCGCCGGTCTTCCCGGGCCTTCGCGGCCAGGAAAGCCTCGACATCCACACGGCGGATCAGACGCCGACCGCCGATCTTGATCGACTGGAGTTGGCCCTCGGCGATGTAGCGATAGGCACTTGAGGGTGGGATGGCGAAGACATGGTGCAATTGCCTGAGCGTGAAGACTTCCTTGCGGAGTTCCTCGGCTTTGGCGTTCGCGGCAGCCGGATCGACAGGCATGGGAGCCTCCCCGGTTCTTCGAGAGGCTTCCCAGTTAGACCAGCTTGTCCCGAAGGTTCGGGACGCGAAGGAAGGGCATGGTCCGCTATTCGCGTCCCTGCCTTGCTCAGCCGGGGATCGGCGATGACTACGCCTCGGCGGCTTGGCTGGCCTTCCTGAGGGCGGCGGCCTTCCGTCGTGCCTCGCCGATCGCCTTGGCGAGCGCGGCCGGCGTGGTCGCGTGCCGGGAACAATCGGGGGGCAGCGTGTCGGTCAAGGCTGCCACCAACGCGATAAACTCGGCAGGTTCTCCATTCGCACGCAACTCCCGACCTGCACCGATCGGCAATCCTGACCGCTTGCAGAACCCGGTGAGATCGATGATCCACCTGTCCCGAGCCGAGCCGTCGACGAAGGTGGGCTCGTCCTCAAGGTTCTTCACCACGTCGCCCGCATAAAACGCGATCCGGCGTACCCCATCCATCACTTCGCCAAGCCGGACCGTGTTAACCGCGGCCTCGTCGAGGTCCTTGGCCAATGCATCCCGCTCGGCCATAAGGGCTTCGCGAAACTCTTCTGTTTCTGCCGCCTCGATGGTGTCGTCCAAAGCGATTTCTGCCCGTGCCAGCTCGGCCCAAGTGTCATCTGGCACCTTATGCCACTGCAGAGGACCTCCCATGGCTCGTTCGAGATCGGCGCGGACGAGAGACTTTACTTCAGGATTCAGAGGCGCTTCGTACAGAGCGCCGCCTCGGCGACCTCTCGGGCAAAGCCGGTCTCGTCGCCGGCAAAATCGCGGAACGCGGAGCGGAAGCCGTGCACCGTGACATCCGTCCCCATCCGTCGCAGCAGCATGGTCATCGCCATGATGGAGAGAGGCTTGCCCGGCTTGTGGCCGGGAAACACCAGCGCGTCGGCCTCACCGTCAGACAGTGGCCTCACAGCTTCGAGGACCTCGACCGCCCGATTGGACAATGGCACGTGGTGCACCCGACCGGCCTTCATCCGCGCGGCCGGCACGCTCCACAGGCGATCACCAAGGTGGACTTCGCTCCACCGCATGTCCCGCACCTCGCCGGAACGGGCAGCGGTGAGGATCAGGAATTCTAGGGCGAGCGCCGCCGTGGCCTGACGATCACGCAGATCGCTGATGAAGGTGGACAGCGCGTCATGGTGCATGGCGCGATGGTGCCCGCGCTGCAGCTTCTGCTTCCTCGGCAGCAGCTTGTCGAGGTGGCCGCGCCGGCCGGCGGGATTGGCCTCGTTCGGCGGGATATGGCCTGCCGCGCGGGCCGCGTCGATCACCGCTTCGATCCGGCCGCGCAGGCGTGATGCGGTCTCGGCCTTCGCAATCCAGATCGGCTTCAGGGCGCCGAGGATGGCGTCGGTCCCGACCTCATCGACAGGAGAGGACCAGAACGACTTGCAATAGGTGCGCAGGGTGGTGCCCCATTGCGCCCGGTGCTTGGCATTCCGCCAGCCGCTTTGCATCGTCTCGATTAGCGATTCCGCCGCCTCCCCGAAGGTGGGCGTGCGTTCGCGCCCACGGCGCATCTCTTCGCGGGCGAGGATCGGATCGCGCCCATCCCGCAGGACCAGCTCGGCCTCGTCGCGCGCCTTACGGGCTTCGGCGAGGGAGATGGTCGGATAACCACCCAGTCCCATCTCCCGCCGTTTCCCGCGCCACTGAAACAGGTACAGCCACCGACGCCGATCGGCACTGCGTCCATCGCCATCGATGACGAGATACAGGCCACCGCCATCGGCGTGCCGGCCTGGCTCCAGAAGTGCCGCCGCGCCCTTCGCGGTCAGCCGGTTGCGTGTACGTGCCATGCCGTCTCCGCCCAGATCGACCTACCCGATTGACCGCAATCACGGAGCGAACGGCCCCACTATCGGCCCCACTTAATGCGTGAGATTTTATTGGATATTGTGGGAGAGGGGCAGACAAATGGTCACGAAAAATCAATCATAACAATGGATTCATGAGATGGCTTGGGAGAAGCGAGTAGATAGGTATTACGGACTCTGTCTCCGCCATCTTCCCCATAAGACATTGATCCCCCTGATTAAGTTTTCGGCTGCGGGACCACCGGCACCATTCCCGACAACCGATCTCCTCGGACGTACGTGCGGAGGTCGACGGCCGGGATCGGACCGGGGAGCGAATAGCTGGCGCCGCCGAGGCTCGATGGCGTCGGAAAGACCGGATCCCCTGCGCGCCGGCCGGCCGGGGCGGGATGGCGAGCACCGCGTTTCAACCTTTGCCGAATTGTGCTAGGCAGCGGCGTGGAATGGCAAGCAACACAGCGATGGATGGGCAGAAGGCCTCTTGCGGTCGCGATGTTCGCGCTGGCAGGATCGGTCGCCTGTAGCCCATTTTCCGGCGCATCGCGGGTCTGGGCCGCGACGGATCCCCAACCGTCTCCACCACCGGCCAACACCGCCTCGGCGACGCCGTCCACGTCGGCGCCTCAGCTCGTCTGGGTGTCCTTCGACGTGGCCGTGTCGGTCATGCTTCCCGCATCGGTCGCCTACGATCCCGCAGGTCTGGTCGCTCCGTCCTACGCCGGATGGCTGACCGACCCGCCGCACGGGACACTGCCCGGCGGGAGGTTTGTTGCCCGCAGGCAGGCCGCCTTCGAGGTCGCGGTCTTCCAGCGGGAGATCGCGGTTCCGCCGCAGACGCCCCCATCCGGCGAGCCGATCCCGTCCACGTCGATCCCGTCCGCGGCGATTGCCTCGGCGCCCGCCCCTGCCCCCGTTCCGCTGCCGCCCAAGCGCCTCGCCGCCTTGCCCGGCATCGTACTGGCATCGCTGGCGCCGCTGCCGCCCCGGCGCCCCGTCGCGCCGATGTCCTACGCTCCGCAGACGCTGGCCATGCCCGAGAAGGCCGCGCTCGAGGAGGCCGCACCGGATGACGCGACGCCGCCACGCGACGACACGGCCGGCGAGGAGGTCCCTGCCCCCACCGAGGATGCCGCGCGGCCCATCGACGACGATCCCGAGTCGGTCGCCAGCCGGGCCACGTCGGACCGGGCGCCCCGGCAGATCGAGGTGCTGATCGAGCGCTACGCCGGGCGCTTCAATGTACCCGTGGCGCTGGTGCGCCGCGTTGCCTGGCGGGAGAGCAAATTCGACCCGAGCAGGCGCCACGGCCCCTATTGGGGATTGATGCAGATCCGCGTCGATACCGCGCGGGCGCTCGGCTTCCGCGGCGCGCCGCGCGATCTGCTCGACGCCGAGACCAACATGGCCTACGCGGTCGCTTATCTCGCCAACGCCTACCGGGTCGCCGGCCGCGACGAGAGGCGGGCGGTGACGCTCTATGCCAGCGGCTATTACTACGAGGCCAAGCGCAAGGGCATGCTCGGCTCGCTGATCCGCACCGCCGCCGCCGAGGAGTAACCCACCGGCGTGCCGCCGCATCGAGCGCTGAAGAAGCCCGCGTCATCGTGTCGGCGACAGCCTCGCCCCAATCATATGCCGATATAAAGATGTCCTTATATCGCGATTGACATTCGGCGGGCAGCTGCCCATTCTCCCCTCGTCGTGGTTCTCCGGCGCTGGCCGGAGCTAAGAGGGAATCCGGTGCGCTTTCGGGCCATGCCGGAGCTGCCCCCGCAACTGTAAGCGGCGAGCCTTTGTCCATTCCGCGTCACTGGGGCGACGAGCCCCGGGAAGGCCGGACCAAGGTGACGACCCGCGAGCCAGGAGACCTGCCTCGACAGCCTAATCGTCCCTGGGCGGGGTGTCCCGGTGGTGCGTTCGCGCGTCCGCCGGCGCTGGCCGCCGTTACGCGCCTATGCGTCCGCTCGGCCTTTGCCCCCAATCATTTGGGGTTAGCCGATGAATGTCTCCTCTTCCGCCGGCATGGTGCCGGTTTCCACCCTCGGCACGCCGCGGATCGGACCGCGCCGCGAGCTCAAGGCCGCGCTCGAAAGCTACTGGTCCGGCAGGACCGATCAGTCCGCGCTGCTCGATATCGCCGCCCGGCTGCGCGCCGCCAACTGGGCGCGGCAGAAGGCGCTCGGGGTGACCAACATCCCGTCCAACGACTTCTCGCTCTACGACCATGTGCTCGACACGGCGGTGATGGTCGGCGCCATCCCGGAGGCCTATGGCTGGACCGGCGGGCCGGTGCCGCTCGACACCTATTTCGCCATGGCACGGGGCAGCGAGGGCGACGAGCCCGCCAGCTGCGCGCCCGCCATTTGCGCACACGGTCACGACCATGGTCGCCACACCGGCGTGCCGGCGCTGGAGATGACCAAATGGTTCGACACCAACTACCACTACATGGTGCCGGAATTCGTTACCGGGCAGCGCTTCACGCTCGCCTCCAGCAAGGCGGTCGATGAGTACCGCGAGGCGAAGGCGCTTGGCTACGACACGCGTCCGGTGCTGCTCGGGCCGGTGACGTTTCTCAAGCTCGGCAAGGCCAAGCAGCCCGGCCTCGACCCGCTATCGCTGCTCGGCGACCTGCTGCCGGTCTATGTCGAAGTGCTGCGCCGGCTCTCGGCCAGCGGCGCCGAATGGGTGCAGATGGACGAGCCCTGCCTGGTGCTCGACCTCGACGAGCCGACGCGGGCGGCGCTGCGCGAGACCTACGGCTTCTTCGCCCATGCGCTGCCGAAGCTGAAGATCATGCTCACGAGCTATTTCGGCGGGCTGAGCGCCAATCTCGACACCGCGCTCGCGCTGCCGGTCGCCGGGCTGCATCTCGACCTGGTGCGGGCACCGGAACAGCTGGCGGAGGTGTCGGCGAAGGCGCGGGCGGGGCTGGTGCTGTCGCTCGGCGTGATCGACGGCCGCAATGTCTGGCGCGCCGACCTGCCGAAGCTCGTCGACGCACTGGCGCCGGTGGTGCGCCGGCGCGGCATTGATCACGTCCAGATCGCACCGTCCTGCTCGCTGCTGCACGTGCCGATCGATCTGGCACAGGAAACCGCGCTCGATGCCGACGTGAAGAGCTGGCTGGCCTTCGCGGTGCAGAAGATGGAGGAGCTGACGACGCTGGCCACGGCACTGGCGGGCAACAGCGAGGCGGTGGCCGACAGGCTGGCGGCCTCCGGCGCAGCGGCCCAAGCCCGCCGCACCTCGGCGAAGGTGCACAATCCGGTCGTTGCCGCGCGAATGGCCGCGGTGACGCCGGAGATGACACGCCGCGGCAGCCCCTTCGCCCAACGCGCAGCGGTGCAGCGCCAGCGGTTCGGCCTGCCGGCCTTCCCGACCACCACCATCGGCTCGTTCCCGCAGACGAGCGAGGTGCGCAAGGCCCGCGCCGCCCATGGCAGGGGCGAGCTGAGCGACAGGGCCTATGAGGACTTCCTGCGCGAGGAGACGGCGGCGACCATCCGCTGGCAGGAGGAAATCGGCCTGGATGTGCTCGTTCACGGCGAGTTCGAGCGCAACGACATGGTGCAGTATTTCGGCGAGCAGCTCGCGGGCTTCGCCTTCACCCGGCATGGCTGGGTGCAGAGCTACGGCTCGCGCTATGTCCGCCCACCGATCCTGTTCGGCGACGTCGCGCGCCCGGCGCCGATGACAGTGGAATGGTGGCGCTACGCGCAGGACTGCACCGACAGGCCGATCAAGGGCATGCTGACCGGGCCGGTGACCATCCTCAACTGGTCCTTCGTGCGCGATGACGTGCCGCGCAGCCTCGCCTGCCGGCAGATCGCGCTCGCCATCCGCGACGAGGTGGCCGATCTCGAAGCCGCTGGCGCGGCGATGATCCAGATCGACGAGGCGGCGATCCGCGAGGGCCTGCCGCTGCGCCGTGCCGACTGGGACGCCTATCTCGACTGGGCGGTGGAGAGCTTCCGGCTGTGCGCCTCGGGCGTTTCCAATGCCACGCAGATCCACACCCATATGTGCTACTCGGAATTCAACGACATCATCGCCGCGATCGGGGCGATGGATGCCGACGTGATCTCCATCGAGACCTCGCGCTCGAAGATGGAGCTGCTCGACGCCTTCGTCTCCTATCGCTACCCGAACGAGATCGGGCCGGGAGTCTACGACATCCATTCGCCGCGCGTGCCGACGGTGGAGGAGATGGCGGAGCTGCTGGCGAAGGCGACGCAGCGTCTGGTGCCCGAGCAGATCTGGGTCAATCCCGATTGCGGCCTGAAGACCCGCAAATGGGAGGAGGTCCGCCCGGCGCTGGTCAACATGGTGGCGGCGGCCCATCGCCTGCGCGGCGATCTCGCGCGGGCGGCCGAGTGATGGAGCGGCCGGGTCCGGCAGCGACGAGCCGGAAGACGACGCGTCTCGTCGACATCGTCTTTCCGGGCGCGACCAACCATCACGGCACCCTGTTCGGGGGTGCCGGCCTCGCGCATATGGACCGGGTCGCCTTCCTCGCGGCGGCCCGGCATGCGCAGGCGGATTTCGTCACGGCCTCCTGCGAGCGGATCGACTTCCTCGCCCCGGCGCGGCTCGGCGAGATCATCGAGGCGACCGGCCGGGTGGTGCGGGTCGGGCGGCGCTCGCTCGGCGTCGAGGTCGAGCTTATCGCCGAGGCGCCGTTGACCGGCGAGCGCCGGCACTGCACGCGCGGCGTGTTCAACATGGTGGCGGTGGGCACGCCCGCCGTCCTACCGCCGGTGCCGGAGCCGGCGGCGGACGACGGCCCGTTCCGCATGGCCGATCTCGTCCTGCCGGAGCAGACCAGCCACTATGGCAGCCTCTATGGCGGCAGCGCGCTCGCCATGCTGGGCAAGGCAGCCTTCGTCGTCGCCACCCGGCAGTCGCGCCGCGCCGTGGTGATGGCCTCGACGCGCCGGGTGGACTTCGTGCACCAGATCCGCCCTGGCGACATGGCGGAGGTGGAGGCCTGGGTCGAGAGCACCGGCCGCAGCTCGATGACGGTAGCCGTCAGGCTCTGGTCGGAAGACCTGGCCTCCGGCGCCCGTCATCCGTGCGGGTCGGGCGAGTTCGTCATGGTCGCGGTCGATGAGCGGCAGCGGCCGGTCGCCCTCGCCGCTTCCGGCGCCTGACCCGCGCCCGCTGAATGCGCGGCGCGCTCAATCCCAGGCGAGCGCGCCGCCATTCTGGTACTCGATGACGCGGGTCTCGAAGAAGTTCTTCTCCTTCTTCAGGTCCATCGCCTCGCTCATCCACGGGAACGGGTTGTCGGCTTCCGCGAACACCGGGGCGAGGCCAAGCTGGGCGCAGCGGCGGTTGGCGATGAAGTGCATGTACTCCTCGCACAGCGCCGCGTTCAGCCCGAGGAAACCCCTCGGCATGGTGTCCCGCCCATAGGCGGCCTCCAGCTCGGCGGCGTCCTTCAGCATGGACCGCACCTCGTCTTGGAAGGCGGGCGTCCACAGATGCGGGTTCTCGATCTTGATCTGGTTGATCACGTCGATGCCGAAGTTCAGGTGGATGCTCTCGTCGCGCAGGATGTACTGATACTGCTCGGCGATGCCGACCATCTTGTTGCGCCGGCCGAGCGACAGGATCTGCGCGAAGCCGGTGTAGAACCACATCCCCTCGAACACGACGTAGAACGCCACGAGGTCGCGCAGGAAGCTTTGGTCCGCTTCCGGCGTGCCGGTCTGGAACGCCGGGTCGTCGAGGCTCTGGGTATGCTTCAGCGCCCACGCCGCCTTGTCGGTGATCGAGGGCACCTCGCGATACATGTTGAACAGTTCGCCCTCGTCCAGGCCGAGGCTTTCGACGATGTACTGGAAGGTGTGGGTGTGCACCGCCTCCTCGAAGGCCTGCCGCAACAAATACTGCCGGCATTCCGGGTTGGTGAGATGGCGGTAGATCGCCAGCACGATGTTGTTGGCCACCAGCGATTCCGAGGCGGCGAAGAAGCCGAGATTGCGCTTCAGCATGCGCCGCTCGTCCTCGGTGAGGCCGTCGCGCGACTTCCACAGCGCGATGTCGGCCTGCATCGACACCTCGGTCGGCATCCAGTGATTGTTGCAGCCGGAGAGGTACTTCTCCCACGCCCATCCGTATTTGAGCGGCAGCAGCTGGTTCACGTCGGCGCGCGCGTTGATCATCCGCTTCTCGTCGACGGTGACGCGGGCGGCACCGCGTTCGATGGCGCCGAGACCCGTCGCATCGCCGGACGGCGGGACGAAGGCGGGATGGATCGGAGCGGGTACGGTCTTGGTGTCGGACCAGTCGAGCATGCTCGTATTTCCTTCTTCGCCGCTCACTGGCAGGCTTCGCAGTCGGGATCGTCGATGGCGCAGGCCTTGCCGAACACGGTTTCCGGCACGCTGATCGGCGCGGCCATGACGGTGGCGGACACGGCGTTGAGCTTGCCGTCGGTGCCCTTCAGCGTCGATTTCTCGACATGGGTGGCCGAGCGCGACCGCAAATAATAGGTGGTCTTCAGCCCGCGCTTCCATGCCAGCCGGTAGGTCTCGTCGAGCTTCCGTCCCGAGGGATTGCCGACGTAGAGATTGAGCGACTGCGACTGATCAATCCATTTCTGCCGGCGTGCCGCCGCCTCGATCAGCCATTGGGCGTCGATCTCGAAGGCGGTGGCGTAGAGCGCCTTGAGCTCGTCGGGGATGCGGTCGATCCGGCCGACGCTGCCGTCGTAATATTTGAGGTCGGAGACCATCACCTCGTCCCACAGGCCGCGGCTTTTAAGGTCGCGGACGAGGAACCCGTTCACCACCGTAAAGTCGCCGGACATGTTCGATTTGACGAAGAGGTTCTGATAGGCGGGCTCGATCGACTGCGACACGCCGCAGATGTTGGAGATCGTCGCGGTCGGCGCGATGGCCATGGTGTTGGAATGGCGCATGCCGACACGCTTCACCCGCTCGCGCAGCCCGTCCCAGTCGAGCGTCGTGGAGCGGTCAAGGTCCAGTCCGCCGCGGGTTTCCGCCAGCAATTCGATGCTGTCGATCGGCAGGACGCCCTGCGACCACAGCGAGCCGTCATAGCTGGAATAGCGCCCACGTTCGGCGGCGAGATCGGTGGAGGCTTCGATAGCGTGGAAGCTCACCACCTCCATGCTCTCATCGGCGAAGCGCACGGCGGCATCCGAGCCATAGGGGATGCGCAGCGCGTGCAGCGCGTCCTGGAAGCCCATGATGCCGAGGCCGATGGGCCGGTGGCGCAGGTTCGAGCGGCGGGATTCCGGGATGGTGTAAAAATTGATGTCGACCACGTTGTCGAGCATGCGCATGGCGGTCGCCACCGTGCGGGCGAGATGCGCCTGGTCGAGCCCGTCCGGCGTGACGTGGGCGAGCAGGTTCACCGAGCCGAGATTGCACACCGCCACCTCGTCATTCGAGGTGTTCAGCGTGATCTCGGTGCACAGGTTCGAGGAGTGCACCACGCCGGCATGGCGTTGCGGCGAGCGGAGGTTGCAGGGGTCCTTGAAGGTGATCCACGGGTGGCCGGTCTCGAACAGCATGGTCAGCATGCGACGCCACAGATCGACGGCGCGCAGCGGCTTCGACACCTTCATCTCGCCGCGCGCGGCCTTCGCCTCATAGCTTAGATAGGCGGTCTTGAAAGCCGCCCCATAAAGATCGTGCAGGTCGGGAACCTCGTCCGGCGAGAACAGCGTCCATGGGCCATCCGCCTCGACGCGCTCCATGAACAGGTCCGGCACCCAGTTACAGGTGTTCATGTCGTGGGTGCGCCGCCGGTCGTCGCCGGTGTTCTTGCGCAGGTCGAGGAACTCCTCGATGTCGACGTGCCAGGTTTCGAGATAGGCGCAGACCGCGCCCTTGCGCTTGCCGCCCTGGTTGACCGCGATGGCGGTGTCGTTCGCCACCTTCAGGAACGGCACCACGCCCTGGCTCTCGCCATTGGTGCCCTTGATGTGGGCGCCGAGGCCGCGCACGCGCGTCCAGTCATTGCCGAGGCCACCGGCATATTTCGACAGCAGCGCATTGTCCTTGATCGACTTGAAGATGCCGTCGAGATCGTCCGGAACCGTGGTGAGGAAGCAGGAGGCGAGCTGCGCGCGCGGCGTGCCGGAATTGAACAGGGTCGGCGTCGAGGCCATGAAGTCGAAGGAGGACAAGAGCCGGTAAAACTCGATGGTCCGCGCCTCGCGGTCGACCTCGCGCAGCGCCAGCCCCATGGCGACGCGCATGAAGAAGGCCTGCGGCAGCTCGAAGCGCGTGCCGCGCGCATGCAGGAAATAGCGGTCATACAGCGTCTGCAAGCCGAGATAGTCGAAGGCGAGGTCGCGCTCGGGCAGCAGGGCGGCCGCCAGCCGGTCGAGATCGAAGCGGCCCAGCTCGGGATCGATCAGCTCTTCCTCGATGCCCCGCTTGATGTAGCTTGTGAAATAGTCGGCGTAATGCACGGACATTTCTTGCTGTGTCGCCTGTTCAGCAACGCCGGCGAGAAAGCTCAGCGCCTCGCGGCGCAGCTTGTCGAGCAGCAGCCGGGCGGAGACGCGGGTGTAGTTCGGCTCGGTCTCGATCAGCGTCCGGGCGGCGAGAATGGGCGCCAGCGCCAGTTCGCCCGCGCTGATGCCGTCATAGAGGTTGCGCCGGGTCTCGGTGAGGACGGCCTCGGCGGAGACGTCGGCGAGGCCAGCGACAGCCTCGGCGATCAGCGTGGAAAGACGCGTCTCGTCGAGCGGCACCAGCGTGCCGTCTGCGGCCTTCATGCGCAGGGCGGAGGCGGCGGCCGGCGCCGCCTTGCCCGCGGCGCGCTCCCGCGCCCGCTCCTCGCGATAGAGCACATAGGCGCGGGCGACCTTGTGGTGCTCGCCGCGCATCAGCGCGAGTTCGACCTGATCCTGCACATCCTCGATGTGGAAGGTGCGGCCGGCATCGGCGCGGCGCGTCAGCCCGGCGACGATCTGCTCGGTCAGGCCGGCAACAATGTCGTGCACACGGCGCGAGGCGGCGGCGCTTGAGCCCTCCACCGCGAGGAACGCCTTGGTCAGCGCCACCGCGATCTTCGAGCCGTCAAACGGCGTCACCGCGCCGTTGCGACGGATCACCTGGTAGCCGGGCGTCGCGGCGGGCGAGGACATGACGGAGCGCGGCGGTGGCGTGCTTACGCCAATGCGTTCGGCTTCGATATTGAGAGACATCGGCTGCAAACCCCGTTGCGATGGGGAGGCGCCGAGCGGGACGTGGACGCACCAATAGGCAGGACAGCCCGGCGACGCGTCGCAGCGTTCCACCGGGGCACCCCGCCCGAGGACGATCATGATGTCGCGGCAGGTCTCCTGGCTCGCGGGTCGTCGCCTTTGCCGGGCCTTCCCGAGGCTCATCGCCCCAGTGACGCGGAATGGACAAAGGCTCGCCGCTTACAGTTGCGGGGGCAGCGCCGGCCTTGCCCCGAAAGGCGCACCGGCTTCCCTCTTAGCCCCCGAATCTCGCAACGCGGGGGACCGTGACGACTAGATGTTGGGGCGCAATGCCCGAACGTGTCAATCAATAGATAATCAGCGACGCTCTTTGATATGCAAATCATTCGCAGTTGCACAATGAAGCTGACTTTGCGTAATATGATTTTGCAAGTCATTCGCAAAAGGAGGCAGGGATGCTCGATGGGTCGAGGCGCATGGTTCTGGCCGGTTTCATGGCGGCAGGGTTCGCGACGGCGGCTTTCGCGGTCGGCCTCATGGGCGGCGCGGGCATAGCCAGCGTCTCGGCACAGGACGGGGCGACGCCGAAATTCAAGGCGGTGACCACCTTCACCGTCATCGCCGACATGGCCCGCAACGTCGCCGGCGACGCCGCGATCGTGGAATCGATCACCAAGCCGGGCGCCGAGATCCACAATTACGCGCCGACCCCCGGCGACATCCAGCGCGCGCAGGGCGCGCAGCTCATCCTGTGGAACGGGCTGAATCTCGAATTGTGGTTCGAGAAATTCTTCCAGAACCTCAAGAACGTGCCGAGCGCGGTGGTGTCGCAGGGCGTCGACCCGATGGGCATCGCCGAGGGGCCGTATAGCGGCAAGCCGAACCCGCATGCGTGGATGTCGCCGCAGAACGCGCTGATCTATGTCGACAACATCCGCGACGCCCTCGCCGCGCACGACCCGGCCAACGCCGCCACCTATCGGGCCAATGCCGAGACCTACAAGGCGAAGATCCAGGCTGCCATCGCGCCGATCCGCTCAAGGCTCGACACCATTCCCGCCGACAAGCGCTGGCTGGTGTCGAGCGAGGGCGCCTTCTCCTACCTCGCCCGCGATTTCGGCCTGAAGGAGCTCTATCTCTGGCCGATCAACGCCGATCAGCAGGGCACGCCGCAGCAGGTGCGCAAGGTGATCGACGCGGTGCGCAAGAACGCCATTCCCGCCGTGTTCAGCGAGAGCACCGTCTCCGACAAGCCGGCCCGGCAGGTGGCGCGCGAGACCGGCGCGCATTATGGCGGCGTGCTCTATGTCGACTCGCTCAGCGAGGCCGACGGCCCGGTGCCGACCTATGTCGACCTGCTCAGCGTCACCACCGACACCCTGGTCAAGGGCTTGGCCGACGGGCTGTCGCAATGAACGCGCGGACGCCTATAGCGGGTGCGGGAGTGGGAGCGGGCGCCGGCCTCGCCGTCAGCAGCGTCACCGTCACCTATCGCAACGGCCACACCGCACTGCGCGACGCCAGCTTCGCCATCCCCACCGGCACCATCACCGCGCTGGTCGGCGTCAACGGCTCCGGCAAGTCGACGCTGTTCAAGGCGATCATGGGCTTCGTGCGGCTGGCGAGCGGCAGCATCGCCATTCTCGGCGAAGGCGTCGAGCAGGCGCTGCGGCGCAATCTCGTCGCCTATGTGCCGCAGGCCGAGGAGGTCGACTGGAGCTTCCCGGTGCTGGTCGAGGACGTGGTGATGATGGGCCGCTACGGCCATATGGGCATGATGCGCATTCCCCGCGCCGCCGACCGGCAGGCGGTGAGCGACGCGCTGGGCCGCGTCGGCATGGAGGCCTTCCGCCACCGGCAGATCGGCGAATTGTCCGGCGGGCAGAAGAAGCGGGTGTTCCTGGCCCGGGCACTGGCGCAGGACGCCCGCGTCATCCTGCTCGACGAGCCGTTCACCGGCGTCGACGTGAAGACCGAGGAGGCCATCATCGCGCTGCTCAGGGCGCTGCGCGACGAAGGGCGGGTGATGCTGGTCTCGACCCATAATCTCGGCAGCGTGCCGGAATTCTGCGACCGCACCGTGTTGGTCAAGGGCACCGTGCTCGCCCACGGCCCCACCACCGAGATCTTCACCGAGGCCAATCTGGAGAAGACCTTCGGCGGCGTGCTCAGGCATTTCGTGCTCGGCGGCGCCGGGCTGCACGCCGACGACGACCGCCGCCAGCTCGCTTTGCTCAGCGATGACGAACGCCCGCTGGTGCTCTATGGCGAGAAGGGCGCGATGCATCCCCAGACCGCCGACGAGACGGAGTCGGCCAGGGAAATGCAGGAAGGCGAAGGGCCGGCAAGCGAGCGATCGGAGAACGGGCGCCCGGAGCGGGAGGGCACGCCGTGATCGCGCTCTTCACCGAGCCGTTCGGCTACGAATATATGCGCAACGCGATCTGGGTCTCGGCGCTGGTGGGGGCGGTCTGCGCCTTCCTGTCCTGCTACCTCATGCTGAAGGGCTGGTCGCTGATCGGCGACGCGCTCTCCCACGCCATCGTCCCCGGCGTCGCCGGAGCCTACATGCTCGGCCTGCCCTTCGCGGTGGGCGCCTTCTTCTCCGGCGGGCTGGCCGCCGCCGCCATGCTGTTCCTCAACCAGCGCACCCGGCTGAAAGAGGACGCCATCATCGGGCTGATCTTCTCCTCCTTCTTCGGGCTCGGCCTGTTCATGGTGTCGCTGTCGCCGACCTCGGTGAACATCCAGACTATCGTGCTCGGCAACATCCTCGCCATCACCCCGGAGGACACGCTGCAGCTCGCGATCATCGGCGTGGTGTCGCTGGCGCTGCTGATGCTGAAATGGAAGGACCTGATGGCGGTGTTCTTCGACGAGGCGCATGCCCGCTCGATCGGACTGCGGCCGACCGCGCTGAAGATCATGTTCTTCACCCTGCTCTCCGCCTCCACCGTCGCCGCGCTGCAGACGGTCGGCGCCTTCCTGGTCATCTGCCTGGTGGTGACGCCCGGCGCCACCGCCTACCTGCTCACCGACCGCTTCCCGCGCCTGCTCGCGATCGCCGTCGCCATCGGCGCGCTCACCAGCGCGGCGGGCGCCTATGCCAGCTATTTCCTCGACGGCGCCACCGGCGGCATCATCGTGGTGCTGCAGACGCTCGTCTTCCTCGCCGCCTTCGTCTTCGCCCCCAAGCACGGCATGCTGGCGGCGCGGCGCCGGGCGGCGCGGGCCGTGACGATGGAGCCGTGACCATGGCCGCCACCCTGCTCGCCCCGTTCCAGTTCGACTTCATGATCAACGCCCTCGTCATCTCGGCGCTGGTGGCGATGCCGATGGCATTGCTGTCCTGCTTCCTGGTGCTGAAGGGCTGGTCGCTGATGGGCGACGCCATCTCCCACGCGGTGTTCCCCGGCGTGGTGCTGTCCTACATCGTCGGCCTGCCCTACGCGCTCGGCGCCTTCGCCGCCGGCATGGCCTGCGCGGTGGCCACCGGCTATCTCAAGGACAATAGCCGCATCAAGCAGGACACGGTGATGGGCATCGTGTTCTCCGGCATGTTCGGCGCCGGGCTGGTGCTCTACGTCAAGATCCAGTCCGAAGTGCATCTCGACCACATCCTGTTCGGCGACATGCTCGGCGTCGCGTGGCGGGACATCGGCGAGAGCGCCCTCGTCGCCCTCGTCGTCGGCGGCATCATCGCGGTGAAATGGAAGGACCTGCTGCTGCACGCCTTCGATCCCGCCCAGGCGCGGGCGATCGGGCTGCGCGTCGGCGTGCTGCATTACGGGCTGCTCTGCCTGATCTCGCTGGCCATTGTCGGCGCGCTGAAGGCGGTCGGGCTGATCCTCGCCATCGCCCTGCTGATCGCGCCGGGCGCCATCGCCTTCCTGCTCGCCCGTACCTTCCGCGCCATGCTGCTGGTGTCGGTGGTGATCGGCGTCGGCGCCTCGCTGCTCGGCGTCTACCTGTCGTTCTTCCTCGACAGCGCGCCGGCGCCGACCATCGTGCTGGTGATGAGCGCCCTCTTCCTCGCCGCCTTCCTGCGCTCGTCCCGCACCGTCGCGCGGGCCGGGACGACCGATCCGGCCGGCTGAGCCGCCACCGGCCGGGCCAGGGTTGATCGCGCGCCCTCTTCGTGTAAATGATACATTGTATCACTTAACACGCGGAGCGCGTTTCATGCCTGATCCTCGCCTTCCGGTTACCGTGCTTTCCGGCTTCCTCGGCGCCGGAAAGACCACCCTGCTCAACCATGTCCTCGCCAATCGCGAGGGCCTGAGGGTCGCGGTGATCGTCAACGACATGTCGGAGGTGAACATCGACGCCGAGCTGGTGCGCTCGGGCGGCGCCGATCTCTCGCAGACCGAGGAGAAGCTGGTCGAGATGACCAATGGCTGCATCTGCTGCACCCTGCGCGACGACCTGCTCGCCGAGGTCCGGCGCCTCGCCGGCGAGGGGCGCTTCGACTACCTGCTGATTGAATCAACCGGCATCGCCGAGCCGCTGCCGGTCGCCGCCACCTTCGAATTCCGTGACGAGGGCGGCTTCTCGCTCTCCGACGTCGCCCGGCTCGACACCATGGTGACGGTGGTCGACGCCGCCAATCTCCTGAAGGATTTCGGCAGCCGCGACTTCCTGCGCGACCGCGGCGAGACCGCCGGCGAGGAGGACGGGCGCACGCTGGTCGACCTGCTCACCGACCAGATCGAATTCGCCGACGTCATCGTGCTCAACAAGGTGTCCGATGTCGCTCCCGCCCGGCGGGCGGAGGTGCGCGCGGTGGTGAAGGCCCTCAATCCCGATGCGCTGATCGTCGAGACCGACCAGGCCCATGTGCCGCTGAAGGACATTCTCGGTACCGGCCGCTTCGACTTCGAGGCGGCGCATGAGCACCCGACCTGGTTCAAGGAGCTCAACGGTTTCCGCGACCATGTGCCGGAGAGCGATGAATACGGCGTGACGAGCTTCGTCTACCGGGCGCGGCGGCCGTTCCATCCGGAAAGGTTCAACGCCTTCCTCGCCCGCACCTGGCCGGGCCTCATACGGGCGAAGGGTCTCTTCTGGCTGGCTACCCGCCCGCGCCGCGTGGGCGAGATGTCGCTCGCCGGCGCCATCTGCCGCACCGGCTCGATCGGCCAGTGGTGGGCGGCGATCCCGCACGCGCACTGGCCCACCCAGGAAGACTGGCGTTCGTGGCTCCGCTCCCACTGGACGCCCGGCTATGGCGACCGTCGGCAGGAACTGGTCTTCATCGGCGTGAACATGGACGAGGCCGCGATCCGTGCCGCGCTCGACGACTGCCTCGTCGGCCCGCTCAAGCCCACGCTGTTCGACCCTGAACAGCTGAAACATCTGCCGGATCCGTTCCCGGCATGGGAAGCGACCGCCTAGCCGCCTCGCCCGCGCCGGGCCAGATGGTACCGGGGCTAGACGGTGCCGGAAGCGAAGCGGAAGGTGTTGCGCCCGGCCAGCTTCGCTTCGTAGAGCGCGCCGTCGGCGCGGGCGATCAGCGCATCGGCATCGCCACCGCCCTCCGGCGCGCTGGCGATGCCGATGCTGAGCCCGAGCGGGATCGTCGTGCCCGCGAAGCTCATCGGCTCGGCCATCGCTGCGATGAGGCGCCGCGCCAGCGCGCCGGCCTCGGCGAGGTCGGCCTCCAGCATGCGGATCATCGCGAACTCGTCGCCGCCGAGGCGGGCAACGATGTCCTCCGGATTGAGCGCCGCGCGGAAGCGCGCCGCGACCTCGCGCAGCACCACATCCCCCGCCCGGTGGCCGAAGCCGTCATTGATCCGCTTGAAGTGGTCGACGTCGATGTAGAGCACCGCGAAGCGCCGTCCCCCCTGCCGCAACCGCTCCGTCGCCTGCACGAGATGTTCGCCGAACAATGCGCGATTGGCGAGCCCGGTAAGCGCATCGTGGGTCGCGAGATGTTCGAGCCGCGCCTCCTCGCGCTTGCGGCGGTCGATGCCGCGCACCGAGGCGACATAGCCGGTGGGTGCTCCGGTCGCCCGGTCGTAGGTGAGACGGATCGAGGCCTCCATCCAGATCCAGCCGCCGTCGCGATGGAGCTGGCGCACCTCGATGGTGCCGACATCCAGGTGGCCGGCGCGGATGCGCTGCATGAGTGCGCCGAAGCCGGGGAGATCGTCGGGATGGACGATCTCCATCGCCCGGCGCCCGATCAGTTCCTCCGGTTCGTAGCCGAGCAGCGAACGCACCGAGGGCGAGATGTACAGGCGGATGCCGTCGAGATTGCCGCGCACGATGGTGTCGGTCGAGGTCTCGGCGAGCAGGCGGAACTCCGCCTCGCGCTGCTCCGCCTCCCGCGCCCGCCGCTGCAAGGCGAGGCACTGGCCGGCCAGCGCGGCAATCTCGCCGAGCCGGGCGATCGCCTCGGCGCCCGGCTCGCGCGCCCGCGTATCGAACACCGCCAGCCGCCCGCTGCCGGCGCCGTCGACGGGGACGCTGGCAAGGAACCGCACCGACGGCGCTCTACTCGCAAAGGGAAGACCGGCAAGGACCGGATGCCGCGCGGCATCCTCGATGATCATGGGCCCGCCGGTGGCGTCGGGCCGTCCATCGAGCGACATGGCGAACGCCCAGGCCGCCGGATCAGCCGTGACGTCGAGGTCGATCCACTGGGCGCTGCCATCCGACAGGCACAACGAGGCGGCCGGCACGTCGAAAATCTTGCGCGCAAGGCGGCACAGACCCTCGAGGGCGAGCATGAACCCGGCCTCCGCAGCCGTCGGCTCCGGCCCTTCGCCGAAGCTTGCCGCCCGGCCGCCTGCAGCATTCGTCATGGCTCTCGATCCAGCCTGTCCGACAGGCTTAGCGCATGCACGAGCAGGGCGGAAGCCGATACCGTGCGCCGATCGCGCCGGTCGCCGGCAGCGGGGCTGAAGGATCGGGAACCGCTCCGACCGAGGATCGCGCGTGAGGTCGGATGGATCGCCCGCCGCGCCAGCTCCGGCAGCAGGGCCGCGCCGAGCCTGGTCCTGAGCTGCGAGCCGGTATCGCCGCCATCTGGCCGCTCAGCCCGACCTCACCGGCGATCTGCGTGTCGCAGCGCTCGTCCGTCACGCCGGATGGCGCTGGAGTGCGGCTCGTTGGCAGGCCCCACTTCCATGCGGCGGTAGCGCTTGGCAGCAGCCTCGACGATCGCGTAAAGGCTGACGACGACTTTCCGTTCCAGGCTCACCGCAGGCGACAGCGACGACATGTGCACATCCCTGAGCTACCGCGACGGCGCGGGTAAGGTCTATTTCGGGCGGACGCTCGAATTGACCATCGACCTGCCCTACCAGATCGTCTGGTTCCCGGCCGGTTTCCCGGCCCGATCCGAAATCGCGGGACATGCGCCGCTCGAATTCCGTGCCCGCTACGGCATGCTCACCGTCACCATGCCGTGCCGCGTGCCCACCGCCGAGGCGCCGCTCGGCATCGACGACTTCAAGGTGCTGGAAGGCCTCAACGACAAGGGCCTGACCTTCAGCCTGCTGTCCTATCCGGCCGCCGCCGGGACGCAGCGGGCGCTCGCCGCCACGCAGGCCGTGCTGTCCGCCTCCGATCTCGGCGCCTGGATCCTCGGGCAGTTCGCCACCGTCGCCGAGGTCAAGACGGCGCTGGCCGGGCAGCCGATTCTCCTGCAGCCGCTCGCCATTCTCGGCGGCGTGGAATCGCCGTTCCACTATGTGGTGCACGACGCCACCGGCGCGGCCGTGGTCATCGAGTTCAACCGCGGCGAGATGTCGGTCTACGACAATCCGGTCGGGGTGATGACCAACGGGCCGGAGTTCCCCTGGCACCTGACGAACCTGAACAACTACACCCACCTCACCAATGTCGACGCGCCGGTGGCGAGCTTCGGCGGCTACCGGGCGATGCAGCCGGATTCGGGCATCGCCACCGCCGCGCTGCCGGCCTCCAACACGTCGGTGGGCCGCTTCGTCCGCGCCGCGTTTTTCGCGCACTTCACTGAGAAGGCGGCCACGCCCGATATTGCCGTGCGCACGCTGGCGCATGTGATGAACAATTTCGACCGCGCCCGTGGCGTCAGCATCGACTACCCGAACGCCGGGGGCGGCCATATGGAAGTCGCCGGTCTGGAGCCGGAAAAGGGCGTCACCTACGCGACCGAGTTCACCTCCTGGACCAGCCTGTCGGACCTCGACCGTAAGCTGTTCTTCATCCGCGACTACCAGAGCCTGAACTTCACCAGCTTCGATATCGGGGCGCTGGCCTCCCTCGCCGTACCGAAGGTGCTGCCGCTGAAGGCGCTCAATGGCGGCGCGACCGACGCCAGCGAAACGCTCAAGGCCGTTGCCGCCGCGTGACACCTTCCGCGCCGCCGCCGGGTGGCTTGTGGGAAGGCGCGGCCGCCGGCTTGGTTTGCCCGGTCGCGACTGTTAACACACTGAAAGGTACAGGCGGGGGCCGACGCGACGAATGCCGCTGCGACGCGTTGAATGGGATCGTCTTGCCGGCGTAATCGCGCCGGCGTGCCTGGTGCTTGGCGCCCTGATGCTTGGCGGGTGCGATGCCCGGCTGGCGCCGTCGGTGCCGCTGTTCGGCGCCTATTTCCCGTCCTGGCTGGTCTGCACCGCCGCCGGCGTGATCGGGGCGGTGGTGTTGCGCGGGCTGTTCATCCGCATCGGCCTCGACGACGTGCTGCCCTGGCGGCTCGCCGTCTATGCGAGCCTCGCCGCCGCCATCGGCTTCCTGCTCGCCCTTACCGTGTACGGGCGCTGAGCGATGGCAGCCTCCGCCTATTCCCATCGCCGCAGCCTTTTCGGGTCGAGCGTCGCCGCGCTGATCATCGTCGGCGCCGTCTTCGCCGGCTGGCGCTATCTGGACATGGCGGAAGACCGGCCGCTGTCGGAGGACGCCGTCCTTACCGCCAACATCGTGAACATCGCCTCGACCGTGCCCGGGCGCATCGTCACGCTGGCGGTCGCCGAAAACCAGAAGGTGGCGAAAGGCGACCTGCTTTTCACCGTCGATCCCGAGCCCTATCGCCTCGCCGCCGATCAGGCGCGCGCCGATCTGAAGATCGCCGAGGCGACCCGCGACGGGCAGCGCCGCACCATCGCGGCCGAGCAGTCCAATGCCGCCATCGCCGGCGAGCAGATCAACCGCGCCCGCACCAATCTGGCGCTGGCCGAGCAGACATTGGCCCGGCTGACGCCGCTGCTGCCCAAGGGCTACGTCACCGCGCAGCAGGTCGACGACGCCCGCACCGCCCGCGACGACGCCCGCACCAGCCTCGCGCAGGCGGTGAAGCAGGCGGAGGCGGCGGACAGCCTCGTCAGCACGCTCGATGCCTCCGAGGCACTGGTGGAGGCGCGGCGCGCCGCGCTGGCCATCGCCGAACGCAGCCTCGCCAATACCGAGGTGCGGGCGCCGCATGACGGCCGCGTGGTCGGGCTCACCACGACCACCGGGCAGATCGTCGCCCCCGGCCAGTCGGTGTTCACGCTGATCGACACCAGCAACTGGTACGCCTCCGCCTCCTTCCGCGAGACCGAGCTGCCCGCCATCGCCGTGGGCGATTGCGCCCGCGTCTTTGCATTGGCGGACCGTTCCGTCTCCATCGCCGGCACGGTGCAGGGCATCAGCTGGGGCGTCATCTCCGAGGACGTCCTCAACCTGCCGCGCGCCCTCCCCTACGTGCCGAAATCGCTGAACTGGGTGCGCATCCAGCAGCGCTTCCCGGTGCGCATCCGGCTGATCGATCCGCCCGAAGACCTCATGCGCATCGGCGCCTCGGCGGTCGCCATCGTGCACCATGGCGAGCGCTGCTGATGGCGATGGCAGGCGCCTCGGAGGCGCCAGATCGGCCATTGCCGGCGCCGCGCTCGCTGCTCTCGCAGGCCATTGGCGATCTGGCGCCGTTTCCCGGCCGCGCGGCGCTGACATGGCGCATCGCGCTTCTGTGCGCGCTGGTCTCCGCCACGGCGATGCTGTTCCAGACACCGGAAGCGGCGATCAGCTGTTATCTCATCATCTTCCTGATGAAACCGGATGCGGTGCAGAACATCGGCACCGCCATCGGCCTCATCGTGCTTGTGGCGCTCGTCGTCCTCGCCCTGATCCCCATCATCAATGCGACGGTGGAGACGCCGCTGCTGCGCTTGCTGGCCATCGCGCTGGTGTCGTTCGTCTTCCTGTTCATCGGTGCGGCGAGCCAGCTCGGCGAGATCGGCGGGGTGATCGGGCTGGTGTTCGCCTTCCTGCTGACGCTGGTGAACATGGCGCCGGTCGCCGATGCCGTGACTTTCGGCCTGCGCTACGCCGCCTATATGGCGATGATGCCGATGGCGTGGATGATCGCGTTCAACCTCGTGCTCGGCCTGTCGCCGGTGCGCCTGCTGCGCGCCACCCTGCGCGAGCGGCTGGAGACCTGCGCCGATGCCATCGACGGCGGCGCCCCGGCGCGCCACGAGGCGCTGGCCGAACTCCTGCACGCCGACAACGCGGCCCTGGAGAAGCAGGCCGGTTTCGTCGGGCTGCTGAACCTCGTGCGGCGCGAGAACGCCGCGCAGATCGCCCGCGACGTACGGGCGTCCTACCGGCTGATGCTGGCGACCTCCGGCCTGCCCGACGATCTCGATCCGGCGCGGCGGACGGACATGCGGACCGCGCTGCACGCCACCATTGCCGCGCTCGACGCCGGCGAGCAGCCACCGATGCCGCCGGCCCCGGACATGGCGGCCGGCGCCGCCGAGCGCGAGGCTTTCGCCGCGCTGGCGATCATTGCCGGCGCGCCGGAGGGCGAGGTCGTCGCGGCACCGAAGGCGCCGTTCTTCTTCCCGGACGCCTTCTCCAATCCCGCCTATCAGCGCTTCGCGCTGAAGACCACCGCCGCGGCGGTGATCTGCTATCTGATCTATACCGGGCTCGACTGGTCGGGCATCCACACGGCGATGATCACCTGCTACGTCGCCGCGCTCGGCACCACCGGCGAGACCGTGCACAAGCTCGGCCTGCGCATCCTCGGCTGCCTCATCGGCGCCGCGATGGGGATGGCGGCGATCCTGTTCGTCATGCCGCAGCTGGAGACGGTCGGCGGGCTGATGGTGCTGGTGTTCGCCGGCGTGCTGGTCGGCGCCTGGGTCTCGACCGGGCCGGAGCGCATCGCCTATGGCGGGGTGCAGGTTGCGCTCGCCTTCCTTCTCACCGTGATCCAGGGCTTCGGACCGACCACGTCGCTCGATACCGCCTGGGACCGGGTGGTCGGCATCCTGCTCGGCAATGTCGTCATCTACCTCATCTTCACCCATCTCTGGCCGATGTCGATCGAGAGCGCCGTGCGCGCGCATCTCAAGGCCGCGCTTGCCGGCGTGAAGCGCATCGCCGCTCTCGCCCCGGAGCTGCGCCCGCACGCCGTGCAGGATGCCGCCCTGGTCGGCAGCGAGATCGGCAAGGCGGCCGAGCTGGTGGCGCTCGTCCCCTTCGAACCGCCGGCGATACGCGCCGCACCTCAGGTCGAGGCCATGCTGCGCGAGACGACGGCGGAGATCGGCCAGCTCGTCCGCGACGTCTATCTCGCCCGAGTCCCGGCCACCGCCGTGGAGACGTCGCTCGCCCGTCTCGATGCGACGGTGACGACATGAGGCGCCTGCTACTGATCGGCGCCTTGCTCGGCGTCGCCGCCTGCGCGCCGAACGCCGCCCACATGGCGTCGCGCAGCGCCGACACACCATGGGCGCCGAACGGCAACGAAGATGGCGTGTGGAGCGCGCAAGGCGAGCCTGCGCCCCCGCCTCCGGCGACGTCGACCGGCGCGCCGGACTTCCGCGTGCCGGCCAATCCCGCGCTTGCCGTGCTGCCGTCCTCGACCGAGCTCGATCCCAAGCGCACCTACCGGCTGCCGGAGCTCATCGACATCGCCCAGCGCAACAACCCGTCGACCCGCGCGGCTTGGGAGCGGGCGCGCGAGACGGCACTGGCGGTCGGCATGGTCGAGGCAACCTACCTGCCGCTGATCACCGCCAGCGTCATCGGCGGTCGGCAAAGCGTCGAGCAGCCCCTGCCGATCCCGGTCGGCACCCAGCGCTATTTCGAGACCACGGCGGAGGGCGTGTCCTCCGCCGTCGCGTTGCAATGGCTGGTGTTCGACTTTGGCCAGCGTGCCGCCGTCGCCGATGCCGCCAAGCAGGGGGCGGTCGCCGCCAATGTGCTGTTCAATGGCGAGCACCAGAAGCTGATCTTCGACGTCACGCGCAGCTATTACAGCTATGGCGCGGCGGTGACGAACGCGCGCATCGCCCGCGACACGCTGCGCAACAGCCTCGCCATTCGCAGCGCCGCCGAGGAGCGGCTCGGCCACGGCCTCGCCACCACGGTGGAGGTAGCGCAGGCGCGCCAGCAGGTCGCCCAGTCGGAGCTGCGGCGCGTGCAGGCGGAGGGGCAGGAGCGCGACGCCTATCAGGTGCTGATCGCCGCGATGGGCGTCAACGCCACGCTGCGCATCCATGTCGGCGACGATGGAAAGCGCCGCCTGCCGGATGCCGGCAACGTGCCGCTCGACCAGATGATCAAGCTCGCCTTGTCGCAGCGACCGGATGTCGTCGCCAGCTATTCGGCGATGCAGGCGAGCCGGGCCGGCATCAAGGCGGCGGAGGCCGAATACCTGCCCAAGGTGTTCATCTCCGGCGCGGTTGCCACCGGGCAGGGAAACTTCAACGCCACCGGCCTGCCGACCATCGGCCAGCAGGCGACCGGATCGGGCGTGCTGATCGGCGCCACGGTGCCGCTCTACGACGCCGGCCTGCGCGCCGCCCAGCTCAAGCAGGCGCAATCGCGGGCGGCGGCGGCAGAGAGTACCTTCCAGCGCACCCAGACGCTGACCGTGACCGAGATCGTCGCGGCCAACAACGCGCTGCGCACCGCGCTCGAATCCTATCGGGCGGCCACCGCGCTCGCCTCGGCCGCGTCCATCACCTATGACGCCGCGCTGGAGGCCTATCGCAACGGCGTCGGCACGGTGACGGTGGCGACCGCTGCCGATTCCGGGCTGCTCGATGCGCGGCAGGCGCAGGCCGACGCCCATGCTGCCGCGCTGATCGGCGCGGCCAACCTCGCCTTCGTGGTCGGCGCCATGACCTCGCGCGATGCCGTTCCCTAGGCACTTGGGCCGACAGGCGTCGAGACCGACAGAGACGGACCGGAGGCCGGCGGACCGCGCACGGCCATATGGTCGGAAGCATCCGAGATCCGCTCGCTCGCCATCGTGCGGGGTTAGTTGCCGCGCCCCGAACGTCCCGTCATGCCCGGCGACGTCGACACATACTGGATCGCCCGCCGCACCAGCTCCGGCAGCGAGGCCGCGCCGAGCTTGGTCTTGAGCTGCGAGCAGGTATTGGCCACCGTCTTGTAGCTGACCCCCAGCTCGTCGGCGATCTGGGTGTAGTCGCGCCCGTCGGCCAGCAGCGCCAGCATCTGCAATTCGCGCGGGGTGACGTCGCCGAGCGGGGTATCCCGGCGCGCGCCGAGCAGCGCAACCTGCATGGCGAGCTCGTGGCTGATATAGGGCTGGCCGCGCCGCACCCGCTCGAACGCCTCGAACAGCGCGCCCGACGAGGTGTCCTTCTGCACATAGCCGTCAGCGCCGGCCTCCAGCGCCCGGCTGGCGATCACCGGGTCGCCATGCATCGACAGCACGAGAATGGGCAGGCGGCCGTCCTGCGCCCGCAGCCGGCGCACCAGCAAAAGCCCGCTGAGGCCGTTGCCGTTCAGCGCGAGGTCGACGATCACCATGTCCGGCTTCTCGCGGCGGAACAGCCGGTAGCCGGACAGCATGGTGCTGGCCTCCAGCACCCGCTCGACCCCCCAGTCCTGAAGCAGGCAGCGGCAGCCCTGCAGCACGATGGGATGGTCGTCGATCACCAGGACGCTGGTCATGAGGCGTTCGCTCTTTCTCGTTTTGGCGGAAGGGTTTCGGGCGCGCGGACCGGCAGTCCGATCTCGATGCGCATGCCGCGCGGCGCGACCGGCACCAGCTGCCAGCTGCCGCCAAGCGCGCCGATACGCTCCTCGATGCCGATCAGCCCGAAGCCGGCCGTGCTGCCGGGTTGCAGGCCGAGGCCGTCATCCTCGACGGCGAGGCTCAGGCGCTCGCCGTTCACCTCCTCGCGCAGCGAGACGGCGATCCGGCCGGCCTGCCCGTGGCGCAGGGCATTGGTCACCGCCTCCTGCACGCAGCGATAGACGGTGATCTCGATGCTGTCGGCATAGTGCTCGGCCACCCCGTCGAGCGAGAGGTCGAACCGCCGGTCCGGCGCGTGCCGCTCGAAATCGGCGAGAAGTTCGGCGATCACCGCCGAAAGCGGCACATGGCCGAGCGCCATCGGCCTTATGCGTCGCAGCAGGCCGCGATTGCCCTCCTGCACCCGGTCGAGGATCTCGCCCATGGTGGCGACGCGCTCGCCGATGCGGCCGGCGGGATCGGCGTCGAGCCGCGCCAGCAGCCGGCCGATCGATTCCAGATTGGCCCTCAGGCCAAATAGGCAGGGCCCCAGCTCGTCATGCAGGTCGGCGGCGATCTGCCGCCGCTCGTCGTCTTGCACCCGCACCAGCCGCTCGTTGAGGCGGAGATTGTCCTGCCGCGCCATGCGCAGCGCCGTGCCGAGCGCATTGAACCGCTCGACGATCCGCGCCAGCTCGCGCACCCGCGGCAGGGGCAGGCGGTGCTCGAAGCGACCTTCCTCCAGTTCGTGCAGCCCGGCCGACAGTGCGTGCAGCGGCTGGAGCAGCCGGCCGAGCACGACGAACAGCGCGGCAAGAATGACGATGTTCACCACCGCCGCCAGCAGAGCGAGATCGGACATGTCCTGCCAGACCTCGGCGATCTCGTCGGAGGCTTCGCCGCTGATGCGCACGCGGCCGATGGTCTGGCCGTTCTCGACGACGGGTATCGTCGTCCCGGTGGGCTCGACGGTGACGAGGGCGGTGAACCAGCCCGGCACCTCCTCGGCTTCGTCGTCCGCTCCGTCGCGGGCGGCCACCGGAGAGGGGGCCTCGGCGATGACCCGGCCGTCGGGATCCTCGATGTGGATCCGCACATGCCGCAGGCTGGTGATGTGCAGCGGCAGCTGGGTCAGCGAGACCGCGCCGCCGGCGGTCTCCGCCAGCCGCTCGGCGGTTTCCTGCACCAGGCGCTCGGCGATGGCGACCGAGGAGAGCATTTCCAGCCGCGTCGCGCGCTGCGCGTTGAGGATGACCACCACGAAGGCGACCAGCGCGGCACAGAGATTGATGACGATCACCGCCGCCATCACCTGCCAGCGCAGCGAGCGCCGCCGCCAGAAGCTGAATTCGGCCGTGCGGAGGGTAGTGTCGCCGACGAACGCGCTCATGGCTGCGCCCCCGCCGGGCCGGCGGCGGCAGGCGGCGTGCCCGGCGGCGCCTGCTGCCTGAGAAGGTCGAGCGCCGCCACGCGCGTCAGCCCTTGGGAGCGCAGATTGTAATAGTGCTGGCAGAGGTCGCTGAAGCCGCTGCGCGATCCCTTGCCGGCAAAGGGAGCGAAGCCGGCGAGGAGTTCACGTACGCCTTCCTTGATGTCGATCTCGCGCAGCATGGTCTCGAGCTGCACCGCCCGGTTGGCGATCATCCGCTGGTCCTCGCCGAATCGCGCATCGGCGTCGGCGAGGATCGCGCGCCACTCGGCCACCGCCGGATCGCCGACAGCGAGGTCTCGCCCGGCCGAGCGGCTGGCCAGCCAGACGTCCGGCTCGCTGGCATCCAGCGGCTGCAGCCATTGCTTGTCCGCCAGCGTGGTGCCGGAGGGAGCGGCCACCCGTTCGCGCGGCTCGGAGGGCGGCTCGCCCGGGCAGCCCGCGAGGGCAAGGGCGAGACCGGCGCTCCCGATGGCGCGGGTAAACGAGAAGAGAGCGTTTCCCATTTCTATTATTACTTTCTTATGATCACGCAGGGACGTGCGACATCTCAGCATGTTCTGTCTTCGGGACGTTCACTATGCGTCTGAAGATGGCTCTTCCCGGCGCGGGGCCGACTCCGCTCTCATTCGTCAACATTATGAAATGAAATCACTTTCTTCGGGAGACGGCAAGGTTTCCGGCTCGACCCGGTGCATTCTCCGGGCGATCGGGAACTAGTTCCCGGTCGATTTTTCCAAATGCCCTAAAGACACGGCCGACCTGTAGCGAGAAGAGTTATCACATGTCGACACAAATAATCAGAAGTTCTTAAGAATATCGACCAGTCTTCCGCAATCTGGAATTGAAATGCCGTCGCCAGAAGGCGTGCGGCAAACAAAGCAAGAGTTCGCGGCGCACCGGAGCGAACCGGGGCGGATGCAGAACGATCTGGGAATGGAAACGTGAGGGACGATCAATGAGCCGACTGCACTCTTCCGTGTCAGCGCTCACCGTTGCCGCCGCGCTGGTGGCCACGGTCAGCCTCGCCGCCCTGGCGCCGGCGGTGGCCAACGACAAGCTCGACGAGCTGTCGAAGAGCACCGACAACTGGCCGATGACCGGCAAGAACTACAGCGCCAACAACTACAGCGAGGCGAACCAGGTCACCAAGGAGAACGTGAAGAACCTCAAGGCCGCCTGGTCGTTCTCCACCGGCGTGCTCTCCGGCCACGAAGGCACGCCGCTGGTGGTCGACGGCGTGATGTACATCCACGCGCCGTTCCCCAACACCACCTTCGCCGTCTCGCTCGACGAGCCCGGCAAGATCCTGTGGCAGCACAAGCCGAAGCAGAACCCCACCGCCCGCGCGGTGGCGTGCTGCGACGTGGTGAATCGCGGCCTCGCCTATTGGCCCGGCAATGACAAGGTCGGGCCGCTGATCATCAAGACCCAGCTCGACGGCCATGTCGTCGCCCTCAACGCCAAGACCGGTGAGGAATACTGGAAGCTGGAGAACTCCGACATCAAGGTCGGCTCGACTCTCACCATCGCGCCCTATGTGGTGAAGGACACCGTGCTGATCGGCTCCTCGGGCGCCGAGCTCGGCGTGCGCGGCTATGTCACCGCCTACGACATCGCCTCCGGCGAGCAGAAATGGCGCGCCTATGCCACCGGGCCGGACGCCGATGTGCGCCTCGGCGACGACTTCAACAGCGCCAACCCGCATTACGGCCAGAAGGGCCTGGGACAGGCGACGTGGGAGGGCGAAGCCTGGAAGATCGGCGGCGGCACCAATTGGGGCTGGTACGCCTACGACCCCGGCACCAACCTGTTCTATTACGGCTCGGGCAACCCGGCACCGTGGAACGAGACCATGCGTCCGGGCGACAACAAGTGGACCATGACCATCTGGGGCCGCGACGCCGATACCGGCATGGCCAAGTTCGGCTACCAGAAGACCCCACATGACGAGTGGGACTATGCCGGCGTCAACGTCATGATGCTCTCCGAGCAGACCGACAAGACCGGCAAGCCGCGCAAGCTGCTCACCCATCCCGACCGCAACGGCATCGTCTACACGCTCGACCGCGAGAACGGCGACCTGATCTCGGCCGACAAGATCGACGACACCGTCAACTGGGTGAAGCAGGTCGACCTCAAGACCGGCCTGCCGCAGCGCGACCCGGAATACGCCACCCGCATGGACCACAAGGGCCGCGACATCTGTCCCTCGGCCATGGGCTACCACAATCAGGGCCACGACAGCTACGACCCCGAGCGCAAGTCGTTCTTCATGGGCATCAACCACATCTGCATGGATTGGGAGCCCTTCATGCTGCCCTACCGGGCCGGCCAGTTCTTCGTCGGCGCGACGCTAAACATGTATCCCGGCCCCAAGGGCGACCGGCAGACCTATGAGGGTCTCGGCCAGGTGAAGGCCTACGACTCGATCAACAACAAGTACAAGTGGGAAGTGATGGAGCGCTTCGCCGCCTGGGGCGGTACGCTGGCCACCGCCGGCGGCGTGGTGTTCTACGGAACGCTGGACGGCTTCATCAAGGCCCGCGACAGCGACACCGGCGAACTGCTCTGGAAGTTCAAGCTGCCGTCCGGCGTGATCGGCCACCCGATGACCTACACCCATAACGGCACCCAATACGTCGCCATCTACTACGGCGTCGGCGGCTGGCCGGGCGTCGGCCTGGTGTTCGACCTCAACGACCCGACCGCCGGCCTCGGCTCGGTGGGCGCCTTCAAGCAGCTGCAGCACTACACCCAGATGGGCGGCGGCGTGATGGTGTTCTCGCTCGACGGCAAGGGTCCCTATGACGACCCGAAGGTCGGCGAATACTCGACCGAAATCATCCGCGCCGCCAACTGACGCCGAGGTGACGTGTCTTCGCGGCCGCCCGCCGCGCTCCCCGCGCCCGGGCGGCCGTCCTTCACCAGCTTGACCCCAGTCCGCGTCCCCCACCGTCCATCCGCACGGAGGAACCGCCATGTCGACATACGCCACATCGACCGCCTCGCTTTTCAGCCGCCTCGCCGCGTCGGCCGGCCTCGCCGCCCTCATCGCGACCGCCGCCGGCGCCGCCACCGTGCAGTCCGACGCCCCGGCCACCCCGGCCAAGGACGAGCTGCGCATCTGCGCCTCCAATGTCGAGGCGCCGTTCTCCAACAAGGAATCGACCGGCTTCGAGGACAAGATCGCCGAGGCGCTGGCGCAGGCCATGGGCCGCAAGCCGGTGTTCGTGCGCAACGACAAGCCGGGCATCTATCTGGTGCGCGACCAGCTCGACAAGAACAGCTGCGACGTCGTCATGGGCGTCGATGCCGGCGACGAGCGGGTGCTCACCTCGAAGCCCTATTACCGCACCAGCTACGTGCTGGTGACGAGGGCGGACCGCAACATCACCGCCAGCGACTGGCAGGACCAGCAGATCAAGGACCAGACCCGTTTCGCGGTCCGGTTCTACTCGCCGGCCGAGACCATGCTGAAGCGCATCGGACGCTTCGAGGACAACGCCGCCTACATGTATTCGCTGGTCAACTTCGTCTCGCGCCGCAACCAGTGGACCCAGGTGCCCGGCGACCGCCTCGTCACCGAGGTCGCCGGCGGCGAGGCCGATGTCGCCATCGCCTTCGCGCCGGAAGTCGCGCGCTATGTGAAGGGCTCGGCGACGCCGCTGCGCATGACGGTGATCTCCACCGACATCGACCGGCCGAACGACAAGCCGATCCCCATGCACTACGACCAGTCGATCGGGGTGCGGAAGACCGACGCCGCGCTGCTCGGTGAGATCAACGCGGCGCTCGACAAGGCCAAGCCGCAGATCGAGCAGATCCTCACCGACGAGGGCATTCCGCTGCTCGACCCCAATACCTGACCTCGCTCCCCCGCTCCGGCGGCCGCCTCCCCGGCCGGCGGTCGCCATGCGACGCGCTTCTGCGAAAAGGTTCGATGAAAAAGAAACTTCTCATCCGGACGGCCACCGTGCTGCTCACGCTTGGCGCCCTCGCGCTCGGCACGCGCGCGGCGATCATGCTCACCAACACCGTGACCGGCCAGCCGCTGGAGCTCTCCGAGGCACCGGAGGAAGGCCGCGACACCCAGGCCGTGCTGAAATTCCTCGAGACCGGCACCAACATCTACAACGAGGACCCGGTCTGCCTGCCCAAGGGCCACGAGCTGTTCCTGTCGATGTGCTCGGGCTGCCACGGCCATTATGCCGAGGGCAAGATCGGGCCGGGGCTGAACGACAGCTACTGGACCTATCCGAAGAACGAGACCGACCAGGGCCTGTTCGAGACCATCTTCGGCGGCGCGCAGGGCCAGATGGGCCCGATGTACGGTGCGCTCAACATGAACGAGATGCTGCTCGTCATGGCCTGGGTCCGCCATGTCTACAAGGACGATCCGCAGGGAGCGACCTGGCTCACCGCCGAGCAGCGCGCCAGCTTCAAACCCTTCGACGCCAACGCCAAGCACATCGAGCCGTCCGAGGTGATGCCTCCGAAGTGCGGCGGACCGGCGGGCTGAACCCGCCGGCGACTAAAGGGTGGAAACGAAAAGGAGACCGACCATGAGCTTCATCGACCGCAGCGTGAAATACAGTGTCATCCTGGCCGGCGCCGGCGCGCTCGGCCTCGCCATGGTGGTCGGGGCGGCCGCCTATGACGGCACCAATTGCAAGGCGCCGGGCAATTGCTGGGAGCCGAAGCCCGGCTATCCCGACAAAGTGGCGGGGTCGAAATACGATCCCAAGCACGACCCGAAGGAAGTCAACAAGCAGGCCGAATCCATCAAGGGAATGGAAGCCCGCAACGCCCAGCGCGTCGACTATTTCAAGAAGACCGGCAAGTTCGTCTACGACGTCAGCAAGATCCCGAGCGCGAACTAGAGCATTTTCGCGCGAAGCGGGTACCGGTTCGCGTGAAGAAAATGCGTATCGACAGATACTTGGAGCAATTCCGGTGAACTTCGGTTCCCCCGGAATTGCTCTGGCCCCTTCCCGGGCGACGGCCCTTCACGAACCCACATGTGGGCGGAAGCCTAATCTCCTTCCCGTCCGCGTTCCTCCGGCATTTGTCGGTTGTGGGCACCTTGCACGACCGGCGGCGCGCGAACCTCGCGGACGCCGGTCGTGTCCTCTTCGCCGTTCCGCCGCGCGGGGCGGGCGGATGATCGGCCGTCGGACCGCGTCCCACCGCGAATAAGGGTTTGCGATATGCGCCTCGCACGCGAAACCGACTCCATCCTGTCGGACTGGCGCGACCGCGCGCTCCGTTTCGAGGCGGAGATCGGCAAGGTGGTGCTCGGCCAGCAGCGGGTCATCCGCCTGCTGACCATCGCCACCTTCGCGCGCGGGCACGTCCTCCTGGAAGGCGATGTCGGCGTCGGCAAGACCACCTTGCTGCGCGCCATGGCCCGCGCCATCGGCGGTGCCTTCGAGCGTATCGAGGGCACCATCGACCTCATGCCGGCAGACCTCGTCTACCACGCCCATCTCGGCGAGGACGGCAAGCCGCGCATCGATCCCGGCCCGCTGCTCAGGCAGGGCGAGGCTCTGTCCGTGTTCTTCTTCAACGAGATCAACCGCGCCCGCCCGCAGGTGCATTCGCTGCTGCTGCGCCTGATGGCGGAGCGCTCGGTGTCCGCCTTCAACCGCGAATACCGCTTCCCGCATGTGCAGGTCTTCGCCGACCGCAACCGGGTCGAGCGCGAGGAAACCTTCGAGCTGCCCGCCGCCGCCCGCGACCGCTTCCTCATGGAGGTGCAGGTGGCGATGCCGGCCGGCGAGGAGGCGCGCCGCCGGCTGGTGTTCGATCCGCGCTTCCACAATGTCGATGCGCTGCTGACGGAGGTCGAGCCGGGCGTGCTGGACCCGCAGGCGCTGGAGACGGTGGCGCGCGTGATCCAGCTCGGCGTCCACGCGAGCCCGGCGCTGGAGGCCTATGTCCTCGCTTTGTGGGAGGCGGTGCGTGCGCCGCACAGCCACGGTGTGAGCGTGGAGAGCGTCGACATGGCGCGCTTCGTCCAGGGCGGCGCCAGCCCGCGCGGCCTCAGCTATCTCGTGCGGGCCGCGCGGGTGCGCGCCTGGCTGGAAGGCCGCGACATGATCGTGCCGGAGGATCTCCGCGCGGTGTTCCCGGAGGTGATGACGCACCGGATCTTCGTCGATCCGGTCTATGAGCTGCGCCGCGAGAAGCTGGTCGGCGAACTCATCGCCGGCATCTTCGCGCGGGTGCCGGCGCCATGAGCGCCGACCCGGCCGGTGACGGACCGCCGCTCCAGCCGCTCGCCTACCGGCTGCGCTGGCGCCCGCACGGCATCGTCCCCGGTGCGCATCCCGGCCATGGCGAGGGGACGGAGGGCGAGTTCCGCCGCCACGTCTCGCTGCTGCGCCATCCCGATCCGCGGCGGCTCGATCTGCGCGCCTCGCTGCGCGATCCGTTCGGCGAGCTGCATGTCCGGCAATACGCCCCGCGCCGTGCCGTGCCGGTGGCGGCGCTGGTCGATCTTTCCGGCTCGATGCGCTTCGGCGAGGCGGTCGCCGGCCGCGTCGCCGACCTCTGCGCGCTGATCGCCGTCTCGGCGCAGCGGGCCGGCGATCCTTTCGCGCTGTTCGGCGCCGATGCGCATCTGCGCGAGGAGAAGTGCCTGCCCTTCGCGCGGCGCCGGGGGCAGGAGGAGGATGTGCGGCGCCGGCTCGCGGGCGTGCGCCCGACGGGTGGGCAGGCGGTCGAGGGGTTGATCGAGGCGGCGGAACGCCTGCCGGCGCGCCGCGCGCTGGTGTTCCTGATCTCCGACTTCCTCATGCCGGCATCGGAGGTCGCCCGTCTCATCGATGCGCTGTGGCGGCACGATGTGGTGCCGGTCGTTGTCGAGGATGGCCTGCTGGATGTCGCGCTGCCGCGCTGGGGGCTGGTCGAGGTCGCCGATCTCGAAACCGGCGCCGTCCGCCTCGTCTTCATGCGCCCCGCTTTGCGCGAGCGATGGCGCCGCGAGACCCGCGCCCGCCGGGAGGCCCGCGAGAAGCTGTTCGCCGAGCGCGGTCTGCGTCCTTTCGCGCTCACCGACCCGCTCGACACCGAGGCGCTGGCCCGCCGGCTGATGGAGGGCTGAGATGAGGAGGACCGTCCGACACCTCGTCCTTTGCCTCGCCGGCCTGCTGCCGATGGCCGTCGTACTGCTCGCCGCCCCACCGGCCGGCGCGCAGCTGCGTTCGGTGGAGCTCTACGCGCCCCGGCCCTTCGGCCATGTCATCGGCGACACGCTGGCGCTCTCGGCCGACATCGTTCTCGAGGCGCCGTTCCGGCTCGATCCGGCCTCGCTGCCGCGCCCGCGCTCGCTCGATTACTGGCTGGAGCTCACCGACGTCCGACTGACCGATGGCGGCACACGCGACGGCGCGCAGCGCTACACGCTCGAGCTCACCTACCAGACCTTCTACGCACCGCTGGAGCCAAAGCGGCTCGCCATCCCCGCCGTGCCGCTCACCGCCACCGACGGCGCGCGGCAGGTGGCGATCACCGTCCCGCCCTGGTCGTTCCTGATGTCGCCCTTGCGGGAGATCGTCGCGATCGGGGAAGGCACCACCATGGCGCTGCGGCCCGACATCGCCCCGCGCCCGGTCGCGACCACCGGCACGCGGTACGGCCTCCTCGCCGCGCTCGCCGGCGTCGTAGCCGGCCTCGGGCTGCTCGCCTGGCAGATGGGCTGGTGGCCGTTCAGCCGACGCCGCGACCGCCCCTTCGCCCACGCAGCGCGCGAAGTCCGCGCCGCGCTGGCCTCATCGGCCAAACCGGCCGCATCGTCCACCTCACCGGCCTCGGCTCCGGGCCATCGCGCGGCCCTGCTCGCCCTGCACCGCGCCTTCGACGCGACCGCCGGACAGGGCGTGTTCGCCGAGGACCTGCCGGATTTCTTCCGCGCCCATCCCGCCTTCGCCACCACGGAGGCCGAGGTGCGGCGCCTGTTCGCCGCCTCGCGCCGCCTGTTCTTCGGCGACGATCCCATTGAATCCGCCCGAGAATTTCCTCCCGCCGAGCTCGTCGCCCTGGCGCGCCGGCTCCGGGCTGGCGAACGGGGCGGCGCATGAGCTGGGTGGCGGGAGCGTGGCAGAGCCTGACGGGCAGCTGGGGCGTGGACCATCCCCTGCTGCTCGGCCTCCTCGTTCTCGCCGCCCTCCCCCTCGCCGCTAGCCCGTTGATTCGACAAGGTATTCCTTCCGTTTTCCTCGCACCGGCGGATGGCCTCTCGCGCGCGGTGAGCTTGAGCCTGCGCCTCGCCGGCAGCGTTGCGATCCTCGCCATCGTGCTGGGACTAGCCGGCCTGCACCGGCGCGAGCAGATGATCGCGCGGCAGGGCACCGGCGCGCATCTCGTGCTGCTGCTCGACCGTTCCTCCAGCATGGACAACAGCTTCGCCGACCGCGCGCCGAGCGGTGACCAGGAGGCAAAATCCGTTGTGGCCAAACGACTTCTGGACGATTTCGTTGCCCGCCGCGCACGCGATCGCATCGGGGTGGCGGCGTTCTCCACCTCGCCGATGCCGGTGCTGCCGCTGACCGACCACCACGAGGTGGTGCGCGCCGCCATCGCCGCCATCGACCGGCCCGGCCTCGCCTTCACCGATGTCGGGCGCGGATTGGCGCTGGCGCTTTCTTCCTTCGCAGACGACGAGGACGAGGCATCGCGGGCGATCCTCCTGGTGTCCGACGGCGCGGCGCTGATCGACCGCAAAGTGCAGGAGACATTGCGCGACGCGGTAGCGCGCACGCCGGTGCATCTCTACTGGCTGTTCCTGCGTTCGCGCGGCGCCAAGGGCATCTTCGAGGAACCGCCGCCCGGCGAGAACACGCCGCAGGCCAATCCCGAACGGCATCTTCATCTGTTCTTTCAAAGCCTTGGTGTGCCTTACCGTGCCTTCGAGGCGACCAGCCCGCGGGCGGTCGAGCAGGCCATCGCCGAGATCGACCGGCAGGAAACCCGGCCGATCACCTACTTTGAGCGGGTGCCGCGCCGCGATCTCGCCCGGCCGGCCTTCGCGGTGGCGGCAGGCGCTACAACCCTGCTCCTGCTCGCCAAGCTCGCCGAGCGCAACCTCGTGCGCTCGGTCCCCACAGCGGCTGCGGCTCGACCGCAACCCGCCGTGCGGAGGGCGGCATGAGGTTGGGCATCCGACGCGGCCGATCAGCCCTCTGCACCGGCGCCATCCTGCTGGCCATAAGCCTCTGTGCAGGCGTCGCTTTTTCGGTCCGGCTCATCCTCGATAGGGGTGTCGATGCCGCCATCGCCGCGCTTGCCGCCGGACGGGATGTCCCCGTCGCCACCGATGCCCGTCCCGAATTGCTGTTCGCCCGGCTTGCGTTCCTCACCACCCGCGACCGCTTCGACGAAGCCCAGCCGCTAATGAACCGCATCGCTGCCACCGGCGCGCCGCGCTTGGCCGCTGCGGCCTTCTACGATCTCTCCAATGGGCGGCTGCGGGTCGCCATCGGCCATCTGGAGAGCAACGACATCGACCCGGCGGTACTGCTGGTGCGGCTGGCGAAGGAGGGCTACCGGCGCGCCCTGATGCTGGATCCCGGCTTCTGGGACGCGAAATACAATCTCGACGTCGCCATGCGGCTGGTGCGCGATTTCCCGCAGATCGAGACCTCGGGCGAGGAAATCCCACCGGAAGCCGCCAAGCGCCTGTGGACCGACCTGCCGGGCGTGCCGCGAGGATTGCCGTGATGCGCGCGCGCCTCATCCGCGACTGGCGGTTCTGGCTGCTCGTCGTGGCACTGCTGGCGCTGGCGGCGGCGCTCGCTTTGCCGCGATTGACGCTAACCCGGCAGGCCCGCGATCTGCTGGTGGTGATCGACATCACCGGCAGCATGAATGTCCGTGACTATCTGCAAGGCGGTGAACCGGTCTCGCGGCTCGCCATCGCGAAGCGCGCCGCACGCAACCTACTGGCGGATCTGCCGTGTCAGTCGCGCCTCGGACTCGGCATCTTCACCGAACGGCGCAGCTTCCTTCTGTTCGAGCCCGCCGAGGTCTGCGAGAACTTCGCCGCCATCGACGGCGCCATCGACGCGCTCGACTGGCGGATGGCGTGGGAAGGCGACAGTTACATCGCGCGCGGCGTGCATGCGGCGCTCGCCATCGCCGGTAGCCTGAAGGCCGATCTCGTCTTCCTCACCGACGGCCAGGAGGCACCACCGTTGGCCGGCGGGGAACTGCCCGCCTATGAGGGCGAGCCGGGCGCCGTTGCCGGGCTGCTGGTGGGTGTCGGCGCGGCCGAGCCGTCGCCGATCCCGAAATACAACGAGGACGGCCGCGAGATCGGCTTCTACGCCGAACAGGACGTGCCGCAGGAGAACCGCAGCGGCCCGCCGCCGGCCGATGCCCCCTCGCGGGCCGGCTGGAACCCGCGCAATGCCCCGTGGGGCGGTGAACCGGCGACCGGCACCGAGCATCTGAGCGCCATGCGGGAGGACGGTTTACGTCGCCTCGCCGCACAGACCGGCCTTGGCTTCGCGGCGTTGCGCGATCCCGCCGCGCTGTGGAAGGCGGTGGAAGCCGACACGCGTGCCCACCTCGTCGAGGTCCGGGTCGACATGGCCGGCATCCCGGCCGCCCTCGCGCTCATTGCCCTGACGACGCTGTTCGGCCTCGGTGCCCTTGCCGGTCGCCGGCCGGACCGACTTCCTAGCTGAACAAGGAAACCAACATGTTCCGCAGATTGTTGCTCGCTGCCGCTCTCCTCCCTACCTGTCTCGCACCATTGGCCGCCCATGGTCCTACGCCGCAGCGCGCCGAGGAGCGCATAACGATCGAGGCAGCGCCGGAGAAGGTCTGGGCAGTGCTCGCCTCCTTCGGTGCGATCGGCGAATGGCATCCGCTGGTAAGGAGGGTGAGCTTCACCGGCGGCGATGCAGCAGGAGCCGAGCGCATCCTCACGCTGGAAAAGGGCGACATCACCGAGGGGCTGGACGAGGTCGACCCGAACGAGCGGCGGCTCTCCTATCGTCTCGGCAAGGAGAACACCGAGGCGTTGCCGGTGAGCTTCTACACCGCCAGCATCCAGGTGAAACCGTCCGGCGGCGGCAGCGAGGTGGTGTGGGACGCCCGCTTCTATCGGGCCGACACCACCAACGAGCCGCCCGAGGGGCTCGACGATGCCGCAGCCATCGCCGCGATGGGCGATTTCATCCGACAGGGACTCGACGGGCTCAAGAGCAAGGCCGGCGGGTCGTGAGGTCCATATCCGTTGGACGGAAGCGCTTTCTTGCCGCGCTTGGCCTCGCGGCTGGCCTGCTTCCGGTACGGGGGGTGTTGGCGGACCCACTGATCGCCGTCGTCTCGCAGCAGGCTGGCGTGGTGACGCTGATCGACGTCGGCAAGGCCATTGTTGTGGCGGAAATTTCCGTGCCACGCGTGCCCGCCGGTCTCGCGGCCGCGCCGGACGGACGCACGCTCTATGTCACCCACCCCGATCTCGGCCTCATCTCACGCATAGATATCGGCACGCGCCGGTTGGAGACGAGCTTCCGCGTTGGCCGCGAACCGTTCGGCATCGCCGTCACGGAGGCCGGCCGTACCCTGATTGTCAGCGACTGGAGCTCGGATGCCGTTATCCGCGTCGATGCCGCCAGTGGTCACGAGACCGGACGGATAGCCGTCGGAAAGGCACCGGCCGGGTTGGTGGTCGATGCGGTCGGGCGACGGGCCTATGTCGCGGATCGCGAGAGTAACCAGGTAAGCGTTGTCGATCTCGCCACGATGACCCGTGCGGCGACCGTGCCGACGGGCCGGGCACCTTTCGCGCTGGCTCTCTCGCCCGATCGCGGACAGCTCTACGTCGCCAATGTCCAGAGCGGCGACCTGTCGATGATCGATACGGCGCGGTTGGAGGAAACCGCGCGCTTCAAGGTCGGGCTGATGCCCTACGGTGTCGCGGTCACGCCCGATGGCGCGCGCGTGGCGGTCGCCAATCAGCAGAGCGGCACGATGGCGGTCATCGATGCCACCACGCATGCCATTCTGGCGCGGCCGAAGATCGGCTCCTATCCGGAAGGGATCGTCGCGCTCTCAAGCCAGCGTGCTGCCGCGGTCGCCTGGGCCGACGACGAGGTGACGATCGTCGACGTCAGCCGCGCTCATGTCGTTGCGCATGTTCCCGTCGGCGCCGGACCGCGCAACCTCGTCGTCCTGCCCGAACACTGGGAGACCGGCGCGGGCGAGGATATGCTGGAGCGATAACAAACAAGATTGGGGGAGCGCGTGATGAGGGCCTTGGGCATCGCTGTGGTCGTTGCGGTATCGCTAGCGCCGATAACAATCCGTGCGGAGGATTCTGTGCCCGCCCGCGGCGCCTATCTCGTCAACGCCGTGGCGATCTGCGGGCGCTGCCACACCACGCCCGGACCGGGCAACCAACCCTTTGCCGGCGGGCGAACCATCGAGACGTCGGCCTACAAGGTGCAGGGCTCGAACATCACGCCGGATCCGGACACCGGCATCGGCACATGGACCGATGAGCAGATCGGCCATGCCATCACTCACGGGGTGCGGCCGGATGGGTCCCAGATGTCGACGGCCATGCCATATGACTTCTACGCCGCGCTGACCGATGCGGACCGCGACGCTATCGTCGCCTATCTGCGTACGCTTAAGCCGGCGCAAAATCCAACGGCCGCTCCCTTCTATACGATTGCGCCGAAGGCCTCCGCGGCCGCCATGGCCGGACCGGCAGCCGGTACCGGCGAGGTCGAGCACGGCCGGTATCTTGGAACGGTGGCGCGGTGTCTCAGCTGCCATTCCACTCCGCGCGCCGATGGCGAGCCCGACCTCGCGGCCGGACTTGGGCATGGCGGCGCCGTTTTCGAAGGTCCCTGGGGAACGGTCGTTGCACCCGACATCACTCCGCGCGGCCTCGCCGACTGGAGTGACGACGATATTCGTCGCTCTCTTGTCCGCGGTGTCACGCCGGACGGCCGTCCGCTCGCGGCTCCCATGCAAACAAAGGCATATGCGCAACTCACGGATGGCGATTTGTCGGCATTAGTCAGCTGGCTCAGAACCTTGCCACGTGGGAACTGAGACGTCGCCAGCGCAGGCTCAGTTCCGTCGCGTGGCGATTCCGACAAAAGCATCGTCGTTGCTGCGGCGATGAAATCCTGATTCCGTCGTCTTCGGGAGGAGGACGATACGATGATAGACGACCAACGCGCCGGCGCCCGGCAAAGCACGACCATGGCTCTCCCTTGGGAGCGTGTATCCGGGCCGAACGTCTGGGAAGACGGAGCTGGCTCGGAGGTGGTCGTAGGATGGGAACCGGTCGTCCTCCAGCCAGCTCAGCCCGCGTTGGGCATTGGGGTATCGCCACGCTCCATCGCGACGAAGATGTCGTGCAGGATGTCGATCCCCTCATCCATCTGCGCTTCGCCGAAGGCGCTGAAGCCGAGCGTGATCAGGTGATCGACCTCCGCTTCGCGCGCGAGCGCCGCAATCGGCAGTATCTCCAGCCCCCGGCGGGCTGCCGCCTCCGCCACCAGGCGCCCGCTCAGCCCCTCGGCGAGGCTTGCGATGATCTCCATACCGGTATTGGTCGGCGCGGCGGTCATCCAGCCGGACAGCCGTCGTTCGATCGCTTGCAGCAGATAGTCCTGCCGCCGTGCATAGAGCCGCCGCATGCGGCGCACATGCGTCGCGAGATGGCCGTCCTCCATGAAGCGGGCGACGAGCGCCTGTTCGAGCATCGGCGAATAGCGCCCGACGATGGCGCGCGCCGAGACGAACGCCTCCACCAGCGCATCCGGCAGCACGGCGAAGCCGAGACGCAGGCCGGGGAACAGCATCTTGCTGAAGGTGCCGAAATAGAGCACCCGCCCTTCGCGATCCAGCGCGTGCAGCGCCGGCATCGGCCGGCCGGCATAGCGGAACTCGGTGTCGTAATCGTCCTCCAGCACCCAGGCGCCGGCGGCGCTCGCCCATTGCAGCAAAGCGTGGCGCCGTTCGAGGCTCAGTTCCATGCCGAGCGGGAACTGCTTGGAGGGCGAGACATAGACGAGCCGGGCATCGGGGGCGCGTGCGATGCCCTGCTCCACCTCGATCCCCTCCCCGTCGACCGGCACGGCGACCGGAATGGCCCCGGCCGCAGTCGCTGAGGCATAGATGCCGTCATAGCCCGGGTCCTCGCACCAGACATGCTCGCCCGGGGTGAGCAGGATGCGGCAGGCGAGATCCACCGCATGCTGCGCACCCGCGAAGATGACGATGTTGCGCGGCGTGCAGGTGAGGCCCCGGCTGAGCGCGACATGTTCGGCGATGGCGATGCGCAGCGGCTCGTAGCCTTGCGGATCGCCCTCCCCGAGCAGTTCGCCGGCGGCGCCGGGATCGAGCTCGCGATAAAGGTTGGCCGCGAGGCTCGCCCATTGCCGGACCGGGAACATGTCGACCGCCGGGAAGTTGGCGCGGAACGGCACCGGCCGGCGCATGTGGCGCAAGGTGGACGGCGCATGGGTGATCGCCGTGTCCGGGGCCAGGGAGCGGCTGAGATGCCCGGCCGCCTCGATGGCGGGGTTGATGCGCGCCGGCGCCTTGGCGGGCAGCTGTTCGGGCAGGTCCCGGGCGACATAAGTGCCGGAGCCGGTCATCGGCTGCAGATAGCCCTCGGAAATCAGATGGTCGAAGGCGAGCAGCACCGTGTTGCGCGACACGCCGAGCAGCCCGGCGAAGTCGCGCGTCGACGGCAGCTTCTCGCCCGGCCGTAGCGAGCCGGCGGTGATCTCCTCGACGAGCCGGCGATAGAGTTGCCGGTGCAACGGGGCATCGGCAACCCTGTCGATATCGAGCGCGAGCGAATCCAGCAGCCTCACAATGCCTCCGCGATCTGACCGATCGGGAGAACGCAAGTTCCGCACCACCCGGCTTGCACCCACGCTACACGGCGCTGCGCTCGCGCTCCGGCCGGTGGCCGAAGGTGAGGAGACCGGTCCTCATCAGCACGAACATGATGGCGAGCAGCGCGAAGACGATCAGGTTCACACAGGTCGCCAGCGCATAAAGCTCCGGCTTCACCCCGTAGCGGAGCGCGCCCCAGGCAGCCGAGGGCAAGGTCGGCGTCGCGCCGAGCAGGTAGAAGGAGATCTCCAGATTGTTGAATGCCATGATGAAGGTGACGATGAAGGCGCCGAGCAGACCGGGCCAGATCAAGGGCAGCGTCACCTCGAAGAAGGTGCGCGCCGGGCTCGCCCCGAACACCATCGCCGCGTCGTCGAGCCGCCAGTCATAGCGGTAGAGCTGGGTGGCGATGATGAGCAGCGCATAGCTGAAGCAATGCACCGTGTTCGCTAGGATCGCCGAGATCATGTTGCCCTGCAGCCCAAGGAACAGGCCGTTGAAGATTAGCGAGGAGATGCCGAGCAGCACCTCCGCGACGAAAAGCGGGGCGATGAACAAGGCGAGATAGAGCGGCGCGCGGCGTCCGGCATGGCGCATCAGCCCGATGGTGGCGAGCCCGGCCAGCGCGGTGGACAGCAGCGCGGCGAAGATGCCGATGATCAGGCTGTTGCCGAGCGCGGTCTGGTACAGCGAGTTGGAGAACAGCCGCGCCATGATGTCGAGCGACCATTTCGGCGGGTACGGAAAGTTGGAATTCCGCGCGAAGCTGGCGAGGCCGATATGGACGACCGGCAGGTAGAGGAACAGGTAGGAGACGGCGACCGTCGCCAAAAGGGCGATCTTTCCCGGTTTCCATTTGCCGAGCTTCATGGACATGCTCATCCCCTCCCGAAGCCGGTGAAGCCGGTGCGGCGCAGGTCGATCAGCCGGGCCACCCCGACCACCAGCAGCACCGACACCGCGAACAGAACGACGCCCATGGCGGCGCCGAGCGCCCAGGTGCCGCTCTCGCCGAATTGCTGCGCCATCGCCATGCCGTAGAGCGTGCCGTTCGGGCCGCCGAGGAAGCGCGGCGCCAGCGTCGCCGACAGGCAGGGAATGAAGCACAGCGCGAAGCCGATCAGCGTGCCGAACAGGTTGAGCGGCCAGGTGACCTCGAAGAAGGCGCGCGCCGGGCTCGCCCCGAAGATCGTCGCGGCATCGATCAGCCGCTGGTCGAAATTGAGCAGCGACAGGTAGATCACCGTCACCACGATCGGCAGGTAGAGATAGACGAGGCCGATGGCGCTGGCGACATTGGTGTACATGATCACGCGCAGCGGCGCGGCGCCGAGCGACAGCAGCACGCCGTTGAGCAGCCCGAGCGGGCCGAGCAGGCCCTGCAGCGCGATGATGCGCAGCACCTCGCCGGTGAGAAACGGCACGGCGAAGGCCAGCGAGAACAGGAGCTTGTAGCGCCCGCCATAGAGTGTGATGCCATAGGCGATCGGCCAGGCGAGCAGCGTGCAGATCAGCGACACCGCGCTCGCCATCACCAGCGAGCGCACCAGGAAGGTTATATAGGCGCCTTCGGTCGCCAGCACCTCGTAATTGTGGAAACTGAAGTCGCGGATGATGTGGTAGTTCTCGGTCCGCCAGACGCTCAACACCAGCATGGAGAGCAGCGGCAGCACGAACAGCCCCACCAGGAACACGGTGGGGATGCCGAGGAAGATGGCCGGGGCGACGCGCGGTTTCATCGGCCGTCCTCCGGCGCCGGGAACAGGTCGACATCGGCCGCGTCCCAGCAGGCCACCACTTCCGCGCCCTCGGTGAACTCCGCCTCGCTGCGCGGCCGGCTGGCGACCAGTTCGCCGCCGCTCCAGCCCAGCACATATTCCGCATAGGCGCCGCGCAGGATGACGTAGCGCACCGTCGCCGCCAGTGTGTTGGCAGCGCCCGCCCCACCCGCCGACGCGGGCCGCAGCCGGACCTTCTCGTTTTTCACATAGGCGGCGACGCGCTCACCATCGGCGATCCCCGGCCGGGTCGCCGTCTCGATCCGCACCCCGTCGCCGCTGAGCGATATCGTGCCACCGGCCGTCGCGGCGGTGCCGGTGAAGCGGTTGGAGCGCCCGACGAACTGGGCGATGAAGGCGGTCTTCGGACGGTCGTAGATGTCGGTGCGCGAGGCGAAATCCTCGATGCGCCCGCCGCGCACCACGGCGATGCGGTCGCTCATCGAGAGCGCCTCTTCCTGGTTGTGCGTCACATAGATGAAGGGGATGCCGAGATCCGTCTGGTGCTTGCGGATCTCGACTTCCATCTCCTGGCGCAGCTCGCGGTCGAGATTGGCGAGCGGCTCGTCGAGCAGCAGCACCTTCGGCCGGCCGACGAGGCCGCGCCCGAGCGCCACGCGCTGCTGCTGGCCGCCGGAAAGCTGGTTGGGATAGCGCTTCTCCAGCCCCCGCAGAGCGAGGATACCCACCACCCATTCGACGCGCGCCTCGATCTCGCCTTTGGGCAGCTTCAGCATGCGCAGCGGGAAGGCGAGGTTCTCGTACACCGTGCGGTGCGGGAACAGCAGGAACTCCTGGAACACCATGGCGACGCCGCGCTTGTGCGGCGGCAGCTCGGTAACGTCCTCGCCGTCGATCAGCACGCGCCCCGTCGTCGGGCGCTCCAGCCCGGCGATGATGCGCAGCAGCGTCGTCTTGCCCGAGCCGCTCGGGCCGAGCAGGGAGACGAACTCATGTTTCTCGATCGCCATGTTGACGCGATCGACCGCCCAGACGCTTCCATACTGCTTGGAAACGCCGTCGAGATGTATGTAGGCCACGCCGCACTCCTCGCTGCGAACGGACGGAAGCAAGGCCCGGGCCGCCACGGCCCGGGCGATGACTTCGGGTGTCGTCAGGCAGCCTGTACGCGCGACCAGACGCGCTCCCACTTCTCGGTCGAGGACGGCTGGTCGAACATGTACATCGACGACAGCTCCTCGGTGCGGTCCATCAGGTAGAGCTTCTGCTCCTCGGGCGTGGAGATCGAACGCAGGTCGACGGTCGCGGAGGAGCCGGCGATCAGCGAGATCTTCTTGATGTTCTCCGGCGCCAGGAAGGTGTTCATGAAGTCGTGGCAGATGTCGAGCGTCGCCGGATCGGTGACGCCGGTGGTGACCAGCCAGGTATCGACCCAGCCGAGCCCGCCCTCCTTCGGCACCAGCTGGTGCGAGAAGTCGGCCGAGATTTCGCCCTTGTCCTTCTTCTGCACCAGCACGCGGTAGACCTGCGCGAATTCCGGCGCCGCGACGATCGCCCCGCTCTCCAGCAACTGCTGCAGCGTGGTGTTGTCCTGGTAGCGGGTGAGCAGCAGCGGCTTCTGCTGGATCAGCAGCTTCTCGACCTCGGCCAGCTCCTCGTCGGTAAGGACATAGGGATTGAACGACTTGCCGTCGGGACGCGGCTTGTCCTTGGTGCCGAGGCGGGTGGCGGCGAGGATACCGGTAAGGGCGATGTTCTCCTCGAAGCGGGCGCTGGTGGCGAGCCGGCCGCTGAAAGCCGGATCGAACAGCACCTCGATGGTCTGGACCTTCTCCTTCGGCACCTCTCCGGCATTGTAGGTCGTGCCGTAGCTGCCCCAGCACCAGGTGACGCCGAAATGCTTGCCGCTCGCCTCGTCGGTCAGCAGCTTGAAGCGGTCCGGCTTGAACACCGGATAGACATTGGCGGTGTTGGGGATCTTGGCGTAGTCGATGTCGCGGATCAGCTTCTCGCGGAAGTAGAGGCCCGGCCAGAAGCCGTCGGCCTGCACGAGGTCGAAGTCCCGGGTGCCGCCGATGCGCAGCTTGTTGTAGGCCTCGGAATTGCCGTCGAAGAAGGTCGGCGAGAACTTGATCTTGTGCTTCTCCTCGAAGGCCCCGACGATGTCGGGAACCGCGTAGACTTCCCACATCAGCGCGCGGAGCTGCGCCGGCGCCGCGTAGGCGGGCCGGATATAGGGGGCGGCGAGCGCCCCGGCGGTCCCCGCTGCCAGCGTCTTCAGCACGGTACGGCGACTGACCGGCGAAGCGGACGGGGCCGCAGCGTCGGAAGAACTGAACGTCGATTTGGTCATGGCCACGCCCTCTGGTTTTTGAAAGTGGTGCGATTGGTCCTTGCGGGGCCCTTGCCTTGTGCGTTTCCCCCTCAGGGCGATCTGAGCGCCGCCCTTGAGCTGTCGTGTGAGATGCGGTGTCAGGCCGCGACCTTGAAGGGATTGTCGGCGTCGGCGTAGTTGACCGGCGTCATGTGCCAGCCTTCCTTGTGCTTGCGCCAGTAGGTGTCCTTCAGCTTGGCGCTGATCGGGCCGGGCCGGTCATTGCCATAGATGCGGTCGTTCACCCGCGCGCAGGGCATGACGCCGCCGGCGGTGGTGGTGGTGAACACCTCGTCGGCGTCCATCAGGTCCTCGAAGGTGATCGGCCCGACGACCGGCTCGAGGCCGAGTTCGGGGCAGAGGTCGAGCACGGCGAGGCGGGTGATGCCGCGCAGCGCGCCGCGATCCGGGGTGATGACCTTGTTGTCCTTGACGATGAAGACGTTGAAGCCGGCGCCCTCGGTCAGGTAGCCCTCGCTGTCGAGCAGGATGGCGGTGTCGAAGCCCTTGTCCTTCGCCTCGAACATGCCGCGGGTGAAATCGCGCCACATGTAGTTCTTCAGCGTCGGGTCGAGCGAGTTCTGCGAGATGCGCGGCACCTGCGCGACCAGCAGGTGGGCGCCACGCTCCTGCACGTCCGGCTTGATCACGTCGACCCACGGCACCGCATAGGCGATGAAGGTGTTGTCGCAATCGGCCGGGTCGCGCGAGCCGTAGACGCGCGGGATGCCGCGGGTGGAGATCATCGCGACGAAGGCGTCCTTCAGGCCGGACAGCGCCACCACCTTGCCGAGGATGGTGCGCATCTCGTCGCGGGTCACACCCGGATCGAGGCGGTAGCCTTCCAGCGAACGGTGGAAGCGGTCGAGATGGTCTTCCAGCCGGAAGAAACCGCCATCGGTCACGTGAACCACGTCATAGGTGACGTCCGAATGGGTGAAGCCCCAGTCGCCGACCGGAATCTTGGCCTCGGAGATCGGCACATAGATGCCGTTCATGTAAGCGGCGCCTTTCGAGTAGTCGGGGCTCGACTGGCTCATACTGTCCTCCTTCACAATCCCGCACCGAGCGGGCCCGCATCCCGCGGGTCGAGGGCAGATTTCCCCTGAATGGCTCCATTAAAAAGGACCGCTTCCGGGGAAAATGACGGGGCCACTTTACGAGGCCGTCTCGACGGCACGTTCAGGGCACCGCCTCGCCGACGAGGATCACCTCCACCCCATGGGCGAGGATCCGCTCGGCCGCCGCCTCGGGGGGGTGGGGCGTCGGCGACGATCCGGTCGATGTCGGAGAGCGGGGCGATCCTGAACAGGCCGGCCCCGTCGAACTTGAAGCGGTCGGCCGGGATGGTGACGCCGCGCGCCTGCCGGATCATCGCCCGGGCGACCTTGGCCTCCTCCTCGTGGAAATCATCGATACCATCCGCATCGATGGCACCGACCGTGAGTACGGCATGGAGCGCGTGGAAGCGCTTGAGCCGCTCGACGGCGATCGGCCCGACGTTCTCCGCTCCGGCCTCGCGGTGACGGCCGCCCACCAGGAACACCTTGCTGCCTTCGCCCCGCGCGGCGAGGGCGGCGATCCGCACCGAATTGGTCATGATGGTGAGATCGCGCGCGACGCTCAGTTGTTCTGCGAAGCACAGCGTCGTGGTGCCGGTGTCGACGAACGGAGAATCGCCCGGCCGGAACAGGCCGATAGCGCGGCGGGCGATCAGGCGCTTGGCGGCGCTGTTGTCGCGCAGGCGCTCGCTGAACGGACCTTCCTCCACCCGTCCGTAACGTCCCGGTGCCGGCAGGCTCCTCCGAGGGCTCGAAAGCCTACTTCCGGGAGGACCACTTTTCAGGGGGCAGGCCACGCGCTGGATGCGCCACGGCGGCAGTCAAGGCGCCCGATATTGGCATGCAGCGCTCTTGAGCGCTTACAATGCGCTTTCATGCCGGCTGATGAATGGTGCGGCTTAGCCTGCTAAGCGCACAAGTCATTGAAATTGAGAAAAAATAGGTGGCTGGGGGACCAGGATTCGAACCTGGACTAACGGAGTCAGAGTCCGCAGTTCTACCGTTAAACTATCCCCCACCGAAGATTTTGAAAACACGAGCTTTTTGCCCGGCTCTTCAAGATCGGCAGTCGGCTTTGGCAAGCCGTTGCGGCGAACGGACGGGCATATAGCGCTTCCATTCGCAACGGTCTACCCCCTTTGCAGAAAGTCTCCGCCCGGCCTGGGGACAACATGGGCGGCTGAATGAATCGAAACGCCCTCTCCGCGGAACTTCAGGGGCATCCGGCCCGTCGCAGAAGGGCGCGCCCGACGCATGACGATCGATCATGCGCCCTACGCGAAAGACGCATGGCAAAGCGACAAATCACCAGTATAATACCATCATCTTCATTTTAAAGGTCATTTTCGTCGTTATCGGCCGCTCTTTGGCCAACGCGCATCACGTTGCGGCATGCAACTCGCTCAGTGCTGCCATGCAGCATATCGCCTTTTGCACCGCACCAGATGGCTTATATTCGCTGGCATACAGAATGCCTTTGATTGGAGGCTCCCATGAGCACCGTGTCGCTTTCCCGCCATACCTCTCCCGACTTCTTCTCGCGCGCCGTCGAGGCCGTCGTTGCCTTCTTCGACGCCGTCGGCGAAGGCCGCCGCATCGCGCAGCGCTATGAAGCCCTGTCGCGTCTGTCCGACGCCGCCCTCGCCCGTCGTGGCCTCGTCCGCCAGGACATCGCTCGCGCCGCCGTCGCCGGCCGCTGAGCCGCTAGCGACTGCTTCGCAGCCGAATGGATACGCTGTCGGACAAACCGGCAGCGTCCATTACCGTCAGCCGGACGAACCCCTCGCCCGCTGGCTGCCAGAAATAGATCCCGGCAGCATCGGTCCTGCCCGTCGGCACGCCGTCGACGAACACCGTCAGCCCCTCGCCACCGCGCACCTTCACCGGCACCGGATCCGACGGCTCGATGTCGAGCGTCGCTCCCGATGGCGGGAAGGCGAATTGCGGGGCTCCCGCAGGCCCAGTGTGGACCTCATTTCCCTGAAAACGCCGCAGCGGCGGCGGCAGTTCGCCGTTCCGGGCCACCAGCGCCTCACGCGGGGGCGCAGGCAGGGATGCGGGACGGGCCGCGATGCGTGCGAACGCATCGAATAGCAGCGGCGCTGCCTTTTCCCGACCGATCATGCCCGGCACCGGCTGACCGTCCGGCCGGCCGATCCACACCCCCACCGTCCTCAGCCCGTCGAACCCTACCGACCAGGCATCGCGATAGCCGAACGACGTTCCCGTCTTGAAGGCGATCAAGCCGCCGCGCGCATTGCGGGGCGGAGGCGAACCGGCCAACGCTTGCGCCAGGTACCAGCTGGCGGTCGGCGACAGTATCCTTCGGCTCTCGGTATCCGGCCGCAGCACCGCGTCGTCGAGGCTCCGGCGAGGCGGATGCACCGTGCCGCCATTGCCGATGCCGGCATAGAGCGCCGTGAGGCCCTCCAGCGTCACCCCAGCGCCCCCCAGCCCGACCGCCAGTCCCGGCACCTCGCCAGGTGGCAGCTTGAGTTCGACCCCCGCCGCGTTCAGGCGGCTGGCGAGGCGCTGCGGCCCCACCGCCTGCAGCAGGGCCACCGCCGGCACGTTGAGCGACATCTGCAACGCCCGCTTCACCGGCACCGTGCCCTGATAGTCGAGGTCGAAATTGCGCGGCCGATAGGCGCCGAAACGCATCGGCCGATCCTCGATCAGCGTCTCCGGATGGACGAGACCGTCCTCGAAAGCCATCCCATAAATCAACGGCTTAAGCGTCGATCCCGGTGAGCGGAACGCCCGCGTCAGGTTGACGGCACCGGCGCGCGAGCTATCCCGCGGGTCGGCGCCGCTGATGCGGGCCAGCACGTCGCCGGAAGCGTTGTCGATGGCGACCATGGCGAGCGAGCTTCCGGGCTCCAGCGTCGCCGCACGTTCAGCGGCAAGCGCCTCGAGCCGCTCCTGCAGGGCGGCATCGATGGCGAGATGGTGGACCGCGACGGCCGGACGCTCGTGGCGCGCCGCCTCGGCGGCGTGAAAGGCGAGGTTCGGAAGCTCTTGGCGGGTGGCAGGGAGATCGGCCGCCAGCGCGAAACGAGCTTCAGGCTCTCCGAATAATCCCGTTTTTTCAAGACGTTCGATGACGCGACGACGACCGGCGCCGGCGGCGGAGACCTGGCGGTCCGGCCGGCGCGCCTCGGGGGACTGCGGCAGGGCGACCAGCAGTGCCGCCTCGGCCAATGTCAGGCGGCGCGGCTCCTTGCCGAACCAGGCCAGACTGGCGGCGCGCACGCCTTCGAGATTGCCGCCGAACGGCGCCAAGATCATGTAAAGCTTCAGGATTTCTGTCTTGCTGAGCCGTGCTTCCAACTCGATGGCGCGACGCATTTCGGCGAGCTTTGCCTCCAGCGTGCGGGCCGGACGAGGTTCCAGCAGGCGGGCGACCTGCATGGTGAGCGTCGATCCGCCGGACACGATGCGGCCATGGGTCACGAACTGCCAGGCCGCACGCAGCAGCGCCAGCGGATCCACGCCGGCGTGATCGTAAAAACGTTTGTCTTCATAAGCGATTAGCATGTCGACATAGCGACGGTCGACGCGCCCGGGATCGGCGGCGAGGCGCCAGCGGCCATCCGGCAGCGCGAAGGGGCGCAGCAGCCGGCCGTCGCGGTCGAGCACTTCGACCGAGGTGGCGATCGTCGGCGGTGGCGGGGCGGCGGCACGCACGCCGACGAGCCAAGCATATGATCCGCCTACGAAAATAACCCCCGCCAGCAGGCCGGCGGCCGCACAGCGCTGCCAGAGCGGGTGCGGGTTATCGCTCACCGCCCGCGCTCCCTGACCACGGTGGTGCCGGCCTCGGTGCGGGCGAAACGGCCGGGGCGGTACATGTCCTCCACCGTCGCCGGCGGATGCGCGTAGTTGCCCGGCGAGACGGCACGCACGATGTAGGCGACGCGCAAAAGCTCAGCTTCTTCAGATCCTTGGGTGCGATCGACCGCCGCCATGAAGTGGGTGTCGCGGAACTCGGCATGGGCGGTCTCGGTGGTGTCCCCCAGCCAGGCGAGCGCGCCGGCATCCGAGCCGACCGCCAGCGCCGGATTGTCGATCTCGAAACCGGCGGGGAGCCAGTCGACGATCATCACCTGGGAGGGGGCGTATTCGTCCTCCTGGGCTTCGATAACCACGACAAGTCGTTGATTTTGCTGAACGTTAGACGGGTCGGCCGGGTTGCCGGCCAGGTCGAAATAGGACCGCTTCAGCGCGAATCCATTGGCGGCGGCGGGCTCGGGGCTGGACGGTGGGCCGTCAATGCTGACGGCCACGTCGACCGGAGCCGAACCGCGATTGGTGAGGACGGTGCGGTGTGCAGTCAGGCCAGCCGGCTCGAAAATCCGTTCGAACAGGCCAGAATGCGCGGCACCATCGATATCGAGGCTGACGCCCCTGCCCTCGCGGGCGGCGCGGGCCGCCATGAGCAGCCAGGCATCCTCCTGCGTCGAGGTCGCGGTAACGTCGTTGCCGATGGTCACGGCGCGGGCGCGGGCGGTACGCGCCGGGCCGGGGAAGCCCCCCTCGGCGGCGAGCGTCGCCACCCCGGCCGCGTCGCGCAGTTGCGAGCCGAAATCGGCGCGGCCGAGCAAATCGGCTTCCGGCTGCTCGGGCAGCAGCTCCAGCGCGGCGACGAAGGCCTTTTCCGCCCTCCCCTTGTCGCCGAGCAGGCCAAGGGCGGCGGCGATGTTGCCGCGCGCGAAGGGCGAGGAAACGTCGGCCATCTTGGCGTCCGCGACATAGCGCAGATCGCCGAGCGGAGCGCGGCCGTTGCGGGCGAGCACATAGATGGCATAGGCGTCCCCGTCGTCGGTGGCGCCGTCATTGGCATAGGCGAGCGCGTTGCGCAGCCGGTCGAGGGCGAGGCGGAACGGCACGTCGGGCACCACAAAGCCGCGCTCGCGGGCGCGGGTCAGGAAGTCGGTGACGTAGCTGTCCAGGAACAGGTCGTTGCCGCCCGCCTGCCACAGCCCGAAGGAGCCGTCCGAGCCCTGCCGCGCCACGAGCCGGGCGATGGCGTCGCGGATGGTCTTGCCGGGATCGTTCTTCAGGTCGAGTCCGGTCATTAAGTCAGAACTCTTGGCCAGTTCGGCGGCATAGAGCAGCGGCATGGCGCGGCTGGTCAGCTGCTCGGAACAGGCGAAGGGATAGCGGTCCAGCGCCACCATCAGCGCCGGCACGTCGAAGGCGGGATCGCCGCCGGCCGAGACGGTCACCCGCCCGGTGCCGGGCACGAGATCGGCGACGAGATCGCCGCTCAGCGTCAGCGAGGCGCCGGGGGCGAGCGCGGTCACGCTGCGGCGGGAAATCGCGGGATAGGCCGGGCGCACCTCCAGCGCATAGTCGCGCACGATGCTCAGCCCGTCCGGGCCGACGAGGCGCACCGAGACACGGGCCGGACCGATGCCGGTGCCTTCCAGCGGCACCTTCAGGTTCTGCCGGGCACCCGGCGTCAGCGTCACCTTGTCGGGGGCGACACCGAGCTTCACCGGTCCGTCCGTCACCAGCGCCAGCGAATAGTCGCCGGGCGGGCCATCGACATTGTCGAGGGCGAGGTTCAGCGTCGAGCGGTCGCCGGCGCCGAGGAAGCGCGGCAGCGTCGTGGTCGCCACCAACGGATCGCGGATGACGACATCCTTGCCGGCATGGCCGACCGCCTCGCCGGACCACGCCACCGCCATCAGCTTCCCCGTGCCATCGAAGGCCGGGACCGCGAAGTCGATGGTCGCGCGGCCCTGCCCGTCCAGCTTCACCGGGCCGGAGAACAAGGCGAGCGGCGGCTGGGTCGGCGGATCAGCCTGCAAGCCGCCATCCATGGCGTCGCCACCGGAGCGCAGCCGCCCGCGCGCGCCCTGCATGCCGTCAATCAACTGGCCATAGAAGTCGCGCACCTCAGTCCCGAGCTGGCGCTGGCCGAGATAGAAGCCGTCCGGGTCCGGCGTCTTGAAATCGGTGAGGTTGAGGATGCCGACATCGACGAGGGCGAGGGTGACATAAGCCTCCCCCGCCCCGTTGCCTTTCACCTGCACGGGCACGGAGAGCGTGGTCTCCGGGCGGATGCGCTCCGGCGCATCGAGCGCCACCTCCAGCACCCGCTTCGCCCGGTCGACGCCGAACCAGGCGAGGCCGATGGCGCGGCCGGGATTGCGGCCGGCGGCGACATCGAGCGGGCGATGCAGGAAGGCGAGCACATAGGCGCCCGGCGCCCAGCCCGCCGCGACATCAAAACTGACCGTCGAATCGCCGGCCGGCACCTCCAGCGTCTTCGAGGCCAGTACGCCGTCGCCGACGATCAGCACCGTGGCCGAGCCGGCGGTGCGGCTGGTCATATGCACGTCGAGCCGGTCGCCCTCGGCGTAGTTCGGCTTGTCGAGGGTGAGCTCCAGCCGGTCCGGCGCATCGGCGGTGGCGCCGCCGCCCCAGCCGGCCTCGAACGACACCGCGGTGGACAGGCGGGTGGCGCCGGCGCCGGAGGTCACTTCCAGCCGGTAGCGGCCCCATTCCACCGGCACGTCCAGCCGCGCCGGCTTGTCGGCCGTCAGGTCGAGCGTGCCGTCGGCGACCTTGCGGGTCGCCTGCACCGGCTCGAAGTCCCAGCTATTGCCGACCCGGTACCACTGGTAGCGATTCTCGATGCGGTACAGCGTCCAGGCGACGCCGGCGGCGGCCTGCTGCTTGCCGGCAGGATCGACGAAGGCGACCTCGACGGCGGCGCTGGTGCCCTCGGCCGGACCGGAGCCGGTCCACAGCGGCTTCACGCCGATGCCCGACACCGACGCGGCCACCGGCAGGGTCAGCGACCGGCGAATGGCGCGGCCGCCACCTTCGTCGAGCTCGACGAAGATCTCGGCCTCCAACGGCTGGCCGGTGGCCTGCGCTGCTGGCAAAACGGCGGAAAGGCTGGCCTTGCCGGCCGAATCGGTGACGCGGATGTCCGGCAGCGGCTCGCGCATAGCGGTGAAGCCGTCATCGGCGCGGCCGAAGCGCCAGCCAGCCCAACCGGGACGCTGCTTGGCCACCTTCAGCTCGATCTCGCCGGACACGTCGAGGCCGACGGCCGGCGGGCCGAACAGCCAGCGGCCCTCGACATCGACGGCGACCGGCGTGCCGGGAGCGATCTGCTTCGCGCTGGTCGAGAGGTCGAGGGCGAGCCGCTCGGGGACGTAGTCCTCGACGAGGAAGGTGGCGGAGCCGACCGGGACGCCGCGCGGATCGACATAGGCGTCGACGCGCCAGGTGCCGGTCATGACGCCGGCCATCAGCTCGAAGGCGGTGGCGCGGCCGCCGGCGCCCTGGTCGTCGACGAGGGCGCGGCGGTCCTCGACGCCGTCCGGGCGCTTGAGAACAAGGGTCAACGGAATTCCGGCCACCGCCGCGACCTGCGGATTGCGCAGCAGCGCGGTGAGATGCACGGTCTCGCCCGAGCGGTAGACGCCGCGCTCGGTGGTGAGGAAGGCGTCCATGCGGCCGGGAGCGGCGCGCCCGCCGACGCCGCGATCCGTCAGGTCGAAGGCCTGGTCCTCCAGCGACAGGAAGGCGTAGTCGTCACCCTCCCCCCGCGCCACAACCACCGCCGGCGCGAAGCCCTGCTCGCCGCGGGTGACAGCGGCGTCGAACACCGCCGCGCCGGTGGCATCGGTACGAGCGGTGGCCAGCACCTCGTTAGACTTGGCGAGCAGGCGGATCTCCGCATTGGCGACCGGCTTGGCCGAGCCGAGCGCGCGCACCAGCACATGCAGGCCGTCCGAGCCCGACAGCGCGGTCATGCCGAGATCGGACACCACGAACCACTGCGCCGAGCGGGTGGAATAGTCGTCGTCCGGATTGGCGGCATCGCCGGCCGGACGGGCGGCGAGCACGTAGACGCCGGGCTTCAGCGTGCCCACCGCCTCGTCGACCGGGAAGGCGGTGGTGGTGTCCTCGTTCAGCGGCGAGGCGGTCTCCAGCTCGCCGGAAAACACCAGTTCGGCCTGGCCATCCTTGAGCTGCGACAGGTCGTAGGAGCCGAGATCGCGGCGGAAATCGCCGTCGAGCGCGGTGGGAATCAGCGAGCGGTCGCCGATGCGCAGTACCTCGACGGCGACGCGCGAGGTGTTCACCGTGACGACGGGGATGGCTCGCGGGCCGGTTCGCGGCAGCACATAGGCGCGGCCGGTGAAGCGCACGCCCGGCTTACGGTCGCGCACATAGATGGTCAGGTCAGCGGTGTTCTGCAGCTTTTCCGCCGGGATGACCGACGGCACGCCGGAGCGCAAAGTGAGATCGTAGGCCTCGCCATGGCGCAGCCCCTCGACGCAGAGCTGCTGGCCGTCCACCGACACCGCCGGCTTGTCGACCGCGCCCTGCGGACCGGACAGCGCGACGAAGGAGGCGAAGTCGACCGGGCCCTTCGCCAGTTCCTCGGAGAACTGCACGCACACGCGGGGGTTCGCCGCGTCCGAATCGACGGTGTAGTCGAGCATGCGGAAGCCCTGCTCGGCGCGCAGCTTGCCATAGAAGCCGCGCTCGGCCGGCACGTCGCTGACCGTGAGCGCCAGCGCCAGCGTGTCGAGGGCGGCGCGCCAGAGCGAGCGCTCGGCATAGAGATGGCCGAGGGCGAACAGCGCGTCGGCCTGGCCGTTGCGCGTCGTCGCCTTGCGATAGGCGAGGAAGGCGGCCGCGCTGGCGCGGTCGAGGAAGGTATCGGCGCTCTCGTCCTGGTTCGGCTTGATGCGGGCGAGCGCGCGCGAAAGCCGCATCCACAGGCCGGAATCGTCCGGGGCGATGCGCACCAACCGGGAATAAAGCCCGGCGGCGGCGCGGGCATCGCCGGCCTGCAGGGCGGCGTCGGCGTCGCGGCGCAGCTGGGCAGCGGGCCTTTCCAGCGGCGCACGGTCGCGGTCGACCAGCGACTGGAGTCGGCGCGCGGATTCGACGAGGTCGGGCCGGCTATAGGTCCGGGGCAGCGCCGGCTCGGGCGCCGGCTGGGCGGCGACGGGCTTCGCAGGTGCCGTCGCCGCCGGCTTGGGGGGTGGGACGGGCGCGTTTTTCGGCGGGGCGGTCTGCGCCATGGCGGCGCCGGCGAGGAGAGCGAGAACGAGCGGCGCGGCGAAGGCCCGCACCAGCGTCGCGGGACGAAGGGCAGCGGACATCTCGACTCTCCCCCGGGGCGTTTCTTGCCGTTGTATCTGCCGATAATCGTGTCGCCTCGCCGCCGCTGGCGGCGCGGTCGCTTTCCGTCGGGCGGGCGACGGTCGGATGACGTGACGCCACGATAGGCCGGAATCGGCCTGCTCGCCATTGTCCGTTCCGCACGCTCTCCCTATGCCGGAAGGCACGGTCGCGCGTGACATGCCGGTGACACGGCGCTGTGGGCATGGGAGCGGGGCCAAGAGATTGCTGCGCCGCCGCCATTGAATAGCCGGGCGGGCTTAGGTATACGGGCCGTCACCCAAGCGGGAGGCCTGCCGGGACACCTGTCCCGTCGGGCGAACTCCGATTCACATCGTGGCCGGACGCGGCCACAGAGACCAGAGGCATTCCATGTCTTCCACGTTCGAGACCGTCGCCAACATCATCGCCGAAACCTGCGACATCCCGCGCGAGAACATCACGCCGGAGAGCCACGCCATCGACGATCTCGGTATCGACAGCCTGGACTTCCTCGACATCGCGTTCGCCATCGACAAGGCGTTCGGCATCAAGCTGCCGCTGGAAAGCTGGACGCAGGAAGTGAACGAGGGCAAGGCGACCACCGAGCAGTACTTCGTGCTCAAGAACCTTTGCGCCCGCATCGACGAGCTGATCGCCGCCAAGTCCGCCTGAGCGGACTGGCACGGCATACGAGCAGGCGCAGGCAGACATGCGGCTCGAATATTTCCAGATGGTCGACAAGGTGCTGGCTCTCGATCTCGAGGCCCGTACCCTCAGGACGGCCAATACCGTTCCGGACAAGAGCCCGATCTTCGAAGGGCACTTTCCCGGCCATCCGCTGCTGCCGGGCGTGCTCCTGTTCGAGATCATGGCCCAGAGCTGCGGCATGCTGCTGCTCCGGCTGCACAATTACGACCGCATGGCGTTCCTCGCCTCGGTCGACAAGGGCAAGCTTCGCACCTTCGTCGTTCCCGGCCAGGTCATCGAGGTGTTCGCCGAGATGGTGCATGACGGCTCCGGCTATGCGCGGCTCAAGGCCGAGGGGCGGGTCGAGGGCAAGCTCGTGTGCAATGCCGAGGTGACCCTGAAGACCATGCCGTTCCCGGCCCCGGAGCTGCGCGGCTACCTCCTCGAAACCGCCGAGCGCATCGGAATGCCGATGGATGCTCCGGCCGAACTCGGCTCCGCCGCCCCGGCGAGCGCAGGAAACCTTACGCATGTCTGAGCGTCGCGACGTCTGGATCACCGGCATCGGGCTCGTCTCGTCGCTTGGTGAAGGGCTGGAGGCCCACTGGGCGGCGCTGAACGAGGGCAAGCCGGTGGTCGACGAAACGGGCTTCGCGCCCTATGTCGTCCACCCGCTGGCCAAGATTAATTTCGACGCCCAGATCGCCAAGAAGGGCGATCAGCGGCAGATGGAACCCTGGCAGCGCATCGGCACCTATGCCGCCGGACTGGCGCTGGATTCCGCCGGGATCAAGGGCAACAAGGACATTCTCGGCACCACCGACATGGTGGTGGCGGCCGGCGGCGGCGAGCGCGACCAGTCGGTCGACGGCGCCATCCTGACCGAGATCGAGAAGCAGCCCAAGCCGGACGTGTTCCTGAACGAGCAGCTGCAGTCCAACCTGCGCCCGACGCTGTTCCTCGCCCAGCTCTCCAATCTGCTCGCCGGCAACATCTCCATCGTGCACGGCGTCACCGGCTCCTCGCGCACCTTCATGGGCGAGGAAAGCTCGGGCACCGACGCGGTGCGCATCGGCTTCTCGCGCATCGCCGCCGGCACCAGCGAGATCGCCCTGGTGGGCGGCGCCTATAATGCCGAGCGGCGCGACATGCTGCTGCTCTACGCGCTGAAGCATCTCGCCAAGCACGCGCCCTGGTCGCCGGTGCTCAAGAACGCCAATGGCGTGCCGACCGGCTCGGCCGGCGCCTTCCTGGTGCTGGAGAGCCCCGAGCACGCCACGGCGCGCGGCGCCAAGCCGATCGCCAAGCTGTCGGGCATCTGGTCCGAGCGGGCGCGACGCGGCGACGAGGGTGCCATCGAGGCGACGCTGGCGACGATGATCGCCACCGCGCGCGGCGACACCGCCGAGGGCACCGCCATTCTTTCCGCCGCCTCCGGCGCGCCCGAGCCGACCAAGGCCGAGGCGCTGGTGCTGGAACGCTCCGGCCTGCCGGTGCGCTCGGTCACCGACCGCGTCGGCCACGGGCTGGAAGCGCAGATGCCGGTGGCGCTCGCCATCGCGGCGCTCTCCGTCGCGCAGGGCCGGCTGTTCCCGCCGCTCGCCGGCGAAGCGCTGGAAAAACCTTTCGATGAGGCGCTGAAGCGTGTCATCGTCACCGGAGTGGGGCATTGGCGCGGGGAAGGCGTGGCGCTGGTCGAGAGCGTCGACTGAGGACCGTTCCGCAAGGGCCGAGGAACCCTTGCGACCGGAACGGATTTCAGCCGACCGCCTCTAAGGCGCTTTCTTAGCGATCAGGCATAAGGACTTGATCGACAAGAGCTAAAACCGCACAGGGGAGCGCTACGCTCCCGAGGAGCACATGATGGCGTCCTATACCGACAAGGCCGGCCGGCCGATCGTCGTCGTCACCGGCATGGGCCTGGTGACGTCGCTCGGCCAGGGCAAAGAGGACAATTGGGCGAAGCTCACCGCGGGCCAGTCCGGCATCCACCGCATCACCCGCTTCCCGCTCGATTCGATGCGCACCACCATCGCCGGCACGGTCGATTTCCTGTCCGAATCGGGCCGCACCGCGCCGGACCTGTCCGAGCAGCTGGCGCAGCTGGCCGCCGACGAGGCGATCGCCCAGTCCGGCATCGGATCCAAGGGCAATTTCCCCGGCCCGCTGTTCTGCGCCGTGCCGCCGATCGAGATCGAATGGCCGCAGCGCCGCATCCTCGCGCAGGAGGCCGCCGCCAACGCCGCCGTCACCTATGACGACCTGTTGCGCGCCGCCGAGACGCACCAGCACGGCGCCTGGCACGAGCGCTTCCTCTACGGCTCGATCGCCGACCACCTCGCCGACCGCTTCGGCACCCGTGGCCAGCCGATCTCGCTGTCCACCGCCTGCGCCTCCGGCAACACCTCGATCCAGCTCGGCGTCGAGGCGATCCGCCGCGGCGACTGCGACGCGGCGCTGTCCATCGCCACCGACGGCTCGGTGACGGCGGAAGCCCTCATCCGCTTCTCGCTGCTCTCGGCGCTGTCGACCAATAACGAGGTGCCGGAAGCCGCCTCGCGTCCGTTCTCCAAGAACCGCGACGGCTTCATCATCGCCGAGGGCGCCGGCGCGCTGGTGCTGGAGAGCCTGGAGCATGCCGTGGCGCGCGGGGCGAACATCCTCGGCGTGATCGAGGGCGTCGGCGAGATGGCCGACAGCTTCCACCGCACCCGCTCCTCGCCGGACGCCAAGCCGGTGATCGGCTGCATGCGCGCGGCGCTGGCCGACGCCGGGGTGAGCCCGGACGAGATCGACTACATCAACGCCCACGGCACCTCGACGCCGGAGAACGACCGCATGGAGTTCACCGGCATGAGCGCGGTGTTCGGCGAGCGGATCGGCTCGATCCCGCTGTCGTCCAACAAGTCGATGATCGGCCACACGCTGACCGCCGCCGGCGCCATCGAGGCGGTGGTGTCGGTGCTGACCATCCAGAACGGCCGCATCCCGCCGACCATCAACTACGAGATGCCGGACCCGGCGATCCCGCTCGACGTGGTGCCGAACGTCGCCCGCGACGCGCAAGTAAACCGGGTGATGTCGAACTCGTTCGGCTTCGGCGGGCAGAATGTGTGCGTGATCATGACGGGCGAGCCGGCGTGAGCGCTTCCCGCGTTCTCGTCACCGGCGGCGGCCGGGGTGTCGGCGCCGCCATCGTCAAGGCGCTGGCACTTTCCGGCTTCGAGGTGGTGTTCACCGTCCGCACCGCCGTCGCCGAGGCCGAGGCGCTGATCGCCGAGATCAAGACCGCGCGTCCCGAGGCGGTTCTCGAGGCGCGCCCGCTCGACCTCGCCGACAAAAGCGCGGTCGACGCCTTCGCCGCGAAGGTGGCGGAAGAGCCGTATTTCGGCCTCGTCCACAATGCCGGCATGAGCTACGATACGCTCGCCGCCATGGTCGACCAGGACAAGGCCGAGCGGCTGATGCAGGTCAATTACTGGTCGTTCGTGAAGCTGGCCGGCGCGCTGATCCGCCCGATGTCGCGGGCGCGGGCCGGGCGCATCGTCGCCATCGGCTCGATCGCCGCCGACGTCGCCAATGCCGGCAACGCCATCTATGCCGGCTCCAAGGCGGCGCTCGCCGGCTATTGCCGCACGCTCGCCATCGAGGGCGCCCGGCGCGGGGTGACGGTGAACGTCGTCGCCCCCGGCTTCGTCGACACCGAGATGCTGGCGCCCTACGCCGCCTACCGCGCCAATGTCGAGAAGCAGATCCCGGCCGGGCGTTTCGCCAGGCCGGAGGACGTCGCATCGGTGGTGGCCTTCCTGCTCTCGCCCGGCGCGGGCTATGTCACCGGCGCGACACTGCCGGTTGACGGCGGCCTCACGGCTGCTCTAGCCATCCAGCGCTGAATTTTACGATCTTCTGAAGGATGGGCCACGCCATGCGCGCGCTTCAACTCGTCTCCGACCGCCAGCTCGATCTCGTCGACCTGCCCGCCCCCGAGGCGCCGGCTCCCGGCGAGGTGCAGGTCTCGATCAAGGCGCTGGCGCTCAACCACATCGACGTGTGGGGCTGGCGCGGCATGGCCTTCGCCAAGCGCAAGATGCCGCTGATCGTCGGCGCCGAGGCGGTGGGCGAAGTGACCGCCATCGGCGAGGGCGTCACCCGCTTCAAGCCGGGCTCCAAGGTTGCGATGTACGGCGCCCTCACCTGCGGCCAGTGCCGCATGTGCAAGTCCGGCCGCGACAATCTGTGCGAGGAAGTCGCCGGCGTGATGGGCTTCCATGTCGACGGCTTCGCCCGCGACCAGCTCAACATCAAGGAGCGGCTCTGCGTGCCGATCCCGGACGGGATCGACTGGGTCGATGCCGCCACCGCGCCGGTCACCTTCTCCACCGTCGAGCACATGCTGTTCGACAACGCCAAGCTGGAGCCGGGCGAGACCATCCTCGTCCACGCCGCCGGCTCGGGCATCGGCACGGTGGCGATCCGCATGGCCAAGGAGATCGGCTGCACGGTGATCACCACCGCCGGCGATGACGAGAAGTGCGCCAAGGCGCTGGCGCTCGGCGCCGATCACGTCATCAACTACAAGACCGACCGCTTCGAGCACGAGGTCCGCAAGATCACCAAGAAGAAGGGCGTCGACGTGGTGTTCGAGCATGTGGGCGCCGAGACCTGGAACGGCTCGCTGCTCTCCATGCGTCCCGGCGCGCGGCTGGTCACCTGCGGCTCGACCTCGGGCGTGTCGGTGAACATGAACCTCATGCAGCTGTTCCAGCGGCAGTATCGCATCATCGGCTCGTTCGGCGCGCCGATCCGCGCCATCGCCGACGGTCTGACCCGCATGGCGCGCGGCGTGAAGCCGGTGATCGACAGCCAGTTCCCATTGGAGGACTTCGCCGCCGGTCTCGAGCGGCTGGAGACCCGCCGGGTGTTCGGCAAGGTCGTCATCACCTTCTGACCGGTTCGGAGACGCGGGTGGCCACCGCCCTGCCCAATTCCCGATTGTCCTGGCACAAGCGCCTGCGCAACTCCGTGATCTCCGGCACGGTGTGGGGCGTGGTGCGCCTGCTGCGGCTGGTGAGCGCCGAGCGGGCGGCCGAGGCCGGCGCCTTCTGGGCGAAGCTCATCGGGCCCCGCACATCGGTGCACCAGCGGGCGCTGCGCAATCTGCGCCGCGCCTATCCCGAGAAGACCGAGGCCGAGCGCGAGGCGATCGCGCTCGGCATGTGGGACAATATGGGCCGCGTCGGCGGCGAGTTCGTCCATCTCGACCACATCTGGCAGTACAATATGTGGGAGCCGGCCAAGAGCCGGATCGAGGTTTCCGGCGCGACGCAGTTCATCGCCATGCGCTATGACGGCAAGCCGGCGCTGATCTTCACCGCGCATCTCGCCAATTGGGAGCTCCCGGCCATCGCCGCCGCCGCGCAGGGCCTCGACAGCGCGGTGCTGTTCCGGCCGCCGGACAATGATTTCCTCGCCGAGCTGCTGCTCGACCAGCGCGCCAAGGTGATGGGCAACCTCGTCGCCGCCTCGCATGTCGCGGTGTTCGAGCTCGCCACCGTGCTCGACCAGGGCAAGCATCTCGGCATCCTCGTCGACCAGGACCGCCGCGGCGGGCCGGTGGTGAACTTCTTCGGCCATCCCTGCACGGCGAATCCGACCATCGCCCGGCTGGCGCGGCTCTACGAGTGCCCGGTGCACGGGGTGCGGGTGATCCGCCTGCCCGGCGGGCGCTTCCGCATCACCTGCACGCCGCCGCTCGACCTGCCGCGCGACGCCAACGGCAAGATCGACGTCGACGCCTCGATGCAGGCGATCACCTCGGTGGTCGAGGGCTGGGTCCGCGAGCATCCCGAGCAGTGGACGTGGTTCTACCGCCGCTGGCGCGAGCCGTAGCCGGCCGGCTTACCCTTCCGCCGCGTGGCAGCAGACGCAGAGCTTGTTGCCGTCGGGGTCGCGGACATAGGCGCCGTAATAATTCGCATGATAGTGCGGGCGCAGGCCCGGCGCGCCCTCGTCGGCGCCGCCGAGCTCCAGCGCCAAAGCGTGCCAGCGGGCGACCGTCGCGCGGTCAGGGGCGAGGAAGGCGGCCATCTGGCCATTGCCGGGGTCGTGCGCGCCGGAAAACGGTCCGCCGATGAGGAACAGCGGCCGGTCGGCATCGGCGGGCTTCCAGCCGGCCCAGTCGTTCTCCGGCTCGGCGAATTTGAGCGCGTGGCCGAGCAGATCCATCAGCGGCGCGTAGAAGGCCAAGGCGCGCTCATAATCGCTCACGCCGACACGCACATGCGAGAACATCTCCGCCTCCCCCTGTCGCGGCCGGATGCCGGCCCGCGCCTAGATGGCTTGTAGCGGTGCTGGAGCGACGGCGCCATGACGGCGGGTGACGATCTCCGCCATCCGCGCACCATCCGAGCCCCGGCACAGCAGCGAGGCGACATGCAGTTCGCCCGATGCCGCGGGCAGCAGATGCGTGCGGACCTCGACGCGGTCGCCGGGATCGAGATTGGCGTGGAAGCGGACCGTGCGCTCGCGCACCGGCAGGCCAGCCGGCGGCATCCATCCGGCGGCGTGGAGCGCGCGCTCGACGATGGCGACGTAAGCGGGGAAATACAGGAAGCCGGCGCCGTTGAAATCCTCCGGCGGGCACGGCGTGAAGGAGAACTCCGCCGACGGCTCCGCCCCCTCGCCCAGCGACGGCGCGTCCGGCTGCGGAGGCCCCCACAGCGGCAGTTCGGCGAGGCCGGGCACCTCGACCCGGCAGACCCTCCGGTTGGAGCCCCCCTCGCGGCGGATGAAGGCCGAGACCAGCGTCACCCGTCCCAGTGCTTCGCCGCCGATCTCCAGCGCGTGGCGGCTGATCAGCTGGGTGCGTGTCAGCCGCCACAGGCGCGAGCGGATGACCAGCGCGTCGTCCTCCCCTGCGCGGTCGAGGCGGGCCGCCTCCAGCCGCAGCTGGCGGAACGCGGCATAGACGCGGTTGCCCTCGCGATCCTCGACCGCCGAGGCCGGGCGGCCGAGCCGGGCGGCGAGCATCTGCCAGTGCAGGTCGCCGAGCCGCTTGAGCAGCCAGCTCTCGGACAGGCCCTGCGGCGCCAGATGCGGCATGCCCAGCCGCACCACGGTCTCGAGGGCCGGCTCGGTGACGAGGCGATGCGCGGGAAGATCGAAGCTCATGGCGTCACCCCGCCTGCGCGAGCAGCTGGCGCGGCGCCGACACCGCGCCCACGAGATGCTCCACCACATGCTCGGCATCGGCGGCGACGCCGAGGAAGCGCCCCGAGCCCCAGGTCCACAGCCAGGGCAGGCCGAGCACATAGAGGCCGGGCACATGGGTGACGCCGCGCCGCTGCACCGGATAGCCGGTGCCGTCGAAGATCGGCAGGCCGACAAAGGACCAGTCCGGCCGGAAGCCGGTGGCCCAGATGACGCTGGTGATGCCGGCCTGCTTCAGGTCGAGCTCGGCCGGCTCCTCTGCCGGCTCCCACAGCGGGACATAGACCGAGGCCGGCGGCGCCTCGATAGCCTTGTCGGCGATGTGGCGGTCGATCAGCGCGTTGATGCCGTTATAGACCTTGTCGGCGGCGTCGAGATTGGCCTTGAGGTCGGCGGCAAACCGCATCCGGCCGCCGGAGACACCCTGCACCCGGCCATAGAGCGCCATGCCGTCGAGGGCGAAGCGGCGCAGGTCGATGTCGCGCCCGCCGTCGCGGCCGGTGAGGTAGTGGTTGGTGTCGTGCCGCTTCTTGCCCATGCCGTCATCGGCGATGGTGATGGCGTACTGGCCGATGTCCCACAGCCAGTCCACCACGTCGCGGCCACGATAGAAGCGGGCGCAGCGCGGCGCGTTGCCGGTGGCGAGGTGCACCTTGCGGCCGGAAAGGTGCAGGTCCTCGGCGATCTGCGCTCCGGACTGGCCCGAGCCAACCACCATCACCGCACCCGGCGGCAGGGCGTCGGCGTTGCGGTAATCGACGGTGTGCATCTGCACGATGTCGTCCGGCAGCCGCTCGGCGGCGCGGGGGATCGACGGCGTGCCATAGAGGCTGGTGGCGAGAATAACCGCGTCGGCGGTGAAGCTCCCCGCCGAGGTCTCGACGCGGAAGCCGCTGCCGTGCCGCTCCACCGCCGACACGGCGGTGTGCTCAAGGATCGGCGGCTTCACCTTGGCCCGGAAGCGGTCGAGATAGCCGAGGATCTGGTCCTTCACCATGAAGCCGTTGGGATCGTCGCCATCATAGGGATGGCCGGGCAGCTGGCACTGCCAGTTCGGCGTCACCAGGCAGAAGGCATCCCAGCGCTCGTCGCGCCATTTGTGCATGGCGGTCTTCTTCTCGATCACGAGATGGTCGATGCCGGCTTCAGTGAGGTGGTAGGAGGCGGAAAGGCCGGCCTGGCCGCCACCGACGACGATGGCGCGGTAATGCGCGGTGCTGGGGTTCATCGGGCAAATCCTTGCGGGAGCTGGAAGCGGAGGCAGGCGACTTCGGCCTGCGGCTGGTCCTTGAAACCGGCGGCCCGGCGTTCGAGCCGGTCGAGCTGGCCGAGCGCCAGCGAGCAGGGATGGCCGTATTTGGCCGCCACCCGGTCGGAGGCGATGGTGAGCGCGGTGCGGGCGCGGGCCATGAAATCGGCGAGCGGATAGACCGCCCCCTCGGCGAGATGGTCGCGGATGACCAGCGAGGGCGAGTAGCAGTCTTCGCTCGCGCCGTCCGGCCAGGCGATGGTGAAGCGCATCTCAGGCATGTAGCGATCTCCGGGCGGTCTCCGCGAGGCGTGTGTAGAGGGGCAGGTGGGCGCGGGCGACGCGCGCCCAGTCGTGGCGGACGGCCACCGCCAGCCCGCGCGGGGCGAAGGTCGCGCGCGTGCCCGGCCGCAAGGCGAGCGCCATGGCGTCGGCGATCGAGGCGGGACGCTGCGGGTCGCACCAGATCGCCTCGTCGTCGGCGAGATATTCGGTGAAGGGCGCGATGCGGGAGACCACCACCGGCAGGCCGGAGGCCATCGCCTCCAGCACGCACAGGCCGAAGCCCTCCTTCACCGAGGCGAAGACGAGCGCGTCGGCGAGCCGGTAGAGCCGCGCCATGTCGGCATCGGCGAGCGGGCCCGTGACATGGACGCCCTGCGCGCCGTGCAGCGCCAGCATGGCGCGGAACTCGGCCTGGTAGGCGCCGTGGTCGAGCAGCGAGGCGCCGCCGGCGACGACCAGCTCGGCCTTCGGATGCAAGGCGCGCAATTGCAGGAAGGCGTCGAGGATGCGCACGGTGTTCTTGCGCGCCTCGATGCCGCCGACCGCGAGCAGGATGGGGCCGGCGCCGAGGCCGAGCCGGGCGCGCAATTCGGCCTCGGACCCATCGGGCTGCGGCTGGAAGCGGCCGGCATCGACGCCGTTGCCGGTGAGCGCCGCGGCGATGCCGTAGGCCTCGGCAAGATGCGCCTGCCAGAGGCGGCTCACAGTGAACCAGCCATCCGCCGCCCGGATCGCCCGTTCCTGCAGGGCGGCAAGGCGCGGATCGCCGAAGCTGTCGATGTGATGCACGGTGCGCGCGAAGCCGGGGATGATGCCCCGCTGCTTCAGCTTCGCCAGCGCGTTGCCGGAAATGCCGTCATGGGCGTGGAACAGGTCGAATCCGTCGGTGCCGGCGCGCTCGAAATGGTCGACGTAATCGGAGATGCGCTGCTCGACCATCTCGGCCATGCCGGCCGGCGCCGGGCCGACCTTGAACGCCACCGCCTCGCAGGCCGGCGCGCGGAAGAAGCTGGCGCCCTTCGCGTCCGGCGCGTGCAGCACCGGCCGGTGACCGAGCGCAGCGAGCGCCTCGCAGAGCGACAGGGCATGCACCACGCCGCCGCGCGGATTGGTCGAGTGGGTGAGTACCGCGATGCGCAGAGAGGCCATCACGCCATCTCCCGTACGTCGAGGGTCGCGCCGAGGCCCATCAGGCGGTCGGCGGCATAGTCGCGGATGACCGCGCGGTGCGGGCCGCTCGACACGCTGACCGCATGACCGGCGGAGACCGTGCCGATGGCGGCGGCCGAGATCTCCCGCGCGGCGAACAGAGAGAGGATCGTCGGCACGTCCGCCGTCGCCGCCGTAATCAGGAAGCCGAAGCTCGGGAAGCTGCGCAGCCAGCGCGCCAGCGCGACGCCTTCCGGCAGCGGGATGGCGTCGAGGTCGATAGCGATGCCGACCTCCGAGCATTCCGCCAGCATCACCGCCGTGCCGACGAGGCCGGCCTGACTGATGTCCTTGGCGGCACGGGACAACCCCTTCTCGGCGATCCCCGGCAGCAGCGCGAGATCAGCACGCAGCCGCTCGGGCGGGGCGGCCAAGGCGGCCTGCCAGTTGTCGAACGGCGCGCGATAGTCGCCGCGCTGGTCGATGGCGGCGATCAGCACCTCGCCGGGGCGGGCGTCGAAGCTGGTCAGCAGCCGCGTGCCGGCCCGCCCCAGCACCGCCACCGCCAGCTGCTCCTGAGCCGTGTGCAGATTGGAATGGCCGCCGACGATCGGCACGCCATAGGCCTGCGAGGCCGCGCGCATGCCGTCGAGCACCGCGCCCGCGCTGTCAGCGTCCTTCGCCCACACCGCGTCGACCACGGCGAGCGGGCGCCCGCCCATGGCGGCGATGTCGGACAGGTTCACCATCACCCCGCACCAGCCGGCGAACCACGGATCGGCGGCGACGAAGCCGTTGATGAAGCCCTCGATGGCGAACAGCAGGTGCCCGTCGCCGTCCGGGATGGCGGCGCAGTCGTCGCCGACCGGCACCTGAGCGCCGGACAGTCCGAGCCGCGCCGCCACCTCGCCGATCTCCGCCTTGGCCTTGAGGCCGGCATTGGCGCGCAATTCGTCGACGAGGGCGGCGAAGGCGGGAGCATTCATCTCAGGCCACCTTTCGCGGCAGGGCGGTGAAGCCCCATTCGGGCGAGAAGCAGGGCGGGTAGTGCGCGAGGTCCGCCTGCATGCGGAAATGCCTGCGGCCGTGCAGCTCCACCTCCTCGACGATGCGCCAGTGCAGCCGGCGGAACAGCAGCGCGTTCTGTTCCTGCACATGGGCGAGGAAGGTCCGGCAGCCCATGGCGTGGGCCGAGGAGACGGCGAGCTTGATCAGCGTCGCGCCGAGCGCGCCGATGCGCCGGTAGTCGGCATCGACCGCGAGCCGCGACCCCCACCAGGTGCCGGGGCTCTCTTCATGGATGCGCACCGTGCCGACCACCCGGTCGGCGACCACGCCCATCATCGCCAGCGCGACGATGGGAATGGCGTAGTCGTCGATGCCGTCGCGGTCGTCGCCGGCGAACAGCCCCTGCTCGGCGCAGAACACCGCGCGGCGCAGGGCGTAGGACCCCTCGCGCTCCCAGCGCGAGGCGGCGAACTTCACCTGATAGGCGCTGGAGACGAAGGGCTGCGGAAGGGTGGTTCCACCATCGATGAGGTCCTCTTCGATGATCATGGCGCCAGCTTCCGCTCATAGGTGGCCAGCGCCGAGCAGGCGCCGCAGCGTCCGCAACCGGCCTTGATGTCGGTGGCCTTCAGCCCGCCATCGACCAGCATCCGCGACAGCGGCGCGAGGATGGAGTTCATAAAGGCGGAGGACGGCGTCGGGTGGCTCTCCAACGGCGTGCCGGAGATCGGCACGAACGGCACCACGAAGGGGTAGACGCCGAGCGCGATCAGCTTTTCCGAGAGGGAAAGGATCGCCTCCGGCGTGTCGCCGAGCCCGGCGAGGATGTAGGTCGAGACCTGCCCCCGCCCGAACACCGGCACCGAGGCGGCGAACGCCTCCATGTATTTTTCGACCGACACCTGCGCCTTGCCCGGCATGATGCGCTGGCGCACCTCCGGGGTGACGGCCTCCAGATGCATGCCGAGCGCGTCGGCCCCGGCCTCCTTCAGCCGCTGGAACCAGCCGAAATCCTCCGGCGGCTCGCTCTGCACCTGCACCGGCAGGTCCACCGCCGCCTTCACCGCCCGGACGCTGTCGGCGAGGATGGCGCAGCCGCGATCGTCGCCCTTCGGCGTGCCGGTGGTCATCACCATGTGCTTGACGCCGTCGAGCTCGACCGCCGCCTTCGCCACCTCGGCGAGTTGCTCCGGCGTCTTGTGGGCGATGGTGCGCCCGGCCGCCAGCGACTGGCCGATGGAGCAGAACTGACAGGTCTTGATGCGGCTCTGGTAGCGGATGCAGGTCTGCAGCACCGTGGTGGCCAGCACGTCGCGCCCGTGCAGCACGGCGATCTTGTTGTAGGGGATGCCGTCGGCGGTGGTCAGGTCGTAGAAGCGCGGCCGCGCCGGGAAGCTCACCTCGCCGACCTTGCGGCCGTCGCGGATGATCTGGCTGCGGCCGGCCGCGTCCGGCTTCTCGACGACATAGGGACTGTCGAAGGCCGGCGCGGTGTGCACGGGCACCATCACCGTCATGCCGTCCAGCGTCAGCGCCTTGTGGTCGGAGGGACCGGCGCCGCCGCGCCGGCTCTCGGCGCCGACCCTGGGGTCAGACAGCCGCGCGCCGAAGGATTGCAGCTCGCTGATCAACAGCTCGGTCGGCAGATCCTGCGTCGGATTCGTCGCGTTCTCCATCGAAGTGGCTCCCGGCTTCGGTTGGATGGCTGAGGGGGGCATCGACATGCAGCGGCTGAGCGGGGCGGGTATCGAGCACCAGATGCATGAGCTCCGGCCGGGCGTAGTGGCCGACCGAATCCATCATCCGCTTGCGCTTGGTGATCAGGCCGAGGTCGAGATCGGCGACCAGCAGCCCCTCGCCCGAGGTGAGCGGCGGCACCACATGCCGTCCCTCCGGCCCGACGATGGCGGTCATGCAGCCGCCGCGCAGGGCGTTCTGCAGGCCCGGCTCCGGCGTCACCGAGGCGATCTGCTCCTCGGTGAGCCAGCCGGTGGAATTGACCACGAAGCAGCCGCTCTCCAGCGCGTGGTGGCGGATCGTCACCTCGATCTGCTCGGCGAAGATCGGCCCCACCAGCGAGCCGGGGAACTGCGCGACGTGGATCTCCTCGTGCTGCGCCATCAGCGCGTAGCGGGCGAGCGGGTTGTAGTGCTCCCAGCAGGCCAGCGCGCCGACCCGGCCGACGGCGGTGTCGACCACTTTTAAGCCGGCGCCGTCGCCCTGCCCCCAGATCATCCGCTCGTGGAAGGTCGGGGTGAGCTTGCGGCGCTTGAGCTTCAGCGAGCCGTCGGCGTCGAAGACCAGCTGGGTGTTGTAGAGCGAGCCGTGATCGCGCTCGTTGATGCCGAGCACGATCACCATGGCATGGCGCCGGGCAATGGCGGCCATCGCCTCGGTCTCGGGGCCGGGCACGGTGACGGCCTGCTCGTAGAGCCGCAAATGCTCGCGTCCCGACAGCACCGGCGGCAGCACGAAGGAAAAATACGGGTACCAGGGGACGAAGGTCTCCGGGAACACCACGAGCTTCGCCCCCCTGCCCGCCGCTTCAGTGACGGCGTTCAGCACCTTGTCCATGGTGCCCGCGCGCGAGGTGAGATCGGGGGCGATCTGCACCGCGGCGGCGCGAACGGTCTGGTTCTCTGTCATCGTCGCTCCTCGCGAGAGAGGGTCGGCGGGCGAGACCGCCCGCGCCCGTGGCGTCGCCCCGCTCACAAGGTCCAGGTGTCGAGGATGAAGGCGTTGTCGCGCTTGTGGATCAGCACCAGGTCGAGCACATCGAGCGGGCTGATCGGGATGATCCCCTCGATCAGCGAGGGCTCGCCATGGCCGTACAGCGCCTGAAGCGCGAAGCGGCAGGCATAGACCTTGCCGCCCTCGGAGATGAACTTCTTGATCTGGTTGTTGAAGTTCTGGTGGCCGGGGAAGGCTTCGTCGCCGATCTTCGGGAAGCCGCGCTGCACGCCGAGGGTGACGCCCGGGCCGTAGAGCAGCACCGAGGTCTCGTAGCCCTTGCGCTGCAGCCGGGTGGCCTGGAGCAGGTTGACGAGGCCGATCGAGCCCTCGAAGGCGACGGTGTGGAAGGTGACGAGCGCCTTTTCGCCGGGGGCGGCTTTGACGTCCTCGAACAGCTTCTCCTCATAGTCCACGAAGAAGTCGCCGGTCTTGTGGGGCGGATGGGTCACGGCGGGCATGGGTCACTCCTTGTTGCGGGTTTGCCCGGAGGGGCGTGCAACAAGAGAGCAACGACCATGCCAACAATGTAACGATCAAAAATCCCATCAAATATGGTATTTTGATACAATTTATGCATTCAATATGGCTAGACATCCCGTCAATCAGCGGCCATTCTCCGTGATGCCAAGCGCGCCATCTGCCAAACTTTCCCGCATTTCGAATTGCAACAATGTGCGGTCAATCGCTGGCGAGGAGCGCTTTATCCGGTGACAGGGGCCGGACAGCCGGCTAAGGAGGGAGCCGGTGGTGGGCTCACGGGGCAGGTGAGAGGCGCCCTTTTCTCCCTCTCCCCATTAGGGAGCGGGCTGGGATGAGGGGCCTTCTTGGCCTCCCGATGGTGCCTCCCCTCACCGGCCCGCTGTGCGGGCCACCTCTCCGTCGAAGCCCGATGTTTCCGGCCTCGACCTTGCCGGATCCGAACTCGGCAGCAGTCGCGTTCGGGCGGGGAGCGAGAAAGCTGAACGCGTCAGGAGCGTGCCGATGAAGGACTGGGTGCCGCAGATCGAGGGTCGCGAGGGGCCGCGCTATCTCGCCATCGCCGAGGCGATCGCGGCCGACATCGCCGCCGGCCTGCTGGTGCCCGGCGACCAGCTGCCGCCGCAGCGCCGGCTGGCCGCGCGGCTCGGCGTCGACTTCACCACCGTGGCGCGCGGCTATGTCGAAGCCGGCAAGCGCGGGCTGATCGATTCCACCGTCGGGCGCGGCAGCTTCGTGCGCAAGCCCGCCTCCCAGCCCATGGCCCCTGCCCCGCAGCGGCTGCGCGCCGCCGACTTCACCATGAACATGCCGCCGGAGCCGGACGATCCCGAACTGATCGCCCGCATGCAGGACGGCTATGCCGCGGTGGCGCGCGATCTCATGCCGCTGCTGCGCTACCAGGGATTCGGCGGCTCGCCGCTGGACAAGGACGCCGCCTCGGCCTGGCTCGGCCGGCGGGCGCTGGTGCCGGCGCAGGAGCGCATCTTCATCACCCCGGGCGCGCACCCGGCGCTGGTCGGCATCTTCTCGCTGCTGGCCAAGGCCGGCGACACGGTGCTAGCCGAGGCGATCACCTATCCCGGCATCCGGGCGATCACCGCGCAGCTGGAACTCAACCTCGCCGGCGTTGAGATGGACGCCGACGGCATCGTGCCGGAGGCGCTGGAGGCGGCGATCCTGCGCCACCGGCCCAAGGCGCTCTACCTCAACCCGACGCTGCAGAACCCGATGACCATCACCACGCCGGAGCGGCGGCGCACGGCGATCTGCGCCATCGCCCGCCGGCACGGGCTGCCAATCGTCGAGGACGACGCCTATGGCTTCATCGCCGCCTATGGGCCGCCGCCGCTGGCGGCCATCGCGCCCGACATCTGCTGGCACATCGCCGGGCTGGCCAAATGCATCGGCGCCGGGCTGCGCCTCGCCTATGTGGTGGTGCCTGACACCCGCTCGGGCTGGTCGTTCAACGCCGCGATGCGGGCGGTGGCGGTGATGGCCTCGCCGCTGATGGCGGCGGTGGCGACGCGCTGGATCGACGACGGCACCGCCGACACGATCCTGCGCTTCATCCGCTCGGAGACGGCGGCACGGCAGAAGATCGCCGCCCGCTTCTTCGAGCCGGGCACCTATCTGTCGGACCCGCTCAGCTTCAACATCTGGTTGCCGCTGCGCAATGGCTGGAGCTGCCCGGCCTTCGCCGCCCATGTGCGCAGCACCGGCATCGGCGTGGTGGCGAGCGACGCCTTCACCGTCGGCGGGCCGCCGCCGGAGGCGGTGCGCGTCGGCCTCGGCGGGCCGGTGAGCCGGGCGCAGCTGGAGCGCGGGCTGGAATTCATGGCGCACACGCTGGAAGTCTCGCCGGAAATGGCGGCGAGCTACTTCTGAGGCCTGCGCAAACAAAAAGGCCGGGCGGGTGCCCGGCCTTTCCGTATCGTGCTTTCCCTGTCCTGGGACGAGAGCCCGGCTCAGCGGCCGCGCTTGAAGTCGTTCCAGGTCTTGGTGACGACGCGCTGCACCTTCTGCGGATAGGTGGTGACGGTGAACAGCTTCTCCTGCGTCTCCTTGGTCGGGTAGATCGCCGGATTGTCGAGGATCGCCTTGTCGATGAACTGCTGCGCGCCGAGATTGCCGCTGGCATAGGAGATGTAGTCGGAGTTCTTCGCCGCCACTTCCGGCTTCATCATGAAGTTGATGAAGGCCAGCGCCTCCTCCGGATGCGGGGCATCCTTCGGGATGGCGAAGTTGTCGAACCACATGAGCGCACCTTCCTTCGGGATGATGTACTCGATGTTCACCGGCTTCTTGCCGGTCTTCTTCGCCGCTTCCTCGGCGCGGGTCTTGGCCTGGAAGACGTCGCCCGACCAGCCGGTGGCGATGCAGATGTCACCGCCGGCCAGCGCGTTGATGTAGCCCGACGAATCGAACTTCTTGATGTACTTGCGGATCGGCGCCAGCAGCTTGCCGGCCGCCTCGATGTCCGCCGGGTCCTTGGAGTTCGGATCCTTACCGAGATAGCGCAGCGCGGTGGGGATGATCTCCTCCGGGCCGTCCAGCATATAGACGCCGCAATCCTTCAGCTTGGCGAGGATCTCCGGCTTGAAGACGATGTCCCAGCTGTCGAGCGGGATGTCGCCGAGGCGCTGCTTCACCTTGTCGACATTGATGCCGATGCCGGTGGTGCCCCACATGTAGTTCACGGCGTACTGGTTGCCGGGATCATAGACGGCGAGGCGATCGGAAATGACCGGCCACTGGTCCTTGATGTTCGGCAGCTTGGCCTTGTCGAGCGGCAGGAAGATGCCGGCCTGGATCTGGCGCTGCAGGAAGGAGCCGGTGGGCACCACGACGTCGTAGCCGGTCTTGCCGCCGAGCAGCTTGGTCTCCAGCACCTCGTTCGAGTCGAACACGTCGTAACGGACCTTGATGCCCGTTTCCTTGGTGAACTCCTCCAGCACCGACTCGTCGATGTAGTCGGACCAGTTGTAGACGTTGACGACCTTTTCCTGCGCGCTGGCGGGGGTGATCGCCAGGGCGGCCAGGAAACCTGCCGCGAGTGTCGCGAGTAGGCGGGCCATTTTAGTGTTCTCCTTCGGGAAGGTAGACGTTGAACGAGGCACTTCTGAACGGCGAACCGGCAGCGGTCCGTCGACGATCAGGCCAAGGCTAGTAGCTCGCCCCGGCCTGCTCAAGTCGTGATCGTGCCCAGAGTGCGGGCAACGGGGATCAAATTGCTCCCCGCCGCCATCGGCACCCCTGAGTCCGTCGTATTTCCCAGTCTTGCGCATGTCCCTTGCGATCGCGTGACCACGCCAGGCCGTGGATGTGGCGGGGTCGCGCGACGCTCACAGATAGGTCTCGTATTCGAGCGGGTTGATGCTGCGCTGGAAGGCGGAGAGCTCCGCCTGCTTCATGATCGCGAACACCCGCTGGTACTCGGCGCCATAGGCGCGGCCGACGAAGTCCGACGCGGCGAAGCGGCGGATGGCCTCGCCCATCTCCGGGCTGAGCAGCGGCGTCTCGGCGCTGTAGGCGTCGCCGACCAGCGGCGCCGGCGGCTCCAGCCGGCGCTCGATGCCCTCCAGCATGCCGCCGAGAATGCCGGCGAGCACGAGATGGGGATGCGCGTCGGCGCCGGCGATGCGGTGCTCGAGGCGCCGCGCCTTGGGCGGGCCGTTCGGCACCCGCACCGCCACCGACCGGTTGTCATAGCCCCATGAGATGCCGGTCGGCGCGTAGCTGCCCGGCACCAGCCGGCGATAGCCGTTGAAGCCCGGCACGTAGAACAGCGCGGTGTCCGCCATGGTGGCGAGCAGGCCGGCGGCGGCATGGCGCAGCAGAGCCTCGCCCTCCTCGCCCTTGCCGAAGGCGTTGGAGCCGGAACGGTCCATCAGGCTGACATGCACATGCATGCCGGAGCCGGCGAAGTCGAGCAGCGGCTTGGCCATGAAGCTGGCCTTCAGCCCGTGCTTGCGGGCAACGCCGTCGATCAGGCGGCGCAGCAGGATGGCGTGGTCGGCCGCCGCCATCGGGTCGGTGCTGTGATAGAGGTTCACCTCGTACTGGCCGGGGGCGGCCTCGGAGATCACCGTGTCGGCCGGCAGGCCCTGGATGCGCGCGGCCTCGCGGACCTCGTGCAGCAGCGCCGCATAGGCGTCGAGATCCGACATGGCGTACATGTTCTGCCGCGCCAGCCCCTTGGCTGGAAACACCGGCTCCGGCGCGCCGTCGGCGCCGGGCTGCTGCTTCATCAGGTAGAATTCGAGCTCGAAGGCGACGCAGGGCGACAGGCCCAGCGCCGCGAGCCGCTCGACCTGACGGGCCAGCTTGTGGCGCGGATCGAGTTCCCACGGGCGCTCGCCGCCGCGGCCGTCCGGCAGGCGGATGGGCTCATGCATGGTGATCATCACCTGCGCCGCCGGGCGCGGCGACCACGGCACCGGCTTCAGCGTGCCCGGCACCGGCCGGCAGATGCCGTCGCGGTCGCCGGTCTCCATGTGCAGGCCGGTCTCCATGACCTCGCGCCCCCACACGTCCAGTCCGAAGATGGAGAGCGGGATGGCGACACCGTCCGTCCAGATCTTGCCCCCGGCACCGCCGGGAATCCATTTGCCGCGCAGCACCCCATGGGTGTCGGGCAGGAGAACTTCGACGATGTCGGGTACGCCCTCGCGGGCGACATAGGCGCCGAACTCATCGGCGGCGTCGGCAATCGTCGGGTTGGTGGCAAGATCGGCGACCGCGACCGGCGCGGCTTCGGTTGACGGCATGATAACTTCCGATTGAGGCCCTGTCTGATTTTGGTCATGCGGCGGGCGGTTTGGTCAAGGCACCCCGAGGGGGTCGAGACGTCGCCGCGCGCCGCGATGACGCCTTTGTGGCATGCCGAACCGCTTGACGCACGCGAAATGTGATCACATTGTGCGGTAACCCTGGAGCACGCCGATCATGACCATGCCGAAGACCACCGCCGAGCTGCGCGCCCTCGACGCCGCGCACCACCTGCACCCGTTCAGCGACACCAAGGCGCTCAATGCCGAGGGCTCGCGCGTCATCGTCAAGGCGGACGGCGTGTGGCTGACCGATTCCGACGGCAACCGCTATCTCGACGGCATGTCCGGCCTGTGGTGCGTCAATGTCGGCTATGGCCGCGAGGAGATCGCCGACGCGGTGTCCAAGCAGCTGCGCGAGCTGCCCTACTACAACACCTTCTTCAAGACCACCCACCCCCCGGCCATCGAGCTCGCCGCCAAGCTGGCCGAGCTCACCCCGCCGCAGTTCAACCGGGTGTTCTTCACCGGCTCCGGCTCGGAATCCAACGACACGGTGATCCGCCTCGTCCGCCGCTACTGGGACATCAAGGAGAAGCCGGAGAAGAAGGTCATCATCTCCCGGCGCAACGCCTATCACGGCTCGACCGTGGGCGCGGCGAATCTCGGCGGCATGGCGCCGATGCACGCGCAGAACGTGGCCATTCCCGGCGTCGTCCACATCGCCCAGCCCTATTTCTGGGGCGAGGCGCGCCAGGGCGAGACGCCGGACGAGTTCGGCCTGCGCACCGCGCAGGCGCTGGAAGCCACCATCGACGCGCTCGGCGAGGACCGCATCGCCGCCTTCATCGCCGAGCCGATCCAGGGCGCCGGCGGCGTCATCGTTCCGCCTGCTACCTACTGGCCGGAAATCGCCCGCATCTGCCGCGAGCGCGACATCCTGTTCGTCTCCGACGAGGTGATCTGCGGCTTCGGGCGCACCGGCTCGTGGTTCGGCTGCGAGACCTTCGGCACCAAGCCGGACCTCCTGGTCATGGCCAAGGGCATCACCTCCGGCTACATGCCGCTCGGCGGCGTGATGGTGGCCGACCGGGTGGTCGACGTGCTGCTGGAAGGCGGCGACTTCAACCACGGCTACACCTATTCCGGCCATCCCGCTGCCTGCGCCGCCGCGCTCGCCAACCTCGCCATCATGCAGCGCGAGAAGCTGGTGGAGCGGGTCGCCGACGATATCGGCCCCTATCTCAAGGCGCGCTGGTCCAAGCTCGCCGAGCACCCCCTCGTCGGCGAGGCGCCGATGCTCGGCATGGTCGGCGCGCTGGAGCTGAGCCCGGACAAGCCCGGCCGTACCGCCTTCCAGGACGTCGGCAAGGTCGGCACGCTGGCGCGCGACTTCTCGTTCAAGAACGGCCTCGTCATGCGCGCCGTGCGCGACCGGCTGATCATCGCCCCGCCGCTCACCCTTTCGCATGGCGAGGCCGACGAGCTGGTGGCACGGGCGAAGAAGACGCTCGACGACACCTATGCCGAGCTGAAGCGCTGGGGCTGGGTGAGCTGAAGGTCCCGGCATCGCCGGCCGGAAACAGGGAGACCGACGCGATGCGGACGCCACCGGCTGGCTACGAGGTCTCGACCGATGCCGGCCGCCTGGATGTGGAGATGATCCACACCTTCCTCGCGCAGGACAGCTACTGGTCGCCCGGCATTCCGCGCCGCACGGTGGAGCGGGCGATCGGGAACTCGCTCTGCTTCGGCGTCTATCATGGCGCCGCGCAGGTCGGGTTCGCGCGCGTCGTCACCGACAGGTCAACCTTCGCGCTGCTGGCCGACGTGTTCATCCTGCCGGCGCATCGCGGCCGGGGCCTGTCGAAATGGCTCATGCAGTGCGTCGTCGATCATGACGACCTTCAGGGACTGAGGCGTCTGCTGCTTTTGACGTCGGACGCACATGACCTCTATCGTCGGTTCGGCTTCGAGGAGATCGGGAACGCGTGGCGGTTCATGGAGATCCTGCGGCCGGACGTCTATCGCGCGACGTAACGGAAGCGAGACGCTAGACTTGGGTGTGTCGAGCCTGGGCTGACCGTTCCATCGGACGGTGCCCTTGCCGGCAGTCGAAACGGAGTGCGCCTGTGAACATCAACGTCTCCCCCGATCGTTCAGGCGTCGACCCGGCACGGGTCACCGCGCTGCGCGCCGAGGCCGAGGCGCTCTATCTCGGCACCCGCCCGAAGACGCGGGCGGCCGCCGGCGCGGCGGCACACCTTTTCGAAGGCGTGCCGATGCACTGGATGAGCGATTGGTCGACGCCGGTGCCGCTGGTGGTGGCGGAAGCGACCGGCGCGCGCCTCGTCGACATCGACGGCAACGCCTATGACGATTTCTGCCTCGGCGACACCGCGGCATTGTTCGGCCACGGGCCGGCGCCGGTTCGCCGGGCACTGATCGAGCAGGCCGGGCGCGGCCTCGCCACCATGCTGCCGAGCCCCGACGCGGCGGGGGTCGGCGACCTGCTCGCCGCCCGCTTCGGCCTCGCCAAATGGCAGATCGCCACCACGGCGAGCGACGCCAACCGCTTCGCCATCCGCGCCGCCCGCGCGACAACGGCGCGCCCGCGCATCCTCGTCTTCGACGGCGCCTATCACGGCGCGGTCGACGAGACCTTCGTCGAGCTCGACCGCCAGGGCCGGGCCGCCAACAAGGCCGGCCTGGTCGGCGAGCCGCGCGATCTCAGCGAGCTGACGCGGGTGGCGCCGTTCAACGATCTCGACGCAGTGGAAGCGGCACTGGCCGATGGCAGCGTCGCCTGCGTCATCACCGAGCCGGTGATGACCAATTGCGCCATGGTGCTGCCGCAGCCGGGCTTCCACGCCGGGCTGCGCGAACTCACGCGCCGCTACGGCACGCTGCTGCTGATCGACGAGACGCACACCCTCTCCACCGGCCCGGGCGGCTATACAAGCGCCTTCGGGCTGGAGCCGGACCTGTTCGTGGTCGGCAAGGCGATCGCCGGCGGCGTGCCGGCGGCGGTGTGGGGAATGAGCGAGGAGGTGGTCGACCGGCTGAACCGGGCGCGCGCCGCGCTGCCACCCGGCCATTCCGGCATCGGCACCACGCTGTCGGGCAGCCCGCTCCAGCTCGCCGCGCTGCGTGCCACGCTGGAGGAGGTCGCGACCAAGGCCGCTTACGCCCACATGAACGCCACCGCCGACGCCATGCAGGCGACGCTCGACGCGGTGATCGCCAAGGCGGGCCTGCCCTGGCACGTCGCGCGCTGCGGCGCGCGGGTGGAGGTGGTGCGCTCGGCCCGCCCGCTGCGCAACGGTGCCGAGGCCAAGGCGGCGCATTTCGGCGCGCTGGAGGCGACCATCCACCTCGCCATGCTGGTGCGCGGTACGCTGATCTCGCCGTTCCACGACATGATGCTGGCCAGCCCGTCGACGACGGCGGAGCAGGTCGGGCGCATGGGCCGGGCGATGGACGAGGTGCTGGCGCGGCTGGCAGGCTGAGGCATCGGGTCAGCCGGAGCCGAGGACGGATCGGCCGTCGGCAGGATTATTCCGTTCAAGATCAGACTATTGAGCCGAAATCTTCATGCAAACGGCGAAGATTGCGACCACACCTGAGATGGCGGCTCAGCCCAGCTCGGTGGGGAAGCCGGCTTCCTTCCAGGCAAGGATGCCGCCCGCCATGTGGCGGTAGAGCTCGTGGCCGGACGCCTGCGCGGCGGCGGCCGCCTTCTGCGAGCGCTGGCCGGAGCGGCAGGAGAAGACCAGGAGCTTGTCGCCGGGATCGGGCAGCGCCGCCGCGTCGAAGGTCGAGAGCGGGAACTCGACGGCGCCGGGAATGCGCTCGGCGGCGAGTTCGTTCGGCTCGCGCACGTCGACCAGCAGGATGGTGCCGTCCTCAAGTCCCGCCTTCACCTGATCGACCGACAGATGTTCGATCACGCCACCGAACGGGTTGGGCTGCATCGCGCGCACTCCTGAAAACCGACGAGCCCGGGAACCGGCCGGACCCATCTTGGACCTAATACTGCCGGGGCGCCGGCGCAAGGGGCGCGGGCGAGGAGCGACGGCGCGCGCCTCCTCGGCAGGCGCCGTCCGCGCAAATATCGGGAAAAAGCCCGGGATCAGTTGCCGCGCGGGCGCGCGGCGACCACGCCGGCCACCAGCAGGCCACCGCCCAGCAGCACCAGCGCCGGCGGGAATTCGCGGAACAGCAGCGCCGCCAACGCGGTGCCGACCAGGATCTGCAGCAGCATCACCATGGAGATCACCCCGGCTGGCAGACGGCCGAGCGCGAAGGTGGTGAGCCCCTGCCCGCCCGCGTGCACGATGGCGCCGAGGCCGGCGACCGCCAGCAGCCCATCCATCCCCGCCGGCATGATGCGCTCGCCGGCGGCGATCGCCCAGGCGAGGCACATCACCATGCCGACCGCGCTGGACAGGAGCGCCGTCATGCCGCCGCCGAGCGCCGGCCGGCCGGGGCTCTCGAGCCGCAGGATGCGCACGAACAGCATGTAGAAGGCGTATGCGAGCGCACCGCCGACGCAGAGCAGGTCGCCAATGAAGCTTCCCGGCCGGCCACCGCCGCCAAGACTGGATCCGACGATCAGCGCGGCACCCGCCATGGCGAAGCCGAGCGCGATCAACAGGCCGCGCGTCGGCCGCTCGCCGAGGCACATCCAGCCGAGCCCGAAGACGAAGATGACGTAGAGATTGCCGATCAGCACGCCATTGGCGGTGCTGGTGCGCGCCAGCCCGGCATGAAACAGGATGAGGTCGGCGCCAAAGGCGACGCCGGCCGCCGCCACCAGCAGCATCTGCCGGCCGGTGAGGCGCGGTGCCGTCTGGGCGCGGATGCGGGCATGGAGCTTCGCCTCCCGCCGCTCGGCCAGCGCCCACAGCGCGGTCGGCCCCAGCGAGAAGAACAGCCGCCAGAAGCCGATCGCCGCCGGCCCGACATCGGACAGCCGGACCAGGATCGGCGAGAAGCCGATAATCGCCGCCGCCAGCAGCACCGCACCGAACGCCTGCCGTCGCAGTCGCGCCTCATTGGCCTCGACGAGGACCGGAGACAGCAGCACAGCATCGTCCACACCTGTCGGCGACAGGGCGGCGGAAATTGGGGGAGGCGGGGACATGGTCCGAACTCGGAGATTGCAGGTGAACATCGACCGTCTGTGCCGCCCCAGCGAGCAGTTTGCTCGGCATATGGGCATCCAACGATCTGATTTTGCACTATCACGATGCCCCAAGATCGTGAAAACGAATTTAATTTGTGAATGGATGAGCAAATTTGATACTATCGGCGGATCGGAACGCCGGACCTCACCACCGGACCTTACCATGCGACACCTCGACACCGAATCGCTCGGCATGCTCATCGCCGTCGTCGACAATGGCGGCTTCACCGCTGCGGCCGAGCGCGTCGGCCGCACGCAGTCGGCGGTGTCGGCACGCATCGCGCAGCTTGAGGAAAATCTTGGCGTACGGCTGCTGGAGCGCTCGCGCCGTGGCATTTCGCTGACCGAGACCGGCGAGCGGCTGGTGGCGCATGCGCGCCGTATGCTGGCGTTCGAGAGCGAGGCGCTCGCCGACATGAAGGGCGGCACGCCGGAGGGCAGCGTGCGGCTCGGCATGCCCGACGACTATGTCGACGCCTATTTCACCCCGGTCATTTCGCGCTTCGCCGCCGCCTATCCCCGCGTGGAGATCTCTATCCGCTGCGACCTGTCGAAGACGCTGGAGCCGGAGGTGGAGCGCGGGCAGATCGACGTGGCTCTGTTCACCCGCGACCTCAACCGGCCGACCGGTGAACTCTTGAAGCGCGAGAAGCTGCTCTGGCTCGCCGCGCGCGGCCATCGCCCGGAGCGGCAGGACCCGCTGCCGCTTGCCCTATTCCCCACCGGCTGCCGCGCCCGGCCGCACATCGCCGCCGCGCTGGACGATGCCGGGCTGCGCTGGCGGGTCGCCTGCACCTCGTCGTCGCAGGGCGGGATCTATTCGGCGGTGGAAACCGGGCTGTGCATCACCGCCATGGCGGAATGCGCCGCGCCGCCGGAATGGCGCCGGCTCGGAGCCTCTGAAGGGCTGCCGCCGCTGCCCGACCTCGAGATCGGCCTGCTGCTGTCGCCGAGCGCCTCGACGGCCGCGCGCCGGCTCGCCGACACGTTGCGCACCGCGCTGGCCGCGCCGAACGCGGTGGCGGCGGCGTGAACGCCACCGCCAGGGAGCGCTTCAGCGCGCGACCTTGAAGCCGGCGAAGCTCTGGGCGACCGGGAAGACCTGCAGGCTGTTGATGTTCACGTGGCGCGGCACGGTGCAGCAGAAGAAGATCTGCTCGGCGATGTCCTCGCCGGTCAGCGCCTCGATGCCCTCATAGACCGAGTCCGACTTGCCGGCATCGCCGTGGAAGCGCACCAGCGAGAACTCGGTCTCCACCATGCCGGGCTCGATATTGGTGACGCGCACCGGGGTGCCGAGCAGATCGGCCTGCAGGTTGAGCGCGAACTGCTTCACGAAGGCCTTGGTACCGCCATAGGCATTGCCGCCGGGATAGGCGTAGTCGCCGGCCACCGAGCCGGTGAACACCACATGGCCGGCGCCGCGCTCCACCATGCCCGGCAGCACGGCGCGAACGGTGTAGAGCAGCCCCTTGATGTTGGTGTCGACCATGTCATCCCAGTCCTTCAGGCTCGCCTTGTGGGCGGGATCGAGGCCGAGGGCGAGGCCGGCATTGGCGAAGATGACGTTGATGCCGGCGAAGGCCGCCGGCAGGCCGGCGATGGCGGCGACGAACGCCTCATTGTCGCGCACGTCCACTTCCAGCGGCAGCAGATTGGGGCCGAGCTCGTCGCGCAGCGCGATGAGGCGGTCGGCGCGCCGGCCGGTGGCGATCACCTTGGCGCCGGCCAACGCGAAGCGCCGGGCGGTGGCAGCGCCGATGCCGGAGGTCGCACCGGTGATCAGGACGACGAGGGTCGAGGGATCGAGCATCTGGTAACCGGACATGGGCGCCTCCTCTTGCTGCACCGCACATACCGCGATGCCGGCGCCGCGTCCACCTCGGCGGGCGGTTGCCGGCCAAGGGTTTCGCTGCGTTAACACTCCATTGTCCATGCCCTCGTCGAGGCGCCGGCGACAGGGGGTTGCCGCAACGGGGCCACGCTGGTGCCATGATCCTCGGCGACAAGAAATCAAACAGATGCGAGAACATGACACCCAAAAAGGGTAACGTGTTCGGGTACATGGCCGGCGCGAGCGTGCGAGGAGTTAGACGTCTATGAAGATCACCGCCCTCGCTGCCGTGTCCGCCACCGCTCTGCTCCTCGCCGGATGCAGCACCGCGCTGGACGGTTTCGGCGAGCACAAGACGGCGGCCGTCGACGCCAACGCCATCACCCCCGCGCCCACCGGCTCCGTCGAGAGCGCGCCGGTCCCCTCGCCCGCCCCGACCGGCGCCACCGCCGCCACCGCCGGCGACGCGGTGACCCCGCGCCAGCAGAGTGCCGCCGCGGCGACCACCGTGCCGCTCACCCAGCCCGGCGCCAGCGCCCCCGGTGGCGTCGCCTATGCCGAGCCGGGCGCGACCCGCACCCAGCTGGCCGGCAACTGGAGCTACAGCTGGGACAACGGCGCCAAGAGCTGCAAGCTCAACCTCTCCACCGAACGCGGCATGTCCGGCTTTGCCGCGAATGCCGATGTCGGCTGCCCCAACGACATCTTCATGACCAAGGGCTGGGACGTCTGGGGCAACGAGATCGTGCTGCAGAATCACCTCGGCAAGGTCACCGCCCGCCTGCAGCCCGCCGGCGACGGCCATTATGACGGCGTCGCCACCGGCGACGGCGCCAAGGTGTCGCTCAGCCGTAGCTGACGGCTACCGCCTACGGCCGCGCCTTGCGGCCCGCGCACCTTCGCCTTTCGGGCGTTTGTGAAACAAATACGACAGTATTCGAAATAATTTTGCTTTCGGTCGCGCCAGTCTTCGGGCATTACCGACGTGTTCGTGCTGACACGTCTTATGCTCACGAAGTTGGGAACCAGCATTTGGTTCGTGCGTTAGCGGCGGCGTTGGCTCATGATGTGCATGAGCAAAGCTGATTGATTCGCGATTCCGATCGGAGGCGGTGGTCATGCTCGGGAACGAGGCAACGGTACCAGCACTGGCGCGGGACGGCGGCGACGTCGCGAGCGCGTCGATTGCCGAGCGCGCGGCAGCGATGGCCTTTCCGCGCCGTCCGCCCGAGCCTGCCTCCGTCGCCGCGCTGATGCGTAGCCATCTCGACCAGGTACGGCCGCGCAGCGATGCCGAAGCGCTGCGGATCCTGCGCCAGGCGTTTCCCGCCGCCCCGCTGGCCGCCCGCGTCGCCGCCATGGCCGATCACCGCGCCGGCTGAACCCCGCCGGCCTGCCCTCGCCTCGCCTGCATCCGCCTCGCCTGCCCCGTTGCGTTCCGGGGCAAATCATTCAGACAATCAGTTCAGATGGTCCGGCCGGGTTTCCGCCGCGTCGGCGACGTGTGCCGCCGGGAACTCGGCGGTGCCAGCCTTGACCCGCGCCGCGTGCTCGCGCGCCAGGCGCGCATAGCGCAGCGCCGAGAAGGGCAGCGCCGCCAGATAGCCGACCGACAGCACCGACAGCACCGTCCACGGCCAGGTGACCAGCACCGCCACGAACAGCACCACGCAGACGAACAGCGGCAGCACCGCGTCGCGCGGGATGCGGCTGCCGAGCTTCTTGCCGGAATAGGCCGGCAGCTTCGACACCATCAAAAGGGCGATGGCCAGCGTATAGAAGGCCGCCACCGCCGGCGAGGCGACGAGGCGCGGCAGGCCGATCAGCTCGACATAAACCGGCAGCAGCACGCAGATCGCCCCGAGCGGCGCCGGCACGCCGGTGAAGAAATCGGCGGCGAAGGCCGGGCGGTTGGGGTCTTCCAGCATCACGTTGAAACGCGCGAGGCGCAGCGCGGCGCAAATGGCGAAGGCGAGCGCGGCGATCCAGCCGATCGAGCCCAGCGTCTCCAGCCCCCACATATACAGCACCAGCCCCGGCGCGACGCCGAAGCAGACGAAGTCGGACAGGCTGTCCAGCTCGGCGCCGAAGCGCGAGGTGCCCTTCAGCATGCGGGCGAGGCGGCCGTCCATGCCGTCGAGCACGGCGGCCAGCACGATGGCGCCGAGCGCCAGCTCCATGCGGCCCTCGATCGCCATGCGGATGCCGGTGAGGCCGGCGCAGAGCGCCAGCAGCGTCACCAGATTGGGGATGAGGATGCGGGCCGGCACTGCCTGGAAACGCCGGCGCGGCGCCTCTGGCGGGCCGGAATCGGGATCGAAGGGCACGAAGATGTTCGACATCGCTCGGTCTCGCTCACATCGTCTCACAGGCGCCGGAAGGCCGGCAACGCCTCTGCGTCGTTCAATCCACCCGAAAGGTCAGGCCGACGCCAACGGCCGCGTCGGCCAGAACGGTCTCGCCGGCCACCGCCCGCTGCCCCTCGGCGACCAGCGGCGCGATGCCGGCCGGCAGGTAGACATCCACCCGCGAGCCGAAGCGGATGAGGCCGAAGCGCTGGCCAGGCGCCAGAATGTCGCCTTCCTGCTTGAAGCCGACGATCCGCCGCGCCACCAGCCCGGCGATCTGCACCACGCCGATGCGTCCCAGCGCGGTGTCGAGCACGAGGCCGTTGCGCTCATTGTCCTCGCTTGCCTTGTCGAGATCGGCGGACAGGAACTTGCCGGGCTTATAGGCGATGCGCTCGATGCGCCCGGCCACCGGCGACCGGTTCACATGCACGTCGAACACGTTCATGAAAATGCAGATGCGCGACATGGGTTCCACGCCGAGGCCAAGCTCCGGCGGCGGCACCGCCGGCCCGACGAGGCAGACCCGCCCGTCCGCCGGCGAGACCACCAGTCCCTCGCGCAGCGGCGTCACCCGCTCGGGATCGCGGAAGAAGTAACAGATCCACACGGTGATCAGCACCGCGATCCAGCCGAGCGGCGGCAGCAGCCACAGCAGCAGCAGGGAGACCGCGACCCCGATCAGGATGAAGGGATAACCCTCCCGGTGAATCGGCACCAGGCCGCCCCGGATGGAATCGATGACCGACATGACGTCTCCCGCACAAAGCTGAGGCACAGGTAGAGCCGCGGGACAGGCGCGTCAAATGGCAGGCACGTCAAATGGCGGGCGCGTCGGATGCCGGAGACGCGGCGGAGGGCGCCATGGAGGGGGACGCCACCCCCGAGCCGGCAACGGCGGGCTGCTGGCTCGCCTGATCCTGTGCCGAACTCGGCCCGGAGACGGTGATGGCGCGCGGCTGCACCGCCCCCCGGCGCGGCCAGACGGATTCCTCCGAACGGAACAGCGGCGCCTTGTGCCAGCCGCGCTCCAGGAGGTCGTCGATGAAGTGCGGGGTACGGTCGAGCTTGGAGACGTAGTCGAACTCGTCGAGGCCGGCCTCGACGAGGCGGATGGGTATCTCGCGCATCACCCGGTTGTGCCGGCTGCGGATGGCGACGCCCGGATTGCTGCGCACGAAATCATTCACCGTCTCGACGAGGTGCAGCTCCTGCGCCAGCGCGACATTGCCGGACAATTCGTTGCGCCGGTCGATGATCTCGCCCATCGTCATCGGCACCCGGGCGCAGTTGGTCGGGTTGATCTGCACCACCCACAATTCGTCGATGTCGAGGAAGACGAGGTTGCGTATCGGCGGGTTGACGCTGAACAGCCCGTCCCAATGGAAGCGGCCTCGGGTCTCCACCGCCTCGTAAAGGGTCGGAATGGCCGCCGAGGCGATGAGATCGTCATAGGCGAGGTGCTCGCCGGTGAAGATGCAGCGCGCGCCCGACAGCACGTCGGTGGCGCCGACCAGCAGCTGGATCGCCTTGCGCGCCTTGCCGGTCGGCAGGCCGGGAATGTCCAGCGTCTCCTCCAGCCAGTCGCGCATGATCGCGGCGGCCGGCGCCGGCAGGCGGTAGGGGCTGGTTTCCGGCAGCAATTGGGCCCGGCCGAGCCATTTGCCCCAGAAATTGGCGGCATAGTCGACCGGGGTGTCGGCCTTGGCGATCTCCCAGAACCGCATCAGCCGCTCGGCGCCCTCCTCCGGGCGCCCCTGGATGAGGCCGGCCCAGGCGAGAGCGGCGCAGATAGCACCGCCCGAGGTGCCGCTGAGGCCGCGAATGTCGATGTGCTCCATTTCGTCGAGCAGCAGCCGGCGCAACAGCCCGGCGGCGAAGGCGGCATGGCTGCCGCCCCCCTGGCACGCGATCGCTACCTTGAGCTTCGCCATCCCCCGCGCTCCGCCCCTTTTCCCGCCGGGCGATTATGACGCGGAATGCCGCGTCTGCAACCTTTCGTTGCTTCAGGCGGCGGCGTCGGCGGCAGCGTCGGCGTCCTTGGTGTTCTCGAGGTCGTCCTCGCCGCGCGACAGCGTCGCCTTGGCCTCGTCGACCTCGCGCTGGCGCTGCCACATCGAGTGGTAGAGCCCGCGCCGCGCCATCAGCTCGGCGTGGGTGCCGCGCTCGGCGATGCGCCCATGTTCCAGCACGATGATCTCGTCGGCGCCGACCACGGTGGAGAGCCTGTGCGCCACCACCAGCGTGGTACGCCCGCGCGAGACGCGCTCCAGCGCGTCCTGGATCTCGCGCTCGGTATGGCTGTCGAGCGCCGAGGTCGCCTCGTCGAGCAGCAGGATCGCCGGATCCTTGAGGATGGTGCGGGCGATGGCGACGCGCTGCTTCTCGCCGCCGGACAGCTTGAGCCCGCGCTCACCGACCTCGGTGGCGTAGCCCTTGGGGGTACGCTTCACGAAGCCGTCGATCTGGGCGAGCTCGGCGGCACGCTCCACCTCGGCGTCCGAGGCGCCGGGGCGGCCATAGCGGATGTTGTAGGCGAGCGTGTCGTTGAACAGCACCGTGTCCTGCGGGACCATGCCGATGGCGGCGCGCAGGCTCTCCTGCCGGATGTTGCGTATGTCCTGCCCGTCAATGGTGATGCGGCCGGAAGCGACGTCGTAGAATCGGTAGAGCAGCCGCGAAATGGTCGACTTGCCTGCCCCCGACGGGCCGACGATGGCCACCGTCTGCCCGGCCGGCACCTCGAAGGACAGACCCTTGAGAATCTCGCGCTCCGGATCGTAGGAGAAGCGGACGTCCTCGAAGCGGATGGCGGCGCCCTTCAATGCCAGCGGCTTCGCGCCCGGCGCGTCCTCGACCTCCGGGTTGCGGGCGAGGATGGCGAACATCGCCTCGATGTCGATCAGCGACTGCTTGATCTCGCGATAGATCATGCCGAGGAAGTTCAGCGGCTGGTACAGCTGGATCATCATGGCATTGACCATGACGAAGGAGCCGACCGACTGGTGGCCGGCGCGGATGTCGAGCACGCACAGCACCATCACCGCCGTGAGGCCGGCGGTGAAGATCGCCGCCTGCCCCGCATTCAGCCAGGCGAGCGAGGTGTGGGTGTGGACGGAGGCGCGCTCGTAGCGGGCCATGGAGCGGTCGTAACGCTCGGCCTCCCACTTCTCGGCGCCGAAATACTTCACTGTCTCGTAGTTGAGCAGGCTGTCGACCGCCTTGGCATTGGCATCGGTGTCGCTCTCGTTCATCGAGCGGCGGATGCCCATGCGCCATTCGGTCATCATGAAGGTGAACAGCGTGTAGGCGCCGATCATCGCCACCGCGGCGGCCGCGTAGCGCCAGTCGAACTGCCACGCCAGAACGACCACCACCATCGCGAATTCGAGGATGGTCGGGGCGAGGTGCAGCACCAGCATGCGCACGATGGTCTCGATGCCCTCGCGCGAGCGCTCCAGCACCCGGGTCAGGCCGCCGGTCTTGCGCTCCAGATGGAAGCGCAGCGACAGCGCGTGCATGTGCTGGAAGGTCTCGAGCGCCAGGCGGCGCACCGCATGCATCGCCACCTTGGCGAACAGGCCGTCGCGCCACTGGGTCAGCCCGGCCATGGCGATGCGCGACAGGCCGTAGCCGACCGTCAGCATCACCGGCGCGGCGATGATCAGGCTGATGGCGTCGGTGCCGATATGGGCGCCCTCGCCTGCCGCCACCGCATCGGTCGCCCATTTGAACAGGAAGGGCGTCGCCATAGTGGTGATCTTGGCGGCGACCAGCAGCAAAAGGCCCCAGAGCACGCGGGCGCGCAGATCGAGCCGCTCGGCCGGCCACAGATAGGGCATCAGCCCCTTCAGCGCGACGAGCAGGCTGCCGCGCGGGGGTTGGTCGGGCTTGGCGGAGCGGCGCGACAGGGCGGTGCCGGCCTCGGGTGCGGACATGGGAGACTTCCGGGTGATCAGGAGCCGGCCGGCAATTCGCCGGCGGACGCTGTGGAAATAGGAGGCGCGACCGCGGATGCCAAGTCTCCGACGGCCATGGAGACGGTCTTCGGCCGCATGGGAGGGTTGCAGCCCGCGGGGGCGTGGAGCGGCGCGGCGGCACGATCCGCAGCGAGAGCGCCCGGCGCGGGCGCCGCCGGGACCGGCGCGGCGGCCGAGGCGAACAGGGCGGACAGTTCGGCGGACAGCCCGGCCAGTGCGTCGCGGTCGAGGCAGTAGCAGGAGCGCGGCCCCTCGACCGTGCCGGCGATCAGCCCGGCTTCCTTCAGCACTTTGAGATGCTGCGAGACGGTGGACTGGGCCAACGGCAGGCCGCGCACGATCTCGCCGCAGACACAGCGGTCGCGTTCGGCGAGCGCGCGCAGGATCGCGAGGCGCGCCGGGTGGCCGAGCGCGCGCAGGCGCAGCGCAAGCAGATCGTCGGAATTGGGAGCGTCAGCGTTCATCGCCTATCGTCGATAGACGATGATTGCGGCGGTGGGAAGACATGGGAGCGAAAGGACCAGAGGGCGGAGGACGGCAGCGGGACGAAGGCCCGCCTGTGTGAGAGGCACGGCCTCGTCATACGGCAGAGCCGGCCGGGGTTGCCGCGCGTCACCGCGCCGGCGGACGTCCGAGCTTGCCGTAGCGCTTGACCGTCCGCTCGCGCTTGAGCCGCGACAGCCGCTGCAGCCAGAAGACACCGTCGAGCTGATCGATCTCATGCTGGTGGCACACGGCGCGCAGTCCGCCGGTCTCCTCCTCATGCATGGTGCCGTCGATATCCTGATAGCGCACCCGCACCCGCGCCGGCCGCTCGATCTCCTCGGTGACGCCGGGCATGGAGACGCTGCCCTCGGCGTGGCGCTCCGTCTCCTCGGATACCCACACCAGCTCCGGATTGACGTAGAGGCTCGGTTCCGGGTCGTCCGGCAGCTCCAGCACCACCACCCGCAGCGGCACGCCGACATGGGCGGCGGTGATGCCGATGCCCGGCGCCGCCCGCAGCGTGTCGACGAGGTCGAGCGCCAGCGTGCGCAGCGCGTCGTCGAAAGCCGTCACCGGCGCCGCGACCGCGCTCAGGCGGCGATCCGGGAACGTTACGAGGGGGCGAGTTGTCATGACACCACGTGAATCACTGCACGAACCGAGGTGACATCGATGCCACGATTCCACTCCGCCTCCCACCGCGGCATCGAGACAAGTGACGTTACGTAATTTTAATACACGCCAATTACTAAATTCACCATTAGATTAAGAAGATAATAAACTATATAATACTGTATTCGTCCGTTTACAAAAAGAAGACTCATAAATATCCTTCGGTAAATTCATAAAACCGGAGGAAGTCGTGCCCGCATCCCGCCACCCGATCGCGCGCAAATCCCACCGCGCGCCGCTCCTCGCTTCTGCGTGCATCTGCGCCGGCTTCCTTGGGCTGGCGACGCTTCCGGCGCAGGCGGCGGACCTGCCGGGAACACCGGCCGCCTCGGCGGGCGATGCGGGCTATGAGATCGACACCGAGAACATCTTCGGCTTCACCGAGGGCTCGGACACCAATGATCGCGGCGAACAGGAGCTGTCGATCTCGGCGGTCGGCCGCTTCAACCGGGCGGCGGAGGACAGCGACGCCTCCTCGACCTACCACGCCTGGGAAGGCGAGCTGGAATACGAGTACGGCTTCACCCGCAACCTGACCGTCGGGGTGAGCGCCTCCTTCGCCCATGCCGACATCAGCAATATCGAGGATCTCGACGACACCAGCGGCGGCGGCTTCAACGGGCTGTCGGCGGAGATCAAGTACCGCCTGCTCAGCTGGGAGCATTCGCCGGTCGGCCTCACCCTCGCCATCGAGCCGGAATGGAGCCGCTTCGACGACGATTCCGGCGCGCGCGTCGACGGATTCGGCCTGCCGATCCGGCTGCTGATCGACCGGGAGATCATGTCGGAGACGCTGTTCGGCGCCATCAACCTCGCCTACGAGCCGGAATGGGCCGGCAGCGACAAGGAAAGCGGGCTGGAAATCTCCGGCGCGCTCAGCTGGCAGGCGGCGCCCGGCTTCTTCCTCGGCGGCGAGCTGCGCTATCTCGCCGGCTTCGAGGGCGCCGGGCTCGACAGTTTCGAGGGCGGCGCGCTCTATCTCGGCCCCAGCCTGTACACCCAGCTCGGCAAGTCGGCCTACTTCAAGGCGGCCTATTCCTACCAGATCGCCGGCTCCGCCTCGGAGGGCGAGGGCAATCTCGACCTCATCAGCCACGAGAAGCATCAGCTGCTGCTGAAGCTCGGCGTCGAGTTCTAAACCCGGCGCCGTCCCGTTCCCGTCTCCCGGCGCCCCGCGCTGCCGCTTGACGGCCCCGCGCTGCGCTGCATCATGGCAGCATGACCAAGATCAAGAGCTTATGCGTTTATTGCGGGGCGGCCAGCGGGGACGAACCCATCTATCTCGAAGCCGCCCTGGAGCTGGGGCGCCTGCTCGCGCAGGAGAACATCCGCCTCATCTATGGCGGCGGCGGCGTCGGGCTGATGGGGGCGACCGCGCGCGCCTGCGCCGAGGCCGGCGGCCATGTCACCGGCATCATCCCCGACTTCCTGATCGGCAAGGAACAGGCCTTCGAATACGCCCACGAGCTGATCGTCACCCGCGACATGCATGAGCGCAAGCGGCTGATGTTCGAGCGGGCCGACGCCTTCCTCGCGCTGCCGGGCGGCATCGGCACGCTGGAGGAATTGGTCGAGCAGCTCACCTGGGTGCAGCTCAACCGCCATCGCAAGCCGGTGATGGTGCTGAACATCGCCGGCTTCTGGGACCCGCTGCTGCGGCTGTTCGATCACATGCAGTCGACCGGCTTCGTCAATGTCGGCCGGCCGATCCGCATGCTGGTCGCGCACAATGTGCGCGCGGTGATGCCGAAGCTCGCCACCGCGCTGTCCAACGTGCCGGAAGCCGAACTGCACGGCGAGGCCGCCGAGCAGGTGCTCGACCGCATGTAGCGGAGCGGGACGGACCCGGCCGGCCGTTCAGCGGCCGGCGGAGTCAGTATTCGCTGTCGCGCGGTGGAGTGGGATCCTTGCCTGGGGCAATGGTATCCTTGCTGCGGATAAGGCGGTCGGTTCCCTTCAGGGTGAGTTCGCCGCCGCCCTGTCGGGACAACATCGCGCGCGCGGCGGCTTCCGCTTCGGCCTGGATCCGATGCACGCTCGATGCATGCTCCGCATCGTTGCGCTTGTTGACCCAATCGCCCTTGGCGTTTCGATAGACCATGCGATCCTGATCTTTGCTCATCAGCCCTCCATGGGCAGAAGAACATATCAGGAGCCTACCTGACGCCAGGCAGGTCCGCTGCCGATCTCATCGACCGGCGCGCCCCGTTCAGCGGCCGGCGGACTCGCCCGCCAGCTGCTTCTCTACCGTGGTATTGCCGAGCCAGACCGCGCCGCGCGGCACGGTGTTGCGGCTCTTCGGCACATAGCCCTGCTTCTGGAAGAAGCCGAGCGCGGTGTCGCTCGCATCCGCCGTGAGGCTCTTGGCGCCGCGCGCCGCCGCCAGCCGCTCCGCCGCGTCGAGCAGCTGCGCCCCGACGCCCTCGCCGGCGACGTCCGGACGCACGTAAAGCAGGTCGATCACCTTGTTGTCGGCGAGCGCGATGAAGCCCACCGGCTCGCCGTCGCGCTCGGCCACCAGCGTCAGCGCGCGGGCGAGGCGCGGCGCCAGCATCTCCTCGTCGGCCGCCGCGGCCGCCCAGGCTTCCTGCTGGTCATCGTCATAGTCGTCGCCGGTCAGCTCGAAGATCGACTCGGCGATGAGCGCGGCAAGAGCCGGCGTGTCGCTGGGCAGGAAAGGCCGCAGGCCAGCGGCAGGCTTGTCGCTCAACGCTTGGCCTCCCAGGTGGTGGAACCGTCCTTATTATCCTTCAGCGCCACGCCCTGCGCCAGCAATTCGTCGCGGATGCGGTCGGAGGCGGCGAAATCGCGGTTGCGCCGGGCGGCGATGCGCTCGGCGATGCGCGACTCGATCTCCTGCTCGGAGATCGCCAGCACCGGCGCGTGCGCCGCGCTCCACGCCGCGAGGCGCGCGGGTTCGAAGCCGAGGAAGGCCAGCGTGCCGGCCAGTGCCTTCTTGCCGGCATGGTCCTTCAGCGCGTGCATCTCGGCGATGGCCTTGGGCGTGTTGAGGTCGTCGCACAGCGCCTCCAGCACCGCCGGCGCCGGGCGCGGATGCGCCTCCGTCGTGGCGATGTCGAACCACTGCTCCAGCGTGCGGGCGCTCTCCTCCAGCCCCTTCACCGTCCAGTCGATCGGCTGGCGGTAGTGGGTCTTCAGCATGTTGAGGCGCAGCACGTCACCTGGCCAGTCGGCGAGCAGGTCGCGGATGGTGACGAAGTTGCCGAGCGACTTCGACATCTTCTCGCCTTCCACCTGCAGGAAGCCGTTATGCATCCACAGCTTAGCCATCACGCCGGTGTGGAAGGCGCAGCGCGACTGCGCCAGCTCGTTCTCATGGTGCGGGAAGACCAGGTCGATGCCGCCGCCATGGATGTCGAAGGTCTCGCCGAGATGCTTCCAGCTCATCGCCGAGCACTCGATGTGCCAGCCGGGACGGCCGGGCACCGCGATGCCGGACGGCGAGGGCCAGCCCGGCTCGCCGATCTTGGACGGCTTCCACAGCACGAAGTCCATCGCGTCGCGCTTGTAGGGCGCGACGTCGACGCGGGCGCCGGCGATCATGTCCTCCAGCGGGCGGTTCGACAGCCGGCCATAGTCGGGCATGGACGGCACCGAGAACAGCACGTGGTCCTCGGCGACATAGGCGTGGCCGGAGGCGACGAGGCGCTCGATGAGGTCGCGCATCTCGGCAATGTGCTCGGTCGCGCGGGGTTCCACGTCGGGGTGGAGCACGCCCAATGCCTCGAGGTCGTCGTGGAACTGCGCCTCGGTGGAGAAGGTCACCTTGGCGATCGCCTCGTTGAGGTCGAGCCCGGGATATTCCTGCGCCGCGCGTGCGTTGATCTTGTCGTCGACGTCGGTGATGTTACGCACATATTTGACGTGCGACGGCCCGTAGAGGTGGCGCAGCAGCCGGTAGACGAGATCGAACACGATCACCGGGCGCGCATTGCCGATATGGGCGAGGTCATAGACGGTCGGTCCGCACACATACATGCGCACGAGCTTGGGATCGAGCGGCGCGAAGGCTTCGCGCTGGCGCGTGAGCGTGTTGTAGAGCTTGAGCTCGGGCAGCACCGTGCCCGAATTGTCCGCTCCCGAAACTGCCGACATATGTTCGCCTTCCCTCAGATCCCCCGGCCACTGTTGCACGGAGGCCGCGCCTCTTGTTCCGTTTGCACGGCGACGTCAAGGCCGTACCGCTTCGCAGCGACGGCCGGTTGACGAGCCGGAGCCCCCACGTTTATCCAGCCGCCGGGCCCGACGCACGGTTCGCCGTGGAACTTTAGCGTGGGCTTAAGCTTTTTGTCGTCTGCTGCGGCGTCTGCTCGCTGTCGGCGAGCTTCCGGTAAAAGTGTCCAGCCATGCGCGCCGCAACGATGTTCCGTTCTGCCCTCCTCGCCGCCGCCCTTTCCGCTGCCGTTCCGACGCTCGGCCTGGCTCAGGAAGCCGGCAAGATGTTCGTCGTCGACATGTCCGACGGCTACGGCGTCGACAATTGCGTCGCCAATGGCGGCGCCTGCGGCCAGGCCATCGCCGACGCCTGGTGCCGGGTGCACGATTTCGAGCGCGCCGTGAGCTTCGGCAAGGTGACCAGCGACGCGCTGCGCATCTCCGTCGCCGCCAAGACGGCGCAGACCACCTGCACCGGCGGCTCCTGCCGCGACACCGTCGCCATCACCTGCCGCTGAGGCCCCTCGCCTTCCCTGAAGAGGCCAGGCCTCTTCCCTGAAAAAGGCCGGCATCGACCGGCCTTTTTGCGTTTTCCGCCGGACTATTGCTTTTGCGCCACTAGCGCACGAAGTCGGCGCAGCGCGGCGCTTCCGTCTGCGCGCCCCACGGCATGACCGGCACGCTGGTGGTGGAGTTCTTCGGGCTGCCGTCGATCAGCTTGTCGGAATAGACCAGATACACCAGAACGTTGCGCTTCACGTCGCAGCCGCGCACGATCTGCATCTTCTTGAAGATCAGCGACCGGCTCTCGCGATAGACCACGTCGCCCTGCTCGAACTTGCCCTTGAAGGCGATCGGCCCCACCTGCCGGCAGGCGATGGAGATGTCCGACACCTCCTCCGCCACCCCCAACATGCCGGAGACGCCGCCCTTTTCCGGCACGGTGTAGTAGCAGGCGACGCCCTCCACCATCGGATCGTCAATGGCATAGGTGGCGAGCTTGTCGTCCGGGGTGAGGAACTTCCACACCGTCGACTTCCTGAAGATGAGATCGGGGCCGTCGGCCCGCGCGATGCCGCCGAGGCCCGGCGCCAGCACGGCCGCGAGGCCGAGCGCAAGGACGGGGAGCAGGGCACGCAAACGGCGAATGGTCATCGACTTGTGTCTCCAATATCGGGGCGAGCGTGATATGGGGTGTGTTGCCGCGCCCGCAACGCGACGGTACTCCAATCCGGCAGAGCCCGGCCATTGGAACTCGTGACTCCAGGCTCGCCTCGCCGGCTTGCCTTGTCGGCCGGAGACGAGTTCAAACTTTGGCCAATCTCGACGTGCTTGGTGCAGGGATCTTATGGAGTCGCGCCCGTGACGTGCGGCCCCGAACGCGCAGGACAGTACCGACCAATGACAACCGCCAGTGCCGGCCTCTCACGCGCCTCCGCCGTGCGTTCCTCCCTCACAGCGCTCGCCCTGCTGGTGGTCGGCACGGGCGCGGCCATGGCGCAGGATGCCGGCGCCTGCGTCCGTCTGGAGGGGCAGCTCGCCCAGCTCGACCGCGGCGGCGGCCAGCGCGATCTGAGCGCCGTCATCGGCCAGCAGCAGCAGGACGTCGCCAATCTCAGCGCGCAGGTGCGCCAGCTGGGCTGCGACAAGCGCGGCTTCCTGATCTTCCAGCCGCAGCTGCCGCCGCAATGCGAAGGGCTGAACCGCCGGCTCGCCCAGGCCCGCTCGACGCTCGACCGCACCATGATCGAGGCCCGCGGCGAGCGCAGCGGCAACGACCAGCAGCGCCGTCAGCTGATCACCGCGCTGGCACAGAACAATTGCGGCCCGCAGTACCAGGCCGCGCTCGGCGAGTCGCGCGCGGCGGCGGCGGCCCCGCAGCGGCCGCGCAACTTCTTCGAACAGCTGTTCGGCGTGCCGCGCCAGGATCCGGAATCGGACGAGGCGCCGTCGATGGACGCCCAGCCGCTGGAGATGGAGACGCCGAAGTCGTCGAATTATCGCACCGTCTGCGTGCGCACCTGCGACGGCTTCTTCTTCCCGATCTCCTACAGCACCAACGCCAACAGCTTCGCCTCGGACGAGGCCCAGTGCCAGCGCCAGTGCCCGGGCACCGAGGCGCGGCTCTACGTCTATCGCAGCTCCGGCGAGGACATCGACAACGCCGTCAGCGTCAGCGGCCAGAGCTACATGTCGCTGCCCAACGCGCTGCTCTACAAGAAGCAGTATTCGCAGGCCTGCTCCTGCCGCCCGGCCGGCCAGAGCTGGGCGCAGGCGCTGTCGAGCGAGACCGATCCGACCCTGCGCAAGGGCGACATCGTGGTGACCGAGGATACCTCGCGCGAGATGGCGCAGCCGCGTCCGGCAACTCCTGCCGCCGCCCCGGCGACGCCGCGTCCCCGCACGCAGCAGCAGCAGCCGGTGGCGCCGGCGCAATAAGTCGGACGACGGCGGTGCGGATCGCTCACCGCCATGCGTCGACGATCACGGAGCGGCTCCGGCCTCCTCCGTCTGTTGCCCGAAATCGGAGCGGCTCCCGCCGCCTCCGTTTGTGTCCTAAAAGAACCGACAATCCCCACGAGGGGGCGGCGAGCCGTCAGGCGGCCTCGCCCCTCAGGCGCGCCTGAGCCCGCTCCCGGCCAATCAGCGGCAGCAGCGCCTTGAGCTCCGGTCCGCTCTCGGCGGCGGTCAGCGCCGCGCGCAGCGGGTGGAACAGCGCCCGCCCCTTGCGGCCTGATGCCGGCTTCAGCGCCGCCAGCCAGTCGGCGTAGACTTCCTCGCCCCACGGCGCCGGCGGCAGCAGCTCGGCGGCCTGTGCGAGGAAATCCGCATCCTCGCCGGCAATGACCGGCGCGACCGGCCCCTCGACCACCCGCCACCACAGCGCCGCGTCCTTGAGCGTCGCCAGATTGCCGCGCACGGCCAGCCAGAACGGCTCGCCGCCGCCTATGCCGAGCGCGGCGAGCCGCGCCTCCACCGCCGAGAAGGGCAGCACATGCAGCGTGCCGGCGGTGAGCGCCGCGAGATCGGCCGGGTCGAAGCGCGCCGGCGCGCGGGAGATGGCGGCGAGATCGATGCGGGCGGCGAGCGCGTCGAGATCGGCCGCCGGCTCCACCGCCAGCGAGGTGCCGGTGAACAAAGCGAGCGCCGCCACCGCGAGCGCCTCCTGCCCGTCCTCGCGCAGCGCTTGCAGCGACAGATGGCCGAGCCGCTTCGACAGCCCCTCGCCGCTCGGCAAGGTGAGCAAATTGTGGTGGCCGAAGGCCGGCACCGCGCCGCCCAGCGCCTCGATGATCTCGATCTGCACCGCGGTGTTGGTGACGTGGTCCTCGCCGCGAATGACATGGGTGATCCCCATGTCGATGTCGTCGACCACCGAGGTGAAGGTGTAGAGATAGGAGCCGTCGGCGCGCACCAGCACCGGATCGGACAGGCCGGACGAATCGATGCTCTGGCGCCCGCGCACGAGGTCGTCCCACGTCACCGGGCGCCCCTCGAGCCGGAAGCGCCAGTGCGGGCGCCGCCCTTCCGCCTCGAGGCGGGCGCGGTCCTCGGCGGTGAGCTTCAGCGCCGCACGATCATAGACCGGCGGCAGGCCGCGCCGGCGGCGCGAGAGACGGCGGGTCTCCAGCTCCTCCTCGGTCTCGTAGGCGGGATAGAGGCGCCCCTCCGCCCGCAGCCGGTCGGCGGCAGCGTCATAGAGCGCGAGCCGTTCCGACTGCCGCTCGACGCGATCCGGCGCGATGCCGAACCACGCCATGTCCTGCGCGATCGCCTCCGCAAACTCGCGCGTCGAGCGCGCGGTGTCGGTGTCGTCGTAGCGCAGGATGAAGGTGCCGCCCTCTCGCCGGGCGAACAGCGCGTTGTAGAGCGCGCTACGGGCATTGCCGACATGCAGGAGGCCGGTCGGCGACGGGGCGAAGCGGAGAACGGGAGCGCGGGTCATGGAGCAGGCTTATCGCCGAGGCCGGGCCGGCTTACAACCGGGCCTTTCCGTCACTGGCGGATGGAAAGGCCGAGATTGCGGGCGGCATCCAGATTCTTCGCCGCCGCGAGGCCGACAAGGCCGATCAGCCGCGCCGAATCGACATCCGCATTGCTGAAGTCGGCGCCGGCCACATTGGCGCCGGTGAGGTCGGCACCGGCGGCATCCATGCCGACCAGCGAGGCCCCCGCCAGATTGGCGCCCCGGAGATTGGCATAGCGGAGCTGGGCGCGGGACAGGTTGGCGCCCGCGAGATCGGCGCCCTCGAGATCGGCCGAGTTCAGCACGCCGCGCATCAGCCCCATGGACTGGTTGCGCATGTCGGCGCTGAAATCGGCACCGGAGAGATTGGCCCCGCGAAGATCAGCGCGAGAGAGATCGCCAGCGATGCGGGCACTGGCAAGGTCGGCGCCGGCGAGCCGGCTGTCCTGTGCCTGCGTGCTGAACAGGCTGGCCTTCTTCAGGCTGGCGCCGGAGAGGTCGGCCTTCAGCATCCACGCCTGATCGAACACCGCGCCGTCGAGATGCGCGCCGGAGAGATTGACGCGGTTAAGCAGCGCGGCGCGGAAATTCGCCCCGGTCAGGTCGAGGCCGGACAGATCGAGGCCATTGAGCCGCCGCCCCGCGAGATCGACAGGTTTGCCCGGCTGTGCCGCCGCGACCAGCGCCTCGACATCGGCGCGGCTCATCTCGGCCGTCGTCATCTGCGGCGAATTCAGGTCGAGATGACGCAGCATGTCCTGCGCCACGACCGGCGCGAGGCCGAGGCCTCCGGCCAGCAGCATGGCGAACCCGATCGTCCTCGCCGCCTTCACAGCGTGCCTCCGCCCGGCTCCGGGCCACCGCACGTCGACGGCAGCCCCCGCAAACCACAGCCGACGCCAGTGATACCACCGGCGCGCCGGCTCGGCGCATCACGACTGCGGCAGTGGCCGGCGCAAGGCCTTACGCCGGCAACCGCCGGCTTGAGGCGCGGCGCCGACAATGGCCGCCTGAGGTGCTAAGCGGTCTCGCGGAACCGGTTGGTGATCGGATAGCGGCGGTCGCGGCCGAAATTGCGCGGGGTGATCTTCACCCCCGGCGCCGCCTGCCGGCGCTTGTATTCGGCGAGGTTCAGCATGCGCTCCACCCGCGCCACCAGCGCCGCATCGAAGCCCTGCGCGGCGATCTCGGCGACCGGCAGCTCCTTCTCCACCAGCCCTTCGAGGATGGCGTCCAGCACCTCGTAGGGCGGCAGGCTGTCCTGGTCCTTCTGGTTCTCGCGCAGCTCGGCGGTCGGCGGCTTGATGATGACGTTGTCCGGCATCACCCGCCCGTCGGGGCCAAGCGCTTCGGCCGGCTTCCAGACATTGCGCAGGTGGCAGAGGCGGAACACCTGCGTCTTGTACAGGTCCTTCAACGGATTGTAGCCGCCATTCATGTCGCCGTAGAGCGTGGCATAGCCGGCCGACATTTCCGACTTGTTGCCGGTGGTCACCACCATCGAGCCGAACTTGTTCGATACCGACATCAGGATGGTGCCGCGGGCGCGCGACTGGAGGTTCTCCTCGGTGATGCCGCGCTCGGTGCCGGCGAACAGCGGCTTGAGGCAGGCTTCCAGCCCCTCCACCGCCTCGGCGATCGGCACGATGTCGTAGCGGCAGCCCAGCGCCTCGGCCACCGCCGAGGCATCGGAGAGCGACTCGTTGGAGGTGAAGCGGTAGGGCAGCATCACGCAATGCACCCGCGCCGCGCCGAGCGCGTCGACCGCCATCGCCGCCACCAGAGCCGAATCGACGCCGCCCGACAGGCCGAGCACCACGCCGGGGAAGCGGTTCTTCTCCACATAGTCGCGCAGGCCCATCACGCAGGCGGCGTAATCCGCCTCGTCGCCGGTGAGCAGCGGGGCGCGCGCGCCCTCCTCGCAGCGCCAGCCATCGGCCCAGCGTTCCCAACGGGTGATGCGCACCCGCTCCTGGAAATTCGGGAACTGGATGGCGAGCGAGCGATCGGCATTGAGCACGAAGGAGCCGCCGTCGAACACCAGCTCGTCCTGACCGCCCAGCTGGTTGATATAGGCGAGCGGCAGCCCGCTCTCGACCACGCGGGCGACGGCGATGTTCATGCGCTCGTCATAGACGGTGCGGCGATAGGGCGAGCCGTTCGGCACCAGCAGGATCTCGGCGCCGGTCTCCGACAGGCACTCCACGACATCCGGCGTCCAGATGTCCTCGCACACCGGTACGCCGAGCCGCACGCCCTTGAACGGGATCGGCCCCGGCATCGGCCCGGCGGCGAAGATGCGCTTCTCGTCGAACGTGCCGTAATTGGGCAGGTCGACCTTGTAGCGCAGCGTGGCGATCCGCCCTTCCTCCAGCAGCGCCACCGCGTTGTGGAGCTTGTCGCCATCGACCCAGGGCGAGCCGATCAGCACCGCCGGCCCGCCATCGATGGTGTCGGCCGCCAGCATTTCCACCGCCCTGCGGCAGGCGGCCTGGAAGGCAGGTTTCAGCACCAGGTCTTCCGGCGGATATCCGGAAATGAACAGCTCGGTGAACAGGATGAGGTCGGCGCCCTGTTCGGCCGCGAGGGACCGGGCGGCGCGCGCCTTCTCCAGATTGCCGGCGACGTCGCCGACGATCGGGTTGAGCTGGGCGAAGGCAATGAGGAGCTGGTCGACGGGAGCGCTGGACATAAGGCTGATTTAATGGCTCGCCGAGGGCTCGGCAATCGCTGTTGTACCACGCGGCATGGGGTTCATCGCGTGAGCTTCGCGACGAGGGTGCGGGCGACGTCCGCCCATTTGCGCAGCCCCATCGCCGCGATCTCCGCCTCGCGCCCCCTGAGATAGGCCCGGTCGCGAATCGGCTTCTCCAGCGCCGCCGCCATCGCCTCGGCGTCGGCCGGGTCGAAATAGTCGGCGGCCGGCCCCATCACCTCGGGAATCGAGGTGATCCCGGAGCATACCGAGAGCTTGCCGAACCACGCCGCCTCGCCTACCGGCAGGCCCCAGCCCTCGTAGCGGCTGGGATAGACGTGGAACAGGCACGCCCGGTAGAGCGCCGCCAGCTTGGCGTCGTTCGGCCGGTCGACCAGCACCACCTTGTCGCTGAGCTCGGGATGGCGGGCGATCGCCGCCTCGCGCCGCGCCGCCTGCCGGCCATGCGCGCCGGCGATGACGAGGGTCGGCAGCCGCTCCGGCCCGAGCCGCTTGCCCAGCTGGCCCCAGACATCCAGCAGCAGGTCGAGATTCTTGCGCCGGTGCCCGAGCGAGCCGACCGTCACCACGAACTCGCCGGGCGGTACGACCGAGAGGTCCGGCGTCCCCTCGAAGGCGAATTCATGAGCGAGCGGCACCACGTCCATGCGCTCGACATGCCCGCCCATCGCGACCACCTCGCGCTCGACCTCGTCGGCCGTGTAGCGGGAGACGGCGAGGAAGTGCGTGGTCTGCCGCACGAGGCTGCGGAACCAGTGCACGAAGGCGGGGTTCGGCAGTTCCTCGTTGCCGGCGGTCAGCGGGATAAGGTCGTGGATCAGGGTGACGATCTCGACCTGCGGCGCCAGCGCCCGCAGCCGTTCGATCTGCTGCGGCACCATCCACGCCATGCCGAGCACCGCCGCGCGCACCGCCTCGCCCGGCGCGAGATCGAGCGGGCGCAGCGCCCAGCCGACGGGCCGCGCGCCAGCCGGGGCGCGCTCGGCACGGGCAGCGCGCCAGTTCTTCAGCCGGCGGCGGGCGATGTGCCAGAAACGGCGCACCGGCTCGTCAAAATGCCGCGTGCCGACGAACGGCACCGGCACGCCGATGAGGCCGAGCGCGGAGCGCAGATCGGCCGGCCGCGTCCAGCTGTCGTCGGCGAACAGCGCCGGGTCGATGCCGACATAGGCCTTGCGGGCGGGGTGATAGAAGGCGAGCATCACCGGAGGCTCGGCCCCGCCGGCCGTCGCATGGTGCGCGAGGCGCACCACCACCCGGATGATGCCGCCGATCCCGCCGCCGGCGGAAAGCAGGATCACCACGTCGGTGAGGTCGAGAATGATGCGGGCGGGCGCGGCGAACGCCTGCGGAGGAGCGTCGAGGGGCATCAGCATAATCCGCGTCCCGCGCCATGCGGAACGATGTCGGCTGCTGTTCTAAAGCTTTTCTCGCTCGGAGGGAAACAGGGCTGTGCGTGCGTTAGAATCGTTATATTTCAATATATTGCCGAATAATTCTTGCGCAGTACATGAGATGGGTTGCGACCGATCACTCCGCCGCGAGGGCACACACCGGCGGCGTGCGCCGCGCGCCCCATTCGCGCAGGCTGAGCACCGCCGCGCGCAGCGCTTCTCCCTCCGGGGTGAGCCGGTAGCCGACCTGCGGCGGCACGGTGGGATAGACGGTGCGGTCGATCACGCCATCGGCCTCCAGCTCGCGCAGCGCCTTGGAGAGGATGCGCTGCGACACGGTCGGCATGCGCCGCTGCAGTTCCATGAAGCGCAGCTCGCCCTCCAGCAGGTGATAGATCACCCCACCCTTCCATTTGGCGCCGATGATCTCCAGCGCCGCCTCCACCGGGCAGCCGGTGCCTCGCGTGTAATTGCTGTGCCGCCTCGCCATGATCCGCTCCGTCCGACCGGCGGAATGTAGGATGCGGCGCCGGGCGACGTAAGGGGCTTACATTTTCGATACCAGCCGACAATTTCGTGCGTTCTTGCAGGACCCGGCCGCCTTGCCGACATTCGCTGCCGATCCGCATCACGGCGCGAAAGCGCGGGAGACACGTTATGAAGGCCATCGGCTACATCGACTCGCTGCCCATCTCCGAGGAGCGCGCGCTCTTCGCCTTCGACACGCCGGAGCCGGCGCCCGGCCCGCGCGACCTCAAGGTCGCGGTGAAGGCGATCGCCGTCAATCCGGTCGACACCAAGGTGCGGATGCGCCGTGCCGGCACCGCCGCCGAGCCGGTGATCCTCGGCTGGGACGCGGCCGGCATCGTCGAGGCGGTCGGCGCCGAGGTGACGCTGTTCAAGCCGGGCGACAAGGTGTTCTACGCCGGCGCCATCAACCGGCCCGGCACCAACGCACCGTTCCATCTGGTCGACGAGCGCATCGTCGGCCATATGCCGGCCTCGCTCGGCTTTGCCGAGGCGGCGGCGCTACCGCTCACCGCCATCACCGCCTGGGAGGCGCTGTTCGACCGGCTGCGCCTCACGCGCGACAGCGCCGGCACTCTGCTGATCATCGGCGCCGCCGGCGGCGTCGGCTCGCTCGCCGTCCAGTTCGCCCGCCAGCTGACCGGGCTCACCGTGGTCGGCACCGCCTCGCGGCCGGAGAGCCGGGAATGGCTGGAAAAGCTCGGCGCCCACGCGGTGATCGACCACACCCGGCCGCTGTCCGAGGAACTCGCCAGGGCCGGCTTCGAAGGCGCCGACCACGTGTTCAGCCTCACCGGCACCGACACCCACTGGCCGGAGATCGTCAAGGCGCTGAAGCCGCAGGGCCAGGTGGCGCTGATCGACGATCCCGACCTGATCGATGTGCGCCTGCTGAAGCAGAAGAGCGCCTCGCTGCACTGGGAGTTCATGTTTGCCCGGCCGCTGTTCGGCACGCCGGACATGATCGCCCAGCACGACCTGCTCGACGAGGTGGCGCGGCTGGTTGACGCCGGGCAGGTGAAGACCACGCTCGGCGCCAATTACGGGCCGATCACGGCGGAGAACCTCAAGCGCGCCCATGCGGCGCTGGAGAGCGGCCGCGCCATCGGCAAGATCGTGCTGGAAGGCTGGTGAGGCTTCACCTCACCCCGCCGCCAGCCCGAGCACGCCGGTGAGATAATCCAGCATGCCCCCGGCATCGCCCACCGCGCCCGTCCAGCCGACATATTTGTCCGGCCGGACGATCAGCGCCGCCGGGGCCGGGCCGAAGGCGGCGGCGAACATGCCGGCCGCATCGTAGAACAGGCTGACGCCCGGCGGCGCCTCCACCGCCGCGTCGCCGGGCGCCACCGCCACCAGCCGGAGCGGCGCCCGCACCGAGGCGCGCAGCTGCGCCGCCAATGCCTCCAGCGCCGAAACCTCGCCGCGCCGCACCGTGGCGAGCAGCACGAGATCCGGTCCGCGCACCGCATCGGCAAGGCGGAGCGGGAAGCCGAGCCCGTGGCGGCGCAGGCCCTGCACCTCCGGCAGCCGGTCACCGGGCTCCACCGGGCCGACAGCGGCACCGACGCTGAGCGGACCGCCGCGATAGTTCACCAGCAGCTGGGTATCGGCCAGCCGGTCCTCCGGCGGCCGCGGCCGGCCGAAATTCAGCGACTGCTCGACGGTGCGGGCGATCACCGCCTCGGCGACCGGGCGCCGCTCGGCCTCGTAGCTCGCGAGCAGGGCCGGGCCGGCCTCGCCGCGCGCCACCGCCGCCAGCTTCCAGCCGAGATTGTAGGCGTCCTGGATGCCGGTGTTCATCCCTTGCCCGCCGGTCGGCGGATGAATGTGGCAGGCGTCGCCGGCGATGAACACCCGCCCGGTGCCATAGCGCGCGGCGAGCCGCATCGAGATGCGGAAGATCGACGACCAGCGCAATTCCGACAGCCTCGGCGGATCCGGCAGCAGCCGGTCGGCGACCTCCTGCAGGTCGGCGAGCGTGGCGCCCGGCCGGTCGATCTGGATGCCGTGGCCGGTGCCCTGCCCCGGGGCGCCGAGCCGCTCCGGCGCGACCATCGAGACGCGGTAGCGCCCGCGCTCCGGCAGCGGGATGGCGACGAACAGGTCCGGCGGCGCCTCGGGAATCGGGCGCAGCGCGAACAGCGCCCGCCCGCGCGGCAAGTCCTGCTCGGGCGGAAGGTCCCAGTCGATGCGCACGTCGCCGAGCATGAATTCCATCGGCCAGGCCTCGCCCTCGAAGGCGATGCCGAGCACCCGGCGCACCGCGCTATGCGCGCCGTCGCAGCCGACGACATAGGCGAAGCGCGCGGAAGAACCGTCGGCGAAGCGTGCCTCGACGCCCGTCTCGTCCTGCGTCAGGCCGGCGAGCTCCACCCCGCGCTCGATTCCGACGCCCTGGCCGGCGAGATGCCCGGCCAGCAGGCGCTCGGTGGCGTCCTGCGGCACGCCGAGCTGGGCATAGGGCAGGTCGGCGAAGTCGTTGTCGCTGTCGCGCGCGGGATGGCCGTGCACCAGGGTGCGCAGCCCGTCGAGCCATATGCCGGCGTCGACCAGTGCACCGGCGAGGCCGAGATCGTCCATCACCTCCAGCGTGCGCGGTGTGACGCCGATGGCGCGGCAATAGGGTGAGGCTGACGCCAGCTTGTCGACCAGCCGCACCCGCACGCCGTGGCGCACCAGCACGGCGGCGAGCGTCAGCCCGACCGGGCCGGCGCCGACGATCAGTATGTCGTTCATGGCCGCATCTTTCATGGCCGTGTCCTCCGCGGATCGGCGATACCGGACGGCGGACGGCATGTCGCCGCCCGCTGTGGCAGCGTCAGAGCGGGTAGCCCAGGATCGCCACGCCGTCGGCGCCACCGAAGCCAGTGGCACGGATATCGGACAGCTCCTTCAACGTCGCGATCTTCCGCGCACGCATCTGGTCCCGTACCGCTGCGGGCCTCGCTGGCCGGTTCGGCAGATCGATGTGAAGCACGATGATCCTCCTGCACGCTCGGGCCGACAAAACGCAAGACGGCGGACGAGGGGTTCCCCGTCCGCCGTCCGATTATCGTCGCTTCGCGTGGCGGATCAATGTACCGCCGCCGGCGTGCGCGAGACCGGCATCGGCCTCGCGCAGGAGTGATCGGCGCGGCAGTGATCGGCGCGGCAGTGATCGGCGCGGCAGTGATCGGGCGAAAGCGCCCTACTCCGCCGCCTGCGTCACCGGGCGGGTGCGGCCCGCACGCTCCTGCTTCAGCAGCTCGGCGACGAGGAAGGCCATCTCGATGGCCTGCTCGGCGTTGAGCCGCGGATCGCAATAGGTGTGGTAGCGATCCTTCAGGTCGGCGTCGGAGATCGCCCGCGCGCCGCCGGTGCACTCGGTGACGTTCTTGCCGGTCATCTCCAGATGCACGCCGCCGGCATAGGTGCCTTCGGCCGCGTGCACGGCGAAGAAGTCCTTCACCTCGGAGAGGATCTGGTCGAACGGACGCGTCTTGTAGCCCGACGCCGCCTTGACGGTGTTGCCGTGCATGGGATCGCACGACCACACCACGGTGCGGCCCTCGCGCTGCACCGCGCGCACCAGCCCCGGCAGGTGGTCGCCCACCTTGTCGGCGCCGAAGCGGGCGATCAGCGTCAGCCGGCCGGCCTCGTTGTCCGGGTTCAGCTGGTCGATAAGGCGGATGAGGTCATCCGGCTTCAGCGACGGGCCGCATTTCAGGCCGACCGGGTTCTTCACGCCACGGGCATATTCCAGATGCGCATGGTCCGGCTGGCGGGTGCGGTCGCCGATCCAGATCATGTGGCCGGAGGTGGCGTACCAGTCGCCGGTGGTGGAATCCACGCGGGTGAGGGCCTGCTCGTAGCCGAGCAGCAGCGCCTCGTGGCTGGTGAAGAAATCGGTCGAGCGCATCTCCGGGTGCACTTCCGGATCGATGCCGATGGCACGCATGAAGTCGAGCGCCTCGGTGATGCGGTCGGTCAGCGCCTGGTAGCGGCCGGATTGCGGTGAGTCCTTCACGAAGCCCAGCATCCAGGTGTGCGCATTGGCGAGGTTGGCGTAGCCGCCATTCGCGAAGGCGCGCAACAGGTTCAGCGTCGCCGCCGACTGGCGGTACGCCTCGACCTGACGGCGCGGATCGGGGATGCGCCCTTCCGGCGTGAACTCGATGTCGTTCACGATGTCGCCGCGATAGGACGGCAGCTCCACGCCGCCGATGGTCTCCATCGGCGCCGAGCGCGGCTTTGCGAACTGGCCAGCGATACGCCCCACCTTCACCACGGGGGAGGCGCCGGCATAGGTCAGCACCACCGCCATCTGCAGGAAGACGCGGAAGAAATCGCGGATGTTGTCGGCCGAATGCTCGGCGAAGCTCTCGGCGCAGTCGCCGCCCTGCAGCAGGAACGCCTCGCCCTTGGCCACCTTGCCGAGCTCGCGCTTCAGGCGGCGGGCCTCACCTGCAAAAACCAGCGGCGGAAACGAGGCAAGCTGACGCTCCACCGCGGCCAGGGCCTCGGCGTTCGGATAGTCCGGCACCTGCTGAATGGGCTTGGCCCTCCAGCTATCCGGCGTCCAGCGGTCAGACATGATTGCCTCCTCATCGGCAGCGTCGCGCGGTTTGTTGTCTCCTTCCCGCGCGGAAAAGGCCGGCCTTATACACCCAAGGCTGTGGAAAGCGCCAGAGCGGTGGCGCCGCAGCAGGATTGCAGCGATGCCAGCGGGCTCTTTCCTCGCGCAACCCAACGGGGAGAGCCAGTATACGCCTTCCTTGGCCTCTTCCCATTGGGCAGGGGTGGCCCGCATAGCGGGTCGGTGTGGGGCGATAGGATCGGGAAGCGGGGAGCCCCCTCGCCTCACTCCTCCATCGACATCGGAGGCCTCCGATGTCGATCACGGCGAGTGCGGAACCCGGCTGTCGCTGGGTCCCGTGCGGGGAAGGCGAACCGTCTCAGATGGCCGGTGTCGATTCCGCCGACTGCTCGGGCAGATCGCTGGAGGCGTGCTTGGTGCGCATCGTCACCAGTTCCTCCGCCGCGCTCGGGTGCAGCGCGATGGTGCGGTCGAAATCCGCCTTGGTGCCGCCCATGGCGAGCACGATGCCAACGATCTGGATCATCTCCGCCGATGCCTCGCCGATCAGGTGCACGCCGAGCACCCGGTCGGTCGTCTGGTCGACCACCAGCTTCATGAAGGTGCGGGTGGCGCGGCCGGACAGCGTCGCCTTCATCGGGCGGAAATCGGTCTTGTAGATGTCGAGCCGGTAGCCCTTGGCCCGCGCCTCCGCCTCGGTGAGGCCGACCACGCCGATCTCCGGCTCGGTGAACACCGCCGTCGCCACCAGCGAATGGTCGACCGTCCACGGCTTGTCGCCGAACACGGTATCGGCGAAGGCGTGGCCCTCGCGGATCGCCACCGGGGTCAGCTGCAGCCGGTCGGTGACGTCGCCCACCGCGTAGATCGACGGCACATTGGTGCGCGAGCCGGCATCCACCTTGATGGCGCCGTTGGCGGCCAGCTCGACGCCGGCATTCGCCAGCCCGAGGCCGGAAGTGTTGGGCTGGCGGCCGATGGCGAGCATCACCTCGCCGGCGACGATCTCGCGCCCGTCCGACAGGCTCACCCGCTTGGCACCGGCCTCGGCGTGGATTCCGGTGATGGTGACGCCAAGCTCGATGGCGATGCCGTTCGCCCGCATCTCCGCCTCGAGCCGCTGGGCGACCTCGTCGTCGAACTCGCGCAGCAGGCGCGCGCCGCGATGCACCACCGTCACCGTCACGCCGAGGCCGGCGAACAGGCAGGCGAATTCCAGCGCGATATAGCCGGCGCCCTGGATGACCATGCTGTCCGGCAGCCGCTCCAGATGAAACGCCTCGTTGGAGGTGATGGCGAGCTCGCGGCCGGGTATGGCCGGGCCGAGATTGGGATGGCCGCCGGTGGCGATCAGGATGTACCGCGCCGTCAGCCGCGTGCCGTCGGCCAGCCGCACCGCATGCGGCCCCTCGACGGTGGCGCGCTGGGCGACGATCTCGACGCCGGAGCGGCCGAGATTGGCGCGATAGGCGCCTTCCAGCCGCGCGATCTCCTTGTCCTTGTTGGCGACCAGCGTCGGCCAGTCGAAGCTGGTGCCGGCGATGCTCCAGCCGAATCCGGCGGCGTCCTCGAATTCGTGCGCGAAGCGCGAGGCGTAGACGAACAGCTTCTTCGGCACGCAGCCGCGGATCACGCAGGTGCCGCCGACGCGATATTCCTCGGCGACCATCACCTTGGCGCCATAGCCGGCGGCGATACGGGCCGCACGCGTACCGCCGGAGCCCGCCCCGATCACGAACAGATCGACGTCGTAGCTGGACATTGCGGAGCTCCCGGCTGATGGCGCGGACACCGCGACGTGCGGGTCCTGCCTGCCATATCGCCCCATGTCGCCCCGAGCCCGCCCCGCGTCAAGCCATCGAGCGCCCGGCGCAGCCCTGCCATACGCGCGAAACGGGGCGACGGCGTCCGCGCGGGCACCGCGTGCGGCACGGCTCAGGCCGCGGCATGGGCTGCCGGGCACGGCGCATGCGAGCCCCGCATCGACAGGCCGCCCACCGTAGAGGAACGGCGCAGCTTCCGGGGCGTCCGCCCGCCGCTTCCGCAGCGCAGTCGTCGATTTTGCACTGCAACATCATGAACTTGTTCGTTCTTTCGTGGAACTCGACAGGTTTCAAGCTGCGCACTAGCTTGCACGCGATACGCAATGGCGCCATCCGACCCAACAATGCCGCCATCCACTGGAGGAAACCAATGACCAAGATGCTCCGCGGGGCCATCGTCGCCGCCGTGCTCGCCAGTTGCATCCCGTTCGCCGGCGCGCAGGCCGAGGTGGCGGAACTCAAGATCATGGCGCCGGCCGCGCCCGGCGGCGGTTGGGACCAGACCGCGCGCTCGATGCAGCACGTGCTGCAGACTGACAAGCTGGTGTCCAACGTGCAGGTGCTGAACGTGCCCGGCGCCGGCGGCACCATCGGCCTCGCGCAGTTCGTCAACGCGTCCAAGGGCGACCCCCATGCGCTGATCGTCGGCGGCTATGTGATGGTCGGCGCCATCCTCACCAACAAGTCGCCGGTCACCCTCGACCAGGTGACGCCCCTCGCCCGCCTCACAGGCGAGTTCGAGGCCATCGCGGTGCCGGCCAATTCGCCGCTGAAGTCGATGGCCGACCTCGTCGCGGCGCTGAAGGCGGATCCGGCCAAGGTCTCCTGGGCCGGCGGCTCGGCGGGCGGCACGGACCATATCGCGGCCGGCCTGATCCTGAAGGCGATCGGCGGCGACCCGAAGAAGCTCAACTACATCGCCTTCTCCGGCGGCGGCGAATCGCTCGCCTCGATCCTCGGCGGCAAGGTGTCGGTCGGCATTTCCAGCCTGTCCGAGTTCGACGCCCAGGCCAAGGCCGGCAAGCTGCGCATCCTCGGCGTGTCGAGCGCCCAGCGCCTGCCGGACGCCCCGGACGTGCCGACCTTCAAGGAATCCGGCGTCAACGTCGAGATCCAGAACTGGCGCATGGTCGCCGCTGCCCCCGGCATCACCCCGGAGCAGAAGAAGGAGCTCTCGGCGGTCATCGAGAAGATGGCGAAGTCCAAGGCCTGGACCGACATGCTGAAGCAGAAGGGCTGGGCGGACACCTATCTCGCCGGCGAAGCCTTCGAGAAGCAGCTCGCCATCGACATCGCCAACACCGCCGCGGTGCTGAAGGAAATCGGCCTCGTGCAGTGAGGCGGCGGGCGCCGTCGGCGTGAGCGACGGCGCCCACCCCTCCGATCCCATGCCGCCCGGGCGCTCCAGTGCCCGGGCGTTTCCTTAAAGGACGACGCCACCGTCCCTTACGTCAACGGCACCCCGGCGGACCGCACCGCCAGCATCGCCCCGCCGGTACCACGCCGCCGGTACCACGCCGCCAGTATCACGCCGCCAGTATCACGCCGCTCTGCGTCCGACCCGTCCGGTCCCATCCGAGACACCCCAGAGGCACCTCATGTCCGACCCGACCCCGCTCTCCTCCGGCTCGAAGCCGGACAAGGCCCGCTTCGTCATCGCGCTGGCACTCGCCGTGCTCGCCGCCGTCATCGGCTGGGAAGCCTGGCGGCTGGCGCAGATCCCCTCCTACAGCGCGGTCGGACCGGCCGCCTTCCCGACCCTGATCGCCATCGGCCTCGGCCTGCTCGCCATCGCCAATGCGGTCGAGGCGATGAAGGGCGTCGAGGAGGAGCGGCCGCACGACGAGATCCGCCCGATCTTCTGGGTGCTCGCCGGCCTCGTCGGGCAGATCGTGCTGCTGCCCTTCGCCGGCTTCTCCATCGCCACAGGCTGGCTGTTCGCCGCCACCGCCAAGGGGTTCGGGCGCGGGCCGATCTGGGCGCACTTCCTCGCCGGCGCGGCGATCTGCTTCGTGATCTATCTCATCTTCGCCAAGGGCCTGCAGCTGTCGCTGCCAGCCGGCCCCATCGAACGGCTGATCTGAGGAGCGCGCACTCATGGATACTTTCGGCGCTCTCGCACAGGGTCTGATGGTTGCGCTGCAGCCGATGAACCTCGTCTTCGCCTTCTTCGGCGTCATGCTCGGCACCGCCGTCGGCGTGCTGCCGGGCATCGGGCCGGCGCTCACCGTGGCGCTGCTGCTGCCCATCACCTTCAAGCTCGATCCGGCCGGCTCGCTGATCATGTTCGCCGGCATCTATTATGGCGGCATGTATGGCGGCTCCACCGCCTCGATCCTCTTGAACACGCCGGGTGAAAGCTCGTCCATCGTCACGGCGCTGGAAGGCAACAAGATGGCCCGCGCCGGGCGCGGCGGGCCGGCGCTCGCCACCGCCGCCATCGGATCCTTCGTCGCCGGCACCATCGCCACCATCGGGCTGGCGCTGATCGCCCCCACCGTGGTCGACATCGCCATCTCCTTCGGGCCGGAGGATTATTTCGCGCTGATGATCCTCGCCTTCACCACGGTGTCGGCGGCGTTCGGCTCCTCGGTGACGCGCGGGCTCACCTCGCTGTTCATCGGCCTCTCCCTCGGCCTCGTCGGCATCGACCTGCAGAGCGGGCAGGCCCGCGTCTCGTTCGGCGTGCCGGACCTGCTTGACGGCGTCGAGGTGACGACGCTCGCCGTCGCGCTGTTCGCCATCGGCGAGACGCTGTCGGTCGCCGCCGCCGGTGCGCGCGCGGAAGAGGTGATCGAGCCGGTGCGCGGCTCGGTGTTCATGAACAAGGAGGACTGGAAGCGCTCCTGGTGGCCATGGATTCGCGGCACCTTCCTCGGCTTCCCCATCGGCGCCATGCCGGCGGGCGGCGCGGAGATCCCGACCTTCCTGTCCTATGCGCTGGAAAAGCGGCTGTGCAAGAAGCCGGACGAGTTCGGCAACGGCGCCATCGAGGGCGTCGCCGGACCGGAAGCGGCCAACAATGCGGCGGCGGCCGGCGTGCTGGTGCCGCTGCTCACCCTCGGCCTGCCGACCTCGGCGACGGCGGCGATCATGCTGGCCGGCTTCCAGCAATACGGCATGAACCCCGGCCCGCTGCTGTTCGCCACCAATCCGGACCTGGTCTGGGGCCTGATCGCCTCGCTGTTCATCGCCAACATCATGCTGCTGATCCTCAATCTGCCGCTGGTCGGCATGTGGGTGAAGCTCCTGGCGATCCCGCGTCCGTGGCTCTATGGCGGCATCCTCGTCTTCGCGACGCTGGGCACGCTCGGCGCCAACCCGTCGCTGGTCGAGCTCGGCATGCTCCTGATCTTCGGCCTGCTCGGCTATGTGCTGCGCCGCTACGACTACCCGATCGCGCCGGTGGTGGTCGGCCTCATCCTCGGCCCGCTCGCCGAGCAGCAGCTGCGCCGCGCGCTCGCCATCAGCGTCGGCGACCCGCTGGTGCTGTTCCAGAGCCCGGTGGCGCTGACGCTTTACACGCTGGCCGCGCTCGCTTTGTTCGGGCCGCTGCTGTTCTACCTCATCACCGGCCGCAAGGCGCCGGTGGGTGGCGACGAGGACTGATCCCCTCCCCGCATCGACATCAAGGGCCCGGCCGCGCGCCGGGCCTTTTCGTTTCAGAACAGGCTGAGCTGCGAGGACGCCGGCCGGGCGGGCGCGCGCTCCTCATCCTCGGGCGGGTCCGCCTTCGCCGCCCCGCGCGCGACGACGATCAGCCCGTCATCCGGCAGCGGGCGCTGAAGCGACCTCGCCTCCTCCCATGGCGCGCGCAGCCAGATCTCCCGCTCCTCGCGCGTAGTGAGGATCACCGGCATCGCCTTGGGGTGAATCGGCTCGACCACCGCATTGGGAGCGCAGGTGAGGAAGCCGAACAGCTCGTGCCGCCCCTCCACCGGCTCGGCCCTCGTGCCGCGCGTGCCCTGCCACGCCGTCCACAGGCCGGCGAAGAAAGCGAGCGGCCGGCTCTCGTCGCGGGCGAACCAGACGATGTCGCGGCGCCCGCTGACCGGGTCCGGCGTCGGCGCGTATTCCGAGAAGGAGGTGAACGGCACCAGGCAGCGATGCGCCGGGCCGAGCCATGCGCGCCAGTGCGGCGAGGCGAGGTTGCGGATATTGGTCACCGGCGGCCCGCCATGGCCCACCGGCGGCGGCATGCCCCAGCGGGCCCGGGCCAGCTCGCGGCCGCCGCCGGTTGCGAGGCGCACCACCGGCGCCGGCTGGTCGGGAAAGATCGCCGGTTGCGGCGGCATGTTGCCGGCGTGATTGTCCAGCGTGCCGACCAGATCGGCGATCGCCTGGGCATTGGTCTTCAGGCTGTAGAGATTGCACATCGGTCCAGACTAGCGCAGCGCCGGCGCCGATCAATCCGACCGGCCACCGCACCGGCCTCGAGGCGACGCCCGCGACGACAATTCAATTTGCACAATTGAACAAATTCGATACCAATCGTATCAACGCGCCTTCCGCCACGCATAGGACGGGATATGGAATGTGTAGCGCGCCGCCCATTCCACCGGCACGTCCTCGATATCCGGCGCATTGGCACTGACCAGGGTGAACAGGCCGGGTTGCGCGCCCTTGCGCAACCGCTTCAGGAAGGTCCGGCCGTCGAGCAGGCGCACGATGCACATGCGCCCGACCAGCTGGGCCGGATCCTCGCTGTGCCGGTGATAGCCGATCAGGTCGCCATCCTCGAAGATCGGGTACTGGCTGTCGCCGCGCACCACCAGCGCGATGCTGCCATAGGGCACCGGGAAGTCCAGCTCGACCTCCTCCAAACCGTCGCCCTTGCTGAGATCGTCGATGGAGAACACCTCGGCGCCGGCGCCGACATAGCCGAGCACCATCACGGTGTTGCGCTTGTCCGGCGCCCCCTCGCCCGACCATAGCCACACCGGCGAGACGCGAAAGGCGCCGGCATATTTGTCCACCGCCTCGCGCTTCAGCCCGCGCACCCCATTCTCATGCGCACGGTAGGTCACCTCGTTCCAGCCGAACGCCCGCGCCGCCTCCGCCGCGCTCCGATAACCCGCCTCCTCGCGCGCGCGCCGCAACCGCTCCGCCATCTCCATCGCCGGATTCTCCGCTTCCATGATGCAAATCGTATCACAGGTATTGATACAAATCGAATTGATGCTACGATACGTTTCGAATTGTCTGATGGGAGACGACAAGCACCATGACCCGTTACACCCCCATACTCGATAACTGGCTGGCCGAACTGGATCGCGGGCACATTTCTGGAGCGATTTTCGACGCTATGCCGGTCGAGGACCACGGCTGGAAGCCGGCCCCGCCCAGGATGACCACCGGCCGGCAGCCCCGGCCGCCGGCCCACCGCGCCGGCCCGACGGAACTGCCTGCCGGCCCGGCGACGCTCGTCCCCGCGCTTCCGCCGCCGGCGGAGCCGCAGCCACCGGCACCGCCCGCGCAGGACCAGGCCGCGCAGGACCAGGCCCCGCCCACCCCGGCCGTCCCGTTGCTCGCCCGCACGGATTTCCAATGCGCCTGGATCGTCGGGGGTGGCGCCGACGGCTTCGTCCTGTGCTGCGGCGCGCCGGTGATGCGCCACGGCCAGTCCTGGTGCGAACCGCACGCCCGCCGGGTAATTCGCCCAGCGAGTTGGAACGCCTATGCCCGCGCGGGCCAGCCGGAGTCGGCTGACAGGCGCGCTGCCGATATCCGCCCGACCCCATTTCGCGCTTAGAACAAAACGGAAACATTTATGGCCCGCAGCCGACAGAAGAACCGCCTTCGCACCGCATCCGGCCGCCTGTCGCGCTCCGTCGCGGCGCAGCGTGCCGCCGAAGCCGACGCGATGGCCGTCGCCCTCGCCCAGCCGCATCGCCGCCATCTGCCGAGCGAGGCCCGGCAGAGCCGGCTCGCCGAGAGCGAGCTCGGCCGCCTCCACCTCGCCGGCCTTATCTCGGAAGCCGAGCTTGATGCCGGCCAGCGCTATCGGCGGCTCGCCATCGCCTATCGCCATGCGATCGCCGCCCCCGGCGAGGCGGTCTCCGCCCTCGGCCGCCTCTCCCCCGCCGCCGGCGCGAGCCCGCCGCTCGCTCCCGACAGCACCGAGGCGCATCACGCCCGGCTCGACCGTCGATATGGCGCCGCCCGGGCCGCCTTGCGGGCCCTGCCCGACCGTGCGCGCGTCGCCGCCGTCCTCGACCGCGTCGCACTGCACGACGCACCGATCGGCGGCGATGGGACCCTCCTGAAGGCCGCCCTATCGGCTCTTGTCGCGCTGTGGAAGCTGGCACCGGAACCCGCCAGCATGATCCGGCGCGCCCACGACTGGCACAACCCTTCGATACAAAGTAAATACAAAGCACTATTCGATGACGATGGCAGTTGACATGTAGAAGTATGAAATATAATCTAAGCACGAAATCACATAATGAGAACTATTCATCCAGTAAAAATATTCGTTTTATTTTGATATATCCATTAGACATAACACTCTGGACACCGATCCATCCGTCGACACGATAACGTCCTGAACGCCCCCGCCGATCCCCTCGAACGCGCACCAGATCGCCGAGCGCTACGGATCGGCAGTCGACATCGCCCCACGCTCCGGTTGCCTGATCCGCCCGCCTGATGGTCCGGCCGCAGCTCGACATGCACAACGGCGAAAACCGGCGTCGACCAGCTGAGGACCTCCGGCACCGACATCGCCCTGACCGGCAGACAGCCGCTCGGACACCCGCACGCCCGTCAGCACGCCGACCGACGCGAACCGCGTCGACGGCCCCAGCATCGCCGCCTCCGGCACTACCTTCGACAACCACCCGATCACCGTCGCGCCGCGTCCCACCGACATGGCGTCCGACGATCCCGGCTACCGCCGCCGGCGCAGATCCTGCACCTGTGCGTTACCCTCACCGGCAACACCGCCATCGACTTGGCCTTCGGTGTGCCGCGCGGCATTCAGCCATTCCCTGCTCTGGCCTTCCAACACCCTTACGTCGACATTCAACACGGATGCCTTCGGCACTCCCGCCTGCCTGCCGGCGACGGTCGGGGTGAACGGCAAACCCGGCCCGATTGGCTTGACGTCATTCGGAGGCAATAAGCGCCAGTCCAGTTAGCCGGCTCAACGACCGCGCCATCGTCTGAGCCCCACCCACCCCTTCCGTTCGAAGCCGTCCCATCGGGCGGCTTTTTCATTTCTGGAGCCTCGTCATGACCCAACCGAAGCTGCGCAAGCAGCCCGCGCGCGCCGATGGTCCGCCGGCGGCTACCCTCACGCCGCCCCCGCCGCCGCCCTGGATCGTGGAAGCGCGGCGCCACCTCGACCTGCGGGAGATCAAGGGGCCCCGGCATGCCCCGGCGATCCTGCGCATGCTGGAGGCGCTCAACGCCCCGTTCCGCGACGACGAGACCGCCTGGTGCGGCACCTTCGCCGGCTGGTGCATCGCCGCCACCCTGCCGGGCGATACGCTGCCGCCCGATCCCTGGGCATCGATCAACTGGCTGAAATTCGGCACCGGGCTGGTGACGCCGGCCTATGGCTGCGTCGGCGTGTTCTGGCGCGGCGCGCCCTCCTCCTGGCAGGGCCATGTCGGCTTTCTCGTCGGCCAGGATCGCGGCGGTTACCACGTGCTCGGCGGCAACCAGTCCGACGCCGTCACCGTCGCCCGCATCGCCCGCAGCCGGCTGCGCCCCGGCGGCCTGCGCTGGCCCGCGACCTTCGTCTTCCCGCCCTCGCCGCTGCCGATGCAGGCGCCGAGCGGCACGCTCTCCGTCAACGAGGCCTGAGGAGGCCACCATGTCCGCCAATGTCCCCACCCTGACCCGTGCCGTGCGCGACGCCGTCCGCGCCGCCCTCCGCATGCCCGGCAATGGCACCGCCGGCACCGAGGCCGAGCGGATCGCCGGGCAGGTGCTGAGCGAGCTCTCCCGCCAGCCGGCGGTCCGCGACGCCCTCGCGCGGCTGGATCACCGCACCAATGCCGAACCCTGGTACCAGTCGCGGGTGACGCTTGGCGCCCTCGTCGCGCTGGTCGGCGGGCTCTATGCGCTGGCGCTCGACATCGCCGACGGCTCGCCGCCCAGCGTCGAGGCGCTCACCTCCCAGCTCACCGCCATTCTCGGCGCCGTCACCGTGCTCTACGGCCGCTGGCGCGCGCGAAAACCGCTGGGAGGGTGACCGGGATGGAGAACGAGCCCGCGGAATCCGTCGTGCTCGTCGTCTCGCGGCAGGAGCTCGGCGATCTGATCGAGCGATCGGTGAGGCGGGGTCTCGCCGATGCCGGCCTCCATCTCGAGGACAAGAACGACCGCGAGGAGGCCCGCAAGGATTTCTGGTTCCTGCGGCGCTGGCGCCGGGCCATGGACGGCGCGGCGGCGAAGATCGGCTACACCGTGCTCGCCCTCGTCACCGGCGGCGTGCTGATCGTCGTCTGGGCCGGGCTGCGCATCCAGATCTTCCGGCCCTGACACCGGAGCGCGGGGACCGGGACGCGCGGATGTCGCCGGCGGTCCGCGCCATCAGGCGTTGGCGGCGGGCGGCGGGGAGACCTCCGGCGCCGCCTCATGCTCCTCGGCATAGATCCACGCCTTCTTGGCCGCCACATCGGCGGTCTCGCCGCTCGACAGCGCCTTGATGTAGGGCGCCGGGATCAGGAACTTGGTGCCCTGCACCTTGCGCAGCGGATTGCCCTCCTCCAGCAGCCGCTTGCGGATGGTGAGCGCGCGGGTGACGTCGTCGAAGATGTAGAGCGCGAGGCCCGCCGCATTGTGCTGGTGCGGGTGGCCGTTGGTGAGGCCGACGCGCAGCGTGTTGCAGAACACGAAGATGGCGACCTGGTCCTCCTGCAGGATGGAATCGTAGAGCGCGACGGTGACTTCCGGCCGCAGCAATTCGCTCTGCAGCGTGTGCACCTTGAGGTCGCGGCTCGGATCGGTCTCCGGCGTGTCCTTCAGCTCCATCCAGTTGGCGTAGAGGTTGCGCAGGGTGGCGAGATAGCCGGTGATCCGGTGGATGGCGTCGTCGCGCGTGCTCGCCGCGTGGCTGTAGACCACGCCGATATAGGCGAGCGCACCGGCCGTCACCGTGGCGAGCGCGCCGATCACCGCGCCGGTGAAGCCCAGCCAGTTCGACAGCGCCTCGCTGTTGATGCCCACCACCAGCCGGTTCCAGAACGTCGTCGCCACGGCAAATCCGAGGCACAGGCCCAGCACCACGCAGAGGCCGCAGATCACCGCCATCCGCACGTTTTCTCTCATCAAATCCCCCTTCGAGCGCGGCGGACCATAGCAGCGCGCCGGCAGGCGTTCCAACCGGCCCGAGAGCGCTTTGTCCGGCATTTCGTCGGCCGGCGCGCGCCACGTCGGGCGCCGATCGGTCTGCCGAAGGGAAAACCGAGCCGTCCGCCCGTCCGCGACGCCGGCGGCCTCGCCGGGACGCAAGCCTTCCCGCTCCAGCGACAGGAAGCCGCCGCCCGACGCCCCCGCGTCGGCGGATCCGACCCGCCCTGCCGTCAGCCCCCTCTGCCCGGTGCCGTCCGCGAACGTCGGCGGCACCGGAATTCCCCGCGGTTGGGCACAGCGCCCAGCCTTTTTTTTTCCTGAACCAATGAGGTTAGCAACAATGACGACCGTACGTTTCGACACCCTCGCCGACGCCATCGCGGCGGGCACTCAGACCCCTCCGCCGGATGACGTGTTCATAGACGGCTATGCGGCGCCCGGCGATGGCGGCGCCTCGCATTATCGGGTGGCCCTCGACGCGCAGGGCGACCCGATCGTCGCGAACGGGATGCCGCTCCTCGGCACCGAACTGATCGTCGGCGGCAATTTCACCACCGATCCGACCGCGCTCCCGAACACCCCCTGGACGCTGGTCAACTTCACCTGGGGCAGCGGCGTTCTCAGCGGTTCCAGTTTGTCGGAGGTCGTCACCTATGACTTTCGCGCGGCCGGCGCGACCAATCCGCTGCCGGCACCCGGCACGGCCATGCAGTGGAAGGTGAAAACCAACTCAGGCGGCACCACCGGCCGCCTGATGGCCATCGTTCTCAACACCGATCCGGACAAGAACCGTACGCTGGAAGACGTCGGCGGTGCGGCTACGCACACGCTTTCGTTCTATCTTCGCGAAGGCGACTACGGATTGCAGCTTTCCGGCACGACCAGCTTCAATCGCACGATCGACAACTTTTCCCTCATCGAATACCGCGATCAGGGCCAGGTGAATCTGTTCGGTTATACCTACCTGCCGATGCCGATCGGCTGGAACGAAGATGTGACGACGCCGTACACCGGCGTGCTGACGCCGGAGATGTTCGGATCCGGCGCGAAGATCGACGACACCGTCGCCTACCAGCGTGACGACGATGCTTTCCGGCGGCTGGTGCTGCGCACCAACAACCTCGTGGCAGGCGGCTACGCGCCGACCATCGAAGCGCGGGGCCGCTACAAATGTGCGCTTGCCCGCCATCGGATCTCGGTCCCGAAAGGGCGGGACGTCTCGGTCGATTTCGGCACGTCCGGATTCGTCGACCTCTCGGCGGGCTCGATCACGCGCGCCGAGCCGTGGCTCAGCATCCGCGGACCGATCTATACCGGAACCAAAACGCGCCTGGCCCTTCCGGCGAGTGCGGGGGCGACCAGCCTCGGCGTGAGCGACACGACGGGCTTTTCCATCGGCGACTGGCTGGCGGTCACCAGCACCCATCAGTATTGGATCGGCGTGTCCGGCGTCAAAGGCTACGGCATCGCCTATGCGGGCGAGATGGCGCAGATCCGCGACGTCACGGACGCAACGACCTTCAAACTCGGCTCGGGCCTGCTCGAAAGCTACACCCTCGCGGCCGATCCGGTGGCCCTGCCGGTCAATGTGCGCAGGCTGGAACTGGGCGGCACCTGCACGGTCAGCCATTTCCGCGCACGAGGGCCGGGCGACGGCCAGTCCGAGAGCAATGATGAGGAGGACGAGTATCTGCGCACGGCGGCGATATCCCCGCTGTCGATCACCGGGTTCGAGCGGATCCTGGTGGAAAAGTCGCACTGCGAGAACTTCAAGGGATCGTCGATCGTCCTGGCGATTTACGTGTCCGCGAAGGTCGATTCACCCTACACGCTCGGACGCGACTACACGGACTCCAGCAATACCTCGCCCATCAGCCAGAGATTCTACGGCATCTCCCTGCAGGGCGGCGTCGCCGCGGCCGTCAACGATCCCGATGGCAAATATTGCCGTCGCTCGGTCGATTGCGGATTCGCGAATCTCGTCAACTACATGTCCGATTCGACGGTCAGCGCCGAAGGGCTGATCTGCAGCGACGTCGTGGTCACCGGCGGCGAAACGTTCGAGAGCGAGAACCCGCCCGGCGGGCATGAGGTCAACAACTTTTCGCTGATCAACCATCTCGCCCGCAACGTGGACGGGATGACGCTGCGCGGCAAGAACTACAATATCGTCGGCCTGCGCATGACCGGCGGCGGCATCGGTATCGGCGGGGATATCACGACCGCCCCCTCCACTTATACCGAGACCCCGTTCGCCGGGCGGATCAACATCGCCGACAGCGAAATCGGCGGCCCGATCGTGGCCCGCGCGAGCTTCGAGAGCCTCCGGGTGGTCAATAGCCGCGTGCGCGCCGCGACGCCGCTCCAGCTGATCGGCAAGCACCAATCGCACGTCGCGGTACTGGACTGCGACCTCGAAGGCGACGGCACCGGGCCGATCATCTGGTTCCGGTATCCCGAGAAGCTCAGCGGCTCGGATATCCTGATCCGTGGCAACCGCTTGGCAGGCGGCACCTACGGCTTCGTGCATGATGGTTCCACGACGGAAATGGTGAGCGAGATCGACATCGACAGCAATGTGTTCGAGGACATCTCGGACGCCTATACCAGCATGCCACGCGGCGGTGGGAGGAGTTGGTCCACTGACGGCTCGCTGCGGATCATCAACAACCGTCAGCGCGGGACGCCGCCGACTTCGGTATCCGATACCGGTACCATCATCATCTCGCGATACGGCAACGAGTTCGGCGACGGCTATCTCACGCTCGACGCCGCGAGCGGGGTGATCAGCCTGCCGGCCCGCAACGACCTGCCGCTGCGAGAGATCCGCGTCTCCGACATCGTGGGAACCCAGACCATCACCGCGATTACCGGTGCGATGGAAGGGCGTATCCTCACCTTTCGGATACGGGGTACCTACGCCGTGACGCTGGACAGCAGCGCCTCGGGTGGAAACCTGGAGCTCGGCTCCGACATCGTCATCACGTCGGATACCCAGCGTGTGGGGATGATCTATTCCGGCGGGGCGTGGCGGAAGCTGTTCTCGACGGTGTGACCGCGCGCGGTCCGATCACCGGCGCCGCCTCGACCCGTAGGGTGTGACAGCAGGGCAGGTTCCCCCTGCCTTGCTGGAGCGCCGGCGTACCGATGGACCGTCGGCGCTCCGGCGCGGCCTTCGGGTCAGGCGCGGCCACGCTACCCGCTCCGATGAGACGCCGATCGCGCCTTGCCCGGAGCGGCAGACGACAAATCCACCGGGCTCGATCCCCACGAGCCCGGTGGAGCGCGATGGGCGGCGGATGGTCGGGGTAGACGCCCGGCTGCGGCGCCAGATTGCCGACGCCATTGCGGAGTGTCCCGACCAGATCGGTGATCGCGACGAGGTTGGATTTGTGGCTGGAGAGGTTGCACATGGCCGTCGCACTGCCAATCTCTCGTCGAGCCGACAGCTACAGCAGAGGAGAGTCGCATGCGCCACACCACCGAACGCCGCCCGCGTCGTCGCGTCCGCATCATGCCTGTGGGCTGATCCCCACTCTTCCGGAGAGAGACGTTCAGCGCTTTTTCGTTTTGGGCGGGAACACAGGCGGAACGATTCCCACGGTTCTTCCACGGGTTCGTTCGCTGTGCTGTGCAAACGGTCGCGCGCCGGTGCGTTGCCGCACCTGGCGAATATCGAACTCAAGTGATTGAAGAACTTGGAGCCTGATGGTGGGCGATGCAGGGATTGAACCTGCGACCCCTCCCGTGTGAAGGGAGTGCTCTCCCGCTGAGCTAATCGCCCGCCGCCATCAAGGTGGCGCGATTTACTGGCTCCACCCGATGGGTGTCAAGCGGGCATCGCCGCCATCCACGCCTCAGATGCGTCTTCCGCCTCCCGCCCGGCCCCACCGGGCGCGGTGCGGCGGCGGTTCAGGCGCGCACCAGCAACCGCGCCACCGTCGCCGGCAACAGGTCGAAATGCTCGATCAGCACGTCGCCGCCCAGTTCGGCGGCCGGCGTCTCGGTATAGCCGAACGGCACCACGATCGAGGGCACGCGGGCATTCTTCGCCGTCGTCACGTCGGTGAGGCTGTCGCCGACCATGATCGCCAGCGCCCGGTCGCCGCCGGCCGCCTCGATGGTGCCGATCAGGTGCCCGGCATCCGGCTTGTGGACGGCGAAGGTGTCGGAGCCGGCGATCACCGCGAAACGGTCGGCCATCTCCAGCCGCTCCAGCAGGCGGCGCGACAGCCATTCCAGCTTGTTGGTGCACACGGCGAGCACGTGCCCCTCCTCCGCCAGCCGGTCGAGCGCGTCGAGCAGGCCGGGGAAGGGCCGCGATTCGTCGGCGATGTGCTCGGCATAATGGTCGAGGAAGCTGAGATAGAGCTCCTCCACCCGCTCCTGCGGCAGCACGAGGCCGGCGGCGTCGAGCCCACGCTGCACCAGCGCCTTGGCTCCGGCGCCGATCATCTTGCGCGTGTCGTCATGCGACAGCGGTTCGACGCCGGCCTCGCGGAGGATGACGTCGAGCGTGTTCAAGAGGTCCGGCGCGGTGTCGACGAGCGTGCCGTCGAGGTCGAAGGCGATGACGGGCGGGCGGGCAACAGGGGACATGGCGGATACCTGAATGTTGCGGAGAACGCGGAGCCGGATGAATTCTGCCTACAATCCCGCCGCTTTCCCTGTCCAGCTTGCAGCGTAGACGCGTCGCGTGGCGAAATGCCGGACGGGCGACGGATTCGGGAGAAGACATATGACGTGCTTGCGGTTTTCCGCCCTCATGCGCCGGGCTCACGACGTGCGGCATATCGCGCTCGCCGCCGCGCTCGGCCTGCCGCTGGCGATGATGACGGGCGGGTTCGCCCTCGCACAGGGCGCTTCCACCTCCCCCGCACCCACGCCCCCGGCCGATGGCGCGGGCTATGTCTTCGGCTCCCCGCCCTCGGTGCAGGCCAACCGGCTCTATTCGGTGAACACCCACACCGGCGAGGTATCCGCCTGCCAGTTCGAGCGGCCGGAAGGCAGCGTCGTCGGCGTCACCCGCTGCTTCCCGCGCGATGCCAGCGCCGGTCCCGGCGAGTCTGGCATCTACGATATGGTGTCCACCCGCTATTCCGGCGAGACCGGCGTGTTCCGCGTCAATGTGAAGACCGGCGCGATGAGCGTCTGCTATGTGCGCGACATGCCGAAGGAGGGCGGCGGCGTCGAGGCGGCGGTGGTGTGCACCGCGCCGGCCCGCTGAGCGGCGCCCGGCCGGGAAATCCGGCGCGCGGGCTTGTCCGAGCTGCATTTCGGCGTTAGGCAGCGTGTCCAGTTCTCCGGGAGCGCCCTCGTGTCCGATGTCGAAACACTGAAGCGTCAGGCAGCCGCCGTGGCGCTGGAATCCGTGCGTGGCGGCATGAAGCTCGGCCTCGGCACCGGCTCCACCGCCAAGCACTTCGTCGAGCTGCTCGCCGAGCGGGTGGCGGAGGGCCTCGAAGTGGTCGGCGTGCCGACTTCCGAGCAGACCCGCGCGCTCGCCGAGAAGCTCGGCGTGCCGCTCGGCACGCTGGACGAGCATCCCGCGCTCGACATCACCGTCGACGGCGCCGACGAGATCGGCCCCGGCCTCGCCCTGGTCAAGGGCGGCGGCGGGGCGCTGCTGCGCGAGAAGATCGTCGCGGCAGCCTCGCGGGAGATGATCGTCATCGCCGACGCCTCCAAGAAGGTGGAGACGCTCGGCGCCTTCCCGCTGCCGATCGAGGTGGTGGATTTCGGCCTCGCCGCCATCCGGCGCGGCATCACCAGCGCCGCCAAGGCGGCCGGCTGCCACGGCGTGCTGACGCTGCGCCGGCGCGCCGATGGTCATGTTTTCGTCACCGATCAGGGCAATCTGATCCTCGATGCCGCCTATGGCGCGATCCCGGATCCGGCGGCGCTGGCGCTGGCGCTGTCGGGCGTGCCGGGTGTCGTCGAGCACGGTCTTTTCATCAACATGGCGAGCCGCGTCATTCTCGCGGATCCCGCCGGCGCAACCACGATTACCCGCGCCGAGGCATGAACGTCAGGGAGTTACCAATGAACGTTCCGTTTTCTGGACGTCGCGCCGCCGGTGGCAGGATTGCGGGCCTCGGTGCCTCGCGCGCGCTCGTCGTCGCGGCGGCGCTGGCGCTCGGCGTGCCGGCCGCCGGCCCGGCGCTCGCCCAGTCCGCCGCCCCCGCTGCCGCCGCGCAGCCGAGCCCGGCACGCATGAAGCTCGCCAATGAGCTTCTCGTCGCCAATGGCGAGGCGTCGAGCTTCGATTCCATCATCCCCACCATCGTCGAGCAGACCGCCGGCAGCTTCGTTCAGGCCAATCCGGACCTGATCCGCGACCTGCGCGACGTGGCGAAGTCGCTGGTGCCGGAATACGAGGCCCGCAAGGCGGAAATCACCGCCATCCTCGCCCGCACCTATGCGGCGCAGTTCACCGAGGCCGAGCTCGGCGAGCTGCTGGCCTTCTACCGCTCGCCCACCGGCCGCAAGCTGGTCGAGCAGCGCCAGGAACTGCTCGACGAAGGGCTGAAGGGCATCCAGACCTGGAGCGCCAAGTTCGGTCAGGAAGTCGAGACCCGCGTCCGCGCCGAGATGAAGAAGCGCGGCTTCACCATTTGACGACGCTGCCGGCGCCCGGCCGATGCGCGGGGCGCCGGCACGCCTCGCGCGTGAGTGCGCGTCACGCCAACGTCAACCTGTCGTTTGCGATTAGCCGGCATAATCGCCGACGTTCCGGGGCGTCGCGCCAGACATGCCGCGAGATCGGAACGGCGAGCGCCCGGCATCCGCCCGGGTGGAGAATGGCATGGGGCAGATGATGGGACTGAAGACACTTGCCGCCGCGGCCGTCCTGGCCGGCTCGGCGATGCTGGCGGCGGCGCCGGCCATGGCCTTGGACAATCCGTTCCTCGGCATTTTCCCGAAGCCGTTCGATTTCGGCGTCGGCCCCAAGGCGGGCTATCGCGGCGCCTCGTCGATCCCGCGCCAGACCGTCGCCTATGCCGGCCCCTACTCCGCCGGCACCATCATCATCAACACCGCCGAGCGCCGGCTCTATTTGGTGCAGCCGGACGGCACGGCGCTGAAATACGGCATCGGCGTCGGCCGCGACGGCTTCCGCTGGGGCGGCAACAAGACCATTACCCGCAAGGCCGAATGGCCGGGCTGGACGCCGCCGCCGCAGATGCGCAAGCGCCGTCCCGGCCTGCCCAGCTACATGCCCGGCGGCATCGAGAACCCGCTCGGCGCCCGCGCCATGTATCTCGGCTCGTCGCTCTACCGCATCCACGGCTCCAACGAGCCGGAGACCATCGGCCAGGCGGTGTCCTCGGGCTGCTTCCGCATGACCAATGACGACGTGACCGACCTCTATGAGCGCGTCAATGTCGGCACCCGCGTGGTGGTGCTGAACTGACGACGCCGAACTGACATCGCGGGCCGGTTCGTCGAACCGGCCTTGCCACGGACCGCGCCGGCCGTCAGTGCCGGCGCTGGACGCCCGGCGCGTCGCGCGACAGGTTCTTGGCCGCCAGCTGCTGGAGATAGCTCTTCCAGCGCTCATCCTGCTCGCGGCCGAGCGTCGCCAGCGTCTCCCAGCTGTAGATGCCGGTCGAGTGACCGTCGTCGAAGATGATCCGCACGGCGTAGTGACCGACCGGCAGCACTTCCTGGATGCGCACCTCGCGCTTGCCGTCGACCAGCTTGCGGTCGGCCGGCGAATGGCCCTGCACCTCGGCGGACGGGCTCTCCACCCGCAGATATTCCGCCGGCAGCGCGAAACTGGCGCCATCCTCGAAGGTGACGGTCAGGGTGCGGTGGTCCTTGTGGACCTTCAGCTCGGTCGGCCAGGGTGAGGCGTCGGTCACGGTCGGCTTCCTCTGTTGCTCGGCCCTGACATAAGCGAGCGCGCGGGCGCCGCCAACCCCGTCCGCTAGCCGGCCCCGCGCGGCGATGCTGAACGTGCGATGCAGCAAAATCGAGTGATATCGGCGATCAGTCGATAGAAGCCTGCGCCTTGGCATGGCAGCATGGAATCCCTAGATATCGTAGCGAGCCGCCCCGGATGGGACGGTGTTCGGTAGCATGCGGAGCAGACGCCTTGGTGCTTGAGAGCGAAAAGCGCATCGACAGCGCCCTGTGGGACACCCCGCGGGCGCCGCTGGTCGATACGTTCGGCCGGGCGGTGACGTATCTGCGCGTCTCGGTCACCGACCGCTGCGACTTCCGCTGCGTCTACTGCATGGCCGAGCATATGACCTTCCTGCCGAAGCCGGAGCTGCTGACGCTGGAGGAGCTGGACCGCCTGTGCTCCGCCTTCGTCGTCCGGGGCGTCAAGAAGCTGCGCCTCACCGGCGGTGAACCGCTGGTGCGCCGGGACGTGATGACGCTGTTCCGCTCGCTGTCCCGCCACCTCGAATCCGGCGCGCTGGAAGAACTCACCCTCACCACCAACGGCTCGCAGCTCGCCCGCTTTGCCGGCGAGCTCGCCGATTGCGGGGTGAAGCGCATCAACGTCTCGCTGGACACGCTCGATCCGCAGCGTTTCCGGGCGCTGACCCGCTGGGGCGACCTCAACAAGGTGCTCGCCGGCATCGATGCCGCGCAGCAGGCCGGCATCAAGGTGAAGCTCAACGCCGTGGCGCTGCGCGGCGAGAATGAGGACGAGATCCCCGCGCTCATCGAGTGGGCGCACGGTCGCGGCATGGACGTCTCGCTCATCGAGGTGATGCCGCTGGGCGATACCGGCGCCGAGCGCCTCGACCAGTATCTGCCGCTCTCTGCCGTGCGGGCGCAGCTGGAGCAGCGCTGGACGCTTTCCGACATCGCCTACCGCACCGGCGGCCCGGCGCGCTACGTCTCGATCGCCGAGACCGGCGGACGCCTCGGCTTCATCACCCCGCTGACGCATAATTTCTGCGAGGGCTGCAACCGCGTGCGCGTCACCTGCACCGGCACTCTGTATATGTGCCTCGGCCAGGAGGACGCCGCCGACCTGCGCGCGCCGCTGCGCGCCTCGGAGAGCGACGAGAACCTGCACGCCGCGCTCGACGACGCCATCTTCCGCAAGCCCAAGGGGCACGACTTCGTGATCGACCGCCCCGGCCAGGCGCCGGCGCTTCGCCGTCACATGAGCGTGACCGGCGGCTGAAATCCGACCGATTCACCTTCGGTTAACCGCCCGCGCGATAGCCGCATGGCTGCCGCGCGTGAGCTGATCTTGCTGCGTTGCAACAGCTTGTGCATTTCTGGAAGCGGTCCGGACTGCTAGGGAAGCGGCACGGAATCACCTCATAGCACCGCGCGAGTCACCCATGCAGCTGCCGCTGTTGGCCTTGGCCATGGCCTCCTTCGGGATCGGCACCACCGAATTCGTCATCATGGGGCTGCTGCCCGAGGTGGCGGCCGATCTCGGCGTGACCATCCCGGCCGCCGGCCTGCTGGTCACCGGCTACGCCATGGGCGTGGTCATCGGCGCGCCGATCGTCGCCATCATCACCAATTCGCTGCCGCGCAAGGCGACGCTGGTCGGCCTCGCCAGCATGTTCGTCGTCGGCAACTTCCTGTGCGCCGTCGCGCCGGACTACTGGATGCTGATGGCGGCGCGCGTCGTCACCGCCTTCTGCCACGGCGCCTTCTTCGGCATCGGCGCGGTGGTGGCCGCCAGCCTGGTGCCGCCGAACCAGCGGGCGAGCGCCATCGCGCTGATGTTCGCCGGTCTGACGCTGGCCAATGTGCTCGGCGTGCCGCTCGGCACCGCGCTCGGCCAGTTCGCCGGCTGGCGTTCCACCTTCTGGGCGGTGGTGATCATCGGCCTGCTGGCGGTCGCCTCCATCGCCGTCTGGGTGCCCTCGGCGATCCCGCACAGCAGCGGCAACATCCTGCGCGAGTTCCGGGTGCTGAAGCGCCCGCAGGTGCTGCTCGCCATGTCGATGAGCGTGCTCGCCTCGGCCAGCCTGTTCACCGTATTCACCTATATCGCGCCACTGCTGCGCGAGGTGACCGGCCTCACCCCGCACGCCGTCACCGTGGTGTTGCTGCTGTTCGGCGTCGGCATCACCATCGGCAACATCCTCGGCGGCAAGCTGGCCGACTGGAAGCTGATGCCCTCGCTGATGGGCATCTTCGTCGGCCTTGCGCTCGTGCTGGTGGCACTGGTGTTCACCATCGGCCACGAGTTGCCGGCGGTGGTCAACGTGTTCATCTGGGGCATCCTGGTCTTCGCCGTGGTGGCACCGATCCAGGTGCGGGTGGTCGACGCCGCCGTCGGCGCGCCCAACCTCGCCTCGACGCTGAACCAAGGCGCCTTCAACCTCGGCAACGCCGCCGGCGCCTGGATCGGCGGCGCGGCGCTCACCGTCGGCATCGACTATGCATCGCTGCCCTGGGTCGGCGCAGCGCTGGCGCTCGGCGCGCTCGGCCTGTGCGTCTATTCGCGGGCGCTGGAGGGACGCGGCGAGCCGGTCGCCCATATGGGGGCCGCGCCGGCCGGCGCCGGCCATGGCGTCGCCAAATCCGACGTCGCCAAGCCCGAAGTCGCCCTCACTGAAGTCGCCTGCGAGGAGCGCTGAGCAACGCTTTGTTGCCACCTCCCCGCTAGTCTCGCCCGCCTCTCCCCGTCCGCCGCCCCTCGCTCCCCGCCCGTCCCATGCACGATCAAAAGACCAACCGTCGCGGCATCCTCCTGATGATCGGCGGCTCCGCCTTCTTCTCCGGCAACGACGCCTTCTCCAAGCTGGTGCTGACCGGCGAGGGCCTGCCGCCCTCGCAGATGATGGCGCTGCGCGGTCTCATCGCCGCGCTGATGCTGATCACGCTGATGGCGTGGCGAGGCGAATTACGCTCACTGCGCCATGTGGTGGACGGGCGCACCATGGTGCGTTCCTGGGCCGAGGCGACCGGCACCTATATCTTCATGACCGCCCTCGCCGTCATGTCGATCGCCGATGCCGCCGCCATCGTGCAGATCGCACCGCTGCTCACCGTGGCGGCGGCGGTGATGCTGCTCGGCTCCAAGTTCGGCTGGCAGCGCTGGATCGCCGTGGCGGTCGGGCTGGTCGGCGTCGGGCTGATCATCAAGCCGGGCGCGTCCAGCTTCGCGCCGGTCGCGGTGCTGCCGGTGATCACCGCGATGCTGATGACGCTGCGCGACTTCGTCACCGGACGCATCGGGCGCCACGTGCCGAGCCTCGTCGTCACCTTCGGCACCGCGCTGTGCGGCATGGCACTCGGCTTTGCCGGCGCCGGCTTCGAGGAATGGAAGCCGCTCGATCTTCACACGCTGCTGCTGATCCTCGGCGGCAGCTGCACGCTGATCCTCGGCAACGGGCTGACCATCGCCGCCTTCCGCGGCACCGATCCGGCGGTGATCGCGCCGTTCCGCTACGCCGCGGTGGTGTGCGCGGTGTTCCTCAGCGCCACGCTGTTCGGCATGGTGCCGGATCTCGTCTCGGTGGCCGGCATGGCGCTGATCGTCGCCGCCGGCATCTACACGGTGCGCGACAATGGCCGCCCGCGCCTCGATCCGCCGCGCCGGGCCGGCGCGGCCGAGGTGGAAAGCGGCGCCGCCTGAGGCGCCGCTTTCAAGATGATCCCGCCAGAAGCCGCGCCCAGAGCGTTTTCGAGCGAAGTGGAGTCCGGTTCGCGTGAAGAAAACGCGCCCGAACAAGACCCTGGAGTACGTCTGGTGAACCGGAATTCACCGGACGTACTCTAGCCGCGCTGGCGGGCGCGGATCATGTAGCCGTCATAGGGATATTCGCCGACCTGCCACCAGAGGTACCCCTCGTTGCGGAAGGCGATCATCGAGCCGTAGATCTCCTTGAACGCCTCGTTCTTTCCGGAGATCTCCGCCATCAGCTCGGTGTTGATCTTGTAGGCGGCGTCCATCACCTCGATGGGGAAGGCGCGCAGCTGCGCCCCGGCCGCCACCAGCCGCCGCAGCGCCGCCGGGTTGCCGGCGTCGTATTTCGCCAGCATGTCGGCATTGGCATAGGCGCTCGCCGCCTTGAACACCGCCTGGTAGTTCGCTGGCAGCTTGGCCCACGCCTTGTCGTTGGCGATGAAGTGGATGGTCGGTCCGCCTTCCCACCAGCCGGGATAGTAGTAATAGGGCGCCACCCGCACGAAGCCGAGCTTCTCGTCGTCCACCGGGCCGACGAATTCGGCGGCGTCGATGGTGCCCTTCTCCAGCGCGGCGTAGATGTCGCCGGAGGCGATGTTCTGCGGCACCAGGCCGAGCTTGGCCATCACCTGCCCGGCGAGGCCCGGCAGGCGCATCTTCAGCCCGGAGACATCGGCGACCGACTTGATCTCCTTGCGGAACCAGCCGCCCATCTGCGCGCCGGTATTGCCGCCGACGAAGCCAACCACGCCGTATTTGGCGAGGAACTTGTCCTGCAGCTCCTGCCCGCCGCCATGGTACATCCAGGCGGTCTGCATGCGGGCGTTCAGCCCGAACGGCATGGTGGTGAACGGCGCAAAGGCCGGATCCTTGCCGATGTAGTAGTAGAGCGCGGTCTGGGCGAGCTCGACCGTGCCGTTCTGCACCGCGTCGAAGGCCTGCAGGCCGGGCACGATCTCGCCGGGGGCGAAGACGTCGATCTGGAAGGCGCCGTCGGTGGCCTCCTTCACATATTTGGCCAACAGCTCGCTGGCGCCGAACAGCGTCGGCAGCGCCTTGGAATAGCTGGTGGTCAGGCGCCAGCGCACGGTCGGCGCGGTCTGGGCGATCGCCGGGGAGGCCAGCGAGGCGGCGGCGGTCGCGGTGGCGATGCCGGCGCCCTTGAGAAGGGCGCGGCGCTCGAGGGAGCGGGTCATCGTCGTCAATCCTTGGGTTCGGGGGCCGCCCCGCGAAACCTGGTCGCGGGACGGGCACGGATCAGCCGCGCTGGCGGGCGCGGATCATGTAGCTGTCATAGGGGTATTCGCCGACCTGCCACCACAGATACTCGTCGTTGCGGAAGGCGATCAGCGCATCCATCACCTTCTTGAAGGTGGCGTTCTTGGCGCTGATCTCGGCATAGAGCTCGTTCGCCGCCTTGTAGGAGGCGTCGAGGAATTCCGGCGGGAATGGGCGCAGCTGCGCGCCCTGCGCCACCAGCCGGCGCAGCGCCGCCGGGTTGAAGGCGTCGTATTTCGCCAGCATGTCGGCATTGGCATAGGCGGTGGCCGCTTCGAAGATCGCCTGGTAGGCTTTGGGCAGTTCGTCCCACTTCGCCTTGTTGACGACGACGTTCATGGTCGGGCCGCCGTCCCACCAGCCGGGATAGTAGTAGTACGGCGCCACCTTCACGAAGCCGAGCTTCTCGTCGTCATAGGGGCCGACCCATTCGCAGGCGTCGATGGTGCCCTTTTCCAGCGAGGGATAGATATCGGCAGGGGCGATCTGCTGCGGCACCACGCCGAGCTTGGCCACCACCTGCCCGGCAATGCCGCCGATGCGGAACTTCAGCCCCTTGAAGTCCTCCAGCGTCTTCACTTCCTTGCGGAACCAGCCGCCCATCTGGGTGCCGGTATTGCCGCCGAGGAAGCCGACGAGGTTGTAGCCGGCGAGGAACTCGTTCTGCAGCTCGCGCCCGCCGCCATGGTAGAACCAGGCGTTCTGCTGGCGGGCATTGAGCCCGAACGGCATGGTGGTGAAGCAGGCGAAGGTGGGATCCTTGCCGGTGTAGTAATAGAGCGGCGTCTGCGCCACCTCGACGGTGCCGTTCTGCACCGCGTCCATCGCCTGCAGGCCGGGCACGATCTCGCCGGCGGCGAAGGGCTGGATGGTGAAGCGCCCGTCCGTGGCCTCGCTCACATATTTCGCCACCAGCTCGTTGGCGCCGAAGATGGCGTCCAGCACCTTGGGCACGCTGGCGGTCAGGCGCCAGCGCACGGTGGGGGCGCTCTGGGCGAGGGCCGGGGCAGCGAGCGCGGCGGGCGCCAGCGCGCCGAGGCCGGCGGCGGTGAGAAGATCGCGGCGTTTCATCGAATGGGCCTTTCCTTCACCCCGCCCGGCCCATCCTGGCCGGCGCGGGACTTTCAGCACGCATAGGTTTGCGACAGCGCAGTCTTTGCAACAGCGGCGAACCGAGGGCAACTGCGGAAGCGTCATGCCGCGTCTCGGGCGCGTCGGCAGCGATCAACGCAACATCTCCGCGCCGGGCGCCGGCATGGTAGGCTGCTGCCACCCGCCAGCCAGAGGGAATGCCGTCATGCGTCCATTGCCGGAGCGGCCGGCCTCGCGCCTGCCGGGACATACCGGAATCCCGTTCCCCACTCGCGCGCGAGGCGGTCTCGTGCTGGCCGGCCTCGTACTGGCCACCACCGTCCACGCCAACACCGTGCAGCCGATGGGCGACAAGGCGCGCTCGCCGGCGGCACAGGCGGCGTTCAAGACATGCATGTCCACCGAGCTCAAGGCGCATGGCGGCACGCAGGCGGTGTCCGGCGCCCAGCACCGCCAGATCGCGCTGAAATGCGACGCTTCCGCCGGCAAATAGCGTGGCCATCCGCGCCAACCACTCCGCTAAGGGACGATCCGCCATAGGCCGCGCGCGGGACGATGTCGCCGGGGCCAGCCGCCTGATACGCTGGCGGCCACGCCCGACCGTGCCGGAGCCTGTCCCATGAACCGCGTCCTCGCCTCGATCCTGAGCATGGTCATCGTCATCGGCGCCGGTCATTTCATCCGCGCCAACCTGCATGGCGGCGGGCGGCCGGCACAGGCGAGCGCTCCGGCCCGGTCGCGGACCCCGTTCGAGCAATGCATGGCGCGGGCGAAGAAGAGCTTCGGACCCGGCACCCTGCCGGAAGCGATCAAGCGCCAGTTCACTTTGGATTGCGAGGCCCAGTTCGGACGCTGACGCATCAGACACCGATGCATCAGACACCTGGGCTTCGGGCGCGAAGGCTTCGAGCGCCAAAGTGTCGGGTGTCGACGTCGCATAGGCTGAAACGCCGTCGGCCGACATGATCGGCACCCATGCGATCCCGCCCCGCCGCGCCATGCCACACGGGCAACGCGGCCGCCACCGGCGAGCCAGCGACGAAACATGCCCGGAGCGAGCCCCGGGCATGCCCGATCACCTCACCGTCAGCCGCGCGGGCGGGTACGGATCTGGAAGCTGTCGAAGGTGTATTCCGCCACCTGCCACCACAGATATTCCTCGTTGCGGAACGCCTGCATGGTGTCGATCGCCTTCTTGAAGTCGGCGTTCTTGGCGGAGATCTCGCCCCACAGCTCGTTGGTGGCCTTGAGCGAGGCTTCCATCACTTCCATCGGATAGGGACGCAGCTGGGTGCCGTTCGCCACCAGCCGCTTGATGGCCGGCGGGTTCTGCACGTCGTAGCGCGCGTTCATGATGGTGTTGGCGTAGGTGCACGCAGCGGTCAGCGCCGCCTGGTAGCTCTTCGGCAGCTCGTTGAACTTGGCGAGGTTGGCGAAGGCGTGGATGGTCGGGCCGCCTTCCCACCAGCCGGGGTAGTAGTAGAACTTTGCCACCTTGTAGAAGCCGAGCTTCTCGTCGTCATAGGGGCCGATCCACTCGGCGCCGTCGATGGTGCCCTTTTCCAGCGCCGGGTAGATGTCGCCGCCGGCGATCTGCTGCGGCACCACGCCAAGCTTGGCCATCACCTGCCCGGCGATGCCGCCGATGCGCATCTTCAGGCCGTTCATGTCGGCGACCGTCTTGATCTCCTTGGCAAACCAGCCGCCCATCTGGGCGCCGGTGTTGCCGCAAGGCAGGCCGTAGACGTTGTACTTCTTGTAGAACTCGTTGAAGAGCTCGTTGCCGCCGTGCTGGAACAGCCAGGCGTTCTGCATGCGCGCGTTGAGGCCGAACGGCACCGAGGCGGCGACCGCGAAGGTCGGATCCTTGCCAACGAAGTAATACGAGACGGTGTGGCACATCTCGACGGTGTTGTTCTGCACCGCGTCCAGCACCTGCAGGCCGGGCACCAGCTCGCCGGCCGCGAAGACCTGGATCTGGAACTTGCCGTCGGTCAGCTCGGAAACCATCTTCGACATGACTTCCGCGCCGCCATAAATGGTGTCCAGCGACTTCGGGAAGCTGGACGCCAGGCGCCACTTCACCTCGGGCGCGGACTGGGCGATGGCGGGGGCGGCAAGCATGGTTGCCGCGGCGCCGGTACCGGCGGCGGCCAAGAATTGACGACGCTTCATCAAGTGTCTCCTGCTGGGGTTTCCTCGCGGTGCGGTGAGGCGCATTGGCGCGCGTCCGCACACGAATTGCTTGTTTTCACTACTGGTACGCCACGGCTTGCCCCAGCGCAACGGCAGGTCGCTTTCGCCTTTTGTCGAAGAGGTTTCCCCCGGCCGCCCCGTCCCGTGCCGCCGGGGGTTGGAAAGGCCATTTGTTCCTGATACGTTCCTATCGAAATTCCTCTAGGTCATCCAAGCCGCCGGAGCGCGCCATGCCCAGCCGAGCCGCCGCCTTCCGCGCCCTTCACGACGGGCCGGGCGCTTTCATCCTCGCCAATGCGTGGGATGCCGGTACCGCGCGCCTCTTCGCCGCGCTGGGCTTTGCGGCGCTGGCCACCACCAGCGCCGGCATGGCGCTGGCGCGCGGAGTGGCGGACGGGCAGACCAGCCGCGAGGACGTGCTCGCCCATTGCGCCCTCCTCGTCGACGCAACCTCGCTGCCGGTGTCCGCGGATCTGGAGAACGGCTTCGGCGACACCCCCGAGGAGGTGGCGCGCACCATTCGCCTCGCCGCCGCGACCGGCCTCGCCGGCGGCTCGATCGAGGACCACACCAACCGCCCGGCCGATCCGATCTACGATCTCGGGCTCGCCGTCGAGCGCATCGCCGCCGCCGTCGAGGCTCGGGACGCGCTCGGCGACGACTTCGTGCTCACCGCGCGGGCGGAGAATTTCCTCTGGGATCGACCGGACCTCGACGATACGATTCGCCGCCTTCAGGCCTACGCCGCCGCCGGCGCCGACGTGCTCTACGCCCCCGGCCTGCCGGACCTCGCAGCGGTGCGCGCCGTCTGCGCGGCGGTGCCGAAGCCCGTCAACGCCGTCATCGGCATCGGCGCCGCGCGCTTCACCGTGGCCGATCTGGCTGAAGCGGGCGTGCGGCGCATCAGCCTCGGCTCCTCGCTCGCCCGGCTCGCCTATGGCGGCGTGGTGCGTGCCGCGCGGGAGATGCGGGAGACCGGCCGCTTCGGCTTTCTCGACACGGCGATCTCCTCGGCCGAACTCGACGCCCTCCTCGCCGGCCCGCCGCAGCAGGAGTGATCGCACCCATCAGGTCGACTTATCAATGGGATAGGCGAATTTTCTCCAAAGCAGGATAAACGGAACCTCTCCCCGTCGCCTCAGCCTTCCACCACGATGCGCGGCACCGGGCGCGCGGTGGCGCGGCCGCCTTCCAGCGTCGCCCGCACGGCGACGGCGATGTCGCGATAGATCCGCGCCTCCGGGCTGTCGGGCTGGGTGGCGACGATCGGGCGGCCGGCGTCGGAGGTCTCGCGGATCGCCATCTGCAACGGCACCTCGCCGAGGAAGGGCACGCCGAGCCGCTGCGCCTCGTGCCGCGCCCCGCCATGACCGAACACGTCGGAGCGGGTGCCGCAATGCGGGCACAGGAAGTAGCTCATGTTCTCGACCACGCCGAGCACCGGCACGTTCACCTTCTGGAACATGGCGACGCCGCGCCGCGCGTCGATCAAAGCGAGGTCCTGCGGGGTGGAAACGATCACCGCTCCGGCCAGCGGCACCTGCTGCGCCATGGTCAGCTGCGCGTCGCCGGTGCCGGGCGGCATGTCGACGACGAGAATGTCGAGCGGCGCCCAGGCCACTTCCTTCAGCATCTGGCTGATCGCCGACATCACCATCGGGCCGCGCCAGATCATCGGCGTCTCCTCCTCGACGAGGAAGCCGATCGACATCACCTTCAGGCCCCAGGAGTGCATCGGCTGGAGCATGCGCCCCTCGACGTCCGGCTTGCCCTTCAGCCCCATCAGGCGCGGCACCGAGGGACCGTAGATATCGGCATCGAGCAGGCCGACCTTCAGCCCGAGCGCCGACAACCCCAGCGCCAGATTGGCGGCCAGCGTCGACTTGCCGACGCCGCCCTTGCCGGACGCCACCGCAATGATCGAGCCCACTCCCGGCAGGCCGCGCGATTCCTTCTGCGGATCGGCGGGCGGCTGCGGCGCGTGGGTGTGGCCGGCATGCGAATGGCCGGCATGAGAGTGCCCCGCTTGAGCCCCCTGCCCGGAGACGCGCACCGGCGTCGTCGAGGAGCCGCCGGCCGGCGCGGGCGCGGGAGAGGACGTGCCCGCCTTGCGCTCGGCGGTCAGCGCCACCAGCGCCGAGGTCACGCCCGGCGTCGCCCGCACGGTACGTTCCACGGCGGCGCGCACCGGCTCCCAGGCCTGCGCCTCGCGCGCGTCGACGGTGATCGACAGATACACCTTGCCGTCGGAGACCAGGATCTCCGACAGCACGCCCGTTTCGGTGATCGGGCGGCCGTCCGGCGCGGAAACCTGCGCCAGTCGCGTCTTAACCTCGTCCGCGCTCACCGCCATGTCGAATACTCCCGGCTCTTCTTGGAAACAGTTCAGACCGTGAGACACCAGCGCGCCGCCAGCGTCAACCCGTCCGCCGGCATGGGGTGATCTGTCGGGGTAATCGCCACGTCGACGCCCCGCACCTACCCGTCGGGTCGTGACGCCGCATCGGCCGGTCGCGACCGGCTGAAGGAGCCGCTACCCGGCAGCCTCCATCCGCGACCGAAATATAATTGACGCAGAGGCATACGCGATCATAGCGTAATGCAAATCCGATAAATTCGCGGATGAATGTATTTTCGTTTTTAAACAATTCGGAGATGCGACATGGCAACTTATGACTATAACGTGAAGGCAGAATACCTAGAATCGAATGGCACCTTCTTGACGTCGTCGAGCGAGGTAGGAATTATCACCGACTCAAATTCCGACGAAACGTTTACCAGCACGGATGACATCATCGATGGAGGCGCCAATATTGGCGACTATTCAGGAACCATCGTGATCAACGGCGAAACATTCATCGTCGTCGCGCCTGGAAATGGCATCGTCTATATCTGGTCGAATGTTGCCGACCCCTCGTCCTTCACCTTCCCGAGCACGATCGATACCGACACCATCAATTCCGATCCCGTCGTCGTATGCTTCCTGGCCGGAACCCGGATCGCCGCCCCCGGCGGCCCGCGCAAGATCGAGGACCTCGCCCTCGGCGACCTCGTGCTCACCGCGGCCGGCGAGACCCGCCCGATCCGCTGGATCGGCCGCCGCACGGTAGTCGCTGCCTTCGCCGACCCGCTGCACGCCTACCCGATCCGCGTCGGCGCCGGCGCGCTGGGCGAGAACCTGCCGGCCGACGACCTCCTTCTCTCCCCCGATCACGCATTGCTGATCGACGGGGCGCTGGTACACGCTGCCGCGCTGGTGAACGGCAGCAGCGTCGCACGGGTCGCGCGCCCCGCCGAGCGCTTCACCTATTTCCACATCGAGCTGGAAGACCACGCGCTCGTCCTTGCCGAGGGCGTGCCGGCGGAAACCTTCGTCGACAACGTCACGCGCCGCCGCTTCGACAATCACGCCGAATACGCCGCGCTCTTCGGCGAGGATCGCGCCGCCATCGTCGAGATGGACCTGCCGCGCATCAAGTCGGCCCGCCAGCTGCCGGCGCCGATCCGCGAGCGACTGGCCGCGCGGGCCGGCACCCCCGACGCCAAGGTCGCCTGACCCGCCCCCGGCTCCGGGCGGCGCCCCTCGGCCTCGCCGCCCGGACACCGCCCCGCCGCGCCCGCATGCGCAATTCGCGGTCACCTGTGGCCAGTGACCAAGAATGCATCACCCCCGGTTGCGCAATCCCCCGGAAAAATGCCAGCATCGCCGCTGCCGGAACAAAAAAATACCGGCCCAGGGCAATCTTCCAAAGGGGAACAGCATGAGCCTCGTCACCCGTTTCGCGGCGGCCGCCGTGATGGTTGCGGCCGCGTTGAGCGGCGCCTCCGCCAAGGAATGGAAAACCGTCCGCATCGGCACGGAGGGCGCCTATCCGCCCTTCAACTATGTCGAGAACAACGAGCTCAAGGGTTTCGACATCGACATCGGCAAGGCGCTGTGCGCCAAGATGAAGGTCGAGTGCACCTTCGTCGCCCAGGATTGGGACGGCATCATCCCCGCGCTGCAGGCCGGCAAGTACGACGCCATCGTCGCCTCGATGTCGATCACCGAGGAACGCAAGAAGCAGATCGACTTCTCGAAGAAGTACTACAAGACCCCCGCCACCTTCGCGGTGCGCAAGGATTCCCCGATCACCGAGACCTCGCCGGCGGCGCTGAAGGGCAAGGTGCTCGGCGCCCAGGGCTCGACCATCCACTCCAACTATCTCGAGGACGTCTACGGCAAGGCCGGCGCCGAGGTGAAGCTGTACGGCAAGCAGGACGAGGCCAATCTCGACCTCGCCAATGGCCGCCTTGACGCCATCCTCGCCGACAAGGTGGTGCTGATGGAGTGGCTGGCCACCAAGGACGGCGCCTGCTGCAAGTTCACCGGCGCCGAATACACCGATCCGAAATATTTCGGCGACGGCGTCGGCGTCGGCATCCGCAAGAGCGATCCCGAGCTGGTGGTGATGTTCAACAAGGCGATCGACGAAATCCTCGCCGACGGCACCTACAAGACCATCAACGCCAAGTACTTCCCGTTCAGCGTCTACTGATCGCCGGGCGAGGGGGCCGGCCGCTTCCCCTGCCGGCCCCTCGCCTGTCGTGATCCGCCGCCCGAACTGCCGCCCGAGCTGCCGCGCCCCGCTTGAACCCCCTTCGGGGCCGGCCCATGCTCGCATCTGCCGAATCTGACGTGCTTCCGGGCCGCTGAGCCCGTCCTGGCCGCAAGCGGAGCGCCGTTCCCGGGATGGAATTCCTGACCCTGCTTTCCTTCGGTCCGGGCGGCTGGGGCGACGAGATCGCCCGCGGTGCCCTGCTCACCGTCGAGCTGGCCCTCGCCACCCTGCCCTTCGGCCTCGCGCTCGGGCTGCTCGTCGCGCTCGGCAAGGACGCGCCCTCGCCGGTCGTCCGGTCGGCGGCCACATTGTTCACCACCGTGTTCCGCGGCCTGCCGGAACTGCTGACGCTGTTCATCGTCTATTATGGCGGACAGATGCTGCTCACCCGCCTCGCCGGGTATTTCTGGCCCGGCGCCAATGTCGAGGTGAACCAGTTCCTCGCCGGCGTCGTCGCCCTCGGCCTGGTGCTCGCCGCCTTCTCCTCCGAGGTGTTCTACGCCGCGCTGAAAGCGGTGCCGCGCGGGCAGAAGGAAGCCGCCGCCGCGCTCGGCCTGCCGAAATGGCAGGCGTTCCGCCTCGTGGTCTTCCCGCAGCTGTGGCGCGTCGCCCTGCCTGGCCTGTCCAACAACTGGATGGTGCTGATGAAGGACACCTCGCTGGTCTCGGTCATCGCCATCAACGACCTGATGCGGCAGACCGCGATCGCGGTGGGCGTCACCAAGCAGCCCTTCTTCTTCTATCTGGTGGCGTGCCTCATCTATCTCGTCTTCTCCATCCTCTCCAGCCTGGTGCTGACCCGCGCCGAGGCGAGGGCCAGCCGCGGCCTCAAGCGGGCGGGAGCGAAATGATGCTGGATGCGCTCCTCACCCCCATTGGCCAGGGCTTCCTCGCGGTGGCCGGCTTTATCGGCCTCAACGCCGATCTGATGGACCGCTACGGCCTGCGCTTCCTGCAGGGCGTGTGGGTCACCGTCGAGCTGGTCGGGCTGTCGATGATCTTCGGCGCCATTCTCGCCCTGCCGCTCGCCGTCGCCCGCGTCGAGGGCGGCAGGATCACCTCCCGCCTCGCCTTCGGCTATTCCTATTTCTTCCGCGGCACGCCGCTGCTCGCCCAGACCTTCCTCGTCTATTACGGCGCCGGCCAGTTCCGCGAGTTCTTCACCGATATCGGCCTGTGGTGGTTCTTCCGCGACGCCTTCAACTGCGCGGTGTTCACCTTCACGCTCAACACCGCCGCCTATCAGGCGGAGATCCTGCGCGGCGGCCTGCAGAGCCTGCCGGTCGGCCAGAACGAGGGCGGCAAGTCGCTCGGCCTCACCCGCTACCAGATCTACCGCACCATCCTCTTGCCGCAGGCCTATGCGGTCGGACTGCGCCCGCTCGGCAACGAGGTGGTGCTGATGATCAAGTCGAGCGCCATCGCCTCGGTGGTGACGGTCTACGACCTGATGGGCGTCACCCGCCTCGCCTTCTCGCGCTCCTACGACATGGAGGTCTATCTGTGGGCCGCCGTGCTGTACCTGCTGATGGTGGAGATCGTGCGCCGGGTGTGGGACGTGCTGGAGCGCCGCCTCAACCGGCACGTCGCCGTGTCGCGCTGAGGCGTCTCACCCCGTCAGCCGCGCCACCTCGGCGCGCAGCACCGGCACCAGTTCGGCCTCGAACCACGGGTGCCGCTTCAGCCAGCCGGTGTTGCGCCAGGAGGGATGCGGCAGCGGGATGACCCGCGGTGCCTGCCGCGCCTCGAAGATCTCGCGCCAGCGCGTCACCCGCTCGGTCAGGCCGAGCACGGTGAAATCAGCCAGCCCCAGCCGCTTCAAATGATAGGCCTGCGCGCTCGCCCCCACCGCGACGATCAGCTCGAATGCCGGGCGCGCCGCGAACAGCCGGTCGTGCCACAGAGCGGCGCATTCCCGGCGCGGCGGCAGGTCGCCGCCCTTGGCGTCCTGGCCGGGAAAGCAGAACCCCATGGCGGCGATAGCTACCCTCGCCTCGTCATAGAAGCGCGCACGGTCGAGCCCGAGCCAGTCGCGCAGCCGGTCGCCGGAGGCGTCGTCGAAGGAGCGGCCGGAAGCATGCACCTTGGTGCCCGGCGCCTGCGAGGCGATCAGCAGCCGCGCGGAGGGGCCGACATGCAGCACCGGGCGCGGCGCATGCGGCAGCGGCTTGCCGCGCGGCGCCTCCACGCAGGCACGGCAGGCGCGGATTTCGGCGAGCACGGTGTCGAGCGGGGAGAGCGTGGCGTCCATCGCCCCTAAATGGTCGCGGGAGCGGTTCATGTCACCGCTGCCGGGCGCGAAAATCCGCCGGCATCTCAAAGGGGCCGGACCAGATGCCGCGCCCGGCAGCCCGCGCCGCCGCCTCTTCGCCGCGATAGGCGAAGGAGGTCGCCACCGCCCAGCCCTGTTCGACCATGAGCGCCCCGAGGTCGCGCCCGCCCGCCTGGCAGATCGACACCGAGCGCCCGTAGCGGTCGCCATCGACCGGCCGACACGTCACGCCATCCTTGCCGGCTTCGGCGACCGCCTGCTGCATCGCCTGCTTGGCCCGCTGCCCGCAGGGCCACGACGCGCCCGGCGCGCCGCAATTCTGGTGCAGCTCGGGCGCGTCGATGCCCTCCAGCCGCACCCGCGTGCCGCCGAGCTCGAAACTGTCGCCATCGGCCACCCGCATGGCGCCGTCCAGCGGCGGCACGAACCGCTCGATCACCAGCGCCGCGACGATCATCACCGCCGCCACCAGCACCGCATGCCAGGTCGACGGCCGCCACCTGCCGCGCCGCGTACCGCCCGCCGCCGGAAACCGGCGAGGCACGCGCCAGCGGCCACCCGGAGCCCGCACCCGCTCAGGCGTCCGCGACGCCGGCTTCCGCAAAGGTCGCCATGCCGCCATGGCAGGCGACAGCGGCCTTGATCACGCCGATCGACAGCGCCGCGCCGGAGCCTTCGCCGAGCCGCATGCCGAGGTCGAGCAGCGGCTTCATCCCCAGCCGCTCCAGCACCCGGGCATGGGCGGGCTCGGCGGAGACATGGCCGGCGAAGCAATGGTCGAGCGCCGAGGGGTCGAGCGCGTGCAGCACGGCGGCAGCAGCCGTCACCACATAGCCGTCGATCACCACCGGCACGCGCTGCATGCGGGCGGCGAGGATGGCGCCGGCCATGGCGGCGAGTTCGCGCCCGCCGAGCCGGCGCAGCACTTCCAGCGGGTCGTCGAGATGACCCCGGCAGCGTGCCACCGCCGCCTCAACGGCGGCGATCTTGGCCGCCAGCACCGCGCCGGTGGCGCCGGTGCCAGGCCCGACCCATTCGGTGGCGCTGCCACCATAGAGGCCGTGGAAGATCGCCGCCGCCACCGTGGTATTGCCGATGCCCATCTCGCCGAGGCACAAGAGGTCCGGCTCGCCCGCCAGCGCCTCCATGCCGAAGGCCATGGTGGCGGCGCATTCCGCCTCGGTGAGCGCGTCCTCTTCCACGATGTCGCGGGTCGGGATGTCCAGCGCGAGGTCGAACACCCTGAGGCCGGCGCCGAACACGCCGCAGATCTGGTTCACCGCCGCCTTGCCGTCGGTGAAGGTGGCGACCATCTGCTTGGTCACTTCCGGCGGATAGGGCGAGACTCCGCGCTTGGCGACGCCGTGGGTGCCGGCGAACACCGCGACCGTCGGGCGGTCGATGCGCGGGATTTCGCGCCCCTGCCAGCCGGCGAGCTTGATGGCGATTTCCTCGAGCCGCCCGAGCGCGCCCGGCGGCTTGACCAGTTGCCCCTGCCGCGCCCGCGCCGCTGCCTCCGCCTCGGCATTGATCGCCGGCAGGGAGAGGAACAGGTTGCGGATGTCGTCGAAGGGAAGCCCGGTGGCGGTGCGCTGCATGGGTCTCTCGAAGGTTCAGGTCGCGAAGGTCCGGCCACGGGGAGAAGGGAAAAGGCCGGGCGATGAAGCGTGGGCGGGGTACGCCCTCCCCGCCCGCGAGGCAACCGATAAATGGGAGGTGGACGGAAGCGCCATGTATGCGTCCGAAGGCACGTCACGATGGCCCTACTGTCAGGTCGATGACATCCGTATCATATCGAGATACAGCTTCTTGCAATACGTATCACCATGAGATACATATGACGCATGAGAATGCGGTCCAGCTATGATCCAGAGCTTCAAGGGAAAACAGGCTCGGGCGGTCTGGAACGGCACGAGCGGCAAGGGTTTTCCTGCTGATCTGCTCCGCGTCGCCCGGCGCAAGCTGGCCATGCTGAATGCCGTCGTCACCCTCGAATCCCTGCGGGCACCGCCGGCCAACCGTCTGGAGCAACTGAAGGGCGATCGCACTGGTCAGCATTCTCTTCGCATCAACGATCAATTCCGCATCTGCTTCGTCTGGCGTGACGGACACGCCCATGATGTCGAGATCGCCGACTATCACTGAGGACAGCCCCATGCACGGCCCCCTGCCCCCCATCCATCCCGGCGAGATCCTCCGCGAGGAGTTCCTGCTGCCGCTGAACCTCAGCCCCTATGCGGTGGCCAAGGCGGTGCATGTGCCGCGCACCCGGATCGAGCGGCTGGCGCGGGAGGAAACACCGGTCACTGCCGACACCGCCCTGCGGCTCGGCCGCCTGTTCGGCACCGGGCCGGAATTCTGGATGAACCTCCAGGCCGCTCACGACCTCGTGCGTGCCGAGCGGGCGGCCGCCGACGTCACGGACATCCGGCCGCTCGACAGCGCGGCCTGATCCACCGCGCGCACGGTGGGACCGGAGCGCCGGCTGACGCCACGCGGCGATTTCTGCTACGGGAAGCCGCATGAGCGCCCTGTCTCCCACCTTCTGCAGCGAACTCGACCAGTTGTTCCACTGGCGGCGGGACGTCCGGCATTTCGAGACCCGGCCGCTGCCGGAAGGGCTGCTCGATACCCTGCTCCGTCAGGCCCATCAGGCGCCGAGCGTCGGGCTCAGCCAGCCCTGGCGCTTCGTGCGGGTCGCCTCGGCGGCGCGGCGGGCCCGGATCCGCGCCATCTTCGAGGCCTGCAACGCCGAGGCCCTCGCCGCCCAGGAGGAAGAACGCGCCAGCCTCTATGCCCGGCTGAAGCTCGCCGGGCTCGACGATGCGCCTGAGCAGGTCGCCGTCTTCGTCGACACCGAGACGCAGATCGGCCATGGCCTTGGCCGCGCCACCATGCCCGAGACCCTCGGCTATTCCGCCGTCCTCGCCGTGCACACGCTGTGGCTGGCGGCGGCGGCGCGGGGGATCGGGCTCGGCTGGGTATCGATCCTCGATGCGCCGGCGGTGACGGCGGCACTGGAGGTGCCCGGGCACTGGCGGCTCATCGCCCATCTGTGCATAGGCTATCCCCGCGCGCCCTCCGATATCCCGGAGCTGGAGCGCGCCGGCTGGGAGCACCGCCTGCCGCCCGGCGACGTCTTCCTGCAGCGCTGAGCGAAGCCGCATCCCATGCCTCTGCCGCCAACCACACTCATATACCTTCCGGCGACGCTGCGTTTCCTCACACGGCTGCCGGTGCCGCGCTTCTCATGGGAACCGGAGGACGGCCCTCCCGACCTCGACCGGCTCGGCCCCTGCTTCCCGCTCGCCGGCGCCCTCATCGGCCTGATCGGCCTCATCGTCCACCTCACCAGCCTGACCGTCCTGCCCGGTTTCATCGCCGCGACGCTGGCGGTCGGGGCGATGACCCTCGCCACCGGGGCGCTGCACGAGGACGGTTTCGCCGACACCGCCGACGGGCTCGGCGGCATGAATAGCGAGCGGCGCCTCGCCATCATGCGCGACAGCCGGCTCGGCACTTTCGGCGCGGTGGCACTGCTGCTGGCGACGCTGCTGCGCATCGGCGCCCTCGAAGGATTGGCCACGATTTCATGGGCCGGTGCCGCCGGCGCCCTGCTCGCCGCCGCGACCTTGTCCCGGCTGGCGGCGCTCGGCTTGATCGCCGCCCTACCCTCCGCCCGCCCGGACGGGCTCGCCGGCCGCGCCGGTCGCCCCTCGCGCGCCACACTGTGGAAGGCGGGGATCGCCGCCATCGCGATCTCCGCTATTTCCGTTTTAATGACAATGGGTTGGGTGGAATTCCTCAGCGGCCTTCTCGTCGCCGCATTGGCGTGGAGCGGCGTCGTCCGCCTTGCGTCGGCCAAATTTGGCGGGCAAACCGGGGACGTCGCCGGTGCGGCGGCGCTGACCGTCGAGATTGCGTTCCTTCTGGGGGCGCTTATCTTCGCGCGGTCGATCGGATGAACCGCCCGATTCCAATGCCCAACCGTGTTTCTACCCCCTGTATCGGAGTGTGCGCACTCGATGCCGACGGCCATCGTTGCCTCGGCTGCGGACGCACTCTCGAGGAGATCGGCGCCTGGCCCAGCCTAGACGAAACCGCGCGCCGCGCGATCATGAACCGCCTCGCCCGGCAGAACCGCCGCGAGTCCCGGAGTCGCGTGTCCCAGAGCCGCGAGTCCGCCCGATGAACGCCGACCGCTTCATGTGGGTGGTGGTGATCGGGCTTGCGGCCGGCATCGCCTTGATCCTGTGGAATGCCGAGGCCGGCGGCGTCGCCGGGCTCACCACCAACCAGCTCACCCGCCTGGTCGCCCTATCGGCGCTGGCGCTGGTGGTCGGAGCCGGCGCGGTCGCCGCCTTTGCCGGCCGGCTCGGCGACGCGCTGCGCGCCGCCGCACTGTGGCTGGTCATCTTCGCCGTGCTGGGCGTCGGCTACGCCTATCGCTTTGAAATACATAGTGTTGCCTATCGCGTGCTGGCCGAGCTCGCCCCCGGCTACGCGGTGCCGGTCGGCCACGATACCGGCCCGGCGATCGAGGTGGCCCGCGCCCGCGACGGCGATTTCAACATCCGCGTCGAGATCAACGGCAACCGCATTCCGATGCTGGTCGACACCGGTGCCTCCAGCGTCGTGCTCACCCCGGAAGACGCGGTGGCCGCCGGCCTGCCGATGGAACTGCTGCGCTACGACATCCCGATCGACACCGCCAATGGTCGCGGCCGGGCCGCCGCGGTGGTGCTCGACCGGGTGTCGATCGCCGGCAGCATCGAGGAGCGTCAGGTCCCGGCGCTGATCGCCAGCCCCGGCACGCTCAAGCACAGCCTGCTCGGCATGACCTTCCTGTCCCGCCTCGACAGCTTCGAGATCCGCGGCGAGAAGCTGGTGATGCGGGCCAAGGCGCTGGATCGCTGAGGGCGCGCCCTCAGCCGGAGACCAGCGCCGCCAGGAAGCGCAGCCCCATCAAGGCGAGATAGAGGCCGAAGCCGACCTCCAGCTGGCGCTTGCTAAAGCGATGCGCCAGCTTCGCGCCGAGCGGCGCCGCCAGCACCGCCACCGAGCCGACCAGCACGGCGCCGGGCAGCGAGATGAAGCCGACCGACAGCGGCGGCAGCTCGGCGAGGTGGGGCCAGCCGCCCAGCACATAGCCGATCACACCAGGCACCGCGATCAGCGCCCCGAGCCCGGAAGAGGTGGCGATCGCCGTATGGATCGGCACCCGGTAGAGCGACAGGATGGCGACCGCGATGCCGCCGCCGCTGATGCCGACCAGCGAGGCGATCACGCCGATGAACGCCCCGTAGAGCCGCATCGGCCACGGCCCGGGCAGTTGGTCAGCCAGCACCCAGCTGTCGCGCGCGAACAGCAGCCGGATCGACATCAGCACCGCGAAGACCACGAAGGCCAGTTGTAGCACCCGGTCCGGCGACACCGCCGCCAGCGCCGTGCCGGCCAGCACGCCGATGACAATCGGCACCACCCATTGCCGCAGCACGCCGGTATTGATCTTGGTGCGCGAGCGATGGGCGAAGAAGGAACGCAGCGCCGTCGGCAGGATGATGGCTAGCGCCGAGCCGACCGCGAGATGCATGCGCAGCGCGTCGGGTACCCCGACGGCGCCGAACACCTCGTAGAGGACCGGCACCACGATGGCGCCGCCGCCAATGCCGAACAGGCCGGCGAGGATACCGGTGGCGAAACCGGCGGCGAGCAGGATCCCGACCAGCCACAGGATCTGGTCGAGGGGAAGCGACGCGATCATCATGCCACCAGTGCCCGGCGTTCCTCGGCGCGGCGGACTTCGTCGACCGCGGCCCGCAGCACGTCCAGCCCCGCCTCCGGCTTCACGCCCTCGATGGCGAGCCGGCGGCGATAGGCTCGCGCGCCGGGACGGCCGGTGAACAGGCCGAGCATGTGGCGGGTGATGTCGTGCAGCCTTCCGCCAGCCTCGAGATGCGCGGAGATGTAGGGCTCGAAGGCGGCGACGGCGGAGAACCCGTCGGCATGCGGGTCTTCCGCGCCGAACAGCCGCGAATCGACATCGAGCAGCAGCTCCGGCTGCTGATAGGCGGCGCGCCCGAGCATGACGCCGTCGACATGGAGGAGATGCGCTTCCGCTTCCTCCAGCGAGCCGATGCCGCCATTGATGATGACCGGCACATGCGGCAGGCGCTGCTTCAGCCGGTAGACCCGGTCGTAGTCGAGCGGCGGAATGTCTCGGTTCTCCTTCGGCGACAGCCCCTGCAGCCACGCCTTGCGCGCATGCACGGTGAGCGTGTCGGCACCGGCCTCCAGCACGGCGTCGGCCAGCGCGTCGAGCGCCACTTCCGGGTCCTGCTCGTCGACGCCGATGCGGCACTTGACGGTGACGGGAATACCGACCCCCGCCTTCATCGCCGCAACGCAGGCGGCGACGAGCACAGGATCGCGCATCAGGCAGGCGCCGAAATTGCCGCCCTGCACCCGATCGGACGGGCAGCCGACATTGAGGTTGATCTCGTCATAGCCCCACTCGGCGGTAATGGCGGCGGCCTTGGCCAGAGCCTCGGGATCGGAGCCGCCGAGCTGCAGCGCCACCGGATGTTCGACGGACGAGAAGCCTATCAGGCGCTCCCGATCGCCATGGATCACCGCATTGGCGGTGACCATCTCGGTATAGAGCAGGGTCCGGGCCGACAGCACGCGATGGAACGCCCGGCAATTCCGGTCGGTCCAGTCCATCATGGGCGCCACGCTGAATCGCCAAGAGCTTGGAATATCTAGATTTGTCTTTTCTATCAGCAATTTAATAGGCCCTTAGCGTGTCAGCATCAGTCACGGAAATTCGGGACATTGCCCCATTTTTCAACCTCCGGTACAACGATGTTGTACCAAGAACGGGGCGTGTTGTACCGATGGGATCGATCCTAGCACGGCGCAGGTCGGACGGCACCGTCGGCTATACCGCGCAGATCGTCCGCAAGCGCGGCAAGGAATTCCTGCATCGAGAGGCGAAGACGTTCGACAAGGAGCGGGAAGCGAAGGCTTGGCTTCGCTGGCGCGAGGCCCAGCTGGATCGGCCCGGCGGCCTCACCCCTGTGCCGAAGGCGACGTTGGCTGAGGCCATCGACCGCTATCTCAAGGAGACCACCAAGGCGCCGGGCAAGACCAAGGCGCAGGTGCTGAGAACCATCAAGACACTTCCCCTCGCCGCCATGGATAGCGCCGCAATCGGCAGCGAGGACATAGTTGCTTTCGCGCAGGGACTGCTCGAAGGCGGACGGCAGCCGCAAACGGTGAACAATTATCTCAGCCACTTGGCATCGATCTTCGACATCGCAAAGCCTGCATGGGGCATCCCGCTGGACAAGGAGAAATTCAAGGCGGCGTTGGTGGTGCTGCGACGGCTCGGCACCACCTCGAAATCGAAGAAGCGTGACAGGCGCCCTACCCTCGCCGAGCTCGATCGAGTCCTCATCCATTTCACGGAGCGGCAAGCGCGCGCGCCGGACTCCGCGCCGATGGTCAAGATCGCGCTCTTCGCCCTCTTCTCCACTAGGCGTCAGGAGGAAATTACCCGGCTGCTTTGGGCGGACTTGGACGAACGCCACAGTCGCATCTTGATACGCGATATGAAGCACCCTGGGCAGAAGCTCGGCAACGATGTGTATGTCGATCTGCCACCAGAGGCGCTAGCCGTGATCAAGTCCATGCCAAGAACGGGCGATCGCATCTTTCCATTCTCCACTGACGCGATCAGCGCCGCCTTCACGCGGGCGTGCCATGTACTCGGGATAGACGACCTGCACTTTCACGACCTGCGACACGAAGGCGTGTCGCGGCTTTTTGAGATGGGGCGGACTATCCCTCAAGCCGCAAGCGTGTCCGGGCACCGCTCTTGGCAATCGTTACAGCGATACGCACACCTGCGCGAGACCGGCGACAAGTACATCGGCTGGCGCTGGCTCCCGAAGGTAGATCCGTGAACGGCTTGCCCCATGCTGCGAGCCCTGCCGCGCTGACGATTTTGTGCGTCGCGCGGACTTTCTCCCGATTGGGCACATAGCGCGGCGGCTGGGTCGGAGTTACCTTATTTGACGTAGCGGGCGCCGATGCCCGCATGAGCAACCATCCCCAGCCACCTCCCACCCAGGGAGTTAAGTATGCCGGCTAATGATAATACGCCACGCCTGATGTCCGTCGCCGACGTCGTGCGAGAAATCGGTCTCTCGCGGGCCGAGTTGTTCAAGCGGCGGGCCGCGGGCACTTTCCCGGCTGCTGTGCCGCTCGGTGATCGTCGGATCGCATTCATTCGCGCCGAGGTCGACGCATGGATTGACGCCCGCATCGCCGCGCGCGACCTGCGGAGCGCGGCGTGATGGTGAACTTCAATCGAGAATATGCCGCCTACCGGTGGTCGAAGCTGACGCCAGACGAGCAGGCCGAACGCTTCCGCAAGGACGCCATCGCCTGCATCGTCTCCCGACATGCCCGGCTCCGCGCCGAAGGCATGTTCCACGGCAATTCCGACGACCCGATGGATTGGCACCTGAAGGCTATCGACCGTTTCATCGACCTTGTGTTCGTCCAGGTTCGAGATGACGACGAGGCATGTGAAGCGGCAGCCAGTCTTACCTGGACGGTGGACGGTGAATGCCGGGGTCAGATTCCGGACTTTCTGCTTTACATGCGGGCCGGTGGTCCGCGCGTGCGCGCTGCGCTGTTGAAGGAAGGGTTCGTCGCGGGCAACGCGGTCGGAGCACTCTACGTTAATGCCACGAGCAAGGTCATACTTCGGGAGTATTTCCGAGAAGCCGGACACGCCCTTCTGATGGACGAGGAGGAGATGGCTACGATGGCCGCGCTCCGAACAACCGGGACAACCGTCAGGATCTATCGCGGAACGGGAAGGCCTGCCGAGGTGACGAGCGCCCGATGCCGAGGCATGTCCTGGTCGCGCGACAGGGCGACCGCAGAGCGGTTCGCGAACGGCAACGCCTGCGGAGGTAGCTGGGCCGCAGTTCTGACTTGCGATTACCCGGTAAAGCACATTCTCGCCCTGTGGGAGACATCCGGCCGGGAGTCGGAGGTGGTCATAGATCCCACCAAGGCCAGGAACATCTTCGAAGAGCTGCACGCCTACGTCGAGCCAGCAGCCCGCGCCGCCTAGCCACCTGCCACCATCACCTCATCCACCACCGTGACCCGCCAGCCGCGCGCTGTGCGGGAAGGAGGAAGTATGTCCGGGATTCACCCCTTGGGCGCCTATACACACGTCTACGCCGCCGCGCTGCGTGTCGCGATGGAGCCGCACTACATGATCGAGGTTCCGTCATGCCGGCTGATCGAGCCATTTAACGCCACGGCGGATGAACACTGGTCTGACGCCGCAGAGGCCGAGCTAGGTGCCGCACTGCCCTTCAGCATGGAGGTCGACGATATCGGGAGCGACCGCGGTACCGTCGTCGTCCGCTTGGCGATCGTTGCTCCCATCTATGCTCCCCTGCCGGCACGGGTCGTCTCCCATGCCGAACTGGCACGCATCTGCCGAGCGGCGGGGATCGAGGAGGTGCGCGATCTGGATGATCTACGGTACCGCCCGTTTAGCGCCCTGCTCAATCAGGAAGGGCAGGTCATGAAATACTTCTTCCCTGACCAGGATGAGGCACCCGAAGTGCCTGTCCTCCGGCGCGCCGCCTAGCCCTACCTGCACCAGCAGCCGCCCGCATCGCGCGGGCAATAGCAACCTCCTGATGGAGGACTCCCCTTTGAAGATACTCAGCATCCGCCTGGCCCCGCCGGGATCGGGAACGCTTGCCCATGCCGATATCGATGTCGGAGGGCTGCGCATCTTCGACGTCGTCATTCGACGAGCCGCGGACGGCTCTCCTCGCGCCTTCCCTTCCGAGCGCGGCAGGAAGGCGACCGTGAGCTTCAGCATCGACCTCGCTCAGTCCATCACCAGCGCCGCATCCTCGGCGATCGGAGGCAATGGCCGTGACGCAGACGCAGCGTAATTCCTACCGTGCCATCAAAGACGCCGCCTTGTCCGACCTTGCCGCTTGGGTGCCCGCCCTCGGCCTTCCCCGTCTCAAGCGCACCCAGTCCGGTTACAGCGCCGTCGCAGGCTTCCGGTCTTCTCGTCGCGCGGGCCTGCCCAATGCAAAGCGTCCGCGCGCACTGTCCTTCAGCAACCGCGGCATCCGCGACCATGCGGAGGGACAGAGCTATAGCCCTATCGATATCGTCGTCGCCTGCCTCGGCCTTGACCCACGGTCCGCGAAGGACTGGCTTTCCGATGCCCTGGGCGGCACCGTGGCGGCGGCAGATCGCCCCGCACCGCCACCGCCGCTGTCGATCGTCCGTTCGCCTCGATCGATGGGCGAGGCCGTACTTCGCCGCTGGGCGCAATGCATCCCCATCACCGGGACATTGGCAGAGGCATATCTGGCCAGCCGGGGGCTCTCCTACGACGGCGACGCTCTGCGCTACTACCCGCGCGATCAGGCAATGGCCGCGCTGGTGACGGACCCCGCGACGGGCGACGCCCATACGATTCAGTTCACCTACCTGGACGAACAGGCTCGCAAGCTCGATCGCCTATTCATGAAGGGCTATCCGTCCACCGGCGTGGTGAGGCTTTCGTCGGACGACTCCGTCACCACAGGGCTCGCCATCGCCGAAGGAATAGAAACTGCCCTAGCGGCGCCCTTCCGGCCAGTATGGGCCTGTCTCGTGGCGAACAACCTCTCAGCATTTCCAGTGCTGGGCGGCATCGAGGCGTTGACGATCTTCGCGGATCACGATGCCGCCGGCTTGGCCGCTGCAAACGACTGCGGTGCGCGCTGGCACAGCGCGGGAGCGGAGGTGACCATCGTCACACCGGCTTGCGCGGGTGCCGATATGGCCGATCTGGCGGAGGCGGCTTGATGGTAAGGCTCAATGTTTTGACGTCCAAGAGCGAACCGGGCGAGGCATTCCAGCCCCTGAAGGCTGCAAACGATAACACTGCCGGCAAGCTGAAGCTGGTGCGCGCCCTCGATTTCGAAGAGGCCTCAATCCCCGTCCGACAGTGGATCGTTCCCGGCCTGCTCATCCGCCGACACCTGTCGGTACTGGTGGCGCCACCGGGTGCTGGCAAGTCCCTGCTGACCCTGCAGGCCGGCCTTGTCATGGCCGACGGCGAACCGTGGGGCGGGCTGCGTCCAAGGGGCTCCTACAATGTCATGTGGGTGAACAGCGAGGATGACGTCGACGAAATGCAGCGGCGCCTGGCCGCCGCCCTGAGGGCAATGAAGCTTGATCGCCGCGCGCTGGCCGATCGCCTGTTTCTGGCGGAAGATCCGTCGAGCATCGTCGTCGCCCAAACCGATCCCAAGACGAAGACGGTCACTCGCCTGCCGTTGGCGGATACGTTGATCGCCACGATGAAATCAAACGGGATTGACGTGCTGGTGGTCGACCCCTTCGCTGAGACGTTTGAGGGAGACGAGAACTCCAACTCCGAGGTGAAGTGGGCAGCCGCGATCTGGCGCGATGTTGCACGCCAGGCCAATGCCGCCGTGCTCTTGGTGCACCACGTATCGAAGGCTCTATCCGCGGCACCAGGCGACATGAACGCCGCCCGCGGCGGCAGCGCCTTGGTGGGCGTGGCGCGCACCGTGGTCACGCTGTTCAGCATGTCGGACGTCGATGCGAAGGTATTGGGGGTGCCCGAAACGGAGCGTCATATGTTCGTGCGGTTCGACGACGCGAAGGCGAACCTGACGCTCACGACGGGGGCCGCGAAGTGGTTTCGAAAGGAGACTATTCGCCTCGCCAACGGCACGCCGGAGCAGCATGGTGACGATGTCGGCGTGCTTCATCCTTGGGTTCCGCCGAATGCCATGGACGCCATCACAATACCGATAGCCAACACCATCCTTGATGAACTCGCGAAGGGCCTGGTGGACGAGGACGGAAAGCAAACCGGTTCTCTTTATGCCTACACTGACTCCAAGAGGGGACCGCGCTGGGCGGGTCACGTCGTCATCCGCCACACCGATGTCGTGCCAGAGCAGGCGGCATCGATCCTCAAGGCGTGGAGGTCTAACGGCGTCATTGAGGAGGTCGAGTATCACGACGATGCCGAACGCAAGCCCCGTAAGGGCGTGAGGGTCGTCGAGGCAAACCGTCCGGGCCGGGCCGCCTAAGGGCTGCGCCACCACCGAAATTTGGTGGCGCATTGGTGGCGCAACGAGATTCAGAATTTCGGCTGCGCCACCACCAAATTGCCCTTAGTAAAAATCGGTGGTGGCGCAAGCGCCATCCACCAATTGCGCTGGTGGCGCATTGGTGGAGCACCGCCGATTGTTTACTGCCGGGCAGGAGCAATCATGCCGGCTCCTCGCTAGCCTCAATCAGCGCGTCCAGTGTCCGCCTAACAACACTAGGGCTTGCCACCTCAGCATCCCGTATCTGGCGGGCTTCGTGGATCTGCTTGTGCGTGAGGCCGATGTCGGTAACTGAAACCGCTTCCAATCCAGAAGTGGTTTTTTCGTTGTTCGGTCGACGGACCTCCCCCCTCGCTTGAGCCGCATCATATTCATCGGCCAGTCGGCGGGAGGCCATGGGGGTACTCAACACTCCACGACCGTCTCGTCTAAGTACCGGCGCTGTCGTCGACAGCTAACGCCAATACAGAAAAACGCTGACTCACGCGCGCAAGCGCGCGTGCGAGGCCAGAGATGCCCGCTGGCGGCGATATCGAGGTGGCGGGCGAAACATCACGGAACGGGAGCGGCCCGTCAGGGGCCATTTGTGGGGTGGGGGGTATCCGAAGGTCTGGAGCGACGAAAACCTCGGACCGGCGGTGTCCCTTCATGCGCGATCCCGCGAGTTTTCGAGTTATTTTTTAAGGTGCCTGAATACCCCTGTACACATCCTGAATATTCGCGGCTTCGCGTCTTGCTGGACGGCGCCGGTGCGGGGTCCGCACGGCCCTGACTTCTGACCCAGCCCCCCTGTGCATTGCGCAGACGTTCTCGCGCGAGGGCGCGGGCGGGAGGCGGCGCGCAGCGCTATATTACTTGCGAGCCCGCGGAGACGGGCCGCCCCCACCATTATCAGGAGCTCGCCGATGACCTTCCACATGGACGGCGCGACCGTCCGTTCGCCTGAGCAACACCGTGCCGTCCTGGCCAGCTGGGCCATGCGCGCCCCGGTGAATGACAGCGACATCCTACCTCGCGACCGGCCGGGCAAGGGGCGCCACGCTGACCTTGCCGGCATTGCGCCCGCGCTGCGCACCTGGCGGGGCCTGTGCCAGCCAGTCGAACCTCTGACAACCAACTGGATGCTCGCCGCAGCCAACGACAACGCCGCGGATGAGCCGTTCGATTGCTACGAGGATGAATGGACGGAAGCCCCTCCGCCTCCCTCTGTCGACTCCGAGCTCGAGATGCGCCCGCGCCCCGAGGAAATCATGAGGGCCATGGGCGACGTCGAGGTGGCCTATTCGGAATACGGCGGGCCGGCAGTACCTGTGGGCGGCGATATGGACGTTCACCCTGGTGCAGCGCCAGCGATTGTCGGGGGCGCTCCCTGCGCCCCGCTGGCCCGGCTGGGCGCGCTCCGGTTCGCAGGCGGCGAGACTTATGAGACTGCCCTGATCCTCGACGAGCTCGACCGTCCGAGGCGCGGCGAGATCCGCATCCCCCGCGGCGCGCTCACGCACTGCGGCGAGTTCCCGGTTCGTGATCGCCTCGCCGCCTGGCGAGGCTCCGCAGGCGGTGCCGTGGATCCGCAGGCGATGGTGCCGCCGCCCAGCGTGGACGAGCGCATAGATGCGGGTCGCCTGGCGTGCCGGGTGCGGCAGCGGCTGAGTGCCGACGACGTCGCGGTGCTCGACGCTGCTCTTGAGGCGCAGAACTTCGCGGAAATCGGAAGGTTGTTCGGGCGTGGCGGAAAGACCGCCCAGCGTCGCGGGAAGAGAATGCTACGGGACGCTGTGGCCCGCCTTCAGGAGTTGCTGCAGGCGGCGTAGTCCCTTTCCGTCGCCTCGCGCGGAATAATAATGAAGGGTTGGCGAGCTCTTCAACCCCAATGATTAAGCCCCGCTTCGGCGGGGTTTTTCTTTTCATTTCACTATTGGCATGAGCCAAGGGCCAAACCATGCTTCCCCACCATCACGATCCGACCATGACCGTCTGCGAAGTCGCTGAACTGCTTGGTGTTTCCGAACACGACCTACGCTCGCGCCTTGCCCGCGGCGCCTCCGACTATGTAGGCGAGAAGACCAACGGGCGAATCCTGCTTTCGATAAGTGACGCCTACTTGCTCGGCATCGCCTATGCGCTGACCGCGGCCGGTTGGCCGGTGAAATCGGCCAATGCTGCCGCCGCGACCCTGGCCGGTGTCGAACCCGATCCTGGCGGGCTCGTACTGTCGCGGTGTCTGGGGCCAAGGCGTTTCGAGCTTCACGCCGGCACGTGGGCGGACCTGCACCCGCACGTCGCTGCCGCTGTCACTGTGATCGCGCCTGCTGTGATCTGGGACACGACTGTCCGCATCTCCTCGAAAATTATGGAGGGCTGAATGGGCCTCTTGTCAAAGAACAAGGCGGTGGCGGCCGAATCTTACCGCGTGCCGCCGCTGACCACCGTGCCGGAATATGCGGCGCTGATCGCCAAGCGCGCCGAGTTGCTGGATAAGCAGACCGCCACCATCCGCGAGCGCCGTAAGCTCGAGCAAGGTCTCGCCACCGCCCCGGTGCCTGCCTACCGCGCAGGCGTCGCAAGCCTGCTAGGTGAAGATACTGTCGCGCAGACCAGCGTCCACGGTCGACTCTCGGAGCTTTCTCAGCTTGACCGGGACGTGACCGCGGCCCTCACCGTCCTGGACCAGCGCCTGCGGGAGGCGCGCGGGCGCGCAAGCCGCCTTGTGTGCGACGAGGTGCGGCCCGAATACGGTCGTCGCGTTGCGGCTTTGTGCCGGGCCATGCAAGCCCTCGATGCCGAGCGAAAATCTTACGACGAATTGCGAAGCCAACTCGAAGTTGAAGACATCGCCTGGTCGACGCTTCGCCCGATGAATCTCGGCTGGATGGGCAATGCGTTTGATGGTGGTCATATCGAGGTCTTTTTGAAGAACGCGCGGGAGGCCGGTTACTATGGCAACTGAACGCGCCGACGCGAAGCCGGCCAAGAAGCCGCGGAAGATCACTGTGCGCGGCAAGACTTTCACAGGCACTGATAGAGATCCGATGGCTATCGCTCTGACTTTGCGCAGCGGCGGGATGGCCACTCGCCTCGCACGTCTGGAAGCCGCGGAGCGGAAGGTGCGCAGTGGGAAATGAGCAGGAGCGCCGTACCGAGGCAGCCCCGGAGACCCGAGGCACTTCGATCAGCGGCTATGCCGCGCGGTTCAACAGCCCGGCTGTGATCGGCGGCGCTTTCCGGGAGATACTTAGGCCGGGCTGCTTTCGACGCAGCCTTGTAGAGAGCCCCGACGTGCTCGCCCTGCTTCACCACGACGCCGGCAGGATCTTGGCGCGCGTGTCCGCAGGGACATTGCAGTTACGCGAGGATGAGAGGGGGCTGCGCTTCGAGCTCGAAGCCGACCCCAGCACTCCAGACGGGCAGACGGCGATCGGTACCGTAACGCGCCGGGACATCAGGGGCTGCTCCATCGGCTTTCGAGTGGTGGAGGAGGACTGGGACACCGACGCCTCTGGATTCCCCGTCAGGACCATCACAGATGTCGACCTCATCGAGATGTCGCTTGTGGGTTGGCCTGCATATGAAAGCACCAGCGCAGACCTCGGGGGGCAACGCAATGTTGCCGCGTCGGCGGAGCGCCTGCGTCGAAAGGCCGAAGCCGCCATGAGGCTGCGTGGGATCGGGTGACCGGGGGCTGGGCCAGAAGTCCAGTCGCCTCTGATCCTCGTATCAGCGGGGTCCCACAACGCGCGCGTCTGCAATTCAGAATATGACCCCTAGCGCTCCCTGTGACGCATAACTCTATGGGAAATCTATGAGATTCGTAGTTCCGGCCGCCATCTTGGCGGCCTTCTTCGTTTCGCCGGCTTCGGCCGAGCCGATTTCGGCAATCCTGGTCGCCTCGATTGGCCTCACCGGCAGCACTGCCGCAATTGCCTCGAGCATTTTGACTCTCGGCCTCGCCATCGGCGCCAGCTTCATTCCGAGTCCGGAGAAAGATCGATGACGGCCATCATCGCTCTCACCCAAAGCCACCCGACCCGCGCGGTTCATATCGCAACCGACTCTCGCGGCGTCGACGCAACCGGCCAGCGTTTCTCTCTGGCGAAATCCTTCCCGCTGCCGGAGCTCTCGGCGGCGCTTGCCGTGATGGGCACGAGTGAGTCACTTGGCGCACTCGCCACCGCGATTTCAATGCGCGCCGGCAACTTTGCTGACGCCGTCAAAGCCCTGCCGGACGCACTGCGTGCCGTGCAGGCTGCCCGTGCCGCGGCTGGTGAGCGGGGTTCGCAGCTGGTCGTGTTGGTCGGGTTTGACGATGTAACACCGCGGATCATCGTCTGTGCCACTGCATCGGATGCCGGGTTGGAACCGTGGGTCGCTCACGATGTCGGTACTTTCCACGCCAGCCCAGCGAGCACGGAAGCCTACAAGGCGATGCACTTGCCGGCGGATACGGACACCATCCGCATGGGCGACCTGCCGCGGATTATGGGCGTGATGCGGAACCTTGTGGCCGAGGCCCATCGGCACCTCATCGGCGGCCCCGTGGTGCTGACGTCGGTGTATCGCGACCGCATCGAACAGCGCCCTATCGGCGTCGTGCCGGAGGCAGTGCAGCGCCGCGGGCTGTTGGGGCGCGTGATGGGGCTCTAGGCTAAGCCTCGACCGCCTCATCGAGCGCCAGCCGAACCTCGGGCACCAGCATACGGGTGTCCTGCTTCACCAGGCACTGATCAATGCCGATCGCTTCGAGGGCAAGCAGGTGCTTGCTCTCGATAGGCTGGGCTCCCTGTTCCATAGCGATATAGACCTGGAACGGCACTCCCAGTCGATCAGCTAGTGCTTCCGGCGGCATCTGCCACTTTTCGCGGATGGCGGCGAGCTTCCTTGAGTCCACCAAGCCATCGTCCGCCGACGCCTGACTGTCCGGCGCGCCCATAAACCCCGCGATCAGCAGCGCGGCGGAAATCCTGAACTTCGAAAGGTGCTTCGTGAAGGACATGGTCGATCTCGTGCGATCAAGGCGTTGTTAGGCGAACCATCGCGCTCCGATTTTGTTCCGCTGATGGCAGTGTCAGACCCTAAGCGGCATGCCGCGTTGGGTATTGTGCGATCAACCGGATCTTGCTTAGAGACGCGTTGGCAGGTGAGCTCACGTCCACATGTAAGTGGCCGAGCGCATTGCGGGGAGCGCTCGGCCTGCCGGGCGCCACCCTGCTTGGGGGCGGGGGCGACGAGGGGCGGCGCTTCAATATGGCATCCCCGTTTCCGCGAATAGTTAAACTTTCGCAACTCTGGAATGTAATTTTCCGTGGTGCTGCCTTGGGATGACAACAATGTCGGCGGGAGCGCGGATCGTGGCTACACGAACAGGAAGTTGCTCGGGGTGAGGTCGGCGAGCTTGGCGTTCTGTAGCACGATGCCGTCGTGGCCGTCCCAGATCACCACGTCGGTGCCGTTCTGGAACGCCGCCGTCAGCACCGCTCCGATCGAGGTGAAGATGTCGCTGTCGAACACTACCCGGTCGCGCGTCACGTTCCAGTCGACGAAATAGTCGACCCCGCTACCTTGCTCCAGGATCGCGTAGTCGTAGCCGGCGCCGCCATAATAGGCGTCGGTGCCCTTGCCGCCGGTCATGTAGTCGTTGCCGTTCTCGCCGAACAACCGGTCGCTGCCGTCATGGCCGTACAGGCTGTCCGAACCCCCCGCGCC
>NZ_JAHBGF010000027.1 GCF_018390695.1 Ancylobacter sonchi | reverse complement strand
GGCTTCCGCGCCCGGCATGGCCGCGTGCTGCTGTTCGACCCGACCAACGCCAAGTCCGCCGCCTATAATCCGCTGCTCGAGGTGCGCCGCGGCGAATGGGAGGTGCGCGACGTGCAGAACATCGCCGACATCCTCGTCGATCCCGAAGGCTCACTGGAAAAGCGGAACCACTGGGAGAAGACCAGCCACGCGCTGCTCGTCGGAGCCATCCTCCACGTGCTCTATGCCGAGACGGACAAAACGCTCGCCGGCGTCGCCGCCTTCCTGTCCGATCCCAGGCGGCCAATCGAGACCACGCTCGACGCCATGATGAAGACCGCCCACCTCCGCGAGGCGGGTCCTCATCCCGTCATCGCCAGCGCCGCTCGCGAATTACTGAACAAATCCGACAATGAGCGCTCGGGCGTGCTCTCCACCGCCATGTCCTTCCTCGGCCTGTACCGCGATCCGGTGATTGCCGAGGTGACGCGGCGCTGCGACTGGCGCATCGCTGATATCGTCGGCGGCAAGCGACCGTCGACCCTCTACCTCGTGGTGCCGCCCTCCGACATCAATCGCACCAAGCCGCTGATCCGCCTCCTCCTCAACCAGATCGGTCGGCGGCTCACTGAGGACCTGCAGGCCAAGGGCGGACGACATCCTCTGCTGCTCATGCTCGACGAGTTTCCGGCGCTGGGGCGGCTCGACTTCTTTGAATCGGCGCTCGCCTTCATGGCCGGCTATGGCCTGAAGGCCTTCCTCATCGCCCAGTCTCTGAACCAGATCGAGAAGGCCTACGGCCCGAACAACTCGATCCTCGACAATTGCCATGTTCGCGTGAGCTTCGCCACGAACGACGAGCGCACCGCCAAGCGCGTGTCTGATGCGCTTGGCACCGCCACAGAGATGAAGGCGATGAAGAACTACGCCGGCCATCGGCTCTCGCCCTGGCTCGGTCATCTCATGATCTCGCGATCGGAAACCGCCCGCCCGTTGCTCACACCCGGCGAGGTCATGCAGCTGCCGCCCACGGACGAGATCGTCATGGTTGCCGGCACGCCTCCAATCCGGGCAAAGAAGGCGCGCTATTACGAGGACGCGCGCTTCCGGGACCGGCTCCTGCCGCCGCCAACACCCTCCCGTGGTTGGGCTGTGCAGCACGATGACTGGACCGCGATGCCGTTGCCAAGGCAACAGGAGGACACGGGCGGGAGCGCTGCCGTTGGAGGTCGAGACGATGACCCGATCGGCTCCGAGCACCGGCATCAGCCCGAACTCAGCCGCGTGAAGTCGGTCGAGAAAATGCAGCCCATCGAGAATGAGTTCGAGTTCGACACAGATCGCGACAACGAGATGGAGGATGTCGCTACGCGGAACCGGCGCATGACCGGACTGATTCAAGGCGTGGCCCGACAGGTCAGCCTCAATCCCAATGACGGCATGGACCTGTGATTGCCATGGCAGGTCGCACGAAGAAAGCGCAGATCTCGGTCTATCTCGAGCCCGACATCATGGACATGCTGGCCCACTACACCGCCCAGCGCGATCAGTCCATGTCCCTGATCGCCCAGGCCGCGATCGCCTCTTTCCTGTCGCCCGACAGTGCCGAGCGCCAGGAGGCCGCTCTTGCCCGTCGCCTCGGCCAGATCGATCGCCGCCTCGCACGGCTGGAGCGCAACCTTGGCATCTCAACCGAGGCCTTCGCCACCTTCATCCGCTTCTGGCTCGCAACCACCCCCGCGCTGCCAGAACCTGCCGCCCAGGCGGCCCGTGCCAAAGTCTCCGAGCGCTACGCGGCCTACACCAGCGCGCTTGGTCGGCGCCTGGCTAAGGGGCCACAGCTTCGGCAGGAGATCGAGGAGGATGTTGGGTGAAGCGAGAAGGGTGGAGACATCCGCAGTTGACCCATACCGGCCTCTCAACTGCCCCTTCAGCGACGTCCGCTTTGCGCCGCGATCCTTGCCGTTCAGCTAGGTTCGGCACAATCCCGAAACCCGCCGGTCGTTCATCCAGTCTTCAGTAACTGCATGAATTTCCCCGCATTCGCCCAAATTCTGCTGGGAAGCAGCGGGCGCTCCCGGTCGCAGGCTTGAGCAATTGCGGCCGGTTTGCGCATGGTCATTGCCTTCGTCGGGACGTTGGTGACTACCTCGTTGTCGATCATTTCCTTCTCGCCCATCTAGTGCTCCGGGAAATATGTCGGGATCGCGGGCCTCCGCGAACGCCCGTTGAATTCCTGTGTGCAGCAATAAGCCGTTCGCCCCCAGGTTGCGGTTGGGCCAACCATCGGCTCTAATCGGGCTTCTCCGCACGAGCCGAATCGATGCAACCGACTGAATCGAAATCATTCCCGCCACGCCGCCGCCCGGAGAACCAGAACGCCGGTGCCCGTGCCTCGGGCTAGGATGACGAACGGCGCAACAGATCCCGATGGCCCCGATGCGGAGGCGGAAACCCTCGCTCGCGCGCTCGCGACTCTGCTAAATCCTTCGAAAATCGATGGTGTGGTGAGCTGCTGCGTCCGGGCCGTCCATGACGAGGTTTGCGAAGGCCCCCGGCTGGGCCTACTGCACGTCCGGTTCGGCGAGGACAGGCCAAGGGTGGACGACCTCGCCTACCTCCTTTGGACAGAGTGCATGTACTACGCTCTCCCCCGGCGCAGGCAGGAGAGGTTCCGCCGCGAGATTGCAGCGGACATGACGGCAGTCGCGCGATGCTACCAGGCCGTTAGGGACCTCTTCATCGACTTCAACGCGCGCCATCCCAAGCGCGCGAGCGAATTGGGCGAAGTGCTGGCCTACTGCCTGGTGCAGGAGCACCTCGGGGCCGCGCAGGTCGCGAGCAAGATGTCCTTGAAGACGGCGGCCAATATGCCCGTCCACGGGCTCGACGGCATCCACGCGGTCTTCGAGAACGGCGCGCTGACGGTTTACTTTCTGGAGTCGAAGCTGGCGAGCGAGGGCCGGCGGGGCATCGCGTCCTACGCCGCGTCGGCCGCCGAATTCCTCGGCGACCGCCGCCAGTACCTCCGCGAGTACGAGATCGTCGCGGACCTCGGGAACCTAGACGCGCTCGAGGGCGAAGCAAGGCAGCGCGCACTCGATCATTTCGACGTAATCGGCCACCCGGAACTCCGCCGCAGGGAGCGGTTCGTCGGGATCATCTGCCATTCGGAACCGGGGCACTTCGGCAAGCGCCTGCGCATACGCGACGATCAGCCCCCCGACATCCACGAGCGCGACTTCGCGGAACGGTATGCCGCTGACCACGGCAAGCTGCAGCTTGCCGCGAGGAAGCAGTTGCTGAAGCATGGTGCGGACCCCGCGAAGTCGATCGTCCTTCTTGTGGCGGTGCCCGATGTGCGCGAGCTGCGGAAGGCGTTCTACGCGGCAATGGGCGTGGCCGAACGGGACCTCCCGCTGGACGGGGACGACATCGACATGGGCGACGACGAGGGAGGCAACCCGGCATGAGCTTTGCCTTGGACCTTTCAGCCCGCATGGCGGGTCATGCAGCGTTCTCGGACATCCTGCGTCGCCTGGAGAGCTCCGGCGCCGCCCGCTCCATCGCTGCCGTCATCGAGCCTGCGTCGGAGCCGCCCTCCGACGAGGATCTGCACAAGCTCCTTTATTGCGCCGGCGTGTTCGTGCAGACGGACGACCTCGCCTACAGGCGAATGGCACAGTCAATCGCGCTGAACTCTCTAATCGTTGCGGCGGGCGACGAGGGAGCGTACCAGCGCGGCCGCCGCATCCTGACCGACCTGGGCAACTTCCCCGCGCACGACCTCGTCAGGCGCGAGGGCCCCGAGACAGGGTCGTCGTTCCTCGACGCACTCCGCCGAACGCTGTCGCGCGAGCTGAACACCGTCAGGGTCGGCGACCAGTGGATTCCCCTGACGGACTTCCAGAAGGACACCTGGGACGAGCTGCCCGACGCGCGCGCGATCGCCATCTCGGCACCGACGTCGGCCGGCAAGTCGTTCCTCGTTATCGAGCACTTGTGTCGACAGGTCGAGCGGGCAGCGTCCTTCTGCGCCGTCTACGTCGCCCCCACACGGGCCCTCCTGTCGGAGGTGAGCGCGAAGATCCAAAGGCGCCTCGGCGATGCGCCCGATGTAAGGATCACCACCGTCCCGACACCGGATCCCGCCAACCCGGACAGGCAGGTATTCGTGCTGACGCAGGAGCGCCTCCAGGTGCTACTCGCCGCTTCGGCCGTGACATTCGACCTTGTCGTGGTCGACGAGGCCCAGAACCTCTCGGACGGCTCCCGGGGGATGATCCTCCAGGACAGCGTCGAGCAGGCGGTCAGCCGAAGCCGAACGACCCGCCTCGTGCTTCTCGCGCCGGGCGCCCGCGGCTTCGAGGCGGTCGGCGCCATGATCGGCGCACCCGACCTCACCGTAGCGCGTTCCGACCTGCCCTCCGTCCTGCAGAACAGGATCCAGTTGAGGAAGGCAGAGGTCGGCAACGCGCTCGAACTGGATCTGCTGACCCCGGACGGTCCGCGGCGGCTCGGCACCTACCGGAGCGAGCGAGGGTTCGACGTCCCGGAAAGCCGTTTGGCGGCAGCGGCACTCGAACTCGGTTCGACCGGGGGATCCCTCGTCTACGCGACCGGTCCGACGGAGGCGGAGAAGGTCGCGCGGCAACTGGCCCACGACCTCGGGGACGGCGGCGACCCCGCGCTGGCCACGGTCTCCGATTTCGTGAAGAAGCACATCCATCCCGATTACACGCTTGCCGCGATGATACGGAAGGGCGTGGCGTTCCACTACGGCAAGATGCCGACGCTCCTTCGCGAGACCCTTGAGGGCGCCTTTCGAGAGGGACACGTGAAATTCCTCGTCTGCACGACGACGCTGTTCGAGGGCATCAACCTCCCGGCACGGAACGTCTTCATCGACACGCCCACGAGGGGCACGAGGAAGCCGCTAGCTCCCGCCGCGCTGTGGAACTTCGCCGGGCGCGCCGGACGCATGTCTGCGGACATCGTAGGCAATGTGTTCCTCGTCGACTACGAGGACTGGTCAGACAAGCCGCTCGACGACTTCGTCGGTTACCAGGTCCAGTCAGCGTTTCTGCGGACAGCGTCCGAGGTTCCGGACCGCCTGCTCGGGGCCTTGGGAGGTGCGATGCCGACCGAGTCGCCGCACGACGAGGACGCTGGGCGAGTGAGGGCCGCCGCCGGGCTTCTGATCTCCAAGGCCGCAGGGAACGAGGTCCGCGGGTATGTCGACCGCACCCTCGGCAGCCTCGACGAAGGGCTGCGCAACCGCCTGACCGAGGCGAGCTTCGCGGCACACGAAAAGATCGGTCTTCCGGCGACGCTGCTGGCGACCAACTGGACAGTGGATCCGTTCGGGCTGCGTCGGCTCTACGACAATATGAAGGAGAAGGTATCGGAGGATAAGACGCTGAGGCTGATTCCCATCAGCCCTCTCGGAAAGGGAGCCTCCGATAGGTACGGCCGGATCTTCGCCAGGATTCACCGCGAGGTGAATCGCGGTGACGGCGGCTTCGCGGGCCTCGTTTCCGGCATTGCTCTACGGTGGATGCGCGGCGTGCCGTATCCGGTCATTCTCGCGAAGGCAGTCGAACGTCAGAAGCGGTACGACGCCAAGAAGCGCGAAGAGAACAGGATCGAGCGCGAGCGGAACCCCGGCAGCCGCGTCAGGGATCCCGGCGAGGTCGTCGTTGATGACGTCGTCCGTAGGGAGTTCGACCTCATCGAGGACCAAGTCCGCTTCCGCTTCGTCCAGCTTGGCAAGGCGTACATCGACATTCTCAACATCGTCCTTCGAGAAACCGGGCAGGAAGGGTTGATCGCCGACGTCTACGACTTCCCGTTGGCGTTGGAGCTGGGTATCCCGACGAAGTCCGGCTGGTCGTTCATGGAGCTCGGCCTGTCCCGAATCGCCGCAACGGCCCTCCAGCCGGAGTTTCCCGACAGCAACCTCACGCCGGATGCTGCACGCAGGTGGCTGGCGGGGATCGAGGACATCGGCACGCTGCGCCTCGGGCCGGTGATCGTGGATGAACTGCGGCGCTTGAAACTCGTCCGCCTGGCGGGATGATCCGACCTGGCTGGACGCTCCGGTGTAGTTCGTCTGGATCGCGACATTGTCCCCAACACGGCTGCGCCACTGGGGATGACGGCGATGTCGACCACTCCAGTCCAGTTATTTTGAACCCTGCCGGCGCGCCAAGAATATCATGAATATGAAGTGATTGAGCAGGGGGAGGCATCATCGATCCCGCGCAAGTTTACGCCTGAGAGCCCGGGTCGTGCAGTTTTTCCACGGTAGAAATTACCCTGACGATCAGGACGTCTTGGCGGTTTGTCCGGCGACGAGAAACCATGCGACGCGATCCGGTCGTAGCAGGGAAGCGAGAACACTGGAAATCCGGACCGCCAGAGATGCCAGTATCGCGTCGGCGCTCAGATGCTCTTCGATCTTCGACCATTCGGCCACGAGATCACTGACGCTGAACACGGTGTGGCCTATGTTCAGCGAGAAGTTCGTCCCATCCTCGATAAGGCCTGCTCCGAATGTGCTGAAGTCGTTGGGGACGAAGATGTTGATGTTCATGTGGTCGAAGCCCTTCATCGCACCGTCGGCGATATCAGCGAGCCCGCTCCGGTCCATGACCAAAAGCACCGCTGGCAAGAGGCTTGTCGGATTGGCCAGAATGTTCCGGAAGTCATCACAACGTCGCTCGGTCACGGCAGTCAGAAACCGTAGTGCGTCCTCGCCACTCAGCCTCGGATCGGCGATCCACCCGCCCCGTTGATGAAGAATCGTAAGGAGCAGACCAGAAATCGATTCCAACTCCTCCTCGCAGCCCAGGACATCGGCGGCAGCCGCGAAAGATACGTAGAACGGGGTCATCTCATCAGACACTGGCACGATCGAATTACTGTAATGCGCCATTATCAGGCGCACGAGTTCGGCCGCCTTCGGAGCGATCACCGCTGTGCTCTTGCCGGAGATGGTCTGGATATGGACCGCTGCACCGAGCCAACCCAGGATGCTCATTAGCCGCAGCGGCAGGAAGTAGAAGTCGGCGATGCCGCCGTCCTTCGAGAGCAACGTAAAGGTGCTTTCGGTAAATTCGGTCAAAAGCTGATCGGTCCCATCTTCGATCGACGCAACGACCTCTTTCGATAGTTGCATAATGGCATCGGCGCAGTGCGTGCTGGACGCCGCCATTGGCAGAAGCGCGACCGCGCACGCAGACTGGATTCTGGCAACTTCGAAGTGATCGCCCGTTGCAGCAATACGGGCGCCGAAGGTGGCGGCCAGCCCCACTATGAAGGCGGCAGCCACCGCTGGCTCCTCCTCAAGGTTCGCGCAGACTGGCTGGATGACATCCAGAAACCGCTCTGCGTCAAACTCTCTGGTGAGCGATAGATACTGCTCCCAGATTGCATCCGAAGCCGCGCGGATATGCTCGTTGCCTGCGCCGTTGGAAGCCAGACCCGGGAACGTCTCGCTGATGTGTGCACTACCTTCGGAAAAGCGCGGATTCTTCGCGAGTTGGGAAATGCCGAAGAGATTGATCCCCCAGCAGACTGGGGACTGGCCCGTGCCCTGCATCGTCCTTGACACGACTTGTCCAACCTCAACTAGGTCAAGCGACGGCCGGGTTGTCTGAACCGATGTCTCCCCTTTCAGGCACGACATAAGCGCGCTCGTACAGTGCCCGGTTCCATCCGACTCTCCTGCATATTCGTCGGAACCCGCCGCCGCCAGGATCGAAATGGCCAATGATCCGGCCTTTCCAATGACATTGGGGTTGAGGAGGACGCCGATGTCATGGACGACGCCGCCTGCGTGGCAGGCGTCGACGATCAGGTTGGTGTGACGGATCTTCGCCTCGGTTATCCAGCCGAACAGCTGTGTCATCGACAGGGCGTTCAGCGACATCCGGCCGACGTCAGTATCCTTCAGGCAAAGAAAGTAGGTATTATCCTTCACGCCGCCGTGTCCAGCAAAGAAGAACGTCAGTTCCTCGATTGGCGGGCCGGAGAAAAGTGCGACTTCGATGGCAGATCGCAACGCCGCCATCGTCGGCGATAGCAGCAGCTTTGACTGCGCCCGGTCGTACTCACCCCAGTTCTTCGCCACGAGGTGCTCGAAGATTGTCGCAGCGTCGTTCTCCGCGCCCGCAAGAGGCTGGAGGGGCGGATTGTCGTAGGCGTCGCAACCGATGGCGATCAGCACTCTCAAAGCTAATCTCCTTCCCAAGCCGGGGGAAATTTCGTAAGTCGCTCGCTTTCCCTTTGCCTGGCGAGTTTGGATTTCTCGGCCTTCACCTGTTCGACGCGCTCGGTGAAATCCGGTCCCTGCGCTTCCAGATCGGCGAAGAGCTTTTCTATGCCTTCTCGTCCCATATGAATTTGCGGCAGACTGACCTCGCCATTCTCGTCAATGCTAAATTCGATCATCTCAAGGGCGGCCAAGAAGGCCTCGGCAAAAGACTTCCCCGGGCCGACGGCAACTTTATTTCCCGATTTCTCGGTAGACTGGTCGAGCGTCTGGTAGAGGGACGTTTGGAACTGCGCCATCAGCCCCTCGACCAAACGATTTCTCGCCTCAACGAACTTGGAAAGGTCGTGGTTGACGACATCATTGAAGTGGGACACGATTCCAAATGAATGAACCTGCATTTCGCTGGCGCCGTCGCCGTGCTCCGTAGGCTTTGTCTTCCACATTCGGCCATGCGAGAATTTCTGCGCATTCCGGGGGGAGATGAGTTCGTTGCCCCGCTCCTGCAGCTCGGACGCAACTTGTTTGGTGAATGCCTCGTTGAACTCTTTGATGCGACTGCGGTATCGGAATGGCGTCACTTGGCCGACTCGTGGCTGCGATGATGTTCACATCAACATAACCGTGAAGCCATCTCCGAACAACGCTGCAGGCTTGACCACCCTCAAGATAATCGGGGCGCCTACAGCATGTTGACAACAGCATTTTCGAGCTCACTGAAAGCCGCGCTTCTTTCAAGAAGAGCCATTCTTCTTACATGTTTCTGCGCGCCGATTGATACTCGGGACTCAAGCCTTCTCCTACGTCTGCTTTCTGATTCCGCTCCCGACAAGCAGACAGTCCCCGACGGCCGCGTTTGAGGCGAAATCCGGATGCCTTCGAATGGCAAGCTTCGGGCGGCGAACGAATCGTTCCGAGCGGCGACAATGGGGTCGCCGGCAGATCAGCAGGAGCCGGGGTGGATTCCTGCCAGACCGCTTCTGGGCTTCAAGGTCTGGAAAGCGGCCACTCGAGCGCATGCGCACTTGGCTCCCTAGGGAATTGTGCCAATCTCGGATTGGTGTCAGCCTTGATGCATGAACGTTACCCGGCGGCAACATTACGTTTGGCGATACTATTTGGAGGGATGGGCAGGCAGCGGCCCTCTCGCGGTCGTCCGTAAGGCTGGCGATGCCTTTTCTACAAATCCCGCCAACGTCGCTCAGGAGAGAGACTTCTATCGTATCCCGGTCTTAGCCATTCAAGATGAAGAGTTCGCTCGGAGGATGATCGACTTCCCCAAGGCCAATCCGATGTTGGTTGAGCTTAACATGGGCTGGCTGGACGAATTTGCTAGGCCATCCCGTTTGCGCAGACAGCTTGGAGCGCGGGGGGCAGTCGACGAAGCGCTGGAAAAAGCAATTCGCGACGTCGAGATTCAGAGCGAGGAGAGCCTGCATTCCAAGATTGAAGGGCCAACGGTCAGGCTGCTGGAAGAACTGCGTGCAGGCAGTAGCGAATTCTGGAACATAGATGACGATGCAAGACATTTTTCTTTCTTCTTGTCAGTGCAACATTTTCGTACAAAAGCGATGCAGGAGCGCGTGTTCGGTCTCAAGGGCAGCCCCATCGCCGGAGAATTTAAGCGAACGTGGCCGATTATCCGCATCGCTATGGCAACCAACTTAGGCTGGTCACTGTATTCAGATCGCGCACGCTGGCACATCCGGATGCTTTCCGCATCGGGGCAACTCCGGTTTATCACCGGCGACCAGCCAATGCTAAATCTCCTACCACTGACCGGCGGCCACGACGACCTTGCAATGTACTACCCGGTAAGCCCCGAAAGGGCGGCGCTTCTTGAGCTTCGTGGAGCAGACAGCCCAATCGGACCAAGCAACCAGCTTACCGATGCTATGGTTGATCACCTAAACCGAAAGATCATTGGAGACATCCACGATCAGGCTTTCGGTAATGACATTTATTACCTCAGGAAACTTATGTGCGATCTCTGAATCGACTATGGACGGCAGTAACGGGGTCGGGAGGAGACCGGCAGGACCGGGGCGGGAAGGGGACTGGCGGCTTTTGGGATCGCCGGCCTAAAGGGCGAACTATCCTGCCAACTCACTAATCTCTGGTTGCATGAAACCGCAAAAAGTCTGTGTCACTCACTTCGCCTGGGGGCCAGCTTCCGTGACGAGGTAGCATTATTCTTATTCGGCCTTGTCTGCCCAAGTGACTTCACAGTCTCTAGTTCTGGGCGAGCAAGAGCGATCCCGTCGGTTCATCCAAATTTTCGAAACTTGGCAGGATGATGATTCGTGCGCCACTCAGCTTGGCTGTTTTTTGCGCGAACTTTTTTAAGGCGGCCCCGTCGTTCTCGATCCAAGAGATGTGCAAAGGAGTCATCCTCGTCGATCTGAACTCGAATTCGCCTACAACTCCGTCCAGGATCAGCGCTAGTTTCAGTGCATAGGCGTAAACATCGCCGCCCAAGTGGAATGCAGACACGAACAGACCGGAATACTCTCCAACCTCCACTTTCTCGGACATCTCAACCCTGAAGGAAAAGGAACCAAGTTCGTTCGCCCGAAAAAAGAAGTCGTGCGTTTGCCTGATCGTGGTTGCAGACAGCATGACATCGCGCAAACTGACGGAGCGGTCGAGCGCACCCGCCTCCTCCAGGAGGCGGCGAGTCATTTCAAGGATGACTACGGCCTCGTTGAGATACTTAGGTCTTTCATTGGTCGTTGCGGCATCTCCAGGTGATCCTGAACACAACGGAAGACCGCCGCTCGTGCGCAAGCTTAGCTTTGCACCGTCAGTGAACACGGCGTCCAAGAAATTGAACAGCTCCCACCATTCATGCAAAAGGTGCGCGCTAAACTCATCAAAATTGCTCGCTAGTTTTATTGAGCCGTCTTCTATGTTCACGACTACATTAAGAAGCTTTGATCGGGCGATTAATTTAAGCCTCTCGATTGGCACGTTAGTTAAAGCAGGCGCGATCAGATCGCAACTCAGCTCAAACGGCACACCACGTGCGGGGCTGGAGACCGAGATAACGCCGGCGTCGACCGGTGTAGGACTAATCTGGAGAACGGCATTTTCGAAGCCTCTTGGAAAGGGCAAACCGCCCGGCAGCTTAATGTCGAATCGCTCTTCAAAAGGCTGAAAGGTCTTGATCCCGAGCTTCTTCAGCCCAAGCATCCCATCGATGAGATCGCTATGCGTCATCTCTTCGAACGTGACGCTCATAGAGTAGCGCTTACTGTCCTTGAATCCCGCAGTCTCACGCTGGCGCACCTTCTCTGCACCATACGCATTCATATCTTCGCCGATCAGCTCCGTCAGAGCAGCCTTGAGGCCGTCTGGGGTCAGTTCGACCTTTCTGCCAGCCGCAATCCCGAAAGTGACCTCTGTTTTGTTAAGCTCCTCGGTGCCTTGCGCAAACTCTTGTCTGAGACGCTTCAAGATTCTGGATAGATTGTCGCCCAACAAATGTACGAGGTGCATGTCCACGATCTCGTCGTCCTCATCGACACGCAGGATGCAGATGAAGGTTGGGCGATTGTCGCCGGCCAGTCTTTCGGCGACGGACAGAGTTAGTGCCACCCTATCATTCGCCGCCAAGATGCTCTTGATCTGAATGGAACAGCCCAAAGGCGCACGCCTCAAGTCGAAAGACTCTGTCTCGATCCTTGCTTTAGCTGGAAATTCCAGAACACGATCCCGACCCAAACGATCCGGCTCAATTCGGCCAGCAAGTAGCTTTGCTCTATTCGCCAAAAGGTCGAACCATGATTCGCCAATCCTGCCGATGTGATCTGATATGGAGGATTCGCTCATGAAATGCCCAACGTCTTGAGATTGGTGTCGCTTAACCGCAAAACTAGCGTCCGCCTTTGGGGAATGTCCAGCGCAGCCTCTATGACCGCATTGGGGTCGTAAGCTGTCGTCGAGGCCGGCCCGCTTGCAATGGAAGCTATTCGACCCTCGGCATCTAGGAGCGGACCGTCTGGATACGGCCCCGATCCAGCCGGACGGCTAAGCGCCCCGCATCTCGGTCGTTGGCCGGAGCGGCGGAAAATCTCAAAAGCGGACATGGGTCAGAAAAGGCATTTGGTTACCTTTGCGCCAGAAGCTGAAGCGCCAAGTACCAGCACCCGTCCTTCCAAGGTCGAACGTCATCCTGTTCTAACCGGAGTTCCTCCATACATCAGCACATTATGGTTTCGCGCCCGGTTCTGGTCTCCCTCAGTATGTCCAGTACAAAGCAGACGCCAGGCCTCAGCTGCCTCAGCGGGGCAGGCCGAATTGCTGGCGCAGCGCCTTGTCGAACAGCCGCGCGGGCATGAGGCTGCGCAGCAGGCTGGCTTGTTTCGCCACTTTGCCCACCGGGTAACGTAGCCTGTGGCGGGATGTAGTGGCCGCCCGAAGCACCGCCTCCGCCACCTCTTCGGGCGAGACCGCCTTCGGCAGTGACTTCCGGATGAAGTCATGCACCCAGGCGCGGCCGCCATCATACTCCGGCTTCTTGGCGTCGGGCTCCAGCGCGCTCTGGTCGAAATTGCCGGTCACCGTTCCGGGCTCGATCAGGGAGACCCGGACATTGAAGGCGCGGACCTCGTGATCGAGCGACTCGGAATAGCCCTCAACGGCGAACTTGCTTCCGGCATAATGGGCCGAATACGGCGCGGGGATGAACCCGAGCGCGCTGCTGAGATTGAGGATGCGGCCCTGCCCGCGCGCCCGCATCGACGGCAGCACCGCGTTGATGACCCGGACAACGCCGAACAGATTGACGTCGTAGAGGCGCTGAACCTGGGCGGATGAGGATTCCTCGGCGCCCCCGAACATGCCGACGCCGGCATTGTTGACGAGAACGTCGATGCGTCCGGTGCGTGCGAGCACCTGCGACACGAGGGCGGCCACCGAACTGTCATCCGTCACGTCGCAGGCCAGCATCGTGACCTGGCCCGGGGCGGTTCCCCCCGGTTTGCGGCTGGTGCCGAAGACGGTGAAGCCGGCCCGCGCCAGGGCTTCGGCACTCGCCCGGCCGATGCCGGACGACGCCCCCGTTACAAGAGCGGTTTTCGGAGAGTGTGAGGACATAGGCGCTGATCCGGTATGTGGGACGAGGGAACGGGTCCGCCATCGCGGCCCAAATTGTGTTCGCCGACGAGCGCCGTAGGGCCGGCCGTGCGCCAGGGAGAACGCGACGCCGCCATCACTTCAGCTGGACGACGACTTTGCCTTTGGACCGTCCGGTGTCGAGATAGGCCAAGGCTTCGTTGGTGGCTTTGAACGGGAAGACCTGGTCCATGATCGGGCGGATGGCCCCGGCCTCGATCAGCGCCGTGATCTGGCTCAACTGCCCGCCATCCGCCCGCATGAACAGGAAGGAATAGGCGAGCCCTCGGCCTTTCGCCTTCCGGCGAATGCCAAAGCTCAGAAGGCGCATGAGCTGCCGCAGCCCCCAGTTAAGCCTCTTCTGACGGGCGAAATCGGGGTCCGGCGGACCGGAGATGGAAATCAGCTTCCCGCCCGGCTTCAGCACACTCAGCGACTTCTGGAGCGTGTCGCTGTCCAGGCTGTTCAGGACGACATCGTAACCCGTCAGGACTTTCTCGAAGTGCTGCGTCTTGTAGTCGATTACGACATCGGCGCCGAGGCTTCGGACCAGATCCACATTGGCGGTGCTGGTGGTCGTCGCGACCGTCGCGCCGAGATGCTTGGCCAGTTGAATGGCAAATGTCCCGACGCCGCCCGAGCCCGCGTGGATGAGGATCTTCTGCCCCTTGCGCAGACCGGCGCGGTCGACCAGAGCCTGCCAGGCGGTCAGCCCGACCAGGGGAATGGACGCCGCCTCCTCCATGGTCAGGTTCGTCGGCTTCAGCGCGAGATCGTCCTCGTGGACGGCAATTCGCTCCGCAAGGGTTCCGACCCGGCCATCGCGCGGACGGGCATAGACCTCGTCCCCCGCCTGGAAGCGGCGGACCTTCGCGCCCACCCGCAAGACCCGTCCCGCCATGTCGTGTCCCAAAATGAAAGGTGGGCGATAGGGAAGGAGGGGCTTGAAGGCGCCGTCGCGGATCTTGGAATCCAGAGGGTTCAGGCCGGCGGCATGAATGTCGACCAGGACATCCTCATCCCCCAATTCCGGCTCCGGCCTATCGCCGAAGCGCAGGGCGCCGCTCTTGTTGTATTTGTCGAGGATGAAGGCCTTCATGATGGTGTGCTCTCTGGGTTCCTGCCAAAGGCTCAGTCGGCCGTCCGGTAGCGCGCGGCGGCGTGTTCTTGGCGTGTATTCGGCAGCATGGCCTGACGCGCAGTTTGGAAGGCGTTCCACTGCTCAACATCGGGCAGCGGCGGGATCGTGACGGCCTCGCGGCGGTCGAAGCCGACCAACGCTGCGTCGACCAGCTCATTGACGTCCATCACCCCGGCCATGGCGTCGACGTCCGCCCCGACGTGACCCCAGATCTCGGTACGCGTGGCGGCGGGAAGCACCGCCTGGACATAGACGCCCTTCGGGCCGAGCTCGAGGCTGAGCCCCTGCGACAGGAACAGCGCGAAAGCCTTGGTGGCGCCATAGACCGTCATGGCGAACTCCGGCGCCAGCCCGACCACCGAGCCGATATTGACGATCGCGCCCTCGCCGGCTTTTGCCAGACGCGGCGCGATGGCGCTGGCCAGCCGCAGGATGGCGGTGGTGTTGAGGGCGAGCAGCTGCGCGACGGCATCGGTGCTCTGCTCGATGAAGCTCCCGCCAATGGCCGTTCCGGCATTGTTGATGAGGATGCCGATGCGCGCGTCCTCGCGCAGCCGGGCTTCCACGACACCGAGATCAGCGGGCTGTGTCAGGTCGGCCGTGATGATGTCGATCGCCACGCCGAACTCTTCACGCAGGCGAGCCGCCAGCGCCTCCATGCGTGCCGTGTTGCGGGCAACCAGCACCAGATCATGCCCGCGGCGGGCGAAACGCTCGGCATAAGCCGCGCCGATGCCGGTCGAGGCGCCGGTGATAAGAACGGAGGGTTGTGCGGCCATGGGTTGCTCTCGCTTCAATTCGTAGCAATATACATGATGAATATCATGATTGAGTCTAAATATGACGATCATCATGTAACTGTCAATGACGGGCGTCGGAGGATTCTGAAATGAAGGTCAGCCGTGAGCAGATGGCGGAGAACCGCCGTCGCATACTCGACGCTGCCAGCTCGCTGTTTCGCGACAGGGGGTTCGACGCCGTCAGCGTCGCCGAGGTGATGAAGGCCGCCGGGCTCACCCATGGTGGCTTCTATGGGCATTTCAGTTCAAAGGACGATCTGGTCGCACAGACGTTGGCTCACGTCCTCGCGGCGGACGCCGGCGGGGACATCGGAATCCGCGCCTATCTCGAGGCCTATCTGTCGCCGCGTCATCGCGACAACCCGGCTGCTGGCTGCCCCACGGCGGGCCTTGCCGCAACCATACGTCACCAGACACCGGCGGCGCGCGCGGCGATGACGGAAGGGTTTCGCTCGCAGATCGCCCGTCTCGAGACGGCGCTCCCGGCGGTGCATCCGGCAGACCGGCGTCAGGCAGCGATTGGAAGCTGGGCGGCGATGGTCGGGGCGGTCATACTCGCCCGCGCCATCGATGACCCGGCTCTTTCCGACGAAATCTTGGAGCAGACCCGGGCCTGGATCGAGACGGGGATCGAGGAGGGGTCAGCCCCATAATCCGAGGTCCACGAACGGAATTTGTATCGTACCCGCAGCTAGCGGCGGACCAACCACCAATTTGAAATGGACCTCGAAGCGGACGTTCAGAAGGTAGGCTTTGGGTCAGTTTGGCCCTCGGGAAATTTGTCGGAACGATATGTCAGCTTCTCGTTTGAAGTCCCCAATAGCGGACAGTCTGCCGCCGGCCCCAAACCGGCTATTCGTTGTCGTCGCAACGAACTTCTGCTTCTGGCGCATCTCAATCTGTCGACAGCCCCGGAGCCTCGCCGCCCGCACTGTGCCGGCGCGCGAAGTCAATGAATGCCTTGAACGCGGCGGTCGGGTTGCGCCGGCTCGGGTAGTAGAGGCTCAATGGGGACAGGGTCGGCGTCCAATCCTCAAGCACGCGCACGAGGTGGCCTGCCTCGATGTCGTCGCGCACGTCGGACTCCATCGCTAGGGCGAGACCGACGGAAGCGAGGGCCGCGCTGCGTGCGAGGCTCGCTTCGTCGAGGGTAATGGCGCCTTCAACGTCGATATGGACCGACTGTCCGCCCTTCTCAAACGGCCAGCGGTAGATTGCACCATCGGGGAGCCGGACGCGGAGACAGGAATGCCCGGCGAGATCCCGGGGGATCATGGGCGTCCCGTGCGCTTTCAAATAGCTTGGTGTGCCCACCACGACATTGCGCCGTGCGACTCCCAACGGGAGCGCGATCATGTCGACTGGCACAAGATCCGCGCTCCGAACGCCGAGGTCGAAGCCGCGCGCGACGATGTCCACGAGGCGTCCCTCCGTGACGATGTCGATGTGGACCCGAGGGTGCTCGCGCAGAAACGGCAGGACGAGCCAGGAGAAGATTTCTCGTGCCGCTGTCGGAAAGGCGTTGATGCGCAACGTGCCCGAAGGGGTGGCCTGCTGAGAGCGCGCCACCTCCATCGCCTCATGTATGTCCCGTACGGCAGGAGCGACCTGCGCGACGAACCGCTGGCCTGCCGCCGTCAGGGAGACGCTTCGCGTCGTCCGGTTGAAGAGCCGTACGCCCAGCGTGCGCTCCAGCTTTCCGACCGCATTGCTGAGCGCGGTCGTTGAAACCCCGAGCTCAAGCGCCGCCGTGCGGAACTTGCCCCGGCGGGCGACCATGAGAACGGCGTCCAGTTCGGTCAGGCTGCTCTGTGCCATTGTCCTGGCTTTCGTGATGAGGCATCTCGAACTGTCCTCATTATCGGGCGGGCTGTCCATCGCTAGCTTGGGTGGGAAGCGTACTAGTAGCCGCCGCGGCTACGACCGCAGCAGACAGGACAAAACAATGTCTCTCGAACTTCCGATCCCAATCGCCGCCTATGTGGCTGCAAACGCCCGCCTGGACATCGATGGCATGCTGGCACCCTTCGCAGCCGATGCCGTCCTTCGCGATAACGGCGCCACTTTTCGGGGACACGCCGAACTCAGGCATCTCTTCGAGGATGAGGTGGTCGCGGTGAAGGCGATCTTCACGCCGGACACCATGCGGCACGAAGGCGGCCAGGTCGTCGTCGAAGGACCCGCCCATGGCGACTTCAAGGGCTGCCCGATCCGCTTCACCTACCGCTTCACCCTCGAAGACGACGCCATCAGAGCGCTGGAGATCACGGCATGACCATCAAGGCCGATCCGACCGAGTTCGCGGGAAAGCGTGTGCTCATCAGCGGCGGCACCAAGGGTCTGGGCCGCGCCACCGTCGACCGCTTCCTGACCGGCGGCGCCCGGGTGATCACATCCGCCCGCGGAACCCTTGAGCCCATCGACGGTGTCGAGTTCGTCCAGGCGGACCTGACGACGGCTGCGGGCGGCGAAGCGCTGGCCAAGGCGGCGCTCGAGCGTCTGGGCGGCATCGACATCCTCGCCCATGTGCTAGGCGGCTCGACCACGCCGGGCGGCGGCTTCCTCGCACTGACGGACGACCATTGGCTGTCCGAGCTGAACCTGAACCTGCTGGCCACGGTGCGTCTGGATCGCCTCCTGATCCCGCAGATGATCGAACGGGGCTCGGGCGTGGTGGTGCACGTCACCTCCATCCAGTCGGTCCTGCCGCTTCCCGATGCGACCACCGCCTACGCCAGCGCCAAGGCCGCGCTCCGGACGTACAGCAAGTCCATCTCCAAGGAACTGGGGCCGAAGGGCGTGCGGGTCAACGTCGTCTCCCCCGGCTGGATCATGACCGAGGGAACCGATAAATTTCTCAAGCGCATCCAAGCCGCCAACGGTGGCACGATCGAGGACGCGCGCCAACTCGTACTGGCCGGCCTTGGCGGCATTGCCATAGGTCGCGGAGCTGAGCCGTTCGAGGTCGCGGAAGCCATTGCCTTCCTGGCCTCGGATCGCGCCTCTTCGATCCATGGTTCAGAGCTCGTCGTCGACGGCGGCACCGTCCCGACCGTCTGATCACAGGGGGCTGTCTACGCTTGGCCGAACTGGCCGAGCGTGGACCGGCGCATGCTCATGGTCTGATGCTCTCAACGTCTGCTCTCCGGCCAACAGCGACTTTCCGCTCATGGCGCGACGACACCGTCATGCCTCTTCCATCGGAGCGAACAGCGATCGCTTTGCGACGATGAGGCTGGCGATGGCGTCGATCGTCTCGCGAACGCCATTCCGGTTTCGATCCTCCCCATGAACGACCAGCCATTGGTCATGTGACAGCTCCTCGATGATCGGGCCGGTCCTGACCAGACCTTCGTGGACCGCGCCGATGAAACATGGCAGCACCACTTGCCCGGCGCCTGCCAAGGCCAGATCGAGAAGCGTGCGCGGGTGGGACACCTCCATGCGAATGCTTATACGCCGATGGTTGCGAACCCAGCGGGCGGAGGGGGTGTCGACCGTGCAGGCGATCCAGCCGTCTTCCGCCGATCCGTCGTTCAAGGCATAAGGTGCGAAGCGCACCCTTGCCGTCCGGCGCACAGCCAGCCCGGGTGTGGTCGGGCGCTGGTTGCGGATACCGATCAAGGTTTCACGCCGGCCGATATTGTGCCGCTCCTCGGCTGCGCTGAAGACGAGAAACCGTCCGGCCGTGCCGAGTTCGGCGATATGCCGCGTCAGGAACCATGTCATCCACGTTCCTGCCGATATGCGGATAGGCAATCCTGCGTCTCGCTCGGACGGACCGCGCACGATGTCGACAATGCGTCCCTCCACTGCTTCGACCTGAACGAGGCGTCGTTGGCCGGCGTCCGTGAGCTCATAGCCGCTCGGCAGACGGCGGAAGAGCTCCTCGCCGAGGGCACGTTCGAGATTGACTATATGGCGGCCGAGCGTTGCCGGGCTCTGTCCAATCAGTTTTGCCGCCGCTGCGAGCCCGCCCGCCCTCGCAACCGTCAGAAAGATCCGCAGGTCGGACCAGTCGAACGTCGTTTCATTCATGAACGAGGCCTTTCATCTTCGGCGACTGCACGGACCGTCGTCGACGTCGCATTTTCCCTGAACGATCCAGAATGGAGCTTCGGGCAAGATGACATCAAGACTGCAGACGGCATCGCGCATCGGCATGGGCTGCTGGGCAATCGGAGGCCCATTCTGGTGCGGCGACATCGCAGCCGGATATTCGGGTGCCGATGATGTCGAATCCCTTCGCGCCATCCATGCCGCCTGGGATCATGGGATAAGGGTGTTCGACACGTCGGCGGTCTATGGCGCTGGCCATTCCGAGCGCCTTCTCGGCGAGGCATTGGCGCGCCGGAGCGATGCGGTGATCGTCTCCAAGTTCGGCCATTCGATCGACGCCGCGACGCGGCAATTGACGGGGCCGCGCTTTGATCCCGCTTATGTCCGCTGGTCGGTCGAACAGAGCCTACGGCGTCTCGACCGCGATCATATCGACGTCATGTTGCTTCATCTGAACGACCTTCCCGTCAACGATGCCGAATCGGCCTTCGAGGCGCTCGAAGCACTTGTCGCAGCCGGAGTCATTGGCAGCTATGGATGGAGTACGGATTTCCCGGCGAGCGCCGCGGCCATGGCGCACCGGCTTGGCTTCTCCACCGTCCAGCATTCCATGAACCTGTTCTTCGACGCGCCGTCCATGTGCCGGGTGGCGACCGAGCGTGGCCTGACCCAACTCATCCGCTCACCGCTGGGTATGGGCATACTGACGGGCAAGTTTGATGATGGCCGCGTCGTACCGGGAGGGGACGTGCGCGCCAGCCCGGCGGACTGGCAGGGCTATTTCGATGCCGGGCGTCCGCGCGCCGATCTGGCCCGGCAGATGGCGGCCGTCGGGGAGCTTCTCACGGTCGGAGGCCGGACACTGGCGCAGGGAGCTCTATGCTGGCTGCTGGCGAAGGGATCCGGCATTCTGCCGATTCCCGGAGCCAAGTCTGCGGCCCAGGCAGCCGAGAACGCGGGAGCCATGGCGTTCGGTCCACTGCCGGAGGCGGTCATGCTCGAGGTCGAAAGCATACTTCAACGTCCCCCCGAGGGCCTGCCGCGCGCTCGATGATCGAGGATACAATCCGCTTCGGATCGGCTGTTCCCGGAGCTCCGAACATAATTCTGTTGAGACGGAACCGGGCACCGTCCGCTTCCTCGAAGCAGGCGAAATTCTGCTCCTGGCGGATGTCGTTGAAAAAGTAGGCGTTGCTGCGGTCGTGAAGTCCTGATTCTGTTGTCCTTGAGGAGGACGACGCGATGATGGGCGAACGGCAGGTGGCGCAGGAGGCACTGTTCTATGAGTTCAGCCTGGAGCGCCACGTCCCAGCCGATCATTGGGTGCGCGGCATTGATCGGTTTGTCCACCTCTCGGAGATCCGCGCGCATCTGCGGCCGTTCTATAGCGAGATGGGACGGCCCTCCATCGATCCGGAACTGATGATTCGGATGCTCCTCAGTGGCTACTGCTTCGGGATCCGCTCCGAGCGCCGCCTGTGCGAGGAGGTCCATCTGAACCTCGCCTGTCGCTGGTTCTGCCGGCTCGGGTTGGAGGGCAGTGTGCCCGACCATTCCACCTTCTCTAAGAACCGCCATGGCCGCTTCCGCGAGAGCGATCTCCTGCGCGAGCTGTTCGAGGTGACCGTCCGGCGTTGCATAGCGGAGGGCTGGTCGGCGGCGAAGGCTTCGCGGTCGATGCCAGCCTGATCAAGGCCGATGCCAACAAGCAGCGGTCGGCAGAAGCCTCGGAGCCGGTCGATTGGGACGATCTCGCCCGAACGCATCGATCGGTGCGCGAGTATCTCGACACGCTGGATGAAGCCGCTTGGGGCGCGGCCAGCGAAGCGAAGCCGAAGTTCGTCTCGCGCTCCGATCCGGCGGCGCAATGGACCGGCGCTTTGAAGGGCCATGCCTTCTTCGCCTACGCCACCAATTATCTCATCGACCTCGACCACGCCGTCATCGTCGATGGCGAGGCCAGCCGCGCCATCCGGCAGGCCGAGGTCGGCTCGGCCCGCACCATGCTCGACCGGACGCAGGAGCGCTTTGGCCTCTGGCCGGCCAAGCTCGCCGCCGACAGCGCCTATGGCTCAGCCGAGAACCTCGCCTGGTTGGTGCAACACGGACGCAACACGGATTCGGAAAATGTTCGCGGTACGTTCCCCGCGCCCTCGAATCCGCCGGCATCCAGTTCCTAGCCAGCGGCGATATCGCTGCGGGCAGTGGGGTGGTGTTGAGGGTAGCCCACCGACTGAGGCTTATTGAAGTGGGGGCGCGTACGGGATAAGGAGCGCGATGAAAACTCTTGATACTTTTGAAGATCGCCGCCGTACAGCCGCTGCCGCCAAGGCCCGGCTCGTCGCCCAATTGGCTGAGCGGCCGAGCGCAGATGACCCTGCTATGATTGCCCGCGCCGCCGAGCGCAAGGCCATCGATGAGGCTAGGTCTGCGCGGCATGTCGCCCGTCGCAACGCCGCCGTTGCTGCCGAACGTGCGAATGCCGAGACTACCGCCGCCGAGCAGGCAGAGGCCAAAGCGAAACGCGATGAGCGCTATGCCGCTCGGAAGCGCCGCACGGGCAACTGAGCGCGCCGCCAGATTGTGGGAGGTGAGCGAAAATCTGCATCGCGAAGATCTCACGCGGCAGGAGGCCCGAGCACGAAACGGAATGGGTTCGGCTGGAGGGGATGGCAAACTGGGACACTGTGTCCCGGTTTGCGCGAAGGGCGGAAGGGGTAACGAGGCTGGCATCCGTCCCGCCGTCCGCACCAACCATTTGCATCTACTCACGCGAGGGTAATAGGGTAACCCTTGGCACATGCAGGCTGCGCGGAGGGGGCGATGCAAAGGCCAATAACGAAGCGATCAATTGTCGTCGGAGAACGGAAGACCAGCATTTCGCTGGAACCTGAGTTCTTCGAAGCCTTCAGGGATATCGCGCGCCGAGAGCGCAAGCATCTTGGAGCTCTGGCAAAGGAAATCGAAATCAGCCGACCGGACGGCACCAACCTGTCGTCCGCAATCAGGCTGTACGTCCTTGCCGATTTGCAGAGGCGCGCCGGGGCTTAGGCACACGGTTGCCTAGGGCCACCCCATGCTGGTATCCTGAAACAGTCGTCGTCTGGCTCCCAGCGTCGTGGCGGCGACCGGCCGGGCACATCATGGTCAGCGTGTCCGGCCACTAGCCTTCTCATGGCCTGCGCTCCCCCTCCCCGCCAACCTCGGTGCTACGCGCGCAGGCCTAGGCTGGACGCGTTGTAGCCAGCGCGTCCAGCCGCCCCATTTTCCAGGCGATTGGCGCGCCAACGCAGTTTGGCTTGGCCGACGTGCCTACCCCTCGTTCCCGTGCGATTGATCCAGCCCATATGCAAAGATCAGCAGCATGGCCAGGATGCCGATTCCAAACACTGTAACCATTGGCGTTGCCTCCGCGCTCTTATGAGTTGCGAGCTTGAGCAGAGGCTACCAGAAGCGGCAGCGGAAGGCGCCTAAGGGAAATTGCTGATGAGCGTCGGACGCGCCGAAACTTCCTATCGCACCGCGCGTTTGAGCTTCCAGGCGAGAGCAGGAGGCGAAACTGCCCACAGGTGACTGGCTCGAGGAATTCGTTCCGAGACAGCGAAGAAGGTTCCCACGATACTGGACGCGACGAATATCCAGCCACGGCCCGCTGAAGCCGTCCCGCTCCCGGCAGACGCGATGGGCGCCGAGCCGGTGTCTCGCGGCTTCGCGCCGGTGGGGATGGTTGCGCTGGCGGGTCTCGCGGGTTTCGTGATGGGACGTATGCCGGACCGCTAGTACTCTTCGCCGACAAGGCCGCTTCTGCGCGGGCCGCCAATGAGCGCGGTGGTCACTACACCTGCATCACGCCAACGTTTCGCCACGATATCTGCACGCGTGATAGAGTGCGCCATGAAAAACAACCTTGAAGCCCGCGCTCGGGCAATATGCGAAGCCGATCTGAGACTCGGGTCGGCAATTTCCGAGTACGCCTTGGCGTCCGCTGTGGATCGATACTGGCCGGTTGTCGCGCATGAGATGCTCCATGGCGAGGGCAACCATAGCGACATCAGGCACCGAGACGGCAACAATGTCGACGCAGTCGCGTACCGAGCGCTGCGCACGCGCTGCGACATTCCAGGAAATTTGAACGGGTAGGGCACATTATTTGATTATGTCCGCCGGCTGATGAGCGTCGGAAGTGCCCCGCGTGACGGTGAGGGCTCAGGGCCAAAAGCCGCCACGTCGCCTCGACATCGAAGGCGCAGTCAACCCTTGAATAGCGTGCGTGGGATTGACCGAATCGCACTCTCGGACGGCTGACACGGTGCTCCCGCGATGAGTATCGACTTTGTCGACGGAGCTCGATGAGTCGTAGGCACTGGCCGAAAGGTGAATGACCTACTCCTTTTGTTTAGCCCAATGCTGCTTCGAAAGTGCTACTACTTTTTGGTGCGTAGAAATTTCAATCTACCACTCATTGTAATCAGATGAGTTTTATCTGCGGATCTCGACTGCCACACAGGCCTTGGCACTAGCGAAGCTGAGCACAGATGGTGATCACGCCGTATGGATACCGAAGATGCCGTTGAACATTCAGCGTCGTTCGCTGAGCGGCGATCTGCCGCGCTTGCGTTCGGACACGACGAACATCATGAGCCGCAGTCATTTCAGATAAGGAGAAATGAGGATACGCGACGACACAATTTCGTAGCCTTGATTGAGCCACGTTTATTGTATGCACAGAGCTTAGTAAAATCGCTTCGCATGGAAGATTCTAGTTGCGATTTCTATAGCTATTTGGATTTTCCAGAATGGACCGTATCAGGCGATAGTGAAAACACATCGTTAATTATACTATCGATGCCGCGTGTTGCTGGAAAGAAAATTGGGATGGAGCAGCTGAGATCCTACGTCGCTGAATTGCAGGCGCGCCATCCATCCATCAGTTTTGCGGTTCTTTGCGATGATGATGCCGCGAAGAGCGTGGCCGAAGCCGTGCAGGTGGGCGTGCAGGGATATCTACCGACCAGTCTATCTCTCCGACTAACGATACAGATCCTCCATTTGCTGTTGGCAGGTGGCACTTACGTGCCGAGTTCTGGCTTTTTGAATAGCGAGCCGAATTCGTTTGGGCGCCCGGATTATCCGATTGGATCATACGGCGCCTTCGGGTCACACAAGCAAATGATGGTAGCCCGCGCCCTGCGCAGTGGAGCCCCCAACAAGATCATCGCTTATCAGCTTAATATGTGTGAAAGCACTGTTAAGGTTCACATTCGAAACATAATGAAAAAACTCAATGTCAAAAACCGAACTGAGGCTGCATTATTGGTTAAAAGAATGCTCCCGGTAGAAGGTGAATAATTATTTTTTGTGAATCGACTTCGCTTTTTTTAATTGGATTGGCTATTTCGGCAAAACGGATATAGAGTCCGATGTCGTCAACACAGGCATCGGCACGTTGGCGGTTGGAAGAGAACGGATCGAGATCCGCGCGCTTTCGCTCGACCCGACCGGGGAGCAGGCGCATGAATGTGAAAGCTTTCGATCCAAGGCAGGTGCTACACGATCTGAACGGTTATGCGACGACGGCGTGGAAGTGGCCGTCGCAAAACGGTGAAGCGCTCGCTGTCAGACGCCGAGAGTACCCATCTCTGCGAAAAGCACTTAAGGCTATTTGTAAGAAAAGCTCTGGCCGCAACTTCCAAATTGTCGTTCATGCGGACTCAGATCATGAATTTGAGCCCGAGAACGTCGAGAGGCTCTGTAGTTATTTCGATGCGTTTCGTCGATCGAAATCCACTAGAATTTGAACTTGCGCGAAATCGTGCACCACAAGAACGAGCATGCCCGATTGCGCTAAGGCTTCAGCTTTACCCCAACATCGACGGTGTAGCAGGCCGCTGCACACGCCGCAGTTGTGGCGGCTTCACATGACGTGCTCCCCATTTTCCTGCCGGTCATAAGTTAGGCCCGGCTGGGTTTTGGTCCTCATGGGACCGGCTTGCGAACATCGACGGCGATAGGCCGCCGAGGCTGGTATGGGG
>NZ_JAHBGF010000026.1 GCF_018390695.1 Ancylobacter sonchi | reverse complement strand
CCCATACCAGCCTCGGCGGCCTATCGCCGTCGATGTTCGCAAGCCGGTCCCATGAGGACCAAAACCCAGCCGGGCCTAACTTATGACCGGCAGGAAAATGGGGAGCACGTCAATGCAGCCTGTGATTGTCCTGACGCAACTGAGTCGCGTCTGAGTCTGGGGAGGCGCTTAACATGGCGAACGTTAAAGGCGGTAAGGATCATTCCGATAGCGTCGAACGGCTTGCAGGTCAGAAGCTACGCGACCCTAAAGCTGGCAAGGATATGAAGAGGCTCGCTGCCGCGGTCCTGGCTCATGGTGACGGGAAGCCCGCTAAAGCCGCTCCTAAGAAGAAATAATCTGGTCCACGTTTCTGGGGAAGGGTAGGGCGTGACCGTTGGTGACTCTGTCGGCGTAAACGCAACGAACTGGCGGTCGGACCCGAGGGCGGCCGCTCTGGCAACCCAGTTCGGCCGATCAGATCAGCGCCATCTGTCCGTGGCTCTTCGTGGAAAGCTATGCCGCCACCTACTCGCTGCGAGATAGTTGGTCTCTTGCCGCTGGTGGCTGGAGTGTGATCGGATCCAGCGAGGGCACCCTTGTGCGCCACGGTGGCGCGCAATGCCGAGGCAACAGTAGCTGAGCGCTTAAGTGTCGGAACACGCTCGAACGAAACTCAGGAGGTGGCCAGCAATGCATGATCAAGGAGCCTCCCCGGCTATGTACCTGACCGATGCCGAAGGCGACCGGCTGCTCAAGCTCGCCGAGGTGACGGCCCGCGTCGCTCTCGGTAAGTCGGCCCTGTACGTGAAGATCAACGAGGGCACGTTCCCGTCGCCGGTGCGGCTAGCGCCCGGCGCGGTGCGCTGGAAGAAGTCCGAGGTGGACGCCTGGATTGCCGGCTTGCAGCCGGTCTACCAGCGTCCTACCGGCGCGGGAGCGTGACCAGTTCGGCGATCGGCATCTGGCCTTCCATCAGGAAGTCTGCCCATGCCTGTGCGATCTCCCGGCGCCGGTCCATGTGCTCGGCACGGTTATAGGCGCCCTCGCGCTTGCCGTCTCGATCTGCGACGGGAAAGGCTGTGCGCGGCCGGCCTTCTCGGTGGGCGTGCGCATCGTGAGCCCGCGATGCTCGCGCTGGACGCAGAAAGATTCCCGCCATTAAGGAGGAAGGCGGTTCAATCTCCATGCGCCCCATGGTGGGGCGCAACCCCGTTCCACCGTGGAACGGGGTTGCCGGTGGTTCATCCTCAAATTGAGGGCGGACCAGCTATCTTCCAAGCAGGCAAGTTCTTCCAATTGTTCGGAAAGCCCATGGAGACAGGGTCGGCAAGCGGACAGGACGCAATCAGCCCGACCAAGTGTTTCCGCCACTCTGTGCCTGGCGCGACGATCCCAATCAAATAGCCGAGAACTGCCAACGTGTTGTAGAGCTTTCGCGTGGCTGCTGTGTTCATCGCCAGCTTCAGCGAGCCCGGAGAGTTTGGAATGGTCATTGTGACAGTGAATTGTTTATTCCAAAGCCTTCCATGATGAGCGCAGATATTTCGTACGTAGGTCAGATGATGCGCGACTGAAACAAGTATTTTTTCATCAAGACCATATAGTTTAGCGACTGCTTGGCGATCGTGCCGAAGCCTCAAGTTGCTAAACCATTTGGAAAGTTGTCCGAGAGACATGACTTCGGCAGTCATCCAAATCGGAGGCTGCGCCGGATCGCCATATTTCCTCTTGTAATGGACTATGAAAGTGTCCGTCGATCGTTCTATTTCTTCCAGAAGGCCGGCAAAGGCTTTGGCATATCGATCGGCCCTATCGTATAGGGCGGCGTCTAGGTAGCCGTGGGAGCCATACCTTGTCGCGAGGTGATAGGCCCATGCACCCCGCAATGACACCTCCACCCGCTCAATGGCATCCATCACCAGCAAACGAAGTTGACGATCGAATACGTAAAGCGCGATGGCGTCATCTATAGAGGTGCCGGCGCGAAACATGTGATCGCCGCTCAATGGCGCGGGCTGCTCAAACGGAAGCCAATAGGCCCTCAGCCTATAGTAGCTGACGTGTTGAAGGTAATGCTCTGCCCGCGCCCGATCTGGAATTCCCATGCCTCTTCGTTCAAGAAGGGCTATCTGATCAGCGATAGAAAGGGATGGCTTGGCGAACTTCATGTCGCCATGAATATGACGAGAACAGCGGGGTGAAAAGAAGAAACCCGCCAGGGTGCGCAGTGCGAAGCCGAGGCTTCGTCCGAGGCGTGGCGGGTCTTATTGATCAGAGATATGGCGCATCAGCCTTAAGATGGCAATAACGCGATCGTCGCAGGTGCGGTACCCAACAGCCTCGATCAAGTGCAACCCCTTGATCTGGATTCAGAAACTTTTTTCATTCCGAGCGCGCCTTCCTCAGCCGCACCCCGGCCCCTCGCCACTCTCTGCTTTGTTGGATCAGAAGGTCGACGCAACGACGTTCTCCCAGCCATAGTTTTCAAAGGCCTGATCTGGATTTTCGAAGCACGATCCACAGTAAAATGCTTTCCCGTCGGTATCTTCGATCGGTATTGATGCTGAGTGACGGCAATCAAGACACTGAAATCTCACGTGCGTTGCGCCTGATGATTTCGCCTCTGACACTTTTTCTGAGCTAAGCGTCACAGGAATTTGTCTGCCCTTAATTTTAATCGTAAAGCGCGTCATCGCTCGACACCAAAGCTCAACCTCACACCTGGCCCGCCGCTGGTCGTGTCGCCGCTAGCGAGGAACGTGACGCCAGCGGCTTCTAGAGCGCGCTGGATGGCGGCGGACGCATCCGCTGAAACGGCTCGGCGGGCTTTCTCAAAATCCACGACAGTCGAGAGGCCAAGCCCGGAGGCTTCCGCCAACCGAGGCTGGGTCCAGTCGATAAGAGCGCGAGCAGCGCGGCATTGTGCAGGTGTCATGACCAATATTTTCTGTTGACGATAAGGGGTGTCAGCTCTATCAACATAAACTGTTGACCAATCCATACCATAGGACACCGCCGATGCACACGCATTTGGGCGAACGCCCCAACTATGTCCGCGACTTCACGATGGTCGAGGCGAGCGGTTTGAAAAAGCGCACCGAAGCGACGATGGCCGCTTTGCAGGCGTTGCTCGACGAGCTGTCCGGCGATCCCGACCCAATCTTCACGGCGATTGCCGAGTGGCGCGCGGCGTCGACTTATTGTTGGTCGCTTATTGACGCGCCGCATGAAGCCTTAGAGGCCGCGGGTGACGCTGAATGTGCCGCGGCTTTTCAGCTCCTCACGACGTCGCCGACTTCGCTCGCGGGTTTTCTTGCGTTCTGCGAGTGGGGCGAAGAGGTCCAGATCGCGGAGCGAGAACGGGAAGGAAATCTCGCTGAGTGGTTCCCTGGCTATCGCATGGCAGGGACAACCGATGATGCGGAGACCCTGTTCTTTCGGACGCTCGCGGGTGCTGCACGTCGCTTTCTGCCGGCGCAAGTGTGAGCCGTCGATAGGGAGGCAGACGGGGGAGGTCCCTGGCGCCGCGGGTCGCAACCCATCGACTGCTAGCGGGCAGTTTTCGCTCAATGTCGCGAAATGACATCGCTTGAAAACAATCTGAATCTCTCATATGATTTCATATGTGAACATTGGAGTCGTGCCATGAGGGATTATTCGAGGGGCGAGGCCTGCCAGCTGGCTGGCATCTCCCTCAGGCGATTCGCCACACTCGATCATCGCCAGCAGCTCCCGATCGATGCCGGGGCAAAATATTCGCGTGTAAGGCACACGGCCGCTGATGTCTTGCTGCTGGCTGTCGGTGTGCGACTGGCTGACAAGATCGGACTCGATCATGGTCTCTCTCCGGAAACCGCCTGCTCAATACTGGGAGCACGGGGAGATGTGCTCCGGGCTGCTAAGAGCCGCGGAGCCGATTGGTGGTTCGGCTATGCCAGCGAGCCGATAGAGCTCGATGTTCCCGATGGCGGGTTCGGTGTGGCCGGGTCGCTCCCTGACGTGGTCGGTTCGTTAGAGCAGGAAGGGCGTAGGCCCCTCCGCGTCGCCTTGATCAACGTCTCGGCGGTGCTGAACGAGATTGGCCTGCGAGCCATGAAGCACGGCATCGCCTGGAGCGAGGGGGACATCAATGTCTGACCTCTCCCCTCAAACTCCGGACCGCTCCCGGCTACCCACCGCGCTCAACAAGCCTCGCCTGCGCCGGCAGGAGGCGACCATCTATCTCGAAACGGTTCACGGCATCCTCGTCCGTCCTGCCACGCTCGCGAAATGGGCGGTGACAGGTGGCGGGCCTGCCTTCCAGCACGCGGGCCGCTTTCCACTCTATCCGGTCGACGAACTGGACCAGTGGGCGGCCGCGCAACTCAGCCCGCTCCGAACCTCAACCAGCCATGAAGGGAAAATCGATGCCTGAAAGCAAAACCGCCACGACGGGGGTAGGAGCCCGGCGCGGCGGCAAAATGCGGAAAGCTTGCTCAGCTCTCTCCGCCAGTTTCAACCATATCCCGTGCTCCGGCGCAACCATGGTCGCCGTCCATGATGGACGATGCTTTGTCGGCTACCGCTGGTTTGCCAGTGCTGACGAGGCCCGCCGCCATATGATGCATGGAGGGCTTGTTTGATCGACTTCGCTCGCATCAATGCCGCAGCTTTGCCCGCGCTCCCGGCGCTGCTGTCGCGGTGGCTGCCGAACGGGCGGCGGGAGGGGCAGGAGTGGGTGGCTCTCAATCCTCGTCGCGCGGACCGCGCTGCGGGGAGCTTCCGCGTCAACATGCGGTCGGGGAAATGGGCTGACTTCGCCACCGGGGATAAGGGCGGCGACGTGGTGAGCCTCGCCGCCTATCTCGCCGGCACCGGCCAGGCCGAAGCCGCGCACAAGCTCGCCGACATGCTGGGAGTGCAATGATGGACGCCACCACCATGTTCGCTCCCCTCTCGTCGAACGAGGCCATGACGGCCGAGCAAACGGCGCCGAAGGCCAACTGCAAGACGCCGATCGTGCCGGTGCCTGACGACGCGCCACCCATGACTTTCAAACATCCCAAGTTCGGAGAGCCGTCGAAGTCATGGCCGTACCGAAACGCCGATTGCGACCTCGTTGGCTATGTCTGTCGGTGGGATTTCCTCGATTCCGAGGGCAGGCCTGCGAAGGAATTCTTCCCCGTCACCTATTGCGACATCGGGAACGGTAGGCGCGCTTGGCGATCGAAAGGGATGCCGGCGCCGCGCCCGCTGTTCAATCTTCCGTTCATGGTGGACGTCACAGAGGGCACGGTCCTCGTCGTCGAGGGCGAAAAGACGCGCGACGCTGCCGCCGAGCTGTTCCCCGACATGCTAGCGACGACACCCGCCCATGGCGCCAAGAGCCCGCACTTGACGGACTTCAGTCCGCTCGCCGGTCGTGACGTCATCATCGCCACTGACAATGACAAGGCGGGGCAGGAATATGGTGACAAGGTATGCGAGCTGCTGCGCGCGGCCGGCGCTGCTTCCATCCGACACCTGCCACCCGATCGGCTCGGCGCCTGGCGCTGGCAGGATGGCGAGAAGGTACTACGTGGCGAGCCTATCCCCGAGGGCTGGGATCTTGCTGACGCTCTTGACGAGGGATGGACTGCCGAACGCGTCGCCGAGCTGCACGACGATCCTGCTTTCCTTCCTCCTTATCGCGATGCTGCGGAGCGGAAGGCTGCTCAGTCCATGCTCGGTGACGACGCGGATCTCGACGGGCCGGAAGCCTTCGAGGGCTGGCCGTTCCGGCTCGCCTGGAACGGCGTCGAAAAGCGAATCGAGCGGGCCGACAAGGAAACCGGGATGATCACCGTCGAATGGCGGTGGTTCTGTTCGCTGCTGGAGGTCGCCGCCGAAACACGCAGCTCCGAGGGCGAGGAATGGGGCCGGCTGCTGTCCGTCACTGATCGCGATCAGCGCACCAAAGAATGGGCGATGCCGATGGCAATGCTGGCGGGCGACGGCACCGCCTATCGTGAACGCCTTCTATCCCTCGGTCTGATCATGGCGCCGGGCAAGTTCGCCCGTGATGCCCTGCACGAATACATCTCGACCGCCCGGCCTGACACCAAAGCGCGCTGTGTGGCGCGAGTCGGGTGGCACTCCCGTTCTTTCACCCTCAGCAACCAGACAGTGGAGCCAGCACATGGGTGAGCGCATTATTCTCCAGACCAATGGTGCGGTGGATCACGCGCTTCGGGAAGCCGGCACGCTGGAGCAGTGGCAGGAGCATGTCGGCCGTTACGCTGTCGGCAACTCTCGACTGGTGCTGGCGCTCTCGACGGCATTCGCTGCACCTCTGCTTTATCCGACGAGTGCCGAGAGTGGCGGCTTCCATTTCCGTGGCGCTTCCTCGACGGGGAAGAGCACTGCCCTTGTCGTGGCAGGTTCGGTTTGGGGCGGTGGTGGCATTCGCGGCTATGTGCGGACCTGGCGCGCCACGTCCAACGGGCTGGAGGGCGTTGCTGGGATGCACTGTGATTGCCTCCTCTGTCTCGACGAGATGGGGCAGGTGGACGGGCGGGAAGCCGGGCAAATCGCCTATATGCTCGCGAACGGTGTCGGGAAGTCGAGGGCATCGCGATCCGGCGAAGCTCGGCCGTCGGCAGAATGGCGCCTGCTCTTCCTCTCCAGCGGCGAACTCTCACTTGCCGATAAGATTGCGGAAGATGGGCGCGGGCGGAAAGCGGCCGCCGGCCAGCAGGTGCGCATCGTCGACATCCCCGCCGATGCTGGTGCTGGGCTTGGCCTGTTCGAAAACCTGCACGGTTTTCCTTCGGCCGATGCCTTTGCGCGGCACCTGAAGACGGCGGCGGGAGAGCACTATGGACACCCCAGCCGGCATTTCCTCCGCACCCTGGTCGACAATTTCGATGCCATCGCACCGACCGTCAAAGGCTTCATGGACGAGTTTCTTGCCGAGAACTGCCCCGCGGATGCCGATGGGCAGGTAAGCCGCGTCGCGGCGCGGTTCGGCTTGGTCGCAGCGGCCGGCGAGATGGCGACAATGGCGAGCATTGCGCCGTGGGAGTCCGGCGAGGCGACCCGCGCCGCTTCTCGTTGCCTTCAGGATTGGCTTGGCGCGCGCGGCGGTATCGAGCCTGCCGAGGAAAGCGAAGCGATCGGGGCCGTCCGTCGGTTCATCGAGCTGCACGGCACGTCGCGCTTCGAAGCTATGGGCGATTTGGCACCGAAGGATGGGATTGGCAGTCCGATTGATCAGCGCATATCGAACCGTGTCGGTTTCCGTCGCCGCTCGGATGCGGGCGGGACCGAATATCTGGTGCTTCCCGAGGCATGGCGAACCGAGGTGTGCTCCGGCTTGGACGCAGCCGCGGTGGCGAAGACGCTGGCGCGGCGCGGGTGTCTTGTCACCGGCAATGATGGCAAGCCTCAGATAAAGACTCGGCTCCCGAGTTTCGCCAATCCGGTGCGGTGCTATGTGCTGACGTCCGATATCCTCGGCGAGGCCGAGCCGCGCACCTATGCCGATCGGGATTTCGGCTGATGCCGGATCTCACCCGCTTCGCTGTCTTCGCTACGAAGGGGAGGGCTGTTCCCCTTGTTCCCCCAGCTGCGGAGAGTTGGCAAAGTGGGGAACGCATCAAAGCGTTGCAAATGAACGATTTGCGGAGGCCGTTCCCCATGTTCCCCTTCGAAACGATGTAGCTGAGAACGTGCGGGGAGCCACCGTGCCCGTTCCCCATGTTCCCCAACCCACCGAGAGTTGGGGAACAGAGGCAAGATCAACACAAGGCCTTGAAACCAAAGGGTTTCAGAAAGCTGTTCCCCTTGTTCCCCACGTTCCCCTCGAAAACAATGAGGGCTGGGACGAAGAAGACTGGCAAGCCGCTTACGACGAGAGAGCTGCCATCCTCGAATACGACGAGGGCTTGCCCCGCGCAGAGGCCGAGCGCCTGGCAGCCGAGCAGATCGCTCAATCCCGTTCCCTCAATCGCAAAGGGTGAGACATGTCCGACCGCATCCTCCGCACCATGAACGTCATCGCCAAGCGCCTCGGCGTCTCCCCGGCCACTGTGTGGCGCTATGCTGCGCGTGAAGGACTGCCCGTATTCAAAATGGCGTCCGGCTCGACATCTCCGCTCTGCATTCGAGAGAGTGACCTTGATGCATGGGTAAAGAAAAGGTCAGATTGCAATTGATCTGAAATGCATTGAGTGTCTTCACTCTGATCTGATCCAATATTTTGTGAATTTGTCTAAAACTGTCTGAGTCATTCGGCCGATCAGTTTGATCGGGGAACGCAAGGCTCACGATGGTAAAGATCGCACCTGATGGCGATGTTCTTTATGGGGCATCTGCCATCGCCGATTTTCTCGGCGTCTCTCCCAATACCATCTATTACCGCGTTCAGTCCGGCAGCCTGCCGACCTTCCGGTTGGGTTCGTCCATCTGCGCCCGTCGCTCGACATTGCGTGCATGGATGGAAGAGCAGGAAGCCGTAGCAGGCGGGCAATATATCGGCCTGTCGCGCGGTGGGATGCTGGAGCCCCGAGGATGAGCGCGGATAGGGCGGCCGGCAGCTGGCATGCCAGTGAGGCTGTGATCGAAAATCTCGATCAGGTGGGCAATAAAATTTCCGAAACATCCTCCGCGCGCAACTTTATTTCGTCGGGTCCTTCCGGGCCGGTGGCGGGGATGGGTGTTTCGGAGGCATGGGCTTCCCCTAGCGCCAAGAAATTCCCAGGGGGTAATAATAATTTTCTATCGCCCTCGTCGAGACCTGTCACGCCGCGTGATCCGCAAAACCTTATAGCGGACAATGCTTTGCGTCTGTGGGGCGCAATTGGCATCCCGGATGCGTATTCGCCGACGATCTACGCCGAAGACGTCGAAATCGCACTTTCCACGCTGAGCGGGCCTGTGGTCGTCCGGCTCAACAGTGGAGGTGGATCGCTCGGCGAGGGCCTGAAGATCTGGGCGATCCTCAAGCAGCATCCGACGCCGAAACTTATCGTGATCGACAGCATTGCCGCCTCGGCGGCCTCGATCATTGCGATGGCTGGCGATCAGATTGTGATGCGGACCGGCGCTCGGATGATGATTCACCGGCCTCGCCGCGTCGCCATACCGCTTGATCAGGCACGGGCTATGGCCGCGGCCGGGTCGCTCTATCGCATGGATATTGCGACGAACTTTGCGGCCGACATGGTCGCGGTCTACGCCGATCGAACCGGCCTCAGCCGTGACGCCATAGAGGCGATGCTTGATGCCGAGAAGTTCATGCCCGGCGATGAAGCAGTGCGGCTGGGTTTTGCCGACCAAGCCGATGTCCTCGAATGGCGGACGTCCGCCTTTCTCGCCGATTTCGATGCCCCTTTTCCGATCGCCAACCTGCACGCAATTCCTGCGGCAGCACATGGAGCATGCTCATGTCCAAGGTAATTTTCTCCCGCCCGCCCAAGTCCTTCGGCAGTGAAGTGCCGGAGGTGGAGTTTCGAGAGCCGACCGGCGCCGAGATCCGCCGCCACGGGCTGCCGTTTATCGCGCTTCCCTCCGGCGGGATCGACTTCGACATGGAGCGGGTGGCGCAATACGCCGTGCTGCTTTCCAGCCCGCCCCTGACGCCGAACGCCATCGACCAGCTACGTGGTGGCGACATGATCAAACTCGCGGGGGCACTCGCGCCTTTTTTCGGGGATTCGACCGACCCGACGATGTCGTGAGGTTGGCCTTCGATCTGGCGTGGTTCTGGAAGGCCACGCCGGATCACTACCTAGCCAAGTCGCTGTCGGAATTGCTTGAGGACCATGAAGACACGGTCGCTTTCATGGAGCGCAGCAAGAGCCCAGAGGACCGAACATGACCCAACCCTTGGACATTCGCGGCGTCGCCGAGATCACCGACCGCGTCTCACCGACGCTCGCGAGGATTGGCGCCTCGATGGGGGCCGTTGCTCGGAATCCGGCACTGAAGCGCGTAGCCGTCGATATGAGCGGCGTCAGCAGGGCGACGCAAGGTGTTGGGCGCGCGCTCGGCGGTGTGGGGCGCGGCTTGCAGTCGGTCGCATGGAACTTTGCGGCCGTCGGCTCCCTGGCCGCGCTGGGGGTGGTGACATATTTTGGTGCCGTGTCGTCAGCCGCCTATGCTGCCGCCAAGTCCTTTGCGGCCGCCGGCTCGGGAATATCCGATGTCGCCGATCGCCTCGGTGTCTCGGCGCAATCGCTTCAAGAGTGGCGGTATGCCGCCGAAACCAGTGGCGCTTCGGCTGGTGCTCTGGATGCCGGCCTCGGCCAGCTTCAGAAAACCATGGTGGACGTGAGCCGCGGCAAGAACAAAGACGCCGCCGGGCTGTTCCGCAAGCTCGGTATCAGCGTCAAAGATGCACATGGAAAGCTGAAGCCGCTCGAAACGCTCCTACCGCAGCTGGCACAGGCTTTCGAGAAGAACAAGGACCCTGCACTTCGCGCCCGTATGGCTATGACCTTGTTCGGCGAGAGTGGAGCGGCGCTGGTCCCTATGCTCGCCGACGGAAGGCAGGGTCTTAAGGACATTGCCGCCGAAGCGAGGAAGCTGGGCATCATCATCTCTGATGACGATGTCAAACGCGCCAAGCGCCTCGGCGACGAGATGGACAAGACCGGGACAGCATTCCAGGGGCTAGGCCTGACCATCGGCTCGGCGCTTGAACCTGTCTTGACACCCCTGCTTCGGCAATTTCGGGAGTGGATCACGCTCAACCGAGAATGGGTCGCCCTGAAGGTGAAGCAGGCGGTTATGGGGCTTCGTGACGCCTTCGCCGGCTTCGATATGAAGCAGTTCATCATCCAGACAGAAACCGGCTTCAAACGAATCGACGGCTTCGTAAGGGCGATCGGAGGCTGGAAGGGGGCGCTGATCGGGCTGGCCGGGGTGCTGACGGCGCCGCTATGGGTGCCGATCGTACAGTTGGGGCTGGCGCTGGGGAAACTCGCTTTCAACATCATCAAGGTCGGCAGCGCCGCCCTCGCCATGGGGGGATGGCCGGTGATCCTCGGCCTAGCCGCCGTAGCCGGCGCTCTCCGCAACTGGGAAGGGTTCTCCGCCGGCATCGGGCGGATATGGGACGGCTTCAAGAAGTTGTTCACCGGTGACGTGTTTGGCGCGATGGGAGACATCTGGGGCGGCCAGTTCGATACACTGACGGCCATCGTGTCCGGATTGCTGAAGATCCTCGACGACACCTTCAGCACCGACTGGAGCGCGAAGTTCGAAGGTGGCGTCCAGCGGATCCGGGAGATCATGAATGATGTCGCCACCTGGGTGCGTCAGGCGATTGCCGATATCCAGGCGGCCTGGAACAGCTTGAGCTTTACCGGCATCACCGGCGCGGCTCCCGCCGCCAACGGTTCTCGAGGCCAGACGATCACGCCGGGAACGGCCCCGGCCCCGGCGGCACCGAACTCACCATCATCAGATAGCCCGCCTCGGCAATACCGTGGCCGCTATGGCTCGTTGTCCGATCGCCCCAGCTTGTACGCCATGGAGCGTCGCGATCGGGTGGCGGATGCCGGCGGCGCGATGCGCGGTGGCGCTACCCTGAACGTGAAATTCCAAAACGCGCCCGCCGGAACCACCGCCGCTGTTCACACACAGGGGGCGGCATTCGGGACGTGGGATCTCGATATGGGACATTCGGGGCGTCGCGGTCCTGTCGACCCAATCACGAAAGAGCTTTACCTGTTCGATCGTGCCTGATCCTCCCATCCCACGAAGCTTGATACTCTCGCCAACGGTCAGGACACCACAGATGAAAATCTTCGACAGCTTTAAGGCGATGCTTCAGGTGAAGAAGCCAACGCTAGATCAAATGGAGGCGTCTGTTGCCTCGGCAGAGCAGGCAGTCGCTAGCTTGCGATCGCAAATGGAGGAGCTTGAGGGACGGCGCCGTGACTTGCTTATCGCCAGCGACACCGAGCGCGCCCGGCACAAGCAAGCGATCTCCACGACGGCCGATCAACTCGCCGATGCCGAACTCTATCTCGCTACGCTGCGTGAGCGCCTGGCGCTGGTGCAGCAGGAAACGGCTGAAGCTGAACGGGCGGCACGGTATGCCGCGGCCCTGTCCGCGCGCGCGGACGCCGGCAAGAGGCTGGCGAAGATCTATCCGCAACTCGTCAGCCAGTTCGTGGACCTCATGGAAGAAATGGCGCGCGCGGACGCGGCGGTTGACGCTGCCAACGTGGACCTACCGAAGGGGCGCACGCCTCTCGCCCGCACAGAGGCGGCGATGCTCTACCCACGTCGGGAGCGCGAGGTGCTCGGCGAGCGGATCGAAAGGCTCTGGATCGCCGATGGCATGTCGCGGCCTCTGGAAGACCAGCGCGCTGTTCGGCAGACGGGAACCGATATTGGCTTGGTGAAGCTGGACGATCCTTGCGACAATCCGCTTTGGAATACGCGTCCTTTGGTTCTCGCTCGACTCCGCTCCTTCCGCCGGATCGAATACCTGCCAGCGGAGGCGGTCACGCAGATGCCTGCCGGCATCGCTGGCAATGTTCAGCTGCCGGCGATGTTCGAGGGTTCGGCGTGCTGGGGCTATTACCTCTCGGGCGGGCGCATCGTCGATCCGCAGGAAGTTCTGGCGGAAGTCGCAGCGGTCCGACGACTGCCGCGGGCGCGCTCGGTCAGCACGGAGGACCATATCGCCGCAGTCGTAGAGTTCGAGCTGATCGACGACCCGGCTGAGCAGAGTGCAGCTTGATCAAGGCACCACAGGATTGACCATCATCACGGCCGCGCTTCGGTGCGGCCGTTTTGGTGAGTATTTGGTGAGTAGCTTCGCTGCGGTAGAGGTGGCGTCTCAGCTAAGTGCTTGAGATAGTTGGCGCACCCGGCACGATTCGAACGTGCGACCTTTGCCTTCGGAGGGCAACGCTCTATCCAGCTGAGCTACGGGTGCCAGCGGCGCTCGGCGCCGGACGTCGTCTTCTTAGTCGAATGCCTGCGCCTGGGCAACATGTGCCCGCCGCTCCTTCGCCGGAAATGCGCCGATCCGGCTTCGCCATATGGCAGCGGGACGGGCGATGGTTATATAGCGGGCGTCATGAGCACCGATATGCCCGCCGCCGCCGCCCGCAAGCCGTTCTTCTCCGCCGAGGAGATCGAGCGCTATGCCCGCCATCTCGTGCTGGCCGAGATCGGCGGTCCGGGACAGCAAAAGCTCAAAAAGGCGAGCATGCTCATCGTCGGTGCCGGCGGGCTCGGCGCGCCGGCGCTGCTCTATCTCGCGGCCGCCGGCGTTGGCCGCCTCGTCGTGGTCGACGACGACGTCGTCTCGCTCTCCAATCTGCAGCGGCAGGTTATCCACACCACCGACGCCGTCGGCCGGCTGAAGACCGAGAGCGCTGAAGCGTTCGTCGCCGCGCTCAATCCGCATGTCGCCTTTCGAGGCGAGGCGACGCGGCTCACCGCCGACAACGCGCTCGATCTCATCGGCGAGGTCGACGTGGTCATCGACGGGTCGGACAATTTCTCCACCCGCTATCTGGTGTCGGATGCCTGCGTGCTGGCGAAAAAGCCGCTGGTCACCGCCGCGCTCGGCCGCTTCGACGCCACCGTCACCACCTTGCGGGGGCATGAGCGCGGGGCTGACGGTACGCTCAATCCCACCTATCGCTGCCTGTTTCCCGAACCGCCGCCGGCCGGCACCGTGCCGAGCTGCGCCGAGGCCGGCATTCTCGGCGCGATTGCCGGCGTCGCCGGCTCGCTGGTGGCGCTGGAGGCGATCCGCGCCGTGGTCGGCTTCGGCGAGGGCTTGGTCGGGCGCCTGTTGATGATCGACACGCTGTCGATGCGCTTCGAGACGCTGAGCTATGGCTGGGATCCTGACAATCCGCTGACCGGCACCGCGCCGACCATCACCGACCTGTCGCGCCACCGCCGCTGAGCAGCTCTCACAGCATGGACGGCACGACGCGATCCGGCGGGCGATGGCCGTCCATGAAGGCGCGGATGTTGACGATCACCTTCTCGCCGGTGTCGATGCGGGCTTCCACCGTTGCCGACCCCATATGCGGCAGCAGCACCACCTTGCCCTGGCGCGCCAGCTTGAGCAGCTTGGGGCTGACCGCCGGCTCGCGTTCGAACACGTCGAGGCCGGCGCCGGCCAGCTCACCCGTCTCGATCATCCGGATAAGCGCATGTTCGTCAATGACTTCGCCGCGGGCGGTGTTGACGATATAGGCGTCGCGCTTCACCAGCTTGAGCCGACGGGCGGACAGCAGGTGGAAGGTGGCCGGGGTGTGCGGGCAGTTGACCGAGATGATGTCCATGCGGGCCAGCATCTGGTCGAGGCTGTCCCAATAGGTGGCTTCGAGCTCATCCTCGATCTGCGCCGGCAGCGGATGCCGGTTGTGGTAATGGATCTGCAGGCCGAAGGCCTTGGCGCGGCGCGCCACCGCCTGGCCGATGCGGCCCATGCCGATGATGCCGAGCCTTTTGCCCCAGATACGATGGCCGAGCATCCAGGTCGGCGACCAGCCGGGCCACACGCCCTCGTCGCGAATGATGAGGGAGGCACCCTCGGTAAGTCGCCGTGGCACCGCGAGAATCAGCGCCATGGTCATGTCGGCGGTGTCCTCGGTAAGGACGCCGGGCGTGTTGGTGATGGCGATGCCGCGCTCGGTGGCGGCGACGACGTCGATATGGTCGACGCCATTGCCGAAATTGGCGATCAGCTTGAGATTCGGGCCGGCCGCCTCGATGATGCGGGTGTCGATCCGGTCGGTGATCGCCGGCACCAGCACGTCGGCGCTTGCCATGGCCTCGGCAAGCTGCGCCTGTGTCATCGGCACGTCCTCGACATTCAGCCGGGCGTCGAACAGCTCGCGCATGCGGGTTTCGATTTTGTCGGGCAATTTGCGGGTCACCACGACCAGTGGCTTCTTGCGGGCCATCTCAATCCCCGTCGCGAGCAAGGTCCCGTTAACGTCGAAGGCGGAAAATGCCGTCCGGCTGGGACGGTGCCTCATTAGCAGACGGGTCGGCGAAACACAAAAAGCACCCATTCGCGGTGCAGGCGTGCGCCCGCCGCCCGGAGCTCCCTCCGGGCGTCTTGGTGCATGCGATGAACAGGTGACAGGAACGATGCGAATTTCCACGCTTCGAATCGGTGAGAAGCTTCGAGGCGGCAAGGGGCGCCGGGGTGGTCGGCCGGGCGGTTTCAGGAAACGCTCGCTGATCTTGGTCCTGATCGCGGCGGCGACGGTGCTGGCGGCGGAGCCCTTGATCTACAAGACGTTTTCGCATGCGCATGCACAGACGCAGGCTTCCGCGCCGGCCAATGCCGGGCCGGTCGGGCGCGAGAGCGGGCTGCCGGTGCCGCGCTTCGTGTCCATCAAGGCCGACAAGGTGAATGTGCGCTCCGGCCCCTCGCGCGACCATGGCGTAGCCTGGGTGTTCACCCGCGCCGGCCTGCCGGTGGAGATCACCGCGGAATTCGAGACCTGGCGCCGCATCCGCGATTCCGACGGCGCGGAGGGCTGGGTCTATCACTCCATGCTGTCGAGCCGGCGCACCGCGCTGGTCGGCCCGTGGCTGAAGGGCGGGCCGACCTCGCTCTATGCCAGCCGGGACACGAAGTCCCGCGTCGCCGCGCAGGTGGAGCCGGGCGTGCTCGGCCAGGTGAGCGATTGCGACGGCACCTGGTGCCGCTTCTATGGCGACGGTTTCGAGGGCTTCATCGAGCAGGAGAGGCTGTGGGGCGTCTATCCCGGCGAGAAGGTGGATTGATACCCCTCGTTCCATCCTGCGCGAGCGCGGGACGGAGGAGGGTGAGGTGGACGATGCGGCCGATCCCTGTACGGTGAGGCCGATCGATCAGAGCGGACGCGCTTCGATATAGCGACGCTCCTGCGTGCGGCCGCCATAACCATAGGAATCGGCCCGCGCCTCGACCACATGCACGTAGCTCTCGCCGTGCAGCGGTCCCAGCAATTCCCCCATGCCGGCGAAGGTCGCGGCGATGAAGGCCGCCTTCTCGGTCTTGTCGTTGGTGCCCTCCGTCACCCGGATGTCGAGCCAGAAGCCGGCGAGATCCTGCTCCGCAAGTGGCTGGCCGCCGCAGAACCAGTGCGCGGGGTCGATCCGCTGGATCGCCACCGCCGTCACCGCCGGGTCCTTTCCGAGTTCGCGTTCGGCAAGCCGGGCCGCCAGGTCGGCGAGTTGCGGCTCGATCCCCGTGGGCGTGGCGGGGCCGGGGGCATAGCTAATCTGGATCATCGGCATGAAAGCCTCCTTTCGTGATGTCGGGGAAGGCTAGCGCCGCGACGGGAATGATGAAATCATATCGCTGATGATATTAGTGATGACGATTTGAAATGATGGATCGGCCGCTCGACCTCGATCTCGTCGAAGCCTTCGTGCATGTGGCGGAACTCGCCAGCTTCACGCGCGCCGCCGAGCTCGACGGCACCACCCAGTCGGCGGTGAGCCTTAAGATGCGCAAGCTGGAGGCGCGGCTGGGGCGCATCCTGCTCGAACGCTCGCCGCGACTGGTGCGGCTCACCCTCGACGGCGAGCGCTTCCTGCCGCTCGCCCGCGACCTGCTCGCCGCCGAGCGCCGGGCGCGGCTGTGGGAGGCGGCCGAACCGGTGCGGTTGCGGCTGGGCATCAGCGACCAGGTGGTGGGCGACAGGCTGGCCGCGCTGGTCGGCCGAATCGGTGCCGCCGCTCCGGCGGTGCGGCTGGAGGTGCGGGCGGGTTTCTCGCGAGCCCTGCTCGATGCCTATGACGCCGGCGACCTCGATGCGGTGCTGGTGCGGCGGGAGGGCGACCGTCGCGACGGCGAAAAGCTGCGCGTCGATGGCTATGGCTGGTTCGCCAGCCCCTCCCTGCGACTGGCTGCCGGGGAACCGGTGCCGCTGGCGCTGCTCGCCGTTCCCTGCGGGGTGCGTGCGCAGGCGCTGAAGGCGCTCGCGGCCGGCGGCCTTGGATGGCGGGAGGCTTTCGTCGGCGGCAGCGTCGCGGCGGTCGCGGCCGCGGTATCGGCCGGGCTGGCCGTGGCGCCGTTGGCCTTGCGGCTGGCGCCGGCGGGCAGCCGGGAAGTCGGGCGCGATTTCGATCTGCCGGGCCTGCCCGAGGCCACGGTGATGCTGCACGCGCGCGCCTCCGAACCGGGGCAGAAGCGGGCGCTGGCGGCTCTGGCGGCGCATGCGAGGGGGGTAGGCGAGGCACGGGCGACGGCGTGATCCGGGCGGCCTCGACCTTGCCTTGTGGCGGCTTGCCGGCGTGCGGCGTGCAAACAAAAAGGCCGGTCCTGAGACCGGCCTTGCTTATTCCTGTCCGAGGCTGCCGGGGCTCACCCCCGACGCAATCAACCGCGGCGCTTGGGGCGCAGGCGGACGACCACGTCGACGCGGGCGATCTCGTAGCCTTCCGGCGGCTCGGGAACCCGCTCCACCTCGACCGCCGTGCTGGGAATGTCGAGAAGGTGATTCTCGCCTTCCATGAAGAAGTGATGGTGGTCGGACGGGTTGGTGTCGAAATAGGTCTTCGAGCCGTCAATGGCGAGCTCGCGCAGCAGGCCCACCTCGGTGAACTGATGCAGCGTGTTGTAGACGGTGGCCAGCGACACCGGGAAGCGCGCCTTGATGGCTTCCTCGTGCAGGATTTCCGCCGAGACGTGACGGTCGCCCTTGGCGAACAGCAGCCAGCCGAGCGCCAGGCGCTGGCGGGTGGGGCGCAGCCCGACATCGCGCAGCATGTGGCGAACGTCGTGGAACGGGCAGCCGGTGCGGCTCGCGGCAGCTACGTCCCGCAGCCGGGCCACCGGAAGCACCGGCTCGTCATCCTCCATCACCATACGCGACACGGCGATAGGGGCAGGGCGAAAAGTCTCGCTCATTTCACGTTCCGAACAGACAATCCAAGCGACGGCCGGACTTTCGACCGACATCGCAAGCGGTTGCAAAGGCGATGCCACCACAGCGCAAATGGCCGCGGGCAACGGGTTTTTCAACCAGCATTATATTCGCAGGCTTCGCGTCAGGGCAACAATGCGTCGCACTATAGTAATCATTCCAAACAACAAGCCGGCTCCCGCCCGGCACCGCGCGCCGCCCGGCTCGTCATCCGCCCGACACACTGAGCGGTAGCGCCGCACTGAGGATGGCTTTGAGCCGGCAGGGCGCTGTGATAGGAAGCGCCAGAAACCGGGCGGCAACATGCCGCTCGCGGTCGAAACATGATGCGTGGTGATACGGCGGCAATGGTCGAACGGCAGAACAGCTTCTCCTATGATGAACTGCTCGCATGCGGGCGCGGCGAGCTCTTCGGGCCCGGCAACGCCCAGCTGCCGCTGCCCCCCATGCTGATGTTCGACCGCATCACCGAGATCTCCGAGGATGGCGGCGCGAACGGCAAGGGCCATGTGCGCGCCGAGCTCGACGTGAACCCGGACCTGTGGTTCTTCGCCTGCCACTTCAAGGGCGACCCGGTGATGCCGGGCTGCCTCGGCCTCGACGCCATGTGGCAGCTGGTGGGCTTCCATCTCGGCTGGCTCGGAGCGCCCGGACGTGGCCGCGCGCTCGGCCTCGGCGAGCTGAAATTCTCCAACCAGGTCCTGCCGACCACCAAGAAGGTGGTCTACGGCATCGACTTCAAGCGCGTGATGCGCTCGAAGCTGGTGCTCGGCATCGCCGATGGCTGGCTGGAAGCCGATGGCGAGGTGATCTACCGCGCCAGCGACCTGAAGGTCGGCCTGTTCCAGAGCTGAGCCTCCCCGGCCGTACACGGCCGTCACGCGGCCCTTGTCGACAACGGCCCCCGGCGCCATCTGCCGGGGGCTCATTCACGAAGAGGGGTCCCCGCGCGGCACCGGACTAGAAACGCCGCCGGACCCCGCCAAGGAAGGAAAGCCTATGCGCCGCGTCGTCGTCACCGGGATGGGTATCGTCTCGTCGATCGGCAACTCCACCCAGGAGGTGCTGGCCTCGCTGCGCGAGGGCAAGAGCGGCATCACCCGCTCCGACAGCTATGCCGAACTGGGCTTCCGCTCCCAGGTGCACGGCGCGCCGCAGCTCGACGCCAGCGCCATCGTCGATCGCCGCGCCATGCGCTTCCATGGCGGCGGCACCGCCTGGAACCATGTCGCCATGGAACAGGCGATCCGCGATTCCGGGCTGGAGGAGAACGAGATCTCCAACGAGCGCACCGGCATGGTGATGGGCTCGGGCGGCTCTTCCACCCGCACCATCGTGGAAGCCGCCGACATCACCCGCAAGAACACGAGCCCGAAGCGCGTCGGCCCGTTCGCGGTGCCGAAGGCGATGAGCTCCACCGCCTCGGCGACGCTGTCGACCTGGTTCAAGATCAAGGGCGCCAGCTATTCGATCTCGGCCGCCTGCGCGACCACCAATATCTGCATCGGCAACGCCGCCGAGATGATCCAGTACGGCAAGCAGGACGTGATGTTCGCCGGCGGCTGCGAGGATCTCGACTGGACGCTGTCCTGCCTGTTCGACGCCATGGGGGCGATGTCCTCCGACTACAATGACCGCCCCGCGGTGGCCTCGCGCCCCTATGACAAGAACCGCGACGGCTTCGTGATCTCCGGCGGCGCCGGCGTGCTGGTGCTCGAGGAGCTGGAACACGCCAAGGCGCGCGGCGCCCGCATCTATGCCGAGATCGTCGGCTACGGCACCTCCTCGGACGGCGCCGACATGGTCGCCCCCTCGGGCGAGGGCGCGGCACGGGCGATGCGGCTGGCGCTGGCCGGCGTGAAGGGCGGCATCGACTACATCAACCCGCACGCCACCTCGACGCCGATCGGCGATCTCAAGGAGATCGAGGCGATCCGCGCGGTGTTCGGCGCCAATTGCCCGCCGATCTCCGCCACCAAGTCGCTGACCGGCCACTCGCAGGGCGCCACCGGCGTGCACGAGGCAGTCTACTCGATCCTGATGATGCAGAACGGCTTCATCGCCCCGAGCGCGCATATCGACGAGATCGACCCGGCCTTCGCCGACATGCCGATCGCCCGCGAGCGCATCGACAATGTGAAGCTCGGCCGGGTGCTGTCCAACGGCTTCGGCTTCGGCGGCGCCAATGCCGTGCTGGTGCTGCAGCATCCCGACGCCGCCTGATTTTTTTGACGTGAGCGTGCTTTCCCGTCGACCGGACGTCATCGTCCGGTCGGAAAGAGCTCCATCCGGCGTTGCGCCGGCCGCGAGGAGAAGACGATGAGCCTGACGCAGGGCAATCCGGTGCACGACACCCCGATGCAGGGCAGCCTGATGCAGGGCAAGCGCGGCCTGATCATGGGCGTCGCCAATGATCATTCCATCGCCTGGGGCATCGCCAAGACGCTGGCGGCCCAGGGGGCGGAGCTGGCCTTCACCTATCAGGGCGAAGCGCTGGGCCGCCGGGTGAAGCCGCTGGCGCAAAGCCTCGGCAGCGACACCGTGCTCGCCTGCGACGTCGAGGACCTCGCCTCGGTGGACGCCCTGTTCGCGGAGCTGAAGGCGAAGTGGGGGACGATCGACTTCCTCGTCCACGCCATCGGCTTCTCCGACAAGAACGAGCTGAAGGGCCGCTATGCCGACACCACGCGGGAGAACTTCTCACGCACCATGGTGATCTCCTGCTTCTCCTTCACGGAACTCGCCAAGCGCGCGGCCACGCTGATGCCGAATGGCGGCTCGCTGGTGACGCTGACCTATGGCGGCTCGACGCGGGTGATGCCGAACTACAACGTGATGGGCGTCGCCAAGGCGGCGCTGGAAGCCAGCATGCGCTACCTCGCCGCCGATTACGGGCCGCAGGGCGTGCGGGTGAACGCCATTTCCGCCGGGCCGATCCGCACGCTGGCCGGCGCCGGCATCGCCGATGCGCGGCTGATGTTCAACTACCAGAAGCGCCATGCGCCGCTGCGGCGCACCGTGACCATCGACGAGGTGGGCGGCGCGGCGCTGTACCTGCTGTCCGACCTGTCGAGCGGGGTCACCGGCGAGGTGCACTTCGTCGATTCCGGCTACAACATCATCTCCATGCCGCATCCCGAGGCGCTGAAGACCATCGAGGACGCGGTGGAGGCCGGCGAGGCGGCGGAGTAGGCCGCCTGCCGTGAAGGGCGCGCCAGAGCATGTCCGGTGAACGCCGGTTGACGGACATGCTCCAGGTATTTGTTTCTCCGAATTTTCTTCACGCGAACCGGTGCCCGCTTCGCTCGAAAATGCCTAGAGCGTGTCCTTGTAGATTTTGCCGTCCTTCATGATGAGGCGGAGATTGCGCTCGGGATCGGCGATCAGCGACAGGTCTTCGAGCGGGTTGCCGTCGACCAGCAGCAGGTCGGCATAGGCGCCTTCCGCCAGCACGCCGAGCTTGCCGTGATAGGGATTGCGCGGACCGGACAGCGCCAGCAGTTCGGCATTGGCCGCGGTGGCCATCTTCAGGGCCTCCGCGCCGGAATACCAGCGGGCGAGATGGGTGAGCATCACCCCCTGGCGGCGCGCCAGCGCCGGCGAGAACAGCATGTCCGAGCCGAAGGCGGTCTTGATGCCGTGCTTCTTCGCCAGTGCGTAGAGGCTGTCGGTGGCGGCGAAGATCATCAGTGACCGGTCGCGGCTGGGGCCGGTCAGCGGCCCGGTGTCCTCGGCGCTGAGGAAGGGCTGGGTGCTCAGCCAGATGCCCTTCTCCGCCATCCGCGCCGCGATCTCCTCATCCATCAGATGACCGTGCTCGATGCAGGTGACGCCGGCGTCGAGCGAGCGCCGGATGGTCGGCGAGGCATAGGCGTGGCTGGCGACATAGGTGTTCCAGTCGCTCGCCACCTGTACCGCCGCGCGCATCTCTCCTTCGGTGAAGGTGGAGGCGTCGAGCGGGCTGCGCGGCGAGGACACGCCGCCGCCGCCGACCATCTTCAGCTGCGAGGCGCCCTGCATCAGCTGCTCGCGGGCCCGCAGCATCACCTCTGCCTCGCCATCGGCGATGGCGAGCGCGCCGGTCTGCTCGGTATGGCCGGGCACGCCGGCGGCGCGCGGCAACTCGCCGAGCGGGCGCAAATCGCCATGGCCGGCGGTGGCGGTGATCATCGCGCCGCAGGGATAGATGCGCGGGCCGGTGGTCAGCCCCTCGTCGATCGCCTGCTTGAGTGGGAAGGACGGGCCGCCCAGATCGCGAATGGTGGTGAAGCCGCGCATGAGCGTGCGCTCCGCCTCGGCGGCAGCGGCAAGGAAGATGTAGCCGGGCTCGGCCGTCATCATCACCGGGAGCGGCAGAGCGGCGAAGATCGCGTGCCAGTGCATGTCGATCAGGCCGGGCATCAGCACCCGGCCGCCGCCGTCGATCACCCGCGCGCCCTCCGGCGGCGTCGGGGTGCCGGCGGCGATGGCGGCGATGCGATTGTCCTCGACCAGCAGCGACACGTCATCGCGCAGCGAGGCGGAGGTGCCGTCGAACAGCCGGATCCTGGTGAACAGCACCCGCTGCGGGCCACCCGGCGCGCCCTGCGCTCGTGCCGGGCGCGCGAGGCCGAGCGCGGCGAGCGAGGCGGCCATGCCGGCGACGAAGCCGCGCCGCGACAGGCCGGCGTCGAGCCGGGCCGTCAGCGCGGCGAGCTCCGGGCGGTGGCAGAGGCAGCCGGTATGGCTGGCGGCCTCGTCGGCGGTCGGGTCGGTGCAGGCAAAGCTGGGGGGAGGGGGTGAGGGGCGGAACGACATGAGGCACCTCCGGATCGCCTCGGGAGGCGGTTCGTCCCGTCCCGTTCGCGACCCGCGCACCCTACGCGGATACACCGCGTGCGCAACCCGCGAGCCCTCGGCGAGAAGATCGGCCAGAAGATCGGCGAGGACACCGCGCGGTGTTCCGCGCGAGGTCCTCGCATGGAGGCGGCCGCGCCGCCCGGGGCTACTCGCCGGCGCTGAGCGCGATGCGGTAGGCGTCGGCGGGGTAGACGCCGAGGATGCGCAGCTCCTTGGAGAAGAAGGCGAGCTCCTCCAGCGCGTGCTTCAGCCCGACATCGTCGGGATGGCCGATGACGTCGGCATAGAACTGGGTGGCGAAGAACTCGCCGTCGAGCTGGTAGGATTCCAGCTTGGTCATGTTGACGCTGTTGGTGGCGAAGCCGCCCAGCGCCTTGTAGAGCGCGGCCGGCACGTTGCGCACCCGGAACACGAAGGTCGTGACGGTCAGTCCGTTATTGGCCGGCGCCCAGTCGGCGTCGCGCGACAGGATGATGAAGCGCGTGGTGTTGTGCGCCTCGTCCTCGATGTTTTCGGCGATGATGTCGAGGCCGTAGATCTCGGCGGCGAGGCGCGGGGCGATGGCGGCCACCGTGGGATCGCCCGCCTCGGCGACGAGGCGCGCGGCGCCGGCGGTGTCGGAGCCGACCACCGCCTTCAGGCCCAGCTTGCGGATGATGTTGCGGCACTGGCCGAGCGCCATGACATGGCTGGTGACGGTCTTCACCGTGGCCAAAGTCGCGCCCTTCACCGTCATCAGCTGGTGCGACAGCGGCAGGAAATGCTCGCCGATGATGTTGAGCCCGGAGGTCGGCATCAGATGGTGGATGTCGGCGACGCGGCCGGCGATCGAGTTCTCGATCGGGATCATGCCGAGATCGGCCTCGCCGGACTGGATGGCGGCGAAGGCATCCTCGAAGGTCGGGCAGGGCAGCACCGTCGCGTCGGGAAAGCGCTCGCGGCAGGCATTGTGGGAATTGGCGCCCGGCTCGCCCTGGAACGCCACGGTGCGGGGGGTCTTCATGTCCTCAAGATCCTCATAGCTGCGTCCACGGACCGGCCGTGGCGCCTCGTGCCGGCACTGCGCCGGAGTCTCATCGCCCGCGCCGCAAAAAAGCGCGACGGAACGCCGCGCCACCCGCCGCTCCCCGCCGCCCGGGTGCCGGGCGCGGAGGGCGGACCCGCGCCCCGCCTCGCTGCCGCTTCGGCAGGTCGTGCGAAAAATGACAGATATGTCATGGGCTTGCGCGAGAAGTGCGCCGGCCCGCACGGGCGCGGACGGTGGCGAAACGTAGCACCGACGGCGCGCTTATACGGGTTGCACGCCTAGGGTCAAAATGATTAGTTCCGCCCGCCGTTGGCGGCTGCGTAAAGCGGCTGTTACATTACGTGCGGGCATCAATGGTTCAGCCGGATGGATCGTGGTGCCGGTCGAGGGAGCGGAACTGAATATGGACAGCTTCGAGCTGAACAAGATCGCCGGCGCCGTGCTCGGCGTGCTGACCTTTACGCTGGGCCTGAACGTGTTTTCGGGCATCCTGTTCACGTCGCACGCGCCTGAGAAGCCGGGCTTCGAGATCGCCGTTCCCGAAGGCGGCGGCGGGGCCGCCGTGGCCGCCACCACCGCCGACGTGCCGATCGCCGAGCTGCTGCCCAAGGCCAGCGTCGAGAAGGGCGCCGTCGTCGCCAAGAAGTGCGCCGCCTGTCACAATTTCGTCGAGGGCGCCGGTGCCAAGGTCGGCCCGGACCTCTATGCCGTGGTCGGCCGCCCGGTGGCCAGCGCCGAGGGCTTCGCCTATTCCGCCGCGCTCAAGGCGCATGGCGGCAACTGGACCTTCGACGAGCTGAACGCCTTCCTGAAGAACCCCAAGGGCGACATCCCCGGCACCGCCATGGGCTTTGCCGGCCTCGCCAAGGAAACCGACCGCGCCGACCTGCTGGTCTATCTCAACTCGCTGTCGCACAGCCCGCAGCCGCTGCCCTGAGCCGGGGTTCCGGCCGGCTTCCGAAGACAAAGCTTCGGAATTGCAGGTGAATTGCTTCACGATCACGTCAGGCCGGAGGCGCGGCGCGCTTCCGGCCTTATTGTTTTCCGAACGTCACCGTTCACATTGGCGTCGCGGGAGGTAGGCTGTGCCGGAAGACCGGCGCGCCGACCCGCCTGCCGCATTGAGGTTCGAACAAGGAAAGTGCGCCGCATGGTCGATCGCCGACTCACCCCGGTTCCCGCCGCTCCGGCCGATGTCGCCCCGGTCGTTGTCGCCCCGGTCGTCCGGGTCCGTCCCTCCCGCCGGCTGGTGCTGGCGCTGACGGGCGCCGCGCTCATGCTCGGCGGATTCGGCCTTGCCGGCCCGGCGCAGGCGGACCCGCAATGGCGCCACGGCCTCTCCCTGCTCGGGCAGCCGAAATACCCGGCCGACTTCAAGCGCTTCGACTATGTGAACCCCGACGCGCCCAAGGGCGGGCTGCTGCGGCTCTCCGCCGACGGCACCTTCGATTCGCTGAACGACATCATCCCGCGCGGCAATCCCGCCGGCGGGCTGTCGCTGATCTACGACACGCTGATGAGCCCTGCCGCCGACGAGGTGGCGACCGAATACGGGCTGATCGCCGGCAGCGTGCGCTATCCCGACGACTTCTCCTCCGTCACCTACAGACTGCGCCCCGAGGCGAAATGGCATGACGGGCAGAAGATCACCCCCGACGACGTGGTGTGGTCGTTCGAGCAGACCGTGAAGAACAACCCGCGCCAAGCGTTCTATTACAGCCACGTCAAATCGGCGGCGAAGACCGGCGACGACGAGGTGACCTTTACCTTCGACCAGGCGGGCAATCGCGAGCTGCCGCAGATCCTCGGCCAGCTGCGCATCATGCCCAAGCACTGGTGGACGGCGAACGGCCCGGACGGCAAGCCGCGCGACATCTCGCAGGGCACGCTGGAAGTGCCGCTCGGCTCCGGCCCCTACAAGGTGAAGCAGGTGGTGCCCGGCCGCTCGATCTCCTTCGAGCGGGTGAAGGACTATTGGGGCCGCGACCTGCCGGTGAATGTCGGCACCAATAATTTCGACGAGCAGCGCTTCGAGTATTTCCGCGACGACACGGTGGAGCTGGAGGCCTTCAAGGGCGACCAGTACGATTTCCGCATCGAGTCCTCCGCCAAGGACTGGGCGACCGCCTATAATTTCCCGGCGGTCAAGCAGGGCAAGGTGATCCTGGAGGAGTTCGCCAACCGAGCCTCCGGCCAGATGCAGGCCTTCATCCCCAATCTTCGCCGGGCGAAGTTCCAGGACCAGCGGGTGCGGCGGGCGCTCAACTACGCGCTCGACTTCGAGGGCATGAACCGCACGCTGTTCTTCGGCCAGTACAAGCGCACCGCCAGCTATTTCCAGAACACCGAGCTCGCCTCCTCCGGCCTGCCCGAGGGACGCGAGCTGGCGATCCTCGAGGGGGTAAAGGACAAGATCCCGGCGAGCGTGTTCACCACCGCCTATGAGAACCCGCCGCAGGGCGGCGAGGAGGAGCGCCGCGCCAATCTGCGCGAGGCGGCGCGGCTGCTGAAGGACGCCGGCTGGGCGGTGAAGGACCGCAAGCTGGTGAACGCCAAGGGCGAGCCCTTCACCGTCGAAATCCTGATCGCCAACCCGGCCTTCGAGCGGGTGGCGCTGTTCTACAAGCCGGCGCTGGAGCGGCTCGGCATCACCGTGAACGTGCGGCAGGTCGACACCTCGCAATACATCAACCGCCTCAGGGCGCGCGACTTCGACGTGATCCTCTCCGGCTGGGGGCAGTCGCTGTCGCCGGGCAACGAGCAGCGCGACTTCTGGGGCTCGGTGGCGGCGGAGCGCGAGGGCTCCGCCAACTATGCCGGCATCAAGGAGCCCGGCATCGACGCGCTGATCGAGAAGGTGATCTACGCCAGCGATCGCGACGACCTGGTCGCCGCCACCCACGCGCTCGACCGGGTGCTGCTGGCCTATGACTTCGTGATCCCGACCTGGAACTACCCGAACTACCGCACCGCGCGGTGGAACCGGTTCTCGCATCCCGACAAGCTGCCGGAATACTCCTTCGCCTTCCCCGACATCTGGTGGTGGGACGCGCAGAAGGCGGCCGCCACCGGCGGCACGCAGTAGCGGAGGCGGGCATGCGCGGCATGGGGCGGATATCAGGCGTGAACCGGCGGCAGCTACTGGCGCTCGGCGCCGGGGCGGGCGCGGCGCTCGCCTTGCCGCGCGCCGGCTGGGCGCAGGCGGCAGGGACGGCGGCGGCCCCCGGCGTGGCGATCCCGCCTGCCGGCGAGTTGCACGGGCTGTCGGCATTCGGCGACCTGAAATACCCCGCCGATTTCGCGCATTTCGCCTATGTCGATCCGGCGGCGCCCAAGGGTGGCGGCTTCTCGCATATGGGGCCGGTCGCCTTCTACAATCAGGCGCTGCAGACCTTCAATTCCTTCAATGGCTATATATTGAAGGGCGACGCGGCGCAGGGCATCGAGCTGACCTTCGACACGCTGATGGCCCGCGCGCTCGACGAGCCGGACGCGGTCTACGGCCTTCTCGCCCGCTCGGTGGCGGTGAGCGAGGACGGCACCGTCTATCGCTTCCGGCTGCGGCCGCAGGCGCGCTTCCATGACGGCTCGACGCTCGATGCCGAGGACGTCGCCTTCTCGCTGAACCTGCTGAAGGCCAAGGGCCATCCGGTGATCCAGCAGAGCCTCACCGACATGGAGGGGGCGGAAGCCGAGGGGGCCGACATCGCGGTGGTGCGGTTCGCCCGGACCCGCGCGCGCGACGTGCCGCTGATCGCCGCGCAGCTGCCGATCTTCTCGCGTGCCTATTACGGGACGAAGAACTTCGAGGAATCGACGCTGGAGCCGCCGCTCGGCTCTGGGCCCTACAAGGTCGGGCGCTTCGAATCCGGGCGCTATGTCGAATATGCGCGGGTGGCGGATTACTGGGGCGCCGGCCTGCCGGTGAATGTCGGCATCGATAATTTCGATGTCGTCCGCTACGAATATTTCCGCGACCGCGAGGTGGGCTTCGAGGCCTTCAAGGCTGGCGCCTACCGCTTCCGCGAGGAGTTCACCTCCCGGACCTGGGCGACCGGCTACGATTTTCCCGCCATGAAGGACGGGCGGGTGAAGCGCGAGGAACTGCCCGACGGCACGCCGTCCGGCGCGCAGGGCTGGTTCCTCAATCTGCGCCGGCCGCAATTCGCCGATCCGAGGCTGCGCGAGGCGCTGTCCTATGCCTTCGACTTCGAATGGACCAACACCAATTTGATGTACGGCGCCTATAAGCGCGTGCATTCCTTCTTCGAGAACACCGATCTGAAGGCGCAGGGGCCGGCGGACGCCGCCGAGGCCGCGCTGATCGACAAGCTGGCCGACCTCGTGCCGCCGGAACAGATCGCGGCGCTGAAGGGCGAGCCGTGGTCGCCGCCGGCCTCCGACGGCTCCGGGCAGGACCGCATCCTGCTGCGCAAGGCGAGCGCGCTGCTGCGCGAGGCGGGCTTCGCCGTGAAGGACGGCAAGCTCACCGACAAGGCCGGGCGGGCGGTCACCATCGAGTTCCTCGACGACGAGGGCTCGCTGGAGCGGCACACCGCGCCCTTCATCAAGAATCTCGGCGTGCTGGGGATCTCGGCGAACTTCCGCCTCGTCGACCCCGCGCAATATCAGCGCCGGCTTAACGACTTCGATTTCGACGCCACGGTGCGGCGCTACTCGATGTCGGCGGTGCCGGGCGAATCGCTGCGCAGCTTCTTCGGTTCCAAGGCAGCGGCGACGCCAGGCTCCTCCAACCTGTCGGGCATCGCCGATCCGGCGACCGACCGGCTGATCGATCTCGTCATCGCCGCCAATTCGCGCGAGGAACTGACCATCGCCTGCCGGGTGCTCGACCGGCGGATGCGCTTCAACCGGATCTGGGTGCCGCAATGGTATTCCGGCCTCCACCGCATCGCCTATTGGGACGAATTCGCCTGGCCGTCGGCGCCGCGCCCGACCTATGGCCGCGGCATTCCCGACATCTGGTCGGCGAAGGCGCGGAAGGCGGGGTGAGGGGGGGACGACATTGGGAAGCCAGGAAGAGCCCTTACCCCATCCCTCACCCCGACGGGGAGAGGGAGCCGTCGCTCTTGTGGGGCGGGGCGTTTTTCATTCTTCCTCGGTGGAAGGGAGTTCGGTCGTGCCGAAAGGAATGACCATTCGAGGTCCCGGCCGTCTCCGTTCCCCCTTCCTGACAAGACGTTAAGTTGACCGGCGGGCCTGCGCCCGCCACCTTGTGCGCCACCTTCGGAGGTCTGCACCCCGCATGCTCGCCTATATCGTCCGCCGTATCGCGCTGATGGTGCCGACCCTCGTCGGTATCATGCTGATCTCCTTCGCGGTGGTGCAGTTCGCGCCGGGCGGCCCCATCGAACGGGTGATCGCCCAACTCACCGGCGAGGGCTCCTCCGCCACCCAGCGCATTTCCGGCGGCGGCGGCGATTTCGGCGGCGGCGCCGGCAGCGGCGCGCCGTCCGGCGACCCGATCTCCTCGAAATATCGCGGCGCGCAGGGGCTCGACCCGGCCTTCATCAAGCAGCTGGAAGTGCAGTTCGGCTTCGACAAGCCGGCCTATGAGCGCTTCGGCAAGATGCTGTGGGACTATGCCCGCTTCGATTTCGGACGCTCCTATTTCCGTGACATCTCGGTGATCGACCTGATCAAGGAGAAGATGCCGGTCTCGATCTCGCTCGGCCTGTGGATGATGCTGATCACCTACGCGATCTCGATCCCGCTCGGCATCGCCAAAGCCGTGCGCGACGGCTCGCGCTTCGACGTGTGGACCTCGGCGGTGATCATCGTCGGCTACGCCATACCGAGCTTCCTGTTCGCCATCCTCTTGATCATCCTGTTCGCCGGCGGCTCGTTCTTCTCGATCTTTCCGCTGCGGGGGCTGACCTCCGACAATTGGGACCAGCTGTCCTGGGGCGCGCGTATCCTCGACTATTTCTGGCACCTGGTGCTGCCGATCACCTCCATGGTGCTGGGCGCCTTCGCCACCATGGCGCTCTTGACCAAGAACTCGTTCCTCGACGAGATCCGCAAGCAATATGTCGTCACCGCGCGGATGAAGGGGCTGTCGGAGCGGGCGGTGCTGTACCGCCACGTGTTCCGCAACGCGATGCTGATCATCATCGCCGGCTTTCCCGGTGCCTTCGTCGGCGCGTTCTTCTCCGGCTCGCTGCTGATCGAGACCATCTTCTCGCTCGACGGGCTCGGACTGCTCGGCTTCGAGAGCGTGCTGAACCGCGACTACCCGGTGGTGTTCGCCAATCTCTACATCTTCTCGCTGGTCGGTCTGGTGGTGAACCTGATCTCCGACCTCACCTATAGCTGGGTCGATCCGCGCATCGACTTCGAGACGCGGGATGTCTGAGATGGACGCTTCCGCTTCCCAGCCCGTGCTGCCGCCCGCCCCGCCGTCCGCCGCCGGGGTCGCCCCGCCGGAGACCCGCGAGCGCTCGCGGCTGTCGCCGATCAACCAGCGCCGGCTGGCCAATTTCCGCCGCAACCGGCGCGGCTTCTGGGGCTTCTGGATCTTCGCGGTGCTGTTCGTGGCCAGCCTCGGGGCCGAGTTCATCGCCAACGACAAGCCGTTCCTGGTCGAATATGACGGCGGCTACTACTTCCCCGCCTTCAAGGCCTATCCGGAGACCGCCTTTGGCGGCGACTTCGAGACCGAGGCGGATTATCGCGACCCCTATCTGCAGAAGCTGATCGCTTCGAGCGGCGGCTTCATGGTGTGGCCGCCGATCCGCTATTCCTACTCAACGCATAATCTCGACCTGCCGACCCCGGCGCCCTCGCCGCCGACCTGGATGCTGACCGACGCGCAATGCGCGCCGGTCGCCGAGAAGCTGGGGCATCCGGGCGGGGGCTGCGGCGCGCTGGAATGGAACTGGCTCGGCACCGACGACCAGGGTCGCGACGTGCTGGCCCGCCTCATCTACGGCTTCCGGCTGTCGGTGCTGTTCGGGCTGGTGCTGACCATCATCTCCTCGGTGATCGGGGTGGCGGCCGGCGCGGTGCAGGGCTATTTCGGCGGCTGGACCGACCTGTTGTTCCAGCGCTTCATCGAGATCTGGACGGCGATCCCGGCGCTGTACCTGCTGCTGATCATCTCCTCGATCCTGGCGCCGGGCTTCTGGATCCTGCTCGGCATCTTGCTGCTGTTCTCCTGGGTGGCGCTGGTGGGGCTGGTGCGCGCCGAGTTCCTGCGGGCGCGCAACTTCGAATATGTGCAGGCGGCGCGGGCGCTCGGCGTGTCCAACGGCGTGATCATGTGGCGGCACCTGTTGCCCAACGCCATGGTGGCGACGCTGACCATGATGCCGTTCATCGTCTCCTCCTCGGTGATGACGCTGACCGCGCTCGACTTCCTCGGCTTCGGCCTGCCGCCCGGCTCGCCCTCGCTCGGTGAATTGCTGGCGCAGGGCAAGGCCAATGTGCAGGCGCCGTGGCTGGGGCTCACCGGCTTCTTCACCGTGGCGTTCATGCTGAGCCTGCTGATCTTCATCGGCGAAGCGGTACGCGACGCCTTCGACCCGCGGAAGACCTTCGCATGAGGGACGATACGCGCATGAGTGACATCACCGCCCCCGACGCGCCGCTGCTTTCCGTCGAGGATCTCTCCGTCGCCTTCGCCCGCGAGGGCGGGGTGCCGGCCGTGGCGGTCGACCATGTGTCGTTCCAGCTGAAGCGCGGCGAGACGCTGGCGCTGGTGGGGGAGAGCGGCTCCGGCAAGTCGGTGACGGCGCTCTCCATCCTCAAGCTGCTGCAATATCCCGCTGCCTCGCATCCCTCGGGCCGGGTGATGTTCGAGGGGCGCGACCTGCTCGCCATGGAAGAGCGGCAGATCCGCCGCGTGCGCGGCAACGACATCACCATGGTGTTCCAGGAGCCGATGACCTCGCTCAATCCGCTGCATACGGTGGAGCAGCAGATCGCCGAGATCCTGTCGCTGCACCGGGGAATCTCGGGGGCGGCGGCGCGCAAGAGGGTGATCGAACTGCTCACCGAGGTCGGCATCGCCGAGCCGGAGACGCGGCTCGGCTCCTATCCGCATCAGCTGTCCGGCGGCCAGCGCCAGCGGGTGATGATCGCCATGGCGCTCGCCAACGAGCCGAAGCTCTTGATCGCCGACGAGCCGACCACCGCGCTCGACGTCACCGTGCAGGCGCAGATCCTCGCGCTGCTCAAGCAGTTGCAGGCGCGGCTCGGCATGACGCTGTTGTTCATCACCCATGATCTCGGCATCGTCCGGCGCATCGCCGACCGTATCTGCGTGATGAACAAGGGCCGGATCGTCGAAGCGGGCACGGTCGACGAGGTGTTCGGCGCCCCCAAGCACGCCTATACGCGCCAGCTGATCGCCGCCCAGCCCTCAGGCGAGCCGGCGCCGCCGCATCCCGACGCCGAGCTGATCATGGAGGCCCGGGATATCAAGGTGTGGTTCCCGATCAAGGCTGGGCTCATGCGCAAGACCGTCGGCCATGTGAAGGCGGTGAACGGGGTGTCGGTCGCCATCCGCAAGGGCGAGACGCTGGGCGTGGTGGGCGAATCGGGTTCGGGCAAGACCACGCTGGGGCTCGCCCTGCTGCGGCTGATCTCCTCCGACGGGCCGATCGTGTTCATGGGCCAGCATGTCGACACGCTCGGCTTCAAGGCGATGCGGGCGCATCGCAGCGACATGCAGATCGTATTCCAGGACCCGTTCGGCTCGCTCTCCCCGCGCATGTCGATCGCCGACATCATCGGCGAGGGGCTGAAGGTGCACCAGCCGGAACTCGACTCCGAGCAGCGCGACGCGCGGGTGGTGGCGGCGCTGACCGATGTCGGCCTCGACCCGTCGAGCCGGCACCGCTACCCGCACGAATTCTCCGGCGGCCAGCGCCAGCGCGTCGCCATCGCCCGCGCCGTGGTGCTGGAGCCGACCTTCATCGTACTGGACGAGCCGACCAGCGCGCTCGACATGATCGTGCAGGCGCAGATCGTCGACCTCTTGCGCGACTTGCAGAAGCGGCGCGGGCTGACCTACCTGTTCATCAGCCACGATCTCAAGGTGGTGGCAGCGCTGGCATCGAAGCTGATCGTGATGCGGCATGGCGAGGTGGTGGAGCAGGGCGAGGCCTCGACCATGTTCGCCGACCCGAAGACGCCCTATACGCGGGCGCTGTTCGCCGCCGCCTTCCATCTCGAGGAGGCGCCGGGGGCGAACGGGACCGCCGCCGGAGCCCCGGCGTGAGCAGGGAGCGGCGCGAGGCGGCGCAGCGCGAGGCGCTCGGCGACCGGGCGGTGAAGGTCGTGCTGGAGGGACCCTCCGATATCGGCGGCGACGGCTTCCGGCCCTATCATCGCTACACGGTGACGCTGCCGGGCGCCGGCGGCGCGCCGCTGACGCAGGTGCGCGACATCTTGCGGGTCGGCCCGGTGGTGGCGGTGCTGGCCTGGGACCCGGCCGTCGGGGTGTTCGCGCTGATCCGCCAGTTCCGCCTCGCCGCCCATGTGGCGACCGGGCGCGGCGAGCTCGTCGAGATCGCCGCCGGGCGGATCGAGGACGGCGAGACGGCCGCGTTCGCGGCGCGCCGCGAATGCCTGGAGGAACTGGGCGTCGAGCCGCTCGCGCTGCTGCCGATGCTGAGCTTCATGCCGACGCCGGGCGTCACCGACGAGCATGCCGAGCTGTTCCTGGCGCTGGTCGACGCGGCCGCGGTGCCAGCGGAGGCCGGCGAGCCTGGCGAGGCGGAGCATACCCGCCCGTTCCTGCTGCCGGCGGAGGCGGCGATGGAGGCCCTCGTCGCGCCGGCGCCGGGGCTGATCGGCAACGTGTTCACGCTGGCGGCGCTGCAATGGTTCGCGCTGAACCGAGCACGGGCGGAGGCGTTCGCCGCGCAATCTGTGCCGGCTAAATGACGTAACGCCGACCAACTGTCACCGGCGTGACATTGAAGCTGCCTAGAGGACTCCCCGATCCGCGGCCGCGCCGCCTGTCCGAAGCGGGAGATCCTCCATGCGCAAGACCCTGCTGGCTGCCGCCAGCCTCGCCCTTCTTTCCTCGACCGTGCTGTCCGGCGCGGCCTTTGCCGAGGCCGTCTATCCGCTCGACCGCGCCACCATCCTCCAGGGCTCGCCCTTCGACTTCAAGGTGGAGTTCGACGGCGTGGTGAAGCCGGAAGACGTCAAGATCACCATCAATGGCGAGGACTACAAGAAGGTCCTCGGCAAGGAAGTGACCTTCGTCGAGAAGGAGCCGGGCGTCGAGGCGTCGGCGGTGCTGCTGCGCGACATCTCCATCGCCACCCCCGGCAGCTACAAGGTCGAGGCCAGCGCCGCCGGCAAGACCAAGTCGGTGACCTGGGACGTGTACGGTACGCCGGCGCTGCCCAAGGTGAAGAACGTGATCTTCTTCCTCGGCGACGGCATGTCGGTGGCGCATCGCACCGCCGCCCGCATCATGTCGAAGGGCAACACCGAAGGTAAGGCCAACGGCAAGCTCAACATGGACTACATGGACCACATGGCGTTCATCGGCACCTCCTCGACCGATTCGATCGCGGTGGACAGCGCCAATTCCATGTCGGCCTACATGACCGGCCACAAGAGCGCGATCAACGCCATCGGCGTCTATGCCGACCGCACCAAGGATTCGTTCGACGACCCGAAGGTCGAGGTGCTCGGCGAGGCGGTGCGCCGCACCGGCAGCAAGGCGCTCGGCATCGTCTCCACCGCCGAGCTGCAGGACGCCACCCCGGCGGCGGTGGTCGCGCATACCCGCAAGCGCGCCGACAAGGCCGAGATCGCCCAGATGATGTACGACGTGCGCCCCGACGTGGTGCTCGGCGGCGGCGGCGCCTATTTCATCCCGCAGACGACCCCCGGCTCGAAGCGCAAGGACGACAAGAACTTCGTCGAGCTGTTCAAGGCCGACGGCTACCAGATCGCCACCACCAAGGCGGAGCTGGAGCAGGCCTCGAAGTCCAACTCCGGCAAGATCTTCGGCGTGTTCCATCCCGGCAACATGGACACCTGGCTCGACCGCAACCAGCTGAAGAAGGGCACGGTCGGCAAGTTCCCCGACCAGCCGGGCCTCGTCGACATGACCAAGACCGCGCTTGAGGCGCTGTCGAAGAACCCCGACGGCTTCGTGCTGATGGTCGAGGGCGCCTCGATCGACAAGATGTCCCACCCGCTCGACTGGGACCGCGCGGTGGTCGAGACCATCGAATTCGACCAGGCCGTCGGCCTTGCCCGCGAATTCGCCAAGAACAACCCGGATACGCTGATCGTCGTCACCGGCGACCACGCGCATGGCGTCTCGGTGATCGGCACCATCGACGACAACAAGCCGGGCACCGACATGCGCGAGAAGGTCGGCACCTATGCCGAGGCCGGCTTCCCGAACTATGAGGACAAGGACGGCGACGGCTTCCCCGACCGTATCGACGTGTCGAAGCGCCTCGCCATCTTCGCCAACAACTATCCCGACTATTACGAGACCTTCCGTCCGAAGCTCGACGGCCCGTTCGTGCCGGCGGTGCAGAACGCCGAGAAGAAGTACGTCGCCAACGAGCAGTACAAGGACGTGCCCGGCGCGGTGCTGCGCATCGGCAACATCCCGCGCGATGGCGACACCGGCGTGCATGCGGTGGACGACATCGTGCTGCAGGCCACCGGCCCGGGCGCCGACGGCTTCAAGGGCTACATGGAAGAGAGCGACGTCTATCGCGTGATCGCCGAGGCTCTGGCGCTCGGCGCGCCGACCAAGCGCGCCTCCGCGCAGTGAGGCCGCGCGGGGGCTATCCCCGCGACTGATGAAAACGACGATGCCCGGCCCGCCTCGCGCGGGCCGGTTTCGTTTTCGGGGGTATGGCGGGCGGCGTCGTCGTTTGGGGAGAGGGGGCCGGTCGCTCGCCCGGGGAGAGCGTTTCCAGCCGATGCCGTCCTGAGCCTATGCCGTCCAGATGGATCGCTAGAGCCGCTTCACCGTGCGCACCGGGGTGCCGACGGCCTCGATGCGGGCGAGCGCCGCGCCGAGCGGCTCGCGCACCACCGACAGGTAATGCGCGGTGGCGTGCAGCAGCGTCTCGCCGTCCTCCACCATGCCGACATGGCCGGGCCAGAAGACGAGGTCGCCGCGCCGCAATTCGGCGATGTCGCCGGCAAAGCCGATGTCGTGGCCGAGCGCGGCCTCCTGCATGTCGCTGTCGCGCGGGCAGGCGATGCCGCACGCCGTCAGCCCGGCCTGCACCAGCCCGGAGCAATCGAGGCCAAGGCTGGAGCGGCCACCCCACAGATAGGCGGCGCCGAGGAAGCGGGCGACCACCGCCACCGGATCGGCCTCGACGCGATCCAGCGGGGCGAGATGGTCGGCGAAGACAAAGCCGCCCTCCTCGGTGAGCAGGAAGCGGTCGCGGGTGCCGGTGACGGTGACGCGCGCGCCGAAGGAGAGCAGGGCGGCCGGCGGCAGCTTGATGCTGGGACCGGGGAAGACCGGGGTGCGCAGCGCCGCCACCTTGTGGGTGGCCGGCGCACCGGGAGGGGCCAGCGCCTCCAGAGCCATCCAGCCGACATAGAGGTCGCCGTCGAGCTGCACCCAGGCCCAGCCCTCGTCGGTCGCCTCGTAGAGGGTGACGGTCTCGCCGAACAACGCCTCGGTGGTGAGCGGCGCGGTGGAATCCGGCGTGCGGGTGACGCCGGCGCGCTCGCGGATGACGCGGTAGGGCGTGCCCTCGACATAGCGCGCCGCTTCCACCGTGCCGCGCAGATGCGCGGCGGCGAGATCGGGGCGGGCGGGGGTGAGGCGGGGGTCGAGAAAGGTCATGCGCGACGCGATCCGGTGAATGCTATCGTCTATGAGATGCGCCGGCCCGGCGCGGCAGGCAAGGGCGACGTCTGCGCCGGGCGGCGGCTTCGTGGCTTCCGTCGCGCCCGGCCATCAGTGCGACAGCGGCAATCCCGGCGGCACTGTTGAGGTCGCGCCTCCCTATCGCGGCAAAGCGCGGGCGGTGGCGACCACGAGGTCGCCGAGCTTTTCCAGATAGAGCGCGCCTTCGACGGTACGCTGGACGATGACGTTGCGCCGGTCGGCCTCGTCGCGCCGACGCGACACCAGCTTGCGCGCGCCCATGGTGTCGAGGGCGCGGGTGATCACCGGCTTGGTGACGCCGAGGCGGGCGGCGAGGCCCCGCACCGTGTGCGGCGGGCTCTCCAGATAGACGCTGAGCAGGATGGCGAGCTGGCGCTGCGACAGGTCCGGCGCCTCGTCGCGCACCTGATCGCGCACCTGTGCGAGCGTCAGCTCGTGCAACAGGCGCAGGGCCTGCGAGGCGCGCATCTCGACCGCCATGTCACCGCCTCCGCCGATCCGCCCGCAATCGTTACGGCTACGGATTGTTCTCGCATTGTCGCGACGCTGCGGCAAGCAAGGCTTCGGGAAAGGCTTAACGGGCAATCACTTTCGCGCATCACTTCCGCGTTGGCGGCGGGCGGCGAGAGCGGCGGGAGTCCCCCGCCGCGCCGGGTCAGTCGCCGTAGCGCTCGGCGAGCAGCGCGTCGAGGGCGCGGATGGTCTGCGCCTCGCCGCCTTCCGGCCGGGCCGGGCGGGAAGAGGGGTTCCAGGCGTAGATATCGAGATGCAGCCAGGCGCCGGCGCGCTCGACGAAGCGCTGCAGGAACAAGGCGGCGGTGATCGAGCCGGCGAAGCCGCTGCCCGGCGCGTTGTTCATGTCGGCGACCGGGCTGTCGAGCATGCCCGCATAGGGCTTCCACAGCGGCAGGCGCCACAGCGGATCGGCCTCGGCGGCGGCATGGCGGGCGAGATCGGTGGCCAGCGCCTCGTCGTCGGTATAGGCCGGGGGCAGCTGCGGGCCGAGCGCGACGCGGGCGGCGCCGGTCAGCGTCGCGAAGTCGATCATCAGCTCCGGCGCCTCGTCATCGGCGAGGGAGAGCGCGTCGGCGAGCACGAGGCGGCCCTCGGCGTCGGTGTTGCCGATCTCCACCGACAGGCCCTTGCGCGAGCGCAGGATATCGCCGGGGCGGAAGGCGGAGCCGTCGATGGAATTCTCCACTGCCGGGATCAGCACCCGCAGGCGGACGGGCAGGGCGCGCGCCATGATCATGTGCGCGAGGCCGAGCGCGCTCGCCGCGCCGCCCATGTCCTTCTTCATCAGCAGCATGCCGGAGGACGGCTTGATGTCGAGGCCGCCGGTGTCGAAGCACACGCCCTTGCCGACCAGCGTCACCTTGGGCGCATCGACCGGCCCCCAGCTGAGGTCGATCAGGCGCGGCGCGCGCGGCGAGGCACGGCCGACGGCGTGGATCATCGGCAGGTTGGCGGCCAGCAGGTCGCCGCCGGCGGTGACCTCGACCGTGGCGCCGTGGCGGGCTGCAAGCGCCCGCGCGGCGGCTTCCAGCTCGGCCGGGCCCATGTCATTGGCCGGAGTGTTGACGAGGTCGCGGGCGAGCGTCACCGCCTCGACGGTGCGGATGAGCGCCGCCTCGTCGACGGCCTCGGGAATGACGAGGCGCGGGCGTGGCGCGTTGCGGGTGCGGTAGCGCTCGAAGCGGTAGGCGCCCAGCGCGAAGGCGAGGGCGGCGAGGCGCGGATCGGCGGCGCCGCTGGCGAGCCGGTAGTCGCCGGCCGGCAGGGTGGTGGCGAGCTTGCCGAAGGCGAGCGGATCGCGCGGCGTGGCCTCGACGCCGAACAGCACGCCGGCAATGGCGCCGGCGGCGTCCGGCACCACCAGCACCTTGCCCGGCTCGGCGCGGAAGCCCGACGCCTCGGCGAAGGCGACGGCGATGGGCGGCAGCTCGCTGGCGACCTTGCGCCAGTCCTGCGCGGTGACGCACCAGATCGGACGCGGCTGGTCGGCGGCCTCGGCGCGGATCAGCGCGGTGGGAGCGTCCTGCGGCATTTCTTCCTCAACCTCCGGCTTGGGCCCCCGGCCCGGCTTCGACTGTACCGACGACGTTACTGGCGGCCGGGCGGCCCGTCGTCAGGCGAGGGCGAGCTCGAAAGCGCCGTCCTCGATGAGATAGACCGCGCCCTGGCGCACCGGCAGGAACACGGCCTCCTTGGCCGGCATGCCGGTGAGCGCGTGCAGCATCGCCCGTACCACGCCGCCATGGGTGACGACGACGGAGTCGCGGTTGATCTCGCTGATCGCCGCCATCACCCGCACCGAGAGGTCGAGATAGCTCTCGCCCCCCGGCGGGCGGTAGTGCCAGGGATCGGCGCGGTGCTCGGCGACCGATTGCGGGTCGCGCCGGCGCAGCTCGGTCCAGGTGAAGCCTTCCCAGCGGCCGAAGGAGATCTCCTTCAGCCGCGACTCGCGGCGGAACGCGTCCGGCGGCAGGCCGAGCTCGGAGCGCAGGATTGCCATGGTCTGGGACGCGCGCGAGAGCGGGCTGGCAATATAGTCGAGCGGTGCGGCGTTGCCGGCCAGCCGCCCGATGACGCGGGCGAGGCTGGCGGCCTGCTCGCAGCCGAGATCGTTGAGCGGAATGTCGTGGCCGGCGCCCTGCAGGCGGCCGGCGAGGTTCCAGTCGGTCTCGCCGTGGCGGACGAGGAAGATGCGGCGTTTGCTCATCGCGACGGGAGGGCCACGGTGTGCGTGTAGCTGGTGCCGCCATTGCGGCCGACGCGCGGCCAGGAGACCTTCACCGTCACGCTGCCGCCGCCGCGCGGCGGCCGGCCGGCCAGCACGACACGGGTGCCGCGCACGTTGCGACCCCGGCAATAGGTCGAGCCGGCGTCGTTGCCGGTCGCGGTGAAGGCGCCGTAATCGGTGGTGAGGTTCACCCCCGGCGGGGCGCTGAGGATGGTGATGTCCGGCGCGTCGGCCGGCTGGCACAGCGTGTCGGCCATGCCGGCGGCGAAGATCACGCGGCCGGCGCCGCCGCCGGTGAGCAGCGCGAGGCGCTGATAGGAGCTGTCATTGCTGGTGGGCGAGGTGTAGCCGGGGAAAATCGCGCCACCGCCGCCGAAGATGCGGTTCCAGAACGGGTATTGCTGGAAGCTGGGCGGCAGGCCGCTGTCCTGGTTCGGAGAGCCCGGCGTCGCCCAGTCCGGCGGCAGGCCGGAGCCCGGCGGCGGGTAGACGGTGATTGCGGTCTCGGCCGAGGCCGGCAGGGCCGCCGGGGCGATGCCCGCGAGCAGCAGGGCGGCTACCGCCATGCGGAGAGTGCCGCGCTTGCTGGCCTGTCTGCCGCCGGGAGCCTTGATCATCGCCGTCTCCTGTGGGTGCTGGAAGCCGTTTGGTGCCGGAAGCCGTTCGGCGTCAGTCCCGCTCGAGCGTCAGGTCCGGCGCCTCGGGATTCTTCATGCCCACCACATGGTAGCCGGCATCGACATGGTGAATCTCGCCGGTGACGGCGCGACCGAGATCGGAGAGCAGGTACATGCCGGTATCGCCGACCTCGTCGATGGTGACGGTGCGGCGCAGCGGCGCGTTCAGCTCGTTCCACTTGAGGATGTAGCGGAAATCGCCGATGCCGGAGGCGGCCAGCGTCTTGATCGGGCCGGCGGAGATGGCGTTGACGCGGATGTTCTTCGGGCCGAGATCGGCGGCGAGATAGCGCACGCTGGCCTCAAGCGCGGCCTTGGCGACGCCCATCACGTTGTAGTGCGGCATCCACTTCTCGGCGCCGTAATAGGTCAGCGTCAGCATGGAGCCGCCGTTCTTCATCAGCTTCTCGGCGCGCTGGGCGACGGCGGTGAAGCTGTAGCAGGAGATCAGCATGGTCTTGCTGAAATTCTCCGCCGAGGTGTCGACATAGCGTCCGTCGAGCTCGTTCTTGTCGGAGAAGGCAATGGCGTGGACCAGGAAGTCCAGTCCGCCGAACTGGCGCTCGGTCTCGGCGAACACCGCGTCGATGCTCGCCGGGTCGGTGACGTCGCAATGACCCACCAGGGCGGCATCGAGTTCGGCGGCCAGCGGCTCGACGCGCTTCTTCAGCGGCTCGCCCTGCCAGGTGAACGCGAGCTTCGCCCCCTGCATATGCGCGGCCTTCGCAATACCCCAGGCAATGGAGCGGTTATTGGCCACTCCCATCACCAGGCCGCGCTTGCCGTTCATCAATCCGGCCGAAACCGTGCCCTGCTGCGTCACGCCCTGCTCCGTCAACCCAATTCAACGCCGTGCGGCGAGAGGTTCCTATCGCACAGCGGCGTGGAGTGCTCAAGCAAGCCGGAAGACGGAGATGCCATCAGCGGCCCCGGTCGTGGTCTCCGCCGGGTTCGGCGCGGCGATTCATCCCGCCTTGCCAGGCCCGTCCGGTCAGTCCGCCTTGCCCGCCAGCCGCCGCATCAGCTCCTCCAGCTCCGGGTCGGGCTTCTCGGGCAGCATGATGCGCAGGGTGGCGAGGATGTCGCCATCGCCGGTCTCGCCGACCGGGAGCCCCTTGCCGCGCAGGCGGAAGGTGCGTCCCGAACTGGTCCAGGCCGGGACATTGAGCTCCACCGAGCCGGTGAGGGTGGGCACGCGGACCTTGCCGCCGAGCACCGCGTCGGCCAGCGGCACCGGCACGTCTATGCGCAGATCCTGGCCGTCGACGCGGAACTGCCGGTGCGGGGCATAGGCGACCACCACATAGGCGTCGCCCGGCGTGCCGCCGAAGGCGCTGGCCTCGCCCTGGCCCTTCAGCCGCATGCGGAAGCCTTCCACAGTGCGTGGCGGAATCTTCACCTCCACGGAGCGTCCGTCGGGCAACGTGACCTTCACCGGGCCGCCGGCGACCGCGGTCTCCAGCGGCACAGGCAGGCGGATGTCGATGTCGCCGCCGCGCGGCGGCTCGAAGCCGGTGGAGGAGCCCCGCCGGCCGGTGCGGCCGCCACGGCCCATGCCGCCGAGGATGTCGGAGATGACGTCGTCGAAGCCGCCGGCATCGTGCCGGCCGTGACCGGCGCGCCCGCCGCCCTGGCCGAAGGAGAAGCTCTCGAAGATGCTGTCGTCCTCGGCACCGCGACGGAAGCCGCCACGGCCGAAGCCGCCGGCTCCGGCGCCGAAGCCCTCGAAGCCCTTCGGCTTGCCTTCGGCGTCGATCTCGCCACGGTCGAACTGGCCGCGCTTCTCGGTATCGGACAGGATCTCGTAGGCGCCGTTGAGCTCGGCGAACTTTTCCTGTGCCTTCGGGTCGGAGGTGTTGGCGTCGGGGTGCAGCTTCTTGGCGAGGCGCCTGAAGGCGCGCTTGACCTCGGTCTGGTCGGCGCTGCGGGCGACGCCGAGGATGTCATAGGGATCGCGCATGGGTGCTGGTCTTCTCGGGCCGGCGGTTCCGGGCTTACGGTCTCATATGGAACCGGTGTTGCGCTGATGCAACGGTCCGGCGCGTGTTTGGCGACGATATCCGCGATAATCTCCGCAAAACCGTTGAGCCGCGCCGATTTGTGCCGTTCCGACCCGTGGTTCCCGCGCGGCGTTAGCCGCAGGCCTGTCGTTTCAGCGCGGCTTCAGCCGCGCAGATCCGTCGTTTCGGCGCCGCTTCAGCCGCGCTCCAGCATCCGCGCCTGGCCGATGCGCCAGCCGCGCGCGGCGGTCCGGCAGGCCTCGCCCTGCAACCAGTCCTCATTGTCGGCCCGCACGAAGCTCATGAGGAAGGCGCGGCACTTGCCGTCGTCCTTGCTGGCGAGCGGGGTGACGGTGCCGCGCGTCGCGGTGGCGGTGTTCTCCCACGGCACGCTCGGGGCGGCGTCGCGGGCGGCGAGCGCCTCGGCCAGCGCCCGCCGGGCGGCGATCCAGTCGTCCGGCGTCACGCCTTTCGGCGCCGGCTCGCTGCTGGCGGTGATGGGAGCCGGCGTCGGCGCGATCGATCCGGTGATGGTGCCGTCGAGTCCCGGCGCCAGCGCGCCGCAGCCGGCGAGCGCTACCGATGGGAGCAGCGCGATGAGACGGAAAAGCACTGGGCGCGACGCCCACCGCCGACTATATGGGAGACGCCGGCCGCACACGTGCTTTGCCGCCGCTGCCTTTTCGCTCTCTGTCACCATGGGCCGCCCCCGGTCCCGCTGCCGTTGATGAAGCCAATGAATACGCAAGAACCGTTAACAGCCGGTGATTTCACCGCCGCCGACGAGCCATTTGACCTGTTCGAGGCGTGGTTCGCCGAGGCGCAGGCCAGCGAGCCGAACGACCCGCATGCCATGGCGCTGGCCACGGTGGACGAGGACGGGCTGCCGGACGTACGCATGGTGCTGCTCAACGCCCGTGACGCGCGCGGTTTCACCTTCTTCACCAATACCGGCAGCGCCAAGGGGCAGGAGATCGCCGCCCATCCCAAGGCGGCGGCGGTGTTCCACTGGAAGTCGCTGCGCCGGCAGATTCGCGTGCGCGGGCCGGTGGAGCAGGTGACCGACGCCGAGGCCGACGCCTATTTCGCCACCCGCCCGCGGCTGTCGCAGATCGGCGCCTGGGCGAGCAAGCAGTCGACGCCGCTCGAAGGGCGCTTCGCGCTGGAGACGGCGATCGCCAAGGTGACGGCGCAATATGCGCTCGGCAGCGTGCCGCGCCCGCCGCACTGGACCGGCTTCCGCATCCGGCCGGTGCAGATCGAGTTCTGGCACGACCGGCCGTTCCGGCTGCACGACCGTATCGTGTTCCGCCGCGAGGGCGAGGATCTGTCCTGGATCAAGACACGCCTCTATCCTTGAGCTAGACCTTTTCCAACGAGCTAGACCTTTTCCAACGCGATTCACCAGACAAGGCTCATCATGTCGGGCACCAACCAGCCCCGCCGCACCCTCTTGCTGACCGGCGCCTCGCGCGGGATCGGCCACGCCACCGTGAAGCGGTTCTCGGCGGCCGGGTGGCGGGTGATCACCTGCTCGCGCCACGCCTTCCCGGAGAACTGCCCGTGGGAGATGGGGCCGGAGGACCATATCCAGGTCGATCTCGGCGACGAGGCCGATACCCGCCGGGCTGTCGAGGAGATCAAGAGCCGGCTGCCGGACGGCCAGCTGCACGCGCTGGTCAACAATGCCGGCATCTCGCCCAAGGGCGCGGGCGGCGCCCGGCTCGGCACCCTCGACACGCCGGAGGAAACCTGGCGCAAGGTGTTCCAGGTGAACTTCTTCGCGCCGATCCTGCTTGCGCGCGGCCTGCTGGACGAGCTGAAGCGCACGCAGGGCGCGGTGGTGAACGTCACCTCCATCGCCGGCATGCGGGTGCACCCCTTCGCCGGGGCTGCCTATGCCACCTCGAAGGCGGCGCTGGTCGGGCTGACGCGCGAGATGGCGGCCGATTTCGGCCGGCTGGGTGTGCGGGTCAACGCCATCGCTCCCGGCGAGATCGACACCTCCATCCTGTCGCCGGGCACCGAGAAGATCGTCGAGCAGATTCCGATGCAGCGGCTCGGCACCCCCGACGAGGTGGCGAAGATCATCTATGTGCTGTGCACCGACACCTCGTCCTACCTGAACGGGGCCGAGATCCACATCAATGGCGGCCAGCACGTCTGAGCGCGGTCGCGTTGGGGAGAGGGCGCGGGTGAGGGCGAACCGGCCTAGAGCCAGCGCTTCCACTTGAAGAACAGATAGGGGCCGATGGCGGCGGCCAGCATGGCGACCAGCGCCAATGGGTAGCCCCAGTGGTCGGCCAGCTCCGGCATGTACTGGAAGTTCATGCCGTAGATCGAGGCGATCAGCGTCGGCGGCATGAACACCACCGACAGCACCGCGAAAATCTTGATGATGTTGTTCTGCTCGATCGACACCATGCCGAGCGTGGCGTCGAGCAGGAAGGTGATCTTGTCGCCGAGATAGGACACGTGGTTGGTCAGCGAGGCGATGTCGCGCTGCAGGCTCTTCAGCGCCGTGCGCTGGTCCTTGGCGGGGCGTCGTCCCTCGCTCTCCGCGGCGAGGAAAGTGACGATGCGCGCCATGGAGACCAGGCTTTCGCGTGCCTTGGAGGCGAGGTCGCCCTTGCGCCCGGTCTGCCGCAGGATCGCCCGGTAGCGCTGGCTGTCCCGGCCGTTGTCGCGCTCGAAGATGCGGCGGGAGATGAGGTCGATGTCGGCGGCCACCCGCTCGATGGTATCGGCGGTGCGATCGACGATGGCGTCGAGCAGCGACATGAAAATCTGCTCGCCGCGCAGCCCATCCGCGCAGCCCCGCTCCAGCTTGGCGATCACCAGGCTGAACGCCTTGAACTCGCCATAACGCACGGTGAGCAGCCGGCCGCGGAACAGGATGAAGCTGACCTCGGACAGGATCGGGCGCTCGCCCTCGCTGCCGAGCACCAGCGAGCCGGTCATGTACTGCGCCTCGTTCTCCACCCGGAGGCGGCTCGATGGCTCGATCTCCGCCATTTCCTCATGGGTGGGGATGGCGATGCCAAGCGCCGCCTCGACGAAGCGGTCCTCCGCCGCGCTGGGATTGTACAGGTCGATCCAGAGCGCGTCGGCGGGCATCGCGCTGCCGGGCGCGGCGCCCTCGGGGCCGTCGCCGGCGACGGGCACGTCGATGCGCCTCAATGCGCCCTCGCGCGGGCAATAGGCATGAATCATGGCATCTCCCCGCCGCGTGCCCCGCCAGACTTAACCCGCCCGCGCCGGGGCAACAACTCTGGTCAGGCAGCAGGGGAGCCCGGCTGCCTGCGGCCCGGTCCGGGCCGCGGCGGTCGCGTGCGAGGGGAAAGGGAGCGGCGGCGGGCGGTTTTGGCTTTCCACAAGGGGAGAGCCCACCGAATCAGGCCGCGAAGAACTCGATGTCCCGGAGGGTGACGACCTTCGGCGCGGCCGTGTCGGATTTGGCACCTTCCGTGCCGGAGGCCGCCACCGGCGGCACAGGGGTGGACGCGTAGCGCGCCGCCGCCGCGACGGCGGAAATTCCGATTTCGCGCCAATGGGCGCTCTGCTGCGAGCGCTCCCAGCGCCCGCGACCCGGTTCGATGTCCCGGTTGTCCTCGGCCGACATGATATTCCTCCTATGCATCGCCCTTGACGGGTTCGACTGCCAACGAATTGGGCGACGACTGCGTCAGAATTAAGCAAATTGCGACGGGGCGGTAGGCATGCATGGATTTTGTCACCGTTTTGGTTAACTATTTGAAACGTTGCAATCTAACTGATGCCTTTTGGCAACAGTCGCGCGCGACCGGCATGCGGCGCTCGCATGGCCTCTTCAAGGCGAAGCCGAGTTCGGCTATCCCGAATACAGGATGCGGCGCGTAGTGCGTGCCGTTGCGGCAAGTGATTCTGGAGAACTCGAAAATGAAACTGCGGGGGATGAGCGTGATGCTCATCGCGCTTAGCTTGGGTGCTTGCAGTAATTCTGTGAAGGCGCCGGCGCCGGAAGCTTCCCTGACGCCCCGCGACAAGCAGTTGCTGGCGAACGCGCCGTATCAGAAGGTGCTGCCGCCGGACATGTACCAGCGGCACATCGTCGACTATACCGGCGGCCAGAAGCCCGGCACCATCGTGGTCGATACCGACAAGAAGTTCCTCTATCTCGTCGAGAACGACGGCAAGGCGATACGCTACGGCGTGACCGTCGGCGAAGAGGGCCTGGCCTTCAAGGGCGATGCCAAGGTGGGCCGCAAGGCCGAGTGGCCGACCTGGACGCCGACCGCCGAGATCAAGGAGCGCATCGCCGGCGTGCCGAACTTCGTCGGTCCCGGCCCGCACAACCCGATGGGGGCGCGCGCGCTGTATCTCTACCAGGGCAACAAGGACACGCTGTTCCGTATCCACGGCACCAACCAGCCGGAATATATCGGGCAGGCGATCTCCTCCGGCTGCATCCGCATGCTGAACGAGGACGTGATCGACCTCTACACCCGCGTTCCGCAGGGCGCCGACGTCGTCGTGCTCTGAGGCGCGGCCCGGCAGGCCGGGCGGATGAAACAATGAAAGGGCGCGGCTTCGGCGGCGCCCTTTTTTATTGCGCGGGTGATGGAGCCGGTGGCGCGAGGCGCGGAGGGCGCGTCCGCGCCAGTACCCCGCGCCTCCCAACGCGCGCTGTCCGGGAGGCGCCGCCGCCGTCGGGGCGGGGCTCAGGCCGCCAGATGCTGCTCGCGTACCGCCCAGTCGAGCGTCTTGTCGAGGGCGCGGGTCAGGCGGTCGAACAGTTCGTCGATTTCCGCCGGCGAGATCACCAGCGGCGGGCAGATGGTGACTGCGTCGCCGAACACGCTGCGCACGATCAGGCCTTCCGCTTGAGCGAAGGCGACGCACTTGGCCGCCACGCCCAGCTTGGGGTCGAACTGCCGCTTGGTCTTCTTGTCGGCGACCAGCTCGATGCCGGCCACCAGGCCCCTGCCGCGCGCCTCGCCGACGAGGGGATGGTCCTCCAGCGCGGCGCGGCGGGCGTCGAACTGCGGGATCTTCGCCCGCACCCGCTCGAACACGCTCTCGCGCTCGTAGATCTCCAGCGTCTTCAGCGCCACCGCTGCCGCCACCGGATGGCCGGAATAGGTGAAGCCGTGGCCGAAGGAACCGAGCTTGCGGCTCTCCTCCAGCATCGCCTCATACATGCGCTCGGGAATCATCACCGCGCCGATCGGCTGATAGGCGGAGGACAGCGCCTTGGCGATCGAGATCGAATCCGGCTGCATCTCCATCGCCTCGCAGCCGAAGGCGGTGCCGAGCCGGCCGAAGCCGGTGATGACCTCGTCGCCGATGAAGAAGACGTCGTAGCGGTCCAGCACCGCCTTGATCTTCGGGTAGTAGGTCTTTGGCGGCACGATGACGCCGCCGGCGCCCATCACCGGTTCGGCGATGAAGGCGGCCACGGTGTCCGGCCCCTCGGCGAGAATCAGCGCCTCGAGATCGGCGGCCAGCCGGGTGGCGAAGTCCTCCTCGCTCTCGCCCGGCAGAGCGAGGCGGTAATGGTGCGGGCAGGTGGTGTGGCGCACGCCGGCTATGGGCAGGTCGAAGTCGTTGTGGTTGCCGGCCAGCCCGGTGAGCGAGGCGGAGGCTATGGTGACGCCGTGATAGGCGCGCACGCGGGAGATGATCTTCTTCTTGTTCGGCCGGCCGAGCGCGTTGTTCATGTACCAGACGAGCTTCATCTGGGTGTCGTTGGCTTCGGAGCCGGAATTGGTGAAGAACACCTTGGAGATCGGCACCGGGGCCATCTCCTTCAACTTGTCGGCGAGCTCGATCGCCGGGTCGTGGCTCTTGCCGCCGAAGATGTGGCTGAAGGGCAGCTTGCGCATCTGCCCCGCCGCCGCTTCCACCAGTTCCTCGTTGCCGTAACCGAGCGCGGTGCACCAGAGGCCCGCCATGCCTTCGAGATAGGGCTTGCCGTCGACGTCGTGCACCCACACGCCCTGGCCGCGCTCCAGGATCAGCGGCCCGGTGTCGCGGATGGTGACGAGGTTGGTATAGGGATGAACCAGCGTCTCGACGTCGCGAGCCTGAAGGTTGGTCAGCATGGGTAGTGCTCCGGGGGGAGGAAATTCGGCGCTAGCCTACTGCCGGCGGCTCCGGCCCGGAAGCGCGCCCTTGGTCGGAGCCGGGACGCGCGGGAGCGGGGGAGAGATGGCTATTTTCGGGAACTGCCGCCGGCGCGACCCGGCGCCGAGCTACCTGCCTGGGCATTCGCCGGGGCCTCGGATTCCGGCTCGTCCGTCTCGGCCTCGGCGGGGTCCTCCTCCGGCGACGCGGCGGGCGTGGCGCCCTTCGTGTCACCTGCTTTGGTGTCCCCGGCCTTCGGGCTCGCCGCGGTATTGCCGCCGGATCTGGCGCTTTCGGGCTTGTCGGTTCCGCTTGCCGCCTTGGCACCGGGCGGCCGCGTGCCGGTGGCCCAGCGGCACAGCACCATGTTGTTGCGCCGGACGGCGCGGTCCACATGCAGGTGCAGCTCGTGATAGCCGTCCGAGCCGGGGCCGAGAATGGTCATGAAGTCGGCGCAGGCGGTAGCCTTCAGCTGCTCCTGGAAGGCGAGCGGCATCGCCTCGTCGCCGGTACCGCCGACCAGCACGCGGCGCCCGTCCATCAGCTTGTAGCCGCGGGTGTCCATGGCGTTGCCCTGGCCGTGCTCGCTGATCTTGGCGCCGGCGACGCGGTTGCGCGGCCGGCAGGAATAGGAATCGGCCACTTCGATGGTCGCCAGCGGGCTGCCGAGCGTTTCGACGGCGGGCGCCACCCCCTCGCGCACCCAGCGGGCTACCGCCGCCGCCATGTCGCAGCGCAGGGTGGCGGGCGGCTCGATCGGTACCAGCCGTCCGTCCTTCAGCTTGACGCCGGTGAGAGCGACCGGCCGCTCGATGCGGCAGGCCGGCTTCATCGTCACCGCGGCAGTGGTGAAGGTGCCGATGTCGCCGATGCTGAGCTCGGGGCAGCCGGCGAGCGGGCCGGGCGGCGGGGTGAGCGCCGAGCCGGCCGGCGGGGCGTCGGCATCGGGCGCGGGGGCCGGGGAGGAGGCGTCGGGCGCCGGGGCGAGCATCGCGGTGCGCGCCTGCGGGCCCGCCTGTGGTCGCTCGGGCGGCAACGGCACGTTGGCGGTCGGGTAGTCCTCCGCCTCGGCCGGCGGTTGCTCCGGCTTGCCGGCCGGCGGCGCGGCGAGCGTCGCCATCCGCGGCTGCGGCCGCTCCGGCGGCAACGGGACGAGGGCGCCCTGCGGCGTGCGGGCGGCAGGTGCTGTTGGGGGTGGTGCTGCCGGGGGCGTCGCTGCGGGGCCGGTGGCCATCGCCACGCGGCCCGGGCGTTCGGGCGGCAGCGGAATGCCGGGCGCCTCGGCGAAGGACGGCTCCTCGGGTGCCGGCTCCTCCACCGGCCCGGCCGGCTGGGCCGGACGTATCCCGGCGAATGAAGGGCCCGCCGGCCGAGCGCTCGGCTTGGCGGTCGACTTGGTATCGGGCTTGGCGGCGGGGAGCGCCGCCGTCCCGGTCGGCGCAGGAGCGTCCGCGGTTTCCGCCGGTGCCTCGGCGTCGGCCTCCGCCGGGCGCGGTGGCGGCAGCGGCACCGCGCGCGCCGCGGTCGCTCCGGCTGCCGATGCTCCCGTCTTTGGGGTCGTCGAGGTGCGGGCGCGGGTCTTGCGCGCCGGCTTCGGGGCGGGGGCGCCGAGCCATTGCTCGATCTGCTGGCTGGCGGCGCTGCCGGCGCGGTCGATGGTCGATTTCAGCTCCTCGGCCGCCAGCGGCGTGGCCGTCGCGAGGAGAAAGCCGGCCATCGCCAGTGCCGGCAACAGGCGAATCGCCCCGAAGGGGCCGGTTGGGAGCCGGCTCGAATTCATGCTATCGGTGCTCCCCTCGCCCGCGACCTGCCCGGAGGTCTACACCACGTGAACGCCGTTCGCGCCATTCTGTTCGACAAGGACGGCACTCTCATCGATTTCGATCGGACCTGGGGACCGGCGGCTGGCGGGGTGATGGCCCGGCTGGCCGGCACGAACGCGGCGGCGCTGTCGCGGCTTCACGAGGTGAGCCACTACATCGCCGAGCGCCGGCAGTTTCTGCAGACCTCGCCCCTGATCGCCGGCTCCTCGCGCCAGTTCGGTCCGCTCTGGGCGCAGGTGCTGGACCGCCCGGCCAGCGAGGCGTTCTTCGCCGAGATTGACGAGCTGTTCATCGACGAGGGCCAGGCGAATCTGGCGCCGCTCGGCCGGCCGCGCGAGGCGCTGGGCCGGCTGGCCCGGCTCGGCCTGCCGCTCGGCATCGCCACCAATGACAGCGAGCGCAATGCCCGCATCCAGGCCGATCTGCTCGGCCTGACCGATCTCCTGGCCGCGATCTACGGCCATGATTCCGGCTATGGCTCCAAGCCGCTGCCGGGCATGGTGCAGGCCTTCGCCGAGCTGACCGGCGTGCCGGCGGCGTCGGTGGCACTGGTGGGCGACACCCATCACGACCTGATGACGGCGCGGGCGGCTGGGGCGCTGTCGATCCTGGTGCGCAGCGGACCGGGACCGATCGACGATTTCGCCGATGAGGCGGATCTCGTCGTCGACGATGTCGAGGCGCTCACCGAACTGTTCCTCGAGCCGGCGTGAGGCGGCGATGATCCGGCGGCGGCTCTATGTCGAGGAGCGCATGTCGCGGCTAGCGGTATGGAGCCTGCGCGTCGCTGTCTTCGCCCTGCCGGTGACGATCATCGGCGTGGCCTGCTACTTCACCGAGATCCTCGACCTGGAAAGCGCGCTCTATACCGTGCTCGCCGGCGTGGTGCTGGCCGGGCTGGCACTCTTGCTGGCGCTCGCCGCCTTCGTGGTGATCTGGAACGAGGGGCTGCGCGGGCTCGGCCGGGTAATCGGGGCGGGCGCGCTGGCGCTGGCGCTCATCGCGCCCACCGCCGGCCTCGCCGCCTTCGGCGCCCGGCTGCCGGTGCTGCACGAGGTGAGCACCGATATCGAGGACCCGCCTTCCTTCGTGACGCTGGCCATGGCGCGCTCGCGCGCCGCCAACCCGCTCGACGGGCCGGACGAGGCGGCGGCGACCGCGCAGGAGGACGCCTATCCCGCCATCCACCCGATCGATTTCGATTCGGCACCGGACGATGTGTTCAACGACCTGATGGTGCTGGTGGCGCGGCGCAAATGGACCATCGTCGACGCGGTGCCGCCGCGCGGCGGCCAGCGCGACGGTCGCATCGAGGCAGTGGCGCGGGGGCTGCCGCTGGGGTTGCGCGACGACATCGTCATAAGGGTGCGGCGGACCGCCGAGGGCACGCGGGTCGACATGCGCTCGGTGACGCGGAATGCCGTGCGCGACTTCGGCTCCAATGCACGGCGGGTCGACGACCTGTTCGCCGAGCTGGCGGAGCGGCAGGGCAAGCGGCGGCGCTGAGCCTCAGGCGCGCCGGCCATAGACGCCGGCCAGCGTCGGCGGGCCGTCGGTCTCGACCTCGCCGCGGGCGACGAGATCCTCCAGATGCGCCAGCGTCGACAGGCCGGCGGCGCCGAACAGCCGCGGGTCGAGGCCGATATAGATCATCCGCACGATATCGGGGATGCCGGCGGCACCGCGCGACAGGGCCCGCAGGATCGCCGTCTCGCGCGCCTCACGATGGCGCAGGTAGCGGGCGACGAAGGCGGGGCCCTGGCGCACCGGGCCGCCATGGCCGGGCAGATAGAGCTCCTCCGGCCGCTGGCCGAGCCGGCGCAGCGATTCCATGTAGTCGCCCATCGCCCCGTCCGGCGGGGCCACCACCGAGGTCGCCCAGGCCATCACATGGTCGCCGACGAAGATCAGGCCGGCCTCGTCCAGCACGAAGGCCATGTGGTTGGCGGTGTGCCCGGGGGTGGCGAGCGCGGTGAGCGAGACGCCGTCGCCGGCAAGGCGCTGCCCATCGGCAATGAGGAGGTCGGGCACGACGTCGCGGTCGCCGGCGGCGTCGAGCACGTTGGTCTCGCCCTCGTGCAGCGGGCGGGCCGGGCGGTGCGGGCCCTCGGCGACCACCGGCGCGCCGGTGGCGGCCTTCAGCGCGGCGAGCGCGCCGGTATGGTCGCGATGGGTGTGGGTGAGCAGGATGTGGCTGACCGGACGGCCGCCGACCGCGTCAAGCACGGCGGCGACATGGGCAGCGCTGTCGGGGCCGGGGTCGAGAATCATCACCTCGCCGGTGCCGATGAGATAGGTGCAGGTACCGGTGAAGGTGAACGCGCCGGGATTGGGCGCCAGCACCCGCACCACGCCGGGCGCCACTTCCTCCGCCACGCCGGGCACGGCGGCGAAGTCGCGGTCGAAGGGGATGTCGTCGGCCATGGGCGTGGGTTTCCGTCGGTTCCGTCGCGCTGTCTGCGTATCGCACCTAACCCGGCTGGCGGCGGGCGTCGAGGGCGGAGCGGCATCGGCCGTTAGGGAAGAGGTGGGGTTTTGTCGCCCATTCGTCATCCGGTGCTTGTCAGCGACGCCAAGGTGGCGGCATTTTCGCCACGCGGCGGCCCGCACCGGATGGCGGGCCGCGAGGGAAGGATCTGGCATGGACGATCTGTTGGACGGCTACCGGCGCTTTCGCGTCACCTCCTGGCCGGAGCGCAAGGCGCTGTTCGAGAAGCTGGCGCTGCGCGGCCAGAGCCCCGAAACGCTGGTGATCGCCTGTTCCGACAGCCGCGTCGACCCGACGATGATCTTCGACGTCGGGCCGGGCGAGCTGTTCGTGGTGCGCAACGTCGCCAATCTGGTGCCGGCCTATTCGACGCCCGACCATGCCCATCACGGCACCAGCGCCGCCATCGAGTTCGCGGTGAAGGTGCTGGAGGTGAAGCAGATCGTCGTGCTCGGCCACGCGCTGTGCGGCGGCGCGCGGGCGCTGCTCGACGGCGCGCCGGAAGCGGCGCAGGACTTCCTGCCGGACTGGATAAAGATCGCCGCCCCCGCCAGCGAGGTGGCGCGGCACCTGACGGACGACGAGGTCGAGCAGCGGCGCCTGGTCGAATATGGCTGCGTGCGGGTGTCGCTGAAGAACCTCGAGAGCTTCCCCTGGATCAGGGAGCGGGTAGAGGACGGCCGGCTGGCGCTGCACGGCTTCTATTTCGCCGTGGCGACCGGGGTGCTGGAGCGGCTGAAGTCCGACGGCACCTTCGGGCCGACGTGAGCGCGGCCGTGGAACGCGACGGCATGTTTGAAGAACTCGACGGTGTTAAGCTGATCACCGAGGAGGACAACGTCCTGGCGGCGCAGAAGAAGCGCGCCAAGGGCTTCGAGCCGATCTCGCGGCAGCTCTGGACGGAGCTGACGCGCCGGGGCGGTACGGTGGTCGATGCCGGCGCCTATAGCGGCTTCTATTCCATCCTCGCCGCCCGTTCCGGAGCGGCACGGGTGCACGCCTTCGAGGCGAGCCCGCTCATCGTGCCGCGCCTGCTCGCCAATCTCGAACTCAACGACATCGGCACGGTGCAGGTGTATCCGCACGCGCTCACCCGCGCCTCCGGGCAGCGCATCGCCATTCGCGGCAAGGACGGGCTGAGCTCGGCAGGCAGCATCGTCGGCGAGGGCGCGGTAATCGGCAGCGCCAGCACGCTGGCTCTCGACGATGTCGGCCTTGCCGAGCTGTCGGTGATGAAGATCGACGTCGAGCGGGCCGAATACGATGTGCTTCAGGGCGGCGCGGAGACGATCCGCCGCTTCCGGCCGCATATCCTCATCGAGCTGCTCGACGAGATCGGCCCGGTGGACGAGCTGCTGCGGGGCTGGGGCTATACGGGCGAGAAGACCGACACCAGCATGTACCACTATCACGCCTGAGCCTGGGAGCCTTGGCGCCTGAGAGCTTTGGCGGTCGGCGGCGCGGGCGAGGCCGTGACCTCGTCCGCGCCGGATTGAGGGCTCAGCCGGCCTGCCCGCCGGGGGCCGTGTCTTGCGCCGGCGTCACGGGCGCGCTGCGGCGCTTGAACACCCGGCGCACCGCGACGAACAGCAGCGGCACGAAGAAGATGCCGAGCACGGTCGCCGCGATCATGCCGCCCATCACGCCGATGCCGATGGCGTTCTGCGCCCCCGAGCCGGCACCGCTGGCGATGGCGAGCGGGGTCACGCCGAGGATGAAGGCGAAGGAGGTCATCAGGATCGGCCGCAGGCGCTGGCGCGCGGCGTCGAGCGTCGCCTCGACCAGCCCCATGCCGTGCGCCTCGCGCTCGATGGCGAACTCCACGATCAGGATGGCGTTCTTCGCCGCGAGGCCGATGGTGGTGAGCAGGCCTACCTTGAAGTAGACGTCGTTGGTCTGGCCGAACAGATGCGCCCCGAGCAGCGCGCCGAAGATGCCGATCGGCACCGACAGCATCACCGCGAACGGGATCGACCAGCTCTCATACAGCGCGGCGAGGCACAGGAAGATCACCAGCACCGAGATGGCGTAGAGCGAGGCCGCCTGGTTGCCGGACAGCTCCTCCTGCTTCGACAGGCCGACCCATTCATGCCCATAGCCGGCGGGCAGCTGGGCGACGAACTCGTTGATCGCCGTCATCGCGTCGCCCGAGCTGACCCCCGCTGCCGCCTCGCCCTGAATCTCGACGGCGGAGGAGCCGTTGAAGCGCTCCAGGCGCGGCGAGCCGAAGGTCCAGCGGGTGGAGGTGAAGGAGGAGAACGGCACCATGTTGCCGTCCGAGTTGCGCACATGCCAGCGGGCGAGATCCTCCGGCTGCATGCGGAAATCGGCCGCCGACTGCACATAGACCTTTTTCACCCGGCCGCGGTCGATGAAGTCGTTGACGTAGTCGCTGCCCCAGGCGGTGGAGAGCGTGTCGTTGATGTCCGACAGGGAGACGCCGAGCGCGCTCGCCTTCTCCTCATCGATGTCGACCACCAGCTGCGGCTCGTCCTCCTGCCCGTTCGGGCGGGTATTGGCGAGGCGCGAATCTCCCGCCGCCTTGGCCAGCAGCTGGTTGCGGGCGGCGACCAGCTTGTCGTGGCCGGCGCCGTTGATGTCCTGCAGGTAGAAGTCGAAGCCGTTCGAATTGCCCATGCCCTGGATCGCCGGCGGGGCGAGGGCGAAGACGCGGGCATCGTGGAACTTGGAGAACGCCGCCATGGCGCGGCCGGCCACCGCGCCGGCCGACAGGGTCGGCGACTTGCGCTCGTCGAAGGGACGCATGCGCAGGAAGGCGATGCCGACATTCTGTCCCTGGCCGCCAAAGCCGAAGCCCTGCACGGTGAATACGCCTTCCACCGCGTCCTTCTCATTGTCGAGATAGTGGCGGGTGACGTCGTCGAGCACCGCGTCGGTGCGGTTGGCGGTGGCGCCCACCGGCAGCTGCACGCTGGTGATCAGGCTGCCCTGATCTTCCTGCGGCAGGAAGGAGGAGGGCAGCCGGGCGAACATCCAGCCCATGGCGAGGGTGATGAGCGCGAAGATCATCAGGAACCGGCCGGAGCGGGAGATGATGCCGGCGGTGCCGGAGCGATAGGCGTGGCTGCCGCGGTCGAAGGCGCGGTTGAAGGCACCGAACAGGCCGCGCTTCGCGCCATGGCCGGACCCCTCGGCACCGGCGTCGCCACGGGGCTTGTGCGGCTTCAGCAGGGTGGCGCACAGCGCCGGGGTGAGGACCAGCGCCACCAGCACCGACAGCACCATGGCCGAGACGATGGTCACGGAGAACTGCCGGTAGATCACGCCCACCGAGCCGCCGAAGAAGGCCATCGGCACGAACACGGCGGAGAGCACGGTGGCGATGCCGATGAGCGCACCGGTGATCTCGTCCATCGACTTGCGGGTGGCCTCGCGCGGCGACAGGCCTTCCTCCTCCATCACCCGCTCGACATTCTCCACCACGACGATGGCATCGTCGACGAGCAGGCCGATGGCCAGCACCATGGCGAACATGGTCAGCGTGTTGATGGAGTAGCCGAACAGCGCCAGCACGCCGAAGGTGCCGAGCAGCACCACCGGCACCGCGATGGTCGGGATGAGGGTGGCGCGGATGTTCTGCAGGAAGACGAACATCACCACGAAGACGAGGACGATGGCCTCGGCCAGCGTCTTCACCACCTCCTCGATGGAGAGCACCACGAAGGGGGTGGTGTCGTAGGGATAGACCACCTCCAGCCCTTCCGGGAAGGTGCCGGACAGGCGCTGGATCGCCGACTTCACGCCATTGGCGGTGCTGATGGCGTTGGCGCCGGTGGCGAGGTTGATGCCGAGGCCGGCCGCCGGCTTGCCGTTGTAGCGCGCCGTGCTGGTGTAGCTTTCGGCGCCGAGCTCGACGGTGGCGACGTCGTTCAGCCGCACCAGCGAGCCGTCGCTGGTGCTCTTGATGATGATGTTGCGGAACTGCTCCGGCGTCTGCAGGCGGCCGCGTGCGGTGACGGTGGCGTTGAGCTGCTGGCCCTTGCGCTGCGGCAGGCCGCCGAGCTGGCCGGCCGAGACCTGGGTGTTCTGCGCCTCGATGGCCGTGGTGATGTCGCTCGGCATCAGCTGGAATTTGGCCAGCTTGTCCGGGTCGAGCCAGATGCGCATCGAATAGGACGAGCCGAACACCTGGGTGGTGCCGACGCCGTCGACGCGTCGCAGCGTGTCGTTGAGGGTGGAATCCACGTAGTCGGCGATGTCGATCGACGACATCGAGTCGTTGGTCGACACGAAGCCGACCACCATCAGGAAGCTGTCGGAAGCCTTGTCGACCTCGATGCCGCTGGTCTGCACGATGGTCGGCAGCTGCGACGTGACCAGCTGCAGTTTGTTCTGCACCTGCATCTGCGCCACGTCCGGATCGGCCGAGCTGGAGAAGGTGATGGAGATCGAAGCCTGGCCGGTCGAGGTCGAGGTGGCCGACATGTAGTCGAGATTGTCGAGACCGGTCATGCCCTGCTCGATGACCTTGGTCACCGAGTTCTCGACCGTCTGCGCGTCGGCTCCCGGATAGGAGGCGGTGATGCGCACCGTGGTGGGCGCGATCTGCGGATATTGCGCGATCGAGAGCGAGTTCAGGGCGAGCAGGCCGCCCAGCATGATCAGGATGGCGATGACCCAGGCGAAGACCGGGCGGTCGATGAAGAAACGTGCCACGCGGCTCACTCCTGCGCCGCGCGCGCCGGGGCGTCGGCGGCGGCATAGTGGCGGTCGGCGGGCAGGGCGGTCTGCTTGCCGCGCTCGACCACCTCGCCGGTGGTCTCGTCGAGGGTGACCTCGACGGGCGAGGCCAGCTGGCCGACGGTGACGAACTGGCTGCCCTCGACCACGACCCGGTCGCCATCGGCGATGCCGCTCTCGACCAGCCAGTTGTTGCCGACGCTGCGGCCGACGGTGAGCACGCGCTGGCCGATCTTGCCGTCGCCATCGACCACCAGCGCCACCGGCTCGCCCTTGGTGTTGCGGGTCACCGCGCGCTGCGGCACCAGGAAGCTGTTCGGCGCCACGCCTTCCTCGACCAGGGCCCGCACATACATGCCGGGCAGCAGCAGCCGGTCCGGATTGGGAAACTGCGCGCGCACGCCGAAGGTGCCGGTGGTCTCGTCGACATAGGCCGAGGAGAATTCCAGCGTACCCTCATGCGAATAGAGGGTGCCGTTGTCGAGCTTGAGGCGCACCTTGACGTCCGAGCCGGCGATCTTGATACGGCCTTCCTTGATCGCCTGGCGCAGGTTCAGGAGATTGGTGCTCGACTGGGTGACGTCGACATTGATCGGGTCGAGGGTGCGGATGGTGGTCAGCGCGGTGTCCTGGCTCGCGGTGACCAGCGCGCCGGGCGTCAGCGAGGACTTCTCGATGCGCCCGCCGATCGGCGCGGTAATGCGGGTGAAGTCGAGATTGATCCGGGCGGTATCGACGCTGGCCTTCGCGGAGGCGACTTCCGCCTTGGCCTGGGCGAGCGAGGCGACGGCGTCGTCATAGTCCTGCTTGCTCACCGCGTTCTGCTTGATCAGTCCCTGATAGCGCTCGAGCTTGGCCTGCGCGCTCGGGACGGCGGCCTCGGCCTTCTGCTGGCTGGCCACCGCGCTGTCAAAGCTCGCCTGATAGGTCGCGGGATCGATCTGGTAGAGCGCGTCCCCGGCCTTTACCTCGCTGCCTTCCTCGAACAGCCGCTCCTTGATGATGCCGCCGACCTGCGGGCGCACCTCGGCGATCAGCGAGGCAGTGGTGCGGCCCGGCAGTTCGGCGGTGATGGCGACCGACTGCGGATGCACGGTCACCACGCCCACTTGCGGGCGCTCTTGTGGGCCGGCTCCTGCCGGAGCGCTGCCCTGGCGGCCGTCGCAGCCGGCGGCGAGGAGCAGGACGAAGAGCGATACCGGCAGCAGCGGAGACCGCCTCGCGTGAATCGACGTCACGGGAAAATCCCCCATTTGGAAACTTGATCGTATCCATATTATCGCGGGCATGTTCCTGTCAATCGCACCGGCGACCGGACGTGTGGCGGTGGATCGGAGGGACGACAGAGGAGGGCGGCCGGAGATGGTCGGCAAAGCCTTGAGGCGGCGATTGCGGGCAATGAAGGGGCTGCCGAGGCGCCGCCCGGCGTCATCGAAAGGGGTGATGAGGCCGCGTGTCGGCGCCCGTGCGCGTGCCGCAGCGATGTCTCAGACCGGGGCGGGGGGAGGGGCGGATGTCCAGTTCCCGGCCGCCGCGGCGGCGTAATGGTGATCGATGTGGGGAAGGATCGGGAGCCAGCCCGGAAAGGCGGGCGTCGGGGTGGTCGCGGTCCCGGCGTCCCGGCCCGCGCCGGATTTTCTCACCGGCGTCGCCATGTCGACGGACCCGACCAGGGCGGTATTCGATTGTCGGGCGTCGACCGGCGGCGTTCCAGGGGCGCGTTCCAGGGCGCGCCAGGGAAGCGTCCGTCCGGGCGCACGGCGCAAAAGCTTGTGCCATGCCGAGGGCATCGGCGGACGCGGAACGCACCCTGTCCGTCGGCGTGGCGGTCAGGGGGGTGGGCTCGTGCGGGACGATAGGCCCCGCGAAAGGGCCTGCGAGCCGCAGGCGACCGGCTCGAACGTGTCGTTTCGGGCGGCGGCCTGAAGCGGCCTATGCCGAAATGGCGGACTGACGGCTGTTCCAGTCGTCGGACCAGGCATTGTCCGTCCCGTCCGATTCCAATCCATCCGCCTCCCGACCATCGGCGTTCTCGCCGCCAGCCACGGCCGTGTAACACAGCACGTTGGACAGATAGACCGTCGTCTCGGCTTCGGGGCTTGCCACCATGCTGTATTCCGGCGTGAACCGCTCGCCCATCGCGACGGCCTCGTCGCAGCCGATGGACGTCAGGCGGATGCGCCGGGGCGTCTCCTTCCAATCATTGGAGATGCGCACGAAATTCTTGATGAGGAAGCGGCCGGGTTCCTTGTTGATGACGTAGCCATGGCAGGTGAAGATGGAGAACGGCTCCATGCCCTCCTCCTCGATCAGCAGCGCTCCGCCGTCGCGGGTCGCCAGATAGGACAGCGAAATCATCGGCCCCGGCAGGTCGAGCGTCACGCTCTCGCCACGCGCCAGCGGGACGCAGAGCCGCTGATAGCGCGAATTGCTGAGCTCACGGACCGGAACGTTGGGGATGTCGGGCAACCGCACCATCGTCGCGGTATCGAAGGGAGTCGGCGACAACGGCTCGGGAAGCGACCGGCTGCCCCGGCGTTCGGCGGGCTGCGCCATGTAGCGGGCAAGGTAGGCGCCGACTCTCTCGGTAGCCTTGGGCCGACCATAGTGGCCGGGGTCGCTGTAGTATGCCAGGAACATGTTCGGGTTGGCTCCGTGCCGCCCCCGCAGATGCGCGTCGAAATCCACCATGGCGATGTTGAAGTCCTGGCCATAGTGCTCGACCAGATCGGTGACGCCCTTGCGCAGCCGCTCCAGACGACCGAGCGTATGGTTTTCGCTCTTTCCAAAAATAAGATTGTATATCTGGGCGTCCGGCGCGTGCAGGAAGAGGTGCCGGATCAAGCCTTCATAGCTGGCGAGCCAGGTTCCGATGCTTCTTTCGCGCGCTAACTTGTAGTCATTGATGATGAATTCGATGACGATCTTGTCGTAGCTGGCGATGTCTTCCTGAAAAAGATGACTGGCTTCGAGGCCGATCAGGCAGTTGTTCGCGCCGATGCTGATGTTCGAGAGCTCGGTGACGGAGATGCCGTATTTCTGCTGCAGCATGTCGATCGTAGCGCTGACATAGCCAGGCTGCATCACGGAATTCGATCCGCCAATAATCAGCACCCTCATTCAAATGTCTCCATCGCAATTTATACGCATGAACTATGCGGAGGGGGTCGTTTGCGGTCATGGTCCCGCCTTGCGCATAGCCGCGCCAAAAAACGGGCGACCATGCGCGCTTACCGAACACCCCTCGGATCTACAGGCATCATCTTCCTCTAGGTGACAGGCGTTGTCCACCATCGGCCAGGGTCGATCGCCTCGTGTCCGTGAGGCTGGGAGGTATCTAATTATACTGGGGGTGCCATGAAGAGGCCGTCGCTGCCGGACGATCGGGCCGCGCGGCCTTGCAGGAGCGGCATCTCGCCGGCAAGTCCGGGCCTGCCCCGATGTTCGCCTCACCCCCTACGGAAGTGGGGGCCATTTCCGGGAGCCCCCGCGGCGGCCGATGCCGCCGGAGGCAGGCAGGCGGCAACCGGTACCATCGGCGCCACCGCGCACGGCTCGCAGCGACGAGGGCGCGGTCTCACGACAATGATGGCGGTGCTGCGGCAAAATCCTGTCGAAAAACAGATGTATGTTCAGGGACTCTGCCGTAATCGTCTACGTATATTCGGCATATATGACGTTAGGTTAATGATATAGCTGACGTTGCGCGATCTATACTTGTTTTGTTGAAGGTGTCATATGCGGATCCGGGCATGATTTACGTCGTGTGATCCGATTTGATCGGGCGATTTATTTCGTTGCCCCGCGAGCCTGTTTGCCGGCTGGCGATCTGTTCATCGAACTGGCTGAAGCGCCAGTGGCTGGGTAATGGACCCGCAGGACCATGCATGTCGCCGGCTCGACGCTGCTGAGGCGTCTGAAGATGTTGCGTCGGCTCGACGCCTTCGATTTCTTCGGCAGCACGAAGGTGCCGACCTCCTTCATGGCGACGGACATCGCCCGACATGACGGCCGGGCCCTCGACATCGCCGCGCTAACGCCGAGCCGGATCGACGGGGCGGTGCTGCAGCAGCCCTGTGCGCACTACAATCTCGTTACGGCGGCCGGGCAGTCGTTTCACCATGGCGAGGCAGCCGGGGCGGCGCTTTCGGTGACGCAGCCCTACGACAACAAGATGGTCGGCCAGTCGATCCACAACGGCACGACCCGCTACGGCTCGGACGCCTGGAAGCCGATCGGCGACACGTTCGCCCTGCAGCCGCTGGTGGCGGCGAATGTCCGTGGTGGCGCCGTCTACAGCAACGCGCAGGTGGCGGCGAACCTCGGCACCTGGCCGGCCTATAAATATCTCGGGGAGGCCGGCGTGGTGGCGGCGGCCAATGCGTGGCGCGGGCGGTACCTCGCCCGGCGCAGCCTGGCGACCGATCCGGACCACCTTTTCGTCAGCAATGGCGTCGGGCGCGGCGGCACCTCGATCACCGCGCTTATCCCCGGCGGTGCCGTGTGGGGGCGCTTCACCAGCTACTGCGCGCAGATGAAGGCGCTCGCCGACCGCGAAGGGAAGACGGTCGGCATGTCGGCCTATCTGTGGGACCAGGGGCAGGCCGACAGTTCCGGTCACATGACGAAGGCCGCCTACAAGGAGCATCTCGCCACGCTGCGGAGCGGCGTCAACGAGGTGGTCGCCTCGACTTTCCGGCAGCCCAACCCGCCGGCGTTCCTGCTGTCGCAGATGGCGGGCGTCTACACGACCAACGACCTCGCCATCTCGCAGGCGCAGCTGGAATTCGCGCGCGAGACGCCGGGCGTCTATCTGATCGGGCCGGACTACCAGTACACGGACGCGATCTCCGGCGGGCATCTGCGCGCCAATGGCTACCGCAACCAGGGCCTTCAATACGGCAAGGTGCTCTATCGGCTGTTCGAGCTCGGGCAGAACTGGCGTCCGCTCGAGCCGCTGGCGATCTATGGGCGCGGCAAGGAAGTGCTGGTGACGCTGCATGTGCCGGCGCCGCCCATCGTCTTCGACCTGCCATATCGGGGGGCGGCGCAGGTGGCGGATCAGGCGGACAAGGGCTTCCTCGTCACCGATGCGGCGGGAGCGAATCCGGTGCTGTCCGTCGCGATCGTCGGGCGGGCCACCCTCCGGCTGGTGCTCGCCCGCGACGTCGTCGGCGGGGCGTCCCTCTGGCATGGGCGGAACGACATCTCCGCCGGCCATGGCTTCGTGCGCGACAGCGACGCCATGCCGGCCAGCGACGCCTATGAATACATTGCCGATAGCGGCATGCCGGCCGAGGACAACATCCCGGCGCTGGTCGGCAAACCCTATTCGCTGGCCAACTGGCTCTGCGGCTTCGTCGAGCCGATCATGCTGGTTTGATCCGCTGCATCCCGCATTCCCCGCCCGCATCTCAGGGGGGGGCGCTCATCGTGTCAGCGGCGGCTATCGCCGGCCCACGTCCTACAGATTGAGCGATGGATAGAGCGTCGGGGTCACGGTCCTGGCGTTCAGCGCATCGGCCAATTGGGTCAGGACGAGATGGAGATGGGCAGAAGATAGCGGCTCGATCAGGAATTCAGACCGGCTGTCGCGGATCTCCTGGGCGATCTGCTGCACGAGGCCGAGGTCCATGTGGCAGTTGGTCGAATACAGGAAATCGACCAGGCCGGACGAATTGCAGGGTATGCGCACCTGCGACTTTGCGACCGAGAGAAAAACGAAGCCGTCCTTGACGATCCATTTGGCGCCGACCCCGATCTGCACTGAAGCGGACATTCATCGCAATCCAAGCTGGAAGTCACTCGCGGAGCGCGCCGCCGCGCACGGCATGTCGCGCGACGATATACACCTTATGCGAGCATAAATGGTAAATGCAACCAACATTCGTCGACTTTATAGGGCGCAGAACGCGGTATCCGATGCAGGAAACTATACTCCGAATTTAGCGGCGTTTCAAAAACTCTGCGCCGTGAGGCGATGTGGCGAGGGGCGGTCGAGGCGCTCAGCGGGGCCTTCCGGAACGGAAGTGCGTCCGGCGAGCGAGCGGGGTCGCGAAGGACCGAGCGCAGGTTCATCGCAATTTCGCAGCGAGATCGGCTTCTCGCAGAACGGTCATCGAATTCTGGCAGGGTTCCTATCGGGAACAGGAAATCAAGGTACCGCTTGGTCGGAGTGGCAGGATTTGAACCTGCGACCCCCTCGTCCCGAACGAGGTGCGCTACCAGGCTGCGCTACACTCCGACGCGGTGGCGAGCCTCTAGCACGGGGATGCGCCGAGCCGCAAGCGTGGCATCGCACTTCTTCGCGACGCCTGTTGATGACGTCCGGTTTTCCCGCGGGCGGAGCTGTGGATGAAGGTTGAAAGCGGCGCGTTCCTGTGGCTATGTCCGCGCCCGCACGGTCCGCGTCTGACGGACGCGTGCCGCGTTGGGGCGTCGCCAAGCGGTAAGGCAGGGGATTTTGATTCCCCCATGCGGAGGTTCGAATCCTCCCGCCCCAGCCAAACACTCCTCCCGCTCTATCTTCGTCTGACGCGACATGTGCCGATTGCGGGGACTTTCCCTCATCCCGGCAAATGCCGATAGCGCCTGGGCTTTGCTGCACGGATCGGCGATCTCAGTTCGCGGGGGCGACGAGTTCGCGTTCGGCCCGCAGGATGTATTCCATGCCCTGGGCGATGTCCGAACGGATCGCGGTCACGAAGCCCTCGCCGTCGCGCGCGGCCAATGCGTCGGTGGCGGCGCGGTGGTAGTCGATCGCGAACGCCGCCGAGCCGTACTGGCTCGATATGTAGCGCATGGACGGGCCGGACTGCAGCCACAGCATCTCGATGATCCGCATCAGCGTCGGAGCGTTGGCGCGCCGGTAGATCAGGAAGTGGAAATCGAAATTGCTCTTCATGTAGAGCCGCCGGTCATCGGTCTCGATGGCGGTGTTGACCCGCATGTCATGTCGGATGAGCTCGTTCAGATCAGCTTGCGTCAGCTGCTCGAAGGCCCGGCGCGCCGCCTCCGGCTCGATCTGCATGCGGGCGAAGACCACGTCGCGGTGATTGGCGAGGCTGAGGCGCGGCACCTCGATGGTACGGCTGTCGGCGAAATGCAGCGCCCCTTCCGCCACCAGACGGCGCACCGCGTCGCGCACCGGGATGACGCTGAGGCCGTGCTCCTGCGCCAGGGCGCGGATCGACACCCGGTCGCCGGGCATGAACTCGCCTTCCCAGATCTGGCTGCGCAGGGCGCGGTGTAGCGCATCGGCCACAGTGTCGGGCTGATACTCGCTGCTGGCGTCATTCATGAGCCGTCTCATCCCTTCGGATCGTTGTTATATGACATGGCTATGTATTATAACACGTCATCGAACGCCACCGGAGACGCCCGCCAAATGCCCGCCGACGCCGTGAGTCCCGCCCCGCCGAGCTTCGTGCTCGCCGCGCATTGCGACCTCAACGGCATCTTCCGCGGCAAGCGGGTGCGCGCCGATGCCGCCGGCAAGCTCGCCAAGGCCGGCATCCGCATGCCGATGTCGTCCATCGGCGTCGACATCTGGGGCACCGACGTTCTGGGCAATTGCCTGTTCGACCGCGGCGATCTCGACGGTATCGTCGAACCGACCGGCCGGGGCCTGCTGCCGCTGACCTGGACCGATACGCCGGCCCGGCTGCTGCCGATGTGGATGCGGCTGGAATCGGGCGAGCCGTTCTTCGGCGACCCGCGCCGCGTGCTCGCCGAAATCGCCGGCCGCTTTGCCGCGCGGGGGCTGACGCCGGTGGTGGCGACCGAACTCGAATTCTACCTCGTCGACCCCAAGGCGGCGCGCGCCCACCCGCTCGTCCCGTTGCCCGAGGCGCATGAAGGGGCCGGCGACACCATCTACTGTCTGCAGGAGCTGGCGAATGTCGGGCCCTTTCTCGACGACGTCTATGCGATGGCGGAAGCCTGCGGCGTCTCGGTGGACGCGGCGATCTCGGAGAGCGGCCCCGGCCAGTACGAGTTCAACCTGGTGCACGGCCCCGACGCGCTGCGCGTCGCCGACGATACCGTGTTCTTCAAGCAGATTGTCAAGAATGTCGCGCGCCGACACGGGCTGGCGGCGAGCTTCATGGCCAAGCCCTATGCGAAGCATTCGGGCAACGGCCTGCATGTGCATTTCAGCCTGACCGACGCCGAGGGACGCAACGTCTTCGACGATGGCGGGCCGCACGGCACGGCGACGATGCGCCATGCCGTGGCGGGCCTGTTGGAGGCGATGCACGACACCACGCTGATCTTCGCGCCGCATCGCAACTCGTCGCGCCGGCTGCGGCCGGGCACGCTCGCCCCCACCATCGCCGCCTGGGGCTATGAGAACCGCACGGCGGCGGTGCGCATTCCCGGCGGGCCGCCGCAGGCACGCCGCATCGAGCACCGTGTCGCCGGGGCGGATGCCAATCCCTATCTGGTGATCGCCGCCATCCTCGCCGCCGCCCTCGACGGCATCGAGGCGGGTACCGAACCTCCGGCGCCGATGCAGGGCAATGTCTACAAGGCCGCCGGCCGTGCCATCCCGCCCGACTGGCGGCAGGCGATCGAGGCCTTCGAGGCGAGCGCGCTGGTCGCCCGGCTGTTCCCGGCCGACTTCATCACCATGTTCGCCACCTGCAAGCGGCAGGAGCTGGCGGTGTTCGAGGCGGAGATCTCCGAGCTCGAATATCGCAGCTACCTGCACAGCGTATGAGGCCGGCGATGGCACTGCCCCACACCGGCTCCTATTACGCCGCCACCGCCCATTCCTACGCAGCCTTTCCGCCGCTTGCCGAGCCTATCGAGGCGGATGTCTGCATCGTCGGCGGCGGCTTCACCGGCATCAACACCGCGCTGGAACTCGCCGAGCGCGGACTGAAGGTGGTGGTGCTGGAGGCCAACCGCATCGGCTGGGGGGCCTCCGGGCGCAATGGCGGCCAGATCACCGGCTCGCTTTCCGGCGACGTCGCCATGGCGCGCGAATTCCGCCGTACGCTCGGTGAGGCGGCCGACGACTATATCTGGAACCTGCGCTGGCGCGGCCATGCCATCATCCGCAAACGCGTGGCGAAATACGCAATTCCCTGCGACCTCAAGGACGGCCATGTGCAGGCGGCGACCAAGCCGGCGCACGTTGCCGAACTGCGGACGATGCATGCCGAGGCGGTGGCGCGCGGCATGGGCGCCGACATCTCCTTCGTCGAGGGCGAGGCGCTCCGCTCCCTGCTCGAGGTGCCGATCTATCTCGCCGGGCTGCACAACCGCCGCAACATGCATGTGCACTCGCTGAACCTCGTCATCGGCGAGGCGCAGGCGGCAGCCTCGCTCGGCGTCCGGCTCTTCGAGGACAGCGAGGTGACGCGCCTCGTTCCCGGCAAGCGGCCGATCGTGGAGACCGCGCGGGGACGTGTGAGCGCCGACACGGTGATGCTGGCCGGCAATGCCTATCACCGGCTCGGCCGCGGACGGATGCGCGGCGTGCTGTTCCCCGCCTCGCTCGGCATCCTCGCCACGGCGCCGCTGGACGAGGCGACGGCGCGGGCGATCAACCCGCGCGACGTCGCGGTCTACGACAACCGCTTCGTGCTGGACTATCACCGCCTGACCGCCGACCGGCGGCTGATCTTCGGCGGTGGCACCAATTATTCCGGCCGCGACAGCGCCGACATCGCCGCCGAGCTGCGCCCGGCGCTGGAGCGCACCTATCCGCGCCTGAAGGGCATCGGCATCGACTTCCAGTGGTCCGGCAAGGCGGGGATCATCGCCAACCGCATTCCGCATCTGGGCCGCGTGGCGCCGAACATCTTCTATGCGGAGGGCTATTCCGGCCACGGCATCGCCACCTCGCACATCGTCGCCGAGATCATGGCGCAGGCGATGACCGGGACCATGGGCGAGTTCGACGTGTTCGACGCGGTGCGGCGCCTGCGCCTGCCGATGGGCGCTGCGCTCGCCCACCAGGCCCTCGCGCTCGGCATGTGGTACTTCCAGCTGCGGGAGAAGCTGCGATGACGCGCCTCTCGCCTCCCCATTGCTTTGCCGGCTTCCTGCCGTCCCGCGCCCTGCGCGCGGCGACCGCCTTCCTGTCTTCCTCCCGGCCGTCCTGCCGGTGCGTGCCTTCCCCACAAGCGTCCGAAACGGACCACCCCTTCCAGAGAGAACCCGATGAGCAACGATATGGGAAAGATCCGCGTCATGCCCGGCGCGGCGAGCGGCGAGCGCTATGGCCTCAGCCGTCGTGACCTGATGAAGTCGGCCGCCGCGCTCGGCCTCGCCGCCGGTTTCGGCGGCGGCCTGCTGCTGCCCGGCGCCGCCCGCGCCGACGAGCCGAAGAAGGGCGGGCAACTGCGCGCCGGCATTCTCGGCGCCACCACCAACACCAACGACCCGGCGCTGCGCCAGGACGAGTTCGGGGTGATGGCCGCCTATACGACCTTCAACCACCTCGTCGAGCTGAACCCCGACAAGACCATCAAGCCCGAGCTCGCCGAGAGCTGGGAGGCCAAGCCCGGCGCGACGGAATGGGTGTTCAACATCCGCAAGGGCGTGGAATTCCACAACGGCAAGACGCTCACCGCCGATGACGTGATCTATTCGATCAATCGCCATCGCGGCGAGAAGTCCCAGTCGGGCGCCAAGAGCCTGATGGCGGCCATCGCCGACATCAAGAAGCTCGACGCCAACCAGATCCTCGTCACGCTGAAGAGCCCGAACGCCGACTTTCCCTATAATTTCACCGGCGACCACATGGCGATCACGCCGGACGGCTTCGAGGACTGGATGAAGCCGGTCGGCACCGGCGGCTACAAGCAGACCTCCTTCGAGCCCGGCGTGCGTGCCACCTGGACCCACAACAAGAACTACTGGAAGCCGGGCCGCGCCCATGTCGAGGAGGTCGAGTTCCTCGTCCTCAACGACACCCAGGCGCGCATCGCCGCCCTCCAGTCCGGCCAGATCGACGCGCTCGGCCTCGTCGACCCGGCGGCGGTGGAGATGCTCAAGGGCAATGCCGGCGTGCAGGTGGTGAACTCGTCGGGCGGGCAGTTCTGGAGCTACGCCATGAACTGCAAGAAGGGGCCGTTCACCGATCCCAATCTGCGGCAGGCGATGAAATACGCCATCGACCGCCAGAAGATCCTCGACATCGTGCTGCGCGGCAACGGCAAGATCGGCAACGATCAGCCGCTCGCCCAGACCGACCCGATGTTCGACCCCTCGCTGGCGCAGAACCCCTATGATCCGGAGAAGGCCAAGTTCTTCCTCAAGAAGGCCGGCATGGACAGCTTCAAGGTCGAGCTGAACACCTCGGACGCCACCTTCGCCAACTCCGCCAATGTCGGCCAGCTCTACCGTCAGGCGGCTCTGCCGGCCGGCATCACCATCGACGTGGTCCGCCAGCCGGCCGACGGCTACTGGGACCAGGTGTGGCTCAACGTCGACAAGCCGATGACCACCGGCGTGTGGATGGGCCGGCCGACCGCCGACATGATCATGTCGATGGTCTATGCCTCGACCGCGCCGTGGAACGAATCCTTCTGGTCCAACGCCAAGTTCGACGAACTGCTGGTACAGGCGCGCGGCGAGCTCGACGCCGGCAAGCGCAAGCAGATGTATGGCGAGCTGCAGGGCCTCATCCATGGCGACAGCGGCCATGTGGTGCCGGTGTTCGCCGACTTCATCGACGCCTACAGCCCGCGCGTGAAGGGGCTGATGCCCACCCCGTCCTGGTACCTGATGGGCGCCCGCTTCACCGAACGCGTCTGGCTGGAAGGCTGATGGCCTCAATACTCGCCAAGCGGCTGGCCATGGGGATCGTCCTGGTCCTCCTGGCCTCCGCCCTCCTGTTCTTCGCCGGTGAACTGCTGCCGGGCGACTTCGCGACGAAGCTGCTCGGCTCATCGGCGACCCCGGAGGCGGTGGAGGCGCTGCGCCGGGCGCGTGGCGTCGACGCGCCCGCGCTCACGCGCTATCTCGACTGGCTCGCCGGGCTGATGCGCGGCGATCTCGGCACCTCGCTGACCAATGGCCGCGAGATCGGCCCGCTGATCGCTACAAGGCTGAAGAACACGCTGGTCCTCGCCGGCGCAGCGGCGCTGATCGCGGTGCCGCTGGCGGTCGGGCTCGGCACGCTGGCGGCGATCTTCCGCGACCGGCTGTTCGACCGCGTCATCCTCGTCTTGTCGATGGTGACGGTGGCGACGCCGGAATTCTTCTTCGCCTATATGGCGATCGCGGTGTTCGCGGTGAACCTGCACTGGGTGCCGTCGATCTCCATCGTCACCGCTGGCATGAGCTTCGAGCGGCTGTGGCCGCTGCTGGTGCTGCCGGTGATGACGCTGGTGATCACCTCCTGCGCCCACATGATCCGCATGACGCGGGCCAGCATCGTCTCGGTGATGGATTCCGACTATGTCGGCACCGCGCTGCTCAAGGGCCTGCCGGAATGGCAGGTGGTGGTGCGCCACGTGCTGCCCAATGTGATGAGCCCGATCGCCGCCGTGGTGGTGCTCAACCTCGCCGACCTCGTGGTGGGACTGATCATCGTCGAGACCATCTTCGCCTATCCCGGCATGGGACAGCTGATGGTCGATTCGGTGTCGAAGCAGGACATCACCGTCGTGCAGGCCTGCGGGCTGATCTTCGCCGCCACCTACATCCTGCTCAACATGATCGCCGACCTCCTGGCGATCGCGCTCAATCCCCGGCTGAGATACGCGCGATGAGCCTCTCCGACGCCACTTCGCGCCCCGCCGCACCCTCGCGCCTTTCCGGCGTGCCGGTGATGCTGGCGGCGCTGTTCTGCCTGGCCTGCCTCGCCTGCGCCATCGGGGCGGATGTCATCGCCCCCTATGGCGAGGCCGACCTCGTCGCCATGCCCTGGCAGGCGCCGGACCTCGCGCACCCGCTCGGCACCGACCAGCTCGGGCGCGACATGCTCTCGCGCATCATCTTCGGCGCCCGCACCTCGATCGGCCTGTCGCTTGCCATCGTCACGCTGGCATTCATGGTCGGCGGGGCGTTCGGTCTTGCCGCTGTGACGCTGGGCGGCTGGGCGGACGCCGTCATCAGCCGCGTCGTCGACCTGTTCATGGCGCTGCCGCCGCTGGTGCTGGCACTCTTGGCGCTCAGCGTGTCCGGCACCTCGCTGATGACGTTGACGCTGGTCGCCGCCTTCATCGCCAGCCTGCGGGTGTTCCGCCTGACGCGGGCGCTCGGCGTCGACATCGCCGCGCGCGACTTCGTCGACGTCGCCCGGCTGCGGCGCGATTCGACGGCGCGCATCATGTGGCGGGAGATCCTGCCCAATGCGGCGATCCCGTTGATCTCCGAGTTCGGCCTGCGCTTCGTCTTCGCCTTCCTGTTCGTCGCCTCGCTGTCCTTCCTCGGGCTCGGCGTGCAGCCGCCCACCGCCGACTGGGGCGGCATGGTGCGCGAGAATGTCGGGGCGCTGAACTATGGCCGGCTCACCCCGCTGGTGCCGGCGGCATTCATCGCGCTGCTCGCCATCAGCGTGAACCTGATCGGCGACTTCCTCGTCGCCCGGCGCGGAGGAGCGCGATGAACGGTTCCGCACCGCTGCTGGAGATCAGCGGCCTGCATGTCGAGGCGGTGCTGCCCAATGGCGGCATCGCGACCATCCTCGAGGACATCTCGCTCACTCTCGGCTGGGGCGAGGTGATGGGACTGATCGGCGAATCCGGCGCCGGCAAGTCGACGCTGGGCCTTACCGCGCTCGGCGCGGTGCGCGGCGGCGCCTATGTACGCTCGGGCGAGGTGAAGCTCGACGGCGTCGACCTGTTGAAGGGTGGGCCTGCGCTGCTGCGCGACATTCGCGGCCGGCGCGTCGCCTATGTCGCGCAGTCGGCGGCTTCCGCCTTCAATCCCGCCTTCCGGCTGATCGACCAGGTGATCGAGACCAGCGTGCAGCGCCGGCTGATGAGCCGCAGCGAGGCGCGCCGGCGGGCGATCGAGCTGTTCGCCCGGCTGGAGCTGCCCTCGCCGGAGACCTTCGGCGAGAAGTTCCCGCACCAGGCTTCCGGCGGCCAGCTCCAGCGCGCCATGACGGCAATGGCGATGTGCGCCCGTCCTGACCTCATCGTGTTCGACGAGCCGACCACGGCGCTCGACGTCACCACCCAGATCGAGGTGATCCTGGCGGTGCGGCAGGCGATCCGCGAGGAGGGCATGGCGGGGCTCTACATCTCGCACGACCTCGCCCTCGTCGCGCAGATGGCCGACGCCATCCTCGTGCTCAGGCACGGCAAGATGGTGGAGAGCGGCCCGACGGCGCAGGTGATCGAGGCGCCCGCCGCCGACTATACCCGTCGGCTGATCGCCGCCCGCAGCCTGCGCCACGCGCCGCAACCCGAGCGTCCGCCGTTGCTGGAGCTCAAGGGCATCGCCGCCGGCTACGGCAATGTCAGCATCATCGAGAATCTCGACCTCGTCGTGCCGGAGGGCCGTACGCTGGCGGTGGTGGGCGAATCGGGCTCGGGCAAGTCGACGCTCGGCAAGGTGATCTGCGGATTGCTGCCGCACCGGGCGGGACGTCTGGCCTTCGCCGGTCGGACGCTGGAGCCGGACATGCACCGGCGTCCGCTCGACGACCTGCGCGCCATCCAGATGGTGCACCAGAACCCCGATCTCGCGCTCAATCCGCGCCAGCGGGTCGACGAGATCATCGGCGCGCCGCTCACCCGCTTCCAGGGCCTGCGCGGCGCGGCGCGGGATGCGGCGGTGGCCTCGCTATTGGAACAGGTGGAGCTGAAGCCGGAACTCGCCGAACGTCGGCCCGGCGCGCTCTCCGGTGGGCAGAAGCAGCGCGTGTGCATCGCCCGCGCGCTCGCCGCCCGACCCCGGCTCATCGTCTGCGACGAGGTGACGAGCGCGCTCGACCCGCTGGTCGCCGACGGCGTGCTCAAGCTGCTGGCGCGGCTCCAGGCCGAGGAAGGGGTGAGCTATCTGTTCATCACCCACGACTTCGGCGCGGTCGAGGCGCTGGCCGACCATGTGGCGGTGATGCGCCACGGCGCCCTCGTCGCCGCCGGGCCCGCCCGGCAGGTGCTGAGCCCGCCCTACCATCCCTATACCGAGGCGTTGATCCGCGCCGTGCCGGAGCTGCGCCTCGGCTGGCTCGATGGCGTGATCGCCGCCCGCGCGACGCAGACCCCAGACCGGAGACCGACATGAACCGTGATACACGGGCGCTTCTCATCGCCGCCACCGGCGAGGACCCCGAGCCCTACCGCGCCGCGCTGACCGCGCAGATGCCCGACCTCGTCGTGCATGCCGAGGGCGAGGGCTACGATCCCGCCACCATCGCCTATTCGCTGGTGTGGAAGCCGACGCGCGGCCTGATGGCGAGCCTGCCCAATCTCGAAGCCATCTTCTCCATGGGTGCCGGCATCGACCATGTGCTGGCCGATCCCGAGCTGCCGCCCGGCCCGCCGATCGTGCGGCTGATGCACGACAAGACGCGCGAGCAGATGCGCGACTACGTGCTGCACGTCGTGCTGCACTACTACCGGATGATGGACGTCGCGGCGGCGCAGCAGGCACGGGGGGAATGGCGCTTCCTTCAGATCCGCGACAAGGCGGCGCTCAAGGTCGGCATACTCGGCCTCGGCGAGATGGGCGGCGCGGCGGCCCGCGCGCTGGCAGGGCTCGGCTTCTCCGTGCTGGGCTGGTCGCGCAGCGCGCGCCGCATCGAGGGCGTGACCAGCTTCTCAGGTGCCGAGGGGCTGAAGGAGATGCTGGCGCAGACGCATTTCCTCGTTTCGATCCTGCCGGCCACCGCCGACACGGTCGGCCTCCTCGACGCCGGGCTGTTCGCCGCGCTGCCCAAGGGGGCGGTGGTGATCAATCTCGGGCGCGGCAACCATCTCGTGCCGGCCGATCTGCTTGCCGCGCTGGATTCCGGCCATCTGGCCGGAGCGACGCTCGACGTGTTCGATCCCGAGCCGGTGCCGGCCGACAGCCCATTCTGGACGCACCCGAAGGTACGCCTTACTCCGCATATCGGCAGTGACGGCAATGCCGAGATTTGCGGCGAGGCGGTCACCGCCAACATCGTCCGCATCGAGAACGGCCTGCCGCCCGAGCCGGTGGGCGAGCGCGCCCGCGGCTACTGACATTCGAACGGAGAACCCATCATGAGCACCCTTCTCGTCATCGACGCGACGAATCCCGGCGAACCGATCCTCGGCGCGCCGCTGCCGGAACGCATCATCGCCGGCAACCCCAGCAACAAGACCTGGGACCTCGAAAAGACCCCGGACGGCAAGGTCGAGAGCGGCGTCTGGGAGGTTGCGCCGGGTTCCTGGAACGTCGTCAAGGACTGCTGGGAATTCATGCAGATCGTCTCCGGCCATTCGGAGCTGACCGAAGACGGCGGCGAGACGGTGGTGCTGAAGCCGGGTGTCAGCTTCGTCATGCGCCCCGGATTCCGCGGTGTCTGGACCGTCATCGAGCCCACGCGCAAAATCTGGATCACCTATACGGCGTAGGGACGTTCACCGGTCAGCCGGCTCGGTCCTGACCCGCGACCATGCCTCGGCTGCCGAAGGCCGAGCGCTCGGGGCCCATCGGGTCGCCATCACGAACGGGCACGGCCGCCGGGACACCACCCGGCGGCCGTGTCGCATCATGTCCCCGGGCGCGCTCCCGGGCGTCGCAGGGCTTCAGCGTCCTGACCCGCGCCGTTTCTCCGGCAATATCTTACCGCGGTCGCGCTGCTTCGCGTTGAGACACATCGCACCCCTCCCGCCGAGGCGCTGCGCCTGGACAGATCGGTGGAACCCCTTCCAGCGGCGGGAAAATTTCTGTACATCGTCCTTCCGCACTCCGGCCCGGCGCAGCGATGCGCCGGGCCGGAGTGCCGGAAACCGGCCGCCAGGCGCGTCGAGGCGGTGACGTTCGACTTCGTGATTGCCGCCCATATCATGCTACCTGTTCGTAAGCCGGACGATGCCTGTCCCGACCGTCGCGCCGGATCGTGGTGCGCATCGGTGGCCTTCGGCCGCGCGCTCGCGGAACGGATGTCCACGGCGGAATCGGGTTCCGTGGCGCAGTCGCAAGCATGACCGTGCTCACCGCCCCGCCCCCCGCCTCGACTGCCGCCGATCTCGTCGCGACGATCGGCCTGCATGCCGAGCAGCGCGGACATGAACTGGCGCTCCGGTTCCTGCGCCGGGGCGAGCATGTCGACGAGGAGGCGAGCTATGCGGAGCTCGACAAGGCCGCGCGGACGATCGCCCGCAATCTCGCCGCCGCCGGCCTCGCCGGCCGACCCGTGCTGGTCGCGCTGCCGCAGGGGATCGACTTCGTTCGCTGTTTCCTCGGCTGTCTCCATGCCGGCGTGATCGCCATACCCACGCCGGCCCTCGGCGACCCGCGTGGTGCCGACCGCCTGCTGCGCATCGCCGCGCATGCGCAGCCGGCCGCCCTCGTCGCCCCGCTCGACCGGCACGACACGGCTCACTGGACCGCCCTGCGGGAGCGGGCGCCGTCCTGCCGTTTTCTCGCGATCGGCGACCTCCTCGCCGGAGAGGCGGGCGAGCGGACAGCGCCCCGCGCGTCCGGCGACGTCGCTTTCCTGCAATACACCTCCGGGTCGACGAGCCAGCCCAAGGCCGTGGTCATCACGCACGGCAACATCGCGGCCAATCTGGCGATGATCCGGACGGCCTTCGCTCAGGATGCCAGCAACAGCACGGTCAGCTGGCTGCCGCTGCATCACGATATGGGCCTGATCGGCTGCGTGCTGGAGCCGTTGGTCATCGGCGCCTCGGCCACCTTGATGTCGCCGCTCGCCTTCCTGCAGCGGCCGCTACGCTGGCTGCGGGCCATGGACCGGTTCGGCGCAACGACGGCGGGAGCGCCGAATTTCGCCTATGGCCTCTGCGCCCGTTCCATCGATGCTGCGGAGGCGAGCACGCTGGACCTTTCCCGGTGGAGCCTCGCCTTTTGCGGCGCCGAGCCGGTGCGGGCCGACACATTGGCGCGCTTCAGCGCCCATTTTGCCGGAAGCGGGTTCTCCGCCAAGGCCTTCTACCCCTGCTACGGCCTGGCGGAGGCGACGCTGTTCGTGACCGGCGGCGTGCCTGGGCAGGGTGTCGCCACCGCCGCCCTGCCGCGCCAAGGCGGAGGGATCGCCGATGTCGTCTCATGCGGCACGCCCCGCCTCGGCACCTCCATCGCTGTCCTCAGGTCTGACGGCGCGGCCCATGTGGCGTGCGGCGAGACCGGTGAGATCGCGGTCTCCGGCGATCAGGTCAGTCCCGGTTTCTGGAACTCCGACGGGCGGGTCGCCCCCGATCCCGAGCGGGAGGTGGTCATCGATGGCCGGCGCTATCTGCGCACGGGGGATCTCGGTGCCCTACGCGACGGCGCGCTCCATGTCCTTGGCCGGCTGAAGAACATGATCATCGTTCGCGGCGTCAACATCTATGCCGAGGATGTCGAGCAGACGGTGCTGACGCATCCCGCCGCGGCGGCGTTCGAGGCGGCGGTGGCGCTCAGCATCCTCGACCGCGCCGACGGGGAGGGTGAGGTGGAAGGCTTCGTCCTGGTGTGCGAATTGTCGCGGAAGGGCGAAACCGTCGCCGCTTCCGCGCTACAGGCGTTGACGCAGGCGGTGGCAGAAGTACACGGTATCATGCTACTGGCTGTTCTTGTCGTTCCCTATGGCGACATCGAAAGAACGGTCAGCGGCAAGCTGCAGCGACCGGCGACCCGGTCCAGCCTGCAGGAGGGGAGATTGACCGCTCTTCAGCACCATACGCCCGGTCGGGGCGGAATCGCCGTCCAGCATGCGAGAGACCGCTCCTGACATGGCCCTGTCGATAGAAACCCGGGACGTGCCGTTCGATTTCCCGCCGGCGCAGGGACTGAACGATAAATCCATGCAGCTGCTGTCCTATCGGCTGCGCGTGTTCGACCTCATTCTCCGGGAGCTCGGCGACCCGGCGGGGCGGCACTATGTGGACCTCGGCGCCGGGCCGCTGATCTTCGCCCAGCGCGCCCTCCGGCACGGCTTTGCCGTGACCGCGGTCGATGCGCGCCCGCCCTGGACCGGCGCCGTCTATGAGGGCATCGCTCATGTTCTCGCGGATGTGCGGGACTTCCCGCTCGACGGTTTCGACGTCATCGGCATCGTCGGCCTGCTCTACCATCTGCGTCTCGACGAGCAGGTCGATCTGCTGCGCCGCTGTGAGGGGCGCCCGACGATCATCGACACGGAAGTCTGGTGCCCGGAACTTGTCGACGCGCTGGGGCTCGGTTCGACTCGCGTCCAGCCGGCTGCCACGACGCTCGGCTATTCGGGAGCCACGCTGCAGGAGACCCGGGACCTCTGGTCTTCCTTCGGCAATCCCGATTCATTCTGGCTCGACGAGCCCGGTATCCTGCGCGTCTTCGAGGAATCCGGCTGGCGATCGGCGACCCTGATGGAACCGCCCTACTTCTCCCGCTTCGGCCGCCGGCGCTGGTACCTGCTGCGATGACACCTTCCGTTTCCCCCCGCGCCCTGCTCTTCGGCACCTTCGATGTCGCCAATTATGGCGACCTCCTGTTTCCGATCGTCGCCGCACACCGCCTGGCCCCGCTGGGCTGGGATGTCGTGCCCGTCTCGCCCTCCATGCAGCGCACCGTGTTCGGCGACGCGATGGCGGTGGAGCCGATGGGCAAGCTGCCCGGCGAGCTGAGAGGCGACGCGGTGCTGGTCGGGGGCGGCGAGCTCGTCCATGCCTGGCCGGCGAGCTTTCTCGACGAATACCGCATCGGCGATCTGCCCACCTGGGCCTATCCCTCGCTCTGGCTCGGAGCCTCGCTGGTCGGGGCGCTGCAGGACGTGCCGGTGATCTGGAATGCTCCCGGCGTTCCCGCTCCCTTCACCGAGCAGATCCGGCGCCTTGCCGTCGAGCCCGTGCTCGCCATGGCCGACTATGTCGCCGTCCGTGACGTGCCGAGCCGGAATTTCCTGGGCTCCACCCACCGCGCAGCGGTGAGCGTGGTGCCGGACAGCATCACCGAGCTGTCGCGCGTCTGGCCGCTGGAAGCCCTGGCGCCGGCCTTCGCCGCGCTGTGCGCGCGCAAGCAGATCGCCGCCGATGCCCAGTTGATGGCCGTTCATCTGCGCGCGGTGGGGCTGGAGGCGGAGGCTATCGCGCAGATCGCCGCGATGCTCGACGCGTTTGCATCGACGCGCGGGCTGACCCCCATATTGATCGCGATCGGTCCCAGTCTTGGCGACGACGACTCGGTACGCCGGCTGGGCGCCGCCATGACCGGCCCCCATGTCGTGCTGGACGATCCGCTCAGCCTGCGCGAGATCGCTGCTGCCATCGCGCATGCCCGGCTCTATACCGGCAACTCGATGCACGGCTATGTGACGGCGCTCAGCTATGGCCGGCCGGGCGTGATGATCGCACGGCCGGCCTTCCGCAAGCTCGCCGGGTTGGCCGAGCATGTGCAGCGGCCGAAGGATGTCGTGGCTGAATGGCCGGACGCGCTGTCGCGCGCCGCCGAGACCCTCGGACAGCCGGCGGGCATCCCGGCTTCGGTGCATGAGGCGCTCGACGGGCATTGGGCGCGCGTGGCGGCGGCCATCGCCGATCCCGCCGCCGGTCGTGGGCGCCGCGCCGACTTCCTGCGCCACTATCTGTCGGGCGGGCTGGGCAAGAGCGGAATGGGATGGCTCTTGCAGCCGCTGTCCGGGCGCGCGACGGGTCGCAACGCATGAGCGCGCCGTCGCCCGCCATTGCCGAGCGCTGCCAGCAGGCGCGGCAGGCCATGGCGGCCGGCAGCCTCGCCGCAGCGAAGGCGCAGGTCGAAAGCCTGCTGGCCGAGCATCCCGACGATCTGCGCAGCCATCTGGTGCGCAACGAACTGCTTCTGGCCTTGGGCGAACACGCGGAGGCGCTGGCCAACGGCCAGAAGCTGCTGGAGCGCTGGCCACGCAATCCCTGGCTGCTTGCCAACCTCGTCAGTGTCCACATGGCGGGGCACGACACGGCGGCCGCGATTTCGCTCTATCGCGAGCAGGTGGAGAGCAGCGAGCTTCCCGAGGCCGACAAGACGCGCATCGCGCGCCGCATCGCCGCCGCCAACCGGCGCAACCGGGAGGCCGGCGAGATCCTGGAGCGGCGCCTCGCGGTAGCGGCCGACGATCCGGCGCTCCTGCGGGAGGTCGCCAGTTCATGCCTTGCCATGGGGCGACTTGAGGAGGCGGCCGAATTTTTCGCGCGCTCGCACGAGCTGTCGCCGCTCCCCGGATGGGCGGCGGCGCTGCGGCTCGACGCGCACCTCCAGTGCCGACGGCTGGCGGGAGCGATGCCCGTCGCCGACGCGACCGGCATCGCCATTCTCGCGGATGCGCTGCGGCGCTTTCCCGGCGACCCCCTCTTCGTCCGAAGCTTCAACCGGATGGCGATCCCGCTCGGGCCGTGGCGGGAGATCTATCGGCTCATCCGCATGAACGAGACATCGGGGCGTTCGTCGAACGGCCTGATGGAGTTCGAACTGGCGAAGGCCTGCTTCCAGGCCGGCGATCCCGCCGCCGCGCGGCGCCTGCTCGACGGGCTCGAGGCGCAATCGCGCTGGGGCACGGCGTCTCGTCCGCTGGCCACCCTTCTGGGCGGGATACCGGACGGGTTCTGGCAACGCGCGCGCCTGCAGGACGACCCGGCTGCTGAGGTGCAGGTCGTCCGTACCCCTGGCGCCTCCATGACGCTCGTGGTCTTCGCGACCTTGACCGGCAATTTCATGATGCTGCCGCTCGCCGGCCTCGATGCCGTGCTGGCCGAGCTCCCGGCCAATGTCATCTATCTGCGGGACACCATGTTCGGCTCCGGGCTGTCCGGCCTGCGTTCTCTCGGTCCCGGCATTGGCGCGACGCTCGATCATCTGCGCCGGCTGATCGACGAACTGGGTGCCGCCGAGACGGTAACGGTGGGCGCGTCCGTCAGCGGCCTGTCGGCGATGCGGTACGGTGCCCGACTGGGTGCCAGCCGCGCCGTGACGTTCGGCGGCTTCACCACCGTCGATCCGGAGTTCGAGGGTACCCCGGTCGGTCTCCAGAGGACGATGCGCAGGGCGCAGCAGCAGCGCGTGAATGTGGCCGACCGCTTCGAGGACGCCGCCACTGAACTGGCGCGGGCGCCGGACATGCGCGTCGACATGCATGTCGGCGGGCAGTTCGAGACGGACCTCCAGCAGGCGGATCGCCTGAGCGAAATTTCCCAGCTCCACGTGCACCGCGAAACGGGTGTGGACCACCATTACGTGGCGTTGACAATGATTTCACGCGGTCGCTTCTGTGCTGCGGTCGCTGGACAGATGCGCGATCAGGAAAGGCTTCCATGACCCCCGCCGCCACGAAATCCGTGCCGTCACGCGCCGAAGCATCCTCGTGGATGAACAGCTACATCCAGTCCGCGCTGGACCTGCGGCCGGAGGATTTCTCCCCCGATGCCAGCTTCGATTCATACGGGCTGGATTCGGCGGAACTGGTGATCATGGCCGGCATCATGGAAGAGCAGCTCAATATCGAGATCGAGCCGGAAATCATGTTCGAGACGCCGTCCGTCACCGGGGTTCTCGACGGCCTTGTGGCCCGCGGTGTCCTGCGCGCCGCTTGAAGGGCCCATCGGCATGCAGCCCGAGATCAGCCTCGTACTCGTCAGCTACAACATGACGGCGCAACTGCGGCGGACCCTTATGTCGCTGGCGCCCGCCTATCAGCGCAACTGCCCCCCGGGGCGCTGCGAGGTCATCGTGGTGGATAATGGCTCCGCCGTGGCTCCCACCTTGGAGGAGATCGCCACGCCGGGGCTGGACATCACGCTCCATGCCTGGCGCGACGCGCCGCATTCGCCGGTGCCGGCGCTCAATTTCGGCATCGCGCAGGCCACGGCGCCGATCATCGCGGTGTGGATCGACGCCGCGCGCCTGGCGACGCCGGGACTGATCGAGGCCTATCTGCGCGCCTGTCGGCTTCATCCCAACCCGGTCGTCGCCAGCTACAATTATCATCTCGGCGCCAAGCCCCAGTATCACAGCGTCGCCGAGGGGTATGACGAGGCGACCGAGGCGGAGCTGCTCGCCTCGATCGACTGGCCGAATGACGGCTATCGGCTGTTCGATATCTCCGTGCTGGAGGTGGGACAGAGCTGGCCCGGCCCGATGCTGGAGAGCAACGCGCTCTGCCTGCCCCGCGCGTCGTGGAAGGCGCTCGGCGGCTATGAGGCGCGCTTCAGCAGCCCCGGCGGCGGCGCCGCCAACCCGGACATGTTCAGCCGGGCCTGCGCGCTGCCCGACGTTCAGCTGATCAAGATCGCCAATGAGGGGACTTTCCACCAGGTGCATGGCGGCATCGCCACCAATGCGACGGACCATGCGATCTTCCGAAAGCTCGCGCTCGAATACATGAAGATCCGCAAGAAGCCGCTGGCGCCGGTGCGCCAGCCCGGCTGGCTGTTCGACCCGCGCACCGACCTCGTCACGCGGCCATGAGCGCGGGTGTCCGCCTTCTGCCCGAGACGCTGGGCCTGCAGGACATTTCCGACAACGGCCCACCCGTGGCCATGGAGGGCGGCGCCGTCTGGCGGATTACCCGCCATGCCGACTGCCTGGCCGCGCTGCGGCATCCGGCGGTGCAGACCATCGACATCGCCGAGGAACTTCAGCAGCTGCAGAGTGCGCGCGCGGTGTCTCTGCCCAGCCTCGCCAACCTGCTGGGCGGCGTGCTCATCGCGCGCCGCGCTCCCTACCACCCCAAGGCGCGCGCCTATCTCATGGCGCTGCAGACCCGTTCCTTCTCCCCGGAGGCGCAGCGGAGGCTGGCGGAGCAGATCCTAAGCGAGGCGCCCCATGGCGAGCCGGTCGACCTCGTGCCGCTGCTCAACCAGCTGTCGCTTCAGCTTCTCGCGCTGAACATCGGCATCGACGCGCCGACCCTGCACCGGCTCGACCAGATGATGAACGCGGTCATGCTGAAATGGGCGAAGGGAACGCGGGTCATTTCCCTGCCCCACCTCGACAAGGAGGCCGCACGCGTGAACGGCGTGCTTCTCGATGCCATCGCGTCGGCGAAGCATTCCGGCGACGGCCCGTTGCACAACGCGCTGCGCCTGGGCACGACCGAGTACGGCATGGACGAGGAGGAGATCTGCGGCCTCATCATGTTCCTCATCCTCGCCAGCGTCGAGACCACGGCCGGCTTCATGTCGAACATGGCGCTGCTGCTGCAGCATTTTCCCGCGGTGGCCTGCGCGGCGCGCGCGGCGGAGCGGCCACGGGCGCGACTGATCGAGGAGGCGCTGCGTCTCGCCGGTCCGGTGCGGCGGCTGGGGCGGCGCATCGCCATGGACGATGTCGAGCTGGGCGGCGGGAAGATCGCCGCCGGCAGCATGCTGCTGCTCGATATCGAGGCGGCCAACCGCGATCCGCTCGTCTATCCCGATCCGTGGTGTTTCGATCCGGCGCGCAACGGGCCGCCATCGCTGGCCTTCAGCACCGGCGCGCACAGCTGCATCGGCGGCAAGACCGCGCGGCAACTCGCCGCGCAGGTCCTCGATGTGCTGATCACCTACGAGATCGTGCCGGCGACCCCTGAGGCGCCGGAGTGGATCGTCCATCCGGGCTTTCGCATTCCCCGCGCGCTTCCCAGCGTGTTGACGCCTCATGCGGGGTGAGCGCGGAGGGCCTTGAGCGGCCCACCTGCGTGGTGGACGCCTTGCCGGGTCCCCGGCGAGCGGATCCGTGCGGGCGCCGGCTCCTATTTCCTCAGCTGCTTGTCGATCAGCCGGAGGATCGCCGACACGCGCTGGTCCCAGGTCAGCCGCCGCGGCAGCGGCATCGGCTTGGGCGGCGGTGACGCCAGCACCTGCTCGATGGCGGCGATGAAGCCATCGGCGTCGGCGGCGAGCGCGATCCGGTCGGCGACGTCGCCGATATTGGCCACCGGCGTCGCCACCACCGGCAGCCCGACCGAGAGATAGACATAGAGCTTCAGCGGGTTCATCGAGCGGCTGAGGGCGTTGTCGAGATGCGGCATGATCGCGACATCGAACATCCGCATGTAGTCGAGCGCTTCCTCATAGGGGCGCACGCCGAGGAAATGCACATTGGGCAATCCGCGCAGCCTCAGGGCTTCCGGCTTGCCGTGCGCGGAGCCGATCAGCACGATCTGCCAGTCGGGCCGCCGTCGCGCCATATCCTCCAGAAGGTCGACATCGATGCGCGCGCGTAGATTGCCGACATAGCCGAGCACCGGTCCCTTGAGCCGTGCCAGGTCGCCGGTGCGTGCCCGGCGTCCGGGCGCGAGCCGCTCGCCGGCATTGGGCACGACATGGATGTCGCCCCGGAACGAGGAAAAGTCCTGCCGCTGGTTCTCGCAATTGGTGATCACGAGGTCGACGCGCTTCAGCGTCTCGGCGTAGATCGCTTCGTAGCTGTCCCGCATCGTCTCGGACGCCATCTGGCGCTGGTCGTCGATGAGATCGGCGATCGACAGCGGAAAGCCTACCTCATCGTGCAGCAGCGGGTAGTCGGCGACCACCGGCGCGACGAAGCCGAGCGCCCGTCCGGCCATCCCGGCCTCGCGCAGCATCAGGCGGACCCAGGCCGGATATTCCTCCGGCGGCGGCAGATCGACACCAAGGAACCGGTGGTTCGGCCGCTCGTGGCGATGGACGAAGACACGCCGCGCGATCTTGCCGTCGTCCCGCGTGCGCAGGAAGCGGCCGACGACATTGGCGACTACCAGATTGGTCTGATCCTCGACGCCGCGCTCGGGATCGCCGCGCGAGCCGATGAAGGGACCGCTGATCGGCGCGTCGAACTGCATGATGCGTCCGACGCGCGGATGATTGGCCAGATGGCGCAGCAGCATATCGTGCCGGCGCCCGTAGATGCCGGTGTCGTTCTGCTTCCAGAAATAGGCGATGTCGATCGGACTTTCCCGCAGCACCGCCGGTACGGCGATCTCGTCCTGCAGCCAGGCGGGAGTGGTCATCGGCAGTTTCACATCGAACCGGGAGACGAGGTCGGCCAGCAGCCGGCTCGCCTCCGACGGCCAGTGGCGGTGACGTGCCTCGGCTGTCGCGATGGCGGCGCCAAGGCGCTGCCGATTGGCCGCATAGCTGTGCTCGCCGAGATAATAGGCCCGCCGGGCCTCCGGGTCGCCGGGGCTGCGTCCTTCGGCAACCTCTGCGAGGAAGGCGACGAGGTCCGCGTCGGTCTCGACGCGGGTGACGACGTCGTCCGGCAGGTCGGCGAAGGGCGGGACCCGATTGACGGCGATGCTGACACCGGCTGCCAGCGCGTCCGACAGCTTGGCCGGGATCTGGTAATGTGACACCGGGGCGTTGGGGGCCTGTATCAGGCAGACCGCATCGGCCATGCCGACCAGTGCCGGCAGGTCGTGGAACGGCTGGGGCGGGAAGATGTCGATCCGTGCCGCCTTCGAGCGGCACAGGTCGGTGACGTCGCGCTCCTTTTCGGTCGCGCCGATGATGCACAGCGCCAGCCGGGTATCGCCTGTCGCCTCCAGCGCTTCGGCAAGCTTCACCACCCCCTTGTGGGCGCGAGGGGTGCCGAGGAACAGCACCACGCGATCATCCGGGCCGTAGCCATAGCGAGCGCGCAGCGCGTCGCGGGCCGCGTCGTCGCGGACGAACTGCGTCTCGTCGCGGGCGTGCCGGACGATGGTGCCGCCGAACCGCTGCTGCAGGGCGATGTTGGAGACGAGGGTGCCGTCAAACAGCGGCACCAGCGTTTCGGACACCCGCGTCCATGTCTCCGCGAAGGGCAGGTCGAGATCGGCGGCCTCCTGCGGAATCGCCGACAGGGGAATCGGCGCGCCATTGCCGACGAAGGCCAGCTCATGATCGTCGATGTCGATGAGCGTCGGGCAGCCCCAGCGATGCTTCAGCAGCAGGCCGAGCAGAATACCGGGCAGGCGCGGCTTGCAGACCACGACGAGGTCCGGTCGCGCGCGCGCCGCCTCCTTGCGCGCCTTGGACAGGAAGTCGGCCGTGGAACTGCTCGGAAAGGCGCGGATCTTCATCTGCGCGGTGCGCAGGGGCTCCCAGACTTCGGTACCGAAACGTGGGAACAGCGCGCCGACGATCTCGACGTCGTAGTCCCTTGCGAGCAGGTCGGCGACCACATAGGCGCGTCCCGCGCAATTGTGGCCGAGGTCCCAGCAGACCACGATGGCCTTCCGGCGCTGGGTGTCCGGGGTCTCGTCGACGCGGAGCTTCCGCGCGGCTCCCGGAAGTGCCTCCAGCGAGAGCCCGGCCAGATGCCCCCGTCGCGCCTCCGGCCGGAACTTGATCACCAGCCGGTATGAGCGGGAAGGATCGAGCTGGCGCAGGCTGCCTTCCGCTGTCAGCGTTTCGCCCTTGAGGTCCGCAGCGAGGGCCAGCGTGGCAAAGTCGCGCGTTTCCAGGCTGGCAGTCGCTTCCTGGATGCCGATCCATTCGATGCTTCGCCCGCCATTGGTGCCGGGCGCAAAGCGCAGACGAAGCCGCAGGCGATAGTCGTCCTCACGTCCGAGCAGCGGGGCGATATGAAGGGGGCAGATGAGGCGGACGCGGCTCGCTCCGCCGCGCCATGACAGCGACACTCCGGTTTCGGGATCGGCATCGAGCCGGGTTGACGCTCCCGCCTCCGGGGCCCAGCACTCGACTATCCAGCCATTGTCGAGAATACGGCTTCGGCCACGGAAACCAACCGAGAAGGATGTCGAAGGAAGCGGATCGATCAGGGACAGACAGATTTCTGGCTGTACGGTCATGCGTAGGCACCTTTGACTCTTTTTCTGTCATGTGTTCCGTAACGGCGCCGCCCAACGCCGATACCGCGCTGAATCTAAAACAAAATTGCCGTCGGGTGGAGACCATTTGTCGTGCCGGAGCAGGGAATTGTAGGCCTTGGCGAGGGGCAGGCCCCTTCAGGCCGAGGGCGCGTAGAGCGAGCATGGAATCGGCCAGGACAGACGCGAGGCGTCGCAACATGCGTTCCGTTCCGGCACCATGCTCCGTCGCGAAGACGTGGCCACAGCTTCTGCTCGCTTCCGTGCAACGTTGCGATCCGTTGTTTTCAGTGCAGACGGCGAGTCGGCGCGTCCTGCTCGGCGGGCGACGCACGACCCCGGCACGTTGTCGCCAGGTACCGGAATATCAGCCTGCACCGAGCGCGCCGAAAGGTCGAGGGTGTAGGTAATATCATACACATATTACCGCATCGGGGTCGACCGATGATAATCCCGGGCCGACGCTCCTCTCCCTCCAGCCCACCGGCCCGCCATGCTTGAGAAAGCCCAGGATCCGCAATACGCCGCCATCGCAACCCCGGCGCGGCATGCAATCGATCTGCTCCGCCAGGTCATGGAGGATCAGCCTCGGCCGGTCATCGCCGAGGTGGGGGTCGGTGTCGGCGCGACATCGGTCGAACTCTGCCGCCAACTCGGCGGCGACGGCGAGATCCACTTCTTCGACTTCGAGGAGCGCATCGCCGAATTACTGGTCGATCTGCGTGGTCTTGGCTTCGAGAATCTTCACGGCCATCCTAACACCCGCCGCTTCATGGACAGCTATGCCTGGACCCTCGGCAAGCTTGTGCTGGAGCGCCGCGCCGCCGGCGAGGCGGCGATGTTCGACTTCATCTTCTTCGACGGCGCGCATGCCTACCACCACGACGCGTCGTCGACGGTGCTGCTGAAGGAATTGCTGCGCCCCGGCGGCGTGCTGCTCATGGACGACTATGACTGGAGCTTTGCCGTCTCACCTACCATGAGCAAGCTGTCCAACCCGCCGCTGGAGAAGCTGTTCACCGAGGAGCAGATCGCGACCTGCCATGTGAAGTTCATCTGCGACCTGTTCCTCGACAACGACCCGGCCTTCCAGCGCCTCGACATCGGCTACAAGGCGAATCACGAGCACCGCCGCGCCTATCGCAAGGCGGTCTAGGCGGCGCGCCGCACGAGCCGCGGGGTATCTACCAGGCGGCGACCTGCGCGGCCGGCCAGCGCATCAGCCGGGCCGGCGCGCCGGCCGGCGCCTGCGGATCGTCGCCGTGCCCTTGGTGGCAGGCCTGCACATAGAGCAGCACGCTGCCGTCGCGACGATAGGTCTCGGCATCGAGGATCGGCTCATAATGCCCGAGATCCTCATCCATCAGCACACGCGGCTCCGCCGGCCGCCGGTCGTAGGGCGGCGCCTGCACGCTCAGCATCAGCCGGTTGCCATATTCGGCGCTGCGGAAAAAGCAGAGCACCGACCCGTCGGCGCGCACCAGCATGTCGGGCCGGCTATGCGGCAGCGGCAGCGTGCCGCGTCCGGCGAGCGTAAAGGGCTGGCGAAAGGTGGAGACCGGCGCGGCGTGCCAGCCCGCTCCCGCGTGCCAGAGCAACTGATATTGCGGAATGCCGGTGGCGTCGTTCCAGTAGCTCAGCGCCATCGGCCACCCGTCCGGCGCGAGGCCGGCGCTGGCCTGATTGATCAGGTTGCGTCCCGGAGGCACCGCCCATGCCCGCGCGCCATGGTACGGCGTTGCCGGCAGGCTGAGCGCGACGCCGTCCTCGGTTGTCAGCCGGGCGAGATCGGCATCGGCGATGAACAGATCGATGCCGACATTGGCGACGTCTCCGGCGGAGGTCAGCTCGGCCGCGAGACGCCAGACGGTGAACAGTGCCGTTCGCCCGTCCGGCAGCCGCACCGGGCGGTTGAGATAGGGGCCGGCACTCGGCCTGCCGGTGGCGCCGGAGATCAGCGCCGTCTCATCAGGAACGAACGCTTGCTGCGCCGGCATCCAGCGACTGACCCGGATCTCGCCGCGCGCGCTGCCGCCGTCGCGATAGAGCAGCATCAGCCCCGCCGGATCGTCGCGCCGCATCAGCATCGGGTAGGTCAGGCGCTGGGCGGTCTGTTCCGCGAGCGCGCGCGGCGGCTGCACGATGCGCGACAGATCGGCGGCAAGGCGCATGTGCCAGGCGGTGGAGGCATGGGCGCCGAACACGACGTGGATCTCGTCGTCCGGGCCGCGCCCAAGGCTGATGCAGGCATGGGCGTCGTGCGGCGCTATCGGCGAGGGCGTCACATGGCGAACCACGGGCCGGAGGGCGTCGTCGACACGGCAGGTCACGACGTCGCCGGCGGCGTCGTAAAAGGCGGTGACCCAGCCGTCCTCCGCGGGCAGCACCGCCTGATGCCGGAACGGCACGCAGTTCACGCTGCTGCTGGCCCATGCCTCGCCGAGGTCGCCGATCTGGGGGCTGCCGGTCATGCTCTGGGCTCGAATCCTCTTATCCGCGTCTTGTCGATCTTCGCGGGCCAGGTCGGGGACAGGCTCGCCTTCACGCGGCGGGCGACTGGGGAGCGGCCGTCGGCGAGCCGGGACGCAGGCGCCGCACGAACCGTCCGAAGCGGCTGCTCCAGCTGGTCTGCTCGGCCTGGGTCAGCCGGACGAGGATGCGCGCATAGTCGAGCACCAGTCCGGGAGTCCAGGTCATGGAGTAAGCGTGGCTGCGGATCAGCGCGGCGGTCCACAGGTCGGGATTGGCGAGCAGCCGCAGCAGCCTCACCCAAGGATATCTGCTGGCGAGCGAGCCTTCCAGCGCGGCGTCGAGCGCTTCGGCGACGACGACGGAGCAGTTGCGGTTGGTCAGGTTATAGGTGTCGTCCTGCCGGTAACCGGCCCAGAACGCCCGGAGACGGCGCGGATCGAAATTATGGAACTCGACATTCTGGTCGGCCGGGCACCATTCCTTCGATTCATAATCGTAGGAGGGCTGGAAGCGCCCCCTGAGGTCGTTCTCCGCCGTGGCGCGCAGCGAGGCGGCGAAATCGCTGCTCGAGCGGTCGATCTCCTGTGCCGGGTAGTGGCTGATATAGAGGTTCGGCTGCATTTCCAGCGCGGCGTGGCCGGTGGAGATCACCCCGTTGCCGTCCACCGCGGCGATGTAGCGGTCGACGAGCAGCCGCCGCTCGGGCTGGTAGGCCGAGCCGACGGGCGTCCACACATGCACGATCATCGGGTGCTCGACCGCTTCCCGACCCGGACCGCCGATCAGCACCGGTGCGTTCTGGTACCAGCCGCGTCCGGCGAAGATCGGCAGGTTCATCGCCGAGGCCTCATCCTCCAGCGAGCGCAGCATCAGGCCGAACCGCACCAGCAGCCAGCCCCACAAGCCGAGCAGCAGCGCGATGCAGAACGGGATGTTCTGGTTGTGCGACAGCGGCCATTCGGTGACGATCAGCAGCGCGAGCAGCAGTTCGACCACCCCGCAGGCCGCCAGTACCTGCCAGCCGGGAAAGCGCAGCACGGTGGCGGTGGCGATGCGCCCGACGCCGTCGACGGCGAAGGCGAAGCCGAACAGCCAGGCGATGGTGATCCGGGTCTCCAGCGGAAAATCGAGGATCAGGCTGCCGAGCACGATCAGCGCGGTCGCCTTCAGGAAGGACAGGTAGCGCGAGCCCTCGCGCGGCAGGGCCACGAACACATAGAGCGCCAGCAGGCCGTTGAGGATGAAGACGGCACCCATGGCTTCCTTGGTCACCAGCGTGACGCCGTCGGACGCATCGAGGGCGAGCAGGCTGGCCAGCACCAGTAGCACGGCTCCCAGGACCGGCAGCACATACCAGCGCGCGCGAAAGGCGTCGGCGCCGACGAAAAGGAAGGCGATCTTGAGCACGAGCCCAACCTGTCAATGAATTCAAGGGGTTCCGTCCGCCAACTTACCGCACGGCCTCGGCGATGGAAAGCCGCGGCTCTCCGGTTCCCTGCGGCGGGCCACGGCATGGGACGTCACGCGCCGTAAGTTTGGAACCGGTGCTGGCGGCAAGGCGGCGAGCGTGACAAGGTCGGCGCATCGCCCCTCCTGCAAGCCGGTAGCCCGAACGTGCGCCTCCATCTCGTCAATCCGAACACCACCCAGTCGATGACCGACAAGATCGCCGCCGCCGCCCGGCTGGTCGCCTCGGAGGCGACGACCATCCTGCCGGCGACCTCGCGGATGGGGCCGGCCTCCATCGAGGGCTATTACGACGACGCCCTTGCCTTGCCCGGCCTGATCGATGCGGTGGCGCGGGCGGAGGCCGAGGCGGTCGACGGCCATATCGTCGCCTGCTTCGACGATACCGGCGTCGACGCCGCCCGTGCGCTGGCGAGGGCGCCGGTGATCGGCATCGGCGAGGCTGGCTTCCACATGGCGAGCCTGATCGCCCATCGCTTCGCCGTGGTGACGACGCTGTCGCGCTCGGTCCCGGTGATCGAGGCCAATCTCGACCGCTACGGGCTGTCGCGGCGCTGCGCGCGGGTGCGCGCCTCCGATGTCGCGGTGCTGGAGCTGGAGGACCCCGCCTCCGATGCCCGCGCCCGCATCTCGGCGGAAATCGGCCGGGCGGTGCGCGAGGACCATGCCGAGGCGGTGGTGCTGGGCTGTGCCGGCATGGCCGATCTCGCCCGCGCGCTCGGCGAGGAGCACGGCGTGCCGGTGATCGACGGCGTCGCCTGCGCGGTGGCGCTGATGGAAGGGCTGGTGCGCGTCGGCCTCACCACCTCCAAGGCCGGCGCCTATGCCCCGCCGCGGGCCAAGCCCTATACCGGGCTGCTCGGCGATTTCGCGCCACGCGGGTGAGGGGCCGGCTCTTCCGCCATCGGCCTACTCCACAATCGAGCTGGCGTCGGCCATCGGCCCGCTCCAGCGCAATTCGCCCTGATCGATATGGTAGGCGCGGTCGCACAGTTCGGCGCAGAGCGCGACGTTCTGCTCCGACAGCAGAATGGACAGCCCGTCCGCCTTCAGCGTGCGGAAGGCCGTCGTCATCTCCTCGACGATGATCGGCGCCACGCCCTCGGAGGGCTCGTCGAGCAGCAAAAGCTCGGGATTGCCGACCAAAGCGCGCGCCACCGCCAGCATCTGCTGCTCGCCGCCGGACATGGCGTCGCCGCGCCGTCGCCGCAGCTCGGCGAGATTGGGGAACAGCGCGAACAGCCGCTCCGTCGGCCAGCGGTCGGAGCCGTCGCGGCCGGGGCGGCGGGCGAGGTCGAGATTTTCCTCGGCCGTCAGCTCGGTGAAGATGCGGCGATCCTCGGGGACGTAGCCGACGCCAAGGCGGGCGATGTGGTGGGTCGGCAGGGCCGAGATGTCGGCGCCATCCAACGCGAGGCGGCCGGCGCGGCGGCGCACCAGCCCCATCACCGCCTTGAGCGTCGTGCTCTTGCCCGCACCGTTGCGGCCGATCAGCGCTACCGCCTCACCGCGCCCGACGGCGAGCGAGAGGCCGAACAGCGCCTGGGCCGGGCCGTACCAGGCCTCCAGCCCCTGGATCTCCAGCAGCTGCGCCGTCATGCCCCCGCCTCCGTGCCGGCATGGCCGAGATAGATCGCCCGCACCCGTGGATCGGCACGCACCGCCTCGACGCTGCCATCGGCGATCACCCGGCCGCGGGCCAGCACCACGACGCGGCTGGCATGGCCGAACACCACATCCATGGAATGCTCGGTGAACAGCACGGCCAGCCCATGCGCGGCGGCAAGCCTACGCACCAGGCCGATCAAGGCGAGGCGCTCATGCGCGCCCATGCCGGCGGTCGGCTCGTCCATCAGCAGCAGGCGCGGCGAACCGGCGAGCGCGATGGCGAGCTCCAGCCGCTTGACGTCACCATAGGCGAGCCCGGCCGCCGGCCGGCCCGCCAGGGCGGCGATCCCGGTCTGGTCGAGGAGGTCGAGCGCCTGCGCACGCGCCATGCCGGCCTGCGGGCGCCACAGGCCGAAGCTCTTCCCGCGCGCCGCGGCGAGGGCGGTCTCGACATTGGCGAGCACAGTGAGCGAGCCGAAGACGGCGGCGATCTGGAAGGTACGCCCGACGCCGAGCCGGGCAATGGCGCGCGGCGGCATGCCGGTGATGTCGCGCCCGGCCAGCCGCACCGTGCCGGCATCGGGACGGATCTGGCCGTTCACCACGTTGAAGCAGGTCGACTTGCCGGCGCCGTTGGGGCCGATCAGCGCCAGCAGCTCGCCGGCCCGCACCTCGAAGCTCACCCCACCCAGCGCCTGCACGCCGCCATAGGCCTTGGCGATGTTGTCGACACTGAGCACGGGCACTCCGCTCACGGGCACTTCGCTCATCGGCGCAGCCTCCCGCCGGCGATGCCGCCGGGAAACAGCAGCACCAGCGCGAGGATCAGCACGCCGAGCAAAGCGCGCCAGTAATCGGTCTCGCGCATCACCGTGTCCTGCAGCAGGGTGAAGGCGCCGGCGCCCAGTACCGGTCCGGCCGGGCTGCCGAGCCCGCCCAGCAGCACCATCACCAGCGCGTCGATGGAGCGCCCGACCGTCAGCGTCTCCGGCGAGATCGAGCCCTTGGCGAAGGCGTAGAGCCCGCCCGCCGCGCCGGCGACGAGGCCGGAGACGAGGAAGCCGAGCCAGCGGATGCGGGCGACGTCGATGCCGGAGGCTTCCGCCCGCAGGCGCGCGTCGCGCCCGGCGCGCAGCGCATGGCCGAAGGGAGCGAAGATCAGCCGGCGAATGAGACAGAGCACGACCACGGCGACGGCGAGCGCGGCGAGATAGAGCCCGGTCCGGCTGTCGAACGGCCAGTCCGGCCAGATGCCGATCAGCCCGTTGGAGCCGCCTGTGACCTCCTCCCACTGGAACGCCACGGACCAGACGATCTGTGCGAAGGCCAGCGTCAGCATGGCGAGATAGACGCCTTCCAGCCGCACGCAGAACCAGCCGAAGACCAGCGCGCCGGCCCCGGCGGCGAGGATGCCGATGCCGAAGGCCGGCAGCGTCGGCAGGCCGAGCCCGGTCGCCGCCAGCGCGGTGCCGTAGGCGCCGAGACCGAAATAGGCGGCGTGGCCGAAGGAGGCCATGCCGCCCGGTCCCATCAACAGGTGCAGCGAGGCAGCGAAGATGACGGCGATCAGCATGTCGAGCGCGAGCACCGGGGCATAGGCCCAGGCGGTGGCGACGAGTGGCACGGCGAGGGCGGCGACCAAAGCGGCGCCGGCGAGGGCGAGGCCGGTGCCGCCCATCGGGCGCAACGGCGCCTCGCTCGCCAGTCCCCGCGCCGGGGCGCCATGCGGGCGGCCGAACAGTCCCTGCGGGCGCAGCACCAGCACCAGCGCCATCACCAGGAACTCGGCGACCAGCGTCAGCTTGGTCATGTTGAACGCCCAGCCGGCGATCTCGACGGTGCCGAGCGCGATGCACAGCGCCTTGACCAGTGCCACCAGCACGGCGGCGACATAGGCGCCGGGGATCGAGCCCATGCCGCCGATCACCACCACCACGAAGGCGTCGCCGAGCACGGCGAGGTCGAGATTGAGGTTGGCCGGCTCGCGCGCGGTCTGCAGCGCGCCGCCGAGCCCGGCGAGGAAGGCGCCGAGCGCGAAGACGGCGGTGAACAGCAGCGCCTGATTGATGCCGAGCGCCGCCACCATCTCGCGGTCCTGCGTCGCCGCGCGCACGGTTCGGCCGAAGCGGGTGCGCTTCATCAAGAGGTGCAGCGCCAGCAGCACCGCCGGGCCGGCAAGGGCGAGGAAGACGTCATAGTCCGGCAGCCGCCGGCCGAGCAGTTCGATCGAGCCCTTCAGCCCCGGCGCGCGCGGGCCGAGCAGGTCTTCCGGCCCCCAGATCCACAGCGCGGCGTCATTGAGGATAAGGGCAAGGGCGAAGGTGGCGACCAGCTGGTAGAGCTCCGGCACGTGGTAGATGCGCCGGAGCAGCAGCACCTCCACCGCGGCGCCGAGCAGGCCGACGGCGAGGGCGGCGAGGAGGAGCCCGCCCCAATAGCCGAAGGGCCCGGGCAGCCGGTCGGCCAGCGTCACCGCGAGATACAGGCCCAGCATGTAGAAGGCGCCATGCGCCATGTTCACGATGCGGGTGACGCCGAAGATGATCGACAGGCCGGCGGCGACGAAGAACAGGCCGGAGGCCGAGGCCAGCCCGTTGATCATCTGGAACGCCAGCGAATCGAGGGTCAACGGAGCGTGCCTTTCCCGACCTCGGCCGGCCTGAGCGGGATCAGTCGCGGTTGGGCCGCAGCTTCTCCACCTCGGCGTCGGAGGGCAGCACGCTCGCCCCGTCGACATAGACGGGATCGAGCATCACGCCCTTGCCGTCCTTCTGCCCGAGCGTGCCGACGAAGGCGCCCATGGTGGCCTGATGGTCGCTGGCGCGGTAGGTGAACGGGCCGAACGGGCCGGAGACGGCCAGCCCCTTGAAGGCCTCGACCAGCTTCTCGGTGTCCGGGCCGCCGGCCTTCTTCAATCCCTCGGCGAGCGAGATGATGGAGGTGTAGCCGACGATCGAGCCGAGGCGCGGCGGCTCGCCATACTTCTTCTGGTAGGCGTCGAGGAAGGCTTTGTGCTCGGGCGTGTCGATGGCGTACCAGGGATAGCCGGTGACGACCCAGCCCTGCGGCGCCTCGTCCTTCATCGGGTCGAGATATTCCGGCTCGCCGGACAGCAGGCTGACGACGAAGGTGCCGTCCAGCGTGCCGCGGCTGTTGGCCTCGCGCACGAATTTGGCAAGGTCGGCGGCGAACAGCACGTTGAATACCGCGTCGGGCTTGGCGTCGGCCAGCGCCTGCGCCACCGCGCCGGCGTCGAGCTTGCCGAGCGGGGTCGCCTGCTCGGCGACGAACTCGACGTCGGGCTGCGCCGCCTTCAGCAGGGTCTTGAAGGTGGCGGCGGCCGACTGGCCGTACTCGTAGTTGGGGTAGACCAGCGCCCAGCGCTTCTTGTTCGCCTTCACCGCATGCGGCATCAGCATCGCCACCTGCATGTAGGTGGAGGCGCGCAGGCGGAAGGTGTAGCGATTGCCGTCCGCCCAGGTGATCTTGTCGGTGAGCGGCTCGGAGGCGAGGAAGAACACCTTGCGCTTGTCGGCGAAGCCGGCGACGGCGAGGCCGACATTCGACAGGAAGGTGCCGGTGAGCACGTCGACCTTTTCGCGGGTGACGAGGTCCTCGGCGACACGCACCGCGTCGCCGGGATTGCCGCCATCGTCGCGGGTGATCAGTTCGAGCGGACGCCCGTTGATGCCGCCGGCGGCGTTGACCTGCTCGACGGCGAGTTCCATCGCCTTGCGATAGGGCTCGAGGAAGGCCGGCTGCGCCTTGTAGCTGTTGAGCTCGCCGATGCGGATCGGCTCGGCGGCGCCGGCCGGCACCGTGGCGGCGACGCTCGCCAGCAGCAGGGCTGCGCCGGCGGCGAGTCGGGCGAGCAAGGGCGAGCGGTGGGCGGCGGATCGCATGCGAAGTCTCCGGGTCGGAGGGTGGGTCCGGCTGCCCGACAAATTAGTCGGTGGCGCCCGGCCGTCCACCCCATTGTCCGCCACGGCTTCCGTAAAGTGCTGCCGGAACGGAAAAATGTCAGGGGCCGACATCGACCTCCGGCTCCGGCAGCCGGCGCCGCCGCGAGACCAGCAGCGCGCCGCCGATGATCAGCCCGGCGCCGACCAGCGTGCCGAAGCCCGGCACTTCCCCGAAGGCGAAGAAGCCGATGGCGATGGCCCAGATGAAGGCGGTGTATTCGTACACGCCGAGCCGGCTGGCCTCCTCGCTGCGATAGGCGGAGGCGAGGCAGAGATGCCCACCGGTGCCGAGCGCGCCGATGGCCAGCATCAGCACCAGTTCGGTCCAGTCGGTCGTCGTCCAGGCCAGCAGGCCGAGCGGGGCGACCAGCAGCGCCGGAAACACGTTTTGCAACAGCACGATGGTGGCGAGCGGGTCACGCGAGGCCCGGCTCTTCAGCACCACCATGGAGAGCGCGTAGGTGACGGCGGAGATCAGCGCGGCGGCGACGCCGAGATGGCTGGTCGTGCTCGCATCGGCGGCGGTGATCTGATGCGACAGCACCACCAGAACGCCGATGAAGCCCAGCCCGATGGCGAGCAGCACCGAGCGGCCGGGCCGCTCGCCGAGAATCAGCCCGGCGAACAGCGCGATGAAGATCGGCGAGGTGAAGGACAGCGCCAGCACCACCGCCAGCGGCAGGGTGGCGAGCGCGTAGAAGAAGGTGAGGGCGGTGGCGATCACCACCACCGAGCGCCAGGCATGCGGGCGCAGCGTCGCGCGGTCGGGCCTCGGCGTGCGCAGCGCCGCGAACACCAGGAACGCCATGGCGCCGCCGGCGAGGTAGCGCATCAGCGCCACCTGCGGCGTCGAATGGGTTTCGGCGACGAACTTGATCACCCCGTCCATGACGGACAGCAGGAAGATGCCGGCGATCGCCAGCACGGCGGGGCCGGGAGAGGCGAGGGCGGGGCGGTGGGCGCGTCCGGCGGCCGGACCGCTGACGGGGCGGGTCATGTCGAGGCTCACGCGGCGGGACGCTCCGCCGAGGCGCGCCGGCACGGAAACGCGCTCCGGTCGGCGAAGGATCGTCGCATGCCGGCGGGACGAATCGGGCCGGCGCGGGCCGCGCGCGGCCTCGCCGCGGTGATTTAGAGTATTCGCGGGGAAAGGTGAACGGCTTCGTTGTCGGCGGGCCCGTCAGCGATTGGTCGGTCACACGCCGGCGAAAGGCAGGCGGTAGGGATATTCCGAGGTATCCGAGAGGTCGCCGAGGGCCCGCGCACCGGGCAGGCGCTCGAAGCCGAGGCTCTCATAGAAGCGGTGGGCGTCGAGGAAGCGCGTGTCGGTCCACAGGCGCAGTTCTTGAGCGTCCTGCGCGCCGGCAAAGGCGATGGCGTGGTTCATCAGCGCGCGGGCGACGCCGCGGCGGCGGGCGGCGCGGGCGACATAGACCTTGGTGATCTCCAGCGTGCCGGCGGGCACGCCCTCCACCCGCATCGGCGCGACGGCGAGCGAGCCGATGATCGCCGCGCCGTCGGCCGCCACCCAGATGATGCCGCCGCGCGCCTCGAAATGGCTGGCGATGGCGTCGAGCTCGGGAAATTCGGCGGCGCGGTCGAAGACGCACCCCTCATATTCGGCGAAGGCGCCGGCGATCAGCGCGGCGATGGCGTCGCCATCACTGTCGAGCGCCGGGCGAATCAAGGGGGGATTCAATGGAATTCTCTCGCAGTGTGGCTCAGGTAACGTCGACGAGGCGAAGCGGGCGCACTATTGTGTTCTCCTGCTCCCTGCGTAAAGCCCATAGGCAGGGAAGATACCCCTTAATCTTGCGGCCGGGTTTGCCTGGTCGCTGGTCGTCCGACCGGCATCTGCCTGTCCCGGAGTGCTCGATGAAGCTGTCCCGTCGTTTCGTGCGTCTGTCCCTCATCGCCGCGGTGGCCGCTCTGGTCGCCGCCTGTGCCAGCAGCCCGCAGGCGCCGTCGCCGATCGAGCCGGCCATGCCGCGCTACACCTCGCCGATCACCGCCCAGCAGCTGGTCGGCAAGTGGGGCCTCGCCGCCTTCCATCGGCCGGAGGACGCCGCCCGCACCGAAGCGCAGGCCCGGCAGGGCTGCCGGCAGCCCTACGTGATCAGCGCCGGCTCGAATGGCGGCTTCATGATGTATCTCGCCGACCAGTCGACGCCGTCGGAGCTGGTGTCCAAGCAGGTGGCGCCGGGCCCGATCTATATCGGTCTGCCCGATGAGCCGCCGGGCTCGCAGGCCGACCGCGAAGTGGTGCGTTTCGACGGGCAGATGCTGGTGCTGAAGTGGCTCGACCCGGAAGTGCAGGGCCGCTACGGCACCATGGTCTATGTCCGCTGCCCCTGATCCGAATGTTCCGCGACTAACCGCGCATTAACCATGCGCGGTGAAAGCTGGGGGCCTGTGGAACGGTAGCGCCGGAGCCTTGGCATGCGATTGCAGACGTGTGTGGGGCGTCGGCCTCGGCGTAAAGAGCGGCGCGCCGCCGGGTTCCCGGTGGCGCTCGCGGTGGCCTCGGGGGCGGTTCTCGCCATCCTGGTCGCCGTGCTGACGACCCTGCTGGCGGCGGTGCCGGCGGCGGCGCAGGGCGCCGGCGGCTTCGGCGGCGGTCTCTACGGCATCGACGACGGCAATTACGCGGTGTTCTCCTCCCGCCCCGGGGTGGGCAGCGGCGACGCGGGCGGCATTCATTACGACGGCAGCGGCTCCTCGCCGGTCTACCAGAACGGCGGCGGCGGCCGGGGCGTCGATGCCGAGTACAACCGGCAGATCGTGCCCTATGTCTCGGCCGATCCGCCCGGCACAGTGATCGTCGATACCGGCGCGCGCTTCCTCTATCTCCTGCAGGGCGGCGGCCGCGCGGTCCGCTACGGCATCGGGGTGGGGCGCGAGGGCTTCGCCTGGAACGGCGCCGAGCGCATCAGCCGCAAGGCCGAGTGGCCGGCCTGGATCCCGCCGGCGGAGATGCACGCCCGTCGTCCCGGCCTGCCGGAGCGCATGGAAGGCGGCCCGGACAATCCGCTCGGCGCCCGCGCGCTCTATCTCGGCAACACGCTGTACCGCATCCACGGCACCAACGAGGCCGACAGCATCGGCCAGGCGGTCTCCTCCGGCTGCATCCGCATGCGCAACGACGATGTGATCGACCTCTACAACCGCGTGCGCATCGGCACGCTGGTGCGGGTGATCTGATCCCCGTACGATCCCGCCGGCACTTGTGCATGCGACACTTGCATGGCTCGCCGTCTGGTCGGGCGGGAACGGCTCGTTTATGGTCCCGCCGCGTTCCGGGTCGCACAGGGTTCGAGCCGGACGGAATCGCGAGGGCAGGATGACGGCAGGCAGCAGCGCGCAGGACGGGATTCCGCAGGACGCCGCCGAGCCGGTGCCGGGCGCTGGCCGTACCGATTCCGGCGCCGACACCCATTTCGGTTTCCGCACCGTGCCGCTTGGCGACAAGCAGCGCATGGTTGACGAGGTGTTCCATTCCGTCGCCCGCCGCTACGACGTGATGAACGACCTGATGTCCATGGGTCTGCACCGGGTCTGGAAGGATCTCCTGGTCTCGCGCATCCGCCCGCCGAAGAACGACCGGCCGTTCCGCCTTCTGGATGTCGCCGGCGGTACCGGCGACGTGTCGTTCCGCACCGTGGAGGCCGGCGGCGCCGGCACGCGCGCGGTGGTGGCCGACATCAATGGCGGCATGCTCGGCGTCGGCCGCGAGCGCGCCGCCAGCCTCGGGCACGCGGACAAGGTCGAGTTCGTCGAGGCCAATGCCGAGGAACTGCCCTTCCCGGACAAGTCGTTCGACGCCACCTCCATTGCCTTCGGCATCCGCAACGTGCCGCGCATGGACAAGGCGCTGTCCGAGATGCGCCGGGTGCTGAAGCCGGGCGGGCATTGCTTCGTGCTGGAGTTCTCCCGCGTCGACGTGCCCGGGCTCGACGCCATCTACGATACCTATTCCTTCAAGGCGATCCCGCCCATGGGGCGCCTGGTGACCGGCGATTCCGAGTCCTACCAGTATCTCGTCGAATCGATCCGCCGCTTCCCGGCGCCGGAGCTGTTCGCGCAGATGATGCGCGAGGCCGGGCTGAAGCGCGTCGGCTGGACCCCGCTGACGGGCGGCATCGTCTGCCTGCACAGCGGCGCGCGGATCTGAGCGCGCCGTGGCCACTTTCTTCGGAGACATGCTGCGGCTCGCCCGCGCCGGTTATGTGATGGCGCGCGAGGGCGTGCTTGCCCGCGTCGATCCCGACATATTGCCGCCCGGCACCGAGCCGCTGTTCCGCCTTGCCCGGCTGATCGAGCGCCGCGACGGCCGTTCCAGTGCCGCCGCGCTCGGCGCCGCGCTGTCGCGGCTCGGGCCTTCCTATGTGAAGCTCGGCCAGTTCCTGGCGACGCGGCCGGACGTGGTCGGGCCGGAGATGGCGCGCGACCTCGAAGTGCTGCAGGACCGCATGCCGGCCTTCCCGCAGGCGGTGGCGGAGGCGGCGATCGCCCGCACCCTCGACCGTCCGGTCGCGGCGCTCTACACGACGCTGGGGCCGCCCATCGCCGCCGCCTCCATCGCGCAGGTGCACCAGGGCGACACGCGCGAGGCCGAAGGCGCGTCGCGCCGGGTCGCGGTGAAGGTGCTGCGGCCGGACGTGCAGGCGCGCTTCCGCGCCGACCTCTCCTCCTTCTACCGGGCGGCGCGGATCGGCGAGAAGGCCTCGCCCGAAGGCCAGCGGCTGCGCCTCGTCGCCATCGTCGATACGCTCGCCCGTTCGGTGGCGATGGAGATGGACCTGCGGCTCGAGGCCGCCGCGCTCTCCGAGCTGGCGCAGAATACCGAGGCCGAGACCGATTTCCGCGTGCCGGCGGTCGACTGGGACCGCACCGGGCGGGAGGTGCTGACCACCGAGTGGATCGACGGCATCAAGCTGAACGACATGGAGGCGCTGCGCGCTGCCGGCCACGACCTGCCGGAGCTCGGGCGCATCCTGATGCAGTCCTTCCTGCGCCACGCGCTGCGCGACGGCTTCTTCCATGCCGACATGCATCCCGGCAACCTGTTCATCGATGCCGAGGGCCGGCTGGTGGCGGTGGATTGCGGCATCATGGGCCGACTCGGGGTGAAGGAGCGGCGTTTCCTCGCCGAGATCCTCTACGGCTTCATCACCCGCAACTGGATCCGCACCGCCGAGGTGCATTTCGAGGCCGGCTATGTGCCGATGCATCATTCGGTGGAGGATTTCGCGCAGGCGATCCGCGCCATCGGCGAGCCGATCCATTCGCGCAGCGCCAGCGAGATCTCCATGGCGAAGCTGCTGACCCTGCTGTTCGAGGTCACCGCGCTGTTCGACATGAAGACGCGGCCCGAACTGCTGCTGCTCCAGAAGACCATGGTGGTGGTGGAGGGGGTGGCGCGCACCCTCGATCCGCAGCTCAACATGTGGCGGACCGCCGAGCCGGTGGTGCGCACATGGATCGAGCGCAATCTCGGCCCGGCCGGCAAGCTGGAGGAGGCGGCGCATGGCCTTCAGGCGGTAGGGCGCGGGCTGCAGGCGCTGCCGGACCTGATCGCCCAGGGCCAGCGCATCGCCAGCCAGCTCGACCGCGCGACGCGCGACGGGCTCGCGCTGGCGCCGGAGACCGTGGAGGCGATCGGCCGGGCGGAAGGGCGCGGCAATCGCGGGCTTACCTGGGCGCTGTGGGTGATCGTCGCGCTGTTGGCGGCGCATCTGATTTTCTGAGGCGCCCGGCTCTGTTACGACTGCCGCCGGGAAACGGTGAAGCGCATGCTCGCAGGCAAGACGGTCCTTCTCATCATCGGCGGTGGCATCGCCGCCTATAAGAGCCTCGATCTCATCCGCCGGCTGAAGGAGCGCGGCGCGCGGGTGCGCGTCGTGATGACCGAGGCGGCGCAGAAATTCGTCACCCCGCTCGCCGCCGGGGCGCTGTCGCACGAGCCGGTGTTCACCGAGCTGTTCGACCGCGCCGCCGAGCAGGATATCGGCCATATCCGCCTCGCCCGCGAGGCCGATCTCGTCATCGTCGCGCCGGCCACCGCCGACCGCATGGCCAGGATGGTCGCCGGCATTGCCGACGACCTCGCCGGTGCGGTGCTGTTGGCTGCGCGGGTGCCGGTGCTCGTCGCCCCAGCGATGAACCCGGCCATGTGGACGCATCCGGCGACCGCCCGCAACGTCGCGGTGCTGACCGGCGACGGCGTCGCCTTCGTCGGTCCGAAGGCGGGGGCGATGGCGGAGCGCGGCGAGGAAGGCATCGGCCGCATGGCCGAGCCGACGGAGATCGCCGCCGCTGCCGAAGCCCTGCTGGCGGCCGGTAGCGCGCTGGCCGGGCGGCATGTGCTCGTTACCTCCGGGCCGACGCATGAGCCGATCGATCCGGTGCGCTACATCGCCAATCGCTCCTCCGGCAAGCAGGGCCATGCCATTGCCGCCGCCGCCGCTGCCGCCGGGGCACGGGTGACGCTGGTCTGCGGGCCGGTGAACCTGCCGGACCCGGCGGGCGTCGCGGTGCGACGCGTCGAGACCGCGCGCGAAATGCTGGCAGCGGTGGAAGCCGCGCTTCCTGCCGATGCGGCGATCTTCGCCGCCGCGGTGGCCGACTGGCGGGTGGCGAGCCAGGCCGGGCAAAAGCTGAAGAAGGACGGCAACGCCATCCCGCCGCTGATGCTGACGGAGAATCCCGACATCCTCGCCGGCATCGCCCGGCGCGGCGCCGGGCGTCCGCGTCTGGTCATCGGCTTCGCGGCGGAGACGCAGAACGTCATCGAGCACGCCACGGCCAAGCTCGCCCGCAAGGGCTGCGACTGGATCGTCGCCAACGATGTGTCGCAGGAGAGCGGCATTGCCGGCGGCGTGATGGGTGGCGACCGCAACGAGGTGCATCTCGTCAGCGCCGCCGGTGTCGAACACTGGCCAGCCGCGTCCAAGGCGGAGGTCGGCCACCGCCTGATCGCCCGCATCGCCGAGGCGCTGGCCCCGCAGGAGAACTGATCGTGAGTCTTGCCGTTCCCGTCCAGCGCCTGCCGCATGGCGAGGGCCTTCCGCTGCCGAGCTATGCGACCGAAGGCGCCGCCGGGCTGGATCTCATCGCCGCCGTGCCGGCCGGTGAGCCGCTGGTGCTCGCCCCGCTGGCCCGTGCCGCGGTGCCGACCGGCCTCTGCCTTGCCTTGCCGGTGGGGCACGAGGCGCAGGTGCGCCCGCGCTCCGGCCTGGCGCTGAAGAACGGCGTGACCGTGCTCAACGCGCCCGGCACCGTCGATTCGGATTATCGCGGCGAGGTGAAGGTGCTGCTGGTCAATCTCGGGGCGGAGCCGTTCACCATCGAGCGCGGCATGCGCATCGCCCAGATGGTCGTCGCCCCGGTCGCGCGCGTGACTCTCGAAGAATCTCGTGATTTAGAAAAAACAACGCGAGGGAATGGTGGATTTGGCTCCACGGGGCTCGACGCCGGGCAAATATCGCGCTAGCCAATGAGCCATGCCGCGTCTGTCCGATAAAAGCCTGCTGGCCATCGCCGCCGTTGTCGACGTCGCCCTCTATGCGCGGGGCACGCCGGTGGCGGCCAAGGCGCTGGCAGCGCGCCACGAATTGCCGCCGCGCCATCTGGAGCCGGTGCTGCAGTCGCTGGTGCATGCGGGGGTGCTGAAGGGCGTACGCGGTCCGCGCGGCGGCTATGAACTCGCGCGCGAGCGGCGGCGCATCACCGTCGCCGAGATCGTGCGGGTGGTGGAGGCCGAGGCCGGCGACGCGCTCGACAGCCTGCCCACCATCGTGCGCGATGTCATCCAGCCGGCGGTCGGCGAAGCCGAGCGCACCTTCGAGGCGGCGCTGGACGCGGTGACGGTCGAGGATCTGTGTCGCAGCTCGGCACAGAAGGAAGACCGCCGCTCGATGCCGGAAGGCATAGATTTCACGATTTAGTTTCGTGATATTTCACTTTCTCGACAGTATTACGTGAATATGCTAGGCCTCGGGTAACGCTGGCGGACAAGGCATCCGCCGCGACCACGCTCTATGCGACCACGTCCTATCGGAGGCATCCATGGCCGAGCCCGCCCTCGCTCCCGCCAACCCGCCGGCCGTCGCCGGTTCTTCCGCCGCGAAGCCCGGCCGCGGCCGCGTCTATTCCTCGATCACCGAGACGGTCGGCGACACGCCGCTGGTCGAGCTGCGTCGCCTGCCGGCGCAGCGGGGCGTGAAGGCGCGCATCCTCGCCAAGCTCGAATTCTTCAACCCGCTCGCCAGCGTCAAGGACCGCATCGGCCTTTCGATGATCGAGGCGATGGAAGAGGCCGGCGTGCTGAAGCCCGGCACCGTGCTGGTGGAGCCGACCTCCGGCAATACCGGCATCGCGCTCGCCTTCGTGGCGGCGTCGCATGGCTACAAGCTGATGCTGGTGATGCCGGAATCGATGTCGGTGGAGCGGCGCAAGATGCTGGCCCTGCTCGGCGCCGAACTGGTGCTGACCCCGGCGGCGCAGGGCATGCGCGGCGCGGTGGCCAAGGCCGAGGAACTGGTGAAGGACCTGCCGGACGCCATCATCCCGCAGCAGTTCCGCAATCCGGCCAATCCGGAGGCGCACCGGCGCTACACCGCCGAGGAAATCTGGAACGACACCGATGGCGCGGTGGACGTGGTGGTGTCGGGTGTCGGCACCGGCGGCACCATCACCGGCATCGGCCAGGTGCTGAAGCCCCGCAAGCCGAGCCTGCGCATGGTGGCGGTGGAGCCGGAGGATTCTCCGGTGTTGTCCGGCGGCCAGCCCGGTCCGCACAAGATCCAGGGCATCGGCGCCGGCTTCATTCCCGAAGTGCTCGACCGCTCGGTGATCGACGAGGTGGTGACGGTCGGCAACCAGACCGCCTTCGAGACCGCGCGTGCGGTGGCGCGGCTGGACGGCATCCCGGTCGGCATCTCCTCCGGCGCGGCGATCGCGGCGGCGCTGGAGATCGGCGCCCGGCCGGACATGGCGGGAAAGACCATCGTGGTCATCATCCCGTCCTTCGCGGAACGCTACCTTTCCACCGCCCTGTTCGAAGGGCTGTGAACCGTCCTCTCCTCGGCCATTCCAGAGCGAGTCCGGCTTCGCTACAGTCGCACTGATTCGGCATGTTCGGCGTGGTCTGATCCACGCCGAACCGATACGGGGCTGAGCGGCGGGACAAGGGGGACGGGCGCGGATGGCGCAACCGGCCGGCAACGGCGGTGCAGACGGATGGGCGCGGACCTTCACGGGGCGCGCCGCCGCCGGTATTCGCTCCCGTAGACGGCTCGGCCTGCTCCGCACCACTGCGCTGGTCGCGTCCATGGTCGGCACGGCGCCGGCCCGTGCCGCGGACGTTCTGGGCGGCGCGGCGCGCAGCATCGCCGCGCTCGATCCGGGCACGCTGGTCGGCCTGTCTCTGGCGCTCGGCCTGCTCGCTTTCGCCACTACCACCGCCATCGTGCATGTGCGCTTCCGCCGCGCCGCCCGCGCGCGCGAGGAGCATGCCTTCGCCGAGATTTCGCGGCTGGAAGCGCAGATCGAGGAAGGCCGCGCGCTGCTGATGGCCGAGCCGCAGATCGTCGTGGTCTGGCGCGATCCCACCGGCGATCCCGAAATCATCGGCAACACGCCGGCCTTTACCGGGGTCGCCGCGCCGGGGCGGATCCTCGCCTTCGGCAGCTGGCTCTCCGCTCCCTCGGCGCGCGAGATCGACGCGGCGGTGGACCTGTTGCGGGCCCGCGGCACGCCGCTCGCCCTCTCGCTGGTCAGCCAGGACGGGCGCTATGTCGAGGCCGACGGCCGGCCGGTCGGCTCGGCCGTGGTGCTGCGGCTGCGCGACATCACCGGGGTGCGGCGCGACCATGCCCGGCTCGCCGAGGCACACGCGCTGCTGGAAAACCAGACCCGGGCGCTGCGCAATCTCGTCGACGCCATTCCCGCCCCCACCTGGCTCGCCGATGGCGGGGGGCGGCTCGCCTATGCCAATGCCGCCTATGTGCATGCCGTCGAGGCGCGCGACCTCAAGGACGCGCTCGGCCGCGACCTCGCTCTGCTCGACGCCGCCGGCCGGCGGCAGGCGCTGGTCGCGCTCGCCGAGGCCGGCGCCTTCCGAGCCCGGCTGCCGGTGGTGATGGCCGGCAGCCGTCGCCTCGTCGACGTCCGGGAGAGCTCGGTGGCCGATGGCACCGCCGGCATCGCCCTCGACGCCACCGAGGAGGAGCGGCTGCGCGCCGAGCTCGCCCACGCGCTGGGCGCGCATCGGCGCACCCTCGACCAGCTGTCTACCGCCGTCGCCATTTTCGGCGAGGACCAGCGGCTGATCTTCCACAATGCCGCCTATGCGACGCTGTTCGACCTCGCGCCTGCCTTCCTCGACGACCGGCCGAGCGACGTCGCGGTGCTGGACCGGCTGCGCGCCGCGCGCCGCCTGCCGGAGCAGGCGGATTTCCGTGCCTGGCGCGCCGAATTGCACGAGGCCTATCGCAGCATAGAGCCGCGTGAGCATTGGTGGCACCTGCCGGGCGGGCGCACGCTGCGCGTGGTCACCGCGCCCAATCCCGAGGGCGGTGTCACCTATCTGTTCGACGAGGTGACCGAACGCCTCGCTCTGGAAAGCCGCTTCAACGCGCTCACCCGCATCCAGAGCGAGACGCTCGACGCGCTCGCCGAGGCGGTGGCGGTGTTCGGCAGCGACGGGCGTCTCGGCCTTTCCAACAGCGCCTTCCGCCACATGTGGCGGCTGGAGGCCGGGCAGCTCGCCGGCCGGCCGCATATCGACGCGGTGGTCGACGCCTGCCGTGGGCTCTTTGCCGATGAGGCGGCATGGGGGCGGCTGCGCGCGACAGTCACCGGCATCGAAGCGCGGATTCCCGCCGCCTTCCGCATGGAGCGGGCCGACGGCCTGATCCTCGACGGCTCGACCCAGCCGCTGCCGGATGGCGGCACGCTGGTGACGCTGCGCGACGTCACCGACAGCGTGCATGTCGAGCGGGCGCTGGTCGACCGCAACGATGCGCTGGTTGCCGCCGACCACCTCAAGAGCACCTTCGTCAGCCATGTCTCCTATGAGCTGCGCTCGCCGCTGACCACCATCATCGGCTTCGCGCAGCTGCTGGACGACACCGGCATCGGGCCGCTCAACGACCGCCAGCGCGCCTATGTGAACCACATCACCGAGAGCAGCGCGGCGCTGCTCGCCATCATCAACGACATTCTCGACCTCGCCACCATCGACGCCGGGGCGATGACGCTCGACCTCGCCGAGGTCGATGTGCGCGCGGCGATGGAGGCCGCCGCCGAGGGCGTGCGCGACCGGCTGGTCGAGGGCAGCCTCACCCTTGCCATCGAGGCGCCGGCGAGTGCCGGCAGCTTCCGCGCCGATGCCAAGCGGGTGCGGCAGGTGCTGTATAATCTGTTGTCCAACGCGGTCGGGTTCGCGCCGGCCGGCTCGACGGTGCGGCTGTCGGCCGATCGGCGCGGCGGCGAGGTGATCTTCCAGGTGCGCGACCAGGGGCCGGGCATCCCGCCGGAGATCGGCGCCCGGCTGTTCGACCGCTTCGAGAGCCACACCTCCGGCTCGCGCCATCGCGGGGTCGGGCTCGGCCTGTCCATCGTCCGCTCGCTGATCGCCCTGCATGGCGGCTCGATCCAGATCGGCCCGGCGCCGGGCGGCGGCACGCTGGTCACCTGCCGCTTCCCGCTCGACAGCGGCACGGCGCAGGTGGCGGCGGAATAGGACGGAAAGGGCGATGAAGGAGGGGCAGATCGGAGTGGGTCAGGCCGTGGGAACGCAAGCTGCCGGGACTCCCGTGCATTGGAGCGTGGTGCTGCCGGACGAGCACGCGACCGGCCGGCTCGCCATGGACCTCGCCTTCGCGCTGGTGCCGGGCGATCTCGTCGCCCTTGAAGGCGATCTGGGCGCGGGCAAGTCGACGCTGGCGCGGGCGCTGATCCGCGCGCTCGCCGACGATCTCGACCTCGAAGTGCCGAGCCCCACCTTCAATCTCGTGCAGACCTACGACCTGCCGCGCCACCGCGTGGTGCATGCCGATTTCTACCGGCTGGGCGACCCGTCCGAGCTCGAGGAGATCGGCTGGGACGAAATGGCCGACGGTGCCATCGCGCTGGTCGAGTGGCCGGAGCAGGCGCCCGCGGTATTGGCGGTGCCGAACCGGCTCGACGTGCACATCGCCATGGCGCCGGAGGCGGGCGATACCACCCGCCGCGTCCGGCTGATGGCCTATGGCCGGGTCGCCGACGCGCTGCGCCGCATGAAGTCGATCCGCTCGCTGATCGATCTCGCCGGCTTCGGTCCTGCCCGCCGCAAGCATCTGCAGGGCGATGCCTCCAGCCGCTCCTATGAGCGGCTGGTCGGCAAGGCGCGCGGCGCCGTCCTGATGAACGCGCCGCGCCGGCCGGACGGTCCGCCGGTGCAGGGCGGTAAGCCCTACAGCCAGATCGCCCATCTCGCCGAGGACGTGAAGCCCTTCGTCGCCATGGCGCGCGGCCTTTCGGCGCGCGGCTTCTCGGCGCCGACCATCTATGCCGCCGATCTCGCCAGCGGCCTTCTGGTCATCGAGGATCTCGGCGATGCCGGCGTGGTGGCGGGGATTCCGCCGGCGCCGGTCGCCGAGCGCTACGAGGCGGCGACCGACGTGCTCGCCGCGCTGCACGGCATGGAACTGCCCTCGACGCTGACGGTGTCGCCCGACCACGACCATGCATTGCCGGCTTACGACCTGCCGGCGCTGCTGATCGAGGTCGAGCTGCTGCTCGACTGGTATATCCCCCATCGCGGCGGCGCCAAGGTGAGCGACGCGCTGCGCGCCGAGTTCCGCGGCCTGTGGACGGCGGCGCTGGCCTCGTCGCTGGCGCAGAAGCCGACCTGGGTGCTGCGCGACTATCATTCGCCGAACCTGATCTGGCTGCCCGAGCGGCAGGGACTGGCCCGCGTCGGGCTGATCGATTTCCAGGACGCGGTGATGGGGCCGCCGGCCTATGATCTCGTCTCGCTGGCGCAGGATGCCCGCGTCGACGTGTCGGAGGAGCTGGAGCTGCAGCTGCTCGGCCGCTACATCCGCGACCGGCGGGTGGAGGAGGATTTCGATATCCGCGCCTTCGCCGCCTCCTATGCGGTGATGGGCGCGCAGCGGGCGACCAAGATTCTCGGCATCTTCGCCCGGCTCGACAAGCGCGACGGCAAGCCGCAATACCTTCGCCACATCCCGCGGATATGGAGCTATCTCCAGCGCGGGCTCGCCTTCACCGAGCTGGCGCCGCTGAAGGCGTGGTTCGACCGGCACGTTCCCGCGCCGGGCCAGCCTGCCGGCCAACCCGTCGCCCAACCTTCCGAGCAGCCGCAGACGACATGAGCCCGATCCGTAACGCCATGGTGCTCGCCGCCGGTCTCGGCACCCGCATGCGCCCGCTCACCGACGACCGGCCGAAGCCGATGGTGGACGTCGCCGGCAAGCCGCTGGTCGATCACGTGCTCGACCGGCTGGCCGATGCCGGCATCGGGACGGCGGTGGTCAATCTCCACTATTTCGCCGACCTGCTGGAAGGGCACCTCGCCGGCCGCACCCGGCCGCAGGTGGTGTTCTCCGACGAGCGCGGCCAATTGCTCGACACCGGCGGCGGCATCGTCAAGGCGCTGCCGCTGCTCGGCGACGGGCCGTTCGTCTCGATCAATTCCGACACCATCTGGATCGAGGGCATCCGCCCCAATCTGCCGAGCCTGATCGCCGATTTCGATCCCGAGAAGATGGATGCGCTCCTGCTGCTCGCCGCCTCGACCGGCTCGGTCGGCTATGACGGGCGCGGCGATTTCTCCATGGATGGCGACGGCCGGCTCACCTTGCGCGGCGAGCGCCTCGTGGCGCCCTTCGTCTATGCCGGGGCGGCGGTGCTGTCGCCGGGGCTGTTCGCCGGCGCGCCGGAGGGACCGTTCTCGCTGGTGAAGCTGTTCGCCCGCGCCGCAGAAGCCGGCCGGCTGTTCGGTCTGCGCCTCGAGGGCGTGTGGATGCATGTCGGCACGCCGGAAGCGATCAGCGAGGCGGAGCAGGCCATCAGCCTGTCGACCGAGTAGCCGGGCGTTTGCCCGGCGCATCCTCTACACTCAGCCGAGGCACGATTCGACAGGCCGGAGCATGCCCGCGTCGCAGACGTCGTTCGAATTCGCGGAGACGGTAGGTGAGGGCCGCGCCGGGTCGGTGCGCCCGTCGCCGCGCGTCTTCACCATTCCCTCTTCCGCGCCGTTCCTGCCGGTGCTGGCCGAGGCGCTGCTCGGCGGCGGGCTGGTGCCCGGCTTCGCGCCGCTGGGCGATCCGCTGGCACTGGCCTCCGCCACCATCTACCTGCCGACCCGCCGCGCCGGCCGCCTCTTCGCCGAGGAGCTGCGCCGGCGCATGGGCGGCACCACGCTGCTGCCGAAGATCGTCCCGGTCGGCGACGTCGACGAGGACGCGCTGATCTTCTCGGAGGAGAGCGCCGGCCCGCCCAAAGCGGTCGCCCCGACCACGCGGCGGCTGGCGCTGGCCAGCCTGGTCGGCAAATGGCGGGCGGCGCTCCGCGACGGGGACGGGCGCAGCGCGGTGGCTGCGGGTCCCGGTGCCGGCCTCGCGCTGGCCGACGCGCTGGCCGGGCTGATCGACGAGATGGGCGCGCAGCAGGTGCCGTGGTCGCGGCTCGACGATCTCGTGCCCGGCGAGCACGACCGCTATTGGGACATGGCGCTCGACTTCCTCAAGATCGCCCGCGAGGTGTGGCCGAACCTGCGGGGCGAGGAGGTCGATGCCGCGGTGCGCCGTGACCGGCTGATCGATGCCGAGGCGGCCCGGCTGGCGGGGCTTGGCGAGGCGGCACCGCCGGTGATTGCCGCCGGTTCCACCGGTTCGATGCCGGCGACCGCGCGGCTGCTCGACGCCGTCGCCCGGCTGCCGCGTGGGGCGCTGGTGCTACCCGGCCTCGACCTGCACATGGCGGAGGTCGACTGGCGGTCGCTGACGCAGGAGCCCAGCCCGGCGCCGAGCCACCCGCAATATGGTCTGGCGCGGCTGCTCGGCGGCATGCATGTGCGTCGCGCGGAGGTAGTTAAGCTCGCCGAACCGGCCGCGCACCGCCGCGACACCCTCCTGTCGGAAGCGCTGCTGCCGGCCGAGGCGACGCCGGGCTGGGCTCGCCTCGCCGAGCGCCTGCCGGAGGCGGCGCGCACGGCGGCGCTCGCCGAGGTGACGCTGATCGAGGCGGACGACGCGCGCGAGGAGGCGCTCGCCATCGCGCTGGTGCTGCGCGAGGCGCTGGAAGAGGAGAGCCGCACGGCGGCGCTGATCACCCCGGACCGCGACCTCGCCCGCCGCGTCGCCGCCGAGCTGCTGCGCTTCGGCATCGCCATCGACGATTCCGCCGGCGAGCCGCTGTCGGAAAGCGGGGCCGGCCGCCTGTCGCGGCTGGTCGCCGATGCGGCGGCGGAACGGCTGGCGCCGCTGCCGCTCGCCGCGCTGCTGCGGCATGCCTCGTCGCGTTTCGGGCTCGACCACGCCCCGCTCGGCCGGGCCACCGACGCGCTGGAACTGACGGTGCTGCGCGGCCCGCGCCCCGCGCCCGGCGCCGAGGGGCTCACCGCGGCGGTCGCTGCCTTCCGGCCGGCGGACTGGCATCGCGACGATCCGCGTCGCGGCGTCACCGACGACCAGCGCGAGCGGGCGGCCGATCTCGCCCGGCGGATCGGCGAGGCACTGACGCCGCTCGCCGGCCTCGGGGCGGGCCTGCACGCCTTCGCCGATCTCGTCGCCGCCCATCGCACGGCGGTGGCGGCGGTGCTGGCCGGGGAGGGCGACGCCCCGGCGGAGATCGCGTCCGACGAGACCGCGCTGGCGACCGCTTTCGACGAGCTCGCCGCCGGCGCGCCGCTCGCCCCGGCGATGAGCCTTGCCGACTATGCGGCGGCGCTGCCGCATCTACTCGCCGACACGCCGGTGCGTCCGCCGCTCGACGCCGGGGCGCGGCTGCGCATCTATGGCCCGCTGGAGGCTCGTCTCGTCGATGTCGACCGGGTGGTGCTGGCCAGCCTGGTCGAGGATGTCTGGCCGGCCATGATGCGGCCGGATCCGTGGCTGAGCCGGCCGATGCGCGCCGCGCTCGGCCTCGACGTGCCGGAGCGGCGCATCGGCCTCGCCGCGCATGATTTCGCGCAGGCCTGCGGCGCGCCGGAGCTGGTGCTGAGCTATCCACGCAAGCTCGGCGGCGCCCCGACCGTGCCCTCGCGCTTCCTCCAGCGACTGGCGGCGGTGAGCGGGCGCGCGGCCTGGAACGCCGCGCGCGCGCGCGGCGACCGCTGGCGTCGGGTGGCCGGCGCGCTCGATGTCGAGCCGGCGAAGGAGCGCATCCGGCGGCCGGCGCCGACCCCGCCGGCCGCGCTGCGCCCGACCCGGCTCAGCGTCACCGAGATCGAAACCTTCCTGCGCGATCCCTATGCGATCTACGCCCGCCATGTGCTTGGGCTGCGGCCGCTCGATCCGCTCGATGCCCCGCCCGGCGCCGGCGAGCGCGGCACGGCGATCCATGAGGCGCTGGGCGAGTTCGCCAAGGCCTGTCCCGAGGCGCTGCCGGCGGATGCGGCGTCGCGGCTCGCCGGCTTCGGCCGGGAGGCGTTCGCGCCGCTCGCGGCCTTCCCGGCCGAGCACGCGCTGTGGTGGGCGCGGTTCGAGAAGCTGGTCCCGCTCTATCTCGCCTGGGAGCGCGGCCGCCGCGCCGGGCTTGGCCGGGTGATCGCCGAGACCGGCGGGCATCTCCTGATCGAGGGCACGCGCGGGCCGTTCCGGCTCAACGCCTATGCCGACCGCATCGAGCAGCGCCGCGGCGGTGGCCTCGCCATTCTCGACTTCAAGACCGGGGCGGTGCCGACGGCGAAGCAGACCCGCGCCAACTACTCGCCGCAGCTGCCGCTGGAGGCCGCGATCGCCGCGCGCGGCGGCTTTGCCGGCGTGCCGGGCGAGGAGGCGGTGGAACTCGTCTATGTGAAGCTCGGTACCGCCGAGCTGAAGGAGATTTCCGCCGTCGACAAGGACGCGACCGCCCTCGGACTGGCTGAGGACGCGCTGGAGCGGGTGACGACGCTAGTGCGCGCCTTCGAGAACCCCGCCCAGCCCTATGTCGCGCTGCGTCGCACGCAGTTTCGCGGCCGGTCCGGCCCCTATGATCATCTGGCGCGGGTGCGCGAATGGTCGGTGGGCGAGGAGGAGGGCGAATGAGCGCGCCACCGGTTGCCTCCGCCGCGCTCGGTGCCGCCACGGCGTTGCAGACGCAGGCCTCCGATCCCGGGCTGTCGGTGTGGGTATCGGCCAATGCCGGCGCCGGCAAGACGCATGTGCTGGCGCGGCGGGTGATCCGCCTGCTGCTGCGCGGCGTGCCGCCGGGCCGCATCCTCTGCCTCACCTACACCAAGGCCGCCGCCGCCAACATGGCGAACCGGGTGCTGTCGATCCTGCGCGACTGGGCGGTGATGGAGGATGGCGCGCTCGACAGGGCGATCGTCGCCACCGATGGCGGCGATCCGGCGCCACTGCGGGCGCGCGCCCGCTCGCTGTTCGCGCTGGCGCTGGAAACGCCGGGCGGGCTGAAGATCCAGACCATCCACGCCTTCTGTGGCCATCTGCTGCGTGCCTTCCCCTTCGAGGCCGGTGTCCCGGCCGGCTTCCGCTCGCTGGAGGATGCGCAGCGGCTGGAATTGCTCGCTCTGGTGCGGGCGCGCATCGTGCAGCAGGCGGCCGGCGGGCCGGATACCGAGCTCGGCCGGGCCTTCGCATTGATCATCGGCGAGCTCGCCGATTCCGGCCTCGACGAGCTGCTTGCTGCGCTGCTCGACGCGCCCGACGCCTTGGAGGCCGGCGCGGCCGATCTCGCCCGCCTCGCCGGGCTCGACCCGGTCGAGCCGAGCGCGGCGATCGCCCGCCGCATCGTCGAGGACGCGCTGATCCCGCGCGGCGCCTGGCAGGGCATGGGCGAGGCGCTTCTCGCCGCCGGCGGCCACGCGGCGAAACGCGGCGCCGCGCTGCTCCATGCCGCGCAGGCGCCGGACGACGAGGCCGCCGACCGCTACGCGCAGGTATTCCTGAAGGACGATGGCGGCGCCTATGCCGACGCCTATCTCGGCAAGGCGGAGGTGCGCGCGGCCTTCCCGGCGCTCACCGCCGAACGCGACCGCATCGCGCGGCTCGGCCCGCGCCTCGCCGCCGCCCGCGCGGTGGAGAAGAGCCTCGCGGCGCTGGAACTCGGCCGCGCCGCCCGCGCGCTCTATGAGGCGGAGAAGGCCGCGCGCGGCATGCTGGACTTCGCCGACCTCGTCACCGCGGCGCGGCGGCTGCTCGGCTCCGGCGCCTCGGCCTGGGTGCACTACAAGCTCGACCGCGGCATCGACCATGTGCTGCTCGACGAGGCGCAGGACACCAGCCCGGAGCAATGGGAGGTGATCCAGCCGCTGGTGATGGAGTTCTTCGCCGGCGAGGGCGCGCGGGAGGAGGCGCCGGACGCGCCGCGCACTCTGTTCGTGGTCGGCGACGAGAAGCAGTCGATCTTCTCCTTCCAGGGCGCCGATCCCAGCCGTTTCGACGCCATGCGCGCCGAATTCGCCCGCCATGCGCCGGAAGGCGCCTTCGCGCATGTGAAGCTGCAGCACTCCTTCCGCTCGGCGCCGGGCATCCTCGCGGCGGTGGACGAGGTGTTCTCGCGCGCAGAGGCCTATCGCGGCCTCACGGCGGTGGCCGAGCGCACCGTGCATGTGCCGATCCACGCCCAGCTGCCGGCCCGCGTCGAGATCTGGGAGCCGGAGGCGCCGGGCGAGGCGGTGGAGGTGGACGCCTGGCAGCGCCCGCTCGACGCGCCGCGCCATGACGACCCGGTGAGCCGGCTCGCCGACAAGATTGCCGCCCACATCGCGGCGCTGATCTCGAACGGGGCGCCGGTGGAGGATCGCGGCGGTCCCCGCTCGGCGCGCGCCGGCGATTTCCTGGTGCTGGTGCGCCGGCGCGGCGCGCTGTTCGAGGCGGTGATCCGCGCCCTGAAGCAGGCCGGCGTCGCGGTGGCCGGCGCCGACCGGCTGGTCGTCGCCGAGCATATCGCGGTGATGGACCTGGTGGCGCTCGGTGAGGCCCTGCTGTCGCCGGACGACGAGTTGTCGCTCGCCAGTGCGCTGAAGAGCCCGCTATTCGGCTTCGACGATGACGACCTCATCGCGCTGCTGCCCGACCGCGCGGCGCGGCTGATCGACGAACTGGCCCGCCGCGCCGAGGAGAAGCCTCATTGGCGGGCGGCGGTGGAGCGGCTCGATCGCCTCAGGCCAGAGGCGGCGAGCCTGCGCCCCTTCGATTTCTACGCCCGTGTGCTCGGGCGCGAGCGCGGCCGGGCGCTGATGCTGGCGCGGCTCGGGCCGGAGGCGGCCGACGCGCTCGACGAGATGCTGGCCATCGCTCGCGCCTATGAGGGGGCCGAGGCGCCTTCGCTCGCCGGCTTCCTCGCCTTCCTGCGCGGCGGGCAGGCGCAGGCCAAGCGCGACATGGAGGCCGGGCGCGACCAGGTGCGGGTGATGACCGTGCACGGCGCCAAGGGGCTGGAGGCGCCCTATGTGCTGCTCGCCGACACCACTTCCGGGCCGCAGAAGAGCCCGCGCGGTGGCCTGCTGGTCGGGCGGCGGGGTGATGGCGGGCGCGCCTTCCTGGTCGCCCCGCGCAAGGGGGAGGATACGCCGGCCATGGGGCTGCTGCGCCAGCAGGCCGAAGCCGGGCTGATGGATGAATATCGCCGGCTGCTCTATGTCGCGCTCACCCGCGCCGAGAGCGCGCTGGTGCTGTGCGGCGCCGACGGCAAGCGCCGGCGTCCCGCCGATTGCTGGTACGACGTGGTGCGCGGCGCCTTGGAGGCGCAGGCCGTGCCGGTGCCGGCGGTCGGCTTCGAGGGTATGGTGTTGCGCTGGCGCGCGGCGCCCGAGCCGGAGCGGGCAGCTGCCGCGGTCGCGGTGGCGCCGCCGGACGATGCGGCGGCCGAGGCCGCATTGGCCCGCCGCCTCGCCTTGCCGGCGGCGACGGAGGCGGCGCGGTCACGGCTGCGGCCGTCGCAGGCCTCGCCGATCGCCACGCCGGAGCAGCGGGAGAACGTCGCGCGCGGCGCGCTACTGCATCGCCTTTTCGCCGCGCTGGCGCCGTTGCCGGCGGAGCAGCGTGCGAGCGCGGGACTTCGCCTGCTGGCGATTGCCGATGCTGGTGACGGCGAGACCCTGCTCGCCGAGGCGCTGGCGACGTTGGCCATGCCGGAGCTGGCGGCGCTGTTCGCTCCAGAGGGGCGCGCCGAAGTGGACATCGCCGGCACCCTTGCCGACGGCACGCTGGTGAGCGGGCGCATCGACCGGCTGGTGGTGCTGCCGGAGCGGGTGCTGGTCGCCGATTTCAAGACCGACCGCCGGGTGCCGGGTTCGCTTGCCGCCCTGCCTCGCGCCCATGTCGACCAGATCGCCGCCTATGCCGGGCTGCTGGCGCGGCTCTATCCCGGACGGCGGATCGAGCCGCTGCTCGTCTACACCGCCGGCCCGCGCGTCTGGGCGCTCGCCGAGGCGCGGCTGTGGACGGAAGGCGGGGGCCTCACGTCGGAGTGACGGCGCCTTGACGCGGGTGGGGGGGGATACCTACCTTTGCTGCAACTTCATTCCCCTTGCGGGGATTCGCGGAAAGGGTACGCCATGGGCGTCGAAAAGGTGTCGGACCAGTCGTTTGAGTCCGACGTGATCAAGTCCTCCGAGCCGGTTCTGGTCGATTTCTGGGCTGAGTGGTGCGGTCCCTGCCGCATGGTCGCCCCGGTTCTCGACGAAGTCGCCGGCGAGATGGGCGGCAAGCTGAAGATCGTGAAGCTCAACGTCGACGAGAATCCCGCCGTCGCGTCCAAGTACGGCATCATGTCGATCCCGACGCTGCTGCTGTTCAAGGACGGCCAGCTCGCCGCCCGCCAGGTCGGCGCCGCCCCCAAGGCGAAGCTGGTGCAGTGGATCAACAGCTCGATCTGATCGCGCCGGTCCCGGAGACGAAAAACCCCGGAGCGGTCCACCGCTCCGGGGTTTTGTTTTGGCCGGTGGTCTCTCGGGCGGCGATCAGCCGGCGAGGTCGATCTTGCTCTCGACGGTGGAGTCCGCCTTCAGCCGGTAGATCACCGGCGCGCCGGTGGCGAGCTCGCGCTTCATGATGCTCTCCGGCGTGTGGTTCTCCAGCACCATGATCAGCGCTCGCAGCGAATTGCCGTGGGCGGCGACCAGCACCCGGTTGCCCTGCAGCACCTTGGGCAGGATCTGCGTCACGTAATAGGGCAGGGTGCGCGCTACCGTGTCCTTCAGGCTCTCGCCGCCGGGCGGGGGCACGTCGTAGGAGCGGCGCCAGACGTGCACCTGCTCCTCGCCCCATTTGGCGCGGGCATCGTCCTTGTTGAGGCCGGAGAGGTCGCCATAGTCGCGCTCGTTCAGCGCGAGGTCGTGGGTGGCCGGCAGGCCGGTCTGGCCGAGCTCGGTGAGCGCGAGGTCGAGCGTCTTCTGCGCGCGGGACAGCACCGAGGTGAAGGCGAGGTCGAACTGGTAGCCTTCCGCCTTCAGCCGCTGGCCGGCCTTCTTGGCCTCCTCGACGCCGAGCGCCGTGAGGTCCGGGTCGCGCCAGCCGGTGAACAGGTTCTTCAGGTTCCACTCGCTCTGGCCGTGGCGGACGAGCACGAGAAGGCGTTCGGACATCGGGCGTTTTCTCCGGGTGAGGGCGATGTGGGACGGAAGGCGGGCCTTAGAAATCGGTGAGGTCGAGCACGTCGCGCATGGAATAGAGGCCGGGCTTGCGCCCGCGCGCCCAGCGGGCGGCGGCGAGCGCGCCGCGCGCGAAGATGCCGCGGTCCTCCGCCTTGTGGCCGAGCTCGATGCGCTCGCTCGGTCCGGCGAAGATCACGTTGTGCTCGCCGACCACCGTGCCGCCGCGCAGCGTGGCGAAGCCGATGTCGCCGGCCCGGCGGGCGCCGGTATGGCCGTGGCGGGTGAACACGCCCTGCGTCCCGAGCTCGATGCCGCGCCCCTCGGCGGCGGCGTTGCCGAGCAGCAGCGCGGTGCCCGAGGGGGCGTCGATCTTGCGGTTGTGGTGCATCTCGACGATCTCGATGTCGAAATCCTCGTTCAGCGTGCGGGCCACCCGCTTCACCAGCGCCGACAGCAAGTTGACGCCTAGGCTCATATTGCCGGACTTGACGATGGTGGCGTGACGGGCGGCCGCCTCGATCTTCGCCTCGTCCTCGGGCGTGAAGCCCGTGGTGCCGATGACATGCGCGATGCGGGCCTGCGCCGCCAGGGCGGCATAGGCGACGCTGGCCGCCGGCACGGTGAAGTCGATCACGCCCTCTGCCTTGGCGAAGACCGGCAGCGCGTCGTCGGTCACCTCGACGCCGAGCCTCGGCAGGCCGGCGAGCTCGCCGGCATCGCGGCCGAGATTGTCGCTGCCCGGAGGCTCGATGGCCCCGGCGAGCGCAAGGTCGGGAGCCTCGCTCACCGCCTTGATCAGTGCGCGGCCCATGCGCCCGCCGGCGCCGACGATGACGAGCCGCATCTGCGACATATGAGCCACTCCTTACACATTGTGCCCTGCGGTATAGCTGCCGGACATCGTCACGAAAAGTGCTTGTTCGCGCGTCATTCTCGGCAAAATGGCGTTGTCGCTTGACGGGCGCGCCGGGCGGCTGTAGAGGTCGCGCAACTTTACGAAGGAGCGGCGCCGACATGCGCAACAATATTATCCTTATCGTAGGACGGCGCGTCGCCGCGAAGGCTGCCTGACGGCAGCTTCGCCCAACGGTGACGCGCGTAAAATGGGCCCCTGACGGGGCCTTTTGATTTTCCGGGCAACGTGAAGTTCACAAGCTTCGCCGGGACGAAGCCAGACGCAGGAACGAGGTAACGACCATGATGCGCGAGATGACCGGCGCCGAAATGGTGATGCAGGCCCTGATCGATCAGGGCGTCGAACATATGTTCGGCTATCCCGGCGGCGCGGTGCTGCCGATCTACGACGCGATGTTCCACCAGAACCAGGTGAAGCACGTCCTCGTGCGCCACGAGCAGGGAGCGGTGCACATGGCGGAAGGCTATGCCCGCTCCTCCGGCAAGGCCGGCGTGGTGCTCGTCACCTCCGGTCCCGGCGCCACCAATGCGGTGACCGGCCTCACCGATGCGCTGCTCGACTCGATTCCGGTCGTCTGCATCACCGGCCAGGTGCCGACGCACCTCATCGGCTCGGACGCCTTCCAGGAATGCGACACGGTCGGCATCACCCGGCCCTGCACCAAGCACAACTACCTCGTCCGCGACGTCAACGACCTCGCCCGCGTGCTGCACGAAGCGTTCTATGTCGCGCAGAACGGCCGTCCCGGCCCGGTGGTCGTCGACATCCCGAAGGACGTGCAGTTCGCCAAGGGGATTTACGTCGGCCCGGAGAACATCCAGCACAAGACCTACCAGCCGAAGCTGAGGGGCGACGACGAGAAGATCCGCGCCGCCGTCGAGCTGCTGGCCAAGGCCAAGAAGCCGATCTTCTACACCGGCGGCGGCGTCATCAATTCCGGCCCGGAGGCCTCGCGGCTGCTGCGCGAGTTCGCCCGGCTGTCCGGCTATCCGGTGACCTCGACGCTGATGGGTCTCGGCGCCTATCCGGCCTCCGACAAGCAGTGGCTCGGCATGCTCGGCATGCACGGCACCTACGAGGCCAACATGGCGATGCATGACTGCGACGTCATGCTGTGCGTCGGCGCGCGCTTCGACGACCGCATCACCGGCCGCCTCGACGCCTTCTCGCCGGGCTCGAAGAAGATCCACATCGACATCGACCCGTCCTCGATCAACAAGAACGTCAAGGTCGACATCCCGATCATCGGCGACGTCAAGCATGTGCTCGAGGACATGCTCACCACGTGGCGGGGGATGAAGGCCGAGCCGGATCGCCGCGCCATCGCCTCCTGGTGGGGCGAGATCGACCGCTGGCGCGCCCGCAAGTCGCTGTCCTATGCGAAGTCGCCGGACGTCATCAAGCCGCAATACGCCATCGAGCGGCTCTACCACGCGGTGAAGGACAAGGACGTCTACATCACCACCGAGGTCGGCCAGCACCAGATGTGGGCGGCGCAGCACTTCCACTTCGAGGAGCCGAACCGCTGGATGACCTCCGGCGGCCTCGGCACCATGGGCTACGGCCTGCCGGCCGCCATCGGCGCGCAGGTGGCACACCCGGAAAGCCTCGTCATCGACATCGCCGGCGAGGCGTCGATCCAGATGTGCCTGCAGGAGCTCTCGACCGCGCTGCAGTTCAACCTGCCGGTCAAGATCTTCGTCTTGAACAACGAGTATATGGGCATGGTGCGCCAGTGGCAGGACCTGCTGCATGGTGGGCGCTACTCCCACAGCTACTCGGAATCGCTGCCGGACTTCGTGAAGCTGGCCGAGGCCTATGGTGGCGTCGGCATTCGCTGCTCCCGGCCGGGCGATCTCGACGCGGCGATCCAGGAGATGCTCAAGGCCGACCGGCCGGTGCTGTTCGACTGCATCGTCGACCAGAAGGAGAACTGCCTGCCGATGATCCCCTCGGGCAAGCCGCATAACGAGATGATCCTGCCGGACCATCCCGAGGGGCTGGACGAGGCGATCTCCGAGGAAGGCAAGATCATGGTGTGATGACGCCAGCCGGCGCCGCTCCGTCGCGAGCGGCGCCTCCCCGTCCGCCCATGCACCTCATCCTGCCTGCCGAGTTTTCCCATGCCCCCGATCAATAACGAACCTGCCGAGCGCCACACCCTCTCCCTGCTCGTCGACAACGAGCCGGGCGTGCTCGCCCGCATCGTCGGCCTGTTCTCCGGCCGCGGCTACAACATCGACAGCCTCACCGTCTCCGAGGTGAGCCACGATTCCCGGCGCTCGCGCATCACGGTGGTCACCACCGGCGCGCCGATGATCATCGAGCAGATCAAGAGCCAGCTCGACCGTCTGGTGCCGGTGCATCGCGTCGTCGACCTCACCGTCACCGGCAAGGCGGTGGAGCGCGAGCTCGCGCTCATCAAGGTGCGCGGCAAGGGCGAGATCCGCCAGGAGGCGCTCCTGATCGCTGACTCGTTCCGCGCCCGCACCGTCGACACCACGCTTGAGAGCTTCGTGTTCGAGATCACCGGCAAGCCGGAGAAGATCGACCAGTTCGTCTCGCTGCTGGAGCCGCTCGGCCTCGTCGAAGTGTCGCGTACCGGCGTCGCCGCTATTGGCCGCGGGCCCGACAGCATGTGAGAATGGCGTGTTCGCGGGGTGCTTCGCGGCGCCCCGCGCTGCCGCCGTTCCGCATAATCGACAGGACGGGACGACGTGAGCGAAGGAACAGGTACCTTGCCGGCGACGGTAGCCGGCAAACCCATGTGGTTGCAGGCGGCGCCCTTCCTCTTCCTCCTCCTGTGGTCCGGCGGCTTCGCGGTGGCGAAGGTCGGGCTCATCTATACCGGCCCGTTCACGCTGCTGGCGCTGCGCTACGGGCTGGTGCTCGCCGTCATGCTGCCGCTGCTCGCCTGGTTCCGGCCGCCGCTGCCACGCACGGCACGCGCCTGGTTCAACCTCGCCTTTGTCGGCTTCCTGATCCAGGTGCTCTATTTCGATCTGAGCTACTTCGCGTTTCGCTGGGGGATCTCGGCGGGCACGCTGGCGCTCATCGTCTCGCTGCAGCCAATCGTCGTCGGCCTCGCGGCGCCGGCGCTGGCCGGCGAGCGGGTCGGTGCGCGGCGCTGGGCAGGCCTGCTGCTCGGCCTTGCCGGCGCGGCGCTGGTGATCGCCTCGCGCACCGGCATCGAGACGGCGCCGCCCGGCGTCATGCTGCTGGCGGTCGGCGCGCTGCTCGCCATGTGCACCGCCGCGCTCTACGAGAAGCGCCATGGCGAGACGCAGCACCCGCTGGTGACCAACAGCGTGCAATATGTGGTGGGGTTCGTCTGCACCCTGCCGCTCGCGCTGATGCTCGACGACGGCCATATCGACTGGTCGCTGCCCTTCACTCTCGCGCTCGGCTATCTGGTGATCGGCAATTCGCTGATCGCGGTGTCGCTCTACCTCGCCATGATCCGCGCCGGCGAGGTGTCGAAGGTCTCGGCGCTGTTCTTCCTCGTGCCGCCCTGTTCGGCGGTGATCGCGTGGCAATTGCTCGGCGAGCAGATGCCGCCGCTCGCCTGGGCGGGGATGGCGGTCGCCGCGGCCGGGGTGGCGCTGGCGTCGGGGGCGCGGCTGCCATCGCTCCGTGCGCGTCGCGCGCGCTGAAGCTGCAGTGCCGCTTGCATCGGAAGGGCGGCTCCTATAGGAGAACCGTAACGTACGGTACTGAGTTCTCCGGCAATGTCCCTCGCCAGCGATCCGAGCATGGAAGAGCTGACGGCCCGCCAGCAGGCGGTGCTGGACGCCGTGCTCGCGCTGATGGTGGAAGAGGGCGGCGACGTCACCATGACCGCCGTGGCCCGCCGCGCCAGCTGCTCCAAGGAGAGCCTCTACAAATGGTTCGGCGACCGTGACGGGCTGCTCACGGCCACGGTGCGCTGGCAGGCCTCGCGGGTGCGCGCCGGCAATTACGACCGGACCAAGCTCGACGCGCTGGCGCTCAGGGATAGCCTGATCCGCTTCGCCGCCAACTGGCTCAGCGTGATCTCCAGCCCGACCTCGATCGCGCTCAACCGCTTCGCCATCGCTCAAGGAGCGGCCAAGGCTGGAACATCCGGCTCCAATCTCGGCGCCATCATGCTGGCCAATGGCCGTTTCGCCATTGGCGAGAGGCTCAAGCCGGTGCTGGACGCCGGCCGCGAGGCCGGGCTGATCGACTTCGACGACACCGAGACCGCCTTCCGCAGCTTCCTCGGCCTCGTCGGCCGCGACGTGCAGATCCGCCTGCTGCTCGGCGACGCGCTGGCGCTTACGCCGGCGGAGATCGAGCGCGACGCCGCCCGCGCCACCGACCAGTTCTTCACCCTCTACGGCTCCGCGTCCAACGCGCCGGGCCGGAACAAGACCAACGCGTGACACAGGAGACACCCATGCGCGTTTATTACGATCGCGACGCCGACCTCAACCTGATCAAGGGCAAGAAGGTCGCCATCATCGGCTACGGCTCGCAGGGTCGCGCCCATGCGCTGAACTTGAAGGATTCCGGCGCCAAGGAGATCGCCATCGGCCTGAAGCCGGGCTCGGCGACCGCCAAGAAGGTCGAGGCCGACGGCCTCAAGGTGCTCACCGTCGCCGAGGCCGCCAAGTGGGCCGACCTGATGATGATGGCCACCCCGGACGAGCTCCAGGCCGACATCTACCGCGACGAGATCGCCCCGAACATTCGCGATGGCGCCGCCATCGCCTTCGCGCACGGCCTCAACGTGCATTTCGGCCTGATCGAGCCGAAGAAGACCGTCGACGTGCTGATGATCGCCCCCAAGGGCCCCGGCCACACCGTGCGCGGCGAGTATGAGAAGGGCGGCGGCGTGCCGTGCCTCGTCGCCGTGCACCAGGACGCCTCGGGCAACGCGCTCGACCTCGGCCTGTCCTATGCGTCCGGCGTCGGCGGCGGCCGCTCGGGCATCATCGAGACCACCTTCAAGGAAGAATGCGAGACCGACCTGTTCGGCGAGCAGGTGGTGCTCTGCGGCGGCCTCGTGGAGCTGATCCGCGCCGGCTTCGAGACGCTGGTCGAGGCCGGCTACGCCCCGGAGATGGCCTATTTCGAGTGCCTGCACGAAGTGAAGCTGATCGTCGACCTCATCTATGAGGGCGGCATCGCCAACATGAACTACTCGATCTCCAACACCGCCGAGTGGGGCGAGTACGTCTCCGGCCCGCGCATCATCACTGCCGAGACCAAGGAAGAGATGAAGCGCGTCCTGAAGGACATCCAGACCGGCAAGTTCACCTCGGAGTGGATGCAGGAATATCGCGCCGGCGCCGCCCGCTTCAAGGGCATCCGCCGCCTGAACGACAGCCACCAGATCGAGCAGGTCGGCGAGAAGCTGCGCGGCATGATGCCGTGGATCGGCAAGAACAAGCTGGTCGACAAGGCCAAGAACTGAGCCTTATCGCGCTTGCGATGCTTCGGTGCCGTCGCCCTCGGGCGGCGGCACTTTGCTTTTCAGGCCGGTCATCCGGCCGTGCCGGCCTTCGGTTGCGGCTGGCAGCACGGGTCGGTCATGCTATGGGCGTGGCTCGATGGGCCTGCGGGCATCGCGTCCGCCGGCGACGTTGGAGGGGCGCATGATCATCGTTCGGCTGACCAAGGCCTTCATGGTGGCGGCGCTGGCCGCCTTCGCGCTGCTGGTCGCCTACAACAATGTCGCGGATTGGGGGGCGAACTACGCCTTCGTCCAGCATGTCCTCAGCATGGACACCACTTTTCCCGGCAATCCGCTGACCGGCCGGGCGATCACCGATCCGGCGTTGTGGCGCGTGGCCTATGTCGCGATCATCGCCGCCGAGGCCGTCGTCGGCCTTGTGCTGGCGCGCGCGGCGTTCCGCATGCTGCGGGCCCTGCGCGACGAGGCGCGCTTCGCCCAAGCCAAGACATGGGTGGTGGCCGGCGTCGGCCTCGGCTTCGCGCTGTGGTTCTTCGGCTTCATGGTCGTCGGCGGCGAGTATTTCCAGATGTGGCAGTCCGCGACCTGGAACGGGCAGGAATCGGCGTTCCGCTTCTACATGACGATGCTGGGCGTGGGGATCTTCGTCAGCCTGCCCGAGCCGGGTTGATCCACGCGGGCCGCACCTCCGCCTACCACCCGCTCCAGAACTTCATCACCGCCGCGCCCGGCGCCAGCAGCACGAGCGCCCACAGCATCGCCGAGGCGATGTTGGCCATCTGGAACACCAGTGCCGGCATGGCGAACATGCCGGCCACCAGCGGGATTACCGCCCGGATCGGCCCGAAGAAGCGGCCGATGAACACGCTCCACGAGCCGTAGCGATGGAAGAAGCGCTCGCCGCGTTCCAGCATCTGCGGATGCCGGCTGAACGGCCAGAGCTTGTGCGTGTGTTCCTTGAAGTGGAAGCCGACCCAGTAGGACACCGCGTCGCCGAGCGCCGCGCCCGCCGCCGCTCCGGCCCAGATCGGCAGCAACGCCATGCCGCCGGCCTCGATCAGCGCGCCGACGCCGACCAGGATGAAGGTCGCCGGCACGATCAGCGAGATCACCGCCAGCGATTCACCGAAGGCGAGGGCGAAGACGATATAGGGGGCGAGATGCGCATGCGCCTCGACGAAGGCCAGCGCGTCGTGCGCCCAGCTTTGCAGATCCAACAACGAAAATCCTCACAGCCTGTCGCGCAGGGCGTAGTAGCTGAGCCCGGCGGCGAGCAGTGGCCAGCGCATCAGCGGGCCGCCGGGAAAGGCGGGCACCGGCAGCTTTTCAAGAAGGTCGAAGCGCCCGAGCTGGCCGGCCACCGCCTCGGCGAGGATCCTGCCGAAATAAGGCGCCAGCATAACGCCCTGGCCGGAATAGCCGGCGGCGGTCAGCACCTTCGGCCCCAGCCGCCGCACGAAGGGCATGCGGGTCATGGTGATGCCGAGAATGCCGCCCCAGCCATAGTCGATGCGCACATCGGCGAGCTGCGGGAAGATCTTCAGCATGTAGGGCCGCACGAAGGCGCCGGGATTGGCGCGCAGCCGGCGCGTATAGCTCTCGCCGCCGCCGAACAGCAGCCGCCCGTCCTCGCTCAGCCGGTAATAATTGACGACGAAGCGGCTGTCGGCCACCGCCGCGTCATTGGCGATGACGGTCTTCGCCCGGTCGCCGAGCGGCTCGGTGGCGGCGATGTAGTTGGCGATCGGCATCACATGGCGGTCGACGCGGGCGTCGAGCCCGTCCTGCAGTCCGTCGCCGCATTCCAGCACCCACTCGGCCTCGACCGTGCCCTCGCCGGTCGCCACCTTCACCCGGCCGTTCTCCTCGATGCGGCCCGCGCGTGAATGTTCGAACAACCGTGCCCCGGCCGCCACCGCCGCGCGGGCGATGCCGAGCGCGAGGTTGAGCGGGTGCAGATGGCCGCCCTCATGGTCGATCGCCCCGCCATGATAGGCGTCGGTGCCGACCAGTTCGCGCAGTTGCTCGCGCGACAGCGGGTCGACATGCGGATAGTCGTAGACCTCGGCCAGCTTGCGGGCATAGGCGTGCGAATGGGCGACATAGCCCGGCTTGTGGTCGGCCATGATCAGCCCCTTGCGCGGGGCGCAGTCGATGGCGTGGCGGGCGATCAGCGCGCAGAGGTCGGCCTTGGCATCCTCGGCGAGGCGCCACAGCGCCTTGGCCATGTCGAGCCCGACCTTGTCCTCCAGCCAATCCTGGTCGCGGCGCTGGCCGGAATGGATCTGGCCGCCATTGCGACCGGAAGCCCCGGAGCCGATCTTCGCCGCCTCCAGCACCACCACGTCGAGCCCGGCCTCGGCGAGATGCAGCGCGGCGGACAGGCCGGTATAGCCGCCGCCGATCACGCAGACATCGGCGCGCACCGTGCCGCGCAGTGGCGGGAAGGCGGGAAACGGCGTCGCCGTGGCGGCGTACCAGCTGTTCGGATGGCCGTTTTCGGTCAGGGCGTCAGTCAAGATGCGTCACTCGGCAGGGTTCGCGGCGTGCCTTTTCAGCGGCGCGCGAACAGTTTCTCGATGTCGGGGAGCGACAGCGTCACGAAGGTCGGCCGCCCGTGATTGCACTGGCCGGCATTGGGGGTGCGTTCCATCTCGCGCAGCAGGGCGTTCATCTCCTCGGGCCGCAGCCGCCGGCCGGCGCGCACGGAGCCGTGGCAGGCCATGGTGGCGGCGACGTGCAGCAGCCGCCGCTCCAGCGGCATCTCATCGTCCCATTCCGCGGCGTGCTCGGCAAGCTCGCGGATCAGGGCGGGCACGTCGGCCTCGCCGATCAGCGCCGGCACCTCGCGCACCAGCAGCGCGCCCGGCCCGAAGGACTCGACCACCAGGCCGAAGCGCTCGAGCGCCTCGGCACGCTCGGCCAGCCGCGCCGCCTCGGCCGGGTCGAGATCGACGACGAGGGGCACCAGCAGCATCTGCCGGGCGAGGCCGTCGCGCTCCATGGCGGCCTTCAGCCTCTCATAGACGATGCGCTCATGCGCGGCGTGCTGGTCGACGATGACCACGCCGTGCTGGGTCTGCGCGACGATATAGGTCTCGTGCAGCTGCGCGCGGGCGGCGCCGAGCGGGCGGTCCATCGCATCGGCCTGTGCCGGTGCTTCATGGGCGCGGGCATCCGCCGCCGGGGTGAGGTCGAGGCCGAGATCGAAGTCCGGCGCGGCGGGACCGGCACCCGGCTCGGCCGGCGGCTCGGCGAAGCCCGCGGTCGCCTCCCAACCCTCCGGGCGCGCCCAGGACTGGCGCCAGTCAGTGGGCGGCGAGGATTGCCGCCAGTCGGCAGCGGCGGGCGGGATGCGCAGCGGCGCGGCGGGGAGCACGCTCGCCCCCATATTCGCCCGCGCCAGTTCCGCCAGCCGGTCGGCGGCGGTGGTGGCGGTGCGCGGCACCCCGGCAGTGAGCGCGTCGGTTAGGGTGCGCACCATCAGCGCGCGGATGTTGCCGGCATCGCGGAACCGCACCTCGGTCTTGGCCGGGTGGACGTTGACGTCGACGCCCTCCGGGTCGAGGTCGAGGAACAGCACCGTCACCGGGTGCCGGTCGGAGGGCAGCAGGTCGGAATAGGCGGCGCGGATGGCGCCGATCAGCACCTTGTCGCGCACCGGTCGGCCATTGACGAACAGGTACTGCGACAGCGAGTTGGCCTTGGAATAGGTCGGCAGCCCGGCGAGGCCGGTGAGCCGCGCGCCCTCGCGCACGCCATCTATGTCGAGCGCGTTCGCCGCCACCTCGTGGCCGAGCACGTCGGCGATGCGCGCCCGTCGCCCGGCGGCGTCGGCGCTGCGCCCCGGCCACGTCACCGGCGCGCGGTCGTCGGTCACCAGCGTGAAGGCGACCTCGGGACGGGCGAGGGCGAGGCGGCGCACCGCGTCGACCGCCGCCGCCGTCTCGGCGCGCTCGGATTTCAGGAATTTCAGCCGCGCCGGGGTGGCGAAGAACAGGTCGCGCACCTCGACCCGCGTGCCGGGGCCGAGCGCGGCGGGGCGCACCTCGCTTTTCACCCCGGCCTCGACGCGGATCTCGTTGGCGCTGGAGGCTCCCGGCGGCCGGCTCACGATGGAGAGCCTCGCTACCGCGCCGATGGAGGGCAGCGCCTCGCCGCGAAAACCCAGCGTGGCGATGGACATCAGGTCCTCGGCGTCGAGCTTGGAGGTGGCGTGGCGCTCGACGCACAAGGCGAGGTCTTCCGCGCTCATGCCGCCGCCGTCGTCGGTGACGCGCAGCAGCCGGCGTCCGCCGCCGTCGATGACGATCTCGACGCGTCGCGCCCCGGCGTCGAGGGCGTTCTCGACGATCTCCTTCAGCGCCGCGGCCGGGCGTTCCACCACCTCGCCGGCGGCGATGCGGTCGACCAGCGTGGAAGGAAGCAGGCGCAGCGGCATGATCGGTCGGGGGCTCGATTCGAGGGCGGTCCGCCAGCCTACACGCTGGCGCCGGGCCATGCGCTCCGAAACCGCCCGTCGTTCACATCACGAATTGGGAAAGCCGAGCCAGGGCTCGATGCGTTCGAAGGTCTCGTCCATCGCCCAGGCCGGGGCGAACGGGAAGGGGAAATGGCCGTAGAACAGCGACAGCTGCCATTCGGCGGCCATCTCGCCTTCCTTGGCGATGGCGGCGACATAGAGCGCCGACGCGATGCCCGAGCGATCGGCGCCGCCACGGCAATGCACCAGGATCGGCTTCGGCGCGTCGCGCATGAGGGCGATCAGCTGCTCCACCTGCGGCTGGGTCAGCTCGCGCCCGGCGGAGAGGCCGAAATCGATATGGGTCAGCCCCAGCTTGCTGCTCTCGGCGACCTCGTCCTTGTACCAGGGATGGTTCGAGGCGCCGCGCAGGTTGATCACCGTCTTGATGCCGTAGTCCTTCTGGAGGCCGGCAAGCTCCCTGGCGTCGATCTGGGCGGAGCGGTAGAGCTGGCCGGGCACCACGGTGTGGAAATTGCCGATCAGCTGCTCGATGCCGAGATAGACGCCGATCAGCAGCGCCACCATGCCCACGACCTGAACGCTGCGGCGCAGGATGCGGCGCAGGCGGCCCGGTCGCCGGGCGGCATCAGAATGCGTCGATGTGGCGGCCTCGCCTGCGGCGTCGAGGGCGTCGGTCTGGCTCATGGGCGGGGCTCTCGGGGCAGGGCTCTTGTGAGCGGGCTCGCGTGACGGAAACCGGGCGGAAGGAACGATCGTGCAATACGGCCATTCCTCGCCCGGAATCGTGTCGGAATTCAGCCCGCCGCCGCCAGTCGCTCCGCCCGCTCGCGCGCCACTTCCTGCCGTTTGGTGATGATCGAGGCCAACACCACCACCACGGTGACGATGCCGATCATGATGGTGCAGATGGCGTTGATCTCCGGCGTCACGCCGAGGCGCACCTGGCTGTAGATGCGCATCGGCAGGGTGGTGGCGCCGGGGCCGGTGGTGAAGCTGGCGATGACGAGGTCGTCGAGCGACAGGGTGAAGGCCAGCATCCAGCCGGAGACCACCGCCGGCAGGATGATCGGCAGCGTCACCACGAAGAAGGTCTTCAAGGGCGGGCAGCCGAGGTCGAGCGCCGCCTCTTCCAGCGAACGGTCGAAGGTGACGAGGCGCGACTGCACCACCACCGAGACGAAGCACATGGTGAAGGTGATGTGGGCCAGCGTGATGGTCCAGAAGCCGCGGTCGAAGTTCACCGCCACGAAGAGCAGCAGCAGCGACAGGCCGGTGATCACCTCCGGCATGACGAGGGGCGCGTAGACCATGCCGGAGAACAGCATGCGGCCGTTGAACCGGCCATAACGGGTCAGCGCGATCGCTGCCAGCGTGCCGAGCACGGTCGCCACGCTCGCCGAGATGAAGGCGACCCGCAGCGTCACCCAGGCGGCTTCCAGCAACTGGTCGTTCTGCAGCAGCTTCCAGTACCATTCGGTCGAGAAGCCGGCCCACACCGTCACCAGCCGCGAGGCGTTGAAGGAGTAGATCACCAGCAGCAGGATCGGCAGATAGAGGAAGGCAAAGCCGAGCACGATCGATGTGGTGTTGAACCAGGAGAGCCCCTTGCGCATCTAGCGGCCCTCCATCTCTTTGGCCTGGACGTTCTGGTAGAAGACGATGGGCACCACCAGTACCAGCAAGAGCAGCACCGCCACCGCCGAGGACACGGTCCAGGAGCGGTTCACCGAGAACTCGGTCCACAGCACCTTGCCGATCATCATGGTATCGGAGCCGCCGAGCAGGTCGGGGATGACGAACTCGCCCACCGCCGGGATGAAGCACAGGAGGCAGCCGGCGAACACGCCGGGCAGCGACAAGGGCCAGGTGATCTTCCAGAAGGCGGCGAACGGCGGGCAGCCGAGGTCGGCGGCGGCTTCCAGGAGCGTCTCGTCCATCTTCTCCAGCGCCGAGTAGAGCGGCAGGATCATGAAGGGCAGGTAGGAATAGACGATGCCGATATAGACCGCGGTGTCGGTGGCGAGGATCTGCAGCGGCGCGTCCGGGCTGATGATGCCGAGCGCGATCAGCAGCTGGTTGAGCAGGCCCTCGGGCGACAGGATGCCGATCCAGGCATAGACGCGGATCAGGAACGAGGTCCAGAACGGCAGGATCACCAGCATCAGCAGCGTCGGGCGGATCGATTTCGGCGCCCGCGCCATGCCGTAGGCGATCGGATAGCCGACCGCGAGCAGCAGCAGCGTCGAGATGCCGGCGATCCAGAGGCTGGAGCCGTAGGCCTCGATGAACTCGTTGTCCCAGGACAGGACGTAGGCGTAATTGTCGAAATTGAGCTGGCTGAACGCGTCGGTGATGGCGTCCCAGCCGGCGGCGAGGTCGAACACCGGCTCGTAGGGCGGCTGGGCGATGGCGTCCTGCGACAGGCTGATCTTGAAGACGATCAGGAACGGGACGAGGAACAGCACCAGCAGCCAGAGATAGGGAACGGCGAGGACGAGCCAGCGTCCTTTTGCTTTCGCGGCCATGCCCGCCTCCTCAGCGCGTCAGCACGACGCCGGAATCCGGCAGCCAGGAAACCCACACCTTGTCTTCCCAGGTGATCGGCCGCTCCACCATGCGGGTGAGGTTGGGCTTGGCCGCCTTGATGCGCACCCCGCCCTCCAGCTCGACATGATAGATGGAGAGGTCGCCGAGATAGCCGATGTCCCACACCTCGCCACGCAGGCAGTTGGCTTCCTGCCACGCCGGCGGATCGACGTCGATGCGCACCTTTTCCGGGCGGATGGCGACGAAGGCGGTGTCGCCGGGCTTGGCCTCGACATTCTGGGCGATGGACAGCTTGGCGCCGCCACCGATCCCCGTGTAGAGGCTCACATTGCCGGGCGCGACCGTCTCGACCTTGGCCTCGATGATGTTCACGTCGCCGACGAAATCCGCCACGTAGCGCGAGTTCGGCTGCTCGTAGATCACCGCGGGCGGAGCCACCTGGATCAGCTTGCCGTGGTCCATCACCGCGATGCGGTCGGCCACCGTCATCGCCTCTTCCTGGTCGTGGGTGACGATCAGGAAGGTCATGCCGAGCTGCATCTGGATGTCCATCAGCTCGAACTGGGTCTCCTCGCGCAGCTTCTTGTCGAGCGCGCCGAGCGGCTCGTCGAGCAGCAGCACCTTGGGGCGCTTGGCGAGCGAGCGGGCGAGCGCCACGCGCTGGCGCTGGCCGCCGGAGAGCTGGTGCGGCTTGCGCTTGGCGAATTTCTCCAGCTTGACGAGCTTGAGCATCTCCTCGACGCGGGCGGTGATGTCGCCCTTCCCCATCCGGTCCTGCTTCAGGCCGAAGGCGATGTTGTCCCACACGCTCATATGCGGGAACAGGGCATAGGACTGGAACATCATGTTGGTCTGCCGCTTGTAGGGCGGCATGCCGACGATGTCCTGGCCGGCGAGGGTGATGCGGCCCTCGGTGGGGTCCTCGAAGCCGGCGAGCATGCGCATCAGCGTGGTCTTGCCGCAGCCCGAGGGGCCGAGCAGGGCGAAGAATTCGCGCTCGTAGATGTCGAGGGACAGGTTGTCGACGGCGGTGAACTCGCCGAAGCGCTTGGAGACGTTTTCGTAGCGGATGAGCGGGACGGCGGCGGGGTCGGTCCAGGGCGCGAACTTGCGGCGGATGCCGCCGATGGTGGTCTGCGTCTTCTCGGTGACGCCCGTGCTCATCTGCTACCCCGTAATGCCCGCCGGCGCGCCGGCCCCATGGCGAACGCTATCCGCCTTCAAGCGACGGCTCAATGAAAGATTGCAAACAATTTTGCCATGCATCGATTCGGGCAGACGCTGACGCTGCGTTGGCCCCCTTGACGGCCGGAATGGGGCCGTGATTGCCTCGGGAGCGCGCGGTAGACGCGCAAATGGAAGGTTCACATGGCTAAGAAGAAGCGTTCCGAGCAGGACGCGATCGGGAATCCGCGCGGCGTCGCCAATCTGGCGGAAGCGAAGGCGTGGATGGCGGCGCGGGGCATCACCGAGATCGAATGCGCGGTGCCCGACCTTGCCGGGGTGGGACGCGGCAAGATCATGCCGGTGTCCAAGTTCCTCAACGGCCCGGTGATGAACCTGCCGCTCAGCGTGTTCTTCCAGACCATTTCCGGCGACTACCCGCCCTATGACGACCTCGTCGATTCGGTGGTGGTGGATTCGGACCTCGTCATGGAGCCGGATTTCTCGACGCTGGCGGTGGTGCCGTGGGCGCAGGACCCGACCGCGCAGATCATCCACGACGCCTATCACCGCGACGGGCGCCCGGTGGATCTCGCGCCGCGCCAGGTGCTGAAGAACGTCGTCGAGCTCTACGCCAAGAAGGGCTGGAAGGCGGTGGTGGCCCCCGAGATCGAGTTCTATCTCGTCGAGCCCAACACCGATCCCGACTATCCGCTGAAGCCGCCCGTCGGACGCTCCGGCCGGCCGGAGATCGGCCGCCAGTCCTATTCGATCCAGGCGGTCAACGAGTTCGACCAGCTGTTCGAGGACATGTACGACTATTCCGAGGCGCAGGGTCTCGAGATCGACACGCTGATCCATGAGGACGGCGCGGCGCAGATGGAGATCAACCTGCTGCACGGCGACCCGATCCAGCTCGCCGACCAGGTGTACCTGTTCAAGCGCACCATTCGCGAGGCGGCGCTGGAGCACAAGATCTACGCCACCTTCATGGCGAAGCCGATCGCCGACGAGCCCGGCTCGGCGATGCACATCCACCAGTCGATCGTCGACGCCGAGACGGGGAAGAACATCTTCTCCGACAAGGAGGGCGACCCGACGCCGGAATTCTTCTCCTTCATCGCCGGCCAGCAGCGCTATCTGCCGGCGGTGATGTCGATCCTCGCGCCCTATGTGAATTCCTATCGCCGGCTGACCCGCGATTCGATGGCGCCGATCAACGTGCAGTGGGGCTACGACAACCGCACCGCCGGCCTGCGCGTGCCGCCGTCCTCGCCGGCGGCACGGCGAGTGGAGAACCGGGTGCCGTCCTCCGACGCCAACCCCTATCTGGTCATCGCCGCCTCGCTGGCCTGCGGCTATCTCGGCCTCGTCGAGGGGCTGCGCCCGACCGAGCCCTTGGAATCCGACGCCAAGGGCCTCGATTTCGAGCTGCCGCGCGGGCTGCTCGAAGCGGTGGCGGCGATGCAGTATTCCGACGAGATCGCCACCGTGCTCGGCCCGTCCTTCGTGAAGACCTACACGGCGGTGAAGCAGCAGGAATTCGACACCTTCATGCGGGTGATCTCCCCCTGGGAGCGCGAATATCTGCTGCTGAACGTATGAGGGAGCCGATCCGGCGATCGCCGCCGGATCGTGCCTCTTGTTCCCTCTCCCCGCGGGGAGAGGGAAGCCGCAGGTCCCGGACGAGCCTCGCAGCGGTCCGGGATGACGCGCGGCAAGGCGGCTGCCGCGGCGAGCGCCGCACGGCCTCGCCGCGCGGTTTGGCCCCGCCTCAGTCTTCCAGCATCTCGCGCACCAGCGGGATCACCTTGCTCCCATAGAGCTCGATGCAGCGCAGGCACTTGTCGTGGCCGAGCGGGCCGGCGCTGTATTTCAGGTCGAAATGATCGAGCTCCAGCGCCTTGGCGGTGCGGGCGATCTTCTCTGCCACGGTTTTCGGCGAGCCGAGATAGAGCGAGCCATGGCTCACCTCGCGCTCGAATTCGTCGCGGCCCATGGGCGGCCAGCCGCGCTCGGCGCCGATCCGGTCGCGATTGGCCTTGAAGGCCGGGAAGAACTCCTCCTTGGCCTGCTCGTCGGTGTCGGCGATGTAGCCGGGCGAATGCACTCCCACCGCCTGCGGCGTGGTGCCGAGCTGGGCGGCCGCCTTGTGGTAGAGCTCGACATAGGGTTTGAACCGCGAGGCGCTGCCGCCGATGATGGCGAGCATCAGCGGCAGGCCGTAGCTCGCCGCGCGCACCACCGATTCGGGTGAGCCACCCACCCCGATCCAGGTCTTCATCGTGCCGCTTTCCGGCAGCGGATAGACGTGCGGGCCGGCGAGCGGCGGGCGCAGTTCGCCCTTCCAGTTCACGCCGCCGGGCGAAGCCAGGCCTCCCGGTACGGCGTTGTCGCGCAGCAGCGCCGCGAACAGGTCGAGCTTCTCCGAGAACAGCTTCTCGTAGTCCTTCAGCTCGAAGCCGAACAGCGGGAAGGATTCGGTGAAGGAGCCCCGGCCGAGGATCACCTCGGCGCGCCCGTTCGACAGCGCATCGACGGTGGCGAAGCGCTGATAGACGCGGATCGGGTCGTCGGAAGACAGCACGGTCACCGCCGAGCCGAGCCGCACGCGCTTGGTGCGCGCGGCGATGGCGGCCAGCACCACTTCCGGGGAGGAGACGGCGTAGTCCTCGCGGTGATGCTCGCCGACGGCGAAGAAGTCGACGCCAAGCTCGTCGGCGAGCACGCCCTGCTCGACCACGTTGCGCAGCACCTGCGCGTGCGGGAGCGGGCGGCCCTCGCCATCGGCCATGACGTCGCCGAAGGTGTCGAGCCCGAGATCGAGATGCTTTGCCATGACGCGGATGTCCCGGATGCTGGAGGATGCGTGCCGGCGTGTCGCCGGCCATCCTCATATGGACGCTCGCGCCGTCATCTCCATTGTGCCGGCTGCAATGGCGGGATTTCGCGTCTGCAAGCTCGCCCTCTGCACGCGCGCCTGCCGGAATCTCGCCGCCGCCGGGCGATCAAGGTCGCGGGGCGGCAATAAAAAAGCCCGCCGGGCGGACCGGCGGGCTCAGTTAGGCGGTAAAAGGGGATAGGAACCGCCGAAACTCGTTCCGGGTTTGCGGCCCGGCATGATCAATGGCACCCGGCGGTTTCGCGGGGAGCGGCATTCGAAACATTATGCGGACGCGTCGCGTCGAGGCTGTCGCGCACCGCCTGCCGGCGGCCGGCGCGGCGCTCGACGGCGCGCACCACCAGCACGCTGGTCGGGTCCTGCCAGACCGGACCCGAGGCGGCATCGCGCAGGTCGGCGCGGGTGAGCCCGATGTCCTTCAGCATGCGGTCGTCGAAATCGCCGAGCTGGTTGAGCAGCGTGCGGCGGTGCAGCGCCTTGGCGACGCGCACGAGGCTGGTGAAGGCACCGGTCAGCAACCCGCTGGCGGCGGTACCGAAGGATGAGAACGCGGTTCTGCGAACTTCGCCCATGTACGACATCTGAGAATTCCTCCATCTGTGTCGGCCGCGCGGCGGTGCGGGCTATTTCACTGATGGCGCGTCCCGCGACCACCCGAATTCGCCGTCACCCGTTCGCGACAGGATCTTTATGAGGGAGATCAATTCATCACACTAGCGAATGTTTATGATCCAAGTTATCATAGATATTGATGTTGGAGCGCGATGAGGCCCGCCATGACCGCCCTGCTCGATATTGATCAATTAAGAACATTCATAGCCATCGCCGAGACCGGCAGCTTCACCAAGGCGTCCGAGGTGGTCCACAAGACCCAGTCGGCGGTGTCGATGCAGATGAAGCGGCTGGAGGAGCGGGTCGGCAAGCCGATCTTCGCCCGCGACGGGCGCGCCTCGCGCCTCACCGACGAGGGCGAGCGTTTGCTGGACTATGCTCGCCGCATCGTCCGGCTCAACATGGAAGCGGTGGCGAGCCTCAGCAATGCCGAGCTTTCCGGCCGCGTGCGCCTCGGCGTTCCCGACGATTATGCCGACCGCTATCTGCCGGAAATCATGGCGCGCTTCTCGCACACCCACCCCAATGTCGAGCTGACCGTGGTGTGCGATCCATCAACGGATCTGATCGATCGTATCGACACCGGCGATCTTGACCTCGCCATCATCACCGATTGCGAGATGATCGCCCGCGAGACCGAGATCATCCGCCGCGAGCAGCTGCTCTGGGTGGGGTCGAGCCGGCACGTGACGCATCTGGAGGAGCCGCTGCCGCTGGCGCTCGGCCGGCAGAGCTGCAACTGGCGGCAGGAGGCGATCGCGCAATTGCAGGCGCTCGCCCGGCCGTTCCGCATCCTCTACACCTCGTCGAATTCGACGGCGGTGTCGGCGGCGGTGCTGGCGGGGCTCGCCATCTCCGTGCTGCCGGAATCCGGCCTGCGCCCGGGCATGCGGGTGCTCGGCCCCGGCGAGGGCTTCCCGGCGCTGGCGCCCTGCCGCATCGGCCTGGTGCGCAACCGGCATGAGCATTCCGCGCTCGCCGACGCGCTCGCCGATCACATCGTGCAGGGCCTCGACAACATCTCCGAGGCTGCCATCGCGGCGGAGTGAGGAACCCGACGGGCTCGTGCTCGTTGTGGCGACAGCCCGCGTCCGAGGCCGAAGCCTCAGGGAGGTTGCCATGCCCGCCCCTATGCCAGCCCGTCACGTTCCCGGCGATATCGTGCCGTTCCTGCGCTATGCCGATCCGCGTGCCGCCATCGACTGGCTGGAGCGCGCCTTCGGCTTCGCACCGATCCTGGTGGTCGACGACGGCGCCGGCGGGGTCGCCCATGCCGAGCTGCGGCTCGGTTCCTCCGCCATCATGCTGGGCGGCCTGAAGGACGACGCGCTCGGCATGGTCAGCCCGGCGCAGGCCGGCGGCGTCACCCAGGGCATCTATGTGGTGGTGGACGATGCCGAGGCGCTGTGGGTCAAGGCCCGCACCGCCGGCGCGCGGGTGGCGATCAATATCTACGATACGCCCTATGGCTCGCGCGAATTCGCGGTGCGCGACCCCGAGGGCCATCTGTGGAGCATCGGCACTTATCGCGCCGGCTCCTCGGAGGGGTGAGGCTGTCTGGGCTAAGCTAGTCGTGTCGGGGCGGGCGGGAAGGCCGGGCCTTCCGCGCGTGCCTCACGCCGATGTCTTTGGCCCAAGCCTCAGTAGGCGTCCTCGACGAACACCGGCTCCACCGAACCGCCCCAGGCGCCGCTGTAGCGGTCGAGCAGCCGCTCGGCCGGCGTGGTGCCGAGGGCGAGGCTCTCTTCCAGCGGCTTGAGGAAGCGCGTCTCGTCGCGGCCCTGGCTGTCGCGCATGTCGCGGCGGGCGAGGCCGGCGCGGGCGATGGCGACCACGTCGCGCGCCACGTCCAGCATCGAGCGGCCGGCGATCTCGGCCTTGAGGCCGAGGCTCGGCACGTCGTCGCGCAGCTTCTGCCGCTGCTCGGCCGTCCAGCCCTTGGCGAGGTCCCAGGCGGCGTCGAGGCTGGTGGTGTCGTAATAGAGGCCGGTCCACAGCGCCGGCAGGGCGCACAGATTCTTCCACGAGCCGGCGTCGGCGCCGCGCATCTCGAGGTAACGCTTCAGCCGCACCTCGGGGAAGATGGTGGAGAGGTGGTTGGCCCAGTCGGAGACGGTCGGCCCCTCGCCGGGCAGCGCGGGATGCTTGCGCGCCATCAGGTCGCGGAAGGAGGAGCCGGCGACGTCGATGTAGTGATCGCCGCGCTTGATGAAATACATCGGCACGTCGAGCGCGTAGTCGACATAGCGCTCGAAGCTCATGCCGTCCTCGAAGGCGAAGGGCAGCATGCCGGCGCGCTCATTGTCGGTGTCGCGCCAGATCTCCGAGCGGAACGACAGGAAGCCGTTCGGCTTGCCTTCCGTGAAGGGCGAGTTGGCGAACAGCGCGGTGGCGACTGGTTGCAGGGCGACGCCGACCCGCAGCTTCTTCACCATGTCGGCTTCGGAGGCGAAGTCGAGATTCACCTGCACGGTGCAGGTGCGGAACATCATGTCGAGGCCATGCGTGCCGACCTTCGGCATGTAGTTGGCCATGATGCGGTAGCGGCCCTTGGGCATCACCGGCGTCTCGCCCAGCGTCCATTTCGGGCTCATGCCGAGGCCGAGGAAGCCGAAGCCGAGCGGGGTCGCCACCTGCCGCACCTGTTCGAGATGGCCGTTCACCTCGGCACAGGTCTCGTGGACCGAGATGAGCGGCGCGCCGGACAGTTCGAACTGTCCGCCGGGTTCCAGCGAGATCGCCCCGCCGCCGATGGTGTCGGCGAGGCCGATGATCGCCTCGCCCTCCATGATCGGCTCCCAGCCGTTCAGCGCCTGCATGCCTTCCAGGAGGGCGCGGATGCCGTTCGGGCCCTCATAGGGCACCGGCTTGTGGCCGTTCAGCGTGAACGGGAATTTCTCGTGCTCGGTGCCGATGCGGAAGCGCGGCGCCGGCTTGCAGCCGGCGTCCAGCCAGGCGACCAGTTCGTCGCGGCTCTCGATGGGCTGGGTGTCGATCTGGTCTCGCGCCATGGGATCTCCGGCGGCTCGGCAGAGCCAAGTTGGGCGCGAGAACATACACAGGCCGAAGGGCAACGCAAATCGGTGAAATACCGCGATTTTCGGCTGTTATTTGAGGCCTGCCGCTACGTCAGATTTCCCGCGCCGCGCCGACCAGGGCGAGCGCCGCCACCGCCGCCGTGTCGGCGCGCAGCACGCGGGGGCCGAGCGACAGAACGATGGTTCTATCGTGCGCGACAAGCATCCGGCGCTCGACCTCGGCAAAGCCGCCCTCGGGTCCGATCAGTACCGCGAGCGGCGCCTCGCCGGCGGCGCGGATCTTCGCCACCGGGTCGCCCGGCCCGGCGGCTTCGTCACAAAATAGTATCACTTTTTCGTGTTCGAGGCCGGCCAGCCAGCGCTCGAAGGGCAGTGGTTCGGCCACCTCCGGCACGGCGAGAATGCCGCATTGCTCGGCCGCCTCGATGACGTTGGCCCGCATGCGCTCGGTGTTCACCCGGGTCGCCTGGGTGTGGCGGGTGATCACCGGCACCAGCCGTCCGGCGCCCATCTCCACCGCCTTCTGCACCATGTAGTCGAGCCGGGCATGCTTCAGTGGCGCGAAGACATAGTCGAGCGCAGCGAGCGGCGCCTGCGCCCGCAGCCGGCTCTCGCAACGTAAGGCGACGTCGCGCTTTCCGGCGCTCTGGCGCACCGCGCGCCACTCGCCGTCGCGGCCGTTGAACAGGTGCAGCGCGGCCCCCGGCTCCAGCCGGATCACGTCGGCGACATAGTGGGCGCGGTCGCGGTCGAGGCGGATCTCCACCCCCTCGCCGAGGTCGTCCGGCACAAAGAGGCGCTGGGCACGGAAGTCGTAAGCCTCGGCTTCGGCGCCCTCGCCGCGCATGCGTGCCATAAGTCTGCCCGTATCTGCCTGTGTGAGTGGGCCCCAGCAGTCGGAATTAACCATTCTGCCGTGATATTGCCCTATCTTTCAGGCCTCTGTATCACGCTTGGTAAGCGACGTCCCTGCAGCGGAAGACGGAATGACACGCCAGAATTGGGAAGGCCATCGGGCCAGCATTCGCGCGACGCGCGGCGCTCGCGCCGCCGTCATCGGCCTCGCGGCCGTGGCCGGGGTGGCGCTGACGACGGGTTCGGCCGGCGCGCAATGGATCGGAGCGGCCGGCGGCAGCACCGAGACCACTCCCCAGGCCAGTACCGCGCCCGTCAGCCCCGCGCCCGTGGCTCCCGCGCCCACCGCCGCGCCGGCGACCGCTCCCGCGGCGACGATCGACACCACCCCGGATCTCGGCAGCGCCGCGCCGTCGCTGTCGTCGCCCTCGCTGTCTGCGCCCGCGATGTCGTCGGCGCCCGCCGCATCCGCGCCGGGGCAGATGCACATGACCATGCCCGGCGGCATGGTGCAGCAGCCCACCGGCGACATGGCCGACTGCCAGACCAATGTGAACAAGCTGCGCACCGATCTCGAATCGCGCGGCGGCGCGCTGCAGGCGGCGAGCAAGAAGAAGGTGCCGCCCACGGAGCTCTGCCCGCTGTTCCGCAATTTCGCCACCTCGCAGCAGAAGTTCCTCTCCTATCTGCGCACCAACAAGACCAAGTGCGGCGTGCCGGACGAGGTGATCACCAAGCTGGGCGAGAGCACCAGCAACGTCCTCGGCGTGCGCGACAAGGTGTGCAAGGTCGCCATGGAGATGAAGGAAGGCGGCGGCGCAGGTCCCTCCGGCCCGCCGCCGCAGAGCGCGGTGTCGGCCGGTCTCGGCCTGCCGAGCGGCCTGCCCGGCGTGTCCGCCAACAAGCCCGGCGGCGTGTTCGACACGCTCGGCGGCAACGCGCTGCGCTGACCGTTTCCGCGCCGCCCGTCATGATCACCCCCGCCGCCGCGCCTGCCGATGCCGCGGGCAATTGGGTGGAGCGCCACGCGCCCGCCTTCGCGCAGCCTTATCTGCGTCTCGCCCGCGTCGACCGGCCGATCGGCTCGTGGCTGCTGCTCATCCCCTGCTGGTGGTCGGTGGCGCTCGCCGCCCGCACCATGCTGGCGCAGGGTGTGACGCCCGATCCGCTGGCGGCGCTGGCCTATCTGGTGCTGTTCGCGCTCGGCGCCGTCGCCATGCGCGGGGCCGGCTGCACCTGGAACGACATTCTCGACCGCGACATCGACGGCAAGGTCGAGCGCACCCGCTCGCGCCCGCTGCCCTCCGGCCAGGTCAGCCTCGCCGCCGCCTTCGCCTTCCTGGTGGCGCAGGCGCTGGTCGGCCTCCTGGTGCTGCTCTGCCTGCCGCGCTTCGCGCAGGTCACCGCGCTGTCCTCGCTCGGCATCGTCGCGATCTATCCCTTGATGAAGCGGGTGATCTGGATCCCGCAGGCGGTGCTGGGGCTGTGCTTCTCCTGGGGCGCGCTGATGGGCTTCGCCGCGCTGATGCAGGCGCTACCGCCCGCCGCGCTGCTGCTCTATGCCGGCGCCATCCTGTGGGTGATCGGCTACGACACCATCTACGCGCATATGGACCGCGCCGATGACGAGGCGGTGGGGGTGAAGTCCTCCGCCCGGCTGTTCGAGCGCCAGACCCGGCCGTGGCTGGTCGGCCTCTATGCCGGTGCGGCGCTGCTGATCGCGGCGGCGGTGGCGGCGGCGGGCGGCGGTGTCTACGCCTATGCCGGCGCGGCCTTGTTCGCCGGCCATCTCGCCTGGCAGATCGCGCGGCTCGACATTGACAACCCGGCGCTGTGCCTGAGGCTGTTCCGCTCCAATCGCGACGCCGGGCTGGTCCTGTTCGCCGGCTTCGTGCTGCAGGCGCTGGCCGGCTGAGCTTGCTGGACGGGTTGGCGGCTCGGGTTGTCGGCGCCGGTGCCGGGTGATAATCACCGCCATCGCATAAAGGGCCGAGCTCATGACCATCCGTCTGCACCGCGGCGATCTCGTCGATCTCTCGCGCTATTCGCCGGAAAAGTCGCCCTTCGTGGCGATCGACACCGAAACGCTCGGCCTCAATCCGCATCGCGACCGGCTCTGCGTGGTGCAGCTGTCGCCCGGCGACGGCTCGGCCGACGTGGTGCAGATCCCGGCCGGCGCCGGCCCGGGCAGCGCGCCGAACCTCGAGGCGCTGCTCGCCGATCCCGCCATCGTCAAGCTGTTCCACTTCGCCCGCTTCGACGTCGCGGTGCTCGGCAAGGCGTTCGGCGTCACCGTCGAGCCGATCTGGTGCACCAAGATCGCCTCCAAGCTCACCCGCACCTATACCGACCGCCACGGGCTGAAGGAGCTCGCCCGCGAGCTGATCGGCGTCGACCTGTCGAAGCAGCAGCAGAGCTCGGACTGGGCGGCGGAGAGCCTCACCGACGCGCAGCTGCAATATGCGGCGTCCGACGTGCTCTATTTGCACGCCATCCGCGAGAAGCTCGCCGCCATGTTGGCGCGCGAGGGGCGCACCCAGCTCGCCGAATCCTGCTTCCGTTTCCTGCCGACCCGCGCCGCGCTCGACCTCGCCGGCTGGCCGGAGGAAGATATCTTCGCGCATAGTTGAGCGTAATCAACAGGTTGCCCCGGTTGTCCCGTGGTTGAACCCGGCGTGGCTTGCATGGCGGAGGCGGAATAGCCATTTTAGGCGCCGCTGGAGGGGCCGGCGACCGGGGACGTGCCTCAACTCATGAATCGTCAGTTTACATCCGCCGAGCGTGCTGCGTCGGAGTCGGGGAGCGGGGCATCGCCACGCCGAGCGGCCGTGTCGGCGCAGCGTTTCCGCGATGCGGCCAGCCACAGCCGATGGGTGCGCGTGTTCAAGCGCGGCATGCCGGTGCTGGTGGTGGCGGGGCTGGTCATCGTCGGCGGCATCGCCTGGCTGGATCCGTTCCGCATTCCGGTGAACCTGCCGCTGGAGCTCGGCCGCGCCTCGCTGTCGGGCAGCCGCATCAAGATGGAATTCCCCAAGCTCAACGGCTTCACCGAGGACAATCGCGGCTACAACCTGACCGCTGAAGCGGCCTCGCAGGACCTCACCCAGCCGAACCGCATCGACCTCGAGGTGATCAATGCCCGCATCGAGCTTGCCGAGCAGGGCTGGGCCAAGCTGACCGCCAAGGTCGGCAGCTACGACACCAAGACGCAGGACATCCATCTCGGCGAGGGCATCACCTTCGCCACCAATGCGGGCTATGCCGGCAAGCTGCAGGATGCGGCGGTCAGCATGCGCGAGGGCCGTATGGTCAGCGAGCACCCGGTGGAGCTGACCTATACCGATGCCAAGCTCACCGCCGATCGCATGGAAGTGACGCAGAAGGACGCGCGCGCGCTGTTCACCGGCAATGTCACGCTGGTGTTCAAGCTGCCGCCGGAGCACAAGGCCGAGGCCGGGCCGGCGTCGAACGCCGTGGCGATGGACCCGGTTGCCGCCCCGCGCTCGCAGGCGACGCCGTGAGCACGGCCGGCGGCGCTTGCGTCACTAGGCCGGGCCGAACCGGGCGGCTGCCCATTGAATGCCTGCCCGCAGCCGGATAGACATAGGTCATGCACGCTTTGTCCCGCTCCACCGCCGTCCTGCTCGCCCTTGCCCCCGCTCTCGCGGTCGCGCTGCTCGTGCGGCCGGCGGTCGCGCAGCAGAACGTGCCGAACGCCCTGCAGGGCTTCGCGGCCAATCGCGACCAGCCGATCAAGATCGACGCCAACAGCCTCGAAGTGCGCGACCAGGAGAAGAAGGCGATCTTCTCCGGCAATGTCGTGGTGCAGCAGGGCGACACCAACATGCGCTCGCGCGAGCTGGTGGTGTTCTATGACGGCAAGAGCCTTACCGGCGTCGAGGGCAAGGCCGACGGCGACAACAAGGCCGACGACGGCAAGGCCGCCCCGGCGGGCACGTCGACGGCCGACCCGGCGGCGGGCAACCCGATCAATTCCTCGTCGATCCGCCGGCTGGAGATCAATGGTGGGGTGATCGTCACCACCAAGGAACAGCAGGCGACCGGCGATCAGGGCGTGTTCGAGACCAAGACCAACACCATCACCCTCACCGGCAATCCGGTGGTGCTGACCTCCGGCCAGAACGTGATCCGCGGCAAGCGGCTGGTGGTCGATCTCACCACCGGCACCTCGCGCATCGAGGGCGGCCGGGTGGAGAGCCTGATCGTGCCGGGCGCGATGAAGCAGCAGCCTGGTGCGCCGGCCAAGCCGAAGCCCTAGTTGCGGCATCCCCCGTCGGCGCCGCAGCGGCGATCCGGCGGGCAGGGTGGTGCCAGGGTAGAGAAGGGCGTGAGACCCGCGCCGGCCTTAGCGCCGGCAAGCGGCTTTTTATGGCGTTTTTTCGCTTCGCGCGGCTTCCCGAACGATTTCGGCCCGGTTTTTGCTTGCCGCCATTTGCCAGCGCGTCCGGGATTGTTTATCACCCTTCTAGTGGTGCTTTCACCACGGAGGGTGCGCGTGAGATTGTTTCCGGTAGGCAGCCGCGAACGCCAGATGGTCCCGCCGGCAGCAGCGGACTACGGTTCCGGGAATGGCGGGGCTCCGCAGAATGGTGTCGGCCGTGGCCGGCGTCCTGGCGAGACCCCGGCGGGAATGCGGCAGCCGGCGGTATCGTCGTCGGCCGGCCTGCTGCGGGCGACCGGGCTCGTCAAGCAGTATGGCGGCCGCCGGGTGGTGCGCGAGGCCAGCCTCGGCGTCCGGCGCGGCGAGGCGGTGGGTCTGCTCGGGCCGAACGGCGCCGGCAAGACGACGATCTTCTACATGATCACCGGCCTCGTGAAGGCCGATGCCGGCCGCATCGAGCTCGACGGCCATGACGTCACCCATCTGCCGATGTATCGCCGCGCCCGTCTCGGCGTCGGCTACCTGCCGCAGGAAGCCTCGATCTTCCGCGGCCTGTCGGTCGAGGACAATCTGCGCGCCGTGCTGGAGATGGTCGAGCCGGACCGCAAGCGCCGGGAGATGGAGCTCGACGCGCTGCTCGAAGAGTTCCGCGTCACCCATGTGCGCAAGTCGCCCTCCATCGCGCTGTCGGGCGGCGAGCGGCGGCGCGTCGAGATCGCCCGCGCCCTGGCGACGCGGCCGACCTTCATGCTGCTCGACGAGCCTTTCGCCGGCATCGATCCGATCGCGGTGGGCGACATCCAGGCGCTGGTGCGCCACCTCACCCATCGCGGCATCGGCGTGCTGATCACCGATCACAATGTGCGCGAGACACTCGGCCTCATCGACCGGGCCTACATCATCCATTCCGGCACGGTGCTGATGGAGGGTTCGCCCGACGAGATCGTCGCCAACCCCGAGGTGCGCCGGCTTTATCTCGGCGAGGAGTTCCGGCTGTAACATGGCGTATGCGTCGCGCTCACGCCTTTGCCGCATCGGTCATGGAGGCCTGCTTCCATGTCGCTGAGCCCGCGTCTCGAATTCCGCCAGACCCAGTCGCTGGTGATGACGCCGCAGCTGATGCAGGCCATCAAGCTGCTGCAGCTCTCCAATCTCGATCTCGTCGCCTATGTCGAGGCGGAGCTTGAGCGCAATCCGCTGCTGGAGCGCCAGTCCGAGCCGGAAGGCGAGGGCGGGGCGGCCGGCGAGCGCGCCGAGAGCGTGCTGGAGGTCGCGGTCCACGAGGCGCACGAGGCAGTGCCCGAAGGGCACGGCGCCGAGCGCGAGGCCCAGGCCGCCGACTGGCTGGAGGACCGGCTGGATTCCTCGCGCAGCGCCATCGAGGACCGGCTCGATACCGGGCTGGAGAACGTTTTCCCGGACGATGTCGGCCGCGAACAGGCGGGCGGCGCCCCGGGCGCCGATGCGCCGGCCTATTCGGAATGGGCCGGCGTCGGCGGCGGCGGGCGCGACGAGGAAGGCTACAATCTCGAATCCTTCGTTCCCGCCGAGACCTCTCTCGCCGACCACCTCGCCGGCCAGCTCACCATGGCGCTCACCGATCCCGTGGACCGGCTGATCGGCCATCACCTCATCGATCTCATCGACGAGGCCGGCTACCTCACCTCCGATCTCGCCAGCGTGGCGGAGAAGCTCGGCGCCCCGCCGGCACGGGTCGAGGCGGTGCTCGCCATCATTCACGGCTTCGATCCGCCGGGCATCGGTGCCCGCTCGCTGGCCGAGTGCCTCGCTCTGCAGCTCAAGGAGCGCAACCGCTTCGATCCGGCGATGGCGGCGCTGCTGTCGCATCTCGACCTGCTGGCGCGGCGGGAGTTCAACGCGCTGCGCCGCCTGTGCGGGGTCGACGAGGAGGACCTCGCCGAGATGGTCGGCGAGGTGCGCCGGCTCAACCCCAAGCCCGGCCTCGCCTTCGGCTCCGGCGTCATCCAGCCGGTGGTGCCCGACGTGTTCGTGCGCCCGGCCAGCGACGGCTCGTGGCATGTCGAGCTCAATTCCGACACGCTGCCGCGCGTGCTGGTGAACCAGGCCTATTATTCGCGGGTGTCGAAGACCACCCGCAACGACCGCGAGAAGGCCTTCCTCACCGACTGCATGCAGACGGCAACCTGGCTCACCCGCTCGCTCGACCAGCGGGCGCGTACCATCCTGAAGGTCGCCATCGAGATCGTGCGCCAGCAGGACGCCTTCCTGACGCTGGGCGTGCAGCATTTGCGGCCGCTGAATCTGCGCATGGTGGCGGACGCCATCGGCATGCACGAATCCACGGTTTCGCGCGTCACCTCGAACAAATACATGGCGACGCCGCGCGGAATCTTCGAGATGAAGTATTTCTTCTCCTCGTCGATCTCTTCTTCCGACGGCGGCGAAGCACATTCGGCCGAATCGGTGCGGTTCCGCATCAAGCAGATGATCGACGCCGAGACCCCCGACGACGTGCTGTCCGACGACACGCTGGTGCAACGCCTGCGCGAGTCCGGCATCGACATAGCGCGTCGAACGGTGGCCAAGTACCGCGAGGCGATGCGCATTCCCTCCTCGGTGCAGCGCCGGCGGGAGAAGCAGGCGGCGGCCGCCGGCAGTTGACGCGCCGTACTTTCCGGCCGCTCCGGCGAGCCGGAAAACCGCGAAACTGTGTGCTGCCGGGCGGTACACCTCGGTTTACGTTGACACTTTCCCTCACGGCTCCTACCTCTTAAAGGCACCGGCCGGGCAAGTAGGGGGTTCGGGCAACAGGCGGGAGGAGCGTTGTGCACGTAGTTCTCCCCGCTCATGCCCCAGCAGAGGGACGAGTCACGATGCCGCTGCGGGTTTCTGGCAAAAATCTCGACGTTGGAGAGGCATTGCGCCAGCGGGTTTCCGACCGGCTGGCCGATGTCATGGACAAGTATTTCGACGGCGGCTGGTCCGGCCACGTCACCGTCGCGCGAGAGGGGTCCGGCTATCGCTCGGACTGCGCGCTGCATCTCGACAGCGGCGCCATCCTGCAGGCGCATGGCGGCGCCCAGGATCCCTATTCGAGCGCCGATGCGGCGGTGGAGCGCATCGAGACGCGCCTGCGACGCTACAAGAGCCGGGTGAAGCGCCGCGCGCCGAATGGCGAGGTGCAGGCCGGCGCGCCCGAGACGGTGCCGCTCACTGTCTTCGAGACCCCCGACCACGAGGAAGGCGAAGGCTTCGACGGCTGGAGCCCGACCGTGGTGGCCGAGGCGACCGCCGACATGCCGCGTCTCGCGGTCAGCGACGCGGTGCTGGAACTGGATTTCACCGGCGCGGCGGTGCTGGTGTTCCGCCATGCCAGCCATGGCCGCGTCAATGTGGTGTATCGCCGGGTCGACGGTCATGTCGGCTGGATCGATCCGCCGCTCGCTGCCGCGGAAGACGTGCATTGACCTCCCGTCGTCACCCTCGGAACGCGGGCGGGGTCGTCCCGTCCCGCGTCCGCCAAACGCCCACGCTCTCCATCCGGATCGCGCTATGGCCCTGAACGATATTCTCGCCCTGCCTGCGGTATTTCCTGCCTTGCGGGTCGGCAGCAAGAAGCAGGCGTTGCAGGAGCTTTCGGCCAAGGCCGCCGCCCTTCTGAACCGCGACGAGCGGGAGATCTTCGAGACGCTCAATTCGCGCGAGCGGCTGGGCTCCACCGGGGTCGGCAACGGCATCGCCATCCCGCACGGCAAGCTGGCCAAGATGGACAAGCTGTTCGGCCTGTTCGCGCGGCTGGACAAGCCGATCGACTTCGAGGCGCTGGACGGCGAGCCGGTGGATTTGGTGTTCCTGCTCTTGGCGCCGGAGGCGGCGGGAGCCGACCATCTCAAGGCGCTCGCCCGCGTGGCGCGGCTGCTGCGCGACCCCGAGGCCGCCAAGAAGCTGCGCACCTCGCACGACGCCGCTGCCATCTACGCCATCCTCAACGGCACCACCGCCTCCAACGCCGCCTGAGCGGCGTCGCGAGTGCCGGCGCGGCGCCGGCATCCTCGCTTCCGTTTCATCAGGAGAGTTCCATGGCCGATCCGCTCGATTCCGGCGTCCCGGCGCTCGGCGCCGAACAGTGCCGCGCCGCCCGCGCCATGCTCGGCTGGAAGGTGGAGGATCTCGCCGGCCATTCCGGGGTGACCGCCGCCTATGTCGAGGCGTTCGAGCAGGGCCGCGAGCCGGGCGATGGCGAAGACCCCAATGAGAGCGTGCGCATGCGCCGGGCGCTGGAGCATGCCGGGGTCGAGTTCATCGATTCCGGTCTGCCGAGCGCCGGCGGCGGGCCGGGCCTGCGGCTGCGCTCGACGCCGTCCTATATCCAGCCGGAGAACCTGTCCTCCGCCAACGACGTGTGACGGCGGAAACGGTCCCCGGCCGGCTCACGTCACCCGGCCACGCTCGGCGAGGAAGTCGATCAGCGCCCGCACCCGCGCCGGCAGCGGGCCGCCGCTGCCGGGATGCACGGCGTGGAAGCTCTCGCGGTCGCCGGGATTCAGCGCCTCCAGCACCGGCACCAGCCGTCCCGCCGCGATGTCGGCCCGCACGGTGAAGGTGGCGAGCCGGGCCAGCCCGACGCCGGCCACCGCCAGCCGGCGGACGCCCTCGCCATCGCTCGCCTGCACGCGGGCCGAGGGCGGCAGCGTCACCTCCCGCCCGTCCTCCCGCAGCGGCCAGTCCTCCGCCGCCCGCGCATAGCCGAAGCCGATCCGTACATGCGCGTCGAGATCGGCGGCGCGTCGCGGCATCCCGGCCTGCGCCAGATAGGCTGGCGCGGCGACGATCACCTTGCCGGTATCGCCGAGCCGGCGGGCGAGCAGGCTGGAGGCCTTCAGCTCGCCGGCGCGGATGGCGACGTCCACCCGTTCGGCGAGCAGGTCGATCACGGTGTCGGTCTCGACGATGTCGAGGCTGACGCCGGGATGGCGGGCGAGGAAGTCCGGCAGCAGCGGCGCCAGCACATGCGCGCCATAGGAAGCGCTGGTGCTGATCCTGATCCGCCCCGCCGGCCGCTCGCCGGCGCCGGCGCTGCGCTCGGCCTCCTCGATGTCGGCGAGGATGCGCGCCGCGCGCTCGTAGAAGGCGCAGCCTTCCGGGGTGAGTTCCAGCCGGCGGGTCGAGCGGGTGACGAGGCGCGAGCCCAGTCGCGCCTCCAGCCGGGCCACCAGCTTACTCACCGCCGAGGGCGTCATCCGGCTGGCGCGGGCGGCGGCGGAGAAGCCGCCCTGCTCCACCACCCGCACGAACACTTCCATCTCGCCGGAGCGGTTGATCTCGCCGCGCGCCATTCGGTCTTTAAACTCACAGATGATATGCCGATCGGCAGTCTATCTCACAAATGCGGGCGACTCCATCTTCGCGGCAGCAGAATGGAGATAGGAGAGCCTGCCATGGATTATCGCCCGCTCGGGCGCTCGGGCCTGAAGGTACCGGCGCTTTCCTTCGGTGCCGGCACCTTCGGCGGCACCGGGCCGCTGTTCGGCCATTGGGGCACCGCCGATGCGGCGGAGGCACGGCGCCTCGTCGACATCTGCCTCGACGCCGGGGTGAACCTGTTCGACACCGCCGACGTCTATTCCGACGGCGCCTCGGAGCGGGTGCTGGGCGAGGCGATCCGCGGCCAGCGCGACAAGGTGCTGATCTCCACCAAGGCCGGGTTGCCAATGGGGGAGGGGCCGAACGAGGCCGGCACCTCGCGCCCGCGCCTGCTGCGCGCGGTGGACGATGCGCTCGCCCGGCTCGGCACCGACTATATCGACCTGTTCCAGCTGCATGCCTTCGACGCGGCGACGCCGGTCGAGGAGGTGCTGGCGACGCTCGACGCGCTGATTCGCGCCGGCAAGCTGCGCTATGTCGGGGTGTCGAACTTCGCCGGCTGGCAGATCATGAAGGCGCTGGCGGCCAGCGAGCGGCATGGCTGGCCGCGCTATGTCGCCAACCAGGTCTATTACTCGCTGGTCGGCCGCGACTATGAGTGGGAACTGATGCCGCTCGGCGCCGATCAGGGGCTGGGGGCGCTGGTGTGGAGCCCGCTCGGCTGGGGCCGGCTCACCGGCAAGATCCGCCGCGGCGCGCCGCTACCGGCCGGCAGCCGGCTCAACGCGACGGCGGAGTTCGGCCCGCCGGTGGAGGAAGAGCGGCTCTATCGCATCGTCGACGTGCTGGAGGAGCTGGCTGAGGAGACCGGCCGCAGCGTGCCGCAGATCGCCATCAACTGGCTGCTGCAACGACCGACCGTCGCCTCGGTGATCCTCGGCGCCCGCAACGAGGCGCAGCTCATCGACAATCTCGGCGCGGTGGGCTGGGCGCTCGACGCCGGGCAGATCGCCCGGCTCGACGCGGCGAGTGCGGTGACCGCTCCCTATCCCGCCTTCCCCTATCGCCGCCAGGCCGGCTTCGCCCGCCTCGATCCGCCCATGGTGGGGTGAGGGAGCTGCACGCAGACATGCGCGCTCCGCCGCCGCTGGCCAGCGTGCCCCGGCGGCTGAGTCGACGGAATGCGACATGCCGAGCGCCCTCACTTGTTCCTCTCCCCGTCGAGGAGAGGTGGCCCGCGAAGCGGGTCGGTGAGGGGCGACGACATTGGGAGGCCAAGAAGGCCTTCACCCCCTCCCTCTCCGTCAAACTCGGCTGATGCCGAGTTTGACTTCTAGAAGATCGAGCTCGGCATCAGCCGAGTTCGATGGGGGAGGGGGAGAAGCGGCCGCGCCCGCTGTTGCGACGCGAGGGGGCGGAATCAGCAGCCTGCGGATATTCGTCGCGTTCCGGCCTTTCCTTTCCTCTCCCCGCTCGAGCCCGGCTGCTGCCGGGTTCGGTCCCGACGATGTCGAAACCGGGGACTTCCGGTTTCGACGGGGAGGTGGGCCGTACGGCGGGTCGGTGAGGAGCGACGGCATCGGGAGGCCAAGAAAGCCCCTCTCCCGGTCTGGAAGAGGGGAAGAAGGGAGAATAGAGGCCTCAAGCCCCCTACGGCGTGATCGCCACCTTCAGCACGCCGTCGCGCTGGTTGGCGAACAGCTCATAGGCGGCCTCGATGTCGTCGAGCTTGAAGCGGTGCGTCACCAGCGGCTTCAGGTCGACCCGGCCGGCGGCGATCACGTCCATCAGCCGGCGCATGCGTTCCTTGCCGCCGGGGCATAGCGTGGTGACAATCTTGTTGTCGCCGAGCCCGGCGGAGAAGGCGCCGAGCGGGATCTTCAGGTCGGTCGAGTAAACGCCGAGCGAGGACAGCGTGCCGCCCGGCCGCAACACCCTGAGCGCCGATTCAAAGGTGCCCTGCGTGCCCAGCGCCTCGATGGCGACGTCGACGCCGCGCCCGTCGGTCAGCGCCAGGATCTGCTCCACCACGTCGCCGGCCTTGAAGTCGACCACGTCGGAGCAGCCGAGCTGCTTGGCGATGGCGAGCCGCTCCGGCACGGTGTCGACGCCGATGATCCGCGTCGCGCCCTTCAGCTTGGCACCAGCCACCGCGCACAGGCCGATGGGGCCGAGCGCGAACACCGCCACATGGTCGCCGATCTGCACCGCGCCGGATTCGGCGCCGGAGAAGCCGGTCGACATGATGTCCGGGCACATCAGCACCTCGTCGTCGCTGAGATGACCGGGCACCGGGGCGAGGTTGGCGAGCGCGTCCGGCACCAGCACATATTCCGCCTGCGCGCCGTCGATGGTGTTGCCGAACTTCCAGCCGCCCATCGCCTTGAAGCCGTGCCTGGTGCCCGGCCCGTCCTGCGAGCCGCAGCCGCACAGGCAGGCATAGGAATGGCCGGACGGCGTGATGGCGCCGGCGATCACCCGCTGGCCCTCGCGATAGCCGGTCACTGCCGAGCCGAGCTTCTCGATGACGCCCACCGGCTCGTGGCCGATGGTCAGGCCCTTCTCGACCGGGTACTCGCCCTTGAGGATGTGGACGTCGGTGCCGCAAATGGTGGTGGTGGTGATGCGCACCAGCGCGTCGAGCGGGCCGACATCGGGGATCGGCTTGTCGTCGAGAACGATGCGTCCCTTCTCGACGAAGATGGCGGCTTTCATGCGGGGCATGGCGTTCCTCCTGAGCGAGCGCGTTTTCGAGCGAAGTGGCATCCGGTTCGCGTGAAGAAAACGCGTCCGAACAACAACCTGAAGCCTTTCCGGTGAACCGGGGTTAGCCGGAAAGGCTTCAGGCGGGCACCACTATGCACGCCGGGCCGGGGAAGAACATGACACGGGTCAATTGCCGGCTTCGTACCGCCGGCGGGCTGGCGCCCGCTGGCTCAGGCGGCCGGACTTCAGGAAATCCCGCGCTCGCGCATCAGCGTCACCACGGCGGCGCGCAGCTCCGGCATGCCGGTACCCTCGCGCGAGGAGGTCGGGAACACCACCGGAAACGCCGCCGGCCGGCGGGTGAGCGCGGCCTGCGTCTCCTCGAGGCGGGTGGCGAGCTCGGCCGTCTTCAGCTGGTCGGCCTTGGTCAGCACGATGGCGTAGGACACCGCCGCCTTGTCGAGCCCGTCGAGCACGCCGAGGTCGATCGGCTTCAGCCCGTGGCGGGAATCGATCAGTACGAAGACGCGGGCGAGATTGGCGCGGCCGCGCAGATAGGCGTGGATGGTCGCCGTCCAGGCGTCGACCTTCTCCTTCGGCGCCTGCGCGAAGCCGTAGCCGGGCATGTCGACCAGCGTCAGGTCCGGCCCGAGGCCGAAGAAGATCAGCTCCTGCGTGCGGCCCGGCGTCACCGAGGTGCGCGCCAGCGCCTTGCGGCCGGTCAGCGCGTTGACGAGGCTCGACTTGCCGACATTGGAGCGCCCGGCAAAAGCGATCTCGATGCCGCGCATCGCCGGCAGCGTGTCGATGGTCGGGGCGGCGGTGAGGAAGTTCCACTCGCCGGCGAACAGCTTGCGGCCGGCCTCGATGAGGGCGGCCTGCTCGGCGGCGCGGGCGGCGTCCTCGGGGGAGGTATCGGCGTTGGGAATGTCGGTGCTCATGGCCCGCTTATCCGCCGCCCGGCGCCGTTGCGCAAGCCGTTGCGGCCGCGCGAGCGCCGATCAGAAGGTGATCCGCCGCAGAATGCCGTCGCGATCGACCAGCTGGTGCTTCAGCACGGCCAGCACATGCAGGGCCAGCAGCGCCAGCAGCGCATAGGCGAGCACCTCGTGCAGGAGCTGCAGCCGGTCGAACAGCGCCTCGTCCGGTCCGACCGGCGCCGGCAGGGTGAACAGTTCGAACGGCCGTGTCGGCAGGGCCAGCGGCGAAGAAGCCGCCATCAGCCAGCCGCTCGCCGGCACGGCCAGCATCAGCGCGTAGAAGCCCAGATGCGCCGCCTTCGCCGCCTGCCGCTCGAGGCGGGAATGCTCGACCGGCGGCGGCGTGGGGGCGAGCCGGGCGAGGAGGCGCAGCGCCAGCAGTGGCAGCACCAGCAGCCCGTAGGATTTGTGCCACTGATAGAGCGCGAAGCTGGTGCCGAGATCGCGCTGGACATGCGTCATCGACCAGCCCACCGCCAGCAGCGCCAGTATGAGCGCCGCCATCAGCCAGTGCAGCAGCCGCAGCGGGAGACTCCAGTGGCGCGGTGCCGTCATTGCGAGCCGTCCGCATGCGCGGCGACGATGATGCGCACGTCGTCGGCGACCAGCGGCAGGCCGGCGGTCATGCCGTAGCGCGAGCGCCGCACGCCGAACTCGGCGTGGAAGCTGAAGCCGCGCCCGCCGTCGCGCTTGACCTCGACGGTGAAGCTCTCCGGCCGCGTGGTGCCGAGCAGCGTCATGTCGCCGCTCACCCGCACCGAGCTGTCGTCGAGCTTCTCCACCGAGGTGGAGGTGAAGCGGATGTCGGGATAGCGGTCGGAATCGAGGAAGGCGGGGCCGCGCACATAGGTGTCGAGCGCCGGCGAGCGGGTGTCGAGCGAGGCGGAGGCGACGGAGAACCGCACCGAGGAGCGCTGCGGCCGGTCGAGGTCGATCGTCAGCCGCGAGGTGAAGCGGCGGAACACGCCATGGGTGAGCGGGTAGCCCTTGGCGCCGATCTCGAAGGCGATCTGGGTCTGCGACGGGTTGATGCGATAGGGCTCGGCGCGCAGCGGTAAGCCCGCCACGAGAAGCAGGGCGGCGACGGCGAAGCCTTTCACAGTGACCTGCCGCATCGGATCACCTCAGGGCGGAACGCCTCGGGACCGGGCCGGCATTCTATACCCGCCCTGTCCGGGTGGCGAGGCGGATCGCGCGGATGTGTGCCCATGGCGGGCGGCGCGCCGGGCGGCGCAAACGAAAACGGCGGGAACCGCCGCCTGGCCGTTCCCGCCGTCCGTGTCGTTTGCCGTGCCGGCCGGGTCGCTAGCCCGTTCCGGCCTTCTTCCGGCCGAGGCGGAAGGTGCTCTTGAAATTATCCCAGAGCTCCACCTTCACGCCGTTGCGGCGCATGATCACCGATTGCTGCAGCACCGAGAGGGTGTTGTTCCAGGCCCAGTAGATGACGAGGCCGGAGGCGAAGGACGACAGCATGAAGGTGAAGATCAGCGGCATCCAGTCGAAGATCATCTTCTGGGTCGGATCCGGCGGGGCCGGGTTGAGCTTCATCTGCGCCCACATGGTGCAGCCCATGATGATCGGCCAGATGCCGAGCATCAGGAAGTGGCCGATCATCGGCACCTGCGAGGGATCCCAGGGGATCAGCCCGAACAGGTTGAACAGGGTGGTCGGGTCGGGCGCCGAGAGGTCCTTGATCCAGCCGAAGAACGGCGCGTGCCGCATTTCGATGGTGACGAACAGCACCTTGTAGAGCGCGAAGAAGACGGGGATCTGGATCAGGATCGGAAGACACCCGGCGATCGGGTTGATCTTCTCCTTCTTGTAGATCTCCATCATCTCCTGCTGGAGCTTGGTGCGGTCGTCGCCATAGCGCTCGCGCAGCGCCTGGATCTCCGGCTGCACCGCCTTCATCTTCGCCATCGAGGCGTAGCTCTTGTTGGCGAGCGGGAAGAAGATGCCCTTGATCAGCACGGTGACCACCAGGATGGCGATGCCGAAATTGCCGACCAGGTGATAGATCCAGTCGATGACGACGAAGAGCGGCTTGGTGATGAAGTAGAACCAGCCCCAGTCGATCAGCCGGTCGAAGCGGTCGATATTGTACTGCGCCTGGTAGCCGTCGACGAGGCGCACCACCTTGGCGCCGGCGAACAGCCGGCCGTCGCGGGTCGCCTTGGCGCCCGGCTCGATGGTGACGGCGTCGCCGAGGAAGTCGGTCTGGTAGGTGAGGTCGTTGCCGTTCTGGGCGGCGGAGAAGCGCGCCTGCACCTTCTCGGCGGAATCCGGGATGACGGTGGTCGCCCAGTACTTGTCGGTGATGCCCAGCCAGCCGCCGGTCGAGTTGAAGGTCTCGGTCTTCCGGTCGGCGATGTCCTTGTACTTGATCTCGTGCAGGCCGCCCTCGGAGGTCACGCCGATCAGGCCTTCATGCAGGATGTAGTAGCCGAGCGTGTGCGGGGTGCCGTGGCGCGAGACCAGCGCGAAGGGATGCAGCGCGACGGCGGCAGCGCCGTTGTTCTCCACCTCGTCGACCACATGGAACATGTAGTTGGCGTCGATGGAGAGGGTGCGGCGGAAGATCTGTCCTTCGCCATTGTCGTAGGTGAGGGTGAGCGGGGTCTCGGTGGTCAGCTTGGCGCCTTCGGGGGCGGTCCACAGCGCGTCCGGGGCCGGCAGCTTCACATTGGAGCCGGAGGCGGCGACCCAGCCGAATTCGGCATAGAACGGGTTCGGCCCGCCGGAGGGCGAGAGCAGGGTGATGATCGGCGAGTTCGGCTGCACCGTCTCGCGGTAGTTCTTCAGCGACAGGTCGTCGATGCGCCCGCCGCGCAGCGACACCGAGCCGGTGACGCTCGGGGTGTCGATGGCAACGCGCGGCGTGCGGGCGAGGGCCTCCTCGCGGGTCATCGCCTTGGCGGCGACCGCAGCCGGCGCGGGAGCGGAGGCATCGGAGGGCGCGCCCGGTGCCGCCGGGGTGGCCGCCTGCTGGCCCTGCTGCGCCGCCTGCTGCTGCTGCGCCTGACGCTGGGCCTCCATTTGCGGGATGCCCGAGAAATACTGCCAGGCCAGCAACACCGCCATCGACATGACGATGGCGACGATCATGTTGCGGTTTTCACTCGTCATGCGCAGTCTCTCCGTCGGCGTGCGCGGTCGCCTGCACGGCGGCTGAAGCCGCGGCAGGTTGGGGCCGCGCGGGCGGGTGCCGGCGCCGGTTCCCAGAATGGAGGCGGGTTATGCCCCGCTCGATGTCGTTTATGAGGTCGGTGAAGCGCGTGGAAAGCGTGGCGCGTCGGGCGACGATCACATAGTCGAAACCAGGCCGTGCCACGTGGGGCAGGGCGGCGCGCACGGCTTCACGCAGGCGGCGCCGGATGCGGTTCCGCTCGACGGCATTGCCGTGCTTCTTGGTGACGGTGAGACCGATGCGCGCGGCGCCGTCGTCGGCGCGGTCACGGGCCTGCAGCAGCAGCGGCCCGGAATTGGCCCGGAGCCCGCCGGCGGCGGCGAGGAAGTCCTTGCGCTTGACGAGCCGGTCCATAAGGGCGCCGTTCCTCAGGCGAGGGCGAGGCTGACCCCAGCCCGTGCCATCTCAGCCCTCTCGACCAGAGACAGGATGACCGCGGCGGCAGGCGTCGCGGTCATGTCAGGGATCGGATCAGGCCGACAGGCGCTTGCGGCCATGCGCGCGGCGGGCAGCAATGATCTTGCGGCCGTTACGGGTCGCCATGCGCGCACGAAAACCGTGGCGGCGGGCGCGCACGAGCTTGCTCGGTTGATAAGTGCGCTTCACGGGTGTCTCTCCGCAGTCTGGTTATGCCGCCCGGGACCGGATTGCCCCCCTTGAACGCGGGCCGCGACAAAGGTGCGGCACTCTTGCGTCAATATGGGAGACAGCCCGGCCGCCAGGGCAGCCGAGGTTCGGAGGCGGCTTATAGGGGGATGGGGCAGACAAGTCAACGCGGCAACGCTGCCTTTGCCGCGAGTTCCGCCGCGACGCGCGCGGCGCACCGGCGTGCGTCTCTCCTACCCCCGCGGCGGGCGGTGCGCCAGTCACGCAATTCCCGGTACCGTGCGCGGCGTACGCGCCGGCGGCGCGCCGCATGTCCGGTGTCGATCCTGCCATATTCCCGCCTGCCATGTTCCCGACGCCGCGCCGGCCGCCTCCGGTCGCCGACCGGCCGGCGCCGTCGCCGGATCGAGGCCGGGGAGGGCTGCGAGGACCGATTCTCTCGGTCTGCGGCGGTGCGGCGCCCGCCGGGGCCGCCGCACCGCCTTCGCGCCGGCGGCAGGTATTGTCCGGCGACAGGTGTTGCCCGGCCGTCAGTTGCGGGGCATCGCGCGGTGCGCGGCCTCGCCACGGCCGCAATCGATCTTATATGCTTTCACGATTCCGTGCGACGCGCTCGTCCATGCGACGCGCGCACGCGTCTCGGGTCCGAATGACGGACCGTGACCAGACAAGGCTGCGATGACGACGCCTCTCGATGCCGCTGCGCCTCCGGCTTCGCTCTCCGAGCGCACGCTGCCGCCCGTCGCGGCGGCGGCGGAGCCTGCCGTGCGGGAGCCGGTCGTGCCCCGGTTCTCCCGCCATCTCGGCCTGTCCGGCAAGCTGCTGGCCTTCACCGTCGCCTTCGTGGTGCTGGCGGAACTGCTGATCATCGTGCCGTCGATCGCCGCCTATCGCGTCAACTGGCTGTCGGACCGGCTCGCCGCCGCCCGCACCGCCGCGCTGGTGCTGGACGCGGCGCCGCAGGAGATGGTGCCGCCCGACCTCACTCGCGAGCTGCTGGGCAGCGTCGGCGCCATCACCGTCGCCCTGAAGCGCAACGACACCCGCCGCCTGCTCGCCTCCACCGACATGCCGCCCGAGGTCGATCTGCATGTCGATCTGCGCGACGTCTCGCCGTGGCAGGCGGTGACCGAGGCGGTGGACACGCTTTTCGCGCCCGACGGGCGCATCATCCGCGTGGTCGGCACCCCGCCGCGGCTCGGCGGCTTCGTCGAGATCGTCATCGACGAGACGCCGCTGCGCAAGGCGATGCTGCGCTTCACCCGCAACCTCGTGCTGGTGTCGCTGATCATCGCCGCGCTGACCGGCGGACTGATCTATCTCGGCCTCGCCTGGATGTTCGTGCGGCCGATGCGCCGGCTCACCCAGCGCATGGTCGCCTTCCGCGAGGCGCCCGGCGCGCTGCCGGCGGCGCTCGATCCCACCGCCCGCATGGACGAGATCGGCCAGGCGGAGCGCGAATTCACCGAGATGCAGCGGCAGATCCGCGAGACGCTGCAGCAGAAGAGCCGGCTGGCGGCGCTGGGGCTCGCGGTCTCCAAGATCAACCACGACCTGCGCAACCTGCTCGCCTCGGTGCAGTTGCTTTCCGATCGCCTTGCCATGATCCGCGATCCCGCCGTGCAGCGCTTCGCCCCCAAGCTGGAGGCGGCGCTCGACCGCGCCATCGCCTATTGCGAGCACACGCTCGCCTACGGCAAGGCGCAGGAGCCGCCGCCGGAGCGGCGGATGGTGGCGCTGGCGCCGCTGATCGCTGACGTGCAGGCGACGCTGGGGCTCAGCCCCGAGGACGGCGCCGCCATCGGCTGGGTGGACTCGGTTGAGCGCGGCCTCAAGGTCGACGCCGATCCCGACCAGTTGTTCCGCGTGCTGCTCAATCTCTGCCGCAACGCGGTGGAGGCGCTCGCCGCCCGTGCCCCCAACGACCCGCTGCGCGACCAGATCCGCGTCACCGGCCGCCGCGAAGGCTCCGCGGTGGTGGTCGAGGTCGCCGATACCGGCCCCGGCGTGCCGGAGGCGGCGCGGGTGCATCTGTTCGAGGCCTTCCAGGGGTCGGCGCGGCGCGGCGGCACCGGCCTCGGCCTCGCCATCGCCGCCGAGCTGATGCAGGCGCATGGCGGCGAGATCCGCCTGGTGCCCGGCACGATCGGCGCCACCTTCCAGCTGCGCATCCCCGACCGTCCGGTCGATCTCGAGGCTCACCGGGCGCTGCGGTCGCATGGCTGACCGCGCGCGGGCCCTCCCGCTTCTCCTGTGCCGGTCGGTGATCGGCCTGATCGGACGTATCGTCCTGATCGTCCACCTCACCATCCTGTCCGGAGTCGCCATGGCCGACCCTGTCAGCGTCTCCGGCACGCGGATTCTCGTCGACGGCAAGCCCTTCCCGGTTCGCGGCGCGGCGGGAGAGGACCAGCTGGCCGAGCTCGCCGTTCTCGGCGCCACCACGGTGCGCACCTATGGCGGCGATCCCGGCCCGGTACTGGAGGCGGCGCGGCAGGCGGGACTGAAGGTGATCGTCGGCCTGTGGGTCGAGCATCCGCGCCGCGGCGTCGACTATGCCGACCGCTCCTTCGTGGACAGGCAGCTCGGCGAATTTCGCCAAACCGTTGAGAAATATAAGGATCATCCGGGCCTGCTGATGTGGGGCATCGGCAACGAGGTGGAATCGGAGCTGGCCGACGATCGCGCCGTCTGGCCGGCGATCGAGGAAGTGGCGGCGATGGTGAAGGCCGTCGATCCCGCTCATCCGCGCATCGCCGTGCTGGCCGAGACCGGCGCCGACAAGGTGGCGAAGCTGCGCGCGGCGGCGCCGAGCATCGATGTTCTCGGCATAAATGCCTATGGCGACGCGCTTTATTCCGTCGTCGCCCGCGCCCGCGACCAGGGATGGACAGGTCCGGTCGTCATCACCGAGCTGGGCGCGCGCGGCCAGTGGCAGGCCGCGACGGCCCCCTGGGGCGCGCCCTTCGAGCTGACCTCCACCCAGAAGGCCATCGAGCTGCGGCGCTACATTGCGGCGCTGGAGAAGCAAGAGGTTGGGATCATTCTGTTTTTGTGGGGCTGGAAGCAGGAGGTGACGCCGAGCTGGCACAGCCTGCGCCTGCCTTCCGGCGAGTGGACCGAGGCGGCCGAATCGATGGCGGAGGCGTGGAGCGGCCGGACGACGGACGGCAACCATGCCCCGCGCATCGCCGCCCTGCGCCTCGTCGCCAACCCGTCGCAGCCCTATGCCAGCGTCGCGGCTTCCGAGGCGTGGGAAGTGGAGCTGGCGGCGAGCGATCCCGACGGCGACCCCTTGGACATTCGTTGGATCGTTCGCGAGGAATCGCGCATCCGCACCGTCGCCGGCGATTTCGAGCCGGATGCCGAGATGGTGGCCGGCGCCGCCGTCGCGACGCGGGACGGAGCGCGGGTGCGGGCGCTACCCATTGGAAAATATCGGCTTTTCGTCGAGATCCGCGACGGGCGCGGCGCGGCCGCGACGGCGAATCTGCCGTTCGAGGTGCGATGAGCGCGCCGTTCCGTCATCGTGGCGCGCGGAAATTTTTCCACAGGCGGATCGGCTTTCCCTGCGATCCGTTGTGACAGGGATGTTGCATTGCCTGCGGAAACGGGGTAGCTGACGGGCCTCTCGCGAGGGGTAACGCCTCCGCGACGAAGGCCAGCGGGTTTCACGACCCCGGCCGGGCGCCCGTAGCTCAGCTGGATAGAGCACCAGACTACGAATCTGGGGGTCAGAGGTTCGAATCCTTTCGGGCGCGCCATTATTTTCAAGGACTTAGCTGGATTTCACCGTTTCAAACACGTGAGCTGAAACGGTTTTTGAAACGGTTTTCGCGGTCCGATACGTTTCTCCCGCCGTCTTTTCGCTACGGGACGAAGCGCTCCCCCAGCCGATGCACCTGAACAACGAGACCTAAAAGTGGGCGCGCAGAAGTGCTGCCAGCCTCGCCGCCGCATGCGGCCGCCCGCACAGACGCGCCTTTGTGCCGCCCGCACCGTTGGCCACGTCGGGTTGGCGGCCCAGTCGAGGGCGGGGATCGGCGTCGGACGCCGTGTCTAACTCGCCGGTCGGTGCGGAGGTGCCGTTCTCGATGATCTACTCGCCTCGCAACGACAACCCGTTGGTGTGAACTTTGCTCAGCCTCACACGGAAGATGGTCCGGGAGCAGGCTGCGACGCGCTGATGCTCGCAGCGCCGCCAGCCGCGCGGCACGCCTTGGCGAATTCGCGATCCGTGGCGATGAAACGCTCCAGCATCGGCACGATGAGCTTTGCTGGATCCGGGACAGGCTGGCCGGTTTCCCGAGCGAGCACCTCGGCGTAGGCGACAAGATCGCGGTGCAGCGCGCCGGGCAGCGACAGCGCCACCTTCACCGGCTTGTCGTTGGCGATAGGTCCGAGCTTCAGCTTCGCCATGGTCAATACCTGTAGGGTTCGAGCACGAGGTCGCGGGCCACCATGACCTGCACCGGGAATCCCGGCCGGATGGTCAGGGTGGGCGCGACCTGCAGCTGCCGGCGGATGATTTCCTGCCCGGCATCGTTGATGGTGTCCTGCGCCCCGCTTTGGAGCGCCTGGATCAGTTCGTCCTCATCATCCATGGCGAGCTCGGCGCTGACGGAAAGCAAGGTCGAGAGGCCGACCGCCTTGGCGAGATCCCACCAGTGCATGTCGACGCCGTCCTCAAGGCCAGCATAACCCTGCGCATCCGTGCCGGGCTGGCGCTCGAGCACGATGGAGCGGCCATTGGGGAGGATCAGCCGGTTCCAGACCAGCAGGATGCGGCGCTGTCCGAAGCCGACGCCATTGTCGTACTGGCCGAGCAGCTTCGTTCCCTGCGGGATGATCAGAATGCGGCCGGTCGGGCTGTCATAGACGTTCTCGGTCACCTGCGCGCTGATCTGGCCGGGCAGGTCTGAGCGGATACCGGTGATGAGCGCAGCCGGTATGACGGCGCCCGCCTGCAGCACATAGGGCGACGCCGGTGCCATGACGCGATCGGATGCGACCACGCGCCGATCCACAGTGGCATTGAGGAAGGCGAGCTGGCGATCCTGGGGTGAGGACGTGCCGCCCGTTCCCGCCTAGCCAGGGCTGCTGAAGCCGGAAGCACTCGCCCCCGAAGGCGCGCTCGCGCGAGCCTGCGCCGCCTGGAAGAATACGCGGCTGGTCCGCGCGGCTTCCTGTTCCGCCAGACGCCGCTGCTGCTCGGGATCGGCCTGTGGCGCCGTCATTGTCGGCGGCACGACGGGCTGGCCGCGGTTCTGTGCATCAAGGATCGGCCGGCCGAGGTCGCCAGGTAGCGGCGGTCCAAGGATGGGGCCGGTGTAATCCCGCGGCAGGCCGGCAAGGCCATCGGCGGTGGAGCGGTTCTGCGTGGAGTAGAGCTCCTCACCACCGGTGCCTTTGTCGCGCCCCTGCAGTGCATAGATCAGGGCGCCACCAATGCCGATGCTGACGACTAGCCCGGCACCGGCCATCACCTTGCGGGAGAGACGTGTGACGCGCGGCGGCTCGGGACGCAGCCGCATGGCGGCGGCGCGATCGGTGTTCGGAGCGGCGAGATCGACCTCAAAGTCATGATTGTCGGGGTTGCTCATGATGCCGGCCTCCCGTCCGTCCGCTCGATCCGCACCTTCTGCGGACGCTCGCCGCCACCGAGGCGAAGCTCGGCGGCACCGAACAGCCGGTCGACGATCAGGATGTTCTGGTGGATGCGACTGTTGACGATCTGGGGTTCGCCATCGGCGCCGATGACGAAGAGCGGCGGCATCTCGCCCTGAAGGACCCCGCGCGGGAATTCGACATAGACCTTGCGCCCGTCGTCATAGACGGCCATCGGCCGCCAGGGCGGCGTGTCTCCGGTGAGCGCATAGCGGTAGTTGCGGGCGGCGAAGCTCGGAATGACCGGGGCCGGCGGAATACTGGGGCGCTGCGCTCCCGGAACCTGCGGATAGGCCCAGGCGACGGCCGGCATATAGGGCGTCTCGCCGGCGCGCAGCTCGATCATGTAGCTGCGCCGGTCGGTGGTGATGACGAGGTTGGTGGCGATATCCGCCCGCGTCGGTTTCACCAACACATGCACGCGCCGCCTCGCTCCCTCGCCGCTCTCGGTGTCGCCGATGATCCAGCGGGCGGTATCGCCCGCCGCGATCGGTCCACTGCCAGTCAGGCTCTCACCCGGCTCCAGCGCGATATTGGTGATCTGGCCGGGCGCCGCATAGACTTGATAGAGCGCGCCTTCGCTCCAGGGATAGATCTGAATGGCGTTGTAGTATCCCTCGCGGCGCGGCTCCACGCGGGCCGCCGCATTGGCATTCTCTACGCGGGCGACGGGTGTTTTGGCGTCCGTGCCGCCCTTGGCCGGCGTCCAGGCGGGCGGCGTGTGGAGCGGGCGCGGACGCTCATCCGTGACAACGGCGGGCACTACTGGCAGCGCCGGCACGTCACTGTCGTAGCTGATCTGCGGCGGCTTCGGTGCCGAAGCGCATCCAGCAAGCGCGGTCGCCGATAGCAGGAGCGCCGCAAAGGCAGAGTGGCGGAAAGCCGGAGATGCGGGTTTACGGCACGACGTTTTCACTGGCTCAACTCCCGCGACCAGCTGATGGCGTTGACATAGATGCCGAGCGGGTTGGTGCGCAGGCGCTCGGCATCCTGCGGCGGCTGGATCACCAATGTCAGGATCGCGCTCCAGCGCTCGGTGGCGGCGAGCTGACCGTTCTCGTACCGTCGTTCGACCCAGGCGACGCGGAAGGAATCCGGGGAGGCCCGGATCACGCTGGAGACCTCGACGGCGATCTGCTGCTTGCCGACCCGGGTAAAAGGATCGTTGGCGCGGGCGTAATCGTTGAGCGCGGCAGCACCCCGATCGGTGGTGAACTCATAGGCCCGAAGCCAGTTCTGCCGCACGATGACGGGATCCGCCGGCAGGCTGCGCACCTGCTCGATGAAACGGGCGAGATGCCAGGCGATCTGCGGATCGGTTGGGCGATAATCGCCGGTTGCAGGCCCTACGGCCTGCGTCTGTCCAAGACGATCCACCTCGACCACCCAGGGCACGACGGTGCCCCGCGTCGACTGCCAGATCAGCGCCGAGGCAAAGCCGGCCGAGAGCAACAGACTGCCAAAGGCCATCAGTCGCCAGTTCTTCGCCTGCACACGGGCCGAGCCGATGCGCTCGTCCCAGACCTGGGCCACCTTCTGATAGGGCGTGACGGGCTCGGGCGAGGTGCCGTAATGTGTCGCGGGTCGCTTGAAGAGGCTCATGAGCGGTCGCTCTCGCTGAGGGAGACGGAAGAGCCGCCGGCATGGCTGTCACCGGAGTGCACAGCATGGGCGGCGGCGGAGACGCCATGGCGAAGCGATTGGCCGCGCTTCATGTGCTTCGCCCAGTCGGGCACGTCACCGGCCGCGGAAGCCGATGCCGTGCCGTTGACGGCGTTCGCCAGCGGGGTCACGGCTGCGGAGCCCGCGGCGCGTGCGACGCTCCCTAGTCCCGAGGCGACACTCGCCATGCCGGACTGGCCTCCCGCGCCGATGCTGTAAGCAGTCGCACCGCCCCGCGCCGCGGCCGCTGTCGCGGAGAGCGCCGCCCCACCGCCTCGGACGGCGAGGCTGGCCGCACCGCCGGCCGCCATCAGCGCGCCACCGGCGGCGAGGCCCGTGCCGACCGCGGCCCCCGCGCTCAGCTGCGGGCCGCCGGAGACAAGGCTCGCGGCAATGCCAGGGCCGAAGATGCCGAGACCGAGAAGGGAAAGAGCAGCCAGCACGATGGCCATCGCGTCGTCGATGGTCGGCGTCTGCCCGCCAAAGCCGGCGGTGAACTGGCCGAAAAGGGTGGAGCCGATGCCGATGATGACCGCGAGCACCATGACCTTGATGCCGGAGGAGACGACGTTGCCCAGCACCCGTTCGGCCATGAAGGCGGTTTTGCCGAACAGGCCGAAGGGGAT
>NZ_JAHBGF010000025.1 GCF_018390695.1 Ancylobacter sonchi | reverse complement strand
CCCATACGAGCCTCGGTGGCCTGTCCCAGTCGATGTTCGTAAGCTCGTCCCACGAGGACCAAAACCCAGCCGGGCCTAACTTATGACCAGCAGGAACTCAGGCGAGCACGTCACCTCGGCCCTGCCGATGTTAATGATGTTGCAGGCGCTGAGCTGCAGCCTCTGGGGGCCGTACGAGATAAGCTCCTGATTATGGAAAATAATGATATCAGACCTGTTGGGGATATCAAGAGTGTGGAATAGTATCGAGTCGGTCACATTCCCACGGCTCCAGACATTAATTGCCCATAGAACGCCACGGATGGTACAGCTTACCAACAGATCGACAATCGCACATTTTTATATGTAATAATAAATTCAAAATAACACTTGTAGACATAATTTTTTATTTACTATGATAATAATAGCTAATTTCTTAGCGTTTATTGGAAATTTCTGATTTCATTTTTGCATATATATTGATCAAATTTTCGACTTTCATTTCTTATGTCGATTTATTTTACTATTAATTATATTAAAATATTATGTATAAATATTATAAATAAGTCTCTAAGTGTGTCGGGTCCAACGACATTACGAATTAACATGGTTCCATTCCTACGCGGGATAATTTATCGGCTTACGGAATAAATAATCGCGGCAGTCACTATCATCAATTTCTTCGACCTATGTCTTGTTGCCAGGACTGCTAGCATCGCCCCCTCTGATACCGCATTGCGCTGCAGCATGAAATCGCTTCGCGAAGATCCAGTAACATATTATTTTATTGCGTGCAGGGAATTTTAAGTGCAATTTTGCGCCTGCCTAGACGCCAGATCTGGGATGGACAATATGAAAGTGGAGGAGACTATGAGCTGTCGACGCTGCAATGGCGACCTGAAATGCTTTCGTTGCCAGGGATCCGGATCGATTGTGTCAACTAAGAAGGTGTTTGGATTATTCAGTGTCGATACCGGTAATATTTTGATGTGTTCGAGCTGTGTAGGAACGGGCGAATGTCCGGAATGCGCGGAGTTGATTAAGGATGACTCATCTTCCAACTCAATTCACGATAGTGTACCATTCCTTGATGGCCCTGGCCAGTTTCGGATGCGATAGATCATGATCTGACATGGTATATGCCACCGGATAGGTGGGATAATTTTCCTTTTTGACAGTAGGCAGTCATCTGGTTCCACTAACTGACGTGGCTTGGGTAGCTTGGTGGTGGGTACAGGCTGCTTGCCGCGTCGACTTGCCTAGGTGTTTAGTCTCAGCATGTCATGGCTTGGCTGTGGATTGAACAGCTCCGGCTTTTCGGCGCTGATGTGCTGGAGTGCCTCGATCGGGGATCTGAACCGAAGCGCCTTGAGTAGCTTGGCGTGGTGGTAAGCGAGGCGTGGTGGTAAGCGAGCAGCCAGTCCGGGACGTGGCGTCGCAGGTCGTCGATCGAGGTGCAGTTGAGGGTGCGGACAGTGGTGTCCTTGATGGTTCGGACCATCCGCTCAGCTTGTCTATTGGTCGAAGGATGATACGGCCTGGAGGGTCTGTGCTCAGCGCAATTCGTGGCACAGACCCTTTTCCGGAGACATGAGCAAGGAGGCCGCATTCGGCCCTCTTGTTGTGCTGGAGGAACTACACGCCGGTGTCGGTCAGCGCGGTGTGGACCTTGTAGGGAATCGCCATGAGCACGGGCCTTGAGGAAGTCCGCCGCGACGATCCTAGTCGCCTTCCGGTAGTTCGGGCGAAGGCCAGCTTAGAGCTCTGATACACTGCTACAAACAGATGGGCCTTGCCGCCTTCATAGCGCAGCTCAGCTTTGTCGATGTGGAAGTAGCTGATCTCATACGCTTTGAACCGCTTCGGCTTTTCGCGATCCGCCTTCGGCAGCCGGTAGATGCCGTGACGCTGCAGGCGACGATGCAGTGACGAGCGGGTCAGATACGGGATGACGTCCTTCAGTGCGATGAAGACGTCGTCCAGCGGCAAGCGGGCGCACACGCAGTGCGCGTCGCGGCCTCTCGATGGCTGAGAGGACGGAGCTGTTCTACTCGTTCGGGCCCATCGGCGGTCCTCCACGGTCCCCCGAGATTGCCACTTCCTCATGGTCTCTTCGTTGATCCCGAAACGCCGTGAGAGGTCCGCGGCTGAAGCTTGCAATCGCAGTAGCTCCGCTCGAACGGCGTGCGTGGTCGCGGCGCTTCCGTGAAGAACCTAGCCCATAGCGTGTCCCTCTCTAACGGCGTCAACAATTCGCCACCACACCTTGAGACTAAACATCTAGGGAATTTCGAATCCGTCGGCATCAGCGCCCTGACCTTCGAGCAGCCATTCCGCCTTGAGGGGTTGCCCAGCAGGGTGGCGGCACCGGCGTAACCGCTAAACGGCTCTTCGTCGCCGGTTCATGATACGCTGTCGCGGGCAAGGGTCGCCGTGCTGCACTTCCTCCGTAAGTGCCGCTTGGGATGCCCAGCTGCAGGAGGACTCGTCAGGACCATATCCGTGACGCCACTCCAAGTCATGGCACTTTTGCGGCTTGAGGGGGGGAGACGGAAAATTTCGTCTCATAAGAAGTCGATTTCCATTGGGGTCTGACCCGGCAGGAGCGGATTTTCCATCGAGAAGTGACCCATGTTTTCACCACGTCTCACGCGGCACGCGCGGGGGCAGCGGAGTGATCGACGTGGAGTTATCGAGCGTTATCCGGTGCTGGCATCATCGGGATCGTTGCTCGATCCGGGAGATATCCCGCCGCTACCATATCCTCAAGACCGGCAACGACAGCTTCCGCTTCAAGAGCAGCTCGGCAAAGCCGCTCAAACCCACTAGGGTAAGCCGCGATACTTGACCGCCACCTGACCCCAAGACCACCATCCCCCCGGTCACTTTTCAGTGGAAATCTAGGGTCCCTTCTCGATGGAAATCAAAATTCATAAGATATTGAAATACTTTGATTTCATCCGACCCGTCACGCAGGCGCCGTTAACCTGCCACCTTTGAACCAATCGGGAATGCAACGGTCCTCGCGACAGTATGGGATTGCCCAAATCCCGCCATGGCTCTCATCCTTCGAGAGCCAGGCCCTCCGGTCAGTTGCTCGCCGTCACGCTGTCCACCTCAACGGGCGCGCTCCAGGTAGTGGTCAATCGGATTTAGCGTTCGGCTCTCCCACGACACGAAACCACCATAGGTACCGGCGAATAGCATTTCTCTCGACAGGGGACTTATGAGAGGTTTTGTATGGGGCCTTCCGAAGTGGGTGTTAGTTTGTTATCTGGGCGCCAGCCAGCGCTAGCAGCGGTCACCAACGGCCATACTCATCATGCCTCCAACAAGAGCATAATCGGCGCCGCTTACAACCAAGCATAAACGCATCACACCAGTGGAGAGAAGAAAAAGTGAATCGAGCCACCGATCCCGACAGCGCCCCACCAGCCATCGATAAGCCTATTCAAATAAGAGCCGGCCGCATTAGGTGGACGCTCAAGTCCTCTCCCGACGATTCGGAATATTGGGTTGGTAAGGGCGTTTTTGATTGCGACTATCTGTTCGATAATTGGGGCGGAGGCAGTTGGAAGTGTTCAGAAACCGAGCGCATATTCGACACGAAAGAAGACGCATTCAAATGGGCGCAACGTGACCTCACGCGTCGCATCCGTAACGTAGCGCGAAAATCAATTGAGGCGATTGAGGCAGAGAACGCCCGCTTGCGAGACCAGCTCTCCCGTTTGGAAGACGAAAATACGGGATACTGAACCGGCCCTAGATTCCTGGACGCCTTCTTCCCTCAATTTGAGGCAAGGAGGCCCCCGATGGGCAAAGCGAACTTCACCGAGGACTTCAAGCGCGACGCGGTCGTTCAGATCACCGAGCGGGGCTATCCGTTTGCCGAGGCGGCTGCGCGGCTGGGGATCAGCAAGTACTCGCTCTACGAGTGGAGGAAGCGGTATGGCAAGTCTGCCGCCGTGGTCCGCGGTGACGATCAGGCGGCTGAG
>NZ_JAHBGF010000024.1 GCF_018390695.1 Ancylobacter sonchi | reverse complement strand
TCGTTGACCTGGGCGAGCACGGCATCGACCCGCGCCGTCGCATCCGCCTGGGATAGGCCGGTGCGGGCAGCAACGAGCTGACCGAGATAAGTCTTGTCGCCGGGGGAGACTTCTCCGGCGGCGGCGCTGGCGATCAGGATGCGCGAAGCCTGCGCGGCCGCGGCGGCATTGCCCTCGGCACCCGGCGTTGCCAACTGCGCGGGATCGGAGGGGCGGAAGAGGGCGTCGACAAAGTAGGACGTCGCGTCCGAGCTGCCGCTGCCGGATCCGGCGCTAGCGGTTGCGCCTGCCGAAGCCCCGAGCGCAGCACCGGACGCCACGGTCGAGGCGGCCTGGACACCTGTGCCGATTGCTCCGGACAGGGCCGAACCAAGCACCGAAACCACCAGCAGCGTTGCCACCGCCCAGGCCATGAAACCGTGTGCGGTGTCGCGGAAGAAAGTCTCGTCGGTGGCGATGCCGACCCATTTAGTGCGAAGCCGCCCGGTCAGATAGCCGCCAACGCCCGAGGATAGCCATTGAACAATGACCAGCCAGATTGCCGTAGAGGACGGCAAAGGTGGTGATGCTGGCGCCCTCGTTGGACCAGGGAGAAATCATGGTCAGTCCGAGGCCGGAGCCCAGCAGCATGAGCACGAAGGTGAGCGTCGCGGCAGCGAAGGCGCCGGCGATGATCGGCCCCCAGCTCACAGCGGAGGCGGATTCGACGGAGGCGGCGATGTCGGTTGCCGAATAGGTTGATGCCATGGCGCCCTCCTATCGGACGAACAGCGCGAGGAGGATGATGGCCTGCCCCTATTGAGTGGTCCAGCTGGACTCTAATGCATAGTGGGCCTTTCGGCCTGGCTTGATTGGCAGGGCTTCAGGGACAGGATGGCCGCTGGAGCCGGTGGTTTATAGCCGAGCGAGGAGTGAGGTCGCTCGGTGTTGTAATGCTGGCGCCAGCCTTCGATGACGATGCGCGCCTCGGCCAGGCTGTAGAAGATCTCGCCGTTGAGGAGTTCGTCGCGGAGCTTGGAGTTGAAGCTCTCGCAATAGCCATTCTCCCAGGGCGAGCCCGGTTCGATGAAGGCCGTCCTGGCGCCGACCGCGGCGATCCAGTCCCGGACGGCCTTGGCGATGAACTCCGGGCCGTTGTCGGAACGTACGTGTCCCGGCACGCCCCGAAGCACGAACAAGTCCGATAGGACGTCGATGACCGAAGTCGAGTTGAGCTTGCGGTCGATGCGGATCGCCAGGCACTCCCGCGTAAACTCATCGATCACGTTCAGCATGCGGAACTTCTTGCCATTATGGGTACGGTCCTCGACGAAGTCGTAGGACCAGACGTGGTTGGGATATTCCGGCCACAGTCGAATGCAGGGCCCGTCGTTCCGCCAGAGCCTACCCATCTTCGGCTGCCTGTGCGGCACCTTGAGCCCCTCCCGCCGCCAGATCCGCTCCACGCGCTTCACGTTCACCACCCAGCCCGCCCTGTGTAGAAGGGCTGTGATGCGCCGGTAGCCGTAGCGCCCATACTGGGTGGCCAGCGCGATGATGTCGGCGGTCAGGGCCGCCTCGTCGGCTCGCCCCATTGGCATCTTGCGCTGCGTGGACCGATGTTGCCCCAGAACCCGGCATGCCAGCCGCTCCGACACGCCGAGTTTGCTCACGACGTGTTCGACACAGCGCCGCCGCCGGGCGGGGCTCAGAAGTTTCCCGAGGCGGCTTCCTTCAGGATCAGCTTCTCCAGCGTCAGGTCCGAGACCGCCTTGCGCAGCCGCTCGTTCTCCTTCTCGAGATCCCTCAACCGCTTCACCTGGTCGCTCTTCAGCCCGCCGAACTCCTTGCGCCAGCGATAATAGGTGAACGCCGTCACCCCGATTGTCCGGATCGCTTCGGCTACCGGCCGTCCCTGCGACACCAAAACGTCCACCTGACGGAGCTTCGCGACAATCTCTTCAGGCTTATGCTTCTTCTGCGCCATAGCGCCATCCTCCAAAGGCCCGAAAGCCTACTTCACGGAGGACCACTTTCCAGGGAGCAGGCCAATGATGATCGGAATCGGAATACCAAGCAGCCAGAGTAAAATGCCACGGCCCATGATGGTCTCCTCTCGATAGACGGGATCCTGAAATGAAGCAGCCACCGCGGGGATACCGGGTGGCTGCTTGGATCAGGCGGCCTTCGCCATTGCGTTGGCGGATGCATCCGCCAGGCTTGTCAGCGCCTTGTCGGTCATCGATTCTTCCTTGAGCGTGGCGTCGAGCAGCGTCACCGCGTCCTTCAGGCCGAGTACCTGCGCCCAGCGCTTCAGCGTGCCGTAGCGCGTGATCTCATAATGCTCGACTGCCTGCGCCGAAGAGATGAGGCCGGCATCGATCGCAGGCGTGCCCTTGAACGTCTCGACGATCTCCTCGCCTTCGGCCACGATGCCTTCAATGGCGTCGCACGTCTTGCCCTGAGCTCGCTTGCCCATCAGCTCGAACACCTGCTGAAGGCGTTCGACGTGGACTTCAGTCTCATCCTTGTGCTTTTCGAAAGCGGCTTTCAGCTCCGGGGACGAGGCGGCGCGGGCCATTTTGGGAAGAGTCTTCAGAATCTTCCGCTCGGCGTAATAGATGTCCTTGAGCGTGTCGTGGAAGAGATCTTCCAGCGTTTTTTCCTTAATCATGGGAGTTGTCCTCTGGTGCGCACATGGGCGCTACTTCTCACGGGGTCGTGAAGAAGCTCATCCAATAAGCGGCTCCCAGGCGCAAAGGTTCCTTGCATGTCACAACGCAGGCGCTGCACCAACAATAACCTATCGGGCTACCACAATCACTTGCGCAGGCCGAGCGCCGGTATATCCGCAATTGCGAGAAAGTTTTGCGGCGTCGGGCGGCACGGCTGAGCACGGAATGCAACAGGATCAATCCATCGGTCGCACTGCTGCGTCCAAAAATATCGAAATGGATGCTAAGAGATTCGTGTAGAAAGACGGGCGATCGCCGAAAAAAATCGGCGCCATCCGATGTGATCGGGTGAGGTTTTATTTTTCCAATCCTTAGGATGATGAGTCAGAATATTTTGTGAGAGTGATCTACCTTGCGTGGAACACAATCAAGGGGTATTTCATTCGCTGATTTGGCCGAGTTGGCTTTCGCGGTGTCAGAGACGTCGACCCGCCATCACTACCAAGTTTTCGATACCGATGCATAGCGCCAATCCGGTGCGTATGTCGCGATGTTCGATTCGGGAACGCTCATGTTGACCACGGATATGCTGGCAACATTGGAGGCCGGCTTCGGATATGGTTGGTTATCGACACCGTCGCGCTGTGCGCGCTTCACCTTATCTGCTGTCGGCTGTCATCCGGGCCCAAGGGCGAACCGCTATAGAATACTTGAAAAGGACTACAGGCCGTCATGACTACTCAAAGCAATCCGCAACGCATTGCCTATCCAATCCGCAGCGAGCCGACCACGCGTCTCTTCGCGATCGGACAGGCTGTAAGGCTCAGGGGCGGATACAGCGTCTTCACCGCGCGGTCCGGCGACATATACCGTGTCATCGGCACTTTGCCGCCGAGCGGAAATTCGTTGCAGTGCCGCATCCGCAACGAGCGCGAACAGCACGAGCGGGTGGCGACGGAAGACAGCCTGGAAATGGTCCGAGCGAATGTGCCGGGCGAGAGCGGAGACCTCGCCGACAGAACGTTCCGTCGTTGATCGCCGACCTCTCCGGACCAGATATGATGCAGTTCGTGATCGAGTTCTATCGTACACGGGAACGGGACTACGCGCATGCGGTCGTCGGTCGCGAAACCGTGGGCGCGGTCGACCTCGACGCTGCGATAGGGTTGGCGCGGTCGCTGGCTGAGTCGCTCGAAATGCCGCAGCGGCCTGATGCTCTCGGGATTGTCGACGAGAATGGTCATACACTTCATTCCTGCACCTTCGACGCCGCTGTGGGGCAAGAAGAGAGGCCGTCGCCTTGAACCAACTCGGGGGGATGCTCGCCCGGAGCGTTATGTCTGGAATCACGGCACGGTCACCATGACGCTGGCCTTTCCCAATCCGAGCCGCAGCCTCGACAAGGCGCGGAACGCCGTCCGGTTCACCGGCTATGACGGCATGTTCGAGGTTGCGTTCCTCGTCGACATCGGCGCGCTGGTGAATCCGGCCAATCCGTTGTTCCTGTCGGAAGCATCGGAAACGGCATGTCTTTCCGCTTTCGACTCCCGGCGAAGCTCCATCTATGCGGCCGCGTCCAGGGCCTATTCGAACGGACACCGCGCCCCTTACATCCTCACTGCCGCCGACATCCGTTAGACGGGGCACGACTCCCGGGAATCCTTGATGCTGATCCGCTACGGCTATGAGATAACGCTGACCTGCCAACAACCGACCGCGCTCGTCTGCCTGCTGTCCGTCCATGAGGATCGCGCCGCCGATATCCGCGCGGCGGAGACATTCTTCACCACCCCCAATGTCCCGACATCGACCTATCGCGACCTGTTCGGCAACCGATGCCGGCGGCTGGTCGCGCCGGCGGGCGACCTGATGATCTGGGGCGACGCCACCATCGAGGACGATGGCCGGCTGGATCCGGTGCTGCCGGCCGCGCAGGAAGTGCCGGTGCTGGAACTACCGGACGATACCCTCGTCTATCTCCTGGGCAGCCGCTATTGCGAGACCGACCGCCTCAGCCAGACGGCATGGGACATGTTCGGTACGCTGCCGCCCGGATGGGGCCGTGTGCAGGCGATCTGCGACTTCGTGCACAACCACATCCGCTTCGATTACATGCAGGCCCGCTCCACGCGGTCGGCTTTCGAGACCTTCCACGAGCGGGTCGGCGTGTGCCGCGACTTTGCCCATCTCGCCGTCGCCTTCTGCCGCTGTCTCAACATCCCCGCGCGCTATGTGAACGGGCATCTGGGGGATATCGGCGTGCCGGTCGTCGACCCGATGGATTTCAGCGCCTGGATCGAAGTCTTTCTCGACGGCGCTTGGTACACATTCGATCCGCGCAACAACGTGCCGCGCATCGGCCGGATCGTGGTCTCTCGCGGCCGTGACGCCGCTGACATACCGCTGATCAACTCCTTCGGTCCTCACGTCCTGAAGGCATTCAGGGTATGGACCTACGAGGTGCCGGGACCGACATAAATGTAAAGGAGCCCGGCCGGGAGGCGATCAGGAGTGAGAGGAGGCTTGTCGAATGAACGAGAGCCTCGCACGGCTTCCTAAAGAACCGGCAGACCGGCTCACCCGGCCCTTCCTGCGCTTCCTGCGCATCGAGGCCATGGCGGGCGTGGTTCTGCTGCTGAGCACGGTCCTCGCGCTGGTCATCGCCAACACAGCATGGTCGGCCTCGTTCCTCGCCTTGTGGGATATGCCGGCCGGGATCCGGTTCGGCGAGGTCGAGGTCTCCCGTTCGCTGAGGCACTGGATCAACGACGGGCTGATGACGTTCTTTTTCTTCGTCATTGCGCTCGAGCTAAAACGCGAACTGGTGCTAGGGGAACTCCGTAACCCGCGCGTCGCTGCCCTGCCCGTGGCAGCGGCCTTCGGCGGGATGGTAGTACCGGCCGGGGTTTTCCTGCTCGTGATTGGCAGCAGTCCGGGGGCAAACGGCTGGGGCATCGTCATGTCCACCGATACGGCGTTTGTCATCGGGTGCCTGGCAATGCTCGGCTCGCGCATTCCGGAGAGCTTGCGGCTGTTCCTGCTCTCGCTGGCGATTTTTGATGATGTAGGTGCCATCCTAGTCGTGGCGATTGGCTATGGAGGCACGTTGAACTGGGCTGCTCTCGGTGCCGCCGGGATCGGACTTGCCGTGGTGGCTGCAATTTCGCGCCTGGGGGTGCGCAACATTCCCGTCTATTTCGCGGTGGGTGGCGGCATCTGGCTCGCATTTGACACCTCCGGTGTCCACGCGACAGTGACCGGCGTAATCCTCGGGCTGATGACGCCGGCGCGAAGCTGGGTGAGTGACACGCGATTGCACGCGATCCTCGATCGCGTGGTCGCCTATCCTCCCGGCGATCACTGGAGTGGGGATGCGGCGGCGCGCGGCGACCTCCATCGAGCGGGCGTCGCCACGCGCGAAGCGCTGTCGCCAATCGAGCGTCTGGAGATCGCTCTTCATCCCTGGGTGGCCTTCGCCATCATGCCGCTCTTTGCTCTTGCCAATGCCGGCGTGCCGATGGCGGCGGCGACCTTTGATGCCGCGCTCACCACCGCGATTGTCGCGGCCTTCGTGGTCGGCAAGCCTGCCGGGGTTGTGCTTTTCAGCGTTCTTGCCGTGAAGTTACGCTTGGGGATCCGTCCAAACGAGCTGTCGTGGGGCCTGCTGGCGGCTGGAAGCCTGCTGACCGGGATCGGGTTCACCATGGCGCTTTTCATCGCCGAACTTGCCTTCGAGCCCACGCTTCTGGACTCGGTCAAGCTCGGCATTCTCGGCGCCTCCATCATTTCGGCAGCAGCCGGCTTCCTGGCGTTGAACTGGCTGACGTCTCGCAGAACGCCATAGCGCCATACGCGCGGCAGCTGACCGAAGGATGGCGCTCGATTGCGTTTACGCCCGGACGGAAACGTCTACCGACATGGCGTCGAACGCACCGCTCGTCCCGAAGAATTCCCAGGTGACGGGCATCACCTGCCGAATATCGCAGCCAACCGCAACCGGGATGAGGTTGGCGCCGCCCACACCGCGGTTCGTCGGACCGAAAGTGATCCAGCCCGCTCCGGGAACATAGCCTCTGCCCAGACGTGGGTTGATCCCAAGCCCACCATTCCCGCAAGCTCCTGGGAGGGATTGTGCAGATAGCTAGAGACAATCCGCGCGCCGAAACCGAGGGTCCGCTCGGACTCGACGAAGAGAACTGCCATATCGCGGCACAATCCCCAGCCGCGCTACAGGGTGGACCGGTGACTGCGTACCCTCGTCGCCGAGCCTCTGATAAGAGGTCCATGCCTGCGCGTCTGCATTGCCGTCCTTCAGCAGTGCAAGCCTGTCCGTCGGCATGCCGCGGACGAAGACCAGGCTCCATGTTCGCAGCCATCCCGCCGGATCGGGACATTGACGCGTTGTCAGGGCTCCCAGGTCCGTCCATTCGTCCGCGCTGTATTGGAAGGGATAGGAGATGGCTGACGCGGCGACGTCGAACACCGGCCATGCGACTGCATCGAGCTCGATCTCAGCGAGGCTGTCGATGACGAGATTGTCAGTCATCTCGTGGAAGGTCGCCGTTGCCACCATATTGCCGGCGACGTCATGGGCCCACGTCACGACCGCACCGGGGGTGATCGTCAGGTCCATCGAACGCAGACGAAGCTCCCGGCTCTCCCGAGGACGCAGCATCAGCTGATGCGGCCGTAATCTCACGGGCCTGTTGTAGCGATACGTTGTTCTATGATGAATTTTGAGGACGCTCACCGCATCTCAGTAAATCAGCCGGACCTCTGCGAACAACTCGATGAGATGTGCGCCAAGGCCGCTTCCCAGCCTCGGATGGAGGGCAGATCGGGCCAGCATCCACCGTATGTAGCGCCGTGACGCTCGATTGCGAGAGATGGCCACACCGGAGCGAGACGCATAATGCGCTTGGTCAGCAAAACGGCCGAAAGTCTACAGAGAGAATATCGGCCGCTTAAATCTCGCAACCATCAATGGCCCACGTCGAGATACGCTCTTGACGCGCGTGACGGGGAGACATGATGCTGACGGCTGACCAATGCGGCGTAGCGCAATCTGATGCGAAGAGCTGGATGGCTCAGCTGAGCGGCTATCGGCAGCCGAACATGCGCCGCAGCCTCTGGGAACTCCTGATTGCGGGCATTCCCTTCACGCTCGCCTGGACCGCGATTCTGATGGCGTTAAATCTGGAGCAGTTCTGGCTCTACGCGCTCCTCATCGTTCCTGCGGCCGGACTGGCTGTTCTACGTACAGCACCAGTTCGAATGCACGCACTGGGCCGGCAAGGAGAACTGGGAATTCCACGAGGCGGCACTGCATGTTATTCGGCGTGCAAGTTTGGCTCTGACGCAGATTTGGTGGTGAGGTGCTAGGCATGCGCGACGAGGCGCGCCTCGAGCAGGTCGAGTTTCCCGCGCCCGTACATTTGGCGCTTCACCAGCTTTAGCTTGGT
>NZ_JAHBGF010000023.1 GCF_018390695.1 Ancylobacter sonchi | reverse complement strand
CCGTGGCCTCCCGCCTCGACATCGTGCGCTGCGTGGCGCCGGGCGAGAGCTACCAGACGCTGCCCTTCGTGCGCCCCGGCGGCGAAATCCTGCTGCGGGTGGATGGCTGGCCGAAGGTCGAGAAAATCCTTCAGCACATCGACGCCATCGCGGCGATCGGCATCGATGGGGCAACCGTCGCCCCTGATCACTGGGGGCATGTCGCGCACCGCATCAGTGTCGGATTCGAGCCGCGCGCCTATAGCATGGAGCGCCATCAGGCGTGGCTGAAGCGGCGGGAGTGCGAACAATGAACCGCGCCGCTTATGTGCTGATGACGACGGCCGCCAGCGTCGGTGTGGCCTTGGCCACCACGGTGCCGACGCCGGTCAAATTGATCTGGAATGTCTCGGCGAGCGTTCCTGTCGGGCTCTATTCTGTCGAGCCGACCGATGATCTCGAGATCACCGATCTGGTCGCGGTAATGCCGCCACCGCCGCTCGCCACGTTCCTCATCGCCCGGGGCTATCTCGGCGAAGGCACGCCGCTGCTGAAGCGCGTGATGGGGCTTCCGGGGCAGGAGGTCTGCCGTCTCGGTGACGCAGTCACCGTCAATGGCGTGCCGCTGGGCGAAGCCCTTAGGCGTGATCGCTTGGGCCGGGACCTGCCGGTTTGGCAAGGGTGCCGACGTCTCGCTCCCGGTCATCTGTTCCTGATGAACCCGGACGTCGGCGACAGTCTCGATGGGCGCTACTTTGGCCCTATGCCGGCGACGACCGTCATCGGGCGGGCAATGCCACTCCTCACGGATGAAGCAGGCAACAGAGACTTCATCTGGCGCGCGGCGGTGCGCTGACATGCATCGCGGTGCGCTCTTTCTCGCATCCGGACTGTTGATCGGCGGTACGTCGCTTGGCTCTGCCAGCGCGCAACCTATGGCACCAACTGCAGCGTATTCGGTAACGTCCTATGCTGCCGTTATCGACGAAGCCGCGCAGCGCTTCGAGCTTCCGGCCAGCTGGATCCGTGCCGTCCTGCGGGCCGAGAGCGGCGGCGATCCGCGCGCCGTCTCGCCTGCCGGTGCCATGGGGCTGATGCAGATCATGCCCGTGACCTGGGACGAGCTTCGCATCCATCACGGTCTCGGCGCCGATCCGTTCAACCCGCGCGACAACATCCTCGCCGGTGCCGCCTATCTGCGCCAGCTCCATGACCGCTATGGTAGCATCCGCGCCATGCTCGCGGCCTACAATGCCGGGCCTGCGCGCTATGAGGCCTCGCTTGCCGGCAAGCCGTTGCCGCCGGAGACGCACACTTACATCGCGGCTCTCGCGACCATCCTCGACAAAGAGTCTGCAGCCGGCGCCACCGGATTGGTGCGTCCAATGGCGCAAAGCTGGCGCGAGGCTCCGCTGTTCGCCACGCCGCCCGCGCGCAGCTATCCAGTCGAAGCCGCGTTCCTCGCGCCAGGATCGGACGCGCTGTTCGTTGCACCTTCGCCATCGCGGAGGGCATCATGAGCAGGCTGCTCCGCTTTCGCATGGTGTCGGGCTCTGGCGTTCCATGGCGAGCAAGGAAGCGCAGGACAGGGACCACGACCGCACGAGGGCAGGATAAAAGGGCGCACAGTGCGCGGCGGTCGTGGTGTTGTTTTTTCAGGTGTTTTCCGCGCCCTCCGCACGTTGCGGAGCCAAACCACACGTTTCACGCGTCCCCCAAATGGCGACGCATCAACGCTTCATCACACATTGCGAGGCTTCGCCATGAGCGATGATCGCGAGTTCCACGTCCGTCCCGGCCGCATCCGCTCGACCCGCGCCCAGCAGGCCCGACCTTTCATCGCCCAGGCGCTCGCCGCGGCCCGGAAGGCCGGCGGCGGGGTCTCTCGCTCCGGCAAGATTGCCGCCGGCAACCGCTCGCGTTTCGGCAGCGGGCAGGTTGCCAGCCTTCAGGTCAGCCGCCGGATCACGCCGCACTCGCGTGGCGCCGTGGTGAAAGCCCGCGTCGTGCGACACACCGCCCGTGCGGGCTCCCTCAGTCAACACCTCACCTATCTCCGCCGCGAGGGGGTGACCCGCGACGGTGAGAAGGCGCGGCTGTTTGGTCCCGAGATCGAGAGCGTGGATGTCGACGCCTTCGCTGAGCGCTGCCGCGAGGACCGTCACCATTTCCGCTTCATCATCTCGCCTGACGACGCGTTGGAGATGGAGGATCTGCGCACCTTCACACGTGACCTCACCCGGCAGATGGAAAAGGACCTCGGCACCGGTCTCGACTGGGTCGCCGTCGATCACTGGAACACCGAGCATCCCCATGTGCACCTGATCGTCCGTGGCCGCCGCGACGATGGCCAGGATCTCGTGATCTCCCGTGACTACATCAAGGAGGGCATGCGCGATCGCGCCCGTGACCTGATCACCCAGGAACTCGGCCCGCGCACCGAGCTCGATATCCGCCGGGGTTTGGAACGCCAGATCGAGGCCGAGCGCTGGACCGAGCTCGATCGGCAGCTCGTGCGCGAGACCCGCGAGAGCGGCATCATCGACATGGCGCCGGTTCTCGGCCGGCAGCCCGACGACTACCATGCGCTGAAGATCGGGCGTCTCAGGAAGCTGGAGGCGCTTGGCCTCGCCACCGAGATCGGCAACGCGCAATGGGTGGTGGAGCCGGAAGCCGAGGCTACATTGCGCGCGCTCGGTGAGC
>NZ_JAHBGF010000022.1 GCF_018390695.1 Ancylobacter sonchi | reverse complement strand
GTCTGACGGTGTTGTAGTCGACCCGCCAAGCCTCGATGATCCGCCGCGCCTCGGCAAGCGAGGTGAAGGCGTGCTCATTGAGGCACTCGTCACGCAGGCGGCCGTTGAAGCTCTCCACGAAGGCGTTTTGGATCGGCTTGCCCGGGGCGATGTAGTGCCATTCGATGGCGGTGTCCTCGCAGAAGCCGAGGATCGCCCGACTGACCAGCTCGGTGCCGTTGTCGGACACGATCATGCAGGGCCGACCGCGGCGGAGGATGACCTCATTGAGTTCACGCACGACGCGGGCGCCGGAGAGCGAGGTGTCCACTACCGCGGCCAGGCATTCGCGCGTGAAGTCGTCGACGATGTTCAACACCCGGAAGCGCCGGCCGTCATTCAGGGCATCGGACACGAAGTCGAGGCTCCAGCGCTGGTTCGCTCCCTGCGGGACGGCCGCCGGCGCCCGGGTGCCGAGCGCCCGCTTGCGCCCGCCACGCCGACGCACCACGAGCCGTTCCTCCCGGTAGAGGCGGTAGACCTTCTTCAGGTTCATCCTCACGCCCTCCCGCTTCAGCAGGATCGCCAGCCGCCGATAGCCGAACCGGCGGCGCTCATTGGCAAGCTCCCGCAGGCGCGTACGGATGGCCGCATCACCCTGCGCCTCGCGCCGGTACTGGAAGCTCGACCGATCCACCCCGATCAGCCTGCAGGCCCGGCGCTCCGAGTAGCCGTGATCGTCGATCACGCGCTTCACCGTCGCGAACCGCGCCGCAGGCGAGCTCAGTTTTTTCCGAGCAGATCCTTCAGCACCGCATTGTCGAGCATCTGTTCCGCCAGCAGCTTCTTCAGCCGCCGGTTCTCCTCCTCGAGCGTGCGGAGCCGCACCGTCTCGGAGGCCGTCATGCCGCCGTACCGGGCCTTCCACTTATAGAGCGTGGCGTCCGAGATCCCGTGCTTGCGGCACACATCGGCGGTCTTCATCCCCGCCTCGTGC
>NZ_JAHBGF010000021.1 GCF_018390695.1 Ancylobacter sonchi | reverse complement strand
CCCATACCAGCCTCGGCGGCCTATCGCCGTCGATGTTCGCAAGCCGGTCCCATGAGGACCAAAACCCAGCCGGGCCTAACTTATGACCGGCAGGAAAATGGGGAGCACGTCAAGGCGTAGTGGCAATCCTAAACTTCGTAAGGTGCATCGTAACGGACATCGTCGATCTCATACGGTCAAAGGCATTGGTGGACGAGCCACCGCGCTTCAGTTTTGTTCCGCTGATGGCAACGCCGGACCATAGGCACATTGGTCGGCTCGGTATTCTGACATCCACCGCATCTTGCACAGAGTCGCGGCGTGCGACCGGAGCTCGACGGGCTGCAGTTCGTCATTGAGACGGCCATACACGATTTTCAAGGCCGGATATACCGTGGACGTCGAGGCAAAGCTGAGGACGTGAGGGCGGCCCTGGGCCGCCCCTTCTTTCTTATGCTGCCACATGCACGGCCAATCGCGCCCGGATCGAGGCAGGCAGCTGACGCATCGACTTCACGCGCGGAAGATCCATTTCCGTCACGGGGCTACCAGGGCCGTACAACGCTTCGAACTCTGCGTAGTTGTCGAACCTGCGGCGGGAAACATTGTCGACGAAGGTCTCGGCCGGCACACCGTCAGCCAGAATGATCGCGTGATCGTCCACTTCGATGTGGAAATACGTGAAACGCGCTTCGGGGCGCTCGACCTGCCTTATCGTCGTGCCGTTGATAAGCGCACCCGCCTGCACCAGCAGGCCATCGATCAGCAGCGCATGATCCGGAGAGATATAGAGATCCCGTACAGGCATATTCTCACCCAGTGCCCCAGCGGCGATCCGGATCGGGAAGGCTCTCGTCGGTTCGGCGAACATGCTTACGACCGTCTGGCGGCCGATCCACTTCACGAGGCGGATCTCTTGAGAGGCGGTGAGCACAGCATCACCGATAGCGAGGGTTTCAACAGCGCGCTCGCCGTCCGGCGTGGCGATCATCGTGCCCGCGAGGAAACAAGCATAGCCGACAGTGCCGGTTGAGGGGTCGAAGATGAAGTCGTCGGGATTGACGTTACCGGAGACGGTGACCGAGGACAGGATCTGCGTGTACCACTCGCTCTGCACGTTCACCGCCTGAATGGTGATGGTGCCGTCGCCATTGTCGATGGTACGGAAGTCGGTGATGTTATCGTCGTTGAACTGCAACAGGTCGCCGGCATTGAAGCCTTCGATCTTGAGGTCGGTCACGCCGCCGGGCAGCTTCACCGTGCCGTCGCCGGTGCCGGTGAAGACGATGGTCTGGCCGCTGATGCCGCCTCCGCCGGAAACCTGAGCCGAGAAGTCCAACGTAGAGGAGCCATCGACCTCGAAGGTCACGTTGGAGCCGTTGGTCCATCCGGTATTGGTAAACGTGCCGCCATCGGTGATCCTGATCACCGAATTCGTGCCGGCATCGAGGAAGTTCGTCGAGAGGCTCGCGCCATCGGCAACCAGCGTCGAGCCGGTACCGAGGAAAATATTTCCGTAAGTCGAGTTCGTCTCGACGGTCGTCGTGGCGCCACTTGCTACGCTCAGGTCGGCCATTTCCTCACCTATCTGTCTGGGACTCATCAACCTCCGATTTCTTAGGAGACGAGGATGCGGCCCGCTGTCCAGATAGCGAAGAAATTAGTACATAATGCGAATTATTTAATAACAAATTAGAATTAATATCGTCAAGCCATTGATGCGCCGGCTTGAGGGGGGGGGGGGGGCGAGGTCGAGTTAGACGTCCTACCCAGGTCGGGAGTTGTTTCTGTTTTGTTCTCGTTATCCAATGTGCGGAACAGGAGGCGGACATGACCGAACAAGAACAACCGAAAGAGATCGCCGAGGCCGATGTCGACGAGGCCATAGCGACCTGCGACGGCGATCCGCCGCGGGGGCGCTGCTGGTGGCCGGCGAGCTACTGATCGTTGCCCTTGAAGGAGATCGCTGGGGGTATGTCAGAGGTAGCCATCGAGACAAACGAGTCTCCAAACGCCCTCTTCATATTAGCGATCAATAATGCATCGATAGCGTATCTACTCTCAATCGGCTCCGACGTTGTGCGATCAAATGTCCAATTTGTATTAATTCCACGGAAATGTCTGTAGCTAAATTCACGTTTGTCGGGCTCGGAACTAAATCCAGTTACTCCATGAATCTTCCATTGTTGTGTTAAGGGCGTTTTCCCAGTATAATGCCCCATTTATTCGGGCATTTTAATTTATAATTAACATGTTTAAAATCATAAAACGACGATAAACGAAATCTTCTTTGTCTGAATTGTTAGAGACAGAAATTCCAGAAAAGGCTGTATAGCTTCTCCGTTTTGTTTCAGCCGGCTCAAATATTTATCTCCCTTATGATGAAACAACAAGTTCATCGATATCGCAACTTAAAACACTGGATGCATTTTTCAAGCACTTATGTCTAGCGTGCTCAAGCATGCCATACTGACAATAATCTGAATCCCACCTCTTATACGGCCCTCCGCGAGCTCCGAACTTGAAAGGCCAGCTAACTATTTCGATTACAATATTTTTTTATATATTATTTAGCGCAAATGAAAGATTTTCTAATTAATAATCCGTACTACTATTGTCATATATAAGGAACCAATTCGCCCCGTGACATATATGATAATACTTAATCCAAACAATTATCCATTTTAAGCAATTGTTTTTATATATAGATAAAAAGATCTACTTCCATAAAATATGTCACATTTATTATTGTTTATTTTCATCGGAGAAGATGATGAATATTTCGATATAAATTGCATTTCATTAATTTTAGATGCGTTGTCTATCCATATCTGCGTGTTCCTGTCACACATTATTATTGTCTTTTCGACGTTATTGACTACACTATTTATTATCATTTGTTCGAATACAAAAATAAATTATGAAGGGCCGGGCCTATCGCAATAATTTTTTGACCAGAGGCGTCTCTGAATAGATCGTATAATATAGTGTTATAGTCAAATACTTGTTCGTATCCGCCTTGGCGCATTTCTATCGGACGCGGCGCGTCTCGGCGTAATTTCGTATTCGAATCTAGAACCCAAGTGGACAAGTCCGTATCTTTCATTCCTGCCCCTCCGAAAATTGGTCAAAGTAGTTCTTGTGAGAGAATACGAGGCGCCTGCCTTTAGTCTAGATGTGTCTAGTTGTTTCGCCACATCAGTCTAATCGGCGATGGAGAGCGGCTTTCCGGGCAGGGCCACCCGTCACCTTCTCGCCAGCTTCAGACCTTTTCAGCACCAGATCGCGGACGGGTTCGGGGGTGGATGGTGCGGCTAGGGCATAGAGGCGGTGGAGCCCAAACTTCCCACCGTATAAAGTTTATCTCCTAGATGATTATGTACATCATTAATCCGATAGGCTGTGCTCTAGATAATTGAGAGCTCAGCCTCAATCCATGCAAGGAGGACTTTCCTTCCAATGCTCTCATGTTGTTCTTGCAACTACATACCAACCTTGAAGATGCTTTCGACAGCAAGCTGCATCCGGCCTCGGGTGCGTTCGGCAGCAACCCGTTCAAGGAAGTGGCTCAGCGGGAGCCCCGTTGTGACCAAATTCACATTGCAGCTCTGGAGAAAATTCGCTGGTCTGGCGCCAAGAGCCGAGCTATTAAGCCGCCTCCCGCGGAGCTGTCTCCCGATGGCGCCTAGGAAGGCCGGACGTGACCCACAACTAGCGTCCGGCTAGCTGCGTCAGCATCGTCGATCTTCTCGCCGCACCCAGCTGGTTCAGGTTGCGGTGGATCGCCAGCACTTGCTGCGATGATCGCTCGGTTCGGTCGATTATGGCGAGGCGTTCGCTACGATCGGCGGAGCGCTCTACCATAGCCAGAGTGGCGGATAGATCATCGAGGGCCAACTCGAGATTCGAAACCGTTTCGTCGAGATCCGGCATGACCCGCCCCAGAATCCTGCAGGCAGCATCATTTCGCGGATGCAACCCAGTCCCAGGGATCGAATCAGTGTATTGGAAAATAACGTCTTTTAGTGTCGAAAGACACGCCAAAATACGGTAGTTACAATACTAGGATTATGGCATCGGGATTATACTGTGGCTAGAGCAAGCTGACGGACGCAAGGATAAAGGCGCTCGACAAGCCCGGCATCTACAGTGACGGCGACAGCTTGTTTGTGTGCATCCGCGACGGTGGATCAAAGCAGTTTGTTTTCATTTATCGTCGGGGCGCTAACCGTACCGAGATCGGCTTAGGCGGGTACGGGCAGGGGACTGCCCCGGTCTCGCTGAAGCTCGCTCGCGAGAAGGCAGACGTGATCCGCGACCAACGTGCCCGCGGCGAGGATCCCCGGCCCGGCAAGAAGAGGGGCACGACATTCAAGGACATCGCACTCGACACGCTTGCGGTGAAGGATGCTGCGCTGAAGAACGAAAAATCGCGGTGGCAGTGGCATCCAAGCCTCGAGGTCCAGGCGGGATCATTACACGATACGCCGATAGACGAAGTCAGCATCGACGACGTTGTTACGCTGCTGTCGCCCATGTGGACGAATACGCCGGAGCTAGCCGACCGATTGCGTATGCGAGTGGCTGCCGTGATCGATCATGCGCGCGCACGCGGCCTGTACACCGGCGACAATCCGGCAGAATGGCATGGACGGCTACAGCACCTGCTTCCCGCACGGCGCAGACTTACACGGGGCCATAACACCGCGCACCATACGCGCAGATGCCGGCCATCATGGCGGCTCTGCGGGCTGCCGGTGGGACGGGGGTGAGGGCGGTCGAGTTTCAAGCGCTGACCGCGGCGAGGGCGGGGGAGGTGCGTTTCGCCACTTGGCGCGAGATCGATTTCGATAACGTGTTGTGGATCGTGCCGCCCGAGCGCATGAAGATGAAGAAAGAGCATACCGTGCCGTTGACTGAGCGCGCTCTTGAAATTCTAGGAAAGCAACGCGAGGTGGCGACGAACGAACTAGTGTTCGTCGGCGAGCGCAACGGTAACCCGATTTCCGATATAGGGATGGTTCTGGCGCTCCGCAGGGCGTCGGGCGACAAGGCGACCATAAATGGCCTGAGATCTACATTTCGAGATTGGTGCGGCGACGCCACTGAATTTCCGCGTGAGGTCGCTGAGGCGGCTTTGGCACATGCCGTCGGTAATTCCGTCGAGCGCGCATACCGGCGAGATGACGCCTTGGCGAAGCGGCGGGAGCTCATGGCCGCGTGGGCGGACTACTGCGCGTCGCCACCCTAGCGGGTGACAGGGCGCCTGTGACGATTCTGTGCGTCCTGCAGACCTTCTCCCTGTCGGTCACATAGCGTGGCTGGCCGAGGAGAGCTACATTAGTTGACGTAGCGGGCGTCGGTGCTCGCACTAGCAGCCCTCCCCAACCACCTCCCAAGATGGGAGTTATTATGCCGGCTAATGATAATACGCCACGCCTGATGTCCGTCGCCGACGTCGTGCGCGAAATCGGGCTTTCTCGCGCCGAACTTTTCAAGCGCAGGGCGGCGGGAACCTTCCCTGCCGCAGTGCCGCTCGGCGAACGTCGGATCGCATTCATCCGGAGCGAAGTGGACTTATGGATCGATCAGCGAATCGCGGCACGCGATGCGGGGAGGGCGGCGTGATGGTGCCGGCCGTCTTCGACTACAACACCGTCCCCACTGACGTCGCCGCCGCCCTGCGTGGTCAGGCTGAGCGGATCCGGTTGCGCATCGCCCAGGGCACGGACGACATGTTGGAAACCGGCCGCGACCTTCTCGCAGCCAAGGCCAGTATGAAGCATGGTGAGTTCTCCCGGTGGGTTGAGGCCGAGCTCGGCATCACAGTCCGCTCGGCCCAGACCATGATGCGGGCGCCGAGATCGTGGCATCAGAAAGCGGAAAATTTTCGCTTTTGCCACCGTCAGTGGCGCTGAAGTTATCCGCCCCATCGCTTCCGGTGGAAATCCGTGCGGCATTCGTGGAGCGGGGCGGCGAAGGGCGAGCGGGTGCCACTCGCTGCCGTCTCTGACGAGTTGCATCGCTTTCGTGACGAACGCGAGGAAGCCGAGCGGCAGGCGAAGCGCGATGCTAGGACGCCCCAGGCGAAGGCGGCGGAGAAGCGCAAGCGAGAGAAGGAGAAAGCAGAGAGCAGAGAGAGGACAGGGATCGCAGGATCGAGGACGAAAAGCAGCACCGCACCGATCGCGCCGTTGAGTTTGCAAAGATCCTGCGGGGAAGGCTCGACGACGGTGAGTGGGAGTAAACGAAGGGCTTGTTGTCCGGTCAGGATGCGCCGAGCCGCGACAAGATCTGGCAGGTAATGGAGTGTCAGTGCTTCCACGAAACCGACTGCGAGGATTATCTTCCGCCTTCTTTCCGGCAGTATGAAACCATCGACACCGCCAAGGCGGTGGATGAGATTGTGCGCCTGACGAGACATCTCCACCATACCGAGGAGATGAACGATCAGTTCCGTCAGCGGGCGCAGGATGGTGCTATGGCGCTGGCGCAGTTCCTCTATCAGAACCTCCCTGCGGAATTCCATGGAGCCGCCGCCGGATTGCTGCTCGACCTCGACCACGACGGCGGTGTTGCACTGCTGCTGCTGCCTGAGACCACCCCAGCAGCCGCCCCCACCATCACGCTCGCCGACGAAGACGACGACGTGCCGGCCAACCTGTTCACCGGCGCACCCCAATCCGTATTCAACCAGTCTGCCACCTGCCGGTAGCGGCAAGGAGCATTCATGCCTGTTGCTATCGCCGAGACGATCGAAGAGCTCGGTAATGCCTTTAAGTCCGTCACCGGCGACCTCTCGGGCCGGATCAGGGAGCTCGAGAAGCGCACGGCACGCGAGCCTGATTTTGTGGAGCATCGCGGCGGCGCGGTATCGCTGGGCGATCTGGTCGCGGCAAGCGATGAGATCCGGAAGCTGTCCAGCGACTTTCGCAGTCGCGCGGTGGTGAAGATCACCGGCGAGGAGGTCGCGTCCATCGCCAGCCGCACCGGCACCGTCGGGGCCGCCACCTCGCCGGGCACCAGTCTCGTGCCCGCGCATCGCGTACAGGGCATTGTCGAACCCTATGTACGTGAATTGCGCGCTCGGGATCTGCTGCTGCCCGGTCGGACCACCAACAATTCGTTGAGTGGCCAAAAGAAACCGGCTTCACCAATAATACTGCGCCGGTGGCTGAGACCGCCGCCAAGCCGTATTCCGACCTGACGTTCAATCTGTTCTCGACTCCGGTGCGCACCATCGCGCATCTGTTCAAGATCTCTCGCCAGATGCTTGATGACGGCCCGGCCCTGGCCGCCTATGTGGGACGACGCGGCACCTATGGCCTGAAGTTTGTCGAAGAGCAGCAGCTCCTGAACGGCAACAACACCGGCCAGAACCTCAACGGCATCCTGCCGTAGGCGACCGGGTTGGCTCCGGCGTTCATATCGTCGTCGGGAACCCCGATCGACCGGATCCTGCAGGCGATAAGCCAGGTCGAGGACGCGGACGTACCGGTCAGCGGCATCGTGCTCAACAAAAGAGATTGGCGTCGCATCACTGGCCTAAAGGATGGCGAAGGCCGCTACCTGTCGGCAGCGTCCCCGTTCGGCCTCGCCGATCCGCGCCTGTGGAACCTGCCGGTGGTGGCGACGAACGCCATGGTTACGGGCAAGTTCCTGATTGGCGCATTCAAGGACGGCGCGCAGATCCTCGACCGTCTCGACGTTGAAGTCCTGATCTCGACCGAGAACGTGGACGACTTCGAAAAGAACATGGCCACGGTCCGCATCGACGAGCGCCTTGCCCTGGCGGTCTACCGTCCCGAAGCCGTTCGTCACCGACGACCTTGAGGCCGCGTGACCGTAGGAGGGGCGCCGAGTGTCGCCCCTCCGTACCGCGACGGTAGGGGGCGGATCGAAAGTCTAGGTGCCTCTGATCTTCGGACCGGCGAGGTCCCACAACGCACGCGTCTGCAATTCAAAATATGACCCTCACGCTCCATCTGTCGCATAACTCAAGGAAAAATATGTGAAATCCGCAATCCTGTCCGCCGCTTTGGCGGTCTTTTTTATTACGCCCGCATCGGCCGAGCCAATCTCGCTGATCGCGATCACCGGTCTTAGCTCGGCTGTGGGAGGGGCTGCTGGTGTTGTCAGTAGCCTTGTCACGCTCGGTATCGGCCTTGGTGCCAGCTTCATTCCCTCGCGGAGTACCCACGAATGACGGCCATCATCGCCTATGCGCAGAGCCATCCGGCCCGCGCGGTTCGTATCGCGACCGATAGTCGTGGCGTCGACGCAACCGGCCAGCGCTTCTCACTGGCGAAGACGTTCCCGCTTCCCGCGCTTTCAGCCGCGCTGGCGGTGATGGGAACTTCGGAGACCCTTGGCGCACTCGCGACCGCTATATCGATGCGCGCCAGCAATTTCGCCGACGCCGTCGAAGCCCTGCCGAACGCTCTCCGTGTCGTACAGACGGCCCGTGCAGCGGCTGGTGAGCGGGGCTCGCAGTTGGCCGTGCTGGCCGGATTCGACGATGCGACGCCGCGGATCGTCGTGTGCGCCACTGTATCGGATGCCGGGCTGGAGCCGTGGGTATCTCACGACGTCGGCACCTTCCACGCCAGCCCAGCGAGCACGGAAGCCTACAAGGCAATGCACCTGCCGGCGGACGCGGATGCGCTACGGCCTGGCGACCTGCCACGGTTGATTGCAGTGATGCGCGATCACGTCGCCGAGCAGCAGTGTCACCTGATAGGCGGCGCCGTGACGGTGACGTCCGTGTATCGCGACCGCCTCGAACAACGGTCGATCGGCGTCGTGCCGGAGGCCTCGCAGCGGCGGGGGCTGTTGGGGCGGGTGATGGGGTTGTGAGGGGCGACGGTCGCAGAAGTGGCCGAGCGCATTGCGGAGAGCGCTCGGCCTGCCGAGCGCCACCCTGCTTGGGGGCGGGGGCGACGAGGGGCGACGCTTCAATATGGCATCCCCGTTTCCGCGAATAGTTAAACTTTCGCAACTCTGGAATGTAGTTTTCCGTGGTGCTGCCTTGGGATGACAACAATGTCGGCGGGAGCGCGGATCGTGGCTACACGAACAGGAAGTTGCTCGTGGTGAGGTCGGCGAGCTTGGCGTTCTGTAGCACGATGCCGTCGTGGCCGTCCCAGATCACCACGTCGGTGCCGTTCTGGAACGCCGCCGTCAGCACCGCGCCGATCGAGGAAAAGATGTCGCTGTCGAACACTACCCGGTCGCGCGTCACGTTCCAGTCGACGAAATAGTCGACCCCGCTACCTTGCTCCAGGATCGCGTAGTCGTAGCCCGCTCCGCCATAATAGGCGTCGGTGCCCTTGCCGCCGGTCATGTAGTCGTTGCCGTTCTCGCCGAACAACCGGTCGCTGCCGTCATGGCCGTACAGGCTGTCCGAACCCCCCGCGCC
>NZ_JAHBGF010000020.1 GCF_018390695.1 Ancylobacter sonchi | reverse complement strand
TCGTTGACCTGGGCGAGCACGGCATCGACCCGCGCCGTCGCATCCGCCTGGGATAGGCCGGTGCGGGCAGCAACGAGCTGACCGAGATAAGTCTTGTCGCCGGGGGAGACTTCGCCGGCGGCGGCGCTGGCGATCAGGATGCGCGAAGCCTGCGCGGCCGCGGCGGCATTGCCCTCGGCACCCGGCGTTGCCAGCTGCGCGGGATCGGAGGGGCGGAAGAGGGCGTCGACAAAGTAGGACGTCGCGTCCGAGCTGCCGCTGCCGGATCCGGCGCTAGCGGTTGCGCCTGCCGAAGCCCCGAGCGCCGCACCGGACGCCACGGTCGAGGCGGCCTGGACACCTGTGCCGATTGCTCCGGAAAGGGCCGAACCAAGCACCGAAACCACCAGCAGCGTTGCCACCGCCCAGGCCATGAAACCGTGTGCGGTGTCGCGGAAGAAAGTCTCGTCGGTGGCGATGCCGACCCATTTGGTGCGAAGCCGCCCGGTCAGATAGCCGCCAACGCCCGAGGATAGCCATTGAACAATGACCAGCCAGATTGCCGTAGAGACGGCAAAGGTGGTGACGCTGGCGCCCTCGTTGGACCAGGGAGAAACCATGGTGAGTCCGAGGCCGGAGCCCAGCAGCATGAGCACGAAGGTGAGCGTCGCGGCGGCGAAGGCGCCGGCGATGACCGGCCCCCAACTCACAGCGGAGGAGGAAGATTCGATTGGGGCGGCGACGTCGGTCGCCGGATAGGTTGATGCCATGACGTCCTCCTATCGCACGAACAGCGCGAGGAGGATGATGATCGGAATCGGAATGCCAAGCAGCCAGAGTAAAATGCCACGGCCCATGATGGTCTCCTCTCGATAGACGGGATCCTGAACTGAAGCAGCCACCGCGGGGATACCGGGTGGCTGCTTGGATCAGGCGGCCTTCGCCATGGCGTTGGCGGATGCGTCCGCCAAGCTTGTCAGCGCCTTATCGGTCATGGATTCTTCCTTCAGCGTGGCGTCGAGCAGCGTCACCGCGTCCTTCAGGCCGAGTACCTGCGCCCAGCGCTTCAGCGTGCCGTAGCGCGTGATCTCATAGTGCTCGACTGCCTGCGCCGAAGAGATGAGGCCAGCATCGATCGCAGGCGTGCCCTTGAACGTCTCGACGATCTCCTCGCCTTCGGCGACGATGCCTTCGATGGCGTCGCACGTCTTGCCCTGAGCTCGCTTGCCCATCAGCTCGAACACCTGCTGAAGGCGTTCGACGTGGACTTCAGTCTCATCCTTGTGCTTTTCGAAAGCGGCTTTCAGCTCCGGGGACGAGGCGGCGCGGGCCATTTTCGGAAGAGTTTTGAGGATCTTCCGTTCGGCGTAGTAGATGTCCTTGAGCGTGTCGTGGAACAGGGTTTCAAGATTCTTCTCAGGCATTGTGCTCTCCTGTGTTCCCCAAGCAGAGGCAGAACCAAAGGCCGAGCAGTTCGTTCCGTGAAAGCTTATCGAGGCGGCGAGGCTTCCCCCGACGAGGGATACTGTCGAGTGGGCGCGGAAAGAGGGAATTTCGGCGACGTCCCCAATCCGCTCGCCGTCACCTACGAAGCCTCCCGCGGCTTCGACGACAATCGTGGTGGCGCATCTGCCATGCCCTTCGCCGTGCGAGTGGTTGCGTGGCTGGCTGCCATTATCGTGGTGAGAGGGATTGCCGTCGCGTGGCTTGCCGCGTGATCCGCGCTCGCTGTCACGACGACGATAACCGCTATACTCGTTCGGACAGATGTAGATAGCTGGGCTCGAAATCACCCATTTCGGCAAGTTGAGGCCAATCCAGCACCGTCAACCGCTTGTTTCTGAATGATATCAGGCCGAGGCGACGCAGCTTCTGCAAAGTGCGGTTGACGTGCACCACCGAGATGCCGAGCGCATCCGCGAGGTCCGTCTGGGTGAGCGGCAGATCATAGCTTTCTTCCTGGACAAGGCCGACGGTGTCCAGACGCATCCTCAATTCGCAGAAAAGATGGGCAAGCCGTGAATCGGAGTCGCGTTGCCCTACGTTGGTGACCCAATCACGATAGATCGCGGCATCTACCAAGGTCGTGCGCCAAAGTGCCGAAGCCACCCGCGGAAATGCATCGCAGACCCGCCGGAGCGCGGAATGAGAGATGAAGCCGATCCTGGCGGGCGTAATCGCCTCGAAAGAAATGTCCATCACCTCAAGGTGAAGACTTTGAAGGTCGGGAATGTCACCGGGAATATACAGCGAGGCAATTTGCCGACTGCCGCGAGCGGTTGTTTTCGAGGCGCAGACGAGCCCCTCGATGATGAGGCACGACTTGGTCGGACGATCGCCCTCGCGCACAATGTGCTCCCCAGGCTGCAAGCTGGCGATCTGAATCGGCAGTTCGCGAAGAGCCGCAATCTCCTCCTTGGCGAACCGCCTCTCCGCATCAAGCTTGCGCAACAGAGAGTGAATGTGAAACCCGTTCACAGAAATCCTCATGGTTGTGACGACTCTGTTTCAGCGGAGGCGACAGGCATTCCGCAAGAGAGATCGCATTAATTTTGGTGGCCCCTCGGCGGTCGTCCCTTTCCCGTTTTCACTAAAATCCAGCCGACGGTTGCCCCTGTTCCGCTCTGGACCTCCATTTCCAACTCTCCTTCAGTTGGAAAGGAGCCGTCCAACTCGCGAAGCATTTGACCCAGCGTCATGACCGCCTCTGACCAGGCGGCGTGTTCATCCGGGAGATCGACCTCTGTGGGCAGTTCTTCGCCAGACCATTTGAAGGAGTAAATTGGCACCGTAATCCCCTGCGATCGGCCACGTCTTAGGTGCCAACGCCGGAACGAACGTCGCGTTCCAGCACGGGTATAAGCTACCGATGAACAGGCAAAGGTTTGGCACGACTAACAAATGTTAGAGGCCCGCTCGACGCGCCGCACTATGGTGTTCCCTCCGGATCCTCAGGAGGCGATCGATGCAATCCAAACCCGAAGGGCTCGACGTCATGTTCGAACGAGTTTGGGCGGACATAGTGCAACGGACGCCGCCACTTACCTTGCTGTCGGTCAACTCTAATTTGAGGATGATGGTGCGAGCTCGAGTGTCGGAAGGGCTTGAATTCGGATTGCAGGAACCTGCGCAATTGAGAGACTTCGCTGTCGCGAATTTCCCTTCCCTCCGGGGCGAACGCAAACCGTATGCGTGGGGCTAGCTGGCGTTACGGAAACAGCGTTGCCTCCCCTCCAGGCTTCATTCTAATGGCCGCGCTCGGGGATATTCGATCGGACCAAGGTGCTTTTCAGTGAAATCGCTAGAGCAAACCGCTCGTCGCATCTGCGGCCTCGATCTCCTGCAAAAAGGGTTTTTGCCCGAACAGATCGCCACTTACGTCGACCGCTTCTGGCCCGCTGTGGCCAACGAAGTTCGGCAAGGAATCGTGCTCATTGGTGAGTGGCCATTTACCGCAGAGGAGATCGAGAAACTTTCAGCGGAATACCGGACCCTGGCACCAGACTGAGCGACCAGACCCATGCAGCGTTATCGGATTTTGGAATTTTCAATGGAAGGCATGATCTCGTCGACCCTTGAGGTCGATTGTGCTGATGACCTAGCTGCTGTTCAGCGTGCCCGGTTTCTGCAGAAGCGCCTAAGAATGGAAATCTGGCAAGGCAACCGCCTGGTGACCGCGCTGGATTTTCCCCTAGATCTTCCCTAGGCCACATAGTCATCACCGCCTGCAAGCGCCGGACACCTGGAGCAGATGCCCTTATCTACGCTGTGGAGAGCAAGGCAAGAGGAGCGTCAAACAACACCTCCACCCCTTGCGCCGATATTGCGGTGATCTTGCCTCGGTGAGCATTCCCGTCCTCAAGCGTGACAAGCACCGAAGTCAGGGGCACTCCCATCATGGATGGCATCTCAGTCGCGATGAAGCCGGTTGCATAGAGCCCCCCAACGGGGATCGATGTCTTTCGACGCATCACATTGATGTCATAGCGAGCGGTCGTCGCTGCGAACCCGGAGACGCGCAGCCACCCTTCACCGCTGAAGGATCTAATCACTTCCATTCTGGGGAAGGTCCCACTCTGCTTACTTAGCGACAACCATTGGTCGCAGAGAGGGTTCCGCCGCTATGCCAATCTATTGAACGCGACGTTTTCGGCCGTTCGTGCTATGGTTACGGTGCTCCTAATGAGAGCCCATGCTTAGGGTGATCGGCCCCAACGGTTGAAATGGCGTCGCGCAAGGACGCGCTTTCATCCGCCACATCTCTCATACGCCGTCAGCACTGGCGGCAGCGTGGCTGTCATGGAAAAGCTGGAGGAGCGCGCGCGTGCGATCTGCGCGCAGGATCTGTTGGCCGCCGGGTGCTGGCCGACCGAAAGGCAAGGGAAGATTGATCGGCTCTGGCCGGTCGTCGCGCGCGAGATTATGGGCGGCGACACCGATCCAGTCTTTGCGCACATCGCTGACATGGCGGAGAGGCAGCGTGAGTACGATGCCATGTGCAGCCGTCAGGACAACGGTGTTGCCGGCAGCAGCTTCCAACTCATGGGTGCGGATCAATCAAAGCCGGATCGCTGACCTTGTGAGGAGTGAGACATCTGGCGTTTAGCCGATTGTCAGGCCAATTGACGGCGGATCCGCCAGAATGCCGGCCTCCTCTGCCGCGGCTGCAAATGCCAGCCTGAAGGCTTCGACCGGGACATGGCTCGCTAGAGCGTCCAATGCCACTCGCCGAGCCGAGACGTGCAGCGGGGTGCTGGAGAACGCTTCTGGCCAATTTTCCATCAAAAACCGTGCGGCGCCCTCGACGTCACCAAAGGTTCGCCGGGTTGCGGCGTCCTCCGAGACGGAAATGGGCGTAATGAGCATGGACATTGGAAGCACCGGAAAAACGCCCCCGCCGAGGCGGGGCGGGGGCTAGGTCGTTGTGCAGGCGACCGACCAGGCGCAGTCGGTCATAGCCCAACATCCCCATCTGCTGTTCGTTCCATCGAACGGGAGAGGCCTTTCAGGCGAAAGCGGCCGGCGACGGACGCGCACGACCGCAGATCAGTATCGCGCAGGGCGCGTCAGGCTCGGAACACCCGACAAACGCACGCGTTCACAATGCATACGACGTCGAAGGTGAGGAGCGATGTCCATGACCTTCTACAAGATCTTTATGTTCGGCCACCAAGGCGGATTGGAGATGGCGAGCGACATGGAATGCAGCGACGATACGGCTGTGCTTGCCCAAGTCCGCGCGATGCGGGCCGGTCGACGGGTTGAAATCTGGGACGGGGACCGAATGGTCGCTTCGCTCAATCCACGAGGTGAGATCGTTCAGCCGGACTATCAGGCTCCGATGAAGACTGACTTTTGAGATCAGGTCGGCTCCAATTCGACGGCGTCCAGAAAACGACCCCCGGTCACCAATCGGGCTGGTCGACGATTTCTGCCCGACGGCAGGCGGCCAGGATTGCGTGAGCGTACCGCCGCAACTCCGCAGGATCGCCGTGAATGGTGTTGTGGACGCGGTCGACGATCACCAGCCCGGTTGGAAGATCGAGCACCGCGTGATCGGCGCCGGGCACGAGCAGGGCGTGGCGAACTAGTCCGCCTCGGCGGTGCGGCGGGAGATGATTTCGCCCAGCTCCGTCACTGGGTATTCCCCGGCATAGGCGGGCCATTCAGCACGCCGAGTTCGTCCGCCACCCGGAAGAGGGCATTGCGCGACATGTAGAGGGCGCGCTGCCTGACACCCATGTCGGCGGCCTCGTCAATTGCCAGCTGCATCTGGCAATGGGCGATCCAGGCTAGAGCCTTGATGTCGTCGAAGGCTTTCACCGGCGCAGAGACAAGCGCCAGGATCTGCGGATCGAGGACCTCAGCAGTGCCGGCATGGCCGTCATAGCGGACGGCGCGTTCCGCACTGGCGATCAGATCTAGGGCGACCTCGGATGCGCTCAATATCGTCATGCCACCATCCTCCGATCCATGAGGGCTTTCACCAGCTGCTGCACCGCCGGATTGGTCTGCTGGCGACTTCCAGCCTTTGCTACGGCCGCCGCCAGAGCCTGCGTGAGCTGATTGCGCGAGGCGCCGGCATCTGAGCGGGGCCAGAGAGGCGTGAGGTTCTGAGGAGGCCTGTCATCCCTTTCGAGCTCGTTCCATGCCGGGAACGTCGTCGCACGACGGAAACTGTCCGATAGAGCCCGGCCGATGGCCGCCGCGTCGCGCGGATTGCCGGCCTGCATGAGCAATAGCCGTGCCCGCTCGGGATTGAGCATGGCGTCGGCGATAATGTCGTCCACCTTCTGCAAGCCGGCCTTGCGGGCGTTCATCAGCACATTGCCACCCACGGCCGCCGCGAGGCCGGTCCATGGTCCGACGACTGCCGCACCCGCGAGGCCGGGTCCGGCAGAGGCAAGGAGGCGGGTGAACCACGTGGCGTTGCGGTCGTTCGCCACCATCGCCGCCACGTCCTGCGCGGTGTTCGACTGGCCGGGGATGCGCACCGCGTTCAGGGAACGTTGCGAGCGCATGATGTCGGCAGCGATACCGTGCAGGGTGTTCATCTCCTCCGGGCCGAACACCTCGCGAAGAGCCGCCTGGTTCTGATCGACGAACCGCTGGAAGCCATCAGCCTGTAGCCTGCGGGTTCCCGATGTCGCGGCCTCCACATAGGAGGTGACGCGGCGGGACAGGTGATCGGCGACCGCCTTGCGCAATCCGGCCATGGCCTCCGGCGTGCGGCGTGCCTCCTGCGCCAGCTGGCGCATGATTTCGACCGGGGCCTGCGAGGTGAACACGCTGCCGATGGCGCGGGACACGTCCGCGGGATCCGAAACCCCGATCAACCTGCCGACCAATCCTACTTGATAGGCATCGAGAGTCTGTTTGCGCTCAGCGGCAAGGCGAGCGACCGTCTGCGCGGCTTCTACCGGACCGGCCAGCATGCGGTCTATTTCGGGCAGGGCGCGCAGCGCATCGGCATGCTGCCGGCGCCATGTGGCGACCTTCGACGGGTTCAGCGTGCCGTCCGCTTCTTCCGCAGCACGGCGCAGGGTCCATACCGCATAGTCGCGGATCGACACCATGGCCTCGGGATTGTTCGCGGCAGTGCGTAGGGCATACACATCTTCGAAGCCGCGTGCGCCAGGCCGGAAGAACCGGGAGGGCACGACGGCGGCCGGCATGTTGTAGGGGCCTTGCTGACCGGACCGACGCAGGGCTTCTGCGACTGCGCCGAGGCCATAGGTCTGCGCCCGTGCCTTTGTGGCGTCGTTCGCTTCCCTCAGTCGTCCGAGGGCGGCGGCGTCGAAGTTGGGGGTGAGGCCATCAGCTCCCGATAGTCCCGGATCGCTCGAAGGGTTTGAAAATCCCCTTCGGCCTTGGCCTTGACCTCCAGATGCTGAAGGAAAAGTGGCCGCTCGACCTCCGACAGAGGCGCGAGCACCGTTGACAACTTCTGCCCTAGCCTCTCCGGCGCGTTGTTCAAGCCAAGCGTTCCTATCGCGTTCCCAGGTCGCGATCAGCGTGTCTTCCGGCCGCATTTGGCCGGCCGCCACGGCCTCCGCCTCCTGCGCTGCCTTGCCTGCCACCACACCCTCAAGGGCGTTCTCGATGGCACCGCGAAGCCGCACAAGTCGAGCATACACTGGAGTCTGACCGTTCTGCGAGAGCTCGCGCCGCATCTCGGTGGAAACTCGGGAACGCAGCGCCGTCACCTCACTGAAGGGCATCACATCGCGATAGTTGCTCGCGGCACCGATGATGCCGGCCTCCTCACCTTCCATCGGCTTTGCCGAGCGCGGCAGACCGGCACTGAGCTTCCGAGCCTCCTCCCGGATCGCAGTGGCTTCCAGCGCCAAGGTGCCATCGGGATCGACAGCGGCCCACAAGCCGCGTTCCCGCGCTCGCGTCGCATTCTCCGCATCGGTCAGCATCTGGCGCAGGGTGGAGCCATAGCCCTCCGGGGTGCCTACACCGCCGAGTGCCGCCGTCTGATCGCGGGCGCTGGTTCGTGCGGCGTTCAGGGCGTCGCCTGTCACGGTGTCGATATCAGCCAGGCGCTGGCGCAGCACATTCACCACCGCCTCGGGGCTGCCATCCGGCTGAATGGATCCGAGAGCCGACTGCCGAGCTGCATTCTGCTCGGCGGCGCGCTGCATGAAGGCCTCCGGATTGCGGGTCATGGCGATCCGCTCCAACCCGCCCAGCCCCATGTCGCCGGTCTGCTGGAAAGTCGTCGGCTGCGAACCGGGAACCAGCGGAGAGGAAGGAGCATCGAGGGCACCGCGCACGGCGGAAGGATCAGAGGCAGCATCACGAAGCGACTGCGCCGCAATCCGCTCCTGTCCTGTCGTCGATAGCGGGGCGGCATAGTCACGTCCGATCCTGCCTGCTTCCGCCGCCATGCGAGGAGTATTCACCGCCAGCGCGCCCAAGCCCCCACCCAGCAGATTGCCGCCGAGTTCGGCGAGCGGACGATACGGTTCCGGAGCGAGCTGTCCCGCTATGGACCCGCCCCCGCCGGCAAGAGCGCCTACAGTGGCATTGCCAAGCGCATCGGCGGCACTAGTGGAGGAGCCGGCAAGGGCGCTCACCAGCGCATTGACACCGGTTCCCGCCGCCTGGGCCGCACCCCTCACCGCGAGTTCGGGGGCTAGCATGTAGCCCGCTCCCTGTCCCATGGCCCGCGCGATCTTCTCGCCCGAACTGTTCGCCTGGATTGACTGAGGATCGGGGACACCGACAAGGCCGAAGCCTCGCGATATGGATTGGGAGCCGCCGAACGGATCGGTGATCGGTTGAATGTCGGTGCCGGCGATGCTGTTGAGGCCGCCAATGCCCTTGTTGAGCGCCCATGTCACCGCGTCCACCGGGGCGCCCAGCGTGTTGTAGATGGCTTCATTAGCGCCAGCGGTGAGGTTCAAGCCGATGCCGCCGGCAGGCTGTTCGGCGAATGGGTCGTGATCCACCGGCACCAGATTGGCAGAATTGGCCGGTGTCACGCTGATCCGCAGCGTCCGGCCGCCGGTATCGTCAGCAGTGGCCGCGAACGGGTCGTTGTCGACGGGGACGAGCTGCACCATCAGGGCTGAACCTTCAGATATTTGCCCGGCCGTGCCGGATCGGGAACGTACCAGTTGCCATCGGGAGCCTGCCGGGCACCCTGTGGCGCACCAGCCGGAGGGGCGGCGGATTGGGTGCCGGCTCCGGCGCCACCTGGCTGCTGCGGCGCGCCCTGCTGTCCCGAAGGCGAGGTGACGACACCGCCGACATTGAGGGCGTCCAGCCCGTTCATGGAACGGCGGTTGTCGATCAGCCCGTATTTGAAGGTGATGGCCTTGCGGTTGATGTCCTGGATCTCGGCGAGACGCTGACGCACCACGGCCGGATCATTCACATTGTTCAGGAGTTCGTTCCAGGCGCGCTCCGCGTCACCTTCCGTCTGCACGCCCTTGTTCAGCCGGAGGCTGTCATTCCTCAGCTTTTCGAGGCCGGACATGAAGGACGCATAGTTACGCGATCCCTCATCGGAGCTGCCGATCCAGTTCTTGGCACCCGACATGATGTTCGACACTGGTCCGAGCGGGAGGTTGCCGGCTTCTATCTGCTGATCGAAGCGTCCGAGCATGTCGTTGATACCGCCGAGCGTCTGGATGTCCTGAAGGTCGTCGGCCTCTGCCTTCTGCACGGCTGCCGGAAGCGACTTCGGAGCGGGCCGCTTCACGCCACCAATCGGATCCCATCCCCGCGTCTGCGGATTCCACTGCATGCGCTGGGGCTGGCCAGTGTCGGGATCGAAGGCTTCCACGGTCGTCGGGGCAGTCTGCGCGTTCGGCGCGTCGATCCACTGGCCATTGTTCGGGTTGAACAGGCGTCCATCGCCGGCATTCACCAGCGGCTGGCGCGGGTTGCGCAGACGGGCATTCTCCAACTGGATCTGCTCGAGCTGCGCCTGCCGGAGAGGATCATTCGCCTGCTGCTGACGTGCGATGATGGCATTCACAACGGCCTGTCCGGAAGGAGACAAGCGGCCGGAAGCGAGGCCTTCGATAAGCTTGGGATCGATGCCGAGCGCATTCCCACCCGATTGCGATCCCGCTCCAGTATTGGGCGAAGACGCCGCCAGGGCTCTTACCAAAGGCGCGGTGTTGGAAGCCGAAGGTTGCTTCCGGGAAGGCGCGTTTTGCAAAGCCTGAGCGATGCGCTGGACACCTTCCGACGGAGGCGCGCCAAGCGGAGGTGAAGCCGGGGCGCCAGTCACCGCCCCGCTCCGCTGCGCCAGTGCCATCAGAACCGGATTGACGTCATTCGGATCTGCGCTTGCCACCTGCACGGGGCGCTGGGCGTTCTGTGCAAGCGGCTGCATAGCCGTGGCAGGGTCGACCGGCTCGCCCGAAGGGGCGTAGGGGAGCGTCTGCATAAGCTGATCGCGAGGGATAGCCGCAGCCTGTGCCGGCGTGATGTCCGGCATCTTCTGCAACATGCTGCCGTCGCTCTGGCCGGCAAAGTTGGGGAGCAGACCTTGAGCGAATGCCAGCCGTCGAGCGGCCTCGCCGCCGGGCTGGTCGTAGTTGGCGAAGCGCCAAGCATTGTTCATGAGGCCTTGAGCCTCCTGCACAGACTGGGCGCCCTGCAAGCGCTGGATAAGCTGCGGGTCTTCGGCGAGGAAGAACGCGGCCTGCGTCTGCGGGCTGATATTGCCGGGCTGCTCGCCCCTCTGTGCCGCGAAGCTGTAGAGGTTGTTCAGCCGGTCCCCGCGCCACGACATGATGCCGCCGGCGGTTCCGGGCTGTCCCGAGACGGACGGGTCCGACCAACTGCGATTGACATTCGCCGGGTTGAACCGGCTTTCGGCGTGGCCGGTGCTGGCGATGGCGGCTAGTGCGTTCGGATTGGTGACGCCTCCCTGCTGCACCCCTCCCATGAAGCCGGCATAGACCGGATTATTGGGGTCGATGGCGGTGTCCGTGACGGTGCCGCCAGAGGAAGGCACCCCGCCGCTCCCACCAGCCATGCCCGTGAGGCCCGATGCAGCCGGGGCAGAGGAGCCAGAGAGCGCATCGGCGATGAAGTTGCTTTCCCAAGCCCGGTTCTGAGCCATGGCATCGCCGATCTGCCCGCGCCGCATCGCCCCGGCCAGCGCATCCACTACGCGCGCCGCGCCCTGCGTCCAATGCCCAACGGGGGACGTATCAATGCCGCCTTCCTGCTGTGCCTCCATCGCACGCAGGCGCTGAAGCTCTTCATAGGTCAGGGCTTGTCCGCCCGGCCCCCAGACAAATGCTTGCGAAGGATTAGCGGCCATCAGGCAGCCTCCATCGCGATAGCGTAGTCAACCGCATCGAAGCCATCGGCATCTGCAACGACGGCATGCGGAGCGATCTGGCGAACATCATCGGACATGAAGCCTTCACGCGGCGCTACACAGGGTAGATCCCAGACATAATTGAATCGGTACCATGGCAACCGACCTACAGCCCCGATGCGCTCAATGTCGCGCTTCAAACGACGATCTGATGTGAGTAGGCCGGCGCCGCTGCCGAGCTTGAAGGGTGCCGAAAGCAGCCCGAAAATGCCGCCCATGGCAGAACTGGATGCCTGCTGTTCGGCAGCGTATTGATCCGCGACCAGTCCCGCGTAGTCGACGCCGCCCACTTGTGTCTGCGGCGTCGAGACGAAATTCGGGTTCTGAATCTGAGAGCCGCCAAGTAGCGCGCTGATCTCGTTCAGAGGCTGGTTGCGCTCCGTCATCAGGAAATTGGCGGCCTGCCCATACGTGTCCGACAGCAGCCGGTCGTAGCCGGACGAACGGTTCTTGGCGAACTCGCTCATGGCCTGATCGTAAGCGGGCGTGCCAGGGCGGATGCCGGCATTGATCAACTGGCTACGGACCGTCCCCTGTTGGCGATCCTGCTCGGTGTTGAAGTCAGTCGCCCAGTTCTGGTCGATGTAGTTCTTCAGGCCCGCCGTCGAGAGGTCGACATTCTGGGAAAGGTAGTCCTTCAGGAAGGCGGATCGCTCGTTGGCCAGTGTGCCAAGATTGAGGTTCGCGGCCTGCGTCTGGTCAAGGATGGCCTGCTGTTCCGGGGAAAGCGTCGTCGTCGCCGTGTACTGCGGCGTCATGAAGCCCTTGCCGACGTCCTGCCATGCCGGATCAAGCACCTGAGAGGTCTGCGTCCGGGTAAGCGGGCTCTGGCCAAGGCGCGATCCGCCTCCGATGGTCGCGCGCGGGACCTCGGTCGTGGTTGACTGGCTGGTGTAGTGCGGCGCGGTCGAATATTCGCCCGTGCTGGCGTTGTAGTAGTACTGCTGGCCGCCCGTCTCAGAGGGGGTGAAAGACTGGCCGGTTTGATCGAAGGTCAACGACCCATAAGGGGTCTGCTGGTTGACCATGTTCAGCTGCTGCTGCGTGATCGCGGTCTCACGATTCAGCCCCGACTGCGTCGCAGCCGTCTCTTTCGTATCCGGATATGAAGGGGTCGAAACGATGGGAGCCTCCTATGGCTGGGGCTCTCCGAGCCCTTTCGGGTCAAGCCGCGTTCTGGGTTTCCGGCCTGCGCGGCCTCATGCTCATGCGGAGCTCTCGCATGACGATCTGCCGGACGAAGGCACTCGGTGTCAGGCATTCGCGCGCCGCGGCTGCGTCGATAGACGATGCCACTTCCGGCGAGAGGCGAATATTCATCTGCTCGGTTAGGGCTTGGCTCATGATAAATGCTCCATGCTCGTATAGATTTGTGTAGCATAAATGCCGATTTATGCAAAATTATCGTGCACGTCATCTCTGATAGTCGCTGATGTTTACTGGTACTTCCTGATGAACTCTGATGTGATCGGCGGATTGGGGAGAACTCGTTCGGCGAAAATTTTTTGGGCCTCTTCGCCAGATCCCGTGGTTCGTTGGCAGAGCGCAGGTCCGGCACTTGTCAGAATTGCTACGTCGTCGCTTGATAGAAGAAGCGGAGCACAACAGGGCCACTCGGAACCGTGCGGCACCCCACGTGGCAATTGGTTCATCGGGGGGCGTACGCCCTCAAGCGGGAAGCCGCTGGCATCAGGGCCGATGCGCGCGGCTATATCACGGTCGACGATTTTCTCGAGACGAGCGTGCCTGGCGTCTACGGGCTTGGCGACTGCAACGGACGAGGGGCCTTCACCCACACGGCCTATAACGACTTCGAGATTGTCGCGGCCAACCTGCTGGACGGCCAGGACTGGAAGGTGAGCGAGCGGCTTCCCGGCTATGCACTCTACACCGATCCGCCGTTGGGACGGGTCGGTATGACGGAAGCGCAAGCCCGCGCAAGTCGTCGACCCCTGCTCATCGGCAAGTGGCCAATGAGCAAGGTCGGCCGCGCGGTAGAGAAGGCCGAAACACTGGGCTTCATGAAGGTGGCGGTGGATGCCCAAACGCAGCGCATCCTCGGGGCAACGATACTCTGTACCGGCGGTGACGAGGCCATTCACGGACTGCTCGACATCATGGATGCGAACGTCCCCTGCACGGTCTTCCAGCGCGCAGCGCCTATCCATCCGACGGTGTCGGAGTTGATCCCTACGCTGCTGGCGGAGATGAAGCCGGCAACGTGATAGGAGGTTAGAATAGCGTGGCGTAACACATGCTCGGCGAAGAAATTCCCATTACCTTAGGAAAATCTCAGCCATTTTCGGTCACCGCAGTTCACATTGCCTGCATTACATCATATAATATTTCGATAAATTACTGCCTTTTACACAATTTCAAGGCAATGTACGGCGGCATATTATCTCCACCGTGATTGTGAGCGCCATTTGCAACGGTCGACCAATCATCATCACCATTGTCGTTGCCAAAACGACCATTGAGTTCGTTGCGTCGACCTTGAACAGCATGGTTGTGCTGTCCATCCATAGGAATATCGACCCGCCCACCAATCTTTCCTAAATTAAACATGGGGTTTGAAGGATCTGCGCCAACTATAGTTCTACCGCTTGCTTGACCGAAATCGGTCCAGCCTTCGGGGCACTTATCTGAATCGAACGCTAAAACAGCTCCCTTGGGGGTCGCAATTTGCAGCGCCAATTTGGCTTGGTAGGCCGCCTCCATAGCCAATTGGGCGCATTGAGCAACTGTCGAACACTGCTCTTGTGCTATAGCTGCGCTACTTAAAGACATGAGACAAAGCGAAGCGACGATATATTTCACGATCAACCTCTCATATAGGTTTAATATTCGTCCAATATTTTTGTTGCCTTATATATTCCAGCTGGTAGTCGTCGTATAAATCAAGCCATGTATTAGAGTCATTGTGATAATGACAGGCCGTCAATCTTGCCAATCTCGCAATTTCAGCGTAGTAATCTGTCAACTTTGAAGGATGGTCACTCGGAGATATTGCACTTATTTTTTGATCATAAATTGCCTTCACTTCCCGAAATGAGGCAATAGGGGACGTAATATCTTGCGAGTCAATTTCGGCCGTGAGGATTGTCCATCCGAAAACGGCGATCCGTGGCTTGCGCCGTCCAAGATCGTTAAGCGATTGAGACAAATGGTCTTGTATCGATCTCGCGGCCTCTTCCGTGGAGCATCTAACGAGGTTTGATGTATCCAAGAATAGCTTATCGCTTATAGACGATATGCGAGTCAGAGCCTTATCGATGCTGTCATCAAGATTTAATTTCGTATCTCGAAGCACGCCTTGGATTTGGTTAATTCTAGCTTCGGCACTCGAATCTATATCTTTTTGGATTCGACTAATATGTATTGCCGCTCGCTCAACGGCATGCACTATATTTTCCGATGCCCTTCCAATTTTGAATGGATCGGTAACGACACCCCAAACATCGCCAAAAAAATCAGCATTCGCCGGCTGAACAGCCAGCGGGAAAACGAAAACAGCACATATAAGATGTTTTCTCATAGATAGAGTGTGATAGGCATTCTTTTATGAGTCAACGATCATTCTGATATTCGAAATAGATTCGGCTGAACATGCGATAAGCTGCAAGTTCAGAGTGATTTTAATGTGCTGTGCCAGCGGCGCATCGACGGGCGATCTATCTGGGACAGAAGATCCCGCCAAGCTTCCGCGCCTCCTTGTTCCGAGCCGCCATCAGTGCAGAGGCCTGCTTTTCCTTGCTCTCGAAATCGTTCAGAGGCTCATCGGCGAGCCTTACCTCGCGCGTGGCGCGGGCATGGATTGCAGCGACTTGTTCGGCCACGGTCGGCTTTGCAGCGGCATCTAGAAGGGCGGAGCGATTGTCATCGAGACCAGCCTCTCGCGCCGCCTCCTTGGCTTCAGGAGACAGGGCCGCAACGTTGACGGCTCGACGAGCATCGGGCTCCGAAATACCCAGCTCTCGTGACGCTGCGGAGACCCCACTTTCGGGCCGGCCCACCTCCCTTTTCTCGTCAACTTGACGAGAAACCCTCTTCAACTCGATCAACTCGATCCACCGAGCAACCTGCTCGTCTCTCTCAAGCTTGCTCAGCGGCATGCGGCCTGGCTTTGTCGATCAAGCCCGCTTCGCCAGCCTCACGCCCACCCCACCGCCGTTCTCGGGAATGAACTCTATGCCGGCCGCTTCGAGTGCGGTGCGCAGATCAGTGAGGGTTCGGTCGTAGGGAGTTCGCTTCCCCAGCTCAAAATTCGCAATCGTCGCCTTTGCCACTCCGGAAGCCTCGGCGAGCTGATCCTGAGACCAAGCGAGAAGCGCCCTCGCTGCCCGACACTGAGACGCCGCAAAAACCGGCATTGATATAACCTTACACTTTTAATGTTGCATTCGCGTTGATATAACCTTATATCAAAAGAGCAACATCGCTGCAACGGATCAATCCAATGCCGGACACGCATGTCTCGGCCAATGCCACCCCTTTGCCTGTCTTCCACCAAGCCACACAGGAGGGCTACCTCATGTCACGCAGGTCTTCGATCACTCCCGAAATGAAAGAAGCCATCGGCGTCCCGCTCGATTCCGAGCGGATCTACCGTCAAGTGGCGGCGCGGATAGTGTCGATGCTGCCGGATAATCCCGCGCAAGCGCATCGCGTTCTCGAACTCGCAGCCCAATGCCTTGATGAGTTCATTTGCGGGGTGCCGCCCACGAGCAAGGCCAGGGACGGCGGTAAGCGGAGAGCTGCGTGATGGACCGTCGTACCCTTATCGCCGGTAGCGGAGCCGCGCTTCTCGCGACCGGCGGTGCCACTACGGTTCTCGTGGCCAATCAGCTGCCTCTGGCGCCGGACCCCATTTTCGCTGCCGTCGCCGAATGGCGATATCGCTGGCAGGCATGGATGTCTGTTTCCGATATCCCTGACGATGAGATGGACGCTCTGGGGGCGGCGCAAACTCTGGCCGTCCAAAAGGTGATCACGACCGTGCCGACAACGCTGCCGGGCTTCCGGCTGCTGTGCGAGATGGGCGCCGAACTCGTCGCCGCAAATACCGAGCTCTGTGGAGGCGGCTTAGTAGACTGGCTGCCGATGTCCGACGAACGCAGCATGGAAGGCCTCTACATGGAGGCGTTGGGGCGTGCGGCGGCTCGGCTCTTGCCCGCGGGAGGCGCATCATGAACCGGCGTTCGTTCTTCCTTGGCGCAGCGCCGGCCTTGCTGGCAGTAAAGCCCGCTCTCGCCACGTCGCTCTGCACCTTTAGCGGTGATGGCACGCTGCCGGACATTTCGGAGATGGCGTTCGCCCGAACACTGCCACCTCCCGGCGATATCAACAGTGTAGGCCCCTTGATGCGCGCCGGCGACCGACATCTTAAAGGTGCGGACCCTCGCGCCGTGGCGCTAGGGCAAATGTCCTGCCGCCATCTCGTCCAAGCGATGAACATGTTGGCGACGGGGTATCTTGGGTGGGACGTCACGATATCGGCGGTAATGCCGGACGACCGTTCATATACGCCGGCCGTTGTGGCGAATATCTTTAGCCGCGAAGGAGACCAGCGGGACCTTAACCGCAGTTTTGTCCTGCTTGGCACCCGCTGAGCCAATCGAGATTGCCGGCGCTGGACATGCTCCGGCGCCTCATCACCGAACATCCCAATTCCCCCGAGGCCAAGGGGGTAGGCGCGACAGTCCGAGACCTCCATGGGCCTCGGCGTCGCGAGAGCGACCCACTGCGCCTAGTAGCTTGGCCGGCTGGGGAACCTAGCACCGTTCCGTGTTCGCGTCTTGTTCCGAATCGTCAAGGGCGCCATGATCTTGCGCGGGGATAGGTCGGCCAGCCGACAAGCCGAGTTGCACCGCTCGGTTTCCCCGCGCTCCCTCGGTGCTGAGCGCGCTTTTGATCTGGTAGAGGAAGCCGCCAAGAAAGGACAACCTGGGCTATGGCGAAGTCCCCTGGATTAAATACGCAATTTGACGCGCAAACATATCAGTTTGAAACGGACGCGGAGCGTCGGAGGTATGCCCGAGTATTCTTGAACGGCTACATCAAACCCGACGCAAAAGGACTGTATCGCCGACACTATGCCTCCAGTGGCTCTGACGCTGAGGTGCTGGGTCGACGCGCTCTGGTTGAACTGCTGGAGCGGGGTAACCTCCACCGAGACATTAGTGGAGCATTGATCGAGCTGCTCGTACCTAACGACGACCAGCGTGCAAATGACAGAAAGCTGGAATTCAAGCACAGGCGTAGGGGAGCGCCCCAAGACGCAATGGCGGTAAGCGCTATCGCTGACGCTGTTCGCGTTGAAATTTACAACGGCTCCAATGTTGAAGCCGCAATCGATAAGACAATGTCCAAATTCAACATCTCGCGAGATTACGCTTACCGGTGCTGGAGTAAGTGCAAGCCGGTTTTTGAGGCAATGGAGGCGGATTGGCAGCGCCAGAATTCCAGTAAACCTAAATAGCGATTTCCGGTCAGTTACAGCGCCAAATCCACCTGCCACCTTCCTCAGCAACCGCCGGAACACGTCGGGACACACTCTGACGCAACGGTCATGCTGAGGACTGAGAATGAGCTTTCGACCGAAACCCGAAACTGAACCACTCGCCTATGACGTCAGCGGCGCGGCTCGCGTCATGGGGGTAGGCCGAAACAAAATCTACGACGAGATCCAGGCCGGCCGCCTGGAGGCTCACAAATTGGGGCGCCGCACGGTGATTACCCGTGCCGCCATCGAGGTGTGGTTCGGCAAGTTGCCGCGCTTCACGACCAGCGCTGCCTGAGAACGCGAACACCCGGTGCCGGCACAGCACCGGGTGCTGAGAATTCGCGTCTGAAACCCAATCCCGCCAAGGACCGATTTCGATGTCTTTTTTAGCCCACGCCCGGAATCCGGGCAAGGAAATTCAGCCGGGAGCCGGCCTTCCGCTGTTCGACTGGCGCCCGCCCAATCCCTCGAGCGTCAATCCTCTGCACATCAGGGCGCGCCGCATCTCGGCGAGTTGCGGCGTGCCGTTCGCCGTCGTGCTCGCGCATATCGAACTGGCCGGCCTCGGCAGGGAGGTTCGGTGATGGTGGACGACGCCAACCTGAAATCCCTCGTAACCGATATCGCGCATGAGGCCGCCCAGCAGGCGTTCGACTGGCTGTGGGCCTACGGATCCGCAGACCCCGACAATTTCCGGCGAGACGTGCGTCTCGCGACCATCAACCGCCATCTGATGTCGACCGTGGAGCCGGTGAGGCTGGTCGCATTCGAGCAGGGCGTCACCGGATCGAACGAGATCCACGCAATCTGGATCGAGGCCGCGCAGGCCTTCTCCACGCGCATGAGGGAGCTGGAGGGCATTCCAGCCAGCTACGAGCCGCAATGGAGCGATGACGATAAGGCGCTGAAGCAAAGGCTGACTGCTGAAGCTATCCGAGCGGCGCGCCTCGCGTTCGATTCCAATTGCGCTCTACCGACCGACGCCTCGGATGCGGAGAGACTGGACCGGCTGAGTGCTGTCTGGGCTCATATGGCCACATTCGTCGCCGCTGCGGTCAACCCGAGACGACCGGCCGAAGAAGCCATGGTCGACTACTGGACCACTGAAGCCATCAACATCCTCATTCAGGAATTTTGCCGCCTCCGAGACGCCTGGGCGAGCGATGAAGGAGGTAGGGCATGAGGTCGTTCGCTCCGATTACGGAGCCCTACCTGCCGAGCGATGCGCACTTCGTCGGACGCCCCTCCTGCGCATTGGTCTATCCGCGTTCGGGGGCGTGGGTCTGCTTCCTGGCGGACGAGAACGGCGGAATGTTCCTCGCCGAGGATGCCACCAAGACCGTCGCGCTCACTGCGGCGATGGAGGCCGCGATCCGCTGGAATGCCGAGGTGCGCCTCGTCAACAGGGAGGATCGCCTTTGACGGATCATCCCTTCGGCTTCTCGACGGATCGCCGCCCGTCTCTCGACTTCGACAAGGTGAATGCCGCCGCCCTGGCGGCATTGCCCGCCCTGCTGTCTCGCTGGCTCCCCGGCGGGCATCGTGAGGGCCGGGAGTGGGTGGCACTTAACCCGCGCCGCTCCGACCGCTCTACCGGCAGCTTCCGCATCAACATGACATCCGGCAAATGGTCCGACTTCGCGACCGGCGACGCCGGCGGCGATCCCGTTAGCCTTGCGGCGTACCTCTCCGGCACCAGTCAGCTGGAGGCCGCCCGCCACCTTGCCGACATGCTGGAGGTGCGCTGATGGATGCGGGTCTCATGTTCGCGCCGCTCTCCGCTGATGAGGTGGCGGCAGCGCAGCAGTCCACGCCGAAGGGCAGCACGAAGACGCCGATTATTCCGGTGCCGACGGATGCGCCGCCCATGGCCTTCAAGCACCCGAAGCTCGGCGCGCCGTCGCGCTCCTGGCCCTACTGCAACGCGACCGGTGAGCTCGTTGGCTATGTCTGTCGCTGGGACTTCACCGGGGCCGATGGCGAGCCGGGCAAGGAAATCCTGCCCGTTACCTATTGCGAGCTCGACGACGGCAAGCGCGGCTGGCGGTCGAAGGGCATTCCTGCGCCTCGCCCTCTCTATGCCTTGCCGGCGATCCTTGCCGATCCTGCCGCGTTGGTGCTGGTCACAGAGGGCGAGAAGTCCCGCGACTCGGCGCGCGACCTGTTCCCCGATATGGTCGCGACCACACCGGCCCACGGGGCCAAGAGCCCGCACCTTACGGACTTCAGCCCGCTCGCCGGCCGCACGGTGGTGATTGCTACCGACTATGACGAGCCAGGGCGGACGACCGACAAGGGCAAGCCCCATCATCCCGGCCAGGACTTCGGCGACAAGGTGTGCGAGTTCGCCCGTGCTGCTGGTGCGGCTCGCGTCCTGCATCTCGTGCCCGAACGTCTCGGCGCCTGGCTCTGGCGCGACGGCGTGAAGGTGACGCGCGGCGAGCCGATGAAGGACGGTTGGGATCTAGCCGACGCTGCTGATGAGGGCTGGACGGCAGGAGCCCTTGCCGAGATGCGAAAGGATCCGGCGTTCCTGTCGCCCTATCTCGATGCCGCCGAGCGCGGTGACACCGCCGACGAAGACGATGATCCGACACTTGGCATGTTCCGGTCATGGCCGCATGGCGTCGAAAAGCGCGTCGACCACAGGGACAAGGAAACCGGCACTATCACTACCGAGTGGAAGTGGTTTTGCTCGCTACTCGATATTGCGGCCGAGACCCGCAGCTCTGACGGTGAGGAATGGGGCCGCCTCCTGACGGTGACGGATCGCGACGGGCGCCGGAAGCAGTGGGCCATGCCCATGGCGATGCTGGCCGGCGACGGCACCGCCTATCGCGAACGCCTCTTGTCCCTGGGCCTGATCATGGCACCGGGCAAGTTCGCTCGCGATGCCCTGCATGAATACATCTCCACCGCCCGGCCGGATGAGAAAGCCCGCTGTGTCGGCCGCGTCGGCTGGCACGGCAAGTCGTTCATTCTCAGCAACCAGACGGTGGATCCCAACCATGGGTGAACGGATCATTCTGCAGACCAGCGGCAGCGTCGATCACGCCTTGCGTGAGGCCGGGACGCTGGAGGGCTGGCAGCGAGATATCGCACGCTATGCCGTGGGCAATTCAAGGCTGGCACTGGCGCTCTCGACGGCCTTTGCCGCGCCGCTGCTCTATCCGACCGGATCCGAAAGCGGCGGCTTTCATTTCAGAGGCGCATCGTCAACCGGCAAGAGCACCGCACTCGTCGTGGCTGGGTCCGCCTGGGGTGGCGGCGGCATTCGCGGCTATGTCCGCACATGGCGCGCCACATCCAATGGGCTGGAGGGTGTCGCCGGCATGCATTGCGACTGTCTGCTCTGCCTTGATGAGATGGGACAAGTGGATGGGCGCGAGGCAGGGCAGATCGCCTATATGCTCGCAAATGGTGTCGGGAAGTCGAGGGCGTCGCGATCCGGAGAGGCTCGCCCGGCGGCAGAGTGGCGGCTGCTGTTCCTCTCGAGCGGTGAGCTCTCCCTTGCCGACAAGATCGCCGAGGATGGCAGGGGCCGACGGGCCGCGGCAGGGCAACAGGTCCGCATTGTCGATATTCCGGCCGACGCAGGCGCCGGCATGGGCATGTTCGAAAACCTGCACGGCTTCGCCAATGCCGATGCGTTCGCCCGGCATCTCAAGGTGGCAGCCAGCGAGCACTATGGTCACCCGACCCGTTCCTTCCTGGGGGTGCTGGTGGATGAGTTCGACGCTATCGCTCCCGCCGTGAAAGACCATGTCGACGAGTTCCTTCGCGACAATGCGCCGGCTGGGGCGGATGGACAGATCAGTCGTGTTGCCGCGCGCTTCGGGCTCGTGGCCGCCGCTGGCGAGATGGCAACTGCGGCCGGTATCCTGCCATGGCCGGAGGGAGAGGCGACACAGGCGGCGGCACGGTGCCTCACCGACTGGCTCACTCAGCGCGGCGGGATCGAGCCGGCTGAGGACGTCGAGGCTATATCGGCGGTGCGGCGGTTCATCGAGCTCCATGGCGCCTCGCGCTTCGAGGCTATGGGTGAGCTCGTCCCTACCGATAGCCAGGGCGCCCCCATTGAGCAGCGGATTCCGAACCGGGCCGGATTCCGGCGCCGAGTTGACGGAGGTGGTACCGAGTATCTGATGCTGCCCGAGGTATGGCGTACCGAGGTATGCGCCGGCCTCGACGCTGCCTCCGTCGCAAAGGCGCTGATCCGTCGTGGCTATCTGGCCGCCGGCGGGGATGGAAAGCCGCAGGTCAAGACGCGCTTGCCCGGCTTCACCTCCCCTCCCCGCTGCTACGTGATCACCCCGCGCATCCTCGGCGATGAGGAGGATGAGGGAGAGGCCCGAGCCCCCCAGCAAGCCCAGTTCTAGGGGAGGAAGGGTCATGACAGCCCGTTTTGCTGCCTTTTCCCGGCATCGCACCGAAATTGTTCCCCTTGTTCCCCAAGCCCAGTCGAGTTGGGGAACAGGGTGGGGAACGCCGCAAACCGTTGCTACGGAAGGATTTGTCGAGCCTGTTCCCCTTGTTCCCCACGTTCCCCCCGAAAACGATGTAGCCGGAAACGAAAATGGCCGATCGGACGAGCTCTCGGCTGATATTGCGAAGCTCTGGAGCCGGGTCGTTCAGCGGGAAATGGATCGTGGTGCTGATCGAGCATCAGCCGTCAAAAGGGCGCTCCCGCAGGTTCGGGCGCGGCTGTTGAATAGCCCGCGCATGATGCTTCCCGGTCATGCTCTCGGTTGCTGCGCTATGTGCGGATATGCCGATAGCTCCACCTCTCATCTGCTGGCGGTTATGTCTCCGGAGCCTGGCAAGCATATCTGGCTGCATGCTGGTGAGTGTCACACAGGCTATCGGAGGGGGCTCGCCGAGAAGGTGGACGCAGCGATGGTCAGAGCCGGGTTGCCTGATCCGAGAGAGGATGCACCGTGGTGAGGTGGCGGTGGAGCCCTGCGCGGTCGCCTTCTCTCGCGACGTTGACCCTGAAAGCGACGACGCGGACCAACCCATCCTGGATAGCCTCGTTCGGCGAGGTGCCCGAAAGGATTCTGGAAGGCGCTTGAACAAAGGCCCGGCCGAAGCCGGGCCAGTTCTGACAATCGAGCCTGACGAGGGGGATCAGTCAGGCGTTCGGGAAACGCGACGTCCGTGTTTGGGTTCCCCGCCAAAAATGAAAAAGCCCGGCGCTTGGCCGGGCTTTGCAATTAAGTGCACTCTCAATTTTTGTCGAGCTCGTGTGCGCCTTCGAGCGGCACATCCTTTGGCCAGTACCCACGGTCAGGAATGTTCTCGAACTCATCCCGGTGGCGCCACAGGATCGTTCCAACATTCTTGATCGGGTCGCTCCCGACAAGAGCAACGCCCTGATGCTCCAGCGCCTTGGCGATCTCGTAACGCGTCAGAGGTCGACCGGCTTTCAGAATTATTTCCCTCGCAGTTTTGGCGATGCGCGCTGGCGGAAGTGCATTCCTCCGGCGCTTCGGGACTACGGGCGCAGTTTCCAGCGTGACGAGCGACGCTAGCTCTTTCTTCAGCGCAGCGATGTGCTCGTACTTAGAGATCGCCTCATTGACGGTCCGAAGATCCCTCTCCAGCCGTTCGCGCTGTTGGATAAGTCCTTGGTAGCCGGCCTCTTCGAGATCAGCCATTTCATAAATCCCACTCGTATGAGCATTCATGGTGGCCTCCTATTTAAGCCACTATGCATCAGAATGGGGGGTAAATCCAGAAAATGGTTAACGGAGTCCTCATTGAGTTGTCATTCGAGGATTCAAACGCTATATATCGTGACAACGCAAAAACCCCGCCTTGGAGGGGCGGGGTCTTGCAATAAGTTCCATCGGCGGACCGTCGGCTCGTCGAGTGGATACCGAGGCGTCTGGAAGGCCGAAGCTCAATCTGACAGTTGTGCAAATAAGCCTTCCGGCGCCTCGGGTCAACCCGCCATGATAGGAGATACCTAATGGCGCTCCCCGAAAAGGCCGCTTCAGCGGCCGAGCCTAAGTACATCTATCGCCCTTGGATCACGCTGCCTGACGGGACCAAGATCTGGGCTAAGAAGTATGGGAAGCGGGCGTTCCGTATTCCGGTCGCTGACAACGACAACGATAGCTGACTAGCTCGGCTAGCGAGTATGGGGCCCGGCCATAGTGCCGGGCCTTTTATGTCTGCAACAACAGCTGCCGGTTACGCGTATAGGCGTCATCGTCGGCCCCATTTCGTCGGCTTGGTGATGTCGGTGACAGACCCGGGAGCGCCCGTTAGCGATAGCACTTCGGCTTCCTGCCGCCCGGGCGGCTATAGGCGCTCCGCCCACCGCAGCTTCGGCCGTTGCGCATCACGTCGTATGGGCAGTCGCAGGTGCCGACATAGGGTTCGCGGATCGGAGTGACACCGCCGCTATCGTCGTCTGCATCCGGCTCTGCGGCAAGCCGTGCCACCGTCCGACTGGGCTCCCGCATGGGAGCGGTGACGGACGGAGGGCGAGCGGACAGGTAGCGGGACGAAATCCAACCTTCTTGTCCATCGAACCATACCCGACGCCAATTGCCTCGGCTTTCTCCCGCATCGACGGTTGTGCCAGCGGAAAGGCTGCCGATCACCCGCCCTGAGGTGTTGGGAGCCCCACGAACGTTCACCTTCGCGGTCACGTAGAGCGCTTCCCGGATCGGCTCTGCCAATTCGGCCGTCCCCGCCATTGCCGCAGGCGCGGGCTCGATATCCTGTGGTGGGGAAGATGCCGCGACATGCGAGCGAAGCGGAGGGCTGGATGGGGGCGGCGCAGCCGCCGGGCTCACAACGGGCGCTGGCGCCGATGTGGCAACCCGATGATCCGGCTCATCCTTGCCGCCGCTGCACCAGGCAAGCGGCAGCGCAAGCAGCAACAGGAGGAAAAGGCCTGGAGGCAGCTTTCTCCCCTTAGGCTGTGATGATTTCCGCCGTGCCATTCCTCAACCCCCGGATGCATCCGAGCAGATTTGTTGGCGACGGTCCAGATAGAGGAAATGCGGGGCAGAAGGTGCCGATACTTCCCTACGGCCCGGTATCACATCGGCGGTACGGTGCCGTTCTTGCCCACGGTCAGACGGCTCGCGGTCATCGTGCCGTCGGCGCCGCGCGTGTAGAAAGCCACGATGTGTACGCCGGGCACCAGAAGCGTGAGGTCACCTCTGTCCATGGTGACAATCGGCACGTCCGGCGGCACCACGATGGTCTGCGTGCCGTTCTCACCATACTTCAAGGTCATGGTGCGGCCGTTGGACACTACGAGGTCACCCACGGTGCCGTTGGTCATTGAAGCGCTGGGATCCGAACCCAAGGGACGGTGGCCCTCTCCAGCACCACGCATGCTCGGTGGGAATACATGGACCTCCATCGCAGTCAGCATGCCATCGGGTCCAGGCCGCGCCGCGCTGCCGACGAAGCTGCCGGGTTTGATTTCCTCCGGCTCGGCTGTCGCCACCGACATGATCCGTACGTCGCCGGTCAGCTTCAAGCTCACCGATTGGCCGTTCGCATCAGTGACATCCAGCCGGTCGCCGTCCGCCTTCACGACGGTCGCCGTCAGCCGGGCGGAAGGCGGCGCGCCCTGTGCCATGGCATTGCCGGCAATGAAGGCAATCGCTGCTACGGCCACAATGAAAGTCGCACGCTTAGGAAACGGGAACATGAGCCGACCTCTATGGAAGGGACGGTGAGGAGCTTGCATCAAACGCCGATTATCGCGTGCACGCCTATCACTTCCCGGCGATGAGCGTACGGATCCTCCTAGCGCTCCAGCGGCAGGGCTTCCAGATGGCCGTAGCCGCCACAAACGCCTTATCGCCACCTGCGAGGCACGCGGGGTGGACGTCGGTCAGTGGATGGTTGAGCAGGGCCATGCAACGTCTTACCGGCGGCATAGCGATAGGTACGTGGCGGAGGAGGCTCTGGCGTCTCGGGCTCGGCGAGGTATCGGGCAAGGTCCGTTTCTCCCTCCATAGGCATGGAGGGCGCAAGCGGGGGAGAATGCGCCTCACCATCGTCGCTGAGCACTCGCCGAGTAATCCAGAGGCGCAAGGCAAGCGCTGCGCCGGCACATGCGAGCAAGGCGGCGAGAACCGAAAGCCAGTAAGCCGACATATGGGCGCCGAACTGTTGCGGTATCCAGATGGGCGTGAAGCCACACGCCGATTTCCGGCCCAGTCAGCCTCACAAACCCAATACTTGCAACGCTTTTTCGGAGTGAGTGCGCGTGGGCTTTGATTAATTTTGATTTCTTTTCAAGTCGCCACCGGCCGCACCATAGGCAGCACGTTGGCGGTCTGCGTCGACGTGACGAACCTCTCCCAGGCGTCCATCAGTTCCCGGCGCTTTTCGAGTGCATCGCCCCGGCGATATGCCCGCTCCACCTCATTCCCGACGATATGTGCAAGCGCTGCTTCAGCAAGCTCCCGAGGGAAGCCCGTGCTTTCTCCCGCCCAGTCTCTGAAGGATGACCGGAAGCCGTGAACCGTTGTCTCTTCCAGCTTCATCCGCTTTTGCAGCAGCATGGCCATGGCCATATTGGATACACCTTCACCCGGCAGGAAGAGGCGGCGGCATCCGCCGATGAAGAGCGACTGATTGCGATGCTCTTCGCAGCAGACGCGACGTCTCTGCGCGGCCTCTCCGCGAAGATCGACGCACTGATCGCCGTTGGGGCAGACGGTGCCGAAGGGCGACACTTTCCCTGGCCAGAGCTGCGGCGCATTCGCAGGGATGTTGTGCGCTTGATGGAGTCGCAGCGTCACGATGCAGTTGGCCTCACTGCTTGAAGCAGTGCTCCCGATGCCAACGCAGAAAGTGCGGATGCGGACGCTCGAACGCCCGTTGCGGGGCGATGGCGCGTCCGCTCCGATTGATGAAGGCGCGCACGCCATCGGGATCGCTGGCGTCCCGGGAGAGGGCCCGGCTGATCCTCTCCAGGTCGCTGACATTGGCGCAGTTCACCAGCAGCTGCTTGATGAGGATGAGGCGGGCCGCGGGTCGCTCGGGCCCGCCTCAAGATCGCGGTCCCCCCGCGACCAGGTCGGCGTGGGCCAAGCGCGCTGAGATCGCGATTTGTATGAAGTCCACGACGCTCGCCCCCGATGTCCGATCAGACCGCCTTGTGTCCGCCACGGGTCGAAGTGGCTCCTTTAGCCTGGTGCCCGTGATGTCCGCTTACTGGCAAGACTCCAATGTCTGCAGTTCTCGCAAAGGGCCCGACCTGTTCCACCCCGTGAATGTCCGCTTTCGAGCCAAGGCCGTCACCCGGTCACTGGCTGAAATGGGGCGCAAAGCGGACGTCGCTGAAACGCGGCGAGGGGCAAGCTTGGGTCAGCATGCGTCATAGGGCTATAGCGAACACATAGTTCTCTTCTTGGTCGCTCGCGGGCCGCCAGTTAATTTATTAACGACTTGAATACGCTGCCAGTTTTTGGTTCATCACCAAATTACAGCGCCATTTTACCCCACGTTTTTTGCATCACTCAGCTAGCAGGGCATATTGGCGTGCTGGCATGACGGCCTCATCTGGCGGATCCCTGAGGGCCTGAAGGCGAAACGCACCTCGATCCGAGCGCGACGCCAGCGCCATTTGCAGACATCGGTCCGGCTCCCACAATCGGCCATTCATCGCGCACCAAGTGAAACCGCTTCGACTAAATGTTGTTCAAGTGGGTTCGCTGCCGAGCCAAGCATCCAGCTTACGACGGCTTGCAAAGCGGCGGATTTTCGATGCCGAGGCCAAAGCAGATAGAAGTCGGAAAGCCCGTAGAGCGCGACTGTACCAATCTGTTTGAGTCGCTCCTCGGCGACATCTCTGGCGACGAAGCTGCGGGTGGCAAGCGCGATGCCCTGTCCCGCAAGGGCCGCATCTATGGCATGGGATGACTGATTGAAGCTGATGCGTTTGGCCGCTAACGCGTCCCTTGGAAGCGGTTCGGCACCGAAATGCCGCTCGATGAATTCCGGCCAGAAATTATGGGCGTCATGCAGAAGCGGGTAGCTCAATAGCTCGGTCACGGTCCGCGGTGGCAACCGAGCACCCAGAAGCATCGGGCTGCAAACGGCGATGATTTCCTGCCGGAACAGAAGTTGCGATGCCAGACCGGATGCGAAAGGCGGATGGCCGTAGCGGACGGCAAGATCGACGCCATCCCTTTGAAAGCTGGAAACACGATCCGTGGCGAGGATGTGAATGTCCAGTTCCGGGTGCTGGCTCGTCAAGTCAGGCAAGCGCGGGATGAGCCATTTGGATGCGAAGGTCGGCGTCGTGCTGATCGTCAACGTGATCGGCTGAGGCAGCAGATCCGCCGTCGCACGCGCGATGATGTCGAATGCACGCCTGACATCGGCCGTGTAGCCGCGCCCTTCACCGGTCAGTGCCAGTGTTCGGGGAAGTCGCTCGAACAACCGCACGCCGAGATCGGCTTCCAACCCGCGCACCTGTTGCGCCACGGCTCCCTGCGTGACGCCGAGCTCCTCCGCAGCCAGTCTGAAATTCAGATGGCGCGCTGCGGCTTCAAATGCCTTGAGGCCGTTGAGGGAGGGGAGCTTTCCACGCCTATCGCTCATTCGATAGATTTTCTACTGCCATATGACACACAAACTGTCTCGAAGAAGAAACCTATGTACTGATAATGTTAGATCCAGCGAGGCCACCACGAGCGGTCATCACGTTGGGAGGATAAACCGGTGTCGGCAGAAAAAGTAGCCATCATCACCGCTGGCGGCAGCGGCATGGGAGCCGAGGCCGCCCGGCGGCTGGCACAGGACGGGTTCAAGGTCGCCATCCTGTCATCGTCCGGCAAGGGCGAAGCTCTGGCGGCCGAACTCGGGGGCATCGGTGTGACCGGCTCCAACCAGTCGAATGACGACCTTCAACATTTGGTCGACGCCACGATGGCGAAATGGAAACGCATCGACGTGCTGGTCAACAGCGCGGGACATGGCCCCCGTGCGCCGATCACCGAGATCACCGACGACCAGTGGCATGCGGGGCTCGATGTCTATCTGATGAACGTCATCCGTCCGGTGCGACTGGTCACGCCTATCATGCAGGCCCAGAAATCCGGGGCTATCGTCAACATCTCGACCGCCTGGGCATTCGAGCCGGCGGCCATGTTCCCGACCTCTGCCGTGTTCCGCGCCGGCCTGGCCGCCTATACCAAGATTTACGCGGATACTTACGCTGGCGACAACATCCGCATGAACAATGTTCTGCCAGGTTGGATCGACAGCCTGCCGGCCACCGACGAGCGCCGCGAGATGGTGCCGATGAAGCGCTACGGTACCAGCGCCGAGATTGCAGCGACGATCGCTTTTCTGGCGTCGGACGGGGCCGGCTATATCACGGGCCAGAACCTGAAGGTCGATGGTGGTCTGACCCGATCGGTCTGAGTTTCGGCAACCGAACCGTATTCTACCCTTCCAGCCGGCGCCCCCCGCAGGGCGCCGGCGAGCAGACACGCGTTGAATATGACTGACAATCGATCTCTCCCATCGGGAACGGCGCCCGATGAGTACTTCCCGTTTAAACGCCTCTTTCTGACCGGCGGAAGCGGCTATGTCGGGCGCAACCTGATCCGTCATTTCGTCGCCCGAGGCATTGAAGTCATCGCTCTCGTGCGCAGCGACACGTCAGCGGATCGCGTCGAGGCGCTCGGTGCGGTTGCCTGCCGCGCGGATATTTTCGATCCGGACCTCGTCGCCAGAATGTCGGGTTGCGAGGCTCTCATTCACGCGGCAGCCGATACGGGTCACGGACCGGCGACCAAGCTTCAACAGCGTGTCAATGAGGACGGCACGCGGGCCGTATTGGCGGTGGCACGCGCGGCCGGCATCCGAAAGGCGATCCACCTCAGCACGGAGGCCGTACTCGCGACCGGCAAGCCGCTGGTCAATGTCGACGAGTTGATGCCTTTGCCGCGCCGGCCCGCAGGTGGCTATTCGCGCAGCAGCAAGGCGGCGGCCGAACGCGCGGCGCTCGCCGGCAATGCGGCCGGTTTTGAAGTTGTTGTCTTGCGGCCACGTTTTGTCTGGGGCCGTGACGACACGACCGCGCTTCCCAACCTGCTCAAGGCGGCGCGGTCCGACAGGCTTGCCTGGATAGGCGGCGGCACGTACCGCACGTCGACCACCCATATTGCCAATCTCTGCCACGCGGTCGAACTCGCTCTCGTCAAGGGACGCGGCGGTGAGGTGTATTTCGTTTCGGATGACGAGCCGGTCGAGTTCAAGGCCTTCGTATCGTGTTTGCTCGCGACACAGGGATTGGCGGTGCCCGACAAATCCGTTCCACGGGCCGTCGTCAGGGTCATCGCGGCGATTGGCGATCTCGTCGCATGGATCTCCCGCGGGAAGATTGTTCCACCCCTGACGCTGCAGTCCTACGCCGTATCTGCCGTGGAGATCTCCCTGGATATCGGCAAAGCGCGGCGCGAACTGGGCTACGTCCCCGTGCTTTCACGGGAAGGGGGCCTAGCAGAACTCCGGTCCGATCAACACTGGTAGTCTTCCAGCCGTGGCGCATCGTCGGGCTTGCCCGCCCGGATCCAGTCCACCTTGCCGCGGAGGAATGAGAGCGCGGCATTCAGTGCGGCCTTTCGTTCCTCAAGCCTGTCGATCTGCATCTGCAGAACCTCAATCGTAAGCTCGGGCGACGTCTCTCCCGCACGATATTGCTGGTTAAGCGTAAGGATCTCGCCGAGCGAGTAACCCAGCGTCTGCTGGAGGCGGATCATCCGGGCGGCGGTCACGTCCTCCTGCTTGAATGTCTGGTAGGGCCTCGACCCGCCTTTGAGGCTGCGCTCGGGCGTAAGGAGCCCCTTGGAGATGTAAAAGCGGATCGTATCGATTGGCAGTCCGGTGGCTTTCGCAAACTCAGAGATCAGCATCCTAGAACTCTTGACTATGGATCATGCTCCATACTTATACGGGGTGCTTGTCGAAAATTGGAGTTCCGATATGACAAGCGAAACCAGCGCCCTGCCTCAGATCCAGCTTGGACAGAATGGCCCCATGATCGGCTCGCAAGGGCTGGGCTGCATGGGCATGAGCGAGTTCTACGGCGCGACGGACGAGGCCGAGGCTCGCGCCACTCTCGAGCGAGCCGTCACCCTTGGCGTGACGATGTTCGACACGGCCGACATGTATGGCGTCGGCACGAATGAGGAGTTTCTGGCTCCATTCGTGAAGAACCACCGGGACCGGATCGTCATCGCCACCAAGTTCGGCTACACGCGCACCCTGGAAAACCCCGACGACTGGAGCATCGATAACCGCCCCGAGTTTATCCGGGCCGCTGTCGATCGCTCCCTGAAGCGGCTCGGCGTCGAAGTCATTGACCTCTATTACATGCACAGAAGGACGGATACGGTGCCGCTGGAGGACTCCATCGGAGCCATGGCCGAGCTGGTGACGTTGGGCAAAGTTAAATGGCTCGGCCTCTCCGCCGTCACCGCAGCGGAACTGCGCGCCGCCCACGCCATCCATCCCATCGCCGCGCTGCAGTCAGAATGGTCGGTCTTCACGCGCGATATCGAGAAAGAAGTCGTTCCCGCAGCCACGGAGCTGGGCGTGACACTGGTCCCCTATTCGCCCCTCGGCAGGGGCTTGCTGACCGGACAGGCCTTCGCGAACGCACTGACTGGTGACGATGCGCGCCGGAACTTTCCTCGCTTTTCATCCCAGAACCGCGAAGCCAATAACCGCCTTGTTGCCAAGCTGGAGGAGATCGCAGCTAAGAAGGGAGCTTCTCCTGCCCAGATTGCACTCGCGTGGCTCCATGCTCAATCGCAACGGCTGAGCGTGAAAACGGTGCCGATCCCTGGCACACGCAAGCGCAACCGGCTCGAAGAGAACGTTGCGGCGATCTCCATTGAGTTCACGTCTCAGGAAGTCGATGCCCTGGAGCCACTCGCTGCTTCGGTGCAGGGAACGGCAGTCTGAACCGCTTCAAATTTCTTCGGTATTGGGCCAGAATCCGACCTTGGGCGATGATCGAAAAGCAAACGCTCCAAGAGAGTTGAGCTATCAACTGCGAGCTGCCGATCGTCTTGTCTTGCGAATAGGTGCTACTCACCACCAAGCTCGGCCTGACCGTTCCGACGGGGCGGGTCCCTCGTCCTGGCCGACATTTCGCTACCGATCATTTTGCTCAGGCCGAACCTCATGGAAGCGCAGCTTTTGCAGGCCGCCGCGGTTTCCTGGCTCTGCTCCGGCCCTGCTTCGCAACGACATCGAGCAGACGCCTGAAGGTCGGGCATTCCAGATGTGACGGCGCCGGACACGCCGCGACATGCCGCAACGTGTCACGCAATGCCGTCAGTTCGCGGATCTGCCTGTCGATGTCGGCGGCCTTTTGGAGGATCGCCGGGCGGGACAGTGCCGGGGTTTGGTCCCGACCGAACATCCCGCCGATCTCGGCGAGCGAGAAGCCCGCGATCCTCCCCATCGCGATCAGTTTGAGCTGCAGCAGTACATCGGGCTCAAACTGCCGGCGCAAGCCATGCCGCGAGATCGACGCGACCAGCCCGATCTCCTCGTAGTAGCGCAGCGCGGAAGGCTTGATTCCGGTCGCCGCGCATACCTCGCCGATGTCCAGAAACTTCATGCTTGACCTCAAGTCGGCTTGAATTCGTAGCCTGCTTTCGAACCGAAGTTCGGGCAAGAGGGCAGAGCGATGAAACATACTGAGCCGATGGCCTCGGACACGACGAGACGGGGGATCACGACGGCGCTGGCACTGACGATGCTGCTGGCGTCGCTTGGAACAAGCATCGCGAACATTGCCTTGCCCGCGCTGTCGCAAGCGTTTTCAGCATCGCTCGCCGAGAGTCGGTGGGTCGTCGTCGCCTATCTTGGGGGCCTGACGGCTTCGACCCTCATCGCGGGCCATTTGGGAGACCGGTATGGGCCCAAACACATCCATATCGTCGGCCTTGCCCTGTTCTCGGTGGCGTCGCTGGCCTGCGGATTCGCGTCGAGCCTGTGGTTTCTGATCGCCGCGCGTGCGTTCCAGGGCGTAGGGGCGGCCTTCCTGATGACGCTTTCCATGGCGCTCATGCGTGACAATGCCGGCGATGCGGGCATAGGCCGGGCGATGGGCTTGCTTGGTACGGTTTCGGCACTCGGCACGGCTCTCGGCCCTTCGCTCGGTGGCATCCTGATTGCGGCGACCGGGTGGCGCGGCATCTTCCTGATCCAGGTGCCGGTGGCCGCCTTCGCCCTGATCCTCTGTCTGGTGGTACTGCCCGCCAATGTGCCCGGAGCCGGCCGCTCCTCGCGTGAGTTGCCCCCCGTACTGATGGGACGCCTCGCGCCATGTCTCTCGGCCAATCTCATGGTGGCGGCGGTGATGATGGCGACGCTGGTCGTTGGCCCCTTCTATCTCGGGCCCGGCCTGGGCCTGATCGATCTGCAGGTCGGCCTCGTCATGTCCGTCGGTCCGCTGATCTCGATCCTCTGCGGCATTCCCTCCGGGCGCCTGGTCGACGCCATCGGCGCGCGACGGGTAGTCTGGCTCGGACTTGCCATGCTGACGGCGGGGACCTTGCTTCTGGCCCTCCTGCCCGAGGCGATCGGGGTTAGTGGGTACATCCTCGCGATCGCTATCCTCACGCCGGGATACCAGCTGTTCCAGGCGGCGAACAACACAAGAGCGCTCGCCGATACCGCTGCCGATCTGCGCGGCGCGGTGTCCGGGTTGCTCGGCCTGTCCCGGAACATCGGATTGATCGCCGGCGCCTATATCATGGCGGCCATCTTCGCGTTTGGCGTGGGTACGGAAGAGTATGCCCATGCCGGGTCGGGTGCGATCGCATCTGGGATGCAATTGACGCTCACCATAGCCTGCGGGCTCATGCTTGCCGCAATGGGCGTGATGTCCGTGGAGTACGCGGCGAGGGACCGACAAAACGGCATGTAGGAAGGCGATCTTCCGAGGCGGCGTCCATGGTTGCTTGGAAGATGCGTATCAGCGCCCGATCGTAACCTTCAAGGCGATTTCGACAGCGCCGGGTGCGGAGATTTGACGTCAGCCGCAACCGGACGTTCGGCTGTGGGAGCCCCGAAGTTCTTCGACAATTTCGACGGACACTCGCGCATATTCACGGCTTCATGGCGTGCGAATCCGCCTTCGCGGTTCGCTCGTTGCCGCGGGTGTGCCGCCGACACGATATCGGCCGCGTTGCCGACTTGGCATGCTCGCTTTAGAGTCGAACCGGTCTCGATGGTCGAGTGTGGAATGTCCAAGCAGTCGAACAGTGCGCGAAGCGATCTGGAGACAGCTCTCCCAGAGGGGGAATTGCTGCTGCCGTTCGCTGGCCAAACGGACGAAGCCTGGATCGCCGTCATCAAGAAGATGGACGAGACCTATGCCGAGCTCGTCACCCAGCAGGTCGAGCTGGAACAGAAGAATGCCGAGCTGGAGGAAGCGCAGACCTTCATCGCCGGCCTGATGTCGTCGATGACCGACGTGCTGATCGCCTGCGATCTGTCCGGCCGGATCGAGCAGGTGAATCTTGCGGCCGAGCGCGCCTTCCAGCGTCCCCTGAGCGATCTCGTGCGGCTGCACCTGCGGGACCTGCTCGCCGCTGAGTCGCCGACCTCGTTCGAGGATATCCGCGCGACGATCGAGCGGCGCGAGCGCATCAGCGACCGCGAATTCATCTTCTCCACCCTGATCGATCAGCTGCCAGTCTCGGTGAACGGCGCCGTGCGCTTCGATTCCCGCGGACGAGCGGTCGGCATCGTGTTGGTCGGCCGGCCAATCGGCGAACTGCGCAAGGCCTACAGCGATCTGGCGGCCGCCCACGAGCGGCTGAAGCAGACGCAGCAGCAGCTCGTCCATGCGGAAAAGATGGCCTCGCTCGGCCGCCTCGTCGCCGGCGTCGCGCATGAATTGAACAATCCGATCTCCTTCGTCTACGGCAATGCCCACACGCTGAAGCGCTACAGCGGGCGCCTCACCTCCTATCTCGATGCCGTCCATGGCGGGGTGAGCGGGCCGGCGCTCGCCAAGCTGCAGACCGAACTGAAGATCGACACCACCCTCGCCAATATGGAGGGCACGCTCGACGGCATGCTGGAAGGCGCGGAGCGCGTGCGCGACATCGTGGCGGACCTGCGCCGCTTCTCATCCGACCGTCGCGAGGCGCGGGAAGCCTTCGAACTGGCGCCACTGGTCCGCTCGGCGCTGGAGTGGGTCGCCAGGGGGCAGATGCCGGCCATCGAGACGCGCTTCGACATTGCCGAGAACCTCACCGTCGTCGGGAATTCCGGACATATCCACCAGGTGCTGATGAACCTGGTGCAAAATGCGCTCGACGCTATGGAAGGCCGGCCCGTCCGGCGGCTGGAAATCACCGGCCGGAGTGGAGAAGGAGAGACTGTCACCCTCGCCATTCGCGACACCGGGCCGGGCATCGCACCGGATATCGCCTCGCGCATCTTCGACCCGTTCTTCACCACCAAGCCGGTCGGCAAGGGCACCGGGCTCGGGCTCTCCATCAGCTACCGCATCGTGCAGGAGCACGGCGGCAAGCTGGACGCCACCAATCATCCTGACGGCGGAGCAGTGATGACGCTGACCCTGCCCGCTGCGCAAAGGGACTGAACGCCATGCCCGCCCCCTTCAACGTGCTGTGGATCCAGTCCGGCGGCTGCGGCGGCTGCACCATGTCGATGCTGTGCGCCGAGGCGCCGGACCTCTCCACCACGCTGGAGAGCGCCAGTATCCGCCTGCTGTGGCATCCGACCCTCTCGGAGGAGACGGGGGCGGAGGCCCTCGCCCTGTTCGCGCAGGTGCTCGCCGGGGAGATCCGGCTCGACGCGCTGTGCGTGGAAGGCGCCATGCTGCGCGGCCCCAACAATACCGGGCGCTTTCACATTCTGGCCGGTACCGGTGTGCCGACCATCGAATGGGTGCGCCGGCTGGCGGCCGTTGCCGAGAACGTGGTGGCCGTCGGCACCTGCGCGGCCTATGGCGGCGTCACCGCCGCCGGCGCCAACCCGACCGATGCCTGCGGCCTGCAATATGACGGGCGCCGCGAAGGCGGGGCTCTGGGCGCCGCCTATCGTTCGCGCTCGGGCATGCCCGTCATCAATGTCGCCGGTTGCCCGACGCATCCAAACTGGGTGACGGAAACGCTGATGCTGCTGGCGGCGGGGCTCATGGAGGCGGACGATCTCGACGTCTATCGCCGCCCGCGCTTCTACGCCGACCACCTCGTGCACCATGGCTGCCCGCGCAACGAGTATTACGAGTACAAGGCAAGCGCGGAGAAGATGTCCGATCTTGGCTGCATGATGGAGCATCTCGGCTGCCTCGGCACGCAGGCGCATGCCGACTGCAACACGCGGCTGTGGAACGGCGAGGGATCGTGCACGCGGGGCGGCTATGCCTGCATCAACTGCACCGCGCCGGAATTCGAGGAGCCGGGCCACGCCTTCGTCGAGACACCGAAGATCGCCGGCATCCCGGTCGGCCTGCCGACCGACATGCCGAAGGCCTGGTTCGTGGCGCTGTCCTCGCTCGCCAAGGCGGCGACGCCGGAGCGGCTGCGGCTGAACGCGACCAGCGATCATCTCGTCGTGCCGCCGGCCGTGCGCGACATCAAGCGCCGATGAGCGAAAACGTCTCGCCCGAAGGCACCACGCGCCTCGTCGTCGGCCCGTTCAACCGCGTCGAGGGCGACCTGGAAGTGCGGCTGGAGGCGGCACAGGGGCGCGTCGAGGCCGCCTTCGTCTCCTCGCCGCTGTTCCGCGGTTTCGAGCGCATCCTGGAAGGTCGCGATCCGCGCGACGCGCTGGTGATCGCCCCACGCATCTGCGGCATTTGCTCGGTGTCGCAGTCACATGCGGCGGCGCTGGCGCTGGCCGGGGTGCAGGGGCTGGTGCCGACCGACAATGGTCGGGTGGCGACCAACCTGATCGTCGCGACCGAGAACGTCGCCGATCATCTCACGCATTTCCACGTCTTCTTCATGCCGGACTTCGCGCGCGCCTTCTATGCCGACCGGCCGTGGTTCGCGCGCGCCGAGGACCGTTTCAAGGCGGCACAGGGTCGGGCGGTGCGCAAGGCGCTCGAGACGCGTGCGACGCTGCTGCATGTTCTCGGCCTGCTCGCCGGCCGTTGGCCGCATACACTGGCGATCCAGCCCGGCGGCGTTACGCGCGGTGCGGATGCGCGCGACAAGATGCGGCTGCAGGCGACGCTCGGCGCAGTGCGGCGGGCGCTGGAGGATGATCTCTTCGGGACGAAGCTGGAGCGCATCGCGGAACTCGCCTCCCGCGATGAGCTCGACGCCTGGCGCGCCAACGGGCCGGACGGCGATTTCCGCCTGTTTCTCGAAATCGCCGCCGATCTCGAACTGGACCGGCTTGGCCGCGCTTATGACCGCTATCTCAGCTATGGAGCCTATCCCGGCCTCGACGCGCCGTTGTATGCGCGCGGCATCTTCACCGGCGAGGGCCTGGGGAGCGTCGACGTCACCGCTATCGCGGAAGATCACACCAATGCCCGGATGGAAGGGCGCAACCGACCGCATCACCCATTCGACGGGTCGACCCGGCCCGATGCCGAGGACGAAACCGGCTACAGCTGGTGCAAGGCGCCACGGCTCGGTGGCTTGCCGTTCGAGACCGGTGCCGTGGCGCGGCAGATCGTCGACGGCCAGCCGCTCGTCCACGACATCGTGCGGCGGGGCGGCGGCAGTGTGCTGGCGCGCGTGGTGGCGCGGCTGGTGGAGACCGCACGCACGGTGATCGCCATGGAAGGCTGGGTGCGTGCCCTGCAACCCGGCGAGCCGTGGTGCGCGCAGGGAGCCATGCCGGAATATGGCAGAGCGGCGGGGCTCACCGAGGCGGCGCGCGGCGCACTGGGGCATTGGCTGCGGGTGGAGAACGGGCGCATAGCCGGCTACCAGATCATCGCCCCCACCACCTGGAATTTTTCGCCGCGCGACGCGGCCGGAGTGCCAGGGCCACTGGAGGCCGCGCTGGTCGGCGCGCCGATCCGGCAGGGCGAGACGACACCTGTGGCCGTCCAGCATATCGTGCGCTCCTTCGATCCCTGCATGGTCTGCACGGTGCATTGAGGGACGATATGTCCACCGAGGAGATGATCGTCCGAGGCATCGTGCAGGGCGTGGGTTTCCGCCCCTTCGTGTGGCGGCTGGCGATGCGGCTGGGGATCGAGGGCGAGGTCGGCAATCGTGGCGATGCGGTCGTCATCACGGCCTCGGGCGGACAGGCCGCCCTTGATGCACTGGCGGTGGCCTTGACGGCGGAAGCGCCGCCGCTCGCTCGCGTCGATGGCATCGAGCGCAAGGCGGCCCCGCCCTTTGCGGGCCGGGGCTTCACCATTGCCGCCAGCACGCCCGGCACCGTGTCGGTGGGCGTGGTGGCGGATATCGCGACCTGTCCCGCCTGCCATGCCGAGATGCGCGATGCCACCGCCCGTCGCCATCGCTATGCCTTCACCAACTGTACCGATTGCGGCCCGCGCTTTTCCATCGTCGAGGGCCTGCCCTATGACCGCGCCACCACCACCATGCGCGGCTTCCCGATGTGCCCGGCCTGCCGGGCGGAATACGAGAATCCCGCCGACCGGCGCTTTCATGCCCAGCCCATCGCCTGCCCGGCCTGCGGACCTCGCCTCCTGCCGGAGGTCGACGGCGATCCGGTAGAAGTCGCCGCCATGCGACTGCGCGAGGGCGCGATCCTGGCCATCAAGGGCATTGGCGGCTTTCACATCGCCTGCGACGCCACGAATGAAGTCGCGGTTGCGGAGCTGCGTGCCCGCAAGCATCGCCCGACCAAGCCGCTCGCGGTGATGGTGCGCGATCGCGCCATGCTGGACGCGCTGTGCGAGGCGGGCGAAGCGGAACATGCGGCGCTCGCACATCCCTCCGCCCCCATCGTGCTGCTGCGGATGCACGCGGATGCGGCGCTCGCCCCTTCCGTGGCGCCCGGCCAGAACCGCCTCGGCGCGATGCTGCCCTATGCGCCGCTGCATCATCTGCTCATGGAAGCGGTCGGTCGCCCCCTCGTCATGACCAGCGGCAACCGTTCCAGCGAACCGCAGATCTTCCGAGACGCTGAGGCGTATGCCGGGCTGGACGGCATCGTCGACGCCTTCCTCGCTCATGATCGCCCGATCGCGCGGCGGCTGGACGACAGCGTCGTGCAGGTCGCCGCCGGCCATGTGCAGGTCATGCGGCGCGGCCGCGGGCTCGCTCCGGTGCCGCGCGATCTGCCGGCCGGTTTCTCCCAGGCGCCGCCCGTGCTCGCGCTCGGCGGTGAGCTGAAGAGCGCGATCTGCCTGACCGTCGGCGGCAAGGCACTGCTGTCGCATCACCTCGGCGATCTTGAGGAGCCATCGACGCAGGACGAGTTCGAGCGCACCATCGCCGACTACACCGCCCTGTTTGCCCATCGCGCCGCCGCCATCGCGGTGGATCTCCACCCCGATTATCAGCCGAGCCGCTTCGGCGCTGCTCTGGCGGCCGAGCGCGACCTGCCGCTGATCGCCGTCCAGCACCATCACGCGCATATCGCTGCGGTCATGGCCGAGCGGGGCTGGCCACTCGACGGCGGCAAGGTCGTCGGCATCGCGCTCGACGGGTTGGGGCTTGGGGAGGACAGCACGATATGGGGAGCGGAGGTCCTGCTCTGCGATTATCGCGCGAGCCGTCGCCTCGCCCATCTGAAGCCGATCCCGCTGGCGGGCGGGGATATGGCCAATCGCGAGCCGTGGCGGGTGCTGCTGGCCCATCTCGATGTCGCGTTGGGACCCGAGGCGGTGCCTTCCGATCTCTTCGACGAGCTGCCCATCGCCACGCTGCGCGCGATGGTCGCGCGGGGCATCAATGCGCCGCCCGCGAGTTCGGCGGGACGGCTGTTCGACGCCATGGCCGCGCTGCTCCGGCTCGCGCCGCCCCGGATCCGTTTCGAGGGCGAGGCCGCCATGGCATTGCAGGTAGCCGCGGAAGCCGCGCCGGGCGACCAGCCACCCTATCCGTTCGCCGTGGAGAGCGAGAGCGATCTCATCGTCATTGATCCGGCGCCGATGTGGCGCGCGGCGCTGGCCGATCGCGCGGCGGGTCTTGCCGCAACGGTCATGGCCCGGCGGTTTCACACTGGCGTAGCGGATGTCTTCGCCGGCCTCGCCCTCTCTCTCGCCGCGCGGCATGGGGCGAAGGCGATCGCGCTCTCCGGCGGCGTTTTCCAGAACGCGCTGCTGTTGGAGATATTCCTACGGCGCCTCGCCGGCAGCGGCCTCGACATCCTCATCCCGGAACAGGTGCCGACCAATGATGGCGGGCTGGCCTTCGGGCAGGCGGCCGTCGCGGCGGCGCGGCTGACGGATGACTGATCGCTAGCGAGTGACCGCCAGTCCCGACCGATAAGCAGCTTTCCGCTTGTGTTGGAAAGCGCATGACCAGCTTCCGGCGAAATCGACCCGGTCTGCACTCAAGATATTGATATCGTTGAAAGTTACGCGGTGGCACGGGCGTTGCTCAACACTTGATCCAGCCGGACGCCTCGACGTGTCCGGCCTTCGACAATGGAGGGAGGTCGCATGCAAGGGCTCGAAACATTCTATGAGGTGATGCGGCGGCAGGGCATCACCCGCCGCTCGTTCCTCAAATACTGCTCGCTCACCGCCGCCGCGCTCGGTCTGGGGCCGGAATTCGTCCCGCAGATCGCCCATGCCATGGAAACCAAGCCGCGCACCCCGGTGCTGTGGCTGCACGGTCTGGAATGCACTTGCTGCTCCGAGAGTTTCATCCGCTCGGCGCATCCGCTCGCCAAGGATGTCGTACTGTCGATGATATCGCTCGACTATGACGACACGCTGATGGCCTCCGCCGGGCATCAGGCCGAGGCCATCCTTCACGAGGTGATGGAGAAGTACAAAGGCAACTACATCCTCGCGGTGGAGGGCAATCCGCCGCTGAACGAAGACGGCATGTTCTGCATCGTCGGCGGCAAGCCCTTCCTCGATCAGCTGCGCATGGTGGCCAAGGACGCCAAGGCGGTGATCTCCTGGGGCTCCTGCGCCTCGCATGGCTGCGTGCAGGCCGCCCGGCCGAACCCGACCCGCGCCACCCCGGTGCACGAGGTCATCACCGACAAGCCGATCATCAAGGTGCCGGGCTGCCCGCCCATCGCCGAGGTGATGACCGGCGTCATCACCTACATGCTGACCTTCGACCGCATTCCCGAGCTCGACCGGCAGGGCCGGCCGAAGATGTTCTATTCCCAGCGCATCCACGACAAATGCTACCGCCGGCCGCATTTCGACGCCGGCCAGTTCGTCGAGGCCTTCGACGACGAGGGCGCGCGCAAGGGCTATTGCCTCTACAAGGTCGGCTGCAAGGGGCCGACCACCTACAATGCCTGCTCCACCGTGCGCTGGAACGAGGGCACGTCCTTCCCGATCCAGGCCGGGCACGGCTGCATCGGCTGCTCGGAAGACGGCTTCTGGGACAAGGGCTCCTGGTACGCCCGGCTGTCCGATCTGCACGGCGTCGGCTTCGGCATCGAATCCAACGCTGATCGCGTTGGCCTCGCCGCGGCCGGGGTCGTCGGCGGCGCGGTCGCGGTCCATGCCGCGGTGAGCGCGCTCAAGCGCGCCCAGCACAAGGGAGACACCGGCAGGAACACCTCCAACGCCAACGGCTCCAGCCACACGGGAGACGCGGCATGACCATCCAGACGCCGAATGGCTTCAGTCTCGACAATTCCGGCAAGCGCATCGTGGTCGATCCGGTCACTCGTATCGAAGGCCACATGCGCTGCGAGGTGAACGTCGATTCCAACAACGTCATCCGCAACGCCGTCTCAACCGGCACCATGTGGCGCGGGCTGGAGGTGATCTTGAAGGGCCGCGATCCCCGCGACGCGTGGGCCTTCGTGGAGCGAATCTGCGGCGTGTGCACCGGCTGCCACGCGCTCGCCTCGGTGCGCGCGGTGGAGGACGCACTCGACATCAAGATTCCCTACAACGCGCATCTGATCCGCGAGATCATGGCCAAGGTGCTGCAGTGGCACGATCATGTCGTGCACTTCTACCACCTGCACGCGCTCGACTGGGTGAACCCGGTCAACGCGCTCAAGGCTGATCCCAAGGCGACCTCGCAGCTCCAGCAGATGGTCGGGCCGGATCATCCGATGTCCAGCCCCGGCTATTTCCGAGACATCCAGAATCGGCTGAAGAAGTTCGTCGAGAGCGGCCAGCTCGGCCTGTTCAAGAACGGCTACTGGGACAACCCGGCCTACAAGCTGCCGCCCGAGGCCGATCTGATGGCGGTGGCGCATTATCTGGAGGCGCTGGATTTCCAGAAGGAGATCGTCAAGGTCCACACCGTATTCGGCGGCAAGAACCCGCACCCGAACTACATGGTGGGCGGGGTGCCCTGCGCCATCAACATGGAAGGCAACATGTCGGCCGGCGCGCCCCTCAACATGGAGCGGCTGAACTTTGTCCACCAGCGGCTGACCGACGCCTTCGAGTTCTCGAAGAACGTCTACATCCCGGACGTCATCGCCATCGCCTCCTTCTACAAGGACTGGCTCTATGGCGGCGGGCTCTCGGCCACCAACGTCATGGACTATGGCGACTACGAACTGGTGCCGGGCGACAAGAAGACCGACCAGCTTCCGGGCGGCGTGATCCTCAATGGCAACTGGGACGAGGTCCACCCCATCGACCCGCGCGATCCCGAGCAGGTGCAGGAGTTCGTGGCGCATAGCTGGTACAGCTATGGCGACGAAACCAAGGGGCTGCACCCCTGGGACGGCGTGACCGAGCCGAAGTTCCAGCTCGGCCCGAACGCCAAGGGCACCAAGACAGACATTCGCGAGCTCGATGAAAGCGCGAAATATTCCTGGATCAAGGCACCGCGCTGGCGCGGCCATGCGGTCGAGGTGGGGCCGCTGTCGCGCTACATCCTCGCCTGGGGTCACAACGTCACCTATGTGAAGGACCAGATCACCGATGCGGTGGGCCGGTTCAATTCACTGGCCGGTACCAGCCTCACGCCGAAGCAGGCGCTGCCCTCCACGATCGGCCGCACGCTGGCCCGCGCGCTGGAGGCGCATTACTGCGCCAAGATGATGCTTGAGGATTTCGAGCGGCTGATCGGCAACATCAAGGCCGGCGACAGCTCGACCGCGAATGTCGAGAAATGGGATCCCGCCACCTGGCCGAAGGAAGCCAAGGGCGTGGGCACGGTGGCGGCCCCGCGCGGCGGCAATGCCCACTGGATCAAGATCAAGGACGGGCGCATCGAGAACTACCAGTGCGTGGTGCCGACCACCTGGAATGGCGGCCCGCGTGACCCGCAGGGCAATATCGGGGCCTTCGAAGCCTCGCTGATGAACACGCCGATGGAGCGACCGGAGGAGCCGGTCGAAATCCTGCGGACGCTGCATTCTTTCGATCCCTGCCTCGCCTGCTCGACGCATGTCATTGCGCCGGACGGCGAGGAGATGGCCCGCGTCACCGTGCGCTGAGGGGAGATGCGACATGGCAAGCCTCGACCCCGCGACTGTGGAACTACCCACCGAGCGGCCGACCCGCGTGACGGCCGTCTATGTCTATGAAGCTCCAGTCCGCCTCTGGCACTGGATCAACGCAGTCTCCATCACCGTGCTCGCCGTCACCGGCTATCTGATCGGCTCGCCCCTGCCGACCATGTCGGGGGAGGCGAGCGCGCATTACGTGATGGGCACGGTCCGCTTCCTGCATTTCGCCGCCGGCTACATCTTCGCCGTCGGCTTCGTGTTCCGCGTTTACTGGGCGTTCGTCGGCAACCACCATGCACGGCAGCTCTTCGTGCTGCCGTTCTGGCGCCGTTCCTTTTGGATCGGATTGATCGACGAGGCGAAGTGGTACCTGTTCCTGAAGAGCCGGCCGAAGAAATATATCGGCCACAATCCGCTGGCGCAGTTCGCCATGTTCTTTGCCATCGGCATCGGCTCGGTGTTCATGATCGTCACGGGCTTTGCGCTCTATTCGGAGGGCGCCGGGCCGGGCAGCTGGCAGGACCATCTGTTCGGCTGGGTGATCCCGCTGATGGGCGGCAGCCTGAACGTCCACACGTGGCATCATCTCGGCATGTGGGCGATCCTGCTGTTCGTGATCGTCCACGTCTATGCGGCCATCCGCGAGGACATCATGTCCCGCCAATCCATGGTCTCGACCATGATTTCCGGGGTGCGCACCTTCAAGGATGACGACCCGGACTAGCGGCCGGGCGACGAGGTCCCGGTTTTTCGACCGGAGGCCGGCTATGCGGGGGCATAGCCGTTTTTGGGGCGCGACTTCGGTCGCGCCCTTTTTTCGTGCGATGGAATGCTACCTTCCATATTTCCAAAATACCGAAAGGATAGTTTTCAGTCCGTATTTGCACCTATCGGCGCCCCGATATTTTTCTCCATTAAATTCAAACAGATACGAATTTCATGCCATCTGGCACGAGACTTGATTTAAGAAATGTTCGAAACAGAGCGGCAACAGACCGCTCGGTCAACAGACGCCTAGGGATAAAGCGCCAGGAGGACGTCGCATGGGCGACGAACGCATTCTCGTGCTCGGCATCGGCAACATATTGTGGGCCGACGAAGGCTTCGGCGTCCGCGTCGTCGAGGAACTGCACGCGCGCTACGATCTGCCCGAGCACGTCACCGCGCTCGATGGCGGCACGCAGGGCCTCTACCTGCTGCCCTATCTCGAAGATGCCGATACCGTCATCATCGTCGATGCCATCGACTATGGCCTGCCGCCCGCCACGCTGAAGCAGCTGCGCGACGACGAGGTGCCGGCGGTGCTCGGCACGCGCAAGGTGAGCCTGCATCAGACCGGTTTCCAGGAAGTGCTGGCGCTGTTGCAGTTTCGCGGTTGCGCGCCGGAGCGGCTGCGGCTGGTCGGCGTGCAGCCCGAACGGCTCGACGACTATGGCGGAGGGCTCACTCCCGCCATCGCCGCGCAGGTGGAGCCCGCTCTCGCATTGGTGGTCGGCCTGCTCGTCGACGAGTTCGGCATAACGGTGTCGCCGCGCCGCTCGTCCGAAGGGTTCACCCCGCCCGCCGTCAGTCGCGAGGCCTATGAGGCCGGCCGGCCGGCTGCCGAGGACGCCTGCCGCATCGGCGATGCCCGCGTACTCGCCGGCTGGCGTTAGGAGCTCCTGCCATGTGCCTCGGCATCCCGATGGAGATCGTCAGCATGGAAGGCCTCGCGGCACGGTGCCGGACAGGTGGCGAGATCCACCTCGTCGATCTGTCGCTGCTTCCGGAGGCGCAACCCGGCGACCATGTGCTGACCTTTCTCGGTGTCGGCCGCCGCCTGCTCGATGCTCACGAGGCACATCTGATCGCACAGGCGCTCCAAGCCGTCGCGGCGGCAATGAACGGACAGGCTGCCGATATCGAACATGCCTTTGCCGACCTGATCGGACGTGAGCCGACACTGCCGGCCCACCTCGCCCCGCTTGTCCCGTCCCGCTCGGAGCCGAATACATGACACAGGAAACGCTCCACCCGCTGGTGGCCCGGCTGACCAGCACGCATGGCTATCCCTATCTCGACAGCGAGGAGGACGCGGTCGCGGCACTGCCGCCGGGCGACAGCCTCCTGTTCCTTCCCGCCCATGGCAAGGCGCATATGGAAACGCCGGACATCGCCGTTGTGCTCCCCGAGCTGGTCGGAGCGCTCGGCGCCGCATCCACCATGGGCGGCGCCGTTGCGGGGCCGGCCTATGAGAGGCAGCTGCGCGAGCAGCTCGGGGGCATCGCCCTGCCTGCCATCGTGGTGATGCGTGGCGGCCGTCCGCTCGGCTCGCTGTCGCGCATGCGCGACTGGGACGAATTCCTCGAACGCCTGTCCACCGTCATCGCGCGTCCCCTCGCCGCCACCAGCCATTGAGGCTCGCCATGTCGTCCATCCCCTTTGCGACGGTTCCCCCGATCGGCTACGGCCCCGGCAGCCAGCCGGACGAAGACGCTGACGGCCTCGCCTATCTCGCCATGCCCTCGGGCATGCGCATCTATGAACCGCACCTGCCGGAGGTCGACGACCCCGCGCGCTTCGAGCCCGCCTTCGCGACGCTGGAGGCGATCCGCGCCGCGCTGGCGCAGTGGACGCCGAACGGCTCGACCACGGTCGCGCTCGGCCAGCTCGACGCCGAGAACCGGGCGCTGATCGACGAAACGCTGGGCGAAGGCGAAGTCGCCATCGTGGTCGAAACTCCCGGCGAGCGCATCGAGATACAGGAGGCGACCTGCGCCGGCGTCTGGCGCGTGCGCGGAACCTCGACGGCGGCGGGCAAAGCGCCCGTCACGCGCGAGCGCATCGATGTTGCTGCCTTTCCGCGCGGCGCGCTGGTGCGGGCCTTTCCCCGCGAATGGCCGATCGACCTCGACGAGGCGGTCAAGGCACGGCCGGGTGTGGTCAATGCGCCCGCCATCCTCACCGAGATCGTTCACAAGAGCCGCGAGCGCCGCCCCGGCGGGCTCCCGCATGTGGTCAATCTCAGCCTGTTGCCGCACACGCCGGAAGACCTCGCGCTGATCGAGGCCGGGCTCGGGCGCGGCGGCATCACCATCCTGTCGCGCGGCTACGGCAATTGCCGCATCGACGCCACCGCCACCACCGGCGTCTGGCGGGTGCGCTACTACAATTCGGCCGACACGTTGATCCTCGACACCATCGAGGTGACCGAGGTTCCCGACGTCGCCTGCGCCGCGCCGGAGGACATCGCCGATTCCGCCGAACGCCTCGCCGACATCCTCGCCGCGCTACGCTAGGAGCGGATCATGCTGACCAAGCGTTTCGAAGGCTCCTTCCTCGGCGACGCCGCCCGCCTCGCGCCGGACGCCGTGCTCGAATGCAAGATCTGCTGGCATGTCTACGATCCGGCGGAGGGGTGCGACTATTGGCAGGTGCCTGCCGATACGCCCTTCGCGGATCTGCCCGAGGATTGGCGTTGCCCGAAATGCGACGGCGCGCGCGACCAGTTCATGGTGATCGATGCCGGCGGCGAAACGTCTCCTGCGTCGCCACCCCCGCCTCCCGCCGCGACCACGCAGAGCGGTGGGGAGGCGCGGCTCCAGGCGCTGGCGGCCGACATGCCGGGGCGCTTCGAGGCGGCGTTCAAGGAGATCCATGTCGGGCAGATGCGCGGCGTGCCGCTGCTCAACGAGACGCTGGAGGTGAAGGCCATCGGCTTCCGTCCGCATGAGGCGCGCGTGCTTGGCATGCTCATCACGCCGTGGTTCATGAACATTGTTCTCGTGCCGGGCCCGGGGGACGACTGGTCGGCGCTGGTTCCGGGCGCCAAGGAGCTCATCGGTTTTCCGTCGGGCCAATACGAGTTCGTCGGCGCCAACCGCCCGGAAACCGGCCCCTACAAGGCGTGCTCGCTGTTCTCGCCAATGTTCGACTTCACCTCGATGCTGCAGGCTACCGAGACGGCGCGCGCCGCGCTCGCCGCGCTGTTCGACCCCGCCATCCGCGAGGAAGGCGACCGCTCAGGCGAGATCCGCCGGGCACGGGAAGAGGCGGTGCAGGCGGAGGGCGAGCCGGTGAGCCCCGACGGCGATGCAGGTTCGCGCCCCGACGCAGATAACGGGCCCCCGGCTGTCCCCACGCGTCGCGCGCTTATTTTCGGCTCCGGCCTCGCCTCCGGCGACACCGCATCGCGGGAGCCGGTGGCCTCATGATCGGCGCGCTCGACATAGCGCTGGATACCAGCGCAGCCGGCGCACATTGGCGCCTGACGACCACCGGGGGGCCGGGCAACGCCGCTTGGGTCGTCGGCAGGCGCGCGGAGGAGGCCATTCGGCTGATTCCACGTGTCTTCAATCTGTGTTCGGCCGCTCACGCCGAAGCCGCGAGAGGTGCGCTCGGCCTATCGTCAGGCACCGCCGCGCCGGACGGGTTGCTTGCCCGGCAGGAGCGGCGGCGCGACCATGCCGTCTCTATTCTGTGCGACTGGCCTTCCATCCTCGGCAGCCAGCCGGATCGCACGGCGCTCAAGGGCCTCGCGGGCGGCTCGGATCAGGCCATGCAGGCCCTGCGCCGGCATCTGCTCGGTGGCGAGATCGATCTCGCGAACGCCACTACAGGTGAGGTCGATCGGTGGCTGGTCGCGCAGGCCAGCCCCACGGCTCGCCTGTTGGCGCATGTCCGTGCCACCGTCGATCCGGCCTGGGGCCGCGCTGAGCTCGCCGCGCCGCAACCGGCGGACATCGCTGCCGCGCTCGAGGCCGGCTTCCCCACCGAACCGCGAGAGACCACCGTCGCGGATTATTGGCGTGCAGCGCCGGTGCTGCGCGAATTTCACGCGCGCGAGGGGGCGAGCCTGTTCGTGCGCATGCTCGCCCGGCTGCTCGACCTGCTCAGCTGCCTCGGAGCCGGGCGCCTTCGTGCGGACCCGGTATCTTCGCCCGGTGGCGGGATCGGCATCGCCCGCGCGGCGCGCGGCTTGCTGGCGCATCGCGCCCGCCTCGCCGACGGCATCGTCGCCGACTATCGCGTGCTGTCGCCGAGCGCGTGGAACCTCGCTGCCGGCGGGCTCCTCCAGAGCATGCTCGCCGCCTTGCCGATGGGCACGCGGACGCCGATGCTGGCGCGTCTCGTCGTCTCCTGCGTCAATCCGTGCGTGCCGGTGACGCTAAGGCTCGGCGCGATGGAGGGCGTTCATCATGCATGAGATGGCGCTATGCGAGAGCCTGCTGGACTCGCTGCGCGATGCGGCTCGCGCACACGGCTTCGCCAAGGTGACGAAGGTCCGGCTGGTCGTCGGCCCGTTCGCCGGCGTCGAGGTCGAGGCGCTGCGCTTCGGCTTCGACGTGGTGATGCGGGGATCGCTGGCCGAGGATGCACGGCTCGAAATTCTCGACGAGCCTGGCACCGCCTGGTGCTTCGACTGCAACGAGACCGTGGGCCTGCCCGACCGGCTTTCCCCCTGCCCCGCCTGCGGTGGGGAAAGGCTGCGGCCCAATGGCGGCACGGATATGCGTATCAAGGATCTGGAGGTGATGTGATGTGTGTCTCATGCGGCTGCGGACCGGACCAGGTCGTCATCTCGGGTGCCCATAGCGAACATCGCCATCCTGCGCACGATCATGATCACCCTCATGACCACCCCAACGATCACGGGCACGGGCACGACCATCACCACGGCACGCCGGCAGAGGCCCGGATGGTGGAGATCGAACGCGGCATCCTCGCCAAGAACGACGCCTATGCCGCGCGGAACCGCACACGCCTGAATGCCGGCGGCATCGTCTCGCTCAATCTTCTGGCTGGTCCCGGCGCCGGCAAGACCACGCTTCTCGTCGAGACGTTGCGGGCACTCGGTGGGCGCGTGCCGGCGGCGGTGATCGAAGGCGACCAGCAGACGGCGAACGACGCGGAGCGCATCCGGGCCACCGGAACACCCGCCGTGCAGATCAACACCGGCAAGGGCTGCCATCTCGACGCGCACTTGGTCGGTCATGCGCTGGACGAGCTGCCGCTGCCGCCGGGCGGCGTCCTGTTCATCGAGAATGTCGGCAACCTCGTCTGCCCGGCCGCCTTCGATCTGGGCGAGGATATGCGCGTCACCTTGCTCTCAGTCACCGAAGGCGAAGACAAGCCTCTGAAATACCCGGATATCTTCGAAACGGCCGATCTGGTCCTGCTCACCAAGACCGATCTGCTGCCCTATCTCGACGTCGACGTCGATGCTATCGAGCGCAACATCGCGCGGATCAACCCGGTCGCGTCCATCCTCCATGTCTGCGCCAAGGGACCCAATGGTCTCGCCGGATGGCTGGACTGGCTCGGCGAGGTCCGGCGGCGACGCCTCGATCGGCTCGCGGCGGATTCCGAAAGCAGGGCGCAGGCCCTGCGCGCCGCGGCGGAGGCGCTGCCGTGAGCCAGACCCGCCCCGGCATCCTGGTCGTCGACGACGAGCCGCGTTCGGTCGAGGTGATCGCACGCGTGCTCGGCGAGGATTTCGATGTCCATACCGCGCTGGAAGCCGCCAGTGCGTTGCAGGTGCTGGAGAATGAGTGGATCCAGGTCGTCTTCTGCGACCAGCGCATGCCCGAGCGCTCGGGCGTGGACTTTCTCACCGAGGTTCGCCGGCGCTGGCCGGATGTGGTGCGCATCATCGTCACCGGCTACACCGATCCGCAGGACATGATCGGCGCCATCAATGAAGCCGGCATCCATCAGTTCATCACCAAACCCTGGCATCCCGACCAGTTACTGCTGGCCGCACAAGGGGCAACCCGGCTCTATCATCTGCAGCGCGAGTACGACCGGCTCTCGCTGGAGCTCAAGCTCGCCGCGCCCGCCGCCGAGGTTCGCGTCGCCGAGCAACATGAGCGCGTGCTGCGCAACTTTCATTTCGACGCGCTGGTGCGCACGCCCGGCAGCCCGCTGAACGAGGTCTGCCGCCGCGCCGCGCAGGTCGCAGCCTTCGACATCCCGGTGCTGGTGCTGGGAGAAACCGGCACCGGCAAGGAGCTGCTGGCGCGCGCCATCCACTATTCGAGCCTGCGTTCGGAGCGCCCGTTCTTCGCGGTGAACTGCGGGGCAATCCCCGACGAATTGCTGGAATCCGAACTGTTCGGCCACAAGAAGGGGTCGTTCACCGGCGCGCACAGCACACGTATCGGCCTTCTCGACCAAGCGGACGGCGGCACCATCCTGCTCGACGAGATCGGCGATGTATCTCCGGCCTTCCAGGTGAAGCTGCTGAGGTTCCTTCAGGAGGGTGAAATCCGCCCGGTCGGCTCGAACGAGACCAAGCGTGTCGATGTGCGCATCGTCGCCGCCACCCATCGCGATCTCGCTGGCGAGGTGAAGGCCGGGCGCTTCCGCGAGGACCTGTATTATCGGCTTGCCGCGATGGTGCTGACGCTGCCGCCGCTGCGCGAGCGGAAGGGCGATTTGCGGGTGCTCGCGCTGCGTATCCTCGACAGCCTGTCCGGTACGCATGGCAAGCGCACCAAAGGCTTCACCGAGGAGGCGCTGGCCTGCATCGAGGCCTATGACTGGCCGGGCAATGTGCGCGAATTGCAGAATGAGCTCACCCGCATGCTGGTGCTGGCGGGCGGCGAGCCTCTGGGCGCCGACCTCTTGTCGCCCCATGTGCTGCGCGGTGCCGCGGCCTCCAGCGCCAGGGCGGCGCCTGCCGATCTCGCCGTGCAGGAGAGCGGGCCGCTGAAGGATCGCATCGAGCGCATGGAAGCGTTGATCCTGATGGAAACGCTGCTGCGCTGCCGCTGGAACAAGAGCCGCGCGGCGGAAGAACTGGGCCTTTCCCGCGTCGGGCTCCGCGCCAAGCTCGACCGTTACGGCATCGCCCGCGACGGCACTTTCGGGCGTAGCCATTGAGGAGAAACCGCCATGTGTCTCGGCATTCCCGGTCGCATCGTCGCGATCGTCGATGAGGACGCCATGCTTGCGAGCGTCGATGTCTCGGGCGTCCGCCGCACCGTCGACATCGTCTGCGTCGCCGAACCCGGCCGCGACCTCGGCGAACTGATCGGCGCGTGGGTACTCGTGCATGTCGGCTTCGCCATGAGCGTCATCGACGAGGAGGAGGCCGCCGCCACGCTGAAGGTGCTCACCGAGATCGGCGAGGCCGAAGGCGAGATCGAAGCGATGCGCACCGGCAGCGTCGAACCCTTCCATCCATCCACCGCGCCGCGCGCGCAGTGAGCGGGAGTTCCATCATGCGCTATGTCGATGAATTCCGCGATCCGATCCTGGCACGCGGCCTGATCCGCGAGATCGAAACCCTTTCCGCGCGTATGGAGCGCGGCCGCGACCGGCCGTTCTCGATCATGGAGGTTTGCGGCGGCCATACCCATGCCATCTTCCGCTACGGGCTGGAGGGCCTGCTGCCCGACATCATCGAATTCGTGCATGGGCCGGGCTGTCCGGTCTGCGTATTGCCGATGGGGCGCGTCGATGACTGCGTCGCCATCGCTGAGCAGCCCGAGGTGATCTTCGCCACCTTCGGCGACGCCATGCGGGTGCCCGGCTCGCGCAAGAGCCTGCTCACCGCCAAGGCGGAGGGGGCCGACATACGCATGGTCTATTCGCCGCTCGACGCGCTGGCGCTGGCCCGCCGCAATCCCGAGCGGGAGGTGGTGTTCTTCGGGCTCGGCTTCGAGACGACCATGCCCTCCACCGCGCTAACCGTGCTGCGTGCGGCGCGCGAGAGTATCGAGAATTTCTCGATCTTCTGCAACCACATCACCATCATCCCGACGCTTCGGGCGCTGCTGGAGATGCCCGATCTCGGCATCGACGGCTTTATCGGGCCGGGCCATGTCTCCATGGTCATCGGCACCGAGCCCTATCGTTTCATCGCCGAGGAATTCGGCAAGCCGATGGTGGTCGCCGGCTTCGAGCCGATCGACCTTTTGCAGTCGCTGCTCATGGTGCTGCGGCAGCTGGACGAGGGGCGTGCCGCCATCGAGAACCAGTATGCGCGAGTGGTGCCGGATGCCGGCAATCCGCGTGCGATGGGGGCCGTCGAGCAAGTCTATGAGCTGCGGCCGACCTTCGAATGGCGCGGCCTCGGCTCCATCGAGCATTCCGGGGTCCGGCTGCGCGACGCCTATGCGCGCTTCGATGCCGAGCGGCGTTTCTCGACGCCGGAAGTGCAGGTGGCCGACCCTGCCGCCTGTCGCTGCGGCGAGGTACTGACCGGCCAATTGAAGCCGTGGGCGTGCCCGATGTTCGGCACTTCCTGCACGCCGGAAACGCCGCTCGGCGCGCTCATGGTGTCCTCCGAGGGCTCCTGCGCGGCCTATTACCAATATGGCGGCATGCGCCAGCCTCATCTGGAGGGTGCGGCATGAACAACGCCTTCCCGATACCCGTTCGCGCGCCGCGTCGCGCCTTGCCGAAGTCGGTCACGCTGGCCCATGGCGGCGGCGGCAGCGCCATGCGTGACCTGATCGACGAGGTGTTCATCGACACCTTCAAGAGCACCACGGGCGCTCCCGAAGATCAGGCCCGCTTCGATCTCGCCGCGTTGATGGCGCAGGGCGATCGCCTCGCCTTCACCACCGACGGCTTCGTCGTCGACCCGCTGTTCTTTCCCGGCGGCGACATCGGCAAGCTCGCGGTCTGCGGCACGATCAACGATCTCGCCGTCGGAGCGGCCCGGCCGGTGGCACTGTCCTGCGCCGTGATCATCGAGGAGGGCCTGCCGCTCGCCACCCTGCGAAGCGTGGCACGCTCCATGGCCGAAACCGCCCATGCCGCCGGTGTACCGATCGTCACCGGCGACACCAAGGTCGTTGCGCGGGGAGCCTGCGACAAGCTGTTCATCACCACCACCGGCATCGGCGTGGTGCGCACCGGCATCGAGGTCGGCATCGGGCGGGCGCGGCCCGGCGACGTCATTCTGGTGAATGGCCAGCTCGGCGACCATGGTGCGGCGATCCTGAACGCACGTGGCGACCTCGCCCTGGAAACCGCCATCGAAAGCGACTGCGCAGCTCTGCATGGCTTGATCGACGCCCTCGTCGCGGCGGCGCCGGGCGTGCGGACGATGCGCGACGCGACACGCGGTGGTGTGGCGGCGGTGCTGAACGAGTTGGCCGCGGCGAGCGGCGTCGGCGTGCGCATCCGCGAGCTGGATACGCCAATCCGCAGCGACGTTCTGGGCTTCTGCGAGATTCTCGGCCTTGACCCGCTCTACCTCGCCAATGAAGGCAAGATCGTCGCCGTGGTGCCGCCTGATCAGGCCGCGGCCGCCTTGCAGGCCTTGCGCGACCATCCGCTTGGACGTGGGGCGGCGGCGATCGGCCGCGTCACCGATACGCGTCCCGGCAGGGTGGTCATGGAGACACGCCTCGGCGGCGACCGCATCGTCGACATGCTGGTCGGCGATCAGCTTCCCCGTATCTGCTAACTCGACACCCGCTCCCAGGAGATTCCTATGGGCCTTCGTTCCAGCCGCGCCTCGGCTTTCACCGCGGCGCTCTCCGTCCTCGCTCTGAGCCCATCGCTCGCCTTCGCCCATACGGGCGTCGGAGCGACGCATGGCTTCGCTCACGGTTTCATGCATCCCGTCACCGGGCTCGATCACGTCCTGGCCATGGTGACGGTCGGTCTCTTCGCCTGGCAGCTCGGCGGGCGGGCGATATGGGCCGTTCCCTCCGCCTTTGTCGCCGTCATGGCCATTGGCGGCGGGCTGGGCATGGCGGGACTCGACGTTCCCTTCGTCGAACTGGGCATCGCGCTCTCCGTAGTCGTGCTGGGCGCTGTGGTCGCGCTCCGCCTCGAGGCGCCGCTCGCCCTTGCCATGGGGCTCGTCGGCTTCTTCGCGATGTTCCACGGTTATGCCCATGGGGTGGAAATGCCGGAGAATGCCGGGGGCCTCTCCTATGGCGCTGGGTTCATGGCCGGCACTGCGCTGCTGCATCTCGCGGGCCTTGGGATCGGCATGACGATCGGCCGCTTGGCAGACGCCCATGGTCGCGACTGGACGCGCGCGGTCGGAGCCTTGGTTTGTGTGATCGGCGTGGGTCTCGTATCCGGGATCTTTTGATTTGCCGGCTCCATCGACACCGCCGACCGTCGGCGACATCCTGGACAGGATCGGCTGCCCTCTCGTCGAGATGGCAGCCGACGAGCCCGTTGAATCGATCGCACGCTTGCTTGCATTTTCCGGCCTCGATGCCGTGCTGCTGGTGCGGCCATGTGGCAAGGCCGAGCGGATCGTATCGATACGAGACCTGATCGGCTCGTTTTCGGGGCATGGGAGGTCAGATGCGATGGCGCCCGAGCTCCTGCGATGCGGTCCCGACGATTCCATCTTCTGCGTCGCCAGATCGATGTTTCACTGCGATCACGCGGCGATGCTGGTCGAGGAAAATGGAAGAAATCTCGCGATCATCACAGTCGACAATCTGGCGAGATATCTCATGATCGTAGCCAGCGCGTCGGACCAAGAATAAGCATACGAGACATGTTATTTTGTGAATCACGAATTCATTTCGCGATGACAGAATATCTCCACTTATAAGTGCCGGAAAAATTCTTATCGACCAAGCAACACAAGCGCCAAGAGCAGAAATCGCCTCGCCGCGGGGTAGCAGACGTTCACCTTAATGCCCGATCGGTCGCTGTTCATCAAAATAGGGAAGATTGAACCAGCCGTTGACAGTAATTTCTCCGGCAGATCCTTACAAATACCATGCCCGGCACTTCAGACGCCGCGCTAGCTAATGGCGACGCTGCCGCACCATCGACGGATGGTGCGATCCCGGATTTTGCTGAAGCAGCGGCGCCGTCGTATGCCCGTTCTGTGGCTCGGCGTCCGAGCACCGTCACAAGGCAGAATGCGATTTCGATGCCGACAAAACTGTCGCCGCCGCCCAGTCCGACATTCGCAAGATTGAAGAGCGCCGAAGCGAACTGACGCAGACGATCGCCACGCTGCGGAGGGAAGCCGTGAGTTTCGAGCGACGTCTTCCGGGCCTGGAGCAACAGCTTACGGCATTATCCGGCGAAATAGACCGGGTGGTCTCCCCCAATCTTCGCCAGCCCAGAACGACCTACAGGCAACGGAGGGCGAGTGGTGACACGGGACACTGCGCCTAGCCAAGGCGCGACTCATCACGAAACTGACGCGGCGTCATGCCCGTCATGCGACGGAAAGCGCGGCTGAAGTGCGCGGGGTCCGCGTAGCCGGAGGAAAAGGCAACGTCGATGATCCTGCAATCGGTGTCGCGAAGCAGCCGGCTCGCATTCTCGTACCTGACCGTGTCGAGTATCTCCGAATAAGACAGCCCGACATGGGCGAGCTTGCGCTGAAGCGTCCGCGTGCTGACGCCCGCGATCTCGGAGATATCGGCAAGGGCGGTGGTTCCCTCTTCGAGATAGGCCGGCAGCATCAGCTTGAGCAGATCGACGATGTCATAGGCGGAAGGAGTGTCCTCATCATCGTGATGCGGCGCGAATGACGAGGTCGAACGATTGGGGAGGCCGAGCAGCGTGATCGGCAGGCTAATCCAGGCGGCACGCTGGCCCGACAGAAACCGCACATTCGGCCAGCAGGCTCGCGTCGCAGGGCTCGGCGCATAAGATGATTCAAACGCGATCGCGGTCGGCATCCAGTCGGGCCCCGCGAATTGCCGGACGATGTGGATCGGGAAAATGTTCTGGATCCATTGCGCGTATTTCAGATGCAGCAGTCCGCTGGTGCGGGCGAGCCGGCTGCAGACCCGCACATGATCGGCGTCATGCTCGATCCACATGCTGAGGATGGTGTCTTCCCGCGATGCCCAATAGCAGGCATGCCGGAGCGCGACGAGCAGCGTCGGGGAATGCGCGATCAGGGCCCGTGTCTTCTCCCGCATGTGAGAGAAATGCAGGCGCTGCGCGGCGAGAAAACCGAAATCCGCGATGCCTTGCGTTCTCTGGGCCGTCTCGACGAAGCGCAACGCCGGCAGGAGCGGCAGATAGAGGTCGCTCTTCTCAACCAGAGACGATGGCAGCCGGGACCGCTCCAGCAGCGTCTCCGTCGGGGCGCCGATATCGTCGAGGATGCTGACGAAGGGCAGAAGGAACTGGCCGCGCGTCAAAGGGATATCAGCCATCGGACCTCGTCGCGATCACCGCGTGGACGCTTTTCATAAGGCCGAATCCCTGGGAGTTCGAGGCCGGTGGGGGAGAATAGCCCGTCGTGATTGGCGCGAAATGGCAAGACCAGCCGCCTAGCCTTGGACGAAATGCTCACAACGACATTCGCCGGCCGATCGGGCTGTGATCGCGTGCTGCGGCGAGCCGGAGCGCTCGCGCAGGTGCTGGTACGGCGGGCAGGACAGGGAACAGACAGCCATGTCAGCCGCAACGGCGCGCGATCTTGCCATTGGTTTGATGGCGAGCTTCCTTTGCGGGTCGGCCTGGGCGTCCGATCTGCCGGTGCCTGCCAAACCTCCAGCTCCCGTCTTCACCTCCACTCCGAGCTTTTCCGTCACCACCTATATCTGGGCGACGGCGATCGACGGCCGGAGCGCGACGCTGCCGCCGCTGCCGGCGGCGGATATCAGCCTGCACTTCCGCGACGTGCTCAAGGAGTTGAACGGCGCGTTCATGGCGTCTGCCGAAATGCGCATCGATCGCTGGAGCTTCCTGGTCGACGGGCAGTTCTCGCAGGTGACAAGCGGCTCCACCTTGCCCGGTCCGTTCTTTTCCGCGCTGAAGCTGCGCTCGCAGAGCACGACCCTGCAAGGCTCCGTCCTCTACCGCGTCCATGAGGACGCCGTCCTTGCGCTCGATGTGGGCGCCGGCGTCCGGTTGTGGAACCTGAACAACAAGCTGGAAATCATGCCCGGGCTCGCCAATCTCCGCATCGATCATGGTGAATCGCAGATGTGGGTCGACCCGATCGTCGGCGCGCGGCTCGGCGTGGAGCTCGGCGGTCCGTGGAGCTTGACGGTGGCGGGCGATATTGGCGGTTTCGGCGCCGGCTCGCGCCTGACCTGGCAGGGGCTGGGCAGCGTCAACTACGCCTGGAACGAAAACCTGACGCTGAAAGCCGGCTACCGGGCGCTCCATGTCGACTATCGAGACGATGGCTTCATGTACGACGTGACACAGCACGGGCCCGCCATCGCGGCGACATACCGGTTCTGACCGGGGCCCATATGAGTTCAAACATGCCGAGAGGAATGGGAATGCCGATAATCCGGGCGGTCGTGCGGGCCGCATATGTATCGCTGATTGCGCTGTTCGCGCTCTTCGGGCAGGTCCCGGCGCAGGCGGATGAAGCGCAGCCCGCGGTCACCGACCCGCATTTCAAGATCGCGCCGGGCTATCTCAATCGGTCCGACCTGCCGAACAGCCTCGTCCTGCTCGGCCCGCCGCCGGAGGCGGATTCTGCGGCGCTGGCCCGGGACGAGGAAGCCCGCAAGGCGACCATCCCCCTGCGTGACACCGAGCGCTGGAAGCTCGCCCATACCGACGCGGATCTCGCCTTTCCACAGGCGGCCGACAATTTCTCCTGCGCGATGGGGGTTCGCATCGACAGCGAGCAGACCCCGCGCCTCTACGCGATGATGCAGAAGATGCTGTCGGATTTCGGCCTTTCCACCTATGGCGTGAAGAACAAGTACAACCGGACGCGCCCCTTCGTGGTTCACAACGAAGCGACCTGCCGGGCGGATCAGGAGGCGATCCTGCGTGAGGACGGCTCCTACCCGTCCGGGCACACGGCGGCCGGCTGGGGCTGGGCCCTCGTCTTCGCGCAGATCAATCCCGAGCGCGCGGATGCGCTGCTGAAGCGGGGCCTCGAATTCGGTCAGAGCCGCGTGATCTGCAACGCCCATTGGCAGAGCGATGTCGATGCTGGGAGGATCATGGGCGCGGCGACGGTCGCGCGGCTGCAAACCGACCCGGCTTTCCTCGCCGACCTCGAAGCCGCCAAAGCGGAAGTGAAGGCCGCGAAGGCGAAATCGGTGCCCTCGTCCTCCGAATGCGCCGCGGAGGCTGCCGCACTGTCCGCGCACTGAAGGAGCCGAGGCGCTGCTGTTCCGGAAATTGGTTCGCCGCCCAGAACCGGACATGCCCCCTGGTGGATCGCGGGCATCTACCGATCCTTTGCCAGCGATCAGCCCGGGCACGAGAATGGGCCCATCGGCCTTGCGCCGATAAGCAAATGAATCAAAGACGCCAATGAGGTACCGCTCAATGCGAATGAAGTTGGTCTACAGCCTGAGTTTCCTGGTTCTCGCACCCTGCGCGGCGTCCTCACAGACGGTTCCCGTCAACGTCGACAACTTCAAGCGAGCCGAGACCGATTTCTATATGAGCAAAACGGTCGACGCGGGCGGCCTCGGCAAATTCGTCCATAACAGGACGCCGACGCCGATCGACAAGCAGCCTGTGGTCCGGATGAACCGGGATACGCTCTATTCCCAGGCGCTCTTCGACCTCGATGCCGGCCCGGTGACCATCACCCTTCCCGACGCCGGCAAGCGCTTCATCTCGATGCAGGTCATCAACGAAGACCATTACACCCCGATGGTGGTCTACGACCCCGGCCGCACGACGCTCACCGGGGATGAAGTCGGTACCCGCTATGTGTTCGTTGCGGTCCGTATCCTTGTCGATCCCAACGACACCAACGACCTCGCGCAGGTTCACGCTCTGCAAGATGCACTGAAGCTGGAGCAGAACTCGGTTGGCAAGTTCGAGGCCCCGAACTGGGACCTGGCTCAACAGAAGAAGATCCGCGACGCGCTCGAAGCTCTGTCCGCGGCATCCGGCAGCTTCACCAATGCGTTCGGAGCGAAGGGAGAGGTCGATCCGGTCAAGCACTTGATCGGCACGGCAGCCGGCTGGGGCGGCAACCCCGATAAGGATGCTTCCTACCTCTCAGTGGCCCCGGCCAAAAACGACGGCGAGACGACTTACAAGCTCAGAGTGGGAGAGGTCCCCGTCGACGCGTTCTGGTCGATCAGTGTCTATGACGACAAGGGCTTCTTCCGGAAGAACGATTACGACGCCTATTCGGTCAACAGCATCACCGCCAAGAAGAGTGCCGATGGCGCGATCGACGTCCAGTTCGGTGGCTGCGACGGGAAAATCGTGAATTGCCTGCCGATCACGAAGGGGTGGAATTACACCTTTCGGCTCTACCGCCCTCGAGCCGAGATCCTGAACGGAGAGTGGAAGATGCCGGAGGCGCAGCCAGCATCGTAGAAGGCGTCAGCCTGGTTCGTTGGGTCCGGCATAGCGGTGGGCTCCACCAGACCGCCGCTGCCCGGGCGCCGTGCCGTCATCTGCCTGGCGCGTGTAGCAGGCCGGCCAGAAGAAGCATAAAAGCCCTCGCCGAGCATGAAAATATGTCGCCCCAGCGCCAAAACCGGTCGTTAGCGCTCCACTGGGAAGCGGACACTGCCGGCCCTTGTGGCGAAGGTCAGCTTCTGGTGATCCGACGCATGGGTTCGGATCAATGAAACTCAGAAGCCCTCCTCAGGCCGGAGGCGATCAGGACTCAGCTCGCGATAGACGCGCGTATGGTCGCGCGCCTTAGCGCCAGAGGCGGACATTTGGTTCCGCCTTGGCCTCATGGGAGGTCGCGGTACAGGGTGCCGTAAGTCTCTCTCAGACGGTTTTTCTGCACCTTGCCCATCGTGTTGCGCGGCAGATCGTCGAGGAACAGCACCCGCTTCGGCAGCTTGTATCGGGCGAGACGGCCATTGAGGGCCGCGAGGACGGCCTTTTCATCGAGGCCGGCACCTTCGCGTGCCACGACCACCGCGGTGACGGCCTCGCCGAAATCGGCGTGCGGCAGGCCGATCACCGCGCTTTCGACCACGCCCGGCAACGCATCGATCTCGCTCTCGATCTCCTTGGGATAGACATTGTAGCCGCCGGTGATCACGAGGTCCTTGCCGCGCCCGACGATCTGCACATAGCCGCGGGCGTCGACCAAGCCGAGATCGCCGGTAACGAACCAGCCGTCGTGCAACTCGGAGGCGGTCTTCTCGGGCATCCGCCAATAGCCGGCGAACACGTTCGGGCCCTTCACCTCGATCATGCCGATCTCGCCGGACTGGAGCCCCGCCCCGCTTTGCGGATCGACGACGCGCACCCGGATGCCGGGCAAGGGAAACCCCACCGTTCCGGCAATCCGCTCCCCCTCATAGGGGTTCGAGGTGTTCATGCCCGTCTCGGTCATGCCGTAGCGTTCGAGAATAGCGTGGTCCGTCCGCGCCTCCCACTCGCGATGCGTGTCGGCGAGCAACGGCGCCGATCCGGAAATGAACAGCCGCATATGCGCGGTCGCCGCCGACGACAGGTTCGGCTGCCTGAGAAGCCGGGCATAGAAGGTCGGCACGCCCATCATCACCGTCGCCCGTGCCATCAGCGGCAGGACCTGATCCGGGTCGAACCTGGGCAGGAAGATCATCGACGAGCCAGCGAGCAGCGTCAGATTGATGGCGACGAACAGGCCATGCGTGTGGAAGATCGGCAGTGCGTGGATCAGCACGTCGTCCGACGTGAAACGCCAGCTCTCGACAAGGGCCAGCGCGTTCGAGGCGAGATTGCCATGGGTGAGCATGGCTCCCTTGGAGCGGCCGGTGGTACCCGAGGTGTACAGGAGCGCCGCGAGGTCGTCCTCGCCTCGCGCGGCATCACGGAAGTCCGTGGCCGCTCGGTCCGCCACCTGCGCCAGCGTGCCCGCGCCTTCCCTGTCCAGGGTGAGCACGTGCGGAACCTTGCGGGCCGAGGCGACCGCCGACAATTCGCCGAGCCGGGCGGGATCGCACACGAAGACCGTCGCTTCGGCATCGCCGAGGAAATAGTCGATCTCGGGGGCCGTATAGGCGGTGTTTAGCGGCAGGAACACCGCTCCCGCCCGTAGCGTGCCGAGAAAGGCGAACACCGCCTCGACGCTTTTTTCGACCTGCAGCGCCACCCGGTCGCCGGGAGCGACCCCGCGTGCGGCCAGTGCATTGGCGTATTGCGCCGAGCGGCGGTCGAGCTCGCCATAGGAGACGACGCGTCCCTCCGGCGTTTCCAGGAAGGTCCGCGCGGCATCCGGCGCATGTGCGCGCACGAGGTCGATGAAATGATTGGGCATGGCAAGCGTTCCGAAGCAGGTGGCGGCAAACTAGCCGTGCCCGCGCCACCGCACGATCAGTTTTATCGCAGCCATTGGTGCTGACGATGCACATGTCGTCGATCCGGGAAACCGTCGATCAACCTTCCTGTTCGAGTGGAAGCGCCATGCCGGTCAGGTGACATTGGTGCATTCAGAGCACGAAATAGGCCTGAAATAGCTGATTGTTCGTGCGGGCGCATTTCGAGACAGTCCCTCGATCCCATGCCGCGACCGGATGCGGCTGTTCCGATCCGCAGGAGCCGATGCACGATGAACGCTGACAATTCCTCACGCCCGGGCGAGGCGTCCTCCGGCCCTCTTTCCGGCATCCGGGTCATCGATGCCACGCACATGCTCGCCGGCCCCTATTGCACGTGGCTGCTCGGGGCGCTCGGTGCCGACGTGATCAAGATAGAGCGTCGGGGGGCCGGGGACTTCACGCGTATCATCGCACCGTTTCGCGACCAGAAGAGCATCTACTTCATGAGCGTGAACCGCAACAAGCGGAGCCTCGCGCTGGACCTAAAGAACCCCCGCGGCAAGCAGATCCTGGAAAAGCTTCTGCAAGGCGCCGACGTCTTCGTCGAGAATAACCGTGCCGGAGCCATGGACCGGCTCGGCTTCGGATATGATGCGGTCGCCGCACTCAATCCCAGGCTCATTTATGCCTCGATCTCCGGCTTCGGCCAGACCGGCCCCTATCGCCACAAGCCGGCATTCGATGCCATCGCGCAGGCGCTTTCCGGCATGATGAGCATCACCGGCGAGGAGACCGGCCCGCCGGCGCGCGTCGGCACCTCGATCGGTGACATCGGCTCCAGCCTTTTCGCGACGATCGGCGTGCTGTCCGCCCTCCAGCAGCGCGAGCGGACCGGGCGGGGAACCTTCGTCGACGTCGCCATGCTCGATTGCCAGCTCGCGCTCATGGAGAACGCTATCGCGCGCTGGCTCAACGCCGGCGAGACCCCGCGGCGTCTCGGCAGCCGGCACCCGCTCATCGCGCCGTTCCAGGCCTTCCGCACCGCCGACGAGCCGATCGCGGTCTGCGTCGACACCAACGAGCAGTGGGAACGCCTGTGCGCGGCAATCGAACGGCCCGAGCTGTTGTCCGACGCCCGCTTCCCCGACGGCTCGGCGCGGGCGGCGAACCATGCTGCGCTCGAACCGATCCTCGCCGGCGTTTTCCTTGCGCGGGGCCGGACGGAATGGCTGGAACTCCTGGATCGCGCCGATGTCCCGGCGAGCGCCATCAACTCCGTCCCGGAAGCGCTGGAAGATCCTCAGGTGATCTCCCGCGCCATGGTCGCGGAGGTGCCGGAGGGCTCCGGGCACCACTTCGTTTCGGTGCCGATCAAGATGCCGCACACGCCCCTGCCGCCGGAGACGGCGCCGCCGGAACTCGGCGAGCACAGCGCGGCGATTCTCGGCGATCTCGGCTTCTCTCCCGAGCAGATCGCGGATCTGCGCGCCGAAGCGGTCATCTGAACACCAGACGACACCCGCCGCCCGGTCAAGGATCGGGCGGCGGGTGCGTTATCGATCATCAATGTGGGGCTGGGCGGGGCTGGGGCCGGCCGGACGATCAGCGTCCCAACCAGTTGGGCTCGCGCTTGGCGAGGAAGGCGGCAATCGCCTCCTGCATGTCTCGCGAGCCGTAGCAGGCCGCGAGAAGATCGTCGTCGGCATTCGCCGGCACCGCATGGTCGCGCAGCCTCAGCAGCGCCTGGCGCGTTGCCCACAGGGTGAGCGGTGCGAGCTTCGTCAGCGCTTCCGCCACTTCCTGCGCCCGTTCCTCGATCTCGTCGTCGCCGACCACCGCCCGGATCGAGCGGGCGGCCATCAGGTCGTCGGCGCCGAGCAGCCGGGCGCTGAAGATCATCTCCTTGGTCGTCGCCTCGCCCATCATCGCGATGAGCCGGGCATAATTGGTCAGGCTCAGGCAATTGCCCACCGTGCGCGCAATGGGGAACCCGAAGCGCAGCGAGGGGGCGGCGATGCGGACGTCGCAGGCAGAGGTGAGAAGAGCCCCCTGCCCGACACACGCCCCGGCCATCGCGGCTACGGTGGGTATGCGAAGCTGCTCGATGGCGACGATCAGCCGCTCAGCCTCGCGCTCCAGCGCCACCGCCGCCACCGGGTCGGTGGCACCCGACAGCGCTCCCATGTCGGCGCCCGCCATGAAGGCCGGCTTGTCGCCGCGCGCGCCGGTGAAGACGACCGCCTTGACCGTGTCGTCGGCCGCGATGGCATCGACCGCCGTGAGGAGGGCTTCCTCCATCGCCGGCGACATCGCGTTACGGACCCGCGGCCGGTGGAAGATCAGCCACTCGACCGCTCCCCGGCGTTTCCTCAGCAGCGGTGCGTCGTCGTGTTCCCGAGAGGTCATGAAGAGATTCCGTATAGGGCTGGAAGTCGTGTCGGTGCCCGGCTAGTCCCGCGGCGCCGGAAAGATCTGGCAGTGCTCGGGCGGCAGACGCACCCGCACCCGCTCGCCAGGCTGCGGGCGCCGATCGGGCGCCACGAAGGCGCGCAGCGTGCCGGCCTCGCCGATCTCGATCAGCACGTCGCGATACTCTCCGAGATAAGCGGAGCGCTTCACCACACCGTCGAGCACGTTACCGGTGGCGCGGGCATCGCACAGTTCGACGCGCGAGGGACGGATGCACAGCACCGCCTGCTGGCCGGTGGTGCCGGAGGCGCGTTCCACGCCGGCAATGGGTTGTGCGCCCAGCAGGAAGCTGCCGGGCCCGCCGATCGTGCCGGCGATCTCGTTATTGCTGCCGATGAAGGAGGCGACGAAAGCGTTCGCAGGCTGCTCGAATATCTGCTCGGGCGTGCCGAGCTGCTGGACGATGCCGCCCTTCATGACCGCAACCTGGTCGGCCGTTACCAGTGCCTCACCCTGATCGTGGGTCACGTAGACCGTGGTGATGCCGAGTTCGTCATGGACCCGCCGGATCTCGAAGCGCATCTCCTCGCGCAGATGCGCGTCGAGGTTCGACAGCGGTTCATCCAGCAACAGGATGCGCGGCTCGACGGCGAGCGCCCGGGCGAGCGCCACGCGCTGCTGCTGGCCGCCCGAGAGCTCGAAGGGGTAGCGGTCGCCCAGCGCCCCGAGGCGCACTGTGTCGAGCGCCCGGGCAAGACGTGCATCGAGTTCGGCGCGCGGGAGCTTGCGCAGTTGCAGCCCGAACGCGACGTTCTCGGCCACCGTCTTGTGCGGCCAGACCGCGTAGTTCTGGAACACGAGCGAGATTCCGCGGCGCTCGGGCGGAATGACGCGCTGGGGGCTGGAGAGCACTTCGCCATCGGCCCGGATCTCGCCGCCGGTCGGGGTGTCGAAGCCGGCCAGCAGTTGCAGCGTCGTCGACTTGCCGCAACCCGACGGGCCGAGGAGCGCGAGCAGCGTGCCATTCGGTATCCGCAGGTCGATCGACCGGAGCGCGTGGTAGGCGCCGTAGGACTTTGAAAGCTGGCGGATGTCGATATCGCTCATGTCGCGGCTCCGAGGCTCGTCGCGTTACGCCGGCGCTTCGCCGTCCCCTCGGCGACGACACGCGCGAGGAGGACGACCAGCAAGGTACCGAACAGGAGAAGCGTGCTGGCCGCGCAGACGGCCTCGTAATTGCCGCCGTCCTTGTAGTTGTAGATCAGGGTCGTCATCACATTGGTCTTCGGGGAGACGAGGAAGATCGCGACCGACAGTTCCCGCATGATGGGGATGAACACCAGCAGCCAGCCGGCCACTAGGCCGCCGCGCATGAGCGGCACCGTAATGGACGCGAAGGTCCGGCCCTCGCTCGCCCCCACGCTGCGGGCGGCACGTTCGAGATCGGGGCTGATGCCCTTGAGGATCGAGCCGGCCTGCGAATAGGCGATGGGCAGGAAAGTGGCGACGAAGGCCGCGATGATAATGGTCGCCGTTCCGTAGAAGTTCAGCGGCGGGCGGGTGTAGGCGGAGAAGAACCCGACCGACAGGACAATGCCGGGAATGATGATCGGGATCGTCACCAGAGCGGCGATCAGGCTCGCGCCCCGCACCAGCCGGCGCTCGACGATGTAGGCGACGAGGATGCCGATCAGCATGCAGAAGCTGGCGGCCAGCCCGGCATAGAGCAGGCTGTTGACGATCGCCCGCTGGGTCTCGCCATTCTCGATGATGGCCCAGCGATACCAGTGGAAGGTGAGGTTCGACGGGACCGGGCCGCGTCCCCATGCCCGGCTGAGCGACACCAGCACGATGGCGATGTAGGGCAGGATCACCGCCGTCATCGGCACGATCAGAGCGAAGGCCAGCGCGGGTACCCGCCAGCCGCCGAGCCGGATGCGACGGCCGGCCCGGCCCTTGCCGCCGATCGTGGTGAACTGCCGGCGCCCGAGAATGCGGCGGCGTGCGTAGAACAGCGCACCGGTGATGGCGATCAGCGGCATGCAATAGGCCGCCGAGAGGAACAGCGCCGGCGGGAACAGCTGGTAGAACTCGGCAAGCTTGGTGGTCACCACCAGGGTGCCGCCCGGCGTGAGCAGGAAGGCCGGCACGCCGAACAGGGTCATACCCTGGATGAAGGACAGGATGAAGCTGACCAGCACGGCCGGCATCACCAGCGGGATCGTCACCGAGCGCATGGTCCTGAGCAGGCCCGAGCCGAGCGTGGTGGCGGCGTCCTCAAGCTCGACCGGCATCTCCTCCAGCGCGCTCGATACCATCGTGAAAGTATAGGGCACGGTGTAGATGGCGCAGACGAACACCGTGCCGGCCATGGTGTAGATGTCGAGCAGCGCATTCTCCGCGCCGGTGATCCAGCGCCAGCCGACATTCAGCCAGCCGGAATTCGGCGCCGCGAGCAGGATCCATCCGAGAGCGCCGATGAAGGACGGCGTGACGAAGGCCGCCAAAGTGAGCACCCGGATGAGCCCGCGACCGGGCAGGTCGGTGCGGGCCACCAGCCAGGCCAGGGGGACGCCGATCAGGGTGGAAAGAACCGCGACCGCCGTCGCGAGCAGCAGCGAGTTCAGCAGGGGGGCGATCAGCGACGCCGAGCGCAGGATCTGGCCGTAATTGTTCAGCGTCCACCGGCCGGTGTCGTCATCGTGCAGGCTGTTGAAGACGATCCAGCCCAGCGGGTGGACGACAAGCAGGGCCAGGACGGCCAGCAGCGCGACGAAGACCAGCCCGCGCACCGCGTGATGGCGCCAGTAGCCGAGGGCTGCGGCGCCGGCCGCCTTGGACGGGGATTGAGGGACCATGAATGTGCTTTCAGGTTCTCGCGCCGCAGGGGCGGCCCAATTCCGGAGCCCGCCGCCTCCCTCGCGCGGTGGTCGCAACGGCTGCGGCGGCCCGGTCAACCGGCGCGCGGATGACCGGGCTATCGTGTCAGACGATATATTCCTTCCACTTCGCAATCCCTTCCGCGACTTCGGCGGCGAGATTGTCGACCGGATTGCGATACCACTTGACCGATTCCAGCGTTCGCCCCTCGGCCCAGGGCACGTCGGTGCGCAGTGTCGGCCAGAAGTTCCTCGACAGGATCTGCGACACCTCGACCGAGTAGAGGAAGTCGGTGAACAGCTTGCCGGCATTGGGGTGCGGTGCTTTCGTCGGCACGGCGGTCAGGCCGAGATTCAGGATCGCGTCATCCTCCGGGATGGTGACGTCGATCGGATTGCCGGCGACCTTCTGGGCGAGCGAGTAGCTGAACGGCGCCCCGGAACCCACCGTGCGCTCGCCGGACAGGATGTCGGTGACGGTGTCGACATTCGACTGGCCGACCTTCGGCTTCTGCTTGGCGAACGCCTTGAGGTAGTCGTCGCCGTACTTCTTGCGAATGGCCACCACCCAGCTGGCGACGTCGCCGGAATAGGCGGGGCTGCCGGTGGTGATCTTGCCGGCCCAGGGCGCATCGAGCAGCGCCTGCCACGACTTGGGAGGCTCGGTGACCTTGGACGACTGGTTGATGGTGGTCAGGCTGATGGCGCCGACATGATAGGTGTTGTCGGGATCGAGTGTGCGGAACGCCGCGGGCAGCATTCCGGCGTTGCTGGGCTCGAAAGCCTGGATGGCGTTGATCTTCTTGAGCTCCTGGTAGTGGAGCAGGTTGGTCGTGCCGAGCGAATCGCACTGGACGGCATCGTTCTGGATTTCCAGCCGCAGGCGCGTGTAGACGGTCTGCGACGCCTGCCGCAGCAGGTTGACCTCGATGCCGGGATACTTGGCCTTGAAGGCGTCGCGGATGTCCTCGATCGTCTTCTGCTCGTAGGAGCCCCAATAAAGGTTGAGGGCGCCTTCTTTCTTCGCGGCGGCATAGAGCACGTCGTCGGCGGCGCTTGCCGGCGAAATCCGCCACGCGGTGGCGACCAGTCCGGCGGCACCCGCCATCAGGACATGTCGTCGGTTCAGCATTGTCATCGGTCGGTCCCCTCTTTGTTTTGATAGATTGCCCGCCACGGGTCAGTAGTCACCGGTGGTGGCGCCGCCATCGACGACGATCACCTGGCCGGTGACGTAGCTCGCGTCGTCGGATGCCAGGAACGCCGCCACCGAGGCGATCTCGGATGGGCGCGCGGTTCGGCCGAGCGGCATCTTCGCGATCCAGCTCTCGCGCAGCGTCGCAGGAACGTCCTTCAGGATGGCGGTTTCCACGATCCCCGGCGCGATGGCGTTGACGAGGATGCCCCGGCGCGCGCCTTCCAGCGCCACCGCATGGGTGAGGCCGGCGATCCCGGCCTTGGCGGCGGAATAGTTCGACTGGCCGAAGGAACCGAACATCGCCGTCGAGGCGGTATTGATGATCCGCCCCCAGCCGCGCTTGCCGATGAGCTCGAAGGCGGTCTGGCAGCCGAGCCAGGTGCCGCGCAGGCTGACGTCGATCACCTCGCTCCATTCGCGATCGGTCATCTTCGGCAGCGAGCGGTCGCGCACGATGCCCGCGACATTGGCCATGATGTCGACCTCGCGGAAGCCGGTAGGCAGCGCGGCGACGGATTGCTGCCAGCTCTCTCGGTCCGCGACGTCGAGGGCGGCGGCATGGACGGCATATCCCTGGCTGGCGAGACGTTCGGCACAGGCCTCGGCCTGCTCGAGCACCAGATCGGCAACGATCACGCGGGCGCCCTCGGAGGCGAGCCGCTCGCAGATCGCGCTGCCGATACCGCCCGCCCCGCCGGTGACGAAGGCGGTGTGCCCTGCGAGGCGCTGCATGCTCATGCCAGTTCTCCTTCGACACCGCCCCCGACCAGCAGGACGTCCTCGCCCTCCTGCACCACGACCCCTTGCTGGTTCCTGAGCGACATGCCGATCCGCACAATGCCGGCCCCCTCCCGCGACCGGCTCGGGCGCGCTTCGAGCACCGTGGCCTGGTAGTGCACCGTGTCGCCGGCGAAGACCGGCGCGACGAAACGGCGCCGCGTCTCGAGGAACGCCTCGATGGCCCAATCGTCGATCGGCGAGCGCAGCCCGGTGCTCAGGGCATGGCCAAGCATGCCGTGGGCGATCCGCCGCCCGAAGTCGCTGCCGGCCGTGAACTCGGCATCCATGTGCAGCGGGTTGAAGTCGCCGGTCAGCCCGGCGAACAGCACGATATGCGTCTCGGTCACCGTCACCCGCGCCGAGACGAAGCTCTGGCCGGCTTCGATGGCGGAAAAAGGAATCGTCATGCCCGCGCCTCCACTGGGCGGAACAGCGGCAGCACCGGCGAGCCGGCAATCGCGCCGAAGGCGACCTCGACCGGCATGCCGACGCGGATGGCGTCGGCGGCGATGCCTTCCAGCCGCGTCAGCATCAGCACGTCTTCCTCCAGCATGACGAGCGCGCAGACATAGGGCGCGTCGCCCTGTCCGCCGCGATGGATGGTGGAGAAGGAAAACACGGTGCCGCGGCCGCTCGCCTCGACCCAATCCGGCACGGCCCCGGAGGCGTGGAGGGAATGGGCGCGCGGGTACCATTGATGACGACCGGTGACCGGACAGCGCTGGATCATCAGTTTCCCGGCGCGAGCACCTTCCCAGAAGGGGTCGGAGACCAGATCGGTGACGGGCAGGCTCGGCGCGCTCATCGGGCACTCCTAGACGGTGAGGATGGCGGTGGCAGCGGCACAGAACGTCCCGCCCAGCCCATGCACGAGCGCCACCTCGGCATCCGGCACCTGGATGCCCGGCCCCTCGCCGCGCAGCTGCCGCACGCCCTCGATCAGGGTGAAGATGCCGCGCTTGCCGGGATGGTTGGACGACAGGCCGCCCCCGTCGGTATTGGTCGGCAGCCGACCGCCAAGGGTGAGATGGCCGTCATCCACGAAGCCGCCGCTCTCGCCCTTCGGGCAGAAGCCGAGGTCCTCAAGCGCCAGCATGGGCGTGATGGTGAAGGCGTCATAGATTTGCGCCACGTCGATGGTGTCGCGGTCGACCCCTGCCATGGCGAAGGCGCGGGGGCCGGAGATGGCGGCCGGCGTCGCGATGTCCGGCGAGATCTGGCTGAGCTGGGTACGCGCCGCCGCGCTGCCGAAGCCGGCGAGATGCACCGGCCGCTTCCGGCAGTCGCGCGCCCGCTCGCGGCTGGTCATGACGATCGCGCCACCGCCATCCGTCACCACGCAACAGTCGAGCTTGCGCAACGGCGAGGCGATCGGCGCCGACGCCAGCACGTCGTCGACGGTGATCGGCGCCCGGAAGCGGGCGTCGGGATTGCCCGCCGCATGCTGGCGGAAGGTCACCGCGACCTTCGCCAGTTGCTCCGATGTCGTGCCGTACAGCGCCATGTGGCGCTGCGCATACATCGCATAGGCAGAGATCAGGGTCGGCCCGTAGGGAATCTCGAACTGGCCCGGCCCCGCCGGAAGCACGAACGGATCGAAGGACGGGGTCGCGAGCGGCCACCAGCGCGGACACGACGCGTAGCTGATGACCACGACCTCGGCGAGCCCCGCCGCGATGGCCGCCGCCGCGTGTCCGGCGTGAACGATATAGGAGCAGCCGCCGACATCGGTGCTGTCGAAATAGGTGGGCGTGATGCCGGCATACTCGGCGAACTCGGTCAGGCTGCTCACGCCCCCGCCTTCCGCCCAGTCGCCGGCCGCGACGCACAGGCCGTCGACCTCGGAGAGCGTGATGCCAGCATCGGCCAGCGCTCCCATGACGCACTCCATCTGGAGCGCGAAGGGATGCAGCCGCGGCGCCTGGCGGCGCGGCGACTCGTAGGCGCCGACGATCGACGCTGCTCTGGAAATGGCGCTCACGACGCTGCTCCTGCCTGCCTAGCCCCTGAAGTCTAGGTGTGTTGAGCCTAGGTGCTTTCAGAGCACCAACAAGCAGTTAGAAACATCTCTACCGGTGCGAAAAATGCACCGGGGAACGCTTGACCGCAGGAGGTGGGAGAGCGTTTCTACTCGGGTGCCGCCTGGCCGGGCCTCCTATCGCGCGGCTCGCTCGCGTACCCCTGCGAATGGAGTTTTCCATGCGTCGCCGTCTGCCTCCGCTTCTGGCGTTACGTGCATTTGAGACATTCGGGCGGGTCGGCTCCGTCCGCTCCGCCGCCGACGAACTCGCGGTCTCGCACACCGTCGTCTCCCGGCACATCCAGAACCTCGAACTGTCCATCGGCATCAAGCTGGTCCAGAAATCCGGCCGAGGCCTGATGCTGACGCGCGAAGGCAAGCGCTACGCCGCGCAGACCACGCACGCGCTCGATCTGATCGCCAGCGCCACCGGCGAGCTGTGGGGTGGCAGCAGCGACGCACTGCACATCTGCTGCATGGCCGGCCTTGCCTCTCGCCGCCTGCTAGCGCGGCTGCCGGAGATCGAGCAGTTCATCGGGGGGCGCGAAATCATCCTGCAGCCGATCTCCTCGCGGCCGAATTTTTCCCAGGGCGACGTCGATGCCGAGATCAACTACCTGGAGAACCCGAACTTCCCGGATGAGCTGAGGGGCGAGATCTTCTTCCGCCCGCGCATTCTCGCCGTCGCGAGCCCCGGTTTTCAGGCCGCGCACGGCCCGCTGGACGACGTGGTCGACCTTGTGGGCCTGCCGCTCATCCACGAGCGGTCGACCCGGCAGTGGGAAAACTGGCTGGAGCATGCCGGCGTCGTCGATATCCCCCCGCTGAAGGGACCCAAACTGTGGCACGGCCACCTCGCCGTCGAAGCCGCGCGGCTCGGCCAGGGCGTCGCTCTGGTCAGCGACCTCATGGCCGGCGAGATGCTGGCGGAAGGCGAGCTGGTGGAGGTGATCCCGACGTCGGTGAGGCTCGGGGCCTATTACTTCATCACCCCCGCGCGCCGATGGAACGATCCAGCCATCGCCGCGCTGCGCCGATGGCTGGAGGAGTTCGTGGCCGCGCCGGTGACCGGAGCCCGCCATGCACCAGAGGCGTCCGCATAAGCTGCTCGTCACGGAAGATAGCGGTCTCTAGAATCATGTCATGAGCAAAGCTGTCCCGATTAAACGCGATATCCGCCACACGAGCGTGGATCCGGCCTGGGTCGATCTCTACGGCCATATGAACATGGCCTACTACGTCAAGATCTTCGACGACGCTTGCCACGACATGCTGTCGGCCTACGGCCTCGGCGCGGCCTATACCCAGGCGCATGGCTTCGGGCTGTTCACGGTCGACGCCAGGATTGCGTATCGCCGGGAAGTGACGGCAGGCGCTCCTCTGGAGATCCGCCTGCGCATTGTGAAAGCCGACGCCAAACGGCTCTGGACGAGCCTCGAGATGCGCCACACAGAGCAGGACTATCTGGCGGCGACCCTCGAGCAGCTCGCCATCAATGTCAGCCTGGCGACGCGAAAAGCAGCTCCGTTCCCGGCGCATCTCGACGACATTCTCGTACCGTACCGGAGCTGAGGAGCGCCGGTCGTCGTTTCAGCCAAACTCGGCAACGCGCAGTGACCACTCCGGGCACAATTCTGTAGGCATCCGTTCGAGCGCACTATCCCGTTCGCGCCATAAGAGGGCATTGGCAGCGTCACCGAAACCGGATCTCCGGTAGGTGCCAGAACGTCCACATAGCGCGATCGGCAACGCGCCGCCGATTGCGCTCATGAATGGCTCTTCGAGGCCGCCGTCGACATGAACCCTAACCCCGGATTTTCCAGCTCCTGCTGGGCCAAATGCAGGGCGCCCTCAGAACTCGACGGACCCTACCTAAATCTTGAGGAAGTTTAGGGTCACCGTTCAGGCGCCTCGTGCGAAACGGTGACATTCGCGCTACTGTTCTGGCGCAATTGGCTCGCTGATGGAAAATGCGTGGCGTGGGGCACCCCAGCCTCCACGCTTATCGGACGCAGTCCATTCGTCGATACGGCCGCAATTCAGTAATAATACGCAGCCTCTCCAAGATCTCATTTCTGGATCCCATGACAAACGAAACGCAATCTCCTTCTCTCCAGAAATGGACGGGGCGCGCCTATCACCGTGATTGGCTGCTCGCACAGGCGAATGGCCTGTTCGAGTTCTTCCAGCACAATTCGATCAACCCAAAAGGCGGCTTCTACGATCTTGACGACATCGGCCGGCCTCTCAATGCCGTCGGCCAGGTTCGCCCCATTCATATTGCCGCGCGCGCCGTGCATTGCTTCGCCATCGGCACCCTGCTGGGCCGCCCGGGTGCGTCAGCCGTGGTCGATCACGGCATGCAGTATATTTGGAACCATCATCGCGACACCAGAAACGGTGGTTATTTCTGGTCGCTCGACGACAATGGTCCTGTTGACACAAGCAAGCAGGGCTATGGTCATGCCTTCGTTCTGCTTGCGGCCTCATCTGCGAAGACCATAGGCCACCCGCTCGCCGACGCCATGCTTGCCGACATTACGGAGGTCCTGAACGCCAGGTTCTGGGAGGACAAGCACAACGCCATCGCCGAGGAATTTGCCGCCGACTGGCAGGCGCTCGGCCGCGACGATTACCGTGGCCAGAACTCCAACATGCATTTGACGGAGGCGTTGATGGCCGCCTTCGAGGCGACCGGCGACCGAAGCTATCTCGCCAAGGCCGAAAGCATTGCCGACCTGATCATCCGTCGCATCGCCGGTCGCGCCGGCTGGCGCGTGGCCGAGCATTTCAGTGCCAACTGGGATCTCGACACGCATTACTATCATCCGAACGAGATGTTCCGCCCCGCCGGAACCACCCCCGGCCACTGGCTGGAATGGGCCCGCCTCATTCTCCAGCTTTGGGTTCTTGGCGGCCGAAAACACGACTGGATGCCGATTGCGGCCCAGAACCTGTTCTCGCAATCCGTCGTGCTTGGTTGGGATGGAGAGAAGGGCGGGTTCTTCTATACGCTCGACTGGAACGACAGGCCCGACAAGCGCAACAAGCTGTGGTGGCCCGCCTGCGAAGGCGCGGGGGCGGCGCACTTCCTGAACGAGCATCTCCCCAGCGACTTCCACGAGGAATACTACCGCAAGATCTGGGACCTGATCGAGCGCGTCTTCATCGATCACAAGAACGGCGGCTGGCATGAGGAACTGACGGAAGACCTCGTGCCCTCGCACACCCTGTTCCCAGGCAAGGGCGACATCTATCACGCCCTGCAGGCCTGCCTCATCCCCCTCTTCCCGGCAACCGGAAGCTTGACGAAGGTGATCGCCAAGGCGAACGGCATGATCTGAGACGATTGCGGGGGATGCACGCGGGGCGCCGGCATGAAGTGGACCGGCGCCACCGGCCTCGGATCAGGCCCGAACTCGCGAGCCTTCGTACCTGGTGGCGCGCCGCCGGAGCCCCAAAGGCTTCAGACTGCCTCGACCACCACAAGCGAAACAACATCCGCAGTCGCGGACATCATCAGGAGCCGCCGGTTCAGATGTCGCACAAGGCCGTAGCGACCGTGCCAGGCAAGGCGGCCGGCCCGCTCAGCACCGCCTCGATATCGGCGCGGCGAGGCAGGTCGGCGCCACGGCGGGTGATCGTCACCGCCGCCGCGGCTGTCGCATAGGCGAGGAGGTCGCCGATCGCCTCGGCACCCAGCGCGGCGATGGCGGCTTCGTCGAGCCGGTCAGTGGCTGCGAGACGGGCGAGCAATGCGGCGTGGAACGTGTCGCCGGCGCCCACCGTGTCGCGCACGCTCACCTCGCGGCCAGGCACGCTCACGGTGCCGGCGGCGCTGAAGGCAACCGCCCCGGCGGCACCGCGAGTGATCACCACCAGCCGGGCGCCGAGGCCCAGCCAGTAGGCCGCCGCATCGGCAAGCGAGGTGTCCTCGCCCAGTGCGGTGCGCACATCCTCGTCGCTCGCCTTGACGATGGTGGCGCAGCGATAGAAGCGCTCGGCAGCGACGCCCCAGCGCTTCATGTCGCGCACCACGGTCGGGCGCACATTCGGGTCGACGCTGATCACCCGGCGCCCCTTCTCGCGCGCTGCCAGCAGCGCATAGGCCGAGCCCACCGGTTCCACCACCATGGTGTAGGAGCCGAAGATGAGCGCACGCACCTGGTCCGGCAGCTGCGGCGGCAGGTCCTCCGGCGCCAGCGAACGGTCGGCCGCCGCCTCGCCGTGGAAGGAATAGCTCGGCTGCCCGTCCGGGGCGGTAGCGATGGCCGAAAGGGTCGACAGCCGGTCGGTGCGCACGATGAAACGCGTATCGACCCCTTCGCGCTCGAGAATGTCGGAGAGCAGCGTGCCGAAGCGGTCGCGCGAGATGCCGCCGAGAAAGGCGGCGCGCGCGCCCTGCCGCGCAAGGCCGATGGCGACGTTGAAGGGCGAGCCGCCGGCAACCGCGCGGGCCGGCATCTCGGTGCCCTCCGGCGGGCCGACGAACAGGTCGATGAGCGCCTCTCCGCAGACCAGTATCATGCCGTGGCCTCCTCCGGCCGGATGACGCCCTTGCGCAGGATGATGTTGCCGTAGAGCCGTCGCTCGCCCGAGGCGACGATGGCATAGGCGGCGCGGATGCGGTCGTAGAACGGCTCGCCCGAGATCGGCACCAGCTGGAAGCCGGGCTCGCGCCGATCGATGATCCGCGTGAACTCGACGAACACCTCCTCCAGCCGCCCGCAGTCGCCATGGGCGCACGGGCGGAAGGCGGCATGCTCGACCGCCGCGTCGAGCGGCATCAGCGACAGCACCGCGTCGAGGATCGCCGGGGCGGAATGTCCGTCCATGCGGACGAGGCGCCGAGCATGGGCGTCGGCCGGGTAGTTGGCGTCGACGATGGCGATTTCGTCGCCATGCCCCATGGCCCGCAATGTCCTGAGCAGGTCGGGGCCGATGAGCGGATCGATGCCCTTGAGCATGGCCTATTCCTTGAAAAGAACGTCGAAATCGCGCGCGAAGGTGGCGAGCAGCGGCAGCGCGGCGCCGCCGATGGCACGGGCGTCGCGCCCGACCGAGCCCTCCACCACCACGGCGTCGGTAAGGCCCTGTCGATCTATGGCGGCGAGCCGCTGGCGGGTCCGCTCGACAAGACGGGTCCGCACATCGGTGGGAAAGGCGCCGTCGATGACGATCGCCTCGAAATCGATCACCGACAGCATGGCGGCGATGGCCTGCGCCAGGCCGTCAGCCGCCTCGTCGATCCAGTCTTCCAGCGGTTCGGCAAATTTCGACCAGTCGTCCGGCGACAGCCAGATGTCGGTGCCGGGAAGGCCTCGGGCGATCAGCCGTCGCTCCAGCCGGTAGATGGATGCGGTGCGGATGAGCTGTTGCAGGCTGGCCGTGCCGTCCGCCTCGCGCCGCAGGATCGGCATCGAGCCGAGCGCGCCGGCATTGCCCGAGCGGCCGGGGAACAGGCTGCCATTCAGCACGATGCCGCCGCCGATGAAGGTGCCGATATAGAGATAGGCGAAGTCGTGGAACGCCGCCCCGCGGCCGAAGGTCAGCTCGGCGGCGCAGGCGGAGGTGGCGTCGTTGCACATGCGCACCGGCCAGTCCGGGAACAGCCGCCCCAGCTCCCGCGTGACGTCGAAGGTCCGCCAGCTGGCAAGCGCGCCGGGCGGCGTTTCGAGGTCGGCTTCCCAGTTCCACAGCTCGAAGGGCATGGCGACGCCGATGCCGGTGACGCGGGCGCGCTGTTCCTCGGTGAGCACGGCGGTCAGCCGGGGGATCTCCCGTTCCGCGAAATCCATCAGCGCCTGCGGCAGCGGATAGGCATAGGTGAGGCGGGCGCGGGCGCGGATGCCGGCGGTGAAGTCCATCAGCACCAGATCGGAGGAGCGCCGGCCGATCATCAGCCCAAGGCCGAAGGCACCGTCCGGATTCAGCGAAAACGGCACCGAGGGCTGGCCGATACGCCCGCGCTGGCGCTCGCCGGCCGTCAGCAGGCCATCCGCATGCAGCCGGTTCATGATCACGGTGGTGGTCTGGGTCGAGAGCCCGGTCAGGCGGGCGATATCGACCTTGCCGAGTGCCCGATGCCGGCGGATCAACGAGAGGATGACCCGCTCATTGTAGAGCCGCACGCCGGTCGGGTTGGTGCCGCGGCCAGCGGGGGAGAGCGGCGCGGACTCGTCCGGAATCGGAAAGGACGCCGTCTCCTCCATGCTCCCTGTGCTCCTCACCGTCTTGTTCTCGCGCCGCCGCTTCGTTGGGCAGGTCTATCGTCGAAAGGATGAGGCAGGCAAGTCGGGCCTGTCAATTATTAAATCTGAGTGATTTATTTATTGACAGAGGTTCGACCCTGCGGCTTCATGAAAGCGTCAAAGAGCACGTCGCGGGGCAAACCCGCGCGATTTCACATCGCCCCAAGGGAGGGAAGCATGCGCCGCTCGTTCCGGCATCACCTTGTTTTCTCGGCTGTTTCCGCCGTCGCGCTCGCCAGTGCCACGCTTGCGGGCGCCGGGCTCGCCGCCGCGGCCGACAAGCCGATCGTCGGCATCATCACCAAGACCAACACCAACCCCTTCTTCGTGAAGATGAAGGAGGGCGCGCAGGCCAAGGCCGACGAACTCGGCATGGAACTGCGCTCCTTCGCCGGCAAGGTCGACGGCGACAACGACTCGCAAGTCGCCGCGGTGGAGAACCTCATCGCCGCCGGTGCCAAGGGCATCCTGATCACGCCGAGCGACTCGCGCGCCATCGTGCCCTCCATCGAGAAGGCCCGCGCCGCCGGCATCCTGGTCATCGCCCTCGATACGCAGCTCGACCCGCCGAACGCCGCCGACGCCACCTTCGCCACCGACAATTTCCTCGCCGGCGAGATGATCGGGCAATGGGCGGCCAAGGCGCTGGGCGAGAAGGCCGGCTCTGCCAAGGTCGCGCTGCTCGACCTGAGCGTGAACCAGGTCTCGGTCGACGTCTCCCGCGACCAGGGCTTCATGAAGGGCTTCGGCATCGATCTCGCCAATCCGGCGGTGATCGGCGACGAGAAGGACAAGCGCATCGTCGGCCACGACACCACCCTCGGCAACGAGGAGGGCGGCCGCAAGGCGATGGAGAACCTGCTCCAGAAGGACCCCGAGGTTTCGGTGGTCTACACGATCAACGAACCGGCGGCGGCCGGCGCCTATGAGGCGCTGAAGTCGGTCGGCCGCGACAAGGATGTGCTGATCGTCTCGGTCGACGGCGGCTGCCCGGGCGTGCGTAACGTCGCCGACGGCGTCATCGGCGCCACCTCCATGCAGTTCCCGCTGCTGATGGCGTCCAAGGGCATCGAGGCGGTGAAGGCCTTTGCCGATACCGGCGCCAAGCCGCAGGCTACCCCCGGCCTCGACTTCGTGAACACCGGCGTCGAGCTGGTCACCGACAAGCCGGTGCCCGGCATCAAGTCGATCCCGTCCTCGGAAGCGCTGAAGAAGTGCTGGGGCTGATCGCTCTCCGCGCCGTCCCCCGGGCGGCGCGGATGGTCTGACATGGTGCCGCCCCGGCGGCACGGATCGTCCATGTGAATCAACAGAGAGGCTCCTGCCGGGAGCCTCTCCCGGCCCCGTGCGTCGCCAGCGCGAAGCCGGTCTGCGGGAGGGTATGGCGATGACCGATGTGAGCAGTTCCGGAGCGAACCCTTCGGGTCACCCGGCAATGCAGGCTTTCGAGCAGGTGCTCGAAAAGCGCGACAGCCGTGTTGCCGAGTTCGACGTCGCGCCAAAATCGCCGCTTCAGCGCGTGCAGCATTTCCTGCACGCCAACCCGACCGCGGTGCCGGCCATCGTGCTGGTGCTCGGCATCATCGGCTTCAGCCTGATCGTGGGCGGCCGCTTCCTGTCGTCCTTCAACCTGTCGCTGATCATCCAGCAGGTGACGATCATCGGCATCATCGGCATCGCCCAGACGCTGATCGTCATCACCGCCGGCATCGATCTGTCGGTCGGCGCCATCATGGTGCTGTGCTCGGTAGTGATGGGCAAGCTGGCGGTGACGCTTGGCGTGCCGGCGCCGCTCGCCTTCATGATGGGCATCATGGTCGGCGGCGGCTGCGGCGCGATCAACGGCGTGCTGGTGACGCGACTGAGGCTGCCGCCCTTCATCGTCACCCTCGGCACCTGGTCTATCTTCTTCGCGCTGAACCTCTGGTACTCGGCCTCCGAGACCATCCGCTCGCAGGACGTCGCCAAGGCGGCGCCGTTCCTTCAGTTCCTCGGCACGCCGGTGGACGTGTTCGGCGCCCGCTTCACCTATGGCTCCTTCTTCCTGCTGGGGCTGATCGCGCTGGTTTGGTACGTGCTGAACCGTACCGCCTTTGGCCGGCATCTCTACGCGGTGGGCGACGATCCGGCGGCGGCCGAGCTCTCCGGCATCCGCACCCGCAAGGTGCTGTTCACCGTCTATGTCGCCGCGGGCGTCATCTGCGCGCTCGGTGCCTGGGCGCTGATCGGGCGCATCGGCTCGGTGAGCCCGCAGGCCGGCCAGACCGCCAATCTCGACAGCATCACCGCGGTGGTGATCGGCGGCGCCAGCCTGTTCGGCGGACGCGGCTCGATCATCGGTACGCTGATCGGCGCGCTCATCGTCGGCGTGTTCCGCAACGGCCTCGCACTCTCCGGCGTCGACGTACTCTGGCAGGAGTTCACCGTCGGCATCCTCATCATCGTCGCGGTCGCGCTCGACCAGTGGATCCGCAAGGTGTCGGCATGATCACGAACACGGTTCTCACGGAGCTGAAGACCATGTCCAAGCCCGCTGCCCCCATCACCCCCGTCCTCTCCGCCCGTGGTCTGGTGAAGCGTTACGGCCGGGTCACTGCCATGGACCGCGCCGATTTCGATCTCTACCCCGGCGAGATCCTGGCGGTGATCGGCGACAACGGCGCCGGCAAGTCCTCGCTTATCAAGGCGCTGTCCGGCGCCCTGATCCCCGACGAGGGCGAGATCCGGCTCGATGGCGAGGTGACGAAGTTCGGCTCGCCGATGGACGCCCAGCGGGCCGGCATCGAGACGGTGCACCAGTCGCTGGCGCTCTCGCCCAGCCTGTCGATCGCCGACAACATGTTCCTCGGCCGCGAGATTCGCCGGCCGGGCATGCTCGGCTCGGTGTTCCGCATGCTCGACCGGCCGGCGATGCAGAAGATCGCCCGCGACAAGCTCAGCGAGCTCGGCCTTATGACGGTGCAGAGCATCAACCAGACGGTGGAGACGCTCTCGGGCGGCCAGCGGCAGGGCGTGGCGGTGGCGCGCGCCGCCGCCTTCGGCTCGCGCGTCGTCATCATGGACGAGCCGACCGCCGCGCTCGGCGTCAAGGAATCCCGTCGCGTGCTCGAGCTGATCCTCGAGGTGCGCTCGCGCGGCCTGCCGATCGTGTTGATCAGCCACAACATGCCGCATGTGTTCGAGATCGCCGACCGCATCCACATTCACCGGCTCGGCCGCCGGCTCTGCGTCATCAACCCGAAGGACTACACCATGTCCGACGCGGTGGCCTTCATGACCGGCGCCAAGGCCCCGGCGGAGGATTTGGCCGCCTAGGACAGGACGAACACGGGGCGCTTCCCGCCGATCCGCCGTTCCAGCCGATCGGAAACAGCTCCGGGGGCCGGAAACCTCCCCGTCCCCCGAGATCGTGGGCCGTCTCCCGCCGGACCCGCGTGGTGCCGCCGACCCGCTTGCGCCGAAGCGGGTCGGCGGATTTTTTCCGGCTTTCCACGTCCGATCAGAACGCATGGCTCCGGCGCGCATTTCGCGCTTCTGCGATGCTGCGCCGCACACTATGTTCCCCGATGCTTGCTGCTATGCAGCATAAACCATTGGGAGAACCTATCGTGCAGATCGCCCAGATCGGCATCGCCCTGCGGACAGCCTTCGCTCGGCACCTCGTCTACAAGCGGGTCGTGGCCGAGCTTGCGGCCCATACCGACCGTCAGCTGGCCGATTTCGGCCTCAACCGCGGCGACATCCCGGCCTTCGCCCGGCAGGCAGCCGGCAAAGCGGTCGAAGCCGCTCCGGTGCTTACCCGGCAGCCGCTCTGGCACGTCGTCCACGCCGGCTGACGCTGTTCTACGCGGACAGAGGTGCTGTCGACCCGCAGTATCGAAGCGGCGCTTTAGAGAGCTGCTTTCCGCTGACCACGGCCATGATCGGTCTCGGGTCGGCTGAACCTGGGACCATCCTCTGGCCTGTGATCCCGTCCTCGGGCGCCTCGACGGTTGGATCGGGAAAGTCGCCTCCATCCAAAGCAACCCGTCACAGCTTGAGGTCGAGCAAGGCTTGGCGCATGACGGCCGGATCGGCATCGATGCCGGTCCAGTATTTGATACCGATCACCCCCTGCCCCACCAGCATGCCGAGCCCGTCCACCGTCCGGCAGCCGCGCGCCTGCGCGGCCTTCAGAAGCCGTGTCAGCGGCGGGTTGTGAATGCCGTCGGCGACCACCATGGTCGGCATCAGCGTGTCCGTGTCGAGGTCGAGCGTTTCCTCCACCTTAGGGAAAAGCCCGATCGAGGTGGCGTTGATGACGATGTCGGTGCCCACCGGCACCTTGAACGTCCCCTCCCAGGCGATGTAGTCGGCCTCGGCTCTGGTACGGGCATTCAGAAGTCCCGCCACCTCTTCGCCCCGCGCGCGGCCCCGATTGACCACGCTGATGCGGGCGGCGCCGGCCAGCGCGAGCTCGACGCCGACCGCCCGCGCCGCACCGCCGGCGCCGAACAGCACGACCGTCTTGCCGGTCGGATCGACCACGTCGGAAAGCGCCTTCACGAAGCCCTTGCCGTCGGTGTTCTCGCCGATCAGTTCGTCTCCCCGACGCACGATGGTGTTCACCGCGCCGATGATTTGCGCCGACTCGCCAAGTCCGTCGAGATGCTCGATCACCGCCACCTTGTGCGGGATCGAGCAGTTGAATCCCCGCCATCCCATCGCCCGCGCGCCACGTACCGCGTCGCCCAGCGCCTCGGGGGCGACCTCGCAATTGATGTAGCGCCAGTCGAGCCCATGGTGGCGATAGGCCGCCTCCACCATGGCGACGGTCGGATTCTCCGCCGCCGGCATGGCGAAAGACCCGGTGAGCGGCTGCAGGAAGTTGTGGGACATCGCAAAGCTCCGATGGGAAAGGGTTACGCGAAGGGAATGGCAGCCGGCGCGGCGCTTCATCTGGTAGCTCTTCAGCCCACCGAACTCCTTGCGCCAGCGATAATAGGTGAACGAGGTCACTTCCATCGACCGGATCGCTTCAGCCACAGGCCGCCCTGTGACACCAATGCGTCCACCTGCCGAAGCTTCGAGACGATCTCGTCAGACCTGTGGTTCTTCTACGCCATAGCGCCATCCTCCAAAGGCCCGAAAGCCTACTTCACGGAAGACCACTTTTCAGGGGGCCGGCCAAGAGAGCTGGTTGCGTGCGAAATGAATGCTGCGTGAGAGATTGTTGATGTAGAGGTAGGACATGCGGTCGCGTGGTGCGAGTAAGTGACGTGCGAGGTTCCGTGTTGCTGCTGACACGCGGGAGCGACCTTCTCCCGATATGTACCATTGGCGCTCCGCGAACTCCTGTCGGACCCTCCATTTTCATAGCAAGATAAAGAGGCCGCCGTTGACCGCCCCCACGCTCTTCACCCCCTTCGCCGTCGGCAAACTCAAGCTCGCGAACCGAATTGTCATCGCGCCTATGTGCCAGTACTCGGCTGAGGACGGCCGCATGACGGATTGGCACCTCATCCATCTGGGGCAGCTCGCGCTCTCTGGCGCAGCCTTGCTCACCATCGAGGCAACCGCGGTCGTTCCCGAGGGGCGCATCTCCTATGGTGACGTGGGGCTTTACGACGACGCGACCGAGGCCGCGATGGGCCGGACGCTTGATGCCGTGCGCCGCTGGTCTGACATGCCGATCGCCATCCAGCTCGCCCACGCGGGTCGCAAGGCGTCGACCGAAAAGCCCTGGCTCGGTGGCCAGCACATCGCACCTTCCTCGCCGAACGGCTGGCAGACGGTCGCACCGTCCGCAATTCCGTTCGCGGAGAGTAACAGGCCCCCTCACGCACTGGATGCCGAAGGCCTCAAAAGGGTGCGCGATGCTTTTGCCGCGGCCGCCGCCCGCGCCGGCCGGCTAGGGCTCGACGCCATCCAGATCCACGGCGCGCACGGCTACCTCCTTCACCAATTCCTGTCGCCGATCTCCAATCGGCGTGAGGACGCCTATGGCGGCACTCTCGAGAACCGCATGCGTTTCCCTCTCGAGGTGTTTGACGCTGTGCGCGACGCGTTCCCGGCCGACCGCCCGGTAACGATGCGGGTGTCGGCGACCGATTGGGTGGAAGGCGGCTGGGACGTGGACCAGACGATCGCCTTCGCCAAAGAGCTGGAAGCGCGGGGCTGCGCTGCCATCCATGTTTCGAGCGGCGGCCTGCACCCGTCGCAGGCGATTCCGCTCTCTCCCGGCTATCAGGTTCCACTGGCGCGCGTCGTGAAGGCTCATGTCTCGATGCCGGTCGTGGCTGTCGGGCTCATTACCGGCTACGAGCAGGCGGAGGCGATTGTTGCGACCGGCGACGCCGATCTCGTCGGACTCGCACGCACCATCCTCTACGATCCCCGCTGGCCTTGGCACGCCGCTGCCGCGCTAGGCGGTCAGGTCGGCGCCGCCGACCAGTATCTGCGCTGCCAACCGTCCCGCTTCAGAGACCTTTTCGTGAAGGTCCCGCGTTAGGTTTGCAGGGGCGCGGCGATGCGTGTGGACTCAAATCGACGCACATCACTCCATGCCGCGCCCATCGAGCCTGTCGACATCGTAACAGCTGGCCTCCTGGGTTTGCGCTCTGGGGCCACACTGTTCCTGCACTCTGATGCGGCTGTTGGGATCCACGCGCCAGCAACCCTTTTTTGTGGTACCCGCGATGTGTTCGCCGCTTTGATCTGGCGTATGAGGACACATCTTGGGCGAATTTTGCCGGGAGGCTCGACGACTTGAGTGTGGCATTTGCAAAGGAAGAAAGTGCCGAGGCGGCATCTGAGACCATCTTGCCGGCGCGTCCGATCTCCGACCGGATCAATCTCGTCACGGAGGTTGGCCTTCAGATGCTGCAAGAGGAATTGGCCCGTGCCCAGCGCGCTCTTACGACAGCTCATGCATTGGAAGACGTCAATGAGCGGCGACGGCAGTCGGCGCTGCCGACCCGGGACGTCCACTATTATACCCAGCGCGTAAAGACGGCCCGGGTCACTCCGCCGCCGGCATCGAATGACGTCATTGCCTTCGGTCACACCGTGACCTTCGAACGCGATGACGGGCGTACTCAGACCTACCGCATCGTCGGCGAGGATGAGGCGAACCCGTCTCAGGCGACGGTATCGCATGGCTCGCCACTCGCCCTTGCGCTGATGGGCAAAGCCGTCGGCGACATCGCCCAGCTGGGGCCGCGCAGTCTCGAGATCCTGTTCATCTCCTGACGGCGCGCTTGGCAGCGCCCGCCCGCGCTGTGTCACCAGTGCCCACGCCGCAACGGGATCTTCGGCCCTGCGTGGAAACGGTTACGGCCTCAGGAAGCTTGAGGCGGCTCGGCAGGATCGAGTGTCGGATGCTCCATCACACCGAATAGCGCAATGCGTTCACGAGGAGTGAAAAGGCTGGGGAAGCCTGCCGCCGGCTCGGGTAATACAAATGGAATCCTTCCCAATAGGGCGAATAGGCCTCCAGGAACCGATGCAGCCGGCCGGCCTCCAGATGCGGCTTGGCAATGTCCTCCGGCACGAAGGCAAAGCCGAACCCGTCGGTGGCGGCCTCCAGCACATTGTAGATGGTGTTGAAGACCAGTTGCCCATCCACCCGCACCTTGATCTCCCGGCCATTCTCCTCGAACTCCCAGGCATAGAGGCCGCCCAGGGTCGGAAAGCGCAGGTTGATGCATTTGTGCTGCGTCAGGTCCTTGGGGTGCTGGGGAATATCACGCGAGGAGAAATAGGATTCCGCCGCGACCACCGCGAAGCGTATGTCCGGCCCGATCCTGACGGAAATCATGTCCTTGGCGATCTGCTCACCGAAGCGGACGCCGGCATCGTAGCCATCGCTGACGATGTCCTGCAGGCCGTAATTCACGTCCAGTTCAAGCCGGATGTCCGGATATTGGTGCAGGAAGGTGCGTAGCCTCGGCCAGAGATAGCACTGGATCTGGTAATCGCCGGCGGTGAGGCGGATAGTGCCCGCCGGTTTCTCCCTGAGGGCATTCAGCCCGTCGATCGCCGATCCGATCTCGTCGAAAAGCGGACCGATGCTCTGCAGCATGCGTTCGCCCGCCTCCGTCGGCGAGACGCTGCGCGTCGTCCGCATCAGCAGCCGAATGCCGAGCCGTTCCTCCAGCTGGCGGATGGTATGGCTGAGCGCCGATTGCGACACGCCGAACTTGGCGGCGGCCTTGGTGAAGCTGCGCTCACGAGCCACCGCCAGGAACACCATCATGTCATTGACGTTCTGCCGCTCCATTCGTGAGCCTCTCTCATGGCCGAGCAATGATTGAAAGCTCATACACATGAGAGAGGGAGCTCACGAGTTGTAACGCGACCGCGCCCGATCACCTTTGCGTAAGGTCGGTGGCGCGCTCACTTCGGCCGGTTGCGCAGCACCTCGCCGACCACCGCCGAAGCCGAGAAAGCGTTGGGCCAGCCCGCATAGAAGGCGGTCTGGGCAATCAATTCGCCGGCCTCTTCCGCAGTAAGCCCGTTATTCATCGCCCGGTTGAGGTGATAGGTGATCTGGGCGCTCTGACCGGAGGCGATCAGCGAACTGACCGTCACGAGACTGCGATCGCGGGGCGCCAGAGCCGGACGCTGCCAGAGATCGAGGAAGAGCGGGTCGGTGGTGAACGTGACGAGGCCGGGCGAGATCGGACCGACATTCTTCTCGACGCCGGTGGCACGCTGGCGCTCGACCTCCTCGTTCAGCGGCAGTAGCTCCGGCGAGGCGGGCGGCAGTTGATCGGCCTTGATGCCCCGTTCGGCGAAGACCTCCTTCGCCGCGGCGACAGCCGACATGGCGTTCGACCAGCCGGAATAGAACGCCAGATGGGTGATGATCTCGGAGAGCTCGGCCGGGCTGACACCGCTGTCGAGCGCCACATTCATGTAATGCTTCAGATCGAAGCCCTGATTGCGCGCGATGAGGACGGACACCGTCACGATGCTGCGGTCTCGCGGCGACATTTGCGGCCGCCGCCACAAGTCTCCCAGCACATCCTCCTGGGCGTACCGGCCGAGTGCCGGCGAGACCGCCTGAATGTCGGTGATCGACAGCGTGGAACCGCTTTGCGACATGGGCGCGCCTCCGCTTGCCTGCTGTGCGAAACCGGGCTCGCTTAGTGCGACCGATATCGCGGTAGCGGCCAGAAATTTCTTCATCATCGCTTCCCTTATTTCACTTTGATATCGACCGTCGCCGCGCGGAAGCAGCGGCTTCTCATCTTGGTCAGGGGCGGAGCAAGACCTTGATCGCGCGCCGCTCATCCATCGCGCTGTAAGCCTCGGCGACCTCGGCGAGCGGCAACTCCATGTCGAACACCCTGCCCGGCTCGATCTCACGGTCGAACACCATCCTGATCAGGTCGGGCAGATAGCGGCGCACAGGTGCCGGTCCGCCGTGCAGATGCACATGGGCGAAGAAGAGCTGCTCGCCGTCGAGCTCGACGCCATGGGGAACGCCGACATAGCCGATCGAGCCGCCCGCCCGAATGGAACGGATCGCCTGCATCATCGATTCCTGCGTACCGACACATTCGAGGATCGAATCCGCGCCGACGCCTCGGGTCAGTTCCCGGATGCGCTCGACACCGGCATCGCCGCGCTCCTCGACGATGTCGGTGGCGCCGAACGCCCTTGCGATCGCCTGGCGTGGCGCGTGGCGGCTCATGGCGATGATGCGCTCGGCTCCCATCAACTTGGCCGAGAGGACACCGAGAAGTCCGACGGCGCCATCGCCAACGACGGCGACCGTCGAGCCGGGCCTCACATTCGCCGCGTCGGCGGCGAACCAGCCGGTCCCCATGACGTCGGAGACGGCGAGCAGGCTGGGCAGGAGCTCGTCCGAGGGCACCTCCGGCGTGGCGACCAGCGTGCCGTCGGCGAGCGGCACTCTCAGATAGGGCGCCTGCGCCCCGCCGACGAACTCCCGATGCTGGCACGAGCTCTGATAGCCGAAGCGGCAATGCGGGCAGGTATTGTCGGAGGCGAAGAACGAGCCGATGACGAACTGACCCGGCTTGATGGTCTTCACGGCGCTGCCGACCTCCTCGACGATGCCGCAATATTCGTGGCCCATCGGGGTCGGCCCATCGGTCGCCTGAAGCCCGCGATAAGGCCACAGATCCGAGCCGCACACGCAGCTCACCGCGACGCGGATCACGGCATCGGTCGGCTTCTGGATGGCGGGACGGTCACGGTCTTCGACCCGGATGTCTCCCGGCCCGTAGAGAATTGTCGAGAGCATGCGCCGCTCCTTTCCTGTGGCCTCGCTTCAGACGTCTGAAGTCTGCGGATTTGCGGTTCAGGCGCCGAGTTATTAGTCGGCTTACATCCAAGACCGGGCGTCAGGGCACCGTGTCTCGTGGAGCAATCTTCACGGTCGCCGCACGCGCACGGGCGCCAATCATCGGCGCCAGATATGGGCTGCTGGCGTACTTCGCACGGTAGGCCTCATCGATGCGGTCGTTGATCGATCCCTCGACGGGTTCGAAGCCGACCTCGCGCGTCATGCCCGCCGCGATGATCCGCCCGGCCTTCTGGCGGATCGCGGCCTGATACCAGCGCGATTTCCTGCCATGGTAGCCGCGTACATAGAGCGCGCCGTCGACAACGACCTCCCAGATCCAGGTCGGCGTGCCATAGGTGACGCCATCCTCGCGAAAGGGAGCGATCTTCAGGTCATCCGCCTGATCGATCCTTGCCAGTTCATCCGGGGACCAGTTCATTGCCGTTCTCCGTCAATCGTTCACCCGTTCGATCCTCGCTCTCATCGGGCCGGGGCGAGCGAAAAGCGTTGCGCCGAAATAGAGGGAGCCGAGCGGGATCGGGCCGGGACAGCGTCCGAAGTCGCGATGAAAGATCGCCAGATTGCCCCGGGGTGGGTGGCAGGCGATGTCGTCGACCGTGGGATCGATCGCCTCCGGGTCCCCTCGCGGCTCAGCCTGCGCGGCAGATTCACCAACCTTTTCTATCGATGCGTGGTCGGTGAGCGTCGGCGTCAGGGCAAGCAGCGACGCGAGGTCCTGGGCAGTCGGGTGTCGACCAGTGTCGCGGCAACGGTCCGGCCTCCAGAATGATCCTGATCTTCACCGGCTGCCCCTGGTGCCCGCCTGCCATGTCCGCCGGCTGAGCCGACACCCGGCGGGCAAGGCTCACGGCGATCAGCAGAGCGGCGACCGGGAGGCCTATGAGGATGCCGCTCGACATGCATGCTCCACCGTCTCCAGGACGAGCCGACCACCGATCCGCGAGAGCTGCTCCACGCGTCCCACAGACCGAAATCAGCGCCTTATCGCTTGACGGGCTGAACATAGCTCGCGGGCTGCTTCTCGATTAGCCGCAACAATTTGCATGTACTTATGAGATTAAATAATCAATCGCAGAGTGGTCGTCGCTGGCCGGGCGTCCGGAACGAGGTCGCCGCGCCCATGCCCACCGTTTCGTCCGTTCATTTCATGAGCTGTTCTCATAGGCCCATACAAAGCTCGCCCGCTAATGCTGCCGCCGGGTGAGATGCTAGCTTCCGGTTTCAGAAGATCATGGCATGCCGGCATTGCGACGCCGGCGTTTCGGTCCAGCTCCGACGGCGTGTCCGCATGAATCGGACAAGGCCTTTCCGGAATGCGGGCAGGCCATGCTCGTTGCGCTCCGTCATCACTCTCCGGCAGGTCGGGGGCAAGCCGCGCTCAGAAAATGGAGGAGCACCGTATGGTGGATTTCAGCGACAGGACGACGGCATGAGCGTCTCCCATGTCCTTCTTGCCGCGCTCGCCTTCTCGGTCGCATTCCCGGTGTCAGGGCCGCACGCTCGACAAGCTCCGGCACCGCGCTCCATCCTCGAAACGGAGCCGCACGATTGGATTGCCGATGTCGTGAGCGACCAGTTGTCCTATCCGTGGGATATCAACCGTTCCGGTGACATGCTCATCCTGACCGAGGCGGGCGGCACCATCGTCATGATCGCGGGCGGAAAATTGACCCGCTACTGGCTGGAAACGTCCGATCCAGTCGTGCACGACGGCGGCGGCGGCCTTCTCGGCATGGCGCTGCCGGATGATTTCCCGCATAGCGGCCTCGCCTATCTCTACCACAGCTACCGCTCAGGCTCCGGCCTGACGAACAAGGTGATCGAGGCGCGCTTCGACGGCCGCTCCTGGCGGGAGACCCGCGTCCTCATCGCCGGCATACCGGGCCATCGGCTCTACAATGGCGGGCGGATCGCCATCGGCCCCGACGGTCATCTCTATGTCACCACGGGTTGGACAGAGAACCCCGCGCGGCCACAGGATCTCGGCAGCCTCGCGGGCAAGGTGCTGCGGATGACGCGCAACGGCGAGGTGCCGGCCGACAATCCGTTCCCCGGCTCCTTCGTGTATTCCTATGGGCATCGCAATCCGCAGGGATTGGCCTGGAGCCGGCGAGGCGAACTGTACGTCTCCGAGCACGGCCAATCGGCGCGCGACGAAATCAACCTGATCCGTCCGGGCGGCAATTATGGTTGGCCCGTCATATCCGGGACCGAACGGCGCGAGGGCATGGAGCCGCCCCTGCTTAGCTCGGGCGGCGACACGTGGGCGCCCTCGGGCATTGCATTCGCCGGTGACGAACTGCTGGTCACTGCCCTTGGCGCTCGCGGCCTGTACGTCTTCGATGAAAGAGCCGGGCGCCTCAAGCCAGTGTTCTCGTCGGGCGAGCGCTTCCGCGACGTCCTCCCCGTAGATGGCCGGCTCTACGTCATCACGACCAACCGCTCGCCGCGGGCGGATGGGCCTTCGAACGGGGATCGCCTGATCCGGCTTTCGCCGCGCCAGTGAAGGCGGCGCGGTCGTTCGCCGACCATCCGCCAGCGCTGCCTGCCGTTGCGGCGAGGCCATACTGTTTCATGAGAACAGCTCATATGGCCATGCAGGATTGATCGGGTACTCACGCCAACAATGCTCGACTAACTTTACGCCGCAATCGTCGTTATTGCATTCGACCCAGAGGATACGACATGAAGATCACTGCCGTGATTGCCTCGGTGCTTGCCATCACTGCCACATCCGCCTTGGCCGAAGGCGACTGCGCCGCCAAGTACAGGGCCGCCTCCGCCACGACCGAACGTTCGCAGGCTGCTGCCAGCCCGGGCGCCGACAGCGCGCCCCGGAACAACGCGACCGTGGCTCTGACGCAGGAGACCGCGCAGACCGGCGCGCCGGCCACGGTGAACCAGTAGCCGGGACCAAGGCGACGGATCGCCGCTCGCGCGGCGGCGATCCTCCCCGCATGGACCACCGTCGGCCGCGTGCTGCGTGATTGTGTAGTGGTGCCGCGCCAGAGAAAGTCGTCATGACCACAAAGCTTTCCCTCACCCTCGCCGCGATCTGCGGCGTGGGGCTCGGAGCCATCGGAATGAACACCCTCGATGCGCAGGGGCGCGATCGAACCGTCGTCCGCATCGCCGAACTGGAGATCGAACCGTCTCAGCTGGACGCCTACAAGGTCGCGGTGAAGGAAGAGATGGACGATGCGATCCGACTGGAGCCGGGAGTGCTCGCCATCTACTCGGTCGCCGAGAAGGACAGGCCGAACAGCCTTCGTTTCTTCGAGATCTACGCCAGCGACGAGGCCTACCTCCTTCATCTGGAATCGCCGCATTTCAAGAAATATGTGGCGACGACGCAGAAGATGATCCGCTCCCGCAAACTGATCGAGACCGCCCCGGTGCAGCTCAGCGCCAAGCCGCGCTGAGGCATGCGTAACGCCCGCCTTCAGGCCGGACGACGATCACTTCATGAAGAGATCAATGATGAACGAGCGTCACCTTCTTCTGTCGGCGTGCCTGACGATGGCCGGGATGCTGGGTGCGGGGGCCATCACGGCCCATGCCGATACGATGTCCACGCCGGCTGCGCCCGCCTACTACGTCGCCGAGTTCGAGGTGGCCGATCGCGACGGCATCCGCCCCTATAGCGAGCGCGTCGCGGCGACCTTCGAGCCCTTTGGCGGGCGCTTCATCGTTCGCGGCGGTCAGGCGGAGGTGAAGGAGGGCGATGGTCCCATCGGCCGCCTCGTCGTCATCGAGTTCGACAGCATCGACAAGGCGCGCGCCTGGTACAATTCGGCAGCCTATCAGGAAATCCTGCCGATGCGGCAGCGCTCGGGCCGCTCCAACACGTACATCGTCCAAGGTCTTCCGAAGTAGATTCTAAACGAGATCCTTCGCGCAACGGCCGATCGAACGCACGCATGATCGTGGGCCTCTCATGCGCGGCCCCTCATGCGCGGAAGGCCCGAGGCCCGCGTCCGCACAGCTATCTCGCGGGACGGAACATCGAACAGGAAACCAGCTATGAAGAAAACAATTCTCGCGGCGTCCTCGCTTGTGCTCGCGGGCGTCGCCCCCGCCTCGGCGCAAAGCATCCAGGTGACGGAGGCCGGCTCCAACCGCTCGATCATCGCACCGGCGCAGAATTTCAGCGGCACGGCCGCCGTCACCCCGCTATTTCCGGGAAATGCGGAGACCCATGCCACCGGCGGCCTCGTCAATTTCACGCCCGGCGCCCGCACCGCATGGCACACGCACCCCGCCGGCCAGATGCTGATCATCACTTCGGGACGCGGCTGGGTTCAGGAAGAGGGACGCGAGCGCATCGTGGTGCGCGCGGGCGACGTCGTGTGGATTCCGGTGGGCGTGAAGCACTGGCACGGCGCCACCGCCTCGGACGCCATGGCCCATATCGCGCTTTCCTACATGAAGGACGGCAACAACGTCACCTGGATGGAACAAGTGACGGACGAGCAATACGCCGCGCCGTAGCCGGCAACGCCGTTCGCTCCCCTCCATCGCTGTGTCTAAGCCGACCCGGCCCGTTTTCAGGGCCGGGCACGCGGCCGCGCGGCATCGGACCTCACCTCACCTGAACAGCGCTGGCCCTGTCGTCCGCGCATCCGAGAAGAACAGTCATGACCGTAACCTACGATTTCACCGGGCACGTCGCGCTCGTCACCGGCGCGTCCTCGGGAATGGGTCTCGCGACGGCCGAGGCCTTCGCCGCCGCCGGCGCCGCCATTGTCCTGTCCGACATCAACGAGACCGCGCTGGCCGCGGCTCGCGAGGCATTCGAACGGGCCGGACACAAGGTCGCGGCGATCGCCTGCGACGTCGCCGATGAAGACCAAGTCGCCCGTCTGGTCGAGCACACCGTCGCGACATTCGGCCGTCTGGATGCGGCGTTCAACAACGCAGGCATTCAGGTTCCTCCCAGCGACGCCGCCGATGAGACCGCAGAGAACTTCGATAGGGTGAACGCCGTCAATCTTCGCGGCGTCTGGGCCTGCATGAAGCACGAACTCAAGCAGATGAGGCAGCAGGGCAGCGGCGCCATCGTCAACTGTTCGTCCCTCGGCGGCCTTGTGGGACTGCCGAGCCGAGCCGCCTATCACGCCTCAAAGCACGGCGTGATAGGCCTCACTCGCAGCGCCGCCCTCGAATATGCTCCGCGCGGTATTCGGATCAACGCCATCTGCCCGGGCACGATCGATACCCCGATGGTTTCCGGCATGCTCGCCGAGCAGGCCGATGCCATGAAGGAGATCCTGCGCGATCAGCCGATCGGCCGCCTGGGGCGTTCGCAAGAGATCGCCGATGCCGTGCTTTGGCTGTGCAGTCCGGGCTCGACCTTCGTGATCGGCCACGCGCTCGCCGTCGATGGCGGATTCACCGCTCATTGAAACGCGACGCCCCGGGACCAGCCGTGTGGAAAGGCATGCGAGGGCGGAAGCGCAGCATACCCAGCGCGCGATGGACGCACTGATTTCGCTCCGGCGCGTTCATCCAAGCATCGTTCTCTCGCGACGCAAAGAGCCAGGGTACCAACCGCGCTCCATTTCGCCTGGCCGGGAGCAACCGTTACCGTTCGATTCATATCTACTTCAATGATGCTCGGACAATTCGGTTGCGGCTGCCATTGCCGCCCCGCAGAACGCATCCGCAATGTCTGCCGGCCGGGCCGCCCGAAACATCGACAGGATCGGCGGCCGTCGATTACCCACCGACATCGGCGCGCCCTCATGAGACATCCTCATGAAGGCGCGCCGATCATCTGGCCGGGCCGCGATACCGTAGCGCGTCGACCAGGGCCACGAAGGCCGGCGAGGATTGCCGCCGGCTGGCATAGTACAGATGATAGCCCTCCCAGGCGGGGGAGTACCGATCGAGCGCGCGCACAAGCCTGCCGTCGGCGATGAAGGGGGAGACGATCTCCTCCGGGATGTAGGACAGGCCGAAGCCGTCCAGCGTTGCCTCCAGCACGTCGAACGTATTGTTGAAGGCGAGCTGCCCGTCGACGCGGATGCGAAGTTCCTTTCCGGCGTCTTCGAACTCCCAGGCGTAGAGCGAACCGGAGCCGGTCAGCCGGAAGTTGATGCAGTGATGCCCGAGGAGATCCTTGGGATGCTCCGGCGTCCCGTGCCGCTCGAAATAGGACGGCGTGCCGACGACGGCGAGGCGCAGATCCGGCGCGATGCGCACCGAGATCATGTCCTTCGCGACCAGTTCGCCGATGCGCACGCCGGCGTCGTAGCGCTCGGTCACGATGTCGGTGAGGCCGTTGTCCAGGGTCAGTTCGACCTTGATATCCGGGTATTGCGGCAGGAAGCCTCGCAACTTCGGCCAGAGGATGTACCGGATGGCATGGTCGGAAGCGGCGATGCGTATGGTACCGGCCGGCTTCTCGCGCAGCGCGTTGAGGGCATCCACCGCCCTTTCGATGTGATCGAAATGGGTGCCGATTCCCTCGATCAACTTGGCTCCGGCCTCGGTCGGCGTGACGGCGCGCGTGGTGCGCGACAGCAGTCGCACGCCCAGCCTCGCTTCCAGCAGCTTGATGGTGTGGCTGAGCGCCGATTGCGAGACCCCCAATCTGGCGGCGGCGCGGGTGAAACTCCGCTCCCGAGCAACCGCGAGAAAGACCTGCAGATCGCTGAGATTCTCTCGACTCATTTCCTGTCTCGCTGTTGGCCTGCCGGGTGCCGGAAAACTGCCGGACCCGCGCATGGCCCTGAGGGAGACCGCAACAGCGGAGCCGCTCCCGAGACGTGCATCCTGGCGATCATGGGATTTTCCTATGGGATTATGCGCTATTTGGCACCGGGCCATTTATGAGATGCGTTCATAGGTTCTAGCGTCGAGCGCCCTCTAATTCCGCCCCCGCATCTGGCCTACTATCGACCTCCTCTAAACTGCGCGCCATCTGTCGATGGCTCGCCATGTCGCCGGTTACGCGGGGAGGTTTTTCCTGCCTCGTTCACCGTGCCGGACGCCTATCGAGGAGCAACGCCGTGGAACTTACGATCAACGGTCAGACGCATCAGGTCGACATCGAGCCGGACACTCCGCTGCTGTGGGTGCTGCGCGACGAACTCGGCATGACGGGCACGAAATATGGCTGCGGGCTCGCCCAGTGCGGGGCGTGCACCGTTCTGGTCCACGGGCAGGCGACGCGCTCCTGCGTGACCCCGGTCGAGACCGTGGCCGGCGCAAAGATCATGACGATCGAAGCGATCGAAACCGATCCGGTCGGCCAGAAGGTCGTCGAGGCCTGGGTGGCACAGCAGGTGCCGCAATGCGGCTACTGCCAGTCGGGGCAGGTGATGGCCGCGACGGCGCTGCTGAAGCAGAGCGCGCGGCCGACCGACGAGGAGATCGCCGGCGCCATGGTCAATCTGTGCCGCTGCGGAACGTATAACGCGATCGCGGCCGCCGTCCGCGAAGCGGCGCAGGCTTGAGGGAGACGCGGCCATGAACGACATGACGGTTCCTGCCCAGGCCTCCTCGACCGGCGCGCCGCTCAACCTTTCGCGCCGTGGCTTCCTCGGCGCCTCGCTCGGTGCCCTCGTGCTCGGGGTCGCGCTCCCCGCACGGCAGGCGCGCGCCCAGCAGGCCGACGCGCCGGCCATCAAGCCCGGCACGCGCGTCAACGCGTTTCTTGAAATCCGCCCCGACGGCACCGTCCTGTTCCGCAGCCCGTTCATGGAGGGCGGACAGGGCATCTTCACGGCACTGGCGCAGATCGTCGGCGAGGAGCTCGACGTCGAGCCGACACAGTTCGTGATGGAGCCGGCCCCTCCCGGCCCCGACTATCTGCTGATCGGCGGCATGCGCTTCACCGGCGGCAGCATGTCGGTGCGGCTGAGCTACGACGCCATGCGCCGGCTTGGCGCCGCCGCCCGCCAGATGCTGCTGCAGGCGGCCGCCGTGCAGCTGGGCGTGCCGCTTGCCGAATTGACCACCGAGCCCGGGCGCGTCGTACACGCGGCGAGCGGCCGAAGCCTCGCTTACGGCGATCTGGCCGGCGCCGCTGCGGCCCTGCCCGTGCCGGAGAATGTCACGCTTCGCGAGCGGGCGGATTTCCGCTGGATCGGCAAGCCGTTCGCCCGGCTGGATATCCATGCGAAAAGCACCGGCAAGGCGCGCTACGCCATCGACCAGACGGTCGACGACATGCTGTATGGCGCGGTCCAGCACGCTCGGCGCCTCGGCATGGAGCCCGGCGACATCTCGAACGAGGCGCAGGTTCGGGCGATGCCCGGCGTGCACTCGGTGCACCGGCTGCCGGGCGCGGTCGCCGTGCTCGCGAACAGCTGGTGGCGGGCCCGTCGCGCGGCCGAAGCTCTGGAGGTGAACTGGACCGAGCCGGCCTCTGGCACCGCGAATGCCATGCCGGCCGATTTCTCGACCGAAGGTCACTTGGCCAAGCTCAAGGCCATGCCGGGTGCCGGGCTCGATTTCGAGACCGAGGGCGATGCGGCGGCGGCTCTGGCCGGCGCGACCCAGAAGGTCGAGGCGGTCTATGACGCGCCCTATCTCGCGCATGGCCAGCTGGAGCCGTCATCGGCGCTGGCGCGCTTCAATGCGGACGGAACGCTGGAGCTCTGGCTGCCCAATCAGGCGCCGGAGATGTTCCAGGCTGATGCGGCCAAGGTGGCCGGCCTTTCGCCCGACAAGGTGATCCTGCATTCGCAGCTGCTGGGCGGGTTCTTCGGGCGGCATTTCCTCTACACCACCGCCAATGCCTATCCTCAGGCCATCCTGTTGGCGAAGGCATCCGGCCGGCCCGTCAAGCTCTTGTGGAGTCGCGAAGAAGAGTTCCTGCGCGATGCGCTGCGTCCCATGGCGGTGGCGCGCTTCCGCGCGGGCCTCGACGCCAACGGCCTTCCGGTCGCCTATGAGGCCGTCGCGGTTGGTGAAGGCCCCGCCGGCCGCTGGTTCGGCCGCAAGACCGACAAGGTGGACAGTTCGTCCGTGGAGGGCATCGCCGGCAAGCCCTACGCCATTCCGAACCGCCGCATCGCCCAGATCCATGTCGACGACCCGATGATCATCGGCTTCTGGCGCTCGGTCGGCCATTCGATGAACGACTTCTTTTCCGAGACGTTCTTCGACGAGATGGCCGACGCCGGCAAGCAGGACCCCTACGCGCTTCGGCTTCGCCTGCTGGCCGACAAGCCGCGCCACAAGGCCCTGCTGGAGGCCGTCGCCGATCTGTCCGGCGGCTGGAAGCGTGGCCCGTTCACGGCGCAGGACGGCACCCGCCGTGCGCGGGGCGTCGCGATGGCGTCGCCCTTCGGCAGCGAGGTGGCGACCATCGCCGAAGTGTCGCTGCGCGACGGCGAGGTCGTGGTCCATGACGTCTGGGTGGCGATCGATCCCGGCAGCATCGTCAACCCGGCGATCATCAACGCGCAGGTGAATTCGGCGGTCGCGCTGGGCCTGTCCTCCGCGCTGTTCGAGGAAGCGGTCTATGCGGAGGGCGTGCCGCGGGCGCGCAACTACGATGGCTACCCGATCCTGCCGCCCGACCGCATGCCGAAGGTGCATGTGCGCATCGTCGAGAGCGGCGCGCCGATGGGCGGCATCGGCGAGCCCGGCGTGCCGGGCGTGCCGCCGGCGGTGGTCAACGCGGCGTCCGTGCTGACCGGCAAGCGCATTCGCAGCCTGCCGCTGTCCAAGCAGAGGCTGAGCGCCGGCGAAGGCTGATCCATCGCGGATCTCTTTCATCCCCGCTCATCCCCCGTCCGGGCGCGCCAGCCGCGCCCGGAGACGCTTTCGATCAGAGGTTGGCCGTGAAGAAGCTGGCTGCATTCGTCGTCCTCGCCGTTCTCGCCGTCGGGGCGGGATACTGGTTCGCCACCCGCATTCCGGCCTCGCCCTTCGACAGCGTCGGTTCCGCCACGGCTCCCCTGCCGGTCGAGCGCGGCGAATATGCTGCCCGGCTGGCGGATTGCGTGGCCTGCCACAGCACCGAGGGAGGCAAGGCGTTCACCGGCGGCCTCGCCATGGGCACGCCGCTGGGCACGATCTTTTCCACCAACATCACGCCGGACCGCGAGACCGGCATCGGCGGCTACACGCTCGCGCAGTTCGACAATGCGGTACGCCGCGGCGTCGCGCCCGATGGGCGCCGCCTGTATCCGGCCATGCCGCATCCCTCCTACGCGAAGATGAGCGACGACGACGTGCGCGCGCTCTACGACTATTTCCTGCATCACGTGCCGGCGGTGCGGCAGGAGAACCGCCCGACGACCATCGCCTGGCCGCTGAACATGCGCTGGCCGCTGGCGTTCTGGAACCTCGCCTTCGCCGATGCCGGCAGCTATCGGCCAGCCCCCGCCCATGACGAGATCTGGAACCGGGGCGCCTATCTGGTGCAGGGTCCCGGGCATTGCGGCAGCTGCCACACCCCGCGCGGCCTCGCGCTCCAGGAGGTGGCGTTGGATGAGCGCGACCCGCGCTTCCTGTCCGGCGCCCTGCTCGACGGTTGGTACGCACCCAGCCTGCGCAACGATCACAATACCGGGCTCGGGCGCTGGAGCGAGGAAGATGTCGCGACCTTCCTGAAGGACGGCCGGAACCAGCACGGCGTGGTGTTCGGCTCGATGATGGAGGCCTTCAACAATTCCACCCAGTTCATGACCGACGGCGATCTCGCGGCGATCGCCCGCTATCTCAAATCGCTGCCGGGCGATGCCGCGCGGGACGGCGCGCCGTGGAGCTATCAGGCCGCAGCCGCGCCGGCGCCGGCGGGACCGATGGCGTCGGGAGCGCGGATCTATGCCGCGCGCTGCGGCTTCTGCCACGGCAGCGACGGGCGCGGCCGCAACGAATGGATTTCGCCGCTCGCGGGCGCCAGTTCCGTGCTCGCGCTGGAAAACGCCTCCGTGATCAACATCACGCTGAACGGTTCCGGCCGCGTGGTCGCCGCCGGCGTGCCCGACGCCTATCGCATGCCGGCACTGCGCGACCAGTTGAGCGATGGTGAGATCGCCGATGTGCTGACCTTCATCCGAGGCTCCTGGGGCAACAGGGCCGCGTCGGTCACGGCGGAGGAGGTTCGCACCTTGCGCGAGCTCACCAACGCCGCAAGCAGCGATCCGATCGTCCTGCAAATGCGGTGAATGGCTGCGCCGGGGAAAGCAACCATAGGGCAAACAGCGTGAACGCCACCGATCTCGTGAACCGCCGCGGCGCTCTTGCGGCAGGGGTCGGATACCTCCTGGCCTCGCAATCGGCTCGCAGTCAAACACGCGGAAATCCCAACGACCAGACGCCGACCGAGATGAAAATCCGCATGCGCTTTGCCGATCGCGTCATGACCGCGACGCTGTACGACAATCCATCGGCCCGCGATTTCTATGCGATGCTGCCTCTGGACCTCGCGATCAAGGATTACGGCTCGAACGAGAAGATCGCCTATCTCCCCCGCAAGCTGACCGAGGAAGGCAGCGGCCGCTTCGACAATGAGCGGCCCTATGACCTCTGCTATTTCATGCCCTGGGGAAACCTGGCCATGTTCCATGCCGACTACAAATATCCTGGGCTCATTCGCCTGGGGCGGTTCGACGACGGGTACGAGGCCCTCCACGTCACGGGCGAGTTTCCGCTTCGCATCGAACGCAAGCAGGCCAACTGACCCTCGCCCGCTCTCGCTGTGCCGGACTGGAGTTCTGCCGATCGAGGCTTCCACGTGCTGGTGGACGGTCGCCACCCGATGGGTCAGACGAGCAGCGATCCGAAAACCACCCCGGTGAAAGCCTTCAATGGCGCGTCGCTCTTGTCGGCGCGCATGCGCTGCCGTCGCGGCGCTGCGCGCGTCGGATATCAGCTGGACCTATTTCAGCCCCCCGTGGTGATCGAGCCCGGCGAGCGCACGGGCACGTTCCGCCTCGGCGCCGACGATGCCGTCAGGGACGCGGAGGGCAGGAACCACATATCCTTCGAGGACCACGCGGTCGCGCTGGTCGACGAGCTGGAAAGGCCCCGGCACGAGCGGACGCGTTTCACGATCGGCTACTAGCTACAAGGGCCATGCCGGACGGCATGGCGGCGTTTCTTCCCCGAACGAAGGCCGGCCAAGGGGGGGCGAAACGAGAGGGCGGCCTATCCGCGCGCCTGCATCGCGCCGGCGACGCCCGAACCCAGCGTGTCGAACCGGCCACCCGCATAGATCAACGGCTGCAACGGCGTCTCGGGCAGATGGATCGCCACCACCTTGCCAAGGAAGATGCTGTGGCTGTGCACCGTGACCTTGCCGTCCAGCTTGCAGTCGAAGCTCGCCAGCGCGCCCATCAGCGCCGGAGCCCCGGTCGCCAGGGTGCGCCATTCATGGGTGCTGAACCGCATGTGCCGGAGGGCGGCGGAACTGAAGGCCTTGGCAAGCTCCATTTCCGGCTCGGCCAGCAGGTTCACGCAGAACGCGCCGGACTTGTCGATGACGTCGTGGCAGGAGACGTCGCGGTTGACGCAGACCAGCAGGGTAGGCGTCGGCTCGGCGGCGACCGAGGTGACCGAGGTCGCGACGAAACCGTGCGGATGGCCGTCCTCGACCGTCGTGATCACCGACACGCCGGCGGCGAGGCGCCGCATGCCCTGCTTGAAATGAGACGGCTCGATCATGGCAAACTCCACTTCGCAGTTCGTCCGGCCGTGCGGGGCCGGAACTGCGGAAAAGGGAGCGCAAGTCGCGTGCCACGTCGCCGGCCCAGGAAAAACACCGCGATCGCGGCCCGCGTCTCGCCCGCGCTGCGACAAATGTCGCTGATGTGAGACGGCTGGGCCTGCCGGACGAGGCGCCGGACAGGCTAGGTCGCACGGGGTGTCGTGGCGAGAAATCGAGTATCGGAGCGGCTTCCCGACAGGCGAACGCGCCGGAACCGCTCCGCGCCCGCGGACGCGGAAACCATGGCACAGCTCTTGCGCTCTTGTTGGCTCTTGCGGTCTCCCCGCACCCCTTTCGTTGTGAGAGCATGGTCATGACCATCAACGTCAACCCTGTCGCCGACATCATCGCACCGCTGCCCAAGCAGCTTCTGATCGACGGCAAGTTCGTCCCCTCGCTGTCCGGCAAGACCTTCGAGACCCGCAACCCGGCGACCGGCGAACTGCTGGCCGAGGTGTCCGAGGGCGACAAGGCCGACATCGACCTCGCCGTCGCCGCCGCTCGCCGGGCGTTCACCGGCCCGTGGAGCCGCTTCACGCCGTTCCAGCGCCAGCAGCTGCTGCTGCGCTTCACCGATCTGGTGGAAAAGCATTTCGACGATCTGGCGCTGATCGACGTGCTCGACATGGGCGCCCCCATCACCGCCATGAACGCCCGCCGGCAGCGTGCGCTCGCCCTGCCCCGCTTCTATGCCGGCATGTGCACGGTGATCAGCGGCGCCACGCTGCCGAACTCGATGCCCGGCGAGGTCTTCACCTACACGCTGAAGGAGCCGGTCGGCGTGGTCGGCGCCATCACGCCGTGGAACGCGCCGCTGACCTCGACCATCTGGAAGATCGCCCCGGCGCTGGCCACCGGCTGCACGCTGGTGCTGAAGCCCGCCGAGGACGCCCCGCTCACCGCGCTTCGGCTCGGCGAGCTGCTGCTGGAAGCCGGCGTGCCGGAAGGCGTCGTCAACATCGTTCCCGGCTTCGGCCACACCGCCGGCGACGCGCTGGCCCGCCACATGGACGTCGACAAGGTGGCGTTCACCGGCTCGGATGCGACCGGACGCAAGGTGATCGAGGCCTCGCGCAGCAACATCAAGCGGGTGACGCTGGAACTCGGCGGCAAGTCGCCGGACATCATCTTCGCCGATTGCGACATGGACGCCGCCGTGGCCGGCGCCGGCATGGGCGTGTTCGCCAATACCGGGCAGATCTGCTGCGCCGGCACACGCCTGCTGATCCAGCGGCCGATCTATGAGGAGTTCGTGTCGCGCGTCAGCGCCTATGCGAAGTCGCTCAAGGTCGGCAACGGCCTCGACCCGGCGACCCAGATCGGCCCGGTGGTGAACGCCGCACAGCTCAAGCGCGTCACCGGCTACATGGATATCGGCCTCGAGGAGGGCGTCACCGCCACCACCGGCGGCAAGCGCATGACCGACGGCGCGCTGAAGGACGGCTATTTCTTCGAGCCGACCGTGCTCAGCGGCGTGACCAACGACATGCGCATCGCGCAGGAGGAGATCTTCGGCCCGGTGGCCGCCGCCATCCCCTTCGACACGCTGGAGGAGGCCGCCGCGATGGCCAACGACACGGTGTTCGGCCTCGGCGGCGGCGTGTGGACCACCAACGTCACCACCGCCCACCGCATGTCGAAGGCGATCCGCGCCGGCACGGTGTGGGTCAACACCTATGGCGGGCTCGATCCGGTGGTGCCGTTCGGCGGCTACAAGACCAGCGGCTACGGCCGCGAATCCGGCGTCGAGCACCTCGAGGCCTATCTCGAAACCAAGTCGGTGGTGATGAAGCTCGGCTGAGACGGCGTCGCGCAAACAACGGGCCCGGCGAGCGGAAAGCGCTCGCCGGGCCCGTTCCGTTTGAGCGCTACTGCCGCGCGTCGCGGGGGATGACCCGTCGCACCGCCAGCGCGATCACCAGCGCGGCGACGGTGAGCATGACGAAGGCCGCGCGCATCCCGAACGAATGCGCCACGAAGCCGATGACGGGCGGCCCGAACAGCCCGCCGCCATAGGCGATGGTCACCGTCATGGCGATGCCGGCATTGGGCGGGATGCCGGGCATGCGCCCGCTCAGCGAGAACAGGATCGGCACCAGATTGGCGATGCCGAGACCGGCGATGGCGAAGCCGGGCAGCGCGGCGAGCGTCGTCGGCGCCAGGACGATGATCGCCACGCCGAGAAAGGCGATGACGCCCGAGCACTGAATGGTGGCGACGGCGCCGAGCCGGCGGGTGATCCGGTCGCCGAGCAGCCTGCCGGTGGTCATGGCGAGCGAGAAGGCCGCGACACCATAAGCCGCCTGCGCCGGCGCCGACTGGGTGGCCTGCACCAGATAGAGCGCGCCCCAGTCGATCAGCGCCAGCTCGGTGATGAAGGCGAGCACGGTCAGCACGCCGATGCCCAGCATGGTGAGGTTCGGCAGGCGGAACACCGAGGTGTCGGCCGCCTCGCGCACATAGGCGTCCGGCAGCCAGAGCCACGGCGTCGCCGCCAGCGCGAGCGCCACCAGCACGAGGCTGGCAAGGCCGAGGCCGGAGGGTATGTCGAGGCCGAGCCCGATCAGCGCGCCGCCGGACAGCGCACCCGCGACGTTGCCGAGGCTGAAGAAGGCATGCGCCGACGACATGATCGGCCGCCCGAGCTCGCGCTCCAGCGCCGAGGCGTGCGAGTTCATGCACACGTCGAGGAAGCCGAAGCAGACGCCGATGAAGTAGCCGGAGGCCGCCAGCAACGGCATGGTGACGCCGAGCGCCGGGCCGAAGCTCGCCACCGCGAAGGCGATGCCGGCCAGCGCACCCGCGCGCAGCGGCCCGAGCCGCGGCCGGAGAAACCCCGCTGCCGGCATGCCGCACAGGCAGCCGAGCGTCACGCACAGCAGGACCAGCCCGACCTCGGCGTCATCGAGGCCGGCACGGGCCTTGAGGATCGGAATATAGGTGGCCCACAATGTCAGGCCGGTGCCGCCGACGAAGAATATGGCACTCACGGCCACGCGCGAGGCGAACAGGGCTCGCTGCTCGTGCGCGACGGATATTTCACTCATGCTGCTTCCCATTCAACACCCGGCCGGCGATGCCGCCCGTCGTCGCGTCGCTACGGCATGATGCATGCCAGTCCCCGCCGCGCCGGCCGCACTCATGGCCCGGCAACGGCCTGCTGGCAAACGCCGCGTATCGGCATGAGGGATACGGGGGCAACGCCCGTCGGTCCCGCGCCCGTGTCTCGCGATTTTCGCACGAGTCTCACGCCCCGGCGTGAGATGGGGCGCCCGCAAACCGCCGTGCCGCAACGCCTGCCCGCGCCGGACCGGAACTTGCTGGATACCCCGCCGCAGTGCACCGGCGGGGAAGAGACATGTACGACTACATCATCGTGGGCGGCGGATCGGCGGGCTGCGTGCTGGCCGCGCGCCTGTCGGAAGACCCGTCGGTATCGGTGCTGCTGCTGGAGGAAGGCCCGCCCGACCGCTCGCCGGCCATCCATCTGCCGGCCATGGTCTATAAGACCGCGACCGGCAACCTGCTCCAGCGCATTCCATGGGAGCCCGCCAACGGCGCCGCGGCCGGCGTCGAGAACCCCTATATGGTGCAGGCCCGCGTGCTCGGGGGCGGCAGCTCCGTCAATGCCATGGTCTATGCCCGCGGCATCGCCAGCGATTTCGACGGCTGGGCAGCGGACGGCGCCGACGGCTGGGACTATCGGGGCGTGCTGCCCTATTTCCGGCGGGCGGAGAGCAACGACACCTTCTCCGACGACGCGCATGGCACGGATGGTCCACTCTGGGTGTCGAGCCAGCCCTCCCCGCACCCTCTCACCAAGGCGTGGCTGCGGGCCTGCCAGGAATTCGGCATCCCGCCGGCCGCCGACTTCAATGGCGGCACGCAGTCCGGCTGTGGTCTCTACCAGATCAACGCCCGCAACGGCCGGCGCGCCTCCACCGCCGTGACCTACCTCCATCCGGCCCGCAAGCGCCGCAATCTCACGGTCCGCACGGGCTGCCGGGCGACGCGGATCGTGCTCGACGCAGGGCGCGCGGTCGGCGTCGAGTTCCTCGGGCGCGGCTCGCGCGTCGAGACGGCCCGGGCGGAGCGCGAGGTGATCCTCGCGGCGGGCGCGCTCCAATCGCCGCGCCTGCTGCTCCAGTCCGGCATCGGGCCGGCGGATCAGCTGCGCCGTGTCGGCGTCGAGGTGCGGCATGATCTTCCCGGCGTCGGCCGGGGGCTTCAGGACCATATGGACGTCTACATCGTGCATGAGCTCGACGGGGTGGAGAGCTACGACGTCTATCGCCGCTTCCACCGCAAGCTGCTGGCCGGGTTGCAATGGCTGCTGTTCCGGCGCGGACCTCTCTGCTCCAACCTCATCGAGGGCGGCGCCTTCCTTTCCGGCCACCCGTCCGTCGCCGAGCCGAACCTGCAATTCTTCTTCCTGCCCGGCACCGGCGTCGAGGAAGGCGTGCAGCCGGCGGCCGGCGCCTGCGGTACCACGATGAACATCTGCCTGACCCGGCCGCGCTCGCGCGGTGTCGTCGAGCTCACCTCGGCCGATCCGCTGGCGCGGCTGCGCGTGGCGCCGAACTATTTCGCCGAGCCGTTCGACCTCGACTGCATGGCCGAGGGCATAAGGCTGGGACAGGAGATCATGAGCCAGCCCTCCATGGCGCGTCTGCTCGCCCGCGAGCAGATCCCCGGCCGCCGCCTCGCGACGGTGGAGGAGCGACGCGACTATGTGAGGCAGCGCGCACAGGGCGCGCTGCACCCGGTCGGCACCTGCCGGATCGGCAGGGATGCGCGCGCCGTGGTCGACCCGGCGCTGCGTGTTCATGGCATCGAGGGGCTTCGCGTCGCCGATGCCTCGGTCATGCCGACCGTCCCCTCCGGCAACACCAATGCCGCGACCATCATGGTGGCGGAGAAGGCGGCCGACCTCCTGCGCGGCATCGGCGCGACGGCGGTATCGCATGCCGTCTCTCGCCCATTCGTCGCGGCGTGAGACTCCCTGCGACAATCCGTCGAAAGCCGCGCCTTCAAGATGACAAGTATCTGATATAGCTTACTAATATTCTTAAAATGCGCGCTGGCATGCCTCTTGCTGAACTGGCGGGTAGTCGTGATTTCGAAACAATGCCAGATCAATCAAGGGGAACAGCATGGTGGACTCGCCTGACCGGCGCCCGTTCGGGCCCGCGAACATTCTCCGTAACGACGTCCTGTCGCGCCGCAGCTTCCTCGGCTCGTCGCTGGCGCTCGGCGCGGGCGCCATGGCTGGCGCCACGCTGGGCTCCTGGCCCGGCCCGGCGGGCGCAGCGGTCGGCGGTGACCTTGAGATCATGGCCTGGGAAGGCTTCACCCTCGACAACGAGCTCAAGGCCTGGCGCGAGGCCAACAAGGTCAAGGTCAACGCCGCGATCATCAGCACGCAGGACGACGTGCACGCCAAGCTGATCGGCACCAGCCCGGTGCGCCTCGACCTCGCGGAGTATTCGCAGGGCTTCGAGCGCTTCTATGTCGACGAGCTGAAGATCGTGAAGCCGCTGGACATCGCCAAGGTGCCGAACTTCACCGCCGCGAACATCTATCCGCAGTTCTACGAGGCGCCGACCTGGTACTGGAACAACACGCATTTCGCGGTTCCGTGGATCTGGGGCCTCAACGCCCTCGTCTACAACCCGGCGATGACCAAGCCGATCACCTCCTACAAGGATCTGCTGGCGCCGGAGCTGAAGGGCAAGCTGACCTTCTGCGACGACACCATCGCCACCTGGCCGATGATCGCCCGCCTCGCCGGCTTCGGCTCGAAATTCCCCAACATCTCCAAGGACGAGCTGAAGGTCGCCTTCGAGGGTCTCGCCCCCTATCGCGACCAGTGCCGCGTGTTCGGCTCCTCGAATGGCGACGTCATCTCGCTGTTCGCCTCGGGCGAGATCGCCGCCTGCTTCTCGGTGTGGAGCGGCACGCCGGTGGAGACCGCCAAGCGCGGCATCAAGACCATCTACACCGTGCCCGAGGAAGGCGCGGTGATGTGGTGCGACGCCTGGTTCATGCCGATCAGCGCGCAGAACATCGACACCGCCTATGCGTTCATGAGCGAGGCCGTCGCCGCCAAGACGCAGGCCGAGGTCGCCAAGGCGGTGAATGGCGGGGCGGTCAACCAGCACGCCTCCGCGCTGATGGACGCCGATACCAAGGCGCTGTTCGACTACAGCAACCTGCCGGAGGTGTTCCGCAAGTCGCCGCTTCAGGGCCAGCCGCCGCGCGTCTCCGACACCTACGCAACCTATGACGAGTGGACGCAGGCCTGGACCGATTTCAAATCGTCGTTCTGACGCGACGGCCGGGCGCGCGACCCGGCCTTTTGACCGCCGCACACGGAGAGCGAATTGCGAATGCTGAAGAGCAGCCGTCGCGAGGCGATGGGGCTGGCGCTGGCCACCCCGTCGTTCCTCTTCCTTCTGATATTCTTCATCGTTCCCACGCTTCTCCTGTTCGTCTGCAGCTTCTGGCTGGCGCAGTCGTTCCGGCTGATCCCGGCCTTTACCTTCGACAACTACACCCGCGCGCTCTCGGCGGGCGGGTTCTACGCGCTGACGTGGAACGCGCTGAAGAACGGCCTGTGCACGGCGGTACTGACCGTCGGCCTCAGCTTTCCGGCGGCCTATTTCATCGTCTACCGCACCCGCGGCAACCTGCTGTTCTACCTCATCCTCGTCTCGTGGTTCTCGAGCTACCTGGTCCGCATCTATGCGTGGCGGGTCATCCTCGGCTCGAACGGGCTGATCAACACCACGCTGATGCAGCTGGGGCTGATCAGCGAGCCGCTGGAGGTGCTGCTGTTCAGCCCCTTCGCGACGATCCTCACGCTGACCCACATCATGCTGCCCTTCGGGCTGCTGCTGCTCGTCTCGGCGCTGCGCGACGTGAAGACCGACTATATCGAGGCCGCGCGCGACCTAGGCGCCAGCCAGATCGAGGTATTGACCAAGGTCATCCTGCCCATGTGCTACAAGGGCGTGGTCGGCGCCTTCATGTTCACCTTCGTCATCTCGGCCGGCGATTTCGTCACCCCGCAACTGCTGGGCGGGCGCGATGGCATGACGACGGGCATCCTCATCGCCAACCAGTTCCGCACCGCCGGCAACTGGCCGTTCGGCGCCGCCATGGCCTTCCTGATGCTGGCCGCCTTCCTCATCGTCTACCTCGCCTTCGTGCGGCTGCTCGACCTGCTGCGGCTCGCCCCTGGCCGCCGCTTCCACGATTGAGACGCGTCGTCACGCCGGCGCACGGAGGTCCCATGCTGCGCTTCTATGTCTGGCTCTACGTGGCGTTCCTCTATGCGCCGATCGCCGTCATCACGCTGTTCAGCTTCCACTCCTCGCCCAGCCTCACCTTCCCGTTCGAGGGAGTAAGCCTGCGCTGGTACGAGAAGATCTTCTCCGACACCACCTTCATGACCTCGCTGCAGAACAGCCTGATCGTCGGCGCCTCGACGGCACTGGTCACGACGGTGCTGGGCTCGCTCACCGCGCTCGGCCTCGCGCGACTCAAGGGGCGCATCCAGACCTTCTTCGGCCTGCTCGCCTTCGGGCCAGTGGCTCTGCCGGGGTTGTTCCTCGGCATCGCGCTGGTGATGCTGTTCTCGCAGATGGGGCTGCAGCGCTCGCTGCTCACCGTCACCATCGCGCATGTGCTGTTCACCCTGCCCTTCTTCATCGAGGCGGTGCGCTCGCGCATCGAGTATTTCGATCTCTCGCTGGAGGAGGCCGCGCGCGATCTCGGGGCGACGCCGATGCAGGCCTTCCGCCTCGTGACGCTGCCGATCATCGGGCCCACCATCGGCGGCGCGGCGATCCTGTCCTTCGCCCTGTCCTTCGACGAATTCATCATCACCGTGTTCGTCAGCGGCAACGACACCACCCTGCCGCTGACCATCTGGTCGATGATGCGCCGCGCCGTGAGCCCGGACATCAACGCCGCCTCCGTCATTTCGCTCGGCCTGTCGATCGGCGTCATCCTGATCGGCGGCCTTCTCGTCTGGTACCAGCGCCGCACGGCGCTGAACGCACGCGCCAGGGACACGCAAGCATGAGCCTACCGAACATCGTCGAACTCTACGGGGTGACCAAGGCCTTCGGCGCGCTCACCGTGCTGCACGACATCGACCTGTCCATCCAACAGGGCGAGATCCTGACCCTGCTCGGGCCGTCTGGCTGCGGCAAGACCACGCTGATGCGCCTCATCGCCGGCTTCGAGCCGACGACGCACGGGCGTGTTATCATCGAGGGGGTCGACGTCTCGAACCTGTCGCCGGACCAGCGGCCGGTGAACATGGTGTTCCAGCGCTACGCGCTGTTTCCCCATCTCGACGTATTCGACAATGTGGCCTTCGGCCTGCGGCTGAAGAAGTGGCCGAAGGACCGCATCCGCGAGGCGGTGCAGCACATGCTGCATCTCGTCCAGCTCGGCGAGTATGGCAGCCGCTGGATCCACGAGCTGTCCGGCGGGCAGGCCCAGCGGGTGGCGCTGGCGCGGGCGCTGGTCAACGCGCCGAAGGTGCTGCTGCTCGACGAGCCGCTAGCCGCGCTCGACCTGAAGATCCGCCACCACATGCTGGCCGAGCTCAAGCGCATCCACCGCGAGACCGGCACCACCTTCATCTATGTGACGCACGACCAGGACGAGGCCACCATCCTGTCCGACCGCATCGTGCTGATGAACAGGGGCCGGATCGAGCAGATCGGCACGCCGGAGGAGATGTACGCCCATCCCCGCTCGCTGTTCTGCGCCCGCTTCCTCGGCGAGACCAACATCCTTTCCGGCGCGGTGAGCGCCTGCGACAGCGATCTCACCCATGTCGCGGTCGGACGTGGCACGGTGAAGGTCCCCGCCAATGGCAGCGCCGTCTCGGTCGGCCAGAACGTCTCGCTGGCGATCCGCCCGGAGGCACTGCAGGTACGCCGGCGCCAGGGGCTGGGCGAGACGACGGAGAACGCGCTGGACGGCGTGGTCGAGGACGTCGTGTTCATGGGCAGCCGCGTCGTCTATTCGATCCGCACCCCGGTCGAGACGCTCAAATTCCAGGAAACCCGCTCGGTGGACGGCAGCATGCTCGCGCCGGGCGAGGAAGTGCGCGCCTCCTGGCGGCCGGATGCGGCGGTGCTGCTCACCCAGTGATCCCGGCTCTCGCCGGGCGTCTCAGCCCGGCGAGACGTCTCAGCGGCGCGACGTCTCACCGCGTCCGGCCGCCGCGGCGTCCTCTTCGTCAATATCATTGATTTTATTGATCTTTTTATTCTGGCACGCCGATTGCGCAAGGGAATTCACGCGGCACTCGGTGCCGCGGGGCACCGCCGGAGGCGGTCCGTAGTGAAACCGTAGCGACACCGCCGGAGCTTAGCGAGCGGGTCGCGTCAGGGAGAGGCAGATGGATCTCGGGCTTTTCATGCAGCCGCTTCACGACCCGAAGCGCAGCATCACCGACATGCTGGATGAGGACCGTCAGGCCGCCATCCTCGCCGACAGACTCGGCTATGCCGAGGTGTGGGTCGGCGAGCATTACTCGTCCAGCATCGAACCCATCGTGAACCCGCTGCAGTTCTTCGCCTCGCTGATCGACGCGACCAGGAACATCAAGTTCGCCACCGGCGTGCTGGCGCTGCCGCAGCACCATCCCGCCAACATCGCCGGCGACGTGGCGCAGCTCGATCACCTCTGCAAGGGCCGGCTCATCATGGGCATCGGCCCGGGCGGCCTCGCCAGCGACTTCGAGCTGTTCGAGATCGGCGACAAGAACCGCGCCGAGATGCTCGTGGATTCGCTGGAGATCATCCACAAGATCTGGGCCTCCGACGCGCCCTACAACATCAAGGGCAAGTACTGGCACATCAAGATCGAGGACACGGTGATGCCGAAGCTCGGCTTCGGCCCGATGGCCAAGCCGTTCCAGAAGCCCTACCCGGAGGTCGCCATCTCGGCGATGACGCCCAATTCCGGCAGCGCCCGGCAGGCCGGCATGCAGGGCTGGGGCTTCGTCTCGGCCAACTTCATCCAGGCCTGCTGGGCGAAGTCACACTGGGAACAGTACGTCATAGGCTGCGAGAAGGCCGGGCGTGCACCCGACCGCAACAAGTGGCGCGTGGCCCGCTCGATCCTCGTCACCGACACCGATGCCGAGGCGGAGGCCTATCTGGCCTCGGAGGGCAACTCCCACGCCTGGTACTACGACTTCGTGCTCGACGACATGCGTACCTACAACATCCTGCCGGTGTTGAAGCATGACCCGTCCATGGCGGACGAAGAGGTGACGCTGAAATACTGCATGGACACGATGATCATCTCGGGCTCGCCCAAGAGCGTGCTCGATCAGCTCGTGGCGCTGGTGGACTATCTCGGCGGCCCGTTCGGCACGCTGCTCCAGGGCTTCAAGGAATGGGACGACCCGGCCTTCCAGCAGAAGTCCATGCGTCTGCTGGCGCAGGACGTGATGCCGAAGCTCAACGACTATTGCCGCTCGAAGATCGCCGCCGAATGACGCGCCTGCTCCCGCGCGCCACGCCCGCGGGAGCGTTCTCGCCTTTGCCCACCCTCAGTTCATGATGTGACCCAATGACCGACACTTCCATCAAGCGTCTCGACTCCAACGGCCGGCTCTCGCGGGTCGTTGTCGCCAACGGCACCGTCTATCTCTCCGGCATCACCGCAAAGGTGAAGGCGCCCGATGTCGCCGCCCAGACCACCGATGTTCTGGCACAGATCGACGCCCATCTCGCGCAGGTCGGCATCGACAAGACGCGGCTGCTGCGCGTCAACATCTGGCTGCACGACATGGGCCACTTCGACGCCATGAACCAAGTGTGGGACGCGTGGGTCGACAAGGACAATGCGCCGGCTCGTGCCACCGTCGAGTCCCGTCTCGCGGGGCATGGCACCAATCTCGTCGAGATGATGGCCACCGCCGTCCTGTGAACCCTGTAATGGCCGCCACCGGGTCCTCGCGGCCCGGAGGCGGCGGGAGCCGGAAGATGAGTGCAACCTCCGCCGGCGCCGCCGCCTCCTGGTGGCTGGCCGACGCGCTTGCCGACGAGGGACGGGTACCGCCCGCCCCGGCGCTGGCCGGCGTGGCGCGCGCGGATATCGCCATCGTCGGCGGCGGCTTCGTCGGCCTGTGGACCGCGCTCGCCCTGCGCGCCCGCCGCCCGGACCTCTCCGTCGCGCTGATCGAGCGCGACATCTGCGGTGCCGGTACCAGCGGCAAGAATGCCGGCAAGGTACATGGCTACTGGACGAGCCTGCCGCGTCTGGCACGCCTGCTCGGGGCGGACGCGGCATGGGAGATGGCGCGTCTCGGCTCGCGTGCGCAGGATGCGCTGCGGAGCTTCGCCGCCGGCTGCGGGCGCGACATCTGGTGGCGCGAGGGCGGCGGCCTCAAGGTCTCGGCCGCGCCGGCGCAGGACACCGCCATCGACGCCGCCGCCAGGGCCATGAGCACGCTGGGCGCGGAACGCTATGCCCGCCGGCTCTCCCGCCACGAAGTGCGCGACATCTGCCGGTCGCCATCTTTGCGCGAGGGGATCTTCTATGCCGAGGAGGCCACGGTGCATCCCGCCCGGCTCGCCCGCGCCCTGCGCGCGGCGGCGTTGGACGCCGGGGTCGCCCTCCATGAGACGACGCCGATGCGGCGGCTGGTCGTCGACAACGGCACCTGCCACATCGAGGTGCCGGATGGCTCGCTGACCGCCGGCCGCGTGGTGCTGGCCAGCAATGTGCACCAGATCGGCCAGCTCGCGACACTCGACGCCGGCCTGAGCCGGCGCTTCATGGCGTTCTCCAGCTATGCGCTGATGACCCAGCCCGTGCCGGAGCGGCTGGAGGCCATCGGCTGGACGTCGCCGGTCAGCATCGTCGATGCGCGCTCCTTCCTGCACTATTCCCGCCGCACCCCGGACGGACGCCTGCTGATGGGCACCGGCTCCGGCCCCATCGCCCGTGGCGGACAGGTGGAGGCGGCGGCGATGACCCGCGACGCCGCCTCGCTGGCCCGCTGCGAGCGCGGCATCGGCCGGCTGTTTCCCGCGCTCGCGGGCGTGCCGGTCGCGGCGCGCTGGGGCGGAGCGCTCGATGTGTCCTCCGACCGTTTTCCCGTCGCCGGAAGCTGCGCCGGCGGGCGCGTCGCCTACGGGTTCGGCTTCTCCGGCCATGGCGTCAATCCGAGCTGGATCATCGGCCAGTGTCTCGCCTCGCTCGCGCTCGGGCAGAAGGACGAGTTCACCCGCTCGCCCTTCTGCACGCGGGCGCTGCCCGGCCTGCCGCCGGAGCCGGCCCGCTATCTCGGCGGCTGCGCGATCCGTCGCGCGATTCTTGCCTGCGAGGAGGCGGAGGAGGACGAGCGGCGCGCCCCGGCGCTCGCCCGTGCCGTCGCCGCCCTGCCAAGCCTGTTCAATCTCACCATCGGAACGCGTTGACGGAGCCAGGATGACCATCAGCTCATGCGACTACATCGTCGTCGGCGGCGGCTCGGCGGGGTGCACCATCGCCTCGCGGCTATCGGAGGATGCCGGCGCCTCGGTGCTGCTGTTCGAATCCGGCCCGTCCGACCGCAATCCGTTCATCCACATGCCGGTGACCTACTACAAGACCCAGCGCATGCTGCGGCGGATCCAGCTCGAACCGCTGAAGCACCAGTTCGACATGGCTCCGGACACCGGACAGGCGCGGGTGCTGGGCGGCGGCTCGTCGGTCAACGCCATGGTCTATATCCGCGGCAACCCGCAGGATTACGACCGCTGGCAGGAATCCGGCGCCGAGGGCTGGTCCTATCGCGACGTGCTGCCCTATTTCAGGAAGGCCGAGGCGAATGAGAGCCTGTCGGGCGAGACGCACGGCACCGAGGGGCCGCTCTCGGTCTCCGACCAGCGCTACACCAGCCCGCTGACCAAGGAATGGCTGAAGGCGTGCCAGGAGGCGGGGCTGCCCTACAATCCCGACTTCAACTCAGGTACGCAGGCCGGCTGCGGCCTCTATCAGGTGACGATGCGCAACGGACGGCGCTGCAGCGCGGCGGTCGCCTATCTCAAGCCGACGCGCGGGCGCAAGAACCTCACCGTCCTCACCGGCAAGCCGGTGGTGCGCATCCTGATCGAGAATAATCGCGCGGTCGGCGTCGAATATCGCGACGGTAATGAGCGCCGCATCGTGCGGGCCGAGCGCGAGGTGGTGGTATGCTCCGGCGCCATCGGCTCGCCGCGCCTGCTGCTGCTCTCCGGCATCGGTCCGGCGAACGATCTCAGGAGCGTCGGCGTCGAGGTGAAGCACGACCTACCCGGCGTCGGCCAGAACCTGCAGGACCACACCGACTGCTTCCTGATTTACGACCTCAACGGCGCCCACGGCTACGACAAGTACAAGAAGCTGCGCTGGCAGGCGGTCGCCGGGCTCGAATACGCCATGTTCCGCACCGGCCCGGTCGCCTCGAATGTCTGCGAGGGCGGCGCCTTCTGGTGGGGCGACAGCTCCGATCCGCTGCCCGATCTGCAATACCATTTCCTTGCCGGCGCGGGCGTCGAGGTCGGCGTCGACGGCACGCCGAGCGGCAATGGCTGCACGCTCAACGTCTATGGCTGCCGCCCGCGTTCGCGCGGCGCGATCACATTGCGCTCGGCCGATCCTTCCGTGCCCCTGAAGATCGACGCCAACTATCTCGCCGACCCGCACGACGTCGAGGTGCTGATCGAGGGGGTGAAGAAGGGCGAGGAGATCATGTCGAGGCCCTCCATCGCCAAATACATCGCCGCCTCGCACAAGCCGTCGAAGCCGCTCAGGACGCATGCCGACTATGACGAGTACGTCCGGCGCGAGACGCAGGGCGCGCTGCACCTGTCCGGCGCCTGCAAGATGGGAACGGACGACATGGCGGTGGTCGATCCGCAATTGCGGGTGCGCGGCGTCGACGGGCTGCGCGTCGCGGATTCCTCGATCATGCCCTATGTCGTCTCCGGCAATCTCAACGGCCCGACCATCATGATCGGCGAGCGCGCGGCGGACTTCATGCGCGGCAACCGGTTCTGAGGGCGCGCGACATGGCAAACGCTCCCGAGAACGATGTCGTTGTCGTCGGCGCCGGCATCATCGGCCTGTCCGCCGCGCTGCTGCTCCAGCGTGCCGGTCGCACCGTCACCGTGGTCGATCCGCTGCCGCCGGGCAGCGCGACCTCCTATGGCAATGCCGGGCTGCTCAGCGCCGGCACCAACATGCCGATCGCCCTGCCCGGCATCTGGCGCAACGTGCCGGGCTGGCTCACCAACCCGGACGGTACGCTGGCGGTGCGCTGGCGCTACCTCCCCACCGCCGCGCCCTGGCTGGCGAAATGGATCCTCGCCAGCCCCAAGAAGACGGTCTACGCCGCGTCCGATGCGCTGCGCGCGCTGCATCGCGACACGATGGACGGCTATCGCGAACTGCTCGGCCCCTCGCTATTCGCCGAACTCATCCGCACCGAGGGCAGCGTCAACGTCTTCTACAACGCCACGCCGGGGCGCAACGAGCCGTTCATCCGCCATCTGATCGCCCGGCACGGCATCGTGGCCGAGGACCTCGACCACGCGGCGCTGAAGGAGATGTTTCCCGGCATCGGCCCCGTCGCCCAGCGCGCGCTGTATTTCCCGCACAATGGCTGGACGGTGAATCCCGGCCGGCTGACGCGCACCGTCGGCCGGCTGTTCGCCGAAGCGGGCGGCGTGCTGCGCCATGAGAACGTGATGTCGGTGCGCCCGGTCGAGGGCGGCTTCGAACTGTTCGGCACGCTCGGCGATTTTCGCGCCCGCACCGTCGTGCTCGCCACCGGCTCGTGGACCGGTCGCCTGCTCGCCCCGCTCGGCGTCAACCTGCCGATGGAGACCGAGCGCGGCTATCACCTGATGCTGGAGGGCGCCAATATCACCCCGAAGCTGCCGCTGCTGCTGCGCGACGGCGGCATGGCGATCACCCCGATGGAGGAAGGCCTGCGCCTCGCCGGCACGGTGGAGATCGCCGGCCTCGACGCACCGCCGGACGAACGGCGCGCGCGCCAGCTCATGGACCGTGCGAAGCTGGTCTTCCCGGGCCTCGAAGCGGCGTCCTACCGCAAATGGCTGGGCTTCCGGCCCTCGCTGCCGGACAGCGTGGCCGCCATCGGCCCGGTGCCCGGCATGGCGGGGCTATTCGTCGCCGCCGGCCACGGGCACACCGGCATGGTGGGCGCCAGCACGACGGCGCGGCTGGTGCGCGATCTCGTCACCGGCACGCCACCGCACATCGATCCGGCGCCCTACAGCCTCGCCCGCTTCAACAGGATGTAGGGATGTCACCCCCGGCGGGTGATGCCGTGCGCCTTGAGCCGGCGATAGAGCGTCGCCCGGCTCATGCCGAGATTGCGCGCGGCGGCGGCGATGTCGCCCTGGCAGGCCGCGATATTGTCGAGGATCGCGGCGCGCTCGACCTCATCCACCTGCGCCCGCACGCCGCCGGCACGCTCCTCGCTGCCGGAGGGCATCGAGGCGACTGGCAGTGCCATGTCGGCGAGGATCGGCGCATCCGGCAGCAGCAGGTCATGCGGCTCGATCACCTTGCCCTCGGCAAGCGAAGCGGCGCGGCTGACCACGAGATAGAGCTCGCGCAGATTGCCCGGCCAGGCGTGCCTCAGCAGAAGCCGCCGCGCCTCCGGCGCGACGCGCAGGCCCAGCCGACCCGCCGTACGCGCGATGCACGCGTCGACAACGGCCTCCTTGTCGGACCGTTCGCGCAGCGACGGCACGTTGATGATCACGCCGGCGAGGCGATAATAGAGATCGGCACGGAAGGCGCCCTGCGCGATGCGCTGTTCGAGCTTCTGGTTGGTGGCGGCGATCACCTGCACGTCGACGCGCTGGATCTTGCCCGAGCCGAGCGGGGCGACCTCGCCCGATTCCAGCACGCGCAACAGCCGCGTCTGGAGATGCAGCGGCATGTCGCCGATCTCGTCGAGGAACAGCGTGCCGCCATGCGCCTGCACGAAGCGGCCCGTCGAGCCTTCCTTGCGCGCACCGGTGAAGGCGCCGCCGGCATAGCCGAACAGTTCGCTCTCGATCAGCGTCTCCGGCATCGCCGCGCAGTTCAGCGCCACGAAGGGCTGGGCGGCGCGCGGCGATTCCGTGTGATAGGCGCGCGCCAGCGTGTCCTTGCCGACGCCGGTCTCCCCGAGCACGAGGATCGGCAGGCCGGTGTGCCGGAGCCGGCGCAATATGTCGACGTTGCGCGTCATGCGCGGTTCGCCGCCGGCCCACTGGTCGAGCGACACCTTGGCGGCCTCGGCCGGCGCTGCCGGGGCGGAGGCGGCGACCGAGGCGGGACGGGCGCGCGGCGCCTCCGTCGTCGGGCCATAGGCATAGCCGCGCAGCGCCGAGCCATCGAGCCGGGTGAGTTCCAGCGGCAGCGAGAGCCCGCCCTGCGAGCGGAGCGCGGAGGGGTCGCGCGCGAACAGGCGCCACAGCGAGAACGGCGTGAAATCGGCCTTGGGCAGGCTGAGCAGCTGCCGCGCCGCCGCGTCCGCGCCGACCACCGCGTGGTCCGCGTCGACCGCGAGCAGGCAGGCCGACCCGTCCGGCCTCCACAGCTTCAGGATGGTCCGGTTGCCATAGCTGCGCCGGAACAGCGCCTCCGACAGGCGCTCGGCGGATTTCCGCACCACCTCGAGCGCGATGGCGTGCGTCTCGCGATGGAGATTGGGATTGCGAACCGTGATGTTGAGCGCCGCCCAGAGCGAGCCGTTCGGGCCGAACAGCGGCATCGCGGCACAGGACATCTCGATGAAGTCGGCGAAGAAATGCTCGTCCTGGTAGACCGAGGTCACCGCCGCGTCGCGCAGGCAGGTGCCGACGCCGTTGGTGCCGGCATGACGCTCGCTCCACACCGAGCCGGGACGCTCCGTGTCGGAATAGAAGCGCGAGGATCGGTCGGCGCGTTCGATCACCGTCACGCCGTCGGCATTGGTCAGCGTGACGCAATAGCCGATGCGCCCGACGATCGAATAGAGGAAGTCGACCTCCTCATAGGCGATGACGAGCTTGTCTTCGAGCGCATCGCGCGCCTGGTTGATCTCGCGATGCGTAACGCGGGGGATCGCGCCGCATGCACCCGGTTCGAGGCCGTACTCCTCGATGCAGCGCAGCCAGGAGCGCACGGGAAACTCCCGCACCATGGGGAGCGTCCGGGAACCGGGACGCACCGCCTCAAGCACCTTCCGACTATGGTCCAGCATTCGCTCGATCCTGCTGCGCTAGGGGATGGCTCACGCGACCGCACCGTCAGCCGGCACGGCAGGAGGACGCTTGCGCGCAGGAAGACCCCGAACGTCCCCCGGCGCGATTTTGACCCATAATGCGGCACGCCTATTTTTCTGGCAAGGCGCTTTGTGAGACGCGAGTGCCGCCTCCATCAAAACGTGCAGATCAACGCACGCCGCGACGAGCACCTGCCACGCGCACGCCACCCATCATCTCAATATTGAGAATTCAATGTCTCATTTATGAGAAAATTCCGAATATAAATTTCCATCTATACTTCATTCCATTTGAATAATATTGAATGATCGACAAGAAGGCGACCCGCGGCAAAATGGCGTAGATTCTGATGGACTTCGATTACATCGTCATTGGCTCGGGATCGGGCGGCAGCGCCGTCGCCGGGCGGCTCGCGGAGGATGGCAAGGCGCGCGTGCTGGTGCTGGAAGCCGGCGGGTCGGATCGCCGCCTGCCGGTGCTGATGCCCGCCGCGACCTATCTCTACGCCATCGGCAATCCCGCCTTCGACTGGCGGCTGACCTCGCAGCCCGACCCCTCGCGCGGCGGGCGCACCGACTACATGCCGCGCGGCAAGGTGCTCGGCGGCTCCTCCTCCATCAACGGCATGCTCTATGTGCGCGGCCAGCCGGAGGATTTCGACGACTGGGCGGCCGCCGGCTGTGCCGGCTGGGAATTCGAGCGCGTCCTCCCCTATTTCCGCCGCGCCGAGGACAATGAGAACGGAGCGGACGCCGTCCATGGCGCCGGCGGCCCGCTCTCGGTGCAGAACCTGCGCACCACCCATCCGCTGTCCGACGCCTTCCTGGAGGCCGGCGTCGAAGCCGGGCTCGGCAAGGTGGCGGATATCAACCGCCCCCCGCAGGGCGGCATCGGCTATTTGCAGGCGACGCAGAAGCGCGGCTGGCGTTGCAGCGCCGCCCGCGCCTATCTGTGGCGCAAGCGCCCCAACCTCGCCGTGCTCACCAAGGCGCAGGCGCGGCGCGTGCTGTTCGAGGGCACGCGCGCCAGCGGCGTCGAGTTCGTGCAGAACGGCCAGACCCGCACCGCCAGGGCGGCGAAAGCGGTGGTGCTCGCGGCAGGCGCCTTCGGCTCGCCGCAGCTTCTCATGCTGTCGGGCGTCGGGCCGCAGGCGCATCTGCGCGAGCAGGGCATCGGCGTCGTGCACGACCTGCCGGGCGTCGGCGAGAATTTCCACGACCATCCCGGCACCAGCCACATCGTCTGGGTCGATCAGCCCACCTACAACGTCCAGCACACGCTGCGCCATGCACTCGCCTTCGGCGCGACGTGGCTGCTGGCGGGACGCGGCCCCGGCACCACGCCGGACGCCCATGTACTCGCCTTCCACCGCTCGAAGCCCGATTTGCCGCGCTGCGATTTGCAGATCCACTTCACCCCGGTCGGCTACGATCTCACCGACACCGGGCCGATCCTGTTCGACAAGCCGGCGGTCACCGCGCTCAACAACATCCACCGGCCCTATTCGCGCGGCCATGTGCGGCTCGCCTCGCGCGACCCCTTCGCCGCGCCGGCGATCCAGCCCAACCTGCTCGGCGACGCGCGCGACATCGCCACCCTCGTCGCCGGCGCCAAGACGCTGCGCGCCATCTTCGAGGCGCCCGCCATGGCCCGCCACGTGCTCGGCGAGTTCAAGCCGGGCAAGGAGGTGCAGAGCGAGGACGAGTGGGCGGCCTATGTCCGCGAGACCTCCATCGGCATCTACCACCCCGCCGGCACCTGCAAGATGGGCGTGGATCCGATGGCGGTGGTCGATCCCACGCTGAAGGTACGCGGCCTCTCGAACCTCTATGTCGCGGACGCCTCGATCATGCCGGTCGTGGTCAGCGGCAATCTCAACGCGAACTGCATCATGATCGGCGAGCGTTGCGCCGACTTCATCAAGGCGGCCTGATCCCATGGCAATTCCCGGCAAGGCAAACGGCAAGCGCACCATCGCGGTGATCGGCGGCGGCGCGGTCGGCGTCGCCACGGCGAGCTTCCTGCTGCGCGACGGCCACGACGTCGTGCTGATCGAGCGCGGCGGCATCGGCGACAGCGCCTCCTTCGGCAATGCCGGCGTGCTCGCCCCCTCCTCCGTGGTGCCGATGTCGATGCCCGGTACGCTGGCCAAGGTGCCGGGCTATCTGCTCGATCCGCTCGGCCCGCTGTCGATCCGCTGGCGCTATCTGCCGACGCTGGCGCCGTGGCTGATCCGTTTCGTCAAGGCCGGCACGCAAGCCGGCGTGCGGCACCAGGCGCGCGCGCTGAAGCCGCTATTGGACGATTCCTTCAGCGCGTGGCTGCCGCTGGTGCGCAACGCCACCAATGACGCGCTCATCCACCGCGAGGGCTTCCTCGCCGTCTACCGCACCGAGGCCGACTTCCAGGGCGACGCGCTCGGCTATCAGCTCCGCCGCGACAACGACATTCCCTATGAGATATTGCGCGGGCAGGATCTCCGGGACTTCGAGCCCAGCATCTCGCCCGACTACACGATCGGCGTGATCTTCCGCCAGTGCGGCCACACGGTGAACCCGAACCGGCTGGTGCGCACCGTCGCCGAGGCGCTCCAGCGCGACGGCGGGCGCATCGCGACGGCGGAGGTCCGCGGCTTCGTGCACGATGGGGTGACGCTCAGGGGGATCGAGACCGATCAGGGCGTGATCCCCGCCGACGCGGCGGTGGTCGCCGCCGGTGCCCATTCGAAGAAGCTCGCCGCCCTGCTCGGCGACGACGTGCCGCTCGACACCGAGCGCGGCTATCACGTGCTGATCGCCGATCCCGAGACCCGCCCGCAGCGGCCGATCCTCGACGCCACCGCCAAATTCGTCTCGACGCCGATGGAGACCGGTCTGCGCATGGCCGGCACGGTCGAGTTCGCCGGGCTGGATGCCCCGCCGAACTGGACGCGCGCGGACTACCTCATGACGCTGGGCCGCCGGCTGTTCCCCGGCCTCGCGCCGAGCTATCCGCAGGAGCGCGTGTCGCGCTGGATGGGATTCCGGCCGAGCATGCCGGATTCGCTCCCGGTCATCGGCCGCGCCACCGCGTGCCCGCAGGTGGTGTATGCGTTCGGGCACGGCCATGTCGGCCTCGCCTCGGCGGCGCGCACCGGGATGACGGTGGCCGATCTCCTCGCCGCCCGCCCGCTCGCCTTCGACATCGCCCCCTTCGCGCCGACGCGCTTCTGAGGCAGGTACATTTCTCAGCCGCGCGGCTGGGTTTCTCCGGGATGAGACACCCGCAACCGGCGAAGACGAGACGGTCAGAATTTACCCTTATATTTCCTTGCGTTAGCTCTCTGGCATGCCGTTTGCCCAAGCATGCTTTGCCGGCACCGTGCCGGTGGCAGTCAAGGGAGTCCGATCGTGCTGCTTTCCTTCTTCATGATGCCCCTGCACTCGGTCGACAGGGACTACGCCACCACCCTTGCCGAGGACATCGAGGCATTCAAACTCGCCGACGAACTGGGCTTCGAGGAAGCCTGGATCGGCGAGCACTACTCCGCCTCCATCGAGCAGATCTCCTCGCCGCTGATGTTCCTGGCGCACATGGCGCCGCAGACCAAGCGCATCAAGCTCGGCACCGGCGTGCTGCCGCTGCCGCTCTACCATCCGGTGATGGCGGCCTCGCACATCGCGCTGCTCGACCATCTCGCGCCGGGCCGGCTGCTGCTCGGCATCGGCACCGGCGGCCTCGGCTCGGATTTCGAGGTGTTCGGCATGAAGGACGCCGACCGCACCGCGATGATGCTCGATTCCATCGAGATCATGAAGAAGATCTGGGCTTCCGATCCGCCCTACGACATTCCGGGCAAGTTCTGGAACGTCAAGCTCAGCGAGATGTACTGGCCCGACCTCGGCGTCGGCATCCTGCCGAAGACGCTGACCAAGCCGCACCCGCCGCTCGCCGTCTCGGTGTCGAGCCCCAATTCCAGTTCGATGCGCGTGGCCGCCCGCAACGACTTCATGCCGATCTCGGCGAACTTCGTCGCCTCCTGGGTGGTGAAGACCCATTGGGAAACCTATTGCGACGAGCTGGCCAAGCTGGGCAAGACGCCGGACGGCTCGAAATGGCGCGTCGCCCGCTCGATCCACGTCGCCGAGACCGATGAGGAAGCCGCGGCCTATGTGAAGAAGCCCGGCGGCGCCTATGACTGGTACTATGACTACATGTACCAGGTGTATGCCCGCATGGGCGCCGGAGCCCTGCTGGCGCCGTTCCGCGACACCGATCCGGCGACGATCACCCACCAGCTGGTGCGCGACAATTTCGTGATCTATGGCAGCCCGGAGACGGTGGCCCGCAAGATCCTCGAACTGCGCGAGGAGGTCGGCCCGTTCGGCACGCTGATGATGACCTCGCACGAATGGGAGGACAAGGCGGCGATGCGGCGCTCGATGGAGCTGCTTGCCACGCGCGTCATGCCGGCCGTCAATGCGGCCCTCGCGGCAGAACCCGCGCTCGCGGTTTGAACGGAACGGCACAGGTGGCAAATATCGACATGACGACCATGGACAAGACCGCTCTGCTCCAGCCCGGCAAGCTCTGGTGGAACTGGTTCGGCGAGCAATATTTCGTGCCGCGCCACACCGCGCGACCCACCTCCGAGGAGGAGGTCTGCGCCATCGTGCGCGAGGCGCGCCGGCGCGGCCTGCCGGTCCGCGCCAGCGGCGCGGGCCACTCCAACCCCGCCATCGTGCCGACCCCCGGCGTCCATATCGACTTCGACGACTTCAATCAGGTCGTCTCGGTCGACAGGGAGAAGCTGCAGGTCACGGTGCGCCCCGGCATGCGCATCAGCGCGCTGACCAAATATCTGCGCGAGCAGGGCATGTCGCTCAACAATCAGGGCGACATCGACCGGCAGGCGATCGTCGGCGCGCTGATGACCGGCACCCATGGCGCCGGCAAGAAGCTGCCGTGCCTCTCCGCCCAGCTGGTCGGCGCGCGCATCGTCACCGCCGACGGCGAGCTCCGCGACCTCTCGCCCGCTGATGGCGAGCTGTTCAAGGCGTTCAAGACCTCGATCGGCATGTTCGGCCTCGTGGTGTCGCTGACCATCCAGGCGGTGCCGTCCTACAATATCTACAAGCGCTCCTGGAACACCGACACCGAGGACTGCATCGGCAACCTGCACCAGCTACTCGACGAGAACCGGACCTTCTGGTTCTTCTGGCTGCCGCTCAGGGAATCCGCCGATCTCTACGAGCTGCCGGGCGGCAAGGTGCCCTCCAGGGCGACGCGCGACTTCGACATCTGCCACATGCGCACCTACAACGCCGTACCGGTAGATGAGCCGGCGCCGGAGATCGGGCCGGGGGTGGAGTTCGACCATTCCTCGATCATCTACCCCAACGACTACATCCCGAACTTCCGCGAGATCGAATACGCCGTGCCGTTCGGCCGCTTCGAGGAATGCTTCGCGGAGGTCCGGCACATGTTCCAGACCAGGTATCCCAATGCGATCTACCCGGTCGAATGCCGCGCGGTGAAGGGCGACGACACCTATATGTCGGCCTATGCCGAGCGCGACGGCTATGCGCTCTCCATCTCCGGCCCGCTGGAGGAATGGACCTGGGGCATGCTGCGCGACGCCGACGCGATCCTCGACCGCTACGATGCCCGCCCGCATTGGGGCAAGCATCACTTCATGACGCCGGAGCGGCTGGAGCGCATCTACCCGAAATACGATGCGTTCAAGCGGCTACGCCGCGAGATGGATCCCGACGGGGTCTTTCTCAACGACCATCTGCGGATGCTCTTCGCATGAGGCGGGCCGGCTCAGCCGGCCCTTTTCATATCGAGCGCGCGAAGCCGGGGACAATGGGTTGACGATCAAACTTTGTGCTGCGCAGAATTTAGGCGGGGGAACGCAACCGGAGCCGGAAATGCTGGATCTGCGCAGCCACGTGTCCCGTATCGTCTCGAGCGCCAACCAGCTGGCTCTTCCCTCGGGCGATTTCCGCGCGCCCCGCGCGGCCGATGCGATGGCCGCCTCCTGGCGGCGCTGCATGGAAGGCTACCGCTTCGATCCCGGCGCCAAGTTCCGCATCGAGGCGGTGAGCGATGCCGAGCTCAAGCGGCAATGCGAAGCCAATGATGAACTGGTCCGCCATGCGCGGCCGGAGATCGACGCCATGTTCGGCGCCGTCTCGCTGTCCGGCTTTTCCGTCAGCCTCGGCAATATCGAAGGCTACATCATCAGCGAGCGGGCGAACTACAATCCCGAGTTCTACAGCGAGGTGGAGCGCGCCGGCACCGCCTGGGCCGAAGAGTCCGCCGGCACCAACGCCATCGGCACCTGCCTCGTCGAACGCCAGCCGGTCGGCGTCTACACCAACGACCATTTCTTCTACGAGTTCTCCGCGCTCTCCTGCGCCAGCGCGCCGCTCTTCGGCCCCGATGCCGAGCTGATGGGCGCGATCAATATCTCGATCCGCAACCCCGACCTCCAGCGCGAGACGCTGAAGGTGGTGCTGGGCCTGTCCACCAGCCTCGCCGACCGCATCGGCGAGCGGATGTTCCGGCAGGCCTTCCGTCGCAGCTACATCCTCAAATTCGCCGCCGGACCGGTGGATCACGGCCTCATCGCGGTGGACAGCGATTTCCAGCTCGTCGGCCTGAACCACGCCGCTCGCGAGATGCTGCGCGACCGGGTGCAGTTCGCCCGCGTGCGCAGCCTGTGGGCGGTGTTCGAGCGCGACCACCGGCTGATCGACCTCGCCCGCCTCGGCGCCGCCGAACTGACCCTGCATCTGCAAAAGGGCGGCGACGCCATCACCGTCTCGCTCAGCGGCCCGCTCGACGTGCCGGCCATGACGGGCGCCAAGGTTCGCGGCTTCGCCCAGCCCACCGCCGGGTCCGCCGCCGCCGAACCGGCCGGCGCCGAACCCTCCGCCCGCCCGCGCGCACCGGCGGCCCTGCCGCCTCGCGCGGTGCCGCGCATCCTCACCCTCGACGACTGCGCCGGCACCGATCCGCGCATGGCGGCCAATGTGCGCTTCGTCCGCCGCGTGCTCGGCGGTTCGCTGCCGCTGCTGCTGCTCGGCGAGACGGGGGTGGGCAAGGACGCCTTCGCCCGCGCCGTCCATGAGGAAAGCCCGCGCCGGAGCGCCCCCTTCGTCGCCTTCAACTGCGCCTCGGTGCCGGACACGCTGATCGACAGCGAGCTGTTCGGCTATGGCAGCGGCGCCTTCACCGGCGCGCGCCGCGAGGGCAGCCCCGGCCGGCTCGTCGAGGCGGATGGCGGCACGCTGTTCCTCGACGAGATCGGCGACATGCCGATCAGCCAGCAGACGCGCCTGCTGCACGTGCTGGAATCCGGCGAGGTCACGCCGCTCGGCTCCGGCAAGCCGCGCCGCATCGACGTGCAGGTGATCGCCGCCACTAACCAGAACCTCGAAGCGCAGATCGCCCGCGGCCAGTTCCGGCAGGATCTGTACTACCGCCTCGCCGGCGCGGTCATCGACATCCCGGCGCTGCGCGAGCGCACCGACCGGCGCGAACTCGTCGAGGCGATCCTCGCCGGTCTCGCGCCCGGCCGCCGGCTTACCCTCTCGCCCGACGCGCTCGCGACGCTGCTGGCGCATGACTGGCCGGGCAATGTCCGCGAGCTTCGCCATGTGCTCAACCGCGCCATGCACATCTGCGAAGGCGACGTGCTGACGGCCGGCGACCTCGCCATCCGCCCGGCCGGCCGGGTTCCGGTGCCGGCATCGCCCGCGCCCATGCCGCCCCCGGGCGATGCCGCGTCGGACGCCGGCGCCGATGGCGAGGCCGGCAGCGCCCGCCATGCCATCGCCTCCGCCGAGCGCGAGGCCATCGTCGCGACGCTGGCGCGCTGCGGCGGCAATGTGAAGGCGGCCGCCACCGCGTTGCAGCTCAGCCGCGCCACGCTCTACCGCAAGCTCCAGCGCTACCAGATCGCACAGTGACGCGCGCCCTTGCCGCGCGCTGTCGCGCGGCTGCGACACGCCGCGCCTCACCCCTGAAACAGCGTCGCCGCCACGCGATCCGCCGGCCTGCGGACATCGGCGCGCATCGACCCGCGATCGGGGGATACATCTGGCCCCCCTCGTAAATATTACTTATAAATAAAATTTATTACATTCCAATATGCACTATATACGCTCCGGGACCTCGCATTTCATCTATTGTGACCGCAGAAAAAAGGTCTGGCACGATAGTTGCCGAACCCCGACTCAGGCCACAAAGGCTCGAACACAGGGGATAAAAATGACCTTCCAAAACGCAGGCTGGGTGCCCTCGCGACGCAGTGTCATGAAGGGCATGGGCGCGGCCGCCGCCGCACTGGCCGCTCCCGGCGTGCTGCGCCGGGCCTATGCGCAGGATCCCATCGTGCTGCTCACCTGGGAGACCTATCACGACCCGGCCTGGTGCAAGGAATGGAGCGAGGCGAACGGTGTCGAGGTGAAGCCCGTCGTCATCGGCTCGGTCGACGAACTGTTCTCGCAGCCCTTCTCCGGCGCCGTGCAGCCGGACATCATGTATATCGAGACCGGTTCGCTGCCGCGCTTCAAGCAAGCCGGGCTGATCGTGCCGTTCGACACCTCCAAGGTGCCGAACATCGCCAACATCACCTCCAAGCTCGACTGGAAGAAGTACACCAATGTCGACGGCGACATCGTCGGCGTACCCTATAACTGGGGCACCCAGCCGCTGATGTTCAACGCCGACACCATCAAGTCGCCCGACACCTGGGCGGCGCTGTGGGACGAGCAGTATCGCGGCAAGGTCAACGTGTTCGACGACTGCACCATCGTCTTCCCGATGATCGCGCTCCATGTCGGCGCCAAGGACCCGTTCAACCTGACCGATGCGGATTTCGAGGCCTGCGAGAAAGCCCTGCGCACGCTTCGCCAGCAGGTGCGCACCATCGCGCGCGGCTTCGACGACGCCACCACCATCTACGCCGCCGGCGACGCGGTGATCGGCTATTGCCAGAACATCGCCGTCGTCACCTCGCTGCAGGACAAGGGCAAGAACTTCAACTACTCGCTGCCCAAGGAAGGCACCCCCACCTGGATCGACTGCGCCGGCGTCTCCAAGAAGGGCAACCGCGACATCGTCTACAAGTTCATGAACGACAACCTCGCCGTCAAATGGCAGGCGCGCTTCATCGAGGCCTCGACCAATAACGGCGTGCTCGATCTCACCGAGGCCAAGAGCGGCGGCGTGACCGAGGCGACGCTGAAGCGCACCAACATCCCGGATTCGCAGGCCGGCGACTTCTGGGAGAAGCTGGTCATCCTGCAGAAGCCGGAAGACTTCGACCGCCGCCTGCAGATGTGGAACGACTTCAAGGCCGGCACGCTCTGAGCGTGCCTTCCCTGACCTTGCAGCACGGAGCCGACCGATGACGGATGCCTCGCAGCCGATCCTGAGCCTTGCGCGGATCGACAAGACCTATGACGGCGCGACGCGGCCGGCGCTCGACCGGGTGTCGCTCGCGGTCGCACCGGGCGAGTTCTTCTCCATCCTCGGCCCCTCGGGCTCGGGGAAGACCACGCTGCTGCGCATGATCGCCGGCTTCGAGCGGCCGGATGTCGGGCGCGTGCTGATGGACGGCGAGGACATCACCGATGTCCCGCCGTTCCGCCGCGACGTGCGCACCGTGTTCCAGAGCTACGCGCTGTTCCCGCACATGAACGTTCTGGAGAACGTCGCCTATCCGCTGCGCATGGCCGGCGCGCGCAAGGCCGAGCGTCTCGCCAAGGCGCGCGACTGCCTCCATCTGGTCAGCATGGGCGACTTCGCCGCCCGCCTGCCGCACCAGCTCTCCGGCGGCCAGCGTCAGCGCATCGCGCTCGCCCGCGCCATCGTCTGCCGCCCCCGCGTGCTGCTGCTCGACGAGCCGCTCGGCGCGCTGGACCTGCGCCTGCGCCAGCAGATGCAGCACATGCTGGTGTCGCTCCAGCGCGAGCTCGGCATCGCCTTCGTCTATGTCACCCACGATCAGGGCGAGGCGCTGTCCATGTCCGACCGCGTGGCGGTGATGAGCGAGGGCCGCATCGCCCAGCTCGGCACGCCGCGCGAGATCTATTTCGCGCCCTCCTCGGAGTTCGTCGCCCAGTTCGTCGGCCGCTCCAACCTGCTGCCGATCGACTGCGAGCCGCGCGGCGGCGCCCTCACCGCCCTGCTGGACGGCAAGCCGCTGCCCGGCGTCGCGGTGCCGCGCTCGGGCGCGGCGCGCATGGCGATCCGCTTCGAATGCGTGCGCCTCGCCCCGGCCGGCGAGCCGGCGGAGGGATCCTGCAGCGTTCCCGGCACCGTCGAGGACGTGCTGTTCCTCGGCAACGCGCTGGAGGTGAACGTGCGGTGCGGCGGGCTCAACATCATCGCCGCCGTGCCCTCGGCGGAGGGCGAGCGCTTCGCGTCCGGCCAGCCGGTGCAGGTGCTGTTCGACGCCGCCAATGCGACGGTGTTCCATGGCTGACATCGCCTCCGACCTGCCGATGCCCGCCACCCGCCCCATGCGCCTCCACCGGATCAGCCTGCTCGGCTGGCCGGTCTATGCCTGGTTCATCGTCCTCGTTCTGGTGCCGAACCTGCTGCTGATCGGCACCAGCTTCCTGCGCACCTCCAACGGGATGATCGCCTTCGACCCCACGATCGCCAGCTATCTGCGGCTGTGGAAGTCGGCGAGCTTCCAGTTCCTGCTGGTGAAGACGCTGGCCACCAGTTTCGGTGCCGCCGCCATAGGCTGCCTCATCGCCTATCCGATGGCCTATTACGCCGCGCGCGTGGTGCAGAAGAACCGCTCGGTGCTGGTGCTGCTGGTGATCATCCCGCTGTGGATCAGCCTTCTGATGCGCGTCTTCGCCTGGCGGATGATCCTCGGCCAGAACGGCATACTGAACTCGTTCCTCGTCGGCAGCGGCATCCTCGACCAGCCGAGCGAGGCCTTCCTCTACACCGGCTTCTCGGTGCTGCTCACCTACACCTACATCTCGATTCCGTTCTGCTTCATCGCCATCTTCACCGCGCTGGAGAAGATCCCGCATTCGCTGATCGAGGCCTCGCAGGACAGCGGCGCCTCCGCCTGGCAGACCTTCCGCCATGTGGTGTGGCCGCTGTCGCGGCCGGCCGTCGCCATCGGCTTCTCGCTCGCCTTCCTGATGACGGTGGGCGACTACATCACCCCCTCCATGGTCGGCGGCATCGACGGCACCATGATCGGCATGGTGATCGCCTCGCAGTTCGGCATCGCCAACAACTGGCCCTATGGCTCGGCGATCGCGGTGTGCCTGATGGTCAGCGTCGGCGTGGTGCTGGCCGTGGTGATGTGGGCGGGCCAGACCAAGGGGGTGCTGATGGGCGACGAGGGCGCCCGGCCGCCGGTCGCGGCGCATCGCCTGTCCCCCGGCCGGCGGCTGCTGCGGGCGGGCGCGGCGGTGGCCTTCGCCCTGCCCTATCTGTTCCTCTACGCGCCGCTCGCGCTCATGGTGCTGATGTCGTTCAACGATTCCTCGGTGCAGGCCTTCCCGCTCAGCGGGGCGACGCTGCGCTGGTATGGCGAGCTGGCCGAGAATGGCAGCATGTTGGAGGCGGTGCAGCGCAGCCTCGTCGTCGGTGTCTGCGTGGTGCTGGCCTCCACCGTGACGGCCACCGGCTTCGCCTTCGCCATCCACTATGGACGGGTGCGGCAGGCGCGTTTCTTCGAGTTCGCGCTGGCGCTGCCGGTCGCCATTCCCGGCGTCGTGCTCGGCATCGTCATGGTGCTGGCGACGCAGCTGGCTCAGATTCCCTCCGGCGTCGGGCGCATCGTCATCGGGCAGGCCAGCTTCGTCATGCCGGTGGTGCTGATGATCGTGCTGGCGCGGCTGCGCCGGCTTGACGGGGCGCTGCTGGAAGCCTCGATGGATGCCGGCGCCAACCACTGGCAGACCTTCGTCCACGTGCTGTTCCCGTCGATCCGGGGCGCGATCGTCGGCGGTGCGCTGCTCGGCTTCACCCTGTCGGCCGACGACGTGATGGTGACGCTGTTCCTGTCGGGAACCTCGCCCACCTTGCCGATCTGGGTGTGGAACCAGATGCGCTTCGGCTTCACCCCGTCGGTGAACGCCATCTTCACGCTGGTCGGCGTCGGTTCGCTGCTCGCCATCGTGATCTGCAACCGGCTGCTCAACCGCGCCTCGGCGGCCGGGGCCGGCTCGGGGCGCTGATACGGCCGGGCTATACGTCCGGTTCCCTGCCGGTCCCGGACCGGCAGGAAGCCTCTCTCGTTCAGCCGGCGGCGTAGCGGCGTTCGAGATCGTCGAACACCTCCTTGCGGACCAGCCGCTGGCGCTCCTTGAAGGAGGCGACCGGCGCGCTCTCGTCCATGATGCCGGCGTCCATCAGTCCCTTCAGCGCGTTCTGCATGCCATAGACCGCGCCCTGCAGTGCCACATTGGCGTAGAGCACCAGCGCGAAGCCGCCGGCGGCCAGTTCGGCGCGCGGCAGCGCCGGGGTGCGGCCGCCGACGACGATGTTGATCAGCTGCGGCACGTCGACCGCCTTCGGCAAAGCGAGGATTTCCTCGCGGCTCTCCGGCGCCTCGATGAACAGGATGTCGGCCCCGGCCTCGGCATAGGCGCCGGCGCGGTCGACCGCCGCCTGGAAGCCGTCCACGGCGCGGGCATCGGTGCGGGCGATGATCATCAGGTCGCCGTCATGGCGCGCATCCACCGCGGCCTTGATCTTCGACACCATCTCGCTCGCCGGCACTACGTCCTTGCCGGTGAAGTGGCCGCAGCGCTTCGGCGAAACCTGGTCCTCCAGCTGGATCGCGCTGGCGCCGGCCCGCTCCAGCACCCGCACCGTGTGCTGGACGTTCAGCGCGTTGCCGAAGCCGGTGTCGGCGTCGACGACGATCGGGATGTCGACCACGTCGGCAATCGCGGCGGTATGCTGGGCGATTTCCGGCAGGCTGACGAAGCCGAGATCCGGCACGCCGAGGAAGGTATTGGTCAGGCCCGCCCCCGACAGATACACCGCCTCATAGCCCATGTCGGCGATCACCCGCGCGGCGAGCGCGTTGGCGGCGCCCGGCAGCAGCAGGCCGCGACGCTCGGCGACCTGGCGGCGGAAGCGGCGGTGGACGGTTTCGGTCATGGCAGCCTCGGACAATGGGGGAAGGTGCAGAAAAGGTCAGTGCGTGGGTCGCGATGCGGCGTAGCGGTCGTCGCCGGCGGGGCGCCGGGCGAGGTAGCGCAGCAGCGGCGGCAGCACCACGATGCACAGGGCGAGGCCGAGCAGCGTGGCGGAGATCGGCGTCGAGACGAGCGCCGTGGGATCGCCCTGGCTGATGGCGAGTGCCCGGCGCAGCTGCTGCTCGGCCATCGGCCCGAGGATGAGCCCGATGAGCACCGGCGCCGCCGGGAAGTCGTAAAGCCGCATCGCGTAGCCGAGCAGGCCCATCGTGAACATCAGCAGCAGGTCGAACCACGAGGTCGACAAACCCCATACGCCGACCAGGGCGAAGATCACGATGCCGGCATAGAGCTGCGGGCGCGGGATCATCAGGAGCCGCACCCACATGCCGGCGAGCGGCAGGTTGAGCACGATCAGCATGAAATTGCCGATATAGAGCGAGGCGATCAGCCCCCACACCAGCTCGGCATTGTTCACGAACAGCAGCGGGCCCGGCTGCAGCCCATAGCCCTGGAAGGCGCTGAGCAGGATGGCGGAGGTCGCCGAGGTCGGCAGGCCGAGGGTGAGCAGCGGCACCAATATGCCGGCCGCCGCCGCGTTGTTCGCCGCCTCGGGCCCGGCCACGCCCTCGATGGCGCCGGAGCCGAACTCTTCCGGGTGCTTCGAGAGACGCTTCTCCACCGCATAGGACAGGAAGGTCGGGATCTCCGAGCCGCCGGCCGGCAGCACGCCGATGGGGAAGCCGAGCGCGGTGCCACGCAACCACGGCTTCCAGGAGCGCTTCCAGTCCTCCTTGGTCATCCAGATGCCGCCGCTCAGCGGGTTCATGCCGCTGCTGCGCTCCGGCCCGCGGCTGGCGACATAGATGATCTCGCCCACGGCGAAGAGCGACACCAGCACGATGGTGAAGGGAATGCCGTCGAGCAGGTCGAGGCTGCCGAAGGTCAGGCGCGACTGCCCGGTCTGCGCGTCGATGCCGATCACGCCGAGGCCGAGGCCGACCGCCACCGCGATGGCGCCGCGCAGCGGCGAATTGCCCAGCACCACCGAGATGGTGGTGAAGGACAGCACCATCAGCGCGAAATAGTCCTCCGGCCCGAAGATGAAGGCGAGTTCGGAGACGGCCGGCGCCACGAAGGACAGTGCCAGCGTGCCGATGGTGCCGGCGACGAAGGAGCCGATGGCGGCGGTGGCCAGCGCGGCGGCGCCTCGCCCGCGCCGGGCCATCTGGTTGCCTTCGAGCGCGGTCATCATCGACCCGCTCTCGCCCGGCGTGTTGAGCAGGATCGAGGTGGTCGAGCCGCCATACATCGCGCCGTAGAGGATGCCGGCGAACATGATGAAGGCGGAGGCCGGCTCCAGCGAGGTGGTCACCGGCATCAGCAGCGCGATGGTCAATGCCGGCCCGATTCCCGGCAGCACGCCGATGGCGGTGCCGAGCAGGCTGCCGATGAAGGCCATCAGCAGGTTGATCGGCTGGAAGGCGACGCCGAAGCCGTGCAGCAGCAGGTCGAGGGTCGACATGGTCAGCGCTCCGACAGCAGCGGCAGGAACGGGCCGAGATTGACGCCGAGCCAGTTGAAGAAGAACCAGGCCACGGCGCCCAGCACCGCGCCGGTCAGAATGTCGACAACTGGCCGCCGGGAGCCGAAGGCACGAGCGACGCCGGCGAACACCACCGCGGCGGTGACGGGAAAGCCGGCGGCCTGCATCAACACCAGCGGTGCCGCCAGCGAGGCGATGGCGAGGAGCAGCGGTCCACGGTGGGTCCTGTCCTCATCGTCCACCTCACCATACGCGTCCTCGCCCTCCGGCGAGGTGAAGGCGACGCCCCGCGCGACCTGCACGCCGAGCGCCACGCCGAGGACGACGAGGGCGATGCCGATGATCGTCACGAACAGGCCGGGCCCCACGCCCGAATGGGCGTCGGACTGGCCAAGCTGTGTCGCCCCGTAGAGCATGACGCCCCCGAAGGCGATCACGCCTCCGGGTACCCACCAGGGACGCGGCGATACGCCAGCGCTCATCGCCCTACCTCCCGCGTCGTCAGTTGACGAGGCCGGCTTCCTTCAGAAGCCCTTGCCAGTTCTGGTTTTCCGACGCGATGAAGGTCGAGAACGCCTCGCCGCCGAGATAGGCATTCTCCATGCCCTGCTTTTCCAGCGCCGCCGCCCATTCCGGCGACTTGGCCATGGTCTCGAACCGGCCGATCCACTCCTTGCGGGCCGCCGCGCTCATGCCGGGCGCTCCGACGACGCCGCGCCAGTTGCTCACGGAGACGTCGAGGCCGGCTTCCTTCAGCGTGGGAACGTCCACGCCCGGCAGGCGGTTGTCCGAGGTCACCGCGATGAGGCGGATACGCCCGGCCTGCGCCAGCGGATAGAGCTCGGAAAGACCGGAGACCGCCGCCTTGATCTTCCCGCCGACCAGCGCGGGCACGATCTCGCCGCCGCTAAAGGCGATGAAATTCAACTTGTTGGCGGGAATTCCCTGCGTCTTGGCGATCAGCGCCATCGTCAGGTGGTCGACGGTGCCGACCCCCGAGCCGCCGACCGCGAACGCGCCGGGATCCTTCTTGAGCTCGGCCACGAGGTCCGCCGTGGTCTTGATCGGCGAATCCGTCGGCACCGCGACGGCGTTGTATTCGCGGGTCAGCCGCGCCAGCGGCGCCACGTCGTCCATGGTGATGGCCGAGCGGTTGGTCAGGATGCTCGACAGCATGATCACGCCCATGAACATCAGGGCGTTGTCGTTGCCCTTGTTGTTACGGACGAAATCGGTGAGCCCGATGATGCCGACGCCGCCGCCCTTGTTGACGAACTGGATGCCGCCGGTGACCAGCTTCTCCTTCTGGAGGACCTGCATCGTCATGCGGGCCGTGTTGTCCCAGCCGCCGCCCGGCGACGCCGGGATGGTCACGGTGGTCTGCTGCGCCTGTGCGACACCCGCGCTGGCGAGCGCGGCGACGAACACGGCGCCTCCGATGCCGCGGCGCACGGCGTGCCCGAACGAAGCGAAGCGCGCCGGCGCGCTCCGCTGCATGGAACGGATCATGAGACTCTCCTGACGAACGTTTCCCGATAGTGCGAGCTCTTTGCCGTCTCGCATATTGTCGACATATGTTGGGATATATCCAACAATGTCAAGTTATTCTAAACATGAACCATCCATTGTGTCGACACAATAGACGTAGAATCTACTTCGGCAGGCGCCGCCGGTGTCGCACGCCCTCGCCGCCGGACTCCTGCACGCTGGCCACCATCATCTGTCGCGAGGCCTGGATGTGCCGGCGCATGGCGAGCTCCGCCATGTCGGCATCGCGGTCGGCCAGCGCATCGACGATGCGGCCATGCTCGACGAAGGCGCGATAGGCGCGCTCGGGCACCTGGCGCAGATGCTTGCGGCACAGGCCGATCAGCGTGGCGTAGTCCTCGCAGAGGAACTTGATGAGGAATTCGTTGCGGCTGCACCGGGCGATGAAGGTGTGAAAGTCGCTGTCGAGCTCGCGGGTGAGAAAGGTGGAAAAGCCGATCTCCTCGGACCGCGCCTTCTGCCGCGCGAGGTTTTCCCTCAACTGGGCGATTTCGGAATCGGTGATGCGCGTGGCCGCCTCGCGCGCGATCATTCCCTCGACGGCCTCACGCACGATGAAGATCTGCTCCACCTTGGCCGGAGACAGCACCACCACCCGCGCACCGAGGCGCGGTGCCCGGGTCAGCACGCTGCGCTCCTCAAGGCGGCGGATCGCCTCGCGCAAAGGCGCGCGGCTGATGCCGAAACGCCGGGCCAGCTCGGGTTCGCTAACCTTGGCACCGGGCTTCAGCTCTCCGTCGAGAATGACCTGGGTCAGGCGCGCCAGGGCGCTGTCCGCCACGGTCGTGGAATCATCCAGTTCGTCCAGCATGGCACCCTTCCTCGCATGATGCGGCGGAGCCTGCCGGGGCCTCAGATTTTTGTCGACACATTTTCCGCGCTCTCCAGCACCCTGCGCGGCACCAGGACGCTGCCCTGCATCAGCCGCCGGGCCGTGCGGTAGACCACGGCCTCGTCGGCATGCGGCTCGCCCTCACGGCTCAGGCGCGCGGCGACCGGCAGCAGGCCGGACGGGTGCGCGACGACGAGATCCGCGTCGGGATCGGATGGAAGATGCGCGAGTTCGGCGGCGATCGTCCCCGGCAGCCGCATGGCGATGGCGAGGCACATGGCGCCGGTCAGCGGCGAAGCCTTGTGCGGCTGGCCGGCCGAGATCATGCGCGCCAGAATGTGGAACGATGACGCGGGCAGCGTCTTCCCGCTGAGCGTCGGGGCATCGACAGGCGCGGCGAGGATGCCCACCAGCGGCAGGTTGCGGATGCGGGTCCGCGCCTCCTCCTCGGTCGCCGCGATGCCCATGGCCACGGCGGCGGCGACGCGGATCGCCTCCAGCTTTGCAAGAAGCCCGGGCCGCGCCTCGATCTCGTCCGGCAATTCGAGGCCGGTCATGCCGAGCGAGCGGGCGTCCACGAACACGGCCGGGTTGGCGGCATCGACCAGCGAGACCGTCACGGTGCCGATCCCCTCGACGGCGAGTTCGTCCTGCGCCCGTCCGGTCGGCAGCAGGCGGCCGGTCGCGGCGCCGCCGGGTTCGAGGAACGACATGCGGATCGGCGCGCCCTTGCCGGCGACGCCCTGCAGCTCGAAGTCGCCCTCCACCGCCGCCCGGCCACCGCTCACCGGGAACCGCGCGACGATGACCTTGCCGGTATTGGTGTTGTGGATGCGCACCGTCGCGCTGTCGCCATCAGCCGCGACCAACCCCTCATCGAGCGCGAACGGCCCGATCGCCGAGGAGATGTTGCCGCAATTGCCCTTGTACCCCACCAGCGGGGCGTCGATGGCCACCTGCCCGAAAGTGTAGTCGACATCCGCGTCCGGCCGGCTCGAAGGACCGACGATGGCGATCTTGGAGAGCGAGGAGATCGCCCCGCCCAGTCCGTCCAGCTGGCGCCGGTTCGGATCGGGACTGCCGATCGCGGCGAGAATGATCGCGTCGCGCGCCGCCGGATCCACGGGAAGGTCCGCCGCATGGAAGATAATGGCCCGGCTGGTGCCGCCACGCATATAGACGGCAGGTATGGCGATCTGCGGCGTCAGCTCATGCGACATCGGCTCGTCCTTCCGATTGGGCGCCGTTTTCCAGCAGGCGGCGGAAGACGAAGGGCAGGATACCTCCGGCGCGCCACACCTTGAGTTCGTTCGCGGTATCGAGCCGTCCTCGCATCTCGACCGTCTGCACCGAGCCGTCCGCGCGGGTGATGCGCGCCGTCAGCGTCTCGCCGGGCGTCGTCCAGGCATCGAACCCTTCAAGATCGATGCGCTCCGACCCGTCGAGCCCGAGCGTGGCGCGGGTGACGCCGTCGGGGAACTGGAGAGGCAGCACGCCCATGGCGATGAGGTTCGAGCGGTGGATGCGTTCGAAGCTCTCCGCCATCACCGCCCGCACGCCGAGCAGCCGCGTGCCTTTCGCCGCCCAGTCACGGGAGGAGCCGCAGCCATATTCACGGCCGGCGACGATCACCAGCGGTACGCCGTCGTCGGCATAGCGGATGGCTGCATCGAAGATCGGGAGGACATCGCCGCTCGGAACGTGCCGCGTGACGCCACCTTCCACGCCGGGCACCATCTCGTTGCGCAGGCGAATATTGGCGAAGGTGCCGCGCACCATCACCTCGTGATTGGCGCGGCGCGAGCCATAGGCGTTGAAGTCGCGCTGCGTCACCTGATGGCTCGACAGCAGCAGCCCCGCCGGGGAAGACGCCGCGATATCGCCGACCGGCGAGATGTGGTCGGTGGTGATGCTGTCGCCCAGCAGCAGCAGCGGGCGGGCGCCCTCGATGGTCGAAACCGCGTCCGGCCGATCACTATAGTCGTCGAAATAGGGCGGGCGGCGGATATAGGTGCTGGCCGGCTGCCAGGGGAAAAGCTGGCCGCGCGAGGCTTCCAGCGCGTTCCACACCGCATCGCCGGTGAACAGGTCCGCGTAGTATTTGCGGAACAGCTCCGGCGTCACCGCCTGCGACAGCAGGTCCAGGATCTCCTGCGAGCTCGGCCAGATGTCCTTCAGGAAGACCGGGCGTCCGTCCGGGTCCGTCCCGACAGGGTCGTTCGTCAGGTCGATATCGACGGTGCCGGCAATCGCGTAGGCGATGACCAGCGGCGGCGACATCAGGTAGTTCGCCTTGGCGAGCGGGTGGATGCGCGCCTCGAAATTGCGGTTGCCCGACAGCACCGCGACCGCCACGGCCTGCCGGGAGACGATCTCTTCCTCGATCTTCGGGTCGAGCTGGCCGGAATTGCCGCCACAGGTCGCGCAGCCATAGCCGGCCACCTGGAAGCCGAGGCGGTCGAGATCCGTCTGAAGCCCGGTCGCCTCGAGATAGCCGCTGACGACGCGCGACCCCGGCGTCAGCGAGGTCTTGACCCACGGCTTCGAGGTCAGGCCGCGCTGGACCGCCTTGCGCGCCAGCAGTCCGGCACCGATCATCACCGCCGGATTGGACGTATTGGTGCAGCTGGTGATCGCCGCCAGCACGACGGAGCCGTTGTCGACGCCGTCGCCGACGCCCTTGGGTTCGGACTTCATCTGCGAGCGGAAATTGTCCGCCACCTGCGGCAGCGCCACGCGATCCTGTGGGCGGCGCGGACCGGCCACGCTCGGCTCCACCGCACCGAGGTCGAACTCGACCACGCGGCTGTATTCGGGTTCGGGGGCCGCGTCGTCGCGCCAGAGATTCTGCTGCTTCGCATAGGCTTCGACCAGCCGCACGTGATCGGGCGACCGGCCCGTCAGCTCGAGATAATCGATGGTCGCGCGGTCGATGGGGAAGAAGCCGCAGGTCGAGCCGAACTCGGGTGACATGTTGGCGAGCGTCGCGCGGTCGGCGACGCTCAGCCGGCCCGCGGAGGGGCCGTAGAACTCGACGAAGGCGTCGACCACGCCGACCGCCCGTAGGCGCTGCGTCAGGGTGAGCACGATATCCGTCGCCGTCACGCCCTCGCGCACCATGCCGGTCAGCCGCACGCCGACGATGCGCCCGAGCGGCACCACCAGCGGCAGGCCGAGCATGGCCGCCTCGGCCTCGATGCCGCCGACGCCCCAGCCCAGCACGCCGATGCCGTTGACCATCGTGCTGTGGCTGTCGGTGCCGACCATCGTGTCGGGATAGGCCAGCAGCGTGCCGTCGGCCTGTCGCTGCGTCCGCACCAGCGTGGCGATGTGCTCGATGTTCACCTGATGCAGGATGCCCTTGCCGGGCGGAACGACGCGGATGCCCTCGAAAGCGGATTGCGCCCACTTGGCGAGTTGGTAGCGCTCGGAGTTGCGGCGGAACTCATGAACGAGATTGAGGCTCATCGCGCCCGCATGGCCGGCCTCGTCGACGATCAGCGAATGGTCGATGACGAGGTCCACCGGGATCTGCGGATTGACGTCCCCGGCATCCCGGCCGCGCGCAACCATGGCATCGCGCATCGCGGCGAGATCCACCAGGGTCGGAATGCCCGTGTAATCCTGCATGAGCACACGCGCCGGATGGAACGGCACCGGGATGATCTGATCGGCCGCCGGCGACCAGGCGACCAGACGGCGAACGTCCTCCTCGCCGATGTCGTTGACGCCGACATTCCGCAGCACGTTCTCCAGCAGCACCCTCAGGCAGTAGGGGCGCGTCTCCAGCGCGAAGCCGTACCTCTCCTCGAGCACGGAAAGCGCGTGACAGGAGAATAGCTGGCCATGCGAGCCGAAATTTCGCCGGGCATCTAGATCCAATGTCATGTCCGCACCTCCGCATGTTGCCCCATACATACGGCACGCAGATTTTTTGTCGACACTTTTTCTATTTAAAAGCGAATTAGACGACATTAGGCCGACATATGTCGACACTGTTGTGTCAGATCCAGCGACCGCGGCTTTTGCGGGCGGAGCGAACATGAGTGCCGGCCCAATGGATGATCGGCTGCACGCCGACCGCGTCACGCTTCGCTATGACCGGCGAACCATTGCCAGCGATCTCTCCCTCTCGATCCCCGACGGCTCGTTCACCGTGATCGTCGGCCCGAACGCCTGCGGCAAGTCGACCCTGCTGCGCGCCCTGTCGCGTCTGCTGATCCCGGCGGACGGCCAGGTGGTGCTCGACGGCGGCGACATCGCCGATCTGGCGGCGAAGGAGGTGGCCCGCCGTCTCGGTCTGCTGCCGCAAAGCTCCCTCGCGCCGGACGGCATCAGGGTTGCCGATCTGGTGGCGCGCGGCCGCTACCCGCATCAGTCCTTCTTCCGGCAATGGTCGGAGGCGGACGAGGAGGCGGTGGCAGCGGCGATGCGGGCAACCCGCATCACCGAGCTGTCCGGCCGTCTGGTCGACGAATTGTCCGGCGGCCAGCGCCAGAGAATATGGATCGCCATGGTGCTGGCGCAGCAAACCCCGATCCTGCTGCTGGACGAGCCGACCACCTTCCTCGACATCGCCCACCAGATCGAGCTGCTCGATCTGCTCGCCGGCCTCAACGCCGAGGGCCGCACCATCATCGCCGTGCTGCACGACCTCAATCATGCCTGCCGCTACGCGACGCATCTCTTGGTCATGAAGCAGGGCGCCATCGTCGCCGAGTGAGCGCCCGGGGCGGTCGTCACGCCGCAGCTCGTCGAGGAGGTGTTCGGGGGCTGCCGGCGGTCATCATCGCCGATCCCGTGTCCGGCAGCCCGCTCGTCATTCCCGGCCGAACCGGCGGCTGGTCATTGGCGGGCGGCGGCGGACGAGGTGGCTAGCGACCTCCCCTCGCCCGCCGCCGGCGCCGGATTGTCGCGCCGGTCGCGGCGGTCAAACGTCAGGCCACCGTGCGGACGATGACGCGGATCGGCGTCGGGTTGTAGGCGTTGCAGGGATTGTGCATCTGCGGGCAGTTCGAGATCACCGCCAGCACGTCGACCTCCGCCCTCAGATCGACGAAGCCGCCCGGCGGGGACACGTCGGCCGCGACGCCGGCACTGCCGTCGTCGCGGATCGGCACCTGCATGAAGAAATTGACGTTGGAGACGATGGCGCTGCGGTCCATGCCATGCGTCGCCAACTCGCTCAGGAAGTTCGAGTAGCAACTCTCAGTCGTCTTCACGCCGTAGCGCAGGAAGTTGTTGGGGATGCTGCAACAGCCATAGACGGTGTCGTGCCGCCCGAGCGTGTCCTCGGTCACGGTGAACAGCGCCACGCCGGCGTCGCTGTAGAGCACAGTCCCCTTGCCGACATAGGAGTTGCCCTGCACCTTGATGGTGTTCATCGAGCTGTAGCGGTCGCCGGGATCGGCGGCGTTGTAGCAGAGGAAGTCCACCGCCTGCTGGCCTTCGAGGTCGATGATCCGCAGGATCTCCCCCGCCCGGACCACACGGCTCCATGGCTGGCGCGCCGGCACCACATGATCGTAGACCACGCCGTCGAGTGCGGTCGCGGCGGGCGTCGTCGTCTCGTTCATTCGATCCTCCTGAAGCCGTCAGGCGCTCACATAGCGCTGCAGGAACTGGCGCGCGCGCTCGGTGCGCGGATTGCCGAAGAACTCCTCCGGCCCGCCCTCCTCGACGACGCGGCCGCCATCCATCAGCACAACCTTGTCGGCGGTCTCGCGGGCGAAGCCCATCTCATGGGTGACCACGAGCATGGTGCTGCCGGCCTGCGACAGGCTCTTCATCACCGCCACCACCTCGCCCACCAGCTCCGGGTCGAGCGCGGAGGTCGGCTCGTCGAACAGCAGCAGCTCGGGCTTCATCGCCAGCGCACGGGCGATGCCGACGCGCTGCTTCTGTCCGCCCGACAGCCGGCTGGGAAAGGCGTCGCGCTTGTCGGCGAGGCCGACATTCTCCAACAGCGCCTCGGCCTCGGCGATCACCTCCTCACGCCGCCGCTTCTGCACATGGACCGGCGCCTCGATGATGTTCTGCAACACCGTCAGGTGCGGCCAGAGATTGAAGTGCTGGAACACCGTGCCCATGCGCATGCGCAGTTTGGCGAGCTCGGCATTGCCCATCGGCACCACGCCGCCCGGACGCATGCCGATGCGCTCGCCGCAGAGCAGCACGGTGCCCTGGTCGGGCTTCTCCAGCCAGTTCACGCAGCGCAGCAGCGTCGACTTGCCCGAGCCGCTCGGCCCCAAGAGGCAGACGGTCTGCCCGCGCGCGACGGTCAGCGAGACGCCGTCGAGCACCACCTTGTCGTCGAAGGTCTTGGTGAGCCCGCTGATCTCCAGCACCGGAGCGAGCACCGGGGCGTCGCGGCTTTCGGAAGCAGTGTCAGTCATCAGCGTCGCTTCTCCGCGATACGTTCGACGGCATAGACCCCGACCTCCACCAGCATGCACAGCGCCCAGTACAGCAGCACCGCGGTGATGAAGGTCGCGAAGGGAATGAAATATTGCGCCTGGATGCTGTTGGCGGCGTGGGTCAGCTCGGGCACCGCGATGATCGTCAGGAAGGCGGTGTCCTTGATGATCTGGATCAGCTGGTTGCCGATCATCGGCCCGGCGGCGAGCACGATCTGCGGCAGGATGATGCGCGAGACCAGTCGCCAGCCATGGAAGCCGAAGGCGACCGCCGCCTCGATGGTCTCGCGCTCCAGCCGGCTCCAGATGCCGCGAATGATCTCGGCCATGTAGGCGGTGTTGTAGACGACGATGGCGACGAGGCCGGCCGTCCAGTTGTCGAAGCGCAGCCCCAGTCGCGGCAGGCCGTAATAGACGAGATAGGTCAGCATCAGGAACGGCACGCAGCGCATCAGGTCGACGAAGCCGCGGCTGACCAGGCGCAGCACCGGGTTGGACGCCATCAGCGGGATCGCCAGCAGCGCCCCGAGCGCCAGCGCGAGCACGGCGCCGACGAGGCTGAGCAGGACGGTGTTGATCAGGCCGTCGAGCAGCCGGTCGGCGCTCTGCCAGATGAGGGAGAAGTCCCGGATCATGCCGCGCCTCCCGCGTGCCCGTAGACGCGCTCGGTGAAGCGCTGGAGACCGACGAAGACCAGAACCAGCACGATGTAGATGCCGGTCGCCACCAGCATGGGCGGCAGCGGATCATAGGTCTGCGCGCCGATGCGGATGGCGGCGCGGGTGATCTCCGCCACGCCGATCACCGCGATGGCGGTGCTCGACTTGATGAGCAGCGTCATCTCGTTGACGAGGCTGGGCAGGCAGGTGCGCCAGAGCTGGGGGAAGATGATGCGCCGGAAAGTGAGCGGGCCGCTCATGCCGAAGGTGCGCGCCGCCTCGATCTGGTCGCGCGAGAAATTCATCAGCCCGGAGCGCCAGATCTCGCAATTGAACGCCGCGGTGTTGAGGGCGAGCGTCGCCACCGCCGCGCTCAGCGCGTCGATCTCGATGCCGATGACCGGCAGCGCGAAGAAGATCAGCAGGCACAGCGTCACCGCCGGCGTCGAGCGCAGCAGGCTGACATAGACGGTGGCGAGCGGCGCCAGCAGCGGCACGCGCTGCCAGCGCAAGAGCGCCAGCGCCAGGCCGAACGGCACGCCCAGCGCGATCCCGGCCAGGGAGACCGAGATCGTCACGCCGGCGCCGTTCAGCAGCGAGAGGAAGGCGTTTAATGTCATGAGCGGCCATCCGCCGACCGCGCGAGGCGGCTGGCAAGGGAGACATCAGGCCGCCGGCCGCTTGAGGCGGCCGGCAAAGGGAACGCTAGGTCGCCGGCCGCGCCGAGCGGCCGGCGGGCAGCATCAGGGCTCGAAGTGCACCGGCAGGTCCGGGAAGGACTGGCCGAACCATTTCTCCTGCAGCTTGGCGAGGTTGCCGTTCTTCTTCTGCTCGGCGAGGAAGGCGTTGATCAGCTCGACGAGCTCGGTGTTGCCCTTCTTGATCGCCCAGGCCGGCACGGTGCGGCCGGAAACCGCCTGGCCGAGCTCGAACACCTCCGGCTTGTCCTTCACCAGCGAGCGCAGGTTGATGATGGTGTTCACCACATAGTCGAGGCGCCCGAGGGCGAGATCCTGATAGGCCTCGGGATAGGAGCCGTACTGGACCACTTCGCCGAGCTTGCCGCCGGTCTTGTCGAGCATGACCTGGAGCTCGGGCAGCTTGTCGAGCTGGGCGCTGCCGGTCTGCACGCCGACCTTCTTGCCGGCGAGGTCCTTGATCTCCTTGATCGAGGTGTCGTCCTTGCGCTTGACGTAGAAATGCGTCGCGTCGGCGATCGGCGTGGTGAAGGCGAGCGTTTCCATGCGCGGCTTGGTGATGATCACCGCGGTCAGCGCCATGTCGTACTTGCCGCTGGCGACGCCGGCGAGAATGCCCGACCACGGAATGATCTCCTGGCGGATCTCGAAGGGAACGAACTTGCGCAGCTCGACCAGCAGCTCGTTGTCGAAGCCAGTCGGCTTGCCGTCCTCGAGGAACTCGAAGGGCTTGTAGTCGTCCTCGGTGGCCACGACCATGTAGCCTCGGGCCTTGATCTCCTCCAGCGTGGCGGCACGAGCGGGCGTGCCGACCACCGTTCCGGCGGCCGTCAACGCCAGCGCCGCGAGCACCCACCGACGAGCCAGAAGCTTGAAACCTGTCATCCGTATATCCTCCAGCGGGCGGGGTTGGACAGGGCCGCCTGCGTCAGTTGAAAATGAATGCAAGAGGTGTGCCTTGTCCCCAAACGGAAGGCGCTGAATTAAATTCGCGCGCCTCCCCGGGGCGGTCCGTCAATACTGACGGGCGGGATTGACCTTGTTCAGCAACGGCTTGCCGGCGATGAGGCGCTCCACATTGCGCAGCACGAGATCCAGCGTCTTCGGCGTGTAGAGCTCGGTATCATCGGACGAACAATGCGGCGTCATGATCAGGTTGGGCGTCTGCCAGAGCGGCGAGGAGGCCGGCAGCGGCTCGGGATCGAAGACGTCGAGCACGGCGCTCAGCCGCGCCGCCTCCAGCTCGGCGCGCAGCGCGTCATAGTCGACGAGATTCGCGCGGCTGTAGTTCACCAGCCCCGCACCATCCTTCATCAGTGCCAGTTCCGGTGCACCGATCAGGTGGGTGGTCTCGTCGGTGTGCGGCGCGGTCACCAGCACGAAATCCGCCCGCGGCAGCAGGGCATGCAGCGCGTCGGGCGTGTGCATCTCGTGGACGTGCGGATGCCCCCGGCCGCTGCGGCGGATGCCGACCACATGGAGGCCGAAGCGCTTGGCCCAGCGCGCCGCGCCGGCACCGATATGGCCGACACCGATGATCAGCACGGTCTTGCCGACGATGGAGGAGGAAAACACCTGCTGCCAGTGCGCGGCGCGCTGGTGGGTGGCGCTTTCCGGCAGGCGGTTGTTGAGCATCAGCAGCGCCATGACCGTGTATTCGTCGGCCTTTTCGGCGTGGATGCCGCGGCTGTTGGTCAGCACGGCGCGCTTGGGCAGCCAGTCGAGCGGCAGCAAATGGTTGATGCCGGCGCCATGGGCGTGGACCCAGCGCAGCCGGGGCGCCTCCCCGCGTGCGATCAGCTCGCGGTCGAACTGCCAGCCGAACAGGATGTCGGCCGTCTGCATGGCACGCGCGAACTCCGCCCCGTCCGTCCCGATGGTGATGTTCAGCTGCTCCCGCAGGTCCGGGCGCTTGGCCAGTGCCGCCTCGACGCGCTCGGGCGTCGCCTGGAAGACCGGGCCGAGCGCGGATCGGTTATCGATATGCAGATGCAAGGGCTTAGACGTCGGGTGGGACATCGGCCGGGACATGGGCTGAGACATGGATCGTCCTTCGCGCGGGCAACGGGCGCTCGCGTCACCGAATTCGGGGGCATGCCCCGAAAAGGCAGGGCGATGCAGGCGGGAAGCCACGGACGGACGCGACCGGCGCGCCGCCTCTGGGCCCTGCCCTTCTCAGCAAGGAGGATGCCAGCACCGCCCGATCCGGCGCGGCGGGTCAGCCGCGCAGCTTGTCGAGCACGGCCTGCGCGGTGCGGGAATTGTGTTCCCTCAACCGCTTGGAGAGTTCGGCGCCGTCGCGCTGGCGCAGCGCTTCCATGATCCAGGAGTGCTCGCGCGCGGACTCGCTCCAGCGGTTCTGGTCGTCGTTCACCAGGTAGCGGGCGCGCTGCAGCTTGCCGAACAGCTGGTTGTAGGTAGCGGACAGCACCGCATTGCCGCTGAGCGCGATCATCGACTGATGGAAGGCGACGTTGAGCTCGAAATAGCTGTTGCGATCGGTCGCGTCGCGCTTGCTGCTCATCTCGTCCTTAATGCGCTCGAGCCTTGCGATATCGACATTCGAGACCCGATCGCAGACCAAGGGACCGGCCATTTCCTCGAGAGTCCCGAGCACGGCGAAGGTCTCGGATATCTCCTCGAGGGAAATGGGCGACACCGAGCTGCCCCGGTGCGGGCGCATCTCCACCAGCCCCTCGGACGCCAGGATCTTCAAGGCTTCGCGCAGCGGCGTGCGCGAAACGCCGAACTTCTCGACCAGCTTCTGCTCGGTAAACCTCTCGCCCGGAACGAGTTCGCAACGGATGATCATCTGCCGCAGCTGATCAACGACATCATCATGGAGCGGAGAGCGTTCGGAAGCGCTCCCCTGTCCCGGATCCCGGCGGTTCAGAAGCGTGGCCATCGACGAAGTTACCTCTGAAGGTGAAGGGCTGCTCGAATCTCTGGCAGGAAAATACATGCTACCATTGTTTCGTCTACCACTCCCGCCATTTGCCTCCATGCTATTGATTTTGCGTGCATGATTTTTGAACAAAATTCAATATCATGCATATGAATTCAACATATATGGATTGCATTCAATATTGACAGTTGCGACGCCTCGGAGCTAAGCCTCTTGGGGACAGCAGGTGGCCGCGATTGAACCCGTTTCTCATCCAGAACTGCCGGATTCTCGGGGATAGCGGCGCCGGTGAGCCGGCCGACCTCGCCGTGGAAGCCGGGCGTATCACCGCCATCGGACCAGCCGGCAGCCTGGATCCCGGCCGCTATGGCGGCAACCGCGTGGACGGTGGCGGTGGGCTGCTCGCCCCCGGCATGATCAATGGCCACGTCCATTCGCACGAGCACTTCCAGAAGGGGCGCTTCCGCAACCTGCCGCTGGAACTGTGGATGAATTTCGTGCGACCGCCGCAGCCCATCCCGCTCACCGCGCGGCAGGTCTATCTGCGCACGCTGATCGGCGCCATCGAGACGTTGCGGTCGGGCGCGACCACCCTCGTCGACGACCTCAATCTCGGGGCGGCCTTGAACCGCGAGCATCTCGCGGCGGTTCACCAGGCTTACGAGGATATAGGCATCCGCGCCCTCGTCGGGTTGAGCATGATGGACAAGCCCTTCTTCGAGGCGCTGCCCTTCGTGCGGGAGGAATTCGAGCCCGCCCTGCTCGACGAGCTGCGCGCCGCGCCGCGCGCCTCCGGCGAGGACCTGCTCGCGCTGGCCGAGCAACTGGCGGCAGAGCGGCATCCGGCACGCTCCCGCGTCGGCTTCGTCGTCGCACCCTCGGCGCCGCAGCGCTGCTCGGAAACCTTCCTGCGGCGCTGCCGCGACCTCGCCGACCGCCACGACCTGCCGCTGATCATCCACGTGCAGGAGACCCGGCTGCAGGTGGTCACCGCACAGCTGGAGCACGGCTGCACCTATGTCGAGTATCTCGACCGCATCGGCCTGCTGCGGCCGAAGACGACGCTGATCCACTGCGTATGGCTGACGCCGCGCGATATCGAGCTGATCGCGCGCAGCGGCGCCACCGTCCAGCACAATCCGTGGAGCAATCTGCGCCTCGGTTCCGGCATCGCCCCCCTGCGGGCTCTCCTCGATGCCGGCGTCAATGTCAGCCTCGCCACCGACGGCTGTGCCTCGACCGATACCGCCAACATGCTCAATTCGGTCGGACTGGCCACCACACTGCACAGCTTGCGCGGCGAGGAGCCTGAGGACTGGGTCGGTGCCGAGGAGGCCTGGCGGGCGGCGACACGTGGCGGAGCCGTCGCGCTCGGCCGCAGCGAGGATCTCGGGACCATCAAGGTCGGCGCCACGGCGGACCTCGTCCTGTACCGTCTCGACGGCGTCGGCTTCACCCCGGCCAACGACCTGCTCCGGCAACTGGTTCACGCCGAGCGCGGCCAGTCCATCGACATGGTCGTGGTCGACGGCACCATCGTCATGCGTGGGGGAGGGCTGACCCGCCTCGACGAGCCGGCCCTGCTCGCCGAGGCGCGGGAGGAGTTCCGTTCGCTCGCGCCATTCTATGACCGTGCCGAGGCCGAGGTGGCCCGCATGGAGCCCGCCCTCCGGCGCATCCGGGCGCGCTGCGCCTGCCATCCGATCGATGCTTCGACCTTCCCAGCGAGACTGTCGTGACAACATTTCTTCCCCTCGGCGCCGTCGCACGGCTCGGCATGCTGACCCCGTCGTCCAACACCGTGCTTGAGCCGCTGACCTCGGCCATGCTCGCCGACCTCGACAATGCGAGCGCGCATTTCTCACGCTTTCGCGTCACCGAGATCGGACTGTCGCCGGCCGCCCTCGGCCAGTTCGCCCCCGAGGGCATTCTCGCCGCCGCCGATCTGCTGGCCGACGCCAAGGTCGACGTCATCGGCTGGAACGGCACCTCCGCCGCCTGGCTCGGCTTCGAGCGCGACGAAGCGCTGTGCGCCGCGATCCGGGAGCGCACCGGCATCGAGGCCTGCACGGCGGTACTCGCCTTCCGCGACCTGTTCCGCCTCGGCGGTTTCCGCCGCATCGGGCTGGTCACGCCCTACAGTAGCGACGTGCAGGACCGCATCCAGGCGAATTGGGAAGCGGCCGGCTTTGCCGTCACGGCGGAGCGCCATCTCGGCCTCAGCGACAATTTCGCCTTTGGCGAGGTCGGCGAGGACGAGATCGCCCACATGGCGCGCGAGGTGGCGCGGGAAGGCTGCGATGCCGTCGCCATCGTCTGCACCAATCTGAAGGGCTCGGCGATCGCGCCGGCGCTGGAGCGCGAACTCGGCATCGCCGTTCTGGATTCCATCTCGGTCACTTTGTGGAAATGCCTCATGCTGGCGGGCCGGGACCCCGCCGGACTGAGCCGCTGGGGCGGTCCCTTCGCCCTGAAGCCGGCGACGATCGGCGGGACGGCGCCGTAAGACACTCTGGAGGACGGATCGATGGGACGGCTTGAGGGAAAGCTCGCGCTGGTGACCGGCGCCGGACGCCGCGAGAGCATTGGTCGGGCAATCGCCATCTGCCTCGCGGAGGAAGGTGCCGATATCGCCGTTGCCGACTTCAACCGGCCGGAGGAAAGCCTCGAGGTCGTCGACGAGATCGAGCGGATGGGCCGGCGTGCCTTTCCGGTGGCGGGCGACGTCTCGGTGGTCGCCGATTGCCGGCGTCTCATGGAAGAGGCGGTGTCGGCGCTGGGCGGCCTCGACCTCCTGGTGAACAATGCCGGCTATTCGCGCCACAAGCCGCTGCTCGACATCTCCGAGGCGGATTACGACGAGATGCTGAACCTGAACCTGCGTGGCCCGTTCTTCCTCGCGCAGGCAGCGATCCCCCATCTCCGGGCGCGCGGCGGCGGGCGCATCGTCAACATCGCCTCCGAGCAGGCCTATATCGGCGATCCGCATCTACCGCATTATGCGGCGGCCAAGGCGGGGGTGATCGCGATGTCGAAGTCGCTCGCCCTCGCGCTGGCCCCCGAGATCACCGTCAATTGCGTGGCGCCGGGGCCGACCGCCACCGGCCGCTTCCGCGCCGGGCCGGAATACACCGACGCGGTACGCGAGAAGATCCCGCTCAAGCGCTGGGGCCATCCGCGCGATGTCGGCCGCTCGGTGGTGTTTCTCGCCTCCAACGATGGCGATGCCTTCACCGGCCAGATCCTCGATCCCAACTGCGGCACCGTGATGCCGTGAGCGGCCCGGCGGTCTGCGGGCGGGCAGCAGCTCGAAAGCTGGTCCATCGTGGATGGGGTCATTCGCACGGGCGCTAAAGCGCTTCGCGAATGGTCTGGGTCAGAATGGCGGCGAAGCGTTTCACCGCTGGCGAAGGCGCCTCGGCGAGGCAGGCACGCAGGCATACCGTGCCGAGCGGCGGCAGGTCCGGGTGAGCGAGTGGCGCCAGCCCCCTGGGCAGGCCGAAAGGCGTGCGTATGGTCAGTCCGAGCCTGGCCGATGTCGCCGCCCACAGGCCGGCGAGGCTCGAACTGGTGAAGGTGATGCGCCAGTCCCGGCCGCTCTCCGCCAGCCGCGCCAGCGCATGCGCGCGGAACAGGCAGGGCTCGCCCATCACCACCAGCGGCACCGCGCCCTCTTCCGGCTGGGAGGAGCCGTCCGGGCCGATCCAGAGAATCGGCAGCTCGGCGACGAACTCCCCGGGCGCCTCGGCAGCGGGCGGATTGCGATCCCAGACCAGCGCGATGTCGAGACGGCCGCCGGCAATGTCGTCGAGCAGCGCGGAATTGCGATCGACGCGCGCCTCCATGGCCACGCCGGGATGCGAGCGGCTGAACCGCCCCAGCATTTGCGGCAGCCAGGTCTCGGCGAGATCGGGCGGAATGCCGAGCCGCACCTCGCCGGCCTCCTCGCGCGGCGACAGCGCCTCCAGCGCCTCGTCGTTCAGGTCGAGCAGGCGCTCGGCATAGGCAAAGAAGGTGCGTCCACCGTCGCTCAGCCCGAGCCCGCGCCCTTCGCGATGGAACAGCCGCACTCCCAGTTGCTGCTCCAGCCGGCGCATTTGCAGGCTCACCGCCGACTGGCTGCGCCCCACCCGCTCGGCCGCGCGCGCGAAGCTGCCGAGCCGCACCCCGGTGACGAAGGTACGCACCAGATCCATGTCGAGATTGCCGCGAGCCGCAGGGCGCTGCTCTGCCAAAGGACGGGGTTTCATCGGCTCCGATGCGGACTGCTTCAATGATTCATCAATTTTATAAAAGTGTCTGGTCGCAGAATCAATTTGCCAAAATGGATAGGATCAATATTCTTGTAAATCGATAGATAATTAGTGGCGATACGGCCACAAGCGAGGTTTCATGTTCATTCGCAATCCGTTGAAGGGGATCGGCCGGCAGGCGATGGGCCTTATGGCTGCCGCTGGCGTGCTGACGGCGCCCCTGGCGACGTTCTCGGCGGTGCCGGCCGCCGCCGAGGGTTGGAAGCCGGAGAAGCGGGTGGAGATCGTGCTCGGTGTTTCCGCCAGCGAAGGGCTGAACCGCAATGCCCGCCTCATCCTCGACTGGCTGATCAAGGACGGCACCATTCCGCCCTCCAGCGTCGTGGTGAACAAGCCGGGCGGCGGACACGCGCTGGCGCTCACCTATACGGCGAGCCAGGTCGGCTCGGGCGAGACCATCCAGCTGGTCAACACGCCGCTGATCACCAACAACCTGCTCGGCCGCAGCCCGATCACCTACAAGGACTTCACCCCGATCGCCCTGCTCTATGACGAGACGGTGGTGTTCTCGGTGCCGTCGAAGTCCAGCATCAAGACCGCGCAGGACCTGATCGACCGGCTGAAGCAGGATCCGTCCTCGGTGGTGTTCTCCACCGCCACCGGCCTCGGCACCGTGCAGCACATCGCCACCCTGGCGCTGGCCAAGGGCGTGGGCGTCGACATCAAGGGCGGCAAGCTGAAGACGGTGAATTTCTCCAACGGTAATGCCGAGGCGATCACCGCCGCCCTCGGCGGGCGCATCGACGTGGTGGTGTCCTCGCCGCAGCCGGTGCTGCCCTTCGTGCAGTCGGGCGACCTGCGCCCCATCGCCGTCGCCAGCCGCGAGCGCGCCGGCGGCTTCCTGTCGGATGTGCCGACCTGGAAGGAATACGGCATCGATTCCGTCATCTACGCCTGGCGCGCCATCGTCGCGCCCAAGGGCCTGACGCCGGAGCAGGTGAAGTTCTGGGACGACACCTTCGCGGCCCTCGTCAAGACGCCGGCATGGGAGGAGGAAGTGAAGAAGAGCGACCTCAATCCGCGCTACCTCAACAGTGCCGACACGGCGAAGTTCTTCGAGAATGAGAACAAGCGCTATGCCGACATCTATGGCGGGCTCGGCCTCGATGTCGCCAAGCAGCAATAGCGCCGTGGCGCTGGGCGTGCCGACGGTGCCGCTGTTCCGCCGGCTCGGGGCGCAGGCCAGGATCAGCCTCGCTTTGTCCGCCGTCACCGCGATCTTCGCCATCGGCTATATCCGCGCCACCGCCGCGCTGCCGACCCCGCAACTGGTCGATCCGGTGGGGCCGCGCGCCTTTCCCTACCTGATCGGCGCGGGTCTGCTCATCTGCGCCGCCGGGCTGCTGGTCGAGGGGCTGGTGCTGTTCCGCGACGAACCGGCGGTCGCCGGCGCCGGCTTCGATCTCGCCGACCCGCGCTACCGCATCGCCGCCGGGGTGATGGGCTGGACGCTGGCCTATTATCTCGCCTTCGGACCGCTGGGCTACATGCTCGCCACCGGCCTGTTCCTGGCCGGCCTGATCTACGTGTTCGACGGACGGCGGCTGCGGACCACCCTCACCGTCGCGCCCATCTTCGCGGTAGCGAGCTTCTATCTGTTCAACAACCTGCTGGACGTCTTCCTGCCGGCCGGCACCCTGTTCGGATTCCGCTGATGGACGGCGCCGATCTTTTCCTGCACGGCCTCACGGTCGCTCTGCAGCCGCACAATCTCGGCTACATCGTCGTCGGCTGCCTGCTCGGCACCGTGGTCGGCATCCTGCCCGGCCTCGGCCCCTCCGCCGGCATGGCGCTGCTGATCCCGATCGTGTTCGGCATGGACCCGACCAGCGCGCTGATGATGATCGCGGCGATCTATTACGGCGCCATGTATGGCGGCTCGGCGACCTCGATCCTGCTCAACACGCCGGGCGAAGCCTCCTCGGTCATGACGACGCTCGACGGCTACCAGATGGCGCGCAACGGCCGGGCCGGCGCGGCGCTGGCGGTATCCGCCATCGGCTCCTTCATCGCCGGCACGGTCGGCATCGTGCTGCTGAGCGCGCTGTCGCGACCGCTGGCGCAGTTCGCGCTGCAATTCGGCCCGCCGGAATATTTCACCCTGATGGTGTTCTCGATGCTGTCGGCCGCCTCGCTGGGCGGCCGGACGGTGGCGCGCGGGCTTTTGTCCATGCTCATCGGCCTCGTCATCGCCACCATCGGCATCGACCTGCAGAGCGGCATGCCGCGCTTCACCGGCGGCTTCCCGCAACTGCTCGACGGCGTCGACTTCATCCTGGCGGCGGTGGGGCTGTTCGCGCTCTCCGAGGTGTTCGTCAGCCTGGAGGACCATTTCCGCAATCCGGCGCAGCTGATCGGCATCAAGGGCCGGCTGTGGCTCACCCGCGAGGAATGGCGCCGCTCCGTCGGCCCGATCATCCGAGGCACCGCCATCGGCTTCGTCAAGGGCGTGCTGCCCGGCGGCGGCGCCACCGTCTCCACCATGCTGTCCTACAGCCTGGAACGGGCACTCTCGAAGGACAAGGCGAAGTTCGGCACCGGCATGATCGAGGGCGTCGCCGGGCCGGAGGCGGCCAACAACTCCTCCGCCGCCGGCTCGATGGTGCCGCTGCTGGCGCTCGGCCTGCCCGGCTCGGGCGCGACCGCCGTGCTGCTCGGCGCCTTCGTCATCCTCGGCATCCAGCCCGGACCGCTGCTGATCAACCAGCATCCGGAAGTGTTCTGGGGCCTCGTCAACAGCATGTATGTCGGCAATGTCGTGCTGTTCGTGATGAACCTGCCGCTGATCTTCCTGTTCGTGCAGCTGCTGCGCATCCCGACCGGCATCCTGTTCCCGCTGGTCATCGCCATCGCCTCCATCGGTGTCTACGCGGTGAACGGCAGCGTGTTCGACCTCTACATCGTCTTCGGCTTCGGGCTGCTCGGCTATGCCTTCCGCAAGCTCGACGTGCCGACCGCGCCGCTGGTGCTCGCCCTGGTGCTGGGCGGGATGATGGAGCAGTCGTTCCGCCAGTCGATGACCATTTCCGGCGGCGATCTCTCGATCTTCGTGTCGAGCGGCCTCGCCATCCTGTTCCTGGTGCTCAGCGTGCTCGCGCTCGGGGCGGCTCTGGTGGTGCCGAGCCTGCTCAAGGCGCGCGGCGGGCGGGTGTTCGTCGAGGAAGCGGCCGATGTCTGACGCACTGCTGTCTGACGCACTGCTGTCTGACGCGCCGCTGTCTCCTCCGTCGCGGCTCACCCGACCCGACACGGCGCTCGCCCGGGCGCGCAAGCTGGCCGCGCAATTCACGCGGACTGCGGCGCATCACGATGCGACCGCCGAGGTGCCACGGGCAAACTTCGCCGCGCTGCACGCCGCGGGGCTGAGCGGGCTCACCGCGTCTCCCGTCCATGGCGGCGCCGGTGCCGGGCTTGCCGAGGCGGTGGAGGTGATCCGCGTCCTCGCGCAGGGCGAGCCCTCCACGGCGCTGATCCTGTTCATGCAGTATCTCAACCTCGCCACCCTGCCGCAGGGCCGCTGGGATCCGGCGCTGGTCGCGGAGGTGCTGACGAATTCCGTGCGCACCGGCGGCATGATCAACTCGCTGCGGGTCGAGCCGGAGCTCGGCTCGCCGACCCGTGGCGGCCTGCCGGCGACGCTCGCGCGGCGCACCGCCACCGGCTGGGCGATCACCGGACGCAAGATCTATTCGACCGGCTCCAGCGTGCTCGGCTGGATGATCGTCTGGGCCCGCACCGACGAGCCGGAGGTGCGCGTCGGCCGCTTCGCCGTGCCGGCGTCCAGCCCCGGCATCGCCATCGAGCCGACCTGGAACGCGCTCGGCATGCGCGCCAGCGGCAGCCACGACGTGGTGTTCGATGCGGTCGCCGTGCCGGCGCGCTACGCTGCCGATCTGCGCCGGCCAGAGGAATGGGCCGGCAAGGAACCCCTGCAAGCCGCCTGGCACGGCGTGCTGCTCGGCGCCGTCTATGACGGCATCGCCCGCGCCGCCCGCGACTGGGTAGCCGGCTTCCTGAACGAACGGGTGCCCACCGGCCTCGGCGCGCCGCTGGCCACCCTGCCGCGCGTGCAGGAGGAGATGGGGCGGATCGAGCGCCTGTTGCAGGTCAACGAGGTGCTGTCGCAGGGGCTCGCCCGCGCCGTCGACGAGGGCCACCTGCCGACGCCGGAAGCCGCCGGCCTCGCCAAGCTCACCGTCACCGAGAACGCCATCGCCGCCGTCGACATCGCACTGCGGCTATCCGCCAATCACGGCATCAGTCGCGCCAACCCGCTCGAGCGCCACCACCGCAACGTCCTGTGCGGGCGCATCCACACGCCGCAGGAGGATGCCGCGCTCGTCGCCGCCGGCAAAACCGCCCTGTCGGCGGCGCTCGCCTCACCTTCATCGGAGACATCGTCATGAGTGTCGAACTGATCGGCTATGTCGGCCATTTCAATTCGTCGGAGACCATGCGCCGCGCCGGGCCGGCGCTCGACATCGACCATATCGAGGCGGTGGCCAAGGCGCATGAATATGTCGGTTTCGACCGCGCGCTGGTCGCCTTCAACTCGAACTCGGCCGAAAGCATCCTGATCGGCCAGCATGTGGCTGGCGTCACCGAGCGGCTCAAGCTGATGATCGCCCATCGCCCCGGCTTCACCGCCCCGACACTGGCGGCACGCCAGCTCGCCACGCTCGACCAGTTCTCGCGCGGGCGCATCGTCACCCACATCATCACCGGCGGCAACGATTCCGAACTGGCGCAGGATGGCGATCACCTCACCAAGGACGAGCGCTATGCCCGTACCGGCGAATATATCGATGTGCTGCGCCGTGAATGGACCAGCCCCGAGCCCTTCGACTTCGACGGCCGCTACTACAAGGTGCGCGGCGGCTTCGGCGACGTGAAGCCGGTGAACCCGGCGGGCATCCCGATCTTCTTCGGCGGCGCCTCGCCGGCGGCGATCGAGATCGCCGGCCGCCATGCCGATGTCTACGCCCTCTATGGCGAGACGCTGGAGCAGGTCGCCGAGCTGATCGGCCGGGTGCGCGCCGCCGCCGCGCCGCATGGCCGCTCGCCCGGCTTCTCGGTCTCGCTGCGCGTGGTTCTCGCCGATACCGAGGAAAAGGCCTGGGCCAAGGCGGAGGACATCCTCGCCCGCGCCACCGCGCTGCGGAATACCGGCGGCAACCAGCAGTCGCCGCACAATATCCGCCGCAAGCGCGCGACCGGCGAGGCACCTCCGAACGAAGGCTCGCGCCGGCTGCTGGCGGCGGCGGCGAAGGGGCCGCGGCTCGACAAATGCCTGTGGACCGGCATCGCCTGGCTCACCGCCGCGCAGGGCAACACCACCGCGCTGGTCGGCACGCCCGACCAGGTCGCCGATGCGCTCCTCGACTACTACGACCTCGGCGTGCGGCGCTTCCTCATTCGCGGCTTCGACCCGCTGGTCGACGCCATCCAGTATGGCCGCGAGCTGCTGCCGCGCATCCGCGCGCTGGTCGCCGAACGCGACACCCGCGCCGCCGCCTGATCCCCCTTTTCACCGCCAGCGCGGAGACTGCCCCATGACCCTCGGCCCCACAGGCGCCGGCCCGACCGGCCTCGAATTCATCGGCTATGTCGGCCATTTCAGCAATTCGGAGGCACTGCGCCGCACCGGCCCGGCGCTCGACATCCCCTATATCGAGGCGGTGGCGAAAGCGCAGGATTACACCGGCTTCGACCGGGTGCTGGTCGCCTTCCACTCCACCTCGGCCGAGAGCATCCTGATCGGGCAGCACGTGGCAGGAGTCACCGAGCGGGTGAAGCTGATGATCGCCCATCGCCCCGGCTTCACCGCCCCGACGCTGGCGGCGCGCCAGCTCGCCACGCTCGACCAGTTCTCGCGCGGCCGGGTGGCGGTGCACATCATCACCGGCGGCAACGACACCGAGCTGGCGCAGGACGGCGACCATCTCACCAAGGACGAGCGCTATGCCCGCACCGACGAATATATCGAGGTGCTGCGCCGCGAATGGACCAGCACCGAGCCCTTCGACTTCGACGGGCGCTACTACAAGGTGCGCGGCGGCTTCGGCGACGTGAAGCCGGTGAACCCGGCGGGCATCCCGATCTTCTTCGGCGGCGCCTCGCCGGCGGCGCTCAAGGTCGCCGGCCGCCATGCCGACGTCTATGCGCTGTGGGGCGAAACCTATGAGCAGGTCGCCGAGTTGGTCGGCCGGGTTCGCGCGGCGGCAGCCGAGCATGGGCGCACGCCGGAATTCAGCCTGTCGCTGCGCCCGGTGCTCGCCGACACCGAGGAGAAGGCCTGGGCCAAGGCCGACGACATCCTCGCCCGCGCCAAGGCGCTCAGGGCCGGCGGCGGCGACGGTCGCGCCCCGAACAACGCCCGCAAGGCACGCGATCCCGGCGTCGCGCCACCCAATGAGGGTTCGCGGCGTCTGCTGGAGGCGGCGGCGAAGGGTTCGCGGCTCGACAAGTGCCTGTGGACCGGCATCGCCGCCCTGACCGGCGCCAGCGGCAATTCGACGGGGCTGGTAGGCACGCCCGACCAGGTGGCCGATGCGCTCGCCGACTATGCCGCGCTCGGCATCTCGAAGTTCCTGATCCGGGGCTTCGATCCGCTGGTCGACGCCATCCAGTACGGTCGCGAATTGCTGCCGCGCGCCCGGCAGGTGATTGCCGAGCGCTCGAGTGCCGCCACGCTTGCCGCCGAATGATCCGCCAGGGACCCTTGCCGTGAAGCTCTATTACTCATCGACCTCGCCCTATGCCCGCAAGGTCGCCACCGTCGCCATCGAGACCGGCCATGAGGCGGTTATCGAACGCCTCGCCGCCGCGCCGCATCCCATCGACCGCGATGCGCAGGTGGTCGCCGCCAATCCGCTCGGCAAGGTGCCGACACTGGTCACCGATGACGGGCTGACGCTGTTCGACAGCCGGGTCATCGCCGAATATCTCGACGCCCATACGCGCCGCCGCCGGGTGTTTCCGAACGAGGGAGCGGCGCGCTGGACGGCGCTGACCCAGCAATCGCTCGGCGACGGCCTCCTCGATGCCGCGCTGCTGATACGTTACGAGCAGACGGCCCGTCCGGCCGAGCATCGCTGGGATCTCTGGCAGCAGCGGCAGTTCGACAAGATCGGCTCGGCGCTGGCACGGATCGAGGAGTGGTCGCCGGCCCTGACGCCCGACCTCACCATCGGCACCATCACGCTCGCCTGCGCCCTCGGCTATCTCGACCTGCGGTTTCCCGACTACAATTGGCGCGGCGCCCATCGGGGGGCGGCCGACTGGTTCGCGGCGGTCTCGGTGCATCCGAGCCTCGAGGCGACCCGTGCGCCGCAGCCGCTGGCCGCGTGAACGGGCCGAGCACAGGACAAGACAATGAGCGAGCCTTTACACGACCACCCGCATGATCACGATCACCACCACGATCACGCGGAGGACCACTGGAAGCACAATGGCGTGCGCGTCATCAAGGGCGACCGGCTCGACGACAACACCGCCCAGACGCCCGGCATGTACCGTCAGGCCGCCATCAATCACGCCCGCGTCGGCGCGCAGAAGATTTGGGCCGGCACGGTGACCATCCAGCCGGACGCCAAGACCGGCGTGCACCATCACGGCGAGCTGGAGAGCGTGATCTACGTGGTGCGCGGGCGCGCCCGCATGCGCTGGGGCGACCGGCTGGAATATGTCGCCGAGGCGGAGCCCGGCGACTTCATCTTCGTGCCGCCCTTCGTGCCGCATCAGGAGATCAACGCCGACCCGAACGAGCCGCTGGAATGCGTGCTGGTGCGCTCGGACAACGAGGCGGTGGTGGTGAACATCACCGATGTCGACCCGGTCGAGAAACCGGAGGCGGTCTACTGGATCGACCCGATCCACAAGCAGCCTACCCCCTGAAGGCCCCCGGGGAGCCTTCCGCGCAGAACCGATGAGGCGGCCGTGACCGCCGGCCTCGTCGGGCTCGCACCCGACTTACGCGGACAGCGGACTGCCGGAATCCCTGTCCTCGACAGAAATGACGAGGTGGCGGCACGCACTGCCGATCCGGCCTCCTGAGGCTGGCACGCGAAGGCGCATGGACCTCGTGCCGGGAGTCCGTCGGAGGCCGCACCTGTCGCTCCCTGCCGCTCGGAACCGCTCACCGCCCCTCAAGATTGCGGGGCGCGTCGGGAAAGGCCCCGGCTCTCAAGCATAATGCGGGAACATCTCCGGCAAGCGGCCAGCCATCGGTGCCGTGGAGCCCAATGAAGCTGGCTTCACCTTACGTTTTGAACCGAAGCTCGCCTTCGCGGCATCGCCTGTCGATGATCTGCGCCGCCTCTGACGGGTCTTCCCCGAACAACTTTGGCAGACCGGGCGTCCGCGTCCAAATAACGACAAGTGCAGGCAAATCGATCGACGCGCTCCATGCCGGCCACCACGCTCCGGCGCCGCCCTGCCATTCTGGCCATCGACGCAATGGCGACGAGCCGGACATGCGGCAAAATAGTAAGGGTCAGGCCGTCTTGACGGTGGCTGCAATAGTGCGTTCCCTTAACCATACAGGGCATCTGAACCTCAGGGGAAGGCAGACGGATGGCAACCTTCACCGCAACCGGAAACAACCAGACGCTGAACGGCACGACTACTGCCGACTCAATGTACAATAAAGGCTATAGTAATATCACGCTAAACGGCAGCGACGGCAACGACACGATATATGGATCCGGCGGCGCTGGCGGCCTGTACAACGGCGACGCCGGTGATGATGGCTTCTATACCTACGACCCTTCCATGTCTTCTATGTCAGTCACATATAATAGCGTATTCAATGGCGGAGAAGGCAACGACTTCTTCTCATCCCGGGAAACTTACAACACGACTTACAATGGAGGTGACGGCGATGACCGCCTCAGCTTGGCTTATGGCTGGAGCGGTGCCTTCAATGGCGGAGCCGGCGATGATTCGATCAACACGGGCGACTTTGGCACCTCTGAGGGCACCGGCAACGGAGAGGGCGGCAACGCCAGCGCGGCGGTGGACGGCGGCGAGGGCAACGACACCGCCACGTTCTATCACGCGATGAGTCTCTATTCCTTCAGGAAAGAAGGTGGAACCGTTTTCATCACCGATACGGCTGTCGGTGGACGCACCACCATCTCCTTTACCAATATCGAGACCTTCCAGTTCTCGAATGACGGCGGAGGCACCTTGCAAGACTACACCTTCAGCGAGCTCCCCTGCTTCCTGCCTGGCACGTTGATCGCCACCCCTTCCGGCGGGATCGCGATTGAGACGTTGAAGGCCGGTGACCTCGTCGCCACCGCCGACGGCGCCGTCAGGCCGGTGCGCTGGCTCGCCCGGCAGACGGTTTCCACCCGCTTCGCCAATCCGCTGAAGGTCATGCCGATCCGGATCTGCGCCGGCGCCCTGGGGAAAGGGATGCCTGCCCGCGACCTCTACGTCTCGCCGGATCACGCGCTGTACCTTGACGGCCTGCTCATCCAGGCAGAGGCGCTGGTCAATGGCTCCAGCATCGTCCGCCATACCGACATGCCGGAACGCTTCACCTATTATCATGTCGAGCTCGACGACCATTCGCTGATACTGGCCGAGCAGACTCCGGCCGAGACCTTCATCGACAACGTCACCCGCAAGACGTTCGACAATTGGCACGAGGCTCCCGAGGCTCCCGTCGCCCGCGAACTTGAACATCCGCGTGTGAAATCGGCCCGCCAGCTCTCCCCCTTCATCCGCAATCTGCTCGCCATGCGCGCACGGGCCATGGGATTTGTGGAACGGGCGGCTTGACCGCCTCGCCCCCCGCCAGCCGGTTCGACCGCGCCAAGGCCCTCGTCGCGGCCGGCAAACCGGCACGCGCGGAGGCGCTGCTGCAGCAGATCCTGGAGGCTTCGCCGACGGCCGTGCATGCCTTGCTGCTGCTGGCCGACCTGCACCGGCACCGCGACGATCGCGCCACGGCGGAGCAGTTGCTCCGGCGGGCATGGGACATCGATCCGAGCAACCTGAAGGCCGGTATCGGTCTCGTCCGCCTGCTGCTGTTCCGAAAGGGTCATGGGGAGGCGGCCGGCCTGTTGCGGCAGATCCTGGCCGTGGCGCCCCGCCACACCGATGCGCTCGCCCTGCTCGCCGAATTGCATCAAAGTGCCGATGACGCGTCGGAAAGCGAAGCACTGTTGCGAGACTGCCTAGTCCGCGATCCCGGGCATCCCGCACTGACGCTCGCACTGGTGAAGCGCCAGGCGCGCGAGCGGCGAGGCGCCGAGGCCGACGCGACGCTCGCGGCGGCGCTCGCCATCTTTCCCGACCATCCGGACCTTCTCATCGCTCTCGGCAAGCGACAGCTGGATGCGCGTGACGATGAGAAAGCATTGGCGACATTCGAGCGGGCGTGCCGGCTGCCCGTCCCTTCCGCATCGGCCTGGATCGAATGCTCGCGTCTCGTCTCTCGCCTGATCTCTACCAAGGAGGGGCTGGCCCAGCTCACGCGCGGCATCGAGCGGTGTCGCGATGCCTTCGAACTGCCGCGCGAATTGGTCAGCCAATTGCTGGCGGCGGGGCGTATCGCCGAGGCGGAGCGGCCCCTGGCGGCAGCGATCGAGCGCTTTCCCGACAATGTCGATCTGGTGATGCTGCGCGTACGGATCGATATCCTGACGGGACGCCATGCGCAGGCCGACCGGTCACTGGCAAGGCTACCCGGCAACACGCGCAAGGCACGCCGATCGAGGACGCGCCTTAAAGCCGCGCTCCTCAAGGCCCGGTGGCGGATCGACGATGCGCTGAAGGCCTATCGGTCCGGGCAACATGATGACGGTCTCGATCCGGAAGACCACCGCGCACTCGCCCAGCTGCACCTCATGGCCTTCGACGTCCCGAGCGCCCGCGAGGCGCTCAGGGAAACCCTCCCGCGCCAGATGCGGGGCACCGATGCGCGGATACCCAAGGGTCTTCTGCGCGAGATCGCCAACGATCTCTGGAGCGATCCCCGATCGCTTGCGGCCGGCCAGGCGGCGCGAGCGATGGCGTCGGTGCCGGGCTGGATCGATGCGCTGCGCGCGAACTCCCACCATACGGGCTGTGCCATCGGATTCTTCATTCACCTGCGGCAAGCGGGTCATCTGGGCATGCGCGCACCTGCCCGATCTGGGCAGGCGATCCCGCTTCACATCCATCAGTTCTGGGATACGCCCGACCTGCCCGAGGATGTGGCAGAGCTGGTGGACAGCTGGCGCGACCTGAATCCGGGGTTCAGTCACACCTTGCTGTCGCTGCCCTCTGCGCGGGACTGGCTGGCGCAACGCGACGCTCGCTGGCTGCAGGCCTTTCGCAACGTTCCGTCGATCGCCGGCAAGGCCGATCTGCTGCGGCTGGCCCTGCTCTATGAAGAAGGCGGTGTCTATGCCGACGCCGATGATCGATGCCTCGCGCCCCTCAATGCTCTCTTGGTCGGGCGTGAACTCGTACTGCGGCAGGAACATTACGGGACGATCGGGAACAATTTCATCGCGGCGCGGCCGCGCCATCCCCTGATAGGACTGGCGCTCCAGGCAGCCGTCGAGGCCGCTCTCCGCGGCGACCGCGAATCGATCTGGCTATCAAGCGGCCCCGGCCTGCTGACCCGCTGCCTCGCCGGCTGGCTCGTCGACGCACCGCACCGCATGGAGATGCTCGGGCGGGACATCCTCGTGCTGGACCAGCATAGTTTGCTTCGATATTGCGCCTCGAATTGCAAGGCCAACTACAAGCATTCCTCCAGCAACTGGCGGGTAGCCGAGTTCCAGGGCATGCCGCTGGCGGCAACCGTATCCGATGCGGCGACGATGCGGAATCAGGCCCCCGGCCAAAGTCGCGCGGCTCAGGTAACGTGGACGTTCTAGCTGGCGGACGTCGGAAGCAGCCTGCCGGATGATCGGTGACGTCCGTCCGGCCCGTTGTCCGCCGCGCCGCCAGATTGCCACGACGCGAGCATTGGTGACGAGCCGGGCGATCACCCTGGACGGCTTCAGCATCCTGACGTGGACACGCTGGCCGGTTGGAGGGGCTACTTCCAGATCGGGTTGGACCAGGCGCCGCGGCCGGTGTCGCGATGCCGCTGCTGTGGCCCATCGAACATAGCCCTGCCCGACGACGAGCGCGCGCGAGGCCGACGAGCAGCGCGCCTCGACATGATCGGCGGTCACGTCGATCGTGATTGTAGATCCCGACGGAGTGGGCGGTGTCGACCCGCGTCTCGGCATCGGCGAGCAACAGGCTGTACCGGCCGGGATGGGCAATGCCGATGAAGGCGCCTTCATCTCCTCGTCCGGCGAGGTCGGCGCGACGTCGAGCGACCGGGCATCGAGAAGGGAGCGATGCGGCCGATGGCGATATCTCGTTGCGTGAGAGGACGCTCAGGCTCCGGCGGTCGCCGCAAGGCCGGCCGAGACGCCCGGCAGGACAGCGAGCTGGGAGTGGTCGGTCAGAATGCGGTCGGCACCGAGCTCCAGCAAACGCGCGTCGTGGCCCGGCTGGATATGGCTCCCGCCGCAGAAACCGATGACGCGCATTCCTGCCGCGCGCGCCGCCACGACGCCGGCGACGCTGTCTTCAATCACCAGGCACCGGTCGGTGGGAACGTCGCCCATGATGCGGGCGGCGTGCAGGAACAGGTCGGGAGCCGGCTTGCCTCGGGCGACATCGTCGGCGCTGAACACCCGTCCCTCGACCAGCGGCGCGAGCCCGGTAGTGGCGAAGGTTCGGCGCAGGCGCTCGTGGCCGCTGTTCGAGGCGACGCAATAGGGGCGGTCGAGGCCGAGGAGCAGTTCCGGGACGCCGGCGATCGGCTGCAACCGGGTGGTGAAGGCGTCGTCGAGCCGGGCGGCCAGATCCGCCTCGAAATCCGTCGGCAACGCAACGCCATACCGGTCCTCGAGCTTGCGTCGCACCGTCATCGCGTCGTGGCCGACCAGCGAGGTCAGCGCCTCGGCGGTCGACATCTCCAGTCCGATGGCGGCGAGCGTCGCCGAGGTCATCTGCGCGGCGAGGATTTCGCTGTCGACGAGCACGCCGTCGCAGTCAAAGATGATGAGATCGATCAAGCTACTACCCTGCTGAAGGCACCGCGCGTGAAGCCAAGCGCGGCGAAGTCTTGGTGGAAACGGCGCTCACTTCGGCACAAGCGCATTGGGTCTCGCTGGTCGGCTGGCGATACCGTCTTCCGGAGTGATATCCCCCGTATCACCTGGCCGATGATGTCGCGCCGCATGCGCCAGATCTTCACGCCATTGGTGCCGGGATCGCCGCCCCAGGGCGCCGCGCGGGAAATCCGCCTGACGCTGGTATACCAGTTCGGGTTCGCGTCATAGAACGTGCCGAGATATTCCGGCGCCAGTGCCGCCTTGTTGACCCAGCCCTCGCCTTCCTTGGCGATGTAGCCGTCCAGCGTGATGACCTGGCCGCGCTTCTGGAGCTGGCGCACGACGTCCGGCAGCAGGTGGTAGCCGGAGTGATACACCTCCGGCAGGTTGTTGGTGATCGCCTCGCGCCGCAGCGCCTGGTGCTGCCCGCCATAGCTCGGGGGGCGTCACGGGACTTGATGACGATGTCCGGGTGCGCCTTCATGAAGGCAGTGGCCTGCTCGTGAAAGACGTTGTGGGCCGGCATGAAATGCTCGACCTCGATGACGAGCGGGTCCGCATGGGCGGCCATGCCGGAGGCCGTTCGCCATCACGGCGAGGACGAGGCCGATGACCACCGAGGCGGGAACCGCCAGCGCGACATAGTGGAGCATGTTGACCAGCGCCCGCCAGAAGCCGGCATCGCGCCAGAGCGTGAGGTAATTGTCGACGCCCGGGAAGGCGATGCGCGGACAGATCTTCCGGGAAGAACGATCCTCCGCAGCGCCGCTCGCCGTCGACGTCCGCGCGGCGGTCCCGCGCGCCGCCAAGCGCCGGCAGCTCCGCGTTCAGGAATCCACGGTGGAATCGAGCGAGAACGAGAGCGGGGGCGCCGTGTCGGGCTTCGCCTCGTCCTCCCCCCAACGGGAAAACGCCTTCAGATCCAGATCGAACAGGTCCAGCACCCGGCCGATCGTGTGCGTGACCATGTCGTCCAGCGACTGCGGCCGCGCATAGAAGGCCGGGACCGGCGGCGCGATGATGCCGCCCATCTCGGTGACCGCCAGCATGCTCTTCAAATGGCCGGCATGCAGCGGCGTCTCGCGCAGCATCAGCACCAGCCGCCGGCGCTCCTTCAGGCAGACATCCGCCGCGCGGCTGATCAGGCCGGACGTCACGCCATGGGCGATGTCGCTCATGCTGCGCACCGAGCACGGCGCGACGATCATCCCCATGGTGCGGAAGGAGCCCGAGGAGATCGGCGCGGCGATGTCGTTCGGCGAATAGACGACATCGGCGAGGCTGCGCAGTTCCTCGGACGACATCTCGGTCTCGTAGGCGCGCGTCATCTCGCCGGCCTTGGAGACGACGAGATGGCTTTCGATCTCGAGCTCCCGCAGCGCCTTCAGGAGCCGCACGCCATAGACGATGCCGGTGGCGCCGGTGATGCCCACCACCATGCGCCGAGGTGTGTTCCCCATTGTCAGCTTCCTTGCGCGCTCATGCGGGGGTCGAGCCGACATGCCGCGGGTCGAAATTCGACAGGGCGGCCGGCTTCGCCTCGAAGGCGAAGGGGCGATCGGACAGGGTGTAGCGGTACCACGGCGCGTCGTTCATGCGCCCGAGCTTGTGGCGCAGGCTGCCGAAAGCCCCATAGATGAACTTGTAGGGCTGGCCGTGGAAGTGCTTGAGGATGTCGAGCCAGGCGCGCGGCTCGGCGCCGATGAACGCCTCCATCTCGCGGGCGATCTCGTCCTCGGTCAGCGGCTTCAGATCGGCCGGCGGCTCGCCGAGATCGGTCACCGCGCTCTTGATGAACTCGTCCGGGTTCCAGCCGGCGCCCATCGGCTTGGTGCAGTCCATGCCGATCTTCGAGGATACGCCGGGCTCGGCGCATTTCGGATCGACCGTCATGGTGTTGCAGTCCTTGATCATGACGGTGTCGCGGTCGGGCATGTAGCGAAACGCCATCGCCGCCAGCACCGCCTGGTCGTCCCAGATGTCGACATCGTCGTTGAACACCATCGCCACCTTGGGCAGGCCCTGCTTCGAGCAGGTGAGCATCAGCCCGAGCGCCTGCTTGGCATCGCCGGCGCCGAGCGGCCGGATCTTGGCATAAGCGATGTTCGACAGGCCGCCGGCCGGGCTGCGCACCTCGACGACGTCGATCCCGGCGAGGCGCAGCGCGCCATAGAGATCGGCCTCGATGGCGGGCAATTGCAGCATGTTGTCGGTGTACCAGGGATGCATGCCGCCGATGGTGCAGTGCTGGTAGATCGGGTTCTTGCGGTAGGTCATCGCCTTTATCTTGAGGCGATAATTGTGCTTCATCCCGCCGCCATACATGCCGGTGAACTCGCCATAGGGGCCTTCGTCGAAGTTAAGCCCCTCGGTGGCCATCAGCTCGCATTCGAGCACCAGCTCGGCATTGGCCGGCACCATCACGTCGATGGTCTCGCATTTCACCATCTTGGCCGGCGCGCCGTAGAAGCCGCCGAGCACCTCGAAGTCGTCGGTGTCGCCGGGCACGCCGACCAGCGCCGAGATCTTGTCGAGGATCGGCCCGCCAATGACCATGGCGACTTCCAGATTCTGCCCCTTCTTCGCCGCCGCCATGGCGTGGATGCGCTGGCGATGCGAGGTGCAGGTCATGTCGACCGACTTCTCGTTCTTCGAACGGAACATGGAGCGGTAGATGCCCCAGTCATAGACGCCGGTGTCGGGGTGCTTCGAGATGAACAGGTTGTCGTTTGTATAGGCGTGGCCGTCGCGGTCGTGATGCAGGAACAGGGGGAGCCGGGTCAGGTCGACGTCATCGCCCTTCAGGATCACCTCCTTGCAGGGTGCCGTCTCGACGATTTCCCATTTGACGCGCGACTTCGCCTTCTCGACCATCTTCCGGCCGGTCTCGGTCCGGTCGCACTCCATCGCCCAGGCATACATGTCCTGGTTCGAATAGGCGTTGGCGAGCACCGAGAACTCGCAGTCCTTGATCTTCTCGATCAGTACCGCCTTGGTGGGGTTGGCCTCGAGCGTCTTCGGAATCTGGTCGACACGGATCTCATCGGTGATACGCACGAGGAATCCGGCGGCGTCCATGGCCTGCACGAATTCGGGAAGCGACTGCTGCGACGGCATGAGGGAATGCTCCAGTCCGGTTCCGGGCGAGGCCGTCTTCAGGAATAGGCCGGGTCCGCGACGCCGGATTCCGCATAGGCGCGCAGATGGTGCATCAGCGCGCCCCAGATGGTGTTGCACTTGGTGAAGTTGGCCTCGTCATGCGGCCAGCCGCCATGCGTGACGTTCACCCGCGTGCGGCCATCCGCTGCGGCGGCGAAGGAGAAGGTCGCGGTGGTGCCGACGGCATCGCCCGGCCCCTTGGTGCAGGTCCACAGAATATCTTCCGGGTCGTCCCGGTCGACACGCCAGGCAAAGTCCGGCCGGCCAAAATACTTCAAATTCCATAATGTTCCGAGATCACCGCTTCCCTCGACATGCGGCGTATTCCACCCCCGCAGTCCTTCGGCAGTGCTGAGCGCCCGCCTGACCTTCTCCGGATCCGCCGAAATGAAGATCTCATGCTTCAGTGAATGAGCCCCAGCCATTTAGTCCTCCCGTTGTTGGTCGCGATACTGGTCCGAATGAGGCGCGCGCGACAAGCCAGATAGCCGTCTCACATTTCCGTGATGCCGGGTCGCCCATGCATCCCCGATACGGGCTGCCGGCCGTTGCCGTCCGGGTGAAATCCGCCGGCATGATCGGGGGCATGTCCTACGCTTCACGGTCGACCCGTGGCGCGGCGACAGTCGCGAGGATCGCGCTGCCGATCATGATGGCGAGCAGAGCGATGGCGGCGCCGATCCCCGCCTCGACGAACCGCTCGATCAGCAGGGGCGACCAGGGAAGATTGCGGCCGAGATTGCTCATGCCGATCGCCAGCGGCGTGATGAAGAGCAGGGCCAGCGCATAATTGCGGGCCATGAAGAGTTCGGCGACCGCCTGGCACAGCGCGATGATGACGACGAGGGCCAGCGGGCCGGGCTGCGGCGCGAAGACGACGGCGGCGATGCAGACGCCGCCGAGCGTGCCGCCCAGAAGATGCACGGCCCGGCGCAGCGCATCGGTCGGTGTCAGCGCCGGCAGCAGGGCGGCGACCGCGATCGGCGCCCAGAACGGATGGCCGATGTCGAGCACGAGCGCCAGAACCCAGGCGCCGGTGACGGCGAGCGCCGCGATGGTGATGACGATGGCGTGGCGGGCCCAGTCGAGGGACGCCGAGCCGGACTGCGTTCTCGTCCGGACGCCGTGCACGAGGGAACGCGGCCCCACCGCGCCGTTCGGCTCCAGCATGGTGAGCAGGATCGAGAAGCCCGCCCCGCCTGCGCCGGCGGCGATGGTCGGCAGGATGTCGTCGGGCGTCAGCGGAATGCCGGCGATGACCAGAAGCACGAGAATGAAGAAGATCTCGCCGCGCGGCACCCATGCCATGACGGTGCCGAGCGTCCCCGCGCCGACCACCACGGCCGCCAGCATGAGGGACAGCAGCCATTCGGGTCCCTGCGCCGCCGAATAGAGCACGGCCGCCGCGAGCGTGGCGAGAAGCGCCGCCCCGGCCACGGCCTGCGTCTCGACCCGGCGTCGGACGGTCTCGCTATGGCCATAGAGCGAAGTCAGCGCGCCGAAGGCTGCATAGACGGCAAAATGCAGATGGTTGGTCGCATACATCGCCAGAAGCGGCAGGCCCACCGACGCCCCGACACGGCACGCGGCCCGCACATCCTGTGTCTTTACGCTGAAAGAAAAGCTGCGCATTAATTCACGCACCAAGGACGGGTGGGAACGGTGTATTATGCCTTATAATGACCTTCGCGCATTTCTTTCGACCTTACGGGCAGCCGGCGAACTCGTCGACATTACACGGCCAGTCGCGTTGAAGTATGACATTGCCAAAGCACTCGCCAAGACCAGCGCGGCGAATGGCCCGGCTCTTATGTTCAAGGAAAACGGCACGGAATTCCCGCTGGTCGGCGGTTTGTACGGCAATCGCAAGCGGGCGCTGATCGCCTTCGAAGCCGGCGAAGACAATATTCACGAACGCGTGATGAAGGGCATCGACAATCCCATCGCGCCCGTCGACTTCGCCGGCGCAGCTCCCTGCCAGGAGGTCGTGGTCACGGGCGACGCCATCGACCTCACCAAGCTTCCGGTACCGACCTACAGTCCCAAGGATGGCGGGCCCTATATCACCGCCGGCATCGTGGTGTCCGAAGATCCTGATACCGGAATTCCCGACATCGGCAATTACCGTTTCCAGCTTCACGATTCGAAAGTGCTGGGCGTCTGGGCGGCGCCGAGCCACCGCTTCGGCAAGAACATGGCGAAGGCCGTGCAGCGCAAGGTTCCGCTGCACGGCGCCATCATTATCGGCATCGACCCGATGACGGCGTTCGCCTGCCAGGTGCAGGTTGCGGATACCTCGAACGACTGGTTCGTCGCCGGCGGCCTGCGTGGTGCGCCGGTGGAGCTGACCAAGGCCGTCACCAGCGACCTGAAAGTGCCGGCGCATGCGGAGTTCATCATCGAGTTCGTCGTCGATTCCGACGATCAGCGCATCGAGGGGCCGCTCGGCGAATACACCGGCTACTACACGCCCGCCGACCCCAAGCCGACCGCCAAGGTGACGGCGATCACCCATCGCAAGGACGCGATCTTCCAGGGCCTGCTCACCGGCAAGCCGATCACCGAGAACCACGTCCTCAAGCAGATCCCCTTCGAGGCGTCGATGCTGCGCCAGCTCAAGGCACAGTTTCCGACCATCTCCGATCTCGCCATCACCTCGTCGGGCGGCGTGCAGGTCTATTTCGTCATCGCCATGACGCCGCGCTACGAGGGCGAGGCACGGCAGGCGATCCTGGCGGCGATCGCCTCCAATCCGCATCCGAAATGGGTGGTGGTGGTCGATCCCGACATCGACATCCGCAGCTCGGCGGATGTGGAATGGGCGATGTCGTTCCGGGTCAAGCCGAGCGATGACGTGTTCGTGGTCGACCGTACCGCGGCGGCGCCACTCGATCCCTCGACCGATGGCGGCTATTCTTCGGCGGTGGGCATCGACGCCACCCGGCCGTTCGGGGTGGAATTCCCCGCAGTATCGGAGGTCCCGGATTGGCGGAGCTTCGACCTGCCGGAGATCGACCCGGCCAAGTAGGCATCCTGTTCCACATCCACCGCCGCCGGTTCGATGACGATCGGCTCTTCAAATCGAGACCATGCACCATGACGAAACATCTCGGCGCAAACGAGGATAACCGGCCCCTGACGGCCGCACGCGCGGTCGCCCGCTGGCCTGCTAGGCTGGGCATTGCCGGTGCGCTGTTCGGCCTCGCATCGATCGCGGCCGGCGGCCCGGCACAGGCGCAGAACTGGGAGAAGTGCGTCGAGGCCATCGCCAAGACGCAGCACGAGCTGAAGCAGATCCTTCCGAAATCGGCTCAGCCACCGACGCAGCAGCAATCCATCGCTGCGCAGGATTCCCACGATCCGACACCGGGCTCGCTGGCGGCGGCCGGCCTCGACCAGCCGACGACGGGACCCGCGGCGGCGCTGAACGAGGCGGAGAACCTGCAGGCGGCCGGCGACGAGGCGGGCTGCATGCGGGCGGTTGCCAAGGCCCGTTCGCTTGCCGGGCTGAAGTAACCGGGATCGATGGCCGGGCGCGGCGTCGCGGACCTGCCCGTTCCCCTGAAATGCCGTCCTCCTGAGGCCTGTTCCGCCTCTGGAGGACCCCACGCCGGAACGCAAGCCCGCGATGCCGTTCGCCGGACTGGACGGCCGGCGTCCTAGATACTGATGTTCATGACGGAGAGGGCGTTGAGCCGAGCGACCTTCGCCCGCACCGCCTCGTCGAGCGGGGCGGCGTCGAAGAAACGACCGGCAGCGACCGAATCCTCGTAGGGATAGTCGATGGAGAACAGCACGCGGTCGTCCCCGAGGGCGGAGAGCGCCGCGACCAGCGGAACATTGTCGAACTGGCCGGACGTCGTCACGAACAGGTTCCGCTTCAGGTAGAAGGACGGCACTTCCCTGAGGGGGCGCTTGCCGGTGATGAGCGCGGCGCGGCTGTCGAACCGCCAGAGATGATAGGGCATCGTCTCGCCCATATGCCCGAGGATGATCTTGAGCCTGGGAAAGCGATCGAACACGCCGGAAAACAGCAACCGCAGGAAATGGGACGAGGTCTCGAAGTTCCATTCCCAGGTCGGCTTCAGCAGCTCCGGCGCGCCCTCGAGCACATAGGGCAGCACGAAGGAATCCGTCGGGTGCAGATAGAGCGGCACGTCGAGGGCCTGCATGCACTCCCAGAACGGATCATGTCGGGGATCGTCGAGATAGACGCCATGGGTATGGCCGTTCACCATCGAGCCGACGAGGCCGAGCTCGCTTACGCAGCGCTCGAGCTCCGCGATGGCGGCGGGCACGTCCTGCATCGGCAGATGGGCGAAGCCGCGATACCGGGCCGGCTGCCTGGCGATCTCCGCCGCGAGCCTGTCATTGGCGTCTCGTGCCAACCTCACGGCCGCCGCCGCATCCGGCTCGGCCTGTACCCCCGGGCCGGAAATGGACAGGACGGCGATATCGATGCCGGCCGAATCCATGGCCGCCAGCCGGCGCTCGCCGAAATCCAGCATGAGTTGGCAAAGATGGTCGGCACTTTCCGGCGACAGTTTCGGCATCGCCGCCCGCATATGGGGCTCTAGACCCGGCGTGATGAAATGCTCTTCAAGGGCAATCTTGTTCACGTCTCTTCCCCGTAATCGAATTCTTGTCGCGTTCGGCTGCCGCAATCTAGGGCCGCGAAAGATCGATGAGAAGACGTCCATCGAAGGATGTGCGGGCTTTCATTTTCCTTGAGACGCATGATTACAGTTTTGCGACGCCCGCCATCGCAAAGGATGAGGAAAATCTTCAGAAATTCGTATCACGCACCCGTGTTCAAACACCAACTTCACGCATCTCGTTGCCTTATGGGACACATTCGTCGGAAATAAAAATCCTCGATATGTTTCCTGGGGGGAACAAAGTGAAAGACAAGCCTGAGAACAAGATCGTCGCGTCCCGCCGGGAGCTTTTCACCTCCGGCGCTGCTCTGGTGGGGGCGAGCCTGTTGCCGAAAGCGGCGGAGGCGGGAGATTTGCCGTCACGGTCGCCCTCCCCCATCAAGGCGCCCGACGCCCCGCCCGGCGGCTACAACATCCTGTTCATTCTGGTGGATCAGGAGCACTTCTTCGACGCGTGGCCGTTCCCGGTGCCGGGACGCGAATGGATCAAGGCCAACGGCATCACCTTCACCAATCACCAGGCCGCATCCTGCGTCTGCTCACCGGCCCGCTCGACGCTCTATACCGGCCAGCACATTCCCCACACCGGCATCTTCGACAACGCCAACGCGCTCTGGCAGCCGGACATGTCGACGGATGTGAAGACGGTCGGGCACCGCCTCGCCCAGCTCGGCTACCACGCCGCCTATCAGGGAAAGTGGCACCTCTCCGCCAATCTCGATCAGGTCGACAAGGCGATCGACGCCCCGTTCGCGCAGTATCGCGAGATCATCGAAAGCTACGGCTTCGACGATTTCTTCGGCGTCGGCGACATCAACGACACCACGCTCGGCGGCTACAATTACGACGACACGACCACGGCCTTCGTCACTCGCTGGATGCGCACCAAGGGGCAGGAGCTGAAGGCGGCTGGAAAGCCCTGGTATCTTGCCGTCAACTTCGTCAATCCGCACGACGTCATGTACATCAACTCCGACCTGCCGGGGCAGACCGTGCAAGGCAAGCGGTCGTCCATGCCGATCGCCCGGCCGCCGGGAAACGACCTCTACGCCGCGCACTGGGACGTGCCGCTGCCCTCCACCCGCACCCAGGCCTTCGATGCGCCCGGCCGCCCCAAGGCGCAGCACATCTATCAGGAAGTGATGGACTATCTCGTCGGCGAGTGGCCGGACGAGGATCGCCGCTGGCGGGTGCTGCAGAACTACTACTTCAACTGCATCCGCGACTGCGACCTGCAAGTCTATCGCGTGCTGGAGGCCGTCAAGGCCAACGGCATGTCGGACGATACCATCATCGTCTTCACCGCCGATCATGGCGAACTGGGCGGGCATCACCAGATGCGCGGCAAGGGCAACTCCACCTATCGCCAGCAAAACCATTTGCCGCTGATGATCGTTCACCCGGCCTATCCCGGCGGCGGCGTCTGCAACGCCGTGACCTCGCAGGTGGATCTCACACCCACCATTCTCGCGCTCACGGGGGCGGCGCCGGACAAGCTGAAGCAGGCGACGGAGGGCCTGCCCGGCCACGATTTCTCGCCGCTGCTCACCACGCCCGCCGCCGCCAAGGCCGACACGCTGCGGCCCGGCTCGCTGTTCTGCTACAATATGCTGAGCTACCAGGACGCCCGATGGGCCGCGCATTTCGACGTGAAGGCCGACAATTCGATCCCGCTCGCCCAGCGCATCGCCGCCATGGAGAAGCAGCCGCCTGACTTCCAGCTGCGCTGCTCCATCCGCAGCGTGTTCGACGGCCGCTACCGCTTCTCGCGCTATTTCGCGCCGCAGGGCTTCAACACGCCCACCACCTGGGAAGAGCTGACGGCGAAGAACGATCTTGAGGTGTACGACCTGCAGAACGATCCGGACGAGGTCGACAACCTCGCGATGAAGGGCCGCGCATCGGGCGACCTCATCCTTTCGCTCAACGCCAAGCTGAACGGCCTGATCGCGGACGAGGTGGGCGTCGACGATGGCAGCTTCCTGCCGTTCAAGGACGGCAAGTGGGTGTTTCCGCCGGCGAGCGAGCGATAGCCGTCATAGACTTGAATCGCTGGCTACCGATCGGGCCATAGCCACTCGGCCGCTCGGCACCGCCCTGCTCTGTCGAAGGCTGCCTTTCCTGAACGGCCGGCGCCGCGGCGCGCCGGACGATGGATACGCTCGCGCCCGAGGCGCGTGAGCGCGCGGTAGCGCTGCTGGCTCATGCACATCCCTCGCGCCGACCGTCGGCCATGTCACGTCCGACGAGGCTCGGCCGCTCGGCACCGGCATTGGGAAACCCGAACGGCGCAGCCCTGCCATAAATACGGTACTATGAAGTTTCGTAATTCATTGATAGTGTCCCGAACCATCGGAAACCGGATGGAGTGACGGCTCCCTTCCGGTAGGGGTCAGACCGCCATCCCCGCCCCTGCGGATTGGCGCGTCTGGCCCCGATTTTTGAACAGAGGGCACCGATGGATCCTAACCATAGGGCATCGAAGCGTTTTTTCGCGACATTGCTTTTTCTCGGCTCGGCCGCCTCCTTGTCCGCCGCCCATGCGCAGACGCTCGATCAGGCCCTGGTCTCGGCCTACAACGCCAATCCGTCGCTCAACTCGCAACGCGCGGCTACCCGCGCCACCGACGAGTATGTGCCGATCGCGTTGAGCGGCTATCGCCCGCAGATATTCGGCAGCGCGTCGATCGGCACGCAGTGGGTGGAAGGGCGCTACGACACCGGATCCGGCTCGGCGATTTCCCACTACAAGACCGACCCGTCGAGCGTCGGCATCACTATCAGCCAGACGATCTATGACGGGCTGAAAACCGCCAGTTCGGTTCGAGCCGCCGAATCGCAGGTGAAGGGCCAGCGCGAATTGCTGCGCAACACCGAGCAGAGCGTGCTGCTCGATGCCGCCACCGCCTATATGAACGTGCTGCAGAATTCCGCCCTGGTCGATCTGCGCAAGCAGAACCTCGCGGCCTTTCAGGAGGAGCTGCGTTCGGCACGCCAGCGCTTTTCGGTCGGCGAGATCACCAACACCGACGTCGCCCAGGCCGAGGCCAGCGTCGCCAATGCACAGAGCACGCTGGCGCAGGCGACCGCCGACCTGAACACCGCCAATGCCGTGTTCCAGCGGGTTACGGGGCTCAAGGCGAACAAGCTGAGCCCGGGCCGCCCGATCGATCCGCTGCTGCCGAAGACCGTCGACGCCGCGGTGGCGCTCGGGCTGTCCCGGCATCCGGCCATTCTCGCCGCCCAGCACGCGGTGGATCAGGGGCAGGCGAATGTGAAGGTCTCGGAGGCCGCGCTGTCGCCGACCCTGACGCTCAATGGCGAAGCCGCTTCGCAGTATAATTACTACGACGACGGCGATCCCATCGCGCGCGGCACCAGCGCGACCGCCACGCTCAATCTCTCGGTGCCGATCTATCAGGGCGGCTCGGAATTCGCCAATATCCGCGAAAGCAAGGAACTGCTGAGCCAGTCGCGTATCGAGGTCGACGTGAACCGCGTCCAGGTGCGCGCCAATGTCGTGCAGTATTGGGGGGCACTACAGGCCGCCAAGGACGCCATCGAATCGGCGCAGGCCTCGGTCGCCGCCAACGAGATCGCCTTACGCGGCGTGCGCGAGGAATGGCGCGTCGGCCAGCGCACGACGCTCGACGTGCTGAACGCGCAGACGTCGCTGTTCGACGCCCGCTCCAGCCTCGTCACCGCGCAGCGCGACAGGGTGGTGGCGTCCTACGCCGTGTTGTCGGCGGTCGGCGAGCTCAACGCCGCCAAGCTGACGCTCAAGGTCGCGACCTACAATCCGAAGACCCATTACGACCAGGTACGCGACGCCTGGATCGGCGTGCGCCCCCCCGGCGGGCAGTAGCCGCCAGCGTCGGGGCGGCATGCGGGGCGCCGGCGGCCGAGAAGCGCCGCCGGTCGAGAGCCGGTGCCGGGCGGGTCCCTCCGGTGCCAATCACGCGCAAGCGCGTCTGCCATTCACGCGCAAACGCGTCGACGGCCCCTGCGAGCATGGCCATGCTCGACAGGAACCGCACCATTCAACCGGAGCTCCTAGGGGGCGATGTCGGGTCGAAGGCGAACGGCGGACGCTCGCCAAGCGAGCATCCGCCGTTGCCGAGAGCCTGTCAGGGGTTGGACGTACAGGCTCCCTTTGCCTCCGGACAAATGTCGCCCGGAGGCAATTGATCGGCGTCAGGCGCGGGACGGCCCAAAGGGGCGAATGTCCGTCCGGCGTTCCTCAGCCGATCAAATTGTTCGGTAGTCAGCTGGCTGCGCAATCCGTCGATGGCGGCCATCAAGCGGTGGGCCGCCTCGCCCTTGTCGACCAGGTGGCGCGCCATATCTTCGCCGGGCAGCAGCGCCTCGCCATGCGGCGCCCGTCCACCGGGCGGGCCCATGCGCGGGGGCGGCTCGATGCCTTGCGGAAGGTCGGGCGGAGCCAGTGCCGCCTGGAAGGCATTGGTATAGCCGCGCCAGGCGTCGAGCTGCGACGCCGTGATGCCGATATAGGTTTCCAGTGCCGCGAGATAGGCGGCAAGGCCGAGCGACGGGCTCATCGGCGGCATGAGAAGAATCTCCGCCTCGCTCATGCGGGCAGGCAGCAACAGTTCCGGCGGCGGCGAAGGATCCTGGGCGCTGACGCAATGCACGGTCATATTGGACACCGCCGCCGTCTGCGCGATCGCCGGGCCCGGTGGAGCGATGGCGGTGCAGAGAGCCAGGGCGGCGAATCGCGCCGGTATATGCGAGAGCATCCAGTCCTCTTGGGCCGTTGAAACCGGGCGCAATGTGGCAGCGCCGTTTTTCCCTCGAAGGTCCGAATATTGCCGAATGTAAACGGCCGCCGTTTTGTTGTGATGAAACGTTGCTGGATCGGCCCCTCGACCCTCCATTCCCTACAGCTCGTTGAAATTGCGCCACAATAGTCGCCGAGACCTGCGGTCATTCGATCTGGAGGCGAGACTTGGAGACGGCCCCGCACATTCTCGTCGTCGACGACGACCACGCCATTCGCACGTTGCTCGGACGCTACCTGCAAGAACAGGGCTTCCGCGTGTCGCTGGCGCAGGACGGCCGGCATGCCGATGAGGCCATGGCGTCGCAGCAGATCGACCTCGTGGTACTGGATCTCATGTTGCCGGATGTTCCCGGCCTCGATCTCTGTCGAAGCCTACGCACCCGCTCGCAGGTGCCGATCATCCTCCTCACCGCGCTGAAGGAAGATGTCGACCGCATCATCGGCCTCGAGATCGGCGCCGACGACTATCTCGGCAAGCCGTTCAATCCGCGCGAGCTGCTCGCCCGCATCCGGGCGGTGCTGCGGCGAACCGCCTCGCGCCCGGCGGCCGTGGATCCCCAGACGCAAGCGACAGAAGGCACCGGCCCGGTCTATTGCTTCGCTGGCTTCACCGCCAAGCCCAGCACCCGGGAGCTGGCCGACGTCGAGGGCACCGACATTCAGCTGACCGGCGCCGAATTCGACCTGCTCATGGCCTTTCTCGAACGTCCGGGCCGCATGCTGTCGCGCGACCAGTTGCTCGACATCACCCAGGGACGCAACGCCTCGCCGTTCGACCGGTCGATCGACGTGCTGGTCAGCCGGTTGCGGCGCAAGCTGGGCGATGCCGGCAGCTTCCGCATCCTCAAGACGCTGAGAAATGGCGGGTACCAGCTTTCGGTGCCGGTCGAGGCCCGGGCGGCCTCTAGATCGGCGGACACGCCATGAACCGGCTGCGCACCAAGCTCACGCTTTTATTGGTCGCCGCCCTCCTGCTCGTGGCGGTGATCGCGACCACGCTGTCATTCCTGCTGCTGTCGCCGCCGCGTTTCCATGAGATCGAAGACGCGCTCGCCTCTCAATGGATCCTGGTCGCCGATCTGGCATCGCATGGCGACCTTCCGCCGCCGGCTCCCGACCGCATCATAGGCGTGCATGAGAAGAGTCCCTCGGGTGAGCAGCTGGAGGGGCCGACGCACGGGATAAACGCCGCATTGGCGGCCAAGGGGCGATCCGAGAGGGTCGCCGTGCTCAAGACATTGGACGCTCCATGGCCGGTGATTGCCGGCCGGCTGGCGGACGGGCGCTGGCTCTGGTTGCCGATGACCGCGCCGCACGAGCCGCCCAATCAGGATTGGGCGCTGTTCGGCTGGGTGTTCGCCATGCTGATCGGCACGACGCTGGTGATGCTGGTCGCGGTACGCCGCCTCACCGAGCCGCTGGCGCTGCTTGAGCGCACGGTCGCCGCCATCGGTCCGGGCGGTGAGATAGAGCCTCTGGCGGAAGACGGCCCCAAGGAGGTCCGCGCCGCGGCCCGGGCGATCAACCTGCTCGCGTCGCGGCTGAAACAGGCGATGGAGAGCCGCATTCGCCTCGTGGCCGCGGCGGGCCACGATTTGCGCACGCCGATGACGCGGATGCGGCTGCGCGCCGAGTTTCTGCCCGTGGAGGAGCGCGAGACCTGGATCGCCGACCTCAACGAACTCGACCGCATCGCCGACAGCGCGATCCAGCTGGTGCGCGAGGAGGTGGAAGGCTCGACACATAGCCCGATACGGCTCGACGGGCTGGTACACGAGGTCGTCGACGAGCTCAGGGAAGTCGGGTTGGCGGTCAGCCTGGATTCAACCGTGCCGGTATGTGTCCAGGCCCGGCCGCTCTCCCTGCGTCGCGCCATCCGCAACCTGGCGATCAATGCCGCCACGCATGGGGGCGGCGCCCATCTCGCCGTCTCCTCCGTCGACGGACACGCCCTGGTCACCCTCTCGGATCGCGGCCCCGGCATTCCCGAGGCACTGATGGGCCAGGTATTCGAGCCCTTCTTCCGCGTCGACCCCGCGCGCGGTGCCGCGGTGCCCGGCGCCGGGCTCGGCCTCGCCATCGCCCGCGAGATCGCCATCGGCAATGGCGGACGGCTCACATTGCAGAACCGTCCGGGCGGCGGCCTCGTCCAGCTCTTGTCGTTTCCCGCCGCCGGGTAATCCAGCCTTGCCGCCGCCCGGCGCCATGCGCCGCACCTTTGATATATAAATCTAGTAGATAATTATACGATTTCATGCGAAGGAAAGACGACAGGCTGAACGGCTCACACCAGTGAGGATGGAGAAGTGCCCATGAGCGGATTGAAGATCGTCGGTCTCAGCGGAGGCTTGTCGGTGCCGTCGCGCACGCTGTCGCTCGTCGAGCTCACGGTGGGCCGCATCGCCGACGCCGCGCGGGTCGCCGGGCTTGCGAACACCACCGAGGTCGTCGACATCGCGGCGCTGGAAGAGATCGGCGGCCTGCGCGCCCGGCCGGGCAGCCCTGCCGTGGAGGCCGCGCTGACCGCGGTCGAAGGCGCCGACCTCCTGATCGCCGGCTCGCCGGTCTATAAGGGGTCCTATTCCGGACTGTTCAAGCATTTCGTCGACTTCCTCGACTATCGCGGCCTGATCGGCCTGCCGGTGGCGCTGCTGGCGACCGGCGGCAGCGACCGCCACGCGCTCGCCATCGAGCACCAGCTGCGGCCGCTCTTCGCCTTCTTCCAGGCGCAGCCGCTCGGTACCGGCATCTTCTTCACCGAGCGCGACTTCGGTAATGGCGAGATTACGCCGGGCGCCTCGCAGCAGCGCTTCGAGCAGCTGGTGGACGAGGCGGTCCGCGCGCTGGCCGGGGCGCGGCGCGGCGAGCGCAACGCCAAAGCGACGGCGGCCTGACATGTCGCTGGTGGAGCGGGGAGCCCGACTGAGCGCCGCCATCGCCGGTGCGCGACACGCGCGCCCCCGAGATGCGCGCCGCCAACATGCGCGCCCCGCCGCCACGCGCCTCGCCGTGCTGGAGGCCCGCCTCGCCGGCTGGGTGCTGCCGGCGCTGCTGGTCGTCCTGTGGGAATATCTCTCCCGCATCGGCGTCATCGCGCCCAATGTGCTGCCGGCGCCCTCGGCGATCGCGCAGGCCGGCTGGGCGGCGCTGAAATCCGGCGAATTACTGCGCAACATGTGGGTGAGCACGCTGCGCGCCTTCGCCGGTCTGTTCGTCGGCGGCGTCATCGGCCTCGCCTTCGGCATCGCCAACGGCCTCTCGGAGCTGTCCCGCCGCTACACCGACACCACGCTGCAGATGATCCGCAACGTGCCGCATCTGGCGCTGATCCCGCTGGTGATCCTGTGGTTCGGCATCGACGAGGAGGCCAAGCTCTTCCTGGTCGCGCTCGGCGTGTTCTTCCCGATCTACATCAACACGCTGCACGGCGTGCGCACCGTCGATCCGCAGTTGATCGAGATGGGCCGGGTCTACGGCATGTCGCCGCTCACGCTGTTCCGGCGGGTGATCCTGCCCGGCGCGCTGCCGTCGATCTTCGTCGGGCTGCGCTTCGCGCTCGGCATCATGTGGCTGACGCTGATCGTCGCCGAGACCATCGCCGCCTCCTCCGGCCTCGGCTACATGGCGATGCAGGCGCGCGAGTTCCTGCTGGTCGACGTGGTGGTACTGGCCATCCTCATCTACGCGCTGCTCGGCAAGCTCGCCGACGTGCTGACGCGCTGGCTGGAAGAACGGTGCCTGCAATGGCACCCGGCGTTCCAGGCGCGGCGGGACTGATCGCCATGAACGCCCACACACCCCTCCTTGCGGATTCCTCGCCTACCGATCTGGCCCGCGCGCCGCACGGCCTCGGCGTGCATGTCGCCCGGCTCGGCCACAGCTTCGGCGCCAAGCGGGTGCTGGAGCGCATCGAGCTCGACATTCCCGCCGGCCAGTTCGTCGCCATCGTCGGCAAGAGCGGCTGCGGCAAGAGCACCCTGCTGCGTCTCGTCGCCGGGCTCGACACGCCGAGCACCGGCCGCATCGACTTCGATGGCCCGCGCGATGCCGCCGCCACCCGCATCATGTTCCAGGAGCCGCGCCTGCTGCCCTGGGAGCGGGTGCTGGCCAATGTCGAGGTCGGCCTGCCGGCGAGCGTGAAGGGCGAGGAACGCCATCGGCGCGCCCGCGCCATCCTCGCCGAGGTCGGTCTCGCCGACCGCGCCGACGACTGGCCGTCCGTGCTCTCCGGCGGCCAGCGCCAGCGTGTGGCGCTCGCCCGCGCCCTTGCCTCCGGCCCGCGCCTGCTCGCCTTCGACGAGCCGCTCGGCGCGCTCGACGCCCTCACCCGCATCGAGATGCAGGGGCTGGTCGAGCGCATCTGGCAGCAGCAGCGCTTCACCGCGCTCTTCGTCACCCACGACGTGTCCGAGGCGCTGGCCCTCGCCGACCGGGTGGTGCTGATCGATGCCGGCCATGTGGCGCTCGACCTCGCCGTCGAGCTGCCGCGCCCGCGCCGGCGCGGCTCGGCCGAACTCGCCGCCCTCGAAGGGCGTATACTCGACACGCTGTTCTCCTCCTGACGCCGACGTCAACACCGGGACACGCCAATGACCACCCTCACCCGCCGCACCCTGCTCGCCGGCGCCGCCGGCCTCGCCTCCACCCTCGCCGCCCCGGCGCTGCGCCCGGCCTTCGCCGACAGCGAGGTGCGCGTCGGCTTCCAGAAATACGGCACGCTGGTGCTGCTGAAGGGGCGCGGCATCCTCGAAAAGAAGCTGGAGCCGCTCGGCGTCCGGGTGAAATGGGCGGAATTCGCCGCCGGCCCGCAGATGCTGGAGGCGCTGAACGCCGGCGCCATCGACATCGGTCAGACCGGCGAGGCGCCGCCGATCTTCGCCCAGGCCGCCAGCGACAACCTCGCCTATATCGCCAACGAGCCGCCGGCGCCGAAGGGCGAGGCGATCCTGGTGCCGCATGACAGCCCGATCCAGTCGGTGAAGGACCTCAAGGGCAAGACGGTCGGGCTCAACAAGGGCTCGAACGTGCATTTCCTGCTGGTGAAGGCACTGGAGAAGAACGGCCTCGCCTATTCCGACATCACGGTGAAGTTCCTGCCGCCGGCCGATGCCCGCGCCGCCTTCGAGAAGGGCGTCCTCGACGCCTGGGCGATCTGGGACCCGTTCCAGGCCGCCGCCGAGGTTGCCATCAAGGCGCGTACGCTGACCACCGCCGAGGGCATCGTGCCGAACTACCAGTTCTATCTCGGCTCGCGGAAATTCGCCGAGGCCAATCCGAAGGTGGTGTCGGCGCTGATCGCCGCCATCGGCGAGACCAATGGCTGGATCCAGAAGGACCCGGCGGCGGCGGTGGCCGAGCTGGCGCCGTCGACCGGCATTCCCGCGCCGGTGCTGGCCATCGCCATCGGCCGGCAGAGCTTCGGCGTCGCTCCGCTCACCGACAAGGTGATCGCCGACCAGCAGGCGGTCGCCGACACCTTCTTCGGGCTCGGCCTGCTGCCGAAGAAGATCGTCGTCGCCGACGCCGTGCTGCGCACCGGGCTGTAGACGCCGACGCGCGCCCCGCACCGGGCGGCCCCGCCGCCCGGATGCCCGGTCTCGAACCGTTGCGGATGCCGGACGCGCGCGCCTGGAAGCACCCGTCGCAGCAGCCTATTCCCGCCTTGGAAGAGCACGCCCGTCGCATGAGCCAGCCGACCGAATTCCTCTGGTACATCCCCAATCAGGACAAGCCCGGCCATCGCGGCGATTCGACCGTCGCGGGCCATAACAGCCTGGAGACGCTGACCGGCCACGCCCGCGCGCTGGAACAGCATGGCTGGACCGGCGCGCTGATCGGCACCGGCTGGGGCCGGCCGGACACCTTCACACTCGCCACCGCGCTGGCCGCCCGCACGACGACCTTCGAGCCGCTGATCGCCATCCGGCCCGGCTATTGGCGGCCGGCGCATTTCGCCAGCGCCGCCGCCACGCTGGACCAGCTCACCGGTGGCCGCGTGCGGGTGAACATCGTGTCGGGCAAGGACAACCTCGCCGCCTATGGCGACAGCGAGGGCGACCAGGACCATCGCTACGCCCGCACCCGCGAGTTCATGCGCCTCGTCCGCCGCCTGTGGACCGAGGAGAACGTCACCTTCACCGGCGAGCATTTCCGCGTCACGGAATCGACCATCGCGCCGCGCATCGAGCCGCGCGGCGCGCGCCGCCATCCCAAGCTCTATTTCGGCGGCGCCTCGCCGGCCGCCGAGCGGGTGGCCGCCACTGAGGCCGATGTCCAGCTGTTCTGGGGCGAGCCTCGCGAGCAGCTCGCCGAGCGGATCGCCCGGCTGAAGGCGCTGAGCCGCGACCTCGACCGCGACCTGCCGCCGCTGGAATTCGGCCTGCGCATCACCACGCTGGTGCGCGACACCACCGCCGAGGCCTGGGCCGATGCCGAGGCCAAGGTCGCCGAGATGGCCCGGACCCAGGGCGTCGGCTGGCACGACCACCGGCGGGCGGTCGCCGTCGGCCAGCAGCGTCTGCTCGACCTCGCCGAGCGCGGCGACGTGCTCGACGACAATCTCTACACCGCACCGGGCCGGTTCGGCGGCGGCGGCGCCGGCACCACCTGGCTGGTCGGCTCGGCGGCCGATGTCGCCAGCTCGCTGGAGAAATACCGCGCGCTCGGCATCACCCAGTTCGTGCTGTCGGACACGCCCTATCTGTCCGAGATCCGCCGGCAGGGCGAGCAGTTGCTGCCCTTGTTGCGCGGATGAGGTAGCCGCCCGGCCGCCCCCGCCATCGCGCTGCCCCCCGCGAAGAAACTTCATCCAAACCGGCCGCGATAATAGAATATAAATTCTATAAACTAAATTGACTTACAGGCCGGGCTGGCAATGATGGGGCGCTCGGAGGACCACGGAATGACCCGACGCCGTCAGTTGCATCTCAACATCAACATCCTGCACGCGGGCTTCTACGCCTCGGCGTGGCGCTCGCCGGAGGCGGACCCGCACGCCACCTTCGACATCGGCCACTACGTGCGCACCGCGCAGATCGCCGAGCGCGGCACGCTCGACGCCGTGTTCCTCGCCGACCGCCCGGCGCTGGAGGACAAGCCGGATCTGCGGCCCTTCCTGTCCCTGGAGCCGACGATCGTCCTCACCGCCATCGCCGCGGCCACCGAGCATATCGGCCTGATCGCCACCGCCTCGACCAGCTACAACGAGCCCTACAACATCGCCCGGCGCTTCGCGACGCTGGATCATGTCAGCGGCGGGCGGGCGGGCTGGAACGTCGTCACCACCGCCGATCCCAACGCCTCCGCCAATTTCGGCCAGTCGCTGCCCGAGCACGGCGCCCGCTACGCCCGCGCCAAGGAGTTCACCGAGGTGGTGAGCGAATTGTGGGACAGCTGGGAGGACGACGCCTTCGTCGGCGACAAGGCCGGCGCCCGTTTCCTCGATCCTGCCAAGGTCCACCGCATCGCCCATAAGGGCCAGTTCTTCGAAGTCGCCGGCCCGCTCAACCTGCCGCGCTCGCCGCAGGGGCGGCCGATCCTGGTGCAGGCCGGCGGCTCCGGCGACGGGCGCGACCTCGCCGCCCGGCACGCCGACGTGGTGTTCAGCGTCGGCGAGGATGTCGAGCGCGCCCGCGCCTATGCCGACGATCTGCGCACCCGTGCCGCCGCCTATGGCCGCGACCCGCGCTCCATCGTGGTGCTGCCCGGCCTCGCCACCGTCATCGGTTCCACCGAGGAGGAGGCGAAGCGCCGACAGGAGGAGCTCGGCGCGCTCATCCCGCTGGAATATGCCATCGCCCGGCTCGGCGTGACCTTCGGCCAGGACCTCAGCCATCTCGAGCTCGACGCCCCGGTGCCGGAGCTGCCGATCCCGGTCAATGGCAGCACCACCTTCGCCCAGGCGACGCTCAATTTCGCCCGCCAGGGCAACCTCACCTTCCGCCAGCTGCTCTACAAGCTCGGCGGCGGCATCGGCCACCGCGTGCTGGTCGGCACGCCGGAGGCGATCGCCGACGACATCGAGGCGTGGTTCACCGCCGGCGCCGCCGACGGCTTCAACCTGATGCCGGATGTGCTGCCGACCGGGCTGGAAGTCTTCGTCGACCATGTGGTGCCGATCCTGCGCAAGCGCGGCCTGTTCCGCAGCCATTACGCCGAGAAGACCCTTCGCGAGCGCTTCGGCCTGCCGCGCCCGGCGAACCGCTACGCCGCGCCGGCCGACCAGCGGGCGAGCGCGTGAACCGCGGAGGTTGCCCATGGAATGCCGCGATCTGGAGGGCACTTCCAATGGAAACCCTCACCCGAGAGGCGTTCCCTGTCCTTCCCGCTCTTTCGGCGATGGCGGGGCACAGACACCGAGAGAGGCCCACGGAGCACTCTCATCCTGAAGTGCAACCGTAGCGCGCCTAGAGGGAGCCTCAGTCCGGCGCCTCCCGGACGCCCCTCTTTCGAGGTCTGACCACAGCCTGCACCTGAACAGCCACCCCTTTCCTCACCCTCTCCGCGCGGCGGGTCGGTGAGGGGCGGCGACATCGGGAAGCGCAGAGACCTCATTCCGTCCCTCCCCCGCCGGGGAGAGGGGCATCGACCTGCCTTCCGGGGCGCCTCAGAACAGGAAACCGCATGCACCAGTTCCTGCGCCTTTCCCGCGTGTTCGCGCGCACGCTGGCCCATGCGGTGCCAACGGTGATCGGCATCGTCATCCTCGACTTCTTCCTGCTGCGCCTCGCGCCGGGCGACGCCGCCGACGTCATGGCCGGCGAATCCGGCGCCGCTACCGAGGAGACCATGGCGGCGCTGCGCTCGCGCTTCGGGCTCGACCTGCCGGCGCTCGACCAGCTTCTCGCCTATCTGTCGAACCTCGCGCATTTCAGCCTCGGCTACTCGCCGCGCTACAACATGCCGGTCTCCGACCTCATCCTGCAGCGCCTGCCGAGCAGCCTGGCGCTGATGGGCGTGTCGCTGCTGCTGGCGCTTGTCGTCGGCGTCGCGCTCGGCGTCATCATGGCGACGCAGGCCGGGCGCTGGCCGGACCGGCTGCTCTCGGTGCTGGCGCTGCTGTTCTACTCGGTGCCGAGCTTCTGGATCGGGCTGATGCTCATCGTGCTGTTCTCGGTCAAGCTCGGCTGGCTGCCGAGCGGCGGCGCCGGCAGCATCGGCACCGATGCCACCGGGCTTGCCGCCCTCCTCGATCAGGCGCGCTACATGCTGCTGCCGGCGCTGTCGCTGTCGCTGTTCTATGTGGCGATCTATGCCCGGCTCGCCCGCGCGGCGATGCTGGAGGTGCGCTCGCAGGATTTCATCCGCACCGCCCGCGCCAAGGGCCTGTCCCCCGCCGCCGTCACCCTGCGCCACGCGCTGCGCAACGCGCTCTTGCCGGTCACCACCATCGCCGGCGTGCATCTCGGCGGGCTGATGGGCGGCGCGGTGGTGGTGGAGACGGTGTATTCCTGGCCCGGCCTCGGCCGCCTCGCCTATGAGGCGGTGATGAGCCGCGACTTCACCGTGCTGCTCGGCGTGCTGCTCTTGTCCTCCTTCCTGGTCATCCTCGCCAATGTGCTGGTCGACCTCCTGCAGGCCTGGCTCGACCCGCGCATCGAGGCCGCGTCATGAGCCGCCCGCATCTCACCCTCGTCAGCGACGGGCTGACGCTGCCGCCCGAGGCCGAAGCTCCCGCCCCCCCGGTCCCGGCCGCGCCGGCCGAGCCCGCCCCGGTGCCGCTCTCGGCCTGGAGCAATGTGCACGCCGCTGACGCGATCCGCGCCTCGAGCGCGCAGGCGCAGCTCGCGCCGCCGGATTCGCGCCGCGCCCTCAAGGCCTTCCTCAAGAACCCCACCGCGATGACCGGGTTCGTCTTCCTCGTTCTGGTGGTCGCCGCAGCGCTCGCCGCGCCGGTGCTCTATCCCGACGACCCGCTCGCCATGGTGGCGCGCCCGCTGATCTGGCCGGGACAGGACCCGGACTTCCCGCTCGGCACGGATTCGCTCGGCCGCGACGTCGCCGCCGGCCTGTTCCACGGCGCGCGGGTCTCGCTGATGGTCGGGCTCGCCGCCACCGCCATCGGCCTCGCCGCCGGCACGCTGGTCGGCGCGCTGGCCGGCTATTTCGGCGGCCGGCTCGACGCGGCGCTGGTGCGGCTGATCGAGATCTTCCAGTCGATCCCGAGCTTCATCCTGCTGATCGTGCTGGTCGCAATCGCCCAGCCGACCATGGCGACGATCACGGTGGCCATCGGCCTCGTCACCTGGCCGACCATCGCCCGGCTCGCGCGGGCGGAGTTCCGCGCCATCCGCGCCAAGGAGTTCGTCGCCGCCGCCAAGAGCCTTGGCTATGGCCACACCCGCATCATCCTGCGCGAGATCCTGCCCAACGCGCTGCCGCCGCTCATCGTCACCGCCTCGGTGATGGTGGCGAGCGCCATCCTCAACGAGAGCGCGCTCTCCTTCATGGGCATGGGCGATCCCAACGTGGTCAGCTGGGGCTCGATGATCGGCGCCGGGCGCGAATTGCTGCGCACCGCCTGGTTCCTCACCGCCCTGCCCGGCCTCGTCATCGTGTTCACCGTGCTGGCGCTGAACCTGATCGGCGACGGGCTGAACGACGCGCTCAATCCGCGCATGTCGGCGGAGCGCTGACCATGCCCGCCGTGCTCGACGTCCGCCACCTCTCCATCGCCTTTCCGCGCGCCACGCCGGTGCCCGACCTTTCCTTCACCATCGAGGAGGGCGAGACGCTGGCGCTGGTCGGCGAATCCGGTTCCGGCAAGTCGCTCACCGCGCTCGCCTTGATGCGCCTGCTGCCGCGCAATGCCCGGCTCGGCGCGGCGAGCCGCATCCTGTTTTCCGGCCGCAACATCGCCCAACTGCCCGAGCAGGAGATGCGGCGCCTGCGCGGGCGCGACATGGCGATGATCTTCCAGGAGCCTATGACCTCGCTCAATCCGGTCATGACGGTCGGCCGGCAGATCGCCGAGGTGCTGGAGCTGCATGAGGGCCTCTCCTGCCGCGCGGCGCGCAAGCGGGCGGCCGAACTCCTCGATCTCGTGCGCATTCCCGAGGCGCACCACCGGCTCGATGCCTATCCGCACCAGTTCTCCGGCGGCCAGCGCCAGCGGGTGATGATCGCGGTCGCCATCGCCGCGCATCCGCGCCTCTTGATCGCCGACGAGCCGACCACCGCGCTCGACGTCACTATCCAGGCGCAGATCCTCGAACTGCTCGACCAGCTGCGCCGCGACCTGTCCATGGCGCTCCTGCTGATCACCCACGATCTCGGCGTGGTCGCGCAATGGGCGGATCGGGTGATCGCCCTCTATGCCGGTCACAAGGTGGAAGAGGCGCGCCCGCAGCTGCTGTTCGGCACCCCCGCGCATCCCTATACGCAGGGCCTGCTCGCCGCCTCGCCGCGGCTGCGCGCCGACTACCATTACAGCGACGGTCCGCTGATCGAGATTCCCGGCAGCATCGTCTCGGCGGTCGGCGAGAAGGGGTGCCCGTTCGCCCCGCGCTGCCCGGTCGCCCGCCCCGCCTGCCGGGCGGCGATGCCGCCGCTGCTGCCGCAGGGCGACGGCCATTTCGTCGCCTGCCCCGTCACCACGCTGCGGGAGGCGCCGCATGGCCATTCTGTCGGTCTCTGACCTCTCGACCCACTACACGCAAGGCGGCGCCACGCTGCGCGCCGTCGATGGCGTGTCCTTCGCCATCGAGAAGGGCGAGACGGTCGGCCTCGTCGGCGAATCCGGCTGCGGGAAGTCGACGCTCGGCAAGTCGATCATCCGCCTCGTCGAGCCCACCACTGGGAGCATCCGCTTCGACGGCACCGAACTCGCCGGCCTGCGCAATGGCGCGCTGCGCCCGCTGCGCCGGCGGCTGCAGATGGTGTTCCAGGATCCGTTCGGCTCGCTCAACCCGCGCCACACGGTGGAGGAGATACTCGCCGGCCCGCTCGCCGTGCACGGCATCGGCACAAGGCGCGAGCGGCGCGAGAAGGTGCGCGACATCGTCCACCGCGTCGGCCTGCCCCCCGACGCGCTCGGGCGCTACCCGCACGAATTCTCCGGCGGCCAGCGCCAGCGGCTCGGCATCGCCCGCGCTTTGGTGCTCGAACCGGAGCTGATCATCTGCGACGAGCCGGTGTCCGCCCTCGACCTGTCGATCCAGGCGCAGATCCTCAATCTGCTGGTCGGGATGAAGCGCGAGCTCGGCCTGTCCTACCTGTTCATCTCGCACGACCTCTCGGTGATCCGCTATTTCGCCGACCGGGTGCTGGTGATGTATCTCGGCCGCCTCGTCGAGAGCGGCGACCACCGCCGTCTCTATGAGCGCCCGCTGCACCCCTATACCCGCCTGCTGCTCGCCGCGGTGCCGGACGCCGCGCGCGGGCGCGAGACGGCGGGCGTGTCCGGCGAACTGCCGAGCGCCAGCAACCTGCCGTCCGGCTGCCGCTTCCATCCGCGCTGCCCGCTCGCCACCGATCTCTGCCGCCGCGAGGATCCCGCCTTGCGCGAGCTGGCGCCGGGGCGCAGCGTCGCCTGCCACCACGCCGAGATCTGAGGCGCGGCCCGCCCGGCCGCGTCGTCCCGCCCGCCCCTTCTGAGGAGACCCCCAATGCCCCATTATCGCTATCTCGGCCGCTCCGGCCTCAAGGTTCCCCCGCTCAGCCTCGGCACCATGATGTTCGGTGGCCCCACCGACGAGCCGACCGCGCAGCGCATCATCCACAAGGCGTTCGACCAGGGCTTCAACTTCCTCGACACCGCCGACGTCTATACCGGCGGCCGTTCGGAGGAGATCGTCGGCGCGGCGGTGAAGGCCAATCGCAACCGCTTCACCATCGCCACCAAGTTCACCAATCCGGTGGGCGGCGCCGACGGCGTGAACCAGAGCGGCTCGTCGCGCAAATGGATCTTCGAGGCTGTCGACAACAGCCTCAGGCGGCTCGGCACCGACTATATCGACCTCCTCTACTTCCATAAGGCCGTGGTCGACGAGCCGCTCGGCGAGGCGGTGCGGGCGGTGGCGGACCTGATCCGCGCCGGCAAGCTGCGCTATTTCGGCGTGTCGAACTTCCGTGGCTGGCGCATCGCCGAGGTGGCGCATCTCGCCGACCAGTTCAACATCGACCGCCCGGTCGCCAGCCAGCCGCTCTACAATCTGGTCAGCCGCACCGCTGAGGTCGAGCAATTGCCGGCGGCGCAGTTCTATGGGCTCGGCGTGGTGCCCTACAGCCCGCTGGCGCGCGGCATCCTCACCGCCAAATACGACCCGAACCAGCCGCCGGCCGCCGACAGCCGCGCCGGCCGCAACGATCCCCGCATCCGCGAGACCGAGTGGCGGCCGGAATCGCTCGCCATCGCGCAGGAGATCAAGCACCACCTCGCCTCGCGCGGCATCGCCCCGGTGGATTTCGCCATTGGCTGGGTGCTGAACAACAAGCTGGTCACCTCGGCCATCGCCGGCCCGCGCACCGAGGAGCAGTGGGACGGTTATGTGAAGGCGCTCGACTATGCCTTCACCGCCGAGGACGAGGCGCTGGTGGAGCGGCTGGTCTCTCCCGGCCACGCCTCGACGCCCGGCTATAACGACCCCGCCTATCCGATCGAGGGCCGCGTCCCGCTTATCGGCGAGGCGACGAAACTCGAGCGGCTCCCCCGTCCGCCGGTGCCGCTCAAGGCCGGCGCGGCGTAAGGAGGAACCCTCCCGGAGCCAACTCCCGAACCTCCTCCCCTCGACGCCGGCGCGCCGGGGGGAGGTTGATCGAGACCGGCACATGCCGGCGGCTACAGTCTCGTGACGCTGATGGAGATCACGACCAGATGATGCCGGGAATTCAACCGTTCAACAGCCCTACCCGCAACGCGTTGCGTCGTTGAACGGGCGTGCATTTCAACGTTTTTTCCGAATAGAATTTGTGAAAATCCATCAGATGCCGGTCGATTTGACCATCCATGCGATCATAAACCTCGGGGCACCTTGAACATTGAAAAGAAGTGCGCCAGCCTCGAATTGTATTGTCGATAGCGACAAGAGTTTTTGCATACCCTGGATCGCTACTGTTCAACCGCCTATCGGAAACGGCCTTCATGATCGCGCGCTGGCCACTCGCGATCAGGCCCCGGACCTGCTTCATCAGCTTGTCACGAGCCGCATCGGCGGGCGGATAGCTGCCTGGCAGCAACGTGTAGCCCAGAAAGACCTGTCCCCCGCCGATCGGACCGATGAAGGCTTTGTTCGGCGACGTCTCCGGATCGTAGATATCCATCCCCAGGCCCGACAGGAGAGTCTTCGCCGAATTCATGGCCCTCTTCACCGCCGCCATCGACTTTCCGATGAGGATGAAGTCATCGATGTAACGGATGCAGGTGATGCCCCGGCCGTTCATCTGGCGATCGAACTCCGCGAGGACAATGTTGCCGGCGAGCGCGGATAGCGGGCAGCCCTGCGCGACACCGTCGTCACCTGTCGGAAACAGTTTCCGGTCTTCCTCACTCAACTTGTCCGCATTCGACAATTCGACGGTCAGGGCATCCTGGACGAGCTGGACGAACTCCGGTTCGACAGCGGCACGCTCTAGGAATCCGATGACATCGGGCCGAGAGATCTTCGTAAAAAATCCGGAGATATCGGACCCGGCGACAAACCGGTCGCCCTCCTTAACCCGCTCATCGAACAGACGTATCGCGTGATCGACACCTCGACCACGAATGCCGCCGATCGATGTCGGCGTCTGCAGGACATGCTGGACGGCGGAAATCTCCGTGGCGTCCTGCAGGACATCGAGGATCGCACGCTGAACGATGCGATCCTCCAACGGCGCCACGACGATCGGCCGCTTTCCGGGCTTGCCGCCGCCCTTCGGGGGCGTGGCGCCATACGCCTTGTCAAAGCGGTAGCCGCCGTGGAGTCGCTTCTGAAGCCTACGAAGGTTGGCCGGCAAATTCGCCCCGAATTCGCGAGCCCTCTGCTTCGTTCTCTCCTGTTGAGAGGTCTCCGCGTTTCTCCGAATTGCATGCCATGCGGCCACCAGGACCTCCATGGAACGAACCCGTTTGCACAATGTCTTTTGTCGAAGCCTAGCTGTGGGACCTGCCGACAAAGTTATCCCCCGGCTACGGGCGTCCTTCAAGCGAAGCCCCGCGGACGAAAGACGCCGAGGCATCGACCTGCACCGCGAAGCTCATCGCCCCGCGATGGTCCCCGCCTCTCCGACCTGCACCCGTGACGGGCCAAGCGAGAAGCGGGATCAAGTCAGCCCTTGTTTCTTAGCCGATCGGAGCCGAGAACAAAAGAGAAACATTCATTTCTCGGCGGCGAGGTCTTGAGGATGTGGATAGCGATGGCAATCGTCATTCATCGGCGCCCGCCAAAGCCGGGCCTTCGTGCGGGCCATGCGCGTCGATCGCCGACGAACGGACATCTCTTTTAGTATATTAATTCAGTAGATTTTTCTCATTCCCGCCGCCGCCGCTGCGCTAGGCTTGGGTTCCCTTTTCCGGAACCTTGCCATGCTGTCGTTTGCCACCTTCCTGCGTCCGCTCGCCGCCGCCCTGCTGCTTACCGTTGCCGCCACCTCCGGCCATGCCGAGGAGCCGAAGCGCGGCGGCACGCTCACCATGATCGCGGTGCCCGAGCCCACCACCATCGTCGGCATCGACAACAGTTTCGGCGCCACCCAGCGTATCGGACCGAAAGTCACCGAGGGGCTGCTGACCTATGATTTCGAGCTGAAGCCGCATCCCCAGCTCGCCACCTCATGGGAAGTGGCCGAGAACGGCCTCGAATACACCTTCCATTTGCGCGACGGCGTGAAGTGGCATGACGGCAAGCCCTTCACCTCCGACGACGTCGCCTTCTCGATCCTGACGCTGAAGCGCACCCATCCGCGCGGGCGCGGCACCTTCGCCAATGTCGCCGAGGTGAGGACGCCCGACCCGCTCACCGCCGTGCTGGTGCTGTCGAAGCCGGCCCCCTATCTGCTCACCGCGCTCTCCGCCGGCGAGGCGCCGATCGTGCCGAAGCACATCTATGACGGCACCGACATCTCGGCCAATCCGAATGGCAGCCGGCCGATCGGCACCGGCCCGTTCGTGTTCAAGGAATGGGTGCGCGGCAGCCATATCGTGCTGGAGCGCAACCCCGACTACTGGGACAAGCCCAAGCCCTATCTCGACCGCATCGTGGTGAAGTTCATCCCCGACGCCTCGGCCCGCGCGGCGGCGCTGGAGACCGGCGAGGTGCTACTCGCCGGCGACAACCCGATCCCGCTCGCCGACCGCGAGCGTTTCCAGTCGCTGCCCAGTCTCGGCATCGAGACCAAGGGCTATGAATATGCCGGCAATCAGGGCCAGCTGTTCTTCAACCTCGACACCCCCGTGCTTAAGGATCTCAAGGTCCGCCAGGCCATCGCCCACGCCATCGACCTCAAGGCCAATCTCGCAGTGGCATGGTACGGCTACGGCGCGGTATCGCCGACCCCGATCGCCCCGGTGCTGAAGGCGTTCCACGACCCCAGCATCAAGCCGCACGCCTTCGACGTCGCGCTCGCCGAGAAGCTGCTCGACGAGGCCGGCCAGAAGCGCGGGGCGGACGGCAAGCGCTTCACCCTGCGCCTGCTCTACAACCCCTATAATGACGGCAACCGGCGCTCCGCCGAGTATATCCGCAGCGCGCTCGCCAAGGTCGGCATCAACGCGGTGATCGAGAACTACGAATTCGCCGCCTATGTCCGCAAGGTCTATACCGACCGCGCCTTCGACATCGAGGTCGAGCAGCTCGGCAACACCTTCGACCCGACCATCGGCGCCCAGCGCGGCTACTGGTCGAAGAACTTCAAGATCGGCCTCGGCTTCTCCAATGCCAGCCACTACGACAACCCCGAGGTCGACCGCCTGCTGGAAGCCGCGGCGGTGGAGATAGATCCCGCCAAGCGCCGCGAGCTGTTCTTCGCCTTCCAGCGTCAGGTGGATGCCGACTTGCCGGCGGTCAACCTCGTCTCCTTCCAGAGCTTCACCGTGTTCAACAAGGCGGTGAAGAACCACACGCTGACCGCCGACGGCCTCGCCGCCAATTTCGCCGATGTCTGGCTCGACCGCTGACATCCGGCCTTCCAAGGGAGATCGCAGCATGAATGTGCTCTCGTCGGCCTCACCCTACACCTCACTGGCCTCGTCGCCGGCCGACTTCCCCGACAGTCCGCTGTCGCAGGCGCTGAAGCAGCCGGCCCTGCTCGGCCTGTTCCTGCCGATCCATCACGGCGGGTGGAGCAACTCCACCCTGCCGCGCGGCACCGACTGGTCGTTCGACTACAACGCCAAGCTGACCCTGACGGCGGAAGCTCTTGGATTCGATCTAGTTTTCGGCGTCGCCCAATGGATGCCCAAGGGCGGGCAAGGCCCGACGCGCACCGAGGCTGGGCTGGATTCCTTCATCGCCACCGCCGCGCTCGCCTCGATCACCAGCCGGATCCTGCTGATCTCGACGCTGCACGTGCTCTACGGCCCCTGGCACCCGGTCCATCTCGCCCGTTTCGGCGCCACGCTGGACCATATTTCCAAGGGGCGCTGGGGCATCAACGTCGTCACCGGACACCGCGCCCACGAGCACGAGCTGTTCGGCTGGACCCGCATCGAGCACGACCGGCGCTACGAGCTTGCCGACGAATTCGTCAGCACGCTCAAACGTTTGTGGACGGATGAGGAGCCGTTTTCCTATGAGGGCGCCTCCTCCTGGCGGTTCAAGGATGCCTATATCAGCCCGCGTCCGCTCTATGGCCGGCCGGTACTGGTGAACGCCACCGGCTCGGATGCCGGCATCGATTTCGCCGCCCGCCACTCGGACCTCGTCTTCGTCGCCAGTCCCGGCGGCGGCGACATCGACAGCGCGCTCGCCTCGCTGCCCGCCCACACCGCGCGGCTCAAGCAGGCGGCGCGGGCGCAGGGCCGCGAGATCCGCACCATCCTCAACCCGTTGATCGTCGCCCGCGAAACCGAAGCGGAAGCAGAGGCTTACGCGCAGGCGATCGTCGATCACGCCGACCTCGCCTCCATCGCCGGCCGCTCACGCCTCGACAGCGACGCCCATGCCTGGCGCGGGCACACCGGCGAGAACCTGCGCTACGGCGTCGGCGGCGCCATTGGCGGCAATGTGCAGCTCATCGGCTCGCCCGAGCAGATCGCCGACCAGCTGGTGCGGCTCCACAAGGCCGGCGTCGATGGTTTCCAGCTGGCCTTCTACGATTTCGAGCCCGATCTCGCCTTCTTCGGCGCGCGCATCCTGCCTTTGCTGAAGCAGGCAGGACTCCGGCTGTGACCACTCCGGCTGTGACCGCTGAGGCCGCCTGAAATCAAGACGTACCAATGTCTTCGCCGGGATTGCCGCTCCCGCATCCCGAAGCGAAGGCCACCGGCGGCGGGATTTGGGGCTCCCGCCGCCGGTTCGCTCACTGGTCGATCCAGACCCCGGCGAGGTTGTCGTTGAGACCGCCGGCGCCCACCGTGTGGTCCTTGATCTTCCGGTTATAGATCGTCACCTGCGACAGGCTGAGCAGGGTGATGTCCGGCACCTCCTCCACCACCAGGCGCTGGAAGGCACGGAAATCGGCGACGCGCTTCTCCTCGTCGGTCTCCACCGCCGCCGCCTCCAGGGCCGCGTCGGCCTCGGGGTTGCTCCAGCCGGAGCCGTTGGAGAACGGTACGCCCTTCTTGAAGTTCTTCGACCAGTAGAGCCGCTGCACGCCGATGGTCGGATCGAAGGTGTTGCCCATCGAGTTATTGGTGAAGTCGAAGTCGCGGTCGGTATAGACGCGCTTGATGTAAGTGGCGAAGTCCTGGCTGCGGATCGTCACCTCGATGCCGATCCGGCGCAGCGCCTGCGCGAGATAGTCGGCGGTGCGCTTGTAGCCGTCGCCATAGGGCAGGAAGTCATGCACGAGCCGGAAGCGCACGCCGTCCGGCCCCCGCTTGAAGCCGGCCTCGTCGAGCAGTTGCTCGGCCCGCTTGGGGTCGTAGGCGTAGATCTTCGCGTCGGGATCGGAGTAGCGGGCCAGCACCGGGCTGATCGGGTTCGGAGAGATGACGCCATAGCCGTACCAGACGGTGTTCAGGATCACCTTGCGGTCAATGGCGTGCGCGATGGCGCGGCGCACCCGTATGTCCTTGAGATACGGGTTGGACAGGTTGAACTCGATGCGCGTGACCGAGGCACTGTATTCGTAGCCACGCGTCTCGATGCCGATCTCCGGCACCGCCTTCAGCCGCTCGATCTCGCTCAGCGGCACCGGGCTTTCGCCGCCGACATCCACCGCGCCGGTCTCGAACGCCACCGCCCGCGCCGCGGGATCGGGAATGAACTTGACGACCAGCCGGTCGATATAGGGTTTGGGCGCGTCCCAGTAGTTCGGGTTGCGCTCATAGACGACATGGCTGCCGCGCACCCATTCCTTGAAGATGTAGGGGCCGGTGCCGATAGGCGCGCGGTTCGCCGGATTGGTGGCGGGATCGCCGTCGCCATAGATGTGCTTCGGCACGATCGGCGTCTCGGAGGCCGCGAACGCGGTGAGCAGGAACGGCGCCGGCTTCGACAGCACGATGGTCGCGGTGAGCGGATCCGGCGTCTCGATGTCGACCACGCTGGAGAAGGTCGCGCGGCCGCGCGGATGATACTGCTTCAGGAGGCGGATCGAATTGGCGACGTCGGCCGAGGTGAAGTCGACGCCGTCATGCCATTTCACGCCCGGCCGCAGCTTGAACGTATAGCGCAGCCCGTCCTCCGAGACCTGCCAGGAGGTCGCGAGCTGCGGCTGCGGCTTCAGGTCGAAACCGTAGCTCAGCAGCCCCTCGGTGACCTTCGGCGATACCTTGCCGGTCGGACCGGCGGTGTTGGCGATGCCGACCAGCGTCGGCGGCTCGGGCTCTACGAGCATGTTGAGCGTGCCGCCGCGCTTCGGCGTCCCGTCGGCGAGCGCCGGCGCAACTCCAAGCAGCAGGGCGAGCGCGCCGCAGAGGATGCGGATCATGGGGGTCCTCGCTCATGTGACAGGGAAGGGTCGACCGAGCGGGATGCGTCCGGCATCCGCCCGGCCGCGGGAGAGGTCGGCTATTCCGCCGCCGCCTTGGCGCCGCGCCAGACCGCCGAGGCATAGAGGCTCTCGTCGAACTCGGCGGCGATGGTGCCGGTGATGCGCCGCTCATGGGCATCGAGATCGGCGAGGAACAGGTCGCGGCTGATGCGCGCCACCACGCTCGGAATGTCGCGCCGGAAGCTCGGCACGTCGCCGATCGGCAGGCCGAAGCTCACGAAGCCGCCGGGGTTGTAGACGTGGATATCCCCGAGATAGGGCGCCGCGCCCGGCTCCTTCTCCAGATATTCGTGCCCGAGTCCCAGATAGGGATGCGCGCCGAGCCCCTCATGCCGCTCGTCGGCCGGCGGCGCGTAGCGGTCGCGCCAGCGCAGGATATGGCCGGCGACATCGGCGAGCTCCGGCCGCGCGGCGGGATCGACGAAGTAGCCGGTGCCGGCGATGGCGAAGTCGAAGCTGAACCGCTCGCCGGCGGCGGTGGCGACGATCCGGCCCTCCTCTTCGCGCGCGCTCGTCCAGGGCGCGGCGAGGTGCAGGTGGAAATTGTCGAAGCGGACGACGCGCCGCACCGCATCGGGCGGCGGCGTCGAGCCGGCACGCAGGAAGCGCAGCGCCTGCAGCCAGCGCACCCGGTCCGGCAATGCGGGGTAGTTGTCATAGGCGCCGGGATAGCCGCGCAGCCGGTTGATCGGCACCGAGGCGACCCCGTCCCGCCGGGCGAAGAGATGTACCTCGGCGGCGCCGGCCTCCAGCGCGGTCGCCGCCGCGTCGAAGGCGGAAGCTGCCGCGCCGAGCACCGCCACCGACTTGCCCTTGAGTGCGGTAAAATCGATGGCATCGGCGGTGTGGGCATAGCGCGCGCGCGGCAGATTGTCGGCGAGCACCGGCGGCACGAACGGTCCGCCATTGCCCGCCACGCCATTGGCGAGCAGCACCTTGCGCGCCGTCTCCACGAAGGAGCGCCCCTCCGCCTCCAGATGCAGGCGGAACACCCCGCCCGCCGGCTCGATGCGCGTGAGCCGCACGCCATAGCGCACGGGAATGCGCAGGAAGTCCTTGTACCAGATCAGGTATTCCGCCCAGTCGCGGCGCGGGATGGAGGCGAGCGCGGCATAGGCTTCGCGCCCATGCCGCGCCTCGTACCAGGACTGGAACGACAGCCCGGCGATGCCAAGCTCCGGCCCCGGCAGCGCCTTCGGCGTGCGCAGCCGCTCCATCCGGGCCCGGGTGAGCCAGACGCCGGTCGAGCGTTCGTCCGGCGCCGCCTCGATCACGCTCACCCCGCCAACGCCCGCGCGCCGCAGCGCGAAGGCGAAGGTGGTCCCGGTCTGCCCGCCGCCGACGATCGCCACATTGTGGTCGACGCCCTCGCGCGGCGGCACCCAGTTCTCTGGATCGGGGCCGATGAGGCGCAAGGCTTCACGAGCAACGGCTTCACGAGCAACGGCTTCACGAGCAACGGCTTCACGAGCAACGGCTTCACGAGCGACGGCTTCACGAGCGACGGCTTCGCGAGCGACGGCGTCGACCGAGGCGGCGTCGGGAGAGGCGGGACTGGTCATGGGCGATGCGTTCCTCGTCGGTCTCGCGGGGGCTCAGCTCAGCACGTCGACGACGATGCGGTCGGAGAGCTTGGCCGGATCGGTGCGGGGTTTCAGGATGCCCACCGTCTTGAGGTCGTCGGCATAGATGGCGACCTCCTTCTGCAGGTCCGGGCCGCCGCCGAAATGGTGCTGGTGGGTATGGCTGCGGATGATCTCGGCGAGGATCGGCTTGGCGATCGGCGAATAGGCGGTGAAGATCTGCGCCGCCTCATCGGGGTTGTTGTGCACCCAGTCGGCGGCTTCCAGCAGCGCGCGGGTGAGCGCGGCGGCGGCCGGCTTGTTCTCGGTGAGGAACTCGTTGCGCACCGCGACGCCGCAGCAGCTGAGGTCCTTGTAGATGCCGTGCGCGAGGCCGCCGAGTTCGTTCAGGCTGCCATTGCTGTTCTTCAGCACCAGGTAGATGCCGGGATCGGCATCGGCGGCGGCGAAGATCTCACCCTTGCGCACGGCTTCGCCGAGCAGGTCGACCGGATAGACGCGCCACTCGACATCCTTGTTGGGGTCGAGGCCGGCCTTGTAGAGCTGCACCGAGGTGAAGTTCTTGGCGGCGCTGGCGAGGTCGACCACGCCGATGGTCTTGCCCTTCAGCTGCGTGTAGTCGGTGATCCCGGCTGAGGTCGGGGTCAGCACGCGGATGCAGCCGCCATGCAGCGCGCCGGTGAACTTGATGTTGATGCCCTGCTCCAGCGGCTTCAGGAAGCGCAGGATGAAGTTGACCGTGGCGTCGATCTTGCCGGAGGCCACCGCTTCCAGGCTCTGGTCGAAGGCCGAGCCGAACTTCACCACCTCGACGTCGAGGCCGTGCTTGACGAAGAAGCCCTTCTCCACCGCGGTGGGCACCGAGATGAGGCAGATGCCGGTGCCGCTCCAGCCGAGCTTCACCTTCAGCGGCGCGGCAGCCTGTGCCAGCGCGGGAACATCGAGGAGGCCGGCGGCGAAGGGCACGCCCGCCGCGAGCGCGCCGGCGGCTCCCAGGAGATGACGGCGCGAGATGAGGGACGACGTGTCGGACATGGAGGGACCTTTCGAAGCGAGCGGGAAATGACGGCGAGCGAGGAACGGCGCGGGGAAAACGGCTACCAGTCGGCGTCGAGGCCGAGCAGGCCGAGCACCTGACGGCGCAGTTCGGCGAGGCGCGGGTCGCCTCGATGGCGGGGATAAGGCAGGTCGACCGGGATATCGGCCTTCACACGCGCCGGCCGGTCGCTGAAAACGACGACGCGGTTGGCGAGGAACAGCGCCTCCTCGACGTCGTGGGTGACGAGGATGGCGGTGAAGCCCTCGCGCCGCCACAGCGACACCAGCTCGGCCTGCATGGTGATGCGGGTCAGCGAATCCAGCTTGCCGAGCGGCTCGTCGAGGATGAGCACGTCGGGGTCGTTCACCAGCGCGCGGGCCAGCGCGACGCGCTGCGCCATGCCGCCGGAGAGCTGGTGCGGATAGGCCTTGGCGAATTTCGTCAGGCCGACCAGAGCAAGTGCCTCGTCGATGCGCTGCTGCGATTGCTTCAGCGTGCCCTGCGCCTCCGGTCCGACCGCGACGTTGCGCCGGACGGTGCGCCAGGGAAACAGCGTCGGATCCTGGAACACCACCACCCGCGACGGGTTGGGTCCGGCGATCGGCCGCCCGGCCTCGCTGAGCTTGCCGCGCGTCGGCGGCTCCAGCCCGGCGATGAGGCGCAGGAGCGTCGACTTCCCGCAGCCGGAGGGGCCGAGCAGGGCGACGAACTCGCCGGGCGCGACGTGGAGGCTCACATCGTCGAGCACCTCCAGCACCGAGCCGTCGAGTTCGAAGCCGTGGCTGACATCCTCGATGTCGAGCGACGCGCCGGTGACGCGGGGCGCCTCCGGCGTCTGGATGGCGGCGGTCACCATGTCACGAGATCCTTCTGCCAGGAGAGGAAGCGGTCGCGGGCGGCGAACAGCAGCGACACCGCGCCCGAGCAGAGCAGCGCCAGCACCAGCAGCGCCGCATAGAGGTTTGCGTAGTCGCCCCAGCCCTGCGCCGCCTGCATGTAGAAGCCGAGCCCGGCCTTCACGCCGAGCAGTTCGGCCACCACCAGCACCGAGAACGAGGTGCCGAGCGCCATGAACAGGCCGACGAACACATGCGGCAGCGCGGCGGGGATCGCGACCTTCAGCACCAGGAAGCGCGAGCGCGCGCCCAGCGTGCGGGCGACGTCGTAATAGGCCGGGTTGACGCTCAATATGCCGGACCAGGTCAGCACGGTGACCGGGAAGCCGGTGGCCAGCGCGATCAGGAAGATGCCGGCGCTCCAGCTGGACGGGAAGGCGAAGAAGGCGATGGGCAGCCAGGCGCCGGCCGGCAGCGGACCGATGAAGCGCAGCACCGGATGCACCCAATAGGCGGCGCGCTGCGACCAGCCGATGGAGACGCCGGTGAGGAAGCCCGCCACCGCGCCGATGGAATAGCCCCACAGCTGGAGCTTCACCGAGGCGAGGATGCTCACCCCCAGCCGCGGGAAGTCGTCGAGATACACCTCGAGCAGCGCCTGCGGCGGCGGGAAGAACGGCAGCGGCAGCCAGCCGAGCTTGGCGGAGGCGAGCTGCCACAGCGTGAAGAACAGGCCGAGCACGATCAGCCAGAGCGCCGCGCGGTCGAGCCAGCGCGAGGCCGCTCCGAGCCAGCGGCTGCCGATCGCGAGCACGATGAAGGTGGCGGCCACCAGCCCGGCGGCGGCGGCGAAGGTCGGGGTGCGCGGCCAGTCGCCGACATCCTCTAAAGCCAGCGCCGCCGCCACCACCGCCAGCCAGGCGATGCCCGCCACGAGCCCGACGACATCCACCAGCGGCCGGGGGACCGCCGGCACCACGTCGGCGAGCGTGAGGTGAGGCGCGCTGGCGTGCCCCTGGGAAGGCGAGGGAATGTCGCTCATGGTCATTCCGCCGCCACCTGCTGCGCGAAGCGGTTATCCGGCCGCCGGAGGCCGAGATGATCGCGCAGGGTCGTGCCTTCGTAGTCGGTGCGGAACAGGCCGCGCCGGCGCAGCTCCGGCACCACCAGCTCGATGAAGTCGTCGAGGCTGCCAGGCAGCAGCGGCGGCATGACGTTGAAACCGTCGGCGCCGTAATTGACGAAGCGCTCCTCCAGCTGGTCGGCGATGTCGGCCGGCGTGCCGACCAGTTGCCAGTGGCCACGCGCGCCGGCGATGCGCAGATAGAGCTCGCGGATCGTCAGCTTCTCCCGCAGCGCCAGGTCGACCACCAGCGTCTGCCGGCTCTTGCCGCCATTGGTCGCCGGCAGGTCGGGTATCGGGCCGTCCACCGGATAGCCGGTGAGATCGGCGCCGAGATGGTCGGAGAGCAGGCCGAGCCCTACCTCGGGCGTGATCAGCTCCTGCAACGCGTCGAATTTCGCCCGCGCTTCCGCCCGCGTCCGCCCGATCACCGGCGAGACGCCGGGCAGGATCTTCAAATCATCGCGCGAGCGGCCGTAGCGGGCGAGCCGCGCCTTCACGTCGGCATAGAATTCGACCGCCTCGGCCAGCGTCTGCTGCGCGGTGAAGATCACCTCGGCGGTGCGTGCCGCCAGCTCCTTGCCGGGTTCGGACGAGCCGGCCTGCACCACCACCGGATGGCCCTGCGGCGACCGGGGAATGTTGAGCGGCCCGAGCACCTGGAAGTGCGGCCCCTTGTGGTCGAGCACGTGCAGCTTGGCGGGATCGAAATAGCGACCGGCCTCGCGGTCGCGCGGAAAGGCGTCGTCCTCCCAGCTGTCCCACAGCCCCAGCACCACGTCGGCGAACTCGGCCGCCCGCCGGTAGCGGTCGGCATGTTGCAGCTGGGCGCCGTGATTGAAGTTGAACGCCGCGTCCTGGTCGTTGGTGGTGACGAGGTTCCAGCCGGCCCGGCCACCGGAGATATGGTCCAGCGAGGCGAACTGCCGCGCGAGGTTGTAGGGCTCGTTGAAGCTTGACGAGGCGGTGGCGACGAGGCCGATCCGGTCGGTCGCCAAGGCGAGCGCGGAGAGCAGCGTGATCGGCTCGAAGGCCCGCACCCCGTTATGCGCCTTGGCGCTGGCGGCGGCGAGGTTGCGCAGCCGCACGCTCGGGCCGTCGGCGAAGAACACCGCGTCGAACTTGGCCGCCTCCGCCTTGCGCGCGAAATCGATCAAGCCCTTGAGCCCGTCCGGCGCCGCCTCGGGGTGCCGCCAGGCCGCCACGTGATGCCCGCCCTCATGGTAGAAGGCGCCCAGCCGCAATTGCCCTTCCCGCTTTGCCATTCGCAGAATCTCCCAAATGCCGGACATCGATCGGCTCAGGGCAAAGCGTAGTGATCCCTCCTGGAAAATCCTCACTTTATCGACGACGTGGGAAGTACGAATATCCTTCGTAGCCCCTCCTTCCAGTATAGATTTTTCATTTATCTGGAGCGATTGACACGAGCGGACCTCGACCTCCTAACTTTCGGCCACGACAACCTTCATCGCGGCGCGTGCATGCCTGTCGATAGCCCTACCCGGCAATAAAACCGGCCTCCGCTTCGACGCCCACCGCCCGGAAATATGAGGTGCAGAGGTGACCGACGCCGTCCTCGGCCCGACAACCCGCGACTCTGCCGCCGCCGGCGGGATCGCGCTTGTCCGTGGCTTCCTGTCTTCCCGTCCCGCCTTTCCCGGCCTTGCCGGCGCGGCGGGGCTGTGGCTGGTCGCGGCCGCCGTGACCGGCCTCTGGCCGGATCGCACGTCTCACCGGCTCACCGCCGATCTCGCGGCGGCGCAGGCGCTGTTCGCCATCCTGCTGCTCGCCTCGGCGGCGCTGGGACCGCGGCTCGGCCGCCTCGCCGGCTGGCTGCGCCGCAACGTGCCGTGGCTCGCCGTGCTGCCGGTGCTGCTCACCCTCTGGCAGATCGCCTCGGCGAAGACCGGCTGGTGGCCGCAGCCCTATTTCCCGCCGCCGCAGGACCTCGCCGACGTCTACGCCACCGACTATGCGCGGCTGTGGAGCAGCCTGCGCCACTCGTTGGTACTGCTCGCCCTCGGCACCGGCCTCGGCGCTCTGGCCGGGTTCCTCACCGGCGTGGCGACCGGCTGGTCGCGCGGCGTCGGCTACTGGGTGCACCCGGTGCTGCGCTTCATCGGGCCGGTGCCGACCACCGCACTGATCCCGCTGGTGCTGTTCACCTTTCCCGGCACCTTCAGCGCCGGCATCTTCCTGATCGCTCTGGCGACCTGGTTCCCGGTCACCGTGCTCACCTGGTCCGGCGTCGCCAGCGTCGATGCCGCCTATTACGACGTCGCCCGCACGCTGGGCGCCGACCGCCGCTTCCTGCTGCTGAGGGTCGCGGTACCGGCCTCGCTGCCGCATGTCTTCGTCGGCCTGTTCATGGGTCTCGGCAACGGCATATCGGTGCTGGTGGTTGCCGAGATGCTCGGGGTGAAGGATGGCCTCGGCTACTACCTGTCCTGGGCGCAGGGCTGGGGCGCCTATGGCCATCTCTATGCCGGGCTGCTGCTGATGGCGCTGCTGTTCTCCGCCGTCACCACCCTGTTGTTCCGCACTCGCGACCGGCTGCTCTCCTGGCAGAAGGGCACCGTCAAATGGTGATCAGCGAACTCGCCCTGGCCCCGCTGCCGGAAATCCGGCCGCGCCGGCTCCCGCCCCTCAGCCAGTTGGGAGCGCTCGCCACCATCGCTCTGCTGCTCCTTGGCTCCATCGGCGCCGCCGACGCCCACGCCCATCTCAAAAGCGCCTCGCCGCCGGTGGACGGCGTGGTCGCGGCCGCGCCCGGCGAGGTCACGGTCACCTTCACCGAGAAGCTGGAGGCGAAGCTCTCCAGCCTGGTGGTGACGGACAAGGGTGGCCGCGCGGTGAGCACGGGCGAGGTACGTCTCGCGGCCGGCGGCGACGGCAAGACGCTTGCGGTGACGGTTCCGGTGCTGCCGGCCGGCACCTATACGGTGCAATGGACCGCCGCCTCGGTCGACACCCACAAGACGACCGGCAGCTTCAGCTTCGCGGTCAAGCCGTGAAGGTGGCGCGTGCCTGATCTCGACAGCGCGGCGCTGCTGCCCCTTGCGCGCGGCCTTGAGCTTGCCGCGGCGCTCAGCCTGTTCGGTACGCTGGCGAGCGCGCTCCTCGTCCTGCCGCCCGGCGCGGCGGGACCGGCCTTGCGCCGCCGGCTGACACGGCTGCTGCGAACGAGCCTCGTCGTCGGTCTCGCCGGGGCGCTGCTGTGGCTGCCGGTGCAGACGGCGGCGCTGACCGGCGCCACCGGCCTCGCCGATCTCGCGGCGCAGAGCTGGCTGGTGGCGAGCGAGACCCATTTCGGCACCAGCCTCGCGGCACGCAGCGCGCTGCTGCTCGCCGCCGTGCTGGTGGCGGGCCGGCTCGCCTCGCGCTGGCGGCTGGCCGCCGCCACATTCCTCGCCGGCATCGGCCTCGCGCTGCAAGCGCAGCTCGGCCATGCCGCCGCCGCCGAGGGACCGCTGCTGCCCCTCGCCGTCGGCCTGCATGTCGTCGCGGCGGGCGCGTGGCTTGGCGGGCTGCTGCCGCTGGCACTGGCGCTGTACGCCCTGCCCGCCCCCGTCGCCCTCCGCACCCTGCACCGCTTTTCCCGGGTCGGCGGCAGCGCGGTCCTGGTACTCATCGCTTCCGCCGTGCTGCAATCCGACGAGCTGATCGGCGATCTCGGCGGCTGGTTCGGCACGCCCTATGGCGGGCTGGCGCGCCTCAAGATCGCCGGCCTCCTGCTCCTGCTGGCGATCGCGGCGATCAACCGCTTCCTGCTGACGCCGCGCCTCGCCTCTCCCGGTGGGCGGCGGGCGCTCGCCGTCAGCATCGGCATCGAGACGGCCGTCGGCCTCGCGGTGGTCGCCGTGGCGGTCAGCCTCGCCACCTCGCCGCCGGCCGCGCACGAGGTGCCGGTCTGGCCCTTCGCCGAACGGCCGGACCTGTCGCATCTCGACGACCCCTATATCGGCCGACAGGTCTGGCGGATCGCGGCGATCGCCGCCGTCCTGCTGCTCGGCGTGGCCTCGCTGCTCTGGCGCCGCACCCGCCTCGTCGGCCCCGCACTGGCGGTCGTCGCGCTGTACCTGCTGCCGCTGCCCAATTGGCGGCTGCTCGCCAAGCCGGCCACCCCGACCAGCTACCAGCGCTCGGAGACCGGCTTTACCGCCTCTTCCGTCGCCCGCGGCCTCGATCTCGTGCAGCTTCATTGCACCGACGAGTGCTTCCGCCCGAAGGACGACCCGTCGGACCTCACGCCCTACGGCCTCTGGCAGCGGCCGGATGGCGACCTGTTCTGGTGGCTGACCGACGTCTTCGATCGCATCGGCCACAGCCCGTTCGCCCATGGCACCATCGCGCAGCTGGAGCCGCGCCAGCGCTGGCAGCTGATCGACTATTTCCGCGCCCGTGCCGCCGGCACGGCGGTCGTCGAGGCCGGCGCCTGGCCCTTCCCGGTCCTCGCCCCCGACATGCCGGTAAGCTGCGGCGCGCAGGCCCTCGACCTCGACGCGCTGCGCGGCCGGCCGATCCGCCTCGCCTTCCGCGCCGATGGTGCCTCAGGGCAGCTGCCGGCGATTCCCGCCGGGCTCGACTACGTCACCATCGTCGTCGGCCGCCGGGCCATAGCGACGCGAACGATGTCGGAGTCTCCGGCATCCGATCCGTCGACGTCGGAGCCCTGCCGCACCGCCCTGCCCGACGCCTGGGACGCCTATGCGATCAGCGGCGGCCTCGATGCCGACCGGCTCGACGGCGTCGACCTGCTCGTCGATGCCAATGGCTGGCTGCGCCTGCGCCGGCTCGCCGACGGCTCCATCGCGCCTCCCGTCGGCCCACGGGCTCCGGGACTTTCGAACTGGAGCGAAGCCGTCGCCACCGTCGCGCAGCAGCCTTTCGCCGCCTCGGAACTTGGGAGTCACCGGCATTGACCCGTAGAAACCGCACCCCCTCGGACACTCGAAATCGGCTGCAAATGCAGCTGTACATATTTTCTATAGAGTTTATGTTATTTTGATATCCGCATCGCCCTTCCCGGCAGAGACGGCCTCCGCACGTCGACGAGGCGCGACGTCTCCTCCCACCGCTCCGACGCCAGCGCGTGCGTCATGGCAACGACCGAGGCTCCCATGAACCAGACAGTTTCCGCCGTCTCCGGCAATCCGGCTTCCATCCGCCCGGGCTCCCCCGAGCTGGAGCGGCTGCTGGACCTGATCGCCGCCGACGCCTCCCGGCGCGACCAGGAGCGGATCCATCCCTATGACGTGGTCGAGATTCTGGGCCGCGCACGCCTCGGCGCGCTGCGCCTGCCGGTCGAGGAAGGCGGCGGCGGCGGCTCGCTGCGCGACGTCATCGGTCTCGCGCTGCGGCTCGCCGAGGCCGACACCAATGTCGCCCACATCTACCGCAACCACTTCACCTTCGTGGAGCGCTTCCTGATCGGCGAGGTCAGCGGCAACGTCGGCGCGCAACGCAAGGTCTGGCGCGACGCGGTGCTCAACGGCGCGGTATTCGGCCTCGCCAGCACCGAGCTCGACCGCAAGCAGACCGGCGGCGCCTCCGACTTCAACACCACGCTGACCGAGGACGGCGACGGCTACCGGCTCAACGGCACCAAGTATTACAGCACCGGCACGCTCTATGCCGATTGGCTGCTGGTACGCGCGACCGCCACCGGCAGCCGCCCGGTCTCCATCGTGATCCCGACCGGCCGCGAGGGCATCGAGCGGGTCGACGACTGGGACGGCATCGGCCAGCGCGTCACCGGCACCGGCACCACCAATTTCCACAATGTCCGTATCGAGGCTGACGAGGTCATCTTCGACAAGCAGAACCCGAGCTTCCTGCTGCCCTACACTTCGACCATCGCGCAGATCTTCGTCACCGCGGTCAATGCCGGTGTCATCCGTGCCGTCCTGCGCGACGCCAAGGCGCTCCTGAAGAGCCGCAACCGCACCTTCTACTTCGCCGCCGCCGACAAGACCGTCGACGACCCGCTGCTGCTTCAGACCATCGGGCGCATCGCCAGCGACGCCTTCGCCACCGAACTGGTGGTGCTCGCCGCCGCCGACGCGCTCGACAAGGTCGCCGAGGCGCGGCTCGGTGGGCAGGGGCTGGACGAGCTCGCGCACGACGCCGCCATCGCGTCTGCCAAGGCCAAGGTGATCGTCGACGAGCTTTCGCTCCGATCGGCCACCGCACTGTTCGATGTCGGCGGCGCCTCGGCGGCGACCCAGCGCAAGAATCTCGACCGCCACTGGCGCAACGCCCGCACCCTCTCCTCGCACAATCCGGCGAGCTACAAGGCGCAGGCGATCGGCGGCTACGAGATCAACGGCACCCGCCTGCCCACGCTCGGCTTCTTCTGACCGCCGACTCAATCCTGCCCGCCGCCTCGCACGGCGCTGCCCCCCTGGACAGCGCCGTGCGCGCGTGCGGCACAAGCCAAACCGAAAAACTACAGGAATTTCAACATGCTGGACTATCGCCCGCTCGGGCGAACCGATCTCCGCGTCTCCTCGATCGCGCTCGGCTCCATGACCTGGGGCCAGCAGAACACCGAAGCCGAGGGCCATGCTCAGCTCGACCTCGCCGTCGATTTCGGCATCAACTTCATCGACACCGCCGAGAACTACTCCATCCCGCCGCGCGCCGAGACGCAGGGCTCGACCGAGCGCATCATCGGCTCCTGGCTGAAGTCGCGCGGCCAGCGCGACAGGATCGTGCTGGCGACGAAGGTCTCCGGCCCCTCCGACCGCACCTATCTGCGCCGCGATGGCTCACTGCCGCGCCTTGATGCGCGGAACATCAACGAGGCGATCGACAATTCGCTGGCCCGGCTGCAGACCGACTATGTCGACCTCTACCAGCTGCATTGGCCGAACCGGCCGCTGGCGCTGTTCGGCGGCGGCAGCCACTCGCCGGCACGCGGCGGCGACGGTTCCGACGTGCCGATCGAGGAAACGCTCGACGCGCTCAACGCGTTGGTGAAGGCGGGGAAGATCCGTCATATCGGACTGTCCAACGAGACCGCCTGGGGCCTGTCGCGCTTCCTGCACCTCGCCGAGACGACCGGCCGCCCGCGCGTCGCCAGCGTGCAGAACGCCTACAACCTGTTGAACCGCACCTATGAGGTCGGCCTCGCCGAGTTCCATGCCCGCGAGCAGGTCGGGCTGCTCGCCTATTCGCCGCTGGCCCAGGGCTTCCTCACCGGCAAATACCAGCACGGCGCCCGCCCGCCGGGCGCCCGCACCACGCTGTTCGAGCGCGGCCAGCGTTACCAGAAGCCGGGAACGGACGCCGCCATCGACGCGTATCTCGCCATCGCCCGCGATTTCGGCCTCGATCCGGCGCAGCTCGCCATCGCCTACGTCACCAGCCGGCATTTCGTGACGTCGAACATCATCGGTGCCACCAGCCTCGACCAGTTGCGCACCGATCTCGGCTCGCTGTCGATTGCCATCACGGCGGAGATCGAAAGCCGCATCGACGCGGCGCATCAGCTGCATGGCAGCCCCGCACCGTAGCCGAGCCCCCGTCGACGAACCGAGGCCGCCTGGCCGGTACGCGCTCGACGGCTCGGCGGCAGTGTCGTCTCGCGGATACCCGGCGCCGGTTCCTTGACGGCGCCGGGCTTCGCCGCTCCGATGCGGACGGTCGTTCTCCGATTCCGGAGCGGCCGTCCCGGGGCGCAGGTCGAGACGAGTATCCAATGCGGTTGCCTTCCACCCAGGCCCTGCGCGCGCTCGAGGCCTTCGCCCGGCACGGCACGGTCTGGCAGGCGGCGGCGGAGCTGAACATAACCCGCAGCGCCGTCAGCCATCAGCTACGCTTCCTGGAGCAGGATCTCGGCTTCGCGCTGCTCGAACGCGCCGGCAAGGGGGTAGCGCTCACGCCGCAGGGCAAGCGCTACGCCGCCGATGTCCGCAGGGCCCTGAACGTGCTCGCCGACGCCGCCGTGCAATATGTCGACCGCGGCGTGCTGCGCGGCGCGCTCACCGTGAGTTCGACGCCCGGCTTCGCCTCGTTCTGGCTGTGCTCGCATGTCGCCGAGTTCAAGCGGCTCTATCCCGATGTCAGCCTGCGCATCGTCACGCCGCAGCGGCTCGACGATGTCGACACGCCGGGGGTCGACGCCTTCATCGCCTATGGCGACGGCGAATGGCCGCGCCACGCGGTCGAACTGATCAGTGCCGTCGACTTCATGCCAGTGTGCAGCCCGATCCTGCTCAACCAGCTCGGCGGGCTCGGCGAGCCGGTCGACATGTTCCGCGCCGTGCTGCTGCATCTCGACGGGCTGGGCGACTGGCTCAACTGGTTCGCGGCGGCCGGCGTGGTGGGCCCGCGCATCGACCAGGGGGTGATCTTCTCCGACATGAACCTCGTGCTCGCCGCCGCGATCTCCGGGCAGGGCATCGCGATCGGCGACAATTTCGTCTGCCGGCACCTGCTCGACATGGGCCGGCTGGTGCGCCCCTTCGACTTCGCCGTGCGCTCGGCACGCGCCTACTATTTCGTCACCGAGCACGAGCGCAGCGGCAACCCGGCGATCCAGGCCTTCGCCGGCTGGCTGAAGTCGCGCGTTGCGCAGACCACGCCGGTGATGCATCGTTAGGCGGTCGTCTTTATGCCCAAGCAGCCACCATTGAGGTGAAGGATATTTGCAGAAAAGGCAAAAAATCTTCATTTGAGGTGAGGAAAACTCGAAGTTAGCATTCCTCCAGTGTGAGGGAGCGCATTCGAACGTGACCACGCGGGCGGTCGGGATACAGGCGATCGGGATCGGGAAATCCTTCGGCCATTTCGAGGCGCTGAAGGACATCTCGCTCGACATCGCGCCTGGCGAATTCCTGACCCTCCTGGGGCCGTCCGGCTCGGGAAAGACCACCTTCCTCATGGTGCTCGCCGGCTTCCAGGCGGCGACGGCGGGACGGCTGCTCAGCGACGGGACCGACATCACCCGCAGCCGCGCCGAGGATCGCTCCTTCGGCATGGTGTTCCAGGGCTACGCGCTGTTCCCCCACAAGACCGTCGCGCAGAACATCGCCTTTCCGCTGCAGGTGCGCGGCATGGCGCGTGAGGAGATCGCCAGGCGGGTCGACGCGATCATCGCCCGCGTCGGGCTGGTCGGCCACGAGAAGAAGCGTCCCACCATGCTGTCCGGCGGCCAGCAGCAGCGGGTGGCGCTGGCCCGCGCGCTGGTGTTCGAGCCGCCGGTGCTGCTGCTCGATGAGCCGTTCTCGGCGCTCGACAAGCACCTGCGCGGTCGCATGCAGGAGGAAGTGGCCCGCCTGCATGGCGAGTTCGGCACCACCTTCGTCTTCGTCACCCACGACCAGAGCGAGGCGCTGTCGCTGTCCTCGCGCATCGCCATCTTCAATCACGGGCGGCTGCTGCAGGTCGGCGGGCCGCGCGACATCTACGAGCGCCCGCAGAGCCGCTTCGTCGCGGAGTTCCTCGGTGAGATCAACCTGCTGCCGGTCGACGAGGTCGGCCATTGCTCGCTCGGCACCAGCGGCCTGTTCGAGGGCGCGCGGCTACGGGCGCCGCGGCACGATCATGTCAGCGGGCGCGCGGTGCTGGCGGTGCGGCCCGAGCACATGTCGGTCGGCGCCGAGCCGCCGGCGAACGGCAATGGCGTCGCCGCCCGGCTGGCGGGCACCACCTATCTCGGCGCCGCCATGCGCCTCGCGCTCGCCACGCGCAACGGCACGCAGCTGACCGTGACGCTGCCGAGCGAGGCCGCCGGCCGCGTCCTCACCGGCGGCCCGGACTTCTGGGTCACCTGGTCCTTCGACAATGGCTTCCTTCTTCCAGAGCAAAGCTGAAAACAGCAGGAGCACGCCGTGAACGACGCATTCCAGAAAGACTGCCTCGACATCCTCGCGGCCAAGGCGGCTCGAGGGGAAATCAGCCGCCGCCGCTTCACCCAGCTCGCCGCCCTGATCTTCGGCGGCGCGCCGCTGCTGATGCGCTCGCCCGAGGCGCTGGCGCAGGTGCGGCAGCTCGTCCTCGTCAACTGGGGCGGCGACGCGTTGAAGGCCTATGACAAGGCCTATGGCCAGCCCTTCGAGAAGGAGACCGGCATCGTCGTCAAGGAAGACGGCACCGGGCCGACGGAGGGCGCCATCGCCGCGCAGTTCAAGAGCGGCAAGCCGACCTGGGACCTCGTCGACGCCGACCCGTTCTCGGCGATCTCGCTCGGCAAGCAGGGCATGATCGAGCCGATCGACTACAAGGTGGTCGACAAGTCGAAGATGCGGCCGGGCTTCGACTGGGAATACGCCGCCTCGACCTATTTCTTCTCCTATGTCATCGCCTATGACGCGCAGAAGTTCGGCGCCAACCCGCCGACCAGCATGGCGGACTTCTTCGACGTGAAGAAGTATCCGGGCAAGCGCACCATGTATAAGTGGGGCGCCGGCATGTGGGAGGCGGCGCTGCTGGCGGACGGCGTGGCGCCCGACAAGCTGTACCCGCTCGACCTCAAGCGCGCCCACGCCAAGATAGCGGCGCTGAAGCCCGACGTCGTCGCCTATTGGGGCGGCGGCGCGGAGAGCCAGCAGCTCATGCTGGGCGGCGACGCCGCGATGGGCTTGATCTGGTCGACCCGCGCCTCGCTGATCGAGAAGGATTCCGGCGGGCAGGTGAAGTTCACCTGGAACCAGGGTCTGCTCTCGCCCGGCGCGCTGGCGGTGATCAAGAACAATCCCGGCGGCAAGGAGAACGCGATGAAGTTCATCGCCTCCACCTCGGTGCCGGAGCGCCAGCTGGTCATGTTCGACATGCTGGGACAGGGACCGGCCAACCCGGCGACCGATGCGCTCATCCCGGCCGACCAGAAGCGCTACAACCCGGTCGATCCGGCCAACATGAAGAGCCAGATCGCGCTCGACATGCCCTGGTACGCCGACAATTACGGCGCGGCGCTCGACGAATTCACCAAGGTGATCTCGGCGTAGCAGCGCGGCCGGACCGGAACCTCCCTCTCCCCCGGTGGGGAGAGGGGCCCGCGAAGCGGGTCGGTGAGGGGCTTCTGCGATTGCAGAGCGTCGAAGATCCCCCACCCCGGCCCTCTCCGTCGGCATCGGTCGTACCCGATGCCGACCCCTCCGAGAGCTGAACTCGGCAGCAGCCGAGTTCAGTACGAAGAGAGGAAGCAGAAGCAAGCGACCGCTCCGAACCGGCAGCGGGAACATAGTAACGGCGACCACTCGAACCCGAACCGACACACAATGCGCAACCGGACGGCAATCTGGCCCGCTCTCGCCCTGACGGCACCTTTGGTGCTGTTCCTGGCGTGCACCTATGCGCTGCCGTTCCTCGGCGTCGCGCTGTGGAGCGTCACGCTGCCGGAACTCGGCACCGGCCAGTATCAGCGGCTGGTCGGCGACCCGCTGGTGGCGTCGGTGTTCGTGCGTACCTTCCGCATCTGCCTCATCGTCACCGTGGTGGCGGTCGCCGCGGCCTACGCCATCACCTATGTCTGGGTGCGCGGCTCGCGCCTGCAGCGGCGCGTCATCGAGATCTGCATCTTCGTGCCGTTCTGGATCTCGCTGCTGACCCGCGCCTTCGGCTGGCTGGCGCTGCTGTCCAATCGTGGCCTGTTCAACAGCTGGATGCAGGCGCTCGGCCTGATCGACGGCCCGCTGGCGCTGGTGCGCAACGAGCCGAGCGTGATCGCCGGCATGGTGCATGTGCTGATCCCCTTCGCGGTGCTGCCGCTCGCCTCCGCCATGCGCGCGGTGGATGAGCGGGTACTGCTCGCCGCCCGCGGCATGGGTGCCTCGCGCCTGCGCATCTTCTGGTCGGTGTTCCTGCCGCTGACGCTCCCCGGCGTGATCGGCGCGACGCTGATCGTCTTCGTGTTCAGCCTCGGCTTCTTCGTCACTCCGGCCATTCTCGGCGGCGGACGCTCCATCATGGTGGCCGAGCTGGTCTATCTGCGGATGTTCCAGAGCCCGGACTGGGGGCTGGGAGCGGCGATCAGCGTGGCGCTGGTCATCATCGTCGCGGCGCTGATGGCCCTGTTGTCGCGCTTCGCCCGGCTTGCGCTGACGGGGGGTGGGAAATGAAGATCCAGCGCCCCGGCCCGCTCGCCGTCGCCCTCGCCTTGGCTGTAGGCGCGTTCCTGCTGCTGCCGCTGCTGGCGGTGGTGCCGATCTCCTTCACGCCCAGCCGCATGCTCTCCATGCCGCAGGGCAGCCTGTCGCTCACCCATTACCGTCAGCTGATCGACAATCCCGACTGGCTGAGCGCCATCCTGCTCAGCACCAAGGTCGGCCTGCTGACCAGCGCGATCTCGACGGCGCTGGCCACCAGCTTCGCGCTCGGCATCTGGATGCTGCAGCCGCGCTTCTCGTCGCTGCTGGTCGGCTTCGTGCTGCTGCCGATGATCGTGCCGCCGGTGGTCTCGGCGATGACGCTGTATTTCCTGCTGACCGGCCTGTCCCGCTTCTCGCAGGCCGTCGGCTTCGACAGCGTCATCGGCGTGACCATGGCGCATATCGTGATGACCGTGCCCTTCGCGGTGGTGATGGTGCTGGTCGCGCTGGCTCAGGTGGACCGGCGCATCGACCTCGCCGCGCGCGGGCTCGGCGCGACCGTCGCCCAGCGCATCTTCCACGTCATCCTGCCCAATATCGGCTTCGGCGTGGCCACCGCCGCGCTGCTGGTCTTCGTCCTGTCCTGGGAAGAGATCGGCGTCACGCTGTTCATCACCAGCGTCGACGCGATCACCCTGCCGCGCCTGATGTGGATGGGACTGCGCGACAATGTAGACCCCGCGATCGCCGCCATCTCGGTGGTGCTCATCGTCATGACCACGCTGGTCCTGCTGATCCGCATGGCCTTCCAGCGTCGCCCGGAATTCGAGGAGGAGTGAGATGGACGAGGTATTCGGCCGCAAGGACATGATCAGCCCGGGCCGGCTCAAGGAACTGAGCGTGAAGTCGGACGCATCGGGCTTCGTCCAGCTGGGCAGCCATCTCGGCGCGCTGGCGATCACTGGCGCGGCGCTCTGGTACACATGGGGTACGTGGTGGGCGGTGCCGTGCTTCATCATGCACGGCATGCTGATCAACTTCCTCTATGCCGGCCAGCACGAGATGAGCCACTCGACGGTCTTCAGGACCAAGAAGCTCAACGAGATCTTCGGCCGACTGTTCGGCTTCGTGCTCATCTATCCGCGCGATTTCGACCAGATCCAGCACTTCGCCCATCACCGCTACACGCAGGACTGGGAGGGCGACGGCGAGCTGGCGCGTGAGCGCTACTCGATGCTGTCCTACCTGCTCTGGGTGCTCGGCCCGACCTACTGGTACACGCGCATCCGCCGCGTCGTCCGCTTCTCGCTCGGTATCGTCAGCGAGCCCTACATTCCCGCCGACCAACACCCGAAGGTGATCCGCGAAGCGCGCTGGCACCTCGCCGGCTACACGCTCATCACCCTTGTATCGGTCGCGACCGGCAGCTGGCTCGCCGTCAAGCTCTGGCTGTTGCCGATGCTGGTGATGAAGCCGGTGCACCAGCTGCAGAACACCATCGAGCATCTCGGCCTGCCGCATGTCGACCAGATCAGCGAGAACACCCGTACCACCCGCACCAACGCGGTCATGCGCTGGATGTGCTGGAACATGCAATTCCACACCGCGCACCACGCCTTTCCCGCCGTGCCGTTCCACCAGCTGCCGAAGCTGCACCGCACGATCTTCGTCGAGAAGGGCCGCAAGCCGCATTCGATGACCTATCTCGGCTTCCAGCTCGCGGTGATCAAGGCGTTCTGGAACGGGCGCACCGAGGCGGATTACCCGGACGACAAGATCTGGATCATGGACGATACCGACCTCGAACCCGTGGCGCCGCGCCCCGGCCGCGCCAAGCAGGCCTGACCATGCCGCTCAAGATCTACCAGTCGCTCTGGGCCACCGAACTGCGCCGTCCCGGCACGCCGGAACGGCCGGTCACTGAGCGCTTCGAACGGGTGAAGGCGGCCGGCTTCGACGGCATGGCGATCGACCTCGGCGCCATGGATATCGAGGCCGCGCGGGGAACCGTCCCGGAATTCACCCGCACCGGGCTCGCCGGGCTACTCACCGCGTTTCCGCGCTCGATCGAGGAGCTGCGCCCGGCGCTGCATCTCGCCAAGGACATCGGCTCGCCCTTCGTCGTCGTCATCGGCCAGGTGATGCCGCTGTCGGTGGCCGAGATGGTGCCGGTGATCGAGGCGTGGATACGGATCGGCCGTGAGGAGGGCGTGCCCCTCCAGTTCGAGACGCATCGCAACTGCATCACCAACGACATGTTCGCGACGTTGCTGCTGCTCGACGCCATCCCCGGCATGCGGCTTGCCGCCGACCTGTCGCACTTTGTCGTCGACCGCGAGATGATGCTGCCGATCAGCCCCGAGTATCAGGCCCACGTCACGCGCCTGCTGGAGCGATCGGATTCCTTCCAGGGCCGCATCGCCAATCGCTGCCAGGTGCAGCTGCCGTTGCATTTCCCCCAGCACCGGCCGTGGATCGAGGTGTTCCGCGACTGGTGGCGGCGCGGCTTCGCGTCCTGGCAGGCGCGCAACCCGGCAGAGGCCGACTGCGTTTTCCTGTGCGAGCTCGGCCCGCGCGACTACGCCATCACCGACGTCGATGGCGAGGAGCTGTCGGACCGCTGGGAGGAGGCGCTGCTGCTGCGCCGCTGGGCGCAGGAAGACTGGCAACAGGCGGCCACGCTGCGGATCGCCGATCCCGTCTGAACACAAGAGGACACCATCGATGACCGTCACCAGCCTGCGTCCGGACATCTCGCCCGCCGAATGGCAGCAGCGCGTCGAGCTCGCCGCCTGCTACCGGCTGCTCGCGCATTTCAAGATGACCGACCTCATCTACACCCACTGCACGGTGCGGGTGCCGGGCGAGCCGGGGCGGTTCCTGATCAATCCCTACGGCCATCGCTGGGAGGAGATCACGGCTTCCTCGCTGGTGAAGATCGACGTCGACGGCAACAAGGTCGGCGACAATCCGTACCGGGTGAACCCGGCCGGCTTCACCATCCATTCCGCCGTGCATATGAGCCGGCACGACGCCGCCTGCGTCATCCACACACATACCCGCGCCGGCATGGCGGTGGCCTCGCTCAAGGAAGGGCTGCTGCCGCTCAACCAGATCGCCCTGCAGTTCTACGGCCGGCTCGGCATCCACGACTATGAGGGCATCGCGCTTGACCTCGACGAGCGCGAGCGCATCATCGCAGACCTCGGCGCCAAGTGCGGCCTGCTGCTGCGCAATCACGGCCTGCTCACCGTCGGGCGCACCGTCGCCGAGGCGTTCAACCTGATGTTCTATCTGGAGCGCGCCTGCGAGGTGCAGGTCGCCACCCTCTCCATGGGCCGCGATATCGTGATGCCGCCGCCGGACGTCTGCGAGAAGGTCGGCGCGCAATACGACCAGATGAATTTCGACGACGGCGACCTGCTGCTCGAATGGGCCGCCCATCTGCGCATGCTGGACGGGATCGATCCCTCCTACCGTCACTGACACAGGGCCGGCCGGCCCAGCGCCGGCCTGGTCGATGCAACTTCGGGAGCGCCGCCATGACCGCCACCACCAAGGCCTCGTTCGACTGGACGCTGCCGGCTCGCGACTATTGCGACCCGGCCCTCTATGAGCGCGAGCGCAAGGAGATCTTCGCCCGCAACTGGATGCTGTTCACCTGGTCGGAGCGGCTGAAGGCGCCGGGCGACTATGTCTCCGGCACGGTGGCGGGCTATCCGGTGTTCGTCATCCGCGACGATGACGGCGTGGTGCGCGCCTTCCACAATGTCTGCCGGCATCGCGGCGCCCAACTCCTGGAGAAGGAGGAGGGCCATTGCGGCAAGCTGGTGGTGTGCCCCTATCACAGCTGGAGCTACACCCGCTCCGGCCGGCTCAACAAGGCGGTGGATTTCGGCGAGGGCATCACCTTCGATCCGCAGGCCTGGGGGCTCTACGCCATCGACGCGGAGGAGTGGCGCGGCCTCGTCTTCCTGCGCGTCGAGCGCGGCGGCGAGAGCCTGGTCGAGTGGCTCGGCCCGATCCACGACATGGCCGCCGACTACCCGCTGGAGCAGCAGCGCTACTTCATGGCGAAGAACCGCGACTGCGCGGTCGACTGGAAGGTCTACGGCGAGAACTACCTCGAATGCTACCACTGCCGGACCATGCATCCGGGCCTGTGTGAATCCATGGACATCGACAGCTACCGGATCGACACCTATGCCGACCGGAAGTTCTTCCACCTGCATGCGCCCAAGCGCGAGGGCGGGCTGACGCGCGGCCTGTATTTCTACCGGTTCCCGTTCCTGATGCTGAATCTCTACGACTGGGGCTCGTCGATCGCCACCATCGAGCCGCTCGGCCCGGGGCGCATCCGCCACATCAACTGGTACTTCTTCACCGACGTCTCGCCGGAGAAGGCGGAGGACAACCGCCAGTCCGTCGAGTGGTCGGCGCAGATCGTCACCGAGGACCTCGACATCATCACCGGCGTGCAGCGCAACCTGGAGACCGGCGTCTACACTCGCGGGCCACTGTCGCCGAAATACGAGTACGCGGTGAAATCCTTCCAGGACATGTGCCGCGAGGGGCTGGAGCCGAAGGAGCCGCTGCGTGGCGTGGCGGCCGAATAGCCCACACGCGCCTTCCGTCCGCAGCGACCATCCCAGCCGAGGAACATCCCATGCATGCCGCCGACGTCACCGTGGGCAAGAGCTACGACGCCATCATCATCGGGGCCGGACATAACGGCCTCGTCTGCGCGAACTACCTCGCAAAGGCCGGGCAGAAGGTACTGGTGCTGGAGCGGCGCGACGTCGTCGGCGGCGCGGCGGTGACGGAGGAGATCGCGCCGGGCTTCCGGGCCTCGATCTTCTCCTACCTGATGAGCCTGCTGCACCCGCGCATCATCCGCGAGCTGGAGCTGAAGAAGCACGGCCTCGAAGTACTGCCCTGCTCGGACATGGTCTCGCCGCTCGACGGCGATGACTACATCCTGTTCTCCGACAATGTCGCCAAGTCGCAGGCGAGCTTCGCAAAATTCTCGAAGCACGACGCCGAAATCTATCCCGAATTCGACCGCTATCTCAGCGAGGCGGCCAACATCGTGCGCAAGCTGCTCTGGGAAACGCCGGTCGATCCGACCAGGCGCGACTGGCGCAGCTTCAAGGACGGCGCCTCGCTGCTGTGGCGGCACCGCAAGATCGGCCGCAAGATGTACCGCATCGTCGACATGCTGACGATGAGCGCCTACGACTTCCTGCGCGAATGGTTCAAGGACGAGCGCGTGATGGCGGTGCTCGCCTATTACGCCTCGATCGGCACCTTCGCCGGGCCGAAATCGCCGGGCTCAGCCTATGTGATCATGCACCACATCATGGGCGAGCATGAGGGCGCCGGCGGCTGGGGTTTCATCAAGGGCGGCATGGGCTCCATCACCCAGGCGCTCGCCGCCTCGGCGCGGGAGAAGGGCGTAGACATCGTCACCGGCGCACCGATCAAGGAAGTGCGCGTCCAGAACGGCCGGGCGACCGCCGTGTCGACGACGACCGGCGAGACCTATGCGGCCAAGGCCATCATCTCCAACGCCAACGCCAAGGTGCTCTATCTCGACCTGGTCGGCGAAAAGCACCTGCCGGAGGAGGTGCTGCGCGAGATCAAGGGCTACCGCACCTTCTCCACCGCCTTCAAGATGAACATCGCCTGCGAGCGTCCGCCGCAATACCGCATATTGGACCGGGTGCGGCGCGAGGGCGGCCTCGGCAATTTCGACTACCCGACCTACATGCACATCGCGCCCGACATCGACTATCTCGAGCGCGCCTATGACGACGCCAAGCATGGCTGGTACTCGTCGCGCCCCTTCATCACCCCGGTGGTGCCGACCATGGTCGACACCACGCTGGCGCCGGCGGGCAAGCATGTGGTCAACCTGTTCGGCGGCCACGCGCCCTACACACTGAAGGGCGGCGACTGGGCGACAGAGAAGGAGAATTTCCGCAAGACGGTGTTCGACACCATCGAGGACTACGCGCCCGGCTTCCGCGACGACGTCATCGAGGCGCAGCTTCTGGTGGCCCCCGACATCGAGAACATCGTCAACCTGCCGCAGGGCCACATTTTCCACGGCGAATTGTCGACCGACCAGCTGTTCTTCCAGCGGCCGGTGTCCGGCTATGCCGATTACCGCACGCCGCTGAAGGGGCTGTATATCTGCGGCTCCTCCATGCATCCCGGCGGCGGCGTCTCCGGCATTCCCGGCTACAACGCCGCCCGCGAGATCATCCGCGACATCCGCGCCCGCCGGAACTGAGCCGAAAGGCCCATCGTCAGGCGGGGCCGGCTCCCCGGGTGCGGGTCTGGTGGATCTCGATCAGGCTCGGGCCGTTGCGCTGTGCCGCCGCGGCCAGCGCCGGGCCGAGCTCCGCCACATCAGTGAGCCGAAGGGCCGGCACGCCATAGGCGCCGGCGATGATGACGAAGTCGGGGGCCGAAGGCTTCACGCCCTCGGGTTCGATGCCGCAGTCCACCATGTAGGTCTCGATCTCCTGATAGCCGTCATTGTTCCAGACGAGGAAGATCACCGTCGCACCGGCATCCGCCGCCGAGCCGATCTCGGCGAGCGAGAACTGGAAGCCACCGTCGCCGGTCAGGCACACCACCGGGCGACCCGGCGCGCCGATCGCCGCCCCGACCGCTGCCGGCGGGCCGTAGCCGAGCGCGCCGAAGCCGGTCGCGGCGTTGAACCACGACAGCGGGCGCGCGATGTCGAGATAGAGATTGCCGGCATAAACCGGCTGGGTGGAGTCGCCGACGATGATCGCCTCCGGCAGCGTCCGGTAGATGCTGTCGATCACGTCGATCTCGGTGCGGATCTTCGCCGACAGCCCGTTCCACGCAGCCTCCCGCGTCGCCTGCGCCCGCGCGGCGCCGTCGCCGACATGCGGGGACACCAGCGGCAGTAGCCCGGCGACCGCCGCCTCCACCGTGGAGAGCACCGGGAGGTCGGCGCGCGGCTCGCGCGACAGCTGCAGCGCATCGATGTCGACGCGCACGAAGCTCGCCAGATGCGGGAAGGCGCCATCGGCATACATGTCGTAGTCGGTCTGGCCCATCTCGGTGCCCAGCGCGATGACGAGATCGGCCTCGGCGATCAGTGCACGGGTCGCCGCGAGGCTGGGGCTGGCGGGGACGCGCAGCTTGTGGCCCGCGAGCAGGCCCCTCGCATTGGTGGTGAGCACCACCGGGGCGTCGAGCCGCTCGGCCAGCGCGGTGATCGCGGCGCCCGCCGACACCGCGCCGCCGCCGCACAGGATCACCGGGCGGGTCGCGCCCTCGCATAGAGCGGCGAGCCGTTGCAGCGTCGTCGCGTCAGCTCCCGGCCGCGCCGGGAGCGTCGCCGTCAGCGGCACCTCGCCGGCCGGCAGCGGCATGACGTCGGTCGGGATCTCGATATGCACCGGTCCCGGCCGGCTCGATCCCATGATGGCGAAGGCCTGCGCGATCACCGCCGGCAGCTCGGCGGGATCGACCAGCGTGTGCGAGGCCAGCGCGAAGCTCTTCATCATCGCCGATTGGTCGGGCAGCTCGTGCAGCAGGCCGCGCCCCTGGCCGAGCGAGTTGCGGCGGTTGACGCCGGAGATCACCAGCATCGGCACCGAGTCCTGGCGCGCCTGCGCCATGGCGGTGATGGTGTTGGTGAGGCCCGGGCCGGTGATCACCAGCGCCACGCCGGGCTTGCCGGTGACGCGGGCATAACCGTCGGCCATGAAGCCGGCGCCCTGCTCGTGCCGGGGCGTGACGTGGCGGATCGTCGAGCCGGCCAGCCCCCGGTAGAGCTCCACCGTGTGGACGCCGGGAATGCCGAACACCACCTCGACGCCATTGGCCGCGAGCAGGTCGATCAACGCCTCGCCGACCGTTCGCGTGCCGCTCATGCTCGTGCCGCCGATAATCCCGCCGCTCATGCCCGCTCCGTCTCCCTGATCGCCGAGCGGGCCGCCAGCGCCCGCATGCGCCGGCAGGCCTCCTCGATGGCCACGTCCGGCACGGTGAGGCTGATGCGGATGAAGTCGGCCGCGCCGGCGCCGAAGGACGAACCCGGCATGACCGCCACCTGTTCTTCGTCGAGCAGCGTCCGGGCGAAGGCCTCGCTGCTCATGCCGGTGCCGCTGACGTCGACGAGGATGAACATGCCGGCCTCCGGCGGGAAGGGCACCAGCCCCGGCGCGCCGGCCAGCGTCGCGACGATGAGGTCGACGCGGCGCCGGTAGGCGTCCCGCATCCGCGCCGAGGTATCGACCGGGTTGTCGAGCGCATAGGCCGTCATGTCGGCGATGAAGGGCTGCCCGCCGAACAGCATCGTCTCGGAGACGGCGAGCAGCCGGCGGGCGAATTCCACCGGCCCGATCGCCCAGCCGCTGCGGAAGCCCGGAGCGGCATGCGACTTGGAGATCGACGAGCAGACGATGGTGCGCTCGGCGAACTGGGGATCATCGAAGGGCGAGGCGAAGCTGCCGGACAGCACCAGGTCCTCATAGACCTCATCGCAGACGATCCACAGGTCATGCCGGCGGCAGACCTCGCCGATGGCGGCGATCTCGCCGGCCGTCAGCACCGCGCCGGTCGGGTTGTGCGGGGTGTTGAGCAGCAGCACCCGGCATTGCGGCGTGACCGCGCGCTCGAGGTCGGCGGCCTGCAGGTGGAAGCCGTGCTCGGGGCGTAGCGGCACGGTGATCTGCTCGGCGCCGGTGGCGCGGATGACGCCTTCATAGGTGGCGTAGAGCGGGTCGCCGACCAGCACCGCGTCGCCCGTCTCGACGAGGCCGAGCATCACCGCGAACAGCGCCGTCTGCGTGCCGGGGAAGCACAGAATGTTATCGCCGGTCACGCCGGGCCGGCGCCGCGCATATTTGCGCACCAGCGCATCCAGCACGATCTGCTCGCCGCGACCGTTCGAATAGCGGTGGCGGCCGGCCTGCATGGCGCGCGTCGCCTCGGCGATCAGCGTCTCGTGCGGCGGCAGGTCCGGCTCGCCGATGGTCAGCTCGATGATCGGCTCGCCGCTTTCCCTGCGGCGGCGCGCCTCGACATGGACGGCCCATTTCTCGGAGCCGAGGCTGGCGAGCCTATCGGTGATGGAGGCGTAGCGCATCGGAACCCTCCCGGTCCTGCTCGGTTGCGGCCGGGGCGCCGATCGGATGGCCGATCAGCGCCTCGATCGATGAAAAGGCGATCGAGACCAGTTCGCTGTCCTCGAAGAGCTCTCCCGCCAGGCATCCTTCCAGCCAGAGGCCGTCGAGGATGCCATTGACCGCGATGGCCAGCGCCCGGCATCGCGCCGGAGCGGCCGCCTCGCCCCGCGCCGCGAGGAATTCCGCCAGCAGGTCCTCGAGCGTGTGGCGGAAGCTGAGATAGCCTTCGCGATGGATCGCCGCGAGCGCCGGGTCGACGCCGACCCGGCTGATGAACGAGGCCCACAGCGACAGGCCCTGGCTGTTGGCGACCGGCTCGGTCAGGTTGATCAGGATGAAGCTCCGCAGCCGTTCCTCGGGCGTGCCGGTCACCGCCTTGGCCTTCTCGGTCAGCCGCGCGATCACCACCCGGTAGGCTTCCTGGAGGATCATCTCCTTGGAGTCGAAATAGTGCCGGATCAGACCGGACGTCACCCCGGCCTTGATGGCGATCCGCCGCACCGTCGCGCCCTGCAGCCCGGCCTCGGCGATGCAGTCCAGCGTCGCCTCGATCAGGTCGTGGCGACGCTCGGCGCCGGGTGCCCGATGAAAGTTGCGCCGGGTCATACCGCGCGCCGCAGCACCGGGCGGGTGAGGCAGGTCGGCCCCCCCTCGCACGCGATGCACAGCGCCTCCGCCGCGAAGCTGTCGACGGTGCAGCCGGCCGCTTCCATCGCCGCTTGCGTCGCCGGGAAGCCGGCGACCATGATCACCTGGCCGGGCTGGGTCGGCAGTACGTTCAGCGACAGGCCGTTGCTGGCGTGGAACTCCTCGGCCGGCGCCTCGATCAGCCGGATGCCGCGCGCCTTCAGCAACTGGTAGAAAGCCGCCGGCAGCAAGGGCGCGAAGACCAGTGCCAGATCGTCGGCGAGCGGGCTGATCACGCTCATCAGATGCAGGCAGGCCGCCTCGCCCTGCCACAGCGGCAGGTCGAAGGCGAGCACCGAGATGCCATGCGGCGCGAGCAGGTCGCCCAGCTGGTCGATGCCGCTCTGGTTGGTGCGCACGCCGCGCCCGACGATCAGCGTACGGGCGTCGAGCCAGACGCAATCGCCGCCCTCGACCGTCCCCGGCGCCTCGATCCGGCCGAGAATCGGAATCTGCCGCTCGGCATAGGCTTTCTCGTGCAGCTCCGGCTCGTTCGCCCGCAGCGGCTTGCCCATGCGCAGGATGATGGCGCCGTGGTCGCTGACCAGCGACGGGTCATGGGTGAACATGGCGTCGGCGAGCCCGTCGCCCTCGTCCTCGAGCCAGATGATCTCGGTGCCCGAACGCTCCACCAGACGGGCGAACTCGGCGTATTCCTGCGCCGCCTGACGGCCGTCAAAGCTAGGTCCGTAATGCCATTGCGCCGGGTCCGCCGCCAGGAGGCTGGGGCCCGGGCGGCGCATCAGAACGCGCTGCAGCGGCGCCGACATCTCCTGGGACCCGAAAGCCGACATTTGTTACTCCTCGATTACGAATGCTGCTTTTTTGGCGCTGCATAAAAAAGTCGCCAACGTCATTGTTATACGCTTGAGTAACTGTCGCATAAAGTGCAACGATGGGCGAGAGGGAAGAAGGCGACGGGCGAGCCTCGCCGCCGGAATGCGACGTTCCGACAAGCGGGGAAGGCGTGGCATGGGCCGGACTTCTGTATGCCGGGCAGCGGGGACGCCGCTCCGATGGGTGTTGCACCCATGACCGAACGGGCCGAGGCGATCGCGGTCAAGGACCTGCACAAGCGCTTCGGTGCGCTGGAGGTGCTGAGGGGAATCTCGCTCACGGCCTATGAAGGCGACGTCATCGCCATTATCGGCGGCTCCGGTTCCGGCAAGTCCACCTTCCTGCGTTGCATCAACATGCTGGAGCTGCCGAGCGAAGGATCGGTGGCGATCCGCGGCGAGCCGATCGCGATGCGGCGCGACGGCCATGGCGGCCTCGCCCCCACGGACCGCCGGCAGGTCGAGCGGCTGCGCTCCCGGCTCGGCATGGTCTTCCAGAGCTTCAACCTGTGGCAGCACATGACGATCATCCAGAACGTCATCGAGGCGCCGGTCCACGTGCTCGGCGTTTCCAGGGACGAGGCGACGGAGCGGGCGGAGGCGCTGCTGCGTCGCGTCGGGCTCTTCGAGAAGCGCGACGCCTACCCGGCCTTCCTCTCGGGCGGCCAGCAGCAGCGGGCGGCGATCGCCCGTGCCCTCGCCATCCAGCCGCACGCCATGCTGTTCGACGAGCCGACTTCCGCGCTCGACCCGGAACTGGTCGGCGAGGTGCTGGGCGTGATCGGCGATCTCGCAAAGGAGAAGCGCACCATGCTGCTGGTGACGCACGAGATGAAGTTCGCCCGCAACGTCGCCAATCACATCGTCTTCCTCGCCCACGGCGTAATCGAGGAACAGGGGCCGCCGGAGCAGATCTTCGGCGCCCCAAAGTCGGAACGGCTGAAGAAGTTCATCCATTCCAGTCACTAAGAACGGAAAAACAAAGGGGAACGATCATGAAGAATGTGCTGAAAGCAGTGGCGCTCGCCGCGGCCATCGGCCTTGCCGGCCTCGCCTCCGCTGCGGCCGAGCCGCTCAAGGTCGGCTTCGCCGCCGAGCCCTATCCGCCCTTCGCCTCGCCCGACGCCTCCGGCAAGTGGGAAGGCTGGGAAGTGGAGTTCATGCAGGCGATCTGTGCGCAGGCCAAGCTCGACTGCGTCATCACCCCGGTCGCCTGGGACGGCATCATCCCGGCGCTGACCTCCAAGAAGATCGACATGATCGTCGGCTCGATGTCGATCACGCCGGAACGCCTGAAGACGATCGACTTCTCCGACAAGTACTACAACACGCCGACCGGCGTGATCGGTCCGAAGAGCGAGAAGTTCGACGCCACCCCGGCGGGCCTGAAGGGCAAGACCATCGGCGTGCAGGTCGCCACCATCCACCAGGACTATGCGAACAAGTACTTCGGCAGCGCCGGCGCGACGGTCAAGGAATACCAGACCCAGGACGAGGCCAATAACGACCTGGCCTCCGGCCGCCTCGACGCCGTGCAGGCCGACGCCATCGCGCTCGACGCCTTCCTGAAGTCCGACCAGGGCAAGCAGTGCTGCGAGCTGAAGGGCAACGTCAAGGACGATCCGGAAGTGCTCGGCGCCGGCGTCGGCGTCGGCCTGCGCAAGGGCGACACCGCGCTGAAGGACAAGATCAACGCCGCGATCAAGGCGATCCGTGCCAACGGCACCTACGACACCTTCTCGAAGAAGTATTTCGACTTCGACATCTACGGCGGCTGACCGGGCGTCCCATCCCGTGTGAACCGGGCCGGCGCCGCGTGCGCCGGCCTCCTTCCCTCCAGAGCGAGGCGGAGCCATGGCGGCCGATCCCGCATCCCTGATCGACTGGGGCCTTCTGGCGCTCGATCCGCCCGGCTGGGGCGGGGTGTTGCTGGCCGGGCTGATGAACTCGATCAAGATCGCCATCGGCGGCTATTCGCTCGGCCTCGTGCTCGGCACCGGAGGCGCCTTCGGCAAGCTCTATGGCGGGCCGGTGACGAAGGACCTGATGGAGGTCTACACCACCGTGGTGCGGGCGGTTCCCGAGCTGGTCCTCATCCTGCTGCTCTATTATGCCGGCACCGACCTGCTGAACCGCCTCTCTGCTGCGGCGGGCTATGGCTCGGTCGACATCAGCGGGCTGGTGGCGGGCATCTTCGTCATCGGCGTTGTCCAGGGCGCCTATGCCACCGAGGTGATCCGCGGCGCCATCCGCGCCGTGCCGTCCGGGCAGATCGAGGCGGCCCGTGCCTTCGGCATGTCGCCGCTGCTCATCCTGCGGCGCGTCACCCTGCCGGCCATGCTGCCGCATGCCCTGCCGGGGCTGTCCAATTTGTGGCTGATCTCCACCAAGGACACCGCGCTGCTCGCGGTGGTCGGCTTCAGCGAGCTGACGCTGGTCACCCGGCAGGCGGCGGGCACCACCAAGGCCTATATGCTGTTCTTCTGCGCTGCCGGCGTGCTCTATCTCGCGCTGACGCTGGTCTCGAACCTCATCATCCGTTTCATCGAAGCCCGCGCCCGGCGGGGATGGGTGACGACGCGATGACCAGCGAGGAGAGCACCATCGTCGAGGCCACGGCGCTCACGCGGCTGCCGAGCGCCAGGGGCTTCCTCAAGCCGCATCGTCTGGCGCTGATGGCGGTCGCGGCGGCCATCGTGTTCTGCGCCGTCTGGTTCCTGCGGTGGGACTGGCTGCCGGAATACGCCGGACGCCTCGCCAATGGCGTCGTCGTCACGCTGCTGATGCTGGTGAGCACCTGCCTGCTCGGCTTCGTGCTCGCGGTGCCGATCGGGCTGGTGCAGGTCACCGGCCCGTGGCCGCTGAAGCTGCTCGCCAAGGGGTTCTGCACCATCATTCGCGGCACGCCGCTGCTGCTGCAGCTCTGGCTGCTCTATTACGGCCTCGGCTCCCTTTTCCCGCAATTCCCCGCCATCCGGCAATCCTTCCTGTGGCCCTGGCTGCGTGAGGCGTGGCCCTATGGCGTCGCCGCCCTGACGATCTCCTTCGCCGCCTATGAGGGCGAGGTGATGCGCGGCGCCTTCGCCGGCGTCCCGGCCGGCGAATTGGAGGCCGCCCGCGCCTTCGGCATGAGCCGCTGGAAGGTGTTCCGGCGCATCTGGCTGCCACGCGCGGTGCATCGTGCGCTTCCCACGCTCAGCGGAGAGACGGTGCTGCAATTGAAATCGACGCCGCTGGTTGCCACCATCACCGTGATTGATGTCTATGCGGTGGTGTCGAAGATCCGCCAGATGACCTTCCTCACCTATGAGCCGCTGCTGCTGCTGGCGCTCCTCTATCTCTGCCTCACCGCCCTCCTGGTGTTGGCCTTCCGCTATTTCGAGAACAAGATACCCACCCGGAGTGCCTGAGATGAATGTCCGCGCCCTGCTCACCAATGCGATCCCGGAACTGGTCGCGCTGCGCCAGGACCTACATGCCCATCCCGAACTCGGGCTTGAGGAGGTGCGGACCTCGGACGTCATCGCCCGCGAGCTCACCGCGCTCGGCTACCGGGTGACGCGCGGCCTCGCCCAAACCGGCCTCGTCGCCACGCTGTCCAACGGCACCGGTTCCCGCTCGGTCGGCATCCGCGCCGACATCGACGCGCTGCCGATCCAGGAGGAGACCGGCCTTCCCTATGCCAGCAAGACTCCGGGACTGATGCATGCCTGCGGCCATGACGGGCACACCGCCATGTTGCTCGGCGCCGCCCGCGCCATCGCCGAGCGGCGCCATTTCGACGGCACCGTCCACCTCATTTTCCAGCCCGCCGAGGAGAATTTCGGCGGCGCCCGCATCATGGTCGAGGAGGGGCTCTTCGACCGCTTCCCCTGCGATGCAGTCTTCGCGCTCCACAACGATCCCGGCCTGCCCTTCGGCACGTTCGCCTTCCGGGACGGGCCGATCATGGCGGCGGTGGACGAGTGCCGCATCACCGTCCACGGCCTCGGCGGTCACGGCGCGGAGCCACAATCGACGGCGGACCCCATCGTCGCCGGCGCCTCCATCGTCATGGCGCTGCAGACCATCGTCTCCCGCAACATCCACCCGCTCGACCCGACGGTGGTGACGGTGGGCGCCTTCCATGGCGGCTCCGCCAGCAATGTCATCCCGGAGCGCGCCGAACTGGTCGTAGGCATCCGCTCCTTCGACCCGGCAGTGCGCGACGAGTTGGAGCGGCGCATCCGGCTGATCGCCGAGCGGCAGGCCGAGAGCTATGGCATGCGCGCGAGCGTCGACTATCTGCGCAGCTACGACGCCACCATCAACCACAGCGCGGAAACCGGCTTCCTGCGGGAACTCGCGGTGCGCTTCGCCGGTGCCGGACAGGTGACCGAGATGCCGCGGCCGAGCATGGGGAGCGAAGACTTCGCCTATATGCTCAAGGAACGTCCCGGCAGTTACTTCTTCCTCGGCGCGGCGACGTCCGAGGCCGACCGGCCGCTCCATCATCCCGGCTACAATTTCAACGACGATCTCCTGCCGATCGGCGCCGCGTTCTGGACGGAGGTCGTCGAGGCCTATCTGCCGCAGGCGTGAGTTGGCTGCCTCAGAAGCAGCGCGCCCACGGCGGAGAGCGGCATGAATAGCACCAGCGCCGGCAGCATGTTGGCGACCGCGAAGCTCTTGATGCCGCAGATGCGGAAGCCGGTGACGAAGACGATGATGCCGCCCACAGCACGGAGAAGTCGGCATTCATCGGCTTGTCGGTCATCGGCATGACGAGGACGGCGCCGAATAACAGCGCCGCCCGCACGAGCATCTGCGGGACGGCGAGGAGCGCCACCGCATGGCCGAGCGAGGTGGCGAAGACGATCAGTTCGCCGATGAGGGCGCGGGCGAGGAGGGTGAGAACCACCGCCGGCGCGCCCGGAAACGGATAGGCATGCCTGCGGGTGGCGCCCCCGCAGCGCCCGCCAATGGACCGACGTCGGCTCCCACACAAAGCAACTCGGCAACTGTCGGACCGGCACAGGGCGCTGGAGTGGCTCGATCACGGCGCGTTAATGGGTCAGCACAGTTCGACGGGTCGGGCAGCGGGCCGTTCCCAATTTCCCCGAGGGCGTTGATAAGCCCGTGGGGGTGCGTTAGCTTGCACTGGAATTTGCCAGGATCAGTGGCGATCCTGGCCTCCTGGGGCGCCGAAGCTCCCGTCTGCGTGACCGCAGCGGGAGCTTTTTTGTTTGGACGTGTCTGAATGGCGGATGAAGACCTTGCCTGGAGCAACAGGCCCTTGCCGGTCGGCGTGCTTTTCTCGCAGACCGGCATCACCGCCTCGGTCGAGCGGACCCAGTTGCTGGCAACGCGCCTCGCCATCAGCGAGATCAACGCCGCCGGTGGCGTCGGCGGACGCGAGATCGTTGCCGTCGGGCATGATTGCCAGGCCAACCCCAAGACGTTCCGGCAGGAAGCGACCCGCCTGATGGACGAGGAGGGGGTAAGGATCCTGTTCGGCTGCTACATGTCGAGCACCCGCAAGGCGGTGCTGCCGGTGGTCGAAGCGCGCAATGCGCTGCTGGCCTATCCGACCTTCTATGAAGGCTTCGAATATTCGCCGAACTGCATCTATACCGGCGCCACGCCCAACCAGAACACACAGCCGCTGGTGCGCCACATCCTCGAACACTATGGCTCGCGAATCCTGCTGGTAGGCTCCAACTACATCTTTCCCTACGAATCGAACCGGATCTTCTCGGATCTCGTGATCGAAGCGCGCGGCAAGATCCTCGACGAGATCTATGTGCCGCTCGACCCCAAGCCCGAGGATTTCGAGCGCACGATCCGTCAGATCCGCCGCTTCTCGCCGGACGTCGTCTTCTCCAATGTCGTCGGCTCCGGCGCGGCGATGCTCTACGAGATCTATCGCCATGCCGGTTTCGACCCGGCCCGCATGCCCATCGCCAGCCTGACCACCAGCGAGGCCGAAGTGGCCGAGATGTCCGCTGCGGCGGCGGAGGGACACCTCACGGCGGCTCCCTATTTCGAGACGCTGGATACCGAACCCAACCGGCGTTTCCTCGCCGCCTATCGCGACATGTTCGGACCCGGCACGCCGATCACGGCCGCCGCCGAAGCCGCCTATTTCCAGGTGCATCTGGTCGCCGCCGCCATCGACCAGGCGCGCAGCCTGGCGCCGGCCGCCATCACCGAAGCGCTCGGCCGGGTGCAGTTCGAGGCGCCGCAGGGGCGCGTCGCGGTGGACCCGACCAACAACCACACCTTCCTGTGGCCGCGCGTCGCCCGCCTCGATGCGCAGAAGCGCTTCGAGATCGTCTGGGACCCGCATCGCCGGATGAAGCCCGACCCCTATTTCGTCTCGTCCTCGCTCGACGACTGGTCGCTGGTGCCGCAACCGGCGAGGATCGACTGACGCCATGGCCATCCCCCCTCTCAAGTCGCTGAAGGGACTTCCGGTCTTCGTCGTGCATCCGCCCGATACCGACGGACGGATGCTGATCGACCATCTGCGCCGCATCGGCTGCCACACGGAAGCCGCGTGGCCGATCCCGAGCGAGATCCCGGCCAATGTCGGGGTCGTCTTCCTCTCGGTCGATCACGAGCACCGCGCCGAGATCGCCCGATTGGCCAAGGGGATCGACGGCATCCCGCCGGCGATCATCGCCATCGTCGATTACGAGAACCCCTCGACGCTGGAACTGCTGTTCGACCTCGGCGCCCTCGCCGCCATGGACCGCCCGATCCGTCCGTTCGGCGTACTGACCAACCTGCTGCTGGCGCGCGGCCTCTGGCAGGAGCGGCTGGACCAGCAGAAGCGCATCCACAAGCTGGAGCGCCGCGTCTCCAGCATGCAGAAGATCCAGAAGGCCAAGGCGATCCTGATGTCGATCCACAAGATCGGCGAGGACGCGGCCTATGAGACGATCCGCCAGCAGGCTATGTCCAAGCGCGTCTCGATGGACGACATCGCCACCTCCATCATCAACGCGAACGAGCTCTTGCATTTCCCGCAAAAGGGTGCTTAGCTCAATTTGTGTTCAGTTTTGAACTTGCCGATTTTGTCGGCATTACGGGCCGGACAGTGCTGTCCACCCGTTCTGGCTAGGTAGCCCGGATCGCCTCGCAGGAGGCGTTTCGGGCTTTTTTGTTTTTCGCTCCGACAGGGCCGTCGGCGGTTTCGATCCTCGTGGCGCAGCTCAGCTCCATGCAGCTCCGTTCCGCGCCTCGGCACGGCTGAATGTCGGCCGCGCGGCCTTTCGCGCCTCTCCCGCAAAAACAACCTTCCTTCCGCTCAGGGAATGTCTTCATGTCGATGAATCGTCGTCAATTCCTCACGACTTCCGCGGCGCTTGCCGGCGGCGCCATTGCCGCTCCGGCCATCCTGCCGGGCGCCGCCTTCGGCGCCGACACCATCAAGGTCGGCGTGCTGTTTTCGCAGACCGGCGGCCTCTCCATCGTCGAGCGCTCGCTGACCGACGCGACGCGCATGGCGATCGCCGAGATCAACGCGTCGGGCGGCGTGCTCGGCAAGCAGGTCGAGGCGGTGATCGAGGACGGTGCCTCCGACCCCAAGACCTTCAACGAGAAGGCGTCCAAGCTCGTCATCCAGGACCGGTTGCCGACCGTGTTCGCCTGCTACACCTCGGCGAGCCGCAAGGCGGTGCTGCCGGTGTTCGAGAAGCGCAAGGCGGCGCTGTTCTACCCGACCTATTACGAAGGCTTCGAGTGCTCGAAGAACGTCGTCTATACCGGCGCCGTTCCCAACCAGCAGCTGTCGAACTTCATCCCGTGGATCATCAAGACGCTCGGCAAGAAGAAGTTCTTCATCGTCGGGTCCAACTACATCTATCCGCGCGAGATGGCGAAGGTCTCCAAGATCCTGATCGAGAAGAATGGCGGCGAGTATGTCGCCGACGAATATCTCGAGCTCGGCCATTCCGAATGGGGCTCGATGGTCAACAAGATCAAGAGCTCCGGCTGTGACGTCGTGCTCTCCAACGTGGTGGGCGACTCGGTGATCGCCTTCTACCGCGAGTTCAAGAACCAGGGCCTGTCCCACGAGCAGCTGCCGATCTGCGCCACCGTCACCTCGGAAATCGAGATCGCGGCGATGGGCGCGGAATATGCGGTGGGCAGCTACACCTCCTTCCCGTATTTCCAGGCCATCGATACGCCGGCAAATAAGTCCTTCGTCGAGCGCTACCGCAAGTTCGTCAACGATCCGAAGGCGGTGACCCACCACGCGCTCGAATCCTCCTACTTCCAGGTCTATCTGTGGAAGCAGGCCGTCGAGCAGGCCAAGGACACGTCGGCGGCGGCGGTGCTGGCCGCGGTCGGGGGCCAGAGCTTCGACGCGCCGGGCGGCAAGGTGACGGTGGAGAAGGAAAACCTCCACACCGCGCTCACCCCGCGCATCGCCCAGTGGCAGGCCGACGGCCAGGGCAAGATCGTCGACGCCTATCCCGAGCCGGTCTTCCCCCTGCCCTATGTCGCCTATGGCGAGACGCAGCAGAACCTGTTCTGCACGCCGGCCGGCCTCGATTCCGCCAAGCTGAAGGGCTGATCGCCCCATCGCCCGGCCGGCCGGCGTCACACCGCCGGCCGGGCGCTCCTTCCGCGCCCGCTTCTCGCGCCCACGGGACACGTACCCGATGATCGACACGATATTCATCGGACTGAGCCTCGGCTCGGTCTTGCTTCTGGTGGCCCTCGGCCTCGCCATCACCTATGGCGCCATGGGCGTCATCAACATGGCGCATGGCGAGATGGTGATGATCGGCGCCTATACGGCGGTGCTGACCAGCCTCTATCTCGGCTTCGGGCTCATCGCGGCAATGCCGGTCGCGTTCCTTGTGACCGCTCTGTTGGGGCTGGCCATCGAAAAGCTGGTGGTGCGCCGGCTCTACGGGCGGCTGCTCGACACGCTGCTCGCCACCTGGGGCGTGGCGATCCTCATCCAGCAGGCGGTGCGGCTGTCCTTCGGCCTGGCCTTCTTCGGCATCACCGTCGCCGGGCTGGGGCCGGGCCTGCAGAATGTCAGCCTGCCGGAATGGCTCGGCGGCACGTTCAGCCTCGCCGGCTCGCAGATCAGCGTCTACCGGTCCTTCATCATCCTGGTCTCGGTGGCGCTGGCCGCGCTGACCTGGGGGCTGATGTACCGCACCTCCTTCGGCATGCAGCTGCGCGCCATCATGCGCAATCCGCAAATGGCGGCAGCCTGCGGCATCGACACCGCCCGCATCAACGCCCTCGCCTTCGCCTATGGCTCCGGCCTTGCCGGCGTGGCCGGCGTGCTGATGGCCGGCTTCAAGACCGTCTTCCCCGACATGGGCACGCCGATGGTGGTGGACGGCTTCCTCGTCGTGGTGATGGGCGGCGTCGGCAGCCTGATCGGGTCGATCCTCTCCTCGGCCATTCTCGGCCAGATCAACGGCCTCACCGCCGCGGTAAGCAACGACATCATCGCCCGCGCCATCGTCTTCGCGGTGGTCATCGCGGTCATCATCTGGCGGCCCAAGGGCCTCTTTTCCTACAAGGGGCGCTGAGATGAAGCTGTCCAAGCGCGGGCTGAACACGGCGGCCTATGTCGTCTTCATCGCCCTCATCCTCGCCGCGCCGCTGGTGTTCGACGTCTTCTGGCTGAACCGGCTGTCGAAATATCTGGTGTTCGGCATGCTCGGGGCCGCCATCGCGCTGTCCTGGGGCTATGCCGGCGTCCTCAATCTCGGGCAGGGCCTGTTCTTCGGCCTCGGCGCCTATGCGATCGCCATGTCGCTGAAGCTCGCCAGCGCCACCAGCCTCGCCCAGGGTTCGGATACCCCGATCCCCGACTTCATGCTGTGGAACGCCGAGCCGGGCGCGCCGACCGAGCTGTGCTGCATCACCCAGGGCTCCTTCCTGTGGATCCCGTTCCAGCACACCTGGTTCGGCATACTGATGGGCATCGTGCTGCCGGTCGTCGTGGCGCTGGCGCTGGGGCTCATCATGTTCCGCAAGCGCATCTCCGGCGTGTTCATCTCCATCATCACCCTCGCGGTGGTGCTGCTGGTGCGGCTGCTGATCGTGCAGGCGCAGCCGCTCACCAACGGCTTCAACGGGCTGACCGATCTCGGCTATCTCACTGTGCTGGGCCTCGAATTCGACCCCTACATGCCGCAGACCTACTACCTGATCGCCATCAGCCTGGCGCTGGTGCTGATCGGCACGCGGATGCTGGTCGAGACGCGCTCGGGCCTCATTCTGCAGGCGATCCGCGACGATGACCGCCGCGCCCGCTTCCTCGGCTTCGACGTGCCGCGCTACCAAGCCTTCTTCTTCTGCGTCTCGGCGGCGATCTCGGGCTATGCCGGCATGCTCTATGTGATGGCCTCGGAATTCGCCTCGCCGACCTTCATGGACCTGTCCTTCTCCATCACCATGGTGGTGTGGGCGGCGGTCGGCGGGCGCAACTCGGTGCTCGGGGCCTGTATCGGCGCCCTCCTCATCAACATGATCGAGGCGACCGTCTCGGAGACGCCGGCGCTGATGGAAGCCTGGCGGGTGGTGATCGGCCTCGCCTTCGTCTTCGCCGTGCTGTTCCTGCCGCGCGGCCTCGCCGGCCTCGCCATGAGCCTGCGCGACTGGCTGGTCGCCCGCAGCGCCGCCGAGCCGCGCTCCCTCGCCGAGCCCGCCCCCGCCGAGGAGAGGAGCTGAGCCATGCCCTCGACACTGATTGGCGCCGATCCCGCCAGCGCCGCGCTCACCCTCGACGGCTTGACCGTCGACTTCGCCGGCTTCCGCGCCGTCGACACCGTGTCCACCGTGATCGAGAGCGGCGAGCTCCGGGTGCTGCTCGGCGCCAATGGTGCCGGCAAGACCACGCTCATGGACCTCGTCTCCGGCAAGACACGCCCAACCACCGGGCGCGTCTTCCTCGGCGATATCGAGATCACCGGGCTGGAAGAACATCGCATCGCCCAGGCCGGGCTCGGGCGGAAATTCCAGATTCCCAGCGTGTTCCGAGACCTCAGCGTGCGACGCAATCTCGAGGTCGCCTCCTGCCGCAATCCCGGCGTGTTCGCCAATCTGCGGCTCGGCTTCTCGCTTGCGCAGACGCGGCGCGTCGAGGAAATCCTCGCCGTCGTCGGGCTGGAATCCAAGCAGGAAGTGGAGGCCGGCAGCCTCAGCCATGGCGAGACCCAGTGGCTGGAGCTCGGCATGCTGATGGCGCAGGACCCAAAGGTGATCCTGCTCGACGAGCCAACCGCCGGTATGACCGAGGCGGAGACGATGAAGACCGCCGCCATCATCAAGGCGATGCGCGGACGGCACACCATCGTCGTGGTCGAGCACGACATGGCGTTCGTGCGCGAGATCGCCAGCCGCATCACCGTGATGCATCTCGGCCGCATCCTCGCAGAAGGGCCGATCGCGGAGATCGAGACCAATCCCGACGTGCGTGCCGCCTATCTCGGCTCGAAGGGGATCCAGTGATGCTCACCCTGGAAAAGGTCGACAGCTTCTACGGCCGCAGCCATATCCTGCACGGTCTCGACCTCGCCGTGCCCGGCGGCGAAATCACCGCCATCGTCGGGCGCAACGGCACCGGCAAGACCACCCTGCTCAAGACCATCATGGGGCTCACCGACCGCATCGGCGGGCGCATCGTCCTCGACGGGCGGGAGCTTTCGGCCGAGCCGACCCATAAGCGTGCCCGCGCCGGTATCGCCTATGTGCCGCAGGGCCGGCAGATCATCCCGGACTTCACCATCCGGGAGAACATCGTGATGGGCGGCTTCGCCACGACGGGACGCGGCCGCCCGCGCTCCGGCGGCATCCCTCCGCTGGTGCCCAAGCTGTTCCCCTATCTCATGCAGAACCTCGACCGGCCGGGCGGCGTGCTTTCCGGCGGCCAGCAGCAGCAGCTCGCCATCGCCCGCGCGCTCGCCGCCGAGCCGAGCGTCCTGCTGCTCGACGAGCCGACAGAAGGGATCCAGCCCAACATCGTCGAGGAGATCCAGAACATCGTCGTGCGGCTCAACGCCGAGGAGGGACTGACCATCGTCCTCGTCGAGCAGAACGTCGCCTTCGCCCGCTCCGCCGGCCACCACTTCGCGATGCTGGAAAAGGGGCGCGCCGTCGCCTCCGGTCCCATCGCCACGCTGACCGACGAGCTCATCCACCGGCACATCGCCGTCTAACCCGTTCCCAATCCGTCCCGCGAGGGCGCCATTCCGGAGGAATGCCATGCAGCATGGAGACATCACCTCAAGCGCCGATTCCGTCGGCGTCGCCGTCGTCAACTACAAGATGCCGCGGCTGCACACGCGGGCGGAGGTGATCGCCAATGCCCGCAAGATCGCCGACATGCTGGTCGGCATGAAGCGGGGCCTGCCGGGCATGGATCTGGTGATCTTCCCGGAATACTCGACCCACGGGATCATGTACGACCCCGCCGAGATGTACGAGACCGCGTCGCAGATCCCCGGCGAGGAGACCGAGATCTTCGCCGAGGCCTGCCGCGCCGCCGGTGTCTGGGGCGTGTTCTCGCTCACCGGCGAACGCCATGAGGAGCACCCCAACAAGGCGCCCTATAACACGCTGATCCTGATGAACGACAAGGGCGAGATCGTCCAGAAGTACCGCAAGATCATGCCGTGGGTGCCGATCGAGGGCTGGTATCCCGGCGACTGCACCTATGTCTCCGAAGGCCCGAAGGGCATGAAGATCAGCCTGATCATCTGCGACGACGGCAACTACCCGGAAATCTGGCGCGACTGCGCGATGAAGGGCGCCGAGCTGATCGTCCGCTGCCAGGGCTACATGTATCCGGCCAAGGAGCAGCAGGTGGTCATGGCCAAGGCCATGGCGTGGGCCAACAATGTCTATGTGGCGGTCGCCAACGCCGCCGGCTTCGACGGCGTCTACACCTATTTCGGCCGCTCGGCGATCGTCGGCTTCGACGGGCGCACCCTCGGCGAATGCGGCGAGGAGGAGTACGGCATCCAGTACGCCCAGCTCTCCGTCCCGCTGATCCGCGAAGCCCGCACCAAGGGCCAGGCGCAGAACCACCTCTACAAGCTGCTGCACCGTGGCTACACCGGCATGATCAATTCCGGTGAGGATGCGCGCGGCACCTGCGCGCTGCCGTTCGAATTCTACAAGAAGTGGGCGAACGACCCCGAAGGCACCCGCGACATGGTGGAGGCGATGACCCGTTCGGCCCCGGGCGTCGAGGACTGCCCGATCGAGGGTATCCCGACCAAGCTCGCCACCGGTCATCGCTGAGCCCCACCGTCCGCCTAGGCGCGCGGGAGGAGCGTCCCCCCACGGCCGTCACCCCGGACCGTGCTCCTCCCAGCCTGCCGATGCGCCGCCCTTCGGCGCATCGGCCCCTCTTCCCTCTCCCGGAGTTGGCGTCATGACCGCACCTGCCGGCCTCCAATCGGACGAGGATGTCCTCGTCTCCACCCTCGTCGGATCGCGGCTCGATCACGATCTCGGCCACCGCCTGCACCATATGGAGCATGACGGGACGGTCGAGACCGTCCGGCTCGAGACCCGCGACATGACCCGCCGGCGGCTGCGGGTGGTCACCGACCGCGGCACGCCGTGCCTCATCGCCCTGCCGCGCAGCGAGCAGCTGTTCGACGGCGCGATCCTGCTGCTCGACGCCCACCGCGCCATCGTCGTACGGGCGCTCGAGCAGGCCTGGCTGCGGCTGCGCCCGGCCAGCCTGCCGGACGCGCTGCAGCTCGGCTACGCCGCCGGCAACCTGCACTGGAAGGTGCGGTTCGACGGCGGCGACGTCGAGGTGGCGCTGGAGGCGCCGCGTCAGGCCTATCTGGACCGCGTCCGCGACCTGATCGCCGACGGCCGCGTCACCATCGTCGAGACGGGCGCCTGAACATGGACGCATCGGCGCTGCTCCTCGCCCTGCGCTTCGGCGACACCGCGTTCCCGAGCGGCGGCTTCGCCTTCTCGCAGGGGCTCGAAGGCCTCGGCGCGGTCAGCGGTGCCCGGCCGGACACCGACGCCATCGCCGGCTTCCTCACCGAGCAGGTCCGCCACCGCTGGGGATCGGCCGAACGGGTGACGCTGGTGCAGTGTCATCGCGGCGATGGCGACCTCGACGCCATCGCCGCGCTCGACCACGACCTCGATTTGTCGAGCTTCAGCGAGCCGCTGCGGCTGGGCGCGCGGCGCAACGGCGCAGCGCTGCTCGCCACCCATCTGCGCCTCGGCACGCCCGGTGCGGCGGCCTACCGCGCGCGGGTAGCGGACGGCGCGGCGCCCGGCACGCTCGCCGCCGTGCAGGGGCTGCTGTGGCGGGCCTCCGGCCTCGACGAGGCGTCCGCCGCTCTCCTCGCCGGCTACCAGCTCGTCACCGGCGGGCTGACGGCCGCGACGCGGCTCGGCCTGATCGGCGCGCTCGGCGCCCAGCAGGCGATGCCCGCACTGCTCGCCACGGTGGCGGCGGTCTGCGCCGAGCCGGTCGCCTCCGACGCCGAACCGGTCGGCTTCTCGCCCTTTTCCGACATCGCCGCCGCGCGGCAGGCCCGCCTGCCGTTGCGCCTGTTTTCCAACTGAGAGGCGGACCATGCTGCTGACGCCCACCGAATATGAACGGCTCACGATCTTCTCCGCCGCCGAGCTGGCCCGGAAGCGCCGCGCGCGCGGCCGCAAGCTCAACGCCCCCGAGGCGACGGCGCTGATCGCCGACGAGATCCTCGAGGGCGCCCGGGACGGCCGCAGCGTCGCCGAGATGATGGAGCTCGGCGCCAGTCTCCTCACCACCGACGACGTGATGGACGGGGTCGACGCGCTCATCCCCATGCTGCAGGTGGAGGCGACCTTCCCGGACGGTACCAAGCTCGTCACCGTGCACGAGCCGATCCGCCCCGGCCACGCCGTGCCCACGGAGACGCGGGTGCCCGGCGAGATCATCGCCGCTCCGGGTGAGATCGAGCTCAATGTCGGCCGCCGCACCGCGCAGCTCTCGGTGACCAACACCGGCGACCGGCCGGTGCAGATCGGCAGCCACTTCCATTTCTTCGAGGCCAACCGCGCCCTCGATTTCGACCGCGCGACGGCTTTCGGCATGCGCCTCAACATCCCCGCCGGCACCGCCGTTCGCTTCGAGCCCGGTCAGGCGAAGGAGGTGGCGCTGGTCGCCTTTGGCGGCATTGGCGAGGTAAGCGGGCTCAACGGCCTGACCAACGGATCGACCGCCCCCGAAGCGGCGGACGCCGCGCTCGACCGCGCCCGCGCCGCCGGCTTCCGCGGCGCCTGAGTTTCACGAAGGAGACGAGCCATGGCCCGGATGAGCCGCGCCGACTATGCCGCCATGTACGGCCCCACCACCGGCGACGGCGTGCGCCTCGGCGACACCTCGCTGATCGCCGTGGTCGAGAAGGACCATGCCGTCTATGGCGAGGAATGCCTGCACGGCGGCGGCAAGACCCTGCGCGACGGCATGGGCACCGTCGCCGGCCTGACCAGCGCCGATGGTGCGCTCGACATGCTGCTGTGCAACGTCGTGGTGATCGACGCGGTGCTCGGCATCGTCAAGGGCGACCTCGGCATCAAGGACGGGCGCATCGTCGGCATCGGCAAGGCCGGCAACCCCGCTATCATGGACGGCGTCGACCCGCGCCTGCGCGTCTCCGCCGCCACCACGGTGCGCGACTGCGAGGGGCTGATCGCGACCGCCGGCGCCATCGACGTCCACGTGCATTTCGACAGCGCCCAGCTGTGCGAGCACGCCATCGCGTCTGGCATCACCACCATGATCGGCGGCTCGCTCGGCCCGATCACCGTCGGCATCGACTGCGGCGGGCCGTTCAATGTCGGCAAGATGCTGCAGGCATCTGAAGCGTGGCCGATCAATTTCGGCTTCCTCGGCCGCGGCAACTCCCACAAGCCCGCTTCGCTCGTCGAGCAGATGCGCACCGGGGCCCTGGGACTGAAGCTGCACGAGGACTGGGGCTCGATGCCTGCCGCCATCGACACCTGCCTGAAGGTGGCTGACGATCTCGACTTCCAGGTGCAGATCCACACCGACACGCTGAACGAGAGCGGCTTTCTCGAGGATACGCTGGCCGCCATCGCCGGCCGCACCATCCATATGTACCACACCGAGGGTGCCGGCGGCGGCCATGCGCCTGATATCATCAAGGTGGCCGGCTACGGCCATTGCCTGCCGTCCTCGACCAACCCGACCAACCCCTACACGGTCAACACCTTCGACGAACACCTCGACATGACGATGGTGTGCCACCACCTCAATCCGGCGATCCCGGAGGACGTGGCCTTCGCCGAGAGCCGCATCCGCCCGCAAACCATCGCGGCAGAGGACATCCTGCACGACATCGGCGCCATCTCCATGCTGGGCTCGGACAGCCAGGGCATGGGCCGCATCCATGAGGTGATCACCCGCACCTGGCAGCTGGCCTCCAAGATGAAGGACCAGCGCGGCCGCCTGCCGGAGGAGGCGACGTTCGGCGACAATGAGCGTATCCGCCGCTACATCGCCAAATACACCATCAACGCCGCCCGCACCTTCGGCATCGACGCCCATGTCGGCTCGCTGGAAGACGGCAAGATGGCCGACATCGTGGTCTGGCGGCCGGCCTATTTCGGCTCCAAGCCGGAATTGATCATCAAAAGCGGCTTCATCGCCTGGGGCGCGATGGGCGACAGCGCCGCGTCGCTGATGACCTGCGAGCCGCTGGCGCTGCGCCCGCAATGGGGCGCCTTCGGCCGCGCCGCCTCCCAGCTCTCCGCCTGCTTCGTGCATCCCTTCGCCATCGAGGACAACCTCGCCGGCACGCTCGGCCTCACCAAGGCGCTACTGCCCGCCATCGGCACGCGCACGCTCTCGAAGCGCGACATGCTGCGCAACGACGCGCTGCCGACCATCGAGGTCAATCCGTCCACCTTCGACGTCTTCGTCGACGGTGTGCTGGCCACCTGCGAGCCCGCGACCAAGCTGCCGCTGACGCAGCGCTACATGCTGAGGTGACGAGATGAACGACCTCTCCCCCTCCCGCCAGCCGGTTCCACCGCATCCCGCCAACGCCGCCCGCATCGGCATCGGCGGCCCGGTCGGCTCCGGCAAGACCGCGCTGATCGAGGCACTGCTGCCGGTGTTCCAGCGGCGCGGCATCTCGGTGGCCGTCGTCACCAACGACCTCGTCACCGCCGAGGATGCCGAACGGCTGCGCCGTTCCGGCATCATCGACCCCGCCCGCGTGCTGGCGGTGGAGGCCGGCGCCTGCCCGCATACGGTGATCCGCGAGGATCCGACGCTGAACATCCTCGCTGCCGACGAACTCGACGCCCGCTTCCCCGGGCTCGAACTCGTCATCATCGAATCCGGCGGCGACAATCTCGCCTCGACCTTCTCGCTCGACCTCGTCGACTGGTGGATCTTCGTCATCGACGTGGCGGGCGGCGGCGACATCCCGAGGAAGCGCGGGCCGGGCGTGCTGCAATGCGACCTGCTGGTCGTCAACAAGGTCGACCTCGCCCCGCATGTCGGCGTCGATCTCGACGCGATGCTGGAGGAGGCGCGCGCGGTGCGCGGCGGCAGCCCCCTGCTCGCCACGGCCTGTCGCGCCGGCATCAACATCGAGGCGGTAGCGGACGCGATCTGCGCGGCGGTGCTGATCCGCCGATGAACGCCCCCCTCGCCTCCCTCCGCCGGCCCGAACTCGACATCGCAGTGGAACGCCGCGGCCCGGCGAGCCGCCTCGTCGGGCGCTATGTCACCTACCCGTTCCACCTCACGCGTCTCTTCGCGCTCGATGCCGCACGTCCGGAAGTGGCGACGCTCTACATGCAGTCCTCTTCCGGCGGCTTCTATGCCGGAGAGGACCTGACAGTGCAGGTGCGGGTCGGCGCTGGCGCGGCGTTGCACCTCACCACCCAGGCCTCGACGCTGGTGCATGGCGATCGCGGCCGCACAGCGCGGATGCGCGTCCTCGTCGAGGTCGCGGCGGGAGGCTTTCTCGCCTACACGCCGGACCCGCAGATCCTGTTTCCCGGTGCCGCTTCGGATACGCGGCTGGACATCGCCCTCGAGGGCGATGCCGTCGCCTTCCTCGCCGACGGCCTGCTGGTGCACGATCCGAAGAACGCCGGCGGCATGCCGCTCGCCTATCGAAGCCGCGTCGACGTGCGTCGCGACGGGCAGCTCGTCGCCAGCGACCGCCAGGTGGTCGATGGCCCGGACCTCGCGCGGCCGGACGGTCCGCTGCACGGCCACCGCGTCGCGGCAAGCGCGCTATGGCTGACCGCGGAGACCGATGCGCACGGCTTCGAGGATGCACTCGACCGACCCGGCTGCCTTGCCGGGGTGAGCTCGCTGCCGAACGGCGCCGGCCTCGGCCTGCGCCTGCTGGCCCGCGACGGCGCCGCCCATGAGCGGGCCATGCGCGCGGCCTTCGCCCATGTCTTCGCCGCGCGCTTCGGCGTGCCACCGGCGGTGCGGCGCAAATAGAATCAGCGCACAGTGAGCTGGTAGTAAAGTGCCGCCAGCCGCTGCGGCAACTCCGATACACGCGTTACGCCAAAGGTGTTGCGCCGGCCGAACATGGCGGCACCGGCCTTGTCGGCCGCCTCGCCCAGCGCGACGCAGAACACGTCGAGCCCCTGCCCCCGCGCCCGGGCGACCGCGTGCTTGGCATCCTCGATAAGATATTCCGACTCCTCGACGTCGATGTCCGAAGGCTCGCCATCGGTCACCACCACGAGCACGCGACGATGATGGGCACGCGACGCCAAGCGGGCGGCGCCATGACGCAACGCCGCACCGAGGCGGGTGGAATAGGCCGGCTGCAGGCCCGCGAGGCGCGGCAGCGCCGCCTCCCAGCGCTCGTCGAAGTTCTTCAGCGGGGTGATGCGCACATCCGCCCGGCCATTGGAGGCGAAGGCATCCGCGGCGAAAGGATCGCCCAACCCGGCCAGCGCTTCCCCGAGCAGAGCCACCGACAGCGCGGCGGTCGAGAGCACTGTCTCACCCTCACCGGCCACCGGATCGGCGGTCGATTGCGAGATGTCGAGCAACAGCATCAGCGCGACGTCGCGGCCCTGCCTGTGCTTGGCCATGTGGATGCGCGGATCGGGCATCTCGCGCAGTCGCAGCGCCTGCATCGCCTCCTGTGCCGCCTCCAGATCGAGGTCGTCCCCCTGCATGCGCCGGCGCAGGCGCGTCGGACGGTCTAGCCGAGCCCGACGCACCAGCGCGTCGATGCGGGCCCGTACGCCCCGCGCCACCGCGAGCCGCGCGCGCAGCGGATCGGTCGCGCCCTCGGCGGCGGGATAGAGCCGCACCGTCACATGGTCCGGCTGCTCGGCGCGCAGCCGGTGGTGCCATTCCGGGTGGAGCGCGATGAGCGTACCCTCCTCATCCTCTGCGCGCGGTTGCGCGCGGGCGCGCTCGCCGGGTTCAGCCGGGGCGTCGGAGGACCCGGCGTCGACCTCCTCCTCGCGAATGCGCGCCGCCTCCACCATCAATTCGAGCGCGTCCGCGTTCTCGGGGTCGGTCTCGGCCCAGTCGAACAGGCCGAGCCCGTCGTCGCGATAAAGCGGCTGAACGACATAGCCTTTGGCGTCGAAGGGAATGCGGAGCTGCCCAAGGTCATGGCCGATGACACGGGCAATCTCCGGCACAAAGGACTGCTGCGCGGGATCGGCGGCGAAGGCATCGTCGAACAGGCGCCGGGCCTTCGCGATCCAGCCGTCGCCATCGGCGAACGCAGGATCGGCGAGACCGCGCGCCAACCGCGCGAACAGCGAGGGGATCGTCTGGATCCGGCTCGCCGGCGCGTGGTGAAGCCCGCCCCACAGCCGCGCAAGGCCGGGATAGCGCCGGGTCGCCAACCGCTCGACGCGTGCATCCTCCAGCAGCGCGACGAGAGCGAGTTGCACCGGCTTCATCCGCCCGACCGCAAATCGCGTCGTGGTGAAGGCACGATGGCAGGCGGCATGCAGCACCGCCGCCTCGAAGGTCGTCGGCGCCTCGGCGGCCGGCAGATCGGTAAAGCGCGCGGGCATCAGAAGCAGTCCACCGGCGAGACGGGTACGGCGCAGGCCGCGATCGGCGATCACACGCACCTCCGGCTCGAAGCCGAAAAGCGCACGCGTCACCTTGCGCAGCCTTTCCTCATGCGGTGCGTAGCGTATCGCACCTGCCCGTTCGGCCAGGCGTTGCCGGGCGGCCGCGTCCGCCAGCCGGAAATAGGCGGCCCGCCGCCGCCGGTCGGCCGGATGGAGAGCCAGCCCATCGGCGATCCAGGCCTCGAGCCCCGATGCATCCACCGCATCGACGATGTCGTCGAACGCATCGAGCAGCGGCGCAACCGCGTCCGCGGCACGTTCCGCGAGGCCGGCCAAAATCCGAAGCACCGCAGCAAGGTGGGCGCCATCCTCGCCATAATGGACACGTGCCGCGACGGCCTCCACCGCACGGCGGGCGACAGCGGCGCCGGCGTGGCGACACAGCGTCCGCGTGGCCGACCACAGCGCCAGCAGTGCCGGTACCGACGTGCCGGGCAAGAGGCGCGTTTCCAGCGACCAGAGAGCCTCGAGCAGGGCCGGACCGGCATTGGCGTCGTAGAGGGCCGCCACCGACCCTGCCCACATATCGGCGTCCGCAACCTCGACATGGCGCGCGACGAGAAGACGGGCGGCGGCGAAGCGGGCCGCGAGTTCGGGACGGCCCGCGAGACGACGTGCCAGCACATCGCCCGAATGCGCGCCCTCGTCCGGGGCGGAGAGGCGGAGCGAGGCCGGCACCATGCCGGCACTCACAGGCAGGCCGAGACGACCGAGCGCAGCGCGCCGCGCGTGTCGCGATCATCGGTCAGCGCCGAGACGATGGTCATGTCGCAGGCCTGCGCGATCCCGATGCCGCGGGCGATCAGCTTGCCGGCGCGGATGAGCGTACGGGTCGAGGCTCCTTCGTCCAGGCCACGCCCGCCGAGATTGCGCGAGGCGCTGGCAATGCGCACCAGCTTTTCCGCGATGTCGAGCGCTATGCCGGCCTCTTGCGCGACGATCGCTGTCTCCCGGTCCGCATGGGCGTAGGTGAAGTCGATGGCGGCGAAGCGCTGCTTGGTGGACTCCTTCAGGTCCTTCACCGCGCTCTGGTAGCCGGGATTGTAGGAAATCACGAGGAAGAAGTCGGGATGGGCTGCGACCAGCTCGTTGCGCTTGTCCAGTGGCAGCACCCGCCGCTCGTCGGTGAGCGGATGGATCACCACGGTGGTGTCCTGGCGTGCCTCGACGATTTCATCGAGGTAGCAGATGGCCCCGTGGCGCACCGCCTCGGTGAGCGGCCCATCGCGCCAGACCGTCCCGTCGGCATCAAGCAAATAGCGTCCCACCAGATCGGATGCGGTCATGTCCTCGTGGCAGGCGACGGTGATCAGCGGGCGCTTCAGCCGCCAGGCCATATGCTCGACGAAGCGGGTCTTACCGCATCCTGTCGGTCCCTTCAGCATCAAGGGAATGCGCTCCGCATAGGCCGCCTCGAACAGGACGACCTCTTCCGCGACGGGGGCGTAAAATGGCTCTTCGGCTATCGCATACTGGTCGAGGTTCATGCGGCGCGGTTCCTTGCGGCACAATGTGCGCGGGGCTTGAAAACAAAAAGCCCCGCCCGAGCCGGCAGGCTCGGTGCGAGGCGTCATCGCCAGATCCTCGCACGGCGCTGTGCGAGGAGATTTCCCCGGATAATGACGAAGGGCGGTTCGGTCGGCAAGCGGTTTGACGCAGGTACGTGCGCAACGGCGAGACAACTCGGGGCCGTACAGACGAGGGGTCGGCAAGGGCACCACCGGCATGCCACTTGGCGGCGAGGCCCCGGGCGTAGGCACGGCTGGACCGCCGGCGCCCCTGTTAGGCCGGGAGGCGCTTCGCCTCCGCTCTCGCCATCTGAGGCTTGCAGCCGGCCCGTCAGCCTGACGCCATGGAGCCTCAGCCGGCGAGATACCCGGTCAGCATCGCGCGCGTGCCCTTCGCCCACAGCGCCTGCAGCGCCGCCCTGAAGGCGGCCACCACCTCGGTATCCTCGCCGAGATCGCCATAGACCTCCTGCATGGCGAGCCACACGGCGGGATCGGCCTTGGCCTGCCGGGCCCGCGCCGTCAGCGCCTCCCAGTTGGGATCGTTCGCGGCGATGACCGCGCCGGAATCCGACACGCCGGCGCAGTAGCGACACCACAGCGCCGAAGCGAGGATCAGCCCGGTCGGCAACCGCCCGGCAGCGCGGTTGTCGCGGATCGAAGGCACGATGAATTTCGGCTGGCGGTTGGAGCCGTCGAGGCAGAGCCGCCGTACCGTGTCCGCCACCTCGGGATTGGCGAAGCGCTCGCGGATGATGGCGTAATAGGCCGCGAGATCGGTGCCGGGCACCGGCGGCACGATGGGGATGATCTCCTCGCGCTCCACCTTATCGAGGAAGGCGACGATCAGCGCCTCCTCCATCGCCTCGTGCACCAGCTCGATATCCATCAGCCCGCCGGGGTAGGCGATGATGGCGTGGCCGCCATTGAGGATGCGGATCTTCATCGCCTCATAGGCATGGACGTGATCGGTGAAGACGACGCCCACCTTCTCCAGCGCCGGCCGCCCGGCGGGGAAATCGTCCTCCAGCACCCATTGGCGGAATGGCTCGCAGGTCACCGGCACCGGGTCGTCGAGGCCGAAGGCGGCGGCCATGGCGCATTCGCGCTCGCCGGTCGCCGGGGTGATGCGGTCGACCATGCCATTGGGAAACGCGACATGGGCGTCGACCCATCGCGCCAGCTCGGCGTCGAACAGCTCGGCCAGCCCGACCACCACCTGCCGGGTGACATGGCCGTTGCCCGGCAGGTTATCGCAGCTCATCACCGTGAAGGGTGCGATGCCGGCGGCGCGGCGCGCCTTCAGCGCGGCGAGGATGGCGCCGAAGGCGGTCTGCGGCGCGGCGGGATCGGCAGCGTCGGCGACGATCTCACTAGCGGCGGTGTCGAGCCGGCCGGCCGGATCCATGAAATAGCCGCCCTCCGTCACCGTCAGGCTGACGATGCGGATCTCCGGCCGCGACATAGCGGCGATCAGCGGACCATTGCCGGGCTCGACTGGCAGGAAGTCGATCATGGCGCCGACGCGGCGCGCCCGCTTGCCGGAAGGGTCCAGCTCGATGACGGTGGACAGGCAGTCCTGCGCCTTCAGCGCGTCGCGCATCCGCGCATCGGCCGGGCGCACCCCGGCGCCGATGATCGCCCAGTCATGGCCCTCGCCAAGCGCGAACAGGTCGTCGAGATAGACGGCCTGGTGCGCGCGGTGGAAATTGCCCAGCCCGATATGGACGATGCCCGGCGTCAGCTCCGAGCGGTCATAGGCGGGAAGCGATGGGGCGGGCGTATTCATCTCGTGTCATCCAGTTTGCCGCCGTCGACGCCAGCGCCTCGGGCAACGCCTTGATCCGCCTCGCGCGACGCGCGAGGAACCTCCTGCCGGCCGCTGTCGCGGCGCTATCCGGCGACGGCCCGGCCGCCCTCGTCGAAGCGATGCAGCTTGCCGGCCTGCGGCGCGAGGCCGACGGTGTCGCCATAGTTCAGCCCCACCTCGCCGCCGGCGCGCACGGTCAGCGGGCCGATGCCGTCCACCTGCACCTTGAGGAAGGTGTCCGAGCCGAGATGCTCGGCAAGGCCGACCACCCCCTTCCACGGACCGTCGGCGGCGATGGCGATATGCTCGGGCCGCACGCCGATCGTATGGACGCCATGTTTCGCGGCTTCCGCCCCGGCGATGAAGTTCATCTTCGGCGAGCCGATGAAGCCGGCGACGAACAGGTTGGCCGGGCTCTTGTAGAGCTCCAGCGGCGAGCCGACCTGCTCGATGCGTCCGGCGTTCAGCACCACGATCTTGTTGGCCATGGTCATAGCCTCGACCTGGTCGTGGGTAACGTAGATCATCGTGGTCTTAAGCGAGCGGTGCAGCTCGGAGATCTCCTGCCGCATCGAGACGCGCAGCGCCGCATCGAGATTGGACAGCGGCTCGTCGAACAGGAAGGCCGAGGGCTCGCGCACGATGGCCCGGCCGATGGCGACGCGCTGGCGCTGGCCGCCGGACAGCTGGCCTGGCCGGCGGTCGAGATAGGGGGTGAGGTTGAGCACCTTCGCCGCCGCCTCGACCTTGCGCTCCTGCTCGTCCTTCGGCACGCCGGCCATGCGCAGCGGGAAGGCGATGTTCTTGCGCACGCTCATATGCGGGTAGAGCGCGTAGCTCTGGAACACCATGGCGAGGCCGCGCCGGGCCGGCGGCAGGTGGGTGGCGTCGTGCCCGTCGATGGAGATGGTGCCCGACGACGTGTCCTCCAGCCCGGCGATGAGCCGTAGAAGGGTGGACTTGCCGCAGCCGGACGGCCCGACGAACACCGCGAACTCGCCATCGTCGATGGTGAGGTCGATCCCCTGGATGATGGAGACGCCGCCGAACGACTTCTTGACCTCGGAAAGAACGATCTCGCCCATGGCAGTCTCCTATTTCACGGCGCCGAAGGTGAGGCCGCGCACCAGCTGCTTCTGGCTGAACCAGCCGAGGATCAGGATCGGCGCGATGGCCATGGTGCTGGCGGCGGACAATTTCGCGTAGAACAGCCCTTCGGGGCTCGAATAGCTGGCGATGAAGGCGGTCAGCGGCGCCGAGTTGGCGGCGGTGAGGTTCAGCGTCCAGAAGCTCTCGTTCCAGGCGAGGATGACGTTGAGCAGCAGCGTCGAGGCGATGCCCGGCACCGCCATCGGGGTCAGCACGTAGAGGATTTCCGAGCCCAGCGAGGCACCGTCCATGCGTGCCGCTTCGAGGATCTCGCCGGGGATCTCCTTGAAGTAGGTGTAGAGCATCCACACGATGATCGGCAGGTTGACCAGCGTCAGCACGATGACGAGGCCGGTCTTGCTGTCGAGCAGGCCGGTGTCGCGCGCCAGCAGGTAGATCGGCACCAGCACGCCGACCGCCGGCATCATCTTGGTGGACAGCATCCACATGAGCAGGTCCTTGGTCCGCTTGCCCGGCACGAAGGCCATCGACCAGGCGGCGGGAATGGCGATGAGAAGTCCGATCAGCGTCGAGCCGAGCGCGATCACCACCGAGTTCCAGAAATGCGCGAGGTAGTCGGAGCGCTCGTTGACGGTGTGGTAGTTCTCCAGCGTCCAGTCGAAGAACAGGAAGGACGGGTGAGCGTTGATCGCCTCGCCCTCGGTCTTGAAGGAGGTCAGCACCGTCCACAGGATCGGGAAGAAGATGACCAGCCCGACGCCCCAGGCCAGGGCGGTGACGACGGCCTTGCGGCGTGTCGAGACGGCGCGTGACATGTCAGGCCTCCAGGTTCCGGCCGATCATCCGCATGAGGAAGATCGCGACGATGTTGGCGAGGATAACGGCAACGATGCCGCCGGCGGAGCCGAGCCCGACGTCGAATTGCAGCATGGACTGCATGTAGACGAGGAAGGTCAGCGTGGTGGAAGCGGTGCCCGGCCCGCCATTGGTGGTGACGAGGATCTCGGCGAACACCGACAGCAGGAAGATGGTCTGGATCAGCACCACCACGGTGGTCGCCCGCGTCAGATGCGGCACGGTGAGGTGCAGGAAGCGCCAGAACGGTCCGGCACCGTCCATCTCCGCCGCCTCCATCTGCTCGCGGTCGAGGCTCTGCATGGCGGTGAGCAGGATGAGCGTCGCGAAGGGCAGCCATTGCCAGGCGACGATGACGATGATCGAGGCGAGCGGCGCGTCGGCGAAGAAGTCGAAGGGTTCGAGGCCGAGCCCGCGGGCGAAGGCAGCGAACAGCCCGTTCACCGGGTTCATCAGCATGTTCTTCCACACCAGCGCCGAGACGCTGGGCATGACGAAGAACGGCGCGATGACGAGGACGCGCACGATCCCCTGCCCCCACATCGGCTGGTCGAGCAGCACCGCCAGCGCCACCCCGCCGATCACCGTGATGACCAGCACGCCGAGCACCAGCGTCAGCGTGTTGGCCAGCGCCGGCCAGAACGCCGGATCGGTGAAGAAGTAGACGTAGTTCTCGAAGCCAGTGAACGCCTCCGTCCCCGGCATCAGCAGGTTGAAGCGCAGGAAGGAGAAATAGATGGTCATGCCGAGCGGCACGATCATCCAGAGGAACAGCAGCAGCACCGCCGGGGAGAGCATCAGCCGGCTTGCGGTCTGCGAGGCTTGCGTCGCCATGGGTGGGCTCCCGGCGTGGGCAGGCGGCCGGCGGCATCCGCCGCGCCTGCGAGGCAAGGGTGGGACTGCGGAACGGGTGGCGGGCGGCGCGAGGGAAGCGCCGCCCGGCCTCGGGTGCCCGCTATTTGGGATAGCCGGCGCGGGTCATCTCGCGGGAGGTCAGCGCCTGCGAGGCGGCCAGGGCCTGGTCGGCGGTCGCCTTGCCGGCGAGTGCTGCCGAGAATTGCTGGCCGACCGCGGTGCCGATGGCCTGGAACTCGGGGATCGCCACGAACTGGCCGCCGGTATAGGGAACGGGCTGCTCGGACGGCTTCTGGGTGTTGGCCGCCTCGATGGCCTTGAGCGTCATCGGCGCGAAGGGCGCCGCCTTCAGATAGGCCTCGTTCTTGTAGAGCGAGGTGCGGGTGCCCGGCGGCACGTTGGCGATGCCCTCCTTCTCCGCCACCAGCTTGGTGTAGGCCGGCGAGGTCGCCCAGGCGACGAAGGTCTTGGCGGCGTCGGCCTTGGTGGTGCTGGCGGGAATGGCGAGGTTCCACGACCACAGCCAGTTGCCGTGGTTAGAGCCGCCCGCGCGGGTCGGCGCCGGCGCGAAGCCCACCTTGTCGGCGACCTTGGATTCCTTCGGGTCGGAGATGAAGGAGGCGGCGACGGTGGCGTCGATCCACATGCCGCATTTACCGGTCTGGAACAACGCGAGGTTCTCGTTGAAGCCGTTTGAGGACGAGCCGGGAGGGCCGTAGCTGGTCATCAGCTTCAGATAGGTGTCGAGGGTCTTCTTCCATTCCGGCTTGTCGAATTGCGGCTTCCACTGCATGTCGAACCAGGCGCCGCCCATGGAATTGTTCATCGAGGTGAGGAACGCCATGTTCTCGCCCCAGCCGGCCTTGCCGCGCAGGCAGATGCCGTACACGCCGGCCGCCTTGTCGGTCATCTTGGCCGCCGCCTCGGTGATGAAGCCCCAGTCAGGATTCTCCGGCATCTTCAGCCCGGCCTTCTCCAGAAGATCGGTGCGATACATCAGCATCGAGCTCTCGGCATAGAACGGCGCCGCATACAGCTTGCCGCCCACGGTGAGCGCCGCCGCCACCTGCGGCAGCAGGTCGGCCTGGTCGTAGTCGGCGCCGAGATTGTCGAGCGCGACCAGCCAGTTCTGCTTGGCCCAGATCGGCACCTCGTAATTGCCGATGGTCAGCACGTCGTACTGGCCGCCCTTGGAGGCGATGTCGGTGGTGACGCGCTGGCGCAGCACGTTCTCCTCCAGCGTCACCCAGTTGACCTTGATGTCGGGATGCTTGGCGTTGAAGTCGGATGTGAGCCGCTGCATGCGGATCATGTCGCCATTGTTCACCGTGGCGACGGTGATGGTGGTCTGCGCCGAGACGGCGCTGGTAGCGGCAAGCAGCAGCGACGCGCCCATGAGGGCGCGGGCGGTGACGTTCATGGCTTTCCTCCCTGGCGATTTGAGCAATTCATCGCCTTGTGGGCAAATATTCACCTAGGATGACGCGTCGTCAATTCCCATACCGTGCTGCACCTGCGAGACGCAGGCTCCCTTCTCCCGGCCGGATGGAGCGCAAGGCATGGAAATACGGGGATTCAACGCCGCCGCCACCGCGCCGGTTGCCGGGCGTGGCGACACGTTGGCGTGACGCCGGAATCGTTGGAAAAAGCCGGAGCGGCGGGAGCCGTCAGACGGCCAGCACGCCGCGCGCGGTGGGCTCGTCGGTGATCAGCCCGTTGAGGATGCCCGAGCGCAGCGCCGCCGCGATGGCCGGAACCTTCGACGGGCCGGCGGCCACGCCGATGACCGGGCGGTCGGGCCGGGCGGCCGGCGCCTGCATGCCGCCGAGGCGCTGGTTGATCGCGAGGTCGAGATAGCGGCCCTCGACATCGAAGATGCGGCCGGCGACTTCGCCGACCGCTCCGGCCGCCTGCACCTCGTGCAGCTCCGACGGCTTGAGGAAGCCGTCGGTCAGCAGCGGCGCGTCGTCGCTCATCTGGCCGACGCCGACGAAGGTGACGTCCGCCGCGCGCGCCAGCTCGCGCACCTTGCGCACCGGGCCGAGCGACTGGAAGGTGGCGTTCTCCTCGGCGGTGTCGGAGATCACCGGCACCGGCATCGGGTAGTGCGGCGCATGCACCTTTTCCGCCATCCGCATGATGACGTCGAAATAGGAAGCCGAGCCGTCCGGCGCTATATTGCCGATCAGCGACACCAGCCGATGTTGCGGCGCCTCGATCGCGCTGAGCGCCTCCACCATGCCGCGCATGGCGCGGCCGGTGCCGAGCGCGATGACCAGCGGTTCGGGCTGGCGCAGCACCCGTTCCATCTCCGCCGCCGCCGCCGGCGCGATGGCGCGCACCGGGTCGCGGTCGGCGCCCAGCCCGGGCATGACCCGGCAGCGCACCAGCCGGAAACGCTCGCGCAGCGCGGTCTCCAGCTCCTGGCAGCTCGCCAGGTGATGGTTCAGCCGCACATGGATGAGGCCGGCGGCCACCGCACGGCTCACCAGTCGCTGGGCGCGCTGGCGCGAGACCCCCATCTCAGCGGCGATCTGGTCCTGCGTCAGGCCGCCAATGTAGTAGAGCCAGGCGGCGCGGGCGGCCTGATCGTCGGCGGAGGCATCGAGCTCGGTGGGAAGGTTCATGCGGGATTGGCCCGATCGGCAGACACGGGAACGGGCGACCGGAACAGGTCCGGCAGCGCCTCCCGCAATTCGGTGAAACTGGCGAAACTCCGTTCCGGACGGAGATCGTCCGGCAGGACAGCCGCCCTGAGGGCAAGATGGCTGCCGCCGGTAAAGTGCCACACCTGCATGCCGGCGGCCACGCCCGCCTGAAGGCCGGCGACGCTGTCCTCCACCACGACGCAGGCGGCCGGCTCGGCACCCATGCGGGTGGCGGCATGCAGGAAGAGGTCGGGCGCAGGCTTTCCGCGCGACACCTCGCTCGCGGTGAAGGCGCGGCCGGCAAAGAAGCGCTCGAGCCGCGCGATCCGCAGCGACGCGGCGAGCCGCATCGGCGTCGACGAGGTGGCGAGGCAATAGGGAATATCGAGCGCCTCCAGCGTCTCGACGGCGCCGGGCATCGGCGACAGCGTGCCCTCGAAGGCGGCGATCAGCCGCGCGCGATACTCTGCCTCGAAGCTCGCCGGCAGCACGACGCCGAACTGCTCGCGGACCTCGGTCAGGATCACCTGGTAGGCCCGGCCGATGAAGTGGCGCGCCACGAACTCCATGTCGACGGCAACGCCGTGACAGGCCAGCTCGTCGATGAGCGCGCGGGCGCTGAGCACCTCGCTGTCGATCAGCACGCCATCGCAATCGAAGATGATGAGACCGGGACGCATCCCAGCGGTCTAATCCGCGCCCGGCCGGCCGTCCAGTGCGGCTATGGAAGCCGGAGACGGTCTACCGGGCCGACCCGAGCCACGAGGCGTCGGATGGAGCCGGGCTTCCACGGCTCCATCCGTTCGTCAGTTCCCGCTCGCCCCGTCGGCGCGGGCAAGCACGGCGTTGAGCAGGGTCTGGGCGCCGGCGGCGCAGTCGGCCTGCGTGGCGCTCTCGGCCGGATTGTGGCTCAGACCGTCCTTGCAGGGCACGAAGATCATCGAGGTCGGCACCACCCGGGCGGTGTAGACGGAATCATGCCCGGCACCGGAGACGATCTCCCGCGCCGGATAGCCCGCGGCAGCCGCGCCGTCCCGCACGGCGGCAATGCAGCCGGCGTCGAACGCCACCGGCGGACTGTCCCACATCCGGACGAGGCGGGCCGGGGTCTTGGCGAAGGCCGGTCCTGCCAGCGCGGCCTCGACCGCCTTCTCCATCGCCTCAAGGGCGGCCGTCTCGGGGTGGCGCAGGTCGAGGGTGAGGCGCACCTCGCCCGGCACCACGTTGCGTGAGGCGTTCACCACGCCGATCTCGCCGATGGTGGCGACGCCGTCATGCTCGAGGGCGATGCGGTGGACGATGAGGACGATTTCGGCCGCTCCGACCAGCGCATCGCGGCGCAGCGGCATCGGCGTGGTGCCGGCATGGGCGGCGCAACCTTCTACAGTAATATCGTACCATCGTATGCCCTGCACGCCGGTGACGATGCCGATGGTCTTGTCCTCATGCTCCAGCACCGGACCCTGCTCGATGTGCAGCTCGAACATCTCGCCGAACTTCACCGAGCCGACCGGCGCCTCGCCGGCATAGCCGATGCCCTCCAGCGCGTCGCCGAAGGTGACGCCCTGCGCATCGGTCCGCGCCAACACGTCGTCGACGGTGAAGACGCCGGCATAGGCGCCGGACGAGATCATCGCCGGAGAGAAGCGCGAGCCCTCCTCATTGGTCCAGTTCACCAGCATCAGCGGCCGGCGGGTGACGTAGCCGGCGGCGTGGAAGGTGCGCAGCACTTCGAGGCCGGCCAGCACGCCCAGCACGCCGTCGAACTTGCCGCCGGTGGGCTGGGTGTCGAGATGGCTGCCCATGGCGATGGGCAGCGCGTCGGGATCCGTCCCCGGCCGGGTGGCGAACATGTTGCCGAGCGCGTCGATGGCGACGGTGCAGCCGAGCGCCTCGCACTCGGCGCGCAGCCAGTCGCGCACCTGCCGGTCTTCCGCCGTGAGGGTGAGGCGGCGGATGCCACCGTCCGGCGTGCCGCCGAAGCGGGCGGTTTCCATCAGGCTCGACCACAGGCGGTCGGAATCGATCGTCAGGTTCGACACGGCAAGGCTCCCTGGAAGGCGCGATCGCGGGCGGCGGCTACGAATCCCACGAGCATAGCGGCAGACGGCGTCAGCCGCGCGTGAAAGCGGTCTTGAGGAAGTTGCGGGTGCGCGCTTCCTTCGGGTCGTTCATCAGCTCGGTGGCGGTACCGGTCTCGACCACCCGCCCCTGGTCCATGAACACCACCCGGTCGCCGACCTCGCGGGCAAAGCCCAGCTCATGGGTGACCACGATCATGGTCATGCCGCTGGCGGCGAGGTCGCGCATCACCGCCAGCACCTCGCCGACCAGCTCGGGGTCGAGCGCCGAAGTCGGCTCGTCGAACAGCATCAGCTTCGGCTGCATGGCGAGCGCGCGGGCGATGGCGATGCGCTGCTGCTGGCCACCCGACAACTCGGAGGGATAGGCGCCCGCCTTGTGGGCGAGGCCCACCCGGTCGAGCAGCAGCATCGCCGCGTCGTGCACCTCGTCGCGCCGGCGCCTGAGCACCTGCACCGGCGCCTCGGTGACGTTCTCCAGCGCCGTCATGTGCGGGAACAGGTTGAAGCGCTGGAACACCATGCCGGTCTTGCGGCGCTGGCGGGCGATCTCCTTGTCGCTCAAGGGGTGCAGCGCCTCGCCGACCCGGCGATAGCCGAGCAGCTCGCCGTCGAGCCACAGCCCGCCGCTGTCGAAGCTCTCCAGCTGGTTGATGCAGCGCAGGAAGGTGGTCTTGCCCGAGCCGGAGGGGCCGATGATGCACACCACCTCGCCGGGCATGACGTCCATGGTGACGTCGGCCAGCGCCTGATGGCCGCCGAACTTCTTGCCGACCTTCACCGCCGAGACGACCGGCGTGACGCTCGAAGTGCCGTCCGTTCGGGTCATCGGGCGCCCCCGGTGCCGAAGCCACGCCCGAAGCGGCGCTCCAGCACGCGCTGGCCGAGGGTGAGCACGGTGACGACCACCAGGAACCAGAAGGTTGGCACCATCAGCAATTCGATGACCTTGGCGTTGGAATAATAGATGTCCTGGGCGCTGCGCACGACGTCGCCGAAGCCGATGATCGAGGCGAGCGCAGTCATCTTGACGAGGCCGATGAACTCGTTGCCGAGCGGCGGCACCACGATGCGCATCGCCTGCGGCAGGATGATGCGCCGGAGCGCGGTGCCATTGGTCATGCCCATCGCCTTGGCCGCCTCATACTGCCCGCGATCGACACCGAGCATGCCGGAGCGGATGATCTCCGACACATAGGCGCCCTCGTTGAGGCCGAGGCTCAATATGGTCGCCACCGCCGGGGTGATGACGACGACGGTCTTGAACTCGAACAGGCCGGGAATGCCGAGGGTGGGAAACACCAGCGCCAGATTGAACCAGATGAGCAATTGCAGGATCACCGGCGCGCCGCGGAAGAACCAAGCGTAGAAGATCGCCGCGCCCTTCAGCACCGGATTGGTCGAGGCGTGCGCCACCGCGCAGGCCAGCCCGATGGCGATGCCCACCGCCATGCAGACGAAGGACATCCACACCGTGTTGAACAGCCCCCACAGGATGGTGGGCCAGAACAGGAATTCCCAGGTGGTCGCCCAGTCGATCTTGCCATGGGCGAAGGCTCGCACCAGCAGGAAGGCGACGAAGAGGATCGCGACGATGGCCGCGATCCGTCCGAAATGCGGGCGCCTGACATGGCGGAGGCGCGCTATGTCAAGCTCCTCCGCCATGGACGGCCCCCCGCGCGCAACATCGGCGTGGGGGGCGGCGCTCACGGCTGCGGCCCGGCGTTGATGCTGACGTCCTTATAGGCGGAGATGTCCAGCTTCCACTTCTTGATCAGCTGGTCATAGGTGCCGTCGGCGATCACCTGCTTCAGCGCATAGGCGAAGGCGTCGCGCAGCACGGTGCTGTCGGCATCCTTGTTGAAGGCCATGCCCATCAGCGCCATGGAGATCGGCTCGCCGAGGATCATGAAGGTGCCCGGCTCGGTCTGCACGATGGTCGGCACCGCTTCGAGGCCCTGCACGCCGGCGACGATGCGCCCGGTCTTCAGATTGGTGATCTGCTGGCCGAGATTGGTGTCGAGGATGACCGTGATCGGCTCCTTGCCGGCGCAGATCTTGTCCGAGAATGCCTTGATGGTGTCGGGATAGGAGGTGCCGCGGACGCTGGAGACGGTCTTGCCGCACAGGTCCTCCAGCTTCTGCACCTCCTTGTTGGCGGCGAGCGAATAGAACTGCGCGCCGGCCTTGAGATAGTCGATGAAGTCGAACATCGCGCGGCGCTTGGGCGTGTCGTAGAAGCCGCTCATGATCATGTCGACGCGGCCCGACTGCAGCGACGGCGTCATCTGCTCGAAGGCACCGTCCTGATGCTCGATGGTGACGCCGAGCACCTTGCCCATCGCGCGGATGAGGTCGATGTCGAAGCCTTCGAGTTCGCCGGCAGTGTTGCGCACCTCGAGCGGCGGGTAGGCCGCCTCGATGGCGACGCGCACCACCTTGCTCTTGGCGACTTCCGGCGGCAGCGCCTGCGCCGAGGCGGGATGGGTCATCGCGAACTGGCCGACAAGGCCGAGCGTCGCGACGGCAGTCAGGATCGTCCTGTGAAGCATCGAAGTTCCCTGTGATCTGGAAGTGGCCTTTGGCCTTGTCTGGAAGGAAGGGTTCGGCACTTGACGGCCAGGCACTCAGTGGCCGGGCTCTCAGTAACTTGGCGCCTAGCGGCTCGGCCGCACCGGCTGCGGCACCGGCTCGGGCCAGAACGGCAGGCGCTCGACGGACGGCGTCCATTCGCCGCGCGCGATCACGCCGTTGATGTGCGCGGCCATCTCGGCAAGGGTGGCGAACCACACCCCGCCCTTGGCCTGCATGTGCTCGATCAGCTCGACCATCGCCTCGGCGCGGGCGAGCCGGCCGGACACGAAGGGGTGCCAGATCGCCGCCCACACGCCGCCATGGTTCCAGGCGGCGTCGAACTCGGCGCGGAAGACCTCCATCGCCCGCGCCGGCGACTGGATGGTCATCCCCATGTTGAATTCCTTGAGGTTCACATATTGCGGCCAGTCGTCGAGCGGATGGTCGGAGGGCAGCTCGACGAGGCGGCCGCGCGTGCCTTCGAGGAGATAGGGCACGTCGTCGCCGGCAAGCGAGGCGTCATAGGTGAAGCCGTGCTCGATCAGGAGGTCGAGCGTGTGCTCGGAGAAGGCGCCGGAGGGCGCGCGGTAGCCGACCGGCGGCTTGCCGGTGACCTTCTCGATGGCGGCGATGCCGAGCTCCAGCACCCGGCGCTCATCGCTCGGGGCGAGCTGGTTCGGCCGCTCGTGCAGCCAACCGTGATGGCCGAGCTCGTGGCCGTCCTCCAGCAGCGCCTCGATGGCGGCGGGATAGGTCTCGACGCACCAGCCGGGCACGAACACCGTCTGGCGGAGGCCGAAATGCTTCCAGATGCGGGCGATGCGCGGCACCGCCACCCGGGCGCCATAGCGCAGCGACGAGGACAGGTTGATCCGGCGGGTGGAATCCTGCGGATAATAGAGGTGCAGCAGGCTCTCGGCGTCGAAGTCGAACGAGAAGCACACCGCGCAGCGCGCGCCGTTCGGCCAGGGGGGAGGATTGTCGATCAACTGAAGCATGCACCACCATCGAGATCCGGCGCGTTCGCGCCGCGGCAGGGAGGATCGAGCTGTCGCCCGCGAGCGGCCGGCCGCGTCCGCAAGGGCGCCGGCTGCGGCGGAATGGGCCATCGTGGAACGGGCCATGGCCGCCGGGCCGGCACGGGATATAATTCGGGTTGGAATTTTTATCGTCAACTCTATTTTTAGAGCAGAATATAGATCGCCTTGCCGACGCGGCTCGGCTAGAACAGCGACGCTTCGGGAAACAGGTCCGGGCGCGGAAAGGGTTTGGGGAATGGCCGGCGGCAGCCTAAGGGAAAAGCACAAGCGGCTCAGGGCTGAACAAGTTTTGGACGCCGCCGAGCATCTGTTCAGCCAGAAGGGCTATGAGGCGACGCGGATCGAGACGATCGCCGAGAAGGCCTCGGTGGCGCCGGCGACCGTCTACAACTACTTCGCCACCAAGCCGAACCTGCTGATGGAGCTGGCGCTGCGCCACGTGCACGCCGCGCTGCCCGAGCGCCGCAGCTTCATTCGCAACCTGCCGGACGACCCGGTGGAGGGCATCCTCTCCTTCGAGCGGCTGCTGGCCGAGCAGGCGATGCGGCATCTGTCGCGCGAATGCTGGCGGGTGATCATGTCCGCGCAGTATCTGGAGCCGGACGGACGGGCCAGCCGCACCGGTGCCCGGCTCAACACGCTGATCAAGCGCCACTACATCCGCCTGATCCGCACCTACCAGCAGCGCGGGCGGCTCGACCCGACGGTGGACCCCATCGTGCTGTCGGAGCTGATCGTCGGCATCACCACCTTCCAGTTCGGCAATTTCGTCGCCCGCACCGACGGCACGGTGGAGGAGATGCTGGGACAGGGCGCGCGCAACATCCGCTTCATCCTCAGCCAGATCCTGCGCGAGCCGGCGGGCGCCGGCACGGCAAACGCCGGGGTGGCATGAGGCTTCGATAAATTTGGAGTTGACTCCAAATTTATGTTGCAACGCCCTCGGGCCGCTCCTAGGCTTTCTGGCGACGCACCGTCCTGGTGCACGCGATGATGTCCTTGCCGGGAGCCTGAATTGGGCGCGATCACCGAGAACGAATGGCGCTACAACCAGCTGATCAAGCAGTTCCCCTCCGAGCCGGAGCCGGCCTTCGAGGATGAGGAGCAGCTGACCCGCTGGTGGGGGCGCAAATGGGGCTGCACCAACGATGTCGGCCGGCTGCGCGTGGTACTGATGCACCGGCCCGGCGACGAGGTGAACGTCGTCGACACCGCCAAGCGGCTCGACAACAACGCCTTCGGCGACACCCAGGCCGGCTGGTACTGGCGCGGCGACGAGCCGCCGGACCTCACCGCCATGCAGGCGCAGCACGACGCCTATGTCGCGGCGCTGAGGGCTGAGGGCGTCGAGGTGGTGTTCATCGACGCGCCCGCGCCCGGCCGCATGAAGACCTGCTACACCCGCGACGCGGTGGTCGGCATCGGTGGCGGCGCCATGGTGATGCGGCTCGGCCCGCGCATCCGCCGCGGCGAGGAACTGCCGGCGACCCGCACGCTGGCCAAGATCGGCTGCCCGATCCTGCGCACCATTTCCGGCACCGGCGTCGCCGAGGGCGGCAGCTTCTGCTGGCTCAACTCCAAGGTCGCCGCCACCGGCGTCTCGTCGCGCACCAATGACGAAGGCGCGCGGCAGATCGAGGAGGTGATGCGCTCGCAGGGCGTCGAGCTGATCAAGGTGCCGCTCACCGGCTACCGGCTGCACATTGACGGGCTGTTCGTGATGATCGGCCCCGACCTCGCCATCGCCAACTTCACCTTGCTGCCCTACTGGTTCATCGAGCGGCTGAACGAACTGGGCATCCGGCTGATCGAGCTGCATCACGAGGATGACGGCGCCATCATCAACTCGCTCGCCGTCGCCCCCTACCGCATGCTGATGCCGGAAGGCGTCTCCGGCTACACCATGGACCGGCTCGCCTTGCACGGGGTCGAGGTGATCACCGTTCCCTATGACAAGGTGATCTCCGGCGGCGGCGGCCTGCACTGCTCCACCGCCCCGCTGATCCGCGACGAGGTGTGACCATGGTCGATCCTGACACCTCCGCAGGGGATTGGAGCCCGGCGCAGGCGAGCGCGCTCGCCTATCTCGGCGACAGGCAGGCGGATTTCTCCGCCGACCACATGACCATCTGGAACCTGCACGAGCCGTCCTGGCGGGAGTACAAATCCTCCGCCTGGTACATGGACCGGCTGGAGGCGGAAGGCTTCACGGTGGAGCGCGGCACGGCGGGCATGCCGACCGCCTTCCGCGCCCGCTGGTCGAACGGCCCCGGCCCGGTGATCGCCGGCTATGCCGAATATGACGCCGTGCCCGGCCAGACGCAGGCGCCGGTGCCCTATCGCGCCCCGCGCCCCGGCGAGAGCCCGCGCGCGGCCGGCCATACCGATCCGCATTCGGCGCTCGGCATGGGATCCTTTGCCGGCTTCCTTGCCGCCAAGCGGGCGATGGAGGAACACGGCATCGGCGGCACGCTGGTCTATTTCGGCGAGCCGGCCGAGAAGATGTGCGGCGCCAAGCCGGTGCATGCCGCGCATGGCTATTATGACGGGCTGGACGCCGCCTTCAGCTTCCACCCGCATTCCTTTCCGGCGCTGACCAATGGCTGCTTCTGGGAGACCACCAGCGCCCCCTATTGGAGCCGGATCTACACCTTCGAGTGCGAGAATCCGGAGACCTGGCAGAACGAGGCCGCCGGCGGCACGGTGAGCCACGTGCACGCCATGGCGCGGGCGCCCGGCGCCATCGACGCGGTGTGCCTGATGTACACCAACTCGAAGATGATGAAGGAATCCATGCTGCCGCATTCCGGCTCGTGGACGCTCAACGAGTTCATCCCGATCGCCGGGCAGGCCACCGCCGACAACATCGCCCCGGGCATCGGGCAGATCCAGTATTCGATGCGCGCGCCCAACCTCGCCATGTGCGAGGCTGCCTTCGCGGTGCTCGACCGCAACGCCGACCACATCGCGGCGATGACCCATTGCACCGTCACCAAGGCGTGGATCACCAAGACCCGCGCCGGCCTGCCCAACACCGCGATGTCGAAGCTGACCTTCGGCAATTTCGAAAAACTCGGCGCGCCGGTGTGGAGCGAGGAGGCGAAGGACTTCGCCCGGCAGCTCCAGACCGGGCTCGGGCTGGAGCCGATGGACGAGCCGTTCCTCACCGGCATGGAAAAGCTGACCCCGCCCTGGGAGGCAGAGGCGGCGTTCCGGGCGCAACTGCCGGCCTGGCAGCTGAACTACGCCGCCGACGACTATGTCGACTACACCTGGCACGCGCCAACGGTGCGGCTCTATGTGGCCCGCCCGACCCTGCAGCCGCCCCAGCCCGGTTACCGCTACCCGGAATGGACCCGCAACGCCATGGGCGGGGTGCCGGCCTGCATCGACCCGATGTGGAGCAGGGCGGCTTCGGTGATCGCCACCACCGTCATCGAGCTGATGACCGACCCGGCGGCGCTGGCGGCGATCCGCGCCGAGTTCGAGGAACGCACCGGTGGCGGGGTTGGCGGCAGCAAATGGGTGGCGCCGCTGCTGCCGAAGGATTTCGCGGCCCCGATCGGCTATCGCTGGCCGGAATATGTCGACACCCCGCGCGGGCGGGAATGGAGCGTGCCGTGACCGGCGCGGCGCCGGGCGGGATGAGCGTTTCGCAAGCGGTGGACGGCCGCGTCTCGACGCGCGCCTTTCTCGACCGGCCGGTGTCGCGCGCCCTCCTCGAAGACGTGCTGCGCCGGGCGGCGCGGGCACCCTCCGGCGGCAATCTCCAGCCCTGGGCGGCGCGCCTCGTCGACGGCGGGGAGATCGCCGCGCTGAAGGCGCTGATGCGCGCCCGCCTCGCCGAGCTGCCGGACGGCGAGCCGATGGCGCATCCCTTCTACCCGCCGGTGCTGACGCCGGCCGCGCTCGCCCGCCGCCGGCGCAATGGCGAGATCCTCTATGGCGCGCTCGGCATCGACCGCCACGATCCGGTCGCCCGCAAGGCATGGATCGACGAGAATTTCCAGTTCTTCGGCGCCCCGGCCGGCGTGCTCCTGTTCATCGGGCGCAATGCCACGCCCTATCAGTGGCTCGATCTCGGCATCTATCTGCAGACCGTGCTGCTGCTCCTGCGCGAGGCCGGGCTCGATGCCTGCCCGCAGGCCGACTGGGCGATGTACGCGCCGACGGTGGCGGCGTTCCTGGACGCGCCGCCCGACCTCATGCTCATCTGCGGCATCGCCATCGGCCATGCCGATCCGGCCCGCCCGGAGAACGTCATCCGCACCGAGCGCGACGACCCGCTCGCTTCCTTCGCTATTCGCTGAACCCGCCGGAGCCGCCCATGCCTATCCCCGCCGTGCCGCCCGCTCCGCCCGCCCCGGGCTACCAGCCCACCGAGCAGGAACTGCGCGAGGACCTCGCCGCCGCCTACCGGCTGATCGCCCATTTCGGCATGTCCGACACGGTGTTCACCCATCTCTCGGTGCGGCTGCCGGGCGAGGGTCATCGCTTCCTGGTCAATCCCTACGGCCTCTTGTTCGAGGAGATCACCGCCTCGTCGCTGGTGGTGGTCGACGCCGAGGGCGAGCCGGCGCAGGAGACGTCCTGGCCGGTGAACCCGGCCGGCTTCGTCATCCATTCGGCGGTGCATCGCGAGCGGCACGACGCCGCCTGCGTCATGCACACCCACACGCTGGCCGGCATGACGGTGGCGGCGCAGGAAGGCGGGCTGCTGCCGCTCAACCAGATGAGCATCGAGTTCTATGACGAGGTCGGCATCCACGACTATGAGGGCATCGCCGCCGACGACAACCTCACCGAGCGCGAGCGGCTGGTGCGCGACCTCGGCAAGGGACACGCGCTGATCCTGCGCAATCACGGCCTGCTCACCGTCGGCGCCACCGTCGCCGAGGCGTTCTACTGGATGTACTATCTGGAGCAGTCCTGCCGCATCCAGGTGGCGGCGCAGTCGACCGGCGTTCCGCTGTCGATCCCGCCTTCGCAGGTGGTGGCGCGCACCGCCAAGCAGTTCGGCGGCGAGGCCAACAAGGGCTGGCTGCCCTGGCAGGCCTTCCGCCGCAAGCTCGACCGCGAGCAGCCGGATTACCGTTCGTGAGTGCCGGAGGCGAGGCGATGAGGAACATGACCGGCGGCGAGGCGGTCGTCGACGCGCTGAAGGCCAACGGCGTCGAGACGCTCTACGCCATTCCCGGCATCCAGCTCGACCATTTGTTCAACGCGCTCTACGGCGCGCAGAACTGGCTGACCATCGTCAATGCCCGCCACGAGCAGGGCGTCGCCTATATGGCGCTCGGCCATGCGCAGTCGACCGGCGAGCCCGGTGTCTATGTCTGCGTGCCCGGCCCCGGCTTCCTCAACACCACCGCCGCGCTCGCCACCGCCTATGCGGTGCGCGCGCCGGTGCTGGCGCTGATCGGCCAGATCGCCTCCACCGCCATCGGGGTGGGGGGCGGCGAGCTGCACGAACTGCCCGACCAGACCGCCATGGTGAAGGGGCTGACGCGCTGGAGCGGCATCGCCCGCACGCCGGAGGAGATCCCGGCGCTGATGGAGACCGCCTTCGCCAAGCTGAAGGCCGGCATCGCGCCGGTCGCCGTCGAGCTTCCCGCCGACGTGCTGCTGGCGGCGGCCGAGCTGCCCGCGGCGCGCGCCGCCGTTGCCGCGCCGCCGCGCGCGCCGATCGCCCATGCCGTCACCCGCGCCGCCGCCCTGCTCGCGCAGGCCAAGGCGCCGCTGATCTTCGTCGGCTCCGGCGCCTATGGCGGCGAGCCGGCGCTCGCCCGTCTCGCCGAGCATCTGGAAGCTCCGGTGGTCGCGCATCTGCAGGGGCGCGGCGTGCTGCCGAGCACGCATCCGCTGGCCGTGGGCTTCGCCGAGGGGCAGCGTCTGTGGGCCGAAGCCGATGTGGTGCTCGCCGTCGGCACCCGCTTCCACGAGGCACGCCGCAACTGGGGCGAGCGCGCGGGGATGCGGGTCATCCGCGTCGACACCGACCCGGCGCAGTTCGCGCGCGGCACGCCGCCGGAGATCGCCATCGAGGCCGACGCGCCGCTCACCCTCGCGGCGCTCGTCGAGGTGGTGGAGGCCGGCCCGGCGAAGACCGACCCGACCAGGATCGGCCGCGCCGACGCCATCGCCGCGCTGAAGGCGGAGATCGCCGAGGCCTTCGCCACCCGCCTCGCGCCGCAGATGGCCTATGTGCGGGCGCTGCGCGAGGTGCTGCCGGCCGAGGCCCGCATCGTCGCCGACTACACCCAGATCGGCTATGTCTCGACCGGCGCCTTCGACGTCGCGGCGCCGCGCCTTCTGCTCACGCCCGGCTATCAGGGCACGCTCGGCTTCGCCTATGCCACCGCGCTCGGCGCCAAATCGGCCAACCCCGAGGTGCCGGTGGTGGCGCTGTGCGGCGATGGCGGCTTCCTGTTCACCGGCAACGAGCTCGCCACCGCCGTGCAGCACGGGATCGGCGCCATCGGCGTGGTGTTCGTCGACGGCGCCTATGGCAATGTCCGGCGCATGCAGGAAGACCTGTATGGCGGCAAGGTCGTCGCAACCGGCCTCACCAACCCGGACTTCGTGCGCTACGCCGAGAGCTTCGGCGCCAAGGCGCGCCGCGCCGAAGGCCCGGAAGCCTTCGCGCAGGCGCTGCGCTGGGCCATGGAACAGACGGGGCCGACGCTGATCGAGGTGCCGGTATCGAAGTTCCCCAGCCCATGGGATCTTCTCGAACCCTGACCTTCTCGAACCCTGATCCCGCCGCCGCCCGTCCGGGCCCAAACCCTTCCGCGCCGAAAAATGGCCGGGCCGCGCAGGCGACCCGGCCTTTTCGCGTCAGGCGGCCGCCGGATCGGTGATCTGGTGGTCGTACTGGTCGCCCTTGGTGACGAAGGGCACGATCTTCACCGTGCCGTCAGCATTCACCGTGAAGCCGCGCACGCCGGCATAGGAGATGGTGTTGTCCTCGAGCAGCTTCTGCGCCACCGCCTCGTGACCGGCCGGCACATAGACGAAGAAGTGCTTCACCTGGGTCGGGGTGTCGTTGTCGGTCAGCTCCGAGCCGGCCTTGAGATAGGGCAGCGCCTGCGGGCCGATCTCCATCTCCACCTCGCCGAGCTCGCGCACCCGGCCGGTCTTGTCGGTGATGACGATGTCCGGGAAATGCGCGCCGGCCGGGGTCGGGATCGACGCCTTGGCCTCCGGCACATTGGTGGTGGTGACGTAGCCCTCCGGCCAGGTGGTCTGGCCCGGGAAGGGGAAGCGGTATCTGGCGATGTAGTTGACCACGAGGTCGTGGGTTTCCTTCGACATGCTTGTCTCCTGTTGCGAAGGGGGAAGGAAGGGGGTGAGCGGCAGGCCCGGCAGCGCCGCGAGCTCGCCGGGCGCTAGCGCATCGGGTGCAGGCTCGCCGGCATCGATGGAGGGAGCGGCGCGACGGCTCTCCAGCCGCACCGCCTGCACGCCGGAAATCACCACCAGCACGGCGCCGAAGGTGACCAGCGCGGTCGGCACATCGCCGAACATCAGGTAGCCGAGCGCGAAGCCGGTGATCAGCCCGCCATATTCCAGCACGGCGATGAGATGCGCCGGGAGGCGCCGCGCCGCCTCATAGAGGGCGAACTGGCCGGTGCCGCCGACGACGCCGATCAGCGCCACGCCGAACAGCTCGGCCGGTGCGAGATGCCAGCCGGTGAAAGGCAACTGCACGGCGCCGGCGAGCACGAACACACCGTTGGCCACCGTCACCTGCACGAGGCTGCTCTCCTCGCTCGCCATCGAGCGCAGCATCAAGAGCGCCGCCGCCCACAGCGCCGAGGAGGCGAGCGCCAGCGCCACCGCGGTGGTCAGCTCGAAGCGCACCAGCCCGCTCGCCAGCACCACGCCGAGGAAGCCGACGAGGATCGCCAGCCAGTGCCGCGCGCTCGGCCATTCGCCGAGCACGGGGCCGGACGCGACGGCCACGAAGATCGGCGAGACGAAATACAGCGTCACCGCCTGGGCGAGCGGCATCTCCGCCAGAGCGAGGTAGAAGCAGCTCCAGGCAGCGAACATCACCAGCGCGCGCAGGATCATCGTGCGCTTCACCGGCGAGCGCACGATGCGCCCCGCCAGCCGGCCGCGCCCGAAGGCGAGGGCGAGCGCCATGACGGTGAAGCTGCGCACCAGCAGCAGCTGCGCCACCGGCACCGCCTCGACGAACCGCTTGGTGAGGGCGTCCTGCAACGGCAACAGCACGTCGGACACCATCACCAGCGCGACGGCGACCAGGAACGCCCCGCGACCGGCCGGGAGCGCGAGCGCGTGCTGGCGCGGGCTCATGCGGCGGCTCCCGACGGCGCGGACATCGATGACGCTCCCCTCGCGCGGCAGGGTGGCGCCGCGCGACATGATATTTATAGTTCACTCTATTTTTGGAGTTTGCTTTGCAAATCGGACGGCGTCAATGGGCGTTCCGGCGATTGCAGGAGGTGTCCGGGCAGCGCTGGAACCGCGCCACGAGAGCTTCCAGGGCCGCGCGCTGCTGAAGCGGCCGCCCGATGCCAGTGGCCGGCAGGGCTCGCGGGATCCGTAAGCTCGACGGACCGGCGCGCCCTTGCCGGTCGCGACCGGCAAGGGCGTCAACGCTCCGCGTCAATGCACCCGCTTCAAGACACTGGTCTCAAGGCACCGGCCTCACAGCACCGGCCCGAGCATGGCGATGGTGTTGTTCCACAGCCGGCGCCAGCGGCTATAGGCCTCCACATGCTCGACCGTCACCCGCGTGGCGGCGTCGAGGAAGGCCTGCTGGCGCTCTCGCATCGCCCGGGTGAACGCCTTGTCGTGCAGCAGGATGTTGTTCTCGGCGTTCAGCTCGAAGCTGCGGCGGTCGATATTGGCCGAGCCGATCAGCGTCATCTCGCCGTCGAGGGTCAGCGTCTTGGCGTGCAGGAGGCCGCCGACAAATTCGCGGATCTCGACGCCGGCTTCCAGCAGCTCGCGGTAATAGCTGCGGCTCGCCGCCGCCACGACCCAGGAATCATTGCGCCGGGGAAAGACGATGGTGGTCGCCACACCGCGCCGGGCGCTGGCGCACAGCGCGGCCTGGATCGGTTCGTCCGGCACGTAATAGGGCGTGGTGATCACCAGTTCGCGCCGCGCGGCGCTCATCAGCGCGATGAAGGTCTCCGGCATTGCCGAATAGCGCACGCCGGCCCCGGAGCCGATCACCTGCGCGACGAAGCCCGGCTCCGGGACAGCCGGCAGCGGCTCGGCGAAGAGCGGGCTGAGATCCTCGTCGGTCTGCGCCATCCAGTTGCTGGCGAACAGATGCTGGTTCTGCCGGACCACCGGCCCCTCGAACCGCGCCATCACGTCGACCCACGGCGCGAAGCTCGCCTTCACCGCGAAGGCGGCATCGGCGCAGTTCTGGCTGCCGCAATAAGTGATGGCGTTGTCGATCACCACGATCTTGCGGTGGTTGCGCATGTCGATGCGGCCCTTGAACGGGCGCAGCAGCGGGTTGCCGATCGGCAGTGCCGACGCCAGCCGCACCCCGCTCGCCGCCATGTCGCGCCAGTACGCCGAGCGGATCAGCGCCCGCGAGCCGAGATCGTCCGCCATCGCCCGGCAGACGACGCCGCGCGCGGCGGCACGCTTCAGCGCCTCCACCACCGTCAGCCCGCTCTCGTCGGCGAGCCAGATGTAGAACAGCACGTGCACGCTCTGCCGCGCAGCATCGATGTCCGCCACCATCGCCGCGATGGCGGCGGCGGAATCGGGCAGCAGGCTCGCCCGGTTGCCGTCGGCCGGGTGATAGCCGCTCACCGAATGGCCGACCTTGAACAGCGGCACATAGCGCTCGGGGATCTCCGCCTCCGCCGAGGCGCCGGCCACCTCGGCGGGGGGCGGCAGGGCGGCGAAGGCGGCGCGCAAACGCCCGATGCGTACCCGCCCGAGATTGACCTCGCCGAACAGGATGTAGGCGACGACGCCGACGACCGGCGCCAGCGCGATCACCAGCACCCAGGCGAAGCGCGACGACGGCTCGCGATGCGGGCGCAGCAGCGCCCGCGCGATGAAGACGAGCTGGATGCCCGCCTGAGCGAAGAACAGCAGCCAGGCGATAACAGCGGAATCATGCATGGGGGCGGCACGGTGAGAGAACGATGCGCCGCATTAAACCATGTTCGTCACCGCTGCGAAGCACCGGCCGCGACAAAGGCCGCCGCCGGTGCCGGACGGTTCAGCGGCCGGCCAGCGCCCGCTCCAGCGCGGCGATCAGGCGATCGACCTCCTCCAGCGTGTTGTAATGCACGAGCGAGGCCCGCATCACGCCGCCCTCGTCGGCAAGGCCGAGCGCCTCGACGAGGCGGCGGGAATGGAAGTCGCCGTGGCGGATGCCGATCTGCTCGCGGTCGACCTTGTGCACGAGATCGGCGGAATTCGCGCCCTCCACCTTGAAGGAGACGGTCGGCACCCGGCGATCGATGCCGGCATCCGGGCGGCCGACAATGCGGATGTCGTTGCGCGAGCCGAGGAAGCCGAGCAGCCGGTCGGCCAGCGCCACTTCCTGCGCGGCGATATCGTCGAAGGCCCGGACGATGGCGGCGCGGTCGCCGGTGCGCCCGCCGAGCGCGTCGAGATAATCGACGATGCCCGCCGATCCCCAGGCGAGCTCGTAATTGGTGTTGCCCGGCTCCAGCTTGGCCGGGACTTTGTCGCGCTCGTAGAAGTAGTGATAGAGCGTGTCGAGCTCGACGAGCTTGTCGTACTTGCCGTACATCACCGCGAAATGCGGGCCGTAGGTCTTGTAGAAGCTGAACACGTAGTAATCGACGTCCCAGCCGGTGACGTCGACCACGCGGTGCGGGGCGTAGGCGACGGCGTCGACGATGATCTCCGCCCCGACCGCATGGACGCGCCGGGCGATCTCGGCGACCGGGTTGATGGTGCCGAGGATGTTCGAGGCATGCGTCACCGCCACCAGCCGGGTGCGCTCGCCGAGCAGCGCGTCGAGGGCGGCGAGGTCGATCTCGACGTCGTCGCGCCCGATCTTCCATTCGCGGATGACGATGCCGAAGCGCTCCAGCCAGCGCCACGGGCCGATATTCGATTCATGGTCGAAATCGGTGACGATGATCTCGTCGCCGGGCTTCAGCCGGGAGAGCATGGCGCGGGCGAGGTTCTGGCACAGCACGGTGGTGGAGGGGCCGAGCACGATCTCCTCCGGGCGGCCGGCATTCAGCATCAGCGCGATGCGTGCACGGGCCTCGGCGAGGCGGGCGGTGGCGCGCTGGGAATGCGCGTAGCTCGCCCCGGTCTGCACGCTGGTGGTGAGGAGATAGTCGCCGACCCGCTCGGCGACGTTGCGCAGCACCACCGAGCCGCCGGCATTGTCCATATAGGCGAAGCCGTCGGCCAGCGCCGGAAACTGCGAGCGGACGAAGGCAAGATCAAGCGCCATGGGGCGTCTCCTCAAGTGCCGCCCCGTCTGCGGGGCGCGGCTGTACCACGAGCGGGGCGGACAGGCGCACGACGACGCAGTCGTCCGGCGTGCCGCGCTCCCAGATGAGCATCAGGAAATCGGTATCGGCGTCGGTGGCGGTGATCGGCGCGTGCCAGGTGCCGCGCCGGTAGTTCACCCCCTGCCCCGGCGCGCCGAGAAAAGCGCGGGCGGCGTCGAGATCGGGGCCGCCATCCGCCGCCGCCGGCGCGACCACGACGAGGAAGCCGACCGGCGCCAGCGGCATGAAGACCTGCGAGGAAGCCGGATGCCGCTCGACGAAGCCGATGGCGGCCGGCAACGGCTGGTGGTGGGCGCGGAACACCGCCAGCTGCGGCGGCCCCTGCCAGCCGCCCGCATCGAGCACCGCGGCAAGGTCGGCGCGCTGCGCCCAGCCGTCGTTCACCCGCCGGGCGGCGGCGGGATCGAAGGCCATGACCTGGCCGAAGGGGGCGAAGGTCGCCGCGTCGAGCGGCTCGGGGACGAGGACGCGCATCATCAGTGCGACAGCACGGCGTTGAGGAAGCTGCGCAGGCGCGGGTCGCGCGGCGCGTCGAAGATCTGCTCCGGCGGCCCCTGCTCGACGATCCGCCCGGCATCCATGAACACCACGCGGTCGGCCACCTTGCGGGCGAAGCTCATCTCGTGGGTGACGATGACCATGGTGACGCCGGTGCGGGCGAGCTGCAGCATGACGTCCAGCACCTCGCCGACCATTTCCGGATCGAGCGCCGAGGTGGGCTCGTCGAACAGCAGGATCTTCGGCTCCATGGCCAGCGCGCGGGCGATGCCGACGCGCTGCTGCTGGCCGCCGGAGAGCTGGGCGGGATATTTTTCCGCGTGGCTCTCGAGACCGACACGCGTCAGCAGCTTGCGGGCGCGCTGATTGGCCTCGTCCCAGCTCAACCCGCGCACCCGCACCGGCGCGAGCGCGACGTTGCGCAGCGCGGTCATATGCGGGAACAGGTTGAAGCTCTGGAACACCATGCCGACCTCGGCGCGGACGGCGGCGAGGCCCGCGCCGCGCGTGACCGTGTGGCCATCGACCTCGATGGTGCCGGTGTCGTGCACTTCCAGCTGGTTGATGCAGCGGATCAGCGTCGACTTGCCGGAGCCGGACGGGCCGATCACCACCACGATCTCGCCCTCGCCGACGTCGAGGCCGACATCGGTCAGCGCGCGGAAGCTACCGAAGTTCTTGACGATATCCGTCATGCGGATGATGGGGCGCATCGCCGTCTCCATGGGGCGTTCCTCAGCGATGGCCGGCGGCCATGCGCTTCTCCAGAAGCGCGACCAGCCGGACGAGCGGCAGCAGGATGGCAAGATAGATCACCGCCGCGCCGATCAGCGGGGTCGGATTGGCGGTCAGCGCCTGCGCCTGCGTCGCCTGCTTGAGCAGGTCCGGCATGGCGACCACCGAGGCGAGCGCGGTGTCCTTCATCACGTTGATCGCGTTGGAGGTGATCGGCGGGATCACCACCCGGATCGCCTGCGGCAGCACCACGTCGGTCATGGTGCGGAAGGGCGACAGGCTGAGCGCCTTGGCCGCCTCGAACTGCCCCCTGGCGACCGCCTGGATGCCGGCGCGGAAGATTTCCGCCGAATAGGCCGCCGAGACGAGGCTCAGCGACGAGGCGGCGGCGGCGAAGGGCGAGAGCCTTATGCCGAGGAACGGCAGGGCATAATAGGTGACGACCAGCAGCACCAGGATGGGGATGGCACGGAACACGTCGATGAAGGCGACGGTGATCTGCCGGAACGGCGTCGGCGCGTAGAGCCGCAGCAGCGCCAGCAGCAAGCCGCCGGCGAAGCCGAGCACGATGGCGAGCAGGCCGAGCGTGAAGGTGACCCACAGCCCCGACAGCAGCAGCGGCAGGACGCGCACGAACACGTCCCAGTTCAGGAATGTCTCGAAGACCGACATGGGCGCTCCGGTGCGCGTTGGAAGGATGCCGGCGGCAGCGGCGCACCGGCATCGGCAGCAAGGTGGACCGGCGACTCAAAGCCGCCGGTCCACGTCGCGAGGGCTCAGAGCCTCAGCTCGGGAGCGTAGACCCGGAACGGAGGCCCGGGGCGCCGCCTCAGGGCTACGCCTCAGGGCTTCTTGGGCATGTCCAGCACGGTGAGCGTCGAGGTCTTGGGATCGGCATCGGTGCCGAACCACTTCTTGTGGAGCGTCGCCATGGTGCCGTCCTGCTTCATCCTGGTGATCTCGGCATTGACCTTGGCCGCCAGCGGGCTGTCCTTGGCGAACATCACCGAGTACTGCTCGCCGGTCGGGATGCGCTGGACCACGGCGTAGACCGGCTTGTCCTTGATGTAATAGAGCACCGCCGGAATGTCGCTGACATAGCCGTCGATACGGCCGGCGGCGAGGTCGAGCATCGCCGGGGACAGGCCTTCGTAGCGGCGGATGTCGGCGATCTTGTAGGTGTCCTTCTCCTTGGTCGCCCAGATGTCGCCGGTCGAGCCGGTGTCGACGCCGATCGCCTTGCCGTCGAGGCCGGTAAGGTCCTTGATGCCGGACTTGGCGACGACCGCCAGCGACTGGTCGCTGTCGTAATAGGGCTGGGCGAAGGACACCGATTCCAGCCGCTTCGGCGTGATGGTGATCGAGGACACGGCGGCGTCGATCTGGCCGGACTGCACGGCGGCGAACAGGCCGTTGAACGGGATGTTCACGAACTCCACCCCCGAGCCGAGGCGCTTGGCGGCCTCGGTCATCAGGTCGACCTCGAAGCCGACGGTCTTGCCGCTCTCGTCCTGGAACTCCCACGGCACGTTGCCAATATTGGCGCCGACCTTCATGTCGGCGGCGGACGCGGCACCGATCCCGAGCAGCAGGCTCGCGGCAAAGGCCCCCTTCAGGGCAAGCCCGGCGATGGTCATGTGAAACCCCTCTTCTTCAGCGCGCGGCACATTCCGTTGCGGGAAATTCGTGCCTGAGGCTGGCGGTAGGAACTGGAACGGATTAAATTGGTCAGATCGGTCTGACCAGTTCACCATGCGATCGGTTCCGGCTCCCGTCAAGCCGCGCTATGGTGGATTCGGGTTTTCCGGCGCGATTTTTGTTCAGGGGCGACGATGCAAAAAAATGAGGCAGCTTCGACGGTCGGTACCGCCGGCGATCGCGGGCCGGTACCGCGCAACGTCGTCGAGCATCTCCAGGGCCTCATCCTGCAAGGCAGCCTGAAATCGGGCGAAAGGCTGCCCTCGCAGCGCGACCTCGCCGAGCAGCTCGGGGTCAGCCGCCCATCGCTGCGCGAGGCCCTGACCATATTGGAGACCAAGGGACTGGTGACGGTGCGGGCCGGCAGCGGCGTCTTCGTCTCCCGCCCGGCCGAGCGCGGCCCGCTCTGGCGCTATGCCGACCGTTGCACGCCGCGCGACGTCTATGAGGCGCGGCTCGGCCTCGAGAGCTATGTCGCGCGACTGGCGGCGCCGCGGGTGGGACCGGCGGAAGCCTCTCGGCTGATGGAGTTCGTCGAGCGCATGGACGACGCCTATCGGCGCGACGACCTCGCGCAGATGAGCCTCATCGATGCCGGCTTCCACGACTGCATCTTCGAACTGTCCGGCAATCCGATGCTGGCGGCGATGTACCGGCCGATCCGCGAGATGGCGGAGGAAAGCCAGCGCCTGCCGATGGCCTGGCGCGAAAGGCTGGGCGAGACGCCGCGCGAGCACCGGGTGATCGCGGAGCAGCTCATCGCCCGCGATGCCGCCGGCGCCGAAGCCGCCATGCAGCAGCATGTGCGCGCCGCCGCCGCCCGCTACGGCATCTCGCTTTGACCCATTCCCTTATCTACCGCCGTACCGGAGCAGGAATCCCATGAGTGCCTATGATCTCGTCATCAAGGGTGGGCGCGTTGCGACCGCGAGCGATGTCTTCGCCAGCGACATCGGCATCAAGGACGGCCGGATCGTCGCGCTAGCCGCCGGGCTGCCGGCCGCCGACGCCGACGAGGTGATCGACGCCACCGGCCACTGGGTGCTGCCCGGCGGCATCGACAGCCATGTCCACATCGCCCAGCCCTCCGGCGAGGGCATCGTCATGGCCGACGATTTCGAGACCGGCACCCGCTCGGCGGCCTTCGGCGGCACCACCACCATCATGCCGTTCTGCCTGCAGCAGAAGGGCGAATCGCTGCGCGCCGCGCTCAAGGCCTACCAGGCCAAGGCGGAAGGCGAATGCTATGTCGACGTCTCCTTCCATCTCATCATCTCCGACCCTACCGAGCAGGTGCTCGGGCAGGAGCTGCCGGCGCTGGCGGCGGACGGCTACCCGTCCTTCAAGGTCTTCATGACCTATGAGGGCCTCGCCCTCGACGACCGGCAGATCCTCGAGGTGATGGACGTCGCCCGCCGCACCGGCGCGTTGGTGATGATCCATGCCGAGAACTACGACATGATCCGCTTCCTCACCGACCGGCTGGAGCAGGAGGGCCAGACCGCGCCGCGCTTCCACGCCACCTCACGGCCGATCGTCGCCGAGCGCGAGGCGACGCACCGCGCCATCTCGCTCGCCGAGCTTTCCGACGTGTCGCTGATGGTGGTGCATGTCTCCAATCGCGAGGCGATGGAGGAGATCCGCCGCGCCCAGGCCAAGGGCCTGAAGATCATGGGCGAGACCTGCCCGCAATATCTCGTGCTCACCGCCGACGACCTCGGCGGGCTGAACATGGAGGGGGCGAAATATGTCTGCTCGCCGCCGCCCCGCGACAGCGACAGCCAGCTCGCCTGCTGGCAGGGACTGCAGCAGGGGGTGTTCTCGGTGTTCTCCTCCGACCATTGCCCGTTCCGCTACGACGATCCGCAGGGCAAGCTGGTGCCGAAGGGCCGCACCAGCTTCCGCTGGGTGCCGAACGGCATTCCCGGCGTGGCGGCGCGGCTGCCGATCCTGTTCTCGGAAGGGGTGATGAAGGGGCGGATCGACATCAACCGCTTCGTCGCGCTGACCGCCACCAACCACGCCAAGGCCTATGGGCTCTATCCGCGCAAGGGTACCATCGCCATCGGCGCCGAGGCGGACATCGCCATCTGGAACCCCGAACTCCGGCAGACGCTGACCCACGACCTGCTGCACGATGGCTGCGACTACACGCCCTACGAGGGGCTGGAGATCACCGGCTGGCCGGTGACGACGCTGGTGCGCGGCCGCGTCGTGGTGCGCGACGGCCGGTTGGAGGGCCGCAAGGGACACGGCCTCACCCTCACCCGCCCTCTCGCGGGATAGGCCTTCCCACGAGATAAACGGGTCGTACCGCGCGACAACTCTGGATCGGCGGCCTTCCCGAAGCGTGGGGAGAGCCTCCGGCTCAGCGGGACGGCCACGCCGCGGTGCTGGCACGGACCACCAGCTCGACCGGCAGGACGATGTCCTCGGCCGACGCCTCGCCGCCAATCATGGAGAGCAGGCATTGCGCCGCATGGCGGCCGATCGCCTCGCGCGGCTGGCGGATGGTCGACAGCGCCGGCGTCATGTGGGCAACGAGCTCGATGTCGTCGAACCCCATCACCGACACGTCGCGCGGCACGGTGAGGCCGCGATGCTGCACCTCGCCGATAAAGCCGCAGGCCATGGCGTCGCTGGCGAGGAACATGGCGTCCGGCCGCTCGTCGGCGGGAAGCGCCAACCATTCGGCGCCGGCGCGGCGACCGGATTCGAGCGAGAAATCGCCCTGCAGCACCAGAGGCGGCGGCAGGCCGCGCGCTTTGAGCGCCTGCTCGGCACCGGCGAGGCGCGCCTGCGTCAGCACATTGCCCGGCGGGCCGGCGACATGGCCGATGCGCCGATGGCCGAGATCGGCGAGATGCTCGACCGCCATCGTCGCGGCGGCGCGGTTGTCGATGTTGACCCGCGGCGCGACGAGGCCGGGGATCCACTCGCAGGCCAGCACCACCGGGCGACGGCCCAGCACATCGGCCGGCAGAGCGCCGTCGAGCACGATCAGCCCGTCGGTGCGGCTCGGCTCGGCATAGCCCAGCACGGTGTCGCCGCCCGCCGTGCGGGTGTCGGCGACCAAGAGGTTGTAGCCGGCCGGCGCCAGCACCGCCGCCATGCCGGCGAGGATCTGCGAGAAGAACGGGTTCGACAAATTGGGCACCAGTGCCACCACGCCGCCGGTGCGCCGGTGGCGCAGGTTGCGCGCCGCATGGTTGAGTCGGTAGCCGGTCTGGCGGATCGCGTCCTCGACCAGCTCGCGGGTCTCGGGGCTGACGATCTGCGGATTGGACAGCACGCGGCTGACGGTAGCGGTCGACACGCCGGCGAGCCGCGCCACATCGACGATTTTCGGTCTCTGGTGCTCCATTGCCTTTCCATAGACGGGTCGCGCGCCCGCCGGCAACCCGGCGACTCTTCCGTTACGTGACCCCTCTTGAAATCGATTACATAACTCCGCTACGCTGTTTGCAACCGATCATAAAAACAAGACGGTTGGCCGGCAGGTCCGGTCGGGAGGAAACATGAAGACCATCAAGGGGCCGGGCCTGTTTCTGGCCCAGTTCATCGGTGCCGACGCGCCGTTCGACAGCTGGGATTCGATCACAAGCTGGGCCGCCGATTGCGGCTATAGCGGCGTGCAGGTTCCCACCAACGATCCCCGCATCCTCGACCTCGACCGCGCGAGCGCCTCGAAGGGCTGGTGCGAGGACTGGGCCGGGCAGGCCAAGGCGAACGGCGTCGCCGTCACCGAGCTGTCCACCCATCTGCAGGGCCAGCTGGTGGCGGTGCATCCGGCCTATGACGCGATGTTCGACGCCTTCGCGCCGGCCGCCGTGCATGGCGATCCGGCGGCGCGCCAGCAATGGGCGGTGGAACAGGTGAGGAAGGCGCTTACCGCCTCCCGGCATCTCGGCCTCACCGCCATGGTGAGCTTCTCCGGGGCGCTCGCCTGGCCCTATGTCTATCCGTGGCCGCAGCGGCCGGCCGGGCTGATCGAGGAGGCCTTCGACGAGCTGGCGCGGCGCTGGCGCCCGCTGCTCGACCATGCCGAGGAGTGCGGCGTCGACATCTGCTTCGAGATCCATCCCGGCGAGGACCTGCACGACGGCGACACGTTCGAGATGTTCCTTGAGCGCGTCGACAACCATCCCCGCGCCAAGATGCTGTACGACCCCTCGCACTACGTATTGCAGCAGCTCGATTATCTCGACCATCTCGACATCTATGCCGAGCGGATCGGCATGTTCCACGTCAAGGATGCCGAGTTCAATCCGACCGGGCGCAAGGGCGTCTATGGCGGCTACCAGCCCTGGCTGAAGCGGGCCGGGCGCTTCCGCAGCCTCGGCGACGGGCAGGTGGATTTCGGCGCCATCTTCTCCAAGCTCGCGGCGATGGATTTCGACGGCTGGGCGGTCGTCGAATGGGAATGCTGCCTGAAGCATCCCGAGGACGGCGCGCGCGAGGGCGCGGAATTCGTGAAGAGCCACATCATCCGCGTCACCGAACGCGCCTTCGACGATTTCGCCGCCGCCGGCACCGACCGCGCCGCCAACCGCCGCCTGTTGGGGCTGGACCGATGATCGCGGCCTCGCCCACCTCGGAGCACGCCCCGATCCGCCTGGGCATGGTGGGCGGCGGCTCCGGCGCCTTCATCGGCGGGGTGCACCGCATCGCCGCGCGGCTGGACGGCGAGTTCCAGCTCGTTGCCGGCGCGCTGTCCTCGACGCCGGAGAAGGCGCGCGCCTCGGCCGAGGCGCTGGGCCTCGCCCGCTCCTATGACGACTTCGCCGCCATGGCGAAAGGCGAGGCGCGACGCCGCGACGGCATCGAGGCGGTGGCCATCGTCACGCCCAATCACATGCATGCGGCGCCGGCGATCGAGTTCCTCAAGCGCGGCATCCATGTGATCTGCGACAAGCCGCTCACCGCCACCCTGGCGGAGGCGAAGAAGCTCGCGGCGGCGGCCGAAAAGTCGCGCGCGCTGTTCATCCTCACCCACAACTACACCGGCTACCCGATGGTGCGGCAGGCCCGCGCCATGGTGGAGGCCGGCGCGCTCGGCCGCCTGCGACTCGTGCAGGTGGAATATGTGCAGGACTGGCTGACCGAAGCGGCGGAGAAGTCCGGCTCGAAGCAGGCCGAATGGCGCACCGACCCGGAACGTTCCGGCGCCGGCGGCGCCACCGGCGATATCGGCACCCACGCCTATAATCTCGCCTGCTTCGTCTCCGGCCTGACGCCGCAAGCGCTGGCCGCCGATCTCACCAGCTTCGTGCCCGGCCGCGTGCTCGACGACAACGCCCATGTGCTGCTGCGCTTTGCCGGCGGCGCGAAGGGCATGCTGTGGGCGAGCCAGGTGGCGCCGGGCAATGAGAACGGCCTGCGGCTGCGCGTCTACGGCGACAAGGGCGGCCTCGATTGGGCGCAGGAGGATCCGAACCGGCTGTGGTTCACGCCGTTCGGCGCGGAAAAGCGGCTGATCACCCGCAACGGCGCCGGCGCGGGGCCGGAGGCGGCACGGGTCTCGCGCATCCCGCCCGGCCATCCGGAAGGCTATCTCGAAGCCTTCGCCAACATCTATGCCGAGGCGGCGCGGGCGATCCGCGCGCACCGCACCGGCGTGGCCCCGCCTGCCGGCATGCTCTACCCGACGCTGGCCGACGGGCTCGCCGGCATGCGTTTCGTCGCCGCCTGCGTGCAGTCCTCGAAGCGCGATGCCGCGTGGGTGACGCTATGAGCGTGGTCGCGCCCGTGCTGGAACTGGCCGGCGTGCGCAAGAGCTTTGGGCCGATCGAGATCCTGCACGGCATCGACTTCGCGCTCCATGCCGGCGAGGTGCATGCGCTGATCGGCGAGAACGGCGCCGGCAAGTCGACGATCATGAAGATCCTCGGCGGCTTCATCGCACCGAGCGCCGGCGAGGTGCGGCTCGACGGCCGACCCGCGCCCTATCACAGCGGCGCCGAGGCGGAGGCGGCCGGCGTGGTGGTGATCCACCAGGAGTTCAACCTCGCCCCCGACCTGACCGTCGCCGAGAACATCTATCTCGGGCGCGAGATCGGCCGGGTGTTCCTCGACCATCGCGCCATGCGGGCGGGCACGCAGGCGCTGCTCGACGAGCTCGACAGCCCCATTCGCCCGGAGGCGCGCATCCGCGACCTGCCGGTGTCCGACCGGCAGATGGTGGAGATCGCCAAAGCCCTCTCGCGAAAAGCGCGGGTGCTGATCATGGACGAGCCCTCCGCCGTGCTCACCTCGCGCGAGGTCGAGGTGCTGTTCCGCCAGATCGAGCGGCTGCGGGCGCAGGGCGTCGCGCTGCTCTACACCTCGCACCGGCTGGAGGAGGTGACGCGCCTCGCCGACCGCGTCACCGTGCTGCGCGACGGCGCGGTGGTGCGGCGGGCGCTGCGCGGCGAACTCACCGAGGACGGCATGGCCACCGCCATGGTCGGGCGCGACCTTGAGGATATCTATCCGCGCAAGCGCCATCACCCCGGCGAAGCGGTGCTGGAAGTACGGAATTTCTGCGTGCCGCCGCTGGTCGCCGACGTTTCCTTCGCGCTCCGGCGCGGCGAGGTGCTGGGCATTTCCGGCCTTGTCGGCTCCGGCCGCACCGAGCTCGCCGAGGGGCTGGTCGGCCTGCGCCCCGCGACCGGCGAGATCCGCCGCAACGGCGTGCCGGTGGCGATCGGCTCGGTGCGCGAGGCGGCGGCTCGGGGCATGGCCTACCTCACCGAGGATCGCAAGGAACGCGGCCTGCTGCTGGACAAGAATCTGCGCGAGAACCTGACCCTCTCGACGCTGGCCCGCTTCGGCGCGCCGTTCCTGTCGGCCGCGCGCGAGGAGGCGGCGCTCGGCAAGGCCATCGCCGATTTCGACATCCGCGCCCCGCGCCGCGACATGAAGGTCGGCAACCTCTCGGGCGGCAACCAGCAGAAGCTGCTGCTCGCCAAGACGCTGCTCGGCGATCCGGAAATCGTCATCATCGACGAGCCGACGCGCGGCATCGACGTCGGCACCAAGAGCCAGATCTACGCCTTCATCGACGCGCTGGCCGCCGAGGGCAAAAGCGTCATCGTCATCTCCTCCGATATGCCGGAGATCCTCGGCCTGTCCGACCGGGTGCTGGTGATGCGCCATGGCCGCCTCGCCGGCGAGCTTGCGGGCGAGCGCATCAGCGAGACGGCGGTGGTCCGCCTCGTCATGGGCACGGCCGAGGATGCCGCAGGGAACGCCCATCATGTCTGACGCCACGCTGCGCCCCGCCACCGGCCTGCATCTGCCCGGCCTTTCCGCCCTCGGTCCGCTGCTGGCGCTGATCCTCCTGGTGGTGCTCGGCGCCTTCCTCAACGACAATTTCCTGTCCGCTGGCAATGTCACCAATGTGCTCGCCCGCTCGGCCTTCATCGGCATGATCGCGGTCGGCATGACCTTCGTGATCACCTCCGGCGGGCTCGACCTGTCGGTCGGCTCGATGGCCGCCTTCATCGCCGGGGTGATGATCCTCGCCATGAATGCGCTCTTGCCGGGCATGGGCGTCGGCGTGCCGCTGGTGCTCGCCGGCATGGCGATCGCGCTGGCGGTTGGGCTGCTGGCCGGACTGGGCAACGGGCTGCTCGTCACCAAGGCGCGCATCGAGCCGTTCATCGTCACGCTCGGCACCATGGGCATCTTCCGCTCGCTGGTAACCTGGCTCGCCGATGGCGGCACGATCAGCCTCGATTTCGGTGTCCGGCAATTCTACCGGCCGGTCTATTATTCCGGCCTGTTCGGCGTCGCCTGGCCGATCCTGGTCTTCGCCGCCGTCGCCATCGCCGGGCAGATCGCCATGCGGCACACCCGCTTCGGGCGCTATTGCGAGGCCATCGGCTCCAACGACAAGGTGGCGCTGTATTCGGCGGTCAATGTCGACCGCATCCGGCTGCTCACCTATGTGCTGCTCGGCCTGCTCGTCGGCCTCGCCACCATCATGTATGTGCCGCGCCTCGGCTCGGCGTCGGGCTCGACCGGCATGCTGTGGGAGCTCGAGGCCATCGCCGCCGTGATCATCGGCGGCACCGCGCTCAAGGGCGGCTATGGCCGGGTCTGGGGCACGGTGGTGGGCGTGCTGATCCTCAGCCTGATCGACAACATCCTCAATCTCGCGGACCTCGTCTCGCCCTATCTCAACGGGGCGATCCAGGGCGTGATCATCGTTCTCGCTGTGGTGCTGCAGCGTGGAAAATCAGCCGCCTGAGAGCGGCGACACATGGGAGGAAGCAACATGGAACGCAGGACTTTCCTTGCCACGGCGGCCCTTGCCACCGCTGCCGCCGGGCTTTCCGTGCCGGTCGCGGCACAGGGCAAGAAGGCGATCATCGGCGTCTCGATCCCCTCGGCGACGCATGGCTTCATGGGCGGGCTGAACTGGCACGCGCAGGAGACCATCAAGCGGCTCAAGGCCACCTATCCCAACCTCGACTTCGTGCTCGCCACCGCCGGCGCGGTGGGCAAGCAGGTCAACGACATCGAGGACATGATGGCGACGCGCAACATCGACGCGCTCGTCGTGCTGCCCTTCGAATCCGAGCCGCTGACCAGCCCGGTCAAGGCGGTGAAGGAAGCCGGCAAATGGGTGACGGTGGTCGATCGCGGCCTGTCGCAGGCCGGCATCGAGGATCTCTACGTCGCCGGCGACAACACCGCCTTCGGCCGGGTGGCCGGCGAGTATTTCAAGGCCAATCTCAAGAGCGGCCAGAAGATCGTCGTGCTGCGCGGCATCCCCACCACGCTCGACAATGAGCGCGTCGATGCCTTCAAGAAGGCGATCGAGGGCTCGGGCATCGAGATCCTCGACATGCAGCACGGCAACTGGAACCGCGACAAAGCGTTCTCGGTGATGCAGGACTACCTGTCCAAGCACAAGCAGATCGACGCGGTGTGGGCGGCCGACGACGACATGGCGGTCGGCGTGCTGGAAGCGATCTCGCAGGCCGGCCGGCAGAAGGAGATGTGGGTGGTCGGCGGTGCCGGCATGAAGGAGATCGTCAAGCGCATCATGGACAAGGACCCGCAGCTGCCGGTCGACGTCACCTACCCGCCGGCGCTGATCTCCACCGCGCTGGAGATCACCGCGCTGCGCTTCGTCTCCGACACGCCGGTCTATGGCCGCTTCATCATCGGCTCGACGCTGATCACCCCGGAGAACGCCGCCCGGTTCTACTTCCCCAACAGCCCGTTCTGAACCCGTTCGCCCCGCCGCCTCACAAGCGCGGCGGGGTGCCTCCCGACGGGCTCCACTTTGCGGGGCCGGCTGCAGCCGGCCTCCGCTTCGCCGCCCCCTCGCCTCCCTCCCACGGCCGGGCGAGCATCAGGACCGCGATCCCGCTGCGCCAGCCGAAGCGGCCACCGCCCCCCGCGACGCACGAAACCCGCGCCACAGGTTCGCGATGCCGGCGGACCGCTCGCCATTCCCGGCCCCGGATGCTCAACTTTCCTTGATCAGCCGCCCTCCGCGCGCACCGGCACCGACGCCGGATCCAGCGTTCATGCCGCCTTGCGCCGCGGCACGCCAACTCATGAATGAGCGACATAGGCTTATGCGCGGTGCGCCGGGTAATCGGCCCTGCCGCCCCTCATTACGGTAGGTGACGTGAGGGGTGAGGTGCGCGGACGGTCGCGGCGACGGCAGGACCGTCGCCCTCCGCCGGCACCCGATAGCGCCGATGGAAGGTGAAATGAACGCAAGACATCTGGTCTTGTTCGCGAAGGTGATCTTGATACCCGCCCTGATGCCCGCCACGGCGCATGCGCAGGACGCCGCCACCGGCGAGCGCCTGTTCCGCCAGCGCTGCGCCTCCTGCCACACCGTGCAGCCGGGGCAGAACCGCATCGGCCCGACCTTGTCCGGCCTTGTCGGCCGCAAGGCAGGCAGCGTCGAGGGCGCCCGCTACTCGCCGAAGATGCGTGAACTCGACGTCACCTGGGACGCGGCGCGGATCGACAGCTTCATCGCCAATCCGCGCGCCATGGTGCCGGGCACGACGATGACGGTGTCGGTCGCCAATGCCGCCGACCGGGCGAACATCACCGCCTATCTCGCGGGGCTGGCGGCCGCGAACTGACTGAACCTTCATCCTCAAGCCGGGAGCGCGAGATGGCGAAACTCAACGTCAACGGGAAAGTAGTCGAGGTCGATGTCGAGGACGACACGCCTCTTCTTTGGGTCATACGCGAGCATGTCGGCCTGACCGGCACCAAATATGGCTGCGGCGTTGCCCAGTGCGGCGCCTGCACCGTGCATCTCGACGGGGTGGCGACGCGCTCCTGCGCGTTGCCGGTCAGTGCGGTGACCGAAGAGAACAGGATCGTCACCATCGAGGGGCTCGGGGCGGAGACGCCGCACCCGGTGCAGCAGGCCTGGGCCGAGCTCGACGTCGCCCAATGCGGCTACTGCCAGGTCGGCATGATCATGGCCGCCTCCTCGCTGCTGGCGCAGAACCCCAACCCCAGCGACGACGACATCCGTGCCGAGATCACCAATATCTGCCGCTGCGGAACCTATCCGCGGGTGCTGGCCGGCGTGAAGCTCGCCGCCGAACGCATGACCAATCGCGGTTGAGGGAGGCGTCGATGACCATACATGAACGGATCCATTCGCAGAGCGCCGCCGGCCGGCTCTCCCGTCGCGGCTTCCTCACCGGCGCCGGTGCCGCCGCCGGCGCCTTCAGCTTCGGCTTCTCGTTTCCGCTGCCGGTCCGCGCCGTGGCTCAGGAGGCGGCCAAGGAAACGGTCAAGGAGGTCAATGCCTGGGTGGTGATCCAGCCGGACGAGAGCGTGATCATCCGCATCGCCCGCGCCGAGATGGGACAGGGCTCGCTGACCGGCCTTGCCCAGCTGGTCGCCGAGGAACTCGACTGCGACTGGGACAAGGTGCGCTTCGAACTCGTCAAGCCGGGCGAGAACCGGCGGCGCGAGCGGGTGTGGCGCGACCAGTCCACCGGCGGCTCGCGCGCCATTCGCGGCTCGCAGGAATATGTCCGCATGGGCGGCGCCACCGCGCGGGCCATGCTGGTACAGGCAGCCGCGCAGCAATGGGGCGTGCCGGCGGCGCGATGTAGCGTCGCCAAGGGCGTCATCACCCATCAGGCGAGCGGGCGCTCCACCACCTATGGCGCGGTCGCGGCCGCTGCCAACGGCATCGCGCCGCCGACCGGCCTCACGCTGAAGGACCCGAAGGACTGGACCATTGCCGGCCAGCCGGTGAAGCGGCTCGACACGCTCGACAAGCTGAACGGTTCGCTGGTCTACGGCATGGACATCTCCATGCCCGGCATGCTGGTCGCCATTCCCAAGGCCTGCCCGGTGCATGGCGGCAAGCTGAAGAGCTTCGACGCGTCGGCGGTGTCGAACATGCGCGGCGTGAAGCATGTGCTGCGGGTCGACGACGAGACGGTGGCGGTGGTGGCCGACACCTTCTGGCGCGCCAAGACCGCGCTCGACGCCCTGCCGATCGAATGGGACAACGGGCCGAACGCCAATGTCTCCAGCGAGACCATCGCCGCGATGCTGCGCGAGGGACTGACCGCCGACACCCAGTTCGTCGGTAACCGCGTCGGCGATGCCAAGGCCGTGCTGGCCGGTGCCGGCCGGGTGATCGAGGCGGATTACGGTTTCCCCTATCAGAACCACGCGCCGATGGAGGTGATCAACGCCACGGTGCGCTGGACGCCGGAGCGCTGCGAGATGTGGGGCCCGACGCAGGTGGCCGAGGCGGCGCTCGACGCGCTGGCCGCCGCCGCCGAGCTGCCGGCCGAGGCCTGCGAAGTGCATGTCGTGCGCATCGGCGGCAGCTTCGGCCGCCGGCTGACCACGGAATACGTCACCATGGCGACCCGCATCGCCCGGCAGGTCCCCGGCACGCCGGTGAAGATGATGTGGACCCGCGAGGAGGACATGGCGCAGGGGCGCTACCACCCCGTCACCCAGTGCCGGCTGCGCGGCGCCGTGGATGCCGATGGCAATCTCGAAGCGCTGCACATGCGCATCTCCGGCCAGTCGATCATGGCCTATATGCGCCCCTCGATCATGACCGCCAATGGCGACCCCGTGACCTTCCAGGGCCTGATGCCCGGCGGGGCGGAAATGGCGATCGGCTACACCATTCCCGACCTGCTCATCGACCATGCGATGCGCAACCCGCATATCCGGCCCGGCGCCTGGCGCGGCGTCAACCTCAACCAGAACGCCGTCTATCTGGAATGCTTCATCGACGAGCTGGCGCAGGCGGCGAAGGTCGATCCGCTGGCGTTCCGCCGCAAGCTGATGGCGAACCATCCCAAGCATCTCGCCGTGCTGGAAGCCGCGGCGAAGGGCATCGGCTGGGAGACCACCAAGCCGCCGGAGGGCGTGCATCGCGGCCTCGCCCAGGTCATGGGCTTCGGCAGCTATGTGGCGGCGGCGGCCGAGGTCTCCGTCAAGGATGGCCGGCTGAAGATCCACCGCATCGTCGCGGCCACCGACCCCGGCTATGTCGTCAACCCGCAGCAGGTGGAGGCGCAGATCGCCGGCTCCTTCGTCTACGGCCTGTCCGCCATGCTGTATGGCGAGTGCACGGTGAAGGACGGGCGCATCGTCGAGGAGAACTTCGACACCTACAACGTCATGCGCCTCGACGAGATGCCGGTGGTCGAGGTGATCACCGTGCCGTCGGGCGGCTTCTGGGGCGGCGTCGGCGAACCGACCATCGCGGTCGCCGCGCCGGCGGTGCTCAACGCGGTGTTCGCCGCCACCGGCAAGCGCGTGCGCCAGCTGCCACTGAAGAACATCGACCTCAATCTGAGCTGAGGTTCCCGCGCCGGACCTGTCGCGGCAGGTCCGGCGCATCCTCATCCGTCGCCGTTCAACGCCGCCGGTATCCCGGCCGGCGAACCGCCGGGCTGTCGCCGGTCTCGGCCAAGGAGATACCATCCATGAAGAAGATCGCCGCCGGGATCGTGCTCTCGGCGCTCGCCGCCACCGGCGCGGAAGCCGAAGAGACCAAGCGCAGCCGCGTCGCGCCGCCGGCGGTGTACGACGTCGCGCCCGGCCTCGGCCATTTCACCGACGACGTGCTGTTCGGCGATGTCTGGCTGCGCACGGAGCTCGCGCCGCGCGACCGCAGCCTGATCACCGTCGCCACGCTGATCTCCACCGGCAAGACGGCGCAGATCGGCGGGCACGTCCGGCGGGCGCTCGACAACGGGGTGAAGCCCGGCGAGATCGGCGAGACGATCACCCAGCTGGCCTTCTATTCCGGCTGGCCGAATGCGATCTCCGCCGTCGCCGAGGTGAAGAAGGTGTTCGACGAGCGCGGCATCGGCCCGGTGACGGACAGCACGGCCGCTCCGCTCACCCTGGAGCCCGCCGCCGAGGCGGCACGGACGGCGGCGGTGAACAACGGCGTGGCGCCGACCGCGCCGGCGCTCGCCGAGCTGACCAACCGCGTGCTGTTCGGCGATCTCTGGCGCCGGCCGGAACTGGCGGCCCGCGATCGCAGCCTCGTCACCATGGCGGCGCTGATCGCCATCGGCCAGCCCGAGCAGCTTCCCTTCCACGCCAACCGCGCCATGGATAACGGCCTGACCCGCACCGAGGCGGCCGAGGTGCCGACGCATCTCGGCTTCTACGCCGGATGGCCGCGGGCGATGTCGGCGGTGCCGGTGCTCGAACGGGTGTTCGCCAGCCGCGAGGCGAACGCGCAGCCGGCCGCCGGCCAACCCGCCGCCGCCCCAGCCAATACCGAGCTGCGGATCGTCCGCGCCGCCCCGGAGACGGGCACTCCCGGCCCTGCCGACCGCTTCAGCGGCGAGGTGCGGGTCTCCGGCCCCTATCGCGGCGACGCGCCCGCCCGCATCGGCGGGGCGACGGTGTCCTTCGCCGCCGGCGCCCGCACGGCGTGGCACACCCATCCGCTCGGCCAGACGCTGTTCATCGTCTCCGGTCGCGGCTGGGTGCAGAAGGAGGGCAGCCCGCGCGAGGAGGTCGGCCCCGGCGACGTCGTCTGGATCCCGCCGAATGTGCGCCACTGGCACGGCGCGACCGCCGACCAACCGATGACGCATTTCGCCATCGCCGAGGCGCTCGACGGCAGCGTGGTGACCTGGATGGAGCTTGTGCCCGACGCGGCGTATCGCACAGGCTCGCCGCAGTGACGCGGCAGGGGAGCGCCGCCCTGCCGACGCTCCCCTGCCCGAGGCCGCGTCCGCGCCGTGAGTGGCCGGACGTGGCCCGCAGGCCATCCTTCCGCGTGCCGTAACGGGAGCGGAAACGACCCCACCACCGATTCCCGTCCCGTGGAGGCCCGTTCCGCGCTAGTCTCGTCCCGGCCAGCAGATCGCAGGGGTCGGGACGCGATGGAACCTTCGCCCGGTGACCCGGAGACAACCCCTCCGCCGGTAGTGGAGCCTCGCCCCGCCCGCCGACGCCGGGTGGCCCGGCTCTACGTGCTGTCCCTGCTCGGTATCGTGACCCTCGCGCTGGCTCCCCTCGCCTGCGCCCTGCTTGCCGGCCTGGTTGCCGACCTGGCCGGCTGCGCCCTCGACGAGGGCAGCGTCCATCCCTGCCTCATCGGTGGCCGCGATGTCGGCGAGTTGCTCTATACCATGGGCGTGCTCGGCTGGCTCACGCTCGCCACCTTGCCGGCCGGCGGCCTGCTGCTGCTCGTGTGGGGCGCCGTCGCGCTGCTGCATCTCGGCTGGCGCGGCATCCGGGCGACCCGCCGGGATTGACGCCACCGCCCGCGCAGGCTTGGCTGTCGGCCGAGGCCGCCCCATGTCCGGGCGCATGAACCTGACCGCCGGAAGGCAACCCAGGCGAAGTTTACATAGCCGGCTGTGTAGATTTTCCGGTATCCGGCACCAGTCACAGGTGCGTTTTCCGCCGCCCGGAGTATCGTCGAGACGTTCTATTTATCCGACGAAATGTAGATCTTTCCGTGCATTGCGGGTCTTTTGCTACTTTTTTATGACAGTCCGAACGCCTATCGCTGGGACGGAGCGTAGATTGGTGGCCCGTATCTGCCCTTGGGGAAAGCGGCGGCACCGGGCAGGACGAGGAAGTTGGTACATGCCGGATACCGGTACGACGATGCAGCAGAACGAGGACGGCAAGGCCTCCGCGCCGGAAAATCGCGAGGTCGAGCTCAAGCTGCTGACCGATCCGGCCACTCTTGCGCGGCTCGTCGAGGCTCCCGTCATCCTCCGCCATGCGACGTCCAAGGGCATCGTGCGGCGGCTGGAGGCCACCTATTACGACACGGCCGACGCCGCGATCGCCGCCGGGGGCGGCTCGTTCCGCGTCCGGCGCAGCGGCAAGCAGCATGTGCAGACGCTGAAGCTGGCGTCGCAGGCGAACCCGCTGCAGCGGCCGGAGCTGGAGGCGACGGTGCCGGACATGGCGCCGCAGCTCGACGCGCTGCCGCTCATCGATCTCGGCGCGCCGTTCGAGACGCTGCAGGCCGCCGACCTCGTCTCCGTCTTCACCACCCGCATCCGCCGCCACACCAAGACGGTGCCGTTCGGCGGCGCGGTCATCGAGATCGCCTTCGACGAGGGCGAGCTGATCGCCGGCGAGCGAACCGAGCCGGTCTGCGAGATCGAGCTGGAGCTGAAGTCGGGCGAGGCCGGGGCGCTCTACGAACTCGCCTTGTCGCTGCTGGAGCACGGCACCTTTCGCGTCGGTACCCAGAGCAAGGCGGAACGCGGCTATGCGCTCGCCTTCGGCACGCGGCCCCGCGCCGCGAAGGCTCCCGCCTCCGGCGTCGCGCCGACCGACATCGCCGACGAGGTGATCGCCAAGACCCTGATGGCCTGCCAGCGGCACATCATCGCCAATCTGGTGGCGGCCGAGCTGGGGCAGGAGACGGAAGGCGTGCATCAGCTGCGGGTCGCGCTCCGGCGCCTGCGGACGGCGATCTCGGTGTTCGGGCGGGAAATCCCCGCCTCGGCGCTGCAGAGCCTGGTCGTCGGCGCCCGCATGCTGGCCTCGGCGCTGGGACCGGCGCGCAACTGGGACGTCTTCCAGATATCGACCATCGCCGATATCGAAGGCGCGGCACTGCCCGGCATCGACTTCGCCGACATCCGCACGGCGACCGTCCCGCTGCGGGAGGCCGGCTACGCGACGGCGCGGGCGGCGCTGCTCAGCCCGGACTGCACCCATTTCCTGCTGTCGCTCGGCCGGGTGATCGAGCGGCGCAGCTGGCGCAACGACATCGGCATCGACGCGCTGGCGGTGCTGACCCAGCCGGCGCAGCACTTCGCCGGCCGGGCGCTCGGCCGCCTCAACCGCAAGGCGACGAAGCAGGGGCAGCATCTGCGCCGGCTGGAGCCGGAAGCCCGCCACGAATTGCGGCTGACCCTCAAGAAGCTGCGCTACGCCGCCGAATTCTTCCTGCCGCTGTTCGACGAGGACGAGATCGCCCAGAAATATCTGAAGCGGATGGCCCGGCTGCAGGACGTCCTCGGGATCGACAACGACGTCACCACAACCCAATCGCTGCTGCGCGAGATCGAGGCGAGCACGTCGAGCCCGCAGGTCCACCGGGCCATCGGCGCGGTCACCGGCTGGCAGGGGCGCGACCGCATCGAAATGACCAGCGTGCTGCGGCAGACCTGGCAGCTCTTCGCCGACGCCAGACCCTTCTGGTCCTGACCGGCGGGGGTTATCCCCTCTCCGGATGCCGGCGGCGAACGCCCGGCCGTGCGGATACCCGGCCCGGCCGATGCCGGGCTCCGGCACCCACGCGCCGTCACGATCTTGTCACGGGGTGAATGGGACATCTCGCGGTACTGTCGGATCGGAGCCGGGTGCCGCATGGACTATTTCAAGCGCTTCAACTTCCTGTTCGCGACGCCCGCCTTCGACGCGGACGACCTCGAAGGAGCCCGCTACAACCAGATCGTCGCCGAGATCGAGCGTTCCGGCTTCGAGGTGGTGCGGGCGCGCAACCTGGAGGAAGCCGAGGTCGCCGTGCAGACCGATGCCGCCATCGGCTGCATGATGGTGGACTGGGGCAAGAAGGGGCTGGAGGGCAAGACCGCCGCCCTCATCAACCTGATGCGCCGGCGCGGGCTCGACTTCCCGATCATCCTGCTGATCCGCCGCAAGCGCTTCGAGGACGTGCCGGTCGAGGTGCTCGACTTCATCGACGGCTATGTCTTCCTCGCCGAAGAGACCCCCGCCTTCATCGCCAAGAACCTGATCAGCCGGCTCAAGCAATATGCCGAGACGCTGAAGACGCCGTTCTTCGGCGCGCTGGTGGACTATGCCGAGGAAGGCAACCAGCTCTGGACCTGTCCCGGCCATAATGGCGGCGTGTTCTATTCGCGCAGCCCGATCGGCCGGGTGTTCATGGAACATCTGGGCGAGGCGGTGTTCCGCGACGACCTCGACAATTCGGTGCTCGACCTCGGCGACCTCCTGACCCATGAGGGCCCGGCGCTGGCGGCGCAGAAGGAGGCGGCGAAGATCTTCGGCGCCGAGAAGACCTATTTCGTGCTCAACGGCACCTCCACCTCCAACAAGGTGGCGCTCGCCGCGCTGGTCACCGATGGCGACCTGGTGCTGTTCGACCGCAACAACCACAAGGCCGCCCATCACGGCGCGCTGATGATCTCCGGCGGCATCCCTGTCTATGTGCCGACCGCGCGCAACGCCCATGGGCTGATCGGCCCGATGGACGTCGCCGCGCTGGACGAGGCCGCCCTGCGCGAGCAGATCCGCACCCATCCGCTGGTGAAGGATCCCGAGCTGTGGCAGAAGCCGCGCCCGTTCCGCGTCGCGGTGGTGGAGCAGTGCACCTATGACGGCACCATCCACAATGCCGAGATGATCCTCGCGCGGATCGGCCACCTCTGCGACTACATCCTGTTCGACGAGGCCTGGGCGGGCTTCATGAAGTTCCACCCGCTCTATGCCGGCCGCTTCGCCATGGGGCTCTCCGGGCTCGGGCCCGAGGCGCCGGGCATCATCGCCACCCAGTCGACGCACAAGCAGCTGGCGAGCTTCTCGCAGGCCTCGCAGATCCACATGAAGGACCGCCACATCAGCGGCCAGAAGCGGCGGGTGGAGCACCGGCGCTTCAACGAGAGCTTCATGCAGCACGCCTCCACCTCGCCCTTCTACCCGCTGTTCGCCTCGCTCGACGTCGGCGCGCAGATGATGAAGGGCCGCTCGGGCGAAGTGCTGTGGGACGACACGATCCGGCTGGGCATCGAGCTGCGCAAGAAGATCCGCGCCGTGCGCCGCGAGTTCGAGGAGAAGGAGCAGCGTCCCGAGCGGCGGTGGTTCTTCGAGCCCTTCGTGCCCAACCGCGTCGCCATCCCGGATGCCTCGCGCCCCGGCGCCGTGCATGAGGTGCCGTGGGAGAGCGTCGCCACCGACCTGCTCGCCACCGATCCCGCCTTCTGGCAGCTGGCGCCCGGCGCGGCCTGGCACGGCTTTCCCGGCATGGAGCCGGGCTTCGCCATGACCGACCCCAACAAGCTGACCCTGCTCACCCCCGGCTTCGACCGCGCCACCGGCAGCTATGCCGAGCACGGCATCCCGGCGCCGGTGGTGGCGCAATATCTGCGCGAGAACCGCATCGTCGCCGAGAAGAACGACCTGAACTCGCTGCTGTTCCTGCTGACGCCCGGCGTCGAGGCCAGCAAGGCGAGCACGCTGATCAGCGGGCTGGTCGCCTTCAAGAAGCTGCACGACGACAATGTGCTGCTGGAGGAGGCGATCCCGGAATTCTTCCGCCGCCGGCCCGCCCGCTATGCCGGGGTGCGGCTGCGCGACCTGTGCGGGGAGATGCACCGCTTCTTCCGCGCCGCCAATGTCAGCGCCCTGCAGGCGATGCAGTTCTCGGCCGCCCACCTGCCGCAGATCGCGCTTTCCCCGCATGAGGCGATGCGCCGGCTGGTGCGTAACGACGTCGACTACCTGCCGATCGATTCTCTCGCCGGCCGCATCGCCACGACGCCCTTCGTGGTCTATCCGCCGGGCATCGCCACCATCGTGCCCGGCGAGCGCCTGACCGAGCGCGCCCAGCCGATGATCGACTATCTCAAGATGTTCGAGGCCTGCTTCAACACGTTTCCCGGCTTCGAGGTGGAGATCCAGGGGGTCTACCGCGAGACGGATGCATCCGGCCGCGTGCGGCTGCATACTTACGTAGTCGCCGAATAGGCCCAGAGGATTCGGAATCGTTCATGGAGCAGGAGACCGCCGTCCTCGTCCGCCCGACCCGGGATGCGGATGTCGACGCCATGCTGGCCATCTATCGCCGCCACATCCGGCGCGGCATCGAGGAAGGGGTGGACGAGGGCGACACGCCGCAGCCGGACGATCTGCGCGAGCGGCGCAAGAACCTGAAGAACCGGCGCTTTCCCCATCTCGCCGCCGTCCGGGGCGACGAGGTGGTGGGCTATGCCTATGTGGTGCTGTTCCGCAAGCGACCGGCCTATCGCTACACGGTCAAGCACTCGATCTATGTGCATCACCAGCATGTCGGCGAGGGCATCGGCAGCCAGCTGCTGCGGGCGCTGATCGACGCCTGCGCGGCGGCGGGCTTCCGGCAGATGATCGGCTATATCGACGCCGACAACACCGCCTCGCTGAAGCTGCATGCCCGGTTCGACTTCGCGCGCGTCGGCCTGCTGCCGGGCGTCGCCTATCGCTACGACCGCTGGGCGGACAGCGTGATGGTGCAGCGCTCGCTCGGCTCCGGCACGACCGCTCCCCCGCCGCCGCTGCCGCTTTCCACCCGCTAGAGCATGTTCCTATCGATCCGGTGCTTCCACCTGATCGGAAAGGACTCTAGCCGGGCGGCCGGCCGATTGGGGTCGAGACGACCGCCTCCCGGCCGGAGCGCTGCCGGCCGGGCCTCAGGCGACGCGACCCCGGATCAGATGCCTAGGGCGCAACCGTCCTTGCGGGGATCGGACGCCGCGAGCAGCAGGTCGCTCTCGCCACCGCGGACGATCAGCTGGGCGCCGCCGATCGGCTCGATGGCGGCCTTGACGCGGTGGCCGCGCCCGGCGAGGTCGGCCAGCACCGCTTCCGGATAGGTCGGCTCCAGCTCCAGCTCGCCATTGAAGGCGAAGGAGCGCGGCGCGTCGATGGCGACCTGCGGATCGAGCCCGCGATCGAGCAGGCCGGAGATCAGCGCCGCCTGGCCGGCGGCCTGGTACTGGCCGCCCATGACGCCGAACACGCCGACCGCCTCGCCCTCCCGGCGCAGCAGGCCGGGAATGATGGTGTGCATCGGCCGCTTGCCGGGCGCGATGGCGTTGGGGTGGCCCTCGATCAGCCGGAACGAGCTGCCGCGCGAATGCAAGAGCACGCCGGTCGCCGGATCGATCCGCGTCGAGCCGAAGGCGTGGAAGATCGAGTTGATGAACGACACCATGTTGCCGTCGCGGTCGACGGCGCAGAGATAGACCGTGTCGGCATGCTCCGGCTCGTCCCAGTAGACCGGCGGCTGCGCGCGGCCCATGTCGATATGGGCGGCGAGGCGCCGGGCGGTCTCCGGCGCCAGCAGCGTTTCCACCGCCACGGTCATCGCCGAGGGATCGCCCAGCAGCGCGTCGCGGTTGTGATAGACGAGCTTGGTCGCCTCGGCATGCAGATGGACCCGGTCGGCGAGCGACAGTCCCTCGCCGAGGTCGAATTCCCGCAGGATGTTGAGCAGCATCAGCGCGGCGAGGCCCTGCCCGTTGGGCGGGCATTCCTCGATGGTGAGGCCGCGATAGTCGGTGGAGATCGGCGTCGTGTAGAACGCGCCGTCCGTCATCGCCGCGAAATCCTCGAGCGTGTGCAGCCCGCCGAGCCCCTTGAGATAGCGCACCAGCGACTCGGCGGTCTCGCCCTCGTAGAAGGCGGCCGCGCCCCGGCCGGCGATGTCGCGCAGGCGCCGGCCGAGCAGCGGCTGGGCATGGCGCTGGCCGGCCAGCAGCGGCTTGCCGCCGGGCAGGAAGAAGGCGCTGGCATTCTCGTCCTGCGCCAGCAGCGGCGCCTCGTCCAGCCAGTCGAAGGCGACGCGCTGGGCGATCGGATAGCCGTTCTCGGCATAGTCGACGGCGCGCGCGAACAGCCGGTCGAGCGGCAGGCTGCCATAGTCGGCATGCAGCTTCGTCCAGGCCGAGACGGCGCCGGGAACGGTGACGGCATGGGCGCTGGTACGCGGGATCTCATCGGTGAGGCCGGCGGCCTTCAGCGCCTCGACGCTCGCCGCCGCCGGGGCGCGGCCGCTGCCGTTCATCGCCACGGTCGGCTTGCCCTTCGGCGCGTAGAGCACGAAGCAGTCGCCGCCGATGCCGGTCATCGCCGGCTCGACCACGCATTGCGTCGCCACCGCGGCCAGCGCCGCGTCCATGGCGTTGCCGCCCGCCTGGAGAATCTCCAGCCCCGCCGCCGTGGCAAGCGGGTGCGACGTGGCGATGGCGGCATCGCGTGCGAACACGGTCGGGCGGGAGGGGCCGAAGAAGTCGGCGCGGCGGGTCGAGATCACGTGACGAACACCCTGTTCAGATAGGAGACGGAAAATCGTACAGTTCCGCCGCGTTGTCGACCATGATCCGACCGGCCACGGCGTCGCTGCCGCACCACTCGCGGAACAGGTCGACCAGACGGGCGTCGTCCGGCGGATTGCCCGGCTTCGAGGGATGCGGCCAGTTGGTCGCGAACACGCAGCGCTCCGGTGCGTGGGCGATCAGCGCGCGGGCGAGCGCGGCGACGTCCGGATAATCGGGCGTGCCGATGCGCGAGGTCTCGTAGACGCCGGAGGTCTTGACCCATGTGCGGCCGTTGTCGAGCAGGCGGCGCAGCGCGACAAATCCGGGATGATCGAGACCGACCGGCTCGAGGAACTTGCCGTTATGGTCGATGACCAGCCGGCCCGGCAGTCGGGCGAGGCGGGCCTCGACCTCGTGCAGCAGCCTGCCGTCCATCTGCAACTGCACATGCCAACCGAAAGCGGCGGTCTTCGCCGCCAGCGTCTCCAGATCGTCCCAGCCCAAGAGGCCGCCGCCGATCATGAAGAAGCGGATGCCGCGCACGCCCTGCTGCGTCAGCCAGTCGAGCTCGCGCTCGCTGACATCGGGCGGCACGACGGCGACGCCGCGCGCGTCCTCGCCGAGCACCGCCATGGCATGCAGCGTCGCCCGGTTGTCGAAGCCGTACACGGAGGGCTGCACCACCACGGCGCGGGTGAGGCCGAGCACCTCCCTCAGCTTGAGATAGGCGGCGATGTCGCCGCCGGCGACCGGCGGGAACGGGGAGTTCGGCGCCGGCGGATAGACGTCCGCCGGCCCGTAAATGTGCATGTGGCAGTCGCAGGCGCCGGGCGGCGGGCGAAAGCCGGGATGCTGCGTGGGAATGAGCGCGCTCATCGGGCCAGCCATCCCGGCACGCGGTCGGGGTTCTTGGCGTGGATCGGCAGGCGGCCGGCCAGCACCGCCTTGACCTGCTCGACGGTTTCCATGGCCTGGAACTCGGACGGCTCGATCATCAGCGCCGCCGAATGCGGCGTGGCGACGACATTGGGCAGCCGCGCCAGCCGCAGCGATGGCTGCTGGTCGGGTCCGTCGCCGACATCGAGCCCGGCGCCGGCGATGGCGCCCGACACCAAGGCTGCCTCCAGCGCCGCCTCGTCGACCAGGATGCCGCGCGAGATGTTGATGAAGAAGGCGTCGCGGCGCATCTTCGCGAAGGCCGAGGCGTTCATCATGCGCTCGGTCTCGGGGGTCGCATAGGCGGCGCAGACCACGAAGTCCGGCTGCGACAATACCTCGTCAAGGCCAACCTTGTTCACCGCGCCATTGTCGATCCACGCATAGGGATCGTAGACCGACACCTTCATCTTGAAGGCGAGCGCCAGTTCGACGATACGCCGGCCGATCGACCCGTAGCCGATCACCCCGACATGGGCGCCGGCCATCTGCCGGCCGAACACCATCGGATGGCCGGCGTCGCCGGCATGGTAGCGCGCGGCGTCGCGGGTGATGTTGCGGGCGAGGTCGAGCATCAGGGCGAGCGCGTGCTCGCCCACCGCGTCCGCATAGCCCGACGAGCAGTTGCAGACGAGGATGCCGGCATCGGAGGCGGCGGCGACGTCGATGTTACGCATGTCGACGGCGCAGCGGGTGAACAGCTTCACATCCGTCAGCTGTTCCAGCACCTCGCGCGGCCCGGCGGCGAGGCGGTCGGAGATCACCACCGAACACCCCTCGGCCGCCTTCACCAGCGCATCGCCGAAAAGCGGCGTGTCGCTGTCGTTCATCACGAGATCGATCGGCAGCGCCTTCAGCGCCTCCACGGCGCGCGTGCCGTAGAAATGCTTGAGCAGGTCGCGATTATGGGTCAGCAGAACGCGCATAAGTCGTTGTCCATTCTCAGTCGGCCGTTTCAGTCGGCGGTCTCAATCAGCCATGCCGTCGACGATGTGGGCCGGCAGGTGCGCCATCACCCAGCGGTTCATCGCCAGCACCATGTCGTCGCGCCAGGAGAGCGGGCCGGGCCGCGCGAGGCAGGAGGACAGGCCGATCTGCTGCTTCTCGAGGATGCCGACATCCTCCAGCGCCACCGCCTCCCAGCGCTTGTAATAGGGCGCGGCACGCTCCTCGAAATCGGGCAGCTCGGTATAGGCCTTGGGGAAGCAGCCGCCGACCGAGAGCACCGAGCGGTCGACGCTGATCGGCCGCACCGCCAGCCACCACATGCAGTCCTGCGCGCAGGCGAACTGAACGGTCGGCTCGATGACGGTGAAATAGGTGCCCTTGCGCGACTGCTCCGACAGCCCGTCGATGACCGGGAACGGCGGCTCCTGCCCGAGCACGGCGATGGAGCGGTTCGACTGCACCTGGATGACGTGCCACTCGCCCTGGGTCGGGAAGCTGACCGAGCGCTGGGCGCCCACCGTCGCGGCATGCACGATGCCGGTATGGTAGGTCTCCATGGCGTTTTCGAGCAGCAGCTTCCAGTTGCACCGGGTCTCGATCTCGATGTGCCAGGTGCGGACCATCTCGCCCAGCTTATGGCTGCCGATCAGCTCGGGCATATTGCCGAGATGGGTCATCAGGCTCGGGGCGTCGTCGTCGTAATTGAGGAAGATCGAGCCTTCCCAGACCTCCAGCCGGATCGGGATCAGGCCATGCGGCGGCTTCTCGAACTTCGGCACCTCGCGCATGCCCGGCGCGCCGGCCAGCGTGCCGTCGAGCCGGTAGTTCCAGGCGTGGTAGGGGCAGATGATGTTCTTGGCGTGCCCGCAGCCCTCCAGCAGGATCGAGGCGCGGTGCCGGCAGACATTGGCGAAGGCGCGCAGTACGCCGTCCTCGCCGCGCACCAGCAGCACCGGGCCGCCGACACTGTCGAGCGCCTTGTAGTCGCCGGGGTTCTGCACTTCCTCGACGCGCCCGGCGAAGAACCACTGCTTCAGATGGATGTGCTTCACCTCGGCCGCGAACACCGCGGGGTCGGTGTAGAAGCGCGTCGGCGCGCTCTTGGCGTCGCCGAGCGGCGGCTCGGTCCAGACATAGGGTTCGGGGACCAGAGTGGTCTCGATGCTCATGACCGTGTGCCTCCGTTCAGCGGTGCCCGGCGTTCAGGCGGTGCTCCGCCTGGCCGAGCTGGACGAGATGAAGGGCGATGACCGCCACATGGCCGGCCAGCATGGCCGCCATGCCCTGCACGTCGTGCGGCGGACTCAGCGTGTTGATGTCGACCCCAACGAGGTCGAGCCCCTTGAGCCCGTGCAGCAGGTCGAACACCTCCGCCACCGGGGGGCCGCCCCAGGTGGGCGTCGCGACGCCGGGGGCGGCGGAGGGATCGAAGTAATCCATGTCGAAGGACAGATGCACCGGGCGCGTGCCGACCACCTCGCGCACCTCGGCGGCGATGGCGGCGGCGCCGCGCGCACGCACCTCCTCGCCGCTGACCAGTCGGAATCCGAGCCCGCGCGTGTGATCATAGGCGCCGGGCACCGGCATGGTACCGCGCGCGCCGATGTGGAAGGAGCGCTTTGTGTCGATCAGCCCCTCGCGCGCCGCCTGGGTGAAGGTGGTGCCGGTGTTGACCTCCTCGCCCGGATAGGCGTCGGTATGGGCGTCGATGTGCACCAGCACCAGCTCGGGATAGCGCCGCGCCAGCGCGCGCAGCACCGGCAGCGTCACCGTGCCGTCGCCGCCGACGCAGAGCGGCACCGCATCCGCCTGCACCACCTCAAGCACCGCCGCTTCCATGGTGGCGAGCGAGGGGCCGATGTCGGAGGCGACCACGTCGACGTCGCCGAGGTCGACGACCTTGCCGCCGGCGCGCGGATCGACATCGGCGAGCGGAGGATAATAGGGGCGCACCTCGCTCGACATGGCACGGAACGCCGCCGGCCCCTGGCGCGAGCCGATGCGGGTGGCATGGGTGCCGCAATCGAAGGGCAGGCCGATCACCGCGATCTGTCCGGCGCTGGCCGTCGTGGCCTGCGGCACGCCAAGAAACGTGCCGAGGCGCATCTTAGGCGTTGAAGCGCCAGCGAATTCCGTCATGCGTCGACTCCCATGTAGAAGGCTTTCACACGCTCGGGATCGATGCCGGCGCCGCTGTCCTCGTGGACGACGCGGCCGAGACGCATGACATAGACGTGGTCGGAGAGGCGGATGGCCTCGACGGCGTTCTGCTCGACCAGCAGCACGGTGGTGCCGAGCTTGCGGATCTCCAGCACCGTGTCGAGGATCAGGTCGATCATCTGCGGGGCGAGGCCCATGGTGGGCTCGTCCATGATCAGCAATTGCGGGCGGGACATCAGCCCGCGGGCGATGGCGAGCATCTGCTGCTCGCCGCCCGACAGCGTGCCGGCCGCCTGGTTCATCCGCTTGCCGAGGATGGGGAACAGGCTGGTCAGCCGCTCGATGTCGCCGGCGATCTCCATGGCGTCGCCGCGCGAATAGGCGCCGAGCACCAGGTTCTCCCGCACGCTCATGCCGGCGAAAACCCTGCGCCGTTCAGGTACATGGGCGATGCCGCGCCCGACGCGCAGCTCCGGCGCCAGCCCGGTTATGTCCTCGCCGGCGAACACGATCTTGCCCGCCGCCAGCGGCAGCAGGCCGGACAGCGCCATCAGCGTCGTCGTCTTGCCGGCACCGTTGGAGCCCACCAGCGAGACGATACGGCCCGGCTCGACCGTGAGGTCGACCCCGTCGATGGCGCGGATGCGGCCATAGGCGACCGACAGGCCGGAGACCTTCAGCAGCGGCTCGACCGGCCGCTCGGCCTGTACAGTGGGGTGGATGATGGGAACGATCTCCGCCATGTCGATCACCTCGTCCGGCCGAGATAGGCGGCCTGCACCGCCGGATCGGCCAGCACCTGCTCCGGCTCCCCGTCGGCGAGTAGTTTTCCGTATTCGAGCACCGTCAGGTGATCGCAGAGGCTGCGCACGATCTGCATGTCGTGCTCGATCAGCAGCACGGCGATGCCCTGCGCCCGCACCTGCCGGACGAGGTCGGCGATCTCCTGCTTCTCCACCGCGTTCATGCCGGCGAGCGGCTCGTCGAGAAGGAGCAGCTTGGGCGAGGACATCAGCGCGCGGGCGATCTCCACCCGGCGCTGGTGGCCATAGGAGAGGGTGGTGGCGACGCGGTCGGAAACGTCCGCTCCCAGCCCGACGAAGGCGAGCAGCTCATGGGCGCGGGCGATCATCGCCCGCTCGGCGGCACGGGCCGCGCGGGCGCCGAAGATCAGCGCCGGCGCCGAGGCGGAGAAGCGCTGATGCGCGCCCACCAGCACGCTCTCCAGCACCGTCATGGCGCCGAACAGGCGAATGTTCTGGAAGGTGCGGGCGAGGCCGCGCCGGGCGAAGCCGTTGACGTTCAGCCCGCCGATCTCCTCGCCGTCGAAGACGAGGCGCCCGGCGGTCGGCCGGATGAAGCCGGTGAGCACGTTCAGCACCGTGGTCTTGCCGGCGCCGTTGGGGCCGATGAGGCCATGGATGGCGCCGCGCGCGACCGCCATGTCGAGGCCGCCGACGGCCTCTAGCCCGCCGAAACGGACGATCACCTGCCGGGCTTCGAGGAGAGCCGTCATGCGGCCTCCTTCGCCCGCGCGCCGGGCATGGTGAGGCCGACGCGGGCGCTGGCGGCGAGGCCCTGCGGGCGGAACACCATCAGCACGATGAGCACCACGCCGAGCAGCGCGAAGCGGGTCTCGGGATAGGCCTGCACGAAGGGCAGGTCGAGCGCCAGCTGCAGGAACGCGATCCAGATCAGCGCGCCGACGAACGGCCCGATGAAGGTGCCGAGGCCGCCGAGCACCACCAGCATCAGCAGCAGGATGTTCTCGAACAGGCTGAAGTTCAGCGGGCTGATATATTGCTGCGAGTGGGCGTAGAACACGCCAACGAAGCCGCCGACGAAACCGCTGGTGGCATAGGCATAGAGCTTGTAGCGCGCGGTGGGCACGCCCATCGCCTCGGCCGCCTCCTCGTCCTCGCGGATCGCCACCCAGGCGCGGCCGACATAGGAACGCACCAACCGGGCGACCGCGAACACCACGACGACCGCCAAAGCGAGGGCGAAGAAGAACTGCGCGCGCGGCGAGCCGAGCGATATGCCGAACAGGTTCGGCGCCGGGATGCCGCGAATGCCCATCGGCCCGTTGGTCAGGTCCATCCAGTTGATGGCGACCACGCGGACGATCTCGCCGAAGCCCAGCGTCATGATGGCGAGGTAGTCGCCGCGCAGCTTCAGCGTCGGCGTGCCCAGCAGCACCGCGAAGCCGGCGGCCAGCAGGCCGGCGAGCGGCAGGTTGAGATAGAGCAGCCCCCACACTTCCTGCGGGGCGATGCCGTAGCCGTCCTTCAGCACCAGCACGAACAGGATCGAGGTGAGATAGGAGCCGACCGCCCAGAAGGCGACGAAGCCGAGGTCGAGCAGGCCGGCAAAGCCGACGATGACGTTCAGCCCGCTCGCCAGCATGCCGTAGATCACCACCATGGTGAGGATGCGCAGCCAGTAGTCGGACGGCACCATCAGCCCGACGACGACCGCAACGGCCAGCAGGCCGAACGCCGCCGGGGTGCCGGCCGCCGCGCCGCGCGCGAGCAACGCGTCACCCTTGGCGAACAGGCCGCCGAGCCAGCTGCCCGCCGCCGCCGAGGCCCCGCCGAGCAGGCTGCCGCGCCCGGCCGAATTGAGCTCCGGCCGGCCGAGCAGGCCCTGCGGGCGCATATAGAGCAGGCCGACCAGCAGCACGAAGCTGATGGCGTCCTTCCAGGCGGTGCCGTTCGGCAGATAGCCGGCGCCCAGCGCCTCGACGAGGCCGAGGATCAGCCCGCCCAGTGCCGCGCCGGGCACCGAGCCGATGCCGCCGAGCACGGCGGCGGTGAGCGCCTTCAGCCCGGGCAGGAAGCCCATGCTGGAATGGGCGAAGCCGTAGGTCTGCGCATAGAGCAGGCCGGCCAGCGCCGCGAAGCCGGAGCCGATGGCGAAGGCGGCCGCCACCACCCGGTTGACGGGGATGCCGACCAGCATCGCCGCCGTCTGGTCCTCGGCACTGGCGCGCATGGCGCGACCGAGCGAGGAGCGGGCGATGAACAGCGACAGGCCGAGCATGGCGACGATTGCGGTGGCCATCACCACCAGATCCATCACCGACAGGTAGATGGAATCGAACAGCACCACCGGCTCGAGGGTGGCGAGGTAGAATTGCGGAAAGCGCAGCTCCTCGGCACCCCAGATGGTCTGGGCGAGGCTCTGCAGCACCACGGACACGGCGATGGAGGTGATGAGCGGGGCGAGGCGGGGCGCGTTGCGCAGCGGCCGGTAGGCGATGCGGTCGACCACGACGCCGATCACCCCGGTGATGACGATGGCGCCGAGCGCGGCGATCGGCAGCGGGAAGCCGGGCATCGGCACCACGGTGCCAAACAGCCGCACTTCCGGCAGCATCAGCGAGGTGGTGAGGAAGGCGCCGAGCATGAACAACTCGCCGAAGGCGAAGTTCACCAGCCGCACCACGCCATAGACCAGCGTGAACGCCACCGCGGTGAGGGCGTAGATCGCCCCGAGCACCAGTCCGTTCGCCAATAGCTGCCCGAAATAGTCCATCATGCCTCTTCGCGTTGCCCGCCGGGGGCCGTTGCCCGTCAGGAGCTTCGGCGCCGCGCGTCACGCCCGGCGCCGTCGATGGCGGGGAGCTTCACAGAGAAGGCTCCCTGCCTTGTTTCCATCGTTGCCCAGGAGGGCAACGATGGAGGCGTCCGCCGGGCGGCTGCTTTCCTCTCCCCGTCAGGGAGAGACGGCCCGCGCTAGCGGGTCGGCAAGGGGGACGACATCGGGAAGCACTGAGGCCCCTCACCCCGGCCCTCTCCGTCGACATCGGATACAGCCGATGTCGACCTTGCCGAAGACCGAACTCGGCAACAGCCGATGTCGACCTTGCCGAAGACCGAACTCGGCAACAGCCGATGTCGACCTTGCCGAAGACCGAACTCGGCAACAGCCGATGTCGACCTTGCCGAAGACCGAACTCGGCAACAGCCGAGTTCGGAGCGGGAGAGGGAACCTCTTACCTGTCACGGTTGCCCAGATGGGTACCGCTGGAAGTGGAGGCCTCCTGCCGCCCGCCCTCGGTGGTCACGTCCTCACGGCTGCTTCGGCGCCAGGCCGAACTTGCCGTCCTTCACGGCCAGGAAGTACAGCGCGCCAGCGCGGTCGCCGCTGGGGTCGAAGGTGGTCGGGCCGGTGACGCCCGGCACGTCCTTCAGCTTGCCGAAGGCGGCGTTGAGGCTCTCGCGCGTCACCGGGCCGTCCTTGGCGGCGAGATCGGCGGCGGCGCCGAGCGTCATGCCGGCGTCGTAGCCCAGCGCCGCCCAGGCGCTCGGGTCTTCCTTGTAGGCGTCCTTGTAGGCGGCGAGGAAAGTCGCCGTCGCCGGGGTGGCGACCGCCGGGTCGAACATGCCGTAGACGATCATGCCCTCGACGGCGTCGCGGCCGAGCTTCATCAGATCGACGTTGAGCGCACCGTCGGTCGAGATCAGCTGCGCCTTGATGCCGAGCGCGCGGGCCTGCTCGGCGATCTTCGCCGCCTCGGTGTAGAAACCGCCGATGAAGATCGCGTCCGGCTTGGCGGCGCGCACCTTGGTCAGCAGGGTACGGAAATCCTTGGCGCCGAGCAGGTAGGATTCGGTGCCCGCGATCTTGGCGCCGCCCTTCTCGGCGGCCTCGGAGAACGCCTTGGCGACGCCGATGCCGTAATCGTCCTGCTGGTTGAGCACGTAGATCGACTTCACGCCCAGCGTCTTGGCGGCATAGGTGCCGGCCATGGCGCCCTGCACCGCGTCGGTGAGCACGTTGCGGCGGAAATACGGGCTGACATTCGACAGCGCCGGGCTGGTGACCGCCGAGGCGAGCACCGGCAGCTTGCACTCGGTGAACACCGGGATGGCGGCGAGCGCGATGGAGGAGAACGAATAGCCCATGACCACGTCGACATTCTTGTCGGAGCAGAAGCGCTGGGCGATCAGCACGCCCTCGCGCGCCTCGCCGCGATCGTCCACCGCGTCGATCTTGTAGGTGGCGCCACCCTTCTTGTTGAGCTCGGCCACGGCAAGGTCGAGACCCTTGCGCATGTTGAGGCCGAAGGCGGCGAAGTCGCCGGACAAAGCGGCGGTGAAGCCGATGGTGATGTCCTCCGCGCGGGCAAGGCCCGGCGTGGCCAGGAGGCCGATGCCGAGCAGGGCAGCGGCGATACGCGAGACCGTCATGCGAGTTCTCCTCTGGGGGAAGATCGTGCGTTTGCCGCACGCTGCCTTGTTGTGATGGGCCAGGTGTCGATGGGCGCGGGCGATCAGCGAAGCTCGACCGTCATCCAGGTTTCGAAGCAGTAGTCGTCGGCCAGCGACATCACGCCGATGGAGGCGCGGCCGCCGACGCCGATCTCGGGGCCGAACACCTGCTCGAACAGGTCCGTCAGCCCGCTCGCCACCAGATGCGGCTGAGTGAAGGCCGGGTCGCAGGCGATGAAGTTGAGCGAGCGCACCAATCCCTTGACGCGGTCGAGATCGCCCACCGCGTCGAGGATGCAGCCGAGGCAGTTGAGCCCGGTGAGCCGGGCGGCCGCGTAGCCTTCCTCGACGGTGACGTCGCGGCCGAGGCGGCCCGGGTACAGCACCTTGCCGGAGGCGTCGACGCCCGCGGTCTGGCCGGAGAGGAACAGCAGCTTGTCGCTGAGATAATGCGGCTTCATCTTGCCGTAGAGCTGGCCGTAATAGTCCGCTCCGCCCCCGGCCGAGGGAATGGCGAGACCGAGCTCCGCCACCCGCTGCATTGCCGACACGCTCATTCATGCACCTCTTCAGTCACTCGTGCTGTGCACCCGATCTCCCTTCGATTTCGTTGTTTCGTCAAATGTAAAATAGGCGATAGTCCATAAAGCAAAGTTATAGCCTTGCCCGGCCACGGCGGTTCCGGGGCGGCGGCGCGGGGCCTGTGCCGGGCGTATCGGCGGGTGGATGATCCACCGGCGGGCGGCTGCCGCAACTTTGGGCGCCGGCGGGTCGGAGCGCCCGTCTTCAGCGCACCGACAGCAGATCGGGGGCGATGGCGCGGCGGAAGCGGTCCATGAAGGCGACCGAAATCCGCGAGGGCGGGCGGGTGCTCGGGCGGAACATGCCGAAGCGATAGGGCAGCACCGGGCGGAACGGCACCGCGACGAGGCCCATCGCCTCGAAGAAGCGGGCAGTGGCAGGGTCGACGACGGTGACGGCGCCGAGCTCGCGCACCAGCACGCAGGCGGTGCCGAAGAACTCCACCTCCGCCACCACGTTCCAGTGCGCCTGCGCCTCGAAGAACGCCTCGGCGGCGGCGATATGGGTGATGTGCTCGGGGAACAGGGTGACGAAGGGCATGGAATCGAGCTGGGCCGGCCCGACCACCTTCTCGCCCGCCAGCGGATGGTCGGCGCGCATCACGCACATGCAGCCGACCTCGAACAGCTCCAGCGAGGCGACGTGGATGTCGATCGGCAGCTCGGCGAAGCCGACGTCGAAGGCGCCGACGGTGCCGAGGTCGCGCACCGCATAGGAGGAGCGGGTGATGAAGCGGGCGGTGGCGCCGGCATTCTCGCGCAGCACGTCGGCGATGATCGGCGGCAAAAGATAAGTGGCGAGACCGGGCGGCGAGGCGATCAGCAGCGTCGCCGAGGACAGGCTCTTGAGATTGCGCGAGATCGCCAGCGTGCGATCCATGGCGTCGAGGGTGCGCACGATGGCGGCGAAGAAGGTCTCGGCCTCCGGCGTCGCCTCCAACCGGCCATGGGCGCGGTGGAACAGCTTGAGGCCGATCTCGTCCTCCAGCCGGGCGATGAGGTTGCTGATCGCCGGCTGCGACTTGTGCAGCACCGCCGCCGCCGCGCTCATCGAGCCGTTCTCGTAGACGGCGCGGAAGGCTTCGAGATGTCGGGTATCCATAGCGACGCACTCAACCTGTTGCCGGCGGGGACCGCCGGGCGCGGCCTGACGCGCGGCGCGCCGGCAGGTTAGCCGATCCGCGCCGGCGACGGGAACGCCGGAAGCACGGGACGTGCCTATCCCGCGCCGACGTCAGCCCATCAGCCATCAGCCCATGCAGGCATCACCCCATGCACGCATTCTCGGCGGCGCTGTAGCCGGGCGGGCGCGGCGCGTTGCTGGCCGGCCGCCCCCGGCCGAGGGCGCCGTCGGAGCGGGCGCGCAGATAGATGAAGATGGCGTCGATGTAGCACATCACGTTCGGGTTCTCGCCGAAGGCCGGCATGACCAGGTCCTGGCTGGCGTCGACGTTCTTCTTGCCGTTGGTGACGATGTCGAGGAAACGGCCATAGTCGACGGTCTTCAACGCATCGACCAGCGAGGGAGCGAAGCTCGATCCGAGGCCGTCCGGCCCGTGGCACTGCATGCAGTTGGCAGTGTAGCGGACATAGCCGATCGAGGTGTACCAGTCGACGGTGCCGTCCGGCGCGATCTTGAAGGTCGGGTTGCCGGCCTTGTCGGTGTACTTGCCGTCCTCCGACCCGGTGGCCGTGGGATCGCCCGAGCCGTCGGCGCGCAGCGGCGCGGGCGACGACAACAGCACCGCGAGGGACGACAGGCCTGCCGCCGCCACGACGACGAACCAGCTTCGCGCGCCCATTTCCTGCTCCCACGCCTGCTCCCGACGGCTCCGGCCCGGCGCCGGAACGGCGCGCATCGGGCCGCGCGCCATCCGGCCAGCATCGCACGGCGCGACCACGGAGTCGCGGGGATCGCATCTGCGGCAAATCGTGGCCGATGGGCGGGGAATGGCGCATGGGCCGCGCGGCGGAAAGGCCGGCCCTGCCTCCGCCGGCGAGGCGCCCTTTCAGCCGCGCCGGTCGCGGCGCCAGGCGGCCGGGGTGGCGCCGAGATGCTGCCGGAACATGCGGGTGAAATGCGCCTGGTCGCAGAAACCGGTGGCGGCAGCGACCTCGGTGAGCGACATCTCGGTGTCGCGCAGCAGGCCCTGCGCCCGCTTCAGCCGCGCATCGGTCTGCCAGCGATGCGGCGGCACGCCGGTGGCGGCCTTGAAGGCGTGGCTGAAATAGCTCGGCGACAGCCCCACCAGCTGCGCCAGCTCCTCCAGCCGGATCGCGGCGAGGCAATTGGCCTCGATATAGTCGGTGACGCGGCGCAGCTGCCAGGCGGCGAGCGCCGAGCGCTTGCGCCCGGAACGCTGCGCCGAGCGCAGGAAGTCGACGAACAGCGCCGTGGTGAGGCTGTCGCCATAGAGCTGGTGCCCGGCCTGCGGCAGGCGGCATTCCTCGGCGATGAGGGTGGCGAAGGTCATCAGCCGCTCATCGGTGAACATCAGCCGCGGCGTCTCGAACGGCTCCGGCGCGAAATCGTCGGCCAGCCGCGCGCGCAGCGCCTCCATGTCGAAATGCAGGTCGAGATGGCGCAGATAGGTGTGGTTGCTGAAGCGCGACCACAGCGGCATTCCCGCCGGGATGAAGCTGATCTGGCGCGGGGCGTGGCGCTTGCCCGCCGCCGCCCGGTCCGGCGACATCCGCAGCTCGAACTCGCCGCCGGTCTGGTCGAGTAGCACGAACAGCCGGGGGTGCTCGGAGATGTATTCCGCCCGCGCGCCCAACGCGCCCTCCGCCTCCCACAGCTCGACCAGCACGCCGTTCCACGAGCGGCGATGCCCCTCGCCGAGCACGGAAATGCCCTCGCGCCGGGCGGTCATCCGGGGAAGGAAGGCCAAACTCATCTTTCTCCTTGCGCGTCGATGGTAGAGGCGGCGACAAACGCGTCACAAACACGCCAAAAATATACAAGACGCGACAAGGACAGACAATCATCCAGAAGCATTGATTGCTACGAGATGAAAATGGATCTGGGTAACTTCGGCAGATTACCTCTTTTGAATGTTTCCGATCTAAAAAACACTTGGACTATTATTTGGAACGATTGCAATGTATGGCGCATCTCTGAAGCTTCTGCTCCTGAGCACCGTGGCCTTCCTGCCGCTGTGCCAGGCGGCGCGTGCCCAACAGGCATCTTCCACCGCCGAGACCACGGTCGAGCTCGACACGGTCTCGGTCGAGGGACAGCGGCAGAACGGCACCGGGCCGGTGAACGGCTATGTCGCCACCCAGACCACCACCGGCATGAAGACCGACGTGCCGATCACCGAGATCCCGCAATCGGTGTCGGTGATCGGCCGCGACGAGATCGACGACCGCAAGGCGCTGAAGGTGGACGAGGCGCTGCGCTACACCGCCGGCGTGCATTCCTCGCCCTATGGCGGCCCGGACCCGGACACCGACTGGTTCTACATCCGCGGCTTCAACGCCACCCAGACCGGCATCTTCCTCGATAATCTCTCGCTCTACAGCTACGGCTTCGGCGGCTTCCAGATCGACCCGTTCATGCTGGAGCGCATCGAGGTGCTGAAGGGGCCGGCTTCCGTGCTGTATGGCGGCTCCAGCCCGGGCGGCCTCGTCAACCTCGTCAGCAAGCGGCCGCGCGACGAGCGCTTCGGCTATGCGGAAGTCGGCGTCAACAATTTCGGCAACGCCTATTTCGCCTTCGACATCAACGAGGTCTATACCGGCGCCGCGCCGAGCGCCAAGGGCGTGGACGCCAACGGCATGCCCACCAAGGCCCCGGCCGCGACCGACCCGGTCTGGCTCTACCGCCTCACCGGCCGCATCGCCGGCGGCGATACCTACACCGACTATTCCAACGACCTGCGCGGCGTGTTCATGCCGCAGATCACCTACCGGCCCTCGCAGCAGAGCGAGATCACCGTCTATGCGCAGATCGCCGCGCTCGACCAGGTGAATGTCGGCGGCGGCTTCCTGCCCTATTACGGCACGGTCGCCAACGCCTCCTTCGGCAAGATCGCCCGCGACGCCTATTTCGGCGAGCCGAGCCTCGACAACAGCCGCTACACTCAGCTTCTCGTCGGCTACGAGCTGAAGCACGAGATGCAGAACGACTGGACCTTCCATTCCAGCGCCCGCTACGGCCATCTCAACAAGCACGAAATCGGGCCGTATCCCTACGGCTATTACGACCCGACCAGCGGCTATGGCGGCTATGCCCAGCCGCAGACGCCCGACAACCTGCTCTACCGCATCGGCTTCGAGGGCTACAGCACGGTCGACAGTTTCGCCACCGACAACCATCTGAGCCGCAGCTTCACCACCGGGGCGATCGAGCACGACGTCGTCGCCGGCGTCGACTACACGCTGTACCGGCTGGAGAACCAGCAGGCCTCCGGCGGCGCCACCCCGATCAGCGCCACCGACCCGGTCTATGGCGTGCCGCAGGGCGCCACCAGCATCTATCTCGACCAGACGCTGACCCAGCAGCAGCTCGGCGGCTACCTGCAGGACCAGATGCGCTTCGGCGGCGGCTGGATCCTCACGCTCAACGGCCGCTACGACTATGTGAACACCGAGTCGGAGAGCCCGGGCTCGCTGGCCTTCTCGCCGAATTACGGCTCGCATGACGGGGCGGCGACCGGGCGCGCCGGCCTCGGCTACGAATTCGCCAACGGCATCACGCCCTATGTGGCGGCCTCCAGCTTCTTCAACCCGGTGGTCGGCGTCGACGCCAGCAATACCGGCTTCAAGCCGGAGGAAGGCGTGCAGTACGAGGCCGGCGTGAAGTATCAGCCGACCTTCATGGATGCGCTGATCACCGCCTCGGTGTTCCAGATCACCCGGCAGAACGTCACCGTGGCGGATGTCGACAACATCTTCTTCGACACCCAGCTCGGCGAGGTGCGCTCCACCGGCTTCGAGCTGGAGGCCAAGGCCAACGTCACCCGCAACCTGCGGCTCATCGGCACCTTCACCGCGCTGGACATGGAGATCACCGCCGACACCAACGCGGCGATCATCGGCAACGAGCCGATGCTGGTGCCGGACCTCATGGCCTCCGCCTGGGCCGACTACAAATTCGACCAGGGCCCGCTGGCCGGGGTGAGCATCGGCGGCGGCGTGCGCTATATCGGCTCGTCCTGGGTGGATGACGAGAACACGCTGGAGGTGCCCTCGGTGACGCTGTTCGACGCCGCCATCCGCTACGAGCGCGACAGCTGGGGCGTGGCGCTCAACGTCAACAACATCTTCGACAAGGTGTATGTTTCCGGCTGCCAGGGTATTTCGGGCTGCGGCTATGGCGACAGCCGCACCATCACCGTGTCCGCCCACTACAAATGGTAAGCTCGCGCTGCTGATGCCCGCCCTGCCACCATGTGCCGGCCTCCGTCCCGGCAGCGCCGCGTGAGCCGCGCGCCGGCCATAAGCCGCCGCGCGCTGCTCGCCGGCGGGCTGGCGAGCGGGATCGCCGGCCTCTCCAGCATGCCGGCACGGGCGGCCAGCACGCCGGCGAGCCGCGCGGCGACGCTCGACTGGGCGCTTTTAGAGACGCTGCTGGCGCTCGGCCACCCGCCGGTGGCGGCGACCGAACTGGTGCAGTTCCGCGCCATCGCCGTCGAGCCACCGGTGCCCGACGGCGTCGCCGATCTCGGCCTGCGCGGCCTGCCCAATCTCGAGACGCTGCTGCTGGCGCGGCCGGACGTGATCTTCAATTCCAGCTTCTATGCCGCGCTGGAGCCGCGGCTTTCCCGCATCGCGCCGGTGGAGAGCTTCACGCTCTACCAGCCGGGGCGCCCGCCCTATGCGCCGATGGTGGAGATGACCGGCGCGGTTGCCGCCCGGCTCGACCTCGCCGGCCGCGCCGAGGCGTTCCTCGCCGCCGCGACGACGCGCTTCGCGGCGCTGACCGCCCGGCTGGGCGCCGGCAACCGGCCGGTGCTGGCGGTCAATTTCGGCGATGCCCGCCATGTCCGGGTATTCGGCTTCGACAGCATGATCGGCGAGGCGATGCCGCGGATCGGCCTCGCCAATGGCTGGGACGGGCCGACCAGCTATTCCGCCGCCGCGCCGGTCGGCCTCGAAGCCTTGGCACCGCATGGCGAGGCCTGGATCGCCAGCGTCGGCCCGGTACCGCCCGACGTCGCCACCGGGCTGGCGCGCAACCCGTTCTGGCAGGCGCTGCCGGCGGTGAAGGCGGGACGGGTGCTGTGGCTCGATCCGGTCGACCCGTTCGGCGCCCTGCCCTCGGCGCTGCGCTTCGCGCGGCTGCTCACCGAGGCGCTGGAGCGGGCAAGGACGGTCGGCGGTGGGTGACGCGACCGCCGGCCGGCTCGCCCCGGCTCCCACCCCGCTTACCCCGACCCTCATCGCGCTCGCCGTGCTGGCGGTGGCCGCCGCCACGGTGGCGACGCGCCCGGTGGTGCCCGGCCTCGAGGCGGTGATGCTGTGGCAGGTCACGCTGCCGCGCGCCGCCGTCGCCCTGCTGGCCGGGGCGGCGCTGGGACTGTCCGGAGCGCTGCTGCAACGGGTGCTGCGCAACCCGATCGCCGACCCGTCGACGCTCGGCATCGCCGCCGGCGCCCAGCTGGCGCTCACGCTCGGCCTCGCCTTCGCGCCGGGGCTGATCGCGGCGGGCCGCGAAGGCGTGGCGCTGGCCGGCGGCGCCGGCGCGGCGGGGCTGGTGCTGGCGCTGTGCTGGCGGCGCGGCTTCGACCCGGTCACCGTCGTGCTGTCGGGGATGATGATCTCGCTGCTCGCCGGGGCGGTAAGCGCCACGCTGATCCTCGCCCGGGGCGACTATGTGCTGTCGCTGTTCATCTGGGGGGCCGGCGCGCTCGACCAGCAGGGCTGGGATAGCGCGGCGAGCCTCGGCACGCGGCTGGCGGCCGGCCTCCTCGCGGCGCTGCTGCTGGCGCGGCCGCTGGCGCTGCTCGGGCTCGACGACGCCGGCGCCCGCAGCCTCGGCCTCGGCGTGGCGGCGACGCGGCTGGCAGCGATCGCCGTCGCGGTCTGGCTGGCGGCGACGGTGACCGCCGAGGTCGGCATCATCGGCTTCGTCGGGCTGGCGGCGCCGGCCTTCGCCCGCCTCGCCGGCGCCCGCACCTCGCGGCAGATCCTCATGATGGCGCCGCTCGCGGGGGCGCTGCTGCTCTCGCTGACCGACAGCCTGGTGCAGTTGGCGGGCAGCGGCGGCCGCGACCTCGCCCCGACCGGCGCGGCCACCGCCCTGCTCGGCGGGCCGTTGCTGCTCTGGCTGCTGCCGCGCGTCCATGCGGCGGGGCGGCCGGCCCCGCAACACGCGAGCGGACGCCGATTGCGCCGGCCCGTCCTCGCCCTTGGCGGGCTGGCGGCCGGTACGCTGGTGCTGGCCCTGCTGGCGCTGACCCTCGGCCGTACCGCCGACGGCTTCCATCTCGCCACCGGCGCCGCCTTCCTCGAGCTGCTGCCGCTGCGCGGGCCGCGCCTGGTGGCGGCCGGCGGCGCCGGCATGATGCTGGCAGCGGCCGGGCTGGTCCTGCAGCGCCTGACCGCCAATCCGATGGCGAGCCCCGAGGTGCTCGGGGTCAGCGCGGGCGGCGGGGTCGGGCTGGCGGCGCTGCTGCTCCTGGGCGCCGTGAGCGGACCGGCCTTGCTCGCCGGCATGGGCGCCGGCGCGCTGGCGGCGCTGCTGGTGATGCTGGCGGTCGCGGCGCGCTCCGGCTTCGGGCCGGAGCGACTGCTGCTGGCCGGCATCGCCTGCGGCGCCTTCTCGATGGCGCTGATCTCCATCGTGCTGGCCAGCGGCGGCATGACCGCCTATGCGCTGCTGGTGTGGATGTCCGGCTCGACCAATCGCGTCGGCCCGTTCGAGGCCTGGATCGCCGTCGCCGCCGCCGCGCTGCTGGTGACGCCGCTGTTCGCGCTGACGCGCTGGATGACGCTGCTGCCGCTAGGCGGCACGGCGAGCCGTGGCCTCGGCCTGCCAGTGCCGCGCGCCCGCCTCGTGCTGGCGGTGATGGCGGCGCTGCTGACCGCCATGGCCTCCTTCGTGGTCGGCCCGCTGAGCCTCGTCGGCCTGATGGCGCCACATCTCGCGCGGCTGAGCGGCTTCACCCATGCCCGCCACCAGCTGGCGGCGGCGCTGGTCCTCGGCGCGGCGCTGCTGATCCTCGCCGACTGGCTCGCCCGCCTGCTGGTGTTTCCCTATCAGGTGCCGACCGGGCTGTTCGCCGCGCTGGTCGGCGTGCCCTATCTGCTCTGGCTGTTGCAGCGCGGCGGCCCGCAACGCAGCTGAGAAAGGCCGCTCGCCGCCCGGAGGCCACCAGAGGGCCGCCCTCGGCCCGGCACGGGCTCACACGCCGATGGGCATCCGCGCCGGGTCGCGCTCGACGGCGCGCGGGGCGACCAGCGCCTTCCACGTCGACAGCGCCCGGTTCGGCGCCGGGAAGGCCGGGCGCGGCACGAAGCGCCCGCGCCCCGGACGCGGCGTATCGTTGCGGCCTTGCGAGAACACCACCTCGCCGCGCGACAGGGTGAAGCGCGGCAGGCCACGCACCTCGACGCCCTCGAACACGTTGTAGTCGATGATCGAGGCCTGCGTTCCCGCGCGGATCGTCTTGGCCGCCTTGGGGTCCCAGACCACGATATCGGCATCCGCGCCGGGCACGATGGCGCCCTTCCTCGGATAGAGGTTGAGGATGCGGGCGATATTGGTCGAGGTGACGGCGACGAATTCGTTCGGCGTCAGCCGGCCGGTCTCGACGCCGCGCGTCCACAGCACCGGCATCCGGTCCTCCAGCCCGCCGGTGCCGTTGGGAATGCGGGTGAAGTCGTCGAGCCCCATGCGCTTCTGCACGCTGGTGAAGGCGCAATGGTCGGTCGCCACCACCTGCAGCGAGCCGGCCGACAGCCCGGCCCACAGGCTGTCCTGATGCGCCTTGTCCCGGAAGGGCGGCGACATCACCCTCTGCGCCGCATAGTCCCAGTCCGGGTGCCGGTAGACGCTCTCGTCGAGCGTGAGATGCTGGATCAGCGGCTCGCCATAGACCCGCATGCCCTTCTGCCGCGCCCGGCGGATCGCCTCATGCGCCTGCTCGCAGGACACGTGCACGATATAGACCGGTACCCCGGCGGCATCGGCGATCATGATGGCGCGGTTCACCGCCTCGCCCTCCACCTCCGGCGGGCGGGAAAAGGCGTGCGCCTCCGGGCCGCGAATGCCCTCGGCGAGGTATTTCTGCTGGAGCGCGGCGACGATGTCGCCATTCTCGGCATGCACCAGCGGCAGCGCGCCGAGCGCGGCGCAGCGCTGGAACGAGGCGAACATCTGGTCGTCGTCGACCATCAGCGCGCCCTTATAGGCCATGAAGTGCTTGAAGCTGTTCACCCCGCGCGCCACCACCGCTTCCATCGCGTCGAAGATCGGCTGCGACCAGCCGGTGACGCACATGTGGAAGGAATAGTCGGCGCTGGCCTGGCGGCTGGCGCGCGCCTCCCAGGCGTCGAGGGCGCCGATCAGGTTCTCGCTGTCTGGAATGACGAAGTCGACCACCATGGTGGTGCCGCCGGCCAGCCCGGCGAAGGTGCCGCTCTCCCAGGTCTCCGCCGCCGTGGTCCCCATGAACGGCATTTCGAGATGGGTGTGCGGGTCGATGCCGCCGGGCATCACATAGGTGCCGGAGGCGTCCAGCACGGTATCGCCGGAAAGCCCCGGCCCGATGGCGGCGATGGTCTCGCCCTCGATCCGGACATCCGCCTCGTAGGAGCGGTCGGCGGCGACGACGGTGCCGCCCTTGATGACGATGGACACGGCAGTCTCCTCCTCAGGCACGCAGCTTCTCAAGCACGCAGCGCCGCGCAGCAAGGATCGTGCCCGGCGGGGGAAGCCGCCGGCCGGTCCGGGGTCAGTCGCGCAGGGCGCGATAGGCGCCCTGCAGCGCCTCGAAGCCGCGGAAGCGCCGCGCGTGCCACGCCGCCGTCGCCGCGTCCGGCGGGTATTCCGCCTCGATCTCCGACATGGCCGACATCGCCGCCTCGACGCCGTCATAGCGCCCGGCCGCCACCGCGCCCAGCATCGCCGCCCCCAGCAGCACCGGCTCGCCGGAGCGCACCGCGGCGATGCTCACCCCGGCCGCATCGGCCAGCACCTGCCGCACCAGCGGGCTCTGGCCGGCGCCGCCGGACACCACCACCGTGCCGGTGCGGGCGCCCTTGGCCGCCTGCGCCTCGAGGATCTGCCGCAGACCGTAGCCGATGCCGGCGATCCCGGCCATGTAGAGCCCGACCAGGCTGTCGAGGTCGTCGTCCATGCCAAGGCCGGCGACGATGCCGCGCGCGAGATGGTCGGCGAAGGGCGCCCGGTTGCCCAGGAACTCGGGCACCACGTAGAGCGTGCCGACGAGCTCGGCGATCGCCGCCGCGCCGCCGGCCGCCTCGGCGCGATGCGCCAGCCAGATGCTGAGATTCTGTCCTTCGGCCTTCGCGCGTTCCAGCGCCTCCGGGGCCGCCGGGTGCAGCCGGACCAGCCGGTCGATGGCGGCGCCGGCCGCCGACTGGCCACCCTCGTTGAGCCAGAAGCCCGGCACCATCGCCGAGAAATACGGCCCCCACACGCCGGGCACGAAGGCCGGCTCGGTGGTGGTCAGCAGGGTGCAGGCCGAGGTGCCGAACACATAGGCCATGCGGTTCAGCGCATTGCCGTCGCCGCCGCGCGCCCCCACCGTGCCGATGCCGCCGGCATGGGCGTCGATCAGCCCGGCGCCGACCGCCGTGCCCGGCGCGAGGCCGAGTTCCGCCGCCGCCTGCGCGGTGAGGCCGGCGCCGAGGGGCGTGCCGGCGGCCACCACCTCGGTGCCGATGCGAGAAAAGCCCTCGTCGGCCAGCGCGCCGAGGCCGATCTTGCGGAAATACTCCGCGTCCCAGCGCCTCTCATGGGCGAGATAGGTCCATTTGCAGGTAAGCGTGCACACCGAGCGGGCGAGGCTGCCGCTGGCCTTCCAGGTGAGGAAGTCGGCGAGGTCGAAGAACTGCCAGGCGCCTTTAAAGCTCTCCGGCAGCTTCTCGCTCAGCCAGAGCAGCTTCGGCGTCTCCATCTCCGGCGAGATGATGCCGCCGACATAGTCGAGCACCGGGCTGCCCAGCGCGTTGATGCGGTCGGCCTGCCCGGTGGCGCGGTGGTCCATCCACACGATGACGTTGCGGGCGGCATCGCCGTGGCGGCCGACCGGCAGCGGCCGGCCCTCGGCGCCGAGCACCACCAGCGAGCAGGTGGCGTCGAAGCCGATGCCCTCGACATCCGCCGCCGCGATGCCAGCGCGGGCGACCGCCTCCTTCACGCTGGCGCAGACGCAGGCCCAGATGTCGTCGCTGGACTGCTCGACGATGTCGCCATGTTCCTTCCAGATGCGGATGTCCCGCTTGGCTACCGCCAATTGCCGGCCGTCGGCATCGAAAATGCCGGCGCGCACGCTGCCGGTGCCGACATCGATTCCAGCGAAGCATCCGCCCATGGTCAGAGGTCCGTTCCGTTCGGCAGGATCACCAGGTCACGCACGGTGACATTACGCGGACGGGTCAGCATGAAGATGACGCAGTCCGCCACCTCCTTTGCCTCCATGAGGGCACCCGAGGCAAGCGCCTCGTCGAGCTTGGCCTGCGGCCAGTCCTTGATGAGGGCGGTGACCACCGGGCCGGGCAGCACCGCGCCGACCCGGACACCCCGCGGCGCCACCTGCCGGCGCACGGTGTGGACGAAGGCCTGCACGGCGAATTTCGAGGCGGTGTAGACCGGCTCCCACACCACCGGCACCACGCCGGCGATCGACGAGGTGAAGATGACGTCGCCGGTCTTGCGCTCGACCATATGCGGCAGCACCGCCTGCACGGTGCGGAAGGCGGCGTTGACGTTGAGGTTCAGCACCCGGTCCCACACGTTCGGGTCGCCCTCGACCACGTTGCCGCCGATATAGGCGCCGGCATTGGCGTGGAAGATGTCGAGCGGGCCGCAGCTGTCGAGGATCTGCGGCAGCATGGTGGCGACGCTCGCCGGATCCAGGAGGTCGACCACCACCGGCACGGCCTTCGGGCCGAGCTCGGCGCAGATGGATTCGAGCGCGTCGGCGGCGCGGTCGACAAGGGCGACGGTGGCCCCCTCCTCCAGCATCGCGCGGGCGCATTCGAGGCCGATGCCCGATGCCGCGCCGGTGATGGCCGCAACCTTGCCCTGAAGCCTGCTTCCCATGTCAGTCCCCGATTCCTTCGAAAATGGACAAGGCCCGGCCGCGCGGGGCGGCCGGGCCGAATGAGGCGCGCCGGCGGCTCAGCCGCGCAGCTTGATCTGCAGCTTCACGTCGTCCGGCAGGCCCTTGGCCGCGCGGTCGAAGGCCTCGATGCTGCGGGCGAAGTCGAAGGTCTCGGAGATCAGCGGCTTAAGGTCGACCTTGCCGGAGGCGATGAGGTTGACCGCGCGGTCGAAATTATTGGCGTAGCGGAACACGGTCTCGACGCGCGCTTCCTTGATGATCGCCGCCGCGACGTCGAACTTGGTCGGCTCGACCGGCATGCCGATCAGCACCAGCGTGCCGCCGGGACGCACGATGTCGAAGATGCCCTCATAGGCGCGCGGCGACCCGCTGGCCTCGAACACCACGTCGGCGCCCCAGCCCTCGGTCTCCTCGGCGATCACGTCGGCGAGCTTGCGCTCGGTGATGTTCACCGGATGGATGCCGGCATATTGGCCGGCAATGGCCAGCTTCGGCGCCGAGAGATCGGAGATGTAGACCCGGGCGCAGCCGCCGGCGAGCGCAGCCAGCGCCGTCATGATGCCGATCGGGCCGCAGCCGATCACCACCGCCACGTCGCCGGGGGTGATGCGCGCCCGCGTCGCCGCCTGCAGGCCGACCGCGAAGGGCTCGACCATCGCTCCCTCGGCGAAGGAGACGTTGTCGGGCAGCTTGTAGGTGAAGGCAGCGGGATGCACGACCTCGGGGGTCAGCACGCCATGGATCGGCGGCGTCGCCCAGAAGCGCACGTCGGGATCGACATTGTAGATGCCGAGCTTGGTCGCGCGGGAGTTCATATTGGGAACACCCGGCTCCATGCAGACCCGGTCGCCGACCTTGAGGTTCTTCACATGGGCGCCGACCGCGATGATGGTGCCGGCCGCCTCATGGCCGAGCACCATCGGCTCGCGCACCACGAAGGAGCCGATGGCGCCGTGGGTGTAGTAATGGACGTCGCTGCCGCAGACGCCGACCGTGTCGATGGCGATCTTCACGTCATCGGGGCCGACCTCTTGCGGGAGGTCGATGTCGCGAAGGGATAGCTCGCCCTTCTTTTCGAGAACCAGTGCCTGCACCATGGGCTTTTCCTGCTGGGGTTGCCGTCGTCGGCGGGCTCTTAAAGAGCGAGGCCGGCGGCGTCGAAGAGATAGATGTGGCGCGGTGCGATGCCGAGCTTCAGCGCGTCGCCGGGCTTCAGTTCCGGCCGGCCGGCGGTGAGCGCGATCACCGGCTCGCCCTCCGAACGGGCGTAGAGCTGGGTCGAGCCGCCCAGGCTCTCGGCGAAGTCGAGGGTGAGCGACAGCACCGGATCGGCGGCGCCGACCGTGAGGTGCTCCGGCCGCAGGCCGATGATCACGGTGTCGCCGACCTTGACGCGTGCGGCCGCCGGGGTGTCGACGCCGAGCGAGCCACCGGCCAGGGCCGGGTGGTCGAGCCGCAGGCCGGTGCCGGAGACGGACGACACCTTGGCGTTGATGAAGTTCATCTTCGGCGAGCCGATGAAGCCGGCGACGAAGGTGTTGGCCGGCTTGTCGTAGAGCTCGGTCGGCGAGCCGATCTGCTCGACGAGGCCGGCGCGCAGCACCACGATGCGGTCGGCCAGCGTCATCGCCTCCACCTGGTCGTGGGTGACGTAGACCATGGTGGCGCCGAGGCTGCGGTGCAGCTTGGCGATCTCGACGCGCATCTGCGACCGCAGCTCGGCATCGAGGTTGGACAAGGGCTCGTCGAACAGGAACAGCTTGGGATGGCGGACGATGGAGCGCCCGATGGCGACGCGCTGGCGCTGGCCGCCGGACAGAGCGCGCGGCTTGCGCTCCAGCAGCGCCTCCAGCTGGAGGATGCGCGCGGCCTCCATCACCTGGGCGCGGATCTCCGCCTCCGGGCGCTTGGCCATGCGCAGGCCGAACGCCATGTTCTCGAACACGTTCATGTGCGGGTAGAGCGCGTAGGACTGGAACACCATGGAGACCTCGCGCTTGGCGGGCTCCTCATAGGTGACGTCCTTGCCGTCGATGTAGAGCTGGCCCTCGCTGACATCCTCGAGGCCGGCGATCATGCGCAGGAGCGTGGACTTGCCGCAGCCCGAGGGACCGACGAACACCACGAACTCGCCCTTGCTGGCGGCAAAGCTGACGCCCTTGATGACCGAGGCGTCACCGTAGTTCTTCTTGATGTTGTCCAGTCGCAAGAAAGTCATCGGCTCAAAACTCCAGATAGGGCCCGGCCCGGGCATGACGGGCCGCCGTCCATCAGCTCTCCAGCAGCGCGCTCGCGCAGCGCTCGTCGGTCACCAGTCGCGTCACATATCCCGCCCGGAGGATCGCCCGGACGATCGGCACCTTGTAGAGACCGCCCGACGCCAGGATCGAATGGCGCACCGGGCTCAGTTCGTGCGGCGCCAGCGACAGCACGCGCTCGTTGAGCGGGTGGTCGACCGGCCGGCCGTCGGCATCGAGGAACACGCCGAGCAGGTCGCCGACGGCACCGGCGGCGGCGAGGCTCGCCAGGTTCTCCGAGACGGTCTGCGTCTGCACCAGCAGCGAGCGGGTCGTCATGTCGCCGCAGGACAGCAGCGCCACGTCCACCGTGCGGGCCCGGCGCATGGTCTCGCTGATGCCGTGATGCGACAGCAGCATGGTGCGGCTTTCCGGCGTCGGGAAATACAGCGGCGCGGCGAGATAGTAGCACTCGGCCGAGATCGACCGCGCATAGCCGGTCGCCACCTCGAAGGTGGACGCGCCGGAGCCGCGGGTGAGCCCGCCCATCACCGAGGTCACCCAGCTCTGCGGCATCGGCCGCACGGTGACGCGCTTGAGGCCGGCGGCCAGCGTCTTGCCCCAGCCGACGCCGAGCCCCATGCCGTTCTCGAACAGCCCGTCGAGCAGCGCGCCGGCGGCCTCGCCGATGACGCGCTGCTGCTCGGCCTCGGCCGGCAGGCTCGGCACCACGGTGGCGTCCTCGAGCCCGTATTTCTCCTTCAGCCGCTGCTCGGCCTCGACGCATTCCGCCATTGGCAGGCGGATGTCGATGAAGACCGAGCCGTCGGAGCGCACCTGGCCGAGGATCTTGTTGATGCGCAGGCGGGTGAGCCCGAGCTGGTCGGCGATGTCCTGCTGCGTCAGGCCGCCGATGAAGTACAGCCAGGCGACGCGGGCGCGGATCTGCGCCGCCTCGATCTCCTGAGCCCCCACCAGCCTGCCGCGCTCGCGTCCGCCGCCGTTCATCCCGTCCCCCTCAGGCAAAGGCCTGCCTGAGCCGCGCCGAGGTGGCCTCGAGCGCGTTCAGGATCGACCCGCTATCCTGCTCGAAGGCATAGAACACCTCGAGGAAGACCGGGGCCGGGGCGATGCCGGTTCGACGCAGCAGCGCCACGGCATCCACAGGATCGACCTTGCCTGGCACGGTGAAGTCCCAGTGGCGGTCGAGGAGGAAGTCGGTCTGCTGGATGTGCACGGCGGTGATCACGTCGGCGAGGTCGCGGAACCACGGCTCCATCGCGCCGTGATCCGGCCCGTAGAGCGGTTCGACGGTGCCATGCCCCCAATCCGGGCACAGCCGCCACGGCACCGCGCTGTCCGCCACGTCGTCCATCATCCGCCGCGCCTGCGCCACCGTCCACGGCCATTCGCGCCGCATCGGCGTCGGTTCGACATAGAGCTCGCTCAACCCCTCGGCGGCGGCACGGGCGCCGAGCCGATGCATGCGGGTGATCAGGTCGTCATAGTCGGCTTCGTCGAGCGCCTCCGCCTCGCTGCCGTCCGGCCGGGCGGGGATGGCACCGAGCGGGCCGCCGACGCGGGGAATGCCGGCCAGCGCCGCGAAGCGGTAGGCGCGGCCGAGCCACTCTTCGGCATAGTCGCGCACGTCGCGGTCGGGATGCAGCAGCTGGTTGAAGGTGTAGTGGGCGAGGCCGATGAAGGCGCTGTGGACGGTGACGCCGCTCGCCTGCGCCTGCCGCCGCAGATCGGCGGCGTGGCGGTCGATGATGGCGTCCGGCCACATCGGGTCGGCGAGGTCGTAGGAGAACTGCACCAGGTCGAGGCCGAGGCGCTCGCGCACCAGCGGCGCCCACAGCTCCGGCGTCACCCAGCGCTTCACGCAGAAGGACAGGTTGATGCCGAAGGGGATGGGCTGCGCGTCGCTCACAACGCCGTCCGTCACTTGGTCGCTCCCATGGTCAGGCCGCGCACCATGTGGCGGGAGACGATGAGCGCGAAGATCGTCACCGGCAGCACGATGACGGTGCCGGTGGCCATGATCTTGCCCCAGGGCAGTTCGTAGCCGGACATGAAGGAGGTGGCGACGACGGGCGCGGTCTGCACGTTGCGGCGGGTCAGCACCAGCGCGTAGAGCAGCTCGTTCCACGAGAAGATGAAGGAGAAGATCGCGGAGACCGCGATGCCCGGTGCGCCGAGCGGCAGGTAGATCTTGCGGAAGATGGTGAACTGGTCGGCGCCGTCGAGGCGGGCCGCCTGTTCGAGGTCCGGCGGGATCGACTTGAACTGGTCGGTGACGATCCACACCACGATCGGGATGTTGAAGGTCAGGTAGATCAGGATCAGCACCAGATGGGTGTCGAGCAGGTTCGCGTACATGGCGAGCAGGTAGACCGGCAGCGCCAGCACGATCGGGCTCGTCATGCGGTTGGAGATGAACCAGAACCACAGGTCCGACTTGCCGCGGAAGTCGTAGCGGGCGAGCGCGAAGGCCGCCGGGGTGCCGAGCACCACCGACAAGAGCGTGCTCAGCGTCGCCACGATCAGCGAGTTGACGATGGCGCCGGAAACCTTGGTGTCGGCGAAGATGTCGACATAGTTCTGCAGCGTCGGGGTGAAGAACCACACCGGCGGCGAGGCGAGGATGTCGGACTGCGTCTTGAAGCTCGCCATCACCATCCACACGAACGGGAACAGCGTGAAGACGACGATGGCGGCGAGCCCGATGGCGTGAAGGATCTTGCCGCGCATCACTGGACCTCCCGGTAGAGCAGGCGGATGTACAGCCGGCTGATGACGATGGTGATGATCAGCAAAAGGATGGCCTGCGCCGAGGCGGTGCCGAGATCGAAGATGCGGAAGCCGACGCGCTGGATGTAGATCGAGATCAGGTCGGTGGCCGAGCCCGGCCCGCCGCGCGTCATCACGAACACCATGTCGAACAGCTTCAAGACGTCGGCCGAGCGCAGGATCATCACCGCGGTGAGGCCGGGCAGCAGGTAGGGCAGCTGCACATGGCGCAGCAGCGCGAGCTTGGACGAGGTCTCCAGCCGCGCCGCCTCCTCGATCTCGCCGGGCACCATGGAGAGGCCGGCGAGGAAGATCAGCGCGCAGAACGGCGTCCACTGCCAGACGTCCATGATGACGATGGCGGCGAAGGCGCCGCCCGGCGTCGACAGCCAGTCCACCGGCCCGAAGCCGGCGAAGGAGAGGAACTGGTTCGCGACGCCGAAATCGCGGTTGAAGATCAGGCGGCCGATCAGGCCGACCACCGCATAGGTGGTGGCGAGCGGCACCACCAGCGTCACCCGGGCGAGCGACTTCAGAAGGCCCATGCCGGGCTTGTGCAGCAGCAGCGCGACGATCAGGCCGAGCACGACCTGGATCGGCAGCACGGTGACGTAGAACTTGGCGGTGAGCAGCAGCGACGACCAGAAGGTGCTGTCGGTCAGCACCGCGACGTAGTTCTCGAAGCCGACGAAGGGAAAGCCCTCGCGCGGCCGGGTGATGTTGTAGCGCCGGAACGAGGTGACCAGCGCGAAGATCGTCGGGTAGATGCCGATCAGGAACAGCGTCAGCACGGCGGGCGCCAGGAACCACAGCGGCGTCCAGCGGCCGTAACCGCGATTGGGCTTGGTGGGGGCTGCCCGCATGGCTTCACTCATCGCATCGTCCTGGTGGCATCGTCCTGATGGCAGGGACCGGGGGAAAGGCGCCGCGCTGAGGCGGCACGGATCACTCCAGATTCGTATGGTTGGCGCGCATCTGCGCCGGCGACACGCCCAGCCGCTCGCGCAGGCTGAGGACGAGGATCTCGAACAGGATGTAGAGCGCGCCCTCGTAAAGCGAACCCATCGGCAGCACCGAATTGGCCACCGCGCTCTGGTCGCTCGCCATGGTCTGGGCGGGGACGGTAAGCACGAGGTCGGCCCGCTTTGCGGCGGCGCCCGCCGGCTCGGCAGTCACCACCAGCACCCGGGCGCCGGCATCCCGCGCCACGCCGATCAGCGCGGAGACGGTGGAGAAATCGCCCGGACCGGCGGAGACCACGAGCAGGTCGCCCGCGCCGACCGGCGGGGTCGTCATATCGCCGACCACCGCGGCCTTCAGGCCGAGATGGAACAGGCGCATGGCCAATCCCTTGATCTGCAGGCCCTCGCGGCCGACGCCGTAGAGCGCGACGCGCCCGGCGGCGGCGATCGCGGCGACGGCGGCGTCGAACTCCTCGCCAGGCACCGCGTCGAGGCAGCCGCGCAGTTCGTCCAGCGCCCGGCCATGGAGAGTGGTCATGTCGTCGGATCCCGGCACGGTTTCAGAAAGAAGGGGGCGGACGCCGCTTCGCGGGAGAGGGCATCCGCCCGTCGAGGTCGGCGAGGCCCGGGGGGAGAACCGCGGGCATCGCCGGCTTCAGTTCGCGACGGTCACTGGAGAAGCTTCTTCTTCCCGTCGTAGTAGCCTTCCTTGCCGAGGACCTGCTCCATGCGGGTGCCGATCTCCTTGGCGCCGCCCTCGACGGTGACTTCGCCCAGCATCATCTTGGAGCCCCACTCGGCGACGATCTCGGAGATCGCCGGCCAGGCCGGGAAGCGCGGACGATACTCTGGCACGCCAGCCTGCCAGGAGGCGACCAGCGGCTCGACGAACTTGTACTTCGCCTTCACGTCCGGGTCGTTATAGACCGCCATGCGGCCCGACACGCCGCCGGCGTCGACATAGGCCTTGGCGATGGCCTCCGAGGTGGCCCACTGGATGAACAGCCAGGTCGCCTTCTGCTGCTCGGGCGAGGCCTGCGAGGCGACGGCGAGCGAGAAGCCGCCCAGCGCCGGCAGGCGGCCGGCCGGGCCGGCGGGCTCGGGAGCCACGGCGAGGCAGTCGCCGAGCTTGGAGGTCGCCGGGTCGGCCAGGGTCGAGTAGAAGGCCGACCATTCGGTGATCATCGCCACCTGGCCCTGCGCCAGCGCGTTCACCGCCTCGGCGTGATCGAAGGACACGTCGCCCGGCGGCATGTACTTCATCAGGTCCTGGCGGAAGGCGAGGCCGGTCTGGCTTTCCTTGCTGTTGAGGTTGGACTTGAAGTCCTTGTTCAGCAGCGAACCGCCGAACGGCCACAGGAAGCGCATGAAGCTGTCGGCGGACTGCGTCTCGCCGCGGCGCGACTGCAGGGCATAGGCGTACTGGTTCTTGGAGGCGTCGGTCAGCTTCGGACCATAGACGTCCTTCAGCTCGGCCCAGGTCGCCGGCGGCTTGTCGAAGCCGGCTTCCTTCAGCTTGCAGGAATTGTAGAACAGCAGGCCGGAATAATTGTCGAAGGGCAGGCCGTAGGTCACGCCGCCCCAGGAGCCGAACGCGTCCAGCAGCAGCGGGAAGAAGCCCTTGAGGTTGAGGTCGGGATCGGTGATCGCCTTGTCCTTGGCGAGGTCGTCGACCGGAACCAGCCAGCCGTTCTCGGCGAACTCGCCGATCCAGACGAGGTCGACCAGCGCCATGGTGAGGTCGCCGCGCGAGGTGAAGTTCAGCACTTCCTTCTCACGGGCGTTCTCGTAGGGGACGATCTCGTAATTGACCTTGATGCCGGTCTTCTTCTCGAATTCGGGCAGCAGCTTGATGATGGCCCGGTAGCCGGGGCGATCGAGGAAGATACCGTTGATCTCGGTACCCTTCAGCGGCTTGGCGGCGTCTTCGAGCCAGTCGGCCATGGCGGCGACCGGGATCGCGGCGGTCATGGTCGCAGTCGCAGCCGCGAGGGCGACGACGCTGGCGCAGATTCTCAATGCACGCTTCATGTTTTCCTCCTGAGATGGCTCTGCGCCGGGTGCTGGGGCGAGGCCGACATGCGGACGGCTCGGGCCGTCTCTCCTTAGTGGCGGACAGTGGCGCAACGCCGGGCGCTGCCATCCCCATCCGCATCCCGCGCGACACACCTCATCCCGCTGCCACCGCTTCGAAAAGCCCGGCCGGCGATGTCAGGTGCGCCCGTCTTGCGACGATGAAACCGATACATTTGTAATCTCAAATATGCAATAGCATCGCAGCAGGATATGATCCGCATGTGGCGTTGCGAGCGGGGAGACGCGTAGGATGGCACCGGAACACCGCGACGAGGCCGATCCGCTCCAGGCACGGCTGGCCGCCGCCGAGACGCTGGCGCGCCGGGCGGGCACCAAGGCGCGCGCCTTCTTCCTCGCCCGCGACACGCTGCATCCGACCTCGAAATCCGACTCGCAGGACCTCGTCAGCGAGGCGGATCGCGGCATCGAGGCGTGGCTGCGCCGGCAGATCGCCCGGCAGTTCCCGCAGGACGGCATCGTCGGCGAGGAGGAAGCCGCCACCGAGGGACGTTCGGGCTTCGTCTGGGTGATCGACCCGATCGACGGCACGATGCCGTTCCTGGTCGGCCAGCCGAACTGGACGGTCTCCATCGGCGTCGCGCGCGACGGCGTGCCGGTGGCCGGCGTCATCCACGCGCCGATGCTGCGCGAGACCTATGCGGCGGCGACCGGGAGCGGCGCCCGGCTCAACGGCCGCCCGCTCGCCATGAATCCGGACTGGACGGTCGCCTCGACGACCATCGGGTTCGGCGCCACCCAGAAGGCCTCGCCGCAGGAATCCGGCGCCTTCGTCGAGGCGCTGTATCGCGAGGGCGGGGTGCTGTTCCGGGTCGGCTCGGGGGCGCTGATGCTCGCCTATGTCGCCGCCAACCGGCTGGCCGGCTATTACGACCCCACGCTGCATTGCTGGGACTGCTGGGCCGGTATCGTGCTCATCCGTGAAGCCGGCGGCGTGGCGACCTTCGACGGCGACTTCGCCAATCCCGGCCCGATCTGGGCCGGCAATCGCGGCGTGCACGACACGCTGCGCCGCCTGAGTGGCCGGACGGACTGAGGCTCGCCCTACGATAGGGCGAGCCGGCGCCGGTGCCGCAGGCCGAGCGCGATGACGAAACCCGCCATCGCCGCCACGGCGCCGATCAGGAACACGCTGCCATAGCCGGCGCGGTCGGCCATGAGGCCGGCCAGCGGCCCGGTCAGCCCGTAGGCGACATCCTGGAAGGCGGAGAAACCGCCAAGCGCGGTGCCGCGCAGATGCGGCTCGACCAGCCGCACCACTTCCCGTCCCATGGCGGGGAAGATCATCGAACAGCCCAGCCCGGTCAGGAAGGCGCCGAGAAGCGCCAGCATCGGCGTCGGCGCGCTCCAGATCAGCGCCTGGCCGGCGGCCTCGACGACCAGCGAGCCGATCGCCACCGGCAACCCGCCGATGCGGTCCGGCAAATGGCCGAACAGCACGCGGACCAACACGAAGCCGCCGCCAAAGGCGGTGAGGCCGAGGCCGGCATGGCTCCAGCCCCGGTCGAGGAAATACAGGGTGAAGAAGGCGCCGATGGCCGCGAAGCCGATGCCCTGCAGGCAGACGATCGCGCCGTGCGCCCAGATCCGGCCGATCACGCTCCAGAACGACGGTCGCTCGGCGCCGGGATGCGCGGCGACGCCGGGAATGCGCCAGATCGCCAGCAGGCCCAGGCATGGCAGCAGCGCGCTCACCGCCATGGCGCCGGCGAAACCGACGCGGTCGAGCAGCAGGAGGCCGAGCGGCCCGCCGACGGCAAGCGCGCCATAGATCGCGGCGCCGACCAGCGCCAGCACCTTGCCCGAGCGGGCGGGACCGACCAGCCCGATGCCCCAGGCGATCACGCCCACCGCCACCAGGCTCTCGCCCAGCCCGACCAGCAGCCGGCCGGCCAGCAGGACCGGATAGGCAAGCGACACCGGCGACAGGCCGGCGGCCAGCGAGGTGAGCGCCCCGGCGACATAAAGGGCGAGCCCCCAGCCCACCGCCCCCTTCGGCCCGCGACGGTCCGACAGGCTGCCGGCCGGGGCCCGGCTGGCGATGGTGGCGAGAAAGGCGATGCCGACGCCGAGCCCGGCCCAGACATTGCCGAGGCCGAGCGCCCCGGTGACATAGACCGGCACGATGGGCAGCGAGATGCCGATGCACAGATAGGACAGGAAGAGAATGGCGGTCAGCAGCAGCAGGCGGCCCTGCGCCGGATCGCGCATCGATTGGAAAGCCATGGTGATCTCCAGGCTGTTCCTCGTTTGACGGGCGCAAAAAAACGCACTCCGATCGACGAGGATCGTTGAGTGCGTTGCTTGACGTCAAACGCTTACGGCCAGTGCGACTGGCGGTCGCTTTTCCCATAGGCGGCGGGCGCGGGCCTGTCAACACGGCACGCGCCGCCGCCGTCGCGCGACGGCCGGATGGTGTCAGGCCGGGCCGGCGGCCCGGACGCGCCGGCGCTCCTCGACGGTGACGTCGGCGTTGAACAGGTAGCCGACGCCGCGCTCGGTAAGGATCAGCCTCGGCTCGGAGGCCTCCACCTCGATCTTGCGCCGCAGCCGCAGGATCAGCACGTCGATGCTGCGGTCGAAGATTTCCTCGGCATGGACGCGGCTCGCCGCCAGCAGTTGCTCGCGCGACAGGATCTGGCGCGGCGAGCGCAGGAAGGCGACCAGAAGGTTGAACTCGGCGGCGGTGAGCTTGATCTCCCGTCCGTCGGGCGCCATGAGCTGGCGCCGTTTCACGTTCAGCGTCCAGCCCTCGAAGCCGTAGATCTTGCGATCATTGTGCTCGGTCGAGATCGGCTTGATACGCAGCGCGGCGCGGATGCGCGCCAGGAACTCGCGCAGCCCGAACGGCTTGGTGACGTAGTCGGAGGCGCCGAGCTCCAGCCCCACCACCTTGTCGGTCTCCTCCAGCCGGTCGCCGCTGATGACGATGATCGGCACGTCCGACCTAGAGGACAGGGTGCGCACGATCTCGAGCCCGTCCTCATGGCCGAGATTGAGATCGACGATCACCAGGTCGACCTGATCGGTGGCCAGCAGCTGCGCCAGCTGGCGGCTGTCCTTCAACCCGGTCACCCGGAAGGCGTGCTGGGACAGATAGTCTATCAGGAGGCCACGCAATTGGGTATCGTCATCGACGACAACGAGATGTTTCACGATCCTGCCTTCGAAGAACGCGGCCGGCCGACGATGCGAGCGACGCGGCCATAACCGGAAAAGTCTGCCGGCCACGCTGCACGGCCCGTGTCGTCGCCATGTGTCGGCCTGCCCCGCATATTGTAAGCGGTTGTAGCAGCGCTCCTTTCCGCTCAGCCCGGCGTCTTCCCCTCCGGCACGGCGGAAGAGGGCTCGCCCGCCCGGCGCTGCCGCGCCCGCACCGTCGGCACGATGTGCTCGGGAGTCTCGATGCCGATGTCGCGCAGCGTCGCGAGGTCGAGGCCCCGCAGCACCGCGATGGTGTACCGGGCGTCGAGTTCCCGCTGCAGGCGCCGCCAGGGCCCGACCATGCCAGCCGTCGCGATTTCCACCAGCCGCGACAGATGAAGCCGGTGCCGGGGCGACGGATCCGTGACCGCAAGCTCGGTCGCGAAGAACCACAGGCTCGACTGTGCGAAGCTCTCGACGAGATAAGCCCAGGCATAGCGCAGCACCGTGTCGGGCTCGGGCGCGCCGGCCCCGGCCGTCTCGGCGGTCGCGCCGGCCCTCGGCTCAAGCTCCATCGCCCGCAGCGCACCAGGCCGGCGCCGCGCCTCCGCGCCGTCGAACAGCCGGCGATAGTAGCGATGGCCGGTCTCGCTGCCGCCGACCAGAATGAGCCTTGGCGGCGCGGCTTTATCCGCCGGGTGTTTCTTGCCGTCCCACCGGTCCGTGACGATGTCCGTTTGCATGACGCCCTCCTGTTCATGGAGGCGATTTCTGCGGTCGCGGCATTTCCCGACCATGTCTTCCGGCGAGCGATCGATGACAAACAAAGCCGATGGCGCAGCGATCATGACGGCGCAGGATCGGAGCGAAGCAGCAGCGCCTCACGCGGACACCTCACGCCGCACCGGCTGTAGCCGGCTCAACAGTCCGCGCCGGACATAGGCATCGACCAGCCGGCGCTCGGCGGCGAATGGATGGCCGCTCCAGCCGGAATGATCGAAGCCGATCAGCGCGATCCGTGCCTCGCGGTGGTGGCGCAGCAGGTGCTCGATGACGATCAGGCCGGTGCTCGGCGTCACATAGGCGCCCGGCGCCAGCCGCGCGAGCGCCGCCGCCGCCGCGCGGTGTGCCTCCTCGTCCAGCGTGAGATGCCGCTTGCCGGTGGCGTGGCAGAACGCGACGAAGGCATCGGTGTAGTCGTCGCAGAGATCGGTGAGATCGGGATGCTCGCGCACGATGCGCGCCCGTGCGGCGGCGAAGAGTAGCGGCGGACGCACGCTCCAGATTTCCCGCGCCGCCGCCGCCGCCGGGTGACGGCGCCACGCGACGCTGGCGCTCATCTGCCGGGCCGGACGGCCGGTGTTGCACACCGCCACCACGTCGGTACGGCCGGGGGCGCTGGCGAAATTGCGGCAGTCATTGAAGCGGATGACCCGGTCGAAATCGTCGAGACGGGGTATCGCGCACGGATCGACGGACCCGTTGCCGACCAGGAGGATGCGCTCGCACATGCCGAACCGTCGCCTTTCCACGCAGGCGACGACGGCCACGCGGAACGGCCCGCGCGGCGACCACATGACCTCGACGCCATCGCTCGCCCATGAGCGTCGCGGGTCGGTCTTTCAGCGCGATTTCGGAATGCCGCGGCGTCGTTTGGTTTGAAACCGGCCGCCCGGCCGGGCATCGCCGTGGCAACGGAGCAGCGGCGTTACAGATATCACGCGGCCAATACAGTCATAACGATTGGTGCCGCCCGCATAACAACCCGGCACGCCGGGCGGCTGATCTTCCACGGGTCGAAACACCCGCACAGGAGGTCATCATGAACGTTCTGCGGTTCACAACGACGAAGCCGGACGCGGCTCTGCCGGCCCTCGCCACCGCCGTCATCCGCGTGGCACGGCGCGCGCTGATCGAGCTGGAGCAGGCCTGGCAGACCCGCACCGCCGCGCAACAGCTGGGCGCCCTCGACGACCGCGCCCTCGCCGATATCGGCATCTCCCGTTCCGGCATCGACCGGGCGGCGGGCTGGGGACGTTCGTCCCGCGACGACGTCTCCGCCGCGCGGCCGGCGCGCTAGCCGCCCGAGACCTGCGACGAGGCCACCGGCGAGTCTCGCGGCCCTCGTCGCCCCCGCCCTGCGCGGAAGGAAAGCGCCCGCCCTTGTCGCACCAATCGCGGCGGCCGGGCGCCCCGGCTGCCGCACCCAACATCCCGACATCCCCTCAGGTGTGCCATGAACAGAATCACGACGCCTTCATCCCTCACCTCGATCGCCTCGCCGGCCGCTGCCGCGCGAGCCCTCGCGCCGATGCTGCGGGCCCGCGCCGCCGAGACCAGCCGTCTCGGGCGGCTGCCCGCCGAAACGATCGGGGAGCTCGAACAGGCCGACCTGTTCCGGCTCTGCCTGCCGGAACTCTATGGCGGCGAGGAAGCCTCCCTCGACACGCTGCTCGACGTGACGCTGGAACTCGGCACCGCCGATGGCTCGGTCGCCTGGACCTATGCCATCCTCTCGGGCGGCATCTGGATGGCGGCTGCGCTCTACCCGCCGGAAACCACCGACCAGGTATTCGGCAGCGGCCAGCCGTTCCGCACCGCCTCGGTGATGGCGCCGTCCCGGGTCCGCACCCGGCGCGTCGAGGGCGGATTGCTCATCGAGGAGGGCCAGTGGGCCTTCAACAGCGGCATCCACCACGCGCAATGGGACGTCGTCAGCGTGCCGATCCTCGACGCGAACGGCAACCGGGTCGACTTCGCGGCGGCGCTGCTGCCCGCCGAGGAGCTGACCCTGCTGGACGACTGGAACACCTTCGGCCTGCGCGGCACCGGCAGCGTCAGCGTGACGGTGGAGAACGTCTTCGTCCCCGACAGTCGGCTCGCCCCCTATAGCCGGGCGCTCGCTGACGACTTCGCCCCCGGCCCCCTGCGCGACCGGCCGGGCTTCAACCTGCCGGTGCTGCCGATGCTGGCGACCAAGCTCGCCTTTCCCTGCCTCGCCATCGCCCGCGACTTCCTGCGCCTGTTCGTCGAGCGGGCCGGCGCGCGGCCGATCCCGCTCACCTTCTATGCGGCGCAGAGCGAGGCGGCGGCGACGCATCTGCAGGTCGGCGAGGCCACGGCGAAGGTGGACGCCGCCGAGACCCTGCTGCGCCGCTCCATCGCCCATATGGAAGCGGCGGCCGCCTCCCGGCAGCCGCTTTCGCGCGAGCAGCGCATGCGGATCTGGCGCGACGCCGCCTTCGCCGCCCGGCTGTGCCGGGAAGCGGTCGACCTGCTCGCCGGCGTGTCCGGCGGCAGCCTGGCGCGGGCGGGAAGCCCGATGGAGCGGCACTGGCACGATCTGCGCGTCGCCACGCTGCATGCGGGACTGTCGCCGACGGCCACCTTCGAGATCTTCGGCCGGCTGATGTTCGGGCTGCCACCGAACTCGCCGCTGGTATGAGCGAGCGCGGGGCCGCGGCCCTCCCCTATCCGGCGGATCCGGGGGCAGGGTCGCGTTCCCGCGCGGCGATGCGATTGGCCATCGCCACCGCGAGGCGCATGGTGCTCACCGGCTTGCGCAGCAACGCCGCTCCCGGCGCGGGCTCGCGCCCGGCCTTCACATCAGTCGGGATCCGCGCCGGCTCGGCGAGCAGCAGCATCGGGATCGGCGCGAATTGACGGGCGAGCGCGGCGGGATCCGGCGCCATCTCGCCGGAATCGAGATCCATCAGGATCAGGTCGGGCGCGCGGCGATCCCGTCCCAGCCAGTCGCGCAGCCCCTCGCCATCGGCGAACCCCACCGGCTCGTAGCCCAGCGCGGCGATCTTCTCCTCATACATGAGGCGCAGGGCCTCGTCGCGCTGGACCAGCAGCACGGTCTGCCCGCGCCCGCGCGGCATGGAGCGCTCGTCGAAGAAGTCGGACAGCGGCACCGCGGTCCGGTTGCCGGTGGCGGGGAAATGCAGGTCGAAGCGCGTGCCCCGGCCGGGCTGGCTCGCGACGTCGATATGGCCGGACATGCCGGCGACGATGCCATGCACGGCGGCGAGCCCGAGGCCGGTGCCGCCCTTGGTCGCCCGGGTGGTGAAGAACGGCTCGAAGATGTGCGGCAGCACGTTGGCGTCGATGCCGCTGCCGGTGTCGGCGACGCTCAGCACCACATAGCGGCCGGCCGGCAATTCGCCATGCGAGAGCTGCGTGCGCGCCGGCCGCTCGACCACCCGCACCTCGATGCGGACCGCCCCCTCCCCGGGCAAGGCGTGCGCGGCGTTGGTGCACAGGTTCATCACCACCTGCTGGATCTCGATCGGATTGCCGAGGATCGGCGGCAGGCGCTCATCCGTCGCGACATCGAAGCGGATGCCGTCCGCTACCGACAGCCGGATCAGCGACAGGATGTCGGTCACCGCCTCGGCAAGGGCGAACGGCTTGGCGATCCGCTCCCGCTTGCGGCCGAAGGTCAGGATCTGGTCGGTCACATGCCGGGCGCGCTGGGCGCTGGTGACGATCTCCTGAAGATAGTGCCGGCCCTGCGTCGAGATCCGCTTCAGCTGCAGCGTCATCTCGGCATAGCCGAGTATGGCGGCGAGCGCGTTGTTGAACTCATGGGCGATGCCACCCGCCAGCGTGCCCACCGCTTCCAGCCGCTGGGCATGTTCGAGACGGGCCTCCAGCGCCTTATTTTCCTCCCGCGTGTGATAGGTCATGAGGCTGCGCGCCAGCACCAGCGCGGCATTGCCATACATGCGCTGCTCGTGGTCGCCGCTCCGGCCGGGCAGCTCTCGCCGGATGAGGAACAGGCTGATCGAGCGCTCGCCGAACCACCCCATGACGATGCTGCCCTCGTGGACGCCGCGGATCCAGGTGCGGTGGGGATCGCCGGGTCCGTCATAGGGGAAGCCGAGATAGTCGGAGCCGCCCCGGCGCGCGGTGACGGCAAAGCGCGATCCGAACGCGTCGGCGATCGACTGGAGGCGCGCCCCGTCGACATTGCCATAGGCGTGCTCGACCCTGAAATCCTCGCCATTGAGCACCGCGAAGGCGTAGCAGCGTGCCTCGAAGAAAGTGGCGAACAGCCCGACCGAATGTGCGAAGGCGGCCGGCATGTCCTCGCCGCCCTCGACGAAGCGCCGGCGCACCTCGGCGAGGATGTTCTCGAATTCCAGCTGCCGGGCGAGGCGCTGCGTCTGGGCGCGCAGCCGGTAGATCAGCACGGCGACATAGCCGCAGAGCAGCACCGATATCGCGCCGAGCAAAGCGCGGCTCCAGACCGCCTGCGCGCCGGCCTTGCCGAAGGCGTCGAGATAGTCGCGCTGCAGCAGTTGGGCCTGGCGGGAGCTGTGCGACAGCTGGATCGCTTCGGTCACGGCATCGACCTGCGGCAGCGTCGACAGCACCGTGCGCACATGGGCGGCGAACGAGCGCATATCGGCATCCGCGCCGGCGGGCGACGCCTCCAGCGCGCCGAGCTGACGGCGTATGGACCCGGCCAGCGCGGCGTCGGGCTGGGCAGTGAAGCGCATGAGCGGCAGGCCGATGTCGCCCGCCCCGGCCAGCGCCTCGCGGATCGGCGCGTCCGGGTTCCGGTCGAGCCTGTCGAGCAGCTGGACCGCGATGGACAGCGAGTTCTGCAGTAGGGCATTGCTGGTCTTGAAGGTCTCCACCAGTGCTTCGTCGGCGTCGATGGAGCGGGACACGGTCGCGAGCTGGTCGTCGAGCTGCGCGGTCTCGCCCATCGCCGCCTCGTCGAACAGCGCATGGAGCCACGCCACCGAGGCCCGCAGCCGGATGATCGAAGAGACCAGCGGGTCATAGTTGAGCAGCAGCCCGGCGCGCGCCTGCAGCACGTCGCGCTGAAGCGCGGCATGGTCGACGTCGATGGCCCGGAGCGAGGTCAGCACCGCCTCGTGTAGTTCGCGCGAGGGCACGCGTCCGACCGCCAGCAGGGCGAAGAGGATCGCGCCGACCAGCAGCAGGACGATGCGCCACGGCTCAATGGTCGTCCAGCCGCGGGGACGCTTCGAGCTTCTTTCCATCGTGCTCACCGGTGAGGGTCTGGAGAAAGGCCACCAGCGCATTGATCTCGGCCGGGCCGAGCCGCCGGCCGAGCTGGCTCTCGCCCATGATGGCGACCGCGTCGGGCAGTGTCGGCGCCCGCCCGTCGTGGAAATAGGGAGCGGTCACCGCGACGTTGCGCAGGCTCGGCACCCGGAAGACGCCCTTGTCCGCTTCCTTGCCGGTAAGGGTAAAGCGCCCGAGATCGCCGTCGCTTTCGGGATCGCCGCGCGGCGGCGGCGCGTAGATGCCGAATTTCTGGAACATGTTGCCGCCGAGATTGCTGCCCTGGTGGCAGGCGGCGCAGCCATAGTCGAGAAACAGCCGGTAGCCGCGCAGCCCCTCCTCGCCGAGGGCGGAACGGTCGCCGTCGAGATAGCGGTCGAAGGCCGAGCCGGGGGTGACCAGCGAGCGCTGATAGGTCGCCAGCGCGTCGAGGACGGCGGCGCGGTCCGGCGGACGCCCGAAGGCCCCGGCGAACATCAGCGCATAGGTCGAGCTGGTTTCCAGCCGGCCGAGGACCATCGGCCAGGTCGCCGCCATCAGGTTGGTGTCGAGCAGGACGTTCTCGTTCTGCTCCTCCAGCGAGGTGAAGCCGCCGCGCCAGCCGAGCCGGTAATTGTTACCGACATTGAAGATGGTCGGCGCGTTGAACCGGTGCGTGCGCCCCTCATAGCCGACCGTGCGCTTCATCGGACTGGCCCCGCCGCCCGCCAGATCGTGACAGCTCATGCAGGACAGCTTCTGCCGGCTCGACAGGATGGGATCGGCGAACAGGATCCTGCCGAGCTCGACCTTGCGCGGGTCGAGATCGTCGGGCACCCGCAGCGGCGCGAAGGGCTGCCGGTTGACCGGCATGGTCCCCGCGCCGGAATCGGCGGGCAAGGACGGGGCGAGCCATGCCAGCGCCGCCAGCAGAACCCGCGCCAGCCCGCGCACCGGCGGCGTCAACCATCGCGTCATGGCGTCATCCTCGTCCGCGCGCCGGGACCGGCCCCGCCGCGACACGGATCAGTTCGTGCGGCGCGGTTTCAGCCCGATGTCGCCGCCGCGCGCCGCGTGACAGCTGTAACGGCGCCGGGCGAGGCCGCATGACATAGCGGCGATGTATCCCGGCTGTGTCGGCCGGCCGCGCCGTGCGTATCGCCATGTGTACCGTCGTCTATCCGGCGGGCCGGCTTTGGCCGCCATCGGCGCGGCTACGCCTGCAACCGGAGCGGCCGATCGGCAAAACCGGCGCGTAGGCCTGCCAGCCCAGTCTCGCGGCACGATCAATCTTGCGGGGCTTCACATGCACAAGATGGCTGACGGACGGGCAGTGGTGATCGGCGCCGGGATCGCCGGGCTCTGCGCGGCGCGCGTGCTGGCGCCGTTCTTCCCGAAGGTCGTCATTGTCGAGCGCGATGGCGCGGAACGGTTCGACGATGCACGCCCCGGCATGCCCGGCTTCCTGCTCGGCGGCGGCTATGCCGGGCTGTCCGAGCTGTTTCCAGGCATCGGCGCCGACCTCCTCATCGCCGGCGGCGTACGCTTCGATGCCGGCGACGACATCCGGCTCGAAAGCCCGGAGATCGGCGCCCTGCCGCCGCGGCGGATGGGATGGGCGAGCTATGGCGTCACCCGTCCCACGCTGGAGCGGGTGATCGCGCAACGCACCGCCCGATGGCCGAATATCGTCTTCCACCACAACCGGCGGGTCACCGCGCTGCGGCTGGCCGAGGGAGGTGCCCGCGTCGACGGCATACGCTGCCGGCTTCCCGACGGCACGGTGGAACACCTCGATGCGGAACTGGTGATCGACGCTTCCGGCCGTCCCGATCTCACCCTCGCCTGCACGCGGACCGGCGACCCGGCTCCCGCCGGAAGGCTGGCGGCCGGCCTCGGGCTGGCGGTGGCAACCTTCCGCCTGCCGGCCACCTTCAATCCCGGCTTCGTCGGGCTGGCGACGCTGCCGGCACCTCGGAGCAGCCGTTGCGGCACGGTGCTGCGGGTCGGCGAGGAGCGCTGGCAGGTGGTGCTCGCCGCGCGCGAGGACGAGCGGCCGGCGGCGGACGAGGCGTCGTTCTGCGAATTCGCCGGCACGCTACCCACGCCGGCGGTGGGCGCGTTTCTCCGCCGGACCCGGCGGCCCGAGCAGCTTGGCGGCTACCGCCTGCGCGAGGCCATCTGGCATCGCCTCGACGAGAGCCATCTCCCCGCCGGCCTGCTGCCGGTCGGCGATACCATGTGCCGGCTCGACCCGATCTTCGGGCAGGGGCTCACCGTCGCCATCCTGCAGGCGCTGCTGCTGCGCAACGTGCTCGCGGCGGCGCCGCAGGGCGGCACGCAGCTGGCGATCCGCCGCTTCCTCGAACGTTCCAACGTGCTGGTCGAGCGGGCATGGGAGGCCGCCGCCACGCGTGACGCCCTGTTCCGCGCGCCCGCCGGCGCTCCCTCGCCGCAACGGCTGGCCGCACAGGACGACAACTGGCGCGAGGCCCGCCGCGACCCGGCCGCGCATGAGGCGCTGCTGCGGCAGTTCCACCTGCTCGGCCTCGTCGGCGACGAGACAGTGTCGCCGCAGAACGCCGCCTGAGGCGAGCGTGAGCTAGCTCAACGGCAAACTAGCCCAGCGACAAGCTAGGCCAACGGCAAGTCAACCCCACGGGAAAATCTCGGCGGCCGACTGCACCCGTTCGACGATGCCCTGCTCGAACTGGTAGCGGGCGAAGGTATCGATGGCACGCCGGTTCGCCTCCAGACCGTAGGGCCAGTAGTCCCTGCCCATCGCCGCCTCGGTCTCGCGCAGCGATGCCTCCTGCCAGGGAAGCATGGCGGCATCGTAGGCATATTGGTGCAGCTCGCCGGCGGCGAACGCCTTGGCCTCCCCGAACGCCTCGGCGAGCGCGGCGGGCAGGCCGGCATGGCGTTCCGCCACATCCGCGCGGATGCCGATCACATGCATCAGCGGGAACAGCCCGGTGCGGCGGTAATACTCCTTCTCCGCGCCCGGCACGTCGGTGAACAGGCGGCGGATCGCCGGGTGGCCCTGCGCGAAGGCCTGCGGCGCGCGCGGGGCGATGATGGCGTCGATCTCCCCTTCCAGCAGCAGCTGCCACAACGTCTCGCCGGCGCCGAGCCGGGTGACGGCGAAGCGGGCGGGCAGCTCGATCGGCACCTTCTCCTCGCGCCCCGGCGCGTCGATACCGCCGATCACCCAATGCACTTTGTCGGCGCTCACCCCGTATTCGTCGGAGAGCAGGCCACGCACCCAGACATTGGCGGTCAGCTGATATTCCGGCACGCCGATGCGCCGGCCGGCGAGATCCTCCGGCCGGGCGATGCCGGCATCGGTGCGGACATAGATGGCGCTGTGACGGAACTTGCGCGACACGAAGACCGGCAGGCCGACATAGCGGCAGGCCCCCCGCGCGCGCAGCAGTGCATAGGTGCTGAGCGACATCTCGGTGATGTCGAACTCGCCGCCCAGCATGCCGCGCAGGAACACCTCCTCCGGCGGCAGGATCGCCCAGTCCAGCCGGAAGCCCGCCGGGCGGATCACCCCGGCGATCAGTGGCCAGGTGCGGTCATAGGCGCCGCAGCCGACGGTCAGCGCCTCGGCCGGCGCAATCTGGAACTCGCTCATTTGCTCGAATAACCCGGCACGATCAGCGCATCGATGACATAGCGACCGCCGGCTTCCACCACCGCCGCACCCTTTTCCAGCTCGGCGACGAGCTCGGCGACGCTGGAGACCGGGACGCCGCCGGCAAAGCCCTGCGCCCGCGCCAGCGCGATGATGTCCGGCGGCGGGTCGTCGAGCCGCTGGCCGATCCACTTGTTCTCCACCGGCCGTCCGCGCTCGCGCGCCATCCGCTCCTGATGCACCTCGTCATTGAAGTAGGAGCGGTTGTTGGAGACCACCAGCATCATCGGCACCTCGCCGCGCGACGCGGTCCACAGCGCGTTGACGCCCATCAAATAGTCGCCGTCGCCGATGACGCCGACGGTCATCCGGCCACTGCCGCGCAGGGCGATGGCGGCGCCGATGGTGTGGCCCGGCCCGGTGCCGACCGCACCGCCGCCGTCCTTGCCGAGAAAATCGAGCGGCGTGCGGAAGCGCGAGGCCTGCCGCGGCCAGCCGAAGGCCAGCCGGGCGAAGGTGACCGGTCGCTCGCGGCCGAAGGCAGCGAGCGTGTAGGCGAGCTGCTCGGAATTGAACGGCGCCGCCTCGTCCGGCCCATCCGGCGCGGCGAGCGTCCAGTGGCGCTCGGCCGCCACCAGCGGCGCGGCCGGGTGCCAGTCGTCCTCGAGGCGCAGCCATTCCAGCAGCTGCGCGACGAAGCGGTCGGGATCGGCGAGCACCCGCAGATCGGCGGCCGGCAGCGCCTGATGGTCCATGCTCCAGCCATTATGGGCATAGCTGTCGAGCGAGCAGTGGACGATGGACGCCTTCACCGGTTCCTGCGTCTGCGAGGCGCCGGAGCGGGCGGCGAGGAAGCCGGCGAGATCGTGCCAGTCGAAGCTGACGATCAGGTCGGCGGCGGCCAGCACCTCCGCCTCGGCGTCGGTCGGGCGCTCGCCCACCGGCGCGAGGGCGTGCAGGCGGTGCTCGGTGGGAAACACCGAGGCATTGTGCAGCGTGGTCAGCACCAGCGCGCCGAGGCGCTCGGCGAGCTCGACGCGCCGGTCCCAGTCATCAGCCGCGCGCGAGCCGCGCCCGAACAGCAGCACCGGCGCCCTGGCGGCGCGCAGCAGGCCGACGAGGCGCTCCATATCCTCGCCGGCCGCCGCCGGCGGGCGCGGCGGGGCGTAGCGGCGCACATCCGGCACCTTCACCTCGCGATCGAGCCGGCTCTCCTGCATCTCGGCGTCGAGGCAGACATAGACCGGGCCGGTGGGCGCGGTGCGGGCGATCTGGTCGGCGCGCAGCACCGATTCCACCGCCGCCTCGGCCGAGGCCGGCTGGTCGTCCCACTTGGTGTAGTGGCGCACCAGCGCGCCTTGGTCGCGCGCGGTGTGGATCCAGTCGATCCATGGCCGGCGTTTATGGGCGTCGACCGGGCCGGTGGCGCCGATGATCAGCATCGGCCGGCGGTCGCACCAGGCGTTGAAGATCGACATGGTGGCGTGCATCAGCCCGACATTGGAATGCAGCGCCACCGCCATCGGCTCGTTGGCGACGCGCGAGAAGCCGTCGGCGATGGCGACCGCATGGCCCTCGTGCAGGCAGACGATCATCTCGGGGTCGTGGTTGCCGAGATGGTTGACCAGGCTGTCATGCAGGCCGCGGAAGCTCGCGCCGGGCACCAGCGCGATGTAGCGGTAGCCGAGCGCGCGCACGGTCTGGGCGACCACGTCGCTGCCCCAGAGTTCCTTCTGCGCCGTCAGCGTCTCGGTGGTTTTCATGGCGGTGTTCATGGATCCGTTCCGGTCTGTCAGTCGACGAAGACCTCGTCGCGCCCGCGCCGGATGGACGGCAGGATGCCGACGACGAGCATGACGATGGCGAGCAGGATGAAGAAGGCGGCAACCGGCCGCTCGACGAAGGTGAGGAAGCTGCCGCGCGAGATCATCAGCGCCTGTCGCAGGTTCTCCTCCATCATCCGGCCGAGCACGAAGCCCAGCGTGAGCGGCGCCGGCTCGAAGTTGAACTTGGAGAGCGCGTAGCCGAACACCGCGAGGGCGGCCATGATCAGGATGTCGGCGGGCTCGGAATTGATCGAGTACACGCCGATGCAGCAGAAGATGACGATGCCGACGAACATCAGCCGGTAGGGCACGTTGAGCAGCTTCACCCACAGCCCGACCATCGGCAGGTTGATGACCAGCAGCATCAGATTGCCCATCCACATCGAGGCGATCAGGCCCCAGAACAGGTCCGGCATCTTGGTCATGATCTGCGGGCCGGGCACGATGCCGTGGATGGTCATCGCGCCGACCATCAGCGCCATCACCGCATTGGGCGGAATGCCGAGGGTGAGCAGCGGGATGAAGGAGGTCTGCGCGCCGGCATTGTTGGCGCTCTCCGGTCCCGCCACGCCCTCGATGGCGCCGCGTCCGAAACGGCCGGGCTGGCGGGCGAGCTTCTTCTCCAGCGTGTAGGAGGCGTAGGGCGCCAGCACCGCGCCGTTGCCGGGCAGGATGCCGAGGATGCTGCCGAGCAGCGTGCCGCGCAGGATCGGCTTGACCGAGGCGCGCAGCTCCTCCCGGCTGGGCAGCAGGGTGCCGATCTGCGTCTTCTTCACCTGCCGCGCCTCGCCGTGCTCGAGGCTGCGGAACACTTCGGCGATGCCGAACAGGCCCATGCCGAGCAGCGCGATCTCGATGCCGTCGGCGAGCCACACCGCGCCGAAGGTGAGGCGCAGCTGGCCGGTGGTCAGGTCCGGCCCCACCGTCGACAGGAGCACGCCGATCAGGATCATGATGATCGCCTTGAACACCGAGCCGCGGGCGAGCAGCACGGCGAAGGCGAGGCCGGTGAGCATCAGCGCGAAATATTCCGCCGGGCCGAACACCAGCGCCAGGCTGGCGAGCGGCGAGGCCAGCGCGGCGATCACCACCGTGGCGATGGAGCCGGCGATGAAGGAGCCGATCGCCGAGATGCCCAGCGCCGCGCCCGCCCGTCCCTGCCGCGCCATCTCGTGGCCGTCGAGCGCGGTGACGACCGCGCTGGATTCACCGGGGATGTTGAGCAGGATCGAGGCGGTGGAGCCGCCATATTGCGCGCCGTAATAGATGCCGGCGAGCATGATCAGCGCCGCCGTCGGGTCGAGGCCGAAGGTCATCGGCAGCAGGATGGCGATGGTGGCGATCGGGCCGATGCCGGGCAGCACGCCGATCAGCGTGCCGAGCATGCAGCCGGCGAAGCACAGCAGCACATTGATCGGCGACACCGCGACGACCACGCCGTGAGCGAGATTCTGGAGGAAATCCATATCGAAAGCTCAGAACTGGATCGAAAGGGCTGGAAGGATCAGCATCGGCAGCGGCTGGTTGAGCACGACGCGGAACACCACGGCGCAGAACACCGTCATCGCCACCGTGAAGATGGCGAGTTCGATCGGCCGCACCTCGCGCGAGCCGAAGCCGGCGGTGAACATCGCCAGCGGCGCCGCCACCAGGAAGCCGACCGAGCGGATCGTCACGGCGAACAGGATCAGCGAGGCCAGCACGAAGAACGGGCCGCGCAGTTGCCAGCGCTCCAGCGCCTCGCCCTCCTTGAGGAAGCTCAGCACCACCAGCACGGCGCCGCCGAGCCCGATGCCGATCGCCGTCCAGCGCGGCACCATGGCGGGGCCCATGGCGCGCAGCGTGCCCTGCGGCAGCCCGCTCAGCATGAACACCACGAAGGCGGCCGCAAGGACGAGGAACGCGCCAGCGACGAAGTTCTGCGGCGAGCGGATGGCGGGGCGGAGCCCCTCCCCGCCCTTGTTCAGCAAGGACATGCGATCCTCCTCGATCGACCTGTCGCGGTTCGGAGATAGGCGGCCGGCAGGGCCGCGCTCACTCGACGCTCACGCCGATGGTCCGCACCATCTCGCCCCATTTGTTGACCTCGTCCTTCAGATAGACCGAGACCTCCGCGACATCGCGCTTGTGGAGCTGGTAGCCCATGCCGATAAGCTTCTCCTGCACGTCCTTGCGCGCCAGGATCTCGCTGATGTCGGTGTTGATCTTCGCGACGATGTCGGCCGGCGTCTTGGCCGGCGCCAGCACGGCGACCCAGGACTCCGCCACGAAGGGGAAGCCCTTCTCGGTATAGGTCGGGACGTCCGGCATGGCGGAAACCCGCGTCTCGCTGGCGACGGCGAGACCCTTAAGCTTGCCTTCCGTCACCTGTGGGATGACGCCGAAGGAGGAGGCGACCATGTCGACCTGGTTGCCGAGCGCCGCCTGCACCGACAGCGCGCCGCCGCGGAACGGCACATGGGTCGCCGGCGTCTTGGCCAGCTTGCGCAGGAAGTATTCGGCGGCGATGTGCGAGCCGCTGCCGACGCCGGCGGTGGCGAAGGTGATCTCGCGATCCTTGGCCCAGGCGAGGTAGTCCTTCAGGTCGCCCGGATTCGAGGGATGGGTGGCGATGGTCTCCGGCGAGGAGACCGAGATCGAGATCGGCACCAGCTGCTCGAGCGAATAGTCGCGCTGCTTGTACAGCGTCTCGTTGATGGCGATCGCCGTCGAGGTGACGAGCAGGTTCAGCCCGTCGGGCTTGGAGTTGGCGATGATCGAGGCGGCGGTGTTGCCGCCGGCGCCGGCCTTGTTCTCGACCGTGACCGCCTTGCCCCATTTGGTGGTGAGCTCCTGCGCGATGATGCGCGCGAAGGAGTCCACGAAGCCGCCCGCCGCGAAGGCGACGGTCATGGTGACGCGGTCCTGCGGATAGGAGCTGGCCTGCGCGCGGACGACACCCGTGCAGCTGAGCACGATGGCGACCGCCGACAGGGCGGCCGCGACCGGACGACGAAAGGCGTTCATTTTCCTCTCCATGTAGGGTCTTGCTTGCGAACCCCTCTGCGGGGGTTTCGTCGGGAGACCGCCGGCTCAGCGAGCCGGTCGCTTCAGATTGACGTGGATGTGCTTTTCCTGGGTGTAGGCGATCAGCTCCTCCAGGCACTCCTCGCGGCCGAGGCCGGACTGCTTGTAGCCACCGAACGGCGTGCCGAGGAAATGCCGGGAGACCTCGTTGATCCACACGAAGCCGGCCTCCACCTCGCCGGCGAGCCGGTGCGCGTCGCGCACGTCGTCGGTCCAGATCGAGCAGGTCAGCCCGTATTCGACGCCGTTGACGGTTTCCAGCATCCGCGCCTCGTCGGACCAGCGGAACACCGCCAGCACCGGGCCGAACACCTCCTCGCGGGCGAGGCGCATCTGCGGCGTCACCTCGGTGAAGATGGTCGGCAGGACGAAATTGCCGCCGGCCAGCGCCGGATCGTCCGGCACGCCGCCGCCGCACAGCAGGCTGGCGCCCTCCGCCTTGGTGTCGGCGATGAAGCCCATCACCTTGTCGAACTGGGCGCGGCTGATGATGGCGCCCATCGTCGTCGCCGGATCGGCCGGGTCGCCGGGCTTGAAATGGCCGATCCTGCGCGCGATGCGCTCGACCACCGCGTCGTGGATCGCCTCGTGCAGGAACACCCGGCTGGTCGAGCCGCAGGACTGGCCGCACCAGGTGAAGTTCATGCCGGCCACCACCGCCGCCGCCACCTCGTCCGGGTCGGCGTCGGCGCGCGCGATCAGCGCGTTCTTGCCGCCGAGCTCCAGCAGCACCGGCTTGATGGTATCGGCGCCGGCCTTCATCACCGCGCGCCCGGCCTGCACGCTGCCGATCAGCGAGATCATCGCCACGTCCGGGTGCGAGGCGAGCGCCGCGCCGGTCTCGCGCCCGCCCGGCAGCACGCTGAACACGCCCGGCGGCAGCAGCCCGTCGACGAGCTCGGCGAAGCGCAGCGAGCTCAGCGGCGCCTGATCCGGCGGCTTCACCACCACGACATTGCCGGCGGCGAGCGGCGCGGCCGATTTGGCGGCGCAGAACATGAAGGGATGGTTGAAGGGGATGATGCGGCCGATGACGCCGCGCGGCTCCCGCACCGAGAAATTCACCGAATCCGGCCCGAGCGGCACCGACTGGCCCTTCATCTCGGTGACGAGCCCGGCGAAGAACTCGAGCTGCGCGGCGGCGTTGGCGACGTCGCCGGCCATCTCGTGCACCGGGTTGCCGCCGTCGATGGCATCGATCAGCGCCAGTTCGTCGGCGTTCTCGCGCACGATGCGGGCGATCTGCCGGAGGATCTTGGCCCGCTCGGCCGGGCGCACCCGGCGCCATTCGCGATAGGCCGCCTTCGCCGTCGTCACCGCCGCGTCGACGTCGGCGGCGTCGGCCTGCGCCACGAAGCCGAGCGAGGAGCCCTTGGCCGGATTGGTCAGCTCGATGCGGCCCTGCCGCGCCGGCGCCCGCCAGGCGCCGTCATAATAGAGCTCGCGGTTCTTCGGCAGAACATCCAGAGCCTTGATGCCGTCAATATACATGGGTCGTTCCTCGCGCCTTGCGGCGTTCCCGCTTGAATGTCCCGGTTTCTCTCATTGCCGCGCCGGACCGGCGCGCCGGAAACCTCGGTCTTGTCCGGCCGATCAGGCTGGCACGTTCGCGTCCTGCAATTCCCGGCGGACGAGATCCAGCATCTCCTCCAGCCCCGGCGGATAGCTGGTGAGCGCCAGGCGGCCGAGCCGCTCCTGCTGCGCCACCGTGCCCTCGGTCACCGCCGGCTCGACGCCGAGCTCGCGCAGGGTGAGCGCGACCTCGCGCATTTCGGCGGCGCGCCGCACGCCATGGTCCAGCATGCGGCTGACGTTGTAGGCAGCGGCGTCGCGCCAGGCGATGCCGGGATAGCTGCGCTGCAGGGAGTCGAGGATCTCCGCCTCGATCCCCGCCGCCCGCGCGGCGGCGAAGCACTCGTAGCTGAGCGCCTCCAGCCCCTTCACCATCACACTGCGCACCATCTTCATCTGCGTCGCCGCGCCGATCTCCGCGCCGGCGACCGACAGGTTCATGCCGAAGGCGCGGAAGGTCTCGACGAAGGCCACTGCCGCCGGACCGGCGGCGAGGCACGGGGTCTGGTGCCGGCGCGGATGCACCGGCGCCATGATCGCAAGATCGAGATAACCGCCGGTCCGGCCGATGGCGGCCGCCGCCGCGCGCTTGCGGCCCGGCGACACCGAGTTCACATCGACGAAGAGCTGGCCAGGCGCCAGCAGCGGCGCCGCGTCCCGGGCAGCATCGAGGCTGGAGGCGGCAGTGACGGCCGCGAACACGTAGTCCGCCCCCTCCAGCGCAGTGGCGGGATCGGCGGCGAGGCGCACGCCCAGCCGTTCGGCCGGCGCGCGGACCCGCGCCTCGTGGCCGGCGATGTCGAACGCCGACACCTCGCGAATTCCGGCCTCCATCAGGCCGCCCGCGAGCGCCTGCCCGGCCTCGCCGAAGCCGATGAAGCAGAGCCTCGGCACGGCGCCCTTCTCGGGAGCGGGATCGGGCTGGGACATGGTCACCTCCATTGCGCGCCGGAGCCGGGCCGCGCGAGGCGCGGGCGGGGCTGATAGACGGACTCGGCGTGTCGAAACCTGCGACGCCGCGTTCAGAGAATCTGGCAGACGTCGTCGAAGCCGAAGCGGGCGCCGCGCGGGCGCAGGCTGGCCGGGTCGCCGTAGCCGATATTGACGAGGAAGTTCGACTTGACCCGCCCGCCGGGGAAGAAGGTCTCGTCCACCGCGTCGTGCAGGAAGCCGGACATCGGGCCGCAATCGAGGCCGAGCGCCCGCGCCGCCAGGATCAGGTAGGCGCCCTGCAGCGTCGCGTTGCGGAAGGCGGCACGCCAGGCGAGATCGGGATCGGCGATGTAGACCTCGCGCCGGCCGACCGCATGCGGCGCCAGCGTCTCCAGATGCTCGTAGAAGGCGGTGTCGACGCCGAGCACCGCCGTCACCGACGCCGCCATGGTCTTGTCGACATTGCCGGGCTTCAGGCAGGGCTTGAGCCGCTCCTTCGCCTCGGCGGACTTCACGAAGACGATGCGTTGCGGGCAGATGTTACTGCTGGTCGGCGGCAGCTTGGCGAGCTCGTAGAGCGCGCGCAGATCCGCCTCCTCCACCGGCTTCGGCAGCCAGCCATAATAGGTCCGCGCGTCGCGGAAAATCAGGTCGAGACTAGTGTCGGCGACGTGCTCGCGCGTCGCGCCGGCCGTCCTATTCGTCTTGGCGTCCATGGTCGTTTCCATCTTTTATTGGATGGAAATAGACACAAGTTTCGAAGCGTCGTCGTCCGGCCAAACGGCAAAATATCTATAGCTAAAAGTTATACGTGGGGTACGGCGTCGGTCTCAGTCGAGCAGGCCGGTCTTTTGCAGCTCGCGCAGATGCCCGCGCAGCGCCGCCAGCAGCGCCAGCACGCTGGCCGGCCGCCGGCGATGGCGCAGCGAGACGATGCCGGCCGGCCGGCTCACCGACACCAGCGCCACCGGCACCAGGCGCACCGCGCCGCGGGTCAGGTCGCCGGCCAGCATCAGGCGGGGCAGCACGGTGACGAAGTCGCTGGAAAGGATGAGTTCGCGGATGAACGAGATCGAGGTCGAGCGCAGCGGCGGTGTGCCCGGCAGCAGGTTGGAATAGGCCAGCACCGAATCCACCTCCTGGCCCAGCCGCTGTTCCAGCGAGGGCAGCACCAGCCCGTAGCGGGCGAAAGTCTCCACATCGATCCGGCCGTCGCGCAGCACCGGGTGGTCGGCGCGCACGATCATCGAGATCGGCTCGTGATAGAGCGTCTCGCGCTGCACCTCCTGCGAGGTCTCCGCCTCGTAGAGGCGCCCGACGATCAGGTCGAGCTTGCCGCTTTCCAGCTGCGGCATCAACTCCACCGTGCGCCCCTGCACGATGCGGATGTTGAGACCGGGATTGGTCGCCCTGAGCCGCCCGAGCGCAGCGGGCAGCACGCTCGACGCCGCCGTCGGCAGGGCACCGATCACCAGCGTGCCGGCGAGCCCCTGCTCGATCAGCACGATGTCGTCGCCGAGCCCGTCGACCAGCGACAGCATGGCCCGGCCGCGCTCGACCACCGCCCGGCCGAACGGGTTGATCAGCACGCCGCGCGGCACCCGGTCGAAGATCGGCTGGCCCAGTATCGTCTCGACCTCCTGCACCGCCTTGGACACCGCCGGCTGGCTCAGCTCCAATTGGTGCGAGGCGGCGAGGAAGCTGCCTTGCTCGGCGACCGCGATGACGATCTCCACCTGCCGCAGCTTCAGGCGGGTGCTCAGCTTCTGGCGCATGACGAGTTCTGGCGCATGACGTGGCCTCCGCCGTTCCCCCGCCGCTGGCGGCCGGCACCCGCGACAGGGATGCCCGGCGGCGCCCGGCTTGTCCAGCGCCCCGATAACCGGCGCCCTAGTAGCCGGCGTCCTGATCCTCCGCCCGCTGTTCGGCGCCGCCGGGTTCGGCTAAGCCAGTCGCGGGCACGGGCTCGCCCGGGAACGATCCGCCCGAACTTCGGAGGCCACCATGCGAATCGACGTGCTGGGACTTCAGGCCTTCGTCAGCATCGCCGAGCGGGGCAGCTTCCGCGCCGCCGCCTCGCATCTCAACCTGTCGCAGACCGCGCTCAGCCACCGCATCCGCAAGCTGGAGGAATCGCTGTCGCTGCAATTGCTGGTGCGCACCACGCGGCAGGTGACGCTGACCCCGGCCGGCACCGCCTTGCTGCCGCGTGCGCGAAAAGTGTTCGAGGAGCTCGGCAGCACGCTGGAGGACCTGCGCAGCACCGCCCGCGAGGCGGAGGAGCGGGTGGTGATGGGCTGCCTCCCCACCGTGGCGATGCGCTGCATGCCTGAAGTGATCGCCGCCTTCATAGCCCGCTACGGCACTATCCAGGTGACGGTGCACGACAATTCGGTGCTGGAGATCGCCGACAAGGTGCAGTCGGGCGAGGCCGAATTCGGCGTGACCATCATGTCGGCCAATCGCTGGGACCTCGAATTGACGCCGGTGGTCAAGGAGCCGTTCGTGCTGGTCTGCCACCGCAGCCAGCCGATGGCTGGCGCGTCCTCGATCAGCTGGGCCGAGCTCGACAACGTGCCGCTGGTGCGCATCAGCTCGGAGACCGGCAACCGCATCCTGATCGACGACGCGCTGGGCGCGCGCAGCGAGACGCTGCTCTGGCGCTACGAGGTGCAGCGGGTGATCACCGCCGTCAGCCTGGTGCGCTCCGGCATCGGCTGCGCCGTGGTGCCGAAGCTGGCGCTCGACATCGTCCCGCGCGACGACATCGTGGCGATCCCGCTGCGCGCTCCCGCCGTGACCCGCACGCTCGGCATCGTGACCCGCAAGGGCCTGCCGCTCAGCCCGGCAGCGCGCGACCTGCTCGATCTGGTGATCGCGGCACTGCATGAAAGCATCGCCGAGTGAGAGCCTCGTCGACCGCGAGATGCACAACTTGCATCAATCGCTGCAAAACTCTCATTTGATTCAGCAATAATTTCCCCGCACCTTGGCGGCAAGAAAATCGGGAGCTGTCCGCGCTGCCCGGGTGGACGTCGCCACGGGCGACGCATCCCGGCCGGACGGAACCAGCCCGGCGGTCGACGCACCGCCACGGTCGACCGACCAGACGCCAACAAAACAGCACGCCAAAACAACCAAAAACCAACGCCCGAGGAAACGCATCATGGCCATCAATCGCCGCGCCCTTCTGGCGAGCGCCGGATTGGCGTTCGCCGTCTCCCCCTTCGCCCATGCAGCGCTAGCGGACGACAATGTCGTGAAGATCGGGCTGATCGCCCCGATGACCGGCCCGTTCACCTCCACCGGCCGCATGCTGGAGGAGGGTGCGAAGCTCTACATGAAGCAGGCGGGCGATACCGTCGCCGGCAAGAAGATCGAGCTGATCGTGCGCGACGACACCGGCGTCGCCGACGTCACCAAGCGCATCGCGCAGGAAATGGTCGCCAATGACGGCGTCACCATCCTCACCGGCTTCGGCCTGACGCCGCTGGCGCTCGCCGTCGCGCCGCTGGCGACCCAGGCCAAGGTGCCGGAGATCGTGATGATGGCGGCAACCTCGGTGGTGACCGAGCGCTCGCCCTTCATCGTCCGCCCGGCCTTCACCCAGGCGCAGACCACGGTTCCGCTGGCCGACTGGGCCTACAAGAACGGCATCCGCAAGGTGGTCAGCATCGTGGCCGACTACGCGCCCGGCCTCGATTCCGAAGCCGGCTTCAACAACCGCTTCAAGGCGGAGGGCGGCGAGGTGCTGGAGGCGATCCGCGTGCCGCTGAGCACGCGCGACTTCGCTCCCTTCCTGCAGCGCGCGGTCGACGCCAAGCCGGAAGCGCTGTTCGTGTTCGTGCCGACCGGCCTCGGCGCGGCGCTGATGAAGCAGTTCGTCGAGCGCGGCCTCGACAAGTCCGGCATCAAGGTGCTCGGCGAAGGCAGCGTCACCGAGGACGACATCATCACCCAGATGGACGATTCCGTCCTCGGCATGATCACCGCGCATCATTATTCGGCGGCTCACAGGAGCCCGGAGAACGCCGCCTTCGTCGAAGCGTTCCGCAAGGCCTATGGCCACCGGCCGAACCACATCGCCGTGCACGCCTATGACGGCATGCGCCTCGTCTACGAGGCCTTGAAGAAGACCGGCGGTTCGACCAACGGCCAGCAACTGGTCGACGCCATGAAGGGCCTGTCCTGGGAGAGCCCGCGCGGCCCGATCACCATCGACCCGGCCACCCGCGAGCCGATCCAGAACATCTATATCCGCCGCGTCGAGCGCGTGGATGGCGAGCTCTACAATGTCGAGTTCGCCACCATCCCCAACGTCAAGGACCCGTCCAAGGCCGGGCTCTGAGCACGGACACAGGGGAGGAAACCATGCTCAATCGACGCTCGCTCATCGTCGGCCTCGGTCTCGCCAGCGCCTGCGCACCCGGCATCCTGCGCGCGCAGACGGCCGCTTCGCAGAACTGGCCCTCGCAGGTGGTGAAGATCGTGGTGCCGTTCACGCCCGGCGGCAGCACCGACGTGCTGGCCCGGCTGATCGCCGCCAAGATCGCCCCGGTCCTCGGCGGCCCGGGCTTCATCGTCGACAACAAGCCCGGCGCCGGCGGTACCATCGCCGCGGCGCAGGTGGCGAAGGCGGCGCCGGACGGCCACACGCTGATGATGGGCCATATCGGCACGCTGGCCTTCAATCCGGCGCTGTATCCCGACCTGCCCTACGACCCGATCCGCGACTTCGAGCCGGTGGCGCTGGTCGCCTCGGTGCCGAACATCCTGGTGGTCAACCCGGAGGTGCCGGCCAAGGACTTCCAGGAATTCGTCGCCTACGCCAAGGCCAATCCCGGCAAACTCAACTACAGCTCCGGCGGCCAGGGCAGCGCCGCCCACATCGCCGGCGCCTATCTCGCCTACAAGGCCGGGTTCCAGGCGGTGCACATTCCCTACAAGGGTACGGCGCCCTCGGTGATCGACCTCGTCAGCGGCGTCGTGCAGTTCACCCTCACCGGCGGGCCGGCGGTGCTGCCTTTCGCAGCCAAGGGCCAGCTCAGGGCGCTCGGCGTCGCCAGCGCCGAACGCGCCTCCTTCGCGCCGCAGCTGCCGACCATCGCCGAGAGCGGGTTGCCCGGCTTCGAGGCGGTGCAGTGGTACGGCATCGTCGCGCCGAAGGGCACGCCGCGCGACATCGTCGACCGGCTGAACCGGGCGATCAACGCCGAGCTCGCCACGCCCGAATTCGCCGCCGTGCTGGAAAGAGACGGCGCCGTCGCCACTCCCCGTTCGCCGGAGGCCTTCGGCGAACTGATCGCCTCGGAGCTGCCGGTCTGGCGCGAGGTGATCACCCAGGCCCAGATCAAAGCCGGAGGCTGACCATGCAGAGCCGCGTGAGGTGCATGCTCGTGAGGGGCGGAACGTCGAAGGGCGCCTATTTCCTCGCCTCCGAGCTGCCGCAGAAACGCGAGGCCCGCGACGCCCTGCTGCTGGCGGTGATGGGCTCGCCGGACAAGCGGCAGATCGACGGGCTGGGCGGCGCGCATCCGCTCACCAGCAAGGTGGCGATCGTCTCGCCCTCCGCCGATCCGGACTGCGACATCGACTTCCTGTTCGCGCAGGTCGGCGTCGACACGGCGAACGTCGACACCACGCCCAATTGCGGCAACATCCTCGCCGGCGTCGGCCCGTTCGCCATCGCCCGCGGGCTGATCGCCGCCCAGGAGCCGGTGACGGTGGTGCGGGTGCGCACGCTCAACACCGGCACCATCGCCGACCTCAATGTCGAGATCGCCGATGGCGAGGCGCGCAGCGAGGGTACGGCGCGCATTGACGGCGTGCCGGGCACCTCGGCGCCGATCAATATCGGCTTCCGCGACACCGAAGGCTCGGTCTGCGGCACGCTGCTGCCGACCGGCAATGCGGTCGACGTGGTCGACGGCGTTGAGGTGACGCTGATCGACAACGGCATGCCGGTGATCGTGCTGCGCGCCGCCGATGTCGGGCGCACCGGCTATGAGAGCCGCGAGGCGCTCGACAAGGACACCGAGCTGAAGGCGCGCATCGAGCGCATCCGGCTGGCCGCCGGGCCGCTGATGAATCTCGGTGACGTCGCCGGCAAGGTGGTGCCGAAGATCGCGCTGGTGGCCCCGCCGCAGGCCGGCGGCGCCATCGCGACGCGCAGCTTCATCCCGCATGAGTGCCACGCCTCGATCGGCGTGTTCGCCGCGCTCACCGTCGCCACCGCCGCCGCCCTGCCCGGCTCGCCGGCGGCCTCGGTCGCGCAGCTGCCGCCGGGGCGCGAGAAATCGGTGTCGGTGGAGCATCCCACCGGCGAATTCACCGTGCACCTGACGGTCGGCGGCACGCCGGACCGCCCGGTGATCGAGCGCGGCGGCCTTCTGCGCACCGCCCGCATCCTGATGGACGGCTACGCCTATGTCCCGGCCCACGCCGCCTCGGCATCGACCGAGGCGCTCCGCGCCGCCGAATGATCAAAACCGAAAGGACCAAGTTCGCATGTCGAGCCTGCAGAAGACAGGTCTGGTCGTCACCGCGCATCCCGGCGACTTCGTGTGGCGGACGGGTGGCGCGGTCGCGCTGCACGTCAAGCGCGGCTACAGGGTGAAGATCCTGTGCCTCTCCTATGGCGAGCGCGGCGAGAGCCAGTTCGCCTGGAAGAAGGCCGGGGTGAAGATGGAGGACGTCAAGGCGCAGCGCCGCGACGAGGCCGAGCGCGCCGCCGCCATCCTCGGTGCCGAGATCGAGTTCATGGACGCCGGCGACTACCCGCTGCGCACCACGGAGGCGATGCTGGAGCGCGCCGTCGACATCTTCCACGAACTCACGCCGAGCTTCGTGCTCACCCACTCGCTGCAGGACCCCTACAACGTCGACCATCCCGAGGCGACCCGCTTCGCCCAGGAGGCGCGCATCATCGCCCAGGCCGCCGGCCACAAGCCGGACCCGAACCGCCCCTATTCGGCCCCGCCGGTGTTCCTGTTCGAGCCGCACCAGCCGGAGCAGTGCAACTACAAGCCGACGCTGATCCTCAACATCGACGAGGTGTGGGAGGTGAAGCGCCGCGCCTTCGAGGTGCTCGCCGCCCAGCAGCATCTCTGGGAATATTACACCCGCGTCGCGCTCAACCGCGGCATGCAGGGCGGGCGCAATTCCGGCCGCTCCATGACCTATGGCGAGGCCTATCAGCGACTGTTCCCCGAAGCCGTGGAGGTGCTGGCATGAAGCCCGTCGTCGTTCGTACCAACAAGCGGGCCGACGCCGCCGACATCGCCACGCTCGGCGAGCTCGGCGTCTCCACCACACATGAGGCGTTCGGCCGGCTCGGGCTGATGAAGCCCTATATGCGGCCGATCTATCCCGGTGCGCAGATCGCCGGCACGGCGGTGACCGTGCTCGCCCAGCCGGGCGACAACTGGATGCTGCACGTCGCCATCGAGCAGGTGAAGCCGGGCGACATCGTTGTGGTCGGCTGCACCGCCGACAATACCGACGGCATGTTCGGCGACCTGCTCGCCACCTCGCTGAAGGCGCGCGGCGGCGTCGGCCTCGTCACCGATGCCGGGGTGCGCGACGTCAAGGTGCTGAAGGAGATGGGCTTCCCGGTCTGGGCCAAGGCGATCTCCGCCAAGGGTACGGTGAAGGCGACGCCCGGCAGCGTCAACGTGCCGGTGGTGTGCGGCGGCGTGCTGGTCAATCCCGGCGACGTGGTGGTGGCCGACGATGACGGCGTGGTCGTGGTGCCGCGCCTCGAAGCGGCGGCGGTCGCCGCAGCCGCCCGCCAGCGCGAGGCCAATGAGGAGGAGAAGCGCCAGCGCCTCGCCTCCGGCGTGCTCGGCCTCGACATGTATGCGATGCGCGAGCCGCTCGCCAAGGCCGGCCTCGTCTATATCGACGATCCGGAAGGCTGAGCGCGATGCTGACCATCCTCTTCGACGGCGTGGCCTACGGGATGCTGCTCTTCATCCTCGCGTCCGGCCTCGCCGTCACGCTGGGACTGATGAACTTCGTGAACCTCGCTCACGGGTCCTTCGCCATGGCGGGAGGATACGTCACCGTGGTGCTGATGCAGCGCTACGGCATGGGCTTCCTGGCGACGCTGCCGGTCGCCTTCCTGGTGCCGGCGCTGATCGGCGCCGTGCTGGAGCGTACGCTCTACCGGCCGCTCTACGACAAGTCGCATCTCGACCAGGTGCTGTTCTCCATCGGTCTGGTGTTCATGTCGGTGGCGGCGGTGGACTATTTCATGGGCTCGCAGCAGCAACTGGTGCATGTACCGTCCTGGCTGCAGGGCCGGTTCGACGTCGCCGGCGTCGGCATCGGCCGCTACCGCAGCTTCGTCATCGTGGTGTGCATCGTCATCGCGGCGCTGCTGCAATTCGTGCTGGCGCGCACCCGCTTCGGCAGCCAGCTGCGCGCGGCGGTCGACGACCAGCGCGTGGCGCGCGGGCTCGGCATCGAGGTCGGCACGCTGTTCACCCTCACCTTCGCCATCGGCTCCGGCCTTGCCGGCCTCGGCGGCGCGCTCGGCGCCGAGATGCTCGGCCTCGACCCGACCTTCCCGCTGAAATTCATGATCTACTTCCTCATCGTGGTCACGGTCGGCGGCCGCGCCGGGCTGATCGGTCCCTTCCTCGCCGCACTGCTGATCGGCGTCGCCGACGTGGCCGGCAAATATTACCTTCCGCAGGCCGGCGCCTTCATCATCTATGCGGTGATGATCCTGGTGCTGCTGGTCCGGCCGCAGGGCCTGTTCGCGGCGGCGCGATGAACATGGCCAGCCCAACCACTCCCCTCCCCGCCGCCCCGGTCGCCGGCACGGCGGCAAACGCCGCCACAATCGTCAACGCTCCCGGCACCGCCAGCCCGGCCCGCGCGCTGCTGCGCCGCCGCCGGGCCTGGAAGCCGGCCGAGTTCCTGTTCTGGGGCGCGGCGCTGCTGGCGCCGCTGGCGCTGCCGCGCTCCATGCTGCTGATGAACGAGATCGCCATTCTCGGCCTGTTCGCGCTATCGCTCGATCTCATCCTCGGCTATGCCGGTATCGTCTCGCTCGGCCATGCCGCCTTCCTCGGCGTCGGCGCCTATGCCGCCGGCCTGTTCGCGCTCAATGTCAGCGCCGATCCGCTCGCCGGCCTCGTGGTGGCGATGCTCGCCGCCTCGGTGCTCGGCTTCCTGTCGAGCTTCCTGGTGCTGCGCGGCACCGACCTCACCCGGCTGATGGTGACGCTCGGCGTGGCGCTCTTGATGTTCGAGGCCGCCAATAGCTGGCGCTCGCTCACTGGCGGCGCCGACGGCCTGCAGGGCATCACTATCGACCCGGTGCTCGGCCTGTTCGACTTCGACCTCAAGGGACGCACCGCCTATCTCTATTCGCTCGCCGTGCTGTTCGTGCTGTTTCTGGCGGCGCGGCGGATGATGGGCTCGCCCTTCGGCCTGTCGCTGCGCGCCCTGCGCGACAACCGGCTGCGCGCCTCCGCCTCGGGGGTGGGGGTCAACGGCCGGCTGGTGCTCGTCTACACGCTCGCCGCCGCCTATGCCGGCGCCGCCGGGGGGCTGCTCGCCCAGACCACGCAATTCGTCTCGCTCGACGTGCTGGAGTTCCACCGCTCGGCCGACCTGATGCTGGTGCTGATCATCGGCGGCACCGGCTGGCTCTATGGCGGGCTGATCGGCGCTGTGCTGTTCGAGCTGTTCCAGGACGTCGTCTCCGCCGCCACGCCGCAATATTGGCAGTTCTGGGTCGGGCTGTTGCTGGTGGTCTTCGTCTCCGGCGGCCGCGAGGCGGTACACAAGACGGGCGCGGCACTGCGCCAGCGGGTCGCCGCGCTGTTCGGAGGGCGCCGCGCATGAACGCTCCGGTTCTCGAGACCATCGGCCTCGTCAAGCGCTTCGGCGGGCTGCTCGCCACCAACAACGTGTCGTTCCGCCTCGAACGCGGCGCCCGCCATGCGCTGATCGGCCCGAACGGCGCCGGCAAGACCACCTTCGTCAACCAGCTGACCGGGGTGGTGAAGCCCACGGAGGGGCAGATCCGCCTCGAAGGGCGCGACATCACCGGCAGCCGGCCGGAGGCGCGGGTGCGGCTCGGCATGAGCCGCACCTTCCAGATCAACCAGCTGTTCCGTACCATGACGCCGCTGGAGATGCTGCTCCTGGTGCTCGGCGAGCGCGAGGGGCGCGGGCTCCGCTTCTGGAGCCGGCTCGACGCGCGCGGCGACCTCGTCGACGAGGCGGCGGCGATCGCCGCCCGCTTCCGCCTCGACGACGCCATCGACACCACCATCGCCACCCTGTCCTATGGCAAGCAGCGCCAGCTGGAGATCGCCGCCGCCTTCGCCGCCCGCCCGCGGGTGCTGCTGCTCGACGAGCCGGCCGCCGGCGTGCCGGAGGCCGAGCGGCAGGACCTGCTCAACATCGTCGCCGACCTGCCGGAGGATGTCAGTGTGCTGCTGATCGAGCACGACATGGACCTCGTCTTCCGCTTCGCCACCCGCATCACCGTGCTGGTGAACGGCACGGTGATCGCCGATGGCGAGCCCGCCGCCATCGCCGCCGATCCGGCGGTGCGCGCGGCCTATCTCGGGGAGGGCGAGGATGCGTGAGATCCTCCATGTCGAGCGGCTGTGCGCCGGCTACGGCCAGGCCATGGTGCTGCACGACATCGGCTTCTCGCTCGGCGAGGGGCGCAGCCTCGCCTTGCTCGGCCGCAACGGCGTCGGCAAGACCACGTTGGTGAACAGCCTGATCGGCGTCACCCGCCGCACCGCCGGCACGATCCGGCTCGGCGGCGTCGACATCACCGGCTTTGGCCCGGAAAAGCGGGCGCGCGCCGGCATCGGCTGGGTGCCGCAGGAGCGCAACATCTTCCGCTCGCTCACCGTGCTGGAGAACCTCACCGCCGTCGCCCGGCCCGGCCCGTGGACGCCGGCGCGAGTGTTCACCATGTTCCCACGGCTCGGCGAGCGGCGCGGCAATATGGGTGACCAGCTGTCCGGCGGCGAGCAGCAGATGCTGGCCATCGGCCGCGCTCTGGTGCTCAACCCCAAGCTGCTGCTGCTCGACGAGCCCACCGAGGGGCTGGCGCCGATCATCGTCGAGGAGCTGCTCAAGGCGCTGCGCGACATCTTCCGCGCCGAGGGCCTCGCCGCCATCATCGTCGAGCAGCACGCCCGCAAGATCCTGAAGATCACCGACGACGCGCTGATCCTCGAACGCGGACGGGTGGTGCACAAGGCGGCGAGCGCCGCGCTGATCGAGGACGCCGACACGCTGCAGGGCTTCCTCGGCGTGGCCCGTGCGGCGGCGTAGACAACCGGCGGCCTTCGAGCCCGCCCAACCAAAGGAAAAAGGCAGGAAATGACGCCCGAACCGATCCACGACATCGCCCATCTCGCGCATGTCGAGCTTCTGACCGACAAGCCGGCGGAAAGCCTCGACTTCTTCGTCAACATTCTCGGCCTCACCGAGAGCGGGCGCGAGGGCGACAGCGTCTTTCTGCGCGCCTGGGACGATTACGAGTTCCACACCCTCAAGCTGACCGCCGCCTCCCGCACCGGCATCGGCCATGTCGCCTACCGCGCCACCAGCGAGCAGGCGCTGGCGCGGCGGGTCGCCGCCATCGAGAAGCTCGGCGCCGGCATCGGCTGGGTCGAGGGCGATCTCGGCCATGGCCGCGCCTACCGCTTTCACGATCCCGACAAGCACGTGTTCGAGATCTATTTCGACACCCGCAAATATGTGCCGCCGGCCGAGGAGCGCCCGGCGCTCAAGAACCAGGCGCAGCGCAACCACGGGCGCGGCTGCGCGGTGCGCCGGCTCGACCATGTCAATCTGCTCGCCCGCGACGTCTCCGCAGTGCGCACCTTCCTGCCGGCGGCACTGGGCAGCCGGGTGACCGAGCAGATCGTGCTGGATTCCGGCGAGGTGGCCGGCTGCTGGTTCACGGTGAACAACAAGAGCTACGACATCGCCTATACGCGCGACTTCACCAATAGCGAGGGGCGCTTCCACCACGTGACCTATGCGGTGGACCAGCGCGAGCACGTGCTGGAGGCAGCCGACGTGTTCCTCGAGAACGGCGTGTTCATCGAGACCGGGCCGCACAAGCACGCGGTGCAGCAGACCTTCTTCCTCTATGTCTACGAGCCGGCCGGAAACCGGGTGGAAGTCGCCAATGCCGGCGCACGGCTCATCCTCGATCCCGACTGGCAGACCGTCACCTGGACCGAGACCGAGCGAAAGAAGGGGCAGGCCTGGGGGCTGAAGACCATCGAGAGCTTCCACACCCACGGCACCCCGCCGGCGGCAGGGGGCGAGCACTAGCGCGCCAAGCCCCGAGGGCGGCACCGAGGACGGCGCCGGCGGCGGTCGCCCGCGACGACACTTTGCCGGCTACTTACCGGCCCCGAGCGGGAAGGCGACGGTGAAGTACCCCGCCGTGCCTTCCAGCCGGTTCACCGCGTCGAACTCGCGGTAGATCTTCACCCGCGCCGATATCGGCGTCGGGCCGAGCTGGAAATTATAGGCGATGGTGCCGCCGAGCGCGGTCACCTGCCCCTTGAAGTCGCCGAGGCGGGCGCCCGGCCCGCTGTCGCCGGTGATCTGGTCGTAATAATAGCCGACCAGCCCCACCGACAGCTGCTTGGTCAGCGCCTTGGTCGCCGCCCATTCGACATGGAACTCGGTGCCGGTGGTGTAGTCGGTGACGTCGTTGGTGCCGTTGAAGGTGAAGCCGGCGGTGGCGGAAAGCTCGATGCCGCTCTCCGGGTTCAGCCAGGTCAGCGCGCCGGAAATGTCGCCGGCCCAGCGGTTGAAGGACAGGTTGGCGATCTCGCCCTCGCGGTAGTCGCCGACCGGGATGTTCAACAGACCGGTGACGTTCCAGTGCCAGTTGCCGGAATGCCAGCCCAGCGCCGCCGTGGCGACCGGATCGCCGAAGATGAAGGCGTTGTCGGCGATGCCGCGCTCGATCGGCGCGAACCGCGCCGGCGACAGCACCGCATCGGCGCTCACATCGGGCTCGCCGAACGGCACGATGACGCCGAGCGCGAGATTGCCCCCGAGCACCTCCTGCGGCATCACCCAGCTGCCGGTGACGAAATCGGCCCAGAGCGTGGCGTCGACATTGGCGATGAGCTGGCCGCCCGAGGGGAAGTTCCGGCCGCCGCCCCCGCTGCCGCTGTAGTAGTAGACGTCGTTCTGGATGTAGACGCCGGGCGGCGGGATGTAGCCGGCCATCGGCCCGCGCCCGCCGAGCAGGTAGAAGCCGACGCCGTTCTCCGCGGCATTGGCCGGAGACGCACTGGCCGTGATCAGCCCGCCTGATGCGACGAGCGCCGCCAGCGCGATCTTCCCTGCCTTCGACATCGCGGCCCCCACGCGGGCCGGCGGATCACCCACCCTTGCGTCAACATGCGTGATTCGTCGGCTCGGCGCACCCGGAGCGTCACGGCGGCGCAGGCCCCGCGGCGTCCCGTGGATCAGAACGGCACGACGTAGTTCACGATCGCCTGCTGCCGCAGCACGACCTGGCGGACCACGTGGCTCACCCGGACATGGTCGGTATAGATCGCCGCGGTGCCGACGCTGCCGGCCGGCAGCCGGTCGGCGAGCCCGGGATCGTCGAACCTCACCCGCACCACGAACGGTGCGGCCTCGATCTCGCGCGGCGCAGCCGCCGCGCCGGACGGCGCCTGCTGGCCGCTGGCGATCGCCTGCAGCACCGTCTCGACCGTGCCGGTGAACACCGTGCCCGGCAGGAACTTGAAGGTCATCTCGACCTTCTGCCCCGGCGCGACGTAACGGGCGTCGATCTGCGCGATCTCCGCCACCGTGACGGATTCCGAGGTGTCGATGAACGCCATCACCGGCGACAGCGAGAGGCTGGACACCCGCGCGCCCTTGCGCAGCGTCACATTGGTGACATAGCCGTCCGCCGGCGCCCGCACGGTCGTCTTGTCGAGGTTCCACTGCGCGCCGTCGACCTGCGCGCGTAGCTGGTCGACCTCCGATTGCCGCTGCTCGACATTGAATTCCGGCGAGGCCTGCTTCTGCGCAAGCTCGGTCATCTGGCGCAGCCTCGTCTCGGCGAGCGTCAGCTGGGCCTGCAAGGCCCGCAGCTGCGCCTCATAGGGCGTCGGGTCAATGCGGAACAGCACGTCGCCGGTCTTGAGCGGCGTGTTGGGCGCCACCGGCACCTCGATCACCTCGCCGGCGACGTCCGGCACGATCGCCACCGACTGGCGGCCGACGACCACCGGCCCCGACGGGGCGCCCCACCCCATCGGAATGAACAGCCCGACCAGCAGCAGGAACAGCACCAGGACCGGCGAGATCTTCCAGAACAAGGTGGCGGGAATCACCTTCAGCCAGATCAGCGCCACCAGGACGGCGATATAGACGTTGAGCAGGAAGACGATCATGGCGTCGTCCCGCTTTTGTCGCCGGGCCGCGCCGGCACGTCGACATAGGCCCAGATGAACGCCAGCGGCCACAGCACGAAGCCGAAGATCAGCGTCACCCAGCCGGCCACTGCCACCGCCTCGGCGAAGGGATGGCCGCGCCGCCGCGCCACATGGCCGGGCGCCATGCCGAGCAGCACGAAGACGCCGATCACCGAGGCGATGGCGACCACAAGCACGATGACGGCGAAGATATCGATGAAGGCCATGGCACCCCCGCACGCTCTCGCACGGCAAGCTGCCGCGTCGGCCGTGTCGGTCGCCGGGAAACATCCGGGAAATCGCCCGGGCCTACAAGCTTAATCGGTAGAGGCGCGGGCGGCGGGACGGAGCGAGGCGGCGCCATGGGAAGGCGATGGCGGCCGAAGGGCGGCCGGAAGAACCCGGGCGGCACGTGGCGGCCGCCCGGCAGGATGCGGAACCCGACGCGGCGCCGGCCGATGCCGCGCCGCGTCGGGCAGGAGATCCGGGAAGCCGATCAGTTGGTGGTGCCGCGCGCCTTCTTCAGCTCGGCCTGCACCTCGTCCCACAGCGGCTGGCCGACATTGTCGATGACGGTCTTGGTCACCGGCGCCGCCTTCTCGCGCAGCTTGGCGACTTCCTCGGCCGGCATCACGGTGACGTCCATGCCGTCGGCCTTGAGCTGGTCGAGCGCCTTGGTGGCCTCGGCGCGGGTGTCGGTACGCTCGAAATCGCGCGAGGCGATGGCGGCCTCGATCAGGATCTTGCGCTCGTCCTCGGACAGCTTGTCCCACCACACCTTGCTCGCCGTCATGATCCACGGGCTGTACACGTGGTTGGTGACGGTGAGGTACTTCTGCACCTCGTAGAACTTCGAGGACACGATGGTGGTGTAGGGGTTCTCCTGGCCGTCGACCGCCTTGGTCTCCAGCGCGGTGAACAGCTCGGCGAAGGCGAGCGGCACGGCATTGGCGCCGGCGGCCTTGAAGGTGTCGATGAACACCGGGTTCTGCATCACCCGCAGCTTCACGCCGGCGAGGTCCTCGGCCTTCTCGATCTTGTGGCGGCTATTGGTGAGGTTGCGGAAGCCGTTCTCCCAGTAGACCAGCCCGACAAGGCCCTTCTCCTGCAGCTTGTCGAGCAGCTTCTGGCCGACCGGGCCGTCGAGCACCGCGTCGGCTTCCTTCTCGTTGGCGAACATGAAGGGCACGTCCCAGATGGCGAATTCCTTCACCGTGCCGACGAGGGTGGCGGTGGAGCCGACCATCATCTCCTGCGCGCCGCCGATCAGGGCGTTCTGCATCTGCGGGTCCGGGCCGAGCGTGGCGGCGCCGAAGGTGCGCACCTTCAGCTTGTTGCCGGAGCGCTTGGCGACTTCCTCGGCGAACAGGCGGGCGGCGCGGCCCTGGTTGCTGTCCTCGTTGAGGCCGTAGCCGAAGCGGATCAGCCGCGGCTGGATGTTCTGCGCATAAGCCTCGGCGCCGAACGACAGGGCGAGCGCCGCGACGGCGGCGGTGAGCAGCAGCTTCTTCATGGGTGTTCCTCCTCTCGATAATTGGTGGCGCGGCGAAAAACGGGCGTCAGTGCAGCCAGCTCGCCGGCACGGTGATGATTTCGGGAAAGGCGACGAACAGGCCGATCAGCGCCGTATAGGCGACGACATAGGGCCAGACGCCGCGGATGATGCCTTCCATGCTGACCTTACCGACGCCGCACACCACGTTCAGCACGGTGCCTACCGGTGGGGTGAGCAGGCCGACGGCGCCGACCATCACGAACATCACCCCGAAATAGACCGGGTCGATGCCGGCCTTGGTGATCAGCGGCACCAGCACCGGGGCGAGGATCAGGATGGTCGGGGTGAGGTCCATCGCGGTGCCGACCAGGGTCAGCAGCACCACGATGGCGGCCATCAGCCATTTGGGATGGTCGAGCATCGGCTCGAGCAGCGCGATGACCTGGCCCGGCAGCTCGGCGAGCGTGATCATGTAGGCGGTGACCATCGCCGCGGCGACCAGGAACATCACCACCGCCGTGGTCTTGGCGGCGGAGACCAGCAGGCGCGGCAGGTCGGCAAGCGAGATCTCGCGATAGACGAACAGGCCGACCAGCGCCGCATAGACCGCCGCCACCACCGCCGCCTCGGTCGGGGTGAAGAAGCCGGCGCGCATGCCGCCGATGATGATCACCGGCATGACCAGCGCCCAGACGCCGTCGACCATCGCCTGGAAGCGCACGCCCCAGGACTGGCGCGGCTGCACCGGGACGTTCTCCTTGCGGGCGACCCACATCCAGATCAGCACCAGCGTCACGCCCATCAGCAGGCCGGGCGCGATGCCGGCCATGAACAGCTTGGTGATCGAGATGTTGGTCGCGACGCCGTAGATGATGAACGACATGCTCGGCGGCAGGATCGGCGCGATGATGCCCGCCGAGGCGATCAGGCCGGAGGAGCGCTCGAGGTTGTAGCCGTTGGAGCGCATCATCGGGATCAGCAGCGCCGCGACGGCGGCGGTGTCGGCGATGGCCGAGCCGGACAGGCTGGCCAGCACCACCGCGGTGCCGATCGCCACATAGCCGAGCCCGCCCTTGATGTGGCCGAACAGGGTGACGGCGATGTTGACGATCCGCCGCGACAGGCCGCCGGCATTCATCAACTCGCCGGCGAGCAGGAAGAACGGCACCGCCATCAGCGGGTAGTTGTCGGCGCCGCCCAGCATGTTCTGGGCGAGCAGCTGAGCGTCGAAGAAGTCGAGCTGGTACATCAGCGCGACGCCGGTCAGCATCAGCGCGAAGGCGATCGGCATGCCGATGGCCATCAGGCCCAGCAGCGAGCCGAGGAAGAGGGCGATGGTCATGACGGCTTCCCCGAATGCGGCGGGTTGCTGGCGGGCGCGAATTCACGCTCGAATTCGCGGATTTCCTCGGCGTCGGCGGTCTCGCGCACCTGCACCAGCTCGGCATCCGACATCCGCCCCATGAACAGGCGGACGAGGTCGACGACGAACAGCGCCGCCATGGCGACGGAGGTCACCAGCCCGGCCGCGGCGAAGCTCGCCAGCGAGATGTTGGTCACCGGCATGCGGCTGTTGAAGCCGACGATCACCTGCTGCCAGCTACCCTGCGCGAACAGCCACAGCGCGTAGAGGATGAGCAGGTTGCACACCACCAGGCAGAGCTTCTGCAGGCCGCGCGGCAGGCGCTGCACCAGCATGTCGACGCCGACATGGGTGCGCTCGCGCACCGCGAGCACGGCGCCGAGGAAGATCAGCCACACGAAGGCGAGGCGGGCGATCTCCTCCGAGGAGGCGACGCCGGTGCCGAACAGATAGCGGCCGGCGGCATTGGTGAAGACGAGAACCACCATCAGCACCAGCAGGGCGCCGATGACCCACTCGACGAGGGTCTGTATGCGATTGAAGAGCGCGTTCATGGCGCCGGCTCCCGTTGATCGAGGCCGGCGAGGCGCCGTTCGGCATCCTCGACCAGCGCTTCGGGCGGCATGTCGATGGAGAGGGTGACGGCCCGCTCGTCGGCGCCGGGAGGCTCCAGCGTGGCGAACTGGCTGTCGATGAGGCTGAGCGGCATGAAATGCCCGGCGCGGGCGGCCATGCGCGCTTCGATGAGCGCCCGGTCGCCGGCGAGATGCAGGAACATCACCCGCGGGCTCGCGGCGGCGAGCTGGTCGCGATAGGCGCGCTTCAGCGCCGAGCAGGAGACCACCAGCCCGTCGCCGGCGCGCGCCGCCTCGGCGAGGCGCTCGCCGATGGTGGCGAGCCAGCCATGGCGGTCGGCGTCGGTGAGCGGCTGGCCCTGCGCCATGCGCGCGACATTGGCCGGCGGGTGCAGTTCGTCACCCTCGACGAAGGCCCAGCCATTGCGCGCCGCCAGCGCGGCGCCGACGCTCGACTTGCCGCAGCCGCACACGCCCATCACCACCACGAGGGGGGCGGGCGACGAGATCGAAAAGCTCATGGGGAAGGGTACGCCGAGAAGACAGCGCTAACAGACACAGTTCCGTTCTCCCTATCGGTCGCGGCGCGATGGCCAGACGACGGCAGATGATCTGCTCTTGTTGTGAAGATGAGTTATGTTAGCGCTGTCATGCGTTGTTGTAAAGCGCGCCCATCGGCTGGGGGCGCACGGTCTCCGGGCGCTTCGTGCTCTCGCGGATCTGCAGCGCGAAGCCGGTATCGACCACCCGCTCGGCCGGGCGCCGGCCGGCGATGGCGGCGCGGGCCATCTGCACCGCGCGCGAGCCGATCTCGTAGCGCGGCGTGCGCACGCTGGTGAGCGAGGGGCAGGCCGCCGCCATCATTTCGAGGTCGTTGAAGCCGGCGATTCCCATGCTCGCCGGCACCGCCAGCAGCGCGCGCTGGCATTCGAACAGCGCGCCGAGCGCGAGGTCGTCATTGTTGCAGAACACCGCGTCGGTATCGGGCATGCGGGCGAGCAGGTCGCGCAACAGGTCGCGCCCCAGCGACACGCTGGACGAGGCCGGCGTGGTGGTGATGCGCGCGGGATCGTAGAGGCCGGCCTCGGCCAGCGCGGCGCGATAGCCCTCGAGGCGGCGCTGGGTGCGCGGGTCCATGCGGGCGCCGAGAAAGCCGATCCGCCGGTAGCCGGCCTCCAAAAGATGGCTGGTGACGGCATGGCCGCTCGCTCTGTGCGAGAAGCCGACCATCATGTCGACCGGGTCGTCGCCCAGATCCATCACCTGCACCACCGGGCAGCCGGCGGCGGCGAGCAGCGCCCGCCCGCGCTCGGTCTGGTCGATGCCGGCGACGATCAGCGCCGCCGGGCGCTGGCTGAGGAAGGTGGCAAGCAGGCGCTCCTCCTCGATCGGCGAGTAGCGGCTATTGCCGAGCTGCACCTGATAGGGGGTCTGCGCCAGCCCGTCATAAATGCCGCGCAGCACGTCGGCGAACACGTTGTTGGTGAACGAGGGAATGATGACGCCGATGACGTCGGTGCGCGCCGAGGCGAGCGCACGGGCGTGCTGGTCGGGCACATATTCCAGCTCCCGAACCGCTTCCTCGATTTGCTGGCGCAGCTGCGGCGACACCCGCTCGGGATCGCGCAGCGCCCGCGACACGGTGATCGAGCTCACGCCGGCGCGCTGGGCCACGTCGGCGATGGTCGGGCGCCCGCCGTTCCGTCTCTTGCGCATCTGCGATTCCCTCTCCCGGCTTTTCGCCATGATAGCGCTGACATGACCCTCATTGCACTAGCGCGGCCGGCGCCCTCCCCGCCCGGTGGAGGGCCGGGCGTGGCGTTTGCCGGCGCGTCTGACTATGGTCGGCCCCTTCCGAAGCGAATCCGTGACCCGCATGACAGCCGACATCACCTCCCTCGCCGCCCGCATCGCCAGCGAGATCGGCGCCCGCCCGCAGCAGGCCGTCGCCGCCATCGCCCTACTCGACGAGGGCGCGACCGTCCCCTTCATCGCGCGCTACCGCAAGGAAGTCACCGGCGGACTCGACGACACCCAGCTGCGCCGCCTCGACGAGCGGCTCGTCTATCTGCGCGAGCTGGAGGCCCGCCGCGCCGCCATCGCCGAATCGATCCGCCAGCAGGGCAAGCTGACGCCGGAGCTGGAGGCCGCCGTCGCGGGCGCCGCCACCAAGGCGGAGCTGGAGGACATCTACCTCCCCTACAAGCCCAAGCGCCGCAACCGCGCCGACATCGCCCGCGAGCGCGGCCTCGGTCCGCTCGCCGACGCCATCCTGGCCGACCGCGCCGCCGTGCCGGCCGAGCTCGCCAAGGCCTATGTCGCCGGCGAGGTGGCGGATGTGAAGGGCGCGCTGGAAGGCGCGCGCGACATCCTCTCGGAAGCCTTCGCGCAGAATGCCGAGATCGTCGGCCGCCTGCGTACCTATCTGAAAGGCAAGGCCGATCTGCGCGCCAAGCTGGTCGACGGCAAGCAGGAGGCCGGCGCCAAGTTCTCCGACTATTTCGACCATGCCGAGCGCTGGGGATCCGTGCCGAGCCACCGCGCGCTCGCCATGCTGCGCGGGCGCAACGAGGAGGTGCTGTCGCTCGACATCGAGGTCGACGCCGATGATCCGCGCCCGGTGAAGCCGGTGGTGGCGATGATCGCGGAAGGCTACGGCATCGGCGACCGGCTTCCCGGCGATGCCTGGCTGATGGAGGTTGCCGGCTGGACCTGGCGGGTCAAGCTGTCGCTGCATCTCTCGCTCGATCTGATGACCGATCTGCGCAGCCGGGCCGAGACCGAGGCCATCGAGGTGTTCGCCCGCAACCTCAAGGACCTCCTGCTCACCGCCCCGGCGGGCACCCGCGCCACCATGGGGCTCGATCCCGGCATCCGCACCGGTGTCAAGGTGGCGGTGGTGGACGCCACCGGCAAGCTGACCGCCACCAGCACCGTCTACCCCTTCCCGCCGAAGAACGACGTACGCGGCGCGCAGGCGGAAATCGCACGGCTGATCCGCCAGCACGGCGTCGAGCTGATCGCCATCGGCAACGGCACCGGCAGCCGCGAGACCGAGAAGCTGGTCGCCGACCTGCTGGCCGACCTGCCGGCGGCCGAGGGCCGGCCGAAGCCGATCAAGGTGGTGGTGTCGGAGGCCGGCGCCTCGGTCTATTCCGCCTCGGAGCTGGCCGCCGCCGAATTCCCGACCCTCGACGTCTCGCTGCGCGGCGCAGTCTCCATCGCCCGCCGGCTGCAGGACCCGCTTGCCGAGCTGGTGAAGATCGAGCCGAAGTCGATCGGCGTCGGCCAGTACCAGCACGATGTCGACCAGTACCACCTCGCCCGCGCGCTCGACGCGGTGGTGGAGGACGCGGTGAACGCGGTCGGCGTCGACCTCAACACCGCCTCCGCCTCGCTGCTGGCGCGGGTGTCCGGCCTCGGCACCTCGCTCGCCGAGGCGATCGTCGCCCATCGCGACGCCAACGGCGCCTTCGGGAGCCGGCGGCAGCTATTGGATGTCGCCCGGCTTGGGCCGCGCACCTTCGAGCAATGCGCCGGCTTCCTGCGCATCCGCGACGGAAAGGAACCGCTGGACGCCTCCGCCGTCCACCCGGAAGCCTATGGCGTCGCCCGCAAGATCGTCGCCGCCTGCGGCCGCGACCTGCGCACGCTGATGGGCGACAGCGTGGCGCTGTCGGCGCTCGATCCCCGCACATTCGTCGACGAGCGCTTCGGTCTGCCGACGGTGCGCGACATCATCGCCGAGCTCGACAAGCCCGGCCGCGACCCGCGACCCGCCTTCCGCACCGCGACCTTCGCGGAGGGGGTCGACGAGATGAAGGACCTCAAGCCCGGCATGGAGCTGGAAGGCACCGTCACCAATGTCGCGGCCTTCGGCGCCTTCGTCGACATCGGCGTGCACCAGGACGGTCTGGTGCACGTCTCGCAGCTCGCCGACCGCTTCGTGAAGGACGCGCACGAGGTGGTGAAGGTCGGCGACGTGGTGAAGGTGCGGGTGCTGGAGATCGACCTCAAGCGCAAGCGCATCTCGCTGTCGATGCGCAAGGATGCTGCCGGGGCGGGCAAGCCAGCGGACAAGGCTCAGCCGGAGCGCGGCCCACGCGACAACCGGGACAATCGCGACAAGGGTGCCCCCCATCGCGGCGCCCCCGCGAAACCGTCCCGCCCGGAGCCCACCGGCGCGCTGGGCGCCGCGCTGCTGGATGCCTTCAAGCGCAAATGACCCGCCACGAATGAAAAGGCCGGCGGCGCCCCTCGGCACCGCCGGCCCAGATCGGCACGGCCCGGAGCGGGCCGCTCACACCTTGTATTCGTAGAGCAGCCGCGCGCGGATGGTGCCCTCGAGCTCGCGGATGTCGGCGAGCACCGCCTGGCTGTCGACCTGCGAGGCGTCGGCGTCGAGCACGACATAGCCGACATCGGCGCTGGTCTCGTAATACTGCGCGGCGATGTTGACGTGGTGGCGCGCCAGCACCTCGTTGAGCCGGCCAAGCATGCCCGGCAGGTTGCGCTGCACCTGGATGAAGCGGGTGCCGAGCGGGCGGGCCGGCAGCTGCACCTGCGGGAAGTTCACCGCGCCCATGGTGGAGCCGGTGTCGCTGTAGTCGACCAGCTTGCGCGCCACCTCCGAACCGATGCGCTCCTGCGCCTCCTCGGTGGAGCCGCCGACATGCGGGGTCAGGATGACGTTGTCCAGCCCCTGCAGCGGCGAGACGAAGCGCTCATTGTTGGAGCCGGGCTCGACCGGGAACACGTCGACCGCCGCGCCGCGCAGCTTGCCGCCGCGCAGGGCGTCGGCCAGCGCGCCGAGATCGACCACGGTGCCGCGACTGTTGTTGATCAGATAGGCGCCGGTCTTCATCGCGGCGATCTCATCGCGGCCGATCATGCCGTTGGTCGCCGGCGTCTCCGGCACGTGCAGGCTGACGATGTCGCTCTGCGAGAGCAGCTCGTGCAGGGAACCGACCGGCTCGGTGTTGCCGTGGCGCAGCTTGTCGGTGTGATCGTAGTAGATCACCTTCATGCCCATCGCCTCGGCGAGGTTGGACAGCTGCGTACCGATATTGCCGTAGCCGACGATGCCGAGCGTCTTGCCGCGCACCTCCAGGCTGTTATTGGCCGACTTGTCCCACTTGCCCTCATGGGCGGCGCGCGAGCGCTCGGGGATGCGGCGCAGCAGCATGACGATCTCGCCGATCACCAGCTCCGCCACGCTGCGGGTGTTGGAGAACGGCGCGTTGAACACCGGGATGCCGTGGATGCGCGAGGCGTCGAGATCGACCTGATTGGTGCCGACGCTGAAGCAGCCGATGCCGATCAGCCGGTCGGCCGCCGCGAGCACCTCGGCGGTGATCTGGGTGCGCGAGCGGATGCCGAGCAGGTGCACGCCCTTGATGGCGTCGGTCAGCGCCGCGCCGTCCAGCGCCTTGGTCAGGCGGGTGACGTTGGAGTAGCCGGCCGACTTCAGGATCTGCACGGCGCTGTCGTTCACGCCTTCGAGCAGCAGCACCCGGATCTTGTCCTTGGCCAGCGAAAGCTGCGGCGATTGGGAGAGTTGATCGGGCACGGTCTCGTATCCTTCGGCGACAGGTGGTCGGACCGGACCGGCGCGCCGGGCCCCGGCCCCACGGCGATCCTGCGCCCGCGGCGCGGACCGTCCGCAGGCGGCGGGAACTTACTGCTTTTGCGCCCGCCGTCTAGGCTCCCCACGGTGCGGGGCAGCCCTGCGCCACCGGCAGGCCTCGACACGCTCTCCTCGCCATCCTCCTCGCGCCCGCCTTCACGGCCGGCGCAAATCGCGCTAGCAGCGTATAAGTGGAGATGACGGATCCGATGAGTTTCGAGACGGCGGCGACCCCCGAAGCGGCGATAGACCGGCTGGAATCCCTTTATGGCGCCGCCCGCGAGGCGCTGAGGCACGACCTCCACCGCTTCTTCGAGACCGGCCGGGCGCCGGATGCCGAGGAGCGCGCCCGCTATCGCTATCCACTGCTGCGCGTGATGTACGAGCCGGCGAAGATGTCGCGGGCGCGGACCCAGCGCGGCTACGCGAAATTCGCCGTTCCCGGCGTGCACCAGACCACGATCACCCAGCCCGCCGAGTTCCGCTCCTATCTGCTCGACCAGCTCACCCCGCTGGTGGAGGAGTTCGGCGCCCGCATCGAGACCGGGATCAGCGGGCAGGAGATTCCCTACCCCTATGCGCTGGAGGGCGGCGACGAGCTTGGGCGCGGCGAGGTCACCGCCTCCGAGCTGGCGCGGCACTTCCCCACCCCGCTGCTGTCGCTGGTCGGCGACGAGATCGCCGACGGCACCTTCGACCTCGTCGAGGGCGAGCCGCGCCCGCTTTCGCTGTTCGACGCCGTGCGCACCGACTATTCGCTGCGGCGCCTCGTCCACTATACCGGCACCGACTGGCGCGCCTTCCAGCCCTGGATCCTGCTGACCAACTACCACCGCTATGTCGACCAGTTCGTCCGGCTCGGCCTCGCCGAGATCGAGGCGGGCACCGCCAAGGCGCTGATCACCCCCGGCGGCATCCGCATCGACGCCGATAATTTCGACGTCGCCGCGGTCGAGCGGGTGATGGCGGCGCCGTGGCACCGCTTCCAGATGCCGGCCTATCACCTGGTGCGGCCCGGCGGCGGGGTGACGCTGGTGAACATCGGCGTCGGCCCCTCCAACGCCAAGACCATCACCGACCATCTGGCGGTGCTGCGGCCGCATTGCTGGCTGATGGTTGGCCATTGCGGCGGGCTGCGACTCACCCAGATCATCGGCGACTACGTGCTCGCCCACGCCTATTTGCGCCAGGACGGCATCCTCGACGAGCTGGTGCCGCCGGACATCCCGATCCCGGCGCTGGCCGAGGTGCAGGTGGCGTTGCAGCAGGCGGCGGCGGAAGTCACCGGCGAGCAGGGCGACCAGCTCAAGCGGCGGCTGCGCACCGGCACCGTCGTCACCCAGGACGACCGCAACTGGGAACTGCGCTGGGCCAAGGAGCGCCGGCGCATCAACCTGTCGCGCGCCATTGCGGTGGACATGGAATCCGGCACCGTCGCGGCGCAGGGCTACCGGCTGAGGGTGCCCTATGGCACGCTGCTCTGCGTCTCCGACAAGCCGCTGCATGGCGAGATCAAGCTGCCCGGCGCCGCCAACGCCTTCTATGAGCGCGCGGTAAGCGAGCACCTGAAGATCGGCCTCGCGGCGCTGGACAAGCTCCGGCAGGCTGGCGCCAGCATCCATTCGCGCAAGCTGCGCTCCTTCGACGAGCCGGCCTTCCGCTGAGGCGCGGGGCGGGACAACCCGCCGCTACTCCGCCTCCGGCACCTTGACGATCACCGTGTCGTCGGGGCCGACGGCACGTCCGTCCTGCGCCGTGATGTCGAGCCGGACCGGCTGGCCGTCGGCGCGGTCGATCAGCCGCGAGCGCGGCTCCTGCGGCGCGAACAGATGGCGCTCGCCGAACTGCCGCAGCGCCACCATCACCGGGAACAGGTCCTTGCCCATGGCGGTGAGGCGGTATTCTTGCCGCGTGCCGCCCTGCGTGGCCGGCACCGCGGCCAGGATGCCGTGCTCGACCAGCGTGCGCAGCCGTTCGGCGAGGATGTTGCGGGCGATGCCGAGGCTCTTCTGGAACTCGCTGAACCGCGTCATGCCGTCAAAGGCATCGCGCACGATCATCAGCGACCACCAGTCGCCGATCACGTCCAGCGCGCGGGCGCTGGGACAGTGGTCACCCTTCAGGCTCTTGCGCGCGACCAATCGCGTCCCTCCGCATGCCGCCCCGCGGCGACGTCACGTTACCGCCCCGCGGCGACGAATTAAGGTTGCATCATTAAACCAGATTGGCTATCCCAGCTATAAGTTTCATCATGAAACCAAACTTCGGGAGGCGACGATGGACATCGGTCGGGACGTGGCGCCGCGCGGCGCCGCGAAGGCGGAGCTGCGCGGCCTCGCCGGCGGTGGGGATCGTCGCCCGCAGGGGGCGCCCGCCACGATGAGCGCCGGTTCCGTAGCGCCGCTCGGCGGCCCGGTGCTGGCGCTGTTCGCCTTCGCCAGCGGGCTTGCGGTGGCCAGCGCCTATTTCGCCCATCCGCTGCTCGACGTGATGGCTGATGATCTCGGCCTTTCCCGCGCCACCGCCGGGCTGATCGTGGCGGCGACCCAGCTCGGCTACGGGCTCGGCCTGATCCTGCTGGTGCCGCTCGGCGACCTCCTCGACCGGCGCCGGCTGATCGTCGGCCAGTTCCTGCTCTCGGCGCTCGCCCTGTTCGCCGTGGCGTTCTCCCGCTCGGCGGCGATGCTGCTGGCGTCGATGGCGGCGGTCGGGCTGATGGCGGTGGTGACGCAGGCGCTGGTCGCCCATGCCGCCGGGCTGGCCCGCCCCGCCGAGCGCGGCCATGTCGTCGGCGTGGTGACGAGCGGCATCGTGCTCGGCATCCTCATGGCGCGCAGCGTCGCCGGCGCGCTCACCGATCTCGCCGGCTGGCGGACGGTCTACCTCGTTGCGGCGCTGCTCGGCCTCGCGGTGGCGGCGCTGCTGTGGCGGGCGCTGCCGTCGCGGGCGACACCGCGCGCGACCCTCTCTTATCCACGGCTGATCGGCTCGCTGGTCACGCTGGTCGTCGAGGAACCGGCGCTGCGCATTCGCGGCATCCTCGCTCTGCTGATCTTCGCCGACATCACCACGCTGCTGGCGCCGCTGGTGCTGCCGCTCAGTGCCCCGCCCTTCTCGCTGTCGCATACCGAGGTCGGGCTGTTCGGCCTCGCCGGCGCCGCCGGGGCGCTCGGGGCGGCGCGCGCCGGGCGCTGGACCGATCGCGGGCATGGCCAGCGCGTCACCGGCATCGCGCTCGGGCTGATGCTTCTCGCCTGGCTGCCGATCTCGCTGCTCGACCGCTCGATCCTGTGGCTGGTGCTCGGCGTGGTGATGATCGATTTCGGCCTGCAAGCGACGCATGTCGCCAATCAGGGGATGATCTACCGCGTCCGGCCGGAGGCGCAGAGCCGGCTGACCGCCGCCTATATGGTGTTCTATTCGATCGGCAGCGCGCTCGGCTCGTCGCTGTCGACGCTGGTCTACGCCTCGTCCGGCTGGCCCGGCGTCTCGCTGATGGGCGCCGGCATCGCGCTCGCCGCGCTCGCCTTCTGGGCGCTGACGCTGCGCGCCATGCCGTCCCCGGCCGGAGCCGCATGAAAAATCCCGGACCGGCGGCGCCGATCCGGGATCGATCTCATCGCGACAGGCGCAAGCCTGTCAGAAGCTCGCCGGTCAGAAGCTGGCTTCCGTCACCTGGTCCGGGGTCGACATCTCGGTGCCGAACCACTTCTTCTGAAGGGCGGCGAGGCGGCCGTCATGCTTCATCTTGATGAGCACGGCGTCGACCGCGTCCATCAGCGATTTGGCGTCCTCGCTCTTGGAGCCGATGAAGCCGAAATAGACCGGCTTGCCGAACGGCGGCTCCACCACCTCGAACACGTCCGGCTTGGTCTTGGCGAGATAGGCGATGTTGGGCAGCGAGTTCGCCACCGCGACGATGCGCCCGGCGCCGAGATCGGCATAGGACTGGCTGAAGTCGACATATTCCTGGATGGTCGGCGGCGTCGGCAGGGTCTTGGAGAATTCCTGCAGCTGCGCCAGCTGGGCGGTCGCCTTGGCGGAGCCGACCTTCTTGCCGGCGATGTCCTCCGGCTTGGTGATCGAGGCGTCGCCCTTCTTCTTCAGGATGGCGACGGTGGCGTTGGCGATCGGCGAGGTGAAGCGGTAGCGCTCCATGCGCGCCTTGGTGATGGTGGCGGGGCCGGCCACCATGTCGAACTTGCCGGCCTCGAGGCCCGGCAGCACGCTCGGCCAGGGCAGGTCGAGGAAGGTCACCTTCACGCCGAGCTCCTTGCCGATCTCGGCGAAGATCTCCTTGTTCATGCCGCTCTGCTTGCCATCCTCGACGAAGTCGAACGGCGCGAACTGCAATTCGGTGCCGACCGTGAGCTCGCCCTTGGCCTTGGCCTTGGCGAGCAGGTCCTCGGCGAGAGCGGCACCCGAGAGCGCCAGCGAGGCGACCGCGCCGAGCGCGGCGACACGCAGGGCATTGGTGACGGCGGAACGCCGGGTGAGCGTCTTCATCGATTTCTCCTGTTCCCCCGGAAGCTGCGGACGGCGCCATGCCGCCGGTCTTCCTTATGGATAAAGTATAGACATAACGGTTTCCGCCCCGCAACGCGGCGGCCGCAACGTCACGGCGCGGCGCCGTCCTCGGCGCCCTGCCAGAACACGTTACGCTCGAAGTAGTTCTGCAGGAACTGCCGCAACCGTGGGTTCTCGTCCTTGCGGAACACCTGCTGCGGCGAGCCGGAGGCGGCGATCACGCCATGGTCGATGAACACCACCGTGTCGGCGACCTGGGCGGCGAATCCCATCTCGTGCGTCACCACCGCCATGGTCATGCCCTCGGCGGCGAGGTCGCGCATCACCTGCAGCACCTCGCCGACCAGTTCGGGGTCGAGCGCCGAGGTCGGCTCGTCGAACAGCATGATGTGCGGCTCCATGGCGAGCGCGCGGGCGATGCCGACGCGCTGCTGCTGGCCGCCGGAGAGCTGGCTGGGATAGGCCTCGGCGCGGTGGCCGAGCCCCACCTTCTCCAGCATGCGCCGGGCGCGTTTTTCCGCGTCTTCCCGCGCAATTCCCCGCGCGAGCTTCAGCGGCATGGCGACGTTTTCCAGCGCCGTCATGTGCGGCCACAGATTGAACTGCTGGAACACGAAGCCGACATTGCGCCGCACCCGCGCCACCTCGGCGTCGGACACCCGCCGGCGCTTGCCGTTCTCCAGCGAAAAGCCGAGCAGCTCGCCCTCGATGTAGATCTCGCCCTCGCTGTACTCCTCCAGGAAGGCGATGCAGCGCAGCAGCGTCGACTTGCCGGAGCCGGACGGCCCGATGATGCAGGTCACCTCGGATTTGCGGATGGCGAGGTCGATGCCCTTCAGCACCTCGGCGGTGCCGAAGCGCTTCCACACACCGCGCACGTCGATGATCGGGCGGGAACCGGTGTCGGGAGTTGCGGTCATGTCCGCCCTTTCAGCTCGGGGTACGCAGCATGAAGCGGCCAACCCGCTTCTCCAGCCGCCGCGCCGCCGCCGTGACGATTTCGAGGAAGGCCCAGTACACCAGCGCCAGGAACAGCAGCGTCTCGGCGAAGGCGAAGGTGGTGGAGCCGATCGACTGCACCACCGAGGTCAGCTCGTTCACCGTGATCACCGACAGGACCGCCGTCTCCTTCGACAGCAGCACCGTCATGTTGGCGAGCGCCGGCAGGATGATCACCAGCATCTGCGGCAGCTGCACATGTCTGACGATGTCGAGCCGGCCGATGCCCATCATCCGCGCCGCCTCGATCTGGCCGGGCGGCACCGAGAGGAAGCCGGCGCGGAAGATCTCGGAGAAATAGGCGCCGCCATAGAGCGCCAGCCCGGCGATGCCGGCGGTGAGCGGCGTCAGGTCGAGGCCGAAGAACGGCCCGCCATAATAGATCACGAACAGCTGGATCAGGAACGGCGTGCCGCGCATCACCGCGACATAGAGCGTCAGCGGCGCCGCCAGCCAGCGATTGGTGAACAGTTGCAGCACCGCCACAGCGAGACCGATGACGAGGCCGATGGCGGTGCCGGCGGCCCAGATCAGGATGGTCAGCGCCATCCCGTCGAGGATCTCGCGCCAATTGTCGGTGAGGATGGCAGGGTTGAAGGTCATCGCGCCTTCTCCAGCCGGAAGCGGCTCTCGGCGAACCCGCCGACGAGCGTGATGGCGCCGTTGATCACGAAATAGATCGCCCCGGCGGTCAGGTAGATCTCCAGCGGCTGGAAGGTCGAGGTGGCGATGTTCTGCGCCAGCCGCGTCAGCTCCAGCACGCCGACCACCGAGATCAGCGAGGAGGCCTTCACCATCATCGTGGTCTCGTTGACCAGCGAGGGCAGCGTCAGGCGCACCGCCAGCGGCACCTCGATGCGGGTAAGGATCTTCGCCCGGCTTAAGCCCACCATGCGCGCCGCCTCGATCAGCCCGGGCGGGATGCCGAGGAAGCCGCCGCGCAGGATCTCGGCGAGATAGGCGCCGGTGCACAAGGCGAGCGTGCCCACCGCCGCCACCGAGGAGGGCACGTTCACCCCGATCAGCGGCAGGCAGTAATAGGAGATCAGCAACTGCACCAGCAGAGGCACGCCGCGGAAGAAGCTGACATAGAAGGCGGAAAAGCCGCGCCCCAGCCGCGAGGACGACAGCCCGGCCGCGCAGACCAGCGTGCCGATGCAGAAGCCGATCGCCACCGAGCTCAGCGAATAGATCACCGTCCACACCGAGGCTTGCAGCAGCATCGGCAGCGATTTGATGATCAGGTTGACATCGAACATTCAGTTTCTCGGACAAGAACGGGCGGGCAGTGGGCGGCAGCGGCCGCCCGAGCTGACGCAACGTAGCAAGATGCCCGCCAACCGTGTATCCGCCGGGCGCGTCACGCCGGCACCGTGCCGCCGCGCTGGCGCCGGGCCCGCGCATAGCGGTTCTCCGGCACCGGCAGGCCGAGATTGGCGCGCAGCGTCGCACCCTCATACTCGTCGCGGAACAGCCCGCGCCGCCGCAGCTCCGGCACCACCAGTTCGGTGAAGTCCTCCAGCGCGGCTGGCAGCGTCGGGCACATCACGATGAAGCCGTCGGCGGCGCGGCCCTGGAACCACTCCTCCATGAAGTCGGCCACCACCGCCGGTGTGCCGGTGATGCCGTTGCCGGTGTGCTTCTCGCTGAACCGGCGGATCAACTCGCCCACCGTGTGGCCCTTCATCACGAAGTCGGTCAGCTCGTCGAACAGCGCCTTGGAGCCTTTTGGCGCGGCGGGGAGGCGATCCTTCGGGAACGGCGCGTCGAGCGGCACGCCGGAGAGGTCGGCCTCGAGGAATTCGGCCAGCATCGCCCGGCCGACATCCGGGTGCAGCTTGTCGGCGAGGTAGTCCACCTTCTCGCGCGCCTCCGCCTCGGTGCGCCCGACATTGATCACCACGCCCGGCATCACCTTCAGCTCGTCCGGGTGGCGGCCGAAGGCGCCCATGCGGTCCTTCAGCGTCGCGTAGAAATCCTGGCTGCGCTTGAGGTTGGAGGCGAGCGAGAACACCACTTCCGCCGTCTCCGCGGCGAGCTCGATGCCGGCCTCCGAGCCACCGGCCTGGGCGATCACCGGCCGGCCCTGCGGCGAGGCGGCGATGTTCAGCGGGCCACGCACCTGGAAGTGCTTGCCCTTGTGGTTCAGCGTGTGGAGCTTGTCCTTGTCGTAATAGACGCCGGTCTCGCGGTCGAGCTTCAGCGCGTCGGCCTCGTAGCTGTCCCACAGCCCGAACACCACGTCGACGAACTCCTTGCCGCGCTCATAGCGCAGCGCGTGCGGGTCGAGCCCCTCGCGGTTGAAATTGTAGCCGGTCTCGTCATGGTCGGAGGTGACGACGTTCCAGCAGGCCCGCCCGCCCGACAGATGGTCGATGGAGGCGAAGATGCGGGCGAGGTTGAACGGCTCGTAATAGGAGGTCGAGGCGGTGGCGACGAGGCCGAGCTTCGAGGTCGAGACCGCCAGCGCCGACAGCAGGGAGAGCGGTTCGAAGCGGTTCATCTTGGTCGGCAGGCGGCACAGCGCCTCCGGGTCGCCAATGGCGGCGGCCGGCGAATCCGCCAGGAACATGAAGTCGAACTTCGCGGCTTCCGAGATCTGCGCCACCTTGTGCAGGTGGCGGAAATCATTGGCGCCGTTGACGTCGCTGCCGGGATGCAGCCAGCCGGCCGGGTTGTAGCCGAAGGTGTAGACGAAGGTCCCGAGCTTCAACTTGTCCGCGCGCGCCATGTTGCCACCTCCCTGAGCGCCGCCATCTTATTTGTATAGACGTATTTGTCGAGGTTGCGGCGCATTTCCCCACAACCGACCATCGGCTAGTCCCGCCCGCGGCGCCCCGGCGGCAGGGTGGCGCGCAAGCGGAACCGGCGCGCTGCGATAGCATGGCGACGCCCGGCGCCGAAAGTCGGGGTCTTTGCGCAGCCGGGCCGGCGGCGCGAAGGGCCGCGCACCTCCCTCGGCTGCGACCGACCGGCAAACGCAAAAGGGCGGCCCCGGGCCGCCCTCTCGCACGATGTCGGAAGATTGCGGGCGCCCGCCCGCCGTCGTCAGATCAATTCGCCGAGCTTGGCGAGGCGCACCTTTTCCACCGCACGGGCGGCGAGCGCCTCGTCCAGCGTGACCGACTGGAAGCGCACCGGCTGGTGCGGCTGCAATTGGCCGATCAGGTCCATGTCGGCGGAGATCACCGTGCCGATCATGAAATAGCCGCCGCCCGACACCGCGTCGCGGTGCAGCACGATCGGCTCGGTGCCGCCCGGCACCTGGATCGAGCCGTAGGGATAGCAGCTGTCGACGATGTTGGACGGGTCGGAGCCGGCGCCGAAGGGCTGCTGGCGCGGCACGAAGTCGAGCTTCTTGCCGCCGCGGAAGCGGTAGCCGATGCGGTCCGCCTCCGGCGCCACCTTCCAGGTGTCCTCGAAGAAGCCGGCCTGCGCGTCCTCGGTGATGCGGTGCCAGTAGAGGCCCGGCACAACGCGGATCTCCACCCCGCTCTCCTGCGTCGGGCGGCGGCCTTCCTTCGGCAGGCTCGTGCCCTCGCGGCCGGAGCCGGTCGGGGCGCCGAGCGGCACCACGTCGCCGGCCTTCAGCGCCCGGCCCTCGAAGCCGCCCAGCGCGCCGAGCGCGTAGGTGGAGCGCGAGCCCAGCACCTCCGGCACGTCGATGCCGCCGGCGATGGCGATATAGGCGCGGGCGCCGCCCTTCAGGAAGGCGAAGGACAGCACCTGCCCCGCCTTGACCGCGAAGGCGGTCCACAGCGGCTGCTCGACGCCGTCGAGCTTGGGCGGCAGCTCGGCGCCGGTGATCGCCACCAGCGCGTCGGCGGAAAAGCGCAGTTCCGGGCCGAGGAACACCGCCTCCAACCCGGCGGCGCCGTCCGCATTGCCGACCAGCCGGTTGGCGGCGATCAGCGCGAAGCGGTCCATGGCGCCGGAGAGCGGCAGGCCCAGATGGTAGTAGCCGGGGCGGCCGAGGTCCTGCACGGTGGTGGCGAGGCCGGGCTTGACGACCTCGAAGGAGCGCTCAGCCATTGAGGGCCTCCAGCAGCTTGGCGTTGGTGCCGGCGGGATCGGCGGTGAAGGCGTCGAGCGAGAACGTCACGGGTACGATCTTCGGCACGAAGCTCCCGTCCTCGATCGCCGCGACGGTGGCGTCGTATTCCTCGCGCTCGATCGGGCGGAACTTCAGGATGTCGCCGGGGCGGAAGATCATCAGCTCCTTGAGGTAGCTTATCTTTCCCGCCGGGTCGTAGATCGGCATCGGGGTGACGCCGAACATCTGGTAGCCGCCGGCGCCGCGCACCGAATAGATGCAGCCGAAGCAGCCGCCATGGCCGATGGTCAGGCGCGGCGTGTCGGTGCGCGGGCGCAGATATTTCGGCACCTCGATCTGCTTCTCGCGCTCCACCAGCTGGTAGGTGAAGGGCAGGCCGGCAACGAAACCGACCATGGAGACGAACCAGGGCGAGGCGGCATGCGCGGCGATGAAGCTGGCGACGTCCGGGTAGTTGTTCACCCGCGCCGCATATTCGAGGTCGGTGGCGTCCGGGTCCTGGTGGCGCTCGCGAAAGCGCATCAGCGTCTCGCGGGTCCAGGGGTCGTCATAGAGCACGGGGATCTCGATGATCCGGGTCTCGATGGTCTTCTCGGCGCTCTCGGCCGCCGCCTCGAAGCCCTTCAGCCGCTCCATCAGCACCTGCGGCGCGATCACGTCCGGGTCGAACTTGATCTGGAACGAGGCGTTGGCGGGGCAGATCTCGGTGATGCCGGCGATATCCGCCTCGCGCACCGCCGTGGTCATGGACAGGCTCTTGAAGAAGGCCTCCAGCGACATTTCCTCGTCGACCTCGACGAAGATGTGCTCGTCGCCGCCGAATGAATAGCGCGTCTGCATTCCGGGCGGTCCTCAGGCTGATGTGGCGGGAACGGGCGAAGCGGGAGCGGCAGCCAGCGGCGTGGCAACCAGCCACTCCTCCAGCCAGCGCGTATGCACGGCACCGGCCAGCACCGCCGGGTCGGCGGCGAGCGCGCGGTGCAGCGGCGCGGTGGTCGGCAGTCCCTCGACGACCAGCTCGCCGAGCGCCCGGTCGAGCCGGGCGATCGCCGCGGCACGGCTGTCGTCATGGGCGATCAGCTTGCCGAGCAGCGAATCGTAGAAGGGCGGCACGGTGTAGCCGGCATAGAGCAGCGTGTCGAAGCGCACCCCGAAGCCGCCGGGCAGAGCGAGCCCGGCCACCGTGCCGGGAGACGGGCGGAAATCGGCGGTCGGGTCCTCGGCGCAGATGCGCGCCTCCACCGCATGGCCGCGCAGCACGATGTCCTCCTGCCGCAGCGCCAGCTTCTCGCCCATCGCGATGCGGATCATCGCCCGCACCAGATCGACCCCGGTCACCATCTCGGTCACCGGGTGCTCCACCTGGATGCGGGTGTTCATCTCGATGAAGAAGAACTCGCCGGTGACGTCGTCGAACAGATATTCCAGCGTGCCGGCACCGCGATAGGAGACCCGCTCGGCGAGCCGCACGGCGGACGCACACAAAGCGAGGCGCTGCTCATTCGTCAGGCAGGCGGCCGGCGCCTCCTCCCACACCTTCTGGCGGCGGCGCTGCAGCGAGCATTCGCGCTCGAACAGGTGCACCGCCCGCTCGCCATCGCCGAGCACCTGCACTTCGATGTGCCGGGCGCGGCCGATGAAGCGCTCGAGATAGAGCCCGCCATCGCCGAAGGCGGCACGGGCCTCGCCGCTCGCCTGCGGGAACAGCGTCGAGAGTTCCGCCTCGTCGCGGGCGACGCGGATGCCGCGTCCGCCGCCGCCGGCCGCCGCCTTGATCATCACGGGATAGCCGATGCGCGCCGCCTCGACCTTGGCGGTGTCGAGATCGGCGACCACCCCCTCGGTGCCCGGCACGGTCGGCACGCCGGCGGCCTGCGCCTCCTGGCGGGCGCGGGCCTTGTCGCCCATCTGGCGGATGGTCTCCGGCTTCGGCCCGATGAAGACGAGGCCGGCCGCCTCCACCATCTGCGCGAACTCGGCATTCTCCGACAGGAAGCCGTAGCCGGGATGCACCGCGTCGCAACCGGCCTCCAGCGCCGCGCGCACCACCGCTTCCTTGTTGAGGTAGGACTTGGTCGCATGGGCCGGGCCGACAGGGGCGACGGCGTCGGCGAGCCGGGCGGCCAGCATGTCGCCATCGGCGGCGCTCACCGCCTGCACGGTGCGCAGCCCCAGCTCGCGGGCGGCGCGGATCACCCGCACCGCGATCTCGCCGCGGTTGGCGATGAAGATCGACGTCACGCCCATGATCAGGCGTCGAGGTCGTAGAGCGGCTGGCCGGCCATCACGGCGTCCTCGTTCTCCACATGGAAGGCGACGAGCGTGCCGGCTTCCTCGGCAACCACCGGGGTGAACGACTTCATCACCTCGATCAGGCCGATGGTGTCGCCCACCGCCACCGCGTCACCTTCCGACTTGAAAGCCGGCTCGCCGGGCGCCGAAGCCCGGTAGAAGGTGCCCGGAAGCGGTGCCTGTATCGTCTTCGCCATCGCGTGTCGTCCATCGAAGCTGTGGGCCAAAGCAGCGGGGAGAGTTGCAAAAGACGTTCCGGCCGAGAAGTAGCAATAAGGAATTCGGGACATCAGAAAATCAGATAGCATGGCGGAAAAGGGCCGGAAGGGCCTCATTCCGAGGGACTGATGTCGATTTCTCTGAAGCAGATCCGCTATTTCGTCGCCGCCGCCGAGACCGGGCGGATCAGCCAGGCGGCGGTGGAGCTCAACGTCTCGCAATCGGCGGTCACTGCCGCCATCCAGCAATTGGAGGCGATGCTCGGCTCCCGGCTGCTCGACCGCACCCCCACCGGGGTAAGCGTGACGCTGGAGGGCAGCCGCTTCCTGCTGCAGGGCCGGCAGATTCTCACCCAGGTGGCGGAGGCGGTGCGCGACGCCCGCCACTCCACCGTGCCGATCGCCGGCACGGTGCGGGTCGGCGTCACCTACACGGTGTCCGGCTATTTCCTGCCGCGCCACCACATCCGCTTCCAGTCGAGCTTTCCCGGCATCACCATCGAGCTGTTCGAGGCGCCGCGCTCGGTGGTCGAGCAGGCGCTGGTCGACGGCGCGCTCGACGTCGCGGTGCTGCTGGTGTCCAACCTGAAGGACGACGAGCATCTCGCCAGCCAGCTGCTGCTGCGCTCGGCGCGCCGGCTGTGGCTCGCCCCGTCGCACCCGCTGACCCGGCCGGAGCGGGTGCGGCTCGCCGACATCGCCCGCTACCCCTATGTCATGCTCACCGTCGACGAGGCCAAGCATACCGCGCTGCGCTACTGGACGGCGCAGGGACTGGAGCCCAACGCCATCTTCCGCACCTCCTCGGTGGAGGCGGTGCGCTCCATGGTCGGCGGCGGCATGGGCGTCACCGTGCTGTCCGATCTCGTCTACCGGCCCTGGTCGCTGGAAGGCCAGCGCATCGAGTTGCGCGACGTCGCCGACGAGGTGCCGAGCATGGATGTCGGCCTCGCCTGGCGGCGCGACGCCGTGCTCACCCCGGCGACGCAGGCCTTCTGCGACTTCCTGCGCTTCGCGGTGGCGGGCGACAGCGCCGGCCGCGCCGCGCCCTCCTCGGATCCGCGCGGCGTGACGGGAGCCATCGCCGGAGATGCCGTCAAGGACTTCGCCGGCAAGCTGCCCGGCGAGATGGCGCCGGACATCGCCGGAGACATCGAAAATTGAGATATCGGCTTCCGTTTAATACGATTTGACGCTGACCGCCCGGCTTCGCCACGCTTCGTGCCCATCGAATGGACATCGAAACGGGCAGCAGGGAGCGTGGCAATGGGCGTCGTCATCAATTGCGACATGGGCGAGGCTTTCGGCCTGTATCGCTGCGGCGACGATGCCGGCATCATGCCGCATATCGACATCGGCAACGTCGCCTGCGGCTTCCATGCCGCCGATCCGGTGGTGATGCGCGAGACCGTGCGCCTTGCCGCCGCGCAGGGGGTGGCGGTCGGCGCCCACCCGTCCTTCCCGGACCTGCAGGGCTTCGGGCGCCGCGACATGGCGATGGGCCGCGAGGAGCTCGCCGCCTGCGTGCTCTACCAGATCGGCGCGCTGAAGGGCTTCCTCGACGCCGCCGGGCTGAAGCTCAACCATCTGAAGCCGCATGGCGCCCTCTATGGCGCGGCGATGCGGCGCGAGGAGGTGACGCAGGCCATCGCCGACGCCGCCTCGGTCTACGACCTGCCGGTGATCGGCATGGCCGGCACGCTGCACGAGGAGGTCTATCGCGCCCGCGGCCTCACCTTCGTGTCGGAATACTATGCCGACCTCGACTACGATCCCTCGGGAGCGCTTATCATCACCCGCGAGCACCCGGCCCGCGATCCGGTCGAGGCGGCGCGCCGCGCGGTACGCATGCTGAGCGAGGGCAAGGCCACCACCATTGACGGCCGCGACTTCGACCTCAAGGCGGAGACCATCTGCATCCACTCCGACACCCCCAACGCCGTCGAGTTGGCCCGGGTCTTGAAGGAGGCGGTGCAGCCCTGGCACGCCTGAACGCGCCCTCGCCATCGCCCCGCGACGTGCCATCATGGGGGGATGCGTCCCCCGAGACGTGCCCATCGAAGACTGTCGTTTGAAGACCGTCGTCTGACGTGCCGATCGAACCGCCCCGGCGCGCCGCGATCCAGCGGCGGCGCCGGTTCCGGGGGCGCCGTGCGGCCGCCCCGTCCTTGGATCGGAGGAGCGTGACATGCGTGCCAGCTACTCGACCGATCAGGCGGCGCCCGCCCAGCGGCGCCAGTTCTGGCAGGACGCCGTCTCGAAGACCTATTTCCCGCTCGACCTGCGCTTCGGCGCCGGCACCGAGTTCAATGGCAGCCTCGGCGCGTGGTCGCTCGGCCCGGTGGCGGTATCGCGCAACGTGTCGGACGGGCTGCTCTACCGCCGCCACCAGCGTCATCTCGTCGCTGAGCGCGAGGAATGCTACCTGATCACCGTGCCCGAGCTCGCCGAGATCCGCTTCGAGCAGGATGGCCGGCAGGTGCATTGCCGCCCCGGCTCCTTCCTCATCGAGCGCAGCCACCTGCCCTATGAGTTCAGCCACCGCGATCCCGCCGCGCTGTGGGTGATGAAGGTGCCGAGCGCGGTGCTGCGCGCCCATATCGCCCGGCCCGAACGGCTCGCCACCCTGCAATTCGACGCCACCCGCGCGGTGGGCGCGCTGTTCGTCGACATGCTCAGGCTCACCGGCGCGCGCATCGACGAGATGGACGAGCCGGCCCGCGCCCTGATGGGCAAGCAGCTGGTCGACCTGCTTGCCATGGCGATCGAGGCGGACGAGCGGGTGCTGGCCGGCCATTCCTCCAGCGTGCGCAATGCGCATCTGCATCGCTGCGAGCATTTCATCCGCGCCCGGCTCGGCGATGTCCGGCTGTCGCCGCAGGCGGTGGCGGAGGGCTGCGGCATTTCGGTGCGCTACCTGCACCAGCTGTTCGAAGCCGAAGGTATTACGGTTTGCGCCTACATACGCAACCAAAGGTTGCTCGCCTGCGAGGCGATGTTGCGCGATCCTCTTTGCCGCAAGTCGATCTCCGAGATCGCCTATGAATGGGGCTTCGGCGACCAGGCCCAGTTCAGCCGCAACTACCGCGCCCGCTTCGGCTGCACGCCGAGCGAGACGCGCTCCGCTTCCCGTTCCCCCGCGAGCTGATCGCGGGGGGTTCTCCCCGCTACAGGTTTCCCCGCCTCAAGGTTTCCCCGCATGTCCGCCAATTCGCTCCACAGCCTGGATGTGGCCCACCACCTCCATCCCGTCACCAATCTGCGCCGTCACGAGCGCCAGGGCCCGATCGTCATCGACCGCGGCGACGGCATCTATGTCTATGACGACGAGGGCCGCGAATATATCGAGGCGATGGCCGGGCTGTGGAGCGTCGGCGTCGGCTTCGGCGAGCCGCGCCTCGTCGAGGCGGCGACCAAGCAGCTCTCCAAGCTGCCCTACTACCATGTGTTCTCGCAGAAGGCGCACGCGCCGTCGGCGCTGCTGGCCGCCAAGCTGGTCGAGCTGGCCCCGGCCGGGCTCACCCATGTGTTCTTCACCAATTCCGGCGCCGAGGCCAACGACAGCGTCATCAAGTTCGTCTGGTACTACAACAACGCGCTCGGCCGCACCGAGAAGAAGAAGTTCATCTCCCGCGAGGGCGCCTATCACGGCATCACCATCGCGGCGGGCAGCCTCACCGGCCTCGCCGGCAACCAGAAGGGCTTCGACCTGCCGCTGCCCTTCGCCCGGCACGTCTCGCGTCCGCACTATTACCGCAACGCCCTGCCGGGCGAGACCGAGGCGGATTTCGTCGAGCGGCTCGGCAAGGAGCTCGAGGACCTGATCCTCGCCGAGGGGCCGGAGACGGTCGCCGCCTTCATCGGCGAGCCGCTGATGGGCGCCGGCGGCGTCATCGTGCCGCCGAAGGGCTACTGGCAGAAGGTGCAGGAGATCTGCCGGAAGTATGACGTGCTGGTCATCGCCGACGAGGTGATCAACGGCTTCGGCCGGCTCGGCACCATGTTCGGCTCGGAGACGCTCGGCATCCAGCCGGACATCCTGGTCTGCTCGAAGCAGATCACCTCCTCCTACCAGCCGCTCGCCGCCGTGCTGATCAAGGACGAGATCTACCAGGCGATCGCCGACCAGTCGGAGAAGTTCGGCACCTTCGGCCACGGCTACACCACCGGCGGCCATCCGGTCGCCACCGCGGTGGCGCTGGAGAACCTCGCCATCATCGAGGAACGCGGCCTCGTCGCCCGCGCCGCCGCCATGGGCGAGTACATGCGCGCCGGCCTCGCCCGCTTCGCCGATCATCCCCTCGTCGGCGAGGTGCGCGGCATGGGCCTGATCGCCGCCGTCGAGCTGGTGGCGAACAAGGAGACCAAGGCCCGCTTCGACCCCGTCGGCAAGGTCGGCCTCAAGCTGTTCGACCGCGCCCACGACCACGGGCTGATCATTCGCGCCATCGGCGATTCCATCGCCTTCTGCCCGCCGATGATCATCACCGAGGAGCAGATCGACGAGATGCTGCGCCGCTTCAAGGTGACGCTGGACGAGATCACCGACTGGGTGAATGCCGGCATGCCGGACGCCTGATCGATCGCCTCTCCACGGCGAGACCCATCGATCCCGCCCCGGCTTCCGGGGCGGGATTTTCTTTGCCCGCGCCCTACGCCCACCCGGCGCATGCACACCGCGCGCCCCACGCCCCTACGCCGCGTCCGCCGTAGCCGGGCAGCGCTGCTGACCATTTTGCAGGCAGCGCACGGTCGAGCCCATAAATCGGGCCAACATCGCTCTCAGACGCAAAGCTTGCTGCGCGGAGCGTCAAGAGCGCCGTCGCGAAACGACGTTTAATCCTTGCCGACACCTCCGACATCGCCTCCCCGCCGTCCTGACGCCGGCGGCCGGATCCCTTCCGGCCGACCTATGCTCATGCGCGGCTGGAGCGGACGGAGCGGGCCTAGGACAAGGAAGCGCAGTCGTGCAGAATCTCCGCGTGGCCGTCGATGTGGGCGGCACCTTCACCGACATCTGCATCATGGACGAGGCCAGCGGCCTCATCCGGATCGAGAAGACCTCCTCCACCCGCGATCCCATCGACGGGATCCTCAGCGGCGTCGAGAAGGCCGGCATCGACCTCTCCAAGGTGGCGCTGTTCTCCCACGGCACCACGGTGGCGACCAACGCGCTGATCACCCGCCGGCTGCCGCGTACCGCCGTGGTCTCCACCAATGGCTTCCGCGACGTGATCGAGATCCGCCGCGCCAACAAGGAAGATCTGTGGGACGTCTACAAGGACGTGGTGCCGCCCTATGTGCCGCGCCGCGACCGTCTCACCGTGCCCGAGCGCATCGATTCCACCGGCCGCATCGTCGAGGCGCTGGACGAGGACGCCGCCCGCGAGGTGGCCCGCATCCTCAAGAAGCGCGGCGTCGCCGCCATCGCGGTGTGCTTCATGAACGCCTATCTCAACGGCGCCAATGAGCGGCGCATGCGCGAGATCCTGAAGGAGGCGATGCCGGACATCCCGGTGTCGATCTCCTCGCAGGTGCTGCCGGAGATCTTCGAGCATGAGCGCTTCTCCACCACGGTGGCCAATGCGGTGGTGAGCCCGGTGGTGGTCGACTACACGACCCGGCTCGGCGACCGCCTCGCCGAGGGCGGCTACACCCGCGACCTGCTCTTGCTGCACACCGGCGGCGGCGTGATGACCCCGGCGAGCGTCAAGGACTTCGCCGCCCGCCTCGCCGGCTCGGGCATCGCCGCCGGCGCCATCGCCAGCCGCACCATCGCCTCGCTGTGCGGCTTCCCCAATTCCATCGGCCTCGACATGGGCGGCACCTCCACCGACGTGTCGCTCGCCTATGAGGGGCAGTCGCGCGTCACCAAGGACTGGTACATCGAGTTCGGCTACCCGATCCGCTTTTCCTCCATCGAGGTCCTGACCATCGGCGCCGGCGGCGGCTCGCTCGCCTGGACCGATCCGGCCGGCGGCCTGCGCAACGGCCCGCAATCGGCCGGCGCCTATCCCGGCCCGGCCTGCTACGGCAACGGCAATACCCAGCCCACCAACACCGACGCCAACGTCACCCTCGGCCGGCTCGGCACCTCGCTCGCCGGCGGCAAGGTGATGCTGGATCCCGCCCTCGCCCGCGAGGCGGTGGAGGAAGGCGTCGCCAAGCCGTTCGGCCTCGGCCTGCACGAGGCGGCGGACGCCGTCCTCAAGGTCGCCAACGCCAACATGTCGGACGCGGTGCGGCTGATTTCCATCTCGCGCGGCTACGACCCGCGCGACTTCGCCCTCGTCGCCTTCGGCGGCGCCGGGGCGCTGCACGGGGTAGACGTCGCCCGCGAGCTGGCGATCCCGGTGGTGATCATCCCGCCCAATCCCGGCGTCACCTCGGCGCTCGGCTGCCTCTTGGTCGACATGCAGCACGACTTCTCGCAAAGCTGCATGGTCGGCGCCGACGAGGCCGACCCGGCGGAGATCGAGGCGCTGTTCGCCGAACTGGAGAAGGAGGCGCTGGCCCGCCTCACCCATGAGGGCGTCGCGGAGGCCGACATCGCGCTGCAGCGCTCCATCGACATGATGTATCGCGGCCAGTGGCGCTCGCTGGCGGTGAACGCGCCGCGCCCGATCGGCAAGATCGCCGATCTGGTCGAGCACTTCCACGCCGAGCACCTGCGCGAATATAATTTCCGCCGCGACGACGCGCCGGTCAGCTTCTTCCGCCTCAACCTGAAGGCCATCGGTCTGGTGCCCAAGGCCGAATTCGCCGTGCACGCGCCGACCGGCGTCAGCCCGGACCCGGTCTCGCATCGCCGCGTCTGGTTCGACGGCGAGGGCCTCGATACCCCGGTCTATGCCCGCGACAGCCTGCCCTGCGGCTTCGTCTTCGAGGGTCCGGCCATCGTCGAGCAGCTGGATTCCACCACCGTCGTGCCGCCCGGCGCCCGCGCCGAGGTCGACAAGTTCCTCAACATCGTCATCCGCGTGAAGGGCTGAGACCGATGACCGAGCTCGACCCCGTGACCTTCGAGGTCCTCAAGAACTCCTTCATCACCAGCGTCGACCAGATGGGCGAGCAGATCCTGCGGACCTGCTATTCCTTCGTGATCTACAATCACGACTTCTCCAGCGCGCTGCACGACGCCGATGGCGAATGCGCCGCCCAGGGCAATGCCGACATCGCCGTGCATGTCGGCACGCTGCACTTCACCTGCAAGGAAGTGATGCGCCACTTCGAAGGCGACATGCATGAGGGCGACGTCTACGCCATCAACGACCCCTATGCCGGCGGCACCCATTTCTCCGACGTGCGGCTGATCCGCCCGGTGTTCGCCGAGGGCAAGATCATCGCCTTCGCCCAGTCCAACGGCCACTGGTCGGATGTCGGCGGCTCGGTGCCGGGCTCGTTCGACGTCTCGGCGAAGGAGATGTTCAAGGAAGGCCTGCGCATCACCCCGGTGCGGCTGTTCGACAAGGGCCGCTTCTGCAAGGACGTCGCCCACCTCATCGCGTCGAACACCCGCGACCCCGCCTCGATCATCGGCGACATCCAGGCGCAGGCGCAGGCCACCGCCGTCTGCGAGCGCGAAATCCATCGCCTCGTCGGCAAATATGGCCGCGAGACGGTGAAGACCGGCCTTTCCGCCGTGCAGGACTATGTCGAGCGCTCGGTGCGCCAGCGCATCGCCGCGCTGCCGGACGGCGAGTGGGAGACGGTGGATTTCATCGACCGCGACCCGGCCGGCGGCGAGGGCATGATCCCGATCCGCATCAAGCTCACCATCAAGGGCGACAAGGCGATCTACGATTTCACCGGCTCGCACCCGGTGATCGGCTCGATCTACAATTCCGCCTTCGGCACCACCTTCTCGGCGGTGGCGGCGGGGATGAAGACCTTCTTCCCCGATCTGCCGCTCAATTCCGGCTTCTACCGCTGCTTCGAGATCATCAAGCCCGCCGGCTCGATCGTCGACGCCCAGTGGCCGGTCGCGGTCACCGGCTTCCTGATGCCGTTCGAGAAGATCATGAACGCCATCTACGAGATGTGGTCGAAGCTGATGCCGGAGCGGGCGCTCGCCTGCGCCTTCAATCTCGAATACCTGCTCACCGGCGGGCGCGACGCCCGCACCCCGGACAAGCCGATCTTCATGTTCTACGACTGGCTGCCCGGCGGCTGGGGCGGGCGCAACGGCCGCGACGGCGCCAACGTCACCACCGCCTGCTTCGGCACCGGCATGATGGCCCAGCCGGTCGAGGGCCAGGAGCGCGCCAACCCGATCCTCACCACCGAATGCGAGATCCTGCGCGACTCACCCGGACCGGGGAAGTGGCGCGGCGGCGCCGGCGTGGTGAAGACCTCGGTGATGCTGGAGGCCGAGAAGACGGTCATCTCCTATATCTGCGACCGCGAGCGCGCGGTGGTGTGGGGCATCGAGGGCGGCCTGCCCTCCATGCCGCACGGCCTCACCTTGAAGCGCGCCGGCGCCAATGAGGAGGAGCGCCTCGGCTCGATCTTCTCCGACGTGCCGATCGGCGAGGGCGACATCTTCTCGCGTCCCACCGCCGGCGGCGGCGGCTTCGGCGACCCCCTGGAGCGCGATCCCGCTCTGGTGCTCGAGGACGTGAAGGACGACTACGTCTCGGTCAAACGCGCCGCCAAGGACTATGGCGTCGTCGTCGAGACCATCGACGCCGAGCTGTGCGAGTACCGCATCGACGTCGCCGCCACCGCGGCGCTGCGCGAGGCCATCCGCGCCCGCCGCGTCACCGAGGCCCGCCTCGACCCGGCACTCGTCGCGCAGCGCTACCAGGCCGGCGAGATCGACGCCCTCGACGCCATCCGCCAGCATGCGGTGATCCTCGACTGGGGCACCGGCGAATTGCTGCCGGAATCCACCCGCCAGTTCCGCGAGGTGTTCGAGCGCCGCTCGATCGCCGGCTGGGCCTGAGCCTTCGTCGCCGCAACCTTTTCGCCGCGACATTCTTTGCCGCTCCGGCGGCGCGACGCAGTGCGTTCGGAGAGGAGGCGACGGGTCGTCCCGCCGGCCTCCTCCCGCCAAAAACCAACCAGAGGAAGAAGAGACATGCCGACCACCGCCCTCTCCCGCGTGAAGCGCCGCGCCCTCGCCGGCGCCGCCCTCCTCGCCTTCGCCGCCGCCTCGCTGTCGCCCGCCGCGGCGGAGACGAAGTGGTTCCCGATGAAGATCTACGACAGCTCCTCGGGCAAGCCGGTGCCGGCGGAATACACCCCGCTCGCCAAGGCCGAGAAGCCCTACAATATCTGCGTGCTGTTCCCGCACATGAAGGACAGCTTCTGGGTCGCGGTGGCCTATGGCATCGTCACCCAGGCGGCGGCCTCCAACGTCAACATGAATCTCTACGAGGCCGGCGGCTACGAGAACCTGCCCAAGCAGCTCTCCCAGTTCGACGACTGCATGGCGGCGAAGGCCGACGCCATCATCGTCGGCGCGATTTCCGGCGCCGGCCTGATGAAGAAGTTCGAGGAGGCCAAGGCCAAGGGCATCCCGGTGGTCGGCGTCACCAACCCGCTGCCGCCCAACGCGCTGCCGGCCGCCAACTATGTCGACTTCTTCGCCATGGGCGAGGTGACCGGCGACGGCCTGCTGGCGCAGTCCAAGCCCGACGAGGACCTCAACATCGTCACCTTCCCCGGCCCGGCCGGCTCTGGCTGGGCGGAAGCCTTCAATGACGGCTTCAAGAAGGCGGTGTCGAAGAATCCGAAGGCCAAGATCCTCGGCGAGAAGTTCGGCGATTCCGGCGTCGCGGTGCAGCTGCAGCTGATCCAGGACGCGCTGCAGGCCTATCCGTCGATGAACGTGATCTGGGGCAGCGCCCCCACCGCCGAGGCCGCCATCGGCGCCGTCGCCGAGGCCGGCCGCTCGGACATCAAGGTGATCTCCTCCTATGAGAACCAGGCGATGCTCGACGCGCTGAACCGCGGCGACATCCTCGCCTTCGCCACCCAGTACCCGGTCGGCGAAGGCGCCATCGCCATCGACCAGGCGATCCGGCTGATCGAGAAGAAGCCGGTGGTCAGCCTGGTGCAGCCGATCGCGGCGGTGATCGACAAGACCACCGTGCCGAACCTGCAGATGGACCTCGTGCTCGCCCCGGCCAGCTGGAGCCCGGTCTACTCCGTCAAGGCGAAGTAGGACCCCCACGGGCGCCGGTACCGCGTCGAGGCTCCGTGCGCGTCCCCGCGCACGGAGCCTCGCGTGGCCCGGGAACTGCATCGATCCCCTCGCGGGTGAGAACTCGCGCCCATCGCCTTTCTTTCCCTCTCCCCGCCCGAACTCGGCTGTTGCCGAGTACGGTTTCGGCGGAGAGGCGGCCCTGCGAAGCCGGGGCCGTGAGGGTCGACGGCATCGGGAAGCGTAGAGCCCCCTCACCCCGCTCCTCTGCCACGAGGAGTGGGAGAAGGGACGGTAGGAGAACGGATGAACATCAGCGTAGAGGCCCGAAAGGCCGCCCCCCTGCTGGAGCTGAAAGGCATCTCGAAGCGCTTCACCGGCGTGCGCGCCCTCGACCATGTCGATCTCGACGTGCGGGCGGGCGAGCTGCACGTGCTGTTCGGCGAGAACGGCGCCGGCAAGTCGACGCTGATCAACGTCATCTCCGGCACCTTCCCGCCGGACGAGGGCACGTTCCGCTTCGACGGCGAGGAGATCCGCCATCTGTCGCCCCAGCGGGCGCGCGCCATCGGCATCAGCCCGGTGTTCCAGGAATTCTCGCTGGTGCCGAGCCTCACCGTGGAAGAGAACCTGTTTCTCGGCCGCGAAATCTCGGCCGGCGGCGTGCTGCGCGCCGGCGCGATGCGGAAAAAGGCCCGCGCGCTGATCGACGAGCTCGGCTTCGACCTCGACCCCGGCAAGCGGGTCGACGACCTCTCGCGCGCCCACCAGCAGATGGCGGAGATCGCCAAGGCCCTGCTCGGCAAGGTGCGCCTGCTGATCCTCGACGAGCCGACCGCCTCGCTCACCGAGCGCGAGACCGGCCGGCTGTTCGAATTGATCGCCAAATTGAAGGCGCAGGGCGTCGGCCTCATCTATGTCTCGCACCGCATGCGGGAGATCCGCGCGCTGGCCGACCGGGTGACGGTGCTGCGCGACGGCCGCCACATCCGCACCCTCGACGCGGCGAATGTCACCGATGGCGAGCTGGTCGAGCTGATGACCGGCCGCCGCATCGACGTGCTGTTCCCCACCATCGAGCACGCCCCGGCCGAGGTGGCTGTCGATGTCGAGGGCCTCAGCCTCGCCGACGGCTCGGTGCGCGAGGTGAACTTCCACGCCCGCGCCGGCGAGATCACCGGCATTGCCGGGCTGGTCGGCTGCGGCAAGTCGGAACTGGTGCGGGCGATCTACGGGCTGGAGCCGGTGGTCGCCGGCACGATCCGCATCGACGGCACGCCCTATGACGCGCCGGCCCCGCGCGACAGCCTGAAGCGCGGCGTCGCCTATTTCCCGGCCAACCGGGTGGCGGAGGGCCTCGCCCTGTCGCGGCCGATCCGCGAGAACGCCTCGCTCACCGCGCTCGACCTGCCCGGCTTCGCCCGGCTGGGGGTGCTGCGGCAGGGCAGCGAGCGCGGCCTCGTCGCCGCCGCGATGGAGCGGCTCAAGCTGCGCCCGCCCAATATCGAGCGGCCGGCCGGCGCGCTGTCCGGCGGCAACCGGCAGAAGGTGATGCTGGGCCGGGCGCTGACCCGCGACCTCAAGGTCTTCCTGTTCGACGAACCGAGCGTCGGCATCGATGTCGGCGCCAAGCTCGAGGTCTATGAATTCATGAAGCAGCTGGTGAGCGAGGGCGCGGCGGTGATCGTCGTCTCCTCGGAACTGCCGGAGGTGCTGGCGCTCTCCAACCGCCTCTATGTCATGCATCACGGCCGCATCGCCGCCGAGCTGACAGGCAGCGAGAAGACCGAACAGAACGTTCTCGCCTCCTTCTTCAAGGAGCATCTGGCGACGACGGAGGCGGCATGAGCGTGCAAGCCTCGGTTCCCGGCACCTCCACGTCCCACGCCCCCGCCCTCGCCGCCCGCCCCGGCATCGCCGCCTCCGCGCGCGGCCTCGTCGGGCGCATCGGCTTTCTGCCGGCGCTGCTGATCCTGGTGGTGGTCGGCATGTCGGCGGCGGACCCGCAATTCTACGGGCCGATCAACATCCTCAACATCCTGCGCAACGCTTCCTTCCTCACCATCGTCGCCTGCGGGCAGGCGCTGGTGATCATCGCCGGCGGCTTCGACCTGTCGGTCGGCGCGGTGGTGGCGCTGGCCAGCGTGGTGACGGCCAAGGTGATGGGCCTCGCCGCCGCCGCCTTCCCCGGCAATGACGCGCTGGTCATCGCCTGCGGCGTCGCCGCCGGGCTCGGCAGCGGCGCGGCGGTCGGGCTGATCAACGGGCTGTGCGTCGCCCGGTTGAAAGTGTCCGGCTTCGTCGTCACGCTCGGCACCATGTCGGCGACCGCCGGCGTCGCCCTGATGATCACCTCGGGCATCCCGGTCTACGGCATGCCGCAGAGCTTCGTGCGCGATTTCGGCCGCGCCCAGTTCCTCGGCCTGCCGACCGCCATCTATGTGGCGCTCATCGTGCTGGCGGTGATGGTGTTCGTGCAGCGCCGCACTTTGTTCGGCCGCTATGTCTACGCCATCGGCGGCAATGCCGATGCCGCCATCGTCTCCGGCGTCGGCATCCGCCGGCATCTGGTCGGCACCTACGTGCTGTCCGGCGTGCTCGCCGCGCTGGCCGGCATCCTGCTCACCGCCCAGGTCGGTTCCGGGCAGGCGAGCTTCGGTGGCGACCGCATGATGCTGCAATCCATCGCCGCCGCCGTCATCGGCGGGGTCAGCCTGCGCGGCGGCGTCGGACGGGTGGAGATCGTCGCGGTCAGCGCGCTGTTCCTCACCATTCTCGGCAACGCCCTCAACCTGCTCCACATCGATTCGCGCCTGCAACCGGTGTTCCTCGGCGTCATCATGGTGGCGGCGGTGGCGCTGGACGAACTCGGCCGGCGGAGGAAGTCCCGTGTCTGACCTCTCCACCTCTCCCGCCACCCCGGCGCCGGCCGAGCGCCGCGCCGCCCTGCTGTCGCTCCTGTGGCAGGCGGCGCTGCCCATCGCCCTCGTCGTGCTGCTGCTCGGCTTCGCCACGGTGGATTCCGCCGTGCTCAGCACCGGCAACCTCGTCAACATCGCGCAGCAGGCGAGCTACCTCGCTCTGTTCGCCATGGCGCAGACCGTGGTGATCCTCACCCGCGGCTTCGACCTCGCTCTGGGGCCGACCGTGTCGATGGTCAGCGTCGGCGCCGCGCTCGCCATGGCCGCGGGGGTCGCCGGCGGGCAGGAACCCCTCACCGTGCTCGTCATGGGTCTCGCCGCCGGCTTTGCGCTCGGCGCCGCCTGCGGCGTGTTCAACGGCGTGGTGGTCGCCTATCTCGGGGTCAGCCCCTTCGTGGCGACGCTGGGCAGCTACAACATCGCCATCGGCATCGCCACCACCATCTCCGGCGGCCGGCCGGTACAGGGGGTGCCGGACCTGTTCTCGCAGCTGCTCTATGGCGGCACCGTGTTCGGCGTGCCCGCCGCGATCGTCATCGCGGTGCTGGTCGGCATCGGGCTGCACCTCGTGCTGACCCGCACCGTCTATGGCCGCGCGCTCTATGTCATCGGCACCAATCCCCGCGCGGCGGCGGTGGCCGGCCTGCCGGTGAAGCGGCTGCTGGTCGCCACCTATGTGCTGTGCTCCTGCCTCGCGGCGCTGGGGGCGCTGATGATGACGGCGCGCACCGGCTCCGGCGAGCCCAACCTCGGCGGCTCGCTGTCGCTGCAGGCCATCGCCGCGGCGGTGGTGGGCGGCACCAGCCTCGCCGGCGGACGCGGCGGGGTGGGCACCGCGGTCGTCGGCGCGCTGTTCGTCACCATCCTGTCGAACGGCATGAACCTCGCCCGCATCGACGGCTATGTGCAGATGGTGGTGCTCGGCGCCATCGTCATCGCCGGCGTGGTGCTCGACCGGCTGCGGCTGGAGCGGCGCTGATGCGCGGCATCGGCCTCACCGGACAGATCGGCCGCATCGTCCACCTCACCGTCCTGACCGGACACGCCCCGAGACAGCCGTCGGAGGTCTCTCGATGACGCCCTCGCTTTATCTCGCCCCCTCCCTCGATACCGCCGTCGCCGCCCTCGCCGAGCGCGGCACCGAGGGGGCGCCGCTGGCCGGCGGCACCTGGATCATGCGGGCGCCGATCCGCCACGAACCCTTGCGGAGCGCCTATGTCGGGCTCGGCCGGGTGCCCGAGCTGGGGCGCATCGAGATCGAAAGCGACCATGTCGCCATCGGCGCCGGCGTCACCCATGACCGCCTCGCCGGCGCCCTGGCGGAGGCCCCCGAGCTGCGCGTTCTCGCCCAGGCCGCCGGCCGCTCGGCGAACCCCGCCGTGCGCCGCGCCGCCACCCTCGGCGGCAATCTGTGCACCGCCGACTTCGCCGCCGCCGACCTCGTGCCGGCGCTTCTCTGCCTCGACGCCGAGGTCGAGATCCACTCGCCCGGCGCGGTCGAGCGCATGCCGCTGGAGAAATTTCTCGTGATTCGCCAATCGCTTGTGCCCGGCCACCTGCTGACGCGCGTGGTAATCGCGCGTACCGTTGCCCGCAGTGCCCATGCCCGCCTGCCGCTGCGCAAGGCCGGCGACTACCCGACCGCCATCCTTAGCCTGTCGGTCGCCCGCGACGCCGACGGACGTGTGGCGCAGGCCCGCATCGCCGTCGGCTCGGTTGAGCCGGTGGCGCGCCGCTGGCCTCGCCTCGAGGCCGCGCTGACCGGCGCCCCGCTCGATGCCGGCACCGCCCATCGCCTCGCCACCGAGCTGGCCGACGACTTCACCGGTCGCGACGGCGTGGAAGCGCCGGGCTGGTACCGGGTCGCGGTGCTCCCCGCGCTGGTCCGGCGCGCCGTCGCCGCGCTCCACTGATCCCGACAGGAGGTCCCATGCCCATCGAGATGACCGTCAATGGCGAGCCGAGGCGCTCCCTTGCCGAGCCGATGACGCCGCTGATCGACGTGCTGCGCGATGAGTTCCACCTGACCGGCGCCAAGCCGGTGTGCCGCGAAGGCTTTTGCGGCGCCTGCACCGTGCAGCTTGACGGCGCGCCCGTACTGTCCTGCCTCACCCCGGCGGGACTGGCGGAAGGGCATGAAATCCGCACCGTCGAGGGGTTGTCCGCCGGAGGCCGGCTCAACCCGATCCAGGCCAAGTTCGCCGAGCACGACGCGGTGCAATGCGGCATGTGCTTTCCCGGCATGGTGGTGACGCTGACGCATTTTCTCGCCCACACGCCGCGCCCAAGCCGCGACGAGGTGCAGGCCGCCCTCGCCGGCAATGCCTGCCGCTGCACCGGCTATGAGCGCATCGTCGCGGCGGCGCTCGACGCCGCCGGCGCCTGAGGAGGATCGCGATGACCGTCGACGCCGTGATGGAGTTCCGCCGCCGCGACGCCGGCGACAAGCTGATGGGGCGCACCCGCTACACCATCGACCGCACCGCCTCCGGCATGCTGCACGCGGCGGTGCTGCGCGCGCAGGTGCCCTCGGGACGCCTCGTGCGGCTCGACGTCACCAAGGCCGCCGCGATGCCCGGCGTGCGGGCGATCGCCACCGCCGCCGATGCGCCCGGCCGCGTCGGCATCGGTATCGCCGATCACACGCTCTTCGCCGAGGACATCATCCGCTATGTCGGCGAGCCGCTCGCCGCCATCGCGGCGGAGACGCTGGAGCAGGCGCAGGCGGCACTTGCCGCCATTGAAGTCGAGATCGCGCCGCTGCCGGCGCTCTTCACCATGGAGGACGCGCTGGCACCCGGCGCTCCGCTGGTGCATGCCGGCTGGCAGGATTACGAGGTGCTGGTGGAGGGCGGCGCGCGCGCCGGCAACGTCGCCTGGGAGGCGACGGTGGTGCGCGGCGACGTCGACGCCGCCTTCGCGCGGCCGGACGTGACGGTGATCGAGAGCACCTTCCGCGTCGGGCGACAGAACCACATGGCGTTCGAGCCGCGGGCGGCGGTGGCGAACTACGAGGAAGGCCGCTTCCATATCGAGACCTCCACCCAGGTGCCCTGGACGGTGCGCAACGCCACCGCCCGCTTCCTCGGCGTGCCCGCCTCGCAGGTGCGGGTGACGGTGCCACCGGTCGGCGGCGCCTTCGGGCTGAAATTCGACATCGCCATCGAACCCTTCGCCGCTCTGCTGGCGAAGCTCAGCGGGCGGGCGGTGCGGCTGGTCAATTCCCGCGAGGAGGAGATGCTCACCTGCCTGTTCCGCGAGAATGCCGAGATCCGCATCCGCTCGGCGGTGACACGGGAGGGCGAGATCGCCGGTCGGGAAGCCGTGGTGCTGATGGATTGCGGCGCCTATGGCGGCGAGCAGATCTTCCTCACCACCATGACCGCCCACACGCTGGGCGGTAATTACCGGCTCGGTGCCACCCGCCTCGCCTCGCGCGCCGTCTACACCCACACCGCCCCGAACGGCGCCTTCCGCGCCTGCAACGGCGTCTACAACACCTTCGCGCTGGAGCGGCACACCGACGAGATCGCCGCTGCCATCGGCATGGACCCGCTGGAATTCCGCCGCCGCAACGTGCTGGGCGACGGCGACCTCGGCGCCACCGGGCAGGTCTATGAGGGCGACGTGCTGCGCCCGATGCTGGAGCGCATGCAGACGCTGCGTACCGCCGCGCCGCCGCGCCAGGCCGACGACGGTCGGCTCTACGGCCGCGCCACCACGGTCGGCACCTGGTTCGTCTTCACCGGCCCCTCGGCGGCGACGGTGAACATGAATGCCGACGGCAGCGCCACTTTGGTCACCTCGGGAGTCGAGATCGGCTCCGGCTCGATGATGCAGAGCCTGCCGCAGATCGTCGCCGCCACGCTCGGCATACGGCCGGAAGACGTGGTAGTGCGCCAGGCCGATACCGACGCCGCCGGCTACGATGTCGGTGTCGGCGGCGGCCGGCAGACCGTCTCGCTCGGCGCCGCCAGCCTGCAGGCGGCGCAGGAGGTGCGCGGCAAGCTCATGAAGGTCGCCGCGCAGATGCTGGACGCTTCGCCCGACGATCTCGTGGTGCAGAACGGCCGGATCGAGATCGCCGGCCCCAACGGCGCCGGCTTCACCCTCGCCGAGGTGGCGACGCAGGCGCAGGCGCTGACCGGTCCGGTCGCCGGCACCGGCTCCTTCACCCGCAAGGGCGTGCCGGCCATGCCCGGCTGCGCCGCCGGGCACTTCATCGACGCGCTGGATATCCCGGTCTTCGCTGTCCATGACTGCGAGGTCGCCGTCGACCCGGACACCGGCCATGTCGAAGTGGTCGCCTATCGCGTGGTGCAGGATGTCGGGCGGGCGCTCAACCGCAGCGCCATATGCGGCCAGATCCAGGGCGGCGTGGTGCAGGGCCTCGGCTATGCGCTGCACGAGGAGGTGTCGATCGACGCCGGAGGCCGGATCCGCCAGAACGGCTTCGAAACCTACCGCGTGCCGCTGGCCGCCGACGTGGTACCGGTCGAGATCGACCTGTTCGAGGGGGCTCCCTCGCTCGGGCCAATGGGCATCAAGGGCGCCGGCGAGGTGCCGATCCTCAATGTCGGGGCGAGCGTCGCCTGTGCGGTGGCGAATGCAACCGGCACGCGCGTGCAGGAACTGCCGCTGACCCCGCCGCGCGTGCTCGCCCTGATGCTGGGCCGCCAGCCCGAGCTCGCCTTCCCCCATATCCTACCGGAATGGGACGACAATCTGGTGCGACCGCACGGCATGGCGGAGGGCTGATCCGCAACCGGCCCGCGCCGCGCACACGCACCGCCGTTCATCGGTTGCTAACGCCAGGGCGTTGACAACGCTATGAAAGCTTGCCGAACCGAAGCATGGATTGATAGGCTCCGGCCACCTCGACGGCCGCTCGTTCTCGGCTGTCCCCTTCATGCTATCGGAGATCGCTCGTCGCGGCCGCCAACCGCGAGACGGCGCGTTTCTGCAAGGTGACCCATGATCGAAGTGCTGATGCTGCTAATCGGAGCCCGGGCGATTCGGGACAAATGGTGGGTGGTCGGCATCATCGGTCTGGTCTGGCTGGCGATGGGAAGCGCCATCCTCATCAACGCGCTCAGCGACGAATGGCGGATTCCGGCCCACTGGTTCACCGTGCCGCTGCTGCTCGACGCCGCCGCCTCGCTGACCGCCGGGTTCAGCAGCACCGGCACGCGGCGGGCGCTGCGCTTCAGCAAGGCCGGCATCATGGTCGCCATCTCCCTGCTGATCATCATCCATCCGTGGGGAAGCGACATGTTCATCGGCTTCCTCGTCGGCACGTTTCTCGTCACCGATGCGAGCTTCCGCGCGGCCAGCGCCTGGGTGGTGCGTTTCCCCAGTTGGCGGCGCTCGCTCATTGCCGCCGGCATCGAGTTCCTACTCGGCCTCTGGTCGTTCCTTCCCTGGCCGACCGGCTGGCGCGGCGAGGTCGGAGAGGATGTCGGCACGCTGCTGATCGTTACCGCCTATGGGCTGCTGGTCACGGCCGGACGCATCCGCCGCCTGCCGAAAGGCATGCCGGTGGCACGCATCCTCAGCGAGGGCTGGCCGCGCGGCCGCGCGCATGCCGGCTCGGAACAGGACTCGGCCGATCCCATGGTCGGCACCCTCACCGTGCATGTCTGGACGCCGACCGGCGACCTCGTCGGGCTCGGCCGGGGCATCGCCCGCTACGTGGCAGCGCTGGACGAGCACGGCGTTATTTCCACCGGCCATGCGGCGCTGGAAGCGGGGCCGGACATCTATATCAGCCACTATCCGGCGGTGGAGATCGACCGCGACGGCTCGCAATTCACCCGCGTGCTGCGGGCGACGCGGGAAAACGACGTGCCGGGCAAGTTCCAGCCGAGCTATGCGTTTGAAAGCGCCGAATGGTGCCCGTCGAGCTGGCGGGTCGAGCTCGCCGGCCTCGATGTCGGGGCGCTGCGTGCCTTCTGGGCGTCCTACCGCCAGAACACCACCTACAATTTGACCAACCGAAACTGCTCCAGCTCGGTGGCCAAGGCGCTCGACGCCGCCATTGAAGGGTTGTTCGCGCAGGAGGTCCGTTCCCCCTGGTTTCTCCTGCGGCTGTTGATGCTGCCGGAATTCTGGGCCGCCGGCGTCATCCGCCGCCGTGCCGAGCTGATGGCCTGGACGCCCGGCCTGGTGCTCGACTATGCCCGCGCCCTGTCCGCCATCGTCGAACTGCCGGAGCGCATGGGTCGGGGGGCCCCGCGCAACCGGACACCGCAAGCCATCTAGGGAATCCGGGCGGCCGCTGCGCGGCGCGGCCCGGAGGGGGAATGACCACCATGCAGCCGTCAGCCGGCAACACCATACTGGCGCGCGTCGCCATCATCGCCACGGCGACGATCTTCGGGCTGACCTACAGCCTGAGCGCGGCGCTGATCGCGCTGGACCTCGCCGAAAAGGGGCTGAGCGAGGCGCTGATCGGCGCCAATGCCGCCATGCATGCGATCGGCGTGCTGCTGATGGCGTTCCTGCTGCCACGCCTCACCGCGTTTTTCGGCGTGCGGCGCTCGGTGATCGGCTCGCTGCTGCTGGCCGCCCTGCTGCTCTGCCTGTTCCCCGCCATGCCGCTGGTCTGGCTGTGGTTCCCGCTGCGCATCCTGCTCGGCGCAGCGTCCGAGGTGCTGTTCGTGCTGTCGGAGACCTGGCTGAACGCGCTGAGCTCCGAATCCTCGCGCGCCCGTACCATGGGCGCCTATACCGCCGCCATGTCGGTCGGCTTCGCGCTCGGGCCGCTGATCCTGTCGGTCGCCGGCTCGCAGGGCTTCCTGCCCTACGCGATCGGCGCCGGCCTCGCGCTATGCGCGGCGGCCTTCGTGGTGTCGCCCTCGATCTCCGCGCCGGTGATCGAGCAGCCGCATCACAGCAGCCCGTTCCGCTATATCCGCCTCGCACCGGTCGCGATGGCGGCCACCGCGCTGAACGCCGCGGTCGAGACCGCCGGTCTCACCTTCCTGACGCTCTATGCGATGTCGGTGGGCTGGCAGGAGGCGCAGGCGACCCAGCTGATGACCTGCATGATGTTCGGCGCCATCGTGCTGCAGCTGCCGATCGGCTGGCTGGGCGACAAGATGGACCGGCAGAAGCTTATCATCCTGCTCGCCGTGCTTTCCGCCCTGGGTGCCGCCGCCTGGCCGTGGGCGCTGGCCTCAGAATGGACGATCTATCCGCTGCTCTTCGTCTGGGGCGGGCTGTTCGTCGGCATCTACACGATCATGCTCACCATCATCGGCAGCCGCTTCTCCGGCAGCGACATCGTCGGCATCTATGCCGGCATGGGGCTGTTCTGGGGGGTGGGCGCGCTGGTCGGCCCCACCCTCGCCGGCGTCGCCATGCAGGTGACGACGCATGGGCTGGTCGCCTTCGTCGCGCTCGCCTGCGCCCTGTTCGCCGGCGCCGCGCTGGTGCTCCGTTCGCCGCCGCCGTCGGCGACGCTGCGCACCGATCCGTAAGCCTTCGCCTAGGCGTGACGACACGCCGGATATCGGGAGTTCGAGGTGAGTGTGAGTGATCTGTTCGAGAGTTGCGACGCCGTCGCTCTGGCCGAGCTCGTACACCAGCGGGAGGTGACACCCACCGAACTGCTCGACGAGGCGCTGCGGCGGGTCGAGGCGCTCAATCCGCAGCTCAATGCCGTGGTGTTGCAGCAGGAAGGCGTCGCGCGCCGCCTCATTGCGGAAGGGCTGCCGGATGGCCCGCTCAAGGGCGTGCCGTTCCTGCTGAAGGACCTCGGCGCCGAAGCGATCGACTTTCCGTCCAATAATGGCTCACGGCTGTTCGCCAACACCCGCTACGGCCAGGATTCCTCGATCTATGCCCGGCTGAAGATGGCCGGCCTCGTCACCTTCGGCCGCACCACCTCGCCGGAAGGTGGCGTCGGCCCGACCACCGAGGCGGCGGTCTATGGCGGGCCGACCCGCAACCCGTGGAACCCGGAGCACACGACCGGCGGCTCCTCCGGCGGCGCGGCGGCGGCGGTGGCCTCCGGCATGGTGCCGGTGGCGCACGGCTCGGATGGCGGCGGCTCGGTGCGCATTCCCGCCTCGAGCTGCGGCCTGTTCGGCTTCAAGGCAACCCGCGCCCGCCTGCCGGACGGCCCCTATGTCGGCGAAGGCTGGGCCGGCATGGCGATCGACGGCTTCCTCACCCGCTCGGTGCGCGATACCGCCGTGCTGCTCGACGCCACTCACGGCATCGACCTCGGCGCGCCCTATGCGGCTCCGCCGCTGGAAGCCTCGTTCGGCGCGGCACTGAAGCGGCAGGACAAGCCGCTGCGCATCGCCTTCATCACCACCACGCTGACCGGCGAAGCGATCCATCCGGAATGCCGCGCCGCGGTCGAGCAGACGGCGCGTCTGCTCGAGAGCCTCGGCCATCAGGTCGAGGAGGCCCGGCCCGAGGCCGACACCTCCGGCATGATGGTCGCCTGGACCAAGGTGGTCGCCTGCGGCTCCGCGCTGTCGGTCGAGAGCGCGGTACGCCGGCGCGGCCGCCCGCTCGAGGACGGCGAGATCGAGAACGTGGCCCGAACCGCCATGGCCTATGCCCGCACGGTGAGCGGCGCCGACTATCTGGAGGCGGTCAACAAGGTGCACGCCTATGGCCGCGAGATGGCCGGCTTCTTCCAGCGCTACGACATCCTGCTGACGGCGACGCTGGCCGAGCCGCCGGCGAAGCTCGGCCGCTTCAACCATCTCGGCAAGGAATATGTCGACTATCGGATGGGGCCGGGAATGGTGTTCGCCTATTCGCCCTTCACGGCGGCGTTCAACGCTTCCGGCCAGCCGGCGGCCTCGCTGCCGCTGCACTGGACGCCGGATGGCCTGCCGGTCGGCATCCATCTCGCCGCCGGCTACGGGCGCGACGAGCAGCTGCTCGGGCTGTGCGCCCGCGTCGAAGAGGCGGCGCCGTGGTTCCACCGCCGCCCGCCGATCAGCCTGTCCCGCAAGGATTGAAACGTCCTCCGGGACAAGCCTAGCCGGACCGACCCGGCATCCTCGCCGGGTCGGAACGCGCGCTACGCGGCGCCGCGCTCATAGGTGAGCTGGCCACCGCAGATCGTGGCGGCCACCTTCATCGCGTCGATCTCGCCGGGCTCGGTCTTCTCGATGTCGCCATCGAGAATGACGACGTCGGCCACGGCGCCCGGCTTCAGCACGCCCTTGCCCGCCTCGGCGAACTCGGCGAAGGCGCCGTCGCGGGTGAAGCCGGCGATCGAATCCTCGAGGCTCTGGCGCTCGTCCGGGGCGCCCTCGAACACCGGGCCGCGCGTCATCGCCGTCATGATGCCGAGCAGCGGATCGAGCGGCGCCACCGGCCAGTCGCTGGCGAAGACCAGCCGGGCGCCGGTGTTGCGCAGGGTCTGCCAAGGATAGGCCAGCATCATCCGCTCGCGGCCGATCATGGAGAGGATCGGCTCCGGCGGATAGTAGCCGCCCGGCGCATGGGTCGGCTGCATCGAGGCGAGGACGCCAAGCTCGGCGAAGCGGTTCAGGTCGCGCGGCGCCAGCACCTCGATGTGCTCGATGCGGTGGCGGCTGTCGCGGGCACCATTGGCGCGCCGCGCCGCCTCATAGCTGTTCAGCGTGCGGTTCACCGCCAGATCGCCAATGGCATGGACGGTGATCTGGAAGCCGAGGCGGTCGATCTCGGTGCAGATAGCGTCGAACTCATCCTGCTCGAAATAGGAGGCGCCGCGCACCCCCGGCGAGCCGATATAGTCCTCGAACATGTGGGCGGTGGTGGATTCGACCACGCCATCCATGAAGATCTTGACGAAATCCGCCTTGAGCCGGTCGGAATGCCAGCGCGCGCGCATCTCCACCGCCTTCTCCAGCTCGGCGAGCGCCATGCCCGGCGTGAAGCGGAACGGCACGCGGCCGCGCACGATCAGCTCGCCGGCGGCCTCGATCTCGCCGAGCAGTTCGAGCTGGTAGAAATTGCCGTCCATGTTGTGGAAGCTGGTGATGCCGAGCGAGGCGCAATAGGCGAGCCCCTGTTTGATGATCTCCTTGTCGACGGCACGGTCGGCGGCGGTAGGCGGGATCTTCGGCTCGTGGCCGGCGAGGCCGAGCATTTCGCGCCCGCCGGTCGGCGTCAGCGACGAGATCGGCGCCATGGCCTCGAACTCGCGCAACTCGCCGGTAGCGAGCCCGTCGGCGCCCATGACGATCTCGTTGCCGGGCGGCACGTCCTTGCCGTGGAGAATACCGGCCGCCTCCAGCGCCTTGGTGTTCGCCCACATGGTGTGGTGGTCACTGGCGAACAAAGCGAGCGGACGGTCCGGCAGCACGCGGTCGAGCAGCTGGCGGGTGATCGGCTGGTCGTCGCCGAACATGAAATAGGCCGCCTGCTCGGCGATCAGCACTCTGGACGCGTCGGTCTGCGCCCGCTGGCGAATCGCGGTGGCGATCCGCTCGAAACCGGTGAGGCCGGCCAGCGACAGGCTGGCGAGCTGGGCGCCACCTGTGAACAAGTGGATATGGCTGTCGATGAGGCCGGGCAGCACGCTGGCGCCGCCGGCATCGATCCGCCGGCCCGCCGAGCCTGCCGCCTCCGCCACCTCGGCGCGGGAACCGATAGCGAGAATGGTGCCGCCTCTCAGGGCGATGGCCTCGGCGAACGGCCGCGCGGGGTCCATCGTGAGGATACGGGCGTTCTCGATAATGACGTCGGCACTCGACACGGGTTGCTCCCCAATTTGGCTGGCCAAAAATTTGATCACATTCTTAGCCGCCCTCCTTGCCCGCCGCCAAGCGCTCACATAGGCTCACTCCCAGAAGAAACGGATATGCGGGCTTTTCCCGCCTTCCAGAGCACGTCAACAGACTAAAGGGTGATTGATGCCGGAGCCTGCCGCGGCACAGGACAAGCGCGTCGCAATTGAAGCACGGAACATCGTCAAGCAGTTTGGAGAAGGCCCGGGGGCGCTGCGCGCACTCGACAACGTCTCCATCTCCATCCGCGAGAACGAGTTCTTCACCCTGCTCGGCCCGTCCGGCTGCGGCAAGACAACCCTCCTCCGGCTGATCGCCGGCTTCGAGTACCCCACCGAAGGCGCCATCCTGCTCGATGGCCAGGACATCGCGGGATTGCCGCCCTTCAAGCGGCCGATCAACACGGTCTTCCAGAGCTATGCCCTCTTCCCGCACCTTACCGTGTGGGAGAACGTCGCCTTCGGGCTGCAGATGCTCGGCCGTCCGAAAGCCGAGATTGCCTCGCGCGTCGGCGAGATGCTCAAGCTCGTCCACCTGGACGAGATGGCACAGCGCCGCACCGACCAGATCTCCGGCGGCCAGGCCCAGCGCGTCGCGCTCGCCCGGGCGCTGGCCCCGGCGCCCAAGGTGCTGCTGCTCGACGAACCGCTCTCGGCGCTCGACTACAAGCTGCGCAAGGAGATGCAGATCGAGTTGAAGCGCCTGCAGCACGAGACCGGCATCACCTTCGTGTTCGTGACCCACGACCAGGAAGAAGCGCTGACCATGTCCGACCGCATCGCGGTGATGTCGAAGGGCAAGGTGCGGCAGGTCGGCTCCCCGTGGGACATCTACGACAAGCCGGCCGAACGCTTCGTCGCCGACTTCATCGGCGAGACCAATTTCCTCACCGCCGCCGTCGCCGGCGTTTCCAACGGCGTTGCCCGGGTGAAGCTGAAATCGGGCGCCGACATCGTGGCCACCGTCGCCGAAGGCTTCGAGCCGAAGAGCGAGGCGACCATCGTCGTGCGGCCGGAGCATGCCCGCGCCGTGCCGCAGGGCGGCCAGTTGTCCGGCATGGTCGAGAACATCGTCTATTTCGGCACCGACACGCATATCCATGTGCGCCTCGCCGAGGACGGCCTGTTCACCGTGCGCCAGCAGAACAGCCGCGCCCAGTCCTGCGGCTTTGCGATCGGCGACCGCGTCGGCATCGAAATCGCGGCGGACGCCGCGCAAGTGCTGCGGGATTGACGATGGCAACCGCCGCAGAAATCGCCAAGCACGCCGAACGCGAGAGCATCCGCCGCCGTTGGTGGCTGTCGGCGCCGGCGCTCGTCATCGTCTTCGTCGCCGCCATCGGGCCGCTCTTCGTCATGCTCGCCTATTCCTTCATGGCGAAGGGCGACTATGGCGACGTGAAATTCGGCCAGTATTCGCTCGACGGCTGGTTCTCCGTGCTGCTCCAGCGCGACATGTTCGACGACACCATCACGCTGGCCGACGCCCATCTGTCGATCCTCTGGCGATCACTGAAACTGTCGATCATCACCACCGCCTGCACGCTGCTGCTGGGCTTCCCGACCGCCTATTTCATCGCCACGCGGCCGCGCCACACCCGGGAAATCTGGGTGTTCCTCGTCACCATACCGTTCTGGACCAACCTGCTCATCCGCACCTTCGCCATGCAGCAGGTGATCCGCAACGAAGGCGTGCTCAACACGCTTTTGCGGGCGCTCGGCATCATCGATCAGCCGCTGCAGATCATGTACACCGACTGGGCGATCCTGTTCGGCATGGTCTATGTCTACCTGCCGCTGATGGTGCTGCCGCTCTATGCCAGCATGGAGAAGCTCGACTTCCGGCTGATCGAGGCGGGCTACGATCTCTATGCCGGCCGCTGGGCGGTGCTGCGGCGGGTCATCATCCCGCTGGTGAAGCCCGGCATCGTCGCCGGCTCGATCCTCGTCTTCGTGCCCTCGCTCGGCGCCTATGTCATTCCGCGCGTGCTGGGCGGCGGCAAGAACCTGATGCTCGGCAACCTCATCGAGCTGCAGTTCGGCGCGGGCCGCAACTGGCCGCTCGGCGCGGCGATCTCCATCACCCTAATGGCACTCGTGATGGTGGCCATGCTGTTCTATGTGCGCAACGCGTCGCGTTCGGGAGCGGGACATGGCTAAGCCCAGCTTCGACGTAAAGGCCCAGCCCGGCTTCGCCCTGATCGCGATGTTCACCTTCGCGGTGCTCTATCTGCCGATCGTCACGCTGGTGGCCTACGCCTTCAACGGCTCGGAATCGCTCACCTCCTGGGGCGGCTTCTCGCTGCGCTGGTTCGGCGACGCGGCGGCGAACACGGCGGTGCAGGATGCGGCCTGGCGTTCGCTGGTCATCGCACTGTGCGCCGCCATCGCCGCCACCGCCGCCGCCACCATGGCGGCCATCGCCACCACCCGCACCGCGCCCTATCGCGGCCTCGGCGCCAAATATGCCTTCATCAACCTGCCCTTGATGGTGCCGGAGATCGTCACCGCGGTCGCGCTGCTCATCGTATTCTCGCGCATCAAGGTGTGGACCGGCTATTCCGGGCTCGGCTACCTGATCCTCGCCCACACCGCTTTCTGCATCCCGTTCGCCTACCTGCCGATCCGCGCCCGCCTGGAAGGCATGGACGGCGCCCTGGAGCGCGCCGCCGCCGACCTTTATGCGACGCCGTGGCACGTGTTCCGCCGCGTGACGCTGCCGCTGCTCCGGCCGGGCATCATCGCCGGCTTCATGCTGGCCTTCGTGATCTCGCTCGACGACGTCGTCATCACCGAATTCGTCAAGTCGGGCGGGCAGGACACGCTGCCGACCTACATGCTCGGGCAGATCCGCCGCACCGTGACCCCCGAGGTCAACGCCATCGCCACCGCATTCCTGGCCCTGTCCATATTGCTGGTGACGGCCTTCTTCTTCATCAACCGCAAGAAGACCTGACGCGAGCCGGGTCTAACGACAACCTGACGGAGACGGGAACCATGAACTGGAAGATGACGGCGGCGGGCGCGATGGTCGCGATCCTCGGCTTCGCCGGTAGCGCCGCGGCCGAAGGCGCGCTCAACATCTACAACTGGGGCGACTATACCAGCCCCGAGCTGATCAAGAAGTTCGAAGACAAGTACAACGTCAAGGTCACCGTCACCGACTACGATTCCAACGACACCGCGCTCGCCAAGGTGCGCGCCGGCGGCCATGGCTTCGACATCGTCGTGCCCTCGGCCAACTACGTGCCGATCTGGGTCAAGGAAGGCCTGCTGCTCGAGGCGCGGCCCGACCAGATGTCGAACTTCAAGAATGTCGACGAGCGCTGGGTCAACGTGCCGTGGGATCCGGGCCGGCACTACACCACCCCGTGGCAGTGGGGCCTGACCGGCATCGGCGTCAACAAGAAGATGTATAGCGGCGACATCAACACCGCGAAGGTCATCCTCGACCCGCCGCCGGAGCTCGCCGGCAAAATCAACGTCGCTCCCGAGATGAACGACGTGCTGTTCCTCACCATCAAGTATCTCGGCGGCAACTGGTGCACCGCCGACAAGGAACTGCTGAAGAAGGTGCGCGACACGCTGGTCGCCGCCAAGCCGAAGTGGCTGGCGATGGACTATTCCGTCACCGAGAAGCTGCCCTCCGGCGACTATGCCGCCGTGTATTACTGGAACGGTGCGGTGATGCGCGCCCGCATGAAGAACCCCGACGTCGCCTTCGGCTATCCGAAGGAGGGCTTCCCGTTCTTCATGGACAGCCTGGCGATCCTCAAGGACGCCAAGAATGTCGAGAACGCCAAGCTGTTCATGAACTTCATCATGGAGCCGGAGAACGCGGCGCTGATCTCGGCCTTCGCCAAATATGCGAACGGAATCAAGGGCTCCGCGCAGTTCATGCCCGCCGAGATGAAGGACGCGCCCGAGCTGGTGGTGCCGGCGCAGTATGAGAAGGCCGGCGAGTTCCTCACCGCCTGTCCGCCGGAAGTGAGCGAGCTCTACACCCGCATCTGGACCGACGTGAACAAGTGATCCGACATGAGAGGCCGGGCATTGCCCGGCCTCTCTTTTTCCAGCGCCGCTATTCCTTGCCGCCCGCCCCGGCATAGGCCTTGCGCAGTGTGTCGAGTTCCGGGCAACCGCTGCGGCAGAAGATCTTTAAGGTGACGATGTTCTCCCGCGCCTTGTCGAGCCGGCCGGTGGCGATGAATAATTCGCCTTGATATTCAATGGCCTGACGGTGGGTCGGGTCGAAATACAGCGCCTCGCGGTACCAGCGGTCGGCCTCGTCGTAGCGCTTGAGGTTACGCAGGCTGAAGCCGAGCAGGTTGAACACGTCGGCATGGCGCACCCGGGTGGCGAGAACCTCGAGCTCGGCCGCCGCTTTTTCGTAGTCGCCAGAATAGATTAGCGCCCGGATCGGCGCGAGGTCCGGCAGGGCGTCGGAGGGCGGGGTGTCGACCGCGCCGGCGGCGGTGGCGGCGCCCAGCATCAACGCAAGCAGGACGCCCCGCACGAGCCGGCGCCGGGCCGCGCCGACAGGCCGGTGCGGTGGACGATGAGGCCGGAACGGCCCCCAAGATGGCCGATCAGGCCGAAAGGCAGATAGCATGACGGCGCGGCTCATGCGGCGGCGACGTGGACGGCGTAGTCGCCCATCTCGCGCAGTATCTCCCGCTTGATCCCCGCGAAGGCGGGGCTGCCGCGATCGCGCTGATGCGGCAGGTCGACAGTGATCTCCTTCACGATGCGGCCGGGATTGGCGGTCATCACCAGCACCCGGTCGCTGAGATAGATCGCCTCGTCGACGTCGTGGGTGACGAGGATCATGGTGGTCTTCTCGATCCGCCAGATGCTGAGCAGTTCCTCCTGCAGCCGCAGCCGCGTCAGCGCGTCGAGCGCCCCGAGCGGCTCGTCGAGCAGCAGGATCTCCGGCCGGTTGACCAGGCCGCGGGCGATGGCGGCGCGCTGCGCCATGCCGCCGGACAGCTGGTAGGGATAGACCTTCTCGAAGCCGCGCAGCCCGACCAGCGCGATGTGCTCGGCGATGGTGCGCTTCTTCTCGTCAGTGCCCAGCCGGGAATTCTCCAGGCTGAGGCCGATATTCTGCTCCAGCGTCAGCCATGGCAGCAGCCGGTGGTCCTGGAAGACGATGCCCCGATCGAGGCTGGTGCCTTTGATCGGTTCGCCATCCAGCCGGATGCTGCCGGAATAGTCGTCGTCGAGCCCGACGACGAGGCGCAATATGGTGGACTTGCCGCAGCCTGACGGCCCGACGATCGACACGAACTCGCCGGCGTCGACGTCGATGTCGATATGGTCGAGGATCTTCAGCGGGCGGCCGTCGACGTCGTAATGCTTCTCGACGCCACGGATTTCGAGGGTACCGCGTTGGGTCATGAGGAGAGGCTTTCCAGCGCTTCGTCGAGATAGGAGGCGTCGGCCCAGGCGCGGCTGTCGAAATCGCGGCTGATGTAGCCGTGCTCGACGAGGAAGCGCTTCTGCAGGTCGATGCCGGCGAGCTTGCGTGGCGTCAGCGCCGGCAGGAAGTCGGTGCCGGCGATCGCCGCCTCGGTGTCAGCGACGCTCGGGTGATAGGTGACGCGGTGCAGGATCGCCGCCCCCGCCTCGCGATTGGCGTCGAGCCAGCGCGCCGCCCGCACCGTGGCGCGCAGGAAGGCGACGACGATGTCGCGGTTGGCCTTCGCGAAATCGGTGTTCACCGTCAGCGCATAGGGGCTGTTGGAGACCTGCAGCGACCAGTCGGGATGGCGGGCGAAATCCTCCACCCGCTTGAACTTGCCGGTCCGCTCCAGCCCCAGCGCCCGCCCGTGGCTGGCGAAGATGGCGTCGACCTCGCCGGCCTCCAGCGCCCGCGCCTCGGGGGTGAAGACGAGCTCGCCGCGACGCTTCGCCCACAGCGCGGAAGGACGCGCCGCCTCGCCGAAGCCGCGATCCTCATTGGCGATGTCGACGATCTCGACATCGGCGCGTGACAGCCCGGCAAGCGCCAGCGCCTTCAGGATGCCCTGCTCGGAGGTCGCCCGCCACCAGTCGATCTTGGCCGGGTTGGCGCTCTTGGACAGGCCGAAGCGCCGGCCCTTCAACGCCGCGAGGCTGCGGGCGGCATCGTCCACCCGCACCACGATGGTGCCGCCGTGATGCGCCTCGGTGAGGCCGATCAGCGTGGTGTCGACATTGTCGGCCTTGGCCCAGATCGAGGGGATGTTGCCGCCGTCGCGGAACAGATGCGCGAAGCGGTGGCTGAAATGCGGGAGATAGCCCTGCTCCACCGGCAGCGCACGCAGATAGGACAGCGAGGCGCCGACCCGGCGCAGCTCCTCCTCGATCCAGCCGAACTCCTGCGCGACGTTGGACGCCACGAAGGTGGGGCAGATGGTGTAATAGGCCTCGCGGGCGCCGACCGTGACCGGGGCGAGCGCGGAGGGAGTGGGGCGTTCGAGAACGTCGACCATGATTTCCGTCCCCCGCATCAGCCGCGCCGCAGCGACGAGAGGGCTTCTTCCAGATAGGAAGCATCCGCCCAGTCGTTCACGTCGACATCGTTGGCGATGTAGCCGTGCGCGCGCAGGAAGTCCTTTTCCAGCTTCAGCCCGGCGAGGTTCTGCGCCGACAGGTTCGGCACCAGGTCATAGTCCGGCAGCGCGCGGGCGATGGCGTCGCGGTCGGCATAGATGGTGGTGCGGTAGAAGATGTCGGCCGCCGCCTCGGGATGGGCGTTGATCCAGCGCCCGGCGCGGATCGACGCACGCAGCCACGCCACCACGATGTCGCGGTTCGCCTCGGCGAATTCGCGGCTCACGGTGAGGGTACGCGGGGCATTGGCGATGCGCAGCGTCCAGTCCGGATAGCGGTCGAGATCCTCGATGACGCGGAAGCGGCCGGTCGCGGACAGGCGGACATCGACGCCGATGGAATAGTCGTAGATCGCGTCGATGGTGCCGGCGTCGAGCGCGCGGGCTTCCAGCGTCAGCTCGTCCTGCTTGGTGGCCCGGCGCTGCGCCCAGATGCCGGCGGGGGTATCGGCCGGGACCTCGGTATGGGCGTCGGCATCCTCGATGTCGACGATCTCGACATCGCTGCGCTCGAGCCCGTGCAGCGCGAGCGCGGCGAGGATGCCATGCTCGCCGGTGGCGCGACGGTGGTCGATCTTCTCGTTGCGCTGGCTCCTGTAGAGGCCGAAGCGGCGGCCCTTCAGGTCCTCGACGCGGTGGATGTCGGAATCGGTGCGCACGATCACCTTGCCGGCCGGCTGCGCCTGGGTGAGGCCGAGCAGCACGGTGGGGCGAAGATCGGCCTTGGACCAGATGGCCGGGCTGTTGCCGCCATCGCGCAGCAGCCGGTCGGAATCGTGGTTGTAATGCGCCGGCCAGGCGACCTCGGAGGCCGCCGAGCGCAGATAGGTGGGCTTGGCCCCGACACGGGCGAGCTCGTCATGGATCCAGCCGAGCTCCAGCGCCACGTTGGACGCCACCAGCACCGGGCAGATGGTGTAGATGAGCTCGCGCAGCACCGGGGTGGCGTTGGCCTCTATCGAGCGGTCGACGGCGATGGTCATGGCGTGTGTCCTAAGCCGGATGATGGGGACCCCCTCTCCCCGTGGGGGGAGAGGGCAAGAAAAGGAAGCAGCTGCGGGCGACGGGCTCAGCCCTCGAAGCCCTGCTTCCAGCGCAGTACGAAGCGCTGCAGCAGCAGCATCAGGCGATCGATGGCGAAGCCGACGAGGCCGATGATGACCATGCAGACGATGAGCTGGTCGGTGATCAGCAGGTTCTGGGCGCGGAAGATCAGGTAGCCCAGACCTTCCTGGCCGCTGAGGCCTTCGGCGGTGACCACCAGCGCCCAGGCGACGCCGGCGGCATAGCGCAGGCTGACCATGATGCTGGGCACCGCGCTCGGGATGACCACCCGGCGGATCAGCTGCGAGCGCGTCAGGGTGAGCACCTTGGCGAGCTCGATATGGCTCTTCTCGACATTGCGGATGCCCTGCAGCGTGTTGAGGAACACCGGGAAGAACACCGACTTGGCGATGACGAGGATCTGCGCGGGGGCGCCGAGGCCGAGCCACAAGACGATCAGCGGCAGCCAGGCGACGCCGGGAATGTGGCGGATGCTGTCGAAGGTCGGGCCGAAGAAGCGCTCGACATTGGCCGACAGCCCCGCCGCCACGCCGAGCACCACCGCCGCGACCGAGCCATAGACGAAGGCCTGGCTGACGATGTTGATCGAGCGCAGGAAATCGAGATGCAGCGACTGGCGTGTCACCATGGCGGCGAACGCCTTCACGGTGGCCAGCGGCGAGGGCAGGAACACCGCCGGCACCAGCACGTAATAGGTGGCCAGCGACCAGACGGCCAGCAGCCCGAGCGGCAAAATGATGCCGATATAGCGGCGGCCGGGGGCAGGACGGCGCGCCGCGCGGGCCGGGGACGGTATCCGCGCCCCGGCCAGGGGGCGGCGGACGGCGAAGGTGGAGTTGGTTGCGTCGGTCATGATGCCGGCTCGCCTCTGGTGGCCGCCCCGGCGCGGGCACGCAGCCCCGCCAGGACGGATCCGCGCTGTGTCAGTAGATGGAGTACTGGCCGCCCTTGAAGAACTTGCCGTCGACGAACGCCGTGATGTCCTGCTGGCTCAGCTTGCGGTCGGTGAACACGTCGTCGCCATGGGCGATGTACCAGTCCTGGAACTCGCTGATGGCATGGCGGACATTGTCGGCCGAGGTGTCGCCGGCGATGAACTCGTAGCCCGACGGATCGACGATCTGGAACTTGGCGATCTCCAGCGGCACGCGGGTGCCCTTGGAGATGATCTGCGCCGCCTCGTCGACATTGGCCTGGATCCAGGCGGTGGCGCGGCGATAGGAGATCAGGAACGCCTTCACCGCATCGGGATACTTCTCGGCGAAATCGCGCATGGCGAAGAAGGAGACGCGGCCGGCGCCATTCTCGTAGACGCCCTTCTCCACCGTGCGGCCGACGATCTTCACCTTGCCGGAAAGATAGAGCGCGGCGCCGGAATTGTTGCCGATATGGGTGGCGAGACCGTCCACCGCGCCCGACAGCAGCGCGGCGTTGCGGGCGCCGTTGTTCTCCACGCCTTCATAGCGGATCTTGCCGGCCTTCAGGCGGGTGTCGAGCGGCAGGCCGGCGGCCTCGAAGGATTCGAACACCGAGGTGTAGGAGCAGCCGATGCGGTTCGAGCCGTAGACCTTGCCCTCCATGTCGGCGATGGTGTTGATCTCGTTATTGTCGGCGCGGGCGAGCAGCGGCGTGCGGTACTTGTTCGACGCCTCGGAGACCCACACCACCACGGCGTCGAGCCCGTTGGCCCGGTGAGCGGTGGCGGGATAGAGCATGCGCTGGGCGATGGCGATGGAGCCGCGGTTGAGGCCGGCGGATTCGGCGCCCGACAGCTCGGCGGCGCCGGAGGCGATCAGGTTGACCTCCTTGACGCCGACCTTGTCGAACTCCTCCTTGAAGATGCCCTTCTCCTGCGCCACCACCGACCAGGGGTTCAGCTGAAGGTTGATGAAGTCGAGCTGCTCGCCGGCGGCGGCCGGCGCCAGCGGCGCGGCGAGCGCGAGCGTCGCGGCGACCAGCGCCGCCGCCAGACCGCGGCTCGAAACCTTGCCCCATACCGCCGACACCCTGCCCGCATCGCGCCTGGCGGCCGAACCCACTGCGTTTTCCACGTCCCGTCTCCGTATTTCAACGTCAATTGCAAGAAGATGACGTGACGGTAACGAGATGGACCGGGTGCGGGAACAGATGTTCATCCAATGATTTCGGCGGATTGAGAAGTTTATACTCAATCCGCCGGCGAGAAAGGATTCTCCATCCGCCGGTATGCCGTAGAGTTCCGGTATCGGCGGAACGTTCAGAACGGCAGCACGGTTCGCGACGACAACACCTCCATGGAAAAGCGGGAGGTGACGTTCTTGGGCGAGGCCCCCTCGATGAGGCGATTGTAGAAATCGTCATAGGCCTGCATGTCGGGTACGACGACGCGCAGGAGATAATCGACGTCGCCGGCCATGCGGTAGGAATCCATCACCTCGGGCATGGATTGCACGAGGCGGCGAAAATTCGCCGCCCATTCGCGGCTGTGGTTGACCGCCTCCACCGCCACGAAGGCGGTGAGGCCGAGCCCGAGCTTGCGGGAATCCACCAGCGCCACCCGGCCCTTGATGATGCCTTCCGCCTCCATCTTGCGGATGCGGTTCCAGCATGGCGTCTGCGACAGATTCACCAGCCGGGCGATCTCGGCGATCGGCTTCGAGGCATCGGCCTGCAGAATGCGCAGGATCTTGTGGTCGATCTTGTCCATCTGCCCCCTCTAACCCGCCCCTGCGGGATGCAGGGGCGGTGTTGTCTCACTTGAACGGAAAGCCCAGCGTCTCGAGCTGGCGCCGCAGCACGTGGCGCCCCTTCAACGCGGCAACGGAATGCAGGCGCTGCAAGGCGAGGCGCGTCCACGGCGTGGCGTCGAGCCCCTGCTCGGCGCGGAAAGCCAGCGCGTGCGCGTCGGCGCGGGCCAGCGTCTCCTCCTCGCCGGCGGTCGCATAGACGTCGCGGTGCACGATGCCGGGCTGCGGGATGCGCGGCTTGACGTCGGTTTCCACCGCGCGGTCCGGCCGGCCGATGGCGAGGCCGACCACGGCATAGGCGCGCGGCGGCAGCTTGAGCAGATGCGCGACGGCGGCGGCATCGTTGCGCAGCGCGCCGATATAGACCGCGCCGAGCCCGAGCGATTCCGCCGCCGTCAGCGCGTTCTGCGCCGCGAAGGCGGCGTCGAGCGAGGCGATGAGGAAGCTCTCGGTGTAGTCGAGGCCGTCGGTGGTGAGCCCCTCGCGCTCGGCGATGCGCTGCACGCGCGAGAGATCGGCGACGAAGACCAGGAACAGCCCGGCGGTCTCGATATGCTTCTGGTTGCCGGCCACCGTGGCGAGCTGCTTGCGCAGCGCCGGGTCCTCGACGGTGACGAGGCTCCAGGCCTGCACGTTGGAGGAGCTCGGCGCCGACTGCGCCGCCGCCACCAGCACGTCCAGCGTGCCCTCGGGGAGCGGCTCGGACGTGAAGGCGCGCACGGAGCGGTGGGCCAGCAGCACCGACAAGGCCGGGCTCCACGGCACCTCGCCGGCGGCGACCGGCTCGCGGTAGCGCTTCTCCAATGCCGCTTCCGGCGCCACGGTCTCGGCATCGCGGAAATGCGTGGCGGGGGTGATCTCGTTCATCGATCGGTCTCCGAATACGGGTCTCACGCCACCTGGCGGGCCGGCGAGGCGGCCGCCGACGGGGCGAGGCGGGCAGCGAGTATCCCGGCCAGCCGGGTTGCCTGATGGATCTGCTCGTTGAGCGAGCTGGCCTCGAACAGCTCGCCGCGCAAGGGGTGGCCGACCGCGAACAGCGTGTCGGAGATGCGCCCCTCAATATCGATCAGCGCCTGCGTCGTCGGATCGGCGCGTACGCCGACGCCGACCGGATGCGGCACGGCGAGGCCGCGGCGCAGCAGGCTGCGGACCAGCGGGTCATCGATGCGGGTCCAGTCGAACTCGAAGCCGAGCGTGCTCACCACCAGATCGGCATCGATGTGCAGCGGCACGCCACCGCCCTTCGGGCGCAGCGTGGCGCGCAGGCCGGATCCGGCGGTATCGAGCCGGCTAAGCGTGCCGGCGAGGCTGCGCACCCGTCCCGCCGCCTGAGCACGGGCGAAGAAGGCATAGGAGGGCGCCGCCGCGCGATGCATGGCGAGGTTCCAGAACGGCAGCAGGCGGCGAAGCAACTTCTCGCGGGCGCGGTTGTCCAGCCCGGCCCAGATCGGCGCCGCCAGCTGGCGGAACAGCGGCGGCAGGCCCTGCCAGTCCTGTCCGGCCGCCGCGACGGCGCGGCGCTCGCGGCGGATCCAGCTCAGCACCGCCCCCGCCTCGCGCGGCAGCTCGGCCGCCTCGGGCGTGCCCGGCCACGGCGCCACCTCCCGGCGCGGCGCCACGACGAGGCCGCGCCGCGAGACGACGGTGTAGTGGCCGCGAAAGCCGCACTTCTCCAGGCTGACCACCGCGTCGAGCATCGACAGGCCTGAGCCGAGCAGCAGCACATGGGCGGCATCACCGGCGCTCTCGAAGGCGTTCAGGGCAAAGATGTCGCCGACATAAGCCGGATGATCGGCGAGCCCGGCCGCGAGCGCCGGTGCGCGACGGTGCAGGCCGGTGGCCAGCACCACCTGCCGGGCGGCAAGCGTCGCACCCGAAGCCAGCGTCAGCGCATGACCGTCGAGATCGACCGCCCGGTCGCGGCGATGAACGAGGCGCACCCGCCCCTGCGTGCCCCGCACCGCCCTCGCCAGTTCGCGCTCGGCATAGGCGCCGTAGAGCGCACGCGGCGGCGAGGTGTGGGCGATGTCCCCAGCCGGCGGGTTCCAGCGCCCGGCCTCCGCCTCGGCGCGCAGCCAGTCGAGGAAAAGCTGCGGCGAGCCGCCGGCCCTGAGGATGAAGCCGGCGGCGAGGCCATTGACGGTGTGGTCGGGTTCGTCGGTAGCATAGGCGATGCCGCGCGCCAGCCGCGCCGCCGGCTCGACGATGACGAGGTCGAGCGGCGCGGTGCTGGCCTCGACGAGGCGCAGCGCGGTGACCGCGCCGGCGAAGCCGCCGCCGACGATGGCGATGTCGTGGGCGATAGCCTGGGCGCAGTCGTTTGTCTGCGAAACCGTGGTCTGCGAAACCGTCATGCCGATGGCTCAGGCGCTGGCGCGCAGCGAGGCGCCGCTGTAGCGGCTCTCGGGACGCGGCAGGCCGTAATGATCGCGCAGCGTGGTGCCGGCATATTCGGTGCGGAACAGGCCGCGCTTGCGCAGGATCGGCACCACCTCATCGGCGAAGGCATCGAAGCCGCCGGTGAGCCAGGGCGGCATGATGTTGAAGCCATCCGCCGCGCCGTTCTCGAACCACAGCTGGATTTCGTCGGCGATGCGCTCCGGCGTGCCGGCGATGACGAAATGGCCACGCGCCCCGGCGAGGCGGTTGATCAGCTGGCGGATGGTGGGGTTCTCGCGGTCGACGACGTCGAGGATCAGCTGGAAGCGGCTGGCGGTCGCCACCGAGCCCTTGAGGTCCAGAAGATGGCGCGGGAACGGGCCGTCGAGATCGTAGCTGGACAGATCGAGGCCGGTCATGCGCTTGAGCTGGGCCAGCGAATATTCCGGCTGGACCAGATCGTTGAACTCGTCCTCCAGCCGGTCCGCCTCGACCTGGGTCGAACCGATGAACGGGCTGAGGCCGGGCAGCACCTTGATGTGCTCGGGCCGGCGCCCGAGCGCCACGGCGCGGGACTTGATGTCGGCGTAGAAGCCCTGCGCGCTCTTCAGCGTCTGGTGCGCGGTGAAGATCGCCTCGGCATATTGCGCGGCGAAGGAGCGGCCATCCTCCGAGGAACCGGCCTGCACATAGACCGGGCGGCCCTGCGGCGTGCGCGGGGCGTTGAGCGGCCCCTTCACCTTGAAGTGCTTGCCGATGTGATCGATGGCGTGGATGCGGTCGGTATCGGCGAACAGGCCGCTGGCCTGATCGGCGATGACGGCATCGTCCTCCCAGCTGTCCCACAGCTTGGTGACGACCTCGACGAATTCCCGGCTCTTCTCGTAGCGCTCGGCATGCACCGGATGTTCGGCGAGGCCGAAATTCTGCGAGGCGGCGCCCTGCGAGGTGGTGACGATGTTCCAGCCGGCGCGGCCATGGCTGAGATGATCGAGCGAGGCGAACAGCCGGGCGAGGTTGTAGGGCTCGTTATAGGTGGTGGAGGCGGTGGCGATCAGCCCGATATGCGAGGTGACGGCGCCGATGGCGGCCAGCCAGGTTATCGGCTCCACCCGGTAGCGGGCGGCGTAGCGGATATTGTCGGCCAGCACCGGCCCATCGGCGAAGAACAGCGAGTCGATGGTCGCCGCCTCGGCCCGGCGGGCGAGGTCCTGGTAATAGGCGATATCGTTCAGCCGGGCGATGTCGGTACCCTTGTAGCGCCAGGCCGCCTCGTGATGGCCGCCGGGATAGACGAACAGATTCAGGGACAATTGGCGGCGCTGGCTCATGGCACTTCACCCTGTGAGACGTTTGGCGGCGAGACGATGGACGGTCAGACGAGACGGTCCGGGCCGCATTTGTGCCTAGCTCGCCACTGCGCGCGGCCATTGTCAATATATTCTATAAATTTTATCTACTATAGCGCGTGCAGAAAGGCGACCAGGGCGGCGCGCTCGGCCTCGTCGAGGGCGCGCGGGCGCAGCAGCGGGTCGCGCCGTGCCGCAGCGGCACGCAGCGGGTCGCTCGCCTCCGCCTCGTTGCGCAACCAGACCTCGCCGCCGCCACGGGCATAGAGGTTCACCACCGCTTCAAGCGTGGGGAACAGGCCGGCATGCATATAGGGCGCGGTGCGTCCGAGATGGCGCAAGCTCGGGGTGCGGAAGCGCCCGGCATCCTCCACGCGGCCGGTGGCGCGGAAGTGGCCGAGATCCTCGCGCGGCTCGCCGAAGGCCGACAGGCCGAGATTATGCGCGCCGCCATCGGCGAGCAGCGAGCCGGAATGGCAATTGGCGCAGCCCGCTTTTGTGCGGAACAGGTGCAGGCCGCGGATCTCCTCGTCGCTCAGGCTGTCCGGCGCGCCGGCGAGGAAGGCGTCGAAGCGGGTCGGTTCGTCGAGCGTGGCGAGATGGGCGGCAAGCGCGGCGCCGAGGCGGGGCGGATCGAGGCTCCCCTCGCCGAAGGCGGCGGTGACCAGCGGGCGATAGGCCGGTTGCTCGCCGAGCCGGGCGGCGAGCGCAGCCGGATCGGGGTTCGCCATCTCGTCGGGATGGGCGAGCGGGCGCAGCGACTGGGCGGCGAGCGAGGTCTCCACCCCCTCCCAGCCGAAGGCCGGCAGGCGGGCGACACCGAGCAGCGAAGGGGCATCGCGCGGCGGCGCAGCTCCGATTGCCGGACGCAGCGGGCGCGGGTCGGCAAAGCCATGGGCGGGCGCGTGGCAGCTGGCGCAGCTCATCGTGCCGGCGGCCGACAGGCGCGGATCGACGAACAAAGCCGCGCCAAGCCGGGCGAGCGCCGGATCGGGGGCGGGCAGCGGAGGCGGCACCGCGAATTCGACGAAGACCGCACCCAGCTCCAGTTTGGGCGGCGGCCATTGCGCCGGCGGCCGGGCATAGAGGGCGCGCAGCGCGGCGGCGTCCGGCGCGGCGGAAGGCGGGCCGTCGGCAAGGCAAGCGCCAAACGGGATGGCGCCGAGCAGCAGCAGCGCCGCCAGCGCCCGGCGCGGCCTCACGAAGTGCCGATGAGGCGCCGCAGCCGCGCCAGCTGCGCCTCGTGCGGGGCGCGGTAGTCGATGGCGTCGGCGATGTGGCCCTCGCCATCGACCAGGAACAGCACGGCAGTGTGCTCCATGGTGTAGGTGCCGTCCGGCTGCGGGACCCGGCGATAGGTCGCCTTGAAGGCGGCGGCAGCAGCGGCGGTTTCCGCCTCGCTGCCATAAAGGCCGGTGATGCGCGGATCGAAGGCACTGAGATAGGTGGTGAGTTGCTCGGGCGTGTCGCGCGCCGGATCGACGGTGACGAACAGCACCTTCAGCCGCTCCGCCTCCGGCCCGAGCTCGGCCAGCACCTGGGAGAGCTCGTAGAGCGCGGTGGGGCAGACCTCCGGGCAGGAGGTGAAGCCGAAGAACAGCACATAGGGCCGGCCGCGCAGCGCGCTCTCGTCGAGCCGCCGCCCATCCTGCGCGGTCAGGGAGAAGCGCGAGGAGACCTCGCTCGCTTCGCCGGGCGGCACGACGGCGAAGAGGCCGGCGACCAGTCCAAAGAGCAGGGCGACGAGGCCCGGCAGCAGCGCGCGGATCAGTGACAATCCGGCGCGTCCTGCTCGAGATAGACCTCCAGCGCGACGTTCCTCGCCCATTCGCCGGCCTTGCGGTCCCAATAGGGCGAATCGGCGAAGGAGGCGACCAGCGGGCGCAGCTCGCCGGCCAGCGGGCTGCCGGGCGGCAGCGCCACCGCCAGCGAGATAGGCGCCCGCGCTGGCAGGGTGGCAGAAAATTTCTTCCATTCGGCTTCTCCAAACAGACGGCGCAGCACCACCTCGTCATGAACGGCGGCGTCGCATTCGCCGGTGCGCACCTTCATCAGGGCGAGCGCCGGCACCGGCTGGACGATCTCTTGCGCGCCGCTGTCCCGCACGAGGCGGCGGGCGCGCGCGTTCGAGGCGACCACGCAAAGCTTGCGGCCGGCGAGGTCGTCCCAGGAGCGGATGTCGGTGTCGGTGCGCATGGCGACGGTCAGGCCGGAGCGATAGCCGCTCGGCAGCCATTCGGGGTTCGAGGTCGTCTCCGTCGCCTCCGGCAGCGCCACGGCGAGGTCGATGCGCCCGTCGGCCAGCGCGCCGGCCGGTGCCTCGCCGATGGCAACCAGCTCGACCTTGCGGCCGAGGCGGCGGCCGATCTCGGCAGCGAGGTCGAGGTCGAAGCCGTCCTGCGTGTAGAGGCGGGCCGCCGGCACGTCGGCCGCCGCCGGCACCTGGGCGACGCCGATGCGCAGCGGCGCCGGCTCGGCGCCGGCCACGGCCGTCGCACCCGTCAGCAGGGCCGCCGCCAGCCATGCGACTACCCCGCCGCAGCGGCGCAGATATGTCCCGTTCGTCGCCCTCACCTTCGTCTCCGCTCGTGATAGGGCCGCCAGCGTGCCCCGGAGCGGGGAGAAAATTTCTCTCTCTGCCGCCGCGCTTTCGGCACAGCGCTCCAAATCCACCGGCACGCCGCGAAAACGTCTCTGCCGGTCCGCGCCTAGGCTGAAGGGCGCCCGTCTCGTGCCGTCGCGAGCGGGCCGGCTACCCCCGATGCGCCAAAGGAGACGACCATGACCGTGCACGCCACCGCCACCTCCTTCGCCGATGCCGGCCAGCCGCCGGTGCCGGCCCTCTCCGCCGAGGAAGTACGCGCGGCGGTGCTCGGACCCGACGAGGTCGCGGTGGTCGATGTACGCGAGGGCGGGCGCTTCGAGGCCGGACACGTCTCGGTGGCGGTGCCGCTGCCGCTCGGCGAGATCGAGCTGAAGGTCGAGGCGCTGCTGCCGCGCCGGTCGATCCGGCTCATCGTCACCGATGACGATGGTGGGACGACCGGGGAGCGCGCCGCCCGGCGGCTGGCAGCGCTCGGCTATACCGATGTGCTTTTGCTGGCGGGTGGGCTCGAAGGCTGGCAGGCCGCCGGCTTTGAACTGATCACCGGGCAATATTCGCTGAGCAAGGCGCTCGGCGAATTCGTCGAGCGGCGCTACCACACGCCGCGCATCTCCGCGACCGAGCTTCGCGAGCGCATCGAGACCGGCGGCGTGGTTGTGCTCGACACAAGGCCGATCGAGGAATTCCACCATGTCAGCATTCCCGGCGGCGTGGCGGCGCCCGGCGTCGAGCTGCTGTACCGCATCTTCGACGCCGTCCCCTCGCCCGACACCCCGGTGGTGATCAACTGCGCCGGCCGCACGCGGGCGATCATCGGCGCGCAGGCGCTGCAGAATGCCGGCTTCCCCAACCCGGTGGTGTCGCTGGAGAACGGCACCGCCGCCTGGATCCTCGCCGGGCTCGAGCCGGCGCGCGGCGCCGAGGCCCGGCTGCCGCCGCCGAGCCCCGAAGGGCTGGAGCGCGCAAAGGAGGCGGCCGGCCGGGTGGCCACGCGCTTCGGCGTCCGCCACCTCGACGCCGACGGGCTGGCGGCGCTGCGTGCCGAGAGCGGCACGCGCACGCTGTACCTGTTCGACATCCGCACCCCGGAAGAATATGCCGCCGGCCACCTGCCCGGCGCGGTCTCCGCCCCTGGTGGCCAGCTGGTGCAGACCACAGACAGCTTCGCCGGCACCCGCGACGGGCGTCTCGTGCTGCTCGACGACGCCGACGGGGTGCGGGCGACGCTGACCGCCTCGTGGCTGATCCAGCTCGGCTTCGAGCATGTCTTCGTCCATGCGGTGCCAGCGGCGGAACTGACCGAGCGCGGCGTCGCGCCCCCCGCCACCGCCGGCGGCGCGCCGGTGGTCGCCAAGGTGTCGCCGGCGCAGGCCGAGGTGCTGATCGGCGAAGGCGCGGCGGTGCTCGACCTCGAACCGGCGCCGCCCTATTACCGCGAGCGGCGCTACCTGCCCGCCGCGCAGGTCGCCCGGCGCTCGACGCTGGCCGACAGCCTCGCCGCGCTGCCCGGCAGCGGGCCGATCCTGCTCACCTCGGCCGACGGACGGCTGGCGGCGCTCGCCGCCTCCGAACTGGAGAAGCGTACCGCGCGGCGGGTGGTGGCGCTCGACGGCGGCACCGAGGGCTGGATCGCCGCCGGCCTGCCCTACCGGACCGGCCTCGACCAGCCGGCGCTGCGGCCGCAGGAAGCGCTGCCCAAGGCGCCGACGCTGGAGGAACGGCGCGTGACGCTCGACGCCTATGTGCGCTGGGGCGACACCATCACCCAGCAGCTGGAACGCGACGGGCTGGTGCGGTTCCGCGCCTTCGACTGATCGACGGCGCCCCCTCCCGGAACACCGGCGCGCTCCCCACGTTGAGGAGCGCGCGGGACATCGCGCGGGGGAGCCGGCCGGCCCGGCTGCCCCGGAGCGGGAGGACAGCCGATGAGCGGGACGCCGACCTCGCGGGTGACGCTTACCCATCCCGACCGGTTGTACTGGCCGCAGGACGGCGTCACCAAGCAGGAGCTCGCCGACTATTACGCGCGGGTCTGGCGCTTCATCGCCCCTTTCGTGGTGGGCCGGCCGCTCGCCCTGCTGCGCTGCCCGGACGGCATCATCGAGGCCTGCTTCTTCCAGAAGCACGCCTGGCGCGGCATCGACAGCGCGATCCGCCAGATCGACGACCCGCAGGACAGGGACGGCGACAAGCTGGGCGGCGAGAAGCTGCTGGCCATCGACGACCTCGACGGGCTGATCGCGCTGGTGCAGGCCGGCACGCTGGAGATCCACCCCTGGGGGGCGCCGCTCGCCGGGCTGGAAGAACCGGACATGCTGATCTTCGACCTCGACCCCGGCGACGGGGTGACCTGGCCGCAGGTGATCGCCGGTGCGCGGGCGGTGCGCGCCCGGCTGGAGGCCGACGGGCTCGGCGCCTTGGTGAAGACCTCCGGCGGCAAGGGCCTGCATGTGGTGGCGCCGCTGGCGCCCAAGGCCGGCTGGCCGGCGGCGAAGGCCTATGCGCGGGCGGTGGCCGACGCCATGGCGGCCGACGATCCCGACCGCTTTCTCGCCGTGGCGACCAAGGCGAAGCGCGGCGGGCGGATCTTCATCGACTATCTGCGCAATGCGCGCGGCGCCACCGCCGTGGCGCCCTATTCCACCCGCGCCCGGCCGGGAGCGGCGGTCGCCATGCCCATCGCCTGGGAGGAACTCGACGCCACCACCAGCGCCGCCGCGTTCACGCTCGGCAATGCGCCGGCGCGGCTCGCCGAACGCGCCGCCGATCCGTGGAAGGATTTTCGCGCGGCGGCGCGACCGCTGCCGACGGCGCGGTGACGGCAGAGGTGATCGGCGACGATTTCAGATGGGCTTCCGGAAGCGGCCCCGGGCTATCGCCGCCTCAGCGGATCCAGGCGACCACGAGGCCGGCGACAATCACCAGGCCCGCCAGCCAGACGAGGACCCGCACGGCGACGGGCAGCGGCACCTCGGCGCCGGGCCGGGCTGCCCGGCCGTGCAGCGCCTTGTCGGTCATCGCCGGCAATGATTTCTTGCCATGGCGGCGGCTACGGCTGGGGTTCTCGTGCGGGCGATCGGGATGCAGCAAAGAGAGATCAGACATGGGATCGGACTCCTTCGGTCCGTCATGGACTTAGCCACCCCGCGCCACCGGCATGGCCTCGCCGGCAGCGCGTGATCGGCCAATGCCATCACCGTAGGAAATGGGGAGCGCGGCGGCTTTCCGGAAGCCGCGCTTTTGCGCGCAACGCACGGCTCCGTCACGGCGAAACCGAGAGAGCCCGGGTATTTGCGGCGGTCCGCAGCCGGGCGCGCCTTTACCGCAGAACGATCACATCCGCGTCAATTGATGAACGACGGATATAGATCCATGCAATCCCGCCCGACTAATGCCGCAGCGGCATCTGCCTTATGCTGCGCTCAATGGATATCGGACAGCAGCGGAAAGCAGCCATGGACCCCCTCACCCTCGACCGGATCGACCTCGCCCGGATCGACCTTGACCGGATCGATTTGGCCCAGCCGGCGCCGCTCGCGGCGGCGCGCCGTCCCGCCCCGGTGGATCTCGGGGCGCGCTTCGTCGCCTTCCTGATGGTCGGCCTGATGCTGGCCGGCAGTGCCTCGCTGGCTCAGGCGCTGTGCTCCTACAACCGGCTGACCATCGCCGCCGCGGCGGCGACCGCCGAGCCTTTCGCCGCGCCGGCCATGGCGGCGGGCGTGATGGAGCCGCCGATCGAGCTGACCGCGGTGCACGCCAAGCTGCTGCCCTGCGAGGAGCTGGTGGCCGCCTCGCTCTGAGGCGGCGGTGGCCCGTCTTGACGGCTAGAGCCGCGCCAGCGTGGTGCCGAGCCGGCCGTCGGCATAGGTCTCCAGCGCCGCGATGGCGCCGTCATTGGCGCCGCCCTCGTTGAAGTCGCGGAACAGCGAGGCGCCCTCATTGGTGTCGGGCAGGCTGGCCACCCGGTAGTCGGGATACACCACATAGACCGGCACGCCATTGACCGCGCTGTGCCACTTGAACCACAGATCATCCGCCGTCGGCGCCGCCTTCATCGCCGAGACCACGTCGAGCACGCCGGGATGGAAGAAGGACGGGCGGTAGAGCACGCCGTCCTTGCCGGTCGGCAGCAGGAACACGCCGGGATTGTCGGCGATGGTCTGGTTGGTCCAGTAGCGATAGGGCAGGAAGCTGCCCTCGCCCTTCACCATGCGATGGCCGCGAAACGCGATGATGCAGCGGTGCCGGCGATAATAGTGCACCAGCGTCGACAGCCAGTGCGCGGGATAGATGGTGTCGTCGTCGGCGGTGGCGATCAGGCTTTCCTGCGCCAGCGGATCGGCGAGGATCGGCAGCAGCTTGCGATAAGGGCCGGAATTCGGCACCCGGAACCAGCGCAGCCGCGGATCGGCCGACAGCTCGCGGCAGGCCGGGGGAATGCCCTCCATCCCCTCGTCGAGCAGATAGGGCTCGCGCGAGGTGAAGACGCGGACCTCGAAATCCGGGTAGTCCTGCTGCAAGAGGCTCGCCAGCGTCAGGTGCAGCTTGTCCTGGCGGGCCCGGATCGAGGTGAGCCCAATGATGACCTTTTCCATGTACTCACTCCGAGCCGGGGCATGCTGAACGGGCGGGGGCGCGCACGGGGCTAACCCTGCGCCAACCGGTTTTCCGCGCGCAGCGGCCAGGGGATCGGCACGCCATCGGCCGTCGCGGCCACCCGCTGCCCGCCCAGCACCGGCACCCGCACCCGCCGGTCGAACGCCTCGCGGAACAGCGCGAGATATTCCGGCAGGCGGCGCGCCACCGCATTGGAGAGGCTGGCCGGCGTGGCGTAGCAGAAGGTGAGCGGGCACTCGACATGCACGTGCACATGCGCGCCATAGGCGGCCTCGAGCCGCTCGCGGAACTCGACGTCGCCGCGCGAGCGCACCGGCGCGAAGCCGCCGATCACCTCGAACACCTCGCGGCGGAACAGCGAGGTCATGGTGCCGTCGCCGAGCAGATCGAGCGTGTGCTCGAACTGAAGGCGGGCGAGCCGGTCGATGCGCAGATGCGCGGTGGTGCACAGCTTGAGGATCGACGAGCGCGCCAGCGCGCCGACCTGCACCTCCAGCCGCTGGGGATGGGCGTAGTCGTCGCCGTCATGGATGGCGATGAAGTCGCCGATGGCGACCTCCAGCGCGCGGTTGCGGGCGGCATAGGGGCCGCCATTGCGCGGCTGGCGCAGGAACACGATGCGCGGATCGCGCGCCGCCAATTCCTCGATCGCCGCCGAGGCTACCTCGTCGCTGGCGTCGTCGACCAGGATGATCTCGAGGTTGCGGTAGGTCTGCCGCGTCAGCGACTCCAGCGCGGCGGCGAGCAGCGGCAGCTCGGGATTGTAGGCGGTGACAATGACGCTGACCCGGCCATGGTCGACCACCGCCGCCGGCGGCAGCTTCTGGCCGGCGAAGTTCTCGAACAGCGCGCCGATCTCCTCGCCGGCAAAGCCGAGCGGCGCCACGCCATGGTCCAGCCCCCAGCGCGCGAAGGCCCGCTCCAGCGGCTTCATGTTGTGGCGATAGCTGGCGGCGACGATGCCGTGCGGGTCGCTGGTGGATTCCAGGCTGTCGAGACGGGCGCCGTCGAGATGGCGGATGGCGACGCGGTCGTCGAGCAGGATGGCGAGCGCCAGCATCTGCTCCGGCGCCGCGTCGGGCGGGTAGCGCACCGCGCCGGCGGGAACGCCGAGCCGGGTGATCTCGTAGGTGTAGGTGCGCAGCTGCGCCAGCAGCCGGCCGGGATCGCGGCGCTCGGCGAAATAGATGTTGAGCAGCCGGGCGAAGCGGTCCGCCTCGCCGGCCAGCAGCGCGGCGATGAGCCGGTCGACCAGCGGCGGGGTGAAGCGCACCGCCGCCCCCTCCTCGTCATGGGCGCCGAGCGTGGCGTCCTCGCCGCCGGCCAGCGCCGCGCCGATGGTAGCGGCAACATCGGCATCGCCGAGCAGGTCGCGATGGCCGGAACGCTCGATCATGCCGACCAGCAGCGCCATGGTGAGCGGCGAGGCGTAGCGCCGGCAGGCGGCGACCAGCCGGGCGGCGGCACGTGGCTGCGGTTGCGGCAGGATATCGGCCGCCGCCGCCATCAGCACCGCGGTGACGTCGGCCGGCGGCAGTGCCATCGCCACCGTCTCGAACAGCGGAAGCACCAGATCCGGCGAGCGCGCCGCCAGCGCGGCGACGTTGAGGTGCAGGGCCCGGCCGGCCTCGCCCTGCAGGCCAAGCGCCTTGCAGCAGGCCAGCAGGCCGAGCAGGCCTTCGTCGTCGAGCCGCAGCAACTCGGCCGGCTGGGCGAGGCAGGCGCGCAGATAGGTGTCCACCACGGCCAGATGGCCGCGCCGCGCTGCGGCCTCCAGCCGGGCGAAGAAGCCGGACGCCTGCCGCTGCTCGGCGGTGGCGTCCAGGCCGAGCGCCAACGCACTGACCAGCGCGACGTCGTCGGCCGGGCTGGGTGGCTGCATCATGCCGACGGATTCGGCCGCCCCGGCCCAGTTCTCCAGCACATGGGCGGCAAAGCCCATCTCCCGCGCCGTGACGTCCTGCGCGAACTGCCGCAGCAGAGGGCGGGCGGCGGCGTCATTGACCAGCGCCAGCGCGGAATCACCCTCGCCGACCAGCCGGAACGGGTGCTCGCTCGCCATCACCAGCCCGGCGACGTCACCGCCGGGGAAGCGCCTGACGGTGGCGACGAGGTCGGACAGCCGGTAGCAGCCGCGCGCGACCAGCCCGAGGAAGCCGGTCGGCACCGGCGAGCTGGCGGTCAGCGTGAACTCCCCGGACGCCGGGGCATAGCGCAGCGCGCTGGTCACCACCGAGCGCTCGCCCGCCATGATGAACTCGCGGCGGCAGCGCGACACGTAATCGGGCGGATACTGGAACAGGCGGGACAGCACGACGATCGGCGTCGCCGGCGGCAGGCCGGCTTCGGCCAGTCCGGCCAGGGCGGCGGCGATGCCCTCGACCTCTCCCGCCGTGACGAGGCGGGCGCCGGCGGGCAGCGCGAAACGGGCCTCGGTGCCGAAATCATGCACCACCACGCAGCTCGGAGCGGCATAGGCCGCCTCGACGGCGACGGCGGCGCCGACCGGGAATTCCATGCCGCCCCACGCCTCGGCCGGCGAGACGAGCGCACCGCCATCGACCAGTGCCGCTGCGGCGGTGGCGGCATCGGCGCAGATGCGTACCGCCGCGTCGGATTCGCGGGGCAGCAGCCCGGTGGACAGCGCGTTGGCCGGCGTATCGGCAAAGCGCATGAGCGAACCGACGCCGGCCCCGCCGGTGGCGATCAGGCGCGGCCAGTAGCCCAGCGCCGGCGCCGGCAGGCGGCGCACCTCGCGCAGTACCACGAAGCAGCGGCATCCCTTCGCCGAGGCCTCGATGAAGCCGGCAAGCGCGGCGGCGTCCTGCGCCGGCGCCTCGGCGGCGGAGATCACCCGGCAGCCCAGCCCGGCAAGCGCGGCGAGATGCGCCCGCTCCTCCTCGCCGAGGGCGGCGCGCGGCACCACCACGGCGACCTCGCCGGGCACCGACGGCCCCTCCTCCGCCGAAGGCAGCTGCTCCAGCGTCAGCCAGAGCGCCGCCGCGTCGAAGGCGGCGCCGGGATCGAGCGGTGCGGCCGGGGCGACCGCCGCCAGCAGCGGCGCGTAGGTCGCCGGCAATTCGCCACGGGCGGCGAGATCGACCGCGTCGGGCTTTGCCTCCACCACCCGCAGGCGCCAGGCGTCCTGCAGCGCGGTGAGAAAGCCGCGCGCGGCGCCCTCGCCCCAGGAGGCGAGGAAGGTGTCGTAATCGTGCCAGCGCGCGCGCAGCGCGAAATCCAGCGCCAGGAAGCGGTGCAGGGCGGCGCGGCCGCCGCCGCGCGCAATGGAGCGGGCGAGGAGATAGGCCTCGGCGACACGGCCGGCGGCGGCGAGGGAATCGATGTCGCCGACGCGGCCGACGGTGACGCGGATGCCGGCGAGATCGACCACCTGCGGCCGGCCCGGCACCAGCGTGCCGCCGCCGACCACCCGCGCCTCCACCAGCGCCAGCGACGCCTTGCGCAGGTTCAGGCTCGACAGGTCGAAGCGGAAGCCGACCGGCAGCTCGAAGCCGAACTGCGCCTCGCGCGGCTGCACCGGCTGGCTGGCGAAGCCGCGCAGCACCGGCGTGCCGTCGATCAGCAGCTCGATTTCCAGCGGGTCGGCGGGATTGGCGAGGTCGACCACCCAGCCCTCGACGATGGCGGGCGGCGCGAAGCGCCAGACGCCGGCATAATCCGGCCGCGCCACGTCGCCTTCCGGTGCCACCTCACCGCGGGCGAGGTCGCTGAGCCGCCGGCGCACGCGCGGATCGAGGATCGGCAGCGCCGCGCCGGGCGAGCGGCCGGCCGAGCCCTGCACCGGGGTCGCGGTCTCGGCGACGCCGGGCACGCCGGTGAGCGGCACCGCCTGCCCGCCGACCCGCACATGGGTGAGCCGGGACAGCACCTTGTCGACATCGAGGCGGCCGAGGCCGGCGCGGGCGGCGAACGGATCATCCGCCACCGCGAGGTCGAGGCTGTGGCGCACCGCCTGGTCCTCGAGCAGGTCGACCTTGACCCGCGCGGGGATCGGCGCGCCGGAGGCGAGCACCAGCACATGGCCGCCGGCACCGGGCTCCAGCCGGGCGCGCAGGCTGTCGACGATCGGATTGCGGCCATCGAGCGACAGCGTCAGGCCACGCGCGAGATTGGCGATCTCGATCCGCGACGCCAGCCAGTTCTCGGCGGTGGCGCCGGCCGGCAGCACGAATTCGAAGCGGCCGCGCGGCTCGCTGCCGGGGCGGGTGGCGACGGTCTGCACCTCGACGCCGTCGACGACGAGGCTGAGTTCCAGCGGCAGCTCCGGCGCCGAGGCCTCGATCGCCCAGCCGGCCAGCCGGCCGGCGGCGAGCGGCTCGACCTCGCCGACCAGACGGGGGGCATTGGCCCGGGCGAACTTCACCTTGCGCCCGCCGAGCAAGGCACGCTCGCCGGCCAGCACATAGACGGCGACCTCGTGCTCGGCATCGTCGAAGATGCCGGCCGGCAGCGCGTTGAAGCGGAAGCCGGCATTGCGCCGCATGTCGAGCTGCACCGCGTGGCCGGCCTCCTGCCGGGCGACGAGGATGCCGTCGATCTCCAGCTCGACGGTCAGCGGGCGACCCATGTCGGTCACCCAGCCGGCGATGCCGGCGGCGCCGAACTCGGCGACCTCGCCATGGAAGGGCCGGCCCTGCACGGTGAACCGTGTCGGATCGGTACGCAGCCAGCCATCATGGATGAGGCGGCCCGAGCGGCGCTCCTTCAGCGTCAGGCGATGAGTCTCGCCATCCCAGAACTCCAGCGGCAGGCCGGTGTGAAAGCCGACCCGCAGCGCCGTGCCGGCCTGGCCGTCGACATCCTTGCGCACGACGTCGCAGGCGACATCCTTTGCCGGTTTATGGTCGACGAACATCTGCAGCACGAGCGACTGGGCGAGGTCCTCGGAATCATAGGCCCAGCCGGTGATGCGCTCGGCGGTGAAGGTGACGATGCGCGCCCGCAGCCGCCCGTCGCGCTCGCCGATATTCAGGGCGAACTGGCCGCGCGGCACGACGGAGCCGTCGGCGGCGGCGGCGATCTCCACCTCGTGCTGGCCGGGGGGAATGGACGGCGGCGGCACGAAGACGAAGCCGTGATTGCCGTGGCCGCCGAAGCCCTTGGCGATGTCGGGGCGGTGTACGTCCGCCGGGATCTCGAATTCGTAGCCAGCGATCGAAACGCGGACGATCAGCGTGGTGTCGGGAGAATCAGCGTCGAGCAACCAGCCCCAAATCTCGCCGGAGGGCCGGACACCGTTGACATCACCCTTAATCAGCATGAACAACTCCCCGCAAGCCGCTGCCAGCTATAGCAACAGCCGGCGACAGAACCAAGCAGCCGGGCATGGCGCCCGCGTCGACCGGTTCTTCGACGGGTCGACGCGGGCGCCATGCCGCGCGGGAGGCATCATGGCCGACGACGCCGCAGCGTTCTCCTCCGGGAGCTACTGGGAACGACGCTACGCCGCCGGCGGCCATTCCGGCGCCGGCTCGCGCGGGCTGCTCGCCAACTACAAGGCCGCCTTCGTCAACCGCTTCATCCGGCTGAACGGGGTGCGCAGCGTCATCGATTTCGGCTGCGGCGACGGCTACCAGATCGAAGCGCTCCGGGCGCGCAGCTATCTCGGCCTCGACGTCTCGCCGACGGTGATCGCCGCCTGCCGCGAGCGCTATGCCGACCGGGCGGGCTGGCGCTTCGAGACCTTCGCGGGCCATGCGCGGGCGGAAGCGGAGGCGCAGACGGAACACGATCTGGCGCTGTCGCTCGACGTGATCTACCACCTCGTCGAGGACGACATCTATGACGGCTACATGCGCCGGCTGTTCGATTCGGCGCGGCGCCACGTGCTGGTCTACGCCTCGGACTGGGACCGCCCCGGCCATGTGCCGCATATCCGCCATCGCTGGTTCAGCGGCTGGGTCGCCCGCGAGCGGCCGGACTGGCGGGTGGTGGACCGGCCGGCCCATCCTTACCCCTTCGACGAATTCAACGACCTCAACACCACCTTCGCCAGCTTCGCGGTGTTCGAGCGCGACCCGCCTGCCCCTCCTGTCCCACCTGCTCCACCCGCTCCACCTGCTCCACCTGCTCCACCTGCTCCACCTGCCGCACCCGTGCGGCGGACGCGGCGGCGGCGGGAGGGCGCCTGACCCTGCGGGTGGCCGGCTTGCAGGATCGGCGCATCGTCTTTAAACAGCCGGTATCTTACAGACGGTCTTCGGTATTCCGCTCGCAATCTGGCCGGGTACCACCCGGCGGGTGCGCTGCCGGCCTCCCGACGCATCGACAGGAATGGCAGCGATTGTCGAAATCCCCCCAGTTCCGGTGCGTGCGATGAGAACGATCCTGCATGTGGGCACCCACAAGACCGGGACCACCACCATCCAGCAATTCGCCGCCCGCCGGGCGCGCGAGCTGCGCGACATCGGCCTGTGGTATCCCGGCTTCGACCTGATCGGCCTGAAGCGCCATCCCGCGCATCACGACTTCTCCCACGCCGTGGCGGGAACGCTGTCCTCGCTGTCCTTCGAGCAGGCGGGGGAGTTCGTGCAGGCGATCGCGCGCGAGGCCGGCGACGCCAGCCATGTGCTGATCAGTGCCGAGCCGATCTACCGCCATCTCATTCCCGAGAAACCCAAGGGAAGCGCTGAATATTGGGCCGCCCGCGAAGCCTATATCGCGCGGCTGGCGGAAGTGACGGCGCCGCTGGAGCCGGAAATCCTGATCGTGCTGCGCCGGCAGGATGATTTCTCCCGATCACTGTATCAGGAGAACGTCAAGGCCAAGCACATGAAACAGGACTTCCGTCACTTCCTGAAGACCCGGCTACCATTCTTCCAATATCTCGAACAGATCAATCTGTTCAAAAAGTACTTTAAAATTGTCGATATTGCTATTTTCGAGGATCTGGCCAAGGATGGGGAACTGATACGTGATTTCTTCCATCATATTGGTATCGACATAGGCAAGATTGACAAGATCGCGGAATTCAACGAAAGCCTGCCTATCGAGCTGGTCGAATTCAAGCGCCAGCTCAACATGACCGGGCTGTCGAAGCGGGAATTGGCAGCGATCGCTCGAGTCCTGTTGGATATTGGACAGCATATTGATGAGTTTCCGCGGCGCCCGGATCTCGATTGGATCCCGGCTTCGGAGATGGCGGCGTTCATGAATCGTTTTGCAGCGGCGAATGCGCAGATTTTCTCGATGATGAAGAGCCCTCCCGGGCGCGACACGCTTTTCCCTGCCGGGCGCATCCGCTCGGAGGTGTTCGAGGCGCTGTCGCCCGACCGTTTCAAGGCGATCAACGCGCTGGTGCTGCGGCACCTGCTGACGGACAGCGCCGCCTGAGACGGTGCTGTTTCGGCATCAAAGGCGGCGTCGCGGAATTTATCAGGCTTGCGAAAGGCGAGGACAGGCCGGGCGAGCGGCACGGATTTTGATTGTCGGCACGCAGGGATAGCGCGGGATGCGGACCGCGGCAGGCTGGTGCGTCGCCGTCCATGTTGTATGTTCTCTACGGGGCGCGGAAATGCGGTGTGAAGGTGCGGGGGCGATCTGCTTGATGGCAGGGAGGATTCCAGGGACGTTCCACGCGGCGACGCGTCCGTTGTTCGGTACGAGAGAGTGAGCGGCTGGATGGCTCGTGGCGTCAATCGATCTCAGCCTGAAGTGGCGGTCCTCGGATATGCCTGCCGGCTCCCGGGCGCCCAGTCGCCGGACGAATTCTGGAACGTTCTGGCCAAGGGCGAGTGCACCGTCTCCGACAAGCCGGTCGGGCGCTGGGACGTCGACCGCTTCCTGCATCCCGGCCCCGCTCCCGGCTACAGCTACACCTTCGCCGGCGGCTATCTCGACGACCCGCTCGGCTTCGACGCCGGCGTGTTCGGCGTCTCCCCGCGCGAGGCGGCGCAGATCGACCCGCAGCAGCGGCTGCTGCTCGAAGTGGTGTGGGAGGCGCTGGAAAGCGCCGGCATGGTGCCCTCGCGGCTGAGCGGCAAGGGCGTCGGCGTCTATGTCGGCGCCTCCAATGTCGACTACCAGACCCACACCTCGGTCGATCTCGCGGCGATCCAGAGCCATTTCATCGCCGGCAACTCGCTGTCGATCATCGCCAACCGGGTCTCCTACGCCTTCGACTGGTCCGGCCCGAGCATGACCATCGACGCGGCCTGCGCCTCGTCCTTCGTGGCGCTGCACCAGGCGCTCCGGGCGCTGCGCGACGACGAGATCGACCTCGCCGTGGTCGCCGGCGCCAATCTGCTGCTCTCGCCGGCGCCGTTCATCGGCTTCTCCGCCGCGCGGATGCTCTCGCCGACCGGGCGCTGCCGGCCGTTCTCCGCCAAGGGCGATGGCTATGTGCGCTCCGAGGGCTTCGCCGCCATCGTGCTGCGCCGCCTTCCCGACGCCCGCGCCAAGGGCGAGGCGGTGCGGTCGGTGATCGTCGCCTCCGGCATCAATTCCGACGGCCGCACCACCGGCATCTCGCTGCCCTCGGCCAGGGGCCAGCAGGCCCTGCTCGAAGCGGTCTATGAGGAGCACGGGATCGACGTCGACCGCCTCGCCTTCATGGAGGCGCACGGCACCGGCACGCCGGTCGGCGACCCGGTGGAAGCGGGCGCCATCGGCGCCGGCATCGCGCAAAAGCGCTCGCGGCCGCTGCCCATCGGCTCGGCCAAGTCGAATGTCGGCCATCTCGAACCGGTCTCCGGCCTCGTCGGCCTGCTGAAGGCGTCGATGGCGCTGCAGAAGCGCTGGCTGCCGCGCACCGCCATGCTCGACGAGCTCAACCCGAACATCGATTTCGCGGCGCTGAACCTCGCCCCGACCACCGAGGCGATCGCGCTCGACGATGGCGACGAGCCGTTGCTGGCCGGCGTGTGCAATTTCGGCTTCGGCGGCACCAACGCCCATATCGTGCTGCGCGGCCCCACCCCGCAGGAAGCGGCGGGAGCGCGCGCCGCGCAGCCCCCGGCGGCGCAGATGCTGACCATCTCCGCGCAGACCCCGGACGCGCTGTCCGCGCTGGCGCTGCGCTATGCCGACGTGGTGGAGCGCGAGAGCGTGCCGCTGGCGGAGATCGCCAATGCGGCGGCGCATCGCCGCGAGGCGATGGAGCACCGGCTGGCGATCCCGCTAGGCCCGACCGGTGACGTGGTGCAGGCGCTGCGCGAGGCCGGCGAGGGCGGCGCGCCCTCCTTCGGCGCCCGCGCCGCCGCCGTGAAGGCCGCCGCGACCAAGGGCGGCGAGCCCAAGCCGGACGGCAAGACCGCCTTCGTGTTCTCCGGCAATGGCTGCCAATGGGCCGGCATGGGGCGTCGCGCCTATGCGCGCAACGCCGTCTTCCGCGCCCATATCGACCGCATCGACGCGCTGTTCGCGCCGCTGGCGGGCTGGTCGATCGTCGAGCGTCTCGACGCCGACGACCTCGCCGTCCGGCTGAAGGAAACCTCGACCGCGCAGCCGCTGCTGTTCGCCATCCAGTCGGCGCTGGTGACGGCGCTGGGCGCGCAGGGCATCGCCCCGCACATGGTGCTCGGCCACAGCGTCGGCGAAGTCGCGGCGGCCTGGGCGGCCGGCGCGCTCGGCCTCGAGGAAGCCGTGCGCCTCATCCATCTGCGCAGCCTCCACCAGGAGCGCATCAAGGGCCAGGGCCGCATGGCGGTCGCCGCCGCCGGCGCCGCCGAGGTGCAGGCCTTCCTCGACCGCAACGGGCTCGGCCGCGTCGCCATCGCGGCGGTGAACGGCCCGGCCTCGGTCACGCTGAGCGGCCCGGCCGAGGACATCAAGGCGACGCAGAAGCGGATGCGGCAGGAACGCATCCCGGTGATCCTGATGGATCTCGACTACCCCTTCCATTCGGACCTGCTCGACCCGCTGGAAGACGAGATGATCGCCGATCTCGGCGAGCTGCACGCCCGCTCCGGCACCCTGCCCTTCATCTCCACCGTCACCGGCGACGTCATGGACGGCGCGGCCTGCGACGCCGGCTACTGGTGGCGCAACATCCGCCAGCCGGTGCTGTTCTCCGCCGCGGTGGAGCGCGCCGCCGAGCTCGGCGCCTCGCTCTTCCTCGAAGTGTCGCCGCGCCCGATCCTCACCGGTGCGATCTCCGAGACGCTGAAGGCGCTCGACCGGCCGGGCGAGGCCGTCGCCGGCCTGAGTGACGACGAGGGCGCCGCCGACCCGGTCTGGGACATCACCGCGCGCCTCGTCGCCCGCGGTGCCGAGGTCGACACCGCCGCGCTGTATGGCGAGGAGACCGCCAACACCACCGAGCTGCCGCTCTATCCCTGGCAGCGCTCGCGCCACTCCCTGCCGCAAACCTCAGAGCGGCTGAAGTTCTTCGGCGCCAACTTCACCATCGGCCAGCGCCGGCATCCGCTGATCGGCTCGCGCGTCACCGAAGGCGCCAATGAGTGGCGCCAGTCGCTCGACACCAAGATGCTGCCCTATCTCGCCGACCATGTGGTCGACGGCACGCCGCTGATGGCCGCCGCCTGCTATCTGGAGATGATCCTCGCGGTCGGCCGCGACGTGCATGGCGCGGTGCCGCTGGCGGTGCGCGACCTCGACATCGAGCGGCCGATGAGCCTCGCGCCCGAGACCATGCGCGAGATCTCCATGCGCTACACGCCGCAGAACGGGGTGGTGGAGATCTGGAGCCGCCGCCGGCTCTCCTCCGACGACTGGGTGCGCCATGCGCATGGCCAGGTGCTGGCCTTTACCGGCACGCCGGGCCTGCCGCCGGAAGGCCCCGGCGAGGCACGCAAGCCGCTTTCGGGTCCGCGCGAGGTCTACACCGCCACCCGGGCGGCGCGGCTGGACTACGGCCCCAGCTTCGCCCGCGTCATCCGCCTCGACCGCGACGCCGACGCGCAGATCGTCGACATGAACGAGGGCACGCTGCCGCTCGGCGCCTTCGCCGACGAGCATGTGCTCGACCCGACCGGCTTCGACGCCAGCCTGCATGGCCTTCTCCTGTCCCGCGCGGCCACCGCCGAGGGCGAGGTGCGCTGCGACCTGCCGGTGCGGCTGCGCTCGGTCGTCGTGCTGAAGCCGCACAGCCCGATCCGCAAGGCGATCGTCCGGCGCACGGTGGAAACCAGCACCTCCACCACCGTCGACATCGCGCTCTACGCGCCGGACGGCGACATCGTCGCGCTGCTGGAGGGCGTCTATCTGCGCGCGGTGGTGCTGTCGCGCCGCAGCGCCGACCAGCGCGTGCTGCGGCTCGACGAGGTGATGAGCCTCGCCCATGCCGCGCCCCCGGTGCTCGACCTCGCGCACACCCTGCCGGCAGCGGCAGGGACAGCGGACGCGGCATCCGGATCGGCTCCTGAATCCTGGCTGCTGCTGCAGGCCTTCACCCTGTCGCTGGCGCGCCGCTTCCTGGAACGCGAGGGCAACGCACCCTATGGCGTCGCCGAGCTCACCGCCGGGCCGGTCGCGCGCCGGGTCGCCGCGCTCGTCGAGACGTTCGAGGCCCGCGACGGGCGGCTCGACCTGCCGGAGCCGGAAGCCATCCTCGCCGCGCTGGTGGAGGGCATGCCGGCGGCGCAGGCGGAGATCATCCTCGCCGCGCATGCGCTGGCGCATCTGGAATCCGCCGGCCGCACGGGACAGGCGAGCTCGCAGGCCGCCGCGCTGACCGCCTCGCAGAAGGAACAGGTGAAGGCGGAGCTGTCCATCTTCGCCGCCGGCCGCGAGCGGCTCGCCGCTACCCTCGCCGCCGCGGTCAAGGCCAGCGCGCCGGCACCGCTCGCGGTGCTGTGGGCACAGCCCTGGGATCTCGGCGTGTGGCGCCTGCTGGTGCCGTATCTGCGCAACGATTCCATCCTCCTGTCGCTGGCGACCGACAAGCGCGAGGCCTTCGACGCCTTCCTCGCCCATCACGGCCGTGGCCTGACGCTCGGCCATGTCGATCTGGCGGAAGCCGGGACCGATGGCGGTCGCTTCGACCTGCTGCTCGGCGGCGAGGCCGGCGCGACCCGCGCCGCCGCCCGGCGGGTGAAGCCGGGCGGGTTGGTGGCACAGCTGGCGCAGACCCCGGACCCGGTCGCCGAGCTGCTGCTGGGCCTTGCCGGCCTGTCGGACGAGGCGGGAGCCGGCGAGCCCGGCCATGAGCGCGCGGCGTTCCATATCGGCCTGCTGCGCGACCAGTTCCGCGTCGAGGACGCGGTGCCGGAATGGAGCGACGGTTTCACCCGGCTCGCCATCGGCCGGATCTCGCCGAAGGAGGCCGGACCGGCCGCCCCGGTATCGATCCTCGCCCATGGCGCCACCGGCGCCACCGCGCAGGCGGTGCTGCGCGAGCTCGCCGATCTCGCCGAGGTCAGCGTGGCGGGCGAGCGGCTCGACGATGCCGCCCTCGGCGCCGCGACCGACCTGCTGCACTTCATCGACACCAGCCTGCCGGCCGCCCGCGCCAGCGAGGCGCTGAAGCAGCGGCTGCTCGACCTCGTCGCCGCCTTCACGACGGTGGCCCCCCCGGACCGAGGGGCTGCGCTACTGGCTGGCGCTGCCGGTCGGCGCCGGCAAGGACGTGAAGCCGGCGGAGAAGCGGCCGGCCGGCAAGCCGCCGGCCAGCGAGCCGCTGGTGACCGCGCATGCGCTGCGCGCCTTCGCCCGCGTCGCCCGCAACGAATTCCCGGCGATCGACATCCGCGTCATCGAGTTCGACACGCGAGTGGCGCCGGCAACCGTGGCGCTCGACCTCGCCGCGACGCTGATGCAGAACTCGCCGGAAACCGAGCTGCGCATCGGCGATGCCGGCGTCTACGTGCCGCGGGCACGGCGCGGCACCCGCCAGCGCATCCGCCCGGTGTCCGACACGGCACGGGCGGTGCTGCGGCCGAAGAACGCGCTGTCGACGCAGGACGTCGCCTGGAGCATCGAGACGCGACCGGCGCCGGAAGGCGAGGCGGTGGAGATCGCGGTCGCCTATACCGGCCTCAATTTCCGCGACGTGATGGTCGCCTTCGGCATCCTCGACGAAGACCTGCTCTCCGGCGGGCTGACGCGGGCGGCCTTCGGCTTCGAATGCTCGGGCACGGTGACGCGGGTCGGGCCGGACTGCCGGGACTTCGCGCCCGGCGACCGGGTGATGGCCTTCACCTCCGGCGCCTTCGCCTCGCATGTCGTCGCGGCGCCGGCGCATGTGCAGAAGGTGCCGGACGGCCTATCGCTGGAGGAGGCCGCCACCATTCCGGTCGCCTTCGCCACCGCCTGGTACGCGCTGGAGGAGGCCGGGCGCCTCAGGGCCGGCGACCGGGTGCTGATCCACGGCGCGGTCGGCGCGGTGGGCATGGCGGCGATCCAGATCGCCCGCCGGCGCGGCGCCACCGTCTATGCCACCGCCGGCACGCCGGCGCGCCGCGCGCTCGCCTGCGCGCTCGGGGCGGAGAAGGCCTTCGATTCCCGCTCACTGGAGTTCGTCGACGCGCTCACCCAGATCGGCGGCGTCGACGTGGTGCTCAACTCGCTGTCGGGCGAGGCGATGCGCGAGGGCGTGCGGGTGCTGCGCCCGTTCGGCCGCTTCCTCGAACTCGGCAAGCGCGACTACCTCAACAACACCACGCTGCAATTGCGCCCCTTCGTGCACAATCTCAGCTATTTCGGCATCGACCTCGACGAGCTCCTGAAGCACGACACCGACAGCGTCGCCCGCATCATGGGCGCGCTCGGCGTCCACCTCGCCGACGGCTCGCTGCGCCCGCTGCCCTATCGGCGCTTCACCGCCGACGACGTGGCGGACGCCCTGCACCTGATGCGCAGCGCCGAGCATCTCGGCAAGCTGATCGTGCAGCCGGCCGGCGCCGGCGCCGAGGATCCCGGCGTGTTCCACGCCAGTGCCGAGGGCGTGCACCTGGTGGTCGGCGGCACGGCGGGCTTCGGCCTCGCCACCGCCTTCTGGCTCGCCGATCGCGGTGCCACCCATGTCGCGGTCGCTTCGCGGCGCGGGGTGATCGATCCGGCCTTCGCCGACACCGTCGCCGCCTATGCGGCGCGCGGGGTGACCTTCTCGCCCTTCAGGCTCGACGCCACCGACGCGGCGGCGGTGGAGGCGCTGGTCGAGCAGCTCAAGGCGCGCTTCGGCACGCTGCGCGGGGTGGTCCACACCGCGCTGGTGCTGGAGGACGGCATGCTGTCGAGCCTCACCCCGGCGAGCCTCGACACGGTGCTGAAGCCGAAGATCGACGGCGTGCTGGCGCTGGACAAGGCGACCCGTGCGGCGGCGCTCGACTATTTCGTCGTCTATTCCTCGGCGACGACGCTGATCGGCAGCCCCGGCCAGGGCGCCTATGTCGCCGCCAACGCCTTCCTCGAAGGCGTGGCGCGCCGGCGCCGGCAGGAGGGCCTGCCGGGCCTCGCCATCGGCTGGGGCGCGATCTCCGACACCGGCGTCATCGCCCGCGACGCCGAGCTCGCCGAGCGCCTCAAGCGCACCACAGGCGTCAACGGCATCACCTCCGCCGAGGGCCTTGCCCAGCTCGGCCGGCTGCTCGCCGACCAGGAGAGAGCCGGGCCGGTGCATTTCTTCGCCGATATCGGCCATTCCATGGTGGCGGAGAAGCTCGCCATCCTCACCTCGCCGACCTTCGCCGGCCTGCTCGGCGGCGAAAGCCGGGACTTCGAGGAGGGCGAGGTCGACTTCGCCAGCCGGCTCGTGGGCAAGTCGGAGGCCGAGGCCAAGCAGATCCTCGGCGAGGCCATCGGGCGCGAGATCGCCAAGATCCTGCGGCTGGCGCCGGAGGCGGTCGACATCAAGCGGCCGCTGGGCGAGATGGGCATGGATTCGCTGATGGCGCTGGAACTGCGGCTCGCCTTGGAGCAGAGCTGCGGCATCGAGCTGCCGATCATCTCGATCAGCGACCGCACGGTGGAGGACATCGTGGTGCAGGCCCTGCCGCTGCTGCATGGCGAGGGACAGGAGGCGCCCGACGCGCCTTCCGAGGCCGACGCCATTGCCGCCGCCAAGCTGGAATCCTTCAGCCTGGCGCCCAGCGAGACCGAGAGCACCGCGGCGGCCATCGCCCAGCTCGACTACAGCGGAGAACGCCTGACATGACGGAGCGGGATACGCCGGGCCGGCTCTCACAGGGCCAGGTCGGTGCCCTCATCGCGCAGATGCGCTCGGTCAAGACGGCGGAGGCGCCGGCCGCCGTGCCCGCACGCACCAAGGCCAAGGGCTTCAGCCAGCTCGCCGCCTTCCAGACCATGGCGCAGCAGAAGGCGGTGAGCGAGATGCTGGGGGTGAAGAGCCCCTATTACCGCGTCCACGAGGCCAAGGCCGGCCGCCTCACCCGCATCGACGGCCGCGAGGTGCTGAATTTCACCTCCTACGACTATATCGGCCTGAACGGCCATCCCGAGGTTTCGCAGGCGGCCACCGAGGCCATTGCCAGCTTCGGCACCTCGGTGTCGGGCAGCCGCATCACCTCCGGCGAGCGGCCGGTGCATGCGGCGCTGGAACGCTCGCTCGCCGCGCTCTACGAGGCCGAGGACGCGGTGGTCTTCGTCAGCGGGCACGCCACGGCGGTGTCGGCGATCGCCGCGCTGCTGGGCCCGAACGACCTCCTGCTGCACGATGCCTGGATCCACAACTGCATCGTGGTCGGCGGTCGGCTGTCGGGCGCGGCGCGGCGCAGCTTCGCCCATAACGACCTCGGCGAGCTCGACGCCATGCTGGCCGCCGAGCGCGGGCGCTTCGACAATGTGATGATCGTCACCGAGGGCCTGTTCTCCATGGACGGCGACGGCCCCGACCTCGCGGCGCTGGTGGAGCTGAAGGAGCGCCATGGCTGCTGGCTGATGGTGGACGACGCGCACGGGCTCGGCGTGCTCGGCGCCACCGGGCGCGGCATCGCCGAGCAATGCGGCGTCGACCCGAAGCGGATCGACATCTGGCTGGGCACGCTGTCGAAATCGCTGGCGAGCTGCGGCGGCTATGTCGCCGGCTCGGGCGCGCTGGTCGACCTGTTGAAATTCGCCGCCCCCGGCCTCGTCTACAGCGTCGGCATGCCCACCGCCACCGCCGCCGCCGCCAATGCGGCGCTGGCGGTGATGCTGCGCGAGCCGGAGCGGCTCGCCCGGCTCAAGGCGAACGGCCATCACATGATCGCCCGCCTCGCCGAGCACGGGCTCGACCATGGGCCGGCCTGGGGCTATGGCATCGTGCCGGTGATCATCGGCGACGCGCTCCAGACCATCCTGCTGGCGGAACGCCTGCTGGAACGCGGCATCTACGCCTTCCCGGTGCTGCCGCCGGGGGTGCCGAACCATTCCGCCCGACTGCGCTTCTTCGTCTCCAGCGAGCACACGCGCGAGGACATCGACCACGCCGTCGCCGTGCTGGCCGAGGAAAAGCAGGCACTCGCCCAAGCCGGCCTGTCGATTGCCAATCTCACGCAATTGCTGGCCCAGCGAAACGGTGCCGCCCGCACGCGCTAGGAATGTCCCGCATGTCCGGTCCGGTGAGGACGCTCCTGTTTCTCCAGGGGCCACCGTCGCATTTCTGGCGTGAACTGGCCGGCTCGTTCGAGGCCGCCGGCCATCGCGCGATCAAGGTCAATTTCTCCACCGCCGAGCGGCTCTACTGGGGCCGGCGCAACGCGCTCTCCTATCGCGGCCGGCTGGAGGACTGGGGCAGCTGGCTCACGGCGCTGATCGCCCGCGAAGGCGTGACCGACGTCATCTATTACGGCGACCGGCAGCCCTATCACCGCATCGCCGCCGAGATCGCCCCCGGGCTCGGCGCCACGCCGCATGTCATCGAGTTCGGCTATCTGCGCCCGGCCTGGATCACGCTGGAGCGCGGCGGCATGGGCGGCTGGTCGCATTTCCCCAACGACCCCGCCGCCATACGCGCCGTCGCCGGACGGGTGGACGACGTGCCGGAAGAGCGGGTCTTCCCCTATTCCTTCGCGCAGGAAGCGTTCAACGAGGTCTTCTACCACCTCGTCAACTATTTCTATTTCTTCTTCTATCCGCACTACGATGCGGACCGCTTCTACAATCCGCTGGTCGAATATGCGAGCGCGCCGCTGCGCTGGCGGCGGCAGGCGCGGCGCGAGAAGGCCGCGCTCGCGGCGCTCGCCGCGCGCATGGAAAAGCCCTTCGTGCTGATCCCGCTGCAGCTGCAGAACGACTACCAGATCCGCTACAACTCGCCCTATTCCGACCAGCGCCAGATGCTGCGCGAGGCGTTCACCTCCTTCGCCCGCCATGCCCCACCCGAGCTCGGCATCGTGGTGAAGCAGCACCCGCTCGATGTCGGGTTGATCGACTGGTGCACCGAGGTGATGCAGCTGGCGGGCGAGGCCGGCATCGCCGACCGGGTGACCGCGATCGACGGCGGGGCGCTGCCGGAGATGCTGGAGCGGGCGACCTCGGTGATCGTCATCAACTCGACGGTGGGGCTGCACGCGCTGCGGGTCGGTCGCCCCACCAAGGTGATGGGCGTGGCGGTCTACGACATAGCGGGACTGACCTCGGACGTGCCGCTCGACCGGTTCTGGAGCGAGCCCGGCCACGTCGACATGGAGCTGCTCGACGCGCTGGTGCGCGGCCTCGCCGGCACCATCCAGCTGCCCGGCTCGTTCTACAATCCGCAGGGCAGCGCGCATGCCCGCGCGATCATCGTCGAGCGGATCCTGAGCGGCGGCGTCAATGGCGACGGCGCCTTCATCGACCCGCCGCCGCGGCTTGCCGCCACGCGGGCCGCCAATGCCCGCCGGGCCGAGAGAACCGTAGCCGGCAAATGACCGGCCGCCGGCCAGCCGCTACTGCATCATCTGGCGGTAACGCTCGATCGCCTCGTTGAGGTCGTCGAACATCAGCAGCTTGCCGTTGGACAGGATCATTCCGGTATCGCAGTAGTCCTTGATGGTCGAGACGGAGTGCGAAACCATGATGAGGCCGGCGCGCGACCGGCGCTCGGCGAACGCCGCCGCACAACGCTGCTGGAAGCGGCTGTCGCCGACCGCCGTCGATTCGTCGACCAGGTAGAAATCGAAATCGACCGCCATCGACATGGCGAAGGCCAGGCGGGCGCTCATGCCCGAGGAATAGGTGCCGACGGGCGCATCGATGTCAGGCCCGAGCTCGGCGAAATCATAGACGAAGTCGAGCGTCTTCTTGAGATCGACGCCATAGACGCGGGCGAGGAACATGACGTTCTCCCGCCCCGTCATCTTGGCATGGAAGCCGCCGGTGAAGCCCAGCTGCCAGGAAACCCGGGAATTGCGCCAGATCCGCCCCTTATTGGGTTCCTCCGAGCCGGCGATCAACCGCAGGAAAGTCGACTTGCCCGCGCCGTTCTGCCCGAGCAGGCCGTAGCTGCGGCGCGGGTTGAACACCACGGAAACGTCGTCCAGCACGACCTTCTTGCGGAAATTGACCGTGTAGTACTTGGTGACGTGATCAACGATGACCATGCCCGCCCCTCCTTATTTGGTGCGCAGCCTCTGGCGGAAGCGGACGAGGGCGGTTCCCCCTCCCCATAGGCACAGCAGCGTCAGCATGCCAAGAAGAACATTCCGCAGCCGCTTCGGACCCGACGGCTCGTCCGGCAGGTTGGGCTGCACGAAAGTATTGAGATAGAGCTGCTGGCGCTCGCTGTTGATGCGCGCCCGCTCGAAATTCGACGCGGCCAGCGTGTAGAGGCTCTCCGCCAGCGACCGGTTCAGCTCGATTTCCTCGAAGCGGGAAATGACGTTCGAAATCGAGGTCTTCCCCTGCCCGGCCGGTGAGGTGAGCTGGCGCTCCAGAATGTCGATCTGCTCCTGCGTGGCCTCCTCGCGCCACTTCAGCACCTGAAGCTGCGGCGCCGCGGCGCTCAGGGTCTTGGAGGAGGTCGAGATCTCCTGCCGCAGGCGAAGCTGCTCCTGCTTGAGCGTGGCGATAAGCCTCTGGATGCCCTCGGCGGCGCTGGTGGGATCGAGCATGCCGACGTCGTTGCGCCAGTCCTTGAGCGCGGCACGCGCATCGCGCAGACGCTCCTCGGAACGCGCGACCTCATGCTCGCTCGCCGCGATCAGATCGCGCCGGGCGCGTTCGCCGAGCCCGTTGACCAGCTGCTCGCTGAGCTCGACCACCGCCTTGTTGATGGTCACCGCATCCTCGGGCGAAAAGGCGTTGACCCTCACGGTGATGATCCCCGACGGCATCTCGATGGACGTCGAGACGCGTCGGCGCCAATAATTCACCACGTCCTCGATCGACGGCGACGCCTCCAGCCGGCTGAACCAGTCGACGCCCGACCTCTGGAACATCTTCGAGAGCTGGATCTTCCTCTCCAGTTCCTCGACGATCGCCCGGCTCTTCAGATACTCGATGACGATCGTCGTGTCCTGGTACTGGGTGACCGACGGCAGGCCCGTCAGCGCCGTCACCGTGTCGATGGAGGTGGTGTCGCCGGCGCGCACCGCGAAGCGCGCCTCGGAGGCGTACTGATCGGAGGCGATGAAGAAGAAATAGAAGACCAGTAGAAGTGTCGGCGCGACGACGCAGAGGAGAAAGCTCGGCCGAACCACAACCTGAAGAGGTATCGCCAGCCACGGCACCCGCCGGACGAAATGCACCGCCCGACGCTGCCCCTTGGCGATACCACGGACGCGCGACTGCCGGGCGGAACGCCGCAGCTCGTCCGACAACCGGGAGCTGAAAGCCAGCAGATCGTTCCGTCGAGTCGTATCAGTCATGGGATGCGTGGCCGACTCGACGCTCATCTGAATTCAGGGCTTTCTGCCAGAGGGAGCAAAATATGGTCCGCATGGCTCAAAACAATACTAAAAAATACATTCAAATACATAACCGCTTGACACAGCGTAGGCTCAAGAGCGTGCCATCGGCAGAACACCTACTGACGCACTTTACTCCAAATAGGGCGCCGGATAAAAGCTGGTCTCAAGGGCCAATCGTCAAGGTGGGTCCGGGCGATGACCGACAGGAGCATGGCGAACAGGTGGGAAGCGGGTTTCGTATGCTGTCTGGCCAATCCGCCTTGAAGGGGCCGCCTGTCGGCCAGGGCATCAAATCCCAACACGTCACCGGAAATCTCGAAGCCTTCTCCGCCTTCGGCGTCGTCGGCTGGGTGATCGCCAAGACCCCCTCGATGGGCCCGCTCTCGGTCCATGTCGTCACCCCGCGGAGCTTCGACATCGGCACGCCGGCACTGCCGCGGTCCGATGTGGTGATGGGCGGTTACGATACGCTGCATTGCGGCTTCAGCTTCCCGCTCGCGAACTGGCTCGGTCTCGGTATTCAGCCGGATGATACTGACGAAACCGTGACGCTGCTGGTCATGCAGGGCGGCACGCCCTGCTACCGGGCGAACTTCAAGATGCCGCCCGCCGGCCTGCTGGTGCCGCAGTTCCGCTTCAACGTCGAGGCCTGCGCCCGCACCCATGTGACCGGCTGGATCGCCTCGTCCGACCCCGCCCCGCTGGCGCTGGTGGCGGTGAACGAGCGCGGCGAGGAGCACCGCTTCGCCCCCGGCACCGAACGCGCCGACCTCGACGCCTCTGCGCGGGCGTTCTGGGAGGCGCTGCCGCTGCGCTTCCTGCTGCGCCAGAGCCGGCTGCAGCTCTTCGCCGAGCAGCGGGGACGGCGCAGCCTCGTCACCGAGCTCAGGCCGCCGAACGTCGTGACCTTCCTCGAGCAGGCGATCGAGGAACAGCTGCGGGCCGGGCTGCGCCCCGATTTCCTCACGGGCTGGGCGGTGAACCTGCTTGCCCCCGGCCGGCGGCCGCAAGTGGCGCTGAACGCCGGGACGCAGGAGATCTGGTCCGCCCGCGCCACGCTCTACCGCCGCGATCTCGTGGCGCAGACCGGCATGGACGGCTTCTGCGCCTTCTCCGCGCCGCTCGGCATGATCCCCGCCGGCACGCCCTGGACGCTCACCGTCCGGGACGGCGACGAGGTCCACACACTCGCCCGCTCCGAGGAGACCTGATGTCCGCTTCGATCGCCATCGCCACCGCGGATTTCGCCGGGCCGGTCCGCAATGGCGGGGTCGGCACGGCGCTGCGCGGCCTCGCCGAAACGCTGGTCGATGCCGGGCACAAGGTGACGGTGATCTACGCCAACCCGAATTACGAGGTCGGCGACGCGCCGATGTGGCGCGAGGCGCTCGGGCGCGAGGGGATCGGCTTCCACGAGCTGGACTATTCGGTGCTGGAGAACGTCGCCGTGCCGGCGATGGCGGGCGGCGGCTCGGATCCGCTGCGCTCCTATGCGGTGTACCGGCACCTGCGCGAGACGCATTACGACATCGTCCATGTCGCCGACTATCTGGGCATCGGCTACTATCCGGCGCTGGCCAAGCGCGCCGGCCTGCTCGATTGCGGCCCGATCGTCGCGCAGCTGCACGGGCCGACCGCCTGGTCGATGCGCTGGAGCAACGCGCCGGTGATCAGCCCCAACGTGCTGTTCCGCGAGGCGATGGAGCGCGGCTCGGTGCAGCACGCCGACGCCATCCTGTCGCCCAGCGAGTACATGCTGTCCTTCCTGCGCAATGACGGCTGGACGATGCCGCCGACGGTGCGGGTGATCCAGAACATCCTGCCGAAGGCGCATGCCCAGGCCGGGCACAATATCCGCGCCGCCCAGCCGGCCGACGCCGTGCCGACCCTCGCCTTCTTCGGGCGGCTGGAGCACCGCAAGGGCCTGAACCTGTTCATCGACGCGCTGCAGATGCTGCAGCAGCGGGCGAGCCGGCCGTTCAAGGTGCTGCTGCTCGGCAAGATCAACGATCCCGCCTATTCGGCGGACATGTTCGGCCTGCGCATGTCGCGGCTCGACATCGAATGGGAACTGCTGGACAACCTCAACGCCAACGAGGCGCTGGATCTGCTGCAGTCCACCGGTGCGCTCGCCGTCATGCCCTCGCTCAGCGACAACATTCCCTGCACCATCCAGGAATGCCTGGCGCGCGGCATTCCCTTCCTGTCGACCGAAGTGGGCGGCGGCGCCGAGCTGGTCGCGCCGCAGGACCGCGCCAACTGCTTCGTGCCGCCGACCGCCTGGGATGTCGGCGCGGCGCTCACCCGATTCGTCGAGGCCGGCGGCGGGGTGCAGCGCGGGAACATTCCCGCCGTCGACGCCGCCCGCCAGCATGCCGAGTTCACCCGCGAACTGCTGGAAGAGGACGCCGCGCGGCGCCGGACCTCAGTGCCGGCGACGCCGGTGACTTCCGACATCTCGGTCTGCATCACTCATCGCGACAATCCCGCCGGCCTCGCCCGCGCCATTGACGGCTTCGCCCGCCAGACGCTGAAGCCGCTGGAGATCGTGATCGGCGACGACCATTCGGCGACGCCGGAGGCGCAGGCCTATCTCGCCGCCCTGCCCGGGCGCACCGACCTGCCCTTCCCGGTACGGGTGGCACGCTCGGACGGCGCCCGCTTCCCGGCGGCGGCGCGCAATGCCGCGGCAAAGGCGGCCAAGGGCAAGTGGGTCAAGTTCCACGACGACGACAACGTCTCCAAGCCGCAGGAACTGGAGGTGTTCTCCCGCGCCCTGACGGCGGGGGGGTTCGACCTCGTCACCTGCGCGCTCGACTTCGTGGCCTCCGACGCCGACATGGCGGAAGAGCAGGCCTATCGGCGCTTCCTGTTCCTCGGTGACGGCGGCGCCGCCTGCTACGTCTTCAACGTGATCGGCGACACCAATTTCATCGCCGACCGCGAGAAGTTCCTCGCCGCCGGCGGCTTCGTCGAGGACGGCTTCCTCTACCACGCGGAAGACTGGCGGGCGCTGGTGCAGGCCAAGCTCGCCGGCCTGCGCATCGGCACGGTGCCGGAGGCGCTGGTCTGGTACAAGGCGGAGCCGTGGCGCAACCAGACCAACTGGCGCAAGGGCGACCTGTGGGGCGCGCGCACCCGCATCAGCGAACTGGTGCGCCAGCACCACGGCAACGAGGTCGCCTCGATCCTGCGCCTCGCCCAGGGGCTGCTGTTCACCCCGACCGCGCGACAGGCCCCGGCAGCCGCGGAAGCACCCGCCATCTCCCCGACGCCAGCGCCTTCTCCCGTCCGATAGCGGCGAGCCGCGCTCAGCCCTCGCGGCGAGGCGCCCCGGCCGCGCGGATCAACCGCTGCTGCCGCGCCCGCAGCAGCGGCGCGATCAGGCTGTGGAACAGGTTGACGAAGGCGGTCGGCAGGCCCGGCGCCACGGCGAAGCGGCCGGCGAGCGCGGCGGCAATGATCCGGCGCGCCACCGCATCCGCCTCCCACTCGCCGCCGCCGGCGGTGATCAGGCGCGTCGCCGCCGGCTTGGTGCGTTGCTCGGCTTCAAGCTGCGGCGTGCGGGTATCCGGCGGATAGGCCACCGTCACGCCGATGCCCAGCGGCGCCAGCTCGACGCGCAGCACCTCGGCGAGCCCCCTCACCGCGAATTTCGACGGCGCATAGGCGGAATAGCCGTAAATGCCGAACAGCCCGGCTCCGGAGGAGACGAAGACCAGCCGGCCGCTCCCGGCCGCCGCCATGTGGCGCGCCGCGGCGTGGGAGAGATAGAGCGAACCGAGATAGTTGGTGGCGAGCTGCGCCTCATGGGCGGCGAGCGGCTGTTCGAGGAACAGGCCGGGCTCGGCGATGCCGGCACTGTTGACCAGCCAGGCCGGCGGGCCGTGCTCGGCGACCAGCGCCGCCACCGCCGCTTCGCAGGCACCGGCGTCACACACGTCGAGCGAATGGGCGACCAGCTGCGCCGCCGGGTGATCATGCCGGATCGTCTCGATCGCCTGGGCCAGCCGCGCCTCGTCGCGGGCGAGCAGCGCCACGCGGTGCCCCCTCGCTGCCAACACGGCGGCGCAGGCGAGGCCGATGCCGCTTGATCCGCCCGACACGATGGCGAGGGAATCGCGACGTGGGGCGCCCGGCGGAACACTTCCGCGCGGCTCGGGTTCACGTGCAGATTGAGCGGGCTCGCGGTCCGGCTGCATCCTCGGGCCTGCTGGAGCGGACATGACGGCTGGCTTACACCATTGCCGCAGTGCGAAGGAAGAGCTTTCCGCCGGCACGAAGCTGCTGTTAAACACGCAGAGGTGGAGTGCGTGATGGCCGAGAGGCGGGGCGTATGGTTGGAAATGCGAGGTCGCCGCGCCAGCGTGTGCTGGTGCTGGTGCGCGGGGCCAATCCCAGCTCCGACTATTACCTCATGCCACGGCTGGCGAGGATGGATGTGAGCGTCGAGACCATCGACACCCGCCTGCATCACCCCGCCGACGTCGCGCTCGACGACGCCCTGGTGATCATCTGCCGCTATCTGCCCTGGCGCTGGCTGCGGGCGCTGCGCGCCGCGCCGGGCGCACGCCTCGCCGCCTTCGTCGACGACGACTACAAGGCGATGCTCCGCGACCGCCGGCTGCCGCTCGGCTACCGCGCGCTGGTGGCGCTGCAGGGATTGCTGCCGCTGCGCCTGCTGCGGTCGCGCGGCTGCCGGCTCTGGGTCTCCACGCCGACACTGGCCGACCGCCTCGCCGCCTGGCAACCGCGGATCCTCACGCCGCTGCCGGGCGCGGACGACCTCGCCGCGCCGCTGCCGCCGCCCTCGGACCTTGTGCGCTACCATGCCCAGCTCAGCCATCTCGGCGATCACGGCCTTGCCGCCGACATCGTCCGCCGGGTACTGGCGAAGCGTCCGGCCACGCGCATCGAGGTCATCGGCCCACAGGCCGCCGCATCGCTATGGAGCTTCTCCGAGCAGGTGCGCTTCATCGGCGAAATGGACTGGCCTGCCTATCGCGCCCACACCACCGGCGGCGGCGGCATCCTGATCGCGCCGCTACGCGACACCGCCGTCAACCGCGCGCGCGCCCCGACCAAGGCCATCGACGCCGCCCGGCTCGGCGCCGCGGCGCTGTTCGGCGCCGGTCCGGCCTCGCAGGCGCTGGCCGGCACGGTGCCGCTGATCCCGGACGATCCCGCCGCCTGGGAGACAGCGCTGCTCGGCCTGCTCGACGATCCCGCCGCCATCGCCGCCAATGCCGCTGCCCTACGCACCACCGTCGCCGACTGGGCCCGGCAGGCGGAACCGCTGGCGCCATGAGGAACCTGGGCATGTCGGAATCCATGCTGGGTCTCTCGCCAGGTGCCTCCCCGGGCCTCTCCATCGCCCTGATGGTGCATGCCTTTCTGCCGGACCAGAATTACGGCACCGAGATCTACACGCTCGAGCTGAGCCGGGCGCTGAAGCAGCTCGGCCATCGCCCGACCGTCATCGCCGCCCGGCGCCACGGCCCGGCGGAAATCGTGCGCGAGGATTGGGACGGCGTGCCGGTCATCCGCGTGCCGGCGCTCGCCACCGACACCCGCTCCACCTTCGACGATCCCTCGCGGGTGCCGCTCTACCGCTCGCTGTTCGAGGAACTGCAGCCGGACGTGGTGCATGTCTGCCATTTCCTCTACCACACCACGGCGGCGCACGAGGCGGCCCGGCAGCTCGACATCCCGCTGGTCGCCACCTTCACCGACTTCCACGGCTTCTGCCACACCGGCCTGCTGAGCACGCCCTCCGGGACACCCTGCGCCGGCCCTTCCGCCCTGCGCTTCGGCTGCCTCGCCTGCGGCGTGAACGAGAAGCAGCGCACCGCCCCGGCCGACAGCTGGTGGAAGCTGCTCGGCCGCTGGCCGATGCCGCAGCTGTCGGCGCTGACAGCGCTGCTCTACCGCCCCGTGCTGCCACGCGCCCTGCGCGAGGAGATCGACGCGGTGCGCATCCGCCCGACCGTGCTCAAGGAGGCGCTGAACACCTACCGTGCGGCCATCGTGCCGACCGAGTTCACCGCCCAGCGCTACCGCGACAACGCCATCACCGTGCCGATGACGGTGTCGCGCTTCGGCGTCGACATCGACCGGACGCCGAAGCCGCCGCCGCCGCCGGGCCCGTTGCGCATCGGCTATATCGGCCAGATCGCGCCGCATAAGGGGCTGCACGTGCTGATCGAGGCGGTGCGCGGGCTGACGCCGGCCGCCGGGCAGCCGGCACCGGAAGTCGACGTGTGGGGATCGCTCGACCAGCACCCCGCCTATGCCACGCGCATCGCCGCGATGGCGGAGGGCATGCAGGTGCGGTTCGCCGGTCTGTTCGACCCGGCCGACATGGCCAGCATCATGGCCGGGATCGACGTGCTGGTGATCCCCTCGATCTGGCACGAGAACAGCCCGCTGACCCTGCTCCAGGCGCTGGCCACCCACACCCCCGTCCTCGTCTCCGACGTTCCGGGCATGCGGGACTTCATCGAGCCCGGCGCCAACGGCTTCGCCTTCCCGGCCGGCGACACGGAAGGACTTGCCGCGGCGCTGCGGCCGTTCATCGATGATCCCGGCCTCGCGGCACGGCTGAGCCGCGACATCGACTATCCGCGCACATCGCTCGACATGGCGCGCGATGTACTCGCCATCTACCGCTCCTGTGGCATATTGCCGGCCAAATTAACGGTACTGAAAGGCGGCTAGACTCATGTGGCGCATGAGACACAGGTAGCATTTCAATAACCAAATCCACGCTGCACCGATGTCATCGCCTCGCTTCGGCGCCGATGAGCGGCTATAAACTCCGCCGAATGTAGGGAAGGCCGTATGATTGTCTGGAAGACTTTACCCCGCGTAGGCGTTATTTCTACGCTCCTTTCGGCGATCATTCTGAGCGGCTGCGGGATCGTTCCGAGTGCCGGTCCCAACCGTCAGCAGATTACGGACGCCGCCCACTCCAAAGACCCAGAAATAGCTGACTTCATGCTGGTCGACATCGACAAGCATGTCCTGACAGCACTGTCGCAATACGCTCCCCCCACGCTCGAGGGGCGCTTCAGCAACCGTCAGCGACCCTCGAAATATGTCATCGGCGTCGGCGATGCCGTTACGGTCACGCTGTGGGAAGGCGCCGCCGGCGGCCTGTTCTCGCGCCCCGCGACGGACGGCCTCGGCACCGGCTCGCAATCCGCCGCCATTCCCGAGCAGCAGGTCTCCAAGGACGGAACCATTTCCGTGCCCTTCGTCGGCCGCATCAAGGTGGCGGGCAAGAGCGCCGAGGAAGTCGAACAGAACATCGTCTCCAGCCTGACCGGCAAGGCGATCGAGCCGCAGGCGCTGGTGGTGGTGACCAAGAGCGTCAACAACACCGCTACGGTGATCGGCGAGGTGAACGCCCCGGGGCGTATCATGCTCACCCCGCGCGGCGAGCGCATCCTCGACGTGATCGCCACCGCCGGCGGCAACAAGATCCCGGTGCACGAGGCCTTCGTGGTGATGTCCCGCGGCGGGGTCAATGCGGCGGTGCCGCTGCAGACGATCATGGGTCGGCCGTCCGAGAACGTCTATGTGATGCCGGACGATACGATCAGCATCATCCGCGAGCCGCAGACCTTCACCGTATTCGGTGCTGCCCCGCGCAACGCGCAGGTCGCCTTCAGCACCGCCGGCATCAGCCTGACGGAAGCGCTGGCGCAGGTTGGCGGCCCGATGGACAACCGCGCCGATCCGCGCGGCGTCTATCTGATGCGCTTCGAGACGGAGAAGGTGGCGCGCGCCGTCGACCCCGAGCACACGACATCGTCTCAAAATGGCTATGTTCGCGTGATCTACCAGCTTAACATGCATCAGGCAGATGCTATCCTGCTGGCGAGCGGCTTCCGGATGCGCAACAAGGACGCGATCTTCATTTCGAACGCGCCGCTGTCGGATTTGAACAAGGTATTGTCGGTGTTCAGCACCGTGGCCTCGCCGATATCGCAAGCCACCAATATTGCGGATGGGTTCTGATTGGAGAAGCTGGACGAAGACCGGGAGCGCGAGGAGCGCAAGCAGAAGGCGATGAAGGCCAAGCGCCAGGCGCAGGCCAAGCCCGTCGCCAAGAAGTCTGCGCCCAAAGAGCCGGTTTTCGTTACGGCACCTCCCTTGGCCAGTCCGGAACTTCCGCCGCTACAGGCCGAACCTGCTTCGAAGCCCGTGCCCAAGGTGGCGCCCGGCGGCACTCCGGCGCCGGCGCCCGCATCTACGCCCGCACCCGGAGGGGAGCTCCCCGGCGAGCCGGCGAAGAGGGCACCGTCGAATCTCGAAGCCGAGATATCGACGCTGCTGACGGCGCGGGAGCAGCGCACCCAGCGGCGGCTGGCCTTCAGCTTCATCCTGGCGGTGCTCGTGCCGACGCTGATCGCCGGCCTCTATCTCGCCTTCCTCTCCACGCCGCGCTTCATGGCGGAAGCAAAATTCATCGTACGCGGAACGCTGGAGATGCTGGGCGGGGAATCGACCCGCTTCACCAAGGACCTGTCCGCCCTGTCCGCCGTCACCAACAGCCAGGAATCACGCATCCTCATCGACAATGTGATGAGCCGCGCCATGGTCGTCCGGCTGATGGACAAGGTCGATCTCTATGCGCTGTTCCACGTGCCACGCCAGGATCCGGACATGCCGGGACAGCAGGACCGCGCCTTCGACCAGCTGATGGCGAAGTGGGGCTCGATGGTCCATCTGTCGATGGACGCGATCTCCGGCATCATGACCCTGAACGTGCAGGCCTATACCGCCCAGGAAGCGCTGTCGCTGTCACAGAGCATCCTGGATGAATCCAGCACGCTGATAAACGCCATCACCGCCCGGTCCCGGCAGCAACGCCTCGAACAGGCCACCCAGGAAGTCGATCTGGCGCGCGCGGAACTGGCGAAGCTGCTGAAGCAGTTCGAGGCCTTCCGCAATCAGCAGGGCACGGTCGACGCCAATTATTCGGCCCTTGCCCTGCAAGGGCTGGCGACGCTGTTGCGCGACCAGCGCGTGACCCTCAATGCCGAGCTGGCGACCGCCCGTTCCTCGATGGGCGAGGATACCGCGCCGACACGCAACCTGACCTCCCGACTCAGCTCGCTGGATGACGAGATCTCCAAGCTCGATCGGCAGATCGAGGGCAGCATCCACGCCAATGAGCGCTCAGCGGTGCCTCAGTCTCTGGCGATGCAGGAAAACCTGGAGACCAGGCGGTCGCTCGTGATCGCCCGCGTCTCCCGTGCCGAGGCGACTCAATCCCTGGCGCTGGCGGACAGCCTGCGGCAGCAGGCCTTCATCATGGTCTTCGAGCCCCCCTCGCTGCCCCATGTGGCCACCTTCCCGCGCGTATCGACCGACACGTTCATCGTGTTCCTGGTGTTCTTCGGCTTCTGGTGCATCGGCGCAACCTACGCCAGGAACCTGCACGAACACGGGTGAGACCGGCCTGCCGTCCCACCCGGCGCGCCTCGTCCGGAGACCCCATGGGAGCCGGCCCACCCGAACGCGTCCCGCTCGGGTGCGGTGACGGCTCGCCGGCCGATCAGCGGAAGATCTGCGCCGGCGGGAAGCCCGGCATGTCGAGCGCGGGCACCAGCTGCTCGTAGAGCCCGGCATAGCGCTCCACCATCTCCTCGACCCCGAAAATGGCGCTGCGGACCCGGTTGCGCTCGCCAAGCGCGGCCCGGCGATCGGCATCGTTCAGCAGCGCCAACGCCCTGGCGGCGGTGTCGGCGGGATCGCGCCCGAGCGTCTCGGCGCCATCGAGGATCTCCGACAGCGCGCCGATGTCGTTGCCGCACACGGCGAGCCCCATATTCATCGCGAAGGGCACGACCTGGCCGAAGCTCTCGCGCACCACCGGGGCGATGAAGATGCCCGCCCGGCCATACAGCTCCGGCAGCGCCCCGAAGGGCACGCTGCCGGTGAACTCGAAATTCGCCCGCACGCCGGTCTCGATGGTGCGCTGGACGAACAGGTCGAGCAGCGGCCCGTCGCCGACAACGAGGAAGCGCGTCGCCGGCCGTTGCCGGGCGATCTCGATCAGCACCTCGATCGAGGCGTCGTCCAGCTTGTCGCGCTCCAGCCGGTACACCATGACCACAGTGTCGGCGACGTCGGCATCCCCCGCGCGGGCGGCGGGGACGGAGCGGAACAGGCTGCGGTCGATGCCGGGATGGATCACATGCGCCAGCGCCGGATCAAGACCGGCGGCGAAATGGGTGCGCACATAATCCGAGACGAACGCATAGGCGTTCACCCCCGGATCGAGCAGCGGCGGCACCGGCGTGTTGACGTTCTCGATGATCGGCAGGCCACGCCCGCGCAGGGCCGCGAAGGCCTCGGCATACCATGGCTCGTCGGAGCCGCCCCAGTACTGGACATGGACGAGCTCGGGCGCGAAGGCGTCCAGCACATGGGCGAAGGCCGGCGCCCGGCTGCCGAGCGGCACCAGATGGGCGATCGCCCCCACCGGCGCGCCGCCGGCGGGCAGCTTGGCGGTCAGGATCTGCATCTCGTTCTCGAGGCCGAGATATTCGATGAGATCGATGACCAGCTGCGTCGAGCCGCCGATATTGAGGTTCGGGATGACGTGCAGCACCTTCCGCCGCCGTCCCGCCAACCGCCGCTCGCCACGATGGACGATGCGGTAATGCGGCGCCGCCTTGCCGAACAGCAGTTCCCGCAGCGCGCCGGTGAGGCGGCGCAGATAAGTCGTATAGGAGAAGGCCAGCTGCCACGGCGCCGACGGCCCCGCGCGGCGGGTATGCCGGCTGACCTCGCGCGCATGGCGCTCCAGCTCGCCGAGGAACACCAGCGCCTCGCCCGGCGAGCGCACCAGTTCGAAGAAGCGGTACAGCAGCAGGCCGGGGCCGGAGGTCGGCGGCCGCGACCAGCCGATCAGGCGCTTGTCGCGCACCTGCTCCAGCACGCCGCCAATGACCAGCAGCTGCTCGCGAACCACCTTGACGTCTTCGAGAAGTTCGGCCTGCCGGGCTTCGAGCCGGTCGAGGCGATCATGGATATCTTCCCATCGGCCGGAGACTTCCTTCTCACCAGGAGGCTCGGCGCGGATCATTCGCAATTCCATATTCAGTCGCCATCAGGATATATGTGCAAGATTGCACATGGATTCCCTAAGAGGAAGACAAGACCGGCGACGGGTAGCCGGGGCCGCCGTCGGGAACGCTCCGGTGGCTGTCGGGCGCGACGACGGCAACGAGCGTAGGCGGCGGAGAGCGTAGGCATGGGTGGATGGGGCTATCAGCGACCGCGGATGATCGAGCGCCGCGGCGCCGACTTCTTCGAGCCGGCCCGTCCCGAGCCCCGCACCCAGCGGGCCAACCTTGTCGAGACCATTCTCGGCGCGCGGCACAGCCTGATCTCCAACTGGATGGAGAAATCCTACGCCAGCGGCTGCGACAGCTTCCGCATCATGCGCCGGCAGATCGTGATCGCCAATCGCCCCGATGCCATCCGCCAGGTGCTGGTGACCGACAATGCGATCTTCGAGCGCAAGGGCCCGCCGGTGCGCCGGGCGCTGGAGGGCGTCATCGGCAAGGGCCTGTTCATCAGCGACGGCCCGCTCTGGGCGGAGCGGCGGCCGCTGGTCGCCGATGCCGTCCACAAGAACCGCCTTTCCGCCTTCGCCGCGCCGATGGAGAGCGTGACCGCCGAATTCGCCGAGCGCTGGGCCGCCCTGCCCGCCGGCACGACGCGCGACGCGCAGGCGGACATGGCGGCGCTGACCGCCGAGATCATCACCCGCGCCGTGTTCGGCGCCCAGCTGCGCGCCGGCGCGGCACGGGCGGTGATCGAAGGCTTCACCCGGTTCCAGGACGGGGTCGATTCGTTCAACATCGGCTATTTCCTCGGCCTCGACGAGGGTCTGCGCGTGCGGCACGGCTGGCGCGTGCGCCGGGCCATCGCCGGCCTGCACCGGACCATCGAACAGGTGGTCGCCGACCATCTCGCCTCCGATTCCGGCGAGGATTCGCTGCTCTCCCGGCTCGTCAGCCATCGCGACGACGAGCAGCAGCGCAAGCTCGGCGTGCAGGCGCTGCACGACGAGGCGGCCACGCTGTTCCTCGCGGGGCACGAGACCACGGCCACCACCCTCACCTGGGCGTGGTACCTGCTGGCCAACGCTCCCTGGGCGGAGGCGCGGCTGCACGAAGAGATCGACCGCGTCGCCGGGGATCGCCCGATCGGCTTCGCAGACGTGCCGAAGCTCAGCTGGTGCCGGGCGGTGATCGACGAGACGATGCGGCTCTACCCGCCTATCCCAATCTATTCCCGCCAGGCGAGCCAGGCGGCGACGATCGGAGACATCGAGATCGAGCCGCAGGCCATGGTCCTGGTGATCCCCTGGCTGCTGCACCGCGCCCGCGACCTCTGGGAGGAGCCGAACCTGTTCCGCCCCGAGCGCTTCCTGGCCGGCCGCCCCGCGCCCTTCAGCTACATCCCGTTCTCGGTCGGCCCGCGCGTCTGCGCCGGGGCGAGCTTCGGCCTGACCGAGGCGGTGCTGTGCCTCGCCATGCTGGCCCAGCGCTTCGTCGTCCGCCCGACCGGCGCGCCGGTGATGCCGATCTGCCGGCTGACGCTGCGCCCGGAGGGCGGGCTGCCGGTCACCCTGGAAAGGCGGCGCTGACATGACCGCGAACGACGTCATCCGCGAGGGCTTTCGCGAAAGGCTGGAGGACTATTGGCATCTCGGCCTGCATCAGGTGCTGCGCCGGGCGCCGATCGACGCGGCGTCCGACCTCGGCAGCCTGCTGGTGCGGCGTAACGTCAAGCGCAACCTGCCGCACATCATCACCGGCGCCCGGCACAATCTGCGCCGGCTGAAGCCGGACTGGTCCGACGACGAGGTGGAGGTCGGCGTCCAGCGCTTCCTCGACAATGTCGGGCGGGTCTATGCCGAATTCTCGCTGCTGCACCGCCTCATCGCCGAGGGACGCGTGAGCTTCAACCCCGACAAGTTCCGCACCGGCTGGTCGCCGCCGCGCCCCATGGTGATGGTCATGCTGCACACCGGCAATTGGGAGGTGTTCCCGGCGGCGCTGTCGCATCTCGGCCTGCCGATCAACAGCTTCTACCTGCCGCCGGAGCCGGCGGTGCACAACGCCATCGTGCAGAAGGTGCGCGCCGAGCTCGGCGTCACCCTGCTGCATCCCGGGCCGCGCGGCGTGCGCGAGGCGCTGAGGCTGCTGAGGAGCGCGCGGCCGTTCGCCATCTTCGGCGACGATGCCCGCGGCGGCGAGACCATGGCGCCGCTGTTCGGCCGGCCACCGCACGAGGGCGGCAATCTCGGCCTGGTGTCGCGCTTCGCCCGCAGCTGCGACGCCGAGCTGGTGGTCTGCCACTGCGTCCGCCTCCACAAGAGCCGCTTCGAGCTGCATGCCGGCGACATCTTCCGGCTGTCGGACGCGGCGGGGCCGAACGGCACCGTCCTCGACGACATCGCCTATCTGAACACGCTGATCGAGCCGATCATCCGCGCGCATGCCGACCAGTGGTATTTCCTCGACGACCGCTTCTGACCGGCGGCCCGCAGGCCCCGCACACAAGCCCCGCCTGGACGGGGCCGCTGCGGTTCGATAGGTTCGACGTCATTGATCATGCCGTGGCGTCCGGTGTTGTATGCTGCGGCCGAGTTTGCAACGTCGCTTCGTAAAAAGAGACCAATGTCGAAAACGATCACAGCCCCGTTTGCCGATGCGCCTCAGCCGGACGTTTCTTCAAGCTCGGATTTCGACTTCGATTTCGACCTCGGTGCCGCCGCCACCTATGAGGTGACGTCGCAGGCGCTTCCCTATGGCTTCCTGTTCTCGCCCAAGGGCTAGGGATTGCCGCTGATCGTGCTCTGCCCGCACGGGTCGGATCGATCCGGGGACGGCTCGCGCGGCTTCCTGCGGGCCGACAGGCTCCGGAAACTACCCTACAACACGCTGGTCTAGCAGGATCCGACCGCCGCGCTCGACGAGGCGGTGCAGTCGGGCTTCGGCCTCGGCACCGCGGAACACTGGACGCTGCCCGGCATCGCGCGCATCGTCGGCAAACTCCGCGATCAGCTGGGCATCGCCGACAGGAACATCGTCTTCATCGGGTTCGCCGGCGGCGGCTTCGCCTCGCTGGTGCTGGCATCGTGGCTTCCCGGCGCCAGCTGCCTCCTCAACAACCCGAACACCGGCCTGCTGAAGGAGCGCCGGAGCGCGCTCTCCAAGGTGCTGAAATTCGGCTATCCGGAGCTGTTGCTGCCGGAACTCGCCCGGCAGTTCCCCGAGCGCTTCATTGCCCTCGAGGCGCTCAAGGCCTGCCCGGTGCCGCTGCACCTCTACTGCCTGCAGAATGCCCGGCAGGACGTGCGGCAGGTCAGGGTCTTCATGACCGGCATGATCGGCAGCAGGGCGCAGCTTCCCGAGCCGGTGGCAGACCATGACGACAGCCTGATCGTCAATTATCACGTCGACGATCAGATCGGCAACAAAGCGGTGAAGCCCGAGCAGTGGACGCGCCATCTCGAGCGGATCACCGAGTGGTCACCGCCACGCTGGTCAAGGACCCCTGAACGCCCGGACCGCGCCGAGGGTATCGTACGCTGAGGTATCGTGCTCCGGCGCACCATGGCGGCCGATGCATCGCCGCCGGCCCTGCCGCAGCCGGCATGCCCCTGCCGGAGGAACGCCGCGACGACGGACCGCCGCGAACCCGCGCGGCGAACGGCGGCCTAAAGCGCCTCGCTGAGCGTGGTACGGAGCACGTGCATCAGAATAACCCCGATCGCCACGAAGGCCAGCATCAGCCCGGCAATATAGTAGCCGTTGTAGAAATCGCTGATGTAGTAGCCGTAATAGGCCGTACGCGACGCATCAACGATCTGCGTCAGCGGCAGAAACCAGACCCAGTAGGCCAGTTGATCCGGCAACATCGCCGGAAGAAACAGAACACCACACGTTATCCACGTCAAAGGTATCAGCAAATTCGAAATAATGAGGGCGAGCGGTGACAACAGCCCCAGAACCGCAAACAGCACCCCCAGGCTGATGCCAAGCAAATAGGCCTGGAACATCACGAAGGAAAATTGCGGGACATTGAAGATCACGACGTCGAATCCGAGCAGCGCCAGCGTGCCAAGCGTGAAGAGGCACACGCAGACGGAACTCAGCAACTCGACGATCCAGCGCGCGACGATAAGGTCGATCAACGTCACGCCCGGAAAACTGAGCAGGCTCCTGTTCGCCTGCGGCGCCGTCTTCACCTGACGAAACCCATAGACGAACACGACGAACGGCAACGCGCCGGTGGCGAGAAACATCGTCGTGTCGGTGCCGATCGGCGTGGAACGACCCAATATGTAGTAGATCGTCAGCATGATGCCGATATGGCTGAGCGGCTGGAAAAGCGACAGCAGGAAGCCGAAGCGCGTTCCGGCGACCCGGGTCCTGACGTCGCGCAGGAAAACCGCCCGCACAACGCGGAAATGCGCCCGCAACCTCTGACTTAAGCGGGGACCGGTCGCATCGAGCTCGGCAAGGGCGCGCCGCGTATCGGCGACGGTCATGGCCGAAGTGACCAGGGAGTTGTTCTGCATCACGGTCGCTCGCCAGAACTCACTGCGCTGCGCGCAGCGGCAGCAAACTCTGAAAATGGCTGCACAGAAAATCGATCCCCGAACGCAGGTCGACCGCGGGCTTCCAGCCCAGCACATTCGCCGCCAGGCGGATGTCGAGCTGGGAGGCCGGCACGTCGAAACGCCGTGCCTCGCGCATGATCACGTTCGGACGCCCCCGAAGGTGGTGTTCCAATTCGTCGATGATGCTGAGCAGGGTGGACCCCACGCCGGAACCGACATTGACCGGGCCAATCACGTCGCGGCTCTTGCCGGCCGCGATGAGCGCGCTCACGACATCGTCGACCCAGACATAGTCGCGCAGCGTCGACCCGTCGCCGTAGATGGTGATCGGACGTCCCTCGACCGCCGCGTGGGTGAACGCGGTCACCGCCCCCAGGCCCTTGGCGATGTTCTGGCCGGTGCCATAGGCGTTGCTGATCCGCAGGCTGACGCTGTTGACTTCATACTGGGCGGCATAGAAGGCGAGATAGTTCTCCGCCGCGAGCTTGGAAGCGCCATAGGCGCTCACCGGGCTGGTCGGATGGCCCTCGTCAATCGGCAAATAGCGGGCCGGCCCATAGACAGCGCCGCCGGACGACGCGAAAACCACACGCACGCTCGGACGCTGGCGAACCGCTTCCAGAAGCTTAACAAGTCCGACGACATTATTGCGTAGATCGGAAAGAGGATCGGCGGTAGCCGTCTGCGGTATAGAGGACCAGGCGAGATGATATACGGTGTCGACGTCCTCAAGGAGCCGGCAAAATACTTTATGGGAAGTCTTGGCGAGATCCACGCGGTGAATCGGGAATGGGCCGTCAGTGGTGGAATGCCCCCGGAAAACAGTTCCCTTCAACGGCCCGCCCTGTCGCACCAATTCGCGACACAGCGCCGTCCCCAGAAAGCCTCGCGCTCCGATGACCAATGCTGTCATGTGGCGACTGAGCTGATTTTCAGGACCATAGATTGCCCCACCCGCATTAAAATGACCTCATCGCCCATCCCGTTGCGGACCCTGAATTCGTACAAAACAATGTGTGCAGTGCAAGATACATGCAATCCGCCGCCGAAGCGACCCGGAACCACGCGATGAAAATCGTCCTTTTCGTCCATTGCTACTTCCCGGACCATTTTTATGGCACGGAAAGCTATACGCGAGTGGTGGCCAGGAACCTCCGGGAGCTGGGGCACACCGTAAAAATCGTTACCGCAACATTCGCCGGAGAATCCGCGCAGACCGCCTTCATCGAGGAATACGAGTGGGAAGGTACCGGCGTTCTCCGCTTCGACCGCAACCTCATTCCAAACCGCGTGGTCCGCGACACCTACTACATGCCGGAGTTGCGCACCGTGCTGGAGCGCATCCTGCGACGCGAAAAGCCGGACGTCGTCCACGTCTGCCATCTGGTCAACCATACCACGGCGTTGCTCGAAGTCCTAGATAGCCTCGGAATCCCGACCGTGGGCACGTTCACGGACTTTTACGGCATCTGCTTCAATAACAAATTGCAGACTCACAACGATTCGCTCTGCCTCGGACCCGACCGCTACCGGACCAATTGCCTCAACTGCTTCCTCAAGGAAGTGGCCGGGCCCGGCAATGCCCGCCTGACCCGCTATGCCGGCCATCGGGCGCTGCGGCCGATCTCGTCGCGCGTCGCGCGCTTCGCCATGCCGACGCTGAAAGCCGCCTGGCGCGAGGATATCGAGGCGATCGTCGAGCGCCCGGCCATCCTCGCCGACGCCTATGGAAAATTCGACGCGGCCGTCGCCCCCACCCGCTTCCTGCACGACGCCTATCGCCGCAACGGCTTCGAAGGGCGGCTCGAGATCAGCCATTTCGGCATCGACATCGACCGTGCCCCCAAGCCGGAACGGACGGACGGCAAGATCCATTTCGGCTTCATCGGCCAGCTGGCGCGGCACAAGGGCGTCCACCTGCTGGTCGAGGCGCTGGAAGCCATCGCGCACGACAAGGCGCGGCTGAGCATATGGGGCAGCGAGCAGACCGATCGCGCCTACTCCATCGAGCTGCGCCGCAAGGCCGCCTGGCTGCCGGTCAGCTTCCAGGGCACGTTCCCCGTCGAGGAGATGGCGCAACGCCTCGCCGAGATCGACGTGCTGGTCATTCCCTCGATCTGGTACGAGAACAGCCCGCTGATCCTGCTCCAGGCGCTGGCGACGCACACGCCCGTCATCATCGCCGACGTCGCCGGCATGACAGAATTCGTTCCTCCCCTGGAATATGGCGTATATTTTGCCCGCGGAAGCGCGACGTCCCTCGCGGCAGCGATGGAGCATTTTACGCGTGATCCGACGCTGGCGCGTGCCATGAGCCGGCGGATCGGCTACGAAAGGACCACGCGCCATATGGTCGACGACCTGATGCGCATCTATGAGGAAGTCGCATGAAGGGATTCAGCTTTCAGGGATTGAAAGCTGCGGTTTGGGCCCAGAGGTTCGACGCGCCGTCCACCGCGCCGGAGTTTTCCATGGCCCTCGCATCAACGCCCGGCATCACTGGCGACCTTGACGAGTGGCTGCAGCTGAACCTCGCCACCCAGACGGCGGATGACCGCGCCCGGCTCGCGCCGTTTCCGCCCGCCGAACTGATGCACAATACCAGCGGCCTGATGAGCGAGCAGGACTTCGCCCGTCACGGCATCGACCTCGTGCGGGCACTGGCGCAGGTCAGTCCGCATCCTCCCTCGCAATTCGGCGACCTGCTGGATTTCGGGGTGGGTGTCGGCCGGCTCGCACGGCTTTTCCACGGTTACGACCATCGCTATGTCGGCGTCGACATCGACAAACGCCACGTCAGCTGGATCGGGTCCAGCCTGCGCCACGTCGAGGCCCATCACACGCAGCCGGCGACCCCGCTGCCGCTCGACGACCAGAGCTTCGACACGGTCGTCAGCATCTCCGTGTTCAGCCATCTCTGCGAGGCCGACCAGCTGATCCATCTCGCCGACCTGGCCCGATTGACCCGGCCCGGCGGCTATCTCTTCCTGTCCGTGCACGGCCAGCGGGCGCTGACGCGCGCGTTGACGGAGGCCAAGATCGTCGACATGCTCAGCATCCCGACATGGGATATCGAGCGGGCGCGGCGCGTCTTCGAATATGGCTCGGGCTACAGTTTCGTAGTGCAGGCGGGGCACCTGACCACCGACGAGCATCCCTATGGCATAACCTTCATCTCCGAACGCTATATACGCAGCGTCTGGAGCCGGTGGTTCGAGGTGGTCGAGGTGGCATCGGGTGCGATTCACGACTTCCAGGATATTGTCGTCCTGAAAAAGGCCGGCCATGACGCAAGCCGCTAAGCCAAAACCGCCTGCCAAGAAGGCAAAGGAAGGCGGGTTCGCGCCGGTCGCCATTCCCGTCGGGACCGTTGCCGCGGCCACCCCGCGGACATTCCAAACCCGCCTTCGCGAATTCGTGCCCAAGCATCTTTTCGTCACGGCAGCGCTGGCGCTGGCCGTGGTCGTCTCGATCGTCTACGGCTTCTATGTCTTTGTCGTCTCTTCCAATCTCTATATTTCCGAAGCGCGCTTCGCACTCCGGCTCTCCCAGCAGGCCGCGACGGGCGAACTGCTGGCGGCCGTGAGCAAGGATTCGTCCGGCAAGGATGAAGCCTCGCTGGCCCGCTCGGCCATGTCCCTCATCAAGGGTGGCTCCGGCGGCGACGACGATTTCGAGCAGAACCCCTTCGTCATCACCAATTTCCTGATGAGCCGGGCCTTCGTGCAGGAGCTCCGGCAGCAAGGCTGGCTCAAGGAGCGGTTTTCGCTTCCTTCCGTCGACTATCTGTCGCGGCTGCCCGCCGATGCCACCCTCGAGGAGATGTGGCGCTTCTGGATGCGCCACGCCATGGCCGCCGTCGATCGACGCTCGAATACCATCGTCCTCAAGGTCTGGGGCTTCACTCCCGAGGATGCCCAGGCGACGGTGGAACTGATGATCCGGCGCAGCGAGGTGCTGCTGAACGACCTGGAAACCCGCGGCCGCAGGGATGCGCTCGACCGGGCCCAGCAGGAGCTGAACCTCGCGAACGAGGAATATGCCAAGAAGCTCCAGCAGATCAGCGAGATGCGCCAGGTGCTGGCCACGGTCGATCCGAAGGAGGCGGCGACGGCCGCACAGAATTCGCTGACCCGCTTCGAGGGCGAACGCATCCTGATGCAGCGCGAGCTCCAGGTTCTGCAGACGGCGGAGAACTCCAATTCGCCCTCGGCGGCCATGCTGCGCCAGCGGGCCAAATCGCTGGTCTCCGAGGTGGACGGCCTGCGCGACCGCATCACCGGCTACGAGGCCGACGTGCGCGCGGCGGTCAACGCACTGGAAGCCTATGAGGAGCTCGACCTCAACCGGCGCTTTGCGCTCACCCGCGTGCAGACCTCCACGCTGGCGGTGGAGAGCGCCTCGCAGCTCATGCGCGAACACACCTATTTCATCTACACCTTCATCGCACCGTCGCTGCCAGTCGAGGCGTCGCAGGCGTGGCGCTATCAGCAATGGCTGCTCGTCACCTTCCTCGCCTTCGTGGCGTGGCTGGGGGCGATTACCTGCGCCACATTGAACCACGACAGCCGGTATTGAACCGCGACCGTCATTCTCGAACGTATTGCGAAGAGCCACCTGAGGGCTCTCACCTGGAGCGGACGACATGTTGTTCAGCGTCGACGAGGATGCCGGCACGCGGATCGTGGGCTGGATCATGCCGGACAACCCGTCGCATACGCCCAGCGTCACGGTGTTCGAGGGCAGTGAGAAGCTGGCGGAGGTCCAGGCCAGGGTGATGCGCCCGCTGCTGCGCGAACAGGGCCTGCACGATACCGGCATGTGCGGTTTCGTCGTCGACGAGGCCGCGGTGTCCGGCCTCGCCCGGCGCCACCAGATCGACGTCTACGACGTGCACACCCAGACGCTCGTCTATCGGCGGCGCTACGGTGTCCCGACCATCCAGCGCAAGCTGTTCCGCCTGGAGACCCAGGTCCTGCCGAATGTGCGGCTCAACCGCCTCTTCGATTCGCTCTTCCAGATGAGCTATCCGCGCATCGAGGCACTGCCGCCGGACACCACGCGCAGCGTCATCGACATCAACTACAGTAATTCCATCTACATTTCCGGGCGGGTCTACCTCGCCGAATTCGAGGTCTTCCTGCAACGAAGCGGCTTCGACATCTGCACCTCTGTGAGGGATCCCGTCGAGGAACTCGCCGAGCAGTTGCTGACGCTGGAATGGATCTCCCGCAACAGCGACGATACGGTCAAGCAGCTCGGCAATATCGGCCTGACGAGCCTCGTCGACGCTGTGAAGGGAAAGGAACTCAAGGACGCCGACGATTTCGGGGCGTGGATGCTGCGGCTGTCTCCCGAGGAGCGCCGCCTGCTGTCCAATCCGCTCACCCGTCTCCTGACCTGCCACAATGCCGATGAAGCACTGTCGCTTGTCGCCGTGCCCAGCGCGCTCGATGCGCTCTCCAACATGAAGGCGGTGCAGCTTCGCTCCAATCTGGAGCATTTCCTGCTGCTGGTCGGCGCCCATCTCGAACATGATCTCGGGACGTGGGAGATTCCGCCGCCGTCACCGGGCGTCACCAAGCTCGCGGAAGGCCTCGCCGACAAGGAGATCGCCCGCGAGCTGCTGGCGGCGGACATCGAACTGTACCGCGAACTCTCCGGCGCCATCGAGCGCACGCAGAATTCCATGCGCGACCGCGATTCGCAGGTCGAGGGTCCCGGTCCCCAGGCCGCCATCACCCAAGGCTAGCCGGCCCCCTCGGGCGGATCGGAAACCCCGGCCGGGCGAGGCGGGACCTTACCGTTTCGCGCCGGTGTCGCCGCATCCTGCAGCCGCCTATCGGATCAACCCTCGGAAGGTGGCCGTGCCGCCAGGATCGATCCGGCGGCCGCACCGCTGGCGCCGATCAGCCGGGCGATGGCGGTGATGTCCTCCTGCCCGCCGAGCCGGTCGCGCGCCGCCGACCAGAAGGCGAGCAGCGTGTCGAGGGTCGGCGTCTCGGCATCGGCGCGGCGGGCGAGGTCGACGGCGATGGAGATGTCCTTGCAGAACAGCTCCAGCGTCTGCCCGAAATCATAGGTGCCGGTGAGCACGTGGTTGGGCAGCTTCACCTCGGTGGCGTGGCTCTTGCCGGAGCCCGCACTCCACACTTTCAGCATCACCGCCGGATCTAGGCCGAGCCGCTCGCCGACGATCAGCGCCTCGGTGGCGCTCCACAGCGTCGCCGCCGACAGGTAGTTGTTGAGCGCCTTGATCACATGGCCGGAGCCGACCAGCCCGACATGGATGACCTCGCCGCACATCAGCCCGAGCAGCGGCCGCAGCCGGGCGAAGGCCTCCGGTGCGCCGCCGACCATCGCCGTCAGCGTGCCGGCGCGCGCGCCCGCCATGCCGCCGCTCACCGGCGCGTCGAGCACCATGACTCCCTGCCCGCCGAGATCGGCGGACAGGGCGATGGTGCTGGCCGGCGCGGCGGTCGACATGTCGACGACGATCTCGCGCGGCCGGCCGGTGCAGGCACCGCCCTCGCCGAGCAAGGCGTCGCGCACGTGCCGGTCGGTCGGCAGCATGGTGACGACGATCGCGCCCGGCAGGTCGGCCGCCCGGGTCGCCACCGGCAGGCCCCGCGCGCGGAACGGGGCCAGCGCCTCCTCGGAAAGATCGGCGACGGCGAGCGGCACCCCGCTATCGGCGAGGCGGGCCGCCATCAGGCCGCCCATCCGCCCCGCGCCGATGAAAAGCACACTGTCCATGCTCACGGCCTCCCCGCTCGGCCCGATCTCAATGAGCGCGCGCCGCCAGCGCGATCGCCATGGTGGCGACGGCGTTGTTCGCCTCGGTCGCGTCCGACAGGCCGGCGACGCGGCGCGAGAACGCCCGCAGCATCGTCACCGATTCGGCATCGAGCCCGGCGATGAGGCGGGCGAATTCGACGGCGCGGCGCAGCGCCGTGCCCGGCGCCACCACCTCGGTGACGATGCCGATCTCCTTCGCCTCGGCGGCGCCGAAATGCCGGCTGGTCAGCGCCAGCTCGAAGGCCTTCTTGAACGGCACGAACTTGGCGAAATAGGACAGCACGATCAGCGGCGGCAGCTTGTGCGACATTTCCGGCAGCGCGAACACCGCATCCTCGGCGGCGATGGCGATGTCGCACTGGGTGGTGAAGCCGCAGCCGAAGCCGAGCGCCTTGCCCTCCACCGCCGCGACGAACGGCACCGGCGAATGGCGCAGCCGGTCGTTCACCTCGAGGATCAGGTTGAGATCGTCGCGCACATCGGCGGCGGAGGTCAGCCCCCGCAGGCCGACGCGGCCGGCGCAGAAATGCTCCCCCTCGCCGGACAGCACCACGGCGCGCAGGCCGGGCATCGCCAGCACCTCGTCGAGCGTGGTCGCGAACTCGGCCAGCTGCGCCGACGAGATGTGGTTGCCGTCGGCCCGGCGGGTGTACTCGACTCCGTAGACGCCGTCGCCATGCACTTCGATCTTCATGTCACTCTCCTTGAGACTGCCGGCTCGATGCCCCCGCCCGGAAGGCAGGCACGGGACATCGCCGTTTGACTTTTATTGTACGACAATAATACGGTATGACGAAGATAGGGCCCCGAAGCCGGCCGCCCCACTGAGGAACCTTCGCGATGGCACTGATCGACCTGAACGGCGAACGCCTCGGCTATGACCGGGCCGGAAGCGGCGAGAAGCTGCTGCTGATCCACAGCCTCGGCACCGCCGGCTGGCTGTGGCGCGAGCAGATCCGCCGCTGGTCGGCGCGGTTCGACGTCATCGCCGTCGACGCGCGCGGCCATGGCCGCTCGACCCGCAATGGCGGCTTCACGGTGCGCGATGTCGCCGGCGATCTCGCCGCGCTGCTCGACGCGTTCGGCGGCCAGCCGGCCCGGGTGGTGGCGATCTCCATGGGCGGCCCGATCGCCGCGCATCTCGTCGACCTCGCGCCGCAGCTGGTGTCGCGCCTCGTCATCGCCGGCAGCTTCGCCACCCAGGGCGAGGCGGGAGCGGTTCGGGCGGCCACCATCGAGAAGACCATCCGCGAGGGCTCGATGGAGGCCTATGCCCGCTTCTACGCCGGCGACACGCTGGTGGAGGACGGCGACCCCGCTCACGTCGACGAACTCGTCGCCTCCATCGCCAACATGTCGGCCGACGCCTATGTCGAGGCGGCGCGCTCGGTGTTCACCGCCGATGTGGTCGAGCTCTACAAGGCGGTTAAGGTGCCGACCCGCGTCGTCGTCGGCACCAGCGACAACCGCACGCCGCCGAAGCTGTCGCAGGAGATCGCCGCCCTCGTCCCCGGCGCCGACTATGTCGAGATCGAGGGCGCCCGGCATCTGTCCAATCTCGACCGGCCGGATGCCTTCCATGCGGCGGTCGATGCATTCCTGCTGGCCGACTGAATGAGCGCCCCTCCAACCGGCTCCCCTCTGGCCGGCTCCTCGCTCGGCATCGGCCCGATTGGCCAGGAAAGCGCGCCGCTGCGGCGCAAGCTGGTGGCGACGCTGCGCCAGCTGATCGAGACCGGGCGCCTCCCCGCCGGCCAGCGGCTGATCGAGAAGGAGCTGTGCGCCGAGCTCGCCGTCAGCCGCACCGTGCTGCGCGAGGCGCTGCGCGAGCTCGAGGTCGACGGCCTGCTGGTCGCCGGGGCGCGCGGCCTGTCGGTCGCCGTGCTCAGCCGCGCCGAGGCGGAGAACATCTATGCGGTGCGGGCCGTGCTCGAAGGGCTGACGGCGCGCCAGTTCTGCGAACGCGCCGACGAGACGGCCCTGGCGGCGCTCGCGACGGCTCACGCCGAACTGCGCCGTGCCTATGAGGCGGAATCGCTCGGCGACCTGCTCGCCGCCAAGCTCGACTTCTACCGCACGCTGTGCGCCGGCGCCGCCAATCCGGTGGCACGCGAACTGATCGACCGGCTGAACGCCCGCATCAGCCTGCTGCGCAGCCGCTCGCTGGCCGATCCCGCCCGCAAGCGCGCCTCGCTCGCCGAGATCGACGCCCTCGTCGACGCGCTGCACCGACGCGACGGCAACCACGCCGCCGCGCTCGCCGAACGGCATGTCGCGGAGGCCGCGCGCGTCGCGCTCGCCCCTACACTTTCCGACCCGCTCAACGATCCGGAGACCCATCAATGACCGACGACCTCTTCGAAAAGGGACTTGAGATCCGCCGCGCCGTGGTGGGCGCCGCCTATGTCGACAAATCGCTGGCCGAGATGGACGAATTCACCCGTCCGCTGCAGGAGCTGGTGACCAAATATTGCTGGGGCGAGGTCTGGGGCCGCGAGGGACTGGCGCGCCGCGAGCGCTCCATCCTCAACATCGGCATGATCGCGGCACTCAATCGCCCGCATGAACTCAAGCTCCATGTGCGCGGCGCCCTCAATAACGGGCTGTCGCGCGAGGAAATCCGCGAGCTGCTGCTGCAGGTCGCGATCTATTGCGGCGTGCCGGCCGCGCTCGACAGCTTCCGCGTCGCCCGCGAAGTGTTCGCGGAAGAGGACGCCAAGGCCGCCGCCGCGAAGGCCTGACCCCCGGCCATTCCGGCGGCGGAGCCTCTCCGCCGCCGGAACCTGCTCAGTTCTGGTCTTCCGGGATCACCTTGCCGTCGATGGTCATCGGCTCGCCATCGAGCGACAGCGAATGGCCGCGCAGCGGGATATCCATGTGGCAGGGCGTGTCGCGGGTGCCGCCAGCCTCGGTATTCGGGCCGCTCGACCACAGGAAGTTGCCGTAGAAGGAGCGCGCGTCCATGGAGAGGCCCGCCTCGCGGTCATAGAGGCCGAGCGTGGTCCAGTGCGCTCGTCTGTGCAGGCCCCAGCCAACATGCGCCATGGCGTAGGCATCGGGGTCGTTGAAGCTGTCCATGTAGCTGCGCAGATATTCCGCCTCGAAGCCGCCCTCGATCTTGCGGATCCAGCCACCCTCGATGGAAATGTGGATCGGCTCGCGGGCATAGCGCTTGAACGGCAGCAGGATATCGCCGGTGTCGATGACAATGACGCCCTCGCAGGAGCCCTCATCCGGCCAGGTGGCGACGAAGCAGCTCGGCCAGTGATCCCAGCCGCCCTTGCGGTCGACGAAGCCCTGCTGCTTCAGCACCGGGTACTGGCCGATGGAGCAGCGGAAATCGGTGCCGGCCTTCGAGGTCACGGTGAGCGTCTTCGCCTTGGCGAGGCGGGCGGCGGCATTGGTTGCACGGCGCGCGTCGTCGAGCGTCGGCTTCATGCGCAGCATCACCTCCGGCGGCTCGCAGGCGAGCAGCATGCGGGCGCCGGTCTTCAGGATCTCCTCCTGCTCCGGCGAGAACAGCAGCATCATGGTGTCGATGACGAGATCGGAATGCTTCATCGCCTCCAGCGCCGGGCGGTTACCCTTCAGCGCGGTGTGGCCGACATAGCCGGATTTGTCGCGCGACAGCGCCACGTCGCCATTGAGCGGCGGCAGCTGCAGGATGGTGAGCACGCCGCCGAGCTGGCCGACCGCGGTACGGGCGGTCGAGACGAGCTGCGGGTTGCTGTCGTCGCTGACCAGCAGCGACACCTGCTCGCCGGGCGTGAGTTTCGAGAGAGTCAGCACGTCCTTCCAGGCGTCGATGAGCGCCAGATCACTGATTGCCATGATTGCCTTCCCTTGCCGGGGTCCTGCGGAAATGAGAGGTCGATGCCGGCTCAGGCCAGCGAGCGATAGGCGCGGTCGAAATGGATGAGCGGCGGCGCCGTCGCGCCGAGACGCACCGCCCGCACGGTGCCGAAGAAGACCGTGTGGGTGTAGGCATCGACATGCTCGACCAGCGTGCAGTCGATGCTGACCAGCGCATCGCCGAGCACCGGCGCCCCGGTTGCCAGCGACAACCAGTCGGCGGCGTCGAACTTGTCGGCGCCGGCATGGCCGTGCCGGCCGGCGAAGCGGTCGGCGATCGGCCGGTCGTGCTCGGCGAGGACATTGACGCAGAAGGCCCCGGACCGGGCGATGGCGTGGTGAGCCTCGCCATGGCGGTTGACGCAGACCAGCAGCGTCGGCGGTGCGACCGACACGCTGCATACCGCTGTCGCGGTAAGGCCGCGCGCCTCCTTGCCCTGGCCGGCGGTGATCAGCGACACCGCGCCGGCGAGACGCCCCATGGCGTGCTTGAAGGCGCTGGTGAGTTCCGGATCGGCGGCATGCGACAGGCTCGGCGCCATGGCACCGGCCTCCGCGTCATGCGCCGCGGGCGCGCTCATGACGTCCGGGCCTTCAGCGCGTCTTCGATAGAGGCGGCGGCGGCCAGCGTGTGGGCGTCCTCGCCGATGCGGCCGACCACCTGCACGCCCACCGGCAGGCCGCTCGGCCCAACCCCGGCCGGCACCGTCAGCGCCGGGGCATGCAGCAGCGTCCAGGGCTTGTTGAACACCGGGTCACCGGTGCTGCCGAGCCCGGCCGGCGCCTCGCCCGGCGCTGCCGGGGTGATCAGCACGTCGCAGCCGTCGAGCAGTTCCTCGACGATGGCGTCGCGCCGCTTCAGCACCGCCAGCGCGGCGTCGTACTGATCGCGCGTCGCCTTCGCCAGCGTATCGAGGAAGCCGAGGGTGACCGGCGAGATGCGCTCGCCCAGCACCTGACGCTCATAGGCGAGCGTATGGGGCGTCTCCCAGCCCATCACCGCGTCGAACAGCGCATAAAGTTGCTCGAAGAGGTCCGGCACCGGCAATTCGCGCACCGTGCCGCCAGCCACCTCGATGGCGGCGACCGTCCGGTCCAGCGCCGCGCGGGTGGCGGGCTCGGCGGAGGCCCAGCGGGAGGTGCGGAACAGACCGACCCGCAGCGGACCGGTAATCGACCCCTCCGCCAGCGCCGGCCGCTCGGCGAGCGCCGCGGCGGCGAAGGCGGCGTCGCGCACGTCGCGGGTGATCAACCCCAGATGGTCGAGGCTGTCGGACAGAGGCTTGATGCCGGCGCGGTTCAGCGTGCCGAAGCTCGGCTTGTAGCCGACCACGCCACAATAGCTGGCCGGCCGCACGATGGAGCCGGCGGTCTGGGTGCCGAAGGCGACATGCGCCATGCCGGCGGCAACCGCCGCGCAGGAGCCGCTCGACGAGCCGCCCGGCGTATGGTCGGGATTGTGCGGGTTGCGGGTCTTGCCCGGACTCGCCATGGCGAACTCGGTCGACACCGTCTTGCCGAGCACCACGCCGCCGAGCCGGCGGGTGAGCGCCACGATGGGCGCGTCCCAGGCCGGCCGGTAGCCGGCATAGACCGGCGAGCCGTAGCCGGTCGGCATGTCGACGGTGTCGATCACGTCCTTGACGCCGAAGGTGACGCCGGCCAGCGGCCCGGCCGGGGCGGCCAGCGCCTCGGCCAGCGCGCGGTCGCGGTCGAAATGCGCCCAGGCCTGGACGACCGGCTCGCGAGCGGCGATCCGCTCGGCGAAGGCCGCGGCCACCGCCTCGGCGGCGAGGGTGTTGGCGGCGACCCGCGCGGCCGCCTCGCGTGCCGATAGGGCAACCAGGGAAGCAGGCGTCGTCTCGTTCATCGATGACCTCATCGGCTGGCTAGCGACGGCCGGCGGCCGAACCACGGGCGCGCCCGCTCCAGTTGCCCGGCCAAGGCGAACAGCATCCCGTCCTTGCCGAAGCCGGCGCCGAAATGCGCGCCCACCGGCAATCCGCTCGCCGACATGCCGAGCGGCACACTCATCGCCGGGCAGCCCGACGCGTTGAAGGCGCAGGTGAACGGCGCATGCGTCCAGAAGGCGTCGTAGAAATCGTCGAGGCCCTTGCCGGCACCGGCAAGCTTGCCGAGCGGCGGCGGCAGCTCGCCGGCGGTCGGCGACAGCAGCACGTCGTATTTCTGGAAGAAGCGGCCGAGCGAACGGGCGGTCTGGTGCAGCATGTTGACCGCGCCGAGATAGGCGGTCGCCGGCAGCGCCCGCGCCTCGCGCACCCATTCCGCATTGACCGGTTCGATGTGGCCGAGCGGATCGGAGAGACCGAGCGCCCGGCCCCGCATCTCCACCGCCGGCGTGATGTTGACGCCGACGATGATGCGCCAGGCCGCCTTTAGCGCATGGGCGTCGTAGCCGGCCTCGCAGATCTCGACATGGTGACCGAGCTCGGCACATAGCGCCGCCGCCTCCTGCGCCACCCTCCGGCATTCGGGGTCGACCGGAGTGCCGAGCGGCGATTCCGGCGTGAAGCCGATGCGCAGCGGCGGCGGGTCGCGCTCCAGCTGCGAAAGGTAGCTTTCCTCCCCGACCGGGGAGAGATAGGGGTCGCCGACATCCGGCCCGCCGCTGGCGTCGAGCAGGGCGGCGTTGTCGCGCACGCTCCAGCTGGCGGCATGTGGGGTCGACATGCCGGCAATCGCCTCGACCACCACCGGGCCGAGCGGATTGACCATGCGGCTCGGCTTGAAGCCGAACAGGCCGCAATGCGAGGCCGGCAGGCGGGTGGAGCCGGCGCCGTCCGAGGTGTTGGCCATCGGCACATAGCCGGCGGCGATGGCGGCGGTGGAGCCGCCCGAGGAACCGCCGGGGCTCAGATCGGGGTTCCACGGGTTGCGCGTCGGGCCGAAGGCGTCCGGCTCGGTGGTGAAGCTCAGCGCGAATTCCGGGGTGTTCGTCTTGGCGATGATGACGAGGCCGGCCGCCTTGTAGCGCGCCACCAGGGTCGAATCGCGGCTCGACACCACGTCGCGGAACAGGTTGGAGCCGGTGGACAGGATGGTCCCGTCCATCTCGAAGCCGGTATTCTTCACCAGGAACGGCACGCCGGTGAACAGCCCATCCGGCAGACCGGCGGCGATCGCCTGCCGCCCCTTCTCCTCGAAGCGATGCACCAGCGCGTGCAGGCGCGGCTCATGCACCGCGATGCGCGACAGGGCGGCATCGAGCAATTCGTCAGGCGTCACCTCGCCGGCGCGCACCAGCGCCGCGAGGCCGGTGGCGTCATAGGCCTCGTACTCGGCAAAGCCCGCGTGGCAGGGCGTATCGGCGTCGGCGCTCATGCTGCGGCCTCGATCTGACGCTGGAACATTATCGGGTCCCAATAGTCGCACGTGCCGAGCAGGCGGCCATCGGCGATGTCGAAGAGATGCACGCCCTTGAGCTCGATGGCGAGCCCGCGGGTCGACCGGCCCTTGATGTCGACGCCGAGCCGGCCGGTCAGCGTATAGACCACCGCGACGCGCGGACCGGCGTCGATCCGCTCGCGCGGCTGCCAGTGCGCATCGACGATGAAGCCGAAGAAGCGGTCGAGACCCGCCTCCAGCGCGTCGCGACCTGTGCGACGGGCACCATTGTGTGCCTCCTCGTGCCAGCCATCCTCGGCATAGAGCGCGGCGGCGGCAGCGGCGTCGTGGGCGTTGTAGGCGGCATAGAAGGCCTCGACCGGATCGACGGTGGGGCGGGACGGGTCGGCAACTGGCTGGGCCATGCCGGGCCTCCGGTCATGCATCGCAGGCGTGAGAGGGCCCGGACCGCCGCTGCCGGCGGCCCGGAATGTCGGGCATCGCCGCTCAGGGCATGCCGGCGAGGGTCTTCACCTGCGCGATGAAGGCGTCGCGCTTCACCTCGTTGTAGAGACGCTCGCGCAGGCGCGGCGCCGGCGAGGCGTTGACGTTCTCGAACAGGGCGACACGGCCCGCCAGAGAGGACGACGTCATGTCCCAGATGAAGTTCATCAGCAGTTCCTTCACCTCGGCGCTGACGCCCTTGCCGGGCAGCAGGTCGTGCAGGTGGTGGCCGATCTCCGGATTGTCGAAGGCGGCCTTGCCGAAGCGCATGACGAGGCCCTGGCCGCACAGTTCCTGCAGGATGTGGATGATGCGCGGATAGTGCTCGATGGAATAGAGCCGGCCGGCGGTGAGCATGCCGACGTCGGGCGCCATCACCTCGCCCTCGGTGGGCTTGGCCAGCGCCTCGGCGGCGGTGACGAAGGCGCGCAGCGTCTGGGCGTACTGGATGATCTCGCCCAGCATGCCCTGCACCGCCGGGATGGTCGAGGTGCCGAGCACGTCGAGCACCAGCTGGCCGGCGCCGACGAACAGCTCCGCCTTCACGGTGAGGCGGGTGAGCACGTGCCAGTGGGCGAACACGCAGACCGGCCCGTAATAGGACATGGCGGTCGGGTCGCCGAGGTTGAAGATGCGGTCGGTCGGCACGAAGACGTTGTCGAAGATGATCAGCTGGTCGGCTTCCTCGCCGAGGCGGGCGACCGGATGATCGAACGGATCGGCGCCGGGATGGGAGACCATCTCGCGGGAGATCAGCTTGATGCCGTCGGAGTTGATCGGTACCGACGCCCAGATGCAGGCCTCGGCCGGGGTTTCGCGGATGCCGCCGAGATTGGTGAAGAAGATCTCGTTGGCCTGAGCCGAGATCGAGCCGACCGTCTTGGCGCCGGAGACGCGGATGCCGCCCTTCTCGACGCTCTTCACCTTGAGCAGCGAGGCTTCGGCGCCCTTGGGCGAGGAGCGGTCGTTCTGCGGGCCGGTAAGGCTTTCGGAGGCGGTGAGATTGTTGTCGCGGCCATAGGCGACATAGCGCTCGATATTCTCGGCGAAGTCGGGCGAGCAGCCTTCGATCAGCGACTTCTTGGCCTTGAAGGTCGGCAGATAGGCGAGCAGGCCGACCGCGATGGCGGGGGCGAGATCCGGCGGACGGCCGAAGGTGCCGGCGGTCTTGAGGCTGGTGTACTCGATCATCTTGCGGCGATCGGCGAGGTCTTCCTTGGTGCGCGGCACCTGCCAGGAACGGCTCGCCACCGCGCCGCTCTCGTCGACATAGGTGGTGGCCTCGGCGAATTCCGGCTTGAACTGGTCGTCGAACATCGAGGCGACGAGGTCGACGCCGGCCGACAGCGCCGGATCGTCGAACACCTTGGCGATGCGCTTGCCGCCGACCCACAGCGCGCGGCCGTCGTCGAGCGAGGCCTTGAACTCCTCACCGGTCTTGAGCTTGTGGCCGGCCGGAAGCTCGCCCTGGAGTTCCCGCTTCGCCGTCTGCGCGTTCATCGTCCGCTCTCCTCTGAAGAACCCGTTTCCCGGACGCCGTCTTGATCGACCTGGTCGCAGCTGTCGGCGAGGCGACACTGCGCGGGGTACCGCCGCATCGACCTTGCCATCGGGCTCGGGCTGACACGATCCAACCATTGAATGACCGAAATGGTCAAGACCCCTCACTGCGCCATTCGACCGCACAAAATTCAGTCCGACTCCGGAAATTTGGAATATTATTATCCATACATCGGATCGAAATGGCGAAAATTGTGCATATGCTCCCGAAAAACGCGAGAATGTTCTGCTCAAAAATTAATCACCACAAACTGCACCAACCGCTCCAACCAATTTTTTCCGACCGTATACGGCACCGTTTCGCTTGACCAAATCTCGTGGTTCTGGCTTTTTGGTTGAGAACGACGGACATGTCAGCGCGGTGCGCGCCATTGCGGGAGAATCCGGCATGCCGAGCCCCGGACCAGGACCCGACCGATCATTCGCCCCCACGGCGGCGGCAGTCCAGCGCGCGTTCGTCGGCCCTGGACACGCAGACCAGATCGATGGCCGGCTCGGCGGCACCGGCACGACGGGCGAGCGCGATCTCGCTGCGCGTCGAGACATCGGCGCCGGCAAAGCCGCACCACAGGCGCTGGATCGGCATGCGGTCCTGCTTGTCGTTGAGCAGGAATACCTCGCCGGTCGCCGGCTTCGACCAGAATTTCGCATCGAAACGGCCGCCCGGCGACAGCATGCCGATCTTGGCCGAATACCAGTGCGCGATGGCGGCCGAGCAGGTGATGGGCCGGCGCGTTGCGTTCTCGATATGGAAGGTGACCGCGACAAGCCCTTCCACGCCCCGTTCGACCACGAGGGCCTCCTCGGCCTTCGCCGAAGAAGAAGCCGCAGAATACAATAAGCATAGAATAGCAAAAATTCTTCGCATACCCACGTGACTCCAAACATTAATGTCCCTTAAATAGTATAAAATGTCCGATCATGGAATATAAATTTCCGTCGGACCATAAAGAGGACCTTCCATGAAAAATACCATTCTGCACGGCATGGCGATTGCCCTGCTGCTCGGCGCGGCTTCTTTCGCCCACGCGGCCGAGCTCAAGTCGATCGCCATCCTGACGCCGGAGCCCGGCACCGATTACGGCTGGAACCAGCAAGGCATCGATGCCGCCAAGGCGGCCGGCAAGGCCGCCGGCGTCGAGGTGCTGGTCGCCGACAATCTCGGTTATGGCGACGTGCGCCCGACGCTGCGCGAAATGGCGCAGGACGGCGCCGGCCTGCTGATCGCCCATGCCAGCGGCTACAACACCTCCGCCCCGGAAATCGGCGAGGAGATGAAGGTCCCGGTCGCCATCGTCGACCGCCCCGACGCCAAGAAGGCCGGCACGGTCGCCGACTACACCGCCAGCGGCCATGAGGGCGCCTATCTCGCCGGCCGCCTCGCCGCCAAGATGAGCAAGACCGGCACGGTCGGCATCGTGGTGTCCGGCGAACCGCCGTCGTGGAACTCGCAGTCCGCCGCCTTCGCGGAAGGCGCGAAGGCCGAGAAGGCCGGCATCAATGTGCGCTACGCGGTGATCGGCCCGGCGGCCTATTCCGATGCGGCGGGTGGCAAGCGCGTCACCGAGGCGCTGATCGCCGCCGGCGCCGACATCATCTTCGGCCAGGGCAACGGCTCGTCCTTCGGCATGCTGCAGGCGGTGGAGACCAACAAGGCGACCAATGGCGGCCCGGTCTATTTCATCGACGTGATCGGCGACAAGACCGCCATCGACAAGGGCAATTTGCTCTCCTCGGTGGTGTGGAACCTGGAGCCGGTCTATGCGGGGATGATCGCCGACCTCAAGGCCGGCAGCTACGGCTCGCGCAATTACGACATCAATCTCAAGGACGGCTCGGTCAAGCTGCTGAAGACCAAGCACATTCCCGATGACGTCTGGGCGCAGATCGAGGCGCTGAAGAAGGATGTCATCGACGGCAAGATCAAGGTGACGGCGAAGTACGACGCCGACAGCGTGCACAAGCTGGTGTCGCAGCTGCCGCAGTGACCTCCGGATCGTCGCGGGTGCCGCCAGCGGTGCCCGCGACACGCCCGGCGACGCCGTAGCGTCGCCTCCTGTTCCGACGGCGTCTGGCGCCTGCGCCGGCGGCCGTCCCCTGTTCGGATCATGACCCAGACCCTCAGTCCCTCCGAGCCATTGGCCGATACGCGGCCGGTCGTCTCGCTCGATCACGTCACCAAGCGCTTTCCCGGCGTGGTGGCGAATGACCGCGTCTCGTTCGACCTCTGGCCGGGCGAGGTGCATGTGCTGCTGGGCGAGAACGGCGCCGGCAAGTCGACGCTGGTCGGCATGCTCTCCGGCCTGCAATTGCCGGACGAGGGCGGGGTCCTCGTCGAGGGGCGCGAGGTCCGCATCGCCTCGCCCGCCCGCGCGCTGGAGCTCGGCATCGGCACGGTGTTCCAGCATTCGATGCTGGTGCCCTCGCTTAGCGTCGTCGACAATATGGCGCTGGGCGGCAGCTGGTGGTCGCGGCCGGATCGCGACGGCGTCGCGCGCAAGATGGCGGCCGTTTGCGCCGATATCGGCGTGACCATCGATCCGCACGCCAAGGTCGGTTCACTGTCGCTCGGCGAACAGCAGCAGGTGGAGATCGTGCGGGCGCTGATGCGCGGCTCGCGTGTGCTGATCCTCGACGAGGCGACCGCCATGCTGACCCCCAAGGGAGCCGACGACCTCGGCGCCTTGATGGGCCGGCTGGTGAAGCTCGGCATCGCCGTGGTGTTCATCACCCACAAGCTCAACGAGGCGCTGGCCTTCGGGCACCGCATTACCGTGCTGCGGCTCGGCCGCAAGGTGGGCGAGATCGCGCCGGAGCGGCTCGCCGCGCTCGGCCCCGCCGCCGCTACGGCGGAAATCGTCCGCCTGATGTTCGGCACCGGTGCCACCGCCGCGGAGGCCGTCGCCACGACGGTCCGCACGCGGCCGAGCGGTGCGCCGGTGCTGGAGATCGAGGGCCTCGCGGTCGACGATCCGTCGGTGCCGGTCGCCGGCATCGACCTCTCCGTGGCGCCGGGCGAGATCGTCGGGCTCGCCGGCATCGACGGCAACGGCCAGAAGCAGTTCGCCGAGGCGCTGGCCGGCCAGCGCCGGCTCGCCGCCGGCCGCATCCTCCTCGGCGGCGAGGCGATCGAACGGCTCGACGTCGGCGGACGCCGGCAGCGCGGCCTGCGCTACGTCACCGACGACCGCCTCGGCGAGGGCACGGTCGGCTCCTTCCCCATCTCGCTCAACCTGCTGCTCAAGCAGGTCGGCGAGGCGCCGTTCTGGCGGCGCGGCATCGAGCAGCCCGAGGCGATCGCCGACCATGCGCGGCGGCTGGTCGGCGAATTCGACGTACGCACGCCGGGGATCGAGACCGCCATCGGCAAATTGTCCGGCGGCAACATCCAGAAAGCGTTGCTGGCGCGCGAGCTGTCCGGGCCGGCGCGGGCGGTGATCTTCGCCAAGCCGACCTACGGCCTCGACGTGCAGAACATCCGCGCCACCCGCCAGCGCATCCGCGAGGCGGCCGATCGCGGGCTGGCGGTGATCCTGATCTCCACCGACCTCGAGGAGGTGCTCGAACTGTCCGACCGCGTGGCGGTGATGTCGCGCGGGCACATCGTCGGGGTGGTCGACAACGATGCCGGCGCCCGCAACCGGGTCGGCGAACTGATGAGCGGCGTGACGGCATGAGCGAAACCACACAGATCGGCGGCGACGCCCTCCTCGCCCGGCGCAGCGGCGCCTGGCGCGAGCGTCTCCGCCTCGTCGCCATGGCGCTCGGCCCGGTGCTCGGCGCCATCGTGCTGTCCGGCCTCGTCCTGCTGGCGCTCGGCGTCGATCCCATCGCCTATTACGGCTATGTGGTCGATCGTGGGCTGATCAACCCCTATGGCCTGCAGGCGACGCTGACCCGCATGGGACCGCTGCTGCTGATCGCGGCGGGGCTGATCGTCGCCTTCCGGGCCGGCATCTGGAATCTCGGCGGCGACGGCCAGTTCCTGCTCTCGGCGGTGATCGTCGCTGCGCTCGGCCCGTTGCTGGTGCCGTATCTTCCGGTCTGGCTGGTGCTGCTGGTCGGCCTCGCGGTCGGGGCCATGGTCGGGGCGGTGTGGTCGTTGCTGCCGGCGCTGCTGAAGGCCTATCAGGGCGTCAACGAGATCATCACCACGCTGATGATGACCTTTCTCGGCGTCTCCTTCGCCAATGTGCTGGTGAAGCTCGCCTTCCGCGATCCCGCCACCACCGTGCCGCAGACGCGCACGCTGATCGTCGCCGACCGGCTGCCGCGCCTGTTCGACACCACCGTGTCGAGCGGGCTGATCATCGGCCTCGTCGCCATCGTCGCGGTGCACCTGCTGATGACCCGCACCTCCTTCGGCCTGAAGCTGAGGATCGTCGGCGCCAATCCGCGCGCGGCCATCCATGCCGGGCTCAACGTGCCGCTGCTGACCATGGCGACCTTCGCCATCTCGGCGGCACTGGCCGGGCTCGCCGGGGCGGTCGAGATCATGGGCGTGCAGGGCAATGTGCGCGCCGACTGGAACCCGGCCTACAGCCTCACCGTGGTGCCGCTGGTGTTCCTGGCGCGATTCAACGGCTTCGCCTCCATCGCCTTCGTGTTCCTGTTCTCGGTGCTGTCGATCGGCGGCGAGAGCGCGGCGCGGCGCACCGGGGTGCCGAACTTCTTCACCCTCGTGGTGGTGGCGATCCTTTTGATCATGCTCGGCATCACCGAATATCTCGACCAGCGCCGCCGCGCGGCCGGCAAGTGAGCGGAGGCAACCATGTCCGGGCTGTTCACTGAAGCCTTCCTCACCTCGCTGGTGCTCGGCGCTCTCACCGCTGGCCTGCCTTTGATGCTGGCCGGGCTCGGCGAGCAGATCTCCGAGAAGGCCGGCGTACTGAATATCGGCATCGAGGGCATGATGCTGTTCGGCGCCTATCTCGGCTTCCTCGTTGCCTACACCACCGGCTCGGTGTGGCTGGGCTTTCTCGGCGGCGGGCTCGGCGGCGTGCTGGTGGCGGCGCCGATGGCGCTGTTCTGCATCCGTATGGGGCTCAGCCAGATCGTCATCGGCATCGCCCTGACGCTTGGCGCCGAAGGGCTCACCGCGCTGCTACACCATTTCCAGTTCGCCCAGAGCTATCCCCGCCTGCCGGCGGTGCCGACGCTGGCCATTCCCGGCCTGTCAGCGATCCCGGTGATCGGGCCGGCGCTGTTCGACCGCCCGCCCATCGTCTATCTCGCGGTGCTGGCGGTGGCGGTGACGGCCTATGTGTTCCGCTCCACCCAGTTCGGCCTCTCGTTGCAGGCGGCCGGCGACAAGCCGGCGGCGCTCGACGCGGCCGGCGTCGACGTGGCGCGGGTGCGGACCTGCGCCGTGCTGACCACCGGCTTCCTCGCCGGCATTGGCGGCGCCTTCATGTCACAGGTCGGCGCCGGCATCTTCGTGCCGTTCATGACCAATGGCGCCGGCTTCATCGGCATCGTGCTGGCCATGCAGGCGCGCGGCCGCCCTCTGTGGGTGCTCTGCGGCGCGCTCTTGTTCGGTGCCTGCCTGTCCGCCACTACCGCGCTGCAGGTCGCCGGGGTCAGCATCCCGACCGACGTGATCCAGATGCTGCCCTTCGCGGCGGTGCTGATGGTGCTCGTGCTGTTCGGCCGCCGCGCCAGCCTGCCGCCGGCTCTCGGCCTGCACTATGTGCGGGGCGCGCGATGACGGCGCCCCGCAAGCCCTGCTCAGCCGGCGTCGATAGCGGCCAGCGCCGCCGCGACGCCGGCCCCGACATCCACCTTGTGGCCGAGGGCATTCAGCGCACCGCCGAACGCGGTCAGCGCGACGACGGCATGCAGCGGCTGCGCGGTCGGGCCCATATGGCCGATGCGGGTCAGCTTGCCGAGCGTCTCGCCGCGTCCGGAAGACAGGACGACGCCGTAGCGGGCGCGGATCTCCGCCCTGAGCTGCGGCTCGTCGATACCGTCCGGCGTCTTCACCGCGGTGCAGGTCGGCGAGGCGAAACCTTCCGCCGCTGGCCAGATCTGAAGCCCCATGGCGGCGATGCCGGCCCGGCAGGCGCGGGCGGTGAGCGCATGGCGCGCCCAGACCTTTTCCGGCCCTTCGGCGAGATAGAGGTCGATTGCCGCCTCCAGCCCGTTGATCTCCGCCACCGAGGGGGTGAAGGGGAACGGCCGGTCGGCGCGCCAGGCCTCCTCCCAGTCGAGGATCGACAGGATGGACGCGCGCGGCGCCTGCGGATTGGCCTTCATCTTCGCCCAGGCACCGTTGGACACGCCGAGAATGGTCAGCCCGGGCGGGCAGCCGAGGCACTTGTTCGGGCCGGTCACGAGGAGGTCGATGGCGGCCGATTCGGCATCGACCGCCATGCCGCCGAAGGACGACACTGCATCGACCAGGAACAGCGCGCCATGGCGCCGCACGACGGCGCCGATCTCGGCCACCGGATTGACGGTGCCGGACGGTGTATCGTGGTGGCAGGCCGCGACGACGGTGATGTCCGGGCGCTCGGCGAGCACGCGGGCGACCTCGGCGGGATCGATGACGCGGTCATAAGGTACCGCCAGCTCGACGATCTCGGCCCCCGAGCGGGCCGCCCAGCCCGCGAAGCCCTTGGAGTAGACGCCGGACACCAGGTTGAGCAGCACGTCGCCGCGCCCGAGCAGCGAGGCGGCCGCCGCCTCCAGCCCGAGCACCGGCTCGCCCTGCAGGACGACCGGCATGGTCTCGGCCTTCACCACGGTGGCGAGCTTCTCGGCAACCCGCTGATACGTCGCCTGGAAAGCGGGATCGTAGTCGTAGAGCACGGTGGCGGCGAGGCCGCGCAGCACGGCGGGGTAGGCGTCGACGGGACCGGTGGTCAAGGTGAATACCGGCAGATCGGACGGGGCGTAACGCATGGCTTCGCTCTGGATCGTTGGCGGGGTCGCGGGCGATCCGGTCGTTCGGCGGAGACGATGCCCAACCAAAATTCGACCGAATTCGCTACAATGGTTCAACATTGGCACCAGCCGCGTTCCGGGGCAACTGCGATTGCGCATGGGCCTGGAGGATCGACCGGGCGGCATTTCCGCAACGTTTTTCGGGCTTTTCAGGGGGCCTCTTCCAATAGGGAAGCAAGTGCCCCGCAACGGAGGATTGCCGCGACAGCACGTTTTGGTCTCGACCAGATGGCAACCAATATTGTAACTGGGCGGTCCCGCTCGTACATTTGGTGGCGGGATCGGCAATCGCCGCGCCATCAGCGGATCGATGCGCGGCCGGCGGCCCCCACACGAGAACGGATGTAACCTCGATGGACGCGATAGCGGACAAGACCGGGCGCAAGACGCGCAGGCCGTCCGGAGCCCAGAGCCGCTCCGGCGCGGAAGGCCGCGAGCCGGGCGGGATCGAGGAACTGGTGGATTCGATCCGCGGCATCATCGCCCGCACCGGCAGCATGCCGCCGGAACGCGCCGTCGCCGAGGAGCTCAATGTCAAGCGCCACACGCTGCGCCGGGCACTCGGCGTGCTGCGCGCCCGCGGCGAGCTCGAGCCGGCCCGCGCTGGCCGCCGCGCCTCGACCTCTTCCGGCCTCGACAGCAGCCGCAGTTTGATCAACTCCACCAACCCGCTGGAGGTGATGGAGCTGCGCCTGATGCTGGAGCCGGCGCTGGCGCGGCTCGCGGCGCTGCGCGCCAGCCCGGTGGAGATCGACCGTATCCTGCGCGCGGCGACCACCGACCCGGATGCCGACCCGATCGGCGCCGACATGGTGTTCCACAAGGCGATCGCGGCGGGCGCGCGCAACGCCCTCGCCTCCGAGCTTTATGTGCTGCTGCACCGGGTGGCCAGCGACGGCCGGCTGCGCTTCACCGACAGCGACGCCACGCTGCTGCCCGAGCGCGTGAAGCTGCGCGACGCCGAGCACCGGCAGATCGCCGAAGCCATCGCCGCCCGCGATCCCGAGGCGGCGGAGCGCGGCATGTGGCAGCACCTCGCCACCCTGCAGCAGAAGATCATGGGACGGCTTGCTCCCGGCGGACTGCCCTAGCCCTCTCAATTCTCACCGACCGACACCTGCCCCTCCGCGGCCTTCGCCGGCGGAGCCACCCTTCCCTTGCCTGATGCCTCGCGGAGATGATGCGATGAAGTCCTTCGATGTGCTGATCATCGGCGCCGGCTCGGCCGGCAGCGTTCTCGCCGCCCGGCTGTCGGAAAACCCCGACCTCAGGGTCGGCCTCGTCGAAGCCGGCGAGACACCGAGCGATCCCGACATCGCCATTCCGCAGAAATGGCCGAGCCTTCAGGGCCGTCCCTATGACTGGGCCTATCGCACCGTGCCGCAGGCCGGTACCGCCGGACGGGTACATCCCTGGCCGCGCGGGCGCATCGTCGGCGGATCGAGCTGCCTGCACGCCATGGCGCATGTGCGCGGCCATGCGGCGGATTTCGCCGCCTGGGCGGAGGCGACCGGCGATGCATGCTGGTCCCATGAGGGTCTGCTGCCGGCTTTCCGCCGCAGCGAGAGCTTTTCCGGCGGCGCAAGCGCGGCCCATGGTGGCGACGGGCCACTCACCGTCTACCTCCCCGGCGAGGAGGTGAGCCCGGTGGTGCGCGCCTATATGGCGGCGGGCCTCGCGCGCGGCGTGCCGGCCATCGGCGACCACAATGCCGGCCCGCTCAACGGCGTCGCGCCCAACTCGCTCACCATACGCGACGGCAAGCGGGTCAGCGCCGCCGATGCCTATCTTACGCCGGTCCTCGATCGACCCAATCTCGAACTGCTGACCGGCGTCCGGGTGCACCGGCTGATCGTCGACGGCGACCGGGTGACCGGGGTGCTCGCCGAGATCGACGGGCGGATGCAGCCGCTTTTCGCCGAACGAATCTGCCTGTGCGCCGGCACCGTCGCCTCTCCACTGCTGCTGATGCGTTCGGGGATCGGACCGGCGGAGGAGCTGAAGGCCGCCGGCATCGCCTGCGTCGCCGACCGCAAGGAGGTCGGCGGCAATCTGCACGACCATTTGCTGACCGCCGGAAATGTCTATCGCGCCCGCCGCGAGGTACCGCCGTCGCGGCTGCAACATTCCGAATCTCTCATGTATCTCAATGCCGAAGACCCGACGCGGCCGGACGGGCCGCCCGACGTGGTGCTCGGCTGCGTAGCGGCGCCCAGCGTTTCGGAAAGCTTCGCCGCACCGGCCTATGGCTCGGCCTACACCATCCTCTCCGGCGTCACCCACCCGACCAGCCGCGGCCGCCTCACCGTCACCGGACCCGACCTCGACGCGCCGCCGCGCATCGATCCTGCCTATCTCTCCACCGAACATGATCGCCGCCTCGCCCGGCGGGCGCTCGAACTCGCGCGCGAGATCGGCCATAGCGACGCGCTAAGCGATTGGAGAGACACGGAAATATTTCCGGGCATCAACGTCCGCAGCCAGGCGGAGATCGACGATTTCCTCTCCCGCGCGGTCATCACCCACCACCACCCGGTCGGCACCTGCCGCATGGGGAAGGATGCGGAGAGCGTGGTGGACGCGGAGCTGAAGCTGCGGGGGTTCGAGGGGCTCCATGTCGTTGATGCGTCAGTGATTCCTTCGATCACCTCCGGCCCGGTGCATGCGGCGATCCTCGCCATCGCCGAGACCTTCGCGGCGGGATTCGCCGGCAGAGCTTAGATACATGCAATATTGACATTGTACGCATGCGGTCTTATCTGGTGTTCAACGCCGGAAGGAGAGCGTCATGCCTCACAATCCCATGTCCAACGTGCAGTGGCCGCCTCTGTCGCCGTACAGGACCGGCGTGCGTGGCCTGTGTCCGCGCTGCGGCCAGGGGCACATGTTCGAGGGCTTCCTGAAGCTGAAGCCGCGCTGCGAGGTCTGTGGGCTCGACTATTCCTATGCCGATCCCGCCGACGGGCCGGCCTTCTTCGTGATGATGTTCCTGTGCGTGCCGGCGGTGATCTTCGGCCTGTGGCTTGAGATCGCCTATCAGCCGGCCTGGTGGGTGCATCTCGCCACCAGCCTGCCGCTGATCCTGCTCACCTGCATTCCGCCGCTGCGCCCGCTGAAAGGCTGGCTGGTCGCGGCGCAGTACTTCTACAAGGCGGAGGAAGGTCGTCTGGTGCGGCCGCAGGACACCCAACCGGCAACCAAGACGGCGGCTTGAGCCGCGCTCGCCTCGACACTTCGCCCTAGAGCTCTCCCGGGGAGTTCCAGTTCACCGGTATTTCTTTAAGCCTTTGTCGAAACGCATTTTCTTCACGCGGGCCGGCACCCGCTTCGCTCGAGAATGCCCTAGACGATCATCGGATCGGCGACGTGCCGGTCCGCCAGGATGCCGGCGAGGGTGCGCAGCGCCGCCAGCAGCCGCGCCCGATCCGGGATGCCGCCCAGCGACAACCGCACCGCGTCGGGCGCCGGTCCCTCGATGCAGAAGGCATCCGACGGCGTGACGCCCAGCCCCTCCTGCCGCGCCGCCTCGATGAGGCGATGGCGATCCCAGTGCGGCGGCAGCGGCAGCCAGACATGCAAACCATGAGGATGCGCCCGCCCCGGTACCGGCAGGATCTCCGCCGCCGCACGCTGACGCTCCGCCGCCTCGCGGCGGATGCCGCCGAGCAGTTCCTCCGCCACGCCGAGACGGATCCAGTGCACCGCCAGAGCCGTCATCAGCGGCGACGGCATAAGGATCAGCCCCCGCAGCGCCGTCACCAGTGCCTCGCACTGCCGCGCCGACGGCGCCACCACGAAGGCGGTGCGCAGGCCCGGCGTCAGCGTCTTCGACAGGGTGGCGACGTAATAGGTCCGCTCCGGCGCCAGCGCGGCGAGCGGCGGCGGCGCATCCCCGGCGAGACGGCCATAGGGATCGTCCTCGATGATCTCGACGCCACGCTGCCGCGCGATGCGGGCGATCGCCTCCCGGCGGTCGGGCGAGAGGGTGACGGCAGTCGGGTTGTGGATGGTCGGCGTGAGATAGAGCAGCCGGGCACCGCTGGAGGCCAGCGCCGCCTCCAGCGCGTCGGGCAGCATGCCTTCGGCATCGCCGTCCACCCCCTGCAACCGCAGGCCCTGCTGCCGCGCCGCCGTGCGCAGGCCGGGATAGGTGAGCCGATCCGCCACCACCGCCTCGCCTGGCCGCGCCAGCAGGCCGAGCAATGCCGCCAGCGCCGACTGGGCGCCGGGGGCCACGATCAGCCGCTGCGGATCGACGCCGCCGAGCAGCGGTTGCAGCCACAGGCAGCCGGCCGAGCGGTCGGCCAGCGAACCGGCGCCGACGTGATAGCTCATCAGCAGATCGACATCGGAGCGGCGCAGCACCTCCGACAGGCCGTCCTGCAGCTTGTCGGCGAGCCGCACGCCCTTGGGCGGCGGCGGGATGTTCATCGACAGGTCGAGCAGGAAGGCGGACGCCTCCGGCCGGGCGGCAACGAAGGAGCCGCGCCCGGTGACGGCATCGACCAGGCCGCGGTGGCGCGCCTCATTATAGGCGCGCGTCACCGTGGTGAGGTCGACGCCGAGGCGCGCGGCGAGATCGCGCTGCGGCGGCAGCCGCTCGCCCGGCCGCAGCCCGCCGGCACGCACCGCTTCCTCGATCATCGCCACGATCTGGAGATAACGCGGCCCCGCCGCCTCGGAGAAGCGCCGCAGCCACGGCAGGATCGCCCCGCTCTTCGCCATGCGCATGCCTCCGACAGAACCCATACATTCCAGATAATATAGGGCTGACAATACCGGCTTCGCGCGCGCCCCGCCAGAGGCCGCGTTGGCGGCGGTGTCTCAGGCCGGTGAGGTGGCCGATGCGGCCGATTCCGGCGCGATTTGCGTGATCAGGCCAGCAGCGAGTGGACGATGAGGTCGGCGACATGGGCGCGGCGCTCGTCGAGCTCGGCCTTGCTCTGCAGATTGCGGTCGAGAATCACCGACAGGGTGAACTGGTTGGAGAAGTAGAAATAGGACAGGCCGGCGATGGAGATCCACAGCTGCGCCGGATCGACCCCGGCGCGGAACACCCCGGCGGCGATGCCGCGATCGAGGATGCCCTGCAAGAGGCCGATCAGCGGCGAATGCAGCCCCTTCACCCGCGCGGATTCCTTCAGGTGCCGCGCCTGATGCAGGTTCTCGCTGTTCAGCAGGTTGATGAAGGTGCGGTCGCCGATGAAGGAATCGAAGGTGAAGGTCACCAGCGCCCGCATCGCCGCCTCCGGCGCCAGCTCGTCGAGATGCAGCGCCACCTCGGACATGCGGGCGCGCTCATAGGCGGCTTCCAGCACCGCCAGCCACAGGCCGCGCTTGGAGCCGAAATAGTGGTAGATCATCCGCCGGTTGGCGCCGGAGCGCGAGGCGATGGCATCGATGCCGGCGCCGGCGAAACCACGGGCGGAGAACTCCACCGTCGCGGCGGCGAGGATGCTGGCGCGGGTGCGCTCGGGATCGCGCGCGCGCACCTCGCGCGGCGCGTCCGCCGTCCCGTCCCCGGCGGGGCGAAGCTTGCTCCCGACTGCCATCTCGTTCACGTCCCCGCCTCCCGTTTTCCCGCCCGGAAGGTCTCCGGCCTTCCTATACGACGGCGCGATGACGGGCGATACAGGTGGACAGCACCTCGTCCATCGGCAGGCCCCACCAGCGCTCGGAGAAGATCTCCACCTCGCTGAAGCCGGCATAGCCGACCGCCTCCACCTGAGCGCGGATGCCCTTCAGATCGATGACGCCGTCTCCCATCATGCCGCGGTCGTTCAGCATGTCGGCCATCGGCACCAGCCAGTCGCAGACATGATAGGCGAGCAGCCGGTCACGGCCGCAGCGGACGATCTGGGCGGAAAGCTCCGGGTCCCACCAGACATGGAACAGGTCGAGCGCCACCCCGAGCCGGCCGGTGCGGGACGGATCGAGCCGGTCGCAGATATCGAGCGCCTGCCCGGTGGTGTTCACGCAGGCGCGGTCGGCGGCGTACATCGGGTGCAGCGGCTCGATGGCGAGCTTCATGCCGGCCTTGGCGGCATAGTCCATGAGCGCGCCGATGCCGTCCTCCACCATGGCGCGGGCGCCGCCGATGTCTTTCGACGGTGCCGAACCGGGGCGGGAGAATTGCGGCAGGCCGCCCACCACCAGCACCAGGCAGGGCGCGCCAAGGGCGGCCGCCTCGTCGACAGCGCGGCGGTTGTCGTCCTGCACCTCGGGCAGGCGGGCCGGGTCGGCGGGGAACATGCCGCCCCGGCAATAGCCGGACAGCTTCAGCCCGGTGTCGCGCACCGCCCGCACCGCGCGGTCGAGCCCGACGCTCGCCACCTGGTCGCGCCAGGGCGAGATGGCGGGAATCTCGGCGCGGGCGCAGGCCTCGATGATGGCGAGCAGGTCGCCCTGCCGGCGCACCGTCGCGGTATTGATCGAGAGATGCCGGTGATCGGCGGAGAAATCGCGCAGCACCGGAGCGGTGGCGGTGGGGGAAGTGTGCTGGCCCATGGCTGATCCCTCACGCCTCCACGCCGCGCACCGCGAGGACGGCCCGCATGCGGGCCGCGGCCAGATCCGGGTCGGCCAGCAGGCCGGCGCGGTCGGCGAGGCGGAACAGCTCGGCGAGGTGCAGGGTCGAGCGGGTGCTCTCCTGCCCGCCGACCATGGTGAAATGGTCCTGATGGCCGGCGAGATAGGCCATGAACACCACGCCGGTCTTGTAGAAGCGGGTCGGCGCCTTGAAGATGTGCCGCGACAGCGGCACGGTCGGCTCCAATATATCGTCGAAGGTCGCGCGGTCGCCGGCCGCCAGGGCGACCAGCGCCGCCGAGGCCGCCGGGGCGATGGCGTCGAAGATGCCGAGCAGCGCGTCGGAATGGCCGTGCTCATCGCCGGCGATCAGTTCGGCATAGTTGAAGTCGTCGCCGGTATACATGCGTACGCCGGGCGCTAGGCGCCGGCGCATGGCGATCTCCTTGTCCTTGTCGAGCAGCGAGATCTTCACGCCGTCGACCTTGGCGGCATGGGCGTTGATGACCGCGACCGCCGTGTCCATGGCGCGGTCGGGATCAGGGTTGCCCCAATAACCGGCCAGCGCCGGATCGAACATGTCGCCCAGCCAGTGGATGATCACCGGCTCGGCCACCTGCGACAGGATGCGATCGTAGACGCGGATGTAGTCGTCCGGCGAGGTCGCGACCTTGGCCAGCGCCCGCGAGGCCATCAGGATGATGCGCCCGCCGACGCCTTCCACCGCGGCGACCTGCTCCTCATAGGCGCGGATGACGTCGTCGAGGCTTTTGGCGTTTTCCGGCGCGAGATGGTCGGTGCCGGCGCCGGAGGAGACGAGGCTGGGCTCGGTGCGCGCCCTGGAGGCCTCGACCGAGCGGCGGATCAGCTCCAGCGAGGTCGGCCAGTCCAGCCCCATGCCGCGCTGGGCGGTATCCATGGCTTCGGCGACGCCGAGGCCGAGGTCCCACAGATGCTCGCGGAAGGCGATGGTGCGATCCCAGTCCACCGCCGCCGTCAGCCACGGATCGACATCGGCGAGCGGGTCGGCCACCACATGGCCGGCCGAGAAGGCGACGCGGTTCATCGGGCCGGCCGGGCGATCGGGGAAATCGCGCGGCACTGACAGGCGGAAGCTCTCCACCCCGCCGCCGGCGAGCGGCAGTGTGATGGAGAGGGCGGTGAGCGTGCGGTCGATGGAGTTCATCGTGTGATCCCCTGCCCGCTCACTCGGCGGCCCGGAGCACGGCGTGCTCGGACTCTTCCAGGCTGGGCACGTCGATCCAGCGGCGCTCGCGCCAGCTCTGCAGCGCGCATTCGACCAGCTGCACGCCCTTGGCGCCCTCGCGCAGCGTGTATTTGTAGGGCGCGTCCTCCACGATGTGGCGGACGAACATCTCCCACTGCACCTTGAAGCCGTTGTCGTAGACGACGTTGTCCGGGACCTTCTGCCAGTCGGCATAGAAGTCCATGGTCTGCTTCTGGTCGGGGTTCCACACCGGGCGCGGCGTGGCGGTGCGCGGCTGCATCACGCAGTCCGACAGCCCGGCCACCGCCGAGCCATGGGTGCCGTCGACCTGGAAGGTGACGAGGTCGTCGCGATAGACGCGGGTCGCCCAGGACATGTTGATATGGGCGATGGCGCCGCCTTCCAGCTCGAAGGTGGCATAGGCGGCGTCGTCGGCGGTGGCCTCATAGGCCTTGCCCTTCTCGTCGACGCGGCTCGGGATGTGGGTGGTGCCGAGGCAGGACACCGACTTCACCTCGCCGAAGCAATTGTCGAGCACGTAGCGCCAGTGGCAGACCATGTCGAGGATCATGCCGCCGCCATCCTGCGTACGGTAGTTCCACGAGGGGCGCTGCGCCGGCTGGCCCCAGTCGCCCTCGAACACCCAGTAGCCGAACTCGCCGCGCACCGAGAGGATGCGGCCGAAGAAGCCCGAGTCGCGCAGGAATTGCAGCTTCTGCAGGCCGGGCAGGAACAGTTTGTCCTGCACCGCGCCGTTCTTCACCCCGGCCTCCTCGGCCAGCTTGCAGATGCGCACCGCCTCCGGGAGGTTGGTGGCGATCGGCTTCTCGCAATAGACGTGCTTGCCGGCGCGGATCGCCTTCTCCAGCAGCGCCGGGCGCATCTGGGTGGTGGCAGCGTCGAAGAAAATCTCGTTCTGCGGATCGGCCAGCGCGGCGTCGAGGTCGGTGGTCCAGCGCTCGATGCCGTATTGCTTGGCCAGCGCCTCGATCTTCTCGGCGTTGCGGCCGACGAGGATCGGGTCGAGCTGCACCTTCGAGCCGTCGGAGAGGGTCACGCCGCCCTGCGCGCGGATCGCCACCACCGAGCGGATGAGGTGCTGGTTCATGCCCATGCGGCCAGTGATGCCGTTCATGACGATACCGAGGCGTTTGGCGTGCGCGCTCATGCGAAAATCTCCTGTGAGGCGGATGTCGGGGTGAGAGGCGCCAGCGCGTCCCAATCGGGCGCGGCGCCGCTGGCGAAGCCCGGCCCGGCGAGCAGCCGGGCAGCGGGCAGGGTTGCGGTGCATGTGGCGAGGCGCAGGCCGTCCGGCCCGGCCTCGTAAAGCTCGGGGAAAGCGCGGGCGAAGGCCTGCGCCTCATGATCCGGCGCCGGCCCGAAGCCGGCGACATAGTGATGGCCGTTGCGCTCGACATGGGTCAGCCCGAGCGCGGCGACCAGCGCGGTGTCCTGCTGCACGCCGAGGCCGGCCTGACAGGTGAGATCCTCGCCGGTGATGAGGTAGCCCCCACCGCCCCTCGCCTTCAGCCGGGCGACGCGGACGGCGTTGAGCACCGCCTTGTAGAGGCCCTTGCAGCACTTCGACGACACGCCGCGATAGCCGCGCGCCACCGCGCGCGGGAAGGCGTCGTAGCTGTCGTCGGCCTCGTCGATGATGACGGGCACGCCGATGGCGGCGGCGTCGAGCGGCGTCTGGAAGGTGGTGCGGCGGTCGAAGGGCTGCTCGATATAGATAAGCCGGCTATGGAACTGTGCCAGCGCCGGGTCGTCGCGCAGCGTCGCGGCGAGCAAAGCAAGGCGCGCCGGGTCATATTGCTCGTTGGCATCGAGGCTGGCGCGATAGGCCGGGACCCGCGCGTCCAGCAGCGCGGCGATGGCGCGCAGCCGTTCGAGATCGCCGATGACGTCGCCGCCGATCTTGATCTTGAAGAAGGCGAGCGGCGAAGCGGCGATCGTCTCGGCAAGGCTGTCCGGGCCCTCGATGGCATCGGCGAGCCCGACGGTATGGCGCAGCGCGACCTGATCCACCGGCGCGAGGGCGGCGAGGAAATCCTCGATCTCGGCGGCATCGAGGTCCGGCGTCAGCCGGGCGTCGAGGCCGGGAACGTTGCCGCGCAGCGCGTCCGCGAGGCCGACGCCGAGGCCCTTCAAGAGCGCGTCCAGCACCGCCTTGTCGACCAGCGCCACGCCGAAATTGCCGGCGAGGCGGGCGATGCCGCGCTCATCCGCCCACCGGCCCTGACGGGCCAGCGCCATCGCATGGTGGCCGAAGGCGGTGTCGGCGTCGCCGTGCCCTGTGAAGGCCTCGGCGGCGGCTTTGAGGCTGGCGCGCAGGTCGTCGATGGTCCGGGCCGGCGACTTGGCCGGGTCCTTGTCGAACCATTTCGGCATCATCATCTCGGCCGCCACGCCCTCGACCCGCCCGCTGCCGGGCAGATCGATCGTCACGCGCGCAAAGGCCTGCGGCGCCGCCTCCACCGCCACCGCGCCGAAGCGGAACGGATGGGCAAAGGGCATCATCCGCTCATAGGCATCGATGCGATCTATGGTGAAGCGAGGCGCCATCGGTTCAGTCCAGCTGGCCGTTTCAGTCCAATTGACCCTGGGCGTAGAAATGGCCGCGTATCTGCCGCGCCAGCGCGGCGAAGGCGGCGTCGCCCATCATCTCCAGCCGGCGCGGGCGCGGCAGGTCGACGTCGTAGATGGCGGCGACCGAGCCGGGCCGCTCGCTCATCACCACCACCCGGTCGGCGAGGAACACCGCCTCGGGGATGGAATGGGTGATGAGCAGGATGGTCTTGCCGGTCTCGAAATGGATGCGCTGCAATTCGAGGTTCATGCGCTCGCGGGTCATGGCGTCGAGCGCGCCGAACGGCTCGTCCATCAGGACGATCTTCGGATCATGAACGAGAGCCCGGCAGATCGAGGCGCGCTGCTGCATGCCGCCGGAGAGCTGCCAGGGATATTTGTTCTCGAACCCCGACAACCCCGCCGTGGCGATCAGCTTCTTCGCCCGTTCGAGATGGCTGGCGCGGTCGAGCCCGCGCACCTCGACGGGGAGCATGATGTTGCGCAGCACCGAGCGCCAGGCGAGCAGCACCGGGCTCTGGAACACGATGCCGACATCGTCCGGCGGCTCGACGACGCGCTTGCCGTCGATGACGATCTCACCTTTGGAGGGCGGGATCAGGCCGGCCACCAGCTTGAGCAGGGTGGACTTGCCGCAGCCGGAGGGGCCCACGACGGCGACGAACTCGCCGTCGTGGATGTCGAGGTCGATCGGCCGCAGGGAGGGCACGTCGCCGTCGCGGGTCCGGTAGGTCTTGGACAGGCCGCGGATTTCGATGAGGCGCTGGCGCACGGAAGCCTCTTGCCGGGCTTCCTCGCGAACGATGCGCAGGGACGTCGACGACATGCCCGTGCTCCTCAGTTGCTCGGATCGGCGGGGAGATAGTCGCGGGTGTAGAAGGCCTTGGGGTCGTCCTTGGCCGAAGCGGCGACGCCGCCATACTCGACCAGCAGTTCGACCGAATCCTTCATGTTGGCGTCGGTGACCTGGAACGGCCGGCGGTTCTTGGTCTCCGAGGTACGGTAGAGCGGGATGGTGAGCTGGAAGCCCTCCAGCAGCGTCGGCCGCTGGCCGGCCTTGGGCAGCGCGGCCAGCACGGCATCGACCGCACCCTCGGGGTTCTTCTCGGCCTCCTCGAAGCTCTTGGTCGTCGCCGCCATGAAGCGGCGGACCAGATCCGGGTTCTTCGCCAGGAACTCCTTGTTGACGATGATGCCGGACGAGACGAGGTGGATGCCGTAATCGGCGAACATGATCGGGTGGACGTCCTTGCCGGTGGCGTCCTTGATCTTCATGGACTGGTCCATGGAGTAGCCGAGCAGCAGGTCGGCCTGGCCGTTGATCACCGCGTTGAGCTTGGTGGTGGCGTCGCCGGAGACGGTGCGGAAGTCGCTCTCCTTCAGCCCGGCGCGCTTGAGGAACAGCGGCCAGATCTGCGACATGGAATCGCCCGGCGTGGTGGCGACCGTCTTGCCCTTGATGTCTTCCGGCTTGGCGATGTTCTTGTCGGCGAAGCCCATCACCGACATCGGGCTGGTCTGCAGCGCGACGCCGACCGCGGTGACCGGCGCGCCCTTCACCGCGGCGCGGATCATGGTCGGCACGTCGGCATAGGCGAAGTCCACCGTACCGGCGGCGGCCGCCTGGATGGTCACCGCCGAGCCGCGGCCCTCCTGGATGTCGAGGTCGATGCCCTCGGCCTGGTAGAAGCCCTTCGCCTTGCCGTAGAAGAACGGCGCGTGCTCGCCATACACGTACCAGTTCAGCATCAGCGTCACCTTGTCGGCCGCCTGCGCCGAGGCGAGCGGGACAAGCGCCGCCGCGGCGATGAGCGCGGCCTTCAGGCTGTTACGAAACACCATGTGCACGTCCTCCCTTGGATGTGTCGCGGAACGGGGCGCCCTTCTGCGAAGGCTTGGTCCCCATCAGCTTGCGGAGCAGGTTTCGGATCAGTCGCGTGTGGAATTTTTCGCGTGCGGGACGCGCCCGCACGGAGCACGGGGCGTCAGGTGGTCACGAGGACCTCGTGCCGCTGGCTCGCATGCCAGGGCACCATGAAGCGCTCGACGAGATCGACGATCCAGAACAGGATCACGCCGATCATCGCGAGGATGATGAGCGCCGCGAACATGGTCGGCAGCTCGAAATTGCCGATGGAACGCTGCAGCACATAGCCGATGCCGGAATTGGCGCCGACGAACTCGCCGACCACCGCGCCGACCACGGCGAGCGTCACCGAGACCTTCAGCCCGGCGAAGATGGCCGGCATGGCATGCGGCAGGCCGATCATGGCGAAGGTCTGCAGCCGCGTCGCCTTCATGGCGCGGGCGAGGTCGTGCATGTCGCCCTCGACCGACTTGAAGCCCTGCACGCCGGCGACGATGACAGGGAACACGCCGAGCAGGAAGGCGGCGATCACCTTCGGCATCATGCCGAAGCCGAACCACACCACGAAGAGCGGCGCGATGGCGACCTTGGGGATCGACTGCGAGAAGACGAGCAGCGGATAGAGATAGGATTCCACCGTCTTCGAGCCGGCGATCAGCATGGCGAGCGGGATACCGATCGCCGCCGAGAGCAGGAAGCCCGCCACGGTGGCGATGGTGGTCGGCACCGCCTCCATCAGGAGCTTGTCGCCCTCGGTGCGGAACGCCTGGATCACGTCCCACGGCGTCGGGATCAGATAGGCGGGTATGTGGAACAGCCGCACCGTCAGGTCCCAGCCGACGACGATCAGCGCCAGCAGCGCCAGCGGCCGCACCCAGGGCGAATTGAGCAGGCGGGAATTGATGAACCGCGCGCCGATGGATGCGCGCGCGGAGCCCTCACCTCGCGAGGACGACGGCATGGCGTATCTCCCTGATCGTTATCCCTCGGCGCTCTGCGTCGCCTTAAGTAACCAACCGTTGAATTACATAATCGATCGTCGCCGATGTCAACCGCCTTGCGCGGCGACCCGGCTCCATTGACGTGCGGCACCTGCGCCCGTCATATCGCCGCACCTAATGCCGCCGACGACAGGACCTGCGATGTTCCCGCTGCCCCAGCCCGCGCTTGCCCCCAACAGCTACGCCTATGAGACGCAGCCGCTCGTGAAGCCGACCGGCTTTCGCGAATATGACGCGCGCTGGCTGTTCGGCCCGGAGCTGAACCTCATGGGCGTGCAGGCGCTCGGCCTCGGCATCGGCACGCTGATCCACGAGCTCGGCGTGCGTCCCGACATCGTGGTCGGCCACGATTTCCGCGCCTATTCGTCCTCGATCAAGCAGGCGCTCGCCAACGGGCTGATGGCGGCCGGCATACGGGTGCACGATATCGGGCTCGCTTTGTCGCCGATGGCCTATTTCGCCCAGTTCGCGCTCGACGTGCCCTGCGTCGCCATGGTCACCGCCTCGCACAACGACAATGGCTGGACCGGGGTGAAGATGGGCGTGAACCGCCCGCTGACCTTCGGACCGGACGAGATGAGCCGGCTGAAGCAGATCGTGCTCGGCGGCGCCGGGCGGGCGCGCGACGGCGGCGGCTACCGCTACGTGGCGGATTTCCCGGAGGTGTACATCAAGGACCTCACCGACCGGCCGCGCTTCAAGAACCGCATCAAGGCGGTGGCGGCCTGCGGCAACGGCACCGCCGGCGCCTTCGCCCCGCGCATCCTGGAGGCGCTCGGCGTCGAGGTGGTGCCGCTCGACTGCGAGCTCGACTACACCTTCCCGAAATACAACCCGAACCCGGAAGACCTCGAAATGCTGCACGCCATGCGCGATGCGGTGCTGGCGTCCGGCGCCGATGTCGGGCTCGGCTTCGACGGCGACGGCGATCGCTGCGGCGTCGTCGACAATCACGGCGAGGAGATCTTCGCCGACAAGGTCGGGGTGATGCTGGCGCGCGACCTCTCGGTGCTGCACCCCGGCGCCACCTTCGTGGTCGACGTGAAGTCCACCGGCCTGTTCATGACCGACCCGGTGCTGATCGCCAATGGCGTGAAGGCCGACTACTGGAAGACCGGCCACTCCTACATGAAGCGCCGCGTCAACGAGAGCGGCGCCCTGGTCGGCTTCGAAAAGTCCGGTCACTACTTCTTCAACGCGCCGATCGGGCGCGGCTACGATGACGGCCTCGTCTCCGCCATCGCCATTCTCGACATGCTCGACCGCAATCCCGGCCGCTCGCTCGCCGAATTGAAGGACGCGCTGCCGAAGACCTGGTCCTCGCCGACCATGTCGCCGCACTGCGCCGACGAGACGAAATACGGCGTCATCGATGCGGTGGTGCGGCATTTCGAGGCGATGGCCGCGCGCGGCGATACGATCGACGGCCAGAAGATCCGCGACCTCGTCACCGTGAACGGCGTGCGCGTCACCGTGGAGGACGGTTCCTGGGGCCTGGTGCGCGCCTCCTCGAACAAGCCGGAACTCGTCGTCGTCGTTGAAAGTCCGGTCTCCGAGGCCCGCATGCGGGACATGTTCCGGCTCGTCGACGGCGTGCTGCGCACCCACCCGGAAGTCGGGGCCTACAACCAGTCGATTTGATCGACGATACCGGCAAAAAGGCTGCAAAGTTGCGGCATCTTCGGCTCCCCTAGCTGCCGCCAAAATGCTATGGGTAGCGATTGGGAGCCTTTGAGACGGACTACGAGAGCATGTCATCGGAATCGGCGGCGCGACGCTCGCCGCCACAACGCATCAATGTCGTCACGCTGCTGAAGCCACGCCGCTTCGGGGATTCGCGCGGCTGGTTCACCGAGACCTATTCGGAAGCCGCTGCTGCCGCCGCCGGTATCACCGTGCGCTTCGTGCAGGACAATCAATCCTATTCGAGCCAGGCCGGCACGATACGCGGCCTGCATTTCCAGCGGCCGCCGCACGCGCAGGCCAAGCTGGTGCGCTGCCTGCGCGGCTCGGTGATGGACTATGCGGTCGACGTGCGCCGGGGCTCGCCGACCTATGGCCACTACATCGCCACCCGGCTGACGGCGGAAGGCGGCGAGCAGCTGTTCATTCCCGAGGGCTTCGCCCACGGCTTCCTGACGCTGGAGCCGGATGTCGAGGTCGCCTACAAGGTGTCGGACATCTATGCCCCGCAATGCGACGGCGGCATCGCCTGGAACGATCCGGAGATCGGCATCGACTGGCCGCTCCCGCCGGGAGCCGAGGCGATCCTGTCGGACAAGGACCGGGTTCTGCCCCAGCTGAGCGCGTTCGACAGCCCCTTCGACTATGACGGCCAGCCCCTCCTGCCGCTCTGAGCCATGCAGGCGCGGCGTCACCGTCGCGCCTGAGGCCTCGACACGGGCCGCATCCTGTAGCAGGCATGACGGCCGGCGGATCATCTGGATTCGCCAGCCGTCAGGACACGCGACATGACCGACCCCATCTTCGTCTTCGGCGCCGGCGGCCAGGTCGGACGCGAGCTGCTCGATCTCGCGGCGAAGCGAGGCATCGCCGCGCGGGGGTTCGAGCGTAGCGCCATCGACATCGCCGACGCCGCCGCGCTGCGGCGCCTGCTGGCGGAAGGCCGGGCCTCGCTTCTGGTCAATGCCGCCGCCTACACCAAGGTCGACAAGGCGGAATCCGAGCCGGAAGCCGCCCGGCGCGACAATGCCGAGGGACCCGCCGCGCTGGCCGCCGCGGCGGAAGAAGCCGGCATCCCGCTGCTGCACCTCTCCACCGACTACGTGTTCGACGGCTCGAAGACCGGCGCCTATGTGGAGGCCGACCCGGTGGCGCCGCTCGGCGTCTACGGTCGCACCAAGCTGGAGGGCGAGGAGGCGATCCGCCGGGTCGCCGAGCGCCATGTCATCCTGCGCACCGCCTGGGTCTATGGCCGGCACGGCAACAATTTCCTCAAGACCATGCTGCGGCTCGCCGCCGAGCGCGACGAGCTGCGCGTGGTGGCCGACCAGACCGGCAACCCGACCGCGACGCCGGATCTCGCCGAGGCGATCCTCGCCGTGGCCGCTCGCGTGGCGGCCGGAACGGCGCCCTGGGGCACCTATCATTTCGCCGGCACCGGCACGACCAGCTGGCACGGCTTCGCCGACGCCATCGTCGCCACCGCCGCACCGCTGATCGGCCGCCACCCGCGCGTGGTGGCCATCGGCACCGCCGACTATCCGACCCCGGCGCGCCGGCCGGCCAATTCTCAGCTCGATTCCGCCGCCTTCGCGCAGGATTTCGGCTATCGCGCCCAGGACTGGCGCCAACGGGTCGCGGAGATCGTGCCGATGCTCGCCGGAGGCGCGGCGGGCGGCTGACGAAGATTGGGGCGGAGCGCGCCGCCGGCGGGGCCGATGCCTTGCCGCGGTGACGTGGGAAAATAGAGGAAAGCATGAAGGGCATCATCCTGGCCGGAGGCTCCGGCACGCGGCTGCACCCGATGACGCTGGTCGTCAGCAAGCAGCTGATGCCGGTCTACGACAAGCCGATGATCTACTACCCGCTGTCGACGCTGCTGCTCGCCGGCTGCCGCGACATCCTCGTCATCTCGACGCCCAGCGACACCCCGCTGTTCCAGCGCCTGCTCGGCGACGGCACGCAATGGGGCATCAAGATCAGCTATGCCGTGCAGCCCTCGCCGGACGGCCTCGCCCAGGCCTATGTGATCGGCGCCGACTTCATCGACGGCCAGCCCTCCTGGCTGATCCTCGGCGACAACATCTTCTACGGCCACGCCCTGCCGCGCCTGCTGACCTCGGCCAGCGAGTTCTCCCACGGCGCCACCGTGTTCGCCTACCACGTGGTGGACCCCGAGCGGTACGGCGTCGTCGAATTCGACAGGAACTTCAACGCCCTCTCCATCGAGGAGAAGCCGGAGACGCCGAAGTCGAGCTGGGCGGTGACCGGGCTTTATTACTACGACGCCTCGGTGGTGGAGATCGCCGCCGGGCTGAAGCCCTCGGCGCGCGGCGAGCTGGAGATCACCGACGTCAACCGCGCCTATCTCGAGCGCGGCGACCTGCGCGTCTCCAAGATGGGCCGCGGCTATGCCTGGCTCGACACCGGCACGCCGGACAGCCTGCTCGAGGCCGGCGAGTTCGTGCGCACGCTGGAGAAGCGGCAGGGCTTCAAGATCGCCTCGCCGGAAGAGATCGCCTTCCGCCGCGGCCTGATCGATGCCGAGCAGCTGGAACGGCTCGCCACGCGGATCGGCAAAAGCTCCTATGGCGGCTATCTGCGCCGGGTGCTGCAGGAAGCGGCCCGCAACAGCTGAGACCGGCGCCGGCGCGACCGTCCAGGAGCGTTTTCGAGCGAAGCGGATCCGGTTCGCGTGAAGAAAACGCCTCCGAACAAGCCCCTAGAGCGCTTCCGGTGAACCGGAGTTCGCCGGAAGAGCTCTAGACGGTCGCCTCGGTATAGTAGGTGCGGAACCAGCTGACGAAGGCGGCGATGCCCTCGCTGAGCGGCGTCGAGGGTCGATAGCCGGTGATCGCCTGCAGCAGGCGATGATCGGCGAAGGTCTCGGTGACGTCGCCCGGCTGCATGGGCAGGAACTTCTTGCGCGCCGGCTTGCCGACCGCGCGCTCGATCTCCTCGACGAAATTCAGCAATTCCACCGGCGTGCCGCCGGCGATATTCACCACCCGCCACGGCGCCACCGCCGACAGCGTGTCGACGGCGTCCGGCACGTGCACCGGCTCGCCGACCACCGGCGGGCGGTCCATCAGCCGCATCACCGCTTCCACCAGGTCGTCGATATAGGTGAAGTCGCGGCGCATCGCGCCCCGCCCGTAGACCTCGATCGGCTCGCCGCGCTCGATGGCGCGCACGAACTTGAACAGCGCCATGTCCGGCCGTCCCCACGGGCCGTAGCCGGTGAAGAAGCGGAAGCAGGTGGTGGGCAGGTTCCACAGATGCGCATAGGAATGCGACATCACCTCCATGCCCTTCTTGGTCGCGGCATAGAGGCTGAGCGGCGCGTCGGTCGAGGCGATCTCGGGAAACGGCACGTCGAAATTGTCGCCATAGACCGAGCTGGTCGAGGCGAGCAGGAAATGCGACGGCCGCGTCCGCCGCGCGACCTCGAGCACGTTGAACGAGCCGACGAGGTTGGATTCGACATAGGCGCGCGGCGCCTCGATCGAATAGCGCACCCCGGCCTGGGCGGCGAGGTGGACGATGATGTCGGGTGCCGCCAGATCCGCCGCCCGGTCGAGGGCATCCATGTCCTCGAGACGGGCGACGACCGGCGTGAAACGGTTCGACTTGCCGAGAATGGCATGACGGGCGTCCTTGAGACGCCTGTCATAGTAGTCGGTCATGGCATCGAAACCGATGACGGTATGACCTTCGTCGATCAGCCGCCGGGCGAGGTGGAACCCCACGAACCCGGCGGAACCCGTCATCAGTATGCGCATGTATCAGATGGCTTCCGCGCCCGGCCGGCCGATGGAGCTGTACTGGAAGCCGTGCCGGGTGATCTCTTCCGGATTGTAGATGTTGCGCAGATCCACCAGGACCGGCTCCGCGACAATACTCTTGAGACGGCCGAAATCAAGCGCGCGGAACTGGTCCCACTCGGTCACGATCACGATGCTGGACGCACCGTCGGCGGCCTCGTAGGGGTCCTCGCAATAGGTGATGCCCGACGGCATGACCAGCTTGGCCTGCTCGGTACCCACCGGGTCATAGGCCTTGACCACCGCGCCGGCATCGAGCAGCGCCTGCACGATGGAAATGGCGGGCGCCTCGCGCATGTCGTCGGTGTTGGGCTTGAAGGTGAGGCCGAGCACCGCCACGCTCTTGCCGCGCAGATTGCCGCCGACCGCCTTCTCGACCTTGCGGGCCATGGAGCGCTTGCGCTGGTCGTTGACCGCCACCGTGGTCTCGATCAGCCGGATCGGGCTGTCATTGTCCTGGGCGATCTTGACGAGGGCGAGCGTGTCCTTCGGGAAGCAGGAGCCGCCATAGCCGGGGCCGGCATGCAGGAACTTCGAGCCGATGCGCCCGTCCATGCCGATGCCGCGCGACACCTGCTGCACGTCGGCGCCGACCTTCTCGCAGAGGTCGGCGACTTCGTTGATGAAGGTGATCTTCATCGCCAGGAAGGCGTTGGCGGCGTATTTGATCAGCTCGGCGGTGCGGGTGTCGGTGAACAGCAGCGGCGAGGCGTTGAGATAGAGCGGGCGGTAGACCTCGGTCATCACCGCGCGGGCGCGCTCGTCATTGATGCCGACCACGATGCGGTCCGGCTTCTTGAAGTCGGAGATCGCCGCGCCTTCGCGCAGGAATTCCGGGTTCGAGGCGACGGCGACGTCGGCGGCCGGGTTGGTCTCGCGGATGATGCGCGCCACCTCGTCGGCGGTGCCCACCGGCACGGTCGACTTGTCGACCACCACCGCGAAGCCCTTCACCGCCGCCGCGATCTCGCGGGCGACGGCATAGACATATTGCAGGTCGGCGTGGCCATCGCCACGACGGGACGGCGTGCCGACCGCGATGAAGATCGCCTCGGCGCCCTCGATGCCCTCGGGCAGCGAGGTGGTGAAGGAGAGGCGGTTCTGCTTCACATTGGAGGACACCAGATCATCGAGCCCGGGCTCGTAGATCGGAATGATATTCTGCTTCAGCGCCTCGATGCGCTTGGGGTCCTTGTCGATACAAACGACCTGGTGACCGAAATCGGCGAAACACGCGCCGGAAACCAAACCAACATAACCCGATCCGACTACTGCAATCTTCATAAATCCAGTTCCTGTGGGCTGTCTATGGCAACCAAATCTCTGCAAATTCCGAACAAATGTTCTGGCCCGGAATACAATGGCTCAACCAAAAAATTCCGCATCCTCGACACGTCTGGAATACCGTAACAATCCCGCAGCCGTCAAACAACGCCCAGTGGACGGCCTGCTGGCAGCACCGGATCGGCAGACCGCCTGCAATTCCGCTATCCAGTTAAGATTACACGCGAATGACCACCCACGGCGCCGGTGCAGCGCCGGCTCGCCCCAACCGTGGCGGCGCGTCGGGGCCGGTCGCTCAAATTTCGTGCTTTCGGGGTGGAATAGTCGCCGCGGCAGCTCCGTATATGGGTCATGATGCAGAGAAGCTCGACCTTCGACGTGCTCGGCCAGCTCGCGGCGCTCCGGCGCTATGCGCGGGCCCTGACGCGCGACGAGGCGGACGCCGAAGACCTGGTGCAGGACGCGCTGGTGCGCGCCTATGAGAAGCGCTCCGGCTTCGACCCCGAGCGCGGCGAGGCCGTGCAGGGGCTGCGCGGCTGGCTGTTCTCCATCCTGCACAACGTCTTCGTCGACCGCCGGCGCGCGCGCCGGGCCGAGGCCGAGCGCGAGCGTCGCCTCGCCGAGATCGCGCCCGCCGCCGGCGAGCCGGCGCAGGAACACCATGTGCGGCTCGCGCAGATCCGCGACGCCTTCATGGGCCTGCCGGAGGAGCAGCGCGCGGCGCTGCACCTCGTCGCCATCGAGGGCCTCGGCTACGCGGAGGCGGCGGCGGCGCTGGGCATTCCCCAGGGCACGCTGATGTCGCGCCTGTCCCGCGCGCGCGGCGCCTTGCGCGCCGTCGAGGATGGCGGCAGCGCGGCACGCCCGCAGCTCAAGATCGTAGGAGGATCGGATGAACCGTCCCGTTGACCCCGTATCCGACGACGACCTCTCCGCCTATGTCGACGACCAGCTCGACGTCGCCCGGCGCATCGATGTCGAGGCCTATCTCAGCGAACGGCCGGAAGCCGCCTCGCGGGTGATGGCCGACCTGCGCATCCGCGACGAGTTGCGGCTCGCCCTCGCCGACGCGCCGCGCTCGGTGATGAACGCCCCGGCACGGGTCGCCACCGTCGAGGCGGCGCGGCGGCTGGAGCGGGCGCTCGGCCGGGCCCGGATGTGGCGGCAGCTGCGGGTGGCGGCGGCGGTGGCGCTGCTGGTCGGTGCCGGCTGGTTCGCCCATGCCCGCCTCGGCCCGCTCGGAGTCAGCGAGGTGGTGGCCTCCGATCTCGCCCCCGCCTATGTCGACGCCGCCGTGATGGCGCACCGCACCGCGCATCTGCGCGCCGCCATGCCCTCGCAGGCCGGTTCGGGCGCCTATGACCCGGCCGACATCCGCGCCGCCACCGCCATCGTCATGCCGGAGCTGCCCACGGGCTGGTCGGTCACCGACGTGCAGGTGTTCCCCTCAAGCTTCGGGCCCAGCGTCGAGCTGGCGCTGGAGGCGGAGGGCCTCGGCAAGGCGTCGTTGTTCGCCGTGCGGCCGGGCAGCTTCGACGTGGTGCCGGCGACGGTGGCGATGAAGGACACGTTCAACGCCGCCTACTGGCAGGTCGGCGAGGTTGCCTACGCGCTGGTGGCCGAGACCGACGCCCGAGAGCTCGACCAGGTCGCCGCCCGGCTGGCCCGGTCGCTCTACTGAATTTTCGACACACCGCTTCTTCAAGGAGAAAGCAGATGAACCCGCCGAATTCCGGCTTCCAGTGGCAGCAGACCGGTGCCCGCGGCATCGACCAGGCCGTCTATGACGAGGGCCTGCGCCGCCACATGCTGCGCGTCTACAACTACATGGCGCTCGGCCTCGTGCTGACCGGCACTGTGGCCTTCATCGTCGGCACCACGCCGGCGCTCTACGTGCCGATCTTCTCCACCCCGCTGAAATGGGTGGTGATGCTGGCGCCGCTCGCCTTCGTGCTGTTCTTCTCGTTCCGCATGCAGTCGATGTCGGCGTCGGGCGCGCAGACCATGTTCTGGGCGTTCTGCGGCGTGATGGGCCTGTCCATGGCGTCGATCTTCCTGGTGTTCACCGGCACCTCGATCGCCCGCACCTTCTTCATCGCCGCCACCATGTTCGGCGCGACGAGCCTGTACGGCTACACGACCAAGCGCGACCTGTCGCAGTTCGGCTCGTTCCTGATCATGGGCCTGATCGGCGTGGTGATCGCCAGCCTGGTCAATATCTTCCTCGGCTCGACCATGCTGCAGTTCATCGTCTCGGTGGTCGGCATCCTGGTGTTCGTCGGCCTGACCGCCTGGGACACCCAGTCGATCAAGGAGCAGTACGCCGACAGTTTCGACCAGGAATCGCAGCAGAAGCTGGCGGTGTTCGGGGCGTTCTCGCTCTACCTGAACTTCATCAACATCTTCCAGCTGCTGCTCAACCTCACCGGCGAGCGCGAGTGATCGTCGCGGCCGGGTCCGTTCGCGCCGAACACCGGATCGACAAGAACGTGATCTAGCTTCGGAAGGCGGGGCATCGTTCGGGCGGGAAAGCCATCGCGCTCCGCCACGGGCATGCTCGCGCCGCTCGGACGAGGAGATGAGAGATGAACGAGCAGGATCGTCAGACTATCCAGGGATTGTTCGCCCGCCTCGCCGAGGTGGAGCGCAACGCGACACCGCGCGACGCCGGCGCGGAAGGCTTCATCGGGCAGGAAATCGCCCGCCAGCCGGGTGCGCCCTACTACATGGCGCAGACCATCGTGATGCAGGACTACGCGATGCAGCAGGCACAGAGCCGCATCGCCGAGCTTGAGCAGCGCAATGCCGAGCTGGAGGAGGCGCAGGCCGCCCGTCCGGCCTCCGGCGGCGGCTTCCTCGGCGGGCTGTTCGGCTCCTCGCAGCCGCCCGTCCCGCGTGGCGGCTCGGTACCCTCGGTGCCGCGCAACCAGGCGAACGCGCAGCCGCAGTCCTACGGCTCCCAGCCCTATGGCGCGCCGCAGGCGCCGGCCGGCTCGCCCTGGGGCGGCCAGCAGGGCATGGGACAGCCGGGAATGGGACAGCCCGGCATGCCGCCGCAGGGAATGCCTCCGCAGGGCATGGCGCCCGGCGCGATGGGACGCGGCGGCTTCGGCGGCGGCGGCTTCCTCGCCGGCGCGGCGCAGACCGCGATGGGCGTCGCCGGCGGTGTGCTGCTCGGCAACGCGATCGCCGGCATGTTCGGCGGCAACGAGGCGCATGCGGCGCCGGCCACCCCGCCGGCCGAAACGCCGGCGGCAGATAATTCAGCGGCGGACGATACCCCGGCCGACGACCCGAGCCCGGCCGACGATCTCGGCGCCTCGGACGGCGGCGGGTTCTTCGACGATTTCTTCGGCGGCAGCGACGAGGTCTAGTCGCGCGCCCATTTCCCCCGGCGTTGGTTGCTCAAGACCAACGTTCCCTCACTGGGCCGGCGTAAGCCGGCCCTCTTTTTTGCGCCGCCGCCTACCGGTCAGGGCGCGACCTCGTCCATCCCCGTTCCCATTTCCGTCCCCTGCGTCTGCGCGAGGTGCAGCCGGCGATAGAGGCCGTCATGTGCGACGAGCTCGTCATGCGGGCCGTCCTCGGCGATGCCCTCGGACCTGACCACCACGATGCGGTCGGCATGGCGGATGGTGGCGAGGCGATGGGCGATGACCAGCGTGGTGCGGCCCTGCGACAGCTCGTCGAGCGAGAGCTGGATCTCCCGCTCGGTCTGGGTGTCCAGCGCCGAGGTCGCCTCGTCGAGGATCAGGATCGGCGGGTTCTTGAGGAAGATGCGGGCGATGGCGAGGCGCTGCTTCTGCCCGCCCGACAGCTTGACGCCGCGCTCGCCGACCACCGTGTCGAGCCCGTCCGGCAAGGCGGCGAGCAGCCCGTCGAGCCGGGCGCGCCGCGCCGCCTCGACGATCTCCGCTTCCGAGGCGTCGAGCCGGCCATAGGCGATGTTCTCGCGGATGGTGCCGCCGAACAGGAAGATGTCCTGCTGCACGATGCCGATATTGCGCCTCAGCGAGGCCAGCGTCATGTCGGCGATGTCGATGCCGTCGATGGCGATGCGCCCGCCGGTCGGCTCGTAGAAGCGCGGCACTAGCGACAGGAGCGTGGTCTTGCCGGCGCCGGAGGGGCCGACAAAGGCGACGGTTTGCCCGGCGCCGATCGACAGATCGATGCCCGACAGCACCGGCCGGTCCGCGGTGTAGCCGAAGCTCACCTTCTCGAAGCGGATGTCGCCGCGCAGCCCCGCGACCTCGACCGCACCGGGCCGGTCGGCGATGTCGGGCGCGGTCGCCAGCAATTCCTGATAGCGGCGGAAGCCGGCGATGCCCTTGGGATAGGTCTCCATCACCGCGGCGATCTTGTCGAGCGGGCGGTAGAACACCCCGACCAGCAGCAGGAAGCCGACGAAGCCGCCGATCGACAATTCGCCCTGCACCACATACCAGGCGCCGGCCAGCATGACGGCGAGCTGGACGAGCCGCATCGCCATGTAGTTCAGCGCCTGCCCCACCGCCATCAGCTTGTAGGCGTCGAGCTTGGTGGCGCGGTAATTCGCGTTGTCGAGGGCGAAGAGGTCGCGCTCATGCGCCTCGTTGGCGAAGGCCTGCACCACGCGGATGCCGCCGATATTCTCCTCCAGCCGGACGTTGAACGCGCCGACCCGGCCGAACTGCGCCTGCCAGTTCTTGGTCATGCGCCCGCCGAAGCGCGCCACCAGCAACACCGTGACCGGCACGATCAGCGCGGTGAGGAAGGCCAGCGGAGGATGCACCCAGAGCATCAGCAGGAAGGCGCCGATGAAGGTCATCACCGCGATGAACATGTCCTCCGGCCCGTGATGGGCGATCTCGCCGATCTCCTCGAGGTCCTTGGTGACGCGGGCGAGCAGGTGGCCGGTCTTCACGTTGTCGAAGAAGCGGAAGGACAATTTCTGCAGATGCTCGAAGGCGCGGGCGCGCATCTCGGTCTCGATGTTGATGCCGAGCACGTGCCCCCAATAGGTGACGATCGCCATCAGCCCGCTATTGACCGCGTAAATCGCCAGCAGGCCCACCGCCGCCAGCACGACGAGCTGGAGGTCGCCGCCCGGCAGCAGCCGGTCGACGAACAGCTTCATCGCGATGGGAAAGCCGAGCTCCAGCACGCCCGACAGCACGGCGCAGCCGAAGTCGAGCACGAAGAGATGCAGGTGCGGGCGGTAATAGGAAAAGAAGGCCTTGATCATCATTCACTCCGGCCGCCGGCCGGCAGCCGGGACCCGGCCTGCCGTCGCGCCGCGACACGCGGCTTTCCTTTTCCAAAGTCTGGCCGATCCCGCAAGGGGATAGAGGCCGGGCGAGAACAGCGCCGCCTGACGAAATTGTCATCCCGCCTACGGGAAAAACATGACGAGACGCACCTGCCCAAAGGGTAGCTTGCCGCTCGCCATCCCGGCGGTAGGCTGGGGTGAAGAGGTGAAACGGAGGCACGCGGCATGGCGGAGCAGATGGCGGAACCGGTCGCGTCGAACGAAGCCGAGATACCCCGGACCGCCAGCTCTCCCGCAACCGCCCCCTCCGCCGGTACCGCCCATCCCTTCTGGCATGCGCTGCCGCATCGCGAGGTCGCCCGCCATCTCGGCGTCGGCGCCGAGGGCCTCACCGCCGCCGAGGCGAGCGCCCGCCTCGCCCGCCACGGACCCAACCGCCTGCCCGAGCCGCCGCGCCGGCACCCGCTGCTGCGCTTCCTGGCGCAGTTCAACAACATGCTGATCTATTTCCTGCTGGCCGGCGCGCTGGCGGCCTCGCTGATCGGCCACGGCATCGACGCCGGGGTGATCCTGGCGGTGGTGCTGGCCAACGCGATCATCGGCTATGTGCAGGAGGGCAAGGCGGAGGAGGCGCTGCGCGCCATCCGCGAGATGATCTCCCCGCATGCCAACGTCATCCGCGACGGGCAGCGCACCAGCATCGGCGCGCATGAGCTGGTGCCCGGCGACGTCATCGTCATCGAGGCCGGCGATCGCGTGCCCGCCGATGCCCGGCTGATGCGCGCGCGTGGCATGCGCATCGACGAATCGGCGCTCACCGGCGAATCCATCACCGCCGAGAAGCACGAGGAGGCCGCGCCGCACGCCGCGCCGCTGGGCGACCGCCACTCCATGGCGTTTTCCGGCACCACGGTGGCCGCCGGCCAGGGCGCCGCCGTGGTGGTGGCAACCGGCACTCACACCGAGATCGGCCGCATCGGCAAGCTGATGGCCGAGGTCGAGCCTATGGCGACGCCGCTGCTGCGCCAGATCGACGGCTTCGCGCGGCGCTTCACCTGGGTCGCCTTCGGCGGCGCGGCGCTGCTGTTCGTCTTCGCCGTCGCCTTCCGCAACTATGACTGGGCGGACGCACTGATCGCCGTGGTGGCGCTGGCGGTCGGCGTGGTGCCGGAAGGGCTGCCGGCGGTGATCACCATCACGCTGGCCATCGGCGTGCGCCGCATGGCGGCGCGCAATGCGGTGATCCGCCTGCTGCCGGCGGTGGAGACGCTGGGCGCGACATCGGTGATCTGCTCCGACAAGACCGGCACCCTCACCCGCAACGAGATGACCGCCCGCCGGCTGTTCGTGCCCGGTGGCGAGATCGAGGTGGAAGGCGGCGGCTACCGGCCGGAAGGCGCCATCGCCTGGGTGACGGGCGCGGCGACCGGCGACCCGGCAATGGCTGCCGCACTGCCGCTGGTGCGCGCCGGCCTGTTGTGCAACGACGCGCAGCTGCGCCACGAGGCCGGTCACTGGAGCGTCGAGGGCGATCCGATGGAAGGTGCGCTGGTGGCGCTGGCGGTGAAGGCCGGGCTCGACCCGGCGGCCGAGCGTGGGGCCTGGGTGCGGCGCGACGAGATCCCCTTCGACGCCGCCTACCGCTTCATGGCGACCGCGCATGAGGGGCCGGGCGGCGAGACGGCGATCTTCATCAAGGGCGCGCCCGAGGCGCTGCTGCCGCTCTGCGGCGCCGACCCGGCGCGGTGGGGCGCGCATGTCGAGGCGGCCGCCGGCCATGGCGAGCGCGTGCTCGGCTTCGCGGCCAAGCGCGTGGCGCAGCTGCCGGAGCGGCTCTCCTTCGACGATGTGCAGGAGGGTTTCGACTTCCTCGGCCTCGTCGGCTTCATCGACCCGCCGCGCCCGGAGGCGGTCGCCGCCATCGAGGAGTGCCGCACCGCCGGCATCGGCGTGAAAATGATCACCGGCGACCACGCCGCCACCGCGGCGACGATCGCCCGCCAGCTCGGCATCGCCGAGAACCCGCTGACGGTCACCGGCGCCGAGGTCGACGCAGCGGATGACGAGGAACTCGTCGACATCGCCCGGCGCACCTCGGTGTTCGCCCGCACCAGCCCGGAGAACAAGCTGCGCATCGTGCGCGCGCTGCAATCGACCGGCGCTGTGGTGGCGATGACCGGCGACGGGGTGAACGATGCGCCCTCGCTGCGGCAGGCCGATGTCGGCATCGCCATGGGCCGCAAGGGCACGGAGGCCGCCAAGCAGGCCGCCGAGATCGTGTTGGTCGACGACAATTTCGCCTCCATCGTCGCGGCGGTGCGCGAGGGCCGCACGGTCTACGACAATATCCGCAAGATGATCGCCTGGACGCTGCCGACCAATGGCGGCGAGGTATTGTGCGTCATCGTCGCGATCCTTGCCGGGCTGACCATGCCGATGTCGCCGGCGCAGATCCTGTGGATCAACCTCGTGCTGTCGGCGACGCTCGGGCTGGCGCTGGCCTTCGAGCCGACCGAGCCCGGCATCATGAAGCGCCCGCCGCGCCCGCCGGGCGCCGGGTTGCTCTCGCCCTTCATGCTGTGGCGGATCGTCTTCGTGTCGCTGCTGTTCCTCGTGGTGGCGCTGGGGCTGTTCGAATGGTCGCTGGCGCGCGGCGACGATGTCGAAATGGCACGCACCATCGTGGTCAACGCCATCGTGGTGATGGAAATCTTCTACCTGTTCAACGTACGCTACATTCGCGGCAGCTCGCTGACCCTCACCGGCGTGGTCGGCACCAGGGCGGTGATCGCCGCGCTCGCCGCCGTGGTGGTGGCGCAGTTCGCCTTCACCTATCTGCCGCTCCTGCAGGAGATTTTCCTCACCCGCCCGGTGTCGCTGGCCGACGGCTTCCTGATCGTCGGCGTCGGCGTGGCGCTGATGGTCGTGCTGGAGATCGAGAAGCTGGTGCTGCGCCGGCTCGGCCTGTTCGCCGCCGAGAAGATCTGATCCATGACGACTTCCCCCGGAGAGCCGACGAAGATGGAAGCCACGCTGCCCACCACCGCCGCGACGCCCAGCCGGCTGCTGCTCGCCACCGATCTGAGCCCGCGCTGCGACCGGGCGCTCGACCGCGCCCGGCAGCTCGCCGGGCAATGGCACGCCGAATTGATCGCCGTGCATGCCATCGAGCCGGCCGACACCGGCCACTGGACCTCCGGCGCGCTGCCGACCGCCCCCGAGGGCTCGGCCCTGCCCGGCCTCGACGCCCTGCGGGTGCGGCGCCGGCTCGGCGAGGCCGGCGACGGCATCGAGGTGCTGGTCGGCACCGGCGAGTGCGAGGCGGTGGTAAGCGGCATCGCGCGGGCCCGCGACGCCGGGCTTGTCGTCACCGGCGTCGCCCGCGACGAGCTGCTCGGCCGGCGCACCCTCGGGCGCAGCGTCGCCGCGCTGGTGCACGAGGCCCGCCTGCCGCTGCTGATCGTGCGCGAGCGGCCGCGCGGCGCCTATCTGCGCGTCGTGGTCGCCAGCGACTTCAGCGACGGCTCGGCGGCGCCGCTGCTCACCGCCGCCGACTGGTTTCCCACCTCCCGGCTGGCGCTGCTGCACGCCTATGATCCGCCCTTCGCCGGGATGACCGCCGACCGCGCCACTTATGAGGAGGAATACCGCGCGGTGGCAGCGAAGGAGGCGGAGGCCTTCCTCGCCGGCACGCCGCTGTCGGGCGACCGGCTGGAGGTGGTGCTGGAGCCCGGCAGCCCTCCGGCCGTGCTCACCGCGCATGTCGAGGCGCGCGACATCGATCTCGTGGTGATCGGCAGCGGCGAGAAGAGCTTCCTGCACCGGCTACTCGCCGGCAGCACCGACACCTCGATCCTCGCCGAGGTGCCCTGCGACATCCTCGTGGTGCCGAAGGGGCCGGCTCCGGAGCCGGCCGCCTGATCCCGCCGGCCAGTGTCGCTTTTGCGTTTGGCGCGCGGACGGGTGGAAATCCAATGCGTTACGGCTGGTGCGAATGCCGCCTTCGCAGTTGCAACAAGTCGAAATGTAATCGTTTCAGAATTATGACAGACTGTATTCCCAATAAATCAAATCAATGTTTGCACGACGGTAATATGTGCGGCACAAAACCGCCGCCGGCAAAAGGTTCCACTCGTGCTCGCTAATTTGTCGATTGACGCGCCCGGCAATCTGGTTTCTTTTCGCGTCCTTAATTGAGCTTCGCGGCGATCCCCGCGGACCGAATCACTTCTTACCCGCCTCCGGCGACCTCGCATCTCGACGATCGCGGGTCGTAGGCATGTGGGCGGTTCGAGGCCTGCGGGACGCACGAAGCGGCGATATCGCCTGTCGCGGGACAGGCGAGCATCAATGGAGGATCGCCGATATGTCGACCATACCCCCGAACAGCCCCACCCCTCAGACCCCCACCCCCTACACGCTGTATTTCACCGGCTCCTATGCCGACGACCCGCTCCAGCCGATGAAGCGGCTGCGTTTCTCCTCGATTCCCGACGCCGTCGACCGCGCGCTGGAAATGAAGCGGGAGGGCAAGATGAAGCCGGTGGAGGTCCGCGACGACCAGGGCCGGCTCGTCACCTGCGAACTGATCGGCTGGCGGTTCTCGCCGCTCGCCACCCGGGCGGCCGAGCGCACCGAGCGCACGCGCTTCATCGCCTGAGCCTCACCACCTTGCCGCCATGGCCGGCGGGCATCAGGCCTGCCGGCCCGGAATGCGGGTGGCGCCGGCGCCCGCCGGCTTCGCCACCCTCCGCCGCACCGGCGATTTGCGAGCGTCCTTTTTTACCACTTCCTCGCCATCTCCCGCCTTGCCGGCGGCGGCGCTGCCCTCGTCCCTAGACGCGCGACTGCGGCAGGCCCGCTGCTCGAACTCGGCCCGGATGCGCTCCAGTTCCTCCTCGTCCAGCTCCTCGAGGTCCATCAGCTTCTCGCGCGGCCCCTCGAGGCGGGAAATCAGCTCGTCGAGCTTGATGTGCAGCGCCGTGGTGTCGCGGTTCTGGCTGTTCTGGATCACGAACACCATCAGGAAGGTGATGATGGTGGTCGAGGTGTTGATGATCAGCTGCCAGGTGTCGTTGAAGCCGACGAACGGGCCGGTCACCGCCCACAGCACGATGATACCGACCGCGCCGATGAAGGTCGCCGGCTGGCCGGTCCAGTGCGAGACCTTCTGGGCGAAGCGGGTGAAGGCCGAGCGCTTCGGCGTATCCCGGCCGGCTTTGCCCGGCTCGGGCCTATTCGGGTGAGAAACGGCCGATGTTTTCGCGAGCATGGGTGGCTTGCCTCCGGCATCGGCGGCGAGCGGCCGCCTCACGGCGGGACAATGTGCGGCGGGGCGTCACGGTTCCGCGCGGGGGTGCCCGCTCCCGTCAGCCGCACATCGGCGATCACCGGCAGGTGATCGGAGGCGCGCGCCGCTTCCGGATCGGTGAAGCAGGCCAGCACCGCCAGTCCGTCATTGCAGTAGAGCCGGTCCAGCCGCAGCGTCGGCCGGCGGGCGGGAAAGGTGCGCAAGCGACTGCGCCAGCCGAACACCGCCGCCAGCCGCCGGCGCACCTCGCCGAACGACGCCCAGTCGTTGAAGTCACCGAGCATCAGCGTCGGCTCCTCACCGCGGCGCGCCCCCAGCCGCGCCAGCGTCCGCACCTGCCCGAGCCGCTCGCCCATGGCGAGGCCGAGATGCACCGCCACCACGTTGAGCGCACCGAAATCGGTGGCGATGCGCGCCGAAATGGCGAAGCGCGGCTCGCGGCGGCTCACCGAGAGGTCGTGCAGTTCCACCCCGGCGGTCTCCCAGCGGCTGAACAGCGCGTGGCCGTAATGCCCGTCCGGCGCGACGATGGTGCGCGCTTCGGCAAAGTAGCCCGCCCGCAGACCGCGCAGCGGCGCGAGGCAATCGACGTCGCGCCCGCGGGTGTCGATCTCCTGCAGGGCGACAATGTCCGGCCGATGGCGGGCGATCAGCGCGGCGATGCGTTCGAGGTCGAAGCGCCGGTCCGGGCCGATGCCGCCATGGATGTTCCAGCTCATCAGCCGGATGATCCCGTTCATGGACCCTGCCGCCCCATCAGCCCGCCGGCCGCAGGCGGTTGACCAGCAGCTGGAAGCTGAGCGACAGCACGATCCACAGCGCGAGGAAGCCGACCAGCAGCGCCACCGCCCCCAGCGACGGGGCGGCGAGGATATCGACCACCTGCCGGCCAAGCGCCGTCATCACGATCAGTCCCGGCATCAGACCGAGCACGGTGCCGGCGAGATACTCCGCGAAGGGAATGCCGACCGCGCCGGCCACCAGATTGACGAAGCTGAACGGCGCCGCCGGCACCAGCCGCACCGTGGTCACCGCCAGCACGCCGCGATTGGCGAGGCGGCGGCGGATGCGGTTGATACGCGGTCCGATGAAGCGTCGCACCAGCCGCGCGCCCAGCGTGCGGCCCACCGCATAGGTGGCGAGCGCGCTGGCCACCGCCCCGGTGCCGGCCAGCACCGCGCCGGCCCAGCCGTCGAACACCGCCACGGTGGCGACGATGAGCAGGGTGACCGGGAAGGCGATGAAGCCGCCGGCGACGAAGGCGGCGATCACCGCCAGCGGCGCCCAGGGCGCCTCGGCGAGGCGGGCGAAGGCCTGTATCAGCCGGTCGGGCTCGGCGAAGGGCGAATAGCTCCAGGCCAGCGCGAGACCGCCGATCACCGCCAGCCCCGCCAGCGCGCCGAGCAGCATGCGCCAGCGGCGCGGGGTCGGCACGGCGATGCCGGATTCCTCGTAGAGCGGCTCGATCGGGTCGGCGAGCGCGTCGATCATCGGCAGCGGCAGGTCGGCGGCTTCCGGCTCATAGGGCACCGGGGCCAGCCGGCGGTCGGGCGAGGGGGCATCCAGCAATGCCGCCAGCCCGCCTTGCGCCAGCGCGGTGCCGACCTCCTCGTGGCTGCGGCCGAGATGCTCGCCGAGAAGCCCGTTGCGCAGCCGGGCGATGCCGTCCCGCTCCACCGCGTCGCGCGCTTCCACCACCAGGTCGCATTCGCTGTCGAAGCCCATGGAACGGTTGCACAGATTGGCCGAGCCGATGCGCATCAGCCGGTCGTCGACGATCAGCACCTTGGAATGCACCATCACCCGGCCGGCCGCGCCCTCGGGGCCGACCTCGGGATAGACGAAGCGCAAGCGATGGGCGAGACCGGCCTCCACCACCATGCCCATCACCCGGTCGCGGCCGACGCCCATGGCGCGATGCTCGAACCAGGACCGGTAGCCCCGCGGCATCACCACCACCGCTTCCAGATGTGGACGTGCCCGCATGCGGGCGAGCAGCCGCTCGGTGGTGCGCCGGCATGTGAAGAACTGGTTCTCGACATAGACCAGCCGCTCGGCGCTCTCGATCATGTCGAAGAACAGCGCCTCGACCTCGCGCACGCTCGGCTCGCGGTCATGCGCCGGCAGGGTGCGGGCGATGCCGACCGCGACATGCTCGAAGTCCGGCTTCACCGCGTCGGGCCAGGACGAGGACGCGGACGGACGGTCCGGCGCGCCGCGCGGCGGGGCCAGCCGCTCGCAGGCGGCGCGGCGCCACCGCTCGCGCAGCAGGTCGCCGAGCGCGGCGGCCGCCGGCCCCTCGACCAGCATCTGCACGTCGTGGAAGGCGCCATAGGCGGTGCCGGACGGATCGACCCGCCGCTCATCCGCCGGCAGATGCTCGGACGTGTCCCAGCGCCGGCCGGTGAGGTCGAGCCCGCCGGAGAAGGCGACGCGGTCGTCGATCACCACGATCTTCTGGTGATGCGAGGCGCCGAAGGGCAGCGCGTCGTCGAGGCAGATCTCGATCTGCGGCGGGGTGTTCCACAGGAAGGAATAGAGCGGCATCAGCTCCCGCTCGAAGGCGAAGACCATGGAATAGTCCCACAGCAGCAAGCGGATGCGCAGCTGCGGCCGGCGCGTCACCAGCGCGGTGAGGAAATCCGCCAGCGTCTCGGGCAGCCCGTCATCGGCGCGGCCGCTCGGACCCACCAGCCGCATGCGGCTGTCGAGGTCCCAGCCGGCGATGAGCACGCTGTCCTGCGCTTGGAGAAGCGCCGCGCGCAGCGCACCGAAATAGGCAGCGCCGTCCACCAGCACCGCCGCCCGCGCCGCGCTCTCCACCCGCCAGACATTCTCGCCCTCGCGCAGCAGCGGCGCCGGGGGCGTCCCGCCTGGGGTTGCGAGCGAAAAATCCTGAACGCGGTCGAGCATGAGAGACGGCCCCTCCATCGATGGATGAGTTGCGGATGATCGCCTGCGTCAACGGTCGCGGCGGCGACCGGTTCCGCCCGTTCGGCCCGTGGGACACCCTCGCCACAGCGAGCCGGCGCTGCTACAGCGCAGGGGGAGATGACCGCGACGCTCGACATAGGCTGCGATCCCCCCTGGCTGGTGCTGCGCCTGCCGGGCCCTCACCGCATGGTGAGCTGGTCGCTCAACCGGCCCGGGCTGGTGGACGCCTCTCTCGTCGCCTGGCGGCAGGTGGAGCGGGACGAGCTGACCGCCGATCTCGACCCGGCGGCGTGGTTCGCCGATGCGCTCGACGCCGCCGGGCTTGGCGGCGCGGTCGGCCTGCTCACCGCGCGCGACGTCGCCTCGCATGTCCGTTGCGACGCGGAGGTGGACGGCGCGCGGGCCGAGTGCGTGGTCACCGCCGGGCTGAACAATGGCGAGCGGGTCGGCACCCGGCATCCGGCGGCGCCGGCGCTCGTCGGCACCGTCAACATCTTCTGCCGCGCCTCGATGCCGCTGACCGACGCGGCGCTGCTGGAAGCCGCCTCTCTGGTGGCGCAGGCGCGTACCGTGGCGATCCTTGAGGCCGGCTATCGCCGTCCCGGCGGCCGGCAGGCAGTCACCGGCACCGGCACCGACTGCATTGTGATGGCGGCGCCGCTCGACGGTGCGCCTGAGGCCTATGCCGGCATGCACACCGCCATCGGCGAGGCGATCGGCGCCTGCGTCGAGGAAGCGATCCGTATCGCCGTCGCCGAGTGGATCGCCGCGCGCGGCTGATCAGGCGGCGGCCAACAGCTCGGTGAGCGCGTCGGCCAGCCGGTCGGCATGCTCGATGCCGACGCAGAGCGGCGGGCGGATCTTCAGCACATTGCCGAACTGGCCGGCGGCGCCGATCAGGATGCCCTTCTGCTTCAGCCCGTTGATCAGTGCCTTGGCGATGTCCGCGCGGGGGCCGCTCTCGTCGCCGAAGGCGACGCCGAGATACAGCCCGGCCCCGCGCACCGCGGTGATCGGCGTCTTGCCCATCAGATGCGTCAGCCGTGCCTTGAGGTGGCGGCCGACGCGGTCGGCATTGGCGATCAGCCCGTCCTCCTCGATGGCCTCCAGCACCGCGAGCGCGGCGGCGGCGGCCACCGGGCTGGCGGCGAAGGTATTGAAATAGCCGAAATCGGCACAGAAATCGGCGAGCAGCTGCGGCCGCGTCACCAGCCCAGCCACCGGGTAGCCATTGCCCATCGGCTTGCCCATGGTGACGATGTCCGGCTCGACGCCGTGGCGCTCAAAGCCCCACATGCCCGCCCCGGTCCGCCCGAAGCCGGGCTGCACCTCGTCGGCGATGAACAGGCCGCCCGCCTTGCGCGTCACCTCGACCGCCTCCCTGAGGAAGCCGGGCGGATCGGCGAACACGCCGTCGGAGGAGAAGATCGTATCGACCAGCAGGCCGGCGAAGCGGATGCCGTCCGCCTCCATGGCGGCGATGGCGCCGGCCACCGCCTCGGCGAAGCCTCGCCCGACGTCGTTGCCGAACACCGCCGGATCGGGAGGCGGCACCATGCGCACATGCGGCGGCGGCGCGCCGTTGCGATAGGAGGAGGGCGAGACCTCGGTCACCGCCGAGGTATTGCCGTGATAGGCGGTCTGCGTCACCACGAAGCCGGCACCGCCGGTCGCCCGCTTGGCGATGCGCAGCGCGAGGTCGTTGCTCTCGCTCCCCGTGCAGGTGAGCACGAGGTTCGACAGCGCCGCCGGGAAGGTGGCGAGCAGCTTCTCGGCATAGTCGTGCGAGACGTCGAACAGATAGCGCGAATGGATGTTGAACTCGGCGACCTGCTTCTGCACCGCCTCCACCACTTTCGGGTGGCAATGCCCGACGGTCGGCACGTTGTTGTAGAAATCGAGATAGGCCCGCCCGTCGGAGGCGTGGAGATACGGCCCCTCCGCCTTCACCACCTTCAGCGGCACGTCGTAGAACAGCACCGAACCGGCGCCGAAGGCGCGCTGGCGCCGCGCGACCAGCGCCGCGATGTCCGGCGGCAGCGCCGCGCCCTCGCCGGAAAAGGCGTTGAGCGACAGGATCTGCAGTTCCGGGCTCTTCTTCATCGGGCTCGTCACGAGGCCGCCCTCCCATGAGTTTCGAGGAAAGCGCGGCCAAGCGCCACCGTGCCGTGCGTATAGGCTTCGCCCATCGCCTGCGCGGTCGGGGTCTCGGCATGCGAGGCGACCCAGGCGGTGAGCAGCATGCGCCGGAGCATGATGAACACCGGCAGGATGGCGCACTCCTCGTCCGACAGCGGCGCCACGGTGCGGTAGCCGGCAACCCAAGCCTTCTGCAGCTCGGGGATATACGGCTCGTGCTCGGTGAAGCTGATGGCGGCAGCGAAGTCGTAGAGGTACCAGGAGAAGCCGCAATCGTCGAAATCGATCACCGACAGCGTGTCGCCGTCGACCAACAGATTGGCAACCCGCATATCGGCATGGACGAGGCCGAAGCGATCCTCGCCGGTGCCATAGGCCTCGACCTTCTGCTTCAGCGCCGCCGCGACCTCCTCCAGCACCGCCCGCCCCTCGGCGTCGAGGCCGAGGCCGGCGCGCCAGTCGCCCCAGAGCAGCACCTCGCCGAGCATGGCGTCGAAGTCCCAGCGCTTGCGCACGAAGCCGTCCGGCCGCTGCCAGCCCTTGGCATGGGCGTGCAGCCGGGCATTGATCGCGCCGAGCTGGTGGAACCAGCGCGGCAGGTCCTCGCCCTCGGCCGGCTCCCTGCCTGCGACCAGTTCGAAGGCCACCGCGTGCCGGGTCACGCCGCCATCGTCGAGGTCGGCGATCAGCGTGCCGTCGGCGAGCGGCACCGGGGTCAGCGTCGCCACCACCCCCTCGCCGCCGAGTGCGCCCAGCCAGGCGAGCTCGGAAGCGATCTCGGCACGCGAATGGTAGCCGGGCCGGTGCACCCGCAACACCAGTTCGCGGCCGCTGGCAGCGTCGCGGGCGCGGAAGGTGGCGTTCTCGGAAATGGTGAGCAGCTTCACGTCGCTCGCCGGCGACAGGTCCCAGCGCGGCAGCGCGGCGCGCAGGCTCGCCTCGAGCCGGCCCAGGAAGTCGTCGCTATACATGGTGTCGGTCATGGTCATGCTTCATCAGGATGCACGGGACGGCAAAGACGGCAGGGTAGGTCTTCGAACTCGACGAGGGGTTCATGCGGCGCGTCCCCGGTGCTTGCCGAGGAAGGCGAGCAGGCGCGCGTCGTAGGCGGCCGGCTCCTCGTAGAACGGCATGTGACTGGAATTGGGGAACACCGCCATCTCGGCCTGCGTGAGGTTCTGCTTCATGCGCAGCGCGCAGGCGGGGGTGATCTCGTCGTGCCGGCCGACGGTGATCAGCGCCGGGCAGGCGATCTTGTGGAGGTCCGCCGTGCGGTTCCAGTCCTTGAGGTTGCCGATATAGAGGAACTCGTTCGGCCCCTGTATCGCCATGTACGGCGCCATGTTCCAGTCGTTAAGCGAGGCCGTCAGCGGCGCCGGCCAGTCCTGCAGGCGGCACACATGCCGGTAATTCAGCAGCGTGATCGCCGCCTGGTATTCGGGATGGCCGTAGGTGCCGTCGGCCTCGTGGGCGAGCAGCATCTCCACCGTTTCCGGGCCGAGGGAGGCGCGCAGCCGGTGCATCTCGGCCATCAGATGCGGCAGGTCGGCCGCGGTGTCCTCGAGGATCAGCGTCTTCAGGGCCTGCGGATAGGCCAATGCGTAGTCGATGGCGAGCCAGCCGCCCCAGCTGTGGCCGAGAAGATGCACCCGGCCGAGCCCGAGCGCGGCGCGCACCGTCTCGACCTCCTCGACATAGCGCTCGATGTGCCACAGCGAGGCATCGTCCGGCTTGTCGGAGGCGCCGCAGCCGAGCTGGTCGAAGGCGACGACGCGATAGCCGTGATCGGCGAGGAAGGAATGCGCGTCGCGCAGATAGTCGCAAGGCAGGCCCGGCCCGCCATTCAGCAGGAAGACGACCTCGTCGCCGGCGCCATAGCTGTAGGCGACGACCCTGTGGCCGTCGACCGTGATCTCGATCCGCTCATCGGCGGGCTTCTGCTGCCACATGATCCCTACTTTCCGGCCACCGAGACCTCGACGCCGGCACGGGCGAGCGCGCGGGCGAGCGCGCCGTCCGGCGCCCGGTCGGTGACGAGGCGCTGCACGTCCGGCACCCGCGCCCAGATGGCGAGCGAGGGCACGTCGAATTTCTGGTGATCGGAGACGATGATGGTCTCCTCCGCCCGGTTCATCATCGCCTTGTAGACCCAGGCGGCCGGTGCCTCGGCGTCGGCGAGGCCCTCCGGGGTGATGCCGGAAACGCCGAGGATCGCCCGGTTGACGTTGTAGCTCTGCAGGAACTCGATGGTCTCCACCCCCACCATCATGCCCTCGCGGCCGTTATAGTGGCCGGGGCACAATATGACGTCGATGGTCGGGTTGGCGGCGAGCACGGTGGCCACCGAGAAGGAATGGGTGATCACCGTGAGGTCGCGGCACTCGGCGGCCATGCGGCGGGCGACATGGGTGGTGGTGGCGCCGGCGCCGATGGCGATCACCTCCTGCGGCTTGATGAACTTCACCGCCCGCGCCGCGATCGCCTCGCGCTCCTCCACCATCATGCGGTGGCGCTCGGTCACCGCCGCCTCCGCCCCGAGCGGGCGCACCGCGCCGCCATAGGTGCGGTTGATCAGCCCGCGCTCCTGCAATTCGAACAGGTCGCGGCGGATGGTCTCGGTGGAGACGGCGAGGTCGGCGGCGAGGTCGCCGACCCGCAGCGTCGCGGTGGCCCGCATCTCGGCGAGGATGCGCTCCTGCCGCGCCGCCTTGTCGAGACGCGGTCGGCGGCGGTCGCCCAGCGTGTCGGACGCGTCGCTCATGCCGGTTGCCGCCTGCGCAGGAGCAGCATCACCAGCCCGCCGCCGAGCAGCAAGCTCGCCGCGCCCAGCGTCGCCATGGTGCCGAGCGCCGGCACCATCGGCGTGTAGCCCGCCACCATCTTGGCGTAGAGCCATTTCGGGATCGTGCTGTCGGCGCCCGCCGTATAGAGCGACAGCGGGAAGTTGCTCCACGACAGGAGGAACGCGAACAGCATGCCCGACCAGATGCCCGGCCATAGCAGCGGCAGCGTCACCTCGCGGAACACCTGGGTGCGGGTGCAGCCGAGGTCGTAGGCCGCCTCCTCCAGCGAGGGATCGAAGCCATAGACCTGGATGGCGATGACCAGCGTCACCACCGGCACGATCCAGACCAGATGCGCGAACACCGCCGTCAGCCAGGAGGTCTGGATGCCGACCGCGTTGAAGCCGAGCAGCAGAGCGAGCCCGAGCACCGGTTGCGGGAAGAAGATCGGCAGCACGATCAGCTTCTGGTAGAGCCGCCGCCCCTTCCAGTCGTAGCGGGCGAAGGCCAGCGCGCCGAAGGTGGCGATCACCACCGAGATCACCGTCACCAAGAGGGCGATGGCGATGGAGTTGCGCACCAGCATGCCGATCTCGATGGAATCGAGGGTCTTCTGCCACCACTCGGTGGCGTAGATTTTAATCGGGAAGCCGAAATAGCGGCTCTTGTTGAAGCTCGCCAGCGCGCCGCAGACGATGGGCAGGTAGACGGCGACCAGGACGAACACCGTCCAGATCCAGATCAGCGTGTTGGTTCGCCTGCGGGCGACCGCCGGTGTGGTTGCCATGGCTCAGCGCCTCCCCAGCATGCGGTCGAGATCGAGCTTCGACAGCGCGACGAGGGTCAGCGCCGCGATGAACACGCTCACCACCACGGCGAGCGCCGAGCCGAGCGGCCAGTTCTGCGAATAGGTGAAGGCGATCTCGATGTCGTGCGAGATCACGATGATCGACTGGCCGCCGAGGATCTTCGCCTCCGCCGTCGCACCCACCGCCAGCACGAAGGTCAGGAGCATGCCGATCAGGATGCCGGGCATGGCGAGCGGCAATTCGATCTCGCGCCAGATGAACAGCCGGCCCGCCCCCAGATCCCGCGCCGCATCCACGAGGTCGCGCGGCACCAGGGCGAGGCCCAGCGTCATCGGGAACAGCATGAAGGGCAGATAGGTATAGGCCATGCCGAACAGGGTGACGCCCGGCGTGTACAGCACCTCCGGCCCGCCGGAAAAGCCCAGCCATTTCAGCGTGCCGTCGAGCACGCCGTTCTTGATGAAGAACAGCACCCAGCCATAGAGCCGCACATTCTCCGACACGAAGAGCGGGAACACGAACAGCACGCTGACGAAGCCCGCCCAGCGGCCGAACACCGCGTTCAGCCCATAGGCGATCGGGTAGGCGATCACCGCCAGGATGGCGACGGTGAACAGCGCGAAGCCGACCGACCAGGCGAAGGACAGCCACACCGTGTTGGTCGGGTCGAACAGGCTAGCGAAGTTCTCCAGCGTGAAGGAGCGGAACACGTCGAAGCTGCGCGGCGTCGCGAAGGAATAGGCGAGGATAGCCACCATCGGCGCCAGGAAGCCGATGGCAAGCAGCACCGCGACGGGCAGCGCGCAGCGCGCGCCGACCGAGAGGCGGCGGGCATGGCGGAGCTCGCGCGCCGTCTCGGGAGCCATCTTGGAAGCGCGGGCGAGTGCGATGTCGGCCATCGTCCCCTCCTCAGCTGCCCAGCGTGAAGGCATCGGCGGCGTCCCAGCCGATCGTCACCTCGGCCGAGGCGCCGGGGGCGAGCGCGCGGGCGCGCGACAGCTCGGCGAGCATCACCTTCTCGCCGACGCGGATCTGGTACTGGATGCGCGAGCCGAGCGAGTATTCGTTGTAGACCGTGCCCGTGAGCTGGTTGTCGGCCCGCTCGCCGGGGGCGAGGAAGCGCATATATTCCGGCCGGATCACCACGAAGGCCTCGTCCAGGCTGGCGCCGTCCTTCGGCGGGCTGAGCGTGAAGGTACCGGGCACGTCGACGCCGTGCCACTCGGCACCGGCGCGCTTCATCTTCAGCGTGTTCACCTCGCCGACGAATTCCGACACGAAGCGGTCGACCGGGGCGCCGTAGATCTCCTCCGGCGTGCCGACCTGCACCAGCTTGCCGGCGCGCATCACGCCGATGCGGTCGCTCATCACCATCGCCTCCTCCAGCGAGTGGGTGATGTAGATGAAGGTCTTGCCGGTCTCCCGGTGCAGGTCCTTCAGCTCCTTCTCCAGCGCCTTCTTCAGCTTGTAGTCGAGGGCGGAGAGCGGCTCGTCGAAGAACAGCACCTCGGGGTCATAGGCGAAGGCGCGGGCCAGCGCGACGCGCTGGCGCTCGCCGCCCGAGCACTTCATGACGTTCTTGTCGTGGTAGTTATCCGGCAAGCGAACGATGCGCATCAGCTCCAGCGCCCGCTTCTTGCGCGTGGCGGCATCGACGCCCTTCACCTTGAGCGCGAAGGCGATGTTCTCGCCCACGCTCTTGTGCGGGAACAGGGCGAGCGACTGGAAGACCAGGCAGGTCGGCCGCTTGTTCGGCGGCATGTCGTTGATCAGCTCGCCGCGCAGGGTGATGTTGCCTTCGCTCGGCTGGTCCATGCCGGCGAGCATGCGCAGCAGCGTGGTCTTGCCGGAGCCGGACGGGCCGACGATGGTGAGGAACTCGCCTTCGCGCACGTCGAGGTCGATGCCCTCCACCGCCGCGAAGCCGCCGAATACTTTTCGCACGCCGACCAGCTGGAGGATCGGCCGCGGCGGGGCCTCGTCGGTGGCGGCAGCGGCGGGCAGGGTCTGGAGCATGGGGTCTTCCAAGGCTGGGCCGGCGGCGGGAGCGCCGCCGCGGGCGTGAAATCGTGGATGCCGGGCCGAGCGGCGGGTCGGTGAGGGGCGACGACTTTGCGGGGCGCCGAGTGCCCCTCACCCCACCCCTCACCCCGAATACGACCGGAGTCGCATTCGATTCTCGCGAAGGATCAACGTCGGAAACCTCCGACCTTGACGGGGAGAGGAAGCGGCCGAAGCGGGGATGCCTTCCAGCTCCCCGCATAGCCTCAACCGCGCGGGCTCACCCCCTCAACCGCTTGGCGGCGTTCATGATGTCGAGCGCCTTGTCGTAGTCCGGCACGATGTCGTACTCGACAGAGCGCGCCATCTCCTCCTCCAGGCTGTCCCACTGGATGGCGTCGAGCTCTTCCTTGGTGAACAGGTCGAAGCAGGCCTTGTTGCCCATCTGCGCCACCGGGTTGAAGGTGCCCTCGGCGAAGGCCACGGTGTGCGCCACTTCCGGCGCCTGCACATATTTCAGGAAGTCCAGCGCCAGCGGCGACAGGTTCGGGTTGTTCACCGTCGAGGTCACCTCGATCCAGGAGATGCCGCCCTTGCCGCCGGCCAGCGGCCCCTTCAGCGGGGTGATGGCGCGCAGGTTCGGATGGCCGTCGGCACGTGCCGGGGAGACCGAATAGGTGCCGCCGGTGAGGTGCAGGTCGATCTCGCCGGAGATCAGCGCCTGGTTCATCGAGGCGATGTCGCCGATCAGCTTGGCGCCCTTGAACACCCGCTTGGCGGTTTCCTCGAACTTGGCCATCTCCTCCGGCGTGTGGACCTTGAACGGGTCGATGCCGGCGACGACGAAGATGTTGAACACGTTCCAGTCGTCGGATTCCAGGATGCCGTACTTGCCGGCCAGCGCGGGATCGTTGAACAGGTCCCAGCCGGTCTCCTCGGCGGTCTTGCGGCTGACCTTGTCGGTGTTGACGACGAAGCTGTAGGGCCCGAAGCGCTGCACCATGCCGAGCAGGTCGTTGCCGTCCTCGCTCATCGCCCACTTGTAGGGCCATTTGAACTCGGGGAGCATCTTGGCGAAGAACGGCTCGAACTCCGCCTTGGGCAGCGGCTTGATCAGCTTCTCGGGCAGCATCACCTTGCGCGCCCAGGGATTGTTGACGTTGATCAGGTCCCAGGTGTTGATCTCGCCGGCGCGCAGCCGGTTGATCATGGTCGGGTCGTTGGTCAGGCTCTCGGCCTTCACCGTGGCGCCGGTCTTGGAGCGGAACGGATCCAGCACCTGGGCCGAATTGTAGCCCTCCCAGCACAGGATGTTCAGTTCCTTCTCGCGCGCCGCGAGGGCGCTGCCGGTGCCGAGCAGCGGCCCCGCCGCCAGCGCGCCGGCGCCGGCCGCCATGCCCTGCAGCATCGACCTTCTGGAAATGCCTGCCATCTCGAAGTCCCCTCTTTATGGTGGGCGCCAGCCTCGTCCGGCCGCGCATGCAGTGCCGCATCGGAGCCGCACGAATGTGGTTCTGATGTTGAAGTTTGTGAGATCCTAAACATCTCGATTTGGGCTTTACAACATCAATTTTGCATCGCACCCTGATCAAAAGACAGGCAGCGCAGACTTTCGGCACCGAGCGCCGCAGGCCTGCGCTGCATTCTTTCAATCGATTGAAAACACTGAATTTTCCAAGGGAACTCACGTCACATGTTCACGCCGCTCGCAGGCAAGACGGTCATTGTCACCGGCGCCAGCAAGGGAATCGGGCGCGGCATCGCGCTGCGCTTCGGCCAGGCCGGCCTCAATGTGCTGGTGGTCAGCCGCACGCTCGCCGAGGCCGAGAAGGTCGCCGCCGAGATCGGCCCCAACGCCTCCGGCTTCGCCGCCGACGTCACCCGCGTCGGGGACTGCGACGCCATGGCCGCCACGGCCGTCGCCCGCTACGGCTCCATCGACGTGCTCTGCGCCAATGCCGGCATCTTCCCCGCCGCTAAGCTCGGCGAGATGACCGAGGCGGATTTCGACCACGTGATCGGCACCAATCTCAAGGGCACCTTCCTGTCGGTCTCGGCGGTGCTGCCGCAGATGAAGGCGCAGAAGCAGGGCCGCATCGTGCTGACCTCCTCGATCACCGGGCCGATCACCGGCTTCCCGGGCTGGTCGCATTACGGCGCCTCCAAGGCCGGCCAGCTCGGCTTCATGCGCACGGCGGCGATCGAGCTGGCGCCGTGGAACATCACCGTCAACGCGGTGATGCCCGGCAACATCCACACCGAGGGCATGGACGGCATGGGCGAGGCCTATATCGCCTCCACCGCCGCCTGCGTGCCGATGAAGAAGCTCGGCAGCGTGTTCGACATCGCCAATGCGGCGCTGTTCTTCGCCTCCGAGGAGGCGGGCTACATCACCGGCCAGGGGCTTTCCATCGATGGCGGGCAGATCCTGCCGGAATCGCCGATGGCGCTCGACGAGATGGGCACCGCCTGAGCCGGGCGGGCGCATCCGCGCCCAACACCTCCGTGCAAACGAAAAGGGCACCGCCGCGGCGGTGCCCTTTATTCTTTTCCGGTCGGCGCCCGGTCTTAGTCGGTGCCGCGCTTAGTCGGTGCGCGCACTCTTGGGCTTCAGCCAGGCGAACATGGAACCGACGCCCTTGTTCGGCTTGATGTCGTTGGGCAGGCGGGCCACGACCACCATGTGGTCGATCTTGCCCTTCTTCCAGTGGGCGAGGAAGCCGGTGTAGTCCTTGAACGAGATGCAGCCGTTGGAATCGCCGCGCGCGCCCAGCAGGTAGGTGTGGGTCAGGATGCCGTTGCGGCCATACATCGGCTCCTTGCCGACCGGCGTCATCCGGAGCGCCTCGACGCCGTGGAACAGCGATTCGCGCATCGTCAGGCGGTAGGTGTTGGGCGGCGTCGGCCCGAGCATCTTCACCGAGATGTGGCGCGGGTCGTCGAACTTGTCGCCATAGCCCGAATGCGCCTCGAACTTGGTTCCATCCGGCATGTACACGGTCTGGCCGACGATGTCGTAGACAGCAAAGCGGTCGCCGGACCTGGGCAGACGCACCTCGGCGCTCGACATCGGAATGCCAGTGGCCTCTTCCGGTGTCACCTGCGGCGGCTCGGTCGGGCCGAGATCGAGTTCGCCCTCGCCGGTCGACAGCGAGGCGAGGCGCACCTTGCGGGCGAGCGGGTTCTTCTCCGGCTTTGGCATCTCGGCGGCGAGATCGCCGGAGGCCATCGCGTCCGGGGCATCGTCCGCCGGCACGGCGGCCGTCTTGCTGCGGTCGGCGCCGCGCGGGTCGGAGGTCGGCAGCGGCACCGCATGGGCCATCGCCACCACCGCGCCCTTCGGCGTCGCGCTGCCGGCGAGGTCGGAAACGGCCGGCACCGGCACGCTCGCCACGCTCTGGCCGGGCGCGCGCTGCGGCATCTGCATCTCCGTCCCGAAAATCCAGTTCGGCGCCAGCGCGACGATACCGGAGGACTGGAAATTGCGGATCTCGCGGACGCTCGCCTCCATCTTCATCGGCGGCGCCGCCATTTCGAACGGAGTGTCCTCCGGCATGGGCGGCGGAAGATTGACCGGCGCGCGGCCAATGCCGGACAGGCCGGCCACGGCGCTCGCCTCGATCACGCGCAGCTCAGAGGAAGAGGTGGAGGACGGCGCCCAGGCGGCGCCGAACGACACGGCCGCGGTCGCAGCAGCCCCGCCCGCGCCGATGATCAGCGCGGTGACGAAGTGCCAGCGAGGACGGACAGGCTTCGGCGCCACCGGCGCGCGCGTGCCGAAACCACGGGTGCGAGCTTTTCTGCCCATAACTCCCCAAAACCCACATTCACACCGCCGATGCGTTGCGAATGACGTCGCCGCATCGATCGATCACGCTCCCACCTTCTGACGAGGCAGGCTTACTGGGCGTGAATCCATAGCGAAACTTGGTAAGCAATTTATTGATATCCGTCGGCAATGCAAACCTGAAACGCAGAGCCGGTATTCCTCCAGCGCGCGGTCCACCGCGCAATACCACCGTTGCGGCGGGCGCGGTGCCGGGTTCCGCCCTCGTGCGAACCCCGGCGTCCGTGCCATAAGCCACGCCGCCAAACTAGCGATCAGGATGGCGAGAAAAAGGACGACTCGCATGAGCGACGGCATCATTCCGGCCCTGGCGGCCCGCCGCGACGAGATGACGGCCTGGCGGCGCGAGCTGCACAGCTTCCCCGAGACCGCCTTCGAGGAGCACCGCACCAGCGACTTTCTCGCCGCCCGGCTGCAGGATTTCGGGCTGGAGCCGCATCGCGGCCTCGCCGGCACCGGCCTCGTCGCCACGCTGCACGGGCGCCGGGGGCCGGGCCCCGCCATCGGGCTGCGCGCCGACATCGACGCCCTCGACATCACCGAGGCCACCAACCTGCCGTGGCGCTCGACCACCCCCGGCAAGATGCACGCCTGCGGCCATGACGGGCACATGACCATGCTGCTCGGCGCCGCCCGGCACCTCGCCGCCGATCCCGATTTCGCCGGCACGGTGCATTTCATCTTCCAGCCGGCGGAAGAGAACGAGGGCGGCGGCAAGGTTATGGTCGAGGAGGGCCTGTTCGAGCGCTTCCCGATGCAGGCGGTCTACGGCCTCCACAACTGGCCGAACGCCGAATTCGGCCGCTTCCTCGGACGGCCGGGGCCGATGTTCGCCGCCTTCGACATCTTCGAGGTGAAGGTCGGCGGGCGCGGCGCCCATGCGGCGATGCCGCATCGCGGCATCGACCCGGTGCTGGCGGCCACCCAGCTGGTCGGTGCGCTGCAATCCATCGTGTCGCGCAGCGTCGATCCGGCCGAGGCGGCGGTGGTCACCGTCACCCAGATCCATGGCGGCGACACCTGGAACGTCATCCCCGACGAGGTGGTTCTGCGCGGCACCGCACGCACCTTCACCCGCGAGGTGCGCGATCTGGTCGAGACCCGCTTCAGGGCTATCTGCGCCGGCATCGGCGCGGCGACGGGAACCGACATCGCCGTCGACTACCAGCGCCGCTACCCGGCGATGGTCAATCACCGCGCCGAGCTCGAGGAGGCCTTCGCCGCCGCGCGCGCCACCAGCGGGGACGCGAACGTCGTCACCGATTTCCCGCCGATCATGGCGGCGGAGGATTTCGCCTACATGCTGGAGAAGGTGCCCGGCGCCTATCTGTGCCTCGCCAGCGGCCCGGGATCGAACCTGCACAACGCCCAGTACGACTTCAACGACGCGCTGCTGCCGGTCGGCGCGTCCTACTGGGTCAATCTGGTGCACCGCCTGCTGGCGCCGGCGGACTGAGGCGCGACGGCCTCGCCACGCGACCTCACCATGCGACGGCGGCGACGGCGGCAGCGGCGTGGGCGTAATGGACCACGCCGTCCATCACCAGCTTCAGCGACAGCAGGAACAGCGCCCCGATCACCAGGCGGAAGAACAGCTTTTCCGGGAGGATCCGCGTCAGCTTCACCCCGGCGAGGGTACCGGCCACCGCCACCGGGGTGAGCGCCAGCGTGACGGCGAGGTTGGACAGGCTCAGCTGCCCCAGCGCCCAATAGGGCACCAGCTTCATGGCGTTGAGCGCCGCGAACAGCAGCGTCGAGGTGCCGGCGAACACCATTTTCGGCAGGCGCTGCGGCAGGATGTAGGTCTGGTAGGGGGGCGCCCCGGCATGGGTCACGAAACTGGTGAAGCCGGTCAGCGTGCCCCAGAACAGCCCGCGCGGCACGTCGGCCGGGCGCGGCTGCGCCGGCAGGCGGCCGAACCAGCGATTGAGGCAGAAGCCGAGGCCGATCAGCCCGATCAGCAGCATCACCGCCTCCTCGCTGATCACCGTGGCGGTGGCCCAGCCGATGCCCACCCCCAACGCCCCCGCCGGCATGAGGATGGCGAGGTTGCGGCCGGAATATTCCCGCCGGTAGCTCCACACGCCGAACAGGTCGCTGACGACGTAGACCGGCAGCAGCAGGCCGGCGGCGGTGAGCGGCGACATCACCAGCGACATGATCGGCACGGCGAGCAGGCCGATCATCGGCAGCCCGCCCTTGGACAGGCCGACCGTCGCCGCCGCGAGGCCGGCGGCCAGCGCAAACCCGAGCTGCGACGGATCGAACATGAGGGAATTCGCCTTCAAAAACGGCAGCGGGCGACGGCCTGCCAGCCGTCACCCGCTCGGATGGATCGCGACGTGAACGGTGGGGCGCGCCTCAGGCCGCCTTCAGCCGCGCGCTGACCTTGGCGCGCAGGCTGTTGAGGTCCTTGACGAACTGGCGGATGCCCTCGGAGAGCTTCTCGGTCGCCATCGCGTCCTGGTTCATGGCGAAGCGGAACGCCTTCTCGTCGAGCGCGATCCGCGCCGGGGCGCCCTCAATCTTGGCCGGGTCGAGCTGGCGCGCCAGCTCACCCTGGTCGGCCTCGAGCTGATCGAGCAGCGCCGGGCCAATGGTCAGCCGGTCGCAGCCGGCCAGCGCCTCGATCTCCCCGGTGTTGCGGAACGAGGCGCCCATCACCACGGTCTTGATGCCGTGGGTCTTGTAGTAGGCGTAGATCTGCCGGACCGAGACGACGCCGGGATCGGTGTCGGCGGTGAACGGACCCTCGCCGGCCTTGACGTGCCAGTCGAGGATGCGCCCGACGAAGGGCGAGATCAGGAACACGCCGGCATCGGCGCAGGCCACCGCCTGCGGCATCGCGAACAGCAGCGTCAGGTTGCAGTCGATGCCTTCCTTCTGCAGCACTTCCGCGGCGCGGATACCTTCCCAGGTCGAGGCGATCTTGATCAGGATGCGCTCGCGCCCGATGCCGCGCTCCTCATAGGCCTTGATGAAGGCCCGCGCCTTGGCGAGCGTCGCCTCGGTGTCGAAGGACAGGTCGGCATCGACCTCGGTGGACACCCGGCCCGGCACGATGCCGGCGAGCTCGGCGCCGAAATTGAGCGCCAGCCGGTCGCAGGTCGCCTTCACCACCATGTCGTGGTCGCCGGCCTGCTTGGCGCCCCAGGCGATCGCCTCGTCGACCAGCGAGGCATAGGCCGGGGTCTCCGCCGCCTTCAGCAGCAGCGTCGGATTGGTAGTGCAGTCCTGCGGCTTGAGGCGCCGCACAGCCTCGATATCGCCGGTATCGGCGACGACGACGGTCATGGCACGCAGCTGTTCAAGCTTGGAGGGCATTGTCGATCTCTCTTCCTGGTGCGGCAGCGCGCCGCGTCGGCTCAATGTGATATGGGACTGCGATCACAGGGTTACGACCCTTGGACCACAATTTGCCCTGCCGATTCAAGATGCTCCGCCGTTTGTTTCAGTCATGCGACGTCAGCGGCGGCACGGTCTTGTGAGTGGCGCGGGCAGGGCGTAAATCGTTGGAATCGCGCGGCCGCCCGCCGCGGTTCCCCGAGGTCGCCATGGACGACATTCACTACCGCGAATACAAGATCCTGCTGCGTCCCGAGCGGTTCTTCGACCCGCGCCAATTCGAGGTCTTCTGGCAGAAGGTCTGCCAGGTGGCCGAGGCGCACAAGGTGGTGGCCCACACCAACAAGGACGGCTTCAAGCGCCAGGTCCGCGAGGTGCTGTTCTACGACACGCCCGACTACGACCTGTACCGGAACGCCTTCATCCTGCGCAAGCGCACCTTCTACACCGATGGCTGGCCGGAACACGACCACGAGCTCACCTTCAAGTTCCGCCATCCCGAACTCGCCGAGGCGGCGGGGATCGACGTCACCCCGCATCTTCAGGGCGCCGCCGACATCAAGTTCAAGGAAGAGCTGCTGCCGCTGAAGGACAAGCTCGGCGGCATGCGCAGCCTCTATTCGCATAATTGCGTGCTGCTCTCTCCCGGACTGGTGCTGGATGCCGGGCTGGAGCGGATCGCCTCGGTGTTCCCGGTGTTGTCGGAGCTGTGCCCGGTCAGCGCCGGCACGCCGGTGTCGCTGGTCAACAACCTGCCGGTCGAGGAAGTGCAGGTGAATGTCGGCGGCTTCGATTTCGGCCACGGCCTCATCGCCAAGGCGACCATCGCCGTGTGGCGGGACCGGTCGACCGAGAGCTCCATCGTCGGAGAGTTCGCCTTCCAGGCCAAGTTCGAACACTATGACGCCTTGCACGCCAAGGCCAAGGCGCGCTCGGAAGCCTTCTTCCTCGACGTGCAACAGCAGGTGCCGGAATGGGTGTATCTCGGCGCCACCAAGACGGCGCTGGTGTATAATTTCGGCAAGCTCGCCGCGGTCGGTCGCGAATGAGCCCGCCCGTCCCGGCCGACGCCGCCCCGCCCTCCGCGCCTGTTGGGCGTGGAGCGGTAGGACTCGGCGAGATCTTCGTCACCTTCCTCGTCATCGGGGCGACCAGCTTCGGCGGCGGGGTGGTCGCCTATCTGCGCAACGCGCTGGTGCTGCAGAAGGGCTGGCTGGACGAGGAACGCTTCCTCTCGGCGCTGGAGATCGCGCAGGCGCTGCCCGGCCTCAACGCCACCAACATGGCGATCATCGTCGGCGACCGGCTGCGCGGCATCCTCGGCGCCATCATCGCCTTTCTCGGCATCACCCTGCCCGGCGCGGCGCTGATCATGGTGCTGGGCGTCGCCTACGCCTCGAACGCCAATAACCCGTACGTCAACGCCGCGCTGATCGGGGTGGGTGCGGCGGCGGTCGGCATGCTGGCGGCGGTGACGCTGCAGATCGGCCGCAAGCAGCTCGGCTCGCTGATCGACGTCGCCATCATTCTCGTCACCGTCGGGCTGGTGAGCTTCCTGCACGTCTCGCTGCTGTGGGTGATCCTCACCGTCGGCCCGGCGGCGGTGCTGATCTATCGCCCGCGGAAGGGCGCCGACGCGGTGGAGAGTGATCCGGCATGAACGAGAATCTTTCCGTCCTCGGCGTATTCTCGCTGCTGTCGGTACTGGCGGTCGGCGGCGGCGCGGCGGTGCTGCCCGAGACCAAGGCGCTGGTGATCGACACCCATCACTGGCTCACCGACGACCAGTTCCGCGACATTTACGGCCTCGGCCAGGTGGTGCCCGGCCCGAACATGCTGATGGTGATGGTGATCGGCTATCACGTCACCGGTTTCCTCGGCGCGCTGATCGCCTATCTCGGCTTCTTCGTGCCGGCGGGGGCGATCTCGCTCGGCGCCTCGCGGCTGTGGGACCATTTCGAGGGCTCGCCCTGGCGCGCCGCGCTGCAGCGGGGCATGGCGCCGCTGGTGGTGGGGCTGATGGCGGCCGGCGCCATCGCCATCGCCCGTACCGCCATAGAAGGGTCGATGACGGTCGCCATCGCCATCGCGGTGTTTCTCGGCGTCTATTTCGTCAAGCGGATCAACCCGGCGATCCTGGTGCTGGGCGGCGGACTGGTCGGACTGATCGCGCTCCGATAGAAAATTCGACACTGGCACGACTATTGCGTGCATTCGTCCGGAATCCCTGCCCGGGTCCGATGGCCGGCACCGCCCGTCCAACGCCTCGGCGGATTTCGGACGAAGGGGTTTTGCCGCCCCATGTCCTCATAGTAAGCTGCCCGCCGGCTCGTTTCATCTTTTTGTGGAGCGGGGGGTGCAGATGCCATTTATGGCGAGATGATTGGATTGAGTGACCGAGAGGCACTCGTTTGCAGCAAGACGAGAGCATGGATCATTTGGAAAACGACGCTATTGATTTTGCTACGGTTACCTATCGTGGGGACGTCGAGCTGTGGAAGGTACAGGCACGGTCTTTTGCGAAATACGTTCCGACCGAGATGATTTCGTCCATCAACGTCATCATCAACGATGACGACGATGCAACGGCTGAAATTAAAAGTCACATAAACGACAACCTTGATATTTTTGAGCATCTCAAAGACAAGGTAAAAATCTGGACGAAGAACGACATACTTCGCTACAACATGGCGAAGGGCGGCTGGGTGCATCAGCAGGCGATCAAGCTGATGCTGTACAACATCTGCGTGTCGTCACGCGTCGTCATCATGGACGCGAAAAACAGCTTCATACATCCTGTCCTCAGGCACGAGTTTTTCTCGGAGGATGGCAAGCCGAAGACTTATGTGAGAATGCGCTCGCCGGGCGGGTTTCAGTTCTCATGGCTCGAGGACAGCCTCAACACGATGGGCGTCGACACCTCGTTCATGTCCCTCCCCTCGCCGCCGACGATTACGCCCTACCCCGTGCTGCGTGAGACGTTGCAGGGACTGTGCGCCTATCTCGACGAGAATTTCGAATCCGTCGAAAAATTCTTCGGGAACAAGAGAAGCCAGGCCACGGAATTTCTTCTTATCTACGCCTATATCCTCAAGGAAACCGGAAGCCTTGAGAATTACTACTCCCTCGGCCTGAGGACGCCGAATACGGTGTTCAACGCGACGCCGAACAGCGATACCGGCATGGATACGCTGCTCGACAAGGCCGAACTGGGCAAACAGCCGGTTTTCTCGATACATAGCGGCCGCAAGAACAAGCTTAAAGTAAAGCACTTCAAGAGAATTTCGAATATATGGATGTCCCGCGGCCTCATCCGCTACGATGATATCTTCAAAGTATTAGGTCGGCCGGTCATCGAAAAGACCGAGACGCCGGATACCGAGAAAGCCGTCGTCGAAAAAGAAGAGAAGTGACGCCCGCCCCGTGACGGCGGCGTGGCGGGTCGCTCGCGGCGGCGCCTCGCTTCGGTGAAGGCGCCGGCGCCATGAGGCCGCCTCGGGCCGGCGGCAAGCGGGCCGCCGCTCGGGCAGGGTGGCTCAGGACCGGCGGCTCGGCGGGCGCGTGGACCAAGCCCGGCACGGGGCGGCGGCACCGCCTTCCCCGGCCCTTTCCGTGGCGCCGGGCGTTGCACCGGTGCGATGTTTCAACATGCGGGCGCCATCGCTAGGCGGCCGGTTTGTCGTCGCCCCGGTACCGGCGCGTGCTATCATCTCCGGGTTCGTCGAACCTCTGGGAGACTTAAATCATGCCCGGTCTGCCTGCCTTCGGCCTTCCCTTCCCCCTCCGCCGCTTCGCCGCTCCGCTGCTCGGCAGCCTCGCGCTCGCCGCCACGCTCGGCCTCGGCACGCCCGCGCAGGCCGGCGTCGCCATGCCGGCACTCGCCGTCGCCCCCGCCGCCGCCGCCGCCACGCTCCCCGGCATCGAGCCGGTGCGCTGGGTCTGCGGCCCGTGGCGTTGCGTCTGGCGCCCCAACTATCCCGCCGGCTGGTACGTGCCGCCCTATGCCCGTGGCTGGGGCCCGCCGGTTCGCCCGGCCTGCTACTGGCATCGCGGATGGGGCGGCGGCTGGGTGCATAGCTGCCCGTGAGGTCCGTCCCCCGCTCCGGATGACGGCAAGCCGCACGGCCCGGCGCCGTGCGGCAAGGCCCCGTCGTCACACGGCCGGCGCGTCCCGGCCGCTCCTCTCCCGCCTTCCCCGTCCTTCCGACCACCGGACCTCATGCCCCCTGCCCCGCCGACCGTCACCCCGCTGCGCCCGCTGATCTTCGCCACCCTCGCCACGCTCATCGCCGGCTTCGTCGACGCGGTCGGCTATGCCTATCTCGGCGGGCTGTTCCTCTCCTTCATGAGTGGAAACTCGACGCGGCTCGGCATCAGCCTCGCCTCCGGCCAGCTGACCGCGGCGCTGCACGCCGCCATCGTCATCGGCTGCTTCGTCGTCGGCGCGCTGGTCGGCACGCTGATCGCCGATGCCAGTGCCCGCTGGAAGCTGGTGCGGATCCTCGCCGTCGAGGTGCTGCTGTTCGCGCTCGCCGCCGTGCTGGCGGAGCGCGACGCCGGTTTCGTCGCGCTGCTGCCGGTCGCCGTCGCCATGGGCCTGCAGAACGCGGTGCATCAGATCATCGCTGGCGCCGATGTCGGCAAGAGCTTCGTCACCGGCGCGCTGTTCGGCGTCGGCCAGGCGCTGGCGCGGCGGCTCAACGGACGCGGCGCGCTCACCGAGGCGGCGAGCTACGGCCTGTCCTGGGCGGCCTTCGTGGTCGGCGCGCTGGTCGGCACGCTGATGCTGGTCGGTACCGGGATGACGGCGGCGCTGGCGACCGCCGGGCTGCTGCTGGCGGGCCTGGCGGCTCTCGCCTTCGCCTTCAACCGGCATCTGGGGCCGGCGGTGGCGGAATTTGGCGGCGACTAGCAGGTCGCGCTATTCCAGCCCGAGCGCGTCGCGAGCCTTGGCCAGCGCCTGATGGCAGGCATCGGAATCCTCGCGCTCGTCGGCCTTGCGGGCCTTGTCGAGCTCGGTCTGCGCCACTTCGGGGGCGATGCCGTCGCCGAGCTCGGCTTCCGCCTGGGCCATGCCGCCGGGCGAGGGATCGTGGCTCAACGTGGCGTCCTCGCTCTCCGGCGCGGTCGGGCCGGAAGCGGCGAGGTCGGCGATCATCCGGTCGAGCGCCTCCTGCGCCGCGACGATGTCCTGGGTGCAGGGGCCGGCCCATGCGGCCGGGGCCGATACCAGCAGCAGGGCGACGGCGAACGGGGCGACGGCTTTAAGGCGCATGACAGATTTCCCTCGGCACGGCCGCGAACAGAATCGGCCCACCGCAGCCGCCATTCTAGCAAAGTCCCCGGTAGGGTTTCGAGAGGCGAGGTGCCGGGATGCGCGACCCGCAGCTTCCCCACGCGCTCAGTCGCGGGCGATCAGCTCCCGCTCGCCGCGATGCACCGGCAGCGGCGCGGCGGGACGGCCGGCGGCGCGGCGCTTGAACATGGCCGGCCGGCGGTGCCGCAGCACGCTGCGCCGGCGCCGCCGCAGCTGCACCTCGCCGACCACCAGCCGCCCGAGGGTCGGATAGGCGGCGGAAAGCGTGCCGGCGGCGTCGGTGATCAGCATGGGCAGGCCGAGCAGCGCGCTCCAGAACCGCCATTCGGCCACCACGTCGTCGGCATGCGGCGCGCTGTAGAGCGTCACAGACAGCTCGACCTCGTCATGCACCAGCACCACGGCGACGCCCTCATCCTCGCCCTCGGGATCGAGCAGCGCGATGGCGAGCCCGCGATAGCGGACATAGTCGACGCTCGCCCGGAACGGCAGGCCGCCGAGCCAGCGGCGCAGCAGCACATGGCCCGGATGCAATTCGACCTGCCGGCGGCCGCCCTCGGCGCCCGCATCCGGCGTGTCGAAGGCCACCGGCCAGCCGGCATCGCCGATCGGCCGCACCAGCGACACATAGTCGTAAGATGAAACCGGAGGCTGGACCTCCGTTGCGCTTTGACGCCTCATGGTTCTCCCCGCCGGTTTTTCGACTTTGCTGTCCCGGTCGTGGGCTGAACCTTAGCGGCGCCCCGGTCGCATCCGGCTTAAGGGACATGGTTGACCGTTTCTTTGCCGCCGGCTTCGCGTTGCATGCTTGACGAAATCTTGCCGGAAAGCCCGCAATCCCGGCCTTTTGCCTGTCTATCCGCAGGACCTGCGCGCCTGCCATGCATCGTCGCGCTTGCGTCGGAAGCGGGCTGCGCCTAATTCGCTCTGATGGACCTGTCCCCGCCCCGCTCCCCGAACGCCGCCGTGCCGCCCGCCGACGCCGGCGCGGTCGCCGAACAGCTCGCCGCCGTGGTGGTGGAAGCGGGCGGGGTGGCGCGCGCCATGTTCGCCCGCGGCATCACCTCCTGGTCGAAGCACAACGATTCCCCGGTCACCGACGCCGACATCGCCGTCGACACGCTGCTCAAGGAGAAGCTCGGCGCCCTCGCCCCGGACTATGGCTGGCTGTCGGAGGAGACGGCGGACGTCCCGGAGCGGCTGGAGCGCCGGCGGGTGTGGATCGTCGACCCGATCGACGGCACCCGCGCCTTCATGGCCGGCGGCCCGGACTGGGCGGTGGTGGCGGCGCTGGTGGAGGACGGCCGGCCGATCGCCGGCGCGCTGTTCGCCCCGGTGACGCAGGAGCTGTTCCTGGCGGCGGTGGGACGCGGCGCCACCCGCAACGGCGCGCCGATCCGCGCCTCCAATGCGCGCGCCGTCGCCGGCGCCCGGGCCGACGGGCCGGCGCAGTGGCTGTCGCGGGTCGACCGGCTCGGCACGCTCGCCCGGGTGCCGCGCATCCGCTCGCTCGCGCTGCGCATCGCCCGGGTGGCGACCGGCGAACTCGACATCGCCATCGCCGGGCCGAACGGCAACGACTGGGACCTTGCCGCCGCCGACCTTTTGGTGCACGAAGCAGGAGGCCGGCTGACCGATCTCGACGGCCTCCAGCTGATCTACAACGCCCCCGTGCCCCGGCACGGCGCCCTGGTGTCCACGGGCACCGGACTGCACCCGTCAGTGACGGATGCGGCGCGCCGGGACGAGGACTGACAATAGGAATTCGATGGCAATGGCCGACAGTGCGACGAGTCCCCAGCTTCTCCACCTCGTCTTCGGCGGCGAGCTCGACAGCATCGAGGGCGTGACCTTCAAGGATCTCGACAGCCTCGACATCGTCGGCATCTACCCGAACTATGCTTCCGCCCATGTGGCGTGGAAGTCCAAGGCGCAGCAGACCGTCGACAACGCCCAGATGCGCTATTTCATCGTCCACCTGCACCGCCTGCTCGATCCGGTCGGCGGCGGCGCGAAGAACTGACGGACAGCCTCGGTCCATGTGGCGTAAGCTGCGACGCTCGCAGGCAATCCGCACCCTGCTCGGGCGCGGAATGGCCTCTTATCTGCGCTTTGTCTGGCGCTCCTCCCGGGTGGTGATGGAGCCGGCGAACCTGCACGAGCTCGCCGATGAGCAGCTGCCGATGATCCTCACCTTCTGGCATGGGCAGCACTTCCTGACCCCGTTCCTGGTGAAGCCGCACCACCGCGCCAAGGTGATGATCTCGCGCTCGCGCGATGCCGACGTCAACGCCATAGCCGCCGAGGCGCTGGGCATCGGTACGGTACGCGGCTCCGGCGCGCAGGGCCGCAACTTCCACGAAAAGGGCGGCCTCAACGCCACCATGGAGATGATCCGCAACCTCCAGGAAGGCTGCAACGTCGCAATGACCGCCGACGTGCCGAAGATCTCTCGCGTCGCCGGCCTCGGCGTCGTCACCATCGCCAAGCATGCCGGCCGGCCGATCTTTCCGGTGGCGATCGCCACCTCGCGCCGCATCCTGGCGAAGAGCTGGGACAAGGCCGCCATCCATCTGCCCTTCGGCCGCGCCGCCGTGGTCGCCGGCGACGGCGTGTGGGTGCCGGCCGATGCCGATGCCGAGACGCTGGAAGCCGCCCGCCGCGAATTGCAGCGTCAGCTGGAGGAGATCACCGCCCGGGCCGAGACGCTGGTCGGCCGCCCTCCCGCCGGCGCGACCGCCGGAGCCGGCAAGGCCAATGGCGCGGAGCGCGCGGCCGGGGGCGCCCATACCGGCAAGCTCAATGCCTAGGCACCGGGCGACGCTGCTCATCCATCTCTACCGCCTCCTCACCTGGCTGGCCTCGCCCTTCGCGCGGCTTTTGCTCGCCGGGCGGATCCGGCGCGGCAAGGAAGACCGCGCCCGCCTCGGCGAGCGCTTCGGCCGCGCCTCGCGCCCGCGCCCCCGAGGGCCGCTGGTCTGGCTGCACGGCGCCAGCGTCGGCGAGATCATCGCCATCATGCCGCTGATGGACCGGCTGCGCGCCCTCGGCTTCAAGGTGCTGCTCACCTCCGGCACCGTCACCTCGGCGAAGCTGGCCGCCTCGCGGCTGCCGCCGGACATCGTGCACCAGTTCCTGCCGCTCGATTCGCCACTGTTCATGCGCCGCTTTCTCAAGCACTGGCGACCGGACCTGGTGCTGCTGGTCGAATCCGAATTGTGGCCGAACCTGCTGATCGAGGTCGGACGGCGGCGGGTGCCGCTGGTGCTGGTCAATGCCCGCATGTCCGAGCGCTCCTTCGCGCAGTGGAGCCGGCTGCCGAAAAGCGCCGCCGCCCTGCTGGCGCGCGTCGCCCTGTGCCTGCCGCAGGGCCCGCAGGACGCCGAGCGGCTGACCGCGCTCGGCGCCGCCCAGGTCAGCGCCATCGGCAACCTGAAGTTCGACGCGCCGCCGCCGCCGGTCGACCTCGCCGCCTTCGACGCCCTGCGCGCTGCCACGGTCGGCCGCACCCTCCTGGTCGCCGCCTCCACCCATCCGGGCGAAGAGGCGATGGTGGTGGAGGCGCATGGCGCGCTGGTGCGCCAGCTGCCGGAGTTGCTCACCATCATCGCCCCGCGCCATCCCGAGCGCGGCCGCGAGGTGATCGCCGTCGCCACCGAGGCCGGCTGCCCGGCGGTGCTGCGCTCGGACGGCTATCTGCCGGACCGCGGCACGCAGATCTATGTCGCCGACACCATCGGCGAGCTCGGCCTGTTCTACCGGCTGGCGCCGGTCGCCCTGCTCGGCGGCTCGCTGGTCCGCCATGGCGGGCAGAACCCGATCGAGCCGATCAAGCTTGGCGCGACGATCCTGCACGGCCCGCATGTCGCCAATTTCGCCGCGCTCTATGAGAAGCTCGACGCGGCGGGCGGCGGCACGGTGGTCGGCGACGCCCGGTCGCTGGCGGCGGGCGCCGCCGCGCTGCTCGCCGACGGCGAGGTGCGCCGGCGGATGTCGGCGGCGGCGCAGGCCACCATCGCCACGCTGGGCGGGGCGCTGGAGCGCACGCTGGCCGCCATCGACCCCTATCTGGTGCAGATCCGGCTGGAGCGGCATCCGTCATGATCCCTCGCCTCTCCCTCACCGCGCGACGCGAGAGCTGAGGCGATGCGCGCACCCTCCTTCTGGTGGCGACCCGAACGGAGCCTGGCGGCGCATCTCCTCTCGCCCTTCGGCGCCGTGGTCGGCCGGGTCGCCGCCCGCCGCATGCGCGAGCCGGGGGTCGATCTCGGCGTGCCGGTGATCTGCATCGGCAACCCCACTGTCGGCGGCGCCGGCAAGACCCCGACCGCGCTCTATCTCGCCCGCCGGCTCGCCCGCGCCGGGCACCGGCCGTCGATCCTCACACGTGGCTATGGCGGGCGGGTCGAGGGGCCGATCCAGGTCGATCCGGTGCGGCACCGCGCGCTCGACATCGGCGACGAACCGCTGCTGCTCGCCAACGTGGCGCCGACCTATGTCGCCCGCGAACGGCCGCGCGGGCTCGCCCTTGCGGTCGCCGACGGCGCCGACGTGGTGCTGATGGATGACGGCTTCCAGAACCCCTCGGTGGCGAAGACGCTCTCCATCCTGGTCATCGATGCCGGGGTCGGCATCGGCAATAATCTGTGCGTGCCGGCCGGGCCGCTACGCGCCCCGCTCGCCCCGCAGCTCGCCCGCGCGCAGGCGGTGCTGATCATCGGCGAGGGCGAGGCCGGCGCCGGGGTGGCGCGCATGGCGCAGGAGGCCGGCCTCGCCGTGCTCACCGGGCGGCTGGCGCCCAATGCGGCGGTGATGTCGCGGCTGATCGGCCGGCGGGTGCTCGCCTTCGCCGGCATCGGCCGGCCGGAGAAGTTCTTCGCCACGCTGCGCGGCCTCGGCGCCAATTCGGTGGCCACCCTGGCCTTCCCCGACCACCACCCCTTCAACGCCCGCGAGATCGCCACGCTCGGCGAGCGGGCGGCGGCGGACGATCTGGTGCCGGTGACGACGGAGAAGGACGCGGTGCGCCTCACCGCCACGCCGGAAGGCCGCGAATTGCTCCGCGCCAGCGTCGTGCTGCCGGTGCAACTGGTGCTGGAGGAAGCGAGCGTCGTCGCGCTCGACCGGCTGGTGGCCGGGCTGTTCGCCCACGGCTAGCCCCGCGCGGGGCCGCTGGCACCGGGCCGGGCCACCCGGCCCGGCGAAGCGGCGATCAGCCCTCGGTCGGGGTGCGCATGCGGCCGGGATGCAGCCGCGTCAGCACCGCCTGCGGGCTGGAATAGGCCTCCTGGAGGTCGACGCTCCAGTAGCGCAGCTCGTCGAGCGGTATGGGTTCGCCGGTCACGGCGCAGCGCACGAAGGTGCCCGGGCGCACCACGCGGAAATCGCCGTCGAGATAGCGCAGCTCGGCCTCGCCGGAGGCGGAAAACCGTTCGAAGCGGTTCATCGTCGTCATCGATCCTGTCTGGCCGCCCTTCCAGGCGACAATAGCCAACACCGCCCCGCGCCGACAAGCGGTCTGTCGGGACGGCGAGTTTCCCGCTTAGTGGCGCATGTTGGCCCGCGCGTCCACCCGCCGGCGACGACGCTAATCGTCGAACAAGGTGGGTTGCGCCCGCGCGGCCGGCAAGTCCTTCGCCTTACCCTTGGTTTTGTCCTTCGGCTCCGCCCTGGCCCTCGGTCCGCGTGCGCGCTTCGGTGGCGGATCGGCGAGCGGCGCCGCGACGGGAGGCACCGTCCCCGGCCCCGCCTCTCCGGCCACCGCGCCGACATGGCCGTCGGCGAACTCGATGTCGAGCCTTTGCCCGCTGGCGATCGCCGCCGCGCTGCGCAGCGGCTGGCCGTCGGCGTCGCGCACCAGCGCGAATCCCCGCGCGAGCACGCCGCGATAGGACAGCGCGCCCATCAGCTTACCGATGGCGTCGAGCCGGCGCCCCCGCTCGGCGAGCGCGCGCCGCCATGCCGGGCCGAGCCGGGCATGCTGGCCCTCGAAGCGCTCGCGGGCGCGGTGGATGCGCTCGCGATGCGCATTGGCATTAGCGCGCAGCGCGGCGTCGAGCCGGCCGGCCACCAAAGTGAAGCGCTCGCGCCGGCCCGCCACCAGTTGCACCAGCCGGTGCGGCGACAGCCGGCCCTCGGCGCGGGTGAGCTGCAGCCGGTGCGCCGCCGCATTGGCCTTCAGCGCCCGCGGCAGCCGCCCCGAGGCGAGGTCGAACCGCTGGCGCGGCACCGCGAGCAGCGTCTCGGCGCCGGGCAGCAGCCGGGCGAGGCCGCGCAGATCGGCCCGTCGCCGCTCGGCGGCCCGCGCCATCGCCCCGACCAGCCGGGCGCCGCCGGCCTGGATCGCCGCGACCAGCTCGCCGCGCACCGGCACCGCCATCTCGGCGGCGGCGGTCGGGGTCGGCGCGCGCACATCGGCGGCGAAGTCGATCAGCGTGACGTCGGTCTCGTGGCCGACGGCGGAAATCAGCGGGATGGCGCTTTCCGCCGCCGCCCGCACCACCGCCTCGTCGGAGAAGCCGAGCAAATCCTCCAGCGAGCCGCCGCCGCGCGCCACGATCAGCACGTCCGGGCGCGGTATCAGCCCGCCGGGCTCCAATGCGTTGAAGCCGCGAATGGCGGCGGCCACTTCCGGCCCGCAGGTGTCGCCCTGCACGCGCACCGGCCAGACGATCACCCGGCGCGGGAAACGGTCCGACAGCCGGTGCAGGATGTCGCGGATCACCGCCCCGGTGGGCGAGGTGACGACGCCGATGACGCGCGGCAGGAAGGGCGGGCGGCGCTTGCGCTCGGGCGCGAACAGCCCTTCGGCGGCGAGGCGGCGCCGGCGCTCGTCGAGCATCGCCATGATGGCGCCGGCACCGGCATATTCCATCTGCTCGATGATGATCTGGTAAGCCGACTTGCCGGGAAAGGTGGTGATGCGGCCGATGGCGACCACCTCCAGCCCCTCCTCCGGCTTGAGGCGCAGCCGCGAGAAGCTGCCCTTCCACACCACGGCGTCGATGCGGGCACTGGCGTCCTTCAGGCTGAAATAGGCATGGCCGGAGGAATGCTGGCCGCGATAGCCGGAGATCTCGCCGCGCACCCGGACATGGCCGAAGGCGTCCTCCACCGTGCGCTTCAGCGCGCCGGAGAGCTCGGAGACCGTCCAGTCCGGCGCGTTGCCGACGGGCGATTCGGTGAGGGGGTCGGACATGGGCCTGTCATAGCCGGTTTCGAAGGCGGGCGGAAACCGGCAAGCCGACGCCCCGCCCGGCTGTTGTGACGGCGCAGATGACGAGACACATTTCCCAATGCACGCGTGGCCAGGGCCTGGAGGGGCATGACGATCTTTAACCTCTGCCTTAAAGCGCGCCTTGCCGAACCAGGCCCCGTCATGACGGGGCCTGGTTCGGCCATCCCCGCCCTCCCGCAACGGTGAGCATCGACTTTCGCCAATCGGCGGGGCCTTCGCCCGCAGATGTCCCCGTGCGTGCTCTCATGTGCCGCACCGTGCATCCCTGCCTTGATCGCCGCCCCCTCACCCACTAGGTTGCGCGCGAATTTCCGCCAACCGCCGGCACCCGTCATGATCGATCCCGCCCTGCCGCCTCACATGCGACCCGACAAGTCGTTCCAGGGGCTCATTCTCGCTTTGCACGCCTTCTGGGCGGACAAGGGCTGCGTGGTGCTGCAGCCCTACGACATGGAGGTCGGCGCCGGCACCTTCCACCCCGCCACCACCTTGCGGGCGCTGGGGCCGAAGCCGTGGAAGGCCGCCTATGTGCAGCCCTCCCGCCGCCCCAAGGACGGGCGCTATGGCGAGAACCCCAACCGGCTGCAGCACTATTACCAGTACCAGGTGATCCTGAAGCCCTCGCCGGCCAATCTTCAGGAGCTTTACCTCGCCTCGCTGGAGGCCATCGGCATCGACCTCCGGCTGCACGACGTGCGTTTCGTCGAGGACGACTGGGAAAGCCCGACGCTCGGCGCCTGGGGCCTCGGCTGGGAGTGCTGGTGCGACGGCATGGAAGTGTCGCAGTTCACCTATTTCCAGCAGGTGGCCGGCATCGAATGCGCCCCGGTCTCCGGCGAGCTCACCTATGGGCTCGAGCGCCTCGCCATGTACGTCCAGGGGGTCGAGAACGTCTACGACCTCAACTTCAACGGCCGCGAGGGGAACGAGAAGGTCACCTATGGCGACGTGTTCCTGCAGGCCGAGAAGGAATATTCCCGGCACAATTTCGAACACGCCGACACCGCCATGCTGCTGGAGCAGTTCCGCATGGCCGAGAGCGCGGCGGCAAAATATCTCGAGGCCGGCTGGAGCGACGACCGCACCCGCCACCTGATGGCGCAGCCCGCCTATGACCAGTGCATCAAGGCGAGCCACGTGTTCAACCTGCTCGACGCGCGCGGCGTGATCTCCGTCACCGAGCGGCAGAGCTACATCCTGCGCGTGCGCGAGCTGGCGAAGGCCTGCGGCGCAGCCTGGCTGGCGACGGAAGCCGGCGGCACCCCCGCCTAGCGTCCGTCGTGGCCCGGCAGCGCGGTCCGGTCAGGATTGCGCCGCCGCGGCTGCCGTCGAGCCGTCGAAGACCTCGGTGAACTCCACCGCCACGCCGTTCTCGAAGCGCCAGAGATGTGCGATGGCGGTGGTCGCGGTCTTGCCGGTGGCGTTGTAGGTCCAGCTGGTGCGGCCGAACATCGCCACCGTGTCGCCGTCGGCGACGAATATTTCGGGCTCGAAATAGCGCATCGTCCAGCTGCTGCGCAGGCTATCGAGATAGGCGGCAAGTTGCTCGCGCCCCGCGCCCGGGCGGGTGAATTCCAGGCCGGCCGCCTCGGCGCCGATCGGGTTGAGGCGGATATTGTCGTCCGCCAGCGCGTGCCACATGCTGCAATCGCCGCCTTTGCAGGCGTCCCAGGCCTTGTAGGCTTGCTTCACGCGCGCAATGTTGTTGTCCCCCGCACCGCCCATTTCCACCCCCCCAGGTTGCGAACGACAAACTATCGCGCCGATCCCGGCCCGCAGTCCACTCAAACCGGAAGGAATCCGCCCCCCGCTTGCCGGCCGGCCTTGACGCGGCTGCCAAGCTGGGCGATTTCCGCCGCACCTTCCGGGCAGCCGGTTCCGGAGGAGCCAACCTGACTGGCGGCCGCTATGCCCGATCTCCTGCTCGAACTCTTCTGCGAGGAAATCCCCGCCCGCATGCAGGCCGGCGCCGCCGACAGCCTGAAGAAGCTCGTCACCGACGCACTGGTCGAGCGCGGCCTGCTCTATGAGGGCGCCAAGGCCTTCGTCACCCCGCGCCGCCTCGCGCTCGCGGTGCACGGCCTGCCGGCCAGCCAGCCGGACACCCATGAGGAGCGCAAGGGCCCGCGCGTCGGCGCGCCGCAGGCGGCCATCGACGGCTTCCTCAAGGCTTCCGGCCTCGCCTCGATCGATCAGGCGAAGGTCGAGAGCGACCCGAAGAAGGGCGAGTTCTACGTCGCGCATCTCCACCGCCACGGCCGGCCGACGCCGGAGGTGATCGCCGAGATCGTGCCCGCCATCATCCGTGCCTTCCCCTGGCCGAAGTCGATGCGCTGGGGTTCAGGTTCCCTGCGCTGGGTGCGGCCGCTGCAATCCATCGTCTGCACCTTCGGTCCGGAGACCGAGGAGCCGGAGGTGGTGCCTTTCGAGATCGACGGCCTGCGCTCGGGCGACGTCACGCGCGGCCACCGCTTCCTGTCCTCCGGCGCCATCCGCGTGCGCCGGCTCGACGACTGGATGACCAAGCTGGAAGCCGCCTTCGTCGTCGTCGACCGCGAGCGCCGCAAGGACATCATCCTCGCCGACGCCCGCGACCTCGCCCTCGCCCACGGGCTGGAGCTGGTGGAGGACGCCGGCCTGCTCGACGAGATTTCCGGCCTGGTCGAATGGCCGGTAGTGCTGATCGGCGCCTTCGATGAGGGCTTCCTCGACGTGCCCGACGAGGTGATCCGCGCCACCATCCGCGCCAACCAGAAGTGCTTCGTGCTGAACGACCCGAAGACCGGGCGCCTCGCCAACCGCTTCATCCTGGTGTCGAACCTCGCGGCGAAGGATGGCGGCGATGCCATCGTCGCCGGCAATGGCCGCGTCATCCGCGCCCGGCTGTCGGACGCCAAGTTCTTCTGGGACACCGACAAGAAGACCAATGCGACGGTGCCGCTGGCAGACCGGCTGGCCAAGTTCCAGAACGTCACCTTCCACGAGAAGCTCGGCTCGCAGTTCACGCGCATCGAGCGCATCGCCGCGCTGGCGAAGACGCTGGCCCCGCGGGTCGGCGCCGATCCCGCGCTCGCCGAACAGGCCGCGCTCTATGCCAAGGCCGACCTGCGCACCGAGGTGGTCGGCGAGTTCCCCGAAGTTCAGGGCCTGATGGGCAAGTATTATGCCCGCCTCGAGGGCCTGCCGGAGGAAATCGCGCTGGCGGCGGAGGAGCACTACAAGCCGCAGGGCCCGACCGACCGCGTGCCGGTCGCCCCGGTCTCGGTGGCGGTGGCGCTCGCCGACAAGCTCGACACGCTCACCGGTTTCTGGGCCATCGACGAGAAGCCGACCGGCTCGAAGGACCCCTACGCGCTGCGCCGCGCCGCGCTCGGCGTGGTGCGCATCGTGCTCGACAACGGGCTGCGACTGAAGCTGTCGGAGTTCGTCGAGCCCGACCTCCTCGCCTTCTTCGCCGACCGGCTGAAGGTCCATCTGCGCGAGCAGGGCGCCCGCCACGACCTCGTCGACGCGGTGTTCGCGCTCGAAGGCCAGGACGACCTCCTGCTGGTGGTGAAGCGCGTCGAGGCGCTCGGCCGCTTCCTGCGCACCGAAGACGGCAAGAACCTCCTGGCCGGCACCAAGCGCGCCGCCAACATCCTGCGCATCGAAGAGAAGAAGGACGGCGTCTCCTATGGCGGCGGCGTCGACATCACGCTGCTGCGTGAGCCGGAGGAGCGCGCGCTCGCCGATGCCATCGCCAAGGCCGGGCCGCTGATCGCCACCGCGCTCAGCGCCGAGGATTTCGAGGGCGCCATGGGCGTGATGGCCTCGCTGCGCGCCCCGGTCGACGCCTTCTTCGAGAAGGTGACGGTGAATGCCGAGGACAAGGCGCTGCGGGCCAACCGCCTCGCCTTGCTCGCCGACATCCGCGCCATCACCCGCCAGGTCGCCGATTTCGAGCGCATCGAGGGCTGAGGACGACACGGATCGGGGACGGGGATCGCACGATGAGCCTCGTCCACAACGAGCGTACCAAGCTGACGGCCACGTTGCTCAACAACGTGGCCGCTGCCATGTTCATCACCGGCGGCGTCGGACCGATCGTGGCGCTCTCCTACGGCTTGCCCGGCCCGACGGGTGGATGGTCGGCCCTCGGCATCACCGCCATTTGGATTTTCAGCGGTTCGGCCATACATTACATGGCAAGGCTGCTACTGAAGGAATTGAAGCCATGACTGCCGCAACGCTCGCGTGGTACGTCGCTCCGCTTCTTCTGCTGGCGGCGTGCTACGGCCTCTTCCTCGCGACCCGCACGCACACGCACCACGCCGGCCCGGCGGAATAGACGCCTCGCGCGCGGCGCGTAGCGTCTCACGCGCGGCTCCCCACGCCACGTCCCGGCGCATCGGGAACCTTCCCCTACCTCCGGCCGTTCATGAGGGACCCCACCGGAGATCCCTTCATGTCCGTCAGCATCGTCGCCGTGCAGCCCATCGTGGCGCTGGTCGCCGGCATCCTCATCCTGGTGATGCCGCGCCTGCTCAACTACATCGTGGCCGTGTACCTGATCTTCATCGGCGTCATGGGCCTGATCGGCAACGGCACCATCAATCTGTGAGACGACAGGCACGGCCGCCGGCAAAAAAGGCCGGGCGATGCCCGGCCGTGATGATGTGCAGAAGATGGCCTTGGAGAAGGTGGTCGCGGAGAGCCTGCTCGCCCCGACGCTCCGCGCCGGCAAGCTCGGATCCTCACCGCTCCGATTCTGGCCGCTCAGCTCAGATCGTCTTGCGGATCAGCCGGTCGACGCTCCAGGGGCCGGGGCCGGCGAAGGCAAGGTAGAGCAGCGTGAAGCAGTACAGCACCGCCAGTTCACCGCCATTGATGATCGGGTAGAAGTCCTTCGGCGCGTGCACGAGGAAATAGGCCACCGCCGTCATGCCGGAGAGCACGAAGGCGACCGGCCGCGAGAATAGCCCGATCAGCAGCAGCGCGCCGCCGATCAGTTCGAACAGGCCGGCGAGACCCGGCATGGTCGCCAGGCTGACCCCGGTCATCTGGGTCACGGGAAACCCCAGTATTTTGGTCGTCCCGTGCTGCATCAACAGCAGGGCGGTCATGATCCGCAGAAGGCTCAGCACATGCGGCGTGAGCGTGTCGACGATTTTTGTCATTTCCCCAGTATCCCTGAATACGCTCGGTTTTTTCCCCGGCGGGGCGAAGCTGCCGCAACGGCGTGCAGGACGCAATCGCTCTAGGCATCACGTTGCAGTGCGATATAATTCGCCGCATTGCGAATGATGGATTGAACCAAACACCTCAAAAGGCTAGACCAAGGGATGGAAAAGCCATCCGGGATGGCCTTCCCAACAAGATGAACTCCTTGATGGAGCTCCCTTTTCGAACTCGCCAGCATTTCCATAGAGGCTATGATCGTGCGGTCCAGGCACGTTCAACCAGCGGGACTACCGAAATGACGAAATGGGTCTACACCTTCGGCGACGGCGCGGCAGAAGGTGCGGCGGACATGCGCAACCTCCTGGGCGGCAAAGGCGCGAACCTTGCCGAGATGTCCAATCTGGGGTTGCCGGTTCCTCCCGGCTTCACGATCTCCACCGAGGTCTGCACCTGGTACTATGCCCACGGCAACGCCTATCCGGCCGAGCTGACGGGCGATGTCGAGAGTGCGCTCGCCTATGTCGGCAAGCTGGTCGGCAAGACCTTCGGCGATCCCGCCAATCCGCTTCTCGTCTCGGTCCGTTCGGGCGCGCGCGCGTCCATGCCGGGCATGATGGACACGGTACTCAATCTCGGCCTCAACGATGTGACGGTCGAGGCGGTGGCGCAGGCGTCGGGCAATCCCCGTTTCGCCTATGACAGCTACCGCCGCTTCATCCAGATGTACTCGAACGTGGTGCTCGATTTCCCGCATCACCATTTCGAGGAAGTGCTGGACGGCTTCAAGGCCGATAACGGCTACAATCTCGACACTGATCTCGGTGCCGACGACTGGAAGGAAATCGTCAAGCGCTACAAGGCGCTGGTCGAGCACGAGTTCGGCAAGCCCTTCCCGCAGGATCCGCAGGACCAGCTGTGGGGCGCCATCGGCGCGGTGTTCGGCTCCTGGATGAACCAGCGCGCCATCGTCTATCGCCGCCTGCACTCGATTCCCGAGAGCTGGGGCACGGCGGTCAACGTGCAGGCGATGGTGTTCGGCAATATGGGCGACAGCTCGGCCACCGGCGTCGCCTTCACCCGCAACCCGTCCACCGGCGAGAACGCGCTCTATGGCGAGTTCCTGATCAACGCCCAGGGCGAGGACGTGGTGGCGGGCATCCGCACCCCGCAGAACATCACGGAGACCGCCCGCATCGAGGCCGGCTCGAACAAGCCGTCGATGGAAAAGGCGCTGCCGGAGGTGTTCACCGAGTTCAACCGCATCGCCGGCGTGCTCGAGGGGCACTACCGCGACATGCAGGATCTCGAATTCACCGTCGAGAACAGCAAGCTGTGGATGCTGCAGACCCGCTCGGGCAAGCGCACCGCCAAGGCCGCGCTGCGCATCGCGGTGGAGATGGCCAATGACGGCGTCATCACCCGCGAGGAAGCCATCAGTCGCGTCGACCCCGCCGCGCTCGACCAGCTGCTGCATCCGATGCTCGATCCCAAGGCGGACAAGACCGTCATCGGCTCCGGCCTGCCGGCCTCGCCCGGCGCCGCCTCCGGCGAGATCGTGTTCTCCGCCGACGATGCCGAGCTGCTGAAGAGCCAGGGCCGCAAGGTCATCCTGGTGCGCATCGAGACCTCGCCGGAAGACATTCACGGCATGCACGCCTCGGAAGGCATCCTGACCACGCGCGGCGGCATGACCTCGCACGCCGCCGTGGTGGCGCGCGGCATGGGCAAGCCCTGCGTCTGCGGCGCCGGCACCATCCGTGTCGACTATGCCGCCGGCACCATCACCTCGGGCGGCGTGACGCTGAAGAAGGGCGACATCCTCACCATCGACGGCGGCACCGGCCAGGTGATCGCCGGCGCGGTGCCGATGCTGCAGCCGGAAATGTCCGGCGAGTTCGGCACGCTGATGGGCTGGGCCGACGGCGTGCGCCGCCTCAAGGTGCGCGCGAACGCGGAAACCCCGCTCGATGCCCGCACCGCGAAGAACTTCGGCGCCGAGGGCATCGGCCTGTCGCGCACCGAGCACATGTTTTTCGAGGCCGGCCGCATCCGCGCCGTGCGCGAGATGATCCTCGCCGATGACGAGAAGGGCCGCCGCGCCGCGCTCGCCACGCTGCTGGCCGCCCAGCGGGCGGACTTCCAGGAGCTGTTCGAGATCATGGACGGGCTGCCGGTCACCATCCGTCTGCTCGACCCGCCGCTGCACGAGTTCCTGCCGCACACCGACGCCGAGATCGCCGAGGTGGCGGAAGCGCTGGGCGTCTCCGCCGCCAAGCTCGCCGCGCGCAAGAAGGAGTTCGACGAGTTCAACCCGATGCTCGGCTTCCGCGGCTGCCGTCTCGCCATCGCCTTCCCGGAGATCGCCGAGATGCAGGCCCGCGCCATCTTCGAAGCCGCCGTGGCGGCCGAGAAGTCCACCGGCAAGCCGGTGGTGCCGGAGATCATGGTGCCGCTGATCACCGGCAAGCGCGAATTCGACCTCGTGAAGAACGACATCGATTCGGTGGCGAAGAAGGTCGAGGAAGAGACCGGCGCCAAGCTGGACTACCAGGTCGGCACCATGATCGAGCTGCCGCGCGCGGCGCTGAAGGCGGGTGAGATCGCCGAGACGGCGGAGTTCTTCTCCTACGGCACCAACGACCTCACCCAGACCACCTACGGCATCTCGCGCGACGACGCCGGCACCTTCCTCGGCACCTACCTCGCAAAGGGCATCTTCGAGGTCGATCCCTTCGTGTCGATCGACACCGAAGGCGTCGGCGAACTCGTGAAGATCGCCACCGAGCGCGGCCGGGCGGTACGCCCGAAGCTCAAGCTCGGCATTTGCGGCGAGCATGGCGGCGATCCGGCCTCGGTGGCGTTCTGCGAGGAGGTCGGGCTCGACTATGTATCCTGCTCGCCCTTCCGCGTGCCGATCGCCCGCCTCGCGGCGGCGCAGGCGTCGCTGAAGACGCAGGCCGCAAGTCAAGCTTAGGTTTGCCAGGCATCAAAGCGTCCGGCACCCGCCGGAACGACATGATGAGACAGGCATTGGCCGGGCGAGCAGCCCGGCCAACTGCTTTGCAGGCCCCGTCATTCGGGCCTGCATGGGCGATTCCGGCGCACCCGCCATCCCCGCGCATGGGGCGGCTGCGCATGAAAGGGTTTCCTTTTTCGCGGAAAACCCCATATTCCCGGCATCGCTCAATTCGGAGTGCCAGAACCGCGGCCGCGACCGGCTGCTCAGATTGGATAGGAATTGCAAGTTCTCGTTCGCGACAACAATGTCGACCAGGCCCTGAGGGTCCTCAAGAAGAAGATGCAGCGCGAAGGTATCTTCCGCGAGATGAAGGCCCGCAAGGCTTATGAGAAGCCGTCCGAGCGGCGCAACCGCGAAGAGGCCGAGGCTGTGCGGCGCGCCCGCAAGGCGGCCCGCAAGCAGGCGATTCGCGAAGGGCTGATCGCCGCCCCCAAGAAGAAGCCGCTACCGCCGCGCGGGCGTCCCGCGGCCGCCCAGCCCGCAGAATCCTGAATCCAGATCTAATCGGGCACCCTTGCGGGATTTCCCACCTGCATATAAAATCTCTACGTCGATCTTGTACGTTGAACTTTGTTTGCGCTTCGGCGTTGTGGCGAATTTCCTCTCAAATCGATGCTCGCGAGCTCATCGCTGGGTGAGTTGGCATTCTTCTAATCGAATGAAAGGATTCTCGTCATGGCGACGGGTACTGTGAAGTGGTTCAACGGCCAGAAGGGCTATGGTTTCATTCAGCCGGACAACGGCGGCTCGGACGTGTTCGTGCACATCTCTGCCGTGCAGCGCGCCGGCATGACCGAGCTGCGCGATGGTCAGAAGGTCTCCTATGAGATCGAGACCGACCGCCGCTCCGGCAAGCAGAGCGCCGGCAACCTGCAGGCGGCGTGATCGTGCCGATGGCGCGCGACCACGGATGTACTGGCGAGCGCCATTGAGCCGAGTGCCGTAAGGCACGATGGGAGGGCCGGGGAAACCCGGCCTTTTTCATTTCAGGGATGAGCCGCGATGGCCAAACCGACCAAGGGCAGCCTCTTCAAGCCGAATCTCACCAGGACCGAGAGCAAGGCGGAATCGGTCTCGCGCGTCGCGATGTCGATGATCGAGCAGGAGACCGCGAAGCGGGACGCCAAGACGGCGCGACTGCGAGAAGCCCGCCTGGCGCAGGAAGCCGCCGCCCCACCCGCGACGGCCGGAGCGAAGCTCCCCGGACCGAAGACCCGCTAGACGCCCCGGATGTCGCCGTTCATCGGCGAACGGCGAACAGGCTCAGCGACAAGCGGCCTGCCTCTCACCACGTTGCGCGCGTCGGCCGCGTCCGCTCGCTCCCTCGACGACGCCCCCCCGATCCGCTCATCCGCTACGCGATACACCAGCCGCAGCCGTTCGAAGCCGGCGTCGTCCTGACGTGATCGACCCACCGCGCGGCACGACCTCAGCTTTACATGGGAGCTCCCGTCGACGCCCGGTGGCCGTCGCGAACGACCGGCACGGCGAGGCGGCCACGAGGCGCGACCGGCGAGCAAGCCTTCGCCGGAACCATCCCTCTGCCCAGCTATCCTGCGGCATCGATCTCCGCGCGCCAGGGCAGGCTGGACTGGCTGCCATGCCGCTGGCAGCACAAGGCGGCGGCGATGGTGGCGCGGCGCAGCGCCGCCTCGAAGGGCAGGCCCTCGTCGAGACCCACCGCCAGCACGCCGATCAGGCAGTCGCCGGCGGCAGTGGTGTCGACCGGGGTGATGGGAAGCGCCGGCACCCGGCAATAGCCATCCGCCGTCATCGCCTCCGAGCCTTCGCCGCCGAGCGAACGCAGCACGCCGGTGCCGAGCGCGGCGGCGAGCGAGCGGGCGTCCGTGCCGCAGCCGAGCCGGGCGGCGGCGACCTCGGCCTCGTGTTCGTTCACCACCAGCAGGCCGCAGGCCCGCAGCACCTCGATATCGAGCGTGGCGGGATCGGCGGGCGCGAGGTTGAGGATCGGCACGGCGCCGCCCGCCCGCGCCTGCGCGACGGCAATCGCCACCTCGCGCGGCGGGATCTCCATCTGCAGCAGCAGAAGCGTGCCGGGGCGCAAGAGTGCCGCGTCGATCTGCGTCGCGCGTGCCTGCATATTGGCGCCGGAGGCGACGACGATGCGGTTGCCGCCCTCATCGTCGACGACGATCGAGGCGCAGCCGGTCGGCGCCGGCACGCGGGCGACGCCGACAATGTCCACCTTGGCCCCGGCCATGCCGGACAGCGCGAGATCGGCGAGCCCGTCCTGCCCGACCGCGCCGATCATGGCGACCCGGCCACCGGCGCGCCCGGCCGCCACCGCCTGGTTGGCGCCCTTGCCACCGGGCTGCAGGATGAAGTCGCGCGCCAGCAGGGTCTCGCCCGGTCCGGGGGCCCGCGGCAGGTCGAAAATGAGATCGGTGTTGAGCGAGCCGAAGGAAATGATCACGCCTGCCTCCCGAAGAGTACCCTCGCGCGCCCGCCGCGCACCCGATGCATCATCGGGGCGGGCCATCCTGCACGCGCCCGCTTCGCCCCCGGCGCCGCCGGCGTCAAGCGGAATCGCCGGTGGTTGGCCGAACCGGAGCCAGCCGCGCCGGGCCGCGTCTCGCCGGCTTGGTCCGCTTATCCCCGCGCCGCCGCCTTCAGACGGTACAGCGCGTCGAGCGCCTCGCGCGGCGTCATCTCGTCCGGGTCGATGCCGGCCAGCGCGGTCTTCACCGCCTCCGCCGCCGGGTCCGCCTTCGCCGCCGGGGCGGCAGGGGTCGGCGCCCGGTTGATCGCGGCGAACAGCGGCAGGTCGTCGAGGATGCGCTGCGCCGGCGCGGCGCGATCGGCGTTCTCCAATTCGGTCAGCACCGCCTTGGCCCGCGCCACCACGCTCGCCGGCAGCCCGGCGAGCCGCGCCACCTGGATGCCGTAGGAACGGTCCGCCGCCCCCGGCACCACCTCGTGCAGGAAGATCACCTCGCCCTCCCATTCCTTCACCTTCACCGTCGCGTTGACGAGGCGGGCGAGGCGCTGGGACAGCGCGGTCAGCTCGTGGAAATGGGTGGCGAACAGCCCTCGGCAGCGATTGGCCTCGTGCAAATGCTCGAGGCTCGCCCAGGCGATGGACAGGCCGTCGAAGGTGGCGGTGCCCCGCCCGATCTCGTCGAGGATGACGAGAGACCGCTCGCTCGCCTGGTTGAGGATGGCGGCGGTTTCCACCATCTCGACCATGAAGGTCGAGCGGCCGCGCGCGAGGTCATCGGCCGCGCCGACGCGCGAGAACAGCCGGTCGACGGCGCCGATATGCGCCGCCCGCGCGGGCACGAAGCTGCCGGCCTGGGCGAGGATGGCGATCAGCGCGTTCTGCCGCAGGAAGGTGGACTTACCGGCCATGTTGGGGCCGGTCACCAGCCAGATGCGGCCGGAATGCGCCTCGCCGGGCGGCGAGAGCTCGCAATCATTGGCGACGAAGGGCCCGCCGTCGCGCCGCAGCGCCTGCTCCACCACCGGGTGGCGGGCGCCTTCCAGCCGGAAATCGAGCCCGCCATCCACCTCGGGCCGCACATAGCTCTCCTCCACCGCGAGTCGCGCGAGGCCGGCGGTGACGTCGATCACCGCGAGCGCCCCGGCGGCGGCGCGGATCGCCTCGGCCTCTGCCATCACCGCGCTTGCCAGCCGCTCGAAGATCGCCTGTTCCAGCGCCAGCGCCCGCTCGCCGGCGCTGGCGATCTTGGCTTCCAGCTCGCCGAGCTCGGTGGAAGTGAAGCGCATCGCCCCCGCCATGGTCTGGCGGTGCACGAACACGGCACCGAAGGGCGGCTCGCGCAGCTTGTCGGCGTTCTGCTGGGAGACCTCGACATAATAGCCGAGCACCGCATTGTGCCGGATCTTCAGGGATTTGACGCCGGTCTCCTCGGCATAGCGCCGCTCCAGCGCCGCCACCACCCGCCGGCTCTCGTCGCGCAGGGCGCGGGCGGCGTCGAGATCGGCGTCGAAGCCGGCCCGGGTGAAGCCGCCGTCGCGGCGATAGGGCGGCAATTCGTCAGCCAGCGCCGCGCCCAGCAGCGCCGGCAGCGCCGGGTCGACGGCGCCGAGCAGCGCAGCATTCTGCACGAGTTCCGCCGGCGGATCGCCGGCCCGCAAAAGTCCGGCAATGGCGGCGCCTTCCGCCAGCCCGCGCCCGATGGCGGCGAGGTCGCGCGGCCCGGAGCGGCCGAGCACGATGCGGGCAAGCGCGCGGGCGAGGTCCGGCGCCCCGGCGAGGCGCTGCTGCAGCGCGACCCGCAGCGCGGAATCCTCAACCAGCGCCTCCACCGCGTCGAGCCGGGCAGCGATGCGGACGGGGTCCGTCAACGGCTCGGCGAGGCGGCGAGCGAGCAGCCGCGCCCCGGCGGAGGTCACGGTGCGGTCCACCGCCGCGTTGAGCGAACCGGCGCGGTCGCCGGTGGTGGTGCGCAGGATTTCGAGGTTCGCCCGCGTCGCCGGGTCGATCACCATGATGTCGGCGGCCGCCTCGCGCTGGGGAGCGGCGAGCGGCGGGCGTTGGCCGAGCTGGGTGCGCTCGATATAGGCGACGACGGCGCTGGCGGCGGTGAGCTCGACCCGGGAGAAGGCGCCGAAGGCGTCGAGGGTCGCCACTCCGAAGAAGCCGGCGAGCCGCCGCTCGGCGGTGGCGCCGTCGAAGCTTTCCTTCGGCAGCGGCGTCACGGCGGGCAGGGTGCGCCAGATCTCGCGGAAATCGGCCTCATCATACACCTGATCGGCCACCAGAAGCTCGGCTGGCTCGACCCGCGCGAGGTCGGCGGCCAGCCGCCCGGCATGGGTCTCGATCACCCGGAAGGAGCCGGTGGAGATGTCGGCGAAGGCGAGCGCGTAGATGTAGCCGTCCCTTTGGCCGTCCTCGCCCGCCCCCTCGCCGCCGCGTTGGCGCGCGAGGCTCGCCAGCACGTTCTCGCGCCGCGCGTCGAGCAGCGCGTCCTCGGTGAGGGTGCCGGGGGTGACGAGCCGGGTAACGTCCCGCCGCACCACGCTTTTCGGCCCGCGCTTCTTCGCCTCGGCGGGATCCTCGATCTGTTCGCACACCGCGACGCGATGACCGGCGGCGATCAGCTTGTGCAGATATTCCTCGGCGCGCTCCACCGGCACGCCGCACATCGGGATGTCCTCGCCCTGGTGCTTGCCGCGCTTGGTCAGCACGATGCCCAGCGTCCGCGAGGCCATCTCGGCATCGGCGAAGAACAGTTCGTAGAAATCGCCCATCCGGTAGAACAGCAGGCTGTCCGGATTGGCGGTCTTTATCTCGATGTACTGCGCCATCATCGGGGTGACGCGCTCGGCGTCGCCGGCCGGCTTCAGGCTGGGGGTCTGGGTCGCATCCATGGTCGAAGGCTTGCAGGGGGCCGGCGCCGACTTCAAGTATTCACCGGGGTTTTTCCCCGCCTTACAGCTCGATGCCGCGCATGGCGTCGGGATCCATCAGGTTCATCAGCCGCCCGGCGGCGCAGCGGGCGAGCCGCAGGGTGAGCGCCTTGCGCTGCGGAGCGGCGAGCGGGTGGCGCGGCGCCTCGCGGATCAGCGCCGCGCCGAAGCCGTCGGCGACCAGGATGCCAGTGCCCTCCGGCAGCAGCTCGCGCGGGAAATCCGGCGCGACGGCAAAGAACAGCCGGTCGCAAAAGTCACGATATTCGAACCACTTGTGGTCGGCGCGGAAATCGGCGACCGAGGATTTCACCTCGACCACCCAAACCTCCCCCTTGGCGCACACGGCGGCGATGTCGGCGCGGCGGCCGGTGGCGAGCACGAATTCCGGCACGCCGACGAGGCCGCACGCCGCCACATAGCGCAGCGCGCCGCGACGAATGGCGAGCGCCGCCTCCGACTGGCGGCCGTCCGGCGGCAGGACGAGATCGGTGAGGGTGCCATGCATATCTGTACCCTATACGTTCTCGTCAGCGAATGGGAAGCCCCCCACGCAAAAGCCGGTTACCCAAAGGGTCGACTCGTCTATAAGCGGGCGTCGTCCTCCAAGCCCTGCCGGCCATGTCGCCTGAAACCGCACCCGCCGCCTCCGAAGCCGACCGCCCGGCGCCGAGCCTGCGCGAGCTGTTCGTCGGCTTCCTGTCGGTGGCGGTGGTGGCGTTCGGCGGCGTGCTGCCCATCGCCCGCCGCGCCGTGGTCGAGCGCTACAAATGGGTGGATTCCGACGAGTTCACCGAGCTGGTCGGCCTTGCCCAGTTCCTGCCCGGGCCGAACATCGTCAATCTGTCCATCGTCATCGGCTCGCGCTTCCGCGGCGTGCCGGGCGCCATCGCCGCCTTCTGCGGCCTCACTTTGGCGCCGGCGGTGTTCGTCATCATCGCCGGCACGCTGTTCGCCCGCTACAGCGACGAGCCGGCGGTGGCCGATCTCCTCTCCGGTCTCGCCGCCGGCGCCGCCGGGCTGGTCATCGCCATGGCCGGGCGCATGGGCGAGCGGCTATGGCGGCGCCCCAGCGTGCAGGGCCTCGGCGTCGTGGCCGCCGCCTTCATCGGCATCGCCGTGCTCGGCCTGCCGCTGCTCTGGGTGATGCTCGGCCTCGCCCCGGTATCGGTCGCGCTCGCCTGGTGGTCGCTGCGATGAACGACGACAGCGTCCTCGGCCAGCTCGCCACGCATTTCCTGCTCATTTCGCTGCTGGCGGTCGGCGGCGCCAATGCGGTGCTGCCGGAAATGCACCGGCAGGTGGTCGACGTCGCCGGCTGGATGACCAACGAGCAGTTCGCGCAGACCTTCGCCATCGCCCAGGCAGTGCCGGGACCCAACGTGCTGATCGTGACGCTGATCGGCTGGCATGTCGCCGGCCCGGCCGGGGCGCTCGTCACCACGCTGGCGATGTGCGGGCCGACCTGCGTGCTTGCCTATGTGGTCGGCGGCATCTGGCATCGCTTCCGCTACGCCAAATGGCGCCGGGCCATCCAGGGCGGGCTGGTGCCGCTCACCATCGGGCTGATCGCGGCTTCCGGCTTCCTGCTGGCGCAGGGGGCGGCGCGCTCGCTGCCCACCGCGCTCTACATCACGCTCACCGCGCTGGTTCTGCTGTTCACCCGCATCAGCCCGCTATGGATGCTGTTCGGCGGCGGCCTGCTGGGGCTGCTGCGGCTGATCTGAGAGCGCCGCCGGAAGCCGCCTCGCTCAGGGTTCGAGGGCTGCCGCCCCCTCGCCGCGCGCGAAGGGCGGCAGCTCCGGTCCCGCCAGCGGTGCCTCGCCCGGCTCCGGGCGGCCCACCCCGGCGGCGAGACGGCGCACCAGCGCCAGCGCGCTGATCAGCGCCGCCACGCCGAAGGCGACCGAGCCCAGCGCCTGGCCGGCGAGCACGCCCTGCGCGCCCCAGTAATGCCCGCCCACCATGACGAAGGGGATGACGCCCAGCGTCGCCCGGCTCCAGTTGAACACGGTGGAACGCAGGGGCGCGCCGAGATTGTTGAAGGCGGCATTGGCGACGAACAGCATGCCGAGGAACAGGAAGCTCCCGGCGAGCCACAGGCAGTAGAACACCACGAGTTCCTCGCCCTCCGCCGACAGGCCGAACGCCCCGGCGAGGGCGTGGCGCCCCAGCGCCATCAGCACCCAGACACCGAGCACATAGGCGAGAATGAGCACGAGGCTGTCGAGGATGGCCCGCCGTACCCGGTCGTAGCGCCCGGCGCCGACATTCTGGCCGATCACCGGCCCGATGGCGCCGGTCAGCGCGAAGAGCGGCCCGAAGGCCACCGGGATCAGCCGACCCACCACCGCGAAGGCGGCCACCGCCGCGTCGCCATGGGCGGCGAGCGCATAGGTGACATAGGCATTGCCCACCGGCGTGGCGAGATTGGTGAGGATGGCCGGCACGGCGATGCCGGAGAGCGGACCGACATCGCGCCGGAAGTCGCGCCAGCGCAGCGGGCTGCCACAGCCGTGGATGCGTATTACCGCGTGGAGCCCGTAGGCCGCCATCGCCACGCGGGAGATCACCGACACCGCCGCCGCGCCCTCCACACGCCAGTCCAGCGCCAGGATCAGCAGTGGATCGAGCGCCGCCGTCACCAGGCCGCCGATCAGCGTCACCAGCATGGAGCGCCGGGCATCGCCAAGGCCGCGCAGCGTGCCGGACGCCGCCATGCCGATGCCGAGCAGCGGCGTCGAGGGCAGCACGACCAGCAGGAAGTCGCGGGCGATCTCCAGCGTGCGCCCGCTCGCGCCGAGAGCGGAGAGCAGCGGGCCGAGCAGCGGCATCATCGCCCCGGCGGTCACGAGGCTGGCCAGCGTCATGTAGAGAAAGCCGGAGGTGGAGATACGCCCCACCTCCTCGCGCCGGCCGGCGCCGATGGCGCGCGAGACCAGCGCCGAGACCGCGATCATCACCCCGATCGACACCGAGGTGACGAAGAACATCACCGTGCCGGCATAGCCGATGGCGGCGGCGAGTTCCTCCTCGCCGAGCAGCGAGATGTAGAACAGGTTGAGCAGGTCGACGACGAACACCGCCACCAGCCCGACCGAGCCGGCCGCCGTCATCACCGCGACATGGGTCATGGTCGAGCCGGTGACGAAACGTGCCGTGGAGGCGGGAGAACTCTGCATGGGCGGCTTATCGCACGGAGACGGCGGCGCACGATAGCGCCCGGGCAGAGCGAATGCGCAATGCCACCAATGCGCAATGCCGCGATGGCGCCACCGGCCATGGGCAGCGTGCCGCCGCCGCGCCGTGCATAGGCCGGCCCGGCCGATTGTCGTATGGTTGCCGCGAAAGATCCGGTGAATACCCGCAGCAAGACGGTGTTTTGGGAGGATGCCATGAACCAGTTGCAGGACCTGCTGGCCCAGGCGCAGCAGGGCCAGGTGATCGACAATCTGGCGCGTAGCTACGGCATTTCGCCGGAGCAGGCGCAGCAGGCGGTGGATGCGCTGCTGCCGGCCTTCTCGGTCGGTCTCGACCGCAGCACCCGCACTCCGGAAGGGCTCGCCGGCCTCCTCGGCACCATGGCCCGCAACCCCTATTCCCAGGCCTTCGACGACCCGGAGGCGACGCCGGCCCCGGAGCTGAAGGCACAGGGCACCGACGCGCTCGCCGCCATGTTCGGCTCGCGCGATGTCAGCCGTGCGGTCGCCGCCCACGCCTCCTCCGAAACCGGGCTCAGCCCCTCGCTGCTGCAGCAGATGCTGCCGGCGATCGCCGCGCTGGTGCTCGGCGGGCTGATGAAGGGCGGGAGCGGGAGCGGCGGCGGCCTCGGCGACCTGCTGGGCGGCCTGCTCGGCAACCGGCCGCCGGACGGCGCCTCCACCGGCGCCTCGACGGGTGGGGGTGGCGGCGGAGGAATTGGCGGTGGGTTGGGCGATCTCCTCGGCGGCATGCTGGGAGGCGGCGCCCCGGCGGGTCGCGACGGCACGGCGGCACCCTCCAGCAATCCGCTGCAGGACCTGCTGGAAGGCCTGGCGAGGGGCGGCCTCGGCGGCTCCCCATCCGGTGGCACCACGCCGGCCGACCCGCGCAGCCCGACCTCCACCGGCAATCCGCTCGACGATCTTCTCGGTGGCCTGCTGCGCGGCGGCCAGCCGGGAGCGGGCGCCCAGCCGGACGCCGGCGACGCGCCGCAACAGCGCCAAGGTGGCGACCCGACCGGCGACCTCCTCGGCAGTATATTGGGCGGCCTGTTCGGCGGCGGTGCCAGCGATGCCCGCACCGCCCCCAGTGGCGGGCAGGCGCAGGATCCCACGCTCCAGCCGCTGAACGACATCTTCGACCGCTTCACCCGCAAGGACGGCCGCTGAACGCCGCCCTCCCGTTCAGCCGATCCCCCGGGGCCGGGGATCGGCGGTCGACGGCAGAGAGCCGCCAATCGGGGGAGACCGATCGCGAAGCGGCGATTGAGAAGCGTCATGAAAATCGGCTAGAAGGGCCGGCTGCCGATCACCCGCCGAGAGATGCCGCTCCGATGTCCGATATCACTGCTACCGATACCGACCCGCTCGACGACCACGCCAAGGCCCGTGTCCTCGTGCAGGCGCTGCCGCACATGCAGCGCTATGACGACGCCATCATCGTGGTGAAATATGGCGGCCACGCCATGGGCGACGAGCAGGTGGCGCGCGATTTCGCGCAGGATATCGTGCTGCTCGAGCAGTCCGGCGTGAATCCGGTGGTGGTGCATGGCGGCGGGCCGCAGATCGGCGCCATGCTGGCCAAGCTCGGCATCAAGTCGGAATTCGCCGCCGGGCTGCGCATCACCGACAAGGCCACCGTCGAGATCGTCGAGATGGTGCTGGCCGGCTCGATCAACAAATCGCTGGTCGGCTTCATCAACGAAGCCGGCGGCAAGGCGCTTGGCCTGTCCGGCAAGGACGGCAACATGGTGATCGCCTCCAAGGTCACCCGCAGCGTCCTCGATCCGGATTCCAACATCGAGCAGGTGATCGACCTCGGCTTTGTCGGCGAACCGTCGAGCGTCGACACCACCGTGCTCGACCAGATCCTCGGCCGCGAGCTGATCCCGGTGCTGGCCCCGGTCGCCACCGGCGAGGAAGGCGGCACCTTCAACGTCAACGCCGACACCTTTGCCGGCGCCATCGCCGGCGCGCTCGGCGCCAAGCGGCTGCTGCTGCTCACCGACGTGCCGGGCGTGCTCGACCGCAACAAGGAGCTCATCAAGGAGCTCACCATCGCCGAGGCGCGGGCGCTGATCGCCGACGGCACCATCTCCGGCGGCATGATCCCCAAGGTCGAGACCTGCATCTACGCGCTGGAGCAGGGTGTCGAAGGGGTGGTGATCCTCGACGGCAAGGTGTCGCACGCGGTGCTGCTCGAACTGCTGACCGACCACGGCGCCGGCACGCTGATCCGCCGCTGATCCCGAAAGCCGGTGCGGGGCGCGAAATCGCGCCTCGCCTGCGGCCCGGCTCTTCGCTATGGATGGCGTCATGCCGCACGCCATCGACACCGCCTCCGCCAGCTTCTCCGACGTCGACACCTGGGTGTTCGACCTCGACAACACGCTCTATCCGCCCGGGCTCGACCTGTGGCGGCAGATCGACATGCGCATGCGCAGCTACATCGCCGACTATCTCGGCCTGTCGCTCGACGACGCCTTCGCACTGCAGAAGGGCTATTACCGCAAATACGGCACCTCGCTGCGCGGGCTGATGATCGAGCACGGCATGGACCCGGACCCGTTCCTGGCCAATGCGCACAATATCGACCTGTCCGAGCTCTCGCCGTCGCCGGAGCTGGGCGCGGCGCTCGGCGCGCTGCCCGGCCGCAAGCTCGTCTACACCAACGGCTCACGCGCCCATGCCGCCGCGATCCTCGACAAGCTCGGCATCTCCGACCATTTCGCCGACGTGCACGATATCGTCGCGTCGGAGTTCCATCCCAAGCCGCAGGAAACGGCCTATCGCCACTTCCTCGGCCTCTACGGCGTCGAACCGACCCGGGCCGCGATGTTCGAGGACCTCGCCCGCAACCTCGAAGTGCCGCATGCGCTCGGCATGCGCACCGTGCTGGTGGTGCCGCCCGGCCTCGCCGTCAGCCCCGCCGACCGCGAGGCCTGGGAACATGACGGACGCGACGGCCAGCACATCCAGCACGTCACCGACGACCTGCCCGCCTTCCTGCGCGCCGTACGCGGCGTGATCGGGCGCGGCGAGCGATGACACGCCTCCCGGCGGCACGCCCCCGTTGACACCCGGCCGTCCGCGCCGCAACAAGTCCCCCGCCATCTAGCGGAGTAACAGAGCATGTCGAGCGAACTGAAGACCATCATCGAGGACGCCTTCGAGAAGCGCGCGGAGATCGGCTTCGACACCAAGGGTCCGGTTCGTGACGCCGTGAACGAAGCGCTCGGCCTGCTCGATGCCGGCAAGGCGCGCGTCGCCGAGCAGGGCGCCGACGGCAACTGGAGCGTCAACCAGTGGCTCAAGAAGGCGGTGCTGCTGTCCTTCCGCCTCAACGACATGGCGCCGATCTCCGGCGCTCCCGGCGGCGCCAGCTGGTGGGACAAGGTGCCCTCCAAGTTCGACGGCTGGGGCGAGGCGGAATACCGCGCCGCCGGCTTCCGCGCAGTGCCGGGCGCCATCGTGCGCCGCTCGGCCTATATCGCGCCGAACGTCGTGCTGATGCCGTCCTTCGTCAATCTCGGCGCCTCGGTGGGCGAGGGCTCGATGGTCGACACCTGGGCCACCGTCGGCTCCTGCGCCCAGATCGGCAAGCATGTGCACCTCTCCGGCGGCGTCGGCATTGGCGGCGTGCTGGAGCCGCTGCAGGCCGGCCCGGTGATCATCGAGGACAACTGCTTCATCGGCGCCCGCTCCGAGGTCGTCGAGGGCGTGATCGTGCGCAAGGGCTCGGTGCTGTCCATGGGCGTGTTCATTTCGGCGACCACCAAGATCGTCGACCGCGCCACCGGCGAAGTGTTCGTCGGCGAGGTGCCGGCCTATTCGGTGGTGGTGCCCGGCTCGCTGCCCGGCAAGCCGCTCCCCAATGGGGCGCCCGGCCCGTCGCTCTATTGTGCGGTGATCGTCAAGCGGGTGGACGAGCAGACCCGCTCCAAGACCTCGATCAACGACCTGCTCAGGGACTGACCGCGATGAGCGCGCTTGAGGCTCCCTCCGCCGCCGATCCCGTCGAGATCGCCCGCGCGCTCATCCGCTGCCCTTCGGTGACGCCCGAGGAGGGCGGCGCCCTCGCCTGTCTGGAAAAGCTGCTCGGCGCCGCCGGCTTCCGCGTGCACCGGGTGACGCTCACCGGGCCGGACACGCCGGACATTGAGAACCTCTATGCCCGCTTCGGCACGCGAGGCCCCAATCTCTGCTTCGCCGGCCATACCGACGTGGTGCCGCCCGGCGATGCCGCGCATTGGCGCTTCCCGCCCTTCGAGGCGGCGATCCATGGCGGCCTCCTCTATGGTCGCGGCGCGGTGGACATGAAGGGCGGCGTCGCCGCCTTCGTCGCCGCCGCGCTCGATCTCGCGGCCGAGCATGGCGACCGGCTGCCCGGCTCGATCTCGCTGCTGCTGACCGGCGACGAGGAAGGCCCGGCGATCAACGGCACCGAGAAGCTGCTGCGCTGGCTCGGCGACCGCGACGAGCGGCTCGACCATTGCGTGCTCGGCGAGCCCTCCTCGCGCGCCGTGCTGGGCGACATGGTGAAGATCGGCCGGCGCGGCTCGCTCTCCGGCACCCTCACCGTGCACGGCAAGCAGGGCCATGTCGGCTACCCGCATCTCGCCGAGAACCCGATCCCCGGCATGGCGAAGCTGATCAGCGCGCTCACCGCCGAGCCGCTGGACCGCGGCAACGCGCATTTCCAGGCTTCCAACCTCGAAGTCGTCTCAGTGGATGTCGGCAATCCGGCCTACAACGTCATCCCCGCCGAGGCGAAGGCGCGCTTCAACATCCGCTTCAACGACCTGTGGATGCCCGGCACGCTGAAGGCGGAGATCGAGCGCCGGCTCACCGCCGCCGCCGGCAACGCGGTGCGGTTCTCGGTGGCGTTCGAGGAGCGCTCCTCCGACAGCTTCCTCACCGCACCCGGCGACTTCGTCGACCTGGTGACGGCGGCGATCCGCGAGACCACCGGCCAGACGCCGGAACTCTCCACCACCGGCGGCACCTCGGATGCGCGCTTCATCAAGGACTTCTGCCCGGTGGTCGAGTTCGGGCTGGTCGGCACCTCGATGCATGCGGTGGACGAGGCGACGCCGGTCGACGAGATCCGCGCGCTCACCCGCGTCTACAAGGACATCGCGGCACGCTACTTCGCGGCGTTCGGCCGCTAGGGGCCCAGTCTGGCAGGCCTATTTGCTGCTGAGCGCCGGCGCCAGCGCGGTGCCGGCCGACATTGACTGCTGATAGCCGTCGACCTGGACGCTGCCGCTGATCTTCACGCAGGTCGAGGTGCCGGCGATGCGGGAGAACCCCTTGCCGTAGCTGGCGCAGACCGGATCCGGGCGATCCTCCGTCGCGGATTGCGACGCAGGAGACGGGGACGTCTGAGCCTGGGCCGCCGGCGGTTTCGTGCTTCCCGCGATGCCGGGCGACGAGGCCGCGACGAGCCCGGCCGCCACCAGCAGCGCGGGCGCAGCGAACCGGCGCAAGGCGCCGCCATGGCTTCCGGCGAATGCACGCATCGACAACCTCCTGCCCCGCCGGAGCATTGCCCGGCCCGGACGCAACCCCGCCCGGATGCTGCGAAACTCGACCCGGATTGCGGCCCGATCTTGGCGGCCTCCTGGCGGCCCGCTTCAAATCGGACCTGACTTTCCGGGAAGCCTAGCACACCGCCCGGCGATATCCCCTACCGAGCCCGGCCCGTCATTGGCGCACCGTCCCGCCGCCCCTAGGATGGCGGCGAATCGTGGAGAACTTGCCGATGTCGCAGTCGCCGATCCGCCCGGTCCTGGCGGTATCCACCGCCGTGTTTCGCAACGGGCAGGTGCTGCTCGCCCGGCGCGGGGCCGCTCCCTTGCGCGGATTGTGGTCGCTGCCCGGCGGGCGTGTGGAGCCGGGCGAGACGCTGGCGGAAGGCGCGGCCCGCGAGGTCATGGAGGAGGTCGGCGTCGCCTGCCGCGTGCTGGGCGTCGCCGGCGCCCTCGACATCATCCGCCGCGACGAGGCGGGCGAGGTCAGCACGCATTTCGTGGTGATCAGCCATGCCGGGCTGTGGCTCGACGGCGAACCGTCGACCGGCCCCGAGGCAGCGGAGGTCGGCTGGTTCGACCCGCGCCAGCTGCCCGCCGACGCCACCGACGGCCTCGCCGGCATCGTGATGGCGGCGCACGCGCTGGTCGCCGGCTCTTGACGCCGCCGCCGCTCCGGCCCACCACAGGCGGGATGATACGCCGTCCGCCCCGTCCCCCCGCCTCGCGACCGATCCGCCGGCGCCACGCGCTCGGCATGGCCGTCGTGGGCCTCGCGCTGGCGCTGTCGGCCCCCGCCGGCGCGCAGAACGCGGCGCGCCCCAACCAGGGCTCGGCGCCGCCCTATGAGGCGGACATGCTGCGGCTCGCCGAGATGCTCGGCGCCCTGCACTATATCCGCCCGCTCTGCGGCGCGCCCGATGCCGGGCGCTGGCGCGACGAAATGCAGGGGCTCATCGACACCGAGCAGCCCTCCGACGAGCGGCGCGGCCTGCTGATCGCCGCCTTCAACCGCGGCTATGAAAGCTACCGGCAGGGTTATCGCAGTTGCACGCCGTCGGCCGAGCTGGCGGCGCAGCGCTATCTCGAGGCCGGCGCCCGGCTGTCGCGCGACATCGCCGCGCGCTACGGCAGCAACTAGCCGCGCAAGATGACCCGGATGATGCGACACGGATGACGCCATGACCGCAGACGCGCCCCCGCCGATCGCCGCCCAGAGCTGGCATGTCGATGTCGACGGCCTCGACGTCGAGCTGCCGATCGTGCCGCTGGGGCCGGATTTCGCCATCTCGCTGATGATGGTCATCGATCTCGGGGTGACGTTCGGCACCTTTGTCGGCACCCGCCTTGCCGACCGGCTGCGCCCGCTGAAGCCGGATGTGGTGGTCGGCGCCGCCACGCTCGGCATTCCCATCGCCATCGAGGTCAGCCGCGCGCTCGGTCTCGACCAGTATGTGATCCTGCAGAAATCGCCCAAGGTGCATCTAGGCGACGCGCTGGTGCAGACGATCTCCTCCATCACCTCCAAGGGCGAGCAGAAGCTGCTGCTGGATCGCCGGATGATCCCGCTGCTGGCCGGCCGCCGTGTGGTGGTGGTCGACGACGTCGTGGCGTCCGGCTCCAGCCTGAAGGGCTCGATCGACCTGGTGCGCCGTGCCGGCGGCGAGGTGATCGGCGCCGGCGTGATCCTCACCGAGGCGCGCGCCTGGCAGGCGGTGCTCGGCGAGGACGCCGCGCTGATCCGCAGCCTCGGCCATATTCCGCAGTTCGAGGCGAAAGCCGGCAGCTGGCAGCCGATCCCCGACAGTTTCCTGTAGGGGCTGGCAGACACGCGGCTCGTGGACCGGCGCGCCGAAGGGAGAGCGGCGGAACCGGCAGCCGCCATCGCACGCCTCGTCCCTGCCCGCAGGGCGGCCATTCGCGGGTCGGGAGCCCCCCGCGCGCCCGAAAAGCCGGCTTCACCAGCCGGGGCGATGGCTCGGAGGAGGTGTGGCAGACCGGATGGTGGCGCGCATCACGATCCCGACGCGGGCGCCGACGCCGGGACGGCCTCCGCCGTCTCTCCGAGCACGCAACGGCCGGCAGGGGTGATGGCGTAGGTATATTGCGCACCCTGAATGTCGGTGAGCTGTACCAGCCTGCGCCGCTGAAGCGCGTCGAGCGTGCCCCGGCTCATCGGCCCGTACAGGGCGCCCAGATTGGTTTTTCCCCTCAGCATCAAAACGTTGAGCGGCATCGATTCCATCGCGCGGAGCGCCGCCAGCATCGGTGGCGTCAGTTCTTCGCTCGCTCGCCGCCTGTGCCTCACTGAATACGCTGCTCCGACCGCTTGATGGAATGTCGTCGAGCGAGGCCGGCTGACACCCGGGGACACAGGAGCCGCCACGCCCAGGGTCCGCGACGGCACCCGGCGTTCGACGGCTTCGCGCTCCAAGGGCCGAGATCGCGCTCAGACGCTTTACGGCCGGACACGATGTGCGGCGATTGCTCAGTGCCCGGCCGAGCCCGATGTGTTGTGCGTTCACCGGGCTGATTGCAGCCTAGCGCGGCGCGGCAGTGGGGGGTGTTACAAGATGTTGCTGTGATGTTTCTTTGGGTGTCCCGGCACGGGCATTCCCTGCCGGCGCTCCCTGCCGGGGGCGGCCTTTGCCGTGTCACCGAGCCGATGGCTCAGGGCGTTGGGTCTTTCTGTTCCGCAGGAACGGCACGCTCTCGGATTTCCCTTATGCCTGACACTCTGCGGGCATTGTCAGGCTGCGAACCTTCTCATCGCAGCCATCACGTGCTTCTCGTCGTAGGGCTTTGGAAAGAAGAGGCTGCGCACCGGCAAATGAACATGGCGCGCGTCGATGTGGCCGGAGGTCACAATGATTTCGATCGGTGGCCACCGATCGCGGATCAGCGTAGCCAGCTTCATGCCGTCCATACCGCGGGGCATGTCGATGTCGGTGAAAACGATGCAGATATCGAGACGGGCCTCCAGTATCTGGATGGCTTCGGTGGCGTCTGCGGCCTCCAAGGCTTCAAAGCCTGCCTCCTCGACCATGTCGACGGCAGTCATCCTCAAGATCGGTTCATCCTCGACGACGAGTACGATTGGTCTGGATGAAGCTTGCGGGCCTTGCACGGGTGTCTCCCGGCTCATTGGTGTTGCACCTGAGAGAGAGCAGCCGAGAAATCAGCTTCGAACCCAGTGCTCGGGTAACGAAGCTCGACGCCCCCCGTTCCAACGATCCCCATATTGATGAGCCGGGATCCGAAACCTTTCCGCGTAGGCGGGCGGACGGCGGGACCACCGATTTCACGCCCCCGAAGCATGAGTAGACCGTCAGCGATGTTCCAACTGACGGCTACACGTCCTGACGTGAGACCCTTTTCTCCTCCGGCTTAGGAGAGAGTCCGAGGGTTGCTTTGTGGCCTCAGGCGGCCTGGGTTTCCAGTGGGATTGTTGCGGCGAACTGGGCGGGGGATCGATTGCCGAGAGCTGAATGAGGGCGGTTCAGCTTGTAGTCCTCCTTCCATGAGGCGATGGTGGCACGGGCCTGACCCAGGCTCGAGAACAGGGTCTCGTTCAAGCACTCGTCCCGGATGCCGTGCGTGCGGCAGACGTCAGCGGTCTTCGCGCCCGCCTCCTGCTCCTTCAGCATCCCTATCATCTGTTCCTCTGTGAACCGTGAGGCTCGCATCGTCCGTCTCCATGATCGACGGACGCTACCTAAATCTGGAGGAGGATCAGGGGCTCAGGTCAGACACCCTACAAGTTCCACGGACTTTCGAGGTATCGACGCCCGTCGTCGGACGCGATGGACGGTCACGTCGTATTGACATTGACGGCGGCGAAGGTGCCATGATCGAACGTGAGCGATCTAGCAAGAGAGCATCTTTCAGAGAGGTTGAAAGCTGTCGCGGGCCAAGACCGGGCGGCACTGCGCGATGTTTATGATCTCACCTCCTCGAAGCTTTTCGGTGTGTGCTTGCGTATCTTGGGCACACGCGAAGAAGCGGAGGACGTGTTGCAAGAGGTATATCTGAATATCTGGCATCGCGCGGACCTGTTCGACCCCGCCCGGTCGAGCCCGATCACCTGGCTGGCCACGATCGCTCGAAACAAGGCTATCGATCGGCTGCGTGCGCTCGGTGCTCGTCTCGCGGACCGTCAGATTGACGACAACCTCTCGGCCTCGGTCGCGGATGGCGCCCCGGACGCGCTGACTGAACTTGAACACAACGAAGAACATGCCCGGCTGAGCCGTTGCCTTGACGCTCTGGAGCCGCGCTCCCGCGACGCCATAAGGGAAGCATTTTTTGGAGGCGAGACCTATGAGGCGTTGGCCCGGCGTATCGGTCAGCCGCTGGGAACCCTGAAGAGTTGGATACGTCGCGGCCTCATCACGCTTCGGGAGTGTCTGGAGAGATGAGCGACGTACCCCCGATCCCTCCCCACGACGAAGACCGCGAGCAACTTGCGGCAGAATATGCACTAGGGGTGCTCGATGAGCGCGAACGCCGGCACGCCGAGGCGCTCAGTGCCCGTGACCCGAGCTTTGCGGCGCTGATCGCGAGGTGGGACATGCGATTGAGCCCGCTGGTGGAGGAGGTTGCTTCCGTTTCTCCTCCGGAGAAGGTTTGGGCACGCATCGACGCCCTTACAAAACCTTCGCCCACCACGCGTCCATCGCAGGCAACATATGGTCTCGCATTCTGGCGCTGGGTCAGTTTTGGTTCCATGACGGTCGCGGCTGCCAGCATTGCGGCCGCTTTGCTTCTTGCCAGGCCGACGGCGCCGCCTTCCCTTCAGATCGCCGCATTGCTGGCACCAGACGGCCGGTCGACCTTCACTGCCGTCATTGACCACACGCTTGGTCGAGCAACGTTGGTACCCCAGCTGTCCTGGGACGCTCCCGGCCGCGTTCCCGAACTCTGGCTGGTGCCGACCGGCGGCGTGCCGGTCTCGCTTGGCGTATTCGATCCGGCGGGAGCCGCGCGCGTGACACTGTCGCCTGCCGTGATCGGCAGCGTCACTGCCGGCGTCACTCTTGCTGTCTCCGTTGAGCCTCCCGGTGGGTCGCCGACGGGCCAACCGACCGGGCCGGTTATTGCCAACGGAAAGATTCAGGCGCTCTGAGCCGGGCTTGGATACTCGAAAACAAAAATCGCGGCTTCTGCATCTTTCCCCGAATGTCCGCCGTATCTCTCTCGACCATGCGGCAGTGCATGGGTTTCAGGGAGACGTTCGATGACTCTTTCGGTTTCGAAGCTCGCCATGTTCTGTGCGACCGCCGGGCTGCTCGTGGCGGCCCCCGCTCTCGCCGCCACCTCGGTGATGGTCGGCGGTGCGGCAATGATGTCCGACGCGAAAATCCCGACCAATGCGTCCAAGGCCAAGAATCTCACCACGCTGGTTGCCGCCGTAAAGGCTGCCGGCCTCGTCGATACTCTGAACGGCACGGGTCCGTTCACCGTGTTCGCTCCCACCAATGCCGCGTTCGACAAGCTGCCGGCCGGCACCGTCGACAAGCTCGTGCAGCCCGGCATGAAGAAGCAACTCACCGAAATCCTCACCTATCACGTGGTGCCGGGCAAGTTCACCGCTGCGGATCTGAAGGCCGACGCGATGAAGCATGGTGGCAAGGCCACGCTGAAGACCGTCGCCGGCGAGACGCTGACTGTCGAGGAAAAGATGGGTAAGTGGGTCGTGGTTGATCGGGGCGGCCACGTCGCGGTGATCGAAACGCCGGATGTCTTGCAGTCCAACGGCGTCGTTCATGTCATTGATACCGTCCTCATGCCTGTGATGTGACGACAGGCCATGACAAGAAGCCCGGCTTCGGCCGGGCTTCTGTTTGTGGAGTTCCGGCTCATCGTGGCGGCTCCTCAAATCGTTCTGTAGCGTTGGTTTGTGGTGTTCCCCGTCCTGTTCCCCAACTTGCCGGGGCCTGGGGAACAGGGGAGCAATTTCGGTGCGATGCCGGGAAAAGGCGGCGAAACGAGCTGTCATGGCCCCCTTCCCCTAGAACTGGGCTCGCCGAGTGGCCCGAGCCTCCCCTTCATTCTCCTCATCACCGAGGATGCACGGGGTGATCACGTAGCGGCGGACAGAGGAGGTGAAGCCGGGCAAGCGTGTCTTGATCTGCGGCTTTCCATCCTCGCCGGCGGCCAGAATTCATCCCAGAGAACGGCGGTGGCGCAGGGGTACGGCTGGCGAAGCGGGGCGCGATCTAGGGATATCGAAGGCGGATGCGCACCGGGCAACCACGGTCGCGACTCTGTCTGGTGAAGCAAAGGAGGCGGCACGTGAGACGGGAATGGACGGCAACCGCTCAGCTCGGCTCGATGCTGCTGCAAAACCGACTGTCGCCGAACAGGTAGCCGCGATCCACGCCCGCGGACATGGCGCCGTCGAACCCGAGGCGTACGTGTCCCACCGCGTCGGCAAAGCCTCGTTCAGATGAACAGGATGCCTTCGTCCCGCCCACGCGTCGGAGACACGCGGGCAGAAGGACGATTGCAAGCGATCGGTACGCCTTAGCATCCCGCCTGAATTCCCGTATACCGCTAAGTAAACCCTTCACAACTCGGCTGATTTCACGCAGCCGTGATCCGTGCACGGATGCAACACCCGCCCAAAAAAGGCCGTCTCAGCGCCTTTATCCAGCACTTTGGCTTTGCGCCGCGGGATCGATTCAAACATCATCCTCTACGATGATCTTTTTGCTCATCGGGTGAGTCCCAACACTTTAATGTGAACACGGACTCAATTTTGGATATGTGGAATGAAATCCTTGATGAATAACCTTCTACTCGGCTCAGTCGCCGGGCTTGCGATGGTCGGGACCGCTGCGGCGGCCGATCTGCCTGTGAAGGCGAAGGCTGCGGAATATGTGAAGATCTGCTCGACCTACGGCGCGGGCTTCTACTACATTCCGGGCACCGATACCTGCCTGAAGGTCGGCGGCTTCGTGCAGGCCGACTATTACTATCAGGACTACGATTACCTGAACAACGCGGACTTCCAGTCCTCGTACTTCCGTTCGCGCGCTTCGCTCCGTCTGGATGCCCGCACACAGACCGAGTACGGCACCCTGCGTTCGTTCATTGACCTGCGCGCCACCTATGGCGACGGTCTCGGCAACGTCTACGGCGACGGCGGCGACTCGACCGCTCTGAACCTCGACAAGGGCTACATCCAGTTCGCTGGTTTCACCTTCGGTAAGGTGCAGTCGTTCTTCGACTACTACGCCGACAACAACGTCTGGGGCTTCGACAATGTGGAGCTCACGGCCGACGAAGACGTGACCGCAGCCGCCTACACCGCTGACTTCGGCGGCGGCCTTACGGCCACGATCTCGATCGAAGATGACTCCTCGCGTTCGAACGGCGACAGCCTTGGTGAGACCGCTCAGCCCGACATTCCGGCGCTGATCGCCAACATCAACTATGAAGGCGAGTGGGGCGGCTTCCAGGTTTCCGGTGCCATCCGCCAGCTCGACGACTCCTACTATGACCCCGTCGGCATCACCACCGATGACTCCGTGGGCTGGGCCGTGCTCGGCGGCGTGAAGTTCAACCTGCCGACCCTCGGCGATGGCGACAAACTGTACATCGAAGCCGCCTATGGCAGCGCCGCTGCCGGCTACACCGGCATCAACGGTGGCTACTCGACTATCTCGGATCAGGCGGCTCAGGACCTTTACTACAACCCGGCGACCAACAGCCTGCAGTCGGGTGACGCCTGGACGATCGCCGCCGAGCTTACCCACTACTTCACGCCCCAGGTCTTCGGCGTGCTGTACGGCAATTACGGCGAACTCAGCGTCCCGGCCGCCGCCGTCGACACTGGCTTCTCCGACTACAACATCTGGACCGTCGGCGGCAGCCTGAACTGGGCCCCGGTCAAGAACCTGATCTTCGTCGCGCAGTACACCTACGCGCAGACCAGCTACGACAACCCGGTGCTGAACCCCTACGGTTCCTTCATCGACAGCTCGGACAACCAGCAGGTCCTGCTGTCGGTCCGTCGCTCCTTCTGATCCTTTTGGATCTGAAAGCGCTAAACCCTGGCGTAGAGCCAGGGTTTAGCGAGCATGCGCAGTCGCGGCTGGCTATGAAGAAAGCCGATCTGCCGCATCCCGGCTGTCAACAGATGTGAACATCGAGGCTCGTGTGGCCGAACCGCGCCGACCTCGCGAAAGAGGAGCAGGATCGGCAGATCCGGCACGACGCGGAGCTAGTGGGTCAATCGACGCAAGTTGCGCCACGCAAGTTGCGTCGATTGAAAATAAGCGAGAGCACGGCCGAGGCTACAGGCCGAAGGGGATTGCTTCCTTTGTCGCCGAAGGAACCGGCGTCAGTCAGGACACCGTCGCGCGCGCTCGGAATTCGGGCCTGTCCGTTCCCCATCACGTTGCCGGCTTCATCTCCGCCAGCAGCGTAGGGATCAGCTCCGACACCGTCGGATGGATAGGCACTGCGCGCTGGAAGACCGTGCAGGGGACGTTCGCATTCATGATGTCGAGCAGTCCGTGAATGGCCTCGTCACCGCCGGTTCCGAGTATCGCTGCCCCGAGGATGCGCTGCGTTTGGGCATCCACCACCACCTTCATGAAGCCCAGTGTTTCGGCCTTCTCCACCGCGCGGCCGACCTTGCTCATTGGCCGCTTGCCGATGAGAAGGGGTCGACGGGTCTGGCGAGCCTGCGCTTCTGTCATGCCGACCCGCCCCAGCGGCGGATCGGTGTAGAGCGCATAGCCGGGAAGCCGCTCGCTCACCTTCCAGTCCTGGCCATCCAGCAGGTTGGCCGCGACAATCTCGAAGTCGTTATAGGCCGTGTGGGTGAAGGCCCCTCGTCCGTTGCAGTCGCCCAGCCCGTAGACGCCAGGCACGCTCGTCTCGAGGAAATCGTCGACCGTGATATAGCCGCGCGCATCGGTCCTGATGCCGGCGGCTTCCAGCCCGAGATCATCGGTGTTCGGCCGCCGGCCGATGGCAAGCAGCACATGCGTGCCGACGACTTCCGGCGCGCCTTCGGTACAGCCGACCCGCACCGCCACGCCGTCGTCGTGCCGCGCGAAGCTCAGGCATTCGGCGTTGGTCCGTACATCAATGCCTTCAGCCTCCAATATCTCCCTTATTGCAGCCGAGACATCCTCGTCCTCGCGCGCAATCAGGCGACCACTCTTCTCGACGACGGTCACGCGGGCGCCGAAGCGGCGGAACATCTGCGCGAATTCGAGGCCGATATAGGAGCCGCCAATGACCACCAGATGCCCGGGCACGGTATCGAGTTCGACCATGTCGGTGTTGGTAAGATAGGGCACGTCCCCAAGGCCGGGCAGGTCCGGCACCGACGCCCGGCCGCCGACATTGATGAAGATCTGCGGCGCGGTGAGTTTCGCGCCGTCGACCTCGATGTCATGCGGGCCGGTGAAGCGGGCATGGCCGCGAAGCACGGTGCAGCCGTCCATGCCGTCCAGCCAGCTCTCGATACCGGAACGCCCCTCCTGGATGATCTTCGCGGCGCGGGCCTGAACCCTCTTCATGTCGACGCCTGGCGTGCCGTCCAGCACCACGCCGTATTCCGCGGCCCGCTGGGCCATGCGGGCGGCATAGGCGCTGGCCACCAGCGTCTTGGTCGGCTTGCAGCCGGTATTGACGCAGGTGCCACCGAAATGGCGCCGCTCGATCATCGCGACGCTCCTGCCGGCGGCCGTCAGCCGACCGGCAAGCGAGGGCCCTGCCTGGCCGGTACCGATGATGATGGCGTCGAAGCGACGTGCCGGGTCATTCATCTTGCCACCAAGATAATGACGACAGCACAGATGATCGCCACGGCGTCTTCGATCAAAGCGGCGGGCCGATCCTGCCCGAACGCCTCGGCAAGGCCCGCACGCGCCAGACGCCCACCCAGCGTACCGATCACGGTGCCGATCACCCCGGCGACCGCGCCGATCGACAGGCTGCCTCCGGCAACGCCTAGGCAGGCACCGCAAAGCGCTCCGCTGATCAGGCGCGCAGCGAATTGCGGCGGCACCGTCCGACTTGGGGTTGTCGGCAGCTGATCGGTGACGAACTCGACCAAGGCCAGCGCCGTGAAGATCCATGGCGCCCACGCATAGCCCATGAAGGCCAGCGGTGAGGCAGAAAGATCAATCCAGCCGAGATGGGCCGCCCAGGAGATCGCAGCAGGTGCGGTCATGGCCCGCAGTCCGGCCACGATCCCTATCAACAAGGCCAGCAAGTAGAACATACGCCCCCCAATGAATCGATTGCCACAAGGGGTGCCGCATGGCTCCGAGTGGCCCTGTTGTGCTCCGCTTCTTCTATCAAGCGACGGCGCAGGAATTCTGACAAGTGCCGGGTCAACGGGCTGGCGCGCGACCCCATGCTGCTGGTGCTGATCCGCGACTATGCGGTGTCGACCTTGCGAAGGGCTGCGGAAGAAGCCGACGGCACGCGGAACCCGGCCAAGGTCGCCACATGGCGCCGGCAGCAAGCTGATGCCCTTCGCGCCCTGCCCGAGATAGACCGCATGCTGGCCGGTCCGGTCGAAGCCGCGGAAACATTCGCCCGCCTTGCACTTGAGCGCAAACAAGCTCTCGATGCCTGTCAGGCCGGCTTGGTCAGCCGGCTCATCGGGGTTTCGGATCCTGCCGACTGGTTCGGCGCCATCGGCAGTGTCTTCACCTCACATATGCCGGTCGAGACCATGCACTGGTTCGGGGGATGGTGGACACGACAATATCGAGCGCATCCGAGGTCGCCATGGACCCCATCGCCCGTGCGGAACGTGCCGTCCGTTATGATGGATATGCCGGCACGGCTGAGGCCCTCGATCCGCAGATCATGGCGCTTGCCTCTGCTCCGGTGAAAGGCTTCGACGACATCAAGGTCCTTGCCTGGATCGCCCATTGTCAGATGCAGCTGGCAAATGACGAGGCCGCCGACACAGGCGTCAGGCAGCGCGCCTTCTATCTGTCTCGCAATGCCCTCTTCCGGGTGGCGGACGAGTTCGGGGTTCTGAATGGCCCGCCTGTACCGGGGAAGACCCAGTGACGGAGCCGGCTGCAAATTCACCGCAGAAGGTGCGCGGCAGGCCGGCTTGGTGGTCGCGGGCGATCACCTGCGAGGAAGGGTATGGGGAGTATCTGAAGGAAAGGGCATACCTGCTCGCCCCTTCTGCTGGGCGATCTAGTCGTCGCGACGTGCGTCGTTCACCGGAATGTCCTGGTGGATCAATCCAAGGACGATGGCGCCCAGCATATCCGGCCTCTCGCGCAGCCGGCGCAGGGCGTCGTCTATGCCGTTAGCCTGAATGGCGGCGAAACGGGCCTCAGTCTCACCCGGAATGAGGACAAAGGCGTTCCAAGTCGACGTCATCGTCGAGCGAGTGGCGGTTTTCACAAACTGTCCTTCATCCGCACGGCGTGCATCTTATCCGTGCCTCGAGACAAAATAAACTGGACGCGCTCAACCACATGGCGAACGACGCGGGTGCTGGGGTGGGATAAGGGGAATTTTTCCGGTAATCCGATACTGGATCCTCGACAAATTCGAAGCCGCGGATATTGAGCCTGATTTCCTCCGGGGATGGGCATTCTGATGCGACATTTCAGCGCTTCAAAAATGTCTGGAATGTGAGCGTAAATTACTTTGATGCTGGCAGTGACGTTCGTTCCGGGAACCGTGGTGCTATCTGGCTTATCTTTCTAGGGGTGGTTCGATGGTGCCAATGCCGCGCGGGGCGCAGGTAGAACGAACCTTCCGGTTGAGGGTTTTAATTTTGAGCCCGGCACCCTTCCTGCCAAGGTCGCGAGGCTCCCGCTCCGGAATGGAGAACATCACGGTCAAGTCGCGACCAATTGCTGGATCTCGACGGAACTGACCGGCGGAAAGGGCGTCTCCTGCTTCGGCTTCCAGCGACACGTGCTTCCTGCCGATGTAACGGAGATTGCAGTCGGGCTTCCTGACCGGTTCGCCGACCGGGCCGGCAGCAAGCTCGAAAAGGCGTGGCCGACGTCGGCGGCGAGGTGGTGGTCAAGTCCGCTCAGCAACGGGCCGAACCAGACACGATGTTGTTGGCCTCCGCTTGATCTGGCAGATGGCAGACGCGAGGCAGCTCCTCACGACCTCTGGATCAGAAACACCCCCGCGACAAGCAAGGCTGCGCCGGCGAGACGGGTCAGAGACACCGATTGCTGTGGCAATCCGAGTATGCCGAAATGGTCGAAAGCCAGTGATCCGACCATCTGGCCGACGACTATGAGCGCCAAGGTGGTGGCTGCACCGACACGCGGGACGGCAAAGATCACCGCCAGGATGAACATTGCGCCGAACAAACCGCCCGACCAGGACCACCAGGACGTTCGGTTGATGGCGGCAGCGGACGGCACGGAACTGCCCGTCAGAAGCAGCACGGCGACCATCGAGAAGATGCCGACGGCATAGCTCACGAACCCCGCCCAATAAGGTGAACCGAGATCCGCTCGCAGATTTGCGTTGAGCACCTGTTGGAATGCGACGGCGATGCCCGCGGCGACCACGATGAAATAGAAAATCAGGTTCATACCGTGATCCTATCGCGAGGCACGCGCGGCGATTGCCGCGTTCCGGAACCACGGAACACCCCCTGCGCCAGCCCTGCCCCCTTGTTCCCCTCGAAAACACTTTAGCCGGGAACGAAGTGAGGGTGGGCATGGGTGCCCGATGCGTCTAAAGGAGGCGAAAATGGACACCGAGAGCCGTTTCGCGACCAGTACGCGCGAGCGCGCGAGGCGCAACCTACCCCACCCCGATCAGGCCAGACATCTACAGCCCCAACGCCTTCCGCAGCGCCGCATTGATCCGGTCTTGCCAACCGGGCCCGCCTTCCTGAAACCGCTCCAGCACTTCTCGGTCCAGACGGATCGAAACCTGCTCCTTGGCGTGCGGCAAAGAGGGGGCCTTGCCTGGGGAGCTGTCGGGCAGAGTGGCGGGTTTAGATGTGGCGCTCTTGAAGGCCGCTTCTGCGGCATCGCGGGCGGAACCAAATGAGCGGCGAGTGGGCGTGCTTACCATGGGGGCTCCGATCAATCGAATCGAACAAATATAGCGGCTCGGGGGAGTGGGCACCTTTTTTGCGGCGGCGCTATCCTCAACTCCCCTCTGCTGCCAGCGGCAGCCGGGCTCGACCGCTAATAACTTGGCGAGCGCCATCACGAGATGGAAGGCGGCGCGCGGCGAGTTTTATCAGGTCCGAGAGGATTCAATGCGGGCCGGTGAAACTGCGACCCGCTTGAATGAAAATCAAACATTCAAACTTGCGGCTAGGCGGAAGGCGGAGGCGGAATGCGGGAGCAGACGCCATGACCGATTGAAAACAATCAGAACAATCAAGATGGCGCATCCGGCTCCGCATTTTGCCGGGAGATATCCCGAGGCAATCCGATCTGCTCTGATCACTGACTTCGCGGAAGACGGCACTCTCCGAGCGCAGCGGGGTAGAATACGAACACACAGGGCCACCAAGCGCCAATGCTCGCATATTGGCCTTGAAGCAAGCGGCGCACTCCTCTCCGAGTGCGTCCTGGTGACTATCCCGAAGTGCTGGGTCCCCTCCCCGGTTCGCAACTAGGCCGGCTGCTTTGGTTTGGTGGTAGGCTGCCGCTTCTTGGCTCGGCTAACCCGGCCAGGCGAAGGCGGTGGCCACAAAGGCGGCAACTGCTCCAGCAATCGCGTCAGATGGCTTCAGCCGCCCTCATGCCAGCGCCCTTCCCTTTGAGGGAGGTACTGTTCGACGGCATGATCGAAGTCCCGGCGACGCTGAGAGGTGTGGCCGCAAGCGAACCCATCCGCCGCGATGGTCTCTGCCGCTGGTCGGAGAGCACAGTTCAGCAGCCAGGGGGGTTCTTCGTCCCACTTATCGGGATTGTCCGGCAGTGGCCGGCCGTTCGCGCTTCGAAGGCCGGCATCCATGGTGGCACAGGAGTGAGGTGCTCGTAGAGATTCCGGACGGCGGCGCCCACACGGCATGCATTCTCAGGCCCACGAGCGGCGCCACGAAGTATCTCGCCCCCAAGACGCTCCAACGCTTGGGCGGCCATTTCCTCTGCCCATTGCGCCTGCTTGTCGCCTCGTCCGCCGCCGCCGCCGTCGATCACTCGCAAGTCAACCATGAAGGCCTCCTGCACGAGGAAAGCCTGCATCAGCGCGCGAGCGGCCATTTAGTTACGCGGATTGATTGTATCGCAAGCAGGAAATGCAGCGCAGAAGTCGTCGCCATCGGTCCTACCGGCGTCAGTAGTTGGGGCGATTATCGGGGCGCTGCCTTGGCGACTGATTTTTTATTAAATAAAATCAAGTCGCTATGCTAATCCGATGGTGGAGCCGAGGGGATTTGAACCCCTGACCTCTGCAGTGCGATTGCAGCGCTCTCCCAACTGAGCTACGGCCCCTCACCATCAGGCCGCGCCTTGTACGTTCGCCTCCGCCGCCCTGTCAAGCGGGCTCGTGATGCCACGCACAGGCGAAGTCGCCTTCCCCGGGGAAGGCCGCGCCGCCCGTCCTGTAAATCGCCGGACACCGGCCGCTCACGCCGGCCCGCCCCTTCGGGAAGGCGGGAAGCGCGGCCTCCCGTGCGATCGGGGTTGCCGCGATGCGGCGGCGCCTTTAAGCATTCGTCAGCTTCGGCCCCGCGCCGCCCGCCCTCCTTGAGGTTCGCGATGTATTCGCTGCTCTGGCTGTTCGACACGATCATCTCGCTCTATGTCTGGATCCTCATCGCCTCGGCCATCCTCTCCTGGCTGGTGGCGTTCAACGTGGTCAATCCGCACAACCAGGTGGTGCGCAGTGTCGGCGAGTTCCTGTGGCGTGTCACCGAGCCGGTGCTGGCGCCGATCCGCCGCCTGCTGCCCAATCTCGGCGGCATCGACATTTCGCCGATCATCCTGATCATCGGCCTGTATTTCATCCGCAACCTGGTGTTCGAACTGCTGGCCTGAGCCAGACGACCGTGACCGGGCAAGCCGCCTGGACGCCCACCGCCGACGGCGTGACGCTCAGCGTGCGCGTCACGCCGCGCGGCGGGCGCGACGCCGTCGAGGGCTTCGTCGATCTGGCGGACGGCAGGCAGGCGTTGAAGGCGCGGGTCAGCGTCGCGCCGGAGGACGGCAAGGCCAATGCCGCCGTCATCCGCCTGCTGGCGCGGCTGCTGGACGTGCCGGCGACGCAGGTGGAACTGGTTGCCGGCGCCACGGCCCGACTGAAGACCTTCCGCATCCGCGGCGATGCCGAGGCGATCGCCGGCAGGCTCGCCGCCTTGTGATGGCCCGTGCGGGGCGTGTCGGATCCTGAAAAACGTCAGGCTGTGAAAAACGTCGGCCCCGCAGCCGCGTCAGGCCGGCACCGGCGCCGGGCTCAGCCGGCCCAGCCGAAAGCCAGCTTTTCCAGCGTGCGCCCGCCGAAGGTCTCGGAGGAGCGGGCGATATTGGCGCCGCCGAGCGCGCGGTAGAAGGCGAGCGCCGGCTCGTTGGCGGCCAGCGCCCACACCGTCACGCCGTCGAAGCCCAGGCTGGCGAGTTCCTTGCGGGAATCGGCGAACAGCCGGCGACCAAAGCCGAGCCCCTGATATTCCGGCCGGAGATAGAGTTCGTAGATCTCGCCCTCATAGGGCAGGCCACGGGCGCGGTTGCGGCCGAGATTGGCGTAGCCGGCGATGCGGTCGGCATGGGTGAGCACCAGCACGCGCGAGCCGCGCCGCAGGGCGGTTTCCCACCAGCCCGGCCCGCGCCGCTCGATCATCTTTTCGAGCTCCACGCCGGGAATGAGACCGCGATAGGCCGCGCGCCACGCCGAGTCGTGGATCTCGGCGACGTCGGCCGCATCAGCCGGGCGGGCCCGGCGCGTTTCGATGAGAAGCGTGCCCATGCCCTGATGGGAGCAAAAGCCGGGCGCGGGATCAAGTAGCTTTGTGGCGAAATCGCGCGACGATCCACCAAAGCCCGCCACCAAAGCCCCGCCGCCAAAGGGCGACCCGCCCGCCGGGCCCGCAAAGAAAACGGCCGCTCCCCGGGAGGAGCGGCCGTCATTGTCTCGGGTCGGCGAGGGTGCCGGAGCGTCAGACGCCCTCGGCTTCCTTGCGGCGCTCCTCGCGCTTGCGCTCGTTCGGGTCGAGCCAGCGCTTGCGGATGCGGATCGACTTCGGCGTCACCTCGACCAGTTCGTCGTCCTGAATCCAGGCCAGCGAACGCTCCAGCGTCATGCGGATCGGCGGGGTGAGGCGCACGGCCTCGTCCTTGGAGGTGGTGCGGATATTGGTGAGCTTCTTGCCCTTGAGCACGTTCACCTCGAGATCGTTCTCGCGGTTGTGCTCGCCGACGATCATGCCCTGATAGACCTTCCAGCCCGGCTCGATCATCATCGGGCCGCGATCCTCGAGGTTCCACAGCGCATAGGCCACCGCCTCGCCCGCCTCGTTCGAGATCAGCACGCCATTACGGCGGCCGGGGATTTCGCCGCGATGCGGCTGATAGGCGTGGAACAGCCGGTTCATGATCGCGGTGCCGCGCGTGTCGGTCATCAGCTCGCCCTGATAGCCGATGAGGCCGCGGGTGGGCGCGTAGAACACCAGACGCTGGCGGCTGCCGCCCGAAGGCTTCATCTCCACCATCTCGGCCCGGCGCTCGCTCATCTTCTGAACGACCACGCCGGAATATTCCTCGTCCACGTCGATCAGCACTTCCTCGATCGGCTCGAGGATCTCGCCGCTGTCGGCGTCCTTGGTAAACACCACGCGCGGACGCGAGACGGCGATCTCGAAGCCTTCGCGGCGCATGGTCTCGATCAGCACGGCAAGCTGGAGTTCACCGCGGCCGGACACGAAGAAGCTGTCCTTGTCGCTGGATTCCTCGATCTTCAGCGCCACATTGCCTTCCGCCTCGCGCAGCAGGCGGTCGCGAATGACGCGGCTGGTCACCTTGTCGCCCTCGGTGCCGGCGAGCGGCGAATCGTTGACGATGAACGACATGGTGACGGTCGGCGGGTCGATCGGCTGCGCCTTGAGCGGGGCGTCGACCGAAAGGTCGCAGAACGTGTCGGCGACGGTGCCCTTGGAGAGGCCGGCGATGGCGATGATGTCGCCCTGCACGCCCTCGTCGATCGGCTGGCGCTCGATGCCGCGGAAGGCGAGGATCTTGGACACGCGACCCTGCTCGACCACCGAGCCGTCCTGCGCCAACACCTTCACCGACTGGTTCGGCTTGATCGAGCCGGAGGTGATGCGCCCGGTGATCATGCGGCCGAGGAAGGGGTTGGCTTCCAGCAGCGTGCCGATCATGCGGAACGGGCCGTCATCGACGGTGGGCTCGGGCACGTGCTTGAGCACCAGGTCGAACAGGGGGGCCATGCCCTCGTCCTGCGGGCCTTCCGGCGAATGCGCCATCCAGCCATTGCGGCCGGACCCGTAGAGGATCGGGAAGTCGAGCTGGTCGTCATTGGCGTCGAGCGCCGCGAACAGGTCGAACACCTCGTTGATGACTTCCTGCGAGCGGGCGTCGGAGCGGTCGACCTTGTTGATGGCGACGATGGGACGCAGCCCGACCTTCAGCGCCTTGCCGACCACGAACTTGGTCTGCGGCATCGGGCCCTCGGCGGCGTCGACCAGCACGATGGCGCCGTCCACCATGTTGAGGATGCGCTCCACCTCACCGCCGAAATCGGCGTGGCCGGGGGTGTCGACGATGTTGATGCGGGTATCCTTCCAGACCACCGAGGTGGCCTTGGCGAGGATGGTGATGCCGCGCTCCTTTTCGAGATCATTGCTGTCCATCACCCGTTCGGCGACGCGCTGGTTCTCGCGGTAGGAGCCGGACTGCTTGAGCAGTTCGTCCACCAGCGTGGTCTTGCCGTGGTCGACGTGGGCGATGATGGCGATGTTGCGCAGCTTCATAAGGTCAAACACCAAAAAGCGGGCCCGAAGGCAGTTCGGACCCGCATGAGAAATTTTGCGGCGCACTATACTCACAAAGCCCGCAAAGGCAACGCCGGGCCGCGCAAAAGCCGCGCGCGACCCGGCGAAAGCCGGTCGGAGCCGGCTCAGTGCGGGTGGCGCATCTCCCAGAGCCGCCGAATCTGCCCGGCCTTGAGGATCTCTCCCTCCGGTGTGCGCAGCCAGGCGACGTCGCGCCCGGCGGGCGACTGCGTCATGGCGAAGGCGACGGCATCGTCCACCGTCTCGAACTCGTAGCTGTCCGGCCAGTGGTCCGGTCCGTGGACGTCATGCGAGGCCGGCCAATACTGCAGCCGGGCCAGGGAATGGTCCGCGCCGGAGTGGTCGGGTCGTTTTTCCATGGCGATGCTCCTCCTCATCGGGGTGGCGCGCCGCAAGCCGGCACGCCGGCTCACCGTGGGTCCGTCCACGGCGGACATGAGGAACGCCCGAGGCGGCGGACGGTTCCTTCCGCAAGATCCGGCGGCGAGTACATGACAGTCTCGGCAGGATGACCGGCCCGGCGGCTTGAATGACGGCGCCGCCATCCCAGTTGTCATGAGAGACGCGTCGGCATGGCCGATCGCGCGGGTCATACGGAGGGGTTGCGATGAACGGACGTCCCGAGGCCGACAAACCGGACGAGGCCGAGGTCGACGAGGCGCTGGAGGAAAGCTTTCCCGCCAGCGATCCGCCGGCGTTCTCCGGCATCACCGGCGCGGTGCCGATCCCGGAAAACAAGCCGGCGCCGCCGCCGAGCGAGGCGGATATCGACGAGGCGCTCGACGAGAGCTTCCCGGCCAGCGACCCGCCGGCCTTCACCGGCATCACCGGGGTGAAGCAGGCCGAGTAGCGGCGGTTCAGTACATCTGGTCGGCGGCGAAGCTTCCGACGCCGTAGCCAAGATACGCGAACACCACGAAGATCAGCAGATAGCCCACCAGGTTCGGGGCGAACTGGCCGCGCTCCTGGTTACGGCGGCGCACCCGGTCGTGCCAGAACAGCGCCCCGACGATGGCGATCGGCGCCGGATACAGCTCCCCGGCGCCGGAGAACCCCATAAGCGCCGTCGCGATCACGAAGATCGCGACCAGCACCGGCCCTTCCAGCCGGTCCTGAAGCGTCACGGGAGGGGGCGGCGGCGGGCCCTGATAGGTCATGTCTCGTCCTGTGCGGCTGCTGGCCGGAAAGCGCCGCCCCGTTGGTCGGGCCCGGCCGTGGAGAGCGAAGCGGTCGGCGGCGATCTTCGCACGACGCCTAGCCGGCGCCGATGCCCGGCCCGGTGGGACCGCTCGGCCCGGCGCCGCGCCGCGCCCAGGGCCCGAAGCGCGCCTCGGGCTGGGCGGCGCGCAGCATCATCATCTCGCCGACATTCTCCGGCGACAGCAGCCCGGCGAGCCGCCCCTCGGCGTCGAGCGCGCCGAGCACCGGCGCCCGGCTCTCGGTGAGCAGCTTGAGCGCCTGGTCGAGCGGCGCGCGCACCGGCAGCGTCGGGATGTCGGCCTGCATGGCCTCGATCACCGGCGCCTGCGGGCCGCCGGCCTGCAGCGCCCGGATCATGGCGTCGCGGGTGAGCACGCCGCGCAGGTGCCCGCCGCCGTCGACGACGGGGAATTCCTTCTGGGTGGTGCGGATCAGCGCTTCGGCGGCGTCGCCGACGCTCGCCTGCGTCCCCAGCGTCTCGAAATGCGTGATCATCGCGTCCTGCACCAGCACGCCCCGCGCCGCCTGCCGCATCTGCACGGTCCCGGCCTCGCCGGAGGCGGCGAGGAACACGAAGACGGCGATGATGATCAGCATCGGGTTGCCGAAAATGCCGAGGAAGCCGAGGCCGATGGCCAGCGCCTGCCCGATCGAGGCGGCGGTCTGGGTCGCCTGCGCATGGCCCATCCGCATGGCGAGCAGCGCCCGCAGCACCCGCCCGCCATCCATCGGGAAGGCCGGGATGAGGTTGAACACCACGAGGAAGATGTTGGCGCCTGCCAGCTTGGCGAGCAGGCCGATCTGCGGGTTGTCGATGTTCTCCAGATGCTCGACGCCGGTGGTGCCGCCCAGCACCAGGATCAGCACCAGCGCGATCACCACGTTCACCGCCGGGCCGGCCAGCGCCACCACCAGCTCCTCGGACGGCTTCTCGGGAATGCGCTCCAGCCGGGCGATGCCGCCGAACGGCCACAGCGTCACCTCCGGCGTCTTCACCCCGTAGCGGCGCGCCGCGAAGATGTGGCCGAACTCGTGCAGCAGCACGCACAGGAACAGCAGCGCCACGAAGGCGACACCCTCCCAGGCGGCGCCGCTGCCGCCGCGCTGGTAGTACGCCACCCAGATCCACACCAGGAACAGCAGGAAGGTGACGTGGATGCGCACGGCGGTGCCGTAGATGTGACCGACGGTCAGCGACCAGGGCATGCGACGTCTCCCTTGCGAGTTCCCCGCGGCGGCGGTTCCCGTAACGGCGGTTTCCCGCCCGCCCGGTACAGCCATGCCGCACCGCGAGTTTAAACGCTAGAGCCTTTCCTGATCAGGTGAAATCGCCCGATCGATAAGAAAATGCTCTCGATTCAATAAGCTGGAGCCTGTTTTCGTCGCGAAGGCCTTTCAGCGTTCGCGGAACAGGCTCTAGCACCCGCTTCACGAAAGCTCGGCAACGGCCGGCCTCGCCATGCCCGGCCGCGACAGCATGTGACGGAACCGGCACCGGCGTTTGCGGGTTGGCATGGCAGTCGTCCCTCACCCGGCCAGCAAGGGAGCTTTCGCCATGGAACGCACCGTCCGCACCACGACCGAAGCCATCGACCATGTGTGGAAGATGATGGAGGACATCCGCACCTGCATGCTGGTGACCAAGCAGGGTATCGCCCTGCGCGGCCGGCCGATGCATGCCATGCCCTCGCGCGGCGAGGGCTGCGTCTGGTTCCTGTCCGACCGGCGCGGCCACATGGACGAGGAGTTGGAGCGCGATCCGCAGGGCGCGCTGATCTTCGCCCATCCCGGCCGCAACGACTATCTGTCGGTCTCCGGCGAGACCGAGATCAGCCATGACCGGCTGCGCATCGATGAATTGTGGAACGATGCTGCCCGCGCCTTCTGGCCGGCCGGCAAGGACGATCCCGATATCTGCGTGCTGCGCTTCCTGCCCGAGGACGCGGAATATTGGGACGGCCCGTCGAGCTCGGTGGTGATCGCGCTCAAGCTGGCCACCGCCCGCCTGGCCGGCGGAAGGCCCGATCTCGGCGAGAACCGCAAGGTGCCGCTGGGCTGAACGAGCCCGCCAAAAAGAAAAGGCCCGGCGCGCGGCCGGGCCTTCATCCTCGTGTCCCCGGAAGCGCCGCTCAGCCGCCGACCTTGCGGTCGCGATTGGCGAGCGTGCGCAGGCGCAGCGCGTTCAGCTTGATGAAGCCGGCGGCGTCGCGGTGGTCATAGGCGACCGCGCCTTCCTCGAAGGTGACGAGGTCCTGGTTGTACAGCGAATAGGGCGAGGAGCGGCCGACCACGGCGACATTGCCCTTGTAGAGCTTCAGCCGCACCTGGCCGGTGACGAATTCCTGGCTCTTGTCGATCAGCACCTGCAGCATCTCGCGCTCGGGCGAGAACCAGAAGCCGTTATAGATCAGCTCGGCATAGCGCGGCATCAGCTCGTCCTTGAGATGCGCCGCGCCGCGGTCCAGCGTGATGCTCTCGATGCCGCGATGCGCCGCGATCAGGATGGTGCCGCCGGGGGTCTCGTAGACGCCGCGCGACTTCATGCCGACGAAGCGGTTCTCGACGAGGTCGAGCCGGCCGATGCCGTTTTCCTTGCCGAGCGCGTTGAGGCGCGTCAGCAGCGCGGCCGGCGACAGCGTCTCGCCGTCGATGGCCACCGCGTCGCCCTGCTCGAAATCGACGGTGATGTAGGTCGCCTTGTCCGGCGCGTCCTCGGGGGCGATGGTGCGCATATACACCATCTCCGGCGCCTCGACCGACGGGTCCTCCAGCACCTTGCCCTCGGAGGAGGAGTGCAGCAGGTTGGCGTCGACGGAGAACGGCGCCTCGCCGCGCTTGTCCTTGGCGATCGGGATCTGGTGGCTTTCGGCGAAGGCGATCAGCTGCTCGCGCGAGCGCAGGTCCCATTCGCGCCACGGCGCGATGATCTTGATCTCCGGCTCGAGCGCGTAATAGCTCAGCTCGAAGCGCACCTGGTCGTTGCCCTTGCCGGTGGCGCCATGCGAGACGGCATCGCCGCCGACCTTGCGGGCGATCTCGATCTGCTTCTTGGCGATCAGCGGCCGGGCGATCGAGGTGCCGAGCAAATATAGGCCTTCGTAAAGGGCATTCGCGCGGAACATCGGGAACACGTAGTCGCGCACGAACTCCTCGCGCACGTCCTCGATGAAGATGTGCTCCGGCTTGATGCCGAGCAGCTCGGCCTTCTTGCGCGCCGGCTCCAGCTCCTCGCCCTGGCCGAGATCGGCGGTGAAGGTCACCACCTCGCAGCCATAGGTGGTCTGCAGCCATTTGAGGATCACCGAGGTGTCGAGACCGCCCGAATAGGCGAGGACCACGCGCTTGACGTCAGCCATGTCGAAGGATTCCGCGAGAAGACAGGAAGAGAGGCAGGGGATTTGAAAGCGCGCGGACTATAGGCATGGCGCGCGCATGCGCAAGTGCGACGCTCATCTGCGGCGCTCAGGGGGTGGGCGGCGCAGCGGGTCCACCACTCGGCGCGGAGGGCGGCGATTTGGTCGCCTCCGGCAAGGGCAAGGCCTGCGACGGGGGAAGAGGCTGCGACGGGGGAACCGGCTGTGCCGGCGGGAGAGGCGCCGCCGCTGGCGCCGGAATGCGCTCGGCGAAGACCGGCTTCCAGAAGCCGGCGCTCCACCCAGCCACCAGCCAGTAGGCCAGCCCGCCGGCGAGCCCGGCGCCGAGGATGTAGAGGTTGACGTCGAAGCTGGCCAGCGCCGCGCCTTCCGGGAAGGGCGGGAACAGCTGCGCCCCGAGCCAGGCGGAAATCGCCCCGTTCGCCACGTGGAACAGCCAGGAACGCACGCCGAACATCTCGGCGAACAAAACGCCGATCAGCGCCACCGCCCACATCATCAGCGCCGCGCCGGACAGAGCGAGCCCGGAGATCATCGCCGCGTCGAACAGCCGGATCGCGTCGATGTCCTGCGTACCGGCGAGGATGTCGCCGACCCGCCAGGAACCGGCGATCATCACCATCACCGAGACGATCAGGGCGCAGACCAGCCCGAACGGCACCAGCACGAAGCGCAGCAACAGACGCAGCAGGCTGTCCACGCCGCTATTCCGCCGAGGCCGCCATGGCGCGCAGGGCGAGCCTTTCGCGGGCGGACAGCTTCTCGGTCTCGCTCTTCAGCTGCCCGCAGGCGGCGAGGATGTCGCGCCCGCGCGGCGTGCGCACCGGGCTCGAATAGCCGGCGCGGAACACGATGTCGGAGAACTGCTCGATGGTCTCCCAGTCCGAGCACTCATATTTGGTGCCCGGCCACGGGTTGAACGGGATCAGGTTGATCTTGGCCGGGATGCCGGCCAGCAGCTTCACCAGCGCCTTGGCGTCGGACGGGCTGTCGTTCACGCCCTTGAGCATGACGTATTCGAAGGTGATGCGCTTGGCATTCGACGCCGCCGGGTAGTTACGGCAGGCGTCGAGCAGCTCGCGCAGCGGGTACTTCTTGTTGATCGGCACCAGCACGTCGCGCAGTTCGTCGCGCACCGCGTGCAGCGAGATGGCGAGCATCGGCCCGACCTCGGCGCCGAGCTTCTCGATCTCCGGCACCACGCCGGAGGTGGAAACGGTGATGCGGCGCTTGCCGATGCCGAGCCCCTCGCCATCCGCCAGCACCTCGATGGATTTCGCGACCGAGTCATAGGCATAGAGCGGCTCGCCCATGCCCATGAACACGATGTTGGTGACCAGGCGGTCGCCCTCGGTCGGCAGACCCGGCCCGACGGCGCGTTCCTGCCCGGGGTAATCGCCCAGACGATCCCGCGCGACCATCACCTGCGCGACGATCTCGGCGGCGGTCAGGTTGCGCACCAGCCGCTGGGTGCCGGTGTGGCAGAACGAGCAGTTCAGCGTGCAGCCCACCTGCGAGGAGACGCACAGCGTGCCGCGGTCGCTCTCGGGGATGTAGACCATCTCGACATCGTGCGGCTTGTCGCCGGCGATGTCGGGCGGCAGGCGCAGCAGCCATTTGCGGGTGCCATCGGCGGAGACCTGCTCGACCACCACCTCGGGGCGGTCGAGAGTGAAGGCTGTGCCGAGCTTCTCGCGCAGCCCCTTGCCGACATTGGTCATGGCGTCGAAGGAGGTAGCGCCGCGCAGATAGATCCAGTGCCAGAGCTGGGCGACGCGCATGCGCCGCTCGCGCTCGGGCAGGCCGATCTCGGCGAGCGCGGCGGAAAGGCCCTCACGGTCGAGGCCGGCGAGCGAGCGCTTGGCCGGCGCGGCGGCGACGGGAGGAAGAGTACCGGCCGCCGGACGCGGCGCGGTTTCGATCAGTGTGTTCATGTCGGTCGGATAAGCCCAGCAACGGGTGCGCAAATGACTGCTTTCGCGCCTCATAGCACAGAAGTGGCGCCGGCGCGAATGAAGCGGCCGTGCGGTCACCAGAGGCAGGGCACCAGCCGCGAGGTTCGGGCGCAATAGGCGTCATATTCTTCGCCGAACGTCTCGCTCAGCAGCGCCTCCTCCGCCCGGATGCGGGCGATCAGCGGGGGGATGAGCAGCAGCGCCAGCAGCACCCCGGCCGTCGAGCGGAAGACGAGCGCCCAGCCGAGCGAGCAGATGAGCAGGCCGGCATAGCTGGGATGGCGGATGAGGCGGTAGGGGCCGTCGGTCACCAGCCTGTGGCCGGGCTGGATCGCCACCAGCCCGCTGAACCGGTTGCCGAGCACGAAGACCGGCCACAGCCGCAGCGCGCCGCCGGCGGCGAACAGCAGCAGGCCGAGCCAGCGCACGCCCGCGCCGCCGAAGGTCCACACATCGAGCTGGTCGGTATAGGCCGGCAGCCAGGCCGAGAGGAGGCCGAGGACGCCGAATACCGCGAGCACCCAGCGATTGCCGCGGTCCTCGCGCTCGCCGGGGCTGAGATTGCCCTGCGTGAACAACGCCGCCACCGCCAGCGCGAACAGCACCAGCGCGGCGGCGGTGCGCGCCGGATCGGCGAAGAAGGCGCCGATGCCGCCCCAGCCGAGCACGGCGAGGCCGAGATAGGCGAGCGTCGCCAGCAGCGAGAACGCGATGAGGGCCGGCGAGCGCAGCGCGGATGCCATCATGGCCTCCCGGTGATGCCGAACCCGATTCAACCGCCGGCGGACCCGCGCGGTTCCCGCCAGCGCCGGCCGCGCTTCGACGTCGGCCGCTACTTCAGCGGCACCCAGATGTCGATGACGAGATCGTCCTCCGGCGTCGTCACCGGATCGGCTCGGTACTCCTCAACATAGAGGTCCTGCGCCTCCAGGTCCTTGGCATCGAGCAGGTTGGCGATCTGCTCATAGGTCGGGTCCATGGCGTCATAGGGACCGCGATGGGTGAAGCGCAGCGCCTTGCCGGCCGGCGAGGCGGAGAATTCGAAGCCCGCCCCCGGCTTCTCGGTGGTAGCGCCGGAGAACGGCACCGCCGCCTCGAACTCGAAGCCGGCATCGTCGGTCATGGTGTAGACGATGAACGGCGCGCCGACCCGCTTCAACTTCAGCCGGTCGAGCTCGGCATAGACCTCCTTCAGCGTCGCCACCAGCGTGGCGAAGCCGTCGTCCCAGTTGCTCTTGGCGCTCTTCTGCAGCACCGGCACCGGCACCATCTCGGCGGGATCGCCGAAGCCGTCCGGGCGTTGCAGCGGGTCGCCGCCCGGCGCCACCGCCGTGGTGCCGACGCCCTTGGGATCGACCACCGGCGGTGCCACCATGTCGCCCTCGCCGGCGCCAGGAGCCTCCGCGGCGGGAGCCTCGGAGGCCTTCGGATCCGGCGTCGCGGGCGCGGCGGGAGACGGGGCGGCGGGAGACGGGGCAGCTGCGGCCGGTGCCTCGGCAGCCGGCGCGGGCGACTGCGCCCGGACCGGCAGCGCCACCGTTGCCAGCAGCGCCAGCGCGAGCACGGATTTCACGAGAGGATTCAGGAGCCGAAGGACAAGCTGCATGGTTCACCCGGGCACGGCATGACGCCGTCCCATCCTTAGCATCCCGCCGGTGGCGCGACGATGGCGCAAAGCCCCCGCCGCCACGTTTCCCCGCCCGCGCGGCAGCGGCGCCACGCCTGTGCGCCACGCCTCCATCGCCGGCACCCGGCCCCGCCTGCGGCGCCGGAACGGGCGCGCTGCGGCAAACGCACTGGCCTTCGCGCCCGGCTTCGCCATATAAGGGCGGAATTCCGCCGCTTGAGCGCCCGGCTGGGCATTTCTCGGAACACCATGGCTTCGCTGGCAGACCGCCCCTTCGTGAAGATGAACGGCCTCGGCAACGAGATCGTCGTGCTCGACCTGCGCGACGAGCCGGTGCCGGTGCCGCCGGCGGAGGCGCGCGCCCTCGCCCGGCCGGAGGTGCTGCCCTTCGACCAGATCATGGCGCTCTACCCCGCCGCCGTGCCGGGCATCGACGCCTATGTGCGCATCATCAATGCCGACGGCTCGGAGGCCGGCGCCTGCGGCAACGGCACGCGCTGCATCGCGCTTTACGAGCATGGCCGCACCGGCCGCAGCCATATCCGCTTCGAATCCGTCGCCGGCCTGCTCGACTGCAATGTCGCCGCCAGTGGCATCACCGTCGACATGGGGCCGCCGCGCTTCGGCTGGGCCGACATCCCGCTCGCCGGCCCGGTGGCCGATACCCGCGCCATCGACATCCAGGCCGGCCCGGCGGAAGCCCCGGTGCTGGCCGGCCCGGCGGTGGCCAATGTCGGCAACCCGCACGCGGTGTTCTTCGTGCCGGATGCCGCCGCCATCGATCTCGGCCGCTACGGGCCGGAGCTCGAGCATCATCCCGCCTTCCCGGATCGCGCCAACATCTCGGTGGCGCAGGTGCTCGCACCCGACCGCATCCTCCTGAAGGTGTGGGAGCGCGGCGCCGGGCTCACCCGTGCCTGCGGCTCGGCCGCCTGCGCCACCGCCGTCTGCGCCGTCCGCCTCGGCCTCACCGGGCGCCGCGTCACCGTCACCCTTCCCGGCGGCGACCTCACCATCGAGTGGCGCGAGGCCGACGACCACATCCTGATGACCGGCCCGGCCGAGCTGGAGTTTTCCGGCCGCCTCACCCCCGACATGCTCGGCGTGACGGCCTGAAGGACCGCCTTATGTCCATCGACGTCGTCACCTTCGGCTGCCGCCTCAACACGCTCGAATCCGCGGCGGTGAAGAACGCCGCCAGCGCGGCGGGGCTCGACGACCTCGTGGTGGTCAATACCTGCGCCGTCACGGCGGAGGCGGTGCGCCAGGCCCGGCAGGCGATCCGCCGGCTGAAGCGCGAGCAGCCGGGCAAGCGCATCGTCGTCACCGGCTGCGCCGCCCAGACCGAGCCGGAGACCTTCGCCGGCATGGAAGAGGTCGAGCGCGTCGTCGGCAATGCCGAGAAGGCGAGGCCGGAGACTTGGGCCGCCACCCGCCAGGCGCTCGATTTCGGCATCGGCAACGAGGAAAAGGCCGTCGTCGGCGACATCATGAGCGTGCGCGAGACCGCGCTGCACCTGATCGACGGGCTACAGGTCGACGGGATCGAGGGCCACACCCGCGCCTTCGTGCAGGTGCAAAACGGCTGCGACCATCGCTGCACCTTCTGCATCATCCCCTATGGGCGCGGCAATTCCCGCTCGGTGCCGATGGGCGAAGTGGTGGGGCAGGTGCGCCGGCTGGTCGAGAACGGCTACGCGGAAGTCGTGCTCACCGGCGTCGACCTCACCTCCTGGGGCGCCGGCCTGCCGGGTTCGCCGAAGCTCGGCACGCTGGTGCGCGCGATCCTGCGCCACGTGCCGGAGCTGCGGCGCCTGCGGCTCTCCTCCATCGATTCCGTCGAGGCGGATGACGAACTCATCCGCGCCATCGCCGAGGAAGAGCGGCTGATGCCGCATCTGCATCTCTCGCTGCAGGCCGGCGACGACCTCATCCTCAAGCGGATGAAGCGCCGTCACTCCCGCCGCGATGCTATCGACTTCTGCGCCGGCATCCGCCGCGCCCGACCGGACATGGTGTTCGGTGCCGACATCATCGCCGGCTTCCCGACCGAGACCGAGGCGCATTTCCGCAACTCGCTGGCCCTCGTCGACGATTGCGGGCTGACGCATCTGCACGTCTTCCCGTTCTCGGCGCGGCGCGGCACGCCGGCGGCGCGCATGCCGCAGCTGCCGGGCGACGCGGTCAAGGAGCGCGCCCGCCGCCTGCGCGAGAAGGGCGCCACCGCGCTGCTGCGCCACCTGGCGGCGGAAATCGGCACCAGGGCGGAAGTGCTCGCCGAGCGCGGGGGCCTCGCCCGTACCCGCGCCTTCACCCCGGTGCGTCTCGTCACCCCGATGGAGGCGGGCCGCATCGGCGAGGTCCGCATCGCCGGGCATGACGGCACCCATCTCCTCGGCACCCGGCTGATCGCCGCCTGAACCTTTCGGAAGCGACATGAGCGACGACACTCCCCGCCCCGGCTTCTGGAAGCGCCTGACACAGGGGCTGACGCGCACCGCGTCGAACCTGTCGACCGGCATCACCGACCTGTTCACCAAGCGCAAGCTCGACGCCGACACGCTCGAGGACCTCGAGGACGTGCTGATCCGCGCCGATCTCGGCGTCGAGACCTCCGCCCGCATCGCTGAAGTCGTCGGCAAGGGCCGCTACGACAAGCAGATCGAGCCGGAGGAAGTGCGCGGCCTCGTCGCCGCCGAGATCGAGAAGGTGCTGGCCCCGGTCGCCAGGCCGCTGAGCTTCAGCACCGAGGCCAAGCCCTTCGTGCTCCTGATGGTCGGGGTCAACGGCTCGGGCAAGACCACCACCATCGGCAAGCTCGCCTCGGTGCTGCGGGCGCAGGGCAAGCGCGTGGTGCTCGCCGCCGGCGATACGTTCCGCGCGGCCGCCACCGAGCAGCTGAAGGTGTGGGCAGACCGCACCGGCGCCGCCCTGGTCTCCCGCCCGCCGGGCGCCGACGCCGCCGGCGTCGCCTTCGACGCGCTCGCCCAGGCCAGGGCCGAGGGCGCCGACGTGCTGATCATCGACACCGCCGGCCGGCTGCAGAACCGCGCCGAGCTGATGGCGGAGCTGGAGAAGATCGTCCGCGTCATCAAGAAGCAGGATCCCACCGCGCCGCATGCGGTGGTGCTCACCCTCGACGCCACGGTCGGCCAGAACGCTCTGTCGCAGGTGGACGCGTTCCAGCGCGTCGCCGGCGTCACCGGCCTCGTCATGACCAAGCTCGACGGCACCGCGCGCGGCGGCATCCTGGTGGCACTGGCCGCCAGATACGGCCTGCCGGTGCATCTGATCGGCGTCGGCGAGGGCATTGACGATCTGCAGCCCTTCGCCGCGCGCGATTTCGCCCGCGCCGTGGTCGGCCTCGACGACTGAGGGAATCTTCGCGCGCGGCGGGTGCGGCTGCGTCGCGAAAACGCAGGCGGGAAAACCGTGCCGTGATCGCGCGGCCCTTGATCGCGCCGCATTGCCGGGCGACAACGCTGGAAAGTGAGGATTTCCACCGCGATGAACGATAACCGTCCCCCGGCCGCGCCCCGCAGCATGAGCCCGCTCGTCAAGATCGCGCTGGAGCTCGGGCCGCTGGTGATCTTCTTCATCGCCAATGGCCGTGCCGGCATCTATGCCGCCACCGGCGCCTTCATGGTCGCCACCTTCGTGGCGCTGGCGCTGATGTGGCTGATCGCCCGCAAGATCGCGGTGATGCCGCTGATCTCCGCCGCCGTGGTGCTGGTGTTCGGCACGCTCACCATCGTCCTGCAGGACGACCACTTCATCAAGATGAAGCCGACCCTGGTCAACGCGCTGTTCGGCGCGGCGCTGCTCGGCGGGCTGGCGTTCAAAAAGCCGCTGCTGCCCTATGTGCTCGGCGACGTGTTCGAGCTGACGCCGGAAGGCTGGCGCGTGCTCACCATCCGCTGGGGCGTGTTCTTCATCACCATGGCGGTGCTGAACGAGATCGTCTGGCGCTCGGTATCCACGGACACGTGGGTCGCCTTCAAGACCTTCGGCTACCTGCCGCTCACTTTGGTCTTCGCGATGGCGCAGGTGCCGCTGATGACCCGCCACGGCGCCCCGGCCGGCAGCACCGCCAAGACCGGGATTCCCAAGACCGGCGCGCCCGAGGCCGGCGAGTAGCGGCAACGGCCGAACACCACCGAGGAGCCACCTCGCGGGCGCCCCTTCCGCCCTTGTCCCCTTCTTATCCTCTCCCCGCACCGAACACGGCTGTTACCGAGTTCGATTCCGGCAAGGTCGAAACCGGATCTTTCCGGTTTCGACGGAGATGACCCGCGCCAGCGGGTCGGTGAGGGCGACGCCATTGGGAGGCGTGAAGCCCCCCTCGCCCCATCCCTGTCCGTCACACCCGGCCGATGCCGCGTTTGACCTTCGTGGAGACCGAACGCGGCAACGGCCGGGCTCGGTGCGGGGAAAGGGAGAGGGAGGCCCGTTACGGTGCCGGGTTGCCGGTCAGCTGGTGCACGGCGTCGATCTTCTCGATCACTTCCGGCGCCAGCACCAAATCCTGCGCCGCGATGTCGGTCTTCAGCTGCTCCATGGTGGTGGCGCCGAGGATCACCGAGGTCATAAAGCCGCGCGACAGCGCGAAGGAGAGCGCCATCTGCGCCGGGTCGAGGCCATGCTCGGCGGCGATGGCGAGATAGGCGTCGATCGCCGCTTCCGTGCCCGGCTTCTGGTAGCGCTGGCCACGGTCGAACAACGTGGTGCGCGCCCCGGCCGGCCGGGCGCCGTTCTGGTACTTGCCGGTCAGGAAGCCCTGCCCCAGCGCCGAATAGGCGAGCAGCGCCACGTCCTCGCGCAGGCTCACCTCGGCGAGCGCGGTCTCATAGGTGCGGTTGACGAGGTTGTAGGCGTTCTGCACCGAGGCGACGCGCGGCAGGCCGTGCTTCTCGGCTTCCGCGAGGAAGCGCATCGTGCCCCACGCGCTCTCGTTGGAGAGGCCGATATGGCGCACCTTGCCTTCGCTCACCAGCTCGCCAAACGCCCGCAGCGTCTCGAGGATCGGCGTCTCGTCCGGCGTCGGCCGGCCATCGGCGCCCTCGGGCCAGCGGGTCGGGTTGGAGCCCCAGGCCATCTCGCGACCCGGCCAGTGCAGCTGGTAGAGGTCGATATAGTCGGTCTGCAGCCGCTTGAGGCTCTTCTCCACCGCCTCGCGGATCTGCACGCGGTTGGGCTTGCCGGGCGACCCGTCGTCGCGGAACCAGGTCATTTCGGAGAGGCCGACCACCTTGGTGGCGAGGATCACCTTGTCGCGGTTGCCGCGCGCCTTGAGCCAGGTGCCGATGATGCGCTCGGTGGAGCCCTGCGTGTCGGGCTTGGGCGGGATCGAATAGAGCTCGGCGGTGTCGATGAAGTTGATGCCCTCGCCGAGGGCGTAGTCGAGCTGGGCATGACCTTCGGCTTCGGTGTTCTGCTGCCCGTAAGTCATGGTGCCGAGGCAAAGCGCGCTCACCTCGAGGCCGGTGCGGCCGAGCGGACGATAGTGCATGGGATGTTCCGGGATGCCGGGGAGGGATGGTTGCGTTTGTCATACGCCGTCCCTCGACGCCGCCGCAAGGTGACGCTCAGGAAAGCCGGGATGGAGCCACGCATGCCGGGCGGAAGCCGCCATGCACGCGTCCGCGACTTCCGCTATCCGGCCTTACCGGCCTTCAGCGTTGCCAGCCAGGCCTCCACCGCGGGCAGGATCTTCACCACCATCACGTCCACCCCCGCGGCGGTAGGGTGCATGCCGTCGGCCTGGTTGAGCGTCGGGCCCTGCCCGGTCACGCCGTCGAGAAAGAAAGGGTAGAGCGGCGCGCCATATTTGGCGGCCAGCGCCGGATAGATCGCGTCGAAGCGCGCCTTGTAGTCCGCGCCCATGTTCGGCGGCGCCAGCATGCCGGCGATCAGCACCGGGATGCCGCGCTGCTTCAGCCCGGCCAGCGCGGCGTCGAGTGCCTTCTCGGTCACCACCGGGTCTATGCCGCGCAGCGCGTCATTGGCGCCGAGTTCGAGGATCACCCCCTGCGTGCCGTCCGGCACCGACCAGTCGAGCCGGGCGGCCCCGGCGCTCGCCGTGTCGCCGGAAACCCCGGCATTGTCGATCACGACATCGTGTCCGCGCGCCTTCAGCGCCGCCGCGAGCTTCACCGGGAAGGCATCGGCGGCCGGCAGGCCGTATCCGGCGGTCAGGCTGTCGCCGAGCGCGACGAGGCGCACAGGCTCGGCCCGCGCGGCGGCGGGCGGCAGCGCCGCCAGCACCGCGACCGCCAGCAGCACCGGCGCCAGCCATTTGACGACAAGGTGTTCCATCCGGCTCTTTTCCGCGGTGCACACCGGCCCATATGCTGGCGAAAGCTGAGCCGACTTTCGAACAGCACCGCGAAAACGACAGGAAAACATGCAGCCGGACTCCCGTTTCAGTGCCGCCGCTCCCGCCATCGCGCTCGACAAGGTCGAGCTGTCTCTGGGGTCGGGCGCGGCGCGTGTCCATATCCTCAAGGGCATTTCGCTGAATATAGGGCAAGGCGAGGCGGTCGGCCTCGTCGGCCCCTCGGGCTCGGGCAAATCGAGCCTGCTCATGGTGCTGGCCGGGCTGGAGCGGGCGGATTCCGGCAGCGTCGTCGTCGCCGACCAGCAATTGGCCGGGCTCGACGAGGATTCGCTCGCCCGTTTCCGCGGCCGGCATGTCGGCATCGTCTTCCAGGCCTTCCACCTCATCCCCACCATGACGGCGCTGGAAAACGTCGCCGTTCCGCTGGAACTCGCCGGCCGCGCCGATGCCTTCGAGCGCGCCCGCGCCGAGCTGGAGCTGGTCGGCCTCGGCCACCGGCAGAACCACTACCCCTCGCAGCTCTCCGGCGGCGAGCAGCAGCGCGTCGCCGTCGCGCGCGCCCTGGCGCCGGAGCCGGCGATCCTCGTCGCCGACGAGCCGACCGGCAATCTCGACGAGACCACCGGCCACCAGATCATGGAGCTGATCTTCGCCGCCCAGGCGCGGCGCGGCGCGACGCTGGTCATCGTCACCCACGATCTCAACCTCGCCCGCCGCTGCGACCGCACGGTGCGGCTGCGCTCCGGCCAGATCGAGGAAAGCGCGCTGATCGGCGGAGACGCAGCATGAGCGTGACAACCAGCGACGACGCCCCCGTCGCCGCCCGGGCCACTCCTGCCGGCCGCGGCGGCTTCTCGCTCGCCCTCGCTTTGCGCTTCGCGCTTCGCGAGCTGCGCGGCGGCCTGCGCGGCTTCGGCGTCTTCCTCGCCTGCCTCGCCCTCGGCGTCGCCGCCATCGCCGGCGTCGGCTCGTTCTCGCGCGCACTCACCGACGGGCTGGAGCAGCAGGGCACCACGCTGCTCGGCGGCGACGCCGCCTTCACGCTGGTGCAGCGCCAGGCGACGCCAGAGGAGATGCAGCTCTTCACCGGCGCCGGGCGGGTCTCCACCATCGCCACGCTGCGCGCCATGGCCCGCACAGGCGAGGGCGCCGGCCTCAACTCCACCCTCGCCGAAGTGAAGGCGGTCGACGGCGCCTACCCGCTCACCGGCACGCTCGCCCTCGACCCGCCGATGCCGCCGACGCAGGCCCTCGCCGAGACGGATGGCCGCTTCGGCGCGGTGCTCGACCCGGTGCTGGCCGAGCGGCTGGGGCTCAAGCTCGGCGACGACCTGCAGCTCGGCGCCGCCCGCCTGCGGGTCGCCGGCCTGATCGCCAACGAGCCCGACCTGCTGGCGACCGGGCTCGGCTTCGGGCCGCGCCTCCTGGTCTCGCTGGACGCCCTGAACGCCTCCGGGCTGATCCAGCCGGGCAGCCTCGCCCGCTGGCACTACCGGGTACAGCTGAACGACCCAGGCCGCCTCGCCGCCCTCACCGACGAGGTGAAGGCCAAGGCGCCGCAGGCCGGCTTCGAGGTCCGCACCCGCGAGGCCGCCGCCCCGCGCCTCGAGGACAATGTCCGGCGTTTCACCCAGTACCTCACTCTGGTCGGGCTCACCGCGCTGCTGGTCGGCGGGGTCGGCGTCGCCAATGCGGTGAAGAGCCATCTCGACGCCAAGCGCGGGGTGATCGCCACCTTCAAGGCGCTTGGCGCGCCGGGCCGGATGATCTTCGCGATCTATGTGCTTGAAGTCGTGCTGATCGCTCTCATCGGCCTCCTCATCGGCCTGATCGCCGGCACGGCGCTGCCCTTCGCGCTCGACGCCGCCTTCGGCCATCTGCTGCCGATCGCCATCGCGCCGAGCGTGCAGCCGGCGGCGCTCGCCCTCGCCTTCGGCTACGGCATCCTGATCGCGCTCGCCTTCGCGCTGTGGCCGCTCGGCCTCGCGCATGACGTGCCGGTCTCCGCCCTGTTCCGCGAATGGGACGAGGGGGCGCCGAGCCGCCCGCGCAGGACCTATATCCTGTTGACCGCGCTCGCGATTCTCGCGCTGTGTGCCCTCGCCGTCGCCGCCAGCGAAGAGCGGCGCATCGCGCTTTATTACCTGCTCGCCTCCGCCGCCGTGCTGGTCACGTTGCGGCTGGTGGCGACCGGCATCATGGCGATCGCCCGCCGTCTGCCGCGCCCGCGCTCCACCGGCGCCCGGCTGGCGCTGGCCAATATCCACCGTCCGGCGGCGCTCACCCCGACCGTGGTGCTGTCGCTCGGGCTGGGGCTCACCCTCCTGGTGACGCTGTCGCTGATCGACCGCTCCCTCACCCGCGAGCTCACCGCCCGCCTGCCGGACCAGGCACCGAGCTTCTTCTTCCTCGACATCCAAAGCACTGAAACACAACAGTTTTCTGACTTCCTCGCCAAGGAGGCGCCAGGCGGCAAGGTCGAGGTGGTGCCGATGCTGCGCGGCCGGCTGATCCGCCTCGGCGACCGGCCGGTGGAGCAGATCACCCCGCCGCCGGAATTTGCCTGGGTGCTCTCCTCCGATCGCGGCGTCACCTATTCCGCTGAGATACCGGAGGGCTCCACGCTGGTCGAGGGCTCCTGGTGGCCGGCGGACTATTCCGGCAAACCGTTGGTATCGTTGGAAAAAGAGATCGCGGACGCCTTCGGCCTCAAGGTCGGCGACAGCGTCACGGTGAATGTGCTGGGGCGGCCGATCACCGCCGAAATCGCCAATCTACGCAAGGTGGAATGGGAGCGGCTGGCGATCAACTTCGTCATGGTGTTCTCGCCCAATAGCTTCCGCGGCGCGCCGCATACCTCGCTCGCCACCCTCGCCTTCCCGGACAAGGCCGACGAAGCCACCGAACGCAGCATTTCGCGAGCAGTGACAAGCTCTTATCCCGGCATCACCGCCGTGCGGGTGAAGGAGGCGCTGGCGGAAATCGGCGCCCTCGTCGCCAATCTGCTGCTCGCCATACGCGGCGCCAGCCTGGTGACGCTGGTGGCGAGCGTGCTGGTGCTGGCCGGCGCGCTGGCCGCCGGGCAGCACCATCGGGTGTATGACGCGGTCATCCTGAAGACGCTCGGCGCCACCCGGGGGCGACTGCTCGCCGCCTATGCGCTGGAATATGCCGCGCTGGGCCTCGCCACCGCGCTGGTGGCGGTGCTGGCCGGCTCGGTCGCGGCCTATGCCGTGGTGGTTGGGGTGATGAAGATCGGCTTCGCCTTCTCGCTCGCCTCGGCGCTCGGCGCGGTGGCGGTGGCGCTGGTCCTCACCGTCGCCTTCGGGCTGATCGGCACCTGGTGGGCACTGGGCCAGAAGCCGGCTCGGATCCTGCGCAGCCTGTGACGGCGAGCCCTAACGATATGTGCCGCTGCGGCATTTCTTGCCGAAACTTCACTTGCGGGAGAGGGCGGCCTTGCTCATATTTCGCATGAGCTTCGCCGTGGTCCGTTCAGGGATCGCGGCAGCAGGCGTCTGAAAGGGGCCCTTCATTATGTCCGACTACGATCGCAACATTACCGCCCCGCGCTACGGCTCGACGGCGACGCGGACGCAGGCCGCGATCGATCAGGGCCTGCGCTCCTACATGCTGCGCGTCTACAACTACATGACGCTCGGCCTCGCCATCACCGGCGCGGCGGCGCTCGGCATCTACATGCTCGCCGTCTCGGCCGAGCCGACCCAGTATGCGCTCGGCGCCAATGTCTACCTCACCCAGTTCGGCTACGCGCTGTTCGTCAGCCCGCTGAAATGGGTGGTGGTGTTCGCCCCGCTGGCCGCGGTGTTCTTCCTGTCCTTCCGCGTCGACCGCATGAGCGTGGCGGCGGCGCAGACGGTGTTCTGGGTCTATGCGGGCCTCGTCGGCGTCTCGCTGTCGACGATCTTCCTCGTCTACACCCATGACAGCATCGTGCGGGTGTTCTTCATCACCGCCGCTACCTTCGGCGCGCTGAGCCTCTACGGCTACACCACGCCGCGCAGCCTGTCGGCGATGGGCTCGTTCCTGATCATGGGCCTGTTCGGCATCATCATCGCCAGCCTGGTGAACATCTTCCTCGGCTCGTCGATGCTGCAGTTCATCATCTCGGTGGTGGGCGTGCTGGTGTTCGCCGGCCTCACCGCCTACGATACCCAGCGCATCAAGGAGATGTACTTCGCCGGCGACGACGACGTGGTGGCCGGCCGCAAGGCGATCATGGGCGCGCTGACGCTGTATCTCGACTTCATCAACCTGTTCGTGATGCTGCTGCAGCTGTTCGGCAACCGCAACAACTAAGCGACACCCGCGTCCCGGCGTGCCCTCGGTGGGCTCGCCGGGATTCTGCTCCCAAAGCGTGCCTGGATTCGGCATGCCGAGGCGAAGAGGGCGAGCCGCGCTTTACAGCCGCAAAGCGTCGCACGGGGAACGACACTTTCCCCAGACGACGCCTCCCCGATGTCGGGCATCGAACCTGACATCGGACTTCCCCAGCCCCTCGCGCACCTGTCGCCGCGTCCTTTCATCGGCGAAGCCAGCTGACGGGGCTCGGGTCGACGAGCGCGGTGCAACGCAACGGCCCCCGGTTCACGTCGCGACCGAAGCCGGATTGCATCTCCCCTTCCCCTCAATTCTTGGCACCATCCGTCGCGCGCCGGGCAGAGGATTCGCCCGAAGACGAGCACAAGCCTCCCCGGCATGGCTTTACGGCCGTCTCGATGGAGGCTGGCAGATGGCGAGCATGCGCACGGTGAGCTTCAGCGGCGGCTCGCCGACAGTCTGGCGGCAATCCTGTTGCTGGGTTTGGTAGCCCCGTCGGCCGCCGGCGTCCCGACCTTTCCCGCAATCGGCGTGCGTCCCGGCACGATCACCCTTGACGTGGCGCCCCGGATGGATCGGCTGGCTCTTGAGCCGCCGTCAATCTCCCGCGAGCTAGTGGCGACGGGCCTTGGCTCCGCCGAGGTTTCGGGTTTTAACCGCTTCGGTTGCGCGGCAGGCATCTCCTCCTCCGTGCTTTGAATCGGCAGCGACACGGATGATCGGCATCGTTTCACTGGCTCTGATTGCTGTGCTGTCCGTCCCGCTCATCGCTCTGACGGCCGTGCTGCTCTACCTTCTTCTGGTGGGAATCCGCGGAGCCTGGTGGGCGCTGAAGGGTGATTGAGGATGCCTTTCACCGTCGGCGCTTTCCGCGCATCGCCGGATCAAGCGCTCTCGACCTTCCAAGATCATGAAGCGCGCTACGTAACGATTTGGAATGGCCCGCTGATCCTCCGGCAGCCGAATTGCCGTCGCCGGGCAGCGGCGAGCAGTGCTTTCGCGACGTCGCGACGCTTGTGTGAGTAACGGACGTGCCGCTTCATGCCGGAAGTCGACGGCGGCAGCCAGATGGCGGCTATTTCCAGTCGCTGCCAGCGAAACGTTCCTGCACGAAGGCTGCTTTCGGAATAACGGCGTGAATGCCCCAATTGCCGTCCGCTACCTGAGTGATGCCGAAGTCGACAGCCGTCGAAATGAAGGTGATGGCCGCATCTTCTTCCAGTTTCCAGGCATCCATGAGGAACTTGCGCGTTACACGGAACGCCGACCTCAAGGCCCGGTCGAGCGACGAGCGCTTGTAGACTTCGGCCTGCGCATCCTGACCGAGATCCCGTAGATAGTCGGGATAGCTGAAACCATGGATGACAAATTCGGCAGGGGTTTCGAGAAGCGGGCAGTTCAGGCCGGCAAGGAATGGCTTGCTCGCCGTCTCGCCCTTCTTGTGCAAGACAAAGCGGAAGGTGCCGTTCAACGAGCATTCCAGTGCCGTCCCGTTCATCTCGCCATCGCCGAGTGCGAGATGCCCGTCGCCCACGGAGAAAAGCGCTCCCGGCACGAGAACGGGCAGGTACAACGTCGCCCCCTTGCCGGCACGCCAATTGTCGAGATTGCCGCCGAAATTGCCGGGCGGGATGGAATCGACCAGCACACGCTCCTTCGGCGCGACCGCCATGCAGCCGAAATGGGGGAACAGCGGCACCCGGATGTTCGGCATCGGATCGAAGATCTTGGTGATCGTCGCGTGATCGACCGGAACGCCGGGGTAGTCGATGGTCGCGTGGCGGATACCATAGGGGTCGGTCTGCGGTGTCCAGCGGAACGAATAGACCGCACGGGCCGTATCGCCTTCGGGCTCGACCTCGAAGATGGTGACGACCTCGCGCAAGTCGGCGCTGTCGAGATAGTCGGAATACTGGTAGCCCCACCAGGTGGACGCATTGCTCGCGAAGCTGCGGCCCTCGAATTGCGGGTTCGCACTCGGCCGGGGCGCGATGTCCAGTACCTGGACCTCCAATATGTCCCCAGGCTCGGCCTCCTCTATAAAGATCGGCCCCGTCAGGATGTGTACGCCGAACCCTTCTCCGGCGCCGCGGCCGAGCAGCGAAGCATCGAGCGGGCCGGCGCCCCGGCGTTCGACATTCTTTCCTTCCGCGGTCCAGTGAAACACGCTCTCCGCCCCGACGTCGCCGCGGATCATGCGTTCGTAGTCATCCGAGGCGTGCTGGGTGAGGGTCTCGATCACGACCTCGGAGCCCGATCGCACCCTGAGAACCGGCAGGATGTCCCGGCTCAGAAAGCCCCAATGGACCGTGTCCGCGTTGGCCCTCACCCGTAGCGGCTCGCCATCGAGCACAGAGGCATCCTGATGGAAGAGTGCCCGGGGGGCGTCCGGCTCCATTGGCAGCGCGGTGTGATTGCTTCCCGCCGGTCGCCCGCGATTATACGGTCTTGTCGTCGTCGGCTCCTGCGTCATCCCTCGACAGGCGCGGGGCGTGACCCCGAAGGCGGCCCGAAACAGGCGGCTGAAATGCCCCTGGTCGCTGAACCCGCACTGGAACGCGATCTGCGCGATGCTCGTGCTTTTCTGGTCCTGGGCGAGCAATGCCAGTCGCGCCTTTTCGAGCCGGCGCGTGCGCACGAAGTCCGAGAATGTTGTGTGATGAAGCTCGAACAGCTTCTGCAGGTAACGCTGCGACATGCCTTCGCTTGCCGCGACATCGCGCATGGCAAGTCCGGGTTGCGATAGTCTCGCCTCTACTGCGGCAGCTACGCGCTGGTAGTGCGCGAATTGCACCTGTGTCGCTCCGCCCTCGTCCAGGCGACGATCCAGACGGACGAGTGATGACAGAAGCCCCACCAGAGCCGTCTCGAGCGGCGCGAGTTCCGTCGGCTCCAGCGCATCGAAACGATTGTGGATCGTGTCGAGCAACTGGCGCGCCGAGTGGCCGAGGGCTCCGCCCGCAAGGCGCAGTGGCGAGGGGGAGGCGCCTGAGCCGAGCGAACCGAAAAGCAGGTCTCGTCGTACCCGCAGCACGAGAAGATCGACATCGCCATCGAATCCCAGCGACCAGGGTAGCGCGCCGTCAGCGACGTGGAGCGCGCCTCCTTGGCCAAGGGCATCGGGCGATGTCCGCTCGAAGGTCACATAGGCGCTCGCACGGGTAGCGACGGCAGGACGGTAGGCGAGCTCCATGGGGCCGCTGCGAATGCGGGCGAAAAGCGATCCGCTGGGGGCCGTCTGCACATCGACGGTGGCCGAGACGGGAGTGTCGATTCCGCCCGCTTCCTGCAAGCCGAGATGGGCGAGCGCTTCGGCCCATTTGCCGCGCTGCGCCGCCAGCGGAATCGTCGCAAGGCTGACATGCATCGCTCGCCACCTGTTCACCATCGGCGACGTTGCCGCCGCCATTGAAGCTTAGCAAATTAGCGGCAGCCGATTGGGATGGGCGCGATCAAAGATTGTGACGATCGCGCACCGCAGATCGCCTGCCGATAACCGCCGGGCGATGCCAACCCTTTGAAATTCCGGCCTTTACATCCTCGGAACCGAGACGAGCGCCGCCGCCTTCCCGGCGTCGAATTCGAGTATTCGCGTGTAGCCGAACAGGAATTGTAGCGCTAGCGTCTCCTGGCTGGCGACGAAAATGGCGTGCATCGAAGTATCTCGAAACCAAGTCGAAGCGAACTCTTGCCTTTGTCGAGGGTGACACTTCGACATTCTCGTCGAACGCCGGCGTGCCCGTGCCGCTGACGGCGCGGCGCAATGGAAAACAATCAGAACAAACAGGCGCCTGATGATCTCAGGCGCGCGGGAGCAAGCGTGCATGTCCATGCATTACATCTATGTGGGACGAAATGAACTTGTCGCGCTCGTCGTCGGTCTCGTAACCGGGACGCTTTATTCATGGCTTGGGCTGCCAATTCCGGCACCGAACGTGATCGGCGGCATCATCGCGATCATCTTCACCTTCATCGGCTACGTGATCGTGCAGAAAATTCGCGGCCAGGTCGCCTTCGGACCACCGCCGGCCATCAACAAAAGCTTCGCCCCGGGAGAATGAGATGCTCAATATCGCAATTGGCGCCATCGAACTTCAGGCCGCAGCCGTCGGTCTGGTGACAGGTCTTCTCTACACGACCGTACGCGCCCCGATCCCCGCTCCGAACGTACTTGGCGGCATCTTCGCCATCATCGGCACGTTCATCGGCTTTGCGGCCGTCGCCGCCACACGCGGCCAACTCACCTTCGGGTGACAGCTACATCCAGAAAAACAAGGAAACGACCATGAACGCCGTTACTTCCATCAAGGCCGAGAAGACCTCGCACAAGGTCCATCATCTCCCCGCCACGCTGGAAACCATCCAGTGGGGCTATTTCGACGGCAGCGTCGAGCCCGTGCTCCGCGTCAACTCGGGCGACTATGTCGAGATCGAGTGCCTGTGCCATCACGCCGGCGACGCGCCCGATTATCTGATGGATGACGTCATCCGCGAGATCTACGAAAAGGTGCCGGAAGAAACTCGCGCCCCGGGCGTGCATATCCTCACCGGCCCGATCTATGTCGAAGGCGCCGAGCCCGGCGACACGCTGGAATGCCGAGTGCTGCACATGGCCCCGCGCCTGAAATACGGCGTCAACTTCGTCGCGCAATGGGGCCTGCTGCACGAGGAGTTCGGCCGCAAGGAACACGTGCTGATCTACGAGGCCGACGTGCACAAGAACGTTGCCCGGCCGGTGTTCCAGTTCGAATATGACAGCCCGGAGAAGAGTGTGCCGGGCCGCATCACCACGGTGGATGCTTCGCAGCGCAAGCCGGCGCCGGAAGGCATCGCGGTGCCTCTGCGCCTGCATTTCGGCACGGCGGGCGTATGCCCGGCGCAGGATGGGCGCCTCAGCACCGTGCCTCCCGGCTCATGGGGCGGCAATGTCGACAACCGCGAATTCGTCGCCGGCACCGCGATGTTCTATCCGGTGAACCGCAAGGGCGCGCTGTTCTGGGCCGGCGACACCCATTTCGCGGAGGGCGATGGCGAGGTGAACGGCACCGCCATCGAGGCGCACGTCAACGCGACGATCCAGCTCATCCTGCACAAGGGCAAGGGTGTCCACAATCCCGGCCGGACCATGAGAAATCCGGTTCTGGAGACGCCGGAACTCTGGATCACCCACGGCTTCAACGAGGATCTCGACGAAGCCGCCCGCGAGGCCGTGCTGGAGATGATCGACCTGCTCGTGCGCGAATGGGGTATCACCCGCGTGGAAGCCTATTCGCTGTGCTCCATCGCGGGCGATCTGCGCGTGACGCAGGTTGTCGATGGCGTGAAGGGCATACACATGGCCATGCGGCGTGACATCAAGCGCTGATCGAGTGTGAGACAAGTCGGGCGGCGCGATACACGTCGCGTCGCCCAATCCGCACCTGCTGGGCCAATAGGAACCAGCATGGCGCGCCATGAGGAGACGTTAGATGCTTAACGGATCAGCCGTCATTGCCAGCCCGCAATGGCGGCTGATCCGTTCGGCATCGGAGACATCGCTCTCACCATCGGTGATCGCCGGAGATCATACCGGTCGCGAAAGCGAAGCAGTTTCATCGTTTCCTCGACGTTCATTCGAATATGATGAGGCCTAGCGGCGCATCGTCCGCGAAGCGGGCCGGTATCGAAGCCCGCAGACCCTCGTCGTCAGATGTCGAGCACCAGCCGATCCGTCTTGCTGCCCTCGGCCCGCCGGCTTCCGTGAGCACGCTGTCGCGGGGATCGGGCACGCCCGTGACAGCACATCGGTTTCGCACACACCACAAAGGCCCTGCTCGCACGAGCAGTTCACGTCCACGCCGTTGGCCGTAACTCTCCAGAATGATCCGCCCCGACTGCACCTATAGTTCCATGCCGCTGCCAGCGAGTTTCAGCGTGAAGCCACCGTTCGTGGCGGTGGCCTGCGTCGCCGAGAAATGCTCGACATGCGCCTGCTCGCGAGCATCGGAGCGGGACCACAGCAATAGAAGTGCGATCTTGCGCGAGACCAGGAACAGCGCGGCAGCGCGGCCTCGTCGGCGCGGCCGAAGCACCGTACCTGGATGCCGCGCCTCAGCTCCTGCCGCTCGGCGGGATCGAGGTTCGCAACCTGCGATTCGAACAGCGAGGTCGCCACGGTATTGACGGTCACGCCGGCGCCGGCAGGTTCGGCCGCCATCACGCGAAGATAGGCGGCCAGGCCGCCCTTGGCTGTGGCGAACGGCGCGACCTTGGTGTGCACACCGGTCTTGCCCGACATTGGACAGAACACGACGATACGGCCGTGGCCCTTGGCCACCATCCGGCGCGCCGCCTCCTGCATGATCAGGGCCGGCGCCACCAGTTCGCGCTCGACGATGTCGCGCATGGCGGGGTCCGGCATGTGCAGCACTCGTGCGGGTTCCCGCGCCGGCCCATCGAGCCCGCGAGGCTGGGATCGGCCAGAACCCGCCGGTAGAGGCTGGCGGCGTAGTGCCATCCACGGTCGCCATGATGCACGCAGCTCGGCGGTGGCTGGCGCGGCTCGACAGCGGAGCGAAGAGCGGCGAGTGTCAGCCTCCCTGCCGGCCTAGCTTCATCAAAACAATGCAATCAGCTCAGGCAATAGACCGACGTCTTTGGCATAAGCGACCAACTCTCCCATCGGCACGCTAAGCAGGAACAGCGAGCCATCGCGCAGTGCACGATGGAGAGCGTGTGGCAGGAAGCTGGGTGCATCGGCGTCCCGATACAGCGACGGGCGGGGCCATAGCAGCGGGACGCGCGCTGCATAGGCTTGGTAGCTGACGCCGAAGCGCGCGCCGAGCATCGCTGCCTCATCGCGGGCTTTGGCTATCAGAAGAGCCGCGATGAAACTGCTGAGGCAGCCCGCAATGACAAGGCTGCCGAACACCAGACCGATGCCCGCAGCGCCGGCTATCGAGAAGAAATAGAGCGGGTTGCGTGTGATGGAGTACGGGCCTGATGTGATGAGGGCAGCATTCTTGCGCCCGCCAATATAGAGCGTCGCCCATAGCCGCCCTATCACCGTTGCCATGATGAGGCAGAGGCCAGTGGTGCGCATCGCGGTGGTGGCCAGCGAGTCCTTGCCCCATGCGCTGTGCGAAACGAGAATCAGCACGACGGTGATGAGCGCGACGACCTTGATGGCAAGGATGCGCCGGGTCTGGCTGGTGTAACGGGCGGGGCTTTGGATGTTCGAGGACATGGCGGCGCCCTCAGAACCGATAGCCGATGGCGAGCAGCACGGAGGGCTGGAACGCCTCCTGCACGATAGGACTGTCGGCCGCGTCGCCGAGCAAATAGCCGATGCCAAGCTGCCCGCGCACTAGCCAGTGCTCGCTCGCCATATAGGTGACAGCCAGATCGAGATCGATGCGTCTGAAGCCAGCGCCGATGTCGTATTGCGGCAGTCCAGAGGCGGCGGACTGCGCTGCGGTAACGCCGAAATAGGTCTCCATGTAGGTCTCGTCCGCCCATGTCGCCGACAGACCGGCCGAGAAACGGAACAGGTCGATAGTGTGGGCGAGGTCGAAACCGATCTTGGCTTCCAGCCCCTCACTGCCGCCTATCGTGCGGCTGAGCGAGGCGTAGAACTCGGCCGGCCCCATCTCATAGGTGACCATACCGCCGACTACGCCGCCCATATCGACATCGCCGAGCCCGCGCAGTCGCTTGGAATCGTCTTCCTTGCGCCCGATGTCGTAGCCGAGCTGGCCACTGAAATTGAGGTTTCCGACGCTATAGATGTTCACCGAGATGCCGCGCGGATCGGCCTTGACCCGCTCGCCGAAAGTGGCGGTGACGAAGGGGATGGGCTGGATGTCGAACTCGTCGGAGCCCTCATACTTCGGTGCCATCATCGCTCCGCCGCCGAGCACGACCTTCCATTCGGCGAGCTTCTGGCTGACGAAGGCGAGGCGGTCGATGGAGGTGGTGTGGGTCACATCCTCTTTCTCGATGTCGGCGGCGAACGCCAGGTCGAAGGGAATGAACGGTACGACCAAGTGAAGGCCGACGAGGGCCACCTTGTGATGTCTCATCAAAAAGCTCGCGGGACGGTCCCGAAGACACTCCTCAGGATCTCCCCACTCTTTTCGCGGCGGCCTTTTCGCCACCAGACTGGCTTCGCAATTGCGCCAAACTTTTCGCGAAAGTGCACCGAGGGTACTCAAGGGCCGCTCGCGATGCGTGATTTCGCCAATTTGCAGAGTAGCAACTGGCTACAGCGACGTGGTGCCGAGGTATGTTTGGCACTCGGCCTCAGCCCAGTCTTTGCATGGGTTCGCCCGTTCGGCGTCGATGAACAGACCTTTTTTGCCCGGCTAGGCTATTGGAGCGGGCTGCTGGTGTGCTGGTTCATGCTGATGGCGGCGCTCGAGATGCTGGTGGCCAACCGCCCCTTCTTTCGGAACCTTTCCCCGTCCGCGCGTCGCATGGCGATCATCGGGATCGCGGCGTTCCCGATGATCATCGTCGCTGGGATCGCGACCAATGCACTTTCCGGCTGGCAGGCCAGTGTCTACCAAGTCGTGGAACTGTACTGGCAGATCGCGCTGGTCGGCTCGATCGTCACGCTGGTGGCCAAGGCAGTACTGCCGTGGAGAACGGAGCCGGCGATGCCAGAAGCCCCGCCTCAGGAGTTGGTGCCGTCTGTGCCGGAGGCCATGAGCCCATTGGTGGCGCGGCTGCCGCTTGATGTACGAGGGCGCATTCTCTGTCTGGAAATGGAAGACCACTACGTTCGTGTCCACACGGATAGAGGCGCGGCACTGGTGTTAATGCGGCTCAGCGACGCGATGAACGAGGCACATCCAGTGAAGGGGCGCCAAGTTCATCGCTCGTGGTGGGTGAGCGATGAGGCGGTGGAAGAGTTCGAGCGGGTTGGGAGAACCGGCATGCTTCATCTCCGCAACGGGTCGCGTGCGCCAGTGTCGCAGCGCTATTTGAGATCGGTCGAAGCCTCGTTTTCGTGAGCCAAGTCCGCGAGGCACGCTCTCCGCCACAGCCGGTTGGCACCGGCGAGCCTGCTCTCGTTAGGAGGACATGGCCTGTTCAGATTGCGGACGACCATCGACGGCCCGCCGCCGAATTGGCTGGGCCGTGGGCAATTGGCATCTCCTACCTTAGGCTCAGGATCCGCTGATTTGCTTTGGTCGATCTGATTCAGGCTCCTGAGGAGACCGGATATCGGTGGCCTGTATTGGCTGGCGGACGAGCAGATGGCTCGGTTGCAGCCCTATTTTCCCAAGAGCCACGGCAAGCGCAGGGTGGATGATCGCCGGGTATTGGCGGGATCATCTTCGTCAACCGCAATGGTCTGCGCTGGCGCGATGCGCCGGCAGTCTATAGTCCGCGCAAGACGCTGTACGATCGCTGGAAGCGCCGGAGCGCGGCAGGCTCATCCGGATGATGAGCCCCTGTCCATCCCCAGGCCGAGCACCGCACGGTTATGATCGACGCGACCTGTCTGAAGGCGCACCGTACGGCTTCGAGCCTGTGGGTACGCACGGCATAGCGAAAGACACGACTACAGATCCCACGAAGCCGTTGCGCCATTTCAAACGTGCCGCGCGCTTCGACCTTTTTTGAAGGTCGAGCACTTCACCGCCGCCGGCATCGACGAACGTCATCTCCACCATGACAAAGCATCCAGTGCCCGTGACGATCGGCCGGGGCTTCAGCAGTGCCTCGTCTTCCTACGCCCCGGCGATTGTCTGGTCGTGTGGAAGCTCGACCGGCTCGGCCGCTCGCTGATCCACCTGCTCACCTTCATCGAGGACTTGAAACAGCGCGGCATCGCGTTTCGTTCGCTCACCGAGCAGATGGACACCACCACCCCGCATGGCGAGTTGCTGTTTTCGATCTTCGGCGCACTGGCGCAGTTCGAGCGGGCGCTCACTCGTGAGCGCGTCATCGCTGTCCTTGCCGCCGCCAAGCGCCGGGGCCGGCAGGGTGGGCGCCCGCGTGCCATCGATGACGAAAAGCTGCAGCAGATCCTCGCCGCCCTCGATGCCGGCGCGTCGAAAGCGAGCGTGTGCCGCAGCTTCGGGGTGGCACGCTCGACCCTCAGCGGCGCCATGGGGCGGGTCGAACATCGCTCGCGCGTCGCTATGCCGGAGCGTACGTCATGACCGATCGCCGCTCAACCATCGCCGCGCTCAACGACCGGCTGCGCACGACCCCCACCAGCGGCCACGTCATGCTGCCCCCCGGCATCCGGGCCCTGCCGATGCAAACGCAACTCGCCGTGCTCGCCAGGGTTCGCGCCTTCAGCGACTTCTCCGCCGACAACAACCCTTATGGCGAGCACGACTTTGGCGCCATCTACCATGCCGAAGCCGGCCGGATCTTGTGGAAGATCAACTATTATGACCCGACGCTCACAGCCGGCAGCACGGACCCCGCCGATCCAGCCATGACCTGTCGCGTGCTGACAATCATGCTCGCGCAGGAGTATTGAGCGCTTGCGCCAGGATTTCTCAATGCCCCGGTAGCGCCAGGAGCGGTCGTTAGCGCTCTGCCGGGAAGCGGACATTCAAACAACGCCATAATGGTGGCCAATCACTACTGGTCACCGATTTGCAGTCCGGGCGTGCTGTCGAAGCCCTCGATCCAGGCGCATACTCTGTCGCTGGCGGCGCGCAGCGGCGAGTCGAGTGGCGTATAGGCGAAGTAGCTGCGCGACGGCAGTGAGATGTCCGGAAAGGGCGTCACCAGCCGTCCCGCGCGCAGATCGTCTTCGATCAGGGCGGAAGGCGCCATCGCCACGCCAAGCCCGTCCACGGCCGCCTGGATCGACAGATAGAAGTGGTCCAGCGTCAGCGTCGCCGACGGTTCGAGAGAGCCATGCCCGGCCTTCGCCAGCCAATCGCGCCAGAGCCTCGGCATGCTGGCGACATGGAGAAGCGTGTGCCGCGCGAGATCCCCTACCTGATCCAGCGGCCGGCTTCGCAGCAGCGCGGGGCTGCAGGCGGGGAGCCGTCTCTCCGGAAGCAGCAGGCGGGCCGCGAAGCCGTGGAAGGCATCAGGCCCGCCGCGGATGATCAGGTCATAGTCGCCGGCTAGCCCGTCCACCGGCTCGTTGCCGGTCGTCAGCTCGATCTCGATCTCGGGATGCGTCTCCCGCAACAGGCCGAGCTTCGGCACCAGCCAGCGCAGGCTGAAGGTGGCGAGCGCGTTAACCCGAAGCACCACCGTGCCGCTGGCCTTCCGGCCGTGAACCGCCGCGGCCTGGGAGATGCGCTCGAGCGCGGGCTGGATTTCGGCGAGCAGCGCGCGGCCCTCCGCCGTCAAGGCAACCCCGTGGCTCAGGCGGCGGAACAACGCAGGCGGACCGAGCCATTCCTCCAGAAGCCTCATTTGCCGGCTGACCGCGCCGTGTGTAACGCCGAGCTCCGCCGCTGCATCCTTGAAGCTCGACCGGCGTGCGGCAGCTTCGAACGCCCGGACGGCGTTGAGAGGCGGCAGAGGTCGGTCTTTCGAGGGGCCCCTCATATGAGTTTTTCTAACATCGAACAGCCGAATTAGTCGTTTGCATGCGGTATTCTAGCAGGCGCAGAGTGCTGACGTGACAAATTCATCCAGCATAGCCACTTCCGCCGAGCCGTCGGCGCTGTCGCAGACGTCGCAGTCCCGCCGGCGCACTCTGGCTCTCGCCGGCCTCGCCCACGCCCTGCACGACGGCTACACCGACGCCATCTACGTGCTCCTTCCGGTCTGGCGGGCCGAGTTCGGGCTCGACTATGTTGCTCTTGCGATGCTTCGCGGCCTCTATGCCGGCGCCATGGCCGTGTTGCAGGTGCCCGCGAGCTGGCTTGCCGATCATGTCGGCGGCCGGGCCGTGCTGATCCTCGGGACGGCGCTCGCCGCAGCGGGCTATGCCCTCGCCGGGTTCAGCGGCGGCGCGATGGGGCTCTGCGTCGCGCTGTTCGTCTCCGGCGCCGGTTCCAGCGTCCAGCATCCGATCGCCTCCAGCGCGGTGTCGCGTGCCTATGGGACGGCGGCGCGCGGGCCGCTCGGCACCTATAATTTCAGCGGCGATCTCGGAAAGGCTCTCATTCCGGCCGCGCTGTCCTTCGGCCTGTCGTTCGCGCCGTGGCGGCCGGCCTTGTGGCTGCTCGCGCTGGCGGGGATCGTTGTCGCGGCCCTGCTCACACTGTCAATGCCCAGGATCGAGCCGACGCCATCGCCGCCCACCTCCACGCGGGAAGTGCCACGCCGCGACGGACGTGGTTTCCCGCTGCTGCTGGCGATCGGGGTGATCGACACCGGCGTGCGCATGGGCTTCCTGACCTTCCTGCCGTTTCTGCTGCAGCTCAAAGGGGCCTCGCAGCCGCTCATCGGCACCGCCCTTGCCCTCGTCTTCCTGGGCGGAGCGGCCGGCAAGCTCGCCTGCGGCTGGCTCGCGCAGCGCTGGGGTGTCGTCGGCGTTACCCTGTGCACCGAGGGGCTTACGGCACTGATGATCGCGCTCGCCGCCGCCCTGCCGCTCCTGCCGCTGCTGGTCATCCTGCCGCTGCTCGGGCTCACGCTGAACGGCACCTCCTCGGTACTCTACGGCACCGTGCCGGAGCTGGCGCCCACCGACCGGACCGAGCGCGCCTTCGCCATCTTCTACACGGGCGTGATCGGCTCTGGAGCACTGTCGCCGCTGCTGTTCGGCGTGGTGGGCGATCAGGCGGGGCCGGTCGTCGCGACGCTGGGAACCGCCGCCGCTGCACTGGCGAACCTGCCACTCGCCCTCGCCCTCGGGCCGAGGCTCGCAAGGCGATGAGCGGCAATCATCCCGTTGCGCTTGAGGTTGCCGGTCACGGTATGAGGCGATGCACTTTTCAAACGCAGTTTCCTAAGGCCGACGCGCGATGAAAATAGGACGAGCGACAACATGGTGAGCAACACAAACGTCCGGGCTGGCCGATGCCATTGCGGCGCGGTGCGCTTCGAGGTGTCGCTCAGCGACGGCTTCAACTCGATCCGGCGCTGCACCTGCTCCTACTGTCGCATGCGTGGTGCCGTCGTCGTGATGGCTGAAATGGGCGGGGTCGACATCCTGCAGGGCGAGGAGGTGCTGACGACCTACCGTTTCCATACTGGATCAGCGCAGCACTTCTTCTGTTCTCGCTGCGGGATCTATACGCACCATCAACGACGATCCAATCAGAACCTGTATGCCGTAAATGTCGCTTGCCTGGACGGAATGAGCCCGTTCGATTTCTCCGAGGTTCCCGTGATGGACGGCGTCAACCACACGAGCGACACCGGAAAGGCAACGCGCCGAGCCGGCACTCTCCGCTTCACGCCGGCTGGTTGACCGTCACGTATCCCAAAAGGCCTGCTCGGCAAAAGGAGCTGGCTCCGTCTTTGTCGCCGATGTTTGCCATACCCAGTGCAAGCCGCCTTGTCGTTGAGCGTCAGAAGCCGAACTTGGACGGTCGCCCGACAGCCGGCGTCGCGCGGTGCAACTCGCTTATGCAACGTTGCTTCTATTCATCCCTTCGTCGTCAGCGCATGCGGGCAAGGCCGGGCCCCATGCTGCCAGCGCGCTCCGCCCCGTTTCGGTCAGGGCATAGACGCCGCGCTCCGATCTCTCGAACCAGCCATAGACATTCCGGCGCAGGATTTTCTGCGCATCGGGAAATGACGCCTTGAGATCGCGGGGCCGCTGCGGAGCGCATGCCATCGCGGCGGCGCAGGCGAGTGCCTGCTGGCGATAGGCCGTCATGATCGGCTTGCGCGTGCCGCCGCCGGCCACCGGATCGCCCTGGCGTCGCTTGTGCTCATCCACCAGCCTTGAGCGCCGGCGGGGATCCTTGCGTGGCATTGGTGCTATCGGGGAGACAAGGATGTCGACGCGGCCGGAGTTGGAAACGCCCAGCAACCCGAAGCCGAGCCGTCGGCACAGATTGCGATAACGCGCATCGCTCTCCCGCCCCTTGCCGCGGACGGAAAGTTGCGCCGCCAGCCAGATTTCGTCGCCGGCGCTTGCCCGGTCGACGCCCTGCAGGATGAGTTCAAGATTGAACGCCATCTTCAGTTCGCAGATCACCACCACCGCATCATCGTCCCGCAGGCCGACCATGTCGCAATGCCCGACCTCGCCTTTGACGGCGTAGCCGAGTTGCTCGAGGAAGCGTTTGACGGGCTCATACAGGGACGTTTCCACATCGCGCCTCCGGTTGCAGACCGGGCCGAACATGACCCGCAAGAGGTTTAGGAGCCGCAAACGGCGACTCGGTCCCGCGGGAGAGCGGGACTGCTCATGACATTCATGTCACGATCTCCCCCTCTCGCCTGGGCTGGCCGTGCCTGTTGCGCCAAAAGCGGCAGTTCGCGCCTTGACCAAGAGCGGACGTCTAAATTTCGGGGACGACGCCTGGCGGTGCACCGCCTTGAAGGCGATACTTCCCTTGGCGCGAGCGATGGAAGGGTGGTTGGTGAGACGAGACGAAGCGCCTATGCCTGGACGGACACCTCAATGGACATGGCGTCGAAGGCATCGCTCATACCGATGAACTCGCCGACCACCGGCATCACCTGCCGGATGTCCCGCCCCACCGCGACGGGTATTAAATTTGCCCCACCAACGCTACGGTTCGTCGGGTCGAATGTGATCCAGCCGGCGCCAGGTACATAGACCTCCGCCCAAGCATGGGTCGTTCCCATGCCTGCCGACCCTGTTATCTCCAGGGAGGGGTTGTGCAGATAACCCGACACGATCCGACCCGCAAAGCCCAGCGTCCGGACCGCCTCGATGAAAAGCACGGCCATGTCGCGACAAGATCCCCATCCACGGTCCAAGGTTTGGATCGGCGATTGGGTGCCCTCATCCTCGCGCTCCTGATAGGAGATCCATTCCAGGATACCGGCATTGATATCCTTCAGAAGCGCGAGCGTGTCCGTCGGCGTGCTGCAGACGAAGGCTTCACTCCATGTCTGTAGTCGTCCTACCGGATCGGGATGCTGGGGAACGGACAGCGCGCCGAGATCGGTCCGCTCATCCGCACTGTACTGGAAAGGATGAAAGATCGCCGAAGCGGCAACGTCGAAGACCGGCCATTCCACAGCATCGAGTTCAAGCTCCGTGACGCTTTCAATGATCAGCTTGTCCGTCATAACCTGGAAGGTAGCGGTTGCCACCATGTTGCCGGCCACGTCATGCGCCCATGTCACCATCGCCTGCGGCTCCACCGTGAGCTTCATCGAACGCAGGCGAAGCTCCCGGCTTTCGCGAGGACGAAGCATGAGGCGGTGTGGGCGCAGGCTCACCGGCCGATTGTAGCCGTAGGTGGTCCGGTGGCGAATTCGCAATGTGATCATTGAATTTCCCCTTGGGTATCCCTCGGCGGCATCGATGCATTGGCCGCTGTCCACCTATGTGCTTTGGGGCCACCGACGTCACGGAAAGGATTCCGGCTCATTCCCTTTGTTTTTCTCAATTCTGGCCGGAAATTTCCAACTTCGTTGATTTAAAAATTCATTGTCCTTGCAATATTCCGTTCCGAGATACATATTGGTTGGGTCGATAAACGGCAAGATGAACATCCATCTCGCGGAATTTATTTCCGCACTGTTATGTTCTCTTTTCCTGAAAATGCGATTTCGACGGCCTGTATATTTGCAGGTAAGCCAGAATTACGATTGCGAAAGGGTATCCCATGACCACGGGAACCGTAAAATGGTTCAATGCCCAGAAGGGCTTTGGATTCATCGCGCCGGATAGCGGTGGCAGCGATGCGTTCGTTCACATCAGTGCCGTAGAACGTGCCGGTCTGAGCGAGCTGCGAGAAGGTCAGAAGGTGGGCTTCGAGCTTATCCCCGACAAGAAAAGCGGCAAGATGACCGCCGACAAGCTCCAGTCGTTGAGCTGATTGCATGGTGTTGGTGGCGCCGAACTTCAGGCCCGCCGACAAGGTCATCGTCTTCCGGTCGACCACGGATGTACCGGCGACCTCAACGAGCGATGCCGAAGCGAGCCGAGGCGCCCAGCGTCTATTGGCCCCGCGCCCCCCCGAGGTCGCGGGGTTTTTCGTGCCGTCGGATACAGATCAATGCAGCATGAAGGAAGACGGCCATGGCCAAGGGTCAGTTGCGCGGCAATCGAGAAGCGAAGAAGCCGAAGAAGAAAAAGGAGCCTGTGGCTGCTCCCGTCCTCGTGAAGGGAATGTCCGCGCCGATCGCGTTGCCAAAGAAGAAGGGGTGAGATGCTGACATGACCATTCGTGGCAAGGAAACCACGGGCACGTCCAGGCATCCGCTCAAGCCGAGCAAGCTTGAGCAGCTACAGCCTGCCGGCATCTGCCGGCTGGTGATCGACGAGGAGGAAGTTCCTGGCATTTCCTTCCCCGCCTATTGCTGTCCCGTCACGACACAGCGGCCCGCCTCACTCTGCCTGGCGATTTCGGCCGAGTTTTTAACGTCATCGCCAACGAATTGACGAAGGCGCGGAAGGTCGACCTCGACGCCTGGCCTTGTACCCAGGGATATCGACCATGGACTATCTCGGCGGACTTCGCGGGACCGGCCTTCTCCTGTGCGGAAACGCGTCGGTCGCACCAGTGCAATATGATTTCGATGGCTACCTCTCGAACTCCGGCCGGGTGACAAGCTGCGGGGAGATTCGCTTGTCGGCATCGACGCTCAGGGAAGTGTTCGGGCGCGTCGATTTGCGCTTGCGGACCGCCGAGGGACGGGTGCTCAGCCTGCAGTTCTCCGAGAGGCACCTTTCGCGGGACGACAGTGCGGCTCATGTCGATGTCCACGGTGAATTGCCGATGGCAGCCGACTGGCGCCGACGATCGGGCTGGCACGCGCCGCGGCCGGCACGCGAACCGACCCGATTCCCGATTCGTCGCCTGTAGCCATTACATCCTACGGAGATAGGCATCAGCCTGCCCATGCCTCTCGCGTATTCTTGACCGGAAGGCATATATGAATCCAATCGCCAGTCTCCGCCGTCGCTGCGGTTCATACATCTCGTTGTGGCGGAAACGCGCATGGCAAGGTTCCGCTTGGAATGATCCCGCGCCGATCCGTGAGGAACTCTTCGGCACAGAGCGGCTGGAGCAGCATGCCCGGAGCCTGGCAGCGGCTCAACCGACCACATCGCAGCCGCCATCCGTCCCCTCCCTGCATGCCCGCCTGAAAAACAACGCCGGCGCCCTGCTCGTCGCCTATCGTGCGACGGCGGCCGATGCCGAAGCCGGGCGGAGCGTTGTGCCCGCCGCCGAATGGCTGCTCGACAATTATCATCTCGTCGAAGAGCAGATACGCGAGATTCGAGACGACCTGCCGCCCGGCTATTACCGACAATTGCCGAAGCTCGCCGAAGGGCCGTTCGCCGGTTACCCGCGAGTGCTGGGCCTCGCCTGGGCCTATGTCGCGCACACGGACAGCCATTTCGATCCCGAGGCGCTGCGCCGCTTCATCGGGGCGTACCAGCAGGTCCAGCCGCTGACGATCGGCGAGCTGTGGGCGGTGGCAATCACGCTGCGCATCGTGCTCATCGAGAACCTGCGCCGGCTCGCCGATCAGATCACCACCGGGCGCCGATCACGCCGGGAGGCCGACCTGCTGGCCGACCGGCTTTTCATCTCGGGCGAAGCGCGTTCAGCGCTCGAAGCGGACATCCTGACCCGCTCGCCGGGGCCGCTGGATGAGGTCTTCGCCGCTCAGCTGGTCAAGCGACTCCGGGACCAGGACCCGCGAACGACGCCGGCACTGGGATGGCTGGAGGCACGGCTGGCAGCGCAGGGCGCTTCGGTCGACGGCGTTGTGCAGCATGCTCAACAGCGGCTCGGCGCCTCCAATGTAAGCGTGCGAAACGTCATCACCAGCATGCGGCTGATTTCCGACATCGATTGGGCCGACCTGTTCGAGAGCGTCAGCCTGGTCGACGACAGACTGCGAGCCGGCAGTGCCTTCGCTTCGATGGATTTCCCCACCCGCAATCTCTACCGCAGCGCGATTGAGCAACTCGCCCGCGGCTCCGAGCTGTCAGAGCTTGACATCGCCAAGCGCGCGCTGGAGGTCGCGGCACTGGCGGCGTCTCCGGCACAGAAGCATGCGGACGCCGACCCCATAGAGGATCCCGGCTACCATCTCATCGCCGAAGGGCGGCGCGCGTTCGAACAGGCCATCCACTTCCGCCCGCCACCTCGGCTGCGCTTGAGCCGCGTCAGCATTCGCCTCGGCATTGGCGGATATGTCGGCGCCATCCTCGCCGTCACGCTCAGTCTGATCGGGGTGGCACTTTGGGTTCTCTCCGCGGCCGGTCTCTCCGGGAGCTGGCTGGCCGTCTTCGCCCTCGTCGGCTTCGTCCCGACAAGCGAGGTGGCGACCGCGCTGGTGAACCGGGGCGTGGCATGGATGTTCGGCGCCACCATTCTGCCCGGCCTCGAGCTCGCGGATGGCGTTCCAGGGTCCCTCCGCACCCTCGTCGCCGTGCCGACGCTGCTTACCAGCGAGGCAGACCTGCAGGAGCAGATCGACAGGCTCGAGGTCCACTTTCTCTCCGGGATCGGCGGCGATCTCACCTTCGTCCTACTGTCGGACGGTATAGACGCCGATTCCGAGATCTTGCCGGGCGATGCGGCGCTGTTGGAGCTCGCAGAGCAGGGGATCGAGCAGCTAAATCTGCGCTATGGCCCAGGCCCTGCGGGTGACCGCTTTCTCCTGCTGCACCGCCGTCGCCGGTTCGACCAAGGCGAAGGCAAATGGATGGGATGGGAACGCAAGCGCGGCAAGCTGCATGAACTCAACCGCCTGCTGCGCGGCGCGGACGACACCTCCTTCCTGCCCGTCGGTGGCCGGATCCCGCATGTCCCGCAGGATGTGCGCTACGTCATCACGCTCGATGCCGACACGCGGCTGCCGCGCGACGCCGCGCTCCGGCTGGTCGGCAAGATGGCGCATCCGCTGAACCGCCCGAAATTCGATGCCGTCGGGCAACGGGTGGTCGGGGGCCACGGCATACTCCAGCCGCGCGTTACTCCCTCGCTTCCTATCGGCAGCGAGGGCTCGTTCTATCAGCGGGTCATCTCCGGCGGCGGTGGCATGGACCCTTATGCCGCGGCGGTCTCCGACGTCTATCAGGACCTGTTCGGCGAAGGCTCCTACACCGGCAAGGGAATTTACGACATCGATGCCTTCGAGGCGTCTCTCGCCGGCCGTATCCCGGAGAACACGCTGCTCAGCCACGACCTCTTCGAAGGCGTGTTTGCCCGCGCCGGCCTCGCCTCGGACGTCGAGGTCGTGGAGGAGTTCCCCTCGCGCTACGACGTTGTCGCCAAGCGGCAGCATCGCTGGATACGCGGTGACTGGCAGCTGCTTCCGTGGATTTCCAGTGTGGGAGTGGGACGGCGCGCGCTGACGCCGGTCGGTCGCTGGAAGATGTTCGACAATTTGCGCCGCTCCACGCTGGCCCCGCTGACCCTGCTGGGGCTGAGCCTATGCTGGCTGTTTCCCATGCCGGCGGCGCTCGTCGGCACCTTGCTGATGATCATGACGATCATGGTTCCCGCCGTCCTGCCGATCGCGTCTTCGGTATTTCCTCGTCACCCCGACGTAAGGCTGCGCAGCCACCTCGCCAGACTGGTGGCTGAATTGCAGCTCGCCGCCTCCCAGACATTGCTGTCGCTCGTCTTTCTGGCCGATCAGGCGTGGCGGGCGGGCGATGCCGCCATGCGCACGCTGGTGCGGCTGCTGGTGACGCGACGCCATCTGTTGGAATGGACGACCGCCGCGAAGTCCTCCGCAGTCCCCCGGCTGGATGTCCTCGGCTTCTATCGACAGATGGCCAGCGGCACCTTGCTGGCCCTTGCGATGACCGCAGGCGCGCTTGTCCTGGCGCTCGCCTCCTGGCCGCTCATCCTGCCATTTGCCCTGCTCTGGCTCGGCGCACCCCTCATGGCGCAATGGGCGAGCCGTTCGCCCAGGGTGCCGCAACACCTCGACCTTGCAGATACCGATGCCCGCGACCTACGCCTGATCGCCCGGCGCACATGGCGCTATTTCGAGACCTTCGTTACGCCGGCCGAGAACATGCTGCCGCCGGACAATTTCCAGGAAGAGCCGAAACCGATCGTCGCCCATCGGACCTCGCCGACCAATATCGGCCTCTATTTGCTCTCGGCGGTCGCCGCCCGCGACTTCGGCTGGACCGGCACGATAGAGACCATCGAGCGGCTTGAAGCGACGTTCGCCAGCTTGAAGCAGCTGCCCCGTTTCCGCGGACACTTCTTCAACTGGTACGGGACGCAAGACCTCGCCGCGTTGCCGCCGGCCTATGTCTCGTCCGTCGACAGCGGCAATCTCGCTGGCCATCTGATCGCACTCGCCAATGCCTGTGAGGAATGGAGGGATGCGCCCATCGGGGTGAACGCTCGCGCGGGCATCGCCGACGCTCTGGCGTTGGCGCGCCAGGCGATGACGGCCCTGCCGATGGTTGGCAATGCACAAGGACAGGCGCTGGCGGCGGGACTGGACGAGATCGACGCGCAGTTGAACGGCGTGCAGACACTGGAAGCGACGGCGCCCATTCTGAAGCGGCTCGCTGACAGGGCCCACAGAGTTGCGCAGGAGATCCTCCCGGCGACAGGTGGGGATGGCACTACGGACATCGCCTACTGGATCGAGACGATCGGCAGGGCGGTGAACGAATACCAGCGCGACCACCTCCAGCTCTTGGCGGCACCGGCAGCCACGAAATTGCGGCTGACCGCGCTGGCGGACACGGCCCGGACCATGGCGATGGAGATGGACTTTGCATTTCTGCTCGATCCCGAGCGGAAGCTGCTTTCCATCGGCTATTCGCTGGCAGACAACGGCCTCGACCCGAGCTGCTACGACTTGCTGGCGTCCGAAGCGCGGCTCGCCAGTTTGTTCGCCATCGCCAAGGGCGACGCACCGACCCGCCACTGGTTCCGGCTCGGTCGGCTCGCGACGCCGCTCGGCAACGGCTCGGCATTGATCTCCTGGTCGGGATCAATGTTCGAATATCTCATGCCATCGCTGGTGATGCGTGCACCAGCCGGCAGCGTGCTCGAGCAGACCAACCGCCTGGTGGTCGAGCGGCAGCAATCCTATGCCCGGTCGCTGGGCGTTCCTTGGGGCATGTCGGAATCCGCCTATAATGCGCGCGACATCGAATTTACCTATCAGTACGCCAATTTCGGCGTGCCGGGCCTCGGCCTCAAGCGCGGGCTCTCGGAGAGTGTGGTGGTCGCGCCCTATGCGACCGGCCTCGCCAGCATGGCGGATCCCGAGCGCGCGCGGCAGAATTATGCTCGCCTCGCCGAGTTGGGGGCGCAGGGCCGCTACGGCTTCTATGAGGCGCTCGACTTCACCCGTTCTCGGCTTCCGGAAGACGAGAGCGTCGCCATCGTCCGCAGCTTCATGGCCCATCACCAGGGCATGACCATCGTCGCCATCGCCAACACGCTGCTGGGTGGCGAGATGCGCGCCCGTTTCCACCGTGAGCCGATGATCCGGGCAAGCGAGCTGCTGCTACAGGAGCGCTCGCCCCGCGACGTCGTCGTGGCCCGTCCACGTGCCGAGGAAGTCCGCGCCGCGGCCGTCGATGCCCGCAGCGAAGCAGCCACGGTACGCCGCCTTGTCGCGCCCACGGCCGGTGCGCCGATCACGCATCTGCTCTCCAATGGCGGCTACGCCGTCATGATGACGGCGTCCGGCGGCGGCTATAGCCGATGGCGAGACATTGCAGTGACGCGCTGGCGCGAGGACGCCACCCGCGACGACTGGGGTTCATTCGTTTTCCTTCGCGACATGAGGAGCGGCAACGTCTGGTCCGCTACCACCCAGCCGATGGCGGGCGGCGCCAGCGAAAGCGATGTCGTGTTCGGCGAGGACCATGCCGAGTTCATCCGCCACGATGTCGGCCTGACCACGACGATGGATGTCATCGTTTCCGGCGAGCACAATGGCGAGGTCCGGCGGGTTTCACTGACCAATAGCGGGCGGCTGACCCGGAAGATCGAGCTGACCTCCTATGCCGAGCTCGTCCTGACCACGCCGGCCACCGATGAAGCCCACCCGGCCTTTGCCAAGATGTTCGTCGAGACCGAGCATCTGCCGGAGTTCGGCGCCCTCCTCGCCACGCGACGGCTCCGGACGCCGGGCGAGCCGCAGATATGGGCGGCACATTTCGCGGTGGTGGAAGGCGAGATCGCGGCTACCCCGCAATATGAGACTGACCGTGGCCGTTTCATCGGCCGCGGGCGCGACGTGGGTACGGCGGACGCCATGTCGGGCCGCCTGTCGCTGTCGAACACCGTGGGGACGGTGCTGGATCCGATCTTCTCGCTGCGTCAAAGCGTGCGCATCGCGCCGGGCAAAGTCGCACGCGTCGCCTTCTGGACCGTTGTGGCCTCGTCGCGGGCGGAACTCCTTGATCTCATCGACACGCATCATGATCGTAGTGCGTTCGACCGCGCCAAGACCTTGGCGTGGACACAGGCGCAGGTTCAGCTTCGACATCTTGACGTCAATGTGGAGGAAGCTGCCGATTTCCAGCGCCTCGCCGCTCCTCTGCTCTATGCCGATGGGCGTTTCAGGTCGCCATCCGAGACGATCCTTCGCGGAGCCGGGCCGCAATCGGGCCTCTGGCAGCATTCCATCTCCGGCGACCTGCCGATCGTGCTGCTGCGGATCGACGATATCGAGGACATCGCCCAGGTGCGCCAATTGCTGCGCGCCCATGAATACTGGCGGATGAAGCGCCTCGCCGTCGATCTCGTCATCATCAATGAGCGCTCCTCCTCCTACGTGCAGGATCTGCAAATCGCCATAGAGACGGCGGTGCGGACCAACGCATCGCGCCCACTCCTCGGGGAAGAACCGGCGCGGGGGGCCGTCTATGTGCTGCGTGCCGATCTCATGAGCGTGGAGGCACGCGCCCTTGTGCAGTCGGTTGCCCGCGTGGTGTTGCCGGCGCGGCGCGGCGCCATCGTCGACCAACTCGCTCGCGTGTACCGGGCGCCGCATCCTCCGGCCATCCGCCGCCGTGATCACAACTTGACCTCGATGCACGGTCCCGTGCCGTCGCCCGAACCGCCCACCCTCGAATTCTTTAACGGCCTAGGCGGGTTCGACAAGGGCGGGCGGGAGTATGTGACCGTCCTCGCGCAGGACCGAACGACGCCCGCACCCTGGATCAACGTGGTCGCCAATGCCGGCTTCGGCTTCCAGATTTCGGCCGAGGGCAGCGGCTACACATGGTCGGCCAATAGTCGCGAGAACCAGATCACCCAATGGTCCAACGACGCCGTCGCCGATCCGGTCGGCGAAGCCTTCTATGTGCGGGACGAGGCGACCGGCGATGTGTGGAGCCCGACGGCGCGGCCGATCCGCGACGATGGCATCTATGTCGCGCGGCACGGCTTCGGCTACAGCCGCTTCGAGCACGAGGCGAACGGCGTCGCGCTCGACCTGCTGCAATTCGTGCCGCTCGGCGACCCAATCAAGATTTCCCGCCTCAAGCTCACCAATTTGACCGACCGGCCGCGGCAGCTCTCTATTACCGGCTATGCGGAGTGGGTACTCGGCACGTCGCGCGGCGCCTCCGCCCCCTTCATCGCCACCGAGATCGACCCGCAGAACGGCGTGATGCTGGCGCGTAATCATTGGAGCGCCGCCTTCGGCTCCCGCATCGCCTTCACCGATCTCGCCGGACGGCAGACCGCGTGGACCGCGGACCGCACCGAATTCCTCGGCCGCGATGGCGGACCCGCGTCACCGCTCGGGCTTGCAAGCATGGCCCCGCTGTCCGGCAGGACCGGCGCCGGCCTCGATCCGTGCGCCGCCCTGCAGACGGTGGTGGAGCTCGGCATCGGCGAGACCGTCGAGGTCGTCTCCTTCATCGGTCAATGCGGGTCGGTGGACGAAGTCCGGGCGCTCGTCGCGCGCTATCGCCAGGCCGACCTCGATGCCGTCCTCGCCTCGGTGAGCGATCACTGGACCGCGGTGCTCGGCACCGTCCAGGTGAAGACGCCGGACCGGGCGATGGACATCATGCTGAACGGCTGGCTGCTCTACCAGACGCTGGCCTGTCGCATCACCGCGCGCTCCGCCTTCTACCAGGCGAGCGGCGCCTATGGCTTCCGCGACCAGTTGCAGGACGGCATGGCGCTGACGCTGGCACTGCCAAAGGAGACGCGCAGCCATCTCTTGCGCGCAGCCGGACGACAATTCGTCGATGGCGACGTCCAGCATTGGTGGCTGCCGCAATCGGGCCAGGGCGTGCGCACCCGCATCTCCGATGATCATGTATGGCTCGCCTTTGCCGCAGCGACCTATATTGAAAGCTCGGGCGATGCCGCGATCCTCGACGAGAGGGTACCGTATCTCGACGGGCCGCAATTGCGGCCGGAGGAGCACGAGCATTTCTTCCAGCCGATGCTGGCGGACGAGACAGCCTCACTGTTCGAGCACTGCGCCTGTGGCCTCGAGCACGCGCTTTCGCTCACCGGCGCGCATGGTCTACCGCTGATGGGCATCGGCGACTGGAACGACGGCATGAACCGCGTCGGCGAAGGCGGAAAAGGCGAGAGCGTCTGGCTCGGCTGGCTGCTGATCCGCACCATCGACATCTTTGCACCACTGGCGGAAGCACGCGATCCCGAACGCGCCCGGCGCTGGCGTGCGCATGCCGCCTCAGTGCGGCGGGCACTGGAGCGGTCAGCCTGGGATGGCGAGTGGTATCGCCGGGCAACTTTTGACGATGGTACCTGGCTCGGTTCCAAGGACAGTAGGGAATGCCGCATCGACTCCATCGCACAGTCCTGGGCCGTGCTGTCCGGCGCCGCTGATGCCCTGCGCGCCGGCATCGCGATGACCTCGCTCGAGCGTCATCTGATCCGCCGCGACGAGGGGCTGGCCCTGCTGTTCACCCCGCCCTTCGACAGAACGCCGCTCGACCCCGGCTACATCAAGGGCTACCCGCCGGGCCTGCGCGAGAATGGCGGGCAATACAGCCACGCCGCCATGTGGGCGGTCCTCGCCTTCGCAAAACTGGGCGCGGGTGACAAAGCGCATGAGCTCTTCGCACTGCTCAACCCGATCAACCATGCCCGCACGCCGGAGGAGACCGAACGCTATAAGGTCGAGCCCTACGTCGTCGCCGCCGACATCTACTCTGTCGCTCCACATATCGGCCGCGGCGGCTGGACCTGGTACACCGGTTCCGCCGGCTGGATGCACCGCGCTGGCATCGAGGGCATTCTCGGCATTCGCCGGGAGGGCGGCGTCCTCGTCGTCGCGCCCTGCATCCCCTCGGCATGGCCCGGCTTCGCAGCAACGGTGACGCTCGATGGAGCAGTCTGCACGATTGAGGTTCGGGCTATGGGAAAGGGCGATAGTGATGGACCATATTCCGTGCTTGACGGAATACGCATCCCGTTGCCCGACAAATCCGCCCGCATCCTTCTCGACGGCCTCAACCATGATTTGCTGATGATAGTCTGATATCCTAGACGGTGATTTTTCTGGCGCTCGACGATTAACCTAGCGTGCTTGCCGCCAGCCGTTGTTGTTTACGCAACCATCGCGATGGTGCCGGAAGGCATGATCGGCGCCGAGTTTACGCATTCCGCGATGGACAATGGACATTCCGGCGTTACGCGTGCTGCTCAAGATCGTCATCCTAGCCAAGACGCCGGCGGGCGACTTCGGGCCCAGCCAAACTCCCCTTGTCATGCGTGATTGCCCGAAACCGGACGTTTCCAGAGTCGGGAAAGTGTCAACACCGGCTGCCGACTTTCACCAGTGGCGTTGGGCTTCACGGCGACACCTGCCGAAAAACAGGTGTTAATCGACCATCGCCGCCGCAATCTATGACCTCGGCCTTGGCAGCCCGAAATGGTGCGCGAAAGACATCGTCGCATTGGTGGAATGTACGGAAATCCTTTGGCAGGGTTTTCAGCCGGGTCGCGCACTACCGACAGTCGCCGAGTAGCCGCGACAGCGGCAAAACACATCGACGGCCTCATGCGTCCAGGGCGAATCTTGAAGTCGACGGTGTGACAGGTCGACGCAGCCATCTCATCAAAGTCCACCTGGCAGTTCAAAGCGCCCGTTGTTGCCCTCAAAGACAGCGACAAGCGATATCATGTCGGCTTGGACAACCGGGATGTCGAGCCCCAGACGCTGATAAAGCCCACGTACCCGCTCCGGATCCGGGTGAAGCACCTTGAAGTCCGCGAGAACGCAGCCAGACGGCGCATCGGCGGACGGGTGCTTCGCCGTCCTCCATTTCTTTATGATCGGCAGGGCCGCTCCGAGATCATGGCCGGCCGGCACCTCGATAAACTCCCACTCCAGATGCTCGCCTGACGGCGTGGCGCGGGCGCCAATCGCCTTTCCGGTATCAAGACCCTCCTCCGCGAGCACTTTCGTAGCCAGCTCGAGATCGTCGGTCTGGACGGCGAACAGCATGAGCACGCGATGATCAAGCGCTTGCAGGCGGGCGCCATTGTTGTCGACGAGAGGCTGCTGCGGATCGGGACCGTCTATGGCGAGATAGGCGCCGTTGCCGATATCGAGGAGCGCGTTGCGCGTGCCCTTGCCGGGATGGGCGCCGCCGGCCGCCGCGCGCACCCCGCCCAGCGCCTCGATATCCGCCACCGCAGCATCGAGGTCGGGTGTCGCCCACGCGAAATGATCGAGCTTCATCGGGAAAATCCTCTGGCGGCAAGTGGGAGCGGCTAGGCAGGAATGCGCGCCCGCGCGACGCGCTGGGCCGTACGGCGGCGAAGGATCTCGGTGACGCCGAGCAGGACCAGCGAGAGCAGCATCATGAAGGTGGCGGCCGCCGCGAGAGCGGGACTCAATTGCTCGCGCAGACCAGTGAACATCTGCAACGGCAGCGTGCGATGGGTAGCACCGGTCAGGAACTGCGCGATGACCACCTCGTCGAAGGAGGTCACGAAGGCGAAGGCGGCCCCAGACAGCACGCCTGGCAGGATCAGCGGCAGCATCACCCGCCGGAAGGCGTGAAGCGGCGGCGCGCCGCACATACTGGCCGCGCGCATCAGGTTCGCGTCGAAGCCGGTGAGGCTGGCCGAGACGGTGACGACAACGAAGGGCGCGCCGAGAATGGTGTGGGCGAGGATCAGCCCGGCGTAGGTATTGATGAGCTCCACCTGCGCCGCGAACAGGTAGCTGCCGACGGCAGTGATGACGATCGGTGTGATCACCGGCGACATGATCAGCGCCCGCGCCAGCCGTCGGGCGGGGAAGGCTGGCGCGTCGAGCCCGAGCGCCGCCATGGTACCCAGCACGGTGGCGAGGCAGGTGGCGCCGAACCCGACGACGAGGCTGTTGACGATGGAAGCCCGCCAGCGCTCCTCCCCAAGCACTTCCTGATACCAGCGGAGCGAGAAGTCGCTCGGCGGAAACAGGAAAAAGCGCTCGCTGTTGAACGACAGCACCACCGGGATGAGGATCGGAACCACCAGGAACAGCAGCACCAGCACGGTCCAGCCGGCCAGCAGGCCGGTGCGCAGGCGGGCCGAGAACGAAACATGCATCCCGTCCGCCATGCTATTTCGCCTTCAAGCTGGAGGGCGCCAGATAGCGGCCGAAGGCGGCGTAGAGCACGAAGGTGAAGGCGAGCAGCACCACGCTCAGAGCCGCGGCCATGTGCCAGTTCAGCTCGGCATTGATGTAGTTGGCAACGCTGTTGCTGATCACCTGGTCCTGCGGGCCGCCGATCAGCGCCGGCGTGATGTAATAGCCGAGCGACAGGATGAAGGTGAGCAAGCATCCCGCCGCGACACCCGGCATAGCCTGCGGCAGGTAGATGCGCCGGAACGCGGTGAGTGGAGGCGCGCCGAGCGAATAGGCCGCCTTCAGCTGCTGCGTCGGAATGTTCTTCATCACGCTGTAGATCGGCAGGAAGGTGAAGGGCAGCTGGATATGCATCATGGCGATCAGTAGGCCGGAGGTCGAATACATCAGGCTCAGCGGTCCGAGGCCGAACAGGGCGAGGATCTGGTTGACCGCGCCTTCCTTCTGCAGCAGCACCATCCATGACGCCGTACGCACCAGCATCGAGGTCCAGAACGGCAGCAGCACCAGCGCGAGAATGAGCGTGGCCAGTGGCCGTGGGGCCTGCGCAGCGAAATAGGCCACCGGAAAGGCGAGTATGAGGGTGAGCAGCGTTACCGCCGCCGCCAGCAGGAAGGTGCGCTGGAACACCTTGAGGAAGATCGCCTGCTCGGCCGGCACGCGCTCGATGCTCCCATCAGCGCCGACCCGCAGATCGAGCGCGGCCAGCAGATGAAAGCCGGTCCATGGGCTGGTGCTCGCCTGCACCGCGCGCCAGGTGGCCGGATCGACCCAGCTCTTGTGGAGGGCAGCGAAGCGCGCCTCATCCGCCGCGGCCGGGTCGATATTGGCGCGGGCGGCGGAGACCACCCGGCTGCGGATGCCGGGAAGGCGGGTGTTCAGCGCGCGGGCGAGATCGAGCAGCGTGCCCGCCTCCCGGGCGGCGCCGAGATCGGCGGCGAAGGCCGGGTAGACGGCGGCGGGTGCGTTCCCGTCGCCGCTCCATCCCGCCAGAGCTTCGGCGGTAGCCGGTAGGCCGCGCGCCACGGTGGGATCGTAGACGCTCATCGCCAGCAGCCAAAGAATGGGGGCAAAGAACGCCAGCGCCATCAGCCCGAGCAGCGGCGCGGCAAGCAGGACGGCACGCGAGCGCGCACCGTCCCGGCCGGACCTGCCCGCGACGGGCGTATCGGTCACTGGCTCAGCCACGTATTGAACCGCTTGGTGAGTTCCTCGCCATGATCAGCCCAGAACACCGCGTCGAGCTCGAACGAGCCGGGCAGGTGATCCTTGGCATTCGGCAGATGCGGCAGGATCGCCGGATCGGCGAGTTCCGTCGCCCCCGCGACTACCGGGCCGTAGGGAATGTAGTTGGTGATGCGGACATTGTTCTCCGGCTTGGCGACATAGGCGAGATACTGGTAGGCGAGCTCGGGATGCGGCGCGCCCTTGGGGATGCTGACGACGTCATATTGCAGCATCTGTCCCTTCCACGCGATCTTGAAGGGCTTCTTGTCCTGCACGACGGCGTTGTAGATGCGTCCGTTCCAGGCGGTCGACATCACCACCTCGCGCGAGGCGAGCAGCTGCGCGGGCTGTGCACCGGCCTCCCACCACACGATGTCCTTCTTGATGGTGTCGAGCTTCTTGAAGGCGCGATCGATACCTTCCGGCGTGCCGAGCACCTCGTAAACCTTGTCGGCGGCCACGCCGTCGGCGATCAGCGCGAATTCGAGGGTGGACTGCGGCGCCTTGCGGATGCCGCGCCGGCCCGGCCAGCGCTGGAGATCGAACAGCGCCGAGACCTCGATCGGCTCGTCCTTGAGCACGGTCGGATCATAGCCAACGACGGTGCCGGTCACGTCGAGGCCGACGGCGCAGTCGAAGGCCGAGCCGCCATAGGAGGCGCGATCGGCGATCTTGGAATAGTCGATCTTCTCCAGGATGCCGCTGTCGCAGCCGACGGTGGCGAGGTCGGCGTCGAGGGTGACCAGATCGACGCTGGTGCTCTTGGTGTCCACCATCGCCTTCACCTTGGCGAGGTCGCCGAGGAACTCCTGCTCGACCACCTTCACCCCCTTCTCCTTGGCGAAGGGCTCGAACCAGGCCTGGCGCTGCGCCGCCTGCCAGGCGCCGCCCGACGACATGATGACGAGGTCGTCGGCCTGCGCGAGCGTCGCGGAGATCAGCAGCGCCGGCACGGCGCTCAGGGCAAGGAGTGTCTTCCGGTGCATTATGATGATCCTCTGGAGATTGCTTTTGTGTGGCACGCGAGGTTCGGGTCGTTTCAGGACAGCCTGAAGGGGTGGCACGCCGCCGCTGGCCAGCCGAGCTCGACCGGGCTTCCCGGTGGCAAGGCGAGCGAGGGTGACGCCTTGACCATGACGGTGACGCCGCCCTGGAGCTGGACGACGAGGCGCTGGTGATCACCGAAATAGATCCGCTCGACGACGCGGCCGGCGAAGCGGTTATCTTCCCCGGAAACCGTCCCGGCCGGCAGGATGGCGATGCTCTCGGGGCGCAGCGTCAGCCGCACGGCATCGCCGGGACCGACCTCACCGGACCGGCTCTCGATGCGCAGTCCGCTCTCCAGCCGTACGGCACAGCCCTCGGCATGCCGCTCCTCGACGGTTCCGTCGAGATGGTTGTTCTCGCCGACGAAATCCGAGACGAACAGCGTCGCGGGGCTGCGGTAGATGATGTCGGGCGTGTCGACCTGGACGAGGCGGCCATCCTGGAACACGCCGATCCGGTTCGACATGGTCAGCGCCTCGCCCTGGTCGTGGGTGACATAGATGATGGTCACGCCGAGCGAGCGGTGCAGGTGCATGAGCTCGACCTGCATGTGGTCGCGCAGCTTCTTGTCGAGGGCGCCGAGTGGCTCGTCCATCAGCACCAGCCGCGGATTGAACACCAGCGCACGGGCGAGGGCGACCCGCTGCTGCTGGCCGCCTGACAATTGTGCCGGATAACGCGCGCCGAGATGCCCCAGCTGCACCATGCCGAGCGCCTGCGCGACCTTCTCGGCAACGGCCGCGCGGCTCAGCTTGCGGACGGTGAGCGGGAAGGCGACGTTTTCCTCCACGGTCAGATGGGGGAACAGCGCGTAGTTCTGGAACACCATTCCGATGTCGCGTCGGTAGGGCGGCGTGTTGACCAGCGGGCGCCCGTCGAACAGCACCTCGCCGGCGGTTGGGGTTTCGAAGCCGGCAATGATGTTGAGCGTCGTGGTCTTGCCGGAACCGGACGGGCCGAGGAAGGTCAGGAACTCGCCCGGCTGCACCGTCAGATCGATGCCCTTCACCGCATGGAAATGGCCATAGCTCTTGTGCAGCGCCCGGATCTCCAGGCCTGCGCCCCTTGCTTCACCCGCGTGTTCCGCCCTTGCCAGCATGTGACTATCCCTTCGCGCTGCCGCGCCTGACCCGTCGTTCTCTAGAGAACATTGGCGGGTGGCAGCCATTCGCCCTTCGCGAAACGGTCGGCGACGAAGGGCTGGATGGCGGAGTTGGTCGCGCCCGTGGTGGCTAGTTGCGCCAGAGCCTTGCCGCCCACCGGTCCAAGGCCGAGGCCGTGGCCGGAGAAGCCGGTACCGATCAGCAACCCCTCGATGTTCGGGGCTGCACCGATCACCGGCACCGCATCGGGCGTGTGGTCGATGCTGCCGGCCCACCAGCTCATCAAGCCGACCGAGCGCAGGCTGGGGTAATGCTGGCGGAACATTTCGAGCACCGCGCCGACGCGTTTCATGTTCGCTGGCGGGGCGTTGGCCGGCTGCGGGGTATCGAGCACTGCTTCGGGCGCGTGGCGCCCGATCCCGAACATCGGTCCGGCATTCAGGCGCACCAGATGACGGTTCTTGTCGAACAGCGGCCGGAACCAGCGCAGCGAGGCCGGCGAGTCCCAGCGTATGTCATAGTCGGCGGCATTGTCGGCGATGTGGATGGAGCCGTCCTGTCCCTGGCGGATGCCAATGTCGACGCCCCAGATGCCGGGATCGATACGCTCCTGAATTGGCACTGTCCGGCAGACGGTGATGCGCACGCAGTCCTGCGGCACCACGACGCCGAGCGGGGCGAGCATGCGCCCGGTGGCCGCGCCGGCGGCGCAGATCACGATGCGGCTCCGGAATTCGCGCCCGCCGATCGTGACGCCGGTCACGCGACCGCCCGCCACGTTGATGGCGTCGACGCCGCGCCCGATGACGGCCTTGGCGCCGGCCTCGATCGCCGCCTCGAAGAATGCGCGTGTCGAGCGTGCCGGATCGGCTTTGCCGTCCGAGGGCGTGTACATCCCGCCGATATAGTCGTGCTGCATGTTGCCGGTGAGCGCGGTGACCTCGGCTGCCGTCACCATGCGCACGCCGATATTATAGGGCGCGGCCTGCGCCACCCACTGCTCCATGGCAGCGAGATGCTTGGGCGTGCGGGCGGTGGCGAGGTTGCCGGTCTGCATCCAGCCGACCGGACGCCCCAGTTCGGTTTCGAGGCCATTCCAAAGCCGGTTGCCCTCGATCATCAGCGGCAATTCGCGGAAGTCACGCCCCTGCTGGCGCACGAAGCCAAGGCTGCGGCCAGACTGCTGCCCGGCGACGTGGTCCTTCTCGACGATCAGCGGCTTCATGCCGTTGCGGGCGGCGTAGTAGGCCGCTGCGGCGCCGACGATTCCGCCGCCTATGACGATGCAATCCCACTCCTGCGGTGCCGGCTGTTCCATACGGGTAACCACTGCTGACTATTTTATGAGCTTTTTGGAGATTGCAGCGTTACACGGCAGTTTCGCCTGTTCCATCCAAATCATATGTGCTATCTGACGCAAGTTTATGCGCTTTCCGCACCAATTCGCTTCGGAGTCCGGCATGGCCGATATTGCGACGCGCTTCCGCGTGCTGTTGGCGGAACGGCAGGCGGACTATCGCGCCAATCTCCAGTTCTGTTGCGATCACTATCGTTCGGTGTCGGACGTATGCCGGCGCCTGAAGATCAACCGCCAGCAGTTCAACCGCTATCTCGGCGGGACTGCCGTGCCCTCGCGCCACAATCACAAGCGCATCTGCGATTTCTTCGGGCTGGAGGAGGACGAGCTCTTCACGCCACACGAGGCGTTCGCCGCGTCGTTCAAGCGACGCGTAGGTTCCCAGCCGGCGATGTCGGATACGAGCCTCGCCCTTCTCCAGAAGCTGACCGGCGGCGACGCTGAGGCCCTCGCTGAGTACCAGGGCTTCTACTTCCGCTATTTCTACACCTATCTCGGCGTGGAGCGGATCAAGCGCGAATTAGTGCATTGGCGCTTCGAAAAGGGCACCTTCCTCTCAACGGTTAAGCAACGCTACCTTGGCGATGACGAGACCGGCGACCCGTCGTCGCTGTTCATCACCTATCGCGGCATCGTCAGTTCCCTCGGCGACCGCCTCGTCACCATCGATTATCACCGCGATTCAGATCGTGAAGTCTCGATGACGATCTTCTATCCGAAGGGCCGCATATTGAAGCGCCTCGACGGCGTGATGGTCGGCGTCAGCCATGGTTCCGGCCGCTCGATCGGCGCGGCGCGGGTCGTGATGGAGTTTCTCGGCACCGAGATCGACATCCGCGCTGCCCTGAACCGGCTAGGGACTTTCGAACTGGATGAGGCGTCCATTCCCGCCGCGATCAAGAAGGCCGTCCGCAACGAGATGCGGCCGGGCGAGACACTCTTCCTGGCAAGGACGTGACATGCCCCCGCATGCCGCTGCCTGACGAGTAATCGGTTGATCCGGCAGAATGCCGACATGCAAAGCCGGCTGAAGCGCGCTTGAAAACGTCGCCCGGCATTTCCGTACATTCTGCCAATGCGCCGATGTTTTTCGCGCACCGTTTCGAGCTGCCAAGGCCGAGGTCCCACGCCAGCAGCTAGACGAGCGTCCTTAAGACCCAACACGTCCTCAGGGGTGATCCGGGAGGCGTCGTCGTGGCCAACGTGCTCGATAAGGCGATCCATGGCGCTGCCATAGGCTTGATGCGTCTTACGGGAGAGGCCGGCCGCTTGCGCCTCCTGCCACCAGCTATCCACGAGGCCACGTATGGAGACCGCCTTGCCGTCTTTGGGGGCTGGAGAGGGACGCTTGGGCTGTCCCGTAGCCGGAGACGCGGAAGCCTCCTCCCAAGCCGGATAGCGGGCGGCAAGCTCGTCGGGACCGTAATCGAACTCAGATCTTCGCTGGAGCGTTGAAGCGGCATCAGCGATGGCTCGGCGCATGCCCTGCATCAGGGCCATCCGGCTCTGTTCGTCGACGATGATCGCCTTCTCGGCTAGAAGCTCGTTAACGAAAGGGGCCATCTCCTTTTCCAAGAGGGCCGGATCATCGGCAGCCTTCGCCATAACGTCTTGCAGCTTCTGCCACACGGCTCCCGAACCCGGCTCATCCTCCCAGCGGACCATCCCGGCGCGGTACCATTCGCCAGCAAGGGCCGTCACTTCGCGACGGGTGAGCTGCCGGGCGCCCTGTCGGAGGCTCGCGTAGAGCCGCTGTAGGTGCGCCTCTGCGATGCCTGAGCGGCTTTTGGCGATGGCGGGATAACGGGTACGGAGGGAGAATTTCACCTCGGCATTCCCCACCGTAGCAAACACCACGTGCTGGGGATCGGGGCCTTCAGCAGGGAAGCGGATAACGACGGAACAGCCATCCGCCTTGCCAACGACATCGGCAGGGACACGCTTTCGGAAGGCGATGAATGAACTGTCCTTACGGCGCATTGGCCGGGTCATCCTGAGAACCATGTGTACCGCCCGTGTGTACCGGTCGGCGCATCAGAAAGCCTGATTATTCAAGGTTCTCAGCAAAATCAACGCTCTAAGAGAGCGATGGTGCCCAGGAGAGGAGCCAACATATTGATTTGTAAGGTCTTTTATTGACACTAGACACACCAAAAGACATCAGTGACGATACTATGGTTATGGCATCGGGACTCGACGATGGCACGGAACAAGCTTTCGGATGCTCAGGTTAAGGCGCTCAGCCGTCCGGGGATGTATTCCGACGGCGACGGCTTGTTCGTGAGGGTCCGCGACGGCGGTTCGAAGCAATGGTTCTTCGTATATCGACGGGGAAGGACTCGAACCGAGATCGGCCTTGGCGGATACGGTCAAGGCACGGCGCCAGTGTCCGTCAAGCTGGCTCGCGAGAAAGCCGACGTCATTAGGGACCAACTCGCCCGCGGCGAAGATCCCCGACCGGGTAAGCGGAAGGTTACGACATTCAAGAACGTCGCAGATGACACGCTGGCAGTTAAGGATGCTGCGCTTAAAAACGCTAAGTCACGCTGGCAATGGCGCCATTCGCTCGAAGTGCAGGCCGAGTTGCTGCACGACAAGCCGATCGCCGACGTAGGCGTCGACGATATCGTTACGCTGCTCTCGCCCATCTGGCAGAAAACGCCCGAGATCGCCGACCGGCTGCGCATGCGGGTGGCCGCAGTCATAGATCATGCGCGCGCACGTAATCTCTATCAGGGTGACAATCCCGCTCAATGGACCGGTCGCCTCCAGCACCTGCTGCCAGCCAGAAAGAAGCTGACCCGAGGTCACAACGCGGCGGCACCCCATGCGCGCATCCCGGCGATAATGGCGGCCCTGCGCGCGGCGAAGGGCACCGGAACGCGCGCCGTCGAATTCCAGGCACTGACCGCCGCCCGTGCCGGCGAAGTGCGCGGCGCGACATGGGACGAAATTGATTTCGACGCCGAACTTTGGACCGTGCCGGCCGGCAGGATGAAGATGAAGCGCGAACACACCGTACCGCTCACGGGCCGCGCGCTCGAGATCCTTCGGGAGCGCCAGCAGGTCGCCCGAGGGCCGCTCGTCTTCGAGGGCGAGAAAGCCGGGCTTCCGGTCAGCGATACCGCAATGGTCGTCGCACTGCGGCGGGCCAGTGGCGATAAATCTACAATAAATGGCCTTCGATCCACCTTCCGAGATTGGTGCGGCGATGCCACCGAGTTTCCTCGGGAGGTGGCTGAGGCTGCCCTCGCGCACGCCGTCGGCGATTCCGTTGAGAGGGCCTACCGGCGCGGCGACGCCCTGGCGAAGAGGCGGCTGCTGATGGAAGCGTGGGCGGACTACTGCTCTTCCTGACGATTATGTGCGTCGCGTCGAGTTTCTCCCGCTTGGGCACATAGCGCTGCGGCTGGGTCGGAGTTACCTTATTTGACGTAACGGGCGTCAGTGCTCGCACTAGCAACCCTCCCCTACCACCTCCCAAGATGGGAGTAAAGTATGCCGGCTAACGATAATCGCGCTCGCCTGATGAGCGTGAACGATGTTGTACGCGAAATCGGCCTTTCACGTGCCGAACTTTTCAAGCGCAGGGCGGCAGGCACCTTCCCCGCAGCGGTTCCCTTGGGGGATCGCCGCATAGCGTTTATCCGCACGGAGGTCGACGCATGGATTGACGCCCGCATCGCCGCGCGCGACCTGCGGAGCGCGGCGTGATGGTGAACTTCAATCGAGAATATGCCGCCTACCGGTGGTCGAAGCTGACGCCAGACGAGCAGGCCGAACGCTTCCGCAAGGACGCCATTGCCTGCATCGTCTCCCGACATGCCCGGCTCCGCGCCGAAGGCATGTTCCACGGCAATTCCGACGACCCGATGGATTGGCACCTGAAGGCTATCGACCGATTCATCGACCTTGTGTTCGTCCAGGTTCGAGATGACGACGAGGCATGTGAAGCGGCAGCCAGTCTTACCTGGACGGTGGACGGTGAATGCCGGGGTCAGATTCCAGACTTTCTGCTTTACATGCGGGCCGGTGGTCCGCGCGTGCGGGCTGCGCTGTTGAAGGAAGGGTTCGTCGCGGGCAACGCGGTCGGAGCACTCTACGTTAATGCCACGAGCAAGGTCATACTTCGGGAGTATTTCCGAGAAGCCGGACACGCCCTTCTGATGGACGAGGAGGAGATGGCTACGATGGCCGCGCTCCGAACAACCGGGACAACCGTCAGGATCTATCGCGGAACGGGAAGGCCTGCCGAGGTGACGAGCGCCCGATGCCGAGGCATGTCCTGGTCGCGCGACAGAGCGACCGCAGAGCGGTTCGCGAACGGCAACGCCTGCGGAGGCAGCTGGGCCGCAGTTCTGACTTGCGATTACCCGGTAAAGCACATTCTCGCCCTGTGGGAGACATCCGGCCGGGAGTCGGAGGTGGTCATAGATCCCGCCAAGGCCAGGAACATCACCGAAGAGCTGCACGCCTACGTCGAGCCAGCAGCCCGCGCCGCCTAACCACCTGCCCAAGCAGCCGCCCGCATCGCGCGGGCACCACTCACCCCCTAGGGGACTCCACCATGCACATAGTTTCGGCCCGCCGCGCTGCGGCGGGATCGCGCGCGCTCGCCGTCGTCGATGTCGATGCCGGCGGCCTGCGCGTATTTAACATAGAGATCTGCCGCGGCTCGGACGGCCGGCTGAGGGCTTGGGCGCCCCGCCACCGCGGCGAGCACGTCGCTGCGTTCACCGTGGACGTCGCAGACAAGATCGGTCGCGCTGCCTTGGCGGCGCTGGATGGCGGTGCCGCGCATGCAGGCTAATTCCGCAGAAGCCGAGGTCATTCACCTCCCGCAGCGCGCCGCCATCTTCGGCCGGGTGCGCCAGATGCGGACCCAGCTGTATGGAGACATAGCGCTCTTCCCCGTCGCGCCTGACGGCTCGCTCGATACTGCCGCGATCGATACCGCCGGCTTCGATTTCTACACGGGTGATCTAGATGCGCTGCCGGCCGGGGAAGAGCGCCGACTCGGCGTGCTGGTCGATACATTCAAGCGCTTCCGGCCGGACGCTCCCATCGGCGTCCGCGTTGCGGTACTGGATCGTGGCGGCGACGTGCAAATCCAGCAGATTGATTGTCTTGACCCATTTTCAGCAGCCGTAGAGATGGTGCGAAAGGCGGTCCGTACCGGCCAGCCGTTGCGTGAGCGCCAAGAGCGGTCACGCTCGCTGGCTGGTGCGCTTGCTACGGCGGCGCCAGCTTCCCCGGAGCGACCTGCAGAGACGTTCGACGAGATCTGCGCGCGGGTGGAGAGGCAACATCCGAACGCCTCAGATAAGCTCATCGAGCGGATGGCGCGCCGGGAGATGGAAACGACTCCGTTGCAGCCCTTACAGGTTCCCCGCGAAGCCGCTGACGATATCCTGCATCGCCTGCCAACGCTCGACCCCGCCGCCTGGGCCGGGCAGCCTGTGCCAGAGCGGGAATGGTTCCTGCCCGCCCTGATCCCCGCCAGGCAGGTTACCCTCCTGACCGGCGACGGCGGGACGGGCAAGAGCTTGCTCGCACTCCAACTCGGCGTCGCATCGGCGTTCGGCGTGTCAACGGCAGGCCTTAGTCCCGCAGAAGGCAAGGTGCTGTACGTCGCGGCCGAGGACGACATCGACGAGATCCACCGGCGCACCGTCGACATCGTCGAAGCGCTGGGCGGCGATCTGGCCGACCTTAGCGGCCAGATGCTGATTGCACCGCTCGCCGATCAGGACGCCACCCTTGCCGCGCCGGGGCGAGACGGCACGCTGCTGTTTACTCGGCTCCACGCGGCCCTTGAGCGGAAGGTGGCGGAATTCCAGCCTGACTTGCTCATCCTAGACACGGCAGCCGACCTGTTCGCGGGCGACGAGATCAAGCGGAACCAAGTTCGGAATTTCATCGCGGCGCTGCGGAAGCTGGCCCTTTCCGGCCCGGCTGTGCTGCTGCTCGCGCACCCTTCGGTGTCGGGGATGCAGAGCGGCACCGGCACGTCCGGCAGCACGGGCTGGTCGAACAGCGTGCGGAGCAGGCTCTATCTGACCAGGCCGACGGGCGAGGCCGCAGACCCCAATGTCCGCGAGTTGGAGGTGATGAAGGCGAACTACGGCGCCGTCGGCGAGAAGATGCGCTTCAGGTGGGAAGCCGGCGCTTTCGTCGCGGACTCGCCGCTGGAGCCCGCAGCGCTGGGGTTGGTGCACCGGAGGCATGACGAGATCTTCGTGGAGCTCCTGTCGGCGATCAACCGCACAGGGCAGCGCATCGCCTCAACGAAGGGCGTGAATTACGCGCCGGCAGTGATGGCGGACCATCCGCAGGCAGGCGGCACGACCAAGAAGCAGTTCGAAGCGGCCATGCAGCGGCTGCTCGTCGATGGCACGATCAAGGTAATATGGGAGGGGCCGCCGTCGAAACAGCGTCAGCGGCTGATCGTCTCGGCCGAGGATTTCGGGCCGGATCGCGGGGCGGTTGAATAGCTTCCACCCCACCTTCCACCCCTGTTCCACCCCCTTCCACCCCCCTGTTCTTCCACCCCCCTTATACCCCCCGGCGGGGTGGAACCCGCTGGAAGGGGGTGGAACCCCGTCCGCTGGAACCACCCCTTAAGTGGAGTAGAAAGATGACCGCCCGCGTCGATCCATTGAACAAGGTACTTCGGCACGTCTCCCCGGCCGGCGAGTTGGGCGTGATGCTCCGGTGCCGACGGTATGCAACCGACCCCACCTTCCGCGCGGATGCCGACGAGGTGCTGCGACATGCTGGGCTAGTGGACATCGCCAGCGCTGTGCTGGTGGACGGCAAGTCGCTGGAGGAGGCCGGACGGGACGCATCCGGCTATTCCACCCGCGTGCAGGCTGTGGCCTTCGCCACCGGTCAGCTGGCGGCGGCTGGCCGGCTCTTGGCGTACGCCGCCAGCCAGAGGGCGCAGGAGCGGTCGACGATGGCCAATGCTGCCCGGCGGATAGCCCGGCTGGAACGGGACATCGCCCTGCGAGACGCAGCTTTGAAGGCCCGCGCGGCAATACCTGCGTGATTTCCCGCAGCGTATACAAAACCGGGCTTGGGCGCGCCGAAAACACCGAAACAAACGGGTATATATAGAAGGGTACTTCTTCGAAGCCTTCGGTGAGACTGACGGGGCAGTCAGGTTATGACGCTGACCTAGAAGTCGAAGGACAGTTGTCCCGGCCACGAACGGTGGTGAGCACGGACATGCTCCATCCGTCGGAATCGCCAACGGGTATAAGCCCGCACGGCGACCAACTTCAGCTTCCTCACGGACGCCTCCATCATCAAGCGGGTGAGAGCCCGCTGCTCAAGCCCGGACAAACCGGACCTTCTCGCATGTGAGCACGACTTACGTCGCCGATGAGTCTATTGCCCCGTCAGTCTCGAATCACATGATGACTGACTTGGCGTTGTTTTCCACCACCAGCCGCCCCGCCCGGGCGGCTTTTTTATTTCCCAACATGAAAGTCGCGCATTGCCGCGACGAGGTTACCGACATGGCAAAATTTGCTTTGTCGTCGGTCGTCGACGTAATCGCGGCGGCCGTCGACATTTCACCCCATCACATCGTCGTCGTCATCCGCCACACCGATGTCGTGCCAGAGCAGGCGGCATCGATCCTCAAGGCCTGGAGGTCTAACGGCGTCATTGAGGAGGTCGAGTATCACGACGATGCCGAACGCAAGGCCCGTAAGGGCGTGAGGGTCGTCGAGGCAAACCGTCCGGGCCGGGCCGCCTAAGGGCTGCGCCACCACCGAAATTTGGTGGCGCATTGGTGGCGCAACGAGATTCAGAATTTCGGCTGCGCCACCACCAAATTGCCCTTAGTAAAAATCGGTGGTGGCGCAAGCGCCATCCACCAATTGCGCTGGTGGCGCATTGGTGGAGCACCGCCGATTGTTACTGCCGGGCAGGAGCAATCATGCCGGCTCCTCGCCAGCCTCAATCAGCGTATCCAGCGTTCTCCGCACAACGCCAGGACTTGCCGCCTCGGCATCGCGGATTTGGCGGGCTTCGTGAATGTCGCGCGGGCTGACTATGTCCTTCGCGGACCAAGTTTCGGAACCGGAAACTTGGTCGCGCTTGCCGCCATGCCTAGGGATTTCCCCCCTCGATTGAGCCGCATCGTATTCATCGGCGAGCACGGCATGCGCGAGCCGATCTGGCTCTACGACGGCAAGATACTCGACGGCCGCAACCGATATCGAGCGGCCATGCAGGCCGAGATGCCGATCGGCACGCAGGTGTACGACGGCGACGATCCGCTCGCCTTCGTGGTGTCGCTCAACCTCAAGCGCCGCCACCTGTCGGAAAGCCAGCGTGCCATGGTGGCGGCGCGGCTGGCGAGTATGCGGCAAGGAGAGCGAACGGACATTGCTCAAATTCAGGCAATGTCACAGGACGATGCGGCGTCCATGTTGAACGTATCCCGGCGTGCAGTGCAAACGGCTCGTCAGGTTCAATCCACCGCCACTCCTGACCTCACCGCAGCCAACGACAACGCCATCGACGTAGAGGAGGCAGCCTAGACCCCCCTGGGTTAGGTACTGGGAACTTATAGGGCATGAGCGGGGACGCGCTACCGCGGGCTTTCCGTCGGTATAAAGTTGCGCTAGGGGGTTCCGCGCCCTCGCACAGAATATAGCATTTTCAACGGTTTTCGACGCGGAACCCCCACCCTGGGGCCTTCCACATGCAAGTCCTGTGTGACTGTCATAATTTTGGGGTCGGTCGATTTTGTGCGTCCCGCCGAGGTTCTCGGCGACGAGCGCGGGCGGGAGGTAGGCCCAAACGCTATATTTAAGTGCGGCCCACCAAGAGGCCGTTCCCACATCATCATGGAGACCGCGCATGATCGTCCACCTGGACGGCAGGACCGCACGCTCGCCTGAAGAACATCGCCACATCGTGGCCGGGTGCGGCACGTCCACCCGGCAGAGGCTCGCGTGGCCGACGGCAGAGCGACTGCGGAATGACCGCCCCCGCCTCGGACTGCTGGTCTGCTGGCGAGACCTGATGAACCCACCCGCACCGGCACCGACCGTGGACCGTGCCGACGACTCGATGGCGCCGCCGATCTATCGGATCGACAGGCCGGATGTAGACGAACTGCTCGAGGCGGCTGGCCGCGGCCCCTACGTCGTCACCCGCCGCGACCGTCGCTGGCGCTGGCGGCAGCCCGTCCGCCACCCCGCCGGCTGGTCGGTGGAGGGCACCACCGTTCGGCTCGGCGAGCTCATATTCGAAGCGGGCAGCCTCGCGCGCTGGGGAGCCGACAAGCGCGGTCGCTCGCTGACTCCCTTCGAAAAGGTCACCGCTGCGGCCTACGGTACCCGCCACGTGGCGCCCGGCTCGCGCTGGCGGAAGGCCGCGCACGGTAGCGCCGACGGCGTAGAGCATGGCATTGGCGCGGTGGCCGTGGTGGACGAGCCGGATGCAGGGTGCGAACTGCGTATGGCCAGCAGCATCGAGGCCAACGCCGCCCGCCGCGCAATCGGTACCCGGCATTCTGCGGTGCTCGACCTGGCCATATCCTCGGCCACCGCTCGCGAGATCGGCGACCAGTTCGGCGCGGCCGGCAAGACCGCGGAGCGATGGGGCATCCGCATGGTGAATGAAGCGCTAGACGCGTTCGGAGTGTATTCACTCACCCATGAAGCCGCGAACGACAATATTCCGGCCGGTGTGGTGAAAGAAGCGGCCTGAATTGTCCCTAAACTGTATTTCGAAGCACTTATGTTGAGGGACCTTCGGAGCGGTCGGTCACTCATCTCCTCGACTAAGTCGCGGCGCCGGTCCTAGACGGCGACCGCGGCTTTTCTTTTTCACTCTTCCTTGCGGGCCGTCGCGGCTCGTCCCTCACAATGGATTCATCATGACCGACGACAGCGCAGTCGTTCGGGTCGACCTTGCACGCCCGCCGTGGCTGCTCGATCCGGTCATCTCCATCGGCGATGCCGCCAAGCTGCTTGATCTTCCCGAGAACACTCTTAGCCACTGGTTGGCCATGGCTAAAGCCCTAGGCGTGCCGCTTCATCAGAAGATCAGCGGCTCCCGCCGGCTGACGCCGCACAGCGTGTACGTCGCGGGCGTGCTGGCTTCACTATATCGAGCCAGGTTTCCCGCCTCTGACGAGGTGTTCATCGGCGCCCACCGCGCCACCCACCGGGCGGGCGTTCCGGTGCTGCCGCATCTGTTCGAGAGTGTCGATTTCTCCCATTCCAAGGCCGACGGCAAGCCGGTCGCTCGAGCTCTGGTCGATCTCTCGGCGGTGTGGCTCTCGCTCCAGTCCGACCTCGAGCGGCTCGCCACATAAGGATCCAACATGCTGGGGAAATTATTTCGTGGCGCCCCCGCGCCATCAGCAGACCTGCGTGCAGCGCTCGCCGCCATAGATGAAGCCGCCCTCCGCGCCGCCGTCGATCATGCGGAAGGTGCCTATCGCGCTGCACTTCTCGGCGACGACGACCGCGCCATCGCCGAAGCTGACACCGGCCGGGATCGCGCCCGTCGCGACTTCGACAAGGGCGTCGCGCGTGCCGAGGAACTGAAGCGCCGCCTCGCCGAGAGCGAAGCAGCCGAGCGCCGAGAAGCCGCCCGTCAGCGCGTCGCCGAGACCACAGCACGCCGTGACGATCTGGTCCGCCGTTGGAACACCGATGGCGCCAAGGCGGCCAAGCTGCTGGCCCCCCTCGCGGCCGACCTGGCGCTGGTGGAGGCCGAGATCGAGCGGCTGAACAGCGCCCTGTACTCGGGCAGCGACGCCGAGCTCGCCGAGGCTCTGGGTGCCGGAATCAAGGGCGTGCGCGCCACGCTGTGGGGCAAATACTTCGCCGGCAGCGGGTATTCGATCACGAACCTCATCGCCCTGCCGCCGACAAAGCAGACCGCGCCGATCGGTTGGCCGGCATTTGAAGACACCACGGCCAACCCGACGGTTGGAGGATGACAATGGATAATCGAGCAAATTCAGGCGGGGAGTTCCGCGCCGCCTCCTACGATGCGGGGTCGAACACAATCGAGGTCGTCTTCGCCACCGAAGCGCCTGTCGCACGTGTCCTGCCGGACGGCACGCCCTACTGGGAGATACTCTCCTGCCAGCAGGGGCATGTCGACCTGGCCCGCCTCAACGCCGGCGCGAGCCTGCTCGACAACCATGACATGTTCGGCGGCGTCGACGCTGTCATCGGCTCGGTCGTGCCCGGCTCGGCGAGGCTCGAGGGGCGCAAGGGGGTGGCGCGCATTCTGCTGTCGAGCGCGCCGGGGGACGCCGATCGGGTGCAGAAAATCCGGGACGGCATCATTCGAGGCGTGTCGGTTGGATACGGCAAGACTGAGTTCCAAATGGACGCATCCGGCGCCGACGGTTGGCCGGTGCGGCGTTTCACTCGTTGGGAGCCTTGGGAGATTTCAGTGGTGACGGTGCCCGCCGATCCCGGCGCGCACGTCCGGTCGCTCAACGGCGAGGCGATCGAGGTGCGTGTCCTCCGCGAGGCTGGCGAGCGTCGAGCCGAGTTCGTCGAGAATGCCCTCCTGCATCGCATCGACCCGGCTAATCCACTCACAGATGGCGGGCGCGAGTATCGCGGCATGTCTCTGGTCAGCATCGCCAGGGACTTCTTGCAGGCCAACGGCGCCGACACCCGAGGCAAGAGCCCCCACGAGATCGCGGGCCTGGCGACGCAGCGTGGCTACAACGGCACTACTGACTTCCCGACGATCCTCAGCAACGTCGTGAACCGGACTCTGCGGCGGGCATATGAAGCCGCTCCGGCGACGTGGCGTCCGCTGGTCAACATCGTCTCGGCGCCGGATTTTCGCGAGCTCGCCCGAGTGGCGGTCAGCGATGCGCCGCCGCTGGACCGCATTGGGGAGCACGGCGAATACGAGCGTGCCCGCCTGAACGATGGGGCCGCAGAGCGCTACCGCGTCGCGAGTTATGGCAAGATCGTCGCCATCAGCCGGCAGGCGATCGTCAACGACGACCTCAACGCCTTCGGCCGGCTCGGACAGATGTTCGCGCAGCAGGCCGCGCAGCTGGAAAGCGATCTGATTTGGGCTCAGATCCTGGGCAACCCAGCAATGGCGGACGGGCATGCGCTATTTTCTGGGGCTCACGCCAACCTCGCTCCGGGCGCCAATCTCGACGAACTCGCCCTCAAGGTGCTGCATGCGCGGATTCGAAAGCAGACCGCACCCGCCGGGCAACCGCTGAATTTGAGGCCGAAGTACCTGATCGTGCCGGCCGAGCTTCAGACCCGCGCCGAACAGCTGCTGAAAACCGACTTCCGGCCCGCTACTGCTGCCGACGCGCTACCCGCTTCGCTGCGGCAGCTTGAGATCATTGCCGAGCCGAGGCTGGACCTGGGCATTTCCAATCCCGCCGTGGGAGCACCGATCGCCGGGAATGCCGGCCAGTTCTTCATGGCCGCGGCGCCGGGGGCGATCGACACCGTCGAAGTTGCATATTTGCTCGGCGAGCGCCGGGTGCAGCTTGAAACCCGCGTCGGCTTCTCCATCGACGGCATAGAATTCCGCGCCCGCCTCGACGTGGGTGCGAAAGCTATCGATCACCGCGGGCTCGCGAAGAACCCCGGCGAGTAATTCGGGGGCACCTCCATTGAGGGCCAGCCGGCCCGTCCGAGAAAGGCAGAGCGCCTCGCTGCCCCCTGAAGGTCAATAGCGTCAAGGCTGTCGTGGCCGGCATTCACTTCACCTAGGAGCTCACCATGCCCATCCCCACCGCGGCGCAGGCCGCGATCGACCGAGCGCGCCTCGCGCTTGAACCCGCCCGGCGCTTCGCCGCCCGTATCGACGCCATGCCCGCCACCCGCATCTGCCGCGCCGTCGCGGCGAAACTGAAGGAGCTGACCTATGTCTGAGCTCGTCACCGTCGAATTGTCGAAGCCGCTCGAGCACGAGGGCAAGACGTACAGCCGCTTCACCTTCCGCGAGCCGGTGACCGGCGACTACGCCGCGTCCGATCTGGTGAACGGCGAGTTCAATAAAACCCTTGCGGTGCTTGCCCTGATGGCCGGCAGCACTCTGCCCGTATTCCAGAAGATCCCTATGCGCGACTTCAAGAAGATCAGCGCGGCGACTCAAGGTTTTTTGTCCGAACTGGCGGCGGAGTAACCGAGGCGGTCGCCTTCGTTTCTTATCAGCTCTCGACGTCCGTCGATGTCGTCGAGAGCTGGCCGATCGATAAATTTCAGCGATATCTCGCGGCTGCTGAGAAGCTGTGCCGCGCCATAAATGGTGCCGGTGATGGCAACTCTCGAAAGTAAACTCATTGTCTCGCTGATCGACAAGATCAGCGGGCCGATTAAAGGCGTCAACGCTGCTGTCGGCCGGATGCAATCCGCCATTGCTGCCAACAACCAGAAGCTGTCTGTCGCCCGTGGGCAGATGATCGACGCCGCCGCGGCGGGATGGGTGCTGTACGAGGCGATCAAGGCTCCGACCGAGGCGGCCATCGCCTGGAACGACGCGCTCTCCGACATCAAGAAGGTGGTCGACTTCCCGACGCCCACCGGACTCCAGGAGCTCGGCGCCGTCATCCGCGACATGTCGCTTCGGATCCCGATGGCGGCGAACGATCTGGCCAAGCTGGCGGCGGCGGGCGGCCAAGGCGGCATCGCCACGGCCGACCTCACTAAATTCACGGAAATGGCCAGTAAGGTCGGCGTCGCATGGGACCTGTCAGGCCAGGAAGCGGGTCAGGCGCTCGCCGAGCTCAAGACGTCCACCGGCCGGACGCTCGACGGGACCATCAAACTCGCTGACGCGATCAATTATCTCGGCAACAACACCGCTGCCAGCGCCAGCCGCATCCTGGACTTCACTCTGCGCGCGGCCCCGATGGCCCAACAGTTCGGCTTCACGACGGAACAGGCGGCCGCGCTCGGCGCCGGAATGGAGTCCGCCGGCTTCCAGGCGGACGTTGCGGCTACTAGCTTTAACAACATGGGCGCCGCGCTTACGGCCGGCGAATCGGCGACCAAGTCACAGCTTGGCGCCTATAAGCAGCTAGGCCTCGACTACCGCAAGGTAGCTAAGGGGATGCAGAAAGATGCCGTCGGCACGATGCGCGACGTCTTCGCTCGCATCAACAAGGTGAAACCGGAAAAGCGAGCCGCCCTGATCAGGCAGCTGTTTGGTGCCGAGGCTCGAGCGCTTACCCCGCTCATCACCAACGGCAAGCTGCTCGAGGAAGTCCTCAGCTATATAGCCGACGAGTCGAAGTACGCCGGATCGGCCCAGCGCGAGTTTGAGATCGCCTCGCAGCGGTCGAAATTCGCTCTGCAGATGCTGCGGAATGAAGTCGTCGACCTGTCGGTGGAGATCGGCCAGGCGTTCGAACCGGCGGTGGTGGCTGGCACCGAGGCGCTGAAGCCGTACATCCGGTCAATTAAGACATGGGTGGCAGCGAACCATCAGATGACGACCCGCATCGCCGCGGCGTCGGCGGGCTTCATCGGCCTGAACATCGCAATGACGGCGGCCCGCTATGCCGGCCTGTGGCTCAAGGGAAACCTCCTCATGGCCGCCGCCGGTGGCCTTCGCGTCGTCGCGGGTGCCGCCCGGATTGCCAGCCTGGCCTTCCTTCCCTTCGGCGCAGCTCTCCGTGGCGCTCGAACTGCCATGATCGGCTTTGCGGCAGCGGCCAAGATCGGCGGCATCGGTACGGCCTTGTCGACCATGGGCGCCTCGCTGCTCGGCCTGCTCAATCCTCTGCGGCTGTTCCGGGTGGCCATCCGCGGAGTGGGCATCGCTCTGCGGTTCGCGTTCGTCTCCTCAGGCGTCGGCGCGATCATTGCGGGCATCGTCGCGGCGGGCGTGTTCATTTACAAGAACTGGGACGGCGTCGGGGAGATGTTCTCCTCTTTTGGCAAGTCGTTCATGAACGCTCTCGGACCCGCGAAACCTCTGGTGGAGAAGTTCGCCACGGCGGTTTCGACCATTTGGAAAAAGATCACCGGGCTGCTGGGGCCGATCGATGAGAGCGGCGCCAAATGGCGCGCATGGGGCGAGAGATTGGGCGCACTCGCTGGCGGCGGTGTCGCGACGTTGATCGAAGGACTGTCGAAGGTCGGCGGCTGGCTGTCCAGGCTGATGGAACTGGCCGGGTCTGCGGCGAAGGCGATCGGCAACGTCTTCTCCTCAGGCGGCGGCCCCAACAACGGCTTCTCGCCGCCGGCTGGCGGCTACAAGCCGGACCCCGGCTGGAATGGCATGCCAGGCGTGGGCGCGCCCACCGTCGACGGCGCTCGTGCTGCAGGCGGCCCGGTGTCGGCCGGGCGGACTTATTTGACCGGCGAGCTCGGGCCAGAATTGTTCACGCCGCGGCGCAGCGGCTACGTCCATGACGCCGGTGAGACGGCCGGGATGGCCGGAGCCACCACGATCGAAGTGGGCGGGATTCACATCACAACTGCGCCTGGTCAATCGCCGCAAGACATCGCTCGCGCCGTGATGCACGAGCTCGACGCCAAGCTCGCCCGCCAGCGCGGCGGCGCGTTTGTGAGGACATATTAGAATGAGCGACCTGACCATCCGCGTCAGCAACCTTCGCCCCGCCTATGCTCGCCAGGGCAACACCAAAACCATTGCCGAGTTCGACCTCGAGATCGGCGAGGCCATCCGCGTCAGACGGATGCGTCTCGCTATCGCGACGGGGGCCGGCCACGCCGTCCTGATGCCGGATCGTGTCGGCGCTGGTGCCGTCACCATTGTCGACGAGCAGGTCCGCGCAGCCGTCCAGCGGGCGGCTCGAGAGCTGTTCAACGAACAACGTCCAGGAGCTGCCGCATGATCGCCGCCACCTTCACCGCCCTCGGAATCGTCATCGGCTACTGGCTCGCCCTTCGGGCCGTGCAGGAGCAACGGCCATGAAAACCCCCACAGCCGAAATCAGCGTCAACGGCAAGCCGGTGGCGTCGACGTTCAATGACCGACTCGTGTCGGTGACCATTACCGACAAGGATGGCCTGACGTCCGACTCCATCTCGTGCCAGCTGAACGACGGCAGCCCGTTCGCGCGCATCCCCCGGAAGGGCGACACCATCTCGGCTTCGCTCGGCTATCTCGAAACCGGCGTGGTGTTCTTCGGCGACTACACCGCCGATGACCCGGAGGTTCAGTGCCTCCCGTACGGCATGACCGTCAACGGCAAGGGCGCGAACTTCCGGGACAAGTTGAAAGAGCGCAAAGCCCGGCACTGGGACAACAAGACGGTCAAGGACATCGTCACCCAGATCGCCAACGACAACGGCCTGACGCCCGCGATCGACGCCGAGGTTGGCGCCCACACCTATGAGTGGTTCGGGCAATTGGATGAAGGTGACATAGACGTCGTTGCTCGCCTCGCCGAGCGCCACGACGCCCTGGTGTCGGTGAAGGCCGGCCGCCTGGTGTTTGCCAAGAAGGGCGGCGGCACGACGGCCAGTGGCAAGTCCATGCCCACCATTACGGCGTCGCCGTACAACATTGTGGAGGGCTCCTGCCGCACGACGTTCGCGCTGCGTGAGCGATTCAAGAGCGTGAAGGCTCGCCACCAGGATCGCGCCAAAGCTGAGCTCGTCGAAGTCGAGGAAGACAGCGACGATGAGGGCTCCGCGAGCCTGACGCTTCCCGAGCCCTATGCCGACGAGGCCGAGGCCAAGAAGGCCGCAAAGTCCAAGGCTAGAGACCTAAAGAGCAACACCATCCGCACGTCGGTGACGCTATTCGGTGATCCCACCGTCAGGGCGGGTTGCCCGTTCGTCTATGCCGGCGTCCGGCCTGAGCTAGACGGGCTGCAGTTCATCATCGAGACGGCCACGCACACGATTTCCAAGGCCGGATACACCGTCGACGTCGAGGCGAGGTTGAGGCCCTGAGGGGCGGGTTAGTCGGGGACACCATCTGCGAGGTAGCGACTTAAAGTAAACCCGATTCTCTTCGGAGATTCATTCTTCACCTTTATCGCCACCAACAGAACACTCAGTTGCGAAATATGTTGAATAAGCTCCACGGGATTTCCTTGGGCGTTCTTTCCGTAGAATTTTATGATGTCCGGCCCCCAAAAGCCGACATCATCTATAGCTATGGTTTCGTCGTTTGAGAAATTTACGAGCCTTGCTCCGACCTCCTGATCAACATCGAGTTTGTTCTCGAATTCAACGATTGACCGAACCACCCGCTCGTGCATCCATTTCGCTTTGTTTTCTTTATCTACAACCGCACGCATAAATGTTTCGGGATTAATTTTTGTCATTTCCTGCTCATCCGATGACTTAGACATTCGAGAGCGATGGGCGTGGAGATATTATCTGTAAATTACACAAATACATCTACTCTTCACTGGCTCGCGCCATCTTATCAAAATGCCTGCGAAGCTTCGCGCTATCTACCCGCGAATATCCGTGAAGAACGAGACCAACCATAAACGCTGTGGCGAATTCATCGCTGTCACACCAGGTTTTTTCACTCAATTGACGAGGCCAGGGCCACTCTTCGATTTCCTCAAGAAGTCTATGCTTCTCGGCAACATAGGTGCCATCAAGCGCCTCTATGCCGTCGCTCGTAACGGCCCATTGCTTCCCGCGCCACCAAATGTCACCGAGTTGGTCGCCACGAACATTCACCTCTGACTTATCAAGAGCAATCACTTTGCACTCCCAGTCTCGACGGCAGCAAAGATGACATGGCACATTGCCATTGTCACTATTGAGTCTGATAGTCGGCACGACAAAGAGTAAGGTGATTGGTGATAGCTTTTGGCAACCACGGAACTCGGAGGCTTTATGAAGCGCGATATGGATCTGATCAGGGAATTACTTTTCCGACTCGAGGGCACGTCAAAACCACTTACGACATTTGTATTTTCTTATGGAGACGAAGATCTCAGCATCGATGGAAGAACCCCTGATGAAATTGTAGCTCACGCTGAAATGCTGATTGATGGCGGCCTTATAGAGGCCAGCTTCGGCGCAAGTGGGGATTTGATATTCCGCAAACTTACATGGAACGGGCACGAGTTTTTGTCTGCAGTTCGCGACCAGGAGATTTGGCAGCGCACAAGGGCTGCGGCTGGAAAGGGCGGAGTTGCTACGCTGGATTTCATCTGGGAGATCGCGAAGGCGGTCGGAAAAAAGCAACTTCAGGAGAAGACCGGGTTGGAGTTTTAAAGGTCCGCTGCAGTTGCGAACGCTCCGCGGCGATAGGTGCTGACGGGCGCCATCTACGCCCGAAAATCATCCCAGCGCTTGACGAAATCATCTGATGTTCGCCAGAGCGCCTGAACGAGCAGTGGAGCTCTGGGCGCCTCCACGGCTTCGTCCATTGGGTATCGAAGCGGATATTTCTTGGCCAGCGCATGAAGCCTGCCGAGCGCAAGGACGTACTCTTCGGCTAACAGCGCCGCGTCTTCGATGCCTTCGACGCCGCAATAGCGGTCAGCCTCCAACTCGATTGAGTGGGCGATGTTGGCGTTGATTCGGACATGAATTCTAACCGGCTCGGCCTCCTGCCGTCTCCACATCTGTTCGATGTCGTGACCACCGCGGCCGGTATTGACAGTGCCGCCATTGAACAAAATGGCCGCCTTGAGCATAAGCTCCAACCCGTGGCCGGCAAGATGTAGGGCGGGCAGGTGCAGTATTCGCCCCTTGTCGTGCATTGCCTCCGTCAGTGTGAGGGCGCCCTCAAGGTGCCGCTTAGCGTAGGCTATGTGCTTCCCGGCGGGGGTTCTAAAAAAGCCTCTACCTACCTCATCCTCGTCGTGCACCACTCGGTCCTCCGTCAGGGTGCAGCCTCTTCCGCCTGCCCGTCCCCATCTCCTCGCAGGTGCTCCCCGCCGATGGCCTGATAGAGGTTCCACAGCGCTAACCCCGCCTCATGCGCGAGGGCATACCATTCGGGGTTCGTCAGGATCGAAGGATGGTCGGCCAGGTGTCGCTCAACTGAGTCATTGAACACCGACGCCATTTGCAGCGCTTCATGGCAGCCGAACGTGCCCGGCGCGAAATCTGCGGCGAGCTCCTCCGGCGTGGTCTCGCGCTCCTCAGCAGCAGCGGCCAGCTGCTCGAGCCGGGTCTTCTCGACTTCTTCAGGGGTGTAGGTGACTGCGGGTTTTAAGGGCATGGGGTGGTCCTCTGGTGGGACTTGCTTGGCTGCGCGCGCGTTAGGACCGATGATGCTGCGGCGGTTGATGGAGCTCCCCATGGCCAAGCGCAGCACCCTGCCGAAATACGTCAGCGAGGAGGTGGATAGGAAGACCGGCAAGGTCTATGTCTACTTCCGACGCCGCGGTCGCGCGAAGGTGCGGATGACTGATCCGCCCTACTCAGAGGCGTTCAACGCGCACTATCGTCAGCTACTTCAGCGTACCCCTACGCTAGAGCCAGTCGACCGCAAATGCGAGTCCGTGGGCACCTTTGGCTGGCTGGTCCTGCAGTACTACGGCTCGGCCGAGTTCAAGCGGCTCGACGACCGCACGCAGCGCGTGCGGCGGCAGATTGTAGATTCGATCCTGGCAGAGAGTGTCCCCGGTAGCGATGAGCGGAGGGGTACATATTCGTCCGTTTCGCTTGCCAAATTCACCGGCAAGGCGGTGCGCGCTCTCCGGGACCGGAAGGCATGCGATGTTCACGGAAATCCAACGCCCTCCGCGGCGAACGGTCGCCTAAAAGCGCTGCGCCAAGTCTTTGCCTATGGCATCGACGCTCAAGTGCACGGAAGTTTGCAATCAAACCCGGCGCGAGACGTCCGATATCTGCCCCCTATGCGGCCCGATGGCATACCGGCTTGGACCGACTGGGATGTCTCCCGCTTCCGCAGAACTCACCCACCCGGCACCATGGCTCACCTTGCCCTGCTGTTGTTTCTCGAGTTGGGCCAGCGGATTTCCGACATCCACAGGCTGGGCGCCGACATGGTGCATGACGACAGCATCACATTCACCCAATGGAAAAATCGGCAGCGAAAGCCGGTAACGCTAACTCTCCCGATTGGCGCTGAGCTGTTAGCGGCGCTGGCCGGGGTCCCGAACGAACGCAAGACGTTCCTAGTGAATGATCACGGGCGCCCATTTCCGAGCGCCAACTCGTTCGGCAATCAATTCCGGATCTGGTGCAAGAAGGCCGGCTTGGAAGGCCGCTCCGCGCACGGTCTGCGCAAATACTTTTCAGCGCATCTCGCGGAGCTTGGCGCTACCGATCGTGAGATCATGGCATTCACGGGACATAGGAACGCTAAGGAGGTCGACCGCTACACCCGCTCTGTCAATCAGCGGCGGCTCGCGCGTGCGTTTCACGAGCGAATGGCGGCGAACAAGTCAGAGGGCGATCCAAATATGAACTAGACCCTCTCCGTGTGCCTGTAAGCACCGGCACGCGGCCGCCCCCACAAGGGGAAGCTTGCAGATTCTCGGAATCGGGGTGAAGGTGTCCGTGGGCGTGACAACCCGGACCTGAGATAGACCGCATATTCCCTGGCAGGAATTGCCCTGACGCCTGGCAGCGTTGGGCGGCGGTTAAATATGCTTGCCAGCGATGGCAGGCGACGGACGAGCTTGGCGGCTCGGATCCGACCGGATCAATATTGTCCGGGGTCGGACGTGCTGTCCAGAGGGGCAACCCTTAAAAGCGTTCGGCCAGTCTCTCAGGCTGGTTGTCACCCCCCGGATGCCGACTCTGTCCGTCGGCACGGCCGTGACAAGCCGAAACCTGAGACGCACCCCATGCTTATCCACGAAGACTACGGGCAAGCCCCGCCCGCCGACCGCGCCACGCTGCGTCGCGAGCTAACACAGATCATCGAGCGCGCCATAGAGGCCCTGGACGCCCTGGAGGGCGACGCTGACGCCGAGCAAGAACTCGGCTGGACGCTGAGCGGCAATCAGTACCATGCCCTTGCCTGGTGCACGCTAGATGCATCCGGCACGGCCGAGCCGGACGACGATGGCGGCGGCGACATTAATGACGAGCCACATGACGCCGAAGATGACATGGCGGCCGACCCGGATGCCGCCCACCTGCTGCGCGATGAGTTCTGGTACTCCCAGATCATGAGCGACACCCGCGTCGAGCGTCGCGACGCCAGCAACGCCGCGCTGCAGCAGCTTGCGGACATTACCGGCCAGTCATTCAAGGCCATGCACTGGCCCCTGGTGACGATGCACCCGAAGCGCGCTCCTTCGCGGGAGGGACTCAGCAGAGAGCGCGTCGTCGTGAACGGCATGCCCATGGTGGTGGAGGTGCTGCGATGAACATGCACGTCCCCGCACCCACCCAGCAGTCCGACCACGATGAGCTCGTCGCGTTCTGCGAGAAGATGGGCGATCCGCTCCCGAAGTTCCTCACCATGGCGGACCTGCGGAAGCCCTGGTACGAGGCGGCCGGCTTCCTGCAGATAGAACTGCTCACCTACCAGCAGGGCGAGTCGTTCTACCCCGCGCCGAGCGAGAGCCTCATGGTTGTACTGGGCAAACGCTTCATGCGGAAGCGGAAGGCCTATCGTGCCCTTTGTGAGCAGATGAGCGATCTGTACTGGGAGGCTATACTGACGGCGCACCGAGTGAATGGCGAAATAGACTTCGACGGCGTCGAAGCGATCAAAGCCAAGAACGGCTATGTCTCGGTACGCGACGAACGACGGCGCGTAGAGCCGTGGCTGTTCAAGGAGGCCCGCCGGATCCTGCGGTATCACCCCGCATCGGCCCTGGGGCTCACCCTGCTGAAGGATATCGAGCTCTTCGTGGTCATGTTCGATCGGCCGCCCGTTGGGGCGCGGCCTTCAACCACGGCAGCGGCGTAGCCCCTGCCACCACGCCCCGTCGCGCGTCAGTGCGGCGGGGCGTCACCAAGGGCCGTTATGGCAAATTGCATATTGGATGGCTAAAAGCGACAAAAATCCCAATAAAATCAATGGGATATGGTGCCCAGGAGAGGACTCGAACCTCCACGGTGTTACCCACTGGTACCTGAAACCAGCGCGTCTACCAATTCCGCCACCTGGGCACATGCCTTGCGGCACGGCGGCGAGACATAGTCGGGGGACCTCCTGCTTGTCAACGAGGCAATCGCATCATTCTCGCTTCTCCTGTGGGGAATTTTTCATCCGCCCCTCCCCTCGCCGGATCTTCGCCGCGTCGCCGCGGCAGGCCGATGAGGTGTATGATGAGGACGAGCGGTACCGATGAGGCCGACAGGCCGCCGCGTCGGCCGCTCGGCGCTGGACGCTGGCGCAGCGGCGCGCTAATCGTCTGGCATACAGGATTATCCGGGCCGGGAGAGCACCATGGTCGACGCCGCCACCTCCGACGAGATGCCGCTTCCCGACGAAGCGGAACTGGAGGCGCGTTCCGCCCCCATGGAGCGCCTCGTCACCGTCTATGGCGGCTCGGGCTTCATCGGCCGCCATGTGGTGCGCTCCCTCGCCCGCATGGGCTGGCGGGTGCGCGTCGCGGTGCGCCGCCCGGACCTCGCCGGCCATCTCCAGCCGCTCGGCGCCGTCGGGCAGATCAACCCGGTACAGGCCAATCTGCGCTACCCGGCCTCGGTGCTGCGCGCCGCCGAGGGCGCGGAGGTGGTGATCAACCTCGTCGGCGTGCTGCATGAGGGCGGCCGGCAGAGCTTCGAGGCGGTGCATAATTTCGGCGCCAAGCAGGTGGCGCTGGCCGCCCGCGAGGTCGGAGCGCGGCTGATCCACGTGTCGGCAATCGGCGCCGATCCGAACTCCGCCTCCTCCTATGCCCGCACCAAGGCAGCCGGCGAGAGCGCCGCCCGCGAGGCGGTGCCGGAGGCGGTGATCTTCCGCCCCTCCATCGTGTTCGGCCCGGAAGACAATTTCTTCAACCGATTCGCCGCCATGTCGCGCCTCGCCCCGGCGCTGCCGCTGATCGGCGGCGGCACCACCCGCTTCCAGCCGGTCTTCGTCGGCGACGTCGCCAGCGCGGTGGCCAAGGCGGTGGACGAGATCGCCAAGCCCGGCACGGTCTATGAACTCGGCGGGCCGGAGATCCTCACCTTCAAGCAGCTCATGGAGATCATGCTGAAGGAGATCGACCGCAAGCGCCTGCTGGTGCCGCTGCCCTTCGCCATCGCCTCGCTGCAGGCGCGGCTGCTGGAGCTGCTGCCCAACCCGCTGCTCACCCGCGACCAGGTGAAGCTGCTGGCGCATGACAATGTCGTCTCCGCCCAGGCGATCGCCGAGGGCCGCACCCTCGAGGGCCTCGGCATCCATCCGACCGCGCTCGGCGCCGTGCTGCCGGGCTATCTCTGGCGCTACCGCAAGGCCGGCCAGTTCACCCGCCTCGTCGCCTGAGCCGGCTCCCATCCAATCAAAAGGCCGCCGGAGAGCGATCCCCGGCGGCCTTTTTCGTTCGAGCGGCCTTTGTAGGCGCGGCTCAGCCCACCAGCGCCAGCGCGATCAGCCCGACGCCGCCCACCGCGATGCGCCACCAGCCGAACGGCGTGAAGCCGTGCCGGGAAACAAAGCCGATCAGCGTGCGCACCACCGCCAGCGCCGCGATAAAGGCGGCGAGGAAGCCGACGACGATGAGGATGCCGTCATCCATCGAGAGGGCGTCGCGGTTCTTGTAGAGGTCGTAGGCGAAGGCGCCCGCCATGGTCGGCAAGGCGAGGAAGAAGGAGAACTCCGCCGCCGCCGGCTTGCTCACCCCGAGCAGCAGCCCGCCGACGATGGTCGAGCCGGAGCGCGACACCCCCGGGATCATGGCGAGGCACTGGATGAAGCCGACCTTCAGCGTCAGCAGCGGTGGCAGCGCCATGGGATCGGTGTAGCGCGGGCGGATCTTCAGCGTGTCCACCCACAACAGCACGATGCCGCCGAGAATCAGCATCACGCAGATCAACGCCGGCGATTCGAACAGCACCTGCTTGATGAAGCCATGCGCGAAGGCGCCAATCACCGCCGCCGGCAGGAAGGCGACGAGGATGCCGAGCACGAAATTGCGCGAGCGCGGGCTCGACGGCAGCGTAACCAGCACCTGCCAGAAACGCTGGAAGTAGGCGACCACGATGGCGAGGATGGCGCCGAGCTGGATCAGCACCTCGAAGACCTTGCCCTGGCTCTCGAAGCCGAGGAAATGACCGGCGAGCAGGATGTGGCCGGTGGAGGAGACGGGGAGGAATTCGGTGAAGCCTTCGAGAAGGCCGAGCAGGAAGGCTTCGAGCAGATTGCCGAACGACATGAAGACGATCCGGTGAGAGGCAGCGGAAAAGACGTCCGACGACCGCCGCAGGACGGACGAGGAACAGCGGAGGCCGCATCCTGTCCGCTTCGCGGCCGGCGATCAACGTGACGCTACGGTGGGAATCCGCAGTCGACGCCGCGCCGACACCGTGTCATCACGATTCCGCCTCACGAAGGTAATCCATTTTACCCTGGGTCGGCGTTGCGGACATGTTGCAACGTTCTGGAGAATACGCATGAAACGTCTTCTGGCCGCGTTGGGTGGCCTCATCGCCCTCACCGGCGTGGCCTCCGCGCAAACGGGCGGCTTCGTCACCACCAATGTGAACCTGCGCGCCGGGCCGGGCACCGACTATCCGGCGGTCGTGGTGCTCGGCGCCGGGACGCCGCTCTCCATTTTCGGCTGCCTCGACACCTATAGCTGGTGCGATGTCGACTGGCGCGGCTATCGCGGCTGGGTCGCCGCCGCCTATCTCGAATATGATTATCGCGGCCGACGCGTGGAATTTCCCAGCTATGCCCCGATGATCGGCGTGCCGATCATCGGCTTCAGCGTCGACAATTACTGGGGCCGCTACTACCGCGACCGCCCCTGGTATGGCGATCGCTACCGCTGGGGCTCGCCCCCCGGCCGGCGTCCTCCGCCGCCCCCGGGTGGTGGCTGGTATGGCGGCCCGCCTCCGGGAGGTGGCGGCTGGGGTGGCGGCGGTGGCGGCTGGAACAACGGCCCGCCTCCGCCGCGGGGCGGCTATGGCGGTGGCGGCTATGGCGGCGGCGGTGGCGGCTGGAATGGCGGTCCGCCCCAGGGAGGCGGCTGGAACGGTGGCGGGCAGCCCCCGCGCGGCAACTGGAACGGCGGCGGGCAGCCGCCGCAGGGTGGTTGGAATGGCGGCGGACAACCGCCGCAGGGCGGCTGGAACGGTGGCGGACAACCGCCGCGCGGCAATGGCGGCAATGGCGGACCTCCGCCGCAGCAGGGACGCCCGCCGCAGCAGGCCCAGCCTTCCGGCCCCCCGCCGCAACAGGGACGCCCGCCGGGACCGCCGCAGCAGATGGGCGAGCGCCCCGGCCCGCAGCGCAGCGACGATGGCTGCCCGCGCGTGCAGATGCAGAAGGGCCAGTGCTGACCGAGCACGGCTGACAGAGACATGGCCAGCCATCTGGCCAGCCGTTCCGCATGCGATGGCACGGGCGAATTCCCACGCCCGTGCCGGTTTGCCGCCTGACGGCTCTTGAAATGACCGGCCTGCTCCTGTATGGGGTGCGGCCTTATCGAACCGCCCGGCCAATCAGGGCTGCCGCGGCGGTTCTTCTGCTCAACACCAACAATATGGCCGCGCACGCCGCAAGGCGAGCAACTGGCCGCGGAGACCGAGCCAAATGCCCAAGATGAAGACCAAGTCCGGAGCGAAGAAGCGCTTCAAGCTCTCCGGCACCGGCAAGGTGATCATGGCCCAGGCGAACAAGCGCCATGGCATGATCAAGCGCACCAACAAGCAGATCCGGAACCAGCGCGGCACCTCCGTCATGGCGGAGCCGGATGCGGTGGTCGTCCGCAAGTATTTTCTGCCCAACGGCTGACGCCAGCCCTTAGCCCGTACCAGGAGAATTTCCCATGGCCCGTGTCAAGCGCGGCGTAACCTCCCACGCCAAGCACAAGAAGGTGCTGAAGGCTGCGAAGGGTTATTTCGGCCGCCGCAAGAATACCATCCGAGTCGCCAAGCAGGCCGTCGAGAAGGCGCAGCAGTACGCCTATCGCGACCGCAAGGTGAAGAAGCGCAATTTCCGCGCCCTGTGGATCCAGCGCATCAACGCTGCGACCCGCGAGCTCGGCTTCACCTATGGCCGATTTATCGACGGTCTCGGCAAGGCCGGGATCGAGGTCGACCGCAAGGTGCTCTCGGATATCGCCATCCATGAGCCCGAGGCGTTCAAGGCGCTGGTGGAGCAGGCCAAGGCCGCTCTGGAGCCCAAGGCCGCCTGATCTGGCCGCCTGACCTCCCCGCATCTGCCGGGACCGAAAATGAGAAGAGCCCCGCGCGTCCGCGCCGGGGCTCTTCGCGTTCCTGCGCCTGCCCGCATAGCCGGCGGCCCCGCCTTCCCCCGCCCGCCGCTTTGCGCCCGCCTTCCGCCTCGCTATAAGCGCCGCGTCCGCTCCCTCCGAGGAACCGCCGAGGAAACTTCATGTCCGTCGCCACCTTGCCCGATCTCGCCGCGCTCGAAGCCGAGCTGAATGCCGGCGTCGCCGCCGCCGCCGACGAGGCCGCCCTCGAAGCCCTGCGCGTTGCCGCGCTCGGCAAGAAGGGCTCGGTGTCCGAACTGCTCAAGAGCCTCGGCGGCATGAGCCCGGAGGAGCGCAAGACCGCCGGCCCCGCCATTAACGGCCTGCGCGACCGCCTCAACGCCGCGCTCGCCGAGCGCCGCACCGCGCTGAAGGCCGCCGCGCTGGAGAAGCGGCTGGAGACCGAGCGTCTCGACGTCACCCTGCCGGTGCGCGAGGCGCCGGCCGAGCTAGGCCGCGTCCACCCGATCAGCCAGGTGATCGACGAGCTCACCGCCATCTTCGCCGATATGGGCTTCGCGGTGGCCGAGGGGCCGGACATCGAGGACGACTTCCACAATTTCACCGCGCTGAACTTCCCCGAGGGGCATCCGGCGCGCGAGATGCACGACACCTTCTACCTGCCGACCAAGGAAGACGGCTCGCGCCTGGTGCTGCGCACCCACACCTCGCCGGTGCAGGTGCGCACCATGCTGGCGAACAAGCCGCCGATCCGCGTCATCTGCCCCGGCCGCACCTATCGCTCGGACAGTGACCAGACCCACACGCCGATGTTCCACCAGGTGGAAGGCCTCGTCATCGACAAGGGCTCGCATCTCGGCCACCTGAAGTGGATCCTGCAGGAATTCTGCAAGGCGTTCTTCGAGGTGGAAAACGTGACGATGCGGTTCCGCCCGTCCTTCTTCCCGTTCACCGAGCCGTCGATGGAGGTCGACATCCAGTGCGACCGCTCGCGCCCCGGCGAGATCCGCTTCGGCGAGGGCAATGACTGGCTGGAGATCCTCGGCTGCGGCATGGTGCACCCGAACGTCATCCGCAATTGCGGCCTCGACCCGGACGAGTATCAGGGCTTCGCCTGGGGCATGGGGATCGACCGCATCGCCATGCTGAAATACGGCATGCCGGACCTGCGCGCCTTCTTCGAGGCGGATGTGCGCTGGCTCCAGCATTACGGCTTCCGCCCGCTCGACTTCCCGACGCTGGCCGGCGGCCTGTCGAACTGAGCCCGGAGAGGAACAGATAAAATGAAATTCACCCTCTCCTGGCTGCGCGAGCACCTTTCCGGCAGCTACACGCTGGACGACGTCACCGGCGCCCTCAATCGCATCGGCTTCGAGGTCGAGGGCGTCGAGGACAAGGCGGGCAAGCTCAAGGGCTTCACCATCGCCTATGTGATCTCGGCCGAGAAGCATCCCAACGCCGACAAGCTGCGGGTCTGCATGGTCGATACCGGCACCGGCGAGCCCGTGCAGGTGGTGTGCGGCGCGCCCAATGCCCGCACCGGCATGAAGAGCGTGTTCTCGCCGCCCGGCACCTACATCCCCGGCAAGGACATCACGCTCGGCATCGGTTCGATCCGCGGCGTCGAGAGCCGCGGCATGCTGTGCTCGGCCGCCGAGCTGCAGCTCTCCGAGGACCATGACGGCATCATCGACCTGCCGGCGGACGCCCCCGTGGGCGCAACTTACGTCGACTGGATCGGCCTCGACGACCCGGTGGTCGAGATCGCCGTGACGCCGAACCGCGCCGACGGGCTCGGCATTCACGGCCTCGCCCGCGACCTCGCCGCCGCCGGGATCGGCACGCTCATCGAGGACGCGATCGTGCCGGTGCCGGGCGCCTTCCCCTGCCCGGTGAAGGTGACGATCGCTGACGACGCGCCCTGCCCCGCTTTCGCGCTGCGCCTCATTCGCGGGGTGAAGAACGGCCCGTCTCCCGACTGGGTGCAGGCCAAGCTGCGCGCCATCGGCCTGCGCCCGATCAACGCGCTGGTCGACGTCACCAACCTCATCACCTTCGACCAGAACCGGCCGCTGCACGTGTTCGACGCCAGGAAGGTGCATGGCGACCTGGTGGTGCGCCGCGCCACGGCCGGTGAGACGCTGCTGGCGCTCGACGGCAAGACCTACACGCTCGACGCTTCCATGTGCGTGATCGCCGACGATAAGGCCGTGGAATCGCTCGCCGGCGTGATGGGCGGCGAGGAGAGCGGCTGCGACGAGGCGACCACCGACGTGCTGGTGGAATCGGCGCTGTGGGAGCCGATCAACATCGCCCAGACCGGCCGCAAGCTGGGGCTGAACTCCGACGCCCGCTTCCGCTTCGAGCGCGGCATCGACCCGGCCTTCACCGTGCCCGGGCTGGAGCTGGCGACCAAGCTGATCCTCGACTTCTGCGGCGGCGAGCCCTCCGAGGTGGTGCTGGCCGGCGCGATCCCCGACACCACGCGGACGATCGCCTTCCCGCTGTCGCTGACCGAGAAGCTCGCCGGCCTCGTCGCCGACGATGCCGAGCAGATCGGCGTGCTGCACAAGCTCGGCTTCAAGGTCTCGGGCACCAGCGGCACCGTCGACGTCGTGCCGCCGTCCTGGCGCGGCGACATCGAGGGCAAGGCCGACCTCGTCGAGGAGGTGGTGCGCATCATCGGCCTCGACCGCGTGCCGGCCACGCCGTTCCCGCGCGACGAGACCGCCCGCAAGCCGGTGCTGACCACGTTGCAGATCCGCACCCGCAAGGCCAAGCGCACGCTGGCCACGCGCGGCCTCGTCGAGGCGGTCACCTGGTCCTTCGTGCCCAAGGCCTCGGCCGAGCTGTTCGGCGGCGGCAGCGAGGCGCTGGCGCTCGCCAACCCGATCGCCTCCGACCTCTCCGACATGCGCCCCAGCCTGTTGCCGGGCCTGATCCGCTCGGGCCAGGCCAATGCCGACCGTGGCCTGGGCGACGTCGCGCTGTTCGAGGTCGGGCAGGTGTTCAAGGGCGACCGGCCGCAGGACCAGTTCATCTGCGCCACCGGCATCCGCCGCGCCTTCGCCAAGCCCGCCGGCGCCGGCCGCCACTGGTCGGCGAAAGCCGCGCCGGTCGACGCCTTCGACGCCAAGGCCGATGCGCTCGCCGTGCTCGCCGCCTGCGGCGCCCCGGTCGCCAATCTGCAGATTTCGACCGATGCGCCGTCCTGGTTCCACCCCGGCCGCTCCGGCAGCTTCCGGCTCGGCGCCAATGTGATCGGGCATTTCGGCGAGCTGCACCCGGCGCTCTTGGAGGCGCTCGACGTCGAGGGGCCGCTGGTCGGCTTCGAGATCGTGCTCGACAAGATCCCCGAGCCGAAGGCCAAGGCGACGCGGGTGAAGCCGCTGCTCGACCTCTCGGCCTTCCAGCCGGTGGAGCGCGACTTCGCCTTCGTGGTGGCGCGTTCCGTGGCGGCCGGCGACATCGTCAAGGCGGTGGCCGGCGTCGACCGCAAGCTGATCGTCGCGGTGAACGTGTTCGACGTCTATGAGGGCGCCGGCATCGACGCCGACAAGAAGTCGGTGGCGCTCTCCGTCACGCTGCAGCCGCGCGAGAAGACGCTTACCGACGCCGAGATCGAGGCGGTGGCGGGCAAGATCGTCGCCGACGTGACCAAGAAGACCGGCGCCAGCCTGCGGGGCTGAGGTCGGATGGCCTTGTCATCCTCTCCCCGCCTGCACTCGGCTGTTGCCGAGTGCAGTTCCGGCACGATCGAAACCGGGAATATCCGGCTTCGATGGAGAGGTGGCCCGCGCAGCGGCTCGGTGAGGGGTTGCGCGATTGCGGACCCGAAGAAGCCCCCTCACCCCAGCCCTCTCCGTCGGGCATCGGATGTATCCGGCGCTGACTTTGTGAGGCGCAGAACTCAGCCCTAGCCGAGTTCCATGCGGGGAGAGGGAGCGGACCAAGCTCTCTGCCGCCGAACCTCAGCCGTCAGACCGCGCTCACGACGGCCCGCCCGTGAGGCGGATGGCGCGCTCGGCGGCGATCTCGCCGGAATTCCACGCGCCGGTGAGCGTGCCCCAGCCGCTGACATTGGCGTACTCGCCGGCGAAGACGATGCGGCCGAGCGGCGAAGAGAACTGGCTGCGTTGCGCGCCCTGCCCGGGCGCCGCCACCGCCATCGCACCGCGAATGAGCGGGTCGGCGGTCCAGTTCGACGCCACCAGCTTGCCGATCTCGCCAATGCCGAACGCCGCGCGCATATAGGCCTGCGCCGCCTCGCGCGCCGCCGCCTCCCCCTTGCCCGACAACGCCCGCGCCGGCACGCCGCCGACGCGCAGCACATGCACGTCGCTGCCGCCGAGGCGGCCGCGCAGCAGCGCCGGCGTGCCCTCCCCCACCTGCGCCAGCACCGTCTCGTTATCGGCGAGGTGCAGCGGATTGCCCGGCAGCTCGAAGGCCACCTGCTCGATGGCGCCGGACGGGCAGCCGCGCAAGGCGAGCGCGATGCGGGCCGGAAAGGCCGGGTTGAAGCGGATGGCATCGGAGGCCAGCACCGCCGCCGGCACGGCGAGGATGACGGTGCGGGCGCGGATCACGTTGCGGTCGCCGCGCAAGGCGAGCGCATAGACGCGGCCGGCATTGGTGATCTGCGTCACCACCGCATTGGTGCGCAGATTCGTCCACGCCGCCAGCCGCTCCAGCATGGTGCCGACCCCGAGCGTGCAGGTGACGTCGTCCGGCGGCGCCTGCCGGCGCGAGAGATCGAGCGTCGACACGGCGGAAAGCGGCTGGCCGCAGCCGAGCGGGCCGAGCAGCGCCTCCACCGTCGCGGTCCACGGGCCGCGCGTGGCGAAGAAGGCCGCGGCCGGCCCGTCCTTGCCGCCATCGGCGGCGGCCAGCATGTCGCGGCGCGCCCGGCCGAGCGCGAGGGCGAAGGCGTCATAGCCGCTCTCCGCCGCCTCGCGGCCGTCGACGAACAGCCGCGCCGAGGCGGGAACCGCGACCAGCGGCAGGCCGGCTTCCGTGGCGGCGTCGGCAAGGCCGCCATCCATCCGCGCGAAGGATGCCGCCCCGAGATCGACCGCCGGCCCGAGCGTCGTGTCGCTGCGCGCCCGCCCGCCGACCCGCGCGGCGGCCTCCAGCAGCACATAGGAGCGCCCGGAGGCGGCCAGCTTGCGCGCCGCCGCGATGCCCGCCGCACCGGCCCCGACAATGGCGACGTCGACGCCGGTGCCGGTGGTCTGGGCCAGCGCTGGCGCCGCGGGCGCAGCGGCGGGCAGACCGGCCAAGCCGGCGAGGAACGCGCGGCGCGAGGGATGGGGGGATCGGATCATGCGGCAAGAAACTCCGGCATCGGCCGCCACGCTAGAGCATGTTCCGCGAAAGCTGAAAGGCTTTCGCGGCGAGAACAGGCTCCAGCTCGTTGAATCCGGAGCCCTTCCGATCAGGCGATTCCACCGGGCGGAAGCGCCCCGGAAAGAGCTCCCGGAAGGGGTTTCCGCACGCGGCGCCGCGCGCCGGGCCGCATCGGCAGGCGGGACGGGAATCATGGTTTGTTCGAGGGAACGAATCGAGGACCGACTCAGGACCGGTGATTCCGCAAGCAAAAAATCTCGCGGCCGACGCAGCGGAAACAGCGCCACCCCTTTGAACGACACGCCCGCATGACTAGCTACAGGCGACCTCACCACGCGAGACGCCATGCTCCAGGACGCCGTCGCCGCCTTCGGGCGCACCTTCTCCCCCGCCTATCGCCGGGTACTCATCCGCTCCGTGCTCATCGCCCTCGGCCTTCTGGCGGCGCTCGGCATCGGCGCGCATTGGGCGCTGACCTATTTCGTCATGCTGGACTGGGGCTGGGCACAGCTGACGCTCGACATACTCGCCGCCGTCGGCATCTTCATCGGCGCGATCTTCCTGGTGCCGCCAGTGACCTCGCTGGTCGCCGGCCTGTTCCTCGACGAGGTGGCCGAGCGGGCGGAGGTGGAGGATTTCCCCGCCGATCCGCCCGGGCGGGCGCTGCCCTTCGTGCGCTCGCTGGCGATGACGCTGAAGTTCTTCGGCGTCATGCTGGTGGTGAACGTGATCGCGCTGGCGCTGCTGCTGGTGCCCGGCGTCAACCTCGTGGTGTTCTACATCGCCAATGGCTATTTGCTCGGCCGGGAATATTTCCAGCTCGCTGCCATGCGCTTCCGCAGCGAGGAGGAGGCGGGCGAGCTGCGCCGCCGGCATAGGCTGTCGATCTTCCTCGCCGGGCTGATCATCGCCGTGCTGGTGTCGGTGCCGATCCTCAACCTCGTCACCCCGGTGTTCGCCACCATCTTCATGGTGCGGCTGCACAAGCGGCTCACGCGGCGGGCGCTGCCGTCTTAGCGGGCCAGCGGCAGAGGTCGGCGACCAGGCAGCGCCAGCATTCCGGCGCGCGCGCCTTGCACACATAGCGCCCGTGCAGGATCAGCCAGTGATGGGCGTGCAGCTTGAAGCGGTCGGGGATCATCCGCTCAAGGCCGAGCTCGACTTCCAGCGGGTTCTTGCCGGCGGAGAGCCCGGTGCGGTTGGCGACGCGGAACAGATGCGTGTCCACCGCGATGGTCGGCAGGCCGAAGGCGATGTTGAGCACGACATTGGCGGTCTTGCGGCCGACGCCCGGCAGCGTCTCGAGGATAGCCCGGTCGGCGGGGACCGCGCCGCCGAACTCCGCGACCAGCCGGCGCGACAGCTCGACCACGTTCCGCGCCTTGCCGCGATAGAGGCCGAGGGTGCGGATATGGCCGGCGACGCCCTCCTCGCCAAGCGCCACCATCGCCTCGGGGGTCGGCGCGGCGGCGAACAGGGTGCGGGTCGCCTTGTTCACCCCGACATCGGTGGCCTGCGCCGAGAGCACCACCGCCACCAGCAAGGTGAACGGATCGACGTAATCCAGTTCGCCCTTGGGCTCGGGGTCGGCGGCCTCGAAGCGGGCGAAGGCTTCCGCCACCTCGGCCGGCGTCCACGGCGCGATGTCGCGCCCGGCCAGCGCGGCGGCGGCATTGGCCACCGCCCGGCGACGCTTGACCGCCTCGGGCGCCGCCGGGATCGCCTCGCGGGCGACCTTTTTGCCGGCAACCGCTTTGTTGGCAGCCGGTTTGGCCTTCCGGTCGGGCTCGGCCGTCGCCGCGGCCCGCTTGGCAGCGGGCTTCGGGGCGGGTGTGCGCGGGGAGGTGTCGGGCGGGGATTTCTTGTCGTCGCGAGCCATTTGCGAGCTATAATGCGGGGCCATGAGCGCTGCCAAGAGCTTTGCCGCCACTAGCCTTGCCGACGATCGGACCGCCCTCGCCGGAGGCGACGCGGCGGGCGAGGAGCCGACCCTCTATCGGGTCCGCCTCGCGCCGCACCGCTCGCTCGACGAACGCGGCTTCCGGCTGGTGATGCTGCTGGTCGCCGGGGTCAGCTTGGTCTGCGGCACCGCCTTCCTCTTGATGGGCGCCTGGCCGGTGTTCGGCGTGTTCGGCCTCGACGTGCTCGCCATCTACATCGCCTTCCGCATGAGCTTCCGCTCGGCGCGTGCCCGCGAGGAGATCACGGTGACGCCGAGCCTGATCGAGGTGCGCAAGATCGACCCGCGCGGCGCCGCCGACGAGGCGCGGCTCAACCCGCTGTGGACCCGGCTCGACAAGGAATTCCACGAGGATTACGGCCTGCAGCGCCTCAGCCTCACCTCGCGCGGCACGCCGGTGGTGGTGGGCGGCTTCCTGCACACCCAGCAGCGGGAGGAGCTCGCGCTCGGGCTCGACCGCGCGCTGGCCCAGGCCAAGCGCGGCGTGGCGCGGTCCGACCTCTGATGGACATCACGTCGAAATCGGGTGGCCCCCTGCTGGCAGACATGTCCAAATGGGCGCAACAGGAGGACACCGCCGTGCTCGCGCCAACTCTGGAGAATGCCCGCCCGCTCGAAATCGCCGCGAACGACTATGAGACCGTCCGACGCGCCGTCGAGTTCGTGAACCGCCGCTTCCGCGACCAGCCCGAGGTCGAGGAGATCGCCCGCGCCGCCGGCGTCTCGCCGCGCGCGCTCACCGATCTGTTCCGCCGCTGGTGCGGCCTCAGCCCCAAATCGTTCCTGCAGGCGGTGACGCTCGACGCCGCCCGGCAGGTGCTGTCGCAGTCCGACAACGTGCTGGAGGCCGCCTATGAGCTCGGCTTCTCCGGCCCGGGCCGGCTGCACGACCTGTTCGTGGTGCATGAATCGCTGTCGCCCGGCGAATGGAAGACCGGTGCCGCCGGGCTGATCATCCGCTGGGGCTTCCACCCCTCGCCGTTCGGACGCGCGCTCGCCATGGCGACGCCGCGCGGCCTGTGCGGCCTCGCCTTCGCCGACGAGGGCGGCGAGGACGAGGCGCTCGCCGACATGCGCAAGCGCTGGCCGAACGCCATCTATGTCGAGGACCCGCTGGCGACCGCGCCCTATGCGGCGCGCATCTTCAACCAGGAATGCTGGCGGCCGGACGACCCGCTGCGCATCGTGTTCATCGGCACCGACTTCGAGGTGCGGGTGTGGGAGACGCTGATGCGCATCCCGATGGGCCGCGCCACCACCTATTCCGCCATCGCCGGCCACATCGACCGGCCGAAGGCCGCGCGCGCCATCGGCGCGGCGGTGGGCAAGAACCCGATGTCCTTCGTGGTGCCCTGCCATCGCGTGCTCGGCAAGAGCGGCGACCTCACCGGCTATCACTGGGGCCTGACCCGCAAGCGCGCCATACTCGGCTGGGAAGCCGGGCAGGTGGGCGGGAAGTAGGGGCGGCTCCCCTCAGGGGCATGGCCAGGAAGAAGCCGGGCGGTGGAGATGGCTCCGCCGACCGGACTTTGGCAGAGCCGATGCGACCCTGCGGCCTGCCTGAGCGCACGGGGATGTGCCGGCAGATGTGGCCGGCCCGGTTGGAAGAGAACGCAGCCGAGGAGCCTCTCCCGGGTCGCGACCCGGATCGGCGTTCCCCCTGCGGCGTCACTGGCCGGGGGGGCGAGGGTGGCCGGCGGGACGTTCCACGTCGGCGACCATCAGGCCCAGAGCGCGATAGTACACGCATGGAAGCGAGCGTCCCGGCTCCCTCTTCCCGCACAGAATTCGGCTGTAGCCGAGTTCTGCACCTCGCAACGTCAGCACCGGATGCATCCGATGCTGACGGAGAGGGCTGGGGCAAGGGGCTTTCGACGGCTCCGCAGCGTTGTCACCCCTCACCGACCCGCTTCGCGGGACATCTCTCCGTCGAAGCCGGATGTTTCCAGCTTAGACCTCAACGGCCCCGAACTCGGCTACAGCCGAGTTCGGTCGGGGAGAGGCAAAGGAGACGAGTGCTCAGGGGCCACCCCTTACGGCCAGTCCAGGAACCCTACCCCGCCTCTCACGGCATGGTCAGCCGCCGCACCACGTCGCGCCAGCCGGCGAGCTTAGTTTCGCGCAGCGCCGGCTCCAGGATCGGCGTGAAGCGGTGGTCGAGCCGCCAGCGGTCGGCGAAGCGCTGCGGCTTCGGCAGCACGCCGGCATGCAGCCCGGCGAGATAGGCGGCGCCAAGCGCCGTGGTCTCCCGCACCACCGGACGGTCGACCGGCGCCGCCAGCAGATCCGACAGCCGCTGCATGGCGAAGTTCGAGGCGACCATGCCGCCATCGACGCGCAGTACCGTCGGCGCGCCATTGCCGCCGGCCTCGGCCCAATCGGCATGCATGGCGTCGAGCAGGTCGGCGGTCTGGTAGCAGACGCTCTCCAGCGCCGCGAGGGCGATCTCCGCCCGCCCCGTGCCACGCGTCAGCCCGAACAGCGCCCCGCGCACATCCGGATTCCAGTGCGGCGCGCCGAGCCCGACGAAGGCCGGCACCAGATAGACCTGCTGGGCGGGATCGGCCGCCTCGGCCAGCGCCTCGCTCTCGGCCGAGGCCTTGATGATGCCGAGCCCGTCGCGCAGCCACTGCACCGCCGCGCCGGCGACGAAGATCGAGCCTTCCAGCGCGTAGGTGCGCTTGCCGTCCAGTTGATAGGCGATGGTGGTGAGCAGCTTGTTCTTCGAGGTCACCGCCGTGGTGCCGGTATTGAGCAGCGCGAAGCAGCCGGTGCCGTAGGTCGACTTGATCATCCCCGGCTGGAAGCAGGCCTGACCGACGGTGGCCGCCTGCTGATCGCCGGCGATGCCGCAGATGCGGATGCCGCCGCCGAGCAGTTCCGGCAGCGTGGTGCCGAAATCGGCGGAGGAATCCCGCACCTCCGGCAGCATGGAACGCGGCACTCGCAGCAGCGCCAGCAGCTCGTCGTCCCATTCGCCGGTGTGGATGTTGAACAGCAGGGTGCGCGCGGCATTGGTGGCGTCGGTGGCGTGCACCGCGCCGCCGGTGAGGTGCCACAGCAGCCATGAATCCACCGTGCCGAAGGCGAGCTCGCCGCGCTCGGCGCGCGCCCGCGCGCCCGGCACGTGATCGAGGATCCAGCCGATCTTGGTGCCGGAAAAATACGGATCGAGGATCAGCCCGGTGCGGGCGCTCACCATCGGCTCGTGGCCTTCCGCCTTCAGGCGGGCGCAGAGCTCGGCGGTGCGGCGGTCCTGCCAGACGATGGCGCGGTAGATGGCGGCGCCGGTCTTGCGGTCCCAGACCACCGTGGTCTCGCGCTGGTTGGTGATGCCGATGGCGGCGATGTCGGCCGCCTTCGCCCCGGTCTGCTCCATCGCCGCCCGGCAGGTGGCGAGGGTGGTCTCCCACAGGTCGCGCGCCTCGTGCTCGACCCAGCCGGAGGACGGGAAATGCTGCGGGAACTCCTGCTGCGCCTGCGCCGCGATCGAGGTATCCGGCCGGAACAGGATGGCGCGCGAGGAGGTGGTGCCCTGGTCGATGGCGAGAAGGTAGCTGGTCATGCGCAATCCACGTTGCAAGGGCTCGCCCGCCGCGCCGCGACGTCCCGCCCGGACCTCCGGCGGTCCGTGCCGGGATCTATCCCGCCGCGGCCGAACCCGCGAGGCCCGGCGGCGGCATCGGACGTCGATCTCCACGACGGCGTTGGGGTCGACAGCCCGAAGACGGAAGCATGAAGATGGAGGCGTGAAGTCGGCGCCCCGTGGGCGAATGCCCGAGGGACGCCGGAAGGGAAGGCCGGGCGGGCGCCAGCATCGGCGTCCGCCCGGTTGTCGCGATGGTTCCTAGCCGCGGTCATTGTCCGCTGGCCGCCGGCCGGTTGACCCGGCCTTGAGCCTCTTCCCGACCTTGCCTGGCCCTATCGGCTCAGTTGGTCGACTTCTTCGGCGGAGTGGCGGGCCAGGACTTGATCAGCGCGTCATAGTCGACGGTCTCGCCCTTGGGCTTCTCATTGGCGAGCTTGGGCTGCGGCGCGAGGTTGCCTTCCTTCTTGGCGAGCTCCACCCAGTACTCCATCGGGTGCTTCTCGTTCAGCTTCGGACCGCACTCGCCCTGCACACCCGACTTCTCGAGGCGCGCCATCACCGATTCCTGCGCCTCGGCAAGCGAGTCCATCGCCGCCTGCGGCGTCTTGGCGCCCGAAGAGGCGTCACCGATGTTCTGCCACCACAGCTGCGCCAGCTTCGGGTAGTCCGGCACGTTGTTGCCGGTCGGCGACCACTGCACGCGGGCCGGCGAGCGGTAGAACTCGACGAGGCCGCCGAGCTTGGGAGCCCGCTCGGTCATCGACGGCGACCAGATGTCGCTCTCGCGGATGAAGGTCAGGCCGACATGGCTCTTCTTCAGCGAGACGGTCTTGGAGGTGACGAACTGCGCATAGAGCCAGGCCGCCTTGCGACGCTCCACCGGGGTCGACTTCAGCAGCGTCCAGGAACCGACGTCCTGGTAGCCGAGCTTCATGCCGTCCTTCCAGTAGGCGCCCTTCGGCGAGGGAGCCATGCGCCACTTGGGCGTGCCGTCGGCGTTCATCACCGGCAGGCCGGGCTTCACCATGTCAGCGGTGAAGGCGGTGTACCAGAACATCTGCTGGGCGATGTTGCCCTGGGCGGGCACCGGGCCGGCCTCGGAGAAGGTCATGCCGAGCGCCTGCGGCGGCGTGTATTTCTTCAGCCACTCGATGTACTTGACGATCGAGTAGACCGCCGCCGGGCCGTTGGTGTCGCCGCCGCGCTCCACGGTGGAGCCGGTCGGGCGGCAGCCTTCCATGCGGATGCCCCATTCGTCGACCGGCTTGCCGTTGGGCAGCCCGCGGTCGCCATTGCCGGCCATGGAGAGCCAGGCATCGGTGAAGCGCCAGCCGAGCGAGGGATCCTTCTTGCCGTAGTCCATGTTGCCATAGACCTTGACGCCGTTGATCTCCTTCACGTCGTTGGTGAAGAACTCGGCGATGTCCTCATAGGCCGACCAGTTCACCGGCACGCCGAGCTCGTAGCCATACTTGGCCTTGAACTTGGCCTTGAGGTCCGGATTGGTGAACCAGTCGTAGCGGAACCAGTAGAGGTTGGCGAACTGCTGGTCGGGCAGCTGGTAGAGCTTGCCGTCCGGCGCGGTGGTGAAGGAGGTGCCGATGAAGTCCGGCAGGTCCAGCGTCGGCGAGGTGACGTCCTTGCCCTCGCCGGCCATCCAGTCGGTGAGCGGCACCGCCTGCTTGTAGCGGAAATGCGTGCCGATCAGGTCGGAATCGTTCACCCACGCATCGTAGATGTTCTTGCCCGACTGCATCTGCGTCTGGATCTTCTCCACCACGTCGCCCTCCTGGATGAGGTCGTGGGTGAGCTTGATCCCGGTGATTTCCGAGAACGCCTTGGCGAGGGTCTTCGCCTCGTATTCATGCGTGGTGATGGTCTCGGAGACGACGTTGATCTCCATGCCCTTGAAGGGCTCCGCCGCCTTGATGAACCACTGCAATTCCTTCAGCTGGTCCTCCTTCGACAGCGTCGAAGGCTGGAATTCGCTGTCGATCCACTTCTTCGCGGCGGCTTCGTCGGCGCGAACCGGCGCCGCGAAGGCGACCAGCGCGACGGCGCTGGCGGCAAGCAGGAGCCGGGTGCGGCTCTTAGACGTCGACATGGGTCTCTCCTCCCGTTTCACTCCCAGAGCCCGCGCGGCCTGCCGCCGCTTCGGGCGAATTCACACGAGGCGGAACACCGCCAGCGCGTAGACAAGGCAGAGCGCGAGCGCCCAGCCGAGATCGGGTCCCACCAGGCCGAGCCAGGCGAGGTTGATGAAGGCGCTGCCCAGCAGCGTGATGAACAGCCGGTCGCCGCGCGTGGTGGGGATGCGCAATATGCCGACCCGCGCCCGCTCCGGCCGCCACAAGGCGAGCAGGGTGAACACGGTCAGCAGGCTGGCGATGCAGGCGAAGAACAGCCCGGTCTGCCAGGTCCACGCCATCCAGGCGGTGTTCTCGGCAAGGCTGGCGGTGAAATTCTCCATCGCTCCCTCCTCACACCCGCCCGAGGGCGAAGCCCTTGGCGATGTAGTTGCGCACGAACCAGATGACCAAGGCGCCGGGGATGATGGTCAGCACGCCGGCGGCGGCGAGCAGGCCCCAGTCCATGCCGGCCGCCGAGACGGTGCGGGTCATGGTCACCGCGATCGGCTTGGCGAAAGTGGCGGTCAGCGTGCGGGCGAGCAGAAGTTCCACCCACGAGAACATGAAGCAGAAGAACGCCGCGACGCCGATGCCCGAGGCGATCAGCGGCATGAAGATCCGCACGAAGAAGCGCGGGAAGGAATAGCCGTCGATCGCCGCCGTCTCGTCGATCTCGCGCGGCACGCCGGACATGAAGCCTTCGAGGATCCACACCGCGAGCGGCACGTTGAACAGGCAGTGCGCCAAAGCGACCGCCCACGGCGTGTCGAACAGGCCGATGGCGGAATAGAGATTGAAGAAGGGCAGCGCGAATACCGCCGGCGGCGCCATGCGGTTCGACAGGAGCCAGAAGAACAGATGCTTGTCGCCGACGAAGGAATAGCGCGAGAAGGCGTAGGCCGCCGGCAAGGCAAGGCTGATCGAGATGATGGTGTTGAGCACCACATAGGTCAGCGAGTTGATATAGCCCGAGTACCAGCTCGAGTCGGTGAAGATCTTGATGTAGTGCTCGAAGGTGATCGCCTGCGGCCACAGCGAGACCGTGGTGTTGATCTCGAAATTGGTCTTCAGGCTCATGTTCACGAGCCAGTAGATCGGCAGCAGCAGGAAGATCAGGTACAGCGCCATGATGAAGGCGCTGCCGCGCGTGTTCTGGTTCATGCCGCGCTCCCCTGGTCGGGCCGCTCGCTGCCGGCATGGGTCATCACCGTGTAGAAGACCCAGCACAGCGCGAGCACGATGAGGTTGTAGACCAGCGACATCGCCGCCGCCTTGCCGAGGTCGAACTGGCCGAGGGCGAGCTTCACGAGATCGATGGACAGGAAGGTGGTGGCGTTGCCGGGCCCGCCCCCGGTGAGCACGAAGGGCTCGGTGTAGATCATGAAGCTGTCCATGAAGCGCAGCAGCACCGCGATCAGCAGCACCCGCTTCATCTTCGGCAGCTGGATGGTGGTGAACACCGCCCAGCGCGAGGCGCCGTCGATGCGCGCCGCCTGATAGTAGGCGTCAGGGATCGACTTGAGGCCGGCATAGCAGAGCAGCGCCACGAGGCTGGTCCAATGCCAGACATCCATCACCACGATGGTGACCCAGGCCGAGAACACGTCGCCAGTGTAGTTGTAATTGATGCCGAGCGCGTTCAGGCCATAGCCGAGCAGGCCGATATCGGCGCGGGCGAACACCTGCCAGATGGTGCCGACCACGTTCCACGGGATCAGCAGCGGCAGCGCCATCGTCACCAGCGTGGCGGCGACCCGCCAGCCCTCGCGCGGCATGGACAGCGCGACGAGGATGCCGAGCGGCACCTCGATGGCGAGGATGATGGCGGAGAACAAAAGGTTGCGCCACAGCGCGGCGAAGAAGCGGCCGCCGAGCTCGGTCGAGGGATCGAGCAGTTCCTGGAACCAGCCGAGGCCGTTCCAGAAGAACTGGTTGTTGCCGAAGGTGTCCTGAACCGAATAGTTCACCACCGTCATGATCGGGATGATCGCCGAGAAGGCGACGATGGCGAAGACGGGGGCGACCAGCCACCAGGCGCGGTTGTTGACGGGCTTGTCCATGGCTCAGGCCCTCGCGGCTGGCTCCCTCTCCCCGACGGGAAGAGGGGTGAAGGTCGGGAACGGTGCGAATGGCGACGGGTTCATCCCACGCCTCCCTCGCCGGGAACCAGCACGCCGCCGGCATAGATGTGGATCTGCCGCGTCTCCAGGTTCAGCCCGGCCCGGTCGCCGTCGAGGCTGAGCCCCTCCGGCACCATGGCGGCGGCGGGATGGCCGGCGATCTCGATGCGGGCGATGCGGGCGCGGCCGATGTCGTCGATGCGCTTCACACTCACCGGCAGGCCGGTGCCGGCGCGGGCCAGCGTGGCGAATTCCGGCCGCACGCCGAGCTCGATCTTCGCGCCCGCCGGCAGCGCCGGATAGGCGCGGGCCAGCGGCACGGCGACGTCGCCGATATGGGCGGTGGTACCTTCCACCCGCGCCGGCAGCACGTTCATGCCCGGCGAGCCGATGAAATGGCCGACGAAGGTGTGCGCCGGCCGCTCGAACAGTTCCTCCGGCGAGCCGGTCTGCACCACCGCGCCGTCGTGCATCACCACCACCGTGTCGGCGAAGGTCAGCGCCTCGGTCTGGTCGTGGGTGACGTAGATCATGGTGAGGTCGAGCGCGCGATGCAGCTCCTTCAGCGTCGAGCGCAGCTGCCACTTCAGATGCGGGTCGATGACGGTGAGAGGCTCGTCGAACAGGATGGCGGCGACGTCGGCGCGCACCAGGCCGCGCCCGAGCGAGATCTTCTGCTTGGCGTCGGCAGTGAGGTTGGACGCCTTGCGGTCGAGCGCCGCGCTCATGTCGAGCCGGGCGGCGATCTCCTCCACCCGCTTGGCGATGGTCTCGCGCGGCAGATGCCGGTTCTTCAGCGGGAAGGCGAGGTTCTCGCGCACCGTCATGGTGTCGTAGACCACCGGGAACTGGAACACCTGGGCGATGTTGCGCGCCTCGGTGGGAAGGTTCGTCACGTCGCGGCCATCGAACAGTATGCGCCCCTGGGTGGGGGTGACGAGGCCGGAGATGATGTTGAGCAGCGTGGTCTTGCCGCAGCCCGAGGGCCCGAGCAGCGCATAGGCGCCGCCCTGGCGCCAGACGTGGTTGATCTCCTTCAGCGCATAGTCCTGCGGACCCTGCGGATCGGGCCGGTAGGCATGGGCGAGATGATCGAGTGTGATGCTGGCCATCGCGCCCTCCCTCAGGCGGCCGCGTCGAGCGCGGTGCCGGTACTGCGGCCGCTCGCGTCGAACAGGAGAATGTGGCGGGGATCGATCACCACTTCGACCGCGGCTTCCGGCTCCAGCCGCCGCACGCCGGGCACCAGCGCGGTGAGACGCTCGCGGCCGCCGGCCTCGCCGACGACATCCATGTGCAGGAAGCTCTCCGAGCCGGTCACTTCGGTGACGGCGATGCTGGCGGCGAGGCGGATGAGGCCGCCGTCGCGCGGCTCGCCATAGGTGCGGTCCTCGACCGCGAGGTGATGCGCCCGGACGCCGACGGTGTAGCTGCCGTCCGGCACCCCGGCGAAGGCGCCGATGGCGGCGACGGTGGCGCCGTTCGCCAGCCGCACCGTGCCGCCCGCCTTGGTGACGCGCAGCGTGTTGAGCGGCGGATCGGAGAATACCCGCGCGGTGGCGAGATCGGCGGGGCGGCGATACACCTCGGCGGTCGGGCCGAACTGGGTCACCGCGCCCTGCATCAGCGTCGCCGTGCTGCCGCCGAGCAGCAGCGCCTCGGTCGGCTCGGTGGTGGCGTAGACGAACACCGCGCCGGTAGAGGCGAAGATGCGCGGCAGCTCCTCGCGCAGTTCCTCGCGCAGCTTGTAATCGAGATTGGCCAGCGGCTCGTCGAGCAGCACCAGATCGGCGCGCTTGACCAGCGCCCGGGCAATGGCGGTGCGCTGCTGCTGGCCGCCCGACAGAGCGAGCGGGGTGCGCTGGAGATAGGGCTCCAGCTTCAGGAGCCTGGCGGCGGAGGTGACGCGGCTCTCGATCTCCGCCTTGGGCAGGCCCTGCACCCGCAGCGGCGAGGCGATGTTCTCGTAGACGGTCAGCGCGGGGTAGTTGATGAACTGCTGGTAGACCATCGCCACCGAGCGCTTCTTCACCGACAGACCGGTGACATCCTGCCCATTGGCGATCACCCGGCCGGAGGTCGGCGCGTCGAGGCCGGCCATCAGCCGCATCAAGGTGGTCTTGCCGGCCAGCGTCGCGCCGAGCAGCACATTGAGGCTGCCGCGCTCCAGCTTGAGCGAGACGTCGTCGATATGGACGGCGCCGTGCACCTCGCGGCGGACATTCTGCAATTCGAGGGTCATTGCGCCGCCCTCCGGGCCGCCGGCCGCAATTCCTCGGCCATGAAGGCGTCGAGCGCCTCGACCTCGGCCGGGCTCAGCCGCAGGCCGAGCTTGGAGCGGCGCCACAGGACGTCGGCGGCCGTGCGCGCCCATTCCTCCCGCATCAGATAGCGTACCTCCGCTTCGGTGAGATCGGCGCCGAACACCCGGCCGAGATCGGCGCGGCTGCGCAGCCCGTCGAGCAGGCGCAGCGCCCGCGTGCCGTAGGCCCGCACCAGCCGGCGGGCCAGCGCCTCCTCGATCCACGGATGCGCCCGCTGGATCTGGGCGACGACGCGCGGCTGGTCGTCCACCGCGAAATCGCCGCCCGGCAGCGGCGCGCCGCGGGTCCAGGACGGCTTGGCGAGCGCGGCCAGATGGGGGCTCAGCTTCTCGATGGCGTGCTCGGCGAGCCGGCGATAGGTGGTGATCTTGCCGCCGAACACCGAGAGCAGCGGCGGCTTGCCCTCGCCGTTCTCCAGCTCCAGCACATAGTCGCGGGTGGCTTCCTGCGCCTTGGAGGCGCCGTCGTCATAGAGCGGGCGCACGCCGGAATAGGTCCAGACCACCTGCTCCGGGGTCACCGGCGCCTTGAAATACTCGCTGGCCGCCGCGCAGAGATAGGCGATCTCCTCCGGGCTCGCCTTCACCTGATGCGGCGCGCCCTTGTAGTCGCGGTCGGTGGTGCCGATCAGCGTGAAGTCCTGCTCATAGGGGATGGCGAAGATGATGCGGCCGTCGGCGTTCTGGAAGATGTAGGCGCGGTCGTGCTCGTAGAGCCTGGGCACCACGATGTGGCTGCCCTGCACGAGACGGACATTAGCCGGCGAATTGACCCGCACCACCTTGGCCAGCACCTCGTGCACCCAGGGACCGGCGGCGTTCACCAGCACGCGGGCGCGGATCGTCTCGCGCACGCCGCCCTCTTCCACCTCGATGCGCCAGTGATCGGCGCCGCGCTCGGCCGAGACCACCCGGCAGCCCGGGCGGATGTCGGCGCCACGCTCGGCGGCGTCGAGGGCGTTCAGCACCACGAGGCGGGAATCCTCGACCCAGCAGTCGGAATATTCGAAGCCGCGCGTGTAGCCGTCGCGCAGCGGCTTGCCGGCCGCGTCGCGGGTGAGATCGAGCGTGCGGGTCGCCGGCAGCTTCTTGCGGCCGCCGAGATGGTCGTAGAGGAACAGGCCGAGGCGCAGCAGCCAGGCCGGGCGCAGCCCGTCATGATGCGGCAGCACGAAGCGCAGCGGGCGGATGATGTGCGGCGCCATCGCCCACAGCACCTCGCGCTCCATCAGCGCCTCGCGCACCAGGCGGAACTCGTAATGCTCGAGATAACGCAGCCCGCCATGGATCAGCTTGGTCGAGGCGGAGGAGGTGGCACCGGCGAAGTCGCCCTGTTCGAACAGCACGACCGAGGCCCCGCGCCCCGCCGCATCGCGGGCGATGCCGCAACCGTTCACGCCGCCGCCGATGACGGCGAGGTCATAGATCGAATCGAGTGCGCGCGTGGTCACTCACAGCCTCCCGGTGAACCGCCCTGACATTGACGAGCGATTTCGTTCTTATGTTCATATGGACGCTATATGAAACTGAAATTGCGCGCAACTCGGTCGAAAACGAAAGATTTCGAGTTTCGAACCGGTGCAATGCAATAAGGAGGCACCGTTCGGCGGGGCCTCCGCCTTACGTTACGCGCGCTTCCGCCATGCTGCGGCGCGACGTGCCCGGAATGGAGGCAGGCTCAAATCACCAGCACGCGATCCGGCAATTCGTTGGGACCGCTGTCAGCGGCCGGCAGATGCGCCTTGAGAATCCGGCCGACGACGTCGACGCCGGCCTCCAGACCCTCGGCGAGACGCCCGTCGCGCGCGCCCTCCAGCACGGCGGCGCACACCTCCTGCCACGCCCCCGCACCGACGCGGGCGTGGATGGCCTCGTCGGCCACCACCTCGACGATGCGATCGTCCGGCGCCACCAGGATGAGCACGCCGGTGCGCCCGCGCGTGCCGTGCATGCCGAGCGCCAGGAAATGGTCGAGCGCGGCGGCGCGGGCCGCCTCCTCCACCGCGGCGCGGGGCACCAGCGCGCGGCCGAGCGGAGTGGCGAGCAGCAGCGCGCCGGCGAGCGCGAAGGCGGCGGCCTGCGCGCCGAGCAGCGCCGGCACGTCGAGGGGGGTGAGGAAGGCGAGCGGCCAGGGCAGCACCAGTGCCAGCAGCGCCGCCCACATCAGAGCGTAGAAGGGATGGCGCACCAGCGGATGCGTCACCACCATCAGCCGCACCTCGCCGCTGGTGTCGGCCTCGGCGCGGCGCACCGCCTCGGCGAGCGCCACATGCTGGTCGGCGGTCAGGACGTGGTCGGACGCGCCTTTATCCATCACCAGCTCCCCGAAGCGCCGCCGCCACCCGACGAGCCGCCGCCGCCGGAAAAACCGCCGCCGCCGCGCCCGCTGGACCAGCCGCCCCCGCCGCCGGACCAGCCGCCGCGCGAGCGGCCGCGCGACCATTCCCAGCCGGAAATCCCGCCCGGCAGCGCCGCGCCGCCGGCCCCGCGCCGGCCGAGATAGCCGCCGCGCACCTGCCGGTAGACCACGAAGATCCAGAAGCCGATCATCACCGCGAAGATGATCAGCGGCACCCAGTCGTCCGGCGTCATCGCCGGCTCCGCCGCCTTGCGCGCCCGCGCCTCGGCCTCGGCGGGATCGAGATTGAGGATCTCGATCACCGCGTCGGTGCCCTTCTCGATGCCGGCCGGGAAATTGCCGGCACGGAATTCCGGCAGGATGGCGGTCTGGATGATGGTGGAGGCCACCGCGTCCGGCAGCACCCCTTCAAGGCCGTAGCCGACCTCGATGCGCACCCGCCGCTCGGCGGGCGCCACCATGAGCAGGGCGCCATTGTCCTTGTCCGTCTGGCCGAGCTTCCAGGCGCGGAACAGCCGGTTGGCGTAGTCCTCCACCGAGGTGCCCTGCAGCGAGGGCACAGTCGCCACCACGAACTGGTCGGTGGTCTTCGCCTCCTGCGCGGCGAGCTTGGCCTCCAGCGCCGCGCGCGCCTGCGGCGACAGGATGCCGGCGGCGTCGACCACCCGCCCGGAGAGCGGCGGAAAGGTGAGCTCCGCCCGCGCCGCCACGGCGGTGGCCAGCGTGAGCGCGAGGACGACGAGGAAGGCGGCGCGGCGCAGCATGGCGACCGGTCCCGGAGGTGATGGTCAGTTGAACTTCACCTGCGGCACCTTCATCTGCTCCTCGGAGATGGTGAAGGTCTCCATCGGCTTGCTCGAACGATAGAGCGTCGAGGCCCAGAGCACGCCGGGGAAGGTCCGCAGCTCGGTATTGTAGACCCGCACCGCCTCGATATAGTCGCGCCGCGCCACGGCGATGCGGTTCTCGGTGCCCTCGATCTGCGCCTGCAAGGCGAGGAAGTTCTGGTTCGACTTGAGGTCGGGATAGGCCTCCGACACCGCGATCAGCCGGCCGAGCGCGCCGGAGAGCTGGGCCTGCGCGTCCTGGAATTTCTTGAACGTCTCGGGATCGGTGATGGTGGAGGCGTCCACCTTGATCGAGGTGGCGTTGGCGCGGGCCTGCGTCACCTGGGTGAGCACGTCCTTTTCCTGCTGGGCATAGCCCTTCACCGTCTCGACGAGATTGGGGATCAGCTCGGCGCGCCGCTGGTACTGGCTGAGCACCTCGCTCCAGGCCGCCTTGGCCTTCTCCTCATTGGTCGGGATGTTGTTCACCCCGCAGCCGGCGAGGCCGACCGACAAAGCGAGCAGAAGGAACGGCATCAGCAACCGGCGTCGGGCAACGGTGAAGTCGGTCAGGAACGACATAGGCACATCCCCCTGGGCCACACATGGCACGAAACTCGGCACGAAACTCGGCACGAAGCTTGGCGCGAAGCCCGGCGCGAAACTCGCCCCTTACTATAGGGCGGTCCGGCGCCCGCGTCAGGGTCGCCCGCCGATTGCCGCCGCCGCGATAGATGTGGACGGCGACGGACGCCGCGCGACAAGCGGCGCCGCGGCGTGCAGGTTTCGCGTTCACTCGTGGAACTTCCCGTGCCCGACATCAGCTGGTCCCTCCTTCCGTCGATCCTCCGCGCGCTCCTGGTGCTGGCGCTGCTGCTGGCGACGCCGGTCGGCGCACTCGGCCTGTGGTACCAGACGCAGGGCCCGATGCGCCTCATCGCCTATGTCGCGCTGGCGGCGGCGGTGCTGGCGGCACTCGTCCTCGCCGTCACCGGCAAGGTGGGCAGCGGCTGGCTGGTGGCGCTGGCCGCGGCCGCGGCGTTCGCCTGGTGGTGGACGGGCATCCTGCCCTCGAACGACCGAGTCTGGGCGCCCGATGTCGAGCATGGCGTCACCGCCACCATCAATGGCGACGAGGTCACGCTGCACAATGTGCGCGATTTCCGCTGGACCTCGGAGAACGACGCGATCGAGCATTGGGAGGACCGGCGCTACCGGCTCGACCAGATTACCGGCGTCGACCTGTTTTCCTCGGTGTGGAGCAACCCGGCCATCGCCCACACGCTGGTCGGCTTCTCCTTCGCCGACGGGCAGCGCGTGGTGTTCTCCGCCGAGATCCGCCGCGAGAAGGGCGAGGCGTTCTCCGAGATCGGCGGCTTCTTCAAGCAGTTCGAACTGGTGCTGATCGCCGCCGACGAGCGCGACATCGTCCGCCTGCGCACCAATGAGCGGCGCGAGACGGTGTCGCTCTTCCCGATCGACCTGACGCCGGAGCTGCGGCGGGCGCTGTTCCTGTCCTTCACCACGCTCGGCAACGAGCTGGCGCGCGAGCCGCGCTTCTACCAGACCATCACCACCAACTGCACCACGGTGATCTTCCGCCTGGCCCGGGTGATCGAGCCCGGCGTCGGCTTCGACTGGCGCATCCTGTTGTCCGGCTATCTGCCGGGCTATCTCTACGAGCAGGAGCTGATCGAAACCGACCTGCCGCTCGCCGAGGTCGAGCGCCGCGCACTCATCACCCCGCTCGGGCAGGCGGCCGGCGACGCGCCCGACTATTCCGAGCGCATCCGCGTTCGCTGAGCGGACCATCCACGCAGGCACCGCCGGAGCAGCAGTCCCCGGCGGTGCCTCCGGTCGGTACGAACGCGGCGCCTACATCGCCTGGGTATGCGCGCCGCCGGGACGGGAAATGCCGCCAAGCGCGTCGCCGGCGATGGCCTCGCGGCCGGCCACCGCGATGTCGCCGAGCGACAGGATGCCGACCAGTTGCTTGGTGCGGTTCACCACCGGCAGGCGGCGCACCTGCTGCTCGGCCATGTTGCGGCCGATCTCGTCGATCTCCTGGTCCTCGAAGCAGTATTTCACCTCGCCGCTCATGATCTCGCGCACCCGCGTCGCCGGCCCCTTGCCGAGGGCGACGCCGCGCACGGCGATGTCGCGGTCGCTGATCATGCCGACGAGGCGGCCGGCATCGCCCACCGGCAGGATGCCGGCATCGAGCAGCGCCATGGCGCGCGCCGCCTGTTCCAGCGTCTCGTCCGGGGCGATCACCTGCACGTCGCGGGTCATCAGGTCGCTTACCTTCATCGGGTCCTCCTGTCCTGTCGGAGATGGAGCCGGCTCAGCCGGCGTGGTGCGGGGTGTTGTGTTCGGCGTTGCGCTTGCGGGTGGCGGCGGCCTTGCGCGCCGCGGCGGAGCGCCCGGCCTTCGGCCGCGCGGCCGAGGCGTGACCGCCGATGTCGCCGCCGCGATGCGCGGCGGGATGGCCGGTGTCCTTGCCGCGGCCGGAGCCGGACTTCTTGCCGCCGCCGTCGTCCTTATTCACCGTCGCCCAGGCGCGGCGCTCGGCTTCCTCATGGGACACGCCGCGCTCCTCATAGCCTTCCTCGATATGCTCGGCCTTGCGCTTCTGCTTGTCGGTGTAGGCCGACTTGTCGCCACGGGGCATGGCCCTCTCCTTCGCGTCCGTTCGCCCCCGCCGTCCCCAAGCCAACGACGCGGGCGGCGAAGCGTTCCCGCTTCCGGCGTTTCGGGCTTGACAGAACGCCCCCGCCGGCATGCCTTGCCGGTGAACGTTCCAGAGGTACCGCTCCATGACCGTGCTCGCCCGGCTCGCCGAATTCCCGCTCATCGCCATCCTGCGCGGCGTGCAGCCGCAGGAGGCCGCCGACATCGGCGCGGCGCTGGTCGAGGCCGGCTTCCGCATCATCGAAGTACCGCTCAATTCGCCCGAGCCGATGAAGAGCATCGAGATCCTCGCCCGCCGCTTCCCCGACATGCTGATCGGCGCCGGCACCGTGCTCGATCCCGCCGATGCCGACCGGGTGAAGGCGGCTGGCGGCGAGCTGGTGCTGATGCCGCACAGCGACCCGGCGGTGATCGCCCGCGCCAGGGCGCTCGGCATGAGCTGCGTGCCCGGCGTGACCACGCCGACCGAGGCCTTCGCCGCGCTGAAGGCCGGCGCCGACGCGCTGAAGATGTTCCCGGCCGAGATGCTGCCGCCGCCGGTGGTGAAGGCCTGGCGCGCCGTCATCCCGGCCTCCACCGTGCTGATGCCGGTGGGCGGGGTGACGCCGGAACGGCTGAAGCCCTATTGGCAGGCCGGGGCGCGCGGCTTCGGCCTCGGCTCGGCGCTCTACGCGCCGGGGATGGCGGCGGACGAAGTGGCACGAAACGCGCAAGCCTTCCTGGCGCCCGTGGCCGAACTCAAGGCCGCCTGACCGTTCTCCCGCCGAGGAAGCTTGCTTTGCCCGACCTGAAGACCGTCGTCGCCGACATCGCCGAGGAGATGCGCACGCGTCCCGACCGCGGCGAGGTGGCCACCTATATTCCCGAACTCGCCGGCGTCGATCCCAACCAGTTCGGCATGGCGGTGATCGACGCCGAGGGCGAGGTGGCGGTGGGCGGCGACGCCGACGTGCCGTTCTCCATCCAGAGCGTGTCGAAGGTGTTCACCCTCACCTTGGCGCTCGGCAAGATCGGCGACCGGCTGTGGCGCCATGTCGGGCGCGAGCCGTCCGGCAGCGCCTTCAACTCCATCGTGCAGTTGGAATATGAGGGCGGCGTCCCGCGCAACCCGTTCATCAATGCCGGCGCCATCGCGGTGACCGACCAGATCCTCGCCGGCCACGAGCCGCGCGAGGCGCTGGGCGAGATCCTGCGCTTCATGCATTTCATCGCCGACGACACCTCGATCACCATCGACGAGAAGGTCGCCGCCTCCGAGCGGCGCACCGGCTTCCGCAACGCCGCGCTCGCCAACTACATGAAGTCGTTCGGCGTGCTGCAAAACCCGGTGGACTACACGCTCGGCGTCTATTTCCACCACTGCTCGATCGCCATGAGCTGCCGTCAGCTCGCCATGGCCGGGCGGTTCCTCGCCTGGCGCGGCAAGAACCCGACCACCGGCCATTCGGTGGTGAGCCCGGAGCGGGCGCGGCGCATCAACGCCATCATGCTCACCTGCGGCCATTATGACGGCTCCGGCGAATTCGCCTATCGCGTCGGCCTGCCGGGCAAGAGCGGGGTGGGCGGCGGCATCCTCGCCATCGCGCCGGGACTGGCCTCGATCGCCGTGTGGTCGCCGGGGCTGGATTCGGTCGGCAACTCGCATCTCGGCCGCATCGCGCTGGAGACGCTGACCAAGCGCATGGGCTGGTCGATCTTCGGCGACTAGAGCGTTTTCTAGCGAAGTGGAATCCGGTTCGCGTGAAGAAAACGCGTCCGAACAAGACCCTAGAGCCCTTGCCGATCGGGTGGAATCACCTGATCGGAGAGAACAGGCTCCAGCCGCTCAGGCCAGGAGCGCGGCGCCGGCGAGAAGGCGCTTAAGCTCCGGCACGCAGGAACCGCAATTGGTGCCGGCCTTCAGCACCGCGCCGATGCGGGCGACGTCGGCCGCCGGCTCGGCCTCGATCAGCGCGCGGATCGGATCCGCCGGCACCCCGAAGCACGAACACACCAGCGCCCCGCAGCTGGAAGCGGCTCCCGCCCGCCGGCCGGCCAGCGCCGCCCGGCGCCCGGCGGCATCGAGCCCGCCGGCGGTCAGAAGCTCCTTCACCGCCGCCCAGTCCGGGGCGCGCTCCGCCGGGCCGACCGACAACAGCGCCGCCAGCCGGCCCTCGGCGTCATAGGCGGCGGCACGGTAGATGCCGCCCTCGGCATCGAGGAATTCCGAGCGCTCGAGGGCGCCGAACCGCGCCGCCATCCGCGTCCGCCAAGCGAGCGGCCCGGCCTCGTCGGCGATCAGCCAGCCCTCGCCGCCTTCCAGCGCCACCCGTGCCCACCAGACGGCGTCGGGTGGGGACAGCGCTTCCCGCGCGAGCAGGAAGCCGCGATAGGGCAGAACCAGCTTTTCCGCCCGCACCGGCGTCGCCTTGGATTCCGGCTGGCCGGAAAACGGATCGGTTGCGCCCTCGACCAGCGCGTTGACCCGCGCCGCGGCGGCGGTGCTGCCGGACCAGTGGATCGGCGTGAACAGCTCGCCGCGCCGCGGTCCCTCGCCGGGTCGCGCCTCCAGCACCGCCGTGCCGTGCGGCGAGGTGAGCCGCACCAGATCGCCGGCGGCGATGTCGAGCGCGCGGGCGTCCTCGGGATGCATTTCGACGAACGGCGCCGGCAGATGCCCGCCGAGGCGCGGCGACAGGCCGGTGCGGGTCATGGTGTGCCACTGGTCGCGGATGCGGCCGGTGTTGAGCCGCAGCGGGTAGGCGGCGTCGGTGCCCGCCGCCGGCGCCGGATCCGCCGGGACGATGAAGCGGGCGCGCCGGTCGGGGGTGAAGAAACCGCCCTCGGCGAAAAAACGCTTCTCGCCGCCCTCGCCCGGCGCGCGCACCGGCCCAACTACCGGCCATTGCTGCGGCGCCATCCGGTCGAACGCCTCGTCGTCGAGCCCGGCGAGGCCGCCAATGTCGAAATCGCGGCCGCCCTCGTTCTCGAAGGTGGACAGCGCCGCGTGCTCGCGGAACACCTCGGCGGCGGAGCGCCAGCTGAAGGCTTCCCCATGGCCCAGCCGCCGCCCCAGCTGCGCCAGCGCCCACCAGTCCGGCTGGGCCTCGCCGGGCGGATCGAGGAAGGCGCGCTGGCGCGAGATGCGGCGCTCGGAATTGGTCACCGTGCCGTCCTTCTCACCCCAGGCGAGAGCGGGCAGCAGCACATGCGGGCGGCAGGCCAGCGTGTCGTTGGCCCGCACATTGTCGGAGATGGCGAGGAAATCGAGCCGGGACAGAGCGGCGCGCACCCCGTCGGCGCGCGGCAGGCTCACCGCCGGATTGGTGCCGAGCACCCACAGCGCCTTGATGCGCCCGTCCGCCACCGCCGCCATCATGTCGACGGCCTTCAACCCCTCGCGGGTCGCCATGTTCGGCGCGCCCCAGAAGCGGCGGACGCGGTCGACCTCGGCGGGCGAGAAGCCCATATGCGCGGCCAGCTGGTTGGCGAGGCCACCGACCTCGCGCCCGCCCATGGCGTTGGGCTGGCCGGTGAGCGAGAACGGCCCCATGCCCGTCCGGCCGATGCGCCCGGTGGCGAGGTGGCAATTGATGATGGCGCCGACCTTGTCGGTGCCCTGCGCCGACTGGTTCACCCCCTGCGAATAGCAGGTCACCACCCGCTCGGTCGCGGCGAACAGCGCGTAGAAGCGCGCCACATCGGCCGCCGGCACGCCGGTCCTGGCCGCCACCGTGGCGAGGTCCGGCGCCAGCGCCCGCGCGCCGGCGAGCGCCGTCTCGAAGCCGGAGGTGTGGGCGGCGACATAGGCGTCGGCGAGCGCCCCGGCATCAGCGAGATGCACCAGCAGCCCGGCAAACAGCACGCTGTCCATGCCGGGCGCAACCGGCAGGAACAGATCGGCCTCCTCGGCGGTGGCGGTGCGGCGGGGATCGATGACGACGAGCTTGGTCCCGCGCTGCGCCCGCGCCGCCTCCAGCCGGCGGAACAGCACCGGATGGCACCAGGCGGCGTTGGAGCCGGTGAGCACCACGAGATCGGCCTCGTCGAGATCGGCATAGACGCCCGGCACGGTATCGGAACCGAAGGCGCGCTTGTGGCCGGCCACCGAGGACGCCATGCAGAGCCGCGAATTGGTGTCGACATTGGCGGTGCCGAGGAAGCCCTTGGCAAGTTTGTTAGCTGCGTAATAATCCTCGGTCAGCAGCTGGCCCGACAGGTAGATCGCCACGGCGTCCGGCCCGTGCGCCTCGATGGTGCGGCGGAAGGCGTCGGCGACGGCGCCGAGCGCGGCGTCCCAGCTGGCGACCTCCAGCGCACCGTCGACGCGCAGCATCGGGGTGAGCAGTCGGGTCGACAGGCCCAGCGTCTCGCCGAGCGCCGAGCCCTTGGAGCACAGCCGGCCGCGATTGGCCGGATGCTCGGGGTCGCCGGCCACCGCCGCGCCACCCGCCCCGTCCGGGCTTGCCAGCACGCCGCAGCCCACGCCGCAATAGGGGCAGGTGGTCCGTACCGCCGGCTTCACGGCCGCTTCGGTGAGAGCGAGGGGCACCGGCGCGTTCATCAGTAGACGTCCGCCTGGTAGCGGCCGGCCTTCTTCAGCGCCGCGACATAGGCGAGCGCCGCGTCGGTGGATTTGCCGCCATGCGCGGCGACCACGTCGACCAGCGCGTGCTCGACATCCCGCGCCATGCGCTTGGCGTCGCCGCAGATATAGAAATGCGCGCCCTCCTCCAGCCAGCGATAGAGTTCCTCGCCGACCTGCCGCATGCGGTCCTGCACATAGACCTTCTCCGACCCGTCGCGCGACCAGGCCAGCGTCAGGCGGGACAGATGGCCATTGGCCTTCATGCCGGTGAGCTCGTCCTCGTAGAAGAAGTCGCAGTCGCTGCGCTGGTGGCCGAAGAACAGCCAGTTGCGGCCCGGCGCCTTCACCGCCATGCGCTCCCACAGGAAGGCGCGGAACGGCGCGATGCCGGTGCCCGGCCCGACCATGATCACCGGCACCGCCGGATCCGCCGGCAGGGCGAAGCCGTGCGCCTTCTGCACATAGGCGCGCAGTTCGCCGCCCTCGGGCACCCGCGCGGCGAGGAAGGTCGAGCCGACGCCGAGCCTCGTGCGGGCACTGACGCGGTAGCGCACCGCGTCGACGGTAAGCGACAGCTTGCCCGGCGTCGCCGCGGGGCTGGAGGAGATCGAGTAGAGGCGCGGCTGCAAGGGTTCCAGCGCCTCCGCCAGCACCTCGGGGGCGAGGCGCGGGCGGCCGAATTTCTCCAGCGCCGCCAGCACGTCGAGCGAGGCGGCGTCGCCGTCCGGGTCCTCGCCGGCGGCGAGCGCGCGAGCCTTGCGGCGCATCTCGCCGCCGGAATGATAGGTGAGCAGCTGGAACAGCCCGTCCGGCGCGGCGCCGAGCGACACCTCCTCGCTGAGCACGTCGCGGGCGAGCTTGTCGCCGATCATCTCCTCGCGGCTGGCGCCGATGGCGTCGAGGATGGCGTCCACCAGATCGCCGTCATTGACCGGGAAGATGCCGAAGCTGTCGCCGACCGTGTAGTCCAGCCCGGCCGCCGCGAGATCGAACTCGACATGCCAGGTCTCCTTCTCCGAAGAGCCCTTGTTCAGGCGCTTGCGGGACAGAAAGCTGACCCGTGCGGGGTTGTCGCGCGAGGAGCCCGGCGCACCCACCGGAGCCGTAGGCGCCGCCTCGGCCGGGGCGGCGGCCGGCGCCTCGCCCATCTCGGCGGCGAGGCTCTTCAGCATGCGCATCGTCTCCTTGCCGCCGGGGGCGCAGAGATTGAGCTTGGTCTCCTTGCCGGCGGCGAGGGCGGCGCCGTAGCTCTCGCAGAGATAGCCGCACTGGCCGCAATCCTGCTGCGCCATCGCCGCCATCATGCGGCGGGGCAGCGGGCGGCCCTCGGCGAGCTTCATGCGCTCGTCGAGCGGCATGGAAGCGTCGTGCCAGGGGGCGCCATCGTCCGCCTCGGCGGCGGGCATCGGCGCGGCGCCCTCGGCCGGCGACGCGGCCACCCCGCTGGCGAGCCCCTGCGGCGACAGCACCGCCGCGAAGAAGCCGTTGAGCCAGGCGCGCTGCTCCTCGCTGAACGGCGCGGTCTCCGGGAAGAAGGCGATCGCCGGCGGCACCGGCATGGCGGGCACGGCCATCGGAACGGCGGAGAGCGGGGTGGCGGCGTTCATCAGCGCGTCTCCTCCTCGACCAGCGCCCTGAGGGCGTCCGGCTCATGGCGGCGGGTGAAACGGGCGAGCGTCTCGGCGGCATCGGCGCGGTGGGCGAGCCAGGCGCGCAAAAGGTTTTCCACCACCACCGGCGCCTCGGTCGCCTTCACGTCGCGATAGAGCTCGCGGGCGATGGCAGCGTCGGAGCCGAAGCCTCCGCCGACCACCAGGTGGAAGCCATCCACCGTGTCGCCGTCCTCGTTCACCGGCACGCGGGCGCCGACGAGGCCGATGTCGCCGATATAGTGCTGGGCGCAGCTATGCGGGCAGCCGGTGACGTGGATGTTGACCGGCAGATCGAGAGTGACCCGCTCCTCGCAATGGCGGGCGATCGCCTCGGCCGCGCCCTTGGTGTCGGCATTGGCGAAGCGGCAGCCGATCGAGCCGGTACAGGCGACCAGCCCGGCGCGGATCGCGGTGGCGCGGATGGACAGGCCGAGCGCCTCGACCGCCGCCTCGACCAGCGCCACCTTGTCGTCCGGCACGCCGGAGAGGATCAGGTTCTGCCAGACGGTGAGCCGGATCTCGCCATCGCCGAGGTCGCGGGCGAGCCGGGCGAGGCCGTGCATCTGCTCGACGGTCATCTTGCCCGTGGGCAGGACAACGCCGACCCAGTTGAGGCCGGCCTGCTTCTGGGGGTGCACGCCGATATGGGCGAGCCGGTCGGGCTCGGGGCGCAGCGCGACGGCGGAGGCCGGCACGCGCGGCAGCTTCCAGCCGAGCTTCTCCTCGGTGAGCGCCAGGAACTTCTCGAAGCCGAAGGAGTCGAGCACGTATTTCAGCCGCGCCTTCTTGCGGTCGGTGCGGTCGCCATGGTCGATGAACACCCGCACCATGGCGTCGGCGACGTCGCTGGCCTGATCCGGCTTCACCACCACGCCGGTGTCGCGGGCGAAGTCCATATGGCCGGTGATGCCGCCGAGCACAACGCGGAACCACACGCCCGGCTCGATGCCGTGGCCTTCAGCCACCTCCACCGCCTGGAAGCCGATGTCGTTGGTGTCCTCCAGCGCGCCGATGCGCCCACCGCCGTCGAAGGCGACGTTGAACTTGCGCGGCAGGCCGTAGAGCGAGCGGTCGGCGAGGATGTGGTAGTGCCAGTCGAGCGCGTAGGGGCGGGTGTCGACCAGCTCCTGCGGGTCGATGCCGGCGGTCGGGCCGCCGGTGACGTTGCGGATGTTGTCCGCGCCGGAGCCGCGCGCGGTGAGCCCGAGGCCGATCAGCCCCTCCAGCACCGCCGGCCCGTCGGTGGCGGGGATCTCGCGGATCTGCAGGTTGGCGCGGGTGGTGACGTGCGAATAGCCGCCACCATGCCGGTCGGCGAGATCGGCCACGCCGGCGAACTGCCAGTATTTCAGGATGCCGTTCGGGATGCGCAGCCGGCACATATAGCTGTCCTGCGTCGGCGCGACGTAGAACAGGCCATGGAACTTCCAGCGGAACACGTCGACGCCCTTGGGAAAGGCGGCGTCGCGGGCGTGCTGCTTCATGCGGCCATAGCTGTCGAGGCCGAGCTCTTCGCGCTTGGCCTTCTCCTCATTGACCAGCTTGCGGCCCTCGGCCTCGACGCGGGCCATGGCGCGATGGGCGCTGGCGTCCGGCCCGGTCGGCTCGGCCGGCGCAGCCCTGGCACTCGCCGGCGCGGCGGCGATGCTGCCGGCGGCGCGGGTCGCGGCGAGGCCGGCGACGAAACCTTCGAGATAGCGCTTCTGTTCGGGAACGAAATCGGTGCCCATCACGCGGCCTCCGGCAGGGATTGCGTGGAAAGGTCCGGCGCCACATAGGCGCGCCCGAAGGCGAGCGCGGCGCGCTCGGGGCCGATGTCGCGGCCGGACCGCATCAGGTCGAGATAGAACAGGCCGTCGGCGGTATCGCCGAACAGCACCGCGCCGACGAGGCGGGTCGCGCGCCCGTCGCTGCGCAGCACCAGCCGGCGATAGAGGCCGAGGCCGGGATCGGCGAGCACCATTTCCTGCGTGCCCTCGGCGCCGAGGAAGTCGCCGGCGGAGAACACATGCACGCCGGAGACCTTGAGATTGGTGGCGAGCACGCTGCCGGCATAGGCCCCACCCGCGCCGGCGAGGCGGCGGGCCAGCACCCGCGCCTGCTCATAGGCCGGCTCGACGAGGCCGTAGACCTGGCCGCGATGCTCGGCGCATTCGCCGAGGGCGAAGATGTCGGCCGCCTCGGTGGCGAGGCCGTCATCGACCAGGATGCCGCGATTGCAGCGGATGCCGGCGGCGCGGGCGAGTTCAGCATTGGGACGCACGCCGCAGGCGACCACCACCAGATCGGCCGGCAGCAGCCGCCCGTCGGCGAGGCGCAGCCCCTCGACCCGTCCGGCGCCCTCGATCGCCTGCGTCGAGGCGTCGAGATGCACGGTGATGCCGCGTGCCTCCACGGCCTGGCGCAGCAGCGCGCCGGCGCGGGCGTCGAGCTGGCGCTCCATCAGCCGGTCGGCGAGATGGATAATGGCGGTCTCCGCCCCGGCACCGGCGAGGCCGGTGGCGGCCTCCAGCCCGAGCAGCCCGCCGCCGATGACGATGGCGCGCAGCCCCGGCCGGGCGGCGGCGAGCAGCGCGCCGACATCGGCCATGTCGCGAAAGGTCAGCACGCCCGGCAGGTCCATGCCCGGCAGCGGCAGGCGGATAGCGCTGGAGCCGGTCGCCAGGACCAGCCGGCCATAGGGCAGCGCCGATCCGTCGGCGAGGCGCACCTGCCGCGCGGCGGTGGCGACCGCCGCGACCGGGGTGCCGAGCTTCAGCTCGATGCCGCGCGCGGCCCACCAGCCGGCGTCCTTCAGCACCAAATCGTCGGCGCCCACCTCGCCGGCCAGCAGCGAGGAGAGCAGCACCCGGTTATAGGCGAGGTGCGGCTCGGCGCCGATCACGGTGAGGGCGAAGCGCTCCGGCGCCAGCGCGGTGAGTTCCTCGCAGAACTTCGCCGCCGCCATGCCATTGCCGACCACCACCACCTTTTCGCGAAGCGGGCTCGTGCTCATGGCGCGGCCACCCCGACGATGCGGCCGAACGGGCCTTCCTCGGCCGGCGCCTGCTCCAGCGCCTCGATCATCACCCCGGACAGCAGCCCATAGGCCTCGGTCCAGGCCTCGCGCACCGGCGGGGTGAAATCCGCGCCGAGGCCCTGCTCCAGCGTCCAGAGCAGCGCCGCGCCGACCGGCGCGAAATGCTCAGGCTGCACGCCCATGCCGGCATGCCGGGCGCCGAGCCGCTGCACCGCCGGCAGCAGCGCCGGCAGGTCGTGCATGCCGTTGACCACCACGCCGAGGGTGGCCATCAGCTTGCGGCCCTGCTCGGTCATGTCGCCCTTGAACAGCGGACGCACCTCGGGGGCGATCTCGAACAGCCGGCCATAGAACAGCCCGGCGGCCGCTTCCGAGATCGGGCGCACCTTGGCGAAGCTGTCGCGCAGCAGCGCGATGCGATCGGGGGTCATGCTCGCCTCCTCACGCGGCTTCGACGAAGCGGTGGCGTTCGTAGAGGAACTTCAGCACCGCCTCGCGGCAGACGAGATAGGCCGGGTCTGTGACCAGCTCCAGCCGCCGGCGCGGGCGTGGCAGCCGCACGTCGAGCACCTCGCCGATGCGGGCGGAGGGGCCGTTGGTCATCATCACGATGCGGTCGGAGAGCAGCACCGCCTCGTCGACGTCGTGGGTGATCATGATCACCGTGTTGCCGAGCGCGGCGTGGATCTGCATCACCGAATCCTGCAGATGCGCCCGGGTCAGCGCGTCGAGCGCGCCGAAGGGCTCGTCGAGCAGCAGCACCTTCGGCTCCATGGCCAGCGCGCGGGCGATGCCGACGCGCTGCTTCATGCCGCCGGAGATTTCCGAGGGACGGCGATCCCGGGCATGCGCCATCTGCACGAGGTCGAGATTGTGCAGCGTCCAGTCGTTGCGTTCGGCCCGGCTCTTGGTGCCGGAGAACACCTTGTCCACCGCGAGGCGCACATTGTCGTAGACCGACAGCCAGGGCAGCAGCGAATGGTTCTGGAACACCACCGCCCGGTCCGGGCCGGGCGAATCCACCTGCCGGCCCTCGAGGATCACCCCGCCGGCGCTGGCCTGGGTGAGGCCGGCGACGATGTTGAGCAGGGTCGACTTGCCGCAGCCGGAATGGCCGATGATCGAGATGTACTCGCCCTTGGCGATGTCGAGCGAGACTTCCTTCAGTACCTCGGTGACGGCGCCGCCGCGGGCGAAGGACTTGTCGATGTGATCGAGCTTGAGATAGGCGGTCATCGGCTTCCCCTCCTTCAGGCTGCGGCGGTGCCGCGAGTGACGAAGGCGCCGATGCCGGCGACGAGGCGGTCGAGGATGAACCCGACCACGCCGATATAGACCAGCGCCACGATGATGTCGGACAGGCGCGAGGAGTTCCACGCGTCCCAGATGAAGAAGCCGATGCCGACGCCGCCGGTGAGCATCTCCGCCGCCACGATGGCGAGCCAGGACAGGCCGACGCCGATCCGAAGGCCGGTGAAGATGTAGGGCGCCGCCGAGGGCAGCATGATCTTCACGAAGAATTCCAGCGGGTTGAGCCGCAAGACTTTCGCGACGTTGCGGTAGTCCTGCGGGATGTTGCGCACGCCGACCGCGGTGTTGATGATCACCGGCCAGATGGCGGTGATGAAGATCACGAAGATCGCCGAGGGATTCGAGTCGCGGAACGCCGCCAGCGCGATCGGCAGCCAGGCGAGCGGCGGCACGGTGCGCAGCACCTGGAAGATCGGATCGAGCCCGCGCATCGCCCAGACCGACTGGCCGACGATCACGCCGAGCAGGATGCCCGCCACCGCCGCGAGGCCGAAGCCGATGGCGACGCGCTGCAGCGAGACCAGCACCCGCCAGCCGAGGCCGATGTCCTGCGACCCGTTGACGAAGAACGGGTTGACGATCAGGTCGTAGGATTCCTGCCAGATGGTGGAGGGCGGCGGCAGCGTGGCGCCGGAGCCGGAGCACAGCAGCTCCCAGATGCCGAGCAGGGCCAGCAGCACCACCAAAGGCGGCACGACCGCCACCGACACACGATGCGCATAGCCGGCGAAACGATTGGTGCGCGGCGTCGGGCGGGACGGTGCCAGCCGCACGATCTCCGCGCCTTTGGCCGGGGCGCTCGCGCCCTTAGGTGTGGACGGCGAGACCACGGCCTCGCTCTTCAATGCGGTAATGGACATGCGAGGCTCCCGGATCGAGAAGGTCGAGGCATCGGATGGGTCTGGCGGCGCCGCCGCCGGAACCGGCGAAGGCTCAGGCGATGCGCTTGATGCCGAGGCTGGCGAGATAGGCCGACGGGTTGTCGGGATCGAACACCTTGCCGTCGAAGAACGTCTCCTTGCCGCGCGAGGCCGAGGCCGGGATATCGGCGGCGGCGACGCCGAGCTGCTTGGCCGCCGCGCGCCAGATGTCCTCGCGGTTCACCTTGTCGACCAGCGCCTTGACGTCGGTCGACGGCTCGAACTTGCCCCAGCGAATGTCCTCGGTGACGAACCAGGCGTCATGGCTCTTGAACGGGTAGGAGGCGTGGTCCTGCCAGAACTTCATGTAGAGGTCGGTGCCGTTGGCGACGCGGCCGTCGCCGTAATTGATGTCGCCCTTCAGCCGGCCGAGCACGTCCTTGGGCGGCACGTTGAACCACTGCCGACGGCCGAGGATCTGCGCCATCTCGTCCTTGTTGGCCATGGCGTCGCACCATTGCTGGGCTTCCATCACCGCCATCAGGATCGCCTGCGCGGCGCCGGGGTTCTTGTCGACCCAGGCGGCGCGCATGCCGAGCGCCTTTTCCGGGTGGTGCTTCCAGATCTCGCCGGTGGTGCAGGCGGTGAAGCCGATGCCCTGGTTGACCAGCTGCTCGTTCCACGGCTCGCCGACGCAGAAGGCGTCCATGTTGCCGACCTTCATGTTCGCCACCATCTGCGGCGGCGGCACCACGATGGTGGAGACGTCCTTGTCGGGGTCGATGCCTGCGGAGGCCAGCCAGTAGCGGATCCACAGATCGTGCGTGCCGCCCGGGAAGGTCATGGCGACCTTCACGTCCTTGCCGGCCGCCTTCTTGGCGGCGAAGGCCTCCTTCAGCGGCGCGGCGTCGGCGGTCACCTTGAGCCCGGCATATTCCTGCGCGACCGAGATGCCCTGGCTGTCGAGATTGAGCCGCGCCAGGATGTACATCGGCGTCGGCACGTTGTTCTGCGTCACCTTGCCGGTGGAGATAAGATACGGCATCGGGGTGAGGATGTGCGCGCCGTCAATGCCGTTGGCCTCGCCGCCGAGCACGAGATTGTCGCGGGTGGCGCCCCAGGAGGCCTGCTTCGCCACCTCGACATCGGGCATGCCGTATTTGGCGAACAGCCCCTTTTCCTTGGCGATGATCAGCGGCGCGGCATCGGTGAGCGCGATATAGCCGAGCACCGCCTTGGTGGTCTCAGGCGCAGCGGCATGGGCGAAGGGCACGCCGCCGGGGAAGGCCAGCCGCACGCTCTCCATGAGCGCGGCTGCCCCAAAGGTGGCGGCGCTGGATTTGAGGAAGGAGCGGCGGGAAACGCCGGTGCCGGCGGAGGCGAGGACGGATTTCGGACGGTCGGCCACAATGCGGTCGGTCATGAACGTGCCTCTCGGAAGTCGATTTTTTGAGAGCCGCGCCCATTTCCGAGCGCGGCGATGAAACACAGGCAAGCCACGGCAGCGACGGAGAAGATCCGTCTTGCAGGCAGCGGCTTTGCTGCAACCCATCGCTGGGCGGAAATCGGGAAACCGTGATCGTCGTTGATCGAACGGTGAGATTAAACATACATAAATCGTGCCAATTCTGCAAAAGCATGACTAAAGGCGAATAATTGCAAACAGAATCAATGACTTACTAGACAAGAATATTTACAGAAAGGTATTTCTATACCTTATTGCACACGCTCAAATAGTGAGCAAAACACCTCATTGCATGCGGATATTTCGCGCATCCGGCTAAGAATCCGCCGCAGCGGCTCAGTTCCTGCCAAGCCGCGCCAGATAGGCCTCGACATCCTCCGGGTCGAACGGCTCGCCGAAACGCGTGCCGACCGGGTCGCCATCCTCGGCCGGCGGCCGGGCGGTGATCCCCAGCGCGGCGTCGTAGAGATCGGGCCGATAGACCGCCTGCGCCTCGCGCGCGGCGTCCACCGCGTAGCCGGCCTGGCCGGCCCGCACCATCTGCGCGTAGATCCACAGCGCGTGGCGCGGATCCGGCCGTGTCGCGCCGCCGCGATGCAGCACCAGGAAATCCGGATCGCTGCGCGCGGCACCGCCGGGGCCGACATCCGGCCGGCCGGTCAGCGTGCGCTCGATGATGTCGGCCCTCACGCCGAGGAAGCGCGGCTCGGCCAGCAGGCGCACGAGGTCGGCGCGGTTCTCGCCCGCCTCGCACCAGCGCGCCGCCGCCTCCAGCGCGCGGATCAGCCGGCGCAGCACGTCCGGCTCGGCATTGGCGAAGCGTGCGTGCACGCCGAGCACCTTTTCCGGCGCGCGGGCGAACAATTCGGTGCCGAGCAGCGCGATGCGCCCGACCCCGGCCTCCACCGCCACGCTGTTCCACGGCGAGCCGACGCAGAAGCCGTGGATCAGCCCCGAGCGCAGATTCTCCACCGTGTAGGAGGGCGGCACCACCACGAGGCGCACGTCGCGGTCGGGATCGAGGCCGCCGGCCTCCATCAGGTGGCGCAGCGCATAGGTGTGGGTGGAGAAGCTGTAGACCGAGGAGAAGGTGAGCTGCTCGCCCCCCGCCGCCGCCCGCTGCCGCACCACCTCACCGAGCGCGCGCGCCGTGCCGGCGCCGGTCGCCAGGTCCTCGCCGGTCGCCGCCAGGGCGGCGTGCAGCTCCGGCGCCACGGTGATGGCGCCGCCATTCAGGTTCAGCGCGAAGGCGGCGACCAGCGGCACCCGCACATGGCCGAGGCCGAGCGAGGAGGCAATGGCGAGTGGCGCCAGCATGTGCGCGCCGTCGAGCAGGCCGACATTCAGCCGGTCGCGTATATTGGCCCAGGACACCTCGCGGTGCAGGTCGATCTCCAGCCCCTCGGCGGTGGCGAAGCCGCGCTCGGCACAGGCGATCAGCGTCGCGGCGTCGGTGAGCGGGATGAAGCCGATGGCGAGCCGTCTCATGATTGCCGTCTCATTTCAGCAGGTCCGCCGCGGTGATGATGGACTGGGCGATGTCGACGAGCCGCTTCTTCTCGTTCATCGCGGTGCGCCGCATCAGCGCATAGGCGGTGGCCTCGTCGAGATCCTTCAGCCGCATCAGGATGCCCTTGGCGCGGTCGATGGTCTTGCGTTCCTCGAGCTGGGTCTTGGTCTGCTCCAGCTCCTCGCGCAGCCTGGCGAAGGCGCGGAAGCGGCTGATGGTCATGTCGAGGATCGGCTTCACCCGCTCCTTCTTCAGCCCGTCGACGATATAGGCGGAGACGCCGGCGTCGATCGCCGCCTCGATGGTCGAAGAATCCGACTGGTCGACGAACATCGCCACCGGCCGCTTCACCTCGCGGCTCACCTGGAACATCTGCTCCACCACGTCGCGCGAGGGGGTCTCCAGGTCGATGATGATCACGTCGGGGTCGATGGCGTGCAGCCGCGCCAGCAAATTGTGCCGCTCGGGCAGGCAGATCACGTTGACGTAGCCCGCCTCGCGCAGCCCCTCGTCGAGCACGGCGGCGCGCAGCGGACTCTCGTCGACGATGACGATCTTCAGTCCCGGATCAGCCGGCATGGCAAGGTGTCATCATCGAACTCGACGGCGAACGGCAACGGAACATCGGGACCACGCAGTGGGACATCCCGCCCTGCGAAGCAAGCCTCGGGCCGCAACCGGCAGGTGCGGCCGTCAGCCGCCCTTCAGCGCCGCCAGCTCTTTCTTCAGCGCCCGCGTCTCCTCGAAGCGGCGGGTGACGTCGCGCAGCACCGAGGCCATGCCACGCACCTCCCCTGCCGCATCCTTGAGCAGCACGATGGTGAATTCGAGCGAGATGCGCCGTCCGTCCCTGGTAAGGCCGGGCACGGCGAGCAGGTCGCCGGCGCCGTAGCGGCTCTTGCCGCTGGCGACGGTCTCGGCATAACCCTCCCAGTGGCGGGCGCGGAACGGCTCGGGGATGATGATGTCGAGCGACTGGCCGAGCGCCTCGGCCTCCGAGAAGCCGAAGATGCGCGCGGCACCGGCGTTCCACACCACGATCCGCCCGTCGCGGTCGCTCGCCACCACCGCGTCGGCGGCACTGTCGAGCAGGCCGTCGCCGATCTCCTCGCGGGTGAAGCCGCCCGCGGCGGTCGCCTGATAGTCCATCGCCGTCCCTCCGGTCGCCGGCACCGCCGCTGTCGCGCCGCCCGCCTCGTCGAACAGGTCCTCGACCGGCCCGAAGAATTCGTAATGCAGCCGTCCGGCCTCGACACCGGCGCCGGCCAGCGCCGGCACCAGCGCGCGCAGGAAGTCGAGCGGGCCGCAGACATAAAGGTCCGCCGTGCCGAGCGGCGTCTCAGCCTTCAGCCAGTCGAGCGTCACCCGGCCGGCGACGTCGAAATCCGTGACCTGCCGGTCCTGAGGCCGGGGTCGGCTGTAGAAGATCGTGGCGCGGGCGTTGGGCAACGCCGCCACCAGCTCCTTCACATGCCCGCCGAAGGCATGCACCGCGCCGTCGCGGGCGCAGTGGACGAAATGCACGGGCACATCGGCCTTCTCCGCCGCCAACGCCTCCAGCATGGCGATCATCGGCGTCAGGCCGACGCCGCCGCTCACCATCACGATCGGTCGCTCGCGGGTCGCCGGCAGCACGAAGGTACCAGCCGGCGGAGCGATCGCCAGCCGCGTGCCGATCTGCGCGGTGTCGTGCAGCCAGCGCGACACCTGGCCGTGCGGCTCGCGCTTCACCGAGACGCGCAGATGATCGCCATTCGGCGCGGTAGAGATGGTGTAGTTGCGCTTCGCCTCGCCGAGGCCGGGAATGTCGGCGAATAGCGTCAGATACTGCCCGGCGACATGCGGCGGCGGGGCGGCGCCGTCGAGCGGCGTCAGCTCGAAGGAGGTGATGATCTCACTCTCCTTGCGACGGGCGCTGATCCGGTAGTCGCGCGTGGCGCCGGCAAGATTCGCGGCGCCAGCCTGATTCGGGGCGGCGGACATTGCCGCCTGTTCGTCGTTGCGCATCGGAGCGTCCTCCACTCCGATTTGATGTATACCAAATACAAGATTGGGGCGACCCCGGAAGCGGCGGGCTCAGCCCGCCAGCTTGTCGAGCACCCGCCGGTAGCCGGCCTCAACCGTCGCCCGCGCCTGGTGGCGCCCGCCCTCGACCAGCTTGGCGCCGTTGCGCCACACCGCATCGACCGGCGCGCCGCCGGCGAAGATGAAGCCGTCGAGGAGCGCGTCGCCCCGCTTGCCATGCAGCGACGGCGTGCCGGCGTCAAAGCTGACGAGGTCGGCCGGCCGGCCGAGCGCGATGCCCGCCTCGGCACCCAGCGCCTGCGCGCCGCCCGCCAGCGCCGCGTCGAACAGCCGCCGCCCGGTGGAGGCGCCCGGCTCGAGCGCCATCACATTCCGCGCCCGCTCGCTGAGCCGCTGGGAATATTCCAGCAGCCGCAGCTCTTCCGCCGCGTCGATCCGCACATTGGAATCCGAGCCGACGCCATAGCGGCCGCCTGCTTCCGCGAAGCGCCGTCCAGGGAAGATGCCGTCGCCGAGATTGGCCTCGGTGATCGGGCACAGCCCAGCCACCGCGCCGCTCGCCGCCAGCCGCACGGTCTCCGCCTCGGTCATGTGGGTGGCGTGGATCAGGCACCAGCGCTCATCCACCGGCGCGTGGTCGTAGAGATAGTCGACCGGCCGGGTGCCGGAGAAGGCGAGGCAGTCCTCCACCTCCTTCACCTGCTCGGCGACATGGATGTGGATCGGCCCGGCGGTCAGCGGCAGGATGGCGGCGATCTCCTGCGCCGTCGCGGCGCGCAGGCTGTGCGGCGCGAGGCCGAGCACCGCATCGGGCAGCGGCGCCAGCGCCCGCGCCGCGCTCTCCATCAGCCGGCCGAAGCGTTCGACATCGTTGAGGAAGCGCCGCTGGCCGTGGCCCGGCGCCTGCCCGCCGAAGCCGCCATGGGCGTAGAACACCGGCAGCAAGGTGAGCGCGATGCCGGTCGCGCCCGCCGCGGCGGCGATGCGGTGCGAGAGTTCGCCGACATCGGCATAGGGCGTGCCGTCGCGGTCGTGGTGCAGGTAGTGGAACTCGCCGACGCGGGTGAAGCCGGCCTCCAGCATCTCGACATAGGCGAGCGCGGCGATGGCCTCGACATCCTCGGGATCGAGCCGGTCGACGGCGCGGTACATCTGGTCGCGCCAGGTCCAGAAACTGTCGCCCTCCGGGCCGCGTACCTCGGTGAGCCCGGCCATCGCCCGCTGGAAAGCGTGGCTGTGCAGGTTCGGCAGGCCGGGAATCACCACCGCGTGCCGCTCGTCGCCGCGCTCCGGCGCCACGCCGACGGCGATCCCGGCGATGCGACCGCCGGCCAGAGTGAGACGCACATCGCTTGCCCAACCCGCGGGAAGCAGCACACTGCCGCACCACAACACCGTCATCGCGTCGCCTTTCGCAGATTCGATATGGACAAGCCGCCCTTGTCCAATTTATGTATATACATATTGACGCCCTTGCCAACGACTTTGCCCGACGACGACGCCCACGACTTAGCGAGGCCTCCGGACATGAGATGCGAGCGTATCTGGCGCGGTGCCCGCCTCGCCACCCTCGACGAGGCCCGGCCGGGGCTCGGCATCGTCGAGGACGGCCTGATCGCGGCGGCGGACGGCCGCATTCTCTATGCCGGCCCGGCCGCCGAGGCGCCCGCCTTCGAGGCGGCGGAGACCATCGACGTCGAGGGCCGCTGGATCACGCCGGGACTGATCGACTGCCACACCCATCTCGTCTTCGGCGGCGATCGCGCGCATGAATTCGAGCTGCGGCTCGCCGGTGCCTCCTATGAGGAGATCGCCCGCGCCGGCGGCGGCATCGTCTCCACCATGAAGGCCACACGGGCCGCCAGCGAGGCCGATCTCGTCGCCGCAGCGCTGCGCCGGCTCGACGCGCTGATCGCCGAGGGCGTCACCACCGTCGAGGTGAAGTCCGGCTATGGCCTGTCCGACGAGGCCGAGCTGAAGAGCCTCCGGGCCGCCCGCGCCCTCGGGCAGGCCCGCCCGGTCTCGGTCGCCACGACCTATCTCGGCGCCCACGCGCTGCCGCCGGAGGCCAAGGGCGACAAGGCCACCTATATCGATCAGGTCATCGCCCTGCTGCCGCGCATCGCCGCCGAGAAGCTCGCCGACGCCGTCGACGCCTTCTGCGAGGGCATCGCCTTCTCGCCGGACGAGGTCGCCCGCCTGTTCGTTGCCGCCCGCGAGCTCGGCCTGCCGGTGAAGCTGCATGCCGACCAGCTCTCCAACCTGCACGGCGCGAAGCTGGCGGCCGAGTTCGGCGCGCTCTCCGCCGACCATCTCGAGCACACCGACGCCGACGGCGCGAGCGCCATGGCGAAGGCCGGCACGGTGGCGGTGCTGCTGCCCGGCGCCTTCTACTTCATCCGCGAGACGAAGCTGCCGCCGGTCGATCTCTTCCGCGCGCACGGCACAAAGATCGCGCTGGCCACCGACTGCAATCCCGGCACCTCGCCGCTCACCTCGCTCTTGCTCACCATGAACATGGGAGCGACGCTGTTCCGCCTGACGGTGGACGAGTGCCTCGCCGGGGTGACGCGCGAGGCCGCCCGCGCGCTGGGCCGGCTCGACAGCATCGGCACGCTCGCGGCCGGCAAACAGTGCGACCTCGCGATCTGGGACATCGAGCGCCCGGCCGAGCTGGTCTACCGCATGGGTTTCAACCCGCTTCATGCGCGGGTGTGGAGGGGGAAATGAGCGAGATCGTCCTGAAGCCCGGCGCCGTCCCCCTCGCGGAGTGGCGCGCCATCTATCGCGGCGCCAGCGCCCGGCTCGATGCCGCCTGCCTGCCGGCGGTGGAACGCTCCGCCAAGGCGGTCGCCGACATCCTGGCCAAGGGCGAACCCGTCTACGGCATCAATACCGGCTTCGGAAAGCTCGCCACGGTACGCATCGGCGATGCCGACCTCGCCACGCTCCAGCGCAACATCGTGCTGTCGCACGCCGCCGGCGTCGGCGAGCCGATGCCGATCCCCGTCGCGCGGCTGATGATGGCGCTGAAGCTCGCCAGCCTCGCGCAGGGCGCGTCGGGCATCCAGCCGAAGACGCTGGCGCTGCTGGAAGCCATGCTGGCGAAGGGACTCACCCCGGTGGTGCCCTGCCAGGGCTCGGTCGGCGCCTCCGGCGACCTCGCCCCGCTGTCGCACATGACCACCACGCTGATCGGCGTCGGCGAGATCTTCGTCGACGGCACCCGCCTGCCGGCCGCTGTCGCGCTGGCCGATGCCGGCCTGAAGCCGGTCGATCTCGGGCCGAAGGAAGGCCTCGCTCTGCTCAACGGCACGCAGTTCTCCACCGCCAACGCGCTGGCCGGGCTGTTCGAGGCGGAGAACCTCTACCGCTCGGCGCTGGTCACCGGCGCGCTCTCCACCGATGCGGCGCGCGGTTCCGACGCGCCCTTCGATCCGCGCATCCACGCGCTGCGCCGGCATAAGGGCCAGATCGAGACCGCCGACGCGCTGCGCCGCCTGATGGCCGGCTCGGCGATCCGCGCCTCGCATCTCGTCGGCGACGAGCGGGTGCAGGACCCCTATTGCCTGCGCTGCCAGCCGCAGGTGATGGGCGCGGCGCTCGACGTGCTCAGACAGGCGGCCACCACGCTGGAGACCGAGGCCAACGGCGTCTCCGACAACCCGCTGATCTTCGCCGAGGACGGCGTCGCCCTGTCCGGCGGCAATTTCCACGCCGAGCCGGTGGCCTTCGCCGCCGACATGATCGCCCTCGCCGTGTGCGAGATCGGCTCGCTGGCCGAACGGCGCATCGCCATGCTGGTCGATCCGGCGCTGTCGGGCATGCCGGCCTTCCTCACCCCCAAGCCCGGCCTCAACTCCGGCTTCATGATCCCGCAGGTGACGGCGGCCGCCCTGGTCTCGGAGAACAAACAGAAGGCCTATCCGGCCAGCGTCGATTCCATCCCCACCTCGGCGAACCAGGAAGATCACGTCTCCATGGCCGCGCACGGCGCCCGCCGCCTGCTGGGCATGGTGGAGAACGCGGTGGCGGTGATCGGCATCGAATTGCTGGCCGGCGCGCAGGGCTGCGACTTCCATCAGCCGCTCGCCTCCTCGCCGGTGCTCGAGACGGTGCGCGCCACCCTGCGCGCCGAGGTGCCGCATCTCGACGACGACCGCTATTTCGCCCCCGACATGGAGGTGGCGAACGCGCTCATCCGCTCCGGCGCCATCGCCGCGCTGGCCGCCGGCCTGCTGCCGGCCATCAGCGGGGAGTGAGCGGCATGACCCACCCCGACTTCCTCACCGTCATTCGCGGCACCGCCCCGCTCGTCGTCTCGCTGCCGCACACCGGCACCGACCTCCCCGACGCGATCGCCGGCGACCTCGTCTCGCCCTGGCTGGCGCGCAAGGATTGCGACTGGTGGATCGAGCAGCTCTACGACTTCGCCGCCGGCATGGGCGCCAGCGTGGTGCGCACCGCGATCTCCCGCACCGCCATCGACGTCAACCGCGATCCCTCCGGCGTCTCGCTCTATCCGGGGCAGGCGACCACCGAGCTGTGCCCGACCACCAGTTTCGACGGCGAGCCGCTCTACCAGCCCGGCAAGGGCCCGGACGTCGCCGCCCGCCGCGCGGCGTATTTCGATCCCTATCACGCCGCCCTGTCGGCGGAGATCGAGCATGCCCGCGCCGTCCACGGCACGGTGGTGCTGTATGACTGCCACTCGATCCGCTCGGTGATCCCGCGCCTGTTCGAGGGCACGCTGCCGAACTTCAACATCGGCACCAATTCCGGCGCCAGCTGTGCGCCGGCGCTGCAGACCGCCGTCGAGGCGATCTGCGACGCCACCGCCTTCTCGCGCGTCAGCAATGGCCGCTTCAAGGGCGGCTACATCACCCGCCACTACGGCGCGCCGGAACGCGGCGTGCATGCGGTGCAGATGGAGCTCGCCTGCCGCACCTACATGCCGGACCCGGCCGGCCCCGTCGGCCCGGACAACTGGCCGGCGCCCTATGATCCCGCCTACGCTGCCCCCGTCCGTTCCGCGCTCGTCGCCATCTTCGAGGCGTGCCTTGCCTTCGCACGCTCGCACGCCTGAGGAGCTCTCCATGACCCGCATCGACAATTCCCGCACCGTCCGCGCCGCCCGCGGTACCGAGCTCACGGCGAAAAGCTGGCTCACCGAGGCGCCGCTGCGCATGCTGATGAACAATCTCGACCCCGACGTCGCCGAGAAGCCCGGCGAGCTGGTGGTCTATGGCGGCATCGGCCGGGCGGCGCGCGACTGGGAGAGCTTCGACCGCATCGTCGCGAGCCTGCGCAAGCTCGACGCCGACCAGACGCTTTTGGTGCAGTCCGGCAAGCCGGTCGGGGTGTTCCGCACCCACAAGGACGCGCCGCGGGTGCTGATCGCCAATTCCAACCTGGTGCCGCGCTGGGCCACCTGGGAGCACTTCAACGAGCTCGATAAGAAGGGGCTCATGATGTACGGCCAGATGACGGCCGGCTCCTGGATCTATATCGGCGCCCAGGGCATCGTGCAGGGCACCTACGAGACCTTCGTCGAGATGGGCTGCCAGCATTTCGGCGGCTCGCTGAAGGGCAAGTGGATCCTCACCGGCGGCCTCGGCGGCATGGGCGGCGCCCAGCCGCTGGCCGCCACCATGGCCGGGGCGAGCTGCCTCGCCGTCGAGTGCCGCCCCTCCTCCATCGATTTCCGCCTGCGCACCGGCTATCTCGACACCTCGACCACCAGCCTCGACGAGGCGCTGGTGATGATCGAGCGCTCCTGCGCCGAGGGCAAGCCGCTCTCGGTCGGCCTGCTCGGCAACGCCGCCGAGATCCTCCCCGAACTGGTGAAGCGCGGCATCAAGCCGGACATCGTCACCGACCAGACCTCCGCCCACGATCCGGTCAACGGCTATTTGCCGATCGGCTGGACGCTGGAGCAGTGGGAGGACGGCAAGCAGGCCGACCCCAAGGGCGTCGCCAAGGCCGCCAAGGCCTCGATGGCGGTGCATGTGAAGGCGATGCTCGACTTCTGCCATGCCGGCATCCCGACCGTCGACTACGGCAACAACATCCGCCAGATGGCGCTGGAAGAGGGCGTCGCCAACGCCTTCGACTTCCCCGGCTTCGTGCCGGCCTATATCCGCCCGCTGTTCTGCCGCGGCATCGGCCCATTCCGCTGGGCGGCGCTCTCGGGCGACCCGGAGGACATCTACAAGACCGACGCCAAGGTGAAGGAGCTGATCCCCGACAATGCCCACCTGCACAACTGGCTGGACATGGCGCGCGAGCGCATCCAGTTCCAGGGCCTGCCGGCGCGCATCTGCTGGGTCGGCCTCGGCGACCGCCACCGGCTCGGCCTCGCCTTCAACGAGATGGTGCGCAAGGGCGAACTGAAGGCCCCCATCGTCATCGGCCGCGACCATCTCGACAGTGGCTCGGTCGCCTCGCCCAACCGCGAGACCGAGGCGATGCAGGACGGCACCGACGCCGTCTCCGACTGGCCGCTGCTCAACGCCCTGCTCAACACCGCCTCCGGCGCCACCTGGGTGTCGCTGCACCATGGCGGCGGCGTCGGCATGGGCTTCTCGCAGCATGCCGGCATGGTGATCTGCTGCGACGGCACGGCGGACGCCGATGCCCGCCTCGCCCGCGTGCTGTGGAACGACCCGGCCACCGGCGTGATGCGCCATGCCGATGCCGGCTACCAGATCGCCATCGACTGCGCCCGCGAGCACCAGCTCGACCTGCCCGGCATCCTCGGCTGAGCCCGCCATGGGGTCGCCGATGATCCGGGTGTTGCGCGCCGCCGATCACCGGGTGATGCGCTGGAAGAACGGCGCCGGCTCGACCACCGAGATCGCGGTGTTCCCGCCGGGCGCCGGGCTCGGCGATTTCGACTGGCGCGTCAGCATGGCCGATGTCGCGGAGGACGGGCCGTTCTCCCGCTTCGACGGCATCGACCGCACGCTGGCGATCCTCGACGGCGAAGGGGTCGGCCTCGCCATTGAGGGCATGAACGAGGCGACAGGCGAGGGAACCGGCGAGGCCCTCGTCACCCGCGCCGGCCCGCCTCTGGCCTTTCCCGCCGACATCGCCGTGTCCGCGCGGCTGCTCGGCGGCCCGGTGCGCGACCTCAACGTGATGAGCCGGCGCGGCGTCTTCGCCCACCTCCTCACCCGCTTCGCCACCTCAGAGACGGTGAAAATAGCGCCGGACGGCGCGGTAACGCTGGTGATCAGCCGCAGCGACGGCCTCGCCCTCGCCGCCGGCGACACGCGCACGGTGCTCGGCCGCGACGATGCCGCCTTTCTCGACGGGGAAGCGACGCTCTTCCCCGACGGTCCCGCAGAATTCTTCCTGGTCCGGTTCCGGCCGGCGAGCGCCTGAGCGGCACCCGCCCCTCACCCCTTGGGCGAGAAATTGGCGACGAGGTTGTAGGCGTCGCCGCGGAACAGCTGGCGCGCATAGGTGATGGTCTGCTCGGCGCGGAAGGTGCGTCGCTCCAGGCACAGGCACGGCGTGCCCTTGGCGACGTCGAGCTCGCGCGCCTCGCGCGTGCCGGCGCCCAGCGCCGAGATGCGGTGCTCGGCCGCCGTCCACGGCACATGGCCGAGCAGCCAGGAGCCCGGCGCGGTGTGCGAGAAATCCACCTCCGCCGCCTCCGGCACCACGGCGAGCGCGATCAGCCGGTCCTCCACCGCCAGCGGCCGGCCATTGGCGAGATGCAGGCAGCGCAGTTCCACCACCCCCTCGCCGGCCGTCATGCCGCTCTCGGCCGGATCGGTGCCGCCGGCGCCGCGCACCCGCCGCGACAGCAGGCGGTAGCCATAGGTCTCGCCGCGCGCGGCGATCTCGTTGGCGAGGTCGGGAATCTCCAGCACCGCCGACTGGATGCGCGGCTCGATGACGAAGGAGCCCGCCCGCCGGCGCCGCTCGATCAGGCCGGCCGCCACCAGCCCGGCAATCACCTTGTTAACCGTCATGCGGGCGCAGCCATAATGCGCCATCAGCTCGTGCTCGAAGGGAATGCGATGCCCGGGCTTCCATTCGCCGGAGAGGATCTTGCCCTCTAGATCGGCGCGGATGCGCTGGTGCAGCGTGGTCGGCTCGGCCGGCGCCACGGCCTTGGCGGAAACGCTCACTCCGGCAGCCACTCCCGAACCACTCCTCCAGACGCCGCGCGTCCCGGCACCTTGCCCCGCGTGCTCGCCCACGTGCCTTGCCCGCGCGCGGCCCTGATGCATATGTGTAGACATGAGCGCCGCCCCTGCCAATGCATAAGCGGCCTTCGCGCCGCGACCGCGCGGCGGCATCCCCGCCCATCTCGCCCTGCCGCCCGCCAGAGAGCCGTCGCCATGCCCGCGCCCCACCGCAACGACCCCGACACCGACTGCGTCATCGCCGGGGCCGGCCCGGCCGGCCTGATGCTGGCGCTGCTGCTGGCCCGCGCCGGGCTCGCGGTGACGCTGGTGGAAAAGCACGGCGATTTCCTGCGCGATTTTCGCGGCGACACCATCCACCCCTCGACGCTGGAGGTGATGCACGAGCTCGGCCTCGCCGAGGCGCTGCTGGAGCTGCCGCACACCCGGGCGCCGACCCTGCATGCCGAGATCGCCGGCGCCGACGTCACCCTCGCCGATTTTTCGCGGCTGCCGGTGCGCTCGCGCTTCATCGCCTTCATGCCGCAATGGGATTTCCTGGCCTTCCTCGCCCGCGAGGCGAGCCGCCATCCCGGCTTCCGGCTCGTCATGAACGCCGAGGTGACTGGCCTCGTCGAGGAGGCCGGCCGGGTGAACGGCCTCGTCATCCGCACGCCCGAGGGCGAGCGCGCGATCCGCGCCGCGCTCACCGTCGGCGCCGACGGGCGCGGCTCGCGGGTGCGCGGGCTCGCCGGGCTCGAGGTGACGCAATTCGGCAGCCCGAGCGATGTCCTGTGGTTCCGGCTGTCACGTCGGCCCGACGATCCCGTGCCGGCGATGGCGCATGCCGGCCCGCGGCAAGGTTTCGTGCTCATCGACCGCGGCGATTACTGGCAATGCGGCTATGTGGTACGCAAAGGCAGCTTCACTGACGTGAAGGCGCAGGGGCTCGACGCGTTCCGCGCCGCCGTCGCCGCCATTTCGCCGCTGCCGGCCGAACGAGCCGGCGAGATCGCCTCCTGGGACGACATCCACCTGCTCAGCGTGCGCATCGACCGGCTGACGCGCTGGTGGCGTCCGGGATTGATCTGCATCGGCGATGCAGCGCATGCCATGTCGCCGATCGGCGGCGTCGGAGTAAACCTCGCCATCCAGGACGCGGTGGCGGCGGCCAACCGCCTCGCGGCGCCGCTGAAGGCCGGGCGGCTGGCCGATGCCGATCTCGCGGCGGTGGAGGCGCGGCGGCGTTTTCCCACCTGGGCGACGCAGAAGATCCAGCTGATGATGCGGCGCAATCCGAACAAGCCGAAGAGCGCCAACCGCAGCGGGCCGCCGGGCTTCCTCAAGGCGATCGCCCGCTGGCCGGTGCTCGCCCATCTCGCCGGCCGCCTGATCGGCCTCGGCTTCCGGCCGGAACATGTCGCCCCGCGCCGATGATCCGGCACGACTGATCCCGCGCGAGTATCTGATCCCGCGCGAGTATCCTCGGCGCAAGCAACACCCGCGCAAGAAACATCCGCGTACGTAACACCCGCGCAAGCAACGCCGCGCCAACGAGCCGGCAAAACTATGCCGGTACAATCAATCCCGTGCGAGCCGGTGCCAAACCTTCGTGGCGACCGCCAAAAAAGCAACGGCCGGGCAATCGCCCGGCCGCTGAACTCATATCGTCTCGCCGCGAATAGGCGGCATCCAGGCGATCGAACCGCCCGGGCGGTTCGCTCAGGCGGCCACCTTCTTGGCGCGGCCGCGCGGCTTGGCGGGCGCCACCGGCGCCGGCTTCTTGCGCTGCTGGCCGAGGCCCATCTTCTTGGCGAGGTTGGAGCGCGCCTCGGCATAGCTCGGGGCGACCATCGGGTAGTCGTTCGGCAGGCCCCACTTCGCCCGATACTCTTCCGGGGTCATGTTGTACTTCGTGCGCAGGTGCCGCTTCAGCGACTTGAACTTCAGCCCGTCCTCCAAGCAGACGATGAACTCCGGGGTCACCGACTTCTTCACCGGAATGGCGGGCTTCAGCACTTCTTCGACGACGACGGGGGCCGGGGTGTTGAGGCGAAGCAGTGCGGTGTGCACCTTCGCGATCAGGTCAGGCAACTCCGACGCCGGGACGGAATTGTTGCCGACGAAAGCGGCAACCACATCCGCCGTGAGACCGAGATAATCCACCGACGAATCTTCAGTGCCAGACATCGTATTTCTCCATAATAGCTTTGATTCGATGTAACACCTCTGCAAGAAACGTCAACAAGCAAAACCGTGAAAAATCTTTCTCATCGTGAAATAGATCCCCCGGGACTGGCGGCATCCGGCTCGCCTAACGTCACTCGCGCTAGTTGATCCGCGGCTTGAGCACCCCTGATGGTGACCGCTCCGTTCGGTGGTAAATTCTGCTTCAAAGCGATGCAGTGAGGCCGCCGAACTATTGCACGCGCTGGCTTTCGCGAATTCCGAAACCGTTGCGGCGTTTCTGGAACAAAATTGTTCTTTTCGTCGAACACAACCGAGCCTGAGATGATTCTATTGTCGGGTGTCGTTCACGTGCCGCTGTCGTAGACGTGATCGAAGAACTCGCGTTCGCAGGCGACGGCGCGACGGAATAGATCGGCGGCGCGGGCCCGGCTTTCTTCGTTCGCCGCCGCTCCGGCGCGATCAAGCTCGGTGCGCAGCCAGCTCACGAAGGCACGGAAACCATCATTGTTGTGCAGGGTGATCCACTCGGCATGGACGAAGTCGTCCGGCAGCGGCGCGTCGGGCCGGTCCGCCCAGTCGAGATACAGCCATTCGGCGACGCAGAGCACGGCGAGACAGCCGGCATAGCTGCGCTCGCGCGCCGCTTCCGCCATCAAGTCGCGGAAGGCGCGGGTCGGCGCGGTCAGCGCCGGCGCGTCGCGCTCTTCCGCCGGCACGCCGAGCCGGTCGAAGGCGCGCAGGAAATAGGTGTTCTCATCGCTGGTGATCATCGCGGCGAATTGCGAGAAGCGCACCCGCGACGTGAAGCGGTCGGCGGTGGCGATGGCGGCACCGATCAGCGCGACGAAACGGTCGATGAACTGGTAGTCCTGCACGAGATAGCGGCGCATCGCGTCATCAGTCACCGCGCCGCGAAAGATCTCGTCGACGAAACGATGATGTGTCGCGGCGTTCCAGTTCTCGATGTTGTCGTCGCGAAGCTGATCGCTGAATCCGGGCATGTCGTTTCCTCTCTCGCCATCCGGGCCGGCGCTGTATGGAGCGGCCGGGGCGCGACGTCGAGAGCGGGCGACGCATGTCCTACATGCGCACGGTCTGCCCGCCATCGACCACCAGCACGTGGCCGTTGACGAAGGAGGCCTCGTCGGAGGCGAGGAACACCGCCGCCGCGCCGATCTCGTGCGGCCGCCCCCAGCGGCCCAGCGGCACCCGCACGTCGACGAAGGCGGAGAAGGCGGCGTCGTCCACCAGCCCCTGATTGGTCTCGGTGGCGAACATGCCGGGGGCGATGGCGTTGCTGGTCACGCCGTCGCGGGCATAATCGACCGCCATCGCCCGCATCAGGCCGGCCAGCCCGGCCTTGGCGGCGGTGTAGACCGGGTCGTTGCGGTTGGCGACCTGCCCGGCGATGGAGGTGACGGTGATCAGCCGCCCATGCCCCTGCGCCACCATGTAGCCGGCCGCCTGCCGCGCCAGCAGCATCGGCGCCAGCAGGTCGGTGGCGAGCAGCCGCTCGGCGTCCTCCGCCGTGAAGTCCTTCAGGGCGCGCCGGTCGCGGGCGCCGACATTGTTGACGAGGATGTCCAGCCGGCCGTGGCGCGCATGCAGCCCTTCCATCGCCGCCGAGGCCGCCGCGCGGTCGGCGACGTCGAAGGCCAGCGCCTCCACCTCGCCGCCGGTCGACGCGGTCAGCGCCTGCGCCGCGGCGGCGAGCCGGCCGGTATCACGCCCGTTGATCGCCACTCGCGCCCCGGCCAGCGCCAGCGCCTTCGCCATCTCGAAGCCGAGCCCGCGCGCCGAGCCGGTGACGAGCGCCACCCGTCCGTCGAGCCGGAACGGCGCGCGGAGGGCCGCGACGGGGGCGGAAGCCGGGTGTTCTGCGTTCATGGCGGCATGTCTCCTCGGAGGGGCCGGATGGCCCCGGAATGTCGGGCAGCCTCCCCTCTGCGCCTTTCCGCCGGCACGCGCCACCCGATCTTGGTTGCGCCTGTCATCGCCCCGGGCTTGACGGTAGCCGGGCCGCGCCTGTACCGATCGGCGCAGACAACAGGCGAGACGGCCCCCGCCGCAGAACGGGACGCGCCGCCAACGCCGATCCCCCGCGAGATCGCACGCACCGATCCTTCCGGGCAGCCCGCCGGCTCCGAGCGGCCGGGCGCCTCCTACGTCAGGAGCCCCACCGGGGCAGACATCATGCGTCATTTCTTCGTCCGCCATCAGCCGCCGCACCGGCCGCACATCGCCATGCTGGCCGGCCTCGGTGGCCTCGCCGCCATCGGCGTCACCGGCGCCTTCAGCCTGCATGCCGGCGTGCCGCTGCTCATGGCGCCGTTCGGCGCCAGCTGCGTACTGCTGTTCTCGGTGCCGGGCAGCCCGCTGTCGCAGCCGATGAACGTGGTCGGCGGCCATGTGCTGTCGAGCGCGGTCGCCATTGCCCTGCACATGGTGCTGCCGGGCACGTGGTGGGCGGCGGCGCTCGCCGTCGGCCTCGCCATCACGCTGATGGCGCTGCTGCGCGTCACCCACCCGCCGGCCGGCGCCGACCCGCTGCTGGTGTTCGCCGCCGACCCGAGCTGGGGCTTCCTGGTGATGCCGGTGCTGATCGGCTCGGTCAGCCTGGTGGTGATCGCCGCCGTGTTCCACCGGCTCACCGGCACGACCTATCCGCTGAAGGCACCCTGATCCTTCGCGACGTCACATGCGGGCGGCGGAAACGACCGCCCACATAATGACCACCCGCCTGCGGCATTTTGCGTTTGCGCATTGCGGGCGCGCCCGCAATCGCCAAAGCTGCCTCCCAGTGCGTCGCGACGCAGGAGACCGCACGGTACCGGCATGAGCATTGCTTCGCCCGTGCCGGGGCCGAAGCAAGGGAGACCGACATGCCGCTGATCCGCAACAGCTACGGCAAGGGCCGCGTGCGCATCATGCGCGTCCAGCGCGACACGCCCCGCCACGAGGTGCGCGAGCTGACGGTCCAGTGCATGCTCACCGGCGCGTTCGAGGCCGCCTATACCGAGGGCGACAACCGCAGCGTCATCGCCACCGATTCGATCAAGAACATCGTCAACATCGTCGCCCGCGACAATGTCGGCCTCGACAACGAGGACTATTGCCGGGTGCTCGCCCAGTACTTCCTCGACCGCTACGACCATGTCGACACGGTGGAGATCACCGCCAGCGAGACCAAATGGGCGCGCATCGCCGTCGACGGCGCCCCGCACGACCATTCCTTCGTGCTCGACGGCAATGGCCGTCCCTTCGTGAAGCTCACCGCCTCCCGCGACGGCGCGACCCTCGCCTCCGGCGTTGCCGGCTTCACCTTCCTGAAGACCACCGCCTCCGGCTGGGAGGACTACTGGTTCGACGAGGCGACCACGCTGAAGCCGACCGCCGACCGCCTGTTCGCCACCGCGATGGAGGCCAGCTGGCGCTGGTCCGCGGCACCGGCCTCCTATGCTCAGGCAAACGCCACCGCGCTCGCCGAGGCGCTGAAGGTATTCGCCACTACCTACAGCCCGGGCGTGCAGAACACGCTCTACCTCATGGGCGAGGCGATGCTGGCGGCGGTGCCGGAGATCGCCGAGATCAGCATCGCCTGCCCCAACAAGCACTATCTGCCCATCGATCTGTCGCCGTTCGACCGCGCCTTCGACGGGCAGGTGTTCATCCCCACCGACGAGCCGCACGGCCAGATCGAGTGCACCATAGCCCGCGGCTGAGGCAGCGGCGTCATGGACATCAACACCGTCACCGATGTGCAGCGCCCGCGCCGGCGCGGCGAGATCGGCCAGCCCCGGGCCGGCGACGCCTTCCTCGGCGGCGGCACCTTCCTGTTTTCCGAACCGCAGCCGGGGCTCACCCGGCTGATCGACCTGCCGGGGCTCGACTGGACGCCGCTGGTGGCCGGCCCCGGCGGGCTCGACATCGCCGCCACCTGCACCATCGCCGAGCTCTACGCCTTCGAGGCGCCGGCCGGCTGGACGGCGGCGCCGCTGATCGGCGAGTGCTGCCGCGCCTTCCTCGCCTCGTTCAAGGTGTGGAACATGGCGACGGTGGGCGGCAATATCTGCCTCGGCCTGCCGGCGGGGCCGATGATCTCGCTCGCCACCGCGCTCGATGCGCGCTGCCTCGTCTGGACCGCCGGGGGCGGCGAGCGGCTTCTGTCGGTGCCGGAGCTGGTGCGCGGCCCGCGCGACACCGCGCTCGCGCCCGGCGAGTGCCTGCGCGGCCTCGAAGTGCCGGCGGCGGCGCTCGCCCGGCGCGTCGCCTTCCGCCGGGCCTCGCTGACCCCGCTCGGCCGCTCCGGCGTGCTGCTGATCGGCACGCTCGGCCGCGACGGCAGCTTCCAGCTGACGGTGACGGCGGCGACAAGGCGGCCGTTGCGGCTGGATTTTCCGACGCCGCCGGACCGCGTCGCGCTCGACGCCCGGCTCGCCGACGCGATCCCGCAGGCGCTGTATTATGACGACGTCCACGGACGGCCCGACTGGCGGCGCCACATGACCCGCCTGTTCGCCGGGGAGATCCACGCCGAGCTGCTGGAGGCCGCCCCATGAATCGCCCCATGAACCTCGTCGTCAACGGCCGGGAGGTCGCCGCCGCGCCACGTCCCGGCCAGTGCCTGCGCACCCTGCTGCGCGAGCTCGGCTGGTTCGGCGTCAAGAAGGGCTGCGACGCCGGCGATTGCGGCGCCTGCACCGTGCATGTCGACGGGCGGCCGGTGCATTCCTGCCTCTACCCCGCCTTCCGCGCCGAGGGCGCCCGCGTCACCACCATCGAGGGGCTGGACGAGGGCGGCGCGCTCCACCCGATGCAGCAGGCCTTCCTCGACGCCCAGGGCTATCAGTGCGGCTTCTGCACGGCGGGCATGGTGATGACCGCCGCCGCGCTCGACCAGGCGCAGCGTCGCGACCTGCCGCAGGCACTGAAGGGCAATCTGTGCCGTTGTACCGGCTATCGCGCCATCGCCGACGCGGTGGACGGCATCGCCCATGTCGAGGCCGACATCGCCGGGGCCGGCTTCGGCCGCAGCCTGCCGGCCCCCGCCGGCCCGGCGGTCGTCACCGGCCGCGCCCGCTACACCATGGATGTCGCGCCGGAGGGCGAGCTCGCCGGTCTCGCGCATATGAAGATCCTGCGCGCGCCGCACGCCCATGCGCGGATCGTCGCCATCGACGCCGCCGCCGCGCGCGCCTTGCCCGGCGTGATCGCGGTGCTCACCCATGAAGACGCGCCGGCGGCGCTGTTCTCCACCGCCCGCCACCACCACGTCACCGACGATGTCGACGACACAAGCGTGCTCGATCCGGTGATCCGCCATGTCGGCCAGCGCGTCGCCGCCGTGGTCGCCGAGAGCGAGGCGGTCGCCGAGGCCGCCTGCGCGCTGATCCGCGTTGAGTACGAGCTGTTGCCCGCCGTGTTCGATCCGGTGGAGTCGATGGCCCCCGGCGCGCCGGTGCTGCACGACAAGCCGGCCGCCTCCCGCATCGCCAACCCAACCCGCAACATCGTCGCCGAGCTGCATGGCGAGATCGGCTCGCTGGCCGACGGGCTCGCCGGCGCCGACCTCGTCTTCACCGCAGGCTACGCCACCCAGCGGGTCCAGCACGCGCATCTGGAGACCCACGGCGCCATCGGCTGGCGCGATGCCGAGGGCCGGCTGGTCATCCGCACCTCCTCGCAGACGCCCTTCCTCACCCGCGACGCGCTCGCCAGCCTGTACGGCCTGCCGCGCGACCAGGTGCGCGTGGTCACCGAGCGGGTCGGCGGCGGCTTCGGCGGCAAGCAGGAGATGCTGGTCGAGGACATCGTGGCACTCGCCGTGTTCAAGACCGGCCGGCCGGTGAAGCTGGAATATACCCGCGCCGAGCAGTTCGCCGCTTCCACCTGCCGCCACCCGATGACCGTCGAGGTGACGGTCGGGGCGAAGCGGGACGGCACCCTGACCGCGCTCGGCCTCAAGGTGGTGTCGAACACCGGCGCCTATGGCAATCACGGCCCCGGCGTGCTGTTCCACGGCGCCAATGAGTGCCTCACCCTGTATCGCTGCGCCAACAAGCGGGTGGATGGCTATGCCGTCTACACCAACACCCCGCCGAGCGGCGCCTTTCGCGGCTACGGCCTCAGCCAGACCATCTTCGCGGTGGAATCGGCGATGGACGAGGTGGCGCACCGGCTCGGCATCGATCCGTTCGCGCTGCGGCGGCGCAACGTCATCGTGCCCGGAGACGCGCTCCTCGCCTATGACGACCACCCGCACGATGTCGAGTTCGGCTCCTACGGCCTCGACCAGTGCCTCGATAGCGTCGAGGCGGCGCTGAAGGACCCGCCGAAGCCGGATATGGGCCCGGACTGGCTGGTCGGGCGCGGCATGGCGGCGTCGATGATCGACACCGTGCCGCCGCGCGGCCATGTCGGCATGAGCCGGATCGCGCTCACCGCGGAAGGCCGCTTCGAGCTGAGGGTCGGCACCGCCGAATTCGGCAACGGCACCACCACCGTGCACGGGCAGATCGCCGCCACCGTTTTGGGCGTCACCGGCGCCGACATCGTCATCCGCCAGTCCGACACCGACCATGTGGCTCATGATACCGGCGCCTATGGCTCGACCGGCACGGTGGTCGCCGGCGAGGCCACAAGGCGCGCTGCGCAGGAACTGCTCGGGCAGTTGCTCGCCCGGGCCGCCGCCCGCGCCGGCACCGTCACCGATCACTGCCGCGTCGAGGGCGGGCATGTCGTCGCCGGCGCGGCGCGCATCCCGCTCGCCGATCTCGCCCCGCTGGAGGCGGAAGGGCGCGCCGACGGCTCGCCCCGCTCGGTCGCCTTCAACGTCCAGGGGTTCGAGGTCGCCGTGCACCGCCGCTCCGGCGAGATCCGGCTGCTGCGCTCGCTGCATGCTGCCGATGCCGGCACGGTGGTCAACCCGATGCAGTGCCGCGGCCAAATAGAGGGCGGCGTCGCCCAGGCGATCGGCGCGGCGCTGTATGAGCACCTGCTGGTGGACGCGGCGGGGGCCGTCGCCAACCCGACCTTTCGCGGCTATCACATCCCCACTTTCGCCGATGTGCCGCGTACCGAGGTGTTCTTTGCCGATACCTATGACACTCTCGGCCCGCTCGGCGCCAAGTCGATGAGCGAGAGCCCCTACAATCCGGTGGCGCCGGCGCTCGCCAACGCCATCTTCGACGCCACCGGCGTGCGGCTGCGCGCCACCCCGTTCAAGGCGGACGAACTCTACGCCCTGATCCCGGCCGAGCCGGCGGAGACTATATGACCGGCACGCGCCTCGCCCTACGCGGCCCCGCCCTCAGCCTCAGGGGCGATCCCTTCGCCGCGCCGTCGCGCGACTGCCTCGACCACATCGAGGATGCGCTGATCGTCATCGAGGACGGCGTCATCGCCGCCATCGGCCCCTATGCCGAGCTGGCACCGAGCCTTTCGCCGGACATCAGCCTCATCGATCACCGCACCGGCCTCATCGTCCCCGGCTTCATCGACGCCCATGTGCACTATCCGCAGCTGCAGATGATCGGCGCCTTCGGCGAGCAACTGCTGGAATGGCTCGACACCTACACCTTCCCCACCGAGATGAGCTTTGCCGACGCCGCCCATGCCGAGCGCGTCGCCGGCCTGTTCCTGCGCGAGCTGCTGCGCGCCGGCACCACTACCGCTATGGTCTACTGCACCGTGCATCCCCATTCGGTAGATGCCTTCTTCGCCGAATCCGAGCGCTTCAACACCCGGATGATCGCCGGCAAGGTGCTGATGGACCGCAACGCGCCGGCGCCGCTGCTCGACACCGCCCAGCGCGGCTTCGACGAAAGCGCCGCGCTCATCGCCCGCTGGCACCGGCGTGGCCGGCAGCTCTACTGCGTCACCCCCCGTTTCGCCCCGACCAGCACCGAAGCCCAGCTCGACGCCGCCGGCGCTCTGCTGAATAAATCTAACGGATTGTTTTTGCAGACACATCTCTGCGAGAACCCCGGAGAGGTCGAGTGGGTGCGCGAGCTGTTCCCGGAGCGTGCCTCCTATCTCGACGTCTACGCTCATGCCGGGCTGGTCGGGCCGCGCTCCATGTTCGGCCACGCCGTGCACCTGCATGAGGGCGACTTCTGCACCTGCCACCAGGCCGGCGCCGGCCTCGCCCATTGCCCGACCTCGAACCTGTTCCTCGGGTCCGGCCTGTTCCGGCTGTTCGAGGCGGTGGATCCCCGCCGTCCGGTCAAGGTCGGGCTGGGCACCGATGTCGGCGGCGGCACCTCGCTGTCGCAGCTGCAATCGCTCAACGAGGCCTACAAGGTCGCGGCGCTGACCGGCCACAAGCTCGACGCCGTGCAGGGCCTCTATCTCGCGACGCTTGGCGGCGCCCGCGCGCTCTGCCTCGACGACCGGCTCGGCCGCCTCGCCCCCGGCTACGAGGCCGACATCGTGGTGCTCGACCCGAAGGCGACGCCGCTGCTCACCTTCCGCAGCGAGTATTGCCGCAGCATCGAGGAACTGGTCTTCGTGCTGATGACGCTCGGCGACGACCGCGCCGTACGTACCACCTATGTCGCCGGCGCGCCGGTCTATGATCGCGACCGCACCGGCGAGCGCTTCCGCTACCCGACACACGCCTGAGGATCGCCATGGACGCCATCACGCTCGCCGCCCTCAACGCCATGGACGCGCCGGGCTTCGTCGCCGCGCTCGACGGCATCTTCGAGCATTCGCCCTGGGTCGCCGAGGCCGCCGCCGCCCACCGCCCGTTTCCTACTCTCGCCGCGCTGCATGAGGGGCTGATGGCGGCGGTGGAGGCCCGCCCGGCGGCCGGGCGCCTCGCCCTCATCGCCGCCCATCCCGATCTCGCCGGCAAGGCCGCGAGGGCCGGCGCCATCACCGCCGAATCGGTCTCCGAACAGGCGGGGCTCGGACTCGACCGACTTTCCGACGCCGAGTTCGACCGCTTCGAGGTGCTCAACGCCGCCTATCGCGCCCGCTTCGGCTTTCCCTTCGTGATCTGCGCTCGCCGGCAGACACGGGACGCGGTGCTCGACGCCTTCGACAGCCGCCTCGGCAACACGCCGGACGAAGAGGTCGCGGCGGCGCTCGCCGAGATCGGCCACATCACTCGCCTGCGGCTCGTCGAGCGGATCGAGGGGCCCGGCGCGCCGCCGACCACCGGCCGCCTGTCCACCCATGTGCTCGACACCCACAAGGGCGGGCCCGCCGCCGGGGTGAAGGTCGAGCTTTACGAGATCGGCGCCTCCGCCCGCGCCCGGCTAGCCGAGCGCGTCACCAATACCGACGGACGGACCGATGTGCCGCTGCTCGCCGGCGCGCCGCTGCGCATCGGCACCTATGAGCTGGTCTTCCATGTCGGCCCCTACTACGCCGCACGCGACCTCGCGCTGCCCGAGCGCCCCTTCCTCGACCGGGTGCCGATCCGCTTTTCCATCGGCGAGCCCGAAGGCCACTACCACGTGCCGCTCGTCATGACCCCCTGGAGCTATTCGACCTATCGGGGCAGCTGACGCACGACTCATCTGGGCGGGGTCGGCGGTTTCGGTTATGCTCGGAGAGGGTAACCATGGTGGCCGGGACGCCCTATGTCGCCGAACGAACCGAACATGCCGACCGATGGCTCTGTCAGCCAACGGCCGATGAACAGGCGTTTTCGTCGTCGCGGCGGCGGTTTGGTGTGTCTGGTGTCGGCTTGCCTGGTTCTGACAGGGCTCTCCGCCCGTGCCGGCGAGTGCCCGACGGATTTCGACACCACCGTCGCGGCCCGCGGCCTCGACGGGCATGGTGACATCGCGCTTGCCGACGGGCGCACGTTGCGCCTCGCCGCGCTCGCCGACATCGGCACCGCCGCCGATCCGGCACGTCGCGCGGCGCTGAAGGCGCTGGTCGCCGGACGCCGGCTCGACCTCGCGAGTGCCGATTCGACGCCGGACCGCTATGGCCGCCTCGCCGCCCTCGCCCGCCTGCCCGACGGCAGGCTGGTGCAGGAGGCCATGCTGGCAGAAGGCCTTGCCGTGGCGCGGCCGGAGGCCGGCTATCTCGGCTGCATGCCGGGGCTGCTCGCCGCCGAACGGCCGGCCCGCGCCGCCCGCCTCGGTGTCTGGGCGCAATGGCCGCTGAAGGCCGAGCCGCCGGCGGCGCTGGCGCAGGCGGCCGGTCACTTTTCCGTTGTTACCGGCCGCGTACGGACGGTTGGCAGCACGCGGCGGGTTGATTATCTCAATTTCGGCCCAGTCTGGCGGCAGGACACGACGGTGAAGGTGGACAGTTCGGTGCGGCCCGCGCTTGCGGCGCGCGGCCTTGCCCCGGCGGGACTTGCCGGCCGGGAGATCACGTTGCGTGGTACCGTCGATCTCGTCGACGGACCGGTGATCGATCTGCGCTGGGCCGAGCAGGTGGACGAGGTTGCGGAGGCCTCAGGGCCGTGACGGGGATGAGGGGGCGGTGAACCAGCAAGTGCGTCGGCAGCGACAGGATCGGAGGCCCGGTGCCGCCACTGCGTGGCGGCGTGCGCTGGCGTTCGCCCTCCTGGTCGGCGCCGGCCTCGTGGTCTCCGCCTGCTCCAACATGCAGGAGCCACCGCCGGTCGCGGCGACGCCGGCCGCGCCCTCCTTCGAGGACACGCTGACCCCGACGCAGCGCAAGGAGCACGAGCGGCTCGTCGCCTCCTATGGCGGCGCCTATAACGACCCCAAGCTTCAGGGCATGATCCAGGACACGGTGACACGCCTCGTCGCCGCCTCCGAGCGGCCGGACCAGAAATACCGCGTCACCATCCTCAACTCGCCGGCGATCAACGCCTTCGCGCTACCGAACGGCTCGATCTATGTCACCCGCGGCCTGTTGGCACTGGCTGACGACGATGCCGAGCTCGCTTCGGTGCTGGCGCATGAGATGGCGCATGTCATCGCCAACCATGCCGCCATCCGCGAGGACCAGGTGAAGCAGGCGGTGCTGGTCAGCCGCGTCATCTCCGACGTGGTGAACGATCCCGATCTCGGCGCGCTGGCGCTGGCCAAGAGCCGCATGTCGCTGGCGAGCTTCTCGCGGCAGCAGGAACTGGAGGCCGACGCCATCGGAGTGGGCATCAGCGCCCGCGCCGGCTTCGATCCCTATGGAGCCGAGCGCTTCCTCACCACCATGGGCCGCCAGCAGACGCTGCGGGCGTCGAGCCCGATGACCAAGAGCTCGACCGACACCGCCGACTTCCTCGCCACCCATCCGGCGACGCCGGAGCGCATCTCCATCGTCATGGCCAATGCCCGCGAATACGCCTCGCCGGACAAGCCGGGCGAGCGCGATTCCAAGCAGTACCTCACCGCCATTGACGGGCTGGTCTATGGCGACGACCCGAAGGAAGGCTTCATCCGCGGGCGCCGCTTCTTCCATCCCAAGCTCGGCTTCACCTTCACGGCGCCGGAAGGCTTCACGCTGGAGAACACCTCGCAGGCGGTGCTGGGCGCCGACACGTCCGGCGCCGAGGCGCTGCGCCTCGATGCGGTGCGGGTCACCGGCGACCAGTCGCTGGCGCAGTATCTGTCGTCCGGCTGGATCGAGGGGGTGGAGATCTCCTCGGTGGAAAGCCTGGTGCTGAACGGCTTCCCGGCCGCCACGGCGGTGGCGCGCGGCGAGCAATGGTCGTTCCGCATGTTCGCCATCCGCTTCGGCAGCGATGTCTACCGGCTGATCTTCGCCGCCCGCGACCTCACCCCGGATCTCGACCGCCAGTTCCGCGAGGCGGCGGAAACCTTCCGCCGCGTCTCCATCGAGGAGGCGGAAAAGGTGAGGCCGCTGCGCATCCGCACCGTCAAGGTCGGCCTGACCGACACGCCGGACACGCTGGCGGCGAAGATGGACGTGCCGGACCGCCCGCTGGAGCGCTTTCTCATCCTCAACGGGCTGGAGAAGGGCGCGAAGCTGAAATATGGCGATCTGGTCAAGATCGTCGCGGAATAGCGCCGCGCGGGACGTGGCGATCCCTCGTGCAGGGCTGTCCTAGGCGAACACGCCCACCGGCAGGCCGGAATCCCTAACCAATGTCGCGCGAAGCTTCTCGATCGCGCGATTCTCGATCTGCCGCACCCGTTCCTTGGAAATGCCCAGCCGGGCGCCCAGCATCTCCAGCGTCTCGCCTTCCTCAGCCAGACGCCGGGCGCGGATGATGCGCCTCTCGCGGTCCGACAGCGAGTGCAGCGCCATCGAGAGCCAGCGCCGCCGGCGTTCGCCGTCGATGCTCTCCGCCACCTGCTCGTCGGGCAGCGGGTCCTCCGCCACCAACTGGTCGAGCCGCGCGGTCCCGTCCTCCTCGCCGGCGGCCAGCGGCGCGTTGAGGGAGAGATCCGGCGCGGTCAGCCGGGCATCCATGCGCGCCACCTCGGCGGCGGGCACGCCGAGCGCCACGGCCACCGCGGCCTGCACCTCGTCGCGCGTGGCGTCCTCGAACCCCGCCGTCCGCTCCAGCCGGGCACGCACCCGGCGCAGATTGAAGAACAGCGCCTTCTGCCCGGAGGAGGTGCCACCGCGCACGATCGACCAGTTGCGCAGCACATAGTCCTGGATGGCGGCACGGATCCACCAGGTGGCATAGGTGGAGAAGCGCACGTCACGCTCCGCCTCGAAGCGGGCGGCGGCCTCCATCAGGCCGACATGGCCTTCTTGCACCAGATCGGACATTGGCAGGCCGTAATGGCGGAAGCGGCGGGCAACGGCGATGGCGAGGCGCATATGCGCGTGCACCAGACGGTGCAGCGCCCGCTCGTCGCGCTGCTCGCGCCAGCGCCGGGCGAGCTCGAACTCCTCCTCACGCGCCAGCAATGGCTCGGCCCTGGCGGCCCTGGCGAGAAAGGTCGAGGAAACGGTCGATTGCCCGCCCAGATCACCCATGCGCCCCTCCCCGGATCATGCACGCCCCGCGAGCGGGGACGCGACGAGGCGCCGTCCGCGCGAGGCCGACGAAGTGACATGTGCGAGAACGCGCGGCAGACGGTTCGGTTCCGCGCGGCTCGCCCGCACGCCGGGCCCGGCGCCGACCGAGGGAGCCGCTCCTACCGGAGGAAGCGCCGGAACCGCCGCAGCGCCAGGAAGAACAGCGCGCCGCCGATCGCGATCAGCGCCAGGAATTGCGGCCAGACCACTTCCAGGCCGGCGCCGCGGAACAGGATGGACTGCGCCAGCATGACGAAATGCGTGTTCGGTGCCGCCAGCATGATGTCCTGGATGATCTGCGGCATGCTCTCGCGCGGCGTCGAGCCGCCGGACAGCACCTGCAGCGGCAGCAGCACCAGCATCAGCAGCAGCCCGAATTGCGGCATGGTCCCGGCCATGGTGGCGAGGAAGATCCCCATCGAGGTGGTGGCGAACAGTTGCAGGGCGGTCCCGACGAGGAACAGCGCCACCGACCCGTTGATCGGCACGTTCAGCGCCCACTGGACGATGAAGGTCAGCGAGAGGGCCGACGCCACCAGCACCACCAGCCCCATCGACCAGATCTTGCTCAGCATGATCTCGGTCGGCGTGACCGGCATGACGAGCAGGTGCTCGATGGTGCCATGCTCGCGCTCACGGATCAGCGCCGCCCCGGTGAGGATGATCGACAGCATGGTGATCGACGAGATCACATTGGTGATCGAGCCGAACCAGCCCTTGCTGAGCTGTTGGTTGAAGCGGGAGCGCAGCGCGAGGTCGACCGGCACCTCGCTGCTGCCGCGATGGCGGTTGAGGAATTCGCTGACCTCGTCGGAGACGATCGACTGGACATAGCCGCCGCCGGAGAAGGCCTGCGAGACGCGCGTGGCATCGACGTTCAGCTGGATGGTGGGCGAACGGCCGGCCAGCAGGTCGCGCTGGAAGTTCGGCGGGATGTTGAGCGCGAAGGTGTCGAGCCCGGCATCCATCCGGCGGTCCATCTCGGAGGCCGTGATGAGCTTGGGAACGGTGAAATAGGGCGGATAGAAAGCGGAGATGATCCGCGAGGAAACCGGAGACTGGTCTTCGTCGACGATGGCGATCGCCGCCCGGTTCAGCGTCTCGGGCGTGGCGCTGGAGGCGGTGTAGATCGAAACCGTGAAGGAATAGACGATCAGCACCAGCAGCATCGGGTCGCGCGCCAGCCCGCGCAGCTCCTTGAGGCCCAGCTGGAAGATGTTGGCTGCGCGCATCGTCAGCTCGCCTGCTTCTTGAGAAGCGCAATGCCGAGGCCGAGCAGGATCGGGCCCGCGATCAGCAGGGGGAAGAACGATCCCGCGAGGTCGGCGAAGCCCAGCCCCTTCGAGAAGGTGCCGCGGGCGATGGTCATGAAATAGGTCGCCGGATAGATCTGGCCGACAAAGGCGCCGGCGCCCTGGAGCGAGGAGACCGGATCGATCATGCCGGAATAGTTCACGGCGGGAATGAGGGTCAGCAGCGCCGTGCCGAAGATCGCGGCGATCTGGCTGTTCATGAAGCTCGACAGCAGCAGCCCCAGCGCGGTGGCGGCGAAGACATAGAGCACTGCCGCCAGGCTGAGGGTGAGCAGGCTGCCGGTGAACGGCACCCGGAAGATGAACACCGCGAACGCCACCAGCATCGCGAAGTTCAGCATGGCGAGGCCGACATAGGGCAGCTGCTTTCCGACCAGGAACTCGAAGCGGGTGACCGGGGTCACGTAGAAATTGGTGATCGAGCCGAGTTCCTTCTCCCGCACCACGCTGAGCACGGCGAGCATGGCCGGGATCATCATCAGCAGCAGCGGCAGCATGGCCGGCACGATGGCCACGAGGCTCTCGACGCCGGGATTGTAGCGGTAGCGCAGGGCGATCTGGAAATTGCCGACCGTGGCGGTATTGCCGTAGAGCTCGCGCGCCTTCTGCGTCAGCCAGGCCGAATGCATGCCCTGGACATAGCCGCGCACGGTCTCCGCGCGGGAAGGCATCGCCCCGTCGATCCAGGCGCCGACCTCCACCGTCTTGTTGCCGCGCGCGACGTCGCGGCCGAAACCCGGCGGGATCTCGATGGCGAGGGCGAGTTCACCGTCGCGCATGCGCCGGTCCATGTCGGCATAGTCGACGATCGGCGCCTTCTCGATGAAATAGCGCGAGCCGGCGATCTGCTGCACATAGTCCTGGCTCAGGGTCGTGTCGTCGCGATCGAGCACCGCGAAGGACAGGTTGTCGACATCCATGTTGATGCCGTAGCCGACGACGAACATCAGGATGACCGTGCCGAGCAGGGCCAGCGTGGCGCGGATCGGATCGCGGCGCAGTTCGAGCGCCTCGCGCTTGGTATAGGCGAACATGCGGCGCGCATCGAAGCGGCGCGGCGCGGCATGCGCTTCGACGGCGGCGGGCGGGGCCGCCGGCAGCGCGACGGGTGGAACGGCGGCCGCCGAGGCCGGGGCGACCGCAGGGGCGGAAGTCGCAGATGTGGCGGCCGGCGCGGCGGCCGCCCGCTCGCTGATCGCCTCCTCGAGATAGGCGATGAACGCCTCCTCCAGCGACCGCGCCCCGCGCTTCTCGACGATGGCGGCCGGCGTGTCGCTCACCAGCACCCGCCCCGCATGCATGAGCGAGATCCGGTCGCAGAGCTCGGCCTCGTTCATGAAGTGGGTGGAGACGAAGATGGTGACGCTGTCCTTGCGCGACAGGTCGGACAGGATCTGCCAGAAGGCATCGCGCGCCACCGGGTCGACGCCCGAGGTCGGCTCGTCGAGGATCAGTATGTCCGGCGCGTGGATCATCGCCACGGCGAGCGACAGGCGCTGCCGGATGCCGAGCGGCAGCGAATCCGGCAGATCATCCATGATGTTGTCGAGGCCGAACCGCTCCGCCATCTCGGCGATGCGTGGCGGAATGGTGTCCGGCGGCAACCGGAACAGCCGTGCATGCAAATCGAGATTCTGCCGGACGGTCAGCTCGGTATAGAGCGAGAAGGCCTGGCTCATATAGCCGACGCGCCGGCGCACCTCGATGTCGTTCGGGTCGACCTCGCGGCCGAACAGCCGCGCAATGCCCTCGCTGGCCGGCAGCAGACCGGTCAGCATCTTCATCGTCGTGGTCTTGCCGCAGCCATTCGAGCCGAGGAAGCCGAAGATCTCCCCGCGCGGAATGCGGAACGAGACATTATCGACGGCGACGAAGTCGCCGAAACGCATGGTGAGATGCTCGGCCTCGATGGCGATGTCCGCGTCGGCGCCATCGGCGCGCGGCGGGATCACCACGTCCTTGTGGCCGCGGCGCTTGGCTTCCGGCAGCAGGGCGATGAAGGCGGCATCGAGATTGGGCGTGCCGGTCCGCTGCATGAGCTCGTCCGGCGTGCCGGTCGCCAGCACGCGCCCGCCATCCATGGCAACCAGCCAGTCGAAGCCCTGGGCCTCCTCCATATAGGCGGTGGCCACCATCACGCTCATGCCCGGGCGGTCGCGCCTTATGGTGTCGATCAGCTCCCAGAACTGCCGGCGCGACAACGGATCGACGCCGGTGGTCGGCTCATCGAGGATCAGCAGGTCGGGATCGTGGATCAGCGCGCAGCACAGGCCGACCTTCTGTTTCATGCCGCCGGAGAGCTTGCCCGCCGGACGGTCCGGGAACGGATCGAGCCCGGTCGCCTTGAGCAGCTCGGCGATCCGTCGCTCCCGCTCTTCCTGGTCCTGGCCGAACAGGCGGCCGAAGAAGTCGACATTCTCGAATACCGACAGGGTCGGGTAGAGGTTCTTGCCGAGCCCCTGCGGCATGTAGGCGATGCGCGGGCAGGTCAGGCGCCGGTGCTCCTGGTCGGCGATATCGCCGCCCAGCACCTCGACGCGCCCACCCTGCACCACATGGGCGCCGGCGATCAGCGACAGCAGGCTCGACTTGCCGACTCCGTCCGGCCCGATCAGGCCGATCATCCTGCCGGCGGGAATGTCGAGCGTCACGTCGTCGAGGGCGCGCGTCGCACCATAGGAGAGGCCGACATGCGCGAGGCGTACCACCGGCGGCGCCGGATGCTGCTCCGACGGCACGGCGGACGGGGTCATTGCACGCGATTCCCGGTCAGGCTGGCCGGCCAGGCGACGTTGGGGTCGACGCGGACATAGGCCATGCCCGGCAGCCCGGTCTTCACGTACTGGACGTATTTGCGCAGCAGTTCCTGCGGGATCTTCGCCTTGACGCGGAACATCAGCTTCTGACGCTCCTCCTCGGTCTCGACGGTCTTCGGCGTGAACTGGGCGACATCGGCGACGAAAGTGGCCTTGGCGGGAATCACATATTGCGGCACCGCGTCCAGCACCAGCCGCACCTCCGTGCCGATCGCCACCCGTCCGGCCTGCGCCGTCGGCAGGAAGAAGGTCATGTAGACATCTTCGAGATCGACGAGGTTCAGCACCCGCCCGCCGGCCGACAGCACCTCGCCCGGCTGGGCGACGCGGTACTGCACGCGGCCATTGCGCGGCGATGTCAGCGTGGCGTCGTCGATATCGGCCTCGATGCTCTCGATCGCCGCGCGGGCCGCATCGACCGCCGCCTCGGCATCGACGACCGCGGCCTTCGCCGAGCTGATCGCCGCCTCGGCGGCGGCGAGCTGGGCCTTGGCCGCCGCGACGGCCGCCTTGGCGCTCTGCTCGCTGGCGCGGTCGTCGTCGAGCGTCTGCTGCGACACCGAATTGGTCAGCACCAGCTGCGAGGAACGCGCCAGCCGCTTCTCCGCCGCGTCGAGCTCAGCCTCGCGCTGGGTGATGACGGCGGCGGCGGCGGTGTGCTCGGCCTCCCGCTGTTCCACCAGGCTCTTGGCGGTATCGACGCCGATCACGGCGCGCTTCAGCTGGGCCTCCGCCTGACGGCGCTGCGCCTGCAGCTGGACGGTGTCCATGCGGGCCAGGACCTGGCCGGCGGTAACGAAATCCCCCTCGTCGACGAGGATTTCCTTGATGCGGCCGGCCGCCTTGGTCGACACGTCGATCTCGGTCGCCTCGATGCGGCCATTGCCGCTGGCGATGCCGGCGGGCAGTCCACTGCCGGCGTAGAACCGCCAGCCATAATAGGCGGCCCCAATCGCCAGGGCGGCGATGACGACCAGGATCCAGCTTTTCCGCGCTTTCATCATCTTCCAATCCAGCACGCCGCCGGCCAAAGGCCGCCGCAGACGAAAGGTGCCCGGATCCCGGGACCGAACGCGGGTACCCTGATCCACCCGGCCATAAGACCGTCAGAACGACTCCCTGTCGATACCGACCAATGCCTACCAGTCCTGCGCCGTACGGCGACCGCCGTTCCGGGGCGCGACGCATGGCCAGCATATCCACGCGGTTTTTCAAGTCGTTGGCCTAGCTCAAAGCGCGACCTGACCGATGCTGTTCCTACCGTGCCGATTCGACGAGGGATCGATCCCGACACCGCCCCCTCTCCCCGTGCCCCATGCAGGAGCGGCGGACGGCGCTCCTCACGGCCCGCGCCGCCGAAACTCTGCTGTCGAATCCCGCTCCGAAGGCTCGACTTCTCGGCCGCCGGCCCTTCTACATTGCAGGCGGCCGGATCAGCCCCGCAGGAGCCTCGCATGGATGTCAGCGTCAATGGCAATGTCTCGTTCTGGTATGCCGATATTGGCGGCCTGCCGGGATATCGCCCATCGCTGCCCGGCGATATCGAGGCCGATGTCTGCATCGTCGGCGCCGGCTACACCGGGCTGTGGACGGCCTATTACCTGAAGCAGGCCGAGCCCTCGCTGCGCATCGTCCTCGTCGAAAAGGAATTCGCCGGCTTCGGCGCCTCGGGCCGCAATGGCGGCTGGCTGTCGGGCGGCTTCGGCTGGTCGCGCGAGAGATACGCGCAGCACTCCTCGCGCGGCGCGGTGATCGACATGCAGCGGGCGATGCTCGGCACCGTCGACGAGGTCATCGCCGTGGCGGCGAAAGAGGGCATCGACGCCGACATCCGCCGCGTCGACAATCTCAACGTCGCCACCAACCCGGCGCAATGGCAGCGCGCGCAGGCGGACTACCAGGAGGCCCGGCGCTGGGAGGTGCCGGAGGAGCGGATGGCTCTCCTGAACGCCGGCGAGGCCCGGGCGCGCATCGCCATCCACAACGCGCAGGGCGCCTTCGTGCTGCGCGACGTCGCCCGCGTCCAGCCGGCCAAGCTGGTGCAGGGGTTGGCGGCGGCGGTGGTGCGGCTCGGCGTGCCGATCTACGAGCAGACCACGGTGCGCTCGATCGAGAAGGGCAGGGTCACCACCGACCGCGGCACCGTGCGGGCGGAAAAAATCGTCCGCGCCACCGAGGGCTTCACCGCCGGCCTGCCCGGCCAGCAGCGGCTGTGGCTGCCGCTCAACAGCGCCATCGTGGTCACCGAGCCGCTGCCGGACGCTCTGTGGAAGCAGATCGGCTGGGACGGCTACGAAGTGCTCGGCGACGGCGCCCATGCCTATTGCTACGCCCAGCGCACCCGCGAGGGCCGCATCGCCATGGGCGGGCGCGGCGTGCCCTACCGCTTCGGTTCCCGCACCGACACGCGTGGGCAAACCCAGCAGGCGACCATCGACAAGCTGCACGAGATCCTCGTCACCCTGCTGCCGCAGACAAGGGGGCTGCGCCTCGACCACGCCTGGTGCGGCGTGCTCGGCGTGCCGCGCGACTGGTGCACCAGCTGCGGCTTCGACCGGCAGAGCGGCATCGGCTGGGCCGGCGGCTATGTCGGCCTCGGCGTCTCCAGCTCGAACCTGTCCGGCCGCACCCTGCGCGACCTGCTGCTCGGCCGCGACACTGAGCTCACCCGCCTGCCCTGGGTGAACCGGCAGGTGCGGCAATGGGAGCCCGAGCCGCTGCGCTGGCTCGGCGTCCACTCCATGTACCAGCTGTACCGCCTCGCCGATCAGCGCGAGGCGGCAGGGCTGCCGCGCACCTCCCGCCTCGCCGCCTTCGCCGACCGCCTGACCGGCCACTGACGCCCCGGCGCCGGAGGCCGCCTTCCCGCCGGGATGCGCGGCGAGGAATGCGGTGCCTGGAATGCGCGGCTTGCATGTTTGCCCTGCGTCCGCCGCGCGGCCCATGAAGCCGCTGTTGGCAGACGTGGCACGCCTTCCCATATGCGCGTGGGACGGTTCCCCAGGGAGCCGCGTGGAGGCATTTATGCGAAATTCCGATCCGCGACTGTGGATGTGGTCCGAGGCACTTGCGATGGTGTCGCGGGCCGAGCGCCTGCGGGGCCAGATGTTCCAGCCGGCCCCGGCGCCACAGCGCAACCGGGCGGTTCACTGGGAGCCGCCCGTCGACCTCATCGAAACCGATCACGAGCTCATCGTCTTCGCGGCGTTGCCGGGCGTCGATCCCGACCGCATCCAGGTGACGATCAGCAACGGCACGCTGGTGCTTTCCGGCGACCGCCTGCTGCCGCCGGAGCTGCGCACCGCCACCATCCATCGCCTCGAATTGCCGCAAGGCCGCTTCGAGCGGCAAATCTCGCTGCCGCCCGGCCGCTATGAGGTTGCCCGACCCCGCATGGTCAATGGCTGCCTCGTCGTCGCGCTGCGCAAGCTGGCCTGAGGGGGGACCTGTTCATGACCCATCCCGTTTTCCTGAATGCACGACCTGTCCACGCCGCCGACGCCGGCGGCTCCAACGGCACCGCCGGCACCGAAGCCGGCGACCAGCCGATGATCCTGTTGCCGGTGCGCGGCTTCGTGCTGTTTCCCGGCGTGGTGCTGCCGCTCGCCGTCACCCGTCCGGCCTCGGTCGCCGCCGCCCAGCAGGCGGTGCGCGAGGGCCGGCCGGTCGGCATCGTCATGCAGCGCGATCCTGCGCTGGAGGAGCCCGGCCCGCACGACCTGCACCGCACCGGCGTCATCGCCAACGTCCTGCGCTTCGTCACCGCGCCGGACGGCACGCACCATATCGTCGTGCAGGGCGAGCAGCGCTTCCGCATCGACCGCTACGTGCGCGAGAAGCCCTTCATCACCGCGCACGTGCAGCGGATCGAGGACGCGGCGGATCACAGCGCGCAGATGGAGGCGCGTTTCGTCCACCTGCAGGGCCAGGCCATCGAGGCGCTGGAGCTGCTGCCGCAGACCCCGACCGAGCTGGTCGCGGCGGTGCGCGGCGCCAGCGAGCCCGGCCCGCTCGCCGACATGATCGCCGCCTATCTCGACATCGGCCCCGACGAGAAGCAGGAGCTCCTGGAGACCAGCGACGTCGCCACCCGCGTCGACCGGGTGGTGCGGCTGCTCGCCCAGCGCATCGAGGTGCTGCGCCTGTCGCAGGAGATCGGCCGCCAGACCAAGGCGTCGCTAGACGAGCGCCAGCGCGAGGTGCTGCTGCGCGAGCAGATGGCGGCGATCCAGAAGCAGCTGGGCGAGGACAACGGCAACCAGCAGGAGATCGCCGAACTCGAAAAGGCGATCACCGAGGCCGGCATGCCGGAGGACGTCGACCAGATGGCCCGCAAGGAGCTGGGCCGGCTGCGCCGCATGTCCGACGCCGGCCCCGAATACGGCATGGTGCGCACCTATCTCGACTGGCTGATCGCGCTGCCCTGGAAGCTGCCGGAGGAGAAGGCGATCGACATCGCCGAGGCGCGCAAGATCCTCGACGAGGACCATTTCGGCCTCGACAAGATCAAGCGCCGCATCGTCGAATATCTCGCCGTGCGCAAGCTGGCGCCGAACGGCAAGGCGCCGATCCTGTGCTTCGCCGGGCCGCCCGGCGTCGGCAAGACCTCGCTCGGCCAGTCGATCGCCCGCGCCATGGGCCGCAAATTCGTGCGCGTGTCGCTCGGCGGCGTGCATGACGAGGCGGAGATTCGCGGCCACCGGCGCACCTATGTCGGCGCGCTGCCCGGCAACATCATCCAGGGCATCCGCAAGGCGGGCACCCGCGACTGCGTGATGATGCTGGACGAGATCGACAAGATGGGCTCCGGCATCCAGGGCGACCCTTCGGCCGCCATGCTGGAAGTGCTCGACCCCGAGCAGAACGGCACGTTCCGCGACAACTATCTCGGGCTGCCCTTCGACCTGTCGCGCGTGGTGTTCATCGCCACCGCCAACATGCTCGACACCATCCCGGGGCCGCTGCGCGACCGCATGGAGATCATCACCCTGTCCGGCTACACCGATCAGGAGAAGCTGCAGATCGCCCGGCGCTATCTCGTCCGCCGCCAGCTGGAGGCGAACGGGGTGAGCCCCGAGCAGGTGGAGATCGACGACGCCGCGCTCGCCGGCATGATCCGCGCCTATACGCGGGAGGCCGGGGTGCGCAATCTCGAGCGCGAGGTCGGACGCGCCGTCCGGCGCGTCGCCGTCGGCATCGCCGAGGGCAACGTGACCAAGGCGCATATCGGCGCGGCGGATCTCACCGAGCTGCTGGGGCCGGCGATCTTCGAGGACGAGGTGGCGCTGCGCGTCAGCGTGCCCGGCGTGGCGACCGGCCTCGCCTGGACGCCGGTGGGCGGCGACATCCTGTTCATCGAGGCGACCAAGATCCCCGGCCGTGGCGGGCTGATCCTCACCGGCCAGCTCGGCGACGTGATGAAGGAGAGCGCCCAGGCGGCAATGAGCCTCGTCAAGAGCCGTGCCGCCGAGTTTGGCCTCGATCCGGCGGTGCTCGCCTCCAACGACGTGCATGTGCACGTGCCGGCGGGGGCGACCCCGAAGGACGGGCCGAGCGCCGGCGTCGCCATGTTCACCGCTTTAGTCTCGCTGCTGTCCGGCCGGACGGTGCGCAAGGACACCGCGATGACCGGCGAGATCTCGCTGCGCGGGCTGGTGCTGCCGGTCGGCGGCATCAAGGAGAAGGTGGTGGCCGCCGCGCGTGCCGGGCTCACGCGCGTGATGCTGCCGGCCCGCAACCGCCGCGACTATGAGGATATTCCTCAGGACGTGCGCGACCGGCTGGAGTTCGTCTGGCTGGAGCGGGTGGACGACGCCATCGCCAACGCGCTGGAGCCGGCCGCCGTGCCGGCCTCTCCCGCCGAGGCGGCAGCCTGAGGGTCGGAAGACCCTCTCCGCCGAAGCCGGATGTTTCCGGCTTCGGCTTTGTCGGAATCGGACGTGGCAACGGCCGAGTTCGGGCCGCAAGGAGACTGCGCGGCCGGCAGGAGCAACGTGCATAGGGGGCGCCAGCCGCCCTCCGACGCCTTGTCGCCGGCTTTCAAGCCGCACGCCGCATTTGCCGATGGCCGTGACGCCGCTTGCCGCTAATCTGGCAGCGGGACGGTGGCGAATCCCTTCGTCCCGGAGTGCGCAATCAGGAGCGTCGGTGGTGATCTCGGTCTGCGACATCTTCAAGATCGGTATCGGCCCGTCGAGCTCGCACACGGTCGGGCCGATGGTGGCCGCTGCCCGCTTCCTCGACGACATCGCCGCGCGCGAGCTCTCAGCGCCCGGCGGACGGGTGACCGCCCTCGCGGCGAGCCTGCATGGCTCGCTCGCCCATACCGGCATCGGCCACGGCTCGGACCGCGCCATCATCCTCGGCCTCGACGGCCATGCGCCGGCCTCCGTCGCCCCGGACGACATCGGTGCCATCGTCGCGCGGGTGGCGCAGAGCAAGCACGTCGTGCCGGCCGGGCGTGCCTATCGCTTCGATCCCGCCACCGACCTGGTGCTCGACAAGAAGACGCCGCTGCCCGGCCACGCCAACGGTATGCGCTTCCACGGCTTTGCCGAGGATGGGCGCAGGCTGCTGACCCGCACCTATTACTCCATCGGCGGCGGCTTCGTGCTGTCCGATTCGGAGCTCGCCGAGACCAAGGCCGGCGCGCCCGCCTCCGACGGCCCGGCCCTGCCCTACCCGTTCCGCAGCGCCGCGCAGCTGCTCGCCATGGCCAAGGCGGATGGACTGTCGATCGCGGCGATGCAGCGCCGCAACGAGGAAGTCACGCTCGCCCGCCACACGCTCGACGAGCGGCTCGACGGCATCTGGTCGGCGATGAGCAACTGCATCGACCGCGGATTGTCGCAGGGCGGCATCATGCCCGGCGGCCTCAAGGTCCGCCGCCGCGCCGCCGGATTGCGCGAGCGGATGGAGGAGGAGGCGCGGCGCAACCACGCCAATCCGCTGATGGCCAATGACTGGCTCTCGGTCTACGCCATGGCGGTCAACGAGGAGAATGCCGGCGGCGGGCGCGTCGTCACCGCGCCGACCAACGGCGCCGCCGGGGTGATCCCCGCCGTGCTGCGCTACTGGCTGCATTTCCATGTCGAGAGCACGCGCGGACATGTCCGCGACTTCCTGCTCACCGCCGCCGCCATCGGCTCGATCATCAAGACCAATGCCTCGATCTCCGGCGCCGAGGTCGGCTGCCAGGGCGAGGTCGGCTCCGCCGCCGCCATGGCCGCCGCCGGGCTGTGCGCGGTGATGGGCGGCACGCCCGAGCAGGTGGAGAACGCCGCCGAAATCGCCCTCGAGCACCATCTCGGCATGACCTGCGACCCCATTGGCGGGCTGGTACAGATCCCCTGCATCGAGCGCAACGCGCTCGGCGCGGTGAAGGCGGTCACCGCCGCCTCGCTGGCGCTGAAGGGCGACGGCTCGCATTTCGTGCCGCTCGACGCCGCCATCGCCACCATGCGGCAGACCGGCCTCGACATGAACGAGAAATACAAGGAAACCAGCCTGGGCGGCCTCGCCGTCAACGTCGTGGAGTGCTGATCGGCTTCACCGGCCACCGGACCGGACAGCGCCGCTAAGGTCGCCGCGACGATTTTCACGCGCGGCAGCGCGACCGACAGGCGGCGAGCGCCCTCGTCGACGCCGGGTGATTCCAGCGAGGCACTCCATCCTCCGCATTACCCGGGTAAGCGGCATCACCGCCGATACCGGCGATAGCCGGAGCCGCCGGCTGGCCGCGGACCGCTCGTCACCTCGACCATCCAAAATATTTCATAGCCTAGAAAAAAACAGAGCCGCCCGCCATATGGCGGGCGTTTCCATTTTCAAGAGCATGAAATTGTAAAAATTCCAATATACTCAACCTTCATTGACAGATCTGAAGATCGAATATTATTCGTCATCTCACGAAATCATGATCAATCGCGATTTCAAATCTTATTCTACGCAAGTCTAATCTTACGTTACGTAAATTAAAGGACATCTACGAATGCGAGCACGTCTCCTGCGTCGGGCGTCGGGGCTTGCCCTGACGCTGACCCTGCTGCCGCTGGCCTCGCCGATTCTCGCTCAATCGAGCGGCGAAACGTCGGTGACGCTGGACACCATCGAGGTCACCGGCGACCAGCAGAAGACGGAAGGCTATGTGGCGCGCCGCACCACTGCCGCCACCAAGACCGATGCCCCGATCGAGACGACGCCGATCTCCATCTCCGTCGTCACCGACAAGCAGATCGAAGTGCAAGGCTCGCAGACCGTGCAGGAAGCGCTGCGCTACGAGGCCGGGGTGATCTCCGACGCCCGCCCCGGCAATCGCTATGACAGCATCATCATGCGCGGCTTCGGCGGCTTCGGCGGCAATGCCAACTACGTGCAGTTCTGGGACGGCCTGCGGCTGTTCAAGGGGCTCAACTACGCCGTTCCGAGCATCGATCCCTACCTGCTGCAGAGCATCGACATCGTGCGCGGGCCGATGTCGACGGTCTATGGCCAGACCAATCCGGGCGGCAGCATCGACCTCGTCAGCAAATGGCCGGATGCGAATGCGAGGAACGAGATCATCGCCGGCATCGGCAGCTATGGCGAGTCCGAGCTCGGCGTCGACCTGAACGGCAAGCTGCTGCCGGACGGCTCGGCGCTCTACCGCCTCATCGCGCTCGGGCGGCTCACCGACAGCGAGGTCGACGGCTCGGAAGGCGAGCGCATCCTGGTGGCGCCTATGGTGTCGTTCAAGCCGACGGAGAACACCCGCGTCGAGCTGCAGGCAACCTATGAGCGCGACCCGGAGAGCTACTACTCCACCTGGCTACCGGCACTCGGCACCCTGCAGACCAACCCGAACGGGCAGATCCCGCGCAATTTCTCGCCCAATGAGAGCCCCTATTCCGGCTTCGACCGCACCCAGACCAGCCTCGGCTACCGCATCGAGCACGATGTCGACACCGTGTGGACCCTGCGGCAGAACTTCCGCTACATGTGGCTCGACACCGACTTCAAGGCGCTCTCCGCAGTGGCGACGTCAAGCGTCTGGGCATCGGCGGCCAATTGCGGGGGGCAGGCCTATCTGTGCATGGGCCTCTCGCCGTCGCGCTACATCGAATCGCTGGAGGGCCTGACCCTCGACAACCAGGCGCAGGCGACATTCGCCACCGGCCCGCTGGACCACACGATGCTGTTCGGCGTCGACCTGCAGCGCTACGACGCCGATGCCACCTACGGCACCGGCAGCACGGTCTATGTGAACTACCTGTCGCCGGTGTGGAGCAACATCGCCTCGCCCAAGCTGACCACCAACCAGTCGGCCGACCGCACCCAGCTTGGCGGCTATGCGCAGGACCAGATCAGCTATGGCAACTGGCACGCGCTGCTCGGCATCCGCGAGGACTACCTGACCGGCGACACCACGACCACGACGCTGTCGAGCGGCAGCAAGGTCAGCTATTCCAGCGACGACACCGCCTTCACCTATCGCGGCGGCCTGCTCTACCAGTTCGACAACGGCATCGCGCCCTATGTCAGCTACGCCACCTCCTTCGACCCGGTGATGGGCACGGGATATGGCGGCGTGCCGTTCGAGCCGACCACGGCGCGGCAGTTCGAGGCCGGCGTGAAGTACCAGCCCACCACCTTCAACGGGCTGTTCACCGCCTCCTATTACGAACTCACCCAGCAGAATGTGCTGACCACCGACACCCAGCACACCAGCACCAACACCGCGCTCACCCTGTGCAGCAGCGCCACCTGCCAGACCCAGACCGGCGAGGTGGAATCGCGCGGCTTCGAGTTCTCCGGCAAGGCGGAGGTGCTGCCCGGCGTCAACCTGACGCTGGCCTATGCCTATACCGACGCCGAGGTGACGCAGAGCAACGTCGCCGGCGTGCAGGGCAAGACGCCGGTGGGCGTGCCGCGCAATGCCGCCTCGGCCTGGGTCGACTACACCTGGAGCACCGGGAAACTGGCCGGCCTGACGCTCGGCGGCGGTGCGCGCTATATCGGCGAGACCTATGGCGACCAGACCAACACCGCCGCTATGGTGGTGCCGGACCGGGTGCTGTTCGACGCCGCGCTGCATTACGATTTCGGCGGCACGCCGGGCGCCGGCGACGGCTGGCGCTTCTCGCTCACCGCGCAGAACCTTGCCGACAAATATTACGTGTCGGCCTGCGCCTCGGCCTATCAGTGCTTCGTCGGCGCCGGCCGCAGCGTGCTGGCAACGCTGGCCTATCACTGGTAGGCGGCAAAACGCCCGGCCGCCGCGAGGCGACCGGGCGCAACGACGTCAGACACCGTAGCGCGCGGCCTCGGCCTCATGCGTCACCGCCGGCGGCGCGGCGAAGAAGCCGCCGACGATCTTGCGCCACGTCTGGAATTCCTCCGAGCCGCGGAAATCCACCATGTGGTTCTCCAGCGTCTCCCAATTGACCCGCAGCCGGTAGACGTTGGGGGTCTCCACCACCTTTTGCAGCGTCAGGCCGTGACAGCCCTTGGAGCGGAGGAACAGCGGCGCTGCCTCCGCCACGCCGGCCTCGAAGGCTGCCTCATCGCCCGGCTTGATGGTGAGCTCGGCCACTTCGACGATCATATTCCACTCCACTCCTTGCACCCGGCAGCGCCGGGCAAAAACAAACCGATCCCCATTTCCCCGCCACACGACCCGCGGTCAACCGCGCTCTTCAGCGTCCCGCGCGCGGCAGCACGAAATGCTCGATGGCGTGGGCCACGCCGTCCGCGTCATTGGCGGTGGTGACGACATCCGCCTGCGCCTTCACCTCGTCGGCGGCGTTGCCCATGGCAAAGCGCAGGCCGGCATTAGCGAACATCGGCAGGTCGTTGTGCATGTCGCCGATGACAGCCACCTCGTCGAGCGGCACCCCGTAATGCGCCGCGAAGGCGCGCACGGCATGGCCCTTGTCGGTGCCGGGCGGGGTGAGGTCGAGATATTTCGGCTGCGAGCGCTTCACCGTCGCGCCGCTGCCCAGCAAGGGCTGGAGCTCGGCCTCGCAGGCCTCCAGCATGGCGAAGTCGCTGGAGGCGCCGACGATCTTGCCGGCCCGCGCGACATGGTCGCCGAAGGCGCTCACCACCGTCGGCTGGAAGGCCACCGTGCGGATCTCGCCGGCGACATACTGGTTGTCGGGATCGGTGAGGAACCACTCATTGTCGGCAAACACCCAGATGCCGGCGCCGCGCTGACGCATCACCTCGATGCCGGTCTGCGCCGCCTCGCGGGCAATGAAATGCTGCTCGACCACCGAGAAGTCGCCGCGCAGGATCTCGCCGCCATTGAAGCCGCCGAACAGGTCGAGGCCGAGCGCCTCGACCAGGATCTTCATGCCGCGCGGCGGCCTCGCCGAGACGGCGCAGAAATGCACGCCGGCCTCGCGCAGCCGCCGCACCGCGGCGGCGGTGCGGGGCGTCACCGCCTTTTGCTTGTCGACCAGCGTGCCGTCGACGTCGGACACCATCAGCGAGATGCGGCCGGAGGGGGTAGGGGAACTGTTCATCGCGTCCGCATCTGATCGAGAGAGAGCCACTGGAAACCGTCCTGCGCCAGCATGACATCGGCCATGGCCGGGCCGCTGGAGCCGGCAGAATAGAATTGCACGTCGTCGTCGCCGCCGGCGACGGCGTCGATGATCGGCTCCACCGCCTCCCAGCCCGCCTCGATGGTGTCGGCGCGCTGGAACAGCGTCGGGTCGCCGCACAGGCAGTCATAGATCAGCGTCTCGTAGCCGGTGGACGGCGCCGCCTTGAAGTAGTCGGCATATTTGAAGTCCATCTCGACTTCCGACAGCTTCACCTTGCGGCCGGGCACCTTGGCGGCGAAGCGCAGCGAGACGCCTTCGTCCGGCTGCACATGGATCACCATAAGGTTCGGCTTCAGCGCCGTGGGCAGGTGGCGGAACAGCACGCCGGGCGCACGCTTGAACTGGATGGCGATCTCGGTGCGCCGCACGGAGAGCGCCTTGCCGGTGCGCACATAGAAGGGCACCCCGTTCCAGCGCCAGGAATCGACGAAGCATTTCAGCGCCACATAGGTCTCGGTGCGGCTGTCGGGCGCGACGTCGTGCTCGGCGCGATAATCCTTCACCGGCTGGCCGTTGATGATGCCGGCGCGGTACTGCCCGCGCACCGCCGCGCCGATGGCGTCGCTTGGCTTCATGTGGCGGATCGCCTCGATCACCTTGGTCTTCTCGGTGCGCACCGCATCGGCGTCGAAGGAGTTCGGCGGCTCCATCGCCGTCATGGCGAGCAGCTGGAACATGTGGTTCGGCACCATGTCGCGCAGCGCACCGGTGGCGTCGTAGAAGCGCCCGCGCTGTTCCACCGTCACCGTCTCGGCGGCGGTGATCTGCACGTGGTCGATATATTCCTTGCTCCAGATCGGCTCGAAGATGCCGTTGCCGAAGCGCAGCGCCATCATGTTCTGCACGGTTTCCTTGCCGAGGAAATGGTCGATCCGGTAAATCTGCCGCTCGTCGGCTACCGCCAGCAGGCGCTTGTTGAGTGCGCGCGCCGAGGGCTGGTCGGAGCCGAAGGGCTTCTCCACCACGATGTGGCGGAAGGCTCCGTCCTCCTCCTTGAGCAGCCCGGCGCCGCCGAGCTGTTCGGAGATGGCGGCGAAGAAGCGCGGGGCTACCGCAAGGTAGAACACCGCATTGCCGGTCTGCCCGGCCCGCCCGTCGAGCCGCTCGCGGATGCGGCCATAGGTGGCGGGGTCCTCGAAGTCGCCGGCGATGTAGCCGATGCGGCTGATCAGCCAGTTCCAGGTATTGCCACCGACATCGCAGGAGCCAGGCAGCCCCTTGGTCGCCTCGGTGAGGTAGGCGCGATAGTCCTCCTCACTTTGCTCGATGTGGTCGACGCCGATGATGGCGAAATCCTCCGGCAGCACCCCTTCATTGGCGAGGTTGTACAGCGAGGGCAGCAGCAGCCGCTTGGTAAGGTCGCCGGAGGCGCCGAAGATGAAGAAGGTGGAGGCTGGCGCGGGTGCCGTATCCGGCGCCAGCACCTTCTGCCCGAGAACGACGGTCTCGCCGGCCATGATCGATTACCTGTCCTGAAACGTTACTTCGCCTTGAATTCGGTGTGGCCGCCGAACTGGAAGCGCATCGCCGATAGCATCTTCTCGCCGAAGGTGTGGTCCTGGCGCGAGCGGAAGCGGGTATAGAGCGCAGCGGTCAGTACCTCGGCCGACACCGCCTCCTCCACCGCCGCCATCACGGTCCAGCGCCCCTCGCCGGAATCGGCCACCTCGCCGGGGAATTCGGCGAGGTGCTCGTCCTGGGCGAGCGAGATCGCGGTGAGGTCGAGCAGCCAGGAGGACACCACGCTGCCGCGCCGCCACACCTCGGCGATGTCGGGCAGGTCGAGCGTGTAGCGCTCGTTCTCCGGCAGCGCGGCCGAGCTCTTGTTCTTCAGGATCTCGAAGCCCTCGGCATAGGCCTGCATCAGGCCGTATTCGATGCCGTTATGGATCATTTTGACGAAGTGGCCCGAGCCGGCCGGCCCGGCATGGATGTAGCCCTGCTCGGCGCGCGGATCGCGGCCCTCGCGGCCGGGCGTCTCCGGGATGCTGCCCTTGCCGGGGGCGAGGGCGGCGAGGATCGGGTCGATATGGTCCACCGCCGCCTTGGCGCCGCCGACCATCATGCAATAGCCGCGCTCGAGGCCCCAGACGCCGCCCGACGTGCCGACGTCGACATAATGGATGCCCTTCGGCTCCAGCGTCTCGGCGCGACAGATGTCGTCCTTGTAGAAGGTGTTGCCACCGTCGATGACGATGTCGCCGGGCGACATCAGCGCGGCGAGCGCGCTCACTGTGTCCTCTGTCGGCGCGCCGGCCGGCAGCATCACCCACACCGCGCGCGGCGCGTCGAGCTTGGCGATCAGGTCGGCGAGATCGGCGGCAGCCGTCATGCCCTCGTCGGCCAGTTGGCCGACCGCCGCGAGATTGCGGTCCCACAGCACGCAGGAATGGCCAGCGCGGGCGAGGCGCCGCGCGATATTGCCTCCCATCCGGCCGAGGCCGACGACACCGAGCTGCATGCTGCTCTCCCTGGTCCCATGTCGATTGAACGTCTTCGCTCGCCCATTCGAGCCGAAAACCTCCTGTCGATCCCTTAAGGATCGGCAGGGATTTGTCTTTTAACGAGCGAACACCACAACTCGATTACCAGATTGCGACGCAGGGCGACGCCGACGACGACCGGAACCGCAGAAGCGTGCGAAGCGTCGGCACCGTTCCGCGGCCGCTTCGACGCCCTTACGGCTTCGGCGGCACATCGGGCGGCAGTGCCGGCGGCGCCGAGCCGGCGAAACCCTGCAATGTCCATTCATAAGCGGCGGTGCCGGTACGCAAATAGCCGAGGCGAGCGGAGGCGAGGTCGAGAATGATGACGATGACCGCCGTCCACATAAGCGTCAGCAGCGCGACCAGGATGCGCAGCGGCCTTCCTCGCAAGCCGAACTGATAGCCGAGGCACCCCATGCTCACCAACGTCAGCACGATGAGCAGCCAGAAGATCTGCAGCGGCAGCCGCAGATAGAAGGCGAAGCGCTCGGCGGCGCCGGCGTCGAACATCTCGTTGAGCGAGGTCATCAAGGCCGCGGCCACCGGATCCGGCCGCTCGCGCACCATCGCCGCCACATGCCCCCAGATCTCAGACTGGAGGGCATTGGTCCGCTGATTGAGACGATCCAGCGCCGGATCATCCCGCCGGACACGAACGAAATCCGCCCGCACTTGCGTATAGTCTTCAAGCAGGCGCGCGATCGTCTCCGCTCGGGAATCGCCGATCGCCTTCGCTCTCAGCCACGCGGTGCCGATGGCGTTGGCTTCGGCGAGCCCTCCCGCCTGCCGCTCGGTGTACCGTGCATTGGCGAAGGACAAGGTCAGCGCCAACACGAAGGCCAGCAAGCCGAGCATCCCGCCAACCACTACCCCCACGCCCTCCGGCTGGGCAGCGACCGCGCCCGGCCGATGATGACGGCCGACGCGGTAGCCGATCTCGTAGCTGGCCAGTTGCACGAGAAACAGCAGCAAGCCGAAGAGAACGATACTGCGCTCCGCAAGGGCGATGGCGAGGGCCATGAACATTCCTTCCCGGATGGGTCCTCATCTAACGCTATCGCCGCGCAAGCCTGCCGAATTCTTCCGAGTTCACAGTGAGGCCTGCGGACGCCGCTGAAAAGAGGGAGGCTTGGATCGCCCGCGACAGCAAGGATAGGTCGTGGTGCCCGCTGCGAGCCCGATTTCCGGGTGCCGGCGCGCGGCACGATGCCCTCGGCAAGACGTCCGGGCCGAAGACGACTCCGATGCCCGCTGCGACGGCCCGTGCGCAGGCCGTTATGTCCCCGCGTCGGCGAATGCCACAAAGGCAAAAGGCCACTGGCTTTAGCGGTCTATGCTCGGCAGATCGTCGGCTGGCCCGTCTCGCGGACCGCACATGCCGGCTTCGTGCTCGACGCGCTGGAGCCGGCGCTGCATGAGCGACGGCCCGCCCACCGTAGCGGCCTCGTGCATCATTCCGACAGGGGTTCTCAATACGTCAGCATTCGAGGCACCGAGCGCCTCCCGAGGCCGGCATCGCGCCCTCGATCGGTAGCGTCGGCGGCTCTTATGACGACGCTCTCGCCGAGACGATTAACGGCCTCTACAGAACTCATCCATCGGCGCGGGCCGTGGTGATCCTTTGAGGCCGTGGAGGCCGGGACGCTGACCTGGGTCAACTGGTTCAATAATCGCCGGCTGCTGGAGCCGATCGGAAACATCCCGCCGGCCGAGGCTGAGGAGCGTTACTGTGCCATGCGGGATGAGCCCACCATGGCAGCTTGACCAAAACCAATTGGCCTCCGACGACCTCGGGGCGGTTCACTTCCGCCGCCTCGCCACGCGCTACGACCGTCGAGCCATCCACGACATGGCCTTCATGCACCTCACTGCCATCATGCTTTGGCTGCGCCGAATGTGGATCCGTCCTGGAGCGGCTTCTCTGAATACAGCTTCGAAACTAATCCGCTGACGCCCTTCGAAGCATGTCCGCCGCGCTAATCCGAAAAGGCCTCACTCTCCGTGGTGCGGGGCGGTATAGGTCGCATAATCTGTACGCCGTTTCGTGCTCATAATCCGGTCCTGACGATCTCCGCGGCAAGGATAATGCACGCGCCGCGCACTTTCGAAGAGGCGCGTCGATCACCTAACGGTCAGGTCCATAGTTCATTCCGGCAAGGTGCGTTTGAGGCCCGTTCGGAGCCGAGTGGCATTCATGCGCGCATTGCCTCGACACGGCTTGGCCGATAGACAGGTTTGGCATCTCAACGCAAAGTGCGATCAGGCCTCTGAGCCTTTCGACGCTCCCGAGCAGGTGGAATGGATAAGCCGGTCCTGGAAGAAGCCGCGCCTCGGCGTCTCGCTCACGAGGTTCACAGGCGCCTGGAGGACATGATCTTCTCGGGTCGGCTACGCGGCGGCGAAGTGCTGACCGAGCGCCGCCTCGCCGATGCGCTGGACGTCTCGCGTACGCCGCTGCGCGACGCATTGCTGATGCTGGAGAGCGAAGGTCTCCTGAAGCGGCGCGGCGCGCGCTATCTCGAAGTCCGGCAGATGACCGTGCCGGAATACATGCAGATCCTCAATATTCGCCGCCTGCTGGAACCCGAGGCGGCGAGGCTCTGCGTGGGGCGGATCGAGCTTTCCCGGCTGGCCGGATTGCGCGAGCGACTGGAAGAACTGGAGGAGGCCACCGCCAGCGGGCGCAAGGCCGCCGACCCGGACGGCAGCGCGGCGCTCGACGCCGCGATGCATGACGAGATCGCCGGCGCCTCCGGCAATCCGCTGATGGCGAGCATGATCCGCGACCTGCGCCGGCGCACCCGCATCTTCGATCTGGGCCGGATGCCGGACCGCGCGGCAGCGGTCTATCACGAGCATATCGACATCATCCGCGCCATCGAGGCGGGCGACGGCAATGGCGCGGCGGCGGCGATGACCCGTCACATCGACAATGTGAAGGCCTCGATCATCCGGCATCTGTCGACGATCTGACGGCGCGCACGCGGCGCGCCGTCCACTGGGCGTCACACGCCCCTGATCAGACCGCCATCGACCCGGATCTGCGCGCCGGTCACATAGCTCGCCCGCGCGCTCGCCAGGAACGCCACCATGTCGGCGAACTCCTGCGGGTCGCCATAGCGGCCCATCGGGATGGTCGCGCGGGACGCTTCGGCGATCGCCGCCGGCGTCGAGCCGGAGCGCTTTGCCGCTGCGGCGTCGAGTTCGTCGACCCGCGTGGTGTGGATGCGGCCGGGCAGCACGCAGTTCACCGTGACGCCGTCCCTGGCGACTTCCGTCGCCAGCGTCTTCGCCCAGCCGACGATCGAGGCGCGCAACGCGTTCGACAGGCCGAGATTGGGGATCGGCTGTGCGACGCCGGACGAGACGAGGTTGATCACCCGCCCGAAACCCCGCTCGCGCATGCCGGGCAGCAGCCGCGTGGTGACGGCGACGAGCGAGCCGACCATGGCCTCGAAGCTGCGACTCCACTGCTCGGCGCTCGCCTGCGCGACCGGGCCGGGCGGCGGGCCGCCGCTATTGTTGACGAGGATGTCGACCGGCACGGTCAGCGTATCGAGTGCGGCGGCCAGACCCGCCCCGTCGGCGAGGTCCAGCACCAGTTCGCCGGCGTCGCCTCCGGCCGCGCGAATGTCGCCCGCCACGCCGGCGACGCGCCCCGCGTCACGCCCGCAGACGATGACGCGCGCACCCTCCGCCGCCAGCGTCCGGGCGATGGCCTCGCCCAGTCCCCGGCTGGAGCCCAGCACCAGTGCGGTGCGGCCCCTCAGTCCCAGATCCATGGTTCAGCGACCCAGCTTGCGGTCGAGACGGGCCATCAGCTCGTCGAGTTCCTGATAGTCGCGCGCCGTCATCTTCGGGCCGGGATGGCGGGTGGCGGCACAGGCGATGGCTCCGCGCCGGCGCAGGATCTCCTTGCGCACCGCCAGCCCGAAGCCGAGCTGCTGCTCGTGGCGCAGGATCGGCAGGTAGATGTCGAACACGTCCTCCGCGCCTTCGGCATCGCCGGCGGCGAATTTCTCGCACACCTCGACCAGCATTTCGGGATAGGCGAAGCCCGTCATGGCGCCGTCGACACCGCGACGCAGCTCCTGCGGCAGATAGAGCCCCCCATTGCCGACGAGGATGCTGACGCGCCGGCCCTTGCCGGCGTCCGAGCGCTCGCGCAGCTTGGTGATCTTGGACAGGCCCGAGCCCTCCTCGTGCTTGAGCATGACGAAGTTCGGGAAGTCGTCGATCAGGCGGTTGAGCACGGCCACCGAGGTCACGACCTGCGTGGTCTGCGGATAATCCTGGTAGCAGACCGGGATGTCCGGCCCGAGACGGGTGAGCACGCTCTCCCAATAGGCATAGATCTGGTCGTCGGTCTTCAACCCCGACAGCGGGGCGATCATCAGGCCGGCGGCGCCCTTCTCCATCGCACGGTTGGCGAAGCGCACCAGATTATCGGTGCCGGGATTGGTCGCGCCCACCACGATCGGCTTGGTGCCGTCGACGCGCTTCATCACATGGTCGAGGAACTGGGCGGATTCCTCCGGCGTCAGTTTTCCCGCCTCGCCGAGCACGCCGAGGATGGTGATGCCGGTCACCCGCTTCTGGTCGTAGAAGTCGAGCAGGGTGTCGGTGCTGGCGAGATCGAGCTTGCCGTCCTCGGTGAAGGGGGTCGGCGAGATGATGTAGACACCGCGCGTCGTCTCGCTGATTTTCTGAGCTGACATTTGCGTCCTCAAATACTGCTGAGTTTCAGGATGATGCTTTTCTTCACATTCTCGATGTGCTGCTGAATCGCCTCGCGCGCGGCCTCGCGGTCGCGCCGGCGCACGGCATCGATCATGGCAAGATGTTCCTGGTGGCCGATCTCGAAACGCTCGGGCACCCGGTCGAGATTGAACGTGTAGGTCTTCACCCGCAGGCTTTCGATCATCCCGGCGAGCACGGCGTTGCCGCTATGGGCCGCGATCATCCGGTGCAGGCGGCTGTCGACCTGCCAGTCGGCCTCCGCGCTGGGGCTGGGGGTCGCGAGAAGCACGCGGATTTCCGCTTCCACCGCGCCGAGCTCCTCCTCGGGGATGCGCGGCGTGGCGAGCGAGATCGCCTCGCTCTCCATGATCTGGCGCACATGCAGCGTCTCGATCAGCTCGCGGGTCGAGAATTCCTTGACCACCAGCACGCGGCCGGGCTTGCGGGTCACGAAGCCCTCGCTCTCCAGCCGGTTCAGCGCCTCGCGTACCGGCGTGCGCGAGATATCGAGCGATTCCGCCAGCCGGCGCTCCTGCAACACGGAACCGACCGGGATCTCGCGCTTGATGAGCTGGTCGAGCAGCCGGTCATAGGCCATCTGGCTCAGCGCCTTGGGCGCGGGATCGAGAATGTCGATCGCGGGCTCTTCCGTGTCCTTCATATCTACTCTCGTCGTCGTGGCGGGCGCGCCGGCGGGGCATGCGAAGCGCGAGGACACGCCGGCGGTCCGCCGGCGTGTCCGGAGGGACGTGGATCCGGCCCGGTCAGAACTGCGTACGGATCGGGTCCTTCGGCGCCGGCGAATAGCCGACGATGGGCGTGGTCAGCTTGGCATAGGTGCCGTCGGCGATCATGTCCGCCAGCGCCTTGTTCACCGCCTTGACGAGGTTGGGCTTGCCCTTCTTGAACGGGAAGCCCTTCTGGACATGGCTGACATAGTCCTCGGTCATCTCCAACGGCAGCTTGGAGGCCTGGATAGCGTAGGCGGCGGCGATGGAGTCGGTGATGACGCCGTCGATATTGCCATTCACGAGGTCCTGCAGCGCGTCGGATTCGGCCTTGTAGGTCTTCACCGTGGCACCGCGCTCCTCGGCCAGCTTCTGCCAGGTCGAGGCGACCAGCACGCCCACGGTACGCCCCTTGATCTCGGCGGACTTCTTGATGTCCGAGCCCTTTTTGACGACCACACGGCCGCCGGACTCCAGCCAGCCATCGGCGAAGGTCACCTGCTTCTGCCGCTCGGCAGTGATGTCCATGGCGTCGGAGGCGAAGTCATACTGCCCGGCCTCAAGGCCGACCAGCAGCGATTCCCACTTGATGATCACCGGCGTGTATTCGAGGTTCAGCCGCTTGGCGATCTCCTTGCCGACGCGGATTTCCAGCCCGTCGAGCGTGCCGTCCGGGGCACGCATGCTGAAGGGCGGATAGGTGCCTTCGGTGGCGATGAGGATCTTGCCGGGCTGGATCAACTCCAGCTGCTGGGCGCTGGCGGGGTGCGTCACCAGCGCGCCGAGCGCGGCGGCGGCAAGCAAGGAAAGCAGAGAGAAGCGCATCGTGGTCCCCTGTGGGTTGCCTTGATCGTTGTCGGAAGGCGACGGCACTGCTTGTTTTCCTAGGACGCCGGCCGGCTCTCGGCATGGAGCGCCAGCAGCTCGGCCATGACGGTTGCAGCGAGCAGGGCGGAGATCTGGCCCGGCCCGTCATAGTTCGGGCTGAGCTCCACCACGTCGGCCCCCACCAGGTTGATGCCCTTGAGCCGGCGCAGGAGGTCCAGCGTCTCGCGCGCATTCGGCCCGCCCGCCTCCGGCGTCTCCACTCCCGGCGCCGCGGCGGGATCGACGAAGTCGAGATCGAAGGTCAGGAAGGCCGGGCGGCCGGCGGCGCGGGCCGCGATGCGCTCGGCCAGCGCCGGCATGCCCATGGCGAACATCTCGTCGGTGGTCACCACCTCATAGCCGAGCTCGACCGACTGGCTGACATCGGTCGGCGAGAAGAGCGATCCGCGCAGGCCGACCTGGATCGAGTGCGCGGGATCGATGATGTTCTCCTCGACGCCGCGGCGGAACGGCGTGCCGGCGCTGTATCGTTTCCCGGCGAAGTACTTGTCCCAGGTGTCGGAGTGGGAATCGAACTGGATCAGTGCGACCGGGCCGTGGGTCGCCGCGACCGCGCGCAGCTCCGCCAGCGTCACGGAATGGTCTCCGCCGATGCCGAACGGGGTGACGCCCGCCTTCACCAGCGTCGCCACCGACGCTTCGATGCGGGCAAGCGTCTCTTCCAGATAGCCGGGCACCACGGCGGCGTCGCCGACATCGGCGACCCGCAGCCGCTCGAACACGTTGATGCCGCCGCGATAGGGATTGATCGGCCGCAGCATGATCGAGATCGCCCGCACCGCGTTCGGCGCGAAGCGCGCGCCGGTACGGAACGGCGCGCCGGAATCCGAGGGGATGCCGATGATGGCGGCGTCGAGCCCGTCGAGCGTCGTCGCCTGCGGCAGGCGCATGAAGGTGGGCACGCCGCAGAAGCGCGGCGTCTCCAGCGAGTCGATCGGCAGCACGCTCATCGGATGCGCGCCCCCTTCGCGGCGATGTCAGAGGTAACGGGCATTGTGACGCTCCAGCATGGCCGCGATCTGCGAGAGCAGCGTGGTCATGATCAGGTAGAGGACCGCCGTGGCGGCATAGAACTCGAAGGGGCGGAAGGTGGTGGCGATGATGGTCTGCGCGTAGAGCGTCAGCTCGACCACGGTGATGGTGGAGAGCAGCGACGTGTTCTTCAGCGTCGAGATCGCCTCATTGGTGATCGCCGGCAGGATGATGCGCACCACCTGCGGCAGCACGATGCGGCGCAGCGTCTCCGAGCGGCTCATGCCGAGCGCCAGCGAGGACTCCACCTGTCCCCTGGGGATCGCGGACAGCCCCGAGCGGATGATCTCCGCCACATAGGCCCCGCCATTGATGCCGAGCGCCAGCACGCCGGCGACGAAGGGCGACAGCCCAAGCCCGAGCTGCGGCAGGCCGAAATAGACGATGAAGATCTGGATGAGCGCCGGCGTCCCACGCACGAACCAGATGTAGAAGGCGCTGGCCTGCCGGATGACGCCGATCTGCGAGGCCTTGCCCAGCGCCACGACGAGCCCGGCCACCCAGCTTACGACGATCACCAGGAGGGTGATCACCAGCACCAGCCAGGAGGCGTGCAGGAAGCCCGGCACGTAGGGCAGGAAGAAGTCGAGCCATTCGCTGAAGGTCATGGATGCGCCTCCCTCGCGGCACTGGTCGCAACATGCTCGTGCAGCACGCGCCGGAGGAATTGCTGCAGCCGTTCGCTCTGCGGCCGATACAGCACGTCGCGCGGCAAGCCGTCCTCGGCGATGCGGCCCTGGTCGAAGAACACGGTGCGGGTCGACACCTCGCGGGCGAAGCCGATTTCGTGGGTGACGAGCAGCATGGTCATGCCCTCCTGCGCCAGCGAGGCCATGAGGGCCAGCACCTCGCCGACCAGTTCCGGGTCGAGCGCCGAGGTGACTTCGTCGAACAGCATCAGGCGCGGCTTCATGGCGAGCGCGCGGGCGATGGCTACCCGCTGCTGCTGGCCGCCGGATAGCCGGCTGGGGTAGGCGCCGCGCTTGTCGGCGAGGCCGATGCGCTCCAGCAGGGATTCGGCGATAGCCACCGCCTCGGCGCGGGCAAGCCGCTTCACCCGCATCGGCGCCTCGATGACGTTCTCGAGCACCGTCATGTGCGGCCACAGATTATAGCTCTGGAACACCATGCCGATGCGGGCCCGGAGCGCGCGGAGCTGCGCAGGGGTCGGCTGGTTGCGGGCGCCCGCGCGGAAGTCGAAGGCGAAATCCTCGAAGTCGAAGAAGCCCTCGTTCGGCATCTCCATCACATTGATGCAGCGCAGGAAGGTGCTCTTTCCCGAGCCGCTGGCGCCGATGATCGACACCACCTCGCCGGCGCGGACCTCGAGCGAGATCCCCTTCAGCACCTCGTGGCTGCCGAAGCTCTTGCGCAGGTCGCGGATGCGCAGGAGCGGCGCGGCCGCGTTATCGGCGATGGCCGCCATCAGGCCGCGCCTTCCGGCGGAAGGATGTCGAGCAGGCAATCCCTCGGCGTGCGGTCGGGACCATTGATGGTCGTCACGTCCTGCGGACAGTTCGAGAAGGCCAGCACCGCGTCGAGTTCCGCCCGCAGCGTGATCGACGCGCCGGGTGCGGAGCGCGGCAGCAGGCGCTCCAGTGATCCGTCCGGGCGCACATGCACGCTCATGAACAGGTTCAGCGGGGCGGGGGTGACGGGGAAGGCGACACCGATCTCGCCCAGCGCCTCGTGCATGTTGTCCGAGCAAGAGCGGTGATAGCCCTTCACGCCCAGCTCACGGTAGATCGCGGGATTGCAGGCGCACAGCAGAGTGTCGTGATTGCCGGCCGAGGAATCCTCGGTGATGCAGACGATCGGCCGCCGCTCCGTCGTGACCAGCGCGGTGCCCTTGTTCACATAGGCCACGCTGTTGAACGACCGCACATTGTCCATCGACAGGAATTCGGCGTGGTCGGTGGCGTTGAATGCCCAGAAGTCCAGCGCCTGCGTCCCGTAGGGGTTGGTCACCCGCACGCTCCAGCCGGCCTTCAGGCGGACCGCCTTGCCATGGGCGGCGGGAAGAACCATGCGGCCGGCTTTGTCGAAGGTCATGGCACTCGCCTGTGGGGACACGTTGCAACCGCGGCAGGCGGTTGTCCCGTAGCGTCACGAAAAGGTTCACACTTGGAACTTCTTTGGTATACCGACGGAATTCAAGTGGATTTTTTGAGCATGACATGCCTGCGATTTGGTCTTTGAGGATCGACGCTCCTGGCCGATCATGCCCGCAACCTGAAAAGAGAAGATCAGATAAATATCTGATAATAAAAGATATTTCTGATATCCTCCGTCTACCCTGATCGGCCGCATGCCATGAATCAAACGTCCGCAATCCCCCCACGTGTGCTCGACGCCGGCGAAGGCGGCCTCGTCGTCGAATTCGGCAGCGACGTCGACGAGGCCGTGAATCGGCAGGTGATCGCCCTCGACCGCGCCCTCGGCGTGCACCCCATCGACGGCGTGCGCGAAACCGTCCCGACCTATCGCTCGCTGCTGGTGCTGTTCGATCCGTTGCGGATCGCGCGCGACGCCCTCGCCTCGCAGTTGCTGGCGCTCCAGACTCGTGGCGCGCCGGAAACGGAAGGCGGCACGCTGTGGCGCATCCCCGTGCTCTATGGCGGCGAACATGGCGTCGACCTCGACGCGGTGGCGAGGCTGCACGGGCTGGCGACCGAGGAACTGATCGCGCTGCACAGCGGCGCGCTGTACCGCGTCTACATGATCGGCTTCGCACCGGGCTTCGCCTATCTCGGGGGCCTTCCGGAGCGCATCCATACCAGCCGCCGCACCGATCCGCGCCCGAAGACGCCGCCGCGCAGCGTGTCCATCGGTGGTCGCCAGGCCGCGGTCTCGCCGCCGATCGAGGTGCCGAGCGGCTGGCATCTCCTGGGCCAGACACCGGTCCGCTCCTATGATCCCGGCCGCGAAAAGCCGTTCCTGTTCGCGCCGGGCGACACGTTGCGCTTCTATCCCGTCGCCGGGGACGACTATCGCGACATGCTGGCGGCAGCCGAGGCGGGCGCGCTGGTTGCCGAGGCCGTCGCCGCGCAGGGAGCATCGGCATGAGCGGCGATCATCTCGCCATCACAGAAGGCGGCCTGTTCTCCACGCTCCAGGATGCCGGCCGCTTCGGATATCAGCGGTTCGGCATCTCGAATTCCGGCGCGATGGACATTCCCGCCATGCGGCTTGCCAATGCGATTACCGGCAACCCTCCAGACATCGGGGTGATCGAGATGACCATGGCCGGCATCGGGTTCACCGTTGCCGCCGAGCACTGCCGTGTCGCCCTCGCCGGGGCGGAGATGGCGCTCACCATCAATGGCCGGCCGGCCGAGCCGTTTCAGGCCCATGATCTGACGCGGGGCGACAAGGTCGCGGTCGGGCGAGCGGCCAGGGGCATGCGCGGCTATCTTGCCGTGGCCGGCGGGTTCGACATCGCCCCGGTGCTCGGCAGCCTCTCGACCCATACCCGCTCGCGCATTGGAGGGCTGGACGGCGGCCCCTTGCCGGCCGGCGCCGTGCTGCCGTTGAAGGGCGCGGCCAAAGGCCCGCTGCTACGGCTCGACCGCCGCCGGCTCCCGGGCATCGAGCACCGGCTGCGCGTCGTGCTGGGGCCGCAGGACGACGCCTTCACGGCGGCCGGCATCGACACCTTCCTGTCGTCGACCTACCGGCTCTCCAGCCGCACCGACCGCATGGGCTGCCAGCTCGACGGCGCGGAGGTCGAGCACGCCGCCGGCTTCAACATCGTCTCGGATGGCATCGCGAATGGCAGCATCCAGGTCCCCGGCCATGGCCGGCCGATCATCCTACTCGCCGACCGGCAAACCACCGGCGGCTATCCCAAGATCGCGACCGTGATCGGCCCCGATCTCGCCCATCTGGCACAGCTCCGGCCCGGCGATCAGATCACCTTCGAACGGGTGAGCGCCGCCGAGGCCGCCGAGGCCGCCCGCGCCGCGGCGGCCAACCTCAAGGGGTTGATCGATGCACTGGAACCCGTCGTGTTCGGGGCGGCTGCGCTGTCCAGCGAGCGCCTGCTCGGCCTCAACCTCATCAGCGGCGTGGCCTGCGCCACGCAAGATCCCTTCAGCGAAACGGTGACGGCATGACCACCATCGACCTCAACAGCGACATGGGCGAGGGCTTCGGCGTCTATACGCTGGGCGACGACGACGCGATGCTGGAAATCGTCACCTCCGCCAACATCGCCTGCGGCTTCCATGCCGGCGACCCGCTGGTCATGGCGAAGACGCTAGAGGCGGCGAAAGCCAATGATGTCGGCGTCGGCGCGCATCCGAGCTTCCTCGACCTGTGGGGCTTCGGCCGCCGGCCGATCATGGGCGAGCGGCCGCAGGACATGGAGAAGCATCTCATCTACCAGATCGGTGCGTTGCAGGCGCTGGCGCACGCCGCCGGACAGAAGCTCCAGCACGTGAAGACCCACGGCTCGCTCGGCAATCTCGCCAATGAGGATGCCGCCCTCGCCGACGCTGTCGCGCGCGCCATTCGCGCGGTCGACCGCGACCTCATCTTCATCGTCATGCCGGGTCTGGAGACAGAGCGCGCGGGCGAGGCCGCCGGCCTGCGGATCGCCCGCGAGATCTATGCCGACCGCGCCTATGCCGACAATGGCAACCTCGTCTCGCGCAAGCTGCCCGGCGCGGTGATCCACGACGCCGACGAGGCCGCCGAGCGCGTGCTGCGCATGGTGGAGGATGGCGAGATCGTCACCGCCAGCGGCGGCCGGCTGAAGGTGCGCGCCGATACCGTGTGCGTGCATGGCGACACGCATGGCGCGGTGGAAATGGCGCGCCGGATCAGGGGCCGGCTGAGCGCAGCGGACATCGCCATCCGCCCGCTCGGCGAATGGCTCGGCTGACGCCACTCATTCGTTGTCGTCGCGCGCCAGCAGATGCGCGATGACGTCGGTGGCGGCGACGAAATCCTCCAGGCGCATCGCCTCATCTGGATTGTGGCTGCCGTTCTGGTTGCGCACGAACACCAGTGCCGAGCGCACGCCGGCATTGGCGAACACCGCCGTGTCGTGCCCCGCCCCGCTCGCCATCTCGACGAAACCGGCCTCCCGCGCCTTCGCCACGCCGGCGAGCTGCGCCCGCAACGCGGCGTCGAGCCGGGCCGGCGTCGAGCCGGTGCGCTCGCCCAGCGCGAAGCGCACGCCGGTCTCCGCCTCGATCCGCGCGACGAGGCGCATGAGTTCGTCATGGATGCGCGCGAGGCAGGCGGGCGAGAGGCTGCGCACATCGAGGCAGAACGCCACTTCGCCGGGCACCTTGCTGAAGCCGTGCAGGGCGGGATCGGTGCCGATCTCGCCGACGGTGATCGTCGCGGTCTCGCCCTCCGCCAGCAGCGCCGCCCAGCAGGCATCGAGCGCGGTGATCAGCCGGGCGAGCGCGAAGACCGCGTCGCGCCGGTGCGCGCGCGGCACCGCGCCGGAATGGCCCCATTCCCCAAGAACCCTGGCCTTGCGGTAGCGGAAGCTGCCGGAAATGCCGGTGACGAGGCCAATCGGCACCTGCTCGGCCTCCAGCACGGGTCCCTGTTCGATATGCAGTTCGATGAAGCCGTGGAGGCCAGCCGGATCGAGATGCACCTGGCCCGAGCCGACGCGCGTGGGATCGAGACCCAGCCGGGCCATGTGTTCGCGCAGCGACAGGCCGGTATCGGAGCGCGGCGTCGCAAGGCTTTCCTGCGGTAGCAACCCGAGCGCGGCGCGGCTGCCGAGATAGGACAGCGGGAACCAGTTGCTCTCCTCGGCTCGGATCGCCATCACCGTGATCGAGCGGCGCGGATGGATGCCGGCCTCGCTCAGCGCACGCACCGCCGCCAGGCCGGCGATCACGCCGGCCGCGCCGTCGAAGTTCCCGCCATGAGGTACGGAATCGAGATGCGAGCCGACGACCCAGCCGGGCAGTGCGGGATCGCGCCCCTCATAGGTGAGGTAGAGATTGCCGGCCGGGTCGACGCGCTGGGCAAGGCCCAGCATGGCCGCCTCGCGCTTCATCACCTCGTGGGCGAACTGCTCGCCCTCGCCGAAAGCGGCGCGGGTGACACCCGGCGCATCGGTGGTGTGGACGGCAAGCTCGTCGAACAGCCGCTCGGCGAAGGCGCGGTCGATGGCGATGCCGTCCGTCATAGCCGCACCTCCCCGGCCTGGGTGGGGCTGGGCCAGCTTTGCGGATTGACGAGATGTGGTGGCCGGCGGCCGGCCAGCACGTCGATCACCTGCTGAGTCACGAGCCGGGCGGTGCGCTCCAGCGCTTCCACCGCCGAGCCGGCGATGTGCGGGCTGAGCACGACATTGTCGAGCCCCGCCAGCGGCGAGCCCGTTGGCAGCGGCTCGCGGACGAACACGTCAAGGCCCGCTCCGCCGATACGCCGCTCGGCGAGCGCCGCGGCCAGCGCGTCCTCGTCGATCAGCGCGCCGCGCGAGGTATTGATGAGCAAGGCACCGGGCTTCATCCGGCCCAGTTCGCGCGCACCGATGACGCCGCGCGTCGCCGGCGAGCTCGGCAGGTGCAGCGAGACCACGTCGCTGACGGCGAGCAACTCATCGAGCGAGGCGAGACGGGTCACGCCGGCGGTGACGAACACGTCGTCCGGCTGGCTGCGGGAGACGCCGACCACCCGCATGCCGAAAGCCCCCGCCAGTTCGGCGGTGGCGCGACCGATATTGCCGAAGCCCACCACGCCGAAGGTGGCGCCGGCGAGCTCGCGCAACGGCGCACGGTATTTGAAGCCGAAATCGCCACGCCGCGCCGCCGCGTCGGCGGCCGGCACCGATTTGGCCAGCGCGAGCGTGAGCGCCAGCGCCTGCTCCGCCACCGCGCGGACATTGGTGCCCGGCGTATTGACCACGCAGACGCCGCGCCGCGTCGCCTCCTCGATGTCCACCGGGTCGGTGCCGATGCCGTGCACGCCGATCACCCGCAGGTGGGGCGCTGCCGACATCGCCGGCGCGGCAAGGCCGGCATCGCGGGTTATCACCGCATCCATGCCCTGCATGGCCGCAAAGATGGAGGCCGCGTCATAGGCGGGCGCGTGCACCGGCTCGATGCCGGCACCCGCCAGCAGGTCGACGCCGGCGGGATGAATGGGCTGCACGATCAGGCAACGAAACATGGCAGGAAACTTTCAACGCACAGCCAGCTGTCAACGCGAGGCCAGCTTTCAACGCAAGGCTTGGTCAGGATCGGGGGAAGCGCCGCGTCACGCGCCGGCGGCCGACAGGAAGCCGGCGAACAGTGGATGAGGCCGGCCGCGCCGGCTGGACAGCTCGGGATGTCCCTGCATGCCGATGAAGAAGCGCAGCGTCGGCACCTCGATCGCGTCGGCGAGATCCCGCCCGTCCTGCCAACCGGAAACGGTAAGCCCGGATTCGGAAAGCCGCTTCTGCAATTCGCTCTCCAGCACGAAACGGTGATTGTAGTGCACCTCCATGGTGGCGGCGCCGCCGGCGAGGCCGGCGAGCTGGCTGCCGGGCACAAGGCGGCACGGCAGCAGGCCCAGCCGGTGCTGCGGACGGCCGTGCTCGTCATGCAGGCGCACAAAGGTCTTGGTCTGCGCCGATGGGTCGGCCTCGGCGAGATTGGCATCGTTGAAGCCGCAGATTTCCTGCGCCACCGCGGTCGCCATGGTCTGCATGCCCAGGCACAGGCCGAGCGTCGGCAGGTTCCGGCGGATCGCCACCCGCGCCGCCTCGGTCTGGCCGCGCACCTGCTCCATGTCGGAACCGCCCGGCAGCACGAGGCCGTCGGCCTGCGCCAGTTCCCGCTCCCACGCCGGCTCGGGGAACTGGCGGGGGTCGACGAAGCGCACCGCGAGGCGCAGGCCGAGCGCCTCGGCGGCATCGCCCAGTGCCGCGAGATTGGCCGGGTAGACCTCGCGCATGCAGGCCTCGTCGGCGACGAACACGATGTCGAGCGGCTTGCCGGCGGCCTCGGCGGGCTCCGTCCCGACAAGGAAGGGGCGGCCATAGCCATCGCGCCGCCAGAGCGAGAGCACGACGTCGCTGCCCTCTTCCCGCACTTCCAGAATCCCGTCGGCCTCGGTGACGCGATAGGTCTCAACCGGGCGTCCGGCCTGCGCGGCGGTGGCGAGAAGACGCGTCCGTGCCTCCGCCTGCACCGGAAGGTGGGGGTTGATCGGCACGACGACGCAGTCGTCCGTCAGTCGCGCCACCGCCCCGCGATCCACCGGCGCGGCGACGGTGCGGCCGCTGGCGCGCTCGGCCCACAGGGCACCGTTGGGGGCCATTTCGCCATGGACCAGGACGTGGATATGGCAGTCGAAACGGGCATGGCCCGCGCCCCCCGTGACCAGCGTGGTGAAGCGCGCGCCGCGTTCCGCGGCGATCTCGCCGGCGATCATACCGTCGAGCGCGGGCAGCGGCGTGTCATGAACCACGAGGACGACCGTCATTCTGTTCTCCATGCGCAGATGCGCTGCGCAGTTGTTCATCATCATGCCCGCAACGGCGGCAACCCGTGCGGACGACCCTGGTGACAACGCGGCCGACAAGGCCGGCGCGTGGGCGCGGGGAGCGCTGGCTTTCCGGCATGCATTTCGCGTGCCGTTGGCTTTCCATCGGTATACCAATTGTATTGGCCTGGCATTTGCACTGTCCACGGGGTGCCCGGCCCTCGCGCAACGTCATCCCCTACGACGTGCGCAGGCGGCGAGGCGCGAACGAAATCGCATCAGAACAAACGCACCTCATCGGGGCGACCAGAGTGGAACCGGAGACGAAATGACGACGTTCAAGAGCTTCCTCGGCAAGGCGGCGATCGCCGGCCTCGCACTCAGCCTGATGTCCGGCGTTGCCGCGGCACAGTCCCTCATGGACAAGATCAAGTCCGGCGACATCATCCGCGTCGGCTTCGCCAACGAGGCCCCCTTCAGCTCCGCCAATGCCAATGGCGAGCTGGTCGGGTCGGATATCGTGCTGCTGCGCGCCACGCTGGAAAAGATGGGCGTGAAGGAGTTCGACGGCGTGCTGACCCCGTTCGGCTCGCTGATCCCCGGCCTGAAGGCCAAGCGCTTCGACATCATCGCGGCCGGCCTCTACATCCGCCCGGATCGCTGCAAGCAAGTCGCCTTCGCCGAGCCGATCTTCGCCGTGGGCGATGCCATCGCCGTGCCCGCAGGCAACCCGAAGAAGCTGTCCTCGCTGGCCGATTTCGCCAAGAACCCGGCGCTGAAGCTCGGCTACACCACCGGCGCCGGCGCGCTCATCGAGCATGCCTATGCCTCCGGCATGCCGAAGGAGCAGGCGGTGGCGCTTCCCGATGGCCCCGCCCTGATTGCCGCGGTGAAGGCCGGGCGCATCGACGCCTTCCTCTATCCCTCGCTCTCGCTGCAGGAACTGCTCAAGGCCGCCAACGACCCGGCGATCGAGCGCGCCGATCCCTTCACCCAGCCGGTCGTCAATGGCAAGCCGGCGCTGGGCGTGGGCAGCTATGCGGTGCGCACCGACGACGCCGAGTTCCTGAAGGCGTTCAACGAGACGATGCTCGCGATCCTCAACTCGCCGGAATATCTCAAGATGATCGAGCCCTTCGGCTTCTCGAAGGCGGATATCCCGGTCGGCCTCACCACTGCCGAGCTGTGCAAGGGCTGATGCTTCGAGCCTGCCGGCGGGCCTCGCCCCGCCGGGAGACCCCATGGTCGCGGATGCAGGGGCCGCCTGCATCCGCTCCGTCTCCGATCTGGAGAAGGCATGCAAATCGTTTGGGAATACCGCCAGCTGCTGCTCGGAGGCGTACGCATCACGCTGATCGTCACCGTCCTCGCGGCGGTGGTCGCGGTGCTGATGTCGTTCGCGTCGGGCCTGGCGCGTGAATCGCGCCACAGGATCCTGCGCGTGCCGGCGATCATCTATGTCGAGCTGTTCCGCGGCACCTCGCTGCTGGCGCAGCTGTTCTGGCTGTTCTTCGTGCTGCCCTCCTTCGGCATCGAGCTTCCCGCCCTCGCCTGCGGCGTGCTCGCCATCGGCCTGTGCAACGGCGCCTATGGCTCGGAAATCGTGCGCGGCGCGCTACGCTCGGTGCCGCGCGGCCAGCGCGAGGCCGCCATCGCGCTCAACTACTCGCCCGCGCAGAGCTTCCGCCTCATCGTGCTGCCGCAGGCGGCGCGCGTCATGGCGCCGCTTTTCGGCAGCCTGTTCATCGAGATCCTGAAGGCCTCCTCGCTGGTGTCGCTCATCACCCTGCCGGACCTCACCTTCCAGGCCAAGAACATCATCCTGGTGCACCTCAACACCACGGCGGTGCTGAGCACGGTGCTCGTCGTCTATTTCGTCATCGCCCTGTTCATCAGCGGCGGCGCGCAGCGCATCGAGCGCGCGCTGTCGCGCGGCGTCGACCACACGGCGGGGTGAACCGATGGAGTTCTCCTTCGACCTGCTGTGGGAAATCCTGCCCCAGCTGCTGCGGGCGACCGTGGTCACCATTGAGGCGACGCTCGCCGGCTTCGCCATCTCGCTGATCGTCGGGCTGGTGATGGTGTCGGGGATGCGGGCCCGCCAGCGCTGGCTGCGGTTCCTCTCGCGCTTCGCCATGGAGTTCCTGCGCGCCACCCCGCTGCTGGTGCAGGTCTATTTCCTGTTCTTCGTGCTTCCCGGCTTCGGCATCACGCTGTCGCCCTTCCTGACCGGCGTCACCGCGCTCGGCCTGCACTACGGCGCCTATGCCGCCGAGGCCTACCGGGCGGGGCTGGAATCGGTGCCGCGCGGCCAGTGGGAGGCCGCGGTGAGCCTGAACTATTCGCGGCTCGCCGCCTATCGCCACATCGTGCTGCCGCAGGCGCTGCCGCCGATCGTGCCCTCGCTCGGCAACATCGCGATCTCGATGCTGAAGGACACCCCGATCCTCGCGGCAGTGACGGTGACCGAGCTGATGTTCGTCGCCAACGAGATCGGCTCCGAGCGCTTCCAGTACACCGAGCCGGTGACGGCGGCGGCGCTGATCTATCTCGTCCTGAGCCTGGCCGCCGCGCCGCTCATCAATTTCATCGACCGGCGGCTGCGGCCGGAGGAGACGCGCGCATGATGCCCATGGTCCGATTCGAGAACGTCACCAAGCGCTTCGGCGCCACGGTGGTGCTCGACGCGTTCGACTTCGAGGCGGCGCGCGGCGAGAAGGTGGTGCTGATCGGCCCGTCGGGTTCGGGCAAGTCCACGCTGCTGCGCATGCTGATGACGCTGGAGCGCATCGATGCCGGCATGGTGATGATCGACGGCGAGGCGCTCTGGTATGTGCGCGACGGCGCCGATGTCGAGCCGGTCACACAGGCGCATCTGCACCATATGCGGGCCAAGGTCGGCATGGTGTTCCAGCACTTCAACCTGTTCCCGCACATGACGGCGTTGCAGAACGTCGCGAACGCTCCCCGCCATGTGCTCGGCAAGCCGAAGGCCGAGGCCGAGGCGCTGGCCGAGATGCTGCTGCGCAAGGTCGGGCTCGGCGACAAGCTGTCGAGCTATCCCGCGCGGCTTTCCGGCGGCCAGCAGCAGCGCGTCGCCATCGCCCGCGCCATGGCGATGGAGCCCAAGGTAATGCTGTTCGACGAAGTGACGTCGGCCCTCGATCCCGAGCTCGTCGGCGAAGTGCTGGACGTGATGCGCGCTTTGTCGGTGGAGCGCGACCTCACCATGCTGATCGTCACCCATCAGATGGGGGTGGCCCGCGCGCTCGCGGATCGCGTCTGCTTCTTCGAGAAGGGCGCCATCGTCGAGCAGGGACCTCCCGAGCAGGTGATCGACGACCCCGTCCACGCCCGCACGCAGTCCTTCCTGCGCGCGGTCCGGCTGACCTGACGCCCGCCGTTGCCGAGACCTCCCGCCAAGACTCTCCCCGACACTTCCCCTCACGACGTTCACGGTGCCTTGCCATGTCCACTGCCGTTGCCCCGCCGCTCGCCACCTTTCCGCTGGCGGAATATGAGGCCCGCCTTGAGCGCACCCGCGCTCGGATGCGCGAGCGCGGGCTGGACGGCCTGCTGCTGTTCGCGCAGGAAAGCCTGTTCTACCTCACCGGCTACGACACCTCGGGCTATGTGTTCTTCCAGTGCGCGGTGCTGCCGGTCGACGGGCCGATCACGCTGCTGACCCGCCGGCCCGACCTCGCCCAGGCGCGCGACACCTCGACCATCGAGGACGTGCGGATTTGGTACAATGCCGAGGACGCCAATCCCGCCGCCGAACTGCGCGCCATCGCCGCCGAGAAGGGCCTGGCGGGCGCGCGTCTCGGCGTCGAATTCGCCACCTATGGGCTCACCGCCGCCAATTGGCGGTCCGTGGAGACCGAGTTCACTGGCTTTGCCACGCTTGTCGACGCCTCCGACCTGGTGCGCGACCAGCGCCTGGTGAAGTCGCCCGCCGAGCTCGTGCATGTCCGCGAGGCCGGCCGCCTCGCCGATCTCGCCATGGAGGCCGCGCGGGCGGCCGCCCGTCCCGGCAAGCTCTCCGGCGACATGGCCGGCGCCATCCTGGCCACCACGCTCGCCCATGGCGGCGACCTGCCGAGCGAACAGCCCATCGTCAATAGCGGCCCGCGCGCGGTCTATGGGCGCGGCGTGCTCGGCGCCCATCCACTGGAAGAGAACGACCAAGTATTGGTCGAATTCGGCGCCAGCCATCGCCGCTACATGGCCTGCATCGAGCGCACCGTCATCCTCGGCCACCTCTCCGAGGAGCACGCCACCATGTTCAAGGTGGTGCGCGCCACCATGGAGGCGATGATCGGCGCGATCCGCGCCGGTGCGCCCTTGAGCGACATCGATGCCGAGCACCGCCGCGTGCTCGACGCCTCCGGCTTCGGCGCCGACCGCTATGGCGCCTGCGGCTACTCGCTGGGCGCCACCTTCGCCCCGACCTGGATGGACGTGCCGCCGATGATCTATTCCGGCAATCCCCTGGTGATGCAGCCCGGCATGGTGCTGTTCCCGCACGCCATGCTCGGCGCGGTCGACTCGCGCCGCGCCGTCGGCATGGGGCACACCGTCATCGTCACCGAGACAGGCTGCGAGCAGCTCAGTCGCCTGCCGTTCGAACCGCTGTTCGCCTGAGGAGAGCGCCATGCCACTGCATTTTTCGCCCGAGGAACTCGCCGAGCGCCGCGCCATCACCTGCCGGGGCCTGAAGGAACGCGGCCTCGCCGGGCTGCTGATGTTCCGGCAGGAAAGCATGTACTACCTCACCGGCTACGACACGTTCGGCTACGTGTTCTTCCAGTGCCTCTATCTCGGCGCGGACGGCACACTCACTTTGCTCACCCGCGCGCCCGATGTGCGGGCCGCCGCCTACACCTCGATGCTTCAGGACGTGCGCATGTGGGTCGACGGCCCCCATGCCCGCCCGGCGGAGGAGCTGCGCGACATCCTCGCCGGGCACGGCCTGCGCGGCGAGAAGTTCGGCGTCGAATGGGACGCCTATGGCCTCACCGCCGCCAATGGCCATCGGCTGTCCGCCGCCATGGACGGCTTCTGCGAGCTGGTCGACGCCTCCGATCTGGTGACGCGCCAGCGCGCCGCGAAACGTCCGGCCGAGATCGCCTATGTGCGCAAGGCGGCAGAGCTCGCCGATACCGCGCTCGCCGCCGCCGTGCCGCTGATCCGGCCACATGCCTGGGAGGGCGACATTCTCGCCGCACTCCAGGGCACGATCCTCGCCGCCGACGGCGACTATTCCGGCAACGAGTTCATCATCGGCTCCGGGCCCGGACAGGGTCTCGGGCGCTATGTGTCGGGACGCCGCCGGCTGGAGGCGGACGACACCATCGCCATCGAGTTCGCCGGCGTGTTCCGGCACTATCATTCGGCGCTGATGCGCACCTATCGCGTAGGCGCGCCCGACGCCGGCCTCGCGCAGTTGCACGACATCGGCCTCGCCGCGCTTCAGGCGTGCCAGGAGACGATCCGGCCCGGCGCAACCTTCGGGGACATCTTCGCCGCCTATACCGGCGCGCTGCGATCGGCGGGCTTCGACGGCATGGCCAACCGGCTGAATGCCTGCGGCTACGGCCTCGGCACCACCTTCTCGCCGAACTGGATGGACTGGCCGATGGTCTATCGCGACAACCCGGCGGTGATCGAGGAGGGCATGGTGATCTTCCTGCACATGGTCGTTACCGAGGGCGAGCGCAACGTCGCGCCCGGCGAGACCTTCCTCGTCACCGCCGATGGCTGCGAGCGGCTCGGCCGCATGCCGATCTCGCTCGACCCCACCGCCACCTGAGCCCTCCCTTCAGTCCATGCCACTCCCATGAGCCACGCCATGCCCCTTTCTGCCGCCGCGCCGGATATCGCCCGCATGAAGAGCGAGCTCGCCGAACTGGTCGCGCTGCGCACGGAGAATCCGCCCGGCCGCGAGATCGATGCCGCCTGGTACATTCGTGATCGGCTCGCCCCGTTCAGCTTCGAGATCGCGCTCGACGAGTACAAGCCCGGCCGCGTCAATGTCGAAGCCAAGCTGGTCAACGGTCCCGGCCCGGTCTTCGCCTTCAACACCCATATGGACGTGGTGCCGGCCGGCGACGGCTGGAGTTCCGATCCGTTCATGCTGCGCGAGGCCGATGGTCGACTCTATGGACGCGGCGCCTGCGACTGCAAGGGGCCGCTCGCCGCCATGCTGGAGGCGGTCCGCATGCTCGCCGCCGATCGGAGCTCATGGTCCGGCACGCTGCTGGCGGTGTTCGTCGCCGATGAGGAGATCGCCAGCGAGGGGGCGAAGCTCTATGCCTCGCGCAGGCCGAAGATCGATGTCGCCGTCGTCGGCGAGCCGACCTCCAACACGGTCTATTCCGCCCATAAGGGCAGCTTGCGCCCGCTGGTGCGGGTGCTCGGCGTGCCCGCCCATTCCGGCTCGCCGCATCTGGGCGAGAACGCGATCTATCGCGCCGGCGAGTTGCTGGCGCTGATCGCCGAGACCCACGAGACCGATGTTCGCCACCGCATGCATGCGCTCGTCGGCGGCGCCAGCCTTACCGTCACCCGCATTCAGGGCGGCCACGCCGACAATGTGCTGCCCGGCGCCTGCGAGCTGCTGCTGGACCGGCGGCTGGTGCCGGGCGAGGACGAGGAGGCGGTGAAGGCCGACATCGCCGCGCTGCTCGCGCGTGCCCATGAACGCTTCGGCCTGCGCGCCGAGATCGTCGAATGGAAGCCGACCACCGGCGGCGCCACCGAGACGGCGCCTGACCAGCCCATCGTCCAGGCGAGCCTCGCCGCCTGTCGCACGCATGGCATCGGCAAACCCGGCCCGTTCGGCTTCCAAGGCGCCTGTGATCTCGTGCATTTCCGCTCCACCGGAGCGCAGGGCGTGGTGGTTGGGCCTGGCTCGCTGTCGATGGCGCACAAGCCGGACGAGTTCGTGCCGGTGGACGAGTTCGTGACCGCGAGCCTGATCTATCGCGACATCGCCAGATCCATGCTGACGGCCTGACCATGCGCGTCTCGCTTCATCGCGCCACGCTCACCTATGGCGGCGGCCTTGTGCTGCACACGGCGGCGTCCGGCCGGGTCGCCGGGCTCGACGCACTCTATCTGCGACTGGAGCGGGACGGATTGGTCGCGGTCGGCGAGGTGCGGCTCAACATCGCCTATCTCAATGGCCTGCCGGCCGAGACCGTGCTGGCGGAGGCCGTCGAGGTGGTCGGTCGCCTCGACTTCCGCGCCGGCGCGGCGGCCCTGCTCGCGGCGACGCCCGCACCCGTCGCGCAGGCCAGCGCGCCGGTGCGCACGCTGATCGACAGCGCGCTGCACGATCTCGCGGCGAAACAGGTCGACCTGCCACTCGCCGTCTTCCTCGGCGCACCGGCGGAGGCGCAGATTGCGCACGCCACCAACCAGACGCTGTTCGTCTCCGCCGACGACACCTTCGTCGAACAGGCGGAGGCCTATGTCGCGCGCGGGTTCCGCGACCTCAAGGTCCGCATCGGCGCTGGCGACTTCGCCGACGATCTGCGCCGCATCGGCCGGCTGCGCGCGCGTTTCGGCGATACGGTCAAGCTCGCAGCCGATGCCAATGGTGCCTGGGGCGAGGCGGCCGCCCTCGCCAATCTGGAGGCACTCGCACGCCACGGCCTCGCCTATGTCGAGCAGCCGATGGCGCCAGGCGACTGGCAGGCGCTCGACCGCCTCGCCCGCGCGACGCCGGTGCCGATCATGCTCGACGAGAGCGTGAAGGGGCTCGACGACGTCGAGCGCATCGTCCAGGCCAACAACGGCCTCATGGCGCATCTCAAGCTGGTCAAGCTCGGCGGCATCGCGCCGACGCTGGCGGCCGCCCGCCGGCTCCACACGGCCAAGGTGCCGTTCATGATCGGCCAGATGAACGAGGGCGGCCTCGCCACCGCCGCCGCGCTGCACGCCACCGTCGCGGCGCGCCCACGCTTTGCCGAGCTCTATGGCGCCGATGGGCTGGTCGACGATCCGGCCGCCGGGCTCGCCTATGCCGAGGGCCGCGTCGCCGCTCCGTCCGCGCCGGGTCTCGGCCTTCGTTTCGATGCGTCACGCGCGCATCTCATCAGGGAGTTTTCGTGACATGACCGTTCCGATGAACGTGGTGCAGGGACAGGAATCCGCCTTCCCCAAGGCCGAATATGACGCGCGCGTCGCCCGTGCCCGCGCCGGGTTGGCGTCGGCCGGCATCGATGTGATGATCGTCACTGGGCCGGAGAACATCTTCTACCTCACCGGCCAGCAGACGCCGGGCTACTACACCTTCCAGGCGCTGGTGCTGCCGGTCGAGGGCGACCCGGTCTTCGTGGTGCGCCAGCTCGAATATTTCAACTTCGTCGCCAACACCTTCATCACCGACGCCGCCATCTACCAGGACACCGACGATCCGGTTGCTTTCCTGGTCCGGCTCATCGAGACGAAGGGCCTGAAGGGCAAGCGCGTCGCCATCGATAAGCGCGGCTGGTTTCTGCCGATCGCCACCTACGAGGCGCTGCTCACCGCACTCGGCACCGTCCATGACGCCGCGGGCGTGGTGGAGAGGCTGCGCATGGTGAAGTCGTCGCTGGAGGTCGAGAAGCTGGTGCGCTCGGCGGCCTATGTCGATGCGGGGATCAAGGCCGGCCTCGCCGCCGTGAGGCCCGGCAATACCGAGAACGACCTCGTCGCCGCCATGATGGGCGCGGCGATCGCCGCCGGCTCGGAATATATGGGCATGGAGCCGCTGGTCTCCTCCGGCCCGCGCAGCGGTGTGCCGCACGGCACGTGGCGGCGGCGGCGGTTGCAGGACGGCGACGCCGCCTTCCTCGAAATGGCCGCCTGCCATGACCGCTACCACGCGGCGCTGATGCGCACGGCGTGGATCGGCACGCCGCCGGCCGAGGCGCTGGAGATGGCGAAGGTCTGCCAGGAGGCGCTCGCCGTCTCCCTCGAGGCCATCCGGCCGGGCGTGCCGTGCGAGGTGCCGCACATCGCCTGCCAGAAGGTGATCGACGCGGCCGGCTACACCGACAATTTCCGCAAGCGGCTCGGCTACAGCGTCGGCATTTCCTTCGCGCCGGATTGGGGCGAAGGCGGCATCCTCAGCCTCAATGCCGGCGTGAAGACGCTGCTGGAGCCCGGCATGGCGTTCCATCTGCCGCCGGCCTTGCGCGTCTATGGCCGGTTCACAGTGGGCGTGAGCGAGACCATCGTCGTCACCGAAACCGGCTGCAAGGTGCTCGGCACGCTCGACCGCGAGATGATACGCATCGCCGCGTGATTGGCGATACGGCGCCGGCCAGGCAAACGTCAGTCGCGAAGGAAAGCCAGCAGGTCGGCATTCAAACGGTCTTTGTCGACGTGCAGCAATCCATGGGAGCCGCCATCGTAGACGATGAGCTTGGCATGCGGAACCAGGCCGGCGGTCAATCGCGCGGAGATCTCGAGCGGAACGATCTGATCGTCGCTGCCGTGGACCACCAGCGCGGGCACGGTGATCTTCTTCAGGTCATCGCGGAAATCGGTTTCCGAAAAGGCGCCGAGTGCATGATAGGCGGCAAGAAGACCGGTTGCCTGCCCCTGCCGCCAGTAGCTCTCCCGCAGACCTTCCGAGACCTGCGCCCCCGGGCGGTTAAAGCTGTAATAAGGCATGGTGACGTCGAGATTCCACTGCGACCGGTTGGCTTGCACGGCGGCGCGGAAGGTATCGAACAGCTCCTTCGGCGCGCCGGTCGGGTTGGTCGCGGTCTTGAGCAGGAAGGGTGTCACGGAGGAGACGAAGGCGACCTTGGAGACGCGGCCCTGGCCGTAGCGCGCGATGTAGCGGGCGACCTCGCCACCGCCCATCGAATGGCCCACGAAGGCTGCCTCACGCAGATCCAGCGCCTCGACCAATTGCGCCAGGTCGTCGGCGAAGGTGTCATAGTCGTAGCCGCCGGACGGCTGGCTCGACCGCCCAAAACCCCGACGGTCATGGGCGATGACGCGATAGCCGTTTCGCAGCAGGAAGAACATCTGGTCCTCCCAGGCGTCGGACGAGAGCGGATAGCCATGGCTGAACACCACGGCTGGCCCGGTGCCCCAGTCCTTGAAGTAGAGGCTGGTGCCATCTTTGGTGACGAGGCGATCGCCGGTCATCTTGCCGGCATGGGCCGACACGCCTGACTTTGCATCGACCGAGCCCGCGCCGGCCGCCGCAGCCGCCAGCCCGACGCCGGCGATGGCAGCCCCTTTCAGCAGGTTGCGCCGGGAAGCGCTGTCGGATGTTGAGATCGTAGACATGAGGGAACTCCGCGAGAAATGAGCCGCGTGGGCTGCATGTGAATGGAGTGAGAGCGGCTGCGTTCGAACCGCTGTCGCGGCGGATCAGAAGCCGAGGCGATGCAGATCCTCGGCGACGAACATCTGGCCGCTGCGGTTCTTGACGCTCGGTAGCTCGGAGACCTTTGCTCGCCACGCCTTCAGCGCCGAATAGTCTTCAGGAATGGCAATGCCGGCAGCATCGGCAAACATCAGTCCGGCAAATACGGTGATGTCGGCCATGGAGAACGCGTCGCCGGCGACAAACGGACAGTCCCGCAATACCGTGTCGAAGTATTTCACGCCTGCTAACGCCTTGTCGCGCTGACGGTTGCCCCAGTCCTGACGACCAGCCCACTCCGGGCTCTTGAACACCTGCAACTCAGCACCGAGGCCAGGTGTCGCATAATGGAAGTAGTTGCCGACCGCATCGAGCAGCTCGGATTCGGCCCGCTTCTGCATCATGTGGATGACGGCTTTTTCCTTCGGCGTCTTACCGGTGAGACGCGGATCACCGTCGAGATTGTCCAGATATTCGGTGATGGCCGTGGCCTCGCTGATGTAGGTGCCGTCCTCGAGCTGAAGAACCGGCAGCACGCCCGAGGGGTTCTTCTGAAGAAAGTCGGGTTGCTTGTGCTCGGCCGCGATGAGGTCGACGGAGACGAATTCGACCTGCTTTTCGAGTTCCTTCTCGGCAAGCACGATGCGGATGCGGGCGGGATTGGGAAAGCCGGGACGATCGAAGATCTTCATGAGAGTCCTCATCTGCCTATCGATAGATAGACTGCGGGTGCTGTCTATCCCTTCCCTTTGTTGGCGTCAACGGCTATCTATCGAGTGATAGGCAGGTCGATGATGGCAAAAACCAAGACGGATATGCGCGAGGCAGTTATGACCGCCGCAAAAGCGACGGTGCAGGCGCATGGCTATAATGCGCTCAGCTTTCGTGAGCTCGCGAAGGAGGTCGGGATCAAGAGTGCCAGCGTGCACTATCATTTCCCGACCAAAGGCGACCTTTGCGCAGCTTTAGCGCGCCGATACACAGACGAAGGATCAGCCACTCTTACCGAGTTGCTGGCTACATCCCCCGACGCGACCTGGTGCCTGGACAGATACGCGGAGATCTTCCGCTCGGCCTTGGCCAACGACAATCGTATGTGCCTGTGCGGGATCATGAGCGCGGAACTCGATGACCTGCCCAATGAGGTCAGGACCGAGGTCGAGAAATTCGCCGAGATGAACGTCGGATGGCTCACGAAAGTGTTGTCGCGGGCAACGCCCGCCGCGGACGGGCAGGACCTAAAAGACCAGGCTATGGCGATCTTTGCTGCCATAGAGGGAGCTCAGCTGGTCGCGCGCGGATGCCAGGACATCTCCATCTATGATCGAACAATCCGGGCTTATCGTAAAACGGGCCTCATTCCGTAGGACCGACCGTTGGCGCCGGGCAGCACCGCGCCCGCAAGCCGTTTGCGCAGCCGTCGCGGCGATTGCAGCAATCGCTTGGAGGCGGGTCACGACCGCTCTGCTGTGCCCGCTCTCTGCCTGAACATCCTGCAGCGGGGCAAGCCGAGCATGGTGACTGAATCCCCGGCCATCGGCGGCAGGGGAGGCTTCTGTGATTGTCAGATACGCGACTGCCGGTTGGTCGAGGCTTCTGTCGAACTCAGAACCTGGGATCCCAACGATCGCGGCATCAATCGCTTAGAATGCGTGCGTTGATGTCGTCGAGATTGACGCCATGCCGGATTGGATGTCCGATCAAACCGCCCGCTGGCGCCGGTTCTACGCGTGCTCGTGCCTTTACTGGGCAGGTTCGTGAGCGTTGATGATCGAACTCAAACCCGCACTTCGAACCTTAACAGCCAATGCTCTGCGGATTTCGCTGTGCAGACGGCTTTATCGAAGCGTGGCGAAGGCCGGGGCAGAGACAATAGGAAAATAATACCTCTCCGTCGCTCCGAGAACCCAGCAGTCGGTTCCTCTAGCTTGCAGACTGGAGATATTGCTAAAATCAGACGTGAATGTATCCACGTCAAACTAGGCATTCACAGCCATCAGGCCTTGCCTAATAAAGGATAAATTGGAGCGGGCGATGGGATTCGAACCCACGACCCCAACCTTGGCAAGGTGCCCGAGAGCCGTTCGCTGCAATATCCCCTAGTTTGCTAAAGTGCGATAATCTTCTATAAATAAATGATTATTTTTTGAGTGGTGCGCGCTAAAGGCCACGCTTCATACGCTATTTTGCGCTTCTGAGAGCTTGGAATTTGATTAGAATCCGGCTAGCCTCGCAAAATCTAAGCAGATTTTCGATAGGGCTTTGAACTCACTATGGAAAAGCTGACGAAGCGTTTTATCGACGCGCTGGAAGTTCCGAAACCTTCGAAGGTTGGGGTCAAGGTTCGGGAGAGTTTTGCCTGGGATCGGGAGCTTCGAGGCTTCGGCGTTCAGGTCATGCCCTCGGGGCTGAAGAGCTTTGTGATCCAGTATCGCTCGCCCGAAGGACGGCCTCGTCGCGCCGTGATTGGACGGTACGGGCTGATGACGGTCGAGGAGGCGCGCCGGATCGCCCATGAAAAGCTGGTGGCCGTCTCCAAGGGTCTCGATCCGCTGGATAGCCCGGACAGCAAGCTGAAGGGCATCACGGTTGCCGAGGTATGCGACTGGTATCTGGCCGAGGCCGAGGCCGGCCGCATACTCGGCCGCAGCCGTCGCCCCATCAAGGCATCGACCCTGGCCATGGATAAGAGCCGGATCGAGGTTCACATCAAGCCATTGCTCGGCCGACGACTGATTGCCACGCTGAAGCTCGGGGATATCGAAGGGGCGCAGGCAGATATTGCCGTCGGCAGAACATCCAAACCTCGCGCGGGCAGTCGAGGCGGAGCGACCACCGGCGGGGAAGGGGTGGCCGCGCGCACCATGTCGACGCTGCATGCCATCTTTGAACACGCCGTCCGCCTTGGAAAGATCGACGCCAATCCCGCGCGTGGCGTTCGTAGGCTTGCCGGAAAGGCGCGGGAACGCCGCCTCAGCCGCAGCGAAATCGCTCGTCTTGGGAGGGCCATACGTTTCGCTGCAGAGGCTGGAGAGCATCCGACGGGGCTGGCTGCCATCCGCTTCCTGCTCCTCACGGGTTTTCGGCGAATGGAGGGCCTTGGGGTGAAGCGGCTTTGGCTCAACACGGATGAAGGCTCGGTCCGTTTTCCAGATACCAAAAGCGGAGCCCAGACACGGGTCATAGGCCGCGCAGCTATGGACCTTTTATTGGGGCAGCCCAACACAGCATCACCGTACTTCTTCCCGGCGGATTGGGGCGAGGGCCACTTTATCGGCGTCGTTCGGGTGCTCGATCGGCTGTGTGCCAGCGCGAAGCTGGACGACGTAACCCCGCATACATTGAGGCACACATTTGCCAGCGTCGCGGCCGACCTGGGCTTTTCCGAACTGACCATTGCCGCGCTACTGGGCCATGCAGCTCGGGGCGTGACGCAGCGCTATATCCATATAGACGAAGCGCTCAGGCTCGCAGCCGACAGGGTTGCCGACGAGATTGACGCGATCTTGGATGATCCCGACCGGGCTGTCCGAGAAGCCCGGTCGGGGCATCGGCCGGCGGCGATATCTCCGCCATCGGAATGAGGCATGCCCAAGTGTGGCGTTCCACGACGGTAACGATGTGTAGCCGTAGGGCTGCAGGTGATCTGCTCCGATACGAAGGCAAGCGACCAGCGTTCATACGGCCCCAGGGGGATCTTCATGGGTCCCCGCGTCCAGATTGCAGTGATCGTCTGCAGCCGTATTATGGAAGGCAATGCAAATATGAGGACTCAGCCCTGCACCCGCACGAAAGTGCGCGGCTGGACTTGAATGTTCGCACGAACCTGCTCGTAGATCTGCGCCGCTCCGGGCATTTCGATCGTGACCGCAAGACCGAACGGAATCGCCTCGTCGATTGGAGTTCCTTGATCTTTTTCTCGCTGAACCTGAAGCGGGATCGAAGTGCCATTGGCGATCACGCCGATGCGTGCATCACGCCATCTACGATGGACTATCGTTCCGCTCTCAGATTGGCTGTTGGACGGTTGGCTCGTGGAGGTCCCAACGCCTGCGATCTCCAGACTGTCGGGCTGAAGCGAGTCGATCTTCAGTTTGACGGCACGGTAGGCAAGGTGCCCAGGCCGGATTGGGGTGAACCATGCTAGCGTTGCCCGCACCTCCCGAATGCTTGCGCTGGCGCCGAGGGCTGGGGGGATCGGAATATCGAAAGCCAGCGATCCTTCTATCGGCAGCGTGCCGGTCGCCCACATGGTGGCTCGATCCGCAGCACAAGCAATCGCATCTTCCGGATCGACAAAGCCGTATCCCAGATGACGGCAAACCTCTCGTCGCCAATGCTCATGGTGCAACGTAGCTGCTGGATCGATGGTGGGTCGGATGAACGCTTCGGCATCCCGCCAGGAGGCACAATGGACGAGGAGTGCCTTGAGCAGTGCCGCTCGCTGAGCCAGCGACATCGGCCCAATCAACTGAGGATAAGCATTCTCAAGCGCGTCAAAGATGCGATGGGCAGTATGTGTTGCAAGTGCGGTCGCTGCGCTGGTCCCGATGGTGAAGTGCAATCCCATCGCGCCGTTCTCGGGAGGCGCGGCAACCTTCAGTCCCCAATATCTGCTGGGGTTTGGATGCGAGAGCAGCACGGGCGGTGCGGCCACGGGATCGAGGCGCGCAGGTTGGCGGCCGCCGGCGAACAGCGCTTCCGGTTTTGTACTCCGCCGCAATCCGAGGCCCAATCGGGACGAAAGATTCGGCATCTCTCGGTCGGCATAGGGCGGAAACGGCGAGGCACCTCGAAACGCCTCTTGCGCGGCATCGCGATGCCAGGCACCGATCGTCAATGCGTTGACGCTGTCGGCAGGAGCAAGGAGGCGACGATCGGCCTTCAGAGCACCCAGGCCCCGAAGAACCGCACTGGCTTTATCTGCAGGGTTCGCCGCTTGGAATGCCGCAGAATCTGCGTAATCCGCGAGCGTCACGCCGTCTCCAGTATTTCCTGCACTGACCAGAAAAAGAATGCCATAGGCGAACGCCAAATAATCCAGCGCGCGGCCCCAGGTCGATATCTTTCCTGCAAAGGGTTTGGTTCTGTCGCCCAGCGAGATGTTGACGACAATCACTTGGCTGCCACCCTCGGCACGCATGCGCATCACCGCTTCGACGATAACGTCGATCACCAGCTTGTCGCTGTCGAAGAGCTCATCTCCAAATGCCGGCGCATACATGACAGGTCGGAAGTAGACGCGTCGGCTTACGGGTGATGGTTGTTCGTTCAGATCACCGTGCAGCACAAGCGAGGCCATTGCCGTGCCGTGAACGCGAGCTCCCACCGCTCGAGTCTCGAGATCGTCGGGATCGTCTATCGTAAGCCGATCACGGAGCAATGGGTGAGCCTGCACCGGCACAGCATCGAAGACGGCAGCGATCGGCTCGGGATTTGTCGGCAAGGGACGAGCCGCGTCCAAGCCGAGTCGATCAGCCGCCTCGATCGGCGTTCCTACGCTCTGGGGGACGATCGACGCGATTGGATCGGCACCGGCCAATGAATGCAGGTCGAGTTCGGCGATTCGGCGGATCTCGGCCGCGGACACTTCAGCCAGGATCGCATGGTAAGCGAACTCCGCTCGGCGAGAGCGGTGAATGATCTGCCCGCCGGTCACCGCGATCCTGGCAGCGATCTCCTCCTCCGCCGATCGCGATGCCGCCTCGCTGCCCCGAAATACCAGCTCGATTTCAATCCTGAATAGCTCGTTGTCGGGGGCGCCATCAACAATGGCTCGAAAATAGTCGCGATTGCGGGGCGAAACGCGGTCAGCAGGTCCCCAGGGACGGACCGCCCGCAGTTGCTGAAACAGATCGCGCCAAGGCGTATAGTTGCGGGGTACGGTCCCGTTCCGTCCCCAGCCTTCCCAAAGCGACACGATTTCGCGCAGGGCGCCAAGCTGCGGCACAAGCAGATAGAATTCCGGATTCTTGTCCAGCTCGTCCGCTTCCAATGCTTCTTCGCCTGCGAACTCCAGGCCTGCGATCCGCGCCACGGCATTGGCGAAATTCTGGATCGAGCCGGTGACCTCGAAGACCAGAAGGCGTTCGGGAGCAAGGGAATTGGCATCCGCACGCAATTGCAGCGCGGCGTCCTGCCGATTCAATACATTGCTGAGCTGGCGAAAAACCGGGCCATGCGCCTGGACCTGGGCATTGCGGTCAATCCGTCTTGCTTGTTCCCCGCCGCGGCCCGGCGCTCGTCGAGCCACGTCCCTTGGATCGTTCAGCCGAAGAAGAGGTTTTTCCGGGTCGTGTGGCATCTGTACTTTCTGGCGCGACTCTCGTTGCCCAAAGCTCAACTTGCTCGCGCAAGATATCTTTCAGTGCCCTATTGGCCAGAGAGAGAATATGCTGGCGCCGCACGGTCTGGCAGAATTCGAGTGCTTCAGCAAAGCTAATGCTGCCGAGCTTCCCTGCTAAGGTTTTCGGCTCGATGCCGGCCGGCTCCGGCCACGTGTCGAACTGACGATCCAGGAAGGCTGCAAGCGCTTCCCGCGTCGGATGCGGCAGTCCAAGACGTAGCTGAAACCGCCGCCACACGGCGCGATCGAGCAACTCGGCATGGTTCGTCGCAGCGACGGTCACGACGTAGCTCGGCAGTTTATCGATCTGCATCAGGAGGAACGAGACGACGCGCTTGATCTCGCCGGTCTCATGGCTGTCGCCACGCTCTTTTCCGATTGAATCGAATTCATCGAAGAACAGCACGCATGGCACGGTTCGGGCATAGTCGAAGAGACGCGCCAATCGCGTGTTGGTCTCGCCGAGGAAGGAGCCAACCAAGGCATCATAGCGGACGGTGAAGAACTGGACTGCGAGCGCCTCGGCTATTCCCTCGGCAACCGACGTTTTGCCGTTGCCAGGCGGACCGGACAGCAGGATCCGATGACGGGGTTGCATCCCATGGGCTCTGAGCAGGTCCGCTCTATGCTGCTCTTCAATCAGTTGTCTGGTCTGCTGGGTTACCGGCAGAGGAAGAATCAGGTCTTCCAGCCGTTGCCGCGGCTCCGTTTCGAGGATCGTATCCTTGCCCGCTTGAGCGATTGGAGCCGAAGCGGCCGGCGGCGTGACGGCAACGGCATTCAATGCACGCTGAAGGCGATCTGCAAGCGTGTGGTGATTCTTGCTTCGTTCTTCCGCAACGGCAGCCTCTACGGAAGAACGCAAAGCGGCTCGATCGCCGGTCGCGCCGGCGCGGACAATCGACAGAAGGAGATCGCTTCGAGCCATAGGCGTCACGTCCGAACAGAAAATCACTAGGCCTCAAAAGTTAACATCTTGGGGAAGCCCTTGACAGAGGGCTTGAGCGAATGGAGCTGTGCCAAGGTGAGCTATCCACGAACGAGCCGGGTCAACTGGAGCCCGGAGTCATCTCCCGTTACCTCGATCTATCAGCCTATACCACGTGAGAGACGCTGGTTTTTCTCGGCCCGGCAAGCCCACCGAAAACGCCTTCATCGAAGCGTTTAGAGCATTGGCCGATCGCTTGAATCTGGCGGGCTTTTCAAATGGGGGCCGAGCTGATTCAAGCCTTCTGCCGAAGTTGGACGCCGGCAGGCATAGTGAAAGCGCTGTCGCTCGATCTTCGGGGCCGTGTTCTCGCCGCGGCGGCGGGTGGCAGTCGGTTTGTCCAGTGCAGAGAGTGAGAGGCCGGATGGGATTCCCGTGACGGGTTGAGGGCTGGGAGAGAGGCTTCCGGCGCCCGTCATGAAGGTGATCCCCATGAACATGCAGGTTCTGGATGCCGGTCGTGATGTCAGCGGCGGCTACAAGGTAGATGCCACGCGCGGCGAGCGGGTCGGTCGCGTGTCGTCGGAGTGGTTCTCCCGGCCGGATGACGAGCGGTTCCTGTCGCTCGGCGAACTGGCCGCGATGGTGCGGGGGCGGGCCGATCACAGCCGGTCGCGCCTGGTGGAGACGTCCCGCATCCATGTGGAGGCGAGCCGCTCCAATGCCGAGCGGCTGGCGTTGGTGCTGCCCGGGGCGGATGCACCCGTCGAGCCGAACCATTGGTGCTTCGGCCAGCTCGCGACCCAGGTCGGGGCACCGGCCGCCTATCTGCGCCAGCTTCCCGCCGCGCTGGCCGGCATTAATCTGCAATATGGCCTGACCGCGCACCGCGCCGAGCAGATCAAGACCTATGAGACCGCCAATGGCCGCGTCGAGTTGCGCGCCGTGACCGGCCCGGACTATGGCCGGATCTACGATCACGAACTGGTCGAGGCCGTGCAGCGCATCGCCGGCAACGGCACCGGCGACACGCACTTGAAGGTGCCGGGGATGCTCGACTGGTCGACGGGCGTCTATAATCCGCGTGTCGACATCACCAAGGACACGACGACGCTCTACGCCTCCGACCGCGACGTCTTCCTCTTCCTGGTCGACGATCTGAACCCGATCGAGGCCGGGCGACTGCCCGACGGCTCGCCGGACCTCTATTTCCGGGGCTTCTATTGCTGGAACTCGGAGGTTGGTGCGAAGACGCTCGGCATCGCGAGTTTCTATCTGCGTGCCGTGTGCCAGAACCGCAATCTCTGGGGCGTCGAGGATTTCCAGGAAATCACCATCCGCCACTCCAAGTACGCGGCCTCGCGCTTCGCCCATGAGGCAGCGCCGGCCCTGACCCGCTTCGCCAATTCCTCGCCGAGGCCCTTCGTCAACGGCATCAAGGCAGCTCGGGAGAAGATCGTCGCGCGCACCGACGAGGACCGCAGCGACTTCCTGCGCAACCGGGGCTTCTCCAAGGTGGAGACCGCCAAAATCATCGATACGGTTCTGGCCGAGGAAGGGCGCAAGCCCGAGAGCATCTTCGACTTCGTGCAGGGCATCACTGCCGTCGCACGCGACAAACCTCACCAGGATGCCCGGCTCGATCTTGAGGGCCGGGCCAAGAAGCTGCTCGATCGGGCCGCCTGATTTCCGGAAAGCCGGAGACGCGGACATCCCTGTCTCCGGCTTTCCTGCTTTGCGCTTTTGCGGATCTGCGGTTCTGCGGCGTCGCCCTCCAGAGTGAGAGGGCGGCGCAGCGCTGCGTGACGGGTTGGAGGCCGAGAGAGAGGCTCTTGGCCGCCCGTCGCGGAGGTGCCTTCCATGGCGACCAATGTTCAGAAGATCACGCTCTCCCCCTCGCGTGACATCCCCTTCAACAAGCTCCTGCTCAGCCAGTCGAACGTCCGGCGCATCAAGGCCGGCGTCTCGATCGAGGAACTGGCCGAGGACATCGCCCGCCGTGGCCTGCTGCAGGGCCTCAGCGTCCGGCCTGTCGTCGACGACGCCGGTATCGAGACCGGCATGTTCGAGATCCCGGCGGGCGGGCGGCGCTACCGGGCGCTGGAACTGCTGGTGAAGCAGAAGCGCCTTGCCAAGACCGCGCCGGTGCCCTGCGTCATCCGGGAGGGCGGCATCGCCGAGGAGGATTCGCTCGCCGAGAATGTCCAGCGCGCGCCGCTGCACCCGCTCGACCAGTTCCGCGCCTTTCTGGCGCTGCGGGAGAAGGGCCAGTCGGAAGAAGAGATCGCGGCTGCCTTCTTCGTCTCCGTCGGCGTGGTGAAGCAGCGCCTCAAGCTCGCCTCGATCTCGCCGGTGCTGCTGGAGGTCTATGCCGAGGACGGTATGACGCTCGACCAGCTCATGGCCTTCACCGTCTCCGGCGACCATGTGCGTCAGGAGCAGGTCTTCGAGCGGCTGAAGACCTCCTATGACAAGCAGCCCTATGCCATCCGTCGCATGCTGACCGAGGGTGCTGTCCGCGCCTGCGACAAGCGGGCCCAGTTCATAGGCCTCGAGGCCTATGTCGAGGCTGGCGGCATCATCCTGCGGGATCTCTTCCAAGGTGATGATGGCGGCTGGCTGCAGGATGTCGCGCTGGTCGACCGGCTGGTGGCCGAGAAGCTCAAGGCCGAAGCGGACGCTGTCACCATGGAGGGCTGGAAATGGGTCGAAATGGCCCCTGACTTCGCCTATGGCCACACCTACGGCCTGCGACAGCTGCGCGGCGAGACCATCCCGCTCACCACCGAGGAGGAAGCCAGCCGCGACGCCCTGCAGGCGGAATATGATCGCCTGTCCGCGGAATACGCCGAGGCGGATGATCTACCGGAGGAGGTCGACGCGCGGCTCGGCGAGATCGAGACGGCGATCGAAGCCTTCGAGGCGCGTCCGATCACCTTCGATCCGGCGGAGGTGGCGCGCGCGGGCGCCTTCGTCAGCATCGCCCATGATGGTGTGGCTCGCATTGAACGTGGTTATGTCCGGCCTGAGGACGAACTGCCGGTGGAGCCCGAAGCCGCGGCGGAAGACGCCGGGGCGCACGTTTGCGCGGTTGCGGCCATGCGTACCGGCGAGGCCGTCATGGCAGACGCGCCCGAGCCCGAGGAGGACGAAGGGCTGTCGGCGCTCTCGGACCGGCTCATGACCGAACTGACCTCGCATCGCACACTCGGCCTGCGCCAGGCGCTGGGCGAGCGGCCGGAGGTCGCCTTCCTCGCGGCCCTGCATGCCCTGACGCTGAAGAGCTTCTACCGCTACGGCTCGGATAGCTGCCTCGAACTCGACCTGAAGTGCATCGCCTTCAGCGCGCAGGGGCCGGGGCTGAATGACAGCGCCTCGGCCGCGGCGATCCACGCCCGGCATGAAGGCTGGGCGAAGGTCCTGCCCAAGGACTCGGCCAATCTCTGGGAGGCTCTGCACGACTGGGACAGCGACAGCCGCTCTGGCCTATTCGCCCATGTGGTGAGCCTGTCGGTGAATGCTGTTCATGAGGCCTGGAGCCGGCGCCCCCGCTCACTCCACCATGCCGATCAACTCGCCCGCGCCGTCGAACTCGACATGGCGGCCGTCGGGTGGAGGCCGACCGTAGACAATTTCCTCGGGCGCGTGACCAAGGCCCGCATTCTGCAGGCGGTGAGCGAGGCCAAGGGGCCGCGTGCGGCAGAGCGCATCGCGCACCTGAAGAAGGGCGACATGGCCCGCGAGGCCGAAACGTTGCTGGCTGATACCGGCTGGCTGCCGGAACCGCTGCGCGGAGCCGAACCGGCGGCAGGCGAAGAAACGGCGGCGCAGGACGGCACAACGGCCATGGGCGAAGACGAGAGTCTTGAGGATACTGAAGACACCACGGACATCCCCCCTGCCGTGGCGGCGGAGTAACCCTCAACACGATCCTGAACCTCGGCCCGCCGGCTCTGTCGGCGGGCCTTTGTTTTTGAAAGCTCGCTATGTCCGGGATTGCTCACGATCTGTCGCACCGGCTCGCCGATCGGGCCGAAGCCGTTTGCCGTCACTATCTCTCCAATGGGCGCCGGGAGGGCCGCTACTGGCTCGTCGGCGATATCAGGAACACGCCCGGCCGCTCGCTCTTTGTCCGGCTCCAGGCATCCGCGAAGGGGCCGGCGGGCAAATGGACCGATGCCGCCACCGGCGAGCATGGAGATCTTCTCGACGTCATCCGCGGATCGCGCGGTCTCACCGACTTCGCTGACGTTGCCAATGAAGCGCGGACCTTTCTCAACTTGCGGCATCCCGAACCGGAGCCCTCAACACTACGTCGCCGCGTCGTACCAGCTCCAGCAGGGCACGTGGAAGCGGCACGCCGACTGTTCGCCATGTCGCAACCCCTCGCCGGGACCCTTGCAGAGACGTATTTGCGCCGACGCGGCATTACGCTTTTGCACGGAACCGGAAACCTGCGTTTTCATCCACGCTGCTACTACAAGCCTGGCGACGGCCCGTCAGAGACCTGGCCCGCCATGATCGCCGCCGTCACCGATCTCACCGGCCGGATCACCGGCATACACCGCACCTGGCTCGCGCCCGACGGTTCCGACAAGGCTCCGGTCGACGCGCCGCGCAAGGCGATGGGTGATCTGCTTGGGTCTACCGTCCGCATCGGCGTGCCCGACAGCGTGATGGCGGCAGGCGAAGGCATCGAGACCATGCTGTCGCTCCGGCAGGTACTGCCCAACATGGCGATGGCACCGGCGCTTTCGGCCGCGCATCTGGCCGCCATCCTGTTCCCGCCTGCCTTGAGGCGGCTTTATATCGTCCGCGACAACGATCCTGCCGGTGACGCCGCGCGGGACATGCTGATGGAACGGGCGAACGCCGAGGGCATCGAGGCTATTTGCCTATCGCCCACCCTCGGGGACTTTAACGAGGATCTCCAGCGGCTGGGTATGGATGCGCTCCGGGCGTGCGTTCGGTTGCAACTCGCCCCGGAAGACGTCTTGCGCTTCATGAGCCTGCCCCGATAGCCGGAACGGGCTGAACCGCGAGACGTGGCTGCCATACCCGCAAGGATGCGTCAGCCCACGGAAAGGACCGCGCCTTGCGCCTTCGAGAGGGCGATCGGCCGTCAGCCGGGCCGGATCGGCAATGGCTGCCGCCGAAGATTTTCCGGCGCGGCCTTCAGGCCGCTTTCCATCGCGAAGCAAAATCGCCGGCTTGTCGCCATCCTCCGCTGCGCTTCGGCCCTGTGCGCTTTTCCGGCATGGTCTTGTCCCGAAACCGGTTCCCACTTTCAGGGACCCTGCCCGCGCTCCGGGTGCAGGTCCGTCCCGCCCGACGGCTTCGTCGCCATGAAGGCCGCCACGGCAAGCGGTCCAAACCGATGGAGCATCCCATGAGCGCGCATGACGACCACGAGCCGCACCACGTCTCATCCCCGACCGACCACCTGATCCAGGCATTGCAGCTCCACGGCCATCGTCCTTCCGAAGACGAACGCGATCCGCGCCCGCTACCGGAAGACCGCCTCATCGAAGGCGCCATCGCCGACATCTTCGACGCCCTCGTCGCCACGGTCACCGACACCAGCCTCGATGCCGACCTCCCCGATCTCCTCTGGTCGACCGTCAACATGTTCCACCGCGGCGTGAACCGGATCGAACAGAAGCTTGACGATAATGAGCAGGCCCAGAAGCAGCTTCAGCGCGAACAGGACGGCTCGGAAGTGAAGTCACTGGAGCTCGAGCGCCTGACCGACATCGGCATGAACCTGGTCGGCCGGCGCGACAGCATGGAAACCTTCCGCGAGGCCGCCGCCGACCGCTACCGTATCGCCACCGGCTCGCCCTGGACGCCACGGGCCGGATCACGGACCAACCATCGCCACCTCACCGCATCGCTGATCGATAGCCGGGATTTCCTCGCCGCCCGGCGGCGCGCCGATAACGAGGTGCTCGTGCCCGCCGGGCCAAAGATCGCCTTCTCGGGTGGCGACACCGCCGATCACAGGCAGATCTGGGCCAAGCTCGATCAGATCCACGCCAAGCACCCGGACATGGTGCTGCTGCATGGCGGCTCGCCCAAGGGCGCCGAAAAGATCGCGTCCCTCTGGGCCGCCAGCCGCAAGGTGCCGCAGGTGGCCTTCAAACCCGACTGGACGAAGCACGCCAAGGCCGCTCCCTTCAAGCGCAACGACCAGATGCTGAACGTGGTGCCGATCGGGGTCGTGATCTTCCCCGGCACAGGCATTCAGGACAATCTGGCCGACAAGGCCCGCAAGATGGGCATCCCGGTCTATCGGTTCGGAACTGGTGGCGCATAAGCGCCGCCAAACCGGTCATCTTGAATGCGATGGCAATTCCTCTATTTTGCTATCAACGCTATCAGCCTTACTGGAGGCGCCACCATGCCCGCCGTGACAATCCGTAACCTCTCAGAGGCGACGCACCGCGCCCTCAAGGTGCGCGCGGCACAGCACGGCCGCAGCACCGAAGCCGAGATGCGCGACATCCTAGAGACCGCCGTTCGCCCTGACACGCGCCTTCGGCTTGGCACGGCGCTCGCGGAGCGCAGCCGCCGCCTCGGCCTGACCAATGAGGACATCGACGCCCTCAGCCCGGCGCGCGACCGGACGCCCGCCGAGCCCATGAGCTTCGAATGATCCTTCTCGACACCAATGTCATCTCGGAGGCGATGAAGCCCGCGCCCGATGACACCGTCCGGGCGTGGCTCGACGAACAGGCGGCCGAGACGCTCTATCTCTCCAGCGTCACCATCGCCGAGCTGTTGTTCGGCATCGGTGCGCTACCCGCGGGCAAGCGCAAGGACCGGCTCACGGATGCCATGGACGGGGTGATGGAGCTGTTCGCCGACCGCGTCTCGCCTTTCGATGTCGCTGCCGCGCAACGCTATGCCGACCTCGCCGTGAAGGCGCGCGCGGCTGGGAAGGGCTTTCCGACGCCCGACGGCTATATCGCTGCGATCGCCGCCTCCCGGGGCTTCACTGTGGCCACGCGCGATACCAGCGCGTTCGACGCCGCCGGTGTGGCGGTCATCAATCCGTGGAACGTGTACCGCTGACGACCTACCAGCGCGGCAACCCGCCATCACGGTCTCCTGACCGGACGACCACCCCCGCTTCACGACGCTGATCCTTGGGTCCAGCGATGGCCTGACGCCATCAACCCATGAAGGGTCGGACTACGCTGCGCGTGCCGCCGCTCCGGCTGCGCCTCACGCGATGATTGCGGCCAACGGCCGGCCCTTTCGGGCGCCTGTCAGCGGGGGATGGACCTCCGCTCGCGCAGGAGCCAGGTCGATGTCCGCCCAGATCGCTCACGCCTTCGACTTCAGCCTCGCCACCACCCTGATGGCCACCGTCGTCATCTTCCGCGCCGGCGACGGCACGCTCTCCGTCGCCCCGGCTGCCGAATATGACGGCGACGAAGCCGCCATCGTCCGCGAAATCGACCTCTTCCCATCATGAGCAGCCGAACAGGCGGCTGTGAATGGTGGCCGGTCGCCTCCACACCGAGACTGCTGCCAACTCTGCCCATCGTGCCGGTGTGACTGAGGCGGTGGAGGCGCATCCATTGACCTTATGGAGCCGCCACCATGATCTTCATCGGCATTCTCCTCGGCATGGCGACGATTGCATTCCTCTGCTGGCCGCTTTTCACGCTGGCGGTGTTTGCGTTGTCGCTGTTTGCGGGCATCACGGCGGGCACTTGGGCCTATGGCACCGGTGCCGGATGGCTCGGCGCTATCCTTGTCGGCTTTGCTGCCGCAGCCCTGACCTTCGGTCTGGGCCGGTTCCTGCTCGCCACCGTCCGTCCGATCTGGGCGCGTCTGCTCATCGCCTCCGTGTTCGTCGTCCCGGCCGTGGCGGCAGGCTTCCACGCCACCCATGGCATCGTGAAGCACACCATGCCCTCCCAGACGTGGCAGATGGTGTTTTCGATCCTCGGAGCCGCCGCCGTTGGCATTGTTGCCTTCGTGCGCATCACCGAAAGGAAGGCGTTCGGCCCTTCTGACGGGCACAGCTCTGCTCCCTGACACCGCGACGTCCGCTCGGCTGCACCAGACGGCGAATGACTTAGCGTCCGCTTCAACCGGCTGGGCCGGAAGGGAGCGGAAGTCTAGAGCGTCCGTTTCGCCATGCTGTACGGCAGGGTTGGCGAGCGCGGTGAACGGCGGCCGTGGCGCAGTCGAAAGGCCCCCCGTGGCAGAGCATGCACGACATTGGCGGGACGGGTAATGGGCAGATTGGCCCGGCTCGGGGCCTCATCCGCCGAGGCTGGCCGGTCCGGTCTCTATAACCGGCGCGAGGGCCACACCTCTCCGTCGTCCATCCGCCCGTGCCCGCTCCATGCGGCCTCTTCAATGGCCTGATCTGGCCGAAGACGGCTGCGCCTCGAGCGCCTATGCCACAACGGCTGGCCCCGACTTTCTTCCCCTGTCGACGCTCACCCCGCGCGCTGCGCGGGGGCCCCGGATCGCCGTCATTCCTCGCGCAGCAACAAAGTCGCGCCTGTGCCGTCCTCCGCTGCGCTGCGGTCGCAATCCTCACCCCATCGCGCCAGCGCGACGGGGACCCCGAGGCGATGTGGCGTCGCTCGCCTTCGGCCTGTCGATCGCCATCGAGGCCGCAATGGTGCGGGCTCGGAAGACAGGACGGAGACGGAACATGGCCACCATCGGCACCTTCAAGAAGACCGGCACCAACGAGTTCACCGGCGACATCGTCACCCTCGGCGTGCAGGCCCGGGGCGTGCGCATCATCCCCGACACCCGCGCCACCGGCGAGAACGCCCCCAGCCACCGGGTCCTGGTCGGCCGCGCCGAGATCGGGGCGGCCTGGTCCAAGCGCTCCACCGAGGGCCGCGACTATCTGGGCCTCAAGCTCGACGACCCGAGCTTCAACGCCGCCATCTACGCCAACCTCTTCGACGACGAGGACGGCGAGAACTTCTCCCTCATCTGGTCCCGCCCCAACGGGCGCCGCAGCGACTAAGACCTCGCCCGTCTGACCCCGGCCTCACCGGCTAGGGTCAGACGGGCGGTCCTACTTCTCACTTAGCGGAAGAACGAGTTCGACATGGCTGACATCGAGAGCACGTGCCAGCTCATACAGCGTGATGATCGTTGGATTGCGTCGGCCGCGTTCGAGACCACTAAGATATTGCTGGCTTAGCCCCGAGCGCTCGGCAACCTGTTCCTGCGTCAGGTCCTTGGCCTGCCGCAGGCGGGCGAAATTTCGTCCGACCAGCTTGCGCATATCCATGCGCAGACCGATCGCAATTCCAGCATGCCAAGTTTATCAACTATAATATGTAACGACTAATCTGCTTTGCGCGATGGCGTCCTGAAGCGAACGCCAGCTCCGCCACCATTCTCGGGAATGAACTCGATGCCGGCGGCTTCGATTGTTCTGAGAGTAGAACAGAGTGCTACCCGTCTAACCGGCCGCCGATCACGTGCGGGCGTACGCATCTGGGCACGCTCCCGCGATGCCGTGGCCTCATCACATGATGCCGCTCCACGGCCTGCCGTCCCACCACTTGTTCGGCCTAGTCTCTCGCTCATCACGATGAAGAGCGACGCTCGCCATGACCCGAGCCTTCCACGATACGCCGCCCGATTCGCCGACCGTCACCGACTATGATCGCAGGCATGCCGTGCTCTATCTGCGGCTGCTCGATGCCGAAGCGGCGGGCGCCGACTGGGAGGAAGTTGTCGCGCTGCTGTTCGGCCTGGACCCGCTCACCGCGCCGGAACATGCCAGGCGTGTCCACGCAGCCCATCTGGCGCGGGCGCGCTGGATGTCGGCGCAAGGATATCAGGAGCTCCTGCGTCGACCCGACAAGTGATCGGGTGATGCCGGCCTGGCATCAGACCATGTCTCTGGCGTTTCTTCCGGAAGCTCCCTTCAGACGAGATCGTCAGGCGTATCGCGGCACGCTCGAAAGGGATCCCGATGGTCCTGGAAACCGCCTGGCAGTCATCAGAGGCCTACGCCTTCGTAGATGCTCTCTCACCCTCACAGCTCGCCTGGGAATGGCTTCGGCGCAACGAGGCGTATCGACGGGACTACGCCAGGTTCCGTGTGGTCGACGATCCCGAGAAGGAGACCCTCGCGGCGCTCATGCAAGCCCGCTGGGGTCTACGATTTCCCGATCGATCCCGCACGTGATGCCCGAACCGTTTCTGTCGTCTGGGACCTGGAAACCGACCCTGGCCTCATCATGCTTGTCGCGCAGCGCGACACCGCCTGTGGCCGCCTGACCACTGGTAATACATCTCAAGACACGGACCATCACCTGCATGCATCCAGCTGTGTGATAGTCGGCGCGGGCCGCGACGCGATCACCGTTATGCTGCCAGAAGGCCATCGCCTCGATCCATCCCTCTGTGCCCTCGTCCGGATGGACGCGCATCTGCCGGATCGTATCGAGGCTCTGGTACGGCTCTGGGCCCATATGCAGAGAGCGGCCGTGCCGCCAGACCGGAGGATCACACTCCAGCAGCGCCGTCGCTTGCGCCACATGTTTCAAGCGGGGGACGGTCGCCGTGCGGGCGCGACCTATCGTGAGATCGCCACCAGCCTGTTCGGTAAGGCTCGGGTCGCGGCAGCGCCCTGGAAGACATCCTCCCTGCGCGACACCGTCATCGCGCTCGTGGAGGATGCGCGGCGCATGATCGAGGGCGATTACCGCAAGCTCCTTCATCGGCGACGCCGCCACACGTCGCCCCGCTAGGGTGGGGACTTTAGCCCCCTAATCTTCCCCATCCCTCCCGACAATCCTCCTCCGCCACCGTGGTCACCGTCCGCCGCCGCACTCCGGCGGCTCCCGCCACGCCCACGGAGGCCCGCTCCATGCGACCCGATCTCGCCACCCTCCCGCCGCGCTATCTGCGCACCAAGGAAGCCGCCGAGTTTCTCAGTCTGTCGGCCCGCACGCTGGAAAAGCACCGCACCTATGGCACCGGTCCCGCCTATCGCAAGCTCGGCGGACGCGTCGTCTATTCCATCGACGACCTCCAGGCCTGGACTGAGCGCGGCGCGGTCACCTCGACCTCCGATCCGCGCGGCTCCGTCCTGCCGGCCAAGCGCCACGCGCTTGCCGCAGGTTCGTTCGCTGGCCGCGCCGCGCGCTGAACGCTTCCATGGCGGCGCGGCATCACAGCCTCTCGGAGCGCGGACAGCTCGATCTGTTCCGCGCCCTGCCGGGGGACTTCGCGCCACGAGATGCGCAGGATCTCATGGCCTATCCCTTCTTCTCCCTCTCCAAGACGCCGCGCGTCGCGCCGATCGATTTCCGGACCGGCAGCATCGCCATCCGGGTCGAGGCCGTGCCCGACCACGGCATGGCGACCATCTGGGACGCCGACATTCTCATCTGGGCGGCGAGCCAGATCGTTGAAGCCCGCGACGCGGGGCTGCGCACCTCGCGCCTGATGGCGGCGACACCCTATGAGATCCTCACCTTTGTCGGGCGCGGCACCTCCCTGCGCGACTATCAGCGCCTCAAGGCCGCACTCGACCGTCTCCAGTCGACGACAGTGTCGACCACCATCCGCCAGCCGGCAGAGGGACGCCGGCACCGCTTCTCCTGGATCAATGAATGGCAGGAGCGCACCGACCGCAACGGCCGGCCCGACGGCGTCGACCTCATCCTGCCGGACTGGTTCTACAGGGCCGTGCTCGACGATGCGCTCGTGCTCACCATCGACCGGGCCTATTTCGGGCTGACGGGCGGACTTGAGCGCTGGCTCTACCGTCTGGTGCGCAAGCATGGCGGGCACCAGGACCACGGCTGGAGCTTCGACGTCGCTCACCTCCACGCCAAATCCGGCAGCCTCTCGCCCCTCAAGCACTTCGCCTATGACCTGCGCGCGATCGTCGGCCGCCAGGCGCTCCCCGGCTACCGGCTCGGCATGCGCCGCCAGACGGACGGTGCTGACATCCTCTCTTTCGTCGAGATCGACGCTGCACGCCTTGCCCTCCCAACCCGCCGCCGTCTCGCGGCCATCCGATCTGGGGACAAGCTGTGAATCATCTCGTGCTATCGGGGACCAGCACCCTCGTGCCATCAGGGACCGGATCCTCGTGCTATCGGGGACCAAAATCGACGATTCAGTCTTCTGAATCAGAGGCTTCCGGCGTCCGTAACTTCTCTAACCCGGATTCCTTCGGAATCCTTCTAACGGAACTACGCCATTCTACTACGACGAGCGCGACCCCGGTGAACGTGCGGAGCGCGCCATGATCGTCGCGCTCCTCAACCAGAAGGGCGGGGTCGGCAAGACCACCCTGGCGCTGCATCTCGCCGGGCAATGGGCCCGGCAGGGACAGCGGATCACGCTGATCGATGCCGATCCGCAGGGCTCCAGCCTCGACTGGTCGGAGCAGCGCAGCCACGAGGGCCTGCCACGGCTGTTCGGTGTGGTCGGGCTTGCCCGCGATACGCTGCACCGCGAGGCGCCCGAGCTTGCGCGTGACGCCGATCACATCGTCATCGATGGACCACCCCGCGTCGCCGGGCTGATGCGATCGGCGCTGCTCGCTGCCGATCTGGTGCTGATCCCTGTGCAGCCGTCGCCATTCGACGGCTGGGCGTCGGCCGAGATGCTGGCGCTGATCCGGGAGGCGCGGATCTACCGCCCAGCGCTGTTGGTCCGGTTCGTCCTCAACCGCTGCGGCGCGCGCACGGTTCTCGCGCGCGAGACCGCGCGGACGCTGGCTGACCATGATCCGCCGGTGCTCACCAGCACCATCGGCCAGCGCATCGCCTTTGCGGCGGCGGCGCAGTCCGGGCGTCTCGTCTTCGAGCGAGACGATGCCGGGCCAGCCACGCGCGAGATCGCCGCGCTCTGCACCGAGATCAATGGTCTTGACCTCGGGAGGCGCGCGCCATGAGCGAACGCCCGATCCGCCGCGACTTTGCCTCTAGGCCTGCCGATCCCGAGCACTGGATCAAGGCGGCAGATGTCGCGCCAGAGCACCGCCCCGGCGCCGCGTTCACCGCGCGCCTCACCATCGATGTGACGCCCGAACTGCGCGGGCGGATCAAGGTCGCCGCCTTCCGGCGCGGCGTCACCGTCGCCGAGATGCTGCGCGCCCTCCTCGCGCGCGAATTCCCTCCCCAATCTGGAGATCTGCCATGAGCGAAGCGTTTGCGCCCCGTGCGGCAAGCACGGCATCCCCATCCAGTCCCCCATCCGATGCCCTGACCCATGTCGAGCTGACCCATATCGAGAAGCGCATCGAGAACTGGATTCGCTTCGGCCATCACGCACATGAGCAGCTTCTGGATCGCCGCCGGCGCATCCTGTCTTTCCCTCCCGGCTGCATCTTCGCCTTTGTCCGATGGGCCTCGAACGACTTCGGCAC
>NZ_JAHBGF010000002.1:2255-3751 GCF_018390695.1 Ancylobacter sonchi | reverse complement strand
TCTTTCAGCACCGAAATGAGCTGCTCTTCGCTGAAAAGGCTGCGCCGCATGGCCCTTCTCCTGATCGAAGACCCAACTTATCCGTGGCAGGAAGTCAGAGCAGCACGTCAGGCCTTATCTCCGTGCCCACGAAACCGGCAGTAGGCCACTCCGACAAACTCGGGGCGGGCCGGAGCCGGCTATTTTATCCCTCTCAGATGCCACTGCTCCTTCCATCCCATCCCAATATATAGGATAATTCGATCGTACACCTTCACTCACTATCGATTGGGTTTCTCATGGCGAATTTTCTTTTGAGTTTCGAAATTTCTCCGCATTCAGAAGTTGAGAATTTTGTCGCTGCTGCTCGAAGGCGTGGATGGGCGCCGTGGATCGCTAGTACCAAGGGCATTAAGTATATGGTCCCTGAGCGGTCGCTTGTTGGGGATTTTCCTGGGATCTTGGAGGCTGAGGAATCCCTGAAAGCATCTGCCGCGGCAGCACGTCGGAACGCTGAAGATGATATGGAACTGATTAAGTTCGTTATCGTCCAATTTGATGTAAGTCGCTTTTCTTCAGACCGTCGGCGCCATCCAACGGTGAAGGCTGACGCAGCAACTGCCCAAGAATGACAGGTATGTAATTTATTTTAATCGCGCTGGCCGTTGGTGGCTACAAATTGGTAGCCGAAGAGTGCTATTAGAGTTTCACGACTACAACAACGATCATCTGAGAACGATCGTTGTTGTAGTTCGCGATTAACCTGAGACCCTTTTCTCCTTCGGCTTAGGAGAGAGTCCGAGGGTTGATGATCCGAGACCATTTTCTGGACGGCCGGATGCTGGAGTTTCCGGCCGGCTTCACGGCGGTGGGCTGGCTATGCCGCCGGGGTTCTGCAGCGAGATCGGGGGCTTGTGGCAGATGGCCCCGTGCGGCCGATCCTCGTTGTAGTATCTGAGCCAAGCCTCCATCTTTTCGGCCGCATCCGCAAGCGTCAGGAACCAATGCGTGTTCAGGCACTCGCTCCGGAAGCGACCGTTGAAGCCTCGATGAACGCGTTATCGGTGGGCTTTCCCGACCGGGAGAAGTCCAACGTCACCCCCTTCGCATAGGCCCTTAGATCCAGGTCACGGCTGCTGAACTCCGAGCCTTGATCGACACGGGTCGTTCGCGGATAGCCCACCTTGGCGCAAACCCTTTCCAGCGTCGCAACCATATGCTCGGCCCGATAGCTGAAGCGTGGATCGACCACTGGCGAGAAGCGCGAGAAGGTGTCGACCACGGTCAGCACGCGGATCTTGCGCCCGGTGGCCAGCTGGTCGTGGACATGGGGCGTGGTCGGATCGGCAGGATCTGTAATGGTTACGTGGGCCTGTCGAACTCCAGAGCCGCACAAGCCCGCCGGATCGCGCCTGCCACTCATCACACATCACGCCGACGAGCTCGCGCTTGCGACCAGGCCTCAGATTTTTCGGCGGACGATATCCTGCGCCATCTCCCGGTCGAGCGAGAGGTCG
>NZ_JAHBGF010000002.1:0-2100 GCF_018390695.1 Ancylobacter sonchi | reverse complement strand
CGCCGTCCGCGCCTGCTTCAGGATGAACGCCTTCTGCGCGTCCGAAAACTCCGATGCCTTCATCGCACTCCGCTCCTCCCAGCCCAGGGATCTTGGCGCGGAAAACTCCAGCTTCATACGGTCCAGTTTGTGGGGATCAGATCAGATGTCGCATGGGTCGCAATATAGCGCAACGATGTGGCTGGGGTATTTCAAGCATGTTTCCAAGCTGGTTGCCAACGCTGTCGCAGTGGCGGCTTTGCCATCACGCTTCTGGCCCGTAGGCGGCCGGACGCGCACAGCCCGCACGCGCCCGGCCTGACCCGCTGTCCCGTTGCAGTCCGGTCGGCGAGCTAACGCGCCTATAGCACCATTCGGGCCGGCACCGAAATGGGCAGCGCCCCATGTACCGGGGCAACGATGGGATAGGGCGTCACACCGTCACGCAACTTGAGATCCGGCAAGCGCCGCAAGTTCCATATCCAGCCAGACCCAATGGGGGGCGGTGTTATCCAGCGGACCATAGGGCAAATTTGCGCCCACCTTGCCGCGCTTCAAGGCGGCATTCTTGTCCCTGAGGGACGAGCATGAACGCAGGTGAGTTGTCAGCACAGCGTACGGCACGGACCTAGCGATCGATCTTTTTATCGGCAGTTTCGTCATCTTCAATGTCGTCGTCATCTTCAATGTCGTCCAATTCGTCAAAGTCCTCTATCGCTTCGTTGTTCGCGTCGAGAGCTCCACGATTTCGTAGCCATGTTCGAAGAACAAATACGATCGCCTCATCGCGAGTAGTTTTCATATCTGAGGCGAGCTGGTCTATTGAGGCGAGAAGATCGTCTGGTAAATTCATCTAACCCTCCAAACTCCATCGACGAAACGGCACGTAGGTTCGTCGGCAAATACCATAAACTAGCGACAATTCCGGCGTCTCGATGACGGTCGCGGAATTTTGGTGGGCGACGACGAAATCTGAGGCCGGACGCACCAGCCACAGTGCATCCGGCCCGCCGATGCTTGAAGGTTGGGAAACCGGAGACATCAGCCACGAAATGGTACCGGCAGGTCGCGCGCGTTGCCAAGCTCCAACAATCTGGAGCACGAACATGAATAGACGTGAGCTGCAAGCGCAGCTGACGGCGCTCGGCCACTCCCTGATCAGGGTGTCAATCTCGTCGTGGTTTACAAGTCTCCGGCAGATGCCGCTGCTCAGCAGATGTCAACCGATTCAACGGTTGAACGGATAGCAAGGACATGCGCCAACAGCTGGGTCGCGAGGCGCATGCGGCAATCGCGGGCCGCTATCGGCTGGATGCTCTTGCGATCGTCCGCGCCGATCAACCCTGCCACATAGGCTGGACACATCTGCGCCCGCCCCAAAAATGCAGGAGGACGTCAGGTCCGAAATTCGTGAGGCGCGTCAGAAGTCGAACCTCGCCCCTTTTATCGTGCTCGCGAGACTTCTCAACAGTGCCAGCTTATGAACCGCCCCGCGTTTTCTAGACGCCTTCGGCTTTGGCCTTGTGCCGCCGTTCGAACTCGATTGGCGACAGCATCCCGTTGCGTGCGAGCTTCCGTGTGGGGTTGTAGAACATCTCAATGTAATCGAACACGTCCCGGCGTGCCTCGTCGCGCGTGTCCGCCAGATCGTCGTGAAGCTTGCGATAGCCATAGACCTTGTGACCTGAGCCTGACCTGAGCCCCTGATCTTCCTCCAGATTTGAGTAGAGTCCGTCACTCACGGAGACGGACGATGCGCCCCTCACGGTTCACGGAAGAGCAGATTATCGGGATGCTGAAGGAGCAGGAGGCCGGAGCAGCGACGGCTGATGTCTGCCGCAAGCACGGCATCTCCTCGGCGACTTTCTACAAGTTCAAGGCGAAGTGTGGCGGGATGGACGTGTCGGATGCGCGCCGGCTGAGGACCCTCGAGGACGAGAACGCCCGCCTCAAGAAGCTGCTGGCCGAGCAGATGCTCGACAACGCGATCCTGAAGGACGTCGCCGCAAAAAAATGGTGACGCCCGACGCGAAGCGGAAGGCGGTGGCTCATGCCTGCACTGTGCATGCGGTGAGCCAGCGTCGGGCGTGCCTGGCCTTGACGATCGATCGCTCGACGGTC
>NZ_JAHBGF010000019.1 GCF_018390695.1 Ancylobacter sonchi | reverse complement strand
GCGTACAGCGCCTTCAGGCCCTCGTCGATCTTCGCCGGCGTCAGCGGCGGCGTCCCGAAATAGGAGCGGATGGTCTCGGCATCAACGCGGCGATTGCCTTCGACAACAATGGACGGCGCCGACCGGGTCGCCGCATTGCGCGCGCTCACTTGCCCTGATTGGGCATCCCATACGGCAATCGCCGACAGGATGGCCAGGATGATGCCGACTTTATTGAAGATCGAATTAATCACGCCAATCAACCATATTGCGAGCGCAAATCTAGAATGAATTACCATCTAAAATCTGCGATCTACATGACAAGACACACGCAAAGCACTTCGCCAATAAGGTTGAAGACCACGATTTACATGCAACCGGAAAGAATGGGGCCGAGCAGACCGACCGTTGTGCCACGCGGAACACTCGACCCCAGTTTTAAGTCGCGCTATGCGACGATGGACTCGTCACACCGAACATTTATGTATTCACGCGACCGGTGTCGAGTTTCATAGTATGTCTGATTGTTTCCGATTATGTATGCTATGTAATCGTCGATGGTATAAAGGCGCTTCTACTCTGACGAGTATTGTCCCGCCGGACCCGGCATGCATCCATGGCGCGCCTGATTTGCGCCTGATGGAGAAGCCGATGACGCCGTATCCAAACGCCGCCGCCCTCGCGCCGGCCCACCGTACTTCCCGGCCTGTTGCCTCCCGCCTGATCGCCTCGGCCGTGCTGGCCGCCTCCGCCTTGCTCGCCTTGCCGGCCTCGGCCGCCCCGGTCGCCGCCACCTCGATCGCCGCGACGCGGCCCTCCCCCGACGCCCTCGTCACCAAGGTCGCCCAGGGCTGCGGCCCCGGCGCCTGGCGCGGCCCGTGGGGCGGCTGCCGCGACACCCCCTATACCGGCCCGCTGCCCGGCGGCGGCTATGCGGTGCCGCCCGGCGCCCCGGTCTATTACGGCAATGGCTGCCCTCCCGGCTGGTGGCGCGGGCCCTGGGGCCACTGCCGCGACACGCCCTACCATGGCCGCCTGCCCGATGGCGGCTGGCAGTGAACCCGGCCTGAGCGGAGACCTCCCATGACACGCATGCTTACCCGCCTTTCCGGCCTCGCCCCGATGGCCGCCCTCGCCGTCGCCACCCTGCTGGCCGGTCCCGCCCTGGCGCAGACCACCCCGCCGGGCGCGCCGGCCCCCGACGCGCCGCCGCCGGTGGTCGACCTCTATACCGAGGCCGACGCCCAGGCGGTGCTCGACGCCCGCCTGATCGCGCTGAAGACGGTGATCGGCCTCACCCCCGACCAGGCCAGGCTGTGGGACCCAGTGGAGGCCGCCATCCGTCAGGCGGCGAAGAACGGTGCCGCCCGTGCCGCCGCCCGCGCCAAGGCCGAGCCGGCGACCGACTTCCTCGTGGTGCTGGAGCGCCTCGCCGACGCCGAGGCGGCGCGGGCGCAGGACCTCAAGACGGTGATCGCCGCGGCCAAGCCGCTGGTGGCCGCGCTGACGCCGGAGCAGAAGCGCCGGGTGCCGGGCTTCCTCGGCATGTCCGACCGCGCCGGCCAGCCGCAGCCGACGCTGGAGCTGTGGATCTTCGAGGACGAGCAGGAGTGACGCCGCGGGCCGAGCCCCGGCCCGACCCGGCGTTTCCCCGACCCAGAGCCTGCCCCAGGGCCTGCCCGGGAGGCCGGCGGCACCCCATGCCGCCGGCCTTTCATTATGGGACCCGCAGATGCCGCTACCCTCGAACCGCGCGGACACGGATCGGATAGGCAGATCGGAATAATCGCGTTCCGAGCGCCGCGCCGCTTCGACAACACGCCTTCGACGGGCGCTCCTTGAGGACCAAATCGCCTTGATGGCCCCGAGACACGATGATCGGGTCCGCGGATGCATCGTCGAAGATAGCCTACCGTAAGAGCATCAAGAGGCACCTGCATCCCGCTGCAATGGCCGCGCGTACGGAAACGCCGAACAAGTCCGCCACGACGACATTTTCGGACATACAAAGAAACGCGAATTCAATAACTCGTAACACTACTTCTGCCAGAGCTGCGGTAATCTGCATTTGCCTGATGAGAGCGCAACCTCATCGGGTTTGGCTGGGACGCCGCACCCAAGACTCCAGCACCGGCGTCCCAGCCACCGCCTCCGAGATCATCCGGAGCCGAACCGAGCGCCCGGTAAGGGGTTCAGGCGCGAGCGCCGGATGCTCGGACCCGCCATGGTCGACGGCGATGAAGCCCCCATCGGTTCATGCGACCTCATCCTCATTGGCACCATCCGCAGCGGAGACGACTTCGCGTTCGGCGAGGTCCGCCGTCGAGGAACAGGACGCCAAAGCGTCGGGTGACGGCAAATCTGCCCCTGCCGGGCAGGCGCGGAGGAAGCCTGTCGGATGCCACACGGGTAAAACCCTTGGCTGGCGCGGTTTCGCGCGTCGGCATTGCCAGTACGAATGGCCGGTATTGAAAGAAGAGATCGAGCCTCTGCCGCGTTTTTAGCCAATTGTCACAGTCGCGTTGGTTGCCGCCCTTACCACCCGCTCCAGACCCGGCCCGACCGGAAATGCAGTCCTGGTGAATAGGAGCGAAGGATGACTTCGTCGAACGCCGCCGAACTCAACGAAACCAGCGTGGATCAACTGCTGAGCGTGCCGAACGCCGCACAGAACCAGCGCCTTCTCGTGATTCCCGGCGGAACCGGCACGGCGGTGAGCTACACCCTCGTCTATGACGTCTATGTTCCGTCCGCGACCGCGGGGAGCTGGGTTCCCTTCTTCCAGGGCGACGCCGGCAACGGCAACGATGCCGACCTGTTCGGCCGGATCGAGGGCGACAGCTTCGGCATCGGCATCGGCGGCAACTACCAGGGCGAGGCCGCTCTCGACGCCTGGAACCGCATCGCCTTCACCGTCGAGACCGGCGAGACCGAAGTCACCATCAAGAAGTACATCAATGGCGAGCTGATCGGCTCCCAGTCCTCGGGCAGCCTCGACCGCTACGCCATCGACAAGGCCGCCGGTTTCCTGATCTTCTCCGACGAGGATGGCGAGACCTCGCCCATCCACCTTAGCAACTTCGCCTATGCCGAGACGGTGCTGACCGACGCGCAGATCGCCGCGCTCGGCACCGCCAATGGCGAGGGCATCGTCTCTGCCGCCGATGCCGCCTTCACCGCTGCCAACGGCTCGGAATTCCGCTTCAACGACGGCACGCTGGAGGCCACCTTCGGCGCGGCGACCCTCACCCCGGCCGGGACCGAGGTCGTCGTCGAGACCGCCGCGGATGCAGGCGTACCGGAGGTTCCGCTGGCCGACCAGCTGCTGTCGATCCCGGCCGGCGCGCCCGACCAGACGATCAAGCTCACCCCCGGCGGCACCGGCACCGCGACCGAATTCACCATTGCCTTCGACATCTACGTGTCCTCGGAAGGCAACAACGGCTGGATTCCGTTCTTCCAGAGCGACGCCGCCAATGGCAGCGACAGCGACCTGTTCGGCAAGGTGAGCGGCGACAGCTACGGCATCGGCATCGGCGGCAACTACCAGGGCGAGGCCAAGCTCGACACCTGGAACCGCATCGCCTTCACCGTCGAGCAGAAAGACGGCGAGGTCCAGATCAACAAGTACATCAACGGCGATCTGGTCGGCACGCAGACCTCCACCAGCCTCGACCGCTACACCATCGACAAGGCCGCCGGCTTCCTCATCTTCACCGACGAGGACGGCGAGACCTCCCCGGTGCACGTCTCCAACATCGCCTATGTCGAAGTGGCGCTGAACGACACGCAGATGAAGGCGATCGGCGGGCCCAGCGCCGACGGCATCGTGCCGGCGATCCTCGAGCCGGACTTCCTCGCCGCCAACGGCACCGAGTTCCGCTTCACCGACGGCACGCTCGACGCCACCCTCGGCACCGGCACGCTGGTCCCCGAGAATACCGAACTGACCGTCGAGAGCCCGCTCGAGGCCGGCGTGCCGGCGGTCTCCGCCCCGCCGGTGGACGGCGGCGAGGGCGAGCCGATCCAGCTGCGCTCGATCGCCGACATGATGCTGACCCCGGATGCCGACACCGTCGTCATCGACCTCGGCGCGCACTTCACCGCCGAAGGCCTGACCTTCACCCTGACCAATTCGGACGGCGAGGCCGTCGGCGCCCGCCTGATCGACGGCAACAAGCTGGAGATCGACGCCAAGGCGCTCGGCCGCTCCGACGTGCACATCGAGGCGGTCGACGCCGCCGGCCAGGTCTATACCGACGACTTCCGCGTCCGCGTCGCCGGCCCGAACGCCTACACCATCGCCGTGCTGCCCGACACCCAGGACTATGTGTTCCCCGGCACCGGCCAGCAGACCTTCAACGGCATGACCCAGTGGCTGGCCGACAATGCCGAGATGCTGAACCTGCGCTTCGTGACCAGCGTCGGCGACGTAACCTCCGGCAACACCGCCAGCGAATGGGCGATCGCCAAGGAAGCGTTCGAAAAGCTCAACGGCGTGGTGCCCTACGCCATGCTGCCGGGCAACCATGACCAGGGCGGCGGCGCCAGCAACTACACCTCGCTGCAGAGCCAGTATTTCGACGTCGACTACATGCAGGAGCATTCGACGCTCGGCGGCGTCTACGACCAGGAGGCCGGCGAGACCAAGAACGCCTGGTACACCTTCGAGGGCGCCGACGGCACCAAGTGGATCAACCTCTCGCTCGAATTCGGCGCCCGCGATGACGTGCTGCGCTGGGCCGGCGAGGTGCTCGACGCGCATTCCGACTACCGCGCCATCGTCACCACCCACCACTACACCAATATGGGCACGCGGGCGGACAACTACTCCGGCCCGCTGTTCGGCGAGGGCACCGGCAAGGACTACGGCGTCGGCAACAGCGCCGAGAACGCCAATGACGGCGAGGACATGTGGCAGGACCTGATCTACAGCCACACCAACGTGTCCTTCGTGTTCTCCGGCCACGTGTTCGGTGACGGCGCGGAGACCATCGTCAGCTACAACGAGGCCGGCCAGCCGGTCTACCAGATGTTCGTCAACTACCAGAACGGCGTCTCGCTGGAGGCGACCGGCAATGGCGACGCCACCGAGGGCGGCAATGGCGGCAACGGCGCCATCCGCCTGATCACCATCGATCCCGACAACGGCAAGGTCTACACCGAGACCTATCTCTCGGCGAAGGACGAGTACCTCACCGGCTCGCGCGGCGACGAGGAGCCCTCGCGCGACGGCATGGGCGGCGACGGCAGCAGCGGCCCGACCGAAGTGACGCAGCCGGTCGGCTTCGGCACCGAGGCTCTGCCTGACGGCGACAGCGGCGTGATCAATGCGCCGAAGTTCGATCCCGCCAACGGCATCAAGGTGACGCCGGGCTTCGAGCCCTCTTCCGGCAGCACCTATGCCAACTACACGCTGGTCTACGACGTCAAGCTGCCGACCACCATCGGCCTGACCTCGATCTTCCAGAGCGACCTCAACAACATCACCGATGGCGACCTCTGGCTGAACAATGCCGGCGACCACGCGCTGATCGGCACCAACGGTCAGGACGAGGGCGTCGTTCCGCTCGGCGAGTACATCCGCCTCGTCATCACCCTGGAGCGTGTCGGCGAGGGCGGCTCCACCTACACCATGAACAAGTACGTCAACGGCGAGCTGCAAGGCACGCAGACCGTCGGCTCGGCCTTCAACATCAGCGAGAAGGGCTTCCTGATCTTCGCCGACGACAGCGGCGAGACCACCGATTTCTCGATGTCGTCCTTCGCCTTCGTTGAGAAGACTCTCAGCGCCGAGGAAGTGGCGGAACTGGGCGGCCCGACCGCCTCAGGTCCGTTCACCGAGCTGCTGTCCGACGCCAACATGGTGCAGTTCGACTTCACCAACGGCAACCTGCAGGCCAATCTCGGCAATGGCTCGATGTCGCAGGTGATCGGCGACGGCTCCGGCACTCAGCTGACCGGCGAGCTGCGCGAGCATGAGGAAGAGATCGACGCCGATCTCGGCACCCCGGTCGCGCAGTTCCGCGCCGAGGCGGGCGACGGCCAGACCGTGGCCGCCGGCGAGGACGGCACCGCGACGGTGAGCCTCGACGCCAAGGGTTCGGTCGACAAGCTCGGCCAGATCGCCGGCTATGAGTGGCTGAACGCCGATGGCGAAGTGGTCGCCACCACCGCGCAGGCCGAGCTCGCGCTCGGCGCCGGCGTGCACCAGCTGACGCTGCGCGCCACCGCCACCGACGGCACGGTGTCGACCGACACCGTGCGCGTCACCGTGACCGACGGCGACACGCTGCTGTCGGAGAACTTCAACGACGGCAACGCCGATGGCTGGACCGCGCCGGGCGCCCGCTGGCAGGTCGCCGGCTCCGTGCAGTCGCGCGATACCGTGGTCGAGGGCATCGCGGCGCCGGAAGGCATGCTGCGCGCCTATGACGGCGCCTCGGGCATCATGGCCTGGGCCGGCGCCGGCAGCGCGGCGTGGAACGGCTACACCGTCTCCGCCACGCTGACCGCCGAGGACCAGCTCGGCCTCGGCGTCGTCGCCTACTACACCGACGCGCAGAACTACTATCTCCTGTCCTTCGACATCGCCGAGAACGCCCACAAGCTCATCCGCGTGCAGGGCGGCGTCCAGACGGTGCTCGCCTCAGAGGCGGCGACCACCCCGTTCGACCGCGCCTTCGCGGTGGAGTTCGCGGTAGCGGACGGCAAGCTCTATGCGTCCGTGGACGGCGAGGCGCTGTTCGGCGGCCCGGTCACCGATGAGAGCCCACTGTCCGGCGGCACGGTCGGCGTCTGGTCGGAAGGCCAGCGGCAGGTGTTCTTCGACGACATCCTCGTCCAGAAGGGCACGCTGATCGCCGATGCCGGCAAGGCCATCCGCGTCATCGACACCGATGGCGACGGCAAGGTCGACATCGACCTGTCGGCGCTCTCCAGCAACGGCCTGACCGGCGAGACCACGGTTGGCTGGAGCGAGGACGGCGAAGCGCTCGCCAACGGCGCCGAGGGTACCGTCTCGCTCGGCACCGGCGAGCACCTGATCCGCCTCGACCTCGCCAATGCCGGCGGCACCTCCAGCGACACCATGAAGGTGGAGATCGTCGCCGCCGACAAGGTGCTGGTGAACGAGGACTTCTCCGACGGCCTCGCCCAGGGCTTCCGCTTCGTCGACGAGGGCGAGCTCGGCAACGCCGCCAGCTGGGCGGTGGTCGACGGCGTGCTGCAGCAGACCTCCGACCGCTACAGCCGCCAGCTCGGCGGCACCGGCGACACGGCGCCCTCCTCGCAGTGGAGCCTGAACTGGAGCCCGCTCGGCGACGGCATCTACGCGCTGCGCAAGGGCACCTACGCCGTCTATGAAGGCGAAGGCGCCTCGGAGTGGGAGGACTACAGCGTCGAGACCACCTTCACCTCGACCTCGGGCGGCGGTGTCGGCCTGCTGCTGCACTACCAGGACGCCGAGAACTACTACAAGTTCGAGCTCGACAACCAGACCGGCCTGCCGCAGCTGTTCAGCCTCAAGGACGGCATCGAGCAGACGCTCTGGCAGGGCCCGACGCGCTACGACACCGCCGGCACCAACACGCTGCGGGCCGACATCGTCGACGGCAAGCTGCAGGTCTGGCTGAACGGCACGGCGCTGTTCACCAAGCCGATCGAGATCCACGACACCGAGAAGGGCACCTTCGGCCTCTACAACTGGCATGCCGGCAGCGGCGTCACCTATGACAATGTGACGGTGGTGTCGCTCGAGGCGGACGAGCCGGAGAACACCGCGCCGGTGGCGGCGGACGACGAGGGCTTCACCGCCCGCGCCGGCCAGGTGCTGACGCTGGCGGCGGCGCTGCTGCTCGCCAACGACACCGACGCCAATGCCGACGCGCTGCACATCCTGTCGGTCGCCGACGCGGTGGGCGGCACGGTGAGCCTCGACGCCGACGGCAATGTGGTGTTCACCCCGGCCGCGGGCTTCGAGGGCACGGCCTCGTTCAGCTACACCGTCACCGACGGCAAGGGCGGCACCTCCACCGCCAGCGTGGAGCTTGACGTCGTCTCCGGCACGCAGGGCACCCCGGGCAATGACCGCCTCGCGGGCGGACAGGACGACGACGTGCTGTCGGGCGGCGGCGGCAACGACAAGCTGTTCGGCTATTACGGCGACGACCAGCTTTCCGGCGGCGAGGGCAACGACCTGCTGAAGGGTGGCGACGGCGACGACCAGCTCGACGGCGGCAATGGCGATGACGAACTCGACGGCGGGGCGGGAGACGACGTGGTCGTCGGCGGCAATGGCGACGACACGCTGCTCGGCCAGACCGGCGACGACCTGCTGCAAGGCGGCGCGGGCAATGACCACCTCAATGGCGGTGCCGGCGACGACGTCGTCGAGGGCGGCAACGGCAATGACTACCTGCTGGGCGGCTATGGCAACGATCATCTGATCGGTGGCAATGGCAATGACAAGCTGTCGGGCGGCGGCGACGACGACCTGCTGGAAGGTGGCAACGGCGACGACCAGCTGGCCGGTGGCGCGGATGACGACGTCCTCCTCGGCGGCAACGGCAACGACCGCTTCTGGGGCGGCGGCGGCGACGACTACATCGATGGCGGCCTCGGCAATGACAGGCTGCGTGGCGGCGAGGGCGACGACGTGCTCAAGGGCGGGCTCGGCGACGACACCTTCGTGTTCACCGAGAATGCCGGGTCGGACGTGATCATCGACTTCACCACCGGCGACGTGATCGAGTTCAGCGCGCTGGACTTCGCCACCTTCGACGAGGTGCTGGCGGCGATGATCGACACCGCCGAGGGCGTGGTGATCCAGCTGGACGACAGCGGCAACAACACGGTGCTGGTCGAGGACATGACCAAGAACCGCTTCGGCGCCGACGACTTCCAGTTCTCGTGATCCGAAAAAGGGGGCGCCGCCGATCCGTCCGGGTCGGCGGCGCCCCTTCTTTTTTCCTATGCAAGCCCGGGACACGCCTGTCGTCAGTTCGTGGCAGACGCGTGCCCTGGTCTATTGTCGAAGATTCAGGCAAATTCTGTTGCCGCCGCGCGCGATGTCGTGGCTATTTCGCTTCGTCGTCGAACGCGAATAGATGCGACACCCGCGTATTGACGCCAAGTCTGCTGACGATCCCGTGTGCCGCGCTACAATTAAAACCTATGATAAGCGTGGAACCACTATGGAGATTGACGCGATCAACGGGGTAAGGCTCTGTCATCAACCTGTCTGCCGAAGGCCGATATAGGGGCGTCTTCACGCGACGGGCAGGCCGGTCGCCGAGACGCGCCTCCGCTCCTGGCCGGCGATCTTCGGCTCCTGCCGGCGCCGCATCGGAGGCAGGATTGTCGATCACCCAGCTTCGCGCCTTCCACTATGTCGCGGCCGCCGGAGGGTATTCCCAGGCGGCGCGCGAGACGGCGATCAGCCAGTCGAACCTGTCCAACCAGGTACGCCAGCTCGAAGCGGCGTCCGGTTTGTCGCTGTTCGAGCGAGGCCCGCGCGGCGTCACCCTCACCGCCGATGGCGAGCGCCTCTACCAGGTGACCTCGCGCCTGTTCGCCACGCTGGCCGAGGCGGCCAATCTCCTCAAGAGCCGGAAGATCGATGGCGGCCAGCTACGCGTCGCCGCCGATGGCGTGGTGCATTCGCTGCCCATATTGCGGGCGCTGCGCCGGCGGCGGCCCAACCTCGTCTTCTCGTTGCAGGTGCACAATTCCGACAGCGTCATCGAACAGCTGCTGCAATTCCGCGCCGATGTCGGCATCACCGCCGAGCGGCCGAAGGACGAGCGGTTGAAAGTCCAGCCGCTGGCCCGGATGCGGATCGGCCTGCTGGTCCCGGCGGAGCACGACTGGGCGCGGCACGCCAGCGTCGGGCTGCACGATCTTCAGGGGATCAATTTCGTACTGCGCGAGCGCGGCTCGCGGACCCGCGCGGTGTTCGAGCAGAATCTCGAAGAGAGCCGGGTGTCGCTAGGCGCGGTGCTGGAAGTCTCGACGCGCGAGGGCGTGCGCGAGACGGTGGCGGCCGGCTTCGGCCTCGGCGTCATCGCCGATCTGGAGTTCGGCCATGACAGCCGGCTGCGCTTCGTGCCGATCCGCGACGCCGGCATCATGATCGACGAATATGTCATCTGCCTTGACGAGCGGCGGCGGGCGCCGCTCATCGACGATTTCTTCGCCTGCGCGCAGGAAGCGTTCCAGGGGGTGTCCAAAGAGGCGGCCAAGGAAGCGCCGGCCGTCAGTCCTCGCGCAGCGCGCGGGCAATCTGGTCCTGAAGCGGCTTGACGAAATAGCTGAGCGCGGTGCGCTCGCCGGTCCGGAGGAAGATCTCCGCCGGCATGCCGGGTATCAGCTTCAGGCCGTCGAGCCGGTCGACCTGATCCGGCGGCAGGGTGATCTGGGCGACGTAGTAGCTCAGCCCGGCCCGCTCGTCGGTGGTCAGGTCGGCGGCCACGCGCGACACCGTGCCCGCGATCTCCGGCGTGGTCTTCTGGTTGAAGGCGACCAGCCGGATCTCGGCGTGCTGGCCGATGGCGATCTGGTCGATGTCGGCCGGGGCGATCTTCGCCTCGATCACCAGCGCGTCGTTGCCGGGCACGATCATCATCACCGTCTGGCCCGGCGAGACGACGCCGCCCACCGTGTGGACATCGAGCTGGTGCACGATGCCGGACACCGGCGCGCGCAACTCGACACGGGTGAGCTTGTCCTGCGCGGCGATGCGGCGCTCCTGCAATTCGGCCCACTTGCCCTCGATGTCGCGCAGTTCCCCGATCACCTCGGCGCGGCGGTCCTGGTCGAGCTGGAGGATCTGCAGCTCGGTCTCGCTGATGCGCCCGTGGGTGCGCGCCAGATCGGCCTGCAACTGTCCCCGCTCGCCGGAGATGCGCGCGGCGTCGCGCTGGAGCGCGCGCAGCCGGGTGAGCGGCACGAGGCCCTTCTTGTGCAGCGTCTCGACGCCGTCGATCTCCTCGCCGATGAAGCCGAGCTCGACGCCCTTGGCGGCGATCTGGGCATCGAGCCCGCCGACCTCGTCGCCGAGCTGCTCGATGCGGGTGTGCAATTGCGAGACCTGCCCGTCCATGGCGGCACGTCGCGAGACGAACAGGCTGACCTCGCCGTCAAGGGCGCGCGCGACATTCGCCTCGGCACGGCGGGTCACGAGGTCCTCGGCATGCTGCACGGATGCCGCGCCGTCGCGCTCGGCTTCAAGGCGGGCGCGGCGGGCCGACAGCTCGACGAGCTGGGTATCGACCACCATCAGATTGGCGAGAGTGACGGTGTCGTCGAGCCGCAGCAGGGTTTCCCCTGTCTCGACATGCTGGCCGTTCTTCACCGCGATCGCGCCGACCACGCCGCCTTCCGGGTGCTGGATGCGCTTGCCGGAGCTTTCCACCACGAAGGTGCCGGAGGCGACCACCGCGCCGTTGAGCGCCGCCATCGCCGCCCACCCGCCGCCGCCGAGGACCAGCAGCAGGGTGACGGCGGTGCCGACCATGAGATGGCGCTCGATGCCGTCCCCGGTCGCGGCTGTGGTGGGGCGGGAGGCAAGAGCCGCAGCGAGGCGAGCGCGCAGGCGCTCGAACAGGGAACGAAGGGCGATCATGCGGCCACCGGCTGCTTGAGCACGCGACCGAGCACCTCGGCGCGGGGGCCGAAGGCCTGCTGCTTGCCGTCCGCCAGCATCAGCACCAGATCGACCGCCGCGAGAGCGCTCGGCCGGTGGGCGATGACCACCACCACCCGCCCGGTCTCCCGCGCCCACCGGATCGCCTGCGTCAGCGCGGTCTCGCCGGCGGCGTCGAGATTGGAGTTGGGCTCGTCCAGCACGATGAGGAACGGCTCGCCATAAAGCGCGCGGGCGAGCGCCACGCGCTGGCGCTCGCCGCCGGACAGCGCGGCGCCGCCTTCGCCGAGCCGGGTGTCGTACCCATTGGGCAGGCGCAGGATCAAGTCGTGCACGCCGGCGCGCGTGGCGGCGGCGATGATGGCCGCGGGTTCGGGATCGGGCTGGAAGCGGGCGATGTTCTCCGCCACCGTGCCGTCGAACAGTACGACGTCCTGCGGCAGATAGCCGATATGGCGGCCGAGCGCGTCGCGGTCCCATTGCTCGATGGCGGCACCGTCGAGCCGGACGCTGCCCTTGGAGCCCGGCCACGCGCCGACGAGGCCCCGCGCCAAAGTGGACTTACCTGATCCGCTGGTGCCGATCACCCCCACCGCGCTGCCGGCGGCGACATTGAAGGTGATGCCGGCGATGATCGGCCGGGGCTGGCCGGGCGCGGCCACCGCGAGCGCGGCGACGTCGAGGCGGGCGACGGGCGCCGGCAGCGGCATGGGAGCGGCGCTCGCCGGGATTTCCCGCGCCAGCGCCACCAGCCGGGCATAGCCCTGCCGGGCGGCGACGAAGCCACGCCAATTGGCGATCGCCAGCTCGACCGGGGCGAGGGCGCGCGAGGAGATGATCGAGGCGGCGATCATCACGCCGCCCGACGCCTCGCCGCCGATCACCAGGAAGGCGCCGGCCGCCAGCATCAGCGACTGCAGCAGGAAGCGGAACGACTTGCTGGAGGCGACGAGATCGCCGGAGACGTAGGTCGCCTTGCGGTTGTCAGCGAGATAGGCGTCGTGGGCCTGCTCCCAGCGCCTGCGCAGCGCCTCGCCCATGCCCAGCGCCCCGATCGCCTCGATATTGCGCGAATAGGTATCGGCGAGGGCATTGCGGGTGACCGAGCGCTTGGCCACCTCGCGCTGCGGCGCCTTGGTGGAGAACTCCGTCACCAGCATGAAGCCGCACAGCACGACGATGCCGCCGAGGCCGACCAGTCCCAGCAGCGGATGGAAGACGAAGAGCAGCCCGAGATAGAGCGGCACCCAGGGCAGGTCGAACATGGCGATCGGGCCCTGGCCGGAGACGAACTGCCGGATCTGGTCGAGATCGCGCAGCGGCTGCTGGCTATTGCCATCCGCGCCACGGCGCAGCGCCAGCCCGGACATCAGGTCGAAGGCGAGGCGACGCAGATTGGCGTCGAGCCGCATGCCCACGCCCACGAGGATGCGGGCGCGGATGAGGTCGAGCAGTCCCTGAAAAGCGTAGAGCACCGCCGCTAGCACCAGCAGCGCCACCAAGGTCGGCACGCTGCGGCTCGCCAGCACGCGGTCATAGACCTGCAGCATGAAGAACGGGCCGGTCAGCATCAAAAGGTTGATGACGCAGCTGAAGGCGCCCACGCCCAGCAGCGGCCGGCGGCAGGAACGGAAGGCGGAATTGATCGCCGTAGCGGATGGGCCGTGCGCCGGTACTTTCATGATGTCACAGTCTGGGTCGGGCTTCTCTGAGGAAGGATTTCCAAGGAAGCGGACCTAGCCGATGCTTCTGACAACGGGGTGACTGATCGCGTGGAGAGTGCCGGAGGAAGCGAAGCATCGATGCAGGAAGCGTGATGCCCCGTCGGGCATGAGCCGAACCGTACCATCCATCGAGGCGGAACGGTTCGGCGGAACGGTTCGGCGCCCCGGTCCGGGAGGGCTCTCAAATGGCGCGCCGAGACGCGGCCGGATCAGCCCGCCCTGCTTCGCGGCTTCCTGATCACCAGGCGACATGGCTCGAGCCCAGCGCTCCGGCGGCTACGACCATGTGTCCGGATGCAGACGATTGCAACGCCATCCGATGCCGCATAGCCTCCAGCATAGCGGACCGCGTCTACTCTCCACGGGAAGCGCGAATCCCAACATCATTCTGAATGGAATCGAGAATCCACAGCATATCTCGCATTTTACCAGAAATTCTGAAGTAATGCGGATCGCGGAAAAGATGTCCGCGCACATCTGTCACGCGCAATTGTCTTCAGGGTGACGACAGGAGTGGCTTCTCGCCCGCCGACATCGCGGATATGTCTTCCTAAGACGAACCGCCTTCGACCGATGGCCTCGCTCGGAAAGAGCGAAGTCGAGAAGAGCCTTCGTTACTCCCTCGCCTGCCGCTCATTCGTCGCATGTGCCCGGACGCCATCATGACTTGGCTGTCCACCCTTCTCGCCCAATCGCCCGAAATCGGGCTCTTTCTATCGCTCGCCATCGGCTACTGGATCGGCAATTTCCGCTTCGGGAAATTCCAGCTGGGCGGCGTCGCCGGGTCCCTGCTCGTCGCGGTCGTCATCAGCCAGGTCGGCGTCCAGATCGACAATGGCGTCAAATCCCTGCTCTTTGCGCTGTTCATCTATGCGGTGGGTCATGAGAGCGGGCCGCAGTTCTTCCGGTCGCTCGGCCGCCAGAGCATCAAGGAAATCGCGATGGCCGGTTTCCTGGCCATCTCCGGACTGATCACGGTCGTCGTCCTGGCGCGCTTGTTCGGGCTCGACAAGGGGCTGGCCGCCGGCGTGGCGGCGGGCGGACTGACCCAGTCGGCCATCATCGGCACGGCGAGTTCGGCGATCTCCAAGCTCGGGCTCGCCGCCGACGAGGTCCAGCACCTGCAGGGCAATGTCGCCGTCGGATATGCGGTGACCTACATCTTCGGGTCGTTCGGGGCGATCATCATCTGCGTGAACATCCTGCCCTGGCTCATGCGCCGCACCCTTCGCGACGATGCCATGAAGGCGGAGGCCGAGCTGCTGGCCGGGGCGCAGGTCTACGGGCCGAGCGAGGAGCCTGCCCTGCCGGAGCTGGTCGGGCGAACCTTCGAGCTCGGGGCGGGCGGAGCGCGCACCATTGGCGAGCTGGAGGCGGCCGCCAATCGCGAGATCACGGTCGAGAAGGTCAGCCGGGCGGGCACGCTGCTCGGCGTCACCCCCGGCCTGCGCCTGCAGCCGGGCGACATCGCGCTGCTGGTCGGCCGGCGCGCGGCGGTGGTGAAGATCGGCCCGGAGGTCGGCACCGAGGTGCTGCCGTCGCCGGACATGGAGCTGGTGCTGGTCACCCGCGACGTGGCGATCACCGCCGCCGACTATCTCGGCAAGAGCTTCGGACAGATCCGCGGCGCCGTCAGCGACAGCCTGCGGCACGACATCTATGTGCTCTCGCTAGCGCGCGCGGGCGCGCCGGTCGCCCTGAACGAGGACACGGTCAACCAGGCGGGCAACAGCACGCCGGTCATCGGCTACACCGTCACCTATGCCATCGCCAATGTGCTTCTGCCGCTGATGGGCCCGGTGGTCGTCGGGCTCGCCAACGGACTTTTGACGCCCTGACCCGGATGAAGCGGCGGGTGCCGGAGCCCGCCCTCCCCTCCCGCCGGGAGAACGGCTAGGACGATCCGGCTGCCCCGTTTCCGGTCGTCGCCGAGTGCCCGGCGCGCCATTGCGAGGGCGTGACGCCGGCCCATCGCAGGAAGGCATGGTCGAAAGAGCTGATGGCCGAATAGGACAGCGCCTCGGCGATGCGCCCGATCGGCAGCCGCGTCAGGGTGAGCAGCTCGCGTGCCACGGTGAAGCGCACCTCGTCCTTGATGTCCTCGAAGCTGGTGCCGGCACGGGCGAGGTGGCGGGCGAGCGTACGAGCGCCCATGCCGATCTCCGCCGCGACCGCATCTCGATCGGCCTCGCCGAGCATCAGCCGCGGCCGCAGGGTGTGGCGCACCTGGGCCGGGATGTCCTCGAGATCGCCGCGCACCATCTTCTGGATGACGGTCCGCAGCTGCAATCGGCGGACGGGATCGGCACCGGGCAAGGGCAGCGCCATGTCACGCGCCGACAGCACGATGCCGGTCTGTTCCTGATCGAACGCCACCGTCGTCTTCAGCGTGCTGCGGTAGAATGCCGGGTTCGCCGGCGGGCCGACGCATTCCAGCACCCGCAAGGGCTGGGCGCGCCCGCTCGTCAGCGCCCGCGCCATGTTGCAGCCGATGGCGACGACCAGATCATGCACGTGCCGGCTGGGGTCGGTACCGGCGTCATAGAGGCCGTAGCCCACGAAATAGTCGTCGTCAGCCCGCTGGAGATAGACGACCGCGCCGCGCGAATAGCCGATCTGCAGGCTGACATAATCGCGGAAGGCTTCGCCGAGCGTCGGCGCGCAGACCATCATCTCGCCGATCGGGCCGAGGGCGCGGTGATCGTTTCGCGCCCCGAGCAGCAGCCCCAGATGCGGACAGCGCGCCAGCACAGCGGCACGCTCGATCAGCCCGACGATGGAGGGAAACGGAAAGCGGGCATCGGGGACGAGTTCGCCAGGAGCGATGCCCGAGCCGGCAAAGGCCTGTTCGGGTTCGACCCCCAGCTCGCGGAGCAGCCCGGGAAGCGCGGCTACAGGGCCGACGCGCTGGGACGGGATATTGTTCAAAATTGATGGCTCCTGTCCCCAAAAAGCAAGCGACGACGATATCCTTAAGTTATCCCTTCACCATCCTGCAAGGTCGTTCGGCCGTCATGACGGTGAAGGTACAGTCGATGCACGAGTTGCACCCGGGCCCACCAAGTCATCAATCGAAGGGCCGAGTGCCGACGCCTGAACTCCCGACCCGAATTCTGCCCTCCGCCTGCTGAACCCCCTCCGTTGAAACGCTGTCGATGACCGCGGCAAAATCACACGAGGTCAGCCGACGGGCTCGAGGGGCGCAACCGATCGACCGGAAGAACCCGGCTTTCGCCCGATGCCATCAAGGAAGCATGTCATGAGTATTTCGCGCCGTGCCCTGTTCCTGGGAACGACTGCCTTGGCCGCCGCCGTGTCGGCGCGCAGTGCGCTTGCCTGGGACGGCCCCATCTTCGACCTCGTCGAGGGAGCGGAAGGCTTCGATATCGCGTCGGATGCCTATGTCTACGGCTATCCGCTGGTCACGATGGAGATGACCCGCCGGGTGATGACCAATGTCGCGCAGGCGGAAGGCACCCGCGCGCCGATGGGCACGCTGATCAAGCTGCGCGCCTATCCCGACGCGACGTTCCGCGACGTGACGGCCCCGAACGCCGACACGCTCTACACCACCGCCTTCTTCGATGTCGGCGACGAGCCGTGGGTGGTGAGCGTACCGGACATGAAGGGCCGCTACTTCCTGCTGCCCTTCCTCGACGGCTGGACCGACGTGTTCCAGGTGCCGGGCTCCCGCACCACCGGCACGGGCGCGCAGACCTATCTCGTCACCGGCCCCGGCTGGTCCGGCAAGGTGCCGGACGGCATGGTGCAGCTGAAGTCGCCCACCAGCATGGTCTGGATGCTCGGCCGCATCTACTGCACCGGCACGCCGGAGGACTACGCCGCCGTCCACGCCCTGCAGGACCAGTTCAAGCTGTTCCCGCTGAGCACGCTCGGCAAGGACTACACGCCGCCCGCCGGCAAGGTCGATGCCGGCATCGACATGAAGACCCCGGTGCGCGACCAGGTGAACGCGCTGAGCGCGGTGGAATACTTCACCCTGCTGGCGCAGTTGCTCAAGAGCAACCCGCCCTCGGCCAAGGACGCGCCGGCCCTCGAGCGCTTCAAGCAGATCGGCCTCGTGCCCGGCCAGGACTTCGATGCCAAGGCGATCGATGCGCGCTGGGCGAAGCGGCTGCCGCAGCTCTCCTTCGACCGCATCATGCTGCACTTCAAGTTCAGCGGCGGCGACGTCGAGAGCATCAATGGCTGGGGCTACACCACCAAGACCGGCCTCTATGGCACCGACTATCTCCAGCGCGCACTGATCACCGCCATCGGCCTCGGCGCCAACCGCCCGCAGGACGCGGTCTACCCCACCTCGCTGAAGGACAAGGACAACCGCGAATACAGCGGCGCCAACAAGTACGAACTGCGCTTCGCGCCCGGCCAGCTGCCGCCGGTGAAGGGCTTCTGGTCGCTGACCATGTACGACGCCAACATGTTCTTCGTCGCCAACCCGATCGACCGCTATTCGATGAGCATGCGGGCCAATCCCAAGCTCGAGGCGGACGGTTCGCTGGTGATCTACGTCCAGAACGAGAGCCCCGGTGCCGGCAAGGAGGCCAACTGGCTGCCGGCGCCGAAGGATCGGTTCAACCTGATGCTGCGCCTGTACTGGCCGGACGAGAACACGCCCTCCATCCTCGACGGTTCCTGGGTCATTCCCGCAGTCACCAAGGTCAGCTGATCGAGCCGACGACCGGCGCGCCAGACCGCGCCGGTCGTCCATTCGTACGACCATCGAAAGCACGGGACATGATGCACCGAATCCTGCCGGCGTTCGGCACACTGGCGCTCGCCGGTCTGCTTGCCTGTTCGGCGCAGGCGGCCGACCTGCCCGCCGCGATCACGAAAGCACCCGCGCCGGTGCAGGCGGCGTCCGACTGGCGCTTCCAGGCGACCCTCTATGGCTGGCTCACCGGCATCGATGGCGACCTCGGCGTGCGCAAGCTGCCGACGACGCCGATCGACGCCTCCATCGCAGACGTGCTCGACAATCTCGACGGCGCGATGATGGGCTCATTCCTGGCCAGCAACGGGCAATGGCTGTTCCTGGCCGACCTCGTGCTCGCCCGACTGTCGCATACCGATCAGGTCGGGCTGTACGGCGGCAGCACGCTCGATACCGAGCTGACGCAGACCATCGCCACCGGCGCTGTCGGCTACTGGCTGCCGCTCGGCCTGCCCCATGTCGATCTCGCCGTGACCGGCGGCCTGCGCTACGTGCAGCTGTCCTCCGACGTTTCGCTGACGACGCCCAACCTGCCGTCGCCGCTGGCCGGGCATCAGAGCGAGAGCTGGATCGACCCGACGGTCGGGCTGGTCGCCCGCTGGACAATCGACGAACGCTGGTTCGTCAACGCCACCGCGGATATTGGCGGCTTCGGCGTCGGCTCGAAGCTGTCCAGCAACGGCTATGTCGGTCTCGGCTACATGTGGACGCCGTCGATCTCCAGCGCGATCGGCTACCGCTACCTCTACGAGGATTACGAGAGCACCAACGGCGATGGCGGCTCGTTCCGTTACAATACCACGATGCACGGCCCGACCCTGAGCCTCGCCTGGCATTTCTAGGTCCGGACGGCCATCGCTCGCGCCCTTGGGCACCGCGCAGCGGCGGGGAGCCTTGCTTCTGGCCGGGCGCCGGTCCCTACGCCCCCCCGGCCGGCGCTCATGGTCGGGCTTTGGCGGTCAATGCGGGTGGCGCATCTCGGCGACGTCCTTGTCGTGCCGGGCGAAGCGGTCGACCATGGAGGCGCTAGCCTCGTTGAGGCCGCGAACCGTGACCTCGGCCCCCGCGCGCCGCAGCCTCGCCACCGCCTTGTCGAGCGCGCCGATGGCGGTGATGTCCCAGAAATGCGCCCGGCTGACGTCGATCACCACGTCACGGCAGGGCCGGTCGACATCGAAGCCGCGCAGGAACACCTCCGCCGAGGCGAAGAAGATCTGCCCGGTCACGGTATAGACGGCGCGCCCCTGCGCCTCATCGACGTGGGCCGTCACCTCGACGAGGCGGGCCACCTTGCCGGCGAAGAACACCCCGGATAGCAGCACGCCGATCAGCACGCCAAGGGCGAGGTCGTGCGTCGCGACCACGGTGATCACCGTCGCCAGCATCACCGCCGAGGAGGAGCGCGGATTGGTGCGCAGATCGAGCAGCGAGCGCCAGGAGAAGGTGCCGATCGACACCATGATCATCACCGCGACCAGGGCCGCCATCGGGATGATGCGCACCAGATCGTCCAGCACGAGGATCAGGAAGAGGAGGAACGCGCCGGCGACGAAGGTCGACAGCCGGCCGCGCCCGCCGGAGGACACGTTGATCATCGACTGGCCGATCATCGCGCAGCCGCCCATGCCGCCGATCAGTGCCGAGGCGATGTTGCCGGCGCCCTGGCCGATGCATTCCTGGCTCTTGTTGCTCGTCGTATCCGTCATGTCGTCGACGATCTGCGCGGTGAGCAGCGATTCCAGCAGGCCGACCGCGGCCAGCGTCAGCGAATAGGGCAGGATGATCCGCAGCGTCTCGAGGTTCAGCGGCACGTCGGGCAGCGCGAAGACCGGCAGGCTCGACGGCAATTCGCCGAGATCGCCGACGGTGCGCAGCTCCATGCCGCTCCACCACGCGAACAGGGTGAGCGCGGCGATGGCGACGAGCGGGGACGGCACGGCCTTCGTCACCCGCGGGAACAGGTAGATGATGGCGAGCCCCGCCGCGATCATCGGATAGGTCTGCACCGGCACGCCGACCAGTTCCGGCAGCTGCGCCATGAAGATGAGGATGGCGAGCGCATTGACGAAGCCGGTGATCACCGAGCGCGACACGAAGCGCATCACCCGGCCGAGCCGCAGCAGGCCGGCAACGATCTGGATGAGCCCCATCAGGATGGTCGCGGCGAACAGATAGGGCAGTCCGTGGTCGCGCACGAGGCTGACCATCACCACGGCGGTGGCCGCAGTGGCGGCGGAGATCATGCCCGGTCGCCCGCCGACCACCGCCGAGACGCAGGCGATGGCGAAGGAGGCGAACAGGCCGATCTTGGGATCGACGCCGGCGATGGCGGAGAAGCCGATGGCCTCCGGGATCAGGGCGAGGGCGACGACGATGCCGGCGAGCACGTCGGCGCGGATGTTGGAAGTCCAGTCGCGGAAATAGCGGAAGCGGGATGTCATTGAAAATCTTCGCAAAGAGCGGGCATCCGCCGGGAACGGGCGGTAAAGGCAGCGCTACATGTGCGTTGTCCGGCGGATCGGCGGCCGGAAGAGCCACCCGGATTTTCACCGGGTCCTGATGGATGACACCGACCTAGAGCAAATCGTGCGGCGGCGCAACGGACCCGGCCGCCGCGCCATCCGGCAAGGCGGCGCGAGGAGCCGCCACCGCCCGTCGGCGGCGCGCCGTCACTCCCCCGGCTAGCCGGCCGATCTCCGCAAATGCCCGCACTCAGGAGCGGCGCGGCGGCTTGCCCTTCGGCTTGCCCTCGAAACCATCCGGGCGCTGGCGCTTCTGCGGCCGCTCGCCGGCCGCCGCGCCCTCCGTCTTCGCGCCACGCGGCTTCTCGAAAGGAGGAGCCTCGCGGCCGGGCTTGTCATAGGCCGGCTTGTCATACGGCTTCTTGCCGCGCGCGGGTTTCCCCGCCTCGGACTTGTCGCGGAAACCCTTATTGTCACGGAACTCCTTATCGCGGAACGACTTCTCGGCCGGCGGCGCGTCCTGCCACGGCTTGTCGTGGCGCGCGGAGGCGTGACCCGGCTTATCGCGCTCCGGCTTGTCGCGCTCCGACCTGTCCCGCACCGGCTTGTCGCGTTCCGGCCGGTCGCGGCCCGGCTTGTCGCGCCCCGGCTTGCCAGGCCCCGGCTTGCCACGCGAGGAACGCTCGAAACGCTCCCCCGACGGGCCGCCGGGCAACGGCTCGATGACCACGTCGGCGCCCTCGGCCTTGCGCACCGCCTTGCCGAAGCGGTCGGCGGCGGCGAGCCCCACCTCGAAGGCGGTCTCCTCGTCGAAGATGCGGATGGCGCCGATGTCCTTGCGCGTCACGTTTCCGCGCCGGCAGATCAGCGGCAGCAGCCAGCGGGGATCGGCATTGTTGCGGCGACCGATATTGAGGCGGAACCAGGCGCTGCCGCCTTCGCCCGCCGGCCCGCCGAAGTCGCGCTGGGTACCGCGATCGCGCACATTCCGCGGCTCGCCGGGGTCGGCGACTTCCTCGGGTGCCGGCAGGCCGGCGCGATAGAGCCGCACCAGCGCGGCGGCGATATGCTCGGCCGAATGCGCCGCCAGCAGCGTCTGGGCGGCGGCGACATCTTCCTCGCCGGGATCGTCGGTGAGCACCGGGTCGAGCAGCATGCGCTCATGGTCGAGCCGGCGGATCTCCTCGGCGGTCGGCGGGCCCGACCAGGCCGGGACGACGCCGATGCCGCGCATCAGGTCCTCGGTACGGCGGCGGCGGAACGGCGGCACCAGCAACGCGCTCACGCCCTTGCGGCCCGCGCGCCCGGTGCGGCCGCTGCGGTGCTGCAGGCTCTCGGCGTCGTTCGGCAGGTCGGCATGGATGACGAGGCCGAGATTGGGCAGGTCGATGCCGCGCGCCGCGACGTCGGTGGCGACGCAGACCCGTGCCCGGCCATCGCGCAGCGCCTGAAGCGCATGGTTGCGCTCGCTCTGGCTCAGTTCGCCGGACAGCGCCACGGCGGAGAACTGCCGCTCCTGCAGCATGGCGTGCAGGCGCCGCACCGCCTCGCGGGTGTTGCAGAACACGATGGCGGTCGGCGTGTCGTAGAAGCGCAGCACGTTGACCACCGCGTGGTCGGTCTCGGTCGGCGCGACGCGGATGGTGCGGTACTCGATGTCGGCATGGCCGCCCTCGGCGGTCGCCACCTCGATGCGCAGCGCGTCGCGCTGGTAGTTCTTCGCCAGGGTGGTGATGCCGCGCGGCATGGTGGCGGAGAACAGCAGGCTCTGCCGCTCCGGCGGCGTGGCGTCGAGGATGAACTCCAGATCCTCGCGGAAGCCGAGGTCGAGCATCTCGTCGGCCTCGTCGAGCACGGCGACCCGCAGGGCGGAGAGGTCGAGCCGGCCGCGCTCGAGATGGTCGCGCAGGCGTCCTGGCGTGCCGACGACGATATGGGCGCCCTGGTTCAGCAGGCGCTGCTCGGCGCGCGGATCCATGCCACCGACGCAGGAGACGACGCGCGCGCCGGTCTCCGCGTAGAGCCAGGCGAATTCGCGCTGCACCTGCAGCGCCAGCTCGCGGGTGGGTGCCACCACCAGCGCCTGCGGGGCGGAGGCGACATTGAACCGCTCCTCGGTACCCAGCAGCGTCTCGGCCATGGCGAGGCCATAGGCCACCGTCTTGCCGGAGCCGGTCTGCGCCGAGACCAGCAGGTCGCGGCCCGACGCCTCGGGCGCCAGCACGGCGAGTTGCACCGGGGTCGGGTTGTTGTAATCGCGCTCGGCCAGCGCGCGCGCGAGCGCCGGATTGGTGGTCATGAAGGGCACGGCTGGTTCCGCCTATCTGGTCGGGTCGTCAGGCGTCGAACGGAAGCCATCGGAAAACGTCGGGAATGCCCTTCTTAATTGAGCGGAGGCCGCGACGCCACGGCCATCGCGGCACGATCCCGCGCTGGCGCCGCCGCTCGCGTAAAATGACCGCCAAGCCGACCGGCCGTGGTCCGGGGAGCGGCCGGGCGACAAGGAGGCCCCGCGACGTCCCGCCGCCCGTGCCCTCACGAGCGGCACGGCCGGCGGGACCAAACACTACTGCCCCTTCGCCTTGGCCTTGGCGAGGAAGGAGCCGTCGAAGGTCTTGGAAAGGTCGATGGACGCGGGGTCGATCGAGGGATCGGTCGTGGTGATCAGGCTCAGCGCGCTCTTCATGCTGGCCTCGTCGATGTTGCCGTCGGTCGAATAGGACTGCCGCGACGCCTCGACCGCCTTCATGTAGAGGTTCTTGTCGCCCAGCCAGTATTCTTCCGGCACGTTGGCGGCGATCTGTTCCGGCGTCGCCTTCTCCAGCCACTTCAGCGTCTTGTAGAAGACGTTGGTGAGCGCCTGCACCGTGTTCGGGTTCTCCTTGATGAAGCTCTCCTTGAAGTAGAGCACGGCGGCGGGATTCTGGCCGCCGAACACCTTCTCGGTGCCCTCGGTGGTGCGGGTGTCGACCAGCACGTTGATCAGGCCGAGATCCTCCAGCTTGGAGATCACCGGATCGAGATGCGAGATGGCGTCGATCTCGCCCTTCTGCATCGCCGCTACCGCCGAGGCGCCGCCGCCGACGCCGATGAACGAGGCGTCGTCCTGCTTCAGCCCCGCCTTGGTCAACAGGTACTGCACCATGATGTGGGTGGAGGAGCCCGGCGCGGTGACGCCGATGTTCTTGCCCTTGAGGTCGGCGACGGTCTTGATCTTGTCCGCCTCGGCCTTGCGCACCGCGACGACGATGCCGGGATAGCGGCCGAGATCGATGACGGCGCGGATGTCCTGCTTCTTCGTCTGCATGCGGATGGTGTGCTCATAGGCGCCGGTGACGGCGTCCACCGAGCCGCCGATCAGCGCCTGCAGCGACTTGGCGCCGCCGCCGAAATCGTTGATCTCGACATTCAGCCCCGCGTCCTTGAAGTAGCCGAGCTTCTCCGCCAGCGTCAGCGGCAGATAGTAGAGCAGCGGCTTGCCGCCGACGCCGAGGGTGAGGTTGGGCTTCTCGATCTCGGCCGCCTGCGCCGCGCCGAGCGCGGGGAACAGCAGGCTCGCGGCCACGAGCAAAGCACCAATCCGCAGAGTACGCATCTTCATTGGGGTTTCCTCCTTTTGTCGTTGAATAGCGGTCAGGCGATGACGATCAGGCCTGCTCGCCGGCCGGCTGCGGCCGCCAGACCAGCAGCCGGTTCTCGATCCGGGTGACGCCCCAGTCGATGATCAGCACGAAGGCGGCGAGGATGAACATGCCGGCGAACACGCCGGTGACGTCGAACACGCCCTCGGCCTGATGGATGAGATAGCCGAGGCCGGCGGAGGCGCCGAGATATTCGCCCACCACCGCGCCGACCAGCGCGAAGCCGACCGAGGTGTGCAGCGAGGAGAACATCCAGGACAGCGCCGAGGGCCAGTAGACGTTGCGGAACAGCTGGTGCTCGCTCATCCCCATCATGCGGGCATTGGCGAGCACCACCGGGCTCACCTCCTTCACGCCCTGATAGACGTTGAAGAACACGATGAAGAACACCAGCGAGACGCCGAGCGCCACTTTCGACCAGATGCCGAGGCCGAGCCACAGCATGAAGATCGGCGCCAGCACCACGCGCGGCAGGGCGTTGACCATCTTCACATAGGGATCGAACACCGCCGCCAGGATCGGCTTGCGCGCAAACCAGAAGCCGATGGCGACGCCGGCGGCCGAGCCGATGACGAAGGCCAGCACCGTCTCGGTCAGCGTGATCCACAGATGCTTCCAGATGGTGCCGGAGACGAACAGCTGCACCACCCGCTTCATCACGTCGAGCGGGGTCGAGAAGAAGAACTCCGGCAGCAGATAGGTGCCGCCGACGGGAACCGTGGCGCCGAACTGCCAGAAGCCGATGGCCACGACGGCGACCAGTATTTGCAGCAGCAGGAGCCTGCCGGGATGGATCTTCACGGCGCGTCCTCCCCATAGGTCTTCACGACTTCCGCCTTCAGCTGGTTCCAGATCTGGCGGTACAGCTCGTGGAAGCGCGGATCGAGGCGGATGTCGGCGGTGTCGCGCGGGCGGGCGAGGTCGATCGGGAAATCCCCAATGATCCGCGCCTCCGGCCCGGCCGACATGATGACGACGCGGTCGGACAGCGCGATGGCCTCCTCGAGGTCGTGGGTGACGAACAGCACCGCCTTGCGGTCCTGCGCCCACAGGTTCAGGAGCAGCGTGCCCATGATCTGCCGGGTCTGGGCGTCGAGCGGACCGAACGGCTCGTCCATCAAGAGGATCTTCGGGCCGCGCACCAGCACCTGGGCGAGGCCGACGCGCTTCCTCTGGCCGCCGGACAGCTGGTGCGGGTAGCGGTCGCCGAAACGGGCGAGGCCCACCTTCTTCAGCCAGTCCTGCGCCTGCGCCAGCGCATCGGCGCGGCGGGTGCCGCCGATCTCCAGCGCGATCGCCACATTGTCGAGCGCGGTCTTCCAGGGCATCAGCGCGTCCTGCTGGAAGAGATAGCCGGCCTGGGCGTTGAGGCCGGCGAGCGGCGCACCGAAGATCGACACCCGGCCGCCGGCCGGGCGCAGCAGCCCGGCCGTGGCGTTGAGCAACGTGGACTTGCCGCAGCCGGTAGGCCCGACGATCGAGACGAACTCGCCCTCGCGTACATGCAGCGAGGTCGGCGCCACCGCCTTGAACAGCGGGCGGCCGGGTATGGCGAAGCTGATGGCGATGTCGTCCAGCGCCACCGCCGGCGGGGCGCCGACACCGGGCGCTCCCCCGGCGGGTGGCCGCAGCATGGCGGTCTGCATGTTCTGTCCTCCCATGGCTGGGGTCTTCCTTCAGATGGCGGCGCGACGCAGGCCGGCCGGCGCGGCATGCAGGTCGCCGCTGCGGCCGGCCTTGGCCACCTGGCCGGGAATGTCGTGGCCGATGAGCGCCGGCAGCTGGCGCGCCAGATCGAGCAGGCGGGCGAGGTCGACGCCGGTCGGCACGCCCATCTCCTCCAGCATGTGCACGAGGTCCTCGGTGGAGATGTTGCCGGTGGCGCCGGGGGCGAAGGGGCAGCCGCCAAGGCCGCCGAGCGAGGCGTCGAAGCGCTCCGCCCCCGCCTCCAGCGCGGCGAGCGCATTGGCGAGGCCCATGCCGCGCGTGTTGTGGAAGTGCAGCGTCAGCGGCACGGCGCCGAACCGGGCGCGGAACGCCGCGACGAGCCGGCCCACCTGGCGCGGATTGGCCATGCCGGTCGTGTCGGCCAGCGTCACCGAATGGAGGCCGAGCGCGAGATAGCCCTCGACCAGCGCCAGCACCTTTTCCTCCGGCTGCGCGCCCTCGAAGGGGCAGCCGAAGGCGGTCGCGATGGAGCCGTTCAGCTGCGCCGGGCTGCCGGCGGCGGCACTCACAATGGCGCGGAAGCCGTCCAGCGACTGCTCCGGCGTCATGCGCATATTCGCGAGGTTGTGGGTCTCGCTCACCGACATGACGAGGTTGAGCTCGTCCATCCCGGCGTCCAGCGCCGCCTCGGCGCCGCGCAGATTGGGCACCAGCGCCACATAGGTCACCGCCGGATTGCGGCGGATCGAGCGCGCCACCTCACCGGCATCGGCGAGGTTCGGCACCGCCTTGGGCGAGACGAAGGACGTCACCTCGATCTTGGCGACACCGGTGTCGGACAGCGCGTCGATCAGCGCGATCTTGTCCTCGGTAGGCAGGAAGCGCGGCTCGATCTGCAGGCCGTCGCGCGTCACCACTTCCTGGATGTGGACGCGCGCGGGAACCTCCGCCCAGCTCATGAGGCGTCCCCCGCCGCCGTCTCGTCGCGCCCTACCTTGTCGCGCGCCACCGCGCCGCCGGCGACCAGCGCCTCGATCTCGTCGGCGGAATAGCCGAGCGACGCCAGCACCGGCGCGGTGTGCTCGCCGAGCCTCGGCCCGAGCCAGGCCACCCCGCCCGGCGTCTGCGACAGCTTGGGCACGATGCCCGGCATCTTCACCTGCGTGCCATCCGGCAGCGTCGAGGGCAGGATCATGTCGCGCGACTGATATTGCGGATCGGTGACGATGTCGGCGACCGAGTAGATGCGTCCGTTCGGCACCTCGGCGGCATCAAGCGCCGCCGTCACCTCGTCGAGCGAGTGCCGGCCGGTCCATTCGGCGATGACGCCGTCGATCTCCTCCACATGCTTCACCCGCCCGTCATTGGAAGAGAGGCGCGGGTCGCTGGCGAGGTCGGCGCGGCCGATCGCCGTCATGAGCCGCTTGAAGATGCCGTCGCCATTGCCGGCGACGATGACATAGCTGCCCTCGGCGGTGGGATAGGAATTGGAGGGCGCGATGCCGGGCAGCGAGCCGCCCGAGCGGGCGCGCACGAAGTCGAACAGGTCGTATTCCGGGACCAGGCTCTCCATCATGTTGAACACGCTCTCATAGAGCGAGACGTCAACCACCTGCCCGGCGCCGCGCCCGGACTTAATGGCGAGCAGCGCCATCAGCGCGCCCATCACCGCATGCAGGGCGGCGAGCGAGTCGCCGATGGAGATGCCGGTGCGCGCCGGCGGCCGGTCCGGCTCGCCGGTGGTGAAGCGCATGCCGCCCATCGCCTCGCCCACCGCGCCGAAACCGGGGCGCTCGCGATAGGGTCCGTCCTGGCCGAAGCCGGAGATACGCACCATGACGAGGTTGGGGTTGATCGCCTTCAGCGCCTCCCAGCCGAGCCCCCAGCGCTCCAGCGTGCCGGGGCGGAAATTCTCGATCAGCACGTCGGCGTCGCGCACGAGGCGGCGCACCACCTCCTGCCCCTCGGGCAGGCGCATATTGACGGCGACCGACTTCTTGTTGCGCGACTGCAGGTACCACCAGAGCGAGGTGCCCTCATGCAGCTTGCGCCATTTGCGCAACGGGTCGCCCTCACCGGGCGCCTCGACCTTGATCACCTCGGCGCCGAATTCGGCCATCAGCCGCGCGGCGAACGGCGCGGCGATGAGATTGCCGAGCTCGACGACGCGGATTCCGGCCAGCGGGCCCTCTGCGGGGCGTTCCATGGGCGACATTCCTTCCCGAACGTTTTCCGTCTCTATGGGTCGAAAGTCGCGTGCCGTCCAATAGTCTTTGGTTGCGCACCCGGCCGAATGCAGCGAGCCGACCGATACGCGCCAAAAGGCCCCGCGCGCCGGGAAGCGCGCGAGGCCCGGTTGGCCGAAGAGGCGGGAGACGGCGTCGTACCGCTCACGGCGTGTAGGTGCGCTCCAGCGTCCAGCTGCCGGCCGGCTGGGCGTGCAACTGCCAGAAATGCTCGGCGATATTGGCGACATGCGGCGAGCCGGCGGAGACGAAGCCCGCGACCGTGACGGTGGCGACGTGGATGCCCTTGCCCGTCATCTCCTCGAACAGCCCCTGCGCCAGCGCGCGGAGCCCGGCCTTGCCGACGCTGAGCGTCAGATAGTCGGGATGCGGCGCGAGGGCGAAGCCGCCGCCGGTCAGCAGCAGCGTGCCGCGGCCGCGTGCGGCCATCGCCGGCGTCACCGCCTTCGCCGCCGCCAGCGCGCCGCCGATGCTGACCGCGAGGTCCGCATTGAAGGTCTCCGCCGGCTGGTCGGCGAGCGTCGCCTGCCGTATCGCGGCGGCGTTGTAGTGCAGGACGTCGATCGGGCCGAGGTCGCGCTCGACCCCGGCGACCAGCGCCGCGACGGCGGCGGGATCCGCCACGTCGACGCCGCGCACCTCGGCCTTGTGGCCCTTGGCCTGGAGTTCGGCGGCCAGCGCCGTCACCCTGCCGGTGTCGCGGGCGCTGAGGACGAGGTGGAAGCCCTCGCGGGCGAAGCGTTCGGCGGTGGCGAGGCCAATGCCCGGGCCGGTGCCGATACTGAGGAAGACTGCCATGATGCATGCTCCTGGACGGTTGAGTGCATCAGGGATAATCCTGGCATCGTCTCGTGTAATCCGGCCCAGGATCATTACACTCGTGCGTCAGATGCAGGAATTTCTCGATCAGGGCGGCTTCGACGATCTGCTCGCCTTCGTCGCCGTCGCCGATACCGGCAGTTTCGTGCTGGCGGCGCAGCGGTTGGGGCGCGACGCCTCCACCGTCTCCCGCCGGGTCGGCAAGCTGGAGCGGCGCCTCGGCGTCCGCCTGCTGTCGCGCACCACGCGGCGGTTGGCGTTGACCGAAATCGGCGCCGCCTACCACCGTCGCCTCCAGTCGGTCCTCGACGAATTGAACAGCGCCGGCCGCGACGCCAGCGAGCGGGCCGCGACCCCGCAGGGGCTGGTGCGCGTGTCGGTGCCCATGAGCTTCGGCCGCCTGTGGATCGCGCCGCTGATTCCCGGCTTCCTGGCGCGCCATCCGCAGATCCGCGTCGATCTGCGGACCACCGACCGCTATGTCGACCTGATCGAGGAAGGCTTCGACGTGGCGATCCGGGTCGGCACCCTGCCGGAAAGCTCGCTGATCGCCCGTCGGATCGCCACCTATCGCGACCGGCTGGTCGCCGCGCCCGGCTATCTCGCGCGGCGGGGCGTCCCGCAGCAGCCGGGCGATCTGATGGATCACGATTGCGTGGGCTTCACGGGCTATCTGTCCTGGCCGGACTGGCCGCTGGTCCGGGACGGCGAGCGGGTGACGGTGCGCCCGTCTGGTCCGCTTGTCTCCGACAGTTCCGAGGCCTTGCTGCTCGCCGCCCTCGAGGGCGTGGGCATCGGCCTGTTTCCGGACTGGCTCGCCGGCCCGCATCTCGCCGAGGGGCGGCTGGTGGAGGTCCTGCCGGGCTGGGCGGGCAAGACCGATGGCGGCGTGCACGCGGTGATGCCGCCTGGCCGGCTGGTGCCGGCCAAGGTGCGGGTGTTCGTCGACGACATCGCTCAGGCGCTGAAGGCCGGCTGGCGCTGGTGAGCGGGGGCGCGCCGGAAAGCGCAACACGCGGACGTGCGCCGCGACATCGGCCAGCAAGGTTGACCTAACGGCACGGGCGGGCCAAGCATGGGCGATGCCGGTCGCTCCCCTGCCGCCCCCGCCCTCCCCCTCCCGCCCGATCGCTGCCGGCGGTGCGGAACGGCGGGTCGGCGTGGAGGTCGAGTTCATCGGCCTCGGCGTGCGCCACGCCGCCGAGGTGCTGCAACGCCATCTGGCCGGCCAAATGGTCGAGGAGGACCCGCAGGCCTTCCACCTCGTCGGCAGCCGGCTGGGCGACCTGCGCGTCGAGCTCGACATCCGCCATGTCCACCCCCATCGCGGCGCTGTCAGCCCGCTGGCCGGCCTGCCGGCCTCTCTCTCCATCGCCCTCGGGTATGCGCTGGCGCCGGTGGTGCCACGCGAGCTGATCATCGCCCCGCTCGACCGGGCCCGCCTGCCGGAGGTCGACGCGGCCGTGGCGGCGTTGCGGGGAGCGGGCGCCCGTGGCGACGGCGCCACGCTGGTCGACGGGCTGGGGCTGCATTTCAACGTCGCGCATCCCGATGACGACCCGTCGGGCATCGTCGCCACGCTCAAGGCTTTCCTGACGCTGGAGCCGGAACTGCGCCGCGCCACCGAGGCGGGGCCACTCGCCCGCTTCTACGCGCCCCCCCCTTTCCCGACGAGTATGTGCGCCGGGTGCTCGCCGACGACTATTGGCCGGATCCCGACGGCTTCGCCCGCGACTATCTCGCCGCCAACCCGACGCGCAAGCGCTCGCTCGACCTGCTGCCGCTGCTGCTGCACCGTGCCGCCGACCAGCCGTTGCCGCGCTTCGCCGGCAAGGTGCGGCCACGCCCGGCGTTTCACTACCGCCTGCCGCTCGCCCGCGTCGGCCAGCGCGGCTGGAGCATCCTCGACGACTGGGAGCGCTGGCTCGCCGTCGAGCGGCTCGCCGGGGAGATCGTGCGGCAGCGGCCACCGGCGGCGGATCGTGCGGGATAGCGATCGGGTGTAACCTCACCGCCGCCGGCAGCGGGCCCACGACCTTGGTCGACAGGAAGCGAGGCGGACATGGACAGGCGGGACATTCTGCGCGGCTCGGCCGCCATCGCCGCGACATGGATCGGCACGGCCCTCCCGGCGGCGCCCATCCGCGCCCAGACCTCGTCCGCGCAGAGCGCATCCACGGAGGAAGCCCGCGCCATCGCCAGGGAGGCCTATATTTACGGCTTCCCGCTCGTCGACAATTACCGGATCCAGCATTCCTACTTCGTCGACAAGGGCGGTCCCGAGTTCAAGACTGGCTGGAACCGCATCTTCAACAATGCCCGGGTGTACACGCCCGACGACAAGGCGATCCAGACGCCGAATTCCGACACGCCCTATTCCTATGTCGGCGCCGATCTCCGCGCCGAGCCGCTGGTGCTGGGCGTCCCACGCGTCGAGGCGACGCGCTACTATTCGCTGCAATTCATCGACCAGTACACGTTCAACTTCGCCTATGTCGGCAGCCGGGCGACCGGCAACGAGGCCGGTCGCTTCCTGCTGGCCGGACCGGGCTGGAAGGGCGACAAGCCGGCCGGGATCACCGCCGTGATCCGCTGCGAGACCGAGTTCGCCTTCATTCTCTACCGCACCCAGCTGTTCGGCCCGGACGACATCGAGAACGTCGAGAAGATCCAGGCCGGCTATACGGTCGAGACGCTGTCTGCCTTTCTCGGCACCCCCGTCCCGGCGCCGGCCGCGCCGGTCGCGTTCCCCAAGCCCCTGTCCCCGGCCGCGCAAAAGACCTCGGCGGACGTCTTCGGCGAGCTGAACTTCATCCTCCAGTTCTGCCCGCCCCCGCCGGTCGAGACCGAGCTGATGGCCCGCTTCGCCCGGATCGGCGTTGGAGCGGGACGGCGCTTCGATCCCACGCCGGAGATCCGCCAGGCGATCGAGGCCGGCATCGCCGACGCCTGGAGCGAATTCGCCACCTACAAGACCACCCAGCTGGACACCGGAAAGAAGACCAGCGCCGACGGCTTCGGCACGCGCGTGCACCTCAATGGCGATTATCTCTCGCGCATGGCCGGCGCCGTGCTCGGCATCTACGGCAATTCGAAGCAGGAAGCGCTGTATCCGGTCTATTTCGTCGATGCCGCCGGTCAGCCGCTCGACGGCAGGCAGGCCTACAGGCTGCGCTTCGCCCCGGATGGCCTGCCGCCGGTGCACGCCTTCTGGTCGCTGACGCTCTACAGGCTTCCCGAGAGCCTGCTATTCGCCAACCGGCTCGACCGCTACCTGATCAATTCGCCGATGCTGCCCGATCTCCAGCGCGATCCGGATGGCGGGATCACGCTCGATATCCGGAGCGCATCGCCCGGAGCCGACAGGGAAAGCAACTGGTTGCCGGCGCCGGAGGGGCCGTTCTTCCTCGCCTTGCGGCTCTACTGGCCGATGGCCGCCGCCCTTGATGGCCCATGGAAGGCCCCGCCGCTGGAAAAGGCGAGCTGAAGCCCACCCCCTGCCCTAGCGGGCGGCGAGCAGCAGGTGTCCCGCCGGGGTCAGCGACAGATGCCGCCGCTGCGAGCGCTCCTGGCGCGTGTCGGCGACGACGAGGCCGAAGCGGTCCTCCAGCTCGCTCGCCGCGCGCAGCACCAGCGCATGGGCAATGCCGAACAGCTTCGCGAAGGCGCGGGTGTCGCGGGCGACGCCGTGCTCCAGCGCCACCAGCACGCCGGCATCGAGCGGCGAGAGTTCCGGCTGCTCCTCGACCAGCGCGCTCACCTCGTCCATGAACAGGTCGGGCAACGCCTCGTCTGCGGAGGGGACGCGCTCCTCGGCGCGAAGCGCGCTCATGCCGCCCTCGCACGGAAGGTCACCACCACCGACTTCGACAGCGGGGTGTCGCTGCCCTCGCCGGCCTTGGTGAACGGCACGACCGGGTTCAGCTCGGGATAGTAGCCGGCGACGCAGCCGCGCGGGATGTCATAGGCGACGAGGCGGAAATCCTCGGCGATGCGCGAACGGCCGTCCTCGTCGGAGCCGATGACGTCGATGCGCGAATTGGGCTCCACGCCCATGGCGGCGATGTCGTCGGGATGGGCGAACACCACCCGGCGCTCGCCATAGACGCCGCGATAGCGGTCGTCGAGGCCGTAGACCGTGGTGTTGTACTGGTCGTGGCTGCGGAAGGTCTGCAGCACGAAGGTGTCCTTGCGCCCGCGCACCTGCTGGTGCTCCACCTCGTGCGGCAGCGGCGCGGCGGAGAACTGCGCCCGGCCGGAGGCGGTGTTCCACTCGCGCTCGGCAGCGGCGTTGCGCAGGTGGAAGCCGCGCGGCTTGCGCACGCGGACATTGTAGTCCTCGAAGCCGGGGATCACGCGGGAGATGTGGTCGCGGATCAGGTCGTAATCATCAGCCATCGCCGCCCAGCGGACCTTGTCCGACCCGACGGTGGCGGCGGCGATGCCGGCGATGATCTGGATCTCCGAGCGCAGGGTCGGCGCCGCCGGGCGGTTGATGCCGCCCGAGCCGTGCACCATGCTCATCGAATCCTCGACGGTGACGATCTGCGGCCGCTTCTTGGAGTTGCGGTCGATCTCGGTACGCCCGAGGCAGGGCAGCAGGTAAGCGACCTTGCCCGGCGCCAGATGGCTGTGGTTCGGCTTGGTGGCGATCTGCACGGTGAGCCGGCAGTTCATCAGCGCCTGCCGCACGATGTCGGTGTCCGGCGTCGCTCGCACGAAATTGCCGCCGAGGCCGATGAAGGCCTTGGAACGCCCCTCCACCATCGCCTCGATGGCGTGCAGCACATTGTGGCCGTGCTCGCGCGGCAGCGAGAGGTCGAATTCCTTCTCCAGCGCGGCGATGAACCACTCCGGCGAGTTCTCGTTGATGCCCACCGTGCGGTCGCCCTGCACGTTGGAATGGCCGCGCACCGGGCACAGGCCGGCGCCCTCGCGGCCGATATGGCCGCGCAGCAGCAGGAGATTGGCGATCTCGCGCACCGTCGCCACCGAGTGGCGGTGCTGGGTGACGCCCATCGCCCAGGTGGCGATGACGCGCCCGGCGCCGAGATAGACATCGGCGAGGGTCTCGATCTCGTCGCGGGCGAGGCCGGACTGGTCCTCGATGAAGTCCCAGGACGTCGCCTCGACCTCGGCACGCCAGTCGTCGATGCCGGTAGTGTGATGAGCGATGAATTCGAGGTCGAGCAGGCTCTGATGGCCGCCGGCACGCCGCTCGGTATCGCGGGCGAACACCACCTTGGCGACGCCGCGGATCGCCGCCATGTCGCCGCCTAGCTTGGGCTGGAAGTAATGGCTGGCGATCGAGGTCGCGCCGCCGCGCAGCATCTCGATCTTGTCCTGCGGGTCGGCGAAGCGCTCCAGCCCGCGCTCGCGCACCGGGTTGAGCACCGCGACGCGGGCACCGCGCATGGCGGCCCGGCGCAGGTCGCCGAGCATGCGCGGATGGTTGGTGCCGGGGTTCTGGCCGATGACGATGATGGCGTCGGCGTGCTCGAAATCCTCGAGCAGCACGGTGCCCTTGCCGACGCCGACCGACTGCATCAGCCCGACGCCGCTGGCCTCGTGGCACATGTTGGAGCAGTCCGGGAAATTGTTGGTCCCGAACATCCGCACGAACAACTGGTAGAGGAACGCCGCCTCGTTCGAGGCGCGGCCGGAGGTGTAGAACTCCGCCTCGCTGGGCGAGGCGAGCGCGTTCAGCTCGGCGGCGATGCCGGCGAAGGCCTCTTCCCAGGACACCGCGCGGTAGCGATCGGTGGCGTGGTCATAGACCATCGGCTCGGTGAGGCGACCCTGGTTCTCCAGATTGAATTCGGACCAGTTCTGCAGCTCGCTCACCGTGTGGGCGGCGAAGAAGGCCGGCGTGGCGCGACGCTCCGTCGACTCCCAGGCGACCGCCTTCACCCCGTTCTCGCAGAACTCGAAGGACGAGCCGTGCTCGGGATCGCCCCAGGCGCAGCCCGGGCAGTCGAATCCGTCCGGCTGGTTGGCCTTGAGCAGGGTCTTGGCGCCGGTCAGCGCGGAGCCGCTGGCCAGCAGGTGCTTGCCGCAGCTGCGAAGGGCACCCCAACCGCCGGCCGCGTGAGACTTCTTGTGCGATGGTGACGTATGGTCAATAGACATTTTCAATCATTATACAAAATGCCAGAAACGGCGCCACGACTGGATTCCGAGATCCGTTAGCAAAGAGATAGGTGAAAACCCGATATTTTTCAACGGTTGAATCTGAAACCACTCCAGATTCGACGTGAAACAATTCCAGACAGGTGTCGCGGGCACTCTGTCGCAGCTGCGGCGAGGCGTCGCAGGAAATTGATTGATTTTTTCAATCAATCAATCCGCAAACCGAAGCCTGGCATTCCAGATACAAGCGCCAGCATTGCTGCGCCGCACCAACGCTGCGGCATCCCTTCCGTGAGGGCTCACGGACGACGGCACGCAGCGCGCGAGCCCTGCGGCGGTCGCTGCCGCAGGTGGCATGGCTCTTGCGCCGCGCCGCCGCGTGATCTAGCAAGCGCCCCCTTCCCCGTTCCGCATCTTGCTAGGAGGTGTCCATGACCGCCTGCGGCCTCGATTTCGGCACCTCGAACACCACGCTCGGCTTCGTCGGCTCCACCGGCCCCCGGCTGGCGCCGCTGGAGGGCGATGCGGACACGCTGCCCAGCGCCATCTTCTTTCCCCGCACCGGCGACACGCTGGTCGGCCGCGCCGCCATGGCGGCCTATGTCGAGGGCCAGCAGGGCCGGCTGATGCGCTCGCTGAAGTCGGTGCTCGGCACCTCGCTGATCGACGAGACCACGCCGCTCGGCCGCCAGCGGCTCGGCTTCCGCGCGGTGATCGGCGCCTTCCTGCAGGAGGTGAAGGCGCGCGGCGAGGCAGCCGCCGGCGCCCCGCTCGACAAGGTGGTGCTCGGCCGTCCGGTGCATTTCGTCGACGGCGACACGGCCGGCGACGCCCGGGCGCAGGACGCGCTCGGCGACATCGCCCGCAGCATCGGCTTTGCCGAGATCTCCTTCCAGTTCGAGCCCATCGCCGCCGGCCTCGACTATGAGCGCCAGGTCGCCGGCGAGGAGCTGGCGCTGATCGCCGACATCGGCGGCGGCACCTCGGACTTCTCCATCGTGCGCATCGCCCGCGGCCATGCCGACCGCGCCGACCGCTCCTCCGACATCCTCGCCAATGAGGGCGTGCGGATCGGCGGCACCGATTTCGACCGCCAGCTGTCGCTGTCCATGGTGATGCCGCTGCTCGGCCATGGCAGCCCGCTGAAGCGCAAGGGCCTGTCCATGCCGGTGGGGATCTATCAGGACCTCGCCACCTGGTCGGCCATCAACCGGCTCTATGACGGCCGCACCGTCCGCTCGATCCGCGAGCTGGAGCGCGAGGCGGCGCATCCCGGCCTGGTGGCGCGGCTGGCGCGGGCGGTGGAGGACGAGCGCGGCCACGGCCTCGCCCTCGACGTCGAGACGGCAAAGATCCGCGTGGCGGAAGCCGGCGAGACCGTGCTCGACCTCGCCACCATCGAGGCCGGCCTGTCGGTGGGCATCGCCCATGCAGATCTCGTGCAGCACACCGGCCTGCTCGCCGAGCGCATCGCCGCGCGGGTCGGCTCCTGCCTCGCCAACGCCGGCCTCACCGCCGACGCCATCGACGCGCTGTTCCTCACCGGCGGCTCGACCCGGCTGTCGCATGTGCGCGCGGCGATCTGCGCCTGCGTGCCGGCGGCGCGGGTGATCGAGGGCGACACCTTCGGCTCGGTCGGCACCGGCCTCGCCATCGAGGCCGGCCGTCGCTACGGCTGACGCTGCGGCGGCGCCGATTGCCGGCCCTCGCCGCCGGCCGCTATGATGCCGGTTCCCTTCCGCGAACCGGGCATGAGAGATGCAGCTGCCGATCCGCGCCATCTTCGTGTTCCGCACCGTCGCCCGCCTCGGCAGCATCTCCAAGGCGGCGGAGGAGCTCGCCGTCACTCCCTCGGCGGTGAGCCAGCAGGTGCAGGCGCTGGAAACCCAGCTCGGCCTGACGCTGATGAGCAAGGTCGGTCGCCGCGTCGTGCTCACCGAGGCCGGCGAGCGCTATTTCGCCTCCATCAATGACGAGGTGGAGCGCATCGCCGAGGCCACCAACCTGATCCGCGGCTATCGCTCGGTGACGACGCTGACCGTGCGCGCCACGCCGACCCTGTCCAACAAATGGCTGCTGCCGCGGCTCGGGGCGTTTCTCGACCGCCATCCCGACCTCGAGGTGCGCATCGACGGCACCAACGAGCCGACGACCTTCCGGCGCGAGGTGGTCGATGTCGAGATCCGCCATGGCGACGGCCGCTGGCCCGGCCTGTTCGTCGAGGGCATGGCGGAGGAGGATTTCCTGCCCGCCTGCTCGCCGGACTACGCGCCGGCGGCCAGCCTCACCGCCGCCGAGCTGCCGCGCTTCCGGCTGATCCACTCGGTGAAGTCGCAGGCGCAATGGCCGCGCTGGTTCGCGCTTGCCGGCGTGCAGCCGACGGAGCGCTGGGCGCGGGTGCTGTTCGACCGCAGCCACATGGCGATCGACGCCGCCGCCGGGGCGATGGGCATCGCGCTGGAAAGCACGCTGATGATGGAGCGGGAGCTGGAGACCGGCCGGCTGATCTGCCCGGTGGCCGAGCCGCCGCCGATCCGGCTGGTGACGCAGTGGATCGTCTGCCCGCACGAGCATCTGCGCCAGCGCAAGGTGCGGCTGTTCCTCGACTGGCTGCGCGCCGAGCGGGCCGGCTGGGAAGCCCGCCGCCGCAATGCCCGCGCCGCCAGCGAGGCGCTGGCCCGCCGCGCCGCCCGCAAGCCGGCGCCGGCCGGCTGAGCTTCAGCCCGGCACGCGCTCCGCCGCGCCGAGGCCACGCACCGCCTCGGCGACCATCGCCTCGGGGCTAAGCGTCAGCGACACCGCCACCGCGCCCTCGCCGGGCTGCGGCGGCTCCAGCGTCGCCAGCTGGCTGTCGAGCAGGGTGATGCCGGCGAAATGGCCGGGCCGGGCGCGCAGCCGCCCGGCGATCAGTTCGCGCGGGCCATGCAGATAGACGAAGCGCACGCCGGCGAGCCGCTCGCGCAGGAAGTCGCGGTAGATGGCCCGCAGCGCCGAGCAGGCGATCACCACCGGCCGGCGCGGCTCCGCCCGCGCCGCCGCGCACACCGCCTCCAGCCATGGCCAGCGCATGGCGTCGGTCAGCCCGATGCCCTGGCGCATGCGGGCGACATTCTCCGGAGGGTGCAGGACATCGGCCTCGATGAAGGCCGCGCCGAGTGCGCCGGCGAGCTGCTGGGCGACGGTGCTCTTGCCGGCGCCCGCCACGCCCATCACCACCACGAAGTCCGGTACCGCCATGGCCCTCTCCTCAATAGAGCCCGAGCAGGTGCAGCGGGCCCAGCGTCAGCACAGGGAACAGCACCAGCGCGAAGATCGCCAGCGTCAGCACTGTCATCGGCGCCAGCGAGCCCTTCACCACCTCGTCGACGCTCATGCCCGACACCTGCGCCGCCGCAAACAGGCAGACGCCAACCGGCGGGGTGACAAGGCCGAGGGTCAGCGTCATCACCGTGATGATCAGGAAGTGGATCGGGTCGATGCCGAGCGCCGTCACCGTCGGCATCAGCACCGGGATCAGGATGAACATCGCCGGGATCGCCTCCATGAAGATGCCGATGAGCAGCAGGAAGACGAAGATCACCAGCAGGCCGGAGGTCGGCCCGAGGCTCATGCCGCCGATGATAGCGGTCAGCTTGTCCGGCAGCCCCTCATAGGTGAACACCCAGGCGGCGATCTGCGAGGTGGCGGCGATGAACAGGATGGTGCCGGAGATGCGGGCGGTGGAGACCAGGATCTCCGGCACCTCGGCGAGCGGGATGGTGCGGTAGACCAGCACGCCCAGCACCAGCACATAGGTCACGGCGATCGCCGCCGCCTCGGTGGGCGTAAACACGCCGGAGGCGATGCCGATGATCAGGATCAGCGGGGTGAGCATCGGCAGGATGGCGCGCAGCCCGGTGACGACCACCATGCGGAAATTGAACGGCGAGGGCGGATTGTAGCCGTAGCGCACCGAATAGAAGTGGTTGAACACCAGGAAGGCGAAGGCGATGAACAGCCCTGGCACCAGCCCGGCCACCAGCAGCGTGCCGATCGACACATTGGCGATCGAGCCGGCGATGACGATCAGGATCGAGGGCGGGATGATCGAGGACAGCGTGGCGGTGCACAGCGTCATGCCCACCGCATAGCCCTTGGGGAAGCCGTGCCGCTCCATCGCCTTGATCTCGATGGCGCCGACCGAGGCGATGTCGGCCACCGAGGAGCCTGACACGCCGGAGAAGATCACCGAGGACAGCACGTTCACATGGCCGAGCCCGCCGGGCAGCCAGCCGACCATGGATTCGGCGAAGTCGAAGATGCGCTCGGCGACCCGCCCGCGCTCCATCACCGCGCCGACCAGGATGAACAGCGGCACCGCCACCAGCAGGAACGAGTTCATCGAGGAGAACATCGTCTGGGTGAGCAGGTCGAGCGGCATCGGCGTGAACATCAGGAGCGTGGCCACCGCGGCGAGGCCGAGGGCGATGGCGAGCGGCACGCCGAGCGCGCTGAGGCCGCAGAACAGGGCGAAGAGGATGACGCTCATCATTGGTAGTGCGCTCCCGTGACGGTGGGGCCGGCGGCGACGTGGTGGTGGCCGCCGGTCATCGAGATGTCGGCATGGACGATCTCGTCCGGCGGCAGGCCCATTTCCGGCAGCGCGATCAGCTCGCGCCGGCGCCGCAGCGAATCGACGATGGCGAGGATGGCGATGACCGAGGAGACCGGCATGACGAGGCCGATCACCCACATCGGGATCGGCAGCGTCGCCGCCTCCTCGTTCATCATGATCTGCTGCTCGACCAGGGTGATGCCGGTCCAGCCGACCAGCAGGAAGAAGCCGACCGAGAACACGACATAGATCGGCACCGCGATGTGCTTCGACAGGCGCGGCATCATGGCGAGGAACACCACGACGCGGGCGCTCTCCACGGTGCGGAAGCCGGCGGCGAGGCCGAGGAACACCATCCAGATGAACAGGAAGCGCACCGCTTCCTCGGTCCAGGGCAGCGGATGGCCGATGAGCCGGCCGATCACCTGCATCAGCACCACCACCAGGATGCCGCCGCAGGCGAGGCCCGCCGCGTAGTCGGCGACCACCTCGACCAGCCGGCCGAGCGAGAAGCCGCGGGAAGATTTGTCGGACGAGGACATGGGAACACCACCTATCCGCGAGGGGGAAGCGGCGGCTCGGGAGCCGCCGCCGGGGTTCGGCACGCCCGTGTCAGCTCTTGCCGGCGAAGGAGGTGGTGCGCTGGAAGAAGGACGGGTCCTTCACCAGAGCCTCGAACACCGGGTAGAGGCTCTTCGACACCGCGACGAAGCCGGCGCGCTGCTCGGGGCTCAGCTCGTTGGTCTTCATGCCGTTCTTCTCCAGCGTGGCGATGGAGGCGGCGATGTCGGCGGCGTCGGCCTTCGCCTTCCAGTCCTCGGTCTCCTTGGCGGCCTCGGCGAGCGCGGTCTTGAACTTGTCCGGCAGCGCCTGGTAGCGGCGCGGATTCATGCCGAGCACCCAGGCATCGGCGATGTGGTTGGAGATGGTCAGGTATTTCTGCACTTCGTAGAGGCGGGCGCTGACCGGCACGTTGACCGGGTTCTCCTGCCCGTCCACCACGCCGAGCTGGAGCGCATTATACACCTCGGCGAAGGCCATCGGGGTGGGCGCCGCGCCCATCGCGCCGAAGAACTTCACCCAGAGCGGGTTGTTCGGCACCCGCAGCTTCAGGCCCTTCAGATCGTCCGGCGAGGTGATCGGCCGCTTGGAATTGGTGATCTGCCGCAGCGGGCGCGACCACAAATCGAGGCCGACAATGCCGATCTTCGACAGGTCGCCACGCAGTTCCTCGCCAAGCTCGCTGTCGAGATAGGCGCGCAGCTGGTCGGTGCCATCGAACAGATAGGGCACCGCGATGGCGGTGAATTTCGGGTTGAAGGTGGCGTAGAGCGAGGTGGCGTTGAGCAGCATGTCGAGCGAGCCGCCCGCCAGCTGCTTCACCCCGGCCGAGGGGTCGCCGCCATAGAGAGTACCGTTCGGGAAGACCTTGATCTCAAGTTCGCCATTGGTCTTCTGCTTCACCACTTCAGCGAAGTGCTTGGCGGCGAGGGTGATCTCCGAGGTGTCGGCATCCGGCGTGGAGAGGGTGAGCGTCTCGGCGCCGGCGGGAACCGCGAGGGCGAGCGAGGCAGCGACCAGGAGGCCGCGGATCGAGAAGGCGTTCATGTCGTTTCCTCCGTAGCGGGATTCTCTGTCCCGGTTGACTGGCATTATTTGCCATGGTCAGGCGTCGGCGGAAGCCTCCGCCGGCTGGTTGGCGCGCCGCAGCTCGAGGAGCACGGCGCTGTGGTCGAGATCGGCGCCGCCGTGCTCGACCAGATTCTGGAACAGAAGGTCGACCGTGGCGGCGACCGGCAAAGTGAGGCCGTGCGAGCGGGCGAAGCGCAGCGCCGTCGAGGTGTCCTTCACCTGATACTTGGCCGGGCCGCCCGGCGCGTAGTCGCCGCGTACCATGCGTTCGCCGTGCAGGCGCAGCACGGTCGAGTCGGCAAAGCCGCCGAGCAGCGCCTCGCGCACCTTTTCGGGGTCGGCGCCACCGCGCTCGGCGAGCAGCAGGGCCTCCGCCACCGCGCAGATGTTCGAGGCGACGATCAGCTGGTTGGCGAGCTTGGCGAGCTCGCCCGAGCCGGCCGGCCCGACATGGGTGACGCGCCCGAGCGGCGCGAACAGCGGCGCGAGATCGGCAATGGTGCGTGCCTCGCCGCCCGCCATGATGGAGAGCGTGCCCTCGCGGGCGCCGCGCTCGCCGCCGGACACCGGCGCATCGACATAGCGCAGGCCGCGGCGGGCGCAGGTCTCGGCCTGGGCGCGGGCGGTCTCCACCGGGATCGAGCTCATCACCACCAAAGTCGCGCCGGTGCGCATGGCGGCGATCACCCCTTCCGGCCCACCGAGCACGGCGTCGCAGACCGGGCCGGAGGAAAGCATGCACACCACCGCGTCGGCACCGGTGGCCGCCGCCTTGGCGGAGGCGGCGAGGCCGACGCCATCGGCGACCAGCCCCTCGGCCTTCGCCGCCGTGCGGTTCCACGCCTGCACGGCGAAGCCGGCCTGCGCCAGCCGTCGCGCCATGTGGCCGCCCATGATGCCGGTGCCGATGAGGCCGATCCGGCGCAGCGGTGTGGGCAAAGGGATATCGGCCATCGCGGTGTCTCCTGATCCGGTCGTCACGGATGCTGCCGGGCGGCGAAGCGCACCGGCCGTTCCTCGACGATCAGCGGCGGAAACGCCTGCCGGAACCGGGCGAGATGCGGCGTCTCCAGATGCGCGTCGAAGGCGGCGCGGCTGTCATAGACCTCGTAGAACACCACGCTGTCGCCGGCTTCCGGCACCACGACGTCGAACTGTCGGCAGCCCGGCTCGTCGGCGAGCGAATGGCGGGCATCATCCTGCGCGGCGGCGAGGAAGGCGTCGAGCGCGCCGGGCTTCACCCGGAACTCGGCGATGACGACGAAGGGCGTGTGCGGGGCGGCGGTCATGGTCGTCCTGTGGGAAGGCAGAGGTTACGGAGACGGGGTGCGAAGGCAGGGAGGCGCGAACCGCCCTGCCCTCGCCGGCGCCTCAGGCGGCGACGCTGGTGCCGGGGCGGAAGGTGTCTTCCATCTCCCGGCGCAGCCGGACCACGTCGAGATCGGCGGTCAGCTCGACATCGTCGAAGGAGACGATCTGGTCCTTCTTGAGCGGCCGCTTGAGCTTGACGTTGTGGGCGAGGCCGATCGGCAGCGCCCGGAGGTCGAGGCTGCGGGTCGCCGGAATGGCGTTGGCCCACACCGCGTAGCCGCCTTCGCCGTCCAGCATCTCGCCGGGCTGCATGTCCTTCTTGGCGGTGGCGACCGCGTCGCCGCGGAACTCCTTCGAGCAGCCGGTCGGCTCGCCGCGCAGGCAGGCCGAGAGCACGCTCACCGAGGTCTCCAGCCCGATGATGTGGAACGGGCGCCACATCGAGGCGTACCAGCCGGACGGGTCGGTCAGGAGGCCGTACTGCTTGAAGCAGGCGCGGGCATATTCGTTATGCGCCTTGAAGGTGACGAACACGCCGTAGCGGATGTTGTTGTAGACCTCGCGCCCGTCCGGCTCCTGGCTGGCGGCGATGTCGACGAGGCCGGAGCGCGCCATGCGCCCGCCATCCGCCGCCGGGCGGAACACCTTGGCGAGGTCGTGCAGGCCGGCTGGCGGGAAGGCCAACCCGTCATCGGGGCAGTCGAGGCCGGTGCCGTTGGCGACCGCCGCCATCTCGATCGCCGCCTTGGTGCCGTCGGTGAAGGAATTGTACATCTTCGGGTTGAAGTCGCCGGCCTTCACCTCCTCCTCGGTCCAGCCGAAGAAGCCCCAGACGGTGTCGGGGGTGGAATAGCGGTAGCGCGGCTCGAAATTCATGCCCTTGCCGGCGGCGGTGATCTCGAAGCCGGTGGCGCGGGCCCAGTCGACCAGCTCGCAGATCAGCGCCGGCTGGTCGCCATAGGCCATGGAATAGATGACGCCCTGCCGGCGGGCGCGCTCGGCGAGGATCGGCCCGACCATGACGTCGGCCTCGACATTGACCATCACCACATGCTTGCGGGCGTCGATGGCGGCCAGCGCGTGGCGGGTGCCGGCGATCGGGTGGCCGGTGGCTTCGATGACGCATTCGATCTCGTCGCAGGCCAGCAGCGCCGCCACGTCGTCGGTGACGAAGGTGCGGCCGGTCTTCACCGCGTCGCCGGCGCTGGTCGCCGCGTAGCGTTCCGCCGGCCAGCCGACCCGCGCCAGCGATTCCCGCGCCTTGCCGACATTGAGGTCGGCGACGGCGACGATCTGCAGTCCCTCGATGCGCTGCGCCTGCGCGAGCACCATCGAGCCGAATTTGCCGGCGCCGATCAGGCCGGCCCGGACCGGACGGCCGGCGGCGGCGCGGGCTTGAAGCAAGGTCGAGAGATTCATCGTGCGATCCTCAGATGCGATCCTGGTGTCCCTCGGGTCGAGCCGGGACGGCGCGGGCCATGAGGGAGCGCCGGCGCGGCTCTCCTGTTCGGGAGGCGGCGCGTCAGGCGTCGTTCACGGACGCGCGCGGCCACGGGGCCGGCGTCGGGGACGGTGCGGGTTGGGTCGAAAGCGGCGTTTTGTCCTCCACCCCGAAGCCGGGATCACGTCCCGGTTCACGGTGCGGCAGCGATCTGTCGTGCTGCTCGAAGCTGACCATAGGACCGCATGTCCGTTAGTTCCATTTAGAAAGACAGCCTGATTTGTTAGCCTGCCTTAACGATCCGGCCTGCCCGTCGGCGCGCTTGCCCAAGTGCACGTTCGCCGCACGTCCAAGGGGTGGAACTTTCCACACAGGATCATCCATCATGACAGCGGGTCGCCGGGGGCACGACGACATCAGTGTGTGCAGGCAATGAACAGCAAGATCGAGACACCCACCCAAACTCACCGAACCCGCGTGGTGATCGCCGGCGCCGGCTTCGGCGGCCTTCAGGCGGCACGCGGCCTCGCCGGCGCACCGGTCGACATCACGCTGATCGACCGGCACAACTACCATTGCTTCCAGCCGCTGCTCTATCAGGTGGCCACCGCCGTGCTCTCGCCGGCCGACATCGCCTGGCCGGTGCGGCACGTACTGTCACGGCAGTCCAACGTGACGATGCTGATGGCCCGCGCCGAGGGCGTCGACCGCGCCGCCCGCGAGCTCGTCACCAGCGAGGGGCGCATTCCCTACGACATCCTCGTGCTCGCCACCGGGGCCACGCATTCCTATTTCGGCCATGACGACTGGGCCGCCGACGCGCCCGGCCTCAAGGACATCGAGGACGCCACCCGGCTGCGGCGCAGCATCCTCGTCTCCTTCGAGCGCGCCGAGGCGACCGATGACGACGAGTTGCGGCGGCGCCTGCTCACCTTCGTCATCATCGGCGGCGGACCGACCGGCGTCGAGCTCGCCGGGGCGGTAGCCGAGGTGGCGCGCCACGCGCTGGCGCCGGACTTCAAGCGGGTGGACCCGCGCACCGCCCGCATCCTGCTGATCGAGGCCGGCGAGCGCATCCTGCCGAGCTTCCCCGAGCCGCTCTCCGCCTATGCGCGCCAGAAGCTGGAGCAGATGGGCGTGGAGGTAATGACCGGCCGCGCGGTGATCGATTGCGGTCCCGACCATGTCGACCTCGCCGGCGGCGAGCGCATCCACTCCTCGACCAAGATCTGGGCCGCCGGCGTGCGCGCCTCGGCGGCGGCGCAATGGCTCGGCGCCGAGACCGATCGCGCGGGACGCTGCCTCGTCGGCGCGGACCTCACTTTGCCCGGCGATCCCGATATCTTCGTCATCGGCGACACCTCGGCCCCTCCGCCGGCCAATGGCCGGCCGATTCCCGGCATCGCGCCGGCCGCCAAGCAGATGGGCGACCACGTCGCGGCGGTGATCGCGGCGCGGGTCGCCGGCAAGCGGTCGCCGGGCGCCTTCCGCTACCGCCATGTCGGCGACCTCGCTACCATCGGGCGCAACGCCGCGGTGGTGAAGCTCGGACGCTGGCAGCTGAAGGGGTTCACCGGGTGGGCGTTCTGGGGCGTGGTGCACGTCTACTTCCTGATCGGCACCCGCAACCGGATCGCGGTGGCGCTGAGCTGGCTGTGGAACTACCTGACCCACCAGCGCTCCGCCCGGCTGATCACCGGCGACCCGGCGCCCGGCACCCCGACGGCGACAGCCCCGCCGCCCTCGTGACGGCCGGGAACGTCGCGTCCGTTCATTCCATGATCTTCGGCGTGCCGCAGTTCGGTGGGGTGCAGTCCGGAAGAGTCGTCTCCTTCGCCGCGCCCTCGGGCGGCGGTCCCGGGGGCGGCTGCCGCACCACCGATCCCTGCTCCGGCGTCGGGTCCGGCGGCCGGACGGCTGGAGCGTCCTGACCGCCGACTGGCGGCTGGGACATCGACGGCGGAGGCGGAGGCGTTCCCGTCGGCGCACCGGCATCCTGCGCTGCGGCCGGCCAGCCGGCTGCTATCAGCACGGCACACGTCGCCAGAGTGCTTGCTATCCTCATTCGGCATCTCCCCTGCTTTCGGTGCCAACGCGGCGGCGGAAAGGGGGTTCCGATCAGGCGACGGCCATCCGCGCCGCAACGGGCGGGAGACCGGCCCCCGAGGGCGGCCTCGCCGATAAGAGGTAAGTGAAGTCGGGGCCGCGGGACTGGATCATGACGGACGGACATCGGATATAACGCTGATGAGTTCACCCGCGCCGCCGCTCCGGCTTCGAACGCTCGCTCTCGTGCTGGTGGTTCTGCTGCTGCCGGCCCTCGGGGCGCAGGCGCAAACCCTGCGCATCGTCGCGCTCGGCGACAGCCTGACCAGCGGCTATCGCCTTGCCGGAGGCGAAGCCTTCCCGGCACGGCTCCAGGCGGCGCTGCGCGCGCGCGGCCACGACGTCACCGTCGTCAATGCCGGGGTCTCCGGCGATACGGCGGGCGCCGGGCTGGCCCGGCTCAACCGGGCGGTGCCGCCCGGCACGCAGGGGGTGATTCTCGAACTCGGCGCCAATGACGCGCTGCGCGGCCTCGATCCGGCCGAGACGGAGGCGGCGCTCGATGCCATCCTGTCGCGTCTCAGGGCGCGGGGCATCGCCGTGCTGCTGGCGGGAATGATGGCGCCGCCGAGCCAGGGGCTCGCCTATATGGCGCGCTTCCAGGCGATCTATCCGCGGCTCGCCCGCCGGCACGGCGTGCCGCTCTACCGCTTCTTCCTGTCCGGGGTGGTGGCGATGCCGGCGCTCAACCTGCGCGACGGCATGCACCCCAACGCGGCGGGGGTCGAGGTCATCGTCTCGCGCATCCTGCCGACGGTGGAATCCTGGCTTCCCGCCGTCGCCCGCCGATGACGGCGAGGCCGCGCCGGCTCATTCCGGCGTCGGCTTGCCCAGCGCGTGATAGCCGCGCAGGAAATACATCAGCCCCTCGCGCGTACCGGCCTCGTCGAGCCCGACGACCTCGCAGAACAGCACGTCATGGGTGCCGACCTCGACGAAGCGGGTGATGCGGCAATCGAAGCTCGCCAGCGCCCCGACCAGCACCGGCGCGCCGGTGATGCCGGGACGCCATTCGCCGGCATGGAAGCGCTCGGCCGGCGGCACCCTGCCGCCGAAGCGGTCGGACAGTTCCTGCTGCCCGGCCGCCAGCGTGTTGACGCACAGCACCCCGTTGGCGTGGATGGTCGAGCTCGCCGAGGAGCCGCGATTGAGGCACACCAGCAGCGTCGGCGGGTCGTCGGTGACGCTGCACACGGCGGAGGCGGTGAAGCCGTGCCGCCCGCCGGGTCCGTCGGTAGTCACCACGTTCACCGCCGCGCCGAGGCGGGCCATGGCGTCGCGGTATTCCTGGCGGCCGACCGGAGCGAGCTCCGGTTCGGCCGGCACAAGGTCCTTCCTCAGGCAGGGGCTCATCGCCGCCCTCCTCTCGCCGCGCCCGGCTTGCGTCGCCGGTGCCGCGGCTCAGAATTCACGCAGGTTGTCGCGCAGGAGCTGGTGCTTGTACTCGGTGCGCACAAGCCCGCGCGCCTGCAGTTCAGGCACCAGCCCGTCGCAGATCTCGGTGATGTAGCGGCGCGAGACGCGCAGCACCGGGGTGGTGATCAGGAAGCCGTCGCCGCCGACCTCCTCCATCGCCTCGCCCATCTTCTGCGCCACCTGCGCCGGCGTGCCGATCAGCTCCAGCGAGGAGACGAGGCCGCCGCCACCCGACGCCGCCAGCTGGCGCAGCGTCTTGCCGGAGCCCCACTGCTGGAACTTGTCGAGCGTGCCGGATTCGCCATTGGTCACCAGCTTTTCCGGCAGCGGCTTGTCGAGGTCGTACTTCGAGAAGTCGATCTCGGTGATGGCGGAGATCGAGATCAGCACGTCGGTGACGAAATTGTCGGACATGGTGACGTTGTCGTAGCGGGCGCGCGCTTCCGCTTCCGTCTCGCCGAGGCTCGGGCAGATGCAGAAGAACACCTTGATGTCGTCCGGGTTGCGACCGAACTTCTCGGCGCGGGCGCGGATGTCGGCGCGGAACTCCTTCATGCCCTCGACGCCGTTCGCCACCGAGACGATGGCGTCGGAATGCTGGGCGGCGAAGTCGCGGCCGCGCGGCGAGGCGCCGGCCTGGAGGTAGACCGGGCGGCGCTGCGGCGAGGGCACGGTGTTGAGCGGCCCGCGCACCTTGTAGAACCGGCCTTCGTGATCGACGGTGTGCACCTTGGAGCCGTCGGCATAGATGCCGTTCTTGCGGTCGAGCACCACCGCGTCCGGTTCCCATGAGTCGAACAGCTTGCCGACCACTTCCATGTACTCGTCGGCCATGGCGTAGCGGTCCTCGCGGGCCGGCAGCTTGTCCATGCCGAAATTCTTCGCCATCAGGTCCTCGGCCGAAGTGACGACGTTCCAGCCGAAGCGGCCCTTGGTCAGGCTATCGATGGTGGAGGACAGCCGCGCCAGCATGAAGGGCGGGTAGGCCATGGTCGACATGGTGGCGACGACGCCGAGGTGCTTGGTGGCCATGCCCATGGCGACGGCGAGCGGCGCCGGATCGGCCTTCGGCACCATCATGGCGTGCGCGAGCGAGATGTCGCGCGAGGCGCCGTAGGTCTCCGGCACCATCAGCTTGTCCTCGATCATGATCAGATCGAAGCAGGCGCGCTCCATCGACTGCGCCATCTCGACGTAGAACTGGCCGTCCCACGGATTGCCGCCCTGGCCGAAGGGTTCGCGCCATTCGTCGGGCGTGAAGTTCATGAACCAGGCGAGGTGGAAGCGCTTGTCGGCCATTTTGTCAGTCCTTCACCAGTACCGCGGCGGAGGTGCCGCCTGCGGATAAGAGAGAATCAGGGAACCAGAGTGAGACGTGCCTTGGCGCGGTCCGCCTCGAAGCGGCGGCTGTCGCGCACGATCCGGCACTTGGTCTCGTAGTCGGAGACGATGGTGGCGCCGAAGCGCTCCGGCGCCTGCGGATCCTTGCGCGGCCGCTCGACGGCGATGACGCGGGTGCCGAGCAGGAACGCCTCGGGCAGATCGTGGGTGACCATGACGATGGTCATGGCGTTCTCTTCCCACAGCTCGCTGACCAGCTCGTGCATCTGCTTGCGGGTGCCGGGGTCGAGGGCGCCGAACGGCTCGTCGAGCAGCAGCACCTTCGGCTTCATGATCAGCGCCTGCGCCAGCGCAAGGCGCTGCTGCATGCCGCCGGACAGCTGGGCCGGATACTTTTCCGCGTGCTCGGCGAGGCCGACGCGGGTGAGCAGCGCCATGGCGCGCTCCTCCACCGCCCGGCGGCGGGCGCCGAACAGCCGGCCGAGCAGCGGCGACGCCGCCCATTGCGGGCCCATCATGACGTTGCCCAGCACGGTGCGGTGCGGGAACACCGAGTAGCGCTGGAACACCACGCCGCGATCGGCGGTCGGCTCGGGGGCGATCGGCTCGCCGTCGATCAGGATGCGCCCGCGCGTCGGGGCCTCCTGCGAGAGCAGCATGCGCAGGAAGGTGGTCTTGCCGGCGCCGGAGGGGCCGATCACGGCGAGGAATTCGTGGTCGTCCAGTGTCAGGTTGATGCGCTCGAGCACGATATGCTCGCCATATTCCTTCCAGACGTCGTCGAAGATGATCTGGGTCATTCAGGCCGCCTTGATCCGGTCCCAGGGATAGGCGACGGCGGCGATCTTGCGCAGCGCGTAGTCCATCAGGAAAGCGAGCAGCGTGATCCAGGCGACATAGGGCAGGATCACGTCCATCGCGAGATAGCGCCGCACCAGGAAGATGCGGTAGCCGAGCCCGCCCTCGGCGGTGATCGCCTCGGCGGCGATGACGAACAGCCAGGCGGCGCCGAGCGAGAGGCGCACCGAGTCGAGCAGGCGCGGCATCACCTGCGGCAGGATCACCCCGGTGATCATCTGCCAGGTGGAGGCGCCGAGCGTCTGCGCCTTGACGATCTGCTCGGTCGGCAGCGAGGCCACGCGCAGCATCACGTCGCGGGTGATGAAGGGGGCGATGCCGAACACGATCAGCACGATCTTCGACAATTCGCCGAGCCCGAACAGGATGAACAGGATCGGCAGCACGGCAAGCGGCGGGATCAGCGAGAAGGCGGCGAAGAACGGCTCGAAGGTGGCGCGCAGATAGGGCACGAAGCCGACGAGGATGCCGAGCACCAGCCCGATCAGCGCGGAGATGCCAAGGCCGAGGAACAGCCGCTGCAGGCTCAGCCAGGTGTCCCACCACAACAGGTACTGCTTGGTGGCGATGTCGATGGTGGTGCCGAGCCGCATCATGCTGGCATAGAAGGAGGCGAAGCCGGGCATCAGCTTGTCGGCCGGGTCGATGGCGAGCCGGGCGCTGGAGCCGAGGAAATAGACGCCCACCAGCAGCACGAACGGCAATATGGCGAGGATCACCTTCGCGCCAGGGCTCGGCGCATAGTTGATGATGCGGCGCATGGATCAGCCTTCCGTTGCGAGACGGTGAGCGAAGTCGGAATGGGGGAGGAAACCGGGCCGGCGTGCCGGCCCGGCGTCGCGCGGCTCAGAGCTTGCCGTCGGCGGCGAGCTTGGTGAAGGTCGGGTTGATCCGCATCTTGATGTTGGCCTTGTCGCCGAGCACCGTGCCGTCGGCGACCTCGATGCCGATCGAATCGACGCTGGTGGCGCCCTGGCCGAACAGGCCCTGCGAGAAGCAGAAGGTGCGGATGCTGTCCCAGATCTTGGCGTTGTCGGCGGAGGTCAGGAAGGCGAGCGCCTCGGCCGGGGTGTAGAAGAAATGGGTGGTGTCGAGCTGGCTCTGCAGGCCACCGGCATCGGTGCCCATGGCGCTGGTCATCACCGCGCGCATCTCGTCGCCCTTGGCGCCGCCGGCCTTCAGCACGCCGAGCGCCTCATACCAGGCGCCGAGCACCGCCTTGGCGAAGTCGGGGTTGTCCTTCAGCACCTCGGTCTTGCCGACGAACACGTCCATGATCTCGCCGGGGATCTTGGAGCTGTCGAACAGCAGGGTCGAGCCCGGCACCTTCAGCATGTCCTCGGTCAGCGGCTTCCACGACACCGCGTGCTTCAGGTCCGGCTGCGAGACATAGGCGGCGGAGATCTCGCTGTCGGAGATGTTCACCGTCTTGGTGGCGGTCGGATCGGTGACGCCGGCCTGCTGGAGGCCGCGATTGAGCAGGTAGTGCGAGACGCTGTACTGCAGCAGGTAGACGTCCTGGCCGGCCAGTTCCTTGATGTCCTTGGCGGTCTTGGACATCACGATGTCGTTGCCGTTGGAATAGTCGGTGATCAGGAACACCGAGGTGTCGACGCCGCCGGCGGCGGGCATGGTGAGACCGTCCATCGAGGCGACGCCGACCGCGTCGATCTCGCCGGCGATGAACTGGTTGACCGAGCCAACATAGTCGTTGGCCTGGATCAGCTCGACATCGATGCCGTACTTGTCGGCCCACTTCTTCATGATGCCGGACGACTTCATGTAGGCCAGCGGCATGAAGCCGATATAGACCGTGTAGGCGACCTTGAAACTCTTCTTGGGGGCGGCATGCGCCGGACTGTCGGCGCTGGCGAGGACGACGGCGGCGAGGCCGGCGGCAAGCGCGGCGGCTCTCAGGAAACGCTTCATGGGGCGGGGCTCCGGGTCGCGGGGGACGTCGCTGGGATACCTCGCTATTAAGCGTTGACTTAATACGGCATGCAAGCCTAACAAATGAGCACGCGTAGCATGCAGGCAACTCAGGAAAATCCGTGCTTTCACGATCGGGACTTCTACGGAGGAACGCACCATGACCGCAAAAGCGGCACGCCGGCGCCTGCCCCCGGCCGAACGCCGGGCGATGATCCTCGACGAGGCGCTGCGCCTGTTCGCCGAGCGGCATTACTCGATCGTCACCGTCCGCGACATCGCGCAGGTGTGCGACATGAATGTCGGGCTGCTCTACCATTATTTCGACAGCAAGGACGACCTGGTGCGCCGGGCGCTGGAGCACGCCATCCAGCAGCTGCTGCTCGGCTATGAGGAGCGCCGCACCCGGCAGCCCGACCCGCTGGCCGAGATCCTCGCCTGGCTGGAGACCCATATCGAGATCGCCCCGACGCTGGTCCGCATGGTGAAGCTGATGGCGGACTATGCGAGTTCCGGCATGCAGGACGAGGTGCTGGAGGCGCTGATCGCCGGCTTCTACCGCGGCGAGAAGGAACTGCTGGAAGACGCCCTGCAGCGCGGCATCGCGGCCGGGCTGTTCCGGCCGCATGACATCTCCCGCACCGCGCGCCGCATCGGCCTGATGCTCGACGGCATCTTCTTCGCCTCGACCAGCCGCGGCGACAACCGAGTCGCGCAGGACATACGCGACCTCGCCGACGTGGTGCCCGGCTGGATCGGCGCGGCCACCGTCCACGCACCGCAGGCGTCCTGAGAGGTCGGCCGAACGCGGGCAAGCGTAGCCATCCTCGGGGCGGGCGCTCAGGTCATGCCTCCGACAGGCCAGGGACAGGCACCGCGAGCCTTGAGGGATGCTTGGCAAAGCGTGCCCGGACGAGCCCCCTTCGACGCCCGGATGACGCCAGATGCCTCAGAACGGGCAGTTTGGCGTGGGCACCCAAGAGCGTGCCCCGAGCCCGCCTCGCAATTCCGTCTGCCGTAGGCGGGGAGATCCGGCTTCGACGGAGATGTGGTCTGCGCGCAGCGGGGCGGCGGGACGCGGCGCCATCGGCAAGCATCGAAGCCGTCTCGCCCCCGCCTCGACCCGACGGCGCGGGCAGGTTGAGGGGCTTCGACGATTGCGGACCGGAGCTCCGGGCGACCTCCCGGCCGGCCAAGCCGGTCCCGGGAGGCCGGCTCCGGCGCCGCAACGGCATCTTGGAAGCCGCGGCGGCTTGGGGCATGGTCGGGTCCCGCCCTGCCCGCCAGCGAAGCCCCCGCCATGCCCCATGTCACCGCCCGCCCCTATGACTGGCCGCATGGCCGCGACCTCGCGCCGGCGACCACGGCGCTGATCGTCATCGACATGCAGCGCGATTTCTGCGCCCCCGGCGGCTATGTCGACGCCATGGGCTACGATGTCGGCCCGGCGCAGGCGCTCATCCCCCGCATCGCGGCGCTGCGCGAGGCGGTGCGGGCGTTTGGCGGGCTGGTGATCTACACCCGCGAGGGCCACCGCCCCGACCTCTCCGACCTGACGCCGCAGAAGCGCTTCCGCTCGCGCCTCGCCGGGGCGGAAATCGGCAGCCCCGGCCCGCTGGGGCGCCTGCTGATCCGTGGCGAGGAAGGCTGGGACATCGTGCCCGAGCTCGCCCCCGCGCCGGGCGAGCCGGTGATCGACAAGCCGGGCTTCTCCGCCTTCTACGCCACCGACCTCGACCGCATCCTGGTGGCGCGCGGCGTCCGGCACCTCGTCATCTGCGGCGTGACGACGGATGTGTGCGTGCATTCGACCCTGCGCGAGGCGGTGGATCGCGGCTACGAGCCGCTCTTGGTGGAGGATGGCTGCGCCGCCACCGTCGAGGCCAACCACCGAGCGGCGATCGACACCATCACGACCGAAGGCGGTATCTTCGGCACTGTGGCCGGCAGCGCGGCGGTGATCGCCGCCCTGTGCGGCTGACTTCATTTAGGACGGAACGGACGGACAGGAATGGAAGCGGTTTTCGACGGGCATAACGACGTGCTGCTACGGCTGTGGGAGCACGGCAGGGAGGGCATCGACCCGGTGCGCGAGTTCGGCGAGGGCACCGGCAAGGGCCATATCGACGCGCCCCGCGCCCGCAAGGGTGGGCTCGCCGGCGGCCTGTGCGCCATCTACATCCCGTCCGGCGAGCTGATCCTGAAGCAGCCCGACGCGAACGGCCATTATTCAACCCCACTGGCCGAACCGCTGGAGCGATCGTCCTCACTGGACACCGCACTGGACATGGCGGCGATCGCCTTCCGGCTCGATAGGGCCGGCCTGTGGAAGCTGTGCCGCTCCACCGCCGAGATCCGCGCGGCCATGGCCGCCGGCACCTTCGCCGCCGTGCTGCACATGGAGGGCTGCGAGGCGATCGGCGCCGACCTCGCGGCGCTGGAGACCTTCTACGCCGCCGGCCTGCGCTCGCTCGGGCCGGTATGGAGCCGCAACAACATCTTCGGCCACGGCGTGCCCTTCGCCTTCCCGATGAGCCCGGACACCGGGCCTGGCCTGACCGAGGCCGGCTTCGAGCTGGTGCGAACCTGCAACCGTCTGGGAATCCTCATAGATCTCGCCCACATCACCGAGAAGGGCTTCTGGGACGTGGCGAAGACCACCGACCAGCCGCTTGTCGCCAGCCATTCCAACGCCCACGCGCTGACCCCGGTGGCGCGCAACCTCACCGACCGCCAGCTCGACGCCATCCGCGAGAGCGAGGGGCTGGTCGGCCTCAACTACGCCACCACCATGCTGCGGCCGGACGGCATGGAGAACGCCGACACGCCGCTCGACGCCATGGTGGCGCATATCCGCCATCTGGTGGAGCGCGTCGGCATCGACGGCGTGGCGCTCGGCTCGGATTATGACGGCGCCACCATCCCCGCCGCCATCGGCGACGCGGCCGGGCAGCAGGCGCTGGTGGAAGCGCTGGCGGCCGACGGGTTCACGTCTGACGAGCTCGCCAAGCTGTGCCGGGAGAACTGGCTGCGGGTGCTCGCCCGCGCCTGGCACGAAGACGCCTGAGATTCGCGTGCTTAATCAGGGCGTTCGCCGGTGATCTCGCTGAGACGCCGGCTCATCTCCTCGCTGTAGCGGCGGATGGCGTGCGTCTCGCTGAGCACGCCGACCAGCCGCCGGCCGCGCGCCTCCGCCACCACGGCGAGCACGTCCGCCTCGGCGTGATCGAAGGCGTCCAGCGCCTCGCGAATGGTCATGCCGGGGAGAAGCGCCGTATCGGGCAGGCGCAGCAAGGCGCGCAGCGAGGCCGGTGGCGCGGCCCCCTCCTCCGCCGCGGCATAGAGCGCCGCCAGCGGCACCATGCCGGCATAGGCTCCGTCCGCTTCGGTCGCGACGACATAGGCGGTGGAGCCGGGCGGATAGGTGCGTCGCGCCGCCTCGAGCGTTGTGTCGGCAGCCAGCTGCGGCACCTCGATCCGCATCAGTTCGCCGACCTTGAGGTCGCGCAGCCAACCGATGTCGTGCGCGCCGCGAATGCTTTCCCCGCGCAAATGGAAGCGCCAGGTCGCGAAGGAGAAGCCGAACAGCCGCCGCGTCATCAGCGAGGAAACGCCCGACGCCGCCAGCACCGCCAGCGTCAGATGCAGGTCGCCGGTCATCTCCAGCGCCAGCAGCGTCATGGTCATCGGCCCGCCGACCACCGAGACCGCCAGCGCAGCCATGCCGATCAGCGCGTAAAGTGCGTGATCAACGGCGACGCCGGGCAGCACCGCCTCCAGCGCACCGGCATAGACCCGCCCCGCCAGCACCCCCATCAGCAGCGAGGCGAAGAACAGGCCGCCGCGAAAGCCGGAGCCGATGGAGACCGAGGACGCCGCCACCTTGGCGAGCAGCAGCAGCGCCAGCGGCGCCAGCAATTCGTCGCTGCCGATATGATGGTAGACCGCGCCATGCCCGGCGGACAGCACGGCAGGGGTGGCGAGCGCCATCAGTCCGACCGCCAGCCCGCCCAGCACCGGCCGCGCATAGACCGGCACCGGCGAGCGGCGGAACCCCGCCTCGACCAGCGTCGCCCCGCGCATCACCGCGATGCCGACCAAGGCGCTGAGCGCGCCGAGCAGCAGCACCGCCGGCAGATCGGCGAGTGCCGGCGCGGCAAGGTCCGGCAGCGCCGGCACCGCCTCCGGCATCAGCAGCCGGCGCGTGAGGGCGGCGGTGAAGCTCGCCGTCATCATCGGCGCGAAGGCGGGAATGGCGTAGGTACCGAGGATCAGCTCGAAGCCGTAGAAGGCGCCCATGAGCGGCGCGTCGAAGGCGGCGCCGATCGCCGCGCCGGACGCGCAGCCGACCATCGTCCTGAGATCGACGCGGCGCAGACGTAGCGCCTGCCCGAGACGGGAGGCGAGGCCGCTGGAAGCCTGCGTGTAGCCGGCTTCCAAACCGACCGAGGCGCCCACGCCACTCGACGCCATGGTCTGGACGGCGACGACGAGACTTTCGGTCAACGACATGCGCCCGCCATGCAGCGCGTTGGCCTCGATGGGATCGACCGTCGCGCCGGAGGAGATGCGCCGCGCCAGCAGGCTGGCGAGGCCAAAGGCGAGCCCGCCGAGCGTCGGCACCAGCACCAGCACCAGCGGCGCAAGGCCGATGGTCGTGGACAGATGGGCATCCGGCGCGATGCCGAACAGCGCGACATGCAGCCACTGGGTCGCCTGGCCGAGCACGACCACCACGACCCCGGCCAGCACCCCGATCAGACCGGCCAGCGCGACCACCGCCAGCTCGCTGGTCCGCACCATGGAGCGCAGCCGGGCGGCGAGGGAGCGCGGTTGCGAAACAGGGTCGAGCGTCACGGGCCAGCCTTCGCGGATCGGGCGTTGCGCTCCCGTGTTTAGGCAGTGCCGGCGACGCCGGCAACCGCCAATCGGAACCTGGGAGGCAGGCGCGACACCGCGACGAAGGGTCAGGATTTGCCGGCTTTTCGATCCTCGATATCGGCCTCGGGCCGGTCGGTGCCCTCGGAGGTTTCCTGGTGCCAGGCGCCGGCGGCATCCTGATAGAGGATCGGCCGGGTCTCGCCGCTCAGCGATTGGCGCGCCGCCGCGTCGCGGGCGGCCTTCAGCGCCCCCTCATGGGTAGCGTGGGTTTCGGAAAACACATCGCCGAGCTTGTAGGCCCAGCCGCCGTCATGCTCGACGATCTCGTAGCGAATATGGCTCATCTGACATCCTCCCAGCCTTGGGAAATCGCCGGCGCAGCCGCCGGTTCCGCTCGAAGCGCTGCGCATAGTCTAGCACCGCCGGATCGGCGGGACTTGCCCATTCCCATGATGGCTCTCGTGACGGGCGCGACACGCTCCGCCCGCCGGCCGCACCCTTTCCGAAGCGGAAAGCGAGTGGCGAGGGCCGGCGGAATGGGCTATCGAGCACCGCCCGGGCCCATGCGGCCCCGTGCAGAGTGCGGAGTGCAGGCCATGCGTGCCGAACACGACGAGCCGACCGGCCCCGGCCAGCGGGCGACGCGCCAGGCGACGCGCAAGGAATGGATCGGCCTCGCCGTCATCGCCATCCCCTGCCTCGTCTATGCGATGGACCTGACGGTGCTGCACCTCGCGGTGCCGCAGCTCGCCTTGCATCTGTCGCCCAGCGCCACCCAGCTTCTGTGGATCATCGACATCTACGGCTTCATGGTCGCCGGCACGCTGATGCTGATGGGCACGCTCGGTGACCGCATCGGCCGTCGGCGCCTGCTGCTCATCGGCGCGGCCTGCTTCGCCGCGACCTCGGTACTCGCGGCGTTCGCGCGCACGGCCGAGGAACTGATTGCCGCCCGCGCCCTGCTCGGCATCGCCGGCGCGACGGTGGCGCCCTCGACCCTGTCGCTGATCCGCAACATGTTCCTCGACGAGCGCCAGCGCACGCTCGCCATCGGCGTGTGGATCGCCTGCTTCTCGGCGGGAGCGGCCATCGGTCCGCTGGTCGGCGGTGCGGTGCTGGCGCATTTCTGGTGGGGAGCGGTGTTCCTGCTCGCGGTGCCGGTGATGCTCGGCCTGCTCTTGATCGGCCCGCTGCTGCTGCCGGAGTATCGCGACGAGAAGGCCGGCCGGCTCGACATCGTCAGCGCCGTGCAGTCAGTGGTCGCGGTGCTGGCGCTGATCTACGGCATGAAGCACGTCGCCGAGGCGGGACCGGACGGACAGGCGGCGGCAGCCGTCGCGCTCGGCCTTGTCGTCGGCGTCTTCTTCATCGCCCGCCAGAAGCGCCTTGCCGACCCGATGATCGACCTCGCGCTGCTGCGCCACCCGATGATCGGCCCGGCGCTCGGCGTCAACATCATGGCGATGTTCGGCGCCATGGGCATCTTCCTCGCGCTGTCGCAATATCTGCAGCTGGTGCTCGGCATGGGGCCGTTCGAGGCCGGGCTGTGGACCGCGCCGTCCGGCGTGTGCTTCGCCATCGGCTCGCTGGCGACGCCGCATATCGTGCGCCGGGTGCGGCCGGTCCGCCTGCTGGTCGTGTGCCTGATCCTGTCCGCCGCCGGCTTCGCGCTGCTGAGCCAGATCGACCGCGCGCCGCTGCCGATCATGACCGCCTCGATCGTGATGTTCTGCCTCGGCCTGTCGCCGGTCGGCACGCTGACCACCGACCTGATGATGCGCTTCGCCCCGGCGGAACGGGCCGGCGCCGCCTCGGCGATCTCCGAAATCAGCTTCGAGTTCGGCGGCGCGCTCGGCATCGCCGTGCTCGGCAGCGTCGTGGCGGCGACCTACCGGGTGGACATGGAGCGCCTCGCGCTGCCCGAGGTCGGCAGCGAGACGCTCGCCATGGCCCGGCGCACCCTCGACGGCGCGGTGACGGCAGCGCAGCAGCTCGGCGGACCGGCGGGCGAGGCGCTGATGAACGCGGCACACGCCGCCTTCGCCCGCGGCCTCGGCCTGGCGGCGCTCAGCTGCGCGCTCATCACCCTTGCCGCGGCCCTCGTCGCGCAACGTCTGCTGGGCGGCACGCGCTGATCGCCGCGACAAGGATCGCAGTTGCGAGGGAACCGTCGAGGTTTCATAGTCCGCACAACGGATTCTCCGATCGATGACCGCAGCGCGTGGCCCGGCCGAGGCCGGGGCGGGCGGAGGGAGGCGAGACGTCCGTTCCTGCCTCTCCAGCCCTCCGGTATCTCCCTCCATGCCGCGCAAACCGTCCAACATCGTCTACGCCGCCGACGACAAGATGCCGCTCGGTACGCTGCTGGTCCTCGGCGTGCAGCATGCGACGCTCGCCCTGCTCTTCGTCGTCTATCCACTGGTCGCCGCCACCGAGGCCGGCCTGTCGTTCACCGACACGCAGATCCTGATCACCAGCTGCATCATCTTCATGGGGTTGGCGACCATCCTCGAATGCCTGCCGCGCTCGAAATCCGGCGCCGGCCTGCTGCTGGTGCAGATCCCGAACACCGCGCACCTGCCGCTGGCCGTGCAGGCGCTCTCGGCCGGCGGCACCGCGCTCTATGCGGCGATGAGCCTGATCGCGGCGGTCTCGCAGTTCTCGCTGACCCGGTTCCAGAACGCCATGCGCGCGATGTTCCCGCCGGAGATCTGCGGCGTGGCGGTGACCATGCTCGGCGTCGCGCTCGCGGCGCCGGCGCTGCGCCGCATGTTTGGCCTCAGCGCCCATGAGGCGACGACGCTGCTCGACCTGCGCTACCCGCTGGTGAGCTTCACCGCTCTCCTGATCATCATCGTGCTGGCGATCTTCTCGCGCGGCGCGCTGCGGCTGTTCGCGGTGGCCATCGGCGCCGGCGTCGGCTGGGCGCTCGCCGCCTATGTCGGGGTCGCCCGGGCGCCGGCGGAACCCGGTCTCGGCGCGCTCGCCTTCGTCGACCTGCCGCAGCTCGGCTGGCCCGGCCTCGCCTTTTCCTGGGCCATGGTGCCCGCCGCGGTGCTGACCGGCATCATCTCCGCCGTCGACATGCTCGGCACGGTGGTCTCCATGCAGCGCATGGACGATTCCGACTGGCGCCGCGCCGACATGGGGCAGGCCGCGCGCGCCATCCGCGCCAACACGCTGAGCGACGCCGGCGCCGCCGTCACCGGCGGCTTCGCCAGCGCCTCTTCCTCGGCGGCCATCGGCGTCGCCTTCGCCACCGGCGCCACCGCTTGGCGCATCGGCGTCGTCTCGGGCGTGTTGATCCTGCTCGCGGCCTTCTCGCCGAAGCTCATCGGCGCGCTGACGGTGATCCCCGATCCGGTCGTCGGCGCCATCCTGGTCTACAGTGCGGCGTTCCTGATCGTCGCCGGCATGGAGCTCATCCTGTCCCGCCGGCTCAGCGACCGGCGCATCTTCACCGTCGGCCTCGCGGTGATGGCCGGCCTCGCGGTGGCGATCCTGCCCGAGCTGGTCCATGCCGCGCCGACCTGGGCGCAGCCGATCCTGGAATCGCCGCTGTCGGTGTCGACGGCGGTGGCCGTCGCCCTCAACCTGTTCTTCCGCATCGGCATCCGCCAGGAGGCGGCGGTGACGGTGACCACCGAGGACAACCCGTTCACCGTCGCCACCGAGTTCCTGGAGCGGCAGGGCGACGTGTGGGGCGCGCGGCGCGACGTGGTCGCCGCTGCCATTCCGGTGGTCGCGGAGGCGGTGGAGATGCTGCTCGACACCGGCGTCGCCCCCGGCACGCTGGAGATGCGGGCGAAGTTCGACGAGATGAATTTCGACGTCGTGCTCGCCTATCAGGGTGAGGCGATCGAAATACCCACCCTGCGCCCCTCGCCCGAGGACCTGCTCGGCGACAGCGCGGCGGTGGCGCGTTTCGTCGGCTACATGCTGAGCAAGCGCGCCGACAAGCTGGTGATCGGCAAGGTCGGCGACCGCCAGATGCTGACCTTGCGCTTCGAGCATTGAGGCGGAGCGCCTCCCAGCGCCCCGCTTGCCGGCGACCGCCGATCTCGGATAATTCTGATGCCGCCGGATGCGGTTCTGTCCCGCCGCGCCCGAACCCCCAGCCGGAGCCGTGTCTTCCATGCATATCGACCGCTTTGTCGAAAAGGACGTCGTGATCACCGCGGTGAGGGGGCGGCTCGACAGCTCGACCTCGCCGAAGCTCGACGAGTTCATGGCGGTGATTCCGGATGGCAGCAGCGTGCTGCTGCTCGATTTCGCCGAGCTCACCTATATCTCCTCGGCGGGGCTGCGCGTGGTGCTGAAGGCCGCCAAGCTGGCGAAGGGTTCCGGCGTCACCCTCGCCATATGCGGGCTGATCCCGCCGGTGCATGAGGTGTTCGATGTCAGCGGCTTCTCGACCCTGATCCCGATCCATGCGAACCGCGACGCCGCGCTGGCGACGCTGGGCTGAGCATTCGTTCCGAGTCGGTCGGCGGAAAGTTCATGATCATCGCGCAGCTCGACCTCCGCCTTGAGAATGACCTTGCGGAACTCGAGCCTCTGGTCCGGGCGCTCGACTTCTTCTGCGAGACGTCCGCCCTGCCGGAGAAGGTGGCGCACCGCCTCACCATGGCGGTCGACGAGCTCGTCAACAACGCGGTCGACTACGGCTATCCCGACCGCCGCGCCGGCCAGATCACGGTGTCCATCCGCCATCGCGGAACGCAGGTCGAGATCGAGCTTGCCGACGACGGCAACGCCTTCGACCCGTTCACCGCGCCGGCGCCGGATCTGACCAGCCCGATCGAGGATCGGCGCATCGGCGGCCTCGGCGTGCATCTCATCCGCACGCTGGCGGCGCATTTCGCCTATCGCCGCGAGAACGGCCGCAACGTGGTGGCGCTCGCCTTCACCCTCGACGCCTAGAGCGTTTCCGAGCGAAGTGGAATCCGGTTCGCGTGAAGGAAACGCGTCCGAACAAGACCCTGGAGCCTTTCCGGCGAACCGGAGTTCACCGGAAAGGCTCCAGGCCGCCGCCCGCGGCCGCCGGCGGGATCGGCCGTCAGGCCCGGTGCGCCTGGGTCAGGCTGTTCACCAGCTGGCGCGCCAGCCAGACGATGCGCTCGAACAGGATGGTCATGCGGAACAGCGCGTCCTGCTGCGTCGGCGTGAGCGCATGCTGCTCGGACAGCCGGTGGCGCAGCGCCTCCATCACCTGGTCCCGGTGCCCGAGCAGGCTGAGCACCAGCTCCGGGTCATCGGCGCCGAGGCTTTCGCCATGCTCGGCCACCGCGCCGAGCAGCGCGTGCAGCGCCTCGATGAGCCGGCGGGCGGTCGGCAGCGCCTGTGTCGGTCCGGCCACCTCGGCGAACTCGCCCAGCGCCTCGTGCAGGGCGCTGACATTCATCGACGCATCGTCCAGCAGCAGGGCCACCGCGACCTGCCGCCGACTCATCTGGCCGTCCAGCAGGGCAGCGAGATAGGCCTTGACGCTGCCGGCAAGGGCGACGCCCGCCACGCGCAGCGTCGCCGGCGGAGGCGTCGCCAGATCCGCCTCCTCGCGCACCTTGTCGAGCATCATCGGCAGCCGGTCGGCGAGGCGCGCCAGTTCGCGGACGGTCAGGTCGAGCGCGGCGGCAGGATCGGACAGCGATTCCCGCAGCAGGAAGGCCGGCTGCGCCAGTGCCTCGGCCGGGCTGGCCGGCAGCATGCGTTCCAGCAGCCGGCAGGTCGCGCCCTGCGCCAGCGCGGCGATGAAGGCGCCGCCGATCTGTGCCAGCAGGAAGATCACCGCGATCTGCGCCCGCGTGTCGCCATCCGCCGGCAACACGCTGTCGAAGGCGCCGGGAAAGACGGCGACGGCGACGCTCAGCGCCGCCAGCAGCAGCGAGCCGGCTCCCTTCTGCACCACCTGAATGGCGAAGATCGCCCGCCCGGCCATGGTCTCGCCCGGCACCATCAGCGCGTTGTTGAGCATGCCGGCGGCATTGGCGCCGGCGACCAGCGGCAGCGCCGAGCCGAGGTCGAGCAACCCGCCGCCCACGGCGGCGACAGCGATCGCCGCCGCGACCGAGGATGATTGCGCCGCCACCGAGAAACCGAAGCCGATCAGCGCCAGCAGCAAAGGATGCTCGAGCGCGACCTCCCACCACGGATTGTGCATCAGCTCGTCGCGGATCGGCCCTACCGCGACCGAGACCAGGTGCATGCCGAACAGCAGCAGCCCCGCCCCCAGCGCCGCCTCCACGACATGGCGCATGCGGTCGCCACGGGCGAGCTTGAAATAGGTGATGAAGCCGCCGAGGCCGATCACCACCCCCGCCGCCGTCGAGGTGTCGATGGCGACGATCAGCGGCAGCAGCGCGGTGCCGACATTCGCCCAGTTCGGTGCGCCCAGTGCCGGGCCGGCCGGCAGCACGCCGCCGCGCACGAACGACACGATGATCCACGACACCGCCGTCGAGCTCTGGGTGATGATGCCGGCGACGGTGCCGCTCAGCGCCACGCTCAGCGGCCCGCGCAGGGCGCGGGAAAACGCGGCACGGCCGCGCCGGCCGACCAGCGGCACCAGATTGGCGGACAGGGAACGCACGCCGATGAAGAACAGGCCAAGGCCGCTGAGCAGCAGCGCCAGAGTCGCCATACGCTCAGCGACCCCGCAGATAAGAGAAAGGCATTCAGTTTCCTCGACGACGGACGGCAGGGCTAACGAAACGCCCGCGCTTGCCGCCCTGTTCCAGCGGCTCGCAATGACAGTTTGATGACAAGCGGTCAGTTTCGCGACAACAGGTCATCCGGCCGACGCCAGCAGCGCCCGGATCTTCTCCATCAGCCGCGGTAGTTCGACCGGCTTGGTGTCGAAATCGTCGCAGCCGGCCGCCATCGCCGCCTGCCGGTCCTGTTCCATCGCGTGGGCGGTCAGGGCAATAACGGGAATCGCAGCGGTCTGCGGGTCGGCCTTCACCCGCCGCGTCGCCTCCCAGCCATCCAGCACCGGCAGGCTCATATCCATCAGGATGAGATCGGGCCGGCGGGAGGTGGCGAGGTCGACGCCCTGCTGCCCGTCCACCGCCAGCAGCACTTCGAAGCCGTTGCGCATCAGACGCCGCGAGAGCATGTCGCGGTTCAACTCGTTGTCCTCGACGAGGAGAATCGTCGCCATGCCCGTTAGCCTCCCGTTTCCGACGCGGCCTTGCCGGCGGCCGCCTTGCCGGGCCCGGCCTTGCTGCGGCCGGCGATCGCCGCCAGCGCCGCCCCCAGCGTGCCGATCGGCTGGGCGCTCTTGTTGAGGATCAGCAGCGTGTTCTGCGCCAGATAGCTGCGCTCGCTCTCGGTGAGTTCCTTCGCCGTCAGCACCACGATCGGCATGTCCGCATAGGCGGGGTTGGCGCGGACCTCGCTGAGGAAGCCGAAGCCGTCCATCACCGGCATCATCAGGTCGAGCAGCACCAGCGACGGCGTCGGATGGGCCCCCAGCCAGATCAGCGCCTCCCGCCCATTGCCCGCCTCGACGGCGTGGAGGCCGCCATCCTCGATGGCGGCGCGCACCATTGCCCGCACATCCGGGTCGTCGTCGACCACCAGCACCTGCCCGGCGCTGTCGCCGGGGGTGAATTTGTGGATCAGCCCCAGCAGGCGCTGCCGGTCGACCGGCTTGGTCATGTATTCGGAGGCGCCCAGCGCATAGCCGAGGTTACGGTCGTCGACGATGGTGAGCATGATCACCGGAATATGCGCCAGCTCCGGCTCGGACTTCATGATGCCGAGCACCGACCAGCCGTCGATCTTGGGCATCATGACGTCGAGCGTGACGATGTCCGGCGGGTCGTGACGCATGATGTCGAGCGCGTCGGAGCCGTCGCGGGCATGGCGCACCACATAGCCTTCCTTGCCGAGGGTGGCGGCCAGCACCTCGTGCACCGCCGGGTCGTCGTCGACCACCAGCACGGTGATCGCGCCGGCATCTGCCGGCACGAGGCCGTCGATCATCGGCAGCACCGGCTCGGGCGAGGCGTCGGTTTCGGCCGGCAGCTCGATGACGAAGCTGGAGCCCTCCCCCGGAACGCTGGTGACCACGATGGTGCCGCCGAGCATGGCGACGAAATGCTTGGTGATGGTCAGGCCCAGGCCGGTGCCGCCGAAATTGCGGGTGGTGGAGGAATCCGCCTGGGTGAAGGCCTGGAACAGCCGCCCGATCTGCTCCTCGGTCATGCCGATGCCGGTGTCGCGCACCTCGAAGCGCACCGCGCCGATGCCGCCCGCCTCCTCGCGGCGCGAGACGGTGAGGCTCACCTGCCCGCCCTTGGTGAACTTGGCGGCGTTGGAGAGCAGGTTGATCAGGCTCTGCTTGAGCTTGGTGACGTCGGTACGCAGCGAGCCGAGATCGATCGGGCAGTCGATGACGAAGCGGTTGGCGTTCTTCTCCATCAGCGGGCCGACGATGGTGCGCACCTCGTCGACCGTGCGGTTGAGGAACACCTGTTCCAGATAGACGTCCATGCGGCCGGCCTCGATCTTCGACAGGTCGAGGATGTCGTTGATGAGGCCGAGCAGATGCTTGCCGGCCGCCTGGATCTTGTCGAGATCGGCCACCATGGCGGTGTCGCCGGCGTCGGCGGCGTCCTCGCTGAGGATCTCGCTATAGCCGATGATGGCGTTGAGCGGCGTGCGCAGCTCGTGGCTCATATTAGCGAGGAAGGCGGACTTCACCTGGCTCGCCGATTCCGCCGCCTCCTTGGCCTCGCGCAGCTCCTGCTCGATCTGCACCCGGCTGGTGATGTCGACGAAGGTGGCGATAATCGCCGGCGCGCCGCGGAAATCGAGGTCGCCATGCGCGACCATGGTCCAGACCGGCGTGCCGTCCGGCCGGTGCAAGATGAATTCGCGCCGGTCCGAGTCCGGGCCGCTCAGTATGTCCCACAATTCGCGCCCCTTGTCGGGGTTGGTCAGCACGTCCTCGACCCGCCGGCCGGTGAAGGTGGAGGCTGAGCGGCCGAGCAGCCGCTCCACCCCGCCGTTCACATGCAGCAGCGTGTGGCTGGCGCGGTCGACGATGATGAGGCCGACCGGCGCGGCGGCGTCGATCGCGCGCAGCTGCTCCTCGTCCTCCCGCAGCTTCATCTCGGCGAGCTTGCGATCGGTGATGTCGGTGTAGATGGCGATGAAGCCGCCGCCTGGCACCGGGTCGCGCCGCACCTCCAGCACGGTGCCGTCGGGTCGGGTGCGCTCGAAGCGGTGGGAATGGTCGAGCTGGGCGACACGCTTGGCCAGCACCGTCTCGATGTCGATATTGTCGCCGAACTCGCCGCGCGCACCGAGATAGCGGATATAGTCCTGGAAGGTGTGGGCGTTGTCGAAGAACTCGTCGGGCATGTCGAGATATTCGCGGAACAGCTGGTTCCAGGTCACCAGCCGGTAATTGGCATCGTACATGGCGACGCCCTGCGACATGTTCTCCAGCGTGGCGCGCAGCAGCGTCGCCTCGCGCCCGAGCCCTCCGGCATCGAAGGGGCAGCTCGCGCCGTCCCGCTGATCCGCCTCGCCCATCTGCATTCCCCCACACATTGCGCCAGCCGCCCCGAGGCGAATGGCGATTCCGGCTAGATCACGTCGAACGTCAGAAGGATGGCCGCCATGTCGTCCGATGGCGGCTCGCCGGCCTCGAAGGCACGCACCGCCTCGACCAGCGACCGCAGGCAGTCCTGCCCGCCCGCGCCGGCGGCCAGCAGCTCGCCGATCGGCGCTTCGCCATAGAGCGTGCCGGCGCGGTCCTGCGCCTCGGTGAAGCCGTCGGTCACGATGAGCAGGCGGTCGCCCGGCGTAAGCTCGGCATGGTCCGCCCGGTAGGCGAAGCCCTCGACGATGCCCAGCGCCGGCCCGCCTCCGCCGCCGAGGCGCGCGACCGAGCCGTCGGTGCGCGCGAGATAAGGCGGCACATGGCCGGCCCGCACATAGGCGAGCGCGCCGGTGGCGAGATCGACGCTGACCAGCGCGAAGGTGACGAACATGCAGCTGGCATTGCCGCGCGCCAGCGCCTCGTTGACCAGCCCGACCGCCCGCGCCGGATCGGCGAACAGCTCCGGCGCGTCGGGCCGCGCGGCGAGCGCGCGGAACAGGGCATGGGTGCGCGCCATCATCAGCGCCGCGCCGGCTCCCTTGTCGGAGACGTCGCCAAGCGCCAGCACGATCTGGTCGTCGCCGACGAAGAAGTAGTCGACGAGATCGCCGCCGACTTCCTTCGCCGGCTCCAGCAACGCCGCGACGGCGATCTGCCGCCCCGCCGCCTCGCCGTCGAAGGGCGGCGGCACCAGGGCGAGCTGCAGCGTGCGCGCCTCGTTCAGCTCGGCCTGCTTGCGCTTGAGCTCGTCGCGGGTGCGGTCGCGCAGCACCTTCTTCTCCAGCGTGGCGAGCACGCGGGCCCGCAGCAGCGTCGGATTGAAGGGCTTGAAGATGAAGTCGTCGGCGCCGAGCTCGATGCAGCGCACCACCGGGTCGAGCTCGTTGAGCGCGGAGACCACGATCACCGGCAGCTCGTTCAACCGGCCGTCGCGGCGCAACGCCTCCAGAACGCCGAAACCGTCGAGCTCCGGCATCATGATGTCGAGCAGCACGAGGTCGTAGGGCGTCTTGGCGATGGCCGCCAGCGCCTCGTGGCCATTGGCGGCCTCGTCGATGCGGCTCAAGCCGAGCCGGCGCAGGCGACGGGCCAGCAGGTCGCGATTCTCAGCCACGTCGTCGACCACCAGAATGGCCGCATTCTGGTCCACCATGCCCGCGATACCACCGTACTGCGCTTGATCGGGAAGGCGCCGGACGACGCCGGGCGGGACTATCCGCGCAATCGGCCGGCTTCGCAACGGCCAGAATGAGTGGGAACCCACCCCTGCCATCCGGCATTCACAGACGAGAGGCGGAGGGCTGCCATGCTGACGATCATCGTGCTGATCCTGATCCTGATACTGCTGGGCGGGGGCTATGCCGGGCACCGGGCCTATGGGCTGCGTGGCCTCATCGGCGTGCTGGTGATCGTGCTGCTGGTGCTCGCCGTACTCGGCTTCGTCAGCGACGAGATCGCCGTCGGGCCCGGCGTCGCGCCGATCATGCGGGAATAGCGACGTGGACAGGCATCCGGAAAAACCCTTTCCCTGATGCCTCTTGAGAACAATTAGAATACTCCTCATAAGGCTCGGCAAACGTGGAGCTATCCGCCCTGTCATTGAGTCGGCTTTAGAGGCAGGATAAAGTTTCGAGATGATGTACTCGCCGAATGGCCGGCACGAGCGACTGATCACGGAAGCTACACCTTCCGTTGGACTGCCAGATCATCGTTGCGGGCGCGGCAACCGAGCGTGTTCGCGGCGGAGATGAAGAGTCTCATCCCCGAACGTGTTTCGACGAGCGCAGAGCGGGTCAGCGTCGCATCGCCCCTTTCCCGCACAGAAGCGGAGACCTCGCCGGTCCGGCGCGTGGCTCGACATGGCTCTCCCATGCATACCGATCGCCAGATGAAACAGACGCCGTCGTTCGACATCTTCATGGACCTCACCGGGGTCGGTCGGAAAGACGTCGATTTTGCCGCGCGTCTGCGCCAGCTGGAACGCGAGGAAGGCCTGTTCGGCGCGGATCGGCGCGTGACGCTGGCCCTGCCACAGAATGTGTCGGGCCACGACCTCGCGCCGGCGCGCACCTTCCGCGAGCCGGTGCAGGCGCTTGCCGCGGCCATCGCCGACGCCGCCGCGAGCGGACGGGCGCTCGCCGTCATCATCGGCGACTGGCCGTGGCGCAACCAGAGCCTCTGCGCGCTGGTCGAGCAGGCCGAGCGCGACCCGATGATCGGCATGGTGCAGCCGCGCTTTTCCGACGCCAGGTCGCGCATCCTGTTCGAGCTGCCGGGCGGAAGCGACTCCTCCCTGCCGGTGCCGGTCGCCGGCTTCGTTCCCGACTACTATGTCGCGCCGGAATGTCTTTCGGCGCTTTTCCTGCTGACGCCGCGCGGCGCGGCCGCCGCACCCGGCCTGACGGCCGCGACGCTGGACGACGCCTATGCCGAGCTGTTGCGGGGGCTTCGCCGGCGTGGCTTCCGCAATCTGATCTGCAATCGGATCGTGGTGCCGTGGCCGTCCACGGCGGCCGAGCTCTATCCGCCCCTCGCCGAGACATATGCCGGGCCGGTGCCGCGCTCCGACGGCGACCGGCGGCGCGACATGTTGCGCGGCATGCCGGAACGCCGGCTCGAATTGCTCCTGTCGACGGCCTTTTCGCCGGAAGGCCGCCCCCGCCTCCTGCTGGATTGCCGGGGAATGCCGCCCTCGTTCAACGGAACGGCGGCCTGCGTGCTGGGCTTCCTGCGCGGCTTCCAGCAATTGGGCGATACCGGGTTCGCCATCACCGTGCTGGCGTCGGCACGCGCCGCCGCCTTTCACAAGCTGGCGGCGACGTTCCCCCAATTCGAGATCCAGCACGATGCCCCCAAGGACGGGTTCCTGGCGGCCATCCTGCTGAACCAGCCCTGGTCGGTCGATGCCGTCCGCGATCTGCACGCGGCGGCGGGGCTCGTCATGTTCAACATGCTCGACACGATCGCCTGGGACATCATCTACGCCGCTCTCCCTGGCCTCGACCGGACCTGGAGGGTGCTGGGCCAGATGGCCGACACCATCTTCTTCAACTCGGCCTACAGCCGCGACCGTTACGTGTTCCGGTTCGATCCGGATCCCCGCATCCCGCTGGTGGTCACGCATCACAGCATGGCCCCGGCCGACATCGTGCGCGAGCCCGACCCGTCGGAGCGAGCCGGCGAGCCCTATCTGGCGGTGATCGGCAACGATTACGACCACAAGGACATCGTCCCGACGCTGGCGACGCTGGCCGAGGCCTTCCCCTACACGCAGATCGTCTCGGTCGGCGTGAAGGAGGTGCCGGCACGCAATGTCCGTGCGATGGAAAGCGGCCATATCTCGGCCGGCCGGATGGCGGCGCTGTTCGCCGACGCCACCGCGATCGTGTTTCCCTCGCACTATGAAGGGTTCGGCCTGCCGGTTGCGGAGGCGCTCGCCTATGGCAAGACTGTCATCGTGCGGGACTGCCCGTTGTGGTCGGAGCTCGCCCAACTGACATCGCGGCCGGAACTGATCCGCTCCTTCCGTCTCGACACCGAACTGGTCGCGGCGGTCGGCGAGGCCCTGCACGACAGCCGGCCCACCGCGCCGGCCAAGCCGCAATCGACGGAGGGCGGCATCGAGCCGGACTGGAAGGATTGCGCCCGCAAGATGCTCGACGCGACGCAGCAGATGATGGCAGCGTTTGACGGCCGGCGCTGGCTGGCACGCGATGCCCTGCTGACCCGCTGAACCGTCGCAAAAGTCGGAACGAAATGATGGTCGACCCGGATCGGCACGACATATTCACCGAGAGCGTCCATGGCCGCCACGGGACGATGCGCTTCTTCGCCAACGACACGGTGATCGGCGCCGCGCTGCGCCTCTATGGCGAGTGGGCCGAGAACGAGCTGCGTCTCTTCCACCACTTCATACCGTCCGGCGGCACGGTGCTCGATGTCGGCGGCTTCATCGGCACCCATGCGCTGGCGTTCTCGGAGATGGTCGGGCCGGACGGCCACGTCCTCTCCTTCGAACCGCAAGCCGCCTCCTTTGCGCTGCTCGAGGAGAATGTTCGCCACAATCATCGGATCAATGTCCGGATCCACAACGCGGCCGTGGGTTCCCGTCTCGGGGACATCCAGTTGGCGCCGATGAATGTGGGCGCTCCGATCAATTTCGGCTCCCTCACCATCTATGAGGGCGGAACCGGCACCTCGGGGGAAGTCGACGTAGCGACGGTCGTGACCATCGACTCCTTGGAGCTCGGCCGCTGCGACTTCATCAAGCTCGATGTGGAGGGCGCCGAGGACTCCGCCCTCGATGGCGCGAGGGACACGATCGCCCGGCTGAAGCCCGTCATCTATGCGGAGTGCAACAGCCTGTCGGATGCTGCGCGCAGCTTCGCGCTGCTGACCTCCTTCGGCTATTCGCTCTTCCTGCACGTGGTCGATGCCTTCAACCCCGACAACTTCGAGCACGCCGACCGGAACATTTTCGGCAATGCCCGCGAAGCCGGCCTGATCGCGGTTCCGCCGGAGCTTGCCGACAAGGTGAAGGCGCTGGTGGATCCCGCCTGGCAGTTGTTCGAGCTGGCGACGCTCGACGACCTCGCCTACGGCCTGCTGCAGAAGCCGCAATATTTCGACGAGATCCTGCGGACCGGCGCCGCCGCCAAGGGCGGGGGCACCGTCGTGAATGCCGTTGAGCACCGGGCGCGGCTCGACGAGATCGACGTCCTGCGAGAGGGGCTCCAGCGCGAGATTGCCGCGCGCCAGGCCGCCGAAGCGCAAAGGGACGACATCATCCGGAGCCGGGTGGAGGACGAGCAGCACAGGGCTCAACTCGAGACGCTCATCGCCGAGCAGCATTCCGAACTGGCCGCCGCCCTCCACGATCTCGCGGTGGAGCGCGAGCACCGTCGGCAGAGCCAGGACTGGCGTCAGGGGTTGCTCGCCGCCCTCGCCCGCCTCAGGGGTGCGAAGGACGAATCGGCGTGGACCAGGGCATCCAACCTGTTCAAGTGGATCGGTGCCTCCATTCGGGCCAAGCTGCGGGACAACCGGCACGTCGAGAAATACCGACGAAAGCTGAAGCGCCAACGGCCGGAAAAAGGGACCGGCGCCGAGAGCATCGCCACGCCGGGCACAGCTCCGCTGCCCACTATCGAGGACCACGATGCGGTGGTCGGCGCGGTGATCCGCCTGAAGCCGCTGCGCAGTGCCGCGCCGGCCCCGGCCCCGAGCACGCGTCCGCTGCTCGTGTGCCTTTCCCATGTCGCGCCCTATCCGCCGCGCGCGGGCAACGAGTACCGCATCCAGCGGCTGCTCGCCTGGATCGAGTCGATCGGCTGGGACGTCGCGCTGCTGGTCTGCCCGTTGCCGGGCGGCGGGCTGTCGGAGGCGCAGTCGATTGCGCTCGCCGAGCGCTACCGTAACGTCGTCGTGGTCGGACGAGACGGCGAGCTGCGCCATCACCTGTCACGTTCCGATCTGGCGGCGGCCCTCGCCACACTGGACGGCGTGAAAGTCGAAGACTTCGCCCAGAGCCTCGGCGAGGACAGGGAGGAGGAAGCCGCGCGGCTTCTGCCGATCACGCGCACCTTCTGCCCGGACGTGCTGCTTGAAACGCTGCGGACCATCGACGCGACCGTCAAGCCATCGGTGGTGCAGGTCAATTACGGCTTCATGGCGCGCGTTTTTCCGCTCCTGCGGCAGGACACGCTCAAGATCGTCGACACGCACGACGTGTTCTCGACCAAGATGAGCAAGGTGGTCCGCTTCGGCATCACCGACCCTCTCGCCCTTTCGTCGGCGGAAGAGCGGCGACTGCTCCAGTCGGCCGACATCCTGCTGGCGATCCAGCCCGACGAGGCGGAGGAACTGCGGGCGCTGAACACCGGAGCCCGCATTCTGACCGTCGGCGTCGACATGCCGCCCCCGCCGGTGGAGGCCGGCATTGCCGGCCGTCCCGTCGCTTTGATGGTCGCTTCGGCGAACGACATGAACCGGAAGGGCCTGAAGGACTTCCTCCGCTTCGCCTGGCCGCTGGTGCTGAAGGCGGTACCGGACGCGGAATTCCATGTCGTCGGCTCCGTCGGCGAAGCCCTGACCGGCCATGAGCCGAACGTCCGCTGGCTCGGTCACGTCGACAATCTCGACGACGCCTATGGGCAGGCGCGGCTGGCGGTGAATCCGGCGGTGGCCGGCACCGGGCTCAAGATCAAGACGCTCGAAGCGCTGGCAAAGCTGCGGCCGATCGTCGTCTGGCCGTCGGGGATCGACGGACTGCCGCCCGAGTTGCGGGCCTACTGCCAATGCGTCGGCGACTGGTTCGAGTTCGCCCGCTGCGTGATCCGCGACCTGACCGAGCCGGATGCGCAATCCAGGCTGGTCGAAGCGCGCGACCGGATCGCCGAGCTGCTTTCGCAGGACCGAGTCTATGCTGAATTTGGCACGCTTCTCAAAAACCGCCGGTAAGCCGACGACGACAAGCGGACTGAGGGTGCTGAACCTTTTCGTGCGTCACGGCGCCGAAACCTATGCCGACGCGCTCGAGACGTTGCAGGCCTATTATGCCGCCCACCTTCCGAACGTCGCCCGCACGCTCGTCGTCATCGACAATGCCCGGCCGGAGGGTTCGGTCGAGACCCTGCCGGGCGGCGCTGCCCTGCTCGGCGCCTCCAACGCGCTGTGGGAGTTCTCGGCGTGGGATGCCGGCCTCGACGCGCTGCATGGCTCGCTGATGCAGTACGACTATGTCCACTTCGTCACGTCGGCCTATCGCCAGCTCTACACCGCCTATATCGACCGCATCGACACGCAGGTCCTGTCAGCCCTGCGCGGCCGCGACGTCGTCATCGGGCATATCGACGCCTATCCGCAGCCGGTCGGCTTTCTCGGCCGCACCTCGCAGGCCTGGCTGCGCTCGTGCTTCCTGTTCATGCCGCCGGCCACGCTGCGCCGGCTCGGGCCGATCACCAGCCTGCGCGATCCAGCCCGCTGGTTTTCCGGCAATCCCGACGCGCCGTTTCGGGACGATGCGCCGCTATCGGCCGACTTCCGCGCCCACATCGTCAACTGGCTGACCGGCGAGGGCACCGGACAGGGGACGGCATGGCATTCGCGGTTCGCGCTCGACGCCGGGACGCTGGCCCATTTCGAGGCCAAGGCACTGGCGATCCTCAACGAGCACGCCTTGTCCATGCGGCTCTACGGCCAGGGAACCGCGCTGGTGGACGCCACCTGGATCGCCGCCGCGCTGCAGCGGAAGAAGCCGCTGAGCCAGGACCATATCGGCAACTGGCGGGCGCAGTTGGCGGAACGCCAGCCCTATCTCTGAGGACCGGGAAGCATCGCGCCGCCATCGTGCCGGGCAACGACGCGGGGCCAACAAGCCGGGGAGGCACCCGTCCCTAGCGCGCCGTCCAGCCGCCATCGACGCGCAGGCTGTCGCCGGTGACGAAGCGGGCGCCGGACGAGACCAGGAACAGGATCGCCTCGGCGATGTCCTCAGGCACCGGCAGGTCGTTCAGCGGCACCATGTCGTAGACGAAGCGCTTGAACTCGGGATCGTCGAACATGCCCTGCGTCATCGGCGTCACCACGAAGGTCGGCGCCACCGCGACGACGCGGATGCCGCGCGGTGCCAGTTCCACCGCCATCGCCTTGGTGAGCCCCTCTACCGCATGCTTGGTCATGCAGTAGACGGTGCGCCTGGGCGAGCCGACATGGCCCATCTGCGAGGACATGTTGACGATAACGCCGCCGGCTCCCATCGCCCGCGCCGCCGCCCGCGCGACGCGATAGACCGAGCGGATGTTGAGGTCGATCATCCAGTCGAGCGTCTCGTCGTCGACATCGACCATCATTTTCGGCCGGTTGCCGCCGGCATTGTTCACGAGAATGTCGAGATCGGTCATCGCCTCGATGCGGGCGAGGAACGCCTCGTCGCGCACATCGGCGGAGAGCGGCTCGATGCGCCCCTCGCCTTCCGCCGCCAGCGTGTCGAGATCCGCCTGCGTGCGGGCGACCGCGACCACCTTCGCGCCCGCCAGCGCCAGGGCCAGCGCCGTCGCCCGGCCGATGCCGCGACCGGCACCGGTGACCAGCGCCGTCTTTCCGTCCAGCCGCGCCATGGTTCAGCGCTCCTCGATGTCCGCCACGAGGCCGGCCGCCTCGATGCCGGCCACCGCGCAGAGCTCGTCGAGGTCGGACGTGTCGCCGCTGATTCCGACCGCGCCGATGATCGGCCCGCCGGGCCGCTCACGCACCAATACGCCGCCGGGCACCGGCACCACCCGGCCATCGGTGGCGGCGGCGAGCGCGGTGAAGAAGCCACCCATCTTCGCCGCCCGCGCCGCCAGCCCGCGCGAGGAGATGCCCATGCCGAGCGCGCCCCACGCCTTGCCATAGGCGATCTCGAAGCGGGCAATGCCGCTGCCGTCCTCGCGACGCACCAGCTTCACATGGCCGCCGGCGTCGAGCACCACCACGGTAAGCGGCTGGGCGCCGCGCGTGCGGGCGTCCTCCAGCGCCACGCGGCCAATGGTGTCGGCCCGGTCGAGGGTGAGTTCGCCCATCTCACTCCCCCTTGCTGCCGTCTTTGCCGCGCCCGCCGGTCATGCCCTTGAGCACCGCGAACAGCGAGGCGGTGTCCTCCTTGCCGCGCCCTTCCGCCAGCGCCGCGAAATAGAACGGCAGGCTCGCCGCCATCAGCGGAGTGGGACTACGCATCTCGCGGGCGAAGTCCATGATCAGCTGCAGGTCCTTGATGTAGATGTCCATCTTCATCGTGGCCGGCTCGTAGCGCTCCTCGATCATCATCGGCGCCCGCACGTCGAACATGCGCGAGCCGCCCGCGCCCGGACGAATGGCGTCATAGACGAGGTTGAGGTCGAGCCCGGCGCGCTCGGCGAGCAGCAGCGCCTCGGCGGTCGAGAGGTTGTGGATCGTCACCAGCAGGTTGGCGATGTATTTCAGCTTCATGCCGGTGCCGAACGCCCCGCAATAGCGCACGTCGCGGGCAAAGCCGGCGAAGGCCGCCTCCACCTTGCGGAACGCTGGTTCCGCGCCGCTGGCGTAGATGGAGAGGTCGCGCTTCGCCGCCTGCGCACCGGTGCCGCTCACCGGGCAATCGAGCACATCGGCACCCTTGGCTTCCAGCGCGGCGCGGCAGGCTTCCTTGGCGTCGATGGGCAGCGTGCCCATCTCGCACACCACCGCGCCGGGGCGCAGTGCCTCGGCGATCTCCTTCGTCACCGCCTCCAGCGCCTTCACCGACGGCAGCGCGAGCAGCAGGATGTCGGCGGCCTCGGCGACCTCGCGCGCCGAGCCGACCGGCGTGCCCCCCTGCCCGGCCAGCGTCGCCATAGCTTCTTCAGCGACATCGGTGCCGACGACGCCGAACCCGGCTTCCAGCAGGTTCTTCGCATAGGCCGAACCCATGATGCCGAGACCGATGATGCCGACGGTCCCCTTGGTCTCACTCGTCACGCGCGTCACTCCGCCGCTTGCCTGGAAATGTCGAAAAACTCCGCCACCCGCGCATTGAAGCCGGCGACGTCCTCCATATTGGCGATATGCGCGACGCCGGGCAGGCTGACATAGGTCGCGCCGGGGGTCGCCGCCGCCATGGCGCGCATCGCCTCGGCCGGCGCCGCGCCATCCTCGGCGCCGCCGATGAAGAACGCCTCCGGTTCGAGGCGCGGCAGGTGGCGCAGATAGTCGAGCCGCTTCAGCGCCTCGGCGCAGCCGATATAGCCGACCGGCGACGTCGCCAGCACCATGCGGGCGGCGCGATCCACCACCTCCGGCCGGTCCTGTCGCGTCGGCGCGGTGAACCAGCGCTCCATGGTGCCGGCGAGTATCGCGCCCATGCCGCCCGCCTCGACCGCCGCGATGCGCTGGTCCCAGCCGGCGACGAAGGGCGGCGGCGCATCGGCCCGCGCATCGGCGCAGATCAGCCGGTTCACCCGCTCGGGATGAGCGAGGCCGACCCCGAGAGCCGTCATGCCGCCCATGGAGAGGCCGATCACGTCGGCCTGCCGGATGTCGAAACGGTCCATCACCGCGATGAAATCCGCCACCAGCAAATCGAAGCTGTAGGGCCCGGCCGGCGCGCTGCTGCGCCCATGCCCGCGCGTGTCGTAGCGCAGCACGCGGTAGCTCCGAGTGAGGAAGGGGATCTGGTCGTCCCACATGGTGAGATCGGCGGCCAGCGAGTTCGACAGCACGATCCAGGGCAGGTGCCCGGCGCCGTCCACGCGCACGGCGAGTTCCGCCTCGCCCGAGACGACGCGTTCCGTGATGCCGGCGTTCGTGATGGCAGTGTTGGTGCTGCCCGTCCCCTCGACATCGTTCATGGCGTGTCTCCTCTCCATTGTCTTTGCGGGGCGTTTGCCGCCTCCGGCCCGTCGCGACGCTAAAGGCGCCTCGCGCGGGCGGCGAAACCATATGTTCTGATCCGCGCGATCACGATTGCTGATCGCCGCCCGGCGTTGGCGTTCGCCCGGGCGGGATGTGCGCCTCTCCCGCTTTCTTGCCGCGCCGGACGATTGACAAACCCGGCGCGCCGATCTGATATTTATCAGACGATAAACAAATCGGATGCGGTTGCAAGCCCTGTCGTAGCCACGCGGGCAGCCGCCACCCGACCCGGCGGCCGCCAACCGCCCGGCTGCGCAAAAAATCGAAAAAAGTGAGGAAACCCATGGATATCAACGTCGGACTCGCCGCCATCGAAGAGGCCTCGCGCAAGCTCTCCAACTGGGGACGCTGGGGCAAGGACGACCATAGCGGCACGCTCAACCATGTCACGCCGCAGGACATCGTCGAGGCTGCCGGCCTCATCAAGACCGGCCGGGTATTCTCGCTCGGCATCCCGCTCGACCGCGAGGGGCCGCAGAACGGCCTGTTCGGCGGGCGCTTCAACCCGATCCACCAGATGCTCGCCACCGGCACCGACGCCATCACCGGCCAGCAGGACTGGAACAAGATCCGCTACGCCGACGACACGCTGAATCTCTGCGTGCAGGGCGCCACCCACTGGGACGCGCTCGGCCACATCTTCTACGAGGACAAGGCCTATAACGGCCACGATCCGCGCCACATCAACGCGCGCGGGCTCAACGTGCTCGGCATCGAGCACTCCAAGTCGAAGATGAACGGGCGCGGCGTGCTGCTCGACATCGCCCGCTTCCGCGGCGTCGACTGGCTCAAGGACGGCGAATCCATCTCGAACGACGAACTCGACGCCTGCGCCAAGGCGCAGGGCGTGGAGATCCGCCGCGCCGACTTCGTCATCGTCCGCACCGGCCAGATGGAGCGCTGCCTCGCGGAGGGCGAATGGGGCGGCTATGCCGGCGGCGACGCGCCCGGCGTGAAGTTCGAGAACTGCTACTGGTGCCACGAGAAGGAGGTCGCGGCGATCTGCTCCGACACCTGGGGCGTCGAGGTGCGGCCGAACGAGACCACCGAGGCCAACCAGCCCTGGCACTGGGTGGTGATCCCCGCCATGGGCCTGTGCATGGGCGAGATCTTCTACCTGAAGGAGCTCGCCGAGGATTGCGCCAAGGACGGCGTCTACGAGTTCTTCTTCTGCGGCCCGCCGCTGATCATCACCGGCGGCACCGGCTCGCCGATCAATCCGCAGGCGATCAAGTAGCGCCGATCACCGGACGACTTCGCCGGGCGGCGCGGGAATGCGCCGTCCCTCGCCGCTCTCATCCTCGGAGCCGACCATGGCTGCCGCCCGCAAGGTCATCGTCACCTGCGCCTGCACCGGCGCGATCCACACCCCCTCCATGTCGCCGCATCTCCCGGTGACGCCGGACGAGATCATCGCCGACGCCATCGGTGCCGCCGAGGCCGGCGCGGCGATCCTGCATCTGCACGCCCGCAACCCGGAAACCGGCAAGCCGGACCAGACGCCCGAGGCGTTCGGCCGCTTCCTGCCGCAGCTCAAGCAGCAGACCAACGCCGCCATCAACATCACCACCGGCGGCAGCCCCTACATGAAGGTCGAGGAGCGGGTACTGCCGGCGGCGCAATTCAAGCCGGAGGTCGCCTCGCTCAACATGGGCTCGATCAATTTCGGCCTCTATCACCTGCTCGACCGCTACACCGACTTCAAGTTCGAGTGGGAGCGCCAGCATCTGGAAGCCACCCGCGACCTCGTGTTCCGCAACTCCTTCAAGGACATCGAGTACATACTCGAGACCTGCTACGGCAACGGCACCCGCTTCGAGTTCGAGTGCTACGACATTGCGCATCTCTACAATCTCAAGCATTTCCTCGACCGCGGCCTCGTCAAGCCGCCGCTGTTCGTGCAGTCGGTGTTCGGCATTCTCGGTGGCATCGGCACGCACCCCGAGGACATCATCCACATGAAGCGCACCGCCGACCGGCTGTTCGGCGACCAGTACCGCTGGTCGGTGCTCGGTGCCGGCGCCTCGCAGCTGCGCGTCGCGGCGATGGCCGCCTCGATGGGCGCCAATGTCCGCGTCGGGCTGGAGGATTCGCTGTGGCTCGGTCCGGGCGAGCTTGCCCCGTCGAGCGGCGCGCAGGTGCGCAAGGCGCGGCAGATCCTCGAAGGCATGGGCCTGGAGCTTGCCACACCCGACGAGGCGCGTGCCATGCTGGAGCTGAAGGGCGCCGACCAGGTGGCCTTCTGACACGCCGTCTTCTGATCGAATGGATCCGCGAACATGCTGAACGTCGCCATCATCGGGCTGGGCCGCTGGGGCCAGACCCTCGTCGCCTCCGTGCAGGGAAAGAACGACCTGCTGCGCTTCACCACCGGCGCGACCGGCAGCCGGGCCAAGGCGGAAGCCTTCGCCGCCGGCGCCGGCATCGCCCTCAGGGACAGCTATGAGGAGGTGCTGGCCGATCCCGCCGTGGAGGCGGTGGTGCTGGCGACGCCGCATCTCCAGCACGCCGCGCAGATCGAGGCCGCCGCACGCGCCGGCAAGCATGTCTTCGTCGAGAAGCCGTTCACCATGACCAAGGCGAGCGCCGAGGCGGCGGTCGCGGCGAGTGGGGCGGCGGGCATCACGCTGGCGCTCGGCCACAACCGGCGCTTCCATCCGCACATGCAGCGCCTGCGCGCGCTGGTGCGCGGCGGCGAGCTCGGCACCGTCCTGCATTGCCATGCCGAGCTGAGCTCGCCCACCGGCCTGTTCCTGCCGAAGGGGGTATGGCGCACCGATCCCGAGCAGTCGCCGGCCGGCGGCATGACCGGGCTTGGCATCCATCTCGTCGATTCGATGATCGACCTGTTCGGCGCGATCGAGGCCGTCGCCTGCCAGAGCGTCAACCGTGTCGCGCCGTCGGGCGCTGAGGATACCACCTCGGTGATGCTGCGCTTCGCGAGCGGGCAGACTGGCACCCTGCTCGCCTTCACCGCGACGGCGCCGGTGTTCCGCTTCGTTGCCTATGGCGCGAAGGGCGTGGCCAGCATCGCCACGCCGACGCTCAACGTCTTCAGCCTTGAGCCCGCCCCGCCGGCGCCGGGCCAGCCGGCGCCGGCCGCCACGCACGAGACCCTCGCCGGCTTCGACACGCTGCGCGCCGAGCTGGAGGCGTTCGCGCGGGCGGTGCGCGGGCAGGCGCCCTATCCGATCCCGCCGGCCGAGATGATCCATGGCGTCGCGGTGCTGGAAGCCATCGTCGCCGCCGTCGGCCAGGACCGCTTCGTCCCCGTCGCCTGAGGAGATCAGCATGTCCGACACCGCGCCCCGCACCCTCATCGTCACCGGCGGCTCCCGCGGCATCGGCGCCGCCATCGCCCGCGCCGCCGGCCGTGCCGGCTTCCGCGTCGCATTGAGCTACAAGGGCGATGCGGCCGGGGCCGAGGCGGTCGCCGGCGCCATCGCCGCCGCCGGGAGCGAGGCGCTGGCTGTCCGGGCCGACGTGTCCCGCGAGGAAGACGTCGTCGCGCTGTTCGCGGCGGTCGATACCCGCTTCGGGCCACCGGACGTGCTGGTCAACAACGCCGGCGGTGTCGGCCCGCTCGGCCGCGTCGAGGCACTCACCGCCGCCACCCTCGCCGAGGTGATGGCGGTCAATGTGATCGGCAGCTTCCTGTGCTGCCGCGAGGCGGTGAGGCGCATGACGACCCGTTATGGCGGGCGCGGTGGCGTCATCGTCAACATGTCCTCGCGCGCCGCCGAGCTCGGCGGTGCCGGCGAGTGGGTGCATTACGCCGCCAGCAAGGGTGCGGTGGACAGCCTCACCATCGGCCCCGCCCGCGAGGTGGCAACGGAGGGCATCCGCGTCAACGCCGTCGCCCCCGGGCTGATCGCCACCGAGCTGCACGCCAGGGCCGGCGCACCCGACCGGCTGGAGCGGCTCGCCCCCGCCATCCCGATGCAGCGCCCGGGCACGGCGGAGGAAGTTGCCGACATCGTGATGTGGCTCGCCTCCCCTGCCAGCGCCTATGTCACGGGCGCGATCGTGCCGGTGGCCGGCGGGCGCTGAGGCGTTTTCCCTGGTGATGGCTCGATGATGCGGCGGCCTCCGTCCACGCGGCTGAGGCCGCGGCGCGGAGCGGCGTGGATGCCGCGGCGCCGCATGGATTCAGCTTGCGAACGAAGCGCAAATCATCTTGCATCGTTGACATGATCGAAAATCCACGTGATTATCAATCGATAAACAAGCAGACATCGCCGCGTTGAAAACCAGCGGCGGGCAACGCCAAGCTGACGCTACCAAGCCGACGATACCAAGCCGACCGGGACGCTCATCGATGCCCGCGCGGGAGTCGTGGAACAGCCCGGACGACACGACCGAAAACAACAAGCCACCCGGCAACGATCGGGGGCATCGGGAGAAGACGACCATGGCAACACGACGCGGCGCGCTGGCGCTCGCGGCCGCTTTGGCGGCCCTCATCATCGCCCCCGGCGGCATGCCGGCGGCCCAGGCCGACCCGGTGAAGATTCGCATCGGCTGGTCGACCATGCCGGGGCACCTGATCCCCGTGCTCTACAGCAAGCCGGACATCCTCAAATATTACGGCAAGAGCTACACGGTGGAGCCGATCCGCTTCCGGGGCTCCTCGCCGCAGATCACCGCCATGGCGGCGGGCGAGATCGACATGGCCGCCTTCGGGCCACTGGTGCTGGCGCTCGCCGTCACCAATGCGCGGCTCGACGTGAAGGCGGTCGCCGACATCATCCAGGACGGCGTCGAGGACTATCACAGCGAGACCTTCCTGGTCCGCACCGATTCCGGCATCGGCAAGGTGACGGACATGAAGGGCAAGCGGGTCGGCACCAACGCCATCGGCTCGGCCTCCGACACCGCGATGCGGGCGATGTTCCGCAAGAGCAACATGCAGGACAAGCGCGACTACACCATGGTGGAGGTCGCCTTCCCGAACATCCCCGCCATGCTCGACGAGCACAAGATCGACCTCGGCACCGTGCTGCAGCCGATGTCCGACCAGTTGCTCGCCACCGGCAAGTACAAGGTGCTGTTCACCTCCGAGGACGCCATGGGCCCCTCGCAGCTGGTGTTCCTGGCCGCCAACGGCAAGTTCCTGAACGACAACCGCGCGGCGCTGATGGACTTCTTCGAGGACCATGTGCGCGCGGTGCGCTGGTTCACCGATCCGAAGAACCATGACGAGGCGGTGAAGATCATTGCCAATTTCATGCAGCAGCCGCCCGAGACGCTGCAATACCTCTTCACCAAGGGGGATTATTTCCGCGACCCCTTCATGGTGCCGAACGTCAAGGCGCTGCAGGAGAGCATCGACATCGCCGTCGATCTCGGCCTCGCCCCGCGCGGCATCAAGGTCGATCCCGACTATGTCGATCTGAGCTTCGTCAAGGAAGCGCAGAAGCGGATCGAGGCCAGCCAATGAGCGTCACCCATCTCGCTCCGTCCTCGCGCAGCCGCGCCCACGCCGCCAGCAGCATTTCGATCAGCGACGTCTCCCACACCTATGGCGCCCGCACCGCCGGCGGCATGCTGGCGCTGGACGGCATCAACCTCGACATCGGCGACGGCGAGTTCCATTGCCTGCTCGGCCCCTCCGGCTGCGGCAAGAGCACCCTGCTCTATCTGATCGGCGGGTTCATCCCGGTGCAGGCGGGAGTGATCTCCACATCGGCCGGACCGGTCACCGCACCGGGCCCGGATCGCAGCATCGTGTTCCAGAACTTCGCGCTGTTCCCGTGGAAGACCGTGAAGGACAACGTGCTCTACGGCCTGAAGAAAGCCGGCATCGCCGGGCCGGAGCGCGAGCAGCGTGCCCAGCGCTACATCGACATGGTGCACCTCACCGGCTTCGAGAACGCCTATCCCTCGCAGCTCTCCGGCGGTATGCAGCAACGCGCCGCCATCGCCCGCACGCTGGCGGTGGATCCGGGTATCCTCCTGATGGACGAGCCGTTCGGCGCGCTCGACGCGCAGACCCGGCGCGTCATGCAGGAGGAACTGCGCACCATCTGGCGCGACAGCCGCAAGACGGTGGTGTTCGTCACCCATGACGTGCAGGAGGCGGTGTTCCTCGCCGACCGCATCTCGATCATGAGCGCCCGGCCGGGCCGGATCCAGCACGTCATCGACGTCGACCTGCCCAAGGAACGCGGCGAGGAAATCCTCGAGAACCGCGACTTCATCGGCCTCAGCGAGCACATCTGGCGGCTGGTGCGCGAGCAGGCGGTGGCGGCGACGCGGGGGGCACATTGATGAGCGACGTCCTCGCCGGCGGTCGCGGGCGCGGCCGCGTCGGCCCGTCGCTGTCCTATGCCGTCGTCAACACCGTGGTGCGCTTCGCGCCGCTGCTGCTGCTCGCGCTCGGCTGGGAGTTCCTCGGGCTCAGCGGGCTGGTGTCGCGGCAGATGCTGCCGGGGCTCGGCGAGATCTTCGCCGCCTTCTCCGACATGCTGTTCGGCGGCGACCTGCTCTACAACACCATGCGCTCGGTCAGCCGCGCCGCCGCCGGCCTCGGCGCCGCCGTGGCGGTCGGCATCGCCGCCGGCCTGCTGATGGCCTCGTTCCGCCCGGTGCGGCTGCTCATCAACCCGGTCGTGCAGATCTTCTACCCGATGCCGAAATCGGCGCTGATCCCGGTGGTGATGATCTGGCTGGGGCTGGGCGACTCCTCGAAGATTTTGCTGATCTTCCTTGGCTGCCTGCTCCCCGTCGTCGTCGGCACCTATAATGGCGCGCGCGGGGTGAACCCGTTCCTGCTTTGGTCGGCGGCTAGCCTGGGCGCCTCACGCTTCGACGTGCTGCGGGAGGTGGTGTTGCGCGGCGCCATGCCGGACATCCTCAATGGCTGCCGCACTGCGCTCGCCTTCTCCTTCATCCTGATGGTGAGTTCGGAATTCGTCATCGCCACCGACGGCGTCGGCTTCATGATCTCCTCGCTCGGCGACGGCGGCCAGTACCCGGCCATGTTCGCCGCCATCTTCTTCGTCGCCGGCATCGGCTTCGCCGCCGACCGCCTCTACGCGCTGCTGTCCCGGCGCCTGCTTCGCTGGAGGGAGGCATGATGAACATGGCTGACGCGAAGCCGCTCGCCGGTGCCGGCAAGTCGCCGGTCCAGAAGGCCCCGCGACCGTCGCGTCCGATCTCCCCGCGGATGGTCGACATCGCCGTGCAGGTCGCGGTGGTCGCGGCGCTCGCTGGTCTCTGGGAGTTCGGCGCCCGCTTCGGCGCGCTCAACCCCTTCCTTCTGCCGCCGCTCAGCGTGGTGCTGGGGCGGATCTGGGAGGACCTCATCGCCGGCACCGTGCCGGTCGATCTCGGGCTCACCCTCTACCGGGCGCTGACCGGCTTCGCGATCGGCGCCGTCATCGGCATTCCCGTCGGCATATTGATGGCGCGCTCGGCGCTGGTGCGCTGGTTCTTCGATCCGCTGGTGTCGATCGGCTTCCCGATGCCGAAGATCGCCTTCCTGCCGATCTTCATCCTGTGGTTCGACATCTACGACACCTCGAAGATCATCATGGTGGCGTTCTCCTGCTTCTTTCCGGTGGTGGCGGCGACCTATGCCGGCTGCTCCAGCCTCGACAAATGGCCGATCTGGTCGGCCCGCTCCTTCGGGGCGAAGGAACGGGAGCTCCTGTGGGAGGTCTATCTGCCGATGGCGATGCCGCAGATCCTCACCGGGCTGCAGGTGGCGCTGCCGACCGGCATGATCACCACCATCGTCACGGAGATGCTGATGGGCGGGCGCGGGGTGGGCGGCGCGATGATCATGGCCGGGCGCTTCGCCGACTCGGTCGGGGTGTTCGCCGGCATCGTGCAAATCATCATCCTCGGCTTCGTGGTGGTGAAGAGCCTCGAGATCGTCCGGCGCCGCCTGCTGATCTGGCACCCCGAAAGCCGCAAGTAACGGTGCAGATGACGCAGCACCTGACGCCGAAGCTGCCGGCCCTCGTCTTCTACGGCGTGGACAGGGCGCCGGCCGATCCGTCCCGGTTCGACGACCTCCTCCGGATGCGCCTGCTTCCGGGGGAGGTCCTGCGCCTGAACGACGAAGCCTTCGACCTGCCGCCGCCGGCGATCGGGCAGGAGAAGGTCGCGACCGACCTCCGGCTGGCGGAGCATCTCAAGCGGCTTGCCGGCGGCTGGAACCGCAGCGCCGCGCAATTCATCGGCGGCTATGTCGCCCATCTCCACGCCGTCATCGCCGCGCATCGCGAGGAGGTCGCCGAGCGGCTCCGTCCGATGGCCGGCCTGTTCGCGCCGGAGGACGTGCTCTATTCCGCCCCGCTACCGCTGCCGCGCGCGCTGCTACCGCTCGACGATGGTGGCGGCGCTGTGCCGGTCGACATGTTCTTCTGGCTGGGAGGCCGAGCCGAAGCGGTGCTGTTCACCCCCTCGCCGCTGCTGCCGACCGCCGAACGGCGACGTCGCGAGCGCCTTGCCGCCGCCGGGATCGGCGTGACGGTACTGGCCGCCGCCGACCTCGCGAAACCGGATGCCTTCGCCGATCTGCTCGGCGAACGCGGCAACGACTTCTGGCGCGACGAGGTGTTCCCCGTCGCGCCCGGCGCACCGCGCCTGCCGGACTTCTAGCCGAGCGCCCTACCCCGGCCCCGCTCCGCTCGCGCCGCGATACCAATCGGCGACCTCCTCGCCGGTCATCATCGCCACCTGCCGCCGCGCCAGCACATGGTCGAGCAGTTCCTCGAAATAGCCGATCCGGTGCGGCACGCCGGTGAGGTAGGGGTGGGTGCTGATCGCCATCACCTTGGCGTTATCCGCCCCCTCCTCCCACAGCCGGTCGAACTGAAGGGCGCAACGGTGCAGAAAGGCGTCGGAGGGCTGGTGCTGCACGGCGTGCACCACGATGTCGTTGGTCTCCACCGAATAGGGCACCGACAACATCGGCCCATGCGCGGTGGAGAGCTCCAGCGGCAGATCGTCGATCACCCAGTTGGCGACATAGCCGACGCCGGCCTCCTTCAGGAGGTCGAGCGTCTGGTCGTTCTCGGTGAGGCCGGGGCTCTCCCAGCCGGGCGGCGGGCGGCCGGTGAAGTCGCGGATGGTCTCGACCGTATCGAAGATCGCCTTTCGCTGATCCTCCACATGGTGCATCGGCTGCTGCACATAGCCGTGCCCCATGAACTCCCAGCCGGCATCGCGCGCCGCCCGTGCCACCCGCTCATAGGAACGGCACACATGGCCGTTCACCGCGAAGGTGGCGCGCAGACCACGCGATTCGATCGCCTTCAGCAGCCGCCAGAAGCCGACCCGCATGCCGTATTCGTGCCACGCCCCGTTGGGCAGGTCGGGCATCAGCGGCTGGCCCATCGGCGGCGGCAGCACGGTGCGCGGCATGGCACGGGCGATGGACCATTCCTCGACATTGACGATGATCCACACCGCGACGCGGGCGTTGCCGGGCAGATGCAGGCGCGGCCGGTCCGGGAAGGCAAGATACGGCGCACGCGCGCTGAGCAGCGCCTTCGACGGGGTGCTAGACGGCGCGTCCATGGCTCACCCCGCCCGCCGCGCCGCCGTCGCGTAGTCGACATTGCCGCCGCCATAGCGGCGCACGCGGACATTGGCCTGCTCGGCATGGCCGAGGAACCCTTCCAGCACGCACAGCCGCGAGCAATATTCGCCGACTTCGGCGCTCGCCGCGTCGCTTGTCACCTTCTGATAGGTGCAGGTCTTGAGGAACTTGCCGACCCACAGCCCGCCAGTGTAGCGCGCCGCCTTCTTGGTCGGCAGCGTGTGGTTGGTGCCGATCACCTTGTCGCCGTAAGCGACATTGGTTCGCGGCCCGAGAAACAGCGCACCATAGTTCCGCATATTGTTGAGGAAATGGTCCGGGTCGGCGGTCATCACCTGCACATGTTCGGAGGCTATGCGGTCGGCCTCGACAACCATCTCGTTGAGGCTGTCGCAGACGATCACCTCGCCGAAGTCGCGCCATGCCGCGGAGGCGATCTCCGCCGTCGGCAGGATGGTCAGCAGCCGTTCGATCTCGGCCATGGTCTCACGCGCGAGCTTCTCCGAATTGGTAAGCAGCACCGCCGGCGAGGTCGGCCCATGCTCGGCCTGCCCGAGCAGGTCGGTGGCGCAGATCTCGGCATCCACCGTGTCGTCGGCGATCACCAGCGTCTCGGTCGGCCCGGCGAACAGATCGATGCCGACGCGGCCATAGAGCTGGCGCTTGGCCTCGGCGACGAAGGCATTTCCCGGCCCCACCAGCATGTCGACCGGCGCGATGGTCTCGGTGCCCAATGCCATCGCCGCCACCGCCTGCACGCCGCCCAGTACCAGGATTTCGTCGGCGCCGGCGAGATGCATCGCCGCGACGATGGCCGGGTGCGGCCCGTTGCGGAACGGCGGCGCCGCCGCCACCACGCTCTTCACGCCCGCGACCTTGGCGGTGACGACGCTCATATGCGCCGAGGCGACCATCGGGTATTTGCCGCCCGGCACATAGCAGCCGACCCGCTCCACCGGCACGTTCTTGTGGCCGAGGATCACCCCCGGCAGCGTCTCCACCTCGAGGTCGAGCATGCAGGCACGCTGCTTCTCGGCAAAGTTGCGCACTTGCGCCTGCGCGAAGCGGATGTCGTCGAGATCGGACTTCGACACCCCGGACAGCGCCGCCTCGATCTCCTGGTCGGACAGGCGGAAGCTCGCCGGCGACCACTTGTCGAAGCGTTCCGAATAGCTCCGCACCGCCGCGTCGCCGCCGCTCTCGATCTCCTTGAGGATGGTCTCGACGGTGGCGCGCACCTGCGCGTCGGCATCGGCGCGCTCCTCGACGGAACGCGCGGTCTTGAGATGGCGGGCCATGTTTTCCTCCCGGCGCCGTCGTTGCGGCACCCGCTTCGATGCACCTTGCATCCGCTAGCGATCGATTGTTATTTATCGAGTGAAAACTAAATCGCCTGAGAGTGTCAAGCCTGCCTTGCCCGTCGCCTCCCTTGAGGTTATTTATCGAACGATAATTAAATAAGGAGGAACGCCATGAAAGCCACCGGCCTCAATCACCTGTCGATCGGCGCCAGGGACGTCGACGCCTCCGTGCGCTTCTATGTCGAGATGTTCGGCATGGAGGTGATCCCGACCTATAATTTCGGCTTCCGCACCCAGTATCTGCGCTGCGGCGACCAGCAGCTGCACGTCTTCGGCCTGCCCGACACCACGCCGCACTACCAGCACTTCGCCATCAATGTGGACGACTTCATGGACGTGTATGAGCGCGCCCGCGACGCCGGCCTCATCGACCACAAGACCTTCGGCAACGGCGTCAACGAAATGCCGGACGGCACGGTGCAGCTCTATCTGCGCGATCCCGGCGGCAACCTCGTCGAGGTCGACTGGCCGGACGTTGCCAGCCTCGACACCGCCCGCATTCCCGAGCTGAAGCGCCTCGCCGACCGCTTCGAGCAGGTGGGCGAGAACCTCGAGGCGACGCTGTTCCTCGACCGCCGGCGCGCCTGAGGGAGGAAGCGATGACCGACACCGCCTCGCCCCTCGTCTCTCCTGCCCTCGCCGCGCCGCGCACCCTGCGTTCGCCGGACGAGCAGCGTCATGACGAATTGCTCCAGCGCGCCACCGACCTCGCCTCGGTCTTCGCCGAGCGGGCGCCGCGCGCCGAGGAACTGCGCCGGCTGCCGCCGGAAAACGAGCGCGACCTGCATGACAGCGGCCTCTACCGCATGCTGCAGCCCCGGGCGATCGGCGGCGCCGAGCTCGGCTATGAGAGCCTGATCACCATCGGCGCCGCGCTCGCCGCCGGCTGCGCCTCCACGGCGTGGAACCTCACCAATCTCGCCAGCCATCACTGGATGCTGGCGATGTTCCCGCCCGCCGCGCAGGACCGCATCTGGAAGGAGGATCCCGATGCGCTGATCGCCTCCTCCTTCGTCTTCCCCGCCGCGAAGGTCGCCCGCGCGCCGGGCGGCTATGTCGTCTCCGGCCGCTGGCCGTTCTCCTCCGGCGTCGACGTCTGCTCGTGGAACATGCTGGCCGGCATCGTCCGCGCCGAGGGCGAGGCGCCCGATCACCGTGTCTTCCTCGTCCCCCGCGCCGACTACCGCATCCTCGACACCTGGCACGTCACCGGGCTGAAGGGCACCGGCTCCAACGATGTCGTCTGCGAGGAGGTGTTCGTGCCGGAGGAGATGACCGTCTCGGTCACCGACCTCAAGGGCGGCGCGACGCCGGGCAGCGGGCGCCACCCCGCCCCGCTCTACCGGCTGCCGGTCTTCGCGCTGTTCCCCGCCATCCTGTCCGGCGTCGGGCTCGGCAATGGCGAGGGCGCGCTCACCGACTATGTCGCCTCGACCCGCAAGCGCGCGGCCAACTACACCGGCGCAAGGCTGGCCGAGTTGCAGAGCCTGCAGATCCATGTCGGCAACGCCGCCGCCCGGCTCAGCCATGCGAGGCGGATGATGCTCGCCATCTGCGAGGAGGCTATGCACGATGCCGAGCACGGCCACGTCCCGGACATGGTGACGAAATTCGCCTATCGCCGCGACCTCGCCTTTGCGACGCAGCTCACCACGCAGGCGGTCGACGAGATCGACGCCGGCAGCGGCGCGCAGGCGCTTTACCTAGCGGGCAGCCAGCAGCGCCGCTTCCGCGACGCCCATGCTATAAGCGCGCATATCGCCTTCAGCACCGATGTCGCCAATGCCGCCTTCGGGCGTCTGGCACTCGGTCTCGATGCCGATAATCCGGTCGTGTGAGACACGCGGCAGCGGACGAAAGGAACGTGACGACACCGATGGCGGGACGCTCATCCTCATTGGCCGCGGCAGAGGGCAAGGCCCCGGCGCCCCGGCGCACGCGCAACAAGCCGGAAGAACGGCACAAGGAGTTCGTCCGCAAGGCTGTCGAGCTGTTCGCCGAGATCGGCTTCGAGGCCGGCACCCGCGAGCTCGCCCAGCGGCTCGGCGTGACCCAGCCGCTGCTCTACCGCTATTTCCCCAGCAAGGACGACCTGATCGCCGCCGTCTACCAGGAGATCTACGTCAATCGCTGGAAGCCGCAGTGGCGCGAGGGCCTGCTCGACGAGAGCCGGCCGATCCGCGAGCGCATCGTCGCCTTCTACGAGGATTACGCCGGAACGATCTTCACCCCCGAATGGATCCGCATCTATCTCTTCGCCGGTCTGCGCGGCGTCGACATCAACCGGCGCTACGCCGCCACCGTCGAGGAGCAGATCCTGCGGCCGATCACCCTCGCCACCCGCACCAGCTTCGGCCTCGGGGGCGGCGAGCCGCCGACCCCGGAAGAGGTCGAGCTGTTCTGGACCCTTCAGGGCGGCATCTTCTACTATGGCGTGCGGGAGATCGTGTACCGGTTCCCCATGCCGGTGGACCGGGCGACCATGATCCGCAACGCCGTCGACACTTTCCTGACCGGCGTCGGCCCGGTGCTGAAGCGGCTGGCGGAGCGCAGCGACGCCCCGGCTTAGACCATTCGCCGACAAACGCTCGAACATCGGCGCTTTGATCGAAGATGACCTCCGCCTATGATCGGGGGACGAGTCTGTCGCGAGCGGAGAGTGCCGTGTCCCTTCCATCTGTCGCGCCCGGCGACGACGATGCCACCACGCTGGGCATCGAGATCTATGCCCGCCTGCGTCGCGACCTCATCGCCGGCCATCTGAAGCCGGGCGAGCGGCTGCGCTTCCGCCAGCTCAGCGCCGCCTATGGCGTCGGCATCGCGCCGTTGCGCGAGGCGCTGTCCCGGCTGGTGTCCGACCAATTGGTGCGCTTCGAAGGACATCGCGGCTACACTGTCGCCCCGCTGTCGCTGTCCGACCTGCACGATCTCTGCGCGCTGCGCACCGAGCTCTCCTGCAACGCCTTGCGCCGCGCCATCGCCCGCGGCGACGAGGACTGGGAAGCCGAGATCCTCGCCGCGCTGCACCGGCTGGAGCGCACGCCGCTGCCCCACTCGGTGGAGGACCGCAAGGCGGTGGACGAATGGGAACAGCGCCACGACCGCTTCCACTACAGCCTCATCGCCGCCTGCGATTCGCCGTGGCTGCTGCATTTCTGCGGCGCGCTCTCCGATCATTTCCAGCGCTACCGCCGGGCGGTGATCGTCGTCACCTCCTCATCGGAAGCCCTGCTGAAGCGGGTGCGCGAGCAGCACCGCACCGTGGCCGAAGCGGCAATCGCCCGCGATGCCGAGCGCGCCACCTCCGTGCTCGCCGAGCATTTCCAGGGCAGCGTCGAGGTGGTGATCCGCAATTATGAGGAGGTGTCGCGCAGCCTGTCGGCCGGCAACGGCGACTGAGGTTTTCGCGAACCACCAACCGCCCATTTTATTGACATCGATATTTTGTTCGAACATCCTTGCGATTAACAATCACAAGGACCGCTCGACGGGCGTGCGCTCGCGACGTTCCGCCGGGAGGACGCCTGATGCTCGACCACACCAAGGCCGCCGACGTCAAAATCGACCTCATCTCCGGCATGCGGCTGATTGCGCATGACCCGCTGGCCGGCTTCGGCGGCGTCGGCGAGGGCATGTCGCTGCAGCGGGCGCCGGACGGGCGGCGCATCCTGTGGGTGGCGCATGAAGGGCCGCCGAAGAACTTCACCGGCATCGACGTCACCGATCCCAGCCGGCCGAAGGTGATCGTGCAGACCGAGCTGCCGCATAACAAGGTGCGCTCCAACTCGCTGGAGACCACCGGCGACCTGATGGCGGTGGCCTACCAGACCGTGCAGCCCGGCCTCCAGCCGGCCGGCATCGACCTGTTCGACATCTCCGTGCCCGAGACGCCCCGGCTGATCAGCCATTTCGACTGTTCCGGCCCGCATTCGCGCGGCGTGCACCAGGTGTGGTTCGTCGATGGCGAGTTCATCCACTGCGCCGCCGGCGCCGCCGATTTCACCCCGCGCAACCCGCTGGACGACCAGGCCTACCGCATCATCGACGTGCGCAACCCGTCGAAGCCGGTCGAGGCCGGCCGCTGGTGGCTGCCCGGCACCGCCGAGGGCGATGCCGCCGCGCCGCCGGAGCGGCTGAAGATCGACAGCGGCTTTCGCTGCCACAACACCAATGTCTATCCCGCCCGCCCGGACCGCGCCTATGTCGGCTATATCGATGGCGGCTTCCATGTGATGGACATTTCCGACAAGTCCCGCCCGACCGTCATCTCCCGCTTCAATCCCAATCCGCCCTTCCCCGGCTTCGCACACACGCTGATGCCGCTGTTCGGCCGCGACCTCGCGGTGGCCAGCCACGAATGCATCCACGATGACGGCTTCGACTGGCCGAAGCTCACCTGGCTGCTCGACATCCGCCGCGAGGACAATCCGGTGCCGCTCGCCACCCTGCCCATGCCCTCCTTCGAGGAATATGGCCGCAAGGGCGGGCGCTTCGGCTGCCACAATCTGCATGAGAACCCGCCGCGCGATACCGCTCTCCACTCCGAGACGCTGCTGTTCTCGACGCTGTTCAATGGCGGCCTGCGCGTCCACGACATCTCCGATCCGCTGGCCCCGCGCGAGGTGGCGGCCTTCGTGCCCTCCGCCGCGCCCGGCGCCCGCGTGCCGGCGACCCAGATCAACGAGGTCTATGTCGACGAGAACGGCATCGTCTATTGCGGCGACCGCCATGCCGGCGGCGTCTACATATTGGAGCTCGACATCTGAGCCGCGGGGACGGGCGATGATCCCGGTCATCCTGATCACCGGCTTTCTCGGCAGCGGCAAGACCACGCTGCTCAACCATCTCTTGCGCGATCCCGGCATGGCGGACAGCGCGGTGATCATCAACGAGTTCGGCGATGTCGCGATCGACCATCTGCTGGTCGAGAGCGCCATCGAGAACACCGTCGTGCTGCAGAGCGGCTGCATCTGCTGCACGGTGCGCGGCGATCTCGTCGACACGCTGGACGATCTCTGCGCCAAGGTCGCGCGCGGCGAGCTACCGCCCTTCTCCCGCATCGCCATCGAGACCACCGGCCTCGCCGATCCCGCCGCGCTGGTGCGGGCCTTCCTCACCGAGCGGACGCTGGTGACGCGCTTCGCGCTGCGCGCCGTCGTCACCACCGTCGACGCGGTGAACGGCGCCGGCCAGCTCGACGCCTTCGCCGAGGCCCGTCATCAGGCGGCGCTCGCCGACATATTGGTGCTGACCAAGTCCGACCTCGCCGCGCCCGCCGCCGTCACCGACCTCACCAACCGGCTGAAGGCGATCAATCCCGGCGCGGCCCTCTTACCGGTGGTGCAGGGAGCCATCGCCCCCGACGATCTGTTCGCCCGCGTGCCCGACACCCCGTCGCGCGCCGGCGGCGACGTCCTCGCCTGGCTCAACAGCGGCGCGTTCGCCAGCGAGGAGGGCAGCCCTCGCTCGGCCCACGACGACGGCATCCGCGCCTTCGCCGTCACGCTGGACCGGCCGGTGACGCGGGAGGCGCTGCGCGGCTGGCTGCGCTCCGTGCTGTCGCTGCGCGGGGCCGACCTGCTGCGCATGAAGGGGATCGTTGCGCTGCGCGGAGAGGCGGCGCCGATGGTCGTGCATGCCGTGCAGGCGGTGCTGCACCCGCCCGTCCAGCTCTCCGCCTGGCCGAGCGACGATCACACCACCCGCATCGTCTTCATCACCCGAAATGTGGAGGCAGAGGCTCTTCGCAATAGTCTCGAAGTTCTCGCGTCACGGTCGGCGGCGTGAGGCAAGCGCCGGCGCCGGCTGGACATCGTCGCGATAACCCCGCTCAGAATTATGTATACAATATCCTTCGCCAGATCGAACGAAGCACTCCCAGATGTAACGTCGCACATATGTCAGAAGAACTGACATTTAGGCACCCTCCCGTTCTTATAATTGCAGACAGCCTATCACGAACATTCGGACGATGTCGACAAATTGGATGGATACCGCATAACGACTGAGTAAATACTCGAATATTTTGCACCAATAACTTCATAAACACACAACTCCGCCGCGATGACGCGCGAGCCGGAGCGCTGCATGCCGCCTTTCGGCGATCTTTCCCCGCCCCCGGCCGGTCCGTTTTATTAAAGTAAAAGCCCCATTCATGCCATTATGTACTGTGGCCATGCCGAACTGTTATAGCTTATTCTGGTACGAATATTTCATTTTAACTTGACAATGCCGCAGCGGCATCCTCTCCTCAGGCTACAAGACGTCACAAGACGCTGTGCCACTGCCATGCTTGGGAAGGAACGCCACATGATCCCCTCTCGTGCCGCTCGGCCCTTACATCTGCGTCTGAAACACGCCGCGCTCGCCGCCGCGTTCGGTGCCGCGCTGGTCGCGGCGCCGGCCGCGTCCCATGCGCAGGCCGCCCCCACCGGTCCCATCGAGATCACCACCGGCACCAGCCCCGGCGGCACGCCGGACGTGCTGATGCGTCGGGCCGCCAAGATCCTCAACGAGCAGAAGATCATCGCCAACCCGCTGGTGGTGCAGAACCGCACCGGCGGCTCGTGGATGGTCGCGGCCAATTTCGTGATGGCCAAGAAGGGCGACCGCAACATCGTGCTGTGCATCGCCCAGCCGATCCTCACCACGCCGATCACCCAGGGGCTGCCGACGCTCTATGACAAGCTGACCCCGATCAGCATGTTCATCCAGGGCGACCTGGTGCTGGTGGTGCAGCCCGATTCACCGGTGAAGGACCTCAAGCAGCTGATCGCGCTCGCCGGCCAGCGCGAGCGCTCGGTGAAGGTGGCCGGCGCCCAGTCCGGCTCCACCGACCACATGGTGTCCGGCCTCGTCGAGAAGGCCGGCAAGGTGAAGCTGAACTACGTGCCCTTCGACGGCGGCGGCGCCGCCCAGGCCGCCTTCCTCGGCGGCAATGTCGACCTGATGACCCTCACCCCCAGCGAGGCGCTGCCGCTGGTGAAGGGTGGCAAGGCCCGCATCCTCGCCATCTTGTCGACCGAGCGCAGCCCGGCGCCGGAGCTGAAGGACATCCCGACCGCCAAGGAGCAGGGCTACGACATCGTCTGGGGCCAGGCCTGGGGTCTTGCCGGCCCGCCCGGCCTCGACGCCGAGACGGTGAAATTCTGGGACGACGCCATCGCCAAGCTGGTGGCCAACCCGGAATGGCAGGCGAGCCTCAAGGAGAACTTCCTGCGCAGCCGGATGGTCCCGGCCGCGGAGGTGAAGCCCTACATGCAGAAGCTGCATGACGAGCACCTCGCTCTGCTGCGCGACCTCGGCCTCGCCAAGCAGCCGGCGGTGCAGTGAACGGCTCGGCCCTCTCTCCATCGGGGAGAGGGTCGGGGTGAGGGGTCTTCGACGCTCAGCAACGTCGTCGCCCCTCACCGTCCCGCTTCGCGGGTCCCCACTCCCCCGACAGGGAGGGGCAAGAAACCGATCACCGTGCGGCTTCCCGGTGGCTGGAAAGCCGCCCGTCCACTTCCCGCCTCCTGGAGGGAGAAGGGGACGGCCTTCCGCCTCCGCCTTCCGCACATAGCCGCCCGCCTCGCCCGCGACGGAGCCCTGCATGAAAGTCACCAACCTCGTCACCGCCGTGCTGCTGCTCGCTTTGTCGGTGCTGGTGCTGCTCGGCACCTGGGAGCTGCCCTACTGGGCCGACTTCGCCCCCGGCTCGGCCTTCGCGGCCTTCTGGGTGGCGCTGGTCGGCCTCGTGCTCGCTCTCGCCCTGCTCGTCAGCACGCTGGCGGATGATGGCCGCGAGCCGCACGGCTTCCCGGACCGGCGCGGCGTCGCCCGCGTCGCCGCGCTCACCGCCGGGTTGTGGCTGATGGTGCTGCTCATCCCGCTGCTCGGCTTCATGACCGCCGCCATCGCCTTTTCCCTCTTTCTGCTTCTCGGCATCGAACGGCGGCCGCTGGTGCCGAGCCTGTTCACCACCGCGGTGGTGAGCGGCCTCGTCTATGGCGTGTTCATCGCGTGGCTCGGCATCGCCCTGCCCGCCGGCCCGTTCGGCCTCTGAAGCGCCGGGAGCTTTTGCATGGACGCCCTCGCCTCCCTCGCCCAGGGCTTTTCGGTCGCCATGACGCCGACGAACCTGTTGTTCGTGCTTATCGGCGTCACGCTCGGCCAGCTCATCGGCGCCCTGCCCGGCATCGGCCCCTCGGCCGGCATGGCGCTTTTGCTGCCGGTCACCTTCGGGCTGGAGCCTGTCACCGCGCTCGTGATGCTCTCGGGCATCATGTATGGCGGCATGTATGGCGGCACCCTCACCTCCGTGCTGGTGAACGTTCCCGGCGAGGCGGCGAGCGTGATGACCGCCGTCGACGGCAACCAGCTCGCACGGCAGGGCCGCGCCGGACAGGCGCTCGCCGCCGCCGCCATCGGCTCCTTCCTCGCCGGCATCGGCGCCGTCACCGCCCTCGTCTTCCTCACCCCGGCGCTCAGCGCCTTCGCGCTCGGCTTCTCGTCGCCGGAATATTTCCTGCTGGCGCTGCTCGGCATCACCGCCACCGCCAGCCTCGGCACCGGCTCGGCGGTGAAGGCGATGATCGGCGCCACGCTCGGGCTGATGATCGCTCTGGTCGGCACCGACCCGATCCAGGGCACGTCGCGCCTCACCTTCGGCTCGCTGGAGTTGCTGGAGGGCGTCGATTTCCTTCCCGTCGCCATCGGCGTGTTCGGCATCGCCGAGATCCTGGTCTCGATGGAGCAGACTCAGGCGAGCGCGGCGGTGCGCACCCGGCTGCGCGACATGTGGCTGACCCGCAAGGACTGGGTCGAGTGCCGGATGGCGATGCTGCGCGGCGGCGTGATCGGCTTCGTCATCGGCCTGATGCCCGGCGCCGGCCCGACGGTCGCCGCCCTGCTCGCCTATGTGGTGGAGAAGAAGGCGAGCCCGCACCCGGAGAAATTCGGCCATGGCGCGCTGGACGGCGTGGCGGCGGCCGAATCCGCCAACAATTCGGCGGCGCACGGCGCCATGGTGCCGATGCTGGCGCTCGGCATCCCCGGCTCGGCCTCGACGGCGGTGCTGCTGGCGGCCCTCGTGCTGCTCGGCATCCGCCCCGGCCCGATGCTGCTTACCGAGCAGGCCGATCTGGTCTGGGGCCTCATCGCCTCGATGTTCATCGGCAATGTGATCCTGCTGATCATGAACCTGCCGCTGGCGCCGCTCTTCGCCAGCGTGCTGCGCATTCCCTATTCCTACCTGGTGCCGGGCATCCTCATCGTGTCGCTGGTCGGTGCCTATGCGATCAGCCTCAGCCTGTTCAATGTCGGGCTGACGCTGTTCTTCGGCATGGTCGGCTATCTGATGATCCGCGCCGACATTCCCCGCGCGCCCTTGGTGCTCGCCGTGGTGCTGGCGCCGCTGATGGAAAGCTCGCTGCGCCAGAGCCTGATGCTGTCGGAAGGCAGCCCGGCGATCTTCGTGCAGCGCCCGCTCTCCGCCGTGCTGGCGCTCCTGGTGATCGGCTCGCTCGCCTTGCCGCTGTTCAACTTCATGCTCGCCCGCCGGGCGGCGCGCCGCGCCGGCGTCGCCGAGGCGCTGTCCCATTCCTCCGACTAGGACCTGACGATGACCGCACCCGTGATCGACGTTCACGCCCATATCCTCACCGAGGAGATGATGGCCCGCATGCGCCGCGAGGCGCCCGAGATCGGCCCGACGCTGTCCGAGGTCGATGCCGAGGGCGGCGTGCTCAAGGTCGGCGACATCGTGCAGCGTCCGTTCCCGCGCGGCGGCTGGGACCTCGACCGGCGCCTCGCCGATCTCGCCGTTGCCGGCTTCGACCTGCAGGTGCTGTCCAACTGCCCGCAGACCTTCCTTTATGAACGCGAGGCGGCGCTCACCGCCGCGCTGTGCCAGATCCAGAACGAGGCGATCGCCGATCTCGCCCGCCGCCACCCCGACCGTTTCCTCGGCATCGCCACCCTGCCGATGCAGGACCCCGCCCGCGCCGCCGACGAGCTACGCCGCGCCGTGACGAAGCTTGGGCTGAAGGGCGCGCAGATCGGCTCGCATATCGAGGGCAAGAACCTCGACGATCCCGCGCTGGAGCCGATCTGGGCGACCGCCGAGGAGCTCGGCGCCTTCATCCTGATCCATCCGCAGAAGACGGCGGCAGGCAGCCGCACGCAGGAATTCTACCTGAAGAACCTGATCGGCAATCCCTTGGAGACCACCATCGCCGCCGCCTCGCTCGTCTTCGGCGGCGTGCTGGAGCGCTACCCGGATCTGAAGATCTGCCTCGTGCATGGCGGCGGTTTCCTGCCCTTCCAGACCGGACGGATGATCCATGGCTGGAAGGAACGCCCGGAGTGCCGGCGCTTCATCAAGGAGAGCCCGGAGGTGTCGATCCGCCGGCTGTATTTCGACACGCTGACCCATTTCGGCCCGGCGCTGCGCTACCTCACCGACACGTTCGGCGCCGGTCACGTGCTGCTCGGCAGCGACTACCCGTTCGACATGGGCACGCTGGAAGGCGCCCGGCAGGTGCGCGCCGCCGGCCTGTCGAAGCCCGACGAGGCCGCCATCCTCGGCGGCACGGCGGCCGGGTGGTTCGGCCTCGACGCCCCCGCGCGCAAGGCGGTCAACGCATGAACGCGCCGGCCCCCGCCATCCTGCGCCCGAGCGATCTTCCCGTCACCGAGCGCGGCGGCGGCGCGCGCACCGTGCGCCTCGTCACCGCCGAGCTCGGCTCGCAAAAGCTGCTCAACGGCATCACCCGCTTCGGGCCGGGCGCGGCGATCCCGCTGCACAGCCATAATTGCGAGGAGAGCGTCATCATCCTCGAAGGCGACGCGGTGTTCGAGATCGACGGCGTCACCCACGAGCTGACGACGCACGACACCACCTGGATCCCGCCGGACGTGCCGCACCGCTTCCGCAACGCCTCGCCGACGGAGCCATTGGCCATCTTCTGGACCTACGCCGACATCGCCGCCACCCGCACCCTGTCGGCGAGCGGCGAGACCCGGTCCATCGCCTCCGAACATGCCGGGAGCCGGTCATGAACGCCGCCGTGAAGCCTGAAGCGCCCTCCACCGCGCCGGCATCGGCGCTCGAGGGCCTCGTCGCCGACGCCATGCGCGCCTGCGGCCTTCCCGCCGAGGACGCGCAGCGCGTCGGCAAGCTGATGGCCGAGGCCGACCTCACCGGCGCCGACGGCCACGGCATCTTCCGCCTGCCGCAATATGTGCGGCGGCTGAAGGGCGGCGCGGTCAATCCGCGCCCGCGCATCGAGGTGGAGCGCGCCGCTCCCGGCGTCGCCCTGGTCGACGGCGACAACGGCATGGGCCATCTGGTGATGAGCGTGGCGGCGGACACCGCCACCGCCATCGCCCGCGAGATCGGCATCGGCTGGGTCGGCGTGCGCCGCTCCAACCATGCCGGCCCGGCGGCACTCTATGTCGACATGCTGGCGAAGCGCGGCCTCGTCGGCATCTATTCCGTGGTGGCGAGCTCCAACCACATGGCGCCGTGGGGCGGCACCTCCTCGCTGCTCGGCACCAACCCGCTCGCCATCGCCATTCCCGCCGGCGAGGGCGCGCCGCCGGTGCTGCTCGACATCGCCACCACCGTCGTCTCCTACGGCACCGTCAAGAAGCACGTGCTCAACGACATGCCGATGCCCGAGGGCTGGCTGGTCAGCAAGGCGGACGGCAGCGCCATCACCGATCCCAAGCGCAGCGGCGAAGGACTGCTGTTGCCGATCGGCGGCCACAAGGGTTCCGGCCTCGCGCTGATGCTCGGCCTCTTGGCCGGCACGCTCAACGGCGCCGCCTTCGGCAGCGAGGTGGTCGACTTCAACGCGGATTCGGCGACCGAGACCAATACCGGCCACTTCATCCTGGCGCTCGACATCGCCCGCTTCATGCCGCCGGCCGCCTTCGCCGCGGTGCTGCAGCGCCAGCTCGACGAGCTGCGCCACGACACGCCACTCCCCGGCACCGACGGCGTGCGCATCCCCGGCGATCGGCGCGCTGTGCTGCGCGACGCCCGCGCCCGCGACGGGGTGCCGATCCCCTCGCCGCTGCGCCGCCAGCTCGACGAACTCGCCGCGACGCTCGGCATCCCCCCGCTTGCCAGCCGGCTTTGAAGGAGACCGCGACATGTCTGCAACCGCCCAGACCGAAACCGCCGAACGCACCACCATCAACGAGGGCGCCTTCAAGGCCGGCGACGGCGCCTATCTGTTCCAGCTCGACCAGCTCTCCGCCATCGAGGGCGGCCCCGGCTATTCCACCGCCATCGGCTCCGTGGTCGAGGGCGTGCGCACCCAGGTCGGGCTGATGCGCAAGGCGGCCGGCACCGGCGCGCGCCCGCATTCGCACCCCAACGAGCAGTGGAACTATGTGGTGAAGGGTCGCCTGCGGGTGAACATCGAGGGCCAACCCGAGCGCATCGCCGGGCCGGGCACCCTCATCTACTTCCCGCCCGGCGTCATCCACTGGACCGTGGCGCTGCCGGAGGAGGACGTGGTGTTCTTCGTGGTGAAGGACACCACCCACGGCATCGCCGGCAAGGCCGCCGACGGCACGATGAGCGGCGGCCACTACGACACGCCGGCCTCGTCATAGAGCCCGGCCCGCTCGCCCCAGACGCGGCCGACGCGCGCCGTCTCCTGCGCCAGCACGTCGAGAAAGGCCGCCGCCGCCGGCTCCAGCGGGCGGCGCGCCGGCTCGATCAGCACGAGGTCCATGCCCGCCGGCGGATCGGCGATCGGGTTGACGGTGAAGCGCCGGGGCGCCTGCGGCCCCGCCATCGGCGACGCCGGTCCCTCGGCTTCCTGCGCCATCATCAGCCCCGGCAATATCGCTACCCAGTCGGTCGAGGCGACGAAGTCGAGCGTACCCATCATGGCGTCGAGCTCCAGCCGCCGCTCCACCGCCACGCCGTTGGAGGCGAGATAGGTCTCGATATTTGCGCGCCGCGCATTCTGCCCGCTCGGCACCACCACCTTCAGCGGCCCGAGCTCGGCGAGCCTCACCGGCTTCATGTGCTCGCGCCCCGCCTGGGCGCCCGAGACCAGCACCTCCGGCGTGTAGGCGAAGCGCGTCGTCTTCACCCCCACCGTCCCGGTCGAGGTCGGCACGATGGCGAAGGCGAGATCGCCGGCCCGCACCTGCTGGGTCAGCGGCGCCGAATAGGCCTCGGTGATCCGCACCACGACATTGGGATGCTCGGCCACGAAGCGGGCGAGCGCCGGCGCCAGCACCGAGCGGGTCATGGTCGGCATCAGGCCGACCACCATCTCGCCGTCGAGCCCGGCGCCGAAGCGGCCCACCGAGCGGTTGGCCATCTCGTTGAGCCGCAGCAATTCGATGCAGTGGCGGTAGTAGCTCTCCCCTGCCGGGGTCGGCTGCACCGTGCCGCCGCCGCGCGCGAACAGCTTCACCCCGAAGCGGTCCTCGATCTTGCGGATGTGCTGGGAGACGCCGGATTGCGTCGCGTTCTCCCGCTCGGCCGCCGCGGTGAAGGAGCGCTCCTCGTAAGCCGCCACGAACAGCCGGACATCCCGTAGCGTCTCGCTCATCGCCATTACGTTTCCTGATGGAGAGGAGCAGATCATATCATTTCTACAGCGATCGGCATCCTCCTAAGCTCGTCGTCATGAGCGAACATGTCATCGACTTCCGATCAAGCGACGATCATGGCCACTTCCGGCGCGCGCTCGGGCGCTTCGCCACCGGGGTCACCATCGTCACCACGCGCACCGCCGAGGGAAAGCTCGAAGGGCTGACCGCCAACAGCTTCTCCTCGGTCTCGCTCGATCCGCCGCTGGTGCTGTGGAACCTGCGCCGGCAGGCACCGTCGCTGGCGAGCTTCACCGGTTCCGGCGTCTTCGCGGTCAATGTGCTCGGCACCCACCAGAAGCATCTGTGCCGCCACTTCGCCACCCCGCATCCTGACAAGTTCGACAGCGTGGCGCACCGCATCGGCGATCACGGCGCGCCGCTGATCGAGGACGCCATCGCCCGCTTCGAATGCCGCACCGAGCAGGTCATCGAGGCCGGCGACCACCTCATCTTCCTCGGCCGGGTGCTGCGCGCCGCGCATCGCGACGGCGAGCCGCTGATCTACGCGACCGGCGCCCTGTGCGGCCCCGCCGTGCTGCCGGCCGACGCGCCGAACGACACCTCCACGAGCCAGATGTCCGCCAAGAGGACTTCCGCCGACAAGATTTCCGCGAACCGGGAACGCGCCCCATGAAACTCGGCTTCTTCACCATGCCGATCCACCCGATGCACCGTCCCCTCACCGAGACGCTGCGCGAGGACCGGGAGTTCTGCCTCATCGCCGAGAAGCTCGGCTTCTGCGAGGGCTATTTCGGCGAGCACGTCACCGACGGCGCCGAGACCATCACCTCCTCGCTGATCTTCATCGCTTGGCTGCTGGAGGCGACGACGACCATCAAGCTCGGCTCCGGCACCATCAACCTGCCGAACCAGCACCCGGCCCGCGTCGCCGGCGAGGTGGCGATGCTCGATCACATGGCGCAGGGCCGCTACATCATGGGCATCAGCCCGGGCGGCCTTTTGTCGGACGCCGAGGTGTTCGGCAATCTCGACAAGAACCGCACCGAGATGTTCGTCGAGGCCATCGACCACATACTCGGCATCTGGTCCGGCGAGGCGCCCTACAAGCGCGTCGGCCAGCACTGGACCATCTCCACCGAGCGCACCTATCTCCCCGCGCTCGGCCAGGGTGTGATGCACAAGCCGTATCAGTCCCCGCACCCGCCCATCGTCGTCACCGCCGTCGCCCCGTTCTCCAAGGGCGTCGCCGAGGCGGCCGCGCGCGGCTGGGAGCCGATCTCCGCCAACTTCCTGCTGCCCTGCTGGGTGAAAACCCACTGGCCGAAATATGTCGAGGGCTGCGCCAATGGCGGCCGGCCGGCGGATCCGGCGAACTGGCGGGTGGCGAAGAGCATCTTCGTCGCCGACGACCTCGCCACCGCGCGGCGCTACGCAACCGAGCCGGGCAGCCCGTACTATGCCTACTACAACTCGCTGGCGACCAAGCTGGTCGGCAATGGCCGCGCCAACCTGTTCAAGCGCGACCAGAGCGCGCCGGACTCATCGGTGACGGTGGACAGCGTGCTGGCCGACCTCGTCATCTGGGGTACGCCGGACAAGGTGGCCGACGAGCTCGCCGCCTTCGAGGAGGAGATCGGCGAATTCGGCACCCTGCTCTATGCCGGCCATGACTGGGCCGACAAGAAGCTCGCCATCCGCTCGCTGGAGCTGATGGCGGAGCAGGTGATGCCGGCGGTGAACGCCGGCCGCCAGTCCGCCGCCGCCGAGTGACGTTTCAAGATCAAAAGCCGCTCGTGAAAGCGGCGAGATACGACAAACAGCCGCCAAAGGCGGCGAAGAAACGGGAAACATAGCCGCCGAAGGCGGCATGGGAGGACACATGATCCGCGCCGCAATCGCCGGCCTCGGCTGGTGGGGCAAGCACATGATCCGCCGCATGGCGGATTCCGGCGAACTTCGCATCGTCGCCGCCATCGACACCTCGGAGGCGCAGGCCGCCTTCGCCGCCGAGCACGGCATCCCGCTGACGACCAGTTGGGACGATGTGCTGAACGATCCCTCGATCGACGCGGTGATCCTGTGCACGCCGCACTCGCTGCACACGGCGCAGGTGGCCCAGGTCGCCCGCGCGGGCAAGCACGTGTTCTGCGAGAAGCCGCTCGCCCTGACCCGTGCCGACGCCGAGCGCTCGGTCGCCGCCTGCCGCGCCGCCGGGGTGAAGCTCGGCATCGGCCATGAGCGCCGCTACGAGCTGGCGATGCTGGAGATCAAGCGCCTCGTGCAGTCCGGCGCGCTCGGCACCATCCTGCATGTCGAGGCGAATTTCAGCCACGACAAGCTGGCGAGCGTGCCGAAGACCGACTGGCGCGCCTCGCCCGTCGACGCCCCCGCCGCCGGCATGACCGCCATGGGCATCCATCTCACCGACGGCTTCCTCGAGCTGTTCGGACCGATCTCCGAGGTCTACGCCGCCACCGCCACCCGTGCCTCCGACCGGCCGAACGGCGACGTCGTGTCGGTGCATGCCCGCTTCGCCTCCGGCGCCACCGGCTATCTCAACGCCATTCTGGTGACGCCGCTCTATATCGGCATCACCGTGTTCGGCACCGACGCCTGGGTCGAGGCGCGCAACCAGACCCATCCCGACACCCCCGGCCCCACCGTGCTGATCGTTCAGCACAAGGACGGAACGCGGGACGTGCGCGAATATGAATGGACCGACACCGTGCGCGCCAACCTCGAAGCCTTCGCCCGGTCCGTCGAGACCGGCGCGCCCTATGTCTTCACCGACGCGCAGAAGATCGGCAACATCGCCGTCCTCGAAGCCATCTGCCGCTCGGTGGCGACCAACATGCCGGTGCCGGTCGAGGCGGCGTCCGTCGAGGCGGCTGCTGAAGCCGGCCACCCCGCGCTCAAAGCCAGTGCCTGAGGACCCCGCATGGACAGCCTGACCGAGACCGAACCACGCTACCGCGAGCTCGACCCCGCCGCGCTCGACGCCGAGCAGCGCCGCATCTTCGAAGAGATCGGCCGGCCGCGCGCCGGCGCGGTGCCGGCGCCGTTCCACATCTATGTCGAGAGCCCGGAGCTGGCGGAGACCGCGCAGGCGGTCGGCGCCTTCTGCCGCTACCGCACCGGCCTGTCCCCGCGCCTGTCGGAACTCGCCATCCTCACCACCGCCGTCTATTGGGGCGCCGAGTACGAGTTCGGCGTCCATGCCCGCGAGGCGCGCAAGGCCGGGGTGCCGGAATTCGAGATCGAGGCGCTGGCCGCCGGCCGCCGGCCGGATTTCACCGACGCCGATGCGGCGCTGGTCCACGACTTCTCCAGCGCGGTCTACCGGCACAAGGACGTGCCGGACGAGCTGTTCGCCGCCGCCGTCGCCCGCTTCGGCCGCCGCACGGTGATCGAGCTGACCGGCCTGCTCGGCTACTATTCGATGCTCGCCATCGCGCTACGCGTGTTTCGCGTCCCGTCGCCCGCGTGAGAGGATCAGCACCACAAGGGGCACACCACAACAGAACAGGCCCCGTTCGGAGGAAAACGCCATGGAACTGCGCAGCATCGAGGCTTTCGTGCGCGTTGCCGAGCTCGGCAGCATCACCCGCGCCTCCCGCGATCTCGGCATCGTCCAGCCCGCGCTCAGCCGGCACATCCAGCGCATCGAGACCGAGCTCGGCACGCCCCTGCTGGTCCGGCTGCCGCGCGGGGTTCAGCTCACCCTCGCCGGCCGCCGCTTTCTCCAGCACAGCCGGCGGATCCTGCACGAGGTCGCCCGCGCCGCCGAGGAAATGAACATCGGCGGCGACGGCGTGTCCGGCCGGGTGGTGGTCGGCATCTCGCCGACGCTGTCCTCGCTGCTCACCCCCGGCCTGATCGAGCGCTGCGCCGCCGCCTATCCGGCGATCAACCTCACCATCGTCGAGGAGTTCACCCGCCGGCTGCAGGTCGACCTCGTCAACAGCCAGGTCGACCTCGCCTTGCTGACCAACCCGCCGCCGAACCGGGCGCTGCGCTTCACCGCCGTGCTCACCGAGCCGATCGTGGTGGTGATGCCGCGCCTGTCGCGGGGCGTCTCGCCGGTGGTGACGCTCGACGAGCTCGCCTCCACCCCGATGCTGGTGACGCGCGGCATCCGGGCTCTGGTCGACGAGCAGCTGGCCTCGCACGGCGTGTGCATCGAGGTTGATTGCGAGATCGACGCGGTGGAGGCGATCCGCCGCATGCTGCTGCGCGGGCGCGGCGCCTCGATCATGCCGATCTCCGCCTTCCGCAAGGAGATCGACGAGGGATTGCTCACCGGCCTCGCGGTCGGCGGCGTCAATCTCAGCCGCACCATCATGCTGTCGCATGTCGGCGACAAGGTCAGCGCCGCCGCCCAGGCGGTGATGGGCCTGTTGCGCGCCGAGATCGACGCGCTGGCCCAGCGCGGCGTGTTCAGCGCCCTGCCCGATCCCAACGCCGCGCACTGGGCGACGCCGCAGCACCGGACACTGGCCGGCGTCGCCTGACGCGCCCTTCCCTGCTCAACGCGAAACGGCCGGGCTCCACGCCCGGCCGTCGTCGTTTCGGCCCCCGGGTTCCCCCGCCTCAGTCGGTGCTTTCCTCGAAGGCGCGCTGGCGCGTCACCCGGATCATCGGCGCCACCAGCACGATCAGCAGAAGGAAGGTCAGCACCAGGAAGCTCAGGCTGATCGGCCGCGTCACGAACACCGTCGGGTCGCCATGCGAGATCAACAGCGCCCGGCGCAGTGTCTCCTCGATCATCGGCCCGAGGATGAAGCCGAGCAGCAGCGGCGCCGGCTCGCAGTGCAGCTTCTTGGCGAGGAAGCCGAAGCCGCCGAAGATCGCCGCCAGCACCACGTCGAGCGCGTTGTTGTGGATCGAGTACACGCCGATGCAGCAGAACAGCATGATCGCCGGATAGAGCATGCGGTAGGGCACCGAGAGCAGCTTCACCCAGATGCCGACCAGCGGCAGGTTGAGGATGACCAGCATCAGATTGCCCAGCCACATCGAGGCGATCAGCCCCCAGAACAGGTCCGGCCGCTGGTTCATCAGCTGCGGCCCCGGCGACAGGCCCTGCATCATCAGCGCGCCGATCATCAGCGCCATCACCGCGCTGGATGGCAGGCCCAGCGTCAGCATCGGGATGAAGGCGGTCTGCGCGGCGGCGTTGTTGGCCGCCTCCGGCCCGGCGACGCCCTCGATGGCGCCCTTGCCGAACTCGCCCGGCGTCTTGGACAGCTTCTTCTCCAGCGCGTAGGTGGAGAAGGAGGCCAGCACCGGCCCGCCTCCTGGCAGCAGGCCGAGGCAGCCGCCGAGCGCGGTGCCGCGCAGCGCCGGCTTGATGAACCGCTTGATGTCCGCCCAGCGCGGCCAAAGGTTCTTCACCTCCTTCACGAAGGTGCGGCCCTGCTCGGATCCGCCGAGATTGGAGATCGTCTCGCCGATGCCGAACATGCCCATGGCGATCACCGCGAAATCGATGCCGTCGCCGAAGGAGGGAATGCCGAAGGTGAAGCGCTCCACGCTGGTATTGGCATCGATGCCGATGGTGCCGAGCAGGATGCCGACCAGTATCATGCCGATCGCCTTGACGATCGAGCCATGGGCGAGGATCACCGCCGCGACGAGGCCGAACAGCATCAGCGAGAAATAGTCGGCCGGCCCGAAATCGAGCGCCACCTCGGCGAGCGCCGGCGCCGCCACCGCGATGACGATGGTGGCCAGCGTGCCGGCGATGAAGGAGCACAGCGCGGCGGTGGCGAGCGCCAGCCCGGCCTGCCCCTTGCGCGCCATCTGGTAGCCGTCGATCGCGGTCACCACGGACGAGCTTTCACCCGGCAGGTTGACGAGGATCGCCGTGGTCGAGCCGCCATATTGCGCGCCGTAATAGATGCCGGCGAGCATGATCAGCGCCGCCGGCGCCGGCAGCGCGAAAGTCACCGGCAGCAGGATCGAGATGGTCGCCACCGGGCCGAGGCCGGGCAGCACGCCGATGATGGTGCCGAGCAGCACGCCGAGGAAGCCATAGGCCAGGTTCATCGGCGTCAGGGCGACGGAGAAGCCGAGCAGGAGGTCGTTGAAGAGTTCCATGCCCGCCTCACCAGAACCGCGTATGGGGAAGATTGAGGCCGAGACCGTAGGAGAACAGCGCGGTGCAGAAGATCACCAGCCCGACGGCCAGCAGCGCGGTTTCCAGCCACGGTTTCAGGTCGCGTCCGGCGATGCGCGAGGCGACCACCACCGCGAGGCCGGCGACGGGAAAGCCCCAGTCCTCGATCAGGAAGCCGAACGCCAGCACGCCGCCGAGCAGCACGACGAGCGGTCGCACATCGACCTCGCCGACCTCCTGCGTCTCGCTCACCATCGAGCGCACCAGCAGCACGCCGCCGAGCAGGATGAGGCCGCTGCTCACCACCAGCGGGAAATAGCCGGCGCCCATGCGGGAGGTGGTGCCGACGGGATAGTCCGAGCCGATGATGATGGCGACGGCGCCGAGACCGCAGAACAGCAGCCCGGTGAGGAAATCGGACGAAAGCCTGATGTTCATGAAGCACCCGTTCGGTGATCCGCCGGGGTGCGGCGCGGACGCCGCATCGAGGCTCGGCGGATGGGGGCCGGAAACGAAGGCACAAGGGACGCCACATGAGGGCCGGCGCCGGGATGCGGGCCGGCCCTGCGGCGGTCGCGGGCGTCAGTCCGCCTTGACGCCGATGTCCTTGATGACACCGCTCCACTTGGCGGCGTCGGCCTCGATATAGGCCTTGAAGTCGGCCGGGGTCGGGCTCGACACCGCGATGACGCCGGATTCGCCCATGCGCTCCTTGATGGTCGGGTCCTTCATCGCCTCGACGATGGCGGCGTGCAGCTTGTTGATAATCGGCTGCGGCGTGCCGGCCGGGGCGAGGACGCCCTGCCAGGACGACGACACGCTCTTGGGGAAGCCCTGCTCGGTCATGGTCGGCACGTCCGGCAGCTGCGGCACGCGCTGCTTGGTGGAGACGCCGAGCGCCTTCAGCCGGCCGCCCTTCACATGGTTGATGCCGGAGGAGATGGTGACGAACATCAGGCTGACATGTCCGCCCATCACGTCGGCGGTGGCCGGGCCGGCGCCGCCCTTGTAGGGCACGTGGATCATGTCGAGCCCGGCCTCGCGGCGGAACGCCTCCATTTCCAGCCGGTTGACCGAACCCGAGCCCGGCGAGGCGAAATTCACTTGCCCCGGCCGCGCCTTCACATATTCCACCAGCTCCTTGACGTTGTTCGGCGGGAAGGCCGGGTTGGCGATCAGGAGGCCGGGCGTGTCGGCGACGATGGAGATCGGGATGAAGTCCTGCAGCGGCTTCACGCGCAGGTTCGAGAAGATGTACGGGTTGATCGATACCGTGCCGACATTGCCGAGGAACAGCGTGTAGCCGTCCGGCTTGGCGCGGGCGGCGAGGTCCATGCCGACATTGCCGGCGGCGCCGTCGCGGTTCTCCACCACGATCTGCTGGCCGAGGATCGCCGACAGCCGCGGCTGCAGGAGCCGGGCGGCGAAGTCGGAGGCGCCCCCCGGTGCGAAGGGCACGATCAGGGTGATCGGCTGGTTCGGGTAGTCGGCCTGCGCCCGCGCCGGCAGCGCTGACGTGAGGCCGGCGGCGAGCACGGCGCCGGCCAGTGCCACGCCGGAGAGCACGGCACGGCGGGTGGCGGTCGGTTGAGCTTTCATCGTTCCCTCCCAGGAATCGCGACGCCGCTTGTTTTTTGGCTGGCGCCGTTTTCAGCTTGCGGTGACAGGCAAGTCTCGTCGGCAAGTCTCGTCAGCACGTCTCGTCGGTCAAAACCTCTTCGGTCCATGGCGCCCCAGGCCGGCCTTTATCGGGCCGCCCCTCCTCAGGCCCGACCTTTCTCAAGCCATCGCGGCCTCGCGCATCATCTCGCGCTCGCCCTCGACTTCCAGCGGCAGCTTCACCGGCCGCTTGAGCTTGGCGGAGAGGTCGAGCGCCTTGGTGAGCATCAGCCGATTATGCGCCTCGGCGGCGGTGGCGTGCTGGGTCGGCAGATCGAGCGCGATGCGGTTGAGCCAGGATTCCGTTTCGGTGCGCATCGGCCCGCGCAGTTCGCCGAGCGCCATGTCGCCCGGCGGGTAGCTGCCCATGAAGTCGACGAGGCGGCTCTTGTCCGGCAGGTAGCCTTCCTCCTGCGGCGCCGAGACCGCCAGCACGATGTCGCGGTGGGTGTCGTCGATGGTCAGCACGCCGGTGGTGCCGACGATGCCGACCTCCAGGCTGTACACCGCGCCGGGCCAGGTCACCGGCAGCGCCCAGGAGATGTTGAGGTGGTAGATCGAGCCGTCGCTCATCATGATCATGCCGGCGGTGCCGTCGATGCCGCGCCAGTCCGGCCCCAGCACCTTGTCGACCGAGCGGGCATAGACCTCCACCGGCGTCTTGGCCTCCAGGTACCACATGACGATGTCGAGCGCGTGGGTGCCGGAGATCACCATCGGCGAGATGGTCTCCGGCGCGTTGGAGCGGCGGTAATTGTCGATGGCGACCAGCCGGTTCATGAAGGCGCGGGAGGTGACCATCGTCACGTCGCCCAGCGCGCCGGTGCGCACCTTCTCCTTCGCCGCCAGCCAGCGGCGGCGGAAGCGCTGGGTGTAGCCGACCACCGCGTCGACGCCGGACGCCTCGATCTCGCGTAGCACCCGCGCGGAGTCGCCGAGATGCGTCGCCAGCGGCTTCTCGATCAGCATCGGCAAATCGCGCTCCAGCGCCGCCATCACCGGGTCGACATGCAGATGCTCGTCGGTGGCGACGATCACCGCCGTCACCTCAGGGCGCTTCAGCAATTCGCGATGATCGGTGGTGACGAAGTCGGCGCCGATCTCCGCGCCGACGCGCCGTCCCTTTTCCGCGTCGATCTCGGCGAGGCCGATCCATTCCACCGCCGGATGGCGGGCGGCGACCGCGCCGCGGAACAGGCCGACGCGCCCGGCGCCGATGATGGCGAGACCGATCCCCTTGGGCGAGTTGCGGCGCATCATGGATGACCCTCCAGTTCTTGTGCAGTACAGCGACGGTCCTGCATCATGATTTCGATCCGACGGCATGTATCCGTCCTGGACGGAAGCGGACCATGCGCGACTAGACCGCGCAAATACTCTTTCGCCATTGGGACATAGTGAAAGAGCATGGATAAAAGCGCGCGACGGGGCATCTCGCCCGCGCCGCGCCAGTTGTCAGGAGGCGGCCAGCGCGGCCGCCTTCAGATCGTTGATCTGCGCCAGCGAGCGATTCGACAGCGGCAGGTCGACCGGCTCGTTGATCGCCGCCGACAGATCCGCCGCCATGTAGCTCTGCATCACCGTGCGCGCGTGCTCGGGCGCCACCATCACCGGCCGGTCGCGCAGCACGGCTTCGAGGAAATGGATGGTCTCCGGCCCCATCTGTCCGGCGAACACATGGTCGACCTGCTCGCCCGGCATGGTCGACATCGGGAAGCGCGTGCCCTCGCTCACCGTGCTCAGCCAGTTGTCGCGCTGGGTGTCGTCGAGGATCAGCGCCCCCTCGGTGCCGGTGATCTCGATCCAGGTGCCGCAATAGTTCGGATAGGCCGGCGGCAGGTTCCAGCCGCCGCCGATCACCACCAGCGTGCCGTTGTCCATCGTCACCGTGGACCACATGCAGTCATAGGAGCCGTTGACCTCCTGCATGTAACCATAGGCGCCCTGCGAATAGACCCGCAGCGGCTTGGCCGGCTCCAGCAGCCAGAACACGAAATCGAGGTCGTGCGTCGATTCCATCGCCGCCGGCGAGAGCTTGGTACGCGAGGCTATCTTCTTGCCGAGATTGCGCGACAGATGCCGCGACACCATCACATTGACCACCCGCCCGAGCGTGCCGTCGGCGATCTTCTTCTTGGCGTAGGCGATCTTGAGGTTGAAGCGCTGCGAATAGCCGATGGTGAACTTCACCCGGTTGCGCTGGGAGAGCTCGATGAGCTCGTTCGCCTCCCACAATTCCATGGCGATCGGCTTTTCCAAGAGCACATGCTTGCCGGCCTTCAGGCAGTCGCGGGCGATCGGGTAATGCGTGCTCTCCGGCGTCGTCGAGATGTAGACCACCTCGATGGCGTCGTTCTCCACGATGTCGCGATAGTCGAGCGTCGCGGTGGCCGGCTTGGTGAGAAGGCGCACCTCCTCCAGCCGCTCGGGACGGATCTCGCAGATATGCAGCCGGTCGACCAGCGCCGAGCGCGAAAGCGTTTCGGCGCGAATGCCCCCGCACCATCCGGTGCCGATGACGGCGACCTCGACCTGCCTCATCACTCTCCACCCCAGGGTCAGATTTTTGTTGGACCCGGAGCGGACCATGCGGTGTCAGGCCGCGCAAATGCTCTTTCGCCATTGGGACATAGTGAAAGGGCATGGCAGGAGGCGGCTGCAAGTACCCGACGGCGGCCGACGAGGGTCGGAAGGCGCCGGGTGGAGCCACGGCGCGGGCGGCGATCTGAAAACCGGCGATCTTGAAAGCAACCGGACCGCCGGTGCGGCATTGTCATGGGCGACGGCGACGAGGTCTTGCGTGTCCTCCCGCCCCGTTCCCTCCCGCCTCGCGGGTGACGGCTTTTCCGGTCGTCACCCGTTTTTGTTTGTGTCGGCTCAGCTCGCCTTGGGGTGCCGCGGATCGTCATGCGCGCGCACCAGGAAGCGGCGCGCCACGTCGAGATAGCCGGCATAGACCAGCCCGCCATTGCGCTCGACCAAATCTTCGCGCTCGTCGCGATAGAGCGCCGGCAGCCGGTACCACGGCACGTGCGGACGCAGGTGATGCAGCACATGCAGATTGTTGTTGAGGTAGAGCAGGCCGAGCAGGCCGCCCTTCTCGACGATGGCGGTGCGCTCCTCATGCTCCTCGGCGAAGCGGTGCTCGGCGAAGGAGCGCAGCCGGGTCAGCGCCGCGCCGACATAGACGAAGGCGAACAGATAGGTCGCCAGCGGCATGCCGCACACGCCGACCACCCAGACCAGCACGGCGGCGACGCCCAGCGCGTGCCGCGCCCAGACCGGCCGCGCCTTGCCCTCGCCGCGCCACACGGCGCCGGCCTCGGTCCACAGGAAGCCGCCGATCATGATGAGCGGCCCGAGGGTCAGGCGCCCGACCAGCGTCATGTTGAACCGCAGCACCAGCCGGGTGAGGCCGCCGAGCCGGTCCCAGTCGGTCTGGCGCAGATACACCGATTCCGGATCCTCGATGGGATCGGTGAGGTGCTCGTCGCGATGGTGGCGCAGATGCGAGGAGCGGTAGATCGGATAGGGCAGCCACAGCGACAGCGGCGGCCAGCCGACCGCGTCGTTGATGCGCCGCGAGCGCGTGGGATGCCCGTGCATCACCTCGTGCTGCAACGATCCCTGCCAGGCGATCAGCCAGCCGCCGACGGCGCAGAGCGCAAGGAACGGCACCGCCTCCCACCACCAGGTCAGGGCAAGCCAGCTGCCATAAATGAGCACGGCAAGGCCTATGGTCGGCCATTCGAGGCGGGGAGAGTGCGGCATGGAAGGAAGGACCGGAGAGGAAGGGAACATCAGGACTGGCAAGCGAATTGTATGCCAGTAGGGAAGACTATCAGTACATATTGTCTATAAATTTACTAGTGATATGTCTAGCGGATCCGCGGACCGGTAGGCCGGTGCGCATGAGGGGAGCACTACGATGAGCCTTCGCCGCCTTATCGCCGCCGCCGCGCTCGTCGCCGGCCTCGGCCTTGCTGCGCCCGTCGCGGCCTCTGCCGCCGACAGCGTCACCGTCGCCTCCAAGATCGACACCGAAGGTGCGGTGCTTGGCAACATCATCGCGCTGCTGCTGGAGCAGAAAGGGCTCGACGTCAAGGAGCGCATCTCGCTCGGCCCGACCAAGATCGTGCGCACCGCGCTGCTGGAGGGCGAGGTCGACATCTACCCGGAATATACCGGCAATGCCGGCTTCTTCTTCAACGTCGACGCCGACCCGGCGTGGAAGAAGGCCGACACCGCCTATGCCAAGGCCAAGCAGCTGGACGCCGCCAACAAGGTCGTCTGGCTCCAGCCGGCCCCGGCCAACAACACCTGGGCCATCGCCGTGCGCGGCGACGTCGCCAAGGCCAATAATCTCGCGACGCTCGACGACTTCGGCAAATGGGTCGCCGGCGGCGGCAAGGTGAAGCTCGCCGGCTCGGCCGAGTTCGTCGAGAGCGCGGCGGCGCTGCCCGCCTTCCAGAGCGCCTATGGCTTCAAGCTCGGGCAGGACCAGCTGCTGGTGCTGTCGGGTGGCGATACCGCCGCCACCATCAAGGCGGCGGCCGAGGGCACCTCCGGCGTCAACGCCGCCATGGTCTACGGCACCGATGGCGGCATCGCCGCGCTCGGCCTCAAGGTGCTCGCCGACACCAAGGGCGTGCAGGCGGTCTACGAGCCGGCGCCGGTGGTACGCGCGGCGGTGCTGGAGGCGCATCCCGAGATCGCCACCGTGCTGGCCCCGGCCTTCTCGGCGCTGACGCTGGAAACCCTGCAGGGCCTCAACGCCAAGGTGCAGATCGAGGGCCAGGACGCCCGCGCCGTCGCCAAGGAGTGGCTCACCGGCAAGGGACTGCTGAAGTGAGCCTCGCGGGCGAGGCGGTCGTCGCTCCGGCGCCGGAAGCCGCCGCGCCCGCCCGGCCCCGTGCCGGCGTCCCCCGCGCCAACCCGCTGCTGGTGCTGATCGTCACCGGCATGGTGGTGGCGCTGGGCAGCCTCGGCTTCGTCTCAGTGGCGCCGAACCGCATCGTCAGCGGCAAGCCGCTGGCGCTGTGGGCGGCGGTGGAGCCGGGCGTCGCCGCGCTGGTCGCCGCCCTGGTGGTGGCACTCGGCGCGTCGGCACTCATCCGCTCCGGCGTCTGGCGCGACCGGCTCATCGCCGTGCTCGCTGGCGCGCTGCTCGTCGCCAGCCTCGCCGCCGCCGCCCATGCGGCCGGCCTCGTCGCCGCCGCGAGCGGGCCGGTGGCGCGCACCTCGCTCGGCGCCGCCTTCTGGATCGTCGCCGCCGGCGCCGCCTTCGCGCTCGCCGACGCGGTGGGCCGGCTCGCGCCGCACCCGCTGGCGCAGTCGGCCATCGCCGCGGCGGTGGTCGGCGCGCTCCTCGCCCTCGCCGCCTCCGGCGCGCTGGCCGATCTGTCGCTGGCACGCGAGTTCGCCAATCGCCGCGCCGCCTATGGCGCCGAGATGCTGCGCCACCTCGCTCTGGTCGGCGGTGCGCTCGCTGCCGCGCTGCCGATCGGCACCGGGCTCGGCCTTCTCGCGCTGCGCCGGCCGGCCTGGCGCAAGCCGCTCTTCGCGGTGCTGAACCTCATCCAGACCATTCCCTCCATCGCCATTTTCGGCCTGCTGATCGGGCCGCTCTCGGCGCTGTCGGGGGCGTTTCCGGGGTTGCGCGCATTCGGCGTCGGCGGCATCGGCGCCGCGCCGGCGGTGATCGCGCTCACCCTCTACGGCCTGCTGCCGGTGGCGCGCGGCGCCTTCACCGGCCTCGCCTCGGTGCCGCCCGCCGTCATCGACGCCGCGCGCGGCATGGGGCTCGACGAGCGGCAGATCCTGCGCCGCGTCTCCATCCCGCTCGCTTTGCCGATCCTCGTCGCGGCGCTCAGGGTTGTTGTGGTGCAGCTCACCGGCCTCGCCGTGGTGGCGGCGCTGATCGGCGCCGGCGGGCTCGGCGTGTTCATCTTCCAGGGCCTCGGCCAGACCGCCACCGACCTCATCCTGCTCGGTGCGCTGTCGGCCATCGCGCTGGCCCTCGTCTTCGACCTCGTACTTCGCAGCCTCGGCGCGCTGCTCGCCACCGGAGAGCGTCCATGATCGTGCTCGACCGCCTCACCAAGCGCTACGGACCGACCGTCGCGGTCGACCAGCTCTCGCTCACCGTGCCGACCGGCTCGATCTGCGCGCTGGTCGGCGCCTCCGGCTGCGGCAAGTCGACGACGCTGCGCCTCATCAACCGGCTCATCGAGCCCGATGGCGGGCGCGTGCTGATCGAGGGCACCGACGCCGCCAGCCTGCCGCCCGTCGCGCTGCGCCGGCGCATCGGCTACGTCATCCAGTCGATCGGCCTATTCCCGCACTGGAGCATCGCCCGCAACATCTCCACCGTGCCGGAGCTGCTCGGCTGGACGCCCGCGCGCATCGCGGCCCGCGTCGACGAATTGCTCGACCTCGTCGGCCTCGATCCGGCGCTGTACCGCCACCGCCGGCCGCACCAGCTGTCCGGCGGCCAGCAGCAGCGCGTCGGCGTCGCCCGCGCGCTCGCTGCCGATCCCGACCTTTTGCTGATGGACGAGCCGTTCGGCGCCCTCGACCCGGTGACGCGCGACGGCCTGCAGGGCGCGCTCATCGACATCCAGGCCCGCACCGGCAAGACGGTGGTGATCGTCACCCACGACATCGACGAGGCGATCCGCCTCGCCTCGCGCATCGCCGTGCTCGACGGCGGCCGGCTGATCCAGCAGGGCACGCCGCGCGAATTGCTCGCCCACCCGGCCAACAGCTTCGTCGAGGCCTTCGTCGGCGGCCCGCGCCGTGGCCTGCGCCTCCTGCAGGTGACGCCGGTCGGCGAGCGCACCGACTACACGGTCGATCACGGAGATGCGCGCGAGCCCATCGCCGCCGACGCCATGCTGGACGCGGCGCTGGCGCAGATGGTGGCTGGAGGCATCGACCGGCTGCCGGTGCTCGACCGCGCGGCGGGACGGCGCGGCACGCTCTCGCTCGCCGACGTGGTGACGTCATGAGCGCCCCCGACATCGCCAGCGACCGCCCACCCGCCGGCGCCCTCGCCCGCCTCGCCGCCCGCCCGGCGGTGTGGGCGAGCCTTGCCTTCGTCGCCGCGCTCGCGCTGCTGCCCTATAGCGCCCCGCTGTTCCACGCGCTGTTCCCGGAGCTGCCGCGCCCGCTCTATACCCGCGCCAGCTTCCTCGACCTCGCTTTGTCCCATGCCGGGCTGGTCGGCCTCGCCAGCCTGGTGGTGGTGAGCCTCGGCATCGCCATCGGCATCTTCGTCACCCGCCCGGCCGGGCGCGACTTCGCTGGCCCGGTCGACACGCTGACCGCGGTCGGCCAGACCTTCCCGCCCACCGCCGTGCTGGCGCTGGCGGTGCCGGCCATCGGCTATGGCGGCGCGCCCACCGTCATCGCGCTGATCGTCTACGGCCTGCTGCCGGTGGTCAGCGCCACCATCGCCGGGCTCGGCGCGGTGCCCGCCGCGCCGGTGCAGGCGGCGGACGGCATCGGCCTGTCGCCGGCCGGGCGGCTGGTCAAGGTCGAGCTGCCGCTCGCCGCGCCGGTGATCCTGTCCGGCATCCGCACCTCGGTGATCCTCAATATCGGCACCGCCACCATCGGCTCCACCGTCGGCGCTCTCACCCTCGGCTCGCCGATCATCGAGGGCCTGTCCGGCTCCAACCCCGCCTATGTGCTACAGGGCGCCCTGCTGGTCGGGCTGTTCGCGGTCGCCACCGATCTGTGGTTCGACGAGCTGGAGCGGGCGCTGCACTGAACCGGGCATACCGACGACGTGCCTAATGTAGCGCCATATTCACCGGAAAAATGCGGTTAATTCGATCTTAAGGCGCCCCCGGCGCCGCGCTACTCTCCGCTCCCGGACAGGGGCTCCCGTAAAACGGGGCCGCAGCGGGAGAGGATGGACGTGCGCCATTTCGAGAGCGACGCGCTGGCCGCGCTGATCGCCGTCGCCGATTTCGGCAGCTTCACCGCCGCTGCCGAGCATCTCGGCAAGACGCAGGCAGCGGTCAGCATGTCGGTCGCGCGGCTGGAGGAGCGGCTCGGCAAGAAGCTGTTCGAGCGTGGCCATCGCCGCGTCACCGCCACCGTCACCGGCGAATGCCTGATCGGCTATGCCCGGCAGATCCAGTCGATCGAGGCCGAGGCGCTCGCCGCCGTCGCCGACCGGGTGACCGAGAGCCGGGTGCGCCTCGGCATGCCCGACGATTTCATGGGCTCGATCGGCGAGGCGCTGCTGCACCGCTTCAGCCCGCAGAACCGCGCCGTCTATATCGACCTTTCCTGCGACTTCTCGCGCAAGCTGCGGCTGATGATGAACAATGGCGAACTCGACGTCGCCATCGTCACCCAGGGGCCGGAGGACCCGCCGGATCAGGTGTTCCGCTATGAGCGGCAGGTCTGGTGCACGGGCCCGAACGGCCATCCCGAGCACGAGGACGTGCTGCGCCTCGCCATGTTCTCCGACGACTGCTCGGCCCGGCCGCGCGTCTTCGCCACGCTGGACCGCGCTGGCCGCCCCTGGCGGCTCGCCCACACCTCCTCGCATGTCAGCGGCATCCATCTCGCCGTCGCCTCCGGCAACATGCTCACCGTGCTGCCGGAATCGGCGGTGCCGGCCGGCTGGCGCTGTCTCGGCGAGGAAGACGGCCTGCCCGCTTTGCCGGCGCTGCCGCTGGTGCTGCTGGTCAGCCGCAGCGAGCGCCTCGCCGCCCGCCGGCTCGCCGCCTTCCTGCGCCGCGAATTCGCCCGGCCCTACGAGCCCGGCGTCGGCGCCGTCAGCTGGATCGAGACGCCGGAGCCGGCGCTCGCCGCCCCTCTTGTCGCCGCCACGAATAAAGCGGGCTTATGAAACCATAAGAACTTGTTGGCCCGCCCCCGCCCCTCGGCAATTGACGCTGCGGGCGCCGCAGGACCACAGTGTCACCAACTCGTCATCGAGAGCGCGCCCAAGCGGTATTCCATGCCGCTGAAGGATGCATCTCTCGCATAGAACGACATGAGGGCAGGAACTCCGAGGATTCATCTGATTTTGACGGGTGAGACATTTGGAGACGACTATGCGCATTGACCGCAGGACTTTCATTGCCGGCGTCGCCGCCGCCTCCACCTTCGCGATTACCGGGCGCGCTTCGGCCGCCACCACGCTGAAGGTGGCGCATTCCTCGCCCGAGGACAGCCTCATCCAGCAGGCTCTCGTGAAGTTCAAGGCCGATGTCGAGAAGTCGACCGGCGGCAGCGTGAAGGTGACAATCTTCGCCAACGGCCTGCTGGGCGACGAGGGCCCGGTCTGCGAGCAGGTCGGCGACGGCTCGATCGACATGGGCCTCGGCGGCGTCATCGACGCCATCGACCCGCGCATGAGCGTGGTGTCGCTGCCCTTCCTGTTCGACAGCTTCGCCAAGGTCCACACCGTCCTCGACGGCCCGGTCGGCAAGGAAATCTACGCCATGGCCCCGCCGAAGGGCTACGAGATCATCGGCGCGCTGGATTCCGGCTTCCGCAGCTTCACCAATTCGAAGCACCCCATCGAGAAGCCGGCGGACATGGCCGGGCTGAAGATGCGCACCCCGCCGATCCCGGTCGCCATCGAGACCATCAAGACGCTGGGCGCGCTGCCGCAGGCCATTCCCTATGGCGAGGTCTACACCTCCCTGCAGAGCGGCGTGGTCGACGGTGCCGAGCCGGAGCTGCGCGATTTCTACGATGCCAAGTGGTACGAGGCGCAGAAGTACCTGTCGCTGTCCAACTACATGTGGATGGCCAACTGGTGGTACGCCAACAAGGCCAAGCTCGACAGCCTGTCCCCCACTGAGCGCAAGGCGGTCACCGACGCCGCCACCGCGACGCAGGGCTGGTACCGCACCGCCATCGCGGACTCCTATGCCGGCGTCATCGCCAAGCTGAAGGAGAAGGGGCTTCAGGTGAACGCCGTCGACACCGCGCCCTTCGCCGCCATGGTCGGCCCGGTCTACGAGACCTTCTCGAAGGAATACGGCGCCGATCTCGTGAAGTCGGTGCGCGACGCGGCGGCCAAGGCGTGAGCGCCCCCGCCGTGCCGGCTCGAACCGGGCTCGCCCGGTTCGGCCGCGCCGTGCATCTCGGCCTGACCTGGGCCGGGATGCTCGCGCTCCTCGTGCTGCTGGTCTCCACCGGCCTCGGCGTGGTCGGCCGCTATTTCCACATCCAGGGCGTCACCTGGTCGTTCGAGATGCTGTCGATCATGTTCCTCTGGATCATCGCGGTCGGCACCGTGCTGGCCGAGGTGGTCGGCGAGAACGTCTCGGTGGACGGCACCAGCAGCGACCGCGGGCCGTTCTTCCGCACCTATCACGCGCTGGTGCTGCTCCTGGTCTCCGCCGCGCTCATCCGCAGCGGCTATGCGATGCTCGGGCGCACCGGCTACATGCCGACGCCGGTCATGCGCATCCCTTCCTGGACCATGCAGGGCATCGTCATCTTCATGGGCGTCGGCCTTGGCGCCATCGCGCTGCTGCGCCTGTTCCGAATCCTGCGCTAGGGCCTTTTCGAGCGACGTGGATTCCGGTTCGCCTGAAGAAAATGTGTAAACTCAGAGATCTGGATCGTTTCCGCGTTTCCATGAAAAGCGGAAGCGATCCAGACGCCGAAAGATCCGCATGACCCTCCTCGTTCTCTTCGGCGTGTTCGCGCTCACGCTGTATTCCGGCGTGCCGGTCGCCTGGTCGATCGCCATGTCGGCGCTGGTCGTCATCACGGTCGGCCTGGTACCGCTGCCGCCGGCCTGGTTCGCCCAGCAGGTGTTCAACGGCGCCAATTCCATCGCTCTGGCCGCTATTCCGCTGTTCCTCGTCGCCGGCGGCATCATGAACGAGGGCGGGCTGACGCGGCGCATCATCAATCTGTGCGACGACGTGTTCGGTCGCATCCGCGGCGGACTCGGCCTCGTCAACGTCGCGACCTGCATGGTCTATGGCGGCATCACCGGCTCGGCCACCGCCGACACCGGCGCCGTCGGCTCGGTGATGATCCCCGCCATGACCGAGCGCGGCTACCCGAAGGACTTCTCCGCCGCGGTGACGGCGGCGGCCGGCACGCTCGGCATCATCATCCCGCCCAGCGTGGTGATGATCATGTACGGCGTCATCACCAACACCTCGATCGGCGGGCTGTTCGCCGCCGGCATCATCCCCGGGCTGATGCTCACCGTCACCTTCATGCTCACCGCCTACTGGGTCGGGGTGCGGGAGAACTTCCCCAAGTCGGAGACCACGCCGACCATCGCCTCCTTCTCCAGGCACCTGTTCCGTGCCCTGCCGGCGGTGCTGATGCCGGTCGGCGTGCTCGGCTCCATGCTCACCGGCATCGTCACCCCGACCGAAGCCGCCTTCGTGGCGGTGGTGTGGGCGCTGGTGGTCGGCGGCCTGCTCTATCGCGAGATCAGCTGGGGCAAATTGTGGAAGGTCGGCGACGAGACGGTGAAGATGACCGGCGCCATCATGATCATCATGGCGGTGTCGGTGCCCTTCTCCTGGATCCTCACCGTCGAGGAGGTGCCGCAATGGACGGCCGGCCTGCTGCACGACCTCGGCGCCGGCTATGTCGTCACCACGCTGCTGATCATCCTGCTGCTCACCTTCGTCGGCACCTGGGCCGATCTCGGCCCGACGCTGATCATCCTTGCTCCCATCGTCCACCCCATCGGCCTCGAAGTCGGCCTGCAGCCCTACCAGCTCGGACTGATCTTCGTGATCTCCGGCGGTATCGGGCTCTTCACCCCGCCGGTGGGCACCAACATCTTCGTGGTCTGCAACATCGCCAAGATCGGGGTGAACCCGGTCACACGGCGGCTGATCCCCTTCTTCATCAGCAGCAACATCTGCCTTCTGGTCGTCGCCTTCGTTCCGGCCACCACCGAATGGCTGCCCAAGCTTCTCGGCTTCTGACAAGCCTCTGATATCACTGGAGTAAATGACATGGACGCACTGACGGTGCCGTTCGGCGTCTCGAGCAGCGCCCGCAAATTGCCGCTGCTCGACGGCAAGGGCTTCACGGTGTCCCGCAGCCACGGCGCGCGGCTCATCGATACGGAGGGCAACAGCTTCGTCGATTACGGCATGGCGATGGGCGCCACCCTGATCGGCCACGGCCATCCCGACGTGATGGAGGCCTGCGTCAAGGCGCTCCACAATGGCCCGATGCCGGGATTCTCCAACGATATCGAGGAGTTGGCTGGCAAGGCGCTGGTTCGCATCGGCGGCGAGCGCGTCACCCGCGCCACCTTTGCCACCACCGGCACCGAGGCGGTCCACCTCGCCTGCCGCATCGCCCGCGCCGCCACTGGAAGGCGGCTGATCGCCAAGGCGGTGGGCGGCTATGACGGCTGGTTCGACCCGATCCGCTTCGGCTTGGTGGAATCCACTGAAGCCGAGCGCACCAATGAGCGCCCGGTCAAGGAAGGCACCACGCTGTTCCGGGTCAACGAAGTCGATGATATCGATCAGCTTTTCGACGAGATGGGCGACGATCTCGCCGCCATCCTCGTCGAGCCGATGCTCGGCAATACCGGCTGCCTCGTCCCCGAGCGCGCCTTCTTCGAGCACCTGAGCAAGCGGGCGCAGGAAAACGGCACGCTGATCATCGCCGACGAGGTGATGGTGGGCCTCAGGCGCGGCGTGAAGCTGGTGTCGGAGGAACTCGGCCTGACCCCGGATCTCGTCACCCTCGGCAAGGCCATCGGCAGCGGCGTGCCGGTCGCCGCCGTGCTCGGCACGCCCAAGGCCTTCGAAGTGGTGGAAAACGGCACGGTTCCTTGCTTCGGCACCTATCACGGCAATCCGCTGGTCGCCTCGGCGGTGCTGGCGACGATGAAACTGCTGGAAGACGAGAGCCACTACACCCGCCTGTTCGACTGGGGCGCGGCGCTGCGGCGCGCGGCAGTCGAGGCCTTCACCGCCGAGGGCATCACCACCATCACCACCGGCTTCGACAGCGTGTTCTCGCTGTGGTTCACCGATCGCATGCCGCGCAACTACGACGAGGCACGCACCAAGGTACGGCCGGAAGCGACCCGGCTGGTGAGCGACACGCTGCGCCGGCACGGCGTGGTCGGCCTGCCCTCCCCCTGGGGGCGCTACTTCATCTCGTTCGCCCATGGCGACAGCGAGATGGAGGTGACCGTGCAGGCCTTCCGCGCCGCCGCCCGCGCGCTCGCCGCCTCGGGCTTCAAGGGATGAGCCCCACCAGCGAGGAGGCGCCGGTCCGCCTGCTGGTGACCGGTGCCAGCCGCGGCATCGGCGCGGCCATCGCGCTCAAGCTCGGGCGCCAGCATGGCGCGCGGCTGCGCATCGCCATCGCCGGCCGCTCCACCGGCGAGGCTCTCGCCGGGGTCGCCGCCGAACTCCGTGGCCTCGGCGCCGAGGTCACCACCCTCGCCGGCGACCTCGCCGACGCCCTGGTGCCAGAGCGGCTGGTCGCCGAAGCCTCGGCGTTCTGCGGCGGGCTCGACGGCGTCGTCGCCAATGCCGGCATAACCGGCCCGGCGCCGCTGGCGACGCTCGACCCCGCCGAGTGGGACCGGCTGTTCGCGGTCAATGCCCGCTCGGTGTGGCTCATGGCCAAGGCGGCTTATCCGCACCTCGCCGCCAGCCGCGGCGCCTTCGTCGCGGTGGCCTCGGCCTCCGGCATGGCGCCGCATCCCGGCATGGGCGCCTATTCGGCGAGCAAGGCGGCGCTGATCATGCTGTGCCGCCAGCTCGGGCAGGAATGGGCGCCAGCCGGGATCCGGGTGAACAGCGTCTCGCCCGGCATGATCCGCACCACGCTCACCGAGGCGATCTACCGCAACCCGGAGGTGGCGGCGGAGCGCAACCGCATCGTGCCGCTTGGGCGCGTCGGCGAGGCGGAGGACGTCGCCGGCACGGTGGCCTTCCTGCTCGGCCCGGATGCGGGCTTCATTGTCGGCCAGAACATCTGCATGGATGGCGGCTACACCGAATCCGCCCTCGGCCGCATTCCCGGCCTGCCGCGTTCGGCCTGAGCCGAATGCCGATCAAGGACCTCGCCGTGCCGCCTTCCCCGACGGGCCGACAGATGCCGGCGCTGCTGCGCATCCTGCCGATCTCCTTCGTCAATTTCTGCACCTATCTCGGCGTCGGCGTGCCGCTGGCGATCCTGCCGGCCTATGTCATGCACCAGCTCGGCTACGGACCGGTGCTGGCCGGGCTGTCGGTCAGCAGCCAGTTCCTCTCCACCGTGGTGACGCGCTCGCTCGCCGGGCGGATGTCGGATGCCATCGGCGCCCGCCGCACCGTGCTCTACGGCCTCGTCTCGGCGCTGCTCGCCGGCCTGCTGCTCACCGGCGTGCCGTTCCTGTCGGCGACACCGCTGCTCGCCTATGTCGCCATCGTGGCGAGCCGGCTGCTGCTCGGCTTCGGCGAGAGCTGCTCCGGCACCGGCACCATCACCTGGAACATCGCCCGCGTCGGCACTGCCCATACCGCGCAGGTGATGTCCTGGGGCGGGGTCGCCGCCTATGGCGCCATCGCGGCCGGCGCGCCGCTCGGCGGGGTAGCCTACGGGGCGGGTGGCCTGTGGGCGGTCGGGCTGCTCTCGACGCTGGCGGCGCTCCTCGGCCTCGCGGTCGCGCTGCTGCACGCGGAGACCCCGGTGATCGCCGGGGTGCGCGAGAAGGCCGGCCGCACGCTGGCGCTGGTGCTGCCCTTCGGCGCGGCGCTGACGCTCGGCGCCATCGGCTTCGGCGCGGTGGCGAGCTTTGGCGGGCTGATGTTCATCGCCGCCGGCTGGGACGGCGCCGCGCTGCTGGTCTCGGTGTTCGGCCTGTGCTTCGCCGGTTCGCGAGTGGTGTTCGGCGGCCAGATCGACCGCATTGGCGGCTTTCGCGTCGCCGCCATCGCCCTCGGGCTGGAGACGCTTGGGCTGGTGCTGATCTGGCTCGCCCCGGCGCCGCTGCCCGCGCTCATCGGCGGCGCGTTGGCCGGCCTCGGCTTCGGCATGGTGTTCCCCTCGCTCGGCGTCGAGCTGATGAAGCGGGTGCCAGCGGCCAGCCGCGGCGGCGCGCTCGGCATCTACACGGTGTTCCTCGACCTCGCGCTCGCCATCACCGGGCCGCTGGCCGGGCTGGCGCTCGCCTGGTTCGACTATCCCGCCATCTTCGCCCTCTGCGCCGTCTGCGCGGCGGCGGGCATCGGCATGGTCGCGCTCTGTCGCACTCCGCGCGAGGCCTAGCGCGACCGATCAGAAGGTCGGCGGCGTGCAGGCGCTTACCACCTCGCACGGCACCGGCCCGATGCAGCGGAAGCGGTGCGGGCGCCGGCTCTCGAAATAATAGGCGTCGCCCGGTCCAAGCACCCGTCGCTCGCCGTCCACCGTCACCTCCAGCCGGCCTGAGAGGATGATGCCGCCCTCCTCGCCGTCATGCACCAGCGGAATGACGCCGGTATCGGCGCCGGGCTGGTAGCACTCCTTCAGGATCTGCAACGCCCGGCCGAAGGCGCTTTCGCCGACCTGGCGAAACGAGATGGCGCCCTTGCCGATCTCGGTCAGCTCGTCCTCGCGGTAGAATGCCTTCTTCGGCAATGTCGGCGTCAGCCCGAAGAAATCCGCCATGCTGATCGGGATGCCGTCGAGGATGCGCTTCAGCGCCCCCACCGACGGGTTGCTGGTGTTGGATTCGATCAGCGAGATGGTCGAATTGGTCACGCCGGCCCGCCGGGCCAGCTCGCGCTGCGACAGCTTGTGCAGCTGACGGACATAGCGGAGCCGCCCTCCGAGATCGTCCTCGACCATGCCGGTGTTTCACCCGTTGCGAATAGCGCAAATCTTTCGACACGATCGATTATATATCAACGGCTTACCTCACGCCAGAAAAGGACTTGTTCCGCGCTGTCCATCGTGGCCAAGGTCGGCCTCCGCAAGAGGAGATCTTCCGTGAACATCCGCGCCAATACCCCGTCCCTCGAAGCCTTCTGGATGCCGTTCACGGCGAACCGCCAGTTCAAGGCCGCGCCGCGCCTGCTCGCGGCCGCCGAGGGCATGTACTACACCAGCGACGACGGGCGCCGGGTGCTCGACGGCACCGCCGGGCTGTGGTGTGTCAATGCCGGTCACGGGCGGCGGCAGATCACCGAGGCGGTCCAGCGCCAGCTTTCCACCCTCGACTTCGCGCCGACCTTCCAGATGGGCCACCCCATCGCCTTCGACTTCGCCGAGCGGCTGGCCGCCATCGCCCCCGGCGGGCTCGACCGGGTGTTCTTCACCAATTCCGGCTCGGAATCGGTCGACACCGCGCTGAAGATCGCCATCGCCTATCAGCGCGCCATCGGCCAGGGCACCCGCACCCGGGTCATCGGCCGCGAGCGCGGCTATCATGGCGTCGGCTTCGGCGGCATCACCGTCGGCGGCCTCGTCAACAACCGCCGCGTCTTCCCGCTGCTGCCCGGCGCCGACCATCTGCGCCACACCCATGATCCGGCGCGCAACGCCTTCACCAAGGGCGGCCTGCCCGCGCATGGCGCCAAGCTTGCCGACGATCTTGAGCGTCTCGTCGCCCTGCACGGCGCCGAGACCATCGCCGCGGTGATCGTCGAGCCGATGGCCGGCTCCACCGGCGTGCTGCTGCCGCCCAAGGGCTATCTGGAGCGCTTGCGCGAGATCGCCACCCGCCACGGCATCCTGTTGATCTTCGACGAGGTCATCACCGGCTTCGGTCGCCTCGGCGCGCCGTTCGCCACCGATTATTTCGGCGTGACGCCCGACCTCGTGACCACCGCCAAGGGCATCACCAACGGCACTATCCCGATGGGGGCGGTGTTCGCCAGCCGCAAGGTGCATGACGGCCTGATGACCGGACCCGAGGCGGCCATCGAGCTGTTCCACGGCTACACCTATTCCGGCCACCCGGTGGCCTGCGCCGCCGGCATCGCCACGCTGGACATCTATGCCGAGGAAGGCCTGCTCACCCGCGCGGCCGAGCTCGCCCCGCACTGGGAAGAGGCGATGCATTCGCTGCGCGGCCTGCCCAACGTCGTCGACATCCGCACCATCGGCCTCGTCGCCGGCATCGAGCTCGCCTCGCGCGAGGGCGCGCCGGGCGCCCGCGCCTATGACATCTTCACCGACTGCTTCGAGAAGGGCCTGCTGATCCGCGTCACCGGCGACATCATCGCGCTGTCGCCGCCGCTGATCGCCGAGACCCAGCACATCGACGACATCGCCTCGATGCTCGGCGACGCGCTCAAGCGCGCCGCGTAAGCACGCGACACGGCCCGCTCCCGCTCATTCGGCGGGGGTGGGCTTGATGTTCGCCGCGACCTGCGCCGCCGCCTGCGGTTTCCTGGCGAAGCGGCGCTGCAGCTTCGCCAGATAGATGTAGACCACCGGCGTCGTGTAGAGCGTCAGCACCTGGCTGAGCGCCAGCCCACCGACCATGGCGTAGCCGAGCGGCTGGCGCAGCTCCGAGCCGGTACCCGTCCCCAGCATCAGCGGCACGCCGGCCAGCAGCGCGGCCATCGTCGTCATCAGGATCGGCCGGAAGCGCAGCCGGCATGCCTCGGCAATCGCGTCCTCCGCCGTCATTCCTCGCTCGCGCTCGCCGGCGATGGCGAAGTCGACCAGCATGATGCCGTTCTTCTTCACGATGCCGATGAGCAGGATGATGCCGATGATGCCGATGACCGACAGGTCGAAGCCACCAGCCCACAGCGCCAGCAGCGCGCCGATGCCCGCCGAGGGCAGCGTCGACAGGATGGTCAGCGGGTGGATGTAGCTCTCATAGAGCACGCCGAGGATGACATAGACCGCGAACAAGGCGGCGGCGATCAGGGCGGGTTCGCTGGCCAAGGCGCTCTGGAACACCTGCGCGCTGCCCTGGAAGCTGCCGGTGATCGTCGAGGGTGCGCCGAGATCGGCCGAGGCGGCATTGATCGCCGCCACCGCCTCGCCGAGCGACACGCCCTGCTTCAGGTTGAACGACAGCGTCACCGCCGGGAACTGCGCCTGGTGCGACACCGACAGCGAGCCCACCGCATTGGCGTCGATCGACACGAAGGTGGAAAGCGGGATCGCCGCGCCGGAGCTCGGCGACTTCACATAGATCTGGTCGAGCGTGCCGATGTGCTTCTGCTGCTCAGGCGTCGCCTCGATGATCACCGAGTAGGAATCCAGCTGGGTGAAGTACTGCGTCGCCTGGCGCTGGCCGAAGGCGTCGTTCAGCGTGGCGTCGATCAGCTCCGGCTGGATGCCGAAGCGGGCGGCGCGGTCGCGGTCGATGCTGATCTTCAGCTGCGGCGCGCTGCCCTGCTGGTCGCTGGTGACGTCGGTGAGCTCGGGCAGCTGGCGCAGCCGGGCCAGCAGCTTCGGCGCCCAGTTGTTCAGCTCGTCGAGATCGACGTCGGTCAGGGTGTACTGGTACAGCGCGCGCGAGATGCGCCCGCCGACGCTGATGTCCTGCGAAGGTTGCAGGAAGACATTGGCGCCGGAGACCTGCATCAGCTTCGGCCGCAGCCGGTCGATCACCTGCCGGGCATTGACGTCGCGCTCCTCGCGCGGCTTGAGCGCGATGAAGAACCGCCCGGTATTGGTGGTGTTGGCGCCGCCGGCGCCGAGCATGGAACCGAAGGCGGCCACCGCCGGATCCTTGGCGATCACCGCGCCCAGCGCGGTCTGCAGCCGCTTCATCTCCTGCGGCGAGACATCCTGCGCCGCTTCCGACAGGCCGGTGATGACGCCGATGTCCTGCGTCGGGAAGAAGCCCTTCGGCACCACGACGAACAGCCAGCCGGTGAGCGCGATGGTGGCGAAGAACACCATCAGCGTCAGGAAGCGGAAACGCAGGGCGACGGCCAGCGTGCGCTCGTAGAAACCGAGGATGCCGTCGAAGCCCGCCTCGACGAAGCGGTAGAGCCGCCCATGCTCGTGCAAGGGCGCCTTGAGGAAGCGCGAGCACAGCATCGGGGTCAGCGTCAGCGACACCAGAGCGGACACCGCGATGGCGGCGGTGACGGTGAGCGCGAACTCGCGGAACAGCCGCCCGACGATGCCGCCCATCAGGAGCAGCGGGATGAACACCGCCACCAGCGAGATCGAGATCGACAGCACGGTGAAGCCGATTTCCCGCGCGCCCTTCATCGCCGCCTGGAAGGCCGGCTCGCCCTCCTCCATGTGGCGGACGATGTTCTCCACCACCACGATGGCGTCGTCGACCACGAAGCCCACCGCGATGGTCAGCGCCATCAGCGACAGGTTGTCGAGGCTGAAGTCCAGCACGTACATTACCGCCGCCGAGCCGGCGAGCGAGATCGGCACCACCACCGCCGGGATCAGCGTCGCCCTTATGTTGCGCAGGAACAGAAGGATCACCAGCACCACCAGTGCGATGGTGATCCCGAGGGTGAACTGCACGTCCTCCACCGAAGCGCGGATGGTGGTGGTGCGGTCGACGATGGTGTCGATGGTGATGCCGGCGGGAATGATGCCGTCGAGCTTGGGCAGCGTCGCCTTGATGGCGTCGACGGTCTCGATGACGTTGGCGCCCGGCTGCTTGAAGATCAGCAGCACCACCGCGCGTTTGTCGGTGCTCCAGGCCGCGACATTGACGTTCTCCGGCCCCTCCACCGCATGGCCGACGTCGCGCACGCGGATCGGCGCGCCGTTGCGATAGGCGAGGATGACGTCGTCATAGTCGGCCGGCTTCACCAGCTGGTCGTTGGCGGCGATGGTGAAGCTGCGCACCGCATTGTTGATCGTGCCCTTCGCCGCCAGAGCGGTGGAATTGGACAGCGTGGCGCGCACATCCTCGAAGGTCAGGCCGCTGGCGGCGAGACGGGCGGGATCGAGCTGCACCCGCACTGCCGGCTTCTGCTCGCCGCCGATGACCACCTGCGCCACCCCCTGCACCTGCGAGAGGCGCTGGGCCAGCACATTGTCGGCGAAATCGTCCACCGCCGTCATCGGCATGGTGTCCGAGCGGGCGGCAAGGATCATGATCGGGCTATCGGCCGGATTGACCTTGCGGTAGCTCGGCGGCGAGGACAGGTCGTCCGGCAATTGCCGCTGCGCCGCGGTGATCGCCGCCTGCACATCCTGCGCCGCCGCGTCGATGTTGCGGGAGAGGTCGAACTGCAGGGTGATCGAGGTCGAGCCCAGCGTCGAGGTCGAGGTCATCTGGTCGAGGCCGGCGATCTGGCCGAAGCGCCGCTCCAGCGGCGCGGCGACCGCCGAGGCCATGGTGTCGGGGCTGGCGCCGGGCAGGCTGGCCGAGACCTGCACGGTCGGGAAGTCGACCTGCGGCAGCGGCGCCACCGGCAGCAGCGGATAGGCGACCACACCGAGCACGGCGAGCGCCGCCATCATCAGCGAGGTGGCGATCGGGCGTTCGATGAAGGGGGCCGAGAGGTTCACGCTGCGGTCCTCACTGGGTGACCTTGCCGCTCTCGCTCTCGGCGAGGTGCTCGGCGGGGGCGCCCTTGCTCTCGATGATGGCGACCTTGGCGTTCGGACGCAGCCGGTACTGGCCGTCGACGATGATGCGGTCGCCATCGGCGAGCCCGCTTGTCACCACGGTGACGCCGCCGGCGACCCGCCCGGTCTCGATCGGCTTCACCGTGGCGGTGTCGCCGGCGCCGAGCACCCAGGCGAACAGCCCGTCCGGGCCGCGCTGCACCGCCGCCACCGGCACGGTGAGCGCGTCCTTCACCGTGTCGACGGCGAGGTTCACATGCACGAAGGCGCCCGGCCACAGCCGCTCGTCCTCATTGGGAAACACCGCCTTGAGCTTGAGCGTCGCGGTGGCGGCATCGATCTGGTTGTCGATCACCGACAGCTTGCCGGTGCCGAGCACGGTGCCGTCGTCACGCGTCGCCACCGCCGTCACCGGGCCGCGCGCGGCGGCCTGCTGCACCGCGTCGAGATCCTTTTCCGGCAGAGAAAAGATGACCGAGATCGGCTTCAGCGTCGTCAGCACCGCGATCGGCGTCGAATCGCTGGAATGCACGATGTTGCCGGCGTCGAGCTGGCGCATGCCCATCCGCCCGTCGACCGGGGCGGTCACGGTGGTGTAGTCGAGATTGGTCTGCGCGGTCTCGATCGCCGCCTGGTCGGCGACGATGGAGGCCTTCAGCCCGTCGACGGTCGCCTGCTGCTGGTCCACCGACTGCCGGCTGGCATAGTCCTTCTGCACCAGCTGCGAATAGCGGGTGAGGTCGGCCTCGGCGCCCTTCAGCTGGGCCTCGTCCTTGGCCTTTGCGGCCTGCGCCTGATCGAGGCTGGCCTCGGCGAGCCGGGGGTCGAGCTTAGCCAGCACGTCGCCGGCCTTCACGTTCTGTCCCTCGGTGAAGTTCACCGATTGCAGCGTGCCGTCGACCCGCGCATGGATGTTCACCGTCTGCGAGGCCTGCACGGTGCCGAGCCCGTTCAGCACCACCGGCACGTCGCGCCGCTCCACCGCGGCGACATGGACATGCACCATCGGCGTCCTCGGCGCGGCCGCTGTCTGGGCCGGTTCGGTCGGCTTCACCCGGCTCTCGCGCCAGGCATAGGCCCCTCCGCCGAGCACCGCCGCCGCGATCAGCAAGGGGACGGCAAGCCGTCCTCTTCGAGGCGGCCTGGTTGCAGTCTCCATCATATCGCTCCGCTGGCGCTCCATTGTCGGCGCCATTGTGCTCCGCAACCACGCGCAGGGGTAATTAAATCTTGTTTAGTTTCAGGACGTTACGTAAGCTACGCCCGTCTCGCGCGACTGCTTGCGCGACCCGCTTCCAAGCCCTTCGGATCGCTCGAAGATCGCTGTGGCACGACTGCCATGGCGGCCCGCGATCATGCAGGCGTGAAAGCGCCGGCCCCGCCGGCGGCCTATGATTTTCACACGCGGCCCCGTCCGGCATCGGCCGACCCCGCGCACTCTCGCCCCGTTCCGGGCACCTGTCCGTCTCGAAAGGTACATCCCATGCGCTACCACACGCTCGGCCCGTCGGGCCTGCTGGTCTCCGAGATCTGCCTCGGCACCATGACCTTCGGCGGCAAGGGCGGCATCTGGACCGCCATCGGCGATCTCGACCAGCAGCTGGCCGACGGCATCGTCGCGCGCGCCCTAGATGCGGGGGTGAACTTCATCGATACCGCCGACGTCTATTCCGAGGGACTGTCGGAGGAGATCACCGGCCGGGCGATGCGCAATTCCGGCCGGCCGCGCAGCGACGTCGTGCTCGCCACCAAGGTGCTCGGGCAGATGGGCGCGGCGGTGAACGACCGCGGCGCCTCGCGCGGCCACATCATGGACGGCGTCAAGGCCAGCCTGAAGCGGCTCGGCACCGACTATATCGACCTCTACCAGATTCACGGCCTCGACCCCGTGACCCCCATCGAGGAGACCATGCGGGCGCTGGAGGACCTCGTGCGCCAGGGCCATGTCCGCTATGTCGGGCTGTCGAACTGGTCGGCCTGGACGATCATGAAGGCGCTCGGCATCGCCGATCGCCACGGCTGGGTCCGGCCGGTGACGCTGCAGGCCTACTACACCATCGCCGGCCGCGACCTCGAGCGCGAGATCGTGCCGCTGCTGGAGGCCGAGAAGCTCGGGCTGATGGTGTGGAGCCCGCTGGCCGGCGGCCTCTTGTCCGGCAAATACGACCGCGACGGCAACGGCCCGCAGGGTTCGCGACGGGTGTCCTTCGACTTCCCGCCGGTGAACCGCAGCCGCGCCTTCGACTGCATCGATACCATGCGGGTCATCGCCGAAGCGCGCGGCGTCTCGGTGGCACGGGTGGCGCTGGCCTATGTGCTGGCCAGGCGCTTCGTGATGTCGATCATCGTCGGCGCCCGCTCGGTCGAGCAGCTCGACGACAACATCGCCGCTACCGAGCTGCGGCTGACGCCGGAGGAGTTGGCGGCGCTCGACGAGGTCAGCGCCTTGCCGGCGGAATATCCCGGCTGGATGATCGAGCGTCAGGACCGCCGCCCCACCATTCCGCGCTGACGCGGGACCCACGAGCAAGAGACGCACCCGATCCGGCCCGGGAAAACCGGATCGGGCGCGCTCCTCGGCTACCCGCCTGCCGGCTCACCACGCCGGCAGGATGGCGCCCTTGAAGCGGGTAAGCAGGAAGTCCTTCACCTCCTGCGACTGATAGGCCTTCACCAGCTTCGCCACCGCCGGCTTGGTCTCGTCGCCGGCGCGCACGGCGATGAAGTTGCCATAGGGATTGTCGGTGCGGCTTTCCTGGATCAGCGCGTCCTTGCGGGGGTCGAGCTTGGCGCCGAGCGCGTAGTTGGTGTTGATCACCGCGCCGTCGAGATCGGCGATCTGCTTGGGCAGCAGCGCCGCGTCGAGCTCGCGCAGCTTCACCTTCTTCGGGTTGCCGGTGACGTCGAGCACGGTCGGCTGCAGCCCCTTGCCCGGCGCCAGCGTGATCAGGCCGTTGGCGGCCAAGAGGTTCAGCGCCCGCCCGCCATTGGACGGGTCGTTGGGAATGCCGATCTGCGCGCCCTCGGGCAGGTTCTTGAAGTCCTTGACCTTCACCGAATAGAAGCCGATCGGCTCGACGATGGTGAAGCCGGCCGGCACGATCTTGTAGCCGCGCGCGGCGATCTGCGCGTCGAGATAGGGCTTGTGCTGGAAGGCGTTGGCGTCGAGGTCGCCGCGCGACAGCGCCTCGTTGGGCAGGGTGTAGTCGGAGAAGGTGACGACCTCGATGTCGAGCCCGTCCCTCGCCGCCACCTTCTTCGCCACTTCGGCGATCTCCTCCTCGTCGCCGCCGATGACGCCGAGCTTGACCTTGTCGGCGGCATGAGCGGGCAGGATGGCGAAGGCGGCCAGCGTCGCACCGAGGCCAAGGCCGAGCCAGCGGCGGGAAAGGGCGGTCATGACAGTCACTCCTGGATCGCGGGAGGCGCGCTCGGCGCCGGTCGCCCCAGCAAGGCGGCACGGACGAAAATAGTCTATTGAATTTATGGAATACTAGCCATGCATATTTGTTATGCGACTTGCGCACAGATTGTGCAGAAGCCGCCAAACCATCGGCAAACCCAGTAATCTATTAGTTTGATTGACTTCTTGCATCAGCGTGCTAAATAAGCCGCCATCCGATGGCGAACCCATCGGGTCGCGGGATTTGACACCCGGCAGATTGCACCGCGTCACCAATGCTAAAGCGCCACGGAGCGACTTCGTGGTCGGGCAACCAGCTTGAGGAGCTAGCCATGACCGTATGTTGTCGACGTCCCAAACGGGCCTGAGGCCCCCTTCTCCGCCCTTTGCCGAGACTGCAGGATCGCCCGCCGCGCGGGGATCCGACCATTGGGATATCCATCATGAGCTCCGTAACCCTGTCGGGCGCCACCGAGGCGCCGCTGAATCTTTCCGAACCCACCCTTGACGAGATCCTCGCCGATCCGCTCGTCGGCCTGATCCTGCGGCGCGACGGGCTCACCCCCGGCCTGGTGCGCGTGAAGCTTGACCGCGAGCGCCGGCGGCTCGCCCGCTCCGCGCCGGCGCTGTCCCGCGCCGCCTGAGCCGCCCGCACGACCGAGATGATGCTCCAGAACGCCTCCGCCTCGACCTTGCCGCCCGCCCTGTTCCGCGACCTCGCCGACGCCATGCCCATGGCGACCGGCGAGGCTTTTCGCACGGCAGGCGCTCCCGGAAAGGCTCCCGGCAACGGGCAGGGCCGCGACGACACGGCCGGCGGCGCGTCCATCGTGCTGCGCAACGTCTCGAAGACCTTCCCCGCCCGCGGCGCCGATGCGGCGGTGACGGCGCTGGAGGACATCTCGCTCGAGATCCCGCGCGGCGAGATCTACGGCATCATCGGCCGTTCCGGCGCCGGCAAATCGACATTGATCCGCACCATCAACGGACTGGAGCGCCCCACCGGCGGCGAGGTGATCGTCGACGGCGTCATCGTCAATCGGCTCGACGAGGCGGCCTTGCGCGCCGAGCGACGGAAGATCGGCATGATCTTCCAGCACTTCAACCTGCTCTCCTCGCGCAGTGCCTTCGACAATGTGGCACTGCCGCTGGAGCTGTCCGGCCTGTCCCGCGCGGCGATCCGCACCCGCGTGGAGCGGCTGCTCGACCTTGTCGGCCTCGCCGACAAGCGGGACCGCTACCCGGTCGAACTGTCCGGCGGGCAGAAGCAGCGCGTCGGCATCGCTCGCGCCCTCGCCACCGATCCCAAGGTGCTGTTGTCCGACGAGGCGACCAGCGCGCTCGATCCGGAGACCACGCGCTCCATCCTCGCTTTGCTGGCGCGGGTGAATGCCGAGCTCGGCGTCACCATCGTGCTGATCACCCACGAAATGGCGGTGATCAAGGAGATCTGCCACCGCGTCGGCGTCATCGAGGCCGGGCGGATCATCGAGGAAGGCCCGGTCGCCGAGGTGTTCGCACATCCGCGCACCGCCACCGCCCGCTCCTTCATCGGCAGCCTGCCCGGCCGCGAGATTCCCGCCACACTCGCCGGGCGCCTGCGCGACGACCCGGCCGGCGCGCGCCAGAGCGTGTTGCGCCTCACCCTCACCGGCGAGGCGGCCAGCCAGCCGCTCGTCACCCGCCTCGCCCGCGAGCTTGGCATCGACATCGCCCTGCTCGGCGGCCAGATCGACAGCATCGGCGCCCTCCCCTTCGCGCTGCTCTATGTCGGCGTCCCGACTCAGGCCTGGGCGAGCGGTGCCGTCGGCGCGGCGCTCGATGCCGCCGGCGCCCGCACGGAGGTGATCGGCCATGTTCTCTGACCTCATCTCGCCGGCCATCGTAAACCTCATAGTCAGCTCGACGCTCGAGACCCTCTACATGGTCGCCATCGCGGCGCTGATCGGCACGCTCGCCGGCCTGCCGCTCGGCATCTTCCTCGCGACCAGCGGCAAGGGCGAGCTGTTCGAGGCCGTCACCGTCAACCGCGTGCTCGGCCTGGTGGTGAACGCCACCCGCTCGACGCCGTTCATCATCCTCGTCATCGCCATCATCCCGTTCACCCGGTTGGTCGCCGGCACCTCGATCGGCACCACCGCCGCCATCGTGCCGCTCTCCATCGCCGCCGCGCCCTTCATCGCCCGCATCGTCGAGGCGGCGGTGCGCGAGGTCGACCAGGGCCTCGTCGAAGCCTCGCTCGCCATGGGTGCGACGCCGCTGCAGATCGTGCGCAAGGTGCTGATCCCGGAGGCGCTGCCCGGCCTGGTGCTCGGCGTCACCCTCTCGGTGGTCAGCCTGCTGTCCAACTCCGCCATGGTCGGCGCGGTGGGCGGAGGTGGCCTCGGCGATCTCGGCATCCGCTACGGCTACCAGCGCTTCATGCCGGAGGTGATGCTGATCGTCGTCGTCGTGCTCATCGTGCTGGTGCAGTCGGTGCAGTCGCTCGGCGAGACGCTGGCGAAGAAGGTGAACCGCCGGCTGCGCCGCCACTGAACTGACGTCCGAATCCGGAGAATGCCCATGACTACCCGCACCGCCCTCGCGGCACTCGCCATCCTCCTCGCCGGCGCGGCTGGCAGCACCGCCGCCCGCGCCGAGACCATCCGCGTCGCCGCCACCCCCGGTCCGCACGCGCAGATTCTGGAAGCCGCCAAGCCGGTCGCCGCCGCCAAAGGGCTCGACATCAAGATCGTCGAGTTCTCCGACTACGTGATCCCGAACCAGGCCCTCGACGCCGGCGAGATCGAGGCCAACTCCTTCCAGCACCAGCCTTATCTCGACGCCCAGAAGGCCGATCGCGGCTACGCGATCGAATCGGTGGCCACCACGGTGAACTTCCCGATGGGTATCTACTCGTCGAAGTGGAAGAGCTGGGCCGAGGTGCCGGACGGCGCCACCGTCGCCATCCAGAACGACCCGACCAATGGTGGGCGCACCCTGCTGCTGCTGCAGGAGAAGGGCATCATCAAGCTGCGCGACGGCGTCGGCTTCAAGCCGACCATCCTCGACATCGTCGACAATCCGAAGAAGCTGCGCATCATCGAGCTGGAGGCGGCGCAGACCCCGCGCGCGCTCGCCGATGTCGATGCCGCCGGTATCAACACCAACTACGCCGTCTCCGCCGGCCTCGATCCGGTGAAGGACCCGATCCTGCGTGAGGACGCCTCCGGCCCCTATGTCAATGTCATCGCCGTGCGTAGTGCCGACAAGGACAAGCCCTGGGTGAAGACGCTGGTGGAAGCCTATCGCTCGCCGGAGGTGAAGGCCTTCATCGATAAGCAGTTCAAGGGCTCGGTGCTGACCTCCTGGTGAGGCCGGCGCGGCCCCCGCGAAGCGGCAGCGCCACTGGCGCCGGCGCCCGTTGGGGGGCATGTTGGCGCCATGCACAGCCGCACGATTCGCCATCGGACCGGACCGCAGCCGACAGGCAGCGTAGCTGCCTGCGCCGTTGCGTCATGGCCCGGCAGCCCTAAATCGGGCGCCGCATGAACTTCCGCTTCCTGCATTCCAGCGACCTGCATCTCGGCAAGCGCTTCGGCAACATCGCCGACGTGGACCTAAGAGGCCGCCTGCGCGACGCCCGCCACGCGGTGCTCGGGCGCCTCGCCGCCGCCGCCCGCGCGCAGGGCGCCGGCACCATCCTGCTGGCCGGCGACACCTTCGACACCGAGACCCCCTCGCCTGGCGTGCGCCGGCAGGCGCTGGCGGAGATGGGTCATCATGCCCCGCTCGTCTGGGTGATCCTGCCCGGCAACCACGATTCGCTGCAGGCGAGCCAGCTGTGGAACGCCCTGCGCGCCGAGGCGCCGCCTAATGTCGTGCTCGCCGTCGAGCCGGCGCCGCTGGAGCTGGCGCCCAGTGTCGTGCTGCTGCCGGCGCCCTGCACCACCCGCCGCCCCGGCCGCGACCTCACCGAATGGATGGACGCCGCCGCCACCCCGGAGGGTGCGCTGCGGCTCGGCCTCGCCCATGGCGCCATACGCGACTTCTCCGAGGAAGGCGTCGGCCTCGACGTGCTGGCGCCTGATCGCGCGGCGCGCGCCGGCCTCGCCTATCTCGCGCTGGGCGACTGGCACGGTGCGGTGGAGGTCGATTCCCGCACCCGCTACAGCGGCACGCCGGAGCCCGACCGCTTCAAGCATGACCGCCCCGGCACGGCGCTGCTGGTGAGCCTCGACGCCCCCGCCGCGCCGCCGAACGTAATGCCGGTCGAGACCGCCAGCTTCGCCTGGCGCGAGCTGCCGCTGTATCTGCTGTCGGGCGACGACGGCGCCGCCGGGCTCGCCGGCCTGTTGCCGCCCGGCCCGGCGCGACGGCAGACGCTGGCAAGGGTCCTCGCCTCCGGCCGCACCAGCCTTGTCGTACGCACCGCGCTCGCCGCCGCCCTCGACCATGCCGCACCGGAATTTGCCCTGCTGGAACTCGACGACAGCGGGCTCGCCACCGATGTCGAAGCCGGCGACCTCGACCTCATCGACCGTGCCGGTGCGCTGCGCGAGGCCGCCGAGGCGCTCTCCGCCGAGAGCCTCGACGAGACCCGCTCCGCCACCGAGCGCGCCATTGCCCGCGCCGCGCTCGCCCGTCTTTTCTCGCTTAGCCAGCAGGCCGGCACATGAAGATCGCGGCACTGCGCCTTCACAACGTCAAGCGCTTCGCCCGCCAGGGCGTCGCCATCGAGGGCATAGGCGACGGCGTCAACGTGCTGTGCGCCGCTAACGAGTTCGGCAAGTCGACCAGCTTCGAGGCGCTGCACGCGCTGTTCTTCCAGCCGCACACCGGGCTGCCCAAGGACGTGAAGCGCCTCCAGCCCTATAGCGGCGGCAACCCGCTGGTGGAGGCCGACATCACGGTGCCGGAGGGCCGCTTCCGTCTCACCAAGCAGTTCATTGGTGGAAAACGAGCCAGCGTGGTCGACCTTTCGACCGGGCGCCTCGTCGCGCAGGCGGACGAGGCCGAGCGCTTCATCGCCGGGCTCATTCGCGGCGGCACCGCCGGCCCGGCCGGGCTGCTCTGGGTACGGCAGGGCAATACCGGCCTTGAGAAGCGCAAGGAGGACGAGGACGAGCGGCAGGTCCGCGAGAGCCTGCTCACCTCGGTGCAGGGCGAGGTCGAGGCGATCACCGGCGGCCGGCGCATGTCGGAGATCCTCGCCTCCTGCGAGGAGGAGCTCGGCCTGCTCGTCACGCCGACCCTGAAGCCCAAGAGCACCGGCCCCTATTTCAAGGCGATCGGCAACCGCGACGCCCTCGCCACCAAGGAACGGCTTCTCGCCGGCGAGGTCGAGGCGCTGCGCCACGCGCTGGACGAGCGCGCCAAAGCCCTCCGGCGCCTCGCCGAGCTCGGCCAAGCCGAGGAAAAGGCCGCCCGCCGTGCCGCGGTCGAGACGGCGAGCGCCGCCTTCGAGGCCGCCAAGGCGCATGCCGAGAAGCTGAAGGCCGCGACGGCGGAAGCCGCGCTCGCCGGCAATCGCCGCGACGCCGCCGAGCGCGAGCTCGCCGGCTTCCGCGACACGCGAAACCGCGCCACCATCTTACGCACGGAGCTCGCGGGCACTGAGACCCGCCGCGCCGAGGCGCTGGCCCGCCGCCGCGCCGCCGCCACCACCATCGACGCCGCCACGGCCGAGGTGCATGCCGCCGAGACCGAGGAACAAGCAGCGCGCGACCTGCTCGCCCGTCTCGACGCTGCCCTCAAGGCCCGGCAGGCGATGCAGGAACACGATGCCCTTCGCCAGCGCCTGCAACAGGCCGAGGCCCTGCGCGCCCGGCTGGAGCAGGCAGATGCCGCGCATGCGCTGCTCGTGCTTCCCGCTGAGGCCATCGAGCAGTTGCAGCGCGTCGAGATCGAGATCGCCCGGCTGCGCGCCGCCGAGGAGGCCGGCCTGCCCTCGCTGCGCTTCGCCTATGAGGGTGGCGCCGCCCCGGTCCTGCTCGACGGCGAGCCGCTGGCCTCAGATACGGATCACGCCATTCGCGACACGGCGCGGCTCGTCCTTCCCGGCCTCGGCACCCTCACCGTTCGCTCCAACCGGCCGGCCGGCGCCGACAATGCCCGCCGGACCGCCGAGCGCGGCCGCGCCGACCTGCTTCAGTCCCTCGGCGTCGCCGACCTCACCGCCGCCCGCCGCCGGCAGGGGGAAGCGCAGGAGAAGGCGGCCGAGCGCGACGGCCTGCGCCTTGAGCTGCGCCACCTCGCTCCCGACGGCCTGCCCAGACTGCGCGAGGAGGTCGCCCGCCGCGCCGCCGTACTGCCGGAGGCGCTGGAGCTGAAGGCCGACCCGGAACAGGCGCGCGCGGCCCTCGCCCGCGCCGACCAGCGCGTGAAGCTCGCCCGCAACGCCGTCCGCGAGGTCCAGCCCTTGCAGGGCCGCGCCGACGAAGCGCGGGTGGAGGCCGAGGCCGCCCATGCCGCGCTGGCCGGCGAGCTCGCCCGCCTCGACGCTCTGCTCGGCCCGGACGCCGAACGCCCCGAGCGGGAGCGTGGCCTCGTCGTCGCAGCAGCCGAGCATCGCGCCGCCTTCGAGGCTGTCGCGGCGAGGGCGGATGAACTGCGCGCGGCCGCCCCCGACCTCGCCTCCGCCGAAGCCGTCCTGCGCCGGGCGTGCTCGGTCGAGGACGCCGCCGCGCAGGAAGAAAGCCGGCTCAACATCGCGCTTGCCGACCTCAATGGCCAGATTCGCACCCGTTCCGACGATGCGGTGGAGGAGGCGTGGGGCGAGACCCGCGATGCGCTCCAGGCGGCCGAGGCACGCGTCGCCGCCTTCGAGACCGAGGTGGCGGTGCTCGATCGGCTGCGCGGTGCGCTCAATGCCTCCCGCTCGGCAGCGCGCGACCTCTATCTCCAGCCGGTGCTGGCTGAGCTCAAGCCGCTGCTCGGCCTGCTGTTCGACGACATCTCGATCGTTTTCGACGAGAAGACCCTGCTGCCGCAGGCGGTGCGCCGCAACGGCCAGGACGAGGAGGTGGACCGGCTATCGGGCGGCATGCGCGAGCAGCTCTCGGTGCTCACCCGCCTCGCCTTCGCCCGGCTGCTGGCGCGCGACGGACGGCCGGCGCCGGTGATCCTTGACGACGCGCTGGTCTATTCCGACGACGACCGCATCGAGAAGATGTTCAACGCATTGCACCGGCAGGCGCTGGAGCAGCAGATCATCGTGTTCTCCTGCCGCCAGCGCGCCTTCTCCCGGCTCGGCGGCAATGTGCTGCACATGCAGCCCTGGCAGCCCGACCTCGGCTGAAGCCGCCTCCCGGCGCGATTCCGCCGGAGCGCGAGCCTGCCCACCGACGAAGCCGATCCTGACAAAGCCGGGACTCGGCGAGAAGCCGGCTATCGTATCATCGACCGGAACCACGACATCTGCCGTATTGACGGCCAGCCTGATGATGGCCCCGCCGTGAATGCGACGGGTCCACTCTCGTTCGTTCAGCCGCCGCGACCCGCACCCAGGTGCACGCCGCGACTCCCGCAGTCGCTCACGCCGACAGCAGCGCCGCGCGCTCCAGCCGATCGCGCACCACCGGGCGCTCCAGCGGCAGGCTGGCGCGGTCCTGCGCCTTCAGCGCCGCGAAGGCGCCGTCGGTCGCCTCCAGCGTCAGCGCCACGTCCTTCTCGGTCAGCGCCGCGTTGATGAACATGTTGTGGTAGGGGTGCAGGTACACGCCGCGCCGCACCGCCGCCGCCGTCCAGAAATAGCCGAGCCGCATCTCCGGGTCGTCGGCGAACAGGATCTGCGGCATCTGCACCGGCCCGCTCTGGCGCAGCGTGAAGCCATGAGCCGCCGCCTGGGCGTCCAGCCCCTCGCGCAGCATCCGGCCCATGCGCTCGGTGTGCTCGAGATAATCGCTCTCGCGGACGATCTTCAGCGTGGCGATCGCCGCCGCCATCGGCACCGCCGAGAACCAGTAGGAGCCAGTGACGAACACGCTGGTGGCCGCCTTGCGCATGTGCTCCAGCCCGACCAGCGCCGAGATCGGCTGGCCATTGCCGATCACCTTGCCGATCGAGGTCAGGTCCGGCTTCACGCCCAGCGACGCCCAGGCGCCGTCGCGCGACAGGCGGAACGCCGCGCGCACCTCGTCGAGCACCAGCACCGCGCCCTCGGCGTCGGCGAGGCGGCGCGCCTCGCGGGCGAAGGTGGCGTCGGGTTCGGACTGGTCGCGGAAGGTCTCGTGGCGGAACGGGGTGGCGAAGATCGCGGCGATGTCGCCTTCATGCGCCTTCACCGCCTCGGCGAGGCTCTGCGGGTCCTGGTCGCGGTAATAGACGATATGTCCGCGATCCTCGGAGAGGATGCCTGCCGGCCCCGGCGTGCACCACGGCGCGGCGCCGTGATAGATGCCCTTGCCGACCAGGATCTTGCGCTTGCCGGTATGGGCGCGGGCGATCACCGTCGCCATCGAGGTGGCATCGGTGCCGTTCTTGCAGAACATCGCCCAGTCGGCGTGGCTGAGCATGCCGACCATGTCCTCGGCCAGCGTCACCATGATCTCGGACGGGCCGGTCAGCGTATCGCCGAGCTGCATCTGAGCCCGCACCGCCGCGTCGACCTCCGGCTGGCGATAGCCGAGCAGATTGGGGCCGTAGGCGCACATATAGTCGATATATTCATTATCATCCGCGTCCCACAGCCGCGTCCCCTCGGCGCGGCGGAAGAACTGCGGGAAGTCTGCCGGCAGCAGCGCTGTCGATTCGTGCCCGTACATGCCGCCGGGGATCACCTTGGCCGCCCGTTCCTTGAGTTCGGCATTGCGCGAATTGGTCCAGCTCATGAAGGAGATCCCGGTTCTGGAAGGAGGCGCCGGCGATGCGCGTCGGACGGCCGGGCGGTGTCCCGAAACGCTCCACAAGCATGTCTGGCGAGTTCGACAAGGACAATAATGATAAAAATATCGACTATCAATCGGAAACTGCACATACGCGATGCGGGCGATTTGCGGCACCGCCGCCGCCCGGCTAGCCTCCTTCGGGGAAAAAGCGAGGCGGGGGCAGGATGAGCAGCGATACCGGCGAGGCTGACGCCAGCCGCGAGAGCGACGATGACAGCGAAACCATGGCCACCGAGCGAGCCCCGGCGCGCCGCCGGCGCGGCCAGCTGCGGCTGAAAGTGCTGATCGAGGCCACCGACTCCCTGCTCGCCGAGCACGATGTCAGCGAGGTCGGCCTCTACCAGATCGCCGAGCGCGCGGGGGTGCCGACCGCCTCGATCTACCACTTCTTCCCGAACAAGGAAGCGGCGCTGGTGGCGCTGGCGGAATCCTGCCTGGCGGAGATGGGCGAGACCGTCCGCGTCGAACTGACGCCGCGCCCGGCGACGTGGCAGGAGCTGATCACCCGGCGGGTGCGGGCCGGCGCCGCCTACTACAATGAGCACCCGGCACTGATGAAGCTGTTTCTCGGCGCCAGCATCAGCGCCGAGGTGCGCAAGCGCGACATGGCCGGCACCCTCGCCATGAGCGAGGCCCGCATCGAGCTGCTCGAACGCTATTTCGTCATGCCACCGGTGCCGGACTGGATCGACAGGGTAGCGACCTCGCTGGCGCTGTGCGACGGCATCTGGGCGCTTTCCTACAGCCAGCACCGCTGCATCACCCCCACCTCGATCGAGGAAAGCACCCGCGCGGTCCTCGCCTATATGCGACTCTATTTGCCGGAATGGATCGCACCGCGCCCGCCGCAGGCCGGCGGATCACCACCGACCCGACAGCCATAATGAGAGAAATATCGGTTTGAACGATTGACGACACCCGTCAACTGGCAAATCCTCGCCGACAGCCAGGACGTTAATCGACTTCACCGACGCTTCGGCGGCACGAGGCGGCATGACAGATAGCCAAGATGCTGGCAGCCAGGATACCGGCGGCCAAGATACCGGCGGCCCAGACACCGGCGGAACGCTCCACCGCCCGCCAGTCCGCAAGCGAGGTATCGAGCGCTTCGAGCATCTGCTCGACGCCACCGCGACGCTGATCGGCGAGCGCCCGGACGAGGAGGTCAGCCTCGCCAACATCGCCGCCCGCGCCGGCGTGCCGCTCGCCTCGCTCTACCATTTCTTTCCGAACCGCAACGCCGCGCTGGTGGCGCTGGCGCAGCGCTACCACCGGCAGATCCACGAGCTGGCCACCTTCCCGGCCGGCAGCGCGCCGCTGCGCTGGCAGGATGTCTTCGCCTTCCGGGTGCGCAACACCGCCCGCTTCCTCAACGACAATCCGGCGGCGCTGCGCCTGTTCATGGGGGCCGGCGTCAGCGCCGAGGTGCGCAACACCGACGTGGCCGGCAACGACCGGCTCGCCGCCATGCGGGCGGATTACCTGCACCGCCATTTCGTCATGGCGCCGATGCCGGACCTGCCCCGGCGGATCGCCGTCTCACTGGCGATCCTCGACGGCATCTGGGCTTATTCCTATAGCCACCATCGGCGGATCACCGACGAGTATGTCGACGAGGCGATCCGCGCCACGCTGGTCTATCTGCGCTGCTTCCTGCCCGAAGAGCTGCAGCCGCGCACGGATTGAGCGCACCTTCCACCCACACAGCTGCGCCGCCTTCAAGATTTTATCGACTTTTCTCTCATTTTCTTCGACCCACTTTCGGGGCCGAACGGCGGCAGCTCGCCTGGTAACGCCCCATTTCCCAACCTCGAAACTGCGGGAAAGATCGGCGAAAACAGCCGCAGAAGCGGCAAAATCGTGCCTAGACCCCAGCCATACCGCTCAAATTATCGGCAAGCGGGGCCGTCGCCGCTCTTTCGGTCAAAGTCGCGTTGATAATCGACAAAATTATCATTATTTATTTTCAACAACAGCGAGCGCGGCCCTGAGCATGCCGAGCCTGCCGCGTGGAATTTCGCGCGCGGCGATCCGGCGGCGGCAGCGGGCGACGGCCCTCCACCGGTGGGAGAACCGCCGGGAATATCGAGTTCGTCGCGGCGCCGGATGCCGAGGCCGCGACGTCCATCCGCAACCCGCGTCCTCGACCCAGATATCGACCCAGGCATGATCGAAGGGGAACCCAATGGCATATGACGTTCTGGCGCGGCCGCTGCGCCTGATGGGAAGCACGGCGCTGGCACTGACGCTCGCCGCATCGCTCGCGACGTCCCTCTCCTCCGCCGCGAGCGCGCAGGAGAAAGACACGCTGGTCATCGCCCGCTCGATGGACGTCAACGCCCTCGATCCGGCCCGCGCCTTCTGCGACACCTGCCAGATCGTGCTGACCTCGATCTACGATCCCCTCACCACCCTGGCGCCGGACAACAAGACCATCGTGCCCCGCCTCGCCAAGAGCTGGGAAGCCAACGAAAACCAGACCGTCTTCACCTTCCACATCGACCCGACGGCGGTGTTCGCCGATGGCTCTCCGGTGGAGGGCAAGGACGTGAAGTGGTCGTTCGAGCGGCTGAAGAACATGAAGGGCAACCCGTCCTTCTTCATGGACGGCGTGAAATCCATCGAGGTCACCGACCCGAAGACCGTCGTCATCACGCTCGACGCCTCCAACTCCGAGTTCCTCAACAAGCTCTCGGCCGGCTTCACCGGCGTCATCAACAGCGACGTCGCCATCGCCCAGGGCGCCACGGCGGATGCCGACGCCGACAAGACCGACAAGGCGGAAGCCTGGTTCCTGACCCACTCCGCCGGCTCCGGTCCCTTCGCCCTCAGCGCCTACCGGCCGGATGACGAACTGCGCCTGACCCGGAACGAAGCCTATTGGGGCAAGAAGCCGGCCTTCTCGGAAGTGGTGTTCCGCCAGACCAAGGATTCGGTGGCCCAGGCGCAGATGCTGGAATCCGGCGCCGCCGACATCGCCATGCAGATCGACATGGACACGGCCGGTTCGCTCGCCTCGCCGCAGGTGAAGACCGAGATCATCCCCTCCTACAACTTCCTCTACATCGCGCTCGGCGCCGGGGCGAAGTCGAACACGGTTCCGCTCACGCCGGACGTGCGCAAGGCGATCGCGCTGGCCATCGATTATGAGGGGATGATCGACTTCACGGTCGGCGGCAAGGGCAAGAAGCAGTCGACCGCCATCCCCAACGGCTTCTCGGGCACCGAGGGTCTGCCGGAGCGCAAGGAGAACCTCGCCGAGGCGAAGGAGCTCCTGAAGAAGGCCGGCGTGCCGGACGGCTTCGAGATTGAGGCGGTCTATCCGAACGACAACATCTATGGCGTCGACATCAACCTGATGATGCAGAAGGTGCAGCAGGACCTCGCGCGCATCGGCGTCAAGGTCAGCCTGAAGCCCTCGACCTATCCGGTCTGGCGCACCCAGGTGAATGGCGACGGCATCCCGCTCACCGCCGTCTACTACGCGCCGGACTATTACGGCACCGGCCAGTATGCCGACTATTTCGCGATGATGCCCGGCACCTCTTGGTCGAAGCGCGCCGGTGCGGCCAACAATCCGGCCATCATCAACTCGAAGGAGGCGCCTCTGCTCGCCAAGGCGCTCGCCTCGGCCGGCGCCGACCAGGAGAAGGCCTTCCACGAGCTCGCTTTGGAGATGATGGCCGACAACATCATCATCCCGATGGTCTCGCCCGACCTGGTGCTCGCCCATCGCGCCGACATCGAGGGCGTGCGCTACAGCGCCTGCTGCAACCTGCCGGTCGCCGAGATCAGCCGGAAGAAGTGAGATGCTGCGCTTCGTGCTTCGCCGCGTCATCGCCACCCCCCTGCTGCTGCTGGGGGTGGCGACCGTCGCCTTCTTCCTGTCGCAGATGACCAAGGGCGACCCGCTCTCCGCGATCGTCCCCGAGCGTCAGATGAACAACCCGGAAGTGGTGGCGGCGGCGAAGCAGAAATGGGGCCTCGATAAGAGCCTGCCGGAGCGCTACGCCCTCTATATCGGCAACCTGGTGCAGGGCGATCTCGGCACCTCCTTCTCCACCCGCCGCCCGGTCAGCGCCGATCTCGCCGACCGGCTGCCCGCCACCTTCGAGCTGGTGCTGGCGGCGATGAGCTTCGCCACTCTGTTCGGCATCACCCTCGGCGTCGTCGCCGCGCGCTACCGGGACCGCGCGGCCGACTATCTCGCACGCATGTTCGCGCTGATCGGCTCGTCGCTGCCGGTGTTCTGGTCGGGCCTGCTGCTGCTCTTCGTGTTCTCGGTGCAGCTCGGCTGGCTGCCCGGCCCGGGCCGGCTCGACGCCCGCAGCGTCGCCCCGCCCGGCATCACCGGCCTCTACACCATCGACGCGCTGCTCGCCGGCAACCTGCCGCTGTTCGTCGAGGCGCTGCACCATCTCCTGCTGCCGGCGGTGGTGCTCGGCTGGTCGGTGGTCGGCGTCATCGTGCGGCTGGTGCGCTCTAGCCTGCTGGAAGTGCTGGGGCAGGACTATATCCGCACCGCCCGCGCCAAGGGGGCCGGCGAGAAGCGGGTAATGTTGCATCACGCGCTGCGCAACGCGCTGATCCCGACGCTGACCATCATCGGCTTTTCCTTCGCCTATCTCATCACCGGCGCGGTGCTGACCGAGACGGTGTTCTCCTGGCCGGGCATCGGCTCCTATGCGGTGTCCTCCGCCCGCTCGCTGGATTTCCCGGCGATCATCGGCGTCACGCTGGTCGGCTCTCTCGCCTTCCTGCTCGCCAATCTGGCGACCGACCTCGCCTATGCGCTCGCCAATCCCCGCGTGAAGCTCCAGTGAGGCGGGCGCGATGACGGACCGGACCCTCGACATGGCCCTCCCCGCCGCCAATAGCCGGCCCTCCGCAGCCGCGCGGGCACTCGCCGCGCTGCGCCGGCTGCCCGCCCCCGCTCTCTTCGGCGGCGCGGTTGTGCTGTTCTGGGTGATCGCCGCGCTGACCGTGCAGTATTGGGGCCTGCCCGAGCCGCTGCAGATCGCCGGCAAGCGGCTGCAGGCGCCGAGCCTGTCGCACTGGCTCGGCACCGATGCGCTCGGCCGCGACGTGCTCTCGCGCACGCTGCACGGCGCGGTGTTCTCGGTGCCGGTGGCCATCGGCGTGGTGGCGGCCGGCGTCGCCATCGGCGCGGCACTCGGCGCCATCGCCGGTTATGTCGGCGGCGTGGTCGACGGGCTGATCATGCGCCTCGTCGACGTCACCGTCGCCTTCCCGCCGATCCTGCTCGCCATGACGGTGGCGGCGATCCTCGGCCCCGGCCTCGTCAACGCCGCGTTCGCCATGGTCATCGTCTGGTGGCCGATCTATGCCCGGCTGATGCGGGCGCAGGTGCTGGAGGTGCGCGAGCGCGAGCATGTGGAAGCCGCCGTCGCCGGCGGCGCCGGGCACACGCGGGTGCTGTGCGTGCATATCCTGCCGCTGTGCTGGACGCCGATCCTCGTCAACGCGACGATGGATTTCGGCCAGGTCGTGCTGCTCGCCGCCTCGCTCAGCTTCATCGGGCTCGGCGCCTCGCCGCCCACCCCGGAATGGGGCTCGATGATCTCCGAGGGCGCCTCGCGCTTCTACAATTGGTGGGTCGCCTTCGGCCCCGGCATGGCGATCCTCACCTTGGTGCTCGGCTTCAGCTTCCTCGGCGACGGCCTGCGCGACCTCCTCGACCCGCGTTCCAGCTGAGGGCGATCATGACAGTCCTCGATCCCACGCCGCTCATCGACATCCGCGACCTGCGCGTCACCTTCAACACCCCGCGCGGCCCGGCGGAGGCGATCTGCGGCGTCGATCTCAGCCTGAAGCCGGGCGAGGTGCTGGGCATCGTCGGCGAAAGCGGCTCCGGCAAGAGCGTCGCCATGATGGCGCTGATGCACCTGCTGCCGCCCTCGGCGACGATCACCGGCAGCGTGACGTTTCATGGCCGCGAGCTGGTCGGCGCCCCGCGGGCGGAGATGGACCGGCTGCGCGGCGCGAAGATCGGCATGATCTTCCAGGATCCCCTCACCGCCTTCAACCCGGTGCTCACCGTCGGCGCACAGATCGTCGAGGCGCTGCGGCTGCACGACGCCGCGCTGTCGAAACGGGCGGCGTGGGACCGCGCCGTCGAGCTGCTGGCGGAAGTCGCGATCCCGCAGCCGGACCGCCGCGCCGCCCAGTACCCACACGAATTCTCCGGCGGCATGCGCCAGCGCGCCATGATCGCCATGGCGATCGCCAACCGGCCGGAGCTCCTGATCGCCGACGAGCCGACCACGGCGCTCGACGTCACCGTGCAGGCGCAGATCATGGACGTGCTGCACAAATTGCGCGAGGAGCGCGGCATCGGCCTCATCCTCATCACCCACGATCTTGGCGTCGTGGCCGGTGCCGCCGACCGCATCGCGGTGATGTATAGCGGGCGCATCGTCGAGCAGGGCACGGTGGACGACGTGTTCTACGCCTCGCGCCATCCCTATACGCGCGGCCTCATCGCCGCCCTGCCCCGGCTCGATGGCGGCGACGGCCCGCTCACCGCCATCGAGGGCACGCCGCCCTCGCTGTTCAACCGCCCACGCGGCTGCGCCTTCCGCCCGCGCTGCCCGGTCGCGCTCGCGCCATGCGGCGAGGACGTGCCTCCGCTGCGCCGGGCCGGCGTGGTGGAAAGCGCGTGCTGGCGCGCCGCCGATCTCGCGGAGGTGCCAGTATGATGGAAACCCACGCCACCCCGGCTCCCGAGCCGATCCTCGAGGTGCATGGCCTCGTCAAGGATTTCCCGGTCGGGCGCGGCCTCCTGCTCAACAAGCCGACCGGCCATGTGCGCGCGGTCACCGGCGTGTCGTTCAAGCTCGGCGCCGGCGAGACGCTCGGCCTGGTCGGCGAGTCCGGCTGCGGCAAGTCGACCCTCGGGCGCTGCATCATGCGCCTGATCACCCCTACCGCCGGCGAGGTGCGCATCGACGGCCGCGACATCGCCAGCGCCTCCCCCGCCGAGCTGCGCGCCATCCGCAAGGATCTGCAGATCGTCTTCCAGGATCCGCTCGCCTCGCTGCATCCGCGCATGAAGGTGCGACGCCTCCTTGCCGAATCCCTGCGCCTCGCGAAGCTGCCCGCCGCCGCGCTCGCCGCCCGCATCGAGGAACTGCTCGCCCTGGTGCAGCTCTCCCCCGAAATGGCCGAGCGCTACCCGCACGAACTCTCCGGCGGCCAGCGCCAGCGCGTCGGCATCGCCCGCGCTTTGGCGCTGGAGCCGAAGGTGATCGTGCTCGACGAGCCGGTCTCGGCGCTCGACGTCTCCGTGCAGGCCGGCGTGCTCAACCTGCTGCAGGACCTGCAGCGGCGGCTCGGCGTCTCCTACTTGTTCATCGCCCATGATCTGGCGGTGGTCAGGCACATCTCGCGCCGGGTGGCGGTGATGTATCTCGGCGGCATCGTCGAGATCGCGGCGGTGGAGGACCTCTATGCGAACCCCCGCCATCCCTATACGCGGGCGCTACTCTCCGCCGTGCCGCTGCCGGACCCGCGCGCCGAACGCTCGCGCTCGCGCATCGTGCTCAAGGGCGACGTGCCGAGCCCGATGAATCCGCCGAGCGGCTGCCGCTTCCGGACCCGCTGCTGGAAGGCGAGCGAGCTGTGCTCCCGGGCCGAGCCGCCGCTGCGCCAGTTCGCCGACGGCCATTTCGCCGCCTGCCACCACCCGGAAGGTTCCGGCTGAGGCCAGCCGCGCGCCCTATCCCCGCGCCCGCCGGTCGGCTACACCGGCGGCGCCCGCCCGCGTCGCCCGACGCCCCGTTTCCTGCCAGCTTCCGTCATCCCGTCATGCGCCGCGCCGATTTCCTGCTGCTTATGTTCGTCTGCTTCATCTGGGCGGTGAACGTGGTCATCGGCAAGCTGGTCTTCGTCCATATGGCGGTGCCGCCGATCTACTACGCGGCAATCCGCTTCCTGCTGGTGGCAGGGGTGCTGGCGCCAATGCTGCGCCCGCTCCCCGAGCAGCTCGGCCGTATCGCCATCGTCGCCCTGCTGGTCGGCGCTGGCCATTTCGGCCTGCTGTTCCTCGGCCTGACCGCCTCCACGCCGTCGAGCGCCGCCATCGTGCTCCAGCTCGGCATCCCCTTCACCGCCATCCTGTCGGTGACGGTGCTGCGCGAGCGCATGACCACCAAGGCGGTGGTCGGCACCGTCGTCGCGCTCGCCGGGGTGCTGGTGGTGATCTGGAACCCGGACGAGATGCGCGCCTCGATCGGCCTTCTCGCCATTGTCGGCTCCACCCTGTCGCTGTCGGTCGGCAGCATCCTGCTCAAGCGGCTGCGCCACATCGAGCCGCTGCGCCTGCAGGCCTGGGTCGGCGTCATCTCGTGGATGCCGCTCGCCCTTGCCTCGCTGACATTGGAGAGCAACCAGCTCGCCACCTCGCTCGATGGCGGCTGGCTGTTCCTGGCGGCGCTGCTGTTCTCGGTGGTCGTGGTCACGGTGTGGGCGCACACCAGCTATTTCGGGCTGCTGCGCCGCTACGACGCCAATCTCGTCGCCCCGCTCACCCTCGCCATGCCGATCATGACGGTGGCGCTCGGAGTGATGATCACCGGCGATGCCGTCGGCCCGCGCCAGATCGCCGGCTCGGTGG
>NZ_JAHBGF010000018.1 GCF_018390695.1 Ancylobacter sonchi | reverse complement strand
TGAGCACGAAGCCGGCGAGCGTCGTCAGCTTGAACTCGATCAGGGTGACGAAGAGCTGGACGGCCAGGATGAAGAAGGAGAGCAGCACCAGCGCCCAGGCAAACAGCAGGCAGGCGATCTGGATGAAGTTCTCGAAGAAGGCGACCCAACCCATCAGATCGGAGATGGACTCGAGCAGCGGCCGACCGGCATCAAGCCCGGTCTGCGCCACCTTGCCGGGACGCATGAGGTCGCTGACGGAAAATGCCGTGCCCGATCCCTTGAGCCCGAGCCCGGCGAAGCTCTCGAAGACGATGCGGGCGAGGTTGTTCCAGTTGCCGATGATGTAGGCGAAGACGCCGACAGACAGCGTCTTCTTGATCAGCCGGGCGATGACGTCGTCGTCCGCGCCCCAGGACCAGAACAGCGCCGCCAGCGTCACGTCGATGACGATGAGGGTGGTGGCGATGAAGGCAACCTCGCCGCCGAGCAGCCCGAAGCCGCTGTCGATATAGGAGGTGAAGACCCCGAGGAAAGTGTCGATGACGCCGGTGCCGCCCATCTCAGCGACCTTCATCCGGCGCGGGACGTCCGAGGAACCGGTCGCGTGTCTGGGCCCAGACCTTCAGGCACGCGGCGTCCTGCGCGGCCGCCTCTCCGAGCTGCTGGCACCGCCGCTGCGCGTCGCGCAGAGGGTGGCGCTCGGCCTCGACCGTCCGAATGGGTGAAGGCTCCGGCGCCTTCTCCTCCCGGCTCATCTCCAGGACCGCCGCCGTGGCGGCGATGGCCACAAAGATCACCGCGCCGAGCCGTGCCGGCATGGCTCCGTCCATGTTCGCCTCCCGTCAGTTGCTGAACATCCGGGCAGTGCCGGCCTGGTAGCCGGCGCCTGGGGTGAGGAAGCGCCGGCGCTGCTCGCGTCCCTGCTCGGCGGCGGTCGCGCGTTCCGCCTCGGACAGCGCCGCAGCGCGCCCATTGGCGGACATCACGGCGATCAAGTCGGACAGCTGCTGCGACTGCAAAGCGAGCAACTGGTTGCCGGCCTGCGTGGCCTGAAGCGCACCTGTGGCGCCCTGGCTCTGGCCGACAAGCGTCGCCATCTCGGCCCGGTTGGCGTCGACATTGCCGACGACGCCAGCCTGCACGCGCAGCGCATCCTGCAGGCCCCCGACCGTGGTCTGCCAGCGCGAGCGCGCACCGGCGACGAGATCGGCATCGGAGGTCGAGAACGGGATAGTGCCATAGCGCTGCTGGAAGGCCTGGTCGATCTGGCCGACATCGAAGGCGATGCTCTGCGCCTGTCCCAGAAGCTGCTGGGTGCGCTGGACCGATTGCTGGATCTGCTGCAGCGAGGAGTGCGGCAGGCTGGCGAGATTGCGCGCCTGATTGATCAGCATCTGCGCTTCGTTCTGCAGTGAGGTGATCTGATTGTTGATCTGCTCCAGCGTGCGGGCGGCCGACATCATGTTCTGCGCGTAGTTCCACGGGTCATAGACGGTGACGGCCTGCGCGGGCGGGGACCCCACGGGTGATAGGCTGAGAGGCGCGGTCAGCAGCGCGACGGCGAGCGTGGATGCGCGGGGAAGGGACAGCGTCATGGCCGCGTCTCCAGATTGCTGAGGTTGGGGATGAGGTCGGCGGCCCAGCCGAGGCCGCGATGACGCAACCAGGCCTCAAGAAAGCCGTCCCGGCCATGCGCGGCGAAGATCTTGTCGATGGCCTGCTGGTCCGACTTGGAGGACGCGGCGCACAGCGCCAACGCCACGTCCGACAGGCCCAGTTCGAATAGCCTGTTGCCGCGCCGCGACTGGCAGTAATAGTCACGCTTTGGCGTGGCCCGCGCGAGGATCTCGATCTGGCGGTCGTTCAGGCCGAAGCGACGATAGATCGCGGTGATCTGCGGCTCGATGGCCCGCTCATTGGGGAGTAGAAGACGTGTCGGGCAGCTCTCGATGATCGCCGGCGCGATCGCCGACCCGTCGATGTCGGAGAGCGACT
>NZ_JAHBGF010000017.1 GCF_018390695.1 Ancylobacter sonchi | reverse complement strand
ACCTCGCGTCCGGACGCTTTGCCATGCTCGATGACGGGCTCGGCTTCCAGCTCGTGCCCTGGTCGCCCTCTTTGGAACGCCAACTCGGCAAGCATGTCTCCGGCGTCGCACGTGACGATGGTGGCGTCGACTGGAGCTTCGGTCGCAAGCGCGGCCTTGGCCTCTGACCCGAGATAAGGATCATCACCATGTCGGCGACGAACATCCTCTGGGGGCAGATCCTCTCCGTGCTGCTCATCGTGCTGGCTGCCATCTGGGGCGCCACCCAATATGTGGCCTGGAGCCTCGGCTTTCAGGCGCAGCTTGGCGCACCGTGGTTCGCGCTTCTCGACCTGCCAATCTACTACCCGCCGGCCTTCTTCTGGTGGTGGTACTTTTTCGACGCCTATGCGCCGGATGTGTTCTTCCGGGGCGCGCTGATCGCCGCCTCTGGCGGCTTCCTTTCTATCGCGGTCGCCATTGCGCTGTCGGTCTGGCGGGCACGCGAGGCCTCCAAGGTCGAGACCTATGGCTCGGCGCGCTGGGCCGAGAAGGAGGAGGTCCGCGCCGCCGGCCTCCTCGGTTCCGATGGCGTCATCCTCGGCCGGTATGAACGCGACTATCTACGCCATGAAGGGCCGGAACATGTGCTGTGCTTCGCGCCGACCCGCTCCGGCAAGGGCGTCGGCTTGGTGGTGCCCTCGCTGCTGACCTGGCCGGGATCGGCCATCGTCCATGACATCAAGGGCGAGAACTGGCAGCTCACCGCCG
>NZ_JAHBGF010000016.1 GCF_018390695.1 Ancylobacter sonchi | reverse complement strand
CACCGGCCCGACTTGATCGTCGGCGGGAGCGGCTCTATATTCGCTGGCCTTTCGGCCGTCAAGTCCGACTTCAAGTTATCCACTCGAACCCGAACCCCTCAACCTAAGGGCTCACACCCTTAGGCCGTCGACAGTTTTCCCTCCGGCGACTGCCGGTCCGAAGACCTCGTCTCTGTCGGGATCAACCAGAGGAGCGTCAGCACCGCGTCAGCGGCGCGCCCCGTCGATGAACGGGGTTATAGGGGGAGCCCCTCAGGGTGTCAACACCGATTTGGCAGGCCCTTCGAAAAAACGACATCGGCCTGTCGCCGGACCGACATGGAGAGGCGCCGAAGCCTTGCACAGCAAGGCTTCGGCCTGGGGATAAAATCAGAGCAGATAACCGTGCGCCGTCAGATAGGCGACGATCTCGTCGGATAGGACCTCCGCCGTATGCTCGCCGGAAGCCAGATGGATCTCGGGCTCCGCCGGCGCCTCATAGGGGCTGTCGATGCCGGTGAAGTTCTTGATCTCGCCACGCCGGGCGCGGGCATAGAGCCCCTTGGGATCGCGGCGCTCGGCCACCTCCAGCGGCGTGTCGACGAAGATCTCGACGAATTCGCCCGGCTCGAGGATCTCGCGCGCCATCTGCCGCTCCGCACGGAACGGCGAGATGAAGGACGTCAGCACGATGAGCCCAGCGTCGACGAACAGCTTCGCGGTCTCGCCGACGCGGCGGATGTTCTCCACCCGGTCGGCGGCGGTGAAGCCAAGATCCTTGTTCAACCCGTGCCGGACATTGTCGCCGTCGAGCAGATAGGTATGCCGGCCGAGCGCGTTAAGCTTCTTCTCGACCAGGTTGGCCACCGTCGACTTGCCGGAACCGGACAGGCCGGTGAACCACAGCACCGCCGGCTTTTGCAGCTTCATTGCAGCGCGGGATGCCTTGTCGACCTCCAGCGCCTGCCAATGCACATTGGTCGCCCGCCGCAGGCCGAAATCGATCATCCCGGCACCGACGGTGAGATTGCTCATGCGGTCGATGACGATGAAGGCGCCGGTCTGCGGCACGTCGGCGAAGGCGTCGAAGGCGATCGGCTGCTGGGTGGCAAGATTGACCACCCCGACCTCGTTGAGCGCCAGCTGCTTGGCCGCCAGCTTCTGGAAGCTGTTCACATCGACCTTGTGCTTGATCTCGGTGACGCTGGCACTCACCGTGCGGGTGCCGATCTTGATGAGATAGGGCCGTCCCGGCAGCAACGCGTCGTCATGCATCCAGATGAGATGCGCCGCGAACTGATCCGAGACCTCCGGGCGGGCGGTGGCCGCGGCGATGATGTCGCCACGCGAGATGTCGACCTCGTCTTCCAGCGTCAGCGTCACCGCCTCGCCGGCATCGGCGCGCGGCCGCGACCCGTCCTTGGTGACGATCGCCTTGACCTTGCTGGTCCGCCCCGAGCCGGCCACCACGATGGCATCGCCCGGCCGCACGGAGCCGCTCGCCACCGTGCCGGAGAAGCCGCGGAAATCGAGATTGGGCCGGTTCACCCACTGGACGGGCATGCGGAACGGCCGCGCCAGCGCATCGTCGGCGACCGGCACGCTCTCCAGATGCTCGACCAGCGTCGGGCCGTCATACCAGGACGTGCGCTCGCTCCGCTCCAGCATGTTGTCGCCATAGCGGGCGGAGAGCGGCACCGCGACGAGGCTCTCGAAGCCGAAGCCGGCGGAGAACTCGCGATAGGCGGCGACGATGTCGTCGAAGACCTTCTGCGAGAAATCGACCAGGTCGATCTTGTTCACCGCCAGCACCACATGGCGGATGCCGAGCAGCGACACGATGAAGGAATGCCGGCGCGTCTGAGTGAGGATGCCCTGGCGGGCATCGACCAGTATCACCGCAAGGTCGGAGTTCGACGCCCCCGTCGCCATGTTGCGGGTGTACTGCTCGTGGCCGGGCGTATCCGCCACGATGAACTTGCGCTTGTCGGTGGCAAAGAACCGATAGGCGACGTCGATGGTGATGCCCTGCTCGCGCTCGGCGGCGAGGCCGTCGACCAGGAGGGCGAAATCGAGATCGTCACCGGTGGTGCCGTGCTTGCGGGAATCGTTCGACAGCGTCGCGAGCTGGTCCTCGAACAGCAGCTTGGTGTCGTAGAGCAGCCGTCCGATCAGCGTCGACTTGCCGTCGTCGACGCTGCCGCAGGTCAGGAAGCGCAGCAGGCTCTTGTTCTCCTGCGCGGAAAGATAATCAGCGACCGATGTCGCCTCGGCGGCCAGGCTCATCTCAGAAATATCCTTCGCGCTTCTTCTTTTCCATCGAGGCGGCCTCGTCGTGATCGATGAGGCGGCCTGCCCGCTCCGAGGTGCGGGCGATGAGCATCTCCTGCACGATGCCCTCCAACGTCGTCGCCTCGCTGTCGATGGCGGCGGTGAGCGGGTAGCAGCCCAGCGTGCGGAAGCGCACCAGCCGCTGCTCGGGCGTCTCGCCAGGATTAAGCGGCAGCCGGCCATCATCGACCATGATCATCTGCCCGTCGCGCCACACCACCGGGCGGCGGGCGGCGAAATACAACGGCACGATGGGGATGCGCTCGGCGAGGATGTATTGCCAGATGTCGAGCTCGGTCCAGTTGGACAGCGGGAAGACGCGGATCGATTCACCCGGCCGCACCCGCGTATTGTAGAGGTTCCACAGCTCGGGACGCTGGCTCTTCGGGTCCCAGGCATGGGTCTCGGTGCGGAAGGAGAAGATGCGCTCCTTGGCGCGGCTCTTCTCCTCGTCGCGCCGGGCACCGCCGAACGCCGCGTCGAAACCGTACTGGGTCAGCGCTTCCTTCAGAGCCTCGGTCTTCATCACATTGGTGTAGAACGAGGAGCCGTGGTCGAAGGGGTTGATGCCCTGCTCGACACCGGTCTGATTGGTGTGGACGATCAGGTCGAAGCCGAGTTCCTTCGCCATCCGGTCGCGGAAGGCGATCATCTCGCGGAATTTCCACGTGGTGTCGATGTGCATCAGCGGAAAGGGCGGCCGTGACGGATAGAAGGCCTTCACCGCCAGATGCAGCATGACCGCCGAATCCTTGCCGATGGAATAGAGCATCACCGGCTTTTTGAATTCGGCCGCCACCTCGCGGATGATGTGGATCGACTCGGCTTCGAGACGCCGCAAATGGGTCATGCGATCTGACGACACGACACTGTCCTTTCAAGATGCGCGCCCGGGGCCGCTAGAGGGACCCGTCGGGCGACGCCGAATTCACGACGCCGTCGCGTCCGGCTGCCGGGCGACGCCTGTTGCGAGCGCCGGATCGCCGAAGGCGACGAAATGGGGATTGGCGAAGTCGGTATCCTCGGCCTGCGCGTGCTTGCCGTAGCGCAGCGGCGCACCGTCGAATGTCAGCACGGCGCCTCCAGCCGCCCGCAGGATCGCGTCGCCCGCCGCGGTGTCCCACTCCATGGTGCGGCCATGGCGCGGGTAGAGGTCAGCCACGCCCTCGGCCAGCAGGCAGAATTTGAGCGACGAGCCGGCGGAGACGAAGCTGTGTTCGGGAAATCGCTGCAGCCATTCCGCCGTCTGCGGCGAACCGTGCGAGCGGCTACCCACCACCTGCAGCGTGGCCGGCGCGCGCCTCACCGCGATCGGCGTCTCGGAGCCCAGGCGCTCGCCTTCCGCCTTCGCCTTGAAGACATGGCCCGGCCGGCCCGCATAGAGCAGCCCAAGCGCGGGGGCATGGACGACGCCGACGGTCGGCACGCCGTTCTCGACGAGCGCGATATTGACGGTGAACTCGCCATTGCGGGCGAGGAATTCGCGGGTGCCGTCGAGAGGATCGACCAGGAAGAAACGCCCGCCGATCTCCGGCACCCGGCCGGCGGCGAACTCCTCCTCGGCGACGACCGGTATCTCCGGCGCCAGATCCTGCAAGCCCTCGAGGATCACCGCTTCGGCACGCTGGTCGGCCTCGGTCACCGGCGAGCGGTCGCCCTTCTCGGACACGGTGAATTCCGTCGCATAGACGTCCATCACCACCCGGCCGGCGCGCAGGGCGAGCCGCACCAGGCTAGAAAAAAATTCTTCGTTCCGAGAAAAAACCGCTTCATTCATGTTGAGCTCTATATCTTACACAGGGGTTCAATGGAATATTTTTAATTACAATAAAATATCGTACTTATATCGCATCGCCTCCCTCTGACGGGACCTCGTCCTTCCCTGCTGCTCGCTGGCTCCGGCGAGATGTGATAGGCAGCGGACCGATCGCAGGAGCCCGGTGTCAAGCGCCGAGAAAAGCAAGAAAGGACAAGGCCGTGAGCAGCAACGCCAACCTTTATGCCGCGATTGAGGCGAGCGCCCGACGCGTCGGCGACGCCATCGCCTTCTGGCAGCCGGACGGCTCGACGCTCAGCTATGCCGAACTGCTCGCCCTGGTCGGCCGCCATGCCGACGCCTTGACCCTGCTCGGCGTCGGGCGCGGGGACCGGGTCACCGTGCAGGTGGAGAAATCGCTCGGCAATGTCGCGCTCTATCTCGCCACGCTGAAGATCGGCGCGGTCTACCAGCCGCTCAACACCGCCTACACGGCTGCCGAGCTCGACTACTTCCTCGGCGACGCCGAGCCGGTACTGCTGGTGGCCGATCCCCGCAAGGCGGAGACGCTGCGCCCGATCGCCGCCGCGCGCGGGGTGCGTCATGTCGAGACGCTGGGGGCCGACGGCGAGGGCTCGCTGGCCGACCTCGCGGCCACACTGCCGGGCACGGTGGAAACCGCCCTCTGCGCTCCAGACGATCTCGCGGCGCTGCTCTACACCTCCGGCACTACCGGCCGCTCCAAGGGCGCGATGATCACCCATCGCAACCTGTCCTCGAATGCCCAGGCGCTGCTGGAGATCTGGGCCTTCCAGCCCGGCGACGTGCTGCTGCACGCCTTGCCGATCTTTCACGTCCACGGGTTGTTCGTGGCGCTGAACACCGCGCTGCTCAACGGTTCCGAGATCATCTGGCTGCCGCGCTTCGACACCGACATGGTGATCGCCCAGCTGCCCCGCGCGACAGTGATGATGGGCGTGCCGACCTTCTATACCCGCCTGCTCGCCCATGCCGGCTTCACCCGCGAACTCGTCAAGGGCATGCGGCTGTTCATCGCCGGCTCGGCGCCGCTGCTCGCCGAGACGCACCGCCAGTTCGAGACGGCCACCGGTCACGCCATCCTCGAGCGCTACGGCATGACCGAATGCGGCATGATCACCTCCAATCCCTATGACGGTGCCCGGCTGCCCGGCTCGGTCGGCTATGCGCTGCCCGACGTCTCCGTGCGCATCGTCGGCGAGAAAGGCGCGGAGCTGCCGCGCGGCGAGGTCGGCATGCTGGAAACCAACGGCCCCAACCGTTTCCTCGGCTATTGGCGCATGCCGGAGAAGACCGCCGCCGAGATCCGGCCGGACGGCTTCTTCATCACCGGCGACCTCGCCAGCATGGCGCCGGACGGGCGGGTGACCATTGTCGGACGCGGCAAGGATCTCATCATCTCCGGGGGATTGAACATCTATCCCAAGGAGATCGAGATGGAGATCGACCAGTTCCCCGGCGTGGTGGAATCGGCGGTCATCGGCGTGCCGCATGCCGATTTCGGCGAGGCGGTGGTCGCCGTGGTGGTGGCGCGGGCGGCGGCTTCTCTGGACGACAAGGCGCTCGGCGCCTGGCTCGGCGACCGGCTGGCGCGCTTCAAGCTGCCCAAGCACATCGCCACCGTCGAGGAACTGCCGCGCAACACCATGGGCAAGGTGCAGAAGGCGGCGCTGCGCGAGCGCTACAAGGGGCTGTTTCCCGCCGGCTGAGGTGCGGCATGACGGTGGCCCGCCACCGGGGCGCGACGATCGTAGAAAAACCTTGGAACGACGAGAGTTCCCCGGCGTTTTGCTGTCATCACCAATCCAAGAACGGGCCGCCTTGAACGCCCGAAAGGGAGATGCGCGCCATGGGTCTGCTGTCCAAGGATATCAAGTCGCTCGGCGATCTGCTGGTGCAGGGGCTGGGCGAGGCGCTCTATGCCGAACGACGCTGCGCCCGCGTCCTGCCATCACTGGTTGCCAAAGCTTCCGACCCCCAGCTGAAAAACGAGCTTAATGCGATACTTACGGGGAATTCGGCCTGCATCGGCCGGCTGGAATCGGTGTTCCGCCTGCTGGCGCGGACGCCGAAGGCGGCGGAAAGTCCGGCCATAGACGGGCTGTTCATCGGCGCGGAGGAGATCAATGGCGAGATCGACGACCCGCATGTGCTCGACGCCGCCATCGCCGCGGCGATCCAGGACGTCGCCGTCTTCAAGACCGCCCGCTACGCGACGCTGATCAGCTGGCTGCAGCAGGTCGGGCACCCGGATGCGGCGCAGATGCTGCAACCCAACCAGGCCGGCTGCCGACGGCTCGCCGATGCGCTGTGCCTGCTCGCCGAGCGGCAGCTGACCCCGCGCGCGGGAGGCCATCCGCCCGCTCCGCGGCTCGCCGGCTGAGGCCGGTGAGGTGGACGATGCGGCCGATGCCGGCCCGATAGACCGGATCGGCCGATCGGCCGTCGCGCATCGAGGCGCGACGGCCGGAAGGCAGAATGGCGGCCTCAGCCCCAGCCGACGATGCCCTTGATCTCCAGGAAATCGTGGATCGCCCAGTCGGCATATTCGCGGCCGTTGCCGGACTGCTTGTAGCCGCCGAACGGCGCCATCGTGTCCCATTCCGGGTAGTTGAGATACACCGAGCCGGCGCGCATGCGGGCGGCCACCGCACGGGCGTGCTCGATCTCCTGCGACTGGATGTAGGCGGCGAGGCCGTACACCGTGTCGTTGGCGATCTCCACCGCCTGATCCTCGCTGTCATAGGACAGCACGGAGAGCACCGGGCCGAAGATCTCCTCGCGCGCCACCGTCATGTCGTTGGTGACATGGCCGAACACCGTCGGGCGGATGTAGTAGCCGCGGTTCAGCCCTTCCGGACGGCCGGGGCCACCGGTGACCAGCGTGGCGCCCTCGGCGATGCCGGCCTCGATGAGGCGCTGGATCTTGTCGTACTGGATCTGGCTGACCACCGGGCCGAGATCGGTGCCCTCGGCGTTCGGGTCGCCGGTCGCCAGCGCCTCGGCGGCTTCCTTGGCGATCGACAGCGCCTCGTCGTGGCGGGCCGCCGGCACCAGCATGCGGGTCGGCGCGTCGCAGGACTGGCCGGTATTGCCGAAGCAGGAACGCACGCCCTGGGCGACGGCTTCCGCGAAATCGGCGTCCGGCAGGATGATGTTGGCCGACTTGCCGCCGAGTTCCTGCGCCACCCGCTTCACAGTATCGGCCGCCGTCTTGGCGACGATGATGCCGGCGCGGGTCGAGCCGGTGAAGGACACCATGTCGACGTCCTTGTGGCCGGCCATGATCTGGCCGACATCCGGGCCGGTGCCGTTGACGAGGTTGAACACACCCTTGGGGGTGCCGGCGGCTTCCATCACCTCGGCGAAGACGATGCCGCTGATCGGCGCGATCTCCGAGGGCTTCAGCACCACGGTGCAACCGGCCGCGATGGCGGGCGCCACCTTGCAGGCGATCTGGTTGAGCGGCCAGTTCCACGGGGTGATCAGCGCGCAGACGCCGATCGGCTCCTTCACCACCATGGTGGCGCCGCGGTGCTCGGTGAATTCGTAGGTCTCGAAGGCCTTGATGGTGGCCTCGATATGCGCCCGGCCGGCCCAGGCCTGCGCATCGCGGGCGAAGGACAGCGGGGCGCCCATCTCCTGGCTGACCGCGCGGGCAATGTCTTCGAAGCGCTCATTATAGGCGGCGAGAATGCGGTTGAGCAGCGCGAGGCGCTCCTCCTTCGGCACCAGCGAGAAGGTCGCGAAGGCGGCCTTGGCCGCGGCGACCGCCTTGTCGACATCCGCCGCCGAGCCGATGGCGATCTGGGTATAGGCTTCCTCGGTCGAGGGATCGATGACGTCGAGCAGGCGCGGCTCGACCGGGTCGACCCAGGCGCCGTCGATGTAGAATTTCTGGTGGTGGCTCATCTGCGCTCTCGTTTGAACGGACCGGCAAGGACAGGATGGCCGGGGGCCATCCGGGCGGCGACGCGGTCGAGCCGCGCCGGCCATGGCGATTTATGCACGGCCGGCGCCGGATGAACATGGTGCCCGAGGAACATGCCGGTTGAGGAGCATGCCACCGGGCCGAGGCGGCTCTCGTTAACCAATGCCCATACTAAGGTACGCGCGCGTGTGCGCGTGACATTCGCCGCCGAACGACCCGCTCGCTGGTTAACGGCCGGGCCGTCAGGCGGCCTGCTCATCCCGCGTGGAAAGACCCAGCACCCCGGCCCGGGCGGCAAGGCGCGCGCGGATATGCCGGGGAAGCTGGCGCGCCGACTTCACACGCGGCAGGTCCAGCTCGGCAATGGCGCTCTGCGGCGCCTCCTGCCAATTGTCGAAGCGGCGGCGGGTGACGTTGTCGACGAAGGTTTCCGCCGCCACGCCCTCGGCGAGGATCAGCGAATGATCGTCGAGCTCGACATGGAAATAGGCGAAGCGCTGCGGCATGTCGGTGTGGCGCGCGATGCTGGTGCCGTTGACCAGCGCGCCGGCCTGCACCAGCACGCCGTCGATCTCCAGCGCGTGGTCGCACGACACGAAGAGATCGCGGAGCGGCAGGCCCTCGCCGAGCGCGCCGGAGCGGATCCGTATCGGCATCACCTTCAGCGGATCGGCGAACAGGGTGGAAACGCTCTGGCGGGCCAGCCAGCGTACCGGCTTGGTGGAGCCATCGGCGGTGAGAACGAGATCGCCGGGCTTCAGCGTCTCGATGGCGACCTCGCCGGTGGGCGTCGCGATCATCGTGCCGGCAAGGAAGCAGACGATGAAGCTGGTGCCGTCGCGCTCCGCATAGTCACCGGCTTCCTGCTCGGTGTCGGTGAACCACCAATAGACGCCGCTGCCGAGGCCGGCCACCAGCCCGTCGCCGCTGGCATAGTAGAAATAGCCATTGCCCGACCCGCCATCGGGGGCGGAATAGGCGAAAACCGGATTGTCGGCGTCGAGCACGGGATCGTCGAGCGTGCCGACGAGCACGTCGACATAGGGATTGTCCGCCTGCCCGGGATCGCTGCCGGCGATGACGTAGCCGTCAGCCGTCACGGCATAGGCATAGCTAAAGATCTTGATGTCCATGCACGGCCCCCGTCGGCACCGACGGGCGCTACCGCGCCCGCCATGAGGGCCGACGTTCCGCCTGGCGGCCCCCATTCGACGAAAGAAGTATCAAACCACCGCCATTCTGGAAATAGCCCGGAGGTGGAACGATACGGCACGGAACGTGCCGCCGCGCCGGACGACCGATGGCGGGCACGGACGGGGGAGCGAGAGAAACGGCACTCCGGACAGAATTGTCCGGGAATGCCGTTCCCGGGGCGGCCGGCGGGATGGAGCACCGCCGACACGCGTGTTGCGATCAGGCGGCGCGGTCGGGGACTTGGTCGGCGGCGAAGCCGAGCTGCGCGGCGCGCGCCGCCAGCCGGGCGCCGGTGGCCGGCGACAGCTGGCGCGCCGACTTGACGCGCGGCAGGTCGAGTTCGGCTATCGGCGCCTCCGGCGCCTCTTCCCAATTGTCGAAGCCGTAGCGGGTGACATTGTCGACGAAGGTCTCTGCCGCCACGCCCTCGGCCAGCACCAGCGCGTGGTCATCGAGTTCGACATGGAAATAGACGAAGCGCGTCGGCATCGCGGTATGGCGGACGATCGACGTACCGTTCACCAGCGCGCCGGCCTGCACCAGCGCCCCGTCGACCAGCAGCGCATGATCGACCGACACGAAGAGATCACGCACGGGCAGGTTGTCGCCCAGCGCGCCGGCGCGGACGCGCACCGGCATCACGCGCAGCGGATCGGCGAAGCGGGCGGATACTGTCTGGCGGGCCAGCCAGCGCACCGGCTTGGTCGCGCCATCGGCGGTAAGCACGAGATCGCCAGCCTTCAGCGTCTCGATGGCGACCTCGCCCGTGGGCGTCGCGATCATCGTGCCGGCGAGGAAGCAGACCACGAAGCTGTCGCCACTGTTCGGCGGAGTGGTGTTGCCGGTCTGGGCGGTGTCGGTGAGCAGGTACGTGGCGCCGTTGTAGGAAATGACGATGCCGTCGCCGCTTGCGTAGAGGAATTTCGCCGATCCGCTTGAAAATCCGCCGATCGTGATGGTGTCGCCGGAGGTGATCGTCGCATCGGCGCCTGAATTTACAGTCGTATCAAGATAAGGGTTGCGAGCATGCCCAGCGGCATTGCCGTTCTGGACCTTACCCTGATTGTTGAGCAGATAGGCGTAGCTGAACGTATCGGTCGCCATCTCGACGATTTCCCTCTTCGCTGTTCGATTGCCTCCGAAAGACCGTCGCGCTCCCCCGCGCTCCGGGCGGCAGAGCCTTTCGGGCCGACCCGCCGCATGGGCGAAGGGTTAACCGGCGCTGCAATTTTTGGAAGGGTTTCACGATAAAAAAGAACGAAATTAGAATTAATAATCAAATTTTGACACTTAAATTTCGAAACAAATTGCAATCATTTTCGACTCAAACGAACGCGGCTAACGAATTGGCGCTGCGGGAAAATCCGGTATGCCGGCACCGGCGGCGCGCGCGGACTCGCGCGGTACATGGCCGGAATATGCGGCAGGTTGTCGCAGCAGGAATCTCACGACTGTCGCAACCACCACGTGCTGGCGAATCGCCGGCGCCGCCGCGTCGGGTGACGGCCCGGAGGATGTCGGAAAACCTAGCGCCCAAGGATTGGGCAGACGGCACGGCGTACCGTCTCGGCATACCCTTGCGTCAGCCGGAAGCCCGCATGATGTCAGGCTTGGCGGCGGATTTGCATGCCGGTGGACCTCACGTGCCGGCGGTCCTCCCGTCGGCTGGAACCGCGTCCGCCCCTCGCCCGACCGGAGTGCTCAGCATGCCCCGCCTCGCCTCTCGCGCCGCTTCTCCTGCCACCCGCTGCGCCGCACCCGCCCCGCTGCGCCGCCTCGTCTCCTCGATGCGCAGCGCCGTCGCCGGCGCGCTGGGCATCGCGGCGGCCATGACGCTGGGAGCGGCGGGCGCTGAGGCGCAGACGCAAGCTCCCGTTCCCGTGAAATTCACCCTCGACTGGGTGTTCCAGGGCCCGACCTCGCCCTTCCTCGTGGCGCTCGACAAGGGCTACTACAAGGCCGAAGGGCTCGACGTGACCATGGACCCCGGCCAGGGCTCGGCGGGGGCGGTGCAGCGCGTGGCGTCCGGCGCCTACGACATCGGCTTCGCCGACGTGAACTCGCTGATCGAGTACAACGCCAAGAATCCCGGTAAGGAAGTGCTGTGCGTGTTCATGGCCTATGACTTCCCGCCCTTCGGCGTCTACGCGCTGAAGAAGTCCGGCATCACCAAGCCGGCCGAGCTCGCCGGCAAGAAGCTCGGCGCGCCGGTGTTCGACGCCTCGTTCCGGCTGTTCCCCGCCTTCGCCAAGAAGGTCGGCATCGACCCGAAGAGCGTCGAGCACGTCAACCTCACCCCGCAGCTGCGCGAGCAATCGCTGGTGCAGGGCACGGTCGACTTCATCTCCGGGCACTATTTCTCGTCGATCCTCGACCTGAAGGCGCGCGGGGTGAAGATGGAAGACATCGTCGCCTTCACCTATAGCGACGCCGGCATGGACGTGTATGGCAACGGCATCATCGTCTCCCCCGCCTTCGCCGCAAAGCCGGAGGTGGTGAAGGGCTTCCTGCGCGCCACCGCGAAAGCCTGGAAGGAGGTCGCCGCCGACCCGGCCATCGGCATCTCCGCCGCCAAGGCGCGCGACCCGCTGATCGACGACAAGCTGGAGCTGGAGCGGCTCAACATGTCGCTCGCCATGAACGTGCTGACGCCTTACGTGAAGGCGAACGGCATGGGCGACGTCGACCCGGCGCGCTTCGCCCGCTCGGTGACGGCGGTGGCCGATGCCTTCGGCCTGCCGGCCGCGCCGGCGCCGGACAAGGTGTTCACCAACGCCTATCTGCCGCCGAAAGAGGAGCGGATGGTGGCGCCGTGACGCGACCGCCCGGCGCTCCCCTTCCCATCTGAACCGCGTGCCCGCATGACCGCTCCCGACTTCGCTTCCGGCGCCTCTTCTCCCCTCGTCGAACTGAACCAGGTCAGCCTCGCCTATGGCGAGGGGCGCGAGGCGACGCTCGCGCTGGCCGACGCCACCATGAGGATCGCACAGGGCGAGTTCGTCGCCGTGGTCGGCCCGTCCGGCTGCGGCAAGTCCACGCTGATGAAGCTGGTCACCGGCCTGATCCCGCCGACCTCCGGCGAGGTGAAGGTGCGCGGCGAGCGCGTCACCCGGCCGATCAAGGGCGTCGGCATGGCGTTCCAGAACGCCACGCTGCTACCCTGGCGCTCCACCCGCGACAACATCATGCTGCCGCTGGAAGTGGTGGAGCCGCACAAGAGCCGCCTGCGCGCCGAGCGGGCCGCCTATTTCGACAAGGCGCAGAAGCTGCTCGCCTCGGTGGGGCTCGGCGAGTTCGGCGACAAATATCCCTGGCAGCTCTCCGGCGGCATGCAGCAGCGCTCCAATGTCTGCCGGGCGCTGATCCACGAGCCGCAGATCCTGATGCTCGACGAGCCGTTCGGCGCGCTCGACGCCTTCACCCGCGAGGAGCTGTGGGGGATCATGCAGGCGCTGTGGCTGGAGCGGCGCTTCACCGCCGTCTTGGTGACGCACGACCTGCGCGAGGCGGTCTATCTCGCCGACACCGTCTATGTGATGAGCCGGCGCCCCGGCCGCATCGTCAAGATCCGCAAGGTGGAGCTGCCGCGCCCGCGCACGCTGGAGACCACCTTCCAGGCCGAGTTCGTCGACATCGTGCACGAGCTGCGCGAACGCATCCAGATGGAGCACGGCTGATGGCGATGACCGCCCGCCAGGAGCGCTATGTCCGCCTCGCCATGCCCTGGCTGACCCTCGCCGTGCTGCTGATCGCCTGGGAGATCGCCTGTATCGTCTTCGACGTGCCGGAGATCGTCGCGCCGCGCCCGTCCCGCGTCTTCGAGGTGATCGTGCAGCGCTGGGACCTGCTGGTGCGCTTCTGCCTGGAGACGCTGTGGACGACGATGATCGGCTTCGTGCTGGCTATCGGCTTCGGGCTGCTGCTCGGCCTCGCCATCGGCGCCTCGCCCTTCGTCTATTCCGGGCTCTACCCGCTGCTGATCGCCTTCAACGCCATACCGAAGGTGGCGATCGTGCCGATCCTGATGATCTGGCTCGGCATCGGCGCGCTGCCGGCGATCATCACCGCCTTCGTCATCTCGTTCTTCCCCATCGTGGTGAACGTCGCCACCGGGCTCGCCACCATCGAGCCCGAGATGCGCGACCTGATGCGCTCGCTCGGCGCCAGCAATTACGAGATCCTCACCAAGGTCGGCATTCCCCGCGCCATGCCCTATCTGTTCGCCAGCCTGAAGGTGGCGGCGACGTTGGCCTTCGTCGGCTCGGTGCTGTCGGAGACGGTGGGCGGCAATCGCGGCATCGGCTTCCTGATGCTGTCGGCATCGGCGCGCAACGACTCAGCCACCACCTTCGCCGGGCTGTTCGCCATCGCCATCATGGGCGTGGCTGTTTATGCCGCCTGCGCGCTGGTGGAACGGCGCATGACCCGCTGGGCGTTCCGCGGCGAACTGGTGCGCTAGAGCCCGGAGCGGCGGCCGGCCGACGGGGACGCGGCCTTCATCCAACTGACACATGCCGCCGCTAACCAGCCCCGAGGTCGCCCGTGACAGGGTCGTCCGGCCTCGCGTTACGGCATCGGGCGAGGCCCACCCACCGAGGCTACTTGCCGAGAGGCCGCAGCCGAAGGAGCGCCGCCATGCCCAGTCGCCGCCCGGTGTGTTCCCTGCCGGCCCGATCCCCGTCAGCCCGATCTCCCCTCGCCTCGCCGGCCCGGCGCCGGCTCATGCTTGCCGCCGCCCTCGGCCTGATCGCCGCGCCGGCGCGGGCGGCCGACCGGCTGAGCTTCGAGGAGCTCTATGGCAGCCAGGGCGTGTTCGGCCTCACCTTCTCGGACAAGACCAAGAGCCTCGCCGGCAAGCCGGTGGCGATGCGCGGCTTCATGGCGCCGCCGCTGAAGGCGGAGGCCGACTTCTTCGTGCTTACCGAAATCCCGATGGCTCTGTGCCCGTTCTGCTCCTCCGACGCCGACTGGCCGGACAACATCGTGGTGGTCCGGCTCGACCGCGCCCAGACCTTCGAGCAGGCCAATGCGCTGATCGAGGTGACCGGCACGCTGGAAGTCGGCTCCTGGACCGATCCCGAGACCGGCTTCGTCAGCCTTTTGCGCATCGTCGGCGCCCGCTTCGGGCGGGCCTGACATGCCCGCCCTCACCGTCGACGCGCTGGAAGTCCGCTTCCCCGGCCTCGACACCCCCGCCCTCGCCATTCCCCGGCTGGACATCGAGGCCGGCGCCCGCATCGGGCTGACCGGCCCCTCGGGCTCCGGAAAGACCACGCTGATCAACCTGATCACCGGGTTGGAGCGCGCCCGCGCCGGCCGGCTGATCTGGGACGGCACCGACCTGGCGCGGCTGTCCGAAGGCCGGCGCGACCGCTGGCGCGCCGCCAATGTCGGACTTGTGATGCAGGATTTCCATCTTTTCGACGGGCTCTCCGCCCGCGACAACGTGCTGCTGCCGCTGCGGCTGTCGCGCCTCGCCTTGCCGGCCGGTGCCGGCGAGGAGGCCGACCGGCTGCTCGCCCGCGTCGGCATCGAGCGGCGCGACCAGAAGGTCGAGACGCTGTCCCGCGGCCAGAAGCAGCGCGTGGCGGTGGCGCGGGCGCTGATCGCCCGGCCCGGCATCCTGGTCGCCGACGAGCCCACCGCCAGTCTCGACGCCGAGGCAGGGGCCGTGGTCGCCTCGCTGCTGCTGGCGCTGGCGGCGGAGTCCGGGGCGACGCTGATCGTCGCCAGCCACGATCCGCGCCTCATCGAGCGGCTCGACCGGGTGATCCGGCTGGAAGCCGGCCGCATCACCGCCAGCGAGGGCTGAGCCATGTTCCGTCTCGTCGCCGCCGACCTGCGGCGCAACGCGCTCGGCGCGCTCGCCATCGTGCTGATCGTCGCCTTCGCCACCGCGCTCGGCGTCGCGGTGACGCTGCAGGAGCGGGCATTGCGGCTCGGCAGCGCCCGGGCGGCGACGGCGTTTCCGGTGATCGTCGGCGCCGCCGGCAGCGAGACCCAGCTGATGCTCTCGGCGGTGTTCCTGCAGCCGGCGCCGCTCGGCCTGGTGCCGGGCAAGGTGCTGGCCTCGCTCGCCACCGATCCGCGCGTCGCCTGGGCGGCGCCGGTGGGCTTCGGCGACTTCGTCGAGGACTACCCGATCGTCGGCACCACGCAGGCGCTCATCGACGGGCTCGGCGGCCTGCGCGAGGGCAAAAGCTTCGCCCGGCTCGGCGAGGCGGTGGCCGGCGCCGGCGTGGCGCTGCGCCCCGGCGACCGCTTCCACCCGCTGCACGGCCAGGCCTCCAGCGGCGGCCACATGCATGGCGAGACCACCTATGAGGTGGTCGGCCGGCTCGCCCCGACCGGCACGCCCTGGGACCGCGCGGTGCTGGTGCCGATCGAGGCGGTGTGGCGCACCCATGGGATGGAGGCGCATACGGACGGCGACGAACACGAGCACGACGCCGCAGAGGCCGCTGGCGGGGCGCAGGCGGAAGATGGAAAGGCGGAGAACGGAAAGGCCGGGGACGCGCATCACCACGCTGGATCGGCGATGGACCCGCATGCCGCCCTCGACGCCGCGCGGGCCACCGCCGCCAACGCCCCCGGCGTGCCGGCGATCGTGGTGAAGCCGCGCAGCATCGCCGACGCCTACAAGCTGCGCCAGGACTGGCGCACCGACACCACGCTGGCGCTGTTCCCGGCCGAAGTGCTGACCCGGCTCTATGCGACGCTCGGCGATGCCCGGCGCGTGCTCTCCGCCGTCGCCCTGGGCGCGCAGGCGCTGGTGGCGGCGGCGATCCTTTTGGTGATCCTGCTGCATGTCGGCCAGCGCCGGCGGCAGATCGGCGCGCTGCGCGCCTTCGGGGCGCCGCGCCTCGCGGTGTTCGCGGTGGTGTGGATGGAGGGCTTCGCGCTGCTCGGCCTCGGCCTCGCCGCAGGCGTCGGCCTTGGCTATGCCGCCGCGCGGGCGATCGCCGCCCGGCTGGAGGCGCAGAGCGGGGTGGCGCTGCCGGTACTGTTCGCGCCCGACGACCTGACGCCGCTGATGGTGCTGGCCGGTGCGACGGCGGTGCTGGCCATGGTGCCGGCGCTGCTGGCCTATCGCCAGTCCCCCGCCGCCGCCCTGCGCGGCTGAGCCACTGCTGGAAACGGGCGAAGCGGCAGCCGAGGCGCCGCAATTCACGGCGCGGCGCTGGTGTCCCGGAAGGGAATCGAACCCCTGACCCCAGGTTTAGGAAACCTGTGCTCTATCCTGCTGAGCTACCGGGACGCAGCCGTCGCGGGCGCGGGCGCCCGCCGCAAGCGTATGGTCCGAACCGGCCGAGCTTGCAAGAGGCCGGCGCCAACTTCGCCGGCACGCGGCGCACGCCTCCCCGCCGACCCGGTAGGCGTTGCGCCCCCCGATTCACGCACGCGTGACGGGAACTTTCAGCATTCATGCGGATTCACCAAAGGAACCGCATTGACCTCATCCACAGATGTTCTAACTTTGTTCTCATGATGATCACGCTACCCTCCCTCAGCGGCGATTCGCTGCGCGACGACGGTCCGCTCACCGTCGCCGACAGCGTGCTCGCCCGACGCTTTCGGCTCTGGCGCGGCCCGGATGGGCGGCGGCAGGTCTTCTCCGTCTATGCCGTCGAGGACGCGCCGGACTATCCGGACGCCATCGCCCTCGCCGTGCGCCGCACCGGCGGGCGCTGCGTGGCGCTGTGGAGCGGCCCGGCCGGCGCCAAGGCCCGCGTCGCCGCGCTGGCCACCGGCGCGCAGGAGATCCATCTGCGCATCGTGCCGGAGACCGAGAGCGGCCCGCTGGTGCCGGAATGAGCCGGTCGGCAGGCCCCCGCGGCTAGAGCATGTCCCGCGAACGCTGAATGGCTTTCGCGACGAGAACCGGCTCCAGCTGATCGAGAGCGCGTTCTTGTCGATCCGGTGCTTCCACCCGATCGGAAAGGGCCCTAGAGCCGCGCGGCGATCCATTCGAGTTCGACGTCGGAAATGCCGAGATCGGCGAGATGCCGGGCGGTGGCGCGGACATAGTCGCCGTTCGGACCGCCGACACCATGGCCCTGCCGCACCAGATGCAGCCGCTCCTCGCGGCCCATCGCTCCGGCATATTGCGCATGGCCGCGATCCACCAGGAACGCCAGCGCCGGCACGCTGCGCCGGCTGCCGTCGCGCAGCCAGACCCGGCGGGTGCTCTCGCGATAGATCATCGTCACCTGCTCGCGCTCGCGCAGATAGGCGATCGTCGCCTCCGCCCGCGCGGCGGCGACGCGGAAGGCGATGCCGATGCAGCTACCGCCACGGTCCAGCCCCAACACCAGGCCGGGCCTCTCCGCCGTGCCGCGCCAGTGCACCGACAAGACGCAGAGCGAGCGATGCGCGCCGATCAGCCGTGCCGGCACGGCCTCCTCATGCTCAAAGCCGGGATTCCACATCAGCGAGCCATAGCCGAACACCCAGAGATCGCTCACCGCCTCGTGGGTGGAAGACATAAGGGGGTCCATGCGCCGTACCGATCCGAGCCGCCTGCGGCGCCGGAGATGCGCGCCGATTCGCGGCATGCTGGCACCGGCGCCGGCGGGGCGGAAGTCCCTGATCGCGGCGGAAGGCCATGTCCCTCGCCGGGCATCGATGGTGCGCGTATCCGCGTGGATGGCGATCCCCGCCCAGGGCTCGCGCGCCCGGCGGAGTGGCGCTTGAGAGTTTCGCTTTCGAAAGCTTGGGGCTTGGGGGCAGGCATCCCGCCTCGACGCCGTTCTAGCCGGACGGGTTCTCGGTGTTCACGGCTTCAGCGATCCACGCCCGCGCCGGCATGCCATGGTACGGAGCGACCTCGATCGGGCAATCGATGGCGGCCGGAGGCCGAGCCATACGACTTGCTCGACGACCGGTGCACCTGTTCCCGTCATGCCCCCCGAGGCGGCCAGCTGCGACGCCATGGTTTACGGCCCTTCGGCGTCCCGCCTTCCCCGCCGCTGGTAACGCCAGTCCCGCGGCAATCGACGCGGCAGCGATTGCCGCGCGAACCGCAGGTATCCCGACACAACGCTATTCACCCCAGCAGGGTCCTCACGCAATCATGGTTGCGCCGATCCCCCCGCCGGCGCGCCACGTCACGCCCTGAACTTGACTGTGCCGCCGGCGGTTGCCGAAGCCCGAGCCGTGCCGGTTGGGCTGCCCCGAGGTCGCCGGCCAGGACGCCATGATCGACCGCCGCTTGCCGTTCCGGGATACCGTGGGCGCGGGGATCGTCGACGGGGCCATCGACGCAACCGCGCTTGTGGCGGTTGACCGAGGTTCGGGATGGCGACCGTCGGCCCCGGCCATTTCGAACCGCCATCGCCGAGCGTGGCGTTGAGCCGAGAGGATCGCGCCCCGGCGACCAACGTCGCGCGGCGGGCGCCGAGAAGGGCATGTCGGCCGGGCGTCGCTACGGCGTCGCCGCGATCGCGTCGTTAACGCGGCGGGCGGAGCGCAACATACGATCTGCGTCAACGGACGGAGTTACGGCGGTCGGCCGATATCCGAGGACGGGACGGTCGGCCGAGGCACCATTCCGCGCCCATGACAAGGCATGACGACGAGTCCCTAGATTGCGTCCGTCGATACGGCGCGGTCGTCGACCAGTGCCGCGACAAGGGTACGACGGGTCATCGGATGGTGCCCAATCGGCTGCGGCCGGCTCCTCGGCCGGCCGCGCGGCGTTCGCCTCGCATCCGGCGCGCAGCCGGCTATCGACACACCCGCCCTTCCAGCGCCGGGGTGCAACGCCCCCCATAGCTTCGTAGCCGCACAGCCGTAGCGGCCCGCGATGGTCTGTGCGGCACCGAAGGGATCGCAGGGCGGCGAACAGGTAGCGCCGGCGGCACCAGCGCATCCGGGCGACCGACCGGAAGTGGCGGGTGCCGAGGAGGGCACGGTCTGCGCGGCACCGAAGGATCCCACGGAGGCAACTCGGTGGCGCCGCGCGCGCCATCTGCTGCTGGGCGACCGACCGAGGTGGCCGGCGTCAAGAGCGGCGCTGTCGGCGGGGCGCCGGGACGGCGGCGCCGCAATCACGCCCTTAACGCGGCGCGCGGAACGCGTTATCCGGTCCGTGGCATCCGTCGACGGCCGGCCGTCGCCGCACCGGTGACGCAATGGCAGGCCAAAGGACGATGATGCCGGGCCCGCGCAGGAGACTTGACCGATGACCGATCCCGACCATGCCGCCTCGCCCGCCGAAACGCCGTCCGTGACCGGCCGCCGCTCCTCGCTCTGGGTGGTGCTGCCGCTGGCGCTGTTCGTGCTCGCCGGCCTCGGCTGGACCGCTGCCTGGTTCTATGCCGCCGGCCGCGCCGAGAAGGAGATCGACGGCTGGATCGCCAACGAGGCGGCGGCCGGGCGGCAATGGAGCTGCGCCGACCGGCGGCTGACCGGCTTTCCGTTCCGCTTCGAACTGATCTGCGCCCAGCCGAGCGTCACCTTCACCGGGTCGGATCCGTGGCAGTGGTCGGCCTCCCGGGTGCATGCCGTCGCGCAGGTTTGGGATCCGCAGCACATCATCGCCGAATTCCAGGGGCCCTCGGTGCTGAAGGAACCGACCAGCGGCCGCAGCATCGAGGCCAACTGGTCGCTGTTGCAGGTGAGCGCCGTCGGCGCCGGAGGCGTGGTCGACCGCGTCTCCACCTCGGCCAACGACTATGTGCTGAGCGAAGGTGGCCGGACGCTGTTCTTCGCCCGCCACGCCGAGCTGCATGCCCGTCATCATCCCGGCGCCGACGGCAACACGCTGGACGTCGCCATCGGCCTGAAGGGAGCGGGCAGCGGCGCGCTCAATGGCGGCACCCAGGCCGCGGCCGACGCCGAGCTGCAGGCGACCATCTCGCAGGTGCCGCCCTTCCAGGCGATGCCGGTCGCCGAGCGGCTGCGGCTGTGGCAGGAGGCCGGCGGCAAGGTGAAGGTCGAGGTCGCCAAGCTCTCCGCCGGCGGCGGGGCGATGAACGCCACCGGCGATATCGGCCTCGACGGCCAGCGCCGGCCGGCCGGCGCCCTCACTTTGGCGGTGGCCAACCCGCAGGGGCTGATGGGCGCGCTGGGGGGCTCAGGCCTGCTGCCGGAACAGGCCATTTCGCTGGCGCCACTGCTGATGGCGGCGGGCATGCCCACCACCCTCGACGGTGCCAAGGCCAGCGCCTTCCCCTTCGTGTTCCGCGACGGGCGGGTGGCGCTCGGCCTCATTCCGCTCGGCAAGATCGGGCCGCTGTACTGAGGGCGGCCTGATAGGAACCCGCATGCCGCAGTACTTTTTCCCTCTCCACATCGGGAGAGGGGCGGGGTGAGCGGCCTTCGGCGCTTCCCGATGAGATCTCCCCTCACCGACCCGCGGAGCCTGTCCTTTGGCTCGCCGGAGGCGAGACCCGGGGACGGGCCACCCCTCCGCCGAAGTCGGATGTTTCAGGCTTCGGCGTTGCCGGAGCCGAACTCGGCAACAGCCGAGTTCGGACGGGGAGAGGGAGACCACGCCGAGACTCGACGGCTTCGCCGAACCGCTCCTCGGCCCCGGCCCCGCGCTGCACAGCGGGCAGCGAGTCCGGGGGAGCAGGAGGCGGCGGTCTACGCCACCGCGAAGATGGTGGCGCCGGTGTCAGCCGTGCCCACCGCCGCCCGGAACGAGCCGAACAGCTCGCGGCCGACACCCCAGTGACTGACCGTGAGATCGGTGGTCGCCGGGCTGCGCGCCGCCCATTCGGCCGGATCGACCTTCACCGTCAGCGTGCCGGCCACCGCGTCGACACGCACGATGTCTCCCTCGCGGATCAGCGCGATGGCGCCGCCATCCGCCGCCTCGGGCGTGACGTGGATCGCGGCCGGCACCTTGCCGGAGGCGCCGGACAGCCGGCCATCGGTGACCAGAGCCACCTTCTGGCCGCGGTCCTGCAGCACGCCGAGCGGCGGCATCAGCTTGTGCAGCTCCGGCATGCCATTGGCCTTCGGACCCTGATAGCGCACCACCGCGACGAAATCGCCGGTGAGCGTACCGGCCTTGAAGGCCTTCTGCAGTTCCTCCTGCGAGTGGAACACCTTGGCCGGCGCCTCGATGACATGGCGCTCGGCGGCGATCGCCGAGGTCTTGATGACGGCGCGGCCGATATCGCCGGAGAGCAGCTTGAGCCCGCCGGTCGCCTGGAACGGCCGCGAGGCCGGGCGCACCACGTTCTCGTCGCCGCTGGAGCGCGCGCCGTCGCGCCAGTCCAGCGTGCCCTCGGAGGTAAGCTTCGGCTCCAGCGTATAGGCGTCGAGGCTGGAGCCCCACACCGTCTCGACGTCGCGGTGCAGCATGCCGATGCCGAGCAGCTCGCGGATGACCAGGGCCATGCCGCCGGCGGCGTGGAAATGGTTCACGTCCGCCTTGCCGTTGGGATAGACGCGGCACAGAAGCGGGGTGACGTCGGCGAGGTCGGAGAAATCGTCCCAGGTCAGCTTGATGCCGGCCGCCGCCGCCATCGCCACCACATGCATGGTGTGGTTGGTGGAGCCGCCGGTGGCGTGCAGCCCAACAATGCCGTTGGCAAAGGCCCGCTCGTCCAGCATCCGCCCGACCGGCCGGTAGTCGTTGCCCAGCGCGGTCATCTCCATCGCCCGCTCGGCGGCGGCGATGGTGAGCGCGTCGCGCAGCGGCGTGTTCGGGTTGACGAAGGAGGCGCCGGGCAAATGCAGGCCCATGATCTCCATCATCATCTGGTTGGTATTGGCGGTGCCGTAGAAGGTGCAGGTGCCCGGCCCGTGATAGGCTTGGCTCTCGGCCTCGAGCAGGGCGTCGCGGCCCACCTTTCCTTCGGCGAAGAGCTGGCGGATCTTCGCCTTGTCGTCATTGGACAGGCCGGAAGTCATCGGCCCGGCAGGGATGAACACCGCCGGCAGATGGCCGAAGGACAGCGCGCCGATGACGAGGCCCGGAACGATCTTGTCGCAGATGCCGAGATAGACCGAACTGTCGAAGGTCTGGTGCGACAGCGACACCGCGGTCGCCAGCGCGATGACGTCGCGCGAGAACAGCGACAGCTCCATGCCGGCCTCGCCCTGGGTGACGCCGTCGCACATCGCCGGCACGCCGCCGGCGACCTGCGCGACGCCGCCCGCCGCCCGCGCCGCGGCGCGGATGAGGTCGGGGTAATGCTCATAGGGCTGGTGGGCCGAGAGCATGTCGTTATAGGCCGTGACGATGGCGAGATTGGCGCCGGCGCCCTCGCGCAGCATCGCCTTGTCGCCCGGCCCGCAGGCGGCGAAACCGTGCGCCTGGTTGGCGCAGCCGAGCTTCTGCCGGCTCGGGCCCTTTTCGGCGGCGACGGCGATGCGCTCGAGATAGCGCGTGCGGGTATCGTGCGAGCGGCGGACGATGCGCTCGGTGATCTCGCCGAGGCGGGCGCTCACGCCGGACGTCTCAGGGGCTTCGGCCATGCGGATCTCCTCGGGCTAGCGGATTCGGACCGGCGCCATCAGGGGCACCAGAAAATATCGGGCGGACGGGAGGCGCGCAGCACGGCACGCACCGGCATCTCCTCGACAGGGCCGTCGGCCAGCGCCGCCTGCAGCACCGGGCGCTTGCCCTCGCCCTCGATATGGAGCGCCAGCCCGTCCGCCGCCAGCAGCACCGGCAAGGTAAGGGTGATGCGCGGCTCGCCGGCGCCGGCGGCCCGCATCGGCAGCAGGCCGAGGCTGCCCTCGGGATCCAGCGCCTCCGACAGGCGGTCGCCGCCGGGGAAGAACGAGGCGGTGTGGCCGTCCTCGCCCATGCCGAGCACGGCGCAGGCCAGCGGCCAGTAGAGGTCTTCCAGCGCCTCGTTGATGGCGAACAGGCCATCCTCGGGCGTCGGCGCGTCGTTCGCCAGCGCCACGAAGCGCGCCGCCGCCGCCGGACCGTTCAGCAGATGCTGGCGCACCAGCCGGGCATTGGAGCGGTCGGAGGTCTCTCGCACCCAGCGCTCGTCGACGAGGGTGATGCCGATCTTCGACCAGGGAAGATCGCGCCCCGACAGCGCCTCGAAGAAGCGGGTCGGCGTGCGTCCGCCGGAGACGGCGAGGCTGGCGCCGCCGTCGCGGGCGACGCGGGCGGCCAGCTTGCCGGCGACGAAATCGGCCAGCGCCTCGGCGAGCGCGAGACCATCGGCGAAGATGTGCATGGGAAGAGCGGCGCTCACGCGCCGTCCTCCAGCCAGGTGCGGCCGTCGCGCTCGATCAGCGCAATGGCGGCCGACGGGCCCCAGGTACCGGCGGTGTAGGGCCGCGGCGGCTCCTTGGCGTTGCGCCAGGCCTCCAGGATCGGGTCCACCCATTCCCACGCCGCCTGCACCTCGTCGCGGCGCATGAACAGCGTCTGGTTGCCGCGCACCACGTCAAGGATCAGGCGTTCATAGGCGTCGGGGTTGCGCACCTTGAACGCCTTGGCGAAGCTCATGTCGAGCGGCACATGGGTGAGGCGGATGCCGCCCGGGCCGGGATCCTTGATCATCAGCCACAGCTTCACGCCCTCGTCCGGCTGCAGGCGGATGACCAGCCGGTTGGATTCGATGGGGCCGACATTGGCGTCGAACACCGAATGCGGCACCGGCTTGAACTGGACCACGATCTCCGAGACGCGCGAGGCGAGGCGCTTGCCGGTGCGCAGATAGAACGGCACCCCGGCCCAACGCCAATTGCCGACCTCCGCCTTGAGCGCCACGAAGGTCTCGGTCTGGCTGCGGGTGGAGCCGAGCTCTTCCAGATAGCCCGGCACCGCGCCGCCCGCCGACGCTCCGGCGCGGTACTGGCCACGTACGGTGAGGGTGCCGGCGTTCTGGTCGTCGATGGGCTTGAGCGCGCGCAGCACCTTGAGCTTCTCGTCGCGCACCGCGTCGGCGTCGAGCGAGGACGGCGGCTCCATGGCGACGAGGCAGAGCAGCTGCAGGATGTGGTTCTGCACCATGTCGCGCATGGCGCCGGCGGTGTCGTAATAGCCGGCGCGCTCCTCGACGCCGAGCGCCTCGGCCACGGTGATCTGCACATGGTCGATATGGGCGCTGTTCCACAACGGCTCGAACAGCGCGTTGGCGAAGCGCAGCGCCATCAGGTTCTGCACCGTCTCCTTACCGAGATAGTGGTCGATACGGTAGACGCGGTCTTCCGGGAAGATGCGGCCGATCTCGGCGTTCAGCGCCAGCGCCGAGGCGAGGTTCTTGCCGATCGGCTTCTCGATCACCACCCGCCCGTCTTCGGCGAGGCCGTATTTGCCGAGCTTCTCGCAGATCGGCCCGAACAGCTCCGGCGCGGTGGCTAGGTAGTAGACCTTGATGCGCTCGCCGGCCGCCTTCATGCGTTCGGCGAGCTTGTCCCAGCCCTCCTCGCGGCCGGCATCGGCGGAGATATAGGTGATGCGGGCGAGGAAACGCTCCACCAGCTCGGGAACGAGCTCGGCGGCCGGGATGTGGTCGTTGAGCGCCTGCAGCGCGAAGGCGCGGAAATCCTCGTCGCTGAGCGGGCGGCGCGACACGCCGACGATCGCCGCGTCGTCCGGCAGCTGGCCGTCAATATCGCGGTGGAACAGCGCCGGCAGCAATTTTCGGCGCGACAGGTCGCCGGTGGCGCCGAACACGGCGATGACGAAAGGCGCCACGGGAATCACGCGACTGGTCATGAAATGGACTCTCCCTCAACGTTCATCCGGATGCGGCGCCACGCAGCCGGCTCTTCACACCACTCGTAGCAAAAACGATTCCGCCCGGCGACGCCATCGCCGCCGGACGCCATTCTGCCACGCGGCCAGCGCAGGGCAGTGACACCCCGGCGCGACACGCCGTGGGCCGAAAGGTCGGCCCGCCGGGATCGGAGGACCGTATTCGGGTCGCCGGATTGCGACGGCCTGCTTCCGACCGCTCTGCAGAAAAGTTGCTGCGCCGCAGCAGGAACGGCGGGATTGTGCCGGGATTCGGGCGGAAACAAGGCCAACACAGACAAGAGCCGGTCTTCTCGAAAATCCGGCTTCTACCACTGTTCTTCGCCGCGCGCCGACACCGCTACGGCACATTACGCAAAGAATCGTTCCAAAATATCTGCACAGCCAATGGGTTAATTAATAAGATATGCCGGAACAAAATATGAATTATTACGTATACCAGAATTGGCATGCCAGATGCCTGAATATTGGATATGTAATTCCCACTTACCTTGCGTCGCACCATGCAACTTTAGAATTATCTCTTGGCATTACAGTCATCTTGGTACAACTTATTCCACAGACAGACCGTTCCAGAGACATAAGGAAATCAGCCGGCTGTCGATGTGCCCCGCATCGCTGGTTACGACCTCTCGCCAAAGTCGTCGACGGCCCGAAGATGCGGGACTCCAAGTAAAAAACATCAAGCAAGAATGCCGCAACGAATGGAACGGCAAGAGACCAAACCCCGTGGGAAGGAACGCCAAATGAAGAACTTCCATGCTCTCGGCCTCGGGACGCTGACCGCGCTCGGCCTGGCCGCGATGTCGATACTGCCGGCGGCGGCGGAGTGGAAGCCGACCAAGCCCGTCGAGTTCATCGTCCCGGCCGGCACCGGCGGCGGCGCCGACCAGATGGCCCGCACGCTGCAGGGCATCATCGCCAAGCACGAGCTGATGCCGACCCAGCTGATCGTGATCAACAAGTCCGGCGGCGCCGGCGGCGAAGGCTTCCTGGACGTCAAGAACTCCAAGGCCAACCCGCACAAGATCGTCATCACGCTGTCCAACCTGTTCACCACCCCGCTGGCGACCGGCATTCCCTTCAACTGGAAGGACATGACGCCGGTGGCGATGCTGGCGCTCGACGAATTCGTGCTGTGGGTGAACGCCCAGGACCCCTACAAGACCGCGCAGGAATACGAGGCCGCGATCAAGGCGGCGCCGGACGGCACCTTCAAGATGGGCGGCACCGGCTCCAAGCAGGAAGACCAGATCATCACCGTCGCCATCGAGAAGGCGCTCGGCAAGAAGATGACCTACATCCCCTACAAGGGCGGCGGCGAAGTCGCGGTGCAGCTGGTGGGCGGCCACGTCAACTCGACGGTGAACAACCCGATCGAGGCGGTCTCCCAGTGGCGCGGCGACAAGGTGCGCCCGCTCTGCGTGTTCGACCAGAAGCAGCTGCCCTACACCGACAAGATCCTCGGCGACCTGTCCTGGTCCTCGATCCCGACCTGCAAGTCGGCCGGCCTCGACGTCGAATATCTGATGCTGCGCGGCATCTTCATGCCGCCGGGCGTCTCGGACGAGCAGGTCGCCTATTTCGTCGACCTGTTCAAGAAGGTCCGCGAGACCCCCGAATGGCAGCAGCTGATGAAGGACGGCGCCTTCAACCAGACCTTCATGGCCGGTGCCGAATTCAAGGACTGGCTGACCAAGGCTGAGACGACCCACAAGGGACTGATGCAGGAAGCCGGCTTCATCGCCGCCGCCAACTGATCCCGCGCGCTCCCGCCCGGCGCCCCGGCGCCGACGGCGGGAGCGACGCCGGCTAACAAGGCCGCTTGCCAGCACCTGCCCCCCGCCGCCGCCATCGATGCGCGGCCCGGGCAGTTTCGCCGGCCCGGCGCACAGAACATCGCGTCAATCGAGAATGCGCCGATCCGGCACCGGCGGGAGACATCCCGCCGGACGGTCGGATCGTGACAGGAGCGCGGAACCCATCATGAGCGAAACATCCCACGGCGCCGGAACGGGCCCCACGCAGCGCAACGCCGAGATCGGTGTCGCCCTGCTGACCCTGCTGTTCGGCCTGATCGTCGTCTATGGCAGCTACATCGTCGGCTTCGGCTGGGGCGCCGACGGCCCGCAAGCCGGCTTCTTCCCCTTCTATGTCGGCATCGCCATCTGCGGCTGCAGCCTCATCAACCTGGCGCAGGGACTGCGGGAAAACCCCGCCGACCTGTTCGCCGAATGGAGCCAACTCCGCCAGGTGCTGAAGGTGCTCGTTCCCACCACAATCTATTGCCTGATGGTGGAGCCGCTCGGCATCTATCTCCCCTCGATCCTGCTGATCGCGGTCTTCATGAAGTGGCTGGGCAAGTACAGCTGGCCGCTGACCGCCGCCATCGCCATCGGCGTGCCGGCCGCCTTCTACTTCGTCTTCGAGAAGTGGTTCCTCATCCCACTGCCAAAAGGTCCGGTCGAAGCCCTGCTCGGGCTGTGACGCCACCATAAACCGGAACGGGAGCACGCGCGGGCGGGCTCCCAGGGGAAAGCGCTCATGTTCGACAATTTCGTCAATCTCTGGCACGGCTTCGCTGTCGCCGGCGATCCGTTCAACATCCTCCTGATGGTGGTCGGCATCCTGCTCGGCGTCATCATCGGCGTGCTGCCCGGCCTCGGCGGCGCGAACGGCGTCGCCATCCTGCTGCCGCTCACCTTCTCCATGTCGCCGACCTCGGCGATCATCCTTTTGTCGTGCATCTACTGGGGCGCGCTGTTCGGCGGCGCCATCACCTCGGTGCTGTTCAACATACCGGGCGAGCCCTGGTCGGTGGCGACCACCTTCGACGGCCATCCGATGGCGCGGCAGGGCAAGGCGGGCGAGGCGCTGACCGCGGCCTTCACCTCCTCCTTCGTCGGCGCCTTCGTCGCCATCCTGATGATCACCCTCGTCGCCCCGCTGGTCGCCGCCTTCGCGCTGCGCTTCGGGCCGGCCGAGAAGTTCGCAGTGTACTTCCTCGCCTTCTGCTCCTTCGTCGGCATGAGCAAGGAACCGCCGGCCAAGACCATCGTGTCGATGATGATCGGCTTCGCGCTCGCCGCCGTCGGCCTCGACATGGTGACCGGACAGCTGCGCCTCACCTTCGGCTCCGAGGAACTGCTGAACGGCTTCGACTTCCTCATCGCCGTCATCGGCCTGTTCGGCATCGGCGAAATCCTGCTGACCATGGAGGAAGGCCTCGAGTTCCGCGGCAAGTCGGCGAAGATCGACGCCAAGGTGGTGCTGCGGACCTGGGCGAGCCTGCCGCGCTACTGGGCGACCTCCATCCGCTCCTGCATCATCGGCTGCTGGATGGGCATCACCCCGGCGGGCGCCACCCCGGCCTCCTTCATGGCCTATGGCATCGCCAAGCGCGTGTCGAAGAACGGCAAGAACTTCGGGAATGGCGAGATCGAGGGCGTCGTCGCCCCCGAGACCGCCGCGCACGCCGCCGGCACCTCGGCCCTGCTGCCGATGCTGGCGCTGGGCGTGCCGGGATCGCCGACCGCCGCGGTGCTGCTCGGCGGCCTGCTGATCTGGGGTCTCCAGCCCGGCCCGATGCTGTTCGTCGAGCAGAAGGACTTTGTCTGGGGCCTCATCGCCTCGATGTATCTCGGCAACGTCGTCGGCCTGATCGTCGTGCTCACCACGGTGCCGCTGTTCGCCGCCATCCTGCGCATCCCCTTCTCGATCATCGCCCCGGTGATCCTGGTGATCTGCGCCATCGGTGCCTACACGGTGAACAACAACGTGTTCGACGTGGTGATGATGCTGGTGTTCGGTGTGCTCGGCTATGTGCTGAAGAAGACCAACTACCCGCTGGCGCCGCTGGTGCTGGCCATCGTGCTCGGCGACAGCGCCGAGGAAGCCTTCCGCCAGTCGCTGCTCTCCTCGGGTGGCTCGATCGGGATCTTCTGGTCCAATCCGCTGGTGTCGACGATCATGGGCCTCGGCCTGGTCGCCGCCCTGTACCCGATGATCTCCAACCTGCTCAGCCGGCTGCGCTCGCCGCAGCCCGCGTGAGCCTCGGGCACCGCAACACGGCCCGCCGCGCCCATCGCGCGGCGGGCTTTCGATCCGCCGGAACCGGATCGACCGCATGCCGCCGAGACACGCCGACAAGGCGGCCGGCGCTGCCTGCGGACCACACCACGCTTCAGGGGATTGGGAGGGCAACGCCAATGACCACCGCCAACACCGCCGCCATGTCGGCATCTCAGTTGCGCAGGCGGGCCGGACGATGAGCATCGAAACCAGCATCCCGCGCGTCGGCGCCAGCGCCGCCAAGCTCGCCGTGGCGCCGCTCGAGGACACCTCCACCTTCAAGAACCGCGCCTATGCCGCGCTGAAGGACGTCATCGTCTCGCTCAACATCTACGACCAGCCGCACGAGGTGCGGCTCGACGAGCGCCAGCTCGCCCAGAGTCTCGGGGTCAGCCGCACCCCGGTACGCGAGGCGATGGCGCAGCTGGAGCGCGAGGGCTTCGTCCATTCGGTGCCGCGCCGCGGCATCTATGTGGTGCGCAAGACCAAGCGCGAGGTCATCGAGATGATCCAGGTCTGGGCGGCGCTGGAGAGCCTCGCCGCCCGGCTGATCACCCAGCACGCCAGCGACGAGGAGATCGCCACGCTGCGCGCCATGTTCGCCACCTTCGAGGACGGCACCCCGCACGCCAAGCTCGACGAATATTCCGAGGTGAACATCCAGTTCCACCAGGCGATCATCGCCATGGGCGGCAACGGCATATTGGTGAATCTCGCCGAGAACCTGTTCACCCATATGCGGATGATCCGCCGCAAGACCATCGCCGAGGAAGACCGCGCCGACCGCTCGATCCAGGACCACCTCGCCATCATCCAGGCGCTGGAGGCCCGCGACACCGACAGCGCCGAGGTACTGGTGCGCAACCACGCGCTCGGCCTCGCCGATCACGTGGCGCGCTACGCCGCCTATCTGGCATAGGCGGCCGGGCCGGCGCCCGCGCCTGTGCCGGAGCCCGCTCCCCGGCCTCCGGCTGACTTGCCCGACTTTCCGAAACTGCGCCCGGCGGGTTCCTCGACCTCGCCGGGCTTTTTCTTTCCGCACGCCAATGGTGTGGCCCGCCTGCACGCACGCAGCGGGATCGACCGCCCGCCGGCGGGAGAACGTTGCGCCGCCCCGGCAATTCCGATACGCAAAAATGCGAGGTTGGCTACCGGCCTCGCCGCACCCAAATGTCCCTCGATCAAACGGGGTTCCTGGAACCTCGCCGCTGGAGCCTTGCGCCGGCATGCTGCGCAGTTTGACCGATTTCATCGCCGAGATCGCCGGCGGCACCCGCGAGCCGGAGTTCGCCGAGAACGATTATCGTCTCGCCGCCGCCGCGCTGCTGGTGCATGTGGTGACCATCGACGGGATCATCGGCGACGCCGAGATGGAGAAGCTGCGGCACATCCTCGCCTTCCGCTTCAGCCTGAAGCCGGAGGAGGCCGAGCACCTGCTCGAGGCCGCCATCGCCCGCGATGCCGAGGCGGTGGACCTCTACGCCTTCACCAGCGTGCTCAACCGGGCAATGGACGAGGAAGGCCGCAAGCGGGTGATCGAGATGATGTTCGAGGTCGCCTATGCCGATGGCGGGCTGACCGAATTCGAGGACAACCTCGTCTGGCGCGCCGCCGAATTGCTGAACGTCTCCTCGCGCGACCGGGTAGAGATCCGCAAGCGCATCCGCGAGACCTTCGACGAGGCGTGAACGCCGGCCGCAGGGTGCCGGCATCGTTCCCGTATCGCGCGCCCACGACGCCAAATCACGGACCGGCGCTGGGTTTTCATGTCGCCGCGCCTTGAAACCGCTCGAAAATCATGTCGTGATGGCTGACATATGCCGCAGCGCAGCGTTGCGGATTCGCGCCGACGACGAAAAGAATGGGTCAGCAACTCGCCTCCGACGTCCTGATCGTCCTGCACCAGGAGCATTCCTCGCCCGGCCGTGTCGGCCGGCTGCTGGTCGAGCGCGGATACCGGCTGGATGTGCGGCGCCCCTGCCTCGGCGATCCCCTTCCCACCACGCTGGCCCACCATGCCGGCGCCGTTGTGTTCGGCGGCCCGCAGAGCGCCAATGACTGCCACGATTATGTGCGCGCCGAGATCGACTGGATCGGCGTCGCGCTGAAGGAAGCCAAGCCCTATCTCGGCATCTGCCTGGGTGCGCAGATGCTGGCCCGCCACCTCGGCGCCCGCGTGGCGCCGCATCCCGAGGGTCTGGTGGAGATCGGCTATTATCCGCTGCGCCCCACCCCCGCCGGACGCGCGCTGCTCGACGACGGCCGGGACGAGGCGGGCGCCCCCACCGGCACGGCGCCCTCCGACGACTGGCCGAACCATGTCTATCACTGGCACCGCGAGGGTTTCGAGCTCGCGCGCGGCGCCGAATTGCTGGCTTCCGGCGATGCCTTCCCCAACCAGGCGTTCCGCTACGGGCCGGCAGCCTATGGCCTGCAGTTCCACCCGGAAGTGACGCACCACATGATGTGCCGGTGGACGATACGCGGCAATGAGCGGCTGTCGCTGCCCGGCGCGCGCCCGCGCAGCGCCCATTTCACCGACCGGCTGCAGCATGACGGGCGGGTGCGGTTGTGGCTGGACAGCTTCCTCGACCGCTGGCTCGGCGGCGCGGCCGCCGCCGGGGCGTTCAGCGCACCGCTTCAGACGGCAGCACAGTGATCTCGAGGCCGCGCAGCCGCGTGTAGAGCACGCGGTCGCGGGCATAGGGCCACCAGTCGAACAGCAAAATCTCGATCGGCCGCCACAGCCCGACCCAGCCGGCGATGATGGCGCCTTCGCTCAGCAATTCGCCTACCAGCATCTCGTCCAGCGCCGAGCTGCTGATCAACGTCGCGACGCCGATGCACAAGGCGAGGAACACCACGCCGACCGCCAGCGTGCGCAGCCCCTCGCGCCGGGTCTCGCGCAATTTGCGCTCGGCATAGTCGCGATTGGTGTCGCAATAGCGCGCCAGCGCCTCGGGAAGGCGCGGCGCGAGCTCGGCATTGCCCGGCGTCGGTGCCACATGCAGCCGCAGCCGCACCGGCCGGCGACGCCAGCGCCGCTCGGCCGTCACCAGATCGATCAGCCGGTCGATGCCGGATTCGTCGATGCTCTCGCCGGCGAAGGGATCGATATCCGGCGTGGCGAAGAAATTGCGCAGGTCGCGCAGGCGGATGTCGATCTCGATCGGCGCGGCGTCCATGGGCGAGCGACTCCTGCAAGCGGTTTTACCACCGCGGGTCATAGCAGCGGCCGGGCGCCCCGTCTCCTCTGCCGCGCTCAGCGCCGGAGCGCCGCGCGCAGCCGGGCGATATCGGCGCGCATTCGCTCCACCGCCGGACGGTCGAGGCCGGTGGCGGCGGCGATGGCGGCCGGCACCGCCGCGCCCTTCGCCCGCAGGGCCTCCCCTTCATCGGTGAGATGGACGTGAACCTGCCGGGCATCGGCGACGCTGCGGCGGCGCTTCACCAGCCCCTGCGCCTCCAGCCGCTTGATCAGCGGCGTCAGCGTGCTGGATTCCAGCGCGAGATGGCCCGCAAGATCGCCCACCGTCTGCCCGTCGGTGCGCCACAGGCTGACCATGACCAGATATTGCGGATAGGTCAGGCCCAGCGCGTCGAGTAGCGGCAGATAGGCGCGGTTGAAGGCGTGATTGGCGGAATAGACCGCGAAGCAAAGGAAGTCGTCGAGACCGGCATCGCCAGCGCGCGGCGCGGCGGCGGTTAGCTCCGTAGTGGTCGGCGCCGTCCGCGCGGCGGCCTCATCAGCATGTCCCTTCATGGCGGGTGTCCTCTCGGCGCGATGGCGCCCACCCGTAAAATAGTCGTATACGATCTAATCGCAAGTGATCGACTATCGCAGGCCTGCCGTCCCGGGCTTGCGATGCCGCAACCGCCCGCGGCGATCCGGCGGATGCGGGGCGACCGGGCGCGGATGCCGTCCGGTCGAAGGAGGCCCTGGCGCGCCGGCGCGCGATCAGGCCGCCATGGGCGCGGCGGTGCCGCTGAGCTCGCTTTCCTCGGCGGCCTGCGCGGCGCGCAGGCGGCGCTCGGCAGCCGCGTCGGCCCGGCGCTTCCACAGCTCATAGGCGATGGCGCCGACGATCGTCACCGCGACGATGATCACCGCGAGCGCGCTGATCGCCGGTGTGGAGCCCTGCCGCACCCGGCCGGCGAGCACGGTGGTGAGCGTCTTCTCCGACAGAATGGCGAAGGTGGTGGTGTTGTAGTTCTCGAAGGAGGACAGGAAGGCGAGCACCGCCGCCGAGAACAGCGCCGGCTGCAGGAAAGGCAGCAATATGTGGCGGAACACCTGCGGATAGGAGGCGCCGAGATCGAGCGCGGCCTCCTGCTGCGCCTGATCGAAGCGTTGCAGCCGGGCGAGGATGATCAGCATGCAATAGGCGGAGATGAAGCTCGACTGGCCGATCACCGTGAGGATGATGCCGTCATAGAGGAACCTCGTGCCGGTCATCGTGGTGAATTCGCGCCAGAACACCACAGTGGAGATGCCGATGATGATGCCCGGCGTCAGCACCGGCGACACCACGACGAGATAATAGGCCGAACGCACGCGCGGCTGGATCTGCGTCATCACGATGGCGCCGGCGAGCCCGATCGGCACGGAGATGGCGACCACCAGCACACCGATCCACAGGCTGGTCCGCAGCCCGTACATCATGTCCTGATCGGCGAAGAGCTGGGAGAACCAGTCGAGGGTCAGCCCCTCGATCGGCCAGACCTGCGGGTATTGCGGGGTGTTGAAGGCCGAGACACCCATCACCATGAGCGGGCCGAGCAGATAGAGGAAGAATACCGCGATATAGACGGCGAACAGGATGCGTTGGAGCGGCCCGGATGTCATCGCGTGATTTCTCCAAGGCTCAGGCGGAACATCTTCAGCACCAGCAGCACGAAGACGACGCAGGTCACCAGCAGGATGAAGGCATAGGCGGCGCCCTGCGGCCAGTTGAACGCCTGGTAGAATCGGTCATAGACGATAGGCGTGAACCACAGCGTGCGCGGACCGGCCAGCACCAGCGGCGCGGCGAGCGCGCCGGCGCACAGCATGAACACCAGCGTGCAGCCGGAGGCGATGCCCGGCTTGGCGTGCGGCATCACCACGAAGAGGTGGATGTGCCACCACGGCGCGCCGAGGTCCCGCGCCGCCTCGATCTGGTTCTTGTCGAGGCTCTCGATGGCGCTGTAGAGCGGGAACACCATCATCAGGAGATAGGCGTAGCTCAGGCCCATATAGAGGCCGACATCGGCGCCGAGGAAATCGATCGGCTCGCCGATCACGCCCGCGCCCAGCAGCAGCTTGTTGATGATGCCGCCGGAGGACAGCAGCACGCGGAAGGCGAAGGCGCGCAGGATCTCGTTCACCCAATAGGGGATGATTAGCAGCAGCAGCAGGATGCGCAGCCGCGCCGCCCCCGCCGATTGCGCCATGTGGAAGGCGATCGGGTAGCACAGCGCGAAGTTGAACAGGGTGATGGCGATGCTCACCCCGATGGTGAGCACGAAAGCCTTGAGATGCGTCCAGTTCCAGCTCGACGTCGAGGTGGTCGAGCCGAACAGGAAGTAGCGGTAGTTCTCCAGCGTGAACACGTCCTTCGGCCCGCCCATCTGCGCAGGCGGCAGCTTCGGGCGGAACGACATGTCCACCATCGAGAACTGCGGAAGCACGATGACGAAGAACACCCAGAAGCCGACCGCCAGCACCAGATAGAGGCCGACGGCGAGGCCGTTGCGCTGGAAGAAGCCCGGCCCGGTGGCGAGGCCCATGCGCCGCTCATAGGCGGCGAGCCCGAAGAAGAACAGCGCTACCGCCAGCGGTAGCCCGAAGACGAGGGTGAGGCCGCCGGTCGCTCCCATGCTGCCCTCCCCTCAGTGGCTCGCCGCACGGGCGAGCAGCAGGCCGTCCTGCGGCTTGAAGCCGATATGCAGCGTCTCGCCGCTCACCGGCACCACGCCGCCGCCGACCGTGGCGGTGATCTTCTGGCCGGTGCGGACCCGGAGCGTCACATGGGTGACGCTGCCCTCATAGGCGACGTCGAGCGCCTCGCCGTCGAAGCCGACTGTCGAGCCGTTCGGCGTGCCCGTGGGCACCAGCGATAGCGCTTCCGGCCGCACGAACAGCAGCGCCTCCTCGCCAGCCTTCAGCCCGACCGGGTTGCGCCCGGAAAGCGCGCCCAGCGGCGTATCCAGCGTCGCCATGCCGTCGGCGACGGCGGTGACGCGGCCGCGGATCTGGTTGTTCTCGCCGACGAAGGCGGCGACGAAGGGCGTGCGCGGCTCGGCATAGACGGAGCGGCCATTGCCGACCTGCTCGATCACCCCGGCATTCATCACCGCGATGCGATCCGACATGGTCAGCGCCTCGCCCTGATCGTGGGTGATGTAGATGAAGGTGATGCCCACCCGCTTCTGGATGGCACGCAGCTCGGCGCGCATGTGCTGGCGAAGCTTGAGGTCGAGCGCCGAGAGCGGCTCGTCGAGAAGCAGGACCGACGGCTCCACGGCCAACGCCCGGGCGATGGCCACGCGCTGCTTCTGGCCGCCGGACAGTTCCGACACCTTCTTGTGGCCGTGCTCGCTCAGCGCCACCTGGATCAGCAGGTTCTTCACCTTCTCGTCGCGCTCATGCTTGGGCACGCCGCGCACCCGGAGGCCGTAGCCGATATTGTCGGCCACGCTCATCATCGGGAACAGCGCGAGGTTCTGGAAGATCAGCGCGGTGGGCCGCTTGTTGGGACCGATGCCGACCATGTCCTTGCCGCCGATGCGCACCTGCCCGCGCGTCGGCTCGATGAAGCCGGAAATGGTACGCAAAAGCGTGGTCTTGCCGCATCCGGACGGGCCGAGAAAGGAGAAGAACTCCCCGGCCTCGATGGTGAGGTTGGCATCACGGACGGCGACGAAATCCCCGAACGTCACATTGACGCCCTCGAGCTCCACGGCTGCGGCCATAGGGTCTCCGGTTGCTTGTCGACTGGCCGCCAGATCGCGGGACATGGCGGCGGAAACGCGGGCGGACGATCGCCCCGCGCGCGGACCCGGGCCGGCGAACCGGACCGGAAGAACGGCACCCCCGGGCCGACGGACCGGCCCGGGAAGCGACAGACCGGAGCCGGCAAGCCGGCCCGGGAAGCGGCAGACCGGAGCCGGCAAGCCGGCTCCGGCGGGATCGTCGCGCGATCAGGCCGCCTTGAACTTCTCGGCGTACTGGGTGCGCAGTTCGGCGTACCACGACGGCTCCGGCGGGCGGCTCCACAGCTTGGAGAGCGCGTCGCCCGGATAGGCCTCGGAGAAGTTCTTCTTGGCGGCCTCGGAGAGGAAGGCGTCGGCGCCCTTGACCACCGGGTTGTAGCCCGAACCATCCGCCACCTGCGCCGAGACTTCCGGCGAGTGGATGTAGTTCAGCCACTCATAGGCCTGGTCGATGTTCTTGGCGCCCTTGGTGATCGCCCAGCCGTCGACCCAGGTGATCGCGCCTTCCTGCGGCGCCATATAGGTGACCGGCTTGCCCTGCTTCTTCAGCGACAGCGGCGGGCCGTCCCAGGTCTGGCCGATGGTGCAGCCATTCTCCATGAAGCCGGACTTGGTGTTGTCCGAGGAATCCCAGAACTGCTTCACCTGCGCCTTGTTCTCGATCGCGTAGGCGAGGATGACGTCGTAGATCTTCTTCATCGTGTCCTCGTCCTTGAACGCATCGAGCATGCGGTTGGACGGGAGCTTGCCGTTGGCGTCCATCCACAGGCCGATGCCGAGCAGCAGCGAGTGGGGGCGGCCCTGCATCTTGCCCTTGAACTCCGGCGCCCACAGCGTGCCGTAGCTGAGCTTGTCGTAGGTGAGGCCGGGTGCGAGGTCGGTGCGCCAGGAGATCGCCTCCGAGCCCCAGCAATGCGGCACGTGATAGAGCTTGCCGTCCCAGGTCCACACGCTGGTGGAGGCTTCCAGCATCGAGGGCAGCAGGTTGTCGAGGTGCAGCTTGTTGGTGTCGAACGGCGCGAGGACGTCGAGCTCCTTGAACTGCGGGGCGCGGTCGCGGGTGGGCTCGCACAGGTCGAAGCCCTCGCCGGCGGTGGCCTGCAGCTTGTTGATCTGCTCCTCGTTCTGCGAGAACGGGGTGGTCTTCACCTTGATGCCGGTCTTCTTCTCGAAGTTCGGGATCACCGGGTTGGGCAGTTCGTCGTCCCAGTTGAGCAGGCTGAGCTCGCCGGACGAGGAGAAGGCGTCCCGCACCAGCCACGGGCCGGAAGCGGCCACCGCGCCGGCGCCGAGCGCGCCCTTGAGCAGGGTGCGGCGCGTGAACCCTCGCGCGGCGAGAAGGGTCAGGTTCGTCGAGTTGCGAAGGTCGGTCTGCTTCGTCACGTCCTTGTCCTCGCTCTGGGCCGCCTTTCTGGCGGACTGATGCGAGGGGATCAGCAGGAAGCATGCCACAGGTCGGAGCGGCCGCGATTCGCCTCCCGGAGCCGGGGCGCGGCAGCGCTCCCAACCGGAAGATCAACTGCCGGTGGCGTCGTTTTCAGCAGATTTTCGCCCGTGCATGCATGCGAATTAAGCGCGGATTGAACAGCGGCGAAATAAATCCGGTTTCATACCCGGCCGAACCGCAAGCGGATTGAACGACGGTTCAACCCGGGCCGGCAGCTTCGATGAGCGCGCCCGCCAGGGCGTGCAGGTCGTCGCGATGACCGGAGCGGCCGGCGGGCGCGTCGGTGGCCGAGGTCATGGCGAGGGTGAGGCCGCGCTCGGGCACCACATAGAGCATCTGCCCGCCATAGCCCCAGCCATAGGCGACATCGGCGCCGCCGAGCGTGCGGCGGAACCAGCCATAGCCATAGCCGTCGCCGGTGAAGCGCGACTGGGTGCGCACGCGCCAGCTCTCGTCGATCCAGGCCTGCGGCAGGATGCGGGTGCCGTCCACCGTCACGCCGCCGCGCCGGTAGAGTTCGCCGAAGGCCAGCAGCGAGGACGGGCGCATCGCCATCTGATTGCCGCCGAAATAGATGCCCTGCGGGTCGCGATCCCAGGAGGCGATGGCAAAGCCCTCCACCGGGCCGAACCAGTCGCGCGCCAGCGCCAGCGTCGGGCGGCCGGTGGCGCGGGTGAGGATGGCGGAGAGGAGGTGCGTCGAGCCGGTGGAATAGAGCATCGGCCCGCCGGGCTCGGCCTCGAACGGCTCGGCGAGCGCCGCGCGCACCCAGTTGGGCGAGGCGATCCAGCGCCCGTAATTCGGCCCGGAGGTACGCGCGAGCCCGGCCTGCATGGACAGGAGGTTGCCGACGGTGATCCGGGCGAGGCGCGGATCGGGATCATCAGGCAGGTCGCGCGCGAGCAGCGGCGCGATGGGCTGATCAGGACCTTCCAGCACGCCCTTATGTATGGCGATGCCGACGAGCGCGGACATTACCGATTTCGAGGCAGACTTGATGTTGGCGGGGGCATCGAGCGGGGCACCGTTATAGGCGCGGGCGTCGGCGAGCCGGTTGTCATGCGCGATGTGGACCGTGCGCAACGGGGTCAGCGCGGACGCGGTGTCGAGGGCGGGGGTGAAGGGAGATGGGGGTGCAGGCTGCGCCGGAGCGTGGCGTGGGATGAGCAGCAGGGCCGGGGCGGCGAGCAGGAGGGTGCGGCGGTTCATGCCGGGGAGGATAGGAGGATCGGAGGCGTGGTGGGGTCACGATGGGGAGAGGGGCTTCACGTATTGAGAGTACCTTGTTCGGCTAAGGTGAATCGCGGTGACGTTGTCGGCATTACGACCTCGGAACTCTGATAGACGACCTTGCCATCTCGATCATCGTCGCGATCATGCCCCCTCTCCATCAGAGACAATTGATCGGTCTTCTTTGAACGCGGCTTTATCTGCCTCAAATCGCGTTTTGTTTCGCATTAATACTGAGATTTTTTATCAGAAATTCAGCATCCTCATCGCTTAATCCGCCAACAATACGATCTAACTCATCTTGAATTGAACGAAGCTCGGCCTCCACCGCAGATGCGTTCAGCATGCTACGCGATCTGTCTATTTTATCGATACGCTTGTGAAGGCGATAGATACGACCCGAGTCTTGAGTTCGGCGCTCAATTCGATAAACAACAGATGCAGGGGGAACCTCAACCATCATACGTTCGGATACTATAGATCCGAATATTTTTGCATCTTTATAAAGCTCTACCATGCCCATTTTCACAGTCGGATATGCTGCAATCGCGACACAAAGCCTCCCGACTACAGACGTCCAATATTTTAGACTCCCCTCCTCTAATCTAACACTCACACTTACAGGAAACTGGTAAACGCCAGACGCTGCCTTCACAGCGTCGCGCATGACCTGATCACCAAGCTCGCCCACATTGTCTGGGACTGAAACGAGTTTAAGATGAAGGTAGGCTTCCGCGAGCTTTGCCATGCGCCTCCCCAGAGTTATGCATGACGTTATAGAAGCTCGTTTACAGCATCTACAATAGCCTATTCAACGCCAACTAGTCTCACCCACCCCCGCCCAGCACCAGATCATCCCGATGCACCATGGCGCTGCGTCCCTCGAACCCGGTGATCCCGACGATCTCGTCGGATGACCGCCCCTTGATCCGCTCGGCGTGGTCGTGGTCATAGGCCACCAGCCCGCGGCCGATCTCGGCGCCGTCGGGGCCGCGCAGCACCACCGCGTCGCCCCGGGTGAATTCGCCCTCGACCTTCTTCACCCCCGCCGGCAGCAGCGACGAGCCGCGCCGCAGCGCCGCCACCGCGCCGGCGTCGAGATGCAGCACGCCGCGCGGCTCCAGCGAGCCGGCGATCCAGCGCTTGCGCGACGCCACCGGATTGGCCGGGGCGAGGAACCAGGTGCAGCGCGCGCCATGCTCGATGGCGCGGATCGGGTTCTTCACCTTGCCAGAGCCGATCACCATATGCGCGCCCGCCGTGGTGGCGATCTTGCCGGCCTCGATCTTGGTCTTCATGCCGCCGCGCGACAATTCGGTGCCGGCGCCGCCCGCCATCGCCTCCACCTCGGCGGTGATGCGCGGCACCACCGGGATCAGCGCCGCGTTCGGGTCGTCATTGGGCGGGGCGGTGTAGAGGCCATCGATGTCGGAGAGCAGGATCAGGAGGTCGGCGCTCGCCATGCCGGCGACGCGGGCGGCGAGCCGGTCATTGTCGCCGTAGCGGATCTCCGAGGTCGCCACCGTGTCGTTCTCATTGATCACCGGAACGGCCTTGAGCTCCAGCAGCTTGTTCAGCGTCGAGCGGGCATTGAGGTAGCGGCGGCGCTCCTCGGTATCGCCGAGCGTGAGCAGGATCTGCCCGGCGGTGACGCCCTCATGCGCCAGCGCTTCCGACCAGGCGCGGGCGAGCGCGATCTGGCCGATGGCCGCCGCCGCCTGGCTCTCCTCCAGCTTCAGCGGGCGCTTCGGCATCTTGAGCAGGTTGCGGCCGAGCGCGATGGCGCCGGACGAGACCACCAGCACTTCCTTGCCGGCCCGGTGCAGCGCGCCGACATCCTCGGCCAGCGCGGCGAGCCAGGCATGGCGCAGCTGGCCGCGTGTGCTATCGACCAGCAGCGCCGAGCCGACCTTCACCACGATGCGGCGGAAGGAGGCGATCTGCGGCACGCCCGTCAGGCCGGCGGCGGAATGGATTGCGGGGGTCGAGGCGGCAGGGGTCGAATCGGCGGACATTGGCGGTCTCGCAGGCGGGCGATGAAAGGACGGGCTTATAGGCCAAAGCATGCCTGCCGTCTTCCCGCCATCCAGCTTCTGACCTCGCCGCCCGAACCATGGCCCGGCCAGCGGGACACGGGGAGGGACCGGATCGGCGCGCTCCCGATGCGGGACGGGCCCTTGATGGTGGCTCGCCGCGCCGGCGCCGGGGACGACGCTCGTGGGGTCGTGGGAAGATGGATGTTCAGGCGGCCAGGCGGCGAGACGGCGTCACGGTCGCCACGCTTCCTGAACCTCCTGCGCCTCGTCCTCGCCCCGGCTCTCGTCGATGACATGGGCGAGCGCACGCAGCGCCTGCGTCACGCCCTCGCCCGACTGGGCGGAGAGCACCAGCGGCTTCTTGCGGGCGGCGCGCTGCAGGCGGGCCACCTGCTGCTTCAGCTGCTCGGGATCGAGCGCGTCGGCCTTGGACAGGGCGACGATCTCGGGCTTGTCCTCCAGCCCGGCGCCATAGAGCTCCAGCTCCTTGCGCACGGTCTTGTAGGTCTTGCCGGCATGCTCCGAGGTGCCGTCGACGAGGTGCAGCAGCACCCGGCAGCGCTCGATATGGGCGAGGAAGCGGTCGCCAATGCCCACTCCCTCATGCGCGCCCTCGATCAGGCCGGGAATGTCGGCGAGCACGAATTCGCGCCCGTCCACCCGCACCACGCCGAGGCCGGGATGCAGGGTGGTGAAGGGATAGTCGGCGATCTTCGGCTTGGCCGCCGTGGTGGCGGCGAGGAAGGTCGACTTGCCGGCATTGGGCAGGCCGACGAGGCCGGCATCGGCAATGAGCTTCAGCCGCAGCCAGATCCACCGCTCCTCGCCCTCCTGCCCGGGATTGGCCCGGCGCGGCGCCTGGTTGGTGGAGGTCTGGAAATGCGCGTTGCCGAAGCCGCCATTGCCGCCCTTGAGGAAGCGGATCTTCTGGCCGACCTCGGTGAGGTCGGCGATCACGGTCTCGCCCTCCTCGTCCAGCACCTCGGTCCCGGCGGGAACCTTCAGCACCACGTCGTCGCCCTTGCCGCCGGCGCGGTTCTTGCCCATGCCGTAGCCGCCCTTCTTGGCCTTGAAGTGCTGCTGGAAGCGGTAGTCGATCAGCGTGTTGAGACCGTCGACGCATTCGATCCAGACGTCGCCGCCGCGTCCGCCATCGCCGCCGTCCGGGCCACCGAACTCGATGAACTTCTCCCGCCGGAACGACAGGCAGCCCGCGCCGCCATCGCCGGAGCGGACATAGATCTTAGCCTGGTCGAGGAATTTCATGACGTGTCAGCTCGGCGGATCAGCGCGGTTCGGAACGAGTCTCCCCGCTCCGGCAAACCGGAGCGGGGAGGATGTGATCATAGCAAATCACGACCGCGATTGCGGCGCGCTCAATGCGTTATTTGCACGTGCCGGGTCGCCGAGGCGGTAGCGCCCCAGGAACGCAGCGAGGCCCATAGCCGCTTTTCGAGGCGGAACCGGTCGACGGGAACCGAGGCACCGATCGCGCGCACCCGCGTCAGCCCGACACCCGTCCACTGGAAGCCGCACTTCTCAAGCACCCGCCGCGAGGACGGGTTGACCACGCGCGCCGCCGCGTTGAGCGCCGGCAGGTTGAGGTCCTCGAAGGCATGGTCGAGCAGCGCCCGCGTCGCCTCCGTCGCATAGCCGTAGCCCCAATAGGGCTCGCCCACCCAGTAACCGATCTCCGGCACCGCCTCGTCGCGCGGGGAAAAGCCGCACATGCCGATCGGGATCGGCGGGCCGAGCGGGTTGGAGCCGTCATTCTTCATGAACATCGCGAAGGTCGCGCAATCCGGCCCGGCCGGCAGGTTGGCGACGAAGGCCGCGGCATCCGCCATGCCATAGGGATGCGGAATGTTCGACGTCATCTCGGCTATGCGCCGGTTGTCGGCGAGCTCGGCGATCCAGGCCATGTCCTCGATTCGCGGGGCGCGCAGAAAGAGGCGGCCGGTCTCGAGGACGGCGGTACTGCTCTCGGCAAGGGCGGACCCGAGGGTCGCTTCGACGATGGTCATGGCTGGCTCCTGGTGCGTGGAACGACGAAGGGGAGGCGGTCTTCCTCGCCTCCCCTTCGGGCACCCGGAGCATGGACGGTGGCTCCAGAAATCCTACCGGTCGGGCGAGACCGGTGGGATTTCAAGAAACCTCACCGGCTTTATTCGGCGGCCTCGGCGGCCGGAATCACGGATACGTAGGTTCGGTCATTGGCTTTATTGCGGAACTCGACGCGGCCTTCGACGAGGGCGAAAAGGGTGTGATCCTTGCCCATGCCGACATTGGTGCCGGGATGCCACTTGGTGCCGCGCTGACGCAGAATGATGTTGCCGGAAATGACGGCTTCGCCACCGAACTTCTTCACGCCGAGACGACGGCCGGCCGAATCACGACCGTTGCGCGAGGAACCGCCTGCTTTTTTATGAGCCATGGTGCTCTCCTAAATCCTGCTTGCGGTCTCAGGCGCCAGTGATGGCGGTGATACGGACCACGGTGAAGTCCTGCCGGTGGCCGATCTTGCGGCGCGAATTCTGCCGGCGGCGCTTCTTGAACGCAATGACCTTGTCGCCGCGGGTCTGCTTGACCACTTCGGCGGTGACGGAAGCACCCTCGACCAGCGGAGCGCCGACCTTCGGGGCATCGCCGCCGAGCATCAGCACCGGGAAGGTGACGGTCGCACCGTCTTCGGCTTCGATCTTGCCGAGGGTGACGACCTGATCGGCGGCAACGCGATACTGCTTGCCACCCGTCTTGATGACCGCGAACATGTTATGTCCTTTCGTTCGAGCCCGGACTGCGCGCCTTGCGGCACGTGACCGGCTTCTTTCGGTCGGCTACGGATCATGGCACGAACCCATTTCGCGCCAAGGCAGCGCCTATAGGGGCTGGGCCGGATCGAGTCAAGGTTTTCCGGCGCGCAAAACGGAGCGGATGGCGGTAGCCGAGGCGAGCCGAACTCTTTACCACCAGCCCTTCACCGGCATGAACCTCTCGCCGCCATGAACTTTTCGCCGCGCCGCGGCGTTACCACCCCGGATGACGGCCCGGCGCGTTTCCGGCCGTCGAGACAGCGAGGACGAGATGAACAGGAATCGCATTACCGGAGCAGCCCGCGAGCTGGCGGACGAGGTTGGCGGCCGGCTGCGCAGCGTCGCCGGCGGCGCCCGCCGCCAGTCCGCCGCCCAGTTCGACGATCTCTACGACGATGCGGTGGCGATCGGCCAGCGCGCACGGGGGCAGGCCGGGCATCTCGCCGACGACGCGCTCGAGTTCGGCCGCTCGGCCTATGGGCGCAGCATGCAGGAACTGACGCACCATGCCGGCCGGCATCCGGTCGCGCTGATTCTCGCCGCCGGCATCGCCGGTGCGGCGCTCGCCTGGCTGTGCAGCTCGGCCTCGCGCCGCTGAACATCGGCCGGAGTGGATTGCCAAGGGCGCGATCCACTTCCTGTCGGCACGGGTCTTGTGCCTGACCGACTCCTCGGTTATTGAGCCTGCGCTCCACGACGCGGCGGCCGCCGTCGCGTCCCGTGCGCGGAGAGGTGCCGGAGTGGTCGATCGGGACGGTCTCGAAAACCGTTGTGCGTGCAAGCGTACCGTGGGTTCGAATCCCACCCTCTCCGCCAATATGCTTCTCCCCAGATAGCCCTCTGTTCCGGTTTACCGTCGCTCCGTCGGCGCGATGTGCCGTGCATGAGCGGCCGGATTTCCGCTCGCCGCGCCGCGATGCCCCGCAGCGCGCCCGTCCGCCAGCGACGGGAGCCAGCTCCGAAAGCCGAAAGGCATGCATCGTCGCACCTGGAACGTCATTCAGGACAGCATAGATTGCACGCACTTATTGCACACATTTTGATCGAGGCGCCGTCATTTGCGACAGCATGGGCGCGGGCGGCGAAATCGCTGCGTTTCGTAAGTATCTGATTTCAAACCCAACTGCCCCGGCGCGACATTTGGCACACGACTTGCTTTTGATATCGTATGCACTTGATGCATGCGATATAACCCAGAAGCAGGAACAGACCCGATGCGCACTCCCTTCCTCGCCGGTGACATCAGTCGCCGCTCCTTCCTCAAGGCCGGCGTCGCCGCCGGCGCCCTCGCCGCTACCTCGCGCTGGTCGTCGGCCCAGGCTGACGATCCCAAGGTGCTCAACTATCTCTCCTGGCCGGGCAATGCCGATCCCTATCTCGTCGAGCAGTTCGAGAAGGAGAACGGCGTCAAGATCCGCATCAAGGAATATGTCGGCGGCGACCAGATGCTCGCCGTCATCAACCAGTCGCCGCCCGGCTCCTTCGACGTGGTGCTGGCCGACGCCGAGTACATGCACTTGCTGCATGCAGCCGACTTCATCGAAGAGCTCGACCCGGCCGACTACCCGCTGAAGGACTACTGGCCGGAGTTCCAGCAGTTCCCGCTGCACTGGTTCGACGGCAAGCTCTACGGCGTGATGACCGATTTCGGCTATCTCGGCCTGTCCTACAACACCAAGGAGTTCACCCCGAAGGAGGTCGCCTCCTACGCCGCGCTGTGGAGCGACAAGGCCAAGGGCAAGGTCGGCTTCTTCGACTGGTACCTGCCCTCCATCGGCTCGATCAGCCTCGCCAACGGCAACCGCCCGCCCTTCGACATCGACGAGGCGCATTTCGAGGCGGTGAAGCAGAAGCTGTTCACGCTGAAGCCGCAGGCGTCCGGCTTCTACACCATCGCCGACATCTTCTCCTCGCTCACCAATGGCCGCGCCCAGCTGGTGCCCGGCATCGGCGAGTGGATCACCCTCGGCCTGCGCATGAACGGCGTGCCGGTCGACACCATCATCCCGGAGGAAGGCGGCCTGCAGTGGACGGAATCGCTGTCCATCGTAAAGGGCACGCCCAAGCGCGATCTCGCCCGCAAGTTCATCCAGTACACCACCTCGCCCGAGGGCCAGGTGAAGATGGCGACCAAGGTCGACAACAAGAAGTCGATCCCGTCCATCCCCGGCTGGAAGCTGCTCAACCAGACCATGCCGAAGGACGCCGAGATCCTGCGCATGACGCTGACCGGCCCGAACGTCATGGACGAGTACAAGGCGAAGAAGATCCAGTTCCGCCAGCTGCCCAAGCAGCAGGAAATCTCCGACTGGAACGACGCCTGGAGCGAGTTCAAGAGCCTCTGACCCCATCGCCAAGGAAGGAGCCAAGCCATGACGGCCGCCTCCGTGACGACGCGTGCCAGCGCCCTGTCGCGCTGGTCCTGGCTGGGACGGCCACGCATGGCGGGATCTCCCGCCGTGCTGCCGGCCGTGCTGGGCCTGCCCGTCCTGCTGTGGCAGGCGGTGTTCTTCGCCGCGCCGCTGGTGTTCCTGGTCGTCGTGACCTTCTGGCAGGTGAAGGCGTTCCGGCTGGAGCCCGCCTTCGTCCTCGACAACTGGTCGCGGATCCTGTTCTCCGCCACCTTCCAGCGCGCCCTCGTCCATACCTTCGCGGTGGCCGGCACCACGACCGTGCTGGCGGTGGCGCTGGCCTTTCCCGCCGCCTACACCATCGCCTTCCGGCTGAGCCCGCGGATGCGCGACCTCGTGGTCGCCTTCCTCGTGGTGCCGGTGTTCTCCAGCTACATGCTGCGCATCTATGCCTGGCAGATCGTGCTGAGCCCGGAGGGCATGATCAATGCCCTGCTCGGGCTCACGGGCGTCGGGCCGCTGCCGCTGCTCGGCGGCGCCTTCTCGCTGCAGGTCGGGCTGCTCACCCTGACGCTGCCGATCGCCGTGCTGATCCTGGTCTTCGCCATGGCCGGCATCGACCGCACCCTCATCGAGGCGGCGGAGAATCTCGGCTGCCGGCGGGCGCGGGTGATCATGCATGTCATCGCGCCGTCGGTGCGTCCCGCCATCATGCTGTCGGCGACGACGAGCTTCCTGCTCGCCTTCGGCGACTATGTCAGCCCGCTGTTCATGACCGGCTCCAAGCCGCCGACGCTGTCCATCCTGATCGTCGACACGGTGAAGTCCGGCTCGCAATGGCCGCGCGCCTCGGTGATCGGCGTCGCCATGCTGGTAATGCTGGCGCTGGTGCTGGGGATCGGCCAGTGGCTGTCGTCCGGCCGCACCGCCCGACGGGGGGCCGCGCGATGAACCGCCCCCTCGCCACCCGGCTGTCGCGCCTCGCGCAATATGGTTTTCTCGGCGCGCTCTTCCTGTTCATCGCCACGCCGATGCTGGTCATCGTGGTGTTCTCCTTCGACGCCAACCGCTTCCCCACCATTCCGTGGGGCGGCTTCAGCCTGGAATGGCACCGTGCCATCCTCGACGACCCGATGATCCGCGATGCCTTCGTCAACAGCGTGCTGGTCGGGCTGGGGACGGCGATCGCCTCGACGGTGCTCGGTTTCGCGGCGGCCTATATCGACTTCCGCTACCGCTTCCAGCTCAAGCTGCCCTTCGTGCTCCTGGTGGCGGTGCCACCGGCGGTACCGGCCACCATCCTCGGCATGGCGATGCTCGCCTTCCTGTCCCGCCTCGGGCTGTTCGGGCGGCTGGAGACCATCATGGCCTGCCATGTCGCCATCGCCACCTCCTTCTCGATGGCGATCATCCGCCTGCGCCTCAACGATCTCAGCCGCGACCTCGAGCCGGCGGCGTGGAACCTCGGCGCCTCGCCGGCGGCGGCGCTCATCCATGTCGTGCTGCCGTTCTGCAAGCCGGCGCTGATCGCCTCGTTCTTCCTGTCGGCGGCGGTGTCGTTCGACGAGTTCCTCATCGCCTGGTTCGTCGGCGGCGTGCACGAGACGCTGCCGGTGCGCATCCTCAACCTGCTGCAGGGACAGGTGAACCCGAAGATCAACGCGGTCGGCACGGTGGTGCTGGTCGTCAGCGTGGCGCTGGTGCTGCTCGCCCAGCGTTTCACCGGTGTCCGCGCCGGACGCCGCAACCCCACATCCTGACGAGGAAGAGTCCGATGCCGACGCCCTATATCGCGCTCGACAAGCTCGACAAGCGCTACCCCGACCACCACGCCGTCAAGTCGATCGATCTCGACATCGACGCCGGCGAGTTCATCGCCATCATGGGCCCGTCCGGCTGCGGCAAGTCCACCACGCTGCGGCTGATCGCCGGGCTGGACGAGCCGACCGGCGGCGAAATCCGTATCGGCGGCGACAGCATGCGCGGCGTGCCCGCCTTCCAGCGCAACACGCCGATGGTGTGGCAGAGCCTCGCTTTGTTCCCGTTCCTCACCGTGGCCGAGAACGTCGCCTTCCCGCTGCGCATGCAGAAGGTCGGCGCGGCCGAGCGGCGCAAGCGCGCGCTCGACTGGCTCGACCGGCTCGGCCTCGCCGGCATGGCGGAACGCAACATCGCCCAATTGTCCGGCGGCCAGCGCCAGCGCGTCGCCATCGCCCGCGCGCTGGTGACGGAACCCTCGGTGCTGCTGCTCGACGAGCCGCTCTCGGCGCTCGACGCGCATCTGCGCGTGCGCATGCAGACCGAGCTGTCACGGCTGCACCGCGAGCTCGGCATCACCTTCGTCTATGTGACGCATGCCCAGTCGGAAGCCTTCGCGCTCGCCGATCGCATCGTCATCATGAGCGAGGGGCACATCCAGCAGGTCGGGCGGCCGCAGGACGTCTATCGCGCGCCGGCCAACGCCTTCGTGGCCGAGTTCATGGGCATGAACAACCTGATCCGCGGCGAGGTGCGCGGCGGTGCGGACGGCCAGCTGGAGATCGGCAGCGCGCTCGGCGATTTCCGCGTGCCGGCCGACGCCGCGCGCCCGGAAGGCAGTCGCGGCGACTTCGTGATCGCCGCCGACCGCATTGCCCTAGCGGCTGACATCGAAGGGCCGGGCATCGCGGGGACCGTGCTCGGGCTCGAATTCGTCGGCTCGACGCAGACCGTGTTCGTCGAGATCGAGGGCGGCACGGAATTCCGCGTGCAGAAGCAGCAGCACGAGATCGAAGCGCTCGACCTCGTGCCCGGCCGCCGGGTGAAGCTGAGTTGGGATTCGCGGCATGCATGGTTATTGCCGCAGGCCGCCTGACACACTGAGCATGGCCGCCGCCGCAGCCGGGCTCGACATACTGAGGCCGGCTGCTACCGCAGGCCGCCTGACCTATCGAAGGAGGAGACAGACATGTATCGCGAAGACTTCATGCGCCGCGCCATCGACATCTCGCGCGAGGCGCTGGAAAAGCCCGGCACCGAACCGTTCGGCTGCGTCATCGTCAAGGATGGCGCCATCGTCGGCGAGGGGCTCAACCACTCGCTCGCCCATTTCGATCCGACCTCGCATGGCGAGGTGGAGGCGATCCGCGACGCCTGCCGCCGGCTCGAATGCGTCGACCTCTCGGGTTGCGAGCTCTACACTTCCTGCGAGCCCTGCGCGATGTGCGTGGCGACCATGGAGGTGGCGGGCATCTCGACGCTCTACTACGCCGCCTCGATGGGTCAGGCCGGTGTCGCCTTCGCCACGCTGACCCGCGCCGAGCGCCACCCCATCGATGTCGAGGCGCTGCGCGTGGCCGCCGGCGCCCCGGTCGAGGCGCGTGCCATGCCGTCGCAGCAGGCGATGGACACCGAGGCGGTGGCGATCCTCGACAGCTGGGTGAAAGCGCGCAAGGCTGCCACCGCGGCGCGAGGCTGATTCAGCGCATACGAAACGCAGAGAATTCGCATGAACACGATGAAGAAGGGGGCCTCGCGCTCCGTCAACGATCCGACCGCCAAGGGGAAAGGTCCGCCCCCGGCCGAGCACGGGGCGATCTCCCGTACCGAAGCGGTTCAGGACGCGCTTCGGCAGGCCATCATCGAGCAGCGGCTCCAGCCGGGAGCCAAGCTCCCGGAGGACGCCATCGGCGACGCCTTCGGCACCAGCCGCACCATTGCGCGCGAGGCGCTCGGCCGCCTCGCCGTCGAAGGACTGGTCGAGTTGAAACCCAATCGCGGCGCCTTCGTCGCCAATCCCAGCCTCGACGAGGGACGCGACGTGTTCGTCGTCCGGCGGGGCCTCGAACGCATCGTCACCGAATGCCTCGCCGGCAAGCTGAAGGCGGACGAGATCGCCGTGCTGCGCGACCATGTCGCCCGCGAGCACGAGGTTTCCGGCCGCAATGAGGTGGAATCGATCCGCCTCGCCGGCGAATTCCACCTGCTGCTGGCGCGGCTGACCGGCAATCACGTGCTGATCCGCTACGTCACCGAGGTGGTGTCGCGCTGCTCGCTCATCCTCGCCATGTATGGCCGCCCGCACTCCTCCGACTGCGGCGTGAGCGAACATGGCGAGATCGTCGACGCGCTGATCGCCGGCGATGCCGCGCGCGCTGCCGGGCTGATGGACCATCACCTCGCCGCCGTCGCCAGTCGCGCGCTCCTGCAGGAGAAGGTCGAGCGCGACATCCGCGATGTCCTCGCCCCCTATGCGGCGCGGATCAAGGGGCTCGACCTATGAGCACGCTCACAGAACCCGCCGCCGAGACCGTCGGCTTCGACTTCCGGGCGCTCGGCGAACGCGAGCGCTACAAGCTGATGATCGGCACCATCGTGCCGCGCCCCATCGCGCTGGTGACGACCGTCGACCCGCAAGGGCGGGTGAACGCGGCGCCGTTCAGCTTCTTCAACTGCCTGTCGGCCGATCCGCCGATCCTGGCGCTCGGGGTGGAGAACCACGCCGACATGTCGTTCAAGGACACCGCGCGCAATATCCGCCTGACCGAGGTGTTCACGGTGAACATCGTCTCGCACGCCATCGCCGAGGGCATGCATCTGTGCGCGGCGAATTTCCCGCCGGGCCATGACGAGGTCGCCGCCGCCGGCTTCACCGCAATGCCGGGCGTGAAGGTGGCCTCGCCCTGGATACGAGAGGCGCCGGCGGCCTTCGAGTGCCGGCGGCACCTGACGCTGGAGCTCGGCAAGTCGCGCCAGATCATCCTTGGCGAGATCGTCTATGCGCATTACCGCGCCGATGTGGTCGATGCCGAGCGGCTGCGCGTCGACCCGGCGCGGCTCGACGCCATCGCCCGGCTCGGCGGCTCGACCTGCGCGACCATCCGCGACCGCTTCGACATGCCGACCCCGACCTTCGCCGAATGGTCGGCGCTGGCGCCGGCCGGCGAGCGGGCAGGCTAGCACTACTCGCCGATACCGGGACGTTGTGCCCGCCGATGCATCGTGGCCCGTTGCGCCTGGGCGGCGATGCATCGGCTCCGGCTCGGGTACGCCAAGCCGCATCGGCGAAACGCCCCTGCTTCAACGCGTGGTGACGGTGTCGCACCTTCGCCCTCACCGACTGCCGGACCTTGTGAGGTCGCCTCGCCCATCCGGGCCGTATGTCGGGAGGCGGCTCAGAAATCTCCGGTCGGTCGCTTAGCCGGGGGCCCGCCATCGCGGATGACGGATTCCCCCCCGCATGGGCAGCCCGGCTCCGAGGTGTGCCCGAACGGCGACAACCCTGTGCAATTCAGCATGACGAAGCGTCCACTCGCCTGATCTCCTTGGACCTTACGGCCGTTGGTGATCACATTGCTCGCCGACGAAAGGCCTGCGAGCCCGACACGGTCGGGATACGGGGGCAGGGCAGGACGCAATGGTTCGGGAAGGGCGTATGAGTCAGCGGCGCCGGCTTCTCCTGACGGGCACAAGCTGCCTCGTGCTTGCCCTCTGCATGCAGACCGCCGAAACCGCGCAGGCCGACGAGCGCATTGCCCATGTCGTGCGCGGCGCGAACGGCACTTCCTACACTACCGACCATGGCGCGACGGCCGGAAGCTCCGCCGGGCCGGTGACCGTGGTCGTCGAAACCGGCATCTCCGACAAGGTGAGCCCGCTCGTCGAAGCTGGATCGGTCGGCGGCGACGGCGGCATCGGCACCACGCCGTACACAAGGCTGGACGAGCTGTTCGGCTATGCCCGCGACGTGGCGGGCAAGGATGGTGGCGATGCCGGCGATGTGCACATCACCATCCGCGACGGCGTCTCGCTCTACGTGCCCGACGCCTACCGCGCCAATAATGAGCGGGCGGTGATCGAGGCCTACTCCATCGGCGGTTCCGGCGGCGTCGGAGCCAGCGGCATCGGTCGCGGCGGCTCAGGCGGCGCGGTCACCGTCGAGATGAACGGCTCGCTGTTCGAGAGCGGCGCCGAGAACGGCGCGGTCACGGGGATCTGGGCGCTTTCGAAGGGTGGGCAGTCCGGCCGCAACCGGACCGGCAATCCGATCGCCTTCGCCTTCGAGCGGGATGAGGATTGGCAGACCAGCTACTATGCCGGCGCCGCCGGCGGCCCGGTGACGGTCACTATCGGCAAGGCGGGGAGCATCGAGACCTGGAGCGCCCTGCCCGCCGTGCTGGCGGAATCCATCGGCGGGACCGGCCTCGACGCCGGCTACGACGATGAAGGCCGACTGACGCCGGGCGGGGCCGGCGGCGAGGTGATCGTCACCAATGACGGCCGGGTCGAGACCCATGGGGAACGCGCGCATGGCATCGTCCTGCGCTCGGTGGGCGGGCAAGGCGGCCGGGCCGTCGCCTATTTCGAGGACGACGGCGCCGGCATCGGCGGCGTGCCCGGCGCGGCCGGCGGCGATGGCGGCCATGTCAGGCTGCGCCAGACCGGCACCGTCACCACCGCCGGGGACTACGCCTTTGGCGTCTCCGCCGCCTCGATGGGCGGTCCCGGCGGCAATGGCGGCGATTCCGAGGACATCTTCACGCATGGCGGCAATGGCGGGGCCGGCGGCAATGGCGGCAATGTGGAGGTGGTCAATACCGGCACCATCACCACGTCGGGCCAGGGCTCGATCGGACTGGCGGCGCAGAGCCTCGGCGGGGGCGCCGCCCTGGCGGCGGTGCGATTGTCGAAGATCACGCCGGGCTCCTATGTGGGCGGCGGCGCCGGCGGCGACGGCACGTTCTTCTCCAAGGGCGGCACGGGCGGCTATGGCGGCGACGGCGGCCGGGTGGTCGTCGACAATGACGGCAGCATCACCACCTCCGGCAAGGATGCCTACGGCCTGCTGGCCCAGAGCGTCGGCGGCGGTGGCGGACCCGGCGGCGATGCCGGCGGATTTGCGATCCTGCTCGGCGTCGCCCGCGGCGGCGACGGCGGGGCCGGCGGCAATGGCGGCACGGTGAGGATCCGGCCGAGCGCCGACGGCAAGCGCGGAAGCATCGTCACCTCCGGCAACAATGCGAGCGGCATCATCGCCCAGAGCATCGGCGGCGGCGGCGGCGCCGGCGGCAGCGCCACGAGCAAGACCGGCGGCATCGTCTCGGCCATATCGGTCTCGATCGGCGGCGACGGCGGCGATGGCGGCACCAGCGGCCGGGTGAGCATCGACAACACCTCGAACGTCACCACCAGCGGCGTCGGCGCGCATGGCGTCGAGGCGAGCAGCATCGGCGGCGGCGGCGGGCGGGCGGGCGACGCCTCCGCCTATGCGGTGGCGGTGGGCCTGCCGGATGTTCCCACCTTCAGCATGACCTATGCGCTTGGCGGATCGGGCGGCAAGGGCGGCGCCGGCAGCACCGCCACGGTGGTGAACCGCGCCGACATCAAGACCAGCGGCGACAGCGCGGTCGGCATGCTGATCAGCAGCATTGGCGGCGGCGGGGGCAATGGCGCCGCCGCCAGCTCGATCAGCGACATGCTCGGCGTCAGCTACAATTTCGGCGTCTCGCTGGGCATTGGCGGCACCGGTGGTGGTGGCGGCGATGGTGGCGAGGCGCTCGCGACCAACCGGGGCACCATCACCACCTCCGGCGCCTTCTCGCCGGCGATGCAGGTGGTGAGCATCGGCGGTGGCGGCGGCAATGGCGGTCCCGGCTCCTCGTCGGTGAAGGCCGGGCTCACCACCGATTCCAGCCTCGGCGGCTACATCCTGGAGACGGCGGCGGGGTCGATCCCGAACGGCGCCTCGCTCGGCGTCAGCATCAGCGTGGGCGGCGATGGCGCCGGCGCCGGCGCCGGCGGCCGGGCCAGCGCGACCAATGCGTCGAGCGTGCTGACGCGCGGCTCGTCCTCCACCGGCCTGCTGGTCCAGAGCGTCGGCGGCGGTGGCGGCAATGGCGGCGGCTACCTGACGGCGAGCTCGACCGACGGCGCCGCCCGGCTCGGGGTCGGCGGCAAGGGCGGCAAGGGCGGCGACGGGGGCGTGGCGACCGCCACCAATGCGCGCAACGCCTCCATCACCACCTATGGCGACGGCTCCTTCGGCATGCAGGCCCAGAGCGTCGGCGGCGGCGGCGGCAATGGCGGCGCCTTCGGCGACTCGACCGAACCGCAGGGCAACGCAGTCACCGACGTCGCCTCCAGCGTCGTCAAGATCGCCAACTATCTGGTCCAGGGCAACGACCTGCTCTCCAAGGTCGCCGGCAACAGCGTCGACTGGCTGAACGAGAACTCGTCCTTCCAGCTGAAGCTGCTCGGTGCCAAATCGATCCTCAGCGGCATCAAGGCCGGCCTGGCGCAGGCCAAGCAGGACATCGAGGACGCCCGGCGCAACGTCGCCCGGCAGGTGGCGGCCGGCAATGACGGCTCCCTGTCGGCCAAGGCGGCGCTGGAGGAGGTCGAGCGGCGGATCGACTACAAGAAGATCTACACCGACGCGCTCGTCGAAGCCGTGAAGACCGCCGCGATCAAGGACCTGATCGCGCGCGTGACCAGCGTGACGCAGTATCTTGCCAAGGAGGGCTGGGCGAACGGCAAGCTGAAGGAATCCCCCATTCCCGTGCCGATCACCCTCGACGTGCAGGTCGGCGGCAAGGGCGGCGACGGCGGCAAGGGCGGCGAGGTCACGGCGACGAACGAGGGCAGCATCACCACCCATGGCGCGATCGCCCATGCCATGCTGGCGCAATCGATCGGCGGCGGCGGCGGCACCGCCGGCGGCTCGGTCACGGTCGGCCCCGGCGTCTTCGACATCAACATGACCATCGGCAACCGCTCCGGCGGCGCCTCCGGTGCCGGGGCGAGCGCCACCCTCACCAATAGCGGCGCGATCGCCACCACCGGCAACGCGGCGTTCGGCATGCTCGGCCAGAGCATCGGCGGCGGCGGCGGGCTGGTGGCGGCGACGTCGAGCAAGGCGATGACGGCGGCGATGAACGCCAAGGTGAGCCTCGGCGCCAGCATCAATTCGCTGGCCGATGGCGGCGCCGTCACGCTGGTCAATTCCGGTCTCATCACCACCGGCGGCAAGGAGGCGCACGGCATCGTCGCGCAGAGCATCGGCGGCGGCGGCGGCGTCTATGTGATCAACCGGCGCGATCCGGCCGATGCCGAGACCCTCGCGGCGAGCCAGGAGGAAGCCGACGCCCTCAAGGCGCTCGACGCGCTGCTGGCGGACGCCGCCAGCGAGGCCGGCGATCACAGCCTGGACCTCAAGGCGCTGCGCGAGGCCGAGGCCAGCGGCATCCCAGCGGCGAAGGTCACCGCGCAGTTCGGCGGAGCGGGCTACGCCTCGAACAACCCGTTCGGCGGATCCGGCAGCGAGGTGAAGGTCACGACGAGTGGCACCATCGCGACCGCCGGCCTCGGCGCCATCGGCGTGGTGGCGCAGAGCATCGGCGCGGGCGGCGGTCTCGGCGCCGATGCCAGCAGCCAGAACAAGCCGGTGACCTTCGATCTCACCTTCGGCGGCCTGTCGAGCTCCGACACCCAGCGCAACGCCGGCGGGGACGGCGGCAAGGTCACGCTCACCCTGGGGTCGGGGGCGCGGATCGTCACCGCCGGCGACGGCGCCTATGGCGCGCTGCTACAGTCCATCGGCGGCGGCGGTGGCTATGGCGGCGTGGGCACCGGCCAGATCAAGATGGCCTCCGTCTACGACCTCGCGGAGACTACGCGCCGGGTGAATGGCTGGGTGCCGTCCTACGGCCACGGCGGCGACATCAAAGTCGGCATGGACGACCCGTCCTCGCGCATGTCCATCCTCACCACCGGCAAGCGGGCGCACGGCCTGTTCATCCAGAGCCTGACCGGGGGCGGCGGCGCCGCCTTCGACGTCAACGGCACCGACGTGGCGCCGATCACCAGCGCGGCGAGCCGCCCGATCCGCCGGTTCAAGAGCTTCGTCTGGGGCATCATCGAGGACACCTATGACGAACACACCGATCCGCCCGGCAAGTCCGACCACTACACGCCGAACTGGCACACCGGCCACGCCGGCAAGGTGACGCTGGACACACGCGGCGACATCATCGCCACCGGCAAGGACGCCTATGGGGTGTTCATCCAGGCCGGCCGCCAGAAGACCGACGGCTCGATCGACAGCCGCGTCGCCTATTGGAGCGGCAGCGCCGACATCACGCATGACGGCACGATCTGGGGCGGCTCCGGCACCGGGGCGGGCATCCGCATCGACGCGGCGGGGGCGAACACCGTCAAGCTGACCGCCGGCTCGCTGATGGGGGCGGCCTCCGAGCTGGCGCTGATCTCGCGGCTGGGCACCACCAGCCTCACCAATTGGGGAACGATCGAGGGCGACGTGCTGCTCTCCTCCGGCGCCAACCAGTTCCTCACCGAGGCGGGCGGCACCTACCGGAGCCGGTCGGGCACCGGCGCGGTCGAGATGGGCGGCAGGGGATCGAGCTTCGAGAGCCGGGGCACGCTCGACATTGGCGGCCGCGGCAGCGTCGCCGTGCTGAACGTCACCGCCGAGAAGGTGGTGCTGAGCGGCGCGATGCTGGCCGACGTCACCAGCTCCGCCGCCTCCGCCTACCGCCAGGACACGCTGCGTGCCAGCGGAACGGTCACGGCCCGCGACCTGATGATCTCGCCCTATGCCGTCGACCAGCTGGTGCCGCAGTCCTTCGCGCTGATCTCCTCGACCGGACGGCTGACGGCGAGCCAGATCACCACGCTCGCCCGCGAGGGCAACCCGATCTCCTGGTCGACGAGCAACACCGATCACACCCTGTCGGTGACGCCGTCGGCCCGCTTCCGCACCCCGGAGAGCCAGAGCGACGCCTGGAACGACAATGAGCGCCGGCTGGCCGACGGCCTGCAGCAGTCCTGGGACCGCGATCCCTGGCCGAGCGCGGCGATCTTCGCTCAGATCGCCAATCTCACCTCGGCGGAAGACTACCGGCAGGCGGTGGACAGCCAGTCGAGCGAGGGCCAGCAGGCGCCGGCCATCACCCAGACCCTGGCCGCGCGCAGCTCGCTGAGCGCGGCGATGAGCTGCCCCATCTTCGTCGACGACGGGGTGATGATCACCGAAAGCCAGTGCGCATGGGGCAAGGTGACGGCGTCGCGGATCACCATGGACGATACCTCGGCGGCGGACGGCTTCTCGCAGAACGGCATCACCATGCGCGCCGGCGCCCAGTGGGAGGTCGCCAAGGACTGGTTCATGGGCGTGTCCGGCGCCTACAGCACCACCGATCTCGACGCCAATGACGGCTACACGAGCGTCGACGGCCAGGCCGGCGACGTCTCGATGGCGATCAAGCACCAGATGGGGCCGCTGCTGCTGTCGGCGGCGATGCAGGGCAGCTACGGCCGGTTCGACACCAGCCGCCTGTTCGATTTCGAATCCGAAGCCTGGCGCGCCTCCAGCGCCAGCGACATCTGGACCGCCGGTTTCCGGCTGCGGGCGGCCTATGAGTTCGTGCTGCCCAATCCGAACTTCTATCTGCGCCCCTATGTCGATCTCGACGCCCTCTACACCTACGTGCCCGGCGCCGGCACGGACACCGGCGAAGGCGTCAGCCTGACCAGCGAGGCCATGCGCGAATGGAGCTTCGCCGTCAGCCCGGCGGTGGAGGTCGGCGCGCGCATCGATCTTTCCGGCGGCGGCTGGCTGCGGCCCTTCGCGACCGCCGGCGTGACCTTCCTGTCAAATGACGGGATGAGCCAGGCGCTGAGCTTCGACACGGATTCCCGCCAGGGCATCGATTTCGTCTCCGAAGTGCAGCTGCCCGACACGCTGGTCGATCTCGGCGCCGGCCTGCAATTCGTCGCCGGCAATGGCTACGAACTGCGCGGCGAATACCGTGCCCAGATCGGCGACGCCTATCTCGCCCAGGAGGCGAGCATTCGGCTGTCGGTGCCATTCTGACGACATTCGCAGCCCGGGGCTCTCATCTCGCTTCTGACGGTCGCCATAGGACGCGCCGCGCCTCACATGCGCCAGGGTTCCCGCCACCAAGCCGCGTCGCGCACGACGACCGGAACGGTGCTTCCGCGACATGTCGCCCATGACGTCAAGCCGTCGGCGCCACGGGCCGAAGCCCGCCGCGCTCCGAAGGCCTGGGCGGCGTTGGACACGCGCCTCAAATCATGTATATGAGATGAATGTTTAAGCGGGAAGCGCGGCGTCGTTCGCGACCCGGCGGGCGGTCGCATGGCCGCCAAGCCCGTCAGTCTCGCCCCCCGTGGCGCTCAAGCTTCCACGCGATGCATCTGGAGTGGGCCTTGTCAGCCTTTGCACGCTTAAGACTGTTCCGTCCCATCCTTGCGGGAGCGACGCTCCGGGATCGGGCCCTCGCCTGTTTCGGCGCCCTCATGGGCATCGGGCTGTCGGCGGTGATCGGCGGTCTCGCCGCGACGGACATGAACCATCTCGTATGGATCGTTCCGCCCATGGGCGCCTCGGCGGTCCTGCTGTTCGCCGTACCGGCCAGCCCGATGGCACAGCCCTGGCCGGCGATAGGCGGCAACGTCATCTCGGCCGCCATCGGCGTCGCGATCGGTCACCTGATGCCGCTCACCGCGCTCTCGGCCGGGCTGGCCGTCGCCTGCGCCATCGGTGCGATGTCGCTGCTGCGGTGCCTGCATCCGCCGGGCGGCGCGGCGGCGCTGGTCGGGCTGTTCATCGGGGGCTCGTCGAGCCTGCTGTTCCCCTTCGTCCCGGTCGGGCTGAACGCCGTCGTGCTGGTGGCAAGCGCCTGGCTCTACCATCGCATGTCCGGCCACAGCTATCCTCACGTCGCCCCCTCGCCGCAGCCGGCGCGGGCCTCGGACCGGCCATGGACGGTGAGCAAGGCCGACATCGCCGCCACGTTGAAGGAAGCCGGCGAATCCTTCGACATCGGCGCGGACGATCTCGAAAGCCTGGTACGGCACATGGAGCGACGGGCGATCGCGCGCTCCTATCGCGAACTGACCTGTGCCGATCTCATGGTGACGGGCGTGATCGGCGTGAAGGACGACGCCTCTCCCGAGCAGGCACGCGGACTGCTGGTGAAACGCGACATCCGCCGGCTGGCGGTGGTGGACGGTGCCGGACTGCTCGTCGGCGCCGTCGGCCTGCGCGAACTCCTCCGGCCGGCGCGCCATGTTGGCGAGGTGATGACGCCGGCCGCCACGGCGACCCCCGCCACGCCGGCGATCGACCTGCTGGAGCGCTACGCCCAGGGCCGGGTACATTCGGTGTTCGTCGTCGATGGGAATCGTCGGCCGGTCGGCGTGGTCACGGAGGCCGATTGGCTCCATGTCCTCACGCGCAGTCTTGCCTGACGCAAGGGGGCGCCGCCGGACGTGTGGCCCCGCAACGCTGGTTCTGACACGGAGGCGAGATGCGCCTGACGCGCTACACCGACTATGCCATGCGGGTGCTGCTATATCTGGGATCGCGCCCGGAACGGCAATGCTCGATCGCCGAGATCGCCCGCGCCTACGCCATCTCGCAGAACCACCTGATGAAGGTGGTCAACGATCTGGTGAATGCCGGCTATCTGCAGAGCGCGCGTGGCCGCTCCGGCGGCATCCGGCTGGCGCGCCCTCCCGGCGAGATCAATATCGGCGCGCTGGTCCGGCATACCGAGGACGGCTTCGATCTCGTCGGATGCTCGAGCTGCCTCATCGCACCGGCCTGCGGCCTGACCTGTGTGCTCGACGAGGCGCTGCAGGCATTTCTCGCGACACTGGATCGCTATTCGCTCGCCGACGTGCTGAACAAGGGCGGCAACTTCCGGCACTTGCTGAAGGCCTCCTGATCCATCCTCAGGCTTCCGACCTTAAGAACGAAGCCGGCTATGGACTTACCCCCCGACGCCAATGGGATCGACGACCGCGCTCAGCGCAGCGTCACCGCCAGCTGCTGCTGGATTGCTACAAGCTCCGGAAGATAGAGCTTGGGCATGTCCGCCGCCGCCACCACGGCGGCCGGTGCGCCGATATTGATGGCCACCACCACGCGGCCGGTGACGTCGCGGACCGGGACGGCGATGGAGCACAGACCGATCTCGAGTTCCTGGTCGATCACCGCATAACCCTGCGCGCGGACGCGCCCGATCTCGGCCAGCAATTCCTGCGGATCGACGCGGGTGAAGGGAGTGAGGGGCTCGAGCCGCGCCCGGGCGAGGCGCTGGCGCACCTCCTCATCGCCAAGCGCGGCAAGCAACACCCGCCCCATCGAGGAGCACCAGGCCGGCAGGCGCGAGCCTGGTAGCAGATTGATCGACATCACCCGCTTTTGCGCCGCGCGGGCGATGTAGACGATCTCTTCCCCGTCCAGCACCGAAGCGGACGCGCTCTGGCCGACCGCCTCCGACAGCTGGTCGAGATGCGGCTGCAGCAGCGAGGGCAGAGGCGTCGCCGACAGATAGGCGTGGCCGAGGCGCAGGATGCGCGGTGTCAGGCTGAAGAACTTGCCGTCGTAGTCGGCATAGCCGAGCGCGGCGAGCGTGAGCAGGCAGCGCCGCGCCGTCGCCCGGTCGAGCCCGGTGAGCTTGGCGATGTCGGTGATCGAGAGCCGCGGCTTGGCGGCGTCGAAGGCCTCGATCACCTTCAGCCCCTTGGCGAAACCGCCGATGAAATCCGTCTCCTTGATGGCCGGCTGCATCACCCTCTCCCGCATCGCTGACGGCATGAATTTGTACGATATATGAACAAATATCAATTAATGAACATATTCCTTGCCCGGTTTTTCGCGGACTTCTATGTCTCGGCACTGCAAAGCGCCCCGTCCGACAAGGGGCCGGCGGGAGGACGCGGATGGACAAGACGGTCGGATCCCTGGCCGAGGCGGTCGCGCCGATCGGCGACGGCGCCAGCGTGATGATCGGCGGCTTCGGCGGCGCCGGCGCGCCGATCGAGCTGATCCACGCGCTGATCGACAAGCGGCCCAAGGGCCTCACCGTGGTCAACAACAATGCCGGCAACGGGCGCATCGGCATCGCCGCGATGATCGATGCCGGCATGGTCGCCAAGATGATCTGCTCGTTCCCGCGCTCCTCCGACCCGCGCGCCTTCACCGAGCGCTATCTGCGCGGCGAGATCGAACTGGAGCTAGTCCCGCAGGGCACGCTTGCCGAGCGCATCCGCGCCGGCGGAGCCGGGATCCCGGCCTTCTATACTCCGACCAGCTACGGAACCGAGCTCGCCGAGGGCAAGGCCACCGCCGAGTTCGAGGGCCGTCACTATGTGCGGGAGCACTGGCTGAAGGCCGACTTCGCACTGGTGAAGGCGCAGCTGGGCGACCCGCAGGGCAACCTCACCTACAATCAGGCGGCGCGCAATTTCAGCCCGCTGATGTGCATGGCGGCGGCCACCACCATCGTCCAGGTCTCGCGGATCGTGCCGCCCGGCGGCATCGACCCCGAGAACGTCATCACCCCCGGCATCTTCGTCGACCGCGTCGTCGAGGTGACCGATCCCCAGCAGGAAGAAGACCTCATCCGGGCCGGAGCGGTGTACGCATGACCCCCGCAGTCTCTCACAACGCCCGGCTCTCCAACGCCCAGATCGCCTGGCGGGCGGCGCAGGACATCGCCGACGGCGCCTATGTCAATCTTGGCATCGGCTTCCCCGAAATGGTGGCGAGCTATCAGCCGCCCGGCCGCGAGGCGATCTTCCACACCGAGAACGGCATCCTCAATTTCGGCGAGCCGCCGGCGCCGGGCGCGGAGGACTGGGACCTGATCAACGCCGGCAAGAAGGCGGTGACGCTGAAGTCGGGCGCGGCGTTCTTCCACCATGCCGACAGCTTCGCCATGGTGCGCGGCGGCCATCTCGACGTCGCCATCCTCGGCGCCTACCAGGTGTCGCAGGCTGGCGATCTCGCCAATTGGCGGGTCGGGGCCAAGGGCGTGCCGGCGGTCGGCGGCGCCATGGACCTCGTGCACGGCGCCAAGCAGGTCTTCGTCATCACCGAGCACCTGACCAAGAGCGGCGAGCCCAAGCTGGTGGAGCGCTGCAGCTTCCCGCTCACCGGCGTCGCCTGCGTCACCCGCGTCTATACCAGCCATGCGGTGGTCGACATCGCCGGCGGCCGCTTCGTGCTGCGCGAGAAGCTCCCGGACCTGCCCTTCGACGCGCTGCAGGCGATGACCGGCGCGACGCTGCATGTCGACGGGCCGGTCGGCGATCTCGTCGCGCCCGAGCTGTGAGGACCGCACCATGACCGACGCCTTCATCTGCGACTATGTCCGCACGCCGATCGGCCGTTTCGGCGGGGCGCTGTCCTCGGTGCGCGCCGACGATCTCGGCGCGGTCCCGCTCAAGGCCCTGATGGCCCGCCACGCCGCCCTCGACTGGGAGGCGGTGGACGAGGTGGTCTTCGGCTGCGCCAACCAGGCCGGCGAGGATAACCGCAACGTCGCCCGCATGTCGCTGCTGCTGGCCGGCCTGCCGGTCGCGACGCCCGGCACCACCATCAACCGGCTATGCGGCTCGGGCATGGATGCGGTGATCACCGCCGCCCGCGCGATCAAGGCGGGCGAGGCGGAACTGGTCGTCGCCGGCGGCGTCGAGAGCATGAGCCGTGCGCCCTTCGTGCTGCCCAAGGCGGAGAGCGCCTTCTCGCGCAGCGCGGAGATCCACGACACCACTATCGGCTGGCGCTTCGTCAACCCGCTGATGAAGGCGCAGTACGGCGTCGATTCCATGCCGGAGACCGGCGAGAACGTCGCCGCCGACTACCATGTTTCGCGCGAGGACCAGGACGCCTTCGCCCTGCGCAGCCAGCAGAAGGCGGCGGCGGCGCAGGCCAATGGCCGGCTGGCCAGGGAGATCGTCCCGGTCATCATCCCGCAGCGCAAGGGCGCGCCGGTGATGGTCGAGAAGGACGAGCACCCGCGCGCCACCACGCTGGAGACGCTGGCCAAGCTGCCGACGCCGTTCCGCGCCGGCGGCAGCGTGACCGCCGGCAACGCCTCCGGCGTGAATGATGGCGCCGCGGCGCTGATCATCGCTTCGGAAGCGGCGGCGAGGAAGCATGGCCTCACGCCGCTCGCCCGCATCCTCGGCGGCGCCACCGCCGGCGTGCCGCCGCGGGTGATGGGCATCGGCCCGGCGCCGGCGAGCCAGAAGCTGCTCGCCCGCCTCGGCCCGACGCCGGACCAGCTCGACGTCGTCGAGCTCAACGAGGCCTTCGCCTCGCAGGGGCTCGCCACGCTGCGCCAGCTCGGCATCGCCGACGACGACCCGCGGGTGAACCGCAATGGCGGCGCCATCGCGCTCGGCCATCCGCTCGGCATGTCCGGTGCCCGCATCACCGGCACCGCCGCGCTGGAGCTCGGCGAGACAAAGGGCCGCCTCGCCCTCGCCACCATGTGCATCGGCGTCGGACAGGGAATCGCCATCGCCATCGAGCGCGTCTAGAGCATTTTCCGCGCAAGTTGATCGACTTTCGCGAAGAGAAGATGCTCCAACTTGTTGAATCTAAAGCCCTTCCGATCGGGTGACACCACCCCATCGAAAAGGGCTTCAGGGGCAACGCGCACCAACCGGGGGAACGGGAATGGGACGCCGCATCTACATTCTGAACGGGCCGAACCTCAATCTGCTCGGCCAGCGCGAGCCGCACATCTACGGCACCACGACGCTGAAGGAGATCGCGGAGCGCAGCGCCGCCAAGGCCGGCGCTCTGGGTTTCACGGTCGAGTTCCGGCAGACCAATTTCGAGGGCGAGCTGGTCGAGAGCGTGCATGAGGCGCGCGGCGAGGCCTGCGGCATCGTCGTCAACCCGGCCGGCTACACCTTCACCTCGGTGGCGCTGATGGACGCGCTGAAGATGTTCGACGGGCCGAAGATCGAGCTGCACATCTCCAACGTGCATGCGCGGGAGAGCATCTATCATAAATCGCTGATCTCGCCGGTGGTCACCGGCGTAATGCTCGGCTTCGGCGCCGCCGGCTACGAACTGGCGATCGAGGCGATGGCGGCCATGGCCGGCAAGGCCTGAGGCCCGCCGATCCCGCTTCCGGATGCTGCGGTCAGGCCCGCAGCATCCGCATCACCGTGTCGATCGCCGTCTGCCGGCGTTGCGGCAGGATGTCCGGCGCGCCCATGTCGTGGCCGAACACCTGCCGGATGCTGGCGCGGTTCGACACGTTGTAGAAGCTGAGCGCGCTGATGGTCAGGTGGATGTCCAGCGCCTCGATGCCCGGCCGGAACAGGCCCTCGGCGACGCCCCGCCGGTAGATCTCCCGGATCACGTCGATGATCGACAGGTTGAGCGTGGCGATCTTGGTGGACGTGGCGAGATGGCGGGCATGGTGGATGTTCTCGATCATCACCATGCGCACGAAATCGGGATTGTCGGCGTGGTAGTCGAAGGTGAAGCCGGCCAGCTTCGCCATCGCCTCGTCCGGCGGCAGGGCGCCGAGATCGAGGCCGCGCTCGAAGCGGCGGATGCGGTCGTACATCTCCTCGATGACGGCGCGGTAGAGCCCCTCCTTGTCACCGAAATAATAGTAGATCATCCGCTTGCTGGTTGCCGTCTTGGCGGCGATCTCGTCGACGCGGGCGCCGCTCAGCCCGTGCTCGACGAATTCGAGGCGCGCGGCATCGAGAATGCTGCGCCGGACGCCTTCGGGGTCCTGGGTCCAGGACTGAGCCTTCCTGTCGGCGCGGGGCGGCGTGCCGGTCTTGGCCGGCGTGACTGTCTTTTCCATCGAGGCACCGAGAGGGCGCGCGCGAGCGCGGGGGCGGCACGAAGCGGAATGTACCGTCTGGTACATTCCGCTTGACCAAATGAACCAGTTGGTACAATTTATCATCCGCCAAAAGCATCGCGCAAGCTGCGCGTCCGTGCCTGCCGAGCCGCCCGCAGAGGCGCCGGGACGATGAAGCGGACCGACCCGCAGAAGGTCGGCTGTCGAGGAAACGCCATGAACTACGCGCTGGATTTCACGCCCGTCCTCGACGGGTTGCCGGACCTGCTTGCCGGCTGCCTCGGCACCCTGCTGCTCGCGCTGGGCGGGATGGCGATCGCCATCGTCATCGGCATTGGCGGCGTGGTGCTGCGCGATTCCCGCCACAAGGCGATACGCTGGACGGTGCGGGGCTTCGTCGAGCTGATCCGCAACACGCCCTTCCTGGTGCAGATCTACTTCATCTATTTCGCGCTGCCGCTGGCCGGCCTACGCCTCGACCCGACGCCGACCGCCATCCTCGCCCTCGGCATCAATGGCGGCGCCTATGCCATCGAGATCATCCGCGGCGGCGTGCAGTCGATCAGTCGCGGCCAGGTCGAGGCCGGGCTGGCGCTGGGGCTGCACAAGGGGCTGGTGTTCCGGCTCATCGTGCTGAAGCCGGCGCTGCGGGCGGTTTTCCCCTCGCTGACCAGCCAGTTCATCCTGCTCACCCTGACCACCAGCGTGGCCTCGGCGATCTCCGCCTATGAGCTGACCTCGGTGGCGCAGCGCATCGAATCCGAGAGCTTCCGCAGCTTCGAGGTCTTCGGCGTCATCACGCTGCTCTATCTCGGCCTGTCCTGGCTGATGATGACGTTCTTCTCGACCATCTCGACCCGCTATTTCAGCTATCCGGTGAAGTGAGGGCACCATGGGTCTCGGCGAGTTCCTGTTCCTCCTCACCGGCCTGAAATGGACGGTCGCGCTGTCGGCGATCGGCTTCGTATGCGGTGCGATCGGCGGGCTCGCCATCGCGCTGATGCGCACCTCCGGCATGCGGCCGCTGGAGCGGCTGGCGGCGGGCTACATCGCGCTGTTCCAGGGCACGCCGCTGCTGATGCAGCTGTTCGTCGTCTATTACGGGCTGGCGCTGGTCGGCCTGCGGCTCAGCGCGTGGGTGGCGGTGTCGATCGGCTTCACCCTGCACGCCAGCGCCTATCTCGGCGAGATCTGGCGCGGCTCCATCGAGGCGGTACCGCGCGGCCAGAGCGAGGCCGCCAGCGCGCTGAACCTGAAATACGTCTCGCGGATGAAGGACGTGGTGCTGCCGCAGGCGATCCGCATCTCGCTGCCGGCGACCATCGGCTTCCTCGTGCAGCTGATCAAGGGCACCTCGCTCGCCTCCATCGTCGGCTTCACCGAGCTGGCGCGGGCCGGGAACATCGTCTCGAACCAGATCTTCCAGCCGCTCCTCGTCTTCGGGATCGTCGGCATCCTCTACTTCCTGATGTGCTGGCCGCTGTCGCTCTACGGCTCGCATCTCGAACGCCGCTTCGCCGTCGCCTCGCGGTGACGGCGCCGTCCAAGCAAAAAACGCCAAGCACTCAAACAACACACTCAAGCAACGCCAAACACTCAAGAAACCGAAAAACGCCAATGCAAAGGGAGAGAAACATGATCCGCTTCACGCCGACCCGCCGCCTGGTGCTGGCCGCCGCCGTCGCGGCGCTGGCCCTGCCGGCGCTCGCCACCCGTCCCGCCTCCGCCGTCACCCCCGAGGAGATCAAGGCGCGCGGCAAGATCATCGTCGGCATCCAGGGCGACAACCCGCCCTGGGGCTTCGTCACCAGCGACGGCAAGCAGGACGGCCTCGATGCCGACATGGCCCGGCTCTACGCCAAGGAGCTCGGCGTCGAGGTGGAGTTCGTGCCGCTCGAGGTCAGCAACCGCATCCCGGCGCTGACGTCCGGCCGCGTCGACGTGCTGTTCGCCACCATGGCGATGCTGCCCGAGCGCGCTAAGGCGGTGCAGTTCAGCAAGCCCTATGTCGCCAACGCCATCGTGCTGATCGCCCCCAAATCGGTGGAGATCAAGACCAATGCCGACATGGCCAAGGTCTCGATCGGCGTCGCCAAGGGAGCCGCGCAGGACACCCAGGTGACCAAGAACGCTCCGGCCGGCACCACCATCCGCCGCTATGACGGCGACGCGCCGAGCATTCAGGCGCTGGCCTCCGGCCAGGTGCAGGCGATCGGCGGCAACATCTTCTACCTGCAGCGCGTCGAGCAGGCCCGCCCCGGAGAGTTCGAGAACAAGCTCGAATTCCAGAAGCTCTACAACGGCGCCTGCACCCGCCTCGGCGAGAAGGAGATCAACGCCTCGCTCAACGCCTTCATCGACAAGATCAAGGCCAATGGCGAGCTGAAGAAGATCTACGACAAGTGGATGAAGGTGCCGGTGCACCAGTTCCCCGACAGCCTCGAAGGCATCCCCTTCTCGGCCAGCTGAGCGCGGCATAGCGGGAGACACGGCCATGACGAGACATGTTCCCATCCGTGACACGGCTACGGCGGATCCCATGATCGTCATGGCCGATGTCGAGAAGTGGTATGGCGGCTTCAAGGCGCTGTCCGCCATCAACCTGTCGGTCCGCCGGGGCGAGCGGATCGTCCTGTGCGGGCCGTCGGGCTCCGGCAAGTCGACGCTGATCCGCTGCATCAACCGCCTGGAGGTCTACCAGAAGGGCGAGATCCGCGTCGGCGGCACCCGGCTCGACGACGACGGCCACAGCATCGATGCCGTGCGCCGCGAGGTCGGCATGGTGTTCCAGCACTTCAACCTGTTCCCGCACATGACCGTGCTGCAGAACTGCATGCTGGCGCCGATGCGGGCGCTGAAGCTGAGCCGCCGCGAGGCGGAGGAGACCGCGCAGCGGCTGCTCGACCGCGTCCGCATATTGGAGCAGGCCGACAAATATCCGGCGCAGCTCTCCGGCGGCCAGCAGCAGCGCGTCGCCATCGCCCGCGCGCTGTGCATGCGGCCGAGCGTCATGCTGTTCGACGAGCCGACCTCTGCTCTCGACCCGGAAATGGTCAAGGAGGTGCTCGACACCATGATCGGCCTCGCCGAGGAGGGGATGACGATGATCTGCGTCACCCACGAGATGGGCTTCGCGCGGCAGGTCGCCGACCGGGTGATCTTCATGGCCGACGGCAGCATCGTCGAGGAGGCCCCGCCCGACACCTTCTTCACCCAGCCGCGCCACGAGCGCACCCGCAAATTCCTCGGTGAGATCCTGCGCCCGCACTGAAGCGGCGGAAGGGAGAGAGCCATGCAGCCGTTGCGCATCGCCGTGATGGGGGCCGGACTGATCGGGCAGCGCCATATCGCGCATGTCCTTGCCGAACCGGAGACGCAGCTGTCGGCGGTCATCGATCCGGCGCCGGCGGCCCGCGAGGTCGCGGCACGGGCCGGCGTGCCCTGCTATCCGCGCTTCGCGGCGGTGCCGGCGGCGGAGCGGCCGGATGGGGTGGTGGTCGCCACGCCGAACCAGCTGCATGTCGAGCACGTGCTGGAACTGGTCGCCGCCGGCATTCCGGTGCTGGTCGAGAAGCCGATCGCCGACAGCCTCGCCGGGGCGCAGCTTTTGGTCGAGGCGGCGGAGGCCGCGCGCGTGCCGCTGCTGGTCGGGCATCACCGGCGCCACAACCCGCTGATCCGCAAGGCGCGGGAGGTGATCGACGCCGGACGTCTCGGCCGGCTGGTGCTGCTGTCCGGCCATGCCTGGATGATGAAGCCGGACGACTATTTCGACGTGGCGTGGCGGCGCCAGCTCGGCGCCGGCCCGGTGCTGATCAACCTCATCCACGATGTCGACCTGTTCCGCCATCTCGGCGGCGAGATCGTCGACGTGCAGGCGCAGACCTCCAGCGCGGTGCGCGGCCATGCGGTGGAGGACACCGCGACGGTGCTGCTGCGCTTCGCCGGCGGCGCGCTCGGCACGCTGAGCGTCTCCGACACGACGGTGGCGCCGTGGAGCTGGGAGACCACCAGCGGCGAGAACCCGGCCTATCCGCGCGAGGACGAGGCCTGCTGCCAGATCGCCGGCACGCAGGGGGCTCTCAGCGTGCCGCAGCTGGATGTCTGGCGCTATCCGGGGCCGCGCAGCTGGTGGGAGCCGCTCGAGCGCGAGCGCCTCGCCGTCGCGCCCGAGGACCCGCTGCGGCGGCAGATCCGGCATTTCGCCGCCGTCATACGCGGCAGCGAGGCGCCATTGGTTTCCGGCCGCGAGGGGCTGGCGACGCTCAGGGTGGTCGACGCCATCGGGCGGGCGGCACGGCAGGGCGGCGCGATCGCGCTCGCCGCCTGACAGCAATCGGGACGAGAGATGATCACCGGAACCACACAGCTGATCGGCCATCTCGGCTTTCCCACCGAGAGCTTCAAGTCGCCGATGATCTACAACCCCTATTTCGAGCGCGAGGGCATCGATGCGCTCGTCGTGCCGATGGGGTGCCGCAGCGACGACTACCCGGCCTTTCTCAAGCTGTTCTTCCGGCTCTCCAACGCGCTCGGCACGCTGATCACCATGCCGCACAAGGTCGTGACCCTCGCCATCGTCGACGAGGTGCGCCCGACCGCCGCCATCGCCGGCGCCTGCAACGCCGTGCGGCGCGAGGCGGACGGACGGCTGGTCGGCGAGATGTTCGACGGGGAAGGCTTCGTGCGCGGCCTCCTGCGCAAGGGGCGCGAGGTGGCCGGCCGGCGCGGGCTGGTGGTCGGCGCCGGCGGCGTCGGCTCGGCCATCGCCGCCTCGCTCGCCCGCGCCGGCATCGCCGAGCTCGCCTTGTTCGACCGCCACGCGGCGGCGGCCGACGAGCTCGGCCGGCGGCTGATACGCCACTATCCCGCGCTCACGGTCACGACCGGCTCCAACGACCCGGCCGGCTTCGACATCGTGGTCAATGCCACCCCGCTCGGCATGCGGCCCGGTGATCCGCTGCCGGTCGACGTCACCAGGCTCTCGCCTTCCGCCTTCGTCGGCGAGGTGGTGCTGACGCACGAGATCACGCCGTTCCTCGCGGCGGCGCGCGAACGCGGCTGCGCGTTCCAGATCGGCACCGACATGCTGTTCGAGCAGATCCCCGCCTATCTCGAATTCTTTGGACTGCCCTCCACCACGCCGGACGATTTGCGCGCCATTGCGCGGCTTCGCTGAAAGGAGCACGCCATGATCCCGTCCATTGCCACTGTCTGTGTTTCGGGAACCCTGGTGGAGAAGCTGGAGGCCATCGCGACGGCGGGCTTCCCGGCGGTCGAGATCTTCGAGAACGACCTGATCGCCTTTCCCGGCTCGCCGGCCGAGGTGCGCCGGATCTGCGGCGATCTCGGCCTGTCCATCGTCACCTGCCAGCCCTTCCGCGACTTCGAGGGCATGCCGGAGGGACGCCGGCAGCGCACCTTCGACCGGGCCGAGCGCAAGTTCGATCTGTTGCAGGAACTCGGCAGCGAGTTGCTTTTCGTCTGCTCCAACGTCTCGCCGGAGGCGCAGAGCGGCATCGACCGGCTGGCGGCCGACTTCGTCGAGCTCGGCGAGCGGGCCGGCCGGCGCGGCCTGCGCGTCGGCTATGAGGCGCTGGCCTGGGGACGCCACATCTACGACTACCGCGATGCCTGGGAGATCGTGCGGCGGGCCGGGCGGCCGGAAGTCGGGGTCGTGCTCGACAGCTTCCACATCCTCGCCCGCAAGCTCGACCTCGCTACCATCGCCACCATCCCGCGCGACAAGATCGCCATGGTGCAGATGGCCGATGCGCCGCTGCTGCAACTCGACCCGCTGTCCTGGAGCCGCCACTGGCGCTGCCTGCCGGGACAGGGCGACCTCGACCTTGCCGGTTTCATGGATGCGCTGGTCGCGACCGGCTATGACGGCGTGCTGTCGCTGGAGATCTTCAACGACCGGTTCCGCGCCGGCTCGGCGCGCTCGGTGGCGCTGGACGGCCATCGCTCGCTGATCTGGGTACTGGACGAGACCGCCCGCCGGCTGGGACGGCCGGTGCCCGGCGCGGTGCCGATGCCGGTGCCGCGTCCGGTCGAGGCGGTGGAGTTCATCGAGTTCGCCATCGCCGAGGCGGAGCGGCCGGGCCTCGAAAAGCTGCTGCGTGCCTTCGGCTTCGGCCGCGCCGGCCGGCACCGCTCGAAGGATGTCGACCTGTGGAGCCAGGGCGATATCCGCCTCGTTCTGAACAGCGACGCGGAAGGCTTCGCGCACAGCTACCAGATCACCCACGGCACCTCGGTCTGCGCGCTGGCGCTGCGCGTGCCGGACGCAAGGGAGGCGATCGAACGGGCGCGGGCGCTGCTCGACTTGCCGCATGCCGGCGCCGTCGGTCCCGGCGAGCTCGACATTCCCGCCGTGCGCGGCGTCGGCGGCAGCCTCGTCTATTTCCTCGACCGCGCCTCGGCGCTCGGCCGCTGGGCCGAGGTGGATTTCGAGCCGACCGGGGAGGTGGTTCCGGGCGCGGGGCTGCTCGGCGTCGACCATGTCTCGCAGAGCATGCAGTACGAGGAGATGCTGACCTGGCTGTTATTCTATTCCTCGCTGTTCGAGACCCGGAAGTCGCCGACCCAGGCGGTGATCGATCCCGGCGGCGTGGTACAGAGCCAGGTCGTCGAGAGCGGGCCGGTCGACGGCGCCGGCCACGGGCTGCGGTTGATCCTCAACGGCTCGCAGAGCCACCGCACCCTGTCCGCCCGCTTCGTCAACGAGCTGTTCGGCTCCGGCGTGCAGCACATCGCCTTCGTCACCCACGACATCGCCGCCACCATCGGCCGGCTGGTGGCGAGCGGCGTCGCCATGCTGCCGATCCCGGAGAACTACTATGACGACCTCGAGGCCCGGTCCGACCTCTCCGCCGCCGACATCGACGCGCTCAAGGCGCTGAACATCCTCTACGACCGCGACGCCGGCGGCGAGTTCCGCCACGCCTACACCGCGACGCTGAATGGCGGCTTCTTCTTCGAGATCGTGCAGCGCGACAACTATGCCGGCTATGGCGCCGCCAACGCCGCCATCCGCCTGACCGCGCAGGCCAATCTGCAGATGCCTGCCGCGTCGGCCTTTGCCGGCCAGTGAGCGCGCAATGCCTGTCCCTTCCCGTGGCCGCTTGATGGAGGTGGTGCCATGAGCCAAGTGACCAGCCGACTGATCAGCCGAGTGATCCTTCCCTATCGCCGCGAGGATGCGGGCGCGCCGCCCTCGCTGCATGCCGACTACCGCTCCACCATGCTGCGCGCGCCCCGCCTCGCGCCGCTTGCCATTCCGGCGACGCTGACGGAAGTCACCGGCCCCGACCATGCCTGGGCGCGGCTGATGGGCCCCGCCATGGCGGACCTCACCGTGCAGCATCGCGGCGAGCCGCAGGGCCAACGCATCGTCGTCGCCGGCCTGGTGCTCGACGAGCAGGCGCGCCCGGTGCCGGACACGGTGATCGAGATATGGCAAGCCAACGCCGCCGGGCGCTACATCCATTCCCGCGACGACTGGCCGGCGCCGCTCGACCCCAACTTCACCGGCGTGGGGCGGGTCATCACCGATGCCGAGGGGCGCTACCGCTTCGTGAGCATCCGGCCCGGCGCCTATCCGTGGGGCAACCACAAGAATGCCTGGCGCCCGGCGCATATCCATCTCTCGCTGCTGGGGCCGGCCTTCGCCACGCGGCTGGTCACGCAGATGTATTTCCCGGACGATCCGCTGATCGAGATCGACCCGATCGCCAATGCCGTGCCGATGCCCTATCGCCAGCGCCTCGTCGCCCGCTTCGACATCGGCACCACCGTGCCGAACTGGGCGCTCGGCTATCGCTTCGACATCGTGCTCAAGGGCCGCGACCAGACCCCGTTCGAGGAGGAGCATGATGACCACTGACCTCGAAGCCCTGAATGCCGCGCCGCGCCTCGACAACCAGGATCCCACGCTGTTCGGGCAGACGCCGTCGCAGACGGTGGGGCCGTTCTTTCACTACGGCTTGCCGTGGAAGGGCGGCGCCGACCTCGTCGGCCGCTCCGATCTCGGCGCGCGGCCCGACCTGATGCCGCCGGAGCATTTCCTGCTCGCCACATCCGGCGTCTCCGGGGCGCCGCAGGGCGAGGTGATCGAGATCGCCGGCGGGATCTATGACGGCCAGGGTACGCCGTTGAACGATGTCATGGTCGAGATCTGGCACGCCAATGCCGCCGGCCGCTATGCCAGCGACGAGGACGGGCGCGAGGAGGTGCCGCTCGATCCGCATTTCGTCGGCTTCGGCCGTGGGGCGACCGACGCGAACGGCATATGGCGCTTCCGCACCATTCGCCCCGGCCGGGTGCCGGGACCCGGCAATACCCTGCAGGCGCCGCACATCGCGCTGTCCGTGCTCGGGCGCGGCCTGCTCAAGCGGCTGGCTACCCGGCTCTATTTCGCCGATGGCGAGGGCAATGGCGACGACCCGATCCTGGCGCTGGTGCCGCCGGAGCGGCGGGATACGCTGATCGCCCGGCGCCGGCCCGATGGCGTCTGGTGGCTCGACATCGTGCTGCAGGGCGAGAACGAAACGGTGTTCTTCGACCTATGAGCCAGTTGCTGCGCACCCGGCCCTCGACCACCGACGCCATGCTGGCGATCTTCGACGACGCCGCGACGCTGCGCCATGCCCTCGCCTTCGAGGCGGCGCTCGCCAATGCCGAGGCGGCCGAGGGGCTGCTCGCGCCGGAGGCGGCGCTCGCCATCGCCGAGCTTTGCCGTACTCTCGTCCTCGACCCGGCGGAGCTCGCCGCCGAGGCCGCCCATGCCGGCACGCTGGCGATCCCGCTGGTCATCCGGCTGCGCGCCGCGCTGCCGCCGGCCATCGCCCCGGCCCTGCACAAGGGCAGTACCAGCCAGGATCTCGCCGATACGGTGCTGGCCCGCCAGATCCGCGAGGCCACGGCGCTGCTGGCGCAGGACATTGGTCCGCTCACGGCGGCGCTCGCCATGCAGGCGCAGCGGCACGCGACGCGGCCGGCGCTGGGCCGCACGCTGCTGCAGGATGCGCGGCCGATCAGCTTCGGCCTGCGCCTCGCGCAGTGGCGCGCCGGCATCCGCGAGGCCGCCCGCCGGCTGGAGGCCGAAGTCGCCGATCACGCCGTGCTGCAGTTCGGCGGCGCGGCGGGCACGCGGGAGGGACTGGGCGGCAGGGGCGAGGCAGTCGCCGCCCGGCTGGGGCCGGCGCTCGGCCTGCCCGCCGCGCCGCCCTGGCACGCCAATCGCGGCGGCCTCGCCGGCATCGCGGCGGCGCTCGCCATCCTCATCGGCGCGCTCGGCAAGATGGCGCGCGACCTCTCGCTGCTGGCGCAGAACGCCATCGGCGAGGCGCGCGAGCCGGCGGTTCCCGGCCGTGGCGGCTCCTCGGCCATGGCGCATAAGCGCAATCCGACCGGATGCCAGGTCGCTCTGGCCGCCGCGCACCGCGCCCCCGGCCTCGCCGCCGGCGTGCTGTTCGGCCTGCCGGCGGAGGGCGAGCGCGGCCTCGGCGGCTGGCAGGCGGAAGGGCCGGTACTGGCCGAGCTGTTCCTGCTCGCGGCCGGCAGTGCGGCGGCGATGGCCGAGGTGGCGCAGGGGCTGGAGATCGACACGGCGGCCATCACCCGCAACCTCGCGGCGGCCGAACTAGGCGAGGACATCGGCGAGAGCGCGGCGCTGGTCGCGCAGCTGCTTTCCGACCCGCACGAAGGATAGGGCCATGCCGTTCGTCACCAGCGCCGGGGCGCGCATCTTCTGGAGACTGGACGGGGCCGAGGCCAACCCGCCACTTGTCCTGCTCAATTCGATCGGCACCGACCTGACGCTCTGGGACGCGGCGATGCCGCATCTGCTGCCGGCCTTCCGGCTGCTGCGGATCGACACGCGCGGCCACGGCGCCTCCGATGCCCCGGCCGGCCCCTACACCTTGGCGATGCTGGCCGACGACGTCGCGGCAGCGATGGACGCCGCCGGCATCGGTTCGGCGGCGGTGGCCGGCGTCTCGCTCGGCGGCATGATGGCGATGCAGCTCGCCCTCGACCGGCCGCAGATTGTGACGGCGCTGGCGCTGATCTGCACCTCGCCGGCCATGGACAGGGGTGCGTGGGAGGACCGCATCGCCCGCGTGGCGGCGGAGGGCATGGCGGGGATCGCCGATCTCGCCATGGGCCGGTTCCTGTCACCGGCCTTCGCCGCGCAGCGCCCCTTCGTCGCCGAGAGCCTGCGTCGCGGCCTGCTGTCGACGCCGGCGCAGGGCTATGCCGGTGCGGGCGCGGCGATCCGCGACATGGAACTTATCGGTCGCCTGCCGGAAATCGCCGTGCCGACGCTGGTCGTCACCGGCACGCGCGATGTCTCGACCCCCCATGCCGGCCATGGCGAGCGCCTGGTCGCCGGCATTCCCGGCGCCGCTCACCTCGCCCTCGACTGCGCCCACCTCGCTCCCGTCGAGGCGCCGGCCGCGCTGGCAAGCGCGCTCCGGCGTTTCCTCGCACCGGCGCAGGAGGTCGAACAGGCGGCGCAGACGCTGTACGAGGCGGGGCTCGCCAATCGGCGCCGGGTGCTCGGCGACGACTGGGTCGACCGCTCGCTGGCGGCACGCACCCCGTTCAACGCCGAGTTCCAGGCGATGATCACCCGCATCGCCTGGCAGGAGATCTGGGGCCGGCCGGGGCTCGACGAACGCACCCGGCGGCTGCTGGTGGTGGCGATCACTGCCAGCCTCGGCCGTTGGGAGGAGTTCCGCCTGCATGTCCGCGCCGGGCTCGCGCGCGACGGCTTCACATGCGACGAGCTGAAGGAGGCGCTCATGCAGACCGCGATCTATGCCGGCGTGCCCGCCGCCAACACCGCCTTCGCCGAAGCGGGCCGGATCATCGACGAGACCGGTGCCACCAGCTGAACGCCGCCACCGCCTCTCCGGATGTGGCGAGGTCCCCGCTCCGCCTGCGCGGTCGCGCAAGACGGTGCCTCATCCCGCCACCGGCGTGTCGGAGGCGTGCCGCGCGGCCCGGCGACGGGCGAAGCGCGCCGCCAGCCCGTCCAGGGCGAGATAGATCACCGGAGTGGTGTACAGCGTCAGCAATTGGCTGACCGCGAGGCCGCCGACGATGGCGTAGCCGAGCGGCTGGCGCAGTTCCGATCCGGTGCCGTGGCCTATCATCAGCGGCACGCCGGCCAGCAGCGCGGCGAAGGTGGTCATCAGGATCGGCCGGAAGCGCAACAGACACGCTTCGCGGATCGCGTCATGCGCCGACATCCGCACGCCTCCCTCGCCTTCCCCGCGCTCGCGGGCGATGGCGAAGTCGACGATCATGATGCCGTTCTTCTTCACGATGCCGATCAGGAGGATGATGCCGATCAGCGCGATGACCGTGAAGTCGAAGCCGAACAGCCACAGCATGATCAGCGCCCCCAGCCCCGCCGAGGGCAGGGTGGAGAGGATGGTGATCGGGTGGACATAGCTCTCATAGAGCACGCCGAGGATCAGATAGATCACCACCAGAGCCGCCAGCACCAGCGCCGGCTCGCTCGCCAGCGACGACTGGAAGGCCTGGGCATTGCCCTGGAAGGTACCGGTCAGCGTCGGCGGCTTGCCGATCTCCACCTCCGCCTTGTGGATCGCCGCCACCGCGTCGCCCAGCGCCACGCCGGGTGCGAGGTTGAAGGACAGCGTCACCGAGGGAAATTGCGACTGATGGTTGATCGACAGGAAGCTCGTCGGCTCGCTGGTCCATTTGGCCAGCACCGAGAGCGGTACCTTCGCCCCGGTCGCCGGCGCGGTGAGGTAGATGTCGTCCAGCGCATGCGGCGAGTTCTGCAGCTGCGGCTCCAGCTCGAGGATGACGTGATAGGAGTTCAGCTGGGTGAAGTACTGCGTCACCTGCCGCTGGCCGAACGCGTCGTAGAGCGTGTTGTCGATGTCGGCCGGGCTGATGCCGAGCCGTGAGGCCTGGTCGCGGTCGATGGCCAGCGTCAGCGTCGCCCCGCCGGTCTGCTGGTCGGAGGCGAGGCTGGTCAGCTGCGGCAGCGTCCGCAGCTTGGCGAGCATCTTCGGCGCCCAGTCGTTCAACTCGGCTATGTCGCCGTCCTGCAGCGTGTACTGGAACTGCGTGCGCGACACCCGGCCGCCGACATTGAGGTCCTGCGCCGCCTGCAGGAACAGCGCCGCGCCCTGCACCTTGGCGAGCCTGGCGTTGAGCCGGTCGATGATCTGGAAGGCGGAGGCGCTACGCTGGTCGCGCGGCTTGAGCACGATGAACATCCGGCCGTTGTTCACCGTCTGCCCGGCGCCGGCACCGACGCCCATGCCGACATTGAGCACGTCCGGGTCGGCGGCGACGATGCGGCCGAGCTCCAATTGGTGCGTCACCATGTCGGCGAAGGACACGTCCTGCGCCGCCTCCGACACGCCGATGATCAGGCCGGTGTCCTGCAGCGGGAAGAAGCCCTTGGGCACCTCGTAGAATAGCACCCCGGTCGCCGCCAGCGCCGCGAAGAACACGCCGAGCGTGGTGCGGCGATGGTCGAGCGCCAGGTCGAGCGTGATGCGATAGCCCGCGAGCAGCGCCTCGAAGCCGCGCTCGGACCACAGATAGAGTCGCCCGTGCGCCTCCTCCTTGCCTTTCGGCTTCAGGAACAGCGCGCACAGCATCGGCGTCAGCGTCAGCGACACGAAGGCGGAGATGGCGATGGTGATGGTCACCGTCACCGCGAATTCGCGGAACAGCCGCCCGACCAGCCCGCCCATCAGCAGCAGCGGGATGAACACCGCGATCAGCGACAGGCTGATCGACAGGATGGTGAAGCCGATCTCCGCCGAGCCGTCGAGCGCCGCCTGCAAGGGCCCCTTACCCATCTCCAGATGCCGCTCGATGTTCTCCAGCATGACGATGGCGTCGTCGACCACGAAGCCGACCGCGATGGACAGGCCCATCAGCGACAGGTTGTCGAGGCTGTAGCCGAGCGCATACATCGCCGCGAAGGTGCCGATGATCGCCAGCGGCACGGCGATGGAGGGGATCACCGTCGCCCACAGGTTGCGCAGGAACACGAAGATCACCGCCACCACCAGCACGATGGTGATCACCAGCGTCTTCTCGACATCGGCCACCGAGGCGCGGATGGTCTCGGTGCGGTCGCTGACCAGTTGCAGGCTGATCCCCGCCGGCGCGGTCGCCATCAGCATCGGCAGCTGCGCCTTGATCTCGTCCACCGTGTCGATGACGTTGGCGCCCGGCAGCTTGAACACCGGCAGCAGGATGGCCGGCTCGCCATTGGCCCATGCCGCCAGCTGGTCGTTTTCCGGCGCGTCGACGGCGTTGCCGATGTCGCGCACCCGCACCGGCGCCCCGTCGCGCCAGGCGAGGATGGCGTCGCGCCACGGCGCCGCCGAGGTGATCTGGTCGTTGTCGAACAGCGTGAAGGTGCGTGTCTTGCCCTGCACCGTCCCCTTGGGGTCGTTGACGGTCAGCGAGACGATGGCCTGCCGCAGATCCTCCAGCGACAGGCCGAGATTGGCCACCTTGGCCGGATCGACCTGAATGCGCACCGAGGGCTTCTGCTGGCCGTAGATCGTCACCTGCCCGACGCCGCCGATCTGGCTGATGTGCTGCTCCAGCACGTTCTCGGCGAAGTCGTCGACCTCAGTGATCGGCAGCGTCTTCGAGGTCAGCGCCAGCACCAGGATCGGCGGATCGGCGGGATTCACCTTGCGATAGGTCGGCGGCGCCGGCAGGTCGGTCGGCAATTGCCCGCCGGCGGCGTTGATCGCCGTCTGCACGTCCTGCGCCGCCGCGTTGATGTCGACGTCGAGATTGAACTGCAGCGTGATCGACGAATTGCCCAGCGTCGAGATCGAGGTCATCTGCGCCAGGCCGGGTATCTCGCCGAACTGCCGCTCCAGCGGCTGCGTCACCGAGGAGGCGATGATCTCAGGGCTGGCGCCGGGCAGCTGCGTCGAGACCGAGAGGGTGGGGAAGTCCACCTCCGGCAGCGGCGCCACCGGCAGGCGTGGAAACGCGACGACTCCGACCATCAGGAGGCCCGCCATCAATAGCGAGGTGCCGATGGGGTGGCGGATGAACCAGGATGAGAGCGACATGTCTTAGCTCCCGCTGCCGGCCGGCGTCGCCGCCACCACGGTACCCGGCGCGAGGCGGTACTGGCCGCGCACCACCACCGTCTGTCCGGCCTCGAGCCCGGTCTCGATCACCGCGATCCCGCGGTCGATCGGTCCGACCGTCACCGGCACCACCGTCGCCCGCTTGTCCGCCCCGACGACGAAGACGAACTCGCCGGACGGCCCGCGCTGCACCGCGTCGGCGGGCACGGAGACCACGCCGGGCAGCGTCCTCACCCGCACGCCGATTTCGACGAACTGGCCGGGCCATAGCGCGTCGTCGGCATTGGCGAACACCGATTTCACCTGCAGCGTGCCGCTTTGCGGGTCGATCTTGTTGTCGATCAGCTCGACGGTGCCGGTCGCCAGCACCCGGCCGTCGTCGCGCGACATCGCCTGCGCCTGCGCGCTGCCGTCGGCGAGCGCGGCGCGGACAGCCGCCACGTCGGTCTGCGGCAGCGTCGAGATCACCGAGATCGGGTGCAGCTGGTTCAGCACCACCAGCCCGCCGGCGTCGCTGGCATGCACGATATTGCCCTGGTCGACCAGCCGCAGCCCCGCCCGCCCGTCGATCGGCGCGGTGATGCGGGTATAGGACAGCTCGGTCTGCGCGTTGGAGATCGCCGCCTTGTCCTGCGCAATCTGCGCCTCCAGCTGCTGCACGGTGCTGCGCTGGGTGTCCACCACCTGCGTGCTGGCGAACTCGTCCTTGCCGAGCGCGACGTCGCGGCCGAGGATCAGCTGCGCATTGGCGAGCGAGGCCTCGTCCTGCTGCAGCTTCGCCTGCGCGTTCTGCAGCGCCGCCTCGAAGGTGCGCGGGTCGATCACCGCCAGCAGGTCGCCCTGCCGGATGTCCTGCCCCTCCTTGAACAGCACCTGCTGCAACTCGCCGTCGACACGCGATTGCACGGTGACGGTGTTGAACGGTTCGACCGTACCGATCCCGGTCAGCACCACCGGCACGTCGCGCCGCGCCGCCGCGCTCACCTCGACCGGCACCGGGGCGGGCGCGGGCGGCGGTGCGGACGAGTGTTCCTCACTTTTCCAGAGTGCGTAGCCGGCGGCCAGCGCCACCAGCAGCAGCGACGAGGAGAGAAATCCCCGGCGGAGACGGGAGACCGGCATGGCCGGGCCCTCCTTGCGGCAGTGAATCCAGTCTCTTCACTGCGCCGCTGCCGCGCCGGTTTCTTTCGGGAACGCCGCCGCCCTTCCCGGTCCGCCGTTCCTTCAGTGGTAGTCGATCGGGAAGCTGAGCGTCGGATCGTAGTGGAGGTCCCAATAGGCCTCCCAGATCTGCCTTGTGACCGGACCGACCTGGCCGCCGCCAACCGGCCGGCCGTCGAGCGTGGTCACCGGCATGACGCCCGCCGCCGTGGTGCAGAAGAACAGCTCGTCGCAATGATAGGCGAGATCGACCGGCACATGCTCCAGGCGCACCTCGATGCCCCGGGCGGCGGCGATCTCCATCACCGTCTTGCGGGTCACTCCTTCCAGCACGCCGCGTTCGGGCGTGTGCAGCACGCCGTCCTTCACCAGCACGATGTTGTAGCCGGCGCCCTCGGTGATGTTGCCGTCGCCGTCGGGCAGGATCGGGTAGATGGCGTCGCGGTCCTGTGCCTCCAGAAGACCGCGGGTGAAGTCGCCCCATTGCAGGTTCTTCACCGTCGGGTCGAAGGCGCCCGGCGGCGTGCGCCGCACGGTGCGGGTCACGATGGCCGGCGCGCCGCTCCGCTGCATCTCCGGCGGCACCACCCACACATAGGGTGAGAGGAACATGTAGAGATTGTTGACGAGGTCCGCCGGCCGGTTGCCGCGCACCGCCTTCAGCCCGCGGGTGACGATGAGGCAGACGAAGGCGTCGCGAATGCCGCTGCGCGCCGCCATCTCGCAGAGCGAGGCGCGCACGGCCTCGCCGTCCAGCGGGCTGCGCAGGCGCAGCTTCGCGCAGCTCTTCTCCAGCCGGTCGAGATGGTCGTCGAGCCGGAAGAACCGCCCGTCCCAGATCGCCGGCACGTCATAGGTCAGGTCGGAGCGCAGGAAACCCTGGTCCATCAGCGGAATGCGCGCCTCGGCGAGCGGCACGAGCTCGCCCTCGACCCAGGCGATGCCGCCCGCGAAGGGATTGGTGCTGGACTTCAGCGTCGCGAGGCGCTGCTCATAGCCGGCGAACACGGCTTCCATGCTGCTCAAGATAGGCTCCTGCTGAATGATCGATGCCGGCCGGGCGATCAGCCGAGCCGATGGAAGCGCCGGTCGAAATAGACGAGGCCGTCGCCACCACCGCCCTCGCGCATCGCCAGCACCTCGCAGAACAGCACGTCATGCGTGCCCATTTCCTGCACGGTCGCGACGCGGCAGTCGAAGGCCACGGCGGCGCCGACCAGCACCGGCGCGCCGGTGGCGAGCGTCGTCCACTCGCCCTGCGCGAAACGTTCGGCCATCGCGCCGCTGCCGCCGGCGAAGGCCATGGAAAGCGGTTCGTGCGGGCCGCACAGCGTGTTGACGCACAGGATCCGCGTCGCGGCGATGATCGGGTGCGAGCGGTTGGTGCGGTTGACGCAGACCAGCAGCGTCGGCGGCGTGTCGGTGACGCTGCACACCGCCGAGGCGGTGAAGCCATAGGCCTCACCATGCTGCACGGTGGTGATGACGTTCACCGCCGCCGCCAGCTTCGACATGCCGCCGCGAAAGCTGCGGGTGTCGGGCGGGGTCGGCACGGACGACACCGGCGCGGCGGCGTCGACGGCTTTCGGGTCGAGGCGACTCGTCATCGGGAATGTCCTTCGATCTGCCGGCTCATGTCAGTCCTCGGCGATGGTGACGGCCATCGCCGCATCCCAGCCGATCTCGACGCTGCTGCCCGGCGCCAGCAGCTCGATGCCCGGAAGCGAGGGAACGCGTACGGTGACGAGGCCGTCGCTGCCCGGCAGGCGGACGCGGTAGCGCAGCGTGCCGGTGGTGAACACGGCCTCCTCGACAGTGCCGAGAAAGCGGTTGTCGCGGCCCTGCGCCGCCGCGCCGAGAGCGATGTTCTCCGGCCGCAGGCACAGCGCCCGGCGCTCGCTTACCCGGCTCGGCGCCAGCGCGCGGATGGTGAGCCCGCCCGGCGTGCGCACGGTCACTTCGCGGCCTTCGCGCGAGAGGATCTCGGCCACCGGCAGCAGGCTGGCCTCGCCGAGGAAGCTGGCGACGAAATGCGTGCCGGGCATCTCGTAGAGCTGACGGGGCGAGCCGATCTGCTCCAGCATGCCGCCGCGCATCACCGCGAGCCGGTCGGCGAGGAAGGCGGCTTCCTGCTGGTCGTGGGTGACGTAGATCACGGTGGCGCCGAAGGCGCGCTGGAAGCGCTTGATCTCTTCCTGCATCTCCTCGCGCAGGTTCTTGTCGAGCGCGCCGAGCGGCTCGTCCATCAGGAGCAGGCGCGGGTCGTAGACGGCGGCGCGGGCCAGCGCGACGCGCTGCTGCTGGCCGCCCGAGAGCTGGGCCGGGCGCCGCTCGCCCATGGCCTCCAGCCGTACCATGGCGAGCGCCTTCTTCACCCGCTCGCCGATCTCGCCGCGCGAGCAGCCACGCATCTTCAGCGGGAAGCCGATATTCTCCGCCACCGTCATGTGCGGGAACAGCGCGTAGTTCTGGAACACCATGCCGATATTGCGCCGGTAGGGCGGCATGGCGACGATGTCGGTGCCGTCGACCCGCACCGCGCCATAGCTCGGCGGCACGAAGCCGGCGAGGATGCCGAGCAGCGTCGACTTGCCCGAACCGGACGGACCGATGAGGGCGAAGAACTCCCCGGCCTCGATGGTCAGCGTGGTCTCGTGCAGCACGGTGAGGTCGCCATAATCCTTGCTGATATGGTCGAACTCGACCCGCGCGCCGCGGGTGGCCGGCAGGTCCGACATCGGCAGGGATCCCCTTTGCAGCGTCGAGGCTGTCATGTCGTTCATGCGCCGGCTCCTTTGGCCTCGCCCGCCAGGCGGCGGCGGGCACGGGCGCCGGTCAGCGCCGCCAGGCACAGCAGGGCGATGGTCGCCCCGAGCAGCACCACGGTGGCGGCGGCGATCACCGGCGTCATCTGGAAGTTCAACTGCTCCCACAGCAGGCGCGGCACAGTGCGCGTCGTCGGGCTGGTGAGGAACATGGCGAGGATGAGCTCGTCGAAGGAGAAGGTCAGCGCGAAGATAAAGCCGACGATCACCCCCGGCCGGATCATCGGAAACGTCACATAGAGGAAGGTCCGCCACGGCCCGGCGCCGAGCGTCATCGCCGCCAGCTCGAAGGTCGGCGCGTAGTTGCGCAGCGCCGCCGAGACGGTGATGAAGACGAGCGGCATCGTCACCACCGCATGGGCGAGCACGATGCCGGGATAGGTGCCGACCAGGCCGACCTTGGCCATCAGCGGAAACAGGCCGATGGCCAGCACGATCTGCGGCAGGATCAGCGGTGCGATCACCAGCGCCGCCAGCGTGCGGCGGAACGGGATCGCCCCACGCACCACGGCGAGCGCCGCCATCACCCCGAACGCCGTCGCCACCAGCGCCGCCGGCACGCCGATCTTCAGGCTGTTGAGGATGGCGAAATGGTAGTCGGCGCTGGCGGCGAAGCTCTCATACCAGCGGGTGGAGAATCCCGAGGGCGGGAACTTGAGGAAAGTGTCGCTGGAGAAGGACAGCGGCACGATCACCAGCGTCGGCAACACCAGATAGACCAGCACCAGCACGGCGAACAGGACGAGGCCGGCGCTGGCGATGCGCCAGAACGGCGTGGCGGCGGTGCGGTTCATCGCGCCTCTCCCGCGCCGGCGAGGCGGCGGTTCAGCCGCTCATAAAGCATGAACAGCGCGCAGGTGAGCACCAGCAGCACCGCGGCCAGCGCCGAGGCGAGCGGCCAGTCCAGCAGCCGCGAGACCTGCTGCTCGATGGCGACCGCGATCATCGGGCTCGACCCGCCAAGCAGGGCCGGGGTGATGTAGAAGCCCAGCGTCGAGATGAACACCAGCACGCAGCCCGCCCCGACGCCCGGCATCGACAGCGGCAGGTAGACATTGACGAATTGCCGCCAGGGATTGGCGCCGAGGATGGCAGCGGCGCGCAGCACGCTCAGATCGATGCCGCGCATGGCGCTGAGCAGCGGCAGGATCATGAAGGGCAGCATGATCTGCACCATCGCCACATGGGTGCCGAGATCGGTATTGGCGAGGCGCAGCGGCCGGTCGATGAGGCCGAGGGCGAGCAGCATCTCGTTCACCACCCCACGCCGCTGCAGCAGCACCAGCCAGGCATAGGAACGGATGACCGCGCTGGTCCAGAACGGCACCAGCACGAACACCATGCCGATCATCAGCCAGCGCCCCTGCGCCCGGCTGATGAGGAAGGCAACGGGATAGCTGAGCACCAGGGCGGCGACGGTGACGATCGCCGCGGTCTGGAAGGTGTAGATGAGCGAGTAGCGCAGCGCGCCGTCGCCGGCGATGCGCACATAGGTGTCGAGCGGCCCGGCCGGGGCGGCGAAGCTCTGTCCGAGCACCCAGAGCAGCGGTGCCACGAAGAACAGCGCCAGCAGCGCCAGCGGCGCCGCCAGCAACAGCAGGCCGCCCTTCGACGGCGACCACGCCCGCGCCCTCTGCCGCTGGGCGGCACGAGGAGCGGTACGCGGCGCCGTCCCGGTCATGGCCGCGTCGCTCAACCGACCAGCCACTTGTTGAAGCGGGCGAACAGCTCGTCGCCGTGCTCGGCCCAATAGGCGACGTCCTGCAGCACGGCGGTCTTGCCGTTCTCCGGCGAGTTGGGCAGCAGCGCCTTGGTTTTGGCGTCCAGCAGCTCGAAGGCGGCGGGAACGGTCGGGCCGTAGGGGATGTGCTGGGCGAAGGTCGCCTGGTTCTTGGCCTCGACGAGATTGGCGAGGAACTGCATCGCCCGCTTCTTGTCCTTCACGCCCTTGGGCACGATGAAGGCGTCGCAGGTGAAGATGCTCTGGTCGAACGTGTAGTCGACCGGCGCGCCGTCGTTCTTCGGCTTGAACAGTCGGCCGTTCCACGCCGTGCCGACATCCACCTCGCCGGACGTCAGCAACTGGGCGCTCTGTGCGCCCGACGTCCACCAGGTGAGATTGGGCTTGATCTTGTCGAGCGCCGAGAAGGCGGCGTCGAGATTGAGCGGGTAGAGCTTGTCGGCGGGAATGCCGGCACCGAGCGCGGCGACCTCCAGCGTCTGGGGCGCGAGCTTCCACAGGCTGCGCTGTCCGGACTTGGCGGCTGCATCGAAGAACTCGACCCAACCCTTTGGCCGGCTTTCCGGCGTGAAGGCCTGGGTGTTCCAGCCCATCACCAGAGCCGCGACGTCGGAGACGATGTAGTGCTCGTTGGCGGCCCAGGGTTCCAGCACCTTGCGCGGCACGATGTCGTAGTCGATCGGTTCCAGCAGGCCCATCTTCGCCAGCACCGCCGCCTCGGCAAAGTCGATATTGGCGACGTCGACGTCGACCGCATTGGCCTCGACCATCGCCTTGATGCGGGCGGTGTCCATGTAGGGCGCGCCGAGAATCTTCACGCCGCTCTTGGCGGTGAAGGTGTCGAAATAGGCCACCTTGTAGGCCTCTTCGAGCGCGCCGCCGGAATTGGGCACCGTCATGGTGTCGCTGGCCGCGCGCACGATGGACGGGGCGCCGAGGCCGACCGCCGCCGTGGTCGCGGCGGCGGAGGCGAGGAAGGCACGGCGGGAAAGGCCACGCGAAGCGGAATTGCGGTCGGCACGGTCGGACATGACGGACATCCTGATCTCGAAATGAGGGCCATTGGCACGCGGCCGGTTGCCCGGCGAACTCAAGGCACGTCCATCGCCGCCGCGCGCACCGGCGCGGGCGGCGTACGCATTCAGCTGCGCAGGTTCTCGCGGAAGGTGCGCCCGGTGTAATCCTTGCGGTAGATGCCGCGCCGCTGCAGCTCCGGCACCACCGACTTGACGAATTGCTGGTAGCCGCCGGGGGTGAGCGAGGGCACGATGACGAAGCCGTCGCAGGCCTCGGATTCGAACAGGTCCTGCATGTGGTCGGCGATCATCTCCGGCGTGCCGATCAGCTGCGGGGTGAGTTCGCTGATGCCGAAATGCTGGCCAGCCTCGCGCAGGGTGAGGTTCTTCTTCTCGCTGCCCTTCAGGATGTTGTCGAACACGCCGCGCGAGCCCTGGTTGATCTCCATGTCGACCAGCGGCTTGTCGAGCGGATAGCCGGACAGGTCGACGCCCATGGCGTTGGAGATCTCGGCGACGCCGAGCTCGGGGCTGACCAGCGAATTGAGATAGGCTGCCTTTTCCTTGGCGATCGACTCGGTCTCGCCGACCACGATGTCGATGGCCGGCAGCACCGCGCAGTGGTTGGCGGGGCGGCCGTTCTTCTCCAGCCGCGACTTGATGTCGGCGTAGAAGGCCTGCATCTCCGCCTTGTCGTGCTGCAGGGTGAACAGCACCTCGGCCCAGCGGCCGGCGAATTCGCGCCCGCGCTCGGAGGAGCCGGCCTGCATCAGCACCGGGCTGGTCTGCGGCGAGCGCGGCGTCTGCAGCGGGCCGCGGGTCTTCACCCACTTGCCCTCGAAATTGACGTAGTGGACCTTGTCCGGATCGGCATAGACGCCGTTCTTGCGGTCGAGGATGAGGGCGTCCTCGTCCCACGAGTTCCACAGCGCCTGACAGGCCTCGATGACCTCCTCGGCATGGTCGTAGCGCAGGCCGCGCTCCATCAGCTTGTCCATGCCGAAATTCTGCGCCTCGCGGTCATTCGCCGAGGTCACGACGTTCCACGCCGCGCGCCCGCCGCTGATGTGGTCGAGCGAGGCGAAGGCGCGGGCGATGTGGAACGGATGGTAGAACGCCGTCGACATGGTGGCGGCGAGGCCGAGATTCTGGGTCACCGCCGCCATGCGGGCGAGCAGCTGCAGCGGCTCCAAGAGGAAGATCTGGCCAGGCTGGCGCAAATTGGCGGCGAAGCTCTTGCCGAAGGTATCGAACAAAGTGAGCACGTCGACGAAGAACAGGCCGTCGAACTTACCCTCCTCGAGGATGCGGGCGATATTCTCGTAGCGCTTCGGATCGAGCGCATCGACCGCGTCGCTCTCGTCGTGCCGCCAGCTGCCATTGTGATGCCAGTTGGGTCCTGCGATGCAGAAACCGATGAAATGCATTTGCCGCGGCACGCCCGTCACCCCTGCGATAGCGACATGACGGTTCGCTGACGGACGGCCCCTCACGGGCCGGTCCGCATCGATGTCCTGTCGGCTCACTCTCGATGACAGGGACGGTAATGATGGAAAAATCGAATATCAATATGAAAATGTCCGCAGCCCTATCGGACATGCGCATTTTCTGGTCGATGCATTCAATATAGGCATATGCCTAGGTACGAACTCGAAAATTTGCGCAAAAACCGGCTCATGGACCAATCGTTCCACGCCGATCGGGTCCGAGAGGCATCGATACCGACCGGAATATCCTCCGGCGACCCATCGATTTCCCACCAAGAAAACCGATAATTCCCCGTTATAGCGTATCGGACGGTCGCGGCTCGATCCAGTCCGGCAGGTAGCAGCGGAGATACGCCACCACCGCGCGCACCGCCTCTTCGACGGATTCGCCGGAAATGCGCTGATGCTGGCTGTAGGAGAGCGCCCAGATGCCGTCGGCGATGGCGAGCGAATTGGCGAGCTTGTAGGTCCAGTCCCGCACCGGCGGCATGAGGAAATGGCGCTCGAGGATCTCAGCGCGCGTATGCGCGACCGCCAGCGTGCCGGCCATGTCGCGCTGGCGCACCTCGGTGCTGATGCTCGCGCCGAGGAACAGCCGCATCAACGGCCGGTGGTCATTGTAGAAGCGCGCGGCGGCGCGCACCCGCAGCGCCACAAGGTCCTGCCAGCTCGCCGGCCGGGGATCGAGGATTTCGATCGAGCGACTCACCATGCGTTGCAGGTAGTCCTCGGCGAGGGCGACCAGGGCCGCCTCCTTGTTCGGAAAGAAATGATAGATCGACGCGGGAGGCACACCGGCCCGCTCGGCGATCTGGTAGAGCCCGACATCGCCGACATCGTGATCCTCCAGCAGCGCCTCGGTCGCCTCGATCAAGGCCTTGAGGCGGATCTGGCCGCGCCGCCGGCGCACCCGGCCGGTCGCCGGCGCCACCTGCTCAGCCTCGCCCCCCGCCTCGGCGCTCACTTCTGCTTCGGGACTCTCGTTCATCCGCACTCCATTCCTCGCCGGGCGACAGGCGAAATACCGCCACTGGCGAGGCCACTCCGACGCCGACACGCAAATAGAAATCGATAATCGATGATTTCATCATTATCGATCCGGTCAAGTCGTATCCTTCCCGCCCGGCACCACGCGCCTTCCCCACGGCCTGCCGTCGGCAGCCCGGAGCGATGACGGGTCAAGGCGCACGGTCAGTCATCGTCGCCTTGCCGGCTGGCCAGCCATTGCGCTCCCGCAGCGGGGCGCGTCGACCCGATATCAATGACGAGGAAGATATCGATTATACCGGAACCCGGAGCTGACCCCCGGCGTGGATGTAAGCGACTATCCACCATCGCGCCGCGCCGACGGAGAAGCCATCCGGCCGGTCGATCCCCGGCGCCATCGCAGCGGGATCATCGCCATGCGAACGCTGTTCGGCATCTTCCGCATGGCGCAGGACGACACCCGTTTCGGCGCCGTCCCGCTCAGCGCTGCGCCGAGAAGATCGCCTCGCGGGAAACATAGCCGACGAAGGACCCGTCCGTGCCGGTCACCGCGAGGCCGGGCAGGTCGTCCGCCAGCAGCCGCGCCAAAGCGTGCTGCAGGCTGGCCTCCGCCGCGATCGAGGGAACCGGTCCCGGCACATGCCCCCGATCCATGATCTCCTCGACCGTGATCAGGTTGAGCCGCTTGATGGCGCGGTCGAGGCCGAGGAAGCTGGCGACGAAATCGTCGGCGGGCCGGGCGAGCAGCGCCGCCGGCGTATCGTATTGCAGCAGCCGGCCGTCGCGCATGATGGCGATCCGGTCGCCCATCTTGATCGCCTCGTCGAGATCGTGGGTGACGATCACCACCGTCTTGCGCACCTTTTTCAGGATCTGCCGGAACTCGTCCTGCACGCGGACGCGGGTGATCGGGTCGATGGCGCCGAACGGCTCGTCCATCAGCATGATCTCCGGGTCCGCCGCCAGGGCGCGGGCGAAGCCGACCCGCTGGCGCTGGCCGCCCGACAATTCATGCGGGAAGCGCCGGCGCATCACCGCCGGGTCGAGGCCGACCAGATCCAGCAATTCGTCGATGCGGCGGTTGGTCCGCGCCTTGTCCCAGCCGAGGAGCCGGGGCACGGTGGCGATGTTCCGCTCGATGGTCATGTGCGGGAACAGGCCCACCTGCTGGATCACATAGCCGATGTGGCGGCGCAGCTCCTGCGGGTCGGTCTCGGCGACGTCGCGCCCGTTCACCAGCACTCGGCCGCTGGTCGGCGTCTCCAGACGATTGATCATCCGCATCGTCGTGGTCTTGCCGCAGCCGGACGGGCCGATCATCGCCACCGTCGTGCCGGTCTCGATGACGAGATCGAGATTGTCGACCGCGTGGCGACCGCTGCCCTCGTAGTTCTTGGTCACATGATCGAGCCGTATCATGGCATCCGCTTCCCAAGCATCATCGTCTGGTGGTGACGGAGCGTTCGATCCAGCCGAACAGCACTTCCGTCAGGATGGCGAGCAGGGCGATCGGCACCGCCCCCACCAGGAGGCGGGGCATGTTCATGATCGCGATGCCAGCATTGATGAAGTCGCCGAGCCCGCCGCCGCCGATGAAGGAGGCGAGCGCCGCGCCGCCGATCACCTGGATGGCGCTGGTGCGCACCCCGGCAAGGATCGAGGGCACCGCGAGCGGGATCTCGATCTGCCAGCGAATGTCGCGCCGGGCCATGCCCATGCCGTTCGCCGCGTCGAGGACCGAGGGATCGATCTCGCGGATGCCGACCACAGTGTTGAGCAGCAGCGGCGGCACCGCCAGCACGACCAGCGCCACCACCGAGGGCAGGAGGCCGATGCCGAGAAACGGCATCGCGGCCGACAGGATGGCGAGGCTCGGGATCGAGCGCAGCGAGCCCGCGACGTTGATCGCGACGAAAGCCGCGCGCGGTGAGCGAGCCACCACCAGCCCGAGCGGCATCGCGATCACCAGCGCGATGCCGAGCGAGATGACGCACATCAGCACGTGGCGATTGAAGGCCGAGAAGAACGTGCCGGGATTGGCGAGGATCCAGTTGAACGCCTCGACGAGGATCATCCGCCGACCCTCCCGCTGCGGCGCCGCAGCACCCGTTCCAGGCCCGCGAACAGATAGTCGGTGAACAGCGCCAGAGCCGAGGTCAACAGGCCGCCGGCGATGATCTTCTCAGGGAAGCGCTGGTCGATGCCCTCGAAGATGATCACCCCGAGCCCGCCGGCATTGATATAGGCCGCGACGGTGGCGATGCCGATCACCGTCACCATCGCAATGCGCACGCCGCTGACGATGAAGGGCAGCGCCAGCGGCAGCTCCACCTCCCAGATGCGGCGCAGGCTGCCATAGCCCATGCCGTGCGCCGCCTCGAGCACGTCGCGCGGGATCGACTGGAAGCCGAGGCCGATATTGCGGATGAGGATCATCAGCGAATAGGCGGCGAGGCCGACGATCGCCGGCGCGGCGCCGATCCCCATCACCGGAATGAACAGCGCGAACAGCGCCAGACTCGGAATGGCGAACAGCACGCCGGTGACGATGACGATGACGTTGAAGGTCGCCGGCCGGCGCGCCGCCCAGATGCCGACCACCAGTGAGATCGCCAGCGCGATGCCGACCGAACTCATGACGAGGTAAAGGTGCTGCAGCAGGGCCTCGACCAGCCGGTCGATGTTCTTGGGGACCCATTTCATGGCCGGGCTCCCCTCGCCGGCCGCTGGCCCGGTCGCCTTCCTCTCACCACGTCGCTCCCAGTTCCCGGTCGGTGGCATCGGCCCGCAGCGGCAGCGCCGCATAGGAAGCGAGGTCGGGCGCGACGAAGGCTTCCAGCCCCAGAGCACCGAGGATCGCCCGCCCGGCCGGATCGTCCTGCGCGCCGAGCAGCGCGTGGCGGAGCGCTTCCACCACCGTGTCCGGCTGGCCGGTGGACGCTACCAGCAGCGGACAGGGCGTCGACGCCGTGGTCGCCACGACGCGGAAGGGTTGCACCAGTGCCGGCTCGTGGAGTTCGAGCAATTGCCACGCATAGGCGTCGACCGGCCCGGCCTCGATCCGCCCCTCATCCAGCGCCGCCAGCACGCCCGCGGGATTGAGGAGCGGGCCGTCCGCCGCGATGCCGGCGGCCGCAGCGCCGAAATGCTGGAGAAGGAACTGCCGCGGCGCATGATAACCGGACTGCGAATCCCGCACCGTCCAGCCCCAGCGCACCGTGGCGAGCTCGGCGACCGAGAGCGGGCCATCCTGCCGCGTCACGATGTGGCTGGCATAGAGCGGCCGCCCGGCCGCCCATGCCGCGCGCGACACCGGCGCGGCGAGCGGGACGGGCCGCAGCGATGGCGCCAGCCGCGCGAAGGGATAGCCGCACATGAACACCGCGCCCATGTCCGGCCGGCTCCACAGCGCGGACAGCGGAGCGGGCGCCGCATGGGCGATCACCTCAAGCCGGACACCCGACCGCCGGGCCAGCCACGCGAACAGTTCGTCCCATGCCGCGCGGATGGCGGGGCTGAGATTGTACATGCGCGAGCAGGCGACGGGCGGGGCGGTATCCGGCATGGCGTTCACGCGAACCGCAGCCGCTGGCCGATGCCCATGGCATGCGCCTTGTCGACCATCGCCGCGCCGAGGGCGACGTCGGTGGTGCTGAGGCCGCGATGCCAGAACAGGATGGTCTCGCCGTCATTCTCCCGGCCCGGCTTCAGGCCGCAGACGATCTGGCCGATCTCGGCATGCAGCGTCTCGGCGGTCACCTTGCCGGCGTCGACGTGGCGGCGCAGCGCGCCATAGGGACGGCCGGGGCCGCACTGGCCCCAATCGTCCACCACCACCTTGTCGATGATGTCGGTGAGGTCGAATTCCAGCGCGCTCATCGTGCCGTAGGGCACCACGAACGCCCCCTTCTTCACCCATTCGGTCTTGAACAGCGGCGTCGGCTCGGGCAGCCGGCTGGCCTCGACCATGATGTCGGCGCCCTTCAGGCAGTCTTCCCAATTGTCGGTGACGACGATCTTCTTGCCGAGATCCTGCTCCAGCCGCGCGGCGAAGGCGTCGCGGCTTTCCGGGCGGCGGGAATGGACGCGGATTTCCTCGAAGTCGAACAGGTGGTCGAGCAGCCGCACATTCCAGTAGGAGGTTCCGCGCGCGCCGATATGGCCGAGCACCTTGCTGTCCTTGCGGGCGAGATATTTGGCGCCAATCGCCGTCACCGCGCCGGTGCGCATGTCGGTGATGGCGGTGGCGTCGACGACCGCCTTCGGCATGCCGGTGTGCGGGTCGAACAGGTTGAGGATCGCCATCTCGGAGGGCAGGCCGATCTTGTAGTTGTCGACGAAGTCGCCGACCACTTTGACGCCGGCCGTGTCGAGCGGCTTCACATAGCCGCGCAGCACGTTGAAATGGCCCTTGTCGGAGCTTTCGGGAACCAGATGGACGCGCGGCTCGATGACGGTCTCGCCGTGGCCCTGGGCCGCCAGCGCCTTCTCGACCGCACCGAGGATCTCGTCATTGGTCAGCGCCAGCGCCTTGGCGTCCAGCGCGTTCAGATAGTCGATCCAGATTTCCTGCATTCCCGTTCTCCAAGGGATCGACGGCCGGCGCCGGTCGATCGAGGGCAGTGGGGCGGCGGCCGGACGTGAACCCTTCCGGCCGCCGCCGCCGGCATCAGGGAAGAAGGCCTTCCTGCTTCAGGAATTCCTTCGCCACGTCCTTCGCCTCTTCGTGGTCGACCTCGACCTTGGCGTTCAGCACCCGCATCTTCTCGTTGTCGAGATGCGGACCGAGCACTTCCAGCACCTCGACCAGCTTCGGATTGGCGTCGATCACCTGCTGGCGCACCACCGGCGCGACGTAGTAGGGCGGGAACAGCCCCTTGTCGTCCTTGAGCGCGACGAGGTTCTGGGTGTTGATCTGCCAGTCGGTGGCGGCGCCGTTGGCGACGTCGATGTCCTTCTGCGCCAGCGCGTCATAGCGCAGGCCCAGCTTGGCGAACTGCTTGAATTCCTTGAACTCGGCGTCATAGACGCGCTTCAGGCCGGGCAGCCCGTCGGCGCGGTCCGGGAACTCGGCGCCGCCGCCGAACACCAGCTTGTTGGAGACCTTGGCGAGGTCGGACAGCGTCTTCAGCTTGTCGGCGTCGGCGGTTTCCTGGCGGACGACGATCACATAGCCGTTGTTGATGCCGGTCGGCTTCAGCCAGGCGAGGTTGAACTTCTCGGCATAGAAGTCCTTCACCTGCTTGTAGACCGCATCGGCATCGGTCGACATCGTGCCCTTCACCACCGCCGACAGCGCGGTGCCGGTATATTCGGGGTAGAGGTCGATCGCCCCGGTGGTCAGCGCCTGATGGGCGATCAGCGTGCCGCCCAGATTGATCTTGCGCTCCACCTGGAAGCCGGCGTTCTCCAAGAGCGCCGCGTACATCTCGGCGAGGATGTACTGCTCGGTGAAGTTCTTGCTGCCGACCTTGATCGGCTCGGCGGCGGCGGCAGGCTGGGTAGTGACGGCGACGACGGCGGCGATCACCGCGGCGGCAGCGGACAGGATCGACAGTCTTTTCATGCGCGTTCTCCCTGATGTCGTGGAGAGGATGGGTATGGCGGCGGCTAGGGTTCGGACGTTTCGATCAAGGCGGCGATGGCGGTGAAATCGGCGGCCTGCGAGCGGTCCTCGTGCAGCGGCGCGACGCGCGCACGGATCGCGCGATAGACCGCGCCGGTGCCGGCTCCCAATTCGCCGGCCACGCCGCGCAGCTCCACCGCCTGGGCGGAGGCGGCGAGCTCGATGGCGACGAGGTAGCGCATCCGCTCGATCATCGCCTCGATCTTGGCGAGGACGCTGGGGGCCAGCGACGCCTGGTCCTCCACCCCGTCGGCGACCGGAATCGGGGAGAGCGACACCGGCGCGGCGAGGCTGCGGATCTCCACCTCCAGCAGCGAGACCGTCTTCTGCACCGTCGCGAAGCCGGTGCGGCTCTGCCCGAGCGGGGTGAGGAAGCGCGGCAGGTCGGAAAAGCCGGCCGAGGTGATCTTCATCGTGCGCCAGGCGATGGCGGCGGCGCAGTGGGCCAGCGCCTGGCCGAGCCGCTCCCAGGCCAGCACGAAGGCGGTCATGTCGAAATTGCCATGCGACAGGATCAGGCCTTCCTCGGCGAGCACCACGGGATTGTCGCCCGAGCTGGCGATCTCGATCCGCGTCGCCTCGCGCGCCTCGGCGAGCGCATGGATCAGCGCGCCCCATACCTGCGGCGCGCAGCGATAGCTCAGGGGATCCTGCAGCCGCCGCGCCGCGCCCTCCGCGAGCAGCGAGCCACCCGCCAGCAGGCCGCGCAGCCGGCCGGCCGCCTCGCGCTGGCCGAAGGCGGGGCGGGCCGCAAGGGCGCGGTCGTCGAAGGCCGTCACATTGGCGCGGAACGCCTCGAAATTGAGCGCCACCGCCGCCAGCGACCAGGCGAGCAGCCGGTCGAGATCCTCCAAAGCGAGGCACGCCAGGCCGACCGACAGGCTGTTGGCGACGACGAGGGCGTGGCCGTCCTTGGGCGCCAGCGGCAGCGGGCTGAGGCCGGCGGCGGCCAGCGCCTCGCCGGCCGGCATGACGGTGCCGCGATATTCCGCCTCGCCGTCGCCCAATAGTGCCCGCCCCATATGGGCGAGCGGTGCGAGATCGGCGGCGCCGATCGAGCCGAGCGAGGGCACCACCGGATGCACGCCGGCATTCAGCGCCGCGACGAGGCCAGAGAAGACCGGCGGCGACACCCCGGAACCGCCGGCGGCCATGCCGGCGACGCGCACCGCCATCATCGCCCGCACCGCCTCGCGCGGCAGGGCGGCGCCGACGCCCACGGCGCGGGCCTGCGGCACCCGCAGCTGGAAGGCGACGAGGTCGTCCACCGCCAGCTTGGTGTCGACGCCGGCGCCGAGGCCGGTCGTCAGGCCGTAGACCGGCAGGTCGGCGGCGACATAACGGTCCACCACCGCCCGGGCGGCGGCGATCCGCGCCTCGACCTGCGGCGAGACGACGAGGCGGGTATCGCGCCGGGCGATGGCGGCGATGTCCCCGGTCGAGGGGGCGGAGCCCGAAAACGAGACGGCGTTCCCGGCGGCGGTCATGGCATGGACTCCTGCGGCAGGCGGGCGGGTTTGGCCGGAATGTCGCGCGAGCGCGCCTCCAGCCGGTACTTGTCGCCGGGATAGGAGAGCAGCGCGCAGGTCACCACCGCCTCGCCCGACCAGGTGCGGCGGAACACTCGCAGGCAGGGCTGGTCTGGCTTGACGCCGAGCAGCCGGCGGATCGTCGCATCCGGCCGGATCGCCTCGACGAAATGCTCGAAGGCGGTGATCGGCGCGACCTGCGAGAGGTACTCGTTCGGCGTGATCCGGGTGAAGTCATTGGCGAGATAGTCCGGCGCGACGACGGGATTGACGTAGCGCTCCTCCATCTGGATCGGCTGGTCGTCCTCCAGATGGACGATCAGCGTGCGCATCACCTCGATGCCGGCCGCGATATCCAGCGACTGGGCGACGCCCGCATCCGCCGCGATGCGCTCGGCCACCACCAACCGGGCGGTGTGCGTGTGGCCGCGGCCGGAAATCTCCTCGGCGATGTTGCGGATCTGCAGGAGATCGACATCCTGCCGCTGCGACGACACGAAGGTGCCGAGCCCGGCGGAGCGCGTCAGCACGCCCTCGAACATCAGCTCGCGCAAGGCGCGGTTGGCGGTCATCCGGCTGACCCCGAAGGCGGAGACCAGTTCGCTCTCGGAATAGACGCGGTCGCCGGGCCTGAGCTTGCCCTCGGCGATCAGCGCGATGATGTTCTCCTTGATGCGCAGATAATGCGGCGCCTCGCCGACCGGCCGGGTCTTCATCCCGCAAGCCTCGCCGTGCCATGGTCGAGCACGGTGACATCCCGCGCCGGCACCCGCACCCGGAAATGCAGATCGTCCCCCGCCCGCCAGACCGCCACCTCCAGCGTGTCGCCGGGATACACCACGCCGGTGAAACGGGCGGCGATGGCGCTCACATCGGCGAAGCCGGGCGCTCCCATGAGCCGGCCGATCGCATAGCCGGCGAGGCCGAAGCTGCACAGGCCGTGCAGGATCGGGCGCGGAAAACCGGCCTGAAGCGCATAGGCGGGATCGGAATGCAGCGGGTTGCGATCGCCGTTCAGGCGATAGAGCAGCGCGGCATCCTCCGGCACTGCCAGCGACAGCACGGCATCGGGCGCCCGCTCCGGCACCGGCGGCTGCGGCGCCAGCGGCGTGCCCGCCGAGCCGCAGCCGCCATCACCGCGGCAGGCATTGGTCTGTAGGATGGTGGCGACCGGCGCCGCGTCCGGCCGGTCATCCTCGTCGAGCACCGCTAAGGTCCGCTCGAAGGTGGCGAACATGCCCTTGCCGGCACCGCGATCAACCACCGACACCATGCGGGAACGGGAGACCAGCGGCGTGTCGAACGGCACCGGCCGGTGCAGCGTCAGCCGGTGCTCGGAATGCACCAGCCGCTGCCAGTCGACGCCGGCATCCTTCATCCACGGGCCGGGATGCGCCAGGATGTTGGCGAGGGTCGGCGTCGGCACCAGGCCGTTTTCCTGCGTCCGCCGCAGATGCTCGGCATCGAGCGGCTCGCGGCCATAGCCGACCGAGAGCGCGTAGAGCATGGCGTCGCGGGTGCTCGCCACTCCCCGGCCTTCAGGAATGGGGAAATCCATCAGATCGCGGGCGGAGACCGGCATGCTCAGGCTCCCTTGCCGGCGGCCGGCTTGCGGACCCCGCCGGCGAGCCGGATGCCGCCATCGACCGACAGGAGCTCGCCGGTGACGAAGCGGGCGCCCTCCACCAGCCAGACCACCGCCTCGGCGACGTCCTCCGGGGTGGCGACGCGGCCAAGCGGCGCGGTGCCGGAAAACCGGGTGGCCAGCGCCTGATAGGCGTCCTCGCCCAGCGTCTGGCGCATCCAGCGCGTGTCGATCACGCCGGGGCACACCGCGTTGACGCGGATCTCCGGGCCGCAGGTCCGCGCCAGCGCAAGGGTCAGCGCGTTGAGCGCGCCCTTGGAGGCGGTGTAGGCCAGCGAGGTGCCGCCGCCGGTGAAGGCGACATTGGAGGAGACGTTGACGATGGCACCGCCGCCGGCGGCGCGCATGGCGGGGATCGCCGCCCGGCACATCTGGTAGGTGCCGACCACGTTGACACCGAACACCTTCTGGAAGTCCTCGCCCGACAGGGTCTCCAGATCGAACGGATCGGACTTCACCGTCACCGCCGCATTGTTGATGAGCGCGTCGAGGCGGCCCCAGCGCGCGACGGCCCGCTCGACCATCATCCGGCAGTCGGCATCGTCCGAGACGTCGGCCCGCACCAGCTCCACCTCGGCGCCGAGCGCGGCGCAGGCCGCCGCCGTCTCCTCCGCCTCGGCCTGGCTGCGCGTGTAGTTCACCACCACCCGCGCGCCTTTGTCCGCGAGCATCCGCGCGCAGGAGGCGCCGACCCCGGTGGCCGAGCCGGTGACGATGACGACGGCTTCATCGAGCTTCACGGGCGGGCATCCTTCATGGCGGAGGAGGAGAACAGGCGGGCATCCATCGTCGCCAGCCGCTCCGCGACGGCGACGCCGGGCGGCAACCGGTCGATGACATGGGCGCGCGGGTCGATCCCCGGCGCCACCTCGGTCATTGTCAGCCGGCTCTCGACGACTTCGAACACCGCCCGCTCGGTAATGACCAGCTGGCGCTGCCCCGCCGGCGCGGCGGCCGGATCGGAGCTGACCTGCGCCACCTTCTCGACGATCTTGCAGGCATCGCCGTCCTTCACGATCGACAGCCCGCCCTCGACGATGCGGATATCGGCGCCGCCGCGCGAGAAGGAGCCGAGATAGGCGACGCTGCCGGCGCTCTGCGCGATATTGGTGAAGCCGCCGACGCCGACGATGGTGCGGCCGAAGCGGCTGACATTCACCGCGCCGCGCACATCGACCTCCGCCATCCCCAGGAAGGCGACGTCGAGCCCGCCGCCGTCGTAGAAATCGAACTGCGAGGCCTGCGGAATCACCGCGCTCGGATTGACCGCGGCGCCGAAGGAAAGCTCCTCCGCCGGAATGCCGCCGATCACCCCGGACTCGATGGTGACGGTGTAGTCGTCGAAGCCCTCCTCGCGGGCGATCCGGCCGATGCCGGCGGCAATGCCGATGCCCAGATTGATGGTCGGATGGCGGCGCCCGGTGAGCTCCAGGAAGCCACGGCGCTGGATGACCTTGTCGAGGGAGAGCGGCAACGGATCGAGCCGGCTGACCGCCGCCCGGAAGCGCCCGGTATAGGCAAGGTTGTCGGTCTCGCCGAAGCTCACGCCGTGCTGGGCCGGGTCCTCGCAGACCACGACATAGTCGACCAGCGCCCCGGGAATGCGGACATCGGTGGCGGGCAGCGAATGGCGCTCGGCGATGCGCTTGACCTGCACCAGCACGATGCCGCCGGAATTGCGCGCCGCCTGCGCCATCGCCAGCACGTCGAGCGAGAACGCCTCGTCCTCCAGCGTGACGTTGCCGTCCTCGTCGGCGGTGGTGCCGCGCAGCAGCACGCAGTCGATGGGCAGGGCGGGATAGAGCAGCCAGTCGCGGCCGCGCAGCGTCACCCGCTCGACGAGTTCGGCGGTGGTCGCGGCATTCAGCCGTCCGCCGCCATGGCGCGGATCCATGAAGGAACCGAGCCCGATATGGGTGACGACGCCGGGCTGGCCGGCGGCGATCGCCCGGTAGAGCTGGGCGATGACGCCCTGCGGCCAGCAATAGGCCTCGATCTTGTCGGCGACGGCGAGCTCGCCCAGCCGGGGGGTGCCGCGCCAGCCGCCGGCGATCACCCGCCGCACCAAGCCCTCATGGCCGAAATGCCCCATGCCGCGCGTCTTGCGGTCGCCGGTGCTGGCGGCGAACAGCAGGGTCAGGCCGCGTGGCGCCGCCTCGGACAGATAGCGCGCCTCGACGGCGGCGGAGATCGCCTCGGGATGGCAGCAGCCGCCGAAGCCGGCCGCCGCGACGGTCATGCCGTCCTTCAGAAGACGCGCCGCGTCCGCGGCGGAGACGATCTGCATGCCCTGCTTCCTGCTGCCCTGCTTGGCGGCCACGACCTGTATATACAGGCATGACCGATGGGTACCGGCAAGGCAATATTTGCCTGGGGCTAAATGTTGAGCATCCGCCGTCGCCGAGTGAGGCATGGCCGGGGCATCGCCGAGGCCGGCAGGCGCCGGAAAAGCCGCCTGTGAAACGATTTCACAGATGCTGTGAGGCCGAACGAGTTCTCACGGCGGCAAGACGGCACTATGTGGGGATCATGCAAGACCGTACCGTCCCCGATTCCGCCGACCGCACAGCCCACGCCCTGGCGTGGAAGCGGCTTCCGGCGCCGGAAGCGCGAGGGGCGGCCGAGGTCGTCTAGTTATCAGGAGACTATCCATGCAGACCGTCACCGTCAGGGGTGCCGCGATTCCCGCGCTCGGCTTCGGCGTCTTCCGCATGTCGGAAGCCGAGGTGGAGCAGGTGGTCCCCGCCGCGCTCGAGGCCGGCTTCACCCATTTCGACACCGCGCAGATCTACGGCAACGAGGCGGCGCTTGGCCGTGCCCTGCAAGCGGCCGGCGCGCGGCGCGATCAGCTGTTCCTGACCACCAAGGTCTGGGTCGACAAGTACAGCCCGGACCGCTTCGCCGCCTCGGTGGCCGAGAGCCTCGACAAGCTGAAGGTCGACCAGGTGGATCTCCTGCTGCTGCACTGGCCGGGCGACAAGGTCGCCATCGCCGAGCAGATCGCCATGCTGAACGAGGTACAGGCCGCCGGTCTCACCCGCTTCATCGGCGTCAGCAATCAGAACATCGCCCAGCTGCGCGAATCGGTGGCGCTGAGCGCCGCCCCCATCGTCACCAACCAGATCGAGATGCATCCCTATCTCGACCAGCGGGCGATGATGAAAGCTGCCGCCGAGGCGAATGTTAGCCTGACCGCCTATTTCGGCATGGCCGACGGCGAGGTGCCGCGCGATCCGAAGCTGGCCGCCATCGGCGCCCGGCACGGCAAGACCGCCGCGCAGGTCGGGCTGCGCTGGCTGATCCAGCGGGGCTTCGTCGCGCTGTCCAAGACGGCGAAGCCGGAGCGGGTCGCCGAGAACATCGCCGTGTTCGACTTCGTCCTCAGCGACGAGGAGATGGCGGCGATCGGCTCGCTCGCCCGGCCGGGCGGACGGTTGGTCAGCCCGCCCGGTCTCGCCCCCGCCTGGGACGACTGAGCCAACGAACCGACAAGCAGGAAGCAGGAAATGGACGCGACAACTTCGAAGGCCCGGCCCGGAACGCGCACCGACGGCTTCAACTGGCCGCTGCTCGCCCTCGCCATCGGCGCCTTCGGCATCGGCACCACCGAATTCGCCCCGATGGGGCTGCTGCCGGTCATCGCCGAGGGGGTCGACGTCTCGATCCCCACCGCCGGGCTGCTGGTCAGCGCCTATGCCATCGGCGTGATGATCGGCGCCCCGGTGATGACGCTGGCCTTCAGCCGGTTCGGCAAGCGCACCGCGCTGATGCTGCTCATGGGCATCTTCACCCTCGGCAACCTGCTGTCGGCGCTGTCGCCGGACTACTACACGCTGCTGGCTTCCCGCCTCGTCACCAGCCTGAACCACGGCGCCTTCTTCGGCCTCGGCGCCATCGTCGCGGCGAGCGTGGTGCCGAGGGAGAAGCAGGCGAGCGCGGTGGCCACCATGTTCATGGGCCTGACCATCGCCAATATCGGCGGCGTGCCGGCCGCCACCTGGATCGGCCAGCAGATCGGCTGGCGCATGGCCTTCGCCGGCACCGCCGTGCTGGGCCTCGTCGCCATCGCCGCGCTGTGGGTGGCCCTGCCGCGCGGCGAGCCCGGCAAGGTGCCGAATGTGCGGCGCGAGCTCGGCGTCCTCACCCACCCCACCGTGCTGCTCGCCATGTCGACGACGGTGCTGGGCGCCGGCGCCATGTTCACCCTCTACACCTATGTCGCCCCGGCGCTGGCGGAGTTGACCGGCGCGTCGGGCAGCTTCGTCACCCTCGCTCTGGTGCTGATCGGCGTCGGCTTCACCCTCGGCAACGGCCTCGGCGGCCGGCTGGCCGACTGGTCGCTCGACGGCGCCACCAAGATCTTCCTCGCCGCGCTAGCGGTGATCATGGCGGTGCTGCCGCTGCTGCTCACCAGCCATCTCGGCGCGGCGATCGGCCTGCTGGTCTGGGGCGCCGCCGCGTTCGCCATCGTCCCGCCGGTGCAGATGCGGGTGATGCAGGCCGCCGCCGAGGCGCCTGGCCTCGCCTCCGCCATCAATATCGGCGCCTTCAACCTCGGCAACGCGCTCGGCGCGGCGCTCGGCGGCAGCGTGATCAGCCTCGGCCTCGGCTACGCGGCGGTGCCGGTCGCCGGCGGCCTGCTGGCGGCCGGCGGGCTGGCGCTGGTGTGGCTCGGCCGCGCCCGCCCGGTCGCCCGCACCTGCGACGCCTGAGGGCGGGCCAGCATCCCGCCGATATCGGGGTTGATTTCCCGGCCTGCCCGTCGCTTGTAGGGCGCAAGCGACCGGCAGGCGCCGGCGCGTCGAGCAGGCAGGGGATATCGATGTCGCTGATGGACCGGACGGCAACGGAGCTGTCGCACCTGATCGCTTCCCGGCAGGTGAAGCCGTCGGAGGTGATGGCGGCCTATCTCGCGCGCCTTCCCGCCGTCAATGCGGCGATCAACGCCATCGTCGCCCCGCGCGACCCGGACGCGCTGATGGCGGAAGCGACCGCGCTGGACGATGTGCCGCCGGCCGGCTGGCTGCATGGCCTGCCGTTGGCGGTGAAGGATCTGGTGAGCGTGCGCGGCATCCGCACCACCTTCGGCTCGCCGCTGCATCGCGACAACGTGCCGGCGCAGGACGACCTGCTCGCCGCCCGGCTGCGCTCCGCCGGCGCCATCCTCACCGGCAAGACCAATACCCCGGAATGGGGGCATGGCAGCCACAGCTTCAACCCGGTCCACGGGGTGACGCGCAATCCCTACGATACCCAGCGCGCCGCCGGCGGCTCCTCCGGCGGCGCGGCGGCGGCGCTCGCCGCCCGGCTGGTGCCGGTGGCCGACGGCTCGGACATGATGGGCAGCCTGCGCAACCCCGCCGCCTTCTGCAACGTCTATGGCTTCCGGCCGAGCTGGGGCCTCGTCCCCAGCGATGCCGATGGCGACACCTTCATGGCGACGCTGGCGACCGACGGGCCGATGGCGCGCACCGTCGAGGATCTCGCCCGCCTTTTGGAAACGCTGGCCGGCGAGAATCCCGAAGTGCCCTTCGGCCGCCCCACCGCGCCCTATGCCGCCCGGCTCGACATCGACATGTCCGGCCTGCGGGTCGGCTGGCTCGGCGACTGGGGCGGCGCCTATCGCTGCGAGCCGGGCATCCTCGACCTGTGCCGGCAGGGGCTCGGCGTGCTGGAGGATCTCGGCGCCCGCGTCGATGTCCTCGCCCCGCCCTTCCCGGCCGAGGAGCTGTGGACCGCCTGGACGCATCTGCGCGGCTTCCTCAACAACGGCTCGAAGGGTGCGTTGTGGGCCGACCCCGCCAAGCGCGCCCAGCTGAAGCCGGAAACCATCTGGGAGATCGAATCCGGGCAGGCCATCACCGCCGCGCAGGTCTATGCCGCCAGCCTCACCCGCTCGCGCTGGTACACGCGCGCCGCCGCGCTGTTCGCGCAATATGACGTGCTGGTCATGCCCTCGGCGCAGGTCTGGCCGTTCCCGGCGGAGTGGCGCTGGCCGCAGGCGATCAACGGCCACGCCATGGACACCTATCACCGCTGGATGGAGATCGTGGTGCCGGTCAGCCTGATCGGGCTGCCGTCCCTCGCCGTCCCCTGCGGCTTCGGTCCGCAGGGGCTGCCCATGGGCATGCAGATCATCGGCCGCAGCGGGGATGACGCCCGGGTGCTGGCCGTCGGCCACCACTATCATCAGGCGACGCGCTGGCCGGAGCACCAGCCGCCGCTGCTGGCCGCCGTCGAGACGGCGGCCTCCTGAAGCCGGCGGCGCCCTCAGAGGGTCGAGGAGACTCGCCACAGATCGGTGCCGCCGTCCTTCGCATGGCGGTCGATAGCGGCGAGTTCCTCCGGCGCGAAATCGAGCTGCTTCACCGCGTCGAGCGAATTGTCGAGCTGCTCGACGGTGCGCGCGCCGATCAGCGCCGAGGTGACGCGCGGGTCGCGCAGCACCCAGGCGATCGCCATCTGCGCCAGCGTCTGGCCGCGCGCCTGAGCGATGTCGTTCAGCGCCCGGATGCGCGACAGGTTCTCCTCGCTCAGCATCGAGGCTCGGAACGAGCCCTGCTTCACCGCGCGCGCATCGTCCGGCACGCCGGCAAGATATTTCGAGCTCAGCAGCCCCTGCGCCAGCGGCGAGAAGGCGATGCAGCCGGTGCCGAGCTCGGCGAGCGTGTCCAGCAGTTCGTCCTCGATCCAGCGGCTCAGCATGGAATAGTTGGGCTGGTGAATGAACAGCGGCACCCGTTCCGCCTCGAGGATCGCCGCCGCCTGGCGCGTCAGCGCCGGCGAATAGGAGGAAATGCCGACATAGAGCGCCTTGCCCTGGCGATGCAGATGGGCGAGTGCGCCCATGGTCTCTTCCAGCGGCGTCGTCGGATCGACCCGGTGCGAATAGAAGATGTCGACATAGTCGAGCCCCATGCGCTTCAGCGACTGGTCGAGGCTGGCGACGAGATATTTGCGGCTGCCGCCGACCCCGCCATAGGGCCCGGGCCACATGTCCCATCCCGCCTTGGTGGAAATGATCAGCTCGTCGCGATAGGGGCGCAGGTCGCTGGCCAGCACGCGGCCGAACATCTCCTCCGCCGAGCCGGGCGGCGGGCCGTAATTATTGGCGAGGTCGAAATGGGTGACGCCGCGGTCGAACGCCCGGCGCAGGATCGCCCGGCCGGTCTCGAACACGTCGGTGCCGCCGAAATTCTGCCAGAGCCCCAGCGAGACCAGCGGCAGGTCGATGCCGCTGGTGCCGCAGCGGCGATAGGGCATCGCCCCGGCATAGCGGGCGGCGGCGGGGGTATAGGTCATGATGGCGCGTCCTTCGGCTCGGATCAGTCGGGGCCGAACCATAGGCCGCCCGGGCGGCGAGGCAATCGAACCGAGCCCTCATCCAGCTCAATGCTTCATTGAATGAGACTCAATGAAGATCGCCGCTCCACGACTTGCGGGCGCGCCAGAACACCGTCGCATCGGCATAGCCGAGCGCCTCGGCGATCCGCGCCTTCGATGTCGCGGCTTCGCTGAGCTGGCGGCCGGCAATCTCCTGTCGGTGCGCGCGCAACAGGTGGCGCAGCGAGGTCCCCTCCTCCGCCAGCCGGCGCTGCAGGCTGCGCGGCGGCATCCTCATCTCGCGGGCGATCTCGACGAGAGTGACCGGCTTGTGGCCGAGATAGATGCCGATCAGCGCCCCCACCTGCTCGACGATGCCCGGCGCCAGCTGCTCCCGGGCGCTGATATCCGCCACGTGGCGTTCGAGGATGGCGATCAGGTCGCGATCCTCGCGGCGATGCACCCGGTCGGCGTCTTCATTGGCGATGACGATCCGGTTGGCCGGCTGGTCGAACAGCAGCGGGCAGCGCAGCAGCCGCTGCAGGGCGCCCGGCTCCGACGGCGGCGTGTGCTCGAAATGCACCTCGACGGGAGTCCAGCCGACACTGAAGCAGGTGCGCATCAGCTGGCAGGTGGCCACCACCGAATATTCGCTCTCCTGTCGGCGCGGCCACAGGCCGGGATCCTCGAGGTGATAGCTCCAGATCAACCGGTCCGCCTCGGCGACGAGGCCGATGCCGGTCGCCCCCTGCACCACCGCCATGTGCCGCGCCATGCGCGCCAGCGCCGCGCGGATGGTCGATGACAGCGAGAACAGCATGCCGATCGGCCCGAGATCGGCCGGGCGGAAGGCCGCACCCAGCCGCGCGCCGAACAGCGGATCGCCGACATGCACCGCCGCTTCCTCGAACAGGGCGACGTAGCGCGTCATCGGCACCCGTGCATAGGGATCCTCCAGCTGCGAACGCAGCAGGCCGTGCCCTGCGAGCAGCATGTCGGTCTTGCCGGTGCGCCGGTCGAGTTCCTCCACCAGACCGCGCAGGACCGAGGCGCGGATCGCGGCGATTTCGGGCAGGCGGCGCTTCGAGATCAACGCATCTGCTCCCTTCCCGGGCGCGGGCCCCGCGATTGGCGCAAATTATCGAATCTTCGGCGCCTTCGGCAATAGGGAAGCTCCGGCACGTCGCTATCCTGCCGGAGAGAAATGCCGACCCAGCCGAGGGCCTTCCATGTCGTTCGACGACGCGCTGCCGCTTGCCGCCTCCCACCACCGGGCCCGGACGGCCATCGGTCTCGCCTTGCTGGCGACCTTTTCGGCGATGGCGATCGGGACGCATCTCCTGTGCCCGCTCCTGTGCCTCCACGGCACGCACGCGACGGTGTCGTCCTTCATGCCCGGCCCGATCTGCGGGCAGGCTCCCGCGCCCTGAGCGACGCGCCACCCTTTCCGTCATCGAGAGTCGCCATGGACACCCGGATCACCGCCAGCCGCCCCGCCTATCCGCTCGACCCGCTGAGCCTCGACGAGATCGCCGCGGCGGTTTCCCTCCTCCGGGCCGAGAAGGCGCTCGGCGAAACCGTCCGCTTCCCTATGGTCCGGCTGGAAGAGCCGGCGAAAGCCGACCTCGCCGGCTTCCGCGCCGGCGAGGTGCCGCCCCGCCTCGCCTTCGTGCTGACGCTCGACATCGCCTCGGGCGCCAGCTTCGAGGCCATCGTCGACCTGTCGGCGGGAAGGGTCGCCTCGTTCGAGCGGCTGCCGACCGACGAATTCCCCTATGGCCAGCCGCCGATCATGATCGAGGAGTTCCTGCGGGCGGAGGAGACCGTAAAGGCCGATCCCGCCTGGCGGGCCGCCGTCGCCAAGCGCGGCATCACCGAAGAGGACCTGCCGCTCGTCCAGATCGACCCGTTCTCCGCCGGCTATTTCGACCGCGACGGCGAACGCGGCAAGCGCATCGTGCGCTGCGTCGCCTATTGGCGGGGCGACATCCGCGACAATGGCTATGCCCACCCCATCGAGGGCGTAGTGGCGGTGTTCGACCTCATCGCCAACCGCATCATCCACCTCATCGACGAGGAAAAGATCGTCCCGGTCCCGAAGAAGCCACACAATTACGGCCGCGAGGCCTTCCCCAAGACGCGCGAGGGACTGAAGCCGCTGCATGTCGTGCAGCCGGAGGGGCCGAGCTTCACCGTCGACGGCTGGAAGGTCGAGTGGCAGAACTGGAGCTTCCGCGTCGGCTTCACCCCGCGCGAGGGACTGGTGCTGCACGAGCTCGGCATTAACGAGGGGGAGCGGCTGCGGCCGGTGATCTTCCGCGCCAGCATCACCGAAATGGTGGTGCCCTATGCCGATCCCACAAGCAACCACTACTGGAAGAGCGCCTTCGATGCCGGCGAATATGGCCTCGGCCGCCTCGCCAACTGCCTGGAACTCGGCTGCGACTGCCTCGGTCACATCCATTATTTCGACGTGCCGGCCGCCGACGATCTAGGCCGACCCGTGCTGATGAAGAACGCCATCTGCATGCATGAGGAGGATTACGGCATCCTCTGGAAGCACTATGAATTCCGCAACGGTATCTATGAGGTGCGGCGCTCGCGCCGGCTGGTGATCTCCTTCTTCGCTACCGTCGGCAATTACGACTACGGCTTCTACTGGTATCTCTACCAGGACGGCACCATCCAGCTGGAGGCCAAGCTCACCGGCATCATCCAGACCGCCGCGGTGACGCCGGGCGAGGCCTATCCCTGGGGCGGCATGGTCGACGAGGGGCTGGGCGGGCCGACCCATCAGCACTTCTTCAACGCCCGGCTGCACATGGATGTCGATGGCGGCGGCAATACTGTCACCGAGCACGATTTCGTGCCGCGCCCGTGGGGCGACGACAATCCCTATGGCAACGTCTTCGACACCACGACCAGGGTGCTGAAGCGCGAGCTCGACGCCGCGTCGCTCGCCAATGGCGCGACCGGCCGCTACTGGAAGGTCTCCAACCCCAACACGACGAACAGCGTCGGCAAGCCGCCAGGCTACAAGCTGGTGGTGACACCCACCCCGGTGATGCTGGCGCAGGACGATGCCTTCGTCGCCCGGCGCGGCGGCTTCGCCAAGAAGCACGTCTGGGTGACGCCGTTCCATCCGGCGGAGAAATACGCGTCCGGCGACTATCCGAAGGTGAATGCCGGCGGGCAGGGCCTGCCGGCCTATGTGCAGCAGAACCGCGCCATCGAGAATGCCGACCTCGTGCTGTGGCACTCCTTCGGCCACACGCATGTGTGCAAGCCGGAGGACTTCCCGATCATGCCGGTGGAATATGCCGGCTTCATGCTGAAGCCCAACGGCTTCTTCGCCGGCAACATCGCCATGAACCTGCCGGCGGAGAAGAACGCCCATTCGAAGGACAATCGCGACGATCCGGCGCCCCCCTCCCCGGGCACGTCCTGTTGCGGCTGAGAACGGAGGCGGACGGTTCGCCGTCCGCTCACCCCGTCAGGGACGCGCCGGCCGGAAAGTCCAGAGCAGATTGCCGGCATAGTGCCAGACCACCAGCAGGCCGGTGGCCATCAGCTGTGACGGCAGATAGGGCAGGCCGAGCCCGCGGGTGAAGCCGGCCATCATCAGCGCGTTGAACACCAGCCCGCATCCCGCCACCAGGAAGAAGCGCGGCGCCGCCTCGCTGTGCGGGCGGTCGCTGCGAAAGGCGATGCGGCGGCTGAGCAGGTAGTTCAACACCCCGCCGGTCAGAAACCCGGCGGTGGAGGCCGCGACCGGATCGATCTCCGCCCCGCTGGCCAACGCCACCAGCACGGCGTACTGCGCCAGCGTGCCGAGCGCGCCGAGCGCCGCGAACAGCAGGAAATGGCGCAGCCGGGCGATGAGCGGGGTGGCGGCGAGGTCCATGTCACGGCACCTTGCGGGCCACGGTCGCCGAGCCGGGACCATGGAAGGAAACCGCCGGCGTGTCCGGATCGGCATCGTCGTCCCAGGGCAGCGGCTCGACGATGGGCGAATGGCGCGCCCTGAGGTCGACCACCATGGCGAGCGGCACGCCGAGCCGGCTGATGGTGCGATAGGTCAGGCCGGGCACGAGGTTGTCGCAGCCGACATTGCGGGCAGTGAGCAGGAAGTCGGCGTCGTCCCAGCTTTCGGTCAGCTCGAGATCCGGTCCGAGGAAAGGCTGCACCTGGCCGTCCTCGGCGCAGATCGCCACCTTGTAGGGCTTGGCCGGCGGATGGGCTTCGACGCCCTCGCGCAGCTCGGTCGCCGCCTCGCGGATCGTCGCCGACCAGTAGTCGCCCTCGAAGCGCCCGTCGGCCCCCGCCAGCCCGCCGACGAGCTGGTTGTAGCCGACATACTCATAGGGATGCAGCGCCACGAAGCTCGCGGCGTTGAAGGCGAACAGCGAGCCGGCGACCGCCGCGGTGGCGAAGCCGAGCCCCGGCGACACCCGCAGCGCCGCCCGCCACAGTGCCGCAATGCCGAGGGCAGCGGCAATCGTTGCCGGCGGGATCACAAACAGGAAGTGGCGGATGCCATTGTAGAGCGGGGGATGCTCGGCCAGCGTGAACACAACCGGCACCGCCAGCGCCAGCACCAGCGGCAGGAAGACCAGCGCCCGCCGCCGATCCTCGGCATTGGCGCGCAACAGCGCCAGCACGCCGAACGGGATCGCGGCGATCAGCCCGAGCAGCGCCACGTCCGGCAGCTTGATGAGCAGATATTCGCTCATATAGAAGCCCGGCACCTCGCCGATCGGCACATCCTTGCCATTGATCAGCGTGCTCAGGTCGAAGCTGAAATGGCTGAAGGCGCCCATCGCCTCGAAGAGGTTGGTCGGCGGCAGCACCGACCACGGCCAGGCGAGCGCCATCACCGTCAGCGTGATCAGCCCGGCCGGAACGAGGCGCAGCACCAGGCGGGCGACGAGCCGGACGTCGCGATGGATCACCCCTGCCGCGACGATCGTCAGGCCGAGATAGAAGATCGCGAACACGCCGCCCACCCGCAGCCCGAGCGCACAGCCGACCGCGAAGCCGAGGCCGGCCACCGTCCGCCAGCTCGGCAGGCCGGGCAACGCCGCCGCCACACAGGTGACGAGATAGACGCTCCACGCCATGGTCGCCGCGAAGGGCACGTCCTTGGTGTGGGTGAACATCGCCCCGCCATACATGCCGGTGACGGCGAGGATCGCCACAGCGAGGATCGCCGTCTTCTCGCCGGCGAGGAGCTTGGTCCAGCGCCACACCGCCACCAGCCCGGCGAGGCCGAAGCCCGCCGAGATCAGGTGCCGCAGGTCGTAGACCGGCAGGCTGACATAGGGCTCCAGCCCGGCGGCGATCAGGTCGAACAGCCCGCCATAGAGATAGAGGTTGATGTAGTGGAAGGCGCGGTCGTCCTTGAAGCCGCTGCCGTACCACTGCCAGAGCAGCTGGCCGTAGGTGTGCTGCACCGGCTCGTCATTGCTGATGCCGTAATCGCGGAAGACCATCAGCACCCAGGCGGTGAGCCCGGCGAAAAGCGCGAGGCTGACGACGCGCGTCAGCGCCTGCGACTGCCAGGCGCGCGAGCAGAGCACGCCGAGGCGACCGGCGAGGGTGGCCGGCGTCGGCCGGGAAGCGGCGAATGTCACGGCTGCGTCTCAACCAGCGGAGAGAGGGGAGCGGCAAAAGGAGAGGAAATCGAGGTCGCGGGCACATAGCCGACCTCGTCGGCGACGATATACAGCGGCCGCTGTTTCACTTCCGTGAAGATGCGGCCGATATATTCGCCGATCACCCCGAGGCTGATCAGCTGGACGCCGGACAGGAACAGCGTCGACACCATGATGGTGGCGAAACCCGGGGTCTTGATGCCGAAGATCAGCGCCTCGAGGATCAGATAGACGCCGTAGAGCGCCGACAGCGCGGCAAGGCCGACGCCGATCAGCGACCACACGCGCAGCGGCACCATCGAGAAGGACGACAGGCCGTCCACCGCGTAGCGCAGCAGCCGCACGAAGTTGAAGGAGCTCACCCCGCTGGTGCGCTCGGCGACCTCGAAATCGACATCGGCCTGCTGGAAGCCGACCCAGCTGGTGATGCCCTTCATGAAGCGGTTGCGCTCCGGCAGCGCGTTGATGGCGTTGACCACCCGCCGGTCGAACAGCCGGAAGTCGCCGGCGCCCTCGGGGATGTTCACTTCGCACATCAGCCGGAAGAAATGGTAGAAGCCCTGGCTGAACAGCCGCCGGGCCAGCGGGTCGGTGCGGCGCGAGCGCCGCACGGCGGTGACCATCTGCGCGCCGCGGCTCCAGGCCTCGATGAGCTGCGGCACCACCTCCGGCGGATGCTGCAGGTCGGAATCCATCAGCACGACGATGTCGCCGGTGGCCGCGCGCAAGCCGGCGGCCATCGCCGCCTCCTTGCCGAAATTGCGGGCGAAGCGCAGCCCGCGCACGCCGGCGTCGTTGACGCCGATCGCCGCCACGCGCGCGAAACTGTCGTCGCGGCTGCCATCATCGACGAAGACGAATTCGCGGGCGAGCCCCGGATAGGCGTCAAGCACCCGGCAAAGCCGCCGGTGCAGCTCGTCGAGATTGCCGGCTTCGTTATAGACGGGGATGACGAACGAAATCAGCCGGGGCACGCGATTCGGCGCCGTGCTTTCGGGCGTACTGTGAATCATTGCGGAACTTTCCGGCTCGAACGTCTAATAGTCGGCAGCGGTCTTATTTGCTGCTTATTCCAAGGTTAAGTATAAATCAATTGCGATATTTTTAGGGCTCCAAGAAGTGACGGGATCCGCGACTTCACCCATAGTAATCTGTGCCGATGACTTCGGTTTAAGCAGTGGCGTTTCCGCAGGCATCATCGAATTGATTACCTTGCGGCGTCTGTCGGCCACCGGCGCGATGACCGGCCTACCGGGCTGGCGCCGACACGGCGACGAGCTCGCGCGCCTTGTGCGGCATGCGCCCGCCGACGTCGGACTGCACCTTACGCTGACCGGCCAGCGGCCGATTTCGCGCGCGCAAGATCTTGCTGCAAATGAACGATTGCCTTCCATCGGCACGCTCACGCGTGCCGCGCTCACCCGCACCCTGCCGCTTGAGGCGGTACGCGCCGAAGTAAAGGCGCAGCTCGACGCCTTCGAGGATGTCTGGGGCGCGCCACCGGATTTTCTCGACGGACACCAGCATTGCCACATCCTGCCGGGCATACGCCGGGTGGTGATCGAGGAACTGTCCGGCCGCTATGGCACGTCGCCCTGGCTGCGTTCCTGCGGCGAAAAGCTGCAGCGCGCCGCGCGTCGCACCGGCTTCGCCAAGGCGGCGGTGATCGACGCCTTCAACACCGGGCTGCGCGCGCGGGCGGCCCGGTCCGGCCTCACGACCAATGACAGTTTCCGGGGCTTCTACGATTTCTCCGACCGGGTGCCCTACGCGCAGGTGTTCCGTGGCAGCATCGTCGACGCCGCCGGCAGCGGCCGGGTGCTGGTGCACTGCCATCCCGGCCGGGTCGATGCCGAACTGGTCGCGCTGGATCCGCTGACCACGCCGCGCGAGGGCGAGCTCGCCTATCTCGCCTCCGCCGCGTGCGGCGAGGATCTCGCCCGCGCCGGCGTGCGGCCGGCCCGTTTCTCCGAGCTGACCGCGGCCTAGCGCGACACGCCGCCGCTTGCCGTCTGGCGAAGACTGGGCGAGCCTGCCGGCCTTGTCCGGAGGTACCGTCATGTTCCGCGCCGCTGCCGCTGTCGTCCTCGCTCTCGCCGCCTTTCTTATGCCGGCCACGGCCCAATCGCTGCGCGACGGCGAGACGTTGAGCTCGATCGCCGTCACGCCGCTCGCGCCGCCACATCCGGTGCGTGGCGCCGACGGACACACCCATCTCGCCTACGAACTGTCCGTCGCCAATCCGAGCCGACTCTTCGTCACCCTGCATAGGGTCGAGGCAGTGGCACCGGATGGCGCCGTGCTGGCCACGCTGGAAGGCGATCGCCTCGCGGCGATGTTGCAGCGCTTCGGCGGCGAGGGGGCCATGCTGGCACCCGGCATGGTCGCGACGCTGTTCATGGATGTCGCGCTACCGGGCGACGCCGCGATTCCGAAGGGGATCGCGACCCGCGTCACCGCCACCCGTCAGGCGGCCGACAAGGACGGCAAGCCGGTGCCGATGCCGGCCGATGCGCCATTCCCGTCGGACTATGTTTTCACCACTGCGTCCGCCGCCGTCGGCAAGTCGGCGGTGGCGGTCGAGGCGCCGCTGCGGGGGAAGGGTTGGGTGGCGGTGAATGGCTGCTGCGACGCCATCACCTCGCATCGCGGGGCGGTGATGGCGGTGAACGGCCTGCTGCGGGTGCCCGAGCGCTTCGCCATCGACTTCGTGAAGCTCGACGATGCCGGCCGCCTGTTCACCGGCCAGCAAGGCACGCTGGCAAGCTACGCTTTCTACGGCGTTCCGATCCATGCGGTAGCCGATGGCACGGTGGTCAATCTTTATGACGAGGCCGAGGAGCAGGTGCCCGGACAGCCCGCCAAGGGCATCACCACCGCCAATGTCGGCGGCAACATGCTGGTGGTCGACATCGGCGGCGGCAATTTCGCCTTCTACGCGCATCTGCAGCGCGGCAGCCTGCAGCGCAATGGCAGCAAGCTGAAGCTCGGCGACGAGGTGAAGGCAGGCGACGTCATCGGCCTGCTGGGCAACACCGGCAATTCAAGCGCGCCGCACCTGCATTTCCACGTGATGGACAGCTCCTCGCCGCTCGACGCCAACGGCCTGCCCTATGTGTTTCGCCGTTTCACCGGCATGGGCGTGCTGCCGCCCGAGGAGGACGATGCGCTCGAGAGCGGCCGGGCGCTGAAGATCGACACGGCCCGCCTGACCGGGCCGCAGGTCGATGCGCTGCCGCTGAACGATCAGGTGGTCGATTTCGGCGAGTGAGGCGGCCACAGCGCCGTCAGTTCGTCGGTCGTCGCCGGCAACGGCCTTATGCCGGCATAGGCAGCGAGATATTTCACATATTCGAGCAGCAGCATGCGGCCGGAGACGAGTACGCCCCAGGGGCCGGGGCGGACCATCCCCGCAACCGGATATGGCAACAGCTCGACATCCGGCATGGCGCGCTCCATTTCCACCAGCGCGCGCGGCATGTGCCAGCCAGAGGTGACGACGATCAACGAGCGGAAGCCGAGCCGATGCGCCCATTGCGCCGCCTCGATGGCATTGCCGCGAGTGTTGAGCGCCGAGCGGCCGAGTTCGGCGCAGCAGTCGAGCACCGTCTGCGCCACTGGCACGGTGCGGCCGATCTCGACCAGCGTGGTCTCCGGATGCACCCCGGTGATCAGCAGCCGGCGACCGCGCTGGTCGGCGAGCAGGTTGGCCGCCTCCGCCACCCGGTCAGCGCCGCCGGTCAGCACCACGATGCCATCGGCGGTGCGCCCGGTACGATCGTCCGGACCGAGGATGCAGAACAGGAAGGCCGCGAAACCGACGAGGAACAGCACCACCGTCGCCGCCAGCAGGCCGGCGACGCATGTCAGCAGCCACCGGACCCGACCCGGACGGGCCGCGGCGTCGCGATGCGGCGAGGCTGATTCGCTTTTCGTCACGGATAGGCCACCTCAGCTGATGCCGCGCAGCGTCCGATAGACGGTGATGCGGGAGGTTACCGCCGTAACCAGCGCCACCAACACCGACGCGCCGAGAATGCCTCCATAGCCGCGCAGGTCGAGCGTCATCGCCCCCAGCAACGTATCGGCCGGCGTGCCGGAACCGATCCAGTGCGGGAGGGTCGAGGCCAGGAAGAACACCGCCATGGCGGCACCACCGCCCAGCACGCCGCCCTTCAGGCCGACGGCAAGAAAATGATGCTGGAATTCGGCAGCAATGAAGCCGTCGCGGGCGCCGACGAAATGCAGCACCTCGACGATGGAACGCGCCGCATCCACCGCCGCGCGGGTGGCGAACACCACGCACAGCACGGTGGCGGCGGCGACGAGGGCCAGCACGGCGAGCCCGATCGCCACCACCGCGCGGGCGGTGGAGGACAGGCGCTGCGTCCATTGCCGGTGATCGTCGAAGCTGGCGGACGGCACCTGCTCGGCCAATGCGGCGCGCAGCGCCTCGGCGGTGTCGGGGCCGGCCGTCGGCGCCAGCGTCACCACGACGAGGCGCGGCACCGGCAGGCTGGACAAGTCCAGCCCTGACCCCAGCCACGGCTCCAGCAGCCGGGCCGTTTCCTTCGCGTCGAGCGCGCGGGCCTCGGCGATGCCCGGCGTCGCCTTGGCGACACCGACCGCCTTGGCGAGGGCCGCCTCGACGTCCAGTCCGCCGCCGGGCTTGATCTGGATGGTGGTTTCGCGGGCGATGTCCGCGGTCCATTCGGAGGCCACCGACCGGACCGCCGCCACCGAGCCGATGGTGATACCGGCGAGAAAGGTCATGATCGCCACGACGGCGACCAGCGCGCCGCCGGTGACGGTGGCCGACGGCACGATGGCGTGCGAACCGCGCGGATGCCGGCCGGCACCGACCTCGGCGGCGCGGCCGCCGGGCAGCATCGCCCGGATCCGCGCCCACAGGCCGGGCCGGGAGGCGCCGAGCGGATCGGAGATGTGGTGCGCGTCAGTCATAGACGGTCAGCCGTCCCTGGTTGATCACCAGCCGCCGGGCGTCGAACTGGTCCATCAGCGCGATGTCATGGGTGGCGATCAGCACCGAGGTGCCGGTCTTGTGCAGTTCCACGAAGAGACGCAGCAAACGGCGGGCCAGGCGCGGGTCGACATTGCCGGTCGGCTCGTCGGCGAGCAGGATCTCCGGCCGGCTGATCAGCGCCCGGGCGATGGCCGCGCGCTGCTTCTCGCCGCCCGACAACACCGGCGGCAGCACATGCATGCGCTCGCCGAGCCCGACCCAGCCGAGCAGCTCGGTCACCTCGGCGCGATAGGTCGCCTCCTCGCGCTCCTGCACCCGCAGCGGCAGCGCGACGTTCTCATAGGTGGTGAGGTGATCGAGCAAGCGGAAATCCTGGAACACGATGCCGATGCGCTGACGCAGCGCCGCCACCTCATCCGGGCCGAGTGCGGCAACATCGCGGCCGAACACGTTGATGAGGCCGCGCGTCGGGCGCAGCGACAGGAACATCAGCCGCAGCAGCGTGGTCTTGCCGGCGCCCGAGGGGCCGGTCAGGAACTGGAAGGAATGCGGAGGAATGCCGAAGGTGACATCCCTCAGCACCTCGGGGCCCATGCCATAGCGCAGGCCGACATTCTCGAAACGAACCAATCTGCAATCCTCAGGACACAAGCACGTGCCGCCGGCGACCATGCCGGCCTTGTCCTAACATAGAGTATGCGCCGTTGTCGGGAATCCGCCTGCCGGACACGGTGGCTGGACGCGGGGCGGTCGCCCGGTCCATCCTGCCTTCCGTACGCGCATTCGACGACCAGGAGACATTATGAGCGAAGCGGATACCGGAGCCCAGACGGCCTCGCCGAAGATCGAGGTGCTGTTCGACGCCGAGACCATCGCCACCCGCAACCGCGCGCTCGCCGACGAGATCGTCGCCGCCAAGCCGGAGAAGCTGGTGGTGATCGCGGTGCTGAAGGGCAGCTTCGTCTTCGCCGCCGACCTGATCCGCGCCATGCACGACGCCGGGCTGGCGCCGGAGGTGGAGTTCATCACCCTGTCGAGCTACCGCGATTCGCAGGTGTCGGCCGGCTACGTCACCGTGCTGCGCGACATCGACAGCGAGGTGAAGGGGCGCGACGTCCTGTTGATCGACGACATCCTCGAATCCGGCCGCACCCTCGCCTTCGCCAAGGACCTGCTGGCCGCTCGCGGCGCGCGACGCGTGATGGTGTGCGTGCTGCTGGAGAAGTCGCACAAGCGGGCGGTGCAGATCGAGGCCGACTTCGTCGGCTTCAAATGCCCGGACTATTTCGTGGTCGGCTACGGCATGGACGTCGCCCACGCCTATCGGCAGCTGCCCTTCATCGGCCATATCCCCCAGACCGAGGGCTGAGGCGAAGTCTGGAGCTGACACGCGGCGACGCCGAGCGCTCAGCCGCCGGGCCGGCCAGCCAGGACCGCCGGCTCGCCGCCCTGGTGATAGGCGCACTCGCCGTGATCGGCGAGGATCTCGATCACCCGGCACGCGCCGACATGGCCGTGCGAACAGCCCTCCACCATCCGAATCAGCTCCGCGCGCAGGGCCTGCAGGCTGGCGATGCGGTGCTCCACCTCGGCGAGCCGGTCGCGAGCGATGGCATCGGCGGCGGCGCAGGGCTGCTCGGGCTCGTCCTGCAGCTTCAGCAGCGTGCGGATCGCCTCCACCTCGAAGCCGAGCTCGCGGGCGTGGCGGATGAAGGCCAGCCGCCGCACATCGCCGGCGTCATAGGTTCGGCGGTTGCTGCCGGTGCGCGGCGGGCTGGGCAGCAGTTCGATGCTTTCATAGTAGCGGATGGTCGGCACCTTGACCCCGCTGGCTTTGGCCGCCGCGCCGATGCTGAGATTGGCCATATCGAAATCCCCGAAATCGCCTCTTGATCCTCTAGTCGCTAGAGGATGTAGCGTCGCCTCCACTGATGGACAAGGAGGCGCGCATGTCGGCGCTCAAGCAACGCTACCGCATCGAGGGCATGGACTGTGCGTCCTGCGCCGCCAAGATCGACACTGCGGTGCGCCGCGTCTCGGGCGTCTCCGAGGTGGCGGTGTCGGTGACCGCCGGCACCATGACCGTCGAGCATCAGGGTGCCGATCTCCTGCTCATCGAGAAGCGCGTGAGCGGGCTGGGCTACGGCATCACGCCTCTGCTTCGCCCGGCCGAGGTGCCGGCGACACAGCCTCACGATGACGGCCATGTACAGCCCTGCGGCTGCGGGCACGACCATGGACACACGCACGCCGCACATGATCACGCCGGCCATCGGCATGGCTCCGATGGAGATCATGATCACAGCCATGACGACCATGATCATGCGCATCACGATCACGTCGGGCACGGGCACGCCGGGCACGGGCACGACCACGTGAACACCCCCGCCATCCCCGCCGCCCGTGCCGCCGACGGCCATGTCCATGCGATGGAAGCCGGCTCCTGGTGGCGAAGCGGCAAGGCACGGCTGACGCTGGCCTGCGGCGGCGCGCTGGTGCTCGCCTATGCCGCCGGGCATCTCTGGCCGGACTATGACCGCCAGATCGTCACCGTCGCCATGCTGGTCGGGCTGCTGCCGGTGGCACGGCGGGCGGTAATGGCGGCGCTGGCCGGCACGCCATTCTCCATCGAGATGCTGATGACCATCGCCGCCATCGGCGCGGTGATCATCGGCGCCGCCGAGGAAGCGGCGATGGTGGTGTTCCTGTTTCTCGTCGGCGAACTGCTGGAAGGCGTCGCCGCCGGCCGTGCCCGCGATTCCATCCGCGCGCTCACCGCGCTGGTGCCCAAGGTCGCCCGCCTCGTCGAGAACGGCACCACCCGCGAGATTCCGGCCGAGGCGATCGCCGTCGGCAATGTCATCCTCGTGCGTCCCGGCGAGCGCATTCCCGCCGATGGCGCGGTGCTGGAGGGCGCGAGCTCGGTGAACGAGGCGCCGGTGACCGGCGAAAGCGTGCCGGTCGTCAAGGCGCCGGGCGACCCGCTCTATGCCGGCACGGTGAATGGCGAGGCGGCGCTGACCATGCGCGCCACCGCCACCAGCGTCGACAACACCATCGCCCGCGTCGTCCGCCTGGTGGAGGAAGCGCAGGAGAGCAAGGCGCCGACCGAGCGCTTCATCGACCGTTTCTCGCGCTGGTACACGCCCTTCGTCGTGCTGCTGGCGGCGCTGGTCGCGGTGGTGCCGCCGCTGCTGTTCGGCGCCGCTTGGGACGAGTGGATCTACAAGGGCCTCGCCATCCTGCTGATCGGCTGCCCCTGCGCGCTGGTCATCTCCACCCCGGCGGCGATCGCCGCGGCGCTGGCCTCCGGCGCCCGGCGCGGCCTGCTCATCAAGGGCGGCGCCGTGCTGGAGAAGCTGCGCGAGGTGAACGCCGTCGCCTTCGACAAGACCGGAACCCTCACCGAAGGCAAGCCGCAAGTCACGGACATTCTTGTCTTTTCCGGCGACGAGGCCGAGATATTGCGCCTCGCCGGCGCGCTGGAGGCCGGCTCCACGCACCCGCTGGCCGCCGCGATCCTCGCCGCCGCCGAGGCGAAAGGCATCACGCTCCCCCCGGCGCAGCAGGCCGGCGCCATCGGCGGCGAGGGCGTGACGGGGACGGTGGACGGCCGGGCGCTGTTCCTCGGCTCGCCGGCAGCCGCCGGCAAGCGGGCGCCGCTGGCCGCGGAACGCCGCGACGCGATCGAGGCGCTGAACGCCCAGGGCAAGACCGTCACGGTGCTGGTGGCGGACGGGATCGCGCTCGGCGGCATTGCGATGCGCGACGAGCCGCGCGCCGACGCAGCAGCGGCGCTCAAGGCCTTGGCAGATCGGGGAATTCGTACGGTGATGCTCACCGGCGACAATGCCCGCACCGCCGAGGCGGTCGGCCGCGACCTCGGCATCGAGGTGCGCGCCCAGCTGATGCCGGCGGACAAGCAGCGGATCGTCGGCGAGCTGAAGAGCGCAGGGTTTACCGTCGCCAAGGTCGGCGACGGTATCAATGATGCGCCGGCTCTGGCGGCGGCGGATGTCGGCATCGCCATGGGCGGCGGCACCGACGTGGCGCTGGAGACCGCCGACGCCGCCGTGCTGCATGGCCGGGTCGGCGATGTCGGCGCGATGATCGAGCTGTCGCGGCGGACCATGGCCAATATCCGCCAGAATATCGGCATCGCCTTGGGACTGAAGGCGTTTTTCCTGGTCACCACCATCGCCGGCATCACCGGCCTGTGGCCGGCGATCCTCGCCGATACCGGCGCCACCGTGCTGGTGACCGCCAACGCGCTGCGATTGCTCGGCAAATCGAAGTGAGATCACTCCCTCTCCTCGGCGGGGAGAGGGATGCGTCTTCAGCCCTTCGCCAGCAGCTTCAGCCAGCGCTTGGCCTGGGCGCGGACGTTCTTCGGCGCGGTGCCGCCATAGGAGACGCGGCTCGCCACCGACTTCGACACCGACAGGACGCCGAACACTTCCTGGGTGATGCGCGGCTCGGCCGACTGCATGTCCTCGAGGCTAAGCTTATGGAGTGGCACATTTTTTCCGCTCGCCAGCGCGACGATGCGACCGGTGACGTGGTGCGCCTCGCGGAACGGCAGGCCGAGCACCCGCACCAGCCAGTCGGCGAGATCGGTGGCGGTGGAATAGCCCGAACCGGCGGCGGACTTCATCTTCGCCTCGTCCGGCACCATGTCGCGCACCATGCCGGCGGTTGCCGCAACCATCAGCGACAGGGTGCCGAGCGCGTCGAAGGCGCCTTCCTTGTCTTCCTGCATGTCCTTGGCATAGGCGAGCGGCAGGCCCTTCATCACCATCAGCAGGCCCGAGAACGCCCCGGCGATGCGGCCGATCTTGGCACGCACCAGCTCGGCGGCATCCGGGTTGCGCTTCTGCGGCATGATGGAGGAGCCGGTGGTGAAGCGGTCAGACAGCTTGAGGAGACCCACCAGCGGCGAGGTCCAGATAACGATTTCCTCAGCAAAACGAGTGAGATGCATGGCGCAGATCGAGGACGCCGCCAGCGTCTCCAGCACGAAGTCGCGATCGGAGACCGAATCGAGTGAGTTGGCGGTCGGCCGGTCGAAGCCGAGACTCGTTGCGGTGACGAAACGATCGATCGGAAACGAAGTGCCGGCCAGCGCGGCGGCGCCGAGCGGGCACTCGTTGAGACGGGCACGGGCATCCCTGAGGCGGCCCCGGTCGCGGCCGAGCATCTCGACATAGGCGAGCAGATGGTGGCCGAAGGTCACCGGCTGGGCGGTCTGCAAATGGGTGAAGCCGGGCATGACGGTGGCGGCATGCGCCAGCGCCTTCTCGCTAAGTGCCTGCTGCAGATCGGCAATCTGCGTATCCAGCGTGTCGATGGTGTCGCGGACATAGAGCCGGAAATCGGTCGCCACCTGGTCGTTGCGCGACCGGGCGGTGTGCAAGCGACCCGCCGGGGCACCGAGCAGGGTCGCCAACCGGGATTCCACATTCATGTGAATGTCTTCCAGCGAACGCTGGAAGGTGAACTGCCCCGCCTCGATCTCTGACAGGATCGTGTCTAGACCCTCGCCGATCTTTTCGGCATCAGATGCCGTGATGATCCCCTGCGCGGCCAGCATGGCGGCATGCGCCTTGGAGCCGGCGATGTCCTGCGCGTATAGACGCTGGTCGAACCCGATGGAGGCGTTGATCTCCTCCATGATCGCGTCCGGTCCGGTCTCGAACCGGCCACCCCACATCTTGTTGCTCATGCTGACTTTTTCTCCGCGAGGACGGCCATGACCGAACGACCTGAGCCCATCGATCCGACCCCTCCGGGCAAAGGTCGCGGGCACGGCGGACGGCTTGCCCTTTATGCCGCGCTCGCCCTCGTCTTGGGCGGCGCCGCCGGGTTTGCTGGCGTATACGGGATCGGAGGGGGGCTGCGCAACGCCGACGCGCCGGTCGTCGCCACCGGACCCGCCAATCCGCCCGCCGACAAGGCCGGTGAGGTGGCCAGTCAGGCCAATCAGGCCAGTGCGGCGGCCGGTGAGGCCGGTCAGTGCAGCCGGGCCGGCGACGCCGCGCGCAAGCTCGGCGATCTCGCCAAGGGGGAGCTCGCCGCCTTCGCCCCGACGCTGAAGCCGACCCGCATTCCCGACCTCGCCGTGATCGCTCCCGACGGGGCGTCGACCCGGCTGGCGAGCATCGGCGGCGAGGGGCTGCGGCTCGTCAACATCTGGGCGACCTGGTGCGTGCCCTGCCGCACCGAGATGCCGGCACTCGACAAGCTGCAGGCCGAGCGCGGCGGCAACGGCTTCGAGGTGGTCGCCATCAATATCGACACCCGCGACGGCGACAAGCCGAAGCGCTTCTATCAGGAGACGGGGATCCGCAACCTCGCGCTCTATACCGACCCCAAGGCGAAAGCCTTCCAGGACCTGCGCGCCGTCGGGCGCGGCTTCGGCCTGCCGACTACCATGCTCATCGATGCCGAGGGCTGCGAGATCGGCCATATAGCCGGGCCGGCGGAATGGGCGAGCCCGGAGGCGCTGGCGCTCATCGACGCCGCCCGCGCCGCCTACGCCAATCCCTGACGGCGGGCCCGGCGGTGAACCGGCGCGAGCTGCTCGCTTTGCTGACGCTGCTCGCCGGCGGTGGGGCGGTGGCGGCGGAAGAGTCTCCGGCGCCGCGCGTAGTGCCGCTCTGGCCGGATACGCCGCCCGGCGGCGGCGGGCCGCAAGGTGCTCCCGACATCGACCGGCGCGCCGCGCTCAGCAACGTCTCCCGGCCGACCCTGACGCTGTTCCTGCCCGAGCGCCCCGCCGAAACCGTTGTGCTCGTCGCCGCCGGCGGCGGCTACCGGCATATCGAGGACGGCAAGGAGGCGCTGCCGGCGGCGCGCTGGCTCGCCGCTCACGGATTGGCGGCGGCGGTGCTCGATTATCGGCTGCCCGGCGAGGGCTGGAGCGCCGGGCCGGTAGTACCGTTGCAGGATGCGCGGCGGGCGCTGCAGCTGCTCGCCTCCGGCATCGCGGAGCCGGGGATCCGCCGGATCGGTGTGCTCGGCTTCTCCTCCGGCGCGCATCTGATGGCGCTGACGGCCGGCGCGGCGCCGATGGGCGCCTATCCCGCCGTCGATGCCGCCGACACGGCAAGCGTGCGGGTGGATTTCGCGGCGCTGATCTATCCGGTGCTCAGCCTTTCCGAGGCGCTGCACCCGACCTCGGCGCAGCGCCAGCTGGTCGGCCGGCATCCCCTGCCGGACAAAGCGGCGGCATGGTCGGCCGAGACCTATGTCGATGCCCGCTACCCGCCGACCTTCCTCGTGCAGGCCGCCGACGACCCGGTGAGCGACCCGCGCCAGGCGCCGCTGATGGCGGAGGCCTGCCGGCGCGCCGGCGTGCCGGTGGAACTCGACATGCTGGCGAGCGGCGGCCATGGCTTCGGCCTCGGCCGGCCGGGCACCCCGAGCGGCCAATGGCCGGACCGCTTCGCCGCCTGGCTGGCAAGTCTTCCGCTCTGAAACGTCTTCCGCTCTGAGGCTCTCCCGCCCTGACGAATTCTCCAACCGACGGTTAGGCCATGGACGGCGTGACGGTCGTCACCCGAAACGGGTGGCGCCGCCGGCGGCCGGCTGGTATCTCCCGCCATCGGCCCGGTTGCGACCGTCCACCTCTGCACGTGACGACCCCGCCGCATCGCCTGCCCGGAGAGTTCCATGCCCCGCCCGACCGTCCGCCCCGGCCCGTCCTCCTCCGACGTCGTGCCGATGGGACCGGTGGACTGGGGGCTGCTGGTGCTGCTCTCGGTGATCTGGGGCGGCTCGTTCTTCTTCGGCAAGATCGCCATCGCCGAGATCCCGCCGCTGACCATGGTGCTGACCCGCGTCGCCATCGGCGCCATCGTGGTGGCGCTGATCGCCCGGCTGAACGGCATCCAGCTGCCGCTCGACCGCCGGCTGCTCAGCCAGTTCGTCGTCATCGCCCTGCTGTCGACGGTGATCCCGTTCAGCCTGATCGCCTGGTCGCAGCAGCACCTGCCCAGCGGGCTCTCCTCCATCCTCAACGCCGCGACGCCTTTGTTCACCGTGCTGGTGGCGCAGGCGTTCACCCGCGACGAGAAGCTGACCGCCGGCCGGCTGATCGGCGTGGCGGTCGGCTTTGCCGGCGTGGCGGTGATGATGGGGCCGGCGCTGCTCGGCCGGCTCGGCGGCCATGAGCTGCCGGCGCAGCTCGCCGCCATCGGCGCGACGGTGTCCTACGGTTTCGCCGCCGTCTATGGCCGGCGGTTTCGCGGCCTGCCGCCGCTCGGCGTCGCCATGATGCAGCTGATCTGCGCCACCGTGCTGCTGGTGCCGGTGGCGGCGCTGTTCGAGCAGCCCTGGCGCCTGCCGGTACCCTCGCCGCATGTGATCGGCGCGCTGATCGGCCTCGGTGCGCTATCGACCGGCATCGCCTTCGTCATCTATTTCCGCATCCTCGGCCGCAACGGCGCCACCAATATCTCGCTGGTGACCTTCCTGGTGCCGGTAAGCGCGATCCTGCTCGGGGCGCTGGTGCTGGGCGAAGCGCTGGAGGCGCGCGAGATCGCCGGCTTCGCGCTGATCGCGCTCGGGCTAGCGGCGATCGACGGCCGGCCGGCGAAGATGCTGTTCGGGCGGCGGGTCTAGCGGCGGGAGCGGCACTCCCGCGCCACGCCCTCGCCTTCACCCACGCCCGGCCGTACTTGCCGCGCGACGGCCGAGGAGAGCGGCCCGGACATGAAAAACCCTCTCCGGCGGGTTGCCGGAGAGGGCAAGTGAGACGGTCGTCTCGGAAGCCGGCCGCCTCCCCAAAGGGATCGCCTCAGAACTGCGCCGTCTCGGTCGAGTCCTGCATCGCCGTGGTGGCGCTCATGCCGTTGGTCAGCGCGGTGGCGATGGCGTCGAAATAGGAGGTGCCGACCTCGCGCTGGTGGCGCGTGGCGGTGAAGCCCTGCGCCTCGGCGGCGAACTCCGCCTCCTGCAGCTCGGAATAGGCGGCCATGCCGTCCTGCTTGTAGCGGCGGGCGAGGTCGAAGGTGGTGAAGCTCACCGAGTGGAAGCCGGCCAGCGTGATGAACTGGTACTTGTAGCCCATCGCCCCGAGCTCGGCCTGGAAGCGCTTCATCGCCGCCCGGTCCATGTATTTCGCCCAGTTGAACGAGGGCGAGCAATTATAGGCCAGCATCTTGCCGGGATGGACCTTGTGCACCCCCTCGGCGAAGCGGCGGGCATCGTCGAGGCTCGGCGTCGAGGTCTCGCACCACAACAGGTCGGCATAGGGAGCATAGGCCACCGCGCGGGCGATGCCGGCCTCGAAGCCGCCCTTCAGCCGGTAGAAGCCTTCCGCCGTGCGCTCGCCGGTGATGAAGGGCGCGTCGGTCTCGTCGATGTCCGAGGTGATGAGCCGGGCAGCCTCGGCATCGGTGCGCGCCATGATCACCGTGGGCACGCCGAGCACGTCGGCGGCGAGACGGGCGGCGTTCAGCGTGCGGATGAAGGTGCGGGTGGGCACCAGGACCTTGCCGCCGAGATGGCCGCACTTCTTCTCCGAGGCCAGCTGGTCCTCGAAGTGCACCGCCGCCGCGCCGGCCTCGATCAGCGCCTTGGTCAGCTCATAGGCGTTGAGCTGGCCGCCGAAGCCGGCCTCGGCATCGGCGATGATCGGCACGACATAGTCGGTCTTCGCCTCCGACTTGCCCTCGCAGCGCTCCAGCGTCTGGATCTGGTCGGCGCGCAGCAGCGCCTTGTTGATGCGGCGGACCACCGCCGGGACGCTGTCGACCGGGTAAAGGCTCTGGTCGGGATACATGTCGCCCGACGAATTACCGTCGGCGGCGACCTGCCAGCCGGAGAGGTAGATCGCCTCCAGCCCGCCCTTCACCTGCTGCACCGCCTGGTTGCCGGTATAGGCGCCGAAGGTGGGCAGGAAGTCGCGGTCGTGCAGCAGCTCCCACAGCTTGCGGGCGCCGTGCTGGGCGAGGGTGTGCTCGATGCGGAGCGAGCCCGCGAGCTTCTCGACATCGGCCGGGGTGAAGGTACGGGAGATGCCGTTCCAGCGATCGGGCGCCCAGTGCGGCGCGGCGAAGGGCGGGTTCGGCGACTGGCGGTCGCCACTGGGGCGGGCAGTGTCGAGCATGATGTCCTCGGTAAAGCTTTTACAGATGTCGATGAGCGAAGGCAGGACGCGGATCGACCGGGCGGCGCGGCGGCACGGACATCGGCCGTACCGCTGGAGCTCGGCGGCGCCGTTTAAGCGGACCGCCCGGTATTTCGCGCTCTGCCGCGCCGGTGCCTCAGCTGCCGGCCCGGCGCATATAGGTGGCGGCCACCATAGGCTCGGGGCCGAGATGCGCGGCGAGCGGCGAGCCTTCCGGCAGGCGGAAGCTGTGGCGGCCCATGCGATGCAGGATCGAGAAGCCCTTCGCCGCCAGGCCGTCCTTGGCGTAGACGCGGCTCACTTCCTCGGCGTCCTGACCGATGATGGTGATGAACTCGTCGCTCTCGTTACGATGGCTGCGGGTGCGGTGAGTGTGGGTCGACATGGTCGCGCTCCGTGTTTGGCTGATGTAAAGATTTGACCACTCGACACCTCAAAGCAAGATATATAAGAAAATCATGGTGTTAAGCTGAAAAGTGCTGTAAAGTTCTTCCACGCGGATTGTAAAGCGAGCAAAGCGATGGCGACGGACGATCCCCAGGTCGGCGGGCGCATCCAGCGGCTGAGGCGCCAGCGCGGCGTCTCGCAGGCGGAGCTGGCGAGCGCGCTCGCCATTTCCGCCAGCTATCTCAACCTGATCGAGCACAACCGCCGGCGCATCACCGTGCCGCTGCTCTTGAAGCTGGCCGGCTTTTTCGGCATCGAGCCCGGCGAGCTGGTGGAGAATGACGAGACGCGGCTGATCGGCGACCTGATGGAGCTGTTCGGCGACGAGGTGTTCGCCGATTCCAGCCTGACCAACCAGGATGTGCGCGACCTCGCCAATTCCAACCCGGCGATCGGCCGGGCGGTGGTGCGGCTCTACGACCAGTATCGCGCGCTGCGCGGCGCGCGGGCCGGCAGCGCCGGCTCCCCCGAGCCGGGCGGACCTCCCCCCGGACAGATGACCGGCGGGCATCCGGCGACCGACGCGGTCTCCGACTTCATCCAGGCCAATGCCAACCACTTCCCGACGCTGGAGGCGGCGGCCGAGCGGGTGCGCGCCGATGTCGACGCCGAGCCGGATTCGCTCGACTACGGGCTGCGCAACTACCTGTTCAACGTGTTCGGGCTGAACTGGCGCACCGCCAACCTGCCGGCCGGCATCGCCCGGCGCTACGACCCGGAGCGGCGCGAGGTGCTGACCGCCGAGGTGCTGGAGCCGGCCTCCGCCGCCTTCGCGGTGGCGCACCAGATCGGCCTGTTCGCCGCCGGGGCGGAGATCGACCGGCTGGTCGACGAGAGCGACCTGCCGGCCGATGCGCCGGTGGTGGCACGCAACGCGCTGGCCTCTTACTTTGCCGGCGCACTAATCATGCCCTATGAGCCGTTCCTCAAGGCCTGCCGCGAGACGCGCTACGACATTGAGCGCATCCAGCGCCGGTTCCGCGCCAGCTTCGAGCAGGTGTGCCAGCGCATGACGACGCTGCAGCGGCCGGGCCAGATGGGGGTGCCGCTGCACCTGATCCGCACCGATATAGCCGGCAACATATCCAAGCGCTTCTCGCTCTCCGGCATCCGCATCTCTCGCCATTCCGGCGCCTGCCCGCGCTGGAACGTCTATTCCGCCTTCCTGCATCCCGAGCGGATCAACGTGCAGATCAGCCAGATGCCGGAGGGCCAGCGCTATTTCTGCATCGCCCGCTCCTATGCGCGCGGCGGCTATGGCTACCAGGCGCCGCGCCGGCACCTGTCGATCGGGCTCGGCTGCCACATCGCCCATGCCGGCAGCCTGGTCTATGCCGATGGCATCGACCTCGCCGATCCCAGCCAGACGGTGCCGATCGGCGTCGGCTGCCGCATCTGCCCGCGCCTCGACTGCGAGCAGCGCGCCCACCCGCCGGCCGACCACCACTTCACCATGAATGAACGTGACCGGGCCGAGAGCTTCTATGCCCCCGGCCGCTGGGGCAATTGAGGCCACCGGCTACCGCCGCAACGGCGCGCCGGAAAGGGGCTTGCGGGATCGGCCGGACCGGAGGAGCATGTCGGGCCTTCGGCTAGCCGGGGATTACCGGCGGACGGAAGGTGCGAACCGGGAGGCGACCATGGCGACGACGCATGTCGAGCTGAGGAGCGTGCCGGGCACCCAGGCCGCGACCGGATGGGTCGGCGGCCATACGGTGACGGTAGACCGGGCGGAGGGGGTGGCCGGAGGTGCGGGCCTCGGCTTCAACGGCAACCAGCTGCTGGCGCTCGCCATCGGCGGCTGTTTCTGCAACGATCTTCACCTCACGGCCCACGCGATGGGAGTGATCCTCACCGAGGTGTCGGTGAGCGTGGAGGTGGACTTCGATGGCGAGCCACCCATGGCGACCGGCGCCCGTCTCACCGCCCAGGTGAGCGCGCTACCGCGCGACGTCGACAATCAGGAACTGATCGCTAAGGCCTTCACGACCTCGGCGGTGGGCAATTCGCTCCGCCGCGGCGTGCATCTGGAGCTGGCCGCCGCCTGACGGCGGACCGGCGCGACCTATACGCCTCCCGACCGGCCGGACCGGCCGGGAGACCGGTCGGAACCTGTGTCCGGCCCTGGCCCCGTCGCCGCAACCGTGGGACGCGAGGGGTCGCAGAGAATATGCCGGGCGCCGGACGCGACAAGACGCGTCCCGGCGCCCGGTGATGCCCTTCCCCCCAAGCCGGACGGGATTGACGCCGCACCAGACGAAGCGGGGCGCCGGTACGGCGTCAGCGCCCGCCCGACGATGGCATCTGCGTATCCGACGGATCCGCGGACACACCGAATTCGGGGGCAGGACCGATTCGGGGAAACCGCCTCAGGCCGTCGTCGCGGCGCCGCCGGCGAGCGGCCGCAGCGCAATGACCGCCGACGTCTCGATATGCTCGGGCAGCTTGGCGAACAGCTCGACGATGTGCGGCGCCGCCAGGTGTTTGTCCAGCAGCTCGCGGTTCGCCCATTCCTCGGTCCAGACGAAGCGGCGCGGCTCTTCCAGATCACGGTTGAGCTGATAGGCGATGCAGCCCTCCTCGGCATGGGTGGCGGCGATGACACCGCGGAACAGGCCTTCGACAAGGCTCTCCGAACCCGGCTTGACGAGGAACATGGCGACGACGGGGACGGTCATGGACTTCTCCTGTGGCGTGCCTCGAAAACATACTGGCGAGTAATATTATCGTCGAGTATGATCGGCGGGCAGGCCGTCGCGAAGCCATGCACATTGCGCATATCCACCCGGGAGCGAAGAGGATGTCGGCGCCGGTTCCGGCCGAAACCACCAAGGGCGAGCGCACCCGCGAGCGGCTGCGTCGCGCGGCGACCCGGGTGTTCGCGCGCGAGGGCTACGAGGCGACGCGGGTCGCCGACATCGTACGCGAGGCCGGCGTCACCCAGCCGACCTTCTATCTCTACTTCGCCAGCAAGGAGGCCGCCTATGAGGACCGGGTGGAGGCGTTTCGCCAGCGGCTGCAGCAGACGACGCTCGGCAACCTGCTCGACCCCTCGATCCCGCATGCCGAGTTCACCGACCGGGTGGCGCTGAGCTTCCGGCGGTTTCTCGACCTGATGGCCGAGGACCGCGAGCTGACCGAGATCGGCTTCTTCCAGCCGCCGGGCTGCACCATCACCAAGGCGCGGCTGGTGCACTGGGTGGCGGACAACATCGCCCGCGAACAGGCCGACCGCCTGTTCCGCGGCGACCTGCCGGCCGAACTCATCGCCCGCCTGCTGGTGGGGCTGCTCGAGCAGTTCGGGCGCATGGAGGCAAGCGACGACCGCCGCCGTGAGCTCGCGCGGGCCTGCGCCGAGCTGTTCTGCCACGGAACGCGTCCGCCTCCCGGCTGAACCGGGAGGGCGAAAGCGTCAGGACGGCATCAAGAGCGCGTCAGCGGGTCGGAATCGGCTTCTCGCCGCGATAATCGTAGAAGCCGCGCTGGGTCTTGCGGCCGAGCCAGCCGGCCTCGACATACTTCACCAGCAGCGGGCAGGGCCGGTACTTCGAATCGGCCAGCCCCTCATGCAGCACCTGCATGATCGACAGGCAGGTATCGAGGCCGATGAAATCGGCGAGTTGCAGCGGCCCCATCGGGTGGTTGGCGCCGAGCCGCATGGCGGTGTCGATGGCGTCGACCGAGCCCACGCCCTCATAGAGGGTGTAGATCGCCTCGTTGATCATCGGCAGCAGGATGCGGTTGACCATGAAGGCCGGGAAATCCTCCGACACCGCATAGGTCTTGTTGAGCCGGGTGACGAACCCCTTCGACAGCTCGAACGTCTCGTCCTCGGTGGCGATGCCGCGCACCAGCTCGACGAGCTGCATGATCGGCACCGGATTCATGAAGTGGATGCCGATGAAGCGCTCCGGCCGGTCGGTGGTGGCCGCCAGCCGGGTGATCGAGATCGACGAGGTGTTGGTGGCGAGGATCGCCTCCGGCTTCAGATAGGGGCAGACGGCGGCGAAGATCTTGCGCTTGATCTCCTCCTTCTCGACCGCCGCCTCGATGACGAGGTCGACATCGCCGAGGTCGCCCATATTGTCCGAGCCGCCGATGCGGGCGAGCGCCGCCTGCTTCTCGGCGTCGGAATACAGCCCCTTCGACACCTGGCGGGTCATATTGCCGTTGATGGTGGCGAGGCCGGACTTGATGCGGTCAGCCACGAGATCGTTGAGGATGACGTCGTAGCCGGCGAGCGCGCACACATGCGCGATGCCATTGCCCATCTGTCCGGCACCGATGATGCCGACGCGCTTGATCTCGAAACCCATCACCTTCGCCCGTTGCCGCCGCAGTCCATGTGGGGCGGGATACCCACTATATCCCGCTCCCGACCTTTTGCCTCAGCTGTTTGACTTTACCTTGGCAATTTCCGCCGTCAGTTCCGGCACGATCTGGAAGAGGTCGCCGACCAGGCCGTAATCGGCGACCTGGAAGATCGGCGCCTCCTCGTCCTTGTTCACCGCGACGATGACCTTCGAGTCCTTCATGCCGGCGAGATGCTGGATCGCGCCGGAGATGCCGAGCGCGACATAGAGCTCGGGCGCCACCACCTTGCCGGTCTGGCCGACCTGCCAGTCATTCGGTGCGTAGCCGGCATCGACCGCCGCGCGCGAGGCACCGACGGCGGCACCCAGCACATCGGCCAGCGGCTCGACGACGCTGTGGAAGTTCTCCGCCGAGCCGAGCGCCCGGCCGCCGGAAACGATGACCCGCGCCGCGGTGAGCTCGGGACGCGCCATCTGCGCGATCGCCTCCGACACGAAGGTCGCGCCCTTCGCCTCGCCGGCGGCCGATGCGTCCGGACTGGCCTCGCGGATCGGCGCCGAGCCGCCTTCGACCGCGGCGGCGAAGCCGGCGGTGCGGATGGTCAGCACCTTCTTCGCCGTCGTGACGCGGACGGTCTGGATGGCGTTGCCGGCATAGATCGGCCGCTCGAACGTGTCGGGCGACACCACCGCGGTGACGTCGGAGACCTGCATCACGTCGATCAGCGCCGCGATGCGCGGCAGGACGCTCTTCCACACGGCGGTGGAGGGGGCGACCAGCGCGTCATATTCGGCGGCCAGCGCCACGCCGAGCGCGGCGACCGGCTCGGCCAGGCGATGCGCATAGGCGGGGGCGTCGACCAGCAGCACCTCGGCGACGCCCTCGAGCTTCGCGGCGGCCTCGGCGGCGGGGCGGGCGTTCGCGCCCACCACCGCGACGGTGACCGGCGCGCCGAGCGCCAGGGCGGCGGTCAGCGCGCGGGCGGTGACCGGGTTCAGATGCGCGTCGTCATGTTCGGCAAACAGCAGGGTCGCCATGTCAGATCACTCCCGCCTCGTTCTTCAGCTTGTCGACCAGCTCGGCCACCGAGGCGACCTTGATGCCGGCCGAGCGCCCGCCGGGCTCGACGGTCTTGAGCACTTCGAGCTTGGGGGCGATGTCGACGCCGAGATCGGCCGGGGTGGTCTCGGCGATCGGCTTCTTCTTCGCCTTCATGATGTTGGGCAGCGACGCGTAGCGCGGCTCGTTGAGGCGCAGATCGGTGGTGAGGATCGCCGGCAGCGCGAGCTCAAGCGTCTGCAGGCCGCCGTCGATCTCGCGGATCACCGTGGCGGTCTCGCCGTCGACGGTCACCTTGGAGGCGAAGGTCGCCTGCGGCCAGGAGAGCAGCGCCGCCAGCATCTGGCCGGTCTGGTTCGAATCGTCGTCGATGGCCTGCTTGCCGAGGATGACGAGGCCGGGAGCTTCCTGCGCCACGATGGCCTTGAGCAGCTTGGCGACGGCGAGCGGCTCCACCGAGGCGTCCTCGGTCTTCACCCAGATGCCGCGATCCGCGCCCATGGCCAGCGCCGTGCGGATGGTCTCCTCGGTCTTGGCCGGACCGACCGACACCGCGATCACCTCGGTCGCCTTGCCGGCTTCCTTCAGGCGGAGCGCCTCTTCCACCGCGATCTCGTCGAAGGGGTTCATCGCCATCTTGATGTTGGCGAGCTCGACGCCGGAGCCATCCGGCTTGACGCGAATCTTCACGTTGTAGTCGACCACCCGCTTGACGGGCACGAGGATCTTCATCGGCCGGATCTCCCGCCGCCCGCATCGGCGGGTCGGCAGTCTCGAACTCCAGGAATGGCGCCGCGCGCGACAGGCGCGACCCCGCGAGGCGCCGCGGAAACTATGGACAGCCCCACGGCCTGTCAACGTAACGATTCGACGAAAGGGAACCCGCGCGAATCCTTTTGCCGCTTATGGAATTCTGAAATTTCCAAAAGACGGCGCAAGCCCTGTCCGACCCCGGCCGGCGGGGCGGCGGACGGCCCGCACCGCCTCGGATCAGATCGCGGCAGCTCAGATCGGCGGATGCCCGTCCGGGGTGCCGTCGCGTGTCGTCACCCAGAGCGGCACGCCGGACCGGCGCAGGAACACCACCAGCACCGCGCCGGTGACGAGGCCGCCGACATGCGCCCACCAGGCGGTGTCGGCCTCGCCGGCGCGCAGGGCGTTCCACATCTGGAAGGCGATCCAGGCGCCGAGCGGCCAGATCGCCGGCACCCGGATCGGGATGCGCATGAACATCAGCACCCAGATGCGCACATTGGGGTGCAGCATGAGATAGGCGCCGACCAGCCCGGAGATCGCCGCCGAGGCCCCGACCAACGGCGAGGCCGATTCCGGCACCGCGAAGGAGTGGGCGAGGCCGCCGGCGACGCCGCAGGCGAGATAGAAGACGAAATAGCGGGCATGGCCGAGCGCGTCCTCGACATTGTCGCCGAACACCCAGAGGAAGGCCATGTTGCCGGCGAGATGCAGCCAGCCGCCATGCAGGAACATGTAGGAGATCAGCGTCAGCTCGGCCGGCAGCCGCTCATATTCGGCCGGCAGCACCGCCGCGTGGTGCACCACCGCCGGGATGGCGCCGTAGCCGAACACGGTGGCGACGTCGATCTCCGGCCGGTAGCCGTGCTGCACCAGCACGAAGATGACGACGTTCACCGCGATCAGCGCCCAGGTGACATAGGCGTGGGTGATGCCTTCCAGCGGGTTGTCGTCGTTGATCGGCAGCAGCATGGTGGGCGATGGCCTGCGGTTCTAGCGATTCGGGGCGCGGGCACCGGCGCTCCGCCGACGCAGAATGCCGCGTCGCGCCGGCGGGCGCCACAGTGCTGACGCCGATGCGCTAGTCGATTCCGGCGAGGGCCAGCGAAGGCCGCGCGGCGAGGCGGGCCCACCAGTCGGAAAGGCCGGGAAAGCCGCCGAGCATCGCCGCGCCTTCCGGGGTCTTGAGGAAATAGTCGATCATCGGCGCCACGTGCAGGTCGGCCAGCGACAGCGTGGCGCCGGCGAGCCACGGCCCCTCGCCCATCAGCTCCGCCATCGCCGCGAGGCAAATTCGGGCCGGTGGCAGCGCCGCCGCGATGGCCGCCTCGTTGACGGGCATGTCGCGCTCCGGCTTCTCCACCCGCTCGACATAGACGCCCCAGACCAGCGCCGGATAGGCATAGGCGTCGGCGATGCCGATCAGCTGGTTCATCCGCGCCCGTGCCCGGGGAGCGACGGGTTGCAGCGCCGGCCCGGCGAAGGCCTCGTCGACATAGCGGGTGATGGCGCCGGTCTCGTACAGGCGGAAGCCGTCATGCTCGAAGGCCGGGATGCGGCCGAACGGGTGGCGCTCCCGATAATCGGGCGGCGGGCCTTCCGGAGCGAAGATGTCGACCGGAACCTGTTCGCAGGCGACGCCCTTCTCGGCCAATACCAGCCGGGCGATGCGCACATAGACGCTGTAGCTGGCGCCGAACAGGCGCGGCGGCGTGCGCATCGAGGCCCCCCGAAATCAGTCCCGCCCCGCCGCCGGCACCCACAGCACATCGCCGCCGGCGCCCGCATTGGCGACCCGGCTCATGACGAACAAGAGGTCGGACAGGCGGTTGGCATATTTGATCGCCGCCGGCGAGACGATCTCTCCCTCGCGGCCGGCCAACTCGACCATCATCCGCTCGGCGCGCCGGCACACGGTGCGGGCGACGTGCAGATGCGCCGCCGCCGGCGTGCCGGCCGGCAGCACGAAGGAGCGCAGCGGCTTCAGCCCGGCATTCAGCACGTCGATGTCGCGCTCCAGCCGGTCGACCTGCGCGGCGACGATGCGCAGCGGTTCCCACCCCCGGTCGACGCCGTCATCGGGGGTGCAGAGATCGGCGCCGAGGTCGAACAGGTCGTTCTGGATGCGGGCCAGCATCGCGTCCATGTCGGGATGATCAGCCAGATGCAGCCGGGCGACGCCGATCACCGCGTTGGTCTCGTCCACCGTGCCATAGGCGGCGACGCGCAGATCGTGCTTGGGCCGGCGTTCGCCGGAGCCGAGCGCGGTGGTGCCGTCGTCGCCGGTGCGGGTGTAGATGCGGTTGAGCACGACCATGGCGGCGCCTCAGCCCCGGTGCATCAGGATGATGGTGGCGAGCACGAAGCACAGCGCCACCGCCTGCAGCAGCACGCGCCACTGCATCAGCTTCTGCGAGCGCAGCGGCGAGCCGCCGCGCACCATGTTGGCGAGGCCGAGGATCAGCACCACCGCCACCGCCCCGAGGGCGATCGGCAGCACCACGAACTTGGCGATGAAGAGAATGTCCATAAGTGGCCTCGTCTGGCCTCCGCTGCGGCGGGACGCCGAAGAGGGCGCCCGCTCAGTTCATCGCCACAATGGCAGCGTTCAGCGCCGTCGCATAGCCGAGCCACAGGAGATAGGGCGCCAGCAGCCACGCCGCGATGGTGTCGATGCGGGCTGAGGCCCAGATGGTGGCGGCGACCGCGCCGACCAGCAGGATGATGACCGCCAGCGCCGCCCCCGGCGCCTCCAGCCCGAAGAACATCGGCGACCACAGCGCGTTGAGCGCCAGTTGCAGGAAGAACAGCGCCACTGCCAGCCGCCGCGCCGGCGAAGTCGTGTGCAGCTGCCACAGCCGCCACAGCGCCACCGCCATCAGCACATAGAGCGTGGTCCACGCCACCGGGAACACCGCGTCGGGCGGCGTCCAGGCCGGCTTGGTGAGACCGGCGTACCAAGTGGGGATCTTCGGCGTGGTGGCGAGGGAGCCGATGGCGCCCACCGCCAGGCACAGGCCGACGCTGACCACCAGGCGGAAGAAGGAAAGCGTCTTCACATTCGGTCCTCCGGCAGGGCGACAGACGGGTCGGCGACTCCCCCCATTACGGCGGAGCGGCCGACGCGGATCAAGTCACGCTGGGAAAGACCGTGGGAAAGCCGCCCCGCCGGGCACGGAACGCGCGCCGCCGGGCGTCCGGTTGCGGGCGCCCGGCGGGATTCGCCGCTGCGGCAATCACGCGGCGACGTGCTTCTCGATCTCGTAGACCGGCAGCTTCACCATGTCGCGGTCGACCTCGCCGATCAGCGCCTCCTGCACCGCCCGTCCATAGAGCGGGCGCAGCACGCCGAGCGCGCGCGGCGAGGCGACCATGACCAGCGCGGTGCCCTCGCCGGCGGCAAGCAGCGCTTCCAGCCGCTCGGCGATACGGCGCAGGAAGGCGGCCTCGGCGAGCGCGTGGAAATCGGTGGTCTCCACCGCCGAGCGCGCGGTGCCGGTGGACTGGTGCACGCGGCCGGGCGCGTCGGTGCCCTGGGCGGCGGTCGGCGGGTTGTCCTGCTCATGCACCTCGCGGGTGCGCAGATTGGGGAAGGCCTGGTCGCCCTCATTGCGCAGGAACAGCGCCCGCCGCCCATCGCACACCGCGACGAGCGCCCCGGCCGGAAGGCGAAACTTGTCGGAATGGGTCATGTGCCGGATCTCCTCTGCTGTCCTGCCGGCCATCCCACGCCTATGTGCGGGACGGCGCCTTGATCGGGGTCAAGGATCGAGGTCAAGGCCGGGCGCCGGCGAAAGTTCCGCCGCGCGCCTCAGCCGGCCCGGACGGTGACGATCCGCATCGGACACCGCAGGCGGAAGCCGATCGATTCGTAGAGACGGATGGCGGCGTTGCCGGCATAGGCGTGCAGATAGGGGGCGTCGCCGGTGGCGGCGATCCGGGCGGCGACGAACAGCGACAGGGTGCGGGCAAGGCCACGGCCGCGAAAATCTGGATGTGTGCACACGCCGCTCAGTTCGGTGAAGCCGGGCTGCCGCAGCCGCTCGCCGGCCATCGCCGCCAGCCTGCCCTCGAGACGGACGCCCCAGAACCGGCCGACGCTCAGCGCCTTCACGCTGAACGGACCGGGCCGGGTGAGCGTCGCCAGCTCCAGCATCTCGGCGGCGTCGGACGGGCCGAGCGGCACGAGGCCCGCCCCGTCTTCCGCCGGCAGGAAACGCGCCAGGGCGGGCATATCGGCGACCATCTGCACGGCCTCGGCAACCGAGGCCGGCGACAGCCCGGCCGGCAGCCTCACCGCCTCCGCCTCGGCGAGCACCACGCTGGCGCCGGGAGCGAGCATTGCCATCAGCGCATGGCCGGCCTCCGGGCTGTCGTCGCGCAGCGCGGCAAAGGGCAGGATGTCGGCGGGAAAGCGCTTCGCCAGCGGGCCGCCTTCGGCAAGCGGGGCATGCCGGCTGGTCAGCGCCGCCCAGACCGGGCGATCGAGCGGATGCGCGGTCAACGGGCTCTCTCCTTGCTGCGGGCGCGGCGATGCAGCGGCGCGGCGGCCAGCCGGTCCTCGATCGCCGCGAGCTGGGCGAGCAGCGGGCCGTCGAGGCCGGCGCAGAGCTCGGCGACGGCGGCGTCGATGCGCGGCCAGAGTTCCGCCTTCGCCGCCTCGACGAGTTCGCGCCCGGCGGCGCTGAGCGCGACGATCTTCTGCCGCTGGTCGTCCGGGCCGGGCCCGGTCTCCACCAGCCCGCGCTCGACGAGGCGCACCACCGTGCGGGTGACGCCGGGCTGCGAGACGCCGAGCGCCTGCGCGAGATCGCCGACGGTAAGCGGACCCAGTCGGTCGAGCGCGGCGAGGAAGGGATGCTGGCCGGATGGCAGCAGCGGATCCAGCTCGTCGAGCAGATGCTGGGTGTCGGCCTGCAACTGCTCGCCGAGCCGCTTCAACCGGCTGCCGAGCGCCAGATGGCCAAGCGCCCGCAATATGTCGTCCATGCGCGATCTCCCGATCAATATAACAAGTTATATAACGTGTTATGTTATTGCCGGCAAGGCAGCCGCCGGGAGCAGGACGGCCGGGCTAGTAGGCTTCCTCGCGGGCGCGGCGGATGGCGGCGTTGAGTTCGCCGCCATACACGAAGATCGAGGCGGTGGTGTAGAGAAAGACCAGCGCGATCATCACCGAGGCGAGGCCGGCATAGGTGGTGACGTAATTGCCGGCGAAGGCGGCGAGGTAGCGCCCGAAGGCGGCGCCGGCGCCCAGCCACAGCCCGAGCGTGACGAGGATGCCCGGCGCCACGTCCGACAGCCGCCGGCGCCCGGCCGGCAGCCACATATGCGCCACCACCAGCGCCACGATCAGGATCACCGAGGTGGCGGCGTAGCGCAGGAAGGTGATGACCCCGCTGAACGGCTCCAGCGCCGGCAGGAAGCGCACCGCGCCGAGCCACAGCACCGGGCCGAGCACCACCAGGAAGGACAGAGCGAGCAGGCCGGCGGCGCCGACCAGCACATAGCCGATGGATTCCAGCCGCAGCCAGTACCAGGAGCGCATCTCCTTCACCCCATAGGCGCGGTTGAGGCCGATGCGCAGGCTCTCGATGCCGTTGGAGGAGAAGTAGATGGCGAGCACCACGCCGACGGTCAGCGCGTCCGTGCGCACATGGGTGAGCACCGAGGAGATTTCCCGCCCGATCGGCGCGGCGACCTGCGCCGGCCACGCCTCCAGCATCAGCTGCACCGTCTCCTTGGCGAGGTCCTGGAAATCGAAGAAGGCGGCCAGAGCGGTGACGAAGATCAGGAACGGGAACAGCGACATCAGCGCCGAGAGCGCGATGTGGCTGGCGATCGCCCAGCCATCGTCCTCGACGAAGCGCCAGAACGCATCCCAGGCGATATCGTAGGCACGCAGAATAATGCTCGTGTCTCCCGGGATGGCGGCGCGAGGCGGCGACGGATGGCTGGTAACGAAATCGGACGTCGGGGCGCAAATGGCAAGCCTCGCGGCGCGGATTCCAGCCACAGGGTTAAGCTGAGGACTAGCGAAACGCTCCGTTCGCCGACATGCGCCGCACGGGTTTTTGGCGCAGCGGCAATGGAATGTGATAGAAGGGCCGCCCTGTTTCGTTCCGCCAACCCGTCGATCACGAGTGAGTGCCATGTCCGCCGGCCAGCTGCGCGCCGTCACCGAAGCCGAAACCGATGTCCGCGCGCTGATGCGCGAGCTGGGAGCGCGCGCCCGCGCCAGCGCCCGCAAGCTCGCCCTCGCCCCGGCGCCGGTGAAGGAAGCGGCGCTGAAGGCGGCGGCGGCGGCGATCCGCGCCGATGCCGCGCTCATCCTCGCCGCCAATGAGGAAGACGTGGCGCGCGCCCGCGCCGCCGGCCTGTCGGAATCGATGATCGACCGGCTGACCCTGACCCCGGCGCGGCTGGAGGCGACCGCCGCCGGCGTCGCCGAGATCGCCGAGTTGCCCGATCCCGTCGGCAAGGTGACCGAGAGCTGGGAGCGGCCGAACGGGCTGCGTCTCGAGCGCGTGCGCACCCCGCTCGGCGTGGTCGGCGTCATCTATGAGAGCCGGCCCAACGTCACCGCCGATGCCGGCAGCCTGTGCCTGAAGGCCGGCAATGCGGTGATCCTGCGCGGCGGCTCCGACAGCTTCCAGTCCAGCCGTGCCATCCATGCGGCAATGGTGAAGGGCCTTGTCTCGGCGGGGCTTCCCGCCGACGCCATCCAGCTGGTGCCGACGCGCGACCGCGCGGCGGTGGGCGCGATGCTGTCCGGGCTCGACGGCAATATCGACGTCATCGTGCCGCGCGGCGGCAAGAGCCTGGTCGCCCGCGTGCAGGACGAGGCGCGGGTGCCGGTATTCGCGCATCTGGAAGGCATCGTGCACATCTTCGTCGACAGGGCCGCCGATCTCGGCAAGGCGCTGACCATCGTGAAGAACGCCAAGCTGCGGCGCACCAGCGTGTGCGGCGCCGCCGAGACGCTGCTGGTCGACCGCGCCGTCGCCGGCGAGATGCTGGCGCCGCTGGTATCGATGCTCATCAATGCCGGCTGCGAAGTGCGCGGCGACGAAGCGGCGCAGGCGGCCGATGCGCGGGTGAAGCCGGCCAGCGAGGCGGACTGGGACACCGAATATCTCGACGCGGTGATCTCGGCCAAGGTGGTGGACGGGCTCGACGCCGCCATCGACCATATCGAGACGCACGGCTCGCACCACACTGACGCCATCCTCACCGAGGACGCGGCGGCGGCGGAGCGCTTCCTCGCCGAGGTCGATTCCGCCATCGTGGTGCACAATGCCTCGACCCAGTTCGCCGATGGCGGCGAGTTCGGCTTCGGCGGCGAGATCGGCATCGCCACCGGGCGGATGCACGCGCGCGGGCCGGTCGGCGCCGAGCAGCTGACCTCGTTCAAATACCGGGTGCGCGGCACCGGCCAGATCCGGCCGTGACACTGGACGTTCGGCCGGCCGATCTGCGCATCCCGCCGTCGGCGCCGGGCATGCGGATCGGCCTCTATGGCGGCTCGTTCAACCCGCCGCATGCCGCGCACCGCGCCGCCAGCCTGCTGGCGCTGAAGAAGCTGCGGCTCGACCGGGTGTGGTGGCTGGTGACGCCCGGCAACCCGCTGAAGGACAATGGCCACCTGCCGCCGCTCGCCACGCGGCTGGCGCTGGCGCGGCAGGTCGCCGACCATCCGGCGCTGGTGCCGACCGGGCTGGAAGCCGGGCTCGGCACCCGCTACAGCCGCGACACCGTGGCCGAGCTGATCCGCCGTCGCCCCGGCGTGCGCTTCGTCTGGCTGATGGGGGCCGACAACCTCGCCAGCTTCCACCGCTGGCAGCGCTGGCGCGACATCGCCGACCTCCTGCCGATCGCGGTGATCGACCGCGCCGGGCTGAGCCTCAACGCCACCGCCGCCCCGGCGGCGCAGGCGCTGGCGCGCTGGCGGCTCGACGAGCGGCTGGCCCCGCAGCTGGCCGACGCGACGGCGCCGGCCTGGATGTTCCTGCACGGGCTGAAATCGCCGCTCTCCTCCACCGCGCTGCGCTCGCGGGCGGCCCGCGACGAGGTCTGACGCCGTGCCGCCGGCGGCGGCGCTGGAGACCCAGAGTTGCATTGCGCACGGCCCGGGCGAGGACCCGAAGTTGCGTCCCTCGCGACACCGGCCGGGGCGCCATATTGCCCCGCATGGGTCGCAGATCGGAGCGGGAAGTTGCGCCGCGTGCGACGCAACATGGCGGAAACGCCGACAAAGCTTGAAAAGCAGGGGCATTCCACGATATCTTAAGGGAGCATTGACGGTGGGGAAAACCTCCACCTCATATGCCTTATGAGAGGATTCGGACCCCTGTCCAGTATGGCGCTTTCCGCAGCCGCCCCCACTAGCCCGGCAGCTGCCCCGGTCTCCGAAGCGCGTTATGACGCCGACGAGATCCTGGCCCTCGTTCTCGCCCGTCTCGACGACGACAAGGCGGAGGACGTCACATCCATCGACCTGCGCGGCAAGACCACCATCGCCGACCACATGGTGGTGGCGTCCGGCCGTTCGCAGCGTCACGTCGGCGCGCTCGCCGATCACCTCGTCGAGGCCCTCAAGGAATTCGGCGTGAAGGGCGTCCGCGTCGAAGGCCAGCCGGCCTGCGACTGGGTGCTGATCGATGCGAGCGACGTGATCGTCCACATCTTCCAGCCGGAAGTGCGGGCGTTCTACAGCATCGAGAAGATGTGGTCGGGCGGACGCCCGGACGCAGCCAAGCCGTCGCGCGGCTGACAATACGAGGCTCCGGCGGGTGCGCCTTCTGATCGTCGCGGTGGGCCGCCTCAAGGCCGGGCCCGAGCGGGAACTGTGTGCCCGCTACATCGACCGGACCGCGAAGGGCGCGCGGGCACTCGGGCTTTCCGGTCCCGACATCGTCGAGCTGGGCGAAAGCTCGGCGCGCCGGCCGGACGACCGCATGGCGGAGGAAGGCGCCGCCCTCCTCGCCGCCCTGCCCGAGGGCGCCGGCATCATCGCCCTCGACCCGCGCGGCACGCAGATCTCCTCCGAGGAAATCGCCGACGACATGGCCGCGCGGCGCGATCGCGGCACCCGCGCGCTGGCGCTGGTGATCGGCGGGGCGGACGGGCTGAGCCCGCCGGTGCGCGCCCGTGCCGAGAAGCTGATCGCCTTCGGCCGTGCCACCTTCCCGCATCAGCTGGTTCGTGTGATGCTGGCGGAACAGCTCTACCGAGCGACCACCATTCTCGCCGGCCATCCCTATCACAAGGGATGATCGGGGATTGCGGGGACGCCGTCGCCCCCGGTTAAGCGCGCGTTAACCAGCTTGCCGCTCTGCTGATCCAATGCCTCGACACATCCCTGCCCGTCCCTCGCGCCTGCGCGCCCGCCGTTCCGTGGCGGCGATGCTGGCGCTCGCGCTCGCCGCCGGCACGCTCGCCGAAGCGGTGCACGGCCGAGAAGGCGAGCAGGGGCAGCAGCGGCTCACCGAACCGCAGGAAACCCTCGACACGCCGACGACGCCCGACGCAATGGAGGCGCCGGGCACGGAGGCGCCGGCCGGGACAGGGCAGGCGCCTGCCCAGGACTCGACCCCGGCTGCAAGCCAGACGACGGGAAGTCAGGCGACGGGAAGTCAGGCGACGGGAAGCCAGGTCACCGGCTCGAATCCCGGCACCGATCCGAATGCCGCGTCGCCCGGCCCGACGGTCGGCCAGAACCCGCCGCGCCCGGCGCCGGCCTCCGATTCCGCCGCGCGGAGCCAGGCGCAGAAGCAGCGCATGGAGCAGCTCGAGACCGACATGAAGGGCAGCGCCGCCGAGCAGGCGCGGCTCGCCGGCGATATCGAGACGCTGAAGGGCGACCGCGCCAAGCTGAATGCCGCGCTGATCGATACCGCCACCAAGGTGCGCGACGTCGAGGACAAGCTCGACGCCAGTGAGCAGCGCCTCGTCGCACTGGAGCGCGAGGAGGCGGATATCCGCGAATCGCTCGATTCACGCCGCGACGAGATGGCCGAGGTGCTCGGCGGCCTCGCCCGGCTCGGCAACCACCCGCCGCCGGCGCTGCTGGTGCGCCCGGACGACGCGCTGCAATCGGTGCGCTCGGCGATGCTGCTCGGCGCGGTGCTGCCCGAGCTCAAGGCCGAGACCGAACTGCTCGCCAGCGAGCTCGCCGCGCAGGAGCGGGTACGCAAGGACGTGGCCGCCGAGCGCGACGCTCTCGCAGAATTGAAAGCGACGCTGGGCGAGCAGCGCCGCCGCACCGCCGCCCTGATCGAGGAGCGCCAGCGCTCGCTGGAGCAGGGCGAGACGGCGCTGGCCGCCGAGCGCGAGCGCGCCGCCGCCTTCGCCGCCGAGGCGAGCAATGTGCGCGACCTGCTAAAGCGCATGGAAACCGAAATCGCCGCCGCCCGCAAGGCGGCCGATGCCGCCAAGGCTCTGACAAGCAAGACGAATCAATCGCCGAGCGAGCGGCTCGCCGCACTGCGCAACCCCGGCCGCATGACGCCGGGCGTCGCCTTCGCCGAGGCGCGCGGCCTGCTTCCGCTGCCGGTAAGCGGCGGCATATTGAAGAATTTCGGCGCCGAGGACGGCTATGGCGGCGCCGAGAAGGGCATGTCCTTCGGCACCCGCCGGCAGGCGCAGGTGGCGGCGCCGAGCGACGGCTGGGTGGTCTATGCGGGACCGTTCCGCTCTTACGGACAACTATTGATCATCAACGCCGGCGGCGGATACCATATCCTAATGGCCGGGATGGATAAGATAACGGTCGAGTTGGGACAGTTCGTATTGTCCGGAGAACCGGTCGGGGTGATGGGCGACGGCCCTCAGCTGGTTTCTTCGGTCGGCCTTGGAACCGCCCAACCCATTCTCTATGTCGAATTCCGCAAGGACGGAATTTCGATTGACCCGACCCCCTGGTGGGTGACGAGCGAGAGCGAGAAGGCACGCGGATGATGCGTAGGACGTCTGTATTTCTGATGGGCGCGGCGATCGGCGCTATCGTCGCCGTTGGCGTTTCGCAGCCGCGCCTGCTGCTCGAGCCGGCCACGGCGATGGCGGCGGCCTCGGACACCTACCGCCAGCTCAACCTGTTCGGCGACGTGTTCGAGCGCGTGCGCGCCGACTATGTCGAGAAGCCGGACGACGCCAAGCTGGTCGAGGCGGCGATCAACGGCATGCTCGCCTCGCTCGACCCGCACTCCACCTACATGGACGCCAAGGACTTCCGCGACATGCAGGTGCAGACCCGCGGCCAGTTCGGCGGGCTCGGCATCGAGGTGACGATGGAGGACGGCCTCGTGAAGGTGGTCGCCCCGATCGACGACACCCCGGCCGCCAAGGCGGGTGTCCAGGCCGGCGACCTGATCGCCAAGCTGGACGACGAAGACGTCAAGGGCATGACGCTCAGCCAGGCGGTCGAGAAAATGCGCGGCGCCGTCGCCACCCCGATCAAGCTGACGGTGATCCGCAAGGGCCAGGACAAGCCGCTCGAGCTGACCCTGGTGCGCGACATCATCAACATCAAGTCGGTGCGCGCCCGCGTCGAACAGGACGACATCGCCTATATCCGCATCACCTCCTTCAGCGAGAACACCGCCGAGGGGCTGAAGAAGTCGATGGACGACCTCGCCAAGCAGATCGGCGAGGACAAGCTCAAGGGCTACATCATCGACCTGCGCAACAATCCGGGCGGCCTGCTCGACCAGGCGATCGAGGTCTCCGATACCTTCCTCGACCGCGGCGAGATCGTCTCCACCCGCGGCCGCAACCCCGACGAGATCGAGCGCCGCAACGCGCGGCCGGGCGACCTTGCCAAGGGCAAGCCGGTGATCGTGCTGGTGAACGGCGGCTCGGCCTCGGCCTCGGAGATCGTCGCCGGCGCGCTGCAGGACCACAAGCGCGCCACCATCCTCGGCTCGCTGTCCTTCGGCAAGGGCTCGGTGCAGACGGTGATCCCGGTCTCCGGCAATGCGGCGATCAAGCTGACCACGGCGCGCTACTACACGCCGTCGGGCCGCTCGATCCAGGCCAAGGGCATTTCGCCGGACATCGAGCTGGTGCAGGACGTGCCGCAGGAAGTGAAGGAAAAGGCCGAGGCGGCCGGGGTGGAGACCACCCGCGGCGAGGCCTCGCTGAAGGGCCACCTGAAGAACGGCGACGACGAGAAGACCGGCTCGCCGGCCTATGTGCCGCCGGATCCGAAGGACGACACCCAGCTGAAGCTGGCGATCGACCTGATGAAGGGCCTGCAGAAGAACGCCGCCTATCCGGCCGATCCCAAGGCCGCCGTGCCGAACTGATCCGGCCCGGCCGACCATCTCGACCCGACCCGAACCCCGCCGCGAGGCGGGGTTCTTCGTTTGCGCGCCCCTCTTCGACAGGCGGGCACGGGCGCGGACGACGGCGACGCCGCCGGGTGCCGCATCCCTGTCCGTCGATGCCGGCGGCCGGGTGCGTGCCGCGACGACGCGCGGGGGGGACGCGGCATTCCGGCAACAGCGGCGAAACATCGCAATTTTCAGCGTTTTTTCCGTCTTTCACCCCCCGCCCTGCCCCGATGCTGCCTTGGTCCGGTTCGACAAGCGTCGCATGACATTGCTTCGCCAGCCGCCGGCGGCCATGCCGGCCTTCCCGAAGACCATTGCCGAGGGCGAGCAGCCGCTCGGCCGCGATATCGGCCGCGACAGCGAGCTCAATCGCGCCGCGGTGGCGATCTTTGGCCTGGCGGGGCTGGCCATCGTCGCCGTCGCCTCGGCCTGGCTGATCCTGCGGGGCGACACCCCCGGGGTGGCGCGCGCCGACGGGCCGCTGCTGGGCGGCAGCTTCGAGGCGGGGACCGCGCCGGTGGCCGCCGATGCGCCGATGCTGCGGCCGGGCTCGCAGACCGATAACGGGCCGGGTCCCGGCGCCTTCACCCTGATGGATGCCGCGACCGGCCTGCGCGAAGTGGTGGAAGTGCTGCCGCCGGGCGACGCCACGACGGTGGCGCGCTAGCGAGCGATAGCGCGCGGGCGACGGTCACCCGTCGGAGCGTGCACCCGTCGGAGCTTGCCGAACCGCCGACAAGACCCATCAGCCGATGCTTGCCCCGAACAGGTCGAGTGCCAGCGCCGTGACCTCGGCATGAACTGCCGCACGATGGACGCCGGGTGCATCGATGCAGATTTCCGGAGCGTCGCGACAGGCGGCCGGCGTGCATTCGTCGAGAAACACATAGTGCCCGACCTCGGCGCCGAGCGGTATCAGCCGGCTCGCGGAAAGCCGGTCCCGCAACCATATCGCGCCGGCCTCGCCCGGCGCCTCGCGGTCGGCACCGCCGACGGTGAGCACCACCGGGGCGCTGATGGCGGCAAGGCTTTCCGGGGTGAGGGCCCGCACGGTCGGCGCCGGCGCCATCAGCAACGCCGAGCGGATGCGCGGATCGCGACAGGGCAGCGACTGCCGCTCCCACGAGGCGCGGAACACCGGGCTCTCCGCCAGCAGCGGCGCGATGCGGTCGGCGAGATCGGGAAATTCACGCGGACCGCGTCCGAAGGACTGGCCGGCCGACCAGTCGAGGAAGCGGGACATCTCGCTGACCGCGCCGAGCAGTGCCAGCGCGGTGTGGCCGCCCAGCGAGAAACCGGCGGCGTGGAAGCGGTCGGGATCGATGCGGCCGGCGAAGCGCGGATCGGCGAGCAGATGGTCGGCGAGCCGCGCGAGATCGCCGGCGCGTTCCCACCAGCATAGGAAACCTTCCGCCCGGTACGGCTCGCGGGCGGTGTTGCCGTGATGATCGACGCCGGCGACGAGAAAGCCGTCCGCCGCCAGCCGGTGCGCCAGCCAGCCAAGGCCGGCGACCGTGCCGCCGGTGCCATGCGAGAGCAGCACCAGCGGCAACCGGCCGGCATCTCCGCTCGGACGGGCGTTGCGGCGCAAGGACCGTGGACGGAAGGTGGCGGACGATGCCTCAGCTTCCGCCCCCGGCTCGTCGCTCGGATACCAGGCCGACCAGCGCAACGGACGCGGGCCGTCGCCCGACCAGTCCGGGCGGGACGGATCGGCGAAGACGCCCTCCGTGAAGCCGACGTTGAAACCCACCGCAACCCCGGCTCGTGTCTGTTCCGCCAGCTAGGGAAAGCAGCTGGCCGGCCGCTGTCAATGCCGGCAGAGGCCGGCGTTCGCGCGGACATTGTCGGCAGCGGACACCGGCCTTCCAGAAGCCGGCCCGCGCCGGTTTCCCGGAAGCCGGCCGCCGACGCCCGGTAAGCATAAATCCATCCGGCCCTACGTTCCGTCACCGCCAGCGCCTATGATGGATGGGCGGCGAGGTGTCCGCGCATGTACCGGCCTTTGCGATGATCCCGTTCGAACAGCTTCCCTACCGCCCCTGCGTCGGCGTCGTGCTCGTCAACCGCGACGGGCTGGTCTTCGTCGGCCGCCGCGTCGGCGGCGCCGAGCATGTCGACGCCACCCATTCCTGGCAGATGCCGCAGGGCGGTATCGACGAGGGCGAGAGCCCGGAGGACGCGGCGCTGCGCGAACTCTACGAGGAGACCAATGTCCGCTCGGTGGAGCCGCTGGCCGAGGTTCCGGACTGGCTGCCTTACGACCTGCCCGAGCCGATCGCCCGCGAAGCCTGGAAGGGGCGCTATCGCGGCCAGATGCAGAAATGGATCGCGCTGCGCTTCACCGGCAAGGACGGCGAGATCGACGTGCGACATCCCGGCGGCGGCAAGCACAAGCCGGAATTCGCCGAATGGCGCTGGGAGAAACTCGGCAACACCCCGGAACTGATCATCCCCTTCAAGCGTGCCGTCTACGAGAAGGTGGTCGCCGCCTTGGCGCCGGTAGTGGAAAAGCAGCCCTAGCCGACGGCCGGCACGGATCCGCGCCGGCGGGCTCGCGACGCTGCGTCGGCCGGAAACACCGAGCGGCCGCCGAATTTCCGCCACCGTTTGACGCAAGGTTATTTTTGCGAACGAACGTTCGTTCTTGATTGTCAACTCACGTCGCGATAATGAGAACGAACGTTCGTTCGCATTCGGATGGACCCTCTCGCGGGGGCCTCCTCAGATGGATCACCGCATGGCCGCCGTGTCCGAGACCGCCCGCAGTACCGATGCGCTCGCCGATCCCGCCTCCGTGCCGCCGGCCGGCGCCGAGGCGGGCGTCGCGACGCCGGCCCGCCGCCGCAAGGCCGATCCGCGCCGGCGGGTGCTCGACGCCGCCGCCGCCTGCTTCACCCGCTCCGGCTTCCACGCCACCTCGATGCAGGAAATCTGCGCCGAGGCGGGAATGAGCCCGGGCGGGCTCTATCGCTATTTCCCGTCCAAGGATGCCATCATCCTCGCCATCGTCGAGGAAGAGCGCAGCGCCCGCATGCAGATGCTCGACATGATGCACGCCGCGCCGAGCTTCGCCGCGGGCCTCACCGCCATGGGCCAGGCGCTGTTCTCCGGCGAGATGCCGATGGTGTGCGCCGATCTCGGCCCGGAAATCGCCGCCGAGGCCGCGCGCAACCCCAAGCTCAAGGCCAAGTTCGACGAAGCCGACGAGGAGATGGGCAACGCCATCCGCGACGCCCTCATCGCCGGACAGCAGCGCGGCGAGATCGACCCCGACATCGATCCCGACATCGCCATGACGCTGATCGACGCCATCGGCGACGGGCTGCTGCTGCGCCGGCGGCTGCAGCCGGAGCTGCCGCTCGCCGCCATGATGCCCGGCTTCGGCGATCTCATCGCCCGCATGCTCGCCCCCGCCAAACCCGCCATGGTCGACCCGACATGAAGATCGCTCCTTCCACCCTGCGCGGCCGGGTGACCCTCGCCCTCGCCATGACCGTCCTCGTGGTGGGGGTCGGCGGCTATGCGCTGCGCGACCGCGTTCCCTTCGGCCTCCGGCTCGGCGTAACCGATCCGGCGCAGGCCACCACTGCCCCCGAGCCCAAGGCCGCCCGCGGCGTCACGGTGAGCGTGGTGCCGGCGACGCCGCGCGAGGTGGTGGAGCGCCTGCCGGTGACCGGCACCCTCGCCGCCCGCGAGGAGATCATGGTCGGGCCGGAGATCGACGGCTACCGGATCACCGAGATCCTGGTCGAGGAAGGCGACCGCGTCGCCAAAGGCGCGGTGCTCGCCCGGCTGTCGCGCGACACGCTGGTGGCGCTGCTGGCGCAGAACACCGCCAATGCGGCGAAGGCGCAGGCCGCCATCGCCCAGCAGAAGGCCTCGCTGGAGCAGGCCGATGCCCAGCGCATCGAGGCGGAAGCCGCGGTGGAGCGCGCCCGTACTCTGATCAAGACCGGCGCCACTTCGCAGGAAGTGCTCGACCAGCGCGAGCGCGCGGTGCGGGTCGCCACCGCCCAGGTGGCCGCCGCACGACAAATGGTGACCGCCGCCGAGGCGGACGCCGCGCAGATCAAGGCCAATCGCGACGAATTGGAGGTCCGGCTCGGCCGCACCGAGATCAAGGCGCCGGAGGCCGGCATCGTCTCCTCGCGCGGCGCGCGCCTCGGCGCCATCGTGCTGTCGGCCAATAGCGAGCCGCTGTTCCGCATCGTCAAGGACGGTGCCATCGACCTCAATGCCGAGGTGCCGGAATCGGCGCTGCCGCGCATGAAGCCGGGCATGCCGGTCGCGGTGACCCCGGCCGGCTTCACCGCCCCGCTGGTCGCCACGGTGCGCCTGGTCGGCGCCAAGGTCGATCCCGCCACCCGCCTCGCGCGCGTCGCCGTCGCCCTGCCGGACGACCCGCGCATGCGCCCCGGCGCCTATGCGCGCGGCGACATCGAGCTTGCCCGCCACACCGGCCTTGCCTTGCCGCTCTCGGCAGTGCAGTTCGACAAGGACGGCGCCTTCGTGCTGGTCGTGGACGGCGACACGGTGCACCACCGCGCGGTGAAGACCGGGCTGATGGGCGACGGCTTCGTCGAGATCACCGAGGGCATGACCAACGGCGAGAACGTGGTCGCCCGCGCCGGCGGCTTCCTGCGCGACGGCGACCGGGTGAGCCCGGTGCCGGTCGCCGACGTCAAGGGCGGCGTGTGATGGCGCTCAACATCTCCGCCTGGTCGATCCGCTCGCCGATCCCCTCCATCGTGCTGTTCGTGGTGCTGACCGCGCTCGGCCTCTACACCTTCGACCGGCTGCCGGTAACGCGCATGCCGAACATCGACGTGCCGATCGTCACCGTCACCGTCACCCAGCCCGGCGCCGCGCCGAGCGAGCTGGAAACCCAGGTGACCAAGCGCATCGAGACCGCGATCGCCGGCACCCAAGGAGTGAAGCACATCACCTCCTCCATCACCGAGGGCGCCTCGGTGACCACGGTGGAGTTCCAGCTGGAGACGCAGGTCGACCGCGCGGTGAACGACGTGCGCGACGCGGTCACCGGCATACGTTCCGAGCTGCCGCAGGACATCGAGGAGCCGCTGATCCAGCGCGTCGACGTCGAGGGCATGGCGATCGTCACCTATGCCGCCTCGGCGCCGCAGATGACGCCGGACGAACTCTCCTGGTTCGTCGACGACACGGTGATCCGCGCGCTGCAGGGCGTGCGCGGCGTTGCGCAGGTGAAGCGCGAGGGCGGCGTCGACCGCGAGATCCGCATCTCGATGAACCCCGACAAGCTGGCCGCGCTCGGCGTCACCGCCGCCGACGTCAACCGCCAGCTGGTCGCCACCAATGTCGATCTCGCCGGCGGCCGCGGCGAGATCGGCACCCAGGAACAATCGGTGCGCACGCTGGGCGGGGCGCTGACCGTCGCCGACCTCGCCGAGACCCGCATCTCGCTGCCGGCCACCGCCACCTCCTCGGCGCGGCAGGTGCGGCTGGCCGACCTCGCCACCGTCACCGACGGCGCCGCCGAGCCGCGCATCTTCGCCCAGCTCGACGGCAAGCCGGTGGTCGCCTTCGGCATCTACCGCGCCAAGGGCTATTCGGATGTCGACGTCGCCAACCGGGTCGAGGAGACGCTGCGACAGCTGGAGACGGCGCATCCGGAAGCGCGGATCACGCTGATCGATTCCATGGTGCGCTACACCGAGGCCGACTACACCTCGGCGATGCACACGCTGATCGAGGGCGCGGTGCTCGCCATCATCGTGGTGCTGCTGTTCCTGCGCGACTGGCGGGCCACCATCATCTCGGCCACCGCCATCCCGCTCTCCATCCTGCCCACCTTCTGGGTGATGGACATGCTCGGCTTCTCGCTCAACGGCGTGAGCCTGCTGGCAGTGACGCTGGTGACCGGCATCCTGGTCGACGACGCCATCGTCGAGATCGAGAACATCGTGCGCCATATGCGCATGGGCAAATCGGCCTATCGCGCCGCCATCGACGCCGCCGACGAGATCGGTCTCGCCGTGGTGGCGACGACGCTGACCATCGTCGCGGTGTTCGCGCCGGTGAGCTTCATGGGTGGCATTGCCGGCCAGTATTTCCGCCAGTTCGGCATCACCGTCGCCGTGGCGGTGCTGTTCTCGCTGCTGGTGGCGCGGCTGCTCACCCCGATGCTCGCCGCCTATTTCCTGCGCGAGCACGGCCATCGCGAGAAGCCTGACAGCGCGCTGATGCGCGGCTACATCCGGCTGCTGCGCGCCAGCGTGCGCCACCGCTTCGTCACCGTGGCGGCCGGCATCCTCCTGTTTATCGGCTCGATGTGGCTGTCGACGCTGCTGCCCTCCGGCTTCATCCCCAATGCCGACGTCTCGCGCTCGGTGCTGGCGCTGGAATTGCCGCCCGGCTCGACGCTGGATTCGACCCGCCGGGTGGTGAACGAGGTCACCACCCTGTTCGAGAACCAGCCGGAAGTGGCGAGCGTGTTCGCCACCGGCGGCGGCGGCGTGGCGGTGGGTCCGGTCAGCGCCGCCGGCGAGGTCCGCAAGGCGACGATGATCATCAACCTCAAGCCGCGCGCCGAACGCCAGGACACCCAGAAGCAGTTCGAGGCGCGGATGCAGCGGGAGATCGCCGCCATCCCCGATCTGCGCTTCAATTTCGGCGCTTCCGGCGGCGCCGGCCCCGGCGGGCGCGAATTCACCGTCATCCTCTCCGGCTCGGACGGGGCGGCGGTGGAGCAGGCGGCGCTGAAGCTGGAGCGCGAGATCCGCGCCGATGTGAGGGGCCTCACCAATGTGGTGACCTCGGCGGCGCTGGAGCGGCCGGAACTCCGGATGATGCCGCGGCTGTCGGAAGCCGCGCAGCTCGGCGTCTCCGTCGCCGACATCGCCCAGACGGTACGCATCGCCACCATCGGCGACATCTCGCAGAACCTCGCCAAATTCTCCGCCGGCGACCGGCAGGTGCCGATCCGCGTGCAGCTCGACCAGAATGCCCGCGCTGACCTCGCGACCTTCCGCACCCTGAAGGTGCGCACCGCCGCCGGCGCCGCGGTACCTCTCGACGCGGTGGCCGACATCTCCTTCGCCACCGGCCCGACCAGCCTCGACCGCTACGACCGGGCGCGGCGCGTCGCCATCGAGGCCGACCTCACCACCGGCACCCAGCTCGGCGAGGCGCTGGCCGAGGTCTATGCGCTGCCGGGCGCGAAGAACCTGCCGGCCGGGGTGACGCTGAAGGAGGCCGGCGACGCCGAGATCATGGCCGAGGTGTTCGGCGGCTTCGCCACCGCCATGGGCGCCGGCGTGATGATGGTGCTGGCGGTGCTGGTGCTGCTGTTCGCCAACCTCCTGCAGCCCATCACGATTCTCGTGGCCCTGCCGCTGTCGGTGGGCGGCGCCTTCGTGGCGCTGCTGATCACCAACAACGCGATGACGCTGCCGGTGGTGATCGGCTTCCTGATGCTGATGGGCATCGTGACCAAGAACGCCATCCTGCTGGTCGATTTCGCCATCGACTCGGTGAAGGCGGGACATGACCGCACCACGGCGCTGATCGAGGCCGGGCGCAAGCGCGCGCAGCCGATCGTCATGACCACCATCGCCATGGCGGCCGGCATGGTGCCTTCCGCCATGGGCCTCGGCGAGGGCTCGGACTTCCGCGCGCCGATGGCGATCGCGGTGATCGGCGGGCTTCTGGCCTCGACACTGCTGTCGCTGGTGTTCGTGCCGGCGGTGTTCACCCTGATGGACGATCTCGGGCGCTGGCTGGCCCGGTTGTTGGGCCGCTTCGTCGGCCCGCGCGACGAGCCTGAGGCGCCGGCGGCCTCCTCGACCGCGCCGGCCGCGACTCTGCACACCATGCCGCACCCGCCGATGGCGGCGGAGTGAACCTCAGGCGCAATGCAGCCATGAAATGAAAAGGGCCGGATCATCGATCCGGCCCTTTGTCATCGCGATACCTCGAACCGCTATTGCAGCGGCGCCTCGGTGTCGCCGTCGCCGCCACGGGCCAGCGCCATTTCGGTCACCGCGATCAGCATCTCCGCCCGGTCGGCCAGGGTGACGGCCTCCAGCAGCGCCTGCTTCTCCCGCCCGCCGAACGGCGACATCATGGCGAGCGCGTTGACCAGCGCCTCGTTCGGCGCGTCCTTGATGCTTTCCCAGTCGGCTTCCAGGCGGTTGGCGTCGAGATAGGCGGCGAGCGTCTTCAGGAGACGGCTGCGATCCACCGCCTCGGCGCCGATATTCGGCGTGAAGTCGTCCTCGAAGCCGGAAAAGTCCAGCCCCGCCTGCCGGTAGGGCGTGGTCGCCGCGATCTCGCCGCCGAGGCGGAAGCGGGTGATACCGGTGAGGGTGATGAGATAGCGACCGTCACCGCTCTCGGCGAATTCGGTGATGCGGCCGAGGCAGCCGACCCCCTGCAGCGCCGGATTGGCGGTGGTGACCAGCGCCGGCACCGGCTGGATGATGCCGATCACCCGCTCGCCCTTCAGAGCATCGTCCACCATGGCGAGGTAGCGCGGCTCGAAGATGTTCAGCGGCAGCTGGCAACGCGGCAGCAGCAGCGCGCCGTCCAATGGAAACAGCGGCACCGCGGCAGGAAGCTCCGCCGGCCCGCCATAGGGGCGATTGATCGCCATCAGCCCTCCGAAAAGGCCGACCCCGCCGGCCGGCCGTCAGTCACGCGAAAAGACGGACGCGGCCCTCGCCGGGCGGGCCGTCAGGAGAACAGGATGGAGGACAGCCGGCGACGGCCAAGCACCGTCATCTCGTCGGTCGGCCCCCACGCCTCGAAGAACTGTACCAGCTGCTTGCGGGCGCCGTCCTCGTTCCAGTTGCGGTCCTTGCGCACGATGGTCAGCAGTTCGTCGACCGCCTCCTCGCGCTTGCCGCGGGCATTGAGCGCCAGAGCGAGGTCGAAGCGGGCCTGATGGTCGGCGGCATTGGCCGCGACCTTCGCCTCCAGCTCGCGCACGTCGCCGAGGGCGGCCGCGGCCTCCTCCAGATCGATGGCGGCGCGCACCGCGGCCACCGCCGGATCGCCGGCGCCGGCCTCGGGCACCAGAGCGAGGGTCGCCTTGGCCTGCTCGAGGTCGCCGGTGGCGAGATGGGCGCGAGCGATACCGGCGAGCGCCTTCACATTGCCCGGCTCCTCGGCCAGCACATGGGCGTAGAGCTCGGTGGCGCCGGCGGCGTCGCCCTCGGCGAGGGCGGCATCGGCGCTGGCGAGGATCTCGGCGAGGTCCGGCCCGCCGCCGCCGGCGGCGACCAGACGGTCGACCAGCGCCTGCACCTGCGATTCCGGCTGCGCGCCCATGAAGCCGTCGACCGGCTGGCCGTTGACGAAGGCGTAGACGGTGGGCAGCGACTGGATGCCGAGCTGCTGGGCGACGGTGGGATGCTCGTCGGTGTTCATCTTGGCGAGACGCACCTTGCCCTTGGCGGCGCGTACCACCTTCTCGATTACCGGGGTGAGCTGCTTGCAGGGGCCGCACCAGGGCGCCCAGAAGTCGACCAGCACCGGGCGGCGCTGCGATTCCTCCACCACGTCCTTCATGAAGCTGCGGGTGGTGGTGTCGATGATGACACCGTCACCGGCCTCAGCGCCGTTGGCGGCCGGTGCGGCGGACTGATTGAGCAGCATGTGACGTCCTCGAAGCGATCGGTACTCGGTCGGTGACTAAAATGGTCGGTCGGGCGGCGATTGCAACCGCTCAGGCGCCGCCGGGCGCCGCATCGGCTCCGACGGCCGCCGCGTCGACGCCGACAGGCGCCTCCGTGCGGCGCGGCACCGCGAGGATCAGCGGCTCATGGCCGGTGGCGCGCAGGAAGCGGATGAGATCATCGCGGGCGATGGCGGTGGTCGCAGTGTTGACCAGCGGATGGCAGTTGATCTGCGCGTGATCCATCAATTCGGCATCGACGATCACCCGCACCCGGCCGGCCCCGTCGTTCACCGGCGCGAAGGCGGTCACCGAGCCGGGCTTCACCCCCAGCACCTCGTCCAGGAGCTCGGCGCTGCCGAAGGACAGCCGGCTGGCGGCGCCGAGCGGGCCATGCAGGCTCTTGAGATCGACCGGTACGTCCTGCCCGACGACGACGAGGAAAAGGTTGCCCTTCTTGTCCTTGAGGAACAGGTTCTTGGTGTGCCCGCCGGGCAGCGCCTCGATCACCGCCTGCGATTCCGCCACCGTGAACACCGGCGGGTGCTCGACAGTGGTCGTTTCGATGCCGAGCTCGGCGAGGCGGGCGAACAGGTCGTCGGGCGTGAGGGCGGGCATGGCGGATCCTTCGCGGGGCTCGCCGGTTCTAGGCGTCGCCGACCGAATTGCCTAGTCTGTCGATGCGACGCAGCGGAAGGAGCGGCACGACATGACGGATCGAAAGTCGTCGAAGCCCGTCGCCCTGCTTTCGGGCGGCAACCCGCAGATCGCCAAGGGCGACGGCGACGCGCCGGTTCAGGCCTATATCGCCGCCATGCCGGGCTGGACGCAGGCTCTCGGCCGGCGGCTCGACGCGCTGATCGTCGAGGCGGTGCCGGGGGTGCGCAAGGCCGTGCGGTGGAACTCGCCCTTCTACGGCGTCGAGGGGCGCGGCTGGTTCCTGTCGTTCCACGTCTTCACCCGCTACGTGAAGGTCAGCTTCTTCGACGGCCTGTCGCTCACGCCGGTGCCACGGGGCGGCACGCCGCGCAGCGGACAGGTGCGCTGGATCGACATCCGTGAGGATGACCCGCGCGACGAGGTGCAGCTGGCGGACTGGATCCGGCAGGCCGTCGCCCTGCCCGGCTGGACACCCTGAAGCGCCGCCGGCGCCGGCTCTCGATCGAAAGAGCCGTTGACAGGATGGGGGCGGCGATCCCACATCTGGGCAACCAACCGTGAAAGTGATCACAATGCGTCCTGTCATCGGCGTCATCTGCGACGTGAAGGCTTCCGGCGGGCACGTCGTGCATGGCGTGACCGAGAAATACATCTATGCGGTGGCGAACGGCGCCCAGGCGCTGCCGGTGCTGCTGCCGGGCACCGTCTCGGCGGTCGATGCGTCGATGAAGCCGGAACGGCTGGTGCTCGACGAGATCTTCGAACTGGTCGACGGCATCTTCCTGCCGGGCAGCCCCTCCAATGTGGCGCCGCATCTCTATGGCGACGCACCCTACAATCCGCCGCTGCCCTCCGACCCGCACCGCGACGACCTGTCGATCCCGCTGATCCGCGGCGCCATCGAGCGCGGCGTGCCGCTGTTCGGCGTGTGCCGCGGCTTCCAGGAGATGAACGTCGCGCTGGGCGGTTCGCTGTTCCAGAAGGTCTATGAGCAGCCCGGCCATTTCGACCATCGCGAGGATTCCAGCCTCGACATCGCCGGCCAGTACGCCCCGGTGCACGATGTGGTGCTGGAGCCGGGCGGGCTGCTCGAAGGCCTCGCCGGCGCGTCGCGCTGGCGGGTGAACTCGCTGCACGGCCAGGGCGTCAATCGGCTGGGGCCGGGCCTGACGGTGGAAGCGCGCGCCGAGGACGAGCTCGTCGAGGCGTTCCGGGTGACCGACGCGCCCGGCTTCACGCTGGCCATCCAGTGGCACCCGGAATGGCGCTTCTGGGACGACAAGCTGTCGAGCGCGGTGTTCGCCGCCTTCGGCGCCGCCGCGCGCCAGCGGGCCGAGCGGCGCGGCGGCCGGACGCTGAAGGCGGCGGAGTAACCCGCGTCAGCCGAGCTGGGCGCGCAGATGGCCGATACCGTCACGGATATCGGCCTCGATCGCCCTGCGCAGCGCCTCTTCGTCGCCGGCAGCCAGCGCCGCCAGCGCCTCCCGGTGGCGATCGACCCGGTAATGCTCCTCGAGATCGGTCAGCGCGAGACGCATGAACGGGCCGATCTGCAGCCACACCGATTCGATCAGCGGCATCAGCACCGAATCGGGGCGGGTGCTGTAGAGCGCGGTGTGGAAGGCGAGATTGCTCTCGATCATCGCCTCGATGTCGCCCAGCCGCCACGCCGCATCCGACACGCTGTCGAGCGCGGCGAGGCGCTCGCAGAACGCCGCGTCGGCGCCGGGCAAGGCGCGGGCGGCCGCCTCGCTCTCCAATAGCGTGCGGGCGGCGAAGAGTTCGTCGAAGCGCTCCGCCGTCATCTCCGGCACCCGGACGCGGCGATTGTCGAGCAGCACCAGTGCCCGCTCGGCGACGAGACGCCGCAGCGCCTCGCGCACCGGCATGGCCGAGACCCCCAGCGCCTCGGCGAGGCCGCGTATGGTCACCGCCTGGCCGGGCGGGAAGCGACCGCTCATCACGGATCGCCGCAACCGGCGGAACACCCATTGCTGCACGGTCTCCCCGGGCAGGCGCGGCTCATCGGCGAGGGCGAGGGAGGCGGTATCCATCGGCGCGGGAAGGGTCCTGAGGCTGGAAAGGCGGATCGTGGGCGGACCGGCCCGGCGGCGCACGGGGCGGTCACATTCTTCTGGCATGCTGACGCGCGATTGTCAGGATCGCCCCCTATAACGGCGCGCCGCGTCGGCTATAAGCGGGCGCTGGCTTCCACACTGTCACGGAATCGACACATGACCGAGACCGCCGCCCACCGCACCGGATATGAGCTCGACGCCAAGCTGCTGGAGATCCTGGTCTGTCCGGTGACCAAGGGGCCGCTCGACTATGACCGGCAGGCGCATGAACTGGTCTCGCGCGCGGCGCGCCTCGCCTACCCGATCCGCGACGGCATCCCGATCATGCTCGCCGACGAGGCGCGCCAGCTGACCGAGGAAGAAGCCGCCCGGCGCTGAGGCCTGCGCACCGGCGCGTCACAGCGCCTCGCCGCGCAGCAGCCGCGGCGGCTGACCGCCAAGCCCGGCGGCACCGCGGATGAGATGCCCCTTCAGCCCCGGCAGGCGGTCGACCACGCCCATGCCGATGTCGCGCATCAGCCGCAGCACGTCCGAGCGCTGGCCGAACAGCCGGTTGAGCCCGTCCGTCGCCACCCCCATCGACACGGTGTCGAAGCGCCGCCAGCGCTGGTAGCGCTCCAGCAGGTCCGGCCCGCCAATGTCGAGCCCGAGCCGGGCGGCATCGGTGACTGCCTCCGCCAGCGCCGCGACGTCGCGCAGGCCGAGATTGATGCCCTGCCCGGCGATCGGATGGACGGTGTGGGCGGCATCGCCGACCAGAGCGAGCCGGTCGGCGACGAAGCGCCGCGCGATCTGGAAGCCGAGCGGGAACGCCTTCGGAGTGTCGAGGATCTCCAGCGCGCCGAGTTCGAGGCCGAATCGCTGCTCCAGCTCGTCGAGCAGCAGCACGCGCGGCAAGGCGAGCAGCCGCTCGGCAGCGCCGCTCTCCTCGGTCCAGACGATGGAGGAGCGGTTGCCGGTGAGCGGCAGCCGGGCGAATGGGCCGGCGGGCAGGAAATGCTCCACCGCCTTGCCCTCATGCGGCCGCTCATGGCCGACCGTCATCACGATGGCGGACTGCCGATACGACCAGCCGATGGTGGTGATGCCGGCAAGGCTGCGCAGCCGCGACTGGCCGCCATCGCAGGCGGCAAGCAGCGCGGCGGTGGCGGCGCTGCCGTCCTTCAGCGTCACCGAGACGCCGGAGGCCTGCGCGGAATAGGCCACGACCGGGGCCGGCAGCCGCACGATCCCGGCGGCGCGGGCCACCTCGGCCAGCACGTCCTGCAGTGCCGCGTTCGGCACCATATGGGCGAAGGGCTCGCCCGGCTCCACCTCGCCGTCGAAATGCAGGAATACCGGCCGGGCGGCATCGCCGAGTCGGCTGTCGGTGATCTCCATCGCCAGCATGGGCTGCGCCTCGGCGGCGACGCGCTCCCACACGCCGACCGTCTCCAGCAGGCGGCGGGCGCCGGCGGCGAAGGCGGAGGCGCGCAGATCGGTACTGCGCGGCGAAGGCGCGGCGAAGGCCGGGTCGGCCACCGCCAGCCGCGCCCCGTCCCCAAGCCCGTGCCGGAGGGCGAGCGCCAGCGACAGGCCGGCGAGACCGCCGCCGGCGATGACGACGTCGAAGCCCGTGCTTCCGGCGCCTTCGGCTTGCTGCGGCATGACGACCCTTCCTTCGTGGCACTGTACCGGCGGCATCTTATGCCTTAGCTACCGATCAAAGAACACCGTGCGGGGACTGCGGACATGACGCCGATCGCCGAGCTCGTCCAGCTGCTCGATCTCGAGGCCCTGGAGGTCAACCTGTTCCGCGGCCACAACCCGCCGGAATCCTGGCCGTTCCGCACACGAGTGTTCGGCGGGCAGGTGCTGGCACAGGCGCTGGTGGCGGCGCAGCGCACGGTGGAAACGGCGGCCGCCCACTCCATGCACGCCTATTTCATCATCGCCGGCGACCCGCAGATTCCCATCGTCTACCAGGTCGAGCGGGTGCGCGACGGCCGCAGCTTCGCCACCCGCCGGGTGGTGGCGGTACAGCACGGACGGCCGATCTTCATCATGTCGGTGTCCTTCCACATCGCCGAGGACGGCCTCGACCACCAGATGGCGATGCCCGAGGGCGTGCCGACGCCGGAGGAGGTACCCTCCGCGCGCGACCTGCCGAAGGAACTGCTCGATTCGCTCGCTCCCTCGGTGCGCAATTACTGGACCCGGCCGCGCCCGGTGGAACTGCGGCCGGTGAACCTGATGCAGCGTCTGCGCGCCGGCAACGTCGCGCCGCCGGCCGAGCCGCAGCAGAAGGTGTGGTTCCGCGCCGACGGCGCGCTGCCCGACGACCCCGCCTTGCACCGGGCGGTGCTCGCCTATGCCTCCGACATGACGCTGCTGGAGACCACCACGGTGGTGCACGGCACCAGCGTGCTCGGCGACCGCATCCAGGCCGCCAGCCTAGACCATGCGCTGTGGCTGCACCGCCCGCTGAAGGCCGACGACTGGCTGCTCTACGTGCAGGACAGCCCCAGCGCCCATGGCGCGCGCGGGCTGGCACGCGGGCTGATCTACGACCGCACCGGCCGCCTCGTCGCCTCTGTGGCGCAGGAGGGACTGATTCGGCCGGTTTCGCCTACGGCGGCAGCATAAGATCATTTTTTAGGCAATTTTTGCCCAGAATTCGACGCCGTCCGAACTGCCCCTGCACGGCAGATCAAGAATTGAGCAGCACAACCGCGCGGCGCGATCGGCGTTTGGCGCGCGGACGCCGGCCCAATACGCCCGAAAGCGGCCTCCGACCCCGCGCAACCCCGCACCGTTGCACGGTTGGCACGCGACTTGATTCCTGTTTGTCGGCTTGTCCTTGGGGTTGGGAAACCCGCCTGGCCGAGTCCGACATGAAACGCCCGGGATTCGCCTGTTGCGATCCGGGGCCAAGCGGGGACAGGAACCATGAAGATCGTCATGGCTATCATCAAGCCTTTCAAGCTTGAGGAGGTCCGGGATGCGCTCACCGGTATCGGAGTGCATGGACTGACCGTTACGGAGGTCAAGGGATACGGCCGGCAGAAGGGCCATACCGAGATTTATCGCGGCGCCGAATATGCGGTGAGCTTCCTGCCGAAGCTCAAGATCGAGGTGGCGGTGTCGTCCGACCAGGTCGCCAAGGTGATCGACGCCATCTCCACCTCGGCCAAGACCGGCCAGATCGGCGACGGCAAGATCTTCGTCTACGCGATCGACCAGGCCGTGCGCATCCGCACCGGCGAGACCGACGCCGACGCCCTCTAAAGCCCGCGCCATTGATCCCGACATCGTACGTTTCCGACGGAGCACTCAACCCATGACGATCAAGACTTGGATGCGCGCGGGCCTTCCCGCGCTGGCGACGACGGCGCTGTTCGCCGTTGCCGCCCTGGCGCAGGAGGCCGCGGCCCCGGCGACCGACGCGGTGGCCGACGCCGTGACCGTGGACAAGGGCGACATCACCTGGATGATGGTGTCCTCCATCCTCGTGCTGTTCATGACCGTGCCCGGCCTCGCCCTGTTCTATGGCGGCCTGGTGCGCGCCAAGAACATGCTGTCCGTGCTCATGCAGGTCACGGTGATTGCTGCCGTGATGATGCTGCTGTGGGTGTTCTACGGCTACTCGCTGGCCTTCACCTCGGGCAACGCCTTCATCGGCGGCTTCTCCAAGGCCTTCCTCTCCGGCGTGACCACCGAGAGCCTCGCCGACACCTTCTCCAAGGGCGTGAAGATTCCTGAATACGTCTTCATGGCGTTCCAGATGACCTTCTCGGCCATCACCCCCGCGCTGATCATCGGCGCCTTCGCCGAGCGCATGAAGTTCTCGGCCATCGTGCTGTTCTGCATCCTCTGGGTGACGCTGGTCTACTACCCGATCGCCCACATGGTGTGGTTCTCCGAGGGCTACCTGTTCGGCCTCGGCGCGCTCGACTTCGCCGGCGGCACCGTGGTGCACATCAATGCCGGTATCGCCGGCCTGGTCGGCTGCCTGCTCATCGGCAAGCGCACCGGCTTCGGTAAGGAGCTGATGCCTCCCCACTCGCTGCCCTTCGCCATGGTCGGCGCCAGCGTCCTGTGGGTCGGCTGGTTCGGCTTCAACGCCGGTTCCAACCTCGAAGCCAATGCCGGCACCACCCTGGCGCTGGTGAACACCTTCGTCGCCACCGCCGGCGCCATCGTCGGCTGGACGATCATCGAGTGGCTGGCCAAGGGCAAGCCCTCCATGCTCGGCGCCATCTCCGGCATGGTCGCCGGCCTGGTCGCCATCACGCCCGCCGCCGGCCTCTCGGGTCCGATCGGCGCCATCGTGCTCGGCTTCGTCGCGTCCATCATCTGCTTCTTCTTCTGCACCACGGTGAAGAACGCGCTCGGCTATGACGACAGCCTCGACGTGTTCGGCGTCCACGGCGTCGGCGGCATCGTCGGCGCCATCGGCACCGGCATCGTCGTCGCCCCGGCGCTCGGCGGCCCCGGCATCGCCGACTACGCGATGGGCCACCAGGTGTGGGTGCAGGTCCAGGCGGTTGCCGTCACCCTGGTGTGGGGCGGCGTGGTCTCGGCGATCCTCTACAAGGTCGTCGACGTCATCGTCGGCCTGCGTCCGTCGGTGGAGAAGGAGCGCGAGGGTCTCGACATCGTCGAGCACGGCGAGCGCGCCTATCACAGCTGACCGGCACACCGGTCCCGGCGCGGGTATCGCCCGCGCCGTTCTCTCCTGCCCCCGCGCAGGCGTGCAGCCCCGGCTTCGGCCGGGGTTTTGCGTTTGCGGGGGGACGTTTTCCGGACCCGTATGGGGATGGCCCGGCGGCGAACCGCTGCCAGCCGGCGGTGAGCGCCGGGCTCCCCCGGATGTCACGTTGCGCCCTCGCCGCGCGACGGGCCTCGCGCCGGCCGGCCCGGAAGATTTGCGAACGGACGTCCGGAAGTCGCGGGCACTGGGCGTCGCGCCCCGCCTCACATTCGCTCGCCGAAGCCCGAGGAAGGGCTTCGCGGGGTCATCGGCCTTGTTCGCCGGTCGTTGCCCTGCTGTGGTCATGGTTAAGGGCGCCTTTACCGCTCGGCGCTATTTTGAATCGCTAACCATGATGGACGAGCCGTGATCCCCGTGCCCGCAACGTCGTCGAACGATCCCGCCAGCCTCCCGCCGCCGGATGCCCTCCGGCCGGATTCGGGACCGGCGGCGCGTTCGCCCTTCATCCGCCTCGGCGAGCTGCTCGCCGACATCGAGCCCGGCAAGCCGGCGCTCAGCCTCGCGGTCGGCGAACCGCGCCACGCCATTCCGCCCTTCGTCGGCGAGGTGCTGGCCGCCCATCTCGACGGTTTCGGCCGCTATCCCGCCGGCAAGGGCCTGCCGGAATTCCGCGCGGCCGCCGCTGAATGGTGCGGGCGCCGCTACGCCCTGCCGCGCCCGCTCGACCCCGAGCGCGAGGTGCTGGTGCTGAACGGCTCGCGCGAGGGGCTGTTCCTCGCCGCCATCCTCGCCCGCCGGCTGGTCTCGCCGGCCAAGGCGAAGGCCATCGCCGAGGCCGGCGGACCGGCCATCCTGCTGCCCAATCCATTCTACGCCGCCTATGGCGCCGGTGCCGAAGCCGCCGGCTGCGAGAGCGTGTCGCTGCCGCTCCCGGCCTCCGGCGGCTGGCTGCCGGATCTCGACGCGCTGGATCCGCGCCTGCTCGCCCGCACCGTCGCGCTGTATTTCGCCTCGCCGGCCAACCCGCAGGGCACCATCGCGCCGCGCGCCTATCTGGAGCGGCTGGTGGCGCTCGCCCGCGCCCACGAGATCCTCGTCTTCGCCGACGAATGCTATTCGGAAATCTGGCTCGGCGACGCGCCGCCGACCGGCATATTGGAAGTCGGCGGCCCGGACTATGCCGGGGTGGTGACGTTCAACTCGCTGTCGAAGCGCTCCAGCCTGCCGGGCCTGCGCTGCGGCTTCTGCGCCGGCGACGCCGGCTTCATGGCGGCTTTCGCCGACCTGCGCAACGTCGCCGCGCCGCAGGTGCCCGAGCCGTTGCAGCATGTCGGCATCGCCGCCCTCGCCGACGAGGCGCATGTCGAGGCCAGCCGCGCGCTCTACCGCGCCAAGTTCGACATCGCCGACCAGGTGTTCGCCGGCCGCTTCGGCTATGAGCGGCCGGATGGCGGCTTCTTCCTGTGGCTCGACGTCTCCGGCGTCGGCGGCGGCGAGGAGGCGGCACGCATTCTGTGGCGGCGCGAAGGGCTGCGCACGGTTCCCGGCGGCTATCTGTGCCGCTCGGAGAGCGACGGGCGCAATCCGGGCGCAGACTATCTGCGCCTCGCGCTGGTGCAGGACCTTGCCACCACGCGGGCGGCGCTGCCGCGCGTGGTGGCCGGGCTGAGCTGAGCCGAACCTTTGGGTGGCAAGCGGAATCGAGGCGGGAAGATGGGCGGGCAGACACAGTCGACGAGCCGGACGCCGCGGACGCGACAGGCGCAGCCCCGCGCGCCCGAACCCGTGCTGCCGCGCCAGGCTCAGAGGTCGAAGGCCGGCGCCTCGGTGCGCGGGCGCGGCGCCCGCCGCCGGCTGCTGCCGGAGGAAATGCGCAACGCCCTGCACCGGCGCGTCGCCGAAATGGTCGGCCTGCTGCTCGTCGGCCTGTGCGGCCTGACGCTGGTGGCGCTGGCGACCTGGTCCGCCAACGACCCCAGCCTGTCGCGCTCCAGCGCCGCCACGCCGCACAATTTGCTCGGCATGCCCGGCGCGGTGGTCGCCGACCTGCTGATGCAGCTATTCGGCATCGCCTGCCTCGCGGTGGTGCTGGCGGTGGGCGTCTGGGGCTGGCGGCTCCTGACCCATCGCCCGCCCTACCGGCTGCGGGCGCGCATCCTCGCCCTCGCCGCCGGCACCGCTTTGGCGGCAGGCTTCGCCGCCTGCCTGCCGCGCTTCGGCACCTGGCCACTGCCCAGCGGATTGGGCGGCGTGCTCGGCGAAGCGATGCTGATCCTGCCCTCGCTGATCCGCTCCGGCTGGCTGACCTCCTTCGACTACACCATCGCCGGCGCCCTCTGCCTGTTCGGCTCGGTGATGACCCTGCCGCTCGCCTTCGGCCTCGGCCTGAAGCGCCCGGAAGAGCCGGAGGAGGACGTTGCCGGCTTCGAGGACGACGAGCCGGCCCGCTTCGGCCTGCTGTCCCTCGGCGCGCTCGCCCATTGGTGGCTGTCGCTGAAGGCCTGGCTGCAGCCGGGCCGCGCCGCCTATCCACGCCGCCGCCGCGGCATGATGGCCCGCCTCGGCTCGCTGGTCGGCGTGGAGGACGAGGACGACCTGCTGCCGCGCGGCACGCGCCGCGAGCCGAATTTCCGTGGCCAGGACCGCGACGACGACGGGCGCGAATGGGAGGACGACGAGCGCGACGAGGCCGGCTTCCTCGACGCCCCGGACGACGACCTGCCGCCGCCGCACCCGGTGCCGGAGAAGACCCGCACCAGCCGCCGGCCGCCGCTGCGCTCGATCCGCGGCGGGCGCGCCGAGCGCGACGAGGAGCGGCTGCGCTACGCCCATCCCGGCCTCGACCTGCTGGCGCCGCCGCCGGCGCGCAACACGCCGGCGCTCGACGACGAGGCGCTGGAGCAGAACTCGCGCGACCTCGAAAGCGTGCTGGATGATTTCGGCGTGCGCGGCGCCATCGTCCATGCGCGTCCCGGCCCGGTGGTGACGCTCTACGAACTGGAGCCGGCGCCCGGCATCAAGTCGAGCCGCGTCATCGGCCTCGCCGACGACATCGCCCGCTCGATGAGTGCGGTCTCGGCGCGCGTGGCGGTGATCCCCGGCAAGAACGCCATCGGCATCGAGCTGCCCAACCCGAAGCGCGAGAAAGTGCTGCTGCGCGAGATCATCGCCGCAAAGGATTTCGGCGAGGCGGCGCACAAGCTGGCGCTGGCGCTCGGCAAGACCATCGGCGGCGAGCCGGTGGTGGTCGACCTCGCGCGCATGCCGCATCTGCTGGTCGCCGGCACCACCGGTTCGGGCAAGTCGGTCGCCATCAACACCATGATCATGAGCCTGCTCTACCGGCACCGCCCGGACCAGTGCCGGCTGATCCTCATCGACCCGAAGATGCTGGAACTCTCCGTCTATGACGGCATCCCGCATTTGCTCTCCCCCGTCGTCACCGACCCGAAGAAGGCGGTCGTCGCCCTCAAATGGGCGGTGCGCGAGATGGAGGAGCGCTACCGCAAGATGTCGAAGGTCGGCGTGCGCAACATCGACGGCTTCAACGCCCGCATCGCCGAGGCGATGGCCAAGGGCGAGCAGATCGTGCGCACCGTGCAGACCGGCTTCGACCGCGAGACCGGCGAGGCGATCTACGAGCGCGAGGAGATGGACCTCACGCCGCTGCCCTACATCGTCATCGTCGTCGACGAGATGGCCGACCTGATGATGGTCGCCGGCAAGGACATCGAAGGCGCCATCCAGCGCCTCGCCCAGATGGCCCGCGCCGCCGGCATCCATTTGATCATGGCCACCCAGCGCCCGTCGGTCGACGTCATCACCGGCACCATCAAGGCCAACTTCCCGACCCGCATCTCCTTCCAGGTCACCTCGAAGATCGACAGTCGCACCATCCTCGGCGAGATGGGCGCCGAGCAGCTGCTCGGGCAGGGCGACATGCTCTACATGGCCGGCGGCGGGCGCATCTCGCGCGTGCACGGCCCGTTCGTCTCCGACCAGGAGGTCGAGCGCGTCGTCGAGCACCTGAAGACGCAGGGCCAGCCCGACTATCTGGACGCCGTCACCGTCGACGAGGACGAGGGGTCGGCGGGCGAGGACGGCGCGGTGTTCGACAAGGGCGAGTTCGGCGGCGAGGGCGGCGGGCTCTACGAGCAGGCGGTGGCGGTGGTGATGCGCGACCGCAAGGCCTCGACCAGCTACATCCAGCGCCGGCTGCAGATCGGCTATAATCGAGCCGCTTCGCTGATGGAGCGGATGGAGGACGAGGGCCTCGTCTCCGCCGCCAACCATGCCGGCAAGCGCGAGATCCTGGTGGAACCGCGCGACGCCGAAGTGGGTTGATCGCGTCGGATGACGCAGCGCCCGCGGGCCGGGTGACACAGCCTTATCCTCGCCACAGCGAGCGCCTACCGCCTATAAGCACGACACGACGTCCCGCTTCGCGCCGCCCGCGCCGACGAGAGTGCCCAATGCGCCCGATCCTGCCCGTCTCCCTTTGCGTCGCCCTCGCCGTCCTCGCGGCTCCGGCGTTCGCGCAGCAGTCCAACGGCGTGCCGCTGCCGCCTTCGGTGCAGGCTGCCGTCGACGGCCAGCCGGCGGTGCAGGTGGCCGCCGCCTCCGGCCAGAAGGCGGCGCAGCAGACCATCCAGCGGATCAATACCTACTTCAACAGCTTCAAGAGCATGACCGGCAATTTCGTGCAGGTCGACCCGGACGGCACCCGCCGGCAGGGGCAGTTCTACATCCTCAAGCCCGGCCGGGTGCTCTTCGAATACGACCCGCCCAGCCGGGTCGAGCTGGTGGCCGACGGCCGCTCGGTGGCGGTGCGCGACAAGAAGCTGAAGACGCAGGACATCACCCCGCTGTCGGCGACGCCGCTGCGCTTCATCCTCGCCGAGAATTTCGACCTCGCCCGCAACGCCAACGTCACCGGCGTCTACCAGGACGACGTGTTCGCCACCGTGGTGCTGGAAGAGAAGCAGCCGATGATCGGCACCTACCGGCTGATGATCATGTTCGACGCCAAGACCATGCAGCTCAAGCAGTGGACGGTGACCGACCCGCAGGGCTTCGACACCACCGTGGCGGTGTCCAACCTCGACACCTCCGAGCGGCCGGACCCCATGCTGTTCGTCATCAACCGGAATTGACGGAAGACCCGCCGCCGCGAAAGATAGCGGCATGGCACACGACATCATCGACGAATGCGAGGTTTCCCTCGGCCGGGGCTGGCAACGGCTCGGCATAGAGGACGCCCTTCGCCTGCGCCCGGAGCGCATGCGCTGCCCCGAATGCCATGGGCGGGTACGCGCCCACAGGCAGGGCACCACCGGCCAGCGGGCGCATTTCGAGCATTTCGAGACCCATACGGGCTGCTCGCGAAAACCTTCGACCTTTTCAGGCCATCATTCTCTTCATCCCGCCGCGCTGGATTGATAGAAGACCGCTCATATCCTCGCGGCCGCGCTCCTTGCGGCCCTGATCGAGCAAGGTCCTCCCGTGCCGCTTTCCATCGCCACCTGGAACATCAATTCGGTGCGGCTGCGCATCGAGCTCGTCGCCCGCCTCGCCGCCGAACTCCAGCCGGACGTCATCTGCCTGCAGGAGACCAAGACCCCGGACGACCGCTTCCCGCTGAAGGAAGCGGCGAAGTTCGGCTATCCGCATGCGGCGATCCACGGCCAGAAGGGCTATCACGGCGTCGCCATCCTCTCGAAGCGGCCCTTCGAGAGCGTGAGCCGGCAGGGCTTCTGCGACATGGGCGACGCCCGCCACATCTCGGTGGTGCTCGGCAAGGAAGCCGGGCTCGACGCGCCGGTGACGGTGCACAATTTCTACATTCCCGCCGGCGGCGACATTCCCGACCCCGAGCTCAACCCGAAGTTCAAGCACAAGCTCGCCTTCCTCGACGAAGCCACCGCCTGGGAGACGCTGCACCCGACCGCGCCGGGCGCGCGCTCGGTGCTGGTCGGCGACCTCAACGTCGCGCCCCTGGAGACCGACGTGTGGAGCCACAAGCAGCTCCTCGACGTGGTCAGCCACACGCCGATCGAGGTGGAGCGGTTCGGACGGCTGCAGGCCGCCGGCGGCTGGGTCGACGTGATGCGCAACTTCGTGCCGCCGGCAGAGAAGCTCTACACATGGTGGAGCTACCGCGCTGCCGACTGGGAAGCCTCCAATCGCGGCCGGCGGCTCGACCATGTGTGGGCGAGCCCGGCGCTGGCGCCGACCGCGAAGGCCATGACCGTGCTGCGCGAGGCCCGCGGCTGGGACAGACCCTCCGACCACATCCCGGTCATGGTGACGTTCGACGCCTGAACCATCGCCGGCGAAGGGCGCACCCTGCAACGGCATACCCTTCGCCGGCCTCGCCTTTCGCCGATTCGCCGCTATAGTGCGCTCGCCCATTTCTTCCGAGGACGTTCCGTGCCCCGCCCGAACCGACTGCCTGCCGCGCTCCGCCTTCTTCCCGCTTTGCTCGCGCTCGGCGGCGCGCTCGCCATGGCCGGCTGCGGCGTGAAGGGCCCGCTGGAGCCGCCGCCCGGCACCGCGCTCGGCACGCCCGGCCCGGACGGCAAGATGCCGAAGGACACCGGGCCGGTGAAACCGAACAAGCCCTTCATCCTCGATGGGCTGCTCTGACCTCCGGACCTTTCTGACTTTCGGCCTTTTCGGACCTTCCGGCGCCGTCAGCCGTCGAGCCCGCCAACCCTCGAGCCCGCCATGCATCATTTCAGCTATCGCGACGGCGTCCTCCATGCCGAGGACGTCAGCCTCGCCGACATCGCCCGCGAGGTCGGCACCCCCGTCTATGTCTATTCCACCGCCACGCTGGAGCGGCACTACAAGGTGTTCGCGCAGGCTTTCGCCGACACCAGGGCGACGGTGTGCTACGCGCTGAAGGCCAATTCCAACCAGGCGGTGATCCGTACGCTGGCCCGGCTCGGCGCCGGCGCCGACATCGTCTCCGGCGGCGAGCTGAAGCGGGCGCTGGCGGCCGGCATCGACCCGCACAAGATCGTGTTCTCCGGCGTCGGCAAGACCCGCGAGGAAATGGCCGCCGCGCTCGACGCCGGCATCATGTGCTTCAATGTCGAGAGCGAGCCGGAGCTGCTGACCCTTTCCGAGGTCGCGGTGAGCCACGGGGTGGCCGCGCCGGTCTCCATCCGCGTCAACCCGGATGTCGACGCCAAGACCCACGCCAAGATCTCCACCGGCAAGTCGGAGAACAAGTTCGGCATCCCGGTGTCGCGCGCCCGCGAAGTCTACCGCCACGCCGCCTCGCTGCCGGGGATCCGGGTCACCGGCGTCGACATGCATATCGGCAGCCAGATCACCGACCTCGAGCCGTTCGACAATGCCGCCGCCGTGCTGGCCGAACTCGCCCGCGACCTGCTGGCGGAAGGCTTCCCGCTGACCCATCTCGACCTGGGCGGCGGGCTCGGCGTGCCCTATGTCGCCGGCGAGCCCGACCCGCCGCTGCCCTCGGCCTATGCGGCGCTCATCAAGCGGCACACCCACAATCTCGGCCTCGGCCTCGTCTTCGAGGTCGGGCGGCTGATCGTGGCCAATGCCGGCGTGCTGCTGGCGCGCGTGCTCTATGTGAAGGAAGGCGAGGGCAAGACCTTCGTCATCGTCGACGCGGCGATGAATGACCTCATCCGCCCGACGCTTTATGACGCGCATCACGAAATTTTGCCCGTGCGCGAAGCGGCGGCCGGCGAGGCCGGCATGCTCGCCGACGTGGTCGGGCCGGTGTGCGAATCCGGCGACTTCCTGGCGCTGGGACGGCGGCTGCCGGGGCTGAAGGCCGGCGACCTCATCGCGGTGATGACCGCCGGCGCCTATGGCGCGGTGCAGGCCAACACCTACAACACCCGCCCGCTGGTGCCCGAGGTTCTGGTGCGCGACGGCGACTATGCCGTGGTGCGGCCGCGCCTCGACCCGGAGGCGCTGATCGCGCTCGACAAGCTGCCCGGCTGGCTCGGCTGAGCCGGACGCCGTCCCGCCGGACCTGCCACATTCTCCGCCTGCGGAGCCTTCGGCGCTCACGCAGCGATGAACGTATGGGCATGCCCGTTTTTGCGGCGGGGGTAGCGCCCCCGCGCATAGCTGCTAAGGTGACGTTGGGGATTGGCCGAGACGACCGAGAGGCGTGGCTGACAGGGGCTGGTGTGTCGGAGGCTTGAGCGCGTGACGGCAGCACCGGAAGACCATACGCAATCCGCCAGCGAGACCCGCCGGGCGGCGATTGTCGAGCGTGCCGAGGCCCGGCTGGCGACGGCACTGCGCCGTGCCGGCGCGGCGCTGATGTGGGAACGCATCTGGCCGGCGCTCGCCACCGTGCTCGGCGTCCTCGGCATCTTCCTCATCGTCTCCTGGCTCGGCGTGTGGCTGATGGTGCCGAGCTATGCCCGCGTCATCGGACTCATCCTTTTCGCGCTGCTGTTCGCCGCGGCGCTGATCCCGGCGCTGCGCATCCGCCGCCCCTCCGAGGACGAGTCGCTGGCGCGACTCGATCGCACCAGCGGCATCGCCCACCGCCCGGTGACCGCGCTCGCCGACCATCTCGCCACTCGGCCGGACGATCCGGTGGCAGCGGCGCTATGGCGGGCGCATCTCAGCCGCGTTGCCGGCCAGCTCGGCAGCCTGCGGGCCGGCCTGCCCTCCCCCCGCCTCGCCGCCCGCGACCCGCGCGCCTTCCGCGCTTTGGTGCTGCTCGGCGTCATCGCCAGCTTCTTCATCGCCACCGGCGACCATATAAGGCGTGTCGGCGCCGCCTTCGACTGGACCGCGGCGATCGCGCCCAAGCCCTACCGCATCGACGCATGGGTCAACCCGCCGGCCTATACGATGCGCCCGCCGGTGATCCTGCCGGGCCTGCGTTCCGAGGAAAGCCGCGACACCGCCGCAGCCGCAGCCGAGCCGGAGATCCATGGCGCCGCCGCGATGAGCGTGCCGGCCGGCAGCGAGCTGGTGGTACGGGTGACCGGACTGTCCGGTTCGCCCCTGTCGGTGTCCGGCGGCATCGCCCCGCCCGCGCCGAAGGCGGACGAGCAGGAAGCCGCCGCGCCGGAAGGCGCCGCCAAGCCCGCGGAGGCCGCCGCGAAGCCGCCCCATCCGGAAGCCGGCGAGCAGCGCTTCGTCATCGCCGGCGACGGCACCGCGCGCATCGCCGGGCCGGACGGCCGCAGCCTGACCTGGCAGTTCACCGTGGTGCCGGACAGGCCGCCCACCATCGCCTTCGCCAAGGAGCCCGGCGCCTCCGGCCGCACCGGCCTGGTGCTCGCCTACAAGGTGGAGGACGACTATGGCGTCACCGGCGCCGAGGCGCGCTTCACCGCCGTGCCGCCGGCAGCACCGCTGTTCGCGCTGAAGAACGCGCCGGCGAAGCCCGCGCCGCACCCGCTGGTGGAGGCGCCGAACTTCCCGCTTCCATTGCCGGGCGGCCGGCCGAAATCCGGCACCAGCCAGACCACCAAGGACCTCACCGAGAGCCCCTGGGCCGGCACGCGTGTGACGCTGACCCTGGTCGCCAAGGACGATGCGGGCAATCTCGGCTCGACCGCGCCGAAGAGCTTCTCCCTCCCCGCCCGCGCCTTCAACAACCCGCTGGCCCGCGCACTGGTCGAGCAGCGGCGCATTCTCGCTTTCGATGCCAACCAGCGCCAGCAGGTCGCGGTGGCGCTGGAGACGCTGGCGATCGCGCCGGAGCGCTTCACCCCCGATCCGGCGCATTATCTCGGCCTGCGCACCGCCTTCTGGCGGCTAGAGGCCGCGCGCAACGACGACGAGCTGCGCGGCGTGGTCGACTATCTCTGGGAAGTCGCGGTCCGCATCGAAGACGGCGACATGTCCGACGTCGAGAAGAAGCTGCGCGACGCCCAGCAGGCCCTACAGGACGCGCTGGAAAATGGCGCCAGCGACCAGGAGATCCAGAAGCTGGCGCAGGAGCTGCGCAAGGCGATGGAGGACTTCATGAAGGCGCTCGCCCAGGAGGCGCAGCGCAATGGCGACATGGCGGAGGCACCGCCGGATCCCAATGTCCGCACGGTCCGCCCGCAGGACCTGCAGAAGATGCTCGACGACATCGAGAACATGGCCCGCAACGGCGCCCGCGATTCCGCGCGGCAGATGCTGAGCGAATTGCAGAACATGCTGAACGGCCTGCAGGCCGGCCGCCAGCAGCAGCGCCGCCCGGGCCAGAACCAGATGTCGCAGGCCATGGACCAGCTCGGCGACATGATCCGCCGCCAGCAGCGCCTGCGCGACCAGACCTTCCGCCAGGGCCAGCAGGGACAGGACGGCCAGCAGGGACAACAAGGTCAGCAGGGACAACAGGGCCAGCAGCAGGGTCAGGATTTCGGCCAGCTGCAGCAGAACCAGCAGCAATTGCGCGACCAGCTCAAGCAGCTGCGCGAGAAGATGCAGCAGGCGATGCGCAATCGCGGCCAGCAGGGTCAGCAGGGGCAACAGGGCGAAGGCCAGCAGGGGCAGCAGGGCCAGCAAGGGCAAGGCCAGCAGGGACAGGGCATGCCCGGCGATGGCGGCCTCGCCGAAGCCGAGCAGGCGATGCGCGAGGCCGAGCAGGCGCTCGGCAATGGCGACGGCACCGGCGCGGTGGACGCGCAGAACGAGGCGCTGCAATCGCTGCGTCGCGGCGCCCAGCAGATGGCCGAGGCGATGCAGGGCCAACCTGGACAGCAGGGCGGGCCGGGCTCGCCCTCCGGCCAGCAGGCCGAGCGCACCGACCCGCTCGGCCGGCCGCTGCGCTCGCGCGACTATGGCGACGACACCACGGTGAAGGTGCCGGACCAGATGGACGTGCAGCGCGCCCGCCGGGTGCTTGAGGAACTGCGCCGCCGCTTCGGCGACCCGCAGCGCCCGCAGCTGGAGCTGGATTATCTCGAGCGGCTGCTCAGGGATTTCTGAACAGCGGCCGGCCTGGCGCTCTTGCCGTCATCCCAGCCGGAGGCGGGCTCCGCATCCAATCGTCCGCGAGGGTGGAGGCTCCCTTTCCGCACCGGGGTGAGAACGGGGTGAGGGGTCTTGGTGCCTCCCACTGCCTCCTCCCGCCATCGACCCGCTATACGGGCCACTTCTCCTTGTTGGGGAGAAGATATGACAGAGCGAGACACGCGATCCCGACCGGAGCGCGGCTTCGGGTCGGGATCGCTCGCGGACTGCCATGCGATCCGGATCATCCTTCGAAGAGCCCGCCAACCCGCTGGTCCGGCGCCGCTTCATCCGTCTCCATTGAGGGAGGTCGGCTCGGAGGGTTGGGAGAGGGGCGGCCCGACTGTGGAAGCTCTCGGTTCCGGTACCCCCTCCCCGGCGAGGAGAAGAGGAGGGCGCCGTCCGGCCCCCCGCCAGCTTTCGCGTGTCCGTTGCTCCCGCCGTTACTCCGGCCGCCAGAGCGGCCAGGTATCGGTGAGGCGGTAGCCGGCCGGCCAGGGGTCCTCGGGGTCGAGCATCAGTTGTGCGGTGTGGGTGACGAAGGCGCGGCCCATGATCGAGGGGCGGATCGCCTTGCGCCCGGCGATCGTCGTCTCCTCCTCGATGCGGCAATCGAAGCGCGAGCCGATGATCGAGCGGCCGATGAACGGGTCGCCCACTTTCAGGACCCCCTTGGCGTGCAGCACCGCCAACCGCGCCGAGCAGCCGGTGCCGGTCGGCGAGCGGTCGATCTTGCCGGGGCGGATCGCCACCGCATTGGCGCCGGAGGCGACGCCGTCCTCCTGAGTGAGCGGCGCGGCGAACTGGCAGAACGAGATGTGATCCCAGTCGGCATTCTCCGGGTGGCGGAAGCCAAGCTGGGCATTCGCCGCCTTGACGATCCTCATGCCGGTCTCGGCAAGGTCCTTCGCCTCGTCCGGGCGGATGGCGAAGCCGAGCGCATGGGCGTCGACGATGACGAAGCTGTCGCCGCCATAGGCGGTGTCGACGGTAAGCGTGCCGAGCCCCTCGACCTCCAGCTTCGCATCGAGCCGGTCGGCGAAGGAGGGATGGTTGACCACCTTGATCCGCTCGGCCTTGCCGCCCCGGCAATAGGCGGTCGCCTCGATGAGGCCGCCCGGCGCCTCCAGCACCATGCGGGTCTCCGGCTCCGTCATCGGCACGATGCCGGTATCGACCAGCACGGTGGCGACGCAGATCGAGTTGGAGCCGGACATGGGCGGGGTGTCCTCCGGCTCCATGATGATGAAGCCGGCGACGGCGCGCGGGTCCTTGGGCGGCACCAGCAGGTTCACATGGCGGAACACGCCGCCGCGCGGCTCCTGCAGCACGAAGTTGCGCAGATTGTTGTCGGCGGCGATGAAGCGCGACTGCGCCCACAGCGTGTCGCCCGGCGGCGGGACGACGCCGCCGACGATGACGTCGCCGACCTCCCCTTCCGCATGGCAGCCGACGACATGGACGATCTTGGTGGAGCGCATGGGAGCCTCGATGGGAAAGCGGGCGATGTCGGCTCCCTCTCCCCGACGGGGCGAGGGAGCAACGGCGTCAGACGACCAGCACCGGTGCGCCGAGCGCGTCGAAGACCGGCGTGATGCCGAGGCCGGGCGTGTCCGGGGCGGTCATGAAGCCGTCGACGCGCCTGGGCGCGCCCTCGGCGATATCAATCGTGCCGTAGCTGTTGAAGTCGGTCGCCGAGAAGCAGAATTCCTCCGGCGTCGAACGGGCGAGATGAGCGATGGTCGCGGTGACGATGTCGCCGCCCCAGGTGTCCTCGATGGTCATCGGCGTGCCGGAGGCGACGCAGATGTCGCGCATCAACCGCGCCTTGCTGAGCCCGCCGACCTTGGAGATTTTCAGGTTGATGATGTCCATGGCGTCGTCGGCCAGCGCCTTCATCAGCGTGCCGACGCCGTCGATCACCTCGTCCAGCACGAAGGGCCGGACCGTGCGGGCGCGCACCGACAGGCACTCCTCATAGGTCGGGCAGGGCTGCTCGATATAGACGTCGAGATCGGCCACCGCGGCGGCGATGCGCGCCGCCTCGGCCCGCGTCCAGCCGGTATTCGCATCGGCGACCAGCACGTCGGTCGGCTCGAGAATGGCGCGGGTGACGCGGATGCGGTCGATATCCTGATCGGCATCGCCGCCGACCTTGAGCTGGAACTTGGTGTAGCCCTGCGCCTTGTAGCCGGCGATCTTCGCCGCCATCGCCTCCGGCGCCTCCTGCGAGATCGCGCGGTAGAGCGCGACCTTTTCCTGCGCCGCGCCGCCGAGCAGCTTGTAGACCGGCAGGCCGGTCGCCTTGCCGAGAATATCCCAGCAGGCGATGTCGATCGGCGCCTTCACGTAGGGGTGCCCGCGCAACACCGCATCCATGTGGCGGTTCAGCACGTTGAGATCGGTCGGGTCGAGGCCGATCAGCTTCGGCGCGATCTCCGCGAGGCCGGCACGCACACCGGCGGCATAGGCCGGCAGATAGGCCGAGCCGAGTGGGCAGCATTCGGCATAGCCGGTGATGCCGGCATCGGTCTCCACCGCCACCACGGTGGAATCGAACACCTCGACAAAATTGCCGTTCGACCAGCTGTAGCGGCCTTCCTTCAGCGGCAGATCGACCTGCCACGCCTTGATGCCGGTGATCTTCATGGACAGCTCCGCGACAGAAGAAGGGATCAGGTCACGATGAAACCGTGCGCGAACGGATCGCGGTCGTCGATGAAGATGGTGTTGTAGCCGGTCATCCGCGCCCAGCCGCCGATGGAAGGCACGATGCCGTCATAGTTGCCGACCTTCGCCGCCGCCTCGACCCGGCCCTTGAACAGCGAGCCGATGATGCTCTCATGCACGAAGGCGTCGCCGACCTCGAGCTTCCCCTTGCCGGCCAGTTGCGCCATGCGCGCCGAGGTACCGGTGCCGCAGGGCGAGCGGTCGATGGCCTTGTCGCCGTAGAATACCGCGTTGCGGGCATGGGCCTCAGGATCGCGCGCGGCGCCGGTCCACAAGATGTGCGACAGGCCGCGAATCTCCGGCTTTTCCGGATGGACGAACTCGTATTTCGCGTTGAGCGCCGCGCGCAAAGCCGGGCTCATGCGCACGAGGTCGCCGGCGGTGAAGTCGGCCATGTCGCGGTACGCGCCCTGCGGCTCGACGATGGCGTAGAAATTGCCGCCATAGGCGACATCGACGGTGATCTCGCCGAGGCCGGGGCACTCCGCCGTCAGCCCGGTCGAATGCAGGAAGCCGGGCACATTGGTGAGGCGGACCTCCTCGACATACTGCCCCTCCTGCCGGTACTCGGCGACGACGAGGCCGGCCGGGGTGTCGAGCTTCAGCACGCCGGGCGTCTTCGGGGTGACGAGGCCGTGCTCGATCGCCATGGTCACCGTGCCGATGGTGCCGTGCCCGCACATGGCGAGGCAACCGGAGGTCTCGATGAACAGGATGGCGACGTCGCAATCCGGCCGGGTCGGCGGGTAGAGGATCGAGCCGGACATCATGTCGTGGCCGCGCGGCTCGAACATCAGGCCCTTGCGGATCCAGTCATACTCGGCGAGGAAATGCGCCCGCTTCTCGATCATGCTGGCGCCCTGGAGGTTGGGACCGCCGCCGGCCACCAGGCGCACCGGGTTGCCGCAAGTGTGGCCGTCTATGCAGAAAAAGCTGTGTCGCGCCATGATGATGGGATCCGAGGACTAGAAGCGGTCCGCCCGCAGCGGGGCGATGTCGATGGAGGGCCGGCGCCCCATGAGGAGGTCGGCCACCAGCCGCCCGGTGCCCGCGCTCTGGGTGAGGCCGAGATGGCCGTGGCCGAAGGCATAGACGATGCGCTCGCTCGCCCGCGAGCGGCCGATCACCGGGAGCGAATCCGGGATGGACGGGCGGAACCCCATCCATTGCGCGCCACCGGCGGTCCGAAGGCCCGGCAGGAAGGCGGCGGCCTTTTTCAGCATCGCCTCGGAGCGCTTGAAATTGGGCGGCAGCTCCAGACCGCCGAGCTCGACCGCGCCGCCGACACGGATACCGGTCGACAGCGGCGTGACGACGAAGCCGTGGCCGCCGAAGGTCAACTGGCGGCGCAGATCGAAGGCGCCGGGCGGCAGTGTGGTATTGTAGCCGCGCTCGGTCTCCAGCGGGATGGCGTCGCCGAGCCCGGCGGCGAGCGGGCGCGACCAGGCGCCTCCTGCCACCACCGCCTGCGCGGCATCGAGGGCCGTGCCGTCGTGCAGCTTTACCCGCACGCCGCCTTCCGCCGGAGCCACGGAGGTCACTTCTCCGTGGGTGACGGTGCCGCCACGCGCCATCACCGCGTCGAACAAGGCGAGGGCGAAGTGATAGGGGTCGTCGACGGTCTTCCAGTGCGGGGTGAAGGTGCCGGCGACGAAGCGCGGCGACAGGCCGGGCTGCAATTCGGCAAGCCGGGCGCCGCGCACGTGTTCGAAGGCGATGCCAGCGCGGGCCCGCTGTTCCCAGCCCTCCCGCGCGCCCGCGAGCTCGGCCTCGCTCTCATAGAGCTGGAGATTGCCGTCCGCGCGGACACGATCCGACAGGCCGGCGTCGCGCACCATCGCCTCCATCGCCCCGGAGGCGACCCGCATCAATTCACCCTGCACCACGAGGCTGCGACGGTAGCGGTCCGGCCGGCTGGCACGCCAGAACCGCAGCAGCCACGGCGCGATGGAAGGCAGATAGGAAGGCGGGATGGCGAGCGGCCCGAGCGGATCCATCAGCCATCTCGGCGCCTTGCGCATGATGCCGGGCGAGGCGAGCGGCAGGATGTCGGTGAAGGCGAAGGCGCCGGCATTGCCGCGGCTGGCCCCCTCGGCCACGCCGCCGCGCTCGACGAGGCGCACCCGACGCCCCTCGCCTTGCAGGTGAAAGGCGACGGCGAGGCCGACAATCCCGGCCCCGACGATCACCACCTCGTCGCTCATGGTGCCTGTCTTCTCATGATCTCTCGCGCCAAAGGCCGGTCGGCCGCCGCGAGGAGATTTGCTCGCTTTCTTCCCTCTCCCCGTTGGGGAGAGGTGGCCCTTGAAGTGGGTCGGTGAGGGGTTACACGATTGCGGAACCGAAGAAGACCCCTCTCCTATCACCATCGGATGCATCCGATGGTGACCCTACACATGCCGAACTCGGCGACAGCCGAGTTCCGGCAGGGAGAGGGAGCTCTGGTGCTCGGCTCCAGCAACCGATCCCGGCCTCACGCCGCCTTCGCGAGCATCGGGCGGCGGGCGAGCGCCTCGGCGACCAGCCGCTCGACTTCGGCGCGGCGCGCGCCTTCCAGCGGCAGGCGCGGGGCACGCACGCGCTCGGTGGTGCCGGTGACCAGCGCCTCGACCAGCTTGAGGTTCTGCACGAGGTAGGAGGACACGTCGAGATCGAGCAGCGGGCGGAACCAGCGATAGATCGCCAGCGCCTCGTCATAGCGCTTGGCCTGCATCAGCCGGTAGATGGCGACCGTCTCCTCCGGGAAGGCGACCACGAGGCCGGCGACCCAGCCGACCGCGCCAGCGGCCAGCGCCTCGAAGGCCAGATTGTCGACGCCGGTGAACACGTCGAAGCGGTCGCCGAAGCGGTTGATGATCTCGGTGGTGCGGCGGATGTCGTCGGAGGATTCCTTGATCGCCACGAAATGCTTGTCGGCGGCGAGCTCGTCCATGATCTCGAGCGTGACATCCACCCGGTAGGCGATCCGGTTGGAGTAGATCATCACCGGCAGGTCGGCGGCAGCGGCGATGGTGCTCAGCGTCGCCACCGTTTCCTTGGCATTGGTGTGATAGACGAGGCTCGGCACGATCATCAGGCCCGAGGCCCCGGCCTTGGCCGCGCGCTCGGCGAGGCTGGCGCAGTCGCGGGTGGCGGCGTCGGCGATGGTCATCAGCACCGGCCGGCCGCCAGCGACGCTCTTCGCCACATGCAACACGTCGAGGCGCTCGTCATGCGAGAGCATCGGGCCTTCGCCGAGCGAGCCGTTGACGATCAGGCCGTCGACGCCCGAGGCGATCTGCCAGGCGAAGCAGCGCTCCATCTCCTTGATGTCGAGGGTGTCGTTCTCGGTGAACTTGGCGGTGACGGCGGGCAGAATGCCAGACCACATGGCGGTAAGCTCCTGTCGGATCAGATAAATTCAATGGCGGATCAGCGGAGGGCCGCGATGTTTGGCATGTTCGGACGGCCGAGCGCTGGATCCTTTCCAGGGCCGGCAGCCGGCGTCGCGGGTCTTCCCCTGGTGAAAGCACGGCCCGGTCGGAACCTCGCGGGCGGAGGCGGAGGCACGGGCGATGCGGATCATCGCCCTCCCTCAGCCAATAGCAAGAGCTTCGCTTTTTTGGATCCAATATGCAATATCCTTTTCACAGGCAGTGTGCGAGATTGTTGGGCAGTTCGCCGGACGCGGCGCGCCGACGCCCGATTGCAGGGCGGCCCCGCAGCAGGTAGAGCGGATTGGCGGACGGGGTGGGAGGCGGCAGGTGAAAGTGAAGGCAACCGACATCGCGCAGATGCCGTCGCCCGCGGACGTGATCTTCGATGCGCTGCGCGAGGCGATCGCCAAGGGCGACATCTCGGAAGGCCAGGTGCTGCGGCAGGATCACATCGCCCGCATGTTCAATGTCAGCCGGATACCGGTGCGCGAGGCACTCACCCGCCTCGAGGAGCAGGGCCTCGTCTCCACCCAGCGCTATCGCGGCGCGGTGGTGACCACGCTGTCGATTGCGGAAATCCGCGAGGTGTTCGAGTTCCGCGCGCTGCTGGAACCGGAAATCCTGCGCTATTCCATCGAGCGGATGTCGCCGGAAGCCCTTGAACATGCCAAGGAATTCGCCCGCGCCTTCGCCACCGAGCCGGATTCCTCGCGCTGGGGCGACCTCAACCGGCGCTTCCACTACAGCCTCTACGAGCCCGCCGACCGGCCCTATTACCTGCAGACCATCTCGACCGCCCTCGACCGCGTCGACCGCTATCTGCGTGCCCAGCTGGTGCTGACCGACGGCATGGCACGGGCGCGGCGCGAGCACCAGGGCATTCTCGACGCCTGCATCGCCGGCGATTCCGAATTGGCGGCGCAGCTCACCCGCGAGCATATTCTGGGCGCCGCCGATTCACTGGTCGCCTTCCTGACCCGAACCCGTGCGCAGGAGAACTCCCAGCCATGACCACCGCCGGACAATTGCCTAGCAATGTCAAGCATATCGGAAGCTTCGAGGGCGAGGAGCTCCATGAGGTCACCCTTGAGGCCGCCTCCGGCGCCCACGCCCGCGTGCTGAGCTGGGGGGCGACGCTGCGCGACCTGATGGTGCCGGGGCCGGACGGCGCGCTGCATCACGGGGCGCTCGGCTTCAGCGATCTCGACAGCTACATCGCCAACCCCTCCTATCTCGGCGCCACTTGCGGGCGCGTTGCCAACCGTATCGGCGGCGGACGCTTTTCGCTGGACGGCAGGGAGTACGCGCTGGCCCGCAACGAACGCGGCGTCACCCATCTGCATGGCGGCGCGCGCGGCTTCTCGCACCGGCCATGGAAGATCGCGGCGGTGGATGCGGACACCGTCACCTTCACCCGCATCGCGCCGGACGGCGAGGAGGGTTATCCGGGAAACCTCGATCTTTCATGCACTTATCGGCTTCTCTCGCCCGGCTCGCTGCGGGTGGAGATGGAGGCGCGCAGCGACGCGACGACGCCGGTGAATCTGGCGCACCACTCCTATTTCACCCTCGATCCCGGCCATTCCTCGCATGAGCTCACGGTGGAGATTCCGGCCCGGAGCTATACCGCGCTGGATGCGCTGAAGGTGCCGACCGGTGAGATCGCGCCGGTCGAAGGCACCGGCTACGACCTGCGCACCCCGCGCCGTCTCGGCGACAGCGGCATCACCTACGACATTAATTTCGTTCTGGATCAACCACTTGGCGAACTGCGCTTCGCCGCGCGCGTCGCCTGCCCGCGCAATGGGCGGACGCTGGAGGTGTGGACCACCGAGCCGGGGCTTCAGCTTTACGACGCCTCGATGCTGGCCGAGACCGACAAGGGTCTCGACGGCCTAACCCACGGCAAACACGCGGGAATTTGTCTCGAAGCACAGAATTGCCCCGACGCGGTGAACCATCCCGGCTTCCCCTCGCCCTGGCTCCGGCCCGGCGAGATCTATCGTCAGGTCACCGAATACCGTTTCGCCTAGGACCCGTCGGCGACGAAGCTGTGGCGGGCGGCGCGTACCGCATCGACGATGCAGCTTTCCACCTCGCGGATGCGGCGCAGCTCATGCACGTCGGCATGGGCGACCAGCCAGTAGGAACGGCGAAAGCTGTGTTCCGGCAACAGCTTGACGAGCTCAGGGTGCCGCTGCGCCGCGTAGTCGTGGAGGATGCCGACCCCGGCGCCGGCCCGCACCGCCTCCATCTGCCCGACCACACTGGCGCATTCGATGCGCCGCGCCTCGATGCCGCGGAAGGTCTCAAAATAGTCGAGCGCCGGCGAGTAAAGCAGGTCCTCGACATAGGTCACCAGCACGTGACCGGTGAGGCCGGTGAGATGGACGATGGGGCCAGTGCGGGCGAGATAGGCCGATGAGGCGTAGATGCCGAGGCTGTAATCGGTGAGCTTGCGGGCGACCAGCCGTCCCTCATGCGGTCTCTGGAGCGTTACCGCGATGTCGACCTCGCGCTTGGGCAGCGAGAAGCTCCTCGGCAGCGGAGCGAGCTGGATGGTGAGCCCCGGATAGCGCTCGGCGATCTCCCCCAGCCGGGGGGCGAGGAAATACACCCCGAACCCATCCGGCGCGCCGATGCGCACCGTGCCGGACAAAGCGAGGTTGGCATTGCCCAGCGCCGACTGTGCCTGAAGCAGCTCAGTCTCGATCCTTTCGGCGTGCTCGAGCAGCCGCTCGCCGGCGGGGGTCAGCGCGCTGCCGGTGGTGCGTCGCTCGATCAGCTTGGCGCCCAGCCCGGTCTCCAGCGCACCGATGCGCCGGCCGACCGTGGCGTGGTCGAGCCCCAGCTGGCGGGCGGCGGCCAGCATCTGGCCGGCCCGCGCCACCGCGAGGAAGACGCGCAGATGATCCCAATCCATGGTTCTTCGATCTGATATGGAAATTCCGCACAACGGATGCGGCAACATGGTCGTTGAGTTGATCCGTTTTCGCACGCACAACAGCGGCGAACAAGGCTCCGGAGGAGGCATCCATGGCGGTGATCGGGCATTACATCGACGGCAAGCAGGTGAATACGGCGGGACGCACGTCCTCGGTGTTCAACCCCGCGACCGGCGCGCAGTCGGGCGAGGTGCTGCTGGCCTCGGCCGCCACGGTGGGCGAGGCGGTGGCCTCCGCCAAGGCGGCCTTCCCGGCCTGGGCCGACACGCCGACGCTGACCCGCGCCCGCATCATGTTCAAGTTCAAGAACCTGCTGGACCGTGACATCGACAAGCTGGCCGAGGCGATCACCCTCGAGCACGGCAAGACCTTCGAGGACGCCAAGGGTGAAGTGACCCGCGGCATCGAGGTGGTCGAGTTCGCCTGCGGCATCCCGCATCTGCTGCGCGGCGACTTCACCGAGCAGGTGGCGCGCGGCGTCGACGTGTTCTCGGCCCGCCACCCGCTCGGCGTCGTCGCCGGCATCACCCCGTTCAACTTCCCGGTCATGGTGCCGATGTGGATGTTCCCGGTGGCGCTGGCCTGCGGCAACACCTTCGTGCTGAAGCCTTCCGAGAAGGACCCGACCCCCTCGCTGATGCTCGCTGAGCTGCTGGTCGAGGCCGGCCTGCCCAAGGGCGTGTTCAACGTGGTCCAGGGCGACAAGGAAGCCGTCGACACGCTGCTGACCCATCCCGACATCGCCGCGGTGAGCTTCGTCGGCTCCACCGCCATCGGCGAATATGTCTACAAGACCGCCTGCGCGCACGGTAAGCGTGCCCAGGCGCTGTGCGGCGCCAAGAACCACCTAGTGGTGATGCCCGACGCCGACCTCGACAAGACCGTCGACGCGCTGATGGGCGCCGGCTACGGCTCGGCCGGCGAGCGCTGCATGGCGGTCTCGGTCGCGGTGGCGGTCGGCGGCGTCGGCGACGCGCTGATGGAGAAGCTGGTGCCAAAGGTGTAGGCGCTGAAGGTCGGCCCCGGCCTCGACAAGGACAGCGAGATGGGCCCGCTGGTCACCCGCGAGCACCTCGCCAAGGTGCGCGGCTATGTCGACGACGGCGTCGCCGCCGGCGCCAAGCTGGTGGTGGACGGGCGCGGCCTCAAGCTGCAGGGCTATGAGGACGGCTATTTCCTCGGCGGCTGCCTGTTCGACGACGTCACCACCGACATGAAGATCTACAAGGAAGAGATCTTCGGCCCGGTGCTCTCGGTGGTGCGCGTGCCGGACTATGAGGACGCCCTGAAGCTGGTCAACGACCACGAATACGGCAACGGCGCCGCCATCTTCACCCGCGACGGCGATGCCGCCCGCGCCTTCGACCGCGACGCCAAGGCCGGCATGATCGGCATCAACGTGCCGATCCCGGTGCCGGTGGCGTTCCACTCCTTCGGCGGGTGGAAGCGCTCGGTGTTCGGCGACCGCAACGTCTATGGCATGGAAGGCGTCGGCTTCTACACCAAGATGAAGACCACCACCGCCCGCTGGCCGACCGGCATCCGCGCCGGCGCCCAGTTCGTCATGCCGACCACCGGCAGCTGAGGCTCGGCCCCGAATCGCCGGATGCGAATCCGGCTAACAAATACGAATGCCCGGCGATGAGCCGGGCATTTTCGTTTGGGGCGGCTGGGCCCAGGGCAGGATCGCGCGAGGCGGTTTCGCCGGGATGTCGGGAAAGCCCGACATCCCGGAAGGAAGACCCCGCGCCGGGGGACCGACGCGGGGAAGGTCAGCCGTTACCGATAATCTTATAGGCGAACGCATCCCCGCTCGCCGCGACGGCAGCGAGAGCGACGGCGGTAACGAACATCCACGCACGAAGTTTCGTCATCATCAGTGCCTCCGGTAAAGCAGCAAGCTTCCCTTGACATCTCGTAGCGTCAGGGAGTTGCACGGCAATTTCAGGGCATGATCACGTGCGATTTGCGACATTTTCTTGCGCGATTCTGTAGCGACGTACCACTTCGGTCAGCGGCGATCCCGAACGCCGCACCGGCGCGACGAGACGGCAGGCCAGCTCGGCCATGGCGGCCCGTACACGGCATCTTCGCCGGCACTGGACGAGGGTTGCTCCGGGCAGGACCGGTGCGCCCGGCCTCACTCGTTCTGCGTGGCGGGAGGCGTTCCGGCGGGGGTGCTCATGCGGCTGAAAGTGACGGCGATGATCATGCTGCCGGCGACTGCGATGACCAGCAGCGCCATCGCGGCGATGAAGAGGCTGTTGCGAAGACGTGACTGCACCTGATGCTCTCCGTTCGGCCGGACCGCGAGGCGCGCCCGTCATCGGGCCTGCGCCACGGCATGCCGGGGAACGCGCCCCGGCCCGGTCCATCCTGTCCTAGCGCTTCATGTCCGGGCAGACATAGGGCACCTTCGCCACCGCATAGCGGTGCTCGACCGTGTCCTTGCCCGCCCTGACCTTCAGCGTCAACTGCGTCGGCGACACCGACGCCACCTTCGCGGCGATCGTCGCGCCGTCCTCGTCCCACGCGACGGCATCCGGCGCGGTGCGGGTCCATCGGCGCAGCGCATAGGTCTCCCAGCAGGAATCCATGATCAGCGTGCCGTCCGGCAGGAACACCAGCATGGTGCCCGGCAGGCCGGAAGCCGGCTTCGCCTCCACCCAGACGCGACCGACCAGCGGATCGGCCGCCGGGCGGGGAGCGGAGGTGGCGGCCGACGCGGCGGAGGAAGCGACGCCCGCACCGGCGAGCGACAGGCCGAGCGCGAGCAGCAGGCCACGGCGCGTGACACGGCCCTTGGCACGGCCCTTGGCGGCTCCGACGGGGTTCGGCATGAGCGTCTCCTTTTCGGCAGGGGAAAGGCGGATAGCGCCGGGAATCGGCGAGGCTGCTGCCAGTATCCGTCAGCAGGGCTGCGGCTATAATGCGGCATGTCCCGTTCCGAACGCCTGTTCGACCTGTTGCAGGTGCTGCGCCGCCACCGCCGCCCGGTAAGCGGGCGCGCGCTCGCCGACGAGATCGGCGTGAGCCTGCGTACGCTCTATCGCGACATCGCCAGCCTGCAGGCTCAGGGAGCCACCATCGAGGGCGAGCCGGGGGTGGGCTATGTGCTGCGGCCCGGCTTCCTGCTGCCGCCGCTGATGTTCACGCCGGAGGAGATCGAGGCGCTGGTGCTCGGCTCGCGCTGGGTGGCCGGGCGTGCCGACGGCCGGCTCGCCGAGGCGGCGCTGAGCGCACTCGCCCGTGTCAGCGCGGTGCTGCCGCCCGATCTGCGCGAGGAGCTGGAAGGCTCCTCGCTGTTCATCGCCCCGGGGGCGCCGATCCCCGCCGACGCCATCGACCCGGCGCTGCTGCGCAAGGCGATCCGCACCGAGCGCAAGCTGCGGCTGAGCTACAGCGACGCCAATGGCGCGGCGAGCGAGCGGGTGGTCTGGCCCTTCGCGCTCGCCTTCTTCGACCAGGTGCGGCTGATGATCGGCTGGTGCGAATTGCGCAGCGACTTCCGCAGCTTCCGCACCGACCGCATCGCCAGCGCCGAGATGCTGGAGGCGCGCTACCCCACCCGCCGGGCCGAGCTGGTGCAGCGCTGGAAGCAGTGGAAGCACGCGCAGCCGCCGCGCGAGCCCGGGGCGTTGCCGGCGGCCTATGCCGAGGAACCGACCGACGCCGCATGATGCTGCCGGAATTTGGCAGCATGGGCGTGTAGTCTCCCATGATTCATCGCAGCACGGATTTTCGGGGGCCGATCATGATCGATGCCAGCAACCTGTTTCTTTATGTGAACGACCCCCGCGCGAGCGCCCGCTTCTATGGCGACGTGCTGGAGCGCGCGCCGCTCGAGACCAGCGCCGGCCACGCGCTGTTCGCGCTGGCGCCGGGGCTGCGGCTCGGCCTGTGGCGGCGCGACGGGGTGAAGCCGACGCCGCATCTGCGCTCCGGCGGCAACGAGATCGGCTTCAAGGTGGCGGACGCCGCCGCCGTCGACGCCACCTATGAGCAATGGGCGAAGAAGGGCGTGGCGATCGCGCTGCCGCCCACCGATCTCGATTTCGGCCGCAGCTTCGTGGCGCTCGACCCCGACGGCCATCGGCTGCGCGTCTACGCCAAGCTGGAGAGCGACGCGGCGATCCCCGAAGCAACCGAGGCCAAGGCGGCGTGAGGAGCGCCTGCCTGCGGTGAAGCTCCCTCTCCCCGTCCGATCCCGGCCATGGTCGCGTTCAGCTCTGGCAAGGCCGAAGCCGGCAATAGCCGGCCTCGACGGAGAGATGGCCCGTGGCGCGGATCGGTGAGGAGAAGCAGCGATCGTGGAGCCGGAAGCCCGCTCATCCCAGCCCTCTCCCCGCCGGGGTGGGGGAGCCGTGCGGCGGTCGATCTACCCGAACCGGATCCGACGCCGCTACCCGCGCTCGCGGCCGAAGTCGGGCGCCGCGGTCTCCTGGCCGACCTCGATGATCGAGCGGCGGATGGCGCGGGTGCGGGTGAACAGGTTGAACAGCGTCTCCCCCTGCTCCCAGCGGATCGCCCGCTGCAGCGCGATCAGGTCCTCGGTGAAACGGCCGAGCACCTCGATCACCGCCTCGCGATTGTTGAGGAAGATGTCGCGCCACATGGTCGGATCGGAGGCGGCGATGCGGGTGAAGTCGCGGAAGCCGCCGGCGGAATATTTGATCACCTCGGAGGAGGTGACCTTCTCGAGATCCGCCGCCGTGCCGACGATGTTGTAGGCGATGAGATGCGGCACATGCGAGGTGATCGCCAGCACCAGGTCGTGGTGCTCGGCGGTCATGATCTCGACATTGGCGCCCAGCGCCGTCCACAGCGCCGAGGCCGCCTGCACCGCGCCCTCCTCCGCGCCCTCGGGCGGGGTGAGGATGCACCAGCGGTTCTTGAACAGCGTCGCGAAGCCGGCGTCGGGGCCGGAATACTCGGTGCCGGCCACCGGATGCGCCGGCACGATGTGCACGCCCGCCGGCAGATGCGTGGACAGCGCGGAGAGCACCGCCCCCTTCACCGAGCCGACATCGGAGACGATGGCGCCCGGCTTCACATGCGGGGCGATGGCCTCGGCCACCGCCGCCATGGCGCCGACCGGCACGCAGAGGACGATGATGTCGGCGTCCCGCACCGCCTCGGCGGGGGAGGAGGCGACCTCGTCGGCGATGCCGAGCTCGGCGACGCGGGCCCGCACCTCCGGCGCCGCGTCATAAGCGACGCTGACCTCCGCGAGCTGGCGGGCATCGGCCGCGCGCAGGATCGACGAACCGATCAGGCCAACGCCGATAACGGCGAGCCGACCGACCATCGGGCGCGGCAGCGGCGGATCAAGCACCATGGCCGGGCTCCTTACTGCCGAGGAACTCGGACAGCACGGCGACGAGCAGGCGGTTCGCCTCCTCGGTGCCGATGGTGATGCGCAGCGCGCCCGGCAGGCCATAGGCGTCCATCCGCCGCAGGATCAGGCCGCGCGCGGAGAGGAAGGCGTCGGCGTCGCGGGCGCGCCGGCCCTCGACATCCCGGAAATGCGCCAGCACGAAATTGCCGACGCTCGGCGTGACGGTGAGGCCGAGCGCGGTCAGCGCGTCGGTGACCCAGGCGAGCCAGACGTCGTTATGCGCGACGGCCGCCTCGACATGGGCGGTGTCGCCGATGGCGGCGGTGGCGGCGGCGATGGCGGCGGAATTGACGTTGAAGGCGCCGCGGATGCGGTTCACCGCGTCCACCACCTCGGCCGGGCCGTACAGCCAGCCGACGCGCAGCGCCGCGAGGCCGTGGATCTTGGAGAAGGTTCTGAGCATGGCGACGTTGCGGGCGGTCGCCACCAGCTCGATGCCGGATTCATAGTCGTTGCGCCGGACATATTCGGCATAGGCGGCGTCGAGCACCAGGAGCACGTGCGACGGCAGGCCGCGCTGCAGCCGGCGCACCTCGTCGAACGGCAGATAGGTGCCGGTCGGGTTGTTCGGGTTGGCGAGGAAGACGATGCGGGTCTTCTCGGTGACCGCCGCCAGCAGCGCGTCGACATCGGCGGTGAGGTTCTTCTCCGGCACCACCACCGGGGTGGCGCCGGCCGCCAGCGTGGCGATGCGGTACACCAGGAAGCCGTATTGCGAATAGATCACCTCGTCGCCCGGCCCGGCATAGGCGGCGGCGATGAGGGTGATCAGCTCGTCCGAACCGGTGCCGCAGACGAGGCGGCCGGCGTCCAGCCCATAGGCGCCGGCGATGGCCTCGCGCAGCTTGGTCGACGAACCATCGGGATAGAGCTCCAGCGCGTCGGCGGCGTGGAAGGCCTCGCGCGCCTTCGGGCTGGGACCGAGCGGATTCTCGTTGGCCGACAGCTTGTAGGTCTTCACCGCGCCTCCCGCCTGCGCCTTGCCGGGCACATAGGCCTCGATCGCCAGCACGCCGGGACGCGGGACGGGACGATCGGCAACGGGGGTGATCGACGAGGACGAGGCCGACATAGCGGGAACTCCGGCAACGGACGGGAAGGAACGGATGGGGGCTTAGGGCGCGGGGGCGATCGACGACGCCGGCGGACGCGCGGGGCGGCCGGCGTCGTGGCTATATCGGCCCGCATGCGAGCCGATGAGCGCGGCGGAGCGCACCGAGGCGCCACAGGCCCGGAGCGCGCCGAGCACGGTGTCGAGGCCGACCGCACCGGCGAGCGGCAGCGAGATCAGCAGCGCCGCGCCGTCGAGGCCGCGATCCGGCACCGCCAGCGTCTCGGCCAGCGGGGCGAGCGCCCGCGCCGCGCCGGCGTTCCAGCCGGCGACCCGCACGCTCCACACCTCGACCTCGGTGACGGCGCCCTCGGTGACCGGATGAGCGATGCAGAACACCGGCAGGCCGGCGGGATGGTCGGCCCGCTCGACGAAGGGCAGGCGGGCGATGATCTTCGGCGCGCTGTCGCCTTCGAGCGCGGTCCACCACGGCCCGGCACCGGGCGGGGCGAAGGCCGGCACCAGCCCGAGATCGCCGCGCGAGCCGGCGACCGCGCTCACCACCGCGCCCGCGCCCATATGGGCGAGGAAGGGCACGGTGAAGCCGAAATGGAAGCGCGACGTATCGCGCATCGCCGCCTCCCCGGAGGCGAGGTCGGCATGCACGGCATAGGGCGCCTGCACATAGGTGAAGGTGGAGATGATGACGCGCCAGATGCTCTCGACGGTGTCCAGCGGCAGGATGCCGCGATGCCGGTCGACGATCATCCGCATCATCGAGGCCTCGCGCGCCGGGCGGAACGCCGAGCCGCCCTCGGCGGCGCGCGCGCGCTTCACCTCGACCAGCCGGTCGATGATCTCGCCGCGCTCGATCAACAGCGCGTGCATGGCGGCGTCGATGCGGTCGATCTCCGCGCGCAGAACCGCCAGCGACGCCGCCGGATCGGCAGCGACGGCAGGAACGGCGGCGCTTTGGGCAAGCGAATGGTCGGGCGCGGTCATGTTCCGCTCTCTAGACCCGCACGGGCGCGCTGCAAAACGAAATCTGCACGGCCAAGCGACCGGCTGGACGCAAATCCGGCCGACGGCTATTGACAAGATGGTGCTGTGGGATCATCGCATCGTCCGTTATAACGAACTGTTCGTCCGGTAAGACGGTTGAGATGTCCGAGAGCGAGACGGTGAACGACCCCAACCCCACCGACGCCGGCGGCCAAGAGCGCCCGGTCGGCCCCGGTCGCGCCTATGAGGCGCTGGCGCGGGCGCAGGCGGACTTCCCGCAATCCGAACTGGTGCGCTTCGGGCCGGAGCGCTCGCTTACCCTCGATGCCGGCGTCACGCTCGGCCCGTTCCAGATCGCCTACCAGACCTATGGCACGCTGAACGCCGACAAGTCGAACGCCATCCTGATCTGCCACGCGCTGTCCGGCGACCAGCACGCCGCCAACATCCACCCGGTGACCGGCAAGCCGGGCTGGTGGGAGACGCTGATCGGGCCGGGCAAGCCGATCGATACCACGCGCTTCTTCGTCATCTCCTCCAACGTGCTCGGCGGCTGCCTCGGCACCACCGGCCCGTCCTCGATCAACCCCGCGACCGGCGCGCCCTATGGGCTCGACCTGCCGGTGGTGACCATCCGCGACATGGTGCGGGCGCAGGCGATGCTCGTCGACCATCTCGGCATCGACCGGCTGCTCGCCGTGGTCGGCGGCTCGATGGGCGGCATGCAGGTGCTGCAATGGGCGGTAAGCTATCCCGAGCGGGTGTTCGCGGCGATGCCGATGGCCGCCGCCGCCCGCCACTCGGCGCAGAACATCGCCTTCCACGAGGTCGGCCGCCAGGCGGTGATGGCCGATCCCGACTGGCGCGGCGGGCGCTATTTGCTCGAAGGCACCAGCCCGCGCCGCGGCCTCGCGGTGGCGCGCATGGCGGCGCACATCACCTATATGTCGGACGGCTCGCTGCACCGGAAGTTCGGCCGGCGGCTGCAGGACCGCGACGGGCGCACCTTCTCCTTCGACGCCGACTTCCAGGTGGAATCCTATCTGCGCCACCAGGGCGAGGCCTTCGTCGACCGGTTCGACGCCAATTCCTATCTCTACGTCACCCGGGCGATGGACTATTTCGACCTCGCTGGCGACTATGGCGGCGTGCTCGCCAACGCCTTCAAGGGCACCAAGACGCGGTTCTGCCTGGTCTCCTTCACCTCCGACTGGCTGTTCCCGACCTCGGATTCGCGGGCGGTGGTGCACGCGCTCAACGCCGCCGGCGCCTCGGTGTCCTTCGCCGAGATCGAGAGCGACAAGGGCCATGACGCCTTCCTGCTCGACGAGCCGGAGCTGACCGCCATCACCCGCGGCTTCCTCGATTCCGCCGCCCGCACGCTGGGGGTCGCCTGATGAGCCCGCGCGACGTCGTCCTGCACGACCTGACCATGAAGGAAGCCGCCCGCGCCGCCTCCGGCAAGCGCGTCGACCTCCTGATCATCGCCGACCTCGTCGAGCCGGGCGCGAAGGTACTCGATGTCGGTTCGGGCGACGGCGAATTGCTGGAGCTGCTCGCTACCACGCGCGGCTGCGACGCGCGCGGCATCGAGATCTCCCGCGCCGGGGTGAATGCCGGGGTGGCGCGCGGCCTCGCGGTGATCCAGGGCGACGCCGACATCGACCTCGCCGACTATCCCGACGATGCCTTCGACTACGTCATCCTCTCGCAGACGCTGCAGGCGACGCGGCGGCCGAAATGGGTGCTGGAGCAGATGCTGCGGGTGGGACGCCGCGTCATCGTCTCCATCCCAAATTTCGGCTTCTGGCGGGTGCGGCTCGACCTGCTGCTCAACGGGCGCATGCCCTCCACCGAGAACCTGCCCTATAGCTGGTACGACACGCCGAACATCCATTTCTGCACCATTCGCGACTTCGTCGCGCTGGTCGACGAGGTGGGCGCGCGCATCGAGCACGCCACGGCACTGAACGGCTACGGCCAGAAGGTGCGCCTCAACCTGCCATGGGCGGTGTGGAACCTCCTCGGCGAGCAGGCGGTCTTCCTGCTGTCGCGGGGGGAGTGAGGAGCCCTCACCCGCCGGCTGGCTGGGGGGAGAGCACCGGCTCCAGCACCGGGGAGAGCACCTGGATGCGGGCGCGGCGCTTCACCGCCACCGGCTTGTAGACCTGCTTGGTCGCCTCGACGATGTGCACCCCGGCGAAGGGCGAGGCGAACACCCCGCCCGCCCGCTCCCACGCCACCGCCGAGCGCAGGAACCAGCTGCGCGTCACCGGCGGCATGTACAGCGCCTCGCCCCAGCCCACCGGGGTGAACAGCGCCTCGCGCAGCAGCGCGATGACCTGGCTGCGCGAATAGGGCCGGCCATGGCCGAACGGATTATTGTCCACCCGCGCCCAGACGCCGCGCCGGTTCGGCACCACGCAGAGCAGGCGCCCGCCCGGCGCCAGCACCCGCCACACCTCGCGCAGCACCTCGGCGGCGTCCGGCGTGTGCTCCAGCAGATGCACCGCGATCACCCGGTCGATCACCGCATTGGGCAGCGGCAGTTCGCTCTCGTCGACCAGCGCCGCCAGCGTCGGCGCGCGCGAGGGCCAGCGGGTGACGCCCTGCGCCGCCGGCATGAAGGCCAGCGCCCGCTCGCATTCCTCGCGGAACACGCCGAGATAGGGCGTCGCATAGCCGATGCCGAGCACGGAGAGCCCGCGCACATTGTCGAAGCGCTGGCGCACCGCCCGGCCGACCAGCCGGCGCGCCACCACGCCGAGCGGCTGGGCGTAGAAGCTGCGCAGATCGACGACGTCGGGATACATGAGGCTCCTGGAGCGGCTGGATGACGGGACCGGAAGGCACCGCTGCGGCAGCGGCCTCATCTATATAAGCGGCGATGCCTTGAAATCCTCGCCTTTTTGCGCCACATAGGCGGTGCATGCGAGACGGACGGGCGGATGAGCCTGTGAAAGCCGTGCTCGTATCGGGGCCGCGTCGCTCGATTTCCGCTTCGGCATATGGCTCGCTCATGCGAGTGCCGCGGCAGTCTTCGGCCCCTGATCAACCGGTTTCGCCGACGTCCCAGGCCACGCGGGGTGTCCACCATCCCCGCGACGGGCGGTGCGCACGATCATGGCGCACGGCCGGACGTCGCCCCCATGAAAGAACGTTACTTGACCTCCTTTTCCGAGCTCGGCCTCGCCGAGCCCATCCTGAAGGCGCTGGCCGAAGCTGGCCACGACACCCCCACCCCCATCCAGGCACAGGCCGTGCCGCAGGTTCTCGCCGGCCACGACCTCATCGGCATCGCCCAGACCGGCACCGGCAAGACCGCGGCCTTCGCGCTGCCGATCCTGCAGCACCTCATCACCGAGCGCCGCCGGCCGGAACGCCGCACCGCCCGCGCGCTGATCCTCTCGCCCACCCGCGAGCTCTCCGGCCAGATCCTCGAAAGCTTCCGCAAATACGGCAAGCACATCCGTCCCTCGACCGCCCTCGCCATCGGCGGCGTGCCGCTCGGCCGGCAGGCGCGGGCGCTGATGAACGGCGTCGACGTGCTCGTCGCCACTCCCGGCCGCCTCGTCGACCTGATCGAGAACGACGCCGTGCGGCTGAACGAGGTCGAGGTGTTCGTGCTCGACGAAGCCGACCAGATGCTGGACATGGGCTTCATCCACGCCATCCGCGCCATCGTCGCCCGCCTGCCGGCCAAGCGCCGCAACCTGTTCTTCTCGGCCACCATGCCGAAGGAGATCGAGAAGCTGGCCGCCGCCCTGCTCACCGACCCGGTGCGCGTCGCGGTGACGCCGGTCGCCAAGACCGCCGACAAGATCGAGCAGAAGGTGTTCTTCACCGACCGCGCCGGCAAGCCGGACCTGCTGATCGAGGTGCTGCAGGGCGACGGGCTCGACCGCGCGCTGGTCTTCGCCCGCACCAAGCACGGCGCCGACCGGGTGGTGAAGGGCCTTGCCGGCGCCGGCATCGACGCCGAGGCCATCCACGGCAACAAGTCGCAGCCGCAGCGCGAGCGGGCGCTTGCCGCCTTCCGCGAAGGCAAGGTGAAGGTGCTGGTGGCGACCGACATCGCCGCGCGCGGCATCGACGTGCCCGGCGTCAGCCACGTGATCAATTACGACCTGCCCAACGTGCCGGAAAGCTATGTCCACCGCATTGGTCGGACGGCCCGCGCGGGCGCCGACGGTATCGCCGTCTCGCTGTGCGACGGCGAGGAGCGCGCCTATCTGCGCGACATCGAACGGCTGATCAAGCTGACCATCCCCAGCGTCGACCGTCGCGGCGAGAGCCGCCGCGAGGGCCGGCCGGTGCGCGAGGGCTTCCGCGACGAGCGCCCGCCGCGCGAGGAGCGTGGTCCGCGTGGCGGTCGCGGCGAGCGGCCGCGCAACGAGGGCTCGCGCAATGAAGGCGAGCGCGGTCCGCGTCCCGCCGGGCGGCCTGGCCGTCCGGGCGGCCGCCCCGAATATCGCGGTGGCGAAGGCCGTCCCGAGGGGCGTTCGGAAGGACGCGCCGGCGAGATGAGCGGCGTCGGCTTCATGCAGCCGGCGCGCGGCGAGCGCCCGCGTCACGAGGGGCCTCGCCCCGAGGGCGTCCGTCATGAGGGCCATCGTCATGAAGGGCCCCGTCACGAGGGCTCCCGTCATGAGCGTCCGCGCCATGAAGGGCCCCGTCACGAAGGTTCGCGTCACGAGCGCCCGCATCACGAGGGGCCCCGCCCCGAGGGTGGTCGCGGCGAGCGTCCGTCGCGGTCGCGCGGCCCGGCGCGCTGAGATCGGCTCCGACGGCGTCCATGGCACCCAGCCATAGGACGCCGGCGGCACCAACGCATGGTTGCCGGAAGCACTTTCCTGTCGATCGGACGATTTGAGCCGGCAGGAACGGGCTTTGGGCGAGACAAAGCGCTGGAGTCAGGGTATTTGCCCTGACGACAGCTCGAAAAGGCTTCGGCAAGGAGAGCCAGGAATGGCGAAAGAGGAACTGCTCGAGTTCGACGGCACCGTCACCGAGGTGCTGCCCGACGGGAACTTCCGCGTCGTGCTCGACAACGAACATGAGATTCTCGCCTATGCGGCGGGCAAGATGAAGAAGAACCGCATCCGGACCATCGTGGGCGACCGCGTGGTGGTGGAGATGTCGCCCTACGACCTCGAGCGCGGGCGCATCAATTTCCGCCACAAGACCGGCGGCCCGACCCCTCCGGTCGGTTCCGGCCAGCGTCGCCCGCCGCCGGGCCGTCGCCGCTAGAGCAATTCCGGTGAACCCAGTTCACCAGAATTTCTCTAAGTCTTTGACGACACGCATTTTCTTCATGCGAAACGGTATCCACTTCGCTTGAAAATGCCCTAGGCGCCGGAGACGCCCCGGACGCGCGGCACCCGGCCGGGTCGCCGCGAAGGCCGGTGGCCTTCTTCTTCCACCACAGACCGATGCCCCGCCGGATCCCGGATCCGCGCGGGGATTTTGTGTTGCCGCTCCGGCAGGTGTAAGCGACAGCGTCTCGACCGGCCCGTGGCCGGGCTCCAGATCCGATGAGCCGAAGCCCGTTGCCGTCGCGAAGGCCTTTCAGCTCTCGCGGAACATGTCCTAGGCGATGCCGCCGGGCGTCGGCTCCCGGCGCAGCCGCGCCGCTGACCGGCCGGGCCGCGTCACGCCGGCCGGCTCCAGCCCCAGCGCCTCGGCGAGGCCAAGCGGGCGCTCCGGCGGCTCCGACAGGTCCAGTTCCTCGGCGACATGCACGATGTGGTCGCGCATGCGCCGGGCGGCCAGCTCGCTGTCGCCGGCCTCGATGGCGGCGAGGATGTCGCCATGCTCGTGCGGCGGACAGGCAGCGTGCTCTCCGCGGGCATAGAGCAGGATGGCGAGCGAGGACAACGCCTGCAGTTCGGTCAGCAGCCGCACGAACACCGGATTGCCGGCCGCCTCGGCCAGCGCGATGTGGAATTCGCCGGTGAGCCGCACCAGCGTCGCCCGCTCGCCGGCGGCGCGGGCCTCGTTCTCCATCGCAACATGGTGCCGCAGCCGCGCCACCGCCGGCGCGGCGCAGCCGCAGGCGGCCGAGGCGGCAATCTCCGGTTCCACCACCGCGCGGGCATCGAGCACATGGCGCGCATCGGCGCGGCTCGGCGCCGCGACGAAGGCACCGCGATTGGGCTGGTGCTCGACGATGCCATCCTGGGCGAGCCGCGCCAGCGCCTGGCGCACCACGGTGCGGCTGACGCCGAACAGTTCGGCGACGCGCTCCTCGGTCAGCTTCTCGCCGGGATGCAGGCGTCGCTCGAAGATCGCCTGCAGGATACGGGCACGGATCGGCGCCTCCGAGCGTCCACGCTCGGAGACGGGGCTTTGGGCGACCGGACTATCGACGACGGGCTGGTCCATGTTCCTCCGCGGCGCAGGCCGGCTGCCGCCAGACTAATCACCTTCGGGACGGCCCGCCATGCCATGCAACAGCCGGGCCGCGACGGCTCAGACCGGCCAGCCGGCCTCGCGCCACGCCGAATCCCAGAACATCCATTCGAGCTTGCAGGCATGCGCATAGGCGCGGTGCATGCGGGCCTGCACCGTCGGCGAGGAGGCATCCGCCGCGCGGTCGGTGCTGGCGATCACCGCCCGCACCGCCTCGTGGAACTCCTCGCCGGCATAGGTGTCGATCCAGGCGTCGTACGGGTTCGGGCGGGTGGCGCGGCCGAGAATGTCGCGACCGATCTCGGCATAGATCCAGAAGCAGGGCAGCAGCGACGCCAGCACCACCGGATAGGGCTCGGCATGGGCGCTGGCGATCAGGAAGCTGGAATAATGGTGGCAGACCGGCGACATCTCCGTCGCCTCGAAATCCGCCGGCGCGATGCCGAAGGAACGGAAGAAATCGGTGTGCAGCGAGCGCTCGACGATGACGGCCACCTTCGCCGCCTCGGCGAACTGCACCAGCCCATCGGCATCGTCGGCCTTGGCGGCCGCGACCGCCAGCGCCCGGCCGAAGGCGATGAGATAATGCGCATCCTGCACCATGTAGTGGCGGAAGCGGCCGACGCCGAGCGTGCCGTCCGCCAGCGCCTCGTTGAACGGCATGGTGCGGATGGCGTCATAGACCGGAAGATTGCGCTGCCAGGCCTCCCGGCTGAAGGAAGGGGCAACATCCAGCGTCGCGGCGACGGTCATCGCGTGTCTCCCAGAAAAACGGGGGTCTCCCGGACATGAAAAAGGCCGTCTTGCGGACGGCCTCGTTTCATCTCGTCTGTTCTACCCGCCGGGCGGGGGCCGATCAATGCGCGGTGCGCCCGTCAGCCTCTATAGCGGCGGCGGTCGCCTTCAGCGCATCGAGCACGGTCTGGCGCTTCAGCCGGGTGGCGTCGTCCTTGGCGTCCTCGACGTCTTCCTGCGCGTCCTTGATCATCTGGGCGAGCCTGCCGCCGCCAAGATCGGCCAGCGGAACCGCCGTCTCGGCGAGCACGGTGAGGCCCTGCGGGTTCGCCTCGGCGAAGCCGCCGCGCACGAACAGCTTCTGCACCTTGCCCTCACCCTTGATGATGAGCACGCCCGGCTTCAGCACCGACACGAAGGGCGCATGGCCGGCGAGCACGCCGAACTCGCCCTCGGCGCCGGGAACCACAACCTCGCTCACCGAACCCGAATAGACGAGCTTCTCGGGCGAGACGAGTTCGAACGGGAAGTTGGCCATGATTCCTCCAGCGCCAGCAAACTAAAGAGGCACGATCCCGGCGGCCCGACGGCCGGCCCTCACGAGAAGGACCGGGGCTCCGTCACGCCGCCCGGTATCACGCCGCCTCGGCGGCCAGCTTCTTGCCCTTCTCGATCGCCTCTTCGATGGTGCCGACCATGTAGAAGGCCTGCTCCGGGAGGTGATCATACTTGCCTTCCACCAGGCCCTTGAAGCCCTTGATGGTGTCGGCGAGGTCGACGAGCTTGCCCGGCGAACCGGTGAAGACTTCGGCGACGTGGAAGGGCTGCGACAGGAAGCGCTCGATCTTGCGGGCGCGGGCGACGGTGAGCTTGTCCTCTTCCGAGAGCTCGTCCATGCCCAGGATCGCGATGATGTCCTGCAGCGACTTGTAGCGCTGCAGCGTCTGCTGCACCTGGCGCGCCACGGTGTAGTGCTCGTCGCCGATGATCAGCGGCGACAGGATGCGCGAGGTGCTATCGAGCGGATCCACCGCCGGGTAGATGCCCTTTTCCGCGATCGAGCGCGACAGCACGGTGGTGGCGTCGAGATGCGCGAAGGAGGCGGCCGGGGCCGGGTCGGTCAGGTCGTCGGCCGGCACGTAAATCGCCTGCACCGAGGTGATCGAACCCTTGGTGGTGGTGGTGATGCGCTCCTGCAGCGCGCCCATGTCGGTGGCCAGCGTCGGCTGATAGCCCACCGCCGACGGGATACGGCCGAGCAGCGCCGACACTTCCGAGCCCGCCTGGGTGAAGCGGAAGATGTTGTCGACGAAGAACAGCACGTCCTGGCCCTGGTCGCGGAAGTGCTCGGCGACGGTGAGGCCGGTCAGCGCGACGCGGGCGCGGGCGCCCGGCGGCTCGTTCATCTGGCCGTACACCAGGGCGCACTTCGAACCGGCCGAGGAGCCGTTGTTCTCGTGCGGGTCGACGTTCACCTTGGACTCGATCATCTCGTGGTAGAGATCGTTGCCCTCGCGGGTACGCTCGCCGACGCCGGCGAACACCGAGTAGCCACCGTGCGCCTTGGCGATGTTGTTGATCAGCTCCATGATCAGCACGGTCTTGCCGACGCCGGCGCCGCCGAACAGGCCGACCTTGCCGCCCTTGGAGTAGGGCGCCAGCAGGTCCACCACCTTGATGCCGGTGACGAGGATCTCGGCCTCGGTCGACTGGTCGGCATAGGAGGGGGCCGGCTGGTGAATGCCGCGGGTGGTCTCGCCGATCACCGGACCGGCCTCGTCCACCGGCTCGCCGATGACGTTCATGATACGGCCGAGGGTGGCCTCGCCGACCGGCACCGAGATCGGGCCGCCGGTGTCCTTCACCTCGGTGCCGCGGACCAGACCTTCGGTCGAGTCCATGGCGATGGTGCGCACGGTGTTCTCGCCGAGGTGCTGGGCAACCTCGAGCACGAGCCGCGCGCCGTTATTGGTGGTCTCAAGCGCGTTGAGGATCTCCGGGAGGTGATCCTCGAACTGCACGTCGACGACGGCGCCGATGACCTGCGTGATGCGTCCGACCTTAGCCATGTTCGGTGTCCTTCTGGTCCCTTGCCTCACAGCGCCTCGGCGCCGGAGATGATCTCGATCAGTTCCTTCGTGATCATCGCCTGGCGGGTGCGGTTGTAGGTCAGCGTCTGCTTCTTGATCATGTCGCCCGCGTTGCGGGTAGCGTTGTCCATGGCGCTCATGCGGGCGCCCTGCTCCGACGCGCCGTTCTCCAGCAGCGCCGTGAAAATCTGCACCGCGAGGTTGCGCGGCAGCAGGTCGGCGAGAATCTCGTTCTCGTCCGGCTCGTATTCATAGGTCGCCACGGCGCCGGCAGCCGCCGCGACGGCCGGGAAGGTCGCCGGGATGATCTGCTGCGCGGTCGGGGTCTGCGAGATCACCGACTGGAAGCGCGAGAAGAACAGCGTCGCCACGTCGAACTCGCCGGCCTGGAACATGCCGATGATCTTCTCGGCGATCGTCTGCGCCTCGGCGAAGGTGACGCCCTTGTTGGCGCGCAGCTCGACGAAGTCGACGATCTGCCGCTCGAACTGGCGGCGCAGCGGCTCGTAGCCCTTGCGGCCGACGCAGAAGATCTTGACCGTCTTGCCCTGCGCCATCAGCGCGTTGGCCCGCTCGCGGGCGAGGCGGACGATCGAGGAGTTGAAGGCGCCGCACAGGCCGCGCTCGGCGGTGAGCACGAGCAGCAGGTGCACATTGTCCTTGCCGGTGCCGGTGAGCAGCAGCGGCGCATCCGGCCCGCCGGAAACGGCGGACGCGATGTTACCGAGCACGCTCTCCATGCGCTTGGCATAGGGACGCGCCGCCTCGGCGGCGGTCTGGGCGCGCCGCAGCTTGGCGGCGGCGACCATCTGCATCGCCTTGGTGATCTTCTGCGTCGCCTTCACCGAAGCGATGCGGTTGCGCAGTTCCTTGAGGCTGGCCATCTACCCTCGGCTCCCGTGCCCTCGACGCCGCTTCGCCCGATCAGGCGAAGGTCTTCGCGAAGGCGTCGATCGCCTTGACGAGATTCGCGGTGGTGTCCTTGGAAAGCTCCTTGGACGTGCGGATGGTATCGAGGATGTCGGCGTGCTTGGTGCGGAGGAACAGCAGCAGCCCGTCCTCGAAGGCACGCACCTTGCTCACCGGCAGCGTGTCGAGATAGCCGTTGGTGCCGGCATAGATCACCACCACCTGCTCCTCGACCTTCAGCGGCGAGAACTGCGACTGCTTCAGGAGCTCGGTGAGGCGGGCGCCGCGGTTGAGCAGCTTCTGCGTCGAGGCGTCGAGGTCCGAGCCGAACTGGGCGAAGGCGGCCAGCTCGCGATACTGGGCGAGCTCGCCCTTGATCTTGCCCGCGACCTGCTTCATCGCCTTGATCTGCGCCGAGGAGCCGACGCGCGACACCGAGAGGCCGACATTCACCGCCGGGCGGATGCCCTGGAAGAACAAGTCGGATTCAAGGAAGATCTGGCCGTCGGTGATCGAGATCACGTTGGTCGGGATGTAGGCCGACACGTCGTTGGCCTGGGTCTCGATGACCGGCAGGGCGGTCAGCGAGCCGGCGCCGTTCTCGTCGTTCAGCTTCGCGGCGCGCTCGAGCAGGCGCGAGTGGAGATAGAACACGTCGCCCGGATAGGCTTCGCGGCCCGGCGGGCGGCGCAGCAGCAGCGACATCTGGCGGTACGCCACGGCCTGCTTGGACAGGTCGTCATGGATGATGAGGGCGTGCATGCCGTTGTCGCGGAAGAACTCGCCCATGGCGGTGCCGGCGAACGGCGCCAGGAACTGCATCGGCGCGGCGTCCGAGGCGGTGGCGGCGACGATGATGGAATATTCCAGCGCGCCCTGCTCTTCCAGCACCTTCACGAACTGGGCGACGGTCGAACGCTTCTGGCCCACCGCGACGTAGACGCAGTAGAGCTTGGCCTTCTCGTCGGTGCCCTGGTTGATGGGCTTCTGGTTCAGGATGGTGTCGAGCGCGATGGCGGTCTTGCCGGTCTGGCGGTCGCCGATGATCAGCTCGCGCTGGCCGCGGCCCACCGGGATGAGGGCGTCGATCGCCTTCAGGCCGGTCTGCATCGGCTCGTGCACCGACTTGCGCGGGATGATGCCGGGCGCCTTCACGTCGACGCGGCGGCGCTCGGTGAACTCGATCGGGCCCTTGCCGTCGATCGGGTTGCCCAGCGCGTCGACGACGCGGCCGAGCAGGCCCTTGCCGACCGGCACGTCGACGATGGCGCCGGTGCGCTTGACGGTCTGGCCTTCCTTGATCTCACGGTCGGAACCGAAGATCACGACGCCGACATTGTCGATTTCGAGGTTCAGCGCCATGCCGCGCGTGCCGTTCTCGAACTCGACCATCTCGCCGGCCTGGACGTTGTCGAGGCCATAGACGCGGGCGATGCCGTCACCGACGGACAGGACCTGACCCACCTCGGAGACTTCGGCTTCCTGGCCGAAATTCTTGATCTGTTCCTTGAGGATCGCGGAAATTTCTGCGGCGCGGATATCCATATCAGCGAACCTCTTTCATCGCAGTGCGGATCGAATTGAGCTTGGTCTTGAGCGAGGCGTCGACGAGACGCGAGCCGATCTTGACCTTGAGACCACCGAGCAGGGACGGATCGACGGTGACGGCGAGCTGCACGCTCTTGCCGGTCATCTGGTCGAGCGCGCCCTTGAGGGTGGCGGCGTGAGCATCGGAGAGCGGCTGGGCGACAGTGACCTCAGCCACGACCTCGCCCCTCTCGACCGACACCAGCGCGTCGAAGGCGCGCATGATCGCCTCCACCGCGAACAGGCGCCGATTGGCCGCCACCGTCTTGAAGAAATTGCTGGCGAGACCGCCGATCCCGACCTTGTCGAGCACCGCGGCCACCGCGTGCTCCTGCTCCTCGGAGGAGAAGACCGGGCTGCGCACCAGACGCTTCAGGTCATCGCTCTCGGCGATGAGGGCGCCGAACCGGTCGAGGTCAGCCTTCACAGCGTCGATGGCACCGGCCTCGCGAGCCAGCTCGAGAAGAGCCGTCGCATAGCGCCCCGCCACACCGGATACGTAGGTCTCCGCCACCGTGCCTCTCTCGGGCTTCTCGGGTCGTCCGCCACAGCCGGCACGGCTAGGGGTCGAACCCGGATTTACAAGGGTTTCGAACTGAACTGGAAGAGCCGACCGAGCGGGCCCCCCAATCAGGTCGGGCGGTTCCCTAACACGCCTCTTCCCATGCTGCAACACGGTGAAAGCATGGATTCGGGCAGGCAAATGACGTAGCGCCCCATTGGTGCCCGGCTGGTGCCGCCTTGCCACGCCGCCACGGGGTTCCCGGCGGCGTTTCAACGGCTTGCCGCCACCTGCGGCGCATTGCTGCACCTGGTATGCCAGAGCCGGCCGATTCGCGGGAATGGAAATATTTTTCATTCCCGCGTGGCGCGCAGCGCGGCGGCAGCAGCCACCGGGCCGAGCACCAGCGCGCCGAGCGACAAGCCGGCAAGGATGCGGAACGGCGCGCCGAACGGCACCGTGCCGCCGATCGCCGCCCCGGTCGCCGCCACCCCGAAGATCAGCACCGGGATCGTGAGCGGCATCACCAGCACCGCGACCAAGAGCCCGCCGCGCCGGAACGCCGCCGCGAAGGCGGCGCCGACCAGGCCGAGGAACGTCACCGCCGGCGTGCCGACCAGCAAGGTGAGGCAGAGCGCGCCGATCGCCGCCGGCTCCAGATTGAGCAGCAGCGACAGCACCGGCGCCGCCACCACCAGCGGCAGGCCGGTGGCGAGCCAATGGGCGAGGCCCTTGGCCGCCGCCGCCAGTTCCACCGGCAATTCGCTCATGAACATCAGGTCGAGCGAGCCATCCTCGGCATCGGCGGCGAACAGCCGGTCGAGGCCGATCAGCGAGGCGAGCAGCGCGCCGATCCACAGGATCGCCGGGCCGATGCGGGCGAGCAGGTTGAGGTCCGGCCCGATGGCGAAGGGAGTGACCACCACCACGGCGAGGAAGAACACCACCCCGAGCCCGGCGCCGCCGCCATTGCCGAGGGCGAGCGCGAGGTCGCGCCGGACAAGCGCGAGGAAGGCACGGGTCACGCCGCGTCCTCCCCGGCGGCGGCATCCGCAACAGGCGCGGAATGTGCGACATGCGCGCCGAGATCCAGCGAATCGCCGGCGCCGAGGTCGAGCGGCGCATGGGTGGCGGCGACCAGCAGGCCACCCTTTTCAACATGCGCACGCGCGAGGCTGGCGAACAGCGCCTGCGCCCGCGCGTCGAGCGCGGTGGTCGGCTCGTCGAGGATCCAGAGCGGCCGCTCGACCACCAGGAGGCGGGCAAGGGCGAGCCGGCGCTTCTGGCCCGCGGAGAGCACGGCGACCGGCAGCCCGCCGAGGCCGCCGAGGCCTACCGCCTCCAGCGCGTCCTCGACCTCCAGCGCCGAGCTTTGATCGACGCCGCCGAGCAGGTCGCGCCAGAAGCCGAGATTGGCGCTCGCGCTCAGCGCCAGCTTGTGGGCATCGAGATGGCCGAGATAGTGCACCTGCTCACGATAGGCGTCCGGCTCCGGCGCGCCCTCCAGTTGGATGGATCCCGATACCGGCGACGCCAGCCCCGCCAAAAGTCTTAGGAGCGAGGATTTGCCGGCACCGTTCGGTCCGGTGACCACGAGCGCGCGCCCCGCCGGGACGGTAAAACCGAGGCCGCGGAACAGTTCGCGCGCGCCCCGCCGGCAGGCGACTTCCCTAACGACTAGCTGCATCGGTCATCCCCGGAGCGGCCGTATCGCCCCCGCCCTGCACTATTTTGCGCTGCACCCCGTCAGACCCCTAGGATCGTGGTTTGAAATCGCTCTATAAAGAAAACCGAACGATGCGCCGTGGCCTCAGGCCGGGCCGCGCGAGCTATAGCCCGCGCAACCGCTTCCTGTCCAAGGTCGTAAAGAGCGTGTCGAGTCCACTCTTACCGAGGACCGGCCAACCGTGACGTCGCTCGACAGCTTCAAAAGCCGCAAGACCCTCACCGTCGGAAACAACAGCTACACCTATTACAGCCTGCCGGACGCCGAGAAGAACGGCCTCGACGGGGTGTCGGCGCTGCCTTTCTCGATGAAGGTCCTGCTTGAAAACCTGCTGCGCTTCGAGGACGGGCGCTCGGTGACCAAGGACGACATCGTCGCCATCAAGGACTGGCTGGTCAACCGCGGCAAGGCCGAGCGCGAGATCGCCTATCGCCCGGCCCGCGTGCTGATGCAGGACTTCACCGGCGTGCCGGCGGTGGTCGACCTCGCCGCCATGCGCGACGCCATGGTGCATCTCGGCGGCTCGCCCACCAAGATCAACCCGCTGGTGCCGGTCGACCTCGTCATCGACCATTCGGTGATCGTCAACTTCTTCGGCAATGCCGACGCCTTCGGCAAGAACGTCGAGGAAGAGTACAAGCAGAACCAGGAACGCTACCGCTTCCTGAAATGGGGCCAGTCGGCTTTCGACAATTTCCGCGTCGTGCCGCCCGGCACCGGCATCTGCCACCAGGTGAACCTCGAATACCTCGCCCAGGCGGTGTGGACCAAGGCCGAGGACGGCACCACCGTCGCCTATCCCGACACCTGCGTCGGCACCGACAGCCACACCACCATGGTGAACGGCCTCGGCGTGCTGGGCTGGGGCGTCGGCGGCATCGAGGCCGAGGCGGCCATGCTCGGCCAGCCCGTCTCCATGCTGATCCCGGAAGTCATCGGCTTCAAGCTGACCGGCAAGCTGAACGAGGGCATCACCGCCACCGACCTCGTGCTCACCGTCACCCAGATGCTGCGCAAGAAGGGCGTGGTCGGCAAGTTCGTCGAGTTCTTCGGCCCCGGCCTCGAGCACCTCTCGCTCGCCGACCGCGCCACCATCGGCAACATGGCCCCGGAATATGGCGCGACCTGCGGCTTCTTCCCGGTGGACGAAGAGACCATCGCCTATCTCGACGAGACCGGCCGCGATCCCGACCGCGTCGCGCTGGTCGCCGCCTATTCCAAGGCGCAGGGCATGTGGCGCTTCGACGGCATCGCCGATCCGGTGTTCACCGACGTCCTCGAGCTCGACATCTCCACCGTGCTGCCCTCGCTGGCCGGCCCGAAGCGCCCGCAGGACCGCGTGTTGCTCTCCGGCACCAAGCAGGGCTTCCTCGCCGCGCTGGAAGGCGAGTTCAAGAAGCCCGGCGAGGCCGACAAGCGCGTGCCGGTGGAAGGCACCGACTACACGCTCGGCCATGGCGACGTGACCATCGCCGCCATCACCTCCTGCACCAACACCTCCAACCCCTCGGTGCTGATCGCCGCCGGCCTTCTGGCCCGCAACGCGGTCGCCAAGGGGCTGAAGTCCAAGCCGTGGGTGAAGACCTCGCTGGCACCCGGCTCGCAGGTGGTGGAAGGCTATCTCGCCGCCGCCGACCTGCAGAAGGACCTCGACGCCGTCGGCTTCAACCTGGTCGGCTTCGGCTGCACCACTTGCATCGGCAATTCCGGCCCGCTGCCCGAGCCGATCTCCGAAGCCATCAACAAGCACGACCTCGTGGCCGGCGCCGTCATCTCCGGCAACCGCAACTTCGAGGGCCGCGTCAACCCGGATGTGAAGGCGAACTACCTCGCCTCCCCGCCGCTGGTGGTCGCCTATGCGCTGGCCGGCTCGCTGCAGATCGACCTGACCACCGAGCCGCTCGGCACCGGCTCGGACGGCCAGCCGGTCTATCTCAAGGACATCTGGCCCTCCAACAAGGAGATCGCCCAGTTCATCCGCGAGAACGTCACCAAGACGATGTTCCTGGAGAAGTACTCCGACGTCTTCAAGGGCGACGAGAACTGGCAGAAGATCGCGATTCCGCAGGGCGAGACCTATGCCTGGGACGATCGCTCGACCTATGTGCAGAACCCGCCCTACTTCGTCGGCATGACCCGCGAGCCGGAACCCGTCACCGACATCCTCAAGGCGCGGGTGATGGGCCTGTTCCTCGATTCGATCACCACCGACCACATCTCCCCGGCCGGTTCGATCAAGGAAGCCAGCCCCGCCGGCTACTATCTGCGCGACCATCAGGTCCGCCCCGCCGACTTCAACCAGTACGGCACGCGGCGCGGCAACCATGAGGTGATGATGCGCGGCACCTTCGCCAATATCCGCATCAAGAACCAGATGCTGGGCGGCAAGGAAGGCGGCTTCACCAAGCACTGGCCCGACGGCACGGAAATGCCGATCTACGACGCCGCCATGCTCTACAAGCAGGAAGGCGTGCCGACGGTGATCTTCGCCGGCAAGGAATACGGCACCGGCTCTTCGCGCGACTGGGCGGCCAAGGGCACCCGCCTGCTCGGCATCCGCGCCGTCATCACCCAGAGCTTCGAGCGCATCCATCGCTCGAACCTCGTCGGCATGGGCATCGTGCCGCTGGTGTTCCAGAACGACGACTCGTGGCAGTCGCTGGGCATCAAGGGCGACGAGGTCGTCACCATCAAGGGCATCGAGGGCGACCTGAAGCCGCGCCAGACGCTGATCGCCGAGATCGTGTTCGCCGACGGCACGGTGAAGAACGTGCCGCTGACCTGCCGCATCGATACGCTGGACGAGCTGGATTATTTCCGCAATGGCGGCATCCTCCAGTACGTGCTGCGCAATCTCGCCGCCTGACCGGCCGGCTGTTTCACGTGAAATGAGCGGCGCGGGGCATCCCCGCGCCGTCCGTGTTTCCGGGCTCCGCCCCCGCCGGCGGCGCCGCTGCGGCGGGAGGGCCGGAGAGCTGCCGTTTCGTGACCTTGCGGCAACTTCACCCTTCCGTGCGCGAGCGACACTCCAATGTGACTGGCGGCCGGCTGTGGTGCGTCCTAAAGCCTAGCCGGTACCGTTTCGCTGCCCACTGCCGTCCCCACCTGCCGCCCCCCGCCCGTCGGGACGAAGATGAGGAATTTCCGCGCCGATGCCGTTCCCCTTCTCCGGCCCTGCCGGCCTTCTCCCCCGAGCCGCCTTCCCCCGCCTTGCGGGGTTGAGGGCGTATCTCGCGGAGCGGGATCGTGCGGGGCGGGATAGTCTGGGACGCAACATTCTCGGACGGAGCATTCTCGGACAAAACATTCTCGGACAAAACATTCTCGGACTTGGCATCGGGAGAGCGGCGATCCGGGGGCTGGCGCTCATCGGGCTGATCGCCGCGACCACCGCCCCCGCCCGCGCGCAGGACGCAGCGGCCGCGACCGCCAACACCGCCGCCGCCGCGCCGATCCACGCGGTGACCAAGCCGCGTGCGATCCTCGAACTGTTCACCAGCCAGGGCTGCTCGGCCTGCCCGCCGGCCGACAAGCTGCTGGCCGAGATCGCCGACCGGCCGGACGTGATCGCGCTCACCCTCGCCGTCGACTACTGGGACTATCTCGGCTGGAAGGACACGCTGGCCAAGCACGGCCACACCTCGCGCCAGAAGGCCTATGCCAAGTTGCGCGGCGATTCCAAGATGTTCACCCCGCAGGCGGTGGTGAACGGCACCGCCATGGCGGTGGGCAATGACCGCTCGGCGCTGGAACAGACGCTCGCCACCTCCCGCGCGCCGGACGTGCCGGTGACGCTGAGCGTGCGTGACGGCAAGCTGCATGTCGCCGTCGGGCCCGGCAGCGGCGCCGGCGAGGTCTGGCTCTGCCCGGTGGCCAGCAAGGCCAAGGTGGATATCGGCCGCGGCGAGAACGAGGGCACGCAGATCACCTACCACAATGTGGTGCGCGGCTGGGTGAAGCTCGGCGACTGGACCGGCGCGCCCGCCAGCTTCGAGGCGCCACTGCGCCGGCCGAACGATGTCGACATCGACGCGCTGGCGGTGCTGGTGCAGTCCGGCTCCTCCGCCGCGCCCGGCCCGATCCTCGGCGCCGCTCTCCAGCCGATTCCCTGAACGATCCGCACGGGCTGCCCGGCGATGCGCGGGAAGCCGGCCCCTTGCGCCGGGCAAAAGAAAAGGCCGGCGTTGCGACCAGCCTTGATCAGTTGATTGGGGATTGAACCTGTGTAGCGCCAGGCACGTTCCACGCGACGCCGCGGGGGGCTGGGGGGCTGGGAAACCGATGCGCTTCGCGGATCGGCCTGACGCTAAGGTTAATCTTATCCGCCCCCGACTTGGCGGCCGAAAGGCCGAATCTTGGCAAGCCTGTGTCCGTCGTTGACGAGGCCGTGAGAGGCGGAACTCCGTACGGGCGGGGGCTGGTATCCGGCCCCTCACAAGGTCGCCACGGCATCCGGGGGCTTGTGGCCGCCGGATGCAGAGGCGATCATGACAGATCGATGATGCGTCGCGGCCCGCCGGGGCGGCGGCCATCTCCAGCAAGGCTTCGGCAAGGTTCCGGGAGGTCCGCGTGGCGGATATCGAACCCATAGGACTGGCCGCCGGCGCGCGCGCCGACGACAAGAGCGGCCAGAAGGACAGCGTCGTCACCTTCGACCGGCACGAGCTCGACCGCATTCTCGGCCTCTATGGCCGCATGGTAGCGCTGGGCGAATGGCGGGACTACGCTATCGCCTTCACCCGGGACCGGGCGGTGTTCTCCATCTTCCGCCGCGCCGCCGAGGTGCCGATCTACCGGGTGGAGAAGGATCCGCGCCTCGCCCGCAAGCAGGGCGTCTACACGGTGGTGTCGCAGACCGGGCTCATCCTGAAGCGCGGACATGAGCTTGCCCGCGTGCTCGCGGTGTTGGAAAAGCCTCTGCGGGCGGTCAACTGAGCCACAGCCGCCCCGATTCGGCTTCCCGCGCGACCGGAGTTCCCCATGCGCCTCCTGACCCTCGCCGCCACCCAGATGCGCTGCGACTGGGACGTTCCCGGCAATATCGCCCGCGCCGAGCGCCTGGTGCGCGAGGCGGCCTCTCAGGGGGCGAAACTGATCCTGCTGCAGGAACTGTTCGAGACCCCGTATTTCTGCCAGGACCAGCTCCACGAATTCCTCGATCTCGCCGCCCCGGTCGAGGGCAACAAGCTGATCGCGCATTTCGCCGCGCTGGCCGCCGAGCTCGGCGTGGTCCTGCCGCTCTCCTTTTTCGAGCGTGCCGGGCCGGCGGCCTATAACAGCCTCGCCATGATCGACGCCGACGGCACGGTGATGGGCATCTACCGCAAGAGCCACATTCCCGACGGGCCGGGCTACACGGAGAAGTTCTACTTCTCGCCCGGCGATACCGGCTTCAAGGTGTGGGACACTGCGGTCGGGCGCGTCGGGGTCGGCATCTGCTGGGACCAGTGGTTCCCGGAATCGGCGCGCGTCATGGCGCTGATGGGCGCCGAGGTGCTGCTCTACCCGACCGCCATCGGCTCCGAGCCGCAGGACCCCAGCCTCGATTCCGCCGCTCATTGGCAGCGGGTGATGCAGGGCCACGCCGGCGCCAATCTGATGCCGCTGGTCGCCTCCAACCGCATCGGCACCGAACCCGGTCGTAACGGCACCGAAATCACCTTCTACGGCTCCTCCTTCATCGCCGGGCCGACCGGCGAGAAGGTGGCGGAAGCCGGTCGCACCGACGAGAGCGTGCTGGTGGCGAGCTTCGACCTCGACGCGGTGGCGCAGCAGCGCCGCTCATGGGGCGTGTTCCGCGACCGGCGGCCGGAGCTCTACGCGCCGATCCTCACCCTCGATGGCAAGACCACCCGAGGATGACCACGCGAGGGTGACCCCGCGAGGGTGACCCCGCGAGAGTAACCGCCCGGACAGGGCCGGGCGGGGCCGACCTGCCCGATCCTTCCGCCACCACCCTTGCCGCCACCGCTCTCCCTTATCGACGAGCCCAGCATGACCGACACGCTCCCCAGCCTGCCCACCGCCGATGGCTTCCGCATGCCGGCCGAATGGGAGCCGCATGACGGCACCTGGATGATCTGGCCGGAGCGGCCGGATAATTGGCGCGAGGGCGCGGTGCCGGCGCAGGCCGCCTTCACGGCGGTGGCGAGCGCGATCGCCCGCTTCGAGCCGGTGAGCATGCTGGTTACCGCCGCGCAATGGCAGAACGCCCGCGCGCAGCTTCCGCCGCATATCCGCCTCGTCGAGGCTTTGAGCGACGACAGCTGGTGCCGCGACAGCGGGCCGACCTTCGTCAGCGACGCTGAGGGCCGGCTGCGCGGTGTCGACTGGGAGTTCAACGCCTGGGGCGGACTCTATTCGCCCTATGACAATGACCGGCTGATCGCCGCCAAGGTGCTGGAGACCGAGCGCGCGCCGCGCTACGCCGCGCCGCTGGTGCTGGAGGGCGGCTCGATCCATGTCGATGGCGAGGGCACGCTGCTCACCACCGAGGAATGCCTGCTCAACCCCAACCGCAATCCCGACCTCTCCCGCGAGGAGATCGAGCAGCACCTGAAGGATCATCTCGGCGTCTCGACCATCCTCTGGCTCGGCGCCGGGCTGGTGGACGACGAAACCTCCGGCCATATCGACAATATCGCCTGCTTCGTGCGGCCGGGCGTGATCGCGCTCACCTGGTGCGACGACCCGGCCGACCCGCAATACGCCATCTCGCGCGACGCCTTCGACCGGCTGAGCGGTGCGCGCGACGCCAAGGGTCGCGCCATCGAGGTGGTGAAGCTGCCGCTGCCCGGACCGCTGTTCCGCACCCCGGAGGAAGCGATCGACCTCACCTCCGGCGGCACCATGACACGGCAGGTCGGCGAGCGGCTCGGCGGCTCCTATGTCAATTTCTACGTCGGCAACGGCTTCGTGCTGATGCCCGCGCTCGACCCCGCCCATGACGGCGAGGCGGCGGAGATCCTCGCCCGGCTGTTCCCCGGCCGCGAGGTGGTGGCGCTGCCGACCCGCGAGATCCTGCTCGGCGGCGGCAATATCCATTGCATAACCCAGCAGCAGCCGGCGGGAAGGCCGGGCTGATCGGCAAGCTCCGGCTTTCCTCTGCGGACGCGGGCGGCTAGAGCATCTCCGGCGAGCCGATGTTCGCCGGAGATGCTCTAGGGTCTTGTTCGGACGCGTTTTCTTCATGCGAACCGGATTCCGCTTCGCTCGAAAACGCTCTAGCGTGCGCCGGCTGGGGAGACACCGATGACGCTGCCGACCGAACCGCCGGAGGCGAATGACGCCGCTGCGCCGACCGGCGAACCTGCCGGGACGAGCGTGCCGCTGCTCGCGCCGACCTTGAGCCCGGCCGAGCTCGACACGCTGCTGCGGTACGCCCGGACGGCGCGGAGCATCGTCGAATATGGCTGCGGCCATTCCACCGGCGAGTTCGTCCGCCTCAGCGTGGCGCGCATTCTCAGCATCGATTCCGATCCGGCCTGGATCGAGCGGCTGCGGCTGGTGCCGGAACTGGCCGCGGCGGAGGCCGAGGGGCGCCTCGGCTTCGTCCATATCGATCTCGGCCCGGTGAAGAACTGGGGCAAGCCGAAGGACCGCAGCCTGAAGCAGCGCTGGCCGGCCTATCCCCTGGCGCCCTGGGTGCGCGAGCCGGATTACGCCCCCGATCTCGTCTTCGTCGACGGGCGCTTCCGCGTCGCCTCGATCCTCGCCGCGCTGCTGTTCGGCCCGCCCGGCGTCACCGTGGTGGCGCATGATTTCTGGAGCCGGCCGGAGTACCACGCGGTGCTCGCCTTCGCCGACGTGGTGGAGCGAGCGGAGACGCTGGCGGTGCTGCGCGCCGCGCCGGGCCTCGACCTCGTGGCGCTGGCGACGGCGCTGCGCCCGGCCCTCGTCGAGCCGCGCTGACGGCAAAGCGACGTATCACCGCACGATATTCTCGTTCTTCTTTATCCGGTAACCGCTCCGCGGCCGCCGCCGCTCATCTGCGGCATGTCGACACGGTTTACATGTACCTCTCAGATTTGCCGGCTCATATTCTTCGGAACGATAAAAAGACTCCGAATTATGTTTCAGATTCGTTTTAATGGCGGACGATAATAGGTCAGTCATTATTCCGAATCCTTTTTATTGCATCGCAAGATCAAACAATCTACGTTTTCATCTCGCTCTTCCATTCAACAAGACTCTTATTTGAATATCGCCTTACATATGCATGAGTTCGGTTGAAAAATAATTCAAACGCCGAAACAACGGCGTCGGATCAAAACCGCCAGGTTTTACCAGGACCGAGATCCCAGAGCAGGGAGACACCATGAACTTTGCAACGCCAATATTGTCCGCTGAACCGGTTATCTCGGCTGTTATTCCCAACGAGCCGATTGCCTCTGCGGAAATCGCCATCCCCACGCTCAAGCCGACGATGACCCGGGCCGAACTGGAAGCGTTCTCCCGGCATGCCAAGCAGGCGCGCAGCGTCATCGAGTTCGGCTGCGGGCACTCCACCAACGAATTCATCCGGCTCGGCGTCGCGCGCGTGATGAGCGTTGATTCCGACCCGGAATGGCTGGACCGGCTGGAACGGATTCCGGCGCTGGGAAGAGCGAAGGCGCGAGGGCGGCTCTCTCTGATCCATGGCGATATCGGGCCGGTCGGCGCCTGGGGCAAGCCCAGCGACAAGAGCCTGCGCGGCCGCTGGTCGTCCTATGTGATGGCGCCCTGGCAGCTGGCTCCGATGTTCAAACCGGATCTCGTCTTCGTGGATGGACGTTTCCGGGCCGCCTGCACCCTGTCCGCCTATATGTTCGGCCCGCCGCACGTCACGGTGATGGTGCACGATTTCTGGAATCGCACCGCTTATCACTCGGTGCTGCAGTTTTCCGAGGTCGTGGAAGAGGTCGAGAGGTTGGCCGTGCTGCGGCCGAAGCCGGATCTCAATCACCGGGATCTGGCGGCGGCGATGCGCAGGACCCTGGGCGACCAGCGCTGATCCACCGGCGGTCGGCACCCGTCGAAGCCACGGCGGGTGCTGTCCTCGGCTCCCCCTCGCCCCATCGGTTTTCCGGGTAAGGAACCGGAACACGCTGCATGGGCATATGGCAGACCGTCTCCAAAGGCGGGATGCCATGCTTGCGGGGTGTTCAATATGTGGCCGATGTAGCGACAGACAATGTCGCCGGCCCCTCGATCAAGCCGTCATTATCCGGCGCGGGCAGTTTCGCCGTGGCTTTTCTATGCCGGCCGAGATCTATCCTTCCGTGTGTCAGCAACAATGCGGCAGGGAAGAAGATTTACGCTGCCTGAGATCAACGCCGCCGTCACCGCGGCACGGCATGCTTTGCTGAATCTGGATGCGGATTTGCCGCCGCGCCATTCACTTGGCACGCAGCTGGCCCGTCGCCCACCCGATCGGATCGAAACGGTATACGGCCGGTCCCGCGCGGCGGGCACCACATCGAGAACGGCGGAGAGACGAGCGAGGCATGGCGCCGCTCCCCTGCGCCCAGCGACCGCCACTCAGCCGATCACGCCGGCCTGCCGCAGCGCGGCGATCCGGTCCGGCGCGTAGCCCAGCGCCTCGGCCAGCACGAGGTCGGTATGCTCGCCAAGCCCCGGCGGCACCGCGCGCACGCTGGGCGGCGCTTCCGACAGCCGCAGCGGGCTCGCCACCGAGCGGAACGTGCCGATGGACGGATGCGACGTCTCCACCACGCTGCCGCGCAGCTGCGCCGTCTCGCCGGCGAAGGCCTCCGACACCGTGTGCACCTTGCCGGCGGGAATGCCGAAGCGATGCAGCTCATCGAGAATCTCGCCCAGCGCGAAGCCGGCGATCTTCGCCGAGAGCGGCGGCAACAGCTCCGCCCGGTTTTCCGCCCTGCCGCGATTGGTGACGAAGCGGGGATCGGCGGCGAGCTCGGGCGCGCCGAGCACGTTGACGCACAGCCGGCGATACTGCTCGTCATTGCCGACCGCCAATGCCAGGCGCCCGTCGCGGCAGGCGAAGATCTGGTAGGGCACGATGGAGGGGTGCGCGTTGCCGAAGCGCTTCGCCTCCGCCCCGGTGTTGAGATGCGCCGAGGCGACATTGGCGAGCAGGAACAGCGCCCCGTCCATCAGCGCGATGTCGATCGCCTGTCCGTGCCCGGTACGCTCTCGCATATAGAGGGCGGCGAGGATCGCCTGCACCGCGTTCATGCCGGAGACGAGGTCCACGAAGGCGACGCCGAGCTTCATCGGCTCGCCCTCGGCCTCGCCGGTGATCGCCATGAAGCCGGATTCCGCCTGGATGACGAAATCATAGCCGGGCCGGTCTTCCTGCGCGTTTCCGCGGCCATAGCCGGAGATCGAGCAATAGATCAGCCGCGGGTTGATCGCCTTGAGGTCTTCATAGGTCAGGCGGAACTTGCGCAGGCTCGCCGGGCGGAAATTCTCGATGACGATGTCGGCCTGGCGCGCGAGGCCGATGACGATCTCGCGTCCCTCCGGCGTGGTGAGGTCGACGGCGAGGCTCTTCTTGTTGCGGTTGGCGGCGAGATAATAGGTGGCGATGCCGCCGGCGGCGGGCGGTGCCCAGGTCCGGGTGTCGTCGCCGGTGCCGGGATTCTCGACCTTCCACACCTCGGCGCCGAGATCGCCGAGCGTCATCGTCGCCCATGGCCCCGCAAGGACCCGCGACAGGTCGAGTACCTTGATGCCGTCGAGCGCGCCTTGCATGGGGGTCCCCTCGGTTTCGCGGGACCGCACATAGCGGTATCCGACGCCACGGGGCAAGCGCCCGTCCAAAGGCGGAGACGCCGCAGGCGCGAACGGGCTTGCATCCGGCGGCCTTCCCATCGTTATATTCATGTGGATATAGCGATGGGAAGGTAGTGACTATGCGCGGCAGGCAGCGCGCGGACCGGCGGCTCTCCGCCGTGGCGATCCGCCATGTGGCCTTCGAGGACCTCGGGAGCTTTGCCCGCACGCTCGACGCGCGCGGCTGGTCGGTGTCCTATTGCGAGGCGAGCACCGACCAGCTGTCGCACTATTCCATCCGCGACGCCGACCTCGTCATCGTGCTCGACGGTCCGATCGGCCTCGGCGACCGGCGCGCCTTCCGCTTCCTCGACAGCGAGATGCACCTGATCGAGCGCCGGCTGGCGCGCGGGCTGCCGACGCTCGGCATCGGCCTCGGCGCGCAATTGATGGCGGCGGCAACCGGCGGACGGGTCGAGGCCGGCGCCCCGACGCCGATCGGCTGGGGCGAGCTATCGCTGACCCCCGAGGGCCGGCGCTCGGCGCTGGCGCCACTCGGCCAGCCCGGCGCCAAGGTGCTGCACTGGCGCGGCGACGGCATCGAGCTACCGCCCGGCGCCCGCCGGCTCGCCTTCGACGCCCGGCGCGAGAACCAGGCCTTTGCCTGCGGCGAGGCCGGGCTGGCGCTGCAATTCCATCTGGAGGCCGATCCGCGCGGGCTGGAGGAATGGTATGTCGGCCACGCGGTGGCGCTCGCCGCCGCCGGCATCGACGTACGCCAGCTGCGCCGGCAGGGCCGCGACTGCGCGATGGCGGCCGGCGCGATGGCCGAGACGGTGTTCGGCGGCTGGCTCGACGCCCGCTTCCCCGAGGCGGCCGCGCCGACCGGGCTCGACCCGCTGGCCCGGCTGTCGGCCTAAGCCGTCCGCGGGCGGTATTGCCGGACCGGCGGAAGCCCGGCCTCGCATTGTCGGTGCGATGGCGGTTCGATAGCGCGATGGCCGCTTGGCGAGCCGCGCCATCCGTTATAGATAGCTCCCCGCGCGGGCGTGGCGGAATTGGTAGACGCAGCGGACTCAAAATCCGCCGTCCTCACGGATATGTCGGTTCGAGTCCGACCGCCCGCACCATGTTTGCTTGCGCGATGCCGCCCGCCACTCCATCGCGGCGGTTCGCCTTCGTTCCGCCTCGGCGCGCCGGGCATCGATGCCTCCCCGGTACGGAATCCATCTGTCGAGCTTTAACCTCCCGGCGTCGCCCCGGGCCGCGAGAAAACGGCCAAGCCAGGCAGGCGCTTCCCGATCCGGATACCGGGGCGGGCGCTTCGTCGTGCATGCCGACCGCTGGCCATCGTCGTTTCCACTCGCAGACGCAGACCGCGGCGTGGGGCTCATATGGCTACCCGGCCCGCTTCCTCCCGATCACAAGACGATCGCCGATTCCCGCGGGAAGGACGCCCGGCGATCCGCCGCGCCTGCCTATTCTTCCTCCCGCCAAGATCGCCCGCCGATGGAAGCGCTGCGCTGTCCCTGCCGCGCGCCGGCCTCCCGGCACGTCCGCGAGCACGGATCGCGACGGAAACAAATCTTAACAAGTCAACATCCCCGTTCACACCGAACGCATCAACCCTAGGAGGAAAGCCGCAGGCAAGCCGCCCCAGGAAAGTCCGTCCATGAGTCCGACGCCCCATGCATCCAGCTCCCGCGACTTCCTGGTCTGCATACCGGATCAACAAATGCTGGCGATGATGAACGATGCCCTGACGGCCGCCGGCTTCTCGGTGACCGGCACCAGGGATATCGCCGAGCTCGACGAGGCGCTGCCGCTGGCTGGCTATGTGGGCATTCTCACCGTCGCAAGTCTCGTCGGGCCAATTACGGCGCGGTCCGATCTTCCGCTCCTCGACATTTTTCCATTCTGCCGTCGGTGGGGAGCGAACGGCGATCGAGCGACGGATGATTTTCTCGACAGGGAGGCTATGCTCGCGCGTCTTCGCGCCTTCCATCGGCGGCGTCGGGCCCGCCCCGTGGAACGATCGGTGGCACGCCCCATGGACGGCGCGTCCTGAGCGCGAACGTTCCTGTTGCCGCACGGCTGTTCCGGCGAGCCCGGCCGATCATAGGGCGCCCCCGCCGAGTTCCTGGAGTCATCTGTCATGTTGGAGGTTGCGCCCGCATCGGGCGAGAACGGGCATCGCATCTCACCCTCCGTGCTGATCGTCGAAGATGATCGCGACATCGCGAAGTTGCTCGCCGACCTGGTGAGGGAGGCCGGCTTCATCGCCACGGCAGCCCTCTCGGGCCATGAGATGGACCGACTGCTGAAGCGCCAGGCATTCGACCTCATCGTGCTCGACGCGATGCTGCCCGGCGAGGACGGCTTCAGCATTTGCCGCCGGCTACGGGCATCCGGGCCGGTGCCGATCCTGATGCTCACCGCATTGGGAGAGGACATCGACCGCGTCCTGGGGTTGGAGCTCGGCGCCGACGACTACGTCACGAAGCCCTTCAACTCCCGCGAGCTTCTGGTGCGGATCAAGGGGCTGTTGCGCAGGGCCTCCTATGTGAGCCAAGCGGAGAACCGGCGGTCGGTCCTCATCTTTGCCGGGTGGCGGCTCGATCCGGTCGGGCGAAGCCTGCATGACCCGGACGGCGTCGAGATTTCGATGACGACCGCGGAGTTCGACATCCTGCAGGCGTTCTGCTCCAACCCCGGACGGGTGATGACGCGCGAGCAGCTGCTCTCGTTGACGCATGCCGGGACCGCCGGCCCGGTCCAGCGCAGCATCGACGTCCATATCAGCCGCGTGCGCCAGAAGATCGAACCCAACGCAAAGGAGCCGTCGCTGATCAAGACGGTTCGGCTCGGCGGCTATCTCTTCACTCCGACGGTCGACAAAGAATGATCCTCAGGCGCCTCAGCCTTGCATCGATGCGCAAGCAGATCTTTCTGCTCGCCGTCCTGCCGATCTTCCTCCTCGCCGCCTTCGCCGCCGTGCGCGGCGCCCTGAGAGAAATCGGCTATCATCACGTCGAGTGGGCGAGCTTCGTCGCCGGCCATATCCCGATCATCGCCGACGAGATCCGGGCGGCGGCCTCCTCCGAGCAGCAGCGATCCGTCATCGAGGCGGCGGCGAGAGACGGCCTGCAGGCGGAAATGGTCGAGCGGCCGATTGCCGACGCACTCGACCTGAGATCCGGCTATGTCGACCAGCGAGTCTTCCGCGACCTCGTCGATCGACTGGTGATCCTGAGCGATGCCGCCCCCGGCACGGGTGCCCCGTTGGCCGTGCGAATCGACGAGCATCGATCGATCCTCCTGCGCCCGGACCTGCCGGCTTTCCCGTCGCGACCCGAGGAGGTCATGCGGACACTGGGAATCACCTCCCTGGTGGTGCTGCCGGTGCTGCTGCTCTCCTACTATCTCAGCTACCACCTCACGCGACCCTTGATCGATTTCGCCGCCGCCGCGCGGCGCATCAGCCTCGACGAAGACTCGCAGGAGTCGTTCGACGCCAATGGCGCCTTCGAGATCCGCAGCCTCGGCAACTCGCTCAATGTCATGCAATCCAGGATCCGCCGCATGATCGGCCAGCGAACCGCTTTGCTGCGATCGATCGGGCACGACCTGCGCACCCCGCTCACGCGACTGCGCATGCGCGCGGAGCGTTGCCCCGATGCGGAACTCCAGCAGGCCATGCTGCAGGACATTTCCAACCTGTCGGCGATGGTCGACGAGAGCATGCGGTATCTCGGCAATACGGAAAGCGGCAGGGAGCCTCGACGTCGAATCGATCTTGCGAGCCTCATGCAGACGATCGCGGCCGACTATGCCGACATCAACATCACCGTCTCCGTCATCGGACCGAGGCGGCTGGTGTACACGTGCATGCCGCGCGCCCTGACCCGCGCCCTTTCCAACCTGATCGACAACGCATCGCGCTACGGCACGCAGATCGAACTCGCCTATCGCGAAGACCGAGACGGCGATGTTCTGATCGAGGTCCGCGACGATGGACCCGGTCTTTCCGACGAGCTGAAGACGCGGGCGCTGGAGCCGTTCTTCAAGGCCGACACAGCGCGCACGGCGGCACCACGCAGCGGCATCGGCCTGGGCTTACCCATCGCCAACGGGATGGCCAAGGCGCATGGCGGTTCGCTTCGGCTCATCGACCGCGAGCCTCATGGCCTCATAGCCCGGCTCGTCCTGCCGGCAGACACTGAAGATTCGACCGCGAAAACAACCGATTAGTACGCACGCGCCCACGTAACATCTCTTAATATCAAAACAGCCACCACAACATCTCCGCCTCTAGGGTTTCCTCGTCCGAAGGGAGTTTCCCGGATCTTTTATCGAGGAATGTTACGCCGATGCGGAGCCGCACTTACTTGCTGATCGCCAGCAGCCTGACCCTTGCAGGATGTCAATCCGCGGCGCCCAGCCACTACAGCGAACTGGCCTCGTCATCGTTGCTGCAACCCGACGCTTCCGCGAACGCCGGCCGCGTGCCGTTCAGCTACAGCAGCAACACGAACTGGTCGGACTACGACAGCGCGATCCTCGATCCCGTCGTCATCTATCAGGGAGCGGACAATCAATTCGGCGAGCTGACGGAGGCCGACAGGAAGACCCTCGCGGACTATTTGCAGGACCGCTTCGCGCAGCAGCTGGCCACGCGCTTCGCGCCCGCCACCAAGCCATCGCCGCATACACTGCGGGTACGGGTGACCCTGACGGGCGCCGTCAAGAACACGCCCGTGCTCGGCACCTTCTCCCGCATCGACGTCGCCGGCCTCGTCTATAATGGCGTGCAGACGGCGCGCGATGGGGAAGGCAGCTTCACCGGCTCGGTGATGTATGCCGTCGAAGTCTTCGACTCCCGTTCCAATCGTCTGCTGACCGCCTTCGTCGGCAAGCAGTTCCCCAAGCCGTCCAATATCGGGGCGAGCATGGGCGACCTGACCGCTGCAAAAGCCGGCATCGACAGAGGAGCCGAAGAGCTCGCCGCGAGGTTCCGATAGCGATCCCGGCGTCGCGGCGCGCGGGGCCGGAAATGCGCGAGGCCGGGACACGCGAATACTTGTTCCCCCACACAGCGTCGGGCGGCCCCGGCCAGTACCGCCCGTGAGCAATCCCATCGCAGAGCCGAAGCCACCATCGGCTCTCACCCAAGGTTCCGTTGGCGCACCCCGCACACAGGCGTCATTCGCTCAAGGACGAGATCCGGTCCGAGCCATGATCACGCGCCTGGGCACCGACGGAACCCGAGCTGCGGGCGGCGCACCATCCGCCCCCCCGCGCGCGCCGTCCGCAGCTCCCACTTCTCTGGTCAACAGCAAGCTTATCCATGTGGCCTTTACGTCGGAGACAGACGTAACGGCGCGAAAAATGGATGGAAGGACTTAGGACTATGATGAAAGCTATGATTTCCAGGTCCTGGCTCAGGCAGAACGACACGATCCGGATGTGGAGTATCGGCCTCGGTCTCTGCGGGATCGCCGCCGGGCTCGTCTATGCGGCCGTCCCCAAACAGGACAGGACGCCGATGGCGGACTCGGCCGCCAGCGAGCGGATGGCGAGCGTCTTGCCGGACCCTGTGGAGCTCAATCGCCTGTTTGCCGAGATCGAGGAGCGTGGCGCCCCACGCATCGTTGCGAGCCCGGCACGCGCGGCGACCGCCTCATCCATGGCGATCTTGGCCGACGCCGCCGCGCCGACCAAGACCGAGATCAAGCGCCAGCCGGTGAAAAAGACGACAGTCACCACCTCGGCGATCGAGCGCTTCGACCGCTGCAGCACGATGTGCGAGACGCGCGATCCGCTCGTCATTGCTCGCATTCGCAGCCCGCTCCCGCCGACGCCGCCAGTGCCACCTGTCGCCGATACCGCGCAGCGACCGAACCCGGAGGCCGAATTGACGGGAGGCCAGCTCGTTCTGGCGGGCGGTCGATATGCCCTCGGTCAGCTGGCCGACGCGCCGCGTACCACTCTGGCGATCGGACAGAGCGCGCTCTCCCGCATGGCCAGCGCGATCTGGTGACTTGCGCGATCCGGACAGCCGTTCATCGGTTACCCAATGACAAGGATATGACAACGATGCAGCTCATCGCCGACGCTTTCATGTGGGGAACGGCAATCGTCGCCTTTCTCCTTCCCGTTGCAATCGGCCTGCCCCTGCTGCTTATCGCCTCGGGGATCATCGTCGCGCATCTTGAGGGCGATGACGAAGACGAGGGGATGATCGACCCCGTGCCGCTGAGCGGGAGCAACATGGCGGACAGAAACGGGTCCGTCGCCTACCAGCAGCCATAGCCACGAATGGTGCGAGATCGTGCCGTGGATCGGCCGGGCGCCGGGGTACGAGACTAGATCGACATACGCCGTCGCGCCCTGGCTGCGGCGCCATTGCGCAACGCCCAGCGCCCGACCGGGGTGGCCCAGCTCATCAGCTGGACCGCGCCAATAAGATCGGGTCGCTCGGATTTGGGGATCAGCTCGCGGATCGGCTCGGGCATGAGCGAGCCACCGGCCGCCATCACGAAGCGGCGAAACATCCTCAGGGCGGGCGACTGCACCGGGGCGGACGAGATCACCTCCAGCACCTCCCGCGTCCGCTGGTCGAAGCGCAGTCCCGGCGTCATGGACCGCAGATACGCGTCCACCGCCACCGCGGTGACCGGCACGTCCCGCGCGCCCAGCATCTCGGCCACAAGGGCCATCTCGCGGAAATAGCGATCCTGCTCGGCCTCGGGCATGTGCGGGGCGACGAAGGCGCGATGCGCCGCCAGGAATCCCGAGGCCTCGGCGACATGGATCCAGGTCAGCAGGGCCGGGTCGCTGGCGTTGTAAGGCGTTCCCGAGGCATCGATGCCGGCCACGCTCAGATGGCGCTGGCGCACGCGCTCGATGAGCGCTTCCGCCGTCGGCCGGGCGGCATAGGTGGTGCCGGCCACGAACTGCGCCGTGCGCGCCAGCCGCCCCATCACATCGGCGCGGAAGTTGGAATGGTCCCACACGCCGGCGATGGCGAGCGGATGCAGCATCTGCGTCATCAGGGCGGAGACCCCGCCGACAATCATCGGCACGAAGTCCGCATGGACCTGCCAAACCATCGATTCCGGGCCGAACAGGCCGGGATCGCCCGGCGGTTCGTCGAAGTTGATGACGCCGGCGCCGGTAATCTGCCGGATATTGCGCTGCAGGGCGGAACGGACAGGGTTCACCGCGTTCTCGAGAACAAGCCGGGGGTTCATGCGTCCACGTATATTTCGACCAAGCCTCGGATCCATCCGGTCGGTCACCTGATGTTCGCCAAGGAGTATGCGCCATTGAACGACCGAGGTGCTCGCCGAAAATGCGACCCGCGCGAACAGGACGGTCTCGGGGGCACCTCGCCCGAGGCCGACGGCCGCACCACCATATGTGCCCGACGAGCACAAGGCTGCCGGATCTGCCGGAAGAAGCCGACCGCCCGGTCGCCGGCCCGCTCCCCGGCCTTGCCCAGCCGGCCGTCCCTGCACGGATTGTGGGAGCATCCTGACAGGATGCTGCGGTTCTGACAGGGAATGCCGGCCACTTCGATTTTATCTGTAATCCCAGGGCGATAGTCTGCCTTCGCGTGAGCGACGGCGCATGACGTCGCGCGCAGGGCAGCACAGGAGCAGTCGCCATGGCCGATCACAGCATCTCCGGCAAGACCATCATCATCGCCGGCGGCGCCAAGAATCTGGGCGGCCTGCTCGCCCGCGATCTCGCCGCCCACGGCGCCAAGGCCGTCGCCATCCACTACAACAGCGCCGCCTCGCGGCCGGAGGCCGAGGCCACCCTCGCTGCGGTCGAAGCCGCCGGCGCCAAGGCCGTCGCCTTCCAGGCCGACCTCACCACCGCCGGCGCGGTGGAGAAACTGTTCGCCGACACCGTCGCCGCCATCGGCCGCCCGGACATCGCCATCAACACCGTCGGCAAGGTGTTGAAGAAGCCGATGAGCGAGATCACCGAAGCCGACTATGACGAGATGAGCGCCGTCAACGCCAAGACCGCCTTCTTCTTCCTCAAGGAGGCTGGCCGGCACGTGAACGACAACGGCAAGATCGTCACCCTCGTGACCTCGCTGCTCGGCGCCTACACGCCGTTCTATTCCTCCTATGCCGGCACCAAGGCACCGGTCGAGCACTTCACCCGCGCCGCTTCCAAGGAATTCGGCACCCGCGGCATCTCGGTGACCGCGATCGGCCCCGGACCGATGGACACCCCGTTCTTCTACCCGGCCGAGGGAGCCGAGGCGGTCGCCTATCACAAGACGGCGGCGGCGCTGTCCGGCTTCTCCAAGACCGGGCTCACCGACATCGCCGACATCGTGCCGTGGATCCGGCTCCTCGTCTCCGAGGGCTGGTGGATGACCGGCCAGACCATCCTCGTGAATGGCGGCTACACCACCAAATAGTTCTCGATCACCTCGTCCCCTTCGATGTCGTCATCGCCCGGGCCGGCTCCGCAATGTCGTTCCGGGCGCCCGCCGGCGACCTCAATCCGCCGAACGGGAAGGGGAGCGACGGGTAGCTCGAGGCCGCAGGCGCTCCGGCTACCCAGGCTCCTCGCAGGGACGGCTTCTGCGCTACGCCCCCAAGCGTCCGGAAGCCGTCCCTCTTGCGGCCGATCCTGCCGATGGTCACGCTGGCCGGTGGTCCATGCGTGCCGATTCGACCTGTTGCCCCTCACTGTGTTAACGTGAAGTATTCGTGCAGAAGCAGAGATCTACGGGAAGAACACCTCCCGATTAGCGCGACATGAACAGGCTGGGGGGCCTCATGAATCCGCTGATTTTGCTTGCCGGCAACCTGCTTCCCAGCCTGCTGGACTTTCTCGTCGGCGACCGCGGCGAGAAGGTCGCTGAGGCGGTGGTAAGTGCCGTCGCCCGCACCACCGGCGCGAGCGATGCCACCGCGGCGCAGGAAAAGGTCGACCAGGACCCGGCCGCCGCCGCCGAATTGCGGCTGGCGCTCGCCCGCATCGTCGCCGACGAGAAGAAGCTGGCGCTGGAGGCCGAGACGCAGCGCCGGCGCGACGAGATCGCCCAGGAAGCCCAGGCCCGCAGGGACGCGCTCGACCGCGACCTCGCCACCCACAAGGCCAAGCTGGACGAACTGGTCGCCACCGAGAAGGCGGCGCTGGAGCAGCGCCAGCAGGACAATGTCGAGACCAGCGGGGCGCGGCAATTGCTGAGCTCGCTGATCGACAAGGATACCATCGTTGCCCGCACGCCGATGGTGCTGTCCTACATCGTCACCATCGGCTTCTTCCTGGTGCTGGTCGCGTTCCTGTTGCTGAAGAACCGGCTGGAAGTGCCGCAGCCGCCGGAACTGCCCAAGGGGCTCAACGACATCGTCGGCACGCTCAGGCCGGAGCAGATCGCCGCGCTGGTGCAGCCGCGCTCCGACTTCGTCGTGCAGATCATCAACATCTGCGTCGGCGCGCTCGCCGCCGCCTTCGCCACGGTGATCAGCTTCTGGCTCGGCTCCTCGCAGAGTTCGCGCAACAAGGACGTGCTGGCCGCCGGGCTGCAGCAGCGGACCACCGAGAGCCAGGAGCGCCAGGCGAAGGAGAACATGCGCACCGTCGAGCAGGTGGCGAAGTCGGTGTCGGAGGCCAAGAGCCCCGCCGTGGTGGTGGCCGAGGACGGCTCCGTCACCACGGTGACGCCCGCCCCGGCTGCGGGCGCCTCGCCCGGCACTCCTGCCGGCACGATCATCGTGGCCCCGTCGACCCAGGGCGCGGCCCAAGGGACGGCCCAGGAGCCGGCGCCGGAACCGGCCAGGCCGATGAGCGCCAGCGTGCTCACCGAGCTGATGCCCAAGCTCGTGCACCCGCACCGCCATTTCCCGGACGCGGTGAGCTGGGCGCTGACCACGTCCGGCATCGCCATCGACGGCGCCCGCGCCGAGGGCACGCCCGGCGAGCCCACCACCGTCAGCAAGATCTGGGACATGTTCGGGCCGCTCTGCGCCGCCTCGGCGAAGAAATACGGCGTGCCGGTGGAGCTGATCGTCGCCACCATCGCCACCGAGAGTTCCGGCAAACCCGATGCCCGCCGCCCGGAACCGCAGATCAACGACGAGAGCGTCGGGCTGATGCAGACACTGGTGAAGACAGCGCGCGACGCCACCGGCCGCACCAGCCTGCGTGCCGACGATCTGCTCGACCCGGCGACCTCGATCGATGCCGGTTCCGCCTATATCGCCAAGCAGCGCAGCTCCACCCAGCTCGATCCGCCGCGGGTCGCCGCCGCCTACAATGCCGGCTCGCTGAAGCGCGACGACGCGGCGGCCAATCGCTGGAAGCTGCACTGCTTCCCGCGCGGGACCGGCGAGCACATCGACAAGTTCGTCGCCTGGTTCAACGACGCCATGCGCGTCTCCGACGACGAGGACTGGGGCAAGACGCGCGACTGCCCGAGCTTCGCGCAGGAGCTGGCGGGCATCGCCCCGCCGCCGGCCGTGCTGGACGTCTCCTCGCCGGACTTCCCGCCACGCCCGTCCTTCCGCGCGCTGGTATCGCTGGAGGACCGCCAGAAGCTGTTCGGCGCCTTCCAATTCGTGTCCGCCCCGATCGCCGGCAATCCCGAGAACATCCGCATCCTCGGCGACTGGGAGGCCCGCAACATCGTCAAGGTGGAGATCCCGCTGCAAAGCTTCCGTGGCAAGCCGGGCCCGCTCGCCATGCGCTTCCATGTCAAGGCGAAGGACCAGCTGATCGCGCTGTGGCTGGAATGGGAGAAGGCGGGGCTGATCGACCACATCCTCACCTATGACGGGGCGTTCGTCGCCCGCTTCCAGCGCAAGAGCACCACCAAGCTGTCCAACCATGCCTTCGGCACCGCGTTCGACATCAACGCCGCCTGGAACTCGCTCGGCGTCGAGCCGGCGGCGATCGGCGAGAAGGGCTGCCTGCGCGAGCTGGTGCCGATCGCCAACAAGCACGGCTTCTACTGGGGCGGGCATTTCAGCACCCGGCCGGACGGCATGCATTTCGAGGTCGCCCAGCTGCTGTGACATTGGGGGGCCGACGGGCTCGCAGCGGCCCGATGGTCGTGCCGCGACCGTCTGGACGGATGCCGACGCACGGTGGAACGACGTAGGCCCGACGCTGCGGTGCCGACGAATCTCCGTATCGCTGCCGTTTATTCGCCGGCAATACGATAACGATTCGACCGCATTCCCACCTCGGCTGAGGAGCGGCAGCGACGGCTGGCGACGCTCTGTCCTCTCCCCATCCCGCCGCTCCCTCTCCGCACGCTCGCGTGGGGCCGATGACACCGCCGGAAACGCGCGAGCGCGCGCAGTCGGCGGGTGACAATCGGCGCCGTCGATCATCTTGCCGGACGCGGAATCGCGCGGCGCCTCTCGGGAAACCGGCGGAGCCGTGCGCCTTCCCGACTTCTCCCTGCGGACGGCACGCTTCGGCCGTGTTTCCGCCGGCTTGGCGACGCGAAGCGGCGGCACCATCGCACCCGGGTCGGCGAAACCCTCGTCCCCGCTCTGGCGTTGTAGCGGTACATGGAACCGCTTCCGCACCGCGCGGGGACGTCCCCATGTGGGAGAGTGACGTGGATAGACGTGGATTCCTGCTCGGCCTCGCTGGCGTCATCGGCGCCGGGGCCACGGCCGGACTGGCATTCGCCTCCTCAGCCGAGGCGGTGCCGCTCGATCAGCTGAAAGACCTCCAGCTGAAAGACCCCGCCACCGCCGACCCCGCCGCCGCGACGCCGGACGGCACCGTGATCGACGAGGCGCAATATTGGGGACCGCCACGCGGCGAATGGGGCTGGGGACCGCCTCCCGGCCGGCCGCGGGGCTATTGGCGCCGTCAGCGTCGGCGCTACCGCCGCCGGGTCTGCGGCTGGCGCCGCGACCGCTGGGGCCGGCCGTTCCGTGACTGCTGGTATGGGTGGCGCTGACGTACATGAACGAAGCGCGGCGCGGCAGGCCTCAGTCGCGCCGCGTCGCCTCCGACACCGGAGCCGGAAGCGCCTCCCGGCCTGCCGATGTCGAGGGTAGGAGAACGGCGCCGCGCGGCCGGCGCAGCGTATCGGTGGCGTCGCGCACCGCCTCGGAGATCTGCTGCAACTGCTTGGCCAGCGGGCTGGTCTTGCGCCAGACCATGCCGATGGTGCGCGACGGCTGCGGGTCGCGGAACCGCGTGATGCAGACGCTCGCCGAGCGCGTCTCCACCGGCACCGCCATTTCCGGTATCAGCGTCACGCCGATGCCGGCATCGACCATCTGCACCAGCGTGGACAATGAGCTGGCGTCGAGGAAGTCGCGCGGCGGCGCAGCACGCATGTCCACATTGCAGAAGGACAGTGCCTGGTCGCGGAAGCAGTGGCCCTCCTCGAGCAGCAGCAGCCGCATCTCGCGCACCGCCTCGGGACCGGGCACCGGCTTGCCCTCATCCGCCCCCGGCCGCACCAGCACGAAGTTCTCCGTGAACAGGGTGATCTCGGTCAACGCCGGCTCGGAGACCGGTAGGGCGACGATGGCGGTATCGAGTCGTCCCTCCTCCAGCTCCTGCAGCAGCTTCGGCGTCTGCGTCTCCCGCACATGGATGTCGAGCCCGTTATGCAGGCGGCTCAGATTGCCGAGCAAGGTCGGCAGCAGGTAGGGCGCGACCGTCGGGATCACCCCGATGCGCAGCCGCCCGACCAGCCGGTCGCGTGAGACACGCGCAAGGTCCCCCAGTTCGTCGACCGCGCGCAGAATGTCGCGGATGCGCGGCGCGAACTCCTCGCCGAAGCCGGTGAGCCGGACCTGGCGCGCGCCGCGCTCGAACAGTTCGATGCCGACCTCCTCCTCCAGTTCCTTGATCTGCATCGACAGGGCCGGCTGGGAAATGCCGCAAGCTTCGGCCGCGCGGCGGAAGTGGCCGTGGCGCGCGAGTGCCTCGAAATAGCGGAGCTGCTTGAAGGTGACGTTTTTCATAAGGGAAACTTATCACAACAATCAGTAAATCGGAATTAATCTAATGAAGAGGATTTGCTAGAGCCTTGGCGAGGGATTGGGGCGAGGAACAGGAGCTGCCGATGTCACGACCGCTGCGCCATCAGAGCACCATACCGGCTGTCCCGCGCCCGTTCACCGAACTGACCATGACATGGGATAGCGTTCCCGCGCATCCGTCGGTTCGCCCCACCGAGTACCGCAACGAACCCAGCCTCGATCGGAGAGAAGCATGAGCGACACGACTGAAGGAAGCACCGGCAAATGCCCGGTCGCTCATGGCAGCGGCGGTACCCAGAACCGCGACTGGTGGCCGAAAGAGCTGCGCGTCGACCTTCTGAGCCAGCACTCGTCCAAGTCCGATCCGCTGGACCCGGCCTTCGACTACCGCGAAGAGTTCCAGAAGCTCGACTATGAGGCGCTGAAGAACGACCTGCGCAAGCTGATGACCGATTCGCAGCCCTGGTGGCCGGCGGATTTCGGCCATTACGGCCCGCAGTTCATCCGCATGGCCTGGCACAGCGCCGGCACCTACCGCCTGGCCGACGGCCGCGGCGGCGGCGGTCGCGGCCAGCAGCGCTTCGCTCCGCTGAACTCCTGGCCGGACAACGTCAACATCGACAAGTCGCGCCGCCTGCTGTGGCCGATCAAGCAGAAATACGGCCAGAAGATCTCGTGGGCCGACCTGTTCATCCTCACCGGCAATGTCGCGCTGGAGACCATGGGCTTCCGCACCTTCGGCTTCGCCGGCGGCCGCGCCGACACCTGGGAGCCTGACCAGGACGTGTTCTGGGGCTCGGAGACCAGCTGGCTCCAGCACCGTCCGCTCGACAAGTTCGCCGCCCCGCTCAGCGCTACCGAGATGGGCCTGATCTACGTCAACCCGGAAGGCCCGAACGCCAATGGCGACCCGCTGTCGGCGGCGGCGTTCATCCGCGAGACCTTCGCCCGCATGGCGATGAACGACGAGGAAACCGTCGCGCTGATCGGCGGCGGCCACACCTTCGGCAAGACCCATGGCGCCTCGGCCGAGTCGCATAAGGGGCCGGATCCGGAAGCCGCCGGGCTGGAGGCGCAGGGCCTCGGCTGGCACAGCGATTTTGGCTCGGGTTTCGGCGGCGATGCCATCGGCTCGGGCCTCGAGGTCACCTGGACGCAGACCCCGGCGCAGTGGAGCAACCACTTCTTCGAGAACCTGTTCAAGTATGAATGGGTGCAGACCCGCAGCCCCGCTGGCGCCATCCAGTGGGAAGCCAAGGACGCCGAGTCGGTCATCCCCGACGCGCACGACCCGTCGAAGAAGCATAAGCCGACCATGCTGACCACCGACCTGTCGCTGCGGGTCGACCCGGCCTATGAGAAGATCTCGCGCCGGTTCCTGGAGAACCCGCAGGCCTTCGCCGAGGCGTTCGCCCGCGCCTGGTTCAAGCTGACCCATCGCGATCTCGGCCCGCGCTCGCGCTATCTCGGCCCGGAAGTGCCGAAGGAAGTGCTGATCTGGCAGGATCCGGTGCCGCCGGCCGCGCATCCGCTGGTCGATGCCGCCGACATCGCCTCGCTCAAGGCCAAGGTACTGGCCTCGGGCCTCTCCGTCTCCGAGCTGGTCGGCACCGCCTGGGCCTCCGCCTCGACCTTCCGCGGCGGCGACAAGCGTGGCGGCGCCAATGGCGCGCGCATCCGCCTCGCTCCCCAAAAGGACTGGGAGGTCAACCAGCCGGTGCAGCTCGCCAAGGTGCTGACGGTGCTGGAAGCCATCCAGTCGGAGTTCAACCTCGCCGCGACCGGCGGCAAGAAGGTCTCGCTGGCTGATCTGATCGTGCTGGCCGGCAATGCCGGCGTCGAGGCGGCGGCCAAGGCCGGCGGCCGCGACGTGGTGGTGCCGTTCGCGCCGGGCCGCACCGACGCCGCGCAGGACGAGACCGACATCCATGCCTTCGAGGTGATGGAGCCGGCGGCGGACGGCTTCCGCAACTACCAGAAGCTGGGAGCCAAGGCGCCGGCCGAGGTGGCACTGATCGACCGGGCGCAGCTGCTCACCCTGACCGCGCCGGAAATGACGGTGCTGATCGGCGGCCTGCGCGCGATCAACATCAACACCGGCGGCACCTCGCACGGTGTGCTCACCAAGCGGCCGGGTGCGCTGACCAACGACGTCTTCGTCAACCTGCTGGACATGGGCACGCAGTGGAAGGCGGCCGACGACTCCAAGACCCTCTATGAGGGCCAGGACCGCGCCACCGGCGAGCTCGCCTGGACCGGCAGCCGCGTCGACCTGGTGTTCGGCTCGAACTCGGTGCTGCGCGCGCTGGCCGAGGTCTATGCCAGCACGGACGCGCAGGCGAAGTTCGTCGACGACTTCGTCGCTGCTTGGACCAAGGTGATGACCCTCGACCGCTTCGACCTCGCCTGATCCTCGCGAAACACCCCTCCCGCCTCCGCGACCCGGAGGCGGGAGGGTCATTCAAGCCTGAATTCCGCCAGCCGCTTTCTTCATCGACAGCGCTCCGCCGGCGAGCCGAGAGAGCGGTCGATCAGCGCGGCTCGCTCTCGAGCCAGCGGCGCTTCGATTCCGCCAGATGCACGCGCATCAGCGCCTCGGCGAGCGGACCGTCGCGCACCTCCAGCGCCGCCAGGATCGCCTCGTGTTCGGCCAGCGCCGACAGCCAGTTCACCGGCGTGTCGAAATGCGCGCGGAACTGCGAGGACATCGGGCTGTGCCGTTCGTCGAACAGCTCCGCCACCAGCCGGACGATGACGCTGTTGCCGGTCTGGCCAGCTATGGCGAGATGGAACTGCCGGTCATGGTCGAGCGGCTTGCGCTCCTCTTCGATATCGGCCCGCATCGCATCGAGAATGCTGCGCATCGCCTGCAACGCCAGCGGCGTGATCCGTGCCGCCGCCAGCGCCGCCACCGCGCTCTCCACCGTGGCGCGCGCCTCCATCAGCTCCACCGGGCTTTCGCCGGTCGCCGCCACGGCGAGCGGCCGGCGCTCGCCCGCCCCGGTCACATAGATGCCCGACCCCATGCGGATCTCGACCGTGCCGTCGATCTCCAGCGCGATCAGAGCCTCGCGCAGCGAGGGACGCGAGACGCCGAGCTGCTGGGCGAGCTCGCGCTCCGCCGGCAGCCGGCTGCCGGTGGAGAAATCCCCGCTCAGGATCAGCCCGCGGATCTGGTCGGCCACCTGCTGATAGAGCCGGCGCTCAGCGGTTCGGATGATGTTCATCGTCGCGTCCTAGTTTGGCCTTACCATAAAAGTCGAGACCGCTGCCGGCAAGCGGCCCGCAACACTCTGGTATAACAGCATCTTTCCAAGCGGCCTGACCGATTTCGGCCTTGTTGGCAAAAATTGGCTTGACCAGTTCTGCGCCTGACACCATAGGTAAAGCAAGCGGCCAACCAGCCGAACAAGACCCGACACGAGCGGGCACCACGTCGCGATAGCGGCCATGGGAGGACAGGATGGCGTATAGCCAGACCGCCGGCGACACGCTGCGGGCGCCGCATGGTGTTGCGCAGGGCGAGCCGTTGCTCGCGCTGGAGAACATCACCAAGGAATTTCCCGGCGTGAAGGCGCTGCAGGGCGTCAGCTTCAATTTGCGGCGCCACGAGGTGCACGCGGTCTGCGGCGAGAACGGCGCCGGCAAGTCGACGCTGATGAAGATCATCAGCGGCGTGTTCCAGCCGACCTCCGGCCGCATCGTCTACAAGGGCCAGCCCCGCCAGTTCGCCTCCCCGCTGGAGGCCGAGGCGGTCGGCATCGCCATCATCCACCAGGAACTCAACCTGGTGCCGCACCTCACCGTCGCCGAGAACATCTATCTCGCCCGCGAGCCGCGCCGCGGCTTCCTGGTCGACCGCAAGAAGCTGCGCGCCGACGCCAAGGCCTGCCTCGACCGGCTCGGTGTCGCCATCGATCCGAACCGCCTGGTGCGCGAGCTCTCGGTCGCCCAGTGCCAGATGGTCGAGATCGCCAAGGCGCTGTCGCTCAACGCCGAAGTGCTGATCATGGACGAGCCGACCTCCTCGCTCACCGAGCAGGAGACCCGGCTGCTGTTCAAGGTCATCCACGACCTCAAGGCCGCCGGCGTCGGCATCATCTACATCTCGCACCGCCTCGACGAGATGGCGGAGATCGTCGACCGCGTCACCGTGCTGCGCGACGGCCGCTACGTCGCCACCGACGACTTCGCCGCCACCACGGTGGACGAGATCGTCACCCGCATGGTCGGCCGCTCGCTGGAGGAGAAGTTCCCCGAGCGCACCTCGACGCCGTCGAGCGACGTCGTCCTCGCGGTGAAGGGGCTCACCCGCAACGGCGTGTTCGCCGACATCGACTTCGAGCTCAAGCGGGGCGAGATCCTCGGCTTCGCCGGGCTGATGGGCGCGGGACGCACCGAGGTGGCGCGCGCCATCTTCGGCGCCGACGCCATCGACGCCGGCACCGTGACGCTGGAAGGCCGGCAGCTGGTGATCCGCTCGCCGCGCGACGCCATCGCCGCCGGCCTCGCCTATCTCTCCGAGGACCGCAAGGCACAGGGCCTCGCGGTGAAGATGCCGGTCGACGCCAACATGACGCTGGCGAACATGGACGAGGTGTCGAACCGCTTCGGGCTGATCGACTTCGCCCGGCAGGCCGAGGTGGCCAAGCGCTATGTCGACCTGCTCAGCATCAAGACGCCGACGATCAAGCAGCCGGTCCGCCTGCTCTCCGGCGGCAACCAGCAGAAGATCATCATCGGCAAGTGGCTGTTCCGCAAGTCGCGGGTGCTGTTCTTCGACGAACCGACGCGCGGCATCGATGTCGGCGCCAAGTTCGCCATCTACAAGATCATGGACGAGCTGGCCGCCGAGGGCATCGGCGTCGTGCTCATCTCGTCGGAACTGCCGGAGATCCTCGGCATGACCGACCGCGTCTGCGTGTTCCACCACGGGCGCATCACCGGCGTGCTGGAGACCTCCCGCACGAACCAGGAAGAAATCATGCGCTACGCCTCCGGCTACGGACGGCCGGACAGCCGCCACTGACGGAGCCGAGAATGACCATGACCGTCACCACCCCGCCAGCCAGCAAGACGCCCGCCCCGTCCGGCCGCCGCCTCTCCGACCGCCAGAAGGACATCATCCAGAAATTCGCCGCCCTCGGCAGCCTTCTGGTGCTGATCGTCGTGTTCTCGCTGAGCACCGGCGCCTTCTTCACCGTCAATAACGGCATGACCATCGCCCTGCAGGTGACCTCGATCGCCCTGCTCGGCATCGGCGCCACCTGCGTGATCATCACCGGCGGCATCGATCTGTCGGTCGGCTCGGTGCTGGCGCTGGCCGGCGTGGTGGCGGCGCTGGCGGTGAAGGAGCTCGGCATGCCCGTGCCGGTCGCCATGATGATCGGCATCCTCACCGGCTCGCTGTGCGGCCTGGTCAACGGCGTGCTGGTGACGAAGATGCGGCTGCCGCCCTTCATCGCCACGCTCGGCATGATGCTGATCGCCCGTGGCGTCGCCCTGCAGATCACCGGCGCGCGCGCGGTGTCCGGTCTCGGCGAGAGCTTCGGCGAGCTCGGCAACGGCGCGCTGTTCCGCATCGTCAATATCGGCGACGACGGCTTCCCGAACGTGGTGTTCCCCGGCATCCCCTACCCGGTGGTGCTGATGGTGGTGATCGCGCTCGCGGTGTCGCTGATGCTCAACCGCTCGGTGCTCGGCCGCCACATCTACGCGGTCGGCTCCAATGCCGAGGCGGCGCGGCTCTCCGGCGTCAACGTCTCCGGCGTCACCTGCTTCACCTACATCCTGTCCGGCTCGCTCGCCGGCCTCACCGGCTGCGTGCTGATGAGCCGCCTCGTCACCGCCCAGCCGAACGAGGGCGTGATGTACGAGCTCGACGCCATCGCCTCGGCGGTGATCGGCGGCACCTCGTTGATCGGCGGCGTCGGCACCATCTCCGGCACCTTCATCGGCTCCTTCGTGATCGGCATCCTGCGCAACGGGCTGAACATGAACGGCGTCTCCGCCTTCACGCAGCAGATCATCATCGGCCTCGTCATCCTGCTCACCGTGTGGATCGACCAGCTGCGCAACCGCCGCTGACCGCGGCGCCCGCTCCCTTCCAAAGCCGCCCGGCGACCGGAAAACCGGCGCCGTCCCCCGACGAACGCATGAATCTGGAGGAAACCATGAAGAAGCTCGTCTCCGCCCTGCTCGCCTCGGCGGTGCTGCTCAGTGCCGCCGCAGTGACCCAGACCTCGGCCCAGGCCGGCGAGATCGCCGTCATCGTCAAGACGGTGAACTCCACCTTCTGGCAGAACGTGCAGAAGGGCGCCGACGCCGCGCTCAAGGAAGCCGGTGGCGCCAACACCCTCACCTTCCAGGGCCCGGCCTCGGAATCCGCCATCGCCGACCAGGTGAACATGGTGGAGAACGCGGTGAACCGCGGCGTCGCCGGCATCGTGCTCGCCCCCTCCGATCCCGACGCGCTGGTGCCGGCGGTGAAGAAGGCGTGGGAAGCCCGCATCCCGGTGGTGATCGTCGACAGCCAGCTCGCCAAGGGCGCCGAGCAGTACTACCAGTCCTTCCTCGCCACCGATAACCGCAAGGCTGGCGAGCTCGCCGCCAAGGCGCTGATCGACAAGGTCGGCACCGAGGGCAAGATCGCCGTCATGTCCTATGTCGCCGGCGCCGGCTCGGAGATCGGCCGCGTGGGCGGCTTCACCGACTACATCAAGGCGAACTCCAAGCTCCAGATCGTCGGCCCGTTCTACTCGCAGTCGCAGATGGCGACGGCGCTGAACCAGACCACCGACGTGCTGGCCGCCAATGCCGACCTGAAGGGCATCTTCGGCGCCAACGAGCCGACCGCCATCGGCATGGCCCGCGCCATCAAGCAGGCCGGCAAGTCCGGCAAGATCGTCGCCGTCGGCTTCGACGGCAACCAGGACCTGCAGGAGTTCGTCAAGGACGGCACCCTCACCGCCATCGTGGTGCAGGGCTCGTTCCAGATGGGCGACCTCGGCGTGAAGACCGTCTCCAAGCTGATCGGCAAGCAGAAGGTCGAGAAGTTCGTCGACACCGGCGCCGTCGTGGTCACCAAGGCGAACATCGACCAGCCGGAAGCCAAGAACGTCCTCTACTGATCACCTCCCGCCTGCGGGGCGCCGGACAGCCGGCGCCCCGCCTTTCCGAACGGACACGGACATCATGAAGGCCGGCGACAAACGCATCCACGCCCGTACCCAGGTCGCCGCCACCGCGATCGGCCTCGGCTGCGCGCAGATGGGCAACCTCTACCGCGTGACCAGCTACGCCGAATCCGCCGGCGCCTTTCAGGCGTCCTGGGACGCGGGCGTGCGTTATTTCGATACCGCCCCCTTCTACGGTTTCACCCGTTCCGAGCGTCGGCTCGGCACCATGCTGACCGACCTGCCGCGCGACAGCTACACCGTCTCGACCAAGGTCGGGCGGGTGATGACGCCGGACCCGACCGTCGGCGCGATGGAGGACGGCTATGCCGAGCCGCTGCCGTTCCGCCCGGTGTTCGACTATTCCCACAACGGCATCATGCGCTCCTTCGAGGCCAGCCAGCAGCGGCTTGGCCTGCTGGCGCCCGACATCCTGTTCGTGCACGACATCGGCCGCTTCACCCATGGCGAGCTCCACGAGCACTACTGGAACCAGCTGACCGAGGGCGGTGGCTTCCGCGCGCTCACCCGCCTGCGCGAGCAGGGGGCGATCAAGGCGTTCGGCCTCGGCGTCAACGAGTTCGAGATCATCGAGGACGCGCTCAAGGTCGCCGATCTCGACATCTGCATGCTGGCCGGCCGCTACACGCTGCTGGAGCAGCACAGCCTCGGTTTCATGGACGAGTGCGCCCGGCGCGGCGTCGGCATCGTCGCCGCCGGCGTGTTCAACTCCGGCATCCTCGCCGGCAGCAACAAGTTCAACTATGGCGACGCGCCCGCCGACATCGTCGCCCGCGTCGAAGCGCTGCGCGCCGCCTGCGCCGAAGAGGGCGTGACCCTTCAGGCCGCGGCGCTGCAATTCCCGCTCGCCCATGCCGCCACCCTCACCGTGGTCTCCGGCGCCCGCAACGCCGAGCAGATCACCGCCAATATCGGCTGGTTCGAGGAGACCATCCCGGCCTCGTTCTGGAACCGGCTGAAGGAGCGCGGGCTGATCGCCGACGGCGCCCCGGTCCCGGTGTGAGGCGGTGATGCGGATCGACGCCCACCAGCATTTCTGGCGCATCGCCGACCGGGCCGGCCAGTGGCCGCCGGCCGAGCTCGCGGCGATCTATCGCGACTTCGGGCCGGAAGACCTCGAGCCGCTGCTCACCGCCAACGGCTTCGATGGCACCGTGCTGGTGCAGACCATGGAGCGCGAGGCGGACACCGCCTACATGCTCGACCTCGCCGGCCGGCACGGCTTCATCAAGGCGGTGGTCGGCTGGACCGACCTCAAGGCGCCCGGCGCGCCGCAAGCCGTCGCCCGCCTCGCCGCCAAGCCGAAGCTCAGGGGCTTGCGCCCGATGCTGCAGGACATCGCCGAGGATGGCTGGATCGACGATGCCGCACTCGACCCGGCGGTGGAGGCGATGATCGCCCACGACCTCGGCTTCGACGCGCTGGTGCTGCCGCGCCATCTCGGCCCGCTCACCGCCTTCGCCACCCGGCACCCGCAGTTGCGCATCGTCATCGACCACGGCGCCAAGCCGCCGATCGCCGAGGGCCGCATCACCGACTGGCGCCGCGCCATGGCCCGCCTCGCGGCGCCGCCCAACGTCTGGTGCAAGCTCTCGGGCCTGCTCACCGAGGCCGGCGGCAACGCCCCGATCGCGGTGCGCCCCTATGCCGAGACGCTGCTGGAGCTGTTCGGCCCGGAACGGCTGATCTTCGGCAGCGACTGGCCGGTGCTACGCCTCGCCGGCGACTACGTCGCCTGGGTCGAGCAGTGCCAGGCCATCGTGCCGGGCGAGCACCACGACGCCGTGTTCGGCGGCAACGCCGCTACCTTCTACCGGCTCGCCGACGCCCCGGCGTCGACCGCCGCCTGAACGGAGCCTGTTATGCAACGCATGGGAATGATGATCGGGCTCGAGCCCGGCATGGTCGAGACCTACAAGCAGCTGCACGCCGCCGTGTGGCCGGAGGTGCTCGACCTGATCACCCGCTGCAACATCCGCAACTACACCATCTTCCTGCGCGAGCCGGAGAACATCCTGTTCGGCACCTGGGAGTACCACGGCAGCGATTTCGAGGCCGACATGGCCAAGATGGCCGCCGACCCGAAGAACCAGGAGTGGTGGAAGCTGACCATTCCCTGCCAGCGCCCGCTCGCCACCCGCAAGGACGGCGAATGGTGGGCCATGGCGGAAGAAGTCTTCCATCTCGACTGACCGATAGCGAAGAACGGAGAACTGGCCATGGCCAATCTTGAGGGCAAGACCGTCCTTGTCACCGCGAGCGCGCAGGGCATCGGCCGCGCGAGCGCCCTTGCCTATCTGGCGGCCGGCGCCAAGGTGTACGCCACCGACATCAACGAGGCGCTGCTCGCCGAGCTGCCGGCCTCCGACCGGCTCGTCACCGCCAAGCTGAACGTGCTCGACGACAAGGCGGTCGCCGACTATGTCGCCGGCATCGGCGCGGTCGACGTGCTGTTCAACTGCGCCGGCGTGGTGCATCCCGGCAGCATCCTCGAGATGAAGGACGGCGACCTCGACTTCGCCGTCGACCTCAACATCAAGTCGATGGTGCGCACCATCCGCGCCGTGCTGCCCGGCATGCTGGAGCGCAAGGAAGGCGCCATCATCAACATGGCCTCCGTCGCCTCCTCGATCAAAGGCGTGCCGAACCGCTTCGCCTACAGCGTCACCAAGGCGGCGGTGATCGGCCTGACCAAGTCGGTGGCCGCCGACTATGTCGCGCACAACATCCGCTGCAACGCCATCTGCCCCGGCACGGTGGAGAGCCCCTCGCTGCAGGACCGCCTGCGCGCCCAGGGTGACTATGAGCAGACCCGCGCCGCCTTCATCGCCCGCCAGCCGATCGGCCGCATCGGCACGCCGGAGGAGATCGCCGACCTCGCCGTCTATCTCGCCGGCGCCACCTACACCACCGGCCAGGCCATCGCCATCGACGGCGGCTGGTCGCTCTGATCCGCACGAAAGGAAAACTTCCATGAAATTCGTGCGTTATGGCGAGGCGGGCCGGGAAAAGCCGGGCCTGATCGACGCCGAGGGCCGCATCCGCGACCTCTCCGCCCATGTGCCGGACATTGCCGGCGCGGCGCTGGATCCCGCCGCGCTCGCCGCGCTGTCCGGCCTCGATGCCGGCTCGCTGCCGCTGGTCGCCGAGGGCACCCGCCTCGGCCCCTGCGTCGCCGGGGTCGGCAAGTTCATCTGCATCGGCCTCAACTTCTCCGACCACGCGGCGGAATCCGGCATGGAGATGCCGCCCGAGCCGGTGGTGTTCATGAAGGCGACCTCGGCCATTGCCGGGCCGAACGACACCGTGCCGATCCCGCGCGGCTCGACCAAGACCGACTGGGAGGTCGAGCTCGCCGTGGTCATCGGCAAGACGGCTAAATATGTCTCGCAGGAGGAGGCGATGGACTACGTCGCCGGCTACTGCGTCTGCCACGACGTCTCCGAGCGCGAGTTCCAGCTGGAGCGCGTCGGCCAGTGGACCAAGGGCAAGTCCTGCGACGGCTTCGGCCCGATCGGCCCCTGGCTGGCGACCAAGGAGGCCATCCCGAACCCGCACACCCTCGGCATGTGGCTCAAGGTGAACGGGCAGACCATGCAGAACGGCTCCACCAAGACCATGGTCTACGGCGTCGCCTATCTGGTCTCCTATCTCAGCCAGTTCATGAGCCTGCAGCCCGGCGACATCATCTCGACCGGCACGCCGCCCGGCGTCGGCCTCGGCTTCAAGCCGCCCCGCTACCTGAAGGCCGGCGACGTCGTCGAGCTCGGCATCGACGGGCTCGGCTCGCAGAAGCAGACCTTCGTCCCCGATCTCTGATCCTCATTCACCGATCCTGCCGGAGGCTCCGCCATGGCGAAAATCACCAATATGCGGGTCATCGACCTGCGCTTTCCCACCTCGCTGTCGCTCGACGGCTCGGATGCGATGAATCCGGACCCGGATTACTCCGCCGCCTATGTCATCCTCGAAACCGACGTGGCCGGCCTCGACGGCCACGGGCTGACCTTCACCATCGGCCGCGGCAACGACATCTGCTGCATGGCGATCTCCGCCATGCGCCACCTCGTGGTCGGCGTCGAGCTCGACACGGTGCGCGAAGCGCCGGGCAAGTTCTGGCGGCACCTCACCAGCGACAGCCAGCTGCGCTGGATCGGCCCGGAGAAGGGCGCGATGCACCTCGCCACCGGCGCGGTGGTCAACGCCTTCTGGGACCTGCTCGCCAAGCAGGCCGGCAAGCCGGTATGGCGCCTCGTCGCCGACATGTCGCCGGAGGAGATCGCCGACATCGTCGACTATCGCTACCTCACCGACGTGCTGGACCGCGACGACGCCCTCGCCATCCTGCGTAAGGCCGAGGCCGGCAAGGCGGCGCGCATCGCCACCCTCGAGGCCGAGGGCTATGCCTGCTACACCACCTCGGCCGGCTGGCTCGGCTATGACGACGCCAAGCTGCGCCGCTTGTGCCAGGAGGCCATCGACGCCGGCTTCAACCATGTGAAGATGAAGGTCGGCCGCGATCTCGATGACGACATACGCCGCCTCACCATCGCCCGCGAGGTGATCGGCCCCGACCGTTATCTGATGATCGACGCCAACCAGGTGTGGGAGGTCGGCCAGGCGGTCGACTGGGTGAAGCAGCTCGCCTTCGCCAAGCCGTTCTTCATCGAGGAGCCGACCAGCCCGGACGACATCGCCGGCCACCGCAAGATCCGCGAGGCGGTCGCGCCGGTGAAGGTCGCCACCGGCGAGATGTGCCAGAACCGCATCATGTTCAAGCAGTTCATCGCCGAGGGCGCCATCGACGTGGTGCAGATCGACAGCTGCCGCATGGGCGGGCTGAACGAGGTGCTGGCGGTGCTGCTGGTGGCGGCGAAGTACGACCTGCCGGTGTGGCCGCATGCCGGCGGCGTCGGCCTGTGCGAATATGTGCAGCACCTGTCGATGATCGACTATGTCGCGGTGTCCGGCACCAAGGACGGCCGGGTGATCGAATATGTCGACCATCTGCACGAGCATTTCCTCGATCCCTGCGTGATCGAGAACGCTGCCTACATGCCGCCCAAGCTGCCCGGCTTCTCCATCGAGATGAAGCCGGAGACGCTGAAGGCCTTCGCCCATAGCTGAAGGCGGACCGTCAACGCCGACGGGCGTGTCTCGGCTTTCGAGCCGAACCGCCCGCCGTCGATGATCGCGCCCGGAGGGGCGGGATCCACGATCCCGCCCCGTCATCTCCCCGTCGCGTCCCGCCTTGCCAGCCAGCGCGCGGCCCATTGTCGGACCCGACATGGTGGGGCACCTCGCGGCGAGACCGGTCCGGTCGAGCCGGCTTGGGGGCCTCGACCTCGCTTGCCGCCCCCCCTTTCACGTGGCTGCCACCTCAGACCTGCGCCAGGCCGCCATCGACGAACACCTCGCCGCCGGTCATGAAGCTGCTGTCCGAGGAGGCGAGGAACGCCGCCACCGCTCCCGTCTCGGTCGGGTCGCCCATGCGGCCGAGCGGCGTCGTGGCGCCGAGCGCGTCCAATGCCTCCTCGCCCACGACCTCCACCGCCAGCTCGGTCCGAGTCGGCCCGGGCGACAGCACGTTGACGCGGATGCCGGTGCCGCGCAGGTCCAGCGCCCAGCTGCGCGCCAGGTTGCGGATCGCCGCCTTGGTGGCGCTGTAGACGCTGAACTGCGGCGTCCCCATCACACCCGTGCTCGAGCCGGTGAGGATGATCGACGCACCCGCCGTCATCAGCGGCAGCGCCTTCTGCACCGTGAACACCAGCCCCTTCACATTGACGTCGAAGATCTGGTCGTAGTGCTCGGGCGTGATCTCGCCGAGCGGCGCGAACGCTCCGGTCCCGGCATTGGCGAACAGGATGTCGAGCCTGCCGCGTTCGTCCTTCACCGTCCGGTACAGCCGGTCGAGATCGGCGAGATCTGTCACCGAGCCCTGCACCGCCCGCGCCTGCGGTCCCAGCTGCGCCAGGGCGGCGTCGAGTGCCTCCTGTCGCCGGCCGAAGATGTAGACGAACGCGCCTTCCTCGATGAACCTCTTGGCCGCCCCGAGCCCGATGCCGGTCCCACCGCCGGTCACCACTGCGGTCTTTCCGTGTAGCCTGCTCATGATGTGCTCCTTCATTAAGGTTGCACAGAGTTGGCTGGCTACCTACTTATCGACAAGTATGCACCTTTTGGTAAGTACCTGGAAATGTCATCGAACGCCTCTGACCCCACCCCGCCGCAGACTCCGAGCTGCACCCCGACGCTCCCCGGCTTCACCTGCGGGCTGGACGCGACACTGCGGGTCATCGCCGGCAAGTGGAAGCCGCTGATCCTGTATTTCCTCGCCCAGGGCGGGCCCACCCGCTATGGCGAACTGCGCCGCGCCGTGCGCGACGTCAGCGACAAGATGCTGATCCAGCAGCTCAAGGAGCTGGAGGCGGACGGCCTGGTGAAGCGGACCGACTACAAGGAAATCCCGCCGCGGGTCGATTACAGCCTTACCCCCTTGGGTCTCGGCCTCGCCGAGGCCCTGGTGCCGCTCTGCACCTGGGGCACGGAGAACCTGGCCGAGGTCACCCGCGTCTTCGCGCGGCGAGAGACAGGAAACCGCAAACGCCCTGTCTGAAGCTCGCGAGTCGCGCTGACTGAAGCGTCCGCGATCCATCGGCGTTGCGCTGTTGACCGAGCGATTCCAGCCACTTCCGGCCAGCCAGCCGGTATGCTTCCGCAGGAAGAAGCACCGGATGACTTCCTCGTCGGGCTGCGCGGCCTCTCCACCGGCACCGTCCTGAGTTCGGGTTCCTGCGCGACATCGAGCAGCAGCCGGATCGGCTGGTACGGCGCGGCCCCTCCCGGCAGCAGGACGAAGATACCGAGAACCTCGCCGAACCGGTCGAAGAACGTCTCGGGAACCACCCGCCTGGTCTCCTCTCCGCTCGATTTGAGGCCGGGAATGCCGGCACCTTCGACCATCCGATGGTCTTCATCCGACCTTGACGAGATCGTCCGGATTTCAGGTCTGATCGCAGAACCGCATCGACTTGCGTCCTTTTCCATCGCGAAGAGGCGATAGACGCACGTCTGCTCCGCCAACGCGGCGGCGGGAGCCGGATCGGTACGCCTTGCCCTTCGCCATGACGGCGCGGAGAAAGAGGAAGACGTAAAAGACGTAATAGGTGAGCGACCTCACCGAAAATAGCCCTTCGAAGTGTCATCGGCGCAGTCGGGCGATGACGTCGGCATTGGGCGTCGGCACCCATATGCGGCTGTCCATCCGCCCCTTCCAGATGGGGAAGATGTCATATCCCTTGCCGAACAGCGCCTCCGAACCGTCGTGCATGCCGGTGACGTTCAGCGCCGGCAGCATCGTCATGGAGGCCTGTGTCGCCTGCTGGCAGTGGAGCTCTCGTCGCGCAGCGCCCCGGCCTCCGCCTTGGCGGGCAGCTGCCGCTGTTGATCCGTTTGACCAGCGCCGGCCGCGGCACTTCCCGTGCCCCAAGCGGCGCGACGGACAACCTTGAGGCCAGCACGGCCATGGCCATGTTGGAGGGGCGCGCATCTTGATCTCCATCATGCTCAATCACCGGAGCCGTCGAGGCCGGCATCGGGATGCCGGCGGCCGGCTTCCAGGCCGTTCGCCACGCCCTCCGGCATCTGCGCGAGGTTATCGGCAATGACGATGAGCGCCGGCTCGTGTTCGATGTCGGATCGCTGGCCGAACAAGGCGGCACGGCTTTCAGCGCGGAGTTCGAGGCGTTTCAGCTCGCCGACATGGTGGTGACCGACGCGAACCTGGGGGACGGCGCTACGTCCGAAGGGCAGCGCAAGCTCGTCGTGAAGGCATCGGCCACTTCATGCTGAACTTCTATCGAACCGGTGGCTGGAAGGCGCTGACGGCGGCGGTCAGGCCCCCCTCAGGCCGGAGGAGATTCAGGACACAGCTCGTGATAGACGAGCGTATGGTCGCGCGCCTTACCCTCGTTGAACTCGCTATACGCCGGCAAGAGATCAAGAAGAGCCGCTTCATTGCGGTCGCCGGTCCTGTCGCGGACGAGGCGGCGGCGAAAGACTTCATCGCGGCACAGTCGGATCCGGCGGCCAATCACAATTGCTGGGCCTGGCGCCTGGGGCAGACCTACCGCTTCAACGACGATGGGGAACCCGGCGGAACCGCCGGCAAGCCGATCCTTGCCGCCATCGACGGGCAAGGCCTCGATCGCGTCGCCGTTGTCGTGACCCGCTGGTTCGGTGGCGTCCTTCTGGGCAGCGGCGGCCTGATCCGTGCCTATGGCGGAACGGCGGCCCTCTGCTTGCGCGAAGCTGAAAAGGCAGCGCTCATCGAGGCCATCTCCGGGACGGTCTCATGCGGGTTCAGTGATTTGACGCTGGTCCAGGCAAGGTTGAGCGCCCTCCCGGGCGTGCAGGTGGGGGTTCAAGCGTTTACGGACAGCGGCGCGATCCTGTCGGTGTCTGCACCAATATCGGAAGCAGGTGGCGTGGAGCGGCTGCTTACCGATCTGACCAGCGGACGTTCGGCGATCCGATGGAACGAATAGCCATGCCGACACGTCGTCGCTCGAGGCCGCACGAATAATGCAGCGGAACCGGCCGAGGCCGGTTCACGCCGCCGCACTGCCTTCGAGCTCCGGTGGTGATTGTAATCTGTAATACGAGCATCGGCGCCGACGCCGGCATCCTCGGCGGCTACACCCGTGCTTCCAACACCATATTGAATGGGCCGGCAGTCGCTCTTCCCACGCGCGTGAATCCACCAGCGCGCATGACCTCTGTCAGCTTGGCCTCTCCCGCCTGAGCGCCCAATCCTTCTCCTACCTCCTGATCCAACGACGTGGGCACGCAGATCATCGTCGATGCATTGTAGTAGAGCCTGCCAACGGGATTCATATTCTCTTCGGGCCGATCGCCGGCGATCGGCTCGACGACCATCCACGTTCCGTCGCTCTTCAGGATTTGTCGCATGTGATCCGCGCACCCACGCGGATCGCCCATGTCGTGCAAGCAGTCGAAGCTTGTCACGAGGTCGAAGCCGCCTTCCTCGATATCCTTGGCGGTCGTCGCGATAAACTTCACCCTGTGGCTCAACCCATGCGCCTGCGCATGGACCTTCGCTTCCTCAACAGACGGCTCATGGAAATCGTAACCGACAAATTGAGAATTGGGGTACGCTTCAGCCATCAGAAGTGTTGAGAAACCGACCCCACACCCGACGTCTGCCACCTTTGCTCCCGCCCTCAACTTGTCCTCGACACCAACGAGAGCAGGCAGCCAGTTCTGCACGATATTGTTGACATAGCCCGGCCTGAAGAAGGCGCCTGTGGCGCAGAACAGGCATCCGGCGGTATCTCCCCAGCGCACGCCGGCCCCCGTCCGGAAAGAGTGCTCGACCTTCGGCTCACCTTCGATCATCGCCGCGACCAGATCGAACGCGCCCTCGAGGTAGACGGGGCTATCTTTCGAGACGAACACCATGGCCTGCTCAGGTGACAGGCTGAATTTCCCGGAGGCACTCTCGAAATCGATGTAGCCATTCGCCGCCTGAGCGAGTGCCCACTCACGCACATAACGCTCGGCCAGCCCGCCGGCTGCATGGGCCAAATCGGCCGCAGTAACCGGTCCGTGTTCGTGAAGCGCTTTGAAGAGACCAAGCCTCAGCCCAAGTCGTACCGTTGGAACGCTGAAAGCGCCGCCAAGATCGTTGAGCATCTTTCCGACCAGCGCATGCAGCTTGTCTTCGTTGACCTGCATCACATTCCCTCCGAGTAAGACCGCCAGATCGCGATCGCTTAAGATGGGATGCTATTGGCGCAGAGGACGCGGCAGGCACAAACAACATTGTCGAGAACTGTCAGCGTTGCTTCTGACATGGCCTCAATGCGTCCTATATGTTAGATAGTTGTAGCAAATTCGATTTGTATTGTCACGTTGGCGCTGTGAACGCTGAGTGGTTTCGACCGCCATCCCGTTTCGCTGGCAAGGCCAGTCCCGCGTCCGTTGCGGACCTTGGCATCCACGCCAGCGAGCCGTTCCAGCACCTGATGGCCGATCACGGCATCACCTGTTCGATAAGCCGGTCGGGCAACGTCTGGGACAACGCTGGGATGGCAAGCTTCTCCTCGTATCTCAAGACTATGCGCACGATGAGCAAGGTCCGCAGGACGGAAGACGGCGCGGGAGCACATGTATTCGACGACGTCGAGCGCTTCTGAAATCGCCGGCGCCGGCACTCGACACCGGGCTGGCTGAGCCCTGTCGAGTTCGAGGAACAAGCTAAATTGGCTTGATCTCGTGTCCACAAAACCGGCTGCTGGCCAAATCTCCGGTTCCAGGCATTCGCTCACTTGATTTGCACGGCGAGATCGGGCCGCCGGCAGGACCTCGGCTTTAGGCGTGAGACCGCCTGAAGCGGTCATTGAGATACTGGATGCATTGATCATCAGCAATTTCGAGACACGATGATTGTGCTGAAGGTTTTCCGAGTTTGTGCGTGGGCTTGCGCTGGATCCTTTGAACGCGGCGCGTTCCCCGTCCGCCAGGCCTCCCAAGTCCATCACCGTCTTCATCACCATCCGGCATCACGACCGTCTCGCCGACGTCAATCGGCCCGACGGCACCTCGATCGAGGTCATACACGCCTCCATCAAGAAGGCAGGTACCGAGATCGGGGAAGGGCACGTCTTCATCCATGACAAGGACGACGAACCGACCGAATTGACCGGGCCGACGCCCTCAGACCACATCCAGCGCGGCGCGGCATGAATCCAATCCCGGAATTTTCCGGCGTCACGCGGGTTCAAATTCTGGGAACGCGGCAGCCCTGGCCCTGGCCTTGGAAGGTATTCACTCCCGTCTGACGAGACTGGTTGGCCCAACCGGACGGATTCCACGCTCGACCGGAACGCCGGGATTTTAACGCGACAATGTGCAGGCGACCCCATCGACCGGAGCACCACATTCGGCGAGTGTTGAGGCTCGAAACTACTCATTTAATAAAAAATAGGAAGTAAATTAGTACATAATTATATACCAAATTCCTATAAAATATCAAGTTCCGTATGAATCGCCGCCTCATACCTTACAATTAAGCACAAGACTTTTTCAAATACACGACAAATGAAAGACAACAATAAAGTATATTTCTAAATGTAGATAAAAAATGACGATTCATATTATGAAATTCAACGCCACATTCGGCGCGTTATTTTATTTCCAATAGAAATATATAATGGATATAGTCGAATAACTTAAAAGATAATTTTTATTTTCGACGAGATACGTCTCTTGACGCTGAATTCGCATTAGTGTGTATTCAAGTAAATCCCTATTTACCAGGTCGCCATTCGACCTGTGAAGGCTACGGGACCGTACGTCAAGCGTGCACCGTTCAAATTCCGCGTGCGCAGTGCCTTCCCGCCGCTCCCTGAATTTCCATACGAAATGATGCGCATTCCGGCTTCCGGGATGAGTAAGCAGTATAACCCTTGATCATTTAGTCAGGCTATGCCGCCACGCCCTTCTGCCAGTCTTTCCGTTTCGAGCCGATACGCACCTTCCCTTTGGTGTGAGCGAACTGACGTACACGCTGACCCGTCCTGCGGGCAGAAACTGTTCCTGTCCAAATCCCATCTCCCCACGCCACCGCAGCACCCGTCCTTCATGGCGTGCGATCTGAGAGGAATTGCCGCATGACCGTCGCGTTCAATCCGCAGGATCTCGGTGGGGACACGATCGCCAGCGCCGGCGATCTCGGGGTGCTGGGATCGAGCACCATCACGGTCAGCGACGTCGTCAGCAGCCGCGACGGGGTGGATTACTATCGCTTCACGCTGACCAGCGCCGCCTCGCTGCAGGTCAGCCTGTCCGGGCTGCTCGGTAGCGGTTATGTCAACATCTACAATGCTCAACTGCAGGAGATTGCGTATAACGACGCGTCGGAACTGACCCCGACGGTGCTGTCGAACCGGCTCGTGGCGGGCACCTATTACCTGGCGGTGCGCCAGACCGGCGACGACACCCCCTACACGGCGAGCCTCACCGCGACCGCTATCGGCGACAGCGCGACGGGGACCAGCCTATTGGCGCCGAAGGTGCTGGCGGCACCCACCACTACGGTACAGACGGTCAGCGACGTCGTGCATCCGCGGACCGGGCCGGATGTCTACGCCATCACGCTGAGCGCGGCGGGACGGCTGAATCTCAGCCTGAGCGGACTGACCAACGTCCAAGGTTCCACGATTGCCGTGCGCGATGCGGCAGGCAACTTCCTCATGCAGGATTCTGCCGACGCCTGGAATGAAGGCGGGCAGGCGAATGGCGAGCTGTCGGCGCTGCTCGCCGCCGGCACCTATTACGTCACCGTGTTTCACGACGGCACCGACGGCGTGCAGAACTACAATCTTTCCTACTGGACCGGCAATCCGACCGTCGGCACCAGCAGCCAGACCGATAGCGCCGGCAGCACGCTGGCGGCCGCACGTGCCCTGGGCACGGTCTCGACCTCGGTGTCCACCGCCGAATATGTCAAGGTGAACGGCCAAACCGACAGTATCGACGTCTATTCCTTCACCACCACCAAGCTCGGGCTGATCACGCTGAAGCTTTCCGGGCTCGCCGCCGGCTCCGATGCCGCGATCGAATTGCTCGACGGCAACGGCAATGTGCTGGGAACCGACTATGGTGCGGGAAGCGGCTTTACTCTCGCTTCGGCGCAGCGTGCATTGGCCGCCGGCACCTATTATGCGCGGGTGACCAATATCGGCAGCATCGGCACGGGCTACAGCCTGCAGACCAAGGTCGAGGCGCTGCCCGATGCGGTGAGCAACAACATCGCCAGCCCCACCAGCCTCGGCACGCTCACCGCGACGCCGGTGACCAAGACCGACTGGGTCGGCACGGCCGACCCGGTCGACTATTACAGCTTCACGCTGACGGGCGTCACCACGGTATCGCTGCGGCTGGCCACGGCCAGCAATGGCGTTTATCTGCCCTATGTCGCCATCGTCAACGGTAGCGGCAACCCCGTCTATTCCGGCAATGACTATCTCTATGACCGTGCCACGCTCGGCTCGGACGGCGTGATCGTGACGACATTGGCGGCCGGAACCTACAAGGTACTGGTCGACAACGGCACCTACGGAAATACCGGCTACACGCTGACGGCGCAGGCGCTCGGCAATCCCAACGGCACCGCCGGCGCGACGCAGGCCACCGCGACGGCGTTGGGCGCGCTGTCCTCGACCGCCATCAGCAAGAGCGACTGGGTCGGAACTGCGGCGCCGAACGACTATTATTCCTTCACCCTGTCGGCGGCCTCGCGGGTGCTGCTGCGCTCGCCGAGCGTCTCGGGCGACAATGTCCGCCTGGCGATCGAGACCGGCGACGGCTCGGTCCTGGCCACGCTCGACACCACCGGCGACAACATCGCCCAGGCCATCACGCTCGCGGCGGGGACCTACTACATCCACGGCCAACCGCTCTATTACGACTATGGCAATAGCGCCTATTCCTTCGCCGTCTCGGCCACCGCGCTGAACGGCGCGGCGAAAACCACGCAGGCCACCGCCGGCACGCTTTCGCCGACCTCGACGGTCAAGACCGTCAGCGACTGGGTCGGCGTCGGCGCCAATGAGGACTGGTTCAAGTTCACCTTGTCGTCGGCCGCCACGGTGAATCTGCGTGGTACCAGCATCGGCGGCGGGTCTTTCTATCTCTACGATGCCTCCGGCAGCACGCTGGAGTACGCCGATCTCAGTGGATTTGGAGATGCTGTAAGCTTCACCGCCGGCACCTATTACGTGCAGGTGCAGGGAAACAACAACGACACCGCCTACACGCTCGACTACTGGACCGGGGCGCCGAGCGTCGGCACCGCCAATGTCGGCCTGACCGGCTTCGGCTACACCGGCGCACAGGATCTCGGTGCGCTGACCAGCGCCGGCACGACCGTCAAGGGCTGGGTGGGCGGCACCACCGGCACCGACCTTCAGGACGTGTTCAAATTCACCGTCGGCGCGCTCTCGCAGGTGCGGTTCGACCTGACGTCGCCTGACGGACCGACCTGGCTGGGTATCTGGAGCTCCACCAACAACGAGATCGCCAGGTTCGACAACTATTATTATGACGACCTCCGGCGCGGCGAGGTCGAACTCACGGCCGGCACCTATTACGCCTATGTCACGGGCGATTCCGGCGGTTCCTCCCGCTATGCCGTGACCGCCGCGACGGTGCGCACCCTTGCCGACGCCGCCGGCTCCACCTTGGCCGATGCCACCTCGCTCGGGGTGATCGGCACTACCGCCACGACCTTCAGCGACCATCTCAGCACCGGCGCCGACGACGTGTTCCGCTTCACCGTCGGCAGCGACGGCGCGGTGACCGTCGCCCTCACCGGCGCCGGCACGGTGATCGCGAACATCTATGACGATTTCGGCAATTCCATCCGCAACTTCACGCTCGGCCTCGATGGCGCGATGGAATCCACGCTCGCCAATCTCACCGCCGGCGAGTATTTCCTGCGGCTCTCGGCGCCCTATGAGAATTTCGACTACAGCCTGTCGGTGTCCAGCAACGCCGCCGCCGTGACGCCGGCGCCCTCGACCACGCACGACACCTTCGCCTCGGCGCAATCGCTCGGCGCGCTGGCGGTCGGCGGCGCCGGGCTGGCGACGAGCGGCTTTGTCGGCGGGGGACAGGACGGCGAGTATTTCTACAGCTTCACCCTCGACAAGGCGGCCACCGTCAGCCTGACCGCCCGCGATACGCAGGCGAGCAACTATTACTACTGGTGGTCAGGGCAGAGCTTCAGCGTCTCGCTCCTCAACGCGAACAATGCGTCGCAGGGCAGCAGCGCGGTCTACGGCACCGACACCCTCAAGGCGACGCTGGCGGCCGGAACCTATTATGTCTTCGTCGACAGCCCGGCGGCGGAGCACGACGTCCGCTTCGACCTGAACCTCACCGCCACCAGCGCCGATGGCACGGCCGGCAAGGATTATCCCGGCGCCACGGTCCTGGCCCCCAGCGCGACGCCTGTCACCGTCGCGGATTCGACCGGCCCGGTGGGCGGGGCGGACTATTATCGCATCACCCTCGCCACGGCGCAGAAGCTCAATCTGCGGCTCGATGCGGGGTCGGCTTATACCGGTTTCCGACTGCTGGCCGCGGACGGGTCCTATATCCGCGACGTCACCGACACCTCGATCCACACCACCACGGTCAGCCTCGATGCCGGCACCTATGTGGTCCGGGTCGACAACACAACGGAGCAGGACGCCTACACGCTCACCTATTCGACGGGAACGATCCCGCTCGGCGGTTCGTCGACCGACAATGCCGGCAATGCGCGCTCGTCGGCGTATAATCTCGGGACGCTCGGCACCGTTCCGGTGACGCTCGCCGACTGGGTCGGCAGCTCCGACACGCTCGACTATTACAGGTTCACCCTCACGGGAACCTCGGCCGTCTCGCTCCGCTTCGTCGACGCCGGCGCCGGCAATTCGGCTCCGTTGCAATTCGACATCCAGAACACGTCGGGCACGGTGATCGTCGACGACTTCAACGACAGCCGTTATCTCAGCTACGGCGATCCGGTGCTGAAGGCCGGTTCCTACTACGCGGTGGTCAGCCGCACCGGCGGCAATACCGGCTACCAGATCAGCGCCTCCGCCACCGTGTTGCCCAATGCCGGCAGCAACAGCTCGGCGGCGCCCACCAGCCTCGGCACGCTCGGTGCCGCGCCGGTGACCGTCTCCGACACCGCGTTCAGCAGCAACGATTACGGCGTGATCGGCGACCCGCACGACTATTACAGCTTTACCCTGAGCGCCGTGTCGCGGGTGACGCTCCGGCTGGATGGCGGCAACCTGACCGCGGTGCTGGGCGGCGCGATCACCGAATATGCCTCCGCCGGCCATCCGGGTACCTTCGACTTCATCTTCGGCCCTGGAACCTACACACTCGACATCAGCACCGGCTGGGGCTCGGATGCCTATACGCTGAGCGCCTCGGCGGTGGCCGTCGACGGGTCGGCGGGCCATAGCAATGCCACGGCCACCAGCCTCGGCACGCTCACCGGGGCCGGGGTGACCAAGACCGATTGGGTCGGCAATGCCGGCGGCGCCGACTATTACAGCTTCACGCTCAGCTCCGCCCAGCGGGTCTCCTTCGACCTCGATACCGTGTCCCGCTATGCCGGCTTCGAGATCTTCCGTGCCGATGGCACCGGCTTCGGCCAGGCCTTCAGCAGCGATCAGTACCTTGAGGCGTCCGGCAGCTATGATCTCGCCGCCGGCACCTACTATGCAGTGGTCGACTGGATGGCCTATACCGGCACTTTCTACGGTTCAGGCACCGACTACCGCCTCACCGCGCGGGTCGAGCCGCAGCCGGGGACCGTCACCACCGGCGCGACGGCGATCACGCCGACCGCGACCGTGCAGACCCTCACCGAGTGGGTCGGCGAGGGCGATGCCTCCGACAGCTTCACCTTCACCCTGACGCAGTCCACCGTGATGAATTTCGCGGTGCAGGGTACCGGTCGCAGCCTCTTCATGCGGCTCGCCGACTCGACGGCCAACCAGGTCTGGGCGGCTTATGGCGGCGAGGCCAACGCCAATGCCGCGACGATGCAGACACTCGGCGCCGGCACCTACACGTTCAGCGTGACCTATAATGACGGCACGCCGGCCACCGGAGCCGCCTACGACCTGTCCTACTGGACCGGCGCGCCCGCCATCGGCACCTCGGCCACCGATGCCGCCGGCAACACCCTCGCCACCGCGAAGAGCCTCGGTGCGGTGACCGCCAGCGGCGTCACCGCGAAGGACTGGGTCGGCGGCAGCGATACGCTCGACGTCTACAGCTTCACGCTCGACAAGGCGTCGGTCATCACGCTGGGCCTCGCCGGCACCACCGATTATGTGAATGCCACCATCTATCCCGTCTCGGGCGAGGCCACCGGGATCACCATCGCCAACAGCCATATCGACGGCGCGGCGGGAACGGCGACAGACGTCCTCGTCGCCGGCACCTATTACGTCCGGGTGGCACCGAGTTCCGGCGGGTCCAGCGGCTATGCCCTGTCGCTCAAGGCCGAAGCCATGCCGGAGATCGCCGGCTCCGGCTTCGCCGATGCCCATGATTTCGGCAGCAACCCGTCGCTAGTCACCGTCTCCGAACAGGTGTCGGCGTCGTCCACCGCCACCAATCTCGATTATTACCGCTTCTCGCTGACCAGTGCGACCTATGTCGAGTTCGGCCTCACCTCAAGCGGGGTTGCCGATCTCGATCTGCTCAACGCCAATGGCGCCTCGGTCGCCAGCGGTCTCTATAGCGACGACAACACGGACATGTATTACGGCCGCACCCTGACGGCCGGTGACTATTATGTGAGGGTGTCGGGCTATTACGCGTCCCAAGTGGTCGATTACACCCTGTCGATCAATCCGGTCACGCTGAGCGTCGGCAATGTCACCCTGGTGGAGGGCAATAGCGGCACCACCTCGGCGGTGTTCACCCTCACCCTGTCGTCGAACCAGTCCGAGGTGCCGGTCACCGTCGGCTACACGACGGCGGACGGCTCGGCCAAAGCCGGCATCGACTATGCGGCGACCTCCGGCACGGTGACCTTCGCACCCGGCCAAACCACCGCGACGGTCTCGGTGGCGGTGACGGGCGAGACGCTCTACGAGACGGCGGAAGGCTTCTCACTCGTGCTGTCGCCGCCGAGCGGCGCCAGCCTTTCGGGTGGCGGCTCGACGCTGAGCGCGACAGGCACGATCACCAATGACGACGCGCCGCCGGTGATCTCGATGGCGGCGGTCAACGTCACCGAGGGCAACAGCGGCACGGCGAACATGGTGTTCACCGTGAAGCTGTCGGCCGCCTCGGCGGTCGCCACCACGGTCAAATACGCCACCTCCAACGGCACGGCCAAGTCGGGCTCCGACTACAACGCGGCGTCCGGCACGCTGACCATCGCCGCCGGCGCGACGAGCGGCACCATCAGCGTCGGCATCAAGGGCGACACCCTCTACGAAGCCAACGAGACCTTGTCCCTGGTGCTGTCCGCGCCGACCGACGCCACCCTCTCGGGCGGTGGCTCGACGCTCAGCGCCACCGGCACCATCAAGAACAACGACGCGGCACCGGTCGCCTCGATCAGCAACGCGACGGTCACCGAAGGCAATAGCGGCAGCGTCACGCTGACCTACACGGTTTCGCTGTCGGCGGCGTCCGGCGCCGCCACCACCATCGCCTATGCCACCGCCAACGGCCTGGCGACGGCGGGTTCGGACTTCACCGCCAAGTCGGGCACGCTGACCATCGCCGCCGGCGCCACCTCCGGCACCATCAGCGTGACGGTGGCCGGCGACACACTCTACGAGGCCGACGAGACGCTGTCGCTGGTGCTGTCCTCGCCCAGCGGCGCCACCTTCACCGGCGGCGCCTCGACGCTGTCGGCGATCGGCACCATCGCCAATGACGACGTCGCGCCGGTCGCCTCGATCGCCGCGGCGACGCTGGCCGAAGGCAACAGCGGCAGCGCGACGATGAGCTTCACCGTCACGCTGTCGGCGGCCTCGGGTCGCGCCACCACCATCAGCTACGCGACCGCCGATGGCACCGCCAAGGCCGGCGCGGATTACACCGCGACGTCCGGCACGCTGACCATCGCCGCCGGCGCCACCAGCGGCGTCATCACCGTGCCGGTGATCGGCGACACCGTCTATGAAAGCAACGAGAGCTTCTCGCTGGTGCTGTCCGCGCCGGACGGCGCCAGCCTTTCGGGTGGCGGCCCGACGCTCGCCGCCGCCGGCACCATCACCAATGACGACGCCCTGCCGGTGATCTCGCTGGCCGGCGCGAGCGTCGCCGAGGGCAACAGCGGAACGGCGACCGCGCTGTTCACCGTCACCCTGTCGGCGGCCTCGGAAGTGGCGACCACCATCGCCTATGCCACCGCCGACGGCACCGGCGTGGCCGGCAGCGACTACACCGCGACGACAGGCACGCTCACCATCGCCGCCGGCGCCACCAGCGGTACCATCAGCGTGCCGGTGACCGGCGATACCAGCTATGAGCCCAACGAGACCTTCTCGCTGGTGCTGTCCTCGCCGACCGGAGCCACGTTCTCCGGCGGCGGCGCGACGCTGAGCGCCACCGGCACCATCACCAATGACGACGCGCCGCCGGTGGCGACGATGGCCAATGTGAGCGTGACCGAAGGCAATAGCGGCACCAAGAACGCCACCTTCACGGTCACGCTGTCGGCCGTCTCGGCCACCAGCACGACCTTCTCCTACGCGACCTCCAACAATTCGGCGCTGTCGAGCAGCGACTACAACGCCGCCTCGGGTACGCTGACGATTGCCGCCGGCTCCAAGACCGGCACCATCAACGTCGCGGTCAGGGGCGACACCCGCTACGAGGCCAATGAAGCTTTCTACCTGACGCTGTCGAACGCGAACGGGGCGACCTTCTCGGGCGGGGCGAGCACGCTGCGGGCCACCGGCACCATTACCAATGACGACGCCAAGCCGGTGCTGTCGATCGGCAACGTCACCCTTGCCGAGGGCAATAGCGGCACGGTGAACGCTGTATTCACGGTTACGCTGTCGGCAGCGTCGAACCTCGCCACCACGGTCAGCTATACCACCGCCAACGGCACGGCGACGGCGGGTTCGGACTACACCGCGATCTCCGGGACGCTGACCATCGCCGCCGGCGCCACCACCGGCACCATCAGCGTGCCGGTCACCGGCGACGTCGTCTCCGAGCCGACCGAGACCTTCTCGCTGACGCTGTCGAGCCCCACCAATGCCAACCTCTTCGGCGGCGGCTCGACGCTGACGGCAACAGGCACCATCACCAATGACGACGCTACACCGCAGGTCGCCGGCATCGACAAGACGCTGACCACCGGCGCATCGACCGCTCTGAACTCGCTGTTCAGCGTAACGCTGGCGAGCGGCGACAGCGTCGTCACCTATCAGGTGATGGACACCACGGCGACGGCCGGCAGCGGGACGATCAGCATCAACGGCAGCACACAGGCTGCCGGCACGCCAGTGACCCTGACGCCAGCCCAGCTGGCTACCACCACATTCGTGGCCGGTACCGCCTCGGGTCAGGACACGATCTTCGTGCGCGCCGCCAATGCCGGAGGCTACAGTGCCTGGGGCGCCGCCAATGTGACGACGGTCGCGGCGGGTGCGCCGACCGTAACGACCACCGACACCAGCGTCTCCGGCACCACGGCGGTCAGTTCGCTGTTTACGGTCGCCAGCACCGGCGGCACGCCGATCACCGCCTACCAGTTCATTGACCTCAGCCCGGAGGCGACTTCCGGCAAGTTCAGCGTCGGCGGCACCGCACAGTCGGCCGGTAGCACCATCGACGTGATGGCGAGCGCCCTCAGTTCTGTCAGCTTCGTTGCCGGTGCCGCGGGAAGCACCGACAATCTCTGGGTCCGAGCATCGAACGGCACGAACTGGAGCAGCTGGAGCAGCTTCAACGCAACGTCAAGCCTCGCGGCCTGACCCGCCTTCGCCTGCCGCCCGATGCAATGAACAGGATGAGAGTGCCCGATGAGTGACGAAATCTTCGCCGACGGCTTCGGCGACATCTCGGTGACCGGGTCGACGATCCGCATCGACCTCGTCTCGCAGTCGCCCACCGAACGCGACGCGAACGGTCAGCCGGTGCCACGCTTTCGCCAGCGCGTGGTGTTGCCGGTGGAGGGCTTCCTGCGCGCGCAGGAGATGATGCAGCGCATGCTCGACGTGCTGATTCAGCAGGGCATCGTCAAGCGCGAGCCGGCGCCGGCCGGCCTGCCCGAGACCGTCGTCGCCGCGCCGAAACCGGCCGGCAATGGCGATGCCTCGCCGAATTTCCCGGTGCCGTGAAGGTGCTGATGCGAGCCGATGTCGGCCGGCCGTTGCGGGGGATGGCCGGGCGAGGCTCCGGTTCTGCTTCGATCCGGGAGAATGTCGCGGCGCGCACTGGTGGCCGCGGCGAACCGCCGGGCGCGAGCCTCGCGACAGCCAGGCCTGTCGAGACGGGATCTCCGGCGGCCCGACCGGTCGTGGCCGGGTCTGCCAAGACGGGCATCACCCCTGTCGACGCGTCACGGCCGGACCTGCCAACAGACTGCCCACCGGGAGTTCGCGCACCAGGACGTCGAGCCGCGGCCCCCTCGTCGGCCGGGCTTCCTTTCACGCCGGGCTCTCCGAGATCCTGTGGCAGTGCCAGAAGCGGCGGCGACGCAAGCTCGGCGCAGGTAGCCCATGAGAGCTGAGGACATCCATAGCGGCGGAGGCGGCACCGACATGCCGACCTGTCGCCACACGGCGCTGCAATGCCTCGCGGCGGTGGCCCGGCATCACGGGCTCGATCTCGATGTCGAGCGGCTGGTGCATGACACCGCCCTCACCTCCGAGCCCGATGCCGAGCATCTTGCCGCCATTGCCGCCGCGCAGGGCCTGACCGCGCGGGCGATACGGCTCGACTGGGACACGCTGATCGGGCTCGGCGCCGCCTTTCCGGCCATCGCGCTGCTCGACAACGGCAATGCGGTGATCCTCTCCGGACGCATGGATGAGGGCGAGGAGGTCCGCCTCGCCATCGTCGATCCGTTGGCACCGCAGGCCGGGGCGATAGCCATCGACCGCGCCCGCTTCACCGCCGCCTGCTCCGGCACCGCGGTGCTGCTGAAGCGCCGCTTCTCGCTGGGCGATCCCGACCAGCCCTTCGGCCTGCGCTGGTTCATCCCGGAAATCCTTCGCCAGCGCGGCCTGTTCGGCGAGATCGGCCTGATGGCGCTGGTGCTGAACGCGCTGGCGCTTGCCGTGCCGATCTTCTTTCAGCTGGTGATCGACAAGGTGCTGGTGCACCACGCCATTTCGACGCTGTATGTCATCGGCGCCGGCGTGCTGATCGCGCTCGTCTTCGAGGCGGTGCTCGGCTATCTGCGTTCCTATTTCCTGCTTTACGCCACCACCCGCATCGACGTGCGGCTCACCACCCGCACCTTCGGCCATCTGCTGTCGCTGCCGTCGATGTTCTTCGAGGCAAGCACCGCCGGCGTGCTGGTGAAGCACATGCAGCAGGCTTCGGTGGTGCGCGAGTTCCTTACCGGGCGGCTGTTCATGACGCTGCTCGACGCCAGCGTGCTCATCGTGTTCATCCCGACGCTGGCCTTCTACAGCCTGAAGCTGACCGCCATCGTCATCGGCTTCTCGCTGGCGATCTGCGCGGTGATCGGCCTGCTGATCGTGCCCTATCGCCGGCGTCTCCAGCAATTGTATCGCGCCGAGGGCAGCCGGCAGGCACTGCTGGTCGAGACCATTCACGGCATGCCGACCATCAAGGCGCTCGGGCTGGAGGCCCGCCAGCGCCGGCAGTGGGACGGCGAGGCGGCGCACGCCATCGAGCGGCATTTCGAGGTCGGCAAGATCGCCATGACCGCCCGGCAGATCTCGGCGTTGCTGGAGCGGCTGATGATGGTCGCGGTGGTCTGGGGCGGCGTGGAATCGGTGTTCGCCGGTACGATGAGCGTCGGTGCGCTGGTGGCGTTCCAGATGCTGGCCGGGCGCGTCTCCGGGCCGCTGGTGGCGCTGGTCGGCCTGCTCAACGAATATCAGGAGGCGGCGCTGTCGGTGCGCATGCTCGGCGAGGTGATGAACCAGCCGGCCGAGCGCAATCTCGGCCGCGGCCTCCGGACCAAGCTGCGCGGCGAGATCACGCTGACCGATGTGCGTTTCCAGTATCCGCGCGCCGTGGCGACGGCGCTGGACGGGGTGAGCCTCACCATTCCCGCCGGCGCCTTTGTCGGCATCGTCGGGCCGAGCGGCTCTGGCAAGACCACGCTGACCCGGCTGATCCAGACGCTGCTGCCGGTACAGTCCGGCATCGTCCGCTTCGACGGTGCCGATGTGCGCGAGATGGACCTCGCCGATATCCGCCGCCAGATGGGCGTGGTGCTGCAGGACGCCTTCCTGTTCCGCGGCAGCGTGCGCGACAACATCGCGGCCACGAGGCCGGGCGCCAGCCTTGCCGAGATCATGGAGGCGGCGCGGCAGGCGGGGGCGCAGGACTTCATCGAATTGCTGCCGCAGGGCTTCGACACGCTGCTGGAAGAAGGCGCGACCAATCTCTCCGGCGGCCAGAAGCAGCGGCTCGCCATCGCCCGCGCGCTGCTGCGCGACCCGCCCATCCTGATCCTCGACGAGGCGACCAGCGCCCTCGACCCCGAGAGCGAGGCGGTGGTGGTCGCCAATCTCGAGCGCTTCGCGCGACAGCGCACCACCATCGCCATCTCGCACCGGCTGACCACCATACGCAGCGCCGACCTGATCGTGGTGCTCGATCGCGGTCGTGTGGTCGGGCACGGGCCGCATGAGGCGCTGCTGCGCGACTGCCCGCTCTATCGCCAGCTCTGGGGCCAGCAGACGAGCCGGGCGGCATGAACGCGCCGCTGAACCGCCGCGCCGCCGGCGATGCCGTCGCCAAGTACCTGCCGGATGCGCTGGCGCTGGAGCAGCGGCGTATCCCGCTGCCGGCGCGCACCGGCGCACTGATCATCGTCCTGTTGGTAGCGGCCTTCGCGGTCTGGGCGAGCGTGGCGCAGATCAACCGCATCGTGGTGGCCAACGGCCAGCTCTTTGCCTCCGAGCCACTGGCGGTGGTGCAGCCACTGGAATCGGCGGTGGTGCGAACCATCCTCGTCCGGGCGGGTGACTGGGTGAGCGCCGGTCAGACGGTGGTACAGCTCGACACCACCTTCGTCGGCGCGGACCAGAATGCCCTCGAGGAGCGCCAGCACGGGCTGGAGGCGGAGGTTGCGCGCCTCCATGCCGAACTCGGCGGGCAGCCGTTCTCCGACCCTTCCGGCGAGCCGAACCGGGCGACGCAGGTACGTCTCCACACGGAGAGGCAGGCGGAATATGCCGCCAACCTCGCCAATTTCGATGAGGAGATCCGCCGCATCGAAGCCAAGCTCGACACCAACCGGGCGTCGCTGGCGGCGATCGACGGCCGCGTGAAGCTGCTGCACGACATGGAGGATATCCGCGCCAAATCCTATGAGGGCAACTACACCTCGCGCTTCCAGCTGCTGCAAGCACAGGCCGACACGCTGAGCGCCATCACCCAGCGCGACACGCTGCGCGGCGAGCAGCAGGAACTGGAGCACGAGCTTGCGGCCTCCCGCGCCAAGCGGATGGCGTTCGTCAAGGAATGGCGCCGGCGCGCCGAGGAGCAACTGGTCGAGGCCGACCGCACCCTCGATGCCGTCAACGAGGAAGCCACCAAGGCGCGGCGCAAGATGAGCCTCAGCGCGCTGACCTCGCCGGTAGACGGGGTCGTGATGGAGGTGGCGAAGCGCTCGGTCGGATCGGTCCTGCAATCGGCCGAGCCGCTGGTGACCATCGTGCCGTCCAACACTCCACTTGAGGCCGAGGTGGAGATCGACGCCGCCGACCGGGGCATGGTGCGCGTCGGCGACACGGTGCGAGTGAAGCTCGACGCCTTTCCCTTCCAGCGCCACGGCATGCTCAACGGCACGCTGAAGGTGGTGAGCCCGGATGCGGTGAAGCGCGAGCCAATGCAGGGCGGCGGTTCGTATTTTCGCGCGCGGGTTGTGCTCAATCCGGCGAGCGTCGAACGATTTGCCAATGGCGGCCTCGGCCTCTCGCCCGGCATGACGGCGCGCGCCGAGATCGATGCCGGACAGCAGACGGTAATCTCCTATGTGATCTACCCGATCATGCGGGTGATGGATGAGGGCATGCGCGAGCCGCGATGAGTCCGTGCAGGTGGTCGCGCGCCTGGTGCGCCTCCACGAGTGGGATCAATAGGTACGGGCCGATAGCAAGAAGCTTCTGCCTACCATCGAACCGGCAGGCAAGGCGCCAGAGCTTGAAGCCATTGGGTTGCAAACCAAAGCTGTAGGCCACCGCCATGGGACCGTTTCCGAGGGGTTCACCGGCCTTTGTATTGCGGCAGCGGGATCGGTGAGTGGCACGGCCGACACCTCGGAGGCGGGCCGATACCGAGCCCGATATGCAAGACCGGCAACCGCACCAGCTTTCATGTTGGGCAGCACGGCACGCCAGGCTCAGGATGCGCGGCCGGAAGAGCGCGATTGCCGCGAGGGCTATCGCGGACAGGAAGACGGTCGGACATCGGTCGTAACGGGTGGTGGCGTGCCGCCAGTCCTTCAGCCCGCCAAACATGATCTCGATGCGGGTTCGGCGGTTGTATCGGCGCTTGTCGTGGCGCATGGGCTCGGTTCGGGATTTCCGCTCCGCGATGCGGGGCTTGATGCCCTTGGCCTGCGAGACGTCTCTGAACCAGTCCGTGTCATAAACCCGGTCGCCCGTCAGCCGCTGCGCCCTCGACAGACTGTCCAGCAGGGCTGCGGCGCCGGTGTCGTCACTCACCTGGCCTGCCGTCATAGAACAGGCCGTCGGGCGTCCATTCACATCGGTCAACGCGTGAAGCTTGGTGTTCATGCCGCCCTTGGTGCGTCCGATCAGTCGCCCGATGCGCCCCTTTACCCGCAGGCTCGAAACCGTGCGGTGCGCCTTCAGACGGGTCGCGTCGATCATGACCGTGCGGCGCTCGGCGTGGGGGATGGACAACGCCTCATCATCCGGATGAGCCTGCCTCGCTCCAGCGCTTCCAGCGAGCATACAGCGCCTTATGCGGACTATGGCTGCCGGCGCATCGCGCCAGCGCAGGCCATGGCGGTTGACGAAGATAATCCCGCCAGCACCCGGCGATCATCCACCCAGGGCTTGCCGTGGCTCTTGGGAAATAGGGCTGCATCCGAGCCACCTGCTCGTCCGCCAGCCAATACAGGCCACTGATATCCAGTCTCCTCAGGAGCCTGAATCAGATCGACCAAAGCAGATCAACGGATCCTGAGCCTAGCGCGACACATCCAGCGTCTGCTTGCTCTCGCGCAGTTGCTCCAGCGTCTTGCCCTTACAGCTTCCCGACTGGTCGCCGCCAATCCTCTGCGCGGCCCCATCGACCGTGATCGTTCCAGCTGCACGACTTGGCGAGATGTAGGTCGCGACGCCGTTCGCGTCGACACGCGATAGATAAAAGACGTGATGCGTTTTCTTCAGTTCGCAGTGGATCGCAATGGGAAAAACCTCGAATGGATCGGCGCCGCTTTCCTGGGCTGCCGCCAGCGACCGGCAGAAAGAACAGCGCCCGCGAGCCCTCAAACACGAGCGCGGCGTCCCGACAAGCCTAACTTGCCACGTCCACCCCCATCGCCTTTTTTGTTGAAGGTAGCTCGGCACGACGGGCGCATCCGTCGAGCGTATGAGCCCGGTGAGACGATAGAGCTTCAGCGATTGCCCGCATGACTTGGTGAGTAGTGGCGGAAGCTGTTGAGGGGCGGACGCCCCATGAGCAGCGTCGCAAACAGAAGCCGAAACGCGACGGAATCGTCTCATGTAGTATGACCACTATATCGACCGCGGGCAAAATATCGCTGCCGAGTAGATAAAATTCGTCAATCAACAGAATTATTCTGCATACATAATTACAAAATACGCATTATTTATAAGCTCACCCATCGCGTCACGATGCCAGGTCCGCCGATACGAGCGGCAAAAAACTTCCGACCTCTATTGCGCCTGCGCATTTCATGGAAATATATTTCCCGAATGCTGCATGTTCGTCAAAATTATAAAATCGAACCTGCAACTAGCGGTATATAAAATAAATTATCCCATTGCGTGATTGTCAATGGGGAGGGATGAATGCCTTTTAAAACGAATTCATCACAAAATTTGCAGCAATTGCACGGCCCCCTTGATGATGAATGTTGGTTTCGTAGGTTCGTTACGGTTATATCTATAGTAGTTATTATGTCGCCTGCCGATGCGATGGCAACGGAGCCGATGCTTCAGCTGATCCCGCCTCCTGCGACATCCGACATGGGATCGCCGGCAAATTGGCCGCTCGATGTTGCATTCGGCATCGCCGCAACGACGGATTATGTCTCGCGCGGTATCACCAATTCCGCCAATCGTCCCGCCATACAGGGCTATGTGGAGCCGTCCTTCGGGCCCCTCTACGCCAATATCTGGTCGTCGAACGTCGACTTCGGAGCCGGCTACTCAGGAGCCGAGATCGACACCGCGCTCGGCATCCGGCCGGAATTCGGACCGTTGAAGCTCGACCTCGGTTATGTGCATTACTTCTATGCACCTGAAAGCGTGAGTCCGGATTACGGCGAGCTGTATGCCAAGGCGGACTACGATGTCTCCGGCCTTTTCACCCTCGCGGGTCGGCTTTTCTTCGCGCCCGACTACAATCAGAGCGGAAACACCGCCACCTTCGTGGCCGGAGGCGTCGAGGTTCCACTGCCGCACGACTTCGCGATCTATGGCGGGATCGGCTACCAGTTCTTCGAGGACCCGGCCGCCTACGAGCAACTGGCCTGGACCGCCGGCATTTCCTACACGTGGAAATCGCTCACCTTCGACCTGCGCTACTGGGACACGGATCTCGGGGGCGACGCCTGCGTCGTTCGCAGCGGGTTCGCGGACGGATGCGACGCGCGCATCGTCTTCACCATCTCTTTCGATACGACACTGTCCGCCTTGAAGAAGGCGGGTCGCTAGCGCGACCCTCGGCCCGGCCTCAATGCCTAAGAGCCTGAAAACGTTCTGCTTCACATCAGCCTGCCAAGGCAGGCCCAGCGACGATGGCTTGTCATCATGCCGAAGAAGTTCCCGACCGCCTTCACCGTCCTCTTCTTCCTGATCATCGTCGTCGCGGTACTGACCTGGATCATTCCAGCTGGCCAATACGAGCGCGCCTTCAATGCCGCGCTCGACCGTGCGGCTCCGGTGCCGGGGACGTTTCATCAGGTCGACGCGGAGCCGCAGGGGCTGAAGGCGGTGCTGATGGCGCCGATCGCCGGCCTCTATGATCCCGCAACCGGCAAGGCGAACGCCATCGATGTCGCCGTCTTCGTGCTGGTCATCGGCGGTTTCCTGGCGGTGGTCACGCGGACAGGGGCAATCGACGCGGGCATCGGAGGCCTGCTGCGTGCCCTTCGAGGGCGCGAGATTCTCATGATCCCGATCCTGATGATCGCTTTCGCCGCGGGCGGCACGACCTACGGCATGGCGGAGGAGAGCCTCGCCTTCTACGCGATCATCCTGCCGATCTTCATCCGCGCCGGCTACGACGCCCTGACCGGCGTCGCGGTGATCATGCTGGGAGCCGGCATCGGGACGCTGGGATCGACGGTCAACGCCTTCGCGACGGTCATCGCCTCGAACGCCGCCGGGGTCCCCTTCACCGAGGGCCTGCTGCTGCGTCTTTTGCTGCTGGTGGTCTGCCTCGCGGCCGGCATCGTCTTCGTCATGCGCTACGCGGCACGCGTGCGCACGGATCCTTCCACCTCGCTCGTCGCCGATCAGCGCGAGGCGAACATCGCGCATTTCCTGAAGGGCACCGGCAGCGGCGAAGCCCTGCCGGCCTTCACCCGCGTGCGCAGCATCATCCTGGCGCTGTTCGGCATCACCTTCGCGATCATGCTCTATGGCGTGATCCGGCTGGGCTGGTGGATGGCGGAGATGTCGGCCCTGTTTCTCGGAATGTCGATCCTCACCTGGATCGTCGCGAAGTTCTCGGCCGAGACCAGCCTCGACGAGGAGACCTTCGTCAACACCTTCGTGAACGGCGCCAGGGACCTGCTCGGCGTCGCGCTCATCATCGGTGTCGCGCGCGGCATCGTGGTGGTGATGGATGCGGGCAAGATCACCGACACGATCCTGCACGGGCTGGCCGGGATGCTCGCGGGTTTCGGCCATGTCATCTTCATCAACGTGATGCTGGTCTTCCAGACGCTGCTGTCCTTCCTCGTGCCGTCGTCGTCGGGCCTCGCGGTGCTGACCATGCCGATCCTGGCGCCGCTGTCGGATTTCGCCGGCGTCAAGCGCGATCTGGCGGTGACGGCCTACCAGTCCGCCAATGGCTGGGTGAACCTGTTCAACCCGACCTTCGCCGTGGTGATGGGCGGCCTGGCGATCGGGCGCGTCTCCTATGATCGCTGGCTGCGCTTTCTCTGGCCGCTGCTCGTCATCTTGATGGTCATCATCGTCGGCGCGCTCAGCCTCGCCGCGTTGACTTCGGATACCCCGATACCCCCCAAGGCTCCGACGAGCACGCAGACGCCCGGTTGAGCCGATGGCCGAGGACAACAAGCCCTCCCGCGAGGGCGATCACAGGCCGCGCGAGCTCGGACTGATCGCCTGCACGGCTCTCGTGGTCGGCAACATGATCGGCTCGGGCATCTTCCTGCTTCCCGCCTCGCTGGCGGCGATCGGGCCGATCTCGATCGCCGGCTGGGTGGTGACATCGGCCGGTGCGATCGTGCTGTCGATCATTTTCGGCCGCCTCTCCCGGATCGTCACCAAGACCGGAGGCCCTTACGCCTATAGCGAAGCCGGCTATGGCGAGTTCGCCGGCTTCATCATCGCATGGGGCTACTGGATCGCGCTGTGGACCGGCAATGCCGGGGTCGCGGTCGCTCTCGCCGGCTATGTCGGCTATCTCGTCCCGGCGGTCGCGCAGTCCCCCACGCTGGCGATGGCCGTCGCTCTCGGCGCCATCGGGCTGCTCACCCTCATCAATGTGCGGGGCGTCGAGGAGGCCGGCGCCGTGCAGGTGGTGACGACCATCCTGAAGCTCATCCCGCTCCTGATGATCGGCATCTTCGGGGTGTTCTGGATCGAGCCGGCGCATTTCACGCCGGCGAACATCAGCGGCATGTCGAACCTCGGCGCGATCTCGGCGGCGGCCGCGTTGACGCTGTGGGCCTATCTCGGCCTCGAATCGGCGACGGTCCCGTCCGGCTCGATACGGCAGCCGGAGAAGACCATCCCGCGGGCGACCATCCTCGGCGTCCTGATCGCCGCCACCGTCTACATCGTGGTGACGACGGTCGCGATCGGCGTCGTGCCCCCTGCGGCACTCGGCGCGTCGAGCGCCCCGCTGGCCGATGTCGCGCGCACGCTGTGGGGGCCGGCCGGCGGCGTGCTCGTCGCGATCGGCGCGGTCATCTCGACCTTCGGCACCCTGAATGGCTTCACCCTGCTCACCGGGCAGGTACCGTATGGCGCGGCGCTGGACGGGGTGTTTCCGAGGCCGATGGGCATGCTGTCGCGCTTCGGCACTCCCGCCAACGCGCTCGTCTTCTCCAACATCCTGGCCGGCCTTCTGGTCGTCATGAACTTCTCGCGTGGGCTGGTGGATGCGTTCAACACGATCGTCCTGCTGGCCGTCATGTCGAGCTTGCTCCCCTATGCGCTCTGCTCCTTCGCGGAGCTGATGATCCTGATCCGGCGCGGCCATCCCGCCGGAACCCAATCGGGCCGGATCGCGATATTAGGCGGCCTCGCCTTCCTCTATTCGGGCTGGGCCATCTACGGCGCGGGCCACGAGACGGTGTTTCTCGGCCTGTTGCTGGTACTGGCGGGTATCCCCGTTCACGTCTTCATCAAGTGGCAGATGTCGCGGCGACAGGCAGAATCGCCGACCTCATCCATCGGGAGGAACAGGTCATGAAACTCGGGGTCCATTCGGAGATCGGCAAGCTCAGAAAGGTAATGGTGTCGCGACCGTCGCTCGCCCATGAGCGGCTCACCCCGGGCAACTGCCACGATCTTCTGTTCGATGACGTGATCTGGGTCCAGAAGGCCCGCGCCGACCATGCCGACTTCGTGCTGCGCATGAAGGATCGCGGGGTCGAGGTCTTCGACATCCAGGATTTGCTGGCCGAGGTGCTCGATCAGGTACCCGAAGGACGTTCCTTCGTGCTCGACCGGCGCGTCACCGACAATCAGGTGGGGCCGATGCTCGCCCGCATCCTGAGGCCCTGGCTGGACGAGCTCGATGGCCATCTGCTGGCGCGCCACCTTCTCGGCGGCATCGTCATCAGCGACCTGCCGAAGGACCTGGTCACGCCGCTGATGCAGGAAGCGCTGTCGCCGACGGAATTCCTCATCCGTCCGGTTCCGAACGCCCTGTTCCAGCGCGACCCTTCCTGCTGGATCTATGGCGGCGTGACCTGCAACCCGATGTTCTGGCCGGCTCGCAAGCCGGAGACGCTCTACCAGCGCGCGGTCTACAAGTTCCATCCGGCCTTCACCGAGAACGAATTCGACATCTGGTGGGGGGACAGCGACGAGGACTGGGCCAACACCAGCATGGAGGGCGGCGACGTCATGCCGATCGGCAAGGGCGTCGTCCTGATCGGCATGGGCGAGCGGACCACCCGGCAAGCGGTCAACCAAGTGGCGAGCCGCCTCTTTGCCAAGGGAGCTGCCGAAAGGGTGATAGCATGCGCGATGCCGAAATCGCGCGCGGCCATGCATCTCGACACGGTGTTTACCTGCCTCGACCACGACAAGGTCACCGCCTTCTCGGAGGTGGTCGACGCCATCACCTGCTTCTCGCTGCGGCCGAATGGCGATGACCGCATCGAGATCACCAAGGAAAAGGGCCACCTTTTCGACGTGTACAAGGAGGCGCTCGGCCTCGACGATCTTCTCGTCGTGGGAACCGGCGGCAACGACTTCGAGCAGGAGCGCGAGCAATGGGACGACGGCAACAATGTCGTTGCGCTCGAGCCCGGCGTGATCATCGGCTACGACCGGAACATCCACACCAACACGCTGCTCCGGAAGGCCGGGATCGAAGTCATCACAATCGGCAGCCAGGAATTGGGACGGGGACGCGGCGGCGGTCATTGCATGACCTGCCCGATCCTGCGCGACCCGGCCTACTGAACCTATCGGTGGAGGAACGCCAATGCCTTTCAATCTTCGCGGTCGCAGCTACCTGAAGCTGGACGACTTCACAACGCGGGAAATGCTCTATCTCCTCGAACTGTCGCGTGACTTGAAGCGCGCGAAATATGCGGGGACCGAGCAGGAGACCCTCAAGGGCAAGGACATCTGCCTGATCTTCGAGAAAACCTCGACCCGGACGCGATGCGCCTTTGAAGTCGCGGCCCACGACCAGGGCGCGCACGTCACCTATCTCGACCCGGCAGGTAGCCAGATCGGCCACAAGGAATCGATGAAGGACACTGCACGCGTGCTCGGCCGCATGTTCGACGCGATCGAGTTCCGCGGCGCTGGCCAGGGGATGGTCGAGGAACTCGCGCGCTACGCCGGCGTGCCGGTCTATAACGGCCTGACCGACGACTGGCACCCCACGCAGATGCTCGCGGACATGCTGACCATGGTCGAGCATTCCGAAAAGCCGAGGCATGAAATCAGCTATGCCTTCCTCGGCGACGCCCGCAACAATATGGGCAACTCGCTGCTGGTGCTCGGTGCCATCATGGGCTGCGACGTGCGCCTCATCGCGCCGCGCGAAAACCAGCCTGACGACGACGTGCAGCAGATCGCCCGCCAGATGGCGGCCGAGAGCGGCGCGCGGATCACCATCACCGACGACATCGACGCCGGAGTGAAGGGGGTGGACTTCGTGCACACCGACGTCTGGGTCTCGATGGGCGAGGCGAAGGAGGTGTGGGCCGAGCGCATTCGTCTGTTGAAGCCGTATCAGGTCAACATGGAGCTGATGAAGAAGACCGGCAATCCGCGGGTCAAGTTCATGCATTGCCTGCCGGCCTTCCACAACACCGATACGCGCGTCGGGAAGGACATCTTCGACCAGTTCGGCCTCAGCGAGATGGAGGTGACGGACGAGGTGTTCGAAAGCCCGATGAACATCGCGTTCGAGCAGGCTGAGAACCGCCTGCACACCATCAAGGCGATCCTCGTCGCGACGCTGGGGGCCTGACATGGCCCGCATCGTTGTCGCATTGGGCGGTAACGCCCTGCTCCGCCGCGGCGAGAAGCTCACCGCTTCGAACCAGCGCCGCAACGCCCAGATCGCCGCGGAAGCGCTCGCCCCGCTCGTCGCCGACCATGAACTGGTCATCACGCATGGCAACGGCCCGCAGGTCGGCCTGCTCGCTCTGCAGGAGGAGGCCTATCCGGGCGAGGATGCCCCGCTCGACGTGCTCGGAGCCGAAACCGAGGGCATGATCGGCTACATGATCGAGCAGGAGCTCGGCAATCTCGTGCCGCTCGAGAAGCCGATCGCGACCATCCTCACCATGGTCGAGGTCTCCGCCGACGACCCTGCCTTCAAGGACCCCACGAAGTTCATCGGCAAGGTCTATGACGAGGCGCAGGCCAAGCAGGAGGCGGCTGCGAAAGGCTGGACGGTCAAGGCGGACGGCAAGTTCTGGCGTCGCGTCGTACCCTCGCCCAGCCCTTTGCGAATCTTCGAGCTGCAGCCCATTCGCTGGTTGCTCGAGAAGGGGGCCGTGGTGATTGCCGCTGGCGGCGGCGGCATTCCGACCATGTACAAGCCGGGCGCGACGCGCCAGCTGATCGGGGTCGAGTGCGTGGTCGACAAGGACCGCGCCTCCGCGTTGCTGGCCCGCGAGATCGGCGCGGATGTCTTCGTCTGCGCGACCGACGCCGACGCCGTCTATCTCGGGTGGGGCACGCCCGAGCAACGGGCGATCCGGACCGTCAGCCCCGACGAAATCGATCCTCGCGCGTTCCCGGCTGGCTCGATGGGTCCCAAGGTCGAGGCGGCGCAGGAATTTGCCCGGCTCACCGGCGGCAAGGCGGTGATCTGTGCCCTGGCGGATGTCGGCGCCGCCATCCGGGGCGAGAAGGGGACGACGATCTGGCGAGAGGCGGGGGCCGCCGAATTCCACGCCTAGCCATCGCCGGGTCCGGCTTGAATAAATACACACCCTGTGAAGGCGTTGACTATGCATGTCGGAAGCTACTTTCCGTCACACGGAGTCCCATAATGAGCAAGAACCCGACAACACCTGACGCCGAAAACCGGATGCTTGCCGACGAGACCTTCATGTCGGCGGCGGATCTGCAGAACTACATGGAAAAGATCGCCATGGCGCATGCCAAGGAGGTCGTGGACGCCATGGGCCAGGCCACTCTGGCGCGCGAGCAGCTCGCCAAGACCTTGTCCGAGCCGATGGAGTTGACGCCGGAGGCACTGGCGGAGATTTCCGGCCGTCTTCAGGTGAAGCTGCGCGCCGCCGCCGAGCGTGGCGACACCGAGATCATGGTGATGCGCTTCCCGAACCTGCTGTGCACCGACCACGGCCGGGCGATCAACAACACGCTGGAGGGCTGGCCCGACACGCTGACCGGGCGGCCGCGCCAGGCCTACGAGCTCTGGCGCGACCGGCTGAAGCCGGCGGGCTACGGGTTGAAGGCGATGATCGTCGACTGGCCGAACGGCATGCCGGGCGATGTCGGCTTCTTCCTCACCTGGACCCGGAAATAGCCCGCGAAGGGTCCGGGAGCGGACATGGACTGGCCAGTGCGACGATGACTGCGCCGTTTATGTATTTTGCGATCCGCCATTCAGGAGGAGGTTGGCCCCATTGGCTTGGATCATCGTGCGGTAGGCGAGGCGCCAGAGTTTCGAGCCATTGGGCTGAAGCCAGAGCTGCAGGCCTCCCCCATCGGAGAGTTTCTTGAGGGTTTTGCCCGGCTTGATGTTCCGGCAGGCGAGTTCGCTGAGCGGCATGGGCGATACACTAAATCGGGGCGATACCATCGCCCGTACCAACGTTCATGTTGGAGAGGGCTGCACGTCACCGGCCCGCGCTGGACACCGATCAGTGCGCAGGCCGTTGATTTTTCTGTGTTTGTTGGACTGTGCCGGACCCCGCAGGGCGGGGTAATGGTGCCGCGGAAGGGATTCGAACCCCCGACCCACGCATTACGAATGCGTTGCTCTACCAGCTGAGCTACCGCGGCCCACAAAGGCGCATCGACGGCGCCTCTGATAGCCGCGAAGTCGCGGTTTTTCAAGCGTGCCGCCGACATTGCGTCGAATATGGCACCGCGCGTCCCTCTATGCCCCCGCCAAGCTTCCGCCACGTCCTCGCCGAGGTACCCGGTCGAAGCCGGCCCCGGACCGGAGCGCGGCTCAGCCCCAGGGGCCGCGCCGCCCGCCTTCCTGGCCGCCGCGTCCCCACGGATCGGACGAGGGGCGCGCCGTCGCCCCGCCGCGCGGCTGCCCACTCCAGCCGGAAGCGGCCGGGGCCGCAGCGCCCATCTCCTGCGCCAGCGCCTGCAAGGCGGCGATGCGGTTCTCGGTGGCGGGGTGGGTGGAGAACAGGTTGTCCATCCGCTCGCCCGACAGCGGGTTGATGATGAACATATGCGCGGTGGCCGGATTGCGCTCGGCCTCCATGTTCGGCACCTGGTGGGCGAAATTGGCGATCTTGCCCAGCGCCGAGGCCAGCCACAGCGGCTGGCCGCAGATCAGCGCGCCGGTACGGTCGGCGACATATTCGCGCGAGCGCGACACCGCCATCTGCACCACCATCGCCGCCAGCGGCGCGAGCACCATCATCAGGATGGTGCCGATGATGCCGAACGGGTTGTTGTTGTTCTCCCGGCTGTGGCCGAAGAACATCGCGAAATTCGCCAGCATCGAGATGGCGCCGGCGAGCGTCGCGGTAATCGTCATCGTCAGCGTGTCGTAATGCTTGATGTGCGCCAGTTCGTGCGCCATCACCCCGGCGACCTCCTCGCGCGACAGCGCGTTGAGGAGGCCGGTGGTCGCCGCCACTGCGGCGTTGCGCGGGTTGCGGCCGGTGGCGAAGGCGTTGGGCTGCGGGCTGTCGATGATGTAGACGCGCGGCATCGGCAGCTCGGCACGCGCCGCCAGCTGCTCGATCATGCCGACGAATTCCGGCGCGCTCGCGCGGTCGACCTCGCGGGCGCCGTACATCGACAGCACCATGCGGTCGGAATTCCAGTAGCTGAACAGATTCATGCCGGCGGCGACCACTAGCGCGATCATCATGCCGCTCGATCCGCCGATCAGGTAGCCGACCGCCATGAACAGCGCGGTCATCCCCGCCAGCAGGATCGCCGTGCGAAAATAGTTCATCGCTTTCCTCGTGCGGCGCCGCTCCGGCGGCGCCCGTACTGGAAATAGGATGGGAAGTCCCGCCGGCTGCCGCAAGGGAGCCGCGCCTCGCCGGACCGCCGCCCGAGCGCCATCGGAACGGCTGCCGAGCCACCCGCCGGCAGTCCCGCCAGCTTGACGCCGCCCCGCGCGCGGTGCTTCCAATGAACCATGGACGAGAACACCAAAGCCCCTGCCTCCCCGCCGCCGGCCCCGGCCCGCGAGCTCACCCCCGCCGCCCGCCGCGCGCTGGAGGAGGCCGCCGCCCGCCGCGCCGCCGAGGGCACGCCGGCGCCGCTGCCGAAGGAGATCGACGGGCGCGGCGGCCCCGAGCCGGTGCGTTATGGCGACTGGGAAGTGAAGGGCATCGCCTCGGATTTCTGAGGCCGCGCCCAATCCTCCCACCCAGCCTGATCTCTCGCCTGCCTAGTCTTCCGCGCCGCCGCCCGGCTTGTCGCGCCGGAGCGCCTTGACGCCGGAGCGCTTGGCCTTGCCCTCCAGCCGGCGGATCTTCGAGCCGAGCGTCGGCCGGGTCGGCCGGCGGGTGATCGGCACCACCGCCGCCTCGCGGATCATCTCGACCAGCCGGGCGAGGGCGTCCTCGCGGTTGCGTTCCTGGGTGCGGAAGCGCTGGGCGGAGATCACGATCACCCCGTCATTGGTCAGCCGCTTGCCGGCGATCTTCTCCAGCCGTTCCTTCACCGCTTCGGGCAGGTTCGGCGAGGAGCGCACGTCGAAGCGCAGCTGCACCGCGCTCGACACCTTGTTGACGTTCTGCCCGCCCGGCCCGGAGGCGCGCACGAACACCTCGACGATCTCCTCCTCGGCGAGGCTGATGCGGTTGGTGACGGGGATCATCGCGCCGGTCCGGGCTGGAGCTTGGTCAGGTCGCCCGAAATATCCCGGCACGGCGGGAAAAGCGACAAGGCAACGAAAGGGCTGCGAGGCGCTCCCGGTCCCGGGCGCCGCGCCTCAACGTCCGCCGGACGTGGCGCCGATCTCGTCGAGCTGCCGGCGCACGCTCTCCAGCTGAGCGAGCGTGGCGCTCACCCGCTCGCCTAGCGCCTCGGCGATGCGCACCGCCGATTCCGGGTAGCTCTCCACCGTCCGCATGAAGATGACGCGCGGAATGCGCAGCACCGACGAGGGTGCCAGCGCCGTGGCGGTGGCCGGGCGCTTGGTGTCGGTGATCAGCGCGATCTCGCCGAGCAGCGTGCCGGGACCGACCTCCTCGCTATGGCCGGGCTTGGCGCTGCGTGCCGGGTTCTCGTGGCACACCCGCAGCCGGCCGCTCACCACCACATAGGCGGCGTCGGCGAACTGGCCCTCGCGGAACAGCACCTCGCCCTCGTTGAGCCGCCGCGTATCGCCACTGATGGCGATCACGCGCAGTCCCTCGCGGCCGAGCAGCTGCAGCAGCGGCACGCCTTCGAGCAGCGCGATGTCGTCCTCGATGGCCATCGGGCGGGCCCACCTCCTGCGCGAGCGAATCACCCGCGCGAATCAGATTCACCGGCAAGTGAATCACCTGACGCGCGGTCAGGGTACCAGTTTGTAGCCGCCGGCCTCGGTAGCCAGCAGATTCGGGTGGGACGGATCCTTCTCGATCTTCTGCCGCAGCCGGTAGATGTGGGTTTCCAGCGTGTGAGTGGTGACGCCGGAATTGTAGCCCCACACTTCCTGCAGCAGGATCTCGCGCGCCACCGGCTTCTTCCCCGCGCGGTAGAGATAGCGCAGGATCGCCGTCTCCTTCTCGGTGAGGCGGATCTTGGAGTTGCGCTCAGTCACCAGCATCTTGGCGCCGGGGCGGAAGGTGTACGGCCCGATGGTGAACACCGCGTCCTCGCTCGCCTCGTGCGAGCGCATCTGCGCCCGCAGCCGGGCGAGCAGCACCGCGAAGCGGAACGGCTTGGCCACATAATCATTGGCGCCGGCTTCCAGCCCCATGATGGTGTCGCTGTCGGTGTCGTGGCCGGTGAGCATGATCACCGGCGCCTTGAAGCCCTTCTGGCGCATGGCGCGCACCGCCTCGCGGCCGTCGCCGTCCGGCAGGCCGACATCCATCAGCACCAGGTCGATGCGGCCATTGTCGACCGCTTCCTGCGCGGCGCGCACGCTGTCGGCGGATACCACCTCGAACTCGTCATAGAGGGCGAGCTGCTCCACCAGGGCCTCGCGCAGTTCCCTGTCGTCGTCGACCACCAGAACCCTTTGAGCATTCGCCATCTGTCAGCTTCCGATCGCTTGAGTTGCGCTGCCTGTCCGTCTTCCGAAACCCAGGCGTGATGTCAGCTTCGTCGTCGATCACGCTCCCGGACTAGGCAGGCTCGGCACCTTCGGCAAGAGTGACCGCGACGCTAAAAGGCGATACGGCCCGGCTCGTGACGTGATCGTGAACGGAAAACGCGTGAAGAAGAAGAGCTTTCGCAAACAAAAGCCGGGGACGATCGCCCGGCTGCGCGTGGTCGCCCGCCCCGGCAGCCCCACGCGCGGCCTCGTTCTGGCACCGGGATTCGCCGCCCCGGTGGCGCTCGGGCGCGGCGGCATCCGCCATGACAAGCGCGAGGGCGACGGCGCCACCCCGGCCGGCACCTGGCACCCGCTCGAGCTGCGCTGGCGCGCCGATCACGGCCGGCGGCCGGCGAGCGGCCTGCCGCTGCGCCGCACCCGGCCGGACGACCTGTGGTGCGATGCGCCGTCGCATGGGCGCTACAACCGGCCGGTGCGCGCGCCGTTCCGCCCCTCGCATGAGGAGATGTGGCGGCCGGACCACCTCTACGACCTCGTACTGGTGCTCGACCACAACCAGCGCCCGCGCCGCGCCCGGCGCGGATCGGCGGTGTTCGTCCATCTGGCGCGCGAGGGCTTCGAGCCCACCGCTGGCTGCATCGCCTTCCGCCGCGCCGACCTGATGCGGCTGCTGGCGCGCATCGGTCCCCGCACCGCCCTCGTGGTCGGCTGAGCCGCCTTGGTTAAGCGTCCTCAGCGCGCGCCGAAAATGGCGCTGCCGACCCGCACATGGGTGGCGCCCAGCGCCACCGCGGTCTCGTAGTCGCCGCTCATCCCCATGGAGAGCACCGACAGCCCGTTGCGCCGGGCGATGGTGGCGAGCAGCGCGAAATGCGGCGCCGCCGGCTCGCCGGCCGGCGGGATGCACATCAGCCCCTCCACCGCGAGGCCGTATTCGTCGCGGCAGGCCTTGAGGAAGCCATCGGCTTCCAGCGGCGCCACGCCGGCCTTTTGCGGTTCCTCGCCGGTATTGATCTGCACCAGCAGCCGGGGCGCCGGCCGGCCAGAGCGCGGGATCTCCTTGGCGAGCTCCTTCGCCAGCGAGGGACGGTCCAGCGTGTGGATCACGTCGAACAGCGCCAGCGCCTCGCGCACCTTGTTGCTCTGCAGCGGCCCGATCAGGTGCAGCTCGACATCGGGATACTCCGCCTTCAGCTCCGGCCATTTCGCCTTGGCCTCCTGCACCCGGTTCTCGCCGAAGCGACGCTGCCCGGCCTCCAGCGCCGGGCGGATGGCGTCGGCGTCGAAGGTCTTGGACACCGCGACCAGCCTGGCGGCGTCCTCCGGCCGTCCGGCGTCGCGACAGGCGCGGGCGATGGCGGCGCGCACCTCGGCGAGGTAGAGGGGAACGGTCGAGACGGCGGGCGAAGCGGCGGTCATGGCGGGCTTCCTTCGGGCGGCGGGCGAACCAGACGCCTCATATGCCAAGCAATGGCGCGATTTGACAGCCGCCGCGCGGGATTTCGCGCACCTATCCTTGCCGGGTGCCGACACTCGGAGTAGCCTCAGATATCGCTGGCCAGAGCACGCACGACATTCGGTGACGAAAGATCGGGGCGCCGACGAGGCCCCCTCTCCCGGCCCCTTACGATCCCGCGCCCCCTCCACGGTCCGTCCGCGCGTGCGGACCGTCAGCCTCCGGGTGCGCCTCGCCGTCTTCGTCATCCTGGCGATGGCCCTGCTTGTCGCCGAACGAACCTCCAGCATTGTCGGCCTCCACCAGGAACGGCTCGCCGCCGCGCGCACGCAGGTGCTCGACGTGGTGGAGCAGGGCGTCGGCAACTACAATCTGGCGCTGGTCGCCGCGCGCTCCATGCTGGCCACCGTGGCATCGCAGGTCGGCGAGCAGTTCTGCCCGGACCTGCCGGCCATATTGGCGGTGTCGGGCTCTGTCGAATCGCTGTTCGTCGCCAATGCCGACGGCCTCATCGTCTGCGGCACCACCGAGAAGGCGGTCGGCTTGAGCGTCGCCGGCCGCGACTATTTCAAGATCGCCATGCGCGGCATCGCCAATCTCGACCCCGTGCCGCAGCGCCTGCTCGACCCGATGCCGGCGATCTATCTCGCCCAGCCGCTGTTCGACGATGACGGCATGCCGCGCGGCGCCGTGATGGCGCGGCTCGGCATCGACGAACTGTTCCCGAAATCCTTCGCCAACCAGCTGGGCAGCAATGCCGAGGCCATCGTCGTCGATGCCGCCGGCCTTACCCTCACCGCCTTTCCCGATCGCCACCAGCTGGTGGGCCGCACGCTCGCCGGCACCGGTCCGGTGCGCGCCGCCATGGCCCGCAGCCAGGGCACCGTCACCGCCGCCGGGCCGGACGGCCGCATGCGGCTGTACGGTTTCGGCCGCCTGCCCGCCAGCAACATGCATCTCATCGTCGGCATCGACCTGACGGCGGTGACGCGCGAGGTCGAGCGTGCCACCTGGCGGGCGGGGGCGACGCTGCTCGCCGCCATCGCCATGCTGCTGGCCGGGCTGTGGATCGCCGGCGAAAGACTGATCGTCGCCCCGGTGCAGGCGCTGTCGCGCCGCCTCACCCGCTTCGGCCAGGGCAAGCGCGACGAGCACGAGCGCGAGGGCGGCCGGGTGGTCATCACCGAGCTGGCGCCGCTCACCTCCGCCTTCGAGGCGATGGCGGAGGAGCTCACCCATCGCGAGGAGGCGCTGCGCAGCGCCAACAGGCGGCTCAGCTCGCTGGCCAGCCTCGATCCGCTCACCGGCATCGCCAACCGGCGCAGCTTCGACGCCGTCTTCGCCGTGCAATGGAGCACGGCCCGCCATCTCGGCGTGCTGATGATCGATGTCGACGACTTCAAGATCTACAACGACCATTACGGCCATTTGGACGGCGACCGCTGCCTCAGCCGCATCGCCCAGGCGCTCGCCGGCGCGGTGGCCGGCACCGACGTGATCGCCCGCGTCGGCGGCGAGGAATTCGCCGTGCTGCTGCCCGGCGCCACTCTCGCCTCGGCGGCCGAGCTCGCCGAGCGGCTGCGGCGGGCGGTCGAGGAACTCGGCCTCGACCACGCCTCGGTGGTTGGTGGCCCCGTCACGGTCAGCATCGGCTGCGCCACCTGCGAGCCTCGGCCGGAACTGTTCGGCGGCGACCTGATGATGGCGGCCGACCAGGCGCTCTATGCCGCCAAGCAGGCCGGCCGCAACCGGGTGCGGCTCGCCGGGCTGGTACGGCCGGGCGGCCCAGGGAGTGGCGACAAGGCGAGCGCCGTCTCCGCCACGGCGAGGCGAGGCGCCGCCGGAGGTTGACCGCGGCGCCGACTTCGTGCCCTAGTCCGGCGCCGCCAGTCCTTGCGCGCGATTTTCCGCGCGCGGGCGGCCTGCCATCCCCGCCCGACTCCCACCGACCGCGACGACAAGACCGGCTTCCATGACATCGCCTTCGCCCCAGACCTCGACCACCACCGAACGCTATAATGCCCGTGAGGCGGAACCCCGCTGGCAGAAGCTCTGGGACGAGCGCGGCATCTACCGCACGGCCAATGACGATCCGCGGCCGAAATACTATGTGCTGGAGATGTTCCCCTATCCGTCGGGGCGCATCCATATCGGCCATGGCCGCAACTACGTCATGGGCGACGTGGTGGCGCGCTTCAAGCGGATGAAGGGCTTCAACGTCCTGCACCCGATGGGCTGGGACGCCTTCGGCCTGCCGGCCGAGAACGCCGCCATCGAGCGCAACACCCATCCGGGCAAGTGGACCTACGAGAACATCGCCACCATGCGCGAGCAGCTCAAGCTGCTCGGCCTGTCGCTCGACTGGTCGCGCGAGATCGCCACCTGCGATCCGTCCTATTATGGCGAGCAGCAGCGCATCTTCCTGCAGTTCCTCAAGGCGGGCTTCGTCTATCGCCGCGAGAGCGAGGTGAACTGGGACCCGGTCGACAACACCGTGCTCGCCAACGAGCAGGTGATCGACGGCCGCGGCTGGCGCTCCGGCGCCCTCGTCGAGCGCCGCAAGCTCGCCCAATGGTTCTTCCGCATCTCCGACGCCTCCGAGGAGCTGCTCGCCGGCCTCGACACGCTGGAGCGCTGGCCGGACAAGGTGCGCCTGATGCAGCGCAACTGGATCGGCCGTTCCGAGGGCCTGCATGTCCGCTTCGCATTGGAAGACGCCCCCGCTGGCCTGCCCACCGAGATCAAGGTCTACACCACCCGCCCGGACACGCTGTTCGGCGCCTCCTTCCTGGCGCTGTCGCCCGGCCACCCGCTCACCGAGGCGCTGGCGGCGACGGATCCGGCGCTGAAGGCCTTCGTCGAGGAGTGCCGTCGCGGCGGCACCTCCACCGCCGAGATCGAGACGCAGGAGAAGATGGGCTACGATACCGGCCTCAAGGTCGCCCATCCGCTGGGCGGTCCCTCGGTGCCGGTCTATGTCGCCAATTTCGTGCTGATGGATTACGGCACCGGCGCCATCTTCGGCTGCCCGGCGCATGACCAGCGCGACTTCGACTTCGCCACCAAGTACCGCCTGCCGATCGTGCCGGTGGTGCTGCCGACCGGCGCCGATCCGGCGCAGTTCTCGGTGGCCGACGGCCCGTATGACGGCGACGGCACGCTGTTCAATTCCGGCTTCCTCGACGGCAACAACGTGCCGCAGGCGAAGGAAGCCGTGGCGCTGCGCCTCGAGAACGAGATCGCCGGCAATGCGCCGGTCGGCGAGCGGGCGGTCAACTACCGCCTGCGCGACTGGGGCATTTCGCGCCAGCGCTATTGGGGCTGCCCGATCCCGGTCATCCATTGCGAGAGCTGTGGCCCGGTGGCGGTGCCCGAGGACCAGCTGCCGGTGCGCCTGCCGGAGGACGTCACCTTCGACCAGCCCGGCAACCCGCTCGACCGCCACCCGACCTGGAAGCACGTCGACTGCCCGAACTGCGGCGCCAAGGCCCGGCGCGAGACCGACACCATGGACACCTTCGTGGATTCGTCCTGGTACTTCGCCCGCTTCGCCTCCCAGCCCGACACCGCGCCCTTGCAGAAGGACGCCGCCGACGCTTGGCTCGCCGTCGACCAGTACATCGGCGGCATCGAGCACGCGATCCTGCACCTGCTCTATTCGCGCTTCTTCACCCGCACGCTGGCGAAGATCGGCCGCGTCTCGGTGAAGGAGCCTTTCGCCGGCCTGTTCACTCAAGGCATGATCGTCCACGAGACCTACAAGGACGCCACCGGCAAGTGGCTGTTCCCCGAGGAGGTCGAGAAGCGGCCGGACGGCACCGCCGTGCGCGTCGGCACCGATGAACCGGTCACCGTCGGCGCGCCGGAGAAGATGTCGAAGTCGAAGCGCAACGTCGTGCCGCCGGAAGTGGTGGCCGACACCTATGGCGTCGACTGCGCCCGCTGGTTCATGCTCTCCGACACCCCGCCGGAGCGCGACAGCGAATGGACCAGCGCCGGCATCGAGGGCGCCTGGCGCTTCGTGCAGCGCATCTGGCGGCTGGTCGGCGACACCGTCGCGCTGGCCCCGGCCGGCGTCGCCGCGCCCGGTGATTTCGGCGCCGAATCGACCGCGCTGCGCCGCGCCTCCCATCGTCTCGCCGTCCAGGTGGCCGATGATATCGAGCGCCTGCGCTTCAACGTGGCCGTCGCCCGCGTGCATGGCTTCGCCAATGAGTTCGGCGACGCGCTCGTGGCGGCGCGCAAGGCCGGCACGGCTGCGCCCGACTTCGCCTTCGCCCTGCGCGAGGCGGCATCGATCCTGGTGTCGGTGGTGGCGCCGATGGTGCCGCATCTCGCTGAGGAATGCTGGACGGTGCTCGGCCAGGAAGGTCTCGCCGCTACCGCCCATTGGCCGGCGAGCGACCCCGCTTTGCTGGTCGACGACAGCGTGACGCTGCCGATCCAGATCAACGGCAAGCGGCGTGGCGAGATCACCGTGCCGAAGCAGGCGAGCCCCGCCGAGGTCGAACAGGCGGTGCTGGCGCTCGATCTCGTCGCCGAGGCCCTCGACGGGCGCGCGCCGAAGCGTATCATCGTGGTTCCGCAGAGGATCGTGAATGTCGTCGCCTGACTTCCCGCGCAAAGCCGCGCCGTCCCGCCGCCGCCTCATCGCCCTCGCCGGCGTCGTGCTGCTGTCCGGTCTCACCACCGGCTGCTTCCGGCCGATGTACGCCAACAGCACCAACGAGGCCGGCACCGGGCTGCAGGACCAGCTGCGCGACGTCGAGGTGGTGTTCGCCCAGGGGCGCGTCTCCAACGAGGTGCGCAACGACCTGATCTTCGCCCTCACCGGCGGCGCGGGCAACCCGGTCGGCGCCCCCTACCGGCTGGTGCTGAACATCACCGACAACACCAGCTCGGTCATCATCGACCCGGTCTCCGGCCTGCCCGAGGTCGAGATGATCACCGTCGATTCGAAGTGGCAGCTGTTCGAGGCCGGCAACGACAAGAAGCCGGTCACCGCCTCCAACGCCTTTGGCAAGGCCTCGATCGACAGCGGCTACCAGCGCTTCGCTCGCGCCCGCGCCATCCGCGACGCGCAGAACCGCGCGTCCACCGTGGTGGCCGAGACCATCCGCAGCCAGCTGGCGGTCTATTTCACCAACAAGGGCAGCGTCGGCGCGGCGGCCGGATCCGCCACCATCACCGATCCCTCTACGCCCCTCATCGGCACGCCCACCTCGGCGCCGCCGAAGAGCTGAGCCCCTTATGGTCGCGGTCAGGCCCGGCGACGTCGAGGCCACGCTGTCGCGCATCGATCCACTGCGGCCGGTGCTGCTGCTGTTCGGGCCGGACACCGGGTTGGTGCGCGAGCGCGCCCGCATCTTCCTCGCCAAAGCCGGGGAAGGCTCCACCGATCCGTTCGGCCTGGTGCGGATCGACGGCGACGACATCGCCGGCGATCCCGGCCGGCTGGTCGACGAAGCCGGCACGGTGGCGCTGTTCGGCGGCCGGCGGGTGATCTCGGTACGCGCCGGCTCGAAGAACATCGTTCCCGCCGTCGAGGCGCTGCTGGCCATGCCCGCTCTCGACGCGGTGGTGGTGATCGAAGCCGGCGACCTCAAGAAGGGCGCGCCGTTGCGGACCAGCTGCGAATCCTCGCCGCGCGCCAACGCCGTCGCCTGCTACGCTGACAGCGAGCGTGACCTCGCCCGGCTGATCGACACCATGACCGCCGGCGCCGGGATCGCCATCGACCGCGATGCCCGCGAGGAGCTGATGTCGCTGCTCGGCGGCGACCGTCTCGCCTCGCGCGGCGAGGTCGAGAAGCTGCTGCTCTATGTCGCCGGCGAGCCGCGCATCACCGCCCGGCATGTGCGCGACATCGTCGGCGACGCCTCGGCGCTCGCCCTCGACGAGGTGGTCGACAACGCACTCGCGGGCCTCTCGGCCGAGGCCGCCACCGCCTATCGCAAGGCGCTGGGCGAAGGCATGCGCGGCGACGTCATCCTCGGCTCGGTGGCTCGCGCCGCCCAGGGGCTGCATCTGATGCGGCTCGGCATCGAGGCGGGAGGCAGCGTCGAGCGGGCCATCGACGGCGCCCGCCCGGCGATCCACTTCCGCCGCAAGCCACTGGTCGAGAAGGCGCTGCGCTCATGGACCGCCGCCCGGCTTGAGAAGGCGCTGCTCGCCGTCGACGATGCCCTGCTCGCCGCGCGCCGCAATGCGCTGCTCGGGCCGGAGCTGGCCGAGCGCGCGCTGCTTCAGCTCGCCGCCGCCGCCCGGCGCGGCTGAGCGTCGTTCGTTTCGTTCTCGAATCGGAAGTGGGTCAGCCCGCCGACAGCCGGCGGCACAGCTCGTCGAGCTGCTCCAGCGAGGCGTAGCGGATGCGGAGCTCGCCGGCCTTGCCGTCATGCCGCAGGCTGACCGTGAGGCCGAGTACATCCGAAAGCTGCTTTTCCAGCGCCTTCGTGTCGGCATCGACCTCGCGCGCCGTGCGCGGCTTGCGCGCCGGCTTGCCCTCGGCTTGTGCCTTCGCCTCGTTGAGCTCCTGCGCCAGCGCCTCGACGGCGCGCACATTCAGCCCCTGCTCGACGATGGCGCGCGCAATGGTCTCCGGGTCGTCCTGCGTCAGCAACGCCCTCGCATGGCCGGCCGACAGCCGGCCGTCGGCGAGATAGGCCTTCACGCTGTCCGGCAGCTTCAGGAGCCGAAGCGTGTTGGCGACGTGCGAGCGGCTCTTGCCGATCACCCGCGCCAGGTCGTTCTGCGAATAGTCGAACTGGTCGGCGAGCTCCTGGTAGCCCGCCGCTTCCTCCAGCGGGTTGAGGTCGGCGCGCTGGACGTTCTCGATGATGGCGATTTCCAGCGCCTCGCGATCGGATACGTCGACGACGACGATCGGCACCTCGTGCACGCCGGCGCGCTGCGAGGCGCGCCAGCGCCGCTCGCCGGCGACGATCTCATAGGCGTCCCGCTGGCCCGCCTGCTGGCGCACCACGATCGGCTGGATGATGCCGCGCTCGCGGATCGAATTGGCGAGATCCTCGAGATCCGCCTCGACGAAGGTCCGGCGCGGGTTGCGCGGGTTCGGCCGCAGGAAGGCCACCGGCACCCGTCGCGCCGCGCCTGAAGGCGCGGCGCGCTCCGGCGTCGCCGGGCTATCGTCGCCGAAATCGCCGATCAGCGCCGCCAGACCGCGACCGAGCCGCGAACGGCCACCATCTTCCGCCATTGCCATGGAGCGCTCCTAGAACCGTTCAGACCGTCGCCGACGCGCGCAGATTGCGCTCGCGCTGGATTATTTCGGATGCGAGACGAAGATAGGCCTGCGATCCCACGCATTTGAGATCGTAGAGCAGCACCGGCTTGCCGTAGGACGGCGCCTCCGACACCCGCACATTGCGCGGGATGATCGTCTCGTAGACCTTCTCGCCCATGAACTGCCGCACATCCTGCACCACCTGGTTGGACAGGTTGTTGCGGGCGTCGAACATGGTGAGCACCACGCCATGGATCGACAGGCTGGGATTGAGTGTCTGCCGCACCTGCTCCACCGTCTTCAGCAGCTGGGAGAGGCCCTCCAGCGCGAAGAACTCGCACTGCAGCGGCACCAGAATGGCGTTCGCCGCCGCCATGGCGTTGACGGTGATCAGGTTCAGCGACGGCGGGCAGTCGATCAGCACATAGGTGAACTCGAGGGATTCGTTACGCTGATGAGACGAATCCGCGTTCAGCCGTCGTACCGCGTCGCGTAGCCGATAGGCGCGGTCGCGCGAGGCGGCGAGTTCCAGCTCCAGGCCCGACAGGTCCATGGTGGACGGCGCGATATGCAGCCGCGGCACCGCGGTCGGCAGCGCCGCCTGTCGCAGCGTCGCCTCGCCGCACATCACGTCATAGGTGGAGATCCGCCGGTCGCGGCGCTCGATGCCGAGCCCGGTCGAGGCATTGCCCTGCGGGTCGAGGTCGACGATCAGCACCGTCTCGCCGATGGCGGCCAGCGCCGTGCCGAGATTGATCGCGGTGGTGGTCTTGCCGACACCGCCCTTCTGGTTGGCCAGCGCCAGCACGCGCGGCACCACGGCCGGCGCGCGCGGCGCCAGCGAGACCGCCTCGCCGGCTATGGTATCGTCCCCGATCTCGCTCATGGTCCGTTCCCGCTTTCCGTGGTCGCCCCAGGGGTCGCTTCTGGCCGGCCTGTACCGGCCCTGATGTCGTACCGACTCTCAGCGACCGGGCCGTGTCGGTCCGGCCGGATCGTGACCGAGCGGCACCGCCCGCTCGACCACCAGGATGCGGCCGCCGGGATCGGTGAGGCTCTCGGTAATCGAGGCATCGATTCTCCAAGATTTAGATGACTCGGTCAATTCGTTATCAACATCTTGTCCCTTCAAAAACAGGCCGCGTGCGCCCTGCGCCAGAAAGGGATAGCTGAGATCGAGCAGTTTCGGCAGCGGCGCCAGCGCCCGCGCCGAGACGACCTCCACCCCGGCGGCGATCTTCGGCGCCACCTGCTCGATGCGCATCGGCAGGACGGTGGCCGGCAGCTCGGCGATCCGCGCCGCCTCGCGCAGAAACGCCGCCTTGCGGCTGTCGCTCTCCACCAGCGTCACATCGGCACCGTCGCGCTCGGCCAGCACCGCGGCCACCACCAATCCGGGAAAGCCGCCGCCGGAGCCGAGATCGACCCAGCGGGTCACCTCTCCGGCCAGCGGCACCAGCTGCAGCGAATCGGCGATATGGCGGGTCCACAGCTTCGGCAGCGTGCCCGGCGCCACCAGATTGATGGTGCGCTGCCACTTCTCCAGCAGCGCGACAATCGCGACCAGACGGTCCTCTGTTTCACGTGAAACAGGGGTGAGCGTGAGAGCGCGGCGGCGGTCATCCGAATCGGCGGTCATCATGCTGGCAGCATACCCCGCCGCGGCGAGCGGGTAAAAATCCGGCGGCCTTCCCGGCGCGGTTATCCCGGCCCCTCTGCCGCACCGCCGGCCTCGGCACACCCTATGCGGCAGCTTTCCGTATCAGCGCGCCATGTCAGTGCGTCTTGTCAGCGCGCCTTGCGCGCATGCGCCGCCAGCAGTGCCAGCGCCGCCGGCGTCATGCCGTCGATGCGGCCGGCCTGGCCAATGGTACGGGGCCGAATCGATTCCAGCTTGGCCTTGATCTCGTTGGAGATCCCGGCCAGCCCGCGATAGTCCAGCTCCGGCAGCTCGGCGGCTTCCTCGCGGCGGAACGAGGCGATGTCCGCCTCCTGCCGGTGAAGGTAGACGGCGTATTTGGCGTCGATCTCCACCTGCTCGCCGATACCGGCATCCTCGCTCGAAGCCTCCGGCCAGATGCGGCAGATATCCGCCCAGCTCACATGCGGGTAGGACAGAAGGTCGAAGGCGCTGCGCCGCTGGCCGTCGCGATTGAGGGTCAGCCCGTGGCGGTCGCCCTCGGCCGGGGTCAGCGACACCGAGCGGCTCCAGTCCCGCACCCGATGCAGCGCCTCGAGCTTGCCGGCGAACAGCCGCTCGCGCACGCTGCCGACCAGCCCGAGCTCGACGCCGCGCGAGGTCAGCCGCTGGTCGGCATTGTCGGCCCGAAGCGACAGCCGGTATTCGGCGCGCGAGGTGAACATGCGATAGGGCTCGCTCACCCCGCGCGTCACGAGGTCGTCGAGCATCACGCCGATATAGGCGGCGCTGCGATCGAAGGTGGCGCCGTCCATGCCGGCCGCCCGCCGGGCGGCGTTGAGCCCGGCGACCAGCCCCTGCGCCGCCGCCTCCTCATAGCCGGTGGTGCCGTTGATCTGCCCGGCGAGGAACAGGCCCGACGCCTTCTTCGCCTCCAGCGTGGCGGCGAGCTCGCGCGGATCGACATGGTCGTATTCGATGGCGTAGCCCGGCCGCAGCATCACCACCTTCTCCAGCCCGGGAATGGTGGCGAGCAGCGTCCGCTGCACCTCTTCCGGCAGCGAGGTGGAAATGCCGTTCGGATAGACGGTGGGGTCGTCGAGCCCCTCCGGCTCGAGGAAGATCTGGTGCCCCTCGCGCTCGCCGAAGCGGACGATCTTGTCCTCGATGGACGGGCAGTAGCGCGGGCCGACGCTCTTGATATTGCCGGAATACATCGCCGAGCGGCCGATATTGGCGCGGATCGCCTCATGCGTCGCCGGGGTGGTGCGGGTGATGCCGCACTCGACCTGCGGGTTGGTGATCCGCTCGGTCAGCGCCGAGAACGGCTCCGGCGGCTCGTCGCCCGGCTGCATCTCCAGCGACGCCCAGTCGATGGTCCGGCCATCGAGGCGCGGCGGCGTGCCGGTCTTCAGCCGGCCGAGCGTCAGGCCGAGCCGCGCCAGCGTGTCGGAGAGCCCGAGCGCCGGCGCCTCGCCCATGCGCCCCGCCGGGGTCTGCCGGTCGCCGATATGGATGAGGCCGTTGAGGAACGTGCCGGTGGTCAGCACCACCGCGCCGGCGGTCAGCGTGCGGCCGTCGCGCAGCATCGCGCCGGCGACGCGACCGGCCTGGATCACGAGGTCATGCGCCTCGCCCTCGATGACGGTGAGGTTCGGCTGCGCCGCGATCGCCGCCTGCATGGCGCGGGCATAGAGCTTGCGGTCGGCCTGCGCGCGCGGCCCCCGCACGGCGGGACCCTTGCGGCGGTTGAGCAGGCGGAACTGGATGCCGCCCTGGTCGGCGACCCGGCCCATCAGCCCGTCCAGCGCATCGATCTCGCGCACCAGATGCCCCTTGCCGAGCCCGCCGATCGCCGGATTGCACGACATGGCGCCGATGGTGTCGCGACGATGGGTGATCAGCGCCGTGCGGGCGCCGACGCGCGCGGCAGCGGCCGCCGCCTCGGTTCCGGCATGGCCGCCGCCGATCACCAGCACGTCGAAACGCGTGTCGCTCATTCCATTCGGTCCTTCGGGAGTGTCGGCGGGAGTTGAAGCGCCAATTCCGCCGGGACGTCAAGCCGGACAGCCTCGCGGCGCTCACGCCATCGGGCCGGAGCAGGCCAGCCGGGAGCCGCCGCTGGGGGGGCGTTAAGCAGCCATTTACCCTGATTCACGTGAAACAATTCGGCGGCGAATCGATGGAGCGTACGTGAACCCGAGGCACGGTTTCACGTGAATCCACCCCCCGCGGCGACCCCGGAGCCGGTGACCCACCCACCCGTCACCGGCATGCCGCCATCTGCCCGGTCGTCACTTGCCGATGCAGAACTCGCGGAACACCACATCGAGCAGGTCCTCGACATCGATGGCACCGGTCACCCGGCCAAGCGCGCGGGCGGCGAGCCGCAGCTCCTCCGCGATCAGCTCGTCGCTCAGCGTCTCCCATCCGGATAGCGCCTGCTCGAGATGGCCGGCCGCCTCGGCGACCGCGCCGCGCTGGCGCTCGCGGATCAGCGCCGGGTGCTCGGCCCCGGCCGCCCGCGCTGCGACGAAACCGGCCAATGCCTCGGTGAGCGCGTCGAGCCCCTCCCCCGTGCGTGCCGAGACCGGGAACGCCCGCGCCGCGCCCGGCAGCCGCGCGGCGACCTCGGCGAGGTCGCTCTTGTTGAGCACCAGCCACACTTCGGCGCCTAGCGGCGGGTCGATCTCCGCCGCGATCTCGCCGGCACCGTCGGTGCTGCCGTCGTGCACCCACAGCACCAGGTCGGCCGCCTCGATCCGCGCCCGCGCCCGGCGGATGCCCTCGGCTTCCACCGCCCCCGTCGCCTCGCGCAGGCCGGCGGTGTCGATGAGAATCGCCTTGTGGCCGTCGAGGTCGAGCGCCACCTCCAGCACGTCGCGGGTGGTGCCCGGCTCGTCGGAGACGATTGCGACATCACGCGCCGCCAGCGCGTTCATAAGTGACGACTTGCCGGCATTGGGCCTTCCGGCGATGGCCAGCGCCGCCCCCTCGCGCACCATGGCGCCGCGCCGGTCGGCCAGCGCCCGATCCAGTTCGGCCAGCAGCGCCTGAAGTCCCGGCCGGGCCAAGGCCCGCGCCTCGGCCGGCACGTCCTCCTCGTCGGCGAAGTCGATGCCGGCCTCGACCAGCGCCATGCCGCGCACCAGCGTGGTGCGCCAGGCCGTCACCCGGTCGGCGAGATGGCCAAAGGCGTGCGCCAAGGCCTGCCGGCGCTGCTGCGCCGTCTCGGCGGCGATCAGGTCGGCGAGGCCCTCCGCCTCGGCGAGGCTCATCCGGCCATTGAGGAAGGCGCGACGGGAGAATTCGCCGCGCTCGGCCGGCCGTAGCCCCGGCAGGACGAACAACACGGCCAGCACGGCGGCGACCACCGCCCGCCCGCCATGCACCTGGAACTCGGCCATGTCCTCGCCGGTGGCGCTGCCGGGGCCGGGAAACCATAGCACCAGCGCCGAATCCAGCCCTTCGCCGGTGCGCGGATCGGTCAGGCGGGCGAGGCTCGCCCGGCGCGGCAGCGGCAACCGTCCGGCCAACGCCGTCACCGCCGTCCCGGCCTGCGGGCCGGAGACCCGGATCACCGCCACCGCCGCCGCGCCCGTGCCGCTCGACACCGCCGCGATGGTGTCCCGGACGCCGCCCTGCGGGGTGCCGCCTTCCGGGGCGATTCTGCTTTCTTCCTGTCCGCTCACCGGCTACGCCCTAAGTTGAAGATTCGCCATTTGCGCCCGATGCCCTCGTCCGACGGGAGAGACGCCGTGCCGAACCGCCTCGCCGACGCCGCCAGCCCCTATCTGCTGCAACACGCCGACAACCCCGTCGACTGGTGGGAATGGACGCCGGCCGCCTTCGAGGAGGCGAAACGCAGCGGCCGCCCGGTACTGCTGTCGGTCGGCTACGCCGCCTGCCACTGGTGCCACGTCATGGCGCATGAGAGCTTTGAGGACGACGCCACCGCGGCGGTGATGAACGAGCTTTTCGTGAACATCAAGGTCGACCGCGAGGAACGCCCCGACATCGACCAGATCTACATGGCGGCGTTGCAGCAGCTCGGCGTCTCCGGCGGCTGGCCGATGACCATGTTCCTCGATGCCGAGGGCGCGCCGTTCTGGGGCGGCACCTATTTCCCCAAGGAGGCGCGCTACGGCCAGCCGGCCTTCACCGATGTGCTGAAGACCATGGCCAATGCCTATGCGTCGGGCGACCCGCGCATCGCCACCAATCGCGAGGCGCTGCTACATCGGCTGCGCGAGCGAGCCCGCCCCGAAGGCCGGGTGGTGATCGGCACCAACGAGCTCGACGACGTCGCCGGCCGCATCCTCGGCATCATGGATCCCGAGCATGGCGGGCTGAAGGGCGCGCCGAAATTCCCCAACACGCCGTTCCTCGAGCTGCTCTGGCGCGCCTATGAGCGCACCGGCCGCGAGCGGCTGCGCAACGAGGCGCTGCACGCGCTCGACGCCATGAGCGAGGGCGGCATCTACGACCACATTGGCGGCGGCTATTCGCGCTACGCAGTCGACGACCACTGGCTGGTGCCGCATTTCGAGAAGATGCTCTACGACAACGCCCAGCTGCTCGACCTGTTGTCGCTGGCCTTCGTCGAGACGCACGAACCGCTGTTCCGCCAGCGCGCCGAGGAAACCGTTGGCTGGCTTGAACGCGAAATGCTGGTGCCGGGCGCAAGCGACACCGCCGGCTTCGCCGCCAGCCTCGACGCCGATTCCGAAGGGCATGAGGGCCGCTATTATGTCTGGACGCTGAAGCAGCTGCTCGATGCGCTGGGAGCCGAGGATGCCGAGTTCTTCGCCCGGCACTACGACATCACCCCATTCGGCAATTGGGAAGGCGTTTCGATCCCGAATCGATTGAAGGAACTGCCACGCTCCGGCGCCGACGAGATCCGCCTCGCACTGTTGCGCGACAAGCTGCTGGCGGTGCGCGCCAGGCGCGTGCCGCCCGGTCGCGACGACAAGGTGCTGGCGGACTGGAACGGGCTGATGATCGCCGCCCTCGCCCGTGCGGCCGGCCGGCTCGACCGGCCGGAATGGCTGGAACTGGCCCGCCGCGCCTTCGATTTCGTCGTCGCCCACATGGCGCGCGGCGACCGGCTCGGCCACAGCTACCGGCAGGGCAAGCTGGTGCAGCCCGGCCTGTCGTCGGACTATGCCGCCATGGCCGGCGCGGCGCTGGCACTGCACGCGGCCACCGGTGATGCCCTCTATCTCGACCGTGCCGTCAGCTGGATGCGGGCGCTCGATGTCCATCACGCCGGGCCGGATGGCGGCTACTACCTCACCGCCGACGATGCCGAGGGGCTGATCCTGCGTCCCGATGCCACCATGGACGATGCCGTCACCAATCCGAACGCGCTGGCGGCACGGGTGCTGGCGCATCTCGCCGCGCTGACCGGCGACGAAGGCTGGCGTACCCGTCTCGACGGGCTGTTCGATGGCCTTCTCCCTCGCGCGGCGCCGCAGCTCTACAGCCATGCCGGCCTGCTCAACGCGCTCGACACAAGACTGCGCGCGCCGGAGATCGTGGTGATCGGCGCCGCTGGCGATCCGGCGGCCGACGCACTCTGGGACGCCGCGCGCAAATTGCCGCTGATCGACGCGGTGCTGTCGCGCGTCACCGATGCCGCCGAGCTTCCCGCCGCCCATCCGGCGGCGGCGAAGGCACAGGCGGCACACGAGGCGTCCGCCTTCTTCTGCCGCGAGGCCACCTGCTCGCTGCCGGTCACCGAGCCGAGTGCGCTCGCGGCCCTGCTCGACCGCCCGACGCCGAGCTGAATCAGGCAAAGACACCCGCTGTGCGCATCCTGTGCGCAAGCCTGTGGATAAATCGGGGACAAAATCGCCCCATCGCCGTAGCGCCACAGAAATCGCCCGTGACGGCAAAACCGCATCCTACGACCCATCCATCGGATCGAGTCCGAAACGGCTGCCCTGAGTCAAATGTGAGAGGCATCATTCCGGTAGCGAATCGATCACGTGACTCGCTGCGGTTGCCGAATATCGACCGCCATCCTGCGAAGGAGGGGAGCGACCCTCACCCGCCACGATAAACGCATCGATGCCATGTGGAAAACCGCCGAGCCCGGCCTCGCCCTCACCCGAGCCGGCGGTTGCGACGCTTGTCGACATCCTGGCGGTCGAACCGGCTATTGGCGAAGGCCAGCGGCACGATGATCGCCAGCGCGGCGCACAGATCGGCCTGCAACACGTAGAAGCCGCCGAGCTCCTCGCGGATCGCCGCGCCGATCACCGGGTCGGCGAGCTCGGCGATGATCAGTGACACCGCGAAGGCCACCGGCACCCACAGCATCAGTGGCAGCCACCAGCGCCGGCACGACATGGCGAGGCTCAGCCCGGCAATGGTCAGCAGCGTGATCCACAGCACCGCGGCCGGCGGCTCGCGCTCGGCCATGCCGCCGGTGATCGGAGTGGCAAGGGCCGACGCGGCCGGCAGAATCCAGCTCGCCAGCAAGATCGAACTTGCCGGAACGAGAAGGCTCCACCGCATCGCCATGGCCGTCTCCGCTGCCAGAGGTTCGCCGATCCGCCGCAGGTCTCCGGGTCAGCACCGCCGGCCTTCGCCGTCCGGTGCTTCCCGTAAGGTAATCGCCTCAGGTATTCATCGAGTCGAAGAAGTCGCCATTGGTCTTGGTCTGGCGCAATTTGTCCAGCAGGAATTCGATGGCGTCGACCGTGCCCATCGGATTGAGGATACGCCGCAGGACGTACATCTTCTTGAGCACGTCGTTCGGTACCAGCAGCTCTTCCTTGCGGGTGCCCGAGCGGGTGATGTCGATGGCCGGGAACACGCGCTTGTCGGAGACCTTGCGGTCGAGGATGACTTCGGAGTTACCCGTGCCCTTGAACTCCTCGAAGATCACCTCGTCCATGCGCGAGCCGGTCTCGATCAGCGCGGTGGCGATGATGGTCAGCGAGCCGCCTTCCTCGATGTTGCGCGCCGCGCCGAAGAAGCGCTTGGGGCGCTGCAGGGCGTTGGCGTCGACACCGCCGGTCAGCACCTTGCCGGAGGACGGCACCACGGTGTTGTAGGCGCGGCCGAGGCGGGTGATGGAGTCCAGCAGGATCACCACGTCGCGCTTGTGCTCGACCAGGCGCTTGGCCTTCTCGATCACCATCTCCGCCACCTGCACGTGGCGCTGGGCCGGCTCGTCGAAGGTGGAGGACACCACCTCGCCCTTCACCGAGCGCTGCATGTCGGTGACTTCCTCCGGCCGCTCGTCGATGAGCAGCACGATGAGGTAGCACTCGGGATGGTTGGTGGTGATCGACTGGGCGATGTTCTGCAGGAGAACGGTTTTACCCGTCCGCGGCGGCGCCACGATCAGGCCGCGCTGGCCCTTGCCGATCGGCGCGACGATATCGATGATCCGCGGCGAGAAATCCTTGCGGGTCGGATCCTCGATTTCCAGCTTCAGCCGCTCGTCGGGGTAGAGCGGGGTGAGGTTGTCGAAGTTGATCTTGTGACGGATCTTCTCTGGGTCCTCGAAATTGATCGTGTTGACCTTGAGCAGCGCGAAATAACGCTCGCCCTCCTTGGGAGAGCGGATCTGCCCCTCGACGGTGTCGCCGGTGCGCAGGCCGAAGCGGCGGATCTGCGAAGGCGAGACATAGATGTCGTCGGGCCCGGGCAGGTAGTTGGCGTCCGGCGAGCGCAGGAAGCCGAAGCCGTCGGAGAGGATCTCGACGACGCCTTCGCCGATGATGTCGGTCTCGCGGGCGGCCAGCTGTTTCAGAATGGCGAACATCAGCTCCTGCTTGCGCAGCGTGCTGGCGTTCTCGACCTCAAGTTCCTCGGCGGTGACGAGCAGCTCGGCCGGGGTCTTGGACTTGAGGTCCTGGAGCTTCATTTCCCCCATGGGAAAGGGCCTCGGTGTTTGGATGTTTCCGGGGGGATCGGAATCCGGCCCGGACAATCGGGGAGTAAGGGAAGCGCTGGTCTGCGGACCGGGCCGGCAAGAAGCCCGCCTCCTGTCCGACCCATCGGCCGGCACCCTGGGAAGATGCCGATGAAAGCGATGCGTCAGCCAGCTTCGTGGAAGAGAGCGCACCATAGGCAAGCCCGCGATTCCGCGCAAGCCCACCCAATACGGTTTCCGCGCGCCGGGGAGGCGAGGCCGAACACGGAAGCGCGATCAGAACGGTTTCACCACCACCAGGATCACGATGGCGATCATCAGCAGCGTCGGCACCTCGTTGGCCACCCGGTAGAACCGCGCCGAACGGGTGTTGCGGTCCTCGGCGAAATCCCGCACCCGCGCGGTCAGGAAGCCGTGGAAGCCGCTCATCGCCAGCACCAGCGCGAATTTGGCGTGGAACCACGGCGCCACCCACCAGCCGCCCTGCCAGGCCAGCCACAGCCCTGCCAGCCAGGTGACACCCATGGCCGGGTTGATGATCGCCTTGAGCAGCCGCCGTTCCATGACCTTGAAGGTCTCGGATTGCGGCGAGCCCGCCGGCGCGTCGCAGTGATAGACCATCAGCCGCGGCAGATAGAGCATCCCCGCCATCCAGGAGATGACGGCGAGGATGTGCAGCGCCTTGATCCAGTCGTAGAGCATTGCGAGCGGTTCCAGCGGCGAAGGAGGCGGTTTGGCGTCCGAAAAGCGCGATCCCGAGGCGGTCAGTAGCCCCTGACCCGCCGCAGCATCTGCTCGACATGGGCGATCGGCGTCTCCGGACGGATGCCGTGGCCGAGATTGAAGATATGCGCCGCGCCGCGCAGGTCGGCCATCAGCGCGTCGATGGCGGCATCGAGGCCCGCCCCGCCGGCGATCAGCGCCAGCGGATCGAGGTTGCCCTGCAGCGCCACCTTGCCACCAAGGGCGAGGCGCACCGCCTTGCGCTCGGCGGTCCAGTCCAGCCCGACCGCGTCGACCCCGGTTTCCTCGACGAGGCGGATGAGACCGGCCAGCGTCGCCCCCTTCGGGAAGGCGATGATGCGCGCACCCGGCCGCTTCGTCCTCACCAGCCTCACCAGCCGCGCGATCGGCCTGATCGTCCACCGCACAAAGCTTTCCGGATCGAGCACGCCGGACCATGAATCGAAGATCTGCACCGCGTCGGCGCCGGCCTCCAGCTGCCCGACGAGATAGTCGGCGGAGACCTCGACCAGCCGGTCGATCAGGGCGTCGAAGAAGGCCGGATCCATCAGCGAGGCAATGCGGGCCGGCGCCTGGTCGGGGGTGCCGCGCCCGGCGATCATGTAGGTCGCCACTGTCCAGGGCGCGCCGCAAAAGCCGAGCAATGCGGTCTCGACTGGCAGGTTGGCGCGGATCTTCGCCACCGCCTCGAAGACCGGCGAGGTGCGAGAAGGGTCCAGCGTTTCACGCAAGCCCTTGAGATCGCTAAGACTCCCGACCGGATCGAGCCGCGGCCCTTCGCCGGTTTCGAAAGCGAGCTTCATGCCGAGTGCGTGCGGCACCACCAGGATGTCGGAGAACAAGATCGCCGCGTCGAAGCCGAACCGACGGATGGGCTGGAGCGTTACCTCGGTGGCGTAGTCGGGATTGTAGCAGAGGGACAGGAAGTCGCCGGCCTTGGCGCGCAGCTCGCGATATTCCGGCAGATAGCGCCCGGCCTGGCGCATCATCCAGACCGGCGTGCGGTCCGGGACATGGCCGGCGAGAGCCTGAAGGATGATCGATCGGGGAAGCATGTCGTCCACCACGCCTTTCATACTTCATTAATCTCTTTAAATGAGAGTCTTCAGTGTTTGTGGGTGGGCATTAGCCGGGTTCCTCGGATCGGGCAACCAGCCCCCAGCTCCTCGCCGTTTTCCCCGATTCCCACGCCGCTGATTAGCTCGGATATTTCAAGGGCTTGGATTAGTCGGCGCGGCTTATCCTCACAGTTCGCTTCGCGGTGCGCGGATCGCCCACAGCCGGCACTTATGTGGATGGATTCCCCCGTCATCCCCAGGCGGGCCCTTGCCAGCGTCCCCGGCACATGGCTTGTTCCCAGCCTATGCACAGCCCTGTGGATGGCTCCGTGACCGACAGCGCCCGACCGGCCGAGAACTATTATCACCTGCACCTCGTGTCGGATTCGACCGGTGAGACACTGATCAGCGTCGCCCGCGCCGCCGCCGCGCAGTACAGCGGGGTGAAGCCGATCGAGCACATCTATCCGCTGGTGCGCACCCACAAGCAGCTCGACAAGGTGCTCAGCGATATCGACGAATATCCCGGTATCGTGCTGTACACCCTGACCGAACCGGAGCTGCGCAACCGGCTGAAGGCTTATTGCCTCGACAATGGCATCCCGGTGCTCTCGGTGCTGGCGCCGGTGGTGCGGCTGTTCCAGGCCTATCTCGGTGGCGCGCCGACCCCGCGCGTCGGCGGCCAGCACCAGCTCGACGGCGAATATTTCCGCCGTATCGACGCGATGAACTTCACCGTGATGCACGATGACGGCCAGCACACCGACGGGCTCGAGGCCGCCGATGTCGTGCTGCTCGGCATTTCCCGTTCGTCGAAGACGCCGACCAGCATCTATCTCGCCAATCGCGGCATCAAGACCGCCAACATCCCGCTGGTGCCTAACATCCCGGTGCCGTCGGGCCTCGCCGAGCTGAGGCGTCCCCTGGTGGTCGGGCTGGTGGCGAGTGCCGAGCGGGTGGTGGAGATCCGCCGCAACCGTTTGATGGGGCTCAATGCCGGCCAGTCCAACGATTCCTATATTGATCGGGATTCCGTCGCCGAGGAGATCGCCTTCTCGCGGCGGCTATGCGCGCGCAACGACTGGCCGGTGATCGACGTCACCCGCCGCTCGATCGAGGAAACCGCGGCGGCGATCATCGGCCTACTGCAGGAACATCGTCGCAAGCTGGCGGAGAACAGGGGCTGATGCCGGAGCGCGACGTGAGAGACACCCATTCGCTGTGGCAGGCCAGCGATGCGCTGGTGCTGGCTTCCAAGAGCATCGCCCGGCTCTCGCTGCTGGCGGCGGCCGGGTTGCCGGTCGAAACCGTGAGCATCGAGGTCGACGAGCGCGGCATAGAGGACCGGCTGCTGCGGGAAGGGGCCTCGCCGGCCAAGATCGCGGTGGAACTGTCGATCGCCAAGGCGCTTGCCGGAAGCGCGCTGCGCCCCGGCCGCCTCGTCATCGGTGCCGATCAGACGCTGGCGCTCGGCGACGAGCGCTTCCACAAGCCGGTGGATCTTGCCGCCGCCGCCGAGCAGTTGCGCCGCCTGGCCGGCCATACCCATGCGCTGCATTCCGGCATCGCGGTGGCGCTCAATGGCGAGGTGGTGTTCCGCACCGTCGAATCCGCACTGCTGTCCATGCGCGAGCTCAGCGAGGCGGCGCTTACCGCCTATCTCGCCGAGGCGGGACCTTCGGTGTCGTCGAGCGTCGGCGGCTACCAGCTGGAAGGGCTCGGTATCCATCTGTTCGAGAAGGTGACGGGCAATCACATGGTGATCCTCGGCTTGCCGCTCATCCCGCTGCTGGCCTTCCTGCGCGCCCGTGGAGATCTTCTGTGACACGTGCCGTCGTCGTCATCGGCCATCCGGTCGCCCATTCGCGCTCGCCGCTGATCCATGGCTACTGGATCGCCGAACATGGCATCGACGGCAGCTATGGCCGGCGCGACGTGCCGCCGGAAGAAATCGCCGGTTTCCTCGCCGATTTCGCCGCCAGCGGCCTTGTCGGGGCGAATGTCACCGTGCCGCACAAGGAGGCCGCCTTCGCCGCCGCCGTGGAGCGTGATCCCGTTGCCGAGGCCCTGGGGGCGGTGAACACGCTGTGGCTTGCCGACGGACGGCTGCACGGCGCCAATACCGACGTGCATGGTTTCCTTGCCAATCTCGACGCCGCCGCGCCCGGTTGGGACCGGGCGCTGGACGAAGCGGTGGTGCTCGGAGCGGGCGGCGCTGCGCGGGCGATCGTCTATGGCCTGCTCAGCCGCGGCATTGGCCGCGTCACGGTGGCGAACCGTACGCTGTCGCGTGCCGAGGCGCTGCGGGCACAGTTCGGCGACAAGGTGCTGCCGGTGGATTGGCGCGATCTCGCCGGCACGTTGCCCAGCGCCCGGCTGTTGGTGAATACCACCTCGCTCGGGATGAAGGGCCAGCCGCCGCTGGATATCGACCTGTCGCTGCTGTCGCCGGACGCGGTGGTGACCGATGCCGTCTATGTACCGCTGGAGACGCCGCTTTTGCGCGCAGCCCGGGCGCGCGGCCTCGCGGCGGTGGACGGACTCGGCATGCTGCTGCACCAGGCGACGCCGGGTTTCCAGCGCTGGTTCGGGGTGACGCCGCAGGTGACGCCGGCGCTGCGGGCGCTGGCGGTTGAGGATCTGAGGGCCAAGGGGCAGCTCACGTGACGTCGACGAAGATCGGGAGGCACCGGCCGTTCCGGCTCGGGCTGACCGGTTCGATCGGCATGGGCAAGTCGACCACCGCCGGCCTGTTCCGCGAGCTTGGCGTGTCCGTCCATGACGCCGACGCCGCCGTGCACGACATCTATGCCCATGAGGGCGTGGAGCCGGTGGAAGCCGCGTTTCCTGGCGTTACGGTCGACGGGCATGTCGACCGGGCGAGGCTCGGCGCCCGCGTGCTGCACGATGCCGAGGCGATGAAGCGGCTCGAGGCCATCGTGCATCCGCTGGTGCGCCGGCGCGAACAGGCCTTCCTCGAAAAGGCGCGCCTCGACGAGGCCGCGCTGGCGGTGCTCGACATTCCACTGCTCTACGAGACCGGCGCCGAGGCGCGCGTCGATGCGGTGGCGGTGGTCTCGGCGCCGCATTCTGTGCAGCGCGCGCGGGTTCTGGCCCGGCCGGGCATGACGGAAGAGAAATTCCAGGCGATTCTCGCCAAGCAGATTCCCGATTCGGAAAAGCGGCGGCGCGCCGACTACCTCATCGACACCGGCAGCGGCATCGAGGCGGCCCGTGCCGCCGTCGCCGAACTGGTTCGCCAACTGACTGCCACACAGGAGTGATGCGATGCGCGAGATCGTACTCGATACCGAAACCACTGGCCTCGATCCGCTGCGCGGCGACCGGCTGGTGGAAATCGGCTGCGTCGAGATCTTCAACCGCATCCCGACCGGGCAGAATTTCCACGTCTACATCAATCCCGAGCGCGACATGCCGGTCGAGGCGTTCAACGTGCACGGGCTGTCGGCGGAGTTCCTGTCCGACAAGCCGCTATTCGCGCAGGTCGTCGACGATTTCCTCGCCTTCATCGGCGATGCGCCGCTGGTGATCCACAACGCCTCGTTTGATATCGGCTTCATCAATGCCGAGCTGTCGCGAACCGGTCGGCCGCCGCTGACCTTCGACCGGGTGATCGACACGCTCGCCATGGCGCGCCGGCGCCATCCCGGCGCCTCGAACCGCCTCGACGACCTGATGGCGCGCTACGGCATCGATGGCTCGCGCCGCACCAAGCACGGCGCGCTGCTCGATTCCGAATTGCTGGCGGACGTCTATGCCGAGCTGGCCGGCGGGCGCCAGACGGCGCTGGGCCTCACCGTGGCCGAGACGACCACGGAAACGACGGCGGAAGGGCTGGAGCTGGTCGTGCTCACCCGGACGGCGCCTTTGGCTCCGCGCCTGTCGGAAGCGGAGATAGCCGCCCATGCGGCGTTCGTGCGCACGCTCGGCGATGCAGCGATCTGGACCGACTACGTCGCCGCACCGCAAGCGGACCAGCCGGGCTGATCCGCTGCCGCAAGGCGGCGACGCGACGGGTCTCGTCAGGAGGCGAGCACGTTGCTCGGCGGGGTCTTCGCCATGCGCTGGCGATAGAGCGTCACGAAGTCGACCGGATCGATCATCAGCGGCGGGAAGCCGCCATTGCGCACGGTGTCGGCGACGATCTGGCGCGCGAACGGGAACAGCATGCGCGGGCATTCGATCATAACGAAGGGATGCACGGTCTCCTGCGCCACGTTCTGGGCGCGGAACACGCCGGCATAGAGCAGCTCCAGCGCGAACAGCGTCTTGTTCTGGATCTCGGCCTTCACCTCGATCTTCAGCTCGACCTCGTACTCGCCCTCACGGACGGGGCGGGCGTTCACGCCGATCTGAATGCCAATCTGCGGCTGACCCTGCGGCGCCAGCGATTCGGGCGCGCCGGGATTCTCGAAGGAGAGATCCTTGATGTACTGGGTCAGCACATGCAGCGTGGGCATGGCGGGGGTCGCGTCGTTCTCGGCCATTATGATCTCCGTGCGCCACCGTCCGGCGGCGCCTCGCGTCGGCGGGATGCGCTGCGGCGCCGGCATTTGTGCCGACGGCAGGGCTTGAAGGGCGAGAGTGGCTAACACGGTTGCCCCCCGCTCACAAGGCGGCTCCGCGAGGCGGCCCGGAGCCCGCCGCCGCCGGCGCGGCTTTGCCGCATGGAACGGTCGTGCTCTACTCATTCATCGAATTGTCGGATAAGGACGAACCGGCAAGATGGTGTCGTTGGGTCAACCCGTGATGCGGGGAGACTGGCGAAATCGCCAGAACGACGTAAATAGCATGGAAGGCGTCTTCCCGGATTGGACCGGGCGGCGGCGTGACACACCCCTCGCTTCCGGTCGCCCCGGGGGCGACGACAACGGCGAAAAGCGAAGTGTTCGATATTTATACGATCATATTCCTGGCGCTGGCCGTGTTCATTTTCATCCGGCTGCGCAGCGTGCTCGGTCAGCGGACCGGCCGCGAGCGCCCTCCTTATGATCCCTATTCGCGGCGCGACGCCGCCAAGGCGCCCGTCGGCAGCGAGTCCGGCGCGGACAAGATCATCAATTTTCCGGATCGCAACGGCGAGCAGGCCGTCCCTCCTGCCCCGGTGGAACCGGTCGACGAATCCGAGCCGGCGCCGCAGCGCTGGGCGGGTGTCGCCGAGATCGGCTCGGCGGTGGCCAACGGCCTTGATGCCATCGCCGCCCAGGATCGCGGCTTCGACGCCAAGCACTTCCTCACCGGCGCGCGTGCCGCCTATGAGATGATCGTCGTTGCCTTCGCCGAGGGAGACCGCGCCTCGCTGAAGGACCTGCTGGCCCGCGACGTGTTCGACGGCTTCGCCGCCGCCATCACCGAGCGCGAGACGCGCGGCGAGAAGATGGAGACCCGCTTCGTCGGCATCGAGAAGGCGGATGTCACCGAAGCGTCGGTGAAGGGCCGCACGGCGCAGATCACCGTGCGCTTCCTGTCGCAGCTGATCTCGGTAACGCGCGACCGCAACGGCCAGGTGGTTGATGGCGATCCGGAACTGGTGGCGGATGTCACCGATGTGTGGACCTTCTCCCGCGATCTCGGCGCCCGCGATCCCAACTGGAAGCTCGTCGCGACCGAGGCGGCTTCCTGATACGCTGGCCGGGTGCTAGCGCTCGCCCCCATCCTGCGGCCCCTGCTCGCGGCCGGACTGATCCTCGTTTCGCCGGCGGTGCAGGCCAGGGCCGTGCCGTCCCCGGCGCCGCCGCTCTTCGCCGATGCGGCGGTGGAGCCGCTGGCGTTTGCCGATCTGCCCGGCTGGCGGGAGGACGATCCGCGCGCGGCGCTCGCCGCCTTCCGGCGTAGCTGCGGCAAGATCCGCTCCGGCTCCGATCTCGTCGATCCCGCGCGCCCGGTCTTTACCGCGCTGAAACGCACCTGCCGACAGGCAGCGCGTCTGCCCGCGCGGCTGAGTGAGGCGAGGGCACGCGCCTTCTTCGAGCGGGAGTTCCGGCCGCTGCGCGTCGCCCCGCTTACCAGCGATCAGGGCTTCCTCACCGGCTATTATGAACCGGAGGTCGCCGGCTCGCGGACCCGCACCGACGACTATGCGACGCCGCTTTACCGCCGGCCGCCCGACCTGATCCTGGAAATCCCCTCGCAGGACGGCGTGCCGGCCAATCGTGGCAAGGCGTTTCGCGAGGAGAACGGCGTCCGCGTGCCCTATTACGACCGCGCCGCCATCGACGACGGCGCGTTGGCCGGGAAGGGGCTGGAGGTCGCCTTCATCCGCGATCCCGCCGATGCCTTCTTCGCCGCGATCCAGGGCTCGGTGCGGGTCCGGCTGCCGGACGGACGGCTGCTGCGGCTGAACTATGACGGCCATAACGGCCAGCCTTACACGCCTGTCGGTCGCATTCTGGTGGAGAAAGGCATCGTTCCGCGGGAAAAGATGTCGATGGACGCCATTCGCGCCTATATCGCCGCGCATCCCGAGGAGGGAAAGGCGCTGATGCGCGAGAACCATTCCTATGTCTTCTTCCGCATCGCCGACCAATTGTCGGACAGCGATGGCGCCGTCGGCGCGCAGGGGTTGCCGCTGGTGGCCGAGCGCTCCATCGCCGTCGACAAGCGCATCCATGTCTACGGGACGCCGATCTTCCTCGATGCCCAGCTACCGCTGGGCGCGGACGGCGCGTCGCAGCCGTTCCGCCGGTTGACCATTGCGCAGGACACCGGCTCGGCGATCGTGGGCCCGGCGCGCGCCGACATCTTCTTCGGCGCCGGCGCCGAGGCCGGTTCGATAGCCGGCCGCATCAAGGACCCCGGCAACTTCGCCGTGCTGGTTCCTCGTTCGGTCGATCCGTTCCGCCCGCATCCGGCGCCGCGCCCGTCCCGCCGTCCGCCGGGGATCGACGGGCAATGAGCGACAAGGACGACCAGCCTCCCCGCACCTCCCGCCGCCGGCGGGGATTGGCTGCCGAGGAGCGCGCATTGTGGGAGCAGGTCACCCGCTCGGTGAGGCGGCTGCGCCCGGAGCCGCCGGCGATGCCGCGACCCGAGCCGGGCTTCGCCGAATTGGTCGCCGAAGAGGCGGCGCCGAAGGAAAAACCCGTCGCGACGGCGCTACCTAAGCCCGTATCGCCACCGCGTCCGCCCGCTCCTCCCCCGTTGGCACCGTTGGAGCCGAAGCTGCGGCGGCGGCTGACGCGCGGCGCCGAGGTGGATGCCCGCCTGGACCTGCACGGCCTGACGCAGGCGGCGGCGCATCACCGGCTCGGCGCCTTCCTGCGTTCGGCGCAGGGACAGGGCCTCGCGGTGGTGCTGGTGATCACCGGCAAGGGAGGTGGCCCGGCTGTCGGCAGGGCAGCGTCGCTGTTCGGCGAAGGCGAGCGCGGCGTGCTGCGCCGGCTGGTGCCGCAATGGCTGGCCGAGCCGGCGCTGCGCCATGTCGTCATCGGCTTCGAGACCGCCGGTCGCGGCCATGGCGGCGAGGGCGCGCTCTATGTGCGCCTGCGTCGGGTACGGGAGGTGCCGCGTTGACCCCGTTCGGCCGGCGCATGCGCGAGATGCGGGCGGAGCGCGGCGTGACGCTCAGCCAGATGGCGGAGCAGATCGGCGTCTCGGCCGCCTACCTCTCAGCGCTGGAGCACGGCAAGCGCGGCCAGCCGACCTGGCTGATGCTCCAGCGCATCATGGCCTATTTCAACGTCATCTGGGACGAGGCGGAAGCACTGCGCATGCTGGCCGAGATGTCGGACCCGCGCGTGGTGGTCGACACCGCCGGCCTGTCGCCGGAGGCGACCGAGCTCGCCAATGTTCTGGCCCGCGAGATCGCCACCCTGCCGCAGGAGGCGGTCGCCGAGCTGCTCGGCCGGCTCAAGATCCTGAGCCGGCCGGGCTGATCCTTCACGGATTCACGTGAAACAGCCGTTCTACAGGATGAAACGGCTGAGATCGGTGTTGCTGGCGAGGTCGGCGACCCGCTCGCGCACATAGGGGCCATCGACCGTCACGGTCTCGCCTGCCCGATCCGGCGCGGTGAAGGACAGATCGTCCAGCACCCGCTCGATCACCGTCTGCAGGCGGCGGGCGCCGATATTCTCCACCGTGGCATTCACCTCCACCGCGAGGTCGGCGATGGCTTCCACCGCGTCCTCGGTGATGTCCAGCGTCACCCCTTCGGTGTCCATCAGCGCCACCGACTGCTTGACGAGGCTGGCCTCGGTCTCGGTGAGGATGCGCTTGAAATCCTCGCGCGACAGCGGCTCCAGCTCGACGCGGATCGGCAGGCGGCCCTGCAGCTCCGGCAAGAGGTCGGAGGGCTTGGAGACGTGGAAGGCGCCCGAGGCGATGAACAGGATGTGGTCGGTCTTCAGCGGCCCGTGCTTGGTCGAGACGGTGGTGCCCTCGATCAGCGGCAGCAGGTCGCGCTGCACGCCCTCGCGCGAGACGTCGCCGCCGCCGCGCCGCTCGGAACCGGCGATCTTGTCGATCTCGTCGAGGAAGACGATGCCGTTCTCCTCGACCGAGCGGATCGCTTCCTGCACGATGGCGTCCTGGTCGATCAGCTTGTCCGCCTCCTCCGACAGCAGCAGCGGATGCGCGTCCTTGACGGTGACGCGGCGGGGCTTGGAGCGGCCGCCAAACGCCTTGCCCAGCATGTCGCCGATCGAGATCGCGCCCATCTGCGCGCCCGGCATGCCGGGAATCTCGAACATCGGCATGCCCTGCCCGCCGCCGGAAGCCAGCTCGACCTCGACTTCCTTGTCGTCGAGCAGGCCGTCGCGCAGCTTCTTGCGGAAGCTCTCGCGGGTGCCGGGCGAGGCGGTCGACCCGACCAGCGCGTCGAGCACCCGCTCCTCGGCGGCGAGATGCGCCTTGGCCTCGACTTCCTTGCGCTTGGCGTCGCGCACCAGACTGATGCCGATCTCCAGCAGGTCGCGGGCGATCTGTTCGACATCCCGGCCGACATAGCCGACCTCGGTGAACTTGGTGGCCTCGACCTTGAGGAAGGGCGCGCCGGCCAGCTTGGCGAGGCGGCGGGAGATCTCGGTCTTGCCGACGCCGGTCGGGCCGATCATCAGGATGTTCTTCGGCAGAACCTCCTCGCGCAGCTGGCCATGCAGCTGCTGGCGCCGCCAGCGGTTGCGCAGCGCGATGGCCACCGCCCGCTTGGCCTTGTGCTGGCCGACGATGTAGCGGTCGAGTTCCGAGACGATTTCGCGGGGCGAGAAATTGTTCATGGGCTCAAGGTCCTCTCGGCGGTCCGTCTCGTCGCGAGCGCGTCGCCGAACGGTGTTGGGCAGATGTCTGTGACGATGGCGCAGGCTCCGGCCGGGCCGGGCTCACGCGACATCCAGCGTCTCGATGGTGAGGTTGCCGTTGGTGTAGATGCAGATGTCGGCGGCGATCTCCAGGCTCTTGCGCACGATCGCCTCCGGATCCTGACCGCTGTCGGCCAGCGCGCGGGCGGCCGCCAGGGCATAGTTGCCGCCCGAACCGATGGCGGCGATGCCGTGCTGGGGCTCCAGCACGTCGCCGGTACCGGTCAGCACCAGGGTGATCCTGGCGTCGGCGACGATCATCATCGCTTCCAGCCGGCGCAGATAGCGGTCGGTGCGCCAATCCTTGGCGAGTTCGACGGCGGCGCGCTGCAACTGCCCGGGATATTGCTCGAGCTTGGCCTCGAGCCGCTCGAACAGGGTGAAGGCGTCGGCGGTGGCGCCGGCGAAACCGCCGATCACGTCGCCCTTGCCGAGCCGCCGTACCTTGCGGGCGTTCGACTTCATCACCGTCGCCCCGAGCGTCACCTGCCCGTCGCCGCCGATGGCGACGCGCGTGCCGTCGCGTACCGAGACGATGGTGGTGCCGTAGATGGTGTCGGGGGCGTGCTGGGTGGGAAAACCGCTGCTGTGCATGGGGAACTCCGAAACAGAGCTCTTACTTAGCGACGAGCCACCGTTTCGCAACCAGCCGCATGCGTCAGCCCGCCACCCGCATCCGCACGGCGGGGAGGAGGCTGGTGAGCACGATCAGCCCGCCGAGCAGCAGGAAGACATCGCTCGAGAACAGGGTGAGCAGGCTGGTGAGCAGGCCGGCGACGAACACCGACAGCGCCACCTCGGCATTGGCGACGCCGAGCGCCCAGCCGCGCTCGCTTTCGTCCACCGAGGAGGAGATGGCGGTTAGCAGCGTGATGAAGGCGAAGATATTGCTGAAGGTCGACAGGAAGGCGAGCGCCACCTGCCCGGCGGCCGGGATAGGCAAGGCGCTCGCCGCGACGAACAGGCCGCACAGAGCGAGGCCGATCAGCGTCACCGGCTTGTCGCTGGCGAAGCGGGCGCGCAGCGTTCTGAAGCCCCAGGCGGAGGAGATGGCGCAGCCAATGCCCATCACCATGGAGAACAGGCCGAGCTCGGCGGTCGAGAAGCCGTAGGAGCCCTGCATCTCCACGAGGATGAAGGTGTAGTAGATCAGGAAACCGAGCTGGAACAGGAAGAAGGACGCGCCGGGCAGCAGGATCGCCGGCCGGTCGCCGATGCGCACCAGCAGCAGGAAGGGCTGCTTCCAGTCCAGCTTGAGCACGCGCCGGGCTTCGTCGCTCGCGAAATGCGCGCTGCGCAGTAGCGCCAGCGTGACGAGGCAGAGCGCCAGCGCGAGACCGAGCGGCAGCCGGAAGTCCCAATGGCCGAGCACGCCGCCGATCGCCGGGCCGGCGACCATGCCGAGCGTGTTGACGAGCACGACCTGCGCCATGGCGGCGCTGCGCTGGTCTTCCGGCGCGGCATCGACCACCGAGGCCTGGGCGATCGGCGCCGTGCCGGCCATCAGGCCGCAGGCGAGGCGGCCGAGGAAGAACAGCCAGAGATGCCCGATCTCAAGTGCCGCCCACATCAGCGCGTAGCCGGCGGCGAGCCCGCCCATGCAGAGCATCAGCGTCCGACGGCGACCGAGCGCGTCGGACAGGTCGCCGAGTAGCGAGGCGCCGAAGAACATGCCGATCGGAAACAGCGCGAAGGCAAGCGAGAGCAGGGCGTCTCGGGTCGCCGGCGCATAGGTTTCGGCAACCCAGCCGCCGCCGAACAGCGCCACGATCAGCGGATACATCAGCCCGAAGGAGAAGATGTCGATGAAGACGGCGAGGAACAGCGGGGCACGGGCGCGCAACGTGGCGAGATCCATGGATCGTCCGTTCGGGTAGGGTCGGGCACCGACGGCGCGGAGGATGATGACGGCAAAGCACGAGCCGGCCCAGCCGCTTGCCGGGCCGGGACGCCTTTATGTGGCGCCCGCGTGGCAATGCTGCTAAGACGCCGGCTCTTTCGGGAGCCCGATCATGCGTAAGGCGTCCATCACCCGCGCCACCAAGGAAACAGATATCCGCCTCGCCGTGAACCTCGACGGGACCGGCAAGGCGGCGATTGCGACCGGCGTGGGCTTTTTCGACCACATGCTGGACCTGCTCGCCCGCCATTCGCGGATCGACATGGACATTGCGGCGAAGGGCGACACGCATATCGACTTCCACCATACGGTGGAGGATGTCGGCATCGCGCTCGGCCAGGCGGTGCGCCAGGCGCTGGGCGACATGCGCGGCATCACCCGCTATGCCAGCTTGCACCTTCCGATGGACGAGACGTTGACGCGCGTCGCGCTCGACATTTCCGGCCGGCCGTTCCTGGTGTTCCGCACCGAGTTCGCGGTGGCGAAGATCGGCGAGTTCGACACCGAGCTGGTGCGCGAGTTCTTCCAGGCCTTCGCCATCAATGCCGGCGTCACCCTGCATGTCGAGACGCTGTACGGTGCCAATGCGCACCACATCGCCGAGAGCTGCTTCAAGGGGCTGGCGCGGGCGCTGAGGGCGGCGGTGGCCATCGATCCGGCGGCGGCGGGCGAGGTTCCGTCCACCAAGGGCAGCCTCGGCGGCTGAGCCCGGAGGACCGGCAATGGCGGTATGGACGGTGTTCGAGCCCGAGGACGGGCTTCCCGGCGAGGAAGGCTGGAGCGAGCAGGTCGTGCTGGTGCGCGAGGCCTTCGCCTGGCGGGCGCTATTTTTCGCGCCGCTGGTGCTGCTGGCGAACCGGCTGTGGCTGGCTTTCGCGGTTTATGCGGCAGTCGAGGCCGCGTTGCTGGCGGCCTATATCAATGTCGAACTCGGTGACAGCTTTCTTCTGGTGCTGCTGGTGCCGAACCTGTTCGTGGCGTTGGAGCTGCCGACGCTGCGGCGCCGTAAGCTCGCCTGGCTCGGTTATGAGGAGGCCGGTGTGGTGAGTGCCGATTTTGCCGAGGCCGCCGAGCGGCGCTTCTTCGAGGCGCGGCTCGGCATCGGCGCCGTGCCGGGCCCGGTGCTCGGCCTGTTTCCTGAGGCGGGGACCCGATGAACGAGACGGTTGTGCTGATCGATTACGGGTCCGGCAATCTGCATTCGGCCGGCAAGGCGCTGGAGCGTGCTGCCCGGGAGGGTGGCTCCGGTGCGCGGGTGGTCGTGACCAGCGATCCCGAGGCGGTGCGCCGGGCTGACCGTATCGTGCTGCCCGGCGTCGGCGCCTATGCCGATTGCCGTCGCGGTCTCGATGCCGTGGACGGCATGGTGGAGGCGCTGAACGAGGCGGTGATCGAGAAGGGCCAGCCCTTCCTCGGCATCTGCGTCGGCCTGCAGCTGATGGCCGAGCGTGGGCTGGAGCATGGCGAGACGGCTGGTCTTGGCTGGATCGCCGGCGATGTCGTGAAGATCGCCCCGGATGATCCGTCGCTGAAGATCCCACATATGGGCTGGAACTCGTTGAACGTCCGGCGCCCACATCCGCTGCTCGCCGGCATCCCCACCGGCACGGATGGGCTCGACGCCTATTTCGTGCATTCCTACCACCTCGCCGCCGCGCGGGACGAGCAATTGGTGGCGACCGCCGATTATGGCGGCAAGGTCACCGCCGTCGTCGCCCGCGATAACCTCGCCGGCACCCAGTTCCATCCCGAGAAGAGCCAGCGCCTTGGCCTCGCCCTTCTCGCCAATTTCCTGACGTGGACGCCGTGATCCTTTTTCCCGCCATCGATCTCAAGGAAGGCAAGTGCGTGCGCCTGCAGCAGGGCGACATGGCACGCGCCACCGTGTTCAACCACGATCCGGCCCAACAGGCGGCCGAGTTCGAGGCGCAGGGCTTCCGCTATCTGCACATCGTCGATCTCGACGGCGCCTTCGCCGGCAAGCCGGTAAATGCCGGCGCGGTGGAGCGCATCCTCGAGGCCGTCGCCATGCCGGTGCAACTCGGCGGCGGCATTCGCGACCTCGCCGGCGTCGAGGCGTGGCTGGAGAAGGGCGTCACCCGTGTCATTCTCGGCACTGCGGCGGTGCGCGACCCGGCCTTTGTGAAGGACGCGGCCCGCCGCTTCCCCGGCCGCGTCGCCGTAGGGCTCGACGCCAAGGATGGCCGCGTGGCGGTGGAAGGCTGGGCGGAGACGTCCGATCTCGGCGCGCTCGAACTGGCGCAGCGTTTTGAGGATGCCGGCGTCGCCGCCATCATCTACACCGACATCGCCCGCGATGGCCTGTTGAAGGGCCTCAACCTCGAGGCCACCATCGCACTGGCCGACGCCATCTCCATCCCGGTGATCGCCTCCGGCGGCCTTGCCTCCATCGACGACGTGAAGGCGCTGCTGGAGCCCCGGTCGAAAAAGCTTGAAGGCGCCATCACCGGCCGGGCGCTCTATGACGGAAGGCTGGATCCGCGCGCGGCGCTGGCGCTGGTCGCGGGAGTATCGGCGTGAGCGAGGATTCGATGCTCAAGGTTCGCGTCATCCCCTGCCTCGACGTCAAGGACGGGCGCGTGGTCAAGGGCGTGAAATTCGTCGACCTGCGCGATGCCGGCGATCCGGTGGAGGCGGCCAAGGCCTATGACGCCGCTGGCGCCGACGAGCTGTGCTTCCTCGACATCACCGCCAGCGTCGAGGCGCGCAGCACGTTGATCGACGTGGTCAGCCGCACCGCCGAGCAGTGCTTCATGCCGCTCACCGTCGGCGGCGGAGTGCGCACGGTCGAGGACATCCGCGCATTGCTGAATGCCGGCGCCGACAAGGTGTCGATCAACACCGCGGCGGTGAACCGGCGGGAATTCGTGCGCGAGGCGGCGGAGAAGTTCGGCGAGCAGTGCATCGTCGTCGCCATCGACGCCAAGAAGGTGTCTCAGCCCGGCGAAGCCGACCGCTGGGAGATCTTCACCCATGGCGGGCGCAATCGCACCGGCATCGACGCGGTGGAGTATGCCCGCGAGGTGGTGGCTCTGGGGGCCGGCGAGATCCTGCTCACTTCGATGGACCGCGACGGCACCGGCGAAGGCTTCGACCTCGCCCTCACCCGCGCCATTTCCGATGCCGTTTCGGTGCCGGTGATCGCCTCCGGCGGCGTCGGCACGCTCGATCACCTGGTGGACGGCATCCGCGACGGCCGGGCGAGCGCGGTGCTGGCCGCCTCGATCTTCCATTTCGGCACCTTCACCATCGGTGCTGCCAAGGATCGGCTCGCGCAGGCCGGCCTGCCGGTGCGGCGCAGCTGAGGGGATTGGCATGACGGACACACGCGTGACACTCGACGATCTCGCCGGCATCGTCGCCGAGCGGGCGGCCGGCGGCGGCCCGCCCTCCTATACGCGCTCGCTGATCGAGAAGGGCGTCGCCAAATGCGCCCAGAAGCTCGGCGAGGAAGCGGTCGAGACCGCTCTCGCGGCGGTATCGGCTGATACCAAAGCCGTCGTTTCGGAGAGTGCGGACCTTCTCTACCATCTCATGGTGCTGCTCCACGCGCGGGGCATTGCCCTCGAGGACATCTATGCGGAGCTCGGTCGTCGTACCGCCCGTTCGGGCATCGAGGAAAAGGCGTCGCGTCCCGCCAATTGAGCGCCCCCGCCACGCGGGAGGTCGCCCATATCAGGCGTGGCGTGAATGTGGTATACGGTCGACCAAAGCCCGGCGAAGCCAAGTTCGGGCAATGACGGCATATGCCGCTCCGAGGAAGCCCAGCCTATGGACATGAAGCTCGACAGCAAGGGGCTTTCGCCCTTCCGTAATTTCTCGCGTGCCGAATGGGCCGCGCTGCGCGCCGATACGCCGCAGCCGCTGACGCCCGAGGAGATCGCCCGGTTGCAGGGCCTCAACGACCGGCTGTCGCTGGCCGAGATCGAGGAGATCTACCTGCCGCTGTCGCGGCTTCTGTCCATCTATGTCGGGGCGACGCAGAAGCTGTTCCGCTCCATGCAGAAATTCCTCGGCCCGGAAGAGGCCGGGAAGATGCCCTACATCATCGGTGTCGCCGGCTCGGTGGCGGTGGGCAAGTCGACCACCTCGCGCGTGCTGCAGGCCCTGCTCGCCCGCTGGGCTAACACGCCCAAGGTGGCGCTGGTGACCACCGACGGCTTCCTCCTGCCCAATGCGGTGCTGGAGCGGGAAGGGCTGATGCAGAAAAAGGGCTTCCCGGAAAGCTACGACCTGCCGGCGCTGCTGCACTTCCTCACCGACATCAAGGCGGGCCGGCACCCGGTGGCGGCACCGATCTACAGCCACTTCAACTACGACGTGACGCCGAACGAGCGCGTCGAGGTCGACCAGCCGGACATCCTCATCGTCGAGGGATTGAACGTGCTGCAGACCAGCCGCCCGCCCAAGGACGGCAAGGGCATTCCCTTCGTCTCGGATTTCTTTGACTTCAAGGTCTATATCGACGCCGACGAGGCGATCCTCGAGCGCTGGTATGTCGAGCGCTTCATGCGGCTGCGCGAGACCGCTTTCCGCGATCCCGCCGCCTATTTCCACCGCTATGCCGGCATTTCCGGCAGCGAGGCCGACCAGACCGCCCGCGCCATCTGGCGCTCGATCAACCTGGTGAACCTGCAGGAGAACATCCTGCCCACGCGCCAGCGCGCCGACCTCATCCTGCGCAAGGGCGGCGACCACGAGGTGGAGGCGGTGGCGCTGCGCAAGCTGTGAGCGTGCCATGACCCTCGCATCGATCCCCGCCCCGCTCGAACTCGCGCCCGGCTGCCTGTGGTGGCAGGGCTATCTCGACCGGCCCGCGCAGGAGGCGCTGGTTGCCGATATCCGCGAGGTGCTGGCGACGGCGCCGCTGTTCACCCCGCGCATGCCGCGCACCGGCAAGCCTTTCTCGGTGCGGATGTCGAATTGCGGGCCGCTCGGCTGGGTGTCGGACGAGAGCGGCTATCGCTACCAGCCCCGGCACCCGGAGACGGGCACTCCCTGGCCGCCCTTCCCCGCCGCTCTACGCCGAGCCTGGGACGAACTGTCCGACGCCGACCTCCCCCCGGAAGCCTGCCTGATCAACTGGTATGGGCCCGAGGCCCGCATGGGTCTGCATCAGGACCGGGACGAGCAGGAATTCGCCGCGCCGGTGCTTTCGCTCTCGCTCGGCGATACCGCGATCTTCCGCCTCGGTGGCACCGAGCGGCGTGGCGGCACCCGCTCCATCCGCCTCGCTTCCGGCGACGCCTTGCTGCTTTCCGGGTCGAGCCGGCTGGCCTTTCACGGCATAGATCGTATTCTGGCTGGTACGTCGACGCTGCTCAGCCAGCCCGGCCGCATCAATCTGACGTTACGCCGCGTGCATCCGGCTCGCGAGGAGCCGGATGCGGCGTTATGAGCAGAAGCAACCGAATCGCTTTCCCATGGAAGGACATGCCATGCGCCGCCTCGTCCGCGCCGCCGTTCTTATTGCCGCGCTGGCCGGCTCGACCCTCGCGGCAGCGGCGGAGCCGGTGTTCCCGAATGGCGGCTCTGTCGGCCTGGAGCCCCCGGACGGCATGACGCCGATCGCCGGCGTGGCCGGTTTCGAGGACCGTGCCGCCAAGGCCGCCATCGTGGTGGTGGAAGTGCCGCACGGGGATTTCGATTCCATCGTGAAGACCTTCAACCGCGACACGCTGCAGAAGCAGGGCGTGACCATCGAGACGCAGCGCGAGATCGCCCTCCCCGATGGCGGGCGCGGGCTGATGCTCTATGGCTACCAGACCGTCGGGGCGGTAGCGCTGAAGAAGTGGATCCTGCTGGCCGGCGGCAAGGACCAGACGGCCCTGGTGACGGCGCAGCTGCCCGAGGAATCCGCCAGCCGCTATCCCGATACGACCGTCGAGGCGGCGCTGGCCACCGTCGTGTTCCGCGCGCCGCCGACCCAGGAGGAGATGCTGGCGCGCCTGCCCTTCACCTTCCAGTCGCTGGAGGGGTTCAAGGTGATGCGGGTGCTCGGCACCTCGGCGGTGCTGCTGGTCAAGGGCGAGACCTCCGGGCCCGAAGCCGGTGGCAGGCCGATCTTCATTGCCGGCATGGTTCCAGGCGAAATCGACGAGAACGAGCGGGAAAGCCTCGCCAAGCGCGCCATCGCTTCGGTGCCGGGCGTTCGCGACCTGCGCGTCGAGCGTGGTGGCCCGCTGCGAATCGGTGGTCAGCAGGGCATCGAGATCGTCGCCAATGCGGCGGACCAGCAGACCGGCAAGCCGATGAAGGTGGTGCAGTGGCTGCGTTTCGGCCGCGCCAACTATATCCGCATGGTCGGCGTGCTGCCGGCCGACGATTTCACCCGCGACTTCGACAGCCTGCGGGCACTGCGCGACGGGCTGGAGCCGCGCTGAAGCGCGGCCCCGGAAGCCGGAGGATCCAAAGCCGGAATCTTGGGGATCTTCCGGCGGGGTCGTGCCGGATCAGCTCTGGCTGCTCTGGGTTTCGGCCGGCGCCGCCTTGGGGCCGCCCTTGGAGACGCCCACCAGTGCAGGGCGCAACACGCGGCCGCCGATCGTGTAGCCGGGCTGGATCACCTGCACCACGGTGCCCGACGGCACTTCGGCATTCGGTACCTCGAACATCGCCTGATGCAGATTGGGGTCGAACTTCGCGCCCTCGGCCTCGATGCGGGCGACGCCGTGCTTGGTTAGCGTCTGGTTGAGGCTGCGCGCGGTGAGCTCGATGCCGTCCAGCACCGTCTTCAGCGTGCCTTCGGCGGTGGCGCGGGCGTCGGCGTCGATGACGCCGAGCGCGCGCTCGAAATCGTCGGACAGCGACAGCACGTCGCGGGCGAAGCCGGTGATGCCGTAAACCTTGGCATCGGCCACCTCGCGCTCGGCGCGGCGGCGCACATTGTCCGCCTCGGCGAAAGCGCGCAGGAACTTGTCCTTGAGCGCGGCGATCTCCGCCTCGTAGCGCTCGCGCTCGGCGGCGAAGCCGTCCTCGCCATTTTCAGCCGCGCCGACGGTCTCTTCGCTCGGCGTACCGGCGACCTCGTCGGAAGCGTCCGCCGGCTTGCGGTTATCTTCGGTCATGACTGCCTCGTCGGGGGAAAAGGATAGCGGGCACTGCACGCCCGATTTGACCCGCCATATCGGGTCGTGGCCTGAAAAAATCAAGCCGCATCGAAGCCGGGCCGCCCCAGGACCCGGCTGACCACCCCGGCGGTGAAGTCCACCATGGGCACGATGCGGGCATAGTTCAGCCGCGTCGGCCCGATGACGCCGAGCACCCCGACCACCCGACCCTGCCCGTCGCGATAGGGCGCGACGATGGTGGAAGAGCCCGACAGTGAGAACAGCTTGTTCTCCGAGCCGATGAAGATGCGCAGTCCCTGCGCGTCCTCCGCCCGCCCCAGAAGGTCGACCACTTCCTGCTTCGCCTCGAGATCATCGAACAGCAGGCGGACCCGTTCGAGATCCTCGATGGCCCTAAGATCCTGCAGGAGCTTGGTCTGGCCGCGCACGATCAGCCGCCGCTCGGCCTTGTCGCCGCCCGACCAGGAGGCGAGGCCGGCGGCGACGATGCGTGCCGTCACCTCGTCGAGCTCGGCGCGGCGGGCGGCCAGCGTGCGTTCCACTTCGATGCGCAAATCGGCGAGGGTGCGCCCACGCGTGCGGGCGTTGAGGAAATTGGTGGCCTCGACCAGGGCGGAGGCGGGCAGGCCGGCCGGTAGCGGCACCAGCCGGTTCTCCACCTCGCCGTCCTCGGAGACCAGGATCAGCAGCGCCCGCGTGGGGTCGAGCGGCACGAACTCCATGTGCTTCAGCCGGGCGTCGCTCTTGGTGGTGGTGACGACACCGGCCCCGCGCGACAGGCCGGAGAGCAGGTTGGAGGCTTCCGCCAGCACGCCCTCGACGGTCTGGGCGCGCGCGGCTGCCTTCACCTGCGCCTCGATGGCGTTGCGCTCCTCCTCCGAGACGTCGCCGATCTCCAGCAGGGAATCGACGAAGAAGCGCAGGCCGCGCTCGGTCGGCAGGCGCCCGGCGCTGGTGTGCGGGGCGAAGATGAGGCCTGCGGCCTCGAGATCGGCCATCACGTTGCGCACCGAGGCCGGCGACAGCGTCATGGGAATGAGCCGGGAAATGTTGCGCGACCCCGCCGGCTCGCCGGTAGCGAGATAAGTCTCGACGATCTGCCGAAAAATCTCCCGCGAGCGCTCGTCGAGCTTGGCGAGGGAGGGAGAGCTTGAAGCCAGGATTGGATCGAGAGGCATGGCTGCGCCGGAATCGCCGTCGGGACGTTTCATGTGAAACATATAATCGGCATTCGCGCGGGAGCCTTCAAGCATTGCCTGCCGGTATCGTGTTTCCGGCGCCATTCGTGTCGCGGCGTTATGCGCTTGCGGTCGCACGGGACTGCCCCTTACAAGGAGCGCCCGAAAGCCGTTGCCATTCCGCCTGTCGAGGAATGCGAACGGGATCGGCGATGATCAGTCGCGTTTTTCGCCCGCGCCGGTGCCGCCTCGCCCGGCAACGCCTCATGGAGACTTCAGCATGCGTCCCTCACGCCGCGCCCCCGACGAGATGCGGGCCGTCAGCTTCGAGCGCGGCGTGCTGCGCCATGCGGAAGGCTCCTGCCTGGTGAAGTTCGGCGAGACCCATGTTCTGGTCGCGGCGACGCTGGAAGAGCGGCTGCCGCCCTGGCTGAAGGGGCAGGGCCGCGGCTGGGTCACCGCCGAGTATGGCATGCTGCCGCGCGCCACCCATGAGCGCACCCGCCGCGAGGTGACGGCTGGCAAGCCTTCGGGCCGCACCATGGAGATCCAGCGGCTGATCGGGCGCTCGCTGCGCACCATCGTCGACCTTGAAAAGCTCGGCGAGCGGCAGATCACCGTCGATTGCGACGTGATCCAAGCGGATGGCGGCACGCGCACCGCCTCGATCACCGGTGCCTGGATCGCTCTGCATGACTGCCTGAGCTGGATGAAGACTCGGGGCATGCTTTCGACCATTCCGCTGCGGGATCACGTTGCCGCGGTGTCCTGCGGCATCATCGACGGCGAGCCGCGCCTCGATCTCGATTATGTCGAGGATTCCGACGCCGGCACCGACTGCAATTTCGTGATGACCGGCTCCGGCGGCTTCGTCGAGATCCAGGGCACGGCGGAGAAGACGCCGTTCACCGAGGACGAGTTCAACGCCATGCTCGGCCTCGCCCGCAAGGGCGTTTCCCGGCTGGTCGACCTGCAGAAGATGGCGGTGGCCTGAGCCATGGATGAGGATCGTCAGGAACATCGCCGCCTCGTCGGCCGGGTGGTGATCGCCACCCACAATCCCGGCAAGCTCATCGAGATGCGGGGACTGATGGAGCCCTATGGCGTCGAGCTGGTCTCGGCCGGTGATCTCGGCCTGCCCGAGCCGGAGGAGACCGGGCTGACCTTCGAGGAGAACGCCCGCATCAAGGCGCGCGCCGCCTGCGAGGCGACCGGCCTGCCGGCCTTCGCCGACGATTCCGGCCTCTGTGTCGAGGCGCTGGGCGGCGCCCCGGGCCTCTACACCGCCCGCTGGGCCGGGCCGGGCCGCGACTGGGGGCACGCCATGGCCAGGGTCGAAGAGGAACTGCGCAAGGTCGATGCAGTCGATCCGGTCCAGCGCCGCGCCTATTTCATCTCGGCGCTGTGCGTCGCCTGGCCCGACGGCCATGTCGAGGATTTCGAGGGCGTGGTCTCCGGCGAGATGATCTGGCCGCCGCGCGGCGACAGCGGTCACGGCTACGATCCGATGTTTTTGCCGGATGGTTCCGCCCGTACCTTCGGCGAGATGAACGGCGAAGAAAAGCACGCCATGCCGCCGCTCGGCCGGGGCGGGTCGCACCGCGCCCGCGCCTTCATCAAGCTGGCGGAAGCCTGTTTCGGAGCTCGGTTTGACTGACCGGGCCGATAGGGCGCCGCCGCCGGTGGACCCCGGATTCGGCGTCTATGTGCATTGGCCGTTCTGCAAGGCCAAATGCCCCTATTGCGACTTCAACTCGCATGTGCGCCATGCCCCGCCGGACGAGGCGCGTTTCCTTGCCGCCTTTCGCGCCGAGATCGCCCATATGCGCGCGCGCACCGGCCAGCGGCGCACGCAAAGCGTTTTCTTCGGCGGCGGCACGCCCTCGCTGATGGCGCCGGCGACGGTGGAAGGCATCCTGAGCGCTATTGACGACGCCTGGCCGCTCGATGCCCGCGCCGAGGTGACGCTGGAAGCCAACCCGACCAGCGTCGAGGCCGGGCGCTTTCGCGGTTATCGCGCCGCCGGCGTCAACCGGGTGTCGCTCGGTGTGCAGGCGCTCGACGACGCCTCGCTGAAGGCGCTCGGACGGATGCACAGCGCCGCCGAGGCGTTGGCGGCGGTTGCCATCGCCCGCTCGGCCTTCGAGCGCTCCTCCTTCGATCTCATCTATGCCCGGCCGGACCAGCGTCCGGAAGACTGGGCGCGTGAACTGAAGCGCGCCATCGCCGAGGGATGCGAGCATCTCTCGCTCTACCAGCTCACCATCGAGGATGGTACGCCGTTCGCGGCGCTACACCGCGCCGGCAAGCTGAAGACGCCGGATCCGGAGATCGCCCGCGCGCTGTGGGACGTGACGCAGGAGACCACGTCGGCCGCCGGGCTGCCGGCCTATGAGATTTCCAACCACGCCCGTCCCGGCGCCGAGAGCCGGCACAACCTGCTCTATTGGCGTTATGGCGAATATGCCGGCATCGGTCCCGGCGCCCATGGCCGGCTCGATACGCCGGAGGGGCGGCGGGCCACCTCCACCGAGCGCGGGCCGGAGGCCTGGCTAAAACAGATCGAGGCGGAAGGCCACGGTCTCGTGGTCGATGACGAGCTCAGCCGGCCGGAGCAGGCCGACGAATATCTCATCATGGGGCTACGCCTTGCCGAGGGCATCGACCGTCACCGCTTCATGGCGCTGGCCGGCCGCGATTTCGATGCCGCGCGCGTGGCGGCGCTGATCGGCGAGGGCATGCTCGAAGAGCACGCCGATGGCCGGCTGCGAGTGACGCCGCAGGGATTCCCGGTGCTCGACGCCATCGTTGCCGATCTGGCGGCCTAGGCGCCCTAAATTCCCTGTTCGGCGAAGCTGCGCGGCGCCGGGCTGGCGATCTGGGTACTGCCGCTGGCGATTCGCATGACCGCGAGGCCGCGCTGGTTGGTGCCGTCGGCGCGGAAGCGGAAGACGCCGTCAATGCCGCTGAAGCCGGACGGGTTCTGGATCGCGGTGTCGTTCAGCCCCGCCTCGCCGCCAGTATTGACCAGCGCCGCCATCAGCGAGACAGCGTCATGCGCCAGAGTTGCGGTGCGCACCGGCCGCTGGCCGAAACGGGCCTCGTAGCGCTGCGAGAAGGCGCGGAAGCCGGCCGGATCCGGCGCGGCGAAGATGCCGCCTTGCAATTGCGGCACGTTGAACAGCGCCGCGCTGTCCCAAAGGCCGGTGCCGATCAGCTGCTTGCCGGACAGGTTGACGCCGGCTGCGGTCAGTGCCTGAAGCAGCTGCGGCACGGCCTCGCCGGAATCCGGCAGGAACAGTGCGTCCGCCTGCATGGCGGACGGCGCGATGCGGCGGGCGGCCTCGGCATATTGGCCGGCATTGCCGGGCGTGTAGCGCTCGAGCCCGACCACCCGGCCGCCGGCCGCCGGCACCGTCTCGCGGAACGCGGCCTCGACCACCGAGCCATAGGCATTGTCCGGCAGCAGCGCCGCATAGGCGCGCCGGCCGCTCGTCGAGGCGTAGCGTACCGCCCGCACCACATCGGTCTGCGGCAGGAAGGAAAGGAGATAGACGCCGCGCGTCGCCACATTGGTGTCGGTGGAAAAGCCGACCAGCGGGACGTTGCGGGTGCGCGTCACCTGACCGGCGGATGCGACGGTATGGGCAAAGAGCGGCCCGATGACCGCCCTCGCCCCTTCGTCGAGCGCCTGCTGCGCCGCCGTCTGCGCGCCGGGGCCGGTGCCGCCGTCATCCTTGACGACGAGCTGGATATTGGCACCGGTGAACTCGGCGATCGCCATGTCGGCGGCGTTCTTCAGCGACTGGGCGGCGATGCCGGCATTGCCGCTCGCGCCGAGCGGCAGGATGAGGCCGATGCGCACCGAGCCGGCGCCGAGCGTGTTGGCCGGCTGCGCGGGAACGGCGGGAGCCGGCGGCAGGGCGGCCTGCGGCGGCGGCGAGTCCGGCATCGAGCTGCAGGCAGCGAGCGTCGCGCCGCCGGCCATGAGCAGGAAGCCGCGACGGCTGTGGCGGAGTGCGGCGCGGGCGCCGGTCTGCACCTTCGTGTCTGGCTCGGTCATCGCCTCGTCGGATGGCTGGGCGGGCATGTTTACTCTTGTAGGATGCCGGGCGACCGCCTGTCACGCCACGCGGGCCGAGAAACGGCGCAAAAAGCCTGACATATCCCCTCTCGTGAAGCCCTGCGGGCATGACGGCACCGCTCTCGCCTTCTAGAATGGCGACACGATGACCCAGCCGCCCACCGATACCCCGCGATCCTTCCGTCTGGTCGGCCAGAGTGTGCCGGCACCGCGCCTTGAGGCGGGATTGCACGTGGTGGCGACGCCGATCGGCAATCTCGGCGACGTCACCGTGCGGGCGCTGGAGACACTGGCCGGCGCCGACATCGTCGCCTGCGAGGATACGCGGGTGACGCGGCGTCTGCTTGATCGTTACGGCATCGAAACGCCGTTGGTCGCCTACCACGATCACAATGCCGCCAGCATGCGGCCGCGTCTGCTGGCCCGGCTGGAGGCCGGGGCGACGGTGGCGCTGGTGTCGGATGCCGGCACGCCGCTGGTGTCGGATCCCGGCTACAAGCTGGTGGAGGCGGCGATCGAGGCGGGGTTCCGCATCGTGCCGGTGCCCGGTGCCTCGGCCAGCCTCGCGGCGCTGGTGGCGGCCGGCCTGCCGACCGATCGCTTCCTGTTCGATGGTTTCCTGCCGCAAAAGCGCGGCGCCCGCCGCAGCCGTATCGCCGAGCTGTCGACGATACCGGCGACGCTGGTGCTCTATGAGAGCGGGCCGCGCCTGCCGGAGAGCCTCTCCGACCTCGCCGCCGGGCTGGGGGAGCGGCCGGCCGCGGTCTGCCGCGAGCTCACCAAGGCGTTCGAGGAGGTCCGGCGGGGTCCGCTCCCCGGTCTCGCCGCGCATTACGCCGAAGCCGGCCCGCCAAGGGGCGAGATCGTGCTGGTGATCGGTCCGCCGGGCGCGAACGAGGCGAGCGACGCCGATATCGATGTCGCGCTGCGCCGGGCGCTGGCCAGCCTCTCGCTCAAGGACGCCGCCGCCACGGTGGCCGCGGCCACCGGCCGGCCGCGGCGCGATGTCTATGCGCGGGCATTGGCGCTGCAGGCGGAAGCCGACGAATGACTGTGCCGAAGCCGACGGCGTTTTCCCGTGGCGTCGCTGCCGAGGAAACCGCCGCTCGGCTGCTGGCGGAGCAGGGCTTCGCCATTCTGGCGCGGCGGGTGCGCACGCCGCGCGGCGAGATCGACCTGATCGCCCGTCGCGAGGATTTGCTGCTGTTCGTGGAAGTGAAGGCCCGGTCGGGGCTGCGGGCAGCTGCTGAATCGGTGCTGGTCCGCCAGCGCCGGCGTATCGCTGCAGCGGCGGAGGTCTGGCTCGCCGCGCATCCCGAATTCGCCGCCCTCGACATGCGGCTCGACGTGGTGCTGCTCGCGCCGGGGCGGGCGCCGGTGCATCTGCCGGGTGCCTTCGAGGCGGACTGATCCGTATGTGAGAGGCTGGGCGCGCGGATGCGTGGCGCCGGCCGGCGCGAGGCGGTAAACAGGGGACGAATGCCGCGTATGCGGCCCCTCCTCCCTTGGGACGTCAGCATCCATGAGCCTCAACGTCGCCGTCCAGATGGACCCGATCGACCGCATCAACATTGCGGGTGATTCGACCTTCGCCCTCATGCTCGAAGCGCAGGCGCGCGGGCATGCGCTGAGCTACTACACGCCCGATACCCTCGCCATGCGCGACGGCGAGGTCTTCGCCACCGTGCAGCCGGTTGAAGTGCGCGACGTCAAGGGCGACCATTTCACCCTGGGCGACAAGCAGCGGGTGCGGGTCGACGGCTTCGACGTCATCCTGATGCGTCAGGATCCGCCCTTCGACATGCACTACGTCACCGCCACCCACCTGCTTGAGCGGGTGCACCCGAAGACGCTGGTGGTGAACGACCCCGCCCATGTGCGCAATGCGCCGGAGAAGATCTTCGTTACCGAGTTCCCCGAGCTGATGCCGCCGACGCTGATCACCCGCGACATCGAGGAGATCAAGGCGTTCCGCGACGAGTTCAGCGACATCGTGGTGAAGCCGCTCTACGGCAATGGCGGCGCGGCGGTGTTCCGTCTCACCCGCGACGACCTGAATTTCGGCTCGCTCTACGATCTGTTCGCCACCACCTTCCGCGAGCCCTGGGTGGTGCAGCGCTTCATCCCGGAAGTGACGCAGGGCGACAAGCGCATTATCCTGGTGGATGGCGTGTTCGCCGGCGCCGTCAACCGCGTGCCGAGCGCCGGCGACCTGCGCTCCAACATGGTGCGTGGTGGCGCGGCGAAGGAGACCGACCTTACGCCCCGGGAGAGGGAGATCTGCGAGGCGCTCGGCCCGTCGCTGAAGGCGAAGGGCCTGCTGTTCACCGGCATCGACGTGATCGACGGCAATCTCACCGAGATCAACGTCACCTCGCCGACCGGCATCCGCGCCATCCGCCGGCTGGGCGGCCCGGATATCGCGGCGCTGATCTGGGACGCGATCGAGGCGAAGCGGAGCTGACAAGCAAAAGGCGCCGTCCGGCCCGGACGGCGCCTTGCGCATTCAATGGCCTCGCAATGGCCTTGCCAGCTCAGTGCACGCTGACGGTGACCAACTCGTTCTGCATCGCCGAGGCAATCGCCGCCTCGCGGCTGTCGGTGAGCATCATCGGCGTGCCGTCGGCGGCATGCAGCGTGAACAGCTTAAGCCCCGGCTCCAGCCGCGCCTGTGGGAACATCCGGGCGGCGTCCGCCGAATCGATCGGGCGCACATAGGCGATATGGCCGCCACCGAGATTTGCGAAGGCTTCCGGCGTCAGGGCGTCGGGCGCGCCGCCGGTGGCGGCGGTATCGAAGGTGAATTCGTTGGTCATGGTCCGCGACTCCTTATCCTAGCTGTCGAGACCGGCTCTGGGCACTCACTCGTCGGTTGCTATAGCGATACGCCTGACCACCCGTTCGGGTTCCGGTCGGACGAGATCAACCGACAAAAGACCGTTCTTCAGTTCGGCGCCGATGACATGCATGCCCTCGGCCAGCACGAAGGTGCGCTGGAACTGACGGGCAGCGATGCCCCGGTGAAGAAAGGTCCGCTGCGGTTCCTCCGCCTGGCGTCCGCGGATGACGAGCTCCTTCTCCTCAAGCGTCACATCCAGCTGGTCGCGGGCGAAGCCGGCGACCGCAAGTGTGATGCGCAGCCGCTCCGGTTGGCCCGGTACGGCGATGCGTTCGACATTGTAGGGCGGGTAGCCGTCCGAGCCCTTTGCGACCCGGTCCAGCGCCCGCTCCACCTCATCGAACCCGAGCAGGAAGGGGCTCGACAGCGTGGGAATGCGCGACATGCTCCCAAAGTCCTTGTCCGAAGCGACTTTGCAGTGTGGGACCCCGTAAGGCATCCCGTTGCATCGAGATATGGGCAGGACCGTACCGGCGCGCAAGATGTCGCTGGCCAGGATGCTACCCAGCCAAGGCGCTACCCGGAATCGCGACGGAGGATCGATCGGGCACTACGGGATCAGGCGGCGTGACGCTCGCCATTCATGCCGAAATGGCCGAGATAGCGCGGATCGATGCGCTCGATCGGCATCACGATCAGCACGTCGGTGGTGCCGAACTGATGGTCGATCACCGCGTCCTGGCCGATCTGGGCGCCGAGTCGCAGATAGCCCTTGATCAGCGGCGGCAGCTCGTTGAGCGCCTTCTTGGCGTCGAGGTCGTCCTTGGACATGGCGTCCATGCCCGCCGCGCGGCCGGGCAGGGCGCGGGCGCGCCATTCCGGATCGGAAGGGGCGAAATGGTGCAGGAAGGCCAGCGGGCGTTCCAGCGCCAGAGGGTCGGTGCCTTCCAGGCTGGCGCAGCCGAACATTACGTCGATGCCGTGCTGGCGCACATAGGCCCAGATGCCGTGCCAGAGCAGTTCCACCGTGCGCTTGGTGCGGTAGGAGCTCAGCACGCAGGAGCGGCCGAGCTCCAGGAAGCGACGGTGCGGATGACGGGCGAGCAGCGGGGCGATGTCGAACTCGCCGGCGGTGTAGAAGCCACCATGGCGGTTGGCGATCTCCTGCCGCAGCAGGCGGTAGGTACCGACCACCGTCGGCACCCGGCGGCCGCGTACCAGCCGGCAGGCGTCGTGGTCGAGCACCAGCAAATGGTCGCAAATGGCGTCGAAGCCGTCGAAGTCCCGCCGCGCCAGGCGGGCGGCGGCGCTGGGCAGCGCCGACATCTCCTCGTAGAACACCTGGTAGCGCAGCCGTTGCGCCCGGCGGACGTCGGCGGCGGTGCGGGCGAGGCGCACTTCCAGTGAACCGATGCGGCCGAGGCTCTCCGGGCCCGGCGCGGCGCGGGTCTCGCGGTGGCGCAGGCCGGAATAGGAGCGCAGCGCCGGCATCAGCCGCGAGGGGGCCAGCGGGCCGGCCATGCGGCGCATGGGTTCGGCGATGTGGGGAGCGAGCGAAGAGGGCAAGACCAGACGCAGCGCCGAAGCGAATGGATTCGACGGCGTAACGACCGCATCGTCGGCAAAGTAACGCGTCATGGCGTGCCCCTGAAACCGTCACATATCATAGTTTCAAGGGGCGACAGAATCACGTTTTTCCAACGGCGATGTGACAGATACGGTAGTCGCGCGCCGCGCCGGCCCCGACACATGCGACGAATGCTCCACTGCCCGGCGGCTACGGTCATTCCCGTAAGTCATCCTGTCGATGATTAGCCGACTTATACATGCAGGAAGCGGTCCTTGAGGCCGGGATCGGCGCGGAAGGCGTTGGTGTCGCCGCTCCAGGCCACGCGGCCTTTCTCCAGGATGACGTGCCGGTCGGCGATGCGCGCCAGCGCGTCGGCATGCTTGTCGATGACCAGAATGGCGAGGCCTGCCTGCTTGAGCCGTTCCAGGCAGGCCCAGATCTCGGCGCGAATCAGCGGGGCCAGTCCCTCAGTCGCCTCGTCGAGGATCACCAGCCGGGGATTTGTCATCAGCGCCCGGCCGATGGCGAGCATCTGCTGCTCGCCGCCGGAGAGCTGGCTGCCAAGGTGACGCTGGCGTTCGGCGAGGCGGGGCAGCAATTCGTAGATCGCGGCGAGCGTCCAGTCCGGCGCCTTCGGCTGGCCGTCGCGGCCCGCCTCGGCGGCGCGGGCGGTGGCGATCAGGTTTTCGCGCACGCTCAAGGTCGGAAAGACGCGCCGGCCTTCCGGCACCAGGCCGATGCCGGCATTGGCGATGCGGTAGGGCGGCAGGCCGAGGATCGGGCGCCCGGCGAAGGAGATGGCGCCGCCGCTGGCCGGCAGTAGGCCCATGACGGTCTTCACCGTCGTGCTCTTCCCCATGCCGTTGCGCCCCATCAGCGCCACGGCCTCGCCGGCGCCGACGCGGAGCGAAACGCCGAACAGCACCTGGTTGCCGCCATAGCCGGCCGCGACGTCGGAGAGTTCCAGCATCTACGCCTCCTCGCCGAGATAGGCGGCGCGCACGGCAGTGTCGGCGCGGATGGCGTCCGGCGGGCCGGAGGCGATGATGCGGCCCTCGACGAGCACGCTGATGCGGTCGGCGAGCGCGAAGACGGCATGCATGTCGTGTTCGACCAGCAGGATCGCCGCCTGCCCGGCGAGCCGGCGCAGCACCGCGATCATCGCCTGCGTCTCCGCCTTGCCCAGCCCGGCCATCGGCTCGTCCAGCACCATCAGCTTCGGGCTGGCGACCAGCGCCATGGCCAGCTCCAGCTGGCGCTTCTCGCCGTGGCTCAGCCGGCCGGCGGGGATGTCGGCCCGCTCCGCCAGACCGGTCTCCACGAGCGCGGCGATGGCGGTGGCGTTCAGTCCCGCGTCGCGGCGGACCGGCGCGAGGAAGCGGAAGCTCGATCCGTCCAGCGCCTGGGCGCACAACGCGACATTCTCCAGCGCGCTGAAGCCGCCGATCAGCCGGGTGATCTGGAACGAGCGGGCGAGGCCGCGATGAACGCGTCGGTGCGGCCTCTCGCCGGTGACGTCGACGCCGCCGAGGAGGATGCGGCCGGAGTCGCTTAGGATCTCGCCGGCGATCTGGCCGATCAGCGTGGTCTTGCCGGCGCCGTTGGGGCCGATCAGCGCGTGGATTTCGCCCGGCGCGACATCGAGCCAGACATCGTCGCTGACCCGCAGCCGGCCGTAATGCTTGACGAGGCCCTGGAGCTGCAGGACCGGGGGCGCGGCGCACGAGGCCAGACTCATGGCTTTCCCCTGCCGAGCAGGCGGGCAAGGCCGTCCCGTCCCGCCAGCGCCGCCAGCACCAGCAGCGGGCCGAAGATCAGCCGCCAATGTTCGGTGAACTCGGCGAGCCACTCCTCCAGCAGCACCACGCCGGCGGCGCCGAGCACCGCCCCGTGCAGCGATCCGGTGCCGCCCAGCACCACCATGACGATGAACTCGCCCGAGCGCTGCCACGACAGATAGGCCGGGCTGACGAACTCGGTGAATTCGGCATAGAGACCGCCGGCGAGCCCGGCTATCCCGCCGGCAATGACGAAGGCGACCAGCCGGTAGGCGGTGATCGGGAAGCCGGCGGCGATCACCCGCCGCTCGTCCTCGCCGCCTGCCCGCAGCACCCGGCCGAAGCGCGAGGCGACGAGGACGCGGCCGCCGAGATAGACGAGCGCCAGCAACGCCAGCACCACATAGTGGAAGCTCAGCGGCGATCCGAACGGATCGGTGCCGAGGAAGGTGGCGCGCGCCGGCAGGCTCAGCCCGTCGTCGCCGCCATAGGCCGAGAGGCTGGTGGCGGTGAAGAACAGCATCTGCCCGAAGGCCAGCGTGATCATGATGAAATACACGCCGCGCGTGCGCAGCGAGACCGCGCCGATCGGCAGGGCCAGCGCCGCGCCGGCGAGAATGGCGGCGCCGATCAGCAGCGGCGCGCTGGTAAAGCCGTGCGTCGACAGGATGCCGACGGCATAGGCGCCGGCACCGAAGAAGGCGGCATGGCCGAAGCTGACCAGCCGTCCATAGCCGAGGATCAGATCGAGCCCGATCGCCGCGATGGCGAGGCACATGATGCGTATGGCAAGGTTCACCGCATAGACGTCGCCGCCGGTGATGAGCGGCACCAGGACGAAGCCGGCGCCGATGAGCAGCGGCAGCAGGGAATGTCGGGCGGATGCGCTCATCCCGCCCTCGCGGGGAACAGGCCACGCGGGCGCACCGCCAGCACCAGCGCCATCAACACATAGACCAGCATGGAAGCGAGCGCCGGGCCGGCTTGCGCGGCGGCCGAGGAATCCATTGCGAGCCGCATCAGGCTGGTGGAGAAGGAGCGCCCGAGCGTGTCGACCAGTCCGACCAGCAGCGCCGCCACGAAGGCGCCGCGCACCGAGCCGATGCCGCCGATCACCACCACCACGAAGGCGAGGATGAGGATGTTGTCGCCCATGCCTGGCTCCACCGAGAGGATCGGCGCCGCCAGCGCGCCGGCAAAGCCGGCCAGCATGGCGCCGAAGCCGAACACCAGGGTGAACAGCCGGCCGACATTCACCCCGAGCGCCGACACCATCGCCGCGTCGCTCGCCCCGGCACGCACGCGCATGCCGATGCGGGTATGGGCAACCAGCACATAGAGCAGCAGCGCCACCCCGAGGCCGGCGCCGATCAGCACCAGGCGGTAGAACGGGTAGAGCAGGCCGGGCATCAGCCGCACCGCGCCGGACATCGCCTCGGGAATGTCGACATGCAGTGGCGCCGAGCCCCACAGCGCGCGCACGGCCTCGTTGAGAAACAGGATGATGCCGAAGGTCGCCAGCACCTGGTCGAGATGGTCGCGGCCATAGAGATGGCGCAGCACCAGCCGTTCCAGCACCACGCCGCACAGCAGCGCGGCGCCGAGCGCCAGCACCAGTCCGAGCGCGAAGCTGCCGGTGGCGGCGGCGAAGGCGGCGAGGAAATAGGCGCCCAGCATGTACTGGACGCCGTGGGCGAGGTTGATGAAATCCATCACCCCGAACACCAGCGTCAGCCCGGCCGCGATCAGGAACAGCAACACGCCGAGCTGCAGCCCGTTCAGCGTCTGGATGAGGAGGAGCGTGGTGCTCATGCCCGTGCCCGGCCTTGCCTCCGGCCGCCGGCCGCTGCCCCCGAAAGGAAACGCATCACTTCATCGGGCATTTGGCGGCATAGACGTCGCCATATTGCTTGAACACCGTCTCGGCGATCTCGGTCTCAAACTTGCCGTCCGGCCGCTTGGCGACCTTGACGAGATAGAAGTCCTGGATCGGGAACTGGTTGGTGTTGAAGGAGAAGGCGCCGCGCACCGACTTGAAGTCGGCTTTCTTCAGCGCCGCGCGCACCGCCTCCTTGTCGTCGAGCTTGCCACCGAGCCCTTTCACCGCCGCATCGATCATCAGCGCCGCGTCATAGGCCTGCGCGGCGTAGAGTGCCGGGACATAGCCATATTCCTTCTCGAAGGCGGCGACGAAGGCCTTGTTTTCCGGCGTGTCGAGATTGGGAGCCCAGGCGGCGCCGGAATACAGGCCGAGCGCGGCGCCCTGCGTGGCCGGCAGCGTGGTCTCGTCGACGGTGAAGGCGGAAAGGAAGGGCACGGTGTCGGCGAGGCCGGCCTGGCGGTACTGCTTGACGAGGTTCACGCCCATGCCGCCCGGCATGAAGGTGAATACCGCGTCCGGCTCGGCCGCGGCGATGCGGGCGAGCTCGGCGGAAAAGTCGAGCTGGCCGAGCTGGGTGTAGATCTCCTCGGCGACCTCGCCCTTGTAGTGGCGCTTGAACCCGGCGAGCGAATCCTTGCCCGCCTGATAGTTCGGCGCCATCAGCACCACCTTCTTGTAGCCCTTGTCCTGCGCGTATTTGCCGAGAACCTCGTGGTTCTGGTCGTTCTGGTAGGAGGCGGAGAACACATATGGGCTGCACCCCTCGCCGGCGAGGGTGGACGGGCCGGCATTGGCGCTGATCAGGAAGGTCTTGGATTCCGCCAGCGGCTTGGCGACGGCGTTCATCACATTGGAGAACACCACGCCGACCACGAAGTCGACCTTGTCGCGGTCGACCAGCGCCTTTGCCTTGGTGACGGCGACATCCGGCTTGAGCTCGTCGTCGACCACGATCACCTCGGCGGCCTCGCCGCCGAGCTTGCCGCCGCGCTGCTTAACCGCCAGCAGGAAGCCGTCGCGCAGATGCTGGCCGAGCGCCGCCGAGGGGCCGGAGAGGGTGGAAATCAGCCCGATCTTCAGCTCATCGGCGCCGGCGGCGCCCGGCAGGGCCAGAATGGTGGCGAGCGCCGCAGCGCCGATCGTCCGCTTCACGTCGAAGTCTCCCCGGTTCACCCAAAGTCATCCCGTCTGCTTTCTGGCATGGGGAAGGCGGGCGCAACAATCCCCCCGTGCATCCAGAGCGATAGTTGCCCCGGAGGCCATCCGTCAGGCGGGATCGGCATCGAGCAGGTCGCGCGCCGCCGCATGCAGCAGCCCGTCCGGTGTGGCGAGGCTGTCGAGAATGTCGAAGTGATGGGCGCCGGGCACGGTCAGGAGGGTGGGCGACAGGTCATGCCAGCGTTCCGCCAATCCCGTGCTCTGCTGCCGGAAGCCATCGGTTTCCGCTGCACCGACCGCCACCACGGTGCGAACCGGGAAGCGGGCCGGTGTCTGGTGCAGGCTGAGCCGGACGGCTTCCTCCCGGGTGAGTTGGAGATCGCCGTTGATGCTGGTGGCGACCAATGGGGAAAGATCGAACACACCGGAGATCGGCAGCACGCCCTGGAAGGGGATAGCTGGCAGGTCCAGCGCCTGCCAATCCACCGTCAGCAGGTCGGCGGCGAGATAGCCGCCGGCCGAGTGGCCGGAGATGACGATGCGCGCTCGCTCGTCCGGTGAGAGAAGCACGCGATAGAGATGTGCGAAGGCGGCGCGGATGGCCGGCGCGATGGTGGCAAAAGGTGCCTGCGGGCACAGCGGATAGCTGGGCAGCGCTACTGAATAGCCGGCGGCGAGGAAGGGTTCTGCGATCCAGGAAAATTCGTCCTTCGAGCGCGCCCGCCAGAAGCCGCCATGGATGAAGACGAAGGTACCGCGCGGAGAGGGGGCCCGGAACAGGTCGAGCCGGGCGCGCGGATGCGTTCCATAGGCAAGATCGGCAAGCGGCGGATGCCGCCGGCGGGCCGCCTCCGCCCGCGCCGGCCAGGCGCCGGTGGTGACCGGCATGTCCGGCACGGTGAGCGCCAGGTTGTATTGGAGTTCGCTGGTCTCATCGATGGCTACGGCCGGCGGGTTCATGGCATGCGTCTTTCACATGGTGGGGCGGCGTGCCTCGCGCCTTGGCCGGAACATGCGGAAGGCCGGGTCATTGGCAAGGTCATCGGCCGACGCGCCGCGTTGCAGGCGAACGTGACCTTATAGTCGGGCGCTTCGCTGGATAAAGCGCCGGGCGCTGCCAGCCCGATGAGCTCTCGCGCGTTCACCGGCGGGTTCGCGATCGTGCCCCTACCGTCGTGCCGATGATGCAGACACCGCTACGCTTCCGTGACGGACTGGCGCGACCATTCTCACCTGATCACGCGGCCACCGTCGCCCGGTCGGCGCCGACCCGGTAGGCCAGAGCTTCCGCGATGTGGGCGCGGGAAACCGTTTCGGCACCGGAAAGGTCGGCGAGGGTCCGCGCCACCCGCAGAACCCGGTGATAGCCGCGGGCCGATAGCCGCATGATGCGGGCGGCGTCGGTCAGCAGAGCCGCGCCGCCGGCATCGGGGGAGGCGATGTCCTCCAGAATCGGGCCGGATGCCTGCGCGTTGGTGGTGAGGTCCGGCCGGCCGAGGGCAGCGAAACGTTCGGCCTGGATATCGCGCGCCGCCGCCACCCGCCTGGCGACCGTGGCGCTCGATTCCGCCGGTGCGGGCCGCACGAGATCGACGGCGGAGAGCGCGGGCACATCAAGATGCAGGTCGATGCGGTCGAGGAACGGCCCCGACAGCCGCGCCTGATAGTCGGCGGCGCAGCGCGGCCCGCGCCGACAGGTGAAGCCCGGCTCGCCGGCGCGACCGCAGCGGCAGGGGTTCATCGCCGCCACCAGCTGGAACCGCGCGGGATAGGTGACGCGGTGATTGGCGCGGGCGATGAAGGCGTCGCCGGTTTCCAGTGGCTGGCGCAACGCGTCGAGTACCGAGGGCTGGAATTCCGGCAGTTCGTCGAGGAACAGCACGCCATTATGGGCGAGCGAGACCTCGCCCGGCCGGGCACGGTTGCCACCGCCGACCATCGCCGCCATGGAGGCGGAATGGTGCGGGGCACGGAACGGCCGTCGGTCGGTGAGCGCGCCCGATTGCAGCGTGCCGGCCACCGAGGCGATCATCGAGACTTCCAGCAGTTCCGCCGGCGCCAGCGGCGGCAGGATCGAGGGCAGACGTTGCGCCAGCATCGACTTGCCGGCGCCGGGCGGGCCGCAGAACAGCAGGTTATGGCTGCCGGCAGCGGCGACCTCCAATGCCCGGCGGGCAGTTTCCTGCCCGCGTACCTCGCAGAGGTCCGGCAAGGCGGCGCCGGCGGTCTCCAGCCGCGGCTCGGGACGGGTCAGGCGCTGGCGGCCATTGAGGTGGCCGACCAGCTGGATCAGCGAGGAAGGAGCCAGCACCGGCATGTCCGGGCTGGCCCAGGCCGCCTCCTGCCCGCATTCCGCCGGACAGATCAGCCCGTGGTCGCGGGCATTGGCGCCGATGGCGGCTGGCAGCACCCCGGCCACCGCGGCGATGCGGCCGTCGAGCGCCAGTTCGCCGACCACGGTGAATCCCTCCAGCGCCTCGGCGGGAATGGCGCCGATGGCGGCCATCAGCCCGAGCGCGATCGGCAGGTCGTAATGGCTGCCTTCCTTCGGCAGGTCGGCGGGGGCGAGATTGACGGTGATGCGCTTGGGCGGCAGCGCGAGGCCGGAGGCGATCAACGCGGCGCGCACCCGCTCCTTCGCTTCGGTCACCGCCTTGTCGGCGAGGCCGACGAGGTTGAAGGCCGGCAGGCCGGGGCTGACCTGCACCTGCACGTCGACCGGACGCGCCTCGATGCCCTCGAACGCCACCGTCGCCACCCGCTGGACCATGCCGCCCCCGATCACGTCTTCGCGCGGCGCCGGCGTGCGCCCCGCCCCCGATACCTCACTGTAGGGGACGCAGAGACAGCGTCAAGAACATTAAGGGAACACGAGCGCCGATTTGTCGGTTTCCTCTGCGGCGCAGGGGTCGTTCGATAGAACCTTTCTATCAAGAGACGGAACACCGGAATTGATTTTGGTCAACTGCGGCACGATGTTCTCCATTGGAAAACTTTAAAAGAAGGTCCGGGAGAAAATGCCGCACTACGAGCCCTGGAGCGAGGAGCGGGCGCAAGCCGTCATCGGCGAATTCGTCCATCTCGAAGGCCCGCTGATGCCGATGCTCCACGCGGTGCAGGAAACCTTCGGCTATGTGCCGGATGCCGTCGTGCCGATGCTCGCCGAGAAGCTCAACGTGTCGCGCGCGGAAGTGCACGGCGTGGTGACCTTCTATCATGATTTCCGCCACGAGCCCGCCGGCCAGCACGTGCTGAAGCTGTGCCGCGCCGAGGCCTGCCAGGCCGCCGGTGGTGACGCGCTCGCCGCCCATGCCGAGCACAAGCTCGGCTGCAAGCTCGGCGAGACCACGGCCGACGGCCGGGTGACGGTGGAGCCGATCTATTGCCTCGGCCTGTGCGCCACCGCGCCCTCCGCCATGCTCGACGGCCGCATCGTCGCCCGTCTCAACGAGCGTCGCCTCGACGCACTGATCTCGGAGGCGCAATCGTGACCATCCGCATCTACGTTCCCAAGGACGCCTGCGCCATCGCCTGCGGCGCCGACGAGGTGGTCGAGTCCATCCAGGCTGCGGCGCTCGCCCGCAAGCAGCCGGTCGAGATCATCCGCACCGGCTCGCGCGGCATGCTGTGGCTGGAGCCGCTGGTCGAGGTCGCGACGCCGGAAGGCCGCATCGCCTATGGCCCGGTGGAAGAGACCGACGTCGAGGGCCTGTTCGAGGCCGGCTTCCTCACCGGCGCCGCGCATGCGCTGCGCATCGGCAAGCCGGAAGAGCATCCCTTCATGGCCAAGCAGACGCGGCTGACCTATGCCCGCTGCGGCATCGTCGATCCCGCCTCCTATGCCGACTACGTCGCGCATGGCGGCTATCGCGGCCTTGAGCGCGCACTGGCGCTCGGCCCGGCGGAGATCATCGAGGAAGTCAAGAAGTCGGGCCTGCGCGGCCGCGGCGGCGCCGGCTTCCCGACCGCCATCAAGTGGAAGACCGTGGCGGATGCCAAGGCCGACCGCAAATACATCGTCTGCAACGCCGACGAGGGCGATTCGGGCACCTTCGCCGATCGCATGATCATGGAAGGCGACCCCTTCCAGCTGATCGAGGGCATGACCATTGCCGGCCTGGCGGTCGGAGCGACCAAGGGCTTCGTCTACACCCGCTCGGAATATCCCCACGCCATCTGGGCGATGGAGAAGGCGATCGAGGCGGCGCGCGCGCATGGCATGCTGGGCGTCAACATCGCCGGCTCGCAGCACAGCTTCGACATGGAAGTGCGCATGGGCGCCGGCGCCTATGTCTGCGGCGAGGAAACCGCGCTGCTCGACAGCCTCGAGGGCGGTCGCGGCACGGTGCGCGCCAAGCCGCCGCTGCCGGCCCATAAGGGCCTGTTCCAGAAGCCGACGGTGATCAATAACGTGCTGTCGCTGGTGGCGGTGCCGCACATCCTCGCCGACGGCGCTCAGAAATACATGGATTTCGGCATGGGGCGCTCGCGCGGCACCATGCCGATCCAGATCGCCGGCAATGTGAAGTTCGGCGGCCTGTTCGAGACCGCCTTCGGCATCACCCTCGGCGAGCTCATCAACGACATCGGCGGCGGCACTGCGTCCGGGCGCCCGGTGAAGGCGGCGCAGGTCGGTGGCCCGCTCGGCGCCTATGTGCCGACCTGGCAGTTCGACCTGCCCTTCGACTACGAGGCCTTCGCGGCCAAGGACGCGCTGATCGGCCATGGCGGCATCGTCGTCTTCGACGAGAACGCCGACATGGTGAAGATGGCCCGCTTCGCCATGGAGTTCTGCTCGGTGGAGAGCTGCGGCAAGTGCACACCCTGCCGCATCGGCTCCACCCGCGGCGTCGAGGTCATCGACCGCATCATCGCCGGCGAGCGCCGCGAGAAGAACCTCGAAGTGCTCAAGGACCTCTGCCAGACCATGAAGCTCGGCTCGCTCTGCGCGCTTGGTGGCTTCACGCCCTACCCGGTGCTTAGCGCCCTCACCCATTTCCCCGAAGAATTCGGCGACACGCCCCGTCGCCTCGAAGCCGCCGAGTGAGGAGGACACGCATGTCTCTCGTCCATGAGATCGACTACGGTACCCCCGCCCCCAAGACCGACAAGATGGTGACGCTCACCATCGACGGCGTCGAGGTCACGGTCGCGGAAGGCACGTCCATCATGCGCGCGGCGATGGAGATGGGGACGCAGATCCCCAAGCTCTGCGCCACCGACATGCTGGACGCCTTCGGCTCGTGTCGCCTCTGCCTGATCGAGATCGAGGGCCGCAACGGCACCCCGGCCTCCTGCACCACGCCGGTGGCGCCAGGTATCAAGGTGCATACCCAGACGCCCCGCCTCGCGCAGCTGCGCAAGGGCGTGATGGAGCTCTACATCTCCGACCACCCGCTGGACTGCCTCACCTGCGCCGCCAATGGCGATTGCGAGCTGCAGGACATGGCCGGCGCGGTCGGCCTGCGCGAGGTGCGCTACGGCATGGAGGGCGCGAACCACTTCGCCCCGACCTCCGAGCTCGTCATGCCCAAGGACGAGTCGAACCCGTATTTCACCTATGACCCGGCCAAGTGCATCGTCTGCAATCGTTGCGTGCGTGCTTGCGAAGAGGTGCAGGGCACCTTCGCGCTGACGATTTCCGGCCGCGGCTTCGACAGCCGTGTGTCGCCCGGCCAGTCGGAAGCCTTCCTCACCTCGGAATGCGTGTCCTGCGGCGCCTGCGTGCAGGCCTGCCCGACCGCAACCCTCTCCGAGAAGCGGCTGATCGAGATCGGCACGCCGGAGCATTCGGTGGTCACCACTTGCGCCTATTGCGGCGTCGGCTGCACCTTCAAGGCCGAGATGCGCGGCCAGGAAGTGGTGCGCATGGTGCCGTGGAAGGAAGGCAAGGCCAATCGCGGCCATAGCTGCGTCAAGGGCCGCTTCGCCTGGGGCTACGCGATGCACAAGGATCGCGTGCTCAACCCGATGATCCGCGCCAAGGTCACCGATCCGTGGCGGGAAGTGTCGTGGGAAGAGGCGATCACCCACACCGCCAATGAGCTGAAGCGTATCCAGGAGACCTATGGTCGCCGTTCCGTGGGCGGCATCACCTCCTCGCGCTGCACCAACGAGGAAGCCTACCTCGTCCAGAAGATCATCCGCGCCGGCTTCGGCACCAACAATGTTGATACCTGCGCCCGTGTCTGCCACTCGCCGACCGGCTACGGCCTCAACCAGGCCTTCGGCACCTCGGCGGGCACGCAGGACTTCGATTCGGTCGAGGACAGCGACGTCATCCTGGTGATCGGCGCCAATCCGACCGACGGCCACCCGGTGTTCGGCTCGCGCATGAAGAAGCGCCTGCGCGACGGCGCCAAGCTGATCGTCGTCGATCCGCGCCGCATCGACCTGGTGCGCTCGCCACACATCAAGGCGGACTTCCACCTGCCGCTGCAGCCCGGCACCAATGTCGCCATCGTCACCTCGCTGGCGCATGTCATCGTCACCGAGGGACTGGTCAACGAGCCCTTCGTGCGCGAGCGCTGCGACTGGGACGAGTTCCAGGACTGGGCGGAATTCGTCGCCGACGAGCGCCATTCGCCGGAAGCTGTCTCCAAGCTCACCGGCGTGCCGGCCGAGCTGATCCGCGGCGCTGCCCGGCTCTATGCCACCGGCGGCAACGCGGCGATCTATTACGGCCTCGGCGTTACCGAGCACTCGCAGGGCTCGACCACGGTTATGGCGATCGCCAACCTCGCCATGGCGACCGGCAATATCGGCCGTCGCGGCGTCGGCGTGAACCCGCTACGCGGCCAGAACAACGTGCAGGGCTCCTGCGACATGGGCTCGTTCCCGCACGAGCTGCCCGGCTACCGCCACATCTCCGACGATGCCACCCGCGCCACCTTCGAGGCGATGTGGGGCCGTCCGCTCGATGCCGAGCCCGGCCTGCGCATCCCCAACATGCTGGACGCCGCCGTCGAGGGCACCTTCAAGGCGATCTACATCCAGGGCGAGGACATCCTGCAGTCCGATCCCGACACCAAGCATGTCGCGGCCGGCCTGGCGGCGATGGAGCTGGTGGTGGTGCAGGACCTGTTCCTGAACGAGACCGCCAACTACGCCCATGTCTTCCTGCCGGGCTGCACCTTCCTCGAGAAGGACGGCACCTTCACCAATGCCGAACGCCGCATCCAGCTGGTGCGTAAGGTGATGGCGCCGAAGAACCGCTATGGCGACTGGGAAGTGACGCAGCTGCTGGCCCGTGCCATCGGCATGGACTGGAACTATACCCACCCCTCGCAGATCATGGACGAGATCGCCGCGCTCACCCCGACCTTCGCCGGCGTGTCGTTCAAGAAGCTCGACGAGATGGGCTCGGTGCAGTGGCCCTGCAACGATGCCAATCCCGAAGGCGTGCCGATCATGCACATCGAGACCTTCGCGCGCGGCAAGGGCAAGTTCGTCGTCACCGAATATGTGCCGACCGACGAGCGTTCCGGCGCTCGCTTCCCGCTGCTGCTCACCACCGGCCGTATCCTCAGCCACTACAATGTCGGCGCGCAGACCCGCCGCACCGACAACGTCGCCTGGCACCCGGAGGACCTGTTGGAGATCCATCCGCACGACGCCGAGCAGCGCGGCGTGCGCGAAGGCGACTGGGTGCGCATCGACAGCCGCGCCGGCTCCACCACCCTGCGGGCGGAGATCACCGACCGCGTGGCGCCGGGCGTCGTCTACACCACCTTCCACCACCCGACGACCCAGGCCAACGTCGTCACCACCGACTTCTCGGACTGGGCGACCAACTGCCCCGAGTTCAAGGTGACGGCGGTGCAGGTCGCCCGTTCCAACGGGCCGTCGCAGTGGCAGGAAGACTATGACGCCTTCGCTCGCCAGAGCCGCCGTATCGCCGTTGAAGCGGCGGAGTGATAGCATCGGGCGATGATCGAGCCGGTTGTCCGCGTTTCCCGTCTGGCCTGCACGCCCCAAGGCGTGCGGGAAGGCGAGCGTGCGATCCCCGAGGAGACGCCGGTCGCCATCGTCCATAACGGCTCCACCTATGCCGTGATGATGGCGACGCCGGCCGATCTCGAGGATTTCGGCATTGGCTTCAGCCTCACCGAGGGCGTGATCGGCGCGCGGTCCGATGTCGAGGATCTGGAGCTTCTCGAGTTCGACGAGGGCGTCGAGATCCGCTTGTGGATCAATGCCGAGCGCGCCGGCCATATGGTAGCGCGGCGGCGGCAGATCGCCGGGCCGACCGGCTGCGGCCTGTGCGGGGTGGAGAGCCTCGAACTGGCGGTGAAGCCGGCGCGGTCGGTCGGCGGGGGGCGGGTGTTCTCCCCGGCGGACATTGCCGGCGCCATCGCTTCCCTCGCCCCGGCGCAGCAGCTCAACCACGCCACCCGCGCGGTGCATGCCGCCGGCTTCTGGGAGCCGGAGGCCGGGCTGGTGGCGGTGCGCGAGGATGTCGGACGCCACAACGCGCTCGACAAGCTGGTCGGCCACCTGGTGCGGCAGGACCGGCAGGCGGTGGACGGCATCGTGCTGCTGACCAGCCGGGTGTCGATCGAGATGGTCCAGAAGACCGCCATGCTTGGCGCCCCGGTACTGGTGGCGGTCTCCGCACCCACGGCCTTGGCTGTCCGGACCGCCGAGGCGGCGGGCATCACCCTCGCGGCGATCGCGCGGGACGACGGATTTGAAGTCTTTACCCATCCGCAGCGCATCGCGACCGGCGGACCCAACACGGAGACCGTTCCCCATGTCGCATGATTCGCACGACAGCCTGCCGCGGCTGATCTACATGGCGAACCAGATCGGTGCCTTCTTCGCCACCCAGAAGCACGACAGGGCGGTGGTCGGCATCGCCAAGCACGTCAAGGATTTCTGGGAGCCGCGCATGCGTGCCAAGATCGAGGACCACATTTCCGAAGGCGGCGAGGGGCTGACGCCGCTGGTCGTCGAATCGCTCAAGACGCTGCCGCCGGTAAAGCGCACCGATATTCCGGTGGCCCGCGCCGCCGAGACCCTGCCCACGCATCACTGAGCGCGCGGCTGCGCCGTCACCGCTCTCCGCTTCTCTCGCAACGCCCGCCGGCCACCGCCGCGCGGGCGTTGTGCTGTCGTTTTTCCGGGCATTTCGGCTAGACGTCTTCTGTCCCGCCGCGAAAGGTGATCGGATGGCCGCGGCGCCTTTCGGCCGCGTCGCGACCATCGTTCCGCCATTGCCGGAGAGCATCGGAACAGCGGGGGCACGAGACCGGGCGCAGCGGCCGGTCGCGTAAGGGAGAGAGCGGGAATGCACGGGGACGGGTACGGTCTGCTGATCTCGGCGCTGGTCTTCCTGGTGGCGCTGGTGGTAGCGGTTCCTCTCGCCCGGCGGCTCGGTCTCTCGCCCATCGTCGGCTATCTGGCGGCGGGCATCGCCATCGGACCCTCGGGACTGGGGGCGATCCGCGATCCCGAGCGCATCATCACCGTCGCCGAGATCGGCGTGGTGCTGCTGCTCTTCGTCATCGGGCTGGAGCTCAAGCTGTCGCGCCTGCTGGCGCTGCGGCGGGCCATCTTCGGCATCGGCGCCGCACAGCTGATCTTCACCGGCGGCTGTATCGCCGTGCTGGCGCATTATGCCGGCAAGGATTTCGACTGGCGCGCCGGTGCCATCGCCGGTCTGGCGCTCGCGCTGTCCGCGACTTCGATCGCCCTGCAATTGCTGGAGGAGAAGAACGGCCTCGCCCAGCCCTATGGCCAGCGCGCCTTCGCGGTTCTGTTGTTCCAGGACATGGCGGTGGTGCCGCTGATCGCCCTGATGCCGCTGATGGTGCCCGGCACGCATGAGGGCCAGTCCATCCTCGATTCGCTGCGCGACGTCGGCATCGTGCTGGGGGCGGTGGCGGTGGTGATCGGCACCGGCCGCTATCTGCTGCCGCATCTGTTCGAAGTGCTCGCCCGCAGCAATGCCCGCGAGGTGATGACCGGCGCGGCGCTGCTGGTGGTGCTCGGCGCCGGCGCGCTGATGGCGGCGGTCGGCATGTCGATGGCGATGGGGGCGTTCCTCGCCGGGGTCATGCTGTCGGAATCGAGCTTCCGCCACGAGCTGGAAGCCAATGTCGACGCCTTTCGCGGCCTGCTGATCGCGCTGTTCTTCATGAGCATCGGCATGTCGATGAATCTCGGCATCGTGCTAGCCAACGCGCCGCTGCTGATCCTCGGCACCCTGCTGGTGACGGTGGTGAAGGCGGTGTCGGTGTGGGCGGTGTTCCACCTGTCCGAGGGGTCGGAGGCGGATTCGGTGCGCGCCGCCTCGGTGCTGACTTCGGCGGGCGAGTTCTCCTTCGTGCTGTTCCCGCTCGGCCTCAGCCTGGGCCTGCTCACCTCGGCGCAGGCGGATCTGCTCTCCGCCTGTGCAGCGATGACCATGATGCTCGGCCCGCCGGTGGCGCTGATCGGCGAGCGCATCGCTCGCCGGCTGGAGCGTCGCGATGCCACGGTGCCGAAGCCGGACGATTTCTCCGATGCCCATGGCTCGGTGCTGGTGGTGGGCTTCGGCCGCTTCGGGCAGATCGTCTCGCAGTGCCTGCTGACCCAGGGGCTGGAAGTGACGATCATCGACAACGATGTCGAGATGATCCAGAGCGCTGGCCGCTTCGGCTTCCGCATCTATTACGGCGACGGCACCCGGCTCGATGTGCTGCGCGCGGCGGGAGCCGAACGAGTGCGGGTGGTGGCGGTGTGCGTCGACCGCCGCGACACCGCCGATCGTATCGTCGAGATCCTCCGGGCCAACGTGCCACATGTCCGGCTGCATGTGCGCGCCTATGACCGCACCCACAGCCTCTCCCTGCAGGCCAAGGGCGTCGATTACGAGATCCGCGAGACCTTCGAATCCGCGCTGGCCTTCGGCAATGCGACGCTGCGAGCCAATGGCGTGGCGACGGATGCCGCCCGCAACATCATCGCCGAGGTGCGCGAACTCGACCGCCAGCGCCTCCAGCGCCAGATGGAGGAGGGGGTCGACTACGGGCCCGGCCGCATGGCCGCCGAGCCGGAACCGCTGGTGCCGCCAGACCGCGAGGCGCATCCGCTCAATCCCGAGGCGGAAGACGCGCTGCGCCACGAGACCGAGTTTTCTGGCTAGCGCGGGCGGGCAGAGCGTTCCGCCCGCCCGTCTCAGCCAGCGGCGGCTTCCGCCGCTATTTTCTCGGCAATGTCGTTGGCGACCTTGCGGCTGGCAGCGGCCGCCGCCGCCGGATCGCCGCTGGTCATGGACTGCACCGAGACGGTGTTGTTGGCGAATTCGATGCCCTGCTCCGGCAGGATGCGGATCATCCGCTTCACCGCCTCGCGCTGGATCACCGTCGGGCGGGTCGGCTTCACGGTGAACTTGAAGCGCACGACGAGCGCGTTGTCGGCGATATCGGCGACACCCTGCATCTTCAGCGGGGCCAGGAAGTCGTCCTTGTATTCGGGATCGTCCTGAAGCTCGATGCCGATCTTCTTCACCGTCTTACGCAGCTTCTCGATATCGGTGTCGCGGGTGAAGCGAAGGTTGAACTTCAGCGTCGACCAATCGCGGCTGAAATTGGTGATCTGTCCGAGCTGGCCGAACGGAATGGTGTGCACCATGCCGTTCTGGTGGCGCAGCTTCAGCGAGCGCAGGGTGAAGCCCTCGACCGTTCCCTTGGCCCTGCCGCAATCGATGTATTCGCCGACCCGGAACGCGTCGTCGACGAGGTAGAACACGCCGGAGACAATGTCCTTCACCAGCGTCTGGCTGCCGAAGGAGATGGCGAGGCCGACGATGGAGGCGCCGGCGATCAGCGGCGTGATGTTGATGCCGAGCTGGGACAGCACGGTCAGTGCTGCCATGACGATGATGGCGAGCAGCATCGTCACCCGCAGCAGCGGCATCAGCGTGCTCATGCGCGAGGCGGTGGTCGGGGCGGCGGCGTCCTCGGTGTCCTGGTGGCCGGGAAGCCCCGAAGTGGCGGGCGCGGCATGCAACTTGGTGAAGTACTCCACTGCCTGCCAGGCACAGTAGGCGCCGAGCAGGATGGCACCGGCCGGCAGGGCGGCGGCCGCCAGCGCATTGTAGCCGCTCATGTCCATCATGCCGACGCCATGCACGGCCCAGATGCGAAACAAGAGTGACAGCGCGCCGAGCAGGATCGCTACCCGCACGCAGCGCATCAGCGCCTCGATTGCTCGTTCCCGTTTCGGGTGGTTGTGCGCCTGGGCCTCCTCGCGCTGCATCAGGCGGCAGACTTTGTCCATGAAGGATTCGAGCACCAGGAGGCCGATCAGCACGTTCATCGTCATCGCGATCGCCTCCTGCACGCCAATGGCGGTGGTGAGGGCGCCGTAGACGCGGGCCATGCCGAGCACCAGGAAGAACGGGATGGCGATGATCAGCCAGAAGCGGGCGATGCTGGCGACCAGCGGCCCCGGCTTGCCGCCTTGGCTGAGGCCGTGGAACCACTTGCCCATCGGCTCGCGGATGGCCACCGAACCGGCGATGAGCAAGCTGGTGAGTATGAGGGTATTGACCAGCATGGCGCAGGCGACCACGAGCGTCGGCGCCTGTATGCCCTCGAGGATGCGGCGGAAATCGGCGAGCGCGATCGCCACCAGGATCAGCACCGCGGTCCAGCGATAGATCTTCAGCGCCCCGGCGTCGTCGATCTCGGCGAGCCGTGCCTGCGGCAGGTTCGGCCGCAGGGCGATGCGGAACACCACCAGATAGAGGCGCCAGTAGAACACGCTGGTGAGCACGAGATAGCCGAGCCGTGCCTGCGGCACCTCGCCCTCGAAGAAGCCGACGATCATCGCATGCGTCGCCAGCCACAGGCCGGCGATGATCATCACGTCGATACTGATCAGCGCCGTCAGCGCCCAGAGCGAGGCGACACCGCTCACCCGGCTGGCGAGGCGGTGCCGCAGCGGCCGCAGCGCGAAGCGCAGCAGCTTCTCCGTGCCGAGCGCCACGGCGACGCAGGCGGCGAGCAGCAGCAGGAAGCGGCCAGGCTCGTGCCCATTGTTCATCTCGGCGCCGAGAATATGGGGCAGGCGGCCGCCCTGTTCGATCAGCGCCGGCAGTTCCGCCAGCACGTCGTCGCTGCGGTCGAGCACCTCGATGAGCTTTTCGCTCATCGGCTCCTCGCCCGCCATGCTCATCATGGGCGCCGGGGCGGGCTCAGAGGCCGGCACGGGGGCGGCGGCTTCGGCCGATGGGGTGGCCGATGGGGTTGATGCAGGTTGAGTCGAGGCCGGCGGAGTTGCGGCAGGGGTCGCGCCGCTGGTCTTCAGCCGCTCCGCCACCGCCTTGCTGAGCGAGTCCACCAGCTGGTCGAACTGCTGCTGGCTGAGCGGCGCAGGGGTGGGGGTCTGGGCGGCGACCGGGGCTGCGGACAGCAGCAGGAGAAGGGCGAGTACGACGCGACGCAGACGGTTCATGGAGCCTTGGCCGGACAATCGACCGCCGGTCCAGACGCTGTGGGGGCCGGATGGCGGCCCGGGCGGAGTGCCACGGGCGATGCCCCGAATTCAGCGGGTCGCTTCGAGGCGGTCATAATCGGCGCGACCCTTGCACTATCGGTCGCGCCGCTCCGGCTGTCCATTGGGAAATCAATGCCGCCACCGCTCTCGTGTCGGTGGGAAAGCCACCCGCCTCGGGCGGGTGGCGGCGTCAGGCGGCGGTCGTCAGGCGGCCGTCATCAGGCCGCCTTGGCCTCGCGGCGGCGGCGGTGGAGGATGAACTCGGTATAGCCGTTGGGCTGGGTGCGGCCTTCGAGGACCAGCTCGCGCGCGGCGCGGAAGGCGAAGCCGTCATAGCCGGGCGCCATCGGCACATAGGCGGGGTCGCCTTCGTTCTGCGCATCGACGACCTTGGCCATGCGGCGCAGCGTTTCTTCCACCTGCTCGGGGGTGCAGACGCCGTGCAGCAGCCAGTTGGCGACGTGCTGCGAGGAGATGCGCAGCGTGGCGCGGTCTTCCATCAGCCCGACATCGTGGATGTCCGGCACCTTGGAGCAGCCCACCCCCTGGTCGACCCAGCGCACGACGTAGCCGAGGATGCCCTGGATGTTGTTGTCCAGTTCCTCCTGCACCGCCGCCGGCTCCCAGTTGCCGCGATCGACGACGGGGATCGTCAGGATGTCGCGGCGCGCCGCCGGCGTGCGGTGGCGCAGCTCGGCCTGTCGGGCAAAGACGTCGACCTTGTGGTAGTGCAGGGCGTGCAGCGTCGCCGCGGTCGGGGAGGGCACCCAGGCGGTGTTGGCGCCGGCGAGCGGGTGGGCGATCTTCTGCACCAGCATGTCGGCCATGCGATCCGGCATCGCCCACATGCCCTTGCCGATCTGACCCTTGCCGTCGAGATGCGCCTTCAGGCCGGCATCGACATTGTTGTCCTCATAGGCCTTGATCCAGACCTGCGACTTCATCTCGTTCTTCCGGACCATCGGGCCGGCCTCGATCGAGGTGTGGATCTCGTCGCCGGTGCGGTCGAGGAAGCCGGTATTGATGAACACCACCCGGTCGCGCGCCTCGTGGATGGCGGCGGCGAGGTTGGCGCTGGTGCGGCGCTCCTCGTCCATGATGCCGATCTTCAGCGTGGTCGGCGCCATGCCGAGCAGCGCCTCGACCCGGCCGAACAGCTCGACGGCGAAGGCGACCTCCTCCGGCCCGTGCATCTTCGGCTTGACGATGTAGACCGAGCCGGTGCGGCTGTTGCGCAGCGGGCCCGAGCCCTTGAGGTCGTGCAGCGCAATCAGCGAGGTGACGGCGGCGTCGAGCAGCGTCTCCGGGATCTCGGCGCCATCGGCGCCGAGCACCGCGTCGGTCATCATGTGGTGGCCGACATTGCGCACCAGCAGCAGGCTGCGGCCGTGCAGCACCTTCTCGCCGCCGTCCGGCGCGGTGTAGACGCGGTCGCCGGCAAGGTGGCGCTCCACCGTGGAGCCGCCCTTGTCGAAATGAGCGCTGAGCGTGCCCTTCATCAGGCCGAGCCAGTTGCGGTAGACGAGGATCTTGTCGGCGGCATCCACCACCGCGACGCTGTCCTCGCAGTCGATGATGGTGGTGACGGCGGCCTCGACGATCACGTCGGCGACGCCGGCGGGATCGGTGGCGCCGATGCGGCTGGTGCGGTCGATCTTCAGCTCGACATGCAGGCCGTGATTGGCGAGCAGGATGGCGGTGGGTGCGGCGCCTGTACCGGTGAAGCCCGCGAACTGGGCGTCCTCGGCGAGGCCGGCGACGGCGCCGGAGGCCAGCGTCACCTTGAGCGCGCCGGTTTCGACGGCATAGCCGGTGGCATCGCGATGCGAGCCCTCGGTCAGCGGGAAGGCCTCGTCGAGGAAGTCGCGCACCTTGGCGACCACCAGCGCGGCGCGGATCGGGTTGAAGCCGCCCGAACGGGCGGCGCTGCCCTCTTCCGGCAGCGCGTCGGTGCCGTAGAGCGCATCGTAAAGGCTGTTCCAGCGCGCATTGGCGGCGTTCAGCGCGTAGCGGGCATTGGTGATCGGCACCACCAGCTGCGGGCCGGGAATGCGGGCGAGCTCATCGTCGACATTCTGCGTCGTCACCGTCACCGCGTCGGGTTCGGGGAGCAGGTAGCCGATGTCGCTGAGGAAGGTCTCGTATTCGGCCGGATTGATGGTTCGGCCCTTGTGGCTGCGGTGCCAGTCGTCGAGCACCGTCTGCAGTGCGTCGCGCTTGGCGAGCAGCGCGCCGTTGCGGGGCGAGAATTCGCCGACGATCTCGGCGAAGCCCTGCCAGAAGGCGGCGGGGTCGATCCCGGTGCCGGGAATGGCCTCGTCATTCACGAAAGCATAGAGGTCGGCGTCGATCCGCAGGCCGGCAATGTCAACGGTGCTCATGATTTGGCGTACTCCGAGCATTTGGCCGGCGCCCATGCCGGCAGAGGCTGTCCATTTTTTGCTATGCAGCGATAAAGGAGTGCAATGCAATATCGCATATAGTCGGGTATGGACCGGCCGCCGGGCCGCCGAGAAGAGCGCCGTTTTTCGCTAAAGTCCTGGAATCGTGGGAAGTTCCATTCTTCCTCCGCGGAAGGCCGGTAAAGGGGTCAGTCGCGCGCCAGCGCCGCCACCGGATCGAGCCGCGAGGCGTTCCGGGCCGGCAGGAAGCCGAAAGCGATGCCGATGAAGCTGGAGCACAGCACCGCTGCCACGATGGAGGCGGTCGAGTAGATGAAGCTGAAGCCGGAGCCGAGTGCACCGGCGAGCACGCCGAGCCCGAGCGCCGCGCCGATGCCGAGCACGCCGCCGATCAGGCACACCAGTACCGCCTCGATGAGGAACTGCTGCAGGATGTCGGCACGCCGCGCCCCCACCGCCATGCGCACGCCGATCTCGCCGACCCGCTCGGACACCGATACCAGCATGATGTTCATCACCCCGATGCCGCCGACCACCAGCGAGATCACCGCGATGGCGGCGATCAGCAAGGCGAGCGTCTGGGTGGTGGCGGTGATGGTCTTGCGGATGTCGTCGGTGTTGAGGATGAAGAAGTCCTTGGTGCCGTGGCGCTGGGTGAGCAGCCGGGTGACCGCCTGCTCGGCGAGATCGGTCGGCACGTCGTCGGCCACCCGCACGGTGATCGAGCGCAGCGAGCTCGAACCGATCACCCGCGCCTGCACGGTGGTGTAGGGCAGATAGAGCGACAGGTTCTGGCTGGAGCCGAAGCCGCCCTGCTGCGGGGCGGTGACGCCGATCACCCGCGCCGGCACCTTGCCGATGAACACCACCTCGCCGATCGGGCTGCCGGCGAGGTCGCCGAACAGCGTCTTGCGGGTGTTCTCGTCGATGACGACGTCCTGGGCGAGGGTGTGCACGCCGGTGGCATCGAACAGCCGACCCTCGGCGAGGCGAGTGCCCTTGGCGGCGAAATATTGCGCGCCGACGCCGTTCACCAGCGCGTTCGCCTCCTTGGAGCCGTAGCGCACCGTGGAGGAGGTCGAGACCGTCGGCGTCACCGCCGCCACATAGGGCTGGCCGGCCAGCGCGTTGGCATCGGCCACCACCAGCGTCGTCACCCGGCCGGAGCGGGTGTCGCCGAAATCCTTGCCGGCGAAGATCTCCAGCGTGTTGGTGCCGAGGCTGGAGATGTTGGCGAGCACGCGCTGCTGCGAGCCCTGTCCGAGCGCCACCACGCTCACCACCGAGGCGATGCCGATGATGATGCCGAGCATGGTGAGGAAGGTGCGCAGCCCATGCGCCCGCATCGCCAGCAGCGCCATGAAGAAGGCTTCGCGGAAGCGGTCGGCGAAGGCGCCGAGGCGGCCGCGGACCGGCGATGCCGACTTCTCGGCGGTCGGCGCGTCGGGCTGCGGCGCCAGGCGGCGATCCGAGATGATCTCGCCGTCGCTGATCTCGATGATGCGACGGGTGCGGTTCGCCACCTGCATGTCGTGGGTGACGATGACGACGGTGCGGCCCTCGGCGTTGAGCTCGGCGAGGATGCGCAGCACCTCCTCGCCGCTGTGCTTGTCGAGCGCGCCGGTCGGCTCGTCGGCGAGGATGACGTTGGCGTTGTTCATCAGCGCGCGGGCGATGGAGACGCGCTGCTGCTGGCCGCCGGAGAGCTGGCCGGGCCGGTGCCCGGTGCGGTCGCCCATGCCCAGCCGCCCGAGCAGCGCGGCGGCGCGGGTGCGGCGCGCCCCGGGCGTCTGGCCGGCATAGATGGCGGGAATCTCGACATTGCCGAGCGCGGTCAATTCGGCCAGCAAATGGTAGCGCTGGAAGATGAAGCCGAAATGCTCGCGCCGCAGCGCCGCCAGCTCGTCGGCGTCGAGCGCGGCGACGTCGCGGCCGGCGACGCGGTAGGTGCCGGACGTCGCGCGGTCGAGGCAGCCGAGAATGTTCATCAGCGTCGACTTGCCGGAGCCGGAGGCGCCGACGATCGCCACCATCTCGCCCGCCTCGATGGTGAGGTCGATGCCCTTCAGCACCGTGATGCTGCGCTCGCCGGAGGGAAACTCACGGCGGAGGTCGCGGATCTCGATGAGCGGCTGGCCCATGCTCGCAGTCCCCACCCTTACAGCCCCATCGGCGGGCCGGGCGGTCGTGACGACGCGGTCCCGGTCTGGCCGGTCGCCTGATCGATGACCACGCGCTCGCCCTCCTCGAGGCCGGACAGCACCTGGGCGATGATCTTGTTGTTGAGGCCGATCTCGACCGCGCGCGTCGACACGCTGCCATTGGCGTTGGCGATCCGCACCTGGTAGCGACCCTCGCCGTCGCGCTCGCCCAGCGCCGCGGCGGGAATGGTGAGGGTGCCCCTGGCGCTGCCGAGCACGATGCGCACCTCGGCGGTCATGTAGGTGCGCAGGCGCCCTTCCGGGTTCGGCACGTCGAACACGCCATTGTAGTAGATCGCCTCCGTCGAGGAGGACGAGGAGGTGCTGCTCGAACTCGACGTGGTCGAGGAGGAGAAGCTGGAATCGCTGCGGATCGATTCCGGCGCCGGCTCGATGAAGCCGAGCGTGGCGTCGTAGCGCCGGTCGGGATCGCCGATCACGGTGAAATAGAGCGGCTGGCCCGGCTTCACCCGCACGATGTCGGCTTCCGAAATCTCGGTGCGCACCGTCATGGTGTCGAGCTGGCCGATGATGACGATGGTCGGAGCCGATTGCACGGCGTTCACCGTCTGGCCCTGCTGGCTGACGATCGACAGCACGGTGCCGTCGGTCGGCGCGGTGATGCGGGTATAGCCGAGATTGGCGCGGGCGGTGTCGACCGCCACCTGCGCCTCGACGATCTGCGCCGACAAGGCGTCGATCTGCGCGAGGGTGACGTCGACATTGGCTTCCGCCGTGTCGAAATCGGCGCGCGACACCGCGTTCTGGTCGACCATGCGCTTCTGGCGGGCCAGCGTGGTTTCGTTCAGTCGCAGCGTCGCCTGCTTCTCCGCCCGCTGGGCGGTGACATTGGCGAGCGAGGCCTCGGCGGTGCGCAGGTCATTCTGTTGCGTCACCGAATCGATCTCGGCGAGCAGGTCGCCGGCATGGACCGTGTCGCCCAGCTTGACGTTGACCGCGGTAATGCGGCCCGAGGCCTGGGCGCCGACCGCCACCAGCTTCACCGGCTTCAGCGTGCCGGTGGCGAGTACGGTCTCCTCGATGTCGCCGCGCGTCACCGGCGCGGTGATGAGAGTGGGCGTGGCGGCGGCGGTGCGGCGCTGCCACATATAGCCGCCGCCGGCCACGAGCACGGCGGCCAGCACGCAGGCGCCGAGGGCGCGGGTCGCCTTGCTCACCGGGCGTTCTCCACGGGCTCCGCCGGACGATAGCGGGCATGCAGGCTCATGAAGTGGCGGCTCATGGTGCGTTGGGCGAGGGCTGTTGGGGCGACGGCTGGCGCGGCGAGGGAGCGGTGGCGAAGTGCGGGCCGGTATTGGTGTCCACCACCTCGGGCTTCGAGCTGTTGATCGTGCCGTCCCAGCCGCCGCCCAGCGCCTTGTTGAGGGCGATGTAGTCGGTGGCGATGGAGGCCCGGCTCTCGATCAGCGAATCCTCCGCCGAGTACAGCGAGCGCTCGGAATCCAGCACGTCGAGGAAGCTCGACGAGCCCGACTGGTACAGCGCCCGCGACAGCCGCGTCGCCTCGCGATAGTGCTGCACCGACGTCGAGAGCGTGCCCTGGCGGATGCGCTCCTGGCTCAGCGAGACGATGGCGTTCTCGACATCCTCCAGCGCGGTCAGCACCGAGGCGCGGTAGGCGATGAAGGACTGGTCGCGCTGGGCTTCCGTGACATCCACCGCGGCGCGCAGCTGGCCGCCATTGAAGATCGGCACGGTCAGCGACGGTCCGATCGACCAGCTGATCGACGAGCTCTTGGCGAGGTCGCCGAGCTTGGTGCCGGTCGAGCTGACCGAGCCGGTGAGGCTGATGCTCGGATAGAGCGCCGCTTCCGCCTCGCCGATCAGCGCGGTGGACTGGGCATATTGCCGCTCGGCGACGCGCACGTCCGGCCGCGCCAGCAGGATGTCGGCGGGAATGCCGGTGGGCATCGGCAGCCGCGGCGTCGGGATCGGCCGCGCCGCGTTCATCCGCAGGATCAGCGCGGCGGGCGCCTGGCCGGTGAGCACCGAAAGCCGGTGCACCGCCTCGGCATAGGCCGCCTCGTAGGTCGGAATGTTGGCCTCGGTGCTCGCGGCCTGGCCGGAGGCGTTGGCGACGTCGACGCCGGAGGCCGATCCCGCATTGTACTGCGTGCGGGTGAGCGCGGCGGTCTCTCGCTGCGAGGCGGCGGTGCGGCGGGCCAGCGCGGCGCGCGCCTGCGCCGAGCGGGCCTGGACGTAGTAATTGGCGACGTCGCCGACCAGGGTCAGCAGCGTGGCGCGCAGATCCTCCTCGGCGGCGTCGAGCCCGTAGCGGGCCGCCTCGACGGCGCGCCGGTTGGCGCCGAACAGGTCGACCTCCCAGCTGGCGTCGAGCCCGGCCTGGTACTGGGTGAACGGGCCGGCGACGGTGACGTCGCCGCCGCTCGACACGTTGGAGCCGTTGTCGCTGCGGGTGAGCGAGGCCGAGCCGTCGACGCCCGGCAGCAGCGTGCCCACCGCCTGTCGATAGGAAGCGCGGGCTTCGCGGATCTTAGCCTTGGCGGTGGCGACGTCGAGATTGCCGGCGACGGCTTCGTCAACGAGGCCGTCGAGCACCGGGTCGCGCAGCCGCTTCCACCACTGCGCCAGTTCGGGCGGCCGGGGCGCGGTCTTCGGCTTCTTGGAGCCCCAATGGGCGGGTACATTGAGCTGCGGCGTCTTGTAGTCTGGGCCGACGGCGCAGCCGGCGAGCAGCAGGGCCGAGATCAGCAGCGTGGCCGGACGGCCCAAAGCGAGAAACGTCACGGGGGATCAGCTCCGCTTCGCCTTGGCCCCGGGCCGGGAGGCCAAGGTCGGTACGGGAGCGCTGACTTTGCGGCGGGAAAATGGAAGCGACACCGGCCGATCCTTATTTACAAAACTTTAGCGTTTCTATAATTGATCGATTTATCACGTGTCAATTCTTGCAACGGCGAATCCGACCGGGCGGTGCTGCGGCGCAACAGGTCGGTGGAGAGGGCGAATGCAGATGCCGGATGCCGGGTCGATGGAGGTGGATCTGGGCCTGCCGAGGCGCGGGCGCGGGCGGCCCAAGGCTCGTTCCGATGCCGAGCAGGCGGCTGAGATCGTCGCGCAGGCGCGCGCCTTGTTCGTGGCCGGCGGCTATGGCCGCACCACCATGGATGAGATCGCCGCCGAGTGCCGGATCTCCAAGCGCACGCTTTATCGACTATTCCCGGCCAAGATCGACCTGTTCGCGGCGATCATCGAGCAGCACCGCTTCGCGATGCTGGCCTTGCCCGGCGACTACGACCATTTGTCGCTCGTCGACGCCATCGCCGCCATTTTCCGGGTCGACATCGACGACACGGAAAATCAGGAGCGCATGGCCATGATCAGCATGGTGCTGGCGGAGATGCGGCACTTTCCCGAGCTTGGCAGTGTCGTGCGCGTGCACGGCGCCGACCCCTCGCGGGCCGAGCTCACCGCCTGGCTGGACCGTCAGGCGGCGTGCGGCCGCATCCGCATCGCCAGCCCGGAGTTCACCGCGCGCATGCTGATGGACCTGATTTTCGGCGCCGTGCCGCTGAAGCTTCCGGAGCTTCCGGACTGGCCGGAAGAAATGGATCGCCGCCTCTATCTGCGCGAGGCCATCCGGGTGATGGTCGAGGGCTTGATGCCGCGCTGAGGCGCTGCGCTCACGAATCCAGCGCGGCTCACGAATCCGGTGCGCGCCGCCAGCCTGACTCGGAAAGGGCCATGCCGCTTGGGGTGCGACCAAGCGCAGCCCGACCGGACCTGCGTCCCAAGGTGCTGATTTTTCTAGTAAATCGCCACTGAGGCGAAAATTGGTGGAGCCAGGCGGAATCGAACCGCCGACCTCTTGAATGCCATTCAAGCGCTCTCCCAACTGAGCTATGGCCCCACCGGGGGCGCCGGGCGTGCGAGCATCGCGGAAGCGGCTCGCTTGGGGATCACCCGACTTGTCGCGGCGGCGTCAACCGCTGCGGTGCGCTCGTAAAGCACAGGGCGAAGGAGACTGCAAGTCTCGATTTCCTCGCCCTGTGGATTTCTTCCTCAACCTTCCTCGTCGTCCTCGATGCCGTCGCCGATCAGATCGGTGACATCGTCGCCGTCATCCTCGTCTTCTTCGAGGAAGGTGTCGTCGTCATCGCCATCGGCCTCGACGTCGTCGTCGATCTCGATGTCGTCGTCGGAGGTCGCCGCCTTGGCCGGGGCCGCGGCTTCGTCGTCGGCCTCCTCCAGCGAGACCAGCTCGACGTCCTCGGCGTCATCCGCCTCGGCCTCTTTCTCGGTCTCAGTCGCGCGAACGGGTTCGGGCCGGCCGCGGCTGATCGGAGCGGTGATCGGGACGATCTGCCCGGTATAGGGCGAGACCACCGGATCCTTGTTCAGATCGTAAAATTTGCGCCCCGTGACGGGGCAGACACGCTTGGTGCCAAGTTCGGGTTTCACCACGGTTCGGACCTCGGAAGGTAGTGGGTGAAAAAGGGTCGCTCCCATTGGACGGTGCTTCTTGCGCTGTCAAGCCGCAATTATGCAAAGCCGTGACGCGGCCCGCGCCGCCGTGTAAGGAGGGTTCGCGCCCTATTTAAGCTTTCCTCGAGGTGCCTTCAATGAGTGCCGTTGCCCATTCCTCCGGCGGACATGCCGCCGCACCCTCCCCCGCCACCGCCGCCAAATCCGGCCCGCTTTCCGGCGTCGTGAAGGTGCCGGGCGACAAGTCGGTGTCGCACCGGGCGCTGATTTTCGGGGCGCTCGCCATCGGAGAGACCCGGATCACCGGCTTGCTGGAAGGCGAGGACGTGCTCAACACCGCCAAGGCCTGCGCCGCGCTCGGCGCCCGGGTGGAGCGGCTCGGCGCCGGCGAATGGCGCGTCGAGGGCGTCGGCATTGGCGGCCTGCGCGCCCCGGACGCGCCGCTCGATTTCGGCAATTCCGGCACCGGCGCCCGGTTGATGATGGGCATGGTGGCCGGCAGCCCCATCGAGGCGACGTTCGACGGCGATGCGAGCCTGCGACGTCGGCCGATGCGCCGCATCCTCGATCCGCTTGAAAAGATGGGGGTTTCCGTCGAGGAGGCCGCCGAGGGCGGTCGGCTGCCCATCCGTCTCAAGGGGCCCCGCGACCTCATCCCGATCACCTATGAGAGCCCGGTCGCCTCGGCGCAGATCAAGTCGGCGGTGCTGCTCGCCGGGCTCGGTGCCCCGGGCGAGACCACGCTGATCGAGAAGGAGGCCAGCCGCGACCATACCGAGCGCATGCTGACGCATTTCGGTGCCGAGGTGCGGGTGGAAGCCCATGGCGCGCATGGCCGCAAGGTGACGCTGAAGGGCCGGCCCGAGCTGACGCCGGCGCCGATCGCCGTTCCGGCGGATCCTTCCTCGGCGGCTTTCCCGCTGGTGGCGGCGCTGATCGTGCCGGGCTCCGACATCACCATAACCGGGGTGATGACCAACCCGCTGCGCACCGGATTGTTCAAGACGCTCAAGGAGATGGGGGCCTCGATCGAGCTGCTCGGCGAGCGGGTCGAGGGCGGCGAGAGCGTCGCCGACCTGCGGGTGCGCCACTCCGAGCTCACCGGCGTCGACGTGCCGGCCGAGCGGGCGCCGTCGATGATCGACGAGTACCCGGTTCTCGCCGTGGCGGCCTCGTTCGCGCGCGGCACCACGCGGATGCGCGGGCTCTCCGAGCTGCGGGTGAAGGAATCCGACCGGCTGGCGGCGGTGGCGGCCGGGCTTGCCGAGGCTGGCGTCGCGCATTCCATTGAGGGCGACGACCTCATCGTCGAGGGCACCGGTGCGGTCGCCGGCGGCGGCACGGTGGCCACCCACATGGATCACCGCATCGCCATGAGCTTCCTGGTGATGGGGCTCGCTTCCGGCAAGCCCATGAAAATAGACGATATTTCCTTCGTCGCTACCAGCTTCCCGGCCTTCGTGCCGCTGATGAAGGGGCTGGGCGCCGCCATCGGTGACGCGGCATGATCGTCGCGATAGACGGGCCGGCGGCTTCCGGGAAGGGCACGGTGGCGCGGGCGCTCGCCGCGCATTTCCGCCTGCCACATCTCGATACCGGCCTGCTCTATCGCGCTGTCGGCGCCGAGGTTCTGGCGCGTGGGCTCGACTTTTCCGACGTGCCGGCGCTGACCCGTCTCGCGGCCGCGCTGAAGGTGGAAGGCCTCGATGCCGAGGCGCTGCGGGCCGGGGCCGTGGGCGAGGCCGCCTCGCGCGTGGCGGCGATTCCCGAGGTTCGACAGGCACTTATCGAGCTTCAGCGCGCCTTCGCCCGCCAGCCGGGCGGGGCGGTGCTGGACGGCCGGGACATCGGCACCGTCATCGCCCCGGAGGCGGAGGTGAAGATCTTCGTCACCGCCACCCCGGAGGCCCGCGCCGCCCGCCGCTTCGCCGAGCTGACGGCGCGCGGGGAAGAGGTGACGCCGCAATCGGTGCTCGACGATATTCTCAAGCGCGATCAGCGGGATAGCAGCCGCTCCGCCGCGCCGCTGGTGCGGGCGGACGATGCGGTGCTGCTCGACAACACGGCGCTCGACAAGCATGAGAGCATCGCCCGCGCGCTCGCCATCGCCGCCGCGCGCACCGGCCGGCAATAAGCCGGCGGGCAGGCCGGTGAGGTGTAGCATGAGGCCAGAAGGCAGCCCGACATGACCGATGCGACCGATGCCGACCGCCGGGACGACCGCCTGGCGCGCGGACAGGCGAAGCTGGCCGAGATCACCGGCCGCTCCGGGCAGGACGTGATGACGGCGCTCGGCGACATCGCCCCCGATTTCGCCCGCTATATTTTCGAGTTCGGCTATGGCGACATCTATTCCCGCCCCGGGCTCGACCTGCGCACCCGCATGCTCGCCACCGTCGCCGGGCTGGTCGCCCTCGGCCATGCCGAGCGCGAGCTGGAGGTGCATATCGGCTCGGCGCTGAATTGCGGCGCCACCCGCGAGGAGGTGGTGGAGACCATCATGCAGATGGCGCTCTATGCCGGCTTCCCGGCGGCACTCAACGCGCTGTTCGTCGCCAAGCGGGTGTTCGCCGCGCGGGGGGATGCCGCGCCCGCCCCCGCTGCCGAATGAGCTCGAAATGACCCGGCGCGTCATCGTCATCGGCATCGGCATGGGCGATCCCGCCGCGCTGACGCTGCGCGCCGTCGAGGCGATCAACCGGGTCGACGTGTTCTTCCTGCTCGACAAGGGCGAGGCGGCTTCCGAGCTGGTGCAGAGGCGCGAGGCGATCCTCGCCGCGCACCGCACCGCGCCGTGGCGATCGGTGACGGTGCCGAGCCCGAAGCGGGGACAGGAAGGCGGCTATCTCGCCGGGGTCGAGGCCTGGCATGGTGCGCGGGCGGCGCTGTTTGCCCGGCTGATCGCCGGGGAGATCGCCGAGGACGGCGTCGGCGGGCTGCTCGTCTGGGGCGACCCGATGCTCTACGATTCCACCCTGCGGGTGCTGGAACGCGCGGCCGGCGCGGGCGTGCCGTTCGAGATCGAGGTGGTGCCCGGCATCTCGGCGATCCAGGCGCTGTGCGCGGCGCACCGCATCCCGCTCAACGGCATCGGCGAGAAGGTGGAGGTGACCACCGGCCGGCTGGTGGCGCAGGCGACCCCCGACGCGCCGGCCTTCGTGGCGCTGCTCGACGACGGCTCCGGCCTCGCGGCGCTGATGGCGCGCGGCTTCGACGGGCAGGTGTGGTGGGGCGCCTATCTCGGCACCCCCGACGAGATGCTGGTGGCGGGGCGGCTCATGGAGGTGGGCGCGGAGATTTTGCGCCGGCGCGCCGAGGCGCGGGCGCGGAAAGGCTGGGTCATGGATGTGTGGCTCGCCCGGGGACCCTGGCCGGCCGGCGGCCGGACGCCCTAGGGCGCCGCGCCCGGATGGGCGACACCGGGCGGGGATATCGGGGCGGTGCCGCGCTTCCGTGCCGGTAATTCTTGCCGCATGATCGGCTGAGGCGGGTGCGCCCCTGTGTTTCGACCGCTTGCCACCCGGCAGCGTCGCCACCTGCTGGTGACATGTCCTGTCCGTGCTGCGTGTCGTCCGTGCCGTTTCCTGCCGTCGCCTGTCCTCCCCGGAGACCGATCATGGCCGACAACGTTCCCGCCACGCGTTCCGACATCGAGGCCAGCTATGTGCCGGCCCACCCGGAAGAGATCCACGGCGCCTACGACCTCAGGATCGGCAACCTGTTCCGGCTGCAGGGCACCGGTCGCGTCACCCCGGCCGGGCTGATCTGCGGCTGCCTCGGCGCCGCTGCCGTGCTGCTGGCGACGGCAGTGGTGGTGCGCGCCGCGCGGGGGCGGTGAGAGGGCGACCCGCGGAGCGGTGCGGCAAAAGCAGGTGCCGCATATGCGGCCGATCTGAAGGGAGCCACGAAGCGGGTAGTAGCTTCCCACTGGCGGTGTCGGGCGGCACCCGATATGTGAGGCGCCATGCTGATCCGGAAAGCCAATCCGGCGGATGCGCCGGCGATAAGCGCCATCATCCTGCCGACCATTAGAGATGGTGTGACCTACACGCTCGACCCGAACATGAGCGAGGCCGATGCGCTCGCCTATTGGATGGGGTCTGACAAAGAGACGTTTGTCGCCGAGGACGACGGAGAGATCGTCGGCACCTATTTCATGCGCCCGAACCAGGCTGGTGGCGGCCGTCACGTCTGCAATTGCGGCTACATGACCAGTTCGGCAGCTGTAGGCCGAGGGATTGCCCAGCGCATGTGCGAGCACTCCCTCGACCATGCGAGAGAGCAGGGCTATCGAGCCATGCAGTTCAACTTCGTGGTCAGCACCAACGAACGGGCTGTCCGCCTCTGGCAGCGGATGGGCTTCGAGATTGTCGGCAGGATCCCCGGTGCGTTTCACCATCCCTCCGTGGGATATGTCGACGCTCTGGTGATGTTCCAGTCGCTTCATCGGTGACGGCTTTCAGCGACCGGCCGCGCCGGTTGGGTGGACCGAAACACTATCGCCAACGGGCCGATTGTGGTGGTCGCGGCGCTGTTTTCTCCACGCCGTCCGCCGAACAAGCGCGGATTGCCGGGAAACTACGCACCCCCTCGCCTTTCTCCCCCTCTTGCACTATATGACAGCCGCCGGACGGCTCCGCCCCGGTCTCCCCGCGCCTACGCGCGTGAGCGAGGCCCTAGCGAGGCTTCCGGTCAAAGCCGTGCGGTTCCGGGTTCTGCCCGCGGGCCGGCGCGGCCTTTAGGCGTATCTACGCCCACTCCGCCACGGCCAGAGCGCCGGGCCCCCGGCTTACCCCGGAGGCCGCATCGGGATCGCCAGACCCGATGCCCGTGACGGGAAGGGCGCCCAAAAACCCCGTCCGGCGCAATCCCCTGGCTAGGAGCTTCTATGTCCGCTACTCAAACCGCACTGGCGTCCCGCGACGATTTCGCCGCGATGCTCGAAGAGAGCTTCTCCGTCGCCGAACCCGCCGAAGGCTCGGTGGTCAAGGGCGTCGTCGTCGCCATCGAGAAGGACCTCGCCATCATCGACATCGGTCTGAAGACCGAAGGTCGCGTGGCGCTGCGTGAATTTGCCGGCCCCGGCCGCGACCAGCAGATCAAGGTCGGCGACGAGGTCGAAGTCTATCTGGAGCGCGTCGAGAACGCGCTCGGCGAAGCCGTCCTGTCGCGCGACAAGGCCCGCCGCGAAGAGAGCTGGGTCCGCCTCGAAAAGGCGTTCAACGACCAGCTGAAGGTCACCGGCGTGATCTTCAACCAGGTGAAGGGCGGCTTCACCGTCGACCTCGACGGCGCCGTGGCCTTCCTGCCGCGCTCCCAGGTGGACATCCGCCCGATCCGCGACGTCGGCCCGCTGATGCACAACCCGCAGCCGTTCCAGATCCTCAAGATGGATCGTCGCCGCGGCAACATCGTGGTCTCGCGCCGCACGGTTCTCGAAGAGACCCGCGCCGAGCAGCGCCACGAGCTGGTGCAGAACCTCGAAGAAGGTCAGGTCATCGACGGCGTGGTCAAGAACATCACCGATTACGGTGCGTTCGTCGACCTCGGCGGCATTGACGGCCTGCTGCACGTCACCGACATCGCCTGGCGCCGCGTGAACCACCCGACCGAGGTGCTGAACATCGGCCAGACGGTCAAGGTGAAGATCATCAAGATCAACCACGAGACCCACCGCATCTCGCTCGGCATGAAGCAGCTGCTCGGCGATCCGTGGGAGGGCATCGAGGCCAAGTACCCGGTCGAGGCCCGCTTCAAGGGTCGCGTCACCAACATCACCGACTACGGCGCGTTCGTCGAGCTGGAGCCGGGGATCGAGGGCCTCATCCACGTCTCCGAGATGAGCTGGACCAAGAAGAACGTCCACCCCGGCAAGATCGTCTCCACCTCCCAGGAAGTGGAAGTGGCGATCCTCGAGGTGGATCCGGTCAAGCGCCGCATCTCGCTCGGCCTCAAGCAGACCCTGCAGAACCCCTGGGACGCCTTCGCCGAGAAGTATCCGGCCGGCGCCGTGGTGGAAGGCGAGGTCAAGAACAAGACCGAGTTCGGCCTCTTCCTCGGCCTCGACGGCGACGTCGACGGCATGGTGCACCTGTCGGACCTGGACTGGAACCGTCCGGGCGAGCAGGTCATCGACGAGTTCAAGAAGGGCGACGTGATCAAGGCGGTCGTTCTCGACGTCGACGTCGACAAGGAGCGCATCTCGCTCGGCGTGAAGCAGCTGGCGGGCGACCCCTTCGCCGATGCCGGCGAGCTGAAGAAGGGCGCGATCGTCACCTGCGAAGTCACCGACGTGAAGGACGGCGGCGTCGAGGTGAAGATCATCGGCACCGACATGTCGACCTTCGTGAAGCGCTCGGAACTGGCCCGCGACCGCGGCGACCAGCGTCCGGACCGTTTCGCCGTCGGCGAGAAGTTCGATGCCCGCGTCACCCTGTTCGACCGCAAGGCGCGCAAGGTGCAGGTCTCGATCAAGGCGCTCGAGATCGCCGAGGAGAAGGAAGCCGTGGCCCAGTTCGGCTCGCAGGATTCCGGCGCCTCGCTGGGCGACATCCTCGGCGCCGCGCTGAAGAAGGCCAACGAGAAGGCCGAGTGATCGGCTTCGCCTCGTTCGCCTGATCGGCAGGAAGTAATGATGGCCGGCGCCCTCGGGTGCCGGCCGTTTTATTTTGGCGGTCAGATCGCGAAAGGGTCGGCCGTCGGCGGCAGGCTGTCCGGCGGCAGCTCCTGCGGGATGTTGCCGGGACGGATATCGGGCTCGCCGCGCCCTGGCGGGGGAATGTCGGGGCCGCGATCGGGCACGTCGGGATCCTCCGCCGGCGCCGGCGGGGCGTCCGGGCTGTCGGGCGGGGCGGGAATGTCCGGCCCGCCGGGCGGCGTGCGCGGCGGCTCCGGGATGTCCGGCGCCGGAGGTTCAGGAATATCGGCAGCGTTGGCATCGGCCATGCACACGTCCTCCTCGGCTGGTCCTGCTCGTCTCGCGGGAAGAACAGATGCGGGCCCGCCCCGGTTCCGCCGGATGCGGCGGGGCATGCCGGGACTTGCCGCCTGTCCCAAGAAAATCACCTACCGTTCAGAGTGTTATCCTGACATAGGTAAGTGAAAATGACGTTATGCTTCGGATTTAAGCGAATAATTCGTGAATTTACTCGTGGAAAGTGGTAGATAAGTGCGCCCCTCGTCGAGGCATCGTCGGCGGAAGCTCGTAAAGGAATAGAATAATCAAGACTTCCGCCCTTCAGGGAGCGGAAATATGAACGTATTGGCAAGACGATTCGTCGGACTTCTCGGTGCCGCCACGGCATTGACGGCGGCGGCCGCAATCGTTTCGGGAATGCCGCCGGCGCAGGCGCAACAGCCTCCCGCCCGGCCGAACATCCTGTTCATCATGGGCGACGACATCGGCTGGATGCAGCCGGGGATCTACCATCGCGGCCTGATGGTCGGCGAGACGCCGAACATCGACCGCATCGGCCGCGAAGGCGCGGTGTTTACCGATTACTATGCCGAGCAGAGCTGCACCGCCGGGCGCAACGCCTTCTTCACCGGCATGCATCCGCTGCGTACCGGCATGATTCCGCCGCAGCTGCCGGGCAGCCCCTCCTATCTGCGGCCGGGCACGCCGGCGCTGGCGAAGTTCCTGCACGATCTCGGCTATTCCACCGGCGAGTTCGGCAAGAACCATCTCGGCGACCATACCGACGCGCTGCCGACCGCGCACGGCTTCCAGGAGTTCTGGGGCTATCTCTACCATCTCGACGCCATGCAGGGCGTGAGCTTCCCCGACATCAACGCGACGCCGACGCAGCAGACGGTGGCGCCGCCCTGCCGCAACACGCCGGTGCCCGGCCTTGCCGACCCGGCCGGCGCCGTGGACCCCAAGACCACCATCTGCCTGACGCCGCCGCGCCCGGTGCTCTCCTGCACCTCGTCGGACGGTACCTCGGCCAATCAGACCTGCAAGGATGAAGGGCCGCTGACGCTGGAGCGCTCCAAGACCGTGGACGAGGAAATCTCCGCCAAGGTCATCGACTTCCTCGACCGCAACGACCCGCAGAAAACCAGCAAGCCGTTCTTCGTCTGGTACAACCCGGCGCGGATGCACATCACCACCGTGCTGTCCGACAAGTATATGGGCATGGTGGGCGAGCCCGGCGGCAAGGACTGGGGCGTCAACGAAGCCGGCATGAAGCAGATGGACGACAATATCGGCCTCGTCCTGCAGAAGCTTCAGGAGATGGGCGAGCTCGACAACACGATCGTCGTCTTCACCACCGACAACGGCGCCGAGACCATCACCTTCCCTGATGGCGGCACCACGCCCTTCAAGGGCGGCAAGCTGTCGACCTGGGAAGGCGGCATGCGGGCGCCGCTGGTGGTGCGCTGGCCCGGGCATATCGCGCCCGGCACGCTGAAGACGCAGATGTTCGCGTCGCTCGACTGGCTGCCGACGCTGGTCGATATCGCCGGCGGCGACAAGGGCAACGCGCTAAAAGCGCGGATCGAGCAGGGCAACTATCCCGGCATCGTCAAGACCACGCTCGATGGCGTGAACCAGCGGGCCTATCTCGAAGGTTCGTCGGAAAAATCGGCCCGCGACACCTTCTTCTACTATTCCGGCAAGGATCCCTCGGCGGTCCGTTACAAGAACTGGAAGATGTATTTCGCCATGGTGTCGGACGCGCCGGCCGGCTTCATCAGCGGCGTGATGCCCTATCACTGGACGCAGGTGGTCAACATCAAGCGCGACCCATTCGAGACCTCGATCGGCGAGCAGATCAAGACGCTGTTCGGCATGGGCGGCGCCCTCGCCGGCCCGGTGACGGCCTATGTCTATGACTGGAACCTGCTGCCGATCGGCCAGGCGCTGTGGTTGCGGGAACTGGAGACCTATATCGACTATCCGCCGCTGCAGGATCCGGCCAGCTACAATCTCGAACAGGTTGTCCAGCAGGTGCGGCAGATGCGGAACAGCCGCCCCGGCGAGTAGCGGCGGGTGCGGTAGCAGGGCGGGCGCACGACGCCCGCCCCCGGGACATTGCGGGACAGCGGCCGGCGCTGCGGCTGCCGGCGCCTTGCCCGAATGAGCACGATCGCTCCCGAACGGACCGGGGAGGCAGCAGGCATCGATGAGGCGGACAGGCCTGGCCGCCGCGCGCGCGAGCGGCGGGCGGCGGGCGGCGGCGGTCGGGTGGGTGTAGAGTTGTCCGTCGAGTTCTGTGTCGAGCCATATGAGGAGCCTTTCGTGGAGCTGTTTCGCGGCCTATCCGCCTTTTCGCTGACGCCGACCGACGCGGAGGGCCGCGTCGAGGCCGAGCTGCTCGGCCGCCTGCTCGAGCGCCTGGTGGCGGCCGGGGTGGATTCGATCGGCCTGCTCGGCAGCACCGGCGGCTATGCCTTTCTCTCGCTCGACCAGCGCAAGCGCGCGCTCCGGGCGGCGGTGGAGGCGGTGGATGGCCGGGTGCCGCTGATCGTCGGCGTCGGCACGCTGCGCACCGACGATGCGCTGTCGCTCGCCCGCGACGCGCGCGAGGCCGGGGCCGACGGGCTGCTGCTGGCGCCGATGTCCTACACGCCGCTGACCGGCGAGGAGGTGTTCCAGCACTTCGTCGCGGTGACGCAGGCCGGCGAGCGGCCGCTGTGCATCTACAACAATCCCGGCACCACCAAATTCACCTTCAGCGACGAGCTGATCGTGCGGCTGGCGGGCGTGCCCGACATCGCCGCCGTGAAGATGCCGCTGCCTGCCGATGGCGACTTCGCCGGCGAGATGGCCCGGCTGCGCGCCCGCACGCCGGCGGATTTCACCATCGGCTATAGCGGCGACTGGGGGGCGGCGGAGGCGCTGCTGGCCGGCGGCGACGCCTGGTACAGCGTGGCGGCCGGGCTGCTGCCCGAGCCGGCGCTGAAGCTGACGCGGGCGGCGCAGGCCGGTGACGCGGCGGAGGTGCGCCGCCTCGACGCCGCCTTCCAGCCGCTCTGGCAGCTGTTCAAGGAGTTCGGCAGCTTTCGGGTGATGTATGTGATCGCCGAACTGCTCGGCCTCGCCCGGCTACAGCCGCCGCGGCCGATCCTGCCGCTCGCCGGCGAGGTGCGGGCCCGCGTCGAGGCGGCCCTGCGGCCGCTTTGATCGGCGCGGGCGGCGTGCGGCCGTCCGTTACGCGGCGTCCGCCGTCGACGCCGGGCCTTGAACCCGCGCCGGGTTGCCGAGCGCCTTGGCGCCGGCCGGCACGTCCTTCGTCACCACCGCGCCGGCGCCGATCAGCGCGTCGTCGCCAATGGTGATGCCGGGCAGGATGATCGCGCCGGCACCGATCCACACATTACGCCCGATAGTCACCGGCCGGCCGAATTCGAGCCCGCCGCGCCGCTCGGCCGGATCGCGCGGATGGTCGGCGGTGAGGATCTGCACGCCCGGCCCGATCTGGGTGCCGTCGCCGATGCGCACCTCGACGACGTCGAGGATGACGCAGTTGAAGTTCAGGAACACCCCGGCGCCGAGCCGGATGTTGAAGCCGTAGTCGCAATGGAAGGGCGGGCGCACCACCGTGCCGGCGCCGACCTTGCCAAGCCGCTGGCGCAGCAACTCGCCGCGCGCCGCCTCGGACAGGCCGAGCGAGGCGTTGTAGCGCGCCATCCAGGCGAAGGCGGCGGCGGCGCAGGCCTGAATCTCCGGGTCGGCGGCGCGATACAGCTCGCCGGCCAGCATCTTCTCGAATTCGCTCGGGGGCATGGTGTCGTCGTAAAGCTTGAACGCGGGCAGCGCCATCGGGATCGTCCATCGTGAAGCTGCCCGATTAGCGGAGATCCGGTCAGCCCGGAAGCGCCGCCGCCATCACGTTTGGCGACGCTCTGAATCGTGGGGATGATGGGGATGGCCGGCGGATTTTCTCACCTCCGCCGCGATCCGGGCGCCGGGGGTCAGAACTCGACGTCGAGTTCCTCCATCTCGTCCGGTTCCTCGCGCGCCGCCGCGCTCCATTCCTGCATGGCGGGAAAGGCCAGCATGGTGGCGCAATAGCCGGCGCTGAGCGGATCGAGCGGCACGTCATAGGTGGTGAAGCGCGAGCACACCGGGGCGTACATCGCGTCCGCCATCGTCGGGGCGGCGCCGAACAGATAGGGCCCGCCATAGGCGCCGAGGCATTCGTTCCAGATGGCGACGATGCGGGCGATGTCGGCCTGCGCCCCGGTCCACACCTTGAAGCCGGGATGATGCGCCTTGATGTTCATCGGCAGCGCCGAGCGCAGATTGGCGAAGCCGGAATGCATCTCGCCGCTGATCGAGCGGCAATGCGCGCGGGCGGCCCGATCCTTGGGCAGCAGGCCGGCTTCTGGCGCGATTTCATGCAGGTATTCGCCGATGGCGAGGGTGTCCCAGATGCGCAGCCCGTCATGGTCGAGCCGGGGCACCAGGAAGGAGGAGGACTGCAGCAGCAGCTCGGCGCGGATCGAGGGATCGTCGGCGGAAACCCGCGCCTCGGCGAAATCCAGCCCGGCCATGCGGCACAGCAGGAAGCCGCGCAGCGACCATGAGGAATAGTTCTTGCTACTGATGGTGAGCAAGGTCTTCGGGCGGCGGGTGGAGCGTTTGGTGGATTCGAGGCTGGACGAGGCCGCTGTGCCGGCGGGCGACACGCTTTCCGGGGTCTTTCCGGCGGCTGCCTTACCGGTGGGTTTCCTGCCGGTCGGGGCTTTCGCCGGCCGCTCGGCGCCTGCCGGCTCGGGGACGGTCGGAGGCGAGGCGCGGCGTTTCGGGGCAGGCATGGCGGATGGTCCTGTGATTAAGCCGGAGGGCTTGGGCCAAAGGAGCTTGGGCGATCCGGATGTAATCATAACTCGTGCCATCGCGAATGACGCGCGCGATCTGCCGCACGGTCAACGCCGTTCGTCGTATCGTGCCCGACGTCGCTTTGCTCTAGCGTGTCCTTTGGACCGGGTCGGGGCGCCTCGCCCCGCGATATTCCCAGCCGCTCCGCCGTGCCGTCCGGGAGCCCGCCGCGCATGATCTACGCCGCCTACCAGGCCCAGGCCGATCTGCTCGATCCGCTACGCACCATGGCGCGGCTGTCGCGCCGCATGATCGAGACCACCATGGGCGGGGGCGCTCTGCCCGGCCTGTCGCTGCCGGGATTGGCGGCGCCGGGATTCGCGGGATTCGGCGCCGGGGCGATGATGCGCAACATGGTCGCGGCGCTGGAGATGTTCGAGCGCTTCAGCCTGAGCCACCAGCGCCCGGCCTTCGGCATCGACACGGTGAGCGTCGGCAACCGCGAGGTCGAGGTGACCGAGGAGGTGGTCGCGCGCCTGCCCTTCGGTTCGCTGCTGCATTTCAAGAAGGACACCGACCAGCCGCAGCCGCGCATCCTGGTGGTGGCGCCGCTCTCCGGCCATTTCGCCACCCTGCTGCACGGCACGGTTAAGACGCTGCTGCCGGAGAACGACGTCTACATCACCGACTGGCACAATGCCCGCGACGTGCCGCTGGAGGCCGGGCGGTTCGGCTTCGACGACTATGTCGAGCACGTCATCCGCTTCCTGGAGATCGTCGGCCCCGGCGCGCACGCGCTCGCCGTGTGCCAGCCCTGCGTGCAGGTGCTGGTGGCCGCCGCGGTGATGGGCCGCGACGCCAACCCGGCGACGCCGCATTCCATCACCCTGATGGCCGGGCCGGTCGACACCCGCATCAGCCCGACCAAGGTGAACGAGCTCGCCATATCGAAGCCGCTCGACTGGTTCGAGAGCAATCTCATCGCCACCGTGCCGCCGGGCTTTGCCGGCTCGGGCCGCAAGGTCTATCCCGGCTTCGTGCAGGTCGGCGCCTTCATGGCGATGAACATGGACCGGCATGTGAAGGCGCATGTCGAGCTGTTCGAGAACCTCGCCATGGGCGAGCACGAGAAGGCGACGACCGCCAAGACCTTCTACGACGAGTATTTCGCCGTGCTCGACCTCGCCGCCGAGTTCTACCTGGAGACCATCCGCATCGTGTTCCAGGAGCACGAGCTGCCGCGCGGCGTGCTGACCTATCGCGGCGAGCCGGTCGATTTGCGCGCCATCCGCCGCACCGCGCTGCTCACCGTGGAGGGCGAGCGCGACGACATCTGCGCCGTCGGCCAGACGGTGGCGGCGCAGGACCTGTGCACCAGCCTGCGCCCGCACCAGCGGCGCCACCACATGCAGGCCGGCGTCGGCCATTACGGCGTGTTCTCCGGCCGCCGCTGGCAGAGCCAGGTCTATCCGCTGGTGCGCGGCCACATATTGGCGGCGGACTGAACGCGGGGGGCGGCGCGGTGGGCTGCGATTGAAATAGACGCCCGATTTGCGGCGGCGGCCCCGGCGCGGGCTGCTAGACTGATCGCATGCTGTTCGATCTCCCAGGTCTCAACCTGCCCGATCACCCGACGCTCTACCGCGCGCTTCTCGATCGCGACGAGAGCTATGAGGGGCGCGCCTTCGTCTGCGTCGCCACCACCGGCGTGTTCTGCCGGCTGACCTGCCCGGCCCGCAAGCCGCTCGCCGAGAATTGCAGCTTCCACGCCACCATCGGCGAATGCATCGAGGCGGGCTTCCGCCCCTGCAAGCGCTGCCACCCTCTCCGGCCGGCCGCTGAGGCCGACCCGATCATCGCCGCGCTCCTGAAGGCGCTGGACGAGCGGCCGGAGCGGCGCTGGAGCGAGGGCGACGTCGCGCGCATGGGCTTCGACCTCTCCACCGTGCGGCGCAGCTTCAAGCGGCATTTCGGCATGACCTTCATCGAGATGGCTCGCCAGCGCCGGCTGCGCGAGGGCTTCGAGACGCTGGCGCTGGGCGGCTCGGTGATCGCCGCGCAGCAGGAGGCCGGCTTCTCCTCGCCGAGCGCCTTCCGCGCCGCTTTCGCCAAGCTGATCGGCCGCGCGCCGGGCGAGCTCACCGGGCGCGGCCTGTTGCTCGCCGACTGGATCGCCACCCCGATCGGCGACATGATCGCGCTGGCGAGCGCCTCGCAGCTGCACCTCCTCGAATTCGTCGACCGCAAGGCGCTGCCGACCGAGCTCGGCAAGCTCTCCGCGCTCGCCAAGGGCGAGATCGGCATCGGCACCTACGCGCCGACCGAGCAGATCCGCGCCGAGCTCGGGCGATTCTTCGCCGGCGAATCGGCGGAATTCTCCACCCCGCTCGCCCAGCACGGCAGCGCCTTCACCCGCGCGGTATGGGCCGAGCTGCGGCAGATCCCGCCGGGCGAGACGCGCTCTTATGGCGAGATCGCCCGCCATATCGGCCAGCCGGCGGCGGTGCGCGCGGTGGCGCGGGCGAACGGCGCCAACCAGCTGGCCTTGATCATTCCCTGCCACCGGGTGATCGGCGCCGACGGCTCGCTCACCGGTTATGGCGGCGGGCTGTGGCGCAAGCAGAAGCTATTGGAGATCGAGCGGCAATATGCCCGCGCCGCGCCGGCGGCGTGAGGGGGAAGCTGGGTGAGGGGCCTTGCTCTCCCTCCATACCGGCTTCGCTCCCTCTCCCCGCATCGAACTCGGTTGTTGCCGAGTTCGATGTTGCTGCTGACCGAACCCGGCAACAGCCGAGTTCGGTGGAGAGGGTTGGGGCGAGGGGTCTTCGACGCCTCCCGATGGTGTCTCCCCTCACCGACCCGCTGCGTGGGCCACCTCCCCCCAATGGGGAGAGGTAAGTAAGCCAGTCTCATCCGGCGCGGCGACTGTGGTCTCTCGAATGACCGGAAGCCGGCTCGTCAGCGCGGACGACCGAAAGGTCGATCCGGAATCCGCCGGCGCTCCGCGGACGATTCCGGCTCGTCGCTACGCTCCGGCCGCGGTGACGTGGATCGGGGAATCCCGGCCGCCGGAATTCGGCCTTCACCCCAGGTCCACCCAGCCGGCGAGCTCGCGGCGGATCACCGCCTCCAGCACGTCAAGGCCCGGCTCTGAATCGTTCAGGCACGGGATGAAGTGGAATTGCTCGCCGCCATTATGGTGGAAGATCTCGGCATTCTCGCCGGCGATCTCCTCCAGCGTCTCCAGGCAATCGGCGACGAAGCCGGGGGTGATCACCGCGAGCCGCTTCACGCCGGATTTCGCCAGCGCCTCGACCGTCTTGTCGGTGTAGGGCTGCAACCATTCCGCCTTGCCGAAGCGGGACTGGAAGGTGAGCTTCAGCTTCTCCTCCGGCCAGCCGAGCTTCTCGCGCACCAGCCGGGCGGTCTGGTAGCAATAGCAGTGATACGGGTCGCCCTTCTCGAAATATTCCTTCGGGATGCCGTGGAAGGAGGCGAGCACCAGCTCCGGTTCCCAGTCGAGCGAGGCGAGCGACGAGGTGATCGAATTGGCCAGCGCCTCGATATAGACCGGCTCGTCCGGCCAGGGCGGGGCGACACGCAGCACCGGCTGCCAGCGCATCTTCTTCAGCGCGTCGAAGGCGGCGTCGCATACGGTGGCGGAGGTTGCCGCGGCATATTGCGGATAGAGCGGCACCAGGAGGATGCGGTCGCAGCCCCGGTCCTTCAGCGCCTCGATACGGGAGGCGATGGACGGGTTGCCGTAGCGCATCGCCCAGTCGAAGACGAGGCGCGCATCCTTGGCCGCGAGCCGCTCGCTGAGCTTGTCCGACTGCGCGCGGGTGATGGTGCGCAGCGGGCCCTCGTTGCGCTCCTTGTTCCAGACCGTCTCGTAATCCTTGCCCTTGGCCTGCGGGCGCTTCGACAGGATGATCACGTTGAGCAGGAACCACCACAAGACGCGGTTCACCTCGATGACGCGCGGATCGGAGAGGAACTCGCCGAGATAGCGCCGCATCGACCAGTAATCGGTACCATCCGGCGTGCCAAGATTGACGATGAGCACGCCGATCTTGCCGGATTTCACCGGCGGATGGTCCTTGGGCAGCTGCGCGCTGGCGGTGCCCGGCGGCGTCACGGTCTGGTTCATCAGGCGTCCTTGCGGGTCCTTGTCGAGTGTTGGGCAGATCCTGGGCGGGTCGTTGTCGCTCCCGCCCGCTTATAGGTGAAATGAGCGGGGCTGCCACCACGCCGGGGCCGGCGTGGCGGCGTGTCACATCCGGGCGCGGGGCACCGGATCGGCTGGCGGCGTCACGGGCGCGGCGGGATCTCCAGCCCGCGCTGCACCGCCGGGCGGGCGAGGCCGCGCTCCAGCCAGGCCGGCACGTTCTTCAGTTCGTCATAGGCGACCAGCTCGCCGGCACCGTAGAAGCCGATGAGGTTGCGCACCCAGCCGAGCGAGGCGATGTCGGCGATGGTGTAGTCGTCGCCCATGATCCAGTCGCGGCCCTCGAGCCGGGTCTCCAGCACGCGGATGAGCCGGGCGCTCTCCTTGGCGTAGCGCTCGCGCGGGCGCTTGTCCTCATAGGCGGCGCCGGCGAACTTATGGAAGAAGCCGAGCTGGCCGAACATCGGCCCGAGCCCGCCCATCTGCCACATCACCCACTGGACGGCCTCGTAGCGGCCGGCGGCATCGGTGGGGAGGAACTTGCCGGTCTTCTCGGCGAGATAGAGCAGGATGGCGCCGGATTCGAACAGCGCCAGCGGCTGGCCGCCGGGACCGTTGGGATCGAGGATCGCCGGGATCTTGCCATTGGGGTTGAGCGACAGGAACTCGGGCGTCCAGCTCTCGTCCTTGCCGATATTGATGGTGTGCGCCTCATAGGGCAGGCCGGTTTCTTCCAGCATGATCGACACCTTCACCCCGTTGGGGGTGGGCAGCGAGTAGAGCTGGAGGCGGTCGGGGTGCTTGGCGGGCCAGCGGGCGGTGATCGGGAAGGCCGAGAGATCGGTCACGTGAGGCTCCGGTTCGGGACGGGATATCGGAGCCTTACTTATGTACGCGGCGGGCGGATGCCAGCCGGGCGCGGACGCCCTGCCGAACGAAAATGGCCGGGACGCGGCCCGGCCATTTCCTCATTCCTCGCCCGTGCGGAAAACCCTCACCGCACCAGGATGTTGCGGAACTGCCAGGGATCGCTGGCGTCGATGTCCTCGGGGAACAGGCCGGGGCGGCCGTCGAGCGGCGTCCAGTCGGTGTAGTAGCCCTTCAAGGTGCCGAGATAGGGCCGCTGGATTTCCAGGCAGCGCCTGTAGTCCATCTCGTCGGTCTCGACGATGCCGGCGTCCGGGTTCTCCATCGCCCACACCATGCCGGCGAGCACGGCGGAGGTCACCTGCAGGCCGGTGGCGGTCTGGTAGGGCGCGAGGTCGCGGGCTTCCTCGATGGTGAGCTGGGAGCCGTACCAGTAGGCGTTCCTGGCATGGCCGAACAGCAGCACGCCGAGCTCGTCGCGGCCGTCGACGATCTCGTGCTCGCTGAGGATGGTCCACTCGTCCTGGAACTTGCCCTCATTGCCGAGCATCTCGTGCCACGACAGCACCGCGTCGTTGCAGGGGTGATAGGCGTAGTGGCAGGTCGGGCGGTAGGTGACGCCCGCGCCCTCGCGCACCGTGAGATAGTCGGCGATCGAGATCGACTCGTTATGCGTCACCAGGAAGCCATGCTGGGCGCCCAGCGAGGGGCACCAGGTGCGCACCTTGGTGGCGGCGCCGGCCTGCATCAGGTAGATCGCCGCGCCGGAGCCCTGATTGTGCGAGCGGGCGGTCTCCGGCTGCCACTTCTCATGCGTGCCCCAGCCGAGCTCGGCCGGCTGCAGGCCCTCGGAGACGAAGCCCTCCACCGACCAGGTGTTGATGAAATGGCCGAAGGGGCGGGGATCGGCGGCGCGCTGGGTGTCGCGCTCGGCGATGTGGATGCCCTTGACGCCGAGCGTCTGGGCGAGCGCCGCCCAGCCCTCGCGCGAGGTCGGCTCCTCGAAGGCGATGCCGGTGTCGGTGGCGATGTCGACCAGCGCCTGCTTGACGAACCACGACACCATGCCGGGATTGGCGCCGCAGCAGGAGACCGCGGTCGGCCCGCCCGGATTGGCGCGCTTGGCCTTCAGCATGCTCTCGCGCAGCGCGTAGTTGGAGCGGCTCGCCGGGGTGGCGTCCTTGTCGAAATAGAAGCCGAGCCACGGCTCCACCACGGTGTCGATGTAGAGCGCGCCCAGCTCGCGGGCGAGCGTCATGATGTCGACCGAGCCGGTGTCGACCGACAGGTTGATGACGAAGCCGCGCCCGCCGGTGCTGAGCAGCGGCACGAGGACGTCGCGGTAGTTCTCCCGGGTGATCGACTGCTGGACGAAGGTGATGCCACGCTCGTCGAGCAGATGGCGGTTGTCGTCCTTGGGATCGATGACGGTGAGACGGTCCTTGTCGAAGTCGAAATGCCGCTCCAGCAGCGGCAGGGTACCACGCCCGATCGAGCCGAAGCCGATCATCACGATGGGACCGTCGATTTTTCCATAGACCGGCCAGACCGACATTCTCAGGGGAACTCCTTTGGTTGCCTCAATACTTTGCAGGTGCGGGGCACCATGGTGGGGCGGGGGGGCGGCGTCAATAGCGGCGCCGCACGGGACAAGCGAGCCTGCCGCGCCTTTGACGACGCGCGCATGACATCGCGACGAGGGGGAAGGCGGACGCCGCCCCGGGGGACCGCAGGCAGGCGGTCTCCGCACCGGGGCGGCGCCGGAACATGTCACGCACGGGACCGGCCGCGTGGCAACACCACAGGGCCGGCCGGCGGGACATGCTTAACCCGTCGAACCGAAAACGCCTCCCTGCCGGCCGGGACCTTAGCCCGAGGGGAAGGCGCTCATGCCTCAGGCCGAACGTTTCATCTCGGCGGGCACGGATTCGCGGGCAATCAGCTCGCTGAGGCTGGGGGCGGCGAGGAATTCGCCGGTCGGGCTGACCAGGCCGCGCGCGCCCTTCAGCGCGCCGGACTTCAGTTCGAGGCCGAGGAAGCGCGAACGCTCGAAGGCGCCGGGCAGCCACAGTCCCTCGGTGAGCGCCACCTCGAAACCGAAGCGGGCATAGTAGGGCGCGTCGCCGACCAGGAGGATGGCGCCGTGGCCGAGACGGGTCGCCTCGCAGATCGCGGTGACCATCATCGCCTTGCCGAGGCCACGGTCGCGGAACCACGGATGCACCGCCAGCGGGCCGAGCAGCAGCGCGGGACGCGACGGGCCGGCCGTGACGTGCCACAGGCGCAGCGTGCCGACCACCCGGCCGTCGGCGCCATGGGCGGCGAAGGCGAGGCCGTCCGCCGGCTTGCGACCCTCGCGCAGGCGCTCCGAGGTCTTGCCGAAGCGGGCGGCGCGGCCGAACGCCAGGTCGAGCAGCGCCTCGCGCTGGGCGATATCGGCCGGGCGCTCCAGCGAGATCGCGGGCGCGGGACCGGTGAAATCGACCGGGGCGGTGACAGCGGCGGCGGCGGTGAACTCGGTGACGGCACGTTCCATTGACGGCCTCCAACACCCGGTTCTCCCGGGCAAAGAGGTGAAAAGGAATTGTGAAAGTCCGGTGCGGCGGGGTTGTTCCGCTGCGGCGGCTTGGTTCCGCCCGACACGAGGCCCGGATGGGGATCCGGGACGCTCCCGTCGCCGCGACCGATTGCGGCCGGCGCGGCAGACGTCGCGACCGGACGAGCCGGCCGCGGGGAGCGCTTTCTGAGCCGGCTCGCGCCGCCTCAGATCACGTAGGAGCGCAGCGGATCGAAGCCGTTGAACGCCACCGCCGAATAGGTGGTGGTGTAGGCGCCGGTGGCCTCGATCAGCACCTTGTCGCCGATGGCGAGCGAGATCGGCAGCTCGATCGGGGTCTTCTCGTAGAGCACATCAGCCGAATCGCAGGTCGGGCCGGCCAGCACGCAGGGCTCGGTCGCGTCGCCGTCCCGCTCGGTGCGGATCGGGTAGCGGATCGCCTCGTCCATCGTCTCGGCGAGGCCGCCGAACTTGCCGATGTCGAGATAGACCCAGCGCATGGTGTCGGTCTCGGACTTCTTCGAGATCAGCACCACCTCGGCCTCGATCAGGCCGGCGGCGCCGACCATGCCGCGACCCGGCTCGATGATGGTCTGCGGGATGGCGTTGCCGAAGTGACGCGACAGGGCGCAGAAGATCGCCTCGCCATACGCCTCGGCGGCCGGGACGTCCTGCAGGTACTTAGTCGGGAAACCACCGCCGAGATTGACCAGCGACAGGGTGAAGCCACGCTCGGCGCATTCGGCGAAGATCGACGAGGCGGAGGCGAGAGCGGCGTCCCACGCTTCGACGTTCTTCTGCTGCGAGCCGACATGGAAGGAGACGCCATGCGCCTCCAGCCCGAGGCGATGGGCGTGCTCGAGCACGTCGACGGCCATTTCCGGCTCGCAGCCGAACTTGCGCGACAGCGGCCATTCGGCGCCGGCGCCGTCGCACAGGATGCGGCAGAACACCTTGGAACCGGCGGCGACGCGGGCGACCTTCTCCACCTCGGCCTGGCAGTCGACCGAGAACAGGCGCACGCCCAGCTCGAAGGCGCGGGCGATGTCGCGCTCCTTCTTGATGGTGTTGCCATAGGAGATGCGGTCCGGCGTGGCGCCGGCGGCGAGCGCCATCTGGATCTCGGCGACCGAGGCGCAATCGAAGCAGGAGCCCAGCTCGGCGAGCAGGCCGAGGACTTCCGGCGCCGGGTTGGCCTTCACCGCGTAGAAGACGCGGGTATCCGGCAGCGCGCGGGCGAAGGCGCCATAATTGGCGCGCACGACGTCGAGATCGACGACGACGCAGGGACCTTCCTCACGTCGGTTGCGGAGGAACTCGCGAATACGGTCGGTCATGGCGCTCTCCCAGTGACCCGAAGCTTCGACCCATGGAGACGATCCCTCGCCCGCGCGGCGTCATTGAGCCGCGTCGGTGGCGAGAATGCGCCTCCGTTCGCCGGCCGCACGGTTTTTGCCGTTTGGCCGGATGAAATGGAGCCGTGGCACGGACACGTTCGCGAGCGCATGTGGAGAGCGCTCTCGTTCGGCCGATGCCTTCGCTTGGTACGGGAGACCCGACCGCACGCCCGGCAAGAAGTAGTGCCTCTTCAGTTTCCCGACCTTTGGAGGGCCGACAGAGACCAAAAAAGCCCGCTACGTCGTTGCTTCAAGTCACGTTCCCAGCTGAGAGCTGAGTGCGCCGGTTTCGCCTCCGGCTACCGATCTGACTGGCGACTTTCCGGCCTCTTGTCCGGACTTCCGCCGATCGGCACGCGACCACAGGCACGTGCGAATATTGGGCGAGGCGTGATGTAGGGACATTCGCCGTCACATGCAAGCGGGTTTTGCAGATTTTTGCCGGCGCGCCCGCCTGCGGCGCGAAAGCCGAGCGGTTTCAATTCGTTGCGAAACGAAGCGTCGCCTTCCACGCGTGCGGCCTTGCCAGGCGGAGGCGGATGTGTTCCGGTTCCGTTCGGATCCGCATCCGGAGGACGGCCATGTCGCCTCGGCCCGCCCTGCATATCGGCGTCGGCATTGCGCGCCCCTATGAAGAGGTGCGCGGCTTTCTTTCGGAGCCGGCGAACTTCGCGCTGTGGGCGGAAGGTCTCGGCGCGGGGATGGTGCCGCTGGGCGGCGCCGATTGGCAGGTGGAGGCGCCGCTCGGGCCGATGCGGGTGCGCTTCACGCCGCCGAACGCGTATGGCGTGCTCGACCACACGCTGATTCCCGAGCGGGGCGCGCCGATGCACAATCCGATGCGGGTGGTCGCCAATGGCGACGGCTGCGAGGTGATCTTCACGCTTTACCAGCGGGACGGCATGGACGCGGCGGAATTCGCCGCCGATGCCGACTGGGTGCGGCGCGATCTCGCGCGGCTGAAGGCGCTGATGGAAGGCGGGGCGTGATCCCCGAGCCCCGGCGGAAGCGGGGCCGGCCGGAATTCAGCCCTCGACGAAGGGCTCGACGCTCTTGGCCTTCACGATGAAGCGGTAGATGCCGTAGATGGCGAGCAGGCCGAAGACGCCCTCGAAGATCAGCTCCGTCACCCAGCCGGCATTGAACAGGGCGGCGACCGCCCAGCCGGCGGCGAGGCCGGCGCCGATCAGTTCCGCGCCCAGCAGAATGGCGGCGCTCACCACCGTGCTGACATGGTCCCAGCGGATGCGACGGCCCGTGCTCATCAGTCTTCCCAGTCCTGTCTAGCTCTGTCTTAGCTGCGTCTTCTTGCCTTAATCGGCGGCGCGCAACCTGCTATGCCCGGGCGCGCGGGTCAAGTCGCCCCACGGGAGCGTGATTCGCGGCGTGAATTCGGGAGGGCAGCAGATGGACCGCTTCGCCGCACATGAGAGCCGCCACGGCGGGCGCGGGGTGATCGCGGCGCCGCACCGCCTCGCCGCGCTCGCCGGCCGCGCCGTGCTGGAGGAGGGCGGCAACGCCGTGGAGGCGATGCTGGCCGCTGCTGCCACCATCGCCGTGGTCTATCCGCACATGAACCAATTGGGCGGCGACGGCTTCTGGCTGATCCGCGGCCCGTCCGGCCGGGTCGCCTATATCGAGGCCGCCGGCTATGCGGGTGCCGGGGCGACGCGCGCCTTCTACCGCGACGCCGGCTACGACGCCGTGCCGACGCGCGGCCCGCTCGCCGCGCTCACCGTGCCCGGCCAGATCGGCGGCTGGATGCTGGCCATGGAGATGGCGAAGGGGCTCGGCGGCCGCATGCCGCTGAAGCGGCTGCTGGAGGACGCCATCCACCATGCCCGCGCCGGCTATCCGGTCTCGGCCTCGCAGGAACGGCTGACGGCCGAGAAGCTCGCCGAGCTGAAGGACGTGCCGGGCTTCGCGAAGGCCTATCTCGCCGATGGAGGCAAGGATGGTGGCAAGCCGCCTGCCGAGGGGACGACGCAGCGCGTCGTGCGGCTCGCCGACACGCTGGAGCAGCTAGCCGGCGCCGGGCTCGCCGATTATTACCGCGGCGATGTCGGGCGCGAGCTCGCCGCCGATCTGGAGCGCGCCGGCTCGCCGGTGACGCGCGCCGACCTCGAATCCTATCGCGCGATGGAGCGCAAACCGCTTGCCGCGACGCTGCGCGGCATGAAGCTGTGGGGCTCGCCGCCGCCGACGCAGGGACTGGCCAGCCTGATGATCCTCGGCGTGTTCGACCAGCTCGGCGTCGCCGAGCCGGAAGGCTTCGCCCATATTCACGGTCTCGTCGAGGCGACCAAGCGCGCCTTCCTGGTGCGCGACCGCGTGGTGACCGACCATGACCGGCTGACCGTCGCCCTGGCGTCCTTCCTCACGGCGGCGGCGCTGGAGCGCGAGGCGGCGGCGATCGATAGGCGCCGCGCCGCGCCGTGGCCGCAAAAGGCGGCGCGCGGCGACACGGTGTGGCTGGGCGCGACCGACAAGAGCGGCATCTCGGTGTCCTACATCCAGTCGATCTACTGGGAGTTCGGCTCGGGGCTGGTGTCGCCCTCGACCGGGATTCTCCTGCAGAATCGCGGCGCCTCCTTCTCGCTCGACCCCAAGGCGGCGAACCCGCTGGAGCCGGGCCGCCGGCCGTTCCACACGCTGAACCCCTGCATGGCCGAGCTGCCGGACGGGCGGTTCGTCGCCTTCGGCTCGATGGGCGGCGAAGGCCAGCCGCAGACCAATGCGGCGGTGATGAGCCGCTACGGTATGTTCGGCGTGCCGCTCGGCCAGGCGGTGGCACGGCCGCGCTGGCTGCTCGGCCGCACCTGGGGCGACGACACCATCGGGCTCCGGGTCGAGGGCGCGTTCGATTCGCGCGTCGCCGACGACCTTTTGCGCGCCGGCCACGAGCTGAGCGCGCTGCCGGAGGATTTCAGCGACACGATGGGCCATGCCGGGGCGGTGGTGCTGCATCCGAAGGGGCAGGTCGAGGGCACGCACGACCCGCGCTCCGACGGCGACGCCGAGGCGGTGTGACGCGCGGCGCGGGAGGGTGAGAGCGGACGACGCAGTGCAGACGACGCAGTGCTTGCGTGAAAAGCGTTTCGCGCGGGTTCATCGAATGGTCACGGCAACATGCGAGACGCGCGGCCCATGGAAACGATTCTCACCAATGCCCGACTCGTTCTCGACGAGGCCGTCGTCGAGGGCACGCTGGTCGTCGAGGGCGGCGACATCCGCGCCGTCGACGAGGGCCGCTCGCACCTGCCGCAGGCGGTCGACCTCGCCGGCGCCTATCTGGCGCCCGGCCTGATCGACCTGCACACCGACGCGCTGGAGGGCCATTTCGTGCCGCGCCCGAAGGTGATCTGGCCGGACGCCCGCGCCGCCGCGCTGGCGCATGACGCGCAGATGGCCGGCTCCGGCGTCACCACCGTGTTCGACGCCATCTGCGCCGGCGGCTTCGACCAGTCCAAGGCCGACCGCCGGGCGCTGTACACGGTGATGCTCGACGCCGTCGACGAGGGGATGGCGCGCGGCATGTTCCGCGTCGAGCACCGGCTGCATCTGCGCTGCGAACTCACCGACCCGACGCTGGAGGCGCTGGTGGCGCAGGCCGAGGGGCGGCCGAGCCTGTCGCTGGCCTCGCTGATGGACCACACGCCCGGCGCGCGGCAATGGCGCAATGTCGAGCACCTGAAGACCTATCTCTCCGGCATCGGCAAGACCGCCGAGGAGATGGATCGCGAACTGGGCGAGCGCGCCGCGCGCGGCCGGGCGGCGGTGCCGGGCAATTTCGCCCGCATGGTCGATCTGTTCGCCGGTTCCGGCATCGTGCTGGCCAGCCATGACGACACCACGCCGGAACATGTCGCCGACGCCAAGGCGGCCGGCTGCACCATCTCCGAATTCCCCACCACGCCGGAAGCCGCGCAGGCGGCGCGGGCGGCCGGGCTCGCCACCATCGGCGGCGCGCCGAACGCGGTGCGTGGCGGCTCGCATTCCGGCGGCGTGTCGATGCGGGCGCTGGCGGCCGAGGGGCTGATCGACGCGCTCGCCTCCGACTATGTGCCGGCGAGCCTGCTGCAGGCCGCGCTGGCGCTGACCCGCGACCCCGGCCTGACGCTGCCGGCGGCGCTGGCGCTGGTCTCCTCCCGGCCGGCGGCGCTGGCCGGGCTCGCCGACCGCGGCCGGCTGGAGCCGGGCCTGCGGGCCGACCTGATGATCTTCGACGTGATCGACGACACGCCGGTGGTGAGGGAAGTGTTCCTCGCCGGCCGGCGCATCTTCTGAACGACGGGACTTCGCGCAGGCGAAGCTGTTCTCGGGAGGACGCATGACGACGATACTGAATGATATCCGGCCGGCCGATGCCGGGCGCATCGACACCCTGGCCGTCGAGCCGGCGGAGCCCCGCCGGTCGGAGACCCGGCCGAGCGACCCGCGCTACGCCATCTATTTCGCCCCGCCGGCCAAGAGCCCGCTCTGGCGCTTCGGCTCCTCGGTGATCGGCTATGACGCCGAGACCGGGCGGGAGGCGCCGCTGCCGGCGCTGTCGCGCTTCACGCCGGAGCGTTGGCGGGACCTCACCGCCGAGCCGCGCCGCTATGGTTTCCACGGCACGCTGAAGGCGCCGTTCCGCCTCGCGCCCGACAAGGACGAGGCGGGCCTGCGCGCGGTGTGCGCCCGCTTCGCCGCCGACCGGGCGAGCTTCGCCTGCGCCGGGGTGATGCTGGCCTCGATCGGCCGCTTCTTCGCGCTGAAGACGGTGTCGACCTGCTCGGCGCTGAACCGGCTCGCCGCCGGCGCGGTGGCGGCCTTCGACGATTTCCGCGCCCCGATGACCGAGGCGGAGCGCGAGCGCCGGCTGCGCGCGCCGCTGACCGAGCGGCAGAAGGACTATCTCGGGCGCTGGGGCTATCCCTATGTGCTCGACGATTTCCGCTTCCACATGACGCTGACCGGCCCGCTCGACGACGCCGACCGCGTCGCCGCCGAGGAGGAGCTGGCCCAGCTCTTCGCGCAGAGCGGCGCCGACGGGCCGCTGATCGTCGGCGGCATCGCGCTGTACCGCCAGGACGGGCGGCCGGATGGCGGCGAGCGCTTCCGGCTGATCGAACGCTATGCCTTCGGGAGCTGAGGCGTGACCAAACTGGGACCGGCGCCTCTCGTCGACGCCACCGCCGAGCTGCACGCCTCGCGGCTCGGCCGCTACACCGAAATCGGCGAGCGCACCCGGCTCGTCGAGGTCGAGCTCGGCGACTATTCCTATGTGGTGAACGACAGCGACATCGCCTACGCCACCATCGGCAAGTTCACCTCCATCGCCGCGATGACCCGCATCAATCCCGGCAACCACCCGATGGAGCGGGCCAGCCAGTCGCATTTCACCTATCGCGCCGGCGACTATTTCGACGGCGCGGCGAATGAGGAAAGCTTCTTCGATCGCCGCCGGGCGCAATGGGTGACGATCGGCCACGATGTCTGGATCGGCCACGGCGCCATCGTGCTGCCCGGCCGAAGCATAGGCGACGGCGCGGTGGTGGCGGCCGGCGCGGTGGTCACCAAGGACGTGCCGCCCTACACCATCGTCGGCGGCAATCCGGCGCGGCCGATCCGTGCCCGCTTCGCCGCCGGGATCGGCGACCGGCTGCAGGCGCTCGGCTGGTGGCACTGGGGGCACACGCGGCTGCATGCCGCGCTGGAGGATTTCCGCACGCTGGCGGTCGAGGCGTTCCTGGAGAAGCACGGCGGCTGAACGCAGCCTCCTGTCGCGTTTCTGCCTGCTGCCTTGCGCGCGCCGAACTTGAGCCCTACGTCAGAGGCGCATTTTCATGACGGAGCGGCCCGGAACCGATGCTCGGCACTGCGATGGACGTCGATTCCCTGATCGAGCGCCGGCGGCTGCGTCGCAAGCTCACCTTCTGGCGGGTGGCGGTGCTCTTGGTGCTCGCCGCCGGCGCCGCACTGGCGGCGTTTTGGTGGAGCGATGGCGGATTCACCCCGCGCTCGGCGCCGCATGTGGCGCGGGTGAGCATTGGCGGCATCATCCGTAACGACCGCGAGCGGCTGGAGATGTTCGACGACATCGCCCGCTCCGGCGCCCGCGCGGTGATCATCGCCATCGACAGCCCCGGCGGCACCGTGGTCGGCTCGCAACAGCTTTATGACGGGCTGCGCCGCCTCGCCGGCAAGCTGCCGGTGGTGGCGGTGGTCGACGGCATGGCTGCCTCCGGCGCCTATATCGCCGCCATGGGCGCCGACCATATCGTGGCGCCGCGCAACGCCATGGTCGGCTCGATCGGGGTGATCTTCCAATACCCGAACTTCACCGACCTGATGAAGACGGTGGGCGTCGCCTACGAGACCATCAAGTCGAGCCCGCTCAAGGCGGTGCCGAACGGTTTCGAGCCGACCAGCCCGGAAGCGCGGGCGGCGGTGATGTCGCTGGTCACCGACAGCTATGACTGGTTCCGCGGCCTGGTTTCCGAGCGACGGGCGATCTCCGGCGACAAGCTGAACCTCGTCGCCGACGGCCGGGTATTCACCGCGCATCAGGGCCTGCCGCTCAACCTGGTTGACGAGCTCGGCGACGAGCGCACCGCCCGCGCCTATCTGGCGCGCGAGCGCAACGTGGCCGAGACTCTGCCGGTGCGGGTGTGGCGCACCGGGCGTTCCAGCGAGGAATTCGGCTGGCTCAAGGCGGCCAGCGCGCGGCTCATGGGGCTGTTCGGGCTCGACGACGTCGCGACCCTGCTGATCGGCCCGGCTTTCGACGCCGCGGCGCAGTCTCGCCTTGACGGTCTCTTGGCCCTCTGGCACCCTCGCGATTAGGCTTTGGGGGGAGCCAACAGTTTCGAGAATAAAGTGTTTTCGGATTTACGACGAGCCGAAGACGAAAAAGGGGCCGGGGCGTCGATGATCAAGTCGGAACTAGTCCAGCGTATCGCGGAAGCCAATCCGCATCTCTATCAGCGCGACGTCGAGAACATCGTGAATGCGATCCTCGACGAGATCGTTGGCGCGCTCGCCCGGGGTGACCGGGTGGAATTGCGCGGCTTCGGCGCCTTCTCGGTAAAGGCGCGCCCGGCGCGCACCGGGCGCAACCCGCGCACCGGCGCGCATGTGGCGGTCGACGGCAAGGCCGTGCCCTATTTCAAGACCGGCAAGGAGATGCGCGAGCGCCTGAACGGCGGCGTGGATCTCGAATAGCCGGCCTGAGCAAGCGGGAGTGAAGGCGTGCTGTTGCGTCGCATCCTAACCATCGTGCTGATCCTGCCGGTCTCCATCGGCCTCATCATGCTGGCGGTGGCAAACCGTCATCCGGTGACGCTGGTGCTGGATCCCTTTGCCGGTGCCTTGTCGGCGGAGCTGCCGCTCTTCGTGGTGGTGCTGGCGAGCCTCGTCATCGGCGTGGTGCTGGGCGGGGTCGCGGTGTGGCTGCGGCAGGGCCGTTATCGCCGGGCGGCGCGCAGCGCCGGCCGCGAGGCGCGCCGGGCCAATGCGCAGGTGGACAGCCTGCGCGCGGCGATGTCGGAGCGCGCGCCGCGCGTTCCGCTGGCGCCGGGCGGTGCCATGGGCCCGATCGGCCCGGCGGCGCTGCCCGACCATCGGCGCGACGCGGCCTAGGCCGCTTTCGGCGGCGCGCGTCGAACTGCGCCGGCCAGCGTGCGGCAGTGTGGTTGACCGGGCCGTTTGCCCGGGAACCCGCGCTGGCCGCGATGTCGCCTGCGTTTACTTGTGCACGTGCTCGCGGCAACCGGCGTGGGTCGGCTCCGGCCGACGACGATGCGTACCGGAATGCCCGTCGGCGACAATGTCGTGAAGGGGGCGGGTGCTTGCCGGCCGGCGAGGGAGCCCTGCCTTCGGGCCGCCTTTCTCGTGAAAGCCTCTTGCCCGCGGCGTTGCCGGGACGTGCGACGGGCGCGCCTGCCGATGGGCGAACGCTTCCTACCCCGAGCGGCGGATCGTCGCGCGGGACGCTCGCCTGACTCCGCGTCTGCGGTTGGCGTCCCCGAACTCGCGCCTTCCGAACCGCGCTCCCGGGAACGGCGACGCCGATATGGCGGGACAGGCGGGTACCGGCCCGGCGTGAAACCGGGCCGACACGTCCGCCTGCGGCGTCACTCCACCGCCAGCTCGACCGGGATATTGCCGCGCGTCGCCTTGGAATAGGGGCACATCTGGTGCGCCGCCTCGATCACTTCCTGCGCCTGCTCCTTGGTCAGCGCCGGCGCCTTGAGGGTGAGCTTCACCGCCAGGCTGAAGCCGGTGTCGCTCTTCTGCAGCGAGGCGGCCACCGTCACCGAGGCGTCGGAGACGTCGAGCTTCTTCTGCCCGCCGACCGCTTCCACCGCCGAGCCGAAGCAGGCGGCATAGCCGGTGGCGAACAGGTGCTCCGGCGTGGTCTTGCCCGGCTCCAGCACGCCATTCTTCGGCATGCCGAGATCGACGGACACCGAGCCGTCGCTGGTGGCGGAATGGCCGTGGCGGCCGCCCTTGGCGGTGGCGGTGCCGGTGAAGAGCGTGGTCGCGGTCATCAGGTGCTCCTTGGCTTGCGAATGTCGGGCTTGCGAATGTCGGACTTGCGGATGTCGCCGATCATCGACGGGCGGGATGAACATAGGGCGACGGTGCCGGCCGGCAACGCCATAAAGCCGCCAGCGCGCCATCGTGCGCGTGCGAAGCGGCAAGCCGGGCCGCGTTGTGAGCGCGTGGTCATGGGCGAGCTTGGCCGGGAGCGGCGCTGCCGCAGCGGGAGGCAGCCATGCCGCCGCCGGCCTTGTGCCGAGGCGGCCGGCATGGCACTTGCTGGCCCAACTTCGTCGCCCTTCCCGTTCCGATCCGCCCGCCGAGGTCGCCCCGCCCATGTCGTCTGTGCCGTCTTCGTCTGCGCCGTCTGCGTCCATCTCCGCCGCCGCGATCCCGGTGCTGCCCTTCGCCGAGCTGGCGCCGCGCTACGACGTGATCCTGTGCGACGTCTGGGGCGTGCTGCACAACGGCGCCAACGCCTTCGCCGCCGCCTCGGACGCGTTGATCCGGGCCCGCGCCGCCGGCGGCACGGTCATCCTCGTCTCCAACGCGCCGCGGCCGAACGCCGATGTCGGCGTGATCCTCGACCGCTTCGGGGTCCCCCGCACCGCCTATGACGCCATCGTCACCTCCGGCGACGTCACCACCGGGCTGCTGCGCGCGCGTGGCGCCGGCAAGGTGTGGCATCTCGGACCGGAGCGCGACCTCGGCATCTACCAGGGCGCCGGCGTCGGGCTGGTGGAGATGGAGGCCTCCGAGCTGGTGGTCTGCACCGGGCTGTTCGACGACACCACCGAGACCCCCGAGACCTATCGCGACACGCTGGCGGCGATGAAGGCACGCGATCTCACCATGATCTGCGCCAATCCCGACATCGTGGTGGAGCGCGGCGGCGAGCTGATCTGGTGCGCCGGCGCGCTCGCCGAGGCCTATCAGGCGATCGGCGGCGAGGCGATCTGGTGCGGCAAGCCGCACCGGCCGATCTACGAGGCCGCCTTCGCCAAGGCGGCGGAACTTCGCGGCGCGCCGGCGGAGCCGAACCGCTTCCTCGCCATTGGCGACGCGCTGCGCACCGACCTCGCCGGCGCGCTCGGGGTAGGCATCGACTGCCTGTTCATCGCCGGCGGCATCCATGCCGGCGAATTGGGGCTGGAGCGCTCCGGCACCATCGACCCGAAGGCGCTCGCCCGGCTGATCGAGGACGGGCCGGGCCGGCCGGTCGCCGCCGCGCCGCAGCTGGTCTGGTAGCCGCGCCACGGCCGGGCTTTGTCGACCCGATCGAGCGGAGCCGAACCCGCCGGCCTGATTTGACCGACCCTAGGCGCAACCTGTCGAGGCGATAGCTTATTCGTATCGGCGCGCCGGTTTCGCGGGGCGCGGAAAGCGGCTAGGGGTGTGCCGTTGACGTGCCGGCCGCGCCTCTCCAGTTTGCGCGCGATCCGTGACGCAGGTTCCGACGGTGTTGCCCCGATGAGCGCTTCCCCCGCCCCCCCTCCCTTCATCGTGCTACGCGGCGGCGACGCCGTACCGGCCGCCCTCGCCCATCCGGTGGTGGCGATCGGCAATTTCGACGGCGTGCATCGCGGCCATCGCGCGGTGATCGGCGAGGCGGTGCGGCGGGCGCATGCCGCCGGCAAGCCGGCGGTGGCGCTGACCTTCGAGCCGCATCCGCGCGCCTATTTCCGTCCCAACGAGCCGATGTTCCGCCTGACGCCAGAGCCGATGAAGCTCGGCCTGCTCGCCTCGACCGGGCTCGACGGGGCAGCGGTGCTTGCCTTCGACGCACTGCTGGCGGCGAAGGATGCCGAGAGCTTCGTCACCGAGATCCTGGTCGACTGGCTCGGCGTCGCCTGCGTGGTGGCCGGCTTCGACTTCCATTTCGGCCGGGCGCGCGGCGGCTCGCCGGCCTTCCTGCGCGAGGCGGGCGCGCGCCACGGCTTCTCGGTGGAGATCGTGCCGCCGCTGCTCGACGACGGCGCGCAGATCTCCTCCAGCGCGATCCGCGCCGCCCTCGCGCAGGGCCGCGTCGAGCAGGCCGCGCACATGCTGGGCGCGCCCTTCACCATCGAGGCGGAGGTGATCCATGGCGACAAGCGCGGCCGCGAGCTCGGCTATCCCACCGCCAATATGCGCCTCGACCCGACCATCGAGCTCGCGCACGGCATCTATGCCGTGACGGTGGAGATCGACGGGGTGGCGCGGCCGGCGGTGGCGAGCTTCGGCCGCCGCCCGACCTTCGACGACGGCGCGCCACGGCTGGAGACCTTCGTGTTCGACTGGTCCGGCGACCTCTATGGCCGCAAGCTGAAGGTGGCGTTCCACGCCTATCTGCGCCCCGAACTGAAATTCGACGGCATCGAGCCGTTGATCGTCCAGATGGACGAGGACAGCCGCCGCGCCCGCGCCATCCTCGGCGCCGGCTGAGGCGGTCGCCTCGCAGGGCACCTTAAGTACGGTTGCAAACCCTTGCACCACCTCGCCGCTGCGCTTACACCGTGCCCGACAGCGTGAGGAGCCGGTCCATGACGAACCGTAACAGCGAAGGCCGCGAGCCGAAGACGCCCGACACCGAGGGCGGCGAGGCGCACGACTACTCGTCGACGCTGTTCCTGCCGCAGACCGATTTCCCGATGCGCGCCGGGCTGCCGCAGCGCGAGCCGGAATTCCTCGCCCGCTGGGAAGAGATCGGCCTCTATCGCCGCCAGCGCGAGGCCGGCACCGGCAAGCCGCGCTTCGTGCTGCATGACGGCCCGCCCTATGCCAATGGCAACATCCATATCGGCCACGCGCTGAACAAGATCCTCAAGGACGTGGTGGTGCGCTCGCAGGGCGCGCTCGGCCACGATTCCAACTACGTGCCGGGCTGGGACTGCCACGGTCTGCCAATCGAGTGGAAGATCGAGGAGCAGTACCGCGCCAAGGGCCGCGACAAGGACGAGGTGCCGGTCGTCGAGTTCCGCCAGGAATGCCGCGCCTTCGCGCAGGGCTGGATCGACGTGCAGCGCGCCGAGTTCAAGCGGCTCGGCGTCGGCGGTGACTGGGATCATCCCTATGTCACCATGAGCTACGACGCCGAGGCGCAGATCGCCCGCGAGATCATGAAGTTCGCCGCGAACGGCCTGCTCTATCGCGGCTCCAAGCCGGTGATGTGGTCGGTGGTGGAGCGCACCGCGCTCGCCGAGGCCGAGGTCGAGTATCACGACCACACCTCGACGACGATCTATGTGAAGTTCCCGGTCACCGGCTATCGCAAGAGCGCGGCGACCGCGGGCGGCCTGCCCAAGGGGCTCGACCCGGCCGACAAGGCCGCCGACATCCATCTGTTCCCCTCCTATGAGGGTGCCTCGGTGGTGATCTGGACCACCACGCCCTGGACCATCCCCGGCAACCGCGCCATTTCGTTCTCGAAGAACGTCACCTATGCCGTCTACGAGGTGACGGAAGCGGCGTCCGACAACTGGGCCAAGGTCGGCGAGCATTTCATCCTCGCCGACAAGCTGGCGGCCGAGGTGTTCAAGGCCGCGCGCGTCACCGGCTATGAGCGCCACAAGGAGGTCGACCCGACCCATCTCGTCTGCGCGCATCCGCTGCGCGGCGTCGAGGGCACCAACGGCTATTTCGACTTCGGCGTGCCGGTGGTGGCCGGCGACTATGTCACCGACGAGGCCGGTACCGGCTTCGTGCACATCGCGCCGGGGCACGGTGCCGACGACTTCAATCTCTACATCGCCGAGAAGCTCGGCGAGGTGCCGCACACGGTCGGGCCGGACGGCTATTATTACGACCATGTGGCGCTGTTCGCCGGCCATCGGGTGATGGACGACAAGGGCAAGGACGGCGACGCCAACGAACTCGTCATCAAGACGCTGGCCGCCGCCGGCAAGCTGATGGCGCGCGGGCGCATCAAGCACAGCTATCCGCACAGCTGGCGCTCCAAGGCGCCGATCATCTTCCGCAACACGCCGCAATGGTTCATCGCGATGGACAAGGACATCGCGGCGGCGGACGGCTCGGCGACCGCCGGCGACACGCTGCGGGCGCGGGCGCTCGGCGGCATCGCCGGCGTCGACTGGGTGCCGGCCTCCGGCGAGAACCGCATCAACGGCATGATCGAGAACCGCCCGGACTGGGTGGTGTCGCGCCAGCGCGCCTGGGGCGTGCCGATCGCCGTCTTCGTCAAGGACAAGGGCGACGGCACCGTCGAGATCCTGCGCGACGACAAGGTGAATGCGCGCATCGCCGAGGCCTTCGCCGCCGAGGGCGCCGACGCCTGGTACAAGGATGGCGCCACCCAGCGCTTCCTCGGCACCGACTACAGCGCCAATGAATGGCACAAGGTCGACGACATCCTCGACGTCTGGTTCGATTCGGGTTCGACGCACGCCTTCACGCTGGAGGTGCGCGACGACCTCAAGGTCGACCGCGCCTTCAATGGCGGGCCGGACCGGGTGATGTATCTCGAGGGTTCGGACCAGCATCGCGGCTGGTTCCATTCCTCGCTTTTGGAGAGCTGCGGCACCCGCGCGCGGCCGCCCTATGACGTGGTGCTGACCCATGGCTTCGTGCTCGACGAGCAGGGCCGCAAGATGTCGAAGTCGATCGGCAACGTGGTCGCCCCGCAGGAGGTGATCAAGTCCTCCGGCGCCGACATCCTCCGCCTGTGGGTGTGCGCCTCCGACTATTCCGACGATCTGCGCATCGGCGCGGAGATCCTCAAGACCACGGTCGAGACCTATCGCAAGCTGCGCAACACGCTGCGCTGGCTGCTCGGCTCGCTGCACCATTACCGCGAGAGCGAGCGCGTCGCCTATGTCGACATGCCGGCGCTGGAGCGCATGGTGCTGCACCGGCTGCATGAACTCGACAAGGTGGTGCGCGAATCCTATGCCGGCTTCGATTTCAAGCGGGTGAACGCGGCGCTGACCCAGTTCATGACCGCCGAGCTGTCGGCGTTCTATTTCGACGTGCGCAAGGACGCGCTCTATTGCGACCCGATCTCCTCGGTGACGCGCCGCGCCTGCCTGACCGTGCTCGACGAGGTGTTCCGCCGGCTGGTGATCTGGCTGGCGCCGATCCTGCCCTTCACCGCGGAGGAGACCTGGCTCGCCCGGTTCCCGTCGCAGGACGGCTCGGTGCATCTGGAGACCTTCCCCGACACGCCGGCCAAGTGGCGCGACGCGACGCTGGCCGACGAGTGGCGCAAGATCCGCCTGGTGCGCCGGGTGGTGCTCGGCGCGCTGGAGATCGAGCGCGCCGCCAAGCGGATCGGCTCCTCGCTGGAGGCGGCGCCGGTGATCCATGTCGCGGACGCCAACCTGTTCGCGGCGGTCAGCGCCGTCGACCTCGCCGAGGTGTGCATCACCTCCGACGCGCATCTGATGCCGGATGAGGGGCCGAAGGACGCCTTCCGCCTCGACGACGTGCCGGGCGTCGCGGTGGTGCCGGCCAAGGCGGAAGGGCACAAATGCGCCCGTTCCTGGAAGATCTCGCCGCTAGTCGGCACCGATCCGGACTATCCGGACGTCACCCCGCGCGACGCGCAGGCGCTGCGCGAGCGCGCCACCGGCCGGCGGGCCGCCGAATGAGGCTGCGCCTCACCGGCCCGCTCACCCGGACCGGCGCGCTCTACGCGCTGCTGGCGCTGGTCGTCGACCAGGCGTCGAAGCTCGCGGTGCTCCACGGCGTCGATTTCGGCGACGACGGCAAGGTGACGGTGCTGCCGTTCCTCGACTTCGTGCGGGCGTGGAACACCGGCATCAGCTACGGTATGTTCGCCGGCGGCGCCGATGGCTGGTGGCTGCTGGGCGGGCTGAAGATCGCCGCCGCGGTGCTGTTCTGGTTCTGGCTGGCGCGCACCGAGCGGCGCGTCGAGGCGGTGGCGCTCGGGCTCCTGATCGGCGGCGCGCTCGGCAACGCCATCGACCGGGTGGCCTATGGCGCGGTGTTCGACTTCGTGTCGCTGCACGCCTTCGGCTTCTACTGGTACGTGTTCAATCTGTCGGACGTCGCCATTGTTGCCGGCGTGGCGCTGCTTTTGTATGACTCCTTCTTCGGCGGCGCCCAAAAAACGCCGTCCTGACGTGGAAACTGCGTGCGCGCCCATCGACCGACCCTTCTGCGTCGGCCGGGGGTTGGCAGGAGACGACCGGATGACGACATCGACCATTGCCCCGCGCCGCGTGATCGCGCGAGGCCTTGCAGGCGGTCTTGCCATCGCCGCCGCCTTCACTTCGGGGCTGGTGGCCCTGACGCTGCTCGGCGTCGCGCCCGCCGCCGCCCAGGAAGACAATTTTACCGAGCAGATGCTCACCACCCTCGGCCTGGTGGCGCCGCCGCCGCCGGAAATCGACTATCGCGAGCGCGGCCCTCTCGTCGTGCCGCCGGGGGCCGGCGATTCGCTGCCGGCGCCGCGCGATACCGCCGCGATCACGCAGAATCCGGCCTGGCCGAAGGATTATGACGACGAGCGCAAGAAGAAAGAGCAAGCGGCGTCGAAGAAGGTGAAGAACCACGTCAACGACAACACGCAGACCCGCGCGCTCACCCCGGCCGAAATGGCCAGCACCCGCACCGGCATCCCGTCCAACAACAAGGCGAAGGGCGAGAACGCGGCGGCGCGCGAGGACTGGCTGAAGCCGAGCGGCATGGATTTCCTCGGCTGGGGCGCGAAGAAGGAAGAGAAGCCGCTGGTGTTCGCCGGCGAGCCGGACCGCGAATCGCTCACCCAGCCGCCGCCGGGCTTCCAGACCCCGGCCCCCGGCGCCACCTATGGCGTGGTCGCCGAGCGGCCGGAAGACAAGGCCTGGAACCCGCTCAACTGGTTCGACCAGGTCCAGCGCAACAAGGAGCGCAACTGAGCGCATCCCTCGCAAGGCCGGCTTCGCAGCCGGCCTTTTGCATTTCTGGCCCCTCGTGATCGGCGGCCATGCCGGGCGATCGCAATCGGCGGTCACGATGGGCGATCACGGGGGATTGACCCTCGCCGGGGTCGAACCCTTGCGGTTCCGTGCCACCCTTACGGCGATTTAACCAGCGCAAGCATGTTCTTGTCGCCCTACTCGTGCGACGCTTGCGGAACATGCTGCGGGCACGCCCGGCGCGAACCTGCCCGCCCTTCCCGTCGAACGGGGATGCGCGGGCGGCGCGGCGTACCCATATGACCCAACCGGATGCCGTTATGTCGACTGGAAAGCTGATGTCCGCTCTGTTGCTTGCCGCTGCCACCGGGGCTGCCGCCCTTGCCGCTCCCCGCCCCGCCGAGGCCGCCGAGGTGGCGCAATACACGCTCGACAACGGCATGCAGGTGGTGGTGGTGCCCGATCATCGCGCCCCGGTGGTCACGCATATGGTGTGGTACCGCGTGGGCTCCGCCGACGAGCAGCCCGGCAAGTCCGGCATCGCGCATTTCCTCGAGCACCTGATGTTCAAGGGTACCGCGACGCACCCCGCCGGCGAGTTCTCGCAGGTGGTGTCCAAGCTCGGCGGGCAGGAGAACGCCTTCACCTCCACCGACTACACCGCCTATTTCCAGCGCGTCGCCAAGGAGCACCTGAAGACGGTGATGGGCTTCGAGGCCGACCGCATGACCGGGCTGGTGCTCACCGACGAGGTGGTGCTGCCCGAGCGCGACGTGGTGCTGGAAGAGCGCCGCATGCGCACCGACAACGACCCCGGCGCGCAGCTTTCGGAAGCCGCGCAGGCGGCGATGTACACCAATCATCCCTATGGCCATCCGATCATCGGCTGGGAAGACGAGATCAAGCAGCTCAACCGCGAGGACGCGCTGGCCTTCTACAAGCGCTTCTACACGCCGAACAACGCCATTCTGGTGGTGGCCGGCGATGTCGAGCCGGAGGCGGTGAAGCAGCTCGCCGAGGAGACCTATGGCAAGGTCGCCCGCCGCGCCGAGACCGCCGAGCGGGTGCGCCCGAAGGAGCCAGTGCCGCGCGCCGAGCGGCGCCTCACCCTCGCCGATGCCCGCGTCGGCCAGCCGAGCCTGTCGCGCGCCTATCTGGTGCCGGCCTATCGCAACGAGAAGAAGGACAGCGTCGCGCTCGACGTGCTGGCGCAGGTGCTGGGCGGCGGCTCGACCAGCCGGCTCTATCGCGAGCTGGTGGTGGAGCAGGGCCTCGCCGCCGGCGCCGGCGCCTGGTACCAGTCGACGGCGCTCGACGATACCCGCTTCGGCGTCTCCGCCACGCCGCGCCCGGACGTCGACATGGCCAAGCTCGAAACCGCGATGGACGCGGTGATCGCCAAGCTGGCCGCCGACGGGCCGGAGGCCGCCGAGCTGGAGCGCGCCAAGACCCGCCTTGTCGCCGAGGCGATCTACGCCCAGGACAACCAGGCGACGCTGGCGCGCATCTATGGCGCCGCGCTCGCCACCGGCACCACCGTCGACGACGTCAGGAACTGGCCGGACGAGGTGAAGCAGGTGACCGCCGACGAGGTGAAGGAGGTGGCGCGGCGCTATCTCGTTCCCGCGCGGGCGGTGACCAGCGAGCTGCTGCCCGCCCGCGACGCGGCCGCCGCCCCGGCCAGCCCGGAGAAGCGCTCGTGAGCGCCGCCGTCCGCGCGCCGCGCGGCTTCGCCGCCCTGCTTTCGACCGACGGCCTTGCCGCCCTTGTTCCGTCCGCCCGCAACCTCGCCGCAGGCCTCATTGCCATGACCGCCCTCGTTTCCCTCGCCCCGCCCGCCTCCGCCCAGTCCGAGACCACCCGCATCCAGCGCGTGGTGAGCCCCGGCGGCATCGAGGCCTGGCTGGTGCACGACACCACGCTGCCGCTGGTGGCGATGGAGATCGCCTTTATCGGCGGCGGCGCGCAGGACCCCGCCGACAAGCCGGGCGTCGCCAGCCTCGCCGCCTCGCTGCTCGATGAGGGCGCCGGAGACCTCGACGCCCGCGCCTTCCAGGACAGGATGGCCGAGAAGGCGATCGAGCTGCGCTTCGACGCCTCCCGCGACATGGTCGGCGGCTCGCTGCGCACCCTGTCGGAGAATGTCGGGCCGGCCTTCGAGCTGATGAAGCTCGCGGTGAACGCGCCGCGCTTCGACGACGAAGCGGTGGAGCGCATCCGCCAGGGCCAGCTCGCCGGCCTGCGCCGTCGCGCCAACGACCCCTCGACGCAGGCGAGCCTCGCCTGGTCGGCGAAGGCGTTCCCGAATCATCCCTATGGCCGGCCGCTGTCCGGCACGCTGGAGAGCGTGCCCGCCATCACCCGCGGCGACCTCGCTGCTTTCGCGAAACGCACGCTGGCCCGCGACAACCTCAAGATCGCCGTGGTCGGCGACATCACCCCCGAGCAGCTCGCCCCGGCGCTCGACCAGATGTTCGGCGCGCTGCCGGCCAAGGCCGAGCTGACGCCGGTGCCGGACGCGGTGCCGCAGGGCCTCGGCGCCGTGGAGGTGAAGACCCTCGACGTGCCGCAGACCTCGATGGTGTTCGGCGGCATCGGGCTGAAGCGCAACGATCCCGACTTCATCCCCGCCTTCGTGCTCAACCACATGCTGGGCGGCTCGGCCTTCTCCTCGCGGCTGTTCAAGGAAGTGCGCGAGAAGCGCGGCCTCGCCTATTCGGTCTATAGCCACCTCGCGCCGCTCGACCATGCCGGGCTGATCCTCGGCGGCACCGCCACCAAGAACGAGCGGGCCGGCGAGACGGTGGATCTCATCCGCGCCGAATATCTGAAGCTGCTGACCGATGGGCCGAGCGAAGAAGAGCTCGCCGATGCCAAGAGCTACCTGATCGGCTCCTTCGCGCTGCGCTTCGACTCATCTGCCAAGGTGGCCTCGCAGCTCTTGCAGATCCAGATCGACGATCTCGGCATCGACTATATCGACCGGCGCAACGAGCTGGTGGCGGCGGTGACGCTCGACGACATCAAGCGCGTCGCCGGCCGGTTCCGCGAGAACCCGGCGCTGCTGTTCAGCCTGGTCGGCAAGCCGGAAGGGCTCGCCAATGCCGGTGCCGTGCCGGTGAAGGGCGCGCCGAATGGCGGTTCGGGCGGCTGAGCGCTCATCCCCGGTTCCCCCGCGCGGCCTTGCTTTGCTATAAGAGCGGCCGCACTGGAGCTTCCACCGGACGGGCCTTGCGGCCCGATCGGTGGAAAGCGCTCTGGATTCAACGAACTGGAGCATGTTCTCGCCGCAAAGGCCGTTCAGCTTTCGCGGTGGATGCTCTTTTGGGATCGGCGGATGACGCGAAAAAAGCGCGGTATGGCGGCCATGGCGGCGGCGCCTCCTGCGTTGCGGGCGGGCGTCACGCCGGGAGGACAGGGGAACGTGCCTATGCGTGAAGGCGTTTTCGGCATCGCGGGGATGACGGGTTCCGCACGCCGCCTCATCATCGTGCCGGCTCTCGGGCTGCTGCTGGCGGGTTGCGCCGGCGGCCTCGGCGGCGGCGGCAATGAGGGGCCGATGGGCGGCGGCAATACCGACGGCCAGGGCGGTTTCGGCTCGACCATGGAGACCACCACCGTCGCCCCGACCGCCGGCTCGCCCTCCGGGCCGACCGCCGTCGGCCGCGCCGCGCCGGCCGCACCCGCTTTGCCGGCTCCGGTGACCGCCGCGCGCGGCACCGGCTCGGCGCAGACCGTGGTGGCCGGCTCTGGCAGCCTCGGCGCCAATTCAAGCGCCGGCGTCAATCCCGACGACTATAGCTGCCCCGGCGTGCAGGTGCGCGGTGGTGCCGCCAGCTGGCAGGTCACCGATAGCGGCGCCGAGGGCGGCGTCCGCTACCAGGCCAATCTCGGCGCCTTCTCGCGCGAGTGCCATTTCGCCCGCCCGGACATGAACATGCGTGTCGGCATCCAGGGCCGCGTGCTGCTTGGCGCCAAGGGCGGCCCCGGCAAGGTGACGGTGCCGCTGCGTCTCGCCGTGGTCGAGGAAGGCCCGACGCCGAAGCCGGTTTGGACCAAGCTCTACGCGGTGCCGGTGGAGATCGGCCAGGGCGTGATGCAGGTGGATTTCGGCCTGGTCGCCGACGACGTCACCTTCCCGCTGCCGACGCCGGAGGCGCTGGAGCGCTACGTCGTCTATGTCGGCTTCGATTCGCAGGCCGGCGCGGCCGAGGCGCGGCGCACCACCCGTCCGCGCCCGGCGGCCCAGGCCCGGCCGGCCCAGCAGCCGGCGCAGCCGCGCCCGGCTCAGGCGAGCCCCGCCGCGGCGCCCGCCGCCGCCGCCGCGACCACGCCGGCACGGGTCACGCCGGCCCCTGCCGCGACCGCTCCCGCCGCCACTGCGCCGGCGGCCTCCGCCTCCTCGCCGATGATCGGCGCGCCGCAGACCAGCCCGGCCCCGGCGGCGTCCTCCTCGGCTTCGTCGAGCGGCGGGACGCAGTGGATCGGCGCGCCGGCTCCCTCGACCGGCGGCTTCTCGCAATAGCGGAAGCGGCGCCCGCTTGCCGTCCATCCGAGCCCGTCGCCCTCACCGGCGGCGGGCTTCGTGCTTTTGCGGAGCTCAGCCTTCGTCGAAATGGCCGCGACGGATGCGCCGCACCACCATCCAGATCGCCAGCACCACGAAGGGGACGGCCAGCGCGGTGGCGATGCCGACATCGTAGTGCAGGCCGGCATGCTCGGCGGCGGCGTGCAGCCCCTCCAGCACATGGTGCAGCAGGCTGACTACGTAATAGGAGATCGCCGCCACCGACAGACCCTCGACGGTCTGCTGCAGGCGCAGCTGCATGCGGGCGCGCTTGTTCATCGAGGAGAGCAGGTCGCGATTCTGCTGCTCCAGCTCGACGTCGACGCGGGTGCGCAGCAGATTGGCGGCGCTGGTGAGCTTGAGCGACAGGTTGGCCTGCCGCTGCTCGGTGGTCTCGCAGGTGCGCATCGCCGGCTGCAGCCGACGGGCGAGGAATTGCTGCCAGGTCGGGAAGCCGGCGATCGGCCGCTCGCCGATGGTGCGCAGGCGCAGGCCGACGATCTCGTCATAGGCACGGCTGGCGCCGAAGCGGAACAGCGAGGCGGCGGCGTCGGCCTCCACTTCTGCGGCGAGCGAGGTGAGCTCGTCGAGCAGCTTGTGATTGGCGGCGAGACCCTCGGTGTTCTTCATCTCGGTGGTGACCGCCCGCAGCCGCTCCTCGACGCGGGCGATGGCGGGCGCGAGGCGCATCGCCTCCGGCAGGCCGAGCAAAGCGAGGGTGCGGTAGGTCTCGATCTCCAGCACCCGCTGCACGAGGGCGCCGGCGGCATCCGGCGTCATGCCGCGGTCGCGCACCAGGATGCGCACGAAGCCGGCGACATCCGGCTGGAAGTCGGTGGCGATCTCGGCGAAGCCATCCTCGACATCCGAGCGCGCGAGGCTGGCGCGGTCGAACAGCCGTTCGAGGCTGAGCGAATCGGCGGTGTCGGTGGTCAGGTGCAGGTCGACCGCCACCAGCAGCGGCCCCGGCTGCGGCAAATGCGCCAGCGACGCCATCAGGCTCGCCGAGGACGGATGGAAGGGCAAGCCGCCCTCGACGATGTCCTCCGCCGGCAATTCCCAGGTGTAGGTGGTGAACTCGGCATGGCGCTCCCAGCGCACATGCACGCCGCCGAAGGTGGTGCGGTGCTGCTTGGCCTGCTTAGAAGGCGCCGGCTGGCCGCGCGCGGCGCACAGCGCGGCGAAGGCGTCGCGGTCGGCGCGGGCTTCGTCGCGGTTCACCAGGAAGGCGAGGTGAAGCAGCCGCGCCGGCGTTGCCACCGGCACGAAGGGGCGAGCATGCAGTTCCGCCAGCACCCTGGCGCGCAGCGGATGGTCGCGGAACGGCGACAGCCCCGAGGCCGGCATCGCGGGTGATGCGCCGGATGGCGGGCTTGCCGGGTCATCGGATGCGCCGGACACGGTGACATCGGCCATGACGAACCTCCCTGAAGCGCCGCGGGCGCCATCGCGCGGAACTTTACCCCGGCCGCAGCGGTTGCACGGAGGCGATGGCAAGGCAAGGCCGCTTCGGCCCGTCAGGGTGCGAAACCGGGTCGCGGGACGGGCTTCTGTGACACGGATGCATTAACGGCCGGGCAATGCCGATCGCGTTAGGAATTTTCGATTGCATTGCCAAATGTGGCGGATGCATGAAAGTTGTGCTGGGTCGGCTTGGGAATCGAAACATGACATTGCTTGCGCGTATTTGGGGTCTGTGCGTCGTCCTCGTTCTCGCCCTCGCAATGTCGTCACCCGCCGGTGCCCAGACCGCCGCCCAGCCGGATGCCAAGCCGCGTGTCTATCTGCTGCGCGGGCTCGCCAACATCTTCTCGCTCGGCATGGACGATCTCGCCAAGAAGCTGAACGCGCGCGGCATCAAGGCCACCGTGCATTCCTACGCCGACTGGCAGGCGGTGTCGGCCGCCGCGGTCGCCGAGGCCAAGGCCGGCAAGCGCCGCCCCTCGCCGGTGGTGATCGTCGGCCACTCGCTCGGCGCCGACGCCGCGGTCTATATGGGCAACAAGGTGAGCGGCGAGGGCGTGCCGGTGCCGCTGGTCGTCACCTTCGACCCGGTGACGCCGACCACCGCCTCGGCCTCCATCGGCAAGGTGGTGAACTATTACGTCGCCTCGGGCTCCGGCAAGCCGGTCGCCGGCCCCAAGGTGCAGAACATCAACATGGGCGGCAACGACAAGATCGGCCATTTCAACATCGACAAATTGGCCGAGCTGCACGAGCAGGTCATCGGCATGATCGACCGCCCGGCCCCGCGCCCGCGCCGGCCCCGCCCGGTGGCGCCGGCCGCGCCGATCGCCACCACGCCGCCGGCGGCGGTGCCCGCCGTGGCGAGCCCGGCGACCAGCAGCGGTGCTCCGGCGACCGCGCCGGCCACCGAGACCGCCGCGGTCCCGGCCGCCGTCCGCGCGCCTAATTGACCTCGACCGACACCACCTTGAAGGTATGCATCTCGCCGTCCTCGTCGCGCAGCGAGACATATTCGCCCGGCGCGAAGGCGTGGTCGCCGAAGCGGTAGCCCGCCTCGTCATCCTCCGCCGCGCCCTGGTCGTAGTCGAACACCCAGGTCGCGCCATTGGCGCCGCCGGCGCGATGGATCAGCCGCCCTTCCTCCGGCCGCTCATTGCCCCAGAATCGGCGCACCGTGCATTCCTCGCGGGCGAGGCGCCAGGCCGCCAGGTCGATATGGCCGGTCTCGTCGAGCGGAGCGACGAATTCATAGCCGTACCGCGCGCTGCCCTCCGGAAACTCCTTCGAGCGGGCGAGATGGAGGCGGATGCGCTTCAGGGTGGCGGCAACGGCGGACGGGTGGGCGGTCATCGGACGTTTCTCCTCTCTCGCGGCATGCACAAGCATGCTCCTTCTTCTCTCCATGAGGTGATCCTCGCCTTGATCCGGCGCAAGTCACCCCATGCCATGGCGCGGCGAATTGATCGGTCTCGACCAACAGATAAGGGGCGCTGGTCTAGATTTTTTACCAGAGGCGGTGCATTGGTTCTCTAGAACGGGTCGAATGACCGTACGGGAGGATCGCCATGTCCCAGCCAGAGGGATCGGCCGCGCACGCGGCGGGGGATGTCGAGTACCACGCGCTCGTCATGCCCGAGCCCAAGCGCGACGTGCTGGCGCGGCGGGCGGCGATCATCGCCGATCTGCGCGCCATCGTGCCGGGCGAGGGGGTGATCGACACCGAGATCGAGATGCGCCCCTATGAGAGCGACGGGCTGACCGCCTACAGGCAGCTGCCGCTCGCCGTGGTGCTGCCCTCCACCACCGCGCAGGTGTCGAAGGTGCTGGCCTATTGCCACGCCAACGGCGTGCGGGTGGTGCCGCGCGGCGCGGGCACCTCGCTGTCGGGCGGCGCGCTGCCGCTGGAGGACGCCATCCTGCTCGGCATGGGCAAGTTCAACGCCATCCTCGACATCGACTTCGACAACCGCACCGTGACCGCCCAGCCGGGCGTGACCAATCTCGGCATCACCAATGCGGTGATGCATAACGGCTTCTATTATGCGCCCGACCCTTCCTCGCAGATCGCCTGCACCATCGGCGGCAATGTGGCGGAGAATTCCGGCGGCGTGCACTGCCTGAAATACGGCCTCACCACCAACAACGTCATGGGCGTCGAGATGGTGCTGATCACCGGCGAGGTGATGCGCCTCGGCGGCCAGCATCTCGATTCCGGCGGGCTCGACCTGCTCGGCCTGATCGTCGGCTCGGAAGGGCTCCTCGGCGTCGTCACCGAAGTGACGGTGCGCATCCTCAAGAAGCCGGAGACCGCGCGGGCGGTGCTGGTCGGCTTCCCCTCCTCGGAAGCGGCCGGCGAATGCGTCGCCTCCATCATCGCCGCCGGCATCATCCCCGGCGGCATGGAGATGATGGACAAGCTTGCCATCGAGGCGGCCGAGGCCTTCGTGAAGGTCGGCTACCCGCTCGATGTCGAGGCGCTGCTGATCGTCGAGCTGGACGGCCCGGAAGCCGAGGTGAACCACCTGATCGGCCGGGTGTCCGAGATCGCCTCGGGCCTTGGCTGCATGACGCTGCGCGCCTCCACCAGCGAGGAGGAGCGCATGGCGTTCTGGGCCGGCCGCAAGGCGGCCTTCCCGGCGGTCGGGCGGATCTCGCCGGACTATTACTGCATGGACGGCACCATCCCGAGGAAGGCGCTGCCGCGCGTGCTGTCCGGCATGATCGACATGTCGGCGAAATACGGGCTGGCCTGCGCCAACGTGTTCCATGCCGGCGACGGCAACCTGCACCCGCTGATCCTCTACGACGCCAACAAGCCGGGCGAGCTGGAGCGCGCCGAGGCGTTCGGCCGCGACATCCTGCTGCTCTGCGTCGAGGTAGGCGGCGTGCTCACCGGCGAGCACGGCGTCGGGGTGGAAAAGCGCGATCTGATGCCTTCGATGTTCGACGAGACCGATCTCGCGCACCAGCAGCGGCTGAAATGCGCCTTCGACGCCGACGGGCTGCTCAACCCTGGCAAGATGTTCCCGCAGCTGCATCGCTGCGCCGAGCTGGGGCGCATGCATATCAGCCGGGGGCAGGTGCCGTTCCCCGACATTCCGCGGTTCTGAGCGAGGACGGGAACGTGGCGACGCTGCTCGCGAGGAATGCCGACATCCTCGTCACCATGGACGGGGCGCGCCGGGAGATTCCCGGCGGCGGCGTTTTCGCGCGCGACGGCAGGATCGAGGCGGTGGGGCCATCCGAGACCCTGCCGGCCACCGCCGACCGGGTGATCGACCTTTCCGGCCATGTGGTGCTGCCCGGGCTGGTCAATTGCCACCACCATCTCGACCAGACGCTGACCCGCAACCTGCCGGCGGCGCAGAACACCAACCTGTTCCGCTGGCTGAAGGCGCATTACCGCATCTGGGGCGCCCGCACGCCGGAAGCCTCGCGTACCGCGACGCTGGTCGGCCTCGCCGAGCTCGCTCTGTCCGGCTGCACCACCGCCTTCGACCACGCCTATGTGTTCCGCAATGGCTGCCGGGTCGACGACCAGATCGGCGCCGCCCGCGAGATCGGGCTGCGCTTCATGGTCTCGCGCGGCTCGATGTCGCTCGGCGAGAGCCGTGGCGGCCTGCCGCCGGACAGCTGCGTCGAGCGCGAGGACGACATCCTCGCCGATAGCGAGCGGGTGATCGGCGCCTATCACGACGCCGCGCCGGGTTCGATGCTGCAGATCGCGCTGGCCCCCTGCTCGCCCTTCTCGGTGTCGCCGGAGCTGATGCGCGACAGCGCGGCGCTGGCCCGCCGCCACGGCGTGCGCCTGCACACCCACCTCGCCGAGACCATCGACGAGGAGCGCTACACGCTGGAGCGCTTCGGCAAGCGGCCGGTCGCCTATATGGAGGAACTCGGCTGGCTGGGGCCGGATGTCTGGTTCGCCCATGCGGTGCATGTGAACGACCACGAGATCGGCTGCTTCGCCGGCGCCGGGGTCGGGGTGTGCCACTGTCCCTCCTCCAATATGCGGCTCGCCTCCGGCATCGCGCCGGTGATGGCCTATGGCCGCGCCGGGGTGAAAGTCGGCCTTGGCGTCGACGGCTCGGCCTCCAACGATTCCAACCACATGCTCGGCGAGGCGCGCCAGGCGATGCTGCTGGCGCGGCTGCAGATCAGCCTGCGCCCGCCGGAAGGGCCGGACACCACGCTGTCGACCTCCGATCCCTCGCGCGACCATGAATGGATGACCGCCCGGCGGGCGCTGGAGCTGGCGACGCTGGGCGGCGCCGCCGTGCTGGGGCGCGACGACATCGGCGCGCTGGCACCCGGCAAATGCGCCGACTTCACCGCCTTCCGCCTCGACGACCTCGCCTTTGCCGGCGGGCTGGCCGATCCGGTCGCCGCGACGCTGTTCACCGGCCCGCACCGTGCCAGCTGGACGGTGGTGCAGGGAAGGCCGGTGGTGGAGCGTGGCGAGATCGTCACCATCGACCTGCCGGCGGTGATCGCCGAGCACAACCGACATGCGGCGCGCCTTGCCGCCCTCCCGTTCTGATGACCGCCCGCGAGTGAGCCGACCATGACCCCGCCGACCACCGCCGACCGCCTCCGAGCCCGCGATGAAGCCGACGTCGTCGAGACCGTCCGCTGGGCGGTTTCCGAAGGCCGAACCCTCGATGTCGCCGGCTCTGGCTCCAAGCAGGCGCTCGGTCGCCACATCCAGACCGACGCCACGCTCGATCTCTCCGCGCTCACCGGGGTGAGCCTCTACGAGCCGGCCGAGCTGGTGCTGAGCGCCAAGGCCGGCACCCCGGTGGCCGAGATCGAGGCGCTGCTGGTGGCCTCCAACCAGATGATGGCGTTCGAGCCGATGGATTACGGCCCGCTGCTCGGCCGTCCGCGCGGCGAGGGCACGCTGGGCGGACTGATGGCGACCAATCTCGCCGGTCCCCGCCGTCCCTCCGCCGGCGCCGCCCGCGACCATGCGCTCGGCCTGCGCGCGGTGTCGGGGCGCGGCGAAGCGTTCAAGGCCGGCGGCCGGGTGGTGAAGAACGTGACCGGCTACGACCTGCCGCGCGGCCTGTCCGGCTCCTATGGCACGCTCGCCGCCTTCACCGAGCTGACCATCAAGGTGCTGCCGCGCCCGGAGACGCTGGAGACGCTGCTGATCTACGGCCTCGACGACGCCACGGCGGCGAAGGCGATGAGCGCGGCGGTCGGCTCGTTCTACGACGTCTCCGGCGCCGCGCATGTGCCGTTCGGCGTCACCGGGCACATTCCCGCCCTGGCGCTCGCCGGCAGCTCGGTGACGGCGCTGCGGCTGGAGGGCGTGCCGCCCTCGATCCGCCATCGCCGCGAGAAGCTCGAAGGGCTGCTCGCCGGTTTCGGCACGCTCGGGCGGCTGGAGGCCGAGAGCTCCGCCGCGCTGTGGCGGGCGCTGCGCGACGTCGAGCCCTTCGCCGGCGACCATAAGCGGGCGGTCTGGCGGGTCTCGACCGCGCCGATGAAGGCCTCCGCCATCGGCGTCGCCGTCGCCGAGGCGGGCGGCGCCTGCTTCTACGACTGGGCCGGCGGGCTGATCTGGATCGAGATGCCTGACGCCGATCCGCGCGCCGAGCTGGTGCGCGGCGTGCTCGCCGCCGTCGGCGGGCCGCAGTCGGGCGGGCATGCGACGCTGATCCGCGCCGATGCCGCCACCCGCGCGGCGCTGGAGGTGTTCCAGCCGCTCGATCCCGTCACCGGCGCGCTGGTGAAGCGGATGAAGGACGGTTTCGACCCGAGCCGGGTGCTGAGCCCCGGCCGCATGTATGCGGGAGTGTGAGGACCATGCAGACCCATTTCTCGCTTGCCCAGCTCGCCGATCCGCAGGTCGCACGCTCCGAACAGATCCTGCGCGCCTGCGTGCATTGCGGCTTCTGCACCGCCACCTGCCCGACCTACGCGCTGCTCGGCGACGAGCTCGATTCGCCGCGCGGGCGCATCTACCTGATCAAGGACATGCTGGAGAACGACCGGCCGGCCACCGCCGAGGTCGCCAAGCATGTCGATCGCTGCCTGTCCTGTCTGTCCTGCATGACCACCTGCCCGTCCGGGGTGCACTACATGCATCTCGTCGACCATGCGCGCGACCATATCGAGAAGACCTATAAGCGCCCGTTCCTCGACCGCACGCTGCGCGCGGTGCTGGCCAGGGTGCTGCCGAGCCGCTCGCTGTTCCGCCTGTCGCTCGCCGGCGCCATGCTGGCGCGGCCCTTCGCCGGGATGATCGGCCAGGTGCCGGGCCTCGCCCCGGTCGCCGCCATGCTGAAGCTGGCACCGGCCCGCCCGTCGAGCCGCTCGGCCAGCGAGAATGTGCGCCAGTTCCCGGCGCTGGGCGCCCGCCGCGCCCGCGTCGCGCTGCTCGACGGCTGCGCCCAGCCGGTGCTGCGGCCGGAGATCGACGAGGCGGCGATCCGCTTGCTCACCCGCATGGGGGTGGAAGTGGTGCGGCCGGTCGGTGGCGGCTGCTGCGGCTCGCTCACCCATCACATGGGCAAGGAAGAGCCGGCGCTCGCCAATGCCCGCGCCAATGTCGATGCCTGGTGGCGGGAGATCCAGGGCGAGGGGCTCGATGCCATCATCGTCACCACCTCGGGCTGCGGCACGACGATCAAGGATTACGGCCACATGCTGCGCCTCGAGCCGGCCTATGCCGAGAAGGCGGCCAAGGTGTCCGCGCTGGCGAAGGACGTCAGCGAGTTCCTCGTCGAGCGCGAGCTGCCGGTGCCGGTGATCGCGGCGGGGATGCGCGTCGCCTACCATTCCGCCTGCTCGCTGCAGCATGGGCAGAAGGTGAAGACGGCGCCGAAGGAGCTGCTGGCCCGCGCCGGCTTCACCGTGCTGGAGCCGGCGGAAGGGCATCTGTGCTGCGGCTCGGCCGGCACCTACAATATCCTCCAGCCGGAGATCGCCGGCCGGCTGCGCGACCGCAAGGTGGCGAATATCGAGCGCACCCAGCCGCAGGTGATCGCCGCCGGCAATATTGGCTGCCTGACCCAGATCGGCGGCGGCACCGCCATTCCGACCGTGCACACGGTCGAACTGCTCGACTGGGCGACCGGCGGGCCCAATCCGTTGCCGGAGCCGTTCGCCGTAGCTGCGGAGTGAACCGGCGGAATGAGCCGGCGGCTCCAGGGAGGCCGACATGATTGCCGTTATTTTCGAGGTCTGGCCGGCTGACGGGCAGCGCGAGCACTATCTCGAACTCGCCGCAGCGCTGAAGGCCGACCTTCAGGGCCGCGACGGCTTCATCTCGGTGGAGCGCTTCGAGAGCCTGACCGAGCCGGGCAAGCTGCTGTCGCTGTCGATCTGGCGCGACGAGGAGGCGGTGCGAGCCTGGCGCTGCCTGCCCTCGCATCGCGCGGCACAGGGCAAGGGCCGCGCCGGCGTGTTCCGCGACTACCGGCTGCGGGTGGCCGCCATTCTGCGCGACTATGGCATGGACGCGCGCGACGAGGTGCCGGACGACAGCCGCGCGGCGCATCCGCCGGCCTTGTAGGCCGGTCCGATGGTCGCTTTCCTGTCCGAACTCGGTAGCTGCCGCGTCCGGTTCCGGCCAAGGCGCAACTGGACACGTCCGGCTCCGTCGTTCGGGTCGGGTCGAAACCGGTAATATCCGGTTTCGATGGGAGGTGGCTCGTGCGGCGGGACGGCGGGGACCTCTCGCTCTGTCCTCTTCTGATCGGGAGGCGGGAGCCTGGCCGCGATCCAAGGCGTGGACCAAGCGACAAGGTTGCAGGGAGCGACTATAGAAAAGGGCCCCCCTGCCGCCGGATCGACCATGCCCGAGATCTTCCGCCGTCCCCGCCTGCTCGCCCTGTCGCTGGGCGGCACCATCACCATGACCGCCTCCGCCGCCGGCGGCATCGCGCCGACGCTGGGCGCCGCCGATCTGGTGGCGGCGGTGCCGGCGCTGGCCGAGATCGCGGAGATCGAGGCACGCTCGCCGTTCCGGGTCGGCAGTTCCTCGCTGACGCTCGGCAACATCGCCGCTGTGGCCGCCGAGATCCGTGCCGCCTTCGCCGACGGTTTCGACGGTGCGCTGGTGATCCAGGGTACCGATACCATCGAGGAGACCGCTTTCGCGCTCGACCTCATGGTGCGCGACGACCGGCCGGTGGTGGTGATCGGCGCCATGCGCGGGCCGCAGCAGCCCGGCGCCGACGGACCGGCCAATCTGTTGGCGGGCGCCATCGTCGCGGCCAGCCCGGCGGCGCGCGGCCTCGGCACGCTGGTGGTGCTGAACGACGAGATCCATGCCGCCCGCTATGTCCGCAAGGGGCACAGCGCGCTCACCTCTGCCTTCGTCTCCGACAATGGCGGCCCGCTCGGGCTGGTGGCGGAGGGGCAGGCGCGGCTGTTCTCCCGCGTGACGCCGCTCACCCTGCCGCCCACCTTGCCCGACCTGATGCCGGCATCTGCCGCGGGCGCCGATATCGAGCTGCCGCCGGTGGCGCTGGTCAAGATCGGCATGGGCGACGACGGTCGGCTGCTGCCGGCGCTGGCCGGCCTCGGCTATCGCGGCGCGGTGATCGAGGGCGCCGGTGCCGGCCACGTCCCCGGCGTGATGGCCGAGGCGGTCGGCGCATTGGTGCGGCAGATGCCGGTGGTGCTGGCGAGCCGCACGCTCGGCGGACCGGTGTTCGAGCGCACCTATGGCTATCCCGGCTCGGAGATCGACCTGATCGCCCGCGGCGCGCTGCCCGCCGGGCTGCTGCCGGCGCTGAAGGCGCGGCTCATGCTGGTGCTGGCGCTGAAGGCGGGGTGCTCGCGCGAGGCGATCGCGGAGGCGGTCGCGGCGTTCCGATAGCCGGCGTCAGGCCGGATGCTTCCATGGCTTGTAGAAGGGCCCCTAGCTGAAGAACAGCGGGCCGAGCTTCAGGCCGCGCTGCTCGCCGAGATACAGCATCGACGGGCGCCCGCTCGGCGGATCGTAGGTCAACCGGCACAGGCTGCCGGTTGGATCGCGTTTGGTGTCCGCCCACATCAGTTCGATATCGAGTTGACCGGGTTCGTGCTCGATCTTGTAGCCACCAATTCGCCAGCGCCGGTCGGCACCGATCTCGACCGACTTTTCCTCGTCCTCCTTGATCGAACTCTGGCCAATGCCGGCCGCATAGCCGCTTTGGGAGGTGCTGCTATTCCACGCGCTCCTGAACTGGAACGGTGACGATTTCTGCGTGATCGGCACCCGGGCGATCAGTTGGGTGGCTTTGGTCGTGTCGAAGCTGGTGCCATCCTCGACGAGGTCATCGAGAAGGGCGTGGATCACAAGCCGATCGTCGACGTTGCTTCTGTCCATCGGCAATCTCCAGTCTGCCGACGGCCTGTCCTCGTGCCTGGGTTGCCAATGGAGGCATTCGGTCGACCAAAACGAAACGGGGCGCCCGAAGGCGCCCCGCTCTTAACCAGAAACCAGACGGCCGATCACTCGGCGGCGCCGGCCTCGTTGCCTTCGGCCTTGCCCTTGGCTTCGAGGTCCTCGCCAGTGGCCTGGTCGACGACCTTCATCGACAGGCGGGTCTTGCCGCGCTCGTCGAAGCCGAGCAGCTTCACCTTCACCTTGTCGCCTTCCTTGATCACGTCGGAAGGCTTGGACACCCGCTCCTTGGCGAGCTGCGAGACGTGCACGAGGCCGTCCTTGGCGCCGAAGAAGTTCACGAAGGCGCCGAAATCGACGACCTTCACCACGGTGCCCTCATAGATCTGGCCGACTTCCGGCTCGGAAGCGATCGACTTGATCCAGTTGAGCGCCGCCTTGATCGACTCGCCGGACGCCGAGGCCACCTTCACGGTGCCGTCGTCCTCGATGTTGATCTTGGCGCCGGTCTTCTCGACGATCTCGCGGATGACCTTGCCGCCCGACCCGATCACTTCGCGGATCTTGTCGACCGGGATCTGGATCACCTCGATGCGCGGAGCATGCTCGCCGAGCTCGGCGCGGGCACCGGTCAGCGCCTTGGCCATCTCGCCGAGAATGTGCGCACGGCCACCCTTCGCCTGCTCGAGGGCGACCTTCATGATCTCCTCGGTGATGCCGGCGATCTTGATGTCCATCTGCAGGGCGGTGACACCCTTCTCGGTGCCGGCCACCTTGAAGTCCATGTCGCCGAGGTGATCCTCGTCGCCGAGGATGTCGGAGAGCACGGCGAACTTGTCACCCTCGAGGATGAGGCCCATGGCGATGCCGGCCACCGGGCGACGCAGCGGCACGCCGGCGTCCATCAGGGCGAGCGAGGTGCCGCAAACGGTCGCCATCGAGGACGAGCCGTTGGATTCGAGGATCTCCGACACCGCGCGCAGCGTGTAGGGGAATTCGTGCTGCGGCGGCAGGATCGGGCGAATGGCGCGCCAGGCGAGCTTGCCATGGCCGATTTCGCGACGGCCGGGCGAACCCATGCGGCCGGTCTCGCCGACCGAGAAGGGCGGGAAGTTGTAGTGCAGCAGGAAGCGCTCCTTGTAGGTGCCTTCCAGGCTGTCGATGAACTGCTCGTCCTCGCCGGTGCCGAGGGTCGCGACGACCAGCGCCTGCGTCTCGCCGCGGGTGAACAGCGCCGAGCCGTGGGTACGCGGCAGCACGCCGACTTCCGAAACGATCTGACGGACGGTCTTGGTGTCGCGGCCGTCGATGCGGACACCCTCGTCGAGGATGGTCCAGCGGACGATCTTGGCCTCGAGCTCCTTCAGCACTTCGCCGAGGGTCTGGGCGTCCGGCACGTCCTTGCCTTCGGCGGCGAGGGCGGCGTAATGCGCCTTGGCCTTGGCCTTGGCGGCGCCGACCGCGTCATAGCGGTCCTGCTTGCGGGCGATCTTGTAGGCGTCGCGCAGGTCGGCCTCGATCAGGCCGCGCAGCTCGGCCTCGAGCGCCGAGTGGTCGGGAGCGGCGAAGTCGCGCGGCTCCTTGGCGGCCTTCTCGGCGAGGCGGATGATGGCGTCGATCACCGGCTGGAAGTGGCGGTGGCCGAACATCACCGAACCGAGCATGACCTCTTCGGACAGCTCCTTGGCCTCGGATTCCACCATCAGCACGGCGTCGGCGGTGCCGGCGACCACGAGGTCGAGCGCCGAATCCTTCAGCTCGTCGACCGAGGGGTTCAGCACATATTCATTGTCGATGAAGCCGACGCGGGCGGCACCCACCGGGCCCATGAAGGGCACGCCGGAAAGGGTGAGCGCGGCGGAGGCGGCGACCAGCGACACGATGTCGGGATCGTTCTCGAGATCGTGCGACAGCACGGTCACCACGACCTGGGTGTCGTTCTTGTACCCATCGGGGAACAGCGGGCGGATCGGGCGGTCGATCAGGCGGGAGACCAGCGTCTCCTTCTCGCTCGGACGGCCTTCGCGCTTGAAGTAGCCACCGGGAATGCGACCGGCCGCATAGGCCTTTTCCTGGTAGTTGACGGTGAGCGGGAAGAAGTCCTGGCCGGGCTTGGGCGCCTTGGCGGAGACCACGGTGGCGAGCACGGTGGTGTCGCCGTATTTCGCGAGCACGGCGCCGTCGGCCTGACGCGCCATCTTGCCGGTCTCGAGGGAGAGCGTGCGCCCACCCCAGTCGAGTTCCTCGCGGTGAATGTCGAACATGTCTGTCTCTGGCTTTCCGAAGGGGGCCATGGGCAAGACGGCGGGAGACTCCGCACTCCGGGATACGCCGGGCCAAGTCTCCGGCGATCCTGCCATGGCCGCCGCTTCTGTCGGACGCGGCGAGCCCCATGCCCGCCGCTTTTGCGTTCTCCGGAACCTGTTCCTCAGGTTCCAGTCTTCGTGAGGCGGCGCCGCGTAGTATTCGCCGGCGCCATCCTGATAGCGCACGAGGCCCGCACCGGCCGGTGCGAGCCTCGGCTAAACGTCAGCGGCGGATGCCGAGCCGCTGGATGAGCGACTTGTAGCGGGCTTCCTCGGTCTTCTTCAGATAGTCGAGGAGGCCGCGACGCGCGGACACCATCTTGAGCAGGCCGCGACGGGAGTGGTTGTCCTTCGCGTGGCCCTTGAAGTGGCCGGTGAGGTTGGTGATGCGCTCGGTGAGGATCGCAACCTGCACTTCCGCCGAACCGGTATCACCCGGCTTGGTGGCATATTCAGCGATGAGCGCCTGCTTGCGCTCCGGCGTGATCGACATCGGGTATCCTTTCCGGTTTTCGGTAATCGATGTGGCGGACCGCTTGGCGCGGAGCCGCCGGTTTCGCGGATCGGCCGGGCCGGGATGTCGTCCAGCGCGGTCGAAAAGCGAAAGGCTCGCGCGGACCGACAGGTCCGCAACGCGGGCGCACCATACACGAAAACGCCCGCGATGCCAGTCGCATCTTCTCTGCCGGCCTTGCCGCTCAGGAGGCCGGGCCGGGGTGGAAGATGCGCCGGGGGAAGATCTCGGCGCCTTCGGCGTCACCGAGCGCCACCAGCCGGCCGCCGGCGGTGATGGCGACCGGGCCTTCGAGGATCGGCGCGTCGCGTCCGCGCAGGATGATCGACTGGCCGCGCGCGAGGCGCGCCGCATCCGCCGGGCTCACCCGCAGCGAGGGCAGGCTGTCGAGGCCGATCTCCACCGGGCGCAGCGCCGCGAAGGGAGGGGTCTCGCCATTGTCCGCATGCATGGCGCGCAGGGCGTCGAGCGGGATCAGCTGCTCCTCGGCGAAGGTGCCGACCACGCCGCGGCGCAGCGCGGTGATGTGGCCGTGCGTGCCGAGCCGGCGGCCGAAATCGCGGGCGAGCGAGCGCACATAGGTGCCCTTGCCGCATTCCGCCTCGAACACCGCGTGATCGGCATCCGGCATGTCGACGAGGTCGAGCCGGTGGATGACCACGGTGCGGGCGGCCAGCTCGACGGCGATGCCGTCGCGCGCCAGGTCGTAGGCGCGCTCGCCATTGATCTTCAGCGCCGAGAACGCCGGCGGCACCTGCTCGATCTCGCCGCGGAACGCCGGCAGGATGGCGAGGATGGCGTCGCGGTCCGGGCGGACCTCCGACTGTGCGACGGCCTGGCCCTCGCTGTCGTCGGTGTCGGTCTCGATGCCCCAGCGCACGGTGAAGCGGTAGACCTTGCGGCTGTCCATGACGAAGGGCACGGTCTTGGTCGCCTCGCCGAGCGCGATCGGCAGGCAGCCGGAGGCGAGCGGGTCGAGCGTGCCGGCATGGCCGGCCTTCTTGGCCTGGAACAGCCATTTCACCGCGCCGACCGCCTGGGTGGAGGTCATGCCGACCGGCTTGTCCAGCAGCACCCAGCCATCGACGTCGCGCTTGGGCCGCCGGGCCGGACGCTCGCGGCGGTCGCCCTTCGGCCCGCGCGGGCGGGCGTCGTCGGGAGCCGCAGCCGGGGCGGCGTGGGTCTCGTCGACGATGGCGTCGTCGATGAGGGCTTCGGCCGTGGCGGCCTCGATCATGGGGGCGCTCATGCCTGATCGTCCTTGTTGTTCTCGTTGTCGTCGTCGTTCGGGTCGTCTTGATGGTCGAGGTCGCGGGCGACGTCCGGCGAGCGCAGCAGCGCATCGATGCGCGCGCCTTCCTCGAAGGAGGTATCGATGCGGAAGCGCAGCTCGGGGACGTATTTCAGCTCCACCCGGCGGGCGATCTCGCCGCGCAGCGGCTTGGCATTGGTCGCCAGCGCGTCGATGGCCGCCTTGGTGTCCTTGCCGCCGAGCGGCATGACGAAGCAGGTGGCGATCTTCAGGTCCGGGCTCATCCGCACTTCCGGCACGGTGATCAGCACCTTCGACAAGGCCGGATCAGGCAGGTCGCCGCGCGACAGAATGTCGGACAGGGCATGGCGCACCAGCTCGCCGACGCGCAGCTGGCGCTGGCTCGGGCCGGTGCCCGAGCTCGCTTTGGTCTTCATGACGTTCAACGTTCCTCAACGCCCGCACCGGTGACGCCGGAAAGCGGGACGGCTTCGACCGGAGCCGACGGATTCGGACCGTCCGGCTCCCGCGGTACTTCTCAGGCGGCCGGGCGGCAAACCGTCCGGCCGTCGTGCCCTGCGGCAGGGGTCACAGCGTGCGCTGGACCACCTCGACGCGGTAGCATTCGATGACGTCGCCGGCGCGCATGTCCTGGTAGTTCTCGAAGGACATGCCGCACTCCTGGCCGGACTGCACCACGTTGACCGCATCCTTGTAGCGGTTGAGCGTGGCGAGCTTGCCTTCGTGGATGACGACGTTGTCGCGGATGAGGCGGACATGCTGGCCGCGCTCGACGATGCCGTCGGTGACCAGGCAGCCGGCGACCTTGCCCACCTTGGAGACCGCGAAGATCTCCTTGATGAGGGCGTTGCCGAGCATGGTCTCGCGGTTGATCGGGGCGAGCAGGCCACCCATCGCCGCCTTCACGTCATCCACCAGATCGTAGATGATGTTGTACTGGCGGATCTCGATGCCGGCACGGTCGGCCGCCTCGCGGGCTTCCTTGTTGGCGCGCACGTTGAAGGCGATGATCACCGCATTGGCGGTCTCGGCCAGCGTCACGTCGCTCTCGTTCACGCCGCCGGCGCCGGAGTGGATGATGCGGGCCTGCACCTCGTCGGTGCCGAGCTTCTCCAGCGAGGTGACGATCGCTTCCACCGAACCGGAGACGTCGCCCTTGATGATCAGCGGGAATTCCTTGCGGCCCGCCGTCTTCGCCTGGCTCATCATCTGTTCCAGCGAGCCGCGGACGGTAGCGGAACGCGCCGCCGCCTTTTCGCGCTTCTGGTTCTTGCGGTAGTCGGTGATCTCGCGGGCACGGGCCTCGCTCTCGACCACTGCGAGGCGGTCGCCCGCCTCCGGGGTGCCGTTGAAGCCGAGCACCTCGACCGGCATGGACGGGCCGGCTTCGCCGAGCTGCGCGCCCTTGTCGGAGATCAGCGCGCGCACGCGGCCCATCTCGGCGCCTGCGACGACGATGTCGCCGACATGCAGGGTGCCGCGCTGCACCAGCACGGTGGCGACCGGGCCGCGGCCACGGTCGAGCTTGGCCTCGATGACGGTGCCCTCGGCCTCGCGGTCGGGGTTCGCCTTGAGGTCGAGCACTTCCGCCTGCAGGCTGATCAGTTCGAGCAGCTTGTCGAGATTGGTGTGGGCCTTGGCCGACACTTCCACTTCGAGCGTCTCGCCGCCCAGGCTTTCGACCTGGATCTCGTATTGCAGCAGCTCGCTGCGCACGCGCTCGGGCTTGGCGTCCGGCTTGTCGATCTTGTTGATCGCCACGATCAGCGGCACGCCGGCGGCGCGCGCGTGACTGATGGCTTCCACCGTCTGCGGCATGACACCGTCATCGGCCGCCACCACCAGCACCACGATGTCCGTCACCTTGGCGCCGCGGGCGCGCATGGCGGTGAACGCCGCGTGGCCGGGCGTGTCGATGAAGGTGATCTTGCCGCCGAGCGGCGAGGTCACCTGATAGGCGCCGATGTGCTGGGTGATGCCGCCGGCCTCGCCGGACACCACATTGGCCGAGCGCAGCGCGTCGAGCAGCGAGGTCTTGCCGTGGTCGACATGGCCCATGATGGTGACGACCGGCGGACGCGGCAGCAGGTTCTCCGGCGCGTCCGGCGTGTCGAACAGGCCTTCCTCGACGTCCGATTCCGCGACGCGGCGCACGGTGTGGCCGAGTTCCTCGGCGATCAGCTGGGCGGTGTCGGCGTCGATCACGTCGGTGATCTTCACCATCTGGCCCTGCTTCATCAGCAGGCGGATGACGTCGACCGCGCGCTCGGCCATGCGGTTGGCGAGTTCCTGGATGGAAATCGTCTCCGGGACCGTGACCTCGCGGGAGATCTTCTCCTTGGTCTCGACATGCCGGTGGCCGCTCATGCGCTGGGTGCGGCGGCGGAAGGCCGCAACCGAACGCTGGCGCTCCTCGTCACCGGACTGCGCCGTCACCAGGGTGAGGCGGCCGCGATTCTTCTCGCCACCGGCGGGGCGGGTGGGCTTCTGCGGCGGCGGGGCGGGACGCGCGGGCGCACCACCGGGACCGCGACGGACGGGACGGCGCTCGTCGTCTTCGGCATCCATGGTGGCGTTGCGGGGCGTCGCGACGCGCGGGGCGCCGGGGGCGGCAGCCGGGGCGGACGGCGCGGCAGCGGCCGGAGCGGCGGCGCGCGGCTGCGCGGCCGGCTGCGCCGGGGCCTCCTCGCCGAAGCGCTTGCGCGCCTCCTGCTCGGACTTGCGCTTGGCTTCTTCCTCGAAGGCGCGACGCGCCTCTTCCTCGCGCTTGCGGGCCTCGGCGGCCTCGCGCTCGACCTTTTCGCGGGCTTCGCGCTCGGCGCGGCGGCGGGCCTCTTCCTCGGCGCGCTTGCGCTCCTCGACCTCGCGCAGGCGCGCGTCCTGAAGAGCGGCGGTGCGGGCGCGGGCCTCCTCCTCGGTCAGCGAGCGCAGCACGACGCCGCCGGGACGGGTGCCGACGGGGCCCGGACGCGGGCCGGAATAGTTGGAGCCGGGCGAGGGCTGGGTGCGTCCCTGCATGGGCGGGCGCTGCGGCTGCTGCGACGTGCCGGCGGGCCGGGCGCCCTGCTGCGGCGCCGACGCCTGTGCCGGGCGAGCGGCCTGCGGAGCCTGCGCCGGACGCGCGGCCTGGGGCGGCTGCGCGGGGCGCGGCGCCGACGGCGCGGGAGCGGCGGCGGCGACAGCCGGGGCGGCGGGAGCAGCAGCGACGGGCGCGGCGGGAGCAGCGGAAGGCGCGGACGGAGCCTCGGGCTTCTCGCCCGGACCGATCACGCGCCGCTTCACCTTCTCGACCACCACGGACTTGGAGCGCCCATGGCTGAAGCTCTGGCGAACGACGCCCTGCTCGACAGGCCTCTTGAGCGTCAGGGTCTTGCCCTGGCCAACGCCCATCGTCTTCTCGCCGGGGTTCTTCGTATCGGTCATTCGGTATCCGTTCCTGAGCATCACCGCCCCTTGCGGGATGCCTCAAATCTGTGCGCCAGCTTCGCTTATCCAGCGCGCCAGCTCTCGAGCCTTCTTACCCGCGCAAGAAACCCTGCGCTTGTCGGATGGGCGAGCAGCGCAGCATGTACCACATTTGCCCTGCCCAACGCCAAGTCCAATTGCACGCCTGACAAAGAGTTAACGAAGGCTATTTTCTTACCTTCGGCCTCGCCGACGCGCCGGGCGAGAGCATCGAGTTTCGTGACCCCGTCCCGTGCCGCTTCACTGGCGTGGACGAGGATGGCGGCGCCGCCCTGGAGCGCCTCCGCCACCTTGGTCGTGCCCGTCACCAGCTGCCCCGCCTTGTTGGCGAAGCTGAGGGCGCTGAACACGTCCTTCTCCAACAGGACGTCGACCAGGTCGGCAAGACCCGGATCGACGCGGCCCTTGCCGCGAAAGGCGCGGCCGAAGGCCTTCTTCTTCACGGCCAGCGCCAGTTCGGAGCGGGTGGCCCCGACCCAGGCGCCGCGCCCGGGAAGCTTGGCGGCGAGGTCGGGCACCACTTGCCCGTCCGGCGCCACCACGAAGCGCAGCATTTCGCCGACCGGCCGCACGGTGCGGCTGGCGAGGCACAGCCGCGTCAGCTCGCGGCGCGCGGCGGCGGGACCGGCATCGGTCTCCTCCGCCTCGACGGCGAGGCCTTCATCCGCCGCGTCGTCCGCGACGTCCTGCGCTCCGCCCTGTTCGCCCGCCTGCTGCATCGCTGCGTGACACTCCGCTCACGCCGGGCCGGACAGCGAGCCCGGGGCACGCCTCCGTCAGCGGGACGAAGGCAACACCGGGGCGCAGACCGATCCAGGCATCATGCCGGTCCTGGCTCACGCCGGGTTGCCGGCGTCCTCCTCGGTAGTCTCCTCGGCCTCGTCGCCCGCGGTGGCGAGCTCATCGGCCGAAATCCAGCCCGCCTTGACGCGGGCCTGCATGATCAGCGCCTCGGCGTCCTCGCGGGAGAGCTGGAAGCCCTCCAGCGCGCCGGACACGCGGACGGTCTCGCCGTCCTTGCGCTCGGTCCAGCCGGTCAGGTCGTCCGTGGCGCAGCCGGCGAGATCCTCGACGGACTTGATGTCGTTCTCGCCGAACGCCACCAGCATCGGCGAGGTCACGCCCGGCACCTCGCGCAGCTCGTCCTCGACACCGAGCGCGCGACGGCGCTCGTCGAAGGCGGCTTCCACCTCGGCGAGGTGGCTCTGCGCGCGGCTTTGCAGTTCCTGCGCGGTGTCCTCGTCGAAGCCCTCGATGCTCGCGAGTTCGGCGATCGGCACATAGGCGAGCTCTTCGACGCTGGCGAAGCCTTCGGAGGCGAGCAGCTGGCCCATCATCTCGTCGAGGTCGAGCGCCTCGGCGAAGATCTTGGAGCGCTCGGCGAATTCCTTCTGGCGCCGCTCGCTTTCCTCCGCCTCGGTCATGATGTCGATGTCCCAGCCGGTGAGCTGGGAGGCGAGGCGGACGTTCTGGCCGCGACGGCCGATGGCGAGGCTTAGTTGGGCATCCGGCACCACGACTTCAATACGCTCGCGGTCCTCGTCGAGCACGACCTTCACCACTTCCGCCGGCGCCAGCGCGTTGACGATGAAGGTGGCGACGTCGTTCGACCACGGAATGATGTCGATCTTCTCGCCCTGCAGCTCGTTCACCACCGCCTGCACGCGCGAGCCGCGCATACCGACGCAGGCGCCGACCGGGTCGACCGAGGAATCGCGCGAGGTGACGGCGATCTTGGCGCGCGAGCCGGGGTCGCGGGCGACGGCCTTGATCTCGACGATGTTGTCGTAGATTTCCGGCACTTCCTGGGCGAACAGCTTCGCCATGAACTGCGGATGGGTGCGCGACAGGAAGATCTGCGGGCCGCGCGGCTCGCGGCGCACGTCGTAGACATAGGCGCGGATGCGGTCGCCGACCTTGAAGACTTCGCGCGGCAGCAATTCATCGCGACGCAGCGAGGCTTCACCCTTACCGAGATCGACGACGACATTGCCGTACTCGACGCGCTTGACCGCGCCGTTGACGATTTCGCCGATGCGGTCCTTGAATTCTTCGTACTGCCGGTCGCGCTCGGCCTCGCGCACCTTCTGCACGATGACCTGCTTGGCCGACTGGGCGGCGATACGGCCGAAATCGAAGGGCGGCAGCGTGTCGGCGATGGAATCGCCCACCTGCGCGGCCGGGTTCAGCCGGCGGGCGCCGACGAGGTCGATCTCGATGGCGGAATTCTCCACCTGGTCGACCACCAGCAGGTGACGGGCGAGGCGCAGTTCGCCGGTGCGGGGGTTGATCTCCGCATGGATGTCGGTCTCGGCGCCGTAGCGGGAGCGCGCGGCTTTCGCGATCGCGTCTTCCATGGCGGCGATGACGATGGTCCGGTCGATCGACTTCTCGCGGGCGACCGCATCAGCGATCTGCAGAAGCTCGAGCCGGTTGGCGCTGACGACAACCATCAGTGCGTCTCCTTCGCGGGGGATTTGCGTTTTGCGTTGGATTTCTTGGCGGGTTTGGCGGCGCCCTTCGGCTTGTAGGCGGGCTTCGCCTTCGGCGTGGCGCGCACCGGCATCTTCTTGGCCGGAACGATGCGGACGACAGTTTCGTCGCCTTCCGCCTCGCCGTCTTCCACTTCGTCGGCATCGTCCTCGAACGACGCGTCGCCGAGATCGGCGGTATCGATATCGTCCTCGTCGATCCCCGCGCCCTCGCGCAGAGCCTTGTCGCGGCGCAAGGCGTCGCGGATCAGCGCGTCGGTCATGACGAGGCGCGCCTCGCCGATATCGGCGATGGGCAGCTCATAGGTGTCGGGCGTGCCGGCCGGAGCGTCGGGCAGGCGGATGACCGCTGCGCCGTTCTTCTGGCCCAGCAGCAGGCCGCGGAACCGCTTGCGGCCGTCGAACGGCACGGCGAGCTCCACCTTGGCCTCGTGGCCGGCCCAGCGGTCGAAGTCGCTGGAGCGCACCAGCGGCCGGTCGATGCCGGGCGAGGACATTTCGAGATTGTAGGCGCCGGAGATCGGATCCTCGACGTCGAGCACCGGCGAGATCGCGCGGCTCGCCGCCTCGCATTCCTCGATGCCGAACGAACCGTCCGGCCGCTCGGCCATGATCTGCAGCGTCATCGCGTCGCCGCCGGAGATCTTGACCCGGACCAGCCGGAAGCCGAGGCCTTCCAGCACCGGCGCGACGATCGCCGCCACCCGCGCGGCAGGGCCGGTCTCGGTGACGAGACGCGGCTCGTCCAGCCGGGTTTCGAAAACCGGCTCGGCAACCTTGTCGGACTTGATGTCGTTCTCGCTCATCGTCCTCGCCGGACCCGTGATGGTCCGCAATGCAAAAAGAGCGGGTCCCGGCGGTGGAACCCACTCTCAACCGACCGTCAGGCCATCTGAGATAAGTGAATGGCCGTCATATACAGCGAAATGCGGGTCCGGCGCAAGTCGCCGCGTCGGGAGGGGCAATTCACCGCCGGTGTCGAAGGCGGCTTGCCGGCCGTCGCGCCGCCGCCCATAAGCAGATCATGGCCGATCCGAACATGCCGATTGCTGCCGTCGTGGCGCCCGCCCCGTCCTTGCCTGCTTCGTCCTCGCTCCTCGCGCGGTTGGCCGAGCGAGCTCCGGCGAAAATCAACCTGTCCCTCGCCGTGCTCGGCCGCCGGGCGGACGGCTATCACGAATTGTCGAGCCTCGTCGCCTTTGCCGGCGCCGGCGACCGCTTGACCTACGAGCCGGAGGGCGAACCCGGCCTCGATCTTGCCGGTCCGGGCGCGGCGACGCTCACCGTCGAGCCCGACAATCTGGTGCTGAAGGCCGCACGCGAACTCAAGGCGCGGGTCGAGGGGCTGAGGATTGGCCGCTTCGTGCTCGACAAGCGGCTGCCGGTCGCCTCCGGCATTGGCGGCGGTTCGGCGGACGGGGCGGCGGCGCTGCGGCTGCTCGCCCGCACGAACGGGCTGGCGCCGGACGATCCGCGCCTCTACGCGGCGGCGCTCGCCACCGGCTCCGACGTGCCGGTCTGCCTCTATGGCCGCTCCAGCTGGATGGGTGGGCGCGGCGAAGCGCTCTCCCCGGTCGCCCTGCCGCGTTTCGGCTTGGTGCTGGTCAATCCGCGCCTTCCGGTGGCGACGGCGTCGGTGTTTCGCGCCCTCGGCCTCGCGCCGGGAGAGATACGCCGGCCGCCGCCGCGGCCCGACGGCTTTGCGACACGCGCGGAGGCGCTCGCTTTCCTCGTCGAAGTGCCGAACGATCTCGAGCCGCCCGCCCGCGCGCTCGAACTCTCGCTCGGCGAGGTGGCGGATGTGCTCGCCGCGACGCCGGAGGTGCGGCTGGTGCGCATGTCCGGCTCGGGGGCGACGTTTTTCGGGCTCTATGACGATTGCCGCGCCGCCGCGCGGGCGGCGAAGGCCGTCATCGCCGCGCGGCCGGACTGGTGGGTGAAGTCGACGGTGCTCGGCTGACGATGTCGGGCTGACGGGGGCGGAATGACGACGGCCTTGATCTACGCGCTGGCGGCGCTCGCCGAGATCGCCGGCTGCTTCGCCTTCTGGGCGGTGGTGCGCTCCGGCGCCAACCCGCTGTGGCTGGCGCCGGGGGCGCTGAGCCTGATCGCCTTCGGGGCGCTGCTGACCAAGGTTGATGCCGAGCACGCCGGGCGTGCCTTTGCCACCTATGGCGGCGTCTACATCGTCGCGTCGCTGGCCTGGCTGTGGGCGGTCGAAGGCTTTCGTCCCGACCGCTGGGACGTGGTCGGCGGTACAGTCTGCCTCGCCGGCGCGGCGATCATCCTCTACGCGCCGCGCGGCTGACCGCCGGATCGCCTTTCAGCGGGCCTTGGCAGCGGTCCTTGGCAGCGAGCCCCTGTCAGCGGGCCCTCGTCAGCGGGCTCTTGCGACGCAGAACTCCACCACGTCGATCAGCGCCTGCTTGGCCGGGCCGTCCCGGAACAGGCCGAGGGCGTCGCGGGCGATGGCGCCGTAGTGGCGGGCGCGTTCCACCGTGTCGGCGAGCGCGTTGTGGCGGGACAGCAGCTCGATCGCCCGTTCGAGGTCGCCCTCGCCGATCTCGCCATCCTGCAGGCAGCGGGTCCAGAACGCCCGCTCCTCCTCATTGCCCCGCCGGAAGGCGAGCACGATCGGGAGGGTGATCTTGCCCTCACGGAAATCGTCGCCGACGTTCTTGCCGAGCTTGGCGCGCTGCCCGCCATAGTCGAGCGCGTCGTCGATGAGCTGGAAGGCGATGCCGAGATTCATGCCATAGCTGCGGCAGGCCGCCTGCTCGGCCTTGGTGAGCTTGCCGAGCACCGGACCGACCTCGCAGGCGGCGGCGAACAGTTCCGCCGTCTTCCCGCGGATGACGGTGAGATACTCGTCTTCGCTGGTCGCGGTGTTCTTAGCGGCGGCGAGCTGGGCCACCTCGCCCTCCGCGATCAGCACGGCGGCGGTCGACAGGATGTCGAGGCAGCGCAGGTCGCCGACCTCGATCATCATGCGGAACGCCTGGCCGAGCAGGAAGTCGCCGACCAGCACGCTCGCCTCATTGCCCCACAGCATGCGGGCGGCGGGCTTGCCGCGCCGCATGTCGCTGTCATCAACCACGTCGTCGTGCAGCAGCGTCGCGGTGTGCATGAACTCGACGGAGGCGGCGAGTTTCACATGCCCGTCGCCCTGATAGCCGGCGAGCACTGCGGTAGCGATGGTCAGCATCGGACGCAGACGTTTGCCGCCGGAGGAAATAAGATGCTGCGCCACCTCGGGGATCATGGTGACGTCGGAGCCGGTGCGCGACAGGATCAGCGCATTCACGCGCTCCATGTCGTCGCGGACGAGAGAGAGGATGGTCTCGAGCGACGGTTCGGCAACGGGATCGAAGGGAACGACGACAGCCACAGTCATTTTCCGACAGGATGTAAAAACCGGCGCCACAATAAGGACAGCCCCCCCGATCGGGCAAGCCGTCGGCGGAAACGGCAGTCCGGCTCCGCTTCCGGGCGTCGGAGCGGCCGATGCCCCGAGGCCGGCGCCCCTCCCCAGCCGGGGAGCGTCGTGCCATGATGGTGTCCATGCGGGAAATCATGCGTACCAACGATCCGGTCCTCATCTCCGCCGTCGAGGCGCTGCTGGCGGCGGAAGGCATCGGCCATCTGGTGCTCGACCGGCACATGAGCATCCTCGAAGGCTCGCTCGGGGTCATTCCCCGCCGCCTCCTGGTGGAGGACGACGCGGCGAATCGCGCCCGCCGCCTTCTGGTCGCCGCCGGGCTCGGGCGCGAACTGGTGCCGGAATGAGCGAGGCCTTGCCTCCCCCGGAGGTCCTGCCGCTCACCGACGACGCGCTGCTCGGCGGCCGGCTGCGGCTGCTGCAGCCGGCGCGCGGCCATCGCGCGGGCCATGACGCGCTGCTGCTCGCCGCCAGCGTGCCGGCCTCGGCCCGGCATGTGGTGGATCTCGGTGCCGGCGTCGGCGCGGCGGGCCTTGCGGTGGCGGTGCGGCTGCCCGCCGCGCGGCTGCATCTCGTCGAGCTCGACCCGGCGACCGCCGCGCTGGCCCGCCGCAATGCCGAGCGCCAGCAACCCGACCTGTCGGCGCGGGTCGCGGTGGTGGAGGCCGACATCGCGATGCTCGCCCGGCCGGGCGGGCCGGCCGCACCCGGTCCCCGCGCCGCCGACGCGGTGCTGATGAACCCGCCCTTCAACGATCCGGCGCGCCACCGGATTTCGCCGAGCGACCGGCGGGCGCTCGCCCATATGACGCCGGACAATGCGCTGGAAGACTGGGTACGGGCGGGCGAGCGGCTATTGGCCCCCGGCGGCCGGCTTATCCTCATCCACCGGCCAGAGGCGCTCGACATCATCCTCGCGACGCTGACTGGGCGTTTCGGCGCTGTGACGATCCGTCCGGTGCATGGCCGGCCGGAGGCGCCGGCGATCCGGGTGCTGGTCGGGGCGGTGAAGGGGCGCCGCACCCCGCCGGCGCTGCTGCCCGGGCTGCTGCTCGCCGATGGCGAGGGCCAGCCGACACCACAGGCCGAGGCGGTGCTGCGCGAGGGAGCGGGCCTCGCCTGACACGCCTCGCCTGAAGCTTCCCCTCTGAAGTGCCTCGCCGGAGCGTTATCGCCGGCGGCGGCGTGGGCGCTTGAGCCTTTTCGCGCGGCGCCCTATGTCTTGCACATGGCAAACGCGTCCCTGTTCACTTCGCTGCGCCGGCACATGGCGCCCATCCTGCCGGCTGCGCTGCGCGACGACGCAGCCGTCGTGCCGGTGGTTCGGCTCACCGGTACCATCGGCGTCGGCTCGCCGCTGCGCCCCGCCCTCACCCTCGCCGGGGTGGCGAAGAGCCTCGACAAGGCCTTCGCGGTGAAGGGAGCCAAGGCGGTGGCGCTGGTGATCAATTCGCCGGGAGGCGCGCCGGCGCAGTCGCATCTGATCTACCGGCGCATCCGCGACCTCGCGGCGGAAAAGCAGCTGCCGGTTCTCGCCTTCGTCGAGGATGTGGCGGCCTCGGGCGGCTACATGCTGGCCTGTGCCGCCGACGAGATCGTCGCCGACCCGTTCTCGATCGTCGGGTCGATCGGGGTGGTGAGCGCCGGTTTCGGCTTCGACCGGGCGCTGGGCAAGCTCGGCATCGACCGCCGCGTCTACACCGCGGGCGAGCGCAAGGTGATGCTCGATCCCTTCCAGCCGGAAAAGGCCGAGGATGTCGAGCGGCTGAAGGGCCTGCAGAAGGAGATCCACACGGTGTTTGCCGGCCTGGTGCGGACCCGGCGCGGCGATGTGCTGACCGCCGACGAGGCGACGCTGTTCTCCGGCGAGTTCTGGTCGGCGGAACAGGCGCAGGAGCTCGGCCTCGTCGACACCATCGGCGATCTGCGCTCGTTCCTGCGCGCCCGCTACGGCGACAAGGTCGTCACTCCGCTGATCCAGTCCGGCGGTGGTCTGTTCAGCCGGCGCGTCCCCGGCGTCGGCGCGGCGGCCTCGGCTTCGGCGATCGGCGCCGGTCTTGCCGACGAGATGCTCCATGCTGCCGAGGCGCGGGCGCTGTGGGGCCGCTTCGGTCTCTAATCGAGGGAACCCGTTCATGCCCCCCTTCCTGATCGTCGCCTTGGGCGCCCTCGGCGCCGCCGCTCTGGTCAAGATGCTGGCGCAGGAGTCGCGCCGGGTGAATGCGGAGCTCGACGAGGCCCGTCGCGACGAGGCGGCGGCACGCTCGCCTGCCGCGACGCTGAAGCGGGATCCCGATACCGGCGAATACCGGCCGCAGGATCGATGAACCGCACGGCGCGACCCGAGGGAAGCCGGCGGTTTCGACATTACCGCGAATTCATTTTGCGCGTTCCCGCTTCCAGTCTATCCCCTTGGGAAGGCAGGGGAAGAGACGGGACCGACGATGCTCCAGCGCTCCGGTACGGAAGTGGGTGAGACGCGCGCCGTGCCGCGTCGGCGGCGGCGCTGGCCGTGGCTGGCGCTGGTTGCGCTGCTTGCCGCCGGCGGGGCAGGCTACGCCTATTTCGTACGCGAGCGCGCCGTCGAGGCACCGGCCTATCAGACCAGCCGGGTCGAGCTGGGCGACATCGAGACGCTGGTCACCGCCATCGCCAATATCCAGCCCAAGACCTATGTCGATGTCGGCACTCAGGTTTCCGGGCAGCTGCGCACGATCAATCCCGATGTCGGCGATGTGGTGAAGAAGGGCGACCTGCTCGCCGAGATCGACCCCACCGTCTACCAGACCCGCGTCACCGGCGACCGCGCCAATCTCGACAACCTCAAGGCGCAGCTGGCGCAGGCGCAGGCGCAGCTGGTGCTGGACCGGCTGCGCAACGAGCGGGCCCAGCAATTGCTCGCCAACCAGTCCGGCAGCAAGGACGCCGCCGACGCTGCCACCGCGACGGCGCGCATCAGCGAAGCCAAGATCGATGCGCTGCAGGCGCAGATCAAGCAGACGCAGGCGACGCTGGACGGCGACCTCGCCAATCTCGGCTACACCAAGATCTACGCGCCGATGGACGGCACGGTAGTCTCGCTCTCGGCCAAGCCGGGCCAGACGCTGAACGCCAACCAATCCGCCCCTATCGTGCTGCGCATCGCCGACCTGCAGACCATGACGGTGACGGCACAGGTGGCCGAAGGCGACATTCCGCGCATCAAGGTCGGCACGCCCGGCTATTTCAACACCCTCGGCCTGCCGGACCGGCGCTGGGAGGGCACGGTGCGGCAGGTGGAGCCGACGCCGACCGTCGTCAACGACGTGGTGCTCTACAATGTGCTGATCGACGTGCCGAACGACGACCTGACGCTGATGACCAGCATGACGGCGCAGGTGTTCTTCCGCCTCGGCGAGGCCAAGGGCGTGCCGCTGGTGCCGACCGCGGCGATCCGGGCCAGCCGTGACGGCGAGAAGACCGTGCGCGTACTCACCCGCGACGGCGCCGTGGAAGAGCGCAAGGTGACGACGGGGCTGTCGAACCGCTCGATGACGCAGATCCTCGGCGGGCTGTCGGTCGGCGATCGGGTGATCACCGGCAATCGCGCGCCGGGCGCCACCCCGGGGCAGGGCCGCCCGCCGGCGATGCCGCCGCGGCTCGGCTGAGGCGGCGGCGATGGGCGGGGACATCACCTCCGACACCGAGATCCGGGCACTCGAGGCGGTCGGCGGATCGTCGCCGGGCGTGCCGATCGTCGAGCTCGTCGAGGTGAGCCGCCTCTACCCGAACGGCGAGACGGTGGTGCGGGCGCTCGACCGGGTGTCGCTGTCGATCATGCCCGGTGAGTTCATCGCCATCATGGGCCAGTCCGGGTCGGGCAAGTCGACGCTGATGAACATCGTCGGCTGCCTCGACCGGCCGAGCAATGGCCGCTACCGCGTCGCCGGGGTCGATGTCGCCGGGCTCGATCCGGACGCGCTGGCGCATCTGCGCTGCGCCACCTTCGGCTTCGTGTTCCAGCGCTACAATCTGCTGCCGAGCCTGACGGCGGCGGAGAATGTCGAGATCCCCGCCATCTATGCCGGGCTCGCCAAGGAGCGGCGGGTGTCGCGCGCCCATGCCCTGCTGGCCCGGCTCGGCCTCGCCGAGCGCGCCGAGCACCGTCCGAGCCAGCTCTCCGGCGGTCAGCAGCAGCGCGTCTCCATCGCCCGCGCGCTGATGAACGCCGCGCCGGTGATCCTCGCCGACGAGCCGACCGGCGCGCTGGACAGCCGCTCCGGCGAGGAGGTGCTGGCGCTGCTCACCGAGCTGAACGCCGAGGGCCACACCGTCATCCTCATCACCCACGACGCCGAGGTGGCGGCGCATGCAAGGCGCATCGTGCGCTTCCAGGACGGCCATATCGTCTCCGACGAGCCGACGCCCCGCGCGGCGCTGCCTCCGCCCTCTGCCCCGCCGAAGCCGGCCGGTCATCTGGAAGAGCGCGGCGGCCTCGCCCGCTTCCTGCCGGATCTCGCCGAGGCGGTGCGCATGGCCTTCGCCTCCATGTACGCCAACCTGTTCCGCACCGTGCTGACGTTGCTCGGCATTGTCATCGGCGTCGCCTCGGTGATCACCATGCTGGCGGTGGGCGATGGCGGCAAGAAGCAGGTGCTGGAGCGCATTGCCCAGATCGGCACCAACCTCTTGATCGTCCGCCCGGGAGCGGTGGGCATCCGCACCTCCGGCGACAATGCCACGCTGCTGCCGGAGGACGCCGATGCGCTGCGCGTCATCCCCGGCCTCGGCGCGGTGGCGCCGGAGCGCACCGGCCGCTACACCATGCGCTTCGGCTCCGAGGATTATTTCACCCAGATCGCCGGCACCACGGCCGATTATCTCGCCGCGCGCGACTGGCCGATGGAGCGCGGGGTGATGTTCTCCGCCGACGACGTGAAAGCCTATGCGCCGGTGCTGGTGCTCGGCCAGACCGTCGCCCGCAACCTGTTCGGCGAGGACGACCCGATCGGCCGCTACGTGCTGGTCAAGAACGTGCCGTACCAGGTGATCGGCATTCTCGGCGCGCGCGGCGCCAACGCCTTCGGCCAGGACCAGGACGACGTGGCGCTGGTACCGCTCTCCACCGGCTTCGTGCGGGTGTTCGGCCGGCGCTTCGTCAATTCGGTGACGCTGAAGGTGGACGACGCCGCCAACATCCCCGCCGTCGAGCGCGAGGTGACGCGCATCCTCAGCGAGCGCCACCAGGCCGAGGACTTCCAGGTCCGCAACACCGCGCAGTTCCTGGAAACCGCGGTGGCGACGCAGGAGACGCTGACGCTGGTGCTGGGCTGCGTCGCGGCGATCTCGCTGATCGTCGCCGGCATCGGGGTGATGAACATCATGCTGGTGAGCGTCACCGAGCGCACCCGCGAGATCGGTATCCGCATGGCGACCGGCGCGCGCATGAGCAACATCATGCTGCAGTTCAACACCGAGGCGCTGGTGGTGTGCGGCGTCGGTGGCGCCGTCGGCGTGGTGCTGGGCATCGGCGCGGCGGTGGCGCTGGGGATGCTGGGCGTCAACATCGTGCTGTCGCTGCTGCCGCCGCTGCTCGCCTTCGGCTGCGCCTTCCTCACCGGGCTGATCTTCGGCTATCTGCCGGCGCGCAAGGCGGCCGGGATGGATCCGGTGGTGGCGCTCGCCTACGAATAGGCGGGTTCCCGGTCCGCCGGCCCTCTCATGTCGCCCTCTGTTCGCGGTGCCCTATGTGAGGCGCCCGAATCGCAGCGCCCTCTTGCCCCGAGGGGCGCGGTCGTCTAGGCGAAGCGCGGATCGGATGACGCGCAACCGGGTGGCGCAAAGGGAGACGAGGCATGAAGGTTCTGCTGCTGGGTTCGGGCGGCCGCGAGCATGCACTCGCCTGGAAGCTGGCGCAGAGCCCGTCGCTCACCGCGCTGATCGCCATTCCCGGCAATCCCGGCATCGCCGAGCATGCCCGCTGCATCGAGACCATCCCGCTCACCGACCATGACGCCATCGTCTCGGTCTGCGCCGCCGAGAAGATCGACCTGGTGGTGGTCGGCCCCGAGGCACCGCTGGTCGACGGCATCGCCGACCGGCTGACCGCCGAGGGCATCAACGTGTTCGGCCCGCGCCGGGTGGCGGCGCAGCTGGAAGGCTCCAAGCTGTTCACCAAGGAGCTGTGCCGCCAGCACGACATTCCGACCGCCGCCTTCGGACGCTTCTCGCAGGCGGAGGCCGCGCGCGACTTCGTGCGCCGGCGCGGCGCGCCGATCGTGCTGAAGGCCGACGGGCTGATGGCCGGCAAGGGCGTCGTCGTCGCCATGACGCTGGAAGAGGCGCTCGCCGCCGTCGACGAGGTGTTCGCCATGGGCACCCCCGGCACCGAGATCCTCATCGAGGAGTTCCTCGAAGGCGAGGAGGTGAGCTTCTTCTGCCTGGTCGACGGCGAGACGGTGCTGCCCTTCGGCTCGGCGCAGGACCATAAGCGCGCCTTCGACGGCGATCAGGGGCCGAATACCGGCGGCATGGGCGCCTATTCGCCGGCGCCGGTGTTCACCGCCGAGATGGAGCGCCGCACGCTGGCCGAGATCGTCAAGCCGACCGCCCGCGCGCTCGCCGACGGTGGCAGCCCCTATCGGGGCGTGCTGTTCGCCGGGCTGATGATCACCATCGATGGGCCGAAGCTCATCGAATACAATGTCCGCTTCGGCGACCCGGAATGCCAGGTGCTGCTGATGCGGCTGGAAGGCGACCTGCTGGAGCTGCTTTACGCCACCGCCACCGGCGCGCTGGCCGACGAGCGGGTGTCGATGGTGCCGGACGCCGCCATCACCGTGGTCATGGCGGCGCGCGGCTATCCCGGCTCCTATGAGAAGGGCACGCCGATCAACGGCGTCGAGGTCGCCGGCTCGACGCCGGGCGTGCATGTCTTCCACGCCGGCACGCGGCGCGAGGGCGCGCAACTGCTGGCCAATGGCGGGCGGGTGCTCAACGTCACCGCCATCGGCGCCAATGTCGCCGAGGCGCGCGAGCGCGCCTATGACGCGGTGGCGCGCATCGACTGGCCGGAAGGCTTCTGCCGCTCCGACATCGCTTGGCGGGCGCTGGCGGAATAGGCGTCTAGCCTATCGGCCGGCTTGTCATGGAAACTACTGCGGCCTTTCAAACAAATGCCGCGGAATCGTGCGAGACAGCCGCCATGGACGATCCTCACGCCGCGCGCGGACGTCACGCGCCGCCTCACGAACCGGTTCTTTCCTCGCATGGCGTGCCCGTCGCCGGGCGCGAGCCTTCGCTCGCCGTGGCGCTGGGCTCGGGCGGCGCGCGCGGGCTGTCGCACATTCTGGTGCTGGAGGCGCTCGACGAGCTCGGCGTCCGCCCGGTCGCCATTGCCGGCGCCTCGATCGGCGCGCTGATCGGCGCCGCCTATGCCTCCGGCATCCCGGCGCTGGAGCTGCGCCACATGGTGTCGGGCCTGATGAAGGATCGCGGCGAGGTGATGCGCCGCCTGCTCGCCGCGCGGGTCGGGCGCATCGCCGACCTGTTCGGCGGGCTCGGCAACCCGGTGCTGCTCGACGCCGAGAAGTTCCTCGAAGGCTTCCTACCGGCCTCGGTGCCCGAGCGCTTCGACGAACTGGCGATCCCCCTGCATGTGGTCGCCACAAATTACTGGGCCCGGCGCGAGCAGGTGATGCACTCCGGCGACATCCGCCCGGCGGTGGCGGCCTCGCTGGCGATCCCCGGGCTGATCCGCCCGGTGGTGCATGGCGGCCATACGCTGGTCGACGGCGGCGCGGTCAACCCGCTGCCCTTCGACCTGTTGCGGCTGCGCGCCGACAAGGTGCTGGCGGTGGACATCACCGGCGGTCCGGGCGGCGAGGTGCGGGGCGTGCCCCGTCCCTTCGACGCCATGTTCGCGGCGTTGCAGATCATGGCGGGCTCGATCGTCGCCGAGAAGCTGAAGTCCGGCGCGCCGGACATCCTGATCCGGCCCAATGTCGATAATTTCCGCGTGCTGGACTTCTTCCGCGCCGCCGCGATCTTCAAGGCCGCCGAGCCGGTGAAGGACGAGGTGAAGCGCCGCGTGGAGGCGGTGCTGGCGTAATCTCGTCCTGACAGGCTAGCGGCGCGCGAAAAAGAACGATTTCAGCAGCGTCGCCGCCTCGGTTGCCCCGATCCCGTCATAGATCTCCGGCACATGGTGGCATGTGGGCGCCGAGAAGAAGCGCACGCCGGACTCCACCGCCCCGCCCTTGGGGTCGGCGGCGCCGTAATATAGCCGGCGCAGCCGGGCCCAGGCGATGACGCCCGCACACATGGTGCAGGGCTCCAGCGTCACATAGAGATCGCAGTCGGAGAGCCGGTCGGTGCCGAGACGCGCCGCCGCCTGACGGATCGCCAGCATCTCGGCATGCGCCGAGGGGTCGGCGAGTTCGCGGGTGCGGTTGCCGTCCGCCGCCACGATGTCGCCTTCGCGTACCACCACCGCGCCGACCGGCACCTCGCCGCGCTCGGCGGCCTTTCTCGCTTCCTGAAGCGCCCGATCCATGAAATCGGGCCGTGCCGGGGGGCTCTTCTCGTCGTCGTTCAACCGTTCGTGTCCCAAATGCTCGCGTCCGCGCCAAGGACGTGATAGCACCGCCGACCAAAGTTTCGGATATTTCCCAAATGCCCAAAATGCCCCCGCGCACTCCGCCCTCGCGCCCTTCTGCCGCGCCCCGCAAGGAACAGAACCGCGTGCCGCGCGCACCGCGCAACCTTGCTCCCGCCGAGCCGAGGGAGGCGGAGCGCGTCGCCAAGGTGATCGCCCGCGCCGGTCTCGGCTCGCGCCGCGAGATCGAGGAGTGGATCGGCGAGGGCCGGGTGGCGGTGAATGGCGAGGTGCTCGACACCCCCGCCCGCACCGTGACGGCGGAGGACGCCATCACCGTCGATGGTCGCCCGCTGCCGGCCAAGGAGCGCACGCGGCTGTTCCTCTACCACAAGCCCAAGGGCGTGGTGACCACCAATTTCGATCCCGAGGGGCGCCCGACCCTGTTCGAGATCCTGCCCGAGGGCCTGCCGCGCCTGGTCTCGGTCGGCCGGCTCGACCTCAATACCGAAGGCCTGATCCTGCTCACCAATGATGGCGGCCTGTCGCGGGTGCTGGAGCTGCCGGAGACCGGCTGGCTGCGCCGCTATCGCGTGCGCGCCAAGGGCGAGATCACCCAGGACAAGCTCGATGCGCTGATCGGCGGCATCACCGTCGACGGCGTGCACTACGGCCCCATCGAGGCGGTGCTGGACCGGGTGCAGGGCGCCAATTCCTGGCTGACGCTGGCGCTGCGCGAGGGCAAGAACCGCGAGGTGCGTAACGTTCTCGGCTCGCTCGGCCTCGAGGTGAACCGGCTGATCCGCCTGTCCTACGGGCCGTTCCAGCTCGGCGAGATCGCGCAGGGCGCGGTCGAGGAAGTACGCACCCGCGTGCTCGCCGACCAGCTTGGCCCTGAACTGTCCGCCGCCGCCGCCGCCGATTTCGACGGCCCGCTTTTCGTCTATGACGGCTCCGACGAGGAGGCGCCGCGTCCGCCGGCGCGTGGCAAGGCGGCGCGCTATGCCAAGCCGGAAGGCGCCGAGGACCGCCATCGCCGCAAGCCGATCGACACCGAGGCGAGCGCCGAGCGCCAGGTGACCGCCGGCATCGTCGCCGACCGCAAGGGTCGCAAGGTGCTGGTACAGCGGGTGAAGAGCAACGCGCCGGAGCCCGAGCCCGAGCGGGCGCCGCCGCGCGGCCGCCGCGCCGAGGGCGACCGCCCGTTCCGCAAGCGCGACGGCGAGGAGCGCCCCGCCCGTGGTCCGCGCCGCGACGAGGGAGGTGAGCGCACCTTCCGCTCGCGTCCGCCGCGCGAGGAGGGCGAGCGCGCCGAGCGTCCGTCCCGTCCGCGTGCCGAGCGCCCGGATGGCGAGCGCCCGTTCCGCGCCCGTAGCGAGGGTCCGCGCCGCGAGGACGGCGACCGGCCGTTCCGCAGCCGCGACGGCGAGGAGCGTCCCGCCCGTGGTCCGCGTCGTGAGGAGGGCGGTGAGCGCAGCTTCCGTCCGCGTCCGCCGCGCGAGGATGGCGAGCGTGCCGAGCGTCCGTCCCGTCCGCGCGCCGAGCGCCCGGAGGGTGAGCGCCCGTTCCGTGACCGTAGCGAGCGTCCGCGCCGCGAGGATGGCGAGCGCCCGTTCCGCAGCCGCGACGGCGAGGAGCGTCCCGCCCGTGGTCCGCGTCGTGAGGAGGGCGGTGAGCGCAGCTTCCGTCCGCGTCCGCCGCGTGAGGAGGGCGAGCGTGCCGAGCGTCCGTTCCGTCCGCGCGCCGAGCGCCCGGAGGGTGAGCGCCCGTTCCGTGACCGTAGCGAGCGTCCGCGCCGCGAGGAGGGCGATCGCCCGTTCCGCAGCCGCGACGGCGAGGAGCGTCCCGCCCGTGCCCCGCGTCGCGAGGAAGGCGAGCGTACCGAGCGGGCTTTCCGTCCGCGCACGCCGCGCGAGGAAGCCGCGGCTGCCCGGCCCTTCCGCTCGCGTTCCGACGAGGGCGGTTTCCGCACGCGCGAGCAGGGTGAGCGCCCGTTCCGCTCCCGCACGCCGCGCGAGGAGGGTGAGCGCGGCGAACGTCCGTTCCGTCCGCGTGCCGACCGGCCGGAGGGCGACCGCCCCTTCCGCAAGCGTGAGGAGGGCGAGCGTCCGTTCCGTTCCCGCGATGGCGAGGAGCGGCCGGCGCGTGCGCCGCGTCGCGAACAGGGCGAGCGCCCGTTCCGCGAGCGCTCCTTCCGCGGCGAAGGCAGCGACCGGCCCTATAGCGGCCGGGTGAAGTCGGAGGAGGCCGGGCGCGGTCGTCCGTCCCGATCCAGCGAAGACGGCGAGCGTCGTGACAGCCGGCCGGCTGGCAAGGGTGCGGGTGCCGGCGGCAAGACCTATGGTGCGAAGAACTTCGCCGGCGACAAGCCGCGCGGCGAGCGCGCCTTCGGCGACAAGCCCGGCGGGCGTCCCGCCGGCAAGTTCGCCGGCAAGCCTGGCGGCAGCAAAGGTTTCGGCGGAAAGGGCTCTGGCGGCAAGCCCGGCGGCGGCAAGCCGCGCGGGGACCGGCCGTCAGGTGGTCCGTCGAAGCCCCGCGGCCCGCGTCCGCCGCGTAGCTGAACGCGGGAAGCCGGGCGATGCGCATCGTCGGCGGCCGTTTTGGCGGTCGGCCCCTGCGGGGGCCGAGCTCCAGCGCGACCCGTCCCACCACCGACCGGCTGCGCGAGGCGTTGTTCAACGTCCTCGCGCATGCCTATGACGACGCGGCCGACGGCGCCCGGGTACTGGACCTGTTTGCCGGTACCGGCGCGCTCGGCCTCGAGGCGTTGTCGCGCGGGGCGAAGTTCGCGGTGTTCGTCGAGGAAGCGTCCGAGTCGCGCGGACTGATCCGGGCCAATATCGAGGCGCTCGGGCTCGGCGGCATCACCCGCATCTTCCGCCGCGACGCGACCAAGCTCGGCACCGCCTTCGCCAGCGATGCCTTCGATCTCGTCTTCTGCGACCCGCCCTATGGCCACGGCCTCGCCGAGACGTCGCTGGAGGGCGCGCGTGACGGTGGCTGGCTGGCGCCGGGCGCGCTCATTCTCGTCGAGGAGGCGGTGCAGTCCGGCTTCACACCGCCGGACGGCTTCACCGAGCTGGAGCGCCGGCGCTACGACACCACCGAGGTGGTCTTCCTGCGCGCGCCGGGCGGTGCGACCGATTAGCGGCCGCGCATCCTAGAGCGAGGCCACGGCGCCGAGCAGGCGATCGATGTCCTCCGGGCGCGACAACCGATGGTCGCCATCCTTGATGAGCGTCGCCACCACGTCGTCCTCGGCGAGGCAGGTGACCAGCTTCATCGCGTGGCGCCACGGCACCACATCGTCGGCGACGCCCTGCAGAATCCGCACCGGGCAGCCGACCGCGAAGGGTTCACCAAGCACCATGTGCCGTCGCCCGTCCTCGATCAGCTTCAGGGTGATCGGGCTGCTTCCGTGCTCGGATTCGCGGTACCAGACGCCTTTCTCGACCAGCTCGGTGCGAATTTCCGGCGTCATCGCCTTCCACATCAGCTCCTCGGTGAAGTCCGGTGCCGGGGCGATCAGCACGAGGCCGGCGAGCCGTTTGTCGCCGCGCGCGGCCAGCGCCCGGGCCAGCAGCAGCGAGATCCAGCCGCCCATGGAGGAGCCGACGACGATCTGCGGCCCATGGGTGCAGCGGTCGAACACCGCGACGGCGTCCTCCGCCCAATCGGAGATCGTGCCGTCGATGAAGTCGCCGCCGGATTCGCCATGACCGGAATAGTCGAACCGCACGACCTGGCGGCCGTGAGCGGTGCCCCATTTCGCCAGCTCCTCGGCCTTGGTGCCGCGCATGTCCGAGAGATAGCCGCCGCACCACAAGAGGCCCGGCGCGCCCTCCTCGCTGCGTCCCGGCGTGGTGCGCACCGCGATGCGTCGCGCCGGCTGGCCGACCTCGATGAAGCGCGCCTCGGTGAGATCCGGCGTGTCGTCGGCCATTCGCGTCCTCGCTGCCCCGTGTCCATACGCGTGCCGACACGGCGGAATCGGCCGGCCAGCGACGCACTCAAGGCGTCGTGGATGCCGAAAAGCAACATCAAAAGGCAGCGTCGGAGAGGAAATTGCTTATTATCGCGGCTTTCGTATCTCTTTACGTTAGGTAAGACCGTTGACTTCCGGCGGGTTTGTACCGATGTTCTGCGACCGTTCTATACGCGCGTGAACGAGCCGACAGGCCTGTCCCGAGATGCGCGGTAGGATGTACCCGGAACGTCAGAGGAGAAGACCCCCATTCGTCGCCCCATGAGAGCCGCCGTGCCTGAGAAGGAAGGCCCGCGCGTCAACGAAGACATCCGTATCCGTGAAGTCCAGCTCATCGACCAGGACGGGCAGAATCGCGGCGTCGTGCCGACGCGCGATGCCATTGCCCTGGCGCAGGAAGCTGGCCTCGATCTCGTCGAGATCGCGCCGAACTCGGTTCCGCCTGTCTGCAAGATCCTCGATTACGGCCGCTTCAAGTACCAGAACCAGAAGAAGGCCAGCGAGGCGCGCAAGAAGCAGCACGTCGTCGAGATCAAGGAAATCAAGCTGCGTCCCGGCATCGACACCCATGACTACGAGGTGAAGATGAAGGCGATCCACCGCTTCTTCGACGAAGGCGACAAGGTGAAGGTCACCCTGCGCTTCCGCGGTCGCGAGATGGCGCACCAGGAGCTCGGCTACAAGCTGCTCAACAAGGTCAAGGAAGAGCTCGCGACCATCGCAAAGGTCGAGTCCGAGCCGCTGCTGGAAGGCCGGCAGATGATCATGGTGCTGGCGCCGCGCTGAGCGCGGTCGCCGACGCCGCCACCTGTTTCGAGCGAGAGTGGCCGGGCCCTGGCGGGCGCCGGTGCTTTCGCGCGTCTGCAGGATGGAGCCTTGCGCGGTTACTGCGCTTGTCGTAGCTGCCATTCGGCCCGGGGAGGCCGGCGGAGCCTATTCCGGCAGGTTGCCGTTTTCCCCCAGCACCGCGCCGGCGAGATAGAGCGAGCCGGCGATCAGCACCCGTGGCGCCGGCGCCACCGGGAAGGCGGCGAGCCCGTCAAGGGCGGCGGCCACGCTCGGTGCCGTCGAGGACGAGATGCCGTGCGCCGCGCCGGCGGCCGCGACCTCCTCCGGCGAGCGGCCCTTGTGGTCGCCCGGCACCGGCACGGCGATGAGCTCGCGCGCCAGCCCGGCGAAGGGGGCGAGAAAGGCACCGGAATCCTTGGTGCCGAGCATGCCGACGATCAGCACCAGCGGGCGCGGTACCCGGTCCTCGATATCGGCCAGCGCCGCGGCGAGAGCCTGTCCGCCGGCGGCGTTGTGGCCGCCGTCGAGCCAGATGTCGACGCCTTCCGGCGCATGGGCGGTGAGCGGGCCGGAGCCGAGCCGCTGCAGCCGCGCCGGCCATTCCGCCGCGCGCACGCCCTCCTCGAAGGCGCGGGGCGGCAGCGTCAGCGAAGGCACGACAAGGCCGGCGATCCGCAGTGCCTCGACGGCGAGGCCGGCATTCTCGATCTGGTGCGGGCCGACCAGGCGCGGGCGCGGCAGGTCGAACAGCCCGTGCTCGTCCGCGACGATCAGCCGGCCGCCTTCGTCATGCGCCTGGAACTGCTCGCCCATGATGGTCAGCGGCGCGCGCATCCGCGCGGCCTGCCGCTCGATGACCCGCAGCGCCGCCTCGTTCTGCCGGCCGATCACCGCCGGCACGCCGGGCTTCAGGATGCCGGCCTTCTCGCCGGCGATGGCGGTGACCGTCTCGCCGAGGAAGTCGACATGGTCGATCGATACCGGCGTGATGACGCTGACCAGCGCGCTTTCCACCACATTGGTGGCGTCGAGCCGGCCGCCGAGGCCGACTTCCAGCAGCAGCACATCGGCTTCCACTTCGGCGAACAGCAGGAAGGCCGCTGCGGTTGTGATCTCGAAGAAGGTGATCGGCTCGCCGCCATTGGCCTTCTCCGCCCGGTCGAGCGCGTCGACCAGCTGGGCGTCCTCGACCAGGCGGCCGGCGAGGCGGATGCGCTCGTTGAAGCGCACCAGATGCGGCGAGGTGTAGACGTGCACCCGCTTGCCGGCGGCTTCCAGTATCGCCCGCATGAAGGCGACGGTGGAGCCCTTGCCATTGGTGCCGGCGACATGGATCAGCGGCGGCAGCTGGCGCTCGGGATGGCCGAGCCGCGCCATCAACCGCTCCATACGGTCGAGCGACAGGTCGATCAGCTTGGGATGCAGCGCCAGCAGCCGCTCGAAGATGGTATCGATGGGCGGGCTGGCGCCATCGCCGGCGGCCGGGAGGGCAGGCACGGCAGTCATCCTCGCGTCAGGAAGCCGCCGGAGCGGCGGGAGCGGCGACGGCGTCCGGCGTCGTGGCCGGTTCCTCGGCACGGGCCGGCGTCGTCTCGACAGCGGGCGCGCGCATCAGCAGCCGGCAGAGTCGGGCGAGGGTGGCGCGCATGTCGTGACGGTGCACCACCATGTCGACCATGCCGTGCTGGCGCAGGAATTCCGAGCGCTGGAAGCCGTCAGGCAGCTTCTCGCGGATGGTCTGCTCGATGACGCGCGGGCCGGCGAAACCGATCAGCGCGCCCGGCTCGGCGAGATGCACGTCGCCCAGCATGGCGTAGGAGGCGGTGACGCCGCCGGTGGTCGGGTTGGTGAGCACGACGATATAGGGCAACCGCGCCTCGCGCAGTTCCTGCACCGCGCAAGTGGTGCGCGGCATCTGCATCAGCGAGAGGATGCCCTCCTGCATGCGCGCGCCGCCGGAGGAGGCGAAGATGATGAAGGGCGTGCCCCGGGCCGCGGCGGTCTCCAGCCCGGTGACGATGGCCTCGCCCGCCGCCATGCCGAGCGAACCGCCCATGAAGCCGAAATCCTGTACGGCGACGGTCACCGGCAGGCCTTCGAGCTTGCCATAGCCGACCTTCAGCGCGTCCTGCGCCCCGGTCTTGGTGCGGGCGTCCTTCAGCCGGTCGGTGTAGCGCTTCTCGTCGCGGAACTTCAGCGGGTCGGCAACGACCGACGGCAGGGCGATATCGTACCATTTGCCGCCGTCGAAGGTGGCACGCAGCCGGGCCGTGGGCTCCATGCGCATGTGATAGCCGGAGCCCGGGATCACGTGCAGATTGGCCTCGAGGTCCTTGTGGAACACCATCTGCCCGGTCTCGGGGCACTTCACCCACAGGTTCTCCGGCACTTCCCGGCGATTGAGGAAGCTGTTGAGCTTGGGGCGGACGACGTTCGAGATCCAGTTCAAGGGCTCGGCTCCGAGGTGGTCGAGGCGGCGCGTGGCGGCGCCGGCCTGCATCTGGTCACGCTGCAAGTGGTTACGCAGCGAGTGGTTACGCAGCAAGTAATCATGCAGCAAGGCGAGGAAAAGGCGATCCCCGCTATTCGGCGGCCGCCGGCCGCGCCGTGCGCACCGCTTCCGCCAGCGCCGAGACGAGGCGGGTGACGGCCGGGATGGTGGCGGGCGTCGCCTTCTCCTCGGCGTCGAGCGTGCCGCGCAGCGCGTCGATCAGCGCCGAGCCCACCACCACGCCGTCGGCATTGGCGGCGATGGCGGCGGCCTGCGCCGGCGTCTTGACGCCGAAGCCGACCGCTACCGGGAGCGGCGTATGCGCCTTGATCCGCGTCACCGCCTGCGCGACGGCACCGGCATCCGCCGAGCCCGCGCCGGTGATGCCGGCGATCGAGACGTAGTAGACGAAGCCCGCCGTGTTCTTCAGCACCGTCGGCAGACGCTTGTCGTCGGTGGTCGGGGTGGCCAGGCGGATGAAGGCGAGACCGGCGGCGAGCGCCGGCAGGCACAGCTCGTTATCCTCTTCCGGCGGCAGGTCGACCACCACCAGCCCGTCGACGCCGGCTGCCTTGGCGTCCACCAGGAAGCGCTCGACGCCGTAAATATAGACCGGATTGTAGTAGCCCATCAGCACCACCGGCGTGGTGGTGTCGGTCTCGCGGAAGGCGCGCACCATGGCGAGCGTCTTGACCAGCGTCTGGCCATTCTTCAGCGCCCGCAGGCCGGCGGCCTGGATCGCCGGGCCGTCGGCCATCGGATCGGTGAACGGCACGCCGAACTCGATGACGTCGGAACCGGCGGCCGGCAGCGCCTTCAGCAGCGCCAGCGAGGTGTCGTGGTCCGGGTCGCCGGCGGTGACGAAGGTGACGAGCGCAGCGCGACCCTCGCGGGCGCAAGCCTCGAAGCGTTGGGTGAGGCGCGAGCTCATATGCGGGTTCCCAGAATGTCCGCCACCTGCGGGATGTCCTTGTCGCCGCGGCCGGAGAGATTGACCACCATCAAATGGTCCTTCGGCAGCGTCGGCGCGAGATCGATGACCTTGGCGAGCGCATGCGCCGGCTCCAGCGCCGGGATGATGCCCTCGAGGCGTGACACCAGCTGGAAGGCGGCCAGCGCCTCCTCGTCGGTCGCCGAGATGTAGCTGGCGCGGCCGGTATCGTGCAGCCAGCTATGCTCCGGGCCGATGCCGGGATAGTCGAGGCCGGCGGAGATGGAGTGCGCCTCGGCGATCTGGCCGTCATCGTCCATCAGGAGATAGGTGCGGTTGCCGTGCAGCACGCCCGGCCGTCCGCCGGTGAGCGAGGCGGCATGCTGGCCGCTCGGAATGCCGTGGCCGGCGGCCTCGACGCCCCAGATCTTGACGTGCGGATCGTCAAGGAAGGGGTGGAACAGCCCCATGGCGTTGGAGCCGCCGCCGATGCAGGCGATCAGGCTGTCCGGCAGCCGGCCTTCCTGTTCCAGCATCTGGGCGCGGGTCTCGTGGCCGATGATCGACTGGAAGTCGCGCACCATCGCCGGGTAGGGGTGCGGGCCCGCCACCGTGCCGATGCAGTAGAAGGTGTCGTGCACGTTGGTCACCCAGTCGCGCAGCGCCTCGTTCATGGCGTCCTTCAGCGTCTTGGCGCCGGCCTGCACCGGCACCACCTCGGCGCCGAGCATCTTCATGCGGAACACGTTCGGCGCCTGCCGGGAGACGTCGAGCGCGCCCATATAGACGACGCATTTCAGCCCGTAGCGCGCGCACAGCGTCGCGGTGGCGACGCCGTGCTGGCCGGCGCCGGTCTCGGCGATGATGCGCGGCTTGCCCATGCGGCGGGCGAGCAGGATCTGGCCGAGCACGTTGTTCACCTTGTGCGAACCCGTGTGGTTCAGTTCCTCGCGCTTGAAATAGATCTTGGCGCCGCCCAGGTGCTCGGTGAGCCGCTCGGCGAAATAGAGCGGGCTCGGCCGGCCGACATAGTGCTTCAGCCCGGCATCCATCTCCGCCTTGTAGGCGGGGTCCGCCTTGGCGTCCTGATAGGCCTTTTCCAGATCGAGGATCAGCGGCATCAGGGTCTCGGCGACGAAACGGCCGCCGAACATGCCGAAATGCCCGCTCTCGTCGGGGCCGGTGCGGAAGGAGTTGGGTGCGTTCACGACGTGGAGCTCGTTAGGTTGGCGGGGCTCGTCTGCTCTGCCGGCAGAGATATTGCCGGCAAGGATTCCGCCGGCGAGCCGGCGACGGGTTCGAAATGGCACGCGGCTTCCCGCGCGTGACGGATGAAGGCGGCGATCCGCGCCGGATCCTTGATGCCCGGCGCGCTCTCCACGCCAGACGAAACGTCGACCGCCGGCGCCTGGGTGATGGTCAGCGCCTGCCCGACATTCTCAGGCGTCAGCCCCCCTGACAGCATGAAGGGCTTTGCGAGGTCAAGGCCGCGCAGCAGATTCCAGTCGAACGGCACGCCGTTGCCGCCGGGCAGCGCCGCGCCCCTGGGCGGCTTGGCGTCGAGCAGGAGCCGGTCGACGACATCTTCATAGGCCGGCAGGCGGGCGAGGTCCTCCGCTCCGGCGATGCCGACCGCCTTCCAGATTTCCAGCCCGAAGCGATCGCGCAGAGCGCGGACCCGTTCCGGCGTCTCGTGGCCGTGCAGCTGGAGGATGTCGGGCCGCACGGCGGCGACGATCGCGTCGAGCTCGGCATCATCGGCGTCGACGGTCAGTGCCGCCACGCGCACGCGGTTACCGCCATGCCCGGCCGCCGATCGGTCGCGGGCGCGTTCGGCCAGTGCGGCGGCATCGGCGAGGGCGACATGGCGCGGGCTCCTGGGAAAGAAGACGAGGCCGACCATGTCGGCACCGGCGGCAAGCGCCGCATCCAGCGCCTCCGGCGTCTTCAGCCCGCAGATCTTGATCTCGATGGCCACGCGCATCACTCCTCGGCGCTGCCACTAGCACGGAACCGGCCGTCGGCGCGAGTTTTTGCAGGCTTTTGCCGGGCCTGCCGGATGGAAGGATCGCCGGGGAGCGCGGATTCACCCTTCCGTCACGACAATCGACATGCTAAATCAATTTCGACTGTGGAATTGTTATTTCCACAAATTCTAATCGATAAATCATTGCCGTCTGGAGACTACGCCATGCGCCTGTCGCGCCGCCTCGTCCTTGCCGCCGCCCTGGCGCCCCTCGTGCTCTCGGCGGCCGTGCCGTCGGCGCGGGCCGCCGAGCCGACCTCGATCCTCAACGCCTCCTACGACATCGCCCGCGAGCTGTTCGAGGCGATCAACGCCAAGTTCGAGCCGAGCTACAAGGCGAAGACCGGCAAGGAGATCAAGGTCAACCAGAGCCATGCCGGCACCTCCAAGCAGGCGCGCTCGATCGTCGAGGGCCTGGAGGCGGACGTCGTCACCTTCAACCAGATCACCGACATCCAGTTCCTGGTCGATAAGGGCTTCGTCGCCAAGGACTGGCAGACCCGGCTGCCCAACGCCGCGTCGCCCTGGTATTCCTTCCCCGCCTTCCTGGTGCGCGCCGGCAATCCCAAGAATGTGAAGAACTGGGACGACCTCGTCCGCGACGACGTCAAGCTGGTGTTCCCCAACCCGAAGACCTCGGGCAATGGCCGCTACACCTATATCGCCGCCTATGCCTTCGCGCTGGAGAAGTTCAACGGCGACGAGGCCAAGGCCGACGCCTTCGCCAAGAAGCTGCTCTCCAACGTCGTCGTCTTCGACACCGGCGGGCGCGGCGCCACCACCTCCTTCGTCGAGCGCGAGCAGGGCGACGTGCTGATCACCTTCGAGGCCGAGGTCATCAGCGCCAAGGACGCCTACAAGGAAAAGAACTTCCAGGTCGTGGTGCCGCCGGTGAGCCTGCTCGCCGAGTTCCCGGTCGCAGTGGTCGACAAGGTGGTCGACAAGCGCGGCTCGCGGCAGGTGGCGACCGACTACCTGACCTGGCTCTATTCCACCGAAGGCCAGACCATCGCCGCGCAGGCCAACAACCGCGTCGTCGACAAGGCGGTGGCCGAGCAGTTCAAGGCCAAGTTCGCCCCGGTGCGCCTCGTCAAGGTCGAGGACGTGTTCGGCAGCTGGGACAAGCTGCAGAAGGCCCACTTCGTCTCGGACGGCAAGCTCGACCAGCTCTTCGTCGGCAAATGAGCCTCGCCTCTCCCCGCGCGGCGCCGGGCGGGGAGAGGAGCGCAGATCGGGAATGGCCGGATCGCATCCGGCCATTTTCCGTTCCATCGTCGTGAAAACCGGTGTGGCACTGGACATTGGCGGATAAGTGCGGCATGGCCGGTCCTGCACCGGCCATCGGCCGAGAAGTGGCCGTCGCCGAGGGGAAGGAGCCGAGCCGTTGAACCGCGTCATACCGGGCTTCGGACTGTCGCTCGGCATTACCCTGCTCTATCTCAGCCTCATCGTGCTGCTGCCGCTGGGCGCGCTGGTCTGGCAGGCGCTGGATGTCGGCTGGGAGCGCTACCTCGCCATCCTCTCCGGTCCGCGCACCGCCAACGCCTTCCGCATCACCTTCGGCACCGCCGCGCTCGCCACCGCCTTCAACTGCGTCTACGGCCTCGCGCTGGCCTGGGTGCTGGCGCGCTACGAGTTTCCCGGCAAGCGGCTGCTCGACGCCCTCGTCGACGTGCCCTTCGCCCTGCCGACCGCGGTGGCCGGCCTCGCACTCTCGGCGCTGTTCGTGAAGAACGGCTGGTTCGGCGGCCCGCTGGCGACGCTCGGCATCGATGTCGCCTACACGCCGCTCGGCATCGCCATCGCCATGGCCTTCACCTCGATCCCCTTCGTGGTGCGCACCGTGCAGCCGGTGCTGGAGGACCTGCACGCCGATGTCGAGGAGGCCGCCGCCACGCTGGGCGCCTCGGATCGGCGCATCTTCGCCACGGTGATCTTCCCGGCGATCTTCCCCGCCTTCCTCACCGGGGCGTCGCTGTCCTTCGCGCGCTCGCTCGGCGAGTTCGGGGCGATCATCTTCATCGCCGGCAACCTTCCGGGCAAGACCGAGGTGGTGTCGCTGCTCACCTTCATCCGCATCGAGGAATATGACTACCCGGCCGCCGCCGCCATCGCCGCGACGCTGCTCGCCACCGCCTTCGTGATGCTGTTCCTCGTCAACATGATCCAGCTGTGGCAGCAGCGGCGGATCGGATCGGCGGACTGAACATGGCCGCGCCCCCCACCATTCCCCGCCCGCGCAAGGACGATCTCGGCGCCCGCGTGCGCGTCGGCAGCGGCGCGACGACCCGCCGGGTGCTGATCGGCGCGGTGCTGCTGGTCACCGCGCTCATCCTGGTGGCGCCACTCGCCGCCATCTTCGCCGAGGCGCTGAAGCATGGCTGGGGCGCCTATGCCGCGTCCTTCGCGGCGCCCGACACCCAATACGCCATCTGGCTGACGCTGATCACCGCGCTGGTGGTGGTGCCGATCAATATCGGCTTCGGCATCGCCGCCGCCTGGTGCATCGCCAAGTTCTCCTTCCCCGGCCGCAACCTCCTGGTGGCGCTGGTGGAGCTGCCGTTCTCGATCTCGCCGATCATCGCCGGCGTCGCCTATCTGTTCGTCTATGGCGCGCAGGGGCTGCTTGGGCCGACGCTGGAAGCGTGGGACATCAAGATCATGTTCGCGGTGCCCGGCATCATGCTGGCGAGCCTGTTCGTCACCGCGCCCTTCGTCGCCCGCGAGCTGATCCCGCTGATGATCGCGCAGGGCTCCGAGGAGGAGGAGGCGGCGGTGACGCTCGGTGCCGGCGGCTGGCGCATCCTGCGGCTGGTGACGCTGCCCAATGTCCGCTTCGCCCTGCTCTACGGCGCGGCCCTGTGCAATGCGCGGGTGATGGGCGAGTTCGGCGCGGTGTCGATCGTCTCCGGGAACATCCGTGGCCAGACCAACACCCTGCCGCTGCAGATCGAGCTGCTCTACCAGGACAACAACGCGGTGGCGGCTTTCGCGGTGGCCACCCTGCTCACCGCCGTGGCTCTGGTCACGCTGGTCGCCAAGGCGATCATCGAGCGGCTGGATAAAGCGCGCGAGGCCGCGCACTAGGCGCGGCCGTCCGCCGGCTCAATGCGCCTCGTCCCAATTGGCGGCGGCGCGGGCCTCGACCTTCAGCGGCACGTTGAGCGACACTGCCGGCATCGGCGCCTCCTCCATCACCCGCGTGATCACCGGAATGGTCGCCTCGATCTCGGCGTCCGGAACCTCGAAGATCAGCTCGTCATGCACCTGCAGCAGCATGCGGGCTTCCAGCTTGGCCGCCGCCAGCGCCGCATCCATGCGCGCCATGGCGCGGCGGATGATGTCGGCCGCCGAGCCCTGTAGCCGCGCATTGATCGCGGCGCGCTCGTTGAAGGCACGGATCGACGGGTTCTTGGCGGCGATGTCGGGGTAGTGGCAGCGCCGGCCGAACAGCGTCTCCACATAACCGTGCTCGCGGGCGAAGTTGCGCGTCTCGTCCATATAGGCGCGAATGCCGGGGAAGCGCTCGAAATAGCGTTTGATATAGGCCCCGGCTTCCTCGCGGGGGATCGACAGCTGGTTGGCCAATCCGAACGCCGAGATGCCGTAGATGATGCCGAAATTGATCGCCTTGGCGCGCCGGCGCACCTCGGAGGGCATGCCGGCGATCGGCACGCCGAACATTTCCGAGGCGGTCATGGCGTGGATGTCGAGCCCGTCCTGGAAGGCCTGGCGCAGCGAAGGGGTGTCGGCGATCTCGGCGAGCAGCCGCAGTTCGATCTGCGAATAGTCGGCCGAGACCAGCTTGTGGCCGGGCGCGGCGACGAAGGCCTTGCGGATCTTGCGGCCCTCTTCACTGCGCACGGGGATGTTCTGCAAGTTCGGCTCGGAGGAGGAGAGGCGCCCCGTGGTGGTCGCCGCCAGCGCGAAGGAGGTGTGCACCCGGCCCGAATGCGGGTTCACATAGGTCGGCAGCGCATCGGCATACGTGGATTTCAGCTTCTGGAGCTGGCGCCAGTCGAGGATGCGGCGCGGCAGCTCGTGGCCCTGTTCCGCGAGTTCCTCCAGCACGTCGGCGCCGGTCGACCAGGCGCCGGTCGGGGTCTTGCGCCCGCCGGGGATCTGCATCTTGCCGAACAGGATGTCGCCGAGCTGCTTGGGCGAGCCGGGATTGAAGCTCTCGCCCGCCATCTCGGAGATCTCGGCCTCCAGCCGCGCCATGCCCTGCGCGAAATCGCCGGACAGCCGCGAGAGCATCTGCCGGTCGATGAGGATGCCGCGCCGCTCCATATTGGCGAGCACGGTGACCAGCGGCCGCTCCAGCGTCTCGTAGACGGTGCTCTTGCGCTCGGCGACGAGGCGGGCCTTGAGCGCCTCCCACAGCCGCAGCGTGACGTCGGCATCCTCGGCGGCATACTCCACCGCCTTCTCGATGGAGACCTTGTCGAAGGTGACGGCGCTCTTTCCCTTGCCGGCGACCTCCTCGTACTTGATCGGCGTGTGGTTCAGCCAGCGCACCGAGAGCGGGTCCATGCCGTGCGGCGAGGTACCGGCGTCGAGCACGTAGGAGAGCAGCATCGTGTCGTCATAGGGAGCGATCTCGATGCCGTAGCGGGCGAGGATCAGCCAGTCATATTTGAGGTTCTGGCCGATCTTCAGCACGCCCGCGTCCTCGAGCAGCGGCTTGATGGTCGCGATCGCCTCGGCGAGCGGGATCTGGCCGGGGATCATGCCCTCGCTGAACAGCCCGTCGCCGGCGCCGACATGCTGGAGCGGCACGTAGCAGGCCTCGTTGGGGGCGAGCGCCAACGAAAAGCCGATCAGCTCGGCCTGCATCGCGTCGAGCGAATTGGTCTCTGTGTCGATGGCGACGATGCCGGCCTCGAACGCCTTGCCGACCCACACCCGCAACCGGGCGATGTCCATCACCGTCTCGTAGCGCGTGCGGTCGACGGGGGTCTTGGCCGCGGCCTCGACGCGGGCCACCGCCCGGACGCTCGGCGAAGCCAGGCCATCCGTCGCGGCGCCGGCCGGTGCCGCTGTCCCGGCCTCCGGCGCTTCCTGATCCGCCAGCCCGGCCGCCTCGGCGAAGGCGAGCGAGGCCGGCGCGCCGGCCATCAGCTTCGGATCCGGCTCGATGGCGGCGGCCTCGATCTCATAGGCCTCGGCGACACGGCGGGTCAGGGTGGTGAATTCCATCGCCTTGAGGAAGGCGACCAGCCGCCGGCCCTCCGGCTCCACCACGGCGATCTCGTCGAGCGGTACCTCCACCGGCACGTCGCGCTTCAGCGTCACCAGCTCGCGCGACAGCCGCGCCTGGTCGGCGAACTCGATCAGGTTCTCGCGGCGCTTGTTCTGCTTGATCTCGCTCGCGCGGGCCAGAAGCGTATCGAGGTCGCCGTAGTCGGCGAGCAGCTGCGCCGCCGTCTTGATGCCGATGCCCGGCACGCCCGGCACGTTGTCCACCGAATCGCCGGCCAGCGACTGCACGTCGATCACCTTGTCCGGGGTGACGCCGAACTTCTCGAACACCTCGTCGACGCCGATCGCCTTGTCCTTCATCGGGTCGTACATGCGGACATTGTCGTCGACCAGCTGCATCAGGTCCTTGTCGGAGGAGATGATGGTGACGCGGGCGCCACGCTTCTTCGCCTGCTCGGCATAGGTGGCCATGATGTCGTCGGCCTCGAAGCCGGCCTGCTCGACGCAGGCGAGGTCGAACGCACGGGTGGCCTCGCGGATCAGCGGGAACTGCGGGATCAGGTCTTCCGGCAGGTCCGGACGCTGCGCCTTGTAGAGCGGGTAGATGTCCTTGCGGAAGGTCTGCTCGGACTTGTCGAACACCACCGCGAGATGGGTCGGCTTCGGCTCGAAGCCCTGCGCCCGGACGAGCTTCCACAGCATGTTGCAGAAGCCGGCCACCGCGCCGATCGGCAGCTTGTCGGAGGAGCGGGTGAGCGGCGGCAGCGCGTGATACGCACGGAAGATGTAGGCCGAGCCGTCGATCAGCACGACATGGTCGTTCGGGTCTACGATGTCGGTGCGGTCGGTCATGGCGGGCTCCGTTTCGGGCGCGCACGATGCCCAAGCCTGTCCGTCGGGGCAAGGGCGGGAGCGCAGATAGTGACGGCGCGCCCGCCCGGCGCTACAGAGCGCCGAGGACGAGGACCATGCCCCGCTACAAGCTCACCATCGAATATGACGGCACGCCCTTCGTCGGCTGGCAGATCCAGGCCGAGGGAGCCTCCGTGCAGGGCGCGCTCACCGATGCGGTGGAGCGCTTCACCGGTGAGCGCGTCCATGTGCAGGGCGCCGGGCGCACCGATGCCGGCGTACACGCCACCGGGCAGGTCGCCCATATCGAGCTGGAGAAGCACTGGCGTCCCGACACGGTGCGCGATGCGATGAACGCGCATCTGCGGCCGCTGCCGGTGGCGGTACTGGCGGCGGAGGTGGCGCCGGACGATTTCCATGCCCGCTTCTCGGCCATCGGCCGGCGCTATCTCTACCGCATCATCGTGCGCCGCCCCGATCTGGTGCTCGACCGCGACCGGGCGTGGCGGGTGCTGCGCCCGCTCGACGCGCAGGCGATGGCGGAGGGCGCGCGGCAGCTGGTCGGCCGGCACGATTTCACCACCTTCCGCGCCATTGGCTGCCAGGCCAATTCGCCGGTGAAGACGCTGGACCGGCTGGAGGTGCAGACGGCGCCGCTCGATTTCGGCACGGAGATCCGCGTCCATGCCGCCGCGCGGTCCTTCCTGCACCATCAGGTGCGCTCGATGGTCGGCACGCTGGTGAAGGTCGGCGAGGGTGCCTGGACCCCCGGCGACGTCAAGGCGGCGCTGGAGGCGCGGGACCGCACGCGCTGCGGCCCGATGGCGCCGTCGGCGGGGCTGTATCTGGCGGAAGTGACGTATTGAGTGACCTGCTGAAGCCGCCTCACAGCGGCTTCAGCGCATCCATGAAACGCACCGGCGTGCCGGAGGACGGCGTGGTGAGCTCGCCTTCCCACATCACCTTGGAGCCGCGCAGGAAGGTGCCGACCGGCCAGCCGGTGACCTCGATGCCGTCATAGGGCGTCCAGCCCGGCCGGGAGGCGATCCAGCCATTGGTGATGGTCTCGCGCCGCTTCAGGTCGACCACGGTGAAGTCGGCATCGTAGCCGACCGCGATCCGCCCCTTGGTGGCGATGTTGAACAGCCGCGCCGGCCCGGCGCTCGACAGGTCGACGAAGCGCTCCAGCGTCAGCCGGCCGGCATTCACATGGTCGAGCATCATCGGCACCAGCGTCTGCACGCCGGTCATGCCGGAGGGGCTGTCAGGATAGGGCTTGGCTTTCTCCTCCAGCGTGTGCGGCGCGTGGTCGGAGCCGAGCACGTCGACCACGCCGGCGGCCAGCGCCGCCCACAGCGCATCCCGGTGGCGGGCGTCGCGGACCGGCGGGTTCATCTGCACCAGCGAGCCGAGGCGCTGGTACCAGCTCGCATCCATGGTGAGGTGATGCGGCGTCACCTCGACGCTGGCGACGTCCTTGTTGTCGGCGAGGAACAGCATTTCCTCGGCCGTGGTGACGTGCAGCACATGCACGCGCTTGCCGACCTCGCGGGCGAGGTTGACGAGGCGGGTGGTGGCGGTCAGCGCGGCGATCTCGTCGCGCCACACCGGGTGCGAGGAGGCGTCGCCGGGCACGCGCAGGCCCTTGCGCTCGGCGAGGCGCGGCTCGTCCTCGCAGTGGAAGGAGGCGCGGCGGCGGATCACCTTCAGGATCTCGCGCACGCCGGGGTCGTCGGCCACCAGCAGCGAGCCGGTGGAGGAGCCGATGAACACCTTGATGCCGGCGGCGCCGGGCAGCATTTCGAGCTCCGGCAGGTCCTTCACATTGTCATGCGTGCCGCCGACGAAGAAGGCGAAGTCGCAATGCATGCGCCCGGTGGCGCGGGCGATCTTGTCCTCCAGCGCACTGGCCGAGGTGGTGAGCGGATTGGTGTTCGGCATCTCGAACACCGCCGTCACCCCGCCCATCACCGCCGCGCGCGAGCCGGTCTCCAGGTCTTCCTTGTGCTCCATGCCGGGCTCGCGGAAATGCACCTGGGTGTCGATGACGCCCGGCAGCACGTGCAGGCCGGTGCAGTCGACGGTCTCGCCGGCCTGGGCGGCGTCGAAGGAGCCGATGCCGGCGATGCGCCCGCCGGTCACGCCGACGTCCCGCACCGCGACACCGTCCTGATTCACCACCGTGCCGCCCTTGAGGAGAAGGTCGAAGGTCTGGGTCATGGTGGGGGTCTCCGCTGGTGGAAGCCGATGCATGAAAGCGCTGCGCGCTCTTAGCCCAGTTCCGGCCGCAAGACCACGGCGGAAGAATCGGCCACGGCGGACGGCACGCTCCCGCCCGCCGTGCTCAGGCTATGGCGAATTCCACCCGCACCTCCGTGCCGGTGCCACTGGGGGCGGTGCCGTGCCGGGCTTCGCCGTCGAGCTGGCTGGCGAGACCCTGGATGATCCGCCAGCCGAGGCCCTTGCTCTGGCTAAGGTCGGTGCCCTCCGGCAGGCCGCGCCCGTCATCGGCGATGGCGATTTCGTAGCGCCGCTCGCCGCGTGGCCTCACCGCGAGGCGCAGCGTGCCGGCGTCGCCCGGGGCATAGGCGTGCTTGAGCGAGTTGGTGACGATCTCGGCGACCAGCATGGACAGCGTGGTCAGCTGGGTCACGTTCAGCGGCAGGTCCGGCGAGGCGACCTCGCAGGCGATGCCCTCGACGCCGGCAGCGGCGGTTATCTCGCCGCAGAGCTCGCGCAGATATTGGCCGGTCGGCATGTCGATCCGCTCGGGGGCGTAGAGATGCCGATGGATGCGCGCGATGGTGTCGAGCCGCGCGCGCGCCTCGTCGAGCGCGCCGAGCGCCTGCGCTGGGTCGCCGGCGGCGCGCCGCTTGTGGAGGTTCAGCAGCGCCGCCACGAACTGCATGTTGTTGGCGACGCGGTGCTGCAGCTCCTGGAACATGATGCGCTGGCTCTCATAGAGCCGGGCGGTAGTCTCCTGCTCCTCCCGCAGCTGCTCGGCGGCGCGGAAGGTGAAATGAATCAGCGCGATGTCGATGGTGGCGATGGCGACGAAGAAGGCCAGCGCCAGCAGCGCCTGGCCGTCGGCGATGTCCATGCCGGTCGCCGGGCCGATGAAGAAGACCCAGGCCGCGACGGTGGACAGCGCCGCGCAGGTCAGCCCCGGCCTCAGCCCGCAGAAGAAGGTGGTGAGGATGACCGCCGGAAAGAAGGTGAGGAAGGGGAAGCCCGGCGGCAGCACGTCGTCGACGGCGAATCGCAGCGCCACCGCCGCCGCCAGCATGGCGAGGCCGACCGCGTCGCCCAGCCAGGGGTGACGGCGCAGCGGCCGCGCCGCCGTCACCAGCCTCCAGAACGGCGAAAGCCGCGAGGGGCGGACCGAGGGTTCACTCATGCGGACGGCAGGCCGCTTTCCCGCCGTGGCCGCGCGGAGGATTGCGCTGCGTGTCGTTCCGTCCCGTCGTCCGTTGAACGGCCATCCGCCCGCCTTCTTCCCACCTGATGCGCAAGGCCCCAGGGCGAACATGCCCCTGCATGCCTAGCTCGCTACCTCCCTTGTAGGGCCTGCGCGCGCCGCGTTCTGCGCACTGGTGAACATTTCTTCCCCTACCGCGTTGCCAGTCTACCCAATGCGAACGGAGGGCGGCGGAATGGCGAGCGTGGCCAATGTCGGGATCGGCGGTGCGGCGACCGGCAACAATCTGCTGGCGGCGGTGCGCGACGTGGATTTCGCGCTGCTGCGTAGTCATCTGATGCGGCTGGAGCGGCCCGCCGGCACTGTGCTGTACGAGCCGGGCGACGATGTGCGCACGGTCTATTTCCCCTGCGGGCCGACCCTCATCTCCTTCATGGTGATGCTGGAGGACGGCCGCCCCGCCGAGGTCGGCATGGTCGGGCGCGAAGGCGCGGTTGGCGGCATCGTCAGCCAGGGCCGGCTGCCGGCCTATTGCCGGGCGCAGGTGCAGATCGGCGGGCCGCTGCTGCGGCTCGACAGCGCCGATCTCGAGCGTGCCAAGGAGCAGTCGGGGATGCTGCGCCACCTGTTCGCCCGTTATGCCGATTGCCTGCTGGCGCAGATCTTCCAGTCGGTGGCGTGCAACGCCGCCCATTCCATCGAACAACGCACCGCCAAATGGCTGATCGGCGCCATGGAGCGCACCGGCGACGAGAATGTCCGCCTCACCCAGGAGCAACTCGCCGCCATGCTGGCGGTAGGGCGGTCCTATGTCGGTCGGGTGCTGCATGCGCTGCGCGAGGCGGGGGCGGTCGACACGCGGCGCGGCCGGCTGGTGGTGAGGGACGCGGTCCGCCTGAGGCAGGCCAGCTGCGAGTGTTCGGAGGCGGTTCGCCGCCATTTCGACGAGGTGCTCAGCGGCGTCTATCCCAGCATCGACTTCGCCGGCCACAGCGCCGATATCGGTGCCCCGGCCGCGCCGCGCCGGACGTAAGGAGCGAGCGCCTCTCCGCTCTTGCCGGCGCCGCCCGCTCGCCTTACCTGTGCGAAACGGCCGGTCCGCCGGTCGAGTCGGTATCGATGCCGGCGCCCATCGTGCCGGGAGGCGGCTGCATGCCCATCGCTCTTCTCGAACAGCGTGCTCTCGCCCGGATCGGTGGCGCCGATGCGGCGCATTTCCTCGACAATCTGCTCACCGCCCGCACCCCGGCGCCGGGCGCGGCGCGCTATGCCGCGCTGCTCACCCCGCAGGGCAAGATCATCGCCGACATGTTCGTGCTCGGCGACGAGGACGGCTTCCGCCTCGACCTGCCCGCCGACCGCCTCGCCGAGCTGCTGAAGCGCCTCACCCTCTATCGTTTGCGCGCCAAGGTGGAGATCGCGGCGCTGGAAGGCTGGCGCGTCGGCGTCGCCTGGGGCGGAAGCGAGCCGCCCGTTGGCGCCCCCGCCTTCGCCGATCCGCGCCTGCCGGCGCTCGGCACCCGCTTCCTGCTGGCGCCCGGCGCCGCCGTCGCGCCGGATGCCGACGAGGCCTCTTGGCAGGCGCATCGCGTGGCGCTCGGCGTGCCGGAGGGCGGGCGCGATTTCGCCTATGCCGACGCCTTCCCGCATGAGGCGGACATGGACCAGCTGGGCGGCATCGACTTCGACAAGGGCTGCTATGTCGGCCAGGAGATCGTCAGCCGCATGCAGCACCGCGGCACCGCACGTACCCGCATTGTGCCGTTCGCGGTGTGCGGTACCCCGCCGGCTCCCGGCACGCCGATCCTCGCCGGCGGCAAGACGCTCGGCACGGTCGGCTCCGGCGTCGAGGGGCGGCTTCTGGCGACGGTGCGCCTCGACCGCCTCGCCGAGGCGCGCGAATCCGGGTTGGCCGTCGAGGCGGACGGCGCGACGCTGGTGCCCGAACGGCTCGACTGGGCCAGCTTTGTCATTCCGGGCACCGGGAGCGCCGCCTGATGCACATTCACGCCGACGGTCTCCACCGCTGCAAATGGTGCGGCACCGATCCGCTCTACGTCACCTATCATGACACCGAGTGGGGCGTGCCGGAGCTCGACGACCGCGCGCTGTTCGAGAAGCTGATCCTCGACGGCTTCCAGGCCGGCCTTGCCTGGATCACCATCCTGCGCAAGCGCGACGGCTTCCGCCGCGCCTTCGACGGCTTCCGGCCGGAGATCATCGCCGGCTACGGGCCCGACAAGGTCGAGGTGCTGATGCAGGATGTCGGCATCGTGCGCAACCGCGCCAAAATCGAGGCGACCATCCGCTCCGCCCGCGTCTGGCTCGACATTATGGAGAAGGGGCCGGGGTTCTCGGCGCTGCTGTGGGGCATCAACGGCCCGACCCTGGACAATGGCCGCGAGGTGGGCGACGCGCCCATCGTCACCTCGCCGGTGGCGCAGGCGATGTCGAAGGAGCTGAAGGGCCGCGGCTTCAACTTCGTCGGTCCGACCATCGTCTACGCCTTCATGCAGGCGGTCGGCATGGTCGACGACCATGACGTCACCTGCCACCGGCACGGCGCGCGGGAATTCGGCCCCGGCAAGTTAGAGGCCGCCAAATCCGAGGCCGCCAAATCCGAGGCTTGCCGTTGAGCGCCGCCCGTGCCGCCCGCGCATGGCAGCGCATGCTGTCCGGCCGGCGGCTGGACCTGCTCGATCCCTCGCCGCTCGACGTCGAGATCGAGGACATCGCCCACGGCCTCGCCCGCGTCGCCCGCTGGAACGGCCAGACCAGCGGCGAGCACATCTTCTCCGTCGCCCAGCACTCGGTGCTGGTGGAACTGATCGCCCGCCGGCAGGCGCAGGCCGCCGGCGTCGACCTCGACCGCCGCTGGCGCCTCGCCATGCTGCTGCACGACGCTCCGGAATATGTGGTCGGTGATATGATCAGCCCGTTCAAGGCGGTGATCGGCGGCGACTACAAGAGTGTCGAGGCACGCCTTCTGACGGCGATCAGCCTGCGCTTCGGCCTGCCGGCGCAATGGCCGGCGGTGCTGGTCGGCAAGGTGAAGGCGGCCGACCGCGCCAGCGCCTTCCTGGAGGCCACCCGCCTCGCCGGCTTCGAGGTCGGCGAGGCCCGGCGCTTCTTCGGCGCGCCGTTTCCGCTCGATGCCGCCGCCGAGCGCGAGCATCTCACCCCGTGGAGCGCCGGCGAGGCCAAGATGCGCTTCCTCGCCCGTTTCACCGAACTCGTCGACCCGGCGCCCGGAGCCCCGAAATGATCCATGTCTGCCCGCTCTCGCGCCTCGAGGAAACGGTGACGCGCACCGGCGCCTCGCATGTGCTCACCGTCATCAATGTCGGCACGCCGGTGCTGCGCCCGGCCGTCATCCGCGCCGAGGATCATCTCTTTGTCGGCTTCAACGACATCGTGGCGCCGCAGGAAGGGCTGATCCACCCGGCCGCGGAGCATGTGGCGGCGATCCTCGCCTTCGCCCGTCGCTGGCCGCGCGAGGCGCCGCTGGTGGTGCACTGCTTCGCCGGCATCAGCCGGTCCACCGCCTCCGCCTTCATCGCTGCCTGCGCGCTCGACCCCGAGCGCGAGGAGATGGCGATCGCCCGCGCCCTGCGCGCGGCATCGCCCAGCGCCACGCCGAACGCGCTCCTGGTGTCGCTCGCCGACGCTGCGCTCGGCCGGCAGGGCCGCATGAGCGCGGCGGTCGCCGCCATCGGCCGGGGCCGCGAGGCGATGGAAGGCGAGCCCTTTGAGCTCGCCTACTGATCCCGCTACGTGCTAGGTCGGGCAGGCTGACCTTCGGGGACCATGCTGCGGCCGCATTCTGCGGCTATTGCGCAACAGTCGCGACCGAAATGACACAATGCGGCGGTTTCCCGACGGCCGTTAACCCTTGTTCAAAACATGAGGGGACCATCGGGATCGTCGTGCTATGGTGAGTCGGTCGCGCTTGATGCGCGCGGAGGTGCCAGCTTGTCCGAGATTACCGATCCGACCGCCATCGATCCCGCTGCCGAGCGGGCGCAGGAAGACGAGCGCCATGCCGCGCTTGCCTATCTCGACGAGGCGTGGAACGAGGCGGTTTATGACGGCCTCGACGAGGACTGTCTCGCGCAGGCGGCGCTGTTCACCGCCATCCGTTCGATGGTCGCCACCTATGGCGAGGACGCGGCCGCCGATTTCGCGGCGCGGCTTGCCGAGCGCATCCGCGCCGGCGAATACACCGTGCCGATGAACCGCCAGTGAGGCGCGTCAGCCGGGCGGGGATGCCCGGCTGAGAATATCCAGTCCGTCGACGTCGGTCTCGCAGGTCGCCCAGCCGCGGCGGCGATAGAAATCCGCCTTCTCCGGCAGCGCGGCAAGATAGACGCGCGCATGGCCGAGGCGGAAGGCGAGACGGCTCGCCGCCTCCGTCAGCGCCGCGCCGATGCCGGCCCGCCGATGCGCCGGCTCCACCCACAACGCCGCCACCCAGGGCGACAGCGCCGGCCGCTGCTCCATGTCGCTTGCGATCAGCGAGGCGGTGCCGAGGAGTTGCGTGCCGCGCAGCGCGACGAGGGTGGTCGGAACGGGCGCAACGCCGAGGCTTTCCTCCAGCCGTGCCCGCACCGCGTCGAGCGGCACGCCCTGATCGCGCCACCAGGCCCGCCAGATCCGATCGGCGACGAGGGCCGCCACATGAGTGGCCGTGCGCAGGTCGCGGATCGGCGTTCCCTCCGGTAGGGGCGGGGCGACGGGCCGGTCAGGTGCGTCGGTCATCCTGCCGCTCCTTGTCCGCTCGCGGCATTGCCGGGGATATCGCGTCGTGTGGGCGGCGTCGCGACGGCGACGCCGGCGCAAACGCCAAAAAGCGCGGCGACAACGTCACCGCGCTCATGGATATCGGTATCCGGAGGCCCCGTGGGGCCGTGCCGCTCAGCGAGCGCCGGCGACGACCTTCGGCTTGGACGGCAGCAGGCCTTCGCGCTGGGCGCGCTTGCGGGCCAGCTTGCGGGCGCGGCGGATGGCCTCGGCCTCCTCGCGGGCGCGCTTCTCGGAAGGCTTCTCGTAGTGACCGCGCAGCTTCATCTCGCGGAAAATGCCTTCGCGCTGCATCTTCTTCTTGAGGGCCTTCAGGGCCTGATCGACATTGTTGTCCCGAACAAGAACCTGCACGTGTCTTCCTCTTCGTGCCTTCGCTATTGCGATGCGTTGAATCTCGGAGATCGGGGGAAAGGCGTTCCGAAAACCAGTCGGGACGGCACTCTGCCGATCAAGGTGTGCGCACATAGCAGAACCGTTTCTGCTTGTCCACAGGCCGCGCGGGAGCGCTCCGGCGAATCCCGCCGATGCGGCCACTTTCGCGTGAAAACCGCCTATTCCGCGCCGCGGATGATGATCACCTCGGCTTCGGCGGCCGCCTTGCGGAACACCAGCGCGGCCTGATAGGCGGCCGAGTGATAGGCGGTGCGGGCGGTCTCGTAGTCCTTGAAGGCGAGCACCACGTTGCGCGAGCGAGCAGGGCCGTGCACCGCCGCATGCCGGCCGCCGCGCACCAGGAACCAGCCCTTCGAGGCCTCGACGGCGGTGGCGTCGGCAGCGATATAAGGCTTGTAGCCTTCGGGATCGTGCACGTCGATGCGCATCACCCAATAGGCGGTGCCGGGGCCGCTGGCCGGTCCGTCGATCACGCCCGCCGCCGGCTGGTTGCCTTCATATTGCTCGACGACCAGATGCTCGCCGTCGGAAGAGGCGAGGCGGTGCTGGTAGGCGGCTTGGTATTCCGGCGACTGGAAGCAGGCGAGCGCGGTGTCGTAGTCCTTGAATTCCACCACGACATTGCGCGAGCGCGCCACGCCCTCGGGCGCCTCGAACTCGCCGCCGCGCACCAGGAAGCGGCCGCCAAAAGCGGCGATCGCGGCGTCGGCTCCGGCGACATAGGGCTTGTAGGCCTCGGTGTCGCGCACGTCGATGCGGCTGATCCAGTAACCCTTGGCCATGCTGGTGAACCTTTCCCTGTTCGGAAAACCCGGTCGCTCAGGCGAGCGCGGCGGCGATCTCGGCCTGCACGGCGCGGGCGGCGGCGGCCGGGTCCGGCGCGCCGACGATCGGCCGGCCGACCACGAGATGGTCGGCGCCGGCGCGGATGGCGTCGCCCGGCGTGGCGATGCGCTTCTGGTCGCCGGCGGCGGCGCCGGCCGGGCGCACGCCGGGGGTGACGATGGCGCGCCTCGGCCCCAGCACCTCGCGCACCATGGCGGCGTCGGTCGGAGCGCAGACGATGCCGTCTATGCCGGTCTCGCGCGCCTGTTCCACCCGCCGGCGCACCGTGGCGTCGACGCCGGCGGCATAGCCGGCCTCGGCGAGGTCGGCCTCGTCATAGGAGGTCAGCACGGTAACGGCGAGGATGCGCAGCGGGCTGGCGCCCTTGCCTTCCATCGCCGCGCGCATGGTCTGGGGGTAGGCGTGCACGGTGAGGAAGCTGGCGCCCATATGGGCGACGCTCGCCACGCCCTTCGCCACCGTGTTGCCGATGTCGTGCAGCTTGAAGTCGATGAAGACCTTCTTGCCCTCGCCGATCAGCTCGCGGGCGAAGCCGAGGCCGCCGGCGAAGCCGAGCTCATAGCCGATCTTGTAGAAGCTCACCGTGTCGCCGAGCCGGGAGACCACATCCTCCGCCGCCCGGAGCGAGGGCAGGTCGAGGGCGACGATCAGCCGATCGCGCGGATCGGGAACGGCAAGGCGCGCGGCGGGGCTCATCGGCAGTCTCCGGTCGGCGGGCTCTTGGACGATCCGGCCGCATCTCGGCGCGGTGGCCCGCAATGGCGCTAGGCGCGCAGGCCCGCGCGCAGCGCCGACTGGTCGATAAGCGTGCGGAGCGTTCCGCGCAAGCGTTCCAGCTGCCGTTCGTCCTTGAAATCGCCGGCGTCGGTGAAAGCCTGGTGCGCGGCGGGCACCATCGCCTGCTCGGCGAGCACCAGCGCGCTGAGGCCGAGCGCCAGCACCTGGCGCAGCATCATCGCGGCGCGATAGCCGCCGAGCGCGCCCGGCGAGGTCGAGCCGATGGCGAAGACCGGCCCCTTGAACGGGTCATGGCCGCCGCCTCCCGGCGCGCCCTTGGCGCGGCTGGCCCAGTCGATGGCGTTCTTCAGGAGCGGCGGCACGGCGGCATTATATTCCGGCGTGGCGATGAACACGCCGTCGGCCAGCGCCAGCTGGCTACGCAGCTGCTCGGCCGCCTGCGGCACGCCCTCCTCGGCTTCGAGGTCGGCGTCGTAGATCGGCAGCGGATAGTCCTGAAGCGAGATCAGCACCGGCTCGGCGCCGAGCAGGGCGAGTTCCTTGGCGGCGATCGCCGCGAGCGTCGCCGAATAGGAGCCGGTGCGGATCGAGCCGGAGAAGGTGAGGATCTTGGGCGGGCGCATGGGAGTCTCCGCGCAGAAGGAAACGCTGCGAACCGGAACCATTGGGAACCGGAACGCCGGATGCCGGCACGGCGGAGCGGCACCGCCGGCCGCGCCGCCCGTCGAGGGCCGGTGTCAGGCGGTGCGGGAACGATACACCCAGACGCGCGCCGGCGGCAGGTTGGCCCAGACGCGCGGGCTGCGATGGGCGTCGAAGCGCTCGGCCTGCAACGGCACCGGCGAGACCACCGCATAGGTGAACTGGATGAACGGCGCCTGCGGCCGCGACAGCTCGAAGGACTGGTCGAGCAGGCTGTAGCGTTCCGCCACCGGGCGGGTGAACAGCGGCAGCGAGGACACCACCGCCGCCGCCGGCTTGTCGAGCATGCCGTCCAGCGTCTTGCTGATGCCATAGGCGTCGCCGCGGATCACGTTCACGCCGGGAAAGCGCGCTTGCAGCAGCTTGCAGAATTCCGGGTTGTACTCGATCAGCACCAGTCGCTCGGGCGCGACGCCGCGGGCGAGCAACGCCGCCGTCACCGGGCCGGTGCCGGGGCCGAGCTCGATGATCGGCCCGTCCGAATCGGGGTCGACATAGCCGGCCATGGTGCGTGCCAGCGCCCGGCCGGAGGGCGACACCGCCCCGGTACGGAGCGGGTCCTGGAGCCAGGATTGCAGGAAGCGGACTTCGTCGGGACGCGACTTCGGGCTGTCGGAGCAGGAGCGATGCAGCATGCCACTTGGATTCCAAAGCGCCGAAACGACCGGCCGTGAATGAAGGGAACGAAAGGCAATCCGCGAAGACTAGGCGCGCTATTGGGCAATGTTAAGTCACGGCGATGACGCAGCCGTTACACCCCGATGACGTTCCGGTTGCTGCCGATGCGTCAGTCACGGGCATCATTCCGCATCCCCGGCGAAGAAATCCTTCACCTTGGCGAAAAAGCCGTGCGCCTCGGGGTGGTTCTCCTTGGAGGATTCCGTCTCGAACTCGGCGAGCAGCTCGCGCTGGCGGCGGGTGAGGTTCTGCGGCGTTTCCACCACCACCTGCACATACATGTCGCCGCGATTGCGGGTGCGCAGCACCGGCATGCCCTTTCCGGCGAGCCGGAAGCGCTTGTTGGACTGGGTGCCCTCGGGGATCTTCACCTTGGAAGTGTCGCCGTCGATGGTCGGCACCTCGAAGGAACCGCCCAGCGCCGCCGTCACCATGGAGATCGGCGCACGGCAGAACAGGTCGGCGCCGTCGCGCTGGAAGAAATCGTGCGGGCCGATCGAGAGGAAGATGTAGAGGTCGCCCGCCGGGCCGCCGCGCGCGCCGGCCTCGCCCTCGCCGCCGAGGCGGATGCGGGTGCCGTCCTCGACGCCGGCGGGGATGCCGACCTGCAGCGTGCGCTCCTTGGTGACGCGCCCGGCTCCGGCGCAGGCCGGGCAGGGATCCTCGATCACCTGGCCGCGACCCTGGCAGCTCGGGCAGGTGCGCTCCAGCGTGAAGAAGCCCTGCGCCTGCCGCACCCGTCCGGCTCCGCCGCAGGTGCGGCAGGAGGTCGGTTGGGTGCCGGGCTTGGCGCCGGTACCGGTGCAGGCCTCGCAGGTGATGGAGGTCGGCAGGTGGATGGTGGCATCCTTGCCGCCGAACGCCTCCTCCAGCGTGATTTCCATATTGTAGCGCAGGTCGGCGCCGCGCTCGCGCCCGGTGCCCCGCCCGCCGCCGCCGCCGCCACGCCGGCCGCCGCCCATGCCGAACAGGTCGTCGAAGATGTCGGAGAAGGTGGAGGCGAAGTCGTTGCCGAAGCCGGCGCCCGCCCCGCCCCCGCCATTCTCGAAGGCGGCATGGCCGAAGCGGTCATAGGCGGCGCGCTTCTGCGGGTCCTTCAGCACGTCATAGGCTTCGCTGATCTGCTTGAAGCGGTCCTCCGCCCCGGTGTCGCCGGGGTTCTTGTCGGGGTGCCACTTCATGGCGAGCTTGCGATAGCTCGACTTCAGCTCCCCGTCCGAGCAGGTGCGGGTCACTTCGAGCAGTTCGTAATAGTCAATCTTGGCCATGGGTCGCCGTGCCGCCGAATTGTTTCGTCCACTGGCCAGCCGCTCCGCGCGAATCCCTGGTCAAATCCCAGGGAAGGCGCGCGGCTGGCGGGACATTCGGGCCCGTTACATGCAGGAAACTTGCCGCCGGCAGCCTGGTCCGCCGGGAAACGGACGGAAGGTGGCGGCGGTCTGCCTGCATCGTCATTACAAAGCCGCCCCGGAAGCGGACTCCCGGGGCGGGGATTGCGAAAAAGCCGATCAGGCCGACTTCTTCTTGTCGTCGTCGACTTCGGTGAACTCGGCGTCCACCACGTCGTCCTTCGGCGCGCCGGCCTCGGCCTCGCCGCCGCCCTGCTGCGCGGCGTACATCGCCTCGCCCAGCTTGAGCGAGGCCTGGGCGAGGGCGTTGGTCTTGGCGGCGATCGCCTCGGCGTCGTCACCCTCCAGCGCGGTGCGCAGCTCGGCGACGCCAGCCTCGATCGCGCCCTTCTCGGCCGCGCCGACCTTGTCGCCATGCTCGGCGAGGGCCTTCTCGGTCGAGTGGATCAGCGCTTCGCCGTGGTTCTTGGCTTCCACCACCGCGCGGCGCTTCTTGTCCTCGGCGGCGTGGCTCTCGGCGTCCTTCACCATCTTGTCGATGTCGGCGTCCGACAGGCCGCCCGAAGCCTGGATGCGGATCTGCTGTTCCTTGCCGGTGCCCTTGTCCTTGGCCGACACGTTCACCAGACCGTTGGCGTCGATGTCGAAGGCGACCTCGATCTGCGGCACGCCGCGCGGCGAGGGGGGAATGCCGACGAGGTCGAACTGGCCGAGGATCTTGTTGTCCGCCGCCATTTCGCGCTCGCCCTGGAACACGCGGATGGTCACCGCGGTCTGGCCATCTTCCGCCGTGGAGAACACCTGGCTCTTCTTGGTCGGGATGGTGGTGTTGCGGTCGATCAGGCGGGTGAACACGCCGCCCAGCGTCTCGATGCCGAGCGAGAGCGGGGTGACGTCGAGCAGCAGCACGTCCTTCACGTCGCCCTGCAGCACGCCGGCCTGGATGGCGGCGCCGATGGCGACCACTTCATCCGGGTTGACGCCCTTGTGGGGCTCCTTGCCGAAGAACTGCTTCACGATCTCCTGCACCTTCGGCATGCGGGTCATGCCGCCGACCAGCACCACCTCGTCGATCTGCCCGGCGGACAGGCCGGCGTCCTTGAGCGCCTTGCGGCAGGGCTCGACGGTGCGCTGGATCAGGTCGTCCACCAGCGCCTCGAACTTGGCGCGGGTGAGCTTCATGGTCAGGTGCTTCGGCCCGGAGGCGTCGGCGGTGATGAAGGGCAGGTTGATCTCGGTCTGCTGCGCGCTCGACAGCTCGATCTTCGCCTTCTCGGCGGCTTCCTTCAGCCGCTGGAGGGCGAGCTTGTCGTTGCGCAGGTCGATGCCCTGCTCCTTCTTGAACTCATCCGCCAGGTAGTTCACCAGGCGCATGTCGAAGTCTTCGCCGCCGAGGAAGGTGTCGCCATTGGTCGACTTCACCTCGAACACGCCGTCGCCGATCTCGAGTATCGACACGTCGAACGTGCCGCCGCCGAGGTCATACACGGCGATGGTGCCGGCCGACTTCTTGTCGAGGCCGTAGGCGAGCGCGGCAGCCGTCGGCTCGTTGATGATGCGCAGCACTTCGAGGCCGGCGATGCGGCCGGCGTCCTTGGTGGCCTGGCGCTGGGCGTCGTTGAAATAGGCCGGGACGGTGATGACCGCCTTGTCGACCTTGGCGCCGAGATACGCCTCCGCGGTCTCCTTCATCTTCTGCAGCGTGAAGGCGGAGATCTGCGAGGGCGAATATTTCTTGCCGTCCGACTCGAGCCAGGCGTCGCCATTGTCACCCTTCACGATGGAATAGGGGACCAGCTTCTTGTCCTTCTCGATGATCGGATCGTCGTAGCGGCGGCCGATCAGGCGCTTCACCGCGAAGAAGGTGCGCTCGGGATTGGTGACCGCCTGGCGCTTGGCCGGCTGGCCGACGAGGCGCTCGCCATCCTCCGTGAAGGCGACGATGGAGGGCGTCGTGCGGGCGCCCTCGGCGTTCTCGATCACTTTCGGCGAGGTGCCTTCCATGACGGCGACGCAGCTATTGGTCGTACCGAGGTCGATACCGATGACTTTAGACATGTACATTCTCCTTCTGGCAGGCCGGCCGGACCTCATTGAGCACCCGGAGAGGATGGCACTGGCGCATCGCGCTGAGCCCTCCCCCGGACCGGCCCCCGATAGATTGGGTACGGCGCTTTTTCATCGCGCCGTTCGCCGCCGATATAGGGGCGGCGTTCCGTGCCTGCAAGAAGCCTTCTGGGCAAGAACCCGCTCGAAACCGCCCGCGCCCGGGCCGTCGCGCCGGAATCGACGACGCCGGCTGCCCGCGCGGCTTTCCCGCGGCGGGCGTTCCGCCGGCGGGTCAGGCGGCGACGGCGTTCTCGACGCCGCGGAACCGCGCCGCCAGCGCCCGGAGCGCCGGCACCTGCGGGCGGATTTCCCGCCAGTGGCGCGGATTGAGTTCGAGGATCGCCACCGCGCCGGGGGCCAGCGGCACCGCTTCCGCCACCGCCTGCCAGTCGATGTCGCCCCAGCCGATCGGCAAATGCAGGTCGCCCTCGCCGAAGGCCGCCGCCTCGGCCGGGTGGTAGGTCCACAGGTCGCTCGGCCGGCCGAAGCTGTCATGCAGGTGCAGATGCGCGACGTAGGGCGCCAGCGCGGCGATCTCGATCAGCGGATCGTGCCGGATCTCGGCGCAGCGGATGAAGGCATGGCTGACATCGAGCGTCGCCCTCACCGCCCTGTGGTCGATGGCGGCGATCTCGCCGGCGAGTTTCAAGGGGGTCGCGGTCTCGCGGGCGCCGGCGAAGCGGAAGATGTTCTCCACGCACAGCGTCACGCCGGCGCTGGCGGCCTTGTCGCCGGCGCGGTCGAGCGCGTCGCGCTGGCGGGCATAGGCGACCTCGATGTCGTCGCCCTGCTCGCGCACCATGCCGGTATGGATGACGAGATGGGCGGCGCCGACGGCACCGGCGATCTCGATCGAGGCTTCCAGCACCGCCTCGTGGCGGGCCAGCCGCTCGGGCACGTCCATCAGGTTGATCGCCAGCGGCCCGTGCATCGTGTAGCCGAGCCTGCGGCCGGCAAGGGCGCGGGAGAGGTCGGTGAGGCGGGTGGAGAGCACGCGGCCGCCGACGATGAGATGCCACGCATAGGCCGGCAGCTCCACCACATCGACGCCGAGCGCCTCCGCTTCGTCGAGAGAAAGGCCGAGGTCGTCGAACTCGGGACTGCCTTCACGCAGGGAATAGCCACAGGCACGTATGGGGGAAGCCGGGAGGGGCATCTGCATCGTTCGGATCATCCTTCACTTCGCAGGTGGATGGACGCGGCCGCGCCGCTTGCGCGACGCAACTGCGCCCGCAACATGACACGCGAATGTCGGAATCGCCTAATGCCCCTGGGGCATCCGGAGGGTCATAAGGGCCTTGAGCCGCCTCACATTTTCGGCGAAATCCAGCCCATTACAGCGCCTTCGGCGTCCTTCACCACCGCGATGCGGCCGACCCCCGGCACGTCGAACGGGCCCTTGAGCACCTTGCCGCCGGCGGCCGTCGCCTCCTTCGTGCTGGCATCGACATCGTCGACGGCGAGATAGGTCATCCAGTGCGGCGGTATGGGGTCGAATTCCGGGCCCTTCATCGGAAATACGCCGCCAATGTCGGTGCCGTCCTTGCGGATGATCCAGTAGGTATCGTCGCCCATCGGCATCGGCACGAAGTCCCAGCCCATGAGCCGGCCGTAGAAGCCCTTGGCGGCCTCGACATCGTGGCTGTTGAGCTCGTTCCAGACGACGGTGCCGTGTTGTGGGGTGTGGGCCATGGGTGTCCTCCCTTTGTTTGTTGTCGGCCGGTCGCGCCCGGCCGGTCACGTTAACGGCTCGGATACGATACGTCGAAAAAAGCGTACCGGGCAGTATCGGCAAGCCCCGCCGCTGCTGCCATCTTGATGCCGTCATCGCTTGCGATGTCGCCGGAACCCCTCTAGACCGATCAGCGGACGGCGCTCATTTGAGGCGGCCGCGCGGCGCTCCCCGGACAATGCAGCTCTATCATCACCCCTTCTGCCAGTTCTCGCGTTTGATCCGTCTCGCCCTCGGCGAGATGGGCATGGCTCCCGAACTCATCGAGGAACGGGTGTGGGAGCGGCGACCGGGTTTCCTGGTGCTCGATCCGGCCGGCCAGACCCCGGTGCTGGTGGAGGCGGACGGGCTGGTGGTGCCGGGCGGCACCGTCATCGCCGAATATCTCGACGAGACCTACGGCCATGCGATGGGCGACCGCCGCCTGCTGCCGGGTGGTCGCGAGGAGCGCATCGAGGTGCGCCGGCTGATGGCCTGGTTCAACGAGAAGTTCTACTTCGAGGTGTCCGAGCCGCTGGTGCGCGAGAAGGTCTACAAGCGCTACATGCCGCGCGAGGCCGGCGGCGGCCCGCCGGACATGCCGGCCATCCGTGCTGCCCGCGCCAACATCCGCTATCATCTGCACTATATCGGCTGGCTTCTGAAGACGCGGAACTGGCTGGCCGGCGACCGGCTCACCTATGCCGACCTCGCCGCCGCTGCGCATATTTCCTGCGTCGACTATCTGGGCGACGTGCCGTGGGACGAGGACGAGACGGCGAAGATCTGGTACGCGCGCATCAAGTCGCGCCCGGCGTTCCGGCCGCTGCTCGCCCTGACCATGGCGGGCATGCCGCCGGCCGCCTGCTACGCGGATCTGGATTTCTGACCCCCGGCGCGGCCACATCCCCGCAGGCTGTCACGTCCTTGCCGGCAGACAAGTCGTCGCCGTCGGCCAGATCCCTGTTGTCGGCCAAATCCCTGCTGGTCGATCTCGCTCGCGAGGAAGGCTTCGACGCCATCGGCATCTGCGCCGCCGACGCCATCCCGCAGGCGGCGCCACGCCTCGCCGAATGGCTGGCTGACGGCGCGCAGGGTGACATGGACTGGATGGTGGAGACGGCGGCGCGCCGCTCCTCGCCACGCGCGTTGTGGCCGGAGGCGCGCTCCGTCATCATGCTCGGCCTCAATTACGGCCCGGACGAGGACCCCCGCGCGGCGCTCGACGACCGCCTGCGTGGCGCCATTTCGGTCTATGCGCGCGGCGACGACTATCACGAGCTGATCAAGGGCAAGCTGAAGCGCATCTGCTCGCGCTTCGTGCCGCGCGCCGGCAGTGCCGGAACCGTCGAGGTGAAGGTGTTCGTCGACACCGCCCCGCTGATGGAGAAGCCGCTCGCCGCCGCCTCGGGGCTCGGCTGGCAGGGCAAGCACACCAATCTGGTTTCGCGCGAAAAGGGTTCCTGGCTGCTGCTCGGCGCCATCGCCACCACGCTGGAACTGCCGCCGGACGCACCCGAGCGCGACCATTGCGGCTCCTGCCGCGCCTGCCTCGACGCCTGCCCGACCGGCGCCTTTCCCGCGCCCTACCGCATCGATGCGCGGCGCTGCGTCTCCTATCTCACCATCGAGCATCGCGGCCCGATCCCACGCGAGCTGCGCCCGCTGATCGGCAACCGCATCTATGGCTGCGACGACTGCCTCGCCGCCTGCCCGTGGAACAAGTTCGCGCAGACCGGTCGCGAGGCGCGCCTCGCCGCCCGCGACGAGAACCGCAACCCGTCGCTCGCCGAGCTCGCCCGGCTCGACGACGCCTCGTTCCGTGCCCGCTTCGCGAAAAGCCCGATCAAGCGCACCGGGCGGGTGCGGTTCCTGCGCAACGTGCTCACCGCCATCGGCAATTCCGGCGACGCCGCCCTTGCCGGCGAAGCGGGGCGCCTGCTCGACGATCCCGCGCCGCTGATCCGCGGCGCGGCGGTGTGGGCGCTTGCGCGCCTGCTGCCGCCGGACGACTTCGCCGGGCTCGCCGCCCGCCACTTGCCGGTCGAGGCCGATGCCTCGGTGCGAGCGGAATGGGAGGCCTAGGGATGTCGGGTGGAACACGGTTCGCCGGACAGGCTCCGGATTGTTGTTGTGACGCATTTTCTTCACGCGAGACGGCGCCACGTCGCGCGAAAATGCCCATGCTGGAGACCGCCGCGTGACGACGCTGATCTGCCTTGGCTACGGCTTCTGTGCCCGCGCCTATGCCGCGCGCTTCGGCGCGCGGTTCGACCGCCGCCTCGGCACCTCGCGCAAGGGCGAGCGGGTGGTGGAAGGCGACATGCAATTGCTGGCACCGGAGTCGCCGGGCCTGGCCGAGGCGGCAGCCGGTGCGGCGGCGGTGCTGGTCAGCGCCGCACCGGGCGAGGGCGGCGATCCATTCCTGCCGCTGCTCGGTGAGGCGCTCGCCAAGGGCACCGGCCCGATCGTCTATCTCTCCACCATCGGCGTCTATGGCGACAGCGCCGGCGGCTGGATCGACGAGAGCGCTCCGCTCGCTGGCGGCAAGCCCCGGACCGTCCGCCGGATCGAGGCGGAAGCGGCGTGGCAGGCGCTCGGTGCCCGCGTCGGCCGGCCGGTGGCGGTGTTGCGGCTCGGCGGCATCTATGGACCCGGCCGCAACGCCCTCGTCGACGTCGCCGATGGTAGCGCCCGCTGCATCGAGCGCGACGGCCAGGTGTTCAACCGCATCCATGTCGACGACATTGCCGGCGCCGTCGATGCCGCCTTCCGCCTCGGCTTCGACGGTGCGGTGAGCGTGGTCGACGACGAGCCCTCCCCGGCCTGCGCGCCGGTGCGCCATGCCGCCCGCCTGCTCGGCCGGCCGGAGCCGGTGCCGGTGCCCTTCGCCGAGGCGTCCGCCTCCATGTCGGCGATGGCGCTGTCCTTCTGGGCCGACAATCGCCGGGTGCGCAACGAGCGGCTCAAGCGAGACCTCGGGGTCGATCTGGCCTTTCCCAGCTACCGCGAGGGGCTCGACGCGCTGTTCGCCGCCGGCGAGGGGATCGGGACCGGCGGTTGAGACTCAGGGCCTTGGCGCGAAGGCACGCAGGAACGCGTCGACGGTGAAGCGGATCGCCCGGGCGACCGCCTCGGGCGCCGGCCGCCTCAGGTCGCCGAACAGCACCGGGGTGACGGTCTGGGCATAGCAGCTGCAGATGAATTGCCTGGCCGCCAGTTCCGGCTCCTCGATGGCGAGTTCGCCATCGGCGGATTTGCCGGCCAGCCAGCGGCTTAGCAGCGCCACGGTGGTCTCGATGCCCGCCTCGTGATAGGCGGCGCCGACGGCCGGGAATTTCTCGGCGGCGCTGATCACCACCCGCAGCGTGGCGATGTAGTCGGGTTCCGCCATCGCCGCGATGTAGCGCCGGGCGACGGCGGTGAGCTCGGCGTCCACCTCGCCCTGCGGGTCGAGCTGGAAGCAGCGCTCGGCAATATCCGAGCATTTCTCGCGCAGCAGGGCGCGGAACAGCTCCTCCTTCGAGACGAAGTAGGTGTAGAGCGTACCCTTGGACACGCCGGCCGCCCGTGCGATCTCGCCCATGCTGGCGCCGTCGAAGCCGCTCGCCAGGAAGACCCCGGCGGCGCCGTCGAGGATCTGCCGGCGCTTGCCGCTCGCGGCGGGAAAGGTCCAGTCGTTCGGGATGGTGAGCGCGGAGGGCATGAGGATCATCGCTGCGCGGGGATTCGCCACGAAACCTAGTACGTTTTCGAATTGTCGTGATCACGTTGCCGCTATTGCGGTTGAAGATTTCTCGACCCCGCTGACAAAGCCGGTTCCCGGGCCTATATAGCCTCCTAGCGACTGACCGAACGGTTCAGACGGTAAATTGGATCCAATACTCCGGCCGCCTAGCTCTTCGGAGTTCCGGCCGGGCCGGTTGCCGCCGTCGTGAGTCCGAATGGCTCCCGCAAGCCTGAGGATCGCTCCGACGGATGGTTGAGGGAGGGGAGCTTCCGCCCCCCCACGCTCCTCTCCCTCAAATCTTCCCGGCTTACCGCCTGTCTCCGTTCGCGCCGGCAGAGGTCCGGCGTGTCCGGGACCCGGGTTCCCCAGCGCCGGCCGATGCTTGCCGGACTTTTGGGGAAACACCGCTTGGCGTCGGCGGCGCGCCGCGCTATTGCTGCGGTGCGCGACTTCCTCCTCATCGTCGGCGTCGATCATGCCAAGGGCCAGTTTGGTGAAATGCGTCCGCAGCGGCCGGGGCGGCCGGTGCCTAGCGTGCCGTCCGTCAGGGGCATAACGAGGCATTATGGCCCGGACCTCTTCTACGACCAGCGCGAAACGCGTGATCCCCTTTACCGCCGAACTCGCGGCGCTCGGCGTGGTGTTCGGCGACATCGGCACCAGCCCGCTCTACGCCTTCAAGCAGGGCCTATTGGCGGTAGGCGGCGCCGCGGCGACGCCGGACGAGGTGCTCGGCATCCTGTCGCTGATCACCTGGGCGATCATCCTGTCGGTCACCATCAAATATGTGCTGCTGGTGCTGCGGGCCGACAATGACGGCGAAGGCGGCATTCTCGCCCTGGTGACCCTGCTCGACCTGCACCGCAGCGCCAATGGCGCCCGGCTGTGGCTGCTGGTCGCCGGGCTGGTCGGCGCGGCGATGCTGATCGGCGACGGCGTGCTCACCCCGGCCATGTCGGTGCTCTCCGCCATTGAGGGCCTCGAAGTGGTGGCGCCGGCGCTCGACCACTGGATCGTCGCCGTCACCGTGGTGGTGATCCTGGCGGTGTTCGTCTCGCAGCGGGCCGGCACCGACCGCATCGGCGCCTTCTACGGCCCGATCATGCTGCTCTGGTTCGTCACGCTTGGCGCCTTCGGCGTCTACGGCATCGTCCAGCAGCCCGGCGTCCTGGTGGCGGTCGATCCGCGCTACGGCATCGCCCTGATCGCCGATCATTTCTGGTTCGCCGGCGCGGTGCTCGGCGCCGCCTTCCTCGCCATCACCGGCGGCGAGGCGCTCTATGCCGATCTCGGTCATTTCGGCCGGCGGGTGATCACCCGCGCCTGGCTGTTCGTCGCGATGCCCGCTTTGCTGCTCAACTATTACGGCCAGGGCGCCACCGTGCTGATCAACCCGGCGGCGGTGCGCAACCCGTTCTACGACCTGTCGCCGGACATGTTCGACGTGCCGCTGCTGTTCCTGGCGGCGGCGGCAACCGTCATCGCCTCGCAGGCGATCATCACCGGTGTGTTCTCGCTCGCCAAGCAGGCGATCGAACTCGGCTACCTGCCGCCGATGCGCATCCGCTACACCAGCGAGCATAACGACCAGCACATCTATATCGGTCGGCTCAACTGGCTGCTGATGCTGGCCTGCACCGCGGTGGTGGTGTCGTTCGGCTCGTCGGACCGGCTCGCCTCTGCCTATGGCATCGCGGTGGCGATGGCGATGATCTCCACCACCATCCTGTTCGTCGCCTATGTGAAGCGGCTCGACCGGCTGCCGGTACTGGCTCTGGTCGGTCTCGCCGGCGGGCTCCTGGTGGTCGACGTCTCCTTCGCCGCCGCCAACCTCACCAAGCTGCACGACGGCGGCTGGCTGCCGGTCGCCATCGCCTCGCTGGTGCTGGTGGTGATGGTGAGCTGGCGGCGTGGGCTCGAAGGGCTGGGCATCCAGCAGAAGCGCTTCGCCGAGCCGCTGGAGGAGTTCGTCGCCCGCGGCAAGCCGGCCGGCTGCGCCACCTCGGCGCGCACCGCCATCTTCCTGTCGCGCGGCGGCGCGCTGACCCCGGTGGCGCTCGGCCGGCTGTCCGACCTGTTCAACGTGCAGTTCTCGAAATCGGTCATCGCTTCGGTGTGGATCGCCTCGCGCCCGCGCGTGCCGGTCGACGAGCGGGTGCGCGTCACCGTGCTCGATCCCGGCCATGTGCGGGTCGATGTGCGCTTCGGCTACATGCAGCAGATCGACGTGCCCTCGGTGCTCGGCCCGGCGCTGTATTCGCTGGGCATCGACCCGGACGAGGCGGTCTATGTCATCGGCCACGAGCGCATCATGCCGCCGGAGGAAATCCTCGGCATTCGCGACGCGCTCGCGCATGTCTTCGCCTTTCTGGCGCGTAACGCCGAGCGCTCGGTGGACCGGTTCGGCCTGCCGCGCCCGCGCACCATCGAAATCGGCTATCCGGTGCGGCTATGAGCGCGGTTCACACAAACGCGACCGTCATGCCGCCGTCACGGGGTTGCCGCGTTCTGGGCCGACAAGCGCGCCCTTCCATGGCGGGGTGCCTCGGCCTGTTCCCTAAGGGAAGTTCGCCGCGCGGTGTCGCCGCAGTGATGGGCGGTTCCGCCGGAGGCCAAGCTCTGCTACGCCTGGGTCGGGAACGCGCATGACGACAGACGGGATGACGGGAACGCCATGAGCAGCACGCTGAGCGCGATAGCGAAGTTCTTACGCGAGCGTGTCGGCTGGCATGGCGTAGGGGTGGTGGCCAGCCTGGCCATCATCGGCGTCGCCGTGATCGTGCTCTACGAGATGTTGCGCAACATCCACCCCGGCGAGGTGCTGGACGCGCTCACCGATACCCCGCCCTGGCGGGTGGCGCTCGCCGCGCTGTTCGTCGCCTGCGCCTATTTCACCCTGACCTTCTACGACTGGTTCGCCCTGCGTACCATCGGCAAAAGCCATGTGCCCTACCGCACGGCGGCGCTGGCTTCCTTCACCTCCTATTCCATCGGCCACAATATCGGCTTCTCCGCCTTCACCGGCGGCACGGTGCGCTACCGCATCTATTCCGCGCACGGGCTCGGGGCCGTGGACGTCGCCAAGCTGTGCTTCATCACCGGCCTCACCTTTTGGCTGGGCAACATGGCGATCCTCGGCCTCGGCATCAGCATCGAGCCGTGGGCGGCGAGCGCGGTCGACCAGCTGCCGGCCTGGATCAACCGGCTGATCGGCCTCGGTCTTCTGGCGGCGCTGGCCGCCTATGTGGTGTGGGTCGGGCTGAAGCCGCGCCGCATCGGCATTGGCAAGGGCCACTGGCAGGTGACGCTGCCGGGCTGGAAGCTGACGCTGCTGCAGATGGTGATCGGCATGGTCGATCTCTCCTTCTGCGCCGCGGCGATGTATGTGCTGATGCCGCAGACGCCGTTCATCGACCCGATCGCGCTCGGCGTGGTGTTCATTTCGGCGACGCTGCTCGGCTTCGCCAGCCATGCGCCCGGCGGGCTCGGCGTGTTCGACGCCGCCATGCTGGTCGCGTTGTCGCAGTTCGAGAAGGAGCCGCTGCTCGGCGCGCTGCTGCTGCTGCGTCTGCTCTACTACGTGACGCCTTTCGCCATCGCCCTCGTCACCATGGGCGTTCGCGAGTTGCTGCTCAGCCGCCGGCGCAAGGTGGGCGTGCCCGCTTCGCTCGATACGGCGCTGGCCGCCGCCGCCCTGCCCGCGCGGCTCGACGATCTGCAGCCGCAGGTGGGAGATGTTCTGTCGGGAGATGCGCCGTCGGGGGCCGGGCCGGTGTCGGGCGGCGGACTGGCCGAGGCCGTCGGCGAGGCGCCGCGCCGGGCGGTCGGCTGAGCTCCGGCCCCGTCCGGCCTTCCGGCCGGCTCGTCAGCGCGTCAGGCTCGGCACCATGCCCTGGATGGCGCTCGGCAGCCGCTTGACCTTCACCCCCTTGGGCAGCGACACCGCGTCGGGCGACAGCGCCGCGCGCGAGATCTCCGTTGCCTGGAACATCACCTTCTTGCCGGAATCGGTATAGGTCAGCGAGCGCAGCGGCACGCCATCGAGGGTGATGCAGGCCTCGATCGGCGCCGCGGTGGTGCGGTCGGTGCCGCGCCAGATGTCGCAGGGCTCGCCGGCGACCGTGTCGGTGCCCCAGTACTGGCTGTCGGCCGGCATGTCGATCGCCGCATATTCCGGCGGCAGCGTCATCTCCACCGCCACCCGGCCGAGGCCGGGCAGGTTGGACAGCACCGCGAGCTTGCGGGCCTTCAGGTCGATGAAGCCGGTCAGCGTCGTCGTCACCGCGGCGACGCCGACATCGACGCGGATGCGGCCCTGGCGATGCACGATATGCACCTCGCCGCCCTCCGGCAGGGTGCGTCCGCGCAGGGTGAAGTCGATGGAGGGGCGCGGCGGCATCGGTCCCGGCGCCGGCGGCCCGAACGGGGCGGGCGCGAAGGGCGGCGGGCCGAACACCCCCGCCGGCGGCCCGAAGGGCGGCGCCTCGAAACCGGGTGGCCCGTAGCCGGGCGGCAGGCCGGGCGGTGGCCCGGGCGGCGAGGGTTCGGCGGCGGCAGCCGCGCCCGCGCACAGGCCGCACAGGCCCGTGGTCAGCAAGCGCCGGATCGGCCGGAGAAAGATCATGTCGCGGTCGCGGTCCCGGGTCGGACGAAGTGGGATCGGGCGGAAGGATGATGCGGTCGGCGCCGGCCTCGTTCCAGGCAGGGACAGCGCGACGCAACATCCTGATCGCGTCCGGCATTTGCCGGACGACCTGGCGCCTGTTGCGCATCCGCCCCCAATGACCGACGCAGCGTCATGCTCTTATGCCGATGAGGTCTGGCAGGCAATCTGGGCGCCAGCAGGGCTCAACCATCGGCCCGGTGCAGAAAATTGCGCCCGTCGAGCACGATCTGCGGGTCGGGCACGCCGACCACCCGGTCGTCGCGCTCCGCATAGGGCAGCCGCGCCAGCACCTGGCGGATGACGCCGAGCCGCGCGCGCATCTTGTCGTTGGCGAGCACGGCCGTCCACGGCGCCCCCGGCTGGTCGGTGGCGGCGATCATCGCGTCGCGCGCCGCCGAGATCGCCTCCCAGCGGGAGGGCGCGGCGAGGTCGACCGGCGACAGCTTCCAGTGCTTCAGCGGGTCCTTCTTGCGGGCGAACAGCCGCTTCAGCTGCATTTCGCGGCCGATGTCGAGCCAGATCTTGAACAGGCGGATGCCGTCCTCGGCGAGCATCTTCTCGAAGGTCGGCGCCTGTTCGAGGAAATGCGCCGTCTCCTGCGGCGTGCAGAAGCCCATCACCGGCTCGACCACCGCGCGATTGTACCAGGAGCGGTCGAACAGCACGATCTCGCCCTTGCGCGGCAGATGCGCGATATAGCGCTGGAAATACCACTGGCCGGCCTCGGCCTCGGTGGGCTTGCTCAGCGCCACTACCCGCACGAAGCGCGGGTTGAGGTGCTGCACGAAGCGGTGGATGGCGCCGCCCTTGCCGGCCGCGTCGCGCCCCTCGAACACGATGACGATGCGCTCGCCGGTCTCGCTGACCCAGCGCTGCAGCTTCAGGAGTTCGATCTGCAGCCCGAGCAGCTCCTTTTCGTAGTGCTTGCGCTTGGGCCGGTCGGCATAGGGATAGTTGCCGCTGCGATAGGCGCGCTCGTCGATGATCGCCGGAAGCGACGGCAGGTCGAGCGAGAAGCTGCCGAGCGCCGAGGCGAGCCGCCCGGCATCGCCGTCCTTCGACGCGCCGCTCTTGCCCGCCGCGCTTTTTCCGCCAGCGCCTTTCCCCTGCGCCTTCTTGCGGCCGTCGCCGTCGGGGCCTGGCACCGGCATGTCGGGGAGGGCGTCCTGCGCCGTGACGGCGTCGGTGGTGGAGGATTTCGCGGCGACGGGCTTGACCGCCGCGCGGTTCGCCTTCTTCGTCATATGGAAGCCTCTCGATGAGACCATAAGAAGAAATGGTTGAGTCGCTCCCTCGCCCGCTGGACGGATTTTCCGGCGAATCCATCCGGGCAGGCGAACACAACATAACGTAAAGAATGAAATTTGGGCATCCCGAGGAGGTGAGCGCCATGAGCATCGAAGAATCCGGTCCGTTCGCGCGTGAGACGCTCGGCGAGCGCCTCCTCGCGGCGCGCTGGATTCTGCTCGCCGGCGGTCTCGGCCTGCTCGTCGCGGTGGGGCAGGAGGTGCTTGCCACCGGTCCTGCGCTGCTGCTCGGCGGCGTGCTGTTTTTTGCCGCCTGCCTGCCGGCGGGGCGCTGGCGCTTCCGCCAGCCGGTCGCCGCCGCCCTGTCGCGGCTGCGCGAGCCGCCGGCACCGCCGCCGGACCGGCTCGCCGCGCTGGTGGTGGCGCTGCCGGAGGCGGCGCTGCTGCTCGATCATCGCGGCACGGTGCGCGCCGCCAATGCGCGGGCGTCCGGCATGCTGGCCGCGGTGCGCGTCGGCGATCCCGTCTCCTTCGCGGTGCGGGTGCCGGAAGTGCTGGAGGCGATCCGCGCCGCCAGCGCCGACGGCAAGGCCCGTCGCGTCGAGTTCAGCCAGCGGGTGCCGGTCGACCGCTGGCTGCGCGCCGATATCGTGCCGGTCACCGGACCGGGCACCGGCGGGGGCCGCGCGGAGAAGGTCGAGGCGCTGCTGCTCAGCTTCACCGACCTCACCCCGCAGCGGCGCGTCGAGCAGATGCGGGTCGATTTCATCGCCAATGCCAGCCACGAGCTGCGCACCCCGCTCGCCTCGCTTTCCGGCTTCATCGAGACGCTGCAGGGCCCGGCCCGCAACGACGCCACCGCCCGCGAGCGTTTCCTCAAGATCATGGCCGAGCAGGCCCGGCGCATGTCGCGCCTGATCGACGACCTGCTGTCGCTGTCGCGCATCGAGCTCAACGCCCATATGCGCCCGCAGTCGCGGGTGGATCTGGGCGCGGCGGTCGGCCATGTGCGCGAGGCGCTGGCCCCGCTCGGCGCCGAGCGGGGCGTGGAGATCGTCTTCGAGCAGCCGGCGGCGCCGGTGCTGGTGCAGGGCGACCGCGACGAGCTGATCCGCGTCTTCGAGAACCTGGTCGAGAACGCGCTGAAATATGGCGCCTCCGGCGAGCGGGTGGAGATCACCCTGTCGCGCGACGGCGACGATGCGCTGGTGGCGATCCGCGACTACGGGCCGGGCATCGCCCCCGAGCACGTGCCCCGCCTCACCGAGCGCTTCTACCGCGTCGACACCGCCCATTCGCGCGAGCAGGGCGGCACCGGGCTCGGCCTCGCCATCGTCAAGCACATCGTCGCCCGTCATCGCGGCCGGCTCGGCATAGACAGCATTCCGGGCGATGGCTCGACATTCTCGGTCCGGCTGGCGGCACTGCCGGCAGAAGTGACGAAAAACGACGCCAAGACAATGGCTTGACCTGTCATTTAAGTGTCATTGCAAAGTCATAGAACGGTGGCGTCCGGTCGTTAAGAGTCCCGTGTGATCCATCACCGCCTACGGGCAACACCTCCGGCCCGGCTCGTGCGCCGCGCGAGCCGCTGAAGCACTGGGAGAAGACCTTTGAAATTCAACCGCCTCCTCGGCGTCGCCGTGGTCTCGTTCGCCGCCCTGACCGGCAACGCCTTCGCTGCCGACATCAACGGCGCGGGCGCCTCGTTCCCGGCCCCGGTCTACCAGGCCTGGGCTGCGGCTTATAAGGCGAAGTCCGGCACCGGCCTCAACTATCAGTCGATCGGCTCGGGCGGTGGTCAGAACCAGATCGTCAACCGCACGGTCGATTTCGGCGCCTCCGACGCGCCGATGAAGGACGACAAGCTCGAGCAGGCCAGCCTGCTGCAGTTCCCGACCGTGATCGGCTCGGTGGTCGCCATCGTCAACATCGACGGCGTCGCCGACGGCCAGCTCACCCTCGACGGCGCCACCCTCGCCGACATCTACCAGGGCAAGATCACCAAGTGGAACGACCCGAAGATCGCCGCGCTCAACAAGGGCGTGACGCTGCCGGATCTGGCCATCGTCCCGGTTTACCGCTCGGATTCGTCGGGCACCTCCTTCGTGTTCACCTCCTACCTCGCTTCGGTCAGCGCGGACTGGAAGTCCAACATCGGCGCCGCAACCTCGGTGCAGTGGCCGGCTGGCGCCGGCGCCAAGGGCAATGAAGGCATTGCCGGCACCGTGAAGAACACCAAGGGCGCGGTCGGCTATGTCGAGTTCGTCTATGCCGCGGCCAACTCGCTGACCTCGACCAACCTCGTCAACAAGGCCGGCAAGGTCGTGAAGCCGACCACCGCCGCCTTCATGGACGCCGCCGCCGCCGCCGACTGGAAGGGCGCGAAGAACTTCGCCGCTTCGATGATCGACACCGCCGGCGAGAAGGCCTGGCCGATCACCAGCGCCACCTACATCCTGCTGCCGAAGAACCCCGCCAACGGCGCGCAGTCGGCCGAAGTGATCAAGTTCTTCGACTGGGCGTACGGCGCCGAGGGCGACGCCATCGCTGAGAAGCTGCACTATATCGCGCTGCCGGACTCGGTGGTCAGCGCCATCCGCGACGCCTGGAAGGCCGAAGTGAAGGCCGACGGCAAGGCGGTCTGGACCAACTGAGCCTCAAGGCTCCGATAGCGGGCGAGGGGGTGTCGCCGTCCTGACGGCCGCCCCCTCGCCTTTCGCTCGCCGATACCGTGCCGTGCCTTCCGCGTCTTGCCCGCCCCGGGTGCGAGCGTCCATCGAGGCGCCCGTCAGGCCGGTGAGCAGGCAATCCCGTTTCAAGCGCATCAGCGGCGACAGCGCTCAAGGACATTCGACATGGCTGCCTCTATCAGCGGAACCGAGGCCGACACGGCCCTGCTCGCCGCGCACAAGCCGACCGGGCGCATCAGCGATCCCATCTTCGTCGGCCTGCTCTGGGCCAGCGGCATTTTCGTGCTGGTTCTGCTCGGCCTCATCATCGCCATGCTCTTCGAGGGCGGGTTGCCCGCGCTACGCGAGTTCGGCATCTCCTTCCTCTGGTCCACCACCTGGAACCCGGTCACCGAGCGCTTCGGCGCCGGCGTCATGGTGTTCGGCACGGTGGCGAGCGCGGTGATCGCCGTCATCGTGGCGCTGCCGCTCTCCTTCGGCATCGCCTTCTTCCTCACCGAGATCGCCCCCGGTCCGTTCCGCCGGCCGATCGGCGTCGCCATCCAGCTGCTCGCGGCCGTCCCGTCGATCATCTACGGCATGTGGGGCTTCTTCATCGTGGTGCCGCTGATCGCCGCCTATGTGCAGCCGCCGCTGATCGAGTGGCTCGGCCCGATCCCGCTGCTCGGCGCGCTGTTCCAGGGGCCGCCGCTCGGCGCCGGCATGCTCACCGCCGGCCTGATCCTGGCGCTGATGATCCTGCCCTTCATCACCGCGATGTTCGTCGAGGTGCTGGAATCGGTGCCGCCGATGCTGAAGGAATCCGCCTACGGCGTCGGCGCCACCAGCTACGAGGTCTATCGCAACGTCTCGGTGCCCTATGGCCGCACGGCCATGGTCGGCGCGGTGATGCTCGGCCTCGGCCGCGCGCTCGGCGAGACCATGGCGGTCACCTTCGTCATCGGCAACGCCACCCGCATGTCGGCCTCGCTGTTCGCGCCGGGCGCCACCATCGCCTCGACCATCGCCAACGAGTTCCCCGAGGCGTCGATCGGCTCGCTCAAGCTGCAGTCGCTGCTGCAGCTCGGCTTCATCCTGTTCGTCATCTCCTTCATCGTTCTCGCTCTGTCGCGCCTCCTGGTGCGTTCGAAGCTCAAGGGCTGAGGGGAGAGGAAATCATGGCATCGCTCGCCCGCCGTCGCACCACCGACTACGTCGTCAAGGCCATCTCCACCGGCTTCGCCGCACTTTCGCTGGTGCTGCTCGCCTGGATCCTGTGGACGCTGCTGTCCCGCGGCCTTCCGGCCCTCGGCCCGCACGTCTTCACCAAGATCACCGCGCCGCCCGGCGCGGGTGGCGGCCTGCTCAACGCCATCGTCGGCTCGCTGATCCAGATCGGCGTCGCGCTGATCGTCGGCACGCCCATCGGCCTGATGTGCGGCACCTTCCTCGCTGAGAACGGCCGCGGCACCCAGGTCGCCAACGTCGTGCGCTTCGTCAACGACGTGCTGCTGTCGGCGCCGTCGATCCTGATCGGTCTGTTCGTCTACCAGCTGCTGGTGGTGCCGTTCGGCGGCTTCTCCGGCTGGGCCGGCTCGGCGGCGCTCGCCATCCTGGTCATCCCGGTGGTGGTGCGCACCACCGAGGACATGCTCAACCTGGTGCCGATCGGCCTGCGCGAGGCGGCCTTCGCGCTCGGCGCGCCGCAGTGGAAGGTGGTCACCTTCATTACCTGGCGCGCCGCCCGCGCCGGCATCGTCACCGGCATCCTGCTGGCGCTGGCTCGCGCCGCCGGCGAGACCGCGCCGCTGCTGTTCACCTCGCTCGGCAATAATGGCTGGTCGCTGAACATGTCGGCGCCCATGGCGTCGCTGCCGATCGCGATCTATCAATACGCCGCCAGCCCCTTCGAGGATTGGGTCGCCCTTGCCTGGGCCGGCGCCCTCATCATCACCGTCGGGGTGCTGACCCTGAACGTCCTGTCCCGCCTGGTTCTGGCGAAGATGAAGTGAGACGGCCATGAATTTCGCACCCGATACCTCGATCGACATCGCTTCCGCCGTCAATCGCGCCACCGCGCCGTCCGCCGAGCCCAAGCTCAAGGTCGAGAAGCTGAATTTCTACTACGGCGACAACCACGCGCTGAAGAACATCAACTTCACCATTCCCGAGAAGCGCGTCACCGCGATGATCGGGCCGTCGGGCTGCGGCAAGTCCACGCTGCTGCGCGTGTTCAACCGCATGTACCAGCTCTATCCGGGCCAGCGCGCGGAAGGGAAGATCCATTTCGACGGCGGCGACCTCCTGTCGAAGAACCTCGACTCGACGGTAATCCGCTCGCGCATCGGCATGGTGTTCCAGAAGCCGACGCCGTTCCCGATGTCGATCTATGACAACATCGCCTTCGGCGTGAAGCTGCATGAGAGCCTCTCCAAGTCGCAGATGGACGAGCGGGTGGAATGGTGCCTGCGCAAGGCCGCCATCTGGGAGGAGACCAAGGACCGCCTGCACACTTCGGCGCTCGGCATGTCCGGCGGCCAGCAGCAGCGCCTGTGCATCGCCCGCACCATCGCGGTGCGGCCGGAAGTGATCCTGCTCGACGAGCCGACCTCGGCGCTCGATCCTATCTCGACCTCGAAGATCGAGGACCTGATCGACGAGCTGAAGCAGGAATTCACCATCGTCATCGTGACGCACAACATGCAGCAGGCCGCCCGCTGCGCCGACATCACCTCGTTCTTCTATCTCGGCGAGCTGATCGAGGTCGGGCCGTCGAACGAGATCTTCACCAATCCGCGCGAGGCGCGCACCCGCGACTACATCACCGGCCGCTTCGGCTGAGTGGCGACGGGAAAAAGGATCGTCCGATGCCCTCCGAACACATCGTCTCCTCGTTCGACACCGATCTCAAGGAGATCAGCCGCCACGTGGTGGAGATGGGTGGCCAGGCCGAACAGCTGGTCGCCGATTCCGTGCAGGCGCTGATCAAGCGCGACGCCGAGCTTGCCCAGAAGGTGATCGTGCTCGACGGCCCGATCGACCTCCTGCAGCGGGAGATCGAGGAAAAGGCGATCCTCACCATCGCCCGTCGCCAGCCGCTGGCCGGCGACCTGCGCGAGGTCGTCGCCGCGATGCGCATCGCCAACGACCTCGAGCGCATCGGCGACCTCGCCAAGAACACCGCCAAGCGCGTGCTCGCCCTCACCGGCGAGTTCCACCCGCAGAAGCTGGTGCGCGGCGTCGAGCACATGTCCAGCATGGTGCTCGAGCAGCTCAAGGAAGTGCTCGACGCCTATGCCGGCCGCGACGACGCCCGCGCCATCGAGGTGTGGAAGCGCGATGGCGAGATCGACGTGCTCTACACCTCGCTGTTCCGCGAGCTCCTCACCTACATGATGGAAGACCCGCGCAACATCTCGCTGTGCACGCACCTGCTGTTCTGCGCCAAGAACATCGAGCGCATCGGCGACCACGCCACCAACGTTGCCGAGACGGTGCACTATCTCGCCACCGGCCAGCTGCTGACCGACGAGCGGCCGAAGCAGGATACCACCAGCCTGACCTCGGTTCCGTTCCCCTCCTGAGGCGGGGGCGGATCTTTCTCACGGGATAAGCGATGCCGACCAACATTCTCATCGTCGAGGACGAGGAGCCGCTCACCCTGCTGCTGCGCTACAATCTCGAGGCCGAGGGCTATTCGGTCGAGAGCGTGGCGCGCGGCGACGAGGCCGAGACGCGGCTGCGCGAGAAGGTGCCGGATCTGGTCCTGCTGGACTGGATGCTGCCGGGCCTGTCCGGCATCGAGCTGTGCCGGCGCCTGCGCGCTCGGCCGGAAACCGAGCGCATGCCGATCCTCATGCTCACCGCCCGCGGCGAGGAGACCGAGCGCGTGCGCGGCCTCGCCACCGGCGCCGACGACTATGTGGTGAAGCCATTCTCGGTGCCCGAGCTGGTGGCGCGGGTACGGGCGCTGCTGCGCCGGGCCAAGCCCGACCATATCTCGACGCTGCTGCGCGCCGGCGACATCGAGCTCGACCGCGAGACCAAGCGGGTGCACCGCTCCGGCCGCGAGCTGCATCTCGGCCCCACCGAGTTCCGGCTGCTGGAGTTCCTGATGCAGTCGCCGGGCCGGGTCTATTCGCGCGAGCAACTGCTCGACGGCGTCTGGGGCCAGGACGTCTATATCGACGAGCGCACCGTCGACGTGCATGTCGGCCGGCTGCGCAAGGCGCTGAACCGTCCGCGCCAGCCCGACCCGATCCGCACCGTGCGCGGCTCCGGCTATTCCTTCAACGAGATGTTCGCCCGCGCCCATTGAGGCGCGGTGCCGATGCGGCAAACGGTTCCGCCGGCCCACGGGTCGGCGGAAGGCTGGTCGGCGGAGCCTCGCCTCACGGCTTGGGGAAGGCCAGCGGCGGCGGGGTCGGCATCGGCTTCAGCGGCGCGACGGCCAGGGCCTTGGCGTCGAGGTCGAAGCTCGTCAGGTCGACCGCGCGCAGCACCTGGTCGTCATAGGTCTTCACATAGTAGCGCCGGTTCTTGAGGTCGGCGACCGACGACCACTGGGTGTATTCCAGATCGGCGGTGCTGCCGCCGCCCGGCTGGATGAAACCGACCGGGATGTCGAAATTGTTGAGGATGTGCTCGGCGAGGCGCACGCTCGGCTCGCCGCTCGGCAGCTTCTGCGCCGACATCGCATAGCCGAGCGCGCGGATGAAGCGCGAGGGCGGCGTCGGGTCGCCGGGAATGCCGAGCAGGCCGGAGCCCTGGCCGAACGAGGAAATCGTCTGGCCGCCCACCTTGATGTCCGGTGCGTTGACCGGCGAGAGCTTCACATAGTTCTTGAGATTGGTGAGGTGCCAGCTGAAGTCGGGGGCGTTGGTCATCACCCCGAACGGGTTGTCGTAGACCTTCAGCTCGCCGCCCACCGGCTCGATCACCAGCGAGGCGCCGCCGGCGTCGTGCAGCGTGTAGTGGAAGGGCGGGGTGATGCCCATTTGCGGCTGGGCGACGTCGACGATCGTGATGCCGGCGAGCGCCGCCTTGACCTCGGCCACGGTGGCGAAGTTGGTCAGCGCCCAGGTCAGGAAGTCCCACGGCGCCATGGCGCTTTTCGGGTCCGCCTTGGCCGGGTCGGCATAGCCGGCATAGTCGGGGAAATACAGGATGCCGCCGGCGAGGCCCTTCTCGTTCATGCCGTCGGTCAGCACCGGCAGGCCGAAGGCATTCATGCCGACGGCGGCATAGGTCGAGGTCCAGGCGATGCCGGGCTTGCCACCGGGACCGGTGCCGGCCAGCGCGAAGTGGCGTGGGATCACCATCACGTCGGAGGCGAGCTTGAAGCCGAATTCCATGGTGCGGCCATAGACATAGGCGCCGTCGGAGGTGCCCAGCAGGAAGCTGGTGCAGGCCTGCGCCGGCGCGCCGAGGGCGAGGCTCAGCGCCACAGCGAGGGAGACGCCGAGGCGGGCGCCGCGTCCCGCAAGCGTCCGGCGTTTCGATTTTGCCTCGAACATGGCGCGAATCCCTCTCTATTTCGGCGGGCGCAGCGTAAGGCAGATCCGGCCGGCGGCAAGGGTATCTAAGTGGCTAAACGCCGGGGCCGATCAGTCGGGAGGTTGCACGTGCAGCTGCGTCTGCCGGGGCGCCTGCTTTTTCACCATGCCGTTTTTCTACCCCTGCATCGTCGACACGCGCAGGGCGTGTCCGCATAATGCGGCTTTCCCGGCGATTTCAGGCCAGTGACTTCAGGCTGGCGATTTCAGTCTCTTGGGCGGACCGCATCGGCATGGCAGGGCAGCACGACGACCACGATCATGACGATCACTCGCACGGTGATCATTCGCATGAGGGCCATGATCACGATCATTTCCACCGCATCCACTCCGAGGAAGTCGACGCGCTACTGATGTCGATCGCCGACATCGAGATCAGCGCCCGCGTCAAGGCGCTGGAGGAACTGCTCACCCAGAAGGGGCTGGTCGATCCATCGGCGCTCGACGCGGTGGTGGACCTCTACGAGAACCAGATCGGCCCGAAGAACGGCGCCAGGGTGATCGCCCGCGCCTGGGCCGATCCCGTCTACAAGGCGTGGCTGCTCGCCGATCCCAACGCCGCCATCGCCGATCTCGGCTTCGCCGGCGCGCAGGGCGAGAACATGGTGGCCTTGGAAAACACGGCGGATGTGCACAACGTCGTCGTCTGCACCCTGTGCTCCTGCTACCCGTGGCCGGTGCTCGGCCTGCCGCCTGTCTGGTACAAGAGCATGCCCTACCGCACCCGCATCGTGCGCGACCCGCGCTCGGTGCTGGCCGAATTCGGCACCGTGCTGCCGGACAGCACCGAGATCCGCGTCTGGGATAGCAATTCCGAGGTGCGCTACCTCGTCGTCCCCCGCCGCCCGGAGGGCACAGAGGGCCTCGACGAGGCGGCGCTCGCCGCCCTCGTCTCCCGCGACAGCATGATCGGCGTCACCGAAGCCCTGAGCCCGGAGCCGGCCTAATGAACTCGGTACATGATTGCGGCGGCTTCGACGGCTTCGGCCGGGTGGTGCCGGCGGGCTATGACGGAAGCGAGCCGGTGTTCAAGCACGAGTGGGAGCGGCGCATGTGCGCGCTGTTCATGGTCACCATCGGCGCGCACTATTCCGACGACGAGTTCCGCCAGTCGCGCGAGCGGCTGGAGCCGGTGACGTACCTCACCCGCCCCTATTACGAGCAATGGTGGTTCGCGGTGGCGCGGCTGATGATGGAGAAGGGGCTGATGACCCCCGAGGAATTCGGCCGCCATCTCGCCGCCGGCCGCGCCCCTTCCGCCGACATTCTCGCCGGAGACGCCTGATGCTCAGCGCCGCCGACATTCTCGACATTCTCGCCACCGGCGCCACCACCCGGATCGAGGATCCCGCCCGCGTGCCGGCCTTCGCGCCGGGCGACAAGGTCGTCACCCGCACGCTCAGCCCGCTCACCCATACGCGGCTGCCGCGCTACTGCCGCGGCAAGCGCGGCGTGGTGGTGAAGGTGCACGGCCTCTATGCGCTGCCGGATGTGCGCGCCATCGGCGATGAGGAGACGCGGGAATATTGCTACGCCGTGCGCTTCGACATGCGCGAGCTCTGGGGTCCGCAGGGCGCGGCGACCGACAGCCTCACCATCGACCTGTGGGACAGCTATCTGCTGCCCGCCCCCGTGGAGGTGACGCCGTGACCGGCCCGCTGCTGCCCGATCTCGACCGGCCGAAGGCCTTCGCCGCCCCGTGGGAGGCGCAGGCCTTCGCGCTGGTGGTGAAGCTGCACGAGCGCGGCCTGTTCGAATGGCCGGAATTCGCCGCCCGGCTCAGCGCCGAGATCCACGCCCATCCGGACCAGCCCTATTATGTCTCATGGCACGAGGCGGCGGTGGAGCTGCTGGTCGACAAGGGGCTGATGGAGGCCGGCGCCTTTCTCGATCAGGCGCGGGCGGTGGTGCGGTTCCGCGCCTCCGACCATCACCATGTCGCCCGCCTGACCCCCATCGCCGTCGATCCCGCGCGGGCCGGCTGAACGGGCGTGAAGGATCTGCGGGCGCGGGCAGCCATCGCCGCCAGCGGCCGCCACTCCCGCTCCCCCGCACGAACTCGGCTGCTGCCGAGTTCGTCACCCAGTAAGGTCACCAGCGGAGACATCCGATGGTGACGGAGGGGGTAGGGTGAGGGGCTCGACGCTCCGCAATGGCGTGGTTCCAGGCGTCGTGCCGGGGCCGTCCAGCTCTCTGCCCGAACCTCCTCCTGCCTCCGGCTTTGGCATCGCCGGACCGAACGCGGCAACGCTCGACTTGACTGGCAGTCACGCTGGAGCAGTTACGTCCGGGTGATCGACAGCCCGCCATCCACCAGATGCGCGGTGCCGGTGACGAAGGACGCATCGTCCGAGGCGAGATAGAGCGCGGCGCGCGCCAGCTCCTCCGGCTGGCCGGCCCGCTTCAGCGCGTGCAGGCCGTTGATGAAGCCCTGCGCCTCCGCCGTGTTGTTGGCCTCGCGATACATCTCGGTCTCCACCGCGCCGGGCAGCAGCGCGTTCACCCGGATGCCCTGTGGGCCATATTCCGCCGCCAGCGCCTGGGTGAGGCCGATCAGCCCGGACTTCGAGGCGGCATAGGCGGCCATCTGCGGAAACGCCGTCGTGTAGCCGACGAAGGTCGAGGTGAAGATCACCGAGCCGCTGCCGGTCTTCGCCATTTCGTCGATCTGGTGCTTGGCGCCGAGGAAGGCGCCGGTGAGGTTCACCGCCAGCGTCTGGTTCCAGCCGTCGAGGGACACGCCGGTGCTCGGGCCCTTCTCGCCCAGCGTGCCGGCATTGTTGAAGGCGATGTCCAGCCGGCCGAACCGCTCGACCGCCAGCGCCACCAGCGCGCGGGCATAGTCCTCGGCGCTCACGTCGCCGGCCAGCGCCACGGCCTCACCGCCGGCGGCGGTGATCTCCGCCACCAGCGCGTCGAGCTCGGCCTGCCGGCGGGCGCCCACCACCAGTTTCGCGCCCTCGCGGGCGAACAGCGTCGCCGTCGCCCGGCCGATGCCGGAGCTGGCGCCGGTGATCAGCGCCACCTTGTCCTGAAGACGTCCCATCGTAATTCTCCTGAGGTTGCGAACCGCCGCCGCGCGGCCGGCCCGCCGGTTGTCATTGTGTCGGCAGGGAGTATGGCGATGCCGAAGCGTTCGGATTAGCCTGCGGAAAATGGAATTGGTGTCCGGGAAATCCGAACGATGAAGCTCGACGGCATCGCCGCCTTCGTCGCCATTGCCGAGGCGGGCTCGATCAGCGAGGCGGCCCGTCGGCTGCGGCTTTCGAAATCGGTGGTCAGCGACCGGTTGAAGGAGCTGGAGCAGCGGCTCGGCGCCAGCCTGATCCACCGCTCCACCCGCAAGCTGTCGCTCACCGAGGACGGCCTCGCCTTTCTGGAGCGCGCTTCGGGGGCGCTGCACGAACTGGAATCCGCCGCCGCCGCCTTGGCCGAGCGGCGCGGCGCGCTGGCCGGACCGCTGCGGCTCTCCGCGCCGGTCACCTTTAGCCGGCTGCATCTCGGCCCGGCGCTCTACCCCTTCCTCGCCCGGCATCCGCGCATCGAGCTCACCCTCGATCTCGACGACCGCCGCATCGACGCCCATTCGGAAGGCTATGACGGTGTGGTGCGGCACGGGCCGCTGCATGATAGCCGGCTGGTCGCCTGGCGTCTCGCCCGCAGCCGGCGGGTGCTGGTGGCCTCGCCGGACTATCTCGCCCGCCACGGCACGCCGTGCAGCCTCGCCGAGCTGGAGGCGCATCGCGGCATCTTCTACACCGGCCGCGGCATCGCCGACTGGCGCTTCCTCACCGAGGACGGAACGGTGCATCTGCGTGCGCCGGCGGCGCTGCGGGTGAACAATGGCGAACTGATGCGCGACGCCGCCCTCGCCGGGCTCGGCATCGCCTTGCTGCCGCTGTTCATCTCCGGGCCGCCGCTGAAGGCCGGAACGCTGGTGGCGGTCGAGGTCGGCGCGGTGACGGAGCCGGAATTCATCTATGTCGCCCACCCGGAGGGGCGCCGTCCCCCGGCCAAGCTGCGGGCGCTGGCCGACTGGCTGCGGCAGGCGTTCGGCGACCCGCCCTATTGGGAGCCGTGAGCCGCGCCTCCATCAAGCCTCCGCTGTGCCTCCGTCGTCGCCGGATTGACTTTTCTGCCGTAGCGTCACACCTGTCCGCCCGCAACACGGCAAAAGACCAAGGCTGTCCGGGGGGAACGCCATGCAACGCCTGTCGACCGAGGACGTGCCGCGGCACGAGCGCCTCGCTTTCATCCATGATGTGGTCGGCCGCCATGCCGCCGGCATGAACTTCAATCCGGTGGACTCCGAGAGCTTCCGCGCCCGCTTCTCCATCCTGCCGCTCGACGGCGTGCTGGTCGGCGACGCCTGCTACGACGCCTTCACCGGGGTGAGGTCGCGCGAGCTGCTCGCCGATGGCCGCGACGACTACCAGCTCTTGGTCAATCCCGTCGGCTACGAGACCGAGATCGACGGCGGCCGCACGCTGGCCGTCGGCGCCGGCGAGCTGCTGGCCTTCGACCAGTCGGCGCGCTTCGTCACGCGGGCGCCGGCCAGCTGCTACGAGGTGCTGGTACTGCCGCGCCGGGTGCTGGCGGCGCTGGTGCCCGGCCTTGGCGGCCACGCCTTCCGCACGGCGGGACGCGAGACGGCCGGGCTCGGCCTGCTGGTCGGCTATGCCCAGCTGCTGCGCCGACACCCGCCGGCGACGCCGGAGGCGTCCCGGCTGGCGGCGGACCATCTCACCCGGCTCGCCGCGCTCACCCTCGCCGCCAATCCGGCGGAGGGCGCCGAGCAGCACGGCTCGGCGCTGCGCGGCGCCCGGCTGGCGCTGATCCAGCGGCACATCCTCGCCCGGCTCGACGATCCCGAGCTCGACATCGCCGCCATCGCCCGCCGCCACGGCATCTCGCCGCGCTATGTGCAGCTCCTGTTCGCGCAGGAAGGCACCAGCTTCTCGGACTTCCTGCGCGAGGCGCGGCTGGAGCGCGCCTTCCGCCGGCTCGGCGATCCGTCGAGCCGCGAGAGCATCGCCAGCCTCGCCTTCGATGCCGGCTTCACCGACCTGTCGACCTTCAACCGCGCCTTCCGCCGCCGCTATGGCTGCACGCCGTCCGACGTGCGGGCGCGGGCGGTACGGGCGAGGAGAAACTGACGTCCGGGGAGTCGAAGACCGCGTAACCGGCTGCGCGGCACGCCCAGTTGCTGCGCGCGATGCCGAGACCGGACCGTCCGGTCCGTTTAGCAAGACGCTCGCGTTTCACCAGCGAGTGCCAATCATGTCTTACCTGCCCCTACGCCTGCGGACGCGTGCGGCTATCGTCACGCTTGCGCTCGTCCTGCTCGCCGGCCTCGTCGCCCATGCGATGGCCAGTCCCGCAGCGCTGACCACCGCCGAGGCCGCCAAGGTGGTCGATCTCGTCGAGAAGCTGTCGCCCGAGCTCGGCCCGCTCGCCTATGACGAGGAGACCGCCGACGAGTGGTTCACCCGCGACGAGGTGCGCGGCGGCCTGATCGCCAAGGCCGGCTTCACCCGCGAGAGCTGGCGCGCCGCCTTCGACGCCACCTTCTGCGGCTATCTCGCCAATCTGCCGGAGGCCCCGCTCGACGCCCGCTTCGCGCAGATGCGCAAGCGCCTCGAGCACACGCCGCGCATGACGCCGGAGCAGCGGGCTGCCGCCCTCGCCTTCGTAGACGAGCACGAGCAGCGCCTCGGCCAGCTGCGCGCCGCCGGCCGGCCGGATGCCGCGACCGTGCGCCCGCTGGTGTCGCGCCTCGACCGGCTGATGCCGCAGGACGTCGCGAGCGAATAGCGTCGTCGGCGAGTGATCTCGCCGGCGCGGGACCTCCGCCGGCGCCCTCATCCGTGGCGGCACTTGGCCGGTTGCGGATCGCCGGGGGGCGTGCGGTGCCGGCGGACGTCCAGCCCGTCATCGGTGCCGGAACGGCGAGTTCAGCGCCAGGATTTCAAGACGGGGACTGCAAGACGAGGATTTCAGCACGGCGACGGGTGCGGGCGGCAGGTTTTCGCGGCCGCCGCACTGGGACCCGGGGCGTTTCGGCCTCACGGGGTTCGGTCCGCCCGTCGGAGCATATTGCCTGGGCGGCGGCTCCCAAATCCCGCCCGGGATCGTTTATTGCCACCGACGGCGCGAGCCGGACGGGCGGGGCGGGCCAGGCGGAGCGAGCCATGGCCGGCCCCGCCATTCTTCAGGCCTCCGGCTCGGCCTTGGCGGCCTGCGCCGGCTGGTTGTGGCCCTTCTTCGGCCAGTTATGGCTCAGCACGAAGTCGGAAATGCGCGGGGCGATCTCGGCACGGAAGCGCGAGCCGTTGAACACGCCGTAATGGCCGACGGTCGGCTGGAGATAATGCGCCCGCTTTTCCTCCGGCAGGTTCACGCACAGCTTGTGCGCCGCCTGGGTCTGGCCGACGCCGGAAATATCGTCGTTCTCGCCCTCGACGGTGAGCAGCGCCACGTTGCGGATGGCGCCGGGATCGACCCTCTCGCCGCGATGGGTGAAGGTGCCCTTGGGCAGCGCGTGGTCGATGAACACCGCCTGCAGCGTCTGCAGGTAATATTCCGCCGGCAGGTCCATCACCGAGAGATATTCGTCGTAGAAGTCGCGGTGCTTGGCGGCGCTGTCGCCGTCGCCCTTCACCAGATGGCGGAACATGTCGGCATGCGCCTGCAGGTGCCGCTCCAGATTCATGCTCATGAAGCCGTGCAGCTGCAGGAAGCCGGGATAGACCTGCCGCATCACGCCGGGATGCGGCCACGGCACGGTGGTGACGACGTTGCGGCGGAACCAGTCGAGCCCGCGCGCTTCCGCGAAGTTGTTCACCGCCGTGGGGCTCTCGCGGGTGTCGATCGGGCCGCCCATCAGCACCATGGAGGCGGGCACGTCGGGGTCGCCCTTGGCCTCCATCACCGACACGGCGGCCAGCACCGGCACCGCCGGCTGGCACACGGCGAGCGCGTGCACGCCGCCGCCGAGGAAGTGGAAGATCTCGATCAGGTAGTCGATGTAGTCGTCGAGGTCGAAGCGCCCGGCGCTCAAGGGCACCTCGCGCGCATCGGTCCAGTCGGTGATGTAGATGTCGTGGTTGGGCAGCAGCGTCTCCACCGTGCCGCGCAGCAGCGTCGCGTAGTGGCCGGACAGCGGGGCGACGATCAGCATGCGGGGCTGCGGCCGGCGCGGCGGCCGCGAGAACACCCGCTCGAAATGGATGAGCCGGCAGAACGGCTTTTCCCACACCGTCTCGATGCGTACCGGCACCTTGGCGCCGCCGACGGTGGTGTGGTCGATCCGCCAGTCCGGCTTGCCGTAGCGCCGCGTGGTGCGCTCGAACATCTCGAAGCCGGCGAGCAACGTGCGGCCGAAATCGGTATGGGCGAGCGGGTTGGCCGGGTTGCGGTAATACAGCCGCCCGGCATCCGCCAGCATGCGCAGCGGGTCGAGCGCTGCCTGGCCCATCTCGAACATCCAGTAGAGCGGCTTGGAGAAGACCGAGGCCGCCTCCAGCATTTCCGCCGGCGTCCCTGCGACTGCTTCCGCGTCGGGCAACGTCCCGAATACACCGATCGCCATACGCGCCTCCGATGTGTGAGTGGGGTTCTGCAACGCACCTGTACCGGTAGAACCGCCCGCATCCGGCCGGCGTAGCCTCGTCGGTAGGTCGGCAATTCCCGAGGTCCCGCCCGGGTTCCCGCGATAGCGAAGAAACCGGCGGGATTGTTGTGCAGCGCAACACATAGTCGCTTTCGGCCGCACGTCAAACGAATCAGCGCATTCCCGCCGCGCGTCGCTTGCCTGTATAGAGGGCGCGCAAGGGGGAACAAAATGCCACTTTCGCTGGATCATCCGATCGGCGAGCGCTTTTTCGGCCTCAGGCTGGACACGCTCATCCGCCTGCGCTGGCTGGCGATTTCCGGCCAGACCGCCGCCATCGTCGTGGTGCAGTGGCTGCTCGGCTTCACCGTGCCGATCGGCGCCTGCCTCGCGGTGGTGGCGCTTTCCGCATGGCTGAACCTCGCTCTGCGCCTGCGCTCGCCCGGCGCGCGGCGGTTGTCCAATACCGAGGCGACCTGGCTGCTGGCCTATGACATCCTGCAGGTGGCGGCACTGCTGTTCCTCACCGGCGGCCTCGCCAATCCCTTCGCGGTGCTGTTCCTCGCCCCGGTGCTGATCTCGGCCACCGCGCTGTCGCCGCGCTCCACCCTGCTGCTCGGGCTGCTCGCCGGCGGCCTCGCGGCGCTGGTCGGGCTGTGGCAGATGCCGCTGCCCTGGCGGCACAGCGACGTTGTCGGTGGCGGCCCGCTGCTGCCGCCGCTCTATCTCGCCGCCATCTGGTGCGCGCTGGCGGTGTCCATCGCCTTCATCGGCACCCATGCCTGGCGGGTGGCCGAGGAGACGCGCGAACTGTCCGAGGCGCTCGCCGCCACCGAGCTGGTGCTGGCGCGCGAGCAGCACCTCTCGGCGCTGGACGGCCTCGCCGCCGCCGCCGCCCATGAGCTCGGCACGCCGCTGGCCACCATCACCGTGGTCGCCAAGGAGCTGGCGCGCGGCCTGCCGGCCGACAGCCCGCTCGCCGATGATATCCGCCTGCTCGGCGAGCAGTCCGACCGATGCCGCGCCATATTGCGCCGCCTCACCACGCTCGACGCCGGCGAGGCGCCGTTCGACCGCATGAAGATCACCCATCTCCTGGAGGACGTCGCCTCGCCGCACCGCGATTTCGGCATCGCCGTCGAGGTCTCCGCCACCACCCGCATCGGCGAGCCGGTGATCGCCCGTAATCCCGGCCTGATCTATGGCCTCGGCAACATCGTCGAGAACGCGGTCGACTTCGCCGCCCGCCGGGTGGAGATCGCCGCCGACTGGAACGACCGCGACATCGTCGTCACCGTCACCGATGACGGGCCGGGCTTCCCGGCCGAGCTCATCGACAGCATCGGCGCGCCCTATCTCACCAGCCGCGGCCGCCATCGCTGGCGGCGCGAGGAGAACGGCGATGGCGAGGATGGCGAGCACGGGCTCGGGCTCGGCCTGTTCATCGCCAAGACGCTGCTGGAGCGCTCCGGCGCCGAGCTCGCCTATGTGAACCTGCCGGCCCCGCGCCACGGCGCCCGCGTCACCGTGCGCTGGCCGCGCCGGCAGATCGATATTTCCGAGCGGGACGCCGTCGCCGTCGAGGTGAAATGACAAGCGTTGACGCTGCGCTATAATGCCACGGCGCTGTGCATTGCCGCCCCTGCGGTGTAGCCTCGCATAAAATAGTGAGGCCGCCGCAACGCATGGCGGCCGCAAGGGAGCCCCTCGCCGGGGAAACGCCATGCTCGATACTACCGCCGATAACATCGAACGTTCGCTGCTGATCGTCGATGACGACCGGCCCTTCCTCCAGCGTCTGGCCCGCGCCATGGAAATGCGCGGCTTCGCGGTGACGACGGCGGAAACCGTCGCCGACGGCCTTGCCCGCGTCGAGGGCGGCCCGCCGGCCTATGCCGTGGTCGACATGCGGCTCGGCGACGGCAACGGCCTCGACGTCATCTCGGCGCTGAAGCGCCGCCGCCCGGAAGCGCGCGGCATCATCCTCACCGGCTATGGCAACATCGCCACCGCGGTGAACGCGGTGAAGATGGGCGCGGTCGACTATCTGGCCAAGCCCGCCGACGCCGACGACATCTGCGCCGCGCTCAACGCCCAGGCCGACTACAAGCCGCAGCTGCCGGAAAACCCGATGTCGGCCGACCGGGTGCGCTGGGAGCACATCCAGCGGGTCTACGAGCTGTGCGGGCGCAACGTGTCGGAGACGGCGCGCCGTCTCTCCATGCACCGCCGCACGCTGCAGCGCATCCTCGCCAAAAGGGCGCCGAGGTAGGGCGCCGCGATAGGGCGCTCGCGCTGAGCCCGCCCCCGCCGGCAGACGCCGGCGGATCGCGTCCTCCATTTGCCGGCTTCCGCCGGCAGACGCGCGTCAGTGCTCCGGCGGGTTCCGGAAGGCCAGAACCGCGCTCATCTCGATGACGTCGTGGAAGCGCCCGTCCGGGGCGAGCCGTTCGAGTTCGTCGCGAAGCTCGCGCTCGAAGGCCGGCTGGGCGTCGCCGAGCGCCGCCGGCGAGGTGAGCGAGCGCGAATAGGCGAGGCCGATCACATCCTCGATGCCGCGCTCGCGGGGCAGGATGCGGCCGATCCGCTCGACATGGGCGAAGGGCGAGGCGAGCAGCACCGCCTCATGCGGCACCCAGCCCGGCTGCTGGCGCGCCCGCCGGTCGGCATAGCGCTGCGGCACGTGCCGCTCGGCCAGCCGGTCGAGCACCGCATGCCAGTCCGGGGTGGCGTGCAGCCGCCGGTCGCCCATCAGCACCACCGCGCCGCCGGGCTCGATCAGCGCGTCGAGCGCGCGCAGCGTCGCCGGCCGGTCCATCCAGTGGAAGGCGCGGCCCATCACCGCCGCGCCGAACCGGCCGAGCGCCGGCGAGAGGTCGTAGGACGAGCCGCGGATCAGTTCGAGCCGCACCCCGGCCGCCGCCGCATCGGCCTTGGCCGCCGCCAGCATGGAGGGCTCGGGATCCATGCCGGTGACGTCGTAGCCGAGCCGCGCGAACAGGATCGCCAGCGGCCCCGGCCCGCAGCCGAGGTCGAGCAGCCGGTCGCCGGCTTCCAGCCCGACGCGATCCGCCACCGCCGCGATCAGCTCGGGCGGGTAGGGCTGGCGGTAGCGGCCGTAATAGTCCGCCGTCGAACGGAAGCGGGCGGCGTCATAAGGGATAGGCGGGGTCTGGAGCTGGACGACGCTCATCTGGCGAACCTCTGCGACGGACCCCGCAACGCGGTACACCCCGAGCTTCGCCGGCAATCGTGACGAAGTTGCGTCCGGCGCTCCATGTCCATTCCGTAACGGAATGTCTAGATGCGCAGCCCGTTCTCCTGCGCCAGCTCCTTCAGCCGTCGCTCGGCGCGCGCCCCCATATGGCCGATCACCTCGGCGGCGCAGAGCGCGCCGAGCCGCAGCGATTCCGCCGGGGCGAAGCCGCGCGAGAAACCGTGCAAGAAGCCGGCGGCGAACAGGTCGCCGGCGCCGGTGGTGTCGACCACCTCCTCGACCGGGTGGGCGGGCACCGCGACGCGTTCATTGCCGGACACCCACAGCGCGCCCTGCTCGGAGCGGGTCACCACCGCCCGGCGTACGTCGGTGGAGAGCTGGGCGAGGGCGGTGTCGAAATCGGCGGTCTCGTACAGCGCCTTCAGCTCGCCCTCATTGGCGAAGACGAGGTCGACCGTGCCCTCGCGCATCAGCTTGAGGAACTCGGCGCGGTAGCGGTCGACGCAGAAGGCGTCGGACAGCGTCAGCGCCACGTGCCGCCCGGCATCGTGGGCGATGGCGGCGGCCTTGAGGAAGGCCTGCTTGGCCGGCGGCGGATCCCAGAGATAGCCTTCGAGATAGGTCACGGTGGCGCTCGCCACCGTCGCGGCGACCACGTCGTCGGGGGTGAGGTCCTGCGCCGCGCCGAGATAGGTGTTCATGGTGCGCTCGCCGTCCGGCGTCACCAGGATCAGGCAGCGGGCGGTGGCGGCGCCGTCGGGGGCCGCCGGGGTGCGGTAGGCGACGCCGGCTGCCTCGATGTCATGGGCGAAGATGGCGCCGAGCGCGTCGTCCTTCACCTTGCCGACGAAGCCGGCGCGCCCGCCCAGCTCGGCGATGCCGGCCATGGTGTTGGCCGCCGAGCCGCCGGAAATCTCGATGCCCGGCCCCATGGCGGCATAGACCGTTTCGGCGCGTTCCTCGTCGATCAGCGTCATGCCGCCCTTGCGCATGCCATGGGCGATCAGGAAGTCGTCCTCGGCACGGGCGAGCACATCGACGATGGCGTTGCCGAAACCGATCACATCGAGGGTTGGCGCGGTCACGTGCGGTCCTTTCGCATGGGGAAGGGGTATTGTCCGGTAGCAGAACGGGGAACCGCCCGCAACGTGACCGAGCCGCACGCGGCCCCTCCGAGCGCGCGCCGCAGTCCCCTTCCGCCGCGCCCTTCCGCCACGCCTTGCAAGCGTCTATTGCTGGCAGGGTCCCAACCGCCGGCGCCTTGATGTCCCTGCTGCGGCATGCCTCCACCGTCGTCTCGCTGACGCTGCTCTCGCGCGTGCTCGGTTTTGCCCGCGACGCGGCGGTGGCGGCGCTGTTCGGCACCGGCGCGGTGGCCGACGCCTCGGTCGCCGGCCTCGCCATTCCCCAGCTGGCCCGCCGGCTGCTGGGGGAGGGGGCGCTCAACGCCGCCATCCTGCCGCGCCTGCCCGCCGCCCCTGCTCCGGCCGACGTCGCTCCCGCCGCGTCGGAGGTTGAAGCCTCCGCTCCCGCCGGTACCGCCCCGCCCTCCTCCACGACGCCCGTCGCGCCGTCCGGGGCCTTTGCCGGGGCGCTGATCCTCGCCTTCACCGTCGCGGCGGGCCTGCTGGCGGCCGGGCTGGCGCTGTTCATGCCGCAGGTGGCGGCGCTGCTGGCGCCGGGCTTCCTCGACGATCCCGCCCGCGCCGGCGGCGCGGTACTGGCCGGGCGCATCGCCATGTTCGCCCTGCCGCTGGCCGCCTGCGCCGGCGTGCTCGCCGCGCTGGTCAACGCCGCCGGCCGGGTGACGAGGCCGGCCTTCGCACCCGCCGTCGGCAATCTCGCGGTGCTGGCGGTGATCGGCCTGTTCGCCCTCCTCCATGCCGGCGGCCACGAGGGATTCGGCGCCCGCGCGCTGGTGTTCCTCGCCCTGGCGACGCTGGCCGGCGCGTTCGCACAGCTCATGGTGATCGGCGCCGCGCTGCCCTACCGGCCGGCCGCCCTCATGCCGAACCGCGCGGCGCTCAAGGCAGCGCTGCCGGTGCTGCTGGCCGCCGGGCCGACGCTGTTCGCCGCCGCGCTGCCGCAGCTGCGCATTCTCGTCGCCAATGCCAGCGCCTCCGGTCTCGACGGCGGCGTCTCGGCGCTGTTCTACGCCACCCGTCTCGTCGAATTGCCGCTCGGCCTCGTCGGGGCGAGCGCCGGGGCGGTGCTGCTGCCGGCGCTGGCCGTGCGCGGCCGGCCGGAGAATCTGACAGGTCATGCCCTCGTCGCGGCGCTGGCGCTCACCGCCCCGGCGGCGATGGGCCTCGCTTTGCTGGCCGAGCCAATCGTGCGGGTGCTGTTCCAGCGCGGCGCCTTCGACGCGCAGGCGACCGCGCTCACCGTCACCGCGCTGGCGATGCTGGCGGCGAGCCTGCCTTTGCAGGCGATGGAGCGCATCCTGTCGACCGCCGCCTTCGCGCAGGGGCTCGGCCGGCTGGTTACCCGGGTCTGCCTCGCCGCGCTGGTCGCCGGCGGGCTGGTCGGCTTCGCCGCCGCCGGCCCGCTCGGTCTGGCCGGGCCGGCGCTCGGCGTCGTCGTCTCCAGCGTGGTGGCGCTGATCGGCCTGTGGGGCGGGCTCGCCCGTGCCAGCTTGCTGCGTCTCGACGGCGGCGAGTGGCGGCGGCTGGCCGCCTGTCTCGCGGCGACGCTCGTCATGGCGCTGCCGGTCGGGCTCGGCGCGCATCTCCTCGCCGGCCCGCTCGCCGCCGGCGGCCTTCATGGCACGCTGGCGCTCGGCGGCGTGGTGCTGGCCGGTGTCGTCGCCTATGGGCTTGCCGCCGGCGGCCTCGGCCTGCTGCCGCGTCGCTGAACTCGCGCGGGCTTCAGGCTTACAGCCCTTGCGCCGTCAGGCCGTGCGTGCCATGACGCGGACCCCGGAAAGCCGCGTCCGCGGCGGACCCGGCGGGAGATCCCGTTTCTTCGAGGATGCGAGCCTTTTCGAGGGTGTAATGAACGTCCAGCAGCGCGTGTTTTCCGGCGTGCAGCCGACCGGCAACCTGCATCTCGGCAATTATCTCGGCGCCATCAAGCGCTTCGCCGAACTGCAGGACAGCTTCGACTGCATCTATTGCGTGGTGGACATGCACGCCATCACCCCGGACATGCGGGTCTGGGGCGGCCCGGCCGAGCTGTCGCGCAACATCCGCGAAGTCACCGCCGCCTATCTCGCCGCCGGCATCGACCCGACCCGGCACATCGTCTTCAACCAGAGCCAGGTCTCCGGCCACGCCGAGCTCGCCTGGGTGTTCAACTGCGTCGCCCGCCTCGGCTGGCTGAACCGCATGACCCAGTTCAAGGAGAAGGCCGGCAAGGACCGCGAGAACGCCTCGGTCGGCCTCTACGCCTATCCCAACCTGATGGCCGCCGACATCCTGCTCTACCACGCCACCCACGTGCCGGTCGGCGAGGACCAGAAGCAGCATATCGAGCTCACCCGCGACATCGCGCAGAAGTTCAACAACGACTTCTCCGACTCGATCGCCGCCAACGGTCTCGGCCGGGGCGAGGAGGGCGGCTATTTCCCGCTCACCGAGCCGCTGATCGGCGGGCCGGCCGCGCGGGTGATGAGCCTGCGCGACGGTTCAAAGAAGATGTCGAAGTCCGACCCCTCCGACCTGTCGCGCATCAACCTCACCGACGACGCCGACGCCGTCGCCTCGAAGATCCGCAAGGCGAAGACCGATCCGGAGCCGCTGCCCACCGAGCTCGACGGCCTCAAGGGCCGCCCGGAGGCGGAGAACCTCGTCGGCATCTACGCGGCGCTGTCCGGCACCGGCAAGGAAGTCGTGCTGGAGACCTATGGCGGCGGCCAGTTCTCCACCTTCAAGGGCGCGCTGGTCGAGCTGGCGGTGGAGAAGCTCGGGCCGATCGGTAACGAGATGAAGCGCCTCGTCGCCGATCCCGGCCATATCGACGCGGTGCTGCGCGACGGCGCCGAGCGCGCCCGCGCCATCGCCGACGTCACCATGCGCCAGGTGAAGGACATCGTCGGCTTCGTGCACTGACGAGGGGCGGTCCCCGCCCCTGCCGTTCCCTCTGAGGGTGTCTGCTCGCCGGACATCGGCAGCCGCGCCGCTGTTCCGGCGCGGCCGGGCCCACCGCAGGGCTTATGGCACGAGCCTCATGGCACAAGGCTCATGCCCATGTGCATGGAGCGCACCGCCAGCCCCATCCGCCGATAGAAGTGTTGCGCCGCCTCATTGGCCGCCGACACGTTGAGGCTGAGCGCCTCCACGCCCTCCTCGCCGAGTAGGGCGCGCATCGCCGCGAACAGCGCGGCGCCGTGGCCCCGGCGGCGCTGCGAGGTCTCGATGCCGAACGCCATGAGGAACGCCGCCTTCGCGCCGGGCGCGTCGGGATGTTCGGAAAAATCCAGCACCCGCACCGCGCTCATGCCGATGACGGCGCCGTCCCGCTCCATCACCAGCGTCCGGCACTGGTCGATCACCTCCAGCAGCCGCGCATCGCTGCACTGCGGGCCGTAATCCGGCTCGTCGGCCTCGGCGGCGATCTGGCGGAGCAGGCCGAGAATCGCGGCTTCGTCGGCCGGCGTCGCGGGGCGGATCAGCATGGCGGCACTCGCTCAAAGGTGGCGGTGATCCGCCGATTTCCGGAACCCCGCAGCTTCGGCGCCCCCGTCCGATCCGGCAAGCGCGGACCGCTGGCGGCCGCGCGCCGGCCGGGCCGTTGCGTCAGCTCCGCCATGACGTTCGCGGCCGCGAAGGGCCCGCTGCACTGCGGCTGAAAAGTCAAACAGTATGACTATTCAAGCGTTCCAAACCGTGCCATAAAACGCCAGCTCACAAGCGCCCGGAAGTGGCGCGCAGCTGAACCTCACGGGAGAAACGCCATGTCCTTCAAAGCTTTGATGCTCGCTACTGCCATGTCTGCGGCTCTGTCCGGCGCCCTGTTCGCGACCGGCGCCCGCGCGGGCGACCTCACCGTCGGCTTCTCGCAGATCGGCTCGGAATCGGGCTGGCGCGCGGCGGAGACCACCGTCTCCAAGGCGGAGGCGAAGAAGCGCAACATCACCTTCAAGATCGCCGACGCCCAGCAGAAGCAGGAGAACCAGATCAAGGCGATCCGCTCCTTCATCGCCCAGGGCGTCGACGCCATCTTCCTCGCCCCCGTGGTCTCCACCGGCTGGGACACGGTGCTGAAGGAGGCCAAGGAGGCCAAGATCCCGGTCGTGCTGCTCGACCGCGATATCGATCCCTCCGGCAAGGAACTCTACCTCACCGCCGTCACCTCGGATTCGGTGCATGAGGGCAAGGTCGCCGGCCAGTGGCTGGTGAAGACCGTCGCCGGCAAGCCCTGCAACGTGGTGGAGCTCCAGGGCACGGTGGGCGCCTCGGTCGCCGCCAACCGCAAGAAGGGCTTCGAGGACGGCATTGCCGGCGCCTCCAACGTCAAGATCGTCCGTTCGCAGACCGGCGACTTCACCCGCGCCAAGGGCAAGGAAGTCATGGAAAGCTTCATCAAGGCCGAGGGCGGCGGCAAGAACATCTGCGCCGTCTACGCGCATAATGACGACATGATGGTCGGCGCCATCCAGGCGATGAAGGAAGCCGGGCTGAAGCCGGGCACCGAGGTGCTCACCGTCTCCATCGACGCGGTGCCGGACATCTTCAAGGCGATGGCGGCCGGCGAGGCCAACGCCACCGTCGAGCTGACCCCCAACATGGCCGGCCCGGCCTTCGACGCCATCGTCGCCTACAAGGACAAGGGCACGGTGCCGCCGAAGTGGATCCAGACCGAATCCAAGCTCTACACCCAGGCCGACAACCCGAAGGCGATCTACGATTCCAAGAAGGACCTCGGCTACTGAGCGTCTGAGCGGGCCTTCCATCGGGCGAGGTTCCGCGAAAGCGGTGCCTCTCCCTCTCTCCGCACCGATCTCGGCAGTTGTCGGGGTAGGCCGCCAGCCGGGTCAACGTCGGAAATCTCCGACGTTGACGGGAGAGCAGCGGGGCGAGGGGTCTTCGACGCGTCCCGGTGCGTCCCCCTCGTCGATCCGCTTCGCGGGCCACCTCTCCGTCGAAGCCGGCTGTTTCCGGTTTCGACCCTGCCGGAACTGAACGCGGCAATCGCCGTGTCCATGCGGGGCGAGGAGGACGGGGCGACTCCGCAAAGCTCCGCTGCGAGACCCGTCCGAGCCCGTCGGGCCAGTACGTCCCGCACGGCTCGCCGTCTCCGCCCGCTCTCTACCCGCCGGAAGGGCTCACGCCTCGATCCTCCGGCGGCGCCGTCCACCTCTTCTCCCTGTGGAGAACGGCGGCTTGTCCACCGATCCGTCCACAGCCTGTCCACCGAGGCCCGCCGCCGGCGAGAGCGTTCCATGACCCCGAGCGACACCCCGACCGACGATCGCCGCGATCCGGCTCCCCTGCTGGAGCTCGCCGGCTTCTCCAAGTCCTTTGCCGGCTTCAGGGCGCTCGACGGCGTCAGCCTCACCCTGCGTCAGGGTGAGGTGCATGCGCTGCTCGGCGAGAACGGCGCCGGCAAGTCGACGCTGATCAAGTGCATGACCGGCGTCGTCCATCGCGACGCCGGCACGCTGCGGCTCGACGGCGCCCTGATCGCCCCGCGCTCGGCGGCGGAGGCGACGCAGGCGGGCATCGCCACCGTCTATCAGGAGGTCAATCTCGCTCCCAACCTGTCGGTGGCGCAGAACCTGTTCCTCGGCCGCCAGCCCACCCGCTTCGGCCTGGTCCGCGAGGGCGAGATGCGCCGGCGCGCGGCGGCGGTGCTGGCCGGCTTCGATCTGCATATCGACGTCGCCGCGCCGCTGGAGAGCTATTCCGTCGCCGTGCAGCACATCGTCGCCATCGCTCGCGCGGTGGACCAGTCGGCCCGGGTGCTGATCCTCGACGAGCCGACCGCCAGCCTCGACGCCCATGAGGTCGAGATCCTGTTCGCGGTGATGCGCAAATTGAAGGCGCGCGGCATCGGCATCGTCTTCGTCACGCATTTCCTCGATCAGGTCTATGCGATCTGCGACCGCATCACCGTGCTGCGCAACGGCCGGCTCGCCGGCAGCGCCACCACCGCCGAGCTGCCCCGGCTCGATCTGGTCAAGATGATGCTCGGCCGCGAGCTAGCGCATGCCACCGCCGAGCGCGCCCCCGCCGCCGCGTCGGGCGAGGCCGCCGGCGAGCGCGAGGCCGCCTTCGCCGCCTTCGAGGGCTATGGCAAGGCCGGCTATGTCGCGCCCTTCGACCTCGCCCTGCGCCCCGGCCATGTGGTCGGCCTCGCCGGCCTGCTCGGCTCCGGCCGCACCGAGACCACCCGCCTGGTCTTCGGTGCCGCGACCGCCGACACCGGCACCGCCACCGTCGACGGCGCCAAGGTGGCGCTGGCGAGTCCGGCCGAGGCGCTGCATCTCGGCTTCGGCTATTGCCCGGAGGAGCGCAAGACCGAGGGCATCGTCGCCGAGCTCACCGTGCGCGAGAACATCGTGCTCGCCCTGCAGGCCAAGCGCGGCGCGCTGAAGCCGCTGTCGCGCCGCGAGCAGGACGAGATCGCCGCCCGATTCATCCGCCTGCTCGACATCCGCCCGCCGGACCCGGAGCGGCCGATCGGGCTCTTGTCCGGCGGCAACCAGCAGAAGGCGCTGCTGGCCCGCTGGCTCGCCACCGAGCCGCGCCTGCTGATCCTCGACGAGCCGACGCGCGGCATCGATGTCGGCGCCCACGCCGAGATCATCGCGCTGATCCGCCGGCTGTGCGCCGACGGTATGGCATTGCTCGTCGTCTCCTCCGAACTGGAGGAGATCGTCACCTATGCCGACGAGGTGATCGTGCTGCGCGACCGCCACCATGTCGCCCGCCTCACCGGCGAGGACGTCACCGTGCCCGGCATCCTCGCCGCCATCGCCGCCGATGTGCCGGCGGGCGAGCAGGCCGCGTGAGGGAGGGGATCATGTCGCTTCGCCTTCCCCGCGTCGGCACCTCGCAAGTGGTGGCCCTGCTCGTCATCCTCGCCATCAACTGGGTGGTGTCGCCGCAGTTCTTCGACATCCGCCTGCAGGATGGCCGCCTGTTCGGCAGCCTGATCGACGTGCTCAACCGCGGCGCGCCGGTGGCGATCCTGTCGCTCGGCATGGTGCTGGTCATCGCCATGCGCGGCATCGACCTGTCGGTCGGTGCGGTGATGGCGATCTGCGGCGCCATCGCCGCCAGCCTCGCCGACAGCTACCCGCTGCCCGTGGTGCTCGCCGCCGCGCTCGGCGCCGGCCTCGCCTGTGGCCTGTGGAACGGCTTCCTGGTGGCGGTGCTCGGCATCCAGCCCATCGTCGCCACGCTGATCCTGATGGTGGCCGGGCGCGGCATCGCCCAATTGATCACCGAGGGCCGGATCGTCACCTTCACCTCGCCGGAGCTTGCCTTTCTCGGCGGCGGCTCGGTGCTCGGCCTGCCCACCCCGATCGTCATCACCCTGGCTCTGCTGGCGCTGACGCTGCTCATCGTGCGCGGCACCGCGCTCGGCCTGCTCATCGAGGCGACCGGCGGCAATGCCCGTGCCGCCGCGCTGGCCGGCGTCGGCACGCGGCTGATCACGCTCGCGGTCTATGCCTGGTGCGGGCTGTGCGCCGCCATCGCCGGCGTGGTGGCCGCCGCCGACATCCTCGGCGCCGATGCCAATAATGCCGGCCTGTGGCTGGAGCTCGACGCCATCCTGGCGGTGGTGATCGGCGGCACCTCGCTCTTCGGCGGGCGCTTCTCGCTGGTGCTGGCGGTGGTCGGCGCCCTCATCATCCAGGCGATGAACACCGGCATCCTGCTGTCCGGCTTCCCGCCCGAGACCAACCTCGTGGTCAAGGCGGTGGTGGTGCTCGCCGTGCTGCTCGCCCAGTCGCCGCGCCTTGCCGGCCTCGGTTCCAACCTGTTCGGGAGGCGCGCATGAACGCCACCAGCCGTCTCCTGCCGGTCGCCGCCACCACGGCGGTGTTCCTGATCGGCTTCCTGGTCTGCTCGCTCACCTTCCCGAACTTCGCCTCGCTGCGGGTGGTGATGAACCTGTTCACCGACAACGCCTTTCTCGGCATCGTCGCGGTGGGCATGACCTTCGTCATCATCTCCGGCGGCATCGATCTGTCGGTCGGCTCGGTGATCGGTTTTTCCACCGTGTTCCTCGCCATCGCCATCGAGCGCTGGGGCGTGCCGCCGCTCGCCGCCTTCTTGGCTGTCCTGGTGATCTCGGCGCTGTTCGGCGCGGCGATGGGCGCGGCGATCGAATATTTCGAGCTGCCGCCCTTCATCGTCACGCTGGCCGGCATGTTCCTCGCGCGCGGCGCCAGCTTCCTGATGTCGACGGAATCGATCCCGATCACCGCCGATCTCTATTCCCACCTCGCCGAGCAGGCGCTGCGGCTGCCCGGCGGCGCCCGGCTCACCGTGCCGGCGATGATCATGATCCTCGTCGTCCTCGGCGGCATGGTGCTTTTGCACCTCACCCGGTTCGGCGCCAATGTCTATGCGCTCGGCGGCTCGCGGGTCTCCACCGCGCTGATGGGGGTGAACGTCACCCGCACCACCGTGCTGATCTACACGCTGTCGAGCGCGCTGGCCGGTCTGTCGGGCATCGTGTTCTCGCTCTACACCTCGTCCGGCTACTCGCTGTCGGCGGTGGGGGTGGAGCTCGACGCCATCGCGGCAGTGGTGATCGGCGGCACGCTGTTGTCCGGCGGCTACGGCTTCGTGTTCGGCACCTTCGTCGGCGTGCTGATCCAGGGATTGATCCAGACCTACATCTCGTTCGACGGCTCGCTGTCGAGCTGGTGGGCGAAGATCGCCACCGGGCTGTTGCTGTTTGCCTTCATCGGTTTCCAGCAGGTTACGCTGGGGTTGGCGCGGCGTTCGCGCCGTCACGCGACCGGAGGCGCCCACGCATGAATTCCCGGATCATCGTCATCCCCGCCCGCCGCGGCCATTCCAACCATGCCGAGGTGGCGCGCACCATCGGCATCGACATCATCGCCGGCCGCTATGGCGAGGGGGCGAAGCTGCCGGGCGACGCCGAGCTGACGCTGCTGTTCGGCGTCTCCCGCCCGGTGCTGCGCGAGAGCGTCAAGACGCTGGTCGCCAAGGGGCTTTTGTCCACCAAGGCGCGCGTCGGCACCGTGGTGCGCGAGCGCTCGGCGTGGAACATGTTCGATCCGGACGTGCTCGCCTGGCATCTCGATGCCGGCATCGACCGCCGCTTCCTGCGCGACCTCGCTGAGATCCGGTTGGCGGTTGAACCCCGCGCGGCCGCGCTCGCCGCCGAGCGCCGCACCGAGGAAGACCTCGAACTGATGCGCGTCGCCGTCGCCCGCATGGGCGAGGAGCCCGGCGCCTCCGAGGGTTTCGCCGAGGGCGACCTCGCCTTGCACATCGCCATCGCCAACGCCTCCGGCAACCCGTTCATGCGCTCCATCGGCGCGGTGATCGAGGCGGCGCTGCGGGCTTCCTTCGTGCTCTCCGCCCCGGCGGATGCGCGCGAGCGCGACGTCGCGGTGGTCGCGCATGAGCGCATCGTCGAGGCCATCGCCGACAAGGATGCCGAGGCGGCCGGCGCGGCGATGACGCATGTGATCTTCAATGGCCTGCGCCGCCACGGCGCGGCGGGCTGAACGGGTGCCGGGATGAGCGACGAGACAGACAACAAGAAGACTTCGCGCAGCAAGAAGACCCTGCGTAGCCAGGCGTGGTTCGGCCGCCAGGACAAGATGGGCTTCTACTACCGCTCGTTCCTGAAGAACTCCGGCACGCCGCAGGACCAGTTCGACGGCCGCCCGGTGATCGGCATCTGCAACACCTGGTCCGAGCTCACCCCCTGCAACATCCATTTCCGCGACCTCGCCGAGCATGTGCGGCGCGGCGTGCTGGATGCCGGCGGCTATCCTCTGGAATTCCCGGTCTCCTCGCTCGGCGAGGTGACGATGCGCCCCACCGCCATGCTGTTCCGCAATCTCGCCTCGATGGATGTCGAGGAGGCGATCCGCGCCCATCCCCTCGATGGCGTGGTGCTGCTGATGGGCTGCGACAAGACTACCCCGGCCCTCTTGATGGGCGCCGCTTCCGCCGATCTCCCCGCCATCGGCGTCTCCGGCGGCCCGCAATTGCGCGGCGTCTATCGCGGCCAGATCATCGGATCCGGCACCAACATCATCTCGATGAGCGAGCAGCTGCGCGCCGGCGAGGTGACGCTGGAGGAGTTTCACGCGGCGGAGGCCGGCATGAATCGCTCGGCCGGCTCCTGCATGACCATGGGCACCGCCTCGACCATGGCCTCGATGGTGGAAGCGCTCGGCATCGGCCTGCCGGAGAACGCCGCCATTCCCGCCGCCGACGCCCGCCGCGCCTTGCTCGCCCGCATGGCCGGCCGCCGCATCGTCGAGATGGTGCATGAGGACCTGAAGCCCTCCGACATCCTCACCCGCGACGCCTTCGAGAACGCCATCCGCACGCTGGCGGCGATAGGCGGCTCCACCAATGCCGTCGTCCACCTGCTGGCCATCGCCGGCCGCATCGGCGTCGACCTCACCCTCGAGGATTTCGACCGCCTCGGCCGCGACATCCATTGTCTCGTCGACCTGATGCCGTCCGGTCGCTTCCTGATGGAGGATTTCTACTATGCCGGCGGCCTGCCCGCCGTGCTGCGTGCGCTCGGTGAGCGCGGCCTGCTGCACAAGGACGCCCGCACCGCCAATGGCCGCACTTTGTGGGAGAACGTCGCGCAGGCGCCGAACTGGAACGCCGAGGTCATCACCCCGTTCGAGGCGCCGTTCAAGGAAGAGGCCGGCATCGCCATCCTCACCGGCAACCTCGCGCCGGATGGCGCCGTCATCAAGCCGTCGGCGGCTTCGCCCGAACTGATGCGCCATACCGGCCGCGCCGTCGTCTTCGAGAGCGTCGAGGAGATGCACCACGCGGTGAACGACGAGGACCTCGACATCGACGCCTCCTGCATCATGGTGCTGAAGCATTGCGGGCCGAAGGGCTATCCCGGCATGGCGGAGGTCGGCAACATGCCTTTGCCGGCTAAGCTCCTGCGCCAGGGCGTGCGCGACATGATCCGCATCTCCGATGCCCGCATGTCCGGCACCGCCTATGGCACGGTGGTGCTGCACGTCGCTCCCGAGGCGACCGCCGGCGGCCCCCTCGCCTTGGTGAAGAACGGCGACCTCATCACCCTCGACGTGCCCGCCCGCTCGCTGCACCTGCATGTGGAGGAGGCCGAGCTCGCGGCTCGCCGCGCCGCGTGGGTGGCGCCGGAGCCCCACGCCGTGCGCGGCTACCAGCGCCTCTATATCGACCACGTGCTGCAGGCCGATCGCGGCGCCGATTTCGACTTCCTGGTCGGTCGCTCCGGTTCGCCGGTGCCGCGCGACAACCATTGACCCGTTTGCACTGCCGACCTGCCGACCCCTGTTCGCATCGATCCGCTTGAGGTTGCCCGATGACCACGACTTCCGCCGCCCGTCCCTATAAAGGCGTCTTCCCGGTCGCCCCGACCGTGTTCGATGCCGATGGCCGGCTCGACCTCGAGGGACAGAAGCGCGCCATCGACTGCATGATCGACGGCGGCTCGCACGGCCTGTGCATCCTCGCCAATTTCTCCGAGCAGTTCGTGCTCACCGACGACGAGCGCGACCTCGTCATGCGCACCGTGCTGGAGCATGTCGCCGGCCGGGTGCCGGTGATCGTCACCACCACGCATTTCTCCACCTTCGTCTGCGCCGAGCGCTCGAAGCGGGCGCAGGAGATGGGCGCGGCGATGGTGATGATCATGCCGCCCTATCACGGTGCCACCTTCCGGGTGCCGGAGCCGGCGATCTACGATTTCTATCGCGGCGTGTCGGACGCGGTGGATATCCCGATCATGGTGCAGGACGCCCCGGTCGCCGGCACCCCGCTCTCCGTGCCCTTCCTGGCGAAGATGGCGAAGGAGATCGAGCAGCTCGCCTATTTCAAGATCGAGGTGCCCGGCGCGGCGGGCAAGCTGCGGGCGCTGATCGAGGCCGGCGGCGACGCCATCGAGGGGCCGTGGGACGGCGAGGAGGCCATCACCCTGATGGCCGATCTCGACGCCGGCGCCACCGGCGCCATGACCGGTGGCGGCTATCCGGACGGCATCCGCCAGATCATCGATCCCTATGTCGCCGGCGACCGCGCAGCGGCGGTGGCCGCCTATGCCCGCTGGCTGCCGCTGATCAATTACGAGAACCGCCAGACCGGCCTCGCGGCGTGCAAGATCCTGATGAAGGAAGGCGGCGTCATCGCCCATGACACGCTGCGTGCGCCGCTGCCGCCGGTGCATCCCGCCACCCGCGCCGGGTTGATCGAGATCGCGCGCACGCTCGATCCCGTGGTGTTGAGCTGGGGAAAATGACCATGATCACCGGTGCCCTGCTGATCGGTTCGCGCGAGGTGACGGAAGGCCTGACCTTCCGCGCCGTCGATCCCGCGCGCGCCGTCGAGATTGAGCCGGCCTTCGTCGAGGCCGGCGCGGCAGATGTCGCCGCCGCCGCTGCTCTCGCCGCGAGCGCTTTCCCCGCTTACCGCGCGACGACACCGGAAGCCCGCGCGGCCTTCCTCGACGGCGTTGCCGCCGAGATCGAGGCGATCGGCGACGCGCTCATCGAGCGGGCGTCGCAGGAGACCGGGCTGCCCGCCGCCCGGCTTCAGGGCGAGCGCGCCCGCACCACCGGCCAGCTGCGGCTGTTCGCCAGCTGGATCCGCTCCGGCGGCGCCGACGAGCCGCGCCTCGATTCTCCGCTCCCCGAGCGCAAGCCCTTGCCGCGCGCCGATCTGCGGCTGCGCCATATCGGCGTCGGCCCGGTGGCGGTGTTCGGCGCCTCGAATTTCCCGCTCGCCTTCTCGGTGGCCGGCGGCGACACCGCCTCGGCGCTCGCGGCCGGCTGTCCGGTGATCGTCAAGGGCCATCCCGCCCATCCCGGCACGTCGGAGCTGGTGGGCCGCGCCATCCGCGCGGCGGTGGCGAAGGCCGGCCTGCCGGAAGGCGTGTTCTCGCTGCTCACCGGCACCTCGCACGAACTCGGCGGTGAGCTGGTGGCGGATCCGCGCGTCGCGGCGGTGGGGTTTACCGGCTCCCGCGCGGGCGGCCTCGCTCTGGTGGCCATCGCCGCGCGTCGCCCGGTGCCGATCCCGGTCTATGCGGAGATGAGCAGCATCAACCCGGTGTTCCTGCTGCCCGCCGCACTGGAATCCCGCGCCGAGGCATTGGGCACCGCCTTCGTCGGCTCGCTGACCATGGGCGCCGGCCAGTTCTGCACCAATCCGGGGCTCGTCATCGCCATCGAGGGCGACGGGCTCGACCGCTTCCTCGCCAGCGCCGGCGCCGCGGTGGCGGCGGCGCCCTCCGCCACCATGCTCACCCCCGGCATTGCCGGTGCCTATGCGAGGGGCGTGACCGCGCTCGCCGAAGCCGGCGCCGCCGAGATCGCCCGCGGCGGCAGGGAAGGCGGCCCGAATGCCTGCCGTCCGGCGCTGTTCGTCGCGGACGCCCACGCCTTCCTCGCCGGGGAGGCGCTGTCGCACGAGGTGTTCGGCGCCTCCTCCCTGGTGATCCGCTGCCGCGACGCCGCCGAGATGCTCAGTGTCGCCCGCGCGGTGGAGGGCCAGCTCACCGCCACCCTGCATCTGGACGCCGCCGACCATGGGCTGGCGGCCGAGCTGCTGCCGGTGCTGGAGGAGAAGGCCGGCCGCATCCTCGCCAATGGCTGGCCAACCGGCGTCGAGGTCTGCCACGCCATGGTGCATGGCGGCCCCTTCCCGGCGACCAGTGACCCGCGCTCGACCTCGGTGGGCACGCTCGCCACCCGCCGCTTCTTGCGCCCGGTCTGCTACCAGGACCTGCCCGAGGCCCTGCTGCCGCCGGCGGTGAAGGACGGTAATCCGCTGCGCCTGCCGCGCCTCCTCGACGGCACCATCGTGCCGGCGCCCGCGTCGGAGGGTGGAAGATGATCGCATCGGTCATCCCGGTCGGCCGATCGGCCGCATCGTCCACCTCACTGCCCTCGATTTCGCTCTCATCGGACAGCGCGTCATGATCCGTCTCGCCATTGTCGGCCTCGGCAAGATCGCCCGCGACCAGCACCTCCCCGCCATCGCGAAGACGGAGGGGATCGAACTGGTCGCCATCGCCAGCCGCAACGCCACGCTGGAGGGCGTGCCGCATTTCGCCGGCCTCGACGAATTGCTGGCGAGCGACGTCGCGGTCGACGCGGTGGCGCTCTGCACCCCGCCGCAGGTGCGCCGCGAGCAGGCGGCGCTGGCGCTAAGTTACGGAAAACACGTGCTTCTTGAGAAGCCGCCCGGCGCTACCGTGAGCGAATTGGCTCCGCTGGTCGCGGCGGCGCAGGCATCCGGCCGGACGCTGTTCGCCACCTGGCACTCGCGTTTCGCGCCGGCGGTGGAGCCCGCCCGCGCCTTCCTCGCCGAGCATGCCCCCCGCGCCGTCACGGTGGAGTGGAAGGAGGATGTCCGCGTCTGGCATCCCGGCCAGGACTGGATCTTCGAGCCCGGCGGTCTCGGGGTTTTCGATCCTGGAATCAATGCCTTATCGATCCTGACCCGCATCCTGCCCAACCCCTTCTTCCTGACGAAGGCCACCCTCGGCTTCCCGGCGAACCGCGACGCTCCCATCGAGGCGGCGCTGGATTTCGCCGATAGCTCGGGAGTGCCGATCCGCGCCGAGCTCGATTTCCTGCAAACCGGCCCGCAGACCTGGGACATCCATGTCGAGACGGCGGCGGGAAAACTCACCTTGTCGCTCGGCGGCTCGAAGCTGTTCCTCGACGGCAAGTCGCTGATCGAAGAACCGGAAGCCGAATATCCCGGCATTTACAGACACTTCGTCGATCTGGTCGCCTGTCGCGCCAGCGATGTCGACCTGTCGCCGCTGCAGCACGTCGCCGATGCATTCCTGCTCGGTCGGCGTATCGTGGTGGAACCGTTCGAAGGTTGAGGAGAGCATCATGCACGGCAACGCCCCCAAATCCGACCGCAAGCTGCGCTCCCGCGCCTGGTTCGACAACCCGCACAACATCGACATGACCGCGCTCTATCTCGAGCGCTACCTGAATTTCGGCCTGTCGCAGGAAGAGCTGCAGAGCGGGCGCCCGATCATCGGCATCGCCCAGACCGGATCCGATCTATCCCCTTGCAATCGCCACCATATCGAGCTCGCCAAGCGCACCCGCGAGGGCATTCGCGAGGCCGGTGGCATCGCCATCGAGTTCCCGGTGCACCCGATCCAGGAGACCGGCAAGCGCCCCACCGCCGGCCTCGACCGCAACCTCGCCTATCTCGGCCTGGTGGAAGTCCTCTATGGCTACCCGCTCGACGGCGTGGTGCTGACCATCGGTTGCGACAAGACCACCCCGGCGCTGCTGATGGCCGCCGCCACCGTCAACATCCCCGCCATCGCGCTGTCGGTCGGGCCGATGCTGAACGGCTGGTACAAGGGCGAGCGCACCGGCTCGGGCACCATCGTGTGGAAGGCGCGCGAGCTCTTGGCGGCCGGCGAGATCGACTATGCCGGCTTCGTCAAGCTGGTAGCTTCCTCAGCGCCGTCAACGGGTTACTGCAATACGATGGGCACGGCGACGACGATGAACTCGCTCGCCGAGGCGCTCGGCATGCAACTGCCCGGCTCCGCCGCCATCCCGGCGCCCTATCGCGACCGGCAGGAAGTCGCCTACCGCACCGGCTTGCGCATCGTCGAGATGGTGCATGAGGATTTGAAGCCCTCCGACATCCTCACCCGCGACGCCTTCCTCAACGCCATCCGGGTGAATTCGGCGATCGGCGGTTCCACCAACGCGCCGATCCACCTCAACGCGCTGGCCCGCCATGTCGGGGTCGAGCTCACCATCGACGACTGGCAGACCTATGGCGAGGAGGTGCCGCTGCTGGTCAACCTCCAGCCGGCGGGCGAATATCTCGGCGAGGACTACTACCACGCCGGCGGCGTGCCGGCGGTGGTCAAGCAGTTGATGAATCAAGGGCTTATCGTCGAGGAGACGATGACGGCCAATGGCCGTACCCTCGGCGACAATTGCCGCGAAGCGCGCATCGAGGACGAGAACGTCATCCGTCCCTATGAGACGCCTCTGAAGCAGAGGGCCGGCTTCCGCGTACTGCGCGGCAATCTGTTCTCCTCGGCGATCATGAAGACCAGCGTGATCTCGCAGGAGTTCCGCGACCGCTACCTCTCCAACCCGGAGGATCCCGAGGCCTTCGAGGGTCGCGCGGTGGTGTTCGACGGGCCGGAGGACTACCACGCCCGCATCGACGACCCCGCGCTCACCATCGACGAGCACACGGTGCTGTTCATGCGCGGCGCCGGTCCGGTCGGCTATCCCGGCGCGGCGGAAGTGGTGAACATGCGGGCGCCGGATTACCTCATCAAGGCCGGCGTGCATGCGCTGCCCTGCATCGGCGACGGCCGCCAGTCCGGCACCTCCGGTTCGCCCTCCATCCTCAACGCCTCGCCGGAAGCGGCGGTCGGCGGCGGCCTCGCGCTGCTGCGCACCGGCGACCGGGTGCGCATCGACCTGAAGCGCAACAGCGCCAACATGCTGATTTCCGAGGAAGAACTGGAACGGCGCCGGCAGGAGCTGGCGGCGAGCGGCGGCTACCACTATCCGGCGCACCAGACGCCCTGGCAGGAGATTCAGCGCAGTTTCGTCGGCCAGCTGGAGACCGGCGCGGTGCTGGAGCCGGCGGTGCGCTACCAGCGCATCGCCCAGACCATGGGGATGCCGCGTGACAACCACTAGCGCCCCCACTCAAGCCGCTGCCCCCTTGCCCGCTGGGGCGGCGACGCTGCTCTGCGCCGCGCGCTGCCATCTCGGCGAGGGGTCGAGCTACGACGCGGCGAGCGACACTGCGTGGTGGTTCGACATTCTGGAGAAGCACCTCTACGCCCAGAGCCCCTCCGGCGGCGCGCACCGCGTGCATGAGCTGCCGGTGATGGCGAGCGCTCTCGCCATCGTCGACGAGCGCCGCCAGCTCATCTCCACCGAGCACGGGCTGATGCTGCGCGACATCGCCAGCGGCCGGCTGGACAAGGTGGCGGAGATCGAGGCCGACGATCCGGCGACGCGCTCCAATGATGCGCGGGTGCATCCCTCCGGCACCTTCTGGGTGTCGACCATGGGCAAGCGCGCCGAGCAGGGCGCCGGCGCCATCTATGCCTTCCGCGCCGGCGCCCTCCTGCGGCTGTTCTCCGGCATCAGCATCCCCAACGCCATCTGCTTCTCGCCGGATGGCACGGTCGGCTATTTCGCCGACACCCGCGAGAACACGCTGTTCCGGGTCGAGCTCGACCCGCTGACCGGCCTGCCGGAGGGCGAGCCGCGGGCGCTGCACCGTCGCCCGGAGCCCGGCGGCCTCGACGGTGCGGTGACCGACGCCGAGGGTCTGATCTGGTGCGCCATCTGGGGCGGCGGCCGGGTCAACGTCTATTCGCCGGCCGGCGAATTGGTCCGCAGCCTCGACGTGCCGGCCCGGCAGCCGAGCTGCCCGGTGTTCGTCGGCCGCGATTTCGACCGGCTGCTGGTCACCTCCGCCTTCGAGGGGATGGACGAGGCGGCGCGCGCCGGCGATCCCGGCCATGGCCGGACCTTCCTGCTCGATGTCGGCGCGCGTGGACGCGCCGAGCCGCGCGTGCGGCTGGGAGGCCTGTGATGCGGGTTCCCGCTCATGTCGTGGTCGACTGGGGCACGTCGAGCTTCCGCCTGTGGACGCTGGATGCTGACGGCCATGTGCTGGCCGAGCGCCGCAGCGCCCAGGGGCTCGCCGCCTCCGCCGCCGAGGGTTTCGAGATGGTGCTGGAATCGCATCTCGCCGCGCTCGGCGTGCCCGCCGGCGTGCCGGCGATGATGTGCGGCATGGTCGGCTCGCGCTCGGGCTGGAAGGAGGCCGCCTATCTCGACGCCCCGGTGCGCCTCGACCGGCTCGCGGAGCTGGCCACCGCGGTGCCCGCCGCCCGCCGCAAGGTCGCCATCCTGCCGGGCATCGCCCAGCGCCGCCGCCGCCATCCCGACGTGATGCGCGGCGAGGAGACCCAGATGCTGGCGCTGTCGCGCGAGGGCCGGGAGGCTGGGCACCGCGACCGCAAGGGGTTCGATGGCCTCGCCTGCCTGCCCGGCACCCACTCCAAATGGGTGCGGCTGGAGGACGGCGCGGTCGAGCGCTTCTCCACCTTCATGACCGGTGAACTGTTCCAGCTCCTGCGCACCGGCTCGGTGATCGCGCCGGCGGTGGAGGGGGCGCCGCCGGTCGATCCCGCCGCGCCGGCCTTCGCGCGCGGCGTCGCCGATGCGCTGGAGGCGCCGGAGACGGTGGGCAACCGCCTGTTCGAGCTGCGTGCCGGCTGGCTGCTCGCCGACGTGCCGGTGGAGGAGGCGCAGGCTCGCCTCTCCGGCCTGCTGATCGGCATGGAGATCGCCGGCGCCCGCCAGCGTCTCGGCCGGCTGGACGGCACGGTGCTGATCGCTTCCGGCGCGGCGGCGGCGCTGTATCGCCGTGCCTTCGCCGTGGCCGAGATCGCCGATGTCGCGCGGCGCGATGCCGAGACCTGCGTGCGCGAGGGGCTGCACGAGGCGGCCCGCATCGCCTTCGCGCCGGCCGGGGGAGGGGTGCGATGAGCGCGGCCCGCCCGTCGCGCCCACGGGAGAGCTTGCGCGCCTCGCGGTGAGGCGCGGCTGACGTCGCGCGCGGCGACGGACCCGGTGTCCGCTCGCCGCCAAGAACACGGCACGCGAAAACGCGGCCATCCAATCCAAATGGGAGACCGAGATGAAACGCCTGACCACGACGCTTTCCGCCTTCGCCCTCGGGGCGCTGATGTTCGCCGGTGCCGCCTCCGCCCAGGAGAAGGCGACCGTCGGCATCGCCATGCCCACCAAGTCCTCCGCCCGCTGGATCGCCGACGGCGACAACATGGTGAAGGTGCTGAAGGAGCGCGGCTACAACACCGACCTGCAATATGCCGAGGACGACATCCCCAACCAGCTCTCGCAGATCGAGAACATGGTGACCAAGGGCGCCAAGGTGCTGGTGATCGCCTCCATCGACGGCACCACCCTGTCCGATGTGCTGAAGCAGGCCGCCGACAAGGGCATCAAGGTCATCGCCTATGACCGGCTGATCCGCGAGACGCCGAATGTCGACTACTACGCGACCTTCGACAATTTCCAGGTCGGCGTGCTGCAGGCGCAGTCGCTGCTGAAGGGCCTCGGCTATCCCGAGAACAAGGGGCCGTTCAACATCGAGCTGTTCGGCGGCTCGCCGGACGACAACAACGCGTATTTCTTCTACGACGGCGCCATGTCGGTGCTGAAGCCGCTGATCGACAACGGCACGCTGAAGGTCGCCTCCGGCCAGATGGGCATGGACAAGGTGTCCACCCTGCGCTGGGACGGCGCCACCGCCCAGGCCCGCATGGACAACCTCTTGAGCGCCTATTACTCGGACAAGAAGCTCGACGGCGTGCTCTCGCCCTATGACGGGCTGTCGATCGGCATCCTGTCCTCGGTCAAGGGCGTCGGCTACGGCTCGGGCGGCATGAAGATGCCGGTCGTCACCGGTCAGGACGCCGAGGTGCCCTCGGTGAAGTCGATGCTGGCCGGCGAGCAGTATTCCTCGATCTTCAAGGACACCCGCGAGCTCGCCAAGGTGACCGCCGACATGGTCGACGCCTCGCTGTCGGGCAAGACGGTGACGGTGAACGACACCAAGACGTACAATAACGGCAAGAAGGTCGTGCCGTCCTACCTGCTGAAGCCGGTGGTGGTCGACAAGAGCAACTGGGAACCGGTGCTGGTCGGTTCGGGCTACTACAAGCAGAACCAGATCAACTGAGGCGACCCAGAGCCTCCCGTCAACCCAGAGGCTCCCGCGCCGGCGGTTCGATCCCGTCCGGCGCGGGGTCTGTTCGAGAGGAAGCGGCTCATGAACGCCCTTCTGGAAATGCGCGGCATCAGCAAGAACTTCACCGGGGTGAAGGCGCTGAGCGGCGTGGATCTCACCGTCGAGCCGGGCGAGATCCACGCGCTGGTCGGCGAGAACGGCGCCGGCAAGTCGACCCTGATGAAGGTGCTGAGCGGGGTGCACCCGCACGGCTCCTATGAGGGCGCCATCCTGTTCGACGGCGAGGAGCGGCGCTTCCGCGACGTCAACGATTCCGAGGCGCTCGGCATCATCATCATCCATCAGGAGCTCGCGCTTATCCCGCTGATGTCGATCGCCGAGAACATCTTCCTCACCGATCCGCCGGCACGCTTCGGCGTCATCGATCGCGGCGCCGTGCACCGCCGGTCGAAGGAACTGCTCGCCAAGGTCGGGCTCGACGAGGCGCCGGACACGTTGATCACCAATATCGGCGTCGGCAAGCAGCAGCTGGTCGAGATCGCCAAGGCGCTGTCGAAGAAGGTGCGCCTGCTCATCCTCGACGAGCCGACCGCCAGCCTGTCGGAGAAGGACAGCGCCGCGCTGCTCGACCTCCTCCTGGAGTTCAAGGCGCAGGGCATCGCCTCCATCCTGATCTCGCACAAGCTGAACGAGGTCTCGAAGGTCGCCGACCGCATCACCGTGCTGCGCGACGGGCGCACCGTCGACACCATGGACTGCTCCGAAGGCGCGGTGGAGGAGGATCGCATCATCCGCAAGATGGTCGACCGCGACCTCGAGCATCGCTACCCGAAGCGTGAGCCGCATATCGGCGACACCATCTTCAGGGTGAGCGACTGGTCGGTGTTCCATCCGCAGCACGCCGACCGGCAGATGATCCGCAATGTCGATTTCGAGGTGAAGCGCGGCGAGATCGTCGGCATTGCCGGGCTGATGGGCGCCGGGCGCACCGAATTCGCCATGAGCATCTTCGGGCGCAGCTATGGCCAGAAGATCACCGGCCGGGCCGAGATCGAAGGCCGCGAGGCCGACCTCTCCACCGTGCGCCGCGCAGTGGATGCCGGCCTCGCCTATGTCACCGAGGACCGCAAGCAGCTCGGCCTGCTGCTCGCCGACGACATCCGCAAGAACATCACTTTGGCGAACCTCGCCGCCGTCGCCTCGGCCAATGTGGTCGACGACGTGAAGGAGCTGAAGGTCGCCGCCGACTATCGCACCCGGATGCGCATCCGCAGCCACAGCGTCTATCAGGAGACCGGCAAGCTCTCCGGCGGCAACCAGCAGAAGGTGGTGCTGTCGAAATGGCTGTTCACCGACCCGAAGGTGCTGATCCTCGACGAGCCGACGCGCGGCATCGACGTCGGCGCGAAATATGAAATCTACTGCATCATCAACGAGCTGGCCGATGCCGGCAAAGGCGTGATCGTCATCTCCTCGGAGATGCCGGAACTGATCGGCATCTGCGACCGCATCTGCGTGATGAACGAGGGCGCTTTCGTCGGCGAGTTCCTGGGGTCCGAGGCCACGCAGGAGAAGATCATGCGTGCCATCATGCGCCAGACCGACAAGGGCCCAGCCTTCTCGAGCCCTGCGCCCTCGAGCCCAGCCCTCTCGCGCGAAGGAGAACGTCCATGAGCGACGCCGCGCTGAAGGAAAAGCCGTCCCATGCCGGCTTCCTGAAGAATAATCTGCGCGAATACGGGATGATGCTCTCGCTGTTCGCCATCATGATCTTCTTCGAGGTGGTGACCAACGGCACGCTGCTGCGGCCGCTGAACCTCACCAACCTCGTGCTGCAGAACAGCTACATCGTCATCATGGCGCTGGGCATGCTCCTGGTCATCGTCACCGGCCATATCGACCTGTCGGTCGGCTCGGTGGCGGGCTTCGTCGGCGCGGTGGCGGCGGTGCTGATCGTCAAGCTGGGCGTGCCCTGGGTGCCGGCCACCCTCATCTGTCTTTTGCTCGGCGCCGCCATCGGCGCGGCGCAGGGCTATTGGGTGGCCTATTTCAAGATCCCGTCCTTCATCGTCACCCTGGCCGGCATGCTGGTGTTCAAGGGGCTGGCGCTGGCCATCCTGGCCGGCCAGTCGGTCGGCCCGTTCCCGGTCGAGTTCCAGAAGCTGTCCTCCGGCTTCATCCCCGAACTGGTCCCTGATGCCGGCACGCTCTACCCGACCTCGCTCGCCATCGGCGCGGTCCTGGCGCTGGCGCTGGTGTGGCAGAACTTTCGTGCCCGCGCCCGGCAGGAGAGCCACGGCATCGAGACCGAGCCCTACGGCTTCTTCATGCTGAAGAACGCGGTGTTCTTCGCGGTGATCGTCTATTTCGCCTATCTGATCGCCTCGCATCGCGGCCTGCCCAATGTGCTGGTCATCATGACGGCGCTGGTGGCGCTCTACGGATTCATGACCACCCGCACGGTGATCGGCCGGCAGATCTACGCGGTAGGCGGCAATGAGAAGGCGGCCAAGCTGTCGGGCATCAAGACCGAGCGGCTCACCTTCCTCACCTTCGTCAATATGGGCGTGCTCGCCGCGCTGGCCGGCCTCATCTTCGCCGCCCGCCTCAACACCGCGACCCCCAAGGCCGGGCTCGGTTTCGAGCTCGACGTCATCGCCGCCTGCTTCATTGGCGGCGCCTCGGCCTATGGCGGCGTCGGGCGGGTCGGCGGCGCGGTGATCGGCGCGCTCATCATGGGAGTGATGAACAACGGCATGTCGATCCTCGGCATCGGCATCGACTACCAGCAGGTGATCAAGGGCCTGGTGCTGCTCGGCGCCGTCTGCCTCGACGTCTACAACCAGAAGCGGGCGTAACAGGGGACCGGCTCGGCGCCGCCGGGCCGGTTTCTAGAACGTGCGCAGCGCCAGCGCCGCAGAACCTCCCTTCTAAAGAGTGCGCGGCGCCAGTGCCGCAGAACCTTCCTTCTAAAGAGTGCGTGGCGCCAGCGCCGCAGAACCTCCCTTCTAAAGAGTGCGCGGCGCCAGCGCCGCAGAACCTTCCTTCTAAAGAGTGCGCGGCGCCAGCGCCGCGCGCCCGCGTGCCTTCAACTGGTCCACCGAGGTCAGCCCCATCAAGGCGAGGGTGAGGCTCACCTCCTCGGCGAGATGGGCGAGGATGCGGGCGACGCCCTGTTCGCCGCCGGCGCCGAGCCCGTAGACATAGGCGCGGCCGAGCAGCACGCCGGACGCGCCGAGCGCCAGTGCCTTCACGATGTCCGCCCCGCGCCGCACGCCGCCGTCGAACAGCACCTCCATGGAGCCGTCGAGCGCATCGGTGATGGCCGGCAGCGCCGCGATGGTGGAGGAGGTGCTGTCGAGCTGCCGCCCGCCATGGTTGGAGACGACGATGGCATCCGCCCCCGCCGCCCGCGCTGTCAGCGCGTCCTCCGGCGACAGGATGCCCTTGAGCACCAGCCGGCCCTTCCAGCGTCCGCGCAGCCAGTCGACATCCTTCCACGACAGCCCGGTGTCGATGCGCCGCGACAAGTTTCCGGCCTGCTCCAGCACCCCCCGGCCGAATTCCGCCCGGTGCTTCACCGCGCCCACCTCCGGCATGCCGGCGCTGAGCATGTCGAGGCACCAGCGCGGCCGGGTCGCCAGTCGCAGCCCGAGCGCCGGGGTGATCCGCGTCAGTGCCCGGAAGCCGTTGCGCACGTCACGCTCGCGCACGCCGGTTATGGCGGTATCGACGGTGAGATACAGCGTGTCGACACCGGCGCCTTCCGCCTGGGCGAGCAGTTCGTCGCCGATGGCGCGGTCGCTCATCACATAGAGCTGGAAATGCAGCGGCCCGGAGGTGGCGGCGCGCAGCTCGCCCAGCGAGGCGATGGAGAAGGTGGACAGGCACAGCGGCACGCCGACCGCATGCGCCGCGCGCGCCGCCGCTATCTCGCCATGCCCGGCATAGAGGCCGAGGAACCCCACCGGCCCCGGCATGAAGGGCAGCGGATGGCGGGCACCGAGGAAATCGGTCGAGAGGTCGCGCACCGAGATGTCGTTGAGCACCCGCTGCACCAGCGTCCAGCGCTGGAAATCGGCGCGGTTGGCCCTGAGCGTGTCCTCGTTGAAGGAGCCGCCATCGACATAGTCGAAGAAGATCTTCGGCAGCCGGCGCTTGGCCGCCGCGCGGGCATCCTCGACATTGACGATGGTCATGGCTGCACTCCGGCGCTCATTGCTGTGCGTTCCTATAGGCCGCCGGCACCCGGCTTGTCGCGCTGGACCAAGGGCGAAGCCGGCGGCTCAGTCCCGCGCGGGATCGATGGCGTCGAGGAAGCGCGTCACCACATCCTCGCCGGCCACCGGCTCCGAGCCGACCATCACCGCCACCGACAGCCCGATCAGCGAGGAGACTGGTGTGTGCGAGCGGACCCCGGCGCGCAGATTCATCACCAGCGTCGGGCACAGGAACAGGCCGAGCCGGATCACCTCGCGCCAGTCCGCCGGCAGCAGGCCACGCGCCGCGAGGTCGGCGAGCAGCGGCCGCCAGACTTCCTGCGCCTTCACCTCCAGCAGCCCCTGCCGCACCGGCGACAGCGCCCAGTCGGTCTCGACGACGAGATGACCGGGCTCCAGTCGCGCGGACGCCGAGAACCGCTCGGTGGCCAGCGCCGGGTCGTAGAGCCAGAACGGATGCGCGAACACGTTGTGGAAGGTCGCCTTCACCTCGGCGAGCAGCGCCGGCACATTGGCGCCGGCGAAGGCCGGATCGAAGAAGGCGAGCTGCGCCGTCTCTCCCGCGCGGGTGAACCAGACATTGGCGTTGTGCGCGTCGCCATGGGCGACCACCCCGCCGGCATCGGCGAGGCGTTCCGGCCGCAGCCGCGCCGCGGCGGCGTCGAACAGCTCGCCGAGCGGGCGGGCATAGGCGGTGCCGTTGATGACGAAGCGCCGTGTCGCCAACTCGGCCCAGTCCAGCTCGACACCGGGAAAGGCGAAGGACTTGCCGACATAATAGTCGGCGAAACGCCCGCCGGGATAACGCCGCCCGCCCTCCGGCAGGCGGTCGACCAGCCGTTCGTGGAACAGCCGGTGGATCGGCTCGGCCACCGCCTCGTCAGTGGTGATCGGGTGCAGGCTGGCGCGATAGGTGGCTATGAGCCGCCGCGACAGCCCGCGCTCCGCCTCGATCGCGAGCTCCCGCATCGCCGCGTCATCGGCGAGGTCGAGCGCGCGCACCACATCGGAAAAGCGCGGCTCATTCCGGCGGCGATAGACCAGGATCTGCTCGCCCGGCTCGGTCGAGACATGCACGGGCTGGTCGACCGGCAGGCCGGCGCGGGCGAGGATGTCGGCGCGGTAATACTCGCCGGCCATCGCTTCCTCGCCCTCTTCCTGATGGAACTTGAAGAAGAAGGCGCCGCCCTCGGTGTCGAAGAAGCCGTTGAGCGAGTTGAGGCTGTACTGGTCGAGATTGATCCGCACATTCGTCGCCCGCAGCCCGAACAGATCGGCCAGCAGGCGTGCCAGCGGCGCTTCCGCCGTCTTCGGGTCGCGCGCCGCCAGCGCCCGCAATTCCGCGGTACGGCTGGGCGAGTGGCTCATGTCGGCACCCCATCGGGGCGGATGATGGTCTTGAGCCCGCTCGCCTCGCCGCGGATCAGCCGCTGATAGGCGTCGGGCACCGCGTCGAGGCCGATCTGCCGGTCGACCAGCCGGACGAGATCGGCTTCCAGCCCGGCCAGCTGCGCCACTGCCGCCGGCAGCTCGTCGGTGAAGGCGTGGCAGCCGATCATGGTCAGCTCGCGCTCGACCAGGAGATTCGGGTCGATGTCGAGCGTGCCGTGGAAGATGCCGACCAGTGCCACCCGTCCGCCGCCCTCCAGCACGCCGATGAGATGGGCGAGCGCGGCGGTGGAGCCGGTCGCCTCGATGGCGGCGGCGGGTAGCACGCCGCCGAGCACGGCGCGGATCTCGCCGGCATCGAGCGCCACCGCCGTCGCACCGGTTACCTCCGCCACCCGCGCGGCGCGGGCGGCATTGCGGTCGGCGACCAGGATCGGCCCGTCATGGCGGCGCGCCAGCACCAGCGCGGCGAGGCCGCCGATCGGCCCGCAGCCGAGCACCAGCACCGGTTCGTCGGGCTGCGGCCTGAGCCGCTTCACCGCGTGCAGCGCCACCGCCAGCGGCTCGGCCATCGCCGCCACCGCCGGGTCGACCTCCGGCGCCACCGCCAGCAGGAGGCGCGCCGGCAGCACGATCTCCTGCGCGAAACCGCCATCGCAGGCCTCGCCGACGAAGCCCAGCTTCTCGCACAGGTGATGCCGCCCATCCCGGCAGGCGGCGCAGTCGCCGCACCAGAAGCGCGAATCCGCCACCACCGTGTCACCGGTGGCAAAGCCGGTCACGTCGGCGCCGATCTCGGTCACCACTCCGGCCAGCTCATGCCCGGCGATGGAGGGCGCGCGGCTGATCCACTGCCCGGTGCGGAAATTATGGATGTCGGAGCCGCAAATGCCGGCCGCCGTCACCTTCAGCCGCACCCAGCCGGGTTCGGGCGAGCCGGGCGCCGGCACCTCCTCGACGCGCAGATCGCCGGCACCATGCAGCCGCACCGCTTTCATCGGTCAGCCCTTCAGCAGCTGGTCGCGCAGCTCGGAAACCGCGTTCTCGTGGCTGGAGAAGCCCTCATAGCGGGCGAGGCGGCGGGCATGGCCGGCGAATTCGGGATAGGCCGAGGCGGTGACGTAGCCGATGGAGGAGCGCTTGAGGAAATCCGTCACCGAGAGCGGCCCATAGGTGCGTGCCCAGCGGCTGGTCGGCAGCACGGCGTTCGGGCCGAGCACGAAATTGGCGATGGTCACCGGCGTGTGCGGCCCCATCAGCACTTCCGCTGCCTCGGTGATGCGGCCGAGATGCGCGAACGGATCGGTGGAGAGGATCTCCAGATGCTCCGGCGCATAGGCGTTGATGAAATCGATGCTCTCCTCGACCGAAGAGGTCAGCACGATGCCCCCGCTCTTGCCGGTCAGCACCGCCTTGGAGAACGCCACCCGCTGCTCCGTCATCCGCGCCCAGTGCTCGGGCAGCGCCTTCAGCGCGGCTTCCGCCACCTCGCGCGAATGGGTGACGAGATAGGCCGAGGAGTCCGGCCCGTGCTCGGCTTCGATCAAGAGGTCGAGCGCTGCCACCGCGCCGTTCACCGTGCCGTCGGCGAAGATGATCGCCTCGGAGGGGCCGGCGGGAAGGCCGGTGTCGATGATGCCGGACAGAAGCCGCTTGGCGGCCACCAGCCAGGGGGAGCCCGGCCCGACGATCTTGAGCGCCTTGCCCACCGTCTGCGTGCCATAGGTGACCGCAGCTACCGCCTGCGCGCCGCCGCATTTGTACACCGTCTCCACTCCGGCGAGCCGCGCCGCCACCAGCGTCGCCGCGTCGACCCCGCCATCGGCGGTCGGCGGGGTGACGATGGCGATGTCCGGTACCTTGGCGACGCTGGCCGGCACCGCCGTCATCATCGTCACCGAGGGAAAGGCGCCCTTGCCGCGCGGCACATAGAGCGCGACGGACTGGATCGGCGTCCAGCGGTCGCCGGCGAAGGCGCCGGGGCGCACTTCCTTCAGCCACATCGGCTCCGGCGCCTGCTCCTCGTGGAAGGTGCGGATGTTGGAGATGCCGAAACGGATGGATTCGATCACTTCCGGTTCCACCGCCTTGAAGGCGGCGTCGAACTCGGCCTCGGTCACCTTGATGCGGTCGGCGGCGAGATCGGCCTTGTCGAGCTCGCGGCCGAAGCGGGCCAGCGCGTCGTCGCCTTCCAGCCGCACCGCCTCGATGATCGGGCGCACCTTGTCGATGAAGCCGGAAAGGTCGGTCTCCGAGCGCTTCAGCAGTGCTGCGCGGGCCTCCGCGTCGAGGGTGGCGAGTTCGTGGAGATTGCAGGTGTCCGACATGGCCGTTCCTTCGGGATCACGCCTCATTCGGACGGAATATGTATAGCCATATTCACGCAACCGGGAGGCCAAACTTTTCGCGTCGCTGCCTGATTCCTGAGCGGTGCGGCGCCGGGGTCAGATCGAGGCGAGATAGCCGCCATCCACCGGCAGGCACTGGCCGGTGACATAGGCGGAGGCCGGCGAGGCGAGGAAGATCGCCGCCCCGGCGAGGTCGCCGAGCTCGCCGAACCGCCCCTGCGGTATCTTGCCGAGCATCGCCGTCTGCCAGGCGTCATTGGCATAGAACACGTCGGTCATGTCGGTGCGGAAATAGCCGGGTGCGATGGCGTTGACGCGGATGCCGAGGCTCGCCCATTCCGCCGCCAGCGCCCGCGTCATGCCGAGCAGGCCGGATTTCGACGAGCCATAGGGCACCGCCGTCGGGACACCGACCTCGGAGGTCAGCGAGCACAGATTGATGATGGCGCCGCCATGGTTCGCGGCCTTCATCGCCCGCGCCGCCGCCTGCGCGCAGAAGAACGCGCCCTTGAGGTTGGTGTCGAGGATGCGGTCCCAGAGTTCCTCCTCGACGTCCAGCGAGGGGCACACCTGCTCGATGCCGGCATTGTTGACGAGGATGTCGAGCCCGCCCAGCGCCTCGGCGGCTTCCGCCACGCCGGCGCGGCAGCGTGCGGCATCGGTCACGTCGATCTCTACCGGCAGGGCGCGCCGGCCGGTGGCCTCGATCTCGGCGGCGGTATCGGCGAGTGCGGCGCGCGAACGGGCGGCGATGGCGACATCGGCGCCGACGGAGGCGAGCGCCACGGCGAGCATCCGGCCGATGCCGCGGCTGGCGCCGGTCACCAGCGCCTTGCGGTCGGTCAGTTCGAACAGCGAAAGCCAGTTCGTCGCGGAGGCTGTTGTCGTCGCGGGGGGCATCGGTGCGGGCGTCATTACAGAGGCTGCTCTTCGGCGACGGACCTAGTGCTCGTCGTCGTCCTTGATCTCGTTCTTCAGTAGTTCGAGGATATGCCGCTTCACCGCGATGAACTCCGGGTCCATCACCATGTCGAGCGCGCGCGGGCGGGGGATGTCGACCACCACCTCCTCCTTGAGGCGGCCGGGGCGGGCGGTCATCACATAGATGCGGTCGCCGAGCAGGATCGCCTCGTCGATGTCGTGGGTGACGAACAGCACCGTCTTCTTGTGCTGTTCCCACACCCGCAGCAGCAGCTTCTGCATCGAGTGGCGGGTCTGGCTGTCCAGCGCGCCGAAGGGCTCGTCCATGAGCAGGATCTTCGGATCGTTGGCGAGCGCGCGGGCGATGGCGACGCGCTGCATCATGCCGCCGGAGAGCTGCTTGGGGTAGGCGTCGTGGAAGGCGGCGAGGCCGGTCTCGTTGAGGTAGCGGTTGACGATGTCGTCGCGCTCGGCCGCCGGCACCTTGCGGCGCTTCAACCCGAACTCGACATTCTCGCGCACGGTGAGCCAGGGGAACAGCGTGTAGCTCTGGAACACCATGCCGCGGTCCGGCCCCGGCCCGTCGACTTCCTCGTTGCCGAGCAGGATGCGGCCGGAGGTCGGCTCGTTCAGCCCGGCGACGAGATAGAGCAGGCTCGACTTGCCGCAGCCCGACGGGCCGACGATCACCGCGAACTGGTTGTCCGGCACGTCGATGGAGATGTTGTCGATGGCGACGACGGTCTTGCCCTGCCGCGTGGTATATTCGAGCCGCACATCCTCGATGCGCAGACGCGGGGCACTCGGCGTGGCCGGTATCGTGGCGGCGGAAACCTCGCGCAGGGCGGTCACGGCGGTCATGGTCGGCTCCTTCAGTTCGCCCACGCCACCAGCCGCATGCGCAGCAGCCGGAACACGAGGTCGGTGAGCAGGCCGAGAATGCCGATCACCGCGATGGCGAGGAAAATGACGTCGACCTGGAAGCCGCGCATCGCCTTCATGGAGATGTAGCCGAGGCCGGAGGAGGCGGCGACCAGCTCGGCGACGACGAGATAGGTCCAGGCCCAGCCCATGGTGACGCGCAGCGTGTCGATCACGCCGGGCATGGCCGCGGGGGTCAGAACGTGCAGCAGCGCGTCGCGCCGTGTGGCGCCGAGCGTGTAGGAGGCGTTGATGAGGTCCTTCTGCACCCCGCGCGAGACGTCGGCGATCATGACCAGCTGCTGGAAGAAGGTGCCGAAGAAGATCACCATGATCCGCTGCTCGATGCCGATGCCGATCCACAGGATGAACAGCGGCACGAAGGAGGTCACGGGCAAATAGCGGATGAAGTTCACCAGCGGCTCGAGGCCGGCCTGCACCACGCGGAAGGTGCCCATCAACAGGCCGAGCGGCACGGCGATGATCGAGGAGATCACGAAGCCGATCACCACCACCTTCACGCTGGCCCAGATGTGCTGGCCGAGCGTGCCGTCCTCGAACAGCCGGAAGAAGGCGCCGATCACGGCGGAGGGCGAGGGCAGGAAGATGTCCTGCATGAAGCCGCCATAGGTGGCGATCGACCAGGCACCGAGCACCAGCACCCACATCAGCGTCGAGACCGCGAAGCGCAGGCCGGTGGGAATCTCGGCTTTCGGCGTCAGGCAGAGATCGACGAGGGAGCGCTTGCGGGCCATGCGGTGTCACCGTCCGAAGAGGGGCGGGACGCGGCGTCGGCCGCGTCCCGGAAGGTCAGGAAAGGCACGTCACTGGGTGCAGGTCACTGAGTGCACGTCACTGGGTGAACGACGAGTCGATGATCTCGTCATAGGTGACCGGCTTCTTGATCTTGCCGAGGTCGGACCAGATCTCGTTGCCGAGCTTGATGACGTCGGCGGCCGGGCCAGGCTTCGCCGCCGTGCCGAAATATTCGATGGTCATCGCCTTGTCGTAGAACTTCACGCCGGAGGCGGCGTCGGCGAAGTCCTTCGGCTCCTTCAGGTAGCCGCCCACGCCCTTGGCCATGATCTCATAGGCCTTGTCGGGGTTGGTCTTGATGTAGTCGACGGCCTTCTGCAGGCCGGCGATGAAGCCCTTCACGTCGGCCGGACGGTCCTTCAGCACCGAGCAGGAGAATTCCAGCACGTCGATGATGACGCCCGGCGTGGCGGCGCTGTCGGTCAGCACCTTGCCGACATTCTTGGTCTTCACCAGGGTGAGGTTCGGCTCCCAGGTCACGGCGGCCGGCACTTGGCCGGCGATGAAGGCGGCGGCGGCGGCGTCGGCGCTCATGTTGAGCACCTCGACGTCCTTCAGCGGGATGCCGCCCTTCTTCATCAGGTAGGAGAACCAGAACTGCGAGGTGGAGCCCTCGTTCATCGCCACCGTCTTGCCCTTGAGGTCGGCGAGCGAGTTGATCTCCTTCAGCGAGACCATGCCATCGCCGCCATGGCTCTCGTCGAACAGCGCCACCGCCTTGAAGCAGAAGTCCGGCGAACGGTACTTCAGGATCTCGTCCAGCGTGGTGGCGGTGCCGTCCAGCTTGCCGGCGGCCTGGGCGGCCATGGCGAGGGCGGAATCGTCGACCACCTGGAAGTCGGCGTCGACGCCGTTCTCCTTGAAGAAGCCGAGCTCCTTGGCGAGGTAGAGCGGGCCGTAGCCGACCCAGATCGTGTGGCCGATGGAGATCTTGCCGGCGGCGGCGGGCTGCGCCGCGGCGGCCGCCAGGACCGCCCCGGTGAGCGCGCCGGCAAGGCACCGGCGGAAGATTTTGGTCATCATGCTGCGTCTCCCTGCGGTGCCGTCCGGGTTGGTCCGGCCCATCGTGCTGCCTGCCTTCGCCACGTGGCTTTCTGCGGATAAAGCGTGGCGATCCGGGGCTGTGCCCCTCTGGAAAGTGTCTATTCTTAGTACCGCAAAACTGTTTTCAAGACAGATAGTTAGCTTATCAGGGCGAGGATTTCGGCTTCGCCCTGAGGCTCGAAAAACGCTATACAAATTCGAAATGTCAGGCACGCCTGTTTTTTGAGCAGGTGTCGCCCTTTTCTTGGGTCCCCACGGGGGTGGGCCGCAGCCCTGCCGGGCGCTGCGTTGCTTCACTTTTCCGCCCGCCCCGGCGCCGCCTCAACCGGCCGGCCGTCGCGCCGGATGCACGTATTCCGCGCAGGTCTCCGGGGCCTGCGCGCGAACTGTCCTTCGGGAAGTTGGAGCTGCTCGTCATCGGCGTGCGGCCCCGCGCTTGCATCGGCGCGGTGCATCGCCGGCCGGTTCGTCCGCCGCGGCGCCTTTTGGTCCGGAGTCCCTCGCATGTCCGCCCTGTTCCACATGATCGCCGGTGGCCCGAAGCCGGTGGCGCCGTTCAGCCACGCCGTCGAATGCGACGGCTTCGTCTTCGTCACCGGCCAGATGCCGGATACCCCGGCGGCGCCGGGCGTGCTGCCGGAGGGCGTCGCGGCACAGACCCGCAACGTCATGGAGAATCTGCGTCTCGTTCTCGCCGGGCTCGGCCTCGGCTTCGAGCATGTGGTCTGCGCCCGCGCCTTCCTCACCGAGTTTCATGAGGACTACGCCGTCTTCAACGAGACCTATCGCAGCTATTTCCCGGAAGGTCGGTTGCCGGCCCGCACCTGCGTCGGCGTCACCGGCCTCGCCTATGGTGCGCGGGTGGAGATTGACTTCGTCGCCCATCGTGGCGCTTGATCGTTCGATTTTAACGAACGAAATGATCCAAATAATGCGTTGGATCGATTGATCTGAGTTTGCGATCAAAGGCCATCGCCGGAATGTCCGGCATCGGGGAGATCCGGTGATGGCCGCTCGTTCGCATGCCGCCCAGCATTCCGCCCCCATGGTTGGGCTCGTCCGCGCCGCCGATCGCGCCGCGCCGGCGATCCGGTCCGCCGCCGCCGCGCCGCTGCTCGCGCTGTGGCCGGGCCTTGCCCTTACCGCCGCCATCGCCGCCGCCGCCTTCGGCCTGCGCCAGCTGCCCTATCTGGGCGGGCTCAGCCCGATGATCCTGGCCATCCTCATCGGCATGGTCGCGCACAATGTCCTCGGCACCCCGGCCCGCGCCCGGCCCGGCGTCGCCTTCGCCATGCGCCGCGTCCTGCGCGCCGCCATCGTGCTGCTCGGCCTGCAGCTCACCGCCGCCCAGGTGGCGGAGGTCGGCGGCACCGGCGTCGCGGTGATCGCCCTCACCTTGGTCGCCACTTTCGTCTTCACCACCTGGCTCGGCCGGCTGATCGGCGTCGAGCGCGGCCTCGCCGAGCTGATCGCCGCCGGCACCTCGATCTGCGGCGCCTCGGCGGTGATCGCCACCAACACCGTCACCCGCGCCCCGGACGAGGACGTCGCCTATGCGGTGGCCTGCGTCACCGTGTTCGGCTCGATCGCCATGCTCGGCTACCCGCTGCTGGTCGGCGTGCTCGATCTGTCGCCGCATGCCTACGGCCTGTGGGCCGGCGCCTCGATCCACGAGATCGCCCAGGTGGTCGCCGCCGCCTATCAGGACGGCGCCGCCGCCGGCGAGTTCGGCACCATCGCCAAGCTGTCGCGGGTGATGCTGCTGGCGCCGGTGGTGATCGCGCTCGGCCTCATGGCCACCCGCCGGGCGCGCCGGCAAAGGGACGAGGTTGCCGGTGGCGAGGCCGGCGGCGCCCGCCCGCCCATGCCGTGGTTCGTGCTCGGCTTCCTCGGCATGGTGGCGCTGAACAGCCTGGTGACCCTCCCGGCGGAGCTGAAGTCGCACCTCGTCGTCGCCACCTCCTTCCTCTTGTCGATGGCGCTGGCGGCGATGGGGCTGGAGACCAGCCTCGCCAAGCTGAGGGCCAAGGGCATCCGGCCCTTCGCGCTCGGCTTCGCCGCCTTTGCCTTCATCGCCGGTTTCAGTCTTATGCTGGTGAAGATCACCGCATGAGCATCGGCGACGGACCGGAATGACCCTCGAACAGCTGCGCATCTTCGTCGCCGTCGCCGCGCGCCAGCATGTCACCAAGGGGGCGGCCGACCTCAATCTCACCCAGTCGGCCACCAGCGCTGCCATCGCGGCGCTGGAAGCGCGCTACGCCACCCGGCTGTTCGACCGCATCGGCCGGCGCATCGAGCTCACCGAGGCCGGCCGGCTGTTTCTCGTCGAGGCCAAGGCGGTGCTGGCGCAGGCGGCGGCGGCCGAGAAGGTGCTGGCCGATCTCTCCGGCCTCGCCCATGGCGCGCTCAGCCTCGCTGCCAGCCAGACCATCGCCGGCTACTGGCTGCCGCGACAGGTCGAGCGGTTCCGCGCCCGCCATCCCGGCATCTCGGTCGCCATTGCGGTCGGCAACACCGATTTCGTCGCCGGGCAGGTGCGGCTCGGCGATGCCGATCTCGGCTTTGCCGAGGGCGAGCTTGACGATGCCGCGCTGGCGGTGCTGCCGGTGGCTGAGGACGAGATGGTGCTGGTGACGCCGGTTACCCATCCCTGGGCCTGGCGCCCGCCGAGCGCGCCGGAGCAGCTGCTCGCGGGTCCCTGGGTGCTGCGCGAGCCGGGTTCGGGTACCCGCGCGGTTCTGGAGGCGCATCTCGCCGACCTCGGGCTAGCGGCGGAGCGGCTGAACGTCGCCTTGGAATACCCATCCAACGAGGCGGTGCGGGCGGCGGTGGAGGCCGGCAGCGGCGTCACCGTGCTGTCCCGCCGGGTGGCGGCGGCCGCCATCCGCGCCGGCACGCTCGCCGAGATCGCCTTCCCGCTGCCGCCGCGCCGTTTCCTCGCGCTGCGCCACAAGGAGCGCTACCGCACCCGGGCGGCGCAGGCCTTTCTCGACCTCGTCACGGAAGCCGAGGGCGACTAGAGCGTTTTCGAGCGAAGTGGAATCCGGTTCGCGTGAAGAAAACGCGTCGGAGCAAGACCCTGGAGCCTTTCCGGTTAACCGAAGTTCACCGGAAAGGCTCCAGACGCTGGCGAGGCTGGCTCACTCGCTGATCGGCAGCCCCTGCGCGTGCTTCACCTGTCCGAGCGCGAAGCTCGATTCGATCGAGGCGACGCCCTCCAGCCGGGTCAGAGTCCGCTTGAGGAAGGCCTCATAGGCCGGCAGGTCCTTCACCACGATGCGCAGCAGGTAGTCGCGCTGCCCGGTCATCAGGTAGCACTCGACGATCTCCGGCCAGCGCATGATCGCCTTGGCGAAGCGGTCGAGCTCCTCCTCGCGCTGGCGCTCCAGCTTGATCGAGGCGAAGACGCTGATCGGCAGCCCGACCTTGTCCTGGTCGATCACCGCGACATAGCGCTTGATCACCCCGGCCGCCTCCAGCTGGCGCACCCGCCGGGCGCAGGGCGAGGGCGACAGCCCGACCAGCGCGCTCAGCTGCTCCATGGTGGCGTGCGCGTCCGCCTGCAGCGCGGCGAGTATCCGGCGGTCGATGGCGTCGAGGGCGATCTCGGTCATATCCAGCCACGTCTGGCGCGATAATTGGCATATCCAGCCAATATGGCCCGCTTTCGTGCCCGAGAATAGCTGCAACCGTGCCGTGCGCGGGCGTACTGTCTTTTCTCGGCATGCCGGAAAGGGCACCCGGAGAGGGAACATGGCGACGCAACGGACGGAAGGCCGGGAGAACCCCCGGCAAGCGGCGGAATTGGAACTCGCGGAACTGGAGAAGAAGCTGCTCTGGCTGGCGACGTGGACCATCCACAACGCCAACCATGTCCGGCCGAATGTCGACGGGCTGAAGGTGGGCGGCCATCAGGCCTCTTCCGCCTCGCTCGCCACCATCATGGCGGCGCTTTACCTCAAGGCGCTGCGACCGGAGGACCGGGTGGCGGTGAAGCCGCATGCCAGCCCGGTGTTCCACGCCATCCAGTACCTGTTCGGCCACCAGAGCCGCGAGAAGCTGGAGAATTTCCGCGGCTACAAGGGCGCGCAGTCCTATCCCTCGCGCACCAAGGACGTCGACGACGTCGATTTCTCCACCGGCTCGGTCGGCCTCGGCGTCGCCCAGACGCTGTTCGCCTCGCTGGTGCAGGATTTTTTGCGCGCCAAGGATCTCGGTCACGGCCCGGAAGGCAAGATGGTCGCCCTGGTCGGCGATGCCGAGATGGACGAGGGCAACATCTTCGAGGCGCTGCTCGAAGGCTGGAAGCACGGGCTGCGCAATTGCTGGTGGGTGGTCGACTACAACCGCCAGAGCCTCGACGCGGTGGTGCGCGAGGGGCTGTGGCAGCGGCTCGAGCAGATCTTCCGCAATTTCGGCTGGGACGTCGTCATCCTGAAATACGGGTCGCTGCAGCAGGCCGCCTTCAGTGAACCGGGCGGGGAGGCGCTGCGCCGCTTCATCGACACCTGCCCGAACCAGCTCTATTCCGCCCTCACCTTCCAAGGCGGCAAGGCGTGGCGCAAGCGCCTTCTCGACGAGATCGGCGACCAGGGCGCGGTGACCGCGCTGATCGAGCGTCGCTCCGACGAGGAGCTGGCGCGGCTCATGACCAATCTCGGCGGCCACGACCTCGCCTCGCTCACCGCCGCCTTCGAGGCCGCGCGACAGCATGACCGGCCGGTCTGCTTCATCGCCTATACCATCAAAGGCTACGGCCTGCCGCTCGCCGGCCACAAGGACAATCACGCCGGCCTGATGACCCCGGCGCAGATGGAGGATTTTCGCGCCCGCCACGCCATCCGTCCCGGCCATGAATGGGAGCCGTTCGAGGGGCTCGCCCTGCCGGCCGAGCGGCTGAGGGCCTTCCTCGACGTCGCTCCATTCAACGCCAAGGGCGCCCGCCGCCACGAGGCGCCGGAGCTGGCGCTGCCGGCGCGCCTCGACGTCGCCTTGCAGCCGGCGATGTCGACCCAGCAGGGCTTCGGCCTGTTGATGCACGAGATCGCCAAGCGCGACGACGATTTCGCCGCCCGCGTCGTCACCACCTCGCCGGATGTGACGGTGTCCACCAATCTCGGCGCCTTCGTGAACCGGCGCGGACTGTTCGCCCGCGAATCCATGGCCGACACCTTCCGCAAGGAGCGCATTCCCTCGACCTTCAACTGGGAATTCTCGCCGAAGGGCCAGCACATGGAGCTCGGCATCGCCGAGATGAACCTGTTCCTGATGCTCTCGGCGCTCGGCCTGTCGCATTCGCTGTTCGGCGAGCGGCTGCTGCCGGTCGGCACGCTCTATGATCCGTTCATCGAGCGCGGCCTCGATGCGCTGAACTATGCCTGCTACCAGGATGCCCGCTTCCTCATTGCCGCCACGCCGTCGGGTGTGACGCTGGCGCCGGAGGGCGGCGCGCACCAGTCGATCGCCACGCCGCTGATCGGCATGGCGCAGGACGGGCTCGCCAGCTTCGAGCCGGCCTTCGTCGACGAACTCTCGGTCATCCTGCGCTTCGCCTTCGACTACATGCAGCGCTCCGGCCCGGCGACGCCCGAGGCGAACGGCCTCGCCGATGCGCAGGGCGGCGCCGCCTATCTGCGCCTGTCCACCCGCACCATCGAGCAGCCGCGCCGCGTCATGGACGAGGCGCTGGCCGCCGACATCGTCGCTGGCGGCTACTGGCTGCGCCGGCCGGGGCCGAACGCGCAGGTGGTCGTCGCCTATGCCGGCGCTCTGGCACCAGAGGCCATCGAGGCGGTCGGGCTGGTCGCCGAGGACCGCCGCGATGTCGGCCTGCTCGCCGTCACCTCCGCCGACCGGCTGCATGCCGGCTGGACCGGCGCCCAGCGGCTGCGCGAGAGCGGCGAGGCCGGGGAGGCGCATGTCGAGCGGTTGCTGGCCGAACTGCCGCCGCACTGCGCCCTCGTCACCGTCATCGATGGCCATCCGGCGACGCTCGGCTGGCTCGGCGCGGTGCACGGCCACCGGGTGCGGGCGCTCGGCGTCGAGCGTTTCGGCCAGACCGGCACGCTGGCCGATCTCTACCGCCATTACGGCATCGATGCCCAGGGCATCGTCCGCGCCGCGCAGGCGATGACCCCCGGCCGGCCGATCCGGCATCTGCGCGCGGTGGGGTGAGGCTGTGAGGTAAGGCGGCTCAGCGCCGCCCGCTCAGCACGATGGCGATGCTGCCGAGCACGACGGCGAGGCCGGCGAGCGACACCGGCGCGATCTCCTCGCCCAGCAGGATCCAGCCGAGCAGCACGCCGACGATCGGGTTCACATAGGCGAAGGTGGTGGCGATCACCGGGCTGAAGGCGCCGATCACCCTGATGTAGGACGTCAGTCCGATCACCGAGGCGAAGACGATCAGGAAGCCGAAGGCCAGCCATTGCCGCAGGCTCGGCATGTCCGGCAGCGGCGCGTGCTCGCCGGCGGCGATCACCGACAGCACCAGCGCCGCGGTGCACAGCTGCAGCGTCGCCGCCCATTCCGGCCGCACCCGCTGCATCAGCGGCCGCTGCACGATGGTGCCGAGCGACCAGCTCAGCCCGGCGCCGACCAGCAGCAACACGGTGAAGCCGGCATAGCCGGGCTCGATGATCGTCGCATGCGTGCCGATCAGCGTCGGCGCGACCACAAGGAAAAGTCCGCCGAGGCCCAGCGCCAGCCCCAGCAAGACCCGGCGCGTCGGCACCGTCCGCGCGATGACCAGTTCGAGCAGGCAGCTCCACAGCGGGATGGCGCCCATCGCCATGACGATGAAGCTGGAGGTGGCGTGGCGCGAGGCGAGCGTGGCGAGGCCGTTGCCGCCGACCCACATCAGCACGCCGCTGGCGGCGCAGAAGCCGATATCGCGCCGCGTCAGCCGCGGCACCCTCTTGGTGCGGGCGAGGGCCACCAGGCCGATCAGCAGCGTCGCCCCCCACATCCGCGTCGATTGCAGCTGCGGCACGGTGATCGCCGCCGGGCCGGAAATGCAGATCTTCACCGCCAGATAGGCGGCGCCCCACACCAGATAGATGGTGAGCAGGTGGCCATAGGCGGAGAGCGGGGGTGCCGGGCGGTCGGCGGCGGGAGAGGTCATGAGCGGGAGGTCATGCTGCGGAAGGGGCCTGTCATGGGTCTGCGCGAGACGGCTTCCGCCAGTGGTCCGCGCCCATACGCGCGGCCGGCCGCCCCGGGGAGTGGGGGCGGTACCGGGCATCGCGGGATAGGGCAATGCCGGCGGCCGGGCAACGAGGAGGGCACGGGCCGGATGGCGCCGCGCGAGGAGCCATCCCACACCCCGGCCGTCTCCGCAAATGCTGCTTGAGGATGACGCTGCGTCATTTCTCTGGCCGTTGCCATGCGGGGTGGCGCATGACACTGCGGAACGATCCATCTACTTTGCTGATGGCCGGCCGGAAAATTATTCGTTTCTGTCGCCCGCGACAGGGTTGTATCCCTGATGCTCCCTCTGGCCGCCGGGATGTCTCCATGTCCGCCTCCCCGATCACCGCTTCCGGCATGGCGCGGCGCGCGCCGCTCCTCATCGTGCTGTGCGGCTGCCTCATCGCCATGCTCACCTTCGGGCCGCGGGCGTCCTCCGGCATCTTCCTGTTGCCGATGACGCATGAATATGGCTGGGGGCGCGACACGTTCGGCCTCGCCATCGCCATCCAGAACCTGCTCTGGGGGCTGGGGACGCCCTTTGCCGGTGCCATCGCCGATCGCTACGGGGTCGCCCGCGTGCTGTGCGTCGGGGCGGTGCTCTACGCCGCCGGTCTCGCGATGATGGCCTATGCCTCGACGCCGGGCCTGCTGCATCTTTCCGCCGGCGTCATCGTCGGCTTCGGCCTGTCGGGCTGCTCGTTCAACATCGTGCTGGCCGCCTTCGGCAAGATGCTGCCGGACCGCTGGCGGCCGATGGCCTTCGGCGCCGGCACCGCCGCCGGCTCCTTCGGCCAGTTCCTGTTCCCGCCGCTCGCCAACGGCCTCATCGGTTCGGTCGGCTGGCAGGAGACGCTGATCCTATTCGGCGGCGCCATGCTGATGGTGATGCCACTGGCGGTGGCGCTGATGAGCCCGCCGCGCGTCGCGGTGGCGAACGCCGAGCCGAGGCAGACCATCGGCGCCGCGCTCGGCCAGGCCTTCCGCCATCCGAGCTATGTGTTCCTGGTGCTCGGCTTCTTCACCTGCGGCTTCCAGCTCGCCTTCGTCACCACCCATCTGCCGGCCTATCTCACCGATCGCGGTCTTTCCATCACCATTGGCGGCTGGACGCTGGCGGTGATCGGCCTCGCCAACATGGTGGGCTCGCTCTCCTCGGGCTGGATGTCGGCGCGCTTCTCCCGCCGGCTGCTGCTCGCCTGGATCTATTTCGCCCGCGGCGTGGTCATCATCGCCTTCATCCTGTTGCCGGCCAGCCCGGTCACCTCGATCGGCTTCGGCATCGCCATCGGGCTTTTGTGGCTGTCCACCGTGCCGCCGACCTCGGGGCTGGTGATGCTGATGTTTGGCACCCGCTACCTCGCCATGCTCTACGGCTTCGCCTTCTTCAGCCACCAGGTCGGTGGCTTCCTCGGCGTGTGGCTGGGCGGCCTGCTCTACGAGAAGCTCGGCTCCTACGACCTGGTCTGGTGGCTGTCGGTGGCGCTGTCCTTCGCCTCGGCGGTGATCAACCTGCCGATCGTCGAGCGTCCGGTGGCCGAGCGCCGCCATCCCGCGGCGGCCTAAACCCACTTACCGACGCGTTTCCCGGCTGTTAACCATCCCGGGCGCATGCTGCGTGCCGATGCGTCGAGGCGGATCGGCCATGCGCCGGCGTAGCATTCCTGCAACAGGTGCGGCGCCGCGTGATCCGCTACGGTGCCGGGTTCCGGCCCGGCCCTTGCGGGAGGCGGCGCTTGCGACGCATCGTGACTATGCGGTTCCCCGGGGCTTGGGGGCTCCATCTGTTGGGAAGGTCTCGGATGCGGATCACCACCGTTCTGCTGTCGGCTGCTGCGTTCACTGCCTGTGCGGCCGGAATGTCGCCGGACGCCTCGGCGGAGACGCTGACGCCGCAGGCGGCTGAGCGTTTCGTGATGGGGCGCACCTTCTCGTATAGCTGCTACGAGGGCACGGTCGGCTCCGGCCGGGTGCTGAAGGATGGCTCGGTGGCCGGCACCATCCAGGTGCGCGGCAAGGGCAATGCCCGCTATGTCACCCTGCCGGCCGGCACGGTGCAGACCTCGTCGGAGAAGGTCTGCGCCAAGCTGAAGGGCGTCGCCTTCCAGCCCTGCTTCGAGCTGGAGAAGACCGCGGGGGATGCCTTCCGTGGCAATCTCGCCGGCTTCGACCAGATGTGGTGCGAGTTCAAGCGTGGCGGCAGCGGCCGCACCCGGCTGGTGGAACGGGCGAGGAAGACCTCCGACACCGGCACCAAGACCGCACAGATCGACGGCGTTCACTGACCGAAGCCTTTCAATGATCCAGGATGGGTCTATCCAGGGCCGGTCTTGGCGCGCCTCGCTGGAAGCGTCCTGCGGCTGCGGTGCGTGTAGCCGCACCGAGGCAACCCGCTAGGCGGCCAGCCGTCTTTCGCGCGGTAAGGGCGGTGAGATTGTCTCCGGTGCGGGATGAAGCCTCGTCCCGCCAGCGCCAACCCAATCCCTGCTGCCCGAAGCACTGAAGCGGTCGTCAGGCGGCTTTGAGCTGGCAACGTCGGTGCGTCCGGTAAAGCGGCGCATCGGCTTTACATTGCAAAATAGCAATATTGGTTGAGATTTTCCGGCTATCGCGTGCTTCCATGCGATGGGTTAGCTCTGGTGCACGGTTACTTCACCCCATCGCACCAGACACGGAACTCACACCATGCTCGACAATCGCTCCGCCCCCTATGGCGTCTTCATCCTGCGCGTCGCCCTCGGCCTCATGTGGATCTCGCATGCGCTGATGAAGTATGTCGTCTTCACCGTCCCCGGATTCGCCGGCTATCTCGACAGCATTGGGATGCCCGGCGCGCTCGCCGGACCGGTCATCCTCGCCGAACTGGTCGGCGGCGTGCTCATCGTCGCCGGCCTCTATGCCCGTCACGTCGCCCTGGTCATGATCCCGGTCATGGTCGGTGCCATGAGCGCGCATATCGGCAATGGCTGGCTGTTCTCGGTCCCCGGCGGCGGCTGGGAATACCCCGCCTTCCTGATCGCGACCTCCTTCGCCCTGTGGCTGCTCGGCGACGGTGCCTTCGCGCTGCGCTCGCGCCCGCTGCTGTTCGCCCGCGCCGCCAACGCCTGAACGCCCGACGCCTGAGTACCTCCCAAAAGCACATCGCCGGCCAGGTGACGCCACCTGGCCGGCGATGCTGTTTCACAGGAGAGCGGCCGGAAGCTCCGTCCCGCTCGGATCCGTTCGACCCCGGTCAGCCGCCCTGGCCGGCCGGCTTGTCGGCCGGCGGTGTCGCCGGCTTCTCGGCGGTGGTGTTAATCTGCGCCGCCTCGGTCTTCTGCGCCTCGTCGAGGCCGACGGCGATCTTGCGCTCGATCTTGGCAAGGTCGGCCGGCTCGGGGTTGAGGTCGCGGGCATGGTTCCACTTGAACCGGGCCTCCAGATGCCGCCCCACCTTCCAGTAGGCGTCGCCGAGATGGTCGTTGATGACAGCCTCGTTCGGCTTCAGCTCGACCGCCCGCTCCAGCTCGCGCACCGCGTCGTCATATTTGCCGATGCGGTAATAGGCCCAGCCGAGGCTGTCGATGAAATAGCCGTCATCCGGCCGGAGCGTCACCGCCTTGCGGATCATCTCCATGCCCTGGTCGAGATTGACGCCCTGGTCGATCCAGGAATAGCCGAGATAGTTCAGCACGTGCGGCTGGTCGGGACGCAGCTCCAGCGCCTTCTTCAGGTCGGCTTCCGACTTCGCCCACTGCTTGGTGCGCTCGTAGCCGATGCCGCGGAAGTAGAACAGCATCCAGTTCTGGCCGGTCGGGGTGCCGATCTGGTCGATCGCCCGCGTGTAGATCTCCACCGAGCGGTCGAACTGCTCGTTGGCGCGCAGCACGTCGCCCAGCGCCATCATGGCGCGCAGGTCCTTGGGGTTGCGGCCGAGCGCCTCTTCCAGCGTCTTCTCGGCCTCGTCCTTCTTGCCGGCGGCGTTGAGGTTGATGCCGAGCTGGATGTCGGCGTTCAGCTTCAGCGGCGAATCGGCCGGCACGGCGCGGAACAGCGCGATGGCTTCGTCATGCTTGTTCAGGCTCTCGAACAGGTCGGCAAGCGTCACCTCGATCAGCGGATGCGAGGGATCGAGCCAGCGGCCGAGCTGCAGATAGACCATGGCGAGGTCTTCGCCGCCCTGGCGGCCGAGCGCGGCGCCGAGGCCGTACATCACCTCGGCGGCGCCGGCCTGCGGCGTGTCGATCAGCGGCGGCAGCGTCTTGCCGGCGTCGAGCTGCGCCATGGCGCGCTCCACCAGCGGATCGTTCGGCGCCACCTTGTCATAGGCCTCGTAGGTCTCGACCGCGAGCTTCTTGTTGCCGCTGCGCGAGGCCCAGCGGGCATAGGCGTCGACGACCCGCAGCGAGCGCGGATCGACCCGCACCGCCTGTTCCAGCCGCTGGCCGGCTTCCTTGCGCATGCCGGCGGCGTCGAGGATCAGCCCGGCATGCAGCGCCTTGAAGCCGGCATACCATTCCGGCCCCTGCAATTCGTCGATGGAGGCGACCGCCTGGCGGGCATTGCCGGAGCCGAACTGCGCCCAGGCGCTGAGCAGGGTCGAGTTCAGTTCGGCGATGGCGCCGTCGCCGGCACGGCGCAGATTGGAGCGCGCGGTGACATATTGCTTGCCCTTGATCGCCTTCACGCCGAGCACCAGCCGGGCGAGCGCGTGCTCGGGGTCGATGCGCACGATGCGCTGGGCGAGCTCCACCGCCTCGTCGATCGAGCCATCGGCGAGCAGGGTGAGGAAGGCGCGCTCCAGGATTTCGCCATTGCGCGGGAACACCCGCACCAGCGCCCGGTAATAGGCGGCGGCGGCACCGGTGTCGCGCTCGGCGAGCGCGAGGCGGGCGGCGAGATAATTGCCGGCGGGCGAGGAGCGGGCGATCAGCGCCGCCGACGGCGCCTCGGCCTTTGCCGCGCTCGCCCCGCCAAGGGCGGTGAGCAGGGCGAGTACGGCCACACCCGGCCGCAGCGACGAGCGTCGAAACGTCAAATCCAAAACCTCCAGCGGCGAAGCGTGGTCAGCCGCAACCGATCGGACAGCCGATAGCCCAGATTGCCACTCAAATAGTTACCCAACTGGCTACGAGCCGAGGGGCCACCATCCGGGCGGCTGATTCCTGGGCGACTGCCGAGGCGGCCTCCCAATGCCAGCGGGCAGATTGTTCCTTTTTGCCAGCTCCCGCAAGAACGGGGCGGGCCTCGGAACAGCCTGAGTCGCGCACGAAGCCGAGAGTTTCAGATACGTCGGCCAAGAATAAGGCCGACAATCGCCGCAACCGCGGCAATCCCCACCACGGTCTGGGCGGCGAAGGGCGGCTCGGCGGGGCCTGCCTCGGGGCGAATCGGCGCCGCCCGCAGGCCGACCAGCGGCAGCGCCTGCCGGCGGGCCGGCGATTTCAGCCGCGCATAGGCGATGATCAGCAGGACGGTGCCGAGCACGAAGCACAGCGCCGCGATCAGCAGCGCCGCCACCAGCGGGTCGTAAGCCTCGGCCAGCGCGATGAACAAGGCCGCCATCGCGGCGATGAGCGCGCCGCCGAACAGCAGCGCGCCGAGCAGCAGCAACAGCGCGGTCGTCGCGGTGCGGCGCAGCGCCAGATTGACCTCCGCGCCGACGAGACCGAGCAGCAGCTTCAGCATCACCGGCCCCGCGAGATCAGGCCGAAGACGAAGCCGATGCCGAGCGCCGCGACCACCGCGGCGAAGGGATTGCGCTCGATGGCGCCACTGGCGTCGCGGCACAGCGCGGAGGCGCAGGCCTTGGCGTCCTCGACGGCGGCCGCGCCCTCGTCGAGCAGGCCGGCGGCGGTGGCCTCGGCCTGCGCCTTGCCGCTGCGCACCTTCTCCTTCACCGTCTCGGCGGCGGCGGCGCCTTCCTGCTTGGCGAGCGCGGCCAGCGATTCGGCGAGCTTGGCGACGTCCTCGCGCAGGGCGGCGAGGTCGGCGGTGAGCTTGGAGAAATCTTCCTGCGGATTCGGATCGGCCATGCTCGTCTCCTGTGCCATACCCCGGTGATGCCGGCGATAACGTTCGCGGCGCGCTGGGGTTCCACCTTATGCGGTAGTCAGATGCGGCGGAACTCGTAATAGCCCGGGATACGTCCCTCGCGCAGCGCCTTCGCCTCGTAGCGGGTGCCCGGCCAGCCGGCGAAGGGGCGGCGCCAGTCGTCGGCGACGCGGGCGGTCCATTCGAAGCGGGCATCGGCGAGTAGGTGGCGCAGCGTCCAGGCGGCGTAGTCCTCGACATCGGTGGCGAAGCAGAAATGCCCGCCCGGCGCCAGCAGGCGGGCGAAGCGGTCGATATTGTCCGGGCGCACGAAACGGCGCTTCCAGTGGCGGCGCTTCGGCCAGGGGTCGGGATAGAGCAGGTCTATGCGTTCCAGCGAGCCGGCGGGAAGCGCGTCGAGCAGCGGCACCACGTCGTCGCCATAGAGCCGCACATTGGCGAGCCCGGCCTCGACGATGCCCGTCGTCGCCTTGGCGACGCCGTTCACGAAGGCCTCGGCGCCGATATGACCGATGCCGGGATGCTGCGCCGCCTCGGCAAGCAGGTGCTCGCCGCCGCCGAAGCCGATCTCCAGCCGCACCGCGCTGACCGGCACCGGGAACAGCGCCGCGAGCGGGGCCTCGCCGAGCGTGGCGAGGTCGATCTGCAGGCGCGGCAGGTCCTGTTCGAGGTGCTGGGCCTGCAGGGCGCGCAGCGGCTTGCCCTTGCGCCGGCCGTAGAAGGCGGTGCCGGACGCGGCGGCGTCGTGGCCGTGCTCGTCGGCGCGAGTTTCGTCCGGGCTGGTCTCGTCCGGGCTGATCATGGTCGTTACCGAAAAACGAAGCGGGGCGGACCCGCAGATCCGCCCCGCATAAGATCAGGAATCAAAAGGCGCAAGCGGCACGAGCCTATGGCCCATGCTGATGGCCTATGCCGACGGCCGGTCCCGGCGTGCGCTCAGCTCACCGCCGCGCGGATCGCCGCGGCGAGGTTGGTGCGCTCCCAGGAGAAGCCGCCATCTTCTTCCGGCGCCCGGCCGAAATGGCCATAGGCGGCGGTGCGGGCATAGATCGGCTTGTTGAGCTCGAGATGCTCGCGGATGCCGCGCGGGCGCAGGTTCATCACCTCGCGCAGCACCTTCTCCAGCTTGGCTTCCTCGACCACGCCGGTGCCGTGCAGGTCGACATAGACCGCGAGCGGGTCGGAGACGCCGATGGCGTAGGCGAGCTGGATGGTGCAGCGCTGGGCGACTTCCGCCGCCACCACGTTCTTGGCGAGGTAGCGCGCGGCATAGGCGGCCGAGCGGTCGACCTTGGTCGGGTCCTTGCCGGAGAAGGCGCCGCCGCCATGCGGGGCCGCGCCGCCATAGGTGTCGACGATGATCTTGCGGCCGGTGAGCCCGCAATCGCCGTCCGGTCCGCCGATGACGAACTTGCCGGTCGGGTTGACGTGCCAGATGGTGCCGGGGGTGATCCAGCCTTCCGGCAGCGCCTCGCGGATATAGGGTTCGACGATGGCGCGCACGTCGTGCGACGACAGGTCGGCGTCGAGATGCTGGGTCGACAGCACGATCTGGGTGACCTCGACCGGCTTGCCGCCTTCGTAGCGCACGCTCACCTGGCTCTTGGCGTCGGGGCCGAGCACCGAGCTCTCGCCGGAGTGGCGGGCATTGGCCAGCAGCTTCAGGATGCGGTGCGCGTAATAGATCGGCGCCGGCATCAGCTCCGGCGTCTCGCGGCAGGCATAGCCGAACATGATGCCCTGGTCGCCGGCGCCTTCATCCTTGTTGCCGGCCGAATCGACGCCCTGGGCGATGTCGACCGACTGGGCGTGCAGCAGCACCTCGATATCGGCGTCTTCCCAGTGGAAGCCGTCCTGCTCGTAGCCGATATCCTTGATGGCGAGGCGGGCGATGTGGGTGACGAAGTCACGGGTAATGGCGGCCGGGCCGCGGGTCTCGCCGGCGATCACCACCCGGTTGGTTGTGGCGAGGGTTTCGCAGGCGACGCGCAGATGGCTCGGATCCCAGCCGAGCTTCGGGCCTTCGCGGAAGAACGCATCGACAACTTCATCGGAAATACGATCGCAGACCTTATCGGGATGGCCCTCGGAAACGGATTCGCTCGTGAAAATATAGTCTTGTCGAGACATGCGTCGGATCCTCATCTCATCGCCGGCGCAACGAAAAAACGTCCGGCCGCCTTTTTTGGCAACACGGATGAGGCAGGTCAAGTTTTCCGGACGAATTTGTTCGGAAAAACGAACGGCGCGATCAGGCCGCACCGCCCTGGTCGGCAAGGGTCTCGACGAGGTCGACGATCCGGCGACGCACCTTGGGATCGGAGATGCGGGTGAAAGCGCGGGTAAGCGCCAGGCCTTCGGAGGTGGCGAGGAAATCAGCCACATAGGCCGGCGAGCTGTCCTCGGCGAAGCCGGGCGCGACGGTGCCGGTGCTGGGCGCACCCTCGAAAAAGAACGCAACCGGCACGGCCAGCACGGTCGAGATGTGCTGCAGCCGGCTGGCGCCGATGCGGTTGGTGCCCTTTTCGTATTTCTGAATCTGCTGAAAAGTAATCCCTAAGCTTTCTCCCAGCTTTTCCTGACTCATGTTGATCATCATCCGGCGCATGCGCACCCTGCTACCAACATGCTTATCAATTGGGTTGGGAGACTTCTTGGTCATCGGCTTCCCCGAAACGGACAAAAAAATACCTCCCCTGCCCGCAGCGAGTAGGGAAAGCGCATCGATCAGGGCAGGCAGTCTAGGCAAACTACGCGCACACGTCGATCAATCTGCACGTGTATATCCTCGTTGCGATGCAAAGGCGAGTAGCAGAAACAGCGTCGCGAGGAAGTTGGATACAAGATTGCCAATATTGGCATAAATGGTGCGCGGAAGTGCTTGCGGCAATGCGCCATCAAGCACGCCGCGCGCACCCAACGGTAGAAGGCCGATCACGCGTCCGAGCGGATCGACAATGGCCGAAATGCCGTTATTCGTAGCGCGGACCAGCGGTAATCCCTCTTCGATCGCGCGCATGCGGGCCTGCTCGAAATGCTGGAACGGTCCGGGCGTGTCGCCGAACCAGGCATCATTGCTGACGTTTAGTAATAGGCCCTGACGATGCAATTCATAGGAATTGCTTACCGATACAATTTCGGCGGGGAATATTGCTTCGTAACATATTAACGGTAGGACCGGGGGCAATCCCGAAATTTCCATCGGTTTTCGGTCCGTCGCGGCCGAAAAACCACCGCGCACACGCGTCAGTTGCTGCAAGCCCAGCGCTTCCAGCGTTTCCTGGAACGGTAGGTATTCGCCGAACGGAACGAGATGCACCTTGTCGGCGGTGGCGATCGTCCGCCCCTGTGAATCGAGCGCGAGCAGGCTGTTATAGATCGCCGGGCGCTGGTTCGGCCGTTCCTGCAGCCGGCCGGCGCCGGTGATCAGCGTCGTGCCCGGCGGCAGCATGGTGCGCAGCCGCGCCAGCGCCTCGGGCTCGCGCTCGAGGAAGAACGGGAAGGCCGATTCCGGCCAGAACAGATGGGTGATGCCGTCGAGCCCGCCGGCGCTCTCGCTGGTGGCGATGTAGAGGTCCATTACCTCGCGTCGGGCCTCGTAGCGGAATTTCTGGTCCTGCGGCAGGTCGGGCTGCATCAGCCGCAGCTTGACGCCGGGCACCGTGCCGACCTCGACATGGGCGAGGCGCCAGGCGCCGCCGAGCCACATCCCCGCCAGCACCAGCGCGGCGGCGAGTGGCGGCCCGAGGCGCGCCCACCGGGAGCGGGAGCCGTCGACCAGCGCCGCCGGCGTCGACAGGCAGGCGAGGGTCACGAGGCACAGCCCGGCAACGCCGAACACTGCGCTCGACTGGGCGAAATTCAGGTCGTTGCCCAGCGCGTAGCCGAAATTGTTCCACGGGAAGCCGGTGAGCAGCGTGCCGCGCAGCCACTCAGTGCCGGTCATCAGCGCCGCGAAGCCGAGGAAGCGCGCCGGCCCGCGCGGCCATAGCAGCATGCAGGCGCTGGCGCCGAGCCCGGTATAGAGCGCGAGATAGGCCGGCAGGCCGAGCACGGCGAACGGCATCAGCCAGGCGAAATCGTCGGCCTGCACCAGGAAGGCGGCGCCGATCCACCACAGCCCGGCGACGAAATAGCCGAGGCCGAAGCACCAGCCGAGCCCGAAGGCCGGCCCAAATGCCGCGCGCACTCCCGTGGCGCGCGCGCGCACGCCGTCGAGCAGCAGCACCAGCACCGGCAAGGTCAGCGCCAGCAGCGGCCACAGCCCGAAGGGCGGCATGGCGAGTGCCGAGACCGCTCCGGCGGCCAGCGCGATCAGCCCCCGCCGCCGGAGGGAGCCGTGTCGCAGCAGGCCGACGAAGCGATCGAGCAGGCCGCTTGCCGGACGGCCGGCCACCGAGCGGTCGCCCGACGGCCCGGCCGCGCCGGCCGGCAACGTGTCACGCCGCATCGGGGCCGCGCAGAGCCGCACGGTTTTCGGCCGCACGGTTTTCGGCCGCGCGCGGATCCACGAGGCGCGGATCCGCCACACGCGGGTCGGTGCCGGCCTGCTGGGCCGGCGGCGGCAGGCTGGCCGAAGGCGCGGCGGGCTCGTCGGCCGGCCGCTCGACGGCATCGCGCCCCGCATGGCCGTTGCCGCGGGCGGGCGAGATGCGCAGCCGCTTCACCCGGCGCGGATCGGCGTCGAGCACCTCGATCTCGAAGGCGCCCGGGCCGGAGACGATCTCGCCGCGCACCGGCACCCGGCCGGCGAGCGTCACCAGCAGGCCGCCCAGCGTGTCGACCTCCTCGGCCTCCTCGCCGGTGGCGAAGGCCGGGTCGACCATCTCGGCCACCTCGTCGAGGCCGGCGCGGGCATCGGCGATGTAGCTGCCATCCGCCTGGCGGGCGATCATCGGCGCCTCGTCGTCGTCGTGCTCGTCCTCGATGTCGCCGACGATCTCCTCGACGAGGTCCTCCATCGAGACGATGCCGTCGGTGCCGCCATATTCGTCGATGACGAGGGCGAGATGGATGCGGCTCGCCTGCATGCTGGCCAGCAGCTCGATGGACGGCATGGAGGGCGGCACGAACAGCAGCCGGCGGATCAGCCGCGCCGCGCTCAGCGAGGCGGACAGGTCGATCGCCTTGAGGTTGAAGGCCGGCGCCAGCTTCGCATCGCCCCGGTTCTCGCCCGGCTCGGGCCGCGGCGGGCGCGGACGGCCGAGCGCGGCGGGCGGACGCGAGGTCATGGCGCGCTGGGTCAGATAGGTGACGAGGTCGCGGATATGGACCATCCCCACCGGGTCGTCGAGCGTGTCGTCATAGACCACGAGGCGGGAATGGCCGGCATCGGCGAACACCGCGAGCAACTCGCCGAGCGGAATGTCCTTCTGCACCGCGACGATATCGGCGCGGGGCACCATCAGGTCGCCCACCCGCTGCTCGCGCAGCTCGAGGATGCTTTTCAGCATCGCGCGCTCGGTCGCCGACAGGTCGGCGCTGATATCGGCATTGGAGGCCAACGCCTCTGCGAGATCGCTGCGCAGCGAACCGGTGGTCCGCCATCCGCCGATCAGGTGGCGCAGCCGGTCGAGCAATCCTCCCCGCCCCTCGCTGGCGCGCGGCTCGGCGGGAAGCGGGGAGGAACTTATACTTGGCCCGTCGCTGGCGTCGGCGGGGGGCAGCGTCTTGGAGACGGGGTTGGAAACAGGGTCGGACATGGCCTTCTAGTGGGTTTGATGAACAGGTTCGGTCTCGGCATAGGGATCGGCGATGCCGAGGCCGGACAAGATCCGCCGCTCCATCGCTTCCATCTCCTCGGCCTCGTCCGGCGTCTCGTGGTCGAAGCCGAGCAGATGCAGCATGCCGTGAACGGCGAGATGCGTCAGGTGGTCGTCGAAGCTCTTCTCCTCGGCGGCCGCCTCGCGGGCGACGGTTTCATGGGCGATGGCGATATCGCCCAGATGGGGCTCTCCGGCCTCCCGCGCCACCTGCGGCGTCGGGAATGATAGCACGTTTGTCGCCTTGTCCTTGGAGCGCCAGTCGCGATTGAGCGTGCGGATGCCGGCGTCGTCGGTCAGCATCACCGCCACCTCGCCGCTCTCGAGGCCGAGATCGTACTCCGCCATCGCCCCGGCATGGGCGGCGCGGATTGCCCGCGTCACCAGCTCGGCGGCGCCGGGATGCGCCGACCACTGATCGGCGGTGGCCAGCACGTCGACCTCGATGGCGAAGTCCTCGCTCATTGCGGCGGTTCCTCCGTGGGGGGCGGCACGGCCTCGATGACCGGCGCCGGTGCCGGCTCCCGCGCCGGCGTGGCGGCCCGGCGGATGGCGGCGGCCTTGCCGTCATAGGCGGCGACGATGCGGCCGACCAGCTCGTGGCGCACCACGTCGGAGGCCTCGAAGTGGCACACCTCGACCCCCTCGACGTCGCGCAGCAGCGACACCGCCTCGCCGAGCCCGGACACCTGGCCGGGCGGCAGGTCGATCTGGCTGGGGTCGCCGGTGATGATCATGTGCGAGTTCTCGCCCAGGCGGGTGAGGAACATCTTCATCTGCATCGAGGTGGTGTTCTGCGCCTCGTCGAGGATGACGCAGGCATTGGCCAGCGTGCGCCCGCGCATGAAGGCCAGCGGCGCGATCTCGATCTCGCCGGAGGTCAGCGCCCGCTCGACGAAATTGCGGTCCATCAGATCGTGCAGCGCGTCGTAGATCGGCCGCAGATACGGGTCGACCTTCTCCTTCATGTCGCCGGGCAGGAAGCCCAGCCGCTCGCCCGCTTCCACCGCCGGGCGCGACAGGATCAGCTTGTCGACCACGCGGCGCTCCAGCAGGTGCACCGCATAGGCGACCGCCAGCCAGGTCTTGCCGGTGCCGGCCGGGCCGACGCCGAACACCAGCGTCTGCCGCTTCAGCGCGCGGATATAGGCGTCCTGCGCCAGGGTGCGGGCGCGCACCGGGCGGCGTCGCAGCTGGATCTCGTCGAAGCTCTGCTTCTTGGTCGCCGGGTCGAAGTCGAACAGGAAGCCTTGGGAAGCCGCCTCGCGCAGCACGCCCTCGACGTCGCCGGGGGCGATCTCGCCGCCCTTTTTCAGCCTTGCATAGAGGGTTTCGAGCACGTGGCGCGCCTGGTCGCAGGCCTCGCGCGGGCCTTCCAGCGTGACATGGTTGCCACGCTGCTCGGCGACGATGTCGAGCCGTCGCTCGATGGTGGCGAGGTTCTGTCCGTAATTGCCGAACAGCAGGCTGGCCAGCCGGTTGTCGTCGAAGGCGAGTACGGTCTGGCCGGGCGTTTCGGTGTCGGGAGGCAGCCAGCGGGCCGCCGGGGCCGCCTGAGCCGTCGTCCCGCTTCCACGCGCTCCCGTCCGGGTCGCCACCAGTGTCCGATCCGTGTCCGATCCCCCACGACGCACCATCAGGCCTCCAGTTGTTCGTCCTGCCTCACTAAGTTCGCGCCGGCCGGCACGCCCTCGGGCCAGAATTCGCCCGCGACGATGTCGCCGGAAAGACTTTTGGTGCTGACGTCGCGGATCACGACGCTGGCGAGCGTGCCGATCGCCTCGCGCGGAGCCAGCACCACCACGGATTGGAGATAGGGCGAGCGCCCGATCAGCTGGCCGGGCAGCCGGCCGGGCTTCTCGAGCAATATGTCGAAGCGCCGGCCGCGGCAGGCGGCGTCGAACGCCGCCTTCTGCTTGTCGAGCAGCGCCTGCAGCGCATAGATGCGCTCGTTCATCGCCGCCTCGGGCACCTGCGCGCCCAGGGTCGCCGCCGGCGTGCCGGGGCGCGGCGAGTATTTGAACGAGAAGGCGCCGGCGAAGCCGACCTTGTCCACCAGGTCGAGCGTGTCGGCGAAGTCGGCGTCTGTCTCGCCGGGGAAGCCGACGATGAAGTCGGAGGAGAAGGCGATGTCCGGCCGCGCCGCCCGTACCTTGGCGACCAGCTCGAAATAGGCCTCGCGCCCGTGCTTGCGGTTCATCGCGTCGAGGATGCGGTCGGAGCCGGACTGCACCGGCAGGTGCAGATAGGGCATCAGCTGGGGCATGTCGCGATGGGCGGCGATCAGCTCGTCGTCCATGTCGCGCGGATGGCTGGTGGTGTAGCGGATGCGGGCGATGCCCGGCACCTCGGCGACGCGCGCCATCAGCTCGGCGAGATTGGCGCTGCGGCCATGGTCGTCGAGCCCGTGATAGGCGTTGACGTTCTGGCCGATCAGCGTCACCTCGCGCACGCCGCCATCGGCGAGGCGCTTCACCTCGTCGAGGAGGCGCCCGAGCGGACGCGACACTTCGGCGCCGCGTGTATAGGGCACCACGCAGAAGGTGCAGAACTTGTCGCAGCCTTCCTGCACGGTGACGAAGGCGGTGGGGCCGCGCTTGGCGATCGCCTGCTTGGTCGGCGGGGCGAGGAAGTCGAACTTGTCCTCGACCGGGAATTCGGTCTCGACGATGCCCTTCTTGTGCTGGCCGTGCTTTTCCTGCGCCAGCGCCACCAGTTCGGGCAGCTTGTGGTAGCTCTGCGGCCCGACCACGAGGTCGACCATGCGGGCGCGCTTGATGATCTCGGCGCCCTCGGCCTGGGCGACGCAGCCGGCCACCGCCACCATCGGCTTGCGGCCGGCCTCTTCCTGCGCCACGCGCAGCCGGCCGAGCTCGGAATACACCTTCTCCGCCGCCTTTTCGCGGATATGGCAGGTGTTGAGAATGATGAGGTCGGCATCATCAGGCTTGTCGGTCTCGACATAGCCTTCCTTGGCCATGGTGTCCGTCATGCGCTGGGCGTCATAGACGTTCATCTGGCAGCCGAAGGACCGGACGTAAATCTTGCGTGCATTCCCCGGCTCTCGCACGTCGTGCGGCATCTGGGTTTCGCGCGCTTCCTGCAAGTCACTCATGGCGTCTCGATCGACCCGCCCTGCCCGGCCGCACCGGCCGCAGGGTCGCTGAAGGTTGAGGACACGGCGCGCTTGTCATGCGCCCGTGACGAGGCGCCTCCGCTTACCGCCGCTCGTTCCCTGGTCGAGATCGTCTACGTCTCCTCGGTCGACACCTGTCCTTGTTTAGCGGGATTCCCGGCAAAAGGAAATGAGCCGCCGCCGGGTTTTCACCCCCGCTACCCGTCCTGCCGTCCGCCTCTTCGCCCTTGCCGTCACACCGGCCGGGGATTGAGCGCCTCGCTCATCATGGCGCGCACGGAAGCCTCGGCGCGGCCGGTCGCCGCCTTGCGGTCGGCGCCAAGGATCGGCGCGCCGAAGCACAGCTCGACCTCGACGCCGCCGCGCCGCAGGATCTCCATGAGATGCGGCGCCAGGTCCATGTCGCCGTACCAGGCCACCAGCGGCCGGCGGGCGCGGCCGAGCGACACGCCGCCCTGCGCCACATAGGCGATGGCGAGCGGCTGGATGGCGGCGGGCGCGCCGTCGGTGCTAGGCCGGGCGGCGCCGACCAGCGCGGAGCGGAACGGCAGCACCCGGTTGCCGTCGCTCGACGTGCCCTCGGCGAACAGCACCACCGGGTCGCCGGCGCCGAGCCGGGCGGCGATCGTCTCGCTCACCCGCCCGGTGGCGGCCCGGGCCTGCCGGTCGACGAAGATGGTGCGCTGCAGCCTGGCGAGCAGCCCGATGCCCGGCCAGCCGGCCACCTCGCTCTTGGCGACGAAGCAGAGCGGGAAGCGCGAGCCGAGCACGCAGATGTCGAGCCAGGAGACGTGGTTGGCGAGGATCAGCAGCGGCCGCTCGGGCGCCGGGGCGCCGCTGACCCGCACCCGCACCCCGACCAGCGCCAGCACCGCCCGGTGATAGAGCACCGGGATCCACCGCCGGGCGTCGAGGTTCAGCTTCACCGCCAGCCATTGTGCGGGAATGCCGGCGAGCGTGAGCAGCGCGACGGGCACCAGCACGAGGACGGGGCGCATCGCCGGTCTCTTCGCCTATTTCTTCGGCTGGGGATCGAGCGGGACGCCGTAGAGCTCCAGCCGGTGGCCGACGAGGCGGAAGCCGAGCTTGCGGGCGATCTCCTCCTGCAAATGCTCGATCTCCTCGGAGCGGAACTCCACCACCGTGCCGTTGCGCAGGTCGATCAGGTGGTCGTGATGCTCGTCCGGTACCGGCTCGTAGCGTGAGCGGCCGTCGCGGAAATCGTGCCGCTCGATGATGCCGGCGTCCTCGAACAACTTCACCGTGCGGTAGACGGTGGAGATCGAGATGCGGTCGTCCACCGCCACGGCGCGACGATGCAATTCCTCGACGTCGGGATGGTCCTGCGCGTCGGCGATGACGCGGGCGATCACCCGGCGCTGGTCCGTCATGCGCAGGCCCAGCGTCACGCAGGCCTCCTCGATGGCGGTCGGCTTGTCGGTCATCCGCGCAACGTCTCCCGGGGCCGGTTCCGCAATGCCGAAAGGCATGACGCCCAAAGGCATGTGCGGCGAGAACGGACCCCACCCTCGCAACTGTTCCGCTGCTTATGGCGCAACCCGTCGGTGGAGGGCAACCGATTCCTCCCGCGCTATCCCCACGCGCGGGGCGGACGTCGAATTACCTCAGGTCACGCCGCATGGCGATCGCCGCCACCGGCTTGCCGCCGGCATCGCGATAATAGCCCGGCCGGCGGCCGATCTCGACGAAGCCGGTCTTCTCGTAGAGCGCCACCGCCGGGCGGTTGCCTTCCTCGACCTCGAGAAACAGCACGGCGAAGCCCTCGGCGGCGAGGCGGGCCATCGCCTTCTCCACCAGCGTCCGGCCGATGCCGCCGCCGCGATGCGAGCGCGCCACCGCGATGGAGAGGATCTCCATTTCCGGGGCGACGCCATGGGTGAGGATGAAGCCGGTCGGCCGCCCGCCCGGGCCGTCGGTCGCCACCAGCGCCCGGCTCAGCCGGTCGGCGAGCAGGCGCTCGAATTCCGCCGCCTCCCAGCCGATGCGGAAGCTCGCCGCGTGCAGCCCCGCCAGCGCCTCGGCGTCGGCGGCGACCGCCGGGCGGAAGGCCGGCGCGGCGCGCCAGGCGCGGGTGATGTCGGTGATCTTCCAGCTCATCGCCGCCGGCCCATGGCGCGCCGCCTCCCGCGCTCAGCGCCGGGCGATGCGGGCCGCGGTCTGCGGCTTGGCGTCGACGTCGCGCAGATAGAGCGGGCGCGGCTCGGACTTGGCCGGGTCGGCCACCGCGGCGAGCCGGGCCAGCCAGACCGGGTCCGGCGTATTGGTGGCCACCACCTCGACCGGCGCCGGCGCGGCGTCCGGCCAGGCGGCGGCGATGAGCGGCGCGCCGGAGCCGACCAGCCGCACCGCGCCGCCGGCCACCGCCCGCACCGCTTCCTTCAGCGGCAGCTGGCGCGGCGACACCATCACCCGGCCGCCGGGGCCGATCATCTGCACATAGAGATTGTCGTGCCGCGCATCGATGGCGGCGACCACCGGCACGCCGTCGTCGAGGGCGAGCAGCGGCGCCGCCAGCGTGGCGAGCGTGGTGATGCCGATCACCGGCCGGTCCTGGGCGAGGCCGAAGCCGCGTGCCGCCGACAGCCCGACCCGCAGTCCGGTGAAGCTGCCCGGCCCGACGGTGACGGCGAACATGCCGATATCGGCGAAGACGCGGCCGGCCGCGACCATCACCTGGTCGACCATCGGCACCAAGGCCTCGGCATGGCCGCGGTTCATCTCCTGCGAGGCGCGCGCCAGCGTTTCGTCGCGGGCGGCGTCGTGGAGGGCGACGGAGCAGGCCTCCAGCGCGGTATCGAGGGCGAGAATCAGCATGGCGCCATTGTCCTTCGCCTCACCTTGCACATGGCCGGATGGCGAGGCAAAGCCTCGTCAGGTCCCCTCCACAGGCGGCCCGCCGGCGACGACGGGCACCGCGGCAGGTCCCGCGGCGGGTCCCGCGGCACCTCGGACCACGTCAGGATGGCGAGGATGCGGCGGTTCAGACCGGCCGCACCTCGACGACGTCCGGCACGAAATGTCGGAGCAGGTTCTCGATGCCGTTCTTCAGCGTCGCGGTGGAGGAGGGGCAGCCGGAGCAGGAGCCCTTCATGGCGAGGAACACCACGCCGTCCTTGTAGCCGCGGAAGGTGATGTCGCCGCCGTCATTGGCCACCGCCGGGCGCACGCGGGTGTCGATCAGCTCGCGGATGGTGTCGACGAGGCCGGCGTCCTTCTCTTCCCAGAAGGCGTCGTCATCGGCGTGCTCATGCTCTTCGGGCAGCACCGGCTGTCCGGAGACGAAATGCTCCATGATGGCGCCGAGGATCGCCGGCTTCAGATGCGCCCACTCGGCGGTGTCCTTGGTCACGGTCACGAAGTCGGAGCCGAAGAACACGCCGGTGACGCCGGGAATGTCGAACAGCTTGGCGGCGAGCGGCGAGCGCGCGGCCTCGTCGGCGTCGCGCGCCTCGAAGGTGCCGGCGCCGAGCACGCTGCGGCCGGGCAGGAACTTCAGCGTGGCGGGATTCGGGGTCGGCTCGGTCTGGATAAACATTTCATGCTCCTGGCCTACCGGGGTTCAAGGCCCCGGCGACGTGGTTTGGTATCGTTATAGATAGGCGTTCACGACCGCCAAAGGAAGCCTCGCAGCCGCTCCCACCGTCCCGGCGGGGGAGTGGGCAGTGGCGGCGGCATCGGCTCCGCCAATATCCGCCCGAGCGGCGAGGAGGGCGGCACCGCGGAGAGATCCAGCCGGTGCAGCAGCTCGTGGTAGAGATGCAGGCACTGCGAGTTCGGCGTCACCAGGTCCTCGATGGTCAGCGCCGGGTCGAGCATCCGGTGCACGTCGGTGTAGTGCATCGGGTAGAAGCTCTCCGGCGGCAGCGCCTTGCCGTCGACGCCGCAATCCTTGGCCAGCCAGGTTATGGCGCGCGGACCGAGCACGCCCCAGGGCATGTCCTGGACGCTGGTCGGCCGGCCCTGCCGGGCGTTTTCCCGCAGTTCTTCCTGCAGTTCCTCCGGCAGCCAGGGCGGGATCGGCGTCGGGTCGGCGGCGACGGCATTGAGGGCGCGCAGCAGCGCCGACTCCCTCGGCAGCCGCAGCACCGCGCCGTTGATGTGGACGTCGTCTTCCCAGGCGAACAGATAGTCCGCCCGCTCAACCGGCTTCAGGCAATAGACGTCGCAATCGACATAGAGGCAGTCGACGCGTTGCAGCAGCCGGTAGCGGAATACATTGGCAAACAGCGCGTAGCTGCCGGTCTCGCGGTGGCGGATGATCCGCTCCGGCGGCACCAGCAGGGCGGCGTCGGCGAAGGCGATGCCGGCTGGCAGGTCGTGCGGGCGCTGGTAGCCGTGCAGCGTCACCGCATGGCCCATGCGCAGGAAGGAGGCGAGGCAGGCCCGCGCCATCGGCCCGAGCTCGGGACCGATCCACAGGGCATGCACGGGCATCAGCGAACCGGACGACATCACACTCCCCCCTCGATACACTCTGCGACGCACTTGTCCCGCAAGGGGCCGGCACGGATCGGGCGATGTCAGGCCAGCGCGTCGATCTCGCTGTCGGACAATTGCCCGGGCACGATGGTAACGGGGATCGGCAGGCCGTCGAGCAGCCCGCCGGCGAGCCCGGCGATCAGCGGCCCCGGTCCCTCGCTGCCGGTGCCGGCGGCCAGCACCAGCACGGCAATGTCCTCGTCCGCCTCGATGAGCTTGAGGATCTCGCCGGCGACCTCGCCCTCATGCACCGCCTGTTCCGGCTCGACGCCGGACAGGTTGCGGGTGCGGGCGGCGAAATGGTCGAGCCGGGCGCGGGCCTTGTCGGTCGCCTCCGCCCGCATCAGCTCGGCGACACCGAGCCACTGGCTCTGCACGTCGGCGAGCTGCAGCACCGCCAGCATCACAACCCCGCCCTGGGTGCGGGCGGCGCGGCGGGCGGCGTAATAGACGGCACGGTCGCATTCCGGCGTGTCGTCGATCACCACGAGAAACTTCCGGCGATGTCCCGGCTCGTGGCTCTGGCGCCTGCGCGGCATTGAACAATCACTCCCCCGGCGCCGGAGCGCGCAGCGTCCCGGTCGTCCTTTCTACCACAGGTCGCGGAGGTGCAAAGCCATGCGGCGCCACCGCTTCCCGATGACGCGGATGGGGACTGGGCCGGCCCGGCGGGCGGCGCCGGTCTTCAGCGCGCCATGGGCCGCCGGCGAGCTGCCCGCCCGCCCCGGCGTGCGATCCGGCAAGAGCGGCGCCGAATGGAGAAGTCGCGAGGTATGCGCTAGCCTAGAATGACTCCATCCTTGGGTCGCTTGCCCGCGCCGGCGTGTCCGGCCGGGCCGCAGCATGGGAAGCGCTTTCATGGCTCAGTCGCCTCCGCCGACCTCCCGCGCGGCGATCGGCTCGCTGGTTCTCATCGCCGGCGTCGTCGCCGCCGCCGCCGGGGCGTTCGCCTATACCGGCGGCTTCCTGTCGCCTGAAAGGCTGACCCCGCCAAAGCTGGTGGGCGCGCTGGCGCCGCCGGGCGGCCCGGCGCTCGGCCATCGCCGCAACCACGCCAAGGGCATCTGCTTCACCGGCACCTTCCAGTCGAACGGGCAGGGCGCCGCGCTGTCGAAGGCCCCCCAGCTGGCCGCCGGCAGCTATCCGGTGGTCGGCCGCTTCAATCTCGGCACGCCCGATCCCAACGCGCCGGACGCCACCGTGCGGGTGCGCGGCCTCGGCCTGCAGATCACCGCCGGCGGGCAGGTGTGGCGCGCGGCGATGATCGATCCGCCCTTCTTCCCGGTGGCGACGCCGGACGCCTTCTACGCCCTCTTGGAGGCGAGCCACAGCAAGGATCCCGACGCGATGAAGGGCTTCATCGCCGGGCATCCGGAATTCGCGACCTTCGCCGGCTGGGCCGGCAGCGCGCCCTTCATGGCGAGCTATGCCGAGGATGCGTTCAACAGCCTCAACGCCTTCCTGTTCACGAACGCCGCCGGCACCACCAGTGCGGTGCGCTGGTCGTTCAGGCCGCAGGCGCAGCTCGAGCCGCTCAGCCCGGCCGATTTCGCCAAGCTGGGGCCGAACCATCTGGAAACCGATATCGCCGAGCGGGTGGCCGGCGCGCCGCAGCGCTGGACGCTGGTGCTCACCGTGGCCGATCCCGGCGATCCGACCGACGATCCGAGCAAGGCGTGGCCGGCGGGCCGGCGCAGCGTCGAGGCCGGCACGCTGGTGGTCGAGAAGGTCGAGGACGAGCGCGACGGCCCCTGCCGCGACATCAATTTCGACCCGACCCTGCTGCCGGACGGCATCGCCGTCTCCGACGATCCGTTCCCGGCCGCCCGCTCCGCCGCCTATGCGCGCTCCTACAATCTGCGCACCGCGGAATGGAAGGACTATCCCTACCAGGCGCCGGCCAAGCCCGCCGCTTCGACCGCGCAGCCGTGAGGAGGAGACGATGAACGCTCAGTCGACCCGGTTCACCGTCCTCCAGCGCGCACTGCACTGGCTGATGGCCGTCGGCATCCTCGCCATGCTGTTCATCGGCGTGGGCATGGTGTCGACGGTGATGCCGACATACCTGCCGCTGCTCGAAGCCCACAAGACGCTCGGCATCGTCATATTGCTGCTGGCGCTTCTCCGGCTGGCGGTGCGCTTCGTCTATGGCGCGCCGGCGCTGCCGGCCTCGATGCCGGCGCCGATGAAGCTCGCCGCGCATCTCTCGCATTACGGGCTCTACGCGCTGATGATCGCCATGCCGCTGCTCGGCTGGGCGATGCTGTCGGCCGGCGCCTATCCGGTGGTGCTGTATGGCGGCATCCGCCTGCCGTCGATCCTGCCGCAGAATGCCGGGCTGCACGCGCTCTTGTGGCAGGCGCATGTCTGGCTGGCCTTCGCCTTCTTCGCGTTGATCCTGATGCATCTGGCGGCCGGGCTGTTCCACGCCCTCATCCGTCGCGACGGCGTGTTCGAGAGCATGGCCCCGGTCGCCCGTCCCCGCGAGGGCACGACGCCGGCGGAATGAGCGGGCGCGTGTCCGGCCGGTGTGTCCGGTGGGCCGAGACTACTGGACGATGACACGCGGGCCGAAGCTCGCGGGTTGTGACGGGTGGCTATGACTTGTGGCGGTGTCTGGTCCGTCTGTCCGGCAGGCCAAATCGAGCGAGCTACGGCTTGCGGCTATTTGCTCGGGCCAACCGTGTCCCCCGGATTTTGCCACTTCGCTCGGCCCGAAGGGCTCGCGATGACGGCGGGCGCCAGTCTCCTACGTCCTGTCCGACGGGAGGGCCGGCGTGAACATCTCCCCCAAAGCGCGGTGAATGGCATGCCACTGCCCGCACCCCACATCCCGTGATGCCCGGCTCGGCGGGCACCTGGCGGTTCGTCCGCCCTTTTGAGCCATACGCGGCGCCGGACCGCTCCGCTCCCGTCTGTTACGGCTGCGCCACCGGCGCGGCATCACAGGGCGTGCACCCACCTGTCTGAGCGACATGCGGTGCCGGAACGCCGCACGATGCGGCGGCGATACCGGGCAGGGCCGCGATGTGCCCGCTTCGCACCAGGCCCCCGCTGACGGATGGCTCGCTCAGCGCGCGGTCCGTCCAGCTATCGGCATCTCCCGGCCATTGGCGGCGCGTGCCGGGAGGGTGGCGCCATGCTTGCCGCATCTTGCCGGGCGGCGCGACGCTACCCCCGCCCTGTTCCCTGGGATGCCCGGCTCTGCCGGTATGTGGGGCGCCCCGATCCGCCCGAGCGACGGCGATGCCGGACCAGCCCCGCCTGGTGCAGCCGCGACAATGGCGCTGCGTCTTAGGCGCCACCGCCCCGTCCGAGCGATAGGCGACGCCGGAATGTCCTGCGCCCGCCCGGTGCGGCTACGACGCCGTCATGGCATCGAGGCGCCTGCTCCCATCGGGTCATGCCTCGACGGCTGCCTCTCTCGGCTGTCGCCTCGCCCAGTCGACGGCTTGCCCAGCCATTCGTCGCGCGCGTGGAGGCGCGCGCGTGTAGAGGGGGACGGCGCCCCGCTTCCGGCGTCCCACCGCACTGCGCCCCCGGGACTACGCCGTACCATACCCGCGCCATCACGCCGTGCGGCCCGCCGCCCCGCTCGTTCCCACGGAAACAGGGCGCCCGCCCCTGCATGGCCGCTAACGGCCGGCGCCCCGCACTGCAGCGCCAAAAGAAAAGCCCGGCGCGAGGCCGGGCTTTTCGTGTGTCGTAAAGCGGCGCGCTCAGGCGGCGGCTTCCTCGGTGTCGGTGTCGTCGACGTCCTCGGCCTCGGCTTCCTCGCCCTTGCCGGGCCGGCGCGGGCCCTTCTGCAGATTGGCCTCGATCGACTTGATCGCCTCGGTCTCGGTCAGGTTCTCCACCGCGGCGAGCTCGCGGGCCATGCGGTCGAGCGCGGCCTCGTAGAGCTGGCGCTCGCTATAGGACTGCTCGGGCTGGGCGTCGGAACGATAGAGGTCGCGCACCACCTCGGAGATGGCGACGATGTCACCGGAATTGATCTTGGCTTCGTATTCCTGGGCGCGGCGGCTCCACATGGTGCGCTTCACCCGGGCGCGGCCCTTGAGCGTCTCCAGAGCCTTCTTCATCACCGCCGGTTCAGAAAGCTTGCGCATGCCCACCGAGGCGATCTTCGGCACCGGGACACGGAGCGTCATCTTGTCCTTCTCGAAGTGGATGACGAACAGTTCGAGCTTGAAGCCCGCCACTTCCTGCTCTTCGATCGACGTGATGCGCCCGACGCCATGCGACGGGTACACGATATGCTCGCCCGTCTTGAACCCCTGACGGACGTTGGTGGACGGCTTCTTCGTCGACATGCTGAGCCTGCTCCTGGGTCTCGGTTCTTCGGCACCCGGCCACCTCGGCCGACTTGCCATCCCGGATCGCTCCGGGCATAAGACACGCCCGGCACCGGCGGATTACCGGAGCCGTACCATCAGCCGACGACGGAAAATCGGGGGGTCCCCGGCACGCGCCAATGGCGTGTCAGACCAAGCCCTTCATCAATTCCGGGGGGATCGCTCCAAATCCGGAGCGTTGCGCCATGGCAAACCCAATCGACTGCTCGAAAAGGGTTATAGCACAATTCGGCACAGAATCAAAACACTGCCGCAACGCAGCGTGCGCACGGCCTCGCCGCCGCTCGCGAATCTTGCGCGTCGGGTCGGGTGACGTAACGTCCGCCGTGCGGGTCGCGTCGTCAGTCCTGCTTAGCGGGTTCCGGCGAGAGATACTGTAGCTTGTCGGCTACACCATCCCACTCCTTGGCGTCCGGCAGCGGGTCCTTGCGGTCGGTGATGTTGGGCCAGACCTTGGCGTAGTCGGCGTTGATCTGCAGCCACTTCTCCAGCCCCGGCTCGGTGTCGGGCTTGATCGCCTCGGCCGGGCATTCCGGCTCGCAAACGCCGCAGTCGATGCATTCATCGGGGTGGATGACCAGGAAGTTCTCGCCCTCGTAGAAGCAGTCGACGGGGCACACCGAGACGCAGTCGGTGTACTTGCACTTGATGCAATTGTCCGTCACGACGTAGGGCATTTATCCTATCTCCGTGCGGGACGCGTGATTTACCCGCGGCCCTTACCTAGCGCATGTTCCGCAAAAACCGAAATGCCTTTTGCGAGGAGAACATGCTCCCGATCAACCTATCGAGAGCGCTGTGGCGGGCCGGGTCTCTCACCCGGCCGCTGAGCGCTCTAGCGCACCGCCTGCCGCCGCGCAACCGGGCACGAACGGTTCGGGCTACCGCTGTCCCGCCTGACGCGAGGGGCAGACCCGCCCCGGACGCAGGGCTCCCGCGAGGCTGGGTGCCCGATTCCGGCTAGTGCTTGCCTTCCGACGCGCCCTCGCCGCCCTCGAGCGGCTCGCTGAGATCCAGATAGGTCTCGCGGGCCGCCTGCGCATCCCCCCGACGCTCGGAAAATCCGGTCACCTTCATCAGCCGCACCCGGCCGGCGAGGGCGACGGTGAGCACGTCGCCGAGCCGCACCGGCTGTGCCGGCGCGCTCACCCGCGCGCCGTTGAGCCGCACATGGCCGGCGCGGACCAGATCGGCCGCCGCGCTGCGAGTGCGCACGCAGCGCGCGTGCCACAGCCAGACGTCGAGACGATGCCGCTCGCCGCTCAAGGCCGCCCTCCCGGAAGCCCGGGGGGCTTCCTACTTGCCGTCCTTTTCGGCTTCCATCTTCGCCTTCAGCGCCAGCAGCTTGGCGAAGGGCGAATCCGGATCCACCGGCTTGTCGCGGCGCGGCGGCTCGTTGCGCTGGGCGGCGCGGTGATCCGGCCGCTGGTCGTGGCGCGGGCCGTCGCGGAACTCGTTGCGACGCTCGCCGCCGCGACGTTCCCCACGCTCGCCGCGCTCCTCGCGCCCGCCAGGGCGCTCGCTCCGCTCGGGACGCGGGCCGCGATCCGGCCGCTCGCCGCGCTCCGGGCGCGGACGGCGGTCGTCGCGGCGATTCTCGTCGCGCCGGCCATCGGCGGCACGGGCGGCCTCGCCCTCGGGACGCGGCTGGCCCTCACGGGGCTGGCCGTCGCGCGGCTGACCCTCGCGAGCCGGGCCACGCTCGAAGCGGCGTCCGCCCTCGGCGCCCTCACCCTGGCGCGCGCCACCGCGCGGAGCCCCGCGCTGGCCGCCGCGATGATGCGGCTGGCCGGCCGGACGACCCGGACGCCACACCTCGATCATCGCCGGCTCGGCGGGCGCCGGCTCGGCAATAGTTGCCTCGACGGTCGCAGCTTCGGCAGCAATCGCCTCGACAGCCTCCGTCTCGACCGATGCTTCCACGGGCGCTTCCACCGGAGCGGCCTCGCCGATCTCGGTAGCCTCGGCCACTTCGGCGGCGGCTTCCAGCGCCGGCTCTTCGGCCGGCTCGGCCACCTCGACGCTGGTCTCGGTGAGCTCGACCGCCGGCGCCTCGTCAGCCACCGCTTCCACGGCCGGCTCGACGACGGGTTCCGCTGCCGGCTCGTCCGTCGCGTCGGCCACGACCTCGGCGCCGGCTTCCGCCGTCGCGGCGTCCGTCACGTCCTCGACCGTCACGGTCTCGGAGGCAGGTGCTTCCGCCGCCGGCTCCACCGGCGCCGGGCGGCGCTCCATGCGGTAGCCGAGCGAGCGCAGGATGGAGGCGAAGTCCTCGCCGGCGCAGCCCGCCAGCGAGGTCATGGCGACGGTGGCGGTGAAGCCGCTGCCGTCGAAGGCGCCGGCCGGCTTCTCGCCGGTCGCGCCGGGGCGCCAGGCCAGCGCCGGGCGAATCAGGTCGGCGAGGCGCTCGAGAATGTCGACGCGCACCGCCCGCTCACCGGCGACGCGGAAGCCCACCGCGCGGTAGAGACCCTTCTGGATCTCCGGGTCCACCGCGATCGAGGTGCGCCCGGAGGCGGCGAGATGCGGCAGCTCGTCGAGGCCCTTCTGCTGCAGCCCGCCATGCTTGAGCGCCCAGAACTGGGCGGCGAGCGCGCGCGGCGCCGGCTTCAGCAGCGCCGGCAGGTAGATGTGATGGGCGCCGAAGCGCACACCATGGGCGCGCAGCACCGCGCGCTGCTCCTGCGGCAGCGTCTTCATCTCCTCGGCGACCTTCTGGCGCTCCAGAACGCCGAGCGATTCGACCAGCTGGAAGGCGATGCCGCGGGCGATGCCGGTGACGTCCTCGGCCTTGCCGAGCGCCAGCAGCGCGCCGAGCAGCTTCTCGGTATGCGCCTTCAGCCACAGGTCGATCCGCGCCTGCACCGCGTCGCGGGCGGTGCCGGTCAGGTGCTCGTCGGCGATGATCTTGAGGCGCGGGGTCAGCACCTCCTCGCCGGGGATCAACTTGGCGACGGGGTCGCCGATCCAGCGCAGCGTGCCGTCGGCGGAGAGCACGAAGGCATCGTCCCCGGCTTCCGAGAGCCGCGTGGCGCGGGCCTCGATCTCGCCGGCCAGCGCCTTCTGGGCGGTGGCGCGCAAGGCTTTCGCCTCCGGGCCGCCGGCGGAGGCGTCCGCCGCGAACTGGAATCCGAGCAGATGGCCGATCACATGGCCTTCCACGACGACGTCGCCGGTCTTGGTGATTTCTGTATCGAGCATTGCGTTTTCCCGCAGGCGCCGCATCAGGACGCTCGTCCGTCGGTCGACGAAACGGTTTGCCAGCCTCTCATGAAGCGCGTCGGAGAGTCGGTCCTCCACGCGCCGTGTTATCCCCTGCCAGTGCTCCGGGTCGTCGAGCCAGTCGGGACGGTTGGCCGCGAAGGTCCACGTACGGATCTGCGCGATACGTCCCGACAGCGTGTCTATGTCACCTTCCGTCCGGTCCGCCAAGGCCACTTGTTTGGCGAACCAGTCGGTTTCGAGGCGACCGAGCCGCATCAGGTGGTCGTAGACGGTGCCGACGAGGTCGCGATGCGAGGCCGGGGACACCTTGCGATAGTCCGGCAGGCCGCAGGCTTCCCACAGCCGTTCCACCCCGGCGCGGCTGCCGATGAAGCGGCGCACCTCCGGGTCCGGTGCCAGCGCTTCCAGCACTTCCACATCGGCGGCGGTGGGCGCGCGGGTCAGGCCTTCCTCGCGCGGCGGCTCGGCGAGGCTGCGCTTCAGCGTCTCGATCGTGGCGAAGTCCAGCGCGGTGTTGCGCCATTGCAGCACGCGATGGGCATCGAAGGCATGGCTCTCCAGCCGCTCGACCAGCTCGGCATCGAAGGGCGGGCAGCGCCCGGTGGTGCCGAAGGTGCCGTCGCGCTGGGCGCGGCCGGCGCGGCCGGCGATCTGGGCGAGCTCGCCGGGGTTGAGCCGGCGGAACTGCCAGCCGTCGAACTTCACGTCGCCGGCGAAGGCGACATGGTCGACGTCGAGGTTGAGCCCCATGCCGATGGCGTCGGTGGCGATGAGGTAATCCACATCGCCGTTCTGGTACATCGCGACCTGCGCGTTGCGGGTGCGCGGGGAGAGCGCGCCGAGCACCACCGCCGCGCCGCCGCGCTGGCGGCGCACCAGTTCGGCGATGGCGTAGACCTCGTCGGCGGAGAAGGCGACGATGGCGGAGCGGCGCGGCAGCCGGGTGATCTTCTTCTCACCGGCGAAGGTGAGCTGCGACAGGCGCGGGCGCACCAGGATATTGGCGCCGGGGATCAGTTTCTCGACCAGCGGGCGCATGGTGGCGGCGCCGAGCAGCAGCGTCTCCTCGCGGCCGCGCCGGTTGAGCAGCCGGTCGGTGAAGACGTGGCCGCGATCGAGGTCGGCGGCGATCTGGATCTCGTCCAGCGCCACGAAGGCGACGTCGAGGTCGCGCGGCATCGCCTCCACCGTCGCCACCCAGTAGCGGGCATGCGGCGGCTTGATGCGTTCCTCGCCGGTGACGAGGGCCACCTGGTCGGCGCCGGCGCGCTCGACGAGGCGCTGGTAGACCTCGCGGGCGAGCAGGCGCAGCGGCAGGCCGATCAGCCCGGAGGAATGGCCGAGCATGCGCTCGATGGCGAGATGGGTCTTGCCGGTATTGGTCGGCCCGAGCACGGCGGTGACGCCGCGCGCGCGCAGGCGGGGCGGCAGCGGGTTCAGCGAGGCGGCGTGGGCGGCGCGGGCAATGTCCGGCGGGGCGGCAATGTTCATAAGACGACGTTCACCAGGTAACGTTCATGCGGCGACCGTTCCGTCGAGCCGGAAGGGCGGCCGTTCTAGCATGGGATGCGCGCCATCGGCGAATCGGTCCGCCGGGCGAGGCGGCGACGCGCGCCGCCGCAGGGAAACAGGATGATCGCATCGACGTCACCAACTCCCATCCGCGACTACCGCGCCGCGCTGGCGGCAACCGGCCTCATGGACCGCCTCGCCGGCTTCGACCCACATGTGGTCGGCACGCCGCCGCTCGGCCTCGACCTCGCCGGCAGCGACATCGACATCGACATAGTCTGCCATGCGCGTGAGCCGGAGGCCGTCGCCCGTCTCATGTGGGATGAGTTTCGCCGGGAGCAACATTTCCGGCTCTGGCAGTGGCGGAAGGATGGCCGGCCGGTGGTGGCGAGCTTCACCGCGGCGGGCTGGCCGTTCGAGGTGTTCGCGGCACCGTGCCCGGTCGCCGGGCAGGCCGGCTGGCGGCATTTTCGCGTCGAGCAGCGCCTGCTGGCGCTGGGCGGCGATGGGCTGCGGGCGGCGGTGATGGCGCGGCGGCAGGCCGGGCTGAAGACCGAGCCGGCCTTCGCCGCCGTGCTGGGCCTCGCCGGCAATCCCCATGCGGCGATGCTGGCGCTGTTCGAGCAGGACGACGCCGCGCTCGCCGGGCTGCTGGCGCAAGCGGGTCTCGACACCGCTATAAAGGAATAGACAGGAGAAACGTCCCGCGCGGGCGTCCGCCCTACTGCACGCCCGCCTTGGCCGGCGCGGCGCCGGCGCCCTTGGCGACCATCGGCTCGGTCTGGAACGACACCGCCTCGATCTGCGCCACGCCGATGGCGGTCGCCACCGAGGCGCGGAACGGGGCGAGCACGCGCGTGCCGGCGACCGGCGCCAACCACACATACATTTCCTTGTTCCGCATCATGAATTTGACGCTGGTGCGGTTGGCGCGATGTCCGGCCACCGGCTTGTAGGAAATGCGGCACACCAGCGCCGGGCCGGCATAGCCCTTCTCGGCCTTCACCTGGTCGACCCGCTCGAAGCTGAGGTCGAGGTCGTAGCGCTGGCGGCCGTCGAACACCGGCAGCAGCCGCTCGCAATTTTTCGGCGCCATCAGGTCGCCAGAGCCCGGCGCCAGGAACAAAGCCGCCGTCATCGGGTCGAGCACGCCGCGCTTGTCCTTGTCGGCCATCGGCACGCGGTCGTCGGCGGGCGGTACCGGCGGTTCCACCTTGGCGTCGGTGACGTTGCCGCCGGCAAGCGACAGGCGGATCGCCTCGGCCTTCTTCTCGGTTTCCGCTTCCATGGCGAAGGAACGCGGCACCAGCGCGCCCGACTGCACCGTGCCGCGCGCGCCGGCCGAGCCCTTGCCGGAGGAGATCGCCTGCACCACGCCGGTGAGACGGGCGCTGCCGGAGGCGGTATAGGAATTGTCGTCCACTTCGAGCAGGAAGGCGGCGCGGCCGAGTTCCAGCCCGGCGAGCGACAGCTTGTAGCGCGCTTCCAGCTTGCCGTCGGCGAGGGCGGGGGAGACGCCGGCCAAGGCTGTCCCGGCCAAGGCTACGCCGGCGAATGCCAGCAGGCGTGGCAGGCGCGAAGGCGACAGAAGACGCGGCACGGGACGCGGCATGAATGAAAGGCTCCGGCGGCCGCGCGGCGCGGGCCGTGAATCACAGTGGGGAATCAGTCTATTATGATTTCCGATGGCCGTCGAAGCCGGCGGAACTGTGACGCCCGCGGCCCGCGCCCATCACCTGTGCGCGAGGCACCCGCGCGAGGCTTCCGGCCCCGGCGGGCGTCGCCGGCAGCCGTCGCGGCCCGCTTCCGCGTCCCGCGCCCATCATGTCACCGCTCTGTCTTGAGCCTTGACGTGTGCGGGCCGCTTGCCTATAGGAGCGCACTCTTTCACGGATGCTGCCTGCAAGATCGCAAGGCTCGATATTCGGGTCCGGCGCGCGGCAGCTGCGAACATTAAGGAAGTCCACGATGTCCCGTCGGTGTGAACTTACCGGGAAGGCGGTTCTGACCGGCAATCTCGTGAGCCACTCGAACCGCAAGACCCGTCGGCGCTATCTGCCGAACCTGGTGAACGTCACGCTCACCAGCGACGTGCTGAAGCGGTCGGTGAAGCTGCGCGTGAGCGCCAATGCCCTGCGGACCGTCGATCACCGCGGTGGTCTCGATGCGTTCCTGCTCAAGGCCCGCGCCGAAGAGCTGTCGCAGAAGGCCGTCGAGCTGAAGCGCGCGGTCGTGAAGGCCTCGGCTGAAGCCGTCGCGGCGTGATCCGGGCCTGAGCCGATGCGGATCGCCGGAACGCGGGTCTCGCTGCGGGCGCTGATGCTGCCCATCCTCGCCATGATGGCGGTGGTGGCGGCTTCCAACGTCGCCGTGCAGTACCCGGTGCAGTTCTGGGGTCTGCAGGAGGCGCTCACCTGGGGCGCCTTCACCTATCCGCTCGCCTTTCTCGTCAATGACCTGACCAACCGCCGGTTCGGACCGGCGGTGACGCGGCGCGTCGTCTATGCCGGCTTCGCCCTCGCGGTGCTGCTGTCGGTGTGGCTCGCCACCCCGCGCATCGCGCTCGCCTCCGGCAGCGCCTTCCTGGTCGGCCAGCTGCTCGACATCACCGTGTTCAACCGCCTGCGCCGCATGAGCTGGTGGCAGGCGCCGCTCGCCGGTAGCCTGCTCGGCTCGGCGCTCGACACGGTGCTGTTCTTCTCCCTAGCCTTCGCGGGCGACGCCGACATGTCCGTCCCCGTCACCTATGCCTCGACCGGCATCACGGTGCCGCTGTGGATGGGCCTCGCCTATTTCGACTTCCTGGTGAAGCTCTCCTGTGCGCTCGTCGCCCTGGTGCCCTATGGCGCGCTGATGGGCCGGCTGAAGCCCTGGACCGCGCCGGTCTCCGGCACCTCGGCCTGATCGGCCATCTTTCCCCGCCCGTCGGCCTGATCGTCCACCGCACCGGTCTCACGGCACCAGTGCGAAGCGCAGCAGCACGGTCTTCTGCAGCGGCGAGAAATTGTCGTCCGACAGCACGGTGAGCAGGATGGTGCCCGCCGCGTTGCGCGTCACCGCCAGCGCCTCCATGTTGTCGATGGCCGCCGCCCGGTGCGCCTCCATCAGTACCTCGCCGGAAAGCCGAGCGCCGTCAACGAGTTGCGCCAGCTCGAACCGGCGGATGCGCATGGCCACCCCGCGCAGCGGGTCGTAGCGGCGCTCCAGTAGATAGGCCTTGCCATCCGGCCCGAGCGAGAGGTCGGTGGCGCTGAATTCGTCAATCCTTTCAATGGCAAAGCGTCCCACGAGCCGGGGCTTGTCGAGCGGCGAGAACAGGAAGCCGGGCAGGATGGTCGGGTCCTTCGGATCCTGCTCGGCGATGGCGATCAGCGCCGCCGGCTTGCCCTCGGGCGGGATCGCCAGCGCCTCGATACCCTCATTGGAGCCAAGCTCGGCTATCCCTTTGAAAGATATCAGTTGTTTGCCTTTCGCCGCCAGCGGGTCCGGGCCGGGAAAGCTCCAGATCTCGTGGCGACGCTCGATGCCGACCACCACGCCTTGCCCTGTGAGGGCGAGCGATTCGCTGTCGCCGAGCCCCTGCTCGGCGAGCTCCCGCCCGTTGGCGGCCATCAGCGGTGCCATGCGCACATCGGCGAGGCCGGTCGGCCGCCCCTCCTCGCTCGTGAGGGTGGCGGAGAGCCAATAACCCTTGTCTGTCAAGGCGATAAGCTTCTCTCCGGTGGCGTCGAGCGCCATACCCGACAGCCCGCCGAAATGGGCCTCCGGCGAGGCCAGTACCAGGCCGCCACGGAATTCCAGCGCGCCGATCCGCGTGCGGCCGGAGGCGTCGAAGTGCTCGATCGGCGTCGCCCGCACCGTGATCGGCGCCGTCTGAGCGGCTGCGGTAACCGCCGAGACGGAGATAAAGCCAACCAAAATCAATGACTTGACATCGAACATCGCAATCTCCGAAGCGGCGGAACGCCGCTTCATATTGCGACGCCGTTGATTTCCATGTCATGTCAGTCCGGGACGTGGAAGGAGTATCGGTCGTTGGCACGCAGCGCGGTCACGCGGAATCCAGCCGGCAAGGCCAAGGCGCCGGCGGCGCCCAAATCCCCGCCCGGCCAGCGCACCGCTCACCCGAAGACCCCGCGCCGGCTGAAGCAGATCGAGGCCAAGCGCACCGCCATCCTCGACGCCGCGCTCGGCCTGTTCTCCCGCGCCGGCCTGCACGGCACCACGGTGGAGCAGATCGCCGAGGATGCCGGGGTCTCCAAGACCAACCTCTTCTATTACTTTGCTTCCAAAGAGGAAATTTACGTCGCGGTGCTGAGCCGCCTGCTCGACGAGTGGCTGGCGCCGCTGCGCGCCATCGAGCCGGAGGCGGATCCGACTGTCGCCATCGGCGAATATATCCGCCGCAAGATCCTGTTCTCGCGCACCCAGCCGGAGGCGTCGCGGCTGTTCTGCCTGGAGATCGTGCAGGGCGCGCCGCTGCTGAAGCATGAGCTGGAAACCTCGCTCAAGCAGCTGGTCGACGCCAAGGCAGCGATGATCCGCGACTGGAGCGCCGCCGGCAAGCTGGCCCCGGTCGACCCGCACCACCTCATCTTTGCCATCTGGGCGACGACGCAGCATTATGCCGACTTCGCCGGCCAGATCGACGCGCTGCTCGGCACCGGTCTCGGCGACGAGGCTTTCGCGAACGCGGCGGCCGAGAATGTCAGCCGCATCATCCTTGAGGGAATCCGTTTCCGCTCAGAGCCTTAGCTGCCTCGATTTTCGCCATCCCGCGTCCGTCGCGCCCTCCTGGAGATGTCCGATGCACCGCCGCACCTTCCTGCGCTCCGCCATGGGCGTCTCGCTCGGCGCGGTGCTGACGGCGCCGCTGGCGGAGGAGAATTCATCGGCGGCGCCGGCGCTTGACGTGCAGGCGCTGCTGTTCGATCCGGATGTGCCGGTCGGCGGCAACCCGGCCGGTGACGTCACCATCGTCGCCTTCTTCGACTACAATTGCGGCTACTGCAAAGGTGCGACGCCGGCGCTGGCCAAGCTGATCAAGACCGACGGCAAGATCCGCCTCGTCTACAAGGACTGGCCGATCCTGCATAAATCGTCGGTGACGGCGGCCCGGCTCGCTCTCGCCGCCAAGTACCAGGACCGCTACGAGGCCGCCCATCACGCGCTTATGGGCCTGCAGAGCCGTTCCATGAACGAGGAGGGCATGAGCAAGGCGCTGAAGCGCGCTGGCCTCGATCTCGCCCGCCTGAACATCGACGTCGACAAGCATGTCGAGCCGATCGCCGGGGTGCTCAAGCGCAACAATGAGCAGGCCAAGGCGCTCCAGCTGCCGGGCACGCCGGTCTATCTGGTCGGACCCTACAAGGTGGCCGCCGCGCTGGATTATCAAGGCTTTGTGGACGTGGTCGCCGATGCCCGCCGCCGGGCGGCGGAGCGATAAGGATGGTCGCCGCGCCAGGAATTGGTGACTTGGGAACTGGCGACCTTGGAACTGGAAGGAAGCTGCCGTGACGATCTCTCCCGCCTCGCCCACCCGTATGCCGGCCTTCGGCAGCGACAACATGGCCGGCGTGTCGCCGCAGATCCTCGAGGCGCTCGCCGCCTGCAATGGCGGCACGGCGCGATCCTATGGCGCCGACGAGGTGAGCGCGCAGCTGGAGCGTCGCTTCGCCGAGCTGTTCGAGCGCGAGGTGACGGTTCTGCTGGTGACCACCGGCACCGCCGCCAACACGTTGTGCCTCGCTGCGGCGACCCCGCCCTGGGGGGCGGTGCTCTGCCATCCGCTGAGCCATATCGAGAACGACGAATGCGGCGCGCCGGAATTCTTCACCGGTGGCGCCAAGCTGGTGCCGGTCGACGGGCCGCTGGCCAAGATCGATCCCGAAGCCCTGCTGGTGAAGGCCCGGGATGGCAAGGGCGACGTGCATGCCGTCCAGCCGGCCTGCGTCAGCATCACCCAGGCGACCGAGCTTGGCACGCTCTACACGCCCGACGAGGTCGCGGCGCTCGGCGCGGTGTGCCGCGAAACGGGGCTAGCGCTGCACATGGACGGCTCGCGATTCGCCAATGCGGTGGCGGCGCTCGGCGTCTCGCCGGCGGAGATGAGCTGGAAGGTCGGGGTAGACCTGCTTTCCTTCGGCGCGACCAAGAACGGCGCGATGGGCGTGGAGGCGGTGCTGTCCTTCGATCCGAAGCGCGCGCAGGAACTGGCGCTGCGCCGCAAGCGTGGCGGCCATCTCACCTCCAAGATGCGTTTCCTCGCCGCGCAGATGGAGGCCTATCTCGCCGACGATCTGTGGCTCGCCAATGCCCATCATGCCAATGCGATGGCGGACCGGCTCGGACGCGGGCTGGCCGAGGTGACAGGCGTGGAGGTGCAGGAGGGGGCCGAGGCCAACATCCTGTTCTGCAAGCTGCCGGACGGAATGGCGGCGGCGCTGCTGGCGGCCGGCTTCTATTTCTATGCCGACCGCTGGGCGCCGAACGTGGTGCGGCTGGTCACGTCCTTCGCCACCACGGCGGCGGAGGTGGACCTCTTCGTTGCCGCCGCGCGCGACTTCGCCCTGTCCCCGGTCGGCGGCGTCTGAGGCGCCGACATTTCCACAGGCTTCGCGAAACTGTAGCAAAGGGCGTTGCAATCCGTCTCGGCATGGGGCATAGAGGCGCCCGTTCGAGGTCGCTGGCGCTGCCGGCCGGTCTCGACAGGAGCGGGCGGGTGTAGCTCAGGGGTAGAGCACAACCTTGCCAAGGTTGGGGTCGTGGGTTCGAATCCCATCGCCCGCTCCAAATTTTCCTAGTAAAATCAGATAGTTAGCAAGCGCCCTTCGGGTCGTTTGCTGCTTAGATTCGCCCCCGAACGCGACATTCTGAGCAGAATCTATGCTCCCGAAAGAAAATTCCCGGATGCTATGGCGTGCGTTCGGGGGTTTTCGAAGCGGCGACGCTCTGTCTATGCGCTGCGCGTGGCGGCGCGCGCCCCAACGGCCGCGTTGCAAAGCCCCTTGCAACCCTCGACCCGGCCGCAACTTTGGGTATCAATATCCAGAAGTTTTTCAAAACGCCGGAATCCGGATGGCTGCACCGTTATCACCCTCGATCGAATTGCGTCATCTGCGCTATTTCGTGGCGGCCGCCGAGCACGGAAGTTTCCGCAAGGCGGGGGTCACTCTTGAGGTCAAGGAGTCGTCCATCAGCCGGAGCGTCCGGGATCTTGAGGATCAGATCGGTGTCTCGCTGTTCATCCGGCACTCAAGCGGTGTGAACCTCACTCTGGCGGGGCAAAGGTATCTCAGCCGGACACGGCAGGCGCTGGGTCAGATTCGCGAGGCCGGCGAGGAGGCCGCGGCGTTCGGTCGTGTGGAAGAAGGTCACCTGAGAATCGGACTGTTCTCGAAGCTGGCCTCCGGCTTCCTGGCCGACCTATTCCACAGGTACGACCAGCGCTATTCCGGTGTGCACATCGATTTCGTGGAGGCCCCTGCAGAGAGCCATGCGGCCGCGATCCGGCGGTTCGATCTCGATGCCGCTTACATCCTCGGCCGGCAAGGCTGGGCGGACTGCGATGCTATCCCTCTGTGGACCGAACCTTTGTTCTTCGCCTTGCCGCGCCTGCACCGCCCGGCCCAGAGTGAGCAGCTCTCATGGGGCGATCTCGCCGACGAGACTTTCTTGGTACGCACCCAAGGCTCGGGCAACGAGGTGCGCGGGTTCCTTGGACGCAAATTCCGTGAGCTCGACATCTCCCCGCGTATCAGCACGCAGCAGCTTGCCCGCTACAGCCTTCTTGGTCTCGTCGCCACGGGGCGCGGGATTGTGCCGGTGCTGGAATCCGAGACGGTCATCAGCCTGCGGAAGGTTGTGTATCGGCCTCTTGCCGGCGAGGCGATCCCGTTTTCGGTGATCTATTCGCCGAAAAACGATAATCCGGCGGTGCGCACCTTGCTCAGCCTCACACGGAAGATGGCCCAGGAGCGGGCAGCGACACGCTGATGCTCGCAGCGCCGCCAACCTCGCGGCGCGCCTTGGCGAACTCGCGATCGGTGGCGATGAAGCGCTCCAACATGGGTACGATGAGCTTCACGGGATCCGGGGCCGGCTCGCCGGTTTCCCGCGCGAGCACCTCGGCATAGGCGACAAGATCGCGGTGCAACGCCCCGGGCAGCGACAGCGCCACTTTTACTGGCTTGTCGTTCGTGATGGGTCCGAGTTTGAGCTTCGCCATAGTCAGTACCTGTAAGGTTCGAGCATCAGGTCGCGGGTGACCATGACCCGCACCGGGAATCCCGGCCGGATAGTCAGGGTTGGCGCGACCTGCAGCTGCCGGCGGATGATCTCCTGCCCGGCATCGTTGATGGTGTCCTGCGCCCCGCTCTGCAGCGCCTGGATCAGTTCGTCCTCATCATCCATGGCGAGCTCGGCGCTTACGGAGAGCAGAGTCGAGAGCCCGACCGCCTTGGCGAGGTCCCACCCGTGCATGTCGACGGCGTCCTCGAGGCCGGCATAGCCCTGCGCATCGGTGCCGGGCTGGCGCTCCAGCACAATGGAGCGGCCATTGGGGAAGATTAGTCGGTTCCAGACCAGCAGGATGCGGCGCTGACCGAAGCCGACGCCATTGTCGTACTGGCCGAGCAGCCGCGTGCCCTGCGGGATGAGCAGGATGCGGCCGGTCGGGCTATCATAGACGTTCTCGATCACCTGGGCGGTGATCGGGCCCGGAAGGTCGGAACGTATGCCGGTTATCAGCGCGGCCGGGATGACGGCACCCGCCTGCAGCACGTAGGGCGATGCCGGTGCCATGACTCGATCGGATGCGACGACGCGCCGATCCACAGTGGCATTGAGGAAGGCAAGCTGGCGATCCTGGGGTGAGGACGTGCCGCTCGTTCCTGCCGAGCCAGGGCCGCTGAAGCCGGAAGCACTCTTCACTGATGGCGCCGGCGCGCGAGCCTGCGCCGCCTGGAAGAAGACGCGGCTGGTCCGCGCGGCTTCCTGTTCGGCGAGGCGCCGCTGCTGCTCGGGATCGACCTGTGTCGCTGTCAGTGTCGGCGGCACAACGGGCTGGCCGCGGTTCTGTGCCTCAAGGATCGGCCGACCGAGATCGCCTGGCAGCGGCGGACCCAGGATCGGCCCGGTGTAGTCCCGTGGCAGGCCGGCAAGGCCATCGGCCGTGGAGCGGTTCTGGGTGGAGTAGAGCTCCTCGCCGCCGGTGCCCTTATCGCGCCCCTGCAGCGCATAGATCAGGGCGCCGCCTATGCCGAGGCTGACAACCAGCCCGGCGCCGGCGAGGACCTTGCGCGAGAGACGCGTGACGCGCGGCGGCTCGGGACGCAGCCGCATTGCCGCGGCGTGATCGGTGGTCCGAGCGCCGAGATCCGCCTCGAGGTCATGATTGTCGGGGATGCTCATGATGCCGGCCTCCCGTCCGTGCGCTCGATCCGTACCTTCTGCGGGCGCTCGCCGCCGCCGAGGCGCAACTCGGCCGCACCGAACAGCTGATCGACGATCAGGATGTTCTGGTGGATGCGGCTGTTGACGATCTGCGCCTCACCGTCGGCTCCGATGACGAAGAGCGGCGGCATTTCGCCCTGCACGATGCCACGCGGGAACTCAACATAGACCTTGCGCCCGTCGTCATAGACGGCCATTGGCCGCCAGGGCGGCGTGTCCCCGGTGAGCGCATAGCGGTAGTTTCGGGCGGCGAAGCTCGGAATGACCGGGGCCGGCGGAATACTGGGGCGCTGCGCTCCCGGAACCTGCGGATAGGCCCAGACGACGGCCGGCATATAGGGCTTCTCGCCGGCGCGCAGCTCGATCATGTAACTGCGTCGGTCGGTGGTGATGACAAGGTTGGTGGAGATGTCCGCCCGCGTCGGCTTCACCAGCACATGCACGCGCCGGCTTGCCCCTTCGCCGCTCTCGGTGTCACCGATAATCCAGCGCGCGGTGTCGCCCGCCGCGATGGGTCCGCTGCCGGTCAGGCTCTCGCCCGGCTCCAGTGCGATGTTGGTGATCTGGCCCGGCGCTGCATAGATTTGGTAGAGCGCGCCCTCGCTCCAGGGATAGATCTGGATGGCGTTGTAATAGCCCTCGCGGCGCGGCTCCACGCGGGCCGCCGCATTGGCGTTCTCGACGCGAGCGACGGCCGTTTTGGCGTCCGTACCGCCCTTTGCCGGCGTCCAGGCGGGCGGCGTGTGGAGCGGGCGCGGATGCTCATCCGGAACCACTGTCGGCACCGCCGGTAGCGCCGGCACCACACTGTCATAGCTGATCTGCGGCGGCTTCGGTGCCGATGCGCAGCCCCCCAGCGCGGGTGCCGAGAACAGGAGAACCGCAAAGGCGGATCGGCGGAAAGCCGGAGATGCGGGTTTACGGAAGGACGTTTTCACTGGCTCATCTCCCGCGACCAGCTGATGGCGTTGACATAGATGCCGAGCGGATTGGAGCGCAGGCGCTCGACATCGCGCGGCGGCTGAATCACCAGGGTCAGGATCGCGCTCCAGCGCTCGGTGGCGGCGAGCTGGCCGTTCTCGTACCGTCGTTCGACCCAGGCGACGCGGAAGGAATCCGGGGAGGCCCGGATCACGCTGGAGACCTCGACGTCGATCTGCTGCTTGCCGACCCGTGTGAACGGATCGTTGGCGCGGGCATAATCATTCAGAGCGGCGGCGCCGCGATCGGTAGTGAATTCATAGGCCCTGAGCCAGTTCTGCCGCACGATAACGGGATCGGCCGGCAGGCTGCGCACCTGCTCGATGAAGCGGGCAAGATGCCAGGCAATCTGCGGATCGGTGGGGCGATAATCGCCGGTGGCGGGTCCAACGGCCTGCGTCTGGCCGAGACGATCGACCTCGACCACCCAGGGCATGACGGTGCCCCTCGTCGACTGCCAGATCAGCGCCGAGGCAAAGCCGGCCGAGAGGAACAGGCTACTAAGCGCCATCAGCCGCCAGTTCTTTGCCTGCACACGGGCCGAGCCGATGCGCTCATCCCAGACCTGGGCTGCCTTCTGATAGGGCGTGACGGGTTCGGGCGAGGTGCCGGAATGGGTCGCGGGTCGCTTGAAGAGGCTCATGAGCGGTCGCTCTCACTGAGGGAAACGGAAGAGCCGCCGGCATGGCTGTCGCCGGAACGGACAGCATGGGCGGCGGCGGAGACGCCATGGCGAAGGGACTGGCCGCGCTTCATGCGCTTCGCCCAGTCGGGCACGTCACCGGCCGCGGAAGCCGAGGCCGTGCCGTTGATGGTGTTCGTGAGCGGTGACACGGCGGCGGCGCCTGCGGCCCGCGCGAGGCCACCGAGACCGGAGGTGACACCCGCCATGCCGGACTGACCGGCCGCACCAATGCTGTAGGCTGTCGCACCACCGCGCGCCGCAGCCGCCGTCGCCGAGAGTGCGGCCCCGCCGCCCCGAACTGCGAGGCTGGCGGCACCGCCGGCCGCCATCAGGGCGCCACCGGCGGCGAGGCCTGTGCCGATGGCCGCTCCGGCGCTCAGCTGTGGGCCACCGGACACAAGGCCGGCGGCAATGCCGGGACCGAAGATGCCGAGGCCGAGCAGTGACAGCGCGGCGAGCACGATGGCCATCGCATCATCGATGGTTGGCGTCTGCCCCCCAAACCCCGCGGTGAACTGGCCGAACAGGGTCGAGCCGATGCCGATGATGACCGCGAGCACCATGACCTTGATGCCGGAGGAGACGACGTTGCCCAGCACCCGTTCGGCCATGAAGGCGGTTTTGCCGAACAGGCCGAAGGGGAT
>NZ_JAHBGF010000015.1 GCF_018390695.1 Ancylobacter sonchi | reverse complement strand
CGGCTCATGATCGCCGCGCCGCCGTCCGCCAGCCGAAAACCTCCTCCGGCCCAAACTCCGCCCGGTCATAGCCCGACGCACAGAACGTCCCACCCTGATAACGCGCCGAGACTCCGTCGGTTTTTGAGACGCATGTTGGTATATTTCGGTACCCGTTGAGTATCGAAGGCAAAGTACCGTTGAGCAATTAGCGGAGGGAGTCCGCCAGATGGGCATTCTGGCACCGAAAATCCTCGTCAGCTCCAGCGAGGGACGTTGTTCATTTCGAGACGGAAACTAATCCGAGCTGATGGGATATCCGCGATCTGTTGCCTATGACTATACGCGGTCTCTTCGTCTCGGCTGATGCGCCGGGAGATCGCCGGAATATCGGTGCGGACCGGCGCGCTTCCCAATGAGAGCAGTATTCGGCGCCGTGCCGGCGCGACGTCATGGGCTACCAGCGCCGGCAAGCGTGACGATGAGGCGTGCGCCGTCCAGGGCGCGGGCGATGCGGTCCAACTCGCGCCAGCCGAGAGCTCCGGTCTGCTCACAGAAATAGATCGCCCACGCGCGATCAGGCACCGGCTCGCCGCTCATGTCGGCCTCGATGCGCCGCGCGAGCCACGCCAGTTCCCTTGGCGTTGCGGCCGGGGAGTCGGGCCGCTCATCGAGGCAATCGATGCACATCCGGTGCCCTCACCTCTCGAAAGCGAGAAGGTCCAGCCCGCGATCGCGGTCGAGCAGGGCGACGATACCGCGAGGATCGACATCGACGTCGTTGCTCTGCGGCGCCACGTGACCGGGTGCCGGGGATGGGATGAAGTGGCCGATCTCGCGCGGCGTGTCGGGATCGGCGAGATCGATCACGCGTAGACCGCCGGCGAACCAGCTCGCGAAGACGAGGCTGCCGATCTGTCGTTCCTGGAACTGATGCGCGCCGAACCGACCGCCGACGCGCACATAGGGCGACGCGTTCTCCGCGATATGAAAGGTAGAGACAGGTTTCAGTGCAGTCGGATCCGTAGCGTCCATCACCCAGAGAAACGCATGGGGCTGTCCGGGGGTGTGGTCGTGCTCCTCGTCGACGATCAGAGCGATGTCACGGCCGGCAATCTTCTCGGCGAGGCGAAGCACCGTGTGGGTCGGCTCGGGGAAAGGGGGGTGGTAATTGTAGCTGCCGAGCGTGCGCGGCCGGGCGATGTCGGCGATGTCGATCGCATAGGCGCCGGCATACCAGCACGCGGCCCACAGGATGTCGCCGACCCGCAGGGCATGATGAAGCCGATGGCGCTGGCCGGGCCATGTCGGCACCTCGCCGCCGGCCACATGCTGGCCGGGCAGGTGCCAGCGCGACACCTCGCGTGGATACACTGGGTCGGCCAGGTCGTAGATAACGAGGATGTTGCCGACATAGCCCTCCATCTCGGTGGAGATGTAGGCGTAGCGCTCGTCCATGTCGAAGCGGTGGACGCCGATGCCACCGGTCTTCACATAGGAAAGCAGGCGCGGATTGGCGGGATCGGCGATATCCCACACCCGGAAGCCGCCGGCGTCGTAGCCGCGTGTCAGGCCGGCGCGCAGATCGGCGAGGTCAGTGGCGGCCACGCCAAGCGCGGCGGCGATCTCGCTGTCCTCCGCAGGGCGGCCGAGGCGGGCCGCAAGCTCTGCCGCGACCACGGCGAGGCGCTCGCCCTTGCGGTAGAAATGCCGACGGTGACGCTCGACATTGGTGATCATCAGGTCCCCCGCCACCTTCACCTTGTGGGTGTGCGAGAAAGGGTCGGGCGGGGCGAGGCGCGCCACGATGCGCGGTCGGGTTGGGTCGGCGATGTCGAGGATGGTGGTGCCATCGGGCGGCGACATGTGGCCGACGAAGGCGACGCCATCCTTGATCGTCACCTCGCCGCCGCCCGGCAGGTCGAGCCGGGCAAGCGGACGGATGTTGGCGCTGGCCAACGCGCCATGCGGCATGTGGACGGTCATGATCAAGCCCTTCAGGCGGCGGCGATCCGGGCCGCCGCCCGGTTGCGCCGCCACTGCACCATGGAGGGGATGGCCAGCGAGATCGCCAGCGCCGCCCACAATATGTTGCCGACCGGCGAGGAGAAGAACACCCACGGGTCGTTGCCGCTGATGCGCAGCGCGCGCATCACATTCGCCTCCAGCATCGGCCCGAGGATCACGCCGATCAGCAGGGCGACGACGTTGAAGCCGGTCTTGCGGCAGACATAGCCGATGGCGCCGAACAACAGCGTCAGCCACAGGTCGAACATGTAGCCGCGCGGAGCGAAGGCGCCGACGAGGGTGAAAGCGATGATGATCGGCGCCAGCACCGGGGTCGGGATCATCACCAGCTTCGACACCCAGCGGGTGAGCGGCAGGGTGGTGAACAGCATCACCGCGTAGGCGATCAGCATGGTGATGAACACGCCATAACCGAGACCGGGGTTCTGGATGAACAGGCGCGGGCCGAGCTGCACGCCGTGATAGGTCATCACGATCAGCATCACCGCCGCGGTGGTGCCGCCGGGCACGCCGATGACCAGCAGTGGGATCAGGTCGCCCGAGGCGCAGCCATTATTGGCGGATTCCGGCGCGATCACACCCTCGGGAATGCCCTTGCCATATTCCTCCGGCGTCTTGGAATAGAGCCGTGACTGCTGGTAGGCGACGAAGGCGGCGATGGAGGCGCCCGCGCCCGGCACGATGCCGATGATCAGCCCAATGATGCCGGTCCAGATCATGTGCCAGGTGCGCTGGAAGGACATGACCACGCCCTCCCAGGTCTCCTTCCAGCCGGCCTGCTTCATCATCTGCATGCCGGTCTCCGAGAGCACCGACGAGCTTTCCATCATGATCAGCGCTTCGGAGATGGCGAAGACGCCGATCAGCACCGCGATCAGCGGCACGCCGTCATAGAGTTCGATGAAGCCGAAGGTGCCGCGCGGCGTCGAATAGATGGAATCGGCGCCGATCGCGCCGATCAGCAGGCCGAGGAAGCCGGCGATCAGCCCCTTCAGCATATTGTCGGAGGCGACCGAGGCGATCAGCGTGATACCGAACAACAGGATCACCACCATCTCGACGCTGTGCATGTAGAAGGCGAGACGAGCGATATAGGGCAGCAGGAAGATCGACATCAGCGCGGTGACCATGCCGCCCACCGTCGAGGCGACGAAGGACAGCACCAGCGCCTGCTGGCCAAGCCCCTTCTTCGCCATCGGGTAGCCGTCGAGGCAGGTTGCCGCCGAGCCGCCATTGCCGGGAATGTTGAGCAGGATCGAGGTGATGCCGCCGCCCATATGCGAGGCGACGAACAGCGACACCATGAAGATCATCGCCACTTCGACATCCACCGCGAGGGTGAAGGGCAGCAGCATGATGATGGTGTTGGCCGAGCCGAAGCCCGGCATGGCGCCGATGATGATGCCGATGGTGGTGGCGATCACGATCAGCCAGAGATAGCTGAAGTTCAGCAGGAACTGGTCGGAGAGCACGGTCAGGCTGAGATTCATGTCGGACCTCCCGTCCGCGGGGCGTTGCCGGCGCTCAGAGGCCGGTCAGGGCCGAGACGAGGCGCTCGAAGGGACCCTGCGGGAACGAGGTCCGCAGAATAAGGATGAACAGGATGTAGCCGCCGAGCGCCAGTGCGCCGGCGGTGATCGCCGCCGCGCGGACGGACATGCGCTCCAGCCACATGAAGCTGGCGAACAGGAAGCCGAAGGTGCTCAGCGTGAAGCCGGCCCAGGGGATGACCGCCACCGAGAGTACGGTCAGGCCGAACAGCGCACTGCGCAGCACCGCCAGCTTGTGGTCCTCGTAGAGGCTGGTGATCTGGAGATAATGCGTGCCGCGCAGCAGGCCGACGGCGGTACGAATGGCGAAAATGCCGATCAGGATGAACAGCACCACGGCGCAGAACACACCGGAGACCTTCGCCTCCCAGTCGAGCTCGCGGATGGAGATCAGGTAGTAGATCGCGAAGGCGGCGCCGAGGGCCGGGATGATCCAGTCGGCGCCGGTCGCGACCTTGCCGTCACGCTCGTCGTTCATGGCGATGTCCTGCGCAGGGGGCGGAGTTGGCATGCGGACCCGGACCCGCCGGGCGGGATGCGGCCTGTGCGAGGCGGCCGCGGGTGCCGCCTTCGTGGTGGCACCGAGGAGGTCGTGTCGTCCGACTCAGCCCTTGGAGGCGCTCAGCAGCGGGCGGAAGCGCTCGGCGAGTTCGACGAACTCCTTCGCCGATTCCTGGCAGGCGGCGGCGTCGCCATACTGGATGAACTCCCAGGGCGTGCCGGCCTTCTCGGCGACCGTCTTGTATTCGGGATCGGCGAACACCTGCTTGAAGGTTTCGGAGAGCTTCTTCACCCGGTCGGGATACGCTTCCACCGCTTTGGCATGGATGGCGATGGCGCGCTGGCCGGACATTTGCGGGATCTTGGTGCCGAGCGCCTGGTTGACCGGCGGCGCGTTGTTGGTGAGTTCCGGCGCGCGGTTGGTGTCGTTGAACACGGTGAGGAAGCGCGCCTGCTCGCCGAGCCCGAGCGAGGAAGACAGGAAGGTGGCGCAGCCATCGACTTCGCCGGTGATCGCCGCCGAGCGGGCGGGACCGCCTCCGCCATAGGGGATCATCCGCACCTTCATGCCGGTCGCTTCGGCGAGCGCCAGCGCGCCGATGGTCGAGGGATGCGGCAGGCGGCTGGTGGAAAGGGTGATCTCGCGCTTCTTTCCTTCCTCGACCATGTCGCCGATGGTCTTGAAGCGGCTGTTGCCCGGCACCCAGATTACGGAATCGTCGACATCCATGCTGCCGATGTAGACGAAATCTTCCGGGTACTTGTATTTGACCTTCTGGGTCGCATACATGATCATCTCCGGCCCGATGTTTCCAAAGAGGATATTGTAGGCATCCGGCTCGCGCTTCGCGACGAAGACCTCGTAGCCTACCTGCCCCGATGCGCCGGGGAAGTAGGAATACTCGAAATTGGCGCCGAGATATTTCGACCAGACGCGGTTGAAGGCGCGGGCCGCCTGATCGACGCCGCCGCCCTCGCCGGTGGGGATCAGCACCTGCATCGTCCTGCTGGGGAATTCGCCGGCGGCGCTGGCGGTCTTGGGCGTGATTAGGGACGGCATGGCGACGAGCACGCCCGCTCCTGCGAGCAGCACCTGCCTGCGATCAAGCGTAATGGACATTGGCTTCCTCCCGAGCGCGTTGTCGCGCCATCATCTGTCGGGCTTGGCGAGCCCGCGGCTGGATTGATCCATACCGATTTTCATTTGGTTATATATTGGTTGTACAATGAGTCAAGAAATTTGCTTCGATACTGCTCATTCTGCCGCTGAAATGCCCCCTATTCTCTGGATAGATTAAACCAATATATAATTGGTTGTTGTGCGGGGAGCTGGCTACCGTTCCGGCAAGATTGGCGGCCAGGGCCATGCATAGGCGGGTGGCGGGTGCCTGCCGGGGGAAGTCGATGTCCTGCGGCTGGTCGCCCATCGGAAGTTCGACGGCCGATGGGGACGCTCAGCCATCCGTGGCGGTAACGTAAAAACTGTCGCCGTCGTGTCGGCCGCGCCAGGCCGTGGTCGTCCTTGACGTATGGATCGGCGATCTCGGAGGAACGCTCAATGCCCGGCACCGTACGCCTGCACCGTGTTCTCGCGACCCGCCCGGAAAAGATCTTCCGGGCCTTCATCGAGGCGGACGCACTCGCCAAATGGCTTCCGCCGAACGGCTTTGCCTGCACGGTCCATCATCTGGAACCGAAGGTGGGCGGGACGTTCAGAATGTCCTTCCGCAACTTCACCACCGGAAACAGCCATGCCTTTGGCGGGGAATATGTCGAGCTCGTCGCGGGAGAGCGCCTGAGCTATACGGACGTGTTCGACGATCCCGCCCTGCCGGGCGAGATGCAGGTGACCGTGACGTTGAAGGACGTCTCGGTCGGCACAGAGGTCGTCATCGTACAGGCTGGCATTCCCGACGCCATTCCGGTCGAGGCCTGTTATCTCGGATGGCAGGAATCGCTGCGGAACCTGGCCAGGCTCGTCGAGCCGGAAATCAGGCCGTAGCGTTTCGGCCGTCGTTGCTCAGGGTCAGCCGCGTCGAGGCCGCCGTGATCGGAGCGTCTTGCCGTGGACGACGGCGCGGGAGCCGCCTTCCACCGGGCCTCGGTAAGGCCGGGGATGCGGCGAGCTATCGGTACCGGGCCGCGGGCGGTATGAGTTCGATTTTCGCAGGGTGGTGGACATGTCGACTGCAATTGCCATTCTCGGTGGCGTCGGACTGTTTCTGCTCGGCATGACCGTCATGACCGATGGTTTGAAGGCATTGGCGGGATCCGCCTTGCGCGTGGTCCTCGGCAAGGCGGCGGCCACGCCGGCCTCCGGCGCGTTCTGGGGCGCCGTGGTGACGCTGCTCGTCCAGTCGTCGAGCGCGGTGACGATGACGACAATCGGTCTCGTCAGCGCGGGACTTCTCACCTTTCCTCAGGGGCTCGGCCTCGTCTTCGGCGCCAATATCGGCACCACCGGCACGGGTTGGCTGGTGGCGCTGATCGGGGTGCGCGTCTCGCTGTCGACCTATGCCCTGCCGCTGATCTTCATCGGTGCGCTCGCCAAGCTGCTGGCGGGCGGGCGGGTCGCAGCGGCGGGCGCCGCGCTCGCGGGCTTCGCGCTGGTGCTTTATGGGCTGACGACCCTGCAGCAGGGCATGGGCGGCCTTGCGGAGACCCTCCAGCCCTCCGATCTGCCGGTGGTGCTCGGCATGCCGGGGGTCGGATGGGCGGCCGGGTCGGTCGGTCTTATGACGCTGATCGCCATCGGCCTCGCCATGACCGCCGTCATGCAATCGTCGACGGCGGCCATTGCCGTCACCATTTCCGCCTTCTTTGCCGGCGCGGTCAGCCTGGAGCAGGGCGCGGCACTGATCATCGGCCAGAATATCGGGACGGCGACGAGCTCTGCCCTGGCGGCCATCGGCGCCAGTGCGACGGCCAAGCGCCTCGCCCTCGCCTATGTGCTGTTCAAGGTCATCGCGGCGCTCATCGCGATCGTCGCCTTTCCTTTCACCACGGCGCTGATGAACGCGTTCACCGGCTCGGTCGATGGGACGACGCTGCTCGCGGCCTATCACACCGCGTATAACGTTGTGGGCGTGGCGGTGCTGCTGCCGGCGACGCCGTGGTTCACCCGTATCGTGGAGCGGCTGCTGCCTTCCAGAGAAACGGCACTGCAGCGCGCCCTCGATCCGAGCGCGCTCTCCAGTCCGGTCATCGCGGTCGAAACCGCCCGGCGTGTCGTCGCGGATATGGTTGCGACCGCCTCCGCCTCAGTTTCCGCCGGACTTTCGACCGGAGCCGGCCTCGCGCCGGAGAAGGGCGTGGCGGCCATCGCCACGCTCGAGGAAGTGCGGGATTTCCTGTCGGAGCTGAAGGAGCAACCCGGGACGGAAGCCGAGCGGCGGCGGATGACGAGCACGCTGCACGCGCTCGATCACGCCGCGCGTCTGGCGGAAATCCTGGCGAGTGGCAGTCTCGCGAGCCAGCCGGCCGGTTTGGTTCACGATCGGCGCGCCGCCCAGCTGTGCAACCGCGCCATGCAGGCGACACAGGCGATCGGCAATTCGATCACCTCGGAAACAGCCCTCAGCATGCAGGCTGCCCCTATCGGCTGGAACCCGGCTCCTGCGACGATCACGGCGCTCGCCGAGGTGGAGGAGGCCGCGAGGGAGCTCGGTGCCTTGCAGCGAGATCATCGTGCGTCGACACTGGCTTCCGTCGCGCCGGGAGAGCTGACCGCTGCGGATGCCTTCGCGCGGATCGATGCCGTCCTGCAACTCGATCGGCTCGCCCATCATGCCTGGCGGGCAACGGCTCATCTTCTCGGTCGCGGCGAGTTCGACGATCAATCGATGCTTTCGCTGCGGAATGGCTCGGCGGGCGGATGAGCGCGCGCCGAACCGGTCCGATGGCGTGCGGCTCCAAACCCGCAATGCCCGCACACGGTCGGGAACCGTCGCGCCGTGGAGTGACGGCATTCAGTCGATGATGTGGTAGCCGCCGTCTATATAGAGCACCTGCCCGGTGATCAGCCGGGCGGCGTCATGGGCGAGAAAGGCGGTGGCCGCCCCGACATCGTCGATCGAGACCAGTTCGCGCGCCGGTGCCTTGCTCTTCGCCTTCTCCAGCAGTGAGTCGAATTCCGGGATGCCGGATGCCGCGCGGGTCGCCAGCGGCCCCGGCGAGATGGCGTGCACCCTTATGCCCTTGGGGCCGAGCTCGGCCGCCATGTAGCGCACCGCGCTCTCCAGAGCCGCCTTGGCCACGCCCATGATGTTGTAGTTTTCGACCACCCGCTCCGACCCGTAATAGGTCATGGTGAACAGCGTGCCGCCATCCTTCATCAGCGGCTCGGCGAGTTGCGCCATGCGCAGGAACGACCAGCAGGAAATCTCCATCGTGGTCAGGAAGCCGTCGCGCGGCGCATCTGTCACCCGGCCGGCCAGGGTGTCGCGTGGAGAGAAGGCGATGGAGTGCACGACGAAATCGAGCTTGCCCCATGTCGCCGCGATGCTCTCGAACACCGCCTCGACCTGTCCCGGGACCGCCATGTCGAGCGGCAGGAAGATCGGCGCTTCCAACTCGGTCGCCAGCGGCTCGACATGCGGGCGAGCCTTGTCGTTGAGGTAGGTGATCGCCAGATCGGCGCCGAAGGCGCGGAACGCTCGCGCACAGCCCCAGGCGATCGAGCGGTCATTGGCGATCCCGACGATCAGGCCTTTCTTGCCTTCGAGCAGCTTCGCCTGCACGGCGGGAATGGACATCGCGACGCTTCCTTCAATGGCCGGCGGGAACAGGGATCGCGGCAGGCGGCTATTCGGCGATGGCAGGAGTGGCACGGCGGCGTCGGCCGGCATAGAGCGCGGCGACGGCGCAGGAGGCCAGTCGCGTGCGCACCGAATCTGCCCGCGAGGTCAGGATGATCGGTACCCGAGCGCCTAGCACGATGCCCGCCGCATCGGCCCGCGACAGGAAGGTGAGGTTCTTCGCCAGCATGTTGCCGGCCTCAAGATCGGGCACGACGAGGATCTGGCCGTGGCCCGCCACCGGCGAGACAATGCCCTTGATCGCCGCCGCCTCGGGATCCACCGCATTGTCGAAGGCAAGCGGGCCTTCCAGCAGGCCGCCGGTGATCTGCCCGCGCTCGGCCATCTTGCACAGTGCCGCCGCCTCGATGGTGGAGGGGATCTTGGTGGTCACCGTCTCCACCGCCGAGAGGATGGCGACCTTCGGCGTGCCGAGCCCGACGCCGCACCAGAGGTCGATGGCGTTCTGGATGATGTCGCGCTTGGCGTCGAGGTCGGGAAAGATGTTGATCGCGGCGTCGGTGATAAACAGCGTCTCGGCATGGCCGGGCACATCCATGACGAACACATGGCTGATGCGCCGGTCGGTACGCAGCCCGGTGGCGGAGGCGGTCACCTCCTTCATCAGCTCGTCAGTGTGCAGGCTGCCTTTCATCAGCAGTTCGGCACGGCCTTCGCGCACCAGCTCGACCGCCTTGGCGGCCGCCGCGTGGCTGTGCGGCGCGTCGACGATCTCGATGCCGGCAAGGTCGAGCCCGCATTTGTCGGCCACAGCGCGAATCTTCGCCTCGGGACCGACGAGGATCGGCACGATCAACCCGGCCTCGGCCGCCTCCAGCGCCCCGCGCAGCGAAGTCTCGTCGCAGGGATGCGCGACAGCGGTTGCCGCCGCCGTCTCGGCGCGCGCGGCGGCGATCAGCCGATCATATTTGGACGGGGCCGAAGGGTCGGGAGCCGGTGTCCGCGTATCGGCCATGCGCTGTCAGTCTCCGCGTCGTGCCGCGACGGTCAGCTTGCCGCGCGGCTTTTCCTGTTCCGGTTCGTCCTGCGTGGGTGCATCGAGGCCGAAAAGCCGCCGCACTTCGCCGAGGCGCGCCGACGTCTCGCCCTCGAGCGCGCCGCTGGCTGACAGCACCTGTTCGACCAGGGCGAAGGCGGTGGCTCGGGTCTCGGCGTCCTCCGCGCGCAGCAGTTCGGGAATCGCCTGCAGGGCGGCCGAGCGGTCGGCGAGCAGCATCGAGAACTGCTCACGCACCAGCGCCTTGAACTGGGGTAGTGTCAGCTTGCGGGCATGCCCGCCTTGGCGACGCAACTGCTTGATGGCCTGGAAGCCGCGCTCGTCGGCGCCGCCACGGGCGCTGCCCACATAGAGCAGGGCGCGCAGCGCCGCCTCCAGGACGCCGCCGCGGGCGAAGCCGGCGCGCAGCTCCTCGATCTTCTTCGCCAAGAGTTCGGCATGCAACAGGCTCTTGCTGGCGGTGCGCGGGCGCCGGGACGAGGTGGAATCGACGCCGACCGCCGCTTGCAGCACCGGCGACCCGTAGACAGTGCGAAAGACCAGCTCGGCCTGATGCTCCATCGCCTTGCGCCAGCCGTCGAGGCTTTCGACGATCTGGCGCGAGACCTGTTCCTGCGCCTTGAGGTAGGCATTGTCCTCGGCGACCGGACGGCGGTCCTCGCGCACCTTGGCGACCGCGTCGTCGAGCCAGCCGAGAGCGGGGTTCTGCGAGCCGAACATCTCGTAGGACAGCCGCAGCGGGTGCAACTTGCGCATGGTCTCCGCCATGGCCGGATTGGTCATCGCCCGCACGAAGGGCTGAACCAGCGCCCGGTAGAGCGACAGGTTGATCTCGGAGACCCGCGCCGCCGCGGCGAAGCTGCGCTCATCGGCGAGGTCGTTGCCACCCAGCGCCCGGATATCGTCGAGATCGCGGGCCTCGCAGCGCATGATCCAGTCGCCGGTGATCAGCTCGGGATCGGCATCGGTGTCCGACTTCCGCGTGAACGTCGCTTCGTAGAGGCCGGGCGGCAGCACGTCGATGAAGTCGATATTGGAGGCGAACTCCTCGTGCTCCTTCTTGGCGACGCTGCCGGAAACGAAGATGCCGAGATGGCCGACCGTGTCATGCACGGCATAGACAATAGTCTGGCCGTAGGAGCGGATCTCGTCGACGCTGTCATAGAGGTCGAGGATCCAGTCCAGCGCCTGCTGCGGCGGGGTGATGTTGTCGCCGCGCGAGCAGAACGCCACGATCGGCGAGCGGATATTACGCAGGTCGACCTGCACGCCGTCGGAGGTACTGATCTCGCCGCAGGCGAGCCGGTTGCCGATGAACAGCTCATCGACGATGAACTGGATCTCCTCTGCGTTCAGCGTGACGTGGCCGCCCCACCATTTCTCGAAGCCGAGATAGCGCTCCACCTCGGTATCAACCTTGGAATACAGGTTGTACTGCTTGCTCCAGAGCGTGTTGGCGGGGTTCTGGTTCTCGAAATTCTGCACCAGCCAGGCACCGTCGAAGATGCCGGCGCCGAGGTCGCTGGTCAGCGCGGTCAGCCAGCTGCCGCCGAGCAGGCCACCGGAATAGCGCATCGGGTTGACGCCCTTCACCCCCGCCCAATAGGACAGCGGCGCGCCGGCGATGATGATCGGCCCGAACAGCTCGGGACGCACCGCCGCCAGCATCATTACCGCCCAGCCCGCCTGGCAGTTGCCGATGACACAGGGCTTGCCCTCTGCCTGCGGGTGGCGCGCGGCGACCCGTTCCAGGAAGACGGCTTCGGCCCGGGCGATGTCCTCGATGGTCTGGCCGGGCATGGGAGCGGGCAGGAAGCCGACGAAATAGCAGGGATGGCCAGCGGCCATCGCCACGCCGATCTCGCTGTCGGCCTTGAAGCCACCAATGCCCGGGCCATGGCCGGCGCGCGGATCGACGACGACGAAGGGACGCTTGGCGTCGTCGGTCCTCACGTCGGCCGGCGGCACGATCCGCGCGAGCAGGTAATTGACCGGGCGCGGGAGGCTGCGCCCGTCCCAAATGAGTTCCGCCTTGTAGTCCAGCACGTTCGGTGCCGGCTCAGCCATGTGCTGCTCATATTGCAGCCCGCGCTGGCGCAGGGCGTCGAGGAACAGCGTCCAACGTTGCGCGGCGTCGACGAGATAGGCACCGGCATCGGAAGCCATATTCGGAGCATTATGCATGATGCACTCCTCCAAAACTGCTCGACCCTACCCGCGATCCAAGTATCGTCCATGACAGTGAGGGGCGATTTGACGGGTGTCAAACTGCGGCGATGTGCCGTGGTCGGTAATCGGGTGAGAAGTGGCGGTTTCCGGGAGCGGCTCTTGCGGCGGGCGCGTCGATGGAGCAGAATCCGGCAGGATTGTACCAGCAATCAAGGCTCGCTGGGCTTGATCAAGAGTCGTCGGGAATGGTGTCCTATGCATCGAGATGGGATATCCGACCAAAGGCGGCGCGCGTGGCGTGTGTATCTTGACGGGTACGCCTCGGCTTGCCGCGTGCCCGCCGATATGGCGACGTGGCATGCGTCGGGATCCGCCCCGAGCGCTGTCGCGGCAGTCCTGCTGAAAGCCTACCCTTCAAAATTCAGCCAAGTCGATCCGTGCTCCGCCCTATGGACGAGAAGCGGTATCGGCCACGAGAATCGCAGGCACCACAATCGGCGGGACGAAAAACGTCCCGCCCGAGACGACGACCACGCGCGTTCCGAGGCCTAGCGGCGCTCGCCGGATTCTGCCGTGCCGCATCTGCAGGGAGGAGAAACATGGCTGACACGACCGAGACGCATGCGGCCCTTGCCGACGAGACCTTCATGTCGGCGGCGGATCTGCAGAACTACATGGAAAAGATCGCCATGGCGCATGCCAAGGAGGTCGTGGACGCCATGGGCCAAGCCACTCTGGCGCGCGAGCAGCTCGCCAAGACCTTGTCCGAGCCGATGGAGTTGACGCCGGAGGCGCTAGCGGAGATTTCCGGCCGCCTTCAGGTGAAGCTGCGCGCCGCCGCCGAACGTGGCGACACCGAGATCATGGTGATGCGCTTCCCGAACCTGCTGTGCACCGACCACGGCCGGGCGATCAACAACACGCTGGAGGGCTGGCCCGACACGCTGACCGGGCGGCCGCGCCAGGCCTACGAGCTCTGGCGCGACCGGCTGAAGCCGGCGGGCTACGGGTTGAAGGCGATGATCGTCGACTGGCCGAACGGCATGCCGGGCGATGTCGGCTTCTTCCTCACCTGGACCCGGAAATAGCCCGCGGGAAATATCCCGGCGCCGGGTCCGGTGGGTAGGTTCCGATGCCGTACGCTTCCCGGTATAAGCCGGGAAGCGTACGGCGCCCGGAGAAGGGGCGAACTGGCCTTGTGAAAGAGTTGCGTCATGACCGAGCCGCACCCGTCTGCCGTCGAACACCTGCCCTTCTTCATCACCGCCCCCGGCGGTACCGACGTGCTGATGATCATCGCGGTCGTGACGCTCGTCGGGGCGGTACTGCTGGCGGGCGTCTTCTTCCTCACCGTACATTCGCTGCCCGAGCGCCTGGCGCATAAGGGGCAGAAGCTGCAATTCGAGATCGTCGCAGTGCTGTGCCTGCTGGCGCTGTTCACTCACTCCCATGTGTTGTGGGTGGGGGCGTTGCTGCTGGCCTTCGTCGACCTGCCGGATTTCCTCTCGCCGCTGAACCGCATCGCGCGCGCGTCGGAAAAGCTCGCCGACCTGCCACCGCCGCCCGATCCCCCAGCGGCCATCGAGTCGCACGCGACCGCGTCCCACTCGCAGGTGGGAGGCTGAGATGCTCGAGCTGTTTCTGTGTTCGATGCTGACGGTGCTGCCGGACTATCTCTATCGGCGCTACGGCCAGGGCAAACGCTTCGGCCATGAGATCACGCTGTATTCCGTCTGGTACGAACTGCGCTGGGGCATCACCACCTGCCTCATGCTGACGGTGTCGCTGATCACCATCATCTTCTACAACCATCCTTCCTCCACCAACGTCACCGCCTATTTCCGCACCGTCTCGATCCTGCCGGAAACCATCGGCCGGGTGGCGGAGGTCTATGTCGGCGTGAGCGATCACGTCACCAAAGGCGAGCCGATCCTCCGCCTCGACAGCAGCGCGCAGCAGGCCGCGGTTGAAACCGCACGCCGCCGCATCGTGGAAACCGATGCGGCGATGGTGGTGGCGCGGTCGGACGTCGCCGCCGCCGAGGGGCAGATCACTGCCGCCACGGAATCGCTGCAGCAGGCCCGTGACGAATTGCAGACCAAGCAGGAGCTGGTCGCGCGCAACGCCGACGTGGTGACGCGCCGCGAGATCGAGCGGCTGCAGAATGTCGTCGATGGCCGCGAGGGTTCGCTGGCGGCGGCTCTGGCCGCCAGGGAAGGCGCGCAGTCCCGCCTCACCGCGCTGTTGCCGGCGCAGAAGGCCAGTGCCGAGGCGGCGCTCGCCGAGGCTGAGACGGCGCTCGCCAAGACAGTGGTGCGCGCCGGGGTGGACGGGCGCGTCGAGCAATTCACCCTGCGGGTGGGAGACCTCGTCAACCCGATGATCCGCTCGGCCGGCCTGCTCATCCCCGACGATACCGGCCGCCAGCGGCTGATCGCCGGCTTCGGCCAGATCGAGGCGCAGGTGATGAAGCCCGGCATGGTGGCCGAGGCGACCTGCATCTCCAAACCCTTCGTCATCATTCCGATGGTGGTGACGAGCGTGCAGGACTTCATCGCCGCCGGGCAGTTCCGCGCCGGCGAGCAACTGCTGGACGCCCAGCAGGTGCAGCAGCCGGGCACGCTAACCATCACCCTCGAGCCGCTCTACAAAGGCGGCCTCGATGACGTGCCGCCGGGATCGAGCTGCATCGCCAATGCCTACTCCAGCAACCATGATCGGCTGGCGGCCGGAGGGCTCGGCCCGGCGGCCTGGTTCTATCTCCACATGGTGGACACGGTGGCGCTGGTCCACGCGCTGCTGCTGCGCCTGCAGGCCCTGATCCTGCCGATCCAGACGCTGGTGTTCAGCGGCGGGCACTGAAAAAGCCCCGCCGCCGTCATCCCTGCCGCGTGCATCCGCCCGCGCGGAGCCGCCTGCGAGAATAACCCGGTGTCTCCAGGATGCCCGATCTCCATCGGGCATCCTTTGTCGCCGTATCGCTCCGCCGGCGGGGAGGGGACGGCCTGGGCCGAACCTCAGGGGCCGCGCGCCGTGACGGTCGCGCCGCCCCGGTCGACGCTCACGGCACCTGCCGGACCGCGCCCTTGGCGGCGCTGGTGGCGAGCGCGGCATAGGCCTTGAGAGCGGTGGTCACGTTGCGCTTGCGCGGCGCGGCCGGCTTCCAGCCGCTCGCCTCCTGCGCTTCGCGGCGGGCGGCAAGCTCGGCGTCGTCGACCGCGAGGTGGATGCGGCGGTTGGGGATGTCGATCTCGATGGTGTCGCCTTCGCGCACCAGGCCGATCGTGCCGCCCTCGGCCGCTTCCGGCGAGACATGGCCGATGGACAGGCCTGAGGAGCCGCCCGAGAACCGCCCGTCGGTGACCAGCGCGCACAGTTTGCCGAGGCCCTTCGACTTCAGGTAGCTGGTCGGGTACAGCATCTCCTGCATGCCCGGCCCGCCGCGCGGTCCCTCGTAGCGGATCAGCACGATCTGGCCCGGCTTCACCCGGTTGCCGAGAATGGCGGAGACCGCATCGTCCTGGCTTTCGAACACGGTTGCGGTGCCGGTGAACTTCAGGATCGACTCGTCGACGCCGGCCGTCTTCACGATGCAGCCGTCCTCGGCGAGGTTGCCGTAGAGCACCGCGAGGCCGCCATCCTTGGAGAAGGCGTGCTCGGCATTGCGGATCACGCCCGTCTCGCGGTCGGTGTCGACGTCGTCGTAGCGCGCCGATTGGCTGAAGGCGACCTGGGTGGGAACGCCGCCCGGTCCGGCACGGTAGAAGTCGTGCACCGCCTCGCTGGAGCTGCGCTTGACGTCCCAATGGTCGAGAGCCGCCTTGAGGTTCGGCGCATGGACTGAGCCGACCGAGGTATCGAGAAGCCCCGCGCGATCCAGTTCGCCGAGAATGCCCATGATGCCGCCGGCATGGTGCACATCTTCCATGTGCACGTCGCCGACCGCAGGGGCGACCTTGCACAGCACCGGAACCCGGCGCGACAGCCGGTCGATGTCGGCCATGGTGAAGGGCACCTCGCCCTCATGGGCGGCGGCGAGCAGGTGCAGCACCGTATTGGTGGAGCCGCCCATGGCGATGTCCAGCGTCATGGCGTTCTCGAACGCGGCGAACGAGGCGATGGCGCGCGGCAGCACGCCGGCATCCTCGTCCTCGTAATAGCGGCGGGCGAGGTCGACCACGAGATGGCCGGCCTCGACGAACAGCCGCTTGCGGTCGGCATGGGTCGCCAGCGTCGAGCCATTGCCGGGCAGCGAGAGGCCGAGCGCCTCGGTGAGGCAGTTCATGGAATTGGCGGTGAACATGCCCGAGCAGGAGCCACAGGTCGGGCAGGCCGAGCGCTCGATCGCCTTGACGTCCTCGTCGGCGATGCGATCGTCGGCGGCGGCCACCATGGCGTCGACGAGGTCGAGCGCCTTGGTCTTGCCGCCCAGTACCACCTTGCCGGCCTCCATCGGGCCGCCGGAGACGAAGACGGTGGGGATGTTGAGGCGCAGCGACGCCATCAGCATGCCTGGCGTGATCTTGTCGCAGTTGGAGATGCACACCATGGCGTCGGCGCAGTGCGCGTTGACCATGTATTCCACGCTGTCGGCGATGAGCTCGCGCGACGGCAGCGAGTAGAGCATGCCGTCATGGCCCATGGCGATGCCGTCATCGACCGCGATGGTGTTGAATTCCTTGGCGACGCCGCCCGCCGCCTCGATCTCGCGCGCCACCAACTGGCCGAGGTCCTTCAGGTGGACATGGCCCGGTACGAACTGGGTGAACGAGTTGACCACCGCGATGATCGGCTTGCCGAAATCGTCGTCCTTCATGCCGGTGGCGCGCCAGAGGCCGCGCGCACCGGCCATGTTGCGGCCGTGGGTGGTGGTACGGGAACGGTAGGCGGGCATGGAATTTCTCCAAACTGTCGTGCCGCGCTTATGCGCTTCGCGCCGGGACGGCGCAACCGTTTCGCGGTCCGGGAGGCAGGATTGGAATCCCTGTAGGAAGCACGGGAATGAACGCTCGGCCGATGCTGCGCGGTCAGTGACGGCCACCCGTCCGCGCGGGCTGACGGAGCGGGTCCCGCTCCTGTCGGACGCTCGTTTCTTGATGCCGAGGGCCATCTGTTGTCGGAACGGCACGGCACCCGGCTGCGTATATTTCAGGATGATTTTGGGAATCGTTTCGCAGGCAAGGTGGCGACGGCCGGTGATAGTGCCATTGATCGCGGTGGGGAGACGTTTGTCGACAATGTCACGCAGATGACTTTCGACGATTGTCAGGAACGCCCCTCCGATCGATGCCGCCATGGTGGAACTGGACATGCCGCGCGTGTAATCGTGGCGGCAGATACTTCAACGTATTCACCAGACCATTCTGGAGAATGGCGGCAACATCCTCGACCTTCAGGGCGAAGGAAGGCGGCTTCTCCACAGCTAGGGCGCACTAGAGCCAGAGCGCAGTCTGCGCGGGACTTGCCTTGCCGCGCCGTTTTGCCGATCCGAAGGCAGACAGCCATGATCCTTGAATTCAGCGGGTGAGATCGAGGCTCGCTGTCCTGCCGTGGTGATGGACGACATCGAATGCTCGTGCGCACCGGAATGCGATCGCTCGAACGATGGGCGCAGCGGGACGTCTCCTTGGAACGCAACCGAAAAACGCCATCGCTATCAGCGATATCGGAAGGTAACGTTCCCCCCGACTCCATGTCGGGGTCATGGGGCGTGGCATGAAAATTCGGTCGGTTTCACACGGCGTGTCGCGGGCACGCGCGCAGGGGCTCGTTGCGTTCAGTCTGGGGGTTGGCGGCCTCGCGCAGGCGGCGCAGGCAGATATTCTCCTCCCCCCGACACCGACCACCTACCAGACGCTGAATTTTGGATCGTACGGCACCTTCCTCACCGGCATTCGCGGCGACAACATCGTCGGCAACTACACCATTCCCGGTGCCGGCGAGACCGGTGGCCTCTATTACAACATCGCGACGCAGACTTGGTCGGCGATGCCGGAGGCCAGCGCCAACGGCGCGAATTTTCCGGGCGCCATCGGCTCCTCGCCCTATGGCCCGAATTTCGGCAATCCGGGCGGCATCCTGCGCGTGGTCGGCAGCTACCAGACCGCCGCCTCGGCCCCCTATGACCTGAGCTATCTCTACGATGCCGCGCAGGCGCCGGGGCAGCAGATCACCACCTTGATCTATCCGGGTGAGGACACGCTCTACACCATCGCGCACAGCACCTTCGGCAACAGGGTGATCGGCAATTATGACACCAGGCTCGCGACCGGCAACGCCTTCATCTACGACATCGATACCGGCACCTACACCACCAACAATATTCCCGGCGCCATCAGCACCACCGCCTATGGCATCTATGGCGACAAGATCGCCGGCGGCTACGGGCAGATAAAAGTCGGCGACGGTATCCATGCCGAGCACGGCTACATCTACGATCTGGCCACCGGCACTTACACCACCTACGACCATCCCGGTGCGGTGGCGACGCATTTCGAGGGCATCACCAGCGGTGGCCGGTCCGGGGAATACAACCTCGTCGCCAACTGGGTGACCGCCGACGGCACGGTGCATCCGGCGGTGATGCATGTCGACGCGCTGGGCATCGCCACCTGGTACGAGATCGAGATCCCCGGCGCGGTGGTGTCTTCGAACTCCGCCTATGGCGATAATGTCGTCGGCATCTATGTCGACGAGAACGGCATCAACGGCTATCTCGCCACCATTCCCGGCATCTACAACCCGATCCGCAACACCGGCACGCTGACATCCAGCGCCGAGAACGACGCGGTGCTCTCCGGCCGCAAGGGCGACGACATCATCAACAGCGGCACCGTCGCGGTCACCGGCAATGGCGGCGTCGGCATGCGCGGCGAGACTTATGGCGTGCTGACCAACACCAGCACCGGCACGATCACCGCCAGCGGCATTGCCGGCGCGGCGGTGGAACTGCACGGGCTCTACGGCACCTTCGTCAATTACGGCACGCTGCACACCGCCTTCGTCGCCGACGCCCTGCGCACCGGGCTCGACGCCTACGGCACGCAGATCGTCAATATGGGCATCATCGACGGCCGTCTGGCCATGACAGGGGGTGCGGCCAAGCGGTTCGAGAACAGCGGTTGGCTCGGCGTCAGTGGCACCGGGCCGTCGATCACCCACCTGTTCAGCGGCACCTTCGTGCAGACATCGGCCGGCACCTATGCGGCGCGCGTGACCGACACCGGCACCGACGTGTTCGAGGTGACCGGCACGGCTCGGCTCGCCGGCACGCTGCAGGCCTCCTTCCAGACTACGAGCTTCGCGCCGACCACCACGCTGATCGCCGCGACGCAGGGCATCACCGGCACGTTCGACAACTTCGTTACCGACGGCCTGCCGGCGCTGTTCGACGTCAGCCTGAACTATCAGCCGAACACCGTGACGATGAGCGCGGCCGCCGATCTCGCCGGGCTGGCGAACATCACGCCGAACCAGCAGGCGGTGGGCTCTGCCATCGACGGCATCATCAACGCCACCACCAACGGCCTGCTGACCAGCCTGCCGGGTGCGCTGGCGCCGCTCTACGACCTCACCTCCGACCAACTGCCGGCGGCGCTGAGCGCCTTGTCCGGCGAGGCCTATGCCAGCGAAAGCTCGGTTCTGGTCGGCGACAGCCTCTACAGCCGGCAGGCCGTGCTCGGCCGTCTGCGACAGGGCGCCTATGCCGGCCAGTCCGGGCCGACTTCTGCGCTGGGCTATGGCGGGCCGGCTCTCGCCTACGCCGCGCCGACCGCCTCCGGCGTGCCGTTCCCGACCAAGGCGCCGGCGGCGATCCAGCCGAGCTTCAACGGCACCATCTGGGCGCAGGGCTTCGGCGGCTGGGCCGAATATGATGGCGGCGCCTCGACCTCCAATGTCGACGAGACTATCGGCGGCATCCTGTCCGGCGCCGACGTCAAGGTCGGCGACTGGTTGCTCGGCGCCGCGCTGGGCTACACGCATTCCAGCGCCGACGTCGATGCGCTCGCCAGCTCGTCGGACGCCGACAGCCTGGTGCTGGCGCTCTATGCCGGTACCCGCTCCGGCCCGTGGAACCTGCGCGTCGGGGCCAGCTACGCCTTCAACTGGATCGATACCGAGCGCACCATCGCCTATCCCGGCTATAGCGAGCAGGCGACGGCCGATTATGACGGCGGCACCACGCAGATCTTCGGCGAGATCGGCTACGGCTTCGCCGTCCAGAAGCTGGCGATCGAGCCGTTTGCCGGCCTCGCCTATGTCCATGTCTCGACCGACGACTTCATCGAGACCGGTGCGTCCGCCGGCCTGACGGGCTCCGCCGGCTCGATGGGCGTTGGCTATTCCTCGCTCGGCCTGCGGGTCGCGACGGCGATGGAGCTTTCCGCCGGCAAGGTGCTGGAGCCCCATGCCTCGGTCGCCTGGCAGTATGCCTTTGGCGATATCACGCCGGAGGCGCAGATGGCTTTCCTCAGCGCGCCCGGTGCCAATTTCACCGTGGCCGGCGTGCCGCTCGCCGAAAACACCGCGTTGGTCGAGATCGGTGCGGATCTGAGCCTCAGCGAACAGGCGCGGATCGGCCTGTCCTATGTCGGCCAGTTCGCCGACAACGTCACCGTCAACGCCGTGCAGGCGAACCTGACGTGGCGCTTCTGACCGGTCGAGGGCGACACTCGGGAACTGGCTTCCCGGTTGGTGACGATGTCGGCTTCCGGGACGACCCGGCACAGGCGATGCCGCCCACATTATGGGTTGATGTCGCGAGGTGGGTATTGATGGGCATGGCCTCTTTCCCGCGAGAGAAGCGATTCATGTCAGGCGGTCTCCAGGGGCTCCAGTCATGAGCGGCCGGGCAAAATCTGCTCGGCCCAGATCGCCTGCGTGAGCAGTCGGTCGTCGGCTCCCGACACCGCGCAGAGCTGGGTCGATAGTGGCAGTCCGTCCGGCGTCCATCCGGTCGGAAGAGCCACGCTTGGCATGTCCAGGAAGCTTGCGATCATCGTCAGCGCCAGGGTCGCCACATTCACCTCGGCGAAGCGCGCGGGATCGGCCTCCAACGGCGCCAGCGGCGGCGGTAGGTGCTTGACGGTCGGCAGGATCAGCACAGCGTCGCCGAGTTCCGTGCGCAGGCGCTGCATCTCCCGCGCGCGGATCGCGACGAGTTCGGCGGCCACCTCCGCGGATATGCGGGCAGCGCCGTCGAGACGGCTTGCCACCCGCGTGTCGATCAGTGCCCGCTGCGGGCCGGTCAGCACGTCGAGGTGCAGTTGCCGCGCCTCATAGGCGCCGAGCCAGCCAAGGGCAGCGATGGCGTCGCGGGCACGATGCCAGGCGTCGATCCGCTGGCGACGGATCGGAACATGGCGGGACAATCGCGCGAGCACTTCGTCAAAATGGGTGCGGACCGGCGCGGTGACGGCAGGGCCGTCCAGCAGGGCGTCGTCGACAATGAGTTCTGCCGGAGCGGGACGCGGCGTGGGTGCCGCAAGGCCGCGCATCGCGGCGTCCATCGTCATGCAATCGGCCATGGAGCCGGCGAGCGGACCGAGGCTGTCGAGGCTCCTCGCCAGAGGAAACACGCCCGCCATGTCATAGCGCGCCTGCGAGGACTTGTAGCCGACGCAGCCGGTGAAGGCGGCGGGCACCCGCACCGAGCCGGCCGTGTCGGTACCGATCGCCACGGGGACGATCCCGCGCTGGACCGCGACGGCCGAGCCGCAGGACGAACCACCCGGCATGCGTGGCTCGACCCCCGGAAAACCCGCTGTCGGCGTGCCGAAATGCGGATTGGCGCCGAGGCCGGAAAAGGCGAACTCGCTGAGATTGGTCTTGCCAATCGGAATGAAGCCGAGGCGCCGTGTCGCCGCGACCACCGGTGCGTCCACCTTCGCGGGCTCGGCCGCGTCGCGGGTACGCGAGCCGGCGCTGGTCCGGGTGCCGGCGATGTCGAACAGGTCCTTCCACGCGATCGGAATGCCGTCATGGCGACTGAGCGGTCGCCCGTCCGCCCATCGCCGGCGAGCGGCATGGGCTTCCGCGAGCGCCGATTCCGGCATGAGCATGATGAAAACGGCCTCGGAGGCCCGCGCCCGCTCGAGCGCGCCCTCGACCAGTCGGACGGAATCGGTCCGGCCGGCGGCCAGATCGGCGGCGAGGTCATCGAGGGTCTCGGGCATGGACGGCTCCGGTGGCTGGGAGGCGCTCGGCCGACGTCGTGCGCGCCGACCGAGGGCGGTCTTCTGTGTGTCAGACGTGACCGTACTTCGCCAGCGCATCGGCGAGCGAGAGGCCATTGGCCAGTTCGGCGCGGATGGCGACCTCGGTGCGGGTGAGACGCTCGGCCTCGACGAGCACGGCCTCGACCACACCGGCGGGGATGACGATCACGCCGTCCTCGTCGCCGAGCAGGAAGTCACCCGGTGTCACCTCGACGGTGCGGCTGGTGGCGCCGCGCATGACAACCGGCACCTGCCAGGCATTGACCTTCCAGCGGCCGATCGACTGGGTCGGCGTGCGGTAGCGCGCGAAGACCGGGAAACCATGCTCGCCGATCCAGCGAATGTCGCGGATGCCGCCATCGATCACCGCACCGACGCAGCCGCGTTCCTTCATGCCGAGCGCGATGAGCTCGCCGAAATAGCAGACGCCCTCGCCGTCGCCGCTCCACACGGTGATCTCGTCCGGGCCGACGCCGTGACAGGCCTTCATCTTCTCGGCGTCGCCGCCGAGCGGGTAGGGGGTCTTCTGGCCGCGGATCGTGTAGGCCCAGCCGGCGATGCGGTTCTTGTCGGCAGGATAGGGCACGAAGTCGGCGGCGAGGCTCTGGTTCATGAAGCCGAGCGTGTCGAGCACGTCGGCGACGTTCGATGTGTCGACGGCGAGATAGCGGCGGCGGATGTCGGCCTTCTGCTCCGGCGTGAAGGCCGGCGCGCTGTCCGTGGCGGTCATGAGGGTGTCTCCCTGAATCAGATGTTGGGCAGGTAGCCGCCGTCCACGCGGATCACCGAGCCGGTGATGTAGCTGGCACGGGCGCTGGCGAGAAAAGCGACGGCGTCGGCATATTCCTCGGGCGTGCCATAGCGCCCTGCGGGGATGGAGCTCGTGCTTTCGGCGATGACGGTCTCGACGGTCCGTCCCTCCCGCTTCGCCTTCTGCTCGTCGAGGAAAGCGATGCGGGCGGTGGCGATGCGCCCGGGCAGGATGACGTTGGCGGTGACGCCGTCGGCCGCCACTTCCCGCGCCAGCGTCTTGGACCAGCCGACCAGGGTGGAGCGCAGCGCGTTGGAAACGCCGAGATTGGGAATCGGCGCTACCACACCCGAGGAGGTGGAGGTGACGATCCGTCCCCATTTGCGCGCCCGCATGGCCGGCAGCACGCGATCGGTGAGATGGATCACCGACAGCACCATGGCGCGGAACTGCGCTTCCCAGATCGCCGGCGCAACGCCGTGGCCGGTGCTCGGCGGCGGCCCACCGGTATTGTTGACGAGGATATCTACCGGTCCCAGCGCCGCCTCGATCGCCGCGACGTGACCCTCGCATGCGTCTAGGTCGGCGAGGTTCCAGGTAAGCGGCAGTGTCGCCGCTCCCAGCGCGTCGAGTTCGGCCTGCGTGATCTTCAGCGCCTCAGCGTCGATGTCGGCAAGGGCGACCCTCGCACCTTCCGCCGCCAGCGTGCGGGCGATGGCGCGGCCGAGCCCGCCGCCGGCGCCGAGCACCAGCGCCGTGCGTCCGTTCAGTTCCAGATCCATGGGAGCGACTTTCTACGATCCGACCCGCAGCGGCGCGTTCAGCTTGCGCAGGTAGGAAATGACCGAGAGGGCGGTGATGCGCCCGGTCTTGGGGTTGTCGGTGGGGATGTTGGCTATCGACATCGAGAAGCTCGCCGAATCCGCGTCGACCTCGATGGTGTGGGTGTTGCGGGTGAGCGCGGGATCGGCCCAGATCTCCAGCCGGGTGCGGTCTGGCCCGATGCCGGCCAGCGCCAGCGCCACCGCGACATTGAGGTTGGCGGGAAAGCCGATGGCCGCCTCACGCGGGGTGCCGTCGAAGACGCGCAGCGGCTCGGTGATGTCGTCGATGGCGATGTCGCGCTCGACCAGATAGGGCGCGCCCACCAGCCCCTTGACCGGCTTGCGGGTGACCATGCGCACCGAGCGGATGTCTCCCTCCGCGGCCGCTGTCACGGCATCGAGCCCCAGCAGAGCACCCGTCGGCACCACGATCTGCCCGCCATGGATGCGGGCCAGCTCGACGAGTTCGTGATGCGCAAGGATCGCTCCGGAGGAGAGCACGATCACCGTCTTGCCGGCCCTGAGGAAAGGTTCGGCGATGGCGGGTAGCAATGCCGCTGGCGCGCATTCGACGACGATGTCGGCAAGGGCCTCCAGTTCCTCAACCGCGACCACGGGCACCGGGCGCCGCATATCCGCGAGGCGTTCGGCCGCGCGGGCGCGGTCATTGGCGGAGACAGCGACGAGCTCGCAGCCGGGCAGACCCTTGTCGAGGGCCCGCGCCACGCGCAGGCCGACGGCGCCGAGCCCGGCGATAGCGACGCGAAAGACGCCCCTGTGATGGGCCGGCGAGACCGGCGCGGGCGCCGGCTTGGAGGAGGGGGAACTCATGACTGCGTGCCTTGCGTGGAAAGATCGTCGGGTGCCGGGAACAGCGACGTGTAGTGCTGCGCACAGGCCCCGGCGGTGGTGAACCAGATGCGGTCGCGATGGCGGGCAAGCGCTTCCATCACCCGGCGGAACTGCCGGAGGCGGAAGGGCTGGCCGACGATGAAAGTGTGGATGGTGATGCCGTAGACGAGGGACTGGCCCTCGGACTGGGTCAACATCTCCTCCAGATTGTCGATCGCCATGTCGGCGAAGGCCGAGGCGGTGCCGTCGTGCAGCACCACCATCGGCACGTCGTTGACCTCGTGCGGATAGGGCATGGCGAGCAGCGGGCCGCCAGCGGTCTTCATCCATACCGGCTGGTCGTCGATCGGCCAGTCCAGCGTGTAGCCGTAGCCGGCCTGCGCCAGCAGGTCCTCGGTGCGCGCGCTGGGATGGGCGCCTGGGCTCATCCAGCCGGCGGGGGGCGTGCCTTCCTCCTTGCCGATGCGGGCCGTCACCTCGGCGATAAGTGCGCGCTCGGTCGCCTCGTCCATGCCGTTTTGATGCTCGGAATTCGTGCGGCCATGGGCGACGATCTCGTCGCCGCGTCGGCGATGAGCGGCGACGAGTTCCGGACAGTGATCGTAGCAGGCGCTGTTGAGCAACACGGTCAGCGGCAGGCCGTACTCCTCGAACAGCTCGATAAGCCGCCAGCCCCCGACGCGGTTGCCATATTCACGCCAGCCCCAATTGTAGGAATTGGGATGGCTGAGGCCCGGTGAATAGGCGAGACCGAGCCCGGAGCCGTAGGAAAAATGCTCCACGCACAGCGCGACATAGACGGCGAGGCGCTTGCCGCCCGGCCAGGAGAAGTCGGGCCGGGCAGTGATGGGCGAATAGGCGAAGCGGTTATGAGACGGCAGCATGGAGTTCTCCCGGGGGCGTCAGGGCCGGTAATCGGCCGGGGCGACGACAAGGCTGAGATCGATGCTGCCGACATTGTCCGGCGTGACAAGCACGGCGGGCGTCACCACCTTCGCTTCCACCTTGCCCTTCGTCGCGGCCGCCATCGCCTGGTCGAGTGCCGCCTTGCCCTGCGCGACGATCTGCTGGATCGAGGTGCAGGCGAGATCGCCGTCCTTGAGCATCTGCTGGGCCGTCGGCGACAGGTTGGACGCCGACACCTTCACGGATGTCTTGCCGGCGCTCTTGAGCGCCGAAGCCACGCCCGCCGCCATGTCGTCGGTGGCGCTGTAGACGCCGGCGAGGCCCGGGAAGCGCTGGATCCAGTCATCGGTCGTGGTCAGCGCCGCGTTGCGGTTGTCGGCGAGGCGCGACTCCGCGACGATCGTCACGCCGGGAGCCACCTTGGCGAGGGTGTCCCTGAAGCCCTGCGCGCGCAGGTCCGACCAGGCCTGGCCGCTGGGGCCGGCCATCATCGCCACTTCGCCCTTACCGCCGATGGCCTTCGCCAGGCACTCGGCCTGGAGTTTGCCCATGTCGTAATGGTCGGCGCTGACCACGGCGGCGAGCTTGCCGGTATTGGGCGGCGATGAGATGCCGACCACCGGAATGCCGGCGGCCACAGCCCGCTCGACGATCGCCTTCACCGCGTCGCCATTGGTGGCGCCGACGATTATGGCATCGACCTTGCGCTGAATCAGGTCCTGGATCTGCGAAATCTGCTGGCTCGAATTGGCATCGCCGCCGGCGCTGAGCGTGACGAGCTTCGCCTTGTCGGCCTTGGCGGCGGTGTCGACGCCGTACAGCACGGAAATCCAGAAGGACGAGCCGAGGTTCGGGACGGAGACCCCGATGACCGGTTCGGCGGCGACGGCCGGCGCGACGGTCGTGGAGAGGAGGAGGGTGGCGAAGGAGGCGGCACGGAACAGGTTCATCGGAACGTCCCTTTCGGTTGGCAGGTCCTGGAAAACCGGGAAAGCAGGAAGCGCAGGCCCGTATCCATCAGCCCGGAAGCGATGATCACGGCGCCGACGGCGATCTGGGCGAAGAAGGGCGAAACGCCGGACAGGTTGAGCCCGGTGAGCACCACCTGGACGAAGGCCGCGCCGGCCAGCACTGCCCACGCATTGGCGCGAGCGCCGGCCAGGGCGGTGCCGCCGATGACCGCCGCGGCGATGGACTGCAGCTCCATGCCCGCGCCTTCGGTCGGCAGGCCGGCGCCGGCGCGGGCTGCCATCAGCGCACCGGCAAGTCCGGCAAAGGCGCCGCAGAGCTGGTAGGCGCTCATCTCGATGCGCCAGGAGGCCCCACCCAGCAGCGCCAGCGCCTCGGGGTTCGAGCCGAGCATCAGGAGGCGTCGGCCAAGGGCCAGATGGCGCAGCACGACATGGGCGCCGCCGATGCAGGCGAGCGCGACCCAGCCCAGCAGCGGCAGGCCGAGCACCGCATCGAAGGCGAGACCCGCCGTCTCCGCCGCCTCGATGGGCACCGCCTGTCCGTCGCCGGTGACGAGAAGCGCGAGGCCCTTCACTGCCAGCAGCGTGCCCAGCGTGGCAATGATGGGTTGGAAACGGGCGTGGCCCACCAGCCATCCATTCACCGTTCCGCAGGCAAGGCCGACAGGCACGGCGAGAAGCAGCGCCGGCAGTCCGAAGGCGTTCGCCGCCATCGCCCCCACCGTCCCCGACAGCGCGGCGACCGCTCCGACCGAGATGTCGAAGCCGCGCACGGTGATGGCGAACATCTGTCCGACCGCCAGCAAGGCAAGGATCCAGATCTGGCCGGCGATGCTGAGCGCGTTGTCGAACGTCAGGAAGCCGGGCGTCGCGAGGCCGAACAGCACCACGGCCGCCAGGATCGAGGCCGGCGCAACGAGGAAGCGGGCGCCGCCTTCCGTGAGATGCCTCATCGCGCGGCCCTCCGGGCGAGGCGCTTCAGCACGGTCCAGTCCTTCTGCAGGCCGACGGCGACCAGCACGGCAAGGCCGAGCAGCACCAGTTGCCACGCCACTGGCAGGTTGAGCAGCACCACCGCATTGTTGAGCATGGCCACGGTGAGTACGCCGGACACGACCTGCAGGACGTGTCCACGCCCCCCCGACAGCGGCAGGCCGCCGATGGCGCAAGCCGCGATGGTCTCGAAGGGCAGGTTCGGTGCGAGAGCCGGCTGGCCGGAGGCCACGCGGCTGGTCAGGATGATGGCCCCGACGGCGCAGAAGGCACCGGCCGCCGCATAGCCGAGAAGGGTGACGCGGGCGACATCGATCCCCGCGAGCCGCGCGGCCAGCGGATTGGCGCCGACATGGTACCAGAGCCGGCCGATCCGCCCGTAGGCCAGCAGCACATGCAGCACGCCGCAGGCGAGCAGGGCTGCGAGGATCGGGACGGGGATGCCGAGGACGCGCCCGCGCGCCGGCCAGGAGAAGGCGGCGGAGGGCGGCGCATCCAGGGGCAGGCCGCCGACCAGCCAGGCGGCGATGCCGGAGGCCATCATCAGCGTGCCGAGGGTCACGATGACCGGCGGCAGCCCCATGCGTCCAACCAGCCAGCCATTCACCATGCCGATGCCGATGACGGTGGCGCCTCCCACCGCCAGACCGGCGACCGGCCCGGTGGCGGGCAGCACCATCACCGTCACCACGCTGGCCAGTGCGGCGGAGGCGCCAAACGAGAATTCGATGCCGCCGAGAATGATGACGATCGCCTGCCCGCAGGCGACGATGCAGAGGATCGCCGCGACGCGCAGGACGTTCTCCAGATTGCCGAAGCTGGCGAAACGCGGCACCAGCAGGCAGCACATCAGGAACAGGCCGAGGCAGACCACCGCCACCGTCGGCGGGCGAGACAGCCGCAGGGATGAGGGGAGGTCGAATAGACGCTTGGTCATCATGCCGCGAGGCTCCCGGACAGTGCCGACAGCAGCGCCGCGCGCGGGGCGTCGCCCGGCAGTTCTGCGGCGAGGAGATGGTCGCGCATCACCAGATAGCGATGGGCGAGCACCATGAGCTCGTCGAGGTCGCTGGTGGCGACCAGGACCGCCACGCCCGCCGCCGCGGCTTCGCGGATGGCATCGTGGATGATGCCGCGTGCGGCTAGATCGACGCCGCGCGTCGGCTCCAGGAGGACCATCGCCTTCAGGCCCGGCAGGGCGAGGCCGCGGCCGATGAGCAGTTTCTGCTGGTTGCCGCCGCTGAACGTCGCGGCTTCCGCGTCGGGCTGCGATGGATGCAGCTTGAGCCGGCGTATCAGAGGATCGATCCGTTCCGCCTCTTCGGATCTGCGCAGCCAGCCGAGACGCGCGAGCGTGCCGAGCGCGGAGACGGAGACGTTGCGGCGCGCCGACAGCGGGGCGAACAGGCCCTCGACGTGACGATCGGCCGGCACGTAGGCGATGCCGAGTGCGGCCGCGCGCTTGCGATCGCCGGACGCGAAGGCTTGCCCCGCCACGGAAAGCCCTCCAGCCCCGGACTGTGCGCCGGCCAGCCATGCGGCAAGGGCGAGCGCGCCGGAGCCGATCAGGCCGGCAAGCCCGACGACCTCGCCAGCGTGGACGGTGACGCTGATGTCGCTTCGTGCGTCGCGCCGGGCGGCGAAGCCGCGACCGACCAATACCGGATCAGTCCGTACGCACCTGCGCTCCGGCGGCGCCTCGACACCCGCGCCGAGCATGGCGTGGGTCAGTTCCTCACGGCTGTGACGGCCGATCGGCGCGGCGTCGATCACTGTGCGGCCGTCGCGCAAGACGGTGACATCGTCAGCGAGCGCCTCGATCTCGTCGAAGCGATGGGAGATGAACAAGGCCGCCGTACCCGTGGCGCAAAGCCGGCGAACCACGGTGAACAGCCGGTCGGCCTCGCTGGCGTTGAGGGTGGCGGTCGGCTCATCGAGTACCAGCACGCGGCAATCGAGGCTGAGCGCGCGCGCCACCTCGACCAGCTGGCGCTCGCCAAGCGACAGCGCCGCAAGCGGGGTTGTGAGGTCGACATTGAGGCCGACCTCGTCGAGCCAGGCCCGCGCCCGGGGGGGATCGACCAGACGCTTACGTGCCAGGAACCCGCCGCTGCCGGCAAGGGCGAAAGCCGAGAGGTTTTCGTGGACGCTAAGTTCCGGAAACAGGCTGAGATGCTGATGGATCGGCACGATGCCCGAGCGGAGCGCCTGCGTCACCGAGCCGAAGGTCGTCGGAACTCCGGCGAGCTCGACATGGCCGGCATCGGGCGTCACCGCGCCGACGAGGATCTTGACGAGCGTCGACTTGCCCGCGCCGTTCTCGCCGAGCAGGGCATGCACCCGGCCCTGTCTTAGGACGAGCCGTGCATCGCGCAACGCACAGGTCGCCCCATAGGTCTTGGCGATGCCGGTGGCGACGAGCGCTTCATCGGATAAAGGCATGGGAATCCTCGCCCGGACGCTGACGTTCGGGATGAGTGGACGACGGTGTTGAGCGGTGGAAATCAGATGCCGCTACGATGCCGAGCGGCAGGACCTGTCACAAACGATTTGTTCGGCACGCATGCATGATCTAGGCTCATGCATGACGGAGGTGGTGTATGAGAAAGAGGCGACTGCCACCTTTGAATGCGCTGAAGGGGTTCGAGGCCGCGGCGCGCCATCTCTCCTTCACCCGGGCGGCGGACGAGCTTCACCTCACTCAGGGGGCGGTCAGCCGGCAGGTGAAGGAACTCGAGATCGAGCTGGGCCAGGACCTGTTCGTCCGCCACACGCGGCGTATCGAGCTCACCGCCGAGGGCGAGCAGTTCTATCGCGTGGTCGAGGGAATCTTCGACGAGTTGGAGCGCGCCGCATTGCGGCTGACGCGCCGGCGCAGCGATCCCGCCATCACCATCAGCGCGCTGCCGACGATCGCCACGGTCTGGCTCATGCCCCGGCTGCATCTGCTGGTCGCCCGCCATCCCGAGATCGAGGCGCGTATCGTTTCCTCGATCGAAGCGGCGGATCTCCTTGCCCACGACGCCGATGTCGCTATCCGGGTCGGCCGCCTGCCGGGCCGGCGCTACGAGCGCTCCCAGCCGCGCATCGAGTTGCCGATGGTCACTCGCTGGGACGGCGTACACGCCGACGAATTGTTTCCTGACCGGCTCGTGCCGGTATGTGCGCCAGCGTTGCTGACGAATGAGGTGCGAGCGGCGGCCGACCTCCTCGCCTATCCGCTGATACACACCACCACGCGGCGCTATGCTTGGCCGGACTGGCTGCGGGCCAATGGTGTGCGCTACGAGGCGGAGGCCGATCCGCACCTGCAGTTCGGGCATTTCTTCATGGCGCTCGACGCGGCCCGGCAGGGGCGTGGGGTCGCGCTGGTGCCGGATATCCTGCTGGCGCAGGACGAGAGCGCGCGGGGGCTCTGCATTCCCTATTTGAGCGAGATCACGAGCGCGGGCGAATACTACCTGCTCATCCATGAGTCGCGGATGGACGATCCGCGTGTGCAGCTTGCTCGGTCATGGCTTCTCGACGAGGCGATAGCCTTGCGCAGGTACAACTTCATCGCCTCCGCCGAATGAGATGCTTAGCCGTCTTGCTTGCGCCCGCCGCAGCCGCGATCACGACCTGCGGCTTCCCGTCAAACAGCGGGCGCGGGAAAAACATGCGGGTTTTGCCAAGCGCCATAGTTCCATCTGCATATGGATCAATGCGTTGTGCGTCCGTTGCCTAAGCGCCTAAGCGCCTAAGCGCCTAGGGGCCGAGGTCGGGTAGCGTCAGTCGTGACGGATGACGTTTCGCATTCGGCTCACCCGTCACGTTCCTCTACGCATAAAATCTAGAGAAGCGCAGCTCCATCACGAGCCGGCCGTTTTCGTGGACAGCTGTACTCGATTGGGCTGGCCATAGGTTTGCGATCCCCGCTGGGCTTCGAGCAGTTCACGGGCCGTGGCGACGAGCACCAGCCAGGCGCCGGCGAGCAGGGCGACATCCTTTAGCACCAATCGTCCGGCCCCCGACAGATAGGGGAATCCATGCTCGGCATCGCCAAGGGCGGGGACCCAGGCTTCCGGCGTCGTCACCAGGAACGATAGCGTGATGAAGGGAGTACCGAAGGCGAGAAAAGTACCGACGAGGCCGATCTTCCGGTTCCAGAGGCCGATCAGCGTCATGCCGCCGATGAGCAGTTCGAGCGTGCCGAGCCCTCGCGCAAAGCCATAGCTATTGTTCGACACCTGCCAGGCCCGCTTCGCCGGATCGAGCTCGCCTTCGCGGGTGAGGTGCGACTTGTAGTCCTTCGGGTCGTCGTAGAAGAACGACATGAAGGGACTGTTCGCGACGAAGGGGGTGATGCTGTCCGCTTCGTAGGGCACGAATTTGAGCGCTCCTATCCAGAGGAAGATGATCGCGATCGCGATCTTCATGCCGGCGATACCGATCCTGAACGACAGGGGCGCCGCAACGATCCTGAGGCCGCGCAGATAGAGCTGTTCCATGTCCGCCTCTCAGATGTCGACGAGCGCCGCGAGGGCGTCGAGGGTGCGGGTGGAATAGACGAGCGCGGCGCCGGCATTCAGCGCGATGGCGACGCCAAGCGCTTCGGCGATCTCTTCGCGCGTCGCGCCGAGCTTGTGGGCCTGTTCGCTATGGACGGTTATGCAGCCGTCGCAGCGAAGGGTGACGGCGCACGCCAGCGCGATGAGTTCGCGCGTCTTGGCGTCCAGGTGGCCGGTCTTGCCGCCGGCGCCGCCGAGCTGGACATAGCCTCTCACCGTGTCGGGGCTCAGCTTTCCCATGTCGCCGACGCCCGCCAGCACCTGCTGACGGTAGTCGTTCCAGTCCATCATGCTCATGTCTCGTCTCCGGATTGCACTCATGACATGCGCGCAGCGCATCGAATATATTGTCGATGTTGCTTGTCGCGCGGCGAATGGCTTGTTGATGAAATAATTTTTCGGCGGTCTCTATAGAAAATTCGTCATCGAATATTCTCGATGTTGGAGAATTTCTATGTGACGAGATTGTGCGCGATCTATTCCTGCCGGAACAGTCATCCGGCGTGGCGAGATAACCTATACGATTGTATGGGTAGTGGATGGGCGCTACTCGCCGATGCCTTACGGTAACGCACGGCAGGAGGGGCGCGCGGCGGAGATCGCGTGGGGCGCTCTGTCGCGCTGGCGACCTATTCGGCCGCCAGCCCCTCCGCGTCATGCGCCTGCGCGGTCGGCAGCCGGACCTCGAAGACCGCGCCCCCCTTCTCGCCGTTTCGGCCCAGCAGCGAGCCCCCGCAGGCCTCGACGATGGTGCGGCAGATGGCGAGGCCGATGCCCATTCCTTCGCGCTTGGTCGTGAAGAAGGGATTGAACAGCTTCGAAAGATTTTCCGGGACGATGCCGCTGCCGTGGTCGCGCACCGACAGAAGCAGCAGGTCCTGCCCCTCGGCGCGGAGGCTTATCTCGAGCTGGCGCGCGTCTTCCGCGGTCTCGCCCATTGCGTGCATGCCATTGGTCATCAGATTGATGATCACCTGCTGCAGCTCCACGCGATCGGCAACGACCGCCGCATCGTCCGATCCGAGGTCGAGCCGCACCCGCGTGCCGGTCGCGAGCAGTTCGCGGTCGAGCAGGCTGACCGCTTCTTCGGCCACTTTCCGCAGATCGACCGGCTCGGGTTGCCGACGCGCTTGCCTCAGTTGCTCGCGGGTGCGCTGTATGATGTCGCTGGCCCGCACGCCGTCCTTCACCGCTCGTTCGGCGGCGCGGGTCGCGGCGTCCAGGTCGGGTGGGTCGCGCTGAAGCCAGCGGACACAGGCCTGCACGCTCATCACCATGGCGCCGATCGGCTGGTTCAGCTCATGCGCGATGGAGGCGGAGATCGCCCCGACGGTGGAGATGCGCCCGACCCGCGCCAGTTCCTGCTGGGCGGCGGCCAATGCCTCGCGCGCCGCCTCGCGTTCGGTGATGTCGAGCATGGCGCCGCTCACCCGGCGGAACGACGCATCGTCGTCCGGCAAGGTCATCACCAGCATGACCGTGAGTTCGCGCCCGTCGAGTGCGCGCAACCGGATCTGGGTCTCCACATGGCCCGATCGATTGCGGATCGCCGCCACGAGCGGCTCCAGCAGCATGTCGGAGTTGATCAGGAAGCGCTCGATGGGCCCGAGCACCGAAGCGCGGGTTGGGCTGGCCAGAAGCCGCGCCGTCGCTTCGTTCACATCGACAAGGTGCACGAGCTCGGCGAGTTTATCGAGGGACGTTCTCTCGCGAGGCATATCGCGCCCGCTGCCTGTGCGGCCGCTCGGCGCCTCCAGCGCCTCCTTCAGATCGGTGAGATCCATTTCGCAGAGCGAAACATGTGCCTGCTCGAACAGCGACCGGTATCGGCTCTCGCTCTGGGCCAGCGCCCCGAGTGTGCGCTTGCGCGCGCTGAAGTCGAACGCGATCAGGCTGAGGCCGCCGGTGATGGCGAGATAGAAGCCGACCGCGGCAAGCCCGCTTCCTTCCGCCAGCGCCTGCGAAATCAACGGCGAGAAGGCGCCGCCAATGATGCCGCCGAAATTGAACGCCACCGAGGTGCCGGAATAGCGGATCCGCGGAGGAAACAGCTCGGGTAGCCACGCGGCGAGAGGGCCGTTGACGAACCCCATGACGAATAATGAGAAGGACAGGAACAGGAAGACGATCGTGAGCGAGCCGCTGCCCATCATGGGCGACAGCAGGATGCCGGAGAGAATGGTCCCGGCGCAGCCGACGATCAGGATGTTCTCGGGACTGAAGCGATCCGATAGCCAGCTTGCCAGCACGATGCTGGCGCCCATGAAAAGAATGGCCCCGAGCTCGATGAGCAGGAAGGCCGAGCGCGGATAGCCGAGGACGGACGTACCGTAGCCGAGGGCGAAGGCGGTCGCCGTGTAGTAGAGCGAAAAACACGCGACGACGCCGAACGTGCCGGCAACGACCTGGTGCGGGTGGGTGCGCAGCAGTTCCAGAAGCGGGACGCGCGGGGGCGGCGCCTCGGCGAGAGCCGCGGCGAACTCCATGGTCTCCACCAGATTGAGCCTAACCCACAGGCCGATCCAGATCAGGGGGATGCTGGCGAGGAAGGGCACCCGCCAGCCCCAGTCGCGAAACTCCTCGACCGAGAGGACCAGGGTGAGGATGAGAAACAGCCCGTTGGCGATGATGAAGCCGATCGGGGCGCCAAGCGGTGCGAACATCGCGTAGCGGGCGCGCCAGCCGGGCGGGGCGTTCTCCAGGGCAAGCAGCGTCGCGCCCGTCCATTCGCCGCCGAGCGCCAACCCCTGGCCGAAACGCAGCAGGCACAGCAGCAGCGGCGCCAGCCATCCCACCAGTTCGTAGGTGGGCAGCAGGCCGATGGCGGCGGTCGAGCCGCCCATCAGCAGAAGCGAAGCCACCAATGTCGTCTTGCGGCCGATACGGTCGCCGAAATGGCCGAACACCGCGCCTCCGAGCGGCCGCGCGATGAACGCGATGCCGAAGCTCGCATAGGCGCCGATCAGTTCCATCGAGGGCACGGATGCCGGGAAGAACAGCGGTCCAAAGATCAGGCTCGCCGCCGTGGCATAGATGTAGAAGTCGTAGAACTCCACCGCCGTGCCGACCAAGCTGGCGAACAGCACGCGCGCCGACTTCTGGCGGGAGCCTCCCGGTCCGGCGCTGCTCATGCCGCGCCGATAGTGCTGGCGCGGAGCGGGATGCTCGTGTGCTTGCGAGGTACCGGTCCGTGGTCTCCGGTGGAGTGATCGAAACGCACGGCGGGAGGCTCCAGATCGCGCAGATATTCCGTTGTCTATCGGTATCGATCCACGACGTCTACTGATCATGTATTTTGGATATGTCTGAATTAGATGTCTATATGTCCGAAATTGAGCGCTTTGACCTTTATTTATTGCAGAAATGTCCTTGGCTTGATCTAAAATAAACATGGCGCGTTTTGTGGGGGCGGCGTAAGGGTGGCCGGTCACACTGGTCCCGCCCATGAAAAAGCCGACGACCCCAGCGCCCAACCAGACCCCTCTCGTTCTCGTCGTCGACGATGACGAGGGCATTCGCCATGGCCTTTCCGATATCTTCGACTCGGTGGGGCTGGAGGCGATGGCGTTCAGTTCCACGACTGAGCTGCTGGAGGCGCAACTGCCGGATCGTCCGGGCTGCCTCGTCCTCGATGTGCGCCTGCCGGGGGCGAGTGGCCTCGATCTTCAGACCAAGTTGAACGCGATGGGCAATCGCATGCCGATCATCTTCATGACCGGCTATGGGGACATCCCGATGTCCGTGCGGGCGATGAAGGCCGGCGCCACGGACTTTCTCACCAAGCCGTTCCGCGACCAGGAAATGCTGGACGCGGTGACGGTGGCCATCGAGCGGGACACCGCCCGGCGGGCCGAAAAGGCGGCGACCGTGGGGATCGTCGAGCTTTCGGCCACCCTCACGCCCCGTGAGGTGGAGGTGATGCGCCTCGTGGTGGCGGGCCTTCTCAACAAGCAGATCGCCCACGAACTCGGCGTGAGCGAAATCACCGTAAAAATTCACCGGGGCAATGTCATGCGAAAGATGAAGGCGACATCCGTGGCGGATCTCGTTCGCAAGGCGGAGCTCATCAGGGTGGCGTCAGACGCCTAGGCGGCACCCATGCACGCCCGCCTCGGGGAGTGTCCTGGTGAAGGTATTATTGTGCCGTAAACTATCGTATAGTTACCAGCTGTCGGCTGCTGCTCCATTTAGTGGGAGGAAATATTCTCAAGGCCCGGGAGCGTTGGCCGTGACGGTCAAACCGAGATCCGTAGCGATCGTCGATGACGACGAAGCATTCCTCGACGCTACGACGTCATTCCTTCAGTCTCTTGGCTACAAGACCCATTCCTACGCTTCGGCGGAGGCATTTCTGGAGTCCGCCCCGCAGGATGAAATCTCGCACCTGCTCACGGACGTGAACATGCCGGGGATGAGCGGACTGGAACTTCAGGCAATTATTCGCGTGCGTCACCCGACCATGCATATCATCGTTATGACGGCTCTCGGCGACGAGACGGTGCGCCGCCGTGCGATGGCCGGCGGTGCGGCCTGCCTGCTGCGCAAGCCGATCCTCGCCGAGGCACTGATACGCTGCCTGGGCGAGTAGGCCTGTCCGCTGGTCTCGATGCCGTGCGAATGTCGGTCGCTCGCCCCGAATGGGGGCTCATGGCGCGCTTTCAGGCGAAGCTGGTCTGGCGGTCCTGGACGATGCGGCGACGGACGACCTGCGGGGATTGGCCGAACGAGCGCACGAAGGCGCGGCGCATACGTTCGCGGTCGGCAAATCCGGTGATCTGCGCGATCTCGTCGAGTGGAAAGCGCCCTTCCTCCATGAGCAGGCGGGCCGCTTCGAGGCGGAGCGTCTCTATCACCTTTGCGGGCGTCTGCCCGGTCTCGTTGCGGAATAGCCGGCTGAACTGGCGGACGCTGAGATTGGCGCATTGCGCGAGTTCCTCGATCGAGAGGTCCTTCGCCAGATTTTCCTTCGCGTAGGCCAGCACCCGACGAATCCGGTCCGTCTTCGGCTCGACTTCCACCAGGGTCGAGAACTGGGACTGGCCGCCGGGACGACGGAGATAAAGCACCATGCGGCGCGCCGTCGTGCGCGCGATCTCCTGGCCGAAATCGTCCTCCACAAGTGCCAGCGCCATGTCCATGGCCGCACTCATGCCGGCGGAGGTCCAGAACCCGCCATCGTTGATGAAGATGCGGTCGGCATCGACCCGGATCGCGGGAAACTCGGCCTGAAGGCGGGCGGCATGCGCCCAGTGCGTGGTCGCCCGCCGTCCGTTCAGCAGGCCGGCTTCCGCCAGCGCGAAGGCGCCGGTACAGACGCCCGCGATCCGGCGGGAGCGTCCGACGGCCCGGTTCAGATAATCGAGATGCCCGGGCGATGTCGGTCCCATCGCCAGTGAGCCGATCGTCACCGTGGTGTCGTGGAAGCTTGCGGGAAACGGCTTGGTCTCGATCGCAAATCCGAGGGAGTTGCGTACCGGCCCGCCGTGCTCGGAGATGACGTGGACGTCGTAGCCGGGATATTCCAGCACGCGGTTGGCCATTTCGAACGCCGAGAGTGCCGCGAGCCCCATGACCTGGAACCCCTCGGCGACCAGCAGCCCGATACTGATAAGCTTACGCATGATTGCTTCGATCTGGTCCTCGGTCCGTACCGCTCCTTCGTTCCACGCGCCGCGGTGGAACGCAAATCCGTCGCAGAGGAGTGACCTGCGGGGACGGTCGAGCGCGGAGGGCACGACATGCCGAGGCATGGCGCGCCTTGTGGAGAGGGAGCCCTGCACGGCGGTCGCACCGTGCAGGGAGCCGTCAGAAGCCCTCGAGGACGATCTTGCCCTTGGCCCTGCCGCTTTCGAGCCATGCGTGGGCCTTCGCGAGGTTCTCGGCATTGATGGGGTGGAGGATCTCCGTCACCGTCGTACGGATATTCCCCTCGTCGACCAGCTGAGCCACCGCGTCGAGCAGCTTGCCCTGCTCGGCCATGTCGGCCGTCTGGAAAAGCGAGCGGGTGAACATGAACTCCCAATGCGTCGACACCGCCTTGCGCTTGAAAGACATGACATCGAGCGTCTCCGGGTCGTCGATCAGCCCGAACCGCCCCTGGGGCGCGATCAGCTCGACGATTTCCTTGAAGTGCCGGTGGGTTTCGGTCGTCGAGAACACAAAGGCCGGCGCGCCGATGCCGAGTGCCGCCACCTGCTCGGCGAGAGGCTTGCCGTGGTCGACGACGTGGTGAGCCCCGAGTTCCTTCACCCAGCTCTGGGTCTCCGGCCGCGACGCGGTGGCGATGACCGTCACGTCGGTCAGCGCCCGCACCAGCTGGATGGCGATCGAGCCGACGCCACCGGCGCCGCCGATGATGAGGATCGCGTTGGCGGCACCCGGCACCGGCCTGCGGATATCGAGGCGGTCGAACAGCATCTCCCAGGCGGTGATCGCCGTGAGTGGCAGCGCGGCGGCTTCGGCGTGGGACAATGAAGCCGGCTTGCGACCGACGATGCGTTCGTCGACGAGGTGGAACTGGCTGTTGGCGCCGGCGCGGGCGATGGAGCCGGCATAGTAGACCTCATCGCCCGGCTTGAAGGCGCTCACCGCCTCGCCGATTTCCGCCACGCGTCCGACGGCGTCCCAGCCGAGCACTTTCCACTCGCCGGCCGGCGCCGCGGCGCCGAGTCGTACCTTGGTGTCGACCGGATTGACCGAGATGGCCCGGACTTCGACCAGAAGGTCGCGTCCCGTTGCCTTCGGGCGTTCCAGCTCGATGTCGATCAGCGCGGACTCGCGATCGATGGGGCCGGGCTGCTGATAGCCGATTGCTTTCATCTTGATCTCCTGAGGATTGTGGATCGGCCGGAGGGCCGGGTTGCGCTCACGGCCGGGCGCCGAGCGGCAGGCGGAACAGCCTGATGGGCCAGCGAATCTGCGAAGTGCCGCCGTTGAACATGGCCGCGCGATCGATCTGCGGCACCGGCAGCCACAAGACGTGGTCGGTATCGATGAAAGGGGCATCGACCCAGTGCAGTTCCGGCGAGACGAGCAGCGTCGTCACCGTGCCGTCCGCCGCGCGTTTGCGAAGGGCATTGGCGGCGAGATCGGTGAAGTAGAGATCGCCGTTCGAATCCATCACCGTGCCGCCGACCGGCGGCAGGTTGGCCCAGGGCTCGACCTTTTCGGCGAGCTCGTCCGGCGATAGCGAGGCATCGTCCAGAAAGCGTGTCTCGATGCGCGACCACGGCCCCTCCAGCGGTCCGTAATGAAGCCATTTGCCGTCCGGCGAGACTTCAAGCGGATCGCTATGGACGTGAAGGGGCTTGCCGTCGGGACCCGTCAAGGGCTGGCCGTCGAGGAAGATGTCCCGGTCCGGGCGTGCCGTTACCGACCCGTGGCCCTCCAGAACCCGGCGCGTGGAGCCGTCACGCAGGTCGAGCACGATCAGCCCCGGCCTGCCGGCATCGGTGAGGTAGGCATGGTCGCCGTTGAAGCGGATGTCGTCGATATAGCTGCCGGCAAGCGCCGCCGTCGGCCCGAGCGGAATCACCCGGTCGACCGCATCGGTGGCGAGGTCGAGGCGGACCAGCTTGGCGGCGCCCGGCAGCGGGTCGCCGCCGAATTCCGGCGAGCCGGTATCTACCGCCCAGAGCCCACCCTTGCCGTCGAGATGTATGGCGTTCACGTTGACGAAGGTCGTGCCGTTGGCGACGCCCGGCGTCCAGCCGTTCCATTGCGGCGACGGATAGGGCCGGGCGATCCCATGCCCGTCGATGAGGGCGAGTGAGGGGCCTTTCGAGCCGGTCCAGCGCGGGCCCGCCACGAAGACGCGGCCATGGTCCACCGCGACGGCGTTCCAGATCATGTCGTGGCTTTCGGCGGCGATCTCGATGTCGATCGGGGCCGCCGCGGCTCCCGATATCGCCGTGCCGGAGGTAAGGATCATCGTGGCGGCCGAAAGCGTGGTTATCCAGTTCATCTCACGTGCCTTGAACGTCCTTGGATGCGGGGCCGCCTGGCGTCGGGCGGGGTAGGTCGACCGAGGAATTGGGGGCGACGGCCGATATCCCGGTAGAGAGGGAGGTCGGCGCGTCGAAGCCGCTGTGGCGGTGACGCCCCGCAAGGTTGGATAGCGAACACCAAGGGCGGGCGAGGGTCGGCACCTGCCGATGACGGCGATCACGATGTATGCGGTAGCAGCGGGATGCCTCGGTCCGACAGGACGTAGATGCCATCATTCCGGCCACGCGATTGCAGATGGGCCGTGGGCCCCCACATTCGCGGTGAGCCACTCCGGAGAGGAAGCATGAAAGTCGGTCTGGTCCTGTGCCCGGAGTTCCAACCGATCTGCTTCGGCGCGGTGGCGGCTTTCGACATCGCCAACAAGCAGGCGGGCCGGAAGCTGTACGACGTTCGGGTGCTGTCGGAGCAAGGTGGGCTGGTCGCCGCCTCGTCCGGCATGCAGGTGATGACGGATGCCTTCGACACCGGCGCCTATGACACGCTGCTCGTCGCGGCGGGGCTGGAGATACCGACCTCGTCGCCGGGGCTGATCCGGCTCCTGCGTGCCGCTGCCCGCGACACCCGGCGCGTCGCCGCCATCTGCCTCGGCTCGTTCGTGCTGGGCGATGCCGGCCTGCTGAATGGCCGGCGCGCCACCACCCATTGGCGCTATGCGCAGGCCCTGCGGGACCGCTTTCCCAGCTGCCGTGTCGACATGGACAAGATCTTCATCGCCGATGGTCCGATCTGGACGTCGGCCGGCATGACGGCCGGCACCGATCTCGTCGTCGGCATGATCGAACGTGACCATGGTGCCGAGGTGGCACGCTCGGTCGCCAAGGGCATGGTGATGTATCATCGCCGCTCGGGCGGGCAGTCCCAGCACTCCACCCTGCTGGATCTCAGCCCGCAGGAGGATCGGATCCAGGCGGCGCTCAACCATGCGCGTCAGAATCTCGCCAACGAGCTGACGATCGAGGATCTGGCCGATGTCGCCTGCCTGAGCCCGCGCCAATTCAGCCGCCTGTTCCGGACGGAGACCGGCACGACGCCGGCCAAGGCCGTCGAGGCGCTGCGGGTGGAGGCCGCGCGGCTGATGCTGGAGCAGAGTCGGCTGCCCATCGAGGTAATCGCCCGCGAAGTGGGCTTCGCGAACCGGGAACGCATGCGGCTGTCCTTCCTTCGGGTGCTCGGCGAGGTGCCGAGGGCGATCCGCAGCGAAGCCGGGCCTGTCGCCGCGCTCTAGGCCGCCCGGCTAGCCGAGGCGGATGTTGGACAGGTCGATCGAGACCACCAGCGGTTCCCGGCTGAAGCTGCCGTCGGGCTGCCGGGCGAAGATGCGCCTTCTGGTAGGGAACTTGATGCCGGACACCTCCTCATAGTCCGAGATGAGGTGAGCGCCGGGCGTGTTGCCGGCGATTTCGACATCGTAGTCGTGACGCTTGAGCAGCCCGTCGCCGTCGAAATAGAGCGTCTGCACCGCGCTGTGCGTCGCGATGTTCGCCGGGAACCGCACCGCGAGACGACGCCAGTCGCCCTCCTCGGTCTGCCAGGGCTCGAGTTCCTCGGTCTCCACGCCCGGCCACGCCAGCACGAACGGCATGTTGAGATAGGTCCACATGGCGCAGCCGGCGAAATAGGCGAGCTGCAGCTCGCTCCAGGGCGTCTGCAGCGTGTGCCCCGCAAAGCTTGCCCGGGGCTGGAGAAGTTCGTCGAGTACGGTGCCGTCGTCCGCCTCGAGAGCAACCCGGCCGGGAGTGAAGCGCGAACGCCGGCCAGCGCCCCCGAATGGTGCGTGCGACGCCCATTCGCCCTTGAGGCCAACCGTCACGGTGGTCCCCGCCAGAGTGTGGGGCTGTCCCTTCAGTGCCCACAGCACGCCGCCCTGGACGAGGTCGGCGGAAACCTTGTCGAACTGCCGCCAGCGCTGGAGGCCGCCATGTGCCTCGATAGCAAGGTCCTTAAGCCGGGTCATGCTGCTCTCCTGCTGGGCCCACGGAATGGCGGGCGGCGTGGAGGAAGCCTAGGCGGCGCCCGGGGCGGTACTGAACGACATAGATGCCTTGTTTCAGGCCGCGTTCGGTGCGGCTTGCATGGAACGCGGCTGCCGGGCCGCGTCATTCCCGGTCTTCTTCCTGGCTCGCCAAGTGAAGAAGGCAAAGAGGTTCAGAACTGGCGGGCGGAAGGGCCGAGGATCTTCTGAAAGGAGGTGGGACGCCCGGCGACTTGAACGATCGATTTCGGGAATGACCGCTTTTCAATCCGACCTGCATTCTCGACAGGATGGCCGGAAACATGGCTTTGCTGACCTTCGTCACGGCGCGGCGGTGATGTTCAATCGGACGTGTCAGGCGCCTCCGGTTTCCGATGGCACCTCATCGATCATCCCCCTGTTCGCAATCGCGGGAGCTCCCATGTCGAGCCAGTCGGACACCTACCTCGCCGTTCAGGCCGTCGCGCCGGGCCGGCTCGAATTGACGCGCAAGCCGCTCGCCGCCCCGGCAAGCGGGCAGGTACGGCTGCGCGTTCAGGCCTGCGGCGTCTGCCATTCCGACGCCGGGACGGTCGAGGGCGCGTTTCCGATCGACTGGCCGCGCGTGCCCGGCCATGAGGCGGTAGGCGTGATCGATGCGATCGGAGACCATGTCGAGGGCTGGACGCTCGGGCAGCGCGTCGGCGTTGGTTTTCTCGGCGGGAGCTGCGGCCATTGCGACGAGTGCCGCAGGGGCGACCTCGTCAATTGCCGGAACCAGGAGTTCACCGGTGTCCACCATGATGGCGGCTACGCGCAATACATGCTGGCGCGGGCCAGCGGCTTGGTATCGGTTCCCGACGGCCTCTCATCCGAGGATGCCGCGCCGCTGCTCTGCGCCGGTCTCACCACGTTCAGCGCCCCGCGCAATTCGCCGGCCCGAGCCGGCGATCTCGTCGCCATTATCGGCATTGGCGGGCTGGGGCACCTCGCGGTGCAGTTCGCGCGACGCATGGGCTTCGAGGTCGTCGCCATCGGCCGTGGGCCGGACAAGGGAGGGCTCGCGGAAAAGCTCGGCGCCCATCACTATGTCGACAGCTCGACTGTCGCGATCGCCGAGGCGCTGCAGAAGCTGGGCGGTGCCCATCTCGTGGTCGCGACGGCGTCCGGCGGCACGGTGGTCGCGGAGGCGGTGAAGGGGCTCCGGCCGCGCGGCCGGATTATCGCGCTGGGGGCGAGCCCCGAGCCGGTCGAGGTGTCGACGGCGGACCTGCTGTTCGGCGGGCGATCCATCGAGGGGGCGCTGACCGGCGACCCGGCGACGGCCGATGACACGCTGCGCTTCAGCTCGCTCGCCGGCGTCGCCGCCATGATCGAGACCATGCCGCTGGAACAGGCTCCTGAAGCCTATCGGAAGATGATGTCGGGCCAGGCCCGCTTCCGCATCGTCCTGACCATGTGACCCGCGCATACCTCCTAACCTGTCATCACGTCGAGCCATCCGGCTCGCGAAGGACCGATCATGTCACTTGAAACCGCAAAGACCGAATTCCTCGGCATCGACGATGTGCGCTTCGCGTTCCGACGCCTCGGGCCCGCGACCGGAACGCCGCTCGTCCTGCTCCAGCATTTCACCGGCACGATGGATGCTTGGGATCCGGCTGTGGTGAACGCTCTTGCACAGACCCGCCCGGTCGTCGTCTTCGACAATCTCGGCGTGGGTTCCTCGACCGGCCGGACGCCCGACACGGTGGAGCAGATGGCGGCCGATGCCGGGACCTTCATCCGGGGTCTCGGTCTCGCGCGGGTCGATCTGCTCGGCTTCTCCCTCGGCGGCATGCTGGCCCAGCTCCTCGCCGTGCAGCAGCCCGATCTGATCGGGAAGCTCATCATCGCCGGCGCGGCGCCTCGCGGTGGCGAGGAGCATCTGATGGCCGTCGTCGAGGACGCTTTCGCCCAAGGCGCGCCGGATGTGCGGCTGCCGCTGTTCTTCACACCCTCCGAGATGAGCCAGCGCGCCGGCCGCGCCTTCGTCGCCCGCGCAACGGCCCGTAAGCAGGAGCGCGATCCGGAGAGCGGCGACGACGTCAGCGAGCCGCAGGCGAAGGCGATCATCGGATGGTGCGCGCGCGAGGAAGAGGACGAGGCGACGCTGCGCTCCATCCGGCAGCCCGCGCTGATCGTGCATGGCAGCGACGACACCATGTTTCCCAGCATCAACGCCTACAACATGTTCAAGGCGATACCGAACGCCGAGCTCATCCTCTACCCCGACTCCGGTCATGGTGCGCTGTTCCAGTACCCGGAGAGGTTCGTCGCCCATTGCCGCATCTTCCTGGACGCGTGAGGGACCGACACATGCACGATCTCCAACAGCAGGTGATCGAGGCCCATGGCGGCCTCGAACGCTTCCGCCGGTTTTCCGTCCTGACGGCCCGGCTTCACCAGTTCGGCATTCTCTGGGACCTGAAGGGCAAGCCCGACGTCCTCGCCCATGCCAATGTCCGGGTGGACCTCCGCAAGGAGGAGGTGTCGCACTGGCCCTTCCATCCAACGGCGAACCGTTCGCGTTTCACGCCGGATGAGGTGAGCATCGAGACGCCTGACGGTGCCGTCGTCGAGAGGCTGGAGCAGCCGCGCGCGAGCTTCGCCGGCTTCGCGATGGAGACCCATTGGAGCAACCCGCAGCTCGCCTATTTCGCGGGCTATACGATGTGGACCTATCTGACCTCGCCCTTCATCCTCGCCCAGCCGGGCGTGGTAGCCGAGGAGATTGCGCCCTGGTCGGAAAAGGGGGAGGTCTGGCGGCGGCTGCGCGTGAGCTTCCCCGCGACCATCGCGACCCATAGCCGGGAGCAGACCCTCTATGTCGGACCGGACGGCCTGATCCGTCGCCACGACTACGAGGTGGAGATCCAGGGCAACAACGCGGCGGCGCGCTATCTCCTGCCTCACGTCGACGTCGAAGGCATCCTGTTGCCTTCCGGCTTCAGAGTCTTCCCAAGGCAACCGGACAACACGCCGGCGCCGGAGCCGCTGATCGTCGGCGTCGATATCACCGATTACCGCCTCGCGTGAGGAAGGGTCGCGCGCCATGAACGGGCGCGCGACGCGGCCAACCTGCAGGAAGGAGCCACTGATGACACTCCCCCGAACCACGTCGCGGCAGATCGCCGTCGAACATGTCCGCATCGCCTGCGCGCGGCCATTCGCCGAGGTGCGCGCGGCGCTGGCAGCGGCCGTGCCGGAGCTGGATGCGAACATCGTCGCCTTGCTGAGCCGCGGCGACCGGGCCGCCATCGACGAGCATGAGGCGCATGGTCCCAAGCTTTTCATCTTCCTCGAACGCGACCACGGAGCGCTGCTCGCGATCGCGGGAGGCAGGAAGAACGCGGTCCAGTACGAGATCGGTAATCCGATCACCGCTTCGAAAATGACCCGCCACCACCTCGGCGCGGCTCTCTACGCGCCGCTGCGCGTCGCGCTGTATGAGACAGAAGGCGGCGAGGTGCTCTTCGAATATGATCGGCCGTCATCACTGTTTGGCCAGTTCGGGAACGATGACGTCCTGCAGGTCGGCCTCTCTCTCGATCGGGAACTCGAGGCGGTGCTGCTCGCAGCGGCCGGCACATCGGCGCCAAATGAGGAAGCGGCCTTGTAGCGCGTTCGCGCCAGGAGCTGATGTCAGCACTCTGCCGGAAAACAGACATTCCCGGCCCTTACGGCGAATGTCGGCTTCCGCGATCCCCTCATGGGTTTGGGTCAGTGAAACTGAGGCTTCCCCATAGGCCGTAGTAGATTGGGGAACCAAGTCAACTATTTAGCCGTCGTTTTAGGAAAGCGTTGTTCGGCCGATTGACGACCCGACACTATGGTATCGGGTCGTCAGGGCAATTCACTTTAACCTGTACTCGATGGTGATCAGGCGGGAGCGCCCGGAAATATGGGCCAACGCGTCTTCCCCCGAAGCCTTCCCGGCATCGGAGCCGAACGCCGCCTGCATCGCCGCCTCGTCGGCGAAATACAGTTCGTTGACAGAATCGAAGGGGTTGTCGGGCGAGTCGGTCTTGGCGATGTTGACGATGAATTTGTCGAGGCCGGGTATCGCCTGCGACAGCTTCGAATGCTCCTCGGTGAGCCAATGCCGGAATTCGTCGAGGCTCATTCCTTCTTTGCGCTTCATCATCGACAATACTTTGATCATTCCTCATTCCTTTCGCGCGATGGGTCGCCTAAGCTTCAATGGCAGCACGGATCCATGTGCGCCGACATGCAGCCGCCAGCCGCCAGCCGCCAGCCGCCTGCCGGGCTCGGCCGGTCAACGGATGCAACTTACCGGCTTGCGGCCCGGTCGCTTATCGTCACGTCTGATTAACAGGCTTCAGGTGGACGACAGTGACCGTCGACTGTTAGTCGATGCGCGAAGACGCGGTATCTGTTCTACGGTAGTTGTTCAGAGAGACGCGTCATGTCCAGGATAGATATTATCGATGCCCATCATCATGTCTGGAGACGAGCGGACCAGCCCTGGCTGAATGGACCGATGGTTCCGAGAATATTCGGCGAATACGAGCCGATACGTCGGGACTACCTGATCGGCGAGTATCTCGACGACATCCGCGACGCCGGCATCGTCGCCTCGGTCTATGTGCAGACCAATTGGGATCCGGCGCGGGCCGTGGAGGAGGTCGAGTGGGTCCAGTCGATCACGCACACCCATGGCTGGCCGCACGCCATCGTCGGCTTCGCGGACATGACGGATGCAAGCCTGCCAGCGAAGCTGGACGCCATGCAGGACAGTCCGGCGCTACGCGGCATACGCCAGCAGGTGCACTGGCATGAAAACCCGCAATACCGGTTCGCTGCCCGTCCAGATCTGATCGCCGAGCCGGCCTGGCGGCAGGGATTGGCCGGCCTGGCGCCGAGAGGGCTGCTGTTCGAGTTGCAGATCTTCACGTCGCAAATGGCGGATGGCGCGGCGCTCGCCAGGGCGTTCCCCTCGACGACCTTCGTGCTCGAACATGCAGGCATGCCGGAAGATGCGAGCGAGCAGGGCCGCGACGCCTGGCGCCGGGGCATGCGGCAGCTGGCCGACAATCCGAATGTCTATGTGAAGCTGTCCGGGCTCGGGACCTTCATCCATCGCGCGACGCTCGGTGATATCCAGCCGATCGTCAGCGACACGGTCGACCTTTTCGGGGCAGAGCGCTGCGTCTGGGGCTCGAATTTCCCCATTGAGAAGCTCTGGAGCGACTACGGCACGCTGGCCGAGAACATCCGGCGCGCCGTCGCGCATCTGCCGCTCCGAGACCAGCAGGGTATCCTGTTCGACACCGCCGCGCGGCTATACCGTCTGGAAGGCTGAATCCGCGCATCCCGCCCAATGCCGTCCCCGGGCGTGCCGGATTTCCGGCCCGCCGGGCAGCGCCCCCCGGTAGTCACTGGGCGTCACGCCGGTGTGCTGGCGGAAGAACCGCGTGAAGTTGCATTGCGCGGTGAAGCCGAGGCTGCTGGCGATCGACGTCAGATTGTCTTCGGATGCCCGCATCTGGTTGACGGCCTCCTCCAGGCGCAGCGAATTCCAGAACACCCCCGGCGTGAGGTCGAGCTGGTCGCGGAACAGCGAGAACAGATGCGGGCGCGAGAGGCCAGCGGCGCGCGCCACCTCCTCCATGTCGAGGCCACGCGACATGTTCTCGCGCATCAGGGCGACGGCCTTGCGCAGCCGGAAGTCCTTCGCCCGGCGCTCCCGGATCGCGGCCTCGGCGTCCTCGACCTGACAGGCTGCGAGGGCTCTCTTCAGGAACACCAGAATGGCGCAGTCGATCTCGTAGGGGTCGCAGCTCTCGTTGATCAGCATGTCGGCCAGCGCCTGCAGTTCATCGCGCAGGGCCGGCGAGATCGGCAGCTTCAGGTCGGTGAAGCCGGCGGGCGTGCCGGCCGGCAGATGGTGGGCGAGCCAGTCGGGGTCGAGATAGAACGACAGGGTATGCGTCTGGGCGGCGCTCTCGACCTTCAGGCAGTGCGGCACGAAGGCATTAATGACGGCGGCGGTCTCCGCGTCATGTCCGATCGCCCGGCCATTGAGGCTCAGCGGAGCCGGGGCCCCCGCCAGCCAGAAGCTGAGATTCACGCTGGAATGCACGTGGGGCACCAGCTCTCCCGTCAGCTCCAGCACGGACACGGAGCCGAAATCCCCATCATGAACACGATGAAGCTTGGACATCATTTCCTCCTCGGCTGGCGGCTTTGCCGCTCTTTATGCGCATTCGAAGCTAGCACGGACGGACGGCGCGCCGGCAGGACGGGAATGTCCGGCGCCTCCAAAAGTAGATCGGGCGATAAGCAGACCCACTCGATCTCCGCAAGAATAGCGTTGCGGTCGAGTGCCGCCCGACCCGGGCGGTCAAAAGAACAGGCCAAGAGGAATGTTCATGGGTCTTTCCTACAGGAGATTTGAGAAGGTATCCGCCGCCACATCGTTCCTGACGGAGGAGGCTGGAGCGTGTGTTGTCGGCGGGGGGACGCTTCTCGTGCGTCGCGTCAACGAGGGAGATGCTGCGGTCACGACCTATGTTCGTGTCTGCGATCCGGAAATGAAGCGGATCGACGAGGCGGATGGGCGAATTCGTCTTGGCGCGCTGGTCACCATGGCGCAGCTTCTCGGGCATCCCGGCCTGCAATGGCTCGCCCCTGCGGCGAGGATTGTCGGCGGACCGGCCATCCGCTCCGCTGCCACGGTGGGCGGCAACCTGTTCGCGGCCAGCCCCTATGGCGATTTCGGCGTCGCGCTGCTCGCGCTGGGTGCCGTCGTCACCGTTCACGGTGCCGTTGGGGTGGAGGAATGGCCATTGGCGGAGTTCTTCGCCCGGCGCGACAGCCTCCCCGCAGGCCTGATCGTGACATCGGTCGCCTTCACCCGGCCCGAAGCGGGCACATTCAGATTTGTGAAGGCCAGCCGGGTGAAGCCGAAGGGCGCGGCCATTGTCTCCATCGCCGCCGTCATCGCGCGTGACGCCGGGCGGGTCGGCGCGGCCCGGATCGCGTTCGGCGCGATGGCCGGCACGCCGATCCGTGCGAGCTCGTTCGAGCGGGCGCTGATTGGCGAGCAACTCATCACCGCCACCCTGGACCGGCTCGAGCCCCACGTGACGGAAGGTACCACGCCGCCGAGCGATGCCATCGCCAGCGCCTGGTACCGGCAAGCCGTGCTGCCGGTGCATCTGCGCCGCCTGCTCCTGCCTGAAATCGACGGGTGAACCATGGCGAAAATTCCACTGCACTTCATTCTGAACGGCGAGGAGCGGGCCGAGTTCGTCGACAGCGGCGCCACGCTGCTGCGGCTCCTGCGTGACAAGACGGGCGACCTGACGGCCAAGTCCGGCTGCCTGCAGGGCACCTGCGGCACCTGCACGGTGCTGGTGGACGGGGCTCCCCGCCTGTCCTGCATCACGCTGGCCGAGGACTGCGACGGGGCGGACGTCGAGACCGTGGCCGGGCTGGCGGCCCATGGCCAGCTGCATCCCTTGCAGCACGCCGTTATGGAGCATTTCGCGGCGCAGTGCGGCTTTTGCACGCCGGGCATGCTGATGGCCGCCAAGGCCCTGTTCCTGACCAATCCACGTCCCAGCCGTGAGGATGTGGTCGAGGCCCTGAGCGGCAATATCTGCCGCTGCACGGGCTATGAGCCGATCATCCAGGCCGTGCTGTCGGCGGCCCAGGTGATGAGCGCGAGCGGACCGGGAGCCGCCTGATGGAAATCCGCAAGAAGTACTTCGCTGATGAGCGCAATGACGATCTCAAGGAGATCGGGCAGAGCCGCCAGCGCTCCGATGCGCTCGGCCATGTGAAGGGCATCACGCCGTTCTATGCGGATCGCGCGATCCCCGGACTGCTGCATATCCGCATGGTCCGCAGCCCGCATCACCATGCGCGCATTCTCGGCATCGATGCCAGCCGGGCGGAACGCCACCCCGGCGTTCGCCGGGTGATCACCGCCAGGGACGTGCCGCACAACGTCTACACCGTGCTCAGCTTGATCAATATCGGCCCGGAGGACGAGCCGGTGCTGGCCTTCGACAAGGTGCGCTGGCAGGGCGAGCCGATCGTCTGCATCGTGGCGGACAGCGAGCGCGCGGCCTATGAGGCGGCCCAGCTGGTGCAGATCGCCTATGAAGAGTTGCCGGCGGTGTTCGACGTCGAGGAGGCGCTCAAGCCGGGCGCTCCACTGGTCAACGAGTATCACGGGCAGAACTATTATCGCTACGACAGCGGCGAGAGCCGCAAGGTCATCCTTGGCGATGTCGAGAAGGGTTTTGCCGAGGCGGACTTCATTCTGGAGCAGCGTTATCAGGCCTCGCCGATCGAGCAGGCGCCGACCGAGACCACCGGCTGCGTCGTCGTGCCCGACCAGAACAACCGCTTCACCTGCTACACCGGCACGCAGGCGGTCTTCTTCACGCTCGACAACAGCTCGGTGATCCTGCAGGTCCCCGGCCAGCAGCTGCATTTCGTGGGTGGCACGGCGGGCGGTGGCTTCGGCGGCAAGGTGGACTGCACCACCGAGCCGATCGCCATTCTGGCGTCGATGCTCACCGGCCGGCCAGTCTCCTACATCTACAACCGCTACGAGGAGATGCAGATCTCCTCGCCGCGCGCCGCGGAACGGATCTATCTCAAGGACGGGGTGATGAAGGACGGCCGGATCGTCGCCCGTCAGGTGCGCTGCTACGTCGATTCCGGCGCCTATTCACGGCACACGCCCTACGGAACCCAGAAGGCTGCCGCCCATTTTCCCGGCCCCTATACCATCCCGAACGTGCGCATCGACTGCTACTGCGTCTACACCAACCGGACCCCGTCCAGCGCCATGCGCGGCTTCGGCGTGACGATCGGCGATTTCGCGCTCGAAGTGCAGATGGACAAGCTGGCCCGGCTGATCGGCATGGATCCGTTGGAGTTCCGCTTCGTCAACGCCTATCGCGACGGCGACATGAAGGCCCATCACCAACCCACCGAAGGCGCGGCGCTGATCGAATGTATGCAGGAGGCGGCTGAGTGGGCCGATTGGCCGGTCGATCCCCGCTGCATGGCGATGTCGTCGCGCGAACCGAGGAGGCAGCCTTGACCAGGAAGCGCGGGCGGGGCGTGGCCGCCGTCAACTATCCCACCGGCATGAATCTCGGCGGCGACCCCACACAGGCGCTGGTTCATTCGACGCCGACCGGCAATTTCATGGTGACGGTGTCGAGCGTCGATCTCGGCCAGGGCATGAAGCAGATCTTGCGGCAGATCTGCGCCGAGACACTCGGCGTGCCCTCCGAGCGCGTCGTGGTCGACACGGCCGATTCCGACACCGGACCCCATTGCATGGGCACGTTCGCCTCGCGGGGAACCCATCGCGCCGGCAATGCGGTGATTGCCGCCGCCAGGGAGGCGCGCGGCGTGATGCTCGAGGTGGCGGCCGAGATGCTGGAGGTCAGCACCGACGATCTGGAGACCGATGGCGCCGGCAACATCCATGTGGTGGGCGCCCCGGCGAAGGCGGTCTCCGTCACCGATACCGCGCTCGCCGCGCATTTCCAGAAGGGGCGGTCGATTTCCGGTCGCGGCATGTTCCTGGTGCCGCGTTCATATCCCTCGCCGGTCGACGGTGCGATGAAGCCGGCCACCTGCTACGCCCATGCCTGCACGGTCGCGGAAGTGGAGGTGGACGTGGAAACCGGCGAGGTCGACGTGATCTCGCTGAAGAACGTCTATGAGATCGGCCGCGCGCTCAATCCCCGAATGGTCGAGCAGCAACTGGTCGGCGGCGCGTGGATGGGGATCAGCCATGCGATCTACGAGACCACGGAGCCCTATTACCCGCAGCGCGACCACAGGGGCGTCGACTTCAACGAATACCTGATGCCGGGTCCCGGAAACCTGCCGAGGACGGAAGTGGTGGTGCTGGAACGCCCCGCCCCCGATGGCCCCTATGGGGGCAAGGGGCCCGGCGAAATGTGCGCCAATGCGCCGATACCGGCCATCGCCAATGCGATTTTCGACGCGGTGGGCGTGCGGATCGACACCATGCCTTTCACCCCCGAGAAGATCCTGCGCGCCCTGCGCGGGCTCGAAGCCTGACGCAGGGCGATGGAAAGCTATCCCAGCCTCTCCTCGCCCGCTCTCGTCGAGGCGCGCTTCGCCGAGACCGGCTATCTGTCCGATGAGGGGCTGGCGATCGCCATCTTCCTCAGCCTGCAGCTCGGCAAGCCGTTGCTGCTGGAGGGGGCGCCGGGCGTCGGCAAGACCGAAGCCGCCAAGACGCTGGCGACGCTGCTCGGGCGTCCGCTGGTTCGCCTGCAATGCTATGAGGGCATCGACGCGGCCCACGCGCTCTACGAATGGAACTACCCACGGCAATTGCTGGCGCTGCGGGAAGCCGAAGGACATGCGCCGGATCTCTATAGCGAGACCTATCTCATCGAGCGACCGCTGCTCAAGGCGATCCGCGCGCCGCAGAGCTGCGTGCTGCTGATCGACGAGATCGACCGCTCGGACCATGAGTTCGAGGCGTTTCTGCTCGAGTTCCTGTCGGACTTCCAGATCTCGATCCCGGAAGTGGGCACTATCGCCGCCCGAGAGAAGCCCCCGGTCATTCTGACGTCGAACCGGACGCGGTCGCTGCACGAAGCGCTGCGCCGCCGCTGCCTGTATCACTGGATCCCCTATCCCGAGCCGGAGCGGGAGGCGGCGATCATCCGGGCGCGGGCGGGGGACGTCAGTCGGGCGGTGGCGAGGGCCGTCGCGCGTTCGGTGGCGGCGCTGCGCCGCCGGCCGCTGGCCAAGCCACCGGGCATTGCCGAAGCGGTCGAATGGGCGCGCGCGGCCACGCTGCTCGAGAATGGCAGTGGCGACTGGCCGCTGGCTTTCCGGCGGGCGGTGGGCGCGGCGATCAAGGATGAGGAGGACCTCTCGGACCTGCGCGACGATCTCGACGGCCTGCTGGCCGAGGCGTGTGCGTGATGCCGATCGGCGGCCTGCCACCGATCGCCGTCATGATGGTGGCCTTTGGCCGGATGCTGCGCGACAACGGCTTCGCCGTCGCTCCCGAGCAGACCGAGACCTTCCTCCGGAGCCTTGTCCTGCTGGGCCCGGGGGGGATCCGCGACGTCTATCAGGCCGCCGTCGCGTCGTTTTCGCCGCATCCTGAGCGTCGCGCCGACTTCGACGAGTTGTTCCGCGCCTTCTTTCACGGTTCCGGCGCGGTAACCGCGAGCGGGGAGACCGAGCGGGAAGAGGAAGGTGAGACGGAGGCGTCGGCGCCGGAGCGCGACGAGGAGGACGTTGCCGGCGATCGGGCCTCGGCGGCGGATCTGCTGCAGGAGAAGACCATCGCCCCGCTCGCTCCCGACGAGGAGCTGCGCCGGTTCGGCGGCCGGCTTGCCGGGCGTCTCCCGCTGCGGAAGTCGTTCCGGCTGAGGCCCTCGTCGAAGGGCTCTGCCGTTCATCTCCGGCGCTCCCTGCGGCAGATCCTGCGCCATGACGGCGACATTCCCCATCCGCTGATGGCGCTCGCGCCGGCGCGGCCCCGGCGGCTGCTCCTGCTGATCGATGTGTCCGGCTCGATGAGGACCGCGAGCGACGACTATCTCCGGCTGGCTCACATCATCGTGCAGCGGGCGCCGGAGGCTGAGGTCTTCACCTTCGCCACCCGTCTCAGCCGGATCACGTCGAACCTGCGGTGCCGCGACGAGGCGGTGGCGCTCGCGAATGCCGCCGCCGCTGTGGCGGATTGGGAGGGCGGAACGCAGATCGGTCCCTGCCTGGCGCGCTTCCTGTCGGTGCCGCGCTTCGCCGGCCTCGCCAGGGGCGCCGCGATCCTCGTGGTCTCCGATGGCCTGGAACGGGGAGATCCCGCCGTCTTCGTCCAGGCAGTCGCGCGGCTGTCGCGCCTCGCCTGGCGTTTCAGCTGGGCCAGCCCGCTGGTGGCCGATCCCCGCTACCGACCGCGCACCCGGGCCATGCAGGCTGTGCTGCCTTTCCTCGACGATCTGGTCGACGGCTCGTCCGGCTCGGTGCTGATGCCGTTCCTCCTGAACTGGCGGGTTCCCGCCGAACGTGCCTCGAAGATCTGGGGACGGGAGAAGTCGGCCGAGAAATGTACGCATGCATGATCTGTGTAATATAATTCACTAATATAATGCGTAATAATCATTGTTCTTATCGGAATGTCTGAAACATTGTGGCTCTATATTGCCAATCATCCCAGTAAATATTCTGATGTGAACAATCATAATATTTGGTGGGAGGAAGTGATGAACAGACGGGACTTCATGTCTCTTGTCGCGGCCGGGGCGGCTTCGTCGGCCATCGGGAATGTCGCCGTGCCGGCGGCCCACGCGAAAGGCGGGGATGCCACGATCGGCTTCTCGATCGGGTACTTCGCTCATGACTGGCGCCGGCAGATGATCTCCGGCGCGCAGGAGCAGTTCGGCACTTACAAGGCCGAGGGGCTGGCCAAGGATCTGGTCGTCCAGCAGGCGGGCGGCGATGTCGGCCAGCAGATCCAGGATCTGCGCAACATGATCCGGGCCAAGGTCGCGGTGATCACGGTGAACGCGAATTCCGCCACCGCGCTGAACGGCGCCATCAACGAGGCGAAGCGGGCCGAGATACCCGTGGTGTCGTTCGATCAGCGTGTGACCAATCCCTACGCCATCAACGTCACCGTCGATCACTACGCCTTCGGCCAGGCCTATGCCCAGTGGATCGCCAAGACGCTGGGCGGCAAGGGCAAGGTGGTGGTGGTGAACGGTATCGCCGGCCACCCGGCGGCGGAGGCCCGGCGGCAGGCGGCGCTGGATACCTTCAAGCAATATCCCGGCATCGAGGTGGTGTGGAGCGGCTACGGCGATTGGGACCATGCCAAGGCGCAGAGCGTCATGGCGACGGTGATCGCGGCGCAGCCCCAGATCGACGGGGCCTTCGTCGAGGATTCGATGGGGCTCGGCGTGTTGCGGGCGTTCCAGAACGCCCGCCGGCCGATTCCGGTCATGACCGCGGAGGCGCAGAAGGCTTTCCTGCTGGCCTGGAAGCAGGAGCTCGACGGCGGCACCGACATGAAGGCGTTCGCCCGGCCGAACCCGCCGGACATCAGCCGCAACGCCATCGGCATCGCCGTGAGGCTCGCCAATGGCCGCAAGCTGAAGGCGGTCCCCGAGAACACGATCTTCTATCCGATCAAGCTCGAGGTCACGCGCGACAACCTCGTCACGATCCTCGACAGCATGAAGGACCGGCCGGACAGCTATTATCTCTCGGAATGGTTTTCCGAGCCCCAGCTCGACGCGTTTTTCGAGTAGCCCGTGGCGCTCTCGATGACGTCAGCCGAGCGCATTGCCGGGGTCGAGGAGGGGGTGGCGTCAGTGCCCATCCTCGACCTCAAGGGGGTCGGCAAGCGGTTCGCCGGCATCGTCGCCCTCGAAGGCATCGACCTCGAATTGCGGTCCGGCGAGGTTCTCGGTCTGCTCGGCGCCAACGGGTCGGGCAAGTCGACCCTGTCGCGCATCATTGCCGGCGAGACGCGGGCCGATCAGGGGCGCGTGCTCATCGCCGGGCGGGCCTTGACCCGGGCGTCGCCACGCGTCGCCGCCGGACTGGGCGTGGTGATCGCCCATCAGCACCCCAGCCTCCCGCCGCATCTGCCGGTGTGGGAAAGCCTGTTCCTGGGGGCGGAGATCTGCACGACAGGCGGCTTCATCGACCGCCGCCGGGCCCGTCGCGACGCCATCGACATCCTGTCGTGGCTCGGCGCCCGCGTCGATCCCGACGCCCTGGCCGGCAGCCTCACGGCTGCCGGCCAGCAATGGGTGGAGATCGCCCGCGCGGTGTCGCGCAAGCCCCGCCTGCTCATACTCGACGAGCCGTCGGCCGCGATGACCGGGCCGGAGGTCGCCGCCCTGTTCACGTCGGTGCGCCGCCTCACCGCGGAGGGTGTCGGCATCATCTTCATCTCGCACCGGCTGCATGAGGTCGAGGAGCTCTGCGGCCGCATCGTCGTGCTGCGGAACGGCCACCATGCCGGCTCCTGGTCGACCCGCGGCCGCCTCGACGTGCCGCGCATCCTGCAACTGATGTCCGGCGACCGGGAGGTGCGCGAGCGAACGGCGCCGGGCCAGACCCTCGGGGAATCTGCCGTCGGGGACCCGGTCGTCGGGGAGGCGCTCCTGGAGGTGTCGGGGCTGACGAGCGGGACGGCTGTCCGTGGCGCCAGCCTGACGCTACGCCGGGGCGAGGTGCTCGGGATCGCCGGCCTGCAGGGACAGGGGCAGGAGGAGCTCCTCGAGGCGATCGCGGCGTGCCGCCCCTTCGAGCAGGGGACGCTCCGCGTCGGCGGCACCGAGGTCAGGCCGCGCTGCCCGCGCGACATGATCCGCCGGGGAATCTGTCTGGTGCCGAACGACCGGCATCGGCAGGGCCTGTTCGTCGACGGCGATGTGGGTTCGAATCTCGGCTATGTCGCCGTTGCGGCCGACCGCCGGCCCTGGCGGCTGCCGCCGCGAGCCCTGGCGGCTTTCGTGCGGACGACCATCGAGCGTCTCTCCATCAAGACCCGGGGGCCCCGGCAGGCGGTCGATACGCTGTCTGGCGGCAACCAGCAGAAGATCGTCGTCGGCAAATGGCTGTCGATTCCCTTCGACGTCATCCTGCTCAGCGACCCGACCAAGGGCGTCGACATCCATGCGCGGACGGAAATCTACGAACTGGTGCAGGATCTCGTGGCGGCGGACCGGGCGGCGATCGTCTACGCCTCGGACGTGCACGAGCTGCTGCTGCACTGCAGCCGCATTCTCGTCATGTATGAGGGGAGGATTACTGCAGATCTTGCGGGCGCTGCGATGAACGAGGACCGCATCGCCGCGGCCTCCTTCGGCCAGCCCGCCATGGACGTCGTGTCATGACGCCCGCGACCTCGTTGAAGCAGAACGGCCTCGTTCCCGTGCTCGGCATGTCGGCCGTCATCGTCGCGGTCAATGCCTGGCTCCAGCCCAGCTTTTTCGACGCGTCGTCGATCGCCAGCAATCTCGCCTCGCTCGCCCCGCTCATCCTGGTGTCGGTCGCGCAGGCCATCGTGATCCTGAACCGGGAGCTCGACCTGTCGATGGGGGCGGGCGTGTCGCTGTTGAACTGCCTGCTCGCCAGCTTCGCGCCGTACAGCCTCGGCGGCGTGCCCGGCCAGCTGGCCGCCACGCTGGGTGTGGCGCTCCTGCTCGGCGCGACCAATGGCGTGCTGGTCGCGGTGCTCGGGCTTCCCTCGCTCATCGCCACCTTCGCGACCAGCGCGCTGTGGTTCGGCGGCGCGCTGGCGATCATGCCCCAGCCCGGCGGCGCCGTCGGCGAGGCCATCGGCGACGCCTATTACGCAACGGTGGCCGGGGTGCCCGTCCCGCTGCTGGTCATTGCCGGCGCCATGGCCCTGTGGATGCTGGTCAGCCGGCATCGCGTCGGGCGTTGGATCGTCGTGACGGGATCTAGTCCGGCTGCCGTCTTCCAGGCCGGCATCTCGCTCATCCGGGTCCGGCTCGGCGCCTATCTCCTGGCCTGGTTCTTCGTCTTCCTCTCGGCGGTCGCGATTTCCGCGCAGACCCTGTCGGGGGATGCGCGGCTGGCGCAGAGCTACACCCTGGGCTCGATCGCCGCCTGCGTCATCGGCGGCATATCGCTGCGAGGCGGGAAAGGGTCGCCCTGGGGCGCGCTTCTGGGCGCCGTCGTGCTCGGGGTGATCGGCAATGTCATCTATTTCGCCGGGATTCCCAGTTCCTGGCAGGAATTCACCAAGGGTCTGATCGTCGTCGGCGCGCTCGGCTTCATCGTCTTCGAGCAGCGCACGGCCCGTTGAGGTCGCGGCCTGCTGCCATATGGGACAACCCTATGAAATCGACGGTACGGATTCCCATGCTGATCGGCGTGCTGCTGGCGCTCTTCGCCATCGGCCAGATGGTCCTGCCGGGCTTCATCGGCTCCGCCCAGATCGCCAACCAGCTGAAAATCGCGGCTTTCCTCGGCCTGTTCGGCCTGTGCCAGACCGTGGTGATCGCAACCGGCGGACAGGGGCTGGATCTCTCGGTCGGTGCGGTGGCCACGCTGGGCGCCTTCGTCGGCACGTCGACGCTGGCGCTGACCGACGGCAATACGGCGGCGGCCATCCTCGTCGCCACCGCCGCGGGGCTGCTTGCCGGCTCCTTGAATGGTCTCGGCATCGCCGGGCTCGGCGTCCCGCCGCTGGTGGCGACGCTGGCCAGTGCGAGCGTGATCGATGGCGGCCTCGTTCTCGCGGTGTCGCAGCTGCATCCGGCGATCGCCGCGAGCCCCGCCCTTGTCAGCATCGCCGCGCTGACGAGTGCCGGCGTGCCGAACATCCTGATCGTCTGGGGCGCGCTGACGGTGGCGGCGCTGTGGTTCCTGCACTCGTTCTGGGGGGTGCGCCTGCGCGCGACGGGTTCCAATCCCGTGACGGCCTATCTCAGCGGCACGAATACGCGCTTCTTCCGGGGGCTGGCCTATGCGCTCAGCGGAGGCATCGCCGGCCTGTCGGGAGCGCTGCTCACCGGCTATGTCAGCCAGGCCTTCCTCGGGCTGGGCAACGCCTATGTCCTGACCAGCGTGGTGGTCGCCGCCATTGGCGGCGTGGCTCTCGAAGGTGGGCGGGCGCCCTATCTCGGCGTGGTCTGCGCCGCGGTGATCATGACGGTGCTCATCAGCCTGCTGACGGCGCTGCAGATGGCCGAGGCCGGCCGGCAGATCATTCTGGGCTCGACGCTGCTCGCCTTCCTGCTGCTCGACCGCATTCTGAAATGGGTATGACGCTCCGGCCTCGGCCGGAAACGTCATCGGGCTACGCGGGCGGTGGCGGCCCCCGGGGAGCCGTGTTCATGCCGCCTGTCGTGAGAAGCCATCCATGAAACTCGTGCGTTTCGGAGACGCCGGCCAGGAGAGGCCGGGTCTCTACGAGGCCGCCGGTAAGATCCGTGATCTCGGCGGGATCGTGCCCGATCTGGCCGGCGACGCGCTGCTGCCGGCCTCCCTGGCCCGCATCGCCGCCATTCCGGTCGAGGAACTGCCTCTGGTGCCCGGCACGCCGCGCCTGGGCGCGCCGGTCGGCCGCCCCGGCAACTTCATCGCGATCGGCCTGAACTATGCCGATCACGCGGCCGAGACCGGCGCGGAAATCCCGTCCGAGCCGGTGATCTTCAGCAAGGCGCCCAATTGCATCGTCGGGCCGGATGACGACGTGATGCTGCCGCGCGGCTCGACCAAGCTCGACTGGGAGGTCGAGATCGCCATCGTGATCGGCGCCGGCGGTTCCTGCATAGCCCGGTCCGAGGCCCTGCGGCATGTCGCGGGCTTCTGCATCTGCAACGATGTATCCGAGCGCGAATTCCAGATCGAGCGCAATGGCCAGTGGGTGAAGGGCAAGAGCGCCCCGACCTTCGGGCCGCTCGGTCCCTGGCTGGTGACCCCGGAGGAGATTGGCGATGTCCAGAAGCTGTCCATGTGGCTCGACGTCAATGGCCGTCGCCGGCAGACGGGCTCCACTTCCACCATGATCTTCGATATCGCGACGGTCATCGCCTATGTGTCGGAGTTCATTCGGCTCGATCCGGGCGACATCATCACTACCGGCACGCCGCCCGGCGTCGCGCTGGGTATGAAGCCTCCCGTCTATTTGAAGGAGGGGGATGTGATGACCCTCGGCATCGAGGGCCTCGGCGAGCAGCGACAGAGCGTGGTGGGGTGGAGGAAGGCGGGTTGAGGTAGCCGGCCTGTCCGTCACGCAGCAGGTTTGGGGATCCCGGAGCCTTCACCGTCTTGGGACTGCTGCTCACGGAAATCGGGTGCCGATAAGTCTCCCTACGTGCTGCCCAGGGAAAGGCTCATCAGGCAGCGGCGGCCGCGATACGCCGTCCTGTTCTTGCTGCTGCCGAACCTCGGATCAACCGATGCCGGGACTGAACAGGTAGTGACCGAAGCCGGCCATTTGTTATGGGCGGGCTCTGCGGCCGATTGTGCCGCTCGCCCGAATCGTCAGCAGAATGGCGGGGGGACTTGTCAGCCGAGCTCAAGGCTCGGGGTCTCCACCCGTCCTTCTGCGTGCTGCGCTCGGCCTGTCCTACGGCGACCATTTGGGAGACGAAGGCCGGCGGGATTGAGCTGGGGCCGATCGTACGTGGAAGGGTGAGGGCGTCCTCGTGGTGCGCCCTCGCTCGACCGTCGATGTGTATCGGCTTCGCTCCGGCGACGTGGCGTTTCTCTTCGCGTGGTCGCAAGGCACGCCATTGGGCGAAGCCGCGCTTGCCGCGGTCGCCGACGCCGAGAGCTTTGATCTCGATAGTATCCCGCACGACCTGACTGCACGGATCGCCCGCATCTCCATCGCCGCCGTCTTCTGGCCGTCCGGTCGGGGGCGGGCGGCCGAACAGGCGCGAGAGGCCGCTGCCCGCTCTCACGCTGCCGGTCATTCAAGACCTCTCCCATTGCACCATTCCGAAGGTTCAGACCTATGTAATAGGTGTGCCTCGCTCGAACAGCACAGTCCGGGGGTAGACCGCATGCGCCGAGACCCGAACAACCATGCGCGGGAGCTCCCCTTGAATCGTCGCGAAATGCCGATCGATCCGCTTTCCGCCCTCTTTGAACCGCTTCGGCAGCATCGGGCATCGCCGTTCGTCATTGCCCAGTTGGGGCAATCGCTCGACGGGCGGATTGCCACGCCGACGGGGAAATCGCGGGACATCAACGGTTGCTCCGGCATGGATCATCTGCATCGATTGCGCGCGCTTGCCGACGTGGTTGTCGTCGGCGTCGGCACGATCATCGCCGACGACCCGCAACTCACCACGCGGCGGGTTCCGGGGCGCAGTCCGGCGCGGGCCGTGATCGATCGCACGGGTCGTTCCTCGCGCGGGTCCAAATGGCTGCGGGCGGATGGTTGTGACCGCATCGTGTTTTCGGAGAACATGCAGGGATGGCCGGACGAGGTTGAACGCATCGGCACCGACCATGACCCCGACATTTTCGAGCCGGCCCGTCTGATTGCGGCACTAGCTGCGCGCGGTCATCGGATCATCCTGATCGAAGGCGGCTCCTCGACGATCTCGCGGTTCATCGATGCCAGGCTGGTGAACCGGATACATATTTGCCTCGCTCCGATCATTCTGGGATCGGGGCGGCCGGGCCTAAACCTCAAGCCCATCGACGAACTCGATGAAGCACTGAGACCGCGCGCTCAGAGTTATCTTCTCGATGACGGCAATATTCTCTACGATTGCGACCTGCATACGTGATCGAGGGGGGAAGGACGGATGTCGTTCTCTGAGAGGGGCGGCGCGCCACCCGCCGAACTCGCCCGCTACAGCTTTGCCGCGCGGATGCTGCACTGGGTCATCGCAGGCTTTGTCGTGTGTCAGATTCCGCTGGGGCTGTACATGGTCGCGCGTGGCGAGGCGACCAATTTCGACGCTGAGACAGGCTCGCTCTACAGCCTGCACAAATTGCTCGGCTTTTTCGTGCTTTGGCTGATCTTGCTGCGTGTGCTGGTGAGACTTCGGCGCGGCGCGCCGCCGCCGGTGGCGACTCTCACGGCGCTGGAGCGCATCGTCTCGCACGCAGTCCATGTCGTGCTCTATATGCTGCTGCTTGTCGTACCGCTGCTGGGCTGGGCTGGAATCTCGGCCTATCCCGCGCTTGATGTCTTCGGGTTGTTCGATCTCCCATCCATCCTTCCGGCCGATCAGGCGCTGGCGAACCGCATTCTGGGCGTTCATGGCCTGCTGGCGCAGACCTTGGGACTTCTCGCGGCGGTTCATATCGCTGCGGCGCTCTACCATCGCTTCATCCGGCGTGACGGCGTCCTGCGGCGGATGTGGCCGCTGCGTTGAAGGCGGCGTAACCGCGTGATCAGGCCGTCGCGAAGACGTCCTGGTGTCCGATCGTCGCTGCCGCGGCCTTGCTTCGTGCCACAGCCCATTGCGCAAAGGCGTCCCGCGCTTCCGGTTCGATCTCGGCAGCAGCCCGGGCAAAGCCGTCGGCAAGGGCAGCAATCAGGCCAGCTTCTCGTGTCGCAAGCTGCCAGGGGCTGTCGCCTCTGCATGTGGAATAACCGTGCTGCGACAGCAGTTTTGCCAGCGCTTCGCTGGCCGTCGGTCCCAGCGCCGGCCCGAATCCCTTGTCCGTGCGCTGGTGGCGGTTGAACGCCGCGACCACGCACATGTCGAGGGGCGCCTCGGGCTGCCATCGGGCCGCGCCGTCATAATTCAGCACGGAGTAGAGGGGGACGCCCCGTCTTGCCAAACCGGCGACGAGCCGCTGCAGCCAATCGCGCGACACGAGGTCGAACAGCGCCGCCGCCGTCACCAGTTCGCCGCCGATATCGCTGAACTCAAGATCGCGAATGTTGAGGTCGGCGCATTCGAAGCTGACGTCGATCCGGCGTCCGTCCTTGTGCAACCGGACGCCCTCGGCGGCCGGGCTGGCACTGTCGGCCCAGCCGGCGAGACGGTCTCGTGCCTGCGTCAGCAGGCCGGAATCGCCGTCGATCAGATGCCAGTGCTGAAGGGATGGTAGCGAGGGTGCCAGTGCGCGCAGGTTCGAGCCTGTGCCGCACCCGAGATCGACGACGGTGAGGGACGAGCGCCCCGCGAAATGGTCGCGGACCTTTGCGGCGAGTTCGCTATTCCGGGACGCATGGTCGACCGGCTCGCGCATCGCCAGCCAGTCAGCATCGAAGCTGCTCATCGGGCGATCTCCTGCATGGTGGCCATGATGGTCGTGGCGGTCCGTGGCCAGCGCGGCAGCGTCTCCGCCCGCCGCCAGGCGGCCTCAGCCATCGCGTGTCGCCGATCCGGATCATGCAGAAGGCGTATGCCCTCGGCGAGGCCTGCCGCATCGTTGGGAGGAGCCAGCAGCGACGCTTCAGGCGGCACCGTCTCCGGGATCGCGCCGGTGCGGGTCGCCACGATGGGGAGCCCGCGTGCGAGTGCTTCGGTCAGGCTCATGCCGTAGCCTTCGAAGAGCGAGGCCGAGACGAAAAGATCGGCAGCGTCGAATTCCAGCGCGAGTGCCCCTTCGGAGACCGCGCCCGTCAGCGTGATGCGGCCTTCAAGCCCGTGCGTTTCGATCCGGCGACGCAGTGCATGCACCTCGTCCGCGTCACGGTCGGTGGAACCGACAATGCGGCAGCTCCAGTCGAGTGCCGCCAGCCGGGCGAGTGCGTCGACGAGTATGCCATGGGCCTTGCGAGGGATCACCGCGCCGACGCTCAGCAGGCGCATCGGGGCGCCGGTTCCGCGGGCACGCGGACAGGGGTCGTTGCCCGGCACCGCGACGACGATCCGGTCGCGTCCGATACCGAGGTCCCGCTCCAGCAGGCGGGCGGTTGCCGGGCTGGTGACGATGACGACCGATGCGATCGAGAGCGCTGCGCGTTCGCTGGTCATGAGCCGTGCCTGCTGTCCGTTGTCGAGGCCGGTCTCGAGGGCTAGCGGATGGTGGACGAGTGCCGCGATCGGACGATCGAGCCCCCGCAGCAGCGACGCCGGCAGCGCCCCCATCGCCAGCCCGTCGATCAGCAGTGGCTGCCCCGCCGGGAGAGCCTTCAGCCGTTCCTCGCTCCGCGCGAGGTCCTCCGGGGACGGAAAAGGAAATGTGTCCGGCAAGGCGAGATGCGTCACAGTGCATCCTGCGCGGCCGCACTCGGCGATCACCCGCCGGTCATAGCCATAGCCGCCGGTGGCGAGGTCGATGTCGCCCGGAATGGCGAAGGCGAAACCGCTCACGCGCCGCTCCTCAACCGGGGCTGCCTTCGTAGCTGGCGCGCGCGAGATCGGTCTCGTGGAGCGTGACCCGGATCTTCGAGAGTCCGCGTCGATCCTCGCCCAGCGCACCCGAGCGGGCGGCTTTGGCCACCGTATCGAAGATGTACCGGGCGAGGAATTCGGTCGTGGTGAGCCGCCCCGCGAAATCCGGCAGCGTGTCCAGGTTCTGATAGGCGAGCGGCTTCAGCGTCGTGCGAAGGACGTCGAGAGCGGCGCCGATGTCCACGACGACGTTCTTGTCGGTCAGATCCTCGCGAAAGAAAGCGACATCGACCACGAAGGTCGCGCCATGCAGGCCCTGAGCCGGACCGAAGAACGGATCGGGCAGAGAATGAGCGATCATGATGCGATCGCGGACCTCAACGCAGTACATGGTGTCCCTTCATCGATAATCGAGCAGGATTGCCAAGGCGTCCTCCCCTTCGGCCAGCAGTTGCGGCAGCCGCGCCGGTGCCTGCGCGAACGGAACGACATGCGTGACCAGTTGGTCGAAGCGCGCATCATCCAGCAGGGCGAGAGCCTTGGCGAGCCGTCGTGCGGACGACCAGCGCGGCCGCCGCAAGGGAGATACGGAACCGACCTGCGAGCCGATCAGCTGGAGGCGGCGGCTGTGAAAACTCTCTCCCAGAGGAACCGGTGGAGCTTGGTCGCCATACCAGCTCACTTCGACGATCTTCGCCTCGAAACCGCCCGCAGCAAGCGCCGTCTTCAGGCCGGCAGCGCTTGCGCTGGCATGGAAGACGAGGTCGGCGTCGTCGCCGACGGCGCCGGGCCGGGCGAACGCCGCACCGAAGCTTTTGGCGAGTTCCGCCCGATCCGGTCGCACATCCACCAGAGTGACATCCGCGCCCGGCAGGGCCGCGGCGAGGGCCGTCAGCAACAGGCCGACGACCCCGCCGCCGACGATCGTGATGCGGTCGCCGGGGCCGGCGCCGGCATCCCACATCGCATTGAGTGCGGTCTCCATGTTGGCCGCCAGCGTCGCGCGCTCGGGAGGCACGCCGTCAGGCACCGGCAGTGCCGACGAGATTGGCAGGAGATAGCGATCCTGATGCGGATGAAGGGCGAAGACGGCGCGGCCCAGCCATTCGTCGGGGCCGGCCTCCACTATTCCCACGCTCTGGTAGCCATACTGCACCGGAAAGGGAAACTCGCCCTTCTGCAACGGCGCGCGCATGCGCTGATGCTCGCTCACGGGAACGGAGCCGTTCAGCACCAGACGCTCCGTGCCGCGGCTGATGCAGGAGGCGATCGCCCGCACGGCCAGCATGTCGGCATGCCGCTTGCCGAGCGGGGCATGCCTTAATTCGTAGCACTTCGGCGCCACGCACCAGAGTTGCCGAGTGGATTCCTGAGGCTGGTTCGACATGTTCGAGGCATTTCTCGTCGCTTCACGATTTCCTTAACAGCATCGAGCTGCTCTTTGATCCAAAAAGCGTGAACCGCTCAGCTCAGGCTGCGACAAGCCGAGGTGTGCGTCACGGAGCGCGTGGGCGGCACGGGGTAGGGCAACGCCATGGGACTGGACGAAACGACCGCACAGGGCATCCTCGCGACCGCCGACCCCGTGGAAGGGCGAACCCCGACGGGCGTGCAGTCGCTGCGCCAGTTGCGCCGCCGCCGGGTGCTGGTCCTGATGCTCAATGTCGGGACCTATGCGGGGCTGGTCGCGCTGTTCGCCTATCTTCTCGCGCATGGCGGCTTCACATTTCTGGACGGATTGCTGCTTCTGGCCTTCTGCCTCTCGACGCCATGGGCCATCCTCGGATTCTGGAACGCAGTGATCGGCCTGTGGCTGCTCCATGGACCGGGCGACGCCCGACGATCGGTCTATCCCTATGCGGGAAAAGCCCCCGACACCGCCCCGATCGTCACGCGGGTGGCGGTGGTGATGGTGTTGCGCAACGAGGATCCCGAACGGGCCTTCGCCCGCCTGCGGGCCATGTACGCGGATCTTGAACCCACCGGCATGGGCGATCACTTCCGTTGGTTCGTGCTGTCCGATACCACCGAGGCTGACATTGCCTTGGCCGAGGAAGTCGTCTTCCAGGCGTGGCGCGGCGAGCTCGGCCTCTCGGCGAGGATCCATTATCGCCGCCGGAACGACAATGTCGGGTTCAAGGCCGGCAATATCCGCGATTTCCTCGACCGTTGGGGCGATGACCACGATCTGATGCTGGTGCTCGACGCCGATAGTTTTCTCGGCGCGGCGAGCCTGCTGCGCATGGTGCGTATCATGCAGGCGAACCCCATGCTCGGCATCCTGCAGAGCTTGGTGGTCGGCATGCCGGCTGCTTCGCCGTTCGCGCGCATTTTCCAGTTCGGCATGCGCCACGGCATGCGATCCTACACTATGGGTGCTTCGTGGTGGGCAGGGGATTGCGGTCCCTATTGGGGGCACAATGCGGTGATCCGCATCGCGCCGTTCAAGGCCTTCTGCGAGCTTCCCACATTGCCGGGCAAGGGCCCGCTCGCCGGCCATGTGCTCTCTCACGACCAGATCGAGGCGGTGTTGATGCGCCGCGCCGGCTATGAGGTTCGCGTGCTGCCGGAGGAGACCGACAGCTACGAGGAGAACCCGCCGCATCTGGCCGAGTTCACACGGCGCGACCTGCGCTGGTGCCAGGGCAACATGCAGTACTGGCGCCTGCTCGCCATGCCTGGCCTCAAGCCGATGAGCCGCATTCAGATCGCCTGGGCGATCCTGATGTATGTCGGTGCGTTCGCCTGGGCCCTGTTCATGATCCTTGCGACACTGAAGGTATTCGACCCCGAGTCGACCGACGTGCCGTTCCCCACCGGGCTTGGGCTGACGCTGTTCATTCTCACCTTCCTCATGAGCCTTGCCCCGAAAATCGCCGGCCTTCTCGACGTGCTGCTGCGCCCCGGGGAACGGCAGCGCTATGGCGGTACGGGCAGGCTGATTGGCGGAGCATTGCTCGAGTTTCTGTTTTCCGTGCTGCTCGGCCCCGTGATCGCCTTCAGGATCGCGATCTTCATGGTCGGCATTGTCTTCGGCCGGACGGTGAAATGGGAGGCTCAGGCGCGTGACGCCAAGCGGTTGTCGTGGCGCACCGCCTTCGGCGGGTTGTGGCCACAACTCCTGTCGGGAGTGCTGATCGGCGGTGTCCTCTACGCCTTCGCGCCACTCGCACTCATCTGGGCCTGGCCATTGCTGGTCAGTCTCCTCGGCGCGGTGCCCTTCGCAGTACTGACCTCCGAACAAGCCGTTGGGCGTCGACTGAGCTGGTGGGGTTTGTGTTCAACGCCGGAAGAGGTCCTGCCTACATCGAGCCTGGTCTTGCTCGATGCCCAGCGTTACGCATTCGCAATGGGCGGTCCTCCGAAGAACCTGGCGCCGTAGAAGTTAAAAATTCTGGAGGATGCGCTGGCGTTGAATTTTGAAAATTTATGAATTGGATCTATATAGATCCAATTCATCATTGCTTTAAGTTATTATTTTTTTCTTTGTCTATGCGGAGCATTGAAATTATATCATTCTCATATCGATGGATTTCGTGAAGGTTCGCTGATGGGCGTGCAAAATCCGGTAGATTCATCCATGCTTGTGATGTCGCCCGCGTGAGATATCCCAGTTTGACGCGCGTCCTGGTCCATTGAGAGGACTGGGCCACAAGGCGCGGTCGCTTCACGGAAAAGCAGATCGTCGCGGTGGGCGGTTACCTGCTCGCGCCGGTATTTCTCGCCATCAGGCGCAGCGCGCGCTCATGAAAGCCGAACCGGCGGGCGATGCCGCCGGGGCTGATGAGCGCGTGGGCGACGTTCATCGCGGGCGCCGATACTCCGCGGAATTCCTCACTTCAGCGACAAAGCAAGTCCGCTCAAATCAAGGCTGACGATTACGCCCTTTTGCTCGCCGCTTAGCTCCAAAACGGCGCCGTTCTGGTTCGTTAGGATGACGACTTGCGCCCCCTTTCCGAGCGCGGCGCCAGCACCGCCCTGGGCATAGACCCCAGAAACGTCAGACGGACGTCGAATATTTTTGACCCGTCCATGAAGTCGTGTCTCTGAAGCGCCGAAGGTGAAGCCATAACTCAGCCCCCCGACGGAGAGCGGATACTTGCGGCCCTGAAACGTCAGCACGCCGTCTCCGGCTGATCCGCCGACCACGAACCCGGCCTTCAAGATACGGATGCTGATTGAGCCGTCAGCGGCGCTCGCCATCGATACGGCGCCGATGAGCGCTGCCAATGCGAGGAGCCCAACCCTTAGTACCGACAAGATTTTCATCGACGATACCTTCCAAATTTGAGCGATGTGCCATGTTGCCCATCGTTAGACAACGCTCACCTTGGCGATTCGTTGCTCGACAATCAACCGCGAGACTGAACGCCTTTTCGTTGCGCCAAGGCTAATGCAGCGTGTGCGCCTCCTACACCGGCGGCTCGTCGGGCGTGGGTAAACCGGCATGCCGCGCATGCCAACCCATGAGGAACGGACCTAGCCGACATCTGCAATGGGTCACCTGCGGACAAGAGCTCTTGCGGACACCTGTCGGAAATTGATGTGCACCAGTCACGATGAGAGTTGCCTCCGTGCGCAGCGCTAGATGGATTGGCTATGTCTCAAGCCGGAATGCTTTCGCCAGGAATGGCTCCGGAGCGTTCCCGAATCCCGCAGGAACGCGTCCGGCGTCCCTTTTCCGTCGCGCATACAAAGCGAGGCATTGCTTCCGCGGGCAGAGGTCACTGAGATTCGGAAGGGGTGTGTAACCGCTTAATATATTGATTTCATTAGGAAATTTGGCGCACCCGGCACGATTCGAACGTGCGACCTTTGCCTTCGGAGGATTTCGGTCGGGAAATTTCCCGTCATCGCCGGAGATTTCTTCGCAGATATAAGCTCATGAAAATAAACGATTTTCATTCTTTGTTCTGATCGCCCGAAATGGCGAGCATATTCCCGAGATGGGCATTTCGTGGTGAGTATTTGGTGAGTTTTTTCTGTAAGGCAAAGGTCGCCACGTGCCTAAGCTCACCAAATCCATCGTCGATACCGCGGCGCCTCGCGAGCGTCAGTTCACCCTCTGGTGCAGCGATCTGCCTGGCTTCGGGGTCTATATTCATCCCACCGGCCGGCGGACATACTTCGTCGATTATCGGAACGCCGACGGTGTCCGGCGACGGATGACGATCGGCCGGCACGGCAAGATCACCACGGAGGAGGCCCGCAAGCTCGCTATTGCCACCATGGGCGAGACCGTACGGGGCGAAGATCCGGCACTTGAGCACACGACACGTCGCAATTCGCTCACCGTCTCGGAGCTTTGTGACAACTATCTCGCGGCTGCCGAGCGCGGGCTGATCATGGGAAAGCGGGGGCGGGCAAAGAAGGCGACTACCCTCTACGTTGATCGCGGCAGGATCGCTGCTCACATCACGCCGCTACTCGGCAAGAAGCTGGTCCGCGATTTGTCGAAGTCCGACATCGCTAAATTCATCCGCGACGTTGCGGCCGGAAAGACCGCCGTGGATCAGAAGACCGGCAGAGCGCGCAGCAGGATCATTGTAGAGGGGGGCGCCGGCACGGCCGCCAGGACGGCCGGCCTGCTCGGCGGTATCCTCAGCTACGCCCTGTCGGAAGGGGTAATTGACACCAATCCCGCCACTGGCGTGAAGCGCCCGGCCGACAAGAGGCGGGAGCGACGCCTGACGCCCACAGAATACGGCAAGCTCGGAGAGGCGCTGCGCCAGGCCGCGAGCGAGACGGAAATCGAACAGGCGATCGCTGGTGTCAAGCTGCTCGCGCTGACGGGCTGCCGCATCGGAGAGATTGCCAAGCTCAAATGGTCTGAGGTCGATGAGGCTGGGCAATGCCTGCGGCTGGAGGACACCAAGGAAGGTGCTAGCGTGCGGCCCACCGGCCGAGCCGTATTCGATATGCTGGCGGACATGACAAAGCGGCCGGGTTGCCCCTATGTCCTGCCGGCGGCACGCGGCGGTGCGGAGTTCTATGGCGCCCTTCCGGCCGGCCTCGCCCGCATCGTTGAACGGGCGGGCCTCGCGGGTGTCACGGCTCACACCCTTCGGCACAGCTATGCTTCCACAGCTGGCGACCTGGGGTTCTCGGAAAGCACCATCGCCGCGCTGCTCGGTCATGCCGCCGCGACCGTCACCAGTCGATACGTCCACCATCTCGATAGCGTTCTGGTCGCCGCTGCCGACAAGGTGTCTGACGCCATCCTCGCGCATATGGCGCGCGCGGGAGAATGATTTTCGTTCTCGGCTACATCGTTTCGGTGGGGAACGTGGGGAACAAGGGGAACAGGTTCGCCAAACCGTTCTGTATCAACGATTTTCGGTGTTCCCCGGCTTGTTCCCCAAGTCAGAGTAGGCTGGGGAACAAGGGGAACAAACTGGTCTGGCATGCTGAAAACGCGCTATTTGTCGGTCGGACGTGTCCGACCGAAGGCGTTGAATACCAACTCGAATGTTGACTTCAAGGCCGTGGTCGCGTCGACATTCATGTCCTCAATCTCGACAATGGGGAGAATTAATTCGGGGCGATGGACCGATGGTACTGCGCGCTGCTCGTCCCAGTGATGAACGTAAAGGGAATAATTGGTGGTTCCCATAAAGCTGAGTGAAAGATATACCGGGCCACCTATTTCGCATTCCTTAGATATTTTGGCGTACATACGAAGGCACCGTTCAATGTTCTCTTCAGTATATGATGCATCAATTACCATGCGTCCGTTCTGAGATTCCGATCCCACGACTTCCACGGCTTCTAGTATTCCGGATCGAAAGGCCAGAGAGTACGAAAATATTGATTCACTGTGACCTTCTGCGCCTCCATAGCATGCTAAGCCATCGATGGTCGGACGTGAGTTGAAGCCGGTTGTCCTCGTTGGTGGAAAAAGATGCCGGCTGGCTTTCTTCAGATCTATCTGGGTTGGTAGCCCAAAAGCTGATAGTGGCAGAAAATGGCACACCATCTTTGCCCCCGATCTCATCGGTACCACCGCGATATTGTCAGCGACGAGGCGCCGCCGCTGCTCACAGAAGCGTTGCATGCGTTCGCTAATCGCCTCGGAGGTGGCGAAAGCTAATCGAAGCTCACTGACATCCATGGCGTACTTTCCTGCTCCGTGCCGAGCGTAGAACTTGGCATGATCGCTGACCGTGACCCGGTGGGGAGCCAGGAAGCTGCGCCCAACGCGCAGCACCAAGAATATGGTAGAGCCCTCTCCTTCGATCCAACGATGCTCGAATTGCGGTAACTTGGGCTCCAAGCCACCTCGTACAATCTGCTCTATCTGTAACGACTTGGCATCTCTATCCGCGACGTCGAGGCTCGCAAGTTCTATCGCTTCTCCATCTATCTCAGTTATTCCGTATATTATGTCTCCGCCGTTCGTGTTAGCAAAGGACGAAATGTCGGCAAGAAACTCTTTTTTATCGCTATCTTTCGCTATAGATAGTTCGCGTTTGAATTCAAGTGTTCTGCTTTCACGTGCTTTCTGTTCGACTAATTCTTTAATATCCGAAAATTTCACGTCTGACAGGCGCATCGCAATCATCGAAAGTTGGATCCTGTTTGGAGACAGTTAAGGTCTCAACCAATTATCGAGGGCAATGGCGCCGAATTGATTCCAGAAGCTCGCGTGATGTTGAAGCGAATTCGGTGCTACGACGCGCCACCGCGAGATTATAAAGGCGGATTTCACGGTCAGGAAGCTGCACGACGGCTTGCCGATCCCTTGTGCCAGCGAAGGCCATAACGATCTTCGGGTGGATTGGCAGCCAAGCCTCAACCTTCGGATCATTTAACTCGTTTGATGCACCCCATGGGATCACTTTCAATACGGGGTGACTAGCGATGATAAAAGATTTCCTCGGTGGCGCCAGGCCGAAGACGAGTCCCTTATCGAACAGAACATCAACCGTCCTCTTGCTTGCGGAGCCCAACGAGTTAACACGCGCACGCTGCCGGAAATGTCTAGTCGCTTCTGCATTTAGGAGCGTTTCACGTTCGGCAGGAGAAAGTGGCCGGTAGTCGACTTCAAACTGGGAGATGGCATCTCTAATGGCAGCAACGCAACCATCCATGCCCATGATCTCATCATGAAAGTCGGGAACCCGCCGCCACTGCTGATAGAAGAACAGGCACAAGGCTTCGCGCGCATTTTGATTCAGCTTCGGGTATTGGCCCGTCAGGATGGGCGCTTGGAGTTCATCGAGAAGAGGTGCGACAATGCTTTCCAGTTCCGCAAACTGCCTTTCAAGAGTGACGTCACGTTCTCCATCGACCGGTGGCATTGCATACAGGTGGTTGCGGAAGAAAGCCGAAGAAATATGTACCTGACATACCTCTGGCCTGTGCCGGGTATAGTGGAAGAGCCGTTCGTCGCTATCCGCGAACCGTCGCAGCAGCATCTGGGGAACAAAATGATGCTTTTTTGGGTCGCCAACAGCCACGGATCAGGTGCTTCCGGAGAGTGTGAAGCGCCCAAGAAAGCGGCGCTTCGCCGACGCGGTTAAGTGTTATCTTCGGCCGTCTTTGCTGCCTCAATCCCGCGTTCAATCCTAGCTGTCAGGACGAAAAGGAAGTTGCCGAGGGCTTCGGCAAAATCAACAGATTGCTGCGCTTCTGCGGCGGAGACATGCGGTTTTTCAGCGTCAGCATGTCTCGGACGATTTGAGCCGAGACGCACGCTATGTGCCCAATCGGCCATTCCTTTTGTAAGGACATTGTCCTGAAGTGCCCTATCAATGCGAGTATATAGAGAGCCGTCGGTGAAACCTTTTGCCTTTAGCATTGCATCGACAGCACTTCCTGCCATCACTGCGGCGGCATCGGGTGCGTGAAGTGTATCGTATGCTTGCTGAAGAAATGTTCTTGCTATCAGTGGTATGTCTTCGTGAGCCAATTTCGAAATAGGAAATACGTCTAGGATAATAAATTCGTTAGGAAGTTTTTCGGAATAAGCAGAGACGATGCTTCCGCAAGAAGTGCATTTATAGCAACCCCAGTACCAGCTGCGCTGACCATCCGCGCGAGCGGTTCGCCCGTCACTCGACCAAACCTTGACGAAGTAGGGGTTGGCAATGCCGCAATGCGGGCAGCGGCCAATTCCGACCAACTGTGGTCCCATCGTGGGACCAGAACCAGCAGTAACAATTGTCGTGGATATGGGCATATTGATTCCCTAGGCTGCTCTTATGATGCTGAAAGAGGTGGGCGTCGCCTAGGGGGGACGGGGCAGAGTGATCATCTGAGTAATTTGGCGGTTCACAGGATAGCTCCATCGTCATCACGCGTCGCGCGCAGGCCGGCGCTCTCGATATCGAGGCGCAAGCGAAATGGCGGCTCGCCGACGAATACGACGCCGCGCAGGAGCGGGGCGAGATTGCGAGCCAGAGCGATGGCCGCCGCCCTGCGATAGGCGTTTTAGACGGGAGCGCCAAGCCTACTGCTTCCGACCTCGGCCTGACCCGCAAGGCGATCCACGAGGCCCGGCAGGTCCGCGACGCTGAAGCCGCCGATCCCGGCATCGTCCGGCGGACGCTTGACGAGAAGTTTGAGCGTGGAGAGGAACCCACCCGCGCGGCCCGGAACGTTGCCATCATCCGCGACGGCGAGCGACCAGGCCATTATCCTATCACTAGGATTCTTCGATTTTCTGATGCTGACGTGCTCCCCTGCATTTCTGCCACGGATAAGTTGGGTCCTTCGATCAGGAGAAGGGCCATGCGGCGCAGCCGTTTCAGCGAGGAGCAGATCATCTCGGTGCTGAAGGA
>NZ_JAHBGF010000014.1 GCF_018390695.1 Ancylobacter sonchi | reverse complement strand
TGCGTGGCGAAGATGACCGAGGCATTCTTTTTGCGCAGCGTCTTCAGCCATTCCCGCAATTGGCCGGCGAAGCCCTCATCGTCCAGCGCAAGCCAGCCTTCATCGATGATGATGAGGGTCGGCGATCCATCGAGCCGGTCCTCGATCCGATGGAACAGATAGGCGAGCACCGCAGGCGCGGCCGCAGTGCCAATCAGCCCTTCGGTCTCGAAGGCTTGGACGGTGGCGGAGCCCAGATGCTCGCTCTCGGCATCACACAGCCGGCCCCAAGCGCCGCCCAGGCAATAGGGACGCAGCGCTTGCTTCAAATCATTGGACTGCAGGAGGACGCAGAGACCTGTCAGGGTACGCTCTTCGACCGGCGCCGAGGCCAGCGAGGTTAGCGCCGTCCAAATGTACTCCTTCACCTGCGGCGTGATCGGGACGCCTTCGCGGGTGAGGATGGCGTTCAGCCAGTCGGCGGCCCAAGCGCGGTCCGCGGCTTCATCGATGCGCGCAAGCGGCTGAAGCGACACACTCTCCGCGCTTCCCTCGCTGAGGCCGCCGCCGAGATCGTGCCAGTCGCCGCCCATGGAAAGCGCTGCGGCCCGGATCGAGCCGCCGAAGTCGAAAGCGAAGACCTGTGCGCCGGCGTAGCGTGGGAACTGCAGCGCCATCAGCGCCAACAGCACCGACTTGCCCGCGCCGGTGGGGCCGACGACGAGGGTATGGCCGACATCACCGACATGGAGGCAGAAGCGGAACGGGGTCGAGCCCTCGGTCTTGCCGAACAGCAGTGGCGGCGCGTCGAAATGCACGTCGCGGCTCTCGCCCGCCCACACGGCTGACAGCGGGATCATGTGGGCGAGGTTGAGCGTCGAGATCGGCGGCTGGCGAACGTTTGCGTATGCATGGCCGGGCAAGCTTCCGAGCCAGGCATCGACGGCATTGATGGTCTCGGTCATCGCCGTGAAGTCGCGGCCCTGGATGACCTTCTCGACCCGCCGCAGCTTCTCGTCGGCGATGCGGGGATCGGCGTCCCACACCGTCACCGTCGCGGTGACATAGGCAATGCCGGCATGGTCCGCGCCGAGCTCTTGCAGCGCGAGGTCGGCATCTTCAGCCTTGTTCGCGGCATCGGAATCCACGAGGACGGAGGCCTCGTTGGTCATGACCTCCTTCAGGATCGCCGCGATGGATTTGCGTTTGGCGAACCACTGGCGGCGGATCCGGGTGAGCAGCCGGACCGCATCTGTCTTGTCGAGCAGGATCGCCCGGGTCGACCAGCGATAGGGAAAGGCCAGCTGGTTCAGCTCATCGAGAAGGCCGGGCGTCGTCACCGTGGGAAAGCCGGTGATGGTCAGCACCCGCAGGTGCTGGTCGCCAAGGCGCGGGTCCAGCCCGCCGGTAAGCGGTTGATCGGCAAGCAGAGCGTCGAGATAGATCGGCGTCTCCGGCACGCGGACACGGTGCCTGTGCGTCGAGACGCAGCCATGCAGGTAGGTCAGCGTCTCGCCGTCATCGAGCCAGCGGCATTCCGGCATGAAGGCGTCGATAAGGTTGAGGAGCCGATCGGTTCGGTCGGTAAAGCCACGCAACGTCTCATGGGGATCAAGGCCCGCCTTGTCCCGCCCTTCATAAAGCCAGCCCTCGGTGCGCGCCGCGTCCTCGGCTGGCGGCAGATAAGTGAAGGTCAGGAAATAACTCGACTCGAAATGGCTGCCGTTCGGCCGGCGAACGTCCCACTGGGACGTTCGCTCATCGTCCTCACCCTCAAAATCAGCGCGCCGCTCGGCGTCGACCAGCGCGGAGGCGGCATCGGGGAAGGCGCTCGCCGGGTAGGTCGAGGCCGTATGGCGCTGCGCTTCCACGAAGATCGCCCATCCCGAGCCGAGGCGACGAAAGGCGTTGTTCAGCCGCCCGGCGACCGCGATGAGCTCGGCGGGAACGGCGCTGTCGAGATCCGGCCCGCGAAAACGTGCCGTGCGCTGGAACGAGCCGTCCTTGTTCAGGACGATGCTTGGGGCGACCAGCGCTGCCCAGGGCAGGAAATCGGCAAGGCGCCGGTTATGGCGGCGATACTCGGCGAGGTTCATCATCGGCGCACCTCGCTCAGACGACGAGGTGCGCGGGAATGCGCAGATGCCGACGCACCACCTCGACGAAAAGCGGGTCACGCTTCGCCGCCCACACCGCCGCGACATGGCCGATCACCCCGAGGGCGAGGCCGACCAGCCACAGGCGCAGGCCGAGGCCCACGGCGCCGGCGAGCGTGCCATTGACGATGGCGATGGCACGCGGCGCGCCGCCGAGCAGAATCGGCTCGGTTAGTGCCCGGTGGACCGGAACGCTGAACCCGGGGATGTCGACCGGCTCCGCCATCAGACGAGCGCTCCGCCGCCGAAGGAGAAGAAGGACAGGAAGAAGCTCGAGGCGGCGAAGGCGATCGACAGGCCGAACACGATCTGGATCAGCCGGCGAAAGCCGCCCGACGTGTCGCCGAAGGCCAGCGCCAGCCCGGTCGAGATGATGACGATCACGGCGATGATCTTGGCGACCGGCCCCTCAATCGACTGAAGGATGGATTCGAGCGGCGCCTCCCATGGCATGGAGGAGCCAGAGGCATGAGCGCTGGCCGTCACCATCAGGCTGATGCAGGTGACAGACGCGGCCAGCCGGGCTGCGCTGCCGGCGCGATGGAGCGATCGGATCATGAGGGATCTCCGGTGAAAGCAGGGGTGATGCGGTAGTCGCCATCGGGGCCAAGGCCCTCGACATGGGCGAGTTCGGTGAGCCGGCGCGCCGCGCCGCGCCCCGAGAGCACGGCCACGAGATTGATGGTCTCGGCGATCAGCGCACGTGGGACGGTGACGACGGCTTCCTGGATGAGCTGCTCCATCCGCCGCAGAGCCCCGATGGCACTTCCGGCATGGATGGTGCCGATGCCGCCGGGATGGCCGGTGCCCCAAGCCTTGAGCAAATCGAGCGCTTCCGCGCCGCGCACCTCTCCGATGGGGATGCGGTCGGGACGCAGCCGAAGCGCTGAACGGACGAGGTCCGATAGCGAGGCGACGCCGTCTTTGGTGCGCAGGGCGACGAGGTTTGGGGCCGCGCATTGCAACTCGCGCGTATCTTCAATGAGGACGACGCGATCGGAGGTCTTCGCGACCTCGGCGAGCAGCGCGTTGGTCAGAGTGGTCTTGCCCGTCGAGGTGCCGCCGGCCACCAATATGTTGGCGCGAGAGGCAACACACTGGCGCAAAGCGCCAGCGTTTCCGGCCGACATGATCCCGGCGCGGACATAGTCCTCAAGCGTGAACACCGCGACGGCGGGCTTGCGGATGGCGAAAGTCGGGGCTGCCACGACCGGCGGCAGCAGGCCCTCGAAACGTTCTCCCGTCTCGGGCAGCTCGGCCGAAACACGCGGAGCTCCCGCATGGACCTCGGCACCGACATGGTGCGCGACGAGCCGAACAATGCGCTCGCCGTCAGCGGGCGAGAGCCGCCCACCCGTGTCGGACAGTCCCTCCGAGAGCCGGTCGATCCACACCCGCCCGTCCGGGTTCAGCATCACCTCGACGACGGTCGGGTCTTCCAGATGCCGGGCGATCGCCGGACCCAGCGCCGTGCGCAACATCCGTGCGCCGCGGGCAAAGCTCTGATGATGATGTGCTGCCGCCATCCCTACCCCGACGATGCCGGGGTCATGACGATCTCATCCCGGGTGGGGATGATTAAAAGAGCCCGATATTGGGCCGGTTCAACAGGATTCCATCCGCGTCGCAGCGTGGCGTGCAATGACAGGCGAACGGCGGAACTGCTGCAGTGATCGGAAGCGGCATAGGGAGCCTCCGCTTCACGGCTTGAAACAATGCTCCCTGTGCCAGCGCAGGAAATGAGGATGGGGTCGCTCGATCAACCTGCGTGGCGCGATGGCGCGGCCGTCTTTGTTGATGAAGGCGCGCACGCCGTCGGGATCGTTGGTTTGCCGGGAAATGAGAATGTCCAGATCCCCCGAGAGGCTTATCAGCCCGCGATCGAACATCCAGTGGGCCGTACCCGACAGCGCCAGCCCGTTGCTGACGATGTCGGGGCCATTCGCTTCCACCGGGCGGATATGCGCGGCCGCCACCTCGGCGCGCCCGCCTCCATTGACCAGCTTCAGCCCGCTGATGGCGCAGCGCTCGTCATAGGCGCGCAGCACGACGCGCCGGAAGATGCGGTCGCGGACGATGCGAGAGGAAAAAGCCTCGACGCGCTCGCGGGGCTGCTCGAACGCGAATGGCGCCTGTTCTTCTTCAAAGCCTGAGAGGGACACACCTTCGTCGACGCGGGGCAGCAGCGGCTCGCTGTCATTCAGCCCGAACCCTGGCGGAAAAGTCCCTCGCCCAGAACATCGGGCAACCGACCCTGATCGCGCTCGCCCATACCATCGAGCAGCATCGCAAGGCCTATTATGACCAGCTCGAGGTCCATCGGACGCTCGCTGTCACAGACTGGCTGATCTATTTCGCGCAAACGATCATCGCGGCCCAGCAGACCACGCTCGATCGCGTCGCCTTCCACATCGCCAAGACGCATTTCTACGATCGGTTCCGCGACAGGGTGAAGGAACGGCAGGAGAAGGTGATCGCCCGCCTGTTCCGTGAGGGTCCCGGCGGCTGGAGTGCGCCCCTTGAGGCGGACAGTGTGACGACGGGGAGTTGACCGGGGAGCCGGGCTTTCGAAGGATGAAAGCCCATGGCCCGACACCGCACCCACAGCATCGAGTTCAAGCGCCAGGTGGCGCAGGATTACCTGGCCGGCGAGACGCTCCATAGCCTCGCCCGTCGGCATGACTTGTCGCGCAACCTGATCCGCATCTGGATTCAGAAATTCGAGGGCGGCGCCTTCGACGACGAGGCCGTCGCCGTCGATACCATCGAAGCCTATGAGGCGCGCATCGCCGCGCTGGAGCGGCTCGTTGGCAGGCAGGCGCTGGAGATCGAGTTTCTAAAGGGGGCTCTGAAGCACGAACCGCGGCCGAGAAGCGCGACTACATCCGTCGTCACCGGCCCCGCGGCATCTCTGTCGCAGAAGGATGCCGGCTGATGGGGATTTCGCGCTCGACCTACTACGACAAGCCGGCCATCAGCATCGACGACACCGCGCTCGTCGAGACGATGGCGGCGATCTCCGAGAGCTTCGAGACTTATGGCTACCGCCGGATGCAGGCGGCCCTGCGTCATCGCGGTTTCGTCGTGAATCATAAGAAGATCAGACGGCTGATGCGCGCGCACGATCTCCAGCCTCGACAGCGGCGGCGCTATATCGCCACCACCGATGGCGATCATGACCTGCCGATCTTCCCGAACCTGGCGAAGGACATGATCCCGGATGGGCCGAACCAGATCTGGGTAGCCGACATCACCTATGTCGCGATCACCACCGGCTTCGTCTACGTCGCGGTTATCCTCGACGCATGGTCGCGCAAGGTCGTCGGCTACGCCATTGGCCGCTCGATCGACGTCCGGCTGACGCTGGCCGCCCTGCGCACAGCCATTGAAAAGCGCGGACCGCCGCCCGGCTGCATCCACCACACGGACCGCGGCTCCCAATACGCGGCTGGACGCTATCGGCAGGCCCTCGCCGAACATGGTCTCGTCGGATCGATGGGGCGCCGCGGCAACCCCTATGATAACGCCAAGGCCGAGAGCTTCATGAAGACGCTGAAGGTCGAGGCTGTCTATCCAATGGCCTATGAGACCTTCGAGGATGTCGCTGCCGACCTTCCGCGCTTCATCGATCAGGTTTACAACACCAGCCGACTGCATTCCGCGCTCGGCTATCTCAGCCCGCAGCAGTTCGAGGATCAACACGCCCGGCTCCCGGTCAAAACCGCAGCCTGATCCTGTCTACCCGCAGGGGCGCACTCCACTCATAGGCCAAATTGTTGTTGTCTCTTGGACCCCCGCTGATCCAACTGCGGATCACAGACGTATTAGCCGAAGAGCTTCGTGACGGCTGGGGAGATATCGGTGCGGATTGCGATCAGCTACCTCTCTACAGGAATCGTGTTCCTCCTTTTCGATACGGTCTGGCTCAGCCTGATGGCGCGCCGGCTCTATCGCCCGCAGCTCGGCGATCTGATGAGCGACAAGCTCAATCTGCTGCCGGCCATTCTATTTTACCTGCTCTATATCGCCGGCATCGTCGTGTTCGCGGTACAGCCGGCGCTGGCCTCCGGCCGTTGGAGCACAGCGATCGCACTCGGCGCCTTTCTTGGTGTGGTCGCCTATGGCACCTATGACCTCACCAATCACGCCACGCTGCGCAACTGGCCGCCGCTGATCACGGTCGCCGACCTGATCTGGGGAACGGCGCTCACCGCCGTGTCCGCTACGGCGGGCATGATGATCACCCGCGCCCTTGTGGGCACGGGCCAAGGCTGAGCCCTCCACGTTCAGCCTCACGGCCGCCCAGCGCCATCCCTTCTTCACGACGAACCGAGCTCTCATCTGCCATAGCAGCCCCCGATCTTCATGATGCCGCCAGTAAAGACATGCCGCACGATCCAGTCGTCCTCGTCAGCATGGTCGAAATGCTAGGCCATGTGCCCAACCATCTTCACTGAGACGATGCGGTCGAAACGCTCATCGGTTTCGACCACGTTCATGTCCGCGGTCACTACCGGGATATTGGCCAGGTTGCGGCTGCGCTCCACGACTTCGATGTGAAAGAGCTTTGGCGCGGAGTTCGACATCGCCACGATCCGGGTTGAGGCAAAGCGTTTGGACTCTGAACAGGGTGGTGAACCTGGCAGCAGTTAAAGGCCTGTGGGCGCGTCAACGCAGCCGGCAGCGGGAAGCGGTCGGCCGAGCGGCCGACAGTCGCAATCAAGCCGTGGGCTAGCTCCTTTGTCGCCTCGGGGGGCCGGGCCAGAAGGCGTTGACCCGCCGTTGATAGGCGCGAAATGCGTCTCCGCGTGTGCGCAGCATGTGCGCCTCCGTGGGCGGAATTCCGGATGCGTGGACGAGCAGGACATAGATGAGCGCCGGCGCGACCAGCGTGACGAAGCCCCACGGGTAGGCGCCAGCGAAATCGATGGAGATGGCGGGATAGGCAAGCCAGCCCAGCCATTCGAAGAAATAATTGGGGTGGCGGGTGATGCCCCATAGTCCCTGGTCGCAGATGCGGCCGCGATTTGCGGGGTCGGCGCGGAACCGGGCAAGCTGGCGGTCCGCCGACGCTTCACCCGCAAGCGCGACCAGGAGCAGCGTAAGGCCGAGACCATCGCCGATCCGCCAGTGCGGAGCGGGATTACGCGCGGCCACCATCACCGCGAGCACGAAAGTGAACGCCGCCAATGCCTGAACTTGCAGGAACAGGAAGAGCCGGCGGGAGGCCTCCGAACCCCATTCCTGGCGCAGGTCGGCATAGCGCGGGTCGTCATGGCCTTCGAGGGTCCGCCGCAGGATGTGACCACCGAGCCGCGACGCCCAGAGCGCGACCAACGCGGCGACGAGTATCTGCCGTGGCGCCCACGCGTCATCGCCGATCGGCATCAGCGTGGCAGCAACGCCGGCGATGCCGGTGGCGAACGACCAGATGGTGTCGACCCAGCCATGATTGCCGCTGCGCTCGGCAGCGAGCCATGCCGCCGCAATGGCGAGCGAGAGCGTCGCGGCGAGGATGATGAGAAGGAGCGGGAGGCTCACGACGCGTCCCCCTTTCGGGTGACGCGATGGACGAGTTCCGCCGTGTCGTCGAGCACTGGGGCGAGCCAGCGCAGCGGTCGGGAGACGGCGCCGATGATGCTGCGGTGGCTTAGCTTCTCGTAAGCTCTCGTATCGACGCTGCCGCAATGGGCGCGGATGCGGGCGGCAAGGCGCATAGTATTGCCCGGATCGACCGATGTGTCCGCCGTGCCGGTGGCGACAAAGACCGGTGTTTCGCCGCCGACCACGAAATTGATCGGCTGGCTGAGCGGGCGCCTCGGTTCGGGGCCGAAGATCTCCATCAATGGGGGGCTGTGCAGCGGCAGGAAAGCATAGGGGCCGGCGCATCCCGCCATGCCGGCGAGATCGCGCCGGGAATCGAGCCCCACCCCCGCCAGCCACTGCGGATCGAAGGCCAGCATGGCGGCGATATGCGCACCGGCGGAATGGCCTGCCAACACCAGCCGTGATGGGTCGCCGCCGAACTCGGCAGCATGCGCCCACTGCACCGCCCGAGTCGCGTCTTTCGGAAAGGCCGAGAACCGCACTTGCGGATAGACGCGGTAGTCGGGAATCACGGTGACGATGCCTCGGCTCGCCAGCGCTGTGCCGACGAAGCGGTACTGCGCGCGGTCGCCTTCTTCCCACCCGCCACCGTAGAAGAGCACGACCACGGGCAATCCCGAGGCGCCTTCCGGCGCGTAGATGTCCACGCCGTGCCGATCACCCTCTGCATAGTTCTGGTCGGTCACGACACACACCGGCTCGAGCCGCGACAGCGCGTTGAGGATGGCGGCCGGCGCGAAGGCGGCGGCGCCCGCGCCGGTGGCGAGAAAGGCGAGCGCGATGAGCAAAGCCTCGCGCATGCCTTTTCTCACAGTTTGACGAAGGGCTGGATCAACCGACCGAAGAAGCCGGTGAGCCGCATGCCGCCGTCCAGCGCGGCGAGGCAGATGCACTCGCATTCCTGATCGACAATGGGCTGGTGCTCGATCTCGTGGCCCATCTCGCTGAGATCGCCGGGCATGTAGCGCCCGAATTCATCCGCGAACGACCCGACCAGCACCTGCGTGAACTCGGTGCCGAAATGGCCGTGCTCCGGTAGCTTGCGGCCGGCGCCGACGCGCAGAAGCATCAACCGCGCCTCGGAATCCTCCGGCAGGGTGATGACACTTGCGCGCACGCCGATGCCGATCCACCGCCAGGGTCCCATCTCGCAGTCGCGCAGGGCTTCGGGCAGCCCGATCCCCCCTGGCAACATCGCCGGCGCGCGGGCGCAGCCCACGGAGCTGAGAGACGACACGGTCTTCGTGATTTTCTCGTCCGTCGCATCGATGGCACGCAGCACGGCGGCGAAGGCGCCGGGCGACATCGCCGCCGGCTCGATCTGCTCCAGCAGAGCACCGCCCAATGCCTCGAACTGCTCGACGCGGGCGCGGCAGGCCGGGCAACCGGAGAGATGCACGTCGATCACCCGGGCTGGTGCGGCCGGCAACTGCCCAGCGGCATAGCGCATGAGCGTCTCATCGGTCGCGTGATGATGGATTGTCACGATTGGCCCTCCAGCAGCGTGCGCAGCCGCCCGAGGGCGAGGCGCACGCGCGATTTCACTGTGCCGAGGGGAAGGCTGAGCTCCTGGGCGATCTCGGAATGTGCCTTGTCGCTGAAGAATGACAGCCGGACGATGGCCGCCTGTTCTTCCGAGAGCGAGCCAAGCGCAGCGCGCACACTGGCCTCGCGTTCGGCAACCAGCAGCAGCACCTCGCCGGACGGCGCGACCTCCTCATTATCGACAGGGGTGGCTTCGGCAGCGGTAGCGACTCTTGATCGCCGGGAGTGGTCGATGCGCAGGTTGCGGGCAATGGTGAAGATCCAGGTCGCCACGCCCGCCTTTTCCGGATCGAAATAGGACGCCTTGCGCCAGACCACGAGCATCACTTCCTGCGCAATCTCTTCCGCGGCGTTGGCGGGCAGGCCGGACTTGCGCAGGAAAGACGTCACGCGCGGTGCGAAATAGCTGTAGAGCCGGGCATAGGCATGCCGGTCCTGGTCATCGGCGACCCTGCGGATCAGGTCCGACAGTTCGCCGCCGTCAGGCGTAGCACCGTCCTGCATCAAACGTGTCACGAGCGCTCCCCGTCGCGATGGCGACGTGTTGGCGATTTCGGAGCGTGCAGGTTCCAGGAACGCATTCATGACCCCTTCTACGCGCCGGTTCAGATGCCGGATCATTGCGCCAAAGCGTGATCCATCGGGAAGCCGGCTGCGTACATATCAGACAACCACGCCCTCGCACTCCACCGGCTCCGAGAACGCGCGTCATGAACATTCGCCAGGATTTCGTGCCCGGCTCCGCCCTGCGCATCGCGGTCATCGGCGCGGGCATATCAGGTCTGTCCGCCGCCTGGCTGGTGTCTGAGCGCCACGATGTTACGCTGTTGGAAGGTGAGGGGCGACTTGGCGGTCATTCCAACACGGTGGAGGCCGCAGGCGTTCCGGTCGATACCGGCTTCATCGTCTATAATGAGGCGACCTACCCCAATCTCACGGCGCTGCTCGCCAGGCTGAATGTGGCGACCCGTGCGACGGATATGTCCTTTGCCGTGTCGCTGGATGGCGGGCGGCTGGAATATGCCGGCACCGATCTGCGCGGACTGTTCGTCCAGCCGCGCAATTTGCTGTCGCCGCGCTTCGGCTCGATGCTGGCGGACCTCATGCGCTTCTATCGCAACGCCCCGCGCGACCTGCCCACGATGGGACTGCAGAGCCTCGATAGCTATCTCGACAGTAATCGCTACGGCGCCGCGTTCCGGCATGATCATCTCTATCCGATGGCCGCGGCGATCTGGTCGACGCCAGCCGCCGATGTCGGCCGCTATCCGGCCGCGGCTTTTGTCCGGTTCTGCGCCAATCACGGCCTGCTGCAGGTGACTGGGCGGCCGATCTGGCGCACCGTTGCCGGCGGCAGCCGCAACTATGTGGCGCGGTTGCGGGAGGAGTTCCGAGGTCGCGTGGTCATGGGCGGGCCGGTCCGTGCGGTGCGTCGCGTGGCGCATGGCGTGGTGGTGGTCGATGCGGACGGCAATGAGCAGCGTTTCGACCGGGTTCTGATCGCAACCCATGCCGATCAGGCGCTCGCCATGCTGGAGCATCCTAACGAGGCTGAGGCCAAACTGCTCGGCGCGTTCCGCTACAGCCGCAACGATGCGGTGCTGCACACCGATGCCCGGCTGATGCCCCGTCGCCGCGGCGCGTGGGCGGCTTGGAACTATCTGGCTGATCAGCGGGGCGACACCGGGCTGTGCGTGACCTACTGGATGAATCGACTGCAGCATATTCCAGAGCACCAGCCGCTGTTCGTCACTCTCAACCCCACCTTAGCGCCCGATCCCGCGACGGTCGCCTACCGCACCTCCTACGATCATCCGGTGTTCGATGCCGATGCCATGGCGGCGCAGCAGCGGCTGTGGACGCTGCAGGGTGAAGGCGGGGTGTGGTTTGCCGGCGCCTATTTCGGCGCGGGTTTTCATGAGGATGGGCTTCAGTCGGGGCTCGCCGCTGCCGAGGAGTTGGGAGGCGTCCGGCGACCGTGGGATGTTGCTGACGAGTCCGGTCGCATCGTCCTGCCGTCGCGCCAGATGGCGCCCGTCATGTGGGATACCGCATCATGAGCGACACCGCCTCGGCGCTCTATGTTGGATCAGTGATGCATATACGGCTCAAGCCGCGCCACCACCGGCTGGCATATCGGCTGTTCTCGCTGCTGCTCGATCTCGACGAGATCGACGCACTGGATCGGCGGTTGAAGGTGTTTTCGCGCAACCGCTTCAACTTGCTGAGCTTCTACGATCGCGACTATGCAGATTCCAAGGGTGGAGCTCTGAAGGCGCAGATCGAGCATTTGCTGATGTCGGCCGGGTTGGAGCCCGATGGCGGCGCTGTGAGGCTGCTCACCATGCCGCGTCTGTTCGGCTACGCGTTCAATCCGCTGAACATATATTTCTGCTACCGGCGGGATGGTTCGCTTCTCGCCGTGATGTACGAGGTGAACAACACTTTCGGCCAGCGTCATTCCTATCTCATTCCGGTCGGGGCGGACCAGACGACGCCGCTGCGCCAAAAGGCGGAAAAGTGCTTCTATGTTTCGCCCTTCATGGACATGAAGCTGACCTACAGCTTCCGCGTCGACCCGCCCGCCGAGGCGCTGCGGGTCGCCATACTGGCCAGCGATGCCACCGGTTCAGTCTTGAGCGCCGTTCTTGCCGCCAAGCGCCGTCCTATCAGCGACCGTCAATTGACACGCGCGCTGATAGTGCATCCACTTCTGACGCTTAAAGTCATCGCCGGCATACATTGGGAAGCGCTGTGGATCTGGGCCAAGGGCATCAGCCTGCGTCCACGCCCACCGGCGCCCGAGACACCCGTCAGTGTTTCGCCTCCCCGCCGATCCTGAGGAAGGGCTGCATGCGCTTAAACGCCGAAAGCCTCGCCAAGTCTGCCCGTGACATCGACACGTCGGCCGCGCCTCTGCGCTTCCGTGAGGCTTTATTGACCCGGCTGCTGTGCCGCATCGCCATCGGAAGCCTCACCATCGTGACGCCGAATGGCCGCCGCCTGCCCGTGCGCGGGCCAGAACCCGGGCCGGAGGCGACGCTGGTGCTGCATCGTTGGCGTGCGCTCCAGCGGCTGATTATCGGCGGTGATGTCGCTTTCTCGGAAGCCTATGTGGCGGGCGATTGGTCGAGCCCGGACCTTCCGGTCTTCATCGAGCTTGCCGCGTTGAATATTCCCGAGCTTGCCGCCGGCATCGCGGCCCTGCCGCCGGTGCGGCTGTGGAACAGACTCTGCCATGCGCTGAAGGGCAACTCGAAAGCCGGAAGCCGCCGCAACGTCGCGTTCCACTACGATCTCGGCAATGATTTCTACCGGCTCTGGCTCGATCGCAGCATGAGCTACTCCTCCGCCATAGCCGTCGCGCCGGGGCAGGGCCTTGAGGCGGCACAGGAGGCTCGGCTTGCGCGCATCGTTGCCATGCTGGATGCCCAGCCGGGCGAACGCGTGCTGGAGATCGGCTGCGGCTGGGGCGCACTGGCCGCGGCAATCGCGCAAAGCGGTGCCAATGTCACCGGCATCACGCTCTCGCGCGAACAGCTGTCTTATGCGCAGGACCGGGTGGCTGCCGACGCCGCGCTCACCGCGAATGCCGAACTACGCTTGCAGGATTATCGCGATGTTTCCGAAACCTATGACCGCATCGTATCGATTGAGATGCTGGAGGCGGTGGGGGAAGCCTATTGGCCGATCTACTTCGCCAAGCTAAGAGCCAGCCTGAAGCAGGCGGGCTCGGCGGTGTTGCAGGTCATCACCATCGCCGACGATCGTTTCGACGGGTATCGGCGGCAGACCGATTTCATTCAGCGTCACATCTTTCCCGGCGGCATGCTGCCGACCAAGACGCACATCGCCGATGAAGCCGGCCGCGCCGGGCTGCGACTGGTCGAGACCCAGTACTTCGGCATCGGCTATGCGCAGACGCTGGCGGAATGGCGTACCCGGTTCCTGGATGCGTGGCCGGCGATCGAGCGGATGGGCTTCGACGCCGAGTTCAAGCGGCTATGGGAATACTATCTCAGCTATTGCGAGGGCGGCTTCCGCTCTGGCGCCATCGATGTCGGGCTGTATAAGCTTCAGGGTTGAGCCAAGGCTCAGCCGTCACGCGGCCAGAGCACTGACTTGCACGGCAGCTGGAAGAATCCAGCCGGGCGTCTGGAGCTGCTTCGGCATGACCGTGATTTCCATGGAATAGGTCAGGTCGCGCTGCTGATCGCAGGCCGTGCCGACGAGCGTGCCAGACGGCCCGCCGATGACGAAAATCCGAGAGCGCCGGATCACCGTTGCGGCGGTCTGAAACGACAACAGGCCGCCGGATCGCTCCAGCGGCCTTCATCGTTTCGATCAAGCGTCGTCACATCGCCGGCATGACGGCGATGTCGTTGACCATACCAGTGGCGCCCTTGATCTTGCCGACTTTGGTAGCGGTGCCCTTGGCGAGATCGACGCGGTAAAGCGGGCTGTCGGCCACCAGCCAGCCTTCGCTTGCCGAGACATCGACCATCACGACATCGAAGGCATAGCTGTTCGCCTTGACGCCGAGCTTGCCGACCGCGCTGAGCACACCATCATTGGGCGGAGCCTGCTTCACTAGCGCGCTTCTGAAGAAGCAGTTCCCGAAGACGCAATTCATCCTGAACACCCACGACGAGGTGTGGCTGTCATATGAAGGCGGAAGGGCTGATAAAGGGGAAGAGCTTCGCCCACTGCAAGAACTGGAGCGTCGACACCAGGCCGGCCGAAAGGACCAACGCCGGTGTCTGGGAGGAGATCGCCGCCCAGCTCGCCAAAGGTGACGCCCAGCCGGAAGCTTCGGCTTCGGCGGCCTGGTAAGCGGGGCATCGAACGGCCTCACCGACGCCGTCAAGAAGGCAAAGGCCTCGGCCAACGCCTGGAACAAGCCAGATTTGGTCACGGCAATCGGCGGCCGCGCCGCCGCTTTCAGGTGGAGTGCGCGAGGACGCTAAGATCGATCAGCGGTAACTGAGCTCCGGTGTACACTACAATCCTTGGGCGGATCTGACGCGCGAGGATTTCCAGCATGTGGTCGACGCCCATAAGGCGTTCGTCACCCATTTACCTGCGCCAGGTGCTCGGAGCTTCTCTGGGTAACACTGGAGTACAAGCCGAAAGCGATGCTGTGCTGCAGCTGCGGTGACGCCAACCTCAACTTGGTCGCCAAGCCTATTCAGACTAAGGCCGGCGTAGCCACGGCCGGGGCGGTGGTCTGATCTTGGCGCCTGCCCAGGACCGTCTATTGGGTGGATTGCCCATTGGTTCGCGAACGTCCGGATTCTAGAGCCGGTCGAATTTCCGCTTGTGGCGCTAGGTGGCTTTGAGCTCTTCGTGAGCGTGCCGCGCAACGGAGCTTAGGACGATGCCGCTCGGTAGAGACGATTAGCCATCCAAGCCCAATCCGGCCAGAGGAACCGCGTTCATCGAGACACGTTTATCCCCCGTCGAGGAGGAGTGCGATGGCACGGCGGGGATTTTGGAAGGGCTATCTCAAGCTTTCGCTGGTGACGTGCCCGGTGGCGATGACGCCGGCGACGTCGGAAGCCGAGAAGATCCGTTTCCACACGCTGAACCGTGCGACGGGCAACCGAGTGTCCGGCATCTATGTCGATGCCGAAACCGGGAAGGTCGTAGACGACGACGATCAGGCCCGCGGCTATGAGCGCGAGCCGGGCAATTATGTCGTTCTCGATGATGACCAACTCGATGCCGTGGCGTTGGACAGCAACCGCACCATCAATATCGAGACCTTCGTTCCCGCCGATAGCGTCGAGTGGATCTGGTACGACAAGCCGCATTTTCTGATGCCTGACGACAAGGTCGGCGAGGAAGCGTTCGCCGTCATTCGCGAGGCGATGGTTGCCACCGACACCGTCGGCATCGCCCGGCTGGTGCTCTATCGCCGCGAGCGCGTGGTGATGCTGGAGCCGCGCTTGCGCGGCATCGTGCTGTGGACGCTGCACTATGCTGACGAAGTGCGGCCGCCGCAGGACTATCTCGACAATATCCCCGGCGAGGTGGATGCCGATATGGTCGGCCTTATCGGCAAGCTGATCGACAAGCGCAGCAAGGCATGGGACGGATCGGATGTTCGCGATCCCATGCAGGGAAAGCTGAAGGCACTGATCTCTGCCCGCAAGAAGGCAACCGCGGGCAAGTCGCCGCCCCGCCGCGCCAAGGACAAGGACGGCGATGAGACGCCGACCAACGTGGTCAACATTATGGATGTGCTGAAGGCCAGCCTGGCGAGCGAGATGCGCAAGCGCCGCTAGCGCTTCCGCCTTGGCGCCTTGGTCGCGAGAGGCACTGCCGCGTGGCGGAAATCTTCCCAGGGATCGCGCTTCTGCGCGGATACCCGGGCCGGCGCATTGGCCAGAGTGAAGTCTGCCGCGCCGGTGAGGCTGTCGAGTTCGTCCCAGGCGACCGGCATCGATACCGCCGCTCCGGGACGCGCGCGCGTTCCGTAGGCGGTGATGGCGGTGGCGCCGCGCCCGTTGCGGAGATAGTCGACGAAGATGCGGCCCTTGCGCCGCGCCTTGGTGGCGGCCGCGATGAAGCGTTTGGCGTCGTCGGCCGCCATAGCCTCGGCGATGCCCTTGGCGAACGCCTTGGCGTCATCCCAGCCGGCATGCGGACGAAGCGGCACGACGACATGCAGCCCTTTGCCGCCCGAGGTCTTGACGAAGGCAGGAAGACCCTCGCTCTCCAGTCGCGACTTCACGTTCCTCGCGCCGGCCACCATGGCGTGCCAGTTCACGCCCTCGCCGGGATCAAGATCGAAGACCAGCGTGTCGGGCTCTTCGATGTCCGCCAGCGTACTGCCCCAGGGGTGAATTTCCAGCGAGCCGGCCTGCACCAGCGCGATGAGGCCGTCGAGATCGTCGATCGCCAGCATCTCGCTGCCCTCGGTGTCGCGCCGGACCTTGAGGGCCTTGTTCATGCCGCGCCAGGAGTGCTTCTGAAAGAAGCAGGCTTGGGCGATGCCATCCGGGCAACGCAGCAGCGCCAATGGACGGGCGACGACGAAGGGCGCGATGCGCGGCCAGATCGTGGCGCAATATTCGGCGAGGTCGTGCTTGGTGATGCCGTCCTCCGGCCAGTAGACACGCTCGGGGTGGGTCAGCTTGATCCGTGACATTGAGGGTGCCGTCACGGCGGCGGTCTCGCGCACGATCTCCCTCGCCGGCTTGTCCTCGCGCAGGCCGCGAAACGCGGCGTGGCGCAGGTGCCGGTCGCCGGTCCAGCCGCGAAACTCGACCTCGGCAACGAGCTGCGGCGCGACGAAGCTCACGCCCCGTCTTTCGTCGGCCGTCAGGGCGCCCGCGAATGGGTTCCTCGCCCGCGTCATCTCCGAGAGCCGGGCGTAGAGGTCGCGGGCTGCGGCCTGCGAAAAGCCGGTGCCGACGCGTCCGACATGGACCAGCCGGCCGTCTTCGTGCACGCCGAGTACCAGCGAGCCGATCGCCTTCGGCATCGCCGTGGAGGTCACGAAGCCGCCGATGACGAATTCCTGCCGGTCGGAGCATTTCGACTTCACCCAGTCGCGGCTGCGGCCGGAACGATAGGGCGCGGTAGCTTTCTTCGACACCAGCCCCTCCAGACTGAGCCGGCAGGCGTGGCGCAGCATGGTGGCGCCATCCACCTCGAAATGCTCGCTTAGTCGGAGTAGCGGCGGGACATCCTGCATCAGCGTTGCGAGTGCGGCCTTGCGAGCAAGAAGCGGCTCTCCGCGCAGGTCGGTGCCGTCGCGATGAAGCAGATCGAAGCCATAGTAGACGAACCGATCGTGCCGGTCCGCCGCGAGGTCTTGCTGCAGCAGCGTGAAGCTCGACGCGCCCTGAGGTGTCTCGACGACAAGCTCGCCATCGATGAGTGCGGACTGTATCGGCAAATTAGCAAGCGCCTCGACGAGCGAGGGGCCGAAGCGGCCTGTCCAGTCGAGCCCGGAGCGGGTGAACAGCCGAACCCGCCCTTTGCCTTGGGCGTTGTTATTGATCCGTGCCTCTATCCGGTAGCCGTCGAACTTGATCTCGTGGATCCAGTTCTTCCCGGTCGGCGCCTTGGCAACAAGCGTCGCCAGTTCCGGCTCGACGAAGGCGGGCAGCGGCGCGGAGGCGCGATCCGCTGGCTGTCTTTTCGGTTTTGCCGATGATGCTCCACGAGCTTTCGTACCACCAGGCATGCGAGGTGCCGCGCTGGCAGTGATTTCGTCGAGCGTGCGGCCGGTTTTCACCGAATCAGGTTCGGCCTCCAGCACGTCAGGCGCGCTCGCGTCGCGTGCCTCCTCGTCCTCGCCCTTGATCAGCAGCCAGTTGTCGGCGGTCTCGCCTCGTCGCTTCGCCATGCGGACGAGGTGCCAGCGGCCGCGCAGCTTCCGGCCGGCGAGTTCGAATTCGAGGTGCCCCTTCGCGTATCCCTTGTGCGGGTCGCCGATCGGCTCCCAGGAGCCGGTGTCCCACAACAAGACGGTGCCGCCGCCATATTGCCCCTTGGGGATCGTCCCCTCGAACGTCCCATAGTCGAGAGGGTGATCCTCGACATGCACCGCCAGGCGTTTCTCTCCCGGTACCAGGCTCGGACCGCGCGTTACCGCCCAGCTCTTGAGCACGCCGTCCAGTTCGAGGCGAAGATCGTAGTGCAGCCTGCGTGCCGCGTGCTTCTGGATCAGATAGGCATGGCCGTCGCTTGCGCTCTCACCGCCCTGGGGTTCGGCGGTGCGGCTGAAGTCGCGCTTGCGGCGGTAGGTCTCCAGCGCCATGGAGCTATCCCGCCTTGCGGGCCGGCGCTCGCTTTACCGGCGCCTTGGAGGTATCCGCCGTGGATTTACGACGACCGCCCTTCGCCTTTGCCGCCGTGTCGCGGCCGGCCATCCCGGCGCTCTCGCGCAACGCCTGCATCAGGTCGACGACCTTGGCCAGCTTGCGCTTCGGCGGTGCGATGCTGCGACCGGCGATCTTGGCGCGCACAAGCTCGGTCAGAGCGGCCTCATAGCGATCCTCGAAGCTGGTGGGATCGAACTGGCCGGATTTGGTCTTGATGATGTGCCGGGCAAGATCCAGCATTTCATCATCCACCTTCACCTCTCGGATGTCGGCGAAAGCGTCTTGGGCCGATTTCACCTCGTAGTCATAGTTCAGCGTCGTGGCGATGAGCCCTTCGTCATAGGCTCGCACCAGCAAAGTTCGCGGTCGGCGGAACAGCACGCCGGTCGCGAGCGCGGCTACCTTGCGCCGCCGCAGCCCCTCCCGCATCACCGCAAAGGCCGGTTGCGACACCTCGTCGGAGGGGCGCAGATAATAGGGCCGGTCGAAATAGAGGTCGTCGATATCGCAGCAGGCGATGAAGTGCTCAATGGCCAGAGTCTTGTCGGCCTTGGGAAATGCCGCGGCGATCTCCTCCGCCTCGAGCGTCACATATTCGCCCGACGCAACTTCGTAGCCCTTTACCTGGTCCTCGCGCTCGACGACCTTTCCGGTATCGGAATCGACGAACCGTCTTTGCAGCCGGTTGCCGGTGCGTCGGTTGACCATGTGGAGGCTGACGCGCTCGCTGTCGGAAACGGCGGTGTAGAGAGAGACGGCACACACCATCTCGCTGAGCTTGAGATAGCCCTTCCAGCCGGCTCTTGTCGGAGTTTGAGCCATTGAGTCGATCCTCTGCGCCGTGCAACTTTTCTTCAATGCGGCATCGTCCCGGGGTGTTCCCTACCCGAGCGTATGCAGCCAGAATGCAAAGGTAGGTACATAGGACCGTAGCTGCTGTGCCCGAGCTGAGTGCTCTCGGTCCCGTCACCTGTCACCAGCTGGAAGGTAGTAGCCAATCTGATTGGCAGATGGCGGAGCCGACCTAATCTCAAAAGTCAGTCTTCATCGGAGCCTGATAGTCCGGCTGAACGATCTCACCTCGTTGATTGAGCGAAGCGACCATCCGGTCACCGTCCCAGATTTCAACCCGTCGACCGGCCCGCATCGCGCGGACTTGGCCAAGCACAGCCGCATCGCCGCTGCATTCCATGTCGCTCGCCATCTCCAATCCGCCTTGGTGGCCGAACATAAAAATCTTGTAGAAGGTCATGGACATCGCTCCTCGCCTTCGACGGCGTATCTATTGTGAACGCGTGCGTTTGTCGGGTGTTCCGAGCCTGACGCGCCCTGCGCGATGCTGAGCTGCGGTCGTGCGCGTCCGTCGCCGGCCGTTTTCGCCCGGAAAGGCTCTCCCGTTCGATGGAACGAACAGCAGATGGGGACGTTGGCTCCATGACTGACTGCGCCTGTTCGGTTCACCGGCACGACGACCTAGCCCCCGCCCCGCCTTGGCGGGGGCGTTTTTCCGGTGCTTCAAATGTCCATGCTTATCACGCCCATTTCCGTCTCTGAGGACGCCGCAACCCGGCGAACCTTTGGCGACGTCGAGGGCGCCGCACGGTTTCTGATGGACAATTGGCCGGAAGCATTCTCCAACACCCCGCTGCACGTCTCGGCTCGGCGAGTGGCATTGGACGCTCTAGCGAGCCATGTCCCGGTCGAAGCCTTCAGGCTGGCATTTGCATCCGCGGCAGAGGAGGCCGGCATTCTGGCGGATCCGCCGTCAATTGGCCTGAGAGTCGGCTAAACGCCAGATGGCTCACTCCTCACAAGGTCAGCGATCCGGCTTTGATTGATCCGCACCCATAAGCTGGAAGCTGCTGCCGGCAACACCACCGTCCTGGCGGCTGCACATGGCATCGTACTCGCGCTGCCTCTCCGCCATGTCAGCGATGTGCGCAAAGACGGGATCGGTGTCGCCGCCCATGATCTCACGCGCGACGACCGGCCAGAGCCGATCAATCTTCCCTTGCCTTTCGGTCGGCCAACACCCGGCGGCCAACAGATCCTGCGCGCAGATCGCACGCGCGCGCTCCTCCAGCTTTTCCATGACAGCCACGCTGCCGCCAGTGCTGACGGCGTATGAGAGATGTGGCGGATGAGGGCGCGTCCTTGGGTGACGCCATTTCAACCGTTGGGGCCGATCACCCCAGGCACGGGCTCTCATTAAGAGCACGGTAACCATAGCACGAACGGCCGAAAACGTCGCGTTCAATAGATTGGCATGGGGACGGAACCCTCTCTGCGACCAATGGTTCTTGGTAAGTGAGCAGAGTGAGGCCTTCCCCAGAATGGAAGTGATTAGATCCTTCAGCGGTGAAGGCTGGCTACGCGTCTCTGGGTTCGCGGCGACGACCGCTCGCTATGACATCAAGGTGATGCGTCGAAAGACATCGATCCCCATTGGGGGGCTCTATGCAACCGGCTTCATCGCGACGGAGATGCCATCCATGATGGGAGTGCCCCTGACTTCCGTGCTTGTCACGCTTGAGGACGGGAATGCTCACCGCGGGAAGATCACCGCAATATCGGCGCGGGGGGTGGAGGTGTTGTTTGACGCTCCTCTTGCCTTGCTCGCGGTTACGTAGCTCGATCGTCACCGCCCTATGCCGATCCTCCGGATCACAGCGACTGGTCCCCGGCATCCGCCCTAGCCTAAGTCGGCACAGCGCTTATTCCTGGGGCGCATCAAGCATGTCCACTAGGCGATTAGCCTGCCAAATCTCCATCCGAAGTCGTGTCTGCATCGCCCGAGCACATTGGACGGCGGCGAGGTCATCCGCGCAATCGACCTCTGTCGATGCGGCGATCATTCCTTCCGCTGAAAACTCCAATATCCGATAGCGATACATTGGCCCACTCGCTCATTGGGGCATCAAGGTTCGATACTCCGCTGAAAGCTCCTCGATCTCCTCAGCGCTGAACGGCCATTCGCCGACCAGTACAACTCCCTGGCGGATCTCGTTGGCGACGACAGGCCAGAAGCGATCGACCCGCTGGGCAATCTGGTCGGGCAAGAAACCCTTTCCCTGTAGATCCAGTGTGCAGATCCGACGGGCCGTCTGTTCAAGCATTTTCATCCATTCGCCATACCTTGTTACCAAACGAAGTTCTGCTCACTTGTGAACATTTCATGAGCGAGGACGGGTCGCCTCAGCGCACAATCTTGAAGTCGGCAGCCGCAAGCGCCGAAGTGAGCTTTCTCAAGACTTCGATGACGAAATCGGTCGGTCCAAAATCATTCGGACCTGGTCGATGAAGGTTGTTTCACGACGATGACGGGAACGGCTGACGTTCCCATAAGTTGACGACGCATCACCAATGGGAGGTCCCAATGGATCATGCCAATCATATCCATCTGACTCGCGCTGAACTCACGCCTGATATGCTCAATGGTGCGACGATTTATGGTCCGGGAGACCAGAAGATCGGCAGCGTGTCGCATATCCACGGGCTCGGCTCGAGCAGCGAAGTCGTCATCGATGTGGGTGGGTTCCTCGGAATTGGAGCGAAGCCGGTAGCTGTCCCCGTCGGCGATCTCGATTTCATGCGCGATGAAGACGGCGACATTCACGCCGTCACGTCGTGGACCAAGGAGCAATTGAAGGCCATGCCGGAACATCGCGACCCGATGGCGTCGTGATATGCCACGCCCGGCCGGAGCTTCGCCTCCGGTTGGGGCGGCTTAGGAGCGCTGCCTATGACATCGGATAGGCCGAAGACACGCGCTGTACCGGGTGTGCCGCCAATGCCCGACGTGGACCCGATCCCGGATGCGGCGCCGCTCAACGATCCTGTGCAACCGCCGCTGAAAGCGCCACGTCGTTCGCCCGATCAGAAAGACAAACTGCCGGATACTACCTCGAAGTCAGATCGGCGCACCTAGCTCGAGCTTGCCCGGCCGCCGACGAGCAGTCTCCCCCGGAACCTTCTGTTCCGTCGTCGCATTGCATTCCAGCAAAGGGAATGAAGCAAAATGCTGGACATCAGTGCGGAGCAGAACCGTCTCGTCACAGCGGCTTTTCGTGACGAGATGCGTCACATCGCTGATCGAGCAGCGGAATTGGACGAGGACCGTTCATTCCCCTCAGAGGATATCGCCAGGCTGACAGCAATCGGAGCTCTGGCCTCGCCCTTCGCTCGGATCGAGGACGGGGAACGACCCGTTGCACCCGAGGAACTTTTGCAAGGGCTTATTCTCCTCGGCACGGCCAGTCTCCCGCTCGGACGATTATTCGAGGGGCATGTCAACGCTGCGGAGCTGATACGCCGCTACGGAACGCGGGAGCAGCGCGAGCGAGTTGGCCGTGACGCGAAGAATGGCTGTTTGTTTGGCGTGTGGAACACCGAGGGGGCTGAAGGAGTACGATTGGCCCGTGCGAACGGACATATCACCCTCTTAGGTGCCAAGACGTTCGCAACCGGTGCGGGCTTCGTTGACCGCCCGATGATCACGGCTCGGGATGAAGACGACAGGCTGTTCATGGTGCTACCGCGCCTGGATAAAACGGCTCGGGCTGATCTCTCCGCTTGGCGAGCCCATGGTATGCGAGCCTCAGCGACCGGCACTTTCTGCTTCACGGGGCTGGTGGTCGAGCCGGACGACATCATTGGTAAGGGGGGTGACTATCACCGCCAGCCGCATTTTTCCGGCGGCGCGTGGCGGTTCTGTGCTGTTCAGCTTGGGGCAATGGAACGTCTGATCGAGGAGGCGCGGTCGTCGCTACGACGCTCTGGGCGGGATAGCGATCCCCATCAACGCGCCCGCATGGGCGAAGCGTTGATGGCGGTGGAGACGGCGCGCTTGTGGACCGAACGGGCAGCGAACATAGCCGAGGCGGACGACGCTCCCCTGCCGCCTGCAGCAGAGAATATCGTCGCTTACGTAAACCTGGCGCGCTGCGCTGTAGAGCGTGCCGGACTGGACGTCATGGAACTCGTCCAGCGTTCCATCGGCTTATCGGCTTTTCTACGGACCAATGCGGTCGAGCGAATCTGCCGAGACCTCGCCACCTATCTGCGCCAGCCGGCGCCCGATCGTACCCTGTGCGAAGGAGCGGCCTATGCGCTCCGCAGCGACCAAGCCATCGGCGAGCTCTGGCGATGATGAACGCCGCTTCCGCCTTACGAGCCATGGACGAGTTTCCACTCGCTACGCCCCACGATTTCGTGCGGCGCGGCCTCGTGGTGGTCGCGCCGCATCCAGATGACGAAAGCCTCGGTTGCGGCGGACTTATCAGTGCTTGCCGGGCCGAGGGTGTGCCGGTTGCGATCATCATCGTCAGCGACGGTGCCGGCTCGCATCCGAACTCGCAGCTGTTTCCGCCGTCACGTCTTGCGGCGCTCAGGTGCGAAGAGGCGATCGAGGCCGCCCGGCACCTTGGTGTTGCTTGTCGCGACGTGCATTTCCTGGACTTTCCTGATCGCCACGTCCCGTCGAGCGGGCCCGAACTGCGCCGGGCCGCAAATCGTGTCGCTGCTCTCTCCGGTCAGGCTGACGTCATGGCCGTTTCATGGCGGCATGATCCCCATTGCGATCATCAGGCGAGCTACGTGCTCGCCGTGGCGGCCGCGTCTCTGCTGCCAGGCTTGACGCTGTGGGAATACCCGATCTGGGGGCTGACGTTAGACCCGCTGTCGCCACTTCCCGACCCGCCATGTGCAGGCGTGCGGGTCTTGATCGAAGAACATCTTCCGACAAAGCGACAGGCTATCGCTGCACACCTTTCCCAAACGACCAATCTCGTGCCGGATGATCCCCATGGCTTCCGGCTGACTGCTCCGATGCTGGCGTTGTTCGGCACCCCGTGGGAGATCTTCATAAGGTCCGATCCATGACCACAACGCTGCCCGTATCCTATTTCGACGCGCTCTATGCGCGCTCGGATGATCCTTGGCGCTTCGAGACGAGTGCCTATGAACAGGCAAAATACCAAGCAACGTTGGACGCTTTGCCCGGGCCACGCTATCGGCGTGCTCTGGAGATCGGCTGCTCGATCGGCGTCCTGACGGAGCGCCTCGCCGATCGATGCGAGCAATTGGTGGCTATGGACCCTGCCAGCAAGGCGCTGGAATTGGCTCGTTCGCGCTGCCGCCAGATCCCTCATGTCACCTTCGTGCATGGGCAAGCGCCAGACGATTGGCCTGCCGGGCGATTCGATCTGATCCTGTTGTCCGAGGTGGTCTACTATCTCAGCTCCGATGATGTCTCACGGCTCGCCAAACGCGTCGTGGGCTCCCTCGCTCCGGGCGGCGACGTCGAGTTGGTCCATTGGATCCGGGAAACGGATTATCCGCTTTCCGGTGACGAAGCGGCTGAAGGCTTTATCGCGGAAGTATCGGGGGCGCTGTGCCTCCTCGGTCAACAGCGGACTCACGACTATCGGCTCGATCTCTTGAGCAGGCGCTGACCGCCGTTCGAGGCCTGCGAGCATGCGCTGGGCAGCGAGCAGATGTCGCTCCATTTCTACGGGCCGAAGCGGTCGCCTCGCCAGCAGCGGACACAACGCTTCCACCTTCCTCCATGCCTCACCGAAATGCCGCGGCGTTCCGTCCTGGAGGCTGCCCGGCGGCATCGCTAACCGACATTCCCATTCAGCCGCCCGGAAATCGGTCGTGAAAGCCTGACGAAAGCGGCGACGAAGGATCACCCGGCGCAATGCCGCCGGCAGTGCTTCCAGCTTTTCGTCGCCCGGCGAGTCATGAGCTTCGCACCGTCGTTTCAGCGTCGTGGCGCAGCCTCCTGCCGCACGTCCCTCAAGACGGGCAGAGGTGGAGACCACGATCGTGGGATCGTGGCGGATGGGGATATCGTGACACGCAAGGGCCAGTGCCAAAGCCTTGTCCTCGCTAACTTTCACATCGGGCTGGCCGCCAATCTTTCGATAGGCAGACAAAGTCAGTGCGAAACTCGCGCCGGATGTCGTCCAATGGTTTGGCCAAGGGTCATGGGGCACGGGATCGAGGAGAGCCGAGAGCGTGAGGAGCGCCACCTCGTAGGCGGCCTCAATGCGTCGGCGCCGGCGCAGATGGGCCGGCAGGAGAGCTTCCTCCACGGGATCGAGCTCGAAACGTCCTGCGACCGCGCCGCATCCTGCAGAGAGCCCCTCCAGGTTCCGCCTTATCCAATCGGACTTCACCAGCGTGTCGGCATCCGTGGTCAGAAGGGCGCCCTCATCGCCGGCATGCTCCAGCCACAGACGGGCGAGGTCCAATGCAAGGCCTCGCGCGAAGCCGGCATTGGCCCGATTGGGCGGCAAGCGAATGTCATGCACACGATGCGGAACGCCGGCGCCAGCGAGCTGTTGGCGCGCGCGCGATACGGTTGCGTCGCGACAATTATTGGCAAGCAGGACGATGCCGAAAGAGGCCCGACCGTCCGCGGCGGCCTCAGAGGATTGAGCGAGAAGAGCTGCCAGGCAGGCTTCTATGCGATCGCCTTCATCTCGCGCAGGGAGTGCAACGATCGCCCTTGGCGCTGCTCCATCCCACGTCTGCCGCTCATGCAGGCGAACGGCAACATCAAATCGTGAAGCGGCGCGCTCGTGCATTTATCGGAATCCTGAGGTCGGGATTTGAACGTCTGGTCCTTCGTCCCGGTTCCGCCGAGCGCGACGTGGAAAGGAGCGGGGTTCGCCTGCCTGGTGGATCTGCAGCACTGTCGTCGGCATCCGGTGGCGTGCAGGAACGACAACCTCGCAGCAGGATGAGGGAGGATCCGTCAGCCCCTCTCGACCGCCGAGCGTCGATCAATTGTGGGATAAGGGGCCGGTGGGGCGGTATCGAGGTCGACACACCGGCCCGTTTCGCGCACGCGCGTCAGCCGCGCAAAAGCCGCTCGGCAGTATCCAGCGCTCGATTGCAGGCCGCTGCGTCACCGGCGCTGTCCGCAGTCTTGGCCGCGGCCAAGGCGCTGCTCAGCTCTCCAGCCGACGATGTGCCTCCCTGTGCGGCGGTGGCCTGACCGGAGGTCTGTGCCCGTACGTCCGCGGGAGAAGTCGCCTTATTGCCGACAGTGGCATTCATGCCGGCCGTTCCGCCGGTGCCTGGGACCTCGCCTGCCTTCGGCACGCCGGCGTTGGGCGGGGTGGCCGTCGCTCCCGTGGAGTTTGTCGGCCCCGAGCCGGCATCTTTGGTCGAAGCGGCCTTCTCGATCGAGGCGAGGCGTTCGCTGCAGGGGCCAGCATTGGCCGCACCGGCGAACAGAGCGAGAGTCGCAGCGATGGTGATGAGTAGGATGTTCATGGTTCCCTCCTGCGAGTTGGAGGACCTGCACGGACCAGAGGGACATCGTGCAGGCCCTGAACTCTCCAGATCCCGTCAGAGACGGTAACGCTCGCGCTCGCGAACGACCTCCTCGGTGGTGTAGGCCGGCGCGTCGGGATCGAAGCGTGCCCAACCCTGCTCGCGATAGACTCTCTCACGTGCGGTGAGATCGACGGCGGCCTCGTTGTCCAAGATGTCTTGGGCCGCGGAGAGTTGACCATCGTCGACTTTAGCTGAGACGACCGTTCCACCGCGGCGCACGCCTTCGGCATAGAGATGCGCGTCGCGTTCCGGGACGCCTTCGGAAGTCATAGCGCCGACTACCCCGCCCACGGCGCCACCGGCCGCCGCGCCGGCGACGGCACCGAGACCGGTTGCGGCCAGCCAACCGGCCGCGACCACCGGGCCGATGCCCGGAATGGCCATCACGCCGAGGCCTGCGAGCAGCCCGCCCGCGCCACCGAGTACCGCGCCAATGCCGGCACCGGACGCCGCACCTTCGCCGGCATTGCCATTGCCTTCACGCGCATCGACACGCTGGCCGTACCAGTCGCCGGAGTTGTTGGCGATGATGCTGATGTTGGCGCGATCGACGCCCAACGCCTCGAGCTTGTTCACCGCCGAGAGGGCGTCGTCATAGTTGTCGAAAAGACCAGAAACGGTAGCCATGTGCTTTCCTTCCGTGGATATGACGCTCGGCCTCAGTGGGGAAAAACGTTGCCCTGATAATCGAGGGCGACATCATGGGAGGCGCCGGCTTTCATGGCCTTACCGCGCCAGACACCATCCTTGTCCTTCATAAGGCCGGTGATGCTGGAGAAGCCCTTGGCTTCAATACGAGATTTCGCCTGGGCTTCCGTGAAGCTATTGGCGCCCTTCGCGGGTTCGGCCGGAGGCGGCGCTTCCGGGGTAGTGACCGCCGGGGTTGCGGGCTCGGGATTGGCCGTTTGGGCGAGCGCTGGAGAAGACAAGGCAATAGCGATCGCTGCGACGATGATGCGCTTCATATTAGCCATCCATTGCTTAGAGACTATGCAACTTGAACGTTAAATTGGCAGGATGGTTCCCAGCGAATGAATGCGTCGATCAAACAATGCCTGACGACCGACCACGGTACTTATCTCGCGTATTCGGATACTTTTGAATGCGCGCCATGGTAATCGAAAACGACATCAACTATCGCGCTCCGACATCGCAAATACCGTTTCTGTCCGATGACAAATCTGGTGTAAGTAACGCCGTTGTGTCATCGCTGACGATAGCAACGGCGGTTTCGACGACCCTCTCGGGTTGGGGCGCAGCATCATTTGATCGCGACAGGCAGCGCGCGGATCCGTATCCGATCCACCCCAATTCTTGAGGCGCCCTGGCTCCGGAACATTCGGATTTGTTCTTCCGTTGTTCCGGTATGACCACGGTGATCGCGACGCCCGATGTCTCAGACCAAACGGCCGATCCGTCGGAGACAACCGAACTTGCCGATGTGGTGGCAGAGGATGGAGGAGACGTTCAGCCTCCACCCCCAGAAATCATAGTGCCCGATGCGGAGCTGTCGCCAGAGGAAGCCGAGCAACTGCGCAGATCCTATCTGCTGAAGCGGTTCTGGATCAGTGCGCGCGGCTATTGGGGGCGCCACGGCGATCGCCTCGCCTGGCTGTTCACCATCGGTCTGCTGGTGATGATCGTTGCCAATGTCGGGCTCCAATACGGCATCAATGTTTGGAACCGGGCCATCTTCGACGGCATCGAGAAGCGCGATGCCGCAACGGTGCTTTTCCTGACCGGGGTGTTTTTCCCTCTCGCTATAGGCAGCGTGCTGCTCGGTGTCGCGCAGGTCTATGCGCGCATGGGTATGCAGCGCCGCTGGCGTGCTTGGCTAACCAATTCGGTCGTGTCGCGATGGCTGACCGGTGGGCGCTATTATCAACTTAATCTCGTCAGCGGCGATCACGACAATCCAGAATACCGCATCGCGGAAGATCTGAGAGTCGCCACGGATTCGCCCATTGATTTTATTGCCGGGGTGACTTCGGCCTTGCTTTCCGCGGCGACCTTCATCGTGGTCCTGTGGACCATCGGCGGAGCGCTCACATTAAGCATCGGCGGCGCCGAGCTTACCATCCCCGGTTTCCTGGTGGTCGCCGCCGTGCTCTACGCCGCCATCGCTTCGGGTTCGATCGTTTTCATCGGTCGGAGCTTTGTCGCGGTATCCGAAGGCAAAAACCAGGCTGAGGCAGAGTATCGCTACGTGCTCACCCGAGTCCGGGAGAACGGTGAGAGCATCGCCCTGCTCGGCGGAGAAAAGGAGGAAAGGGAAGGAATAGACCGGACCTTTTCCAATGTGCTGCGCCAATGGGCGCGCCTTGCCGGTCAGCATATGCGCACCACGACCGTGTCGCAGGGGTCCAGCCTGATCGCCCCGGTGGTCCCCATCCTCTTATGCGCCCCGAAATATCTCGATGACGGCATGACTCTCGGGCAGGTCATGCAGGCGGCGTCCGCCTTCACCATCGTCCAGACGGCGTTCGGCTGGCTGGTGGACAATTATCCTCGCCTTGCAGACTGGAACGCCTGTGCACGCCGCATTGCCTCTCTGATGATGTCTCTCGATGCACTGGAACGTGCCGAGCGCGGCGAAGGAGTGGGGCGGATCAAGCGCGAACAGACTGAAAACGGCGCCATACTCGGCCTCAACGACCTCTCCGTCACGCTTGACGACGGCGCCGCCGTGGTGGCCGAGACGGAGGTGATGATCGAGCCCGGAGAACGGGTTCTGGTCGCCGGAGCTTCCGGCAGCGGCAAGAGCACGCTGATCCGCGCCATAGCCGGCCTCTGGCCCTGGGGCGGCGGGTCGGTGAACATCCGCGCGGGACGGCGGCTCTTCATGCTGCCGCAGAAGCCCTACGTGCCTTCAGGAACTCTGCATCGGGCGGCGGCCTATCCGGGCGCGGCCGAGGACTGGGCGAGAGAGGAGATTGGCGCGGCGCTCGACAAGGTGGGGCTTAGCCATCTCAAGGAGAGCATCGAGAAGGACGGTCCATGGGATCAGACGCTCTCCGGCGGCGAGAAGCAGCGCTTGGCCTTCGCTCGATTGCTATTGCACCGTCCTGACATCGTCGTGCTGGACGAAGCCACGTCCGCGCTGGATGAGAAGAGCCAGGACCAGATGATGGAGATGCTGACCACCGAATTGCCGGAAGCCACGATCGTCAGCGTCGCCCATCGTGTCGAGCTGGAAGCCTTTCACAGCCGCAAGATCGTGCTGGAGCGCCGGAAGGGCGGCGCCAGGCTGGTGACGGATATCGACCTTATCCCGCGCAAGGGCGCCCCGCGGCTGATCGGCCGCTTTCTCCGCCGCAAGCGAGCGAAAGCGGATAAGGACAGTGCCGGGCCGCTTGGAATCAGGCGCTAGTTCCTGCCTCTTTGAAGCTCTCGACGAAGCCGTTCTGCATCGGCTTGCCGGGGACTGATATCTCGCCATTCGACGCCGGTCTGCTGGCGCGGCTGGTTTCGGGGTGGATCGCACGGTCACATGATCGAGGCCGGATCGGCGTGCCCCGCGCGGCTCAGGCGATGATGGCGGTCACGCGGATCTCGATGCGCATGGTCGGTAGTCCGAGTGCTCCGACACCCGTCTGCGTCCAGATCGGCGCGTGGTCAGGCATGTAGTGGCGATAGAGCCGAACCATCGTCGCGTTGACCTCCGGCGGAAAGCCGCCGACATGGTAGGAATTGACGTGCACCACATGTTCCCAGCCCGCGCCGCCCGCCGCCAGCGTGCGCTCCACGTTGCGGAAGGCCTGAAGGATCTCGTCCTCCAACGCGTCGGGAATCCGTAGATCGTCGTCCCAGCCGCCCTGGCCGGATATCTCCACGCGATTTCCGATCCGCACTGCCTGTGAGTAATGCAGCAGGTCGCGCAGGCGTTCCCCATAACCTTGGGTGACGAAGAATTCCGGCTTTTCCATTCTCTCTTCTCTCCAGTGATACAGCCCGGACGGCACATCAGGGGACGATGACGACGCGCCCGAGGATGGAACGGGCTCCGGCATAGGCGTGGGCTTCGGCAGCGGCCGCGAGCGGAAAGCTTCTGTCCACGATCACCCTGAGCGCTCGAGTCGCCGCCAGTTCCAGCATCCGGGAGACCGTGCGGTAGACATCCGGCTTTTCTAATTGCGTTCCCATGAAGACGCCGAAAAGCGATTGGTTCGCCTGCAGCGCCGGCCACAGATCGATACCGAGCTGCGACCCACCAACATTGCCGACGAAGACCAGGCGCCCCTCGGGGCGGAGCGCCGCCAGGGAAGCTTGCAAGGTGATTCCGACCGGGTCCACGACGAGATCCGCGCCACGGCCTTCCGTCAGGCGCATGACCGCCTCGACGACGTCGGCCGAGCGATGATCGATCGCGTGATCGAGGCCGAGGCCGACGAGGCGTTCAGCCCTCTCGGCTCCGGAGACCGTTGCAAGCACGTTCGCGCCGGCCCGATGCGCGAGCTGGATGGCGGCGAGCCCGACGCCGCCGGCGCCGGCCTGGATGAGAACGGTTTCGCCGCGCTTCAAACCACCCCGTGCGAAGAGGCAGTGATGAGCGGTCCCGAAGGCGATCGGCAGGGCGGCGGCCGCGGCCATGTCGAGCCCTTCCGGCACGGGCCAGGTCCGGCTGGCGGCAACGGCGCGCAGCTCCGCGTGCGATCCGGCGAGATCGAAGCTCACCACCTTCTGGCCCGGCCGGCGATCCTTGACCTTCTCCCCGACCGCGATGATCTCGCCGGCGGCGGCATAGCCGACGACGAAGGCCGGATGGGGCGGAGGCGTAGACGCACGATTGATCAGGTCGCCGCCCTCGATGGCGGCAGCCTCGACGCGGATCAGCACGCCGTCGCTTGGGCACACCGGATCGGGAACATCCGCGTAGCGCAGGACATACGGCGGGCCGGGGTGATCATAGATGGCTGCTTTCATGGCCCTCTCACGATGCCATCACTCGCTTGGGGAAGGGGTGGACGCGCCAGCAACCGGGGCAGGCGCCGGAGCGGCTGTCAGCCGCCAAATCGACCCGGCATTCGCGCAGATTGCATTCGGCGCCGGCATCACAACACTGTCCCCCGCCAGGCGAGGGGTAGCGAGGTCCGCATGCGGATCGTTTCGACGCGCATCGACGTTCCCGCCACCCCGGCCCGGATCAGCCGACGTTCACCGGCGTGTGGAGCAGCTGCTGCTCCCACAGATAGGCGATGCCGCTGCCACCGCCGTGCTGCACGAGCACCTCGGTCAGCTTGGCAGCCGTATCGAGCCGTGCCCAGTCGCGCTGCCATTCGCCGGCCACCGCCATCCAGGTCATCACATTCGCGCCGGCCGCGATCATGCGCTGGATGGCGACCTCATGGGATTCGACCGAAATGCCGCCGGAGGCATCGGTGACCACGGTCACGTCCCAACCTTCGCCGAGGGCCTGGATCACCGGCATCGCGACGCACACCTCGGTCCACAGGCCGGCGATGATCAATTGCTTGCGGCCGGACGCCTTGACCACGTCCACCACCTTCGGATCCTGCCAGGTGTTGATGAGCGTGCGATCGATCACCTCCTGGCCCGGAAACACGTCGGTGATCTGCGGGAAGAGGAGGCCGCCCCGCTCGGCGATCACGGAGGTCAAGATGGTGGGGACGCCGAAGGCCTTGGCGGTCTTCGCAAGGCCCGCCGTATTGTTGATCACCATCTGCGGCTCGTGGCTGTTCAGGTTCGCGAGCTGGTAGGGTTGGTGATCGATCAGAACGAGGACCGAATCTTCAGGGCGAAGCAGCGAAGCAAGGCCATTGCGGAAGGTCATTACTGCGTCCTTTGCTGCCGCTTTGAGCGGCGCTGGTTTTGCGGGAGACAGGCGCCGCCGGGCAGCACGTGCCGGACGCAATTTGCCGTTCCGTTAGGTGATGAGGTAGTGCCATAGTCGGGCACGCTGTGTCGCAAAACGGGGAACGCCGACTTGGACCTTGAGGATCTGCAGACGTTCGTCGCTGTGGCCGATGCCGGGGGCGTCTCGGCCGCTGCACGCCGGCTCGGCATCTCCAAATCGATCGTCAGTCGGCGGCTTTTGGGGATCGAAGCGGAGTTCGGCGTTCAGCTGCTGGCGCGGACGACCCGCGGCGCTGCACTGACAGAAGCGGGGATCACGTTCAGAGAGCATGCGGCCCGGGCCAGTGCCGAGATCGATGCGGCCAGGGAATCTATCCTGCCCACCGGTGACCTGCGTGGCCGTCTGAGGGTTGCCATGCCGCTTACGTTCGGGCCGACCCACTTCGCCCCCGTACTGGCGGAAATGGCACGCCAGCACCCGCAGCTCCACATTCATACCTCCTACAGCGATCGCTTCGTCGATCTCATCGCCGAGGGGTTCGATTGCGCGATCCGGGGCGCCTACCTGCAGGACTCCAACCTGATCGCGAAGCGCGTCGGGCCGATCCATGGCAAGCTTGTCGCGAGCCCGGCCTATATCGAGGCGCACGGGTCACCCGAGACACTGGAGGAACTCGTCGCCCACCAGGCGCTCATGCAGGGAACGGAAGCCTGGCAATTCATGGATGGCGACAGGATCGTTACGATCCAGCCGCAGGGCAGGTTCAAGGCCGACAGCGCCACGGCGCTCGCCGCCGCGGCGGTGGCGGGCCTGGGCATCGCTTGGCTCCCCGACTGCATCACCTATGAACATGTGGCCTCTGGCGCGCTGGTTCCGATCATGACGCGCTATCCGGTACCTCCGGGGGCCGTGTATGTCGTCCGCCCGCCGGGGCAGCACCCTGTACGGAAGGTCCGGGTGCTCACCGAGATGCTCACCGAGTACTTCGCCAAAAATCCGGACGTTTGGGGACATGAAGGCTAAAAGCTGAGCGAGGCGAAGCCTTATTGAGGAATTGCGCTCGACGGCCGCTCGGCTGCGAACTGCCGAACTCGACGATCTTGCCCGCATGTTCCACTCGCGGCGACACAGCTTGACGCGTCGCAAGGCTAGTCGGGCAGGCAGCCTTTTGCCAGCTTGAGCATAGCATCGGCAAGGGCGAGGCCTCCCGGAAGCCTAGGAAAGGATGACGCGCATGAGTTGGAATCCGGCAATCGACCCGGGCTGTCCCGATGAGGTCGGCCTCGACGCGATCGAAACTCTCATCGTTCCACGCGCTCGCGATCTCGGCGGCTTCGAGGTGCGGCGCGCCTTGCCGGCGCCGAAACGGCAGATGGTCGGGCCGTTCATCTTCTTCGATCAGGCCGGGCCGGCCGAATTTCTGACCGGACAGGGTGTCGACGTTCGCCCGCATCCGCATATTGGCCTCGGCACCGTCACCTATCTCTATCGTGGGGATTTCCATCACCGGGACAGCACTGGGGCGGACCAGATCATCCGTCCCGGCGAATTGAACTGGATGGTCGCCGGGCGCGGTGTGACCCATTCCGAGCGCACGTCAGCGGCGGCCCGAAGCGCTCCGAACAGCCTGTTCGGCATTCAGACTTGGCTGGCGCTGCCCGAGCGTCACGAGGATATGGCGCCGATGTTCGAGCATCATGGCAAGGAGGTGCTGCCGGTGATCGAGGATGGCGGCGTCTCGGTCCGGCTGATCCTTGGGGACGCTTATGGTGTGAAGGCCCCTGCGACGATGTACTCGGAGACGTTCTACGCCGACGTGGCGCTCGAAGCAGGCAGCCAGTTGCCGATGCCGGATGGTCACGAGGACCGAGGCGTCTACATCGTCGAAGGCTCGATCTCGGTCGCCGGTCAGGATTTCGAAGCGGGGCGGATGATGGTCTTCCGCCCCGGCGACATGATCACGGTCGCGGCCGGCGACAGAGGCGCGCGCCTGATGATCCTCGGTGGCGCGACCCTTTCGGGGCCCCGCTACATCTGGTGGAACTTCGTCGCCTCTTCACGCGAGCGTATCGAGGAGGCCAAGGCCGATTGGCGCGCGCAGAACTGGGGCAAGGGACTCTTCGATCTCCCGGCCGATGACCGGGATGAGCACATTCCACTTCCGGACTGACCGGTGCGCACCTGTTCGATAGCCCAAGCCATTTTGCTCGGCGGGACGCCCTGTGAGCTTAGAGTGTTGTCAGTGATCTCTATCAGCAGATTCGAATGTCTGCTTCCCGGCGAGAGTCGAGTGTCGCTTTCTGGCGCAATGCAGTTTCTTTCATTGATCTGCTTGCTTGACGCGACCTACCTAAAGAAGAGCGTACAGCAACGCACTTACCAAGAGATCCCGATCGATTCGTCGATGGATACCAGCCATTGTCAAAGCAAAGCAACTGTTGCTGCCCAACGTGCCGGGGACGCTCTTATTGCCGCATCGTCCTATCCCTCCGCTCCCGAAGGCACGGCCGGTTTCGCATCGATCCAGGCTCTCGTCTCGGTCAGCAATTCGCTCGACAGAGCGCGATCGTCGATGGCACGGGATAGGATGACCGCGCCGACCATCGCAGCCCAACTGCCGATGGCAGCCCGGCGCAGCCCGGCGGGGTCGGGCGCCGGCATCACGTCGGCGAGAGCATCAATCTGCGTGGCAAGCCGCTGGGCCGTTGCGGCGCGAGCTTCCGGGTGTGAATCGGCGTGGAATAAGGGCTCTGACTCACTTTTGATGGAGTTGAGCGTCTGGCTGGCATTGGTTCATGTGGAGAAACAATGCCATGGGTCAGCATTTACGGGTCTCGGAGTTGGTGCCGCGCGGGTTT
>NZ_JAHBGF010000013.1 GCF_018390695.1 Ancylobacter sonchi | reverse complement strand
ACCCCGTCCGAGTGATCGGGCGGATCCCGTCCCCGGCTTCCCGGCCCGTTCGTCGCCATCGCGACATCGACACACGGCAGAGGGCGCTCTCCCACCCGGGAGGGCGCCCTTCGTGTTCAGAGCCGGCCGCAGGCCCGAGGCGCCCCGCCACGCTGGCCCCACCCGACAACCAACCCGCCAGATCGGCCCCATCGGCGACCCCACTGCACTGCAAAGTGGTGTGCTGCGGCGCGCAACGTCTTCTCGTTGACAACAGGTGTATTGCATACCAGCATTAGGCCTAAGAATAAGTCCAAGATGCTGATGACCGTGCAGGCCCCACAGGGAGAGGACCGCCATGCTCGTCGCCGATCTCATGCAGCTGAAACCCGCGCGCGTCCCCACCGTGCGCATGACGGAAAGCGTTGAAATCGCAGCTACTTTGCTTAATCGCGAGCGCATCGGCGCCGTGGTGGTGAAGGACGCCTGCGGCTCGGAGGGCGACACCGTCGTCGGCATATTCTCCGAGCGTGACGTGGTGCGCGCCATTGCCGAGCGCGGCGTCACCGCACTCAAGACGCCGGTCGCCGACCTCATGTCGCGCAACATGATCTCCTGCCAGATGGATGACAGTGTCGACCATGTCCGGGCGCTGATGGATACGCACCATGTCCGCCACCTGCCGGTCCTTGAGGACCATCAGCTGGTCGGGGTGCTCTCCATCCGCGACGTGCTCGCCTATGATGTTAGAAAAGCTGCGGAATCTTCCCTGCGGCCGAACACCGAGCGCTCAGGAGTCGAGGCTCCTCGGCTGCAGGCCTGACAGGCGCAAGCGATTTCCGGCGCCCGGGACGGGCGCCGGCCGCCGCCTCAATGCGCCGGCACGGCCTCGCGCGCACCGGTCGCCTCCATCTGGCTGACCCGGTCGATGACCGCCTTCTGCACCTTCTCGAAGGCGCGGACCTCGATCTGGCGGACACGCTCGCGCGACACGCCGAACTCGGCGGCGAGGTCCTCCAGCGTCATCGGATCGTCGGACAGGCGGCGAGCCTCGAAGATCCGCCGCTCGCGGTCGTTCAGCACCGAGAGCGCGCCGGCCAGGGCATTGCGCCGGTTGTCGAATTCCTCGGTCTCGGCCAGCAGGGTCTCCTGGCTGTCGCGATCGTCGGCGAGCCAGTCCTGCCATTCACCGCCGCCCTCGACATCGCCGCGCAACGGAGCGTTGAGCGAGGAATCGCCGCCGAGGCGACGATTCATCTCCACCACGTCCTGTTCGGTGACGCCGAGCTTGGTGGCGATCTGCGCGACCTGGTCGGGCCGCAGATCCCCTTCCTCGAGGGCGGAAATCTGGCTCTTCGCCTTGCGGAGATTGAAGAAAAGCTTCTTCTGGGCCGCGGTCGTGCCCATCTTCACCAAGCTCCAGGAGCGCAGGATGTATTCCTGGATCGAGGCCTTGATCCACCACATGGCATAGGTGGCCAGGCGGAAGCCCTTGTCGGGTTCGAAACGCTTGACCGCCTGCATCAGGCCGACATTGCCCTCGGAGATCACCTCGGAAATCGGCAGGCCATAGCCGCGATAGCCCATCGCGATCTTCGCCACGAGGCGCAGATGGCTGGTCACGAGTTTCTGAGCGGCATTGGGATCGTTATGCTCGCGCCAACGCTTGGCGAGCATATATTCTTCCTGCGGTTCCAGCATCGGGAACTTGCGGATCTCGGCCAGATACTGGCCAAGGCCGCCTTCGGCCGACGGTATCGTCATTGCGGAACGGGCCATGGCAGCGCCCTCCTTTCGTTTTGGTCCCCTGAGGGCGACCAGAATGCTCGGCCGCATGTCGCCGGCCGGGAAACTAGCATAGCAGCATCGTATCGGTTTTGCGCAATGGCATCATGAAAACCGGTCACGATGGCTTGAGCCGGAGGATCAACCCGCGTCGGCGAGGGCGGCTTCCAGCCGGGCGAGATCGGGTCGCAGCGAGCTCTCGAAACGCATCACCTCGCCGCTCGTCGGATGGGCGAAGCCGAGCCGGGCGGCGTGAAGCGCTTGACCGGAAAGGCTTTCCAGTGCCGTGCGAGCGGGCGCCGTGAGCCGTGCGGCCTTGGTGCGGAAACCCTGGCCATAAAGCGCGTCGCCGAGCAGCGGATGGCCGATATGTCCCAAATGCACGCGGATCTGGTGGGTGCGGCCGGTCTCCAGCTGGCACTCGATGCGGCTCGCCACCGGCCGCCCCTCGGCGTCGACATAGATGGCCGTGCGCTCCCAATGGGTGATGGCGAAGCGCCCGCTAGGCCGCACCGCGATGCGCTCGCGCGAGACCGGATGGCGGGCCAATGGCGCCTCCACTGTGCCGCGCGGCTGCTCCGGGACGCCCCAGGCGAAGGCGACATAAAGCCGCTCCAGCGGGCCGGTGCGGCCATGGTCGGCGAATTGCTCGGCGAGGGCGCGATGGGCGCGATCGTTCTTGGCGACGACGAGCAGGCCGGAGGTCTCCTTGTCGAGCCGGTGCACGATGCCGGGGCGGCGCACACCGCCAATACCGGAAAGACTGTCACCGCAGTGATATAGGAGCGCGTTGACCAGAGTGCCATCCGGGTTGCCCGGGGCGGGATGCACCACCATGCCGGCGGGCTTGTCGACGACGATCAGGTCGTCGTCCTCATAGACGATGGCAAGCGGGATGGGCTGGGGAACCGGCTCGGCCGGCTCGGGGGGCGGCAGGGTCAGGGCGAAGCGGGCGCCGGCCGTCACCCGCGTCGCGCCGCCGGTGACCGGCCTGCCGTCGCGGGTGAGGCGCCCGTCGGCGAGCAGCGCCTGCAGCCGGGTGCGGCTCATATCCGGCAGGTGACGTACCAGCATGCGATCGAGCCGCAGGCCTTCATCCTCCGGCGCGGCGATGATATCGAGGCGCGTGCCGTCGGCCGCAGCGTCGTCGGCATCATCGAAATCCTCCAGCGGCTCGTCCGGCGGTATGCTCATGACTTCTCCCGATACAGACGACAAGCTTGATCCCCAGCAGGAGCGCGTGCTGCGCAAGCTGCGCGGCTTCGCGGCCTTTTCCGGCATATTGATGGGTTTCGGCTTTCTCGCCCTGTTCGGGGCCATCGGATACAGGGTCATGGTCGGCTGGAAAAGCGCGCCGAAGGAGATCGGCGGCACAATTTTGCTGCCGCAGGGCGCGCAGGTGCTGTCGAGCACGGTGGCCGACGGCCTGCTGGCCGTCACGGTGAACCGCCAGGGCGTGGTCGAGACGCGGCTGTTCGATCTGGAGACGCGGGCGCCGCGCGGTGTGGTGAGCTACGCTCACGAGCCGTGAGGCGATTTCCGCCGATGAGCGGGGGGCTGTGGACATGCCGCGTGAATTTCGCGGGACGCCCTTGCCATGCATCCGCTTTGCCCTTATGAGACGCGCCTGTCGCTAAGCTCCCATCGTCTAGCGGTTAGGACGTCGCCCTCTCACGGCGAAAACTGGGGTTCGATTCCCCATGGGAGCGCCACTTCCGTACAAAACCGCGAACACCTGGCTGGGTGGCTTGATCGGCGAGTACGGCTCTTTCAAGCACTGACCTTGATCCGTGAATGCGCACGACGTGCTGGTCGACCTCGACAGCATCGATCAGCGAGCGCAGATAGACTTTGCGGAACGACACTTCACCATTCGTGATGTTTTTGCGTATCAGCTGCCCGAAGCGGGCAAGCTTCTCCGGGTCAAGCCGACCAGCGGCTGCACCTTGATTCGCGATACGCTCCAGCGCTGAATGCGACCGATCCCGGTCTGCTTTGAGCTTGGTGAGCTGCTCCTTGAGCATGTCGTCCGGTTCGGCGATGCCGTCGGCGACAAGCTGGTAGAGCCGGCGAAGCTTATCTTCCGCCGTCGTCCTTTCGCGCGACAATTCATCGATCCGCGCCTGAACTTCAGCATCGGCCTTCGTTCGCCGCTCGACGACAGACTGCAGCAGCGCCTCCAGCCGCTCGGGCATCAGGACCCGTTCCGCCACATGACGCGTGACCAGATGGTCGAGCTTTTCCATCGGCACCGTTCGTCCTTTGCACGCGGATTTACCGACACGGCCAGAAGTGGAGCAGCTGTAATAGCGATAGACCCTGCCGCTCTTTGATGTGCCGGTGCGCAACGTCATGGCGCTGCCGCAACAGGCGCAGTAGGCAAGCCCGGTGAGCAGGATCGGGCCTGAAATTGCCCGAGGTGGGCTGTTGCGTGGGTTTTTCGCTCGAAGCGTTTTGTGCACTTTCTCAAAAGTACTACGCTCAAGGATCGCCGGCACGGCAATCGGAATGACCTCATGCTGCGGCTTCACCTGGCCGGTTTTCGAGCTGCGCTTATTAAAGCTCCACTCCCCGATATAGACGGGATTGGTCAGGATTCCGTGGATAGTGCCGACGCCATAACGGGCTCCCACGCGGGTGCGGTAGCCCTTGGCGTTGAGGTGCTTGGTGATCTCCTTGATGCCCATGGGGCCAGATGTGCCGTCTCCCTGCAGGTAAAGATCGAACATGAGCCGCACCAGTTCGGCCTCAACCGGATCGATGACGATCCGCTTCTTGGTGCGATGGCCGCGCTTCTCGACCTCTTCGAGCGTGAAGCCGAGCGGCGGGCGGGCGCCGTTATAGAAGCCCTGCCGGGCATTCTCCTTCATGGCCCGCAGCACGTGCTTGGCGTTCTCGCGCGACTGGTACTCGTCAAACAGGGCGATGACCTGCCGCATCATCACCTGGGCCGGATCATCCCCGAGCTCCTGGGTGATGGAGACGAGTCGCACGCCGTGTTTCGCGAGGCGGCGGATATACATTTCCAGCCCAAAGGCATCGCGGAAGAACCGGCTGAAGCTATGGACGACGATGACATCGAATGGGCGATCATCATCGCTGGCGCGTTCGATCATCCGCTGGAATTCATGCCGACTGTCGTCCATGGCCGACGCACCGGGCTCCACATACTCCGCAACAACGGACCATCCTTGCCGTTCGCAGTAGGCGGCGGTCTGGAGGCGCTGGTCTGGGATGGAGAGGTCAACGTCGGCCTGCCGTGTGGTCGAGACCCGAAGATAGAGGGCGGCCCGGCTGGTGATCGGCAAGGTAACGTTCACGGCCCATCGTCTCCCTAAGGTTCCTTCGACACCGTCACCTTAGCAGCGCATCAATCTCGCGCCTGAGGAAGGCCTCGATCACATCGACTTCTTCATGTGTGATCGGAACGCTCGATGGCCAGTCATCGGTGACATGCAAGATCTTGGAATCATGACCGCCTAACCCAGCCGGCGCAAGGCTTTGGGCGGAACTTTGAACGTTGCACGCATCACGGGACCGCATCTTTGAGAGCGGAGCGCCAGCCGAGCTCGCATTTTGCGATGCCGCTTCACTGCCCACAATGGCTGATTTCTTTGGATTGAAAGGGCGGGGCTGGCGCATGGGCGGAGGATCACGGGCATCCCCCACTTGGCCAAGGCACCAATTCTACGCCGCAGAGCAACCGCGTGCAGCTGCGCAAAAATACTTGTCAGATGCGGCGCGGAAGGCTTACCGGGGATGCGCTTGGTGGAGCGCCCTAGCGGCAATGACCCATACTTGGCGTTCGACTGCCCGTGTAGCGACGTCTGCTTTGCGCCGCGATCTCGGTCATTGATCTGGTAACGGCCGAGGCCCGAAGGCATCCATCAGCGAAACACGGCACTTCGGCACCTTTGCGCCATTTGCGGACTCTCGACCGACGCCCGGGAGCAGACACTCAGCGGTTCGAGAAATCTGCTTGGAGGCGAAGACTTATGATCCCAGACCACATGCGCTGGCCGTTGCGAATGCCGGTGTTCAGGAATGAGGGCTGATCCAGCAAGCCACACTCACGGTTCGGCGACGATCAGCTCTATCCCTGCGTTGCGGATCGCGCTCTTCATCGTCTCGGCAGGCGGGAGGTCGGTGACGAGCGTGTTTATGCGGCCAAGCGGAGCGACCTCGAAGACCGCCCTCCGGTCGAATTTCGAATGGTCGGCCAGCACCGTGACCCGATCCGCCCTCGTGATCATCGCCTTGGCGACCTCCGCTTCCTGAAGATCGAAATCCATGATGCTGGTCTGGTCGATCGCGCCGACGGTGAGCACGGCGTGGCGTACCCTGAACTTGCCGATCTGCTCCAAGGCGAGCGGGCCTAGGCTCTCGCCCGCATCCACGCCATAGGCTCCCCCGATCAGGAACACCTTGTGGGTATGATCGCTCGCCAGCGTCGCGGCGATGCGCGGGGAATTGGTGACGATCACCAGCGAATGCCGCGCTGTGAGCGCGTCGGCGAAAGCGATGGTCGTGCTGCCGGTATCGATGAACAGCGAATCGTCCGGCTGGAACAGGCGGCTCGCTGCCGTGGCGATCGCCCGTTTGCCCGCCGCGTTCAGCGCCATGCGGTGAGCAAACGGCCATTCGGTCTCGATCGTCGGGCCGGGAGCGGTGAGGGCCATGGCCCCGCCATGCCGTCGCCGGATCCGTCCGGTCGCGTCGAGGCGCGCGAGATCGCGCCGTACCGTCTCGCGCGACACGTGCAGATGCTCGGCAAGCGCCTCAACGCTCATTTCGCCGGAGCGAGCGACCAGCGCGATGATCTCATCATGACGCGAGGAAATGGCCACGCTCGTTACCCCAAATCAGGATCGGGAATTTCCAACGCCTGCCGATGGCATGGCATGGATCCTAGCCTGCCGGCCAATGCCCGTATGTCAGTCCCTTCACACGGTCAATGTGACGTAACGGCGGCACGGCGCTTGCAACGCTTGTCCGAACAAGCAGCCGCCAAGGCACAGCATCACACACTGACCGATCGGGCAACATAATCCGGCTAAAATTGCCCGATTATCCCTTAATGTCGGTCACGATGATAATCGATCAGGCAATACAGCCAAAATTCGGGCTTCCCAATGGGAAGGATCCCGGTACATTGCTCGTCCGTGCCGCCAAAGCGAGCAAGCGTAAAGCGGGTGCAGTTCCGTTGCGCCGCGACGGCCACTCGTGAGGTGCCGGCACGCCGGGAGCAGAAAACGAACGGAGTGACGGCGTGGATGCAGATGTAGTGACAGGCGAGCGGGCAGGCATGTGGCGGTTCATTGCCTGCTATGTCCGCTGGACCGACCGGATTTCCGACTATGTCGGCTATCTCGCCGCCTCGCTGGTGTTCTTCATGGGCGCCGCACTTATGTTCGACGCCGTCACCCGCAACCTGATCAAGATGCCGGTGCACTGGGCGGTGGAACTCACCCAGTTCATGCTCGTCGCCTATTACTTCATGGGCGGTCCGTTCACGCTGAAGAACAACGAGCATGTGCGGATGGACCTCTGGTACTCGACGCTCTCCGAGCGCGGCAAGGCCAAGGTCGAGCTCGCCACGCTGTGGATGCTCATCCTCTATCTCGTCGTGATGTTCATCGGCTCGATCTCGAGCCTCGAATACGCCATCGCCACCAATGAGCGGCGCTTCTCGATCTGGAACCCCTCGGTGATTCCGATCAAGGCGCTGCTAGTGGCCTGTCTGTTCCTCATGCTGCTGCAGAGCTTCTCGCTGGTGTTCAAGAAGATCGCCACCCTGCGCGGGGAGACGCTCTGATGAGCTATGAGATGATCGCCCTGCTGATGTTCGCCTCCATGCTGCTGGCACTCGGCACGGGACAGCTGGTTTTTGCCGGTATCGGTGCCGTCGCCTCCGCCGCCGCGCTGCTGCTTTATGGTCCCGGCGCCATGGACCTGCCGTTCAACCAGGTCTTCAAGCTGTTCAACTGGTACGCGATGCTTACCCTGCCCATGTTCATCTATATGGGCTACATCCTCGCGGAATCCGGCATCGCGGAGGATCTGTACAAGGCCCTGCATGTCTGGTTCGGCCGCTTCACCGGTGGCCTCGCCATCGGCACCATCTTCCTGATGGTCATCATCTCGGCGATGAACGGACTTTCCGTCGCCGGTATGGCGATCGGCGCCACCATCGCCCTGCCGGAGATGATCCGCCGCGGTTATGACAAGGTGCTGATCTCCGGCGTGGTGCAGGGCGGCTCCTCGCTCGGCATCCTCATCCCACCCTCGGTCGTGCTGGTGCTCTACGGCATGATCGCGCGCCAGCCGGTCTCGAAGCTGTGGTTCGCCGGCGTGTTCCCCGGCCTGCTGATGGCGGCGCTGTTCATCCTCTACATCTACATCCGCGTGAAGATGAACCCGAAGCTCGCGCCGAAGCTGACGGATGAAGAGCTCAACATGCCGTTCCGCGAGAAGCTGGCGCTGGCGCGGGCGGGCATCATTCCCTTTGCCATCTTCTTCTTCATGACCGGCCTGTTCGTGTTCGGCATCACCAGCCTGGTGGAAAGCTCGGCGGTCGGCGCGACCGCGGCCACACTCGCCGCCATCGCCAAGGGTCGGTTCAACTGGCCGCTGGTCCGCGAGACCTCGCTCAAGACGCTGAACGTGTCCTGCATGTTCATGTGGCTGATCCTCGCCGCTCTGGCGTTTGGAACCGTGTTCGACGGGCTCGGGGCTGTGAAGGCGATCGAGTTCCTGTTCGTCAAGCAGTGGGATCTCAACCCCTGGACCATCATCATCATGATGCAGCTCAGCTTCATCGTCATGGGGATGTTCCTCGATGACACCGCGATGCTGGTCATCGTCGCGCCGCTCTACATCCCGCTGGTCAAAGCGCTCGATCTTGGCTTCGACAACCAGCTGATCTGGTACGGAATCCTGTACACGATTACCTGCCAGATCGCCTACATCACCCCGCCCTTCGGCTACAACCTGTTCCTGATGCGCTCGCTGGCGCCCAAGGAGATCAGCCTGATCGACATCTACAAGTCGATCTGGCCCTTCGCCGCGATCATGGCCTTCACCATCGTCATTCTGATGGTGTTCCCGCAGATCGCGCTGTGGCTGCCCGAGCAGATCCGGGTGAAGGGCTGACCTGCTTCCATCGCCAATCGTCTTCCAGAAAAATCCAGAGGAGAAACCGATGACCGACGTGAAGAAGCACGATCCTGCCGCCGACAAGATCCTTGCCACACGCCGCAACTTCCTTGGCAAGGCCGGCCTTGGCGCGGGCGCCGCGCTGGCGAGCACCACGCTGGCGGCGCCGGCCATCCTCGCCCAGACCGGCCCGATCAAGTGGCGCTTGCAGACCTATTCCGGCGCGCCGCTCGGTGCCCATGTCATCAAGCCGCAGATCGACGCCTTCAACGCCGCGGCCAATGGCGAGATGGTGATCGAGCTCTATTATGCCGACCAGCTGGTGCCGACCTCCGACCTGTTCCGCGCCCTGCAGTCCGGCACGCTCGACGCCGTGCAGTCGGACGAGGCGACCATGGCTTCGCCGGTCGATATCGCGGTGTTCGGCGGCTACTTCCCCTTCGCCACCCGCTACAGCCTCGATGTGCCGGCGCTGTTCCGCTACTACGGCCTCAAGGAGATCTGGGAAGAGGCCTATGCCGGCGTGCCGAACGTCAAGTGGCTTTCCACCGGCGCCTGGGATCCGCTGCATATCTTCACCGTGAACAAGCCGATCAAGAGCCTCGCCGACATGAACGGCCTGCGCGTGTTCGGCGTGCCGACCGCCGGCAAGTTCCTGTCGAAGTACGGCCTCGTGCCCGTGACCATCCCGTGGGACAATGTCGAGGTGGCGCTGCAGACCGGCGAACTCGACGGCGTGGCCTGGTGCGGCTTCACCGAGGCCTATGAAGTCGGCTGGGCGGATGTGTGCAACTACGCGCTCTCCAACTCGGTCACCGGCGCGTGGTTCGGCAGCTATTTCGCCAACACTGCGAGCTGGGACAAGGTGCCGCCGCACCTGAAGGAACTGTTCTTCATGAGCATCGACCAGTCGCACTATTATCGCGACGTCTGGTACTGGGGCGGCGAGGCCAAGCTGCGCGTCGAGGGCCAGAAAATGGAACTCACCGCGCTGCCGCCGGCCGACTGGGACAAGGTGGTCGCCGATTCCAAGGGCTTCTGGGACGAGATCGCCGCCTCCAGCCCGCGCGCGGGCCGGGTGGTCGCCGCGTTCAAGAAGTATGACGAGACCATGCAGAAGGCCGGCTACCCCTATCGCTGAGCCGTCCGCCGGCTGCCGGCACGACGATCCCCGCCGCTTCCGGGCGGCGGGGGCCTGACAACCCGGCCTTGCGCCGGGTGCTTCCAAAGTGCCGCGACCGGCCAGGCTGGTCGCGGTGGGACGACTGAAGGGGGAGCGGTCATGCTCCATAAATCGGCTCCCGACATTTCCGCCCCGTTCGACGTCGCCATCATCGGCGCGGGCGTGGTCGGCTGCGCGGTAGCGCGGCGCTTCGCGCTCGCCGGGGCCAAGGTCGTGGTGATCGAGAAGGGCAGCGACATCCTCTCCGGGGCCTCCAAGGCCAACAGCGCCATCCTGCACACCGGCTTCGACGCGCCGCCGGACAGCCTCGAGCTGGAGCTGGTGAAGGCCGGGCGCGAGGAATATCTCGACGTTCACGCTGGCCTCGGTCTCTCGCTGATCCCGACCGGGGCGCTGGTCTGCGCGTGGAATGCCGATCAGGCGGACCGGCTGGAAGCGATTGCCGGGCAGGGCCGTGCTAACGGCATCGCCGAACTGAGACTGCTGAGCGCCAGCGAAGCGCGGGGTTCCATGCCTTCGCTCTCCGATCGGCTGGTCGCGGCGATCGAGGTAGCGGGCGAGTACATCATCGATCCCTGGACCGCCCCTCTGGCCTACCTCACGCAGGCGGTCGCGCTCGGCACGGTGCTGCTGCGCAACGCGGAACTGAGGCAGGGCCGTTTCGACGGTGACTGGCGGCTGTCGACCTCGGCCGGCGAGGTGCGGGCGCGTGCCGTGATCAATACGGCCGGCCTCTATGGCGACGTTGTCGACCAGCGGCTCGGCTTCACGCCGGAATTCACCATCAAGCCGCGAAAAGGCCAGTTCGTGGTGCTCGACAAGGCGGCATTCGCGCATGTGCCGCGCATCGTGCTGCCGGTTCCGACCGAGATCACCAAGGGCGTCGTGGTGTGTCCCACCGCCTTCGGCAATGTGCTGGTCGGCCCCACCGCTGAGGAGCAGGACGACCGTGTGCGGGCTACCGTCGAGACCGATACCCTCAAGGCGCTGCTCGCGCGTGGTGCCGAGATCGTGCCCGCGCTCGCCGACGTTCCGGTAACGGCGGTCTATGCCGGCTTGCGCCCGGCGACCGAGAGCAAGGGCTACCGTGTTTTCGCCCGACCGGAGCAGCGCGCAATCACCCTTGGCGGCATCCGCTCGACCGGGCTTTCCGCCGCGCTCGGCCTCGCCCGGCATGCGGTCGAGCTCCATGCGGCATTCGGACTGCCCGCGACGGCTCCCGCGACGGCGCCGCCGGTTCGCCTTCCCAATCTTACCGAAACGGCGGAGCGCGACTGGCAGCGGCCGGATCACGGCGAGATCGTCTGCCACTGCGAACTGGTCACCCGTCGCGAGATCGAAGCGGCGCTGGCGAGCGCGGTGCCGGCCGGTGATTTCGGCGGGCTGCGGCGACGTACCCGCGCCGGCATGGGGCGCTGCCAGGGCTTCTACTGCAATGCCCGCCTTGCCGAGATGACGCGCGGCCGCCTCGCCGAGCCGCTGGCGGTCGAGGAAAGCGAGCCGGCATGAGCGGGCCGGCGGATGTCATCATCGTCGGCGGCGGGCCTTCCGGCGTCGCCGCGGCGGTGGAACTGCGCCGTCGCGGCGTTGAGCGGGTGATGTTGCTCGAGCGCGAGCCGCATCTCGGCGGCGCGACCCGTCACTGCGTGCATTCACCTTTCGGCATGCGCGAATTCGGCCGTGTCTATCTCGGACCGTCCTACGCCCGCCGGCTGGCGCGCGAGGCGGCAGAAGCCGGTGTCGATGTGCGCACCGGTCATTCGGTAGTTCGGGTGGGCGCAGGCGGTGCGCTCGATATCGCCAACATGCATGGCGTCGAGACCCTCGCCGCCCGGCGCATCATGATCGCCACGGGCGCGCGCGAGCTGCCGCGTTCCGCGAGCCTGCTGCCGGGCGACCGGCCGGTGGGCGTGCTGACCACCGGCGCGCTGCAATCCTATGTCGCGTTTCACGGGCTGATGCCGTTCCGGCGGCCGGTAATCCTCGGCTCCGAACTGGTGAGCTTTTCCGCCGCGCTCACCTGCCTGACCCACGGCGCCCGTCCTGTCGCGATACTGGAGAGTGCGTCCAATCCGCTGGCCCGAGCGCCGTTCCATTGGCTGCCGAGGCTGGCCGGGGTGCCGTTCCATCTCGGCGTGGAAATCGTCGATATTCGCGGCGCGGGCCGCGTCGAGGCGGTCAGCTTCCGCCGGCCGGATGGCACGGTCGAGACGCTCGCCTGCGACGGCCTTCTGCTCACGGGCTGTTTCATTCCGGAAGCGGCATTGTGCCGGCAGTCCACGCTCGGCATCGCGCAGGGCAGCGCCGGTCCGGCGATCGATCAGGACGGACGCTGCGCCGATCCGCTCTTCTTTGCCGCCGGCAATGTGCTCCGCCCCGTCGAGACCGGCGGCTGGGCATTTCGCGAGGGCCGCGCCGTGGGGCGCGCGATCGCCGAAGACCTCGCGCGAGCCGACAGCGCGGCGGAGGCCGTGCCGGTGACCTTCGATGCCCCGCTCAAGCTGGTGGTACCCGCCCTGTTGCGGCGGGGCGGCAATGCCACGCGCGCGTTTCGCGATTTCCAGCTCCGCTTCCTGCGCCGCGCGCGCGGCCGGCTGTCGCTGGAGCTCGATGGTCGCGAGTTCTGGCATTCGCAGGGGCACTGGCTGCCGGAGCGGCGCATTCTGGTGCCGATCCCGCCACACGCCACCAGCGCGCAGAACGTCCATTTCCGCCTCCGGGAGAACGGCTGATGCGCGTCGCGGCGATCGATCAGGGCACGACCTCGACCCGCTGTCTTCTGGTCGAGGATGGCGGGACGGCCCACCTCGTCGCGAGCCGCCGTCACGCGCAGCACTATCCCGCGCCCGGCCGTGTCGAGCATGAGCCCGAGGAACTGCTCGCCAATATCCGGGCCGTGCTGGCTGCGGCGGGCAAGGTCGATGCCATCGGCATCGCCAATCAGGGCGAGAGCTGCCTCGCCTGGGACGCCAGGACCGGCGAGGCGCTCTCGCCGGTGATCGTCTGGCAGGACGCCCGCACGGCGGAAAGCCTGGCGCGGCGTGGTCCCGAGGCGCAGGCGCGCTCCCGGGCGATCTGCGGCTTGCCGCTCGATCCATATTTCTCGGCAAGCAAGCTGAGCTGGATGATCCGAAACCTGCCCGCCGTGGCGTCTGCGCTCGCGGCGGGACGGCTCCGGCTCGGCACCACCGACGCCTTCTTCCTCGACCGGCTGTGCGGGCATTTCCGCACCGACATGGCCACGGCCTCCCGCACCGGGCTGATGGACCTCGCCGCCGGCCAATGGAGCGAGGAGCTGTGCGCGCTGCACGGCGTGCCGCTCGCCTGCCTGCCGCCGATCGGTGCGGTCGACGCCGAATGCGGCGCCGTCGATGGGGTACCGGTCAAGGCTTCCATCGTCGACCAGCAGGCCGCTTTGTTCGGCCATGGCTGCCGCAAGCCCGGGGATACCAAGATCACCTTCGGCACCGGCGCCTTCCTTCTGTCGGTCACGGGTGGAGCGCCTCGGTCGGACGCCGGTCTGCCGCCCACGCTCGCCTGGCAGCGCAACGGCGAACCGCCGGTCTTCGCCCTGGAGGGCGGCGTCTATGATGCCGGCGCCGCGCTGGAATGGCTGCAGCGTCTCGGCCTGTTCGCGACGCCCGCGGAGCTTGACGGTTTTGAGCGCAGCTCCGCCCTGTCGCGCGGGCTGGTTTTCGTGCCGGCGCTGTCGGGGCTCGCCGCGCCCTATTGGGACCGCAACGCCGCCCCGCTGTTCATCGGCATGGAGGCGGCGACCGACCGCCGCGACATGGTGCAGGCGGCTCTCGAGGGCATCGCCTTGCTGACGGCAGGATTGATCGAGGCAGCGGAGGCCTCGGTCGGGCGGATCGAGGAAATCTCCATCGATGGCGGCCTGTCGCAGAGCGGCTATTTCGCGCGGTTCCTCGCCAGTGCCAGCGGGCGCAACGTGCGGGTGCCAGCCATGCATGAAATGACGTCGCTCGGCCTTGCGGAGCTTTGTGGAGCCGATGTCGAACATCTCCGCGGCGCCGCACCCCGCTTCGAGCCCGATGGCTCGGTGACGGCCCGCGATCATCAGCGTTTCGCTGCCGCGATTGCCCGCAGCCGCGACTGGCGCGAGTGAAATTCAGTCTCGCGCCGCCGCGTCAGCCGCATGCTACCACGACAGCGTGCGTCGGCCGATCAGTGCGCCGGCGGCGGTCATGAAGCCGATGGCCAGTCCGTACCAGGTCAGCACGAAGAGCGGGGAATCGTCGACGCAGTGTAGCGCGTAAAGGGCCGCGCCCAGGCTTCCCGCCAGCGCTCCGCCGGCCGCGCCGGCCCATGCGGGATGTTCCGGCGCCCCGCGCTTCAGCGCAAACAGCGCTGCCGCGAGTACCGGTGCGCCCATCAGCGTCACCAGGGACAGGCAATAAACCGCGTTGTGGCCGACAAGGCCGGGCATCCAGCCTTGCGCCGGCGTAACCAGCAACTCCGCCGCGACCCCGACGGCGAGGACGCTGCCGGGCACGGCCAGCGCCCAGGCCAGTGGCCGCGCATCCGCGCCCGGACGGGCGAGGCGCAACGCCAGCCAGACCGACACTGCCGCGAGCGAAAGCGACACGACGAATTTCATCAGCACCCGCGGCTCCATGAGCAGTCCGGGCATGCCCGCGCGAGGCGACAGGATCATCGCGAACAGCGCCACCGCGCCAGCCAGCCCGGCGGCGAGCGCGAGAGCAAGACCGCTCTCCAGGCTCCGCTGGCGCTGCGCATCGGCGGCGAGGCCACGTATGAGATCGTCGGTCTTCACGTCACATCGTCCTTCATTCGTCCGCTTTCAACCGGGCCGAGAGGCTGGCAAAGGCGCGGTGCAGCGCCACGCGGACCGCGCCCGGCGTCATTCTCATGCGTTCGGCGGTCTCGCCGACCGAGGCTCCTTCGACCGCGATCGAGCGTATCACTGAGCGCTGCTTGTCCGGCAACAGCGCCAGATGCCGTTCCACGTCGTCTGCCTCGGTGCTGGGGCGCTCTTCGGGCGCCGCCAGCAAGTCGGCGAAATCCTCCACCGGCACTTCGGCGCGCCGGCCGCGACGGCGCAGATGATCGACCAGCTTGTTACGCGCGATGGTCCGCAGCCACGGTCCGAGCGGATCGCTCGGCCGCCATGTATGCCGCTTCAGATGGACCGCCAGCAGCGTCTCCTGCACCACGTCCTCGCTCTCGCCCGTCGGCGCGCCCATCTGCCTGAGGCGCCGCTCCACCACGGAACGTATCGCAGGCGCGATCTCGCGCAGCAGCCGCTCATAGGACGGCTGGTCGCCGGCCAGCGCGGCCTGCATGAGCTGCATCCAGCGCCGCTCGCGATCGTCCATCAATACATTCCCGAAGGTAAGTTCGCCGGCTACCGGCCGATCGTTACAGCCCGCCCGGCACGGCCGGAGAATTTTTCCGCGTGGCATATTTCGTCGCCCGCCGCTGTAACGCAATGGCGCCGGCCGCCGAAAGAGGAGGTAGCGCCGGGGCAAACGGAGGCCTCGCGCTCAAGCCAACCTCACAGAGGACACACCCCATGACCACCAAGACCACCTTCGTCGCCGCCACCCTTGCCGGGTCGCTTGCCGCCGCGCTCGGTATGGTGGCCAGCGCCGCCGCCACCCCGGCCGCGCCGCAGCCGAACATGGACAAGTGCTACGGCGTCTCGCTCGCCGGCCAGAACGACTGCGCGGCCGGTGCCGGCACCACCTGCGCCGGCACCTCCAAGGTGAATTATGACGCCAGGGCCTGGAAATACGTCGCCAAGGGCACCTGCGAGACCATCAAGACCCCCAAGGGCATGGGCCATCTGAAGGCGATGTGACGTCGGGGTTCGCGAACCGGGGGGCGCCCGTCGGCGCCCTCCGTGCCCTAGGCAGGAGATTCTCATGACCACGCGTCTTCCCGCCGGCGCCGGCGTCGGCTTCAAGCCCGAGCATTTCGACGCCATCCTCGCCGATCCCGCCGTGCCGATCGCCTTCCTCGAAGTCCATGCCGAAAACTATATGGGAGCCGGCGGCCGGCCGCATGCTCAACTGGCCGCCTTGCGCGAGCGCTTCGCCCTCTCGCTCCACGGCGTCGGCCTCTCCATCGGAGGCGAAGCGCCGCTCGACAGGGCGCATCTCGCGCGGCTGAAAGCGCTGATCGAGCGCTACCGGCCGGAGAGCTTTTCCGAGCATCTCGCCTGGTCCTCCCATGGCGGGGCGTTCTTCGGCGACCTGCTGCCGCTGCCCTACACGCCGGCGACGCTGCGCCGTGTCGGCGATCACATCGCTGAGGTTCAGGACACGCTTGGCCGCCGCATGCTGCTGGAGAACCCCTCGACCTATGTGCGCTTCGAGGAGAGCACCATTGGCGAGGTGGATTTTCTCGGTCGGCTGGTCGCACGCACCGGTTGCGGCCTCTTGCTCGACATCAACAATGTGTTCGTCTCGGCCGTGAACCACGGCACCGATGCGCGGGCCTATCTCGCCGACTTTCCGTTGGAGGCGGTGGGCGAAATCCATCTCGGCGGCCATGACGAGGACATCGACGACAGCGGGGCGCCGCTGCTCATCGATGCGCATGGCAGCCCGGTGGCCGATCCGGTCTGGGCTCTTTTCACCGAGGTGATCGCCCGCACCGATCCGCTGCCCAGCCTGATCGAGTGGGACAATGATGTGCCGGCCTGGCCGGTATTGTGTGCCGAGGCGGCGCGGGCCGGCGCGGTGCTGGCACGCCATGCGACGAGCGCGGCGGCAAGCAGTGCGGCGGCAAGTAGCGTGGCGGCCTGAGCCATGACCTCGCTCGCCTGCTTCGCCGCCGCGCTCACGGCGCCGGACCGGCGCTCGCCGCCTGAGTTCGCCGGACGTGCCGAACGTCGTTTCGCGGTCTATCGCAACAATGTCGCGGTCGCGCTGATCCGCGCGCTGGAGACGCGATTTCCGGCGCTCGTCTCGCTGGTAGGCCAGGAGTTCTTCCGCGCCATGGCGCAAGAATTCATGCGGACCCGTCCACCGACCTCGCCCTTGCTCACGAGTTTCGGCGACGAACTCCCGGGCTTTCTCACCAGCTTCGCGCCGGCGGCGGACCTGCCTTATCTCGCCGATATCGCGGGGATCGAGGTTACCCGCACCCGCGCCTATCACGCCCCGGACCCGGCCCGTCTCGGCGCCGATGCGTTCTCGGTGCTCGTGTCGCGGGGGATCGCGGCCCTGCGGGTTGAACTGCATCCGGCGGTCGTCGTGATCCGTTCGCCGCATCCGGTCTGGACGATCCTCGCCATGGCGAGCGGCTGGCAGCCTGTCGCGGCCATCGACGACTGGCAGCCGCAGGCGGTGCTGGTCGATCGCCCCGAACTCGACGCCATCGTGCGTCCGCTCGCCCTGGGGACCGCGTTGTTCGTCGAAGCACTCCACGCCGGCGAACCGCTGGGGACCGCGGCGAACGCGGCGGCGTCCGAGGTCCCGGATTTCGATCTGCCGGCCGCGCTCGCCACCGTCATCGGCGGTGGGCTGGCGACCGGCATCCATGTTCTCGATGGAGATCTGCCATGACCGCGATCAACCCCTCTGCAAGGGCGACCAACAGGACATCCGCGGTGTTGCGTCTGCGCGACCGTCTCGATGCCGTCCCGCTTTCGTTGGTACTGTTTTGCGCGCGTGTCTTTCCCGCCGCCGTGTTCTGGCAATCCGGCCAGACCAAGGTCGAAGGCTGGCAGGTCACCGACAGCGCGGTTGCCCTGTTCCAGGAGGAGTACCGGTTGCCGCTCGTCGATCCGTGGCTGGCCGCGCATCTCGCCGCTTTTGCGGAGCACTTCTTCCCGGTGCTGCTGGTGGTCGGCCTTACTACGCGGCTCTCGGCCCTCGCGCTTCTCGCCATGACGATGGTGATCGAGATCTTCGTCTATCCCGACGCCTGGCCGACGCATGGCGTCTGGGCAACCTGCTTTCTGCTGCTCGCGCTGCGCGGGCCGGGGAGCCTTTCGCTGGATGCGATCATCGCCCGGCGCTTCTGAGTTTTGGCGATGCGACGGTTTCTCGGTACCCTGTTGCTGTGGGGCGGCCCCTGAAAGCGGCTGCTAGGACCCCTCGCCGCGTCGACGGATGGCCCGGTTTCCACATCGGGCATCTCCTGGCAATCAAGCACGGCAATGGTTTGTGCGCGGCGACATGGCAAAGGCCGGTCGGCCGGAATGGTGGGTTCTGCACGGGCCTGAAAGGTCGCCGATCCATCGATTGACAACTTGCATACTAGTGTTGCAATGTCACCTCAAGCCATAAGGCAGGAGGAACGCCATGATCGCCGTCAGTGTCGCTCGCCCTCACGATCTGCGTGTCGTCGAGGCCGAGATACCCGCGGTCGCGTCGGGCGAGGTGCTGGTCCGTGTGGTGCGCGCCGGCATTTGCGGCTCGGACATGCATATTTTCCACGGCAGCAATCCCTTCGCCCGCTACCCGCGCATCATCGGCCATGAGTTCGCCGGCGAGATCGCCGAGGTCGGGCCGAACGTTACCGGCTTCAAGGCCGGCGATCGCGTCGTGGTCGATCCGGTCGTCGCCTGCGGGCATTGCTATCCCTGCCGCATCGGTCGCTCGAACGTCTGCGCCCATCTCGAAGTGATGGGCGTGCACCGCGACGGCGGCTTCCGCAACTTCATCGCCGTGCCGGCGGGCAATGCGGTGAAGCTCAAGGCCGAAACTCCCATCGGCATCGGCGCGCTGGCCGAGCCGTTCTCCATCGCCGCCAACATTCTGGAGCGCACCGGCTGCGGGCCGGACGACACCGTGCTGCTCTACGGCGCCGGCACGGTCGGGGTGACAGTGATGCAGGTCGCCAAGATGAACGGCGCCCGGGTGATCGTCGCCGATCCCGACCGGGCCCGGCTGGAGCGCGCTCTCGGCTTCGGTGCCGACAAGGTGCTGGTCTCTGGCGTCGACGACATTCCCGCCCGCGTCGCCCCGGAGACCGACGGTCTCGGCCCGACGCTGGTGATCGACTGCGCCGGGGTTCCCGCGCTGCTGGAGGAGGCCTGCCGCGTCGCCTCTCCGGCAGGGCGGGTCGGGGTCATGGGGTTCTCCCCGGCGCCTTGCAACATCTCGCAGCAGGAGATCGTCAAGAAGGAGCTCACGCTCTACGGCTCGCGGCTCAACCGCCGGCTGATCCCGAAGGTGGTCGAGTGGCTGGAGGGCGGCAAGCTGAAGCCCGAGGCGATGATCACCCAGACCTTCGCGGCAAAGGATGCCGCCGCCGCCTTCGAGCTCTTCGAGAAGGAGCCGGGCAAGACCATCAAGATCCAGCTGGATTTCGCGCAGTAACGCCGCTGCCTGCCGGCCTGCTGCCAAGTCTTGCTGCCAGGCCGAACATCAAAAAACTGGGAGGAAAGACGTGTTTGCACATCTGAAGAGCGCCATTCTGGCCGGCGCGATGACCGCCGCGCTGTTCGCCGGCACCGCCGACGCCAAGACGGTGATGAAGCTCGGCCATCTCGCCAACGAGCAGAACTCGTGGCACCTCGCCTCGCTGAAATTCGCCGAGGAGGTGAAGAAGCGCACCAATGGCGAGATCGAGATCCAGGTCTTCCCGAACGACACGCTCGGCAAGGAAGTCGACCTGATCAAGGGCATGCAGTTCGGCACCGTCGACTTCACCATTTCCGGCGAGTCCATGCAGAACTGGACGCCCTATGCCTCGCTGCTGGCGGTGCCCTATGCGATCCGCGACCTCGATCACCTGCAGAAGGTGGTGGACGGCCCGGTCGGCCAGAAAATCTCCGAGGAGATCCAGAAGAGCGTCCGCGTCATCCCGCTGACCTATTTCGCCCGCGGCCCGCGCGAGCTGACCTCCAACCGGCCGATCAAGAGCCCCGCCGACCTGCAGGGGCTGAAGATGCGCGTCTCCAACGTGCCGCTGCATGTGGTGTTCTGGAACGCGGTCGGTGCCAAGGCGACGCCGATGGCGTTCTCGGAAGTGTTCACCGGCCTCCAGAGCCACGTCATCGACGCGCAGGAGAACCCGCTGGCGCTGATCCGCTCGGCGAGCTTCAACGAGGTCCAGAAATACGTGAACCTCACCGATCACGTGCGCAGCTGGATCTATCTCGTGGTCAGCGAGCGCAACTTCAACAAGCTGACCAAGGAACAGCAGGAGGCCATCCGCGAATCCGCCAAGATCGCGCAGGCCTATGAGCGTGAGCTGTTCACCAAGACCGACGCGGAAGACCGCGCCGCCCTCGAGAAGGCCGGCATGGAGTTCGTCACCGTCGACAAGGAGGCCTTCGCCAAGGCCGGCCAGGAGGCGGTGTCGAAGGCGCTCGGCGACCAGCTGCGTCCGCTCTACGAGCAGATCCTCTCGACCAAGTGACGCCCTCCCGTGGCGCGGCCTCGATGGGGCCGCGCCGTCCTGCCTGTCGCGGAGCATCTGGATGCGTACGCTGTTCGAGCTGGCGCTCTGCGCCATGAAATGGATTTGCCGGATCGGCACGGTGGTCGCGTTCGTCGTGCTGATCGCCGTCGTCACCATGCAGGTGCTGGGGCGGCTGCCGAATGTCTACGTGCCGGCCTGGACGGAAGAGGTCTCGCGTTTCGCGCTCATCCATCTGGTGTCGTTCTCCTGCGGGCTCGCCCTGCTGGACGGCGAGATGGTCAATGTCGACATCGTCACCTCGATGCTGCCGGAGCCGACGCGAAGCCTCGCCGCCAAGCTGGTTGACGTGGTCATCCTGCTGTTCGGCCTCGCCATCATTCCCAGCGCCTGGGTCTATCTGGAGATGAGCCTCGGTGAGCGGGCGCGCTCCTTCGACGCGCCGATGCTTTGGTCCTATGTCGACGTGATGATCATCCCGGTCTGCCTGGTGTTCTTCGCCCTGGCCCGGCTTCTCGGCTATGGCCGTACCCCCACGCTTGAGGAGCTGGTCTGATGCTCGTCGCGCTCCTGTTCGGTACCTTCGCTGCCTGCCTGATGCTCGGCGTGCCGGTCGCCATCTCGCTCGGCGTCGCCTCGCTGGCCTATCTGCTCGGCGCCGGCATCGACCTCACCGTCGTGCCGCAGTTCATGTACACCGGAATGGACAGCTTCGTGCTGCTCTGCATCCCCGGCTTCGTGCTCGCCGGCAATCTGATGAACCGCGGCGGCATCACCGACCAGATCGTGCGGTTCTCCAGCGCGGTGCTCGGCCATATTCGCGGCGGCCTCGGCCTCGCCAATGTCGGCGGCTCGATGATCTTCGCCGGCATCTCTGGTACCGCCGTGTCCGAGACCGCCTCGATCGGCGCGGTGATGATCCCGGCGATGAAGAAGTCCGGCTATTCCGCCGGCTTCGCCGCCGCGCTCACCGCCTCGGCCTCGACCGTCGGTCCGATCATCCCGCCCTCGGTACCGATGATCATCGTCGGCACGCTCACCGGCCTGTCGGTCGGGCGGATGTTCCTCGCCGGCGCCATTCCGGGCGTGCTGATGGGCCTCGGGATGATGGTGACCTGCTATCTCATCGCGCGCGCCCGAAACTATCCCAAGGGCACGTGGGCCGGCTTCGGCGAAATCTTCAATTCCGGCAAGGCGGCCTTCTGGGCCATCCTGATGACGGTGATCATCCTCTACGGCATCGTCGGCGGCATCTTCACCCCGACGGAGGCCTCCATCGTCGCCTCGATCTACGCCTTCCTGGTCGGCCTGTTCATCTACAAGGGGTTCCGGCTGCGGGAGCTGCCGAAGATCCTGCTCGACAGCGCCATCGGCTCCGGCGCGCTAATCCTCCTGGTCGGCCTCGCCAACCTGTTCGGCTGGATCCTTACCTCCGAGCAGATCCCCCAGCAGATCGCCGCCTCGATGCTGGCGATGACCGAGAACAAGTACGTCATCATCCTCCTGGTGAACGTGCTGCTGCTGATCGTCGGCACCTTCATGGAAACCATCGCCGCGCTGATCATCCTATTCCCGCCGCTCTTGGCGGTGGCGACGGCGGTCGGCATCGATCCGATCCACTTCGCGATGATCTGCGTCATCAACCTGATGCTGGGCCTCACCACGCCGCCGGTCGGTGTCTGCCTGTTCGTTGCCGGCAACATCGCGCGGGTGCCGCTCGGAACGGTGGCGCGCGAGACTGTCCCCTTCCTGCTGTGCAACATCCTCGTGCTGATGCTGGTCTCCTTCATGCCGGCGATCTCGCTGTGGCTGCCTAGCCTGATGTTCGACTGAGCCGGGAACACCGATGACGGACACGACGTCTTCCTTCGAGCGCCTCGACCGGCGCAGCCTTCCGTGCGCCCGCGCCCGGCTGCCCGGCTTCGATCCCGCCCATGTCGGCACCGGTATTGTCCATATCGGGCTCGGTGCCTTCGTGCGGGCCCATGTCGCCGCGTTCAACGACGAGGCGATGGAGGCGACCGGCGACCTGTCCTGGGGCCTCGCCGGCGTCAGCCTGCGCAGCCCCGATCAGAAGGCGCGGCTGGAGCCGCAGGACTTCCTGTACACCGCCGTCGAGCGCGGGCCGGGCGGCAGCCATGCCCGTATCATCGGCTCGCTCGCCGCGGCCATCCACGCGCCGAGCGAGGGTGAGCGGCTGGCCGCGCTCATGGCCGATCCCGCGACGCGGATCGTCAGCCTGACCATCACCGAGAAGGGCTATTGCCACGACCCGGCGACCGGGCATCTGCGCGCCGACCATCCGGAGATCCGCGCCGACCTTATGGCGGGGAGCCGGCCTGCCACCGCTCCCGGCCTCATCGTCGCGGCGCTGGCGGCGCGCCGGGCGGCCGGCGTCGCGCCGTTCACCGTTCTGTGCTGCGACAACCTGCCCGGCAACGGCCATGTCACCCGCCGCGTCGTCACCGACTACGCGGCGCTGAAGGACGAGGCGCTGGCGGCGTGGATCGAACGGGAGGTGGCGTTCCCCTCCACCATGGTCGACCGCATCGTGCCTGCCGTCACGCCGGAGGGCATCGCCGCGACGGCGGAGCTGATCGGCCTGCGCGACGAGGCGCCGGTGCTGCACGAGCCGTTCCGCCAATGGGTGATCGAGGACAATTTCCCGTCCGGCCGCCCGCGCTGGGACCTCGCCGGCGCGCAGATGACGACCGACGTCGAGCCGTTCGAGCTGATGAAGCTGCGCATGCTCAACGGCACCCATTCGGCGATGGCCTATCTCGGTACGCTCGCCGGCGTCGAGACGGTCAGCGCTGCCATCGCCGACCCGGATATCGGCCCCTTCGTCGAGGCGCTGTGGCGCGAGGAGATCATCCCCACCGTGCCGCCGCCGCCCGGCGCCGACCTCGCCGCCTATGCCGCGCAATTGCGCGCGCGCTACGAGAACCCCGGCGTGCGCCATCTCACGGCGCAGATCGCCATGGACGGCTCGCAGAAGCTGCCGCAGCGCATCCTCGCGCCGATCCGCGACCGCCTGGCAGCGGGGCAAAGCTTCGAGCGGCTGGCGCTGGTGGTGGCCGCCTTTCTGCGCCACGCCGGCGGGAGGGCCGACGACGGCGCGCCGCTTCGCGTGTCGGATCCCCTGACCCCGAAGCTGGCCGAGGCGCGGCAACAGGCCGCCGACCCGGCCGACTATGTGCGGCGGGCGGTCGGCATCGAGCCGATCTTCGGCACGCTGGGCACGGTCGACCCCTTCGTCGCGGCCGTCACGGCCGCTCATGCCCGGCTGGCAACCGCCGGGACGCGCTCCACGCTTCGCCGCCTCCGCGAGGCCGGCACCTTCCGATAGACCGGAGACTTTCATGGAACAGACCTGGCGCTGGTTCGGCCCCGACGACGCCGTCGAGCTGAAGCACATCGTGCAAGCCGGGGCGACCGGCGTCGTCACGGCGCTGCATCAGATCCCCTATGGCGAGGTGTGGACGCGCGAGGAGATCGGGCGGCGCAAGGCGCTGGTCGAAGATCCCGCGCTCGGCCTGCGCTGGAAGGTAGTCGAAAGCCTGCCGATCCACGAGCGCATCAAGCTCGGCGATGGCGACCTCGCGCCACTGTTCGACACCTACCGCGCCTCGATGCGCAACCTCGCCGCCGAGGGCCTCAAGGTCATCTGCTACAACTTCATGCCCATCCTCGATTGGACGCGCACCCAGATCTACGCGCCGCTGCCGGGCGGCGGCACGGCGCTGCGCTTCAATATCCACGAATACGTCGCCTTCGACCTGCACATCCTTAAGCGCCCCGGCGCCGAGGCTGGCCACTCGCCGGAGGTGCTGGCGCGGGCGGCGGAATGGTTCGCGCTCTCGACGCAGGACGACCGCGACCGGCTGCTCGCCAACATCATGGCCGGCCTGCCCGGCGCCTATGACCGCTATGACGTGCCGCAGCTCCGCGCCATGCTGGAGCGTTATGACGAGGTCTCGCACGAGGATCTGAAGGCCAACTACAAGCGTTTCCTCGAGGAGATCATCCCGACCGCCGAGGAATGCGGCATGCGGATGTGCGTGCACCCGGACGATCCGCCGCGCGCGCTGTTCGGGCTCGACCGCATCGTGTCGAACGCCGAGGACATCGCCTTCGTGCTCGGCTGCGTGCCCTCGCCGGCCAACGGGCTGACTCTGTGCTCGGGCTCGCTCGGCGCCAATCCCGCGAACGATGTCCCGGCCATCGCCGCCCGCTTCGCCGACAAGATCCACTTCGCCCATTTGCGCAACGTCCGCAAGGATGCCGACGGCTCGTTCATGGAGGCCGACCATCTGGGCGGCGACACCGACATGGTGAAGCTGGTGCGCACGCTGATGGCTGAGGAGCGCCGTCGCAAGGCGGAAGGCCGCGCCGACTGGGAAATCCCGATGCGTCCGGACCATGGTCATGAGCTGATCGACGACGCCACGCGCAAGACGCATCCCGGCTACCCGATCATCGGCCGGCTGCGCGGCCTCGCCGAGCTGCGCGGCGTGATGGCGGCGGTCGATCAGCTGGAAGGCACGTGACCATGGCCAATCGCTCGATCCACTCCTTCTCGTGGATTCCCGGCTGGTCCGCCGAGGCGGCCGACTATGTCGCGCCGCGCGCGGCGGCCGCCGGCTTCGACCATGTCGTGGTGCCGCTGCGCGACCATTCGGTGATCGATGCTCCGGCCATCGCGCGGATATTCGGCGCGCATGGCATCACCGCGGTCGGCTCGGCCAACCAGCTGCCCAGCGCCGACATCACCAGCGATGATCCGGCGATCCGCAAGGCGGGGATCGAGCGGCACCGCGCCGCGCTGCGCCTCGCGCGCGACATGGGCGCCGTCCATGTCGGCGGCATCACCTACGGGCTGTTCGGCAAGGCCGACGCCGTCGCCACGCCGGATATGCGCCGGCGCAGCGCCGAGGCGCTGGCCGAGATTTCCGAGGAGGCGAAGGGCTTTGGCCTGCGCTTCGCGATGGAAATGCTGAACCGCTACGAGACCAACATGCTGACCACGGTGGAGGAGGGTCTGGCCTTTCTCGATCTGGTCGGCCGCCCGGCCAATCTCTGGCTGCATCTCGACACGTTCCACATGCACATCGAGGAAGCCGATCCGATGGCGGCGCTGGACGCCGCGCTACCGCATCTCGCTTATTTCGAGCTCGACCAGAACGATCGCGGGCTGCTCGATCGCGGACAGATCGACTTCGCGCCGTTCCTCGCCCGGCTCAAGGCGGCCGGCTACGACAAGCTGATCGGCGTCGAGGCGTTCTCCTCGGCGGTCAGCGGGCCGGACGTGGCACGCGGCGTCGCCGCGTGGCGGCCGCTGTTCCGCGATGGCGACGAGGTGGCGCAGAGCGGGGGCCGCATCCTCGACCGTCACGGGCTCTGAGGCGCGTCGAGGTCGTCGATGATCAGGTCGGGGTGGCGTTCGGCGAGTTCGAACGTCACCTTGAGCACTTCCGAGAGGTGGATCTTCACCGCCTCTTCCGCCGCCATCGGATCGCGGGTGCGCACTGCCTCCAGCATGGCGCGATGCTGGCCGATCAGCGTGTCGATCGGCGTCACATTGGGTAGGCTGAGAAAGCGGATCCGGTCGAACTGCGCCTTCTCCTGCTCCAGCACGGTCCATAGATCGCCCATGCCGATGCCGTCGGCGAACAGCCGGTGGAAGGCGTCGTCGGCGCGGGTAAAGCGCTCCGGGTCGGCCTCGGCCGCCACCTGCTCGTCGATGACGTCCTCCGCCGCCCCCAGCATGGCACGCGACAGGCCCTGCTCGGCGGCGCTGCGGAAGATCGCGACTTCCAGCGCCAAGCGCAGGAACCGCGCCCGCCGCACGCCCTTCAGCGAAATATAGGTGATGTAGGTGCCGCGCTGGGGCAGCACCGCGATCAGCCCCTGATCGACGAGACCGAGCAGCGCCTCCCGCACAGGAGTGCGGCTGGTGCCGAAGCGGGCGGCCAGCTCGTTCTCCGAGACACGCGTGCCCGGCTTCAGCTTCAGGGCGATGATGTCGCGGCGGATCGCGTCGCGAATGCTGGCGGTCGACGGCGGCGCGCCGACGAGTTGTCCATCCTCGCCGCGCCGAATGCCGTCGAACTTGCCCAGGCGAGAGCCGCTGCCCATTGCATCACCCGATGAGAAAATGCGATTCTAATATGTAGAAAACTAGTATGCAAGTTTGCGACCGGGGATGGCAACGGCTTCGACCTCCCGCCCACCGCGAAAACCGGGCCGCCTACGCAAGGTGATTCGTCGGACATTCCCAGTCCGACAGCAAGACCGCCGCACCGGATCGGCCGGATGTGCGTACAGATCGGCTGTTTCCGGGGCGTCCGGCGCAATCTTCATGCGTCTCTTGTCGGCTCCGCAACGAGAGGGCACCATCATTGCTTCGCGATCACCGGCGCCCGTAGCGGAGACGATTCATGAAGTTCTTCGGCAAGTTGAATCTCGTGGCGGCCCTTGCTGGCCTCACCGCGATGACGGGGCTGGCGCTGGCTCAGCAGCCCACCTTCTTCCGCATCGGCACCGGCGGCACGGCGGGCACCTATTATCCGGTCGGCGGCCTGATCGCCAACGCGATCTCGGCGGCCGGCGACAAGGGCGTTCCCGGCCTCGTGGCGACCGCCATCGCCTCCAACGGTTCGGTGGCCAATGTGAACGCCATCCAGTCCGGCGCCGCCGAATCCGGCTTCTCGCAGTCCGACGTCGCTTATTGGGCCTATACCGGCACCGGTCTCTATGACGGCAAGCCGAAGGTCGGGGACCTGCGCATCATCGCCACGCTCTACCCGGAGACCATCCACCTCGTCGCCGCCAAGTCCGCCGGCATCAAGTCGGTGAAGGACCTCAAGGGCAAGCGCGTCGCGCTCGACGAGCCGGGCTCCGGCACGCTGGTGGATGCGCGCATCGTGCTCGGCGCCTACGGGCTGACCGAAAAGGACATCAAGCCGGAATATCTCAAGCCCGGCCCGGCCGGCGACCGGCTGCGCGACGGCGCGCTCGACGCCTTCTTCTTCGTCGGCGGCTACCCGACCGGCGCCATCTCCGAGCTCGCCTCCTCCTCCGGGATCGAGCTGGTACCGATCACCGGGCCGGAAGTCGACAAGCTGCTCGGCGAGTACAAGTTCTTCGCCAGGGACAAGGTGCCGGCCGATACCTATAAGGGCGTCGGCGCGACCGACACCATCTCGGTCAACGCGCAATGGCTCACCAGTGCCAAGCAGCCGGACCAACTCGTCTACGACATCGCCAAGGTGCTGTGGAACGATGCCTCGCGCGCCGCGCTCGACGCCGGCCATGCCAAGGGCAAGCTGATCACCCTGCAAAATGCCACCAACGGCCTCGGCGTCCCGCTGCATCCCGGCGCCGAACGCTTCTACAAGGAAGCCGGCGTGCTGAAATAGCCCCGGCGACCGCGCCATGAGCGTCCGGGAAAACTCCTCCTCTCCGGCTGTCGAAACCGTTCCCGCCGAGACCATCCCGCTCGAATTCGACGAGGCGAAGGTCCGGGAGCTGGAAGAGGCCTATGACCCCGAGATCCGCTTCCGGCCGCTGGCGCCGGGAGCCGGCTATCTGGTCGGCGGGCTGCTGGTCGTCCTGTCGCTGTTCCACTACTACACGGCGGGCTTCGGGCTCTTGCAGGAGACGATGCACCGGGGCATCCACCTGTCCTTCGTGCTCGGCCTGGTCTTCCTGGTGTTCCCGGCGGCGCGGCGCGGCTACACGCAGCCGGCGCGGTCCGGGCTGCTGCGCCCGCTCGGCATCGGGCTGCCGGACTGGGCGCTGGCCATCGCCGCCGTCGTGGCGGTGATGCACATCCCGCTGATCCCGCTGGACGACCTCGCCTTCCGGGTCGGCAACCCGACGACGCTCGACGTCGTGCTCGGCGGCCTGCTCATCCTGGCGCTGCTGGAGGCGACGCGCCGCTCGCTCGGCGTGCCGCTGCCGATCATCGCCATCGTCTTCATGGCCTATGCGCTGTGGGGGCCGCACATGCCGGGCATCCTGGTGCATCCCGGCGCCAGCGTCTCCCAGCTCATCGACCATCTCTACCTGACCACGCAGGGCATTTACGGCGTCGCGCTGGGCGTGGTGGCGACCTATGTGTTTCACTTCGTGCTGTTCGGCGTGTTCGCCACCCGCATCGGCCTCGGCCAATTGTTCCTCGACTGCGCCGCCTGGGTCGCGGGGCGCTATGCCGGCGGCCCGGCCAAAGTGTCGATCTTCGGCTCGGCGCTGTTCGGCATGATCTCCGGCTCCTCGGTTGCCAATACGGTGACGGTCGGCTCCCTCACCATCCCCGCGATGATCCGCCTTGGCTACAAGCGCCACTTCGCCGCCGCGGTGGAGGCGACCGCCTCGACGGGCGGGCAGATCACCCCGCCGATCATGGGCGCCGCCGCGTTCCTGATGATCGAGTTCCTGAACCTGCCCTATACCACGATCATCCTGGCGGCGATCGTGCCGGCCTTCATGCATTTCTTCGGCGTGTTCATCCAGGTGCATTTCGAGGCGAAACGCAACGGCCTGCGCGGCCTCGAGCCGCACGAGATGCCGGACGTGAAGGCGGCGCTGAAGCGCGACTGGCCGACCATCATCCCGCTGGTGGCGCTGATCGGCATCCTGCTCGCCGGCTACACGCCCTATCTCGCCGCCTTCTGGGGCATCACGCTGTGCATCGCCGTCGGCCTGCTCAATCCGCGCAACCGGATGAGCATCGCCGACATCGCCGCCGGATTGCGCGACGGCGCCAAATATGCGCTCGCCGTCGGCGCGGCGGCGGCCACCGTCGGCATCGTGGTCGGCGTGGTGACGCTGACCGGCGTCGGCTTCAAGGTGTCGTTCATCGTCACCTCAACCGCCGCCTCGATGGCGTCCTGGGCCGGCGCGGTGCTGCCGGCCGTGCTGGTGGCGCCGCAGACGCTGACGCTGCTGTTCACACTCCTGATGACCGGCGTGGTCTGCATCCTGATGGGCTGCGGCATCCCCACCACGGCCAACTACATCATCATGGCGACCATCGCCGCGCCGGCGCTCGGCCTGCTCGGCGTCGAGCCGATCGTGGCGCATTTCTTCGTGTTCTATTACGGCGTGCTCGCCGACATCACGCCGCCGGTGGCGCTCGCCGCCTATGCCGCCGCCGGCATGGCCAATGCGGATCCGTTCCGCACCGGCAACACGGCGTTCCGCCTCGGGCTCGGCAAGGTGCTGGTGCCCTTCGTCTTCGTGTTCTCGCCCTCGCTGCTGCTGGTCACCAAGGGGTTCAACTGGCCGGACTTCGTCCTCGCCTTCGCAGGGTGCGTGATCGGCATCACCTGCCTCGGCGCCAGCATATCCGGCTGGCTGCTGACGCGGCTGCAGGCATGGGAGCGGCTCGTGCTGGCGCTCGCCGCCATGCTGCTGGTGGCGCCGGAGCTCTATTCGTCGCTGCTCGGCCTCGCGCTGTTCGTGCCGGTGCTGCTGTTGCAGCGCAGGAGAAAGCCCGAGATTGCTCAGAGCCTGAGCTGATCGCTGCAAAGCGGACATTCTCAGAGGCAGCTTTGGGTCAATTTCGGCCTCAGTCATTCATCGACGATAAGTTCGCTTCTCGTTTTAAAGTCCCCAATAGCGGACCGTCCACAACCGGCCACAATCTAACCTTTCGTTAGCCCGCAGCGAGCTTCCGCTTGCCGCGCGCCCTGACCGTTCTGCTTCTCTCGCTAGCGGAGCAAGCTGCTCGCACTCCGCGTTACGCGATGGCTAGCCCCTGCCGGTCTGCCGCGGCGGGGTCAAGGCCGTAGCCGCGTGAGCGGTGGTGCGAAGCGCCAGCCTTGATGCGGCTGCGGCGGACCGGCCTACTCGTTCTTCGCGAAAGTTCTTTTCTGTGAATGGCGTTGGTCGGCTGGCGGGAGATGTCATCGATCAGCGATAGATTGCGGGCTTCCGTTGACGTCGCTCGCATATCCGCATGATTGCCCATATCACCCGCCGCGAGATGTACGATCTCGTTTGGGCCGAGCCGCTTGAGGCCGTCGCCGGCAAACTCGGCCTTTCGCATTGGCGGTTGAAAGATCTCTGCGTCCAGCATCGCGTGCCGCTGCCGACGGGAGCCTATTGGCGTGACCGAGCGGCCGGCAAGAACCCGAGGCAGACAATCTTTGCCTCCTCGGCCGATCCCGCGGTCGAGCTCATCAGCCTCGATCCGACGAGCCCGTCAGATCCGTTCGTAGAGGAGCGCCTCGAACGGGCGCGCAAGGCAGCGAGCGCGCCTCGCCGGCTCATGAAGCCGCGAGAGCCGAACACACGGACGATCGAGTGCAGCCGGGTGAACAGCCCCCACACTGCCGTATCGCTGACCGCCCATACGCTGCGCCACGCCAAGCCGGATCACGACGGCATCATCGCCATTAGCGGGGAAGGCCTGCTGTCGATGCGGCTGGGAGCCGGTTCGATCGAGAGGGCGATCTTCATTCTCGACAGCATCGCGCGCGGGATGGAGGCGCGGGAAATTTCCTGCACCCTCGCGGGCAAGCACGTCGAAGTTCGCCGGGGCGTCGACAAGGTGCCCTTCATCCTGGCGGAGACGATAAAGCGCCGAAAGCACGATCCGACGGTCGATGAGTTGAAGGCGGAGGAACGCTATCGGCGCTCGGCCCGCTACCGTGATTGGGATTTCGCCTACGAACGCCAATATCCCGAGTTCGATTTCATCCCGAGCGGTGAGCTGACGATCTCCATTGAAGCCTGGAGCATGGACCAGCGCCGTCGCAACTGGCGGGACAACACTCGTGCGACCCTAGAGGCCCAACTCAACTCCATCATCGAGGAACTCCACGGCTGGATCGACTACCGGCGCGATGACCGTCTCAAAGACGAGCGCAATGTACGTCTACGCCGCCGCGCGGAGGAGAACCGGAAGCGGACGGAGGCGCGCACGAAGCGCGAAACGGAGCGCGACGAACTGCTCGACGAGATTGTCGAGATGGGCCGCAGGGCTGACCAGCTGCGCTCGTGGATCGTCTGGGCGGAGGGGATCGAGGACACCGAGACGCAGCGCATGCTGGACTGGTCTCGCCAGCGCCTCAGCGAACTGGAGCGTGCGCTCGATCCCGCCTCGTTTGGCGATTGGCTGCGTGAACGCACGCTGTTCCCGGAAGTCGACCCCTTCTCTCCGCTGCCGGCCGATCCTGATCTGGAGACACCGCCGCCGCAGGAAAGCTCGATCTAAAGCCCAAGTCCCCGATTGCGGCCAAGGCTCCACTCGACCCCGCCGTCGCGGGAGACACCGGAGATGTGCCGGCCGATCTGCTTCTCCAGCACGGGCTGCCAAGGCACGAGCTGGAAGCCGAGACCGTCGTCCATCATGGCGAAACGCCCGCTGACCAGATTGACCGAGCCGGCGAGCCGGCCGGACACATAGTCGCCCGGTTGGCTCGGAGCGTAGGCCAGGCCGCGCTCCGCCGCTATGGCACGTCCGACCCGATCGACTTCGACCGCCTCAAGCCGGGCGAGGATGTCGCGCGGCGCACGGATATTGCCGTTCTCCAGCCGCACGGCATGCCCTTGATCGACGAGGCTCTGACGGCGACGCTCCAGAGCGTCGTTCACCTCGCGGCCGAAGCCCGCGTCGGAAAGCTCGGTGCGTTGGCGTGAGGCCAGTTCCCGATCGAGCCAGGTGGCGCCATCGCTGGCAACCTGCTGGTCGAGATCGAAGGCGGAGAGCGTGCGCACCGCAAAGTCCTTCCGCTCGGTTCGCGCATCATGGGCGATGCCGCGCTCGGGAAGATCGTCCGGGATCTTCCAGTGATCCGCATCGATGCGCTCGATATGGCCCGCGCGGCGTAGCGATTCCAGCCGGCGCACATGAGCGCGAATGAAGGCATCCGGATCGCCGCGCTGCTGCTCGATCGCCGGGCGCGCCAGCTCCAGATGCTCGCTCGGCCGATATATGCCGCCGCTCCTCTCGGCCATGGAGGCGATGTTGAGGTCCGCAGGTCGTGGGGCTGATCTCGTCGGCAGCGGGTCGAGCGCGACGATGTGGCCGCGCTTGATGTCGTCCAGCCGGGAGGCGTCGCTGGTCTCGACATGATGGGTGCGTCCGTCCACCCCATCGATGACCAGATAGAACCGCTCGCCCATCTCAGCTCCGGCCAGTCCCTTGTCGAGCACGCGTCCGACGAGGGCATGGGAGATGCGATTGCCATGGGTGACGTATTGTTCGGCGCCGCGCTCGTCAGCGAGCCCGTGATCGGTCAGCGCGCGGTGCATGGTGCGCAGAATGTCCTCGCGCTCGCCCAGTGCCAGGAGCGTGCGCTCCGCTCCCTCGGCAATGCTCCAGCGTCCGGGCTCGATCTCCTCCGCGATACCGAAGTTCTCCAGCCGCTTCACCCGGTCGATGAGGAAATGCCGGTTGGTCCGTACGAGGTAGCTCTCGCCAGCGTCCGGCCGCAGATCAAGGACACCATGGTCCCGCTGCTCGGCGATCATCATCCGGTCCAGTCGGGTGAGGCGGTCGGCGTCCACCTCATGGCGCAGCTTGTTCTGCAGCTCGACCTCGGTCTGCGGGCCGAGCTCCAGCGTCATCAGCTCGCTCGCCCGATGGCGGATGCCATGGGCGATGTAGTCGCCGGCGATGTTGAGGATACGGCCATCATCCAGCACGCCACGCACGAGGATGTGGCTGTGCGGGTGGCCCGTATTGTGATGATCAACGGCGATCCAGTCGAGCTTGGTCCCGAGGTCACTCTCCATCTGCCGCATCAGGTCACGGGTGAAGCGCTTCAGGTCGCCGAGCTCGGCGGCATCCTCCGGTGCGACGATGAAGCGGAACTGGTGGCGATCCTCACCGCTCCGCTCCACGAAGACCTTGGCGTCGACTTCGTCACCAACCGCCGAGTAGGCGCGGCCCTTCTCGCCGTCGCGGGTGACGCCGTCACGTTCGAGGTAGCGCAGATGAGCCCCGACCGCGCCAACCGAGACGGCGCCGCGCATCTTCGGGGCCCGCGCGCTCTTCCCATTTCCGGCAAGCCTCACCACCCGCGCCTTGACCACGACGCGGCGAGAACGGAACCGGCCGGACGAACCGCTCTGCCATCCACCACTGTCGCGCGGCAGCGACGCCATCACCTTGGCGCCGCGCCCCCGCGCATTGAACCGGCCGCTGCCGCCCCCTTCCCAGGCAACTCCACCACTCGACCGCGCCCCGCCACCGGCATGGCGCGTGGCAATCAGCGCCTGCTGGACGAACGGTAGCTCGTGCGTCTTCAGCCGCGTGTCACGGCTTCGCGGGCGGCCCGGCGTGATGCGGAAATCATCGTCGTCGCGGCGTGTCATGATCGCAGGTTTGGCCGCGCAATCGCTTCCTGCAAGGTGAAATTCAATCGATCAAAGTATAGCGTGGAAACGTCGTCTCTGGCGCAGGCCTGGCGGAGCGCACATTGCGCATGCGCGCGAAAACTAGAAATCTATCAATAGTTTGAACGATCAGGGTGCAAACTAGCACCTTTCAAAAAGCCACTAAGATCCGTTTTCCGGCACGGAAAACAACGTGCAGACAACGCACTAAGGGCACCGCCCGCGCGGATTTAAAATCCGCTTTATCTTGCCATCAATCCCCTATGCTTTATCTCTGGCCATCAATCCCCTATGCTTTATCTCTGGCTAAAATAAGCAAAAAATACATGCCAAATATACTATGAAGCTGGAACCGATCAACGTCAGCTACTGCCCAGGTCAACCTATGACGCGCTAACGCCGCCTCAGCTGCTGCAGCCAGCCTGGTAGGGGCGAATATTGATGCCGCGAGTTTGCGGTCAAATGCCGATTAGGCCGCAGTCGCGCTGCTGTCGAACCTCAATCGAAGATGCGAACGAGTGTCCGCTCCCGTGCTGAAACATTGCAACAAAACTGCCGTCGAGCTGCGTTGAGCCCGCAGCTTCTTCACGCGTCAGCTGCAGCCAACGCATCCTTATTCGGACGCTGATGGTTTGCGGAAGCGCACGCCGACACCGCCGCCGTTCTCTGGAATGAATTCGATGCCGGCGGCTTCGAGAGCGTCCCGCATCGCTGAAACGGTTGAAGAACGAAGCTGTTCACCGCGTTCGAAACGCACGATCGTCTGCGTGGAAATAGAAGCCTCGCGAGCGAGATCGAGCACTCCCCACGTCAACGCCGCGCGCGCCATCCTGCACTGCGCCGGGGTCACGAAGTCACCATAATATGGTGATTTTTATTGTTCATCGATCTACAGAAGTGTACCTTTGGTGACTCATGACGGCCGAACGCGTGTTTGCACCACGCGCCCGGCCTGACCACACCCAAGCTGAGTGGAGCTCGGATCATGGCTGATTCTGAGATTAGCACGAGTCTGTCCAGACCATCCCGGAGGGACGTTCTCTCTGCCGCCCTGATGACGATCGGCGGCACCTCCTTCAACAATTCCGCTGCAGCTGCGCCGCAGGATGGCGGCGCAGCGGATGCGGCTGTCCTTGCATGGGAGGCGTGGCGCGCCGCGCATCGGCGCACGCTTGCTCTGTGCCGGAAACAGCAGCGAATGGAATCCGAACTGGCGCGGACGATCGGTTTTCCGCAGGCGGTCCTTACTGTAGCCGAGCTGCCGTCGCCGATTCGGATCGGCTCGTTGCGGCAGCTCGATGAGCTTACGGTCGATCTGCCATCGCTTTGCACACGGCGCGTCGAAGTCGCGGAGGCGCTGCGCGCACATCAGCAGCGCTGGGACGACGCGGATCACGCTATCGGCTATTCCGTCACCCGGCAGGAAGAGACGGCGGCATCCGCCGATGAAGAGCGCTTGATCGCGAGGCTCTTTGCGGCAGACGCCACGTCTCTGCGCGGTCTTTCAGCAAAGCTCGACGTGCTCATTGCCGTCGGCGCTGATGGCGCAGAAGGGCGGCAGTTTCCCTGGCCGGAACTCCGGCGCATTCGCAGGGATATCGGGAGCTTGATGCAGTTGCACCGACACAGGGCAGCCGGCTTCACTGCTTCACGCACTACACGCGTTTCTAACGCAGAAAGTAGGGATGCGGACGTTCGATCGTCCGTTACGCAGCAATGGCGCGTTAGCTCCGGTTGATCAAGGAGCGCACGCCACTTCCCACGCCGCCGCTCAGGTGCTGTTCGAGATTCTCTGCATGTCGGTCACCGCGATGAAGGCACGGCAGGCCTGAGCGAGTACCGGCGGCGGCACGCGCGGCCGCCGGCCAACCCTTGCTTCACGCCCCGAAGCTGCGCGTCACCAGTCGGGTCATGCGCTCCGAGAACGCCTTCGCGTCGCCCGGCCGGTCGCCATCGAGCACGCGCGCGGTATCGAGCAGGAGATGCGCGACATCCGCGCGTGAAGCGTCGTCAGAATGGCCGGCAAGGCCGACAATCATCGCGTGCTTCGGGTTGATCTCAAGGATCGGCTTTGCCGCACTGCCGAGGCGACCGGAAGCGGCGAGGAAGCGCTCATATTGCCGGTCTGGCCCGCTCTCGCTGGCCACAAGGCACACCGCACTATCGGTGAGGCGGTCGGAGGCGCGCACATCGGCCACCTCGTCGCCGAGCACGTCCTTCATAGCGGCGATCAGCGCGACGACCTCCTCGCCCGCCTCACTGGAAGGCGCAGCCTCGGCGTTGAGCAGCGGGATCAGCCCGAGATCGGCGGCGCCCTGCGTGATCGACTTGAACGGCTTGCCCTCATAGTCGATCCCGCTCGCCACCCAGAACGCATCTACCGGATCGGCCAGCAGCAGCACCTCGATGCCACGCGCACGGAAACCTTCGAGATGCGGCGAGTTGGCGATCCGCGCGGCGTCGTCGCCGGCGATGTAATAGATCGCGGTCTGGTTCTCCTTCAGCCCCGCCGCGTAATCCTTGAGGCTGCGCGTGCCTTCGCCCGAAGCCGTGGTCTTGAAGCGCGCGAGGTTCAGCAACTGCTCGCGGCGCTCGAAGTCCTCATAGAGGCCCTCCTTCATCACCGCACCGAAATTCTCCCACACCTTGCCGAACGCCTCGGCGTCCGATTCCGCGAGCTTCGACAGCTCGGAGATCACCCGGTTGGTGACGCCTTTCTTGATGGCGCCGAGCAGCGGGCTGTCCTGAATCATCTCGCGCGAGACGTTGAGCGGCAGGTCGGCGCTATCCACCACGCCGCGCACGACGCGCAGATAGCGCGGTAGAAGCTCGGCATCGTCGGTAATGAAGACGCGCTTCACATAGAGCTTGATGCGGCCCTTGCGGTCGGCGTCGAATAGGTCGAACGGTCGCGCGCCCGGCACGAAGGCGAGCGCGGTGTATTCGTGCCGGCCCTCGGCGCGGAAATGCACGGTGAGCGCTGGCTCGTCATACTGGCCGGCGACGCTGCGGTAGAAGTCGGTATATTCCTGCGAGGTGATCTCGGACTTGGAACGCGTCCACAGCGCCGCTCCATCCGAAAGCGAGGTGGCCTCCTCGCCGGGCTTCTCGACGAAGCTGATCGGCACAGGCACATGGCCGGACTGCTCCTTGACGATGCGCTCCAGCGTCCAGCGCTCGGCATAGGATTTGGCTTCCTCGGTCAGGTGCAGCACCACACTTGTGCCGCGCGCCGGAGCGTCTTCCAGCGCGACCGGCGAGACCGAGAACTCGCCCTTGCCGTCAGAGGCCCACTGCCACGCCTCGTCGCTGCCGGCGCGGCGGCTGATCACCTCGACCTGTGAGGCCACCATGAAGGCCGAGTAGAAGCCGACGCCGAACTGGCCGATCAGTTGGGCGCCTTCCTTGCCCTCAGCCTGCGCGATGCGGTCGACGAAATTGCGAGTGCCGGAGCGGGCGATGGTGCCGAGCGCCTCGATCATCTCGTCGCGGCTCATGCCGATGCCATTGTCGGCGATGGTGAGCGTGGCAGCCTCGGGATCGGCGGAGATGGTGATGCCGAGCTCGGCGTCGCCGCCGAGCAGTTCCGGGCTGGTGATCGCCTCGTAGCGAAGCTTCTCGCAGGCGTCCGCCGCGTTAGAGACCAACTCGCGCAGGAACACATCGCGGTCGGAATAGACCGAATGCACCATCATGTGCAGCAAGCGGGAAACATCGGCCTCGAAAGGGCGGTTTTCGCTGGTCTCGATCATCATAGGATCCCGTCGCGTCGATGAAAAGTCCGGCGCGACAGATGGCAAGGAAGTCCGCGGCTTTCAAGATGACGAGTGCAACGTTCACCTAGCGCCAACTCTGGACATTCGACGCGCGCCGACAATCCGACATTCACACCGCCCTGGTTCACGCCACCCCGGCGTCCAGCGCGATCTCCCGTACGAAGTCCAGAAAGGCCCGGACTTTTGCCGGCGGCAGGTGACGCGAGGGATGATAGGCGTAGAGCGGATAAAGCTCATCCGACCACTCCGGCAGAACCTGCACGAGGTCGCCGCGTGACAGAAAGGGCGCGAGACCGACCGCGAGGCTCTGGAAGATCCCCTGGCCCGCCACACACGCGGATATTGCGACAGAGGGGTCGTCCAGCATTAGGCGGCTGGAGACCTTGACCTCGACGAACTCACCGTCGCGGTTAAATTCCCAAGGGAAGGGCAGACCGGTCTGCGGATCGCGAAACAGCAGCGCCTCGTGATGGGCGAGGTCGTGCGGCGAGTGCGGCTCCCCGTGCCGCTCCAGATAGTCGGGGGCGGCCACCGTCACCACGTGGGTCTCCAGCAGCTTGCGGGCGATCAGAGAGGATGCATCCGGCGGCCCGAAGCGCACGGCCACGTCGAAGCCCGCCATCATCTCCTCGCGATAATTGCTGGTGGAGACATCCACCGACAGCTGGGGATGGCGCTGCAGAAACGTCTGCAGCTTTGACGCCAGCATCATGCGCGCGAACCACGGGTCCACCGAGACACGCAGCCGTCCGCGCACCACCGCTGCGGCACCGGCGGCCTCGGACGCGGCCTCCTCCAATCCGGCAAGCAGTGGCACCACCTGCGCGTGGAAGCGTCGCCCCTCTTCCGTCAGGCTGACTTCGCGCGGGTTGCGGTCGAACAGCCGCACGCCGACCCGGGCCTCCAGCCGCGCGACGGCCCGGCTCACCCCGGAAGACGTCAGGCCCAGCATTTCGGCGGCGCGGGCAAAATTGCCCGCCTCGGTGACCGCGGCCATGACGCCCACTCCGGTCAGAAGTCGCGTGTCGAACACCATGCCTCGCGCGCTCCGTCGTCGGCCAAGAGTGAACCTCAGTCAGCATAGCACTGATAGTAATGCGCGTGAGTCACCCGGCGGCACGGCGTAGAACCGCTTCATCGCAACACCATCGCGGGCGAGCAGCCAAAGGCCGCGTTCTTGCGATCCCCGAAAGGAGCCGGTGATGAACCCGATGACTCGCAGAACCATTCTCCAGCGCGGCGGCTTGCTGGGCGGACTTCTGGCGCTCGACGCCGTCCGCCCGGCTTTTGCCGCGACGCGACCTGCCGCCTCCCTGCCGAGCGCGAGCGCATCGATGCCGCCCTGCGGGGCGGTGTCTCCCGCAACGATGTTGCCGGCGTCGTCGCCATGGCAGCGACGCGCAAGGGCCTCGTCTACGAGGGCACCTTTGGCACATCGAACGCCGCAACCGGAGCGCCGATGACGGTCGACACCGTGTTCTGGCTGTTGTCGATGACCAAGGCCTTCACCGCGACGGCCTGCATGCAGCTGGTCGAGCAGGGGCGTATCAATCTCGATGACGAAGCGTCGAAATACCTGCCGGAACTGGCCGTGCCCCAGGTCCTCGAGGGTTATGCCGCTGACGGCACGCCGCGCCTTCGCCCCGCCAAGCGGGCGATCACCGTGCGCCACCTGCTGACCCACACCTCCGGCTTCACCTATTCGATCTGGAGCGAAGCGCTGACCCGCTACCAGCAGGTCACCGGCATGCCGGACATCGCCACCTGCAAGAACGCCGCCTTCACCGCGCCGCTGGAATTCGATCCCGGCGAGCGCTGGGAATATGGCATCAGCCTGGACTGGGTCGGCAAGCTCGTCGAGGCGGTCTCCGACCAGTCGCTGGAGGTGTATTTCCGCGAGAACATCTTCGACCCGCTCGGCATGAAGGATTCCGGCTTCCTGATCGGAAGTGCGCAGAAGAAGCGCGTCGCGACCTTCCACAGCCGCGGCACCGATGGCGGGCTGGAGCCCGGTCCGTTCGAGATGCCGCAGCGGCCGGAATTCTTCATGGGCGGCGGCGGCGCCTTCTCGACCCCGCGCGACTACATGGCCTTCCTGGAGGCGCTGCTGAACGGCGGCGCAGTGGGCGGCGTGCGCATCCTGCGGCCCGAGACGGTGGCGCTGATGATGCTAAACCAGATTGGCGAGCTGAACGTTCACGAGATGCGCTCGGCGCAGCCGGGCTACTCCCGCAGCTTCGACCAGTTTCCCGGCCAGCCGCACAAATGGGGCCTGTCGTTCGACATCAACACTGAGCCAGGCCCGAACGGGCGTTCGGCCGGCAGCGTCTCCTGGGCCGGCCTGCTCAATTGCTATTTCTGGATCGACCCGGTGAAGCACGTCACCGGCGCACTCTTCACGCAGGTCCTGCCGTTTTACGACGAGCGGGTGGTCGCCCTCTACGGCGCCTTCGAGCGCGAACTCTATGCCGGCCTCGCCTGAGCCGCGCGATCCCAATGCCACTGGAGAACCACCATGTATGCCATCACCGGAATCACCGGCAAGGTCGGCGGCGCACTGGCGCGCAGCTTGCTCGCCGAGCAGCTGCCCGTACGGGCCGTGCTGCGCGACGAAGCCAAGGCGGCCGAGTGGCGCGCCAGAGGTTGCGCCGTCGCCATCGCCGAAATGAATGACGCGACAAGCCTTGCCGCCGCCTTTAGGGATGCGGAGGGCGTCTTCATCCTGCCGCCGTCGGAATTCGACCCGGAGCCCGGCTTTCCCGAAGCCTGTCGCGTCATAGAGGCGGTGACGCAAGCTCTTACAGAGGCTCGCCCCACCAAAATCGTCTGCCTGTCGACCATCGGCGCCGACGCGCCGCATGAGAACCTGCTGACCCAGCGCACGCTGCTGGAGGAGGCGGTGGCCGCACTCGGCCTGCCGGTCACCTTCCTGCGACCCGGCTGGTTCATGGAAAATGCGCAGTGGGATATCCCCGCCGCGCGCGATGAAGGCGTGCTGCGCAGCTTCCTGCAGCCCGCCGACAAGCCCTTCCCGATGATCGCGACGCAGGACGTCGGCCGCACCGCCGCCAGCCTGCTGCGCGAGGACTGGAGTGGAACGCGCGTCGTCGAGCTCGAGGGTCCCGCCCGCGTCTCCCCGAACGATATTGCCCACGCCTTCGCTGTTGCGCTCGGGCGCCCTGTCTCGGTCGAGATCGTGCCGCGCGAGACATGGGAGAGCCTCTTTCGCGCGCAGGGCACCCGCAACCCGGAGCCTCGAGTCCGTATGATCGACGGCTTCAATGAAGGCTGGATCGACTTCGCCGATCAGGGCCGCGCGGCGCGGAAGGGGTCCATCAAGATTGAAAGCGTCATCGCCGAGATGGTGGCAGCCGGTCGCGGAAAGTCTGCAGCCTGAGCCGCCGGCTCCGCAGGCACCTATAGGAGAAGATCATGGAAACCATCACCACGCAGGGCGTCGCCATCCCCCGTCTCGGTTTCGGCACGTTCCGCATGCCCGGCGCCGACGCCCAGCCTGTGGTCGAAAGCGCCATCGCGCTCGGCTACCGGCATATCGACACGGCGGCGATGTATGAGAACGAGACTGCCGTCGGCGCCGCCATCGCAAGTGTCGGCGTCGCGCGGGACGAACTCTTTGTCACCACCAAGGTCTGGCACGACCAGCTCGCACCGGAGGCGCTGCATCGCGCGTTCGACGCCAGCCTGCGCAAGCTCAGTCTCGATCATGTCGACCTCTACATGATCCATTGGCCCTCGCGGGACATGGACATGGCGGCGACGTTGGACGCGCTGATGTCGCTGCGCGAGCGTCGCCTGACGCGGGCGATCGGCGTGTGCAACTTCAACCTGCCGATGCTTCGTCGTGCCGTGGAGGAGATTGGCGCGCCGATCGCGAGCGTGCAGCTGGAATATCACCCGTTCCTATCGCAGGCGCCGATGCTGGCCTACCTCCGGCAGAAGGGCATTCCACTGACCGCCTATGCACCACTGGCGCAGGGGCGGGCAGCGAATGATCCGACGCTGGCCGCGCTCGGCGCCAAGCATGGCCGCAGCGCCGCGCAGATGGCGATAGCCTGGCTGCTGGACCAGCCGGGGGTCGCGGTCATCCCCAAGGCCGCCCGTGCCGAGAGCCAGCGAGCCAATCTCGATGCCCTCACTATCCGCCTCGACGCAGAGGACCGCGCCGCCATTGCCGCGCTCCCGAAGGACCAGCGTTTCGTGCGCCCGCCCTTCGCGCCAGATTGGGACGCGACGGCGTAGGCGACCCATGGACGGGAAGCGCCGATGTCGTTGAAAAAGTCGGTGCTGGAAGGCGGTGACATCACCGCTCGCGTCGGGCGTGCAACCTCTCCTTCTCAGGCTCCCGTGGCTTGCGTCCCATTCGGGAGGAGCTTGGCGAGCTTCCTGAGGTTCTGGGCTGCGGCGGCGAGGTGGAACTCGTCGCGAGCACCGTTCGGGCCGCGTAATCGCAGCCGATCGAGCTTCAGGATGCGTTTGAGATGGGCGAAGAGCATTTCGACCTTCTTGCGCTGCCGTCGTGAGGTGACATAGGCGTCGGTGGCGGCGATGTCCCGTGCCATATCGCGGGCGCCCTCGTGGATCGAGCGTGGGATCTTGCGAGCGGGCGTATTGGGACAGCACCGGGGCTTCAACGAGCAGGCGTCGCAGTCCAGCTTGCTGGCGCGGTAGCGCATCATGCCGTCATCATCGACCAGCGGCCGCGGCGTTCGATAGGCCTTCTGTCGCTGCCGCAACAGCTTGCCGGCAGGACAGACATAGGCGTCGGTATTGCGATCATAGGTGAAGTCGGACCGGCTGAAGGAGCCGTCCTGGCGCTCGGATTTGTCGAACACCGGGATGTGGGGCTCGATCCCGCGCTCGTGGACCAGCCAGGCGAGGTTCTCCGCGCAGCCGTAGGCACTGTCGGCGGCGAGGCGTGCAGGCCAGAGGTCGAACCGGTCCTGCGTACGTTTGATCATGGTACGGGCCGCCCCGACCTCGGCTTGCCGGATGGCGCGGCAAGCTTCGACATCGACGATGACGGCGTGGTCGAGATCGATCAGATAATTCGTGGCATAGGCGAAGAAGGCATGTCCCTTCAGGGCTCCAGTCCATTGTGCCGCTGGATCGGACCTTGAGACGAACTTCGGCTTCACCTCGCTGGCCGCACCCCAGGCCGCCTCGTCGAGCGTGTCGAGATATTCCCGAACCGAGCGGCGGCTTTCGGCGAGGGTGTTCCACTCGACCTCCTCCGAGCCCTCGGCGGAGCGCTGCTTGTTCGCATCCGCCTTGATCAGGCTGGCATCGACGGCGAAACCTTCACCACCCACCAGGCCTTCCTCGATGCAGCGCCGGACCGTGGCCTCGAACAACTCGCGCAGCAGATCGCTATCGCGGAAGCGGCCGTGCCGGTTCTTCGAGAAAGTTGAGTGATCGGGAACTGATCCTTCGAGGCCGAGCCGGCAGAACCAGCGATAAGCGAGGTTGAGATGCACCTCCTCGCACAGCCGCCGCTCCGAACGGATGCCGAAGCAATAGCCGACGAGCAGCATCCGGATCATCAGTTCCGGGTCGACGGAAGGACGGCCCATGTCGCTGTAGAAAGGCCGCAGATGCGCACGAATGCCAGACAAATCGACGAACCGGTCGATCGCCCGGATCAAGTGACTGACCGGCACGTGGCGTTCGAGGCTGAACTCGTAGAACAGCGCCTCCTGCGCCATCGCCCGCTCGCCCATCATCAGCTTCGCCCTCTATCGCCAAGGACGACTGAATCAGGACTTCACCCCCGCAGCAATGCCGAGTTTTTCAACGGTATCCGCCAGAAGCAGAAATTCGCTCCTAACACAACGAATGGCCGGTTTGGGGCCGATAGCAGATCGTCCGCTATTGGCGACTTCAACCGGGAAGCGGACGTGTCAGCCCGAAGTGAGCTCCGACCGTGCGAGAGCTCTTGAAGCGGGCAGGATCGTCCACGGCAGCCTTGAAGCTCAGGGCGGTGATCTCACCAACGCCCGGCACGGTCATGAAGCGCCGACAGATCGCGTCTTCGCGCGCAGCCCGCTTCACCCGCCGATCAAGCTCGGTGAAGGTCTCGAAGAGCATCGCCCGCGCCTCCAGCATTGGCAGGAGCGCATGGCTGAGCGCAGGGTCGGTCTCGATCGTCTCGCGAACAGCGACATCGAAAGCGCCGCGGGATAGCCGGATAGGCAGGACGACGCCGAAGATCCGCAGCAGGCCGCGGATCTCGTTCTCGAGGTCGATGCACTTGCGCTGCATCACCTTGCGGCTGGTCAGCAGCGCTCGCATGTGGTGGCTCTCGACGCTCTTCACATGCACCCGGCTGTACCACCCCGATCGGAGAATCTGGGCGATGCCACGGGCGTCGTGCTTGTCCGTCTTGTTCCGCATGGCCGAAAGCGCAGCCGCGACCTGACGCGCTTCCATGCAGACGACGTCGTAGCCAGCCTCCGTCAGTCCGTACGTGATGGGCTGTGTCAGCGCACCGGCCTCAAACCCGACCTGGTGGATGGGTTGATCGAACCCCGCGAGGCAAAGAAGGACATCGGGAACGTCGGAGCGCACCGAGCGCTCAAGGCAAATCTTCCCGTCATGGTCGATGATGCAGATCGCCACCGAGCGCAGCGACACGTCCAACGCAGCGTAGAACATCGCTAATTCCTCCCTCTTGGATCTGCCAAGATCCTAACGGGAGCTTGAACCCTCGCGGGTCCGCCCGATTACGCATGCTTTTGGGCCGCGGTCGTCACCAGATCAATGACCGAGATGATGGCGCAAAGGTGCCGACGTGCCCCACCTCGCTAATGTCCGTGTGTGGACGCCCTGTTGGATGCAAGAGGTTTTTGAGGCATGTTGCGCGGGTTCAGGTGCTTCCGTGTGTCCGGCCTGTTGATGCAGCCATCATCACGGCTGCTGGCCTGTATGGAGATCGCGGATCGAGTCCAGATCGCTTTTTGGGCGAACGACTTACCGTCGATAACCCGATATTCCCGCCGATTCCACGCTAACGCTTAATGCCCGCATATTCATGCCGCGCGGCCCTTCTGCGCCGGGCTGGGTTTGTCGGGCGCCTTTCTGTCGTCGATCCAGGCCCGAGTCTCGGACAAGAGTTCGTCCGACAACGCGGGGCTATCGATCGATCGGGCGAGGATGAGCGCGCCGACCATTGCCGACCAACTGCCGATGGCCGCCCGGCGGCGCTTGGCGAGATCCTCACCCGGCATGATGTCTGTGAGAGTGGCGATCTGCGCGGCGAGGACCTGGGCCATGGACGCGCGTGCCGCGGGGGCCTGTTGCCGCATGAAGCCCGCTAGGGCGGCCATCGGGCAGCCCAGATCCGGATGCTCACGGTGGGGGTCCGAGAGATAGATGTCGATCCAGGCGCTGAGATCGTCGATCACGGACTGGCTGCCGACGGCATGCGCGATGGTCTGGGCGACCAGATCGTCCTTCGACTGGAAGTGCCCGTAGAAGCCGCCATGGGTCATCCCGGCAGCCTTCATCACCTCGGCGACGCTCACGGCATCGAAACCCTTCTCGCGGAACAGGCGTCCTGCCTCAGTCAGGATGCGACTGCGGTTCTGCGCCTTCTGATCCTGGCTCACTTTCATTCCCGGGGTCTCCGTTCGGCATTGACATTTTGATGACGATGATCATATTTACGCCCATTGATGATGATTGTCATGAATATAGTTTCGATGCCGCGAAAGGGCAATGCCATGACCGCCAAACCGTCCGTCCTCATTACCGGCGCCTCCACCGGCATCGGTGCGGCCTATGCCGAGCGCTTCGCGCGGCGCGGCCACGATCTGGTGCTGGTCGCCCGTAACACCGGGCGCATGGAAGCCCTGGCGGACCGGCTGCGTCAGGAGACGGGTGTGTCGGTCGACATCATCAAGGCCGATCTTACGCAGCCCGCCGATCTGGCGGCGGTGGAGACGAGGCTGCGCGACGACGCGCGCATCGGGATCCTGATCAACAATGCCGGAACCGCCATCGGCGGCAGCTTCATCGAGCAGAGCACCGATACCGTTGCGCAACTGCTGGCGCTCAACACCACCGCGGTCTTGCGGCTGGCCAGCGCCATCACTCCGCGACTTGCAAAGGCCGGCGAAGGCGCGATCGTCAATATCGGCTCCGTGGTCGGTCTGGCGCCGGAGTTCGGCATGAGCGTCTACGGTGCGACCAAGGCCTTCGTTCTGTTCCTGTCGCAGGGGCTCAGCCTCGAACTCGGCCCGAAGGGCGTCTACGTCCAGGCCGTGCTTCCCGCCACGACGCGGACGGAGATCTGGGACCATGTCGGCGCCGACCTCAGCACGTTCTCCGGTGTGATGGAGATAGGCGACTTGGTCGATGCGGCGCTGGTGGGCTTCGACCGCCGCGAACCCGTCACCATCCCGCCGCTTCCCGATGCCGGGCAGTGGGACGCGCTTCAGGCCGCGCGCCAGGCCATGCTGCCGAACTACCGGAACGCACTTCCCGCCGAGCGCTACCGCGCGGGCGTCTGAGCCGTCGCGCAGCCACTCCGGTGATCGAACGAAACAGCCTCACGAGAGAAACGCGACATGTCCACCCCCTCGCTCTTCGAGCCGTACAAACTCGGCCCGCTAAATCTGTTTAACCGCATCGTCATGGCGCCGCTGACCCGGAACCGTGCCGGCTCTGACCTCGTGCCGAGCCCGTTTGCGGCAGACTATTATGCCCAGCGCGCCAGCGCCGGGCTCATCATCACCGAGGCCACCCAAGTCTCGAAGCAGGCTCAAGGCTATCAGAACACGCCCGGGATCTACACGCCCGAGCAGATCGCAGGCTGGCGCCCGGTGACCGATGCGGTTCATGCCAAGGGCGGTCGCATCTTCGTCCAGCTCTGGCATGTCGGCCGCGTTAGCCATGTCGATCTTCATGGCGGTGAAGCCCCGGTCGCGCCCTCGGCGATCCGCGCCGAGACCAAGACATTCGTGAACAACGGATTTGCCGATGTGTCTGAGCCGCGCGCGCTGGATCTGGAGGAGATTCCGGGCATCGTCGAGGATTTCCGTAAGGCCGCCGCCAATGCGATCGAGGCCGGTTTCGACGGGGTCGAGGTGCACGGCGCGAACGGCTATCTGCTCGACCAGTTCCTGCGCGAAACCGCCAATGTCCGCACCGACGCCTATGGCGGTTCGATCGAGAACCGCGCCCGGCTGCTGATCGACGTGACCGCTACGGTGGTAAGCGAGATCGGCGCGCAGCGCACGGGCGTCCGCCTCTCACCAGCGTCGCCGGCAAGCGGCATCGTCCCGTCGAAAGACGAGCAACCGCAGTTCAACCATGTCGTGGAAGCTCTCGATCGGCTCGGCATCGCCTACATTCACGTGGTCGAGGGCGCGACAAGCGGGCCGCGCGATGCAAGGCCGTTCGATTTCGATGCACTGCGCAAGAAGTTCCGCAATACCTACATCGCCAACAACGGCTATGATCTTGAGCTGGCCAAGTCCCGCCTTGCCGAGGGCAAAGCCGACCTGTTCGCCTTCGGCCACAATTTCATCGCCAATCCCGATCTGGTCGAACGGCTGAAAAGCGGCGCCCCGCTCGCCCCGCTCAATCCGGCCACGCTCTATGGCGGCGGCGCGCAGGGCTACACCGATTATCCCACGGTTTCCGGCTGACGCGACCATCGGCCGAACAGGCGGTCGTCAAACCCATCAACCCGATCCATGCCTTCCGCATCCGCATGTGCGCGGTGATCGGCAACCCAAAGGAGGATAGCGCAATGACTTTCAGAGCACTTGTAGCCACGCGAGAGAATGAAGCGCTCTCGACGAAGGTGACCGACTTCGACGACGCCGATCTGATGCCAGGCGATGTCACGGTCAGGGTCGATTATTCGACCGTGAACTACAAGGACGCGGGCGCGCTGAGCGGCCGGATCGACGTCGTCAAGCAGTTTCCGCTGATCCCGGGCATCGATCTGGCCGGTACGGTGGAAGCCTCGTCCCATCCAGGCATCGCGGTGGGTGACAAGGTCGTCGCGAATAGTTGGGGCCTCAGCCAGACCCACCACGGCGGCTATGCTCAGAAGGCGCGGCTGAGCGGGGACTGGCTGGTCAAGATCCCGGCGCCCTTTTCTACAAAGGACGTCATGGCAATCGGCACGGCCGGTTACACAGCCATGCTGTGCGTACTGGCCCTCGAACATGGCGGCATCACGCCCGATCGCGGCGATATCATCGTCACGGGTGCCAATGGCGGGGTCGGTTCGATTGCGATCGCGCTCCTCTCCGGTCTTGGCTACCGCGTGGCCGCCTCGACCGGCCGTCTCGAAGAAGCTGACTATCTGCGTGACCTCGGTGCGGCCGACATCATCGATCGCCGCACGCTTTCGGAGCCGGGAAAGCCGATCGCGGGCGAACGCTGGGCCGGTGCGGTGGACTCCGTGGGTAGCCATACGCTGGCGAATGTGCTGGCCCAGACCCGATATCGGGGCGTCGTGACGGCGTGCGGTCTGGCCCAGGGCCTCGATCTTCCCGCGACCGTCCTGCCCTTCATCCTGCGCAATGTCACGCTTGCCGGCATCGATTCCGTCAACGCGCCGCAGGATGTCCGCATCGAGGCGTGGTCGCGCCTGGCCCGTGATCTCGATCTCAACAAGCTCGCCCGCACGACGACGGTGGTCGGCCTCGCCGACGTGCCCGATATCGCGAGACGCGTCCTTGCGGGCCAGATCCGGGGGCGCACCGTCGTCGACGTCAACGCCTGAGGATTCCGTGAGGATTCTCGAACCGATGAGAGAGACAGCATGAAGGCCTTCATCCTCGACCGCTACAGCAAGAAACAGGCGCTGCGTCTCGGCGACATGCCCGAACCCGTGCCCGGTCCCGACGACGTGCTGGTCGAGGTCGAGGCCGCCGGACTCAACCAGCTCGATTCCAAGATCAGGGACGGCGCGTTCAAGCCGATCCTGCCCTACAAGCCGCCGCTCGTGCTCGGCCATGATCTGGCCGGGACCGTCGTCAAGGTCGGCGCAAATGTGCGGCGCTTCAAGCCGGGCGATGCCGTCTATGCGCGACCGCGCGACGGACAGATCGGCACCTTCGCCGAACGCATCGCCGTCAAGGAAGCCGATCTCGCGCTCAAGCCTGCCAATCTGTCGATGGCGGAGGCCGCATCGATCCCGCTGGTCGGACTGACCGCCTGGCAAGTGCTGATCGAGCGCGCGCAGATCAAGCCGGGACAGAAGGTCCTGATCCATGCCGGATCGGGCGGGGTCGGCACCTTCGCCATCCAGCTCGCCAAGCATCTCGGCGCGACCGTCGCGACGACGGCGAGCGCCGCCAATGCCGCGATGGTGAAAGAACTGGGGGCGGATGTCGTCATCGACTATCGCAGCCAGAAATTCGAGGAAGAGCTGTCAGGCTACGACGTCGTCCTCAATAGTCTGGACGCGGCCACGCTGGAAAAATCGCTGAAGGTCCTGAAGACTGGCGGCAAGCTGATCTCCATCTCCGGTCCGCCCGATCCCGCCTTCGCGCGCGCCCAGGGCTTGAATGTGGTGCTTCGGTTTGTGGTACGCCTCTTGAGCGCGGATATCCGGCGCAAGGCGAAGCGCGCGGGTGTCGGCTATTCCTTCCTCTTCATGCGCGCTGACGGGAGACAGCTCGAGCGGATCACGAAGCTGATCGAAGACGGCACGATCCGTCCGGTCATGGATCGCACATTCCCGTTCGAGAAGCTGAACGACGCGTTCGCCTACATCGACACCGGTCGCGCCAAGGGGAAGGTCGTCGTCACACAGAGGTGACGCGATATCCCGAAACGAGGACTTCGATCATGGCCACTTACACCCGCAGCGCAGACTGGAAGACGACGCCCACCCGTCACGTTGAGGCTGCCGGCACGCGCTTCGCCTATCGTCGTCCCGGGCCTGACGCCGGCGTACCGGTGGTGTTGCTCAATCACTGGGGCGCGAACCTCGACAATTTCGATCCCCCCATCGTCGAGGGTCTGGCGGCCGATCGGCCTGTCTATGCACTCGACTATCGCGGCATCGGCACATCCGGCGGCACGGCGCCGCTCAGCGTGGCCGAGATGGCGAACGACACGATCGCAACGATCCGCGCGCTGGGACTGACATCGGTCGACCTGATTGGCTTTTCGCTTGGCGGCTTCGTCGCGCAGCAGATCCTGTTCGAAGCGCCCGATCTCGTCCGTCGTGCCATCCTTGCCGGCACGGGTCCGGCAGGTGGGACCGGGATCGAACGGGTGGGCGCCGTATCGTGGCCGCTCATCATCAAAGGCCTGCTCACCTTCCGCGATCCCAAATTCTATCTCTTCTTCACATCAAGCGCGGCAGGCAGACATGCCGCCTCTGAATTCCTTGCTCGATTGAAGGAGCGGACGAGGGATCGTGACAAGGCGGTTTCGCTAACAGCCTTCCTGCGCCAGTTGAAGGCGATCAAGGCCTGGGGCCAACAGGCGTCGCAGCCGCTGGAGTCCATCCGCACGCCCGTCCTCGTGGCGAACGGCGATCATGACATCATGGTGCCGAGCGAGAACTCGTCGGACCTGGCGCGCCGCATCCCCGGAGCCGAGCTCGTCCTTTACCCCGACGCCGGGCATGGCGGCATCTTCCAGTACAACGAGGCCTTCCTGACGAAGGCAAAGGTCTTCCTGGCTGCCTGACAGGTGAGGCTCGATCCAACAGGGATACACATGATGAACGATATGACGCTCGGCCGGACCGGCCGTTTACGGCTTCTTCGCCATGGGTTTTGCCCTCTATTTCACATCCCAGGGCGCCGGGCCGCTGGCTGCTGCGGGCCGGAGCCGACGTCACCTATCTCCTGATCGACCCCATGACGACGTAAACGGAAGAGGAAAGCGGCGATGTCCCTGCGCTATCTGGAGGACTTTGCAGTGGGTCAGACCTTCACGGCCGGACCAGTGCGGATCGAGGAGAGTGAGATCAAGCAGTTCGCCGGCGCGTTCGACCCCCAGCCGTTCCATCTCGACAGCACAGCGGCGCAGAGCAGTTTCTTCCGTGGACTGGCGGCCAGCGGCTGGCACACTGCCGCAATCACCATGCGCTTGCTGGTGGAGAGCGAATTGAAGCCTGCCGGCGGGATTATCGGCGCCGGATTCGACGAACTGCGGTGGCCGCGCGCTGTCCGGCCAGATGATGAACTGCGGATCGAAGCCGAAATCCTTGAAGTTCGACCGTCGAAGTCGAAACCGGATCAGGGCATGATCAAGGTCCGGACCACAACGCTGAACCAGAATAACGATCCAGTGCAGATTTCAGTCGGCAACCTTGTCGTGCTTCGGATGCGACCTGCTGAGTAACCAGCCGCATGTTCGCTGCGGTGTCGCCGAGTCGTCAGCTTCCATATCTGATCACGTAAGCCATCCAGCCCATGGGTCAGGGATCAGAAGCTCTCCGACCACGGCCGTAAATCCAGCTCCTGCGTCCAGGCGCTGCGATGCTGATGGTGCAGGGTCCAGTAGGCGTCGGCGATCGCGTCGATGTTCAGAAGACCATCCGGGCCACGCCTGTCCTGCAATTCCGGGCGCTTCGACAGCAGGCGCTCGCCGGCGATTCCCCCGTCGATCACCACATGCGCGACATGCACCCCCCAAGGGCCAAATTCGCGCGCAAGGGACTGGGAGAGGTTGCGAAGCGCGCCCTTCGCGGCGCTGAACGGCGCGTAATTCGCCTTGCCCCGGAGGCTGCCGCTCGCACCCGTGAAGATGAGGCTCGGCCCATGGTTGAAGGGTTGATCGCGGTTCTGGCGGGCGAGGAGCGCGGGCAAGGCTGCGCGCGCCAGATGGTATGCTCCCAGCGCATGTTCGCGCCAATGCGCCTCGAATTCCTCCTGCGCCAACTCGAGGAACGGCGCGGGGCGATTGCTGCCGGCGTTGTGGACGGCGACCGCGAGCGGCGCCTGCTCCTCGGCGGCGGCGACGAAGCGCTTCACATCTTCCTGGTTCGCCACATCGCCTGATGTCGCGCGGACGGTGATGCCATCGGCGTCCAACCGGGATCGGGTCGCTTCCAGCTTCTCGGCATTGCGTCCGGCGAGCACGACAGGATAGCCCTCCCTGCCAAACCGGCGCGCGATGGCCGCCCCAAGGCCTTGGACGGACCCGACACCGGCAATCAGGATGCTTCCGCGAATTGCCGCATCCCCTGGTTCCGAACTGGATATCATCTCGCTTTCCTTCTTCACCCGAGGGCAGACCGCAATGCGGCTTTGGCGGCCGTCATTCGGCGTCACCAACCCGGACGATGAGCTTCCCGAAGTTTTGGCCGTCGAGCAGGCCGATGAAGGCTGACGGGGCGTTGTCGAGGCCGTCGACAACGTCTTCCCGGTAGCGAACCTCACCCGATGCGATCCAGGCGGAGACGTCGCGCAGGAAATCCGGATACTGGCAGACGAACTCGCGCTGGATGAAGCCCCGCAGAAGGAGGCTCTTGCTCAGGATCGCGCGCATCAGCCCGGGCAGGCGGTCGGGGCCGGGAAAGCTCTCTCCGGCATGGTTGTACTGAGCGATGAGGCCGCAGACCGGAATGCGGGCGAAGTCGTTTAGGAGCGGAAAGACCCCATCCCAGACCTTTCCGCCGACATTCTCGAAATAGACATCGATGCCGTCGGGACAGGCGGAAGCGAGTTCCGTGGCGAAGTCCGCAGAGCGATGATCGATCACGGCGTCGAAGCCGAGCTCGTCGCGCACGAAGGCGCATTTGTCCGCCCCGCCGGCGATGCCCACGGCCCGCGCCCCCTTGATCCGCGCGATCTGCCCGACCAGCGAGCCGACCGGGCCGCTGGCCGCCGCGACGACGACGGTCTCGCCGGGCTTGGGCTGCCCGATCGTGAGCAGGCCGGAATAGGCGGTGAATCCGGGCATGCCGAGAACGCCCAGCGCGGTGGTAATGGGCGCTTGTGTGGGGTTGAGCTTCCGCAGGCCGCTGCCGTCGGAGACCGAGAAGCTCTGCCAGCCGGAATAGGAGAGGACAATATCCCCGGCCGCAAAGCCAGGATGGCGGGACAGAAGCACCTGCGCGACCGTGCCGCCCTCCATCACGTCCCCGACTTCGACCGGTTTGGCATAGGACTTTGCGGCGCTCATTCGGCCGCGCATATACGGGTCGAGCGAGAGATAGAGGGTCTTCAGCAGCACTTCGCCTTCGGCCGGATCAGACGCCGGCCGGTCCTCGAAGCGGAAGTTCTCAAGCGTGGGCGCGCCCTCCGGCCTGGAAGCCAGGAGCACCTGGCGATTGAGATAGGGTGGTGTCGTCATGCGGTCTAACTCCCTTATCCGCCGGGCAAAGGCGGGCTCAGCACCGGTCCCTGGCGAATTGTATCGGCTCGGCGGCCTACCAGCGCGGTGCGGCGTCCGCCGACTGAAGCTCACCCCGGCCGAATGAAAAGTTCTCGTTCGGGATCGGGATGAGCGTGATGAAGATAACGTCCGGCGAAATGTCGACGGCTTCGACGACAAGGCGGTTGATGGCGGCCAGCAGATTGCGCTTGTCGTCCAGGGGACGATGAGCGCCAACCATGACGGTGACGATCATCGCATTGGCCGGATCGCGCTCCATGCCGAAGAATGTCGGGTGGATGAACAGTTCGTCGGGGCCGTGCTCGCTCAGGATGACGAAGCGGTCGTCCTCCGGGATTCCGAGGCCCTGGACGAGGGACTGGTTGAGCGCGTCGGCAAGCGCACGCTTTTGCTCACGCGAGAAGCGGCCTGCGGGAATATGGGCGTTGAAAACCGGCATGGCTGGTCCTTTCGCCGCGGGATCAGAGCGCCTCGAGCGCGAGCGCGATGCCCTGTCCGCCGCCGATGCACAGCGTGACGATGCCCTTCGACAGACCGTCACGCTTCATGGAGTAAAGGAGACGCGTGGTCAGGATCGCGCCGGTCGCGCCGATGGGATGGCCATGAGCAACGGCGCCGCCTTCGGCATTGACGATGTCCTCAGGCAACCCGAGTTCCTTGATGATCGCCAGAGGCACGGCCGCGAAGGCCTCGTTGATCTCGATCCGCTCGATGTCGCCGAGCGTCCAGCCGGCGCGGTCGAGCGCCTTGCGCACGGCGGGAACGGGTCCGAGGCCGAACAGACCCGGCTCGACGGCGGCGACCCCGAAGCCGGCCAGTCGCGCGAACGGTTCGATGCCCTTGGTCTCGGCGAAGCCGCGCTCGGCGACGATCATCGCAGCGGCGGCGCTGTTCAGGCCGGGCGCGTTACCGGCGGTGATCGTCCCGTCCTTGCGGAAGGCGGGCTTCAGCCTGGCGAGCGTCTCCGCCGTCGTATCGGGGCGCGGCGCTTCGTCGGTGTCGAAGATCTCGGTTCCCTTGCGGCCCTTGATCTCGACCGGCACGATCTCGTCCGAGAATTTTCCGGCGTCGCGTGCCGCAGCGAAACGCTGCTGGGAACGCGCCGCGAAGGCGTCCTGCGCCTCGCGCGTGATCTGGAGCTGTGTGACGAGGTCTTCGGTGTGCCAGCCGGAGTGCTCGCCTGAAAAGGCATCGTTGAGCCCGTCCGTCAGCATGCTGTCGAGGATCTGGGCGGGGCCCATGCGGTAGCCCCAGCGCCCGCCATCCATGAGATAAGGCGCGCGGTCCATGTTCTCCATGCCGCCGGCGATGGCGGCATGGCTCGCTCCGGCGGCAATCTCCAGCGCGGCGCTCAGGATCGCCTGAGCGCCGGAGCCGCAGACGCGGTTGACGGTCAGCGCCGGCACGGACACCGGCAGGCCGCCACCGAGCGCCGCCTGTCTTGCCGGATTCATCCGGTTCCCGGCCTGGATGACGTTGCCCATGACCACCGTGCCAATGTCCTCTCCCGACAGGCTGGCGCGCTTGAGCGTCTCTTTCACGGCGATCGCCCCGAGCTCGGTGGCGGGCACACCCTTCAGCGTTCCGTTATAGGCGCCGATGGCGGTGCGGATCGGATGGGCGAGGATGATATCGGTGGTGCTCATGGGGTTTCTCCCGATTGGAATTCGTGTCTGTCAGGCGACCGGAGCTCGGACACCTTGCGCGCCGGTCGGCACGGGCCTCCCTTTCGAAGCGGCCGGGTCGAGGCTGCTGACGGCATCGAGCCGCTCGATCTGCTCGTCCGAGAGCGCGACGGCGAGAGCGCCGAGATTGCTGGTAAGGTGCGTCACGGAGCGCGGGCCGATCATTGGGACCGCGCCGTGGCTGCCGGCCCAGGCGATCGCGACCTGGTCGGCGCTGACGCCATGCTCTCCGGCGATCGCCAGAACCGTGTCGAGGATTTTCGTGCGCTGCTCGGAGTTTTCCGGCTGGAACACCTTGCCGCCGAAGCCTTCGGCGCGGCCCTTTTCGCCTTGCCTATATTTCCCGGTCAGCATGCCACCACCCAGCGGTGACCATGTGACGACACCGAGGCCCAACGCCTGCGAGGCAGGAAACAGGTCCGTTTCGGGCTCGCGATGGACGAGGCTGTGCTCGAACTGTGCCGCGGCGATCGGGACTGCACCGGTCAGCTCCGCCAGGGTGACCGCGCGCACCAGCCGCCACGCCGGGAAGTTGGAGAGGCCCGCATAGAGGATCTTGCCGGCCCGCGCGAGGCCTTCGAAGCCGCGGACGATCTCCTCGGCAGGCGTCACATTGTCCGGCCAATGAACCCAGTAGATGTCGATCCGATCCGTCTTGAGCCTCTTCAGGCTGGCGTCGACGCAAGCCGCCATCGCCTTGCGGCTGTTTCCGGTGACCAGACGGCCGGCGTTTGGCGCATCGCCTCTGGTAAATTTCGTCGCCAGCACGAACTCCTCGCGCCGGCCCTGAAGCAGGTCGCCGAGGATCTCTTCCGACTGGCCGAACTGATAGACATCCGCCGTGTCGATGAAGTTGCCGCCGGCCTCGGCATAGGCGTTAAAGATCGCCTTGCTCGTGTCGGGATCGGCGCCGTGTCCCCAACCGGTCCCGAAATTGCCCGTTCCCAGCGCGATCCGCGAGACCTGAAGCCCTGTGGTTCCGAAGGTCGTGTAATCCATGAAGATGCCTTTCGTTTCTGGAAGGGTCAGGCCAATTGCGGTTCCGCGCCGCCCTGTGAGCGGCGGATCGCGAAGATGGCGAGCGCGGCGATGAGGCAGAGGAGCCCCGCGATATAGAATGCCGGCAGGTAGGTGGCGTAGACGTCGCGGGTCAGGCCAGCGCCATAAGCTGCGACCGCAGAACCGATTTGATGGCCAAAGAAAATCCAGCCGAAGACGATGGTGGCGTTGGGCCCGAACCTTTCGGCCGTCAGCTTGACGGTGGGCGGAACGGTCGCCAGCCAGTCCAGACCGTAAAAGACGGTGAATAGGGAAAGTTCGTAGAGCCCGAAATCGGTGAAGGGCAGATAGAGCAGCGAGAGCCCGCGCAGGCCATAGTACCAGAACAGCAGCCAGCGGCTGTCGAAGCGGTCCGACAACCAACCCGAACCAATCGTGCCCATGAAGTTGAATGCGCCGATAGCGGCAAGCAGTCCCGCAGCCGTCACCGCAGTGATCCCGAAGTCGCCACAGATGGAGACGAGATGCGTTTGCACCAAGCCTGTCGTCGTGGACCCGCCGATGAAGAAGGTGCCGAACAGTATCCAGAAGGTCCCGGTACGGGATGCCTCCCCGAGCACGCGGATCGGCGCAATCAAGGTGTCGCCCCAAGACGCGTTGTGCGAGGCTTCGGCCGGCGCCTCGGTAGCGCCATAGGGCAGAAGACCGACATCCACCGGCCGGTCCCGCATCAGAAGCAGCACGAGGAGCGTTGCAAACGCCAGCATGGCGAAAAGTAGCCCCAGGGCGAGTCGCCATCCCCAGGCTTCGGACAGCGCGGCGAAGGCAGGCAGGAACAGCACCTGGCCGGTTGCGACGCTGGCGCTCAGCAGGCCAACGACTAGCCCACGGCGGGCTGCGAACCAGCGAGTAGCGACTGTCGCGCCGAGCACCATGGCGGTGAAACCGGTGCCCAGGCCCACCACGACACCCCAAAGCAGGAACAACTCCCAGAGGCTGGTCATGGCGAAGGAGCCAATGACGCCTGCAGCGATAAGAACGAGCGCGAAGACGCAGACACGCTTGACGCCAAAGCGATTAAGGAACGCGGCGCAAAAGGCCCGACTGCACCGAACAGCAGGAAGCGTACCGCGAAGGCAGCCGAGATATCCGCGACAGTCCAGCCATACTCCCTCTGCAAGGGGCCGATCAGAACACCCGGCGCACCAACCGCGCTCGCCGCCACCATCATCGTCAGGAAGGTCACGGCGACGACGACCCACCCGTAATGGACCCCGCGCGCGGCAAGACGGTCCGGCAGGGGAGATGACTGCGAGGATTGCGGCGTTGGGCCTGTCACGAACGTCTCCAGTCACGGGCATATACCCGCTTATGGGCAAAATCAGACGGAACGAAGTATCTCTTGCAATGCGGTCACCTTCACGGGACCGAGCTGGGTCTCGATCTTGCGTTGGCAGTCCTCCCAGAGCGGACCGGCCTGCTCGAGAATTTCGACTCCACGGGCTGTGAGCTTCACGGCGGCCTCGCGGTGATCATCCTCTCCGCGGTCCATCGCCGCCAAGCCGAGACGCTCCAAGACCCGAACATTGCGCCCGAGCGTCGAGCGATCCAGCACGACGCTCCGGGCCAGCTCCGTCAAGCTCACGGGCTGGCGACGCTGGATGGTTCGCAGCAGGGAGAACTGGGCGATATTAATGCCAACCGGCGCGAGCGCCCGATCGTAGACCGAGCCTATCCTTCGGGTCGCCAAGCGCAGCATGGAACAGTAGCAGCGAGACATAGCGCGTGTATATACCCTCATTCGATGAATGTCGACCCACGAACCGGCCCGTGACAATGGCCGGCCATTCACCCTCAACCGTCATTGGGCATCGATGATGCTTACCGTCGCCGGCGCGACACGAGATCGGATCGCCTCAATCCCATCCTCAAGATGGCTGACGGGGCGCTCAAAACGTTGCCATCTCCCGTGCAAAATAAAACCTATACGTGGCGGGCTCTTACGCCACATCTAAACGGCGTGATTGGAAATCGGAAAAATAATATGTGATTTCTGCTAGTTGCGCCCAACACCCGAAGAGCATTTTAGAGGGGTATAGAGTAGACAAAGTTGTCATCGCTATCCCGCACGGCCCGCCAGCCTCCGCCGTTGCACGTTGCGGTGCGACAGTCTGCGCGATGGCTACTCAGTCGTCGCCGATTGCCGCGGGAACTTCAAAAGCAGATTTAGCTGCAATTTGGGGCTCCTGATGAAAGCGGTCGCCCTCGACCACTAAATCAGGTTGGGATGTGCCCGGTCCCCACCGTAGTTATTCAGATGAACTGCCCGCGACGATCGAGGAATTTTCTATGCTCCCGTCGATATTGGGCCCAGACTGACAGGGTCCCCATTCAGGACATAAACACGCTTGGTGTCATGTGCATTTTTCATATGCGACAGCATAGGTATCGCCCGTCCGTCTGATGCGCGCGAACCCGGGTTCCCCCAGGTGCATGCCGGCGATCAGCAGGTGCTCGGTGGCGACGCAGTCCAGCAGCCTCGTTCGTGTTTCGGCGGCGAGATGCGCATCCTGGTCGAACGCGATCGAAACGTCGGGCCGGGGAATCTGGATCTGCGGGAAATGAACGATATCGCCCCAGACCAGCAGGCTCTTATCGCCTGAATCGAGCCGATATCCGGTGTGCCCAGCTGTATGTCCCGGCAGAGGCATCGCCGTGATGCCGGGCAGCACCTCGCCATCCTCGAACTCGCGCAGTTTGGCGCGATAGCTGTCGAACGCTTGCCGCGCCAAGAGGAAGTTGCCACGGGAGCGCTCGGGCGCGCGGCTGAGATTGCCGTCGTCTTGCCAGAACGAGACTTCCCGATGGTGCGCGACCAGCTCGGCATTCGGAAAGACGGCTTCCCCGGATGCGTCGATCAAACCCCCGACATGATCGGGATGGGCGTGCGTCAGCAGGATCGCGTCGATCTCGCAAGGCTGGATGCCGGCAAGCCGCAGATTGGTTTTCAATCGGCCGCCCCACTGCTTGAAACCACCCGCTCCGGCATCGATCAGGACGGTGTGACCGCCTCCGCGCACCAGGTAGCCGTTGATATGGATCGAGGTGTGATCCCTTATCCCCGCATCCTCCTGCATCCGGGAGGCGTCAGTCGGATCGATATTCGCGAGAAAGTCGAAACTGGCGTGGAGATAGCCATCGCTGATTGCGGTGATGGTGAAGTCACCGATTTGTTGGCTCGGAAATGCGAGACTAGACATTGGTTTTCTCCAGGCACCCGCTCAATTTCGCGCGTGAATGCTCGACGTTTCATAGCCAAAGCAACGGATGCGCGCGGTAAGGCCAGCGTTGCGCGTTATGGCGTTGTCCAACCCCTCCATGAACCGCTCCATGACCTGCGGCGTCCGAAAAGGCTCAAGGCGATATTGGATTTCCGCGAAGGCCGGGTGGCCCCGGCCGTGCCGGACAGCGACATAGACAATATGCACATTCGCCAATGCGGCCCGGAGAATGCCGGTGCAGAGGTCGGTGCATTGCCCCGTGAGTTCCGCAAGAGCTTCGTCCGGCGGCATCCTGTCTGTCGGAATATAGATCGTGACATTTGGCATCGGGCCTACCGCTCCTTCTCGAAGGAAGCGTGATGCTCATTCCTCAACTGCGCCGTCATCGGCGCGTAGAGATGGACGTCGACCGGCAGTTGCTCGATGTCGGGCCCGGCGCTCCGCTCGACCTTGGCGAGCCAGCGGTGTTCGGGGACCTTCTCCATGGCCACCGCCCGCATCGCCGAGGGGGTGAGGCCCAGCCGGACCAGAGGGTCGGGGCCTGTTGCGCTCAACGCCAGATATTCGCCCTCTGCAATGGCCGGCGCGCGGTCGATCCCGCCATAGAGGTTACGGTGCCAGTCGGTGATGTGCTGTTGCCAGCGTGCGAAATTGCCGCCGCCCTTCCGGCGGTATTCCTCACCCGTCAGGATGTCGAGGCCGTCTATCGAATGAAGGGCGAGATAGGCGGGACAGCCACGGCTCAACGCCTTGAAACGCTGCGAGGTGTGGAAGCCGCTCACCGATATGAGGGCGGGCAGCTTGTCCAGGCTGTAAAAGTCGTTCCATTCCGCTTCGCTGACCGGGTCGGCAAAGCTGCATTCTACCGTGTAGATCATCGGACCATCCTCGGCCGGTCGCTTGAGGCGACAGGCTTGTCTTTCATTGATGTTTGATCATGATAGTTCCGCGAAATTCGGCCAAACAGCGATATGAGGTCATCCTTCAGTGACTAAATGTCATTATGAAGGGGTCGCATTTCGGTCATTGCCGCGGAGAGGCTCGTGCGCCGCAAGATTCCCAGTCATTCCGCGCTCATGGCATTCGAAGCGGCAGCTCGTCACGGCAGCTTCGCGCGGGCGGCGGACGAACTGGCACTGACCGAAGGGGCCATTAGTCGCCAGATCGGCCGGCTGGAAGCGTTCCTCGGCGTTACGCTGTTCGAGCGGGTGGGCAATCGCGTCAGGCTCCTGCCGAACGGCGAGCGTTACGCGGTTCAGGTTCGCGAGTCCCTCGACCGGCTGGAGCGCGACAGCCAATATCTGATGGGGCAGCCCAGCGACGGCGCGAGCCTCGACATCGCCACCCTGCCGACCTTCGCCACGCGCTGGCTCATTCCCCGGTTGGCGCGGTTTCGTGACCTGCACCCGAACATCATCGTGCACCTTGCCGAACGCATGGAGCCGTTTGTGCTTGCCGGAAGCGGCTTCGACGCCGCGATCCATTTTGAGCATCCCGCCTGGACGGGGATGAGAACGCACCGGTTGCTGCACGAGACGCTGGTTCCGGTTTGCCATCCGGCGCTTCTCGGTAGAGGTGAAGGAGCGGTATCGCTAGATGAGCTGCCGCGCCTTCATCGACGCCAGAACCCGGATGCCTGGGAACGCTATGCGCTGGAGAGCGGGATCGTGCTGACCAACCCTGCGGTTGGTGCCCGGTACGATCTTCATTCCATGCAGATCGAAGCCACGCTGGCCGGTCTCGGCGTCGCGCTGGTGCCGCGCCTTTATATAGAAAAGGAGTTGGTGGAGGGGCGTCTGGTCGCGCCTTGGCCGGACGGGCAGTCGATCTCCAAGACCTTCAGTCTCATCCTACCGGAGCCGATCCGATTGAGTGAAGGGCCAATACAGCTTTTTGCAAATTGGTTGCTGGCGGAAGCGCGATCTTCAAATCCAACGCCTTGAGGTCATCCGCAGCCCCCTGGCCCGCAGGCGGACAGATTGGGACAACAAATCCCCCCGCCCATTTAGTGAGGCCTTCGTCGTATCCGTGCATCATAGGGCTATAGCGAACACATAGTTCTCTTCTTGATCGCTCGCCGCCCGCCAAACACCGCCGATTGCGCGATATTGCCGCCGATCGCCCTCGATCACCGCACAACTTAGTCCGCTGTGGGTTGAGCAACCCCGCCGATAGCTCTCCACAGTACGATTAAGGGGCTGGTTCACGTACCCCCATCGGGCTTTATAGCCAGCCCCCGTAGATGACCACCGATTGTAAGCCTCAGTCCGCCTCTCTCAGACAATCGCGGCTGAACATGACCGCTGTGCGCCGATTCCGTTCTCTAACGGGTCAAGTCTGGCTGCTCGGTTTGAGCGGTTGCTGCCATTGGGTGCCTGCGTTCTCTGCGTGCTCATCGGCACTTGATGGGTTAGCTGGGTGCAGGGTGGCTTGGTTGAAACCGCAGTCGGCCGACCTGGTCGGCAGCATGCTACAGTATCGGCGCCATCACCTGCTCCCTCCCTCGGGCGTCGCTCCCGCTCGGGAGCTCGTTGCGGCCTCCTGTCTCGCCCATCTGTCGTGGCTTAGGCTGGCCGGAACTCGGTGCCGTGCCGCAGCACGGCGTGCATCGCTGGCTGGTCCATAAACGCGGGACCGAGCCGCACATCCCGGTGTTCGACAAGAGCGTCCCGACCGACGGCACCTTCAGCCGCTCGGACTTCGCCTATGACCACGCCCGCGATCTTTACACCTGCCCGGCCGGGAAGAAGCTGAGACCCCGCCAGAGGGTCTACCGAAGCTCGGCTCCGCTCGTCGATGACGACGGCATGATGCGTTACCGAGCAAGCAAGTTCGACTGCGACGCCTGCTCCCTGAAACCGCAGTGCTGCCCGAACACGCCGGCCCGGAAGATCCCTCGCTCGATCCACGAGGGCGCTCGCGACATGGCAAGGGACATCGCGAAGACCGACGCTTACGCCGCCTCCCGGCGCGAGCGGAAGAAGGTCGAGATGCTGTTCGCTCACCTCAAGCGCATCCTGCGGCTCGACCGATTACGCCTTCGAGGGCCATGCGGAGCCCGCGACGAGTTCTTGCTCGCCGCCACCGCCTAAAACCTCAGGAAACTGGCGAAGCTGGTCCCCACCCCCAGCCCAATCCTGGGCTGAAAAAGCCGAAAGGCCGCTCATATCCCGGCCGCCAACTCGGGGCGCACTGTCAAACAGCCGACTTCTTCAACGCAATCGGTCATTCAGAGCCGGCACCGTTCGGAATCAGGACGATCTGTTACTCGCTGCACGACAGTGCTGTAAGACCTCAGCATCATTGAGGGCTCAGGTCGTCCGTACCGTCACAGTTCCGGCGCAGGTGCCTAGCTTCGCATAGTATCATCATCCGCGGCATCGATGCTCGCTAGCGCCGTCCTCGGCAGGAAGAGCGGGCATGGCGCCATCGGATTGACAAGCACCATCCCGTCGACATGGAACACTGTCCGAATGGTCTCGGTGGTTATGACATCGGCCGGCGGCCCTATACTGGTGATGGCGCCATCGCTCAGCAGGGCCAGCTTGTCGGCGAACTGCCCGGCCTGGTTGATGTCGTGCAGCACGGCGAGGATCGTCTTGCCGCGCTCGTCGACCAGCCGGCGCAGCAGCGCGAGCAGCTCCAGCTGGTGGGCCATGTCGAGATAGGTGGTCGGCTCGTCGAGCAGCAGGATGTCGGCGGATTGCGCCAACGTCATCGCCAGCCAGGCGCGCTGGCGCTGCCCGCCCGAGAGCGCGGCCAGTGGCCGCTCTGCCAACGCCACCATGTGCGTCAGCTCCAGCGCTTCGGTGCAGGCCGCCCGGTCGGCTGCCGACCACGGGGCGAGCGGCCGACGATGCGGGTAGCGGCCCTGTTCCACCAGATCGCGCACCGTGATGTCATCCGGCGCACGCGGTATCTGGGGCAGAAAACTCAGTCGCCGTGCCAGCTGCTTGCGCGAGAGCTGCGCGATCGGCTGCCCCTCCAGACTGATCGCGCCGGACTTGGGAGCGAGCAGCCCCGCGAGAGCCCGCAGGAGAGTGGATTTGCCGCAACCATTCGGGCCGAGCAGGGCGGTGAACCGGCCGCGCTCGATGCCGATCGAGAGCCGATTCACGACGTTCCGGCCCTGATAGCCGATGGTGACGTCGTGCGCTTGCAGCAGCACCGGAGATGTCGGTTCAATCATTCCTTCGCCTCCACAGCAGGAGCCCGATGAACGGCACGCCGATCAATGGCGTCAGAAGCCCTGCCGGCAATTGCACCAGGCGCCCAACCAGATCGGCGCTCGCCAGCAGGAGCGCCCCGCAGACTGCGGCCGCCGGCAGCCGGATCGCGTGCCGGGAAGACAGGCCGCGCACCAGTTGCGGGGCAAGCAGGCCGACAAAGCTGATCGGCCCGGCAGCTGCCACCGCCGCCCCGGCGAGCAGAGTGCACAAGGCGGTCAGCACTGCGCGCATCGCCTGCAGCGGCAGGCCGAGCGCGCCGCTGACATCGTCGTCAAAGGCGGACAGATCGAGATCGCGGGCGAGGCACCACGTGATGGCAAGAGCGGGCAGCGACCACATGGCCAGCCATCGGAGCCTCGTCCAGTCGGCATTGTAGATGCTGCCCGCCATCCAGGCGAGCGCCCGCTGCACATCCCTGATATCGCCGAGCACGGTGAGCAGCGAAGTCACCGCGCCCGTCGCTGCGCCGATGCCGATGCCGACCAGTATCAGCCGGATCGAGGATGTGCCGCCTCGCCAGGCCAGCACATAGATCGCGGTGGCAGAAAGGGCGGCCCCAGTAAAGCCGGCCAGCGGCATGAGGTGGCCGACCGCTCCCTCCGCGCCGATCACAAGCAGCGCGACGCCGAGGCTCGCCCCGCCATTGATGCCGAGCAGTCCGGGCTCGGCGAGCGGGTTGCGCATCACCGCCTGGGTGATGGCGCCGGCGACGCCGAGGCAGGCACCGACCAGCAGCGCGGTCGCGATCCGCGGCGCACGTACCGTGCCGAGGATGATCGCGGCGATCGGGTCGCCCTGAAGCGCCGCGAAAATGTCCTGCGGCGCGAGCCCGCGATCGCCCCAACTCAGCGACAGCGTCGCGACGATCACCACCAGAAGAACGAGGAGTGTCAGTCCGCGGTTCATCGCATCATCCCGCTGCGCCGGCGCGCCAGTGCGATGAAGACCGGGGAGCCGATCAGCGCCATGGTGATGCCGACCGGTAGATCGATGCCGGCGAGCCAGCGTATGCCGGTGTCGGCGAGAAGTACCAGCAGCGCGCCAAGCGGGGCGCTATAGCCCATGATCCATCGGTAGTCGGCTCCGACGAGCAGCCGGGCGGCATGGGGAACGACAAGGCCGACAAAGCCGACCGGACCGGCCAAGGCCACGGCGGAGCCCGCCAGCACCACCACCAGCAGGCCCGCGAGCAGCCGCCACCGCACCACGTTCTGGCCGACCGTGCTGGCAAGGTCGCCGCCGAGGCTCAGCGTCATGATCGGCCGCGCGGCGACAAGAGCACATGCCAGCCCCGCAAGGCCATAGGGTGCGAGCTCTGCCACGGTCGATAGCGATCGCCCCGTGAGGCTACCGGCTGCCCAAAGCCTCAGATTGTCCAGCGTGCCCTGGTTCAGCAGCAGCAGGCTGGTGGTCGCCGAGGTCAGGAAAGCGGTCAACACCGCGCCGGCCAGAGCAAGCTTCAGTGGCGTCGCACCGCCACGGCCGATCGAACCCAGCGCATAGACGCAGAGCGCTGCGACACCCGCTCCACCGAACGCGAACCACACCAGACTGCCGCTGGCGTCGATGCTGGTGAAGGCGAGAGCCAGCACGACAGCGAAGGCGGCGCCGGCATTGATGCCGAGCAGGCCCGGGGAGGCCAGCGGATTGGCGGTCACCGCCTGCATGATGGCGCCGGCAACCGCGAGCTGTGCACCGACCAGAAGTCCGGCCAGCATCCGGGGCAGGCGTACGTCCAGCAGCACGATATGCTCGCGCGAGCCGTCCGGGTGCATCAGGGCCTCAAACCACACGTCGGGGGCGATCTGCGAACTGCCTACCGTCAGGTTCCACAATGCCATCGGCGGCACCAAGGCAATGAGCAGCACGAGGCCGAGCGCCCGCCGGTTCCCGCGGCGGCGCGGCGGGAGAGCGTCAGGGTTTGGCAATGATCAGGCGCTCAATATCGTCCAACACGCGATGGGCGGAGGCAACGCCGCTGAACTCCATCCAGGTGCCGGCATCGACCCGGTGCACACGTCCGGCCTCTACTGCCGGAAGCATGCGCCAGAGCGGATTGCTGGTCACTTCCTCGTGCCGACCGTTGGTGTCCGATCTGTTCGCGCCGCCAACGATGTAGAGCAGCGTGTCGCCCTTGAGATTGGCGAGTTCCTCCCAGTCCGGCCGCTTCAGCGTCGCGTTGCCCTGCGCTTTCTCATAGTCGGTTCGGCGCACGCCGACATCCCGGAGTACCAGGAACGGGCCATAGGCGTTCGACGCATCGAGATAGACCTGAAAATCCCAGGGGGTGATACGCACCACAGAGACCCGCTGGTCTGGAATGTGCGGCTTCAACGTCGCAACGCGAGCGTCATAGGCCGCGAGCAGTTCCACTGCCCTGTGCTCGCGGCCGGTGGCTTTGGCCATGAGCGACAGATAGCTCTTCCAGTTCCCTGCCGAGATCAACAGCGTCGGCGCCAGCTTCGAGAGCAGCGGATAGGCGCTGTCCGCCATGGAGCTGCCGATGATGAGGTCGGGCTTGAGCACGACCAGCCTCTCGATGCTCGGCTCAAGATAGCTGCCGAGATCGGCGACGCCATGGCGCATGGCTTCATCGCGAAGGACCCGGTCGCTCATCAGGCTGAGCGGCGCCCCGACGATCGGCAGGCCAAGCTCCAGGCCCATGCCGAGGCTGTAGGTCGGGTCCAGCACCACGATGCGCGCGGGATCCTTGGGCACGCAGACCGGCGCATGCAGCACGTCAGGGTCGTCGATCAGCCGGCCGCCGCAACTGCCCTGCGCATGGGAGGGAGGGAGCAAGAGGACGAGTGCGGTCCAGCAGGCAAGCAGAGCGGCCCGTAATGTCATGAAGAGAGGTCTTTCGGGTACGCGCCATCGGCGGAGGTCGTCTCGTCGAGTGCGGGCAGGCCGAGGCGATGACGCATCTGTGCTTCGATGCGGCGGCGGCGCTCGTGCGGAGCAACCAGCACGCAGGTCGAGCAATAAGAGCCGCCCGGCGCCGTGTAGAACCGGCAGCAGCCGCCTCGCGCACGGAAGTTGCGACGGGCGATGATGCGGCGCGGGCTCGCCTCGTCGCGTATGACGATCTCGAAGAAGTGCAGCTGCCGGTTGGCGAGCGGCGAGCCGGGTTCCTTCAATATGGCGAGGGCTTCGACCTGCGCTTCCTCCTCGCATCCAAACTGCCGGCCGGCTTCCAGGAAGCGTGCGGCGACGGAATCCGAGACGAGGCGCCACATCGCCTGCCAGGGCAGGCCGGTGCGCCCTTGCAGACGATGGATCAGAGGCTCCATATGGGCTTCCAGCCCCTCGCGCAGATCGCTCCGCAATCCTTCTCGATCAACAGGACGGCAGCTTGAGCCTTGTCGCGATTTGCCCGGTCTGTCGGTGACACAGTGCGGGTCGAGCAGCCGCAGCCGCACCCTCGGCCTGCCTTCGGCAGGCAGTTCGAAGGCCAGGGCGCTGTTCTCCGGCACGAACGCCGGAACCAGACCGTGCGACAGATAGGGCGAGGCGGCAGCAAGGCCGAGCACGCCGGCATATTCTGAGATGAAGTACGCCGCCGCGCCTTTGGCATCGAGGCCGGGCGTGCCCGCCTGCTGGCGCGCGAGCATGGCGGCAAGGAACCGGTCGTCGGCGAACAGCGACGGGACGGGTGTGAAGCCGGGCGCCATGGGCCCGATCTCCACCTCCGGCAACGACCAGTGCTGCGCCATGACGGCGAAGGCGGCGCGAAGCTTTCGCGCCGCCGCGTTGGTGTTCTCGCGGTCGTCTGTCCGTCCGCTCATGGCAATGGCCTTGTCACCGGAGCCGTTCAGAACGTCGCCCGGGCACGCACGCCGATCACGCGTCCGTCGCCGACATTGGCCTCCGAGCCGACGGAGTCGACATAGATGCTTGTCAGATACTGCTCGTCGAAGATGTTCTTGGCATAGAGCGTGACCGACCAGTTCTCCGCCTCATAGCCCACGGCTGCATTGACGAGGGTAAAGGCGGAGACTTCCTGGTCCGCAGTATTGGCTAGGTCGCCAACCGAATAGTAGCCGTCGGTGTAGGTGAGATCGGCGGAGGCGAAGAGGCCCGAGGCATGGCGATAGACGCCGCCGATGTTGAAGGTGACGGCGGGCGCCTCGGGGAACGCGTTGCCGGTATAGTCGCCGGTCGCCGTTACCGCGCTGTCGAATTCAGTCTTCAGCAGGCCGATAGAGGCAAATGCCGAGAATTCCTGCGTCAGCCGCGCGCGCAACTCGAATTCCGCGCCATAGGAATGCGCCTCGCCGGCATTCATGGTGATGGATTGCCGCAAGAGCGGGTTCGGATCCTCCACCGTGATCTGAAGGTTGCTGTACTGATAATAGAAGCCGTTAATATTGAATTCGAGCCGGTCATCGAACCACTTGGATCGATAGGCCACCTCATACGCCCACAATCTCTCGGGATCGACTTCGTAGGAGTTGCCGAAGCTGTCTATGGCCGCGAAGCCAGCGCGGAAACCTTCGCTGGCGGTGATGGCAATGTTCTGCTTCGGGTCGATCTCGTAGGCGATGCCGATCTTGGGCAGGGCGACCGTGTAGTCGGTGGACGCGTTCTGGTCGATCTGGTTGTAGCCGAGACTGCGGAGGTTCAGCACCTCGCCGCTGTTGGTTACATCCACGGTCTCATAGCCGAGGCGCCCGCCAAACAGCAGCGACCATCGCTCGGCGAAAGCGTAGCGCATATCGGCGTAGAGTGCGTAAGACGTCAACGTGCTCGTTGCCAGGAGATCCTGATATAGCTGATTGTACAGGCCGTAGAAGGCATTGGTTACGGTGATGTTGGAATCGCGCTTGTAACTGAAGTGCCCGACATTCAGGCCGATGACGCCGCTCAGGGGCCGCACGCCCTCTTCCAGCTCGAGGCGCAGGTCCTCCGTGAAATCGTTGCCCGGACGCACTTCGTCGCGGATGAACGCCACCGCTCCGGCGGGACTTTCGATCGTCGCGTCGGTCTCCACATAGGCGGTGACCGAGCGTAGCGTGATACCCTCACCGAGTTCCTGCGAGAGATTGGCGACGACGTTGGTCACCTCGGTCTGGCGTAGCTCGACAGCGGAGACGTCGGAATCGAAGCGGCGGGCGAAGAAGTCCGGGCCGGTCACCGCCGAGACCGACGGCTTGTCCGAAGTGTGGCTGATAGTGAACAGCGCCTCGAACCCGTCGAGCGCGGCGGGGGTGAGCAGGAACTTCGCCCGCAACTGGCCAAAATGTCCCTGGCCCAGATCCTCGTTCAGCGGGTCGGCATAGCCGATCCCGCTCTCGTCCTCGAAATACTGGCCGGTGACGCGGAAGGCGAGCTGGTTCTCGATCATCGGGCCGGAAAGCATGAAGGCGCCGTTGCCGAAATCGCCGGAACCCGATGACGTGGCGAAGTCGCCTTCGAGGGCTGCCTGGTAGTTCCACGTCGGATCGTTGGTGTTGACCACCACCGCGCCGCCCATGGCGTTGCGGCCCTGCAAGGTCGATTGCGGTCCGCGGAACACCTCGACATTGGCAACGTCCCAGGTGCCGCGATTGCCGCGCCGCAGGCCCTCGCCGTTCTGCGAGGCGCCGTCGACGATGAGCGCGATGGTCGGGGACGAGTTGGCCGGCTGCGAGATGCCATCCGAGGACAGGCCGCGAATGACGATGCCGCTATTGCCGCGATTGGCGGAGGAAACGCGGGTATTTGCCAGCTTGTTCAGCGCACCGCGCAGATCCTCAATGGCATAGTCAAAGAACTGCTGTCCGGTGACGACGCCGACACTCGAATAGACGTTTGCAAGATCGCGGGTCAGCTTCTCGCCGGAGACGGTGATGGCGTCGAGCTCGATCATGTCCTCGCTGACCACCACCGAGGCTGTGGAGCCCGAGGCAGGCGCTTCGATCGTCACCGAGCGCGGCGAGGTGAAACGCCAGTTCAGCCCGGTGCCGTTGAGCAGCTCGACAAGCGCCTGCTCGCTGGTGCGTGCGCCACGCACGCCGGGAGAGCGCAGCCCCTGGGCAATCGAACTGTCATAGACGATCTGCACGCCACTAGCCGCGCCGAAGGCCGCTAGTGCACCGGAGACCGGACCGGCGGGGATCGCGTAGACGGCGGTCTGCGTTACTGCGGCCTGGGTCTGCGCGGTGCCGGGGCTGGGTGCCGCGACGCTCGCCAGAGCGATCAGCGCGCAGCCGGCGAGCAGACGTTGACGATGGTTTACGCACCGGCATCGGTTCGCGCGCGCGGTCAGGCTGTTTGCGGTCATAGTCCAGTGATCCCCATCGTCTTTGAGCCCCAGGGAGCGCGTCGAGGCACCCCGTTAGGTAAAGACGTCGGCGCGCGGGGAATCCGAATCCCGCTCGGCAAAAAATTCAGATCAGGATGACGATGTTTCCGGGAAGCCGCGTCTCGCTAAGCGCGAGTGAGGCGACGAGATTGTCCACAATCTCGTCCGGCCGCTGGAGATGAAACACGCCGTCCACCCGTCGGGCTCCGAGGCCCGGCCGTGCCAGCACGACTCGGCCGCGGCGATGACGGTTGATGTCGTCGACGACCTCGGAGAGCGGACGGTTCTCGAACACCAGAAGCCCGCGCCGCCATGCGCCAGCCATGGTCGGGTTCATCGGCTCCGCTTCTGCCGGGTAGTCGGGGGCAAGGGTGATCCGCTCGCCGGCATTTAGCCTAGCCGTGACGGCCCCCGAAATGGCGAGACTGCCGCGGGTGCATTCGATGCGGATCGGTCCCGAGCCCGCCGTCAAGGTAAAGTCGGCATCGTTGGCGGAAATCACGCAGGGACCCGCAGCGACACGGAAAGGGAAGGCGCCGGCCGCGATGTCGAAGGCGGCGGCTCCGTTCACCAGCTTTGCCGTACGCGCATCCTGCGTCAGGTCGACATCAAGCGCGGTGGCGCCGTCGAGATAGATCATGGAGCCGTCCGGCAGGGCGAAGCTGGCCTGCTCGCCGACACCGGTCGCGTAGTCCGACATGATCTGGTCAAGGCCGGGGAGCAGCCCGAGCGAAACCCCGACCCAGCCGGCGGCAAGCGCCGTCCCGGCTCCAACGAGCACGAGCCGACGCGTCAGTGCCGGCCGGCGGACATTAGCGGTCGCGAGAAGGCCGGCATGACGCCATGTCTGGCTGGCGAGACGAAACGCCTCCTCATGCGCCCGGCTGCGTCCGCGCCAGGCTTGGAGCTGCTGGGCATCCTCGACCGTCGCTTCGCCGGAGGTGAGGCGGGTCACCCAGCCGATGGCCTCGCGCTGCAGGGCATCGAGTTCCCTTCGGCCGCCGTTCGTGCCGCCCACCGTGTCGTCACCCGATTCCATCGCGCCCAAAAACCGCCTGTCCAAGCGAAGCTCGCCGGCCTGTATAGGCGATATGGGGGGAGGCCGGGGAGACCATCGGTGCGGTACCTAGTCCAGCAGGCACCGGGCGCAGGACTCGAGCGCCTTGCGGATTTCGATATCGACCGTTCGTGTGGAGATGCCGTGCCTCTCGGCAAGCTCGCGGTGCGGCACATTCTCGAGCCGCGAGGCCAGGAAGATGTCGCGCCGCCTTTGCGGCAGTTCGGCGAGTGCGATGAGCACGCGATCGACGCTGTCCCGAGCAATCAGAAGGGCTTCGGGGTCGGCGCCGGGATCAGGCACGTCGAGCAGGTCGTTGATCTCCGCCTCGGCCAGCCGGCGGCGGACATGGCTGCGGTTGACGTCGGCGATGAGATTGGACGAAATCCGGCGCAGATAGGCCGATGGATTGGCCAGCGCGGCGACATCGATTGCGGCGAGCCGCAGAAAGGTTTCCTGCGTCAGGTCTTCCGCAATGGCGGAGGAGCCGGTCGCGCGGCGGAAGAACCCAAGCACCGACGAGCGCTCAGAGACGAAAAGTGCTCGCAACCGATCCTTACTGCGCATTGAGAAGCGACCCGCCCCATCCCAACAGGGTGCAGGTTTTTAGGTGCCAATCAAACCAGAAAGCAATATCTTGGGTCTATATTGTAATGTTTCTTGAAATTTTTAGATTTATTCTAATAATGTTTTGGTATGATAAATGCCTGATAGGCTGCATATTATTCTCTTCTCGCTTTACTCGCATCATGCCCTACAAGCCCAGCGGCGAACGATCCAAAACCGGACGTTCTCAATGCCGGCTTATGCCTGGGCAGGCCGAAGGTCCCAGCTGAGCCCTGGTCCAGCAGGCATAGTAACGATAGCGGCCCGCTTTGCCGGATTATCGGGCAGTTAAACAGGCGAACCGTAGCATCCTCCGGCCCGCCCGGTAATGTTTTCCACCGAAAGATGTCCGCCCTTGCTCCCTTAAGGAGGCTTTGGCGTGGATTAGAGAGCTATGGAGTAGACGTAGTACCCATCCGGTTCCCGTATGGCCCGCCGAACACCGCCGATTACCGCACAAACTGACCGGCTATATCTTTATTTATCAATTAGATAGGCACTTGGGCTATGGGGAGTGGTTCTCGCACGTTCAACCAAGCGGGATAGCTCTACCCGTACACCGCCGATCGCCCGCCACAGTCCCCTTTGTCTCAATCAGCGAATAGGCTTGGGGATGACCGTATCGGGGCCGAGCTGACTGTCGACTTCTAGCGTCAGGCCGGTCAAAGTGGACGTCATGGTTGACCGACGCGACATCCTGAAGTGACCGATTGCGTTGAAGAAGTCGGCATTAGAGCGGGCTGCGGTCGGCGCCGAGAGCTACAAAACGGGGTCGCCCCTCGTCACGTGGGCTGGGCTTGCGGTCCGATCGGCATGAGCTTTGCCATTTTCCGGAGGTTTTGGGCGGTGGCGGCGAGGAGGAACTCATCGCGGGCACCGCATGGCCCTCGCAGCCGCAAGCGATCGAGCTTCAGGATGCGCTTCAGGTGCGCGAACAGCATCTCGACCTTCTTCCGTTCGCGCCTTGAGGTGACATAGGCATCGGTGTCCGCGATGTCGCGCGCCATGTCGCGGGCGCCTTCATGGATGGAGCGCAGGAGCTTGCGGGCTGGCGCCTTCGGACAGCATTGCGGCTTCAACGAACAGGAATCGCAGTCGAGCTTGCTCGCCCGGTAGCGCATGAGGCCTTCGCTATCGACGCCGTCGCGCGGCACCTCGAACTGGCGGCGGAACTGCCGGAGCTCCTTGCCGCCCGGGCAGGTGTAGAGATCGCGCTTGTGATCATAGGTGAAGTCGGACCGACTGAAGGTGCCGTCACTGCGCTGGGACTTGTCGAACACCGGGATATGCGGCTCGATCCCACGCTCATGCACCAGCCAGGCGAGGTTCTCGGCCGAGCCGTAACCGGCATCCGCCACCAGCTTCTCGGGCCAGGTGCCCAACCGGTCCTGCGTGCGATCGATCATCGTGCGGGCAGCGGTCACTTCGGCCTGCCGCACAGCTGTCGTCGCCTCCACATCCATGATGACGGCATGCTTCAGGTCGATCAGATAGTTCGTCGCATAGGCGAAGAAGGCCTGCCCGCCATGGGCGGCGGTCCAGCGCGCGGCGGGATCTGCCGGCGAGATGAACTTTGGCACGACCGGCGTCGCCGCGCCGAACGCGGCATCGTCCAGCACGGCCAGATACTCGCGCACGGCCTGGTTCGTGGCCTCGGGTGGCAACCCGTCACGGCCCGGCGCGCCACGTTGGCGGTTGGCGTCGGCCTTGATCAGGCTGGCATCGACCGCGAAGCCCTCGCCACCGACCAGGCCCTCCGCCATGCAGCGCTGAACCGTCGTCTCGAACACCTCGCGCAGCAGATCGCTGTCGCGGAAACGGCCGTGCCGGTTCTTCGAGAAGGTGGAATGGTCGGGCACATCGCCCTCAAGCCCGAGCCGGCAAAACCACCGGTAGGCAAGGTTCAGATGGACCTCGTCGCAGAGCCTGCGCTCAGAGCGGATGCCGAAGCAGTAGCCGACGACCAGCATCCGGATCATCAGTTCGGGATCGATCGAGGGCCGACCGGTCTCGCTGTAGAAGGGCCGCAAATGCGCTCGGATGCCGGACAGATCGACGAAGCGGTCTATTGCGCGTAGCAGGTGGTGGCCGGGGACATGCCGCTCCAGGCTGAACTCGTAGAACAACGCCTCCTGCGAGACCGTCCGCTCGCCCATCATCAGTTCAGCCTCCTGACCCGCGAGGAGTGAATCAGGACTTCAGGCCGCCAGCAACTCCGACTTCTTCAACACAATCGACCCTTTGCTGACCCTCGACTGCCCTTTCAGCGACGTCCGCTTTGCGCCGCCATCTCGGCCGTAGAGATCGGACTTGCGATTTCCCGAAAGCAGACGTTTCGTTTAAGGCTCTGGAGGTCATTGTTGCGCCAGAGAGCCGACGTTGGCGGTCCGACCGAAACCAGACCTCCGGCATCGCCATAACGGGCCCGATAGCGCGACGCGTCGGCAATTGGCACCAGCTTGCCTCAGCGGATCGGGCGAGCAAGCGGTGATCAACCGGTTGACATCGTGGCTCGGCGTTTCGAAAATCGAAATAACGACTGGCTGATTATCGTAGGGGTTGTAAACTGCGATCCGTCGGAAGCCGCCTCTATATCGACGCGGCTGATATCAGTCACTTGGTGCGCGCGCCGTCATGCAAATCGATATTCCATCGTCGCTAGCCGGCTTCGTCGATGCCGCGCTAATTAGACTGCAGGGTCAGTTTCCCGAAATCCTTTTTGAACGAACGCAAGGTGGCATTCAGACGAACGCGGGCTGTCTAGTTCCGGAAAATCTTCGATCTACCGTGCTGCACGCAGTCTATCGCGAAAAAATCTATACCGAAACGTTGCCCCTGCGCGAGGAATTGCTGAATCGGGTGCTCAGGTGAACATCTGGCCGCTTCGCTTTCGCGACCTCGGCCGCGGCTCGCTCCTTTTCGCTGATGACGCCGGGGGATTCTTCAAGGGAACCGAAGACTTTCTGGATCGCTATGCCCTTAATGCCCTGACCGACGAGGACCAAGCGTTTCTCCACGAAGGCGGCCATACCTTTCAGCGAGAACTCGATCTCTCTTATCTCGGTTTCGCCTATCGCTGGTGCGCGCGCCAGGCACCCCGCCGCCAACTGGGATATGTAATCCTCGTCCCGACGCTTCGTTGCAATCTGACCTGCAGCTATTGCCAAGTGTCGCGGGCGCCCGAAGGTGCGCGTGGCTTCGACTGGACCGAAGACACCCTCGACGCCGTGCTGGCCTTTATCGGGGGACTGGCAGCCCCGGAAATCAAGATCGAATTCCAGGGAGGTGAGCCGCTACTACGCCTCGACCTCCTTGAGCGCGTGCGGGATTTTTGCCGCCAACGGTTCGGCAAAGCCGAGTTCGTCGTGTGCACGAACTTGCAAGCGGTGAGCGCGGAGGCGTGGGACTATTTGGCGGCACCGGATACCTTCATCAGCACTTCGCTCGACGGCGATGCAGTGACGCACCAGCGCCAACGTACCCGGTCAACCGAGCTTACTAATGCATTCTTTGGCAACCTTGACCGAGCCATCGAGCAGTTCGGTTCGAGCAAGGTCTCGGCTCTGCCAACCATCGACATTGAACGCCCGCCTGCGGTCGACGAAATCATCAGCAGTTTCGTGGACCGCGGCTTGCGATCGATTTATCTCCGTCCGATCAATCATCAAGGCTTTGCCCGTCGCGGCAGGGACCCTGATGTGGGTCTTGATCGCTGGAATGCCTGGCATGCGGCCTTCATCGAGCATCTGATCGAGCGGAACTTCCGTACAGGCACTATCCTTGAGGAGTATTATTTCAGTCAGTGTCTCAAGCGTGTGCTGCGCGCTGGCGCCGACGAGCATGTCGATCTGCGCAACCCCAATTTCTTCGCGTCGGACTACCTCGTCATTGACCACGATGGCGTGCTGTATCCAACGGATGAGGCCCGCATGCAGTCGCGCATCGGTCGGATCGATCTGTCAGTCGGCCATGTCCACCATGGCATCGACACCGAGAAGGTAGCTACGCTCAACGCGGCCTCGTGCAACAATTTCGACCCGGACTGCATCCATTGTCCCTATCAGCCGTTCTGCGGCTCTGATCTGGTCGACGACATTTCGCGATACGGCCGCATTGACCTCCCCAAGCAAGCGACATGGTTTTGCCGCCGCCACACAAGCCTGTTCGATAAGGTTTTCGAGCTCTTGTATCGCCGTGATGAGGCGACGCGCTTCTCTCTGAGCCGCTGGGCGGACCTGGAGAGCTGGCCCGAACATCTCGTGCGAGAGCACCAATGATTCCGCTCAGGTTCGCAGCTCGATCGTCACAGCCTGAACCCTTCGTCATGCGGCTTAACGCCGAGGTGCGGGCATACGAACTCGATAGAACGGGCCTGCGTACGGAATTTGATGGAGACCTGGTTGAGGTGGCGGGTCAGCGTCTGACCTATGCGAGCCCCCGGGGCACACTCGTCATCGAAGGTACGACCGCCGAAGAGGTTGACGGCGACGTAGTGCTGGCGTTGCCTGGCGGACGGGCTGCCCAGCGACTGATCCGGGCAACATCACCCCACAACACGTTTTTGATCACCGAGCGCTGCGACCAGCTATGCTTGATGTGCTCTCAGCCACCGAAGCATCATCACGCGGATTTGCTGCCGTTCTTCGAGGCGGCGGCGCTGCTCGCGCCCGCCGGCATGACAATCGGCATCTCAGGGGGAGAGCCGCTGCTCTATAAGGCGGCGCTCCTGCCGATGATGCAGAGGGTCCTCACGCACAGACCGGACCTCGGATTTCACGTACTGAGCAACGCCCAGCATATCGACGAAGACGATCTGGATCCTCTGGTTGGCATGCGCGACCGCGTGCTGTGGGGCATTCCGCTTTATGCGGCCGACGCCGCCACGCACGATCGCATCGTCGGCAAGTCGGGTGCTTTCCTCCAGCTGATGGAGACCCTTCCCATCTTCGCCCGTGCCGGTGCATCGATCGAACTGCGTACGGTCATCATGCGCGAGAACGCTGCCTTACTTGCGCGCCTCGCCAGCTTCGTGATCATGCATTTGCCGTTCATCAACCGCTGGGCTCTCATGCAGCTGGAGAGCATCGGCTTCGGCCGGCAGAATTGGGACCGGCTTTTCTTCGACCATTCGACCGAGTTCACGCCGATTGCAGATGCCCTGAATATCGCAAAAGCGCGAAACGTCGAAGCCGTACTCTTCAACTTTCCTCGCTGCACGGTCCCACAGCCTTATCGCGATCGCGCGCCGTCGACGATCTCAGACTGGAAACGACGCTATCTGGGGGAGTGCAGCGGCTGCCAGGAGCGGGACATTTGCGGTGGGTTCTTTGAGTGGTATCCAGAGGATCGAGGCTTCCAGAGGCTCGCTCGCATATGAAACGCAGGCTTTTTGCCATTCCCTCGCTGCTCGCGGCTGGCCTTCTCCCGTCAAAAGGCCTGGCCCTTCCGCTCAGCGCGCCGCCAGGCTTTGACCCCCAGAAGAGCAAATCGCTCTTCGACATCTTCAAACTCGACCACATTTATACGTTGGCCGGACATCGCAGTCATAGCTCGCATCGAAGCCATAGCAGCCACACGAGCCACCGCTCCTCGACTGGCGGCAGCTACTATAGTCCGAGCTATAGCCCCTCACCCTCCTACGCGACGCCCCTCTATGCGCCGCCGCCAGTTGTACCAACACGACCGGCCGCACCGGCCCCCACCATCAGCGGTTCGCCAGCAACAGGAAGCTACGCGACGACGCCGGCACCGGCTCTGTCCGCGCCTGTGGAGATTGGACCAAACCCTGTTCCGCCAACGCGCACCGGACCGGTCCCGCTTCCTGGAAACACCGACAAGTTTGCGGCTATCGTGCGCCAGGTTCAGACCGCAATGGTTGCCTTCGGATATTTTAGCGGTCCTGTTGACGGCAAGGTCGGTCCGCAGACCCGTGACGCACTAACGCGCTTGCAGGCAGATTACGGACTAAAACCGACGGGAACAATTACGCCGGAAACATTGAATGCGTTGAGGATTGTTGCTCAATAGTAGCTAGTATGCGGCGGCGATCAGTCGAAGGCCGATAGCAACGTAGTGCGCCAGAACCGGACCTTGCCAAATGCGTGTATGAACGTCCGGTATGGGGCCGAGAGCGGAACAGCAGCTTAGCTGCTCAAGGCCCACTCAAGCGGACCTAGTGACATTCGAGCTATCCGGTAGGCCGCGCAACCTACAGTCAATATTAGTAGAGTTACATTTTCTGACAGGAAAAAACTTTGCATATCACGACGCGAAAGCGGACTAAAGCTTGTCGAATACCGAGCCCATGCGCGGGCTGAACAGGCGGTCATAGGTCCGCAGCAGATACCCATCCGTCATGCCGGCCACGTAGTCGCAGATGAGGCGCAATGGATCAGCGGCATTCTTGAACCGTGCGAACACATCGGCAGGCAGAAACTTCTCCGGCTCGGAACGCAACACCTCGAAGACGGCGATGACCATCATCTGGCCCTTGAATTCGAGGTGCTGAACGCTCGGGCTGTAAACGACTTCCTCCCGCACAAGATTTTTGATCGCCAGCACGAATTCCATGACGGGCGCTGGCAGTATCGCCTGATACTTTATCCGCGACTCCTTGAATTCCTCCTTCATCTGAATATCGACGGCGGGGATCACCATGTTGAGTACACGATTAATCTGATGCTTCCGCTCGCTTCCGTCGCCGAAAAGCCGGTCAGCGAAGCCGGTGTAGACGTCGTTGCCGTACTGGCCGGGATATTCCGTGTTGAGGTAAGTCAATAGCGCTGTGCAGTGCTCTGGCGTTACGTGCTTCTCAAAGTCAGCACGCGAGATGAGCCCCATTGCGAGAACGTCTTCGAGGTCGTGGATTCCGAAACTGATGTCATCCGCGAGATCCATCAGGCTGCACGCGAATGATTTATGCCGGGCCTCTTGGTGCTTTCCGGGCACTTCGTTGAATGCCTGGAACTCCTCGCGATCGCTCCCGGCCAACGGTTTAAGCATCCAGTCAACGACATCCTGTTCGCAATCCATATAGCATTTGGGCGGCTTCGACGCCTTGCGGTCGAGGATTGGCGTGCCACTGGTGTCGGTAAGCAGTTTCGGCTTGCGGCTGTCGTTTGTCGCCGCTGTGTACGCGACTGGGTATTTCAGCACGCCGAGCATCGTCTCGCGCGTGAGATTGGAGCCAGCTGCTTTGGACATCTTCTCGAGCTTTGAGAGGATGCGCAGGGTTTGCCCATTGCCCTCGAAGCCGCCGGCATCGCGCATGCAGTAGTTCAGCGCGACCTCGCCGCCATGGCCAAAGGGCGGATGTCCAAGATCGTGTGTGCATGCAATCGCCTGCATCATGCTGCGCTCGGGCAGGTACTTGGTGGCATCGTGATCGGGCCGATTATGCCGGAGCTGGATCGTCAGCCCGACCGCGATCTGCGCAACCTCAAGCGAGTGGGTCAGACGTGTCCGGTAAAAGTCGCTGTCGCCCAGATTCAGGATCTGAGTCTTGCCCTGGAGGCGGCGAAACGAAGCGGAATGGATGACGCGGGCGTAGTCAACGTCGCCGGACGTGCGCGCATCGAACGATCGTTGCCGCCATACCTCACGGCGCTCTTCCCACACCATTGCCCCCCACCCTGCGACGACATGGTCCCGACGAGCCGATCAGCTTGGCTTCAATTTCGAGCCAAGCTCCCGGATCGGGTAGACCAAGACGATGATATTAAAGGTGGTATCGAAGGCCTCCGCAAGACACGCATGGGCATGCCCGTTGCGATCGGTGACCGAGACGGGCGTTGCCCGTATCATTTTGCGTCCGATGGGCAGCACTTTGCCGAGTGAATGGTTGAGTGTTATGGCCGTCTCCGTCGGCTGGCCGAACTGCCGCGCATACTCCGCAGAGACTTCGATGCGGCGAACCTCCGCTCGCGCCCCGGTCCTTTCACAAAAGGTGACCGGCTCCAGGATATACACCGCGCAGGCTCGCCGGTGGGTCCGGGCGTACTCACGGCTCGATGCATAGATCGACGCCCCGAAGTCGGGCGCGATTTTTAGGATCGATTTGATCTCGAGCGGATGATCTGCCGCGACATCGCGAAACGCGTTGCCCTGGAAGAGGACGAACCGGGCAAAGTTGTTAGCTTCGCGCTCGAACGCGTCAGCAATGTCGGGGTCGAGGTGTTTCTCGCAATCCTGGAAAAAGCGAAAGATCTTCCTATGCGTGGGCATCTCGTGATGCCCTGCCTCATGGAGTTTGAGAAATGTCTGCTTGGACCGATGAACCGAATCGTCGATATGGATGATGCTCTCGCCGGCATCGTAAATGCCGAGCACCTTCTCGATCGCGGATTTCAACACCGAGGCGGACCGTTCGGCTTTGTCGGCGAGATAGGTGACGATGCGGCGCGGATCGAACGCGCTCGTCGGCGCGACGCGCAGCTTCGCGGCCGTCAGGATATCGGCGACGGGCGTTGGAAAGACACCCCACGCGGATGCTCGGTCGAGAGCGCGCCGAGCTGCATCATGCACGGCGCGCTGCTGCTCTGGGTCGATGGAACTGTCGTCAGTCTTGACCACCCGGCTTCTTCCTAACGCTGCGTAGATACCCGAGATACTTGATCAGCTCCGCCTCTTCCTCGGCGGTGAGGTTGTGATCGGCGAATGTCGGCAGCCGACCATGGCGCTGGTCGTCGCCGCTCCGACTGCGGGTGGGAACAACAAAGCCCGCGCGCTCCATCAGATTCTCGTAGCTTACCGCGTAGAGTTCCGCGAGCGCGTGCAGTATGTTCGGGCTGGGTTTCTTGATCTGGTCGTTCTCGATTTGGCTGAGGTAGGCGTTGGAAACCACCTTATCTGTGGCTTTTTCAACGTCACGCTGTGAGAGACCGCGGTCGGTGCGTATTGAAGCGAGATACCTCCCCAGCGTGAGCCTGCTCTCCGGCCCTGCGCCGCTGCTCGGCATAAAGTCCTCCTGAAGTCCTTGATTCAAAATGTGAATTTAAGCCGGGTCGCTTGATATGTCAAGCATGCTCGCGATGTGCTTGACATTCTTTGCATGCCGCATCACATTAGCGTCACGCTTTGGCATTGGGCCGGGAGCATCACGCTAAGAGTTGAACCATGAACCATATCGCCCTCCCGGAGGAATCCGGTCCCAGCAGCCTCATTGGACCGGCTGCCCGTCACCCTGATGCTGACGGCTCGTTCGCCACGACCGTGAACGGTGTGGCTGTGAAGTTTGCCAAGCCTGAGCCGACTGGCGGGCGCATCCTCGAGAAGGCCGGCTTCGATCCGATTGGCGACCATGTGTTGATCCTTTTCACCCGCCGTGGGTCGCGTTCCATCGGTCTCGACGAGACCGTCGACCTGGCGCTCGCGGGCACGGAGGCCTTCCGCGCATTCAAGAGCGATCGCATCTTCCGCTTTACGCTCAACGGCTACGGATTCGAATGGGGCGTCGGCAAGGCGCTGGTGCAGGAGCTGCGCGAATCCGGGCATGTGGGTCGGGACGAGGTCGTGGTCCTTGAGCGCGACGGCGATGAGATCGAGCTGCCGCGCGATGGGGTGATCAACCTCACGCCGGACGGCACGGAGCATCTGCACACCGAGAAGCGTCTGATCACCGTCTACTTCGAGAACGATCCGCGCGAGATCCCTCGCGGCAAGTACTCGACCGAGCAGCTGGTTAGCCTGTTCGGCGTCCACGCCGGCTACATTCTGGAGTACCTCAATGACGAGGGCCAGCTGACTCCCCTGGGGCCGGACGGCAAGCTCCGCATCAAGGAGGGGATGAAGTTCTTCCAGCAGGTACCCTGCGGGGGTTCGTCGTGAGCGACCCGTCGCAGGAATTCGCCGGCTTGCAGGCGATGCATGGCAGCGCCGTCCTCCTCAAGGAGGGCGGCCAGCATGTCGCCTTGTTGCCCGCCTTTGCCTTCCTGGCGGGCGGCGAGCCGCAGCGCATGGACCTTCTCCTCGTTCCGTTTTTCCACTCCGGTTATGTCACCCGCCTCTTCTTCGCCCAGCAGATCGCCGGGCGGGGCGCCAATTGGAACCAGCATCGTGTGATTGAGCGCCCATGGTGGGCGCCATCCTGGAATGATGTGCCCGCTACATTGAAGTGGACACAGATGCTCTCCGCCCACCTGAGGGCCGTGGCATGAGAATCCGGTTCAAGATCACCCAGCGGCTCCTTGACGCGATACGCAGCGACCTTCGACGCCGGCATGCGATCGCGCACGAGCGCATCGGCTTTGTCGCGGCGGGTTTGGCCGCCGCCCACGACGAGTTGCTGATCCTGGCGCGCGACTATCGCCCGGTCGACGACGGGGATTACCTCGACGATCCGCACGTCGGCGCGATGATTGATGCGTCGGCAATACGCCGCGCCCGCCAATGGGCGATGAACAGCCGCGCCGCCATGTTCCACGTCCACACACACGGTGGTCGCGGCATTCCCAGTTTCAGCTCTGTCGACAACCGCGAGAATGCGAAGTTCATCCCCAATTTCGTATCTGTGGCGCCGTTCGCGGTGCATGGCGCCATTGTTCTTAGCGATACCGCCGCGTTCGGACAGGTCTGGCTTGGCAGGGACAGACCGCGTCCCTTCATCGCGACATTCAATGCGATCGGCGCACCGACCAGCATGTGGAGCGCAGCATGACCCGGCTTGAGCGGCAGAGTTTCCTTGGCGCAAACAGCGAGAACATCCTGCGCGGCGCGACGGTGGGTATCGTCGGTGCTGGTGGTGGTGGCTCGCACATGGTGCAGCAATTCGCGCATATGGGGATCGGCGGCTATGTCATCGCGGATCCGGACTTCATTGAAGATACCAACACAAACCGCCTGATCGGCGGGACCCTCGACGACGTGCTAGCCGCGCGACCGAAAGTCGACATCGCGGCGCGCCTGATCCGCGGGCTTCAGCCGGACGCGCGCATTGTCCTCGTTCCGGGCAAATGGCAGGACGCCGTCGATGACTTCAAGCAGTGCGATGTGATCGTCGGGGCGGTCGATAGCTTTAAGGATCGAGACGAGCTTGAGCGCTTCGCCCGCAAGCATCTCATCCCCTACGTCGACATTGGGATGGACGTGCATACTATCGGCGCCGCCGGCTACCTCGTGACCGGCCAAGTCATCCTCTCGATGCCGGGCGAGCCCTGCCTGCGCTGCTGCGGTCTGATCACCGATGAACGGTTGGCGCAAGAGGCACAGCGGTACGGCGCAGCCGGCTCACGGCCTCAGGTGGTCTGGTCGAACGGCGCGCTCGCTTCAACTGCCGTCTCGATCGTGACGCAGATCCTGACCCCCTGGTTCAAAGGTCCGCCCGTATTTGTGTTCCTCGACTATGACGGCAACAAGGGCTCGATCACGCCGAACAAGCGCATGGTAATGCTCAAAGGCTGCGGCTGCACACACCATCCGCTGGATGAGGCCGGTGATCCGCTTTTTGACATTCGCACCCAGCCGTTCCACCCCCGCCCGAAGGCAAGCAAGGTCGTTGGTCCCGCGATCATGAAACCGTGGTGGTGGCGCGCCTGGGATTGGCTCTGGAGGTGAGGCCAAGCCTTGACCTCGGTGCATGCTGCCGCAGGGGGCGCTACGAGGAATGCCAGCATACACCTGTAACCATTAGAAAAAACGTGGAAGTGGACGATTTAAGAAGGGCGCCCTTTCAGAATCGTCCACACTTCGGTACGCTTGCGCCTCTTCACTTCTGGCTACCATAGGAACCATGACCGAAGGCAAAAAGTCTGATCTCACCGGCGATTATCTGAAGCTCGCGCGCATCGCCCTTTCTGGGCGCATACAGGACGTACAGCTCATGCTGCATCGGACGGCGAAGCGTTACCGCGACAGTGACGGTGTGCTTGCGGATTCGCTCACCACGCTTCTCCATGAGTCGCCGACCCCTGCCTCGCCGCTGCGCAAGCAGGCCGAGATCCCGCTTCCGGTTGACCTTGATTCACGCCTGCATCTCTTACGGGTCGAGACCGAACCGGCGATTGACCATGAACCGATTTTCGCGCCGGAGGTGGCGGCGGCGTTCGATCAGATTGTTGCAGAGCGGCGCAATGCGGCGTCACTTAGCCGGGCCAGCCTGCAACCGACGCGCTCGGCGTTGTTCGTCGGCCCTCCGGGCGTCGGGAAAACAATGGCCGCGCGGTGGCTGGCGCGTGAACTCAAACGCCCGCTGCTCATCCTCGACCTTGCCGCAGTCATGAGCAGTCTGCTGGGTCGGACAGGCGGGAACCTGCGCCATGTCCTCGACTACGCAAAAAGCATCAATTGTGTCCTTCTCCTCGATGAACTCGACGCCATCGCGAAACGGCGCGACGATCAGGGTGAAATCGGCGAACTGAAGCGGCTTGTCACGGTGTTGATCCAGCAGATCGACGACTGGCCGCCCTCGGGCATCCTTCTCGGTGCGACAAACCATCCTTCCCTGCTGGATCCTGCGATCTGGCGCCGCTTTGAAACCCATATCGCGTTCCCGTTGCCCGACAGCGCCGCCATCGCGCAGTTCTTGGCAGAAACGCTGGCGCCGATCTTTCCGCACACGGCAGCATGGACCGGTCCACTGGCTGTCGCATTCGCAGGCAAGTCGTTTAGCGATATTGAACGCGAGCTCACAGCGGCCCGGCGCTACGCAGCGATCAACGATGCGCCGCTTGATGATCGCTTGGCCATCCTTGCGGGGAGTCAGGTCACCGACAAAGCGGGTCGCATCGCGGTCGCTGCGGCCCTGGTGGATCAGGGTCTCGTCTCGCAGCGCAAAGCGCGAGAGCTGACGGGCGTGGCCCGCGATACAATCCGCAGTCGCACCGTGCCGAAGCGCAAGATGCGCCGCCATTCCGACTGAGGGGCGCCATGAAAAGGCAGAACTTTCTTCTCGGCAAAGGCGAACGGCTCATTGAAGACGTCGTCGGTGTTCGGGGTGGCGGCCCGAAGGACCATCCGTACACCTTCGCCGCTGCCCGGCAGCGGCTCACCCCGATGCTCTCAAGGACAGTGCGCGGCATCGACGCGTTGCCGGCGGAAGCATGCCCAGATGATCGCGCTGTCGCGACGATCACGTTGAATCCAGAATACATCGCGAAATCCTACTTTCCCGATAAGCTTCTCGATCGGTTGGGGCTCGATACGGTCGGCAGCCGACCGCGGCGCATCACGCCCGAGAAGCGCTCGCGAGGCCGCGAGCCTGAAGAAACAATCACCACCGAACTATTCGTTATGGGGACCCGCGCCGCATTCCGGGCTTGGCAGTCATCGATGCCACAATGGAACGAGGGGGCACCCGCTGCGGACGAACTTGCGACCATCGAACAGGTGGGCATGGTGCGGACGCGTGAAAAACTAAAGGGCACTCTTCCAGAAGCGGGCATTGCCATCCTTGAAGCGGTGCTTCACGCCGATGGACCGTTGGGGCTCAAGCGCGTCCTTGCGCAATTCAAGGACTATCTGAAGCAGATCGACATCGACCAGCCGCTGACCCGGCGCTTCTTTGCAGGGGGGCTCTGCTTCGTCGAACTGGAGGCGCCAGCCGCGCTTGCTGAGCGTATCGCTATGTTCACACCTTTACGGGCACTCCGGCAAATGCCGGCGCTACGCATGCTCCGCCCGGCATTCCGCTCGTCCCGCATCCCGATTGATGGGGTGCAACTGCCGAAGGAGGTGGCGCTTGATACGACGATCCGAGCTGCAATCTTTGATGGCGGCATTCCGGAGAAGCACCCGATCCGCAGGTGGGTGAATGCAATCGATCCGCCAGGCATTGGCAAGCCGATCGGATTTTTTCAGAAGCACGGACTCGGCGTGACCTCGGCGTTTTTGTTCGGCCACATCGATCCCACGAAGCCGATCCCAAGGCCCTATGCCACCGTTGATCACTACCGCGTGCTCGACGTCGGGACGCTGACCGAGAACCGTTATGAACTCTATGATGTCCTAGGTCGTATCGATAAGGCCCTTGTCGACGGCGAATATGACTTGGCCAATTTCAGCCTTGGGCCTGAGCTGCCGATTGAGGACGATGAGGTCCATGCCTGGACGGCCGTCATCGACGATCGGCTTTCGCGCGGGTCGGTTCTTGCCACGGTCGCGGTCGGCAATAACGGGGACGGGTCGGCTGAAGACGGGTCGAACAGAATTCAGGTCCCGGCAGATTGCGTGAACGCCATCGCGGTCGGAGCCTGCGATGCACCCGATGCGGTGTGGAAGCGATGCGGCTACAGCTCGATCGGCCCGGGCCGAAGCCCGGGCTTGGTGAAACCCGATTTCGTTGAGTTCGGCGGGTGTCTCCAGCGCCCCTTCATTGTGGTCGGCGACAATAACGCCGTGGAACTCGAAGCGACGGAGGGAACGTCCTTTGCATCACCTTCGTCGCTTCGACTCGCCGCTGGAATTCGCGCCCATCTCGGACCGGGCATCAGCATGCTCGCTGTGCGCGCCTTGCTGGTGCACAGCACGGAAACGTCAGAGCTGGCATGCGCGGAAGTGGGGCGTGGCCGCGTCGCGCGATCGGTGCAGGATATCCTGCTGTGCGACGACGATACGGTCCGGGTCATCTACCAAGGCAGTATCGCGCCTACCCGCTATATTCGGGCACCGATACCTGTCCCATCCGGTTCAATTCCGGGGAAGGTTAGGATCACGGCAACGCTCTGCTATCCGACCGGCGTCGATCCCCACCATCCCGGAAATTACACACGCGCCGGGCTTGAACCGACATTCCGGCCGCATGATGAAAAACGGAAGGACCCAAAGCAGGTCCACGCCGATAGCAAGAGCTTCTTCGGCAAGACGCAGAACGGTCTTATGGAGGACGAACTAAGGCGGGATGCGTGGAAATGGGAGAACTGCCTCCACACATCTGTTTCATTCCTTGGCCAGACGCTGCAGAATCCTGTGCTGGACATCCACTACAATGCCCGCATGGGCGGGCGGAATTTTACACCTGACATTGAACTGCCATATGCGCTTGTTGTCAGTGTTCAAGCCAAGAAAATCAGAGACCTGTATGAACGTATTGTGAGAAGATATGCTCTGCAGCTGGAAACGCTGCGACCGGTGATTGATATCCCGGTCGCCGTCTAAATAGGCGGACAAGTCTGCTTTCAGGCGTTTTCGAAACCGACCGCAAAGGCTGATTTCGCGGCGCAAAGCAGCCATTCGCAATCCGGTGCCGGGAGGGCCGCTAAGGGTCAGATCCAGCCTCGGGCGTTCACCGGCGATATGTCCGTTTCTCGTTTGAAATCCCGAATAGCGGACAGTCTGCCACCGGCCCCAAACCAGCCATTCGTGATGCCCTCGGCGACTTCCGCTTATGGCGCAACCATGACCTCAAGAGCGGTAAGCGGAAACGTCTGCTTTCGGGAATCCGATAATCCGATCTCTACGTCCGACATGGCGGCGCAAAGCCGCCATCCGCACGGGCGTGTCGACATGGCCGCTTCTGGCCAAGGAAGTACTGCGTACTGCAGGTCATAGATCGGCTGTTGGGCATCGGTCGCCGTCGCGTCAGTCTTGGGAATGACCAGACGCTCACATTCACCCACTCAATACCCCGCATATCGATTGGCGCCGAGCCGCTTGCCCGGCAACCTCTACACCTACGCCGACACGCCGTCGCCCTGTCGCAGAACGCGGCCGTCGCCAGTTCCCGCCCCGATGACCGTCGCCGACGACTGGCCAGAATACATTCCGGTGACAGAGGCGGAGATTGCTGTCTTCAAGGCGTGGTTCGGGGATATTCTGGAGGAGCTGATCCAAGGGGAATGACCGCCTGACACGAAAGGCTCCACCATGACCGCTCCGTTGCGTGCCGCCTTGTACCTGCGCGTCTCCACAGCCCGGCAGGCCGAGCATGATGTCTCGATCCCCGACCAGCGCCGGCAAGGCGAGGCCTATTGCCAGGCGCGCGGCTATCAGCTGGTCGAGACATATGTGGAGCCGGGGGCCTCAGCGACCAACGACCGCCGGCCCGAATTTCAGCGGATGATCGAGGCGGGGACAATGAAGCCGGCGCCGTTCGATGTCGTCGTGGTGCACAGCTTCTCGCGCTTCTTCCGCGATCACTTCGAGCTGGAATTCTATGTCCGCAAGCTCGCCCGCAACGGCGTGCGGCTGATGTCGATCACCCAGGAAATGGGCGACGACCCTATGCACGTCATGATGCGGCAGATCATGGCGCTGTTCGACGAGTACCAGTCCAAGGAGAACGCCAAGCACGTCCTGCGGGCGCAGAAGGAGAATGCCCGGCAGGGCTTCTGGAACGGCGCCCGCCCGCCGATCGGCTATCGCGTGGTCGAGGCCGAGCAGCGCGGTGCCAAGGTGAAGAAGAAGCTGGAGATCGATCCGCTTCACGCCGACACGGTGCGGCTCATCTTCGATCTCGCTCTCCATGGCGATGGCCGCTCCGGTCCGATGGGCGTAAAGGCCCTCGTCAGCCATCTGAACCGCAACCGGATCTACACCCGCGAGGGCGGGCGCTGGGGCATCGGTCAGCTTCACCGGGTGCTGACTCGCCGCACCTACGTCGGCGAGCACCAGTTCAACAGCCGCTCCAAGAGCAAGCAGAAGAAGCCCGACAGCGAGGTAGTGGTGGTCGCCGTGCCGCCGCTGATCGACGCCAAGGTCTTCAACGCCGTGCAGGAGCAGCTTCAGGCGCGCAATCCCAAGATCGTCCCGCCGCGCGTCGTGAGTGGCCCGACGCTGCTCACTGGTATCTGCTATTGCGCCCAGTGCGGCGGGGCCATGACCATCCGCACCGGCAAGAGCGGGCGGTATCGGTACTATGCCTGCTCGATCAAGGCTCGGCAGGGCGAGACCGGCTGCGCCGGGCGGGCCATCCCGATGGAGACGCTCGACACCCTTGTGGCGAGCCATATCGAGCAGCGTCTTCTCCAGCCCGAGCGGCTGCAGGAAATCCTCGCTTCAATGCTCACCCACCGCCAGGAGCGCCTTGAGCGCCGCCGCGGGCACATTGCTGAACTCAACAAGCGCGGGACAGAGGCGGATCAGCGGCTGCGCCGGCTCTATGACGCCATCGAATCAGGCGTCGCCGACATTACCGATCCGGCGCTCAAAGAGCGGATCGACGGACTGAAGGGTATCCGGGACCAAGCCCATGCCGATGTTGCTCGCGCGCAAACCTCTCTCGCGACTTCAGGCGACGACGCCGTCACGCCGGCCATGGTGGCGCGTTTCGCCGACATCGCTCGCAAGCGCATGCGCATCGAAGGCGGCGGCTACCGGCGCGATCATTTGCGCGCCTTGGCTCAGCGCGTGGAAGTCGGAGCGAGGGAAGTCCGCATTATCGGATCGAAAGGAGACCTGCTCCGAACGCTGGCTGCCGTCTCAGGAGGGAAATCGGCGACTCTAGGCGTGCCCAGTTTGGGACTGAAATGGCGGGGCGTGCGGGATTCGAACGAGGCTGAAACGCACGTGCCGCGCGGATATGTTTGTTGACGTGCATGCCGGCGCACCCTAACTCGAGACGTCACTAAGCCCATTCTTCGGCGCTTTCTAAACCAATGCAATTTCAACGACATAGGTGTTCGCAGTTTCACTTTGGTCGGCGCGCCAATTTTTTCAATGGCTTGGCCGTTGATTTGGTGCGGAAACTTCTTCGTTACGGCAAAAATACGGAAAAGGCGCCCCGAGCTTCTGTGAGCTGCGGCGGCCTATCAGCTTGTCGCGGGAACGAAAAAGGCGGCGAGCCCGTCTGGCTGCCGCCTCTTGATTCGCTCGTAGGAAGAGGCAGCGCCTCCTGCCCTCAGTCATCATGGAAGGCAGTGTCGATCCTGCTGGATGGCGATGAGCCTGCGCGTTTTGACTGGACCATAAAGGGCGGCACATTCTGGTCGTTCAGCGATCCGCATGACTCGGCGTGTCGGCATATTGTGGACCTCGACCAGGTCCAGGCCATCGAGACCTCCGAGATCGCCTTCCACGACGATCAAGATGAGCTGAACAATTTTGCCTTCCTCTTGCGGAAGACGCTCGATCATCAGGTGCGCGCCGATCTCGCCTGGAGCAAGGAGCGCAAGCTTTATTATTTCAGGGCGTCGGATGTGAATACACCTCGCTCATTCACCTGTGATGCTTCAAAGAAGAAGGCATCCACCGAAGTCGTGAATGTCTCTATGAGAAAGTCTGACAAAATGCGAATTGAGTTCGTGAGAATCATGAATCAGTTCCTAGATTGGAGTGTATTTACGATCAGTGGTATCTGGTAATCAGCCCGACATGCTTCTTCACGACCAATGGGTTCATTCCGCATGCCTATCCGGCAGCGCTGCTCTCTGGAAGAAACGGCTCGATAACAGCGCGTCGCTTCGAGGACAGGTCGTCATGTGGCATCGCTTCCTCAGTCGGCCCGACCGCGAGGGAGATAATCTATTCAGCAAAGCATCACCCGAACCTCGCCTGAAGCTCGGCGAGTCGCCTCAGGTGGCACTCGCCACGCGCGTACGCCTCCAGCCGGGACGTTTGCGGAGTTCTTTGAGAGGCGGCACGACAACGTGCTGCGGGACATCAAGGGCCTTCTTGAGGAGGCTCCGTCCACTGCTCTCAATTTTAAGGCCAGTTCCTACAAGAATAGCGCCGGGCGGACGCTGCCCGATAACGAGATGACGCTACGGGGGCCTCAGGCTACCGCAACCGCCTCAACGATGCTCGCCGGCTGATGTCCGAACACACCGGACAGTCGGACGTAGGGCCTTCCGACTACGCCCCCACGAGACCCATCACGTTCCCGAACAGATGCCCTTCAGCGAGCTTCCCGCGGCCGACACGTGCTGAAAGCTCTCTGTGCCGACTCCAGGGGCAGTTCAGGGGCCGCATAGAGGCATTCCTGACACCCTCCGATCCATGAGCGTGGAGGAGGTGAAATCCTTTTGCGTGCGGGTGGTGGAGCAAGGCCAGCGAGACCGGCAAGCGACTGCGTCTCAGTTCGACCTTCCTCACCCTCAGGGTGCCCTTTCAGGCCATCGGGAAGGTGACCGTGAGGCTGGTCGATCCATGGCGCGAGGGGCCGCAGACGGTGGCCGCATGAGACGCAGTTATTCCAGAATCTGCATATACCTTCGGCCCATGGGTTACCGGCCGGTTACCAATCCGAATGACGACAAGCCTACGCCTTTTTGGTTATCCAGAAAGGCCACAAAAATGATACTACTTTTGATAGATGGGGCACTCAGGGAAAACCAGACGGTGTACCGAGTTGCCGTTTGCTGCAATTTCCAAGCTAAAAGCTTGTGGATTGCCTAGGGCCAAATGCAACGTACACCACGGGGCGATTTGAATGAATATCGCACACGCGCATGATATGAAGCGTACAGAATATAAATATACAAAAGAAAATATTATTCGTGAGAATGAAAAAGATGATTTATCTTTGTGTCGATTAGAAGAAGAAAAAAATAATATTTCTAAGTCTTTATCATGCATAGCCTTGATTGAGCCGCGCGTACTTCGTGCGGAATGTATGTATAAATCTTTTATAGAAGTTAAATCGATAGATAGATTCTCAGTTCATTGTAGGTTGTCTGACTGGGCTTCTTCCGAAGAGAGTGCGCGTACCTCGCTGGTACTCTTTTCCTTGTCGAAAGTTTACGGTTCGTCATCTGAAGCGGCCTCGCAGGAGTTGGCAAAGTTACGGCCGGCGATGCGATTTGCTATTCTGTCGGATACGGATGAGCCAAACGACGTACGGGCGGCCATGCAGGCAGGGGCTCAAGGGTATCTTTCGACCGATTTGTCGTTCGAGGTGATGGTTCAAATTTTGCTGTTGCTGGAGGCTGGTGGCACTTATGCGCCAGCGTCAAGGTTTCTAAATCTGTATGCTGACCCGAAATCGAATGAATTTTCAGGAAAAACGGATTCAGTATTTGCATCCCATCGGCAAATGTTAGTGGCACGCGCCATGTGCAAGGGCGCTCCGAATAAGATTATCGCGTATCAGCTCGGTATGTGTGAGAGTACCGTGAAAGTTCATGTTCGTAACATCATGAAAAAACTCAATGTAAGAAATCGGACTGAAGTTGCGCTTTGGGCAACTCAGAGGTTTGCTGACGCTGAAAATGGGTAAGTTCATGGCCTAGGCTAGACTAAAATATACATAGGGTCACGTGCGGGCTCGATCGGAAGCTGCGCTTTCTGCTGATGCGGGAGTTAAAGCCTTTCGAACTGGGCCGGAAGCGGGAGCTTGCCGGGTGGAAGCAGCGGTCGGTTGGCGAAGCGCGCTGTCAGGGGGAGGGCTCCCTAGGAAGTTCCTAGGGTCCTTTCAGGGGCGGATATTCCACCGGAAAAACTGAGCGCGTATCTGAATAGGAAGGAACCGCGCGTTCCCCCCTGGGGGGCTTGCCGGGCTGCATTCGGCCAAGCCTAGGGTGCCCCGGCGGTGGCCTGCGGATGCCCTCAGGACTCCATGGGCGCGCATTGAGCGCCGCCGCTGTAGAGCCCTGCTGTGGAGTGCGAACGCCGACCTGCGGGGGCTCCCTGAGTCCAAAGGGGCGAGGTCAGCCGATCTGATCGATGACGATTGCGCGGATTTGCTCGCGCGTCAGGCCGCAGGGCTCCGGCTTCCAATCGGGGCGGGAGCGGCGTGCCTCGGGGGCGGGGGCGGGGGCGGGCGGAAGGACGGGGAGGGGGCGTATAATCTGAGTATGCATATATCCTCTATGCCTCCGGCAGATAGCCGGTGGCTGACGCTCGTGCGTCGATTTGAGTGGAGCCCGATGCCTGAGGCAGGGCGTGGCCGCATGTGCGACGATGCTGACCTAACGGGACAATGCGTTCCCAGTATGACAGCCGGGGAAACGACCTCAGGATACCGCTCCGGCTAACCCCACTATAGGATCCCGTCCGTGGGATATGAGACCAATGAGGAGACCAGCTCAACGTCTGGATCATGGCGATAGTGGCCGTCATTGCGGCCTTCTGCGCCAGCTTCGAAGCGGTCTTCGGCTGGCCTGAATGGCTCAGCGCAGGGCGGGTGCCGAGGCATGGTCTCAAGCTTCCGTGACCCTTGCAGTTCCCACGTCTCCAGCGCCTTCGCCTGTTCGGTGGGCTCTTCCTTGATCCGATAGACCGTCTGCCGGGTGAGGCCGGTGAACTTGGATATCTCGCTCACGCCTGTTCCCTGACCGAGCATCTCCCGCATGCTGGTGAACGGTTCCCGCGTGAAGCTCGGCTTCCTGCCCCGGTACTTGGTCTCGCTTTCAATCGCTTTCGCGTGGGCAATGCCGGCCTTCGGAGCCTCCTTGGTGGTCCTCTGCCTGGGGCCTGAGCGGTGGCCGGAAACGCCTTCATCGGCAATCACCGTGTCGAACCTATAGTCGGCTGCCTCGGCCTGCGTACGTTGACGGGCGAGAGTCTGGTCAGCGGTGGAGACGCGGGTATGGAGCACGGTGGACATCGGCCCCTCCGATGTCGGCAAGGCTGATGTCCGCGGATAATATGTACGCTGAAGAGAAGTTAACCCTAGCGGTCAGGGTTTCGGTGCGTCCGTCGATCGACCACTAGGGTATACCTCAGAGGCGTTAGCCGGCCTTGAGGGCGGCCTGAAGCTTCTCTTCCTGTTCGTGGGAGAGGCTGGTCTGGAGAACTGTGCCGCCGAACTTGGCCATGTCCGCAACCACCTTGTCGGCCGTCACCTTGCGGATAAGGACGCAGAGCGCGGCCTGATTGGGGCCGAGAGCCGAGCTGGCTTCTTTGAGGAAGTCATCGTTGATCCCGACGTCGGTGAACTTCCCGGCAATCGCCCCAGCGCCCGCTCCAATCGCCATCCCGAGCAGCGGGTTGAGGAAGATCAGGCCGACAAGGCCGCCCCAAAGACCACCCGAGGCTGCGCCGGTCAGGGTCGTGTTCACGAGCTGGTTCAGCTTGATCGTACCGTCTTCCCGACGAACCGCTATCACGGCGTCGCCCAGCTCGATCAGATATTCCTTCTGAAGCTTCAGAAGCTCTTGACGTGCGGCCTCAGCCTTCTCTTCGGAGTCGTAGGCGATGATTACGAGGTCGGCCATTTCACTCTCCACACTGTGCTGACAGGCTCGTCCTGAGCCGGCCGCGCGCCATACAAGGCATATTGTCTTACCGGCGCAACAATGAGTTGACCCCCGTTACGGGGCCATTTCGCCGCGCCTGCAACCATCCTTCAAAACCACGGAGCCTACCGCATCATGACCGATGCCACCCCTACGCGCGCCTCTACGTCCCCCGTTCTCGTCCGCCTGAACTTCGCCGGCAAACCCAACCGTGCAGGATCAAGCGGCACCGTGCCCGCTCGACCGAGTGAGCCGGGTCTTTCATGCCCCGGCGCCGAATAGGCTGTGGCTGTCCGACGTCACCTATGTCAGCACCTGGTCAGGCTCTGTCTACATCGCCTTCGTGATCGACGCCTACGCCCGCCGCATCGTCGGCTGTCGGGTGAGCCGGACTGCTCATGCCGGCTTCGTGCTGGATGCTCTTGAGCAGGCGCTTCACGAGCGACGGCCCGTTCATCGCGGCGGCCCGGCGCACCATAGCGACCGCGGCTCGCAATATGTCAGCATCCGCTACACCGAGCGTCTGGCCGAGGCTGGCATCGAGCCCTCCGTCGGCAGCATCGGCGACAGCTACGACAACGCCCTCGCCGAGACGATCAGCCGCCTCTACAAGGCCGAGCTCATCCATCGGCGTGGTCCCTGCGCTCCTTCGAGGCTGTTGAGTTCGCGACGCTCGCCTGCGTCGATTGGTTCAACCATCGCCGGCTGCTGGAGCCCACGGCGCCCAATCCGCACCTGCTGGGCCAATGGGAACCAGCATGGCGCGCCATTTGCGGACGCGAGATCATGTCCAAGGTTCCGACATTGAGACGGCCTCTTTCACGGACTGCAATGGTCGGCAGGCTCCCTGCCAGGCACGTTATTCATGTCGAAAGATTTCCCGTGCCGCTGCGGCGTTTGCCTCGAATCCCTGTGTATTCTCAGCTCGCTGGTATAGCAGGGTATCGAGAAGAGTGGTCTCCCGCCCGCTCATTGGAAGGCACAGCTCGCGACGACGATTTAGATAGCGCTCGGCTGCGCGGCGAATGATCAAGAGATCGCCAGTGCGCATCACACGCTTCACGCCCTGCTTCGTCGGGTCGAAGGGCGAGAGTCGTCGCAGCTGCCGCACGATGTCCTCTCTTCGCCGGCGGGACAGTCCCGAGAAGGCCACAACGTAGCCTGCTGCCACCCCGATCGCGAATACGAAGAGCGCAATGCCCACTTGGCCGGCCGACAGGCTCCCGACGCCGCTCCGATTATCGCGAAAGCTGGCATAGCCAAACGGGATCGCCGCAATCTCCACGGTACGCATCTGGCGAGCGGCGGTGTCGAACCAGGGGATGGAGACCGCCGGCAACACGCCCGGCTCGCCGGTTTTGGGACGAAGGTGCCATTCCCAGGTAATGCTCGTCGCGGGTCCCTCCGGCGTGGGCTGCGTCTCGCGCCGTTCCGGGGCGGCGAAGCTGATTAGCCATGGCTGGCGCATGGAGGGGCGGGGCGGCAGCTGATGGGGCAGCGCACCTTGCGCCTTCAGGGTGATACGGCGGACCAGCGTTTCGCCGTCGCGCAGCGCACCCGGCGCATCCGACAGCGTGTCCTCGATCTCCAGCTTGCGGGCGGAAAGCGGAGCGCCTTCGGCGGGGAAGGGGGCGACCGGCAGCGTGATCGGCTGTGCCGTCATGTCGAGGGGCTCACGCAGATTATTCGCGCCGACCACGGTCAGATGGTGCGTGACCGGCCCGAGGGTGAGCGGACCGGCCTGCCGCGGAAACACGGCGAGGCGCCGTTCGAACACGCGGACGGTGCGGCCGTCGATTTCTTCATCTCGCCACTGGTCGCGGGCGAGTTGCATCCAGTCATACTGGTCGGAGCCGGGAAAGGTGAGTGTCTCGAGAGCGATACGGCTGGTGTACTCGCCTCGCAGCGTCACCGGGATCATCTCGCCGACGACCGGCTGCATCTGCGGCACGACGAGCCGCAGGTCATCGGCCCGGGCGCCGCCGAGGAGCAGGACGAGAAAGGCAACGATCCGGATCACCATCGATCGTCCTCCTCCGGCCGGAGCAGGCCGAGGCCGGCGCGGCGCTCATGTTCCTTCAGCAATCGCAGGCGCAGGAACTCGCCGGGATCGTCCGCGAGCGTATCGAGCCACGCATCGGAGGCCGCGAAGCCGCGTGCTTCGATTGGCTTTTTCCAGGTCGGATCGGGCGTGCTGGCCATCATCTGGCCGGTCACCTCCCGCGAGGCCTCGAGGCCGCCATGTCCGGGCAGCCGTCCGGGGGCGATGCCATCGCCGCGTGTCTTCGGAACCATCGTGGCAATCCGCTCGCGCAGCTCCCGCGCCTCGGCATCCGCCGGATTGGCGAAGAGAACAGCGTCGAGATAGGCGACCGACAGGCCATGACGGCCGGTCGCGGCAAGCGTCAGGGCGCGGTTGAAGGTCTGGCTGCGTCCGGCGTCGGCGAAGGCGGCATCGGCCTCGGCATAGGCACCGTCACGATAGAGAGCGAGGCCGCGCGCGGCGGCGTCATCAAGGAACCATGCCGCGCCCGGTGCGCCCGTCCATAGCGCGAGGCGCCCCCATGCCGCCGGACCGGCGAAAACGATGCAGCCGAGCCCGGCCGCCGCCAGCAGTGCGGTACGGTTCATAGGCGCCTCCGGAACAGGCTGAGCAGTGGGATCGCGGCCAGAGCGGCGACGAATGGCCCGAGATCGCGGAATTCCAGGGCAGGCAGTACCGGATCCGGCTTCGGCGAGCCCCGGCTCGACAGGCGCTGGAGGACCGGTCCGGGAGAGCGGGCTGGTGCGAAACTGCTGCCCAGCGCTGACAGTGCCCCCGTGCCCTCTCCCACGCCGAGCACGGAAAGGCGAACGCCGGAGCCGACGAGCCGCTCGGCCTCCGCGCGGGCGGCATCGTCAAACCCGCCGCCATCCGAGATCAGCACGAGATCGGCATCCCGGCTGGCCACGAGCATCTGCCGCGCCAACGCCAGAGCGGCGGCAGGCCGACTGCCGACGCTCGGCATGATGTCTGGCCCCAGCACCGCGATCTGGCTCTCCAGCGTCGCCGGATCGGCGGTGGGAGCAGCAACCTCGTAGGCTTCTCCTGAATAGAGAAGAAGGCCCACGGGCCGGCCGTTCGCCGCCGACAGCACGCCAGCCGCGGCCGCTTGCGCGTCGGCCATGGCTCCGCTTTCGGTGACGGAGGGCGACATGTCGATGGCGATCAGGATCGCGCCGCTTCCCGCCAGCAGGGGCGCATCGGCGCGCGGTACCGCCGGCCCGCAGAGGCCGAGGCTGATCAAGCCTGCCGCGGCGAGCGGAGCAAGGCCCGGGCGGCCGGCGGCGCCGCGCAGATGGCCGAGCGTCCGCATTGCGGCGAGCATGGCGGGAGACATCACCCGCTCCCAACCGCCGGCGGTCGGGCCACGCCACCAATTCCATAGCACGATGGCGAGGAGCATCGGCAGCGCGGCGAGCCACCAGGGACGCAGCAGGATGAAGTCACTCATTCTCGCCTCCGCAGAACCAGCAGCGTGACCAACGCCAGGGCCGTACCGCCGAACCACATCCAGAGCGGCTGCCAATAGAGCATCGGCGGGCGCTTCATCGGGTTGGGCTCGAGCTGGTCGAGACTGGCAGCCATGACCTCCAGTTCCTCCATGCTGCGGACCCGGAAGCTCGTGCCGTTTCCTGCCTCGGCCATGGCGCGCAGGGCTGCCGCGTCCACCGCGTCGCGCGACTGCGGCTGACTTTCCAGATCGTCCGGGCCCAATGCGATGGTGTGCACCCGGATGTCATGGCTGGCGGCCAGCCGTGCCGCATCGCTCGCCTGTACCTTCCCCGTCGTATCGATCCCGTCGGACAGCAGGATGATGACCTTGCTCTGCGCATCGCTGCGCGAGAGCCGCCGGGTGGCAAGGCCCAGCCCGTCGGAAATCGCCGTGGAGCGACCGGAAATGCCGATCTGCGCGACCTCGATGGCATGGGCGGTCGAATCGACGTCGAAAGTGGACGGCTGTGCGACGTAGGCCCGGTCGCCAAAGATCACCAGTCCGATGCGGTCGCCACGGCGGGCGGCGACGAAGCGCGCGGCCACGCGCTTGACGGCGTCCATGCGCGACAGCGGTCGCCCGTCGAGGACAAAGTCCTCCTTCACCATGCTGCCGGAGAGATCCAGCACCAGCACTATCTCGCGTCCCGAGGCGGTAACGATGTCCCTGGTCACCGGCAACTGCGGGCCGGCCAGCGCCAGCACCAGCGCTGTCCAGGCCGAGATTATTAGAGCGTTACCCAGCCGATCGTCGTGCCCTGGGGCCGGCAGGGCGGCGGAGAGGACCATGGAGTCGACGCGCAGCGACGCGGCCACAGGCGCGTGGGCTGCGAGAATGTGCCGGACCAGCCAAGGCAGCGGCAGCAAGAGAAACGCGAGCGGAAAGGCGAAGCTCATCGGTGCCGGCGCCTCGCTTTCAGCGCAATCCGCTCGATTGTCTCGGAACGTAGCGCCGGCGCGGCGCCATAGGCCGTGGCGCGCAGCTCCTCCGGCAACCGTCCGAGAATGCGGGCGATTGCCAGCGCGCGCTCCTGCGGCGGCATCCCGCGCGTGGCGCGGATGAGCACGCGGCGAGAAGGCCTGCGTTGCAGGAGTGGCTGCGTCAGCCAGCACAGCAACGCCGCCATCAGCAACCCGGCGCCGAAGAGAGTAGCAAAATCCGTAGCGTTGAGTTGCATCAGCCCGGGTGGCAGGCGCCCTTCGGGAAGCGTTGCGATGAGTTCAGCCTGGGTCATCGACGACCACCTCGAGGCTCACATTCAGCGCCCGCATCCTCTGCGACAGCGCCACATGGTCGAAGGCGCGTAGCCGCGCGAAACGACGGAGCGGACCCGCATGAAGGGGCAGCGCCAGCGGTGGAGGAGACAATTCGATCGGATCGAGGGGAAGGAGGAGGCGCACCCGGCGCCGCCGCGCGAGCCGCGCCAGCGCCGGCTCATCGTCAGGTGCCACTCCCTCCGCATCGGTGGCGACGAGCACTTCGGCACCAGGCGGGGCCAGCCGCGCCGCCCGAGTGAACGCCTCGGCGAGACATGGGGCTTCGCTGCCGGCCTCCAGAGCCCGGTCGTGCCGGGCGGCCAGCATGTGGCTGATCCTGCTCATCTGCGGCACACCGCCGCCGAGCGGGACGACCGCGAAGCCGGTGGCATCGACGCCGACGGCCGCGAGCGAGGCGCCATGGGCGACCGCCTGCCACCCCCGTCGCGCCAACGCCCGCGCCGCGCGGACCGAGCGGAGCGCCGCGCCCGTGCCCCAGAGCATCGGCGAGCGGAAATCAGCGATCAGCAGAAGCGTGTCGTCCCGATCCTCGTGGAAGCTACGTATATGCGGCGTGCCGGTGCGTGCGGTGGCGGCGGGATCGATGCGGCGGGCGTCGTCTCCCTCCGCGAAGGCGCGGATCTCCCGCAGATCCATACCGGAACCGGGCGATCGGGCGGGAACCGCACCAGGCCGGCGCGAGGCGGGGCGATGGCGGCCCGTCCCCGGCACGCCCTCGCGCAGGGCCAGCAGTTCCGCCGCCCGAAGACGGATGCCGGGGACATCCGGCACCGTCACCATGGCTCCACCATGCGTAGGATGTCGGCGACGAGGCTGCGCCCGGTGCGTCCCTCGCCCTGCGCCGTCCAGCTCGGGATCAGCCGGTGGGCGAGCGCGTCCGGCGCCAGCGTGGCCACGTCCTCGGGCAACACATAGTCGCGGCCCTTGAGCCAGGCCCGTGCCTGCGCCGCCGCCGCCAGAGCCAGCGTGCCGCGCGGCGAGATGGGATGCTCGACCCATTCGGCGACCACGCCGCCGGGTCGCGAGGCCATCACCAGACGGACGATGAAATCCTTGAGCGCGGGAGCAAGATGCACCCGGGCGACCTCCGCCTTGGTCGTGTGCAGCGTATCGGCCGACAGCGGTATCGCCGCGAAGGCGGGCGGGGCTATGCGCTCGGCGGCCACCAGATCGAGGATAGCGCGCTCCTGCTCGGCGAGCGGAAGGTGGAGCGAGAGATGCAGCAGGAAACGGTCCATCTGCGCCTCGGGCAGCGGGAAGGTACCTTCGTGCTCGATCGGGTTCTGGGTCGCGACCACCATAAATGGATCGGGCAACGGGCGGCTCACGCCCGCTGTTGTCACCTGGCCCTCGGCCATGGCTTCGAGCAGTGCCGACTGGACCTTGGGCGGCGCCCGGTTGATCTCGTCCACCAGCACGAGGGCGTGGAACAGCGGGCCGGGCACGAAGTCGAATCCACCGGTTTCCGGACGGAACACCTGAGTGCCGGTGAGGTCCGAGGGGAGTAGGTCCGGCGTGCACTGGATGCGCGCATGGCTTCCCGGCAGATGGGCGGCGAGGCGCTTGACGGCGCGGGTCTTGGCGATGCCAGGTGGCCCCTCGATTAGGACATGACCGCCGGCGAGAAGGGCGATCAGCAACCGCTCGACCATCTCCTCATGGCCGATCAGCCCGGCGGCAACCTCGACACCGAGCCGGGTAATCGGATGGCTCATGTCGTTCATGTGGCAACCTCCCTGTACCGGAAGAGCATGCGTCCGGTACGGGCGGAGCCGCCAGAGAGGCTTTCCCGGGCGATCCGGGAAGATCGCCCGGGTCAGCGCGGCAGCCGGGCGATGGCCCGTATGCCTCCATCGACGGGGGTCAGCGCGAAGGTGCCGCCGAGCGCGTCCACCCGTTCGCGGATGCCGAGCAGGCCGTAGCCGTCGCCGATGGGACCGTCATGGCGCGGCGAGCCGTCATCGGTGGCGGCTAGGGTGATGGCCTCGGCAACCTCGATCCGCAGCGCGACGGTTTTCGGCCTCCCGTGCCGGATTGCGTTGGTGAGGCATTCCTGCGCGATGCGGTAGAGGCTGAGCGCCAGATCGTCGGGTACCCCGTCGATGTCGCCGACGAGTTCCAGTCCGAAACGCACGGCCGGCACGCGGCTGCGCCAGTCCGCGACCATCCGTTCCAGCGCCGGGCGTAGCCCGAGATCGTCGAGATCCGGCGGACGGAGCCGCGAGAGCTCGGCCCGCAGGCTATCCATCATCTGGCCCGAGATCTCGGCGATGCGTGCGCCATCCTGCGCGGTGGTTTCTCCCGACTGGGAAATCGCCGCCGCTAGCGCGCGGGTTGCGGTGAGACATTGGCCGAATTCGTCGTGCAACTCGCGCGCCAGCGCCCGGCGTTCGCTCTCCTGCACGCTGAAGAGGCGCCGGGTGAGTTCGGTGCGGGTCGCCTGCGCTTCCTGAAGCGTTGCCGCGGTGTCGTTCAGCGCGGAACTCAGCCGGTCGAACTCGGCAACGCGCAGCGGCGGTAGGCGCGCGGCGAAATCGCCGCGCTGCAGCCGTTCAATGCCGCGCAGTATGGCGCGGAATGGGGCCAGCAGGCGAACGACCAGCAATCCGGTAAGGAGCGCGCCGCCGATCGCCATACCTACCGCGACGCGCATGAGGTCGCCTGTACGCCCCCAGGCACGGGTGACGATAACGCCGGGATCGGCGACGGCAGTGACGCGCGCGTCCGAGGCGTAGCGCATCCGCACCGGTACGGCGCTGGGCGCCGGCACCAGCCCGATATGCTCGGCGAGCCAGATGAACCAGCCGGGCGGCGCGCCCTCCGTGGCGAGATAGGGACCGCAGCGCCGGTGCACCGGTCGGTCCCGCGCGCCGAATTCCACGCATACGCCGGGAGCGATCAACGTCCAGGCCGGGAATTCCTGCCAGTCGCGGAAGACCGGGGTCGGAGCCACGCCGCCAAAGGCAAGGCCGATGAAGTCGGGCCGGGCAGCGATGGCGTCGGCCACGCGGACGGCGGTGATCCGCACGTCTTGGCGGGCGGCGTTGGCGGTGTCCCACAGCACCCAGCCGGCGGCGATGAGCACAGTGATGAGACCGGCCGCCAGCACCCGCAGAACCAGCTGGGGCAGTAGCCCGCGCATCATATGGCCTGGACGAGGCCGGCGCGCTGCGCCTTCAGCACGAGATCGGCGTCGCCGGAGGCGCCGAGCTTGGCTCGAATCTGCGAAAGGTTATTTTGCACGGTCTTGGAGGAGAGGCCCAGATTCTGGGCGATGGCGCGGCCGTTAAGGCCGCGCACCAATAGAAGCAGGATGTCGCGCTCGCGCGGCGTCAGGCCGGCGAAGTCGTCGTCGAGCGAGGTGCGGGCGAACTCCTGCGCCATGTCAGCCGAAAGCACACGCCGACCGGAAACCACGGTGGCGATGGCACGGACGAGCTCGTCAGGCGGGCTGCTCTTGGAGACGAAGCCGCGTGCTCCAGCGGCCATCGCCTTCTGCGCGAAGATCGCCCCTTGATGCATCGATACAACGATGATGCGGGCGTGAGGGTCCTGCGCGAGGATCGCTTCCGCTGCCGAAAACCCTCCGCCGCCCGGCATGGACAGGTCCATCAGCACGATGTCCGGCCTGTGCTGGGCAAACGCAGCTAGCGCCGCCTCGCCGTCTCCGGCCTCGGCCACGACCGAGAAGCCGGGCTGGCGGCCGAGCAGCCGCCGGTAGCCCTCGCGCACGATCGGATGATCATCGACTAGGAGAATGCGGATCAGATCCATGGCGGGAGGATATCGCGGGCCGGCCTCGACACAAGCGGGGACATGAGTGCAGGGGCGGCAAGGCCGAGCGGATCGCGTCGATCGCGACCTGATCGGCTCGCTTTCGGGGCATCGGAGGTCAGATGCGATGGCGCCCGAACTCCTGCGATGCGGTCCCGACGGTTCTATCTTCTGCGTCGCTAGATCGATGTTTCGGTGCAATCACGCGGCGTTGCTTGTCGAGGAGGATGGAAAAATGCTCGCGATCATCATGCTCGACAATCTGGCGAAGTCTCTCGTGATTGTAGTCGTCGCATCTAAGCAAATATAAGCATAGGAGCGATCATATTTTTGAAATTTGAACTGTTTTCACGATGATAGTTTGTTTAAAGTTATGGGATCCAGATGAATTCTCATTGATTGGATGAATCCACGCAGATGAAAGCACGCCGTTTGCGGACATTTAAGTGATTGCCCGAAAGCAGGCGCCGCGCTGTCCGGCGTCCATCCAGAGTTCCTCCGGTCTGGTGTTTTAGTAGGGATTTGGAGTGGCGAAATGGCAACCGCAATTCTCAATTCACTGGCGATTGGCTGCAGTGAAGAGGCGGGTGTCGAGATAGGCCTCGATTGCCTCGGAGCCGCCTTCGGAGCCATAGCCTGAATCCATGATGCCGCCGAAAGGTAGCTCGGGGATGCCGAGACCGAGATGGTTGACGCTCATCATCCCCGCTCGCACCGATTTCAGCGCTTCCTGATGCACGGCGGAGCGCGTGTAGGCATAGGAGGCAAGACCGAAGGGCAGACGATTGGCTTCGGCGATTATCTCGTCGCGTGAGCCGTAACGGTTAATGATGGCGACCGGGCCGAAAGGCTCGTCATTCATGATCGCCGCGTCGGTCGGGACATCGGTTAGTACGGTGGGCTGGAAGAAGTAACCCTTGTTGCCCATCCTTCGCCCACCGAGGGCGACTTTGGCGCCGCGATCAACGGCGTCGGCGATCATCGCCTCTAGGGCGAAGATGCGACGATCATTGGCGAGCGGCCCCATTTGGACGCCCGGCTTCGATCCATCGCCAACCACCACATTCCCGGCTGCCTCGACAAAGCCGTCGATAAACGTGTCAGCGACACTCTCCTGGACGAGGAATCGCGTGGGAGAGACGCAGACCTGACCGGCGTTTCGCAGCTTCTGGGTCACAAGTTGCGGAATGGCGAGGCCGAGATCCGCGTCCTCCATGACGATGGCGGGCGCATGGCCTCCAAGTTCCATCGTCGCGCGCTTCATATGGGCGCCCGCCAATGCCGCCAGATGCTTTCCGACCGGCGTCGAGCCGGTGAAGGAGATTTTGCGTATCGTCGGATGGGCGATCAGATACTCGGAAATCTCGGCGGGATTGCCATAGACAAGGCCGACCACACCGGCCGGCAGACCCGCGTCGAGGAAGCAGCGGATGAGTTCGGCCGGCGACGCCGGCGTCTCTTCCGGCGCCTTTACGATGATCGAGCATCCCGCTGCCAGCGCGCCTGAGAGCTTGCGCACGATCTGGTTGATCGGGAAGTTCCATGGTGTGAAAGCCGCGACCGGCCCGACCGGCGTCCTGAGGGCGAGCTGAGTGATGCCGGCGTCTCGAGCGGGAATGACCTGGCCGTAGGTGCGCCGCGCCTCCTCGGCGAACCAATCGATCGTGTCGGCGGCGCCCAGGGTCTCGGCCTTGGATTCAGCGATCGGCTTGCCCTGCTCCAGCGTCATGATCGTGGCGATCTTATCTGCGCGCTCGCGCAACAGATTGGCAGCCCTGCGCATCAGCTTCGACCGATCGAAGGCCGGCGTCGCCGACCAGATGGTGAAGCCACGCGCGGTGGCTGACAGCGCCCGGTCGAGATCATCTCGACTCGCATGGGCGACCTGACCGATGACGGCTTCGGTAGCGGGGTTCACGACCTCGATTGTCTTGCCCGCAGAGGATTCCGACCAAGAGCCATCGATCAGGAGCTTTGTGTCTGGATAGTCGCGCATGGCTGGTTCTACTCCGCTGACAGGCAGGTTTCGGTCAAAAAGTTTCCACTCTACGGAATCATCTTTTCGCAGAGAGGAAATCGGTTGACAAGGCAGCGGTGCGGCACTTAGCGTAGAAAATGGAAACGGGTTTTCGACAAATGGAAAACGAAGACAAATCGGGTGGTGAAGACAAGTCGGGCGTGCGCTCCGTAGCCCGGGCGCTCGCCCTGCTCTCGGCGCTGGACCGCAAAGGGAAAAATCTCTCCGAGATGGCTGCGGCGGCGAGCATCAGCGTGAGCACGGCATCACGGCTGCTCGGAACTCTGGTGGCTCATGGCTTCGCCGCTCAGGGGAGCAACAACCGTTATGTCGCGGGGCTGGCCCTGACCACACTGCTTCACGAGACGGACCGCTGGGCGCCGCTTCGGATGTTGGCGGCGGAGTCGACCACCGCCCTATGTGCCGAGCTGGACGAGACCTCCGCCTTTTTCGTGCAGATTGGCGATGAGCGCCTATGCATCGATTCAGCCGAGTCCAGCCAGTTGGTCCGGCGCGTCCGGCTGACCGGCGAAAAGGGCAAGATCTATCGCGGCGCCGCGGGGAAGGCGTTGCTGGCCTTCAGCACGAATGAGGCCGTCGACGACATTCTCGGAGACATGGTGAGCTTCGAAATTCCCGGCCAGCGGGACCGGACGGTCGAGGAGTTGAAGGCGGAACTGACGCAGACCCGAGCGCAGGGCTACGGCTTCAGCCATCATGAATCCACCGGCGGTTCCTGGTCGGTCGCGGCTCCCGTCTTCATTCGGGGCAAGCTGGTCGGCGCCCTCGCCGCCGTCATCCCCGATCACCGTTTCGATCAAGAGCGCCTGGCTGCCGTGATCGAGGCGACCAAGCGTGTCGCCGCCGAATTTTCCGAAACATCCTAGAAAATGACGGAAGTAACGATATGACGCGAATCGCCGATATCGACCGGGTCGATATCACCGACACTCTCAACAAGGTCGCCTATATCCTCGATTCCAAAGAATATGACCGGATGGGCGATGTTTTTGCTGACGACGTCCAGTTCAGTAATCCGGGGCGCCTCACCGCAAACGGGCTCGAAGAGCTGAAGACGGCGTTCAGGAACTTTCCGGCCCCATCCCTCAGTCACCACATCACCAATCTTCTACTATCAGTCAGCGAGGACGGAACCGTCAAGGCGCTCTGCAAGGCCCTGTCCCAGCGGGCCGACAAGTCGATCGCCGCAGCTGAATACACCGACATTCTGAAGAAGACTCCCATGGGCTGGCGGATTGCCGCCCGGACCATCAAGCCGTTGTAGCCAATCGAGTTTTGACCATTCGCGTTGTCGCCGCGCCGGTGGCATTGGCCGAGATCGAGACGGACAGAAATGTCGAAATATGACGTGATTATCGTTGGCGCTGGCCATAGCGGGCTGGTCGCGGGTTTCTATCTCGCGCGGGCGGGGTTGAAGGTGCTGATGCTGGAGCGCAGCCACCAAGTTGGCGGCACCTGCATCACCGAGGAAGTTTTTCCGGGGTATCGCGGCAGCAGCATCGCCAACTCCTGCCACAGCCTCGACCCGCGTATTGCCGGCGATATGGAGCTGGAAAAGCACGGGTTGAAGCTGACACATCCCGATCTCAACTCGCTGACCCTGTTCTCCAACGGTGACGCGCTGGTTATGTGGCCCGAGCGCGAGCGGCGTCGCGCCGAGATGGAGCGGCTGGCCGAGCCCGGCGACATGCAGGGCTTCTCCGACGTCATGCAGTTCTACCAGAACGTCGCGAAGAAGATGGGTGTGTCGTTCTACGATCCCGCGCCCTCGCTGGAAGAGGTCGCGGCGCGTTTTGTGGAGCCGGCCGACAAGGAAGCCTTCAATCTCGTCATGTTCGGCAGCGTCAGCGACGTGCTGGACCGCTACCTGAAATCACCGTGGCTGAAGGCGTTTCTGGCCGGCACCGCGATGGCAACCAATCTCGTCGGCCCGCGCACGCCGGGCAGCGGCTACATACTGCTGCAGCGACCGCTGCAGGAAGAATCGATGCGCCGCAGTGGCGTGGTCTTCGAGAGCAACGAACTGATGATGAAGAACGCGTCGCCGATCGGTGGGGTGGGCGCCGTCACGCAGGCCATGGCCCGGGCCAACGAGAGCCTGGGCGTCGAGATCCGCCTGGAATCCCCGGTGCGCGAGCTTCTCTGCGACAACGGCAAGGTTAAGGGCGTCGTGCTGGAAAGCGGTGAGGAGATCGAGGCCTCGCGCGTACTGGCGAACGTCAACCCGAAGACGGTGTTGACCAAACTGGTGCCGGCGAACCAGCTGCCGCGCGAGATCGAGGAGCGGGCTAGGAAGCTGACCATGCATGGCTCGTCCTCCAAGGTGCATCTCGCCCTCAAGGGCACGCCGCGTTTCAATCGCGCGCAGACCGATGAGGAAAACACTCAGTTCCTCGGCACGAATTTCCGCGTGGTTCCCAGCATCGACGTGCTTCAGGAGAGTTACAACGAAGCTACCATGGGCCGTTGGTCGTCGCATGTGACGATCTCGGGCGTGGTGTCGTCCGCCGCGGATCCGGAGATGACCCCGCCCGGCTGCCACTTCATGAGCCTGAGCGTGCGCGGCACGCCCTACCACTTGGCCGAAGGAAGCTGGGACGACCAGCGCGAGGCGCTCGGCAATGCCGTCGTCGAGACGCTGAGCCGGAACATCGGCAACATCAAGGATATCCTCGACGGCATCAGCGTCTACACGCCCGTCGATCTCGAGCGGAACTACGGCATGACCGAGGGTAACGGCGCCCATGGCGACATCGTGCCAGGTCGCATCTTCGATGCGCGTCCCATGCCGGGATGCTCGAACTACACGACCCCGATCGAGGGGCTCTTCATGTGCGGCGTCGGCAACTGGCCCGGCAACTTCATGAGCGGACTGACTGGCTACAACGCCAGCCGGAAGATGCTCGGCACGTTCCACCCAGCGCACTAGTTGGGCCGTCCGCGGCGCCTGAGGGTCCGGGACAGAAAATGCAGAGGAATCAAATATGTATCACGGAAAAGCCATTCGGAACGGTGAGCCGTCCGGTCTGCGCTCGGCGACCAATACCGGCGATGTCTGGTCCGACATCCTGCTCAATGCGGGTAATGCGCGGGTGATCAACATCATGTTCCCGCCGGGAGCGCGCACGCACTGGCACACCCATGAAGGCGGGCAGTTCATCTACACGGTTTCCGGAGAGGGCTGGATTCAGGAGCGGGGTGGTGAGCGCGTCATCCTCAATCCGGGCGATGTCGTCTGGACCGAACCGGGCGTCGAGCATTGGCACGGCGCCAGCGAGACCGGTCTCGTGACCCAGATCGCCCTGCACTTCGGCAATGTCGATTGGCAGAGCGCAGTCACCGACGAGGAGTACGTCACCAAGTAACACCGTGCGAAAGCACCAGCAGGGGAACGGAATAAATCAATGAACGACAAGAAACCTTCTTCCTATCTTTCGAAGACGAGGCTTCGCCTTTGCGGGCTTTCGGTGGCGCTGGTGTTCAGCGCAACCCATGGCGCGCTGGCGCAGGATGCGGGCGATGTCCGTCGCTTCGCGGGTCAGAGCATCTCCTTTGCGGGATACTCAAGTGCGTTCAATGACAAGTGGGCCGCGAGTTTCGGGAAGTATTTCACCGAGCGCACCGGCATCACCATCAACTGGATTCCGTCCAGCCCGTCCAAGAACATTACCAGCATCCGCGCCTCCGGCGGCAATCCGGACATTGACGTGATGCTGATGGATTCCGCGAACCTGGCGCGCGGTATTCAGGAGGGCGTCGTCGGCACGGTCGATCCGGCCAAGATTCCCAACATGAAGAAGGTGCCGGAGAGCCTGCAGATCAAGGCGGGAATCCCCAGCATGGCCTATCGCTATGGCAACTGCTACCGGACCGACAAGTTCCAAGAGCTCAAACTGGGCACGCCCAACGATATCGCCGTCTGGTCAAATCCGGGTCTGGCAGGGCGCGTGATGTTCCCCTCGACCACGGCGGCACAGTGGCTGATCAACGCGCCGGCCATCGCGCTATCGGCGGGGGGCAGTTACAGCGATGTGTCCGGCAGCATCGAAAAGCTTTCGTCGAAGGTGAAGGCCTATGGCTTCTTCAACTCGTCCGGCGACATGGACGCGGCGATGTCGGCGGGCGACGTGTGGTTGACCGTCGGCAACAACCAGGGCCGCTGCCTCGCGCTGAAGAAGCAAGGCATCCCGGTCACCTATGCCAACTGGACCATCAACTCGGGCGGCAAGACCTATTCCGACCTGATCAACCCGGACAACCTCGTTCTTGTGGCCAACTCGCCCAAGAAGGAACTGGTCGAGCTGATGATGAACGAGTTCCTGTCGGACGAAGCTGCCAAGGCCTCGCTTCCGCTCTTCATGTTCATCGCCGGCACGCCGCCGACCTCGTCCGCGATCGACGCCGTGATGGCCGCCGATCCGTCGTCCGCTGAATGGATCATCAAGGATCCTTCCCAGTTGTTCCTGCCTGACTACCCGGCCTTCCTCGCCAATCTGCGCGAATGGACCACGCAGTGGGCGGGCATTCTTCACTGACCCCCGTAAGCGGTAACGGACGGCCCTTAGACGCCGCCGTCCGTTGCCGGCTTCGGTCCGAAGACCTGTAACGCACGCCACCCGAACGTTTTGGCGACCCTAGTAACAAGTGCATCCGACGAGGGCGTGGCAATGAGCAGACTTGAGATCGACTCCCTGAAGATCGCTTATGGCGGCTGGGTTGCGATCGACGACCTCAACCTAACGATCGAGAAGGGTGAACTGGTGTCCCTGCTCGGCCCTTCGGGGTCCGGCAAGACGTCTCTGCTGCGCGCCATTGGCGGCTATCTGAAGCCGGCCGGGGGATCGCTGCGGATCGATGGCAAGGACATCACCTCCATCCCTCCCCAGTTCCGGGACATCGGCATGGTGTTCCAGAATTTCGTGCTCTTTCCCCATCTGACGACGGTCGAGAACGTCGAGTTCGGGCTACGGACCCGGGGCGTTGCCCAGGCGGAGCGCCGCCGGCGCGCCATCGAGGCCCTCGCGATGGTGCAGATGGACACCTATCTGGAGCGCTACCCGTTCGAGCTCAGTGGCGGTCAGCAGCAGCGCGTGGCGCTGGCGCGGGCGATAGTCATCCGCCCGACCATGCTGCTGCTCGACGAGCCGATGGGCGCGCTTGACACCAAGCTGCGCGAACGGGCGCAGGAGGAGATCCGGGCGCTGCAGCAGGAATTGCAGCTCACCACGGTTCTCGTGACCCATGATCAGCGCGAGGCCATGGCGATGTCCGACCGGATCATCGTCATGCGCGGCGGCGCGATCGTCGACGCTGGCGACCCTTGGCGGCTCTATCACTCACCGAAGACGGCCTTTACCGCTGAATTCCTGGGCACCACCAACCTACTGGCTGTCGAAGTGCTGACGCGCGATGGCAACAGGGCGCGCGTCCGGATGACGAAGACCGGCCACGAGTTCGACGTCGAGGGCAGCCTGCCGGGCACGAATGCCGGCTGTGTGTCGCTGCGCCCGGAAGACATCACCTGCGCCCCCAGTTCTGGGCCGGGCGCATTGCCGGCCAAGGTTGTGAAGCGCATGTTCTATGGCGTGAACACCCATTTGCGGCTGGAAACCCCGGATCTCGGGTCGCTGCTCGCGGTACAGCACCGGCATGCCGTATTCGAGGAAGGCTCCGACGTCTTCGTCAGCTTCCAGCCGCAGGATGCACGCCTGCTGCCGGCGGATTTGCCGGAGGATCGGTGATGAGCTCTTCCTCGTCCTCTCCGTTCCGGCTCGGGATCATCCCGCTCGCCCTGTTCTTTTTGGTGTTCTTCGCCTACCCGGTGCTGCATTTTCTCTGGGGCAGTCTGGCAGTCGATGCGGGCGGCACGGCCACCCTGTCGCTTCGCAACTTCACCGATGCGTTGCGTTCGGCCTCGGTTCTTCGGTCGCTGTCGACCACCCTTCTTCTGAGCGTTCTGACCGGCGTAGTCTCGCTGGTCCTAGGCTATCTGCTGGCTTTCCAGATCGTGCGGCGCAACGCCGTTATCGGCAAGATCATCTTCGTCGCAGCTATCGCCTCGCTGTTCACCAGTACCATCGCCCGTGCACTGGGCTGGCGCGTGCTGCTTGGGTTCGAGGGGCCCATCAACAACGCGCTTATCGCTATTGGCCTGATTTCGCAGCCGTTGCAGCTCATCAACAATTTCACCGCGGTCGCGATCGGGATGATCCACATCCAGGTCCCGGTGGTGATGGTCGGGCTCATTCCGGTGATCGAGGCTCTGCCGCGTGATTTCGAACGGGCGGCAATCGGGCTTGGTGCCTCGCGGTGGAAGACCTTTCTGACCGTTCACCTGCCGATGACCTGGATGAACGCCGTCCCGGTGGGGCTGATCGCGATCATGGCGACCGCGGCCTACTTCACCACGCCGGTCCTGCTCGGAGGCGGGCGCGTCAATGTGATCGCGATCCAGATCCAGCAGGCATCGCAGGTGCTTTTCGACTTCGGCTACGCCGCGACGCTGTCGGTCATGCTGGTGGCGATGATCAGCGCCGTCGCGATCGGCATCCTTCTGCTTACCCACTGGCGCCGCAACGTCCGAGCGAGGGGTTCGTCATCATGAAAAACATGATCTCACGCGTTGTGGATGCGGTGCTCTGTGGCGCGGCGCATGCGCTGACTGTGCTGGCCGTGGTCTTTCTGGTGATGCCACTTTTCGTGGTGGTGATCGTCTCGTTCAACTCGACGACGGTGATCTTTCCGCCGCGGGACTGGTCGCTGGTCTCCTACATGCAGATCCCACAGGTGGCCGTCGACACCTTCCTGCGAAGCCTCGTGCTCGGCCTCTGCTGCGCGACCCTGTCGGCGTTGCTCTGCGTGCCGGCGGCGATCGCGATGGTGAAGAGCAACCTGCGCGGCAAGGCGCTGATTGAGGCCGCCCTGCGCAGTCCCCTGCAGTTCCCCGCGATCATTCTCGGCGTCGCCATCCTTCAGTACTTCTACTTCTGGCAGGGCGCGCTTGCCATTCCGCTGGTTGGCACCTTCATGGGGTTGTTGATCGCCCACACGATCTACACCTTTCCCTTCGTGCTGGTGCCGACCATCGCCCGCCTTTCGGCGCTCAGCGGCCAGTATGACGAGGCGGCCGCCGGACTTGGGGCGGGCCCGCTGACGACGCTGATCCGGGTGATCATTCCATTGATGCGCCCCGGCATCATCGCCGGGATGTTCATGAGCTTCATCATGTCCTTCGAGGATGTCGCAGTGACGATGTTCCTCGCCGGATCCAAGATGACTACCTTCCCCGTGTATCTGTTCGGCAGCGCCGAGGTTTCCAACACGCCGGGCCTTTATGCAGTGGCCAGCCTTGGCTCGCTCACTGCGCTTATCCTCGTGCTGTTGGTCGAGCGCTTCATCGGCATCCGAACGGTTCTCAGCAAAGGCTGACGCAACTTGCCCGCGGGCACGTCGGGCGCCCGCACATTCATCAATCCAAATCAGGCCACTGCACCGGAGCCTCTCCGGCAGGGTTGGCCCAAGGAGAACTTGACCCATGAGCAACCGAGACATCGCCAACCTGAACGTCACGAAGGCGAACGGCGTGCCGACCGGGAGAATCCTCGTCACCAACGCGACCATCCTGACCATGGACGAGGCGGAGACCACTGCCAACTCGCTGTTGATTGATGGCGGCCGGGTCGTTGCGGTCAACCCCTCTGAGGAGCAGGCGAAGGGCGCCGCAATCGTGGATATGGGCGGTAAGACCGTGGTTCCCGGTCTGATCGACGCGCACACCCATATGGAAATGATCGCCTATGGCTGGAACATTGCCGTCAACGTCAAGCCGCCGCTCGTGAAGTCCATCGACGACATGGTCGAGCGCCTCGCCGAGAAAGCGGCGAGCTTGCCGGTGGGAAAATGGGTCCTCGGCCAGGGCATGCACTATCAGAACCAGCATATCGCCGAAGGCCGCTATCCCAATCGCTGGGATCTCGACCGTGTCAGCACCGAGCATCCGGTGGTGGTGCGTTTCAGCTTCCACATCAATGTCTTCAACTCCAAGGCTCTCGAGGTGCTGGGCGTGGACGAGAACACGCCCGATTCGGATGGTGGCTATCTGGAGCGCGACGCGGACGGTGTCCCAAATGGCGTGTCCAACGACATGTGGCACGCGCTGAACGCGCCGGACTGGCCCTATGAGGAAGTCGGCCCCGCCCTCGCCAATGCTCAGGCGAGCTTTCTTGAGAACGGCGTCACGGCGATCACCGAGTTCACGCTGTTCCGCGGCGGCGTCGACGCCTATCTGGAGATGGAGCGGCGCAAGGATCTGAAGATCCGCGTCGCGCTCTATCCCAAGGTACCCTCCGTCTGCCCGCTGGAGGATGCCCTGTCAGGGAAGATCGCCGCCCGTTTCGCCAAAGCGGACCCGAGCCGACTGAAACTCGGCGGAATGAAGATGTTCATCGATGGCGGCCTGACGTCCCGCGCCGCGGCGATGTACGAGCCCTATTGGGGCAGCGATCTGAAGGGCCACCTTTCCTTCAAGCCCGAGGAATTCTCGGAGATCGTCGGCAAGCTGCATGGCGCGGGCTACCAGATCTGCGTCCATGCGATCGGCGATCTGGCGCAGGACGTTGTGCTGGATGCCTTCGCCGCTCTGCCGGAGCGCAAGGCAGCGAACGGCGCGGCCCACCGGATCGAGCATGCCGGCAACTGCCTGTGGACCGACGAACGCGCCAAGCGCTTCGCGGAATTGGGTGTGCTGCCAGTGCCGCAGCCTCCGTTCATCTACACCACGGCCGCGGGCTATCGTAAGAACCTGGGACCGGTGCGTGGCGCCGACCTCTTTCCCATGCGCCGGATGGTGATGGAGCAGAAGTTCGCTGTTCCCGGAAACTCTGACGCGATCGGCATTCACCCGAAGCAGCACGTTCCCATGTTCGGCATCTGGGCGATGGTCACGCGGGAAATGAACAATGGCGAGACGCTCACTGACGGCGAGAACCTCGACGTCATGACCTCGTTGCGGATGTACACCCGTTTTGCCGCGCGCTCGATCGGGCGTGAGCATGAGATCGGCTCCCTTGAGCCGGGCAAGTTCGCTGATTTCGTCGTGTTCGACGACAATCCGCTCACCGTTCCTTCGGACATGCTGCGGGACATGATGCCGAACCAGACATGGATCGGCGGTGAGCGGGTATTCGCGCGTGACGAAGACAAGGTCGGCATTGCCAAAGAAGCTCGCGTGCCTGCTTGAGATCTGTCGGCGCCGCCGTGTCGTAGGATGCGGGAACCCGTACCCGCCATGGCCTGCTCGTCCTGAACAGGCCATGGCGTCGCCGGGCAAAAGCTTGATCGGGCGCCCACTCTCGTGGGCGGCGCAGGACATCATTCGCGCTGCGCCCGGAAGATGCCGTATGGCACCGGTAAACTTGGCGAAGCTATGAACCCCAACCAAGTATCATCTCGTCTGTATGCTGAGAGTCCGAAATGACGAACCTCATCCAGGTCTCACCACACCCTATTCGTCATTCCAACTCGCAGCCACGCGACTGGCTGTGCACCGCCATCCAGCGCATCGAAGCGGACATCAACCGCTCCGCCGACACGCATCTCATCCGCGTGCCGCTGCCCGCGCTTCCCGGCATCACGCTCTATCTGAAAGACGAGTCGAGCCATCCGACCGGCAGCCTGAAGCACCGGCTGGCGCGCTCGCTGTTTCTCTATGCGCTGTGTAACGGCTGGATCGGGCCGCAGACCCTGATCGTCGAGGCGTCGAGCGGATCGACCGCTGTATCGGAAGCCTATTTCGCCCGCCTGATCGGCCTCGATTTCGTGGCGGTGATGCCCCGCACCACCTCGCCGGAGAAGATCGCGGCTATCGAGTTTCAGGGAGGCCGCTGCCATCTGGTCGAGAATCCGAAGGCCGTTTATGGCGAGGCCGCCGAGCTCGCCCGCAAGACGGGCGGTTTCTACATCGACCAGTTTACCTTCGCTGAGCGCGCGACCGACTGGCGCGGCAACAACAACATCGCTGAATCGATCTTCAGCCAGATGTCGCAGGAGCCCGATCCGGTGCCGAAGTGGATCGTGACCGGTGCCGGAACCGGTGGCACCTCGGCGACGATCGGGCGCTATATCCGCTACCAGCGCCACTCAACCCGGCTTTGTGTCGCCGACCCCACGGAATCGGTGTTCCATCGGCACTATGAGGATCGTTCGATACTGGAGGTCGACCACTGCCGATCCATCATCGAGGGCATCGGCCGTCCGCGTGTCGAACCCTCATTCATTCCCGATGTGGTCGACCGGATGATCACGGTCCCGGACACGTTGTCCGTCGCCACCATGCGCGTCGTCAGTGACATGCTCGGCCGCCGCTGCGGCGGTTCGACGGGGACCAATGTCTATGCGGCGCTCAAACTGGCCGAGGAGATGGCGGCTTTCGGCGAAACCGGATCGATCGTCTCCATTCTTTGCGACTCGGGAGAGCGTTACGCCTCCACACTCTACAATGACGGTTGGCTTGCCGAGCGCGGCATCGAGATCGGCGCCCCCATGGCACTATTGGAGAGTTTTCTCTGCGGTAAAGGCGATCTGTTCCTGTAGGGTCGTCTCCGTACCTCATCGGTTTCGCTGGAAGTAAATATTGGTGTTCGTCTTAATGCAGGATAATATCTGGTGAATTAATCTATGTTTCTCCGCGATCTCGAAGCTGAATACATGAAACGGGCCTCGTCGAGCTCGGCTACGGATCACATGCGTCATAGCGCTGTAGCGAACACATAGTTCTCATCTTGGTTGCCACGGCCACTGATGCTGCCATCGGCGGATTTTGTCGACTTGCAGATGATCACGCACATCTTTGGCATCAAAGCCGGAACACGGGCGGTATTCGAGCAGCGTCGTGTAGTCGGCGTTCTCAACCACCTTGAAGTGTGCATCCTCGAGCGCCGCAGCGGAGGCGTTAGTTTTCACTGTCATCAAGGTCGGCGCGCCAAGACTACGCCATGTCACGCAATGACCGCCGATTGCGTCCTGTTTTGACTTGGGCTGGAGCCGGGCTCGATCTGCAATGTTTGGGCCGATGTCGGGCGGAGTGTCTCCCGGCGCCGCCTCAGTAGACGGCGCGGCCGCCGGAGATGTCGAACACGGAGCCGGTGGAGAAGGCGCAGTCCTCGGAGGACAGCCACGAGATCAGCGCCGCCGCCTCGTCGACCGCCAGGAAGCGGTTCATCGGGATCTTCGACAGCATGAAGTCGATGTGCTCCTGCTTCATCTGGTTGAAGATCTCGGTCTTCGCCGCCGCCGGGGTGATGGCGTTGACGAGGATGTTCGAGGTCGCCAGCTCCTTGCCGAGCGACTTGGTCAGCCCGATCAGCCCGGCCTTCGACGCCGAATAGTGCGAGGCGTTCGGGTTGCCTTCCTTGCCGGCGATGGAGGCGACGTTGACGATGCGCCCCCAGCCGTTCTTGATCAGGTGCGGCACCACGGCCTTGCAGGTCAGGAACGGCCCGACGAGGTTGACGTCGATCACCCGGCGCCAGGTCTCGGTGTCGAGCTCCCACAGCTTGCCGTTGCCGCCGGTGATGCCGGCATTGTTGACCAGGATGTCGATCTTGCCGTGCGCCGCCGCCGTCGCCTCGGTGGCGGCGGTGACCGAGGCCTCGTCGGTCAGTTCGACGACATGGGTGGACACCTTGCCGAGCTTGCCGAGTTCGGCCGCCGCCTCGTCGAGGCGGGCGGCGTCGATGTCCCACAGCGCGACGGAGGCGCCGGAGGCGAGCATGCGCTCGGCGGTGGCGTAGCCGATGCCGCGGGCGCCGCCGGTGATGATGGCGACGCGGCCGGTGAGGTCGAGCTTGTTCATCTGGCTAATTCCTTCACGCCGCCGGAACGGTGGTCTGCTGCTGCTCGCCGAGGCCGGAAATGGCGAGGCGCATGGTCTGGCCGGCCTTGAGATAGACCGGCGGCTTCTGGCCGAGGCCGACGCCCGGCGGGGTGCCGGTGGAGATGATGTCGCCCGGCTGCAGGCTCATGAACTGGCTGATGTAGGACACGATGGTCGGCACATCGAAGATCATCGTGCGCGTCGAGCCGTTCTGGTAGCGCTTGCCGTCGACCTCCAGCCACATGTCCAGCACGTGCGGGTCGGTGATCTCGTCGGTGGTGACCAGCCACGGGCCGATCGGGCCGAAGGTGTCGCAGCCCTTGCCCTTGTCCCACTGGCCGCCGCGCTCGAGCTGGAAGTGGCGCTCGGAGACGTCGTTGATCACGCAATAGCCGGCGACGTGGTCGTAGGCGTCTTCCTTCGACACGTATTTGGCGGCCTTGCCGATGACGATGCCGAGCTCGACCTCCCAGTCGGTCTTTTCCGAACCGCGGGGGATCTCGACGTCGTCATTGGGGCCGACGATGCAGCTGGTGGTCTTCATGAACAGCACCGGCTCGTCGGGGATCGCCATGCCGGATTCGGCGGCGTGGTCGGTGTAGTTCAGTCCGACGCAGATGAACTTGCCGACCTGCCCGACGCAGGCGCCGATGCGGGGATTGCCGTCCACCGCCGGCAGCGTCGACAGGTCGAGCGCGGCGATCTTGGCGAGGCCTTCGGGCAGCAGCGTCGCGCCGCCGATGTCGGGCACCACGCCCGAAAGATCGCGCAGCACGCCCTGCGCATCGAGGATGGCGGGACGCTCCGCCCCCGGTTGACCGTAACGGACAAGCTTCATCGACGCTTTCTCCTTTGATATCGATACGGGTCGCTCGGCTGAACGGCCCGTGGGCTTCTCGCAGCGGACCTTATGTCGGGGCGAAAAGCGAAGCGGGCGTGTGGGTGAAACGCGCCAGTGCCTCGGGATCAAGGTGGATGCCGAGACCCGGCCGATCGGGGATATGCAGCTTGCCCTCGTCGTCGAGAATGAAGGGCTCGGCGACGATGCCGTCGACATAGGCGCTGCCGCCGATGAACTCGACGAGGTCGCAGTGCGGCAGCGCGGCGGCGAGGTGAAGATCCGCGGCCAGTCCCAGCGCGGTGTTCCAGCCATGGCCGACATAGCGCAGGCCGAAATCATCGGCGAGCCAGGCGATGCGCCGCTGCTCGCTGATGCCGCCGACCTTGGTCACGTCCGGTTGTACGATGTCGAGGGCGCCGGTGGAGAGCCAGGGGACGAAACTCTGCCGCCGGGTGAGCACCTCGCCGCCGGCGATCGGCACCGGGCTCGCCCGGCGCAGCGTGCGGAACCCCTCCAGCGCGTCCGGCCGCAGCGGCTCCTCGAACCAGCCTACATCGTAGTCGCGCAGCATCTGCGCGGTGTTGAGCGCCCATTTCAGCCCCTGCGGCCAATAGGCGTCGGAGGCTCCCGCGTCGACAAAGAGCTGGGCATCCGGCCCCGCCGCCTCGCGGGCGGCCCGCACGATCGCCTCGTCGAGCTTCGTGCTGTCGCGTCGACCGAAGGGCCCCCAGCCGATCTTGAAGGCCTTGAAGCCGCGCGCGCGATGCGGGCCGATGACGTCGGCCATGCGCTCGGGCTCCTCCATCAACAGCGAGCAATAGGGCGTGACGCGGTCGCGATAGGTGCCGCCGAGCAGCCTCCCCACGGGCTGGCCGAGGCTCTTGCCCAATATGTCCCACAGCGCGATGTCGATGCCGCTGATCGCATGGGTGAGGCTGCCACCGCGCCCCATCCAGAAGCTGTTCTGATGCAGCTTTTCGGTGACGCGCTCGGGCTCGAGGGCGTTCTCGCCGCGCCAGAGCGGCTCGAGCACGTCGACGGCGGCCTGGACGAGCCGCCCGTCGGTGAACACGCTGCCATGACCGGTGATGCCTTCTTCCGTGTGCACGGCGATCAGCGCGTGGACGGAATCTTCCGGTTTGATCTCGGCCGACCAGCCGCCCTTCGGGCTTTCGCCGAACAGGGGGGCGACGGCGATGGAGCGGATGGTCACTTTCGGCAAGCTGATGTTGGACATGGAGATCACTCAGGACTTTCGATCGGGCGACGACCAGCCACGCCGCGACCAGTGCTCCAGCCGGCGCACGAGAAGGGCGGCAGGAAAGCCGACGGAGAAATAGAGAATGGCGGTGACGGTATAGACGGTGAAATACTGGTAGTTGCGCGCGGCTACGATCTGCCCGGAGAACATGAGTTCCTGCACCGTGACCACCGATGCCAGCGCCGTATCCTTGAACAGGGCGATGAGATAGTTGCCGAGCGCCGGCAGGACCATGCGGAAGGCCTGCGGGAAGATGATCTTGATGAAGGTGATGGTGCGACCGAGCCCCAGGCTCTGCGCCGCCTCATACTGGCTTTTCGGTACCGCCTGGATGCCCGAGCGATAGACCTCGCTCATGAAGGCGGAATAGTTCACCGTGAGGCCGATGATCGCCGCCGTGACCGGCTCCAGCCGGATGCCGGCGCTGGGCAGCACGTAGTAGATATAGATGAGCTGCAGGATCAGCGGCGTGGCCCGGATGAACTCGACATAGAAATCCGCCGGCCAGCGGATCCAGCGCCGCGGCGAAAGCCGTGCCAGCGCCAGCGGGACGGCGAGCCCCCCTGCCAGGAGGATGACGACGAGGGTGAGGAAGGTCGTCATGGCGAGGCCTTGCAGGAAGACCGAGCCGTATTCGTCGACGACCGAGAGATCGAGAAGGTTCATGACGCAACCTGCCGCGGAAGCCGGAAGGGACGTGCGGGATCAACCGCCCCGCGCGTCCGTTTGCCGTGCCCGGCGGCTGTCAGAGCGGGAAGAAGAACAGGTTGCGGTTGGTGAGCCCGTAGGTCTTCAAGATCGCCGTGGCCTGACCGTTGCCGCGCACCTCGGCGAGGCCCTGAGTGAAGGCGACGCGCAACGAGCAATCGTCCTTGCGTAGCGCATAGCGGGCATAGCCATAGCCGTATTTGAAGATGAGTTCGTCCGGGATCGCGACATTGGCGACGATCTCGATCGGCGTCGAACCGTTGGCCTTCATGAACTCGATGATCTTCACGTCGTCGTCGAGAATGGCGTCGACGCGAGCGGTGGAGATCGCCGCGAATTCCTCGGCGTCGGTCTGGAAGGCCGTCACGGCAACGCCGATCTTGCGCAGATATTCATCGGCCGCTGAGCCGGCGATGGCCCCGACCTTCTTGCCCTTCAGGCCCTCGAAGGAGGTAACGCCCGCCGGGTTGCCCTTCGCCACCACGATGGCCGGCCCGTACCACCACGCCGGACCGGAGAAGGACACCGCCTTGAGCCGGTCCGGGGTGACGTGGATGTTGGCGGAGACGACGTCGATACGCTTGGCGAGCAAGGCCGGGATGAGCTGGCCGAACGGCATCACCTCATATTTGAACTTGGTGACACCGGCCCATTTCAGCGCCGCCTCCACCAGCTCGATGTCGAGCCCGCCCGCCTTCTTGGTTGCCGGATCGAGAGAGGAGTAGGGCGGCGAGGGCGAGAAACCGAGGGTCACGCCTTCGGTCTTCGCGCGGGCGAGAGAGGGATCGCCGCAATTGTCGAACAGCGGCGGCGCTTCGAACTGGAATTCCTGCGCGCTCGCGCTGACGCTGACGACAGCCGCAAGCACGGCCGCCAATACGGTCCTGAGCATGCCATTCTCCTGATCTCTGGAAGGGTCGATCTGTGCCGACGAAAAAATATTATTTAATATGCGCTGCCTGTCCAGATGTGTCAGCGTTTCCTGTGCTTGTTTGGCTAAAAAATATGATTTAAATGAATCCTGTGGACATGATCGCAGGCCGATGGGCGGTAAGGCCCCCATGCGCGGCTTAGGCTATCGTGTCCGGCAAGGATGGCCCCAGACCTGAGCATTGCGGGGCGGCCGCAACGACGGAAGACGGAGAGCGCCAGTGACGGAGCGCACATCGACGCCACGCCAGCGCCCCGAGGCCGAAGCCGCGGCCGGTGAAGGGCGCGCCCCCCGTCCGGTGCGGCCGTCCGGCTATCGGATCAGCGGCGTGCAGGGCCATGTGATCACCGAGCTCGGCCGCGCTATCGTTTCCGGCCGTTTCGCGCCCGGCGAATTGCTGCCGCGCGAGCCGGACCTGATGGCGGAGTTCGCGGCGAGCCGCCCCTCCCTGCGCGAGGCGCTGAAAGTGCTGGCGGCCAAGGGGTTGATCGAAATGCGCCAGAAGGTCGGCACGCGGGTGCGCCCGCGCGACCTGTGGAACACCTTCGACAGCGACGTGCTCGCCTGGCATTTCGGCGACGGGAACGGCTCCGCCGCGCTGCGCGACACCATGATGCGCGATCTGATCGAGCTGCGCCTGATGATCGAGCCGGCGGCCGCCCAGCTCGCCACCGGCCGGGCGACGATCGAGGACCTGCGTCGCATCCGGGCGGCGCTGCACGCCATGGAGGCGACGAGCGGCGATCTGTCGGCCTATGCCCATGCCGACGTTGCGTTCCACATGGCGGTGTTCGCCGCGAGCCACAACGTGCTGCTCGGCAGCTTCGCCCATCTGGTCGCCGACTTCCTGCATCTCAGCTTTTCCATCCAACAGCAGGCGCTGAAGGCGGACAAGAGCGTCGAGGACGACATCAGCCAGCATCGGGCGGTGTTCGAGGCGATTACCGGTGGCGAGGGGGAGGGGGCGGCGCGGGCCATGCGCGACGTGATCCTCGACGGCAAGGATTCGCTGCTCGCGGCGCTGAAGTGAACGGCGCGCCGCTCGACCTCCTCACGCTCGACTGGCCGCATGGCGCCCTGCGTGTGTCGCCGGTGGGCGCGATGCTCACCGAGCTTGTCTTCCATCTGCCGGATGGGCCCTTCGCGCCCTTCGCTCGGCCGCACTGGTCACCGGACGATCCCTTGTTGGGCGCCTTGCCGGCCCATCTGCGTCGTCTCGGCGCGGAGTTCGTGTGCCTGCCCTTCGGCGTCGGCGGGCCGTTGGACGGGATCGCGCCGGGCTGGAGCGAATTCGGCCTCGATCTCTGCAATGATCCTCCCCATGGCCTTGCCGCCAATGCCACATGGCGCGTGGAAGAGCAGGGCGCCGATCACATCCGCCTAGCGCTCGACTACCCGACTGATCATGCGGTGCGACGGCTCACCCGCACGCTCGCGGTGCGGCCCGACGCACCGGCGCTGGACCTCGAACTCGTGATCGATGTGCGGCGCGCGACCCGTCTTCCGCTCGGCCTTCATCCGATCCTGTCGCTGGATGTTCCCCCGGAAGGCCTCCACATCCAGGCCCGCTTCCGCCGCGGCCTCACCTATCCGGCCGCGGTGCCGGGCGGGGCGATGCGTGCGGCCATCGGCCGTGATTTCGCGACCCTTGCCGCCGTACCGTCACGCACGGGTGGCTTTATCGATCTGGCGCGCCTGCCAAAAGCCGAGCCCATGGAGGATGTCCTTCAGCTCTGCGGTGTCGAGGGGGCCGTGGAGGCGGTTTTCTCGGAACGTGGTGCGGTGCTGAGCCTCGATTGGGACCAGGATCTGCTGCCCTCGTGCCTGCTGTGGATCAGCGACCGGGCGCTGGCCGGCGCGCCCTGGGACGGGCGCTACCGTGGTCTCGGCATCGAGCCGATAGCCGCCTGCTTCGATTTCGCCGAGCCGGTGTCGCTGGCCGACAACCCGATAGTGGCGGCCGGCACCCCGACCTGCCTGGCGGCGACGCCGGAGCGGCCCACCATCCTTCGCTACAGCCTCGCGGCGCGTCCGCTTCCCCGCCGCTAGAAGGTGGCGGACAGGCCGCCGTCGACGAGCAGGATCTGGCCGGTCACGTACCGCGCATCGTCCGAACAGAGGAAGAAGGCCGGCCCGGCGATGTCCACTGGCGTGCCGGGCCGGCGCAGCGGAATGCGGCCGTGGCGGATATAGATGTCGCGGAACCAGTCGGTCTCGTGCTCATGGCCGCTCCCGTCCGGCAGTTGCGCCATCCGCGTATCGATGAAGCCGGGGGCCAACGCGTTGACGACGATGCCTTCCTCGCCGAGGTCGCAGGCAAGGGCGCGGGTGAAATTGACCAGCGCGCCCTTGGCCGTTGCATAGGCGAGGGAATCGCGGGTGCCGCGCAGGCCCTGGATCGAGACGATGTTGAGGATGCGCCGGCCTGCGCCTGCCTTGCGCATAAGAGGCAGCAAGGCGAGCGTCACCCGGACGGCACCATCCTGATTGATGTCCAGCACCGTGCGATAATGGTCGAAGCTCATGGCGTCCACGCCGGCAGCATCGAGGATGGCGGCGTTGTTGACGAGGATTTCGCAGCGGCCGTAGCGCTGCTCGACGGTCTGCGCCAGCGCCGCGATCGAGAAGGCATCGGCGATGTCGACGCGCAGTCCCAGCGCCTGCGGGCCGAGATCGGCGGCGGCCTGGTGCGCTTCGGCCTCGTCAATATCCGCCACGACCACCTGTGCGCCCTCGGCAGCGAGGCGCTCGGCGATGCAACGGCCAATGCCGCGCGCTCCACCGGTGACGATAGCGACGCGTCCTTCCAGGCGGCGGGCGGCGGGCGGGACAGGCGGGGCCTCGGTGGACATGAGCGGTTCCAGCAATGACGGGAAGGGAGGTATCGATATAAAATATGATATTTAGTGACGTCAATCGATCCTCGCTCGGAGGCGAGCCAGGAGTCGTCGCATAAGAATGACGATTTTCGGCCGATTTCTTCAAGCGCCGAATTGACCGTCAAAATTAAATATGATTTTTTTGCCTCAAGCCGAACGGCGCCAGATGGAGAACAGACGATGAATTGGATGTCGAGGGCAGTGGCTGCATCGCTCACCACGCTTACCCTTCTCTCCTCGGCGGCGGCCGTCGCCCAGCCGAAGGGCGAGGTGCGCCTGCTCGCCTATGAGGGCTATGCCGATCCAGCCTGGGTCGAGGAGTTCGAGAAGGAAACCGGCATCGCCGTGAAGGTGACCTATGTCGGCGGTGTCGACGAGCAGATCGCGAAGATGAAGGCGTCGAACGGCAAGGACTACGACGTCGTCACCATCGATACCGCCAGCCTCAAGGCCTATGCCGACCAGAAGCTCATCGCTCCGATCGACAAGGCCAAGCTCACCAGCGCCGGCAATCTTCTCCCCGAGTTCCGGGGCATGGCGAACGCGACCTTCGACGGCGCCACCTATGGCGTGCCGTGGGCGTGGGGCTCGCTCGGCATGGTCTATGATAAGAAGACCTTTCCCACCGCGCCGGAAAGCTGGGAGGTGTTGTGGGACCCGAAATACAAGGGCAAGGTCATCTCGCTCGACGACGCCAACAACGCCATCAATTTCGGCGCCATCGTGCTGGGCATGAAGGACCCGTTCCACCTCACCGATGCGCAGTTCGCGCAGGTGAAGGACAAGCTGATCGCCCTCAAGCGCAACCTGCTCACCTATTTCGCCGGCTTCGACGAAGGCACCACCATCTGGACCGAGAACGACGTGGTGCTGATGTTCTCCATGGGCGAGCTCGCGGCTATCAACCTGCAGAAGAAGGGCTTCGATGTCGGCTACGCCATCCCGAAGGAGGGCGCCGTCGGCTGGCTCGACAATCTGACGGTCAGCGCGGGCACGTCCAATCCTGACGCCGCCTATGCTTGGATGAACTTCGTGCTGCAGAAGAAGATCGGCGCCGATATGGCGAAGAAGTTCGGCTACGGCTCGACCACCGACGCTCCCGAGGGGATGGATTACGCCAGCCGCCTGATCTGGGCGGACAATCCCGAGGACTACACACGCCGCCAGGCGATCTGGAACGAGGTCAAGGCGGCCGAATAGCCGCCGCCTCCGACACGGCCGGCCCGACGGGCCGGCCGTGACCCTCGGGCGGCCTCCGGATGCCGCCTCCCTCGACCGGATGACGGAACGACACGCGTGCAGCCTCTCCTCCATCTTAACAACGTCTCGAAACGCTATGGCGCGGTGCGTGTGCTCGACGGCATCGACATCACCGTGGCCGACAACGAATTCCTCACCATCCTCGGGCCGTCCGGCTCTGGCAAGACCACCATCCTGCGCATCATCGGCGGCTTTGAGGGGATCGACGGCGGAAGCCTGATGTTCGAGGGGCGCGACCTCTCCGCCGTGCCGATCAACCGGCGCCCCTTCAACACGGTCTTCCAAGACTACGCGCTGTTCCACCACATGACGGTCGCCGAGAATGTCGGCTATGGCCTGAAGGTGCGCGGGCGCCCGAAGGCGGAGATCGCCAAACGTGTCGCCGAGGTGCTGGACACGGTCGGGCTGGGCACCCTCGGTGGACGCTATCCCGCGCAGATGTCCGGCGGCCAACGCCAGCGCGTGGCGCTGGCCCGCGCCATCATCTGCGAACCGCGGCTCATTCTCCTCGACGAACCGCTGTCCGCCCTCGATGTCGAATTGCGCGCGCAGATGCAGCGCTTCCTCAAATCATTGCAGCGCCGGCTCGGCATCGCCTTCGTCTTCATCACCCACGACCAGGAAGAGGCGATCGCGCTGTCCGACCGCATCATCGTGGTCAATCGCGGCCGCATCGAACAGGAGGGAGCGCCCGAGGAGCTTTATCGCCGCCCCCGCACGCCTTTCACCGCCTCCTTTCTCGGCGACAACAACCTGATCCCCGGAACGCTGGCCGCGGTCGACGGCCGGCTCTGCACGGTCGATACCGCCGCCGGGCTTCTCGACGCGACAGTTGACGGGCCGGCACCGGCGACTGGAAGCGCCGTGCTGGTGGCGGTGCGCCCCGAGCATGTTCGGCTGGACGCCGATCCGGCCGCCCCGCACGGGCTGTCGGCCGAAGTGGCGGATGTGCGCTTTCTCGGCGCCAATGTGATGATCGAGCTGCTCAATCCCGCGCTGCCGGGAGCCGTGATCAAGGTGCGCCGCCTCGCCGATGGTTCGGTCGCCGGGCTTCGGCCGGGGGCATCCGTCAGGCTCCGCTGGGCGGCCGACGACGCCGCTCTGCTGCAGATGGCACCGTGAGGACGGGCGCGATGAACACCTCCCTTCGACGCGATCGACAAGACCTCCTGCGCGCCGGCCTTGGCCATGCGCTCAATCTCGGCCTGCCGCTGCTCTTCGTGGTGATCCCGATCCTGTCCTTCGTGGTGGTGAGCTTCTGGACGTTGCAGGATGGGCAGATTCTTCTCATCCCGACACTCGCAAACTACCGCACCTTCTTCACCGACGGCAGCTATCTGCCCGTCTATCTGCAGACGGTCGGGCTGTCGCTTCAGGTCACGCTGGTGAATGTGGCGCTCTCCACCGCCATTGCGCTGTTCATCTTCCGTCGCACCCCGCGCATGCGCTTCCTGATCCTGATGAGCTTCATGCTGCCGCTGTTCATGAGCTACATCATCAAAGTCTATTCGATCCGCTCCATTCTGGGGCAACGCGGGTTGCTGAACGAGGCCATGCTGGGGCTCGGGCTGATCGATCAGCCGATCGAGGCGCTGTTGTTCTCGCGCACGGCCATCTTCATCGCCCTCGCGGTGCTGTATCTGCCCTATGCGATCCTGCCGATGTATCTGGCACTGGATCGCATCCCGGCGAACTATCTCGCCGCAAGCGCCGACCTCGGGGCCACGCCGATACAGACGCTGCGCGATGTCGTCCTGCCCCTCGGGCGGCCGGGCATCGCGGCGGGCGCCGTGTTCACCTTCATCCTCACCTTCGGCGATTTCGTCACGCCGCAAATGGTGGGTGGCACCCAGGGCTTTACCTTCGGACGGATCGTCTTCAGTCAGTTCGGCCTCGCGCTCAACTGGCCGCTCGGCTCCGCTCTCGCCGTCATTCTGCTCGCCACCACGCTGCTTGCGGTGGCGCTCGCCGGCCTGAGCCTCAGGCGGGAGCATGTGCGATGAAGCAGAAGGCGCCGTTCCTTGACGCGCTCCTCGGCCTCGTGGCCGGGGTTGGCCTCATCGCGCTTTATGCCCCGCTGCTGGCGACCGCAGCGCTCTCTTTCTTCCAGATCGTGCGGGTACGCGGCAAGCTGGGCTTCGCGCCCTTCTCGCTCGATCCCTATGTCGCCCTGCTCGCCAATGGCGAGATCCTCGCGGCGCTCTCGACGTCGCTCGTCGTGGCGACGATGTCGAGCCTACTGGCGCTGGTCCTGGCGCTGATGTTCGCCTTCTACTTCGTCTCGGCACGGCGTGGCCTCGGCATCGCCATGCAGACCATGGTGTTCCTGCCGTTCCTGCTGCCGCCGATCATCACCGGCCTCTCGCTGCTGATCGCCTTTCGCGAGATCGATCTCGGCCGCGGGCTGGTGACTATTATCATCGCCCATGTCGTCTTCATCGTGCCGGTGGTGTACCGCACGGTGCTGGTGCGACTGCAACTGCTGGGCAGCAGCCTTACCGAGGCCTCGCTCGATCTCGGCGCCTCGCGGGTGCAGACGCTGCGCTATGTGATCCTGCCGCAGATGCGGCCGGCACTGATTTCCGGCGTCCTCCTGGCCTTCGCCATCTCCTTCGACGAGACGCTGATCACCCTCTTCGTCGCGGGATCGCAGACCACACTGCCGATCCGCTTGTGGGCGATGATGCGGGTCGGCTTCGTTCCGGAGATCAACGCCCTGGCAACGCTGATCTTTCTGTGCACCGCCGCCATTACCTTCGCCATCGGACTGATGCAACGCGCCGGCGAGCGGGTCTGACACACCGCGCCGCGCCACCCGACCCAACATTCTGCTTTTGAGAGAAGACGCGTCCTATGAAGATCGAAGCCGTCGATTTTTTCTATCTGGCCATGCCCGAGATCACCACCGCGGCTGATGGCAGCCAGGACGCGCTCGTTGTGCGTGTCACCGCCGCCGGCCATGTCGGTTGGGGCGAATGCGAAGCGGCTCCGTTGCCTTCCATCGCCGCCTTCATCTGCCCGATGTCGCACGGCGCCTGCCAGCCGGTCCGAAGCGCCGTGCTCGGCCAGCGGCTCGACGGGCCGCAGGACATCGCCCGCATGGCCGCGCAGGTCGAATATGACAGCATGGACCTGCTGCAGGCCGCGCACACCTGGTCGGGCATCGAGATGGCGCTGTGGGACCTCCTCGGCAAGGCGCGCGGCGAGCCGGTCTGGAAGCTACTGGGCTATGACCATTCCTGTCGCAAGACGCCTTATGCCTCTCAGCTTTTCGGCGACACGCCGCAGGAGACGCTGGAGCGCGGCCGGCGCTCGCGCGCCGATGGGTTTCGGGCCGTGAAATTCGGCTGGGGTCCGATCGGGCGCGGCACGCTGGCGGTGGATGTCGACCATTTCGTCGCCGCTCGCGAGGGACTGGGCGCCGACGGAATCCTCCTCGTCGATGTCGGCCAGATCTTCGGTGAGGATGTCGAGCGAGCGGCGGAGCGCCTTCCGGCCCTCGAGGCGGCGCGCGCCACATGGCTGGAAGAGCCGTTCGCTGCCAGCGCCTATGGCGAATATGCCGCGCTCGCCGCGCGCGGCACGGTGAAAATGGCCGGTGGCGAAGGCGCTCATAATTTCCACATGGCCCGCAACCTCATCGATTTCGGCGGCATCGGTTATGTGCAGATCGATTGCGGGCGCATCGGCGGCATCGGCCCGGCCAAGCGGGTGGCCGACCATGCGCGTGCCAAGGGCGTCACCTATGTGAACCACACCTTCACCTCGAACCTCGCACTGAGCGCCTCGCTCCAGCCCTTCGCCGGCGTAGCCGAGGCCACGCTCTGCGAATTTCCGGTGGCGCTGCAGCCACTCGCGGTGGAGTTGACGGCCAACCACATCGAGCGCGACGGCAATGGCGAGATCGCGGCACCCGAGGCGCCGGGTCTGGGGGTCGAGATCGACCCTGCCGCCCTGGAGCGATACCGGGTCGACGTGGAGATCTCCGTCGGAGGGAGGACCCTGTTTCGCTCACGCGCCGGGGACGATTTCAGCACGGCCGGTGCAACGGCGGTGGACGCGGCGTCCTGAGGCAAGAGGGAAGGGCGGACGATGACCAGCGAACCGACCTCCTCACGCCCGACCTTCCGGGTCGCCGCTGAAACCGGGGATGCACTCGGCGAGTCGCCGCTTTGGCATCCAGTGGATGGCCACCTCTATTGGCTCGACCTCGCCCTCGCCCGCCTGCACCGCAGGGACGGCGAGGGGAGGGTCGAGACCCGCCGGATCGTTCGGCCGCCGCCGCTGGGTGCCATCGTGGCCGGGGAGGCCCCCGGCCGCCTCGTCCTGAGCGCCTCCGACGGCCTGTGGCTGTACGACTGGGCGACGGACGGCATGGAACCGCTCTGCCATCCCGAAGCGCGACGCAGCGGCATCGGCTACAATGATGCCAAGATCGACCGGTGGGGACGCCTGTGGATCGGTACGAGCGATCTCGCCGAGCGCGACCCGAGAGGGGCGCTGTGGTGCTGGGTTCCGGGATCGCCTCCCGTGCTGGCGGATAGCGGCTTCACCGTGGTCAACGGACCGGCCTTCTCGCCGGGCGGAGATGTGCTCTATCTCAGCGACAGTGTTGGACGGCGGATCCTTGCCTATGATCTCGCGCCCGATGTCGTCGGTCTCTGCAACCGCCGGGTTTTCTCCGAGATGGCGATCGACGAGGGATATCCAGACGGACTGACCGTTGACGCCGACGGGGGCGTCTGGGTGGCGCACTGGGATGGCTGGCGGATCACCCGCTTCTCGTCAGAAGGTGACCGCGTGCTTGTGATGCCTTTGCCGGTACCGCGCCTCACGAGTGTTGCCTTTGGAGGGCAGGGGCTGGCTGTTCTTTTCGCGACCAGTGCGCGGCAGGATCTTACGGCTCCGCTGCTGGAAGCGGCCCCGCTCTCCGGCTCGCTCTTCGCCCTGCAAACGGGTTTCGTGGGGATCGCTGAGCAGACATTCAGGGTCTGATGAAAATCCAGTCCGCATTTCTGGGGGCATCGGTCGCTCCGGAGGGAGGGCGCTGTGGTCGGCCATCTGGAACCGCGACACATGCGCGCTGGTGATGATCCCGATGAAACTGAACGAGCGCGGGCCGCTCGACTTCGTTGCCGGTCAGATGACCGACGGCCGGCGCTTCCGGATGCTTGCGGTCGTAGGCGACTGCACCTGGGGAAGCCCGGTACTGGTGGCGGGCACGTCGCTGTCCGGGAGGAGGCAGAGTCTGATGCTAAGCACAGTGAATGGCTCCGCGTCTGCCCCCGCCGTTCAGCCCACTCGAGAGCTAAAATAAAGTCGCCGGGACGGACTCGCAGCTGGATAGAAATTGGAGGCAACGTCAGTCGATCTCGGCCATGAGTGTTAGATATGCAACGGCAACGCGCCGCCAGTTGAATTCATTCGCTCGCTTGCGGCCAGCGGAGGAGAAACGTTGGTGCAACTCAGGTGACGCGAGCAGCCGAGCGATCGCGGAGATCCAAGCCGTGGTATCATCTGGATCGGCGAACAGGGCAGCACTGCCACAAACCTCGGGTAAACAGGGGGATGTGGACGCAACGACCGGGCACCCCCACATCATCGCTTCTACCGCCGGAAGACCGAAGCCTTCCGCCCGAGAAGGGAGCAGGAAGCAAAGCGCTCGCGAAAGGGCAGCGGCGAAATCGTCGTCGCTGATCCGGCCGAGTACACGCACATTTTGCGCGCCCGACATCCGCAGGCGCTCGGTGAGTTCTGCGTCGAGCTCACCCATGATCATCATGTCGACGCCGATCACTTCTAGTGGCTGGGCAAGACGCAGGAGCAATTCCGGGTTCTTGTGGACCTGGTTGCGCAGCAGGCACAGCACGAAAGGACGTGTCGTTCCAAAATCCTGGTGGGAGCGTTCCGGGCGCCAGCCCTTCGCATGATCGGCGCCGTTATAAGTGACGACGATCTTCTCTGCCGGCGCCACGCCATGGCGCACCAGTTCGTCGCGCGACAGATTCGATACGGTCGTGATAGCGCTCGCTCTTCGGCCCAACACGGGAAGGATGACACGGTGCGCCCACCGAAAGCCGCGTGAATAGCTGTGCGGCGATGTAAGCGTCTGCACGTCATGGATGCAGGCGACCTGTCGGCGCACCATCACCGGCGCCAGATTGCAGAAGCTGAGAAGGCCGCCCCTCACATGCCTCGGCAGCTGTAGCTGAACCCAGAATTGCGGCAACCTCGGCCGAGAATATTCGGGAGCTATCTGCGTGGCTATGGCCTGCAATGGCAGCGGGTCGGTAGGGGGGCGAGGAGCGACAAGATTGAGACGCAGATTCCGTGTCAACGGATGCTTCTCGATCACGAGCGCATCGAGCGCCAGCGTAACCTCGCGCGCATAACGAGCCACGCCCATGGGACTGAGCGTGGTGAAATCGCCATTGATGGTCCAGTGCCGGACGGCGGCGGGGTCCCGTGCTTCGCGGGGCCGGTCGAGTTCGTCGCGATAAGGTCGGAACATGAATTGCGCCGTTTCGTTGCGGTGGGGTAGACGCCCTGTCTCCGGCACGATCCTCTCAACTCGAACCGTCTGGCCTGCCGGCACATTGAGCCAGGCTGCACGCCAAAACGGTAGTTCGCGCCACCGAACGAACGTACGCGGCTCCTTTGGTCAGCCTTCCAACACCTTCGTTGTGCGGCGTCGGAAATGCCGCACCTGCACAATGACGGGCAGGACACGGGTGGCCAGGAATGTCGCGAGGATGGTCATGAGACGTCACTGGGCCATCAATGGTCGTTTTCTGACCCAAAAGGTCACAGGCGTGCAACGTTACGCTAGCGAGATCGTCCAGGCGCTGGACCGCAAGATTGCCGCCGCCGAGCCGTTGGCGCAGAATCTCGATGTCGAGCTGGTTGTACCAGCCGGTACGGTGGCGCTTCCTAAATTGTCGGCCATTCGTCTGCGCCATAGTGGCCCGGTTCGCGGGCCTTTCGCATCCGGTCATCTCTGGGAGCAATTTGCCCTACCTCGAGGATTGCGAGGGGGCCTGCTCAGCCTTGGTAACAGCGGTCCCGTCTGTCACCGCAAGCAGATTGCGTGCATCCACGATGTGAATACCCGCAGCTTTCCTGCGAGCTATTCGCTGCCGTTTCGGCTGCTACAACTGGCTATGGTTCCGCTTCTTGGCCGATTGTCGAAGATGATTGCGACTGTATCTCAGCATTCGGCCAATGAATTGGTGGGGCGCGAGTTGTGCGCATCATCCAAACTCATGGTCGCGCCGAATGGATACGAGCATGCCTTGCAATGGCAGGGTCGGCACAGCGAGGCCACACTTTCCGTGGCGGGGCCGGACACGGTTGTCCTCGTCGGTAGTCCAGCCCCTCACAAGAACATGTCCTTGCTGCTCGGCATCGCCGATAAACTGGCAGCCGAAAGCCTGCGGCTCGCCATTGTCGGTCAGGTCGATCCGCATGTTCTTCACCACGATGGCGTAGCCGTCTCGGCAGGGAATGTGCACTGGCTTGGGCGGCTGCCAGACGAAGCCCTCACGGCGCTCTTGCAGGATTCGCTTTGTCTGGCGTTTCCTTCCTTTACCGAAGGCTTTGGCCTTCCGCTCCTGGAAGCGATGACGATAGGATGCGCGGTGGTGACGTCGGATCGGGCAAGCATGCCGGAGGTGTGCGGACATGCTGCGCTCTATGCCTCTCCCACCGATCCCGAAGCCTGGCTGGACCGCCTCAGGCGGCTAAAGCGTGAGCCCGGCTTGCGCGCCCGACTGATTGCCGCCGGGCGTCTACGCGCTACCCGATTTTCGTGGAACGACTCCGCGCAGGCATATCTGCAGGCGATGGCGTTCGTAGATGGTCTGACGGCTCCGGAGGCGAACATACTCTCCATGGTACCCAACCATGCGGAACAAGCGGCACTCGCCTGAGCACCTTCGGTGGTTTATTGGACGTGCCGCGCTCAACGGCACATGTTAACCGCCATCTCTACAGCCCGTCCGATCTCCAGCCGGAAGCGCTCCGGCGAGAAGCGAGTCGCGTTGAGCCGGCATGCTACCGGCGAAATCTCGCGCTCTCGGCGTTCGAACTGCTCGACCGCTTCCCGCACCGCCTCAACGGTTTGCTGCTTGAAGAGCAGACCAGTGGGATTCGAAGCGCCGCCTAGCGGTTGCACGATGTCACGGGCACCGCCCCGGTCGAATGCGATTACCGGTGTGCCATAGGCTTGGGCTTCAGCCATTGCGATGCCGAAATCCTCGCAACCCGCGAAGAGCAGCGCCCTAGCTTGACCGACGGCGGCGACGTAGTCGAGGCGGGGCAAGTATCCCGCGAATTCGATATTGTCGCCCGTGGCCAACGAACGGAGGGAGCGTGCTTGCTGGCCATCGCCAACTACCAGAAGCTTCCGGCCTGGCATGTCGTTGAAAGCACGAATGACGAGATCTGTGCGCTTGTAAGGGGCGAGAAACGAAGCCGTTACATAGTAATCATCTTTTTTTGCAATGAATTCACGGCCGGAATGATCCATCGGAACGGGAGGATGCACCACCTGTGCGTCTCGCCCGTAGATGCGCCGGATCCGATCTCTCACATAGCATGAGTTCGCCAGCATCACATCTGGCCCATGCGCCGTGCGGGTATCCCAGATCCGCAGATTATGGAGCATGTGCCGAAACAGCAGCCCCTTCGGGCCATAGCCCAGCCGACCCTCGCTCAGATAGGAGAACTGTTCGTCCCAAGCATAGCGGACCGGGCTGTGCACGTAGCACACATGCGGCTGATCGGGTCGAGTCAGGACACCTCGCGCAAACGCTGCCGATGACGTGATGACGGCATCATACTCGGTCACATTGAACTGTTCGATCAGGAACGGGCAGAGAAAGAAGAGTGATCTGTAATAGCGTCTTACACCAGGCAATTGGTTGGCGACCGACGTGTGGAATGAAATATCAGGAAAGAATTCGTTTTTCACCTCGGGGGATAAAAAGTCGAACAACGTGTAAACGTCCCTTCCCCCCATGATCTTGCAGAGCTCGGCCAATACACGTTCGCCCCCCCGGAACGAGGGGCACCAGTCATGTACAATGGCGACGCGGCCCATACCGGTCTGCGTTGATGTGTCGAGTCTGAAAGGAGCGGCCAGCTCAGCTGTTTCGACCGCACGAATTGGGGAGGCAGCGACAGGCAGATCGACCGCAACGTCGCTCATGTGTCGTCACTCGCTTGATGGAGGGGCTCAAACCGCACGGAGCGTTCATCCGGAGCGTACATCCGACGGTCCGCATCGAAATGGCGAAGTGAGGTGCCGCGCGGGCGAAATCGTTTTGCTACCAATCGCTGTTCGTGTGCGTCTTGCACCTATTGGCGGGCCTTAGTCCTTTGGAGGAACGTCCTTAGCCGAATTGATGCCGATGGCATCGCCTGCCTCGCGCCTCCCGGCTTTCGTGTCTGCCTATCTTTCGCGATGAACGTTCACCCATCGCCGGCCCCCTGGCAGGCTTGAAACGCGAGTGCTCCGCATGAAGCTTGCTGTCGTCATTCCAACGCTGGGACGCAAGGCCGTTGCAAGCCGCCTCCTCTCTCATCTCGAAAGCCAGAGTCGACTGCCCGATCATGTTTTCGTCACGGCACCCGACGAAGGCCATGTCGAGCAAGAGACGTCGCATTCTTATCCGATTTCAATGGTATTCGGTGGTCGAGGATTATGTGCTCAGCGAAATCGCGCTCTATCTCAGTCCATAGGTGGATTCGATATCATCACGTTCTTCGATGATGATTTTGTTCCATCAGACGATTACATAAAAAATGTCGTCGATGAGTTCGAATTACACAATGAATATTCCGTGTTGATGGGGGACGTTCTGTACGATGGCGCGCATGACAAGGCGTGCTCCTTCGAGGAAGCAATCAGGATCTTGCAGCATGCTGCGTCCAGCCCGCCCCCCTTTCACGATCCGGTTGATCATCTCGGCGCATATGGATGCAACATGTCTATCCGGACGAGCGCCATAGGTGCGGTGCGTTTCGACGAAAAGCTGGCGCTTTATGGATGGCAGGAAGATATCGACTTCACAGCACAACTACGCCGGCACGGGCGCGTGGTCCGACTGAGTTCGCTGCGGGGGGTTCATCTCGGCATAAGGAGCGGGCGCGTCAGTGGTGTGCGGTTCGGCTATTCCCAGATGGTGAACCCGGTCTATCTGGCACGCAAAGGTACCATGCCAGTTGGTTTCGCAGCAGACCTGATCTTCCGAAACCTCGCAGCCAACCTGGCCAAAAGCCTGTTTCCCGAACCCCACATCGATAGGCGCGGCAGGCTTAAAGGGAATTTGATCGGCGCCAGGCACCTGATCGCCGGACGGATCGAACCGGAATATGTGCTGGAACTGAAGTGAGATGACCGCTCAACCTCGGATATGCGAATTCTCGGCCCAGTTGTCAGAAGGGCGGCCATCCAAGCCCTCCATGAACGGGGGCTCTGCTCCGCTTGCAGCGACACGGTGGCAGGCCAGCCTCGCCATGGTGCTGCTTTTCCTGTTCACCGGCTCCGCCATGGCAGACGATCCACCACCCGCCGCAGGGGGGCGGGAATACCGCTTGGGTCCCGAGGACAAGATACGGCTCAAAGTGCTGGAGTGGCGCGCCACGCAGGATGAGATCTTCGAATGGACCCCGATGGCCGGAGAGTTTTCCATCAATCCAGAAGGCCGGCTCAACCTGCCACTGATCGGCACCGTCGAGGCGGCCGGCCGCACCTCGAGTGAGATCGGGCGCGAGATCGGCGAGGGCCTGCAGCAACTGATGGGGCTCGTCGAGGCGCCTCGCGTGGCTGTCGAGGTCTCCGAGTTCCGTCCGTTCTACGCTACCGGCGATGTGATGCGACCTGGCCCGTATCCGTATCGTCCGAAGCTTACTGTCTTGCAGGCGATCGCGATCGCCGGCGGAATCCAGCGGCCCGCCGACGCTGGTCTGCTCCGTCTGGGACGCGATGTCATTGCCGGCCAGGGCGAACTCATTCTGCTGGGGCAGGAGCGCGATGCGCTGCGCGCCAGGCTCGGTCGCCTGCAATCCGAACTCGACGGGCTAGATAATGTCAGCTTCCCCGCTGAGGTGATGAAGCGCGGCGACGACAGTCGTATTCTCCTGCTGATACGACAGGAGCGCCAGATTTTCGTTGGCCGCCGTGAAGCGATGGTGGCGCAGACTAACGCGCTGGTTCAGCTGAAATCCTTCCTTGAGAAGGAAGCCCAGACGTTGCAAGGGCAGATCGCCGCCCAAGACAGGCAGATGACCCTGGTGAACCAGGAGCTTCAGGCGATCACCGGGCTTGTCGAGAAGGGCTATGCGGTTTCCTCACGGCAACTCGGACTTGAGCGCACCATTGCGCAGATCCAGGGTGACAAGCTGCGGCTGGAGACGGAACTCCTGCGCGTCAGGCAGGATGCAAGCCGGGCCGACATTTCCATGATCGATCTGAAGAACACGCGAACGAACGAACTGACGGCGGAATTGCGCACGACCCAGGCGAAGCTCGATGACACGCTTCAAAAGATAAAGACGGCGCAGCAATTGCTGTACGAAGCCGGAGTGTCGGCGCCCCACCGCTATATCGAGCGTAGTCGGTCGCTTCGCCTCGAGCCAAGCTATGTGATCGTGCGGGGCAGTGGAGCCGAGCTCTCCGAGATGGACGCCACGGAAACAACCCCGATCGAACCTGGCGACACGTTGAAGGTGGGCCTGCCGCTTCCAGAGGAGCCTGGAGATCCTGCCCTGAGTGGCGAGGCGACCGGGATCGAAGCCGCCGAAAACCAGCCCTGAATGCGGATCAGTACCGCATCGGAGGTCGCTGGACCATTCGAGCCCGAGATCAATGTCGCGCTCGTTAGCGCAACATGCAGGAACCGATCACTCAAGAACGGATCGATTGCTTCTGCGCGGCAATCGCGCGTGGTCCTATGCGTTGCAAATCCGGCAGGGTAGTCCACGCGCGATGGCGCTCGCCGTCATGCCGAACAATCGGTTGCTCAAATGTCCGCATCGTTCGCAGCGAAAACGTACGCCGAGATTCCCGCCGGGATTGCCGCCACTTGTTGAATCGGGCAAGTGATAGTGATCGGCTCGCATAATGACGGTCCGCTTTCTCGGCGCGCGAGCAATCTCCATCGGTGCCGACACCATGCCGGGCCTCCATTGCTTCGACATGCCGCCACCCTTCGCAAATGTGAGGCGCTCACTTATCGAGGAAGTGGGTGAAGCTGCCCGTTGGCGGCTTCACCTTGTTGGCTCACGCCGCCGTAGGCTCCGCCAGTCGTCCGCGGATCCGGGCAGGCAACTGACGAGCCGACTTCACCCGCGGGAGGTCGAGCTCAGCGATTGGGGTTTCGGGCGCTTCTTGCCAGTTGTCGAAACTGCGGCGTGTGACATTGTCGACGAAGGTCTCGGCTGGCACCCCTTCGGCCAAGAGGAGCGAATGGTCGTCCAGTTCCACATGGTAGTAGGTGAAAGTCTGGGGCATGTCGGCATGTCGAACGATTGTCGTTCCGTTGACCAGCGCACCCGCCTGAATGAGCAGGCCATCGAGCAACAGCGCATGGTCGGTCGAGACGAAGAGATCGCGGCTGGGAAGGCCATCGCCTAGCGCGCCCGCCGCGATCCTGATTGGCAGGATTCGCAACGGATCGGCGAAGACGGTCGAGACAGTCTGTCGAGCAAGCCAGCGCACGGGCTTGGCGGCGCCCTCCGTCGTGAGGACGAGATCACCGGCTGTCAATGCCTCCACGGCAACGTCGCCAGTCGGCGTAGAAATCATCGTGCCCGCCAGGAAGCAGACGATGAAGGGATCCGTTACGTTAACGCTGACAACGTCACCCGTATGATAAGCGGCTGTCGGTGTGCTGATACCATATACGCCCTGATAAAAGGTCAATATTCCAAGATTGGTATAGCCAATATACGTTTCGTAATATCCGTCTACAAGTATATTTTCTCCAGGGTAGAATGAAGAATCGGGTTGTTCGTCGTTATAAATTGCCGGCCAGGGTATGGGTTCGCTGGTAACCGTAAATGTTTTTGTTTCTTCGTGGTATGAGACATAATTCCAGTAATTAACCTCATATGTCGCCATTTTTATATCCTGATCTGGCCGGAGAAATAAAATATCGCGACATGATCGTTGATTGGTTGCGGGAATTTTTCTCGAAAATTTAATCTAAAATATTTACTCGTTTGAATGTCGTCTCGGTCGTGACCCCTCAATTTTGGTGAAATGCACCCAAACGACGTATCTGAAAAGCGAGTTTGAGGCAGGGCGGATCGCTCTTTCGCGCCACGGCTGCTGTGTTCGACAGGCGTATCAGGCATCAGCCGTGTAGAACGTCCTTCCGTGATCTAAGCGACAATCGCCGTTTCCTCCGCTGGCCAGGATTTGGATCGCGCGCGAACGGACCCGTCCGCATCATTTGAGCGTTAACGATTTGCTAATCCGATAGTTTGTGGCCCTCGCATCAAGTGGCGCGCCTAATGTAGGGCGATCTGTCCTGCGACTTTCATCGCGTGGCAGTCATCGATCCACCCTTCGCAAATGGAGCGACAAGATGCCCGTTATCGACACGATTCATGATGCCGCCATACGTGCTCACGCGACCACCGACACTCCGCACCTCGCCACGGAGAAGGCGATCCGCGCACTGCGCGCTACCGGCTACGACAACCTCCGGCTGGACGTAGACGCCGCGAACGCCATCGGCTGGTGCTTCATGAAGCCCGTCGGCAAGCCGTCCTACACGCATGAGTTGATGGACGACATCAGCCGGATGCAATCGGCGATCACACGAACCTTCGCCGAACTGCCTCGTTCTGCCGCCGCGCCGTTCTCATGGTTCGTCATGGCATCCGACGTGCCGGGAATCTACAATCTGGGCGGCGACCTCGGCCATTTCGCGGAACGGATCCGCACCCGCGACCTCAACGCGATGCGCCACTACGGGCATGTCGCGGTCAAGGCGATCCACCGCAATGCCGTCGCGTTCGACACCCCCGTGGTCACCATCGCCCTGGTGCAGGGAGATGCCCTCGGCGGCGGCTTCGAACACGCGCTGTCCTTCGACCTCATCGTCGCGGAGCGCAGCGCGAAACTCGGCCTGCCGGAGATCCTGTTCAACATGTTCCCCGGCATGGGCGCCTACAGCTTCCTGTCGCGGCGCATGGATCGCGACAAGGCCGAAGCGCTCATTCTCTCCGGCCGCATCCACACGGCCGAAGAACTGCATGCCATGGGCGTGGTCGATATCCTGGCCGAGGATGGACAGGGGCGGCAGGCGGTGATCGACTATGTCGCGCGTCACAACCGCAAGCACAATGCCCATCACGCCATGTATCGGGCACGCCGGCGCGTCAATCCGATCACGCTCGAGGAACTCATCGACGTCGTCGACATCTGGGCCGAAGCTGCGCTCAACCTGACCGAAGCCGACCTCAGAAAGATGGACCGGCTCTGCACGGCGCAAAACCGGCGGCTCGCAGCGCTCGCGGCACCGATGCCCCTGCTCACGGCGGCCGAATAATGCCGCGCAACGCACAACCCGGCGGGCCCTGTGCCCGCCGGGTTGTGCCCTCAGCTAAGACCCAACATACGCTCCGAACACGCCCGCATGACGTCCCGCGTCCGGTGCAGTTCCTCATCTGCCTGCCGCTGGAGCTCGGCGGCCCCGGCGCGGAGTTCCTGTGCCCGCAACTCCCGCCATGGCAGGCAGAAGGTACCGAGAGCGAGGGCGCCGACATTGGCGGAACTGCTCTGCAAGGCATGAGCCTCGTTGCGAAACGCCAGCAAGTCCCCACGCTCCGCCGTCTCCACCAGCCGGCGGAGAATGACTTCGGCGTCCAGCAGATAATCCTCCATCAGCTCGGTCGCGAACCGGGCACCACCGAGCTGGCGGAGACTTTCAATGGCCCGGTCGTCCAAAGCCGATACGGCGGCCTCTTTCGCATCCGCGAGCCGCGGCACCGGTATCCAAGCCGCTCCCGTCTTTCTTGCCAGGCGATCGACCGCTGCCAGCAGGGCGGAGGGTTCGATAGGCTTGATGAGGCAGGCGTCCATTCCGGCCTGGCGCCAACGTTGATCGCCTTGCGCCGTCGCATCCGCCGTCAGCCCGACGATCGGCAGACGGTCGGCCCCTGTCGCCATCATCCGATAGAGCTTGGAAGCTTCCAACCCATCGGTGTCGGGCATGTTGAAGTCCATCAGCACAAGGTCGATCTCGTCGGCTCGCTCGGCCAGTACGTCGAGCGCCTGCTCCCCGCTCTCCACGACCAGGACGGAATGGCCGGCACCCTCGAGAATGCGGCGAAACACCTTCTGATTTATGCGATTGTCATCCGCCAGCAGGAGATGTCGCGGCTGGCTTGCCAGCGATCGCGGCGCCTCGGTTACCTGGCCGGTGGAACGAGCCGCGATCCGGCATGCCACGGTCAACGCCCGCCGGAGCTCCGCGACGGTAGGGCTGTCGCCCAGCAGGCTGGCGCATGAATGGCGCGTCTCCATGTCGGAAAGGCCGGCCCCGGCCCCCGGCCGAATGAGCAGGGGCCTGGAGGAACTGGACGAGGCGGGAGCGGGGAGCGGCAGAAGGCGCGTGTCCGGCTCGAACAGCACACGGATGGCCCCCATCGCATCCGGCGGGAACATGCGCGCCGGGCCAAGCCGGGGATCCACGATGATCGGCGTGATCCCCAGCGAGGACAGGGCTGCCAGAAACGTGGTCAATGGCGAGACGTCGCGGCAGACCAGCGCCACCCCCTGGTCACGCCAGGGCTCCTCACCCGCTAGTTCTTCGTCGGAAACCGGCAAGACGGTGAGGTGGAAACGGAACGTGCTGCCCATTCCCGGCTCACTCTCCACCGCAACGGTCCCGCCCATAAGATGGATGAGCCGACGGACGATCGAAAGCCCGAGGCCGGACCCTCCGAAGCGATTGAGAATGCTGGGATCCGCCTGAGTGAAATCCTCGAAGATGCGGGCCTGATCGGCGAGAGCGATACCGATGCCGGTATCGGACACCTCAACCGTCAGTCGAAGGCTTCCGCTCTCTTCCGGTTCGGCATCCACGGCCAGCGTCACCCCTCCCTGGTGGGTGAACTTGACGGCATTGCCGACCAGATTGATCAGCACTTCATGCAGGTGCTGCCGGCTACCGGACAGGTACAGCGGCGTTCGCGGCGTCACATGAATATCGAAACTCAACCCTCGCTCGCGTGCCTGGCTCTCGACGAGCCGCCGGGCGTCGAGCAGCAGTGCCAGCAGATCGAACGGCCCCTCCGGTACCGGCATCCGGCCGGCCTCGATGCGGGAAAGATCGAGCAGTCCGTCGATGAGCGAGCGCAGGGAGTGCGTGGCCACATCCACCGTCTCCACCATTTCGCGCTGCTCGGGAACCAGCGGCGTTCCCCGCAGCAGCCCGGTCATGCCGACGATAGCGGTGAGCGGCGTGCGCAGCTCGTGGCTCACGCTCGCAAGAAACAGGCTCTTCGCCCGACTGGCCTCCTCGGCAACTTTGGTGGCCTGCGAGAGCTTGCGAATGAGCGTGCCCGAATAGGCCGGCAAGATGACGAGGCCGATGAGCAGACCCGCCGAAAGGTGCCACTGCTCGTACCAGTAGGGTGTCGTCCAGACGACGGCCGCAAAACTCAGGGTGGCGACGGGGATGGCGACGGCCAGTTGAGACAGGCCGAAGCGAAAGCCATTGCCGAAGATGACCCAAAGATAGATCGGGAAGAACAGGGAGGCGATCTCGCCCCCCAGGTGCAGCTGCCAGGACAGAAAGCCGCAATCCAGCAGCAGCGAGAACAGTCTCCGCCCACGCGAGATGCCCGGGAAGAGAACGATGTGTCCGAGCACTCCAAGGGCTAGCGGTATGTAAAGCGCCATGACCCGAAGAGCGTCGCCGACATCGCTGCTGCTGCGGTTCACCAGCAGGACGACGACGATGATGCACGCGAAGACGAGGCGATTGAAGCTCATCTCGTGTTCGCTGTCGGGCCGGTCGCGCAACCGGCCGCCCATCCACCGAAGCGGTTTCGCAACCGCTTCCAGGAGACTAGATCCGACCGACATGCACCCGTCCAGCACCGTCCCTGCACACGCCGGCCCCCTCCGCCTCGCGCGCCAGCAGCCATTCGACGAAGGCATCGGGCGGAATCGGGCGGCTGAAGTAATAACCCTGCACCTCGTCGCAGCCCTCTGCCCGCAGCACGGTGAGATGCGCTTCCTCCTCCACCCCCTCTGCCACCACCTGCAGATTCAGGATGTGCCCGAGATCGATGATGGTCCGGACGATGGCAAGCGCGCGCGGGCCATGAGCGAGATCCCGCACGAAGGAGCTGTCGATCTTGAGACGTTGCAGCGGAAAGTTGCGAATGTAATTCAGCGACGAATAGCCGGTGCCGAAATCGTCGACGGAAAGACTGACGCCGAGCGAGCGCAGCAGTTCCATTTCCGTGACGATCTGCTCATCGTCGCTGATGAGGATTCCCTCGGTCAGCTCCAGCTCCAGCAGATCAGGGCGCAGCCCGGTATCCGCGAGGACCTCGCGCACTAACTCTCCCACTTTCTGGCGCCGGAACTGGATCGGCGACAAATTGACGGCGATCCGTAGCGCGCCCACTCCCGCTGCCTGCCAGGAAACTCCCTGGCGGCACGCTTCCCGTAGGACCCACTCGTTGATCGGCACGATCAGGCCGCTCTCCTCGGCAAGGTTGAGAAACGCATCCGGCCGCAGCAATCCGCGTTGCGGATGCCGCCAGCGCAGCAGCGCTTCCACGCCCACGACGCAGTTGCTGCGCAACTCGATGAGCGGCTGATAGTGAAGCTCGAACTCCTGACGCTTTACCGCACTGCGCAATTCGGTCTCGATCTGCGCTCTCTGGCTCGCACGCGGCGCCATATCAGCCGAGAAAAAGCGCCAGGTCCCTCCGCCGAGCGATTTGGCGAGGTACATGGCCTGGTCGGAGTTCCTCAGCAGTTCATCCGGATCCGCCCCATCCGGGGGCCCGATCGTGACACCGACGCTGGCGCCGATCTTCATCGCCTCGAGATCGTCGTCCTCGGCGGCCAGCATATCGAGAATCGACTGGGCCAGTTGCCCGGCGTCCTCCGGCCCATCAATGTCGGGCTGAAGGACGGCGAACTCGTCGCCTCCCAATCGAGCGACGGTATACCCCGGACGAACCAGCCGCTTCAGGCGTTCCGCCACGTTCTGCAGCAGTCTGTCCCCACGCTGGTGCCCATCGGCGTCGTTCACTGCCTTGAAGCGGTCGAGATCGATGAAGTGCAGCGCGAAATTCTGATCACCCCGGCGGCCGCGCGCGAGTTCTCGACGTAAGTGGTCGCGCAACATCAACCGGTTCGGCAAGCCAGTGAGCGAATCGTGGTTGGCCAGATATTCGAGGCGCCTCTCCGCCTGCCGTCGCTCGGTGATGTCGATCGACGTGTTCAGGATGCTGGTGATTCGGCTCGTACCGTCGTGTAGAGGAGCCTTGCTGGTCAGATAGACGCGGTGCTCGCCCGAGGATGTAACGACCTCTTCCTCGCGTGGGAGCAAAGGGTATCCGGTCTTCAATACCAACTGGTCCAACCTGCGGCTGATGTGCCCCCTTTCCTCCCCGAACAGTGCCTCGACCGAATGGCCCACGAGTTCCGCGGGCATCTTGCCAACGAAGGCGGCCTGATGCGCATTGACGAACACGCAGCGGCCATCGAGATCGACGGCACTGATGAGGGCGGGCACGGTGTCGATCACCTGCGCGAGGGCGTCCCGGCTCTCGCGGAGCAGCAGGTCCGTGGCATTCAGATTCATCTCCAGCTGGTCCGCCCGCTGAGAGATGAGCAGGTGCTGGGCCCGCAGCTTGAGAAGATTGCGTGCCCGCGCGAGAAACTCCACGTGGTCCACGGGACTCAACAGGAAATCCGTCGCTCCCGCTTCCAGCGACGCGACACGATAGCGGCGATCGTCATAGGCAGTGACGACGATGATGGGCAGATCCCGGTGCTGGGGCAGCGCGCGCACGGCGCTGATCAGCGACGCGCCGGTCATCTGCGGCATCCGATAATCCGTGATGATCAGATCGGCCGTGTTCTCCGCCAACCAGTCCAGTGCCTTTCGTCCGTTCTCGAAGGTACGGACGCGAACATCCGCCTGAAGCTGTCGCGACAGTTCCGAATAGATGCGTCGATTTGTCGAACTGTCGTCGATTATCAGTATTTTTGGCATCACTTCTAACGCCTTGGAACGTGAAGCGTATATATTTTTAGAGTTTATAAGATTAATCTATCCAAAATAGAAGTTATCTGGATCGATTTTCTATCCAACTAAGGCTAGATACATCGCTCGTATCGGCCGAACTAGCCGTAAAATCAGCTGGACGAATCAATCCGATACATAGGCGTTATCCCATTGAGGTGCATAAACGCTTCTCTCTTGCCCCTCCCCAGGGTAGACATAGCATGCTTCGAAGCGCGTCGCGAACGTGAGTGGGCGGTTAATATCCGTACGCTCGTTGTGAAATTCGAGAGCCGAACTCGCAAGGGCCGACATGCCCGGTCGCCGCGGTCACTCGAATGGCATTTCGTTCTTACGGATGGTCGCTAAATACCCCATCGGGCATTGCATCGGCGCAATCATAGGGTGGTTGTAGCCTCCTCTGACTAGAGCATGACGCGATGCGTATATCGCAAGCGATTAAAAAACAGAAACAATTCCGGTATCTTTATAAAATGTGGGAGGCTGCCACATGACGCCAAAACGACTGGCTGGTGTTCTTGCCGTGATTGTACTTGCAGGCGGTGACAACGCCCGGAGGCTGGAGATCATCGAGGCCATCGTCAGCTATGACAAAGACCCAGACATGTTTGAATTCATCAGGCTTGCGAAAATTCTCTTCGCGGGCGACGAGCCGGATGTAATTTCCGATGATGAGGCGATGCCTGGGGTCATCGTGCCCCGAATGGCAGCGTAGGCTTGCTGACTTGCTCTCTGAGAAGTGGTCCTGCTCGATGCTGGCTTTTCGAGGGGGCGCGATAGCGCAGAAGGCGCGCGAGCCCGAAGAGGCCGTTGCAGAGCTACGTCAAGTTGACGTCCTGCTTTCGCTGGGTGTTGGTTTGCGGAGGCGCGCCGGTTGATCAAGCCAGCGGCGCCGTGGCCTGCCCCTATTGAGTGGTCCGGTTGGACTCTAATGCATAGTGGGCCTTTCGGCCTGGCTTGATTGGCAGGGCTTCAGGGACAGGATGGCCGCTGGAGCCGGTGGTTTAT
>NZ_JAHBGF010000012.1 GCF_018390695.1 Ancylobacter sonchi | reverse complement strand
GGCTTCCGCGCCCGGCATGGCCGCGTGCTGCTGTTCGACCCGACCAACGCCAAGTCCGCCGCCTATAATCCGCTGCTCGAGGTGCGCCGCGGCGAATGGGAGGTGCGCGACGTCCAGAACATCGCCGACATACTCGTCGATCCGGAAGGCTCCCTGGAAAAGCGAAACCACTGGGAGAAGACCAGCCACGCGCTCCTCGTCGGTGCCATCCTCCACGTTCTCTATGCCGAGACGGACAAGACGCTTGCCGGCGTTGCCGCCTTCCTTTCTGATCCGAAGCGGCCGATCGAGGCCGCGCTCGACGCCATGATGAAGACCGCCCACCTCGGCGAGGCGGGCCCGCACCCCGTCATCGCCAGCGCCGCCCGCGAACTGCTCAACAAATCCGACAATGAGCGATCCGGTGTGCTCTCCACCGCCATGTCCTTCCTCGGCCTGTACCGCGATCCGGTGATCGCCGAGGTGACGCGACGCTGCGACTGGCGCATCGCCGATATCGTCGGCGGAAAGGCTCCCTCGACCCTCTACCTCGTGGTGCCGCCCTCCGACATCAATCGCACCAAGCCGCTAATCCGCCTCCTGCTCAACCAGATCGGTCGGCGCCTCACCGAAGACCTGCAGGCCAAGGGCGGACGCCATCGCCTGCTGCTCATGCTCGACGAATTTCCAGCGCTGGGCCGGCTCGACTTTTTCGAGAGCGCGCTTGCCTTCATGGCCGGCTATGGCCTGAAAGCCTTCCTCATCGCCCAGTCGCTGAACCAGATCGAGAAGGCCTATGGCCCGAACAACTCCATCCTCGATAACTGCCATGTCCGGGTGAGCTTCGCCACGAATGACGAGCGCACCGCCAAGCGCGTCTCCGATGCGCTCGGCACCGCCACCGAGATGAAGGCGATGAAGAACTATGCCGGGCACCGGCTCTCGCCATGGCTGGGTCATCTCATGATCTCGCGCTCAGAAACCGCCCGCCCGTTGCTCACGCCCGGCGAGATCATGCAGCTGCCGCCCACCGACGAGATCGTCATGGTCGCCGGCACACCCCCGATCCGGGCGAAGAAGGCGCGCTACTACGAGGATCCGCGCTTTCGGGATCGACTCCTGCCGCCGCCAACGCCCTCCCGTGGTTCGAATGCCCAATACGATGATTGGACCGCGCTGCCACTGCCAAAGCCACAGGAAGGCACAGGCGGAAGCGCCGCCGTTGAAGGTCGAGACGATGACCAGACCGGATCAGAACCGCGGCACCAGCCCGAGCTCAGCCGCGTGAAGGCGGCCGAGAAAATGCAGCCAATCGAGAACGAGTTCGATTTCGACATAGATCGCGACGACGAGATGGAGGACGTCGCGGCGAGGAACCGGCGCTTGACCCGCCTGATGCAAGGCGTCGCCCGACAGGTCAGCCTCAATCCCAATGACGGCATGGAGCTGTGATCGCCTTGGCAGGTCGCACGAAGAAAGCGCAGATCTCCGTCTATCTCGAGCCCGACATCATGGACATGCTGGCGCACTACGCCGCCCAGCGCGACCAGTCCATGTCCCTGATCGCCCAGGCCGCGATCGCCTCCTTCCTGTCGCCCGACAGTGCCGAGCGTCAGGAGGCCGCTCTTGCCCGGCGCCTCGGCCAGATCGATCGCCGCCTCGCGCGGCTGGAGCGCGACCTTGGCATCTCGACCGACGCCTTCGCCACCTTCATCCGCTTCTGGCTGGCCACCACCCCCGCGCTGCCGGAGCCCGCGGCCCAGGCCGCCCGGGCCAAGGTCTCCGAGCGCTATGCAGCCTACACCAATGCGCTCGGCCGGCGCCTCGCGAAGGGACCGCAACTGCGGCAGGAGATCGTGGAGGATGTTGGGGAGCGGAGATAGGCGGGGGTGGCCGGAGTTGACCCATAGCTGTCCCTCGACTGCCCTTTCAGCGACGTCTGCTCTGCGCCGATACCGTTGAAAAAGTCGGCGTTGTTGCGGGGGTGAAGTCCTGATTCAGTCGTCCTTGGCGATGGAGGGCGAAGCTGATGATGGGGGAGCGGGCGGTGGCGCAGGAGGCGCTGTTCTATGAGTTCAGCCTCGAACGCCACGTGCCGGCCAGTCACTTGATCCGGGCGATCGATCGGTTCGTCGATTTGTCCGGCATTCGTGCGCATCTGCGGCCTTTCTACAGCGAGATCGGTCGTCCCTCCATCGACCCGGAACTGATGATCCGGATGCTTCTCGTCGGCTATTGCTTCGGCATCCGCTGGGAGCGGCGGCTGTGCGAGGAGGTGCATCTCAACCTCGCTTATCGCTGGTTCTGCTGGCTCGGCCTCGAAGGATCAGTTCCCGATCACTCAACTTTCTCGAAGAACCGGCACGGCCGCTTCCGCGATAGCGATCTGCTGCGCGAGCTGTTCGAGACCACGGTCCGGCGCTGCATCGAGGAAGGCCTGGTGGGTGGTGAGGGTTTCGCCGTCGATGCCAGCCTGATCAAGGCAGATGCGAACACCCGACGCGCGCCTTGCGGAGCTTCTCCAGACGCTGCTGAAGCGTGACCGCGTCGGCCATCACGCCCCCTCATTCTGGTAGAGGCCGCGGAAGTCGATGACGCCGCAACCGAAGTCGAGCCCGGCCGCGAACTTCACGGCGCGGGTGTCGAAGTCGATCTCGGTGCGGATCTGCGGCCCCTCGGCGCCGGAGACATAGCCATAGACCACGCTGGGCGCCGCCGCCGGGTCAGCAACGACGTACCAGCCATTGCCGGCGATGTTGGCGTCGGCCACCAGCTCCATGGTGCCCGCCCACGGGTTCACGTCGCCCGCCTTGGTGGCGGTGACGGCGGCGAGGCGGAGGCATGCCAGCGTAGGTGTAGAGGTTGTCAGTCAGGCGACCGGGCGTAAATCGGTATGTGGGGTCTGGAGTAGGTGAATGTGAGCGTCTCGTCGTTCCTAAGACTGACGCGACCGCGACCGATGCCCAATAACCGATCTGTGACCTGCGATACGCAGTACTCCTTTGGCCCGGAGCTGAACTTGCCGATGTCCGCTCACCGGCACCAGGAAAACGACTGGGATCGGCCTATGGCCGCACGTCCTGCATAGCGGTGACGTCGATTTAGGCGAGCCCCTCCGAGCAGGCGGCGGGCGCCTGGTGCCGATCAGCGAGACGTTCATAGTCGCTGCTGCTGGGGCGCGTGCGTGCTAGCCGATTCCGATCTTGCGTCCGACGTTACCAACGACGGCATGCCGCGAGGGTTCAGATTTTAGGAGGATGTGAAACCGTCCCTCGGCAGGTCCAAGGTCAGCGTGGTCGCTGTAGGTTTCGGTCACGCCGCCAGCATCGGCGAAGTCGACCAAGCCCTTATTGATCCTACGTTCGCTCTCGGGTCGCATATAGCACGTCCATTGTGGTGCAGCGGTGCCATCGTTCGCCCACGCGCCGACGCTGGCATCGATGTCGCCTAAGCGACGAACTGCTGCGGCCAGAATCCGATCGCTCGCCATGAGACTTTCAACTTGACCGCGGACCCTTGGAAGAAATTGCAAGTTCGGAAAGAGGTCACTGCGACGAGCCCAGAGATCGACGCCATCCACGACCGCCGGAGGTGGCGGTCTGCGCAAGAACTCCTCGAACGGCGTCGCACCGATTGTCGCCGTCAAGTTCCTTGCTTCGACAGCGAGTCCGGCGAGTTCGCCTGTTTCACGATCCAACTCATAGCGGATCAATCGGACCGGCATGGTGGCGCCCATGGTGCTGGACGCCCGATCAACGGCGACTGATTCGAAGCCCATGTATAGCGCAAGTCCTCGTCCCTGAGCTGTGACCCGGCGACGTCGTCATCATGGATGATCTATCGAGCCATAAGCGCCCTGCCGTCCGTGACCGGATCGAGGCGGCAGGCGCAACGTTGTGCTTCCTTTCCCCCTACAGCCCTGATTCAACCCGACCGAAAAGGCCTTCTCTCGGCTCAAGGCCATGCAGCGAAAGGCAGGCGAGCGTACCGTGAACGGACTGTGGAGCCTCATCGGAAAGCTCGTCGATGTCGTCCAGCCCATGGAGCGTGCCAACTACTTCAACTCGTGCGGATATGGTCCGGACTGATCGAAAAACGCTCTAGACTCAAACCGCACGATTCAATCGGGGCAGGCCACCGCGATCATTCGGGCGCACAAATTGTGGCGGACACGCCGAAGGGGCCGCGATAAGCGCCCCCTCACGCTTTCGAATTACCCGGCGTCGGGATGCATTTCATCCCAGACTGGAGCTATGACCTGCGCCAGTTGCTGAAACAACCGATAGCGCCTGTCATGGACGGCCTTGTCGCGGGCGGACGGTGTGAAGCTTTGCGCAGTCTTCACCATCTGTTCGACACCATGGCCAAGATCGGGGAACAGGCCGGCGCCGACTCCCGCCGCGATCGCCGCACCGAGCGCACCGGTCTGGGTGCACAGGCTGGTGCGGATCGGGATGCCAAGAATGTCGGAGAACATCTGCGGCCAGATCCGACTGCGTGCCGCCCCACCTGACAGCATCACATTCTCGAACCGCGCTCCGGCCGCCCTTAGCTTCTCGACATGCTGGCGATGGCCGAACACCACGCCCTCGAACAGCGCGTAGAGCAGATGCTCCTTATTGTGCCAGCCGGCGATGCCGTAGAAGCCGCCGCGCGCCCGCGCATTGCTGGAGCTGCCATAAATAAAGGGGTGAAACAGCGGCAGATCCGTGGAGGGCGAGACCTTCGCCACAAGCTCGCTGCAGGCCGAGGCGACCGTGCCGGTACCGACCTCAATGCCGCTGCCGAATTCGCGGATGAACCATTCCAGATTGGCCGCCGAGGTCGCGCTCGCTTCCACGGCCATATAGCGGTCCTTCTCGATAATCGAGGTCATGAAGACCAGTTCGTTGAGTACGGGATCGTCAACTACTTCCTGATTGATGCTCCAGGTGCCGGCGACGATGGAAGCCTGCCCGGTGGCAGAGACGCCCGAGCCGATCGCGCTCGCCACGATGTCGATCATGCCGGCCACAACCGGCGTGCCGACGGTAAGCCCGGTCGCCTGCGCGACCTTTTCGCGCACGCCGCCGACAATTTCGCAGCTTTCGCTTAGCGGCGGTAGCAGATGTTCGAGATCACCGACGCCATAGGCCTCCAACATTTCTCCATCATAGCGGCGCTGGGGAAAGCGGATGAGGCCAGCGACGGCGGCATCGGAATAGTCACCGGACAGCTTGCCGGTGAGAAAATGCGTGATCACGTCCTTGCACAGCAGCACCGCATGCGTGCGCGACATGATTTCGGGGCGATGTTCACCGAGCCAACGCATCAGCAGCGGAGTCTGGCCCGCCCAGGGCTGCTGGCGCGACCAGTGATGAATGGTCTCAGTCTTCTCGCCAAGCCGACTAGCGATGCCTTCCGCGCGACGATCGATCGACTGGATGCCGAGCAGCCCGTTGCCGTCGCGGTCGAGCAGATAGGCACCATTGCCATGCCCGGCGGCACCCACTGCCCGAATGCGGACGGGATCGATACCGGATTTCGCGATGCAGGCCTGGATCGCTTCCACGGTGAAGCGGCGGATCTCGTCGATGCTGCGCTCGGCCTGTCCCGGTTCGGGATAGGAGGTCGTGCCCGTTCGCTCCTCGACTGCGAATTCCTTACCTTCGCTGTCGAACAGCACGGCCTTGACCATGGTGTTGCCAGCATCGATCCCGAGCAGATAGTCGCTCATGCATCCTCCCAGTGTGATCATTGGCGGGCCGATACGTGCCGACCCGCCTTGTTCTTTGCTTGGAGCGGAGATCAGGCCGCTTCGTAGATCGCGTTGGCGCGCTCGGCGTCAGCGCCGTCATGAACCATCGCCATCAGCGCCGCGACCACACGGCTCGGATTGGCGTGCTGATAGATGTTGCGGCCGTAGACCATACCCGCCGCACCCTGCTTCATCAGCACGGCGGACTTCTCGAACACCGAGTTGATCTCGCCTTTGCCGCCGCCGCGCACCAGCACCGGCACGCGCGCCGCTTCGACGACCTTGTGGAAGTCCTCGGGATTATCGGTGGGATCGGCCTTGATGATGTCGGCCCCGATTTCCTGCGCGAGGCGCACCAGATTGACGATCTTGGTGGTGTCGCCGTCGACGAGATAGCCGCCGCCCGCGCTCGGCGCCTTAAGGGCCAGTGGCTCAATCATCAGCGGCATGGCGAACTTCTCGCACTCGCGGCGCAAGCGAGCGATGTTCTCGATGCACTGCTTGAACATCTCCGGCTCGTCCGGGAACATGTAGATGTTCACCACCACGGCCGCGGCATCCATCTGCAGCGCGGCGAGGATCGGCTCCTCGGAGTTCTGCAGCGTCGCCCACATGTAGCGATGACGGATGGTGTTATAGCCATTGGCGACGTCGGTACGCATCACCAGCGCCGGCTTCTCCTTGCCGTCGACGTTCTGCAGCAGGTCGGCCTGGCCGTAATTGACCTGGATCGCGTCGGGGCCGGCCTTGACGAGGTCCGCCATCACCTTCTCGATGTTCTCGAGACCGGGATAGAAGGTCGGCTCATTGGCGATGCCGTGATCGATCGCCACGTCGAGACAGCCGCCATTGCGAAACAGCCGGTTCATACGGACCTTGTAGCTACCACTCATGACACTCTCCTTTGATCTTGAAAGTCGCGAACCGTCCGCTGCAGCGTGACAGCATGGTCGCGGGCAAGCCGCGTGATGAAATCGTCGAGGCGCTGATCGCGTTCGGGGACAGACCAGCCCTTGAGACCGGCCAGAATGTCCGCCGCCTCTTCCGCGACGGCGATGTTGAGCCGCCCGGTAATGCCGATCGGGGTCCGGCGCAGTAGCAGGTCGGCCAGCGTCTCAACATCCTCCGTGGCGGCGAGAGTGGCGAATTCCTGACGGCTATAGTCGGGAAGCCCGGCGAGTGGCGTGTCGCCCGAGCGTCCGAGCTCCAGAGCGATGGTCCGGGCATGAGTGCCGTAACGGCCCAGCAGCGCCTCGATGCGCGCCGCCGGCAGGCCGCTGTCGCGGGCGCAACGGGCAACCCACGCGGCCCGTGCCTCGCCGGGCGCGGGATAGTTCTTGCCGCCGCCAATGGCAAGATCGGTGGTTGAGAGGCTGCGCGGGAGCTTCAGCGCGGCGAGCACCTTGTCGGCGACCTGCTCGCCAAAGGCCCGAAAGGTGGTCCATTTGCCACCGACCATGCAGTAGATCGGGAAGGGGCGTTTCTCGGTCGACGGCACCACCGGGATAGAATGGTCGCGCGAGATGCGGCCTGCGACGCTGGCATCGCTCACCGGCAGCGGTCGGGTGCCCGCAAAGGTGTAGACGATCTCGTCGCGGCGGATCGAGAGGTCCGGAAAGATCAGCTGCACCGACTGGAGGATGTAGTCGACCTCGTCATCCTCGCAGCGCAGGCCGTCGGGATCGGTGATCGGGATATCGGTCGAGCCGATCAGTACGCGATCGAAATAGCGGAACAGAATGCAGACGCGGCCTTCCTGGTTCTCGTAATAGACCATCTCGTCGCCGAGCGCGTCGTAGAGCCGGCAGTTGTCGACGATCAGATGCGAGCCCTTGGTGCCACCGATCATGCGCTTCGGCGTCTCGGTGGGCGGGCTCAGCGCCTCATTGGAGAAATCGATCCAGGCGCCGGTCGCGTTCACCACCACATCGGGACGCAGCGCGAACGCGCGGCCCGTCATCACGTCCGTCAGCAGCACGCGCCCGTCCTTCACGCCGGTCATGCGGACATGGTTCAATGCCAGCGCCTTGGGATTGGCCTCCATGGCATCGTGGACCATTTCGACGCCAAGGCGCTCGGGCTGGCTGATCTGCCCGTCATAATAGGTCGCGCTGCAGGCGATGGCCGGATTGAAGTCCGGCCATCGCCGGGAGGTGGCGGCACGTGCAGCGAAGCGGTGCTTTGGCATGGGAGAGGGCGCGGCGAAGATATCGTAGAGCGTGAGGCCAATCTTCACGATCACGCCGCCGCGCCGCGCCTTCTTCTCGGTCAGCCCGAGGAAGCGTTGTAGCGCGCTGGTAATGCCTGAGGTGTAGTCGAACAACGGAACCGTGGTCGGCAGCGGCGAGACGAAATGCGGAGCATTCGCAAGCAGCCGGTTGCGCTCCAGCAGCGATTCCTTGACCAGCTTGAACTCGCCGGTCTCCATGTAACGCAGGCCGCCATGGATCATGCGCGAGAGCGCCCCGCTTGCGGCCTCGCACCAGTCGCCGCGCTCGACCAGCACCACGTCGATGTCCTGGAGCGCGAGTTCGCGAAAGGCCGAGATGCCGTTGATGCCGCCACCGACCACGAGAACGGTGGTCTGCTCACGCTGGGCGAGGGCTTCCAGTCGAGAAGTGCGATTATCCGGTTTTGCGGCCTGCGATCCGGTCATTGCCCGTCCTTCTCGTCGAGACGATCCAGAATCTCGACGGCTGTGTGTTCGTCCGTGGCGAGCGCGTTGAGATAATTGCCGCGCAGGACACTGATGATGGGGGACACCTTGGCACTGCCCGCCGCGATGCCCAGCGTCAGCGGGATACGGGTCAGTTCGTCCGGCGTCATGCAGACGAGCTGGCGGTTCAGCGCGTAAGGCGCGAGCCGACCGGAACCGTCGAGCAGATGCGCCAGAAGCTCCGCCTCGGCGTGGGATTCGCGAATGGCGTCGATGTCGCCCGAAGCTTCCGGCGTCAGGTCGAAATAGCTCGACCCGTCGGCATGGATGGAGCCGACGCCGACCACCGCGATATCGGCATTGCGGGCGCGGTCCAGCGCTTCGATACAGGAGCGGATCTGCATCAATGAATCGCGTTCCGCCGGCGAGGCCGCGAACATTGGCACATGGATCTGGTAGGCTCGGCCGCCGAGCTTCATCGCCAGTTCCGAGGCGAGATGGTTGACGTCGGTATAGTGCTTGCCCTGCACGCCGCCGGTCGCCGGCACCACGCTGATGTCGAACTTCTGATCGGTCTCCAGCGCCTCCACCAGCGCGTTCACGCCCTTGCCGCCAGTGACGCAGATGGTCTGGCCGTCGCGAAGGTTCTCCAGCAGGAAGGACGCCGCCGCCTTGCCCGCCGCCTTCAGCCGCGAGGGATCGTCCAGTGTCGCGCTCGGCGCCGCGACGACCTCGCTCAGCCCAGTGCGCTGGACCAGCATGCGTGCCGTGTCGAAGGCGGACTGGAACGGGCTTCTAATAGTGATCTCGACCATGCCGAGATCGCGGCCCTGCTTGATGATGCGATTGACGCTCGCCACGGAGAGATTGGTCCGTGTGGCAATGTCGATCTGCTTCATGCCCTCGATGAAGTGCATCGTGAGAATACGATGCATCCGTCGCACGGCATCGAAACTTTCGCGGTCGGCTGCGCTCACTCGTTCATCCCTTATTTCGCGCGATAGCGGTTGAGGAGATGATCGAAGGATACGGCAGCCAGCAGGATGATGCCCTTGATCATCTCCTGCCAATACGCGGAAACATTCAGAAGGATCAGCGAACTGCTGACGATAGAGAGCAGGGCGATGCCGAGCACGGCGCCGAAGATCGAGCCGGTACCGCCCTTGAGGCTGGCGCCGCCGATCACCGCCGCGGCGATCACGTTCAGCTCCATGCCGATGCCGAAATTGGGCGTCGCCGAGCCGAGGCGGGCCATGTAGACGATGCCGGCGATACCGGCCAGCACCGAGCACAGCACGGTGACGAGGAACTTGACCTTGTCGACCTTCACACCGGAATAGGCCGCTGCCTTCTCATTGCTGCCCGTATAGAACACCTGCCGGAAGGCGGTGGCGTTGCGCAGCAGGAAGTCGAACACCAGCGCGATCACCACAAACAAGATGATGACGAAGGGAATGTCGTAGACGCTGCCCTGGCCGACGAATTTGAACTCCTTCGGCAGAGAGAACAGCGACAGCGGCGAGCCATTGGTGATGACCATGCACAAGCCGCGCACGATCACCATCGCCGCCAGCGAGGCGATGAAGTGGCTGAGCCCGATGCGGGTGACGCACAGGCCCATGCCGACGCCCACCGCCGCCGCCGCCGCAACGCCGCCGAGGCTGGCGATCCACGGATCCATGCCGCTGAGGAAGAGCTGACCGGCCACCACCATCGACAGGCAGACCACCGCGCCCACGGACAGGTCGAGCCCCCCGACGATCAGCAGAATGGTCATGCCGACCACAACGATGCCCTCGATGGAGAAGGAGAGCAGCATGGTCTTGATGTTGGAGACGGTGAGAAAATAGGGCGAGGCAAAGCTCATCACCATGAACAGGATCACGATAATGGCGAGCAGCCCGGCTTCGCGATGTCCGGTCAGCGTGACGAGAAAGGAGCGTGCCGGGGCGCCGGCAGTTTCGGTGGCGCTGCCGCTGGTGTGATGTCCGATGGCCATGGGTGTTCTCTCGATCCTTCAGGGCGTCAGGCGGCTGCGCGAGCTTGGGGTTGCAGGCCAGAGGCAAGGGTTATGATGTGTTCCTCAGTCATCAGCGGTCCGTCGGTGACTTCGCCGACGATGCGCCCCTCATGGACGACGAGGATGCGGTCGCAGAGCCCGATCAGCTCGGGCAGTTCCGAGGAAATGACGGCAATGCCGGTGCCGGAGGAGGCGAGCTCGCGCAGGATCTCGTAGATCTCGGCCTTGGCGCCGACATCGACGCCGCGCGTCGGCTCGTCGAGGAAAATCACCGACGGGTTGACCGACAGCATCTTGGCGATCGCCACCTTCTGCTGGTTGCCGCCCGAGAGCGAGGAGACGGGATCGGTGATCCGGCCGCGCTTCAGTCCCACCTTGCGGCCCAGCGCATCGGCGAAATCGCGCTCACGCGACTGGTCGATCAGCCCAAGGCGCGATACCAGCGAGGGGCGCAGCGCGGTAACGTTCTGCGAGATCGGCAGATCGACGAATACGCCGGAACCCTTGCGGTCTTCCGAGAGATAGACGATGCCGCTGCGGATGCTCTGGTCGTAGCTTCGCTGGGGCACCGGCACGCCATTGAGCGCGATCTCGCCGCTGGAGCGGGTGCGCAGACCGCACACCGCTTCGGCGATCTCGGTGCGCCCCGCGCCGATCAGCCCGGCAAAGCCGAGGATCTCGCCATGACGCAGCTCGAAGGCGACATCGTGGAAACGGTGGCCATCCGTGAGCGCACCGACGGCGAGCACCGGCGTCTTGCCCGACAGATATTCCGCCTTGTGCGGAAACAGACGCGACAGTTCGCGCCCGACCAACCGGTTGACCACCACTTCCGGGGTGAGGTCGGCGATGGCGTCGGTGCTGACATGATTGCCGTCGCGCATCACGGTGATGCGGTCGCATAGCGAGAAGATCTCCGCCATACGGTGGCTGATATAGACTAGCGACATGCCCTTCGCGCGCAGATCCCGCAGAATGCCGAATAGGCGCTGCGCTTCCGGCTCGGTGAGCGCGGCGGTCGGTTCGTCGAAGATCAGCACTCGGCAGTCAAGGGTGAGCGCCTTGGCGATCTCAACGAGCTGCTGCTGGGAAATGGAAAGGTCGCCTACCAGCGTGTCGACCGGGATCGGCTGAAGCCGGTTCATCACCTCCTGCGCGCGACGGCGCAGATCCTTGAAGTTCATGAACAGCTTGCCGCTGGTGGCGGTCACGCTCATGAACAGGTTCTCTGCGATGGAGAGGTCCGGACAGAGCGCGATTTCCTGATGCACCAGACCGATGCCCAGCGATTGCGCGGCCGAAGGGCCATCGATGCTAACCTGGTGGCCATCGACGAAGATGCGGCCGGAGTCCGGCTGCAGGATGCCGTCGACGATGTTCATCAGCGTCGATTTGCCGGCGCCGTTCTCGCCGGCCAGCGCATGGATCTCGCCGGCGCGCAGCTCGAACTGCGCGCTCTTCAGCGCCCGTACCGGGCCGAAGGATTTGGTGATGTTCTCAAGCCGCAGGCGAGGCGGAGTTTCGAGCTCGCGAGCCATGTCAAGCGTCCCTGCGTTCACCGTCGGGGAAGATAACTGTGGCGTCGCGACCGGCGGACGCCACAGCGGGGTTCAGTTGGCTGCCTGCTGGCGGCGCGCCTTGTAGGCGGGCCAGCGGAAGTCGTCGGCATTCTCCTTGGTGACGATGGCGAAGCCGTTGTCGATGACCGGCATGGTGAACGGGTTGTCACCGGTGCGCTTGTAGTCGTTCATCGGATCGATGAGATCGGGATGAGCGGCGAGAAACAGCGCCATGAAGCCCATATAGCCCTGCACCCCCTGGTTTGGGTTGATGGCGCCGAACATGTCGCCGGCCTTGATCAGGTCGAGCACCTTCTCGTTGACGTCGACGGTCATCACCTTGATGCCCTTGTTCAGCTCGACGGCGGCCTGCGCTGCGCCGATCGCCGAGGTGGCTTCCGGCATGAACACCGCGCCGAGATTCGGATTGGCCTGGGCGAGGCTCAGCACTGACTGATACGCCTTGTTGGCATCCTGGTTGGTCACGGCGCGGCCCACCAGCTTCATGTCGGGATAGGCGGCTTTCATGCGGTCGACGAAGGCGGTCACGCGGCGATCGTGATTGTCCTGGCCGGGATTCTCCAGCACCGCATATTCGCCCTTGCCGCCCAACGCCTTGGCGATGGCATCGGCCGCTGCCGCGCCTTCGCGGCGATTGTCGGAGGTGACGTAGGCGACGCGCGCGCTGTTGGGGCTGTCGGCGGCGAAAGTGACGACCGGGATGCCGGCCTCATGGGCGCGCTGGATCGGCTCGATGAACGGATCGGCGTTCATCGGGTGCAGCAGGATGCCCTTGGGCTGGCGCGGCAGGATCTGCTCGAACGACATGAGCTGCTTGGTCACGTCATATTCCGGCGTGCCGGTGTATTCGGCCTTGCAGCCGAGCTGCTCGGCGGCCTGCTTGAACATCTCGAACACCGGCTGCCAGTACTCGATGCCGCTGACCATCACATTCATGTAGTAGGTCTCGCCCGGCTGGCAGCGGAACTGAGGTTTGTCGGCAGCAGAGGCCGAGCCGCCGGCGAAGGGCAGCACGAGCGACGCGGCAAGAACGGCGAATTTCATCTTCATCAGGCATCTCCATGAGCAAGCAAACCCGTGGCAGCTCAAGGCCGCATCAGGCGCATTCTTTCCATGGAAGCGGAGCGGGAGCCCGCAGGCTCCGAACAACACGCTTCCTCCCCAAGTCGCCTTCCGGGTGAACCCGAAAGGTGTGTGAAAAATTTTTCACACACTGATTTTTTTATCGTGGCGGCAAGCTGCTGGAGAAAGCGGTCGATGTCAAGCGCATCGAACCTCCTGGCTGTCGAAAGCCAGCATGCCGCTGGCCTGCCTGCCGAAATGCGGTCCTCCTAGAATTAGGATTCTGGCCTTTGGAGGCTGGCGTTATGGCGAGGAAGGCAAGCCTGAAGAGATTGTCGGGAAGCTCCGGCAGGTCGACGTGTTGGTCTTACAGGGACGGCCGGTTGCAGAGGCGATCCGGATGATTGAGGTGACGGCGTCTACCTGTACTTGCGGGTGCAGGGAGTTCGGCAGTCTGAATAGTGACCTGAAGGATCTGGAAAAGTAGAACGAAGGCCGGCCCAAAGCAGTCTCGGACCTGACACCGTAGAAGCGGATCTGGCCTGCTGCCGGTTCTGTGAACACGAGATTAAGCTAATCTAGCTCGTTCCTCGAACTCGACAGTGCTGAGATGTCCCAGTGTCGAGTGCCTGCGCCGACGTTATAGAAGCGCTCGATATAGTCAAACACATCGGCTATGGCCTCGTCCCTCGTCCTGTAGACCTTGCGGGCTGTCCGCTCGGTCTTGAGCGACGAGAAAGAGCTTTCTATCGCGGCATTGTCCCAGACGTTGCCGGCCCGGCTCATCGAGCATGTGATGCTGTGATCGGTCATCAGGTGCTGGAACTGCTCGCTCGTATATTGGCTGCTCTGGTCGCTGTGATGCAGCAGGCTGTCCGGCTTGCCGCGGCGCCAGATCGCCATGATGAGAGCATCGGTGACGAGCTGTGCCGTCCCGCCTTTATCGCCCAGCCGACAACACGTCGTGAGAACAGGTAGACGACGGCGGCAACGTAGAGCCACCCCTCCGCGGTCCAGATGTAGGTGAAGTCCGTCACCCATTTCTGGTTCGGAGCCGAGGCCTCGAAGGCGCGGTCGAGCAGATTGTCCGACGCGGTTGCTCGCACGCCGCTATCCTTCGGCAGCCCCCAACGGCGCGGCCGGGCCCGCAACCCATTCTTTTGCATGAGCCGTTCGACCCTATGCAGCCCGCAGGAAAGCCCTTCCGCGAGCACATCTTGCCAGACGCGCCGTGCACCATAGGTTCGATCGCTGCTCTTGAAGCTTCGGTCGACTGCCGTCGTGAGCATCTCATCGTGCCGGGTATGCGTGCTGGGGCTGCGGTTGAGCCAAGCATGAAAGCCCGAGCGAGAGACGTTCAGAGCGTCGCATAGCCATGCCACCGGCAAGATGTGATGGTGCTTCGCGATGAAGGCGAACCTCATGTTGCCTCTCTCGCGAAGAAGGCTGCGGCCTTTTTTAGGGTATCGCGCTCCGCCTTCAGCTTGGCCACTTCCCTGCGCAGCCGGTCAATCTCGAGCTGCTCGGGTCTCGTCGGACCATGGCCGGGAAATGCATGCTGAGGATCCGCCTTCGCCTCACGGACCCATTTACATAGCACGTTCTCGCGGAGATCCAGGCCGCGGGCAGCCTGCGCAACCGCAACGCCCCGATCCTTCACCAACCTCACAGCCTGAAGCTCGAACTCGCGGCTGAACCTCCGTCGTTGCATTCCTGCTCTCCAGTCCCGTTGAACACCTTATCTCGGTGTCCACGAAACCGGCAGCTGGCCAGAGGGACCCGGCTGGCGTGCCCAGCAACAGGCCGCACCGCTAGGTGGCCTCTATGGCCCGACCGATGAGCTCCGGTGATACGTCGTCATCATAACTCGCGAGCAGTTCATCGAGCGGGCCGAGCGTTGTGTTCCAGTCAGTCTCTCGCCCGACGTGCTCGCGCACTACGAAGGCAGGGCCCATATAGAAACGCTCATACTGCGCATGCCGGCCGGCGAAATCGCTGCCGATCAAGTCCCATGCGAGCTTGAACAGCTTCATGCGCTCGCGCGCGCTCCAGCCATTTCCGGCCCAGTTCGCGGCGAACAGCGCGGAAGTTTCGGGAGCGGCCGCGACACTGATATCGGCGGGCATCTGAAGAACGCTCCCCCCCATCAACTCCCGCACACGACTGCAGATCTTGTCGTAATTCTGCGTCGCCCAGTAGATCGAGGCATACATAGAGCGGCGATTGAAACAGGCGAACCCATCGGAAAGCCGCTCGTGACCCTGAATTTGCCCGTCGATGAGAGCAGCGATCAGCGCCTCCTGCGCGGATAGATGATTGATCGTGTCGCGCACCGCCGGCACCTTGTCGGTTCCCATGCATTGCGTGATGCGACAGGCGAGCGCGAGCATCAGCTGAATCTTGGCGCGGTAGCGCACGCTCGACTGGTGGTTCGACAGCGCATGAGCCGGAGTGTCGAAATAGATGCCACGTGACCACGCGACATCATCGAGCGTGAAGATGCGCTCCCACGGAACCTTCACCTCCTGGCAGATCACGACGCAGTCCGACTCGTCGAAATGCGTCGACAGCGGGTTCTCAAAGCTACCCTGGCCGTAAAACGCATAGGCCTTGCGCGACCAGAGGCTGAGGCCCGGCGTGTTGACCGGCAGGACGCAGGTGATCGATGCCGTCTTCTGATCCGGCGCCAGCGGCAGGATGTTGCCGATCCACAGTTCATGGGCGAAGGCGGCGCCGGTAGCCAGCATCTTCATGCCGCTGACGATCACGCCGCCGTCATAATCGCCGATCACCCGCAGCGTCGGCACATCCTCGCTGTCCCGACCGAAGCGGGCCGGATCGCGAGTGCCCTGGGGCGGGGCGACCGCGTGGGCAAGATTAAGGTCGTTGCGGCGGCAGAACTCGTAATAGCGTGTCACGTTCTCCGAGAAGCGGTGCTCACCCCGGTCGAACCGGTCCGGCTGCATCGCGGCGCCGGTGATGTAGCCGCCGACGAAATCCGGCGAGCGCCCGAGCAGACCGAAGGACAGCTCGGCGATGATCGCACTGCAACGGCTGCGCCGCTCAAGATCCGCGCGGGAACGCGGCATCAGATAGTAGGAGGCGAACGACTCGCCATCCTCCTCGCTCACCAGCCATGGCCGGTAGCGAGGATCCTGCCGCGCGTCCCATAGCCGGGCGAAGGACCGCGCCGAGGCGGAAAAACCCGGATGGCTGGTCACGTCGTCGACCTTTTCTCCCCCAAGATAGATGGTGCGCCCGTCACGCAGACTTTCGAGATATTGCGTACCGGTCAGCATGCGAGCCCCCTTCAGTTCGCGCGACCGGCGGCGCCGGCGACGAGGCGGTTCAGCGCGATGCGGGCGAACAGGCTGGCGCCGACCGTGAGGATGTCGTCGTCGAGTACGAAGCCCGGATGATGAAGGGGGACGTCGCCGCCGTGGCCGAGCCAGGCATAACAGCCGGGCACCACGCGCAGCATGTCGGCGAAATCCTCGCTGGCCATGATGGGGCGCCGATCGGTCAGCACGCCGGCTTCGCCGACAATGTCCAATGCCGCGCCGGCCAGAGCCGCCGTCGGGCCCGCATGATTGACCAGCACGTCGAAGGCCGGCCGCAGATCGAGCTCGATCGCCACATCATGGCTCGCCGCGACGCCTTCGACCACCGCAGCAATCCGCTTGCGCATCAGTTTCATGACGTCCTGACTGAAGGCACGCAGCGTTCCCCGCAGCAGCGCTTCGTCCGGCAGTACATTGTAGGCTTCCCCCGCATTCAGGGCGGTGACGGAGATGACCGCCGCCTCAAACGGATCGACATTGCGCGCGGGAATGGTTTGCAGTGCCTGGACGAGAGCCGCCGCGGCCACGACTGGATCCCTCGCCAGATGCGGCATGGCGGCATGGGCGCCGATACCGCGAATGCGGATGTCGAACAGATCGGCCGCCGCCATGGCCGGCCCATCGAACACCGACAGCTCGCCGGGCTTCAGCCAGGGCGCATTGTGAAGCGCATAGATCTCGTCGAGCGGAAAGCGGTCAAAAAGGCCGTCGGCGAGCATCGCGCGTGCGCCACCCAATCCCTCCTCCGCCGGCTGGAAGATCAGCACCACGCGCCCGGCGAAGTCACGGTTCGCTGCCAGATGGCGTCCGGCGCCGAGCAGCATGGTGGTGTGGCCATCATGACCACAGCCATGGAACCGGCCGGCAATGGTCGAGCGGAAGGGCAGATCGGTCATTTCCTGCATCGGAAGAGCATCCATGTCGGCGCGAAGGCCGATACGGCTTCCTTGCCCTCGCACTCCCTCCACGACACCGACCACGCCGGTGCCGCCGATCCCTTGGTGGACCTCGATACCCCACGAAACCAGCAGCTCGGCGATACGCGCGGAGGTTCGATTCTCCTCGAACCCGATCTCTGGATAGGCGTGCAGATCGTGACGGATGGCGCGCAACTCACCATCCATCTCGGCGATATCGGCGATGACGGGCACGGGAAACTCCTCGAAATGGCTTGGGGGCGCTCAGAAGGGCCGGCGGGGGGCGCTCGCATCGGTCGTCCCGGATATGGAACGTCCCGCTAACTGGCGCAGCAGCGGACCGACCCAGTCGATTTCGCGATCCCCCACCAGGCCGCCGCGCCGGAAAATCAGCATGGCCAGCATGAACAGGGCGAGAGCCACGCCCTGCGCGCCCGCCGGCATGCTGATCGCGAAGCCACCGATGTCGACGCCCCCCTGCAGGCGGCGGAACAACTCGACCACGGTCGAAATGACCACGACGCCAGCGACCGCGCCCGACAGCGACCGCACGCCCCCGATCACCAGCATGGCGATCAGCATGAAGGTCATGTCCAGGAAGAAGGTGTCCACTGAGATCGTGCCGAGCAGACTGCCATAAAGCGCCCCGGCGATCCCGAGAAAGGCGGCGCTGATGACGAAGGCAATGAGCCGCTGCAGGTACACGTTGACGCCTGCCGCTCTCGCGGCGGGCTCATCCTCGCGGCTCGCCCGAAGCGCGAGGCCGAAGCGCGAGGTCTGGTAGAGAAGGGCGCAGGCGACGGTCACGCAGACCCAAGCATAGCCGACCATCGGCGTGACATAAGTTGGAAGGCCGACGATGGAGCCTACGCCCTGCGTGTAGCGATCCGCGTTCGAATAGACCACGTTGATGATGAACAGCAGGGCAAAACTCGCAATACTGGCGGCGATGCCATTGAGACGGAGGATGACGAGTCCCGCCGCCAGGGCCGCCACCGCCGCGAGCGCGCCCGAGGCGAGGCTGGCGGGAAAATTCGGCACGGTGTTCCGCAGCAGTATGTCGGGTAGGCCGGACATCACGATCGGCTTCAGCATCTCGCAGCAGGTCTGCCACGCCGCCGCATAGGCGCCGATTGCCATAAAGGCGACGTGCCCGAAGGACATGATCCCGGAATTGCCGATGAAGATGTAGAGGCCGACCACCGCCACGATCTTGATCAGCGCCTCGATGGCGGCCTGTTCAAGCACCATGGAGCCCGTGAACGACAACAGCAGTACTGCCCCCCCGAGCGGAATGAGCAGGCTGAGTGCAGGCCCGGCGGAAGACAGGGCGGCAAGGAAGGAACGCGCGTTCATATTAGCTCCTCACACGCGCTCGCGGGCCGCGCGCGAGCGCGCGATCCCCTCGGGCCGTACTAGAAGGACGAGAATGACGAGGCCGAAGACGAAGGCATCGCGAAACGGCCGCAGATCTCCCGGCAGCCACGCCTGGAGCAACTGGCTGGCGGCACCGACCAGGAAGCCACCAAGCGCCGCACCCGCAAGGCTGCCCATGCCGCCGATGACGGTGGCGAAGAAGCCGTAGATCACCGGCATCACGCCCATGCGATAGTCGAGAGTGCCGGTCTGGACGACGATGAGCAGAGCGGAGACCGCGCCAAGTGCTCCACTGATGGCGAAGGCGAGCGCGATCACCCTGTTGGCGCGCACACCCAGAAGTTGCGCCATGCCGAAATCCTCGGCGGCCGCCCGCATCTCGATGCCCAGTGACGTCCGGCGTAGAAACAGGATCAGCGCGAGCCCGCAGATGGCCGCGGTCGCCATGGTGACAAGCTGGATGCCAGGTACGCGCAGATCGCCTATCGCGACGGCGGCGGCGAGCGAGGAGCCGAAATCCACCGATTTCGGGCGGCTATTGTAGACTAGCATCATCGTCTGCTGGAACAGGAAGCTGAGCGCAAAGGACGAGATGAGCAGCGTCGAGGGGTCGGTCTGGCGTAGCGGACGGAACGCGGCGCGTTCGGTGGCCAGCGCGACCAGCACCACGATCAACATGATCCCGCCGATCGCCAGCGGTACCGGCCACAGGCCAATGAACAGTGTCGGCGTCGCCGCGGCGGAGGGCACGATGAGCGCGTAGGCGCCGATGGTGATGTAGTCGCCCTGAACGAAGTTGATGAGACGCATGACACCGAAGACCAGGCCGATGGCGAGGGCGACGAGTGCATAGAGGCTGCCGGTACTGGCCGCGTCGATGAGAACCTGCATGAAACGGCGATCTCCGTGGGCTTTAGCGGGCCGGCGCCGGGGCGGCACGCGTGCCGAGATAGGCGCGCCGCACGTCTTCATTTGCCTGGATGGCGTGGGGCACGCCCTCGGCGATCGGGCGACCGCCGTCGAGAACGAGAATGCGTGAGCACGCACGCATCACCACATCCATGTTGTGCTCGATGAGGAGCACCCCGCAGCCCCAACGCTCGGGCATGGCGCAGATGAGCCCGACGAGCGACTCGCACTCCTCGGCATTCATTCCGGCGGCGGGTTCGTCGAGCAGCACAAAGGCCGGCCGCGAAACTAGCGCCCGCGCCATGGCAATGCGGCGCTGGTCACCGTAATTGATCGACTGGCCGGACTTGCCGGCGGCGGACGCGCACCCGATCCATTCTAGGGCGTCGAATGCCTGCGCGCGCGCCTGCCGAAGCGGCACACCGGAGCCGAGGGCGGCGACCGTCACATTCTCCAGCGCCGTCAGCGCGGGAAACACGCGGGCCGCTTGGAAGGTGCGGGTGACGCCGATTCGGGCGACCTGATGGGATGCCCAGCCTTTGAGACTGCGCCCATTCACCAGCGCCTCGCCCTCGGTCGGCTCCTGAAAGCCGGTGAGGACGTTGACCAGCGTACTCTTTCCCGCGCCGTTCGGGCCGATCAGTCCGAAGACCTCCCTCCGGTGGATGGCCAGATTGACGTTGCTCAGCGCGACGACGCCGCCAAAGCGAACGACGACGCCGCGCGCCTCGAGTGCGTCGGAAGCCTCCGACGCCCCGGTAAGCGGATATTCGGCACTCATTCGCCGATACGGAACAGGAGTTGCGTGGAGGGGATGATCTCGTTGCGCCACACTTCCAGCGACCTGTGCTTGCCGCCCTGGACTTCCATGACCAGCAGCGGCCGGTTCACCTGGATATGGAGGTCCTTGGAGTAGGAGGTCGGTCCGACGGTGAGCGGCTCGTCCTTGAAAGCCTCCAGCTCGGCGACCACGGCCTTGGCATCGGTGCTCTTGGCCCGCTCGACGGCCTTCGCCCATTGTTCGATCAGGCTGTAGCCGAGAACGGAATAGGCCGATTCAGGCCGAGCGCCGTACTTCTTGGTGAACTTGTCGAGGAAGACGTTCAGTTCCGGTCGCGGATCGTCACCGAAGATGGACATGAAGGTCGGTACGTAGAAATTGCTGAGGTTCGGCACCGCGCCGAGCCAGTAGTCATCGGTCATGCCGACATTGGCAAGGATCGGCACGTCGATGCCCGCCGCGCGCAGCTGGCGGGTCACGCTCGCGCCGCCCGGCGTGAAGCTGCACATGTAGATGGCGTCTGGCGCCGGGGAGGTCGACTTGATGCGGGTGATCTGCGCGGCGATCGAGGGATCGTCGTTCTTGAACACGTCGGAGCCCGCGATCGGATGGTCCGGTGAGAGCTTCTTCCAGGCGGAACGGAAGCCGGCGCAGCCGGACTTGGAATATTCGATGCTCTGGTCCTCGAGCACGTAGGGATTGCGAATCCCCTTCCGCTTGAAGGCCCATTCGGCCATGTCGATGCCCTCGACCTGGGCCGCGCCATTGGCGGTGAAGACGAGATTGCCCACGCCCTGCACGCCCATCTTGGGATCGGCCGCGCCGAGGCTGAAGGCGGGAAGGCCGGCGCGCTGGGCCGCGAGACCGGCAGGGGCGCCGAAATCGTAGTCCGCGGAGATGACGAGCAGGTCCACCCCCTTCTGCACCAGTTCGGTGCCAGCCTTGGCCGCCTGTTCGCGCTCGGTCTTGGTGTCGGCGATGACGGTCTCGATCTTCCGGCCCAACAGACCGCCGGCGGCGTTGATCTCTTCGATCTTCAGCAGCGCCGCCTTGAGGGGCGGACCATCATAGGCGTTCATCCATCCGCTTTCCGCGACGGCGAAACCGATGCGGATCGGCTCCTGAGCCTGCGCCACGCCGACCCACATTACGGCGGCGGCGAATGCCGCCATTCCCGATTTCAGCATTTTCATCTCTTGTTCCCCATCCTGGAGGCCGGGAGAAGCACCCGGAAACCCGAGGGGAGAAGCTACGTAAATTCATCAAATTCAACAACTTGAATTTATGTACAAAAATTGAACTCTGTGACTATGAAACGATCATAAGGCAAGCGGAGCGCGCGCCTTTCTGGTATAAGATCGCTCCGACACGCGATGAAATGGGAAAGACAGCCACGTGACCACGCCGGAAGAAGAGGCAAACGCGTTCGATGAAGCTCCAATCCGCCTGGGCACGCAGCTGCGCCATGCGAGGAAGGTGAAAAGCCTTCGGCTCAAGGACGTCGCTGACCGTTCGGGTTATTCGGAAAGCCTCATCTCCAAGATCGAGAACAACAAGGCGACGCCGTCCCTCAACACGCTGCATCGCATCGCAAAGGTGCTTGGAACCTCGGTTGCTGCCCTGATGAACGAGAATCCGCGCCGGCCGGACATCGTCATGGGACCGCAGCAGCGGCCGATCATTCAGGAGATCGCGTTCGGCGGCATCCGATCGGACGGGACGGAAGCGGAGGTAATGATTCCGTTCGGCGCCAGCACGATGCTCGAGGCATTTCTGGTGCGCGTGCAGCCCGGCGGAAGCAGCGACGGCCAGCGCCAGCATGAGGGCGAGGAGGTTGGTTTCGTCCGCCAGGGGCAGCTCTTGCTCACGGTCGCAGGGACCACCTACCGCTTGAAAGAAGGGGATTCCTTCTTCTTTCCTTCAAGTCAGCCGCATGGCTTCACCAATCCCGGCGACATTCCAGCCGAGATTATTTGGGTGAACACACCCCCGACTCTGTGATGTATATGAAAGAACTTGAACACCCTGCAGGTTCGCGTCATGCTTGATGGGAGCGCGCGGCGCTCCCGATGAAGTTCGGCGATGGCGAGAAGGGTTTTGCAATGCTGCGGGTAGATCGGGTGGAGTGCGGCTATGGCCCTTTCACGGCACTGAGAGACGCCAGCCTCACCGTGGCACCCGGTGAATGTGTGTGCATCGTCGGCCCGAACGGCGCCGGCAAGACCACGCTGGTCAGCAACATCGCGGGCATGTTCACGCCGCGCAGCGGACGCATCGTCCTGAATGACAGCGAGATTGGCGGCCTTGGCGCAGAGAAGGTCGCGCGGCTCGGCGTTTCGCTTGTCCCGGAAGGCCGGCGGATCTTCGGCTCGCTCACGGTCGAGGAAAATCTCCGCCTCGGCGCCACCGTGAGGCGGGGCGATGGACTGGCTGATGATGTCGACCTCGCGCTGACTCGCTTTCCCATCTTGCGCGAGCGTTACCGTTCGCAGGCCGGCAAGCTCTCGGGGGGCGAACAGCAGATGCTGGCCATCGCCCGCGCGCTCATGTCCCGTCCGCGCCTGATCATGATCGACGAGCCCTCTCTCGGCCTCGCGCCCCTGGTCGTCGACAAGGTCTATGAAGTGCTGCTCGAACTGCGGAACCAGCAGGCACTCGGGATGATCGTGGTCGAGCAAAGCACTGCGCGCATCGCCGACATCGCCACGCGCCTGCATGTCGTGCGAACTGGACGTATCGTCGCCACGCTCGACGGCGACGAGATCTCGTCGAGCACTGCGCTCGACGACGCCTATTTCGGCTTCGGGAAGGGCCACGAGCAGAACCTCGGCCACTGAGGCGAAAGGCCGGCCGCGATCGACGTCATCGAGCGCGGCCTGTCAGGGCGACCCGACACACCGGTCAGGATTCTGACGGAAACCGTGCCTGCCAGTGCCGAGCAATATCGACGCCGCGGCAGATCCAGACATCGTCATGCCGGTGGACATGCTCCAGGAATCGCTGGAGCCCGCCGATGCGACCGGGGCGCCCGATCAGCCGGTCATGCAGGCCGATGGAGAGCAGCCTGGGCGCGCGCGCGCCTTCTTCATACAGCCGGTCGAAAGCGTCCCGCATGTAGGTGAAGAAATGATCGCCGGTCGCAAAGCCGGCATTCTCGTTGAACCGGTTGTCGTTGGTCTCATAGGAATAGGGGATCACGAGATGCGGCGTCGTCCCGACTGAGACCCAATAGGGGATCTCGTCGGCCAACGAGTCGCGATCATAAAGAAAGCCACCTTCCTCGATCAGAAGCCGGCGCGTGTTCGGACCCGGCCGGCCCGTCATCCAGCCGGACGGACGCTCCCCGGTCAGCTTCACCAGTCCCTCGACGGCACGGCGAATATGCACGCGTTCGATCTCCTCGGGCACGTCGCAATAGTCGATCCATCGCCACCCGTGGCTAACGATCTCATGGCCATCGGCGAGGAAAGTCTCGATGATGGAAGGATTCTGCTCCAGCGCCCGCACCACACCGAGAACACTGGCCTGCACGCCGTGATCGCGCAGCACGTCGAGCACGCGCCATACGCCGCAGCGCGCACCGTATTCGAACACGGATTCAACGAGCGGAACGCGCACGCCCTGCTTCGTCGGGACGCCGATATCGTTCAGCATGCCTTCCGACATGTCGTCGCCATTGGCGAGCGAGGCTTCGCCTCCCCCCTCGTAATTGAGGTTGAAGTTGACGGCGATGCGAGCCCCGCCGGGCCATTGCGGATGCGGCGGGCGGCGGCCATAGCCGACAAGGTCGCGCCGCTCCATTGCGTCGGGACGGCTTTCATTCGCTCGCAGTTCAGACATCGACGCCATCCTCCCCGTTCAGCATGGCGCGCAGCATGCGCTCGGGCGTGATGGGCAGGCGCCGCACGCGGAAGCCGGCGTCGGCGATCGCATTGGCGATGACGGGCCCTGCGCCGATCAGCGGCGGTTCGCCGACACCCTTGGCGCCGAACGGATGGGTCGGGTCCGGCACCTCGACGACGAAACTTCGTATCTCGTAGGGCACGTCGAGGGCACAGGGAATCTTGTAGTCCGACAGCGAGGGATTGATCAGGCGCCCGCCCTTCCAGAGCATTTCCTCCGACAGGGCATAGCCGGCCCCCTGGACGAAGCCACCCTGGATCTGTCCTTCGACCGCTCCGGGATTGACCGCCCGACCGACATCATGAGCGCACCATGCTTCCACGATGTCGACCTTGCCCGTTACCTCGTCGATCTCGACCTCCGCCACCTGTGCACCGAAAATGAAGGCGCCGACATTGTGGAACGACACCATCCCCGACAGCAGCGTGTGCTTGGGATCGAGGGGCTCGTTATGCATGATCGAGCCGGAGCCGATCACCGGGCCTCCACCATCGGCAAACCAGAGGGAGCGCGCGGCGATCTCCTTGAACGAAACTGTGCGATTGCTGCCAGCCACCCCCATCAGCCCGCCCGGCAGCAATTCCACGTCGTCCTCCGGGCATTCGAGGATGCGGGCGGCGATCTTTGCCATCTTCGCCTGCACCGCCTGAGTCGCCTCGCCGACCGCGCGCCCCACCATGTAGGTGACACGGCTGCAATTGGTGCCGGAATTGTAGGGCGAGGCGTCGGTGTCCGGCGCCACGAAGTTCACGTCGTCGACGCCGAGCCCCAGACCCGCGGCGCACATCTGAGAGAGCACGGTGTCGCTCCCCTGCCCGAGATCCACCGCGCCGGTATTTAGCGTCACCGACCCATCCTCGGCGAGGCGAACGATCGCACTCGTGGAGAGGAACCCGCAGACATGCGCGGTCAATGTCAGGCCGAGTCCCCGGCGCTTGCCGGCCGGCGCGGGAAGCGGAGATCCGTGGCGCTCACGCCAGCGCGAGGCGTCGATCACTTTGTCGATGCATGCTTCCAGGCCGCTCGTGGCGAGCGTCTGCCCTCCGAGCCAGCGATCACCGGGCTTTACGATGTTCTTGAGCCGAAGCTCCAGCGGGTCCATGCCCAATTCCCGGGCGATCTCGTCGATCTGGCTTTCGCTGGCGAAAGTCGCCTGTGGGTTGCCGAAGCCCCGGAATGCGCCGGCGCGCAACTTGTTAGTGTAGATCGCGTGACCTTCGACGCGGACATGTTCGAAGCGATAAGGACCGCCGGCGAAGAACATCGCGAAATTCAGCACGGCAGGGCTGTCGTCGGCATAGGCGCCGCCGTCGAACCAGGCCTCGAACTCGCGCGCAACCAGGGTGCCGTCGCGGCGCGCTCCGGTCTTCACCCGCATCCGCGCCGGGTGGCGCGCGCGCATGGTGATCATGTCCTCTTCCCGCGAGAGAACGACACGCACCGGCCGACCGGTCTTCAGCGCCAGCGCCGCAGCCACCGGCTGCACGGTCGCCTCCGACTTGCCGCCAAATCCGCCACCGACGCGGGGGACGACCGAGCGAATCCTGGCCATCGGAATGCCGAGGCTTTCATGCACATTCGCCTGGGTGCGAAACACGCTTTGGGTCGAGGACCAGACCGTGACCTTGCCCCGCCCGTCGACCGCCGCGAGCGCGGCGCAAGGCTCCATATAGATGTGGTTCTGCGCAGCGGTCTCATAAACCCGCTCGACGACGACGTCGCATTCGGCAAAGCCCTTCGCCACGTCTCCCAGAATGATTTCCGAACGGGTCAGTTCGTTAGGGAGGCGGCAGGTCGAGGCATCGTAGATCTTGAAATAGGACGCGAAGTCCTCATGCAGGATCGGAGCGCCCTCGGCGATCGCCTCCTCGATGGTGAACACCGCCGGCAGCGGCTCGTACTCGACCTCGACGAGCGCCGCCGCCGCGCGGGCGGTGGCGACGTCGATGGCGGCGACCGCAGCGACCGGCTCGCCAATGTAGCGGACCTTGTCGACGGCAAGGGCGGTTTCGTCCTTGACCACCAGTCCCATATAGCGACGGCCGATCTCGGCGCCGGTTATCACAGCCTTCACGCCGGGCAAGGCGAGAGCACGCGACAGGTCATATCCGAGGATCCGGGCATGGGCGTGGGGACTCAACACCAACGCACCGTGCAGCATGCCGGGCAGTGTCATGTCCTCGGTAAAAGCAGCCGCGCCGCTCGCCTTCTCCAGGGCTTCGAGCCTCGACATTGTGAGCCCGATGGCGGCCTCGGTCTTCGGTGATTTCATGAGCATGTCCGGACCTCAGCTCGCAGCGGCCATCGGGCGGGAAGGAGCGAGGCGCCGCGCGGCAAGGGCGATCGCCTCGATGACCTTCACATATCCCGAGCATCGGCAGAGATTGCCCGAGATACCGGTCCGGATTTCCGCGATGGTCGGCGAAGGGTTGTCGGCCAGTAGCTCGGTCGCGGACATGATCATGCCGGGCATGCAGAAGCCGCATTGTATGGCCCCCGCATCAAGGAAGGCCTGCTGCACGACGCTCGGCACTCCATCCTGCGCCAACCCCTCGATGGTGCGCACCGCACAGCCTTCGAGATCAGCGGCAAGTGTGAGGCAGGAGCGCGCCGTATGACCGTCGATCAGCACGTTGCAGGCACCGCAGGCGCCAGCCTCGCAGGCACGCTTGGCACCGGTGAGCCGGAGATCCTCGCGCAAGACATCCAGCAGGGTTCGATCGATCGGAATCGCCACCGGCCGCACTTCATCATTGATGGAAAGGGAAACGAGAACGGCGTCAGACATCAGGCCAGCGCTCCGGAACGAGAGGGAAGCCGGGCGCGCGCCTGCTCGACGGCGCGCTGCAGCATGCCCGGGAGGATGAGGCGCCGATAGTTGGCGGACGCCTTGATGTCATCGCGGGGACGGCCGAGCCCGACATAGGCGTCTCCAGCCCGCTTCACCTCGGCCGACAGCAGCCGGGTGCCGATCAGCATCGCTTCCACATCGGGCGAACGCAGTGGGGTCGCGCCGAAGGAGCCGATCGCAATGCGCAGCGAACGGCACTCTTCGCCCGACCAGCCGATGCGAACGCCGACAGTGAGGGTGGCATAGTCGCCATCGACCCGTGAGAACTTGACGAAGGCGCTCGTTTCGTGGGCCGTGGTCGCGGGCAGATGCGCGCCGGTCACGATCTGGCCGGGCGCGAGCGCGGTGACGTAGCGGTCCAGGAAGAAGTCGTCGACCGAAACGGCGAAGGCGCCCGCCGCATCGGCGACCAGGATATCCGCGCCCGCCGCAAGCAGGGCGCATGGGTAATCCGCCGTCGGGTCGCCGCCCGCGATCGAGCCGCCCAGTGTCGCCATGTTGCGGATGGTCGGGTGTGCGGTTTGTGCGGCGGCTTCCCGAAGAATCTCATGACCATGGAGCAGGCAAGCGGCGCGGGCCACCTCGCGATGGGGCGTCATTGCGCCGATGACGACGCTGCCGTTGTCCGCCACCGTCAGGCCATGCAGTTCCTCGACCCTCTTGAGGCTCACCAACTGTGTGGGGCGGACCCTGCCCGACTTCACAAAGCTGATGAGCGTCGCTCCGCCGGCAAGGCAGCACGCCTGCGGGTCGGTTGCGAGGGTCGCAATGGCCTCCGGCAAGGTCTTGGGTTGAACGAGCCGCACGGTCTGTCACCTCCTTATAGCCGCCACGCATCTGGGATGCCCGTCCGACGACAGGGTCACCGGACTATCACTACCCACAACTTTTCTTATATTCAAGTTCTTGAACTATGTTCCTTAACATGCAAAATGTTGCAAGTAGTGCCTAGCAAATTTGAAGCCAGCCGGTGTCGTGCCGCGACGCAGGGCTGAAAGGAGTCCCAATGTCAGTCCGCAACGGCAGTGACTACATCGACGCTCTCGGCGATGACCGCGCCGTCTATCTTGATGGCGAACGGGTACGCGACATTCGCGTTCATCCGGCATTCCGCCGTACCGTCGGCTCCTTTGCCAGGCTGTACGATTTCCAGGCGGCTCCCGAAAATCTCGAGCTGATGACATTCGATATCGGCAATGGCCGTCGGACGAACCGGGCCTGGAAGTTGCCGCACAGCTATGCCGAACTCGTGGAACGGCGGCGCGCGCTCGAGGCCTGGTCGAGCCTGAATTGCGGTTGGCTGGGCCGCTCGCCGGATCATGTCGCCTCGACGCTCAGCGCGATGGTCATGGGGATCGACCTGTTCGAACGTCATGGTCCAGCGCGCGCCAAGGCCGTTCTCGACTATTATCACCATGCCCGCGAGAACGACCTTTTCGTGAGCTATGTCATCCAGAACCCTCAGGCGGACCGGGGCAAGACGGCGGGCGAGCAGAAGAACAAGCATCTGGTCGCCAGCGTGGTCGACGAGGACACCGCCGGCATCACGGTGCGCGGTGCGAAGATGCTCGGCACGTCCTCCGTGATGTCGGACGAGTTGTTCGTCGCCAACATCCAGCCCCTGGGACGCGGCGAGGAGGCCTATGCACTGAGCTTCGCGCTGCCAATCGGCAGCAGGGGCCTGACACTGATGTCCCGCAAGTCCTACGAAGCGGAAGCGCGCTCGTCCTTCGACTATCCGTTATCGGCGAATTTCGACGAGAACGACGCCATCGTCTATTTCGACGATGTGAAAGTTCCGTGGGAGCGCGTCTTCGTCTACCGCGACACCGACATGGCACGCGCGCAGTGGCACGACACGCCGATGCATGTCTATCAAAACTACCAGTCGCAAGTGCGGCTGATGGTCAAGATGCGCTTCCTCGCCGGCGTCGCGCGCCGACTGGCGGAAACCAGCGGCCTGATCGACATGCCCGCCGTGAAGACCAAGCTCGGCGAGCTCTCGGCGGAAGCCTCGATGGTCGAGGCTTTCGTGTTGGCCATGGAAGCCGGCGGCGCGGGTTACGGCGACTATTTCCTTCCCTCGCGCAGTCTGCTCTATGCCGCGCAGGTCAAGACCCAGGACATGTATCCGAAAGCGGTCGCCCGCCTGCGCGATCTGGCCGGCGGCGGGGTCATCATGCTGCCCTCTTCGGTGCGGGACTTCGAGGATCCTTATCTGCGCTCGATCATCGACGCCACACAGGTGTCTCCGGTGCGCGATGCCACCGAGCGCGTGCGCCTGTTCCGCATGGCGTGGGACGCCGTCGGCTCGGAGTTCGCCTCAAGGCATGTCCAGTACGAGATGTTCTACTCGGGTGCGAGCCACATCACGACCGCCAATGCGTATCGGACGTTCGACTGGGGAACCGCGTTGCACATGGTCGACGACATCGAGGCCCTTCAGGGCACCCCTCCGCTGGCGCAGTCCGCCCCGGCCGTGCCGTCTCTGATCGCATCGGGCTAGGCTGATGAATGATCTGTCCGCGCACCGATCGTTCCGCAACGCGCTTGGCCGGTTTGCCACGGGTGTGACGGTCGTTACCTCGCGTTGTGGCGCCAACGCACTTGTCGGACTGACCATCAGTTCGTTCAACGCGGTGTCGCTCGACCCGCCACTGGTCCTCTGGAGCCTGTCGCGCCGCTCACGCAGCCTTGAGGCGATAAGGGGTGCCGACGGCTTCATCGTCAATGTGCTCGCTGGTCACCAAAGCGAGCTGGCGATGCGGTTCGCCCGTGGCGGTCCAGACGATTTCGACGGTGTGGCCTGGGAACCATCATCGAGCGGCCACCCCGTCTTAGGCGAAACGGTGGCGCATTTCGTCTGTGTCCAACATGCTGAGCACGATGGTGGTGACCATGTGATCTTCCTAGGTCGGGTCGTCGACTTCGCCGAGCGACCGGGCGAGCCTCTCATCTTCGCCCAAGGGCGCTTCTCGACGATAATGTGACGCGCGAGACGGGCCGCCTTATTGCAAGCCCCGGCTGCCAACCCACCAAAGACCGACCGCTTGGAGTCGTAACTAGCGAACTTCGGCGACCACCTCGGTACCCGCGGAGGTGGTCTGCGTTCCGACGTCGCCTCCCTTCAGGAAACAGACCAGCCTCTTCTACGCGACGCGCTAGGCCTACGTGCCGCTGAAGCCTCGTCGCGACGCCGTCGCGCCCACGGCTGCCTATGGCGTCGATATCGGCAAGCATATCTTTCACCTCGCCAATTTGGACAGCGGCGGCGTGCCGCTCCAGCGAGCACTCCTCCGACGCGATACGCTGCTGCAGTTCGGCCATCGCGGTCAGCATCGAGCATCTGGGGCTAGTTTCGACCGGCTCCGTTCTCCAAGCTCAACTGTTCGAGTTCACCCGCCGTGGCTTGAGACTCGACCACATCAGCGATGGCTGCCCCGCCTGGAACATCGTCACCTTGACCCAGGAGAAGGCGGGGCGCAGCTTCGGCTTCGAGCGGCTGGTGGAGTACGACGAGCGCTACGAAGGGGCGGAGGAATATGCCGAGGTCGTCAGCTGCGGGAAAGCTCGTGGCACGATGACGCGCTCCTGCGCGACACGGCCGGCGGGGTTTTCTCCGACCACGCGCGGGTCCACAAGATCCGCCATCACGGCAAGTGCTACCGGGTGGAGGGACCGCATCTGCCGACACCGACGCGGCAGCGCACGCCTTTCCTGTTTCAGGCCGGCGCTTCGCCGCCCGCCACGCCGAGAGCCAGTTCATCGCGACGCCGAACCCGCGCGTGGCGGCGGAGCTGATCTCGAAGAAATGGTTGGATGCCTTGCGGAGCGTCTGGCTACCCATCCGCAAGCCGCTTTAGCTAGCCGACGACAGTATCGGCGGAACGGGCGGGATTCGAACCTAAGTGCGCCTAACAAAACCGTTTCATAGCCCTAAATGCGATGATGGCTGCGGTGATGGCGAGGAATGCGCGATAGAGGTCAGCGTGTCGTTCGTAACGGACATTGTTGGCCCGGCAGCTGCGGGGAGCCACCGCCTGGCATATGATCGAAGTTCAGGAAGCAAGTGTGGAGGGCGTCACCAGGCATCTGGCGGCGATCGCCGCCGATCGGGAGCCAGATGCGATGCGATTGGCGGATCACTTGTCGATGCCGCGCCTTGCAAGTTTCGACCACGTTCTTTCAGCGCAGCTTATGAAACTGGTCACCATCCGCGAACGCCTGGAAGTTCCAGCGCTGCCCGCGGTGGCGCAGCACGCGTTGAGCAATAGTAGCTCCTCATCCGCACCAGATTCTTGAAGATCGGCCTTCCGACACATTCAGTCGAAAACGAAAGCTGGCGTTTCAGTTGGTCTGAGCACCTTCTAAATCAAAGAAATTTCAACGACATAGGTGTTCGTAATTTCGCCTTGGTCGGCGCGCCATTTCCGTACGAAACACCGATCATCGTGGTTTCCACGTCCGCCCCTCGGCGGGCGGCGGTCGTCGTCTCCCCGGCTCGCAGGTCGGTCGCCGCGGCTGGCATATCTGGCAATAATTCTGCCGTTTCGTCGGAGATCGGACGGTATCCATCTGCCGTCATCATGCCGGACGGAGATCGGGTCGAGCATCCGGCGGCCTATGATAAGTCATTGACTCCGTTGGGTTCGTTTGCGGACAGAATGTCGGCATTTGGATACCGTAAATAGATTTTCATCAGCGATGACATATGCTTATACTCGTGCTTTCGGGCGGAACGGAAAAGATGAACGTTCCTGACATGAAGATGGATTCGCCAAAGAGGTATTTCGAGCGCGGCGAGATCCAGGAAATCGAAATTAGTTCAATAATTTATATGAATATGTGCGAAGGCGCGCCGACGCTCCTGTGCGGAAAATACTGCTTGCCGCCCGCAGAGGTGGTGTGCATTATCTCCCCCGCGATAAAATCGTTGGTCGCCGAGCTGTCGTTTCAGCTTACGTAAGCGTTGCCATCGAATTGTTCTATCTTTCAGTGCGTGCCTGAAAGACTTCTAGTCCACTATTTAATGTAGTGCTGTCGCCTCGTCTCGTTGTTTCTTTTTTGTGCGTGCTGTCGATCCGGGTTCCTGTTCTACAGGGCAGGTCGATTCTTTCGATTGTCCGTTCGGAATCGTACGGTTCGAACGTTTGTCCGTGTCGATGTGTCACGATAAGCGTACGCGGTGCCGAATATCGCAGACAGAATAAGCTGAAAAGAACACCCCGGTTCGGGGGGATGGCTGTCGGGGGGCAGCCAGTAGAGCCTCAAACATCAATCCTGTTCTTCCGAGTTTGTCCGATTGTCGGACGACTTGCTTATGCGCACCTCTGTTCGACCTTTGCTGCGGGCGATCGGGCAGGCTCCCGGTCCCAGAGCCAGGAGCCGTCGCCATGCCGGTTACCGTCAGCTATCCCGGTGTCTATATCGAGGAGGTTCCCAGCGGCGTCCGCACGCTGGTCGGCGTCGCCACCTCGGTCACCGCCTTTGTCGGCTACACGACACGGGGGACCGTCAACAAGGCGCTGCAGATCTTCAATTTCAGCGATTACGAGCGCGGTTTCGGCGGGCTCGACGTGGATTCGCCGCTCAGCTATGCGGTGCAGAACTTCTTCCGCAATGGCGGTGGGCAGGCCTATGTCGTGCGCGTCGCGCACGGAGCCGCCCGCGCCGCCATCGGGCTGAAGAACGACGTCGCGGCCGGCGGCATCACCGTGCTGAAGGTGGAGGCCCGTTCGGAGGGGCTGTGGGGCAACGGGCTGCGGCTCGATATCGACTACGACACCGTCAACCCGGCGAGCCTGTTCAACCTCCAGATCACCGAACTGGTCGATCAGGGATCGGGGCCGGTGCCGGCGCGCGTGGAGGCGCACCGCAATCTCTCGATGAACGAGTTCTCGTCCGCCTATGTGGTGAGCGTGGTCAATGCGGCGTCGGAGCTCGTCACCGTCACGCGGCCGGCGGCGGCGGCCTCTGCCGCGGCGGTCGCCAACGGCAACGGCACCAGCACCAGCGGCACGCTGGCGCAGGCCGACATCGACCGGCTGGACGACGGTCATCGTCGCCTCGCCATCACCCTCGATGGTGACGGGCCCTACGAGTTCGATCTGTTCGATGCGGGCGGCGAGCTGACCGGCGACGATCTCGGCGAGCTGCTGGGCGACGCCGCCGCGCGCATCCAGGCGCAGGTGCGGCTCATCCGCCCCTCGGCGCCGGCCTTCTCCGGCTTCACCTGCACCGCCGGCGCGACCAGCATCATTGCCACCTCCGGCACCGCCGACGGGCAGGGCCAGCGCTCCTCGGTGCGCTTCTCCCGCGCCGGGCAGCGCAATGCGACGGATATCCTCAAGCTCGGCACGCTGAATGGCGGGCGCGAGGTCGATGCCGCCGCCGCTATCCGGCCGGCGCAGACCGGCACGGTCGGCACAAGCATTGCCGCGCTCGACCTTTCCACCCTGGCGCAGCCGGCCTCGATCAACGTCACGCTGCTGGCCGACGGCGTCGCCAATGACGGTCCGCACACGGTGGAACTGTGGGGCGCTGCGGGGCGACCGACGACGACGCAGGGGCTGGTTTCCGCCCTGCAATCGGCGCTGGCCGGCTCGTCCAAGGCCGAGCTGAGCCAGGCGCGGGTGACGCTGGCCGACGGCCGGCTCCGCCTCGTGCCGGGTGGCGCCAATCCCGCCGTGCGGCTTAGCGTCAGCAACAACGGCGCCAATACCACAGGTGCCACGCTCGGCCTGAATGGCGGGGCGGTGAACGTCGCGCGCTATGCGCTGGGCGTCGGCTCCGCGGGCCAGGCGCAGGCGGATCCCGTCCCCGGCGACGATGGCGCGCCGCCGAGCCCGACCCAGCTGGTCGGCAGCCGCGGCGCCAAGTCCGGGCTCTACGCGCTGGAGGATGTCGACCTGTTCAACATCCTGTGCGTGCCGGACCAGTCCGACGACGCGCTGCTGGCGGCGGCGCTCGATTATGCGAGGGAGCGGCGAGCCTTCTACATCGCCGATCTTCCCCGCGCGGTGGACACGCTCGACGAGGCGCGCAACTGGTTGAACGGCCACGGCGCGCTGCGCGATTCCAACATCGCGGTGTATTTCCCGCGCCTCCAGCAGCCGGACCCGCTCGACGGCAACCGGCTGAAATCCTTCGCCAATAGCGGCGCCATGGCCGGGCTCTACGCCCGCACCGACAATGATCGTGGCGTGTGGAAGGCGCCGGCGGGCACCGATGCGGTGCTGCGCGGGGTGATGGGGCTCGACTATGTGATGACCGACGCCGAGAACGGCGTGCTGAACCCGCTGGGCATGAACTGCCTGCGAAACCGGCCGGGCTTCGGCCCGGTGGCATGGGGCGCGCGCACCCTGCGCGGCAGCGACCAGCTGGCGTCGGAGTGGAAATACGTGCCGGTGCGCCGGCTGGCGCTGTTCCTCGAGGAGAGCCTCTATCGCGGCACGCAATGGGTGGTGTTCGAGCCCAATGACGAGCCGCTCTGGGCGCAGATCCGGCTCAATCTCGGGGCGTTCATGAACAACCTGTTCCGCCAGGGGGCGTTCCAGGGGCGTTCCCCGCGCGAGGCCTATTTCGTGAAGTGCGATGCCGAGACCACGACGCAGAACGACATCGACCGCGGCATCGTCAACATCGTCGTCGGCTTCGCTCCGCTGAAGCCGGCCGAGTTCGTCATCATCAAGCTCCAGCAGATGGCTGGGCAGATCCAGGTCTGAGGGGGCGACGATGGCTCAGTTCAGCGTGAATGCGCAGCGTTTCGATCCCTACAAGAACTTCAAGTTCCGGGTGAAATGGGACGGGCGCTATGTCGCCGGCGTCAGCAAGGTCGGGTCGCTGAAGCGCTCGACCGAGGTGGTCGAGCATCGCGAGGGTGGCGATCCCTCCACCGGGCGCAAGTCGCCCGGCCGCACCAAATACGAATCGATCTCGCTGGAACGCGGCGTCACCCACGATACCGAGTTCGAGAAATGGGCCTCGAAGGTGTGGAACTTCGGTTCCGGCCTTGGCGCCGAGGTCTCGTTGAAGGATTTCCGCAAGGACATCATCGTCGAGGTCTACAACGAGGCCGGCCAGCTGGCTCTCGCCTACAAGGTGTTCCGCTGCTGGGTCTCGGAATATCAGGCGCTGCCGGATCTCGACGCCAACGCCAATGCGGTGGCGATCCAGTCGATCAAGCTCGAGAACGAGGGCTGGGAGCGCGACTACGAGGTCACCGAACCGAGCGAACCCACCTTTACGGAGCCCGAATGATGTGGCGCGGCCTCACCGGCGCCGACGTGCTCGACATCTGGGAGGCGGGCCACGGCCTGTCGTCCAGTGCGCGCGCGCTGCTGGTGCTGGCCGCCGTCGATCCCGAGGCGCCGCCGGAGGATGTCGCCCGCCTGCCGCTCGGCGCGCGGGATCGCGCCTTGCTGGCGGTACGGGCGGCGACGCTCGGCAACCGGCTGGAGGCGTTCGCCCATTGCCCGGCCTGCGCCTCGCCGCTGGAGTTTCCCGTCGACATCGGCGCGCTGCTGGCGGACGAGCCCGTCGACGCACCGGCCACGCCGCTCGCCGTCGAGGCCGGCGGCTTCCGGCTCAGCGTACGCGCGCCGGACAGCCGCGACCAGGCGGCGGCAGAGGGCTGCGCCGATCCGGCGGCGGCGGAGGCGCGCCTGCTGGCCGCCTGCGTGAGCGCGGTGGACGGGCAGGGATATCCGGTATCCGTCGAGGCATTGCCGGCGACGGCACGGGCGGCTGCCGCCGAGGCGATTCTCGCGCTCGACCCGCTCACCGAGGTGAGCTTCGACCTAGCATGCCCGGCCTGCGGCTGCGACTGGTCGCTGGCGCTCGACGTGCCGGGCTTCCTGTGGGAGGAGATCGGCCAGCAGGCGCGCCGGCTGGTTGGCGAGGTCGCCCTGCTGGCGCGGGCCTATGGCTGGTCTGAGCGCGACATTCTGGCGATGAGCCCGGCGCGGCGCCAAAACTATCTGGCATGGGCGGGCTAGCCCATGGCGGATTTGTTCAGCCGGCTTGCAGGACGCGCGCAGGGGGTGATGCCGGCGGTGTTGCCGCGGCAGGCCTCCCGCTTCGAGGGGGCAGCCGTGGATCCGGGTACGCCGGTGCCGGCCGCCGCCCCGGCTTCGCGGGTGGCCGGAGCGCCCGTCGAGACTGGCGTCGTCGCGCCGGTGCCGCGCCGCCCGCAGGCCCGCCTGCCGGCCGGCGTCGAGGAGGGGCGGCCGGCGGGGCAGGCGCGTCCCGTGGCGATGCCGCCATCCTCGTCTGCGCCGGTCCCCGCCACGTCGCATGCCGCCCCGCAGCCGACGCCGGTTGGGCCACGGCTCGCCGTGCCGTCCGGGCTATTGGCCGTGCCGCCGGCACCGTCCGACCCGTTCCCGCTCGCTGCCGATGGCGTCAGCTCTGCGCCGCGCCGTGTGGCTCCGACACCGACACCGGCGGCGGGCGATCCGGACAGGCCAGTTGCGCCGCTCCATCCGCCGGCGCCGGTCCAGATGCCGACCCGGACACCTATCCCCGCCCCAACGCTTGCCGCGCGCACCCCCGAGGCGGTGCTCGCGCCCGTCGTCCCGGCTGCCGCGCAGGAGGTGCCCGACCCAGCGCCGGTGATCCGCGTCAGCATCGGCAGCGTCGAGGTGCGGGCGCCGGCCGCCGCGCCGCCCGCCCGGCCGGCCAGCCGGCTGATGACGCTCGACGATTATCTGCGGAGCGACGGCCGGGGGCGGCGATGAGCAACGGCCTCGCCATCGCCGCCGTCACCCGCGTCCTGCAGGACATGCTGCATTCGGGGCTGGTCGCCTCCGGCATAGGCGGCGCGCTCGGCGGTACCGTCACCGTCTCCGCTCTGCCGCCGGACCGCATCCTCGGGGAGGCGGCCGCGACGGCCGAGGCGACCCAGCTCAATCTCTATTTGCACCAGGTAACCCCGAACACCGGCTGGAGCGCCCGCGATCTGCCGAGCCGCGACGCGCGCGCCGACCGGATCGTCGATCCGATGCTGGCGCTCGACCTGTATTATCTGCTCACCGCCTATGCGGAGGAGGAGTTCCAGGGCGAGATCCTGCTTGGCCACGCCATGCTGCTGCTGCACGAAAACGGCGTGCTGAGCCGCGATTTCATCCGCGACGTCCTGGCCAATCCGCCGGGCGGGGGCATGGCGGCCGCCGCGGTGCAGGCGCTCACCGCGTCCGATCTCGCCGATCAGGTCGAGCTCATCAAGGTCAGGCCGCGTCCGCTGAGTACCGACGACATGTCGAAGCTCTGGACCGCCTTCCAGTCGCGATACCGGCCGAGTGCCGCCTATGAGGTGTCGGTGGTGCTGATCCAGCGCCCGCGCCCGAAGCGCGCACCGCTGCCGGTGCTGTCGCGCGGCGAGCCGGACCCCGCGACCGGCCGCGAGGCGGGCATCGCGGTGCAGGCCTCGCTGGTGCCGGCGATTCCGACGCTCACCGCCATCGTGCCGCCAGGGCAGCAGACGGCGGCACGCCTCGGCGAGACGATCCGGCTCGAGGGCCATCATCTGGCCGGTGAGGCGGTGTTCGTCGACGTCACCGCCGAGCCGGGCGGGGAAACGCTGCGGCTTGTGGCGGCCTCCGCCGCCGATGGCCTTGTGAGCGTCGCCTTGCCGCCGCCGGTGCCGCCGGTTCCGCCGCCGCCGGTCCCGCCCGAGCAGGATCCGGCCAATTGGCGGGTCGGCCTCTATCGGGTCTGCGTCGCCACGCGCGACGCGGCCGGCGAGTTGCGGACCACCAACGTGCTGCCGCTCGTGCTGGCGCCGCTGATCCGGCAGGTCAACGCGGCGCGGGCGGGCGACGTGGTGACCTTCACCATCACCTGCGCCCCGCCGGTGCGGCCGGGCGAGGCGGTGTCGCTCGTCGTCGGCAGCCGCGAGATTCCCGCCGTCCCCATCGGCGCGACGCCGGCGACGACGCTGACCTTTCGCGGCAGCGATTTCGTCGCCGGCACGACGGTCCCCGTGCGGCTGCGCGTGAACGGCATCGACAGCCTGCTGATCGACCGCACCGCCCGTCCGCCGGTCTTCGCGCCGAGCCAGCAGGTGACGCTGCCATGAGCGCCGCGCGGGCCGACTGGGTGGAACGGAACCAGCGCCATCTCGCGGCCGAGCTCGCGCGGCTGCGGCTCATCCTGCAGCGGCGTCTCGCCAATGGCGACGCGCCTGCCGCGCCGCCTGCCGCCGCACCGTCCGACGACCATGGTACTGATCCCGCCGACACCGGGCTCGGCCGGCTCAGCGCCGGCTTCCGCCTCTCGCCCTTCGAGCGCGACCTCTTGCTGCTCTGCGCCGGTGTCGAACTCGATTCCGAGGTGGCGCGGCTGTGCGCGGCCTTGCATGGCGACCCGCTGCGGCGCGCGCCGAGCTTCGGGCTGGCGCTCGCCGTGCTACCCGGCGCGCATTGGAGCGCCGTCGCCCCCACCGGTCCGCTGCGGCGATGGGGGCTGATCGAGCCCGGCCGGAGCGAGGCGCTGACGGAAGCCCCGCTCGGCATCGACGAGACCATCCTGCACAGGCTGGCCGGGCTGGATTGCCCGGATCCGCGCCTCGACGGGCTCATCACCGACATCCCACCCGGTGGCCCGCTTACCCCGTCGCAGGCGGAGACGGCGGAACGGCTCGTCGATCTGTGGCGCGGCGTGGCGGACGGCCAGCTTTGGCCGGCGGTGCAGCTGTGCGGTGAGGACCGGCTCGGCCAGGAGCGGGTGGCGGCGGCTGCCTGCGCGACGGCGGGGCTGGCGCTGTGGCGGCTGGATGGCGTCGACATTCCCGCCTCGCCGCGCGAGCGCGTCGCCCTGGCGCGGCTGTGCGAGCGCGAACTGGTGCTGAAGGGCGGCGCGCTGATGCTGTCCGTGGCCGCCGGCGGCGATACCCGGGCCGAGCGCGGCCTGCTCGCCTTCGTCGAGGAGATGGCTGGCCCGCTGGTGCTGGCGCTCGACGGTCCGCTGGTGCTGACCCGGCGGCCCAGCCGCCGGCTGGAGGTGAACCGTCCCGCGCCTGCCGAGCGGCGGATGCTGTGGGCCGGAACGCTCGGTCCGCTGGCGAGCGGGCTGAACGGACGGTTTGACGCTATGGTCGATCGTTTCCGGCTCGACGGCGCCGGCATCGAGGCGGCCTGCGCCACCGCTCAGGACGGGGGGCGGGACGGGGAGGACGAGCCGGGCCGGTTCGGCGACCGGCTCTGGGCGGCCTGCCGGGTGCAGGCGCGTCGGCGCCTCGACACGCTCGCCGAGCGCATCGAATCCCGCGCCGCCTGGGCCGATCTGGTGCTGCCGGCGCCGCAGCAGGCGCTGCTCGCCCAGATGGCGCTGCATGTGCGCCACGCCACCACGGTCTATGAGCGCTGGGGCTTCGCCGGCAAGACCGGCCGCGGCCTCGGCATCAGCGCGCTGTTCGCCGGCACCAGCGGCACCGGCAAGACCATGGCGGCCGAGGTGCTCGCCAATGATCTCGGTCTCGACCTCTACCGCATCGATCTCAGCCAGACGGTCAGCAAATATATCGGCGAGACCGAGAAGAACCTGCGCGTCGTCTTCGACACCGCCGAGGAGAGCGGCGCGGTGCTGCTGTTCGACGAGGCGGACGCGCTGTTCGGCAAGCGCTCGGAGGTCAAGGACAGCCACGACCGCTACGCCAATATCGAGGTCAGCTATCTGCTCCAGCGCATGGAGGCCTATCGCGGCCTCGCCATCCTCACCACCAATCTGAGGAGCGCCATCGACCCGGCGTTCCTGCGCCGCATCCGCTTCGTCGTGCAGTTCCCGTTCCCCGACGCCACGCATCGCAGCGAGATCTGGCGTCGGGTCTTCCCGCCCGACACGCCGACGCGCGACCTCGATCCGGATCGCCTCGCCCAGCTCACGCTCGCCGGCGGGCATATCCGCAACGTGGCGATGAACGCCGCCTTCCTCGCCGCCGGCCGCGGCGAGGCGGTCGGCATGGAACATCTGCGCCAGGCGGCGCTGGCCGAATACGCCAAGCTGGAGAAGCCGGCGACGAGCGCCGAACTCGGAGGATGGCAATGACCCGGCCGACCGTGGAACTCGACATCGCCCGGCTGGTGGTCGAGGGCGTCGCTCCCAGCGACGCCGGCGCGCTGCGGCGGGCGATCGAGCGCGAGCTGTCGAGACGGCTGGCGCAGCATGTGGCGGCCGGGGGCGAGATGACGCGCGGCGCCGGCCATGTGGATGCCGGCCCACTGGCGGTGCCCGCCGCCGCCGGCCCGCAGCGCCTGGGGACGGCGATCGCCGACCGGGTGATGGGAGGGCTGAAGCGATGAAAGCCTCCGCCGTGACCCGTGCCGGCACGGCTCCCGCGCCTGCGGCCATGGCGGTGCGGCCGGCACCGCCGCAGCGCCGGGAGGCGCCGGCGCGCGCTGGCGGTCCACTGTCCCGGCACAAGGAGCCGGGAGCGCAGGCCGCGCGGGCTCCGGCCATCGTCGATGAGGTGCTGTCCTCGCCGGGCCAGCCGCTCGACGCATCGGCCCGTGCCCATTTCGAGCCGCGCTTCAACCGCGACTTCGCGCAGGTGCGCATACATTCCGACCATCGCGCCGCCCTCTCCGCCAGGGCGATCGACGCGTCAGCCTACACCGTCGGATCCCGCATCGTCTTCGGCGCCGGCCGCCTCGCTCCGCACACCGCCGAGGGGCGGCGGCTCATGGCGCACGAGCTGGCGCATGTGGCCCAGCCGGACGGCGTCGGCGGCAGCGGAGCGGGGCGCATGATCGCCCCCGCCCACGACCCGGCGGAACGCGAGGCGAGCACCCTTGCCGCGCATGCTTCCGCTTCCGGTAAAGGCCATGCCGCGCCGCCGCGCCAGAAGCGCTCCCACGGCATCCATCGCGAAGAAGGAGAGGGGGCCGATCTCAACAGCGCCCTGCTTGCCCGCGACTACGAGCGCGCGGTGCGGATCCTGGAAGAGCAGCCGGACGACATGGTGCGCAACGCGCTGCGGCCGCTTCCGGCCGATACGCGCGCCCATCTGCGCACGGCGGCGAACACCCTCGACCCCAGCGGCCAAAGCCGTGTCGCGCGGATGGTGGACGTGGTCGAGAACACGCCGGCGGCCGCGCCGACGCCGGCTTCCGCGCCGGCGGCGTCGGACATCGCCAATCTCGCCAAGACCGAGAAGCTGAGCCGCGCCTGGGGGTTCGCGCGCGAGACCCTCGGCGCCGACGTGGTGCGCGAGGTCCAGCACCTGTTCTCGCCGGAATCGATCGCCGCGCTGGTCGGCTTCGCCATCCTCTACATCGCCGCCCAGGCGACGCCCGCCGGCTGGGTCGCCGATGCGCTGGCACTGACCACGCTCACCATCACCGCGATCTTCGTCGGCAAGGCGCTGTTCGACATTGTACGCGACCTGATCGCCTTCTTCTCGGCGATCAACGCCACGTCGGAAGCCGAGCTGCGCAGCTCGGGCGCGGCGCTGTCGCGTGCGCTGTCGCGCGGCTTTGTCGCCGTGGTCGTTGCCCTTCTCACCCGCGGGCTGAAGGGAAAGGGGGGCGGCACGCCCTACAAGGGGCCGCCCCCGACGGCGATGGCCGAGCTGGTGACGGCCGAAGGACTGATCGTGCGGGTCCCGGTGGCCGCCGTGCAGGAGATCGCCGCGACCTCGAAGCTGCAATCCATGGCCTCCTATGCGGTGGCCGTGCCGCCCACCGGCGCCGGCGGTGGGGGTGGCGGCGGCTCGGGGAATTCGCCGCCTGCGCCGGCGACCGGAGGCGGCGGCCCGGCACCGAAGCCGCGCGGCGAGGAAATATGGACCGAGCTGTCGAAGGATCTCAGCCTCGAGCCGCGGGGGACCGGCGATGCGCGGGGCGGCGGCGCCGGCGGTGCCGCCCGCGATGCGCGGGCCGGCGGGCTGATCGGCCCCAAGGGCGAACCGGGAACCGTCGATGCGGCCGTCCAGACCCATTCGACGGCGCCGGCGGTGCGCAGCGAATACGGCGTGACAGGTGCGGATCTGGAATCGGCGCATATCGGCGCGACATCGGCGCTGCGTGGCGCCGAGGGCTACAGCCGCAGCAGCGCGCTCACCACCCTCCTCAAGCCCGAATGGCACGCCGCCTTCGACAATTACTGGAAGAACTGGGCGATGGCGCAGCGGCGCGCTGGACGCAGCACCTGCTCCTCCTTCGAGTTCGAGCGCATCATGATCGAGGCCATCGACCAGATACCGAAGATGCCGGCGGCGACCCGGGGCACGCTGATCTGGCGGCTGCAGATGGAGCTCCAGGAGCTCGGCCTGCGCACGCAGGAGGCGACCATCGAGCTCCCCTACCGCAACATCAAGCCGGCGACGACGCCATGACGAACGCGGAACATGGCGGGAGCAGCGGCCGATGACCTCCTTTCCCAATTCGCCGAAGCTGATCAAGGGCGGCATCGTGCAGATCGCCACAGAAGGCGCGGCGGTCCAGCGGGTGATCGCGCTGCAATACAATCCCGAGAGCGTCAGCCGCACCTTGCAGGTGCAGGGCATCGGCGAGAACGGCCAGCGTGCCGAGGCGCTGCGGCTGAAGGGGCCGGCGGTCGAGACCATCAAGATCGACGCCGAGATCGACGCCACCGACCAGCTCGAATTCCCGCAGGCCAATCCGGTGGCCGCCACCTATGGCGTGTTCCCGCAGCTCGCCGCGCTGGAGACCATGATCTACCCGACCAGCGGCCAGTTGAACGCCAACAATGCCCGTGCCGGCAGCGGTACGCTGGAGATCGCGCCGATGGAGGCGCCGCTGACGCTGTTCATCTGGAGCAAGAACCGCATCGTGCCGGTGCGGATCACCGAGTTCAGCGTCACCGAGGAGGCCTTCGACGCCAATCTGAACCCCATCCGCGCCAAGGTCAGCCTCGGCATGCGGGTGCTGAGCGTCGACGATCTCGGCTTCGCCCATCGCGGCGGCAGCCTGTTCATGAGCTATCTGCAGGCCAAGGAGCAGATGGCGACCCGGGCGGCCGGCGGCAGCCTCGGCACGCTCGGCATCGGAGGATTGCCATGACCGATCCCGTGCAGGCGCTTTTCCAGGCGGGCGTGCTCAGGACCACGACCTTCCCGGACAACAGCCGCTACCACGACGTGCCGACGCGCCAGCTGGTGCGGCCGGACGGTACGGTGGTGGTGCATCTCGCCCGACGGCTGGTGCCGGCGCCGGAGCGCTTCGCTTTGCTACAGGAGCACACCGTCGCGCAGGGCGACCGGCTCGACCGGCTGGCGGCCCGCTATCTCGGCGATCCCGAGCGGTTCTGGGTGCTGTGCGACGCCAATGGCGCCATCCGGCCGGACGAGCTCACCGACACCGTCGGCCGGCGGCTGCGCATCACCTTGCCCGAGGGCATACCCGGCCCGTTCGGAGACTGACGGCGATGCAGATCCAGGGCATCCATCTCACGCTGCTGATCGGACCGGGGGTCCCGGTGCCGGTGCCGCGCGAGGTGCTGGATGCGCTGAGTTCGGTGCAGGTGACCAATGCGGCGGGGGATACCGAGAGCGGCTTCGACCTCACCTTCACCCTCGATCGCCGCTCGCCACTCACCACGCTGTTCCTGGTGTCCGGCGGCGCCTCGATCCCGCTGGTGAGGGTGATCGTCGTGGTGACGATCAACGGCACGGCGAACGTGCTGATCGACGGCGTGATGACCCACCACCAGGTCGAGCCGGGCAGCGGCGGCGGGCCGTCGACGCTCAAGGTGCAGGGCAAGGACCTGAGCGCCGTGATGGGCTACATCGATTTCTCCGGCCTGCCTTTCCCGGCGATGCCGCCGGTGGCGCGCGTGGCGCTGATCATCGCCAAATATGCCTGGCTCGGGCTGATCCCGCTCGCCATCCCCAGCATCGTCGAGGACATCCCGCTGCCGACGGACCGGATCCCGACGCAGCAGGGCAAGGACCTCGACTACGTCAAGTCGCTGGCCCGGCAGTGCGGCTACGTCTTCTATATCGAGCCCGGGCCGGTGCCTGGCACCAGCTACGCCTATTGGGGGCCGGAAGTGCGCGTCGGGCCGCCGCAGCGGGCGCTCAGCGTCGACATGGACGCCCACACCAATGTCGAGCGGGTCAATTTCCGCTTCGACAAGGAGCGCAAGGAACTGCCGGTGGTGTTCATCCAGGAGCCGGTCAGCAAGGCGCCGATCCCGATCCCGATCCCCGACGTCACGCCGCTCAGCCCGCCGCTCGGCGCGATCCCGCCGCTGCCGCCGAAGATCACCCCGATGAAGGACACCACCCAGCTCTCGCCGCTGTCGGCACTGATGCGCGGCATCGCCTATGCCTCGCAGCACAGCGACTGCGTGTTCGCCAGCGGCAGCCTCGACGTGCTGCGCTACGGCCAGGTGCTGAAATCGCGCCGGCTGGTCGGGCTGCGCGGCGCCGGGACGGCCTTTGACGGTCTCTACTACGTCTCGCGCGTCACCCACGAGATCCAGCGCGGGCAGTACCGGCAATCCTTCGAACTCGCCCGCAACGGCGTCGTCTCCACCTTGCCGCAGGTGCCCGCATGACCGACGAACATCGCTATTACGGCAAGTATCGCGGTACCTGCATCAACAATGTCGACCCGATGATGATGGGGCGCATCCAGCTCATCGTGCCGGATGTCTCGAACATCATGCTGACGAGCTGGGCGATGCCGTGCCTTCCGGTCGCCGGCATTCAGATGGGCATGTATGCCGTGCCGGTCATCGGCTCGGGCGTCTGGGTCGAGTTCGAGAAGGGCGATCCCGACCATCCGATCTGGGTCGGCGGCTACTGGGGCTCGGGCGCCGAGGTGCCGGCGCTCGCCCGCACCGTGCCGCCCGCCGTGCCCGGCATCACCTTCCAGACCACGTTGCAGAACGGCCTCACCATCAACGACGTCCCGGGGCCGAGCGGCGGCATCATGATCAAGAGCGCCACCGGGGCGATGCTGATCGTCAACGACACCGGCATCTACATCCAGAACGGCAAGGGCGCGAGCCTCGTCATGGTGGGGCCCTCGGTCACCATCAACAACGGCGCGCTCGTGGTGACCTGAAGGGAGGAGACGGCAATGCCTGGCTTTCTCTTGCATGTCGGCGCGACGGTGACGTGTTCGCATGGCGGGCAGGCCCAGCCGGCGTCGCCGGTGCCGCGTGTGCTGGTCAGCGGGCAGCCGGTGGTCACCATCGCCAGCCCCTATCTGGTCGCGGGCTGCGCCATGCCGCCGCCGCCGGCGGGCAACGGGCCGTGCGTCACCGGCCAGTTCGTCACCGCGGCCCTGCGGGTGCTGGTGCTCGGGCAGCCGGTGCTGCTGCAGGACAGCCAGTCGGTCTGCGTCCCCACCGGCACGCCGCTGATGCCGCTGGCGATGCAGACGCGCGTGATGGGGAGCTAGGCCATGCCTTCCGCATCAAGGCCTTCCACCTCGCTTCACCTCGCCTATCCGTTCCGCATCGACGGGCGGGCGCGTACCGCGCAGGCCGGGGACGACGAGCATATCCGCCAGCAGATCGAGCAGGTGCTGTTCACCTCGCCCGGGGAGCGGGTGAACCGGCCGGATTTCGGCAGCGGCGTGCTGCAGCTGGTCTTCGCGCCGAACAGCCCGGAGCTCGCCGCCACCGTGCAGTTCCTGGTCCAGGGCGCGCTGCAGCAATGGCTGGGCGACCTGATCGTCGTCGACACGGTGGAGATCGAGGCGCAGGACGCGCAGCTCCTCGTCCGCGTCGTGTATATCAACCGCCGGACCCAGCAGCGGGCGGTGGCCGACTTCGCGCGGGAGGCGCCCGCGCCATGATCTATTCCTGCTGCAGCGAGAGCCGCCGGGATCTGGTGCGCCGCGAGAGCACGCTCAACGGCATCGACTTCCTCGAGGTGCTGGACCGCGCCGCGCCGGCGGGGACGCCGCGCCAGCGCACGCTGCTGCTGCGCCTGCTGCGTCCGGCGGCCGGTCTCGCGGCGGACAATGTGATCATCGAGGGCGGCGAGCGCATCGTCACCGTGGCGGCGCTCTGGGCGCATCCGGCGGATGCGATCCCGGCGGCCGATCTCGGCGGAGAGAACGCGGCCTTCTTCGCGGCGCTGCCCGAGGCGGCCTCGACGCTGGTGGTGCGCACCGATTCCAGCGGCGACTATTCGGCCTACCGGCTGCGGCTCGTGCAGTCGCGCGCCGACCCGCTGCCGCACGCGGCCTTCGATCCGCCGCTGGCGTCGATCGACTTCTCCTTCAAGGTCGAATGTCCGACCGATTTCGACTGCCAGGAGACGCATGCCTGCGCGGACGATCCCGGCGAGGCGCCGGACATCGACTATCTCGCCAAGGACTATGCGAGCTTCCGCCGGCTGATGCTGGACCGTCTTTCGCTCCTGATGCCGGACTGGCGCGACCGGGGGCCGGCCGATCTCGGCGTGACCCTCGTCGAACTGCTCGCCTATGTCGCCGACCATCTCAGCTACCGGCAGGACGCCATCGCCACCGAGGCCTATCTCGGCACGGCACGCCGGCGCGTCTCGGTGCGGCGCCATGCGCGGCTGGTGGACTACCGGCTGCACGAGGGCAGCAATGCGCGCACCGCGGTGCAGCTTCTCGTCGCCCCGGATGCCGATGACGACGAGCCCGGCCGCCCGATCGTCGTGCCGGCGACCACCATGCTGCTGACGCAGGTCACCGGCGCCGGCGCCCGCATCGCCCGCACCAACCCGGTGCCCGGCCGTCTGGCCCCGCTCGACGCGGCGCTGCGCCAGGAGCCGACCGTGTTCGAGACGCTGCACCCGCTGCGCCTGTTCAAGGCGGTGCATCTCATGCCCTTCTACACGTGGGGCGACGGCGAGTGCTGCCTGCCCAAGGGGGCGGTGCGCGCGACCTTGCGCGGCCATTTTCCGCAGCTCGCCGCTGGCGACGGGGAGCCCGGCCGGCTGCTGGTGTTCGAGCAGGTGCTGGGTCCGCTGACCGGCCGTCCCGAGGATGCGGACCCGGCGCGGCGCCATGCGGTGCGGCTCACCGCGGTGCGCGCCTTCGCGGCGCGGGCGAACGAGGCCGACCCGCCCGTGCCGTTGACCGACGCGGTGACCGGGGAAGAAATCACCGAGATCCGCTGGCACGACGACGACGCGCTGCCCTTCGCCCTGTGCATTTCCTCGCGCACCGACAGGGACCATGGCGAGGTGGCGGTGAACGATGTCAGCATGGCGCGCGGCAACATCGTGCTGGCCGACCATGGCCGCACCCTGGCCGACGAGCCGATCGGGACGGTGCCCCAGCCGCATCTGTTCACGGTCGTTCCGGCCGACGGGCGCTGCGCGGCACCGATCCGCGAGGCGGTGCCGCCGCGCTTCCGTCCGATGCTCGGCGCTGTCCCGCTCACCCATGCGGCGGCGGATGGCGCAGAAGGCGGTGCGGAGGGAGGCACGGCGGCGTCGGGCTCGGCGCTGGCGGCTCTCGCCACGGCACCATCGAGCCTGATGCCGGCGATCCGGCTGGTGGAAACCTCGGCGCCCGGCCGGTCGCGCTGGGAGCCGCGCGCCGACCTGCTCGCCAGCGACGCGTCCGACCGGCATTTCGTCGCCGAGATCGAGGCGGATGGCGAGGCGCGGCTGCGCTTCGGCGACAACCGCCACGGCATGCGCCCGCCGGCCGGCGCGAGCTTCACCGCCACCTATCGGGTCGGGCAGGGCCGGGCCGGCAATGTCGGTGCCGGCTCGCTCGTGCATGTGGTGAGCGACGATGCCCGCCTGGCCGGCGCCTCCAACCCGCTGCCGGCGCGCGGCGGCACCGATCCCGAGAGCATCGAGGAAGCGCGCCAGAAGGCTCCCTTTGCCTTTCGCACGCTGGAGCGTGCGGTGACGCCGGCCGACTATGCCGCGCTCGCCGAACGCCAGCCGGGGGTGCAGCGCGCGGCGGCGACCTTCCGCTGGACCGGCAGCTGGCACACCGCCTTCCTCACCGTCGACCGCGCCGGCGCCGCCGCCGTGACCGATGCGTTCAAGGCGACGCTGCGCGACGGGCTCGAGGGTTATCGCATGGCGGGCTACGACACCGCGGTGGACGCGCCGCGCTTCGTGCCGCTGGAACTCGACCTCGCCGTCGAGGTCGCGGCCGACTATTTCCGCTCCAACATCCGCGCGGCGCTGATGGAGGCGCTCGGCAGCCGCACGCTCGGCGACGGGCGGCGCGGGCTGTTCCACCCGGACAACCTCACCTTCGCCCAGCCGATCTATCTCAGCGCCATCTATGCGGCGGCGCAGGCGGTCCCGGGGGTGGAGTCGGTCGAGGTGACGCGCTTCCACCGCCAGGGGCAGCCGAGCCGGCGGGCACTCGACGAGAGCCGGCTCGATCTCGGCCGGCTGGAGATCGCGCGGCTCGACAATGACCGCAATTTCCCCGAGCGCGGCGTGCTGCGCCTGACCATCGGAGGCGGCAAATGAGCGACGACATCATCGTCGGCGATGCCTCGCTGCCGGCGGAGACCGGCGATTGCGGCTGCTGCGCCGGCACCGGCGCGGCGCTGCCTTCCGTGCGCAGCAACCCGCCGGGCCAGCCCTCCATCGCCTATCGCGCCGGCACCCATGCCGAGTTCAAGCAGGCGATGCTGGCGCTTTTGTCCTCGCAGCGCTTTCCCGCGCTGGGCCGGCTGTCGACGCGGGCCGACGACGACTTCGCCATCGCGCTGATCGACGGCTGGGCCACCGCCTGCGACGTGCTGACCTTCTATCAGGAGCGCATCGCCAACGAGGCCTTCCTGCCGACGGCGACGGAATCGCTGTCGATCACCGAGCTGGCGCGGCTGATCGGCTATCGCCGGCGGGCCGGCCTCGCCGCGTCGGTGGATCTCGCCTTCACCCTGGAGCCGGCGCCGGGCGCGCCCGAGCAGGCGGTGGCACAAACCGACATCCCGGCCGGCTCGAAGGTGCAGAGCATTCCCGGCCCGGGCGAGCGCAGCCAGGGCTTCGAGACGGTGGAGGCGCTCACCGGGCGGGTGGCGTGGAACGGGTTGCGGCCCCGGCAGGTGCTGACGCACCGGCTGCGCAGCGGCGACCGCATCACCTTCCTGCGCGGCGCCGCGCTGTCGCTCAGGATCGGCGACGCCGTCCTGCTCGCCTCCCGCCATCTCGACACCGAGGCCGGCCGGACCAACTGGGAGGTCCGCAAGGTCGTCGCGCTGGAGGTGGACGCCGCCGCCGAACGTACCGCCGTCACGCTTGATCGCGGCCTCGGTGCCTGGGTTTCCGCCATGGACCCGGAGGCCGAGCTGGAGCTGTTCGTGTTCCGCCAGCGCGCGGCGCTGTTCGCCGCCAACGCGCCGCACCCCTCGGCGCTGCATCCGCAGCAGCTGCGCGGCAGCCTCGCCAGCCAGCTCGGCGACGACGACGACTGGGCGTACGCCATCACCGGCGACACCATCCATCTCGACAATGCCTATCCCGGCATCGTGCCCGACAGCTGGCTGGTGCTGTCGGCGCCCGACAGCCGCGCGCTTTACCGCGTGAAGGCGGCGACCGAGACCGGCCGCACCGAATTCCTCGTCTCCGGCAAGTCGACCCGGCTGCGCCTCGACCCCACGGACGGGCTCGCCGATTTCGGCGGCGGCAATTACCGGCAGACGGCGGTGCTGGCGCAGCCCGAGCCTCTCGCCTTCGCCGACGCGCCGATCCTCGAGCCGGTATGGGGCGAGACGGTCGTGCTCGACGGACTGGTGCCGGACCTGCCCGCCGGCCGCCGGCTTATCGTGCGCGGCAAGCGGCCCTGCGTGCGGCTGGCGGACCGGCTGACCCTCGCCGACGCCGCCGACCCCGGCCTGAGCTTCACGGTCGCCGCCGGCGAGGTACTCACCGTGACGGCGCCGCCGGTGGCGCTGGCGGGAGGCGTGGCGATGCGCTGGCGCCTGCGCACCGCCGGCGGGCGCGAGGGCACGCTCGACCTCTCGGCCGGGGATCGCCCGCTTGCCTTCGTGCCGGCGGGCAAGAACGACCCGGTGATCGCCGAGGCGGCGACGCTCGACGCCGTCGAGCGCGAGGACGCGACGCATGCCCGGCTGCGGCTCGGCGCGGCGCTCGCCAATGCCTATGACCGCGGCTCCGTCGAGGTGCTGGCCAATGTCGCCCGCGCCACCCATGGCGAGAGCGCCAGCGACATTCTCGGCAGCGGCGACGCGGCGACGCCGTTCCAGCGTTTCGCCCTGCGCCAGCCGCCGCTGACCTTCACCCGCTCGACCAGCGGCGAGGGGCGGCAGTCGACGCTGTCGGTCCGGATCAACGACGTGCTGTGGGACGAGGTGCCGTATCTGTTCGGCCACGGGCCGCGCGAGCGGGTCTATGCGACGCGCCTCGCCGACGACGGCAGCACCCTCGTCGAATTCGGCGACGGCGTCGTCGGCGCGCGCCTGCCGACCGGCAGCGACAATGTGGTGGCGAAATATCGCAAGGGCAGCGGGCTGGAAGGGCTGGTGCGCGAGAACCAGCTCAGCCTGCTCGCCTCGCGCCCGCTCGGGGTGAAGGCGGTGACCAACCCGCTTGCCGCCGAGGGAGCCCAGAATTCCGAGGCGATGGACGAGGCGCGGCTCAACGCGCCTTCCAGCGTGCTGACGCTGGGCCGCACGGTCTCGCTGCGCGACTATGAGGACCACGCCCGTTCCTTCGCCGGCATCGCCAAGGCGCAGGCGGCGCTGATCTGGGACGGGCGCGCGCGGCGCATCTTCATCACCGTCGCCGGGGCGGGCGGGGCGCCGGTGGCGCTGGAGGACATGCTGGAGGCGCTTCGCGGCGCGGGCGATCCCTTCGTGGTGATCGAGGCCGGGGTTTGCCGCGCCGTCGAGGTGCGCCTCTCGCTGCGGGTGAAGGTCGATCCGGCGTTGCGGACGGAGGCGGTGCTGGCGGCGCTGTCGGCGCGGCTGCACGCGGCGTTCGGATTCGCCGCCCGCAGCCTCGGCCAGCCGCTGCATCTCAGCGAGGTCTACGCCGCCGCCGCCGCGGTGCCGGGTGTCGCGGCGGTGACGGTGGACCGGCTCTACCGCGGCACGGCCCCCGACGACACGCCGCAGCGCTATGCCCGCCTCGCCGCCGGCCCGGCCACCCGGCAGCCGGACGGCCGGATCGACGGCGCCGAGCTGCTGACCCTGGCGGCCGCGCCGTTCGACCGTCTGGAGGTGATGCCATGAGCTTCGACGCCCGGACGCTGTACGAATTGCTGCCGGCGATCCACCGGCTGAAGGATGCCGAGCAGGACGGCGCGCTGCGCGATCTCCTGTCGGTCCTCGCCGAGCAGGCGGCCATCCTCGAGGAGGATCTCGACCAGCTCTATGACGACCAGTTCATCGAGACCTGCGCCGATTGGGCGGCGCCCTATATTGGCGGGCTGATCGGCTACCGTACCCTGCACGGCGTAGTGCCGACGGTGTCGAGCCCGCGTGCCGAGGTGGCCAACACCATCGCCGCCCGCCGCCGCAAGGGCACGGCGAGCATGATGGAGCAGCTGGCGCCGGACGTGACCGGCTGGCAGGCCCATGTCGTCGAGTTCTTCGAGCGGCTGGCGGCGACGCAATATCTCAACCACCAGCGCCCGCAGGCGCGTCTCACGGCCGATCTGCGCGACTGGGAGGCGCTGGAGCGCCGCGACACCGCCTTCGACCGGCTGCCGCACGGCGTCGATGTCCGCTCCATCGCCCATGGGCGCGGGCGCTATAACATCCCCAATGTCGGGCTGTTCCTGTGGCGGCTTGAGGCGTTTCCGCTCGAACGGGCGATGCCCGCCCGCGTGGATGCGCGCCGCTTCCGCTTCAACCCGCTCGGTCTCGACGCGCCGCTGTTCACCCATCCCGAGACCGAGCCGACCCTCACCCATCTGGCGACGCCGCTCAACGTACCGGCGCCGATCGGCCGCCGCGTGCTGGCGGCCCGCGACGCCGGTACGCCGGCACGCCGGCTGGAGCGTTATTACGGCGCCGGCCGCAGCCTGCTGATCGAGACCCGCGCGGCGCCCGGCGACGCTTTCGTCGCGCTGGCCGCCGACGAGGTCGAGGTGTGCAATCTCTCGGACCGTCCGGGCGACAGCTGGGCGGTGGCCGGACCCTCGCGGGCGGTGGCGATCGATCCGCAGCTCGGCCGGCTGCTGTTCCGCGACGCGCGGCCGGCGGGGAGCGAGCTGCGCGTGAGCCTTCACCATGGTTTCAGCGGCCCGATGGGCGGCGGGCAATATGAGCGCGGCGCCAACACCGCGGCCGACGATGCGGGCGGGCTGACCCTGCTGCGCGTCTCCGGCGAGCCCGGCGATATACCGACCATCCAGGCCGCGCTCGACACGCTGGCGGCGACCGGGGGGATCGTCGAGATCGCCGACAACCGCACCTATGCCGAGGCGCTCGCCCTCGCCGTGCCGGCGGGCGCGACCCTGATCCTGCGGGCCGCCAACGGCAAGCGCCCGACGCTGGTGTCGCCCGGCGACATCACGGTGAGCGTCGACGACGAGGGGGCGGAGGCGTCGCTGGTGCTGGACGGGCTGCTCGTCGCCGGCGGCGGGCTGGTGCTGGCGGCCGACGCCGTCACCGGCCTGCGCCGGCTGGTCATCCGCGATACCACGCTGGTGCCGGGGCGCACGCTCGCCGCCGACGGCACCCCGGCCGGCGACGAGCCCAGCCTCGTCGCCGACATCGCCGGCACCGACATCGTCCTCGAACGCTGCATCGTCGGCGGGCTGCGCGTGTCGGCGCTGTCGCAGCTCTCCGTCGCCGATAGTCTCGTCGACGCGACCTCGCCGGCCGGGCTCGCCTATGCGGGCACCGGGGCGGGCGGTACGGCGTCGCCGGGCGGCGCGCTCACTCTTGTGGCGACGACGGTGATCGGCGGGATCTATGCCGAGGCCTTCGCGCTGGTCAGCAACGCCATCGTGGTGGCCGAACCCGGTCCGGATACCTCGCCGGTGCCGGTGCGTGCCGAGCGGCTGCAGCAGGGCTGCGTGCGGTTCTCCTATGTGCCGCCGAATTCGGCGACGCCGCGCCGCTATCGCTGCCAGCCGGATCAGGAGGTCGCCGCCGCGCTCGAGCGGCGCGCGCGGGAGACCGGCGCCGAGCTGTCCGAGGCGCAGTCCGCCAGCGTGCGCGCCGGCATCCAGGCCTGGCTGAAACCGAGCTTCACCTCGCTGCGCTACGGGCGGCCCGGCTATGGCCAGCTGGCCACACGTTGCCCGGTGCTGATTGGCACCGGCGCCGACGACGAGGCCGAGATGGGGGCGTTCCACAGCCTCTTCCAGGCGCAGCGCGAAACCAATCTGCGCGTGCGCGTCAGCGAATATCTGCGGTTCGGCCTGGAGGCCGGGCTGTTCTACGAGACCTGACATGCAGCGGGCGCACCAGCCGGCCAGCCTGTCGAAGCGACATCTCGGGGGGATGCCATGAGCGGCGACTACAGTCGGAACGGCTTCGACGCACGGCGGCATTTCAGCGTCGTGCGCCTGCAGCAGGGCCGGGTCGGGCTCGATTCCGACTGGAACGAGCAGGCCGACATCGTCGAGCGGCGCCAGCGCGCCCACACCGTCGATTTGGTCGGGCGGCAGGGCGTGCCGCGCGAGACGGCGGACGGCTTCCGCATCACCCTCGGCTCCAGCGGCGGTCGGCCGACGCTCGGCATCGGGCGTGGGCGCATCTATGTCCACGGCCTGCTGGCGGAGAACCACAACGGGCCGCAACTGTCCTTCGACCTGTCGACGCTCAAGGCCGATGGGCGCAGCGCGGTCGGCATCCTCGGCGAAACGCTCGGCCCGGCCACGCTCGACTATGCGAGCCAGCCCTATTGGCCGACGCCCGAGCCGGTGCCGACCGACGGGCCCTATCTCGTCTATCTCGATGTCTGGCAGCGCGAGGTCGGCGCCATCGAGGATCCTTCGCTGCTGGAGAAGGCGCTCGGCGGCGTCGACACCACCACCCGTCTGCAGACCGTGTGGCAGGTGCGGGTGCTGGGCAAGGTCGGCTCCGGCCTCGTCGAGGCGGCGAACGCGCTGTGGCAGCGCGTCGAGCGGCCGCGCCTGCCGCTCGGGCGGCTGACCACCCAGCTCGATCCCTCCGTGCAGCCGTCCAATCCCTGCCTGATCGCCGCGCCCGGCGGCTATGCCGGGCTGGAGAACCAGCTCTACCGGGTCGAGGTGCACCAGGGCGGGGTGCCAGGCACCGCGACCTTCAAATGGTCGCGCGACAACGCCACGGTCGCCACCACGGTGGAGGAGGCGATCTCCAGCAGCATCCTGCGGGTGGCTTCGACGGGGCGCGACGCGGTGCTCGGCTTCGATCCCGGCCAGTGGGTCGAGATCACCGACGACCGGCGCGACTTCGCCGGCCAGCCGGGCACGCTGATGAAGATCGCCGATGTCGATCATGAGCGTCGGCGCATCACCTTCGCCGCCGCGATCCCGGCCGACCTGCTGCCGAGCGGCCTCGGCGCCGACAGCTTCGCTGCCCGCCACACCCGCCTGCGGCGCTGGGATCAGGCCGGCGTCGTGCGCGACACGGCCGGCAATGTCGTCGCCGATCTCGACGCGGCGGGCGCCGGCGGCGCCATCGCGGTTCCGGCCGCCGGCAGCGTGGTGGTGGTGCTGGAGAGCGGAATCCGGGTCGCGTTCGACGTCGCCGAGGCGGGTGGGCGCTTCCGCACCGGCGACTACTGGACCTTCGCCGCGCGCAGCATCGATGCCTCGGTCGAGCCGTTGGCGCTGGCGCCGCCGGAGGGGATCCACCGCCATTGCGTGCCGCTGGCGCTGGTCGTCGCCGGCGAGGTGATCGACCTCAGGCCCGTGTTCAACCCGGCGGCCGGGCGCGTCCGCGTGGCCTCGGCGCTCTACGAGGATCCCGACGGCCGGACGCGGGCGATCCGGGCCGGGCAGGAAATTCCCGTCAACCTGTTCGCGCAAGGGTTGAGCGTGCTGCTGCATGACAGTGTCGACGCCGACAGCGTCAATGACGGCTCGGTCGTGGTCACCGCCGAGATCCCCTACCGGTTGCCCGCGCCCTATGCCGATCTGGGCTCCGGGGTGGTGGCCTACCAGCCGGTGGTGCTGCCGGCGGACGTGTCCCGGCCGGGGGAGGGGGTGCTTGGATGGCGACCCTATCCGCAGACCGCCTCCTTCCTCGCCGATCTGGTGCAGAAGGACGTGCCGCGCCTCGGCAATGTCAGCTTCGAGCGCGAGTTCGAGGTGTATGACAATGGCGGGCCGGCCTCGCGCTGGGCGCTCGGCATCGGCAACAATGTGGTGCAGACGCAGGCGAGCGCCGGCTCGTCCAGCAATCCGCAGATCGGCACGCTGCCGACCATGGCGGTGCATCGCCACCGGCTGAAGGCGGACGCCGCTTATGTCGGCATGACCTGCGAGAACTCGCTGAACGGCGGCGTCGGGCTCGTCTACAACTGGCTGTCGCCGGGCGATTTTTCGCTGTTCGTCGCCCGCGAGGTCTGGGTACCGGTCGGCTTCAGCGGTGCGACGGTCAACCTCGTGATGTCGCATGCGCAGGTCAAGGGCGGGCAGATCGTCGCCGGCAGCCAGGTCGACAGGACCGTGCTCAACGGCTTCGGCGACCCCGCGCGGGTGGTGCTCGACGTCAAGCAGACCGCGCAGCGCTTGCAGTTCGGTTGCAGCGTCACGCTCACCGGGCGGAACTTCGTGCAGCCGGACATCGATTTCCCCGTCGTGAAGCAGTTGATCCCGGACAGCCGGATCGGCCTGCTCACCACCGGCACCGGCACGGCGCGGTTCACCCGCCTGCAGGCGGTGTACGGCGCCGACCAGCCGACGACGCTGGTGCCGGCGGGCCTCAATTCCCGGTTGCTGTCGCGGCTGGTGGTCAAGCGCTCGCTGCTGCGATTGAGTTCGGAGGCCGGCACCGCCACCACGACGCCGGCACCGGAGGCCGATTTCGAGACCTGGTTCTGGCTGACGCCGCCGACGTCGAGTTATTACGGCTATGGCTCCAGCGGCTATGGCAGCTATGGCGGCTTCCTCGGCATCGGCTTCGCGCGGATGGCCTTCGACGGCATGCTGCGGCGGGCGGGCGGCCAATGAGGGCGGTGTGGTCGCTCTGGACAAAGCCGCTGAAGGCCCGGCGGCGGACCGGCTGGCTCACGCCGCGCCATCATCTGCTGGCGTGGGTGCTCTCGGTCGAGCTCGCCCGTCGGCATTATCCCGACACCTGCCTCGTCGCCGACGCGGAAGCCGCCGCGGTGCTGGTCGACGCGCTCGGGTTGCCCTTCGGCGCGGTCAGCCTCGGCCTCGATGCCCTCGACGCGCACGATCCGGACTGGTGGGCGATCGGCAAGCTCTACGCCCATGTCGAGCAGGACCGGCCCTATGTGCATATCGACGCCGACGTGTTCCTGTGGGACCCGCTGCCCGAGCGTCTGGCCGGCCAGGCGGTGTTCGCGCAGAACCCGGAAGTCTCGATCTACGGCGCGTCCTACTACCGGCCGGAGAGCATCGAATACGACATAAGGCGCCAGGGCGGCTGGATGCCGGAGGAGTTCGAGCACTACATGCCGCTCGGCGGCGAATTGCGGGCGGAGAATTGCGGCATCGTCGGCGGCACGCGGGTCGATTTCATCCACCATTATGCGCGGCGGTCGATCGAGTTCATCGAGCACCCGGCGAACCAGACGATCTGGGCCGGCCGGCCGCGGCGGGACCAGGATTTCGTCACCTTCGAGCAGCTCATGCTGTCGGCCTGCCTCGCCTATCATCAGCGGCAGATCGGCTCGCCCTTCGCGGACGTGACCATGGCGCATCTGTTCGACAGTCACGACGATGCGCTGGCGCGCGCCAATGCCTGTGGCTACACCCATCTCGCCGCCGGTTCCAAGCGTGACCCGGAGATGTCGCGCCACCTCGAACAACTCGTCGCGCGCAGCTTTCCCGAGCATTGCCGCCGTATAGACGCCTTCCTCGCCGACCAGCCGCCGGGCTCGCCCTGGCTGGAATAAGGGCGGCCATGGCGGCGGCGGATCGCCGGCCACGGCCAGCCCACCGCCTTGGCGGCGCCTTCCGCCCCGACCCGCGACATGGAAGGCGCGCCCGCCTGTTGTTGCGGGTCGCCTGTCACTGCGGCGACGCAGGGTGTTGATCCGGGCGGGCCGCTTGCCGACGCCGATGGCCGCGCCGCGGATGAAGGGGCTGGTCTCTTCGCTGGCGTCCCGCTTGAGGGGGCCGCGCCGGCGCTGACATGCCTCGCCCTCCATCTGGCCGGTTACTGGCGCGGCCATTGCTCCCGACGACCCGCTCGGCCCGATGACGATCATCGCCATCGAGTTTGCCGGCTCATGAATCGGCGTCGTCGGTCCACGACCCGGCACGCGACCGTTCGGGCGGAGCGGTCATCCGGCTTCGGTTGCAGCTGACGGTCCGGCCCGGCGCCCCTTCTCCCTTCCGCTATCAAGCCACCCGAGACCGCCTGAAGGCCTCCCATCCGGCCACCCCTCCGGGCACCGTCGGGCTGGTGCCGGCCTTGCGGATGTGACGCCGGCGGCCCATGCCGGAGAACGATCGCAGAATAATATATATTTCCGATAGACAAAAATTCTCGACGGCTTATGTTGCCGCAACTGGGCGCGGCGATCCGCTGAACCCCTCGCCATCCGAAGCCCGGCGTACCGGGCGCCCCTGGCGGTTTGCCTTGTCTTCAAGGCCTTAGCCGCCGCATCCGACGATCCGCCGCCATGACCAGCAACAGCCGCATCCACCTCAACGTCTTCGTGCCCACCACCGGACATCACGAGGCCTCTTGGCTGCATCCGGGCACCCAGCCCGAGCGCCTGACCGATATCGGCTATTATCGCGAGACTGCCGCCATCGCCGAGCGCGGCACCTTCGACTCGCTGTTCCTCGCCGACCAGCTCGCCATCGGCCGCAGCGTGAAGCATGTGGCGCAGGGCAAGCTGGAGCCGCTGACCCTGCTCTCGGCGCTGGCCGGCGCCACCGAGCGGATCGGGCTGATCGCCACCGCCTCGACCACCTATTCCGAGCCCTACAACCTCGCGCGCCAGTTCGCCTCGCTCGACCATATCAGCGGCGGGCGGGCCGGCTGGAACATCGTCACCTCCTGGTCGGCCGAGGCGGCGGGCAATTTCGGCCTCTCCCAGCGCAACTCGCATTCCGACCGCTACCGCCGCGCCACCGAATATGTCGAGGTGGTCCGCAAGCTGTGGGACAGCTGGGAGGACGACGCCCGCCTGCACGACCGCGCCACTGGCGTCTATGCCGACACCGACCGCATCCACGCCATCGATCATGAGGGCGAGGAATTCCGGGTGCGCGGCCCGCTCGACCTGCCGCGCCCGCCGCAGGGCCATCCGGTGCTGGTGCAGGCCGGCTCCTCCGAGGAGGGACGCGCCTTCGCCGCCCGCTATGCCGAGGCGATCTTCACCGCCCAGCAGCAGCTCCCCGACGCCCAGGCCTTCTATGCCGACGTCAAGCGCCGCGCCGTCGGCTTCGGCCGCGACCCGGACGGCATCAAGATCCTGCCCGGCCTGTCGCCCATCCTCGGCTCCACCGAGGCGGAGGCGCGCGCCCGCGAGGAGGAGCTCAACGACCTCACCATCCCGGCGGTCGGCCTCAAGCACCTCTCCCAGCGCTTCGACGGCTTCGACTTCACCCGCTTCCGGCTCGACGATCTGATCCCGGCCGAGGCCTTCCCCCGCCCGGCGACGGTGCAGGGCGCGCAGAGCCGCTCGCAGGTGATCCTCGACATCGTCGACCGCGAGCGCCCGACGCTGCGCGGGCTGCTGCGCCGGCTCGCCGGCGGGCGCGGCCACAAGGTGCTGGCCGGCACCCCGGCCGCCATCGCCGACCACATCCAGCTGTGGGTGGAGCAGCGCGCCGCCGACGGCTTCAACATCATGCCCGCCACCGTGCCGACAGGGCTCGCCGACTTCGTCGACGAGGTGGTGCCGATCCTGCGCAAGCGTGGCCTGTTCCGCACCGACTATGCCGGCCGGACGCTGCGCGACCATTACGGGCTGGTCCGCCCGGCGAGCCGCTACGCCCGCTCGGCCTGATCGGCCTGACCGGACGGGTTTCGTCCTCATCCTACACCTCACTGCCCTGACCGACCGGAGCCTGACGTGAGCCTGCCGTCCCCCACCCCCCGCTTCGCCCCGCCGCCGCAGGTCGCCGACCGGCCCCGGCTGGAGCTGCGCAATCTGCGCAAGCGGCTCGGCGACACTGCCGCCGTCAACGGCATCGATCTTGCGGTCGCGCCGGGAGAAAGCGTGGTTCTTCTGGGACCTAGCGGCTGCGGCAAGACCACGACCCTGCGCATGGTCGCCGGTTTCCTGCAGCCGGATGGCGGCGAGATCCATCTCGACGGCGTGGTGGCCTCCACCTCGGCCTTCGCCCTGCCGCCGGAGAAGCGCCAGCTCGGCATGGTGTTCCAGTCCTATGCCGTGTGGCCACACCGGACTGTCGCCGAGAATGTCGGCTATGGCCTTGAAGTTGCTGGTAAAAAGAAGGCGGAGATCGAAGCCGGCGTTGCCGAGGTTCTCGACCTCGTGCAGCTGTCCGCGCTGGCGAAGCGCTACCCGGCGGAGCTGTCCGGCGGCCAGCAGCAGCGCGTGGCGCTCGCCCGCTCGCTGGCGACCAAGCCGTCGCTGCTGCTGCTCGACGAGCCGCTGTCCAATCTCGACGCCTCGCTGCGCGAGGAGATGCGCTTCGAGCTGCGCGCGCTGCAGAAAAACATCGGCCTAACAACGCTTTACGTCACGCATGACCAGGATGAGGCGCTCGTCCTTGCCGACCGGATCGTGGTGATGAACAAGGGCCGCATCGAGCAGCTGGGCACGCCGGAAGAGGTCTACCGTACCCCGGCGAGCCGCTTCGTGGGCAGCTTCGTCGGCATCGCCAACCTGCTGGAGGGCGAGGTCGACGCGGTCGACCGGGCCGCCGGCAAGGTCCGCATCGCCCTCGATGCCGGCGACCGGCTGTGGAGCCGCGCTCCCGCGCGCTGGCTCGCCGACGCGGCACCCGGCAGCCGGGCGACCGTGCTGCTGCGGCCGGAGGATTTCCGGCTCGAACAGCCGCAAGTGCCTGATCAGGAAACCGGAATCGACGTTTCCTTCCTGTCGGAATCCTTCCTAGGCAGCCATTACGAGCTGAAGCTGCAGGCCGGCGCCACGCCGCTGCGCGTGCAGTCGCGCCGCCGTGGCAGCTTCGTCGACGGGCGCACGCGGCTTTGGGCCCGGCCGGGAAGCGCATGGGTGGTGGCATGAGCGAGATCACCGCCTCCCATCATCTCGCCGAGGGCACCCGTGCGACGACCCCGCTGCTGCGCCGGCTGTCGTCGCTTCAGCCGGTCCGCTTCCTGATCATTGGCGGCTCGATCGCTATCCTGTTGGCGTTGATCGCTTATCCGCTGGCGCTGCTCGCCGGCTACAGCTTCATCGATGCCCATGGCAACCTGACCTTCGACACCTTCGAGAAGGCCTTCGCCCGCCGCGGCATGTGGCAGGCGACGCTCAATTCCGGCTGGCTGGTGCTGTTCGTGACCGTCGGCGCCTGCGCGCTCGGCGTGCCGCTCGCCTGGATCGTCGCCCGCACCGACGCGCCCGGCAAGGCGCTGATAACCCTCTCGGCCGGCATCTCCTTCGTGATCCCGACCTTCATCTCGGTGATCTCCTGGATCTTCCTCGCCGCGCCAAACTCGGGCTATCTCAACAGGTTAGCCGTCGAATACCTCGGCTTCAGCGCCGCGCCGCTCAACATTATGAGCTTCGGCGGGCTCGTCTTCATCGAGATCGTCGGCGTCTATCCGCTGGTGTTCTTCGCCGTCAGCGCGGCCTTGAACAACATCGACGCCAGCCATGAGCAGGCGGCGCGCGTGCTGGGCGCCGGCCGGCTGCGTACCACCCTTACGGTGACGCTGCCGCTGGTACGCCCGGCCATCCTGTCGGCGGTGATCCTGGTCATGCTCGACGCGCTGTCCTCCTTTGGCGCGCCGGCGGCGATCGGAACCATGGCGAATTTCTCGGTGATCACCACCAAGATCTACGACCTGCTGAAGTTTCCGCCGCAGTTCAACTACGCCGCCGCGGTGGCGATGCCGATCCTGATCGTCACCGCCATCAGCCTGCTGATCCAGAAATACGCCATCCGCACCGAGAATTTCCGCACCCTCACCGGCAAGGCGACGCCGGACCAGATCACCCGGCTCGGCCGCTGGCGCTGGCTGGCGGGCGGCTTCTGCCTGGTGGTGGCCTTCGGCACCGCCATCCTGCCGGTCGGCGCACTGGTGCTGCTGTCGCTGCTGTCCTCCTTCGGCGCGCCGATCAGCCTCGGCAATCTCGTCACCAAGCATTACGGGCTGATCTTCGACGAGGACTTCGTCGCCCGCGCCTCGATCATCCATTCGATGCTGCTGGCGCTCGCCACCGCCACGGTCTGCGCGACGCTCGGGCTGGTGCTCGGCTGGGTGGTGGAGCGCTTCCGCTTCTTCGGCCGCGAGGTGATCTCCTTCCTGGTGATGATCGCCTATGGCTTCCCGTCCATCGCCTATGCGGTGGGAATCCTGATGGGCTATGTCGACCTGTTCTACGGCACGCTGACGCTCATCCTCATCGCCTATGCCGGCAAGCTCTTGCCCATCGCCTTCGTGCTGGTGAGGAACGGCATCCAGCAGCTCTCCACCGACCTCGAGGAGGCGGCGCGCATCTCCGGTGCCGGCTGGCTGCGTTCGATCAAGGACGTGACCTTCCCGCTGGTGCGCGGCGCGGTCGGCATCGCCTGGGTGCTGGTGTTCTCGCTCAGCCTGCGCGAGCTCTCCATGTCGGCGATCCTCGCCCAGTCGGACACCCAGGTGATGCCGACCGTGGTGCTGCAATTCATCGAGGACGGCGCCGTCGAACTCGCTGCCGCACTCGCCGTGATCATCGTCGCCGTCAGCCTGTCCATGCTCGGCCTCATCCGTCTCTTCACCCGCAAGAAGACGGCCGTCGTCAGCTAAGCGAAGCCACCGCCATGACCCTGCACGCCCCCCTCTCCGAACGTTTCGACGAAACGGTCGACGTCCTCGTCGTCGGCTTCGGCTTCGCCGGCGGGGCCTCCGCCATCGCCGCGCACGATGCCGGCGCCCACGTGCTGCTGATCGAGAAGCAGCCTGATCCGGGCGGCATCTCGATCTGCGCCGGCGGCGGTATCCGCACCGTCGTCGAGCCGGAAGGCGCGCGCGCCTATCTGCGCCAGGCGGTCGGGCCGGACGTGCCGGCAGACGTGCTCGACACCGTCGCCGCCGGCATGGCCGAGCTGGAGCCTTATTTCCGCGACCTCGCCAAGGTGAACGGCGCGCAGATCGAGGTGCACCGGCGCGTCGCCAACTACCCGTTCCCCGGGCACGACGCCTTCGGTACGGTCGAGGTGCTGTCGATCCCCGGCTTCGATGCGCGGACCGAATACCCGCATGTGCGCGGCCGCCTGCGCGGGCCGAACGTGTTCAAGCTGGTGCACGACAATGTCCGCGCCCGCGGCATCGAGGTGCGGCTGAACACGGCGGCGGAACGGTTGATCCTCGGGCCGGATGGCGGCGTGCTCGGCGCCGAGGTCCGTACCGGCGGCGAGGTGACGCGCATCGCTGCCCGGCGCGGGGTCATCCTGGCCTCCGGCGGCTTCGAGGCGGCGCCCGACATCCAGCGCAAATACTGGCAGATCCGCCCGGTGCTGCCGGTGGCCACGCGGGGCAATACCGGCGACGGGCTGCGCATGGCGCAGGCGGCCGGCGCCGACCTCTGGCACATGTGGCACTTTCACGGTTCCTACGGCTTCCGCCATCCCGACCCGGCCTATCCTTATGGCCTGCGCGTCAAGAAGGTGCCGGACTGGACGCCGGAGTTGCAGGAGCCGGATGTGCGCCTGTCCTGGATCGTGCTCGACCGCCAGGGCCGGCGCTTCATGAACGAGTACCAGCCCTATCTGCAGGACACCGGCCACCGCCCGCTCGACCAGTACGACGCCCAGACGCAGCGCTTTCCGCGCATCCCGGCCTTCCTCGTCGTCGACGAGGAGGGGCGCAAGCTCTACCCGCTCGGCCAGACCGTGCTGAACGACCGCACCGTCGAGCCCTATGAGTGGAGCGGCGACAATCTGAAGGAGGTCGGCAACGGCATCCTCAAGCGCGCCGACAGTGTCGAGGAACTCGCCGCGCTCATCGGCGCCGATCCCGCCACGGTGGCTTCGAGCCTCGCGCGCTGGAACGCCTCGGTCGAGGCCGGGCACGACGGCGACCACGACCGCCCCACCGGGACGCTGTTCCCGGTGCGCAACCCGCCCTTCTATGTCGGCGAGCTCTGGCCGGTGGTCAGCAACACGCAGGGCGGCCCGGCGCATGACGCCCGCCAGCGCGTGGTGAACGCCCACGGCGCGCCGATCCCGCGCCTCTACGAGGCCGGCGAGATCGGCTCGATCTGGGGCTTTCTCTATCTCGGCGCCGGCAACCTCGCCGAGTGTTTCGTCACCGGCCAGATCGCCGGCCGCGAGGCTGCGAGCGAACGCCCCTGGGCCTCGTCGCCCGAGCTGACCGTCGCCTAGCCAGGCGCTTCCCAAGGACAAGCCTATGACGACCCGCAAGCAGATGGCGCTCGGCGCCTTCCTCTATCCCACCGGCCACCACGCCGCCGCCTGGCGCCACCCGCAGGCGCAGGCCGATGCCGGCATCAATTTCAAGCACTATGCGCAGGTCGCGCAGCAGGCCGAGGCCGCGAAGTTCGACCTCCTGTTCCTCGCCGACAGCGCCGGCGCGCGCGGCGAGGACTGGGGGGCGCTGGCGCGCTTCTCCACTCACTATGTCGCGCAGTTCGAGCCGCTGACCCTGCTCGGGGCGCTGGCGGCGGTGACCGAGCGCATTGGCCTCGTCGCCACCGCCTCCACCACCTATAACGAGCCCTACACGCTGGCGCGCAAATTCGCCTCCATCGACCATATCAGCGGCGGGCGCGCCGGCTGGAACCTCGTCACGTCCGGCAATGAGGGCGAGGCGTATAATTTCGGCCGCGACACGCATCCCCCGCATGACGAGCGCTACCGCCGCGCGACGGAATTCCTCGCCGTCGCCGAAGGGCTGTGGGATTCGTGGGAGGACGACGCCTTCACCCGCGACAAGGCGAGCGGCGTGTTCTTCGATCCGGAGAAGGTCTACAGCCTCGACCATCGCGGCGAGTTCTTCGCCGTGCGCGGCCCGCTCAACATTCCCCGCTCGCCGCAGGGCTGGCCGGTGCTGGTGCAGGCCGGCTCGTCGGAGGCCGGCAAGGAACTCGCCGGCACCTCGGCCGAGGTGGTGTTCACCGCCCAGCAGACGCTGAAGGACGCGCAGGCCTTCTACCGCGACGTGAAGGCGCGGGCCGTAGCGCATGGCCGCTCGCCGGACGACGTGAAGATCCTGCCGGGCAACTTCCCCGTGGTCGGTCGCACCGAGGCGGAGGCGAAGACGAAGTTCGACGAGTTGCAGAGCCTTATCCACCCGGATGTCGCCCTGTCGATCCTCGAGCACCGGCTCGGCATCCCGCTGCGGCATTTGCCGCTCGACGGGCCGCTGCCCAAGGACATCCCGCTCACCAATGCCGCCCGCAGCCGGCAGGCGCTGCTGCTGGAGCTCGCCGAGCGCGAGGGCCTGTCGATCCTTCAGCTGGGCCTCAGGGTCGCCGGCGCGCGCGGCCACTGGCAGGTGGTCGGCACGCCCGAGCAGATCGCCGACGTCATGGAAGAGCGCTTCCTCAACGAGGGCGCCGACGGCTTCAACGTCATGCCGCCCTACCTTCCCGGCGGACTGACTGATTTCATCGAACTGGTCATCCCGGAACTGCGCCGGCGCGGCCTGTTCCGCACCGACTATGAGGGTCGCACGCTGCGCGAGCATCTCGGCCTGAAGCGCCCCGGGCGCCACCACAAGCACAACAAGGCGATCGAGGGCGCGGGTCATCCCGCCGCCTCGCCGGCCGCCGCCTGACAGACATCACCCGTTTCGGAGACACGTCCATGCTCATCGACAAGCGCAGCCTCATCAAGGGCGCCGCCGCACTCGCCCTCGCCGCCGGCCTTGCCGCGCCCTTCTCTCCCGCCCGCGCCGACACGCTGCCGGAGCGCTTCGCAGGCCTCTACGAGGCGGCGAAGAAGGAAGGCCAGGTGGTCTTCTATACTTCCTACCGGCAGGAGACGAGCACGGCGGTGCTGGAGTTCTGGCGCAAGACCTTCCCGGATGTGAAGCTCAACATCGTCCAGAAGCAGACCCTCGATCTCATCCCGACCATCGAGGCGGAGAAGGCGGCCGGCCGCACCAACCCGGACGTGGTGTTCATCTCGCAGCGCTTCATCCTCGACGACTGGAAAAAGCGCGGCTACCTCACCCCCTACAAGGTGCGCGACTTCGACAAGATCGGCGGAAATTATCGCGACGCCGACGGCAACTACCTGGCCACCGCCTCGACGCTGCTGTCCGCGGCCTACAACCCGAAGGTCTTCCCCGATCCGTCGGTGCTGCCGAGGAAGATCACCGACTTCCTCGATCCGAAGTGGAAGGGCAAGATCGTGTTCTCCGATCCGCGCTCGGCCGCCTCGCAGCTCACCTGGTTCCAGACGCTGCTCGCCCACAACATCATCACCTGGGACACCATCAAGGGCTTTGCGGCGCAGGACTTCCTGTTCACCCGCGGCAATGCCGAATCCGTGCGCCTGCTGGTGGCCGGCGAGCGCGATCTCTCGCCGCTGATCTCCTCGCAGAACGTCATCACCGCCAAGGAGCGCGGCCAGAGCATCGAGGCCTACATTCTCGACGAGGGCGTCGTCACCAACGAGAACTATCTGGCGATCTTCAAGGGCGGCCCGAACCCCGCCGCCGCCAAGCTGCTGATCGAGGTGCTGACCAGCGCCGAGGGCCAGGAGATCGTCGCCGAGGCCGGTTCCTACATCCCGACCCACCCGGATGCGAAGACGCCGGCCGGCCTGCCCAAGCTCGCCGACATCAAGGTGATCGTCGCCGACCAGGACATTGGCGGTGATGCCTCGCAGAAGTTCCTCGAGCAGTTCGACGCGGCGTTCAACCGCCAGTGACACGGTTCCGGCCCCCGCGCGGGGCCGGTCCTCCTACAGGATAGCCAGACATGACCACCGCCTTCCCGCGCCTCGACGCCACCACCCTGCATGCCCGGCTGAAGGGGGCGGAGGAGATCGCCCTGCTCGACGTGCGCGAGGAGGGCATCTTCGGCGACCGGCACATCCTCGTGGCGTCCAACGCGCCGCTTTCCCGGCTGGAGCGGATCGTGCCGCCGTTGGTGCCGCGCCGCGCCACGCCGATCGTGCTGGTCGACGACGACGAGACGCTGGCCGAGCGCGCCGCGCACGTGCTGGCGCGTGCCGGTTATGGCGATGTCGCCATCCTCGCCGGCGGCGTGCCGGGCTGGGCGGCGGCCGGCTTCGAGCTGTTCGCCGGCGTCTATGTGCCGAGCAAGGCCTTCGGCGAGTTCGTCGAGATCGGCTACGCCACCCCGCATATCGATCCGCACGAGTTCGAGGCCCGCCGCAAGGCCGGCGAGGACATCGTGCTGCTCGATAGCCGGCCCTTCGACGAATATAGCTGGATCACCATTCCCGGCGCCATCGACTGCCCCGGCGGCGAACTCGTGCTGCGGGTCCGCGAGAGCGTGCCGAGCGACGACACTCTGGTGGTGGTCAATTGCGGCGGCCGCACCCGTTCGATCATCGGGGCTCAGGTGCTCATCGATGCCGGATTGCCGAACAAGGTAGTGTCGCTGAAGAACGGCACGCAGGGCTGGCATCTCGCCGGACTCGACGTCGAGCGCGGCGCCTCGACTGTGGCCCCGCTCCCCTCGGTGCCGGCGCATGACTGGGCGCGGGAAGCCGCAGCACGCCTCGCCGGGCGCTACGGGGTGCCCACCATCGACGCCGCCACCCTGGCGACCTTCGAGGCGGAACAGGCGGCGACGACGCTGTACCGCTTCGACGTGCGCGATCCGGCCGAGTACCGCGCCGGTCATCGGCCCGGCTTCCTGTCGGCGACCGGCGGCCAGCTGGTGCAGGCGACCGACACGTTCATCGCCGTGCGCCGCGCCCGCATCGTGCTCGCCGACGATGACGGCGTGCGCGCCCGCACGGCGGCGGCATGGCTCGCCCGCATGGGCTTCGACCACGTATTCGTGCTCGACGAGGCCGCGCCCCTCGCCGTGCCGGAAGTCGGCGACGCGCCGGAGACGGTGGTCGGTCTGGCCGAGATCGTGGCGGAGGAGATCGCGCCCGCCGAGCTTGCTCCCCTGCTGGAGCGGGCGGAGGCCGTCGTCGTCGTCGTCGACCTCGGCTCGACGCGGCATTATCGCGCCGGCCACATTCCCGGTGCGTGGTTCGCCATTCGCAGCCGGCTCGCGGAGGATGTCGCCCGGCTGCCTTCCGCTCCGCTCTATGTGCTGGCGTCTCCCGACGGCGTCATCGCCCGGCTTGCCGCTGCCGAGTTCGCGCAGGCGACCGGAGCGCTGGTGAAGCTGCTCGCCGGCGGCACGCAAGCCTGGCAGGCGGCCGGACTGCCGCTCGAAACGCAGCCCGAACGCCTCGCCTCGCCGCCGGAGGATGTGATGCTCAAGGCCTTCGAGCGCCGCGACAAGCGCGAGGACGCCATGCGCGAATATCTGCAATGGGAGCTCGATCTCGTCGAGCAGGTGCGTCGCGACGGCACCATCCAGTTCCGCCTTTGAAGCCAGCAGCAGGAAACGCATCATGAGTTCCGCCGATAATCGCCCGCTCTCCGGCCGGGTCGCCCTCGTCACCGGCTCGGCCCGGCGCATCGGCCGTGAGAGCGCCCTGCTGCTGGCGCGCGAGGGTGCGCATGTCGTCGTGCACGCCAAGTCGTCGCGCGACGAGATCGAGGCGGTTGCCGCCGAGATCCGCGCCGAAGGCGGGCAGGCGACGGCGCTCCTCGCCGACATCACCGTCGAGGCCGAGGCGCAGGGTCTGGTCGAGGCCATTCTCAAGGAGACCGGGCGGCTCGACATACTGGTGAACAATGCCGCGGTGCGCGGCGAACGGCCCTTCACCGAGCTGGATCTTGCGACGTTCCGCTCGGTCTATTCGGTCATCGTCGAGGGCGCCTTCCTCGTGACCCGTGCCGCCGTGCCGGCGATGGTGCGCAACGGTTTCGGCCGCATCGTCACCATCGGCGGGGTGAGCGCGCATGCCGGCGTGTCGCATCGCGTGCATGTGGCCACCGCCAAGGCCGCGCTGGTCGGCTTCACCAAGGCGCTGGCGATCGAGTTCGGCGAGCAGGGCATCACCGCCAACATCGTGGTACCCGGCCGGATCGGCGGCGCCCGCTCCAAGACCTCCGGTTCGGGCGGCGCCTTCCCCGGCGGCGGCTATCTGCCGGTCGGGCATGAAGGCGCGCCGCGCAACGTGGCGGAGATCGTGCGCACCCTTGCGCTGCCGACCGGCGACTTCCTCACCGGCCAGACCATCCATGTGAATGGCGGCATGTATCTGCCGTGATGATCGCCCGGCGAGGCGGCTGACGCCTCGCTTTTGGCCGGCGGTTCGCATGGAAGGCGGTACGCGTCCGTTCCCGCCCCCTCGGCTCAGGCCGCGTCGCCGTCCCGCAGCGGGACGCGGCTGGCCGCATTGTGGGAATCGGCCAGCTCCTTGAGCATGGCGAGCAACTGCGTCGCGCGTTCCGCCCCCAGGGGAGCCAGCAACCGCGCCTGGCTGCGGAGCACGTGCTCGCGCACCTCGGTACGTAGCTGTTGCCCCGGCTCGGTGATGTAGAGCCGACGTACGCGGCGGTCGGCCGGATCGACCTCCCGGCGGATGAGGCCGCGTGCCTCCAGCCGTTCCACGCATTTGGTGACGGATGAGCGGTCGAGGGCGGAGCGCTCCATCAGCCGCGTCTGATCGAGGCCGGGATCGGCGGCCACCACGGACAACGCGCCATATTGCGCCGGGCTGAGATCGAAGCCCGATGTCTCGTCGAGGAAGATCGCCATGGCGACCTGATTGCAGCGCCGGATCAGAAACCCCGGCAGGTTGCCGATATCGTCCGCCGAATGCGTCTCGCTCTGCATGCGACACTCCAATTGCGAGTTCATGTCGATCATGATAGTTGCATTACTGAATTTCAGCAATGCAATATGTTTCCCTGACGGAAACATTCGGATCGGCATCCAACCATGACCAGCCCCGGATCTGCCCCCAGCGTCCCCGACAGCGACGGCGCGCCGTCCAAGGTCACGCGACGCCTGCTGCGCGGCCTGCTGATACCCCTGTTCGCCCTGGCTATGGTGCTGGCGCTGGTGCGCTACTCGGCCGGCCACTGGAACGACTGGGTCGGCCTTGCCGCCGTCCAGACGACCGACGACGCGCAGATCCGCGCCGAGAACATCCGGGTCGCCAGCCGCATTTCCGGCGTCATCAAGAGCTTTCCGGCGCGGGACTTCCAGCGCGTCCATGCCGGCGACGTCATCGCGGAGATCGATCCGGCCGACAACGCCGCCGCCGTCGCCAAGGCGGAGGCCAATGTCGCCGCGGCGGAGGCGACCCTCGCCAACCTTGCCAACCAGATCGCGCTCCAGCGCGCGGTCATCGAGCAGGCCGATGCCGCGCGTGCCTCGGCCGTGGCCAAGGAACTCGAAAGCCGGCAGGAGCGGCAGCGCCAGGAAGCGCTGCTGCCGACCGGTTCCGGCACCAAGCAGCGTGTCGAGCAGGCGATCGCGGCGCATGTGACGGCGCAGGCGGACCTGAAGGCCGCCGAAGCCTCGCTGACGGCGCAGAGCCGGCAACTGGATGTTCTCTCCGGCACCCGGCGCCAGCAGGAGGCGGAACGGGCGGCGGCGCAGGCGACGCTGGAGGCGGCGAAGCTGCAACTCGACTACACGCGGGTCGTCGCCCCGGCGGACGGCGTGGTCGGCGAGCGGCTGGTGCAGGCCGGCAGCTATGTCTCCGCCGGTACCAGCGTCATCGCGCTGGTGCCGCTGCCGCATGTCCATGTCATCGCCAACTACAAGGAGACCCAGCTGCCCAACGTCGCCGTGGGCCAGCCGGTCGACATCACCGTCGACGGCCTGCCCGATGTCACGTTGCGCGGGCATGTCGAGCGGATCGCGCCGGCGAGCGGCTCGCAATTCGCACTGCTGCCGCCGGACAACGCGACCGGCAACTTCACCAAGGTGGTGCAGCGCATCCCGGTGCGGATCGCCATCGACGAGGGGCAGGTGGCGCTGGACCGGCTGCGCCCGGGCATGTCGGTGGTCACGGCGATCCGTACCGACCGCAGAGCCCGGATGGCGGCACAGCCATGAGCGCGCCGGCGCCGGATCTGCCCGCCGACAACCCGGTGACGCGCGGGGCGCGCTCGCATCATCCGGGCTTCGCGGTGGCCGCGGTGATGGTCGGCACGTTCCTGGCGGCCTTCGACAGCCGCTTGTTCACGGTCGGGCTCGCTGATCTGCGGGGCGGCTTTTCGCTCGGCTATGACGAGGGCGCCTGGCTGAGCACCGCCGCGCTGGCGCCGCAGATCCTGATTGCGCCGGCGGTGGCGTGGCTGGCCACCACCTTCGGGGTCCGGCGGCTGCTCGGCGTGCCCAGCCTGGTCTATGCGGCGATCTCGCTGCTGATCCCGTTCGTGCGCCATTACGAGTTGCTGGTCGTCCTGCATGTGGCGCGCGGGCTGCTGCTCGGCGTCTTCGTGCCGGCGACGCTGCTCATCATCCTGCGCAACCTTTCCATGCAGTGGTGGCTGCCGGCCATCGCGCTGTATGCCTTCCGGTCCGCCTTCACCCTCAATTCCGGTGCGGCGCTCGGGGGCTATTACGTGCAGACGCTGGGGTGGCAGTGGATGTACTGGCAGGATGCGCTGGTCGCGCCAGTCATGGCGCTGCTCGTCTATGTCGGCGTTCCGCGCGAGCGGGTGGATCGCGGGCTGCTCGTCCACGCGGACTGGGGCGGCATGCTGCTGTTCGGTGCCGGTCTCACCCTGATCTATGTCGGGCTCGACCAGGGCAACCGGCTCGACTGGCTGGAATCGGGAACGGTGGTGGCGACGCTGGCGGGCGGCGCGGCGCTGATCGTGGCGTTCTGGATCAACGAGTTGCTGCATCCGGAACCCTGGGCCAGCGCCAAGGTGCTGATGTCGCGCAACATTCTGCTCATGCTGGGCGTCACCGTGCTGTTCACCCTGACCAGCGTGTCGAACAGCCTGCTGGTTCCCAACTTCCTCGACGTGATCGGCACGCTGCGGCCGGAGCAGACCGGCGAATTGCTGTTCGGCTCCGTCGCGCTGCCGCTGATCGGCTTTACCGTGCTGGCGGTGTTCCTGCTGCGGCGGATCGATGCCCGCATCGTGCTGACGCTCGGCCTTGGTGCCTTCGCCCTTGCGAGCCTCATGGCGACGCGGCTGACGGGCGTGTGGCGGCTGGACGACTTCGTGCCCGTCACCCTGCTGCAATCGGCCGGCCACGGGCTGACCTTCGTCGCCATCATCGTTATCGCGCTGAGCAACGCCAACCCCAAGCGCGCGACCGCCTTCTCCGCCTATATCCAGGTCCTGCGCCTCGGCGGCGCGCAGATCGGACTCGCCTTGATGATGACCTGGCTCAGGATCCGCGAGCAGGTGCATTCCCACCAGCTGGGCCAGCACGTGTCGGATGGCGAAGCCTCCGTCGAGCAGGCGATGGCGGCCCTGGCCAGCCGCTTCACGCCCGTCGATGCCGGGTCGGCCTATCAGCGGGCGCTGAGTTCACTGGCCTCGCTGGTGAAGCAGCAGGCCAACGTGCTCGCCTATATCGACGGCTTTCAGCTGTGCTACTGGCTGGCGCTGGCAGGCCTGCTGCTGGTGGCGTTAATGAAGGCGCCGCCGCCCGGGCCGCTTGTTCCCCGTGCCTGACGCATGGCCCGGCAACGGTTCGACCCCGCGTGCCCAAAAATGCGAACGGCGCCGGCGGTCGCATGGATCGCCGGCGCCTCGACCACTCGTCGTTCCGGTGCGGCCGTCAGGCGGCTCGCGTCAGCCCGAGTTCGACATTGCCGCGGATCTCGACCTCGATCTCCAGGATCGACATCGGCGCGCCGCGCTCCAGGCGAACCTTCACGCTGTCACGCTCGCAGGGAACGCGCTTGGCGACGGCGGCCAGAATGTCCTCGCGGAGGCTGGACAGCAGGTCGTCGCCGCCGAGAACCTGGCGCTCATGCGAGAGCAGGATCTGCAGCCGCTCGCGCGCCTGGGGCGCGCTGCCATTGGTAAAGAAGCGCTTCCAGAGCGTCATGCCGCCCTCCGCAGGAACTTGCCGAACAGGCCGAGGCGCTGCTTCGGCACTTCCACCGCCAGTTCCTCGCCCTTGAGGCGCCGAGCTGCGTCGTTATAGGCGCGGGCCGGCACGCTGTCCGGGTCGTGGATCGAGACCGGCACGCCGAAGTTCGAGGCCTTCAGCACGTCCGGGCTTTCGGGCACGATGCCGAGCAGCGGCAGCGAGAGGATATCCAGCACGTCCTCGATCTTCAGCATGTCGCCGCGCGCGGCGCGGACCGCGTCGTACCGCGTCAGCAGCAGGCGCTTGTCGACGGTTTCGCCGCGCTCCGCCTTCAGCGTCTTGGAGTCGAGGATGCCGACGATGCGGTCACTGTCGCGGACCGAGGACACCTCGGGATTGGTGACGACGATCGCGATGTCGGCGTGGCGCATGGCCAGCGTCGCGCCGCGCTCGATGCCGGCCGGGCTGTCGCAGACCACCCAGTCGAAATGGCGGCGGAGGTCGTCGATGACCTTGTCGACGCCTTCTTCGGTCAGCGCGTCCTTGTCGCGGGTCTGCGAGGCCGGCAGCAGGAACAGCGAGTCGAGGCGCTTGTCCTTGATCAGCGCCTGCGGCAACCGGGCATCGCCCTGGATGACGTTGACGAAATCATAGACCACGCGCCGCTCGGCTCCCATGATGAGGTCGAGATTGCGCAGGCCGACGTCGAAATCGACGACGACGACCTTGTCGCCGGTACGCGCCAGCGCGGCACCGATCGCGGCGGTCGTCGTCGTCTTGCCGACGCCGCCCTTTCCAGACGTAACTGTAATGACCTTTGCCATGCCTCGCTCCTAAAGTGCGGCAAGCCGCAATGTGTCGTTCTCGGTCCACACACGCACGGCCCGCCCCCGCAGGGCACCGTCGATGTCTTCCGCCGTCCGGTAGGTCCCGTCGACGGCAATCAGTTCGGCTTCCATCTTCGTGCAGAAGATCTGTGCCCTCGAACCGTAGGTCGCTCCGGCGATCGCCCGCCCGGCCAGGGTGCCGTAGACGTGGATCGACCCGCCGGCGATGATTTCGGCGCCGGCGCCGACCGAGCCGACCACGGTCACGTCGCCCTCGAGGCAGACGATGGATTGGCCCGAGCGTACTCGCTGCTCGACCAGCATGTTCACCGGGTCGGTCGGCTCGACCGACTTGCGCGGCGGCTCAGCCACCGCGACCGGCTCTTCGGGGATGACGAGGGTGGCGTCGCGCCCGCCGCGCAGCACCGGCGGCATGGAGGCGTCGATCATGCTGGGCTTCACGCCCTCGAGCCCGACGAGGCGCACGCCGCGCGTGGCGAGCTCGCCGATCCAGCGCTCGACCTCGGCCTTGCTGGTGGCGGTGCCGGCCATGTCGAGCACGACGGTCCGCCCGGTGAAGAAGCCCGGCGAGCGCTCCAGCCAGATGTCGAAGTCGGCCAGCCAGGGCTGCAGCGGCACATCGGCCACCAGCGTCATCGCCATGAACGAGCGGCCGCGAAAGCGGATGGACGGGCCGGAGCGGCTGACAGCGTTCACGGTGCGAATCTCCTCTAGTGAGGAGAGAATCGGTTAATCTTGGTTAACGGCTGGTTAAGAACCGCCGGGAACCGCTTGCAGGGCAGGGGATTACAGGCCGAGCCGATCCATGATCCGGCCATGCAGCACCAGGGTGCGCACGCCCAGCGGCCAGAAGCCGTGGAAGGCGATCGGCTTCTGCGCCACCACCGGCAGGTCGAGCTGCGAGGCCGGGCCGTGCAGCAGCCGATCCGCCAGCTGGCGGGCGAGGGCGGTGCCGAGCGCGACGCCGCGGCCGTTGCAGCCGAGATAGATCAGCGCGTCCGGCGAGGGCTCGTGCACATGCGGCCAGTGGTCCTTGGTCATGGCCAGCTGGCTGTTCCAGCCATGGGTCCAGCGCACGCCCTTCAGCTGTGGCCAGAGCCGCTGCGCGTAGTCGGTGAGATAGGCGATGGCGTCCGGCGTGGCGATCGGGTGCATCGGCCCGCGCCCGCCCATCAGCAGGCGTCCCTGGGCATCGATGCGGTAATAGACGGTGATGCGCCCGCTCTCATAGACCGAGGGCCGGTTCGGCGTGATGCCGGTGCGCTGCGCCGCGCTCAGGGGCTCGGTGGCGGCGATGGCGCTGAACACCGGCACGATGGTGCGGCGCAGGCCTTGCCACAGATCGTCGGTGAAGCCGTTGGTGGCGATCAGGATCTTCTCGGCCTCGACGGTGCCGCCGGGCGTGTCGATCGACCAGCCGGAGGGCGTGCGGCGCAGCGCGGTGGCCCGGGTGCCGCCATGGATGCGGGCGCCGGCCGCCTGCGCCGCGCGGGCGAGGCCGCGCGAATAGGCGAGGGGATTGAGGTTGCCGCCGCGGGTATCGAGCATCGCGCCGTGATAGGCCGGCGTGCCCGTCGCCGTCGCCGCCGCGGCCCGGTCGAGCCACGTGACCGGCATGCCGCGCGCCATGCACTGGCGGGCAGTGGCCTCCACCGCCTCGCGCGCCCTGGCGCTGCGGGCGGCGCGCAGCGTGCCACCCTTATGGGCGTCGCAGGCGATGCCGAGCCGCTCGATCAGCTCGAAGGCGCGGGTCGGCGTGTCCCAGGCGAAGCTCACCATGCGCCGGCCGAGCTCGGGTCCCCAGGTCCTCTCGATCTCGTCGGGATCGAATTTGAGGCCGGGATTGAGCTGGCCGCCATTATTGCCGGAGGCGCCCCAGCCCGGCTCGTTGGCTTCCAGCACCACGACGTCGGTGCCGGCCTCGGCGAGGTGCAGGGCGGTGGTCAGCCCGACGATGCCGCCGCCAATGATCGCCACCGAGGCGCGGCGCGAGCCGTCGAGCGGCGGGGTCTGCGGCGGCGGCGGCGCGTCGAGCCGGTAGACGTTGGGGGGCAAGGGCTTCGGAGACGAGGGCTTCGGCGACGCCATGGTGCTCATGTCAGTTTCCCGCGAAGGGGCGCTCCTGTCGGTCGCCCTCGGTCGAGATGAAGGAGGTATCGAGTTCGTCGAGGCTGGCGCAGCCAAGGAAGCCCATCACGGCTTCCATCTCCTGCCGCAGCAGCCGCAGCACGTGGCTGGCGCCGGCTTCCCCTGCAATGGCGGTGCCGTAGAGCGGGGCGCGACCGATCAGGACCGCGTCGGCGCCGAGCGCCATCAGCTTCAGCACGTCGGCGCCACGCTTCACGCCGCTGTCGGCCAGCACGGCGGCCCGTCCGCGCACCGCTTCCACGATGGCCGGCAGGGCGCGCACCGGCGGCACGGCGGCGTCGAGATTGCGCGCCCCATGGCTGGAGACGACGATCCCGTCGACTCCGGCCTCCACCGCGCGCGCGGCGTCGTCGGCGCGCAGCACGCCCTTGAGGATCAGCCGGCCGGGCCAGCGGCGGCGCAGGTCCTTCAGGTCGTCCCAGCCCATGGCGTCGGTGAGGCGCACCTGCTCCCAGGTCGCCTTGCGGGTGATGCTGGAGCGGAAGCTCTCGGGATAGTGCCGATAGGTCGGAATGCCCTCGTCGAGCAGGTAGCGCAACAGCACGCCGCCCACCCAGCGCGGATGGGCGAGCATGTCGAGGCCGCCCTTGAGGCTGGCGCGAATCGGCACCTCGTAGCCGTTGCGGGCGTTGTATTCGCGGATCGGGTTGGCGACGGTGTCGACGGTCAGCACCAGCGTTTCGATGCCGTTGGCCCAGGCCCGGTCGATCAGCGCGTGGGAGAGCTCCCGCGCATGCCACATATAGAGCTGGAACCACAATTCGCCGCGCGCTTCGGTGGCGATGCGTTCCATCTCGGTCATGGAGCCGGTGGCGATGGTGAAGGGAATGCCGGCTTTCGCCGCCGCGCGGGCGAGTTCGATCTCGCCCTGGTGCCAGACGAGGCCGGCCGCCGCCGTCGGGGCGATCACCAGAGGCAGCGGCCGCTCGCGGCCGAACAGCCGGGTGGAGAGATCGCGGCGGGAGACGTCGACGAGCACGCGGGGATGGAAGGCGAGGTCGTCGAAGCTACGGCGCAGCCGGGCGAGGCCGACCTCGTCTTCGGCGCCGCGGTCGATATAGTCGAAGATGCCGCGCGGCAGGCGCCGCCGCGCCTGCTTGCGGACATCCTCGATATTGAGGGCGGTGGACAACATGCCGAGATCCTCGCCCGGCCGCGTCAGGCGGCACCGGGCAGGAAGAGCTTGCCGGGGTTCATCCGGTTTTCGGGATCGAGCACCGCCTTGATCTGGCGCATCACCGCCAGCTCGGCCGGGTTCTTGGTGCGGGCCAGGCGCTTGCGATAGGTGGTGCCGACCCCGTGCTCGGCGGTGATCGAGCCGCCGAGCTCCATCGCCACGTCGTCGATGATGACGTCGATGGCGTCGGAGGCGATCTCGAACTCCTCGGAGGTCGCGAAACGCTCATGCGGGAACAGCACGACGACGTGGATGTTGCCGTCGCCGATATGGCCGACCGACATCACATTGGCGTCGGGATAGGCGGCAAGAACACCTTCCTCGACGCGCCGGACGAAGGCCGGCTGCTCGGCGACCGGCACCGAAGTGTCGTGCGACATGGTCTTGCCGGCCAGCTTGAACTCGCCGGTCACGCCGTGGCGCAGCTTCCAGATCGCCTCTTCCTGCGCGAGGCTGGCGGCGATGGTGGCGTCGGAGATGAGCCCGGCCTCGAAGGCTTCGGCGAGGAAACCCTCCATCGCCGTGGCGAGCGGGGCGTCAAGCTGGGAGTCGCCGGCCTCGATCAGCAGGTACCAGGGCGATTTCTGCGCGAAGGGCATCACCGTGCCCGGCACGTAGCGCAGTACGAAGTCCATATAGGACGAGCCGATGATCTCGAAGCTGGAGATGCGCTCGCCGAACACCGCACGGGCGCGGGCGAACAAAGTGAGCGCGTCCTCGACGCTGTCGAGCTGCATCAGGGCGATGGAGCGCGAGCGGATGGCGGGGAACAGCTTCAGCGCCGCCGCCGTGACCACGCCGAGCGTGCCTTCCGCGCCGATGAACAGCTGCTTGAGGTCGTAGCCGGCATTGTCCTTGCGCAGCCGGCGCAGCCCGTCGAGCACGGTGCCGTCGGCGAGCACCACTTCGAGGCCGAGCACCAGCTGGCGCATGTTGCCATAGCGCAGCACGGCGATGCCGCCGGCATTGGTGGAGATGTTGCCGCCGATCTGGCAGCTGCCCTCGGCGCCGAGGCTGAGCGGGAACAAGAGGCCTTCCTTCGCCGCCGCGCCCTGGATGTCGGCGAGGATGCAGCCGGCCTCCACGGTGATGGTCTCCTCTGCCGGCGAGACGGCGCGGATGCGGTTCATGCGGTCGAGCCGCAACACCACGGCCGGGCGCGGCTCCAGCGGCGTGGCGCCGCCGCACAGGCCGGTATTGCCGCCCTGCGGCACGATGGCGACGTCGGCCTCGGCGCAGGTCTTCACCACCTTCGCGACATCGGCGGTCGAAGAGGGGCGCACCACTGCTAGCGCCTTGCCGTGATAGCGGCCGCGATGATCGGTGAGGAACAGCGCGGTGTCGACGGCGTCGGTGAGCACGTAGCGCTCACCGAGGATCGCCTTCAGCTCGGCGAGAAGGGCGTCATTGGAAGGGGCGGCGGCGGGGCGGGCGGCGGCGGCTTCGGCGGACATGGCATTCGTACCGGATGGGCGGCGGGAGGAAGGCACGCGGAAAAACGAACCCCGTCCCGGCGGCCGGGACGGGGCCGATCAGGTGGACGATCAGATCAGCATCCACTCGGCATAGCGCTTCTGCACTGCCGTGTAGTTCTCGCCCCACCACTGGGAGTTGACGATGACGTTCTTGCCGTTGGTGAGGTCGGGCAGGAAATCGCCGGAAGGCGACTTCTTGACCTCGTCCATCGCGGCGACGCTGTTGGGCAGGTAGTAGCCGCGCACCGACCACGCGACCTGCCGGTCGGGCCGCAGGCAGAAGTCGATGAAGCGCATCGCCGCTTCCTTGTTCTTCGTGCCCTTGGGGACGGCGAAATAGTCGAGCGAGTTGACGGTCTGCTCGAAGGAGAAGGCGAGCGGGGCGCCGGCCTTCTGCGCCGACTTCACGCGGTTGAAGTAGCTGTAGGAGAAGTCGCCCTCGTTCTGGACCACGGCGTTCACCTGGTCGGGCGTGGTCGCCGCCCATTTGGAGACGTGCGGCTTCATGCGGTCGAGCGCGGCGAAGGCGCGGTCGATGTCGAGCGGGTAGAGGTCCTTCGGCGCGACGCCGTCGGCCACCAGCGCGACTTCGAGCGTCTCGGAGGCGAGCGAGCGCATGACGCGGCGGCCGGGATATTTCGCGAAATCATAGAAGCCGGCGAAGTCGACCGGGTGCTTGCCGTCCGGGGTGCGCTTGTCGTCCCACAGAAGGCCGCCGGAATAGAGATACATCGGCATGTAGTCGGCCGCTGGCTTGGCGATCAGCTCGCCCGGCTTGATGATGCCCATGTCCAGCTCTTCCCAGAGCTTGTCGCGCGCGCCGGAGGTGGCGAAGGCGGCGGGGGCGTCGATCACGTCCCACTGGACGTTGTTGCCCTGTACCTGCGCCTTCACCTTGGCCATGTCGCCATTGTCGACCAGCGTCACCTTGATGCCGGTCTCGGCGGTGAAGGGGTCGGCGAACACCTCGCGCACCGACTTGTTGTAGTCGCCGCCCCAGGAGGTGACGGTCAGGGTGGTGTCGGCGGCCGTGGCCCGGCCGGTGAACACCGCCGGGGTGGCCATCAGCCCGAGAAGGCCGGCGCCGCCGCGCAGGACGTCGCGCCGCGACGTGGTGAACAGGATCTTGGTCATAGGCACGTCCCCTCTTTTTCTGGTGTTCGTTCGTCGATCAGCCGGCCGGGGCCGGCGGCAGAAGGCGGCCGTGCTGCGGCTGCCAGGCGGCGCGGACCGCGTCGCCCCGGTGCGCACCGGACCGCCCGGGCTGGTTGAGCTCCTGGATGATCAGGCTGGAGCCATCGGCGCAGCGCACGAAATGGCGCACCACGCCGCCGAGCAGGATGGAATCCTCGATATGGCCGGCGACGCTGGCCGGCGTCGCGGCGTCGGTCAGCGTCATGTTTTCCGGCCGCACCAGCAGCACGGCGGGTTCGCCGGCCTTGATCGCCCGCTCGGGCGCGGGGGCGTCGAAGCGGCCGAGCGCGGTGTTCAGCGCATGGGAGCCGTCCGCGCCGATCTCCACCGTGCCGGGAATGAGGTTGGAGGAGCCGATGAACTCGGCGCTGAACACCGTCTCGGGGCGGAAATACAGCGTGTCCGGCGTGCCCTGCTGCTCGATGCGCCCGCCATTCATCAGGACGATGCGGTCGGACATGGTCAGCGCCTCGTCCTGATCGTGGGTGACGTAGAGCATGGTGATGCCGAGCTCGGCGTGCAGCCGCTTGATCTCCAGCTGCATCTGCTCGCGCAGCTTCTTGTCGAGCGCGCCGAGCGGCTCGTCCATGAGGATCAGCGCCGGGTTGTAGACGATGCAGCGCGCCAGCGAGATGCGCTGCTGCTGGCCGCCGGACAGTTCGCGCGGCTTGCGGTTCGCCACATGGCCGAGCTGGATCAGTTCCAGCGCCTCGCCGACCTTGCGCTGGATCTCCGCCTTGGACAGGCGGCGGACCTCCAGCGGGAAGGCGATGTTCTCGAACACCGTCATGTGCGGCATGAGGGCGTAGTTCTGGAACACCATGCCGAGGCCGCGCTTGTTGGTCGGCAGGGTGGTGGCGTCGCGGCCGTCGATGACGATGCGCCCGGAACTCGGGGTGATCATGCCGGCGATCAGGTTGAGCAGCGTCGTCTTGCCGGAGCCGGAAGGGCCGAGCAGGGTGACGAACTCGCCCTTGGCGATGGAGAGGTCGACGCGGTGCAGGGCGTTGACCTCGCCATAGCGCTTGGCGACGCCCTGGAGCTCGACCATCGCGGGGGTGGAACTGGCGGTCATTTGGAGGCCTCGGTCTTGCCCTGCATCGCGATGATCCCGAGGGCGATCATGAGCGAGAGAACGGTGAGCAGCGTGGAGACCGCCGCCAGCACCGGCGTCAGCTCCCAGCGGAGGGAGGAGTACATCTTGACCGGCAGCGTCATGCTGTCGGTGCCGGTGAGGAAATAGGCGACCACCACCTCGTCGAGCGACATCAGGAAGGCGAACAGCGCCCCCACCGCGATCGAGGTCTTGAGCTGCGGCAGCACCACGCGGAAGAAGATGCGCAGCCGCGAGGCGCCCATGATCGAGGCCACGGTCTCCAGAGCCACGTCGGAATGGCTGAGGCCCGACATCACCGACACCATGATGTAGGGCGTCGTCAGCATGACATGGGCGAGCACCAGCCCGGCGGTGGTGTCGAGCAGGCCCCAGTTCGAGTACTGGAGATAGAGGCCGAGGCCGAGCACGATGACCGGCACCAGCATCGGCATCATGAACAGTCCCTGGAGACCCGCGCGACCCGGCAGGCGCGAGCGCGCCAGCGCATAGGCGGCGGGCACGGCGAGCACGAGGGTGGCGAGCGTGGTCAGGCAGGCGACGATCAGGCTCTGCACCGTCGAGCCCCACCAGGCGGCATCGGTGAAGAACTGGCGGTAGAGCTCCAGCGAGAACTGCCGGGGCGGGAACTCGATCTGTCCGGGATTGCCGAAGGAGATCGGGATGACGATCAGGCTCGGCACCAGCAGGAACGCGTAGCAGAGCCACGCCATGGAGGAGACGAGGCCGCGCGCGACGCGGCTGGATCCGAACAGCTCGTTCATGCGCCGGCTCCCGCGAGCCCGGCCGAGCCGCGCACCTTGCCGAGCAGGGCGACCAGCAGGCCGGACAGGATGAGCAGCGCCACGGCGGTGGCCGAGGCGGCGGTCCAGTCGAGCGTCTGGCGGGTGTAGAAGTCGACGAGGTTGGCGACCATCATGTCCTGCCGCCCGCCGAGCAGGGCAGGGGTGATGTACATGCCGATCGACAGCGTGACGTTGATCAGCACGCCGGCGAGCACGCCGGGCAGGCTGAGCGGCAGGGTGATCTTCCAGAAGATGCGCAGCGGGCCCGCGCCCATGGTCTCGGCGGCGAGGATCAGCCGGCGGTCGAGCGCCAGCAGGCTGCCGAGGATGGACAGGATCATGAAGGGTAGCAGGAAGTTGATCATGCCGAGGATGACGCCGACGCGGTTGAACATCATCGGCACGTTGAGCGTGCCGCCGCTGACGAAGCCGAGGAACTGGTTGATCAGGCCCTGATTGCCGAACACCGCCACCAGCGCGAAGCTCTTCACCAGGATGCTGGTCCAGAACGGCAGCATCACCATGATGAGATAGGCGGTGCGCCGGCGCGGCGGCTGGGCCGCGAGGTGCAGCGCCACCGGATAGCCGACGATCAGGCTGACCAGCGTGCCGCCGATGGCGATCTCGAAGGTGTTGCGCAGCACCCGCAGGAACAGCGTGCTGGAGGCGAGCTCGACATAGGCGTCGAAGGAGAACCGCCCGTTATAGAGGCTGGTCCAGACCGTCAGGCCTAACGGGTAGATGAGGATGAGCAGCATCACGGCCGTCAGCGGGGCCAGCAGCAGGAGGGCCGTCCAGGGGCTGAGGTCCGATGCGGAGGATGATTGGGCCAAGGGTGGCACGTCCTTCGGTTGCCGGGCGGCCGCTGCGGGTCGCTCGCCGTCGCCCCTGAGGGCATGCCCGGACTATGACAGCCGGTTTTCAGAACTGCAATGTCAAAGTTCAGAATTCTGAAAACTAAACGCGCTAAACACGCGTCAGATATCGGCGTTCACCCAGAACACCGAGGCCGGGCGCGCGCCGAGATTCGCGAAATGGTGCGGCTTGTCGCTGGAGAAGGCGAAGCAGTCGCCCTCGTTGAGGCTGAAGGTCTCGCCGTCGATCTGCAGCTCGAGCGAGCCGGACAACAGGAAGCCGATCTCCTCGCCCTTGTGCGAATAGGGCTGCGAGCCCGAATTGCAGCCGGGCTGGATGACCATGAAGAAGCCGCGCAGCCGCTCGCTCGAGGACGGTGAGGCGATATCCTTGCGGATGCCGTCGATGTCGAGCAGGCGGGAGCGCTGTCCGGCCCTTACGATATAACGGGTTTCGGCGGTCTGAACCGGGCTCTGCGAAGGGTCGATCAGCCAGGCCGGCATGACGCCGAGGGCGTTGGCGACGGTGTAGACGGTGCGCACGGTCGGCGAGACCAGGCCGCGCTCCAGCTGCGACAGCGTGCCGATCGACACGCCGGTGCCCTTGGCGAGATCGGACAGAGTCATCCCCGCCTTGAGCCGGAGATCGCGGATCCGCTGGCCGAGCTTCTGGGTTTCGTCGTCGGGATTGCTCATGCCGGCCGGCATGCGTGCGGCGTCGTCAACGATCTTCATGGGCGACATGGAGGGGAAAATTCCGTTTTCATCCGACCGGTGGTCCCGCCCAGCGGGCAGGTTGTCACAGTCTATAGCGATAGCCGCATCTGGCGAAGAAGCCAATTCATTTTTCAGAAAACCAAAAAAGATGTAGAGGCCGATGAAAACGCTCCCTATCATGGGAGACCTCATTCAGAGGCCGTCACGCATCGCCGGCCGCCGCTTCCGCAGGATCCCGCCTCATGTCCGCTCCGATCGATTGGCACGCGCGTGCCGCGTCGCTTTCCCTTAACGGCCAGGCCTTCATCGGCGGGCGCTACGTCCCGGCGCTGTCCGGCAAGGTGCTCGATTGCGTCAATCCGGCCACCGGCAAGGTGCTGACGCAGATCGCCGCCTGCGACGCGGAGGATGTCGATGAGGCGGTGAAGGTGGCGCGGGCGGCGTTCGAGGCCGGCAACTGGTCGCGCATGGCGCCGCGCGAGCGCAAGAAGCGGCTCAAGGCCTTTGCCGCGCTGATCGCCGATCACACCGAGGAACTGGCGCTGCTCGAAACGCTCGACATGGGCAAGCCGATCCGCGACAGCCTCGCCGTCGACCTGCCGCTGTCGGCGCAGTGCATCGACTGGTATTCCGAGGCCATCGACAAGGTCTATGACGAGATCGCCCCGACGGCGGCGAGCGCGGTGTCGCTGATCCGCCGCGAGCCGCTCGGCGTGGTCGCCGCGGTGGTGCCTTGGAACTTCCCGCTGCTGATGGCCGCCTGGAAGCTGGGGCCGATCCTCGCCGCCGGCAATTCGGTGATCCTCAAGCCGGCCGAGCAGTCCTCGCTGACCGCGATCCGGCTCGGGGCGCTGGCGAGCGAGGCCGGCATCCCGGACGGCGTGTTCAACGTGCTACCGGGGCTCGGCGAGACCGCCGGGCAGGCGCTCGGCCTGCACATGGACGTCGACGCCGTCGCCTTCACCGGCTCGACCGAGGTCGGCAAGTATTTCCTGCAATATTCCGGGCGCTCCAACATGAAGCGGGTCGGCCTGGAATGCGGCGGCAAGAGCCCGAACATCATCCTCGCCGACGCGCCGGATCTCGATGCCGCCGCCACCTCGGCGGCCTGGGGCATCTTCTACAATCAGGGCGAGGTGTGTAACGCCGGCTCGCGCCTCGTCGTCGAGGAGAGCGTGAAGGACCGCGTCGTCGAGAAGGTGATCGAGGTCGGCGGCGCCATCAAGGTCGGCGATCCGCTCGATCCGGCGACCGAGATGGGTGCCATGGTCGATGCCCGCCAGACCGAGCGGGTGATGGGCTACATCGAGAAGGGCGTGGCGGAGGGCGCCAAGCTCCGGCTCGGCGGCAAGCGCATCGCCGCCGATGGCTGCTTCATCGAGACCACGCTGTTCGACGACGTCACCAGCGACATGACCATCGCCCGCGAGGAGATCTTCGGGCCGGTGCTCGCCACCCTCGTGGCGAAGGACATCGACGACGCCATCAAGATCGGCAACGACACCACCTATGGGCTCGCGGCGGCGGTGTGGACCCGCGACATCAACAAGGCGTTCAAGGCCTCCTCGGCGCTGCGCGCCGGCGTGGTGTGGGTGAACTGCTTCGACCATGGCGACATTTCCTCGCCCTTCGGCGGCTTCAAGCAGTCCGGCTTCGGACGTGACAAGTCGCTGCACGCGCTCGAGAAATATACCGAGCTGAAGGCGACCTGGATCCATCTCGGCTGAAGAGGCGGCAATGACAGAGCTGATGTTTCGCGGGCTGATCCCCGCCTTCCCGACGCCGCTGAAGGACGACGGCACGCTGGACGAGGCCAATCTCGCCCGCGTCGTCGACTACCAGATCGTCAACGGCGCCTCCGGCCTGGTGCCGGTCGGCGGCACCGGCGAGGCGAACTCCTTCGGCCTCGCCACCCGCCGGCGCATCGTCGAGGTGACGGTCGCCGCCGCCGCCGGCCGGGTGCCGGTGGTCGCCGGCGTGCTCGACCCCGGCCTCGGCGGCGCGCTGGAGAGCGGCCGCGCCTATCGCGAGGCCGGCGCCGACGGGTTGATGGTGATCCCGCCCTATTATGCCCGTCCCGACCAGGAGGGCACGCTGCGCTATTTCCGGGCGCTGGCGCCGGAGCTGAAGCTGCCGATCGTGTTCTACGACAATCCCTACCGCACCAACATGGTGACGACCCCGGCCACCATCGCCCAGCTGGAGCGGGAAGGGCTGATCGTCGGCATGAAGGCCTCCAGCACCGACCTCTACCATTTCGCCCAGCTCGCCCCGCTGGTCAGCGACCGCTTCTGCCTGTTGTCCGGGCAGGACACGCTGTTCGTCGAGCAGGTGATGCTCGGCGCCAAGGGCGGAGTGCTGACCTCGGCGGCGCTGCTGCCGGGCTATTGGGACAATGTGCAGAAGCAGGCGGAGCAGGGCCGGGTGAAGGAGGCGCTGGCGCTGCAAGCGCGGCTGCATCCGCTGATGGACGCCCTGTTCGCCGAGCAGTTCCCCGAGGCGGTGCGGCGGGCCTTCGCGCTGATCGGCCTGCCGATCGGCCGCTCGCTGCCGCCGGTGGCCGCGCTGTCCGAAGCCGGGGAGGCGCGGCTGGCGGCGGCGGTCAAGGCACTGCTCGCCGACGGTACGCTGAAGATGCAGGCCGCCGGCTAGAGCAAGCTCCGCGAAAGCTGAAAGGCTTTCGCGACGAGAACATGCTCCAGCTCATCGGATCGACAGCGCTTCCTTATCGATCAGGTGATGCGACCTGATCGATAAGGGCTCCAGGCTTGCCGCCCGGGCGGCGGGGCGGGCGTCGAACCGCCAGCCCCGTCGCGATCCCTCGGCGTCTTGTCCTCGACGTTTTGCCTCACAGCCCCATCCGCTCGCGGCGCGTGGCGACCCAGCGGCCGATCATGCGGTCGGCGAGGATGCCGAGAAAGGCGATGGCGAGGCCGGCCGACAGCCCCTTGCCGGGATCGGCCTGCGAGATCGCCACCTGGATCTGCTTGCCGAGATCGTTGGTGCCGACGAAGGACGACACCACCAGCATGGACAGCGCCATCATGATCACCTGATTCACCCCCAGCATGATCTCCGGCAGCGCATAGGGCAGCTCCACCTTGGCGAGGCGCTGCGTGCCGGTGCAGCCGGCCATGGTGCCGGCCTCCTGCAGGCTCGGCGGTACCCGGCGCAGGCCGTGATCGGTGAAACGGATCGCCGGCACCATGGCGTAGAGCACGATGGCGACCAGCGCCGAGACGTCGCCGATGCGGAACAGCATCACCACCGGCAGCAGATAGACGAAGGACGGCAGCGTCTGCAGCGTGTCGCACATCGCGCCGAGGAATTTGTGCATGCGCTCCGAACGGCTGCCGAGGAAGCCGAGCGGCAGGCCGACCAGCGTGGCGATGACCACCGAGATCGAGCAGAGATAGATCGTCGTCATCCCCCGCTCCCACAGCCCGGCAACCGGGATGAAGGCGATGAGCGCGGTCATGCCGAGCGCGAAGCCCCAGCCGCCGAGCGCCCAGGCGCCGCCGGCCACCACCGCCAGCAGGCCGATCCAGGGAAAGCCGATGAGGAAGGTCTTCACCGGCACCAGGAGGTTCATCAGCAGGAAGGTGCGAATGGCGTCGGCGGTGGAGAACAGGTTGACGTTCACCCAGCTGACCACGTCGGACCACATATTGCCGGTCGAGATGCGGTATTCGGCCGGCAGCTTCTCCAGCACCGGAAATACGAAGGACAGCAGCGTGCAGGCGAGGAGCGCCGCGAGGCCGATCCAGAACAGCTGGCGGCGCCGGGCGGCGGCCGCCCCGTGCACCGGGCGCAGTTCCACCAGCGCCCGGCTCATGCGGTCGAGCACGATGGCGAGCGCCACCACGGCGAGGCCGGCTTCCAGTCCCTTGCCGAGGCCGTTGGCCTGCCTGAGCGCGTTGAGCACGTCGAAGCCGAGGCCGCCGGCGCCGATCATCGCGGCGATGATGATCATGTTCAGCGTCAGCATGATCACCTGATTGACGCCGACCAGCAGGTCGTCACGTGCCGAGGGCACCAGCACCTTCCACAGCGCCTGCTTCGGCTCGCAGCCGGTCATGCGGGCGAGCTCGTCGAGCTCGGGCGGCACCCGCTTCAGCGCCATCATGGTGACGCGCACCATGGGCGGCATGGCGTAGAGGATGGTGGCCAGCATGCCCGACACCGGGCCGACGCCGACCAGGAACACCAGCGGCACCAGATAGGCGAAGGTCGGCACGGTCTGCATGAAGTCGAGCGCCGCGACGACGGTGCCTTCGAGACGCGGCACCCGGTAGGCGAGGATGCCGAGCCCGATGCCCCCGGCCACCCCGGTGAGCACCGCGAGGATCACCTGAGACAGCGTCACCATGGCGCTGTCCCACTGGCCGAAGACGAGGATGTAGAAGAAGCCGAGGAGGCCGAGCACCGCGAGGCGCACGCCGCCGAGCAGATAGCTCCAGATCGTCACCGCCGCGATGAGGCCGGCCCAGGACAGGCGGGGGATATGGAACGCCCCCTCTTCGTCACCAAAGGTGACGCCGGAGGAGAACAGCGCCTTCGGCACCTCCAGCGCATAGCCGAACAGGCCGGAGACGAAGCGCGTCATGTCCTTGAAGGTGAACAGGCCGAAGGACAGGTCGCGCGACAGCCAGAACAGGAACGCCTTGAGCCAATCGCTGATCGGCACGATCCAGCGGGCAGGATAGGTCTTCGCCCAGCCGAAGCTGTCCGGCGCCGCATAGGGCACGAGCACGGCGAGGGCGACCACGCCGGCGACGATCCAGCCGACCGGGAAGCGTCGGGGATGCGTGTCGTCGCGCGGCAGCGCCACCTCGCTCACTGGACGCCTCCGACGAGGTTGGCGATCACCGTGGCGCGCTCCAGCTTGCCGATGATCATGCCGTCGGCATCGACCACCGCCGCCGGGGCCTCGGAGGCGAGCACGCTCTCGGCCACCTCGGCGACCAGCGCGGAGGCCGGCACGGCGGCGGCCAGCGTCTCGCCCGGGTGCACCGGCACGCAGACGCCGCCGGCGGTCAGCACTTTGCCGCGCGCCACATGGCGGGTGAAGGCGGAGACGTAGTCGGAGGCCGGGTTGAGCACCAGCTCTTCTGCCGTGCCGACCTGGATGATCGCGCCGTCCTTCATGATGGCGATGCGGTCGCCGAGGCGGATGGCCTCGTCGAAATCATGGGTGATGAACACGATGGTCTTGGACAGCATGCGCTGCAGGCGCAGGAACTCGTTCTGCATCTCGTGGCGGATCAGCGGATCGAGCGCCGAGAACGGCTCGTCGAGGAACCACAGCGCGGGCTCCACCGCCAGCGAGCGGGCGATGCCGACCCGCTGCTGCTGGCCGCCGGAGAGCTCGCGCGGATAATAGCCGGCTCGCTCGGCGAGGCCGACCAGCTCGATCATCTGCAGCGCGCGGGCCTCGCGCTCCGCCTTGCCCATGCCCTGCACCTCGAGCGGAAAGGCGACGTTGCCGAGCACGGTACGATGCGGCAGCAGGGCGAAGTTCTGGAACACCATGCCCATCTTGTGCCGGCGCACCTGGATCAGCTCGGCCGGCGTCATGCGCAGAAGGTTCTGGTGCTCGTAGAACACCGAGCCGGCGGTCGGCTCGACGAGGCGGGACAGGCAGCGCACCAGTGTCGACTTGCCCGAGCCCGACAGGCCCATGATGATGAAGATCTCGCCCTGGCGGATCTCCAGCGTGGCGTCGCGTACCGCCGCGAACAGGCCGGCGGCGCGCACCTCGGCCGGGGTGGGAATCGGATTGGCGCGCAGGAAGGCGTCGGCATTGGCGCCGTAGATCTTCCAGAGGTTGCGGCAGATGAGCGCTGGCGGCGCGTCGGCGGCGGCGCGCACCTTGGCGGGCGACACCGGGATGGGTGCGACGTCAGGCGCGATTTCGGACGCAGGCGAGACCAGTGCCATGGGACGGCCCTTCATCGAACGGACGGTGAGGCGGTGGCGCCGCGCGGGGAGGAACGCGCGGCGCCTGTCACGGGGCAGGGATCAGTAGGCGCCCTTGTGCTTGACCACATAGGCGGCGACCACCTCGTCGAGCGGCTTGCCGTCGACGTCGACCTCCTTGACCATCAGGTTGAGCTCGGGGCCGTCGACCTTGAGCTTCTTCATCACGTCGTAGGCGCCGGGCCACTTCTTCTTGGTCTCGGCCGAGGTGTATTTGAAGATCTCGCCATGCGGCTTGCCGCAATCATAGGCCTTGTCGGGGTTGATGCCCCATTTCGGGTCGGTGTAGCAGGCCGCCTCATATTCGGGGAACTGCACCCATTCGCCCTGGAACACCGAGGGCACCCAGTGGGGCGAATAGACCCAGAGCATGATCGGCGCCTTGCGCTCATAGGCGGACTTCAGCTCGGCGAACATCGCCGCCTCGGTGCCGGCGTCCACCGCGACGAAGGGCAGGCCCAGCGCCTCGATGCGCTCGGGGTCGTGGCCGCCCCAGGTCGCCTCCATGCCGAGATAGCGGCCCTTGGGCGCGGTCTCGGGGGCGGAGAACGCCTCGCCGCACTTCAGCAGCGCCTTCCAGTCCGGCAGGCCGGGGCACTTCTCCTTCATGTAGGAGGGGTACCACCACTCCTCCTTGGCGGCCGGGCCGAGCGGGCCGAGATTCTCGGTCTTGCCGGTGGCGTCCGAGGCCTTCATCGCGTCGCCGGCGGTGGTCGCCCACAGTTCCGGCATGAAGGTGACGTCGCCATTCTCCATGGCGGTGAGGCCGGTGAGATAGTCGATGGTGACGTAGTCGACCTTGTAGCCCTTGGCCTTCAGCAGCTCGCCGGTGATGTGGGCGGTGATGTGCTGCCCGGTCCAGTCGTGCAGGGCGATGATGATCGGGTCCTTGGATTCCTGCGCCTGGGCCGGGGCGGCGAGGGGCAGGAGACCCATGAGGCCGCATAGGGCCACACCTTTGGCGAAAGCGGTCGTGAGATGGTGAACGCGCATCGTATCTTTCCCTCGGGATGGATTTTTGAAGGCAACGCGTCGTCTCGACATGTCCTTTCAGGAACATCTTTTTCTTCATAGGCAAATTGCAGGCCAATAAACGGCCCCGCATTACCGTCGGTGCCCCGGGAAACGCCGCGCCGTGGCGCGGTCATTCCTTCGGGTAGGCGATGATCGACAGGTAGGTCGTGGGCACGCAGATCAGCTCCTCCGGCCCGTGCTGGGCGGAGGCGTCGAAGAACAGCGTGTCGCCGGGTTCCAGCCGGTAGACCTTGTCGCCGTGGCGATAGCCGACGCAGCCGGTGAGCATGTAGATCAGCTCCACCCCGGCATGGCGGAAGGCGGAATAGGGCGCGGCGGTATCGGTCAGGGTGATCAGGAACGGTTCGATCGTCACGTCGGTGCCGAGCGAGTGGCCGAGCAACTCGTAGATATGGCCGGACTTGGTGCCCCGCCGCTCGATGACGACGCCCTGGCCGGCCTTGACGAAGGAGCAGTCGCGGCGGTCGTCATAGCCGGCAAACAAGGAGGCGATCGGCACGTTGAGCGCGCCGGCCAGCGCAGTGAGCGTCGCCAGCGAGGAGGAGATCTGGCCGTTCTCGATCTTCGAGATCATGCCGGGGGAGATCTTCGCGGTGGCGGCGAGCTCGGCGCTGGTGATGTCGAGCTTCTTGCGCTGCTGCTTGATCTGCGCGCCGATCGCCTGCTCGACGGTGAGGCTGGCCGCGCGCGGTGCGTTCGAGCCGGTGACGACCGCCTCTTCCGCCGGTGGTGGGGCCGGGGTAGGCGCCGGCGGCTCGGCGAGCGCGAGGTCGGCTCCGTCCAGGGGACGTTCCGGCAGGGGCTGGGTCAGCGTGCGCAGCGGCCTTCGCATGCCGGCCTCAGGACCTGGGCGCCAGCGTGGACTGCCGCGGCGCGGTGCCGGCCGGCAGTTCCGCCCCGTCGTCGAACGGCGCGAGATAGGCCACCGCCATGTCGCGGTAGCGCGTCGTGCCCTTGTAGTCGGCGATCTCGGGATGCAGGTCGCGTAGCACGCGGTGCAGCCGCTTGCCCCAGACCCCGACGCGGGCGAGGTCCTCGATGCTGCACAGATAGCAGCGTATCCCGAACAGGATGGCGTTGGAGCGCGGCAGGCGGAACAGCGACTGCAACTCGACGCGCAGATGCAGCTTGCGGCCGATATTCTCCGGGGTCAGCGTCAGACGGTCCGGCCCCCATTGCGGGTAGTTCTCCGGCGAGGTGTCGAGCCGGGGATTGACCGTCATGGTCCAGTTCAGCCGCCGCACCGGGGCGCCATATTGCAGGCGCAGCAGGAATTTCAGCGCCCGGTCGAACACACCCTTCTGGTGGGCGAGCGGCACCGGGCCGTGCCACTGGTGGAAGGTCATGCCGACGTCGAAATCGAGCGACCAGTCGGCCTGCGTCGTCACCATGCCGCCGTCGACGAACAGATTGTCCTCGCGCTGGTCCTGCAGGGTGAAGTCGCCCTGCGCCTGCCGGGTGATGTATTCGAAGGGCGGCAGCGGCAGGGTGGAGGCGTCGCCGAAGGTGAAGCTGTCGCGGATGCCGAGCGGGCGGTTCTCCCAGGTCCAGCTCGTGCCGTCGCGGGTCAGGGTGAAGTGCTCGGGATAGGACGTCGCGAAGCTCTCCATGATGAGCTCCAGCGTGTCCCACTCCGCCGCCATCATGTGCGGCAGCACCTTGCAGCGGCTCGGGTCCTGCTCCAGCACCTTCGCCCGCTCGCGGCACTCGGCGACATAGTGCTCGTCGACGTCGAACGGGTTGTCGAAGGCCGGGCTCGGGCCGCCGCGCACATGCGGCTCGATGTTCACCGAGTACATGTAGGCGTCTTCCGGGAACGGGAACGGGAAGCGCAGGACCGCGGCGTCGGAGTTCGAATAGCTGAACTCGTCGCGGAAGGTCTCGTCCGGCTTGAACTGGATGGTCACGGCGTCGCTCCGTCCGGCAGGAAATCGCGTAGGACAAGTCGGTTTGGGCGGGAAAAGGCGGGGTCGCGGGTCACAGTTCGAGCACGAGGCGCGGGGTGCGGGACCGCGACACGCAGGTCATGATCAGGCGATTGGAGGCGCGCTCCGCCTCGTCGAGGAAATGGTCGCGATGCTCGGGCTCGCCCTCGGCCACCTCGATGAGGCACTGGCCGCAGGCGCCGCCGCGACACAGGCAGGGCGCGTCGACGCCGGCGGCCTCCATGGCGGCGAGCAGGCTGGTCTCGGCCCCGACCGCCACCTCGATGCCGGAGCGGCGCAACACGGCGACAAAGGGTGCGCCGCCTTCGGCCGCGCCGCCGAAGGATTCCGAATGCAGCCGCACCTTCGGCCAGCCGAGCGCCTGCGCCAGCGCGAGGCCGGCCTCCATCAGCGCGGCGGGGCCGCAGGTGTAGAAGTGGGTGCCGAGCGGCTGGCGGAGCAGGGCGTCTTCCAGCGCGCCGAGCGCCATGTCGCAATGGATGTGCACGCGCGAGGCCGGTAGCCGCGCCAGCAGCGCCTCGAACACCGCGCGCTCGTCGGGGCGGCAGAAATGGTGCAGCTCCCACGGCGTGCCCGCCGCCTCGAAGGCGGCGATATAAGCGAGGAATGGCGTCAGCCCGATGCCGCCCGACACCATCAGATGCTTGCGGGCGGTGCGCACCAGCGGGAACAGGTTGGCCGGCAGGCCGGCCTCGATCACGTCGCCTTCCGCCACCTCCTCGTGCAGGAAGGCGGAGCCGCCCCTGGAGGCCGCGACGCGCCGCACGATGATGGAGAGGTGGCTGCGGTCCTCGGGATTGGAGGTCAGCGAATAGGCGTTCCTCAGCAGCTTGCCGCCGCTGCGCAGGTGCAGCCGCAGATGCGCACCGGGCCCGGAGGGCGGCGCCAGGCCGCCATCGGCCGGTATGAGCGTGAAGGCGCGCAGCGTCGGCGACAGCGGGACAGTGGCGGCGACGCGCAGCGGGACGGTGAGGGCGGTCATGGAAACAGCTCCTCGACCGGGGGCAACTCGCCCGGCGCCTCGGCATCAGCCTGCACGCCCATGAAGGCGGCGAGGTGGCGGGAAAAATGATCGCGCACCACCAGATGGGCGCCGCAGCCGTCGCAGGCGGCGAGGCTGGTGGTGACGTCCTCGGTGATCGTCTTGCAATGGACGCAGAACACCCGGCGGCGCAGCGAACCGGCATGGGCGGTGCGGCACTCGGCGGCCTCCAGCCCGGCCTCCCGCGCCAGCTTCGCCACGTTCCAGACGAAGCCTTCCTCGCCCACCGCATAGAGCCGGAAGCCGACGGTCTCCTGCGCGAGGCGGTGCGACAGCCGGTCGAGCAAATGCGGCACGGCGCGGAAGGCGCGCCGCTCCAGCGGCACGGCATTGCCGGTGGCCGGCTCCGCCTGTGGCTGGGCGTCGACGGCGCTGGTGGCGGCGACCACCCAATAGCCGAGGGGGGCGGCGGCGCTGTCCGCGCCGTCGATCACCTCGGCGAGCGGGCGCGGCGCGTCGCTGACCACCAGATGGCGGCGGCCGCTCGCATCGACGCCGAGGCGCTCATAGACGGGACGGCTCTTGATGTCCGAGACGAGCATGGGCGGTCTCCGGGGAGACGGTTGGCATGAAGACTGCTCGCGGAAAGACCGGAGGTCGGGTCGGGAGAGGTCCGATATGTCTGGCCCGATGTTTCCTTGCGATAAACTGAAGTGTTTAGCAGGAAACTTTTGCCGTCAAGAACCCGAGTTGCGCATTATTTGAGCGAGCCCGCTCAATCGGCAATCACCGCGGCAATCAACTGCCTGAAATTCTCTCAAGGAAACTATCTTGACAAACAAGAAATATCGCCGAGGCTTTCACACAAGGCAAAACCGCATGCCTCCCGGCCACGGGGGCCAATGAAGCCGCCTTCCATCAGTCCCTGCAGACCAGACCTTGTCGTCAAGACCGCTCCGTCCAGACCTTGCCAACAAGACCACGCCATCAGGACCACGGGAACACGCACATGAGCATCCGCGTCGCCATCATCGGTGCCGGCCCCTCGGGCATGGCCATGCTTCGCGCCTTCCAGTCGGCGCAGCAGAAGGGAGCCGAGATCCCGGAATTCGTCTGCTTCGAGAAGCAGTCGGACTGGGGCGGTCTCTGGAACTACACGTGGCGTACCGGCCTCGATCAGTATGGCGAGCCGGTGCACGGTTCGATGTACCGCTATTTGTGGTCGAACGGCCCGAAGGAATGCCTCGAATTCTCCGACTACAGCTTCGAGGAGCATTTCGGCCGGCCGATTCCCTCCTATCCGCCGCGCGCCGTGCTGCACGACTACATCATGGGCCGGGTGGAGAAAGCCGGGCTGCGCGCCAATGTGCGCTTCAACTCGCCGGTGAAATGGGTCGATTATTCCGAGGAGACCGGCCAGTTCACCGTCTCGGTGAAGGATCTCGTCAAGGGCGAGACCTATTCGGAGGTCTTCGACTATGTCGTGGTTGCCTGCGGCCATTTCTCGACGCCGAACGTGCCGTATTTCCCCGGCATCGAGATGTTCCCCGGCCGGGTGATGCACGCGCATGACTTCCGCGCCGCCGACGAATTCGTCGGCAAGGACCTCCTGGTGGTCGGCTCGTCCTACTCGGCGGAAGACATCGCCAGCCAGTGCTACAAATACGGCGCCAAGTCGATCACCTTCAGCTACCGCACCCGCCGCTCCAATTTCGCCTGGCCGAGCTGCTTCACCGAGAAGCCGCTGCTGGAGAAGCTGGAGGAACGCACCGCGCATTTCATCGACGGCACCACGGCAGAGGTCGATGCGGTGATCCTGTGCACCGGCTACCTGCACCACTTCCCGTTCCTGCCCGACGATCTCCGGCTGAAGACGCATAACCGCATGAACCCGCCCGACCTCTACAAGGGCGTGGTGTGGCAGAGCAATCCGAAGCTGTTCTATCTCGGCATGCAGGACCAGTATTACACGTTCAACATGTTCGACGCGCAGGCCTGGTACGTGCGCGACGTCATCATGGGCCGCATCGGCCTGCCGGCGCCGGAAGAAGTCGCCGCCGACATCGCCAAGTGGCTGGAGGCCGAGGCGAAGATCGAGACCGCCTTCGACGCCATCGACTTCCAGACCGACTACATGAAGGAGCTGATCCCGGCGACCGACTACCCGATGTTCGACCTCGACGCCGCCGCCGCGCTGTTCAAGGTCTGGGAACATGACAAGGAACACGACATCATGGGCTATCGCGACAATTCCTATGTCTCGATCATGACCGGCAACAAGGCGCCGCCGCACCACACCAAATGGATCGAGGCGCTGGACGATTCCTTCGAGGCCTTCATCAATCCGCCGGCGGTGGCGGCCGAATAGCCGCCCGCCCGATCAGGGAGAGGTGCCATGAACATCCAGATCGGTGCCGGCGCGCCGGGAGCGCGGCGCCTCAATCCCGCGCGGGCACGCCATGTCGCGCCCGGCGGCGCCTGGGTCTCCTTCGAGCTGCGGCCGGGCGATCTCGCCCATGTGCTCGATCCCGAGGGCGACCAGCCGGCGACGTTGTTCGTCGCCGGCCTGCCGGACGGGGCGGGCGATCTGTTCGCCGGCGCGCCGCCGGCGGACGAGCCGGTGCCGGAGGCGGCGCGCGGCTTCCTCGGCGCGAATTTCATCGGCGTCGCGCTGTTCGCTTCGGGCCAGGCGCCGGGTGCCGGCGCGCGCTTCACCGCACCGGCGCATTTGCGCTGCGTGCTGCTCGCGCCCGGCGGGCCGATGGAGCCGGGCGCCCAGGACGCGCCGACCGAGCTGATCGTCGAGATCGTGCCGGGCGCGCCCTCCGCCGGCACGGTGCCGCCGCCGCTCGCCGAGCCGAAGCTCGATCTGCGCATCCGCGCGGCCAGCGCCAGCGCCTATGAGGTGAAGGCCGGCGACTACATCCAGATCATCGATGTCGACGGCCAGCAATGCTCGGATTTTCTCGCCTTCGACGCGGCGAAGCTGAAGGCCGGGCGCGAAAAGGGGCTCGATCCCACCACCACCCGGACGCTGATGGGCTCGGCCAGTCCCGGTCCCGGTTTGCACTCGAAATATTTCGACGAGGACCAGACCGCGCTGGTCGAGGTGATCCGCGACACGGTCGGCCGGCACGACACCTTCATGCTGGCCTGCAACGCCAAATATTACGACGATATGGGCTATCCCGGGCACGACAACTGCACGGACAATTTCAACCGCGCGCTGGCGCCGTTCGGCATCGAGCCGAAGATGGGCTGGCCGGCGGTGAATTTCTTCTACAACACCTTCGTCGCGCCGGGCGACCGCATCGGCATGGACGAGCCGTGGTCGCGGCCGGGCGACTATGTGCTGTTGCGGGCGCTGACCGACCTCGTCTGTGCCTCTTCTTCCTGCGCCGATGACATCGACGCCTCCAATGCCTGGCACCCGACCGACATCCATGTGCGCGTCTATGACGGCGCCAATCGTTTCTCCAGAGGGATCGCCCACCGCATGACGCCCGATTCCGCCCCGCGGCTGACGCGCGAGACCGGCTTTCACCCCCGCACCGCGGCGCTGACCCGCAAATTTGTCGAGTACAAGGGCTTCTGGCTGCCGGACTGCTTCGCCGCCGCCGGGCCGATCGAGGAATACTGGGCCTGCCGCGAGCGGGCGGTGGTGATGGACCTCTCGGCGCTGCGCAAATTCGAGATCCTCGGCCCCGATGCCGAGAAGCTGACCCAGCTCGCCGTCACCCGCGACATCCGCAAGCTCGCCGTCGGCCAGGTGGTCTATACCGCGCTGTGCTACGAGCATGGCGGCATGCTCGACGACGGCACGGTGTTCCGCCTCGGCGAGAACAATTTCCGCCTGGTCTGCGGCGACGATTATTGCGGCGTCTGGCTGCGCGAGCTGGCGGCGAAGCACGGGCTGCATGCCTTCGTGAAGTCCTCCACCGACCAGCTCGCCAATCTCGCGCTGCAGGGGCCGAAATCGCGCGACATATTGCGCGCGATCCTCACGACGCCGGCGCACCAGCCGAGCGCCGACGAGCTGAAATGGTTCCGCTTCACCATCGGCAAGGTCGGCGATATCCCCGTCATGGTGTCGCGCACCGGCTATACCGGCGAACTCGGCTTCGAGATCTGGTGCCACCCGGACCGGGCGCCGGAACTGTGGGACGCGGTGATGGCGGCCGGCGCGCCGCAGGGCCTGCAGCCGCTCGGTTTGCTGGCGCTGGACATGCTGCGCATCGAGGCCGGCCTTGCCTTTGCCGGCTATGAATTCTGCGACCAGACCGATCCGTTCGAGGCCGGCATCGGCTTCACCGTGCCGGAGAGCAAGCAGGACGACTTCGTCGGCAAGGAGGCGCTGGCCCGCCGCCGCGCCCATCCGGCCCGCCAGCTGGTCGGGCTGGTCACCGAGGGCAACGAGCCGGTACACCATGGCGACGCGGTCTATCATGGCCGGGCGCAGATCGGCGTCGTCACCAGCGCCACCCGCTCGCCGACGCTCGGCGGCATCATCGCGCTGGCCCGGCTGGATGTCAGCATGGCGGCGCCGGGCGCCGGGGTGGAGATCGGCAAGCTCGACGGCCACGTCAAGCGCATCGCCGCCACCAAGGTCGCCTTCCCGCATTACGACCCGACCAAGAGCCGGGTCCGCGCCTGAAACCTGCGCGCCTGAGGATCGGGACGCCTGAAAGCAAACGGCCGGAGCGGGAAGCTCCGGCCGTTTTCGTCGTCGGCGCTGGCAAGGGGGAGGGGCCTCAGCCCCGCTCCTCCAGCGGATGGGTGCGCAGTCGCAGCGGATCGTAGAACGGCGTCTTGACCAGCCGGCCGGTGAAGCTGCCCTGCGGGCCGACCACCTCGAACTCGGTGCCGAAGGCGCCGAGATCCGGCCGCACATGCACCAGCGCGATGGAGCGCATCAGGTGCCGGCTGTAGATCGACGAGTTGAGCGAGCCGACATCGACGCCGTCCTTGACCAGCCGGGCACCGGGCTCGATCTGCTCGTGATGGTCGATCTCCATGCCGCGCTGGACCACCCGCGCCTCGCTTTTGCGGCGGATCAGCGCTTCCTTGCCGCGGAAGGCCGGCTTGTCGAGATCGACGGTCCAGTCGGCGCCGACTTCCCACGGCGTCTCGTCGCCCTTCGGCATGTCATAGGGGAAGAACAGCAGCGCCCCCTCGACGCGCACGATGTCGAGGCTCTGCCAGGACACCGGCATGGCGCCGAACGGCTTGCCGGCCTCGAGGATGGCGTCCCACAGGAACACGGTGTCGGCGGCGGCGGAAAACACCTCATAGCCGCGCTCGGCGGAATAGCCGCCGCGCGCCAGCGTCACCTTGCGGCCGAACAACTCGGCCGGCGCGTGCTCGAAATATTTCAGCGTCGACAGGTCGATGGAGGCGTGCGGCGTCAGGATGTCGAGCGCCAGCGGCCCCTGCAGCGACAGCACATGGGTATCGCCGTCATTGGCGACGCTGACGTCGCGCCCGCTGGCGAAGGCGGCCAGCACGTCCTCCAGCTTGCCGGAGCCGTGCGACAGGCGGAAATCGTCGGCGCCGTTGCGATAGACCAGCACGTCGTCGATCAGCGATCCGTCATCGTCGACGATGTTGCTGATCGCCGACTGGCCCGGCTTCATCTTGCCGATGTCGGAGGTGAGCACCGCGTCGAGCAGCGCGACGGCGTCCGGCCCGGTCACATTGACCAGGTTGAGCGAGGAGACGTCGATAAGTCCGGCGCGCGAGCGCACCGTCGCGACCTCGTCATAAGGATCGGTTGCATAGAATTGCGGCAGCGGCATGCCATTCCAGGAGGACTCGAACTTGGTTCCGAGCGCGATATGCCGTTCGTTCAGAATGGAATTACGAGGAAATGCAGCGTTCATGTCTTAGGAAACCTTCGTCATGCGAGGCCTGCGTCGAAAAGACTGAATTGGCACTGGAATGATCAGGCGGCGACGCGGCGCTTCTCTGCCACGCGGCGGGCACTCAACATGAGGATGCTTGCACCCGTGCCGGTCGCTGTCAATGAAATTTCTCTGAAGGAAACAGGTTTTCTCGACATGAAGAACCTGTGCGGCGGCCGGCTCCGGTTCCGCCGGCTTCAGGCGTGGATTTCCGCCGGGACGAAGCCTCGATGCTTCACATTGCGGCGTGATGATGTGGCATTGTGTGGTAATGCGTGTCCCGCTCGGGCGCGGCTGGCAGGAGGCTCCCCATGTCGATCAAGCGCCGCAGCGACATTCTTCAGGCGGTGCGCGCCAGCGGCTCCTGCTCGATCACCGAGCTCGCCACCCGCCTCGCGGTGTCGACGGAGACGATCCGGCGCAACATCCAGCCGCTGATCGAGGAAGGCGCGCTGCTGCGCTTCCATGGCGGCATCATGGTGCCCGATCATGCCGATGAGCCGCCGTTCCAGCGCCGCATGCAGGTGAACAAGGACGCCAAATGGACCATCGCGACGCTGGTGCGTGACCTCGTCGAGGACGGCGACAGCCTGTTCCTCGACAACGGCACCACCTCGGCCTATGTCGCCGACGCGCTGGCCAGCCGTTCGCGGCTCACCATCGTCACCCATTCGGCGCAGATCGCCTATCGCCTCGCCTCGCGCAACGGCAACCGGGTGTTCATGGCCGGCGGCGAACTGGGCGGCGAGGACGCGGCGGCCTTCGGCGCTTCCGCCATCGCCTTCATCAGCCAGTTCAAGGTCCGCTACGCGCTGCTGTCGGTGGGGGCGATCACCGGCGTCGGCGAACTCGCCGACTTCCATTTGTTCGAGGCGGAGTTCTCCCGCGCCGCCATGCAGCAGGCCGAGCAGACCTGGGTGATCGCCGACCGCTCGAAATTCGGCCGCGAGGCGTCGGTGAAAGTGTGCCCGCTGGCGGCGGTCGATGCGGTGGTGAGCGACGGCCCGCCGCCCGCCGCCTTCGCCGCCCAGTGCGCGGCGGCCGAGGTGCGGATGATCTATCCCTCGCAGGGGCACAAATAACCACGAAAAATGTTGCTTGTCGTGGAATGTCGTTGACATGCCGGCCGGGCGTGGCCGACGCTCGGGGAAAGCCCCTCACGCCCTTCCCAGGAGCCGCGCATGTCCGCCTTTCCGACCCAGGCCCGGATCGTTATCATCGGCGGCGGCATCATCGGCACCTCCACCGCCTATCATCTCGGCAAGCTCGGCCTGCGCGACACGGTGCTGATCGAGAAGCACAAGCTCACCTCCGGCTCGACCTTCCACGCCGCCGGCCTCGTCGGCCAGCTGCGCTCCAATGCCGGCATCACCCAGCTGCTCGGCGAATCGGTCAAGCTGTACCGCACGCTCGAGGAAGAGACCGGCCTCGCCACCGGCTGGAAGATGAATGGCGGCCTGCGCCTCGCCTGCAACGCCGAGCGCTGGATCGAGGTGAAGCGCCAGGCCACCACCGCGCGCTCCTTCGGCCTCGACATGCAGCTGCTGACCCCGAGCGAGGCGCAGCGCCTGTGGCCGCTGATGGACGTCTCCGATCTGGTCGGCGCCGCGTATCTTCCGACCGACGGCCAGGCCAACCCCTCCGACATCACCGCCTCGCTCGCCAGGGGCGCGCGGATGAACGGCGTCTCGATCTTCGAAGACACGCTGGTTACCGGCTTCACGATCGAGAATGGCCGTGTCACCAGCGTGGAGACCTCGCGCGGCCCCATCGCCTGCGAGATCGTGGTGAACTGCGCCGGGCAATGGGCACGCGAGGTCGGCGCCATGGCGGGGGTGAACGTGCCGCTGGTCTCGGTGCAGCACCAGTACATGATCACCGAGCGCATCGACGGCGTGACCCCGGACCTGCCGACGCTGCGCGATCCCGACCGGCTGACCTATTACAAGGAGGAGGTCGGCGGCCTCGTCATGGGCGGCTACGAGCCGAACCCGATCCCCTGGGCGGAGGAGGGCATTCCCGACGGCTTCAACTTCCAGCTGCTGCCGTCGAATTTCGACCATTTCGAGCCGATCATGGAGCTGGCGCTCGGCCGGGTGCCGGCGCTTCAGACCGCCGGCATCAAGGAGCTGATCAACGGGCCGGAAAGCTTCACGCCGGACGGCAACTTCATCCTCGGCCAGGCGCCGGAGCTGACCGGCTTCTATGTCGGCGCCGGCTTCAACGCCTTCGGCATCGCCTCGGGCGGCGGCGCGGGCAAGGCGCTGGCGGAATGGATCGCCGGCGACGGCCACCCGCCCTACGACCTGGCGCCGGTCGACATCCTGCGCTTCGGCCGCAATCACCAGGACGTCGCCTGGGTGCGGGCGCGCACGCTGGAGGCCTATGGCAAGCACTACACCATCGCCTGGCCGCATGAGGAGCATGCGAGCGGCCGGCCGCTGCGCCGCTCGCCGCTCTATGACCGGCTGAAGGCTGAGGGCGCGGTATTCGGCGAGAAGCTCGGCTGGGAGCGGCCGAATTGGTTCGCGAGCGCGGGCGAGGAGGCGCGCGACCGCTACACCTTCGGCCGGCCGAACTGGACCGGCGCGGTGGCGCGCGAGCACCAGACGGCACGTAGCGGGCTCGGCGTCCTCGACCAGAGTTCCTTCGCGAAGTTCCTGCTGATCGGCCGCGATGCCGAGGCGGCGCTGTCGGCGGTGAGCGCGGCGGATGTCGCCGGCCCGGTGGGCAGCGTCACCTATGCGCCGATGCTGAACCTGCGCGGTGGCATCGAGTGCGACGTGACGGTCGCCCGGCTGTCGCCGACCTCCTACTACATCGTCTCCGGCACCGGCGCGGCGATGCATGATTTCGACTGGATCCGCCGCCATCTGCCGGCTGGCCTCGACGCTCATCTGGTCGACGTCACCTCGGCCTATGCGGTGCTCACCCTGATCGGGCCGCAGGCGCGGGCACTGCTCGAAAAGCTCACCCGCGACGACGTCTCCAACGCGGCCTTCACCTATGCCAGCCTGCGCGACATCCGCCTCGCCGGCGCGCCGGTGCGCGCGCTGCGTCTCACCTATGCCGGCGAGCTCGGCTACGAACTGCACCTGCCGACCGAGTTCGCCGTCACCGTCTATGACGCGCTGATGGCGGCCGGTGCGGAATTCGCCATCGCCAATGTCGGCTATCGCGCGCTGGAGACGCTGCGGCTGGAGAAGGCCTATTGGGCGTCGGGCTCGGATGTCGGGCCGGACCACACGCCGTTCGAGGCGGGGCTCGGCTGGGCGGTGAAGCTCGGCTCGGAGCTGCCCTTCATCGGCCGCGAGGTGCTGGAGGCGCAGGCGGGGCGCCCCTTGAAGAAGCGGCTCGCCGGCTTCACCGTCGGCGATCGCGACGTCGTGCTGCTGGGCCGCGAGACCATCTACCGCAATGGCGAGCGCATGGGGTGGCTATCCTCCGCCGGCTTCGGCCACACGCTGGGCCTGCCGATCGGCTACGGCTATGTCCGCCGCGCCGAGGGCGGGCTCGACGACGCCTTCCTGCTCGGCGGCAACTACCAGCTGGAGGTCGCGATGCAGCGGGTGCCGGCGCGCATCCATCTCGGCCCGCTCTACGATCCCGGCAATGAGCGCATCTTCGCCTGACGATCCGGCATGCCCGTTGCCTGCGGGCGCGGGGATTGCCGAGCGTTCACCGGACCGAGAGGCCGTGCCATGTCGTCTTCCGCGCCCATCACGTCTTCCGCCGCCGGCCGCATCCGCGCGCTCGCCTTCTGGCAGGGGCGCGTCGACCCGCGGCCGCTCGACGGCGGCATCACCAACACCAATTTCGTGGTGGAGGATGCCGGGCGGAAATATGTGGTGCGGCTCGGCGACGACATCCCCTTGCACAATGTCATGCGCTTCAACGAACTCGCCGCCGCGCGGGCGGCCGAGGCGGCCGGCATCTCGCCGGCGCTGCGCTACAGCGAGCCCGGCCTGTTCGTCATCGATTTCATCGACGGGCGCACCTATGGCGAGGCGGATGTGCGGGACAACCTGCCGCGCGTGGTCGAGCTGGTGCGGCGGGCGCATGTCGAGGTGACGCGGCAGCTGCGCGGCCCGGCGCTGGCCTTCTGGACCTTCCACGTGTTGCGCTCCTATCTGCACGTGCTGCGCGACGGCGGCCACCGGCTGGCCGCCGAGCTGCCGGTCTATGCCGCGCTGGCCGAGCGGGTGGAGGCGCTGGTCGGGCCGAGTGAGATCGTCTTCGGCCATAACGACCTGCTGCCGGCCAATTTCATCGACGACGGGCGGCGGCTGTGGCTGATCGACTGGGACTATGGCGGCTTCAACACGCCGCTGTTCGATCTCGGCGGCCTCGCCTCCAATAACGGCTTCGACGCCGCCCAGCGCGAGACGATGCTGGAGATCTACTACGATCGCACGCCGGACGACGCGCTGCGCCTCAAGCTGCAGGCGATGCTGGTGGCCTCGCTGCTGCGCGAGGCGCTGTGGAGCATGGTGTCGGAGCTGCACTCGGCGATCGCGTTCGACTACCGCGCCTATACGGCGGAGAACCTGTCCCGCCTCGCCGCCGCCGTCGCCGAGCTCGACGCGATGGCGGCGGGCTGAACGAAAAGGCCGGCCGCGACGGATCGCGGCCGGCCGAATCTTCCCTCGGATCGAGGAGCCGTCTCAGTCGCCGGAGGTGGCCATCTCGATGCGCTTGTTGAAGCGCAGCGCCAGCAGCGTGCAGATCGCGCCGGACAGCAGGTAGGCGCCGGCGGCGAGCAGGCCGAAGTTCGAGGCCAGCAGCAGCGCGGCGAGCGGGGCGAAGCCGGCGCCGAACAGCCAGGCGAAGTCGTTGGTCAGCGCCGAGGCGGTGTAGCGATACTTCGGCGCGAAGTTCGAGGCGACGACGCCGGAGGACTGGCCGAACGAGATGCCGAGCAGGATGAAGGCGAGGATCATGAAGATCGATTCGCCGACGAAGCCGCCGCTGAGCAGCTGCGGGGCGAAGCCGGAGAACACCGCGATCGCCGCCGCCGAGCCGCCGAGCAGGTTACGCCGGCCGATGCGATCGGCGATCATGCCGGAGACGAACACCGCGATCAGGCCGCAAATAGCGGCGAGCGCCTCGATGATCAGGAAGTGGGTCGGGCCTTCCTTGGTGAACAGGAACACCCAGGACAGCGGGAACACCGTCACCATGTGGAACAGGGCGAAGGTGGCGAGCGGCGCGAAGGCGCCGACCAGGATGCCCTTGCCCTCGGCGCGGATGGTGTCGGTGACGCGGGCCGGCTGGAGGTCGCCGCGCTTGAACAGCTCGACATAGTCCGGCGTCACCGCCATGCGCAGGCGGGCGAACAGCGCCACCACGTTGATGGCGAAGGCGACGAAGAACGGATAGCGCCATCCCCAGCTGAAGAAATCCTCGGCCGAGAGGTTGCCGAGGAAATAGGCGAACAGCGCGCTGGCGACGACGAGGCCGATGGGCGCGCCGAGCTGCGGCAGCGCGGCGTAGAAGCCGCGGCGCTGCTCCGGCGCGTTGATGGCGAGCAGCGGGGCGAGGCCGTCCCAGGTGCCGCCCCAGGCCAGGCCCTGGCCGACGCGGAAGGCGGCGAGCAGCCAGATCACCAGCGTGCCGAGCGTCTCGTAGCTCGGCAGGAAGGCGATAGCCACCGTCGAGGTGCCGAGCAGGAACAGCGCGATGGTCAGCTTGGCGCTGCGCCCGTAGCGGCGGTCGACGGCCATGAACAGCGCCGTGCCGAACGGGCGGGCGATGAAGGCGAGCGCGAAGATGGCGAAGGAGTAGAGCGTGCCGGTCAGCGGATCGACGAACGGGAAGATCAGCTTCGGGAACACCACCACCGAGGCGATGGCGTAGACGAAGAAGTCGAAGAATTCCGAGGCGCGGCCGATGACCACGCCGACCGCGATTTCGCCGGGGTCGACCTCGCCGTCCCGGTGGCTGTCGGCGTGGATTTGCCGCGCGTCGCGTTCAAGGGTCGACGTGGGAAGCGCCATCGTTCTCACTCAGATTCAGAACAGGACAAGGATTATAGTATCATAAGGCCCGAGGCAGAGCCGCGAGGCTTGCCGGAGCACACGCCGTCGTTATTGCGTGCGATGCAGCAAGCCGGCATTGGACAAATTGTCCAATAGCCGCTTTGCTGCACCGCAGCTACCCGTTCGGCGTTTGGCAACGCCATTTTGGCAAGAACCATAGCAGGTTTCCATTGCGCCGCCTCCGTCTCCTCGCCCTGCTCCCGCTGCTGGCCGCACTTGGCGGCTGCAAGTTCGAGGTGCTGGCCCCCACCGGTGATATCGCAGCGCAGCAGCGCGATCTCCTGGTGGTCTCGGTCCTCCTGATGCTGATCATCATCATCCCGGTGATGGCGCTGACCGCGTTTTTCGCCTGGAAATATCGCCAGGCGAACACCGAGGCGCGCTACGAGCCGGAGTGGCACCACTCCACCCAGCTGGAGCTGGTGATCTGGGCGGCGCCGCTGCTCATCATCATCTGCCTCGGCGCCATGACCTGGATGGGCACGCATCTGCTCGATCCCTACCGGCCGCTGGACCGCATCGGCTCGCGCACCGTGGTCGCCGCCGAGGACAAGCCGCTGGTGGTGAACGTCGTCGCGCTCGATTGGAAGTGGCTGTTCATCTATCCCGAACAGGGCGTCGCCACCGTCAACGAGCTGGCGGTGCCGGTCGACCGGCCGATCCATTTCCAGATCACCTCCTCCACGGTGATGAACGCCTTCTACGTGCCGACGCTGGCGGGCATGATCTACGCCATGCCGGCGATGAAGACCCAGCTGCACGCGGTGGCCAACCAGCGCGTCGAATCGCGGGGCTTCTCGGCCAATTACAGCGGCGCCGGCTTCTCCAAGATGTTCTTCGCCTTCCGGGCGATGTCGGATTCGGAGTTCGACTCCTGGGTCCGCGAGGCCAAGGGCAGCACGGAAGCGCTGACCCGCCAGGCCTATCTCGAGCTTGAGAAGCCCAGCGAGGCGGTGCCGGCGACCTTCTTCAACGAGGTCGACCCCACCCTGTTCGACGCCATCCTCAATCTGTGCGTCGAGCCCGGCAAGATGTGCATGAAGGACATGATGGCCATCGACGCCAAGGGCGGCGCCGGCCTCGAGAGCGCCACCGCCAGCCTGCTGCCGCTGCTGCACGACAAGCATGCGCGGCGCGGCACGGTGATCGGCGGCGCCCCGTCCTATGTCGTCGGCATCTGCACGCCGGAAGAGCTCGCCACCGCGCTCACCCTCTCGGCGGCGGACACCCCCGCGGCGGCGTCCCGCCGTGCCGACAGCGCGCCGGTCTCCGGCGCCGGCCTGCCGATCCCCGGCTTCTCCCCGGCGCTGCTCCCCGCCTTCACGTCGCCCCTTCTGCCGACGAGCGAGGCCGATATCGGTCCGCGCCGGCCTTCCAACAGCTGACGGCCTGCCATGACAGAATCTCCCATCGTCGTACCGAACTTCTTCTTCGGGCGCTTCAATCTCGAGGCGATCCCCTATCACGAGCCGATCCTGGTGATGACCTTCATCGGCGTCGCCATCGGCGGCGCCGCGGTGCTGGGCGCGCTCACCTATTTCCGCCTCTGGGGCTATCTGTGGCGCGAGTGGTTCACCTCGGTGGACCACAAGAAGATCGGCATCATGTACATGGTGCTCGGCCTCATCATGTTCCTGCGCGGCTTCGCCGACGCCATCATGATGCGCCTGCAGCAGGCCCTGGCCTTCGGCGGCTCCGAGGGCTACCTGCCCGCCCATCACTACGATCAGGTCTTCTCCGCCCACGGCGTGATCATGATCTTCTTCGCGGCCATGCCGTTCGTGACCGGGCTGATGAACTATGTCGTGCCGCTGCAGATCGGCGCGCGTGACGTGTCCTTCCCCTTCCTGAACAATTTCTCGTTCTGGATGACGGTGTCGGGCGCGGCGCTGGTCATGACGTCGCTGTTCGTCGGCGAGTTCGCGCAGACCGGCTGGCTCGCCTATCCGCCGCTGTCGGGGATCGCCTACAGCCCCTATGTCGGCGTCGACTATTACATATGGGCGTTGCAGATCGCCGGCGTGGGAACCACGCTGTCGGGCATCAACCTCATCTGTACGATCGTGAAGATGCGTGCCCCCGGCATGGACATGATGAAGATGCCGGTCTTCACCTGGACCTCGCTCTGCACCAACGTGCTGATCGTCGCCTCCTTCCCGATCCTGACCGCCACGCTGGCGCTGCTGACCGCCGACCGTTACATCGGCACCAACTTCTTCACGAACGATCTCGGCGGCAACCCGATGATGTACGTGAACCTGATCTGGATCTGGGGTCACCCGGAGGTCTACATCCTCATCCTGCCGGCCTTCGGCATCTTCTCCGAAGTCACCTCGACCTTTTCCGGCAAGAAGCTGTTCGGCTACACCTCGATGGTCTACGCCACGGTGGTCATCACCATCCTGTCGTACCTCGTCTGGCTGCACCACTTCTTCACCATGGGCTCCGGCGCCAGCGTGAACTCGTTCTTCGGGATCACGACCATGATCATCTCGATCCCGACGGGCGCGAAGATGTTCAACTGGCTGTTCACCATGTATCGCGGCCGCATCCGCTTCGAGCTGCCGATGATGTACACGGTGGCGTTCATGCTGATCTTCGTGATCGGCGGCATGACCGGCGTCATGCTCGCGGTGCCGCCCGCCGACTTCGTGCTGCACAACTCGCTGTTCCTGATCGCGCACTTCCACAATGTGATCATCGGCGGCGTGGTGTTCGGCGTGTTCGCCGGCATCGCCTTCTGGTGGCCCAAGGCGTTCGGCTTCAAGCTGGATCCGTTCTGGGGCAAGATGTCGTTCTGGTTCTGGGTGGTCGGCTTCTTCTTCGCCTTCATGCCGCTCTACGTGCTCGGCCTGATGGGCGTCACCCGCCGCCTGCGCGTCTTCGACGATCCCTCGCTGCACATCTGGTTCATCATCGCGGCCTTCGGCGCGGTGCTCATCGCCTGCGGCATCGGCTCGTTCATCATCCAGATCGCCGTGAGCATCCTGAGGCGCGACAAGCTGCGGGACACCACCGGCGATCCGTGGAACGCCCGCACGCTGGAATGGGCGACCTCCTCGCCGCCGCCGGACTACAACTTCGCCTTCACCCCCGTCGTCCACGACGCCGATGCGTGGTGGGACATGAAGCAGCGCGGCTATGTCCGTCCGCTGTCGGGCTTCAAGCCGATCCACATGCCCAAGAACTCCGGTACCGGTCCGATTCTCGCGGGGATCAGCTTCGTGCTCGGCTTTGCGCTGATCTGGTACATCTGGTGGCTGGCGGCGGTGAGCTTCGTGGCGCTGCTGGCGGTCGCGATCCATCACACCTTCAACTACAACCGCGACTTCGACATCCCCGCGGAGGACGTCGTCCGCACCGAGGAGGAGCGTACCCGCCTCCTCGCCGCGCAGGTGAACGCATGAGCACGACCGTGACCGCCACGAGCGAGGCGCCCGTCTTCTACGAAGTCGACGAGCACCCGCACCCCGAAGGCCACAGCACCGCACTGGGCTTCTGGATCTACCTGATGAGCGATTGTCTCATCTTCGCGATCCTGTTCGCCACGTTCGGCGTGCTCGGCGGCAACTACGCCGCCGGGCCGGGGCCCCGCGACCTGTTCGATCTCAACCTCGTGGCGCTCAACACCACGATGCTGCTCCTGTCCTCCATCACCTATGGCTTCGCCATGCTGGCGATGGACAAGGAGCGGGTGAAGGCGACGCAGGTCTGGCTGGTGATCACCGCCGTGTTCGGCCTAGCCTTCCTGTCGATCGAGCTCTACGAGTTCCACCACATGATCCATGAGGGGGCGGGGCCGCAGCGCAGCGCCTTCCTCTCCGCCTTCTTCACCCTGGTCGGCACCCACGGCCTGCACGTCACCTTCGGCATCATCTGGCTGGTGACGCTGCTGGTGCAGGTGCAGAAGCGCGGGCTGATCACCGCCAACAAGCGTCGGCTGATGTGCCTGTCGATGTTCTGGCACTTCCTCGACGTGGTGTGGATCGGCGTGTTCACCTTCGTCTATCTCCTGGGGATGCTGCGATGAGCGCGAACGCCCACAACGACGCCCACGGGCACGACGTCCATCACGAGCTCGGCGTGGCCCATGGCTCGATGAGCGGCTACATGACCGGCTTCATCCTGTCGGTCATCCTCACCGCGGTGCCGTTCTGGCTGGTGATGAGCGGCAAGATCGGCAACCCGACCTGGACCGCCGCCATCGTCATGGTCTTCGCGGTGGTGCAGATCGTGGTGCACATGATCTACTTCCTGCACATGAACTTTAAGTCGGAAGGCGGCTGGAACATGCTGGCCCTGGTGTTCACCCTCATCGTGGTGGGCATCGCGCTGGCCGGCTCGCTCTGGGTCATGTACCACCTCAACACCAACATGATGCCCAGCCACGACATGAGGCAGATGCTATGAGCCGACCGCCCCTTCGGGCGGACGAGTTGGGTAGGCGGCAGGCGGGAAAGAGGGTCGCCCTCCTTCTCGCCTGTTGCGTTATGGCCGGCCTGTTCGCCGCCCTCGGCGTCTGGCAGGTCAAGCGTCTCTCCTGGAAGCTGGACCTGATCGAGCGGGTGGAGGCGCGCCTCCACGCCGCGCCGGTCGCCGCGCCGGCGCCGGACGCCTTCTCGCCCGCCGACGAATATCGTCGGGTGCGGCTCGACGGCCATTTCCTCAACGACCGCGAGACGCTGGTGCAGGCCGTGACCGAGCTGGGCGGCGGTTTCTGGGTGCTTACCCCGCTGGCGACCGATGCCGGCCTCACCGTGCTGGTCAATCGCGGCTTCGTGCCGCCGGAGCGGCGCGATCCGGCGAGCCGCGCTGCCGGGCTGATCGAGGGACCGGCGAGCGTCGTCGGCCTGTTGCGCCTCACCGAGCCGGGCGGCGGCTTCCTGCGCCACAACGATCCCGGCGGCGACCGCTGGTACTCGCGCGACGTCGCCGCCATCGCCGCCGCGCGCGGGCTCGACCGTCTGGTGGTGGTGGCGCCCTATTTCGTCGATGCCGATGCGACTCCGGTGCCCGGCGGCGTGCCGGTCGGCGGCCTCACCGTGGTGCGCTTCGCCAACAACCACCTCGTCTACGCGCTCACCTGGTTCGCGCTCGCCGGCATGTGCGTGGCGGCAGCGGTGTTCCTGTGGCGGCGCCCGGCGAAGGCGCGCGGGACACCGGCACCGTGAGCACGGCCGAGCGCGGCACTGCCAATCGCGAGAACCTGTTCCTGCTGACCCAGCTGCGCTGGCTGGCGGTCGCCGGGCAGGTCGTCACCATCCTCTTTGTCGACTTCGGCCTCGGCATCGACCTGCCGCTGCAGGAAATGGGGATGGTGCTCGCCTGCCTGGTCGCGCTCAACCTCGCCACGCTGGTCTATCACGAGCGGCGCACCGCGATTTCCGATACCGAGCTCTTGCTGGAGCTGCTGCTGGACGCGGCGGCGCTGACGATGCAGCTCTATCTCGCCGGCGGCGCCTCCAATCCCTTCGTCTCGCTCTATCTGCTGCAGGTGGCGCTCGGCGCGGTGCTGCTGCCGAGCTGGTCGGCCTGGGTGCTGGCCGGCGTGGTGTCGAGCGGCTTCGTGCTGCTGATGCGCAAGTTCCGGCCGCTGCCTTTGTCGGAGGAGCTGCATGGCGACCTGTTCACCCTGCATATCGGCGGCACCTTCATCTGCTTCGTGCTGGCGGCGCTGCTCCTGGTGGCGTTCATCTCCCGCATCGGCCGCAACCTGCGCGACAGCGACGCCCGCCTCGCCCGCCTGCACCGCCAGCAGGCGGAGGAGGACCACATCGTGCGGCTGGGCCTTCTCGCCTCCGGGGCGGCGCACGAGCTCGGCACGCCGCTCGCCACCGTCTCGGTGATCCTCAGCGACTGGCGGCGCATGCAGCTGCTGCGCGACCGGCCGGACCTCGCCGAGGACATCGCCGAGATGCAGCGCCAGCTCGACCGCTGCAAGGCGATCGTCTCCGGCATCCTGATGTCGTCGGGCGAGGCGCGCGGCGAGGGAACGCTGCGCACCACGGCGGCGGCCTTCTTCGACGGCATGATGGGCGAGTGGCAGGCGGGGCGTTCGCCGCGCGCGTTCGACTACCGGCGCGAGCTCGACGACGACGAGGAGATCATCTCCGACATCGCGCTCAAGCAGATCGTCTTCAATCTGCTCGACAATGCGGTGGAGGCCTCGCCGGAGTGGGTCGGGGTATCCGTGCGCCGACACGCCGATGTGATCGTGCTGGAGGTGCGCGACCGCGGTCCAGGCTTTACCAAGGACATGCTCGCCGCCTTTGGGACGCCCTACAATTCCACCAAGGGAAGGCCGGGCGGCGGTCTTGGCCTGTTCCTGGTGGTCAATGTCGTGCGCAAGCTGGGCGGACATGTGGAGGCGGTGAACGAGGCGCAGGGCGCCTGCGTCACCCTGACCCTGCCGCTCGAAGCCCTCTCGGCGGAGGCCTGATAGATGACCGACCTTTCCTCGCAGCCGGACACGCCGGGCGACGATGTGCCCCACGCCGACAAGCGCCTGCTGATCGTCGAGGACGACGCCTCCTTCGCCCGCGCGCTCACCCGCTCCTTCGAGCGGCGGGGCTACGAGGTGCGCGTCAGCCACAGTCTCGACGGCGTCGAGCCGGCGCTCGACGGTGTCTTGCCGGGCTATGCGGTGGTGGACCTGAAGCTCGCCGGCGGCTCTGGCCTCGAATGCGTGAAGATGCTGCACACCCGCGATCCGGCGATGAAGATCGTGGTGCTCACCGGCTTCGCCTCGATCGCCACGGCGGTGGAGGCGATCAAGCTCGGCGCCTGCCACTATCTCGCCAAGCCGGCCAATACCGACGACATCGAGGCCGCCTTCGCCCGTGCCGATGGCGACAGCTCCATCGCGGTGGCGGCGCGGCCGACCTCGCTGAAGACGCTGGAATGGGAAACCATCCACGAGACGCTGGTCGATACCGACTTCAACATTTCCGAGACCGCGCGCCGGCTCGGCCTGCACCGGCGCACGCTGGCCCGCAAGCTGGAAAAGAAGCCGCTGCCGTGACGTTTCGGCGCGCGCGGCGTCGCGCCGACGCAACCCTGTGGAAACAAATTGTCGTTAGGCTAGCCTGACTGCCAGCCCGTCGCGCTGCGCGGGTGAGGCATGTGGGGGAGCCTGACGATGAAGAACCTGACCATCCGCCAGCGGATCCTCGCGAGCTTCCTCGCGATTCTTCTGGTGCTCTCGGCCATGGCGGGCTCCTGCTATTACTGGTTCCTCCAGGCGGAAAGCGAGGCGCTCAAGGTCGAGACCAGCACCGTGCCGGCGCTGTCGTCCAGCCTCCGGCTGATGAGCACCTGGACCCGGGCGCAGAGCCTGCTGCGCGCGCTGGCGCTGGAGGACACGCCGGAAGGCCGCAATCAGGTGCTCGATCGCATCAAGGCGAATCGCGAGACCGCCAATACGCTGCTGGCGGCCTATGAGCAGACGCTCGACACCGATCAGGACCGCCGCAACTTCGCGACGTTCCGCGACGCGATCCAGCGCTACGACCGGGTGCAGGAGACCGCGCTCGGCCAGACCGACGGCGAGTTGCGCGCCACCATCGCCCGCGATCTGGTGCCGTTGCTGACCCAGGTCCAGCAGGCGCTGGAAGACACGGTGGCCTTCAACCAGCAGGAGGCGAACGAATCGACCGCGGCGATCGTCAGCATCGTGCGCAATGCCGAGTTCGGCCTCGCCGTCGGCTTCATCGTCGCGGTGCTGCTGTCGGTGCTGTCCGGCTATTTCCTGTACCGCGCGGTGATCGGCCCGCTCGGCAAGCTGCTGGCGCTGGTCGGGCAGATGCGCACCGGCGACTTTTCCGAGCGGCTCGAACTGGCGCGCCGCGACGAGTTCGGCACCGTGTCGGACGGTTTCAACGGCATGGCCGACGAACTCACCAGTCTGATCGGGCAGGTGCAGAAGTCCGGCATTCAGGTCAACACCTCGATCACCGAGATCGCCGCCACCTCCAAGGAGCAGCAGGCGACCGCCGGCGAGATCGCCGCCACCACCACCGAGATCGGTGCCACCGCCAAGGAGATCTCCGCCACCTCCAACGAGCTGGTGCGCACCATGGGTGAAGTATCGGGCGTCGCCGAGCAGACCGCGACGCTGGCGGGCGGCGGCCAGGCCGGCCTCGCGCGCATGGAGGCGACCATGCGCCACGTGATGGAGGCGGCCGGCAACATCAACGCCAAGCTGGCGGTGCTGTCGGAGAAGGCCGGCAACATCAACCAGATGGTCACCACCATCACCAAGGTGGCGGACCAGACTAACCTCCTGTCGCTCAACGCCGCCATCGAGGCGGAGAAGGCCGGCCAGTACGGGCGCGGCTTCGCGGTGGTCGCCACCGAGATCCGTCGCCTCGCCGATCAGACCGCGAACTCCACGTCCGATATCGAGCAGATGGTCAAGGACATCCAGTCGGCGGTCGCCGCCGGCGTGATGGGCATGGACAAGTTCTCCGAGGAGGTCCGGCGCGGCATGACCGAGGTGCAGGATGTCGGCGGCCAGCTGTCGCAGATCATCGCCCAGGTGCAGGGGCTGGTGCCGCGCTTCGAGGACGTCAACGAGGGCATGCAGGCGCAGGCCACCGGCGCCGAGCAGATCAGCGAGGCGCTGGCGCAGCTCAGCGAGGCGGCGCAGCAGACGGTGGAATCGCTGCACCAGTCGACACTGGCCATCGACGAGCTCAACCAGGTTTCCTCGGGATTGCGCAACTCAATCTCGCGGTTCAAGCTCCGGGCATGACGACGGGGAAGGCACGATGCTGTTCCTGATGTTCCGCATCGGCAAGGATCGCTACGTCCTCGACGTCGAGCAGATCGAGCAGGTGCTGCCGCTGATGGCGGCCAAGGCGCTGCCCGGCGCGCCGCCCGGCGTGGTCGGGGTGATCAATTATCGCGGCGATCCGGTGCCGCTGATCGACCTCAGCGCGCTGGCGACCGGCGAGCCCTCGGCGCTGGTGATGAGCACCCGCATCATCCTGGTGCGCTATCCCGCGCCCGGCGAGGGAGAGCACCGGCTCGCCTTGTGCGCCGAGCGGGTGATCGACACCATCCAGCGCGACCCGGCGGCGTTCGCCGCCACCGGCGTCGAGGCGGGCACGCCGGCCTGGCTCGGCCCGGTCGCCGCCGATGCGGACGGTTTCGTCCAGTGGGTGCGCGCCCCCGCGCTGCTCAGCGAGGAGATCCGCGCCATCCTGTTCCGACCGGCCGGAGCGGACGCATGATCCTCGACGACGTCGAGCACTTGCTGCACGAGCGCATCGGCCTCGACGCCGGGACGGTCGGTGCCTCCGGGCTGAACTTCGCGCTGAAGCAGCGCATGGCCGCCTGTGCTGTCACCGATCCCGCCGCTTATTGGCGCCGCCTGACCGCGACGCCGCAGGAACTGCAGGAACTCATCAACGCGGTCATCGTGCCGGAGACGTGGTTCTTCCGCGATCCCAAGGCCTATGCCGCCATGGCGGACCGCGGGCGGGCGATGCGCGTGCCGGACGGGCCGGCCAACGGGCGCCCGCTGCGGCTGATCAGCCTGCCCTGTTCGACCGGGGAGGAGCCCTATTCCATGGCGATGGCGTTGTTCGACGCCGGCTTCGCTGCCACGGACTTCGCCATCGACGCCGTCGACATCTCCACCCGCAACCTCACGACTGCCGCGCACGCCGTCTATGGCCGCAACTCGTTCCGCGGCGCCGATGTCGAGTTCCGCGACCGGCACTTCAACGCGGTGGAAGGCGGGCACCGGCCGCATGCCGACATCCGTCGCCAGGTGCGGTTTCGCCATGGCAACCTGCTCGATCCGGTGGCGGCCGACGTGCCGCCCTATGACGTGGTGTTCTGCCGCAACCTGCTGATCTATTTCGACCGCGACACCCAGGAGCGGGCGCTCGACCGGCTGGACCGGCTGATGGCGCCGCACGCCATGCTGGTGGTCGGCTCGGGGGAGGCCGGCCTGCCGCTGATGCGGGGCTTCGCCTCGCTCCGCATTCCGATGGCGTTCGCCTTCGCCAAGCCGGCAGCCACCAAGCCGGCGGCCACCAAGCCCGCGGCCACCAAGCCGGCGGCCGGCAATTCCGGGCCGAAGCCGGCCCTCCGGATGCCGGCAGCCCGGCCGGCGCCGGCACGCGCGCATACGCCGCGCCCGGCCGTCGTGCCGCTGCCCGTCGCCGCGCCGGTTCCCGCGCCCGTAGCTCCGCCAGGCAATGCGGCGGCCGACAGTCTCGCCGCCGTCGAGCGGGCGGCCAATGAAGGCCGGCTCGGCGATGCGCGGCAGGCGGCCCGCCGGCATATCGAGGCGTTCGGGCCGTCGGCGGCGGCGCTCTATCTGCTCGGCCTCGCCTGCGATGCCGACGGGGCGGCGGTCGAGGCGGTCGAGGCCTATCGCAAGGTGCTCTATCTGGCGCCGGACCATGGCGAGGCGCTGGCGCATCTGGCGCTGCTGCTGCGCCGGCAGGGCGATGTCGCGGGGGCGAAGGCACTCGGCGACCGTCTTCGGCGGCTCGAGAAGAGGAGTGAGCGGCGATGAGCCCCGGCGCCGATGACGAACTGCCCCCGCCTGCGGCGGCTGAGACGTCCTCATCTGTGGGGGCCGAGCTGTCGCACCGCGACGCCGCGCACCAGGCGGCGGCGAGCCGCCTGCTCGACCGTGCGCTGCCGCCCGGCTACCGCGAGGAATGGGCGCGCTATTTCGCCGAGGTTCCCGACGAGGAGGCGGCGGCGGAGGCGAGCGAGGTCGCCGAGCGGCGCATCCTGGTGTTCCGCCTCGCCGACGAATGGCTGGCGCTGCCCGCCGGGCTCGTGCAGGAGATCACCGAGCCGCGCCCGCGCCACACGCTGCCGCATCGGCGCGACCAGCTGGTGCTCGGCGTGGTGAACATTCGCGGCGAATTGCTGGTGGAGATTTCCTTCGCCGCGCTGATCGGCCTCGGCGAGGCGGAAGGCGAGGCGGAGAGCCGCATCACCGCCTTTCCGCGTCTCGTCGTGCTCGGCCATGACCGGCGCCGGGTCGCTTTCCGCGTCGACGAGGTGCACGGCCTGCACCAGCACGCGGCGCGCGACGTGTTGGCGCTGCCGGCGACGATCGGCAAGGCGGCGTCCAGCTTCGCCACTTCGATGATCGCCTGGCAGGGCCGCATGCTGGGGCGCCTCGACGGCGAGCTCGTCCTCGACGCCGTCGACCGGGGGATCGCATGAGCACCCCGGATTACGGCAGCTTCTCCATGCTCGACCTGTTCCGGGCCGAGCTCGACATGCAGTCGCAGGCGCTCACCGCCAGCCTGCTGGCGCTGGAGCGCGACCCGGTGGCCAGCGCCGAGCTGGAAGCGGCGATGCGGGCGGCGCATTCGCTGAAGGGCGCGGCGCGCATCGTCGAGCTGATGCCGGCGGTGCGGGTCGCCAACGCGATGGAGGAATGCCTCGTCGCCGCGCAGCACGGCCAGCTGCGGCTGAGCCAGGAGCATATCGACGCCCTGCTCAAGGGTGTCGACCTGCTCGGCGTGCTCGCCGCCGAGGAGGGCGCCGGCGCGGCCGCGGAGCCCCGCATCGCCGCTTTCCTGCAGGCTCTGGAGGGCGGCTTGCGTCCCGAGCCGCCGGCCGACGCGGCGCCGGTGCTCGTCGAAATACCGTCCGTGTCGCCCATGCCTCCCGCGCCGGTCGCTGCGCTGGTCCCGGACGAGGTGCTCCCCTCGGTGCCCGCGTCGTTCCCGGCGGCCGAGGCCGCGCCGGTCGCCACCGAGCGGATGATCCGCATCACCGCCCAGAGCATGACGCGGCTGCTCGGCCTCGCCGGCGAATCGTTGATCGAGGCCCGGAGGCTGCGGCCGTTCGCCGACAGCCTCCAGCGGCTGCGGCGGCAACATGCCGAGCTCGCCCGTGCGCTCGACACCGTCCGCGCCGGGCTGCCGGTGGACGAGGAGGACGGGCCGGCCGCGCAGGCGCTCGCCGTCGCCCGCTCGGCGCTGGGCGAGAGCCGCGACTATCTCGCCATGCGGCTCGCCGAGCTCGATTCGATCGACCGGCGCGGCACCGATCTCGCCAACCGCCTCTATGCCGAGACGCTGGAGAGCCGCATGCGCCCGTTCGAGGACGGCGTGCGCGGCTATTCGCGCACCGTGCGTGACCTCAGTCGTGCGCTCGGCAAGCAGGCGCGGCTCGCCATCGTCGGTGGCCCTACCGGCATCGACCGCGACATCCTCGATCAGCTCGACACGCCGCTCGGCCATTTGCTGCGCAACGCCATCGACCACGGCCTCGAGACGCCGGAGGAGCGGCTGGCGGTCGGCAAGCCGGCCGAGGGGTTGATCCGGCTGGAGGCGCGCCATACTGCCGGCCTCTTGCAGATCATCATCGCCGATGACGGGCGCGGCATCGATCTCGACCGGCTGCGGCGGGTGGTGGTGGAGCGCCAGCTGATCGCCGGGGAGGCCGCCGCCCGGCTGAGCGAGGCGGAGCTGCTGGAATTCCTGTTCCTGCCCGGCTTCTCGATGAAGCCGACGGTGAGCGACGTCTCCGGCCGCGGCGTCGGGCTCGACGCGGTGCAGGCGACGGTGAAGGAGATGCGCGGCCGGGTGGTGATCTCCACCCGCCTCGGCGAGGGCACGCGCTTTCTGTTCGAGCTGCCGCTCACCCTGTCGGTGATCCGTACCCTGCTGGTGGAGGTCGACGGCGAGCCCTATGCGCTGCCGCTCGCCGGCATCACCCGCACGCTCAAGCTGGAGCGCACGGCCATCGAGACCCTGGAGGGACGCCCGCATTTCCGCTTCGGCGACCGACCGGTCGGGCTGGTCACCGCGCATGAGCTTTTGGAGCGCGGCGCAGCGCGGGCGGACGAGGCCGAACTCGCCGTGGTGGTGATCGGCGAGGGCGAGAATACCTATGGGCTGATCGTCGACCGCTTCCTCGGCGAGCGCGAGCTGGTGGTGCGGCTGCTCGATCCGCGGCTGGGCAAGATCAAGGACATCAGCGCGGCGGCGCTGATGGAGGACGGCGCGCCGGTACTGATCGTCGACATGGACGACCTGCTGCAATCGGCCGACAAGCTCGCCGCGGCGGGGGCGTTCCGCGGCCTGCGCCAGGGCCGTGCCGCCGCGGTGCAGCACCGGCGCAAGCGGGTGCTGGTGGTGGACGATTCGCTCACCGTGCGCGAGCTGGAGCGCAAGCTGCTCGAGCAGCACGGCTATGCGGTGGAAATCGCCGTCGACGGCATGGACGGCTGGAACGCGGTGCGCTCCGAGGCTTTCGACCTGGTGGTCACCGATGTCGACATGCCGCGCATGGACGGCATCGAGCTGGTGACGCTGATCAAGCGCGACCCGCGCCTCAACCGCCTGCCGGTGATGATCGTGTCCTATAAGGATCGCGAAGAGGACCGGCGCCGTGGTCTCGACGCCGGCGCGGACTATTATCTCACCAAGAGCAGCTTCCACGACGAGACCCTGATCCACGCGGTCGAGGATCTCATCGGCGGGGCGATGGGGTGAGGGAGCGGGCGGGCATCATGTGGGGCGCGGGATGAGGATCGGCATCGTCAACGATCTGCCGCTGGCGGCGGAAGTGCTGCGGCGGGCGGTCGCCGGCACCCATGAGCACGAGGTGGCCTGGATCGCCTCCAACGGGCGCGAGGCTGTGGAGGCGTGCCGGCGCGACCTGCCCGACCTCCTGCTGATGGACCTCGTCATGCCGGAAATGGACGGGGTGGAGGCGACGCGGCGGATCATGCGGGACACGCCGTGCCCGATCCTCCTCGTCATCGCCAGCGTCGACGGCAACATTCCCGGCGTCTACGAGGCGATGGGCCATGGCGCGCTCGATGCCGTCGACATTCCCTCGGTGAACCTCGCCGAGGGCATGTCGATCCAGGCCGACGTGCTGCTGACCAAGATCACCACCATCGGCAAGCTGATCGGCGACGGCCGCTCGCCGCGCCAGGCGCCGCCGGCCGTCGCGGCGGCCGGCCCGGTGCCGCCATTGGTGGTGATCGGCGCCTCGGCCGGCGGTCCGGCGGCGGTGGCGACGCTGCTCGCCGGCCTGCCGGCGGATTTCCCCGCCGCGCTGATCCTGGTGCAGCATGTCGACGAGAAATTCGTCCCCGGCCTCGCCTCCTGGCTCGGCCAGCACACCGCGCTGAAGGTGCGCCCGGCGCTGGAGGGCGACCGGCCGGAGGTCGGCACGGTGCTGATCGCGGCCTCCGCCGATCACCTCATCCTGACTGCCACCGGCGTGATGGCCTATACGCCGGACCCGCGGGCCTATCCCTACCGCCCCTCGGTCGACGTGTTCTTCAAGAGCGTCGCCCGGCTGTGGCGCGGCGATACCGTCGCCGTGCTGCTCACCGGCATGGGCCGGGACGGCGCGCTCGGCCTTAAAATGCTCCGCGACGCGCATCACCTCACGATTGCGCAGGACAAGGACAGCAGCGCGGTTTACGGAATGCCGAAAGCTGCCGCAGCGATAGGCGCCGCGGCCGAAATACTTCCCCTCGACCTGATCGCCCGGCGCCTGACGGCGGTGTTCGGGCGTTCGCAATGACGGGCTTGGTACGATGAGCAACAGCGCCGCTTTCCCGGCCAATGTGCCGCCCCTGGCGGAAGGTTATCTCTCGCTGGTGCTGCTGGTCGACGACCAGGTACTGATCTGCGAGGCGGTCCGGCGGGCTCTTCTGGGCGAAGCGGATATCGACCTGCACTACTGCACCAACGCCCAGGAGGCGATCCGGGTTGCCGAGGAACTGAAGCCGACGGTGATCCTGCAGGACCTCGTCATGCCCGGCATAGATGGCCTCGCTCTGGTGCGGCACTACCGGGAGCATCCGACTCTGCAATCCGTGCCGGTCATCGTGCTGTCGGCGAAGGACGAGGCGGCGACCAAGAGCGCGGCGTTCCAGGCCGGCGCGAACGACTATCTCGTCAAGCTGCCGGACCGCATCGAGCTGATCGCCCGCATCCGCTATCACAGCCGCGCCTATCTCGATCACCTCCAGCGCGATGCCGCCTATGCCGCGCTGCGCGAGAGCCAGCGCCAGCTGATGCAGGCCAATCTGGAGCTCGAGCGCCTCACCCGCATTGACGGGCTGACCAGCCTCGGCAACCGGCGCTATTTCGACGAGTACATGATGGCGGAGTGGCGGCGCGCCCTGCGCGGCGGCCTGACGCTGTCGGTGCTGATGATCGATGTCGACCAGTTCAAGGACTACAACGACACCTATGGCCATCTCGCCGGCGACGACGTGCTGCGACGGGTGGCCGACGCCATTCGCGTCAGCGCCAGCCGCGCCGGCGATCTGGCGGCACGCTTCGGCGGCGAGGAGTTCGTCGTGGTGCTGCTGAACACCGGCATCGAGGAGGCGCAGGTCGCCGCCGAGCGACTGGTGCAGAACGTCCGCAATCTCGGCATCCCGCACGGCGGCAAGCAGGTGACGGTCAGCGTCGGCGTCGCCTCGATGCAGCCGGAAGGCGAGTCGCCGGAGGCGATCATCACCGCCGCCGACCTCGCCTTGTTCCGCGCCAAGGCGTCCGGCAAGGACCGCTACGAGCTGAGCCGTCCCGGCGACCGCTAGCCGTGTGAGGGCGCCGAGGCTTCCCTGCCGATTTTTCGCCGGCTAATCTCTCACCGGCAGACGTCGACCCAGGCGGCGCCGGTGATCGCGGCCATGCGGTCGGGCGCGATCCGCAGCGCGGCATAGGGCGAGCCGGCCGCCGGCACCACCTCGTCGAAGGCCTTCAGCGACACGTCGCAATAGACCGGCAGCGGCGTCGCGAGGCCGAACGGGCAGACGCCGCCGATCGGATGGCCGGTGAGCGCCGTCACCTCCTCGGCGTCGAGCATTCGGGTCTTGCCGCCGAAGGCCGCCTTGGCCTTGGCGTTGTCGAGCCGCGCCTCTCCGCCGGCTACCAGCAGGAAGGCGCGCTCGCCCACCCGCAGCGACAGCGTCTTGGCGATCTGCGCCGCCGCGACGCCGTGCCCGGCCGCCGCCTCGGCGACGGTGGCGGTGCGCGCCTCCAGCTCGACGATGGCGATGTCGGGCGCCGTGGCGTCGAGAAAATCCCTGACCGATTGGACGCTCATCCTCGCCGCGCGCTCCCGCTTTCCATTGCGGCCGACCATGCCTGATTCGCCCGCTGCGGCGCAGCAACGAATCACTCTTGTCATGTTGAGCGATTCGGACATAACTAAACACAACACTGAACGTGACCGGACGCCACCGGTACGCGAACGCCAATCGAGGGGGCAGAAGACCCGCCTCGTTCCCTGGGAGGAGAACATGCTGAAGACGTTGAGGCCCCTTCTTGGGGCTGCGGTTGCGTTTGGAGCGTTCGCCGGCACGCTCGCCGTGCCGCAGGCGGCCAAGGCCGAGCAGCTGACGCTGTGCTGGGCGGCCTGGGACCCGGCCAACGCGCTGGTCGAGCTGTCCAAGGATTTCACCGCCAAGACCAAGATCGACATGAAGTTCGAGTTCGTCCCGTGGACGAGCTATGCCGACCGCTTCCTCAACGAGCTCAACTCGCACGGCAAGCTGTGCGACCTGATCATCGGCGACAGCCAGTGGGTCGGCGGCTCGGCGGAGAATGGCCACTACGTGAAGCTGAACGACTTCTTCGCCAAGGAAGGCATCAAGATGGATGACTTCGTGCCGGCGACGGTCGTGGGTTATTCGGAATGGCCGAAGAACACGCCGAACTACTGGGCGCTGCCGGCGATGGGCGACGTGGTGGGCTGGACCTACCGCAAGGACTGGTTCGAGAAGCCGGAGCTGCAGAAGGAGTTCAAGGCCAAGTATGGCTGGGACCTCGCGGCGCCCAAGACCTACACCCAGCTGAAGCAGATCGCCGAGTTCTTCCAGAAGCGGCAGATCGACGGCAAGACCGTCTACGGTGCCTCGATCTATACCGAGCGCGGCTCGGAAGGCATCACCATGGGCGTCACCAACGTCCTGTACGATTGGGGCTTCATGTATGACAACCCCAAGAAGCCCTATGAGATGCAGGGCTACGTCAATTCGCCGGATGCGGTGAAGGGCCTCGAATTCTACAAGGCGCTCTACGATTGCTGCACCCCGCCGGGCGCGTCGAACGTCTACATGGTGGAATCGGCCGACGCCTTCAAATCCGGTCAGGTGGCGATGCAGATGAACTTCGCCTTCACCTGGCCCGGCCTCTACAAGGACGAGAAGGTCGGCGGCAACCGCATCGGCTTCTTCCCCAATCCGGCCGAGAAGTACCATTTCGCCCAATTGGGCGGGCAGGGCATCTCGGTGGTGTCCTATTCGGACAAGAAGGACGCGGCGCTCCAGTACATCAAGTGGTTCGCCCAGCCGGACGTGCAGCAGAAATGGTGGCAGCTCGGCGGCTTTTCCTGCCTGAAGGCGGTGGTCGACGCGCCCAGCTTCAAGACCAGCCAGCCCTATGCGCCGGCCTTCCTGGAATCCATGGCCATCGTCAAGGATTTCTGGGCCGAGCCGAGCTATGCCGAGCTTTTGCAGGCGATGCAGAAGCGGGTGCATGACTACGTCATCGCCGGCAAGGGCACGGCGAAGGAAGCGCTCGATGGTCTGGTCAAGGACTGGACCGAGGTCTTCAAGGACGACGGCAAGATCTGAGGCCGCCATCCGACCGGCCGGCGGTCCGTCCTGACCGGACCGCCCTCCGGTCGCCCGCCCCGCGACCGGCTGTCATGGCCGGGCGCGGCGACCGGGAGCCGGGCCGTACGGGTTCCCGATCGCGACCCTCCGACTGCGACCCGGCCCGCTCCTGCCGGACCGGGTCGCCCTGTCGGACCGCAACGCTCATCACCTCGGATGCGAACGTGACCGCTTCACACGACACCTTCTCCGACAAGATGGCCGACGCGGCCATCCGCGCGACGCCCGAGCCGCTCGCCGCAAGGGTGCGCGGCCTGTCCGACCGGGCCATCGCCTGGCTGTTCATCGCCCCGACCATCGTGCTCTTGCTGGCGATCAACATCTTCCCGCTGTTCTGGGCGATCTACTTGTCCTTCACCAATTTCCGCGCCAACCGGCCCAATGCGGTGGTGCAGAATGTCGGGCTCGGCAATTACTCGCGCATCCTCAACGACCCCGACATCTGGGCGTCGATGCAGACCACGGCGCATTTCGTGTTCTGGACCATCGTGCTGCAGACGCTGATCGGCTTCACGCTGGCCTATCTCATCGACCGCAAGTTCCGCGGCCACGCCTTCTGGACCACGCTGATCCTCATCCCGATGATGCTGTCGCCGGCGGTGGTGGGCAATTTCTGGCGCTTCCTCTACGAGCCGCAGATCGGCCTGTTCGCCTATGCCGTCTCCTTCGTGTCGGGCATTCCGACCTCCGACATCCAGATGCTCGGCAACGTCCATCTCGCGCCGTGGGCGATCATCATCGTCGATACCTGGATGTGGACGCCCTACGTCATGCTGATCTGCCTCGCCGGGCTGCGCTCCATCCCCGACTACATCTACGAGGCGGCCGAGGTCGACCGCGCCTCGCCCTGGCGGCAGTTCTGGTCGATCACCGTGCCGATGGCGCTGCCCTTCATCATGCTCGCCGTGCTGTTCCGCGGCATCGAGAACTTCAAGATGTTCGACATGGTGAACCTGCTCACCGGCGGCGGGCCGGGCTCGACCACCGAGGTCGCCTCGATCGCGCTCAAGCGAGACGCCTTCGAGGCCTGGGCGACCGGGCGGTCCTCCGCCTTCGCCATCGTGCTGTTCGTCGCGGTGTTCGGCCTCGCCAACATCTATGTGAAGGCGCTGAACAAGGTGAAGCAGAGATGAGCACCACCAAGGCCGCCCCCGCCGTCACCGCCCATTCCGTCGTCGAGCCGAGTTTGCGCACCAAGCGCATCGCCGGCGCCCTCGTCATCCTCTACGCGCTCATCACGCTGGTGCCGCTGGTGTGGATCTTCCTCACCTCGATCAAGTCGCCGCCGGATTCGATCTCCTATCCGCCGAAGATCCTGTTCACGCCGTCGCTCGAGGGCTACTGCAACCTCTTCACCACCCGCACGCGGCAGACGCCGGACTACATCGCCGCGCTGCCGCCGCCGTCGGGCGTGTGCGACGCGGTGACCCGCGAGCGCAACATGGTGATCGCCGGCCCGTCCAACTTCCTGCCGCGCTTCGCCAATTCGCTGATCATCGCCTTCGGCTCGACCTTCCTCGCCGTGTCGCTCGGCACGCTGGCCGCCTATGGCTTCTCGCGCTTCAAGGTGCCGCTGGCCGACGACCTTCTGTTCTTCATCCTGTCGACGCGGATGATGCCGCCCATCGCGGTCGCCATCCCGATCTACCTGATGTACCGCCAGCTCGGCCTGTCCGACACCGCGCTCGGCATGATGCTGCTCTACACCGCGGTGAACGTCTCGCTCGCCGTCTGGCTGCTCAAGGGCTTCATCGACGAGATCCCGCGCGAATACGAGGAAGCCGCGATGATCGACGGCTACACCCGCCTTCAGGCCTTCTTCAAGGTGGTGCTGCCGCAGGCGACGACGGGCATCGCCGCCACCGCGATCTTCTGCCTGATCTTCGCCTGGAACGAGTACGCCTTCGCCTCGCTGCTCACTTCGGGCAGCGCGCAGACCGCGCCGCCCTTCATCCCCACCATCATCGGCGAGGGCGGGCAGGACTGGCCGGCGGTGGCGGCGGGCACCACCATCTTCCTGGTGCCGATCCTGGTCTTCACCATCCTGCTGCGCAAACAGCTGCTGCGCGGCATCACCTTCGGGGCGGTGCGCAAATGACCGATCACACGCTCGCCACCCGCAAGTCCCTCGTTCCGAACAAGCCCCGCCGCCCGTTCTTCCTGCGGCGCGGCCCGATGGAAATGCTTGCCGTCGCCCTCATCGCGCTCGGCTTCCTCATGCTGTTCCAGCCCTTCGCGCTGGTGCTCTACACCTATTCCTTCATCACCCTCCTCGCCGGCACGCTGATGTTCACCATCGTGTCGAAATTCCCGGAGTAGGCCGATGGCCGAGATCAGGGTCGACCACCTCCGCAAGGCCTTCGGCGAGTTCGTCGCGGTGCAGGATTCCTCCTTCACCGTCGAGGATGGCGAGTTCCTCGCCCTTCTCGGGCCGTCCGGCTGCGGCAAGACCACCACGCTGCGCATGATCGCCGGGCTGGAGCTGCCCACCGGCGGTGCCATCCATCTCGGCGGCGAGGACGTCACCTACAAGCGGGCCAGCGAGCGCGACATCGCCTTCGTTTTCCAGCTCTTCGCGCTCTACCCGCACATGAACGTGCGGAAGAACATCGGCTTCCCGCTGCTGTCGCAGGGCGTGCCGAAGGCGGAGATAAAGCGCCGCGTCGAGGAGACGGCGAAGCTCCTGCAGATCGACCACATCCTCGACAAGTCGGTCTCCGGCCTCGCCGGCGGCGACCGCCAGCGCGTGGCGCTGGGCCGCGCCATCGTGCGGCGGCCGAAATGCTTCCTGATGGACGAGCCGCTCGGCACGCTCGACGCCGAGTTCCGCGACGTGATGGTCCGCGAGCTCCGCGAACTGCACAACCGCATCCACGCCACCACGGTCTACGTCACCCATGACCAGATCGAGGCGATGGCGATGGCCGACAAGATCGCGGTGATGAATCACGGCATCATCGAGCAGTTCGCCACCCCGCGCGAGATCTACAACCGCCCGGCCTCGATGTATGTCGCCGACTTCATCGGCTCGCCGCCGATGAACTTCCTGCGCTTCACCGCCGGCCTGCCGAAGGGCGCCCGCATCGCCCGCATCGACGGGGCGGATGTGCAGATGCCCGAGCTGCGCGCCGACGTCGCCGAGGGCGAGCTCGCTCTGGGCGTGCGTCCCGAACACATCCGCTTCTCGGATGCCTCGCCGCTGCGCGGGGCGATCTATGGCGCGGAATATCTCGGCACCAACCAGATCGTCACGGTGGAGACGGCGGGCGGCCTCGTCCGCGCCCGTCTGCCGGCCGAGCGCAGCTACCGCATCGGCGACCGCGTCGGCCTCGCCTTCGTCGCCGACCGGCTGTCGCTGTTCGATTGCCGCAGCGGCCGCGCCGTTCCCTCGGTGCTGCATGAGGGTGTGCTGGCGCGCGACACCCGCCACCGCGAAATGCGCGATCTGGAGGCCCATCATGGCTGATGTCACGCTGAAGGGCGTCACCCGCAGCTTCGGCGACAAGCGCGCCGTCGACAGTCTCGACCTCGCCATCGCCGATGGCGAATTCGTGGTGCTGCTCGGCCCCACCGGCGCCGGCAAGACCACCACGCTGCGCCTCATCGCCGGGCTGGAGAAGCCGGATGCCGGTACGGTGGAGATCGGCGGGCGGCCGATGAACGGCGAGTCCCCCGCCGGGCGCGACGTCGCCTTCGTGTTCCAGCAATATTCGCTCTACCCGCATCTCACCGTCTACGAGAACCTCGCCTTCCCGCTGCGCTCGCCGGCGCGGCGCATGGACAAGGCGACCATCGACGCCCGGGTGCGGCAGGTGGCGAAGATGGTGCGCATCGACCACAAGCTGGAGAACCGCTCGACAAGGCTGTCGGGCGGCGAGATGCAGCGCGTCGCCATCGGCCGGGCGCTGGTGCGCCGGCCCTCGATCTATCTCATGGACGAGCCGCTCTCCTCGCTCGACGCCAAGCTGCGCGGCGAACTGCGGCTAGAGCTCAAGCGCATCCAGAAGGAGCTCGGCGCGACGCTGCTCTACGTCACCCACGACCAGATCGAGGCGATGACCATGGCCGACCGCATCGGCATCCTCGCGGAGGGGCGGCTGGTGCAGATCGGCACCCCGCGCGAGATCTACGCCAACCCGGCCAATCTGCACGTCGCCGCCCGGCTTGGTCAGCCGCACATCAACCTGATGCCGCCCGGCCTGCTGCCCGATGCCGCCACGCCGGCTGGCACCCGCACCATCGGCGCGCGCACCGAGCATCTGGAGATCGCCCGCACCGGCGAGGGCATCACCGGCAATGCCGAGGTCGACTGGATCGAGCATCTCGGCGACCAGAACCACCTGCACATCAAGGTCGACGGCCACAAGCTGGTGACGCTGGCCGATCCCGACCTGCCGGTCGAGGCGGGCGACCGGGTCAGCGTGCGATTGCGCCAGCCGCTCTATTTCGGTGGCGACGGGCAGCGCCTCGCGTGACATGAAGACAAGCGGCGCGGTTCGCTGCGTCGCATCATGTGTCGGCCAGCGCCTCTTCCGGTCGGGCCCGTTGCCCGGTCGATAGGAAGAGGCGCCGGATTCAGGAGAGTGAGCCCGATCCGGTCGGGGCGGGCTCTGGGGATCGGAAGCAATGACCAAGCATTTCTTCAACCGCCGCGAGGCCATCGTCACCGAGGCGCTGGACGGTCTCATCCGTACCACCCCGCCCGGCCGGCTGGCCCGGCTCGACACCTATCCCGACATCAAGGTCGTCCTCCGCGCCGATTGGGACAGGTCGAAGGTGGCGGTGGTCTCCGGCGGCGGCGCCGGCCACGAGCCCTCGCATGCCGGCTTCGTCGGCCGCGGCATGCTCACCGCCGCGGTGTCGGGCGAGATCTTCGCCTCGCCGAGCGTGGAAGCGGTGCTCACCGCCATCCGCGCGGTCACCGGCGCGCCGGGCTGCCTCCTGGTGGTGAAGAACTACACCGGCGACCGGCTGAATTTCGGCCTCGCCGCCGAGCGCGCCCGCGCCGAGGGCTTCAAGGTCGAGGTGGTGATCGTCGCCGACGACATCGCGCTGCCCGACCTGCCGCAGCCGCGCGGCATCGCCGGCACGCTGTTCGTGCACAAGATCGCCGGCCATCACGCCGAGGCGGGCGCCGATCTCGCCAGCGTGGCGGCGGCGGCCAAGGCGGCGGCGCACGACATCGCCTCGCTCGGCGTGTCGTTCTCCTCCTGCTCGATCCCCGGCCAGAATTTCACCGAGCGGCTCGGCGAGGCCGAGGGCGAGCTCGGCCTCGGCATCCATGGCGAGCCGGGCGTCGAGCGTATCGCGGTGCAGCCGGTCGATGCGCTGGTGGCGCTGATGGGCGAGCATCTGGCGCCGAAGCTCGAAGTCGGCGCCAGCTACGCCCTGCTGGTCAATAATCTCGGCGCCGTGCCGCCCCTGGAGATGTCGTTGATCGCCGACAGCGTGCTGCGTGCGCCGCTCGGCGCCGGGGTGAAGCTGGTGATCGGCCCGCAGGCGCTGATGACGGCGCTGAACATGAACGGCTTCTCGCTGTCCTTCCTCAAGCTCGATGCCGCGCGGGAAGCGGCGCTGGCCTCGCCGGTCGAGCCGCTGGCCTGGCGTCCGGCGGTGACGGCCGGTCCGGTCGCCGTGGTGCCGGCGCCCGCCGCGCCGCGTGTCGAGATCCCGCTCGCCAGCGGCGATGCCACCGCCGAGGCGGTGATCCGCACCGCCTGCGCCACCCTCATCGGGCTGGAGGCGGAGCTGAACCGCCTCGATGCCAAGGCGGGCGACGGCGACACCGGCTCCACCGTCGCCACCGGCGCCCGCGCCATCGAGGGCAAGCTCGCCTCCCTGCCGCTCGCCGACACCGCCGCGACGCTGGGCGTCATCGGCGAGACGCTGGCCACCGCCATGGGCGGGTCGAGCGGCGTGCTTTTGTCGATCTTCTTCACCGCGAGCGCCAAGGCGGTCGCCGAGGGCAAGGACATCCCCGCCGCGCTGATCGCCGGCCTCGACCGCATGACCTTCTATGGCGGCGCCACGCTCGGCGCCCGCACCATGGTCGACGCGCTCGATCCCGGCCTGAAGGCGTTGGCTTCCGGCGGCATCGCCAGCGCCGCCGAGGCGGCGGGCGCCGGCGCCGAAGCCACCAAGGCGATGACCCATGCCCGCGCCGGCCGCGCCTCCTATGTCGCGGCGCGTGATCTCGAAGGCTCGGCCGATCCCGGTGCGGTGGCGGTGGCCGCGGTGTTCGCGGCGCTCGCGCGGGGATAGTGGAACCAGCACAGGGGTGGAGCCGATGCATCTCGCCGCCGCCGATCTCGCCGCGCTGATCGCCCTGTGCCGGGCGGAGATCGACCGGCATGGCGAGCATCTGAGCGCGCTCGACAGTGCCATCGGCGACGGCGACCACGGCGCCAATATGCGGCGCGGCCTCGAGGCGGTGTTCGCCGAGCGCGACGCCATCGCCGCCCTGCCGCTGCCGGCGGCGCTGGAGCGCATTGGCCTGGTGCTGGTGATGAATATCGGCGGCGCCGCCGGCCCGCTCTACGGCACGCTGCTGATGGAGCTCGGCCGGGCGCTGCCCGGCGATGCCGGGGCTGGCGACCTCGCCGCGCCCGACGATCTCGCCGCGCCTCTGGAGCGCGCCATCGCCGCCGTGGCGCGGCGCGGCCGCTCCGGTCCCGGCGACAAGACGCTGCTCGACGTGCTTTACCCGGTGCAGGCCGAGCTGGTAAGGCGCTCGCCGCCGGGCGACATCGCCGCCTGCGCCCGCTCGGCGGCCCATTCCACCGGGCCGATGCAGGCGCGGCGCGGCCGGGCGTCGTTTCTCGGCGCCCGTTCCATCGGCCATGAGGATCCCGGCGCCTCCAGCTGCGCCCTGCTCACCGCCGCCATCTGCGGCTATTTCGAGGAGCATCGCCCGTCATGAACGCGCGTGCCGACCAGCCCTCCGCGCCGTCCCCGGCCAATGTGGGCATCGTCATCGTGTCGCATTCGCCGCTGGTGGCGAAGGGCGCCGCCGACATGGTGCGCCAGATGGTCGGCGACTGCGTGCCGCTCGCCTGGACCGGCGGCAATGTCGAGGGCGGGCTCGGCACCCATGTCGCCGGCATCGCGGCGGCGATCGAGGCGGCGTGGTCGGAGGCCGGGGTGGCGATCTTCGTCGATCTCGGCGGCGCCGAGACCAATAGCGAGATGGCGGTCGAGCGGCTGGGCCCGGCGCGGGCGGCCCGCGTCGCCATCTGCAACGCCCCGCTCGTCGAGGGCGCGGTGGTGGCCGCCGCCGAGGCGTCGGGCGGCTCCAGCCTCGCCAAGGTGGTGGCGACCGCCGAGGAGCTGTCCCCCTGATGAGCGAGCCCAGCCCCGCCTTTCCGCGCGAGCGCAGCGGCGCCCGCTGGCAGACCGAGGTGGAAGTCACCCACGGCATCGGCCTGCATGCGCGCCCCTCGGTCGCCTTCACCCGGCTGGCCAAGAGCTTTCCCTGCGCCATCGAGGTGGCGGTGGACGGCTCGCCGGACTGGCTGAACGGCAAGAGCATCGTCAAGATCATGGGCGCCCGCATCCGTCGCGGCACCCGTCTGCGCATCCGCGCCGAGGGCTTTCGCGCCGAGGAGGCGATCGTCGCGCTCGGCGAGCTGGTGCGGCGCAATTTCGACGAGGACCGCAAGAATGCCCGTGCCGATGGTCGTCCGGATGGCCGGCCCGCGTGAGCTGACCGGCAAGGCGGCCTCGCCCGGCCGCGCCTGCGGCCCGGCGTTCCGCGCCCTGGCGCCGGCCGCGCCCCCGGCGGCGGCCGGGGAGGACGCGCGCGCCGCGCTGGCCGGCGCGGTCGGGGTGGCGATCGGCGAATTGCGGGCGCTGGCCGCCGGCGCCGATGCCCAGAGCGCCGGCGTGCTCGACTTTCAGATCGAGATGCTGCTCGACGACGACCTGATGGAGCCGGCGCTCGCGCGCATCGCCAGGGGGGAGGGCGCGGCGCTGGCCTGGGCCGGCGCGATGGACGCCCACATCGCCGCGCTGGTCGCCGATGACGGCCACGGGACCGAGGACACCTTTGCCGATGTGGTCGAGGGGCGCGGCGCCGGCGAAGACGCCTTCGCCGATGGGGTTGGAGAGCGCGGCACCGGCGAAGACGCCTTCGCCGATGGGGTTGGAGAGCGCGGCACCGGCGAAGACGCCTTCGCCGATGTGGTTGGGGAGCGCGGCGCCGGCGAAGACGCCTTCGCCGCGCGGGCCGCCGATCTCGCCGATCTCCGGCAGCGTGTGCTCGATGCGCTGGCCGGCCGGCCGCGCGCCGATTTCCCCGCCGCCGCGATCTATGTCGGCGACGACATGCCGCCGAGCCTGTTTCTCGCCCATGACTGGTCGAAGGGCGGCGGCATCGCGCTCTGTGCCGGCAGCACGGTGAGCCATGTGGCCATGCTGGCCCGCGCGCGCGGCGTGCCGATGGTCATCGGCCTCGGGCCGCTCGCCGTCGCCGCCGGCCAGCCGCTGCTCGTCGACGGCACGGCCGGGCGGGTCGGCCTCGATCCGGTCGATCCGGTCGCGCCGCCGCTTCCGGCCATCGTTCCCGCCGCCGTCGCCGGGCCGGGCGGGGCGTTCCGGCTGAGCGTCAATCTCAACAGCCTGTCCGACCTCGCCGCCGTCGATCCCGCCACGGTGGACGGCGTCGGGCTGGTGCGCACCGAATTCCTGTTCCTCTCGCCGGCCGAGGCGCTGAGCGAGGAACGGCACGTCGACTGCTACCGCACCATCCTCGCGCGCTTCCCCGGTCGCCCGGTGCGGCTGCGGCTGCTCGATCTCGGCGGCGACAAGGCGCTGCCCGGCCTCGTCGAGGGCGGTCCGGCCTCGCTGCTCGGCGAGCGGGGCATCCGCTTCCTGCTGGCGCATCCCGATCTCGCCCGCATCCAGGCGCGGGCGATCCTGCGCGCGGCGGCGGAAGGCCCGGCGGCCCATGGCTCCGTCAGCGTGCTGCTGCCGATGGTGACGCTGCCGCAGGAGGTCGTCGCCATGGCCGCGTTGTTCGACGAGGAGGCGGCCCGCCTCGCCCGGCTCGGCATCGCCGCACGGCGCCCGCCGCTCGGCATCATGGTGGAGGTGCCGGCCGCCGCCCTCACGCTCGACCTGTTCGACGCGGCGGCGTTCTTTTCGGTGGGGACCAACGATCTGATGCAGTATCTGTCGGCGGCCGCGCGCGACAATCCCATCGCCGCTCCGCTCAATGCCGGCTCGGAGACCGCCTTGTTCCGCCTGATGGCCCAGATCGCGACGACCGCGGAAGCGCTCGGCAAGCCGCTGTCGGTCTGCGGCGACCTCGCCGGCGATCCCGAGGCGCTGGCGCGGCTGGTCGGCCTCGGCTTCCGCGATTTCTCGGTCGCGCCCTCACGGCTTGCCGCCATCGGCCCGCTGCGGCGCGCCATGCCCGCCGGGGAGGGGTGAGACGTGGCGCGGGAGCTCGACGAGGCGGTGATCGCCTACAAGGCCATGCTGGCCGGCATTCTCGACAACCGGCCCTCCGGCACCCGCCAGCGGCTGGCCTCGGCGCTCGGCAAGCATCGCAGCTTCGTCACCCAGGTGACCAGCCCGGCCTATGACACGCCGCTGCCGGCCCGGCACCTGCCGACGATCTTCCGCGTCTGCCATTTCAGCCCCGCCGAGCAGGAGCGCTTCCTGCTCGCCTATGATGCCGCCCATCCCGGCAAGCTGCCGGAGGCCGGCGGCGGCGAGAGGCTGCGCCCGCTGACGCTGATGGCGCCGGATTTCGGCGACGACAAGAAGAACCGCCAGTTCGACGAGGCGGTCGCCGAGTTCGCCCAGAAGATGGCGGCGCTGGTGAATGGCGGTGAGTGAGCGGCTTCACCATAGCGGCACCCGCCCGCTTGCGCGCCGGAGCGCCGGGCGATGAAGAAGATCATGAACGCGCCGGAGCGTTTCGTCGCCGAGAGCCTCGACGGGCTTGTGCGCGCGCATGCCGAGCTCGTCGTCTTCGGCGGCGGGCGCAAATTCGTCCGGCGGCGCCAGCTGGTGCCGGGCAAGGTGGCGGTGATCTCCGGCGGCGGCGCCGGCCACGAGCCGCTGCATTCCGGCTTCGTCGGGTCGGGCATGCTGGATGCCGCCTGCACCGGCCATGTCTTCACTTCGCCGACCCCCGACCAGATCGTCGCGGCGATGGACGAGACCGATACCGGAGCCGGCTGCCTGCTGATCGTCAAGAATTACGACGGCGACGTGATGAATTTCGAGATGGCGGCGGAGATGGCGGCCGGCCGCCATGCCGTCGAGACCGTCATCGTCGAGGACGACGCCGCCACCGGGCCGGCGGTGCGCAGCCGTGGCCGGCGCGGGGTCGCCGGCACGGTGGTGGTGGAGAAGCTGATCGGGGCCGCCGCCGAGCGCGGGGCCGATCTCGCCACGCTGAAGGCGCTGGGCGACGGGCTCAACGCCGCCATCCGCTCGATGGGCGTCGCCCTGCGCGGCGTGGCGATACCGAACAACCCGCGCGAGACCTTCGTGCTCGGGCCGGAGGAGATGGAGATCGGCGTCGGCATCCATGGCGAGCCGGGCCTTGACCGTACCCGTTTCGCCGATGCCGATGCCATTATCGGCCAGCTCGGCGCGGCCATCCTCGCCGAATTGCCGCCGGAGCTGACGGCGGCGCCGGACCTTCACCCGCTGCTGGTCGTCAACGGCTTCGGCGGCACGCCGCCGATCGAGCTCTACCTCGCTTATGGCCTGGCGCACCGCTTCTTCGAGGCGCGGGGCCTCGCGCCGGTGCGCTCGCTCACCGGGACCTTCGTTACCTCGCTGGACATGGCCGGGCTGTCGGTGACGCTGGCCCTGCTCACGACGGATCAGCTGGCGCTGTGGGACGCCCCGGTGGCGACGCCGGCGCTGAACTGGTGAGGCGTCGCCGACGTGTCGGCGATCCAGTCGTCGAGCCGTCGCGCATAGGCCTCGGCGGCGGCATCGAGAGCCTCCACCGGCACCTTGTTGGCCTCGTAGACGATGAAGGGGTCGGCGAGCGCGAGACGGCAGCGATGCGCGGTGGCGCGCAGCGGCGCCAGCAGCGCGTCGAGCGCCAGCGGGTTGCCGGCATCGGAGCGATAGGCCTCGGCCGGTCCGCCGGCGGTCAGGGCGAGCAGGAGCGGCATGCCCTCCACGAGCCGGCCCTCGCTTTCATAGGCGAGGTAGAACATGCGGGTCAGCACCGCGTCCTGCCACGCCTTCAGAAGCGGCGGCGTCGCGTACCACAGCAGCGGGAATTGCAGCACCAGCCGGTCGGCGGCGAGGAGCCGTGCCGCCTCGCGGGCGCCGTCGGCCTCCATGTCGATGCCGTGCGGGTAGAGAGCGGCCATGTCGACCACCTCGACATCCGGCCGCCGCGCCGCCGCGTCGGCGAGCCTTGCATTGGCGCGCGAGCGGGCGGGATCGGGATGGAACAGCAGGACGAGGGTCTTGCCGGTAGGAGCTTTACTGCTGGGGTCTTCGTCGGTGAGTGCGTCGGACATCGTCGTCTCCATAAAGGGGTGACGGCACGATGCGCGGCGGCAATAAATCATTCCAATCGATTGTCGATATAGCCTATTATCCGTTCTATGAATTTACGTTCGCTCGACCTCAACCTGCTGGTGGTGCTGGACGCGCTGCTCGACGAGGCGCATGTCGGGCGGGCCGCCGAGCGGGTGGGCCTGTCGCAGCCGGCCGCCTCGGCGGCGCTGCAACGCTGCCGCCACCTGTTCCGCGACAAGCTGATGGAGCGCGGGCGTGGCGTCATGCGCCTCACGCCACGGGCGCAGGCGCTGCGCGCGCCGCTCAAGGCGCTGCTGGCCGAGGTGGAGGCGCTGGTCGATCCGGCGCCGGTTCCGCTGCACGAACTTCGGCAGACGCTCCGCATCGTCATGACCGACTATCCGGCGCTGTTCGTGCTCGCCCCGCTGGCAGCGCGGCTGGGCGAGACGGCGCCCGGCCTCGATCTGGTGGTGCAGCCCTGGCTCAGCGCGGAGGCGGCGCGGCGGGCGCTGGTCGAGGGCAGCGCCGATCTCGCCGTCTCGGTCTTCGCCCCCGGCGAGGACGGGCTGCGCTACACCCATCTGCTCGACGAGCACTATGTGGTGGCGATGCGGCCCGGCCATCCCGCCGCGACGGCGTTCGACCGCGCGCACTGGCTCGCCAGCCCGCACATCGTCGTCTCCGGGCGGGGTGAGCGGACGACGCCGGTGGATGAGGAACTCGGCCGGCGCGGGCTCGCCCGCCGCGTCGGCTTCGTGGTGCCGGGCTTCCAGATGGTGCCGACGCTGCTGCGCCAGACCGACATGATGGCGCTGCTGCCCTCGCGGGTGGCGGCGGCGGAGGGCGGGCTCGTCAGCTTCCCGCCGCCGGTGCCGGTGGCCGGCTTCCCGCTGCATCTCGCCTGGCACCAGCGTCGCGCCGGCGATGCCGGGCTGCGCCACGTCGCCGGGCTGCTCGCGGAGCTGTTGCGCGCGCCTGCGCCCGCCTGAAGGTGGCTCAGGCCGCCAGCTTCGGCTCCACCTCGACCGTCACATGCGACAGGTCGTGGATATGCGCCAGCTTGGCACGGTAGTGCGAGGGCGGGCGCGGATCGGTGCTGCGCAGCGCCACGATGGCGCCGTGATGGCCGGGGCCGAGCTGCCAGACATGCAGGTCGACGATCTCGTCGCCGTCGGTCTCCACCGCCTCGCGGATTTCGTCCGGCAGGTCCTCGCCCGGCTCGACATAGTCGATCAGCACCGCGCCGGCGCTGCGGATAAGGCCGAAGGACCAGCGGGCGATGACGAGGCCGCCGACGATGCCCATCATCGGGTCGAGCCACAGCCAGCCATAGAGGCTGCCGAGCGTCAGCGCCGCGATGGCAAGCACCGAGGTCAGCGCGTCGGCGAGCACGTGCAGATAGGCGGCGCGCAGGTTGAGGTCGTGCGCAGGTCCCTCGTTAGGCTGCCCCTCGTTAGGCTGCTCGCCGTCATGATGATCGTGGTGATGTCCGTGCCCGTGGTGATGGCCGTGGCCGTGATGGTGGTCGTGGTCCTCGCGCAGCAGCCACGCGCTGGCGAGGTTCACCGCGAGGCCGAGCACCGCCACCGCGATGGCCTGCGGAAAGTCGATGGCGGTCGGGCTGTAGAGCCGCACCAGGCTTTCCCAGCCGATCAGCAGCGCGATCAGCGCCAGCACCACGGCGCTGGCGAAGGCGGCGAGGTCGCCGAGCTTGCCGGTGCCGAAGCTGAAGCGCGGATTGTGGGCGTTGCGGCGGGCATAGAGATAGGCGAGGGCGGTGATCAGCATCGCCGCCGCGTGGGTCGCCATGTGCCAGCCATCGGCGACCAGCGCCATCGAGCCGAACACGCTGCCGGCGACGATCTCGCCGACCATCATCGTCGCGGTCAGCGCGATCACCAGCCAGGTGCGGCGGGCGTTGCGGTCATGGTTGTCGCCGAGGAACACGTGGCTGTGCGGGGCGTCGAGGCGGGCGGCGTCGGTCATTTCATATAGGTCCGGATGACGTCGATCAGTTCCTCGGCGCCCGCCTCGCGGGCGGCCGGGTCCTCGACGCCGAGCACGTGCTCGTGGATGTGGTCTTCGATCAGCTCGGCGGTCAGGCCGTTGATGGCGCCGCGCACCGAGGCGACCTGGTTCAGCACGTCGGCGCAGGGCGCCTCCGCCTCCAGCGACCGCTCGATCGCCTCCATCTGCCCCTTCAGGCGGCGGATGCGCGCGAGAAGCTTGGCCTTGTTCTTCGCAATATGGCTCATGGGATATAGGGGTATACCCTATATTTTAGCGAGGCAAGCCCGTCGGATTCGCGCCAGGCGGTATGACTGCCGCCAGAAAAGCATTGCTTGCGGTCAGTCTGTCCGCCTGCCGGTTGCGTTCGGTGGCACGCGTCGATCCGATCATAGGGGTAACCCCTATAAGAAAACGCCGCGCCTTTGCCGGGCGCGGCGTCGCATGAGGCAGGTCGTGCGTCGTGCGGTCAGCGCGCGACGGCGGCGGCGTGGGCCTCGCGGGTCCGCCCGGCGAGGGAGAGCAGGGCGCCGAGCCCGGCCAGCCCGCCGGTGAGGGCGACGATAGCGCCCCAGCCGCCATGCTGCCAGAACCAGCCGCCCATCGAGCCGGTGACGCTGGAGCCGATATAGTAGAACAGCAGGTACAGCGAGGCGGCGTGTCCCTTGGACAGCCCGGCCAGCGGGCCGACCGAGCTCGAGGCCACCGAATGGCCGATGAAGAAGCCGGTCGCCACCAGCGCCACGCCGCCGGCGATAGCCACCAGCGAGGCGGACAGCGTCAAGAGGATCCCCGCCAGCATGATCAGGAAGCCGGCGACCAGCAGCGGCCGGCGGCCGAAGCGGTCGGCGAGGCTGCCGGCCAGCGAGGAGGAGACGATGCCGAAGCCGAAGGCGAGGAACAGCATGCTCACCGCCGAGGGGGATAGCCCGTAGGGTGCGCCGGACAGCCGGAAGGTGGCGTAGTTGAACAGCGTCACGAAGATGCTGGTGAGCACGAAGCCGATGGCATAGACGCGGATCAGCGCGCGGTTGCGCAGGTGCCCGCCCCAGGCGGAAAGGTGGAAGCCGAGGCCGAGGCCGCGCTGCGGCTCGAAATTGCGCGAGGGCGGCAGCAGCAAGAGGAAGCCGATCGCCGAGGCGACGCACAGCGCGCCGAGCACGCCGAGCGCCATTCGCCAGGAGGCGAATTCGGTGGTCAGCCCCATGCCGACGCGGCCCATCATCGCCCCGAAGGCGGTGCCGCCGATATAGAGGCCCATCGCCTTGCCGAGATGCCTGGGGGCGATCTCCTCGGCGAGATAGGCCATTGCCACTGCCGGCACGCCGCCGAGCACGAAGCCTTCCAGCGCGCGGGCGGCCAGCAGCGTCGGCCAGCTCGGCGCGAAGGCGGCGGCGAGGTTGAACACCGCCGCCAGCGCCATCGAGCCGAAGATCAGCCCGCGCCGGCCCAGTACCTGCGAGAAGGCGCCGGCCAGCACGATGGAGACCGCGAGCATCCCGGTGGTCAGCGACAAAGCGAGCGAGCTCTGCGCCGGGGTCAGCGCGAAGCTGCGGGCGAAGTCGGGCAGCAGAGGCTGCACGCAATAGATCAGCGAGAAGCTGGCGAAGCCGGCGAGGAACAGCGCGAGACCGGCGCGGCGATACTCGGCGGTGCCACGCTCGATGAAGCTCGGCGCCGGCGCCACCTCAAGCTCGATCTCCTCGGGTAGCACGAGGTCGGGCGCCGCGCGGGGAATCTCGGCGGCGGGCGTGCGGTCACGCAGGACGGGCGAGGCGGCAGCGGACGAGGTGACGGCGGAGGAGGCGAGGGAGGCCGAGGCAAGAGAGGGCGAAGCGAGCGCAGGCGCGGACATTTGGACGATTCCCGGAAGCGTCCCCGTTTCGGTGGGGGGAGCAGCCCTGCGGAAATAGTCTCGCGGCCATTATCTGTCCAATATATGGAAATGTCGTTCTTCATATGTAATGAGTATAGCTGTGGAGCTGCGCCACATCCGCTATTTCATCGCCGTCGCCGAAGAGCGGAACTTCACCCGCGCCGCCGCCCGCCTCGGCATCGGCCAGCCGCCGCTTAGCGCCCAGATCAAGGATCTGGAGGCGGAGATCGGCACCCAGCTGTTCCACCGGGTGGCGCATGGCGCCGAGCTGACCGAGGCCGGTGAAGCCTTCCTCGCGGCGGTGAAGCCGCTGCCGGAGGAGGCTGCCGCCGCCATCCGCGCCGCCCGGCGCGCCGCGCGCGGCGAGATCGGCCAGCTCAGCGTCGGCCTCACCGGCACGGCGGCGCTCAACCCGCTATTTCCGGCCGTCATCCGCTCGTTCCGCCGCTCCTATCCCGATGTCGAGCTCAGGATCGTCGAGGCGAATTCGGTGGTGCTGCTGGCGAGCCTGGTCGAGGGGCGGCTGGACGTCGCCGTTTTGCGCCCGGCCGAGTCCGATCCCGCCGATCTGCGCGAGGAGCGGCTGATCGACGAGCCGCTGGTGGCGGCGCTGCCGGCGGCGCATCCCGCCGCGCGGAAGCCTGCGGAGAAGACAAGCGAGGGGCTGGATCTGTCGACGCTCAGGGAGGAGCCGTTCATCCTCACCCCGCGCTCGGTCGGCACCAGCCTGCACGATGCCGCGCTCGCCGCCTGCCGCAAGGTCGGCTTCGAGCCGCGCCTCGGCCCGCCGGCCTCGCAGATCGCCTCGATCCTGTCGCTGGTGGCCGCCGAGTTCGGCGTCTCGCTGGTGCCCGCCTCGCTCAGCGAGCTCAACGTGCCCGGCGTGGCGTTCCGCCGGCTCAGCGCGCCCGAGCCCTGCGTCGGGCTGGTGGTCGCCTATCGCAAGCACCGCCCGCCGCCGCTGGCGCTGAATTTCGCCCGGGTAGCGCGGGCGATCGCCTCGGCGTGAGGCGGGGCCCGGGCAGTATACGCGGAGCGCCAGAGTTTCATGGGGCCGGCAGTTTCGTCAGGGGCTGAAAACTCTGGAAAGGAGGGCCGGCTTCGTGATGGAACTGTGAGTGCCGGATGTTCTGTCGTCCCGGTTGAAGGGATCGTTCTCATGCCTGTCGTGCTGTGCGTCGCGGACGAGACCTATCTGACGAAATGGGATTTCTGCGTGTCCTCGCAGCAGGCCTATGCCGCCCGCTGCGGCTACCGGAGGGAGCTGATCCGCACGCCCGTCGACGGGCTCAACATGAAGTGGAGCAAGCTGGCCCATGCCGCCGTTCTGCTGCGGGGCGGCAGCGACGCCATCCTGCTGCTCGATGCCGATACCGAAGTGACGCCGGCGGCCCCGGCCTTCATCGAGGTGCTGGATGCCGAGCGCGGAGCCGACATCTTCTACGTGCTCGGCATATCCGGCCGCGCGAATAGCGGCGTGCTCATGTTGCGCGGCCGTGGCGGCCTCGATTTGCTGGAGGCCTGCCTGTCGTCGCGCGCGACACCCGTCGCGAAGGAGCATTTCGTGACGCCCGAGGGCGAAAACGGGCACCTGATCGCGATGCTGGCGACGCCGGAGTTCCGCCGGGCAAGTCATGTCCTGCCGCTGGCGTGGAACTGCTCGCAGCCCGACCATGCCGCCGACGCCTATGTGCGGCACTATACCAATCGCCTCCGGGCGGCGCTTGTCAGCGGCAAGTTCCGCGCCTTCGGCTAGCCGGCCTGATAGTCCCGGCGCTCCTGCCGCCGCCGGAGACGCGATCCAGCCCAGCGCGGCGGCTTGCCCAGAGCCGCGGCGACCCTCCGAGATGTCGGCGGGGGGCGTCCGGCGCATGCCGGTTCGCGACCGGCTGCGGCCGCCGCGAAACCGGCTTATGCTGCCGGCGGCGTCGCCCCCGCGTCGCCGTCCCGCACCCGCCAGCCGCGACGGCCCTTCCAATGACCCGAGCTTCGACCCGAGCCTCCTCTGAGGGCGCGCCGGCGCCTTCCCGCCCCAACATTCTGCTGATCACCGCCGACCAGTGGCGCGGCGACCTGATGGGCGCCGGGCGGCCGTTCGGCGGGCTCACGCCGCATCTCGATGCGCTGGCCGCCGCCGGCACCAGCTTCGCCAGCCATTATTGCCAGGTCTATCCCTGCGGCCCGTCGCGCGCCTCGCTCTATACCGGGCTCTATGCCCACAAGCATCGCTCGGTGGCGAACGGCATGCCGCTCGACGCCCGCCACCCGACGCTGTTCACCGAGCTGCGTCGCGCCGGCTACCTGCCGACCCTGTTCGGCTATACCGACACCACGCTCGACCCGCGCGGCGGGGCGCCGCTCGATCCCGATCGCGGCACCTATGAGAATCTCTGCCCGGGAATGGTGGCGGGGGTGATGCTCACCGAGCGGGCGACGCCGTGGCTGGCGCATCTGAAGGCGAACGGCTACCGGGTGGAGGATCCCGATGCCGGCCGCGAGGCGATCTTCGCCCAGCGCCGCTTCGGCGAGCCGGCGGTGTTCGCCGCCGAGCATTCCGAGACCTCCTTCCTCACCGACCGCTTCCTCGACTGGCTCGGCGTGGTCGGCCGCGAGCCCTTCTGCGCCCATCTCTCCTATATCGCCCCGCACCCGCCCTTCGGCGCGGCAGATCCTTGGCACCGTCTCGTCGACCCCGCGGACATGCCGGCGCCGGTGCGCGGGGCCGATCCATCGGTCGAGGCCGGCCAGAGCCGGTTGATCGCCGCTCTGATCGGTCAGATCGGTCTCACCGGCCACCTCATCGACCTCACCGGACGCGCCGCCGAGATGGATGACGAGCTCATCCGCCGCATGCGCGCGATCTATGCTGGCCTCGCCCATGAGGTGGACCACCATCTCGGCCGCATCTTCCGGACGCTCAAGGAAAACGGCTTGTGGGACAATACGTTGATCGTCTTCACCGCTGATCACGGCGAGCAGCTCGGCGATCATTGGCTGCTCGGCAAGACCGGCTATTACGACCAGTCCGCCCATATCCCGCTGGTCATCCGCGACCCGCGTCCCGCCGCCGACAAGGGGCGCGGCAAGCTGTTGGATTCGTTCACGGAATCCGTCGATGTGCTGCCCACCCTGCTGGAGGCGGCCGGCGTGCCGACGCCGCGAAACTGCGACGGCAGGAGCCTTCTCGCTCTCTGCGCCGGCGAGGAAGTCCCGGCCGACTGGCGTGACTCCACCCAGTGGAGCTTCCATTTCGGCGACATTGTCGGGCGGCGGATGGAGGAGGTCCTCGGCCTGCCGACCCGGCTCTGCCATCTGCAAGTCATCCGTACCAAGACATTGAAATACATTGCTTTTGCCGGCCTGCCTCCGGTGATGTTCGACCTCGCCGCCGACCCGGACGAGCTGGAGGATCGTGCTTCGGACCCCGCGTTGCTCGCCCTGCGGCTGGAAGGAGCCGAGCGCCTGCTCGGCTTCCGTCAGCGCCACGAGGAACAGACCCTTACCGGCTATCTGGCAAAGGACGGAACATTCCATGAGGAGGAGGTCTAGAATCTGATTGGAATAATTAAAATAATTGGATTGAAGAGATCCTTTGCGCCATAAATGGAATAGTTTAAAAGTAACAATTAATAATTGTTTAGTTGACAGTAGCGGCATGGCGGGCGGATAGGCAGCGTAGTTCTTGCTTAGCTGGTGGCGCCGATCGATGCCCGTCCGCAACCTGTTGCCTGTCCTGCCGCGCCGACGCGATGTATTGGGCCTGATGGCTCTGAGCCTGATCGGCGGCGGTCTGTCGATGCGTCCGGCGCGAGCGGATATCGCCCTGAAGGATGTCACCGGGCGCGAGATGACGCTCACCAAGCCCGCCTCGCGGATCGTGATCGGCGATGGCCGCTTCCTGCTGGCGCTGGCGCTGGTGCATCCCGATCCGGTGTCGCTCGTTGCCGGCTGGCCGCGCGACATCAACCGCCTCGGCCGGTCGGCCTATGCGGAGTGGCAGAAAAAATTCCCTGCGATCAACGACATACCCCAAACGTCGGCGGCTAACGCAGCGATCTCGGTAGAGCGCATCATCGCCGCGAAGCCGGACCTCGCGCTGTTCTCCCTCGGCGCGACGCCCTCGGACGAGGAGCGGGCGCGGCTGGAGGCGGCGGGCGTCCCCGTCGCGGTGGTCGATTTCTTCGTCAAGCCGCTCGACAATATGGAGGCGAGCCTGCGTCTTATCGGTGGGGCCGTGGGGCGCGAGGCGCAGGCGGAAGCGTTCATCGCCTTCCGCCGCCAGCATTTCGATGTCGTGCGCAGCCGTGTCGCTACTCTGCCGCCGGAGAAGAAGCCGCGCGTGTTCTTCGAGGCGCATGCGGCGATGACCGCCGATTGCTGCAACTCACCCGGTCGCGGCAATATCGGCGAAGTCATCGCGGCGGTCGGTGCGACGAATATCGGCGCCTCGGTGATTTCCGGTGCCTTCGGCAAGCTGAACCTGGAATATGTCATCGCCCAGGATCCGCAGGTCTATGTCGCGACCGGTGGTAGCCACATGGAAGGCACCGCCGGCCTGCTGATCGGTCCGGAATACAGCGCCGAGCGCGCCCGCGAGACGCTGGCCGGCCTCATCCGCCGCCCCGGTTTCGATGGCATGAGCGCGGTCCGCAACCACCGCGTCTACGGCCTCGCCCACCAGATGCTCAACTCGCCGCTCGACGTGCTCACCCTCGAGGTGCTGGCGCGCTGGGCGCATCCCGAGCTGTTCGCCGATCTCGATCCCGACGCCACGCTGGCCGAGATCAATGCGCGCTTCCTCGCCGTGCCCGTCGCCGGTCCGAACTGGATCGCTCTCGACTGATCGGCCTCATCGCATCCCGCAACGGAGATTTCCCCATGCGCCTCGTCGCCCAGACCTGCCGATTCCTTGCCGCCCCTTCGCTTCCCGCGCTGCTGACCGGCGTGGCGCTGTTCGTTGGCGTCGGCGCGGCTGAGGCCGAGCCGGAATTCGTCCGTTCGGTGAAGCCTGGTCCTGGGGTCTATGAGCTGGTGTTCAGCGCGCCGATGAACCGCGTCTATGTCGCCGCCGCCGGCACGCGCGGCTCGACCGAGGCCAAGGTGCTGGCGCTGGATCCGGCGACGCTGGAGACCAAGGAAACCATCGATTTCGGCTCGGAGGCCGCCTTCGGCCTCGGCGTCAACAACACGACCAAGAAGCTCTACGCCACCCAGACCCGCATCGGCGCGGTCGCCATCGTCGACCTTACCACCGGCAAGGTGGTGGCGACGGTGAAGAAGGGTGACAAGGCGCATGTGCGCGAGGCCGTGGTCGACGAGGCCGGCAACCGCACCTTCATCACGGTGATGGGTCGCGATGACGACAGCTCGGTGTGGATCATCGACGGCGCCACCGACAGCATCGTCGGCAGCATCGACAATCTGCCGGGCAGCGTCACTGGCGTCGCCGTCGATCAGAAGGGCAACCGCCTGTTCGCTTCCGCGATGAAGAGCAACCAGGTCCACGTCATCGACCTCGCGACCGGCAAGGTCGTCAAGAGCTTCGCCTCGGGCGGCGAGAACGCGATCAACCTGGTCTATGACGCCAGCGGCGACCAGATCTTCGTCGCGCATCAGGGGACGGGCGAGGTCGTGGTGCTCGACGCCAAGGACGGTTCGGTCGTCAAGAAGATCCCGACCGGCCAGGGCGCCCTCGGCATCACGCTCGATGCGGCGCGCAACCTGGTCTACGTCGCCAATCGTGTCGGCGGCTATGTCACGCTGATCGACACCAAGACGCTGGAGCCGGTGGCGAATGTGGTGACCGGCTCGATGCCGAACACCGTCGCCGTCGATCCGGCGACCGGCAACGCCTATGTCACCAACAAGTCGAAGATGACGCCGCGTCCGCGCCCGGCCCAGCCGCCGGCGGCTGGGGCTGCTCCGGGTGCCGCGCCCGCGCCGGGTACGGCACCGGCGACGCCTGTCGCGGCGGTCCCTGCTGGCGGTGCTCCGGCCGGCGCCGCGCCGGGTGGCCCGGCTCCGGGCGGCCGTCCGGTGCCGATGATCGATCCCTTCGGCGATACCGTCTCCCTGATCAAGCCGTGACGTCGAGGCCGTGACCAAAGCCTGCATGATGAAGACGTCGGAGATGACAGACCGGGAGGCGACCGCGGGCGAGGCACCTGCCGCCGCCCTCTCGTCCTTCGTCCTGGTCGGGGCCGGCGAGACGGTGGTGGCCAATGGCTGCCGGCCGATTCCGGTCGCCGCCGGTGTGTCGCTGGCGCGGCAGGCCGGCGACGCGCTGGCCGATGCACGCGGCGGGGCCCCGGTGCTGGTCGGGGCACTGCCCTATGACCATGCGCGGCCGGCGCATCTGCTGCGTCCGGCCAGCTGGTCGCGCCAGCCCGGCCGCTCCGCCGCCCGGGCCTTCGGGACGCCGGCTCTGGTACGGGCCGACGCGACCCCGCACTGGCAGGTGACGGCGGAGCCTTCCCTCGCCATCTATCGGGCTGCGGTCGCGGAAGCGCTGGCGCGGATGGAGCGCCAGCCGGCGCTGCGCAAGGTGGTGCTGTCGCGGGCGCTTCGAGTGGCCGGCGACCGGCCGATCGACGCCCGCGCGCTGCTCGGCCGCCTTGCCGAGGATCCGGCCGCCACCGCCTTCTGCGTGCCGCTGCCGCCGCAGGGCGGGGCGGGGCGGCTCCTGGTGGGCGCGACGCCGGAACTGCTGGTCTCGCGGCAGGGCGATGTGGTGCTGTCGCACCCGCTCGCCGGCTCGGCCCGCCGCTCGGCCGACCCAAGGCTCGACCGCGAGGCTGCCGAGGGCCTCGTCGCTTCGGCCAAGGATCAGCGCGAGCACCGGGAAGTGGTGACCGCCATCCTCGACCAGCTGGCGCCGCATTGCCGTGAGCTTGGCACACCGGAGGGCACGCAGATCGTGTCCACCGCCAGCATGTGGCATCTCGGCACGCGGATCGTCGGGCGGTTGCACGACATGACGCTGTCGAGCCTGGACCTCGCTGCCCTGCTGCATCCGACGCCCGCCGTCTGCGGCACGCCGCGCGACGCGGCGGCGGCGGTGATCACCGAGCTCGAGGGCCATGATCGCGGTTTCTACGCCGGAGCCGTCGGCTGGTGCGAGGCAAATGGCGACGGCGCCTGGTATGTCGCGCTGCGCTGCGCCGAGATCGCCGGCAACGAGGCGCGGCTGCATGCCGGCGCCGGTGTCGTGCCGGGCTCCGATCCGGTGGCGGAAGGCGAGGAGACCGCGGCGAAATTCGCCGCCATGCTGCGCGCGCTCGGCCTCGACGAAGCCATTGCCTTTGACGGAGCTGCCCGATGATCCCGCTGGTACAGCCTTTTCCGCCGGAGTTCGCCGAGCGCTACCGCCGGGCCGGCTATTGGCGCGGCGAGACCTTCTCCGGCATGCTGCGGGACCTTGCCGCGCGCCATGCCGAGCGGACGGCGGTGGTCGGCGGGGATCAGCGCTGGAGCTATGCCGAACTCGCCGACCGCGCCGAGCGGGCGGCGGCCGGCTTCCTCGCGCTGGGGCTGAAGCCCGGCGACCGGGTGGTGGTTCAACTGCCGAACATTCCGGAATTCCTGTCGGTGGTGTTCGGCCTGTTCCGCGCCGGGCTGGTGCCGGTCTATGCGCTGCCGGCGCATCGAGTGGTCGAGGTGGTGCATTTCGCCCGCACCGCCGAGGCGCGCGCCTATGTCGTCGCCGAACGCCATGAGGGCTTCGACTATCGCGGCCTTGCCGAAGAGGTGCGGCGGCAGGTGCTGGCGCTCGATACGGTGGTCGTGGTCGGCGAAGCCGGCCCGTTCACACCGTTCGCCGGGCTGGAGGGCGATGTCGCGTCGCTGCCGGACGATCCGGATCCCTCGTCGGTCGCCTTCCTGCAGATTTCCGGCGGCAGCACCGGCCTGTCCAAGCTGATCCCGCGCACGCATGACGACTATATCTACAGCTTCCGCGCCAGCGCCGAGATCTGCGGCCTGACGCCGGACAGCATCTATCTCGCGGCTCTGCCGGTGGCGCATAATTTCCCGATGAGTTCGCCCGGCGTGTTCGGCGTGCTCCATGCCGGCGGCACCGTGGTGATGTCGCCCTCGCCGAGCCCCGAAGCGGCCTTCCCGCTGATCGCGCGGGAGAGGGTGACGATCACCGGCCTGGTGCCGCCGCTCGCTCTGCTGTGGATGCAGGCGGCGCCGAAGGCCGGGCACGACCTGTCCAGCCTTCAAGTGCTGCAGGTCGGCGGCGCCAAGTTCATGCCGGAGGCGGCGCGGCGGGTGCGCCCGACGCTCGGCTGCACCTTGCAGCAGGTGTTCGGCATGGCGGAGGGGCTGGTCAACTACACCCGCCTCGATGATCCGGAGGAGATTATCGTTACCACGCAGGGGCGGCCGATCAGCGAGGCCGACGAGGTGCTGATCCTCGACGACGCGGGCCATCCGGTGCCGGAAGGCGAGGTCGGCAATTTGCTGGCGCGCGGGCCCTACACCATCCGCGCCTATCACAATAATGACGGCGCCAATGCCCGCTCCTTCACTCCGGACGGCTTCTACCGCACCGGCGACATGGTGAAGCGGACGCCCGAGGGCTATCTCGTGGTGCAGGGCCGCGCCAGCGACCACATCAACCGCGCCGGCGAGAAGATCTCCGCCGAGGAGATCGAGGATCACCTGCTGGCGCATCCGAGCGTGTTCGATGCAGCCGTGGTGTCGCTGCCGGACGAGTTCCTCGGCGAGCGCAGCTGCGCCTTCGTCATCGCGCAGGGTGACAAGCCGAAGGCGGCGGCGCTGAAGGCGTTCATGCGCACGCGCGGGCTGGCCGACTTCAAGGTACCCGACCAGATCGTCTTCGTGCCGGCCTTCGAGACCACGGCGGTGGGCAAGGTCAGCCGCAAGGAACTGCGTGCCGCGCTGCGCCGGCAGTTCCTCGCCGAACAATCGGCCGTGTCGCCGGGAGAATGACTATGTCCGACAAACCCGGATTGCCGCGTATCGCCTCTTATGCGCTGCCGACGCCGGCCGAGCTGCCGGCCTCGCGGGCGCCGTGGATGCTCGCCCGCGAGCGGGCCGCGCTGCTCATCCACGACATGCAGGGCTATTTCGTCGCCGCCTTCGCCGCCGGCGAGGCACCGATCGCACCGGCCATCGCCAACATCGCCGCGTTGGCCGCCGCCGCCCGCGCCGCCGGGGTGCCGGTATTCTACACGGCGCAGGACGGCAACCAGGACCGGCGCGACCGCGGCCTGCAGGCCGATCTCTGGGGGCCGGGCATGAGTTCGGCGCCGGAACACCAGAAGGTCATCGCCGAGCTCACGCCCGGGCCGGACGACTTCGTACTGGTGAAGCACCGCTACAGTGCCTTCCAGCGCTCCAACCTGGAGACGCTGATGCGGGTGCGCGGCCGCGACCAGCTGATCGTCACCGGCATCTATGCCCATATCGGCTGCCAGCTCACCACCGCCGAGGCGTTCATGCGCGACATCGAGCCGTTCTTCGTCGCCGATGCGCTCGCCGATTTCTCGCGGGCGAAGCACGATGCGGCACTCGCCTATGTCGCGTCGACCTGCGGTGTCGTTGCTCCTGCCGCCGCGCTGATGGAGACGCTGCGATGATCGATCCTACAGAGATCCGCCGCCTCGCCGAGCCGCGCGAGTCGCTGACCATGGACGGCATGCGCCGCGACATCGCCGCGATGCTGCACGAGGACCCGTCCGAGATCGGCGAGGCCGACAGCCTGCTCGACCTCGGGCTCGATTCCATGCGGGCGATGAATCTCGTGCTGGGCTGGAGCGAGGGCGGTCTCGACCTCGAATTCTCCGAATTCGCCGAAGACCCGACGCTTGCCGGCTGGTGGACGATCGTCGCCCGGCAGCAGGCGCAGCGCGGCTGAACGCGATGGCCGTGTCGCCCGATAGTTCCGGCTGGCCGCTGACCGAGGCGCAGAGCGGCCTGTGGTACGCCCAGCGGCTCGATCCCGCCAATCCGCTGTTCAATACCGGCCAATACATCGAGCTCGTCGGCGCGCTCGATCTCGACGCCTTTCGGTCCGCCGTCACGACAGCGGTGGAGGAGGCCGAGGCGCTGGCGCTGCGCGTGGTCGATGCCGCCGAGGGACCCCGCCAGTTGCTGGAACCGTCGCGGCGGCCCCGGCTGGAGGTCGTCGACGTGTCCGGCGCAGCCGATCCGCTCGCCGCCGCCGAAGCCGACATCGCCCGCGACATGGCGACGCCGATCGATCCGACGCGAGACCCGCTCGCCGCCGAGCGGCTGTTCATGCTCGGGCCGCAGCGTTTCGTCTGGCAGCAGCGCATCCATCACCTCGCCATCGACGGCTACGGCATGATCCTGCTCACCCAGCGGGCGGCCGATCTCTATAATGCGCGCCGGCGCGGGACCACGGCCGGCCCGGCATTGCCGGGGCTCGATGTCGTGCTGGCCGAGGATGCCGCCTATCGCGGCTCGGACAAGCGCCAGGCCGATGCCGCCTATTGGCGCGAAACCTTCGCCGGCCAGCCGGAGGTCGTGAGCCTGGCGGCCGGCGCGCCGGTGAGCGCCTTCGGTTTCCATCGTCGGGCGGTGGAGATCGATGCCGCGACCATCGCCCGCCTGCATGGTCTGGCGCGGGAAAGCTCCATTCCCTGGCCGGACCTGCTCACCGCTTTCTGCGCCGCCTATGTGCAGCGCCACACCGGCACGCCGGAAGTGGTGCTCGGCGTGCCGCATATGGGCCGGCTCGGCAGCAAGGCGGCGCGGGTGCCGGCGATGCTGATGAACGTGCTGCCGCTCAGGGTGGCGCAGCAGCCGGGCGTCACGCGGGCGGATTTCCTCGCCTCGGTGGCGCGCAGCCTGATGAAGGCCCGCCGTCACGGCCGCTACCGCAGCGAGCAATTGCGCCGCGATCTCAAGCTGATCGGCCGCCAGCGACGCCTGCACGGACCGCTGGTCAATGTGCTGCCTTTCGATGAGACACCACGCTTCGAGGGGCTCCATGCCCGGCTTGAAGTGCTGAGCGCCGGGCCGGTGGATGACATCACCTTTACCTTCCGGGCCCATGGTGCCGGGGGGCTGCGGCTGGAGATCGATGCCAATCCCGATCTCTATTCCGCCGACGAGGCGCTCGCTCATGCGCGCCGGCTCGACGCTTTCATCGCCGGGGCGCTCGCCGCCGAGCGGCTCGACGAGGTGCCGACCGCCACGCCGGAGGAAGCGCGCCGTCATCTGGTGGAGATGAACGCCACCGCGCACGAGGTACCGGATGTCACACTCACGGCGCTAGTCGAGGCGGCGATGCGGCGTACGCCGGACGCGCCGGCGGTGCGCTTCGAGGGCGTCGAGCTCAGCTATGCCGAGCTTGAGCGGCGCAGTGCCGCGCTGGCCGGCGCCCTGACGGATGCTGGTGCCGGTCCGGACTCCCTCGTCGCGGTGGCGCTGCCGCGTTCGCTGGAACTGATCGTGGCGCTGGTGGCGGTGCTGCGGGCCGGCGCCGCCTATCTGCCGCTCGATCTCGCCCACCCCGACGAACGGCTTGCCCGCATCCTCGGCTCGGCCAAGCCGCGCGTGGTCCTCGCGCGCGAGGCCGATGCCGGCCGGCTGCGGCCATATGCGACGGTGCTTGTCCCCGAGGCGTGGCCGACCGAAATCGGCGCCGCGCCGCTGCGTGTGCCGGTGCCCGACGACGCGGCCTATGTGATCTACACCTCCGGCTCCACCGGCGAGCCGAAAGGCGTCGTGGTCGGGCATCGGGCCATCGTCAACCGCCTCGAATGGATGCGCGAGCACTACGGCATCGGGCCGGGCGAGCGTATCGTGCAGAAGACGCCGGCCACCTTCGATGTCTCGGTCTGGGAGTTCTTTCTTCCGCTGATCGCCGGGGCGGTGCTGGTGGTGGCGCCGCCCGAGGCGCATCGCGATCCGCTGGCGCTGGCGCGGCTGTTCCGCGCCGAGAAGGTGACGACCGCGCATTTCGTGCCGTCCATGCTCGCGGCCTTCCTCGCCGAGCCGATGGCTCGCGGCCTCGAACTGCGCCAGGTCTTCTGTTCCGGCGAAGAACTGCCGGCGGATCTGCGCGACCGCTTCCACCGCACGCTGAGCGCGGAGCTGCACAATCTCTATGGGCCGACCGAGGCGGCGGTCGATGTCAGCTACTGGCCGGCCGGGCCGGACGACCGCGCGCGGCCGGTGCCGATCGGCTTCCCGGTGTGGAACACCCGGCTCTATGTGCTCGACGAGGCGATGCGCCCGCAGCCGCCGGGCGTGCCGGGTCATCTGTTCCTCGCCGGCGTGCAGCTGGCGCATGGCTATCTCGGCCGGCCGGACCTCACCGCCGAGCGCTTCCTCGCCGATCCCTTCGTGCCCGGCGAGCGCATGTACCGCTCGGGCGATCTTGCCTATTACCGGCCGGACGGCGCGGTGGTGTTTCTCGGCCGGTCCGATCATCAGATCAAGATCCGCGGCCTGCGCGTCGAGCTCGGCGAGATCGAGGCGGCGATCATGCAGAGCGGGCTGGCCCGGCAATGCGCCGTCGTCGCCAGCCGCGATGCCGCCGGTACGCAGCGCATCGTCGCCTATGTGGTGGGCGTCGAGGATGTCGCGGTGCTGCGCGAGCGGCTGCCGGCGCGGCTGCCGGACTATATGGTGCCTTCCGCGCTGGTGGCGCTTGACGCGCTGCCGGTGACGGCGAACGGCAAGCTCGACCGTGCGGCCCTGCCGGCACCGGAATTCTCCGGCAGCGGCGGGCGTCCGCCGGAGACGCCCAGCGAGAAACGGGTGGCGGCGCTGTTCCGCGAGGTGCTGGGACTGGATGACGAGCCTGCCGCCGAGGACGATTTTTTCACGCTCGGCGGCGATTCCCTGCAGGCGGTGGCCTTGCTGCTGCGCCTGCGTGAAGCGGCGGGGCGCGATCCGGGCCTCGCGGCGCTGTTCGCCGCCCCGAGCGTTGCCGGCCTTGCGGGGGCCTTGGACGAACAGGGTGCGCGGGCCGATTTCGGCCTTGAGCCGCTGGTCCGCCTGACCGAGGGCGATCCGGCCTTGCCGCCGCTGTTCGCTATCCACCCGGCCGGCGGTCTGTCCTGGTGCTATGGCGGCCTCGCGCGGGCGCTGGCACCGCGGCGGAGCGTCTACGGGCTTCAGGCACCGGCCCTGTCGCCGGACAAACCGCTGCCGCCGAACCTCGAGACGCTCGCCGCCGACTATGCCCGGCGCATCCGGGCGTTGCGGTCGACAGGCCCCTATCATCTGCTCGGCTGGTCGGTCGGCGGCATCCTCGCGCAGGCGGTGGCGGTGGAGCTGCGCCGGCAGGGCGCCGAGGTCGGCGTCGTCGCGCTGCTCGACGCCTATCCGAGCGATTGCTGGCGCGCCGAGCCGGAGCCGGCACCCGATGCGGCGCTGAAGGCTCTACTGGCGATCGCCGGCCACGATCCCGACCGGCTGCCCGGGCTCGCGCTCAGCCGAGCCTCGGTGGTCGCCTTCCTGCGCGCCTCCGACAGTCCGCTCGGCACGCTGTCCGACACCGCCCTCGACGGGGTGGTGCGGGTGGTGGCCGGCAACAACCGGCTGGTGCGCGGGCATCACCATGCTCGCTACGACGGCCCGCTCACCTTCTTCCGCGCGGCGCTGGACCATGAAGGGCGCGACCTCACGCCGGCGAAATGGGCGGCCTATGCCGACCATATCGACGTCGTCGACATAGCGAGCCTGCACGCGCATCTCACCGGCCGCGAGGCAACCATGACCATCGCGCCGGCCCTCGGCGCCGCGCTGGAAGCCTGCGAACAATCAAGGAAAACATCATGCGCGACAATGGCCTGCGCGGACGCATCGCCCTCGTCACCGGAGCGGGCGGAGGCATAGGCCGGGCGGTGGTCCGGCTGCTGGTCGAGGAAGGCGCACGCGTCGTCGCCACCGACCATACGGCCGCGCTGCTGGCGCCGATCGCCGAGGAGTTCGGTGGCGCCGTGCGGACGGAGATCCTCGACATCCGCTCCACCGAGGCGGTGGAGGCGGTGGTGGCGCGCATCGAAGCGGAGGAGGGGCCGATCGATCTCGGCGCCAGCGTCGCCGGGGTGCTGTCCTGGCAGACGGTGGTGGATACCGACGACGCCGAATGGGACCGGGTGTTCGACATCAACAGCAAGGGAGTGTTCCGCCTCGGCCGGGCGCTCGCCCGCCGCATGCAGCCGCGCCGGCGCGGCGCGCTGGTGACGGTCGCTTCCAACGCCGCCGGGGTGCCGCGTCACGCCATGGCCGCCTATGCGGCCTCCAAGGCGGCGGCGGCGATGTTCACCCGCTGCCTCGGCATCGAGCTCGCCCCGCACGGCATTCGCTGCAACATCGTGGCGCCCGGCTCGACGCTGACGCCGATGCAGACCGGCATGTGGGCGGACGACAATGGCGCGGCGCAAGTCATTGCCGGCGCACCGGAAGTCTTCAAGGCCGGCATCCCGCTCGGCAAGCTGGCGACTCCGGAGGACGTGGCGGAGGCGGTGGTTTTCCTGCTCTCCGCCCGTGCCGGACACATCACCATGAGCGACCTCTATGTCGATGGTGGCGCGACGCTGCGGGCGTGAGGCTCAGCCGGCCGACGCCGGGTCGCCCTTCACGGCGTCGACCATCACCTGCACGAAGCCGTGCGAGCAGCGCTCGACCCGCGCCTCGACGCCGTAGACGCTGGCCAGCATCGCCGGGGTGATCGCCTGCGCCGGCGTGCCATCGGCAATGATATGTCCTTGAGATAGAACGATAATCCGGTCGCACCAGCGGGCGGCCAGCGCGATGTCGTGCAGCACCACCACAACGATGATGCCGCGCTCGCGCGCCACTTCGCCGACGAGCTTCATCACGGTGAGCTGGTGGCGGATGTCGAGGGCGCTGGTGGGCTCGTCGAGCAGCAGCACTCTCGGCTCGCGCACCAGGCACTGGGCGAGAGCGGCGAGCTGGCGCTGGCCGCCGGACAGTTCGTCGAGGCCGCGCATGGCGAGGTCGGCGATGCCGAGACGGCGCAGGACATCGAGTGATTCCCGTTTCGGATCAATGTCTTGTGTGAGTGCGGACGATTGCAGCGCGCTCAGCGTCGCCTCGAAGACCGAGAGCGCGACGCGCGGCGGCAGCGTCTGCGGCATGTAGGAGACCTCGCGCGCATAGCTGGCCGGATCGAGGCCGGACAGCTCGCGGCCGTCGAGGCGGATCGAGCCGCGCGCCGGAATCAGCCCTGCCAGCGACCGCAGCAGGGTGGTCTTGCCGGCGGCGTTCGGCCCGACCAGTGCGGTGACCGATGAGGCCGAAATCCCGTCCAAGTCCAGCTTGTCGATGATCCGGCGGGCGCCGTAGCCGACTGACAGGCCGGCAATGTCCAGTCCCGATGCCGCACTCATCCCAGATTGCCCCGACGGGAGAGGATGAGGGTCACGAAGAAGGGTATCCCGATAAGAGAAGTGATGATGCCGACCGGCAGCAGCGTGCCGGGCACGATGAGCTTGCTGCCGACCGAGGCGAGCGACATCAGCCCGGCGCCGGTCAGCACGCTCGCCGGCAGGTAGAAGCGGTGATCCTCGCCGACCAGCAGCCGGGCGATGTGCGGCGCCACCAGCCCGATGAAGCCGATGGTGCCGACAAAGGCGACGCTGGTGCCGGTGAGCACGCTGACCCGCAGCAGCGAGGCGAAGCGCAGCCGGCCGAGCGCGATGCCGAAGCTGCGCGCCCGATCCTCGCCGAGACGTAGCGCGGTCATCTGCCAGCTGTCCCGCAGCGCGAGTGGCACCAGTACCGCCAGCACGGCGGCGAGCACGCCGAGCTTGGCCCAGGTGGCGCGGGCGAGCGAGCCCATCGACCAGAATACCAGCTGCTGCAGGGCTTCCTGGCTGGCGACGAACTGCACCAGCGCCACCAGCGCGTTGAAGGTGAACACCATGGCGATGCCGAACAGCACCAGGGTTTCCACCCCGGTGCCGCGCAGCCGGGCCAGCGCCTGCAGCAGCAGCACCGAGCCGAAGGCGAACAGGAAGGCGAACAGCGGCAGGTTCCAGTTGCCGGGCAGGCCGGGGATGGCGAGGCCGAGCACGATGGACAAAGCGGCGCCGAAGGAGGCGGCCGAGGAGACGCCGAGCGTGAAGGGGCTGGCCAGCGGGTTGTTGAGGATGGTCTGCATCTCCGCCCCGGCGAGCGCCAGCGCGGCGCCGACCAGCACCGCCATCAGCGCCGCCGGCAGGCGTACCTCCCAGACGATGACCCGGATGCCGGGCTCGGCGGCGGCGGGATCGAGGAGGGTACGCAGCACCGCGCCGATCGACAGGCCGGAAGGGCCGGTGGCGATGTCCACCAGCATGCCGGCCGCCATGATGGCGAGCAGGCCGGCGAGGATGGCGAGCCGCCGGCGCTGGCGGCGGGCATAGGCATCGATCGGATCGGCGGCAATGAGATGGGGAGTGCGGGCGGCACCGGCCGGCAGGTCGGGAACGCTCTGGCCTAGCGGTGCCTGCGGCGACAATCCGGTCATCTCCGTCCCACTCGGCCTCGTTTGCGCGGCGTGTCGCAGACTTATCCGTCGCGTGGCCCGGCGAGCGGGGCTCTCGCGGTGGCACGCAGGGTTCAATGCCCGAGCCGTCCGTACCGGTCAAGTTTCTGATGTCGCTCAATAATTTAGAATCGTTTCAGTCTGTGGGGCGGCCGCTTGCATTGTCCGGCGAGTGGTTTAGATGCCGGGAGGAAATGGCAGGGGCGCGCGAGGCGGATGGAACCGGGCATCGTCATCGAGGGCAGCTGCTGGTTCGACCTCGCGCCGCGCGGCGGCGGGGCGCCCTATCGCATCTTCCTGGCGCTGCCGAAGGGGCCGGCGCCGCCGGCGGGCTTCCCGGTGCTGTATCTGCTCGACGCCAATGCCAGCTTCGCGACGCTGGTGGAGGCGCAGCGGCGCGGCGGCGAGCGCCCGGCCGGCACCGGCATCGGCCCGACGGTGCTGGTGGGCATCGGCCATGCGGCCGGCGGGCTCTATGATCGCGCGCGCCGGACCTTCGACTACACCGCCGGGCCGGGCCGCGAGATGCTCGCCGCCGCCGATGGGCGGGCGCCGGATACCCGGATGACCGGTGGGCGCGATGCCTTCCTCGCCTTCCTGCGCGACGAGCTGAAGCCGGCGGTGGCCGCGCGCGCGCCGGTGGATGGCGGGCGGCAGGTGCTGGTCGGCCACTCGCTGGCCGGCGGCTTCGTGCTCGACGTGTTCGGCCGCGACAGCGCGGCCTTCGCCGCCTATGTGGCGATCAGCCCGTCGATCTGGTGGGACGAGGCGCGGCTCACCGACGGCCTGTCGCATATCGATGGGGCGCCGCGGCTCTCCGTCATTGTCGGCGAGTGGGAGCAGGAACTGGCGCCCTGGCTGCGGGAGCGCCCCGGCGCGGCGGAGATCGCCGAGCGGCGGGCCCGCCGGGCGATGGTCGACCGGGCGGAGGCCTTCGCCATGCGGGCACGGGCGGCGCTGGGCGGACGCGGCGCCGCGCGCTTCGAGCGCCTCGCCGGCGAGGACCATGCCTCGGTGGTGGCGCCGGCGCTGACGCGGGCGTTGCGCTTCGCGCTGGCCGATGCCGATGGGTAAGGTGGCTCGCGCCACGGCGTGTTCGCCAAACTGTGATCGCCGCAGATGCCGTGTCGCCGTCGGTGCGCTGGAATTGCACGGGTTTCTGGTCGCGAAGGCGATTTCCCGGCGGCCAAAACGGCTTTAAGGAAGGCTCGCTTGTTCGCGGAGCCCGAGATGCCGAATCCCGATATGTCCAGCCTCGATGCCCCCGCTTCCTCCCGCCGCCCGCTGGCGCTCGCCCCGCTGATCATCGCGGCCGGCGCGGCGGCGACGCTCGCCGGCGCCTGGTTCTTCCAGCTGGTGATCGGGCTGGCGCCGTGCCCGCTCTGCCTGGAGCAGCGGCTGCCCTATTACGCCGCCGTGCCGCTGGGGCTGGCGGTGGCACTGGTGGCGCGGCAGGGGCATGCCGGGTTGGCGCGGTTCGGGCTGGCGCTGCTCGGCCTATTGATGCTGGTCGGCTTCGGGCTGGCGCTCTATCACGCCGGCGTCGAATGGCACTGGTGGCAGGGACCGACCGCCTGCTCGGGAGCCGCCCCGGCGGCGGGCTCGGCCAACCTGCTGCAGGACCTCCAGCAGGCGCGGGTGGTGCGCTGCGACGAGGCGCCGTGGCGCTTCCTCGGCCTGTCGCTCGCCGGCTGGAACGTGCTGATCGCCGCGACGCTGACGCTGGTGGCGGTGTGGGGCGTGCGCCGGCGCTGAGGGTGGGAGCGGCGAAGGCCGCTCGCCCCATCCCTCTCGTCGATCGGGAGAGGGAGCCTGTCGCGCAGGAGCGGCTGGCCTACGGGTCGAGCTCGGTATCCCAGTAGAGATAGTCGACCCAGCTCTCATGCAGGTAGTTGGGCGGGAAGTGCCGGCCGTTCTGGTGCAGGTCGAACACCGCCGGCTGGAACGGCTTCTGCCGCGGCAGCATCTTCGCCTCCGCCGGCATCAGGCTGCCCTTGCGCAGATTGCAGGGCGAGCAGGCGGCGACGACGTTCTCCCAGGTCGTCAGTCCACCGCGCGAGCGCGGGATGACGTGGTCGAAGGTGAGGTCGTCGCGCGAGTCGCAGTACTGGCAGGTGAAGCGGTCGCGCAGGAACACGTTGAAGCGGGTGAAAGCCGGCTGGCGCGCCGGGCGGATGAAGCTCTTGAGCGAGACGACGCTCGGCAGCCGCATCTGGAACTGGGCGCTGGAGACCTGCCGCTCGTAATATTCGACGATGTTCACCCGGTCGAGGAACACCGCCTTGATGGCGTCCTGCCATGACCAGACCGAGAGCGGGTAATAGCTCAACGGGCGGTAATCCGCGTTGAGCACGAGGGCCGGCCAGGCACCTGGGGACAAAGTCGCCGTCAAGCACTTGCTCCCTTACCGGAGCGACTCACGACGGCTGGGCGCCGTGGGACGCACGGCGATACTCTATATGTAGCGTGTCAGTCTTGTGAAGCACCGCGATGCGGCATCGCCTTCACGAATGCAGCCAGAGGGCCCGCCGCGCCGGCTCAGCCGAGCGATGGCAGGCGCTCGGCGAGGAAGGCGCCGCCGAGCAGCAGGCCCTCGCTATCGATGCCGTGGCCGAGCCCGCGCGCCAGATGCCCGCGCACCGGCACGCCGGCCGCCTTCAGGCTGGCGAGCGAGCGCGGCAGCGCCTGCGGCGGGATCACCTCGTCGGCGTCGCCATGGATGAGTAGCACCGGCGGGTGGCTGGCGATCACGGGGCCGGCGATCTCGCCCGCGCGGCCTTCCGGCGTCACATGCAGGCCGGAATAGCCGAGGATGCCGGCGAGCGGCTGCGGCCGGGCGAGGCCGACCTGCAGCGCCATCATCGTGCCCTGGCTGAAGCCGACCAGCGCGAGGCGGGACGGCGGCAGGCCGTGGCGGGCGAGCTCGGCGTCGAGGAAGCCGTCGAGCGCGGCATGGGCGGCCTGCACGCCGGCCCAGCGCTCGCGGTCGTTGCGCTCGACATAGGCGAACCATTGCCGGCCGACCGGGGCGATGCCGAGCGGCTCCGGCGCGTGCGGCGACACGAAGGCGGTGCGCGGCAGCTTCTCGCCCCACAATTCGCCGAGGTCGATCAGGTCGCGGCCATCGGCGCCGTAGCCGTGCAGCAGCACCACCAGCGAATCGGGCGCGCCGCCGGAGCGGGGGGCGAGGCGCGGGCCGTCGAGGAGCGGGGTCGCGAAGGGAGTGACCATGGCGGGGCTCAGTTGGTGTCGTCGCTGCCGTCGCTGGCATTGCCGGCGACCTTGGGGCTGGGGCTGTGGTTGAGCAGCGTGTCGATGCGGGTGCGCTCGCCGGAGAAATCGGCGAGGATCCTGCCGTCGAGCGCGCGGCCGCGCGGCAGGCGCACGCGCATCGGATCGACGAAGCGGCCGTTCACCAGCACCTCGTAATGCAGATGCGGGCCGGTGGAGAGACCGGAGGAGCCGAGATAGCCGATCAGCTGGCCCTGGCGCACCCGCACGCCCTCGCGGATGCCCTTGGCGAAGCCGGACTGGTGCGAATAGGTGGTCACATAACCGTTGGCGTGCTGGATCTCGGTATGGCGGCCATAGCCCGAGCTCCAGCCGGCCTTCCGGATGATGCCGTTGCCGGCGGCGTAGATCGGCGTGCCGACCCGGTCGGCCCAGTCGACGCCGGAATGCATGCGAGAGAAGCCGAGGATCGGGTGGCGGCGCATGCCGAAGCCGGAGCGCAGCGTGCCGCCGGCGATCGGCTTGCGGACCAGGAACTTCTTCGCGCTCTTGCCGGTCTCGTCATAGAAGTCGAGCAGGTTGTCGTCGGGGGTCTGGTAGCGGTAGTAGCGCCGCTCCTCGCCGCCGATGGTGAGCCCGGCATAGAGCACGCCGGCGGTCCCGCCGCCTTCCTCGGGATCGAACAGCACCTCGAAGCTGTCGCCCGAGCGCACCCGGCGCTGGAAGTCGACGTCGAAGGAATAGATGCGGATCAGGTTTTCGATGACCGGGCGCGGCACGTCGTGGCGCAGCGCGGTCTCCCAGATGCTCTCATAGAGGGTGATGCCGCCGCGCCCGCCGCCATCCTCGTCGGAATCGTCGGAGGGGAGGTCGGCGACCTCGACGTCGTTGGGCTCCTCCACCGGCAGGAAGGTGCCCATGTCGGACAGCGCGATGGTGCCCTCGTGGCCCTGGTCGCTGAACACCCCGACGCGCAGCGGCACCGTGGCGCCGCCCGACGGGTCGAGCAGCACCCGCAGCCGCAGGCCGGGGGTGAGCTGGCCGCGCAGTTCCGGGGTGGCGAAGGCCGCCGCCGCCGCCTTGGCGGACACCTCGGCGACGCCGAGATCCTTGAGGATGGAGGCGATGCTGTCGCCCTTCTTGGTGACGACGGCGCGCTCGGTCCATTCATTGCCGCCGGACGCCTCGCCGGACGCCTTGCCGAAGGCGCTCATATTGTCCGGGGCATTGGCGAGCGCGGTCGGATCGGCCGGGACGTTGGCGGGCGCGTAGCCGAGGGCGCCGCCGCCGAAGCTCGCCAGCGCCGGCATCGTCGCCTCGGCGAGCGGCATGCTGAACTCGGCGGTCTCGCGCACCTTCATCAGCACGTCTTCCATCGACAGCTCGGCCGCGAACTTGGTGGAAGGCGGCAGGCTGCCGAGGTCGCGCATCGTCAAAGTGAGCTCGCCGGTGGGCTCGGCCTGCGGCGTGTCGTCGTCCTGGTCGTCGGAAGAAGTGTCGGCGATCAGCTTGGCCGGGTTGAAGCGCGGCACGTCGGCCGATACCGAGGTGACCGACTGGGCGAGATTGGTGTTCACCCGCGTCACCGCGCGCACCTTGATCACCTCGCGGTCGCCGTCGCGGGTGGTGGTGGACAGGCGCAGCGTCTGGCGGGCGTTGAAGCTCTCGCTGATGATCGACATGCGGTCGCCCTTGCGGGCGACGTTGGACGGGCGCTCGCCGGCGGCCAGTGCGCCGCGCAGGGCGGAGCGCACCGTCTCGGGCGACTGGGCGAAGCGATAGACCTCGTTGTCGAGCGCGGCATAGACCGCGCCGCCCATCAGCGCAGCGCCGCAAATGCCGGTGAGCAGGGTGGCCATCAGCCAGCGTATGGAGATACGGCGGCGGTTGATCGGCTCCTCGGTGTCGCCGTCAACGCCCAGCGGAGGCTCGTCGCCGAGATCGAACGCCGCGCCGCGCCAGCGCCGCAGGCCGTTTGGTCCGAGCCGCGTCTCCAACAGATCCTATCCCCGTGTTCGCGGCGCTCCCTGGGCCGCCACTCAGAAATTCCGCGTCCGCTGGCCCGGACGTCGATGTCTCGTTGCCGCCGGATCGGCGGCGGGCCGGACGATGCCGCCCCGGCCGCGCAACGTCAACCCGACGCGACACTTAACCCGCGATGATGCCTCGACCCGAGGCGATGGCCCGAGGCGATTCTCGCCGACGCGTCAGCGTCGTGCAGGATGTAAATCGCCGTCTCGCGGCGAAACCAAGGCGAGGGGCCGCTTTCCTGCGCTCATTATGCGCCGGCGGGGCATTCCGTGCCGGCGTTCACGCCGTGCTGGAGGGTCATTCGGCGCTGGCGGCCTTGCGGCGCAGCGGCGAGGCCATCGGCAGCGGCACGCTGGCGAGCGTGGCGGCGGCAGGGGTGCTTGAGGCGGAGGTGCCCGAGGTGGGCTTGCCGGCCGCAGGCTTGCCGGGGCGCAGCGGCATCGGCTCGGCGGCGGCGAGGCGGCTGCCCGCCACGCCATTGACGGTGACGAGCACGCCGGCATCCGGCAGCGCTTCCGGCTGGGCCGGCGTGCCGTAGCGCTTGAAGAAGGCCCAGATCTCGTTCGGCGCGTCGAGGCCGCTGCGGCGCGGCCCGAGCAGCAGCGCGGCGAAGGCGTCGCCGGCATCGACCGACTGGGCGGGCGGCTGGTGGCCGCCGTCGATCTCGTAATAGGCGACCGTCGCGCCGCCGGCGCAGCTGTCGTAACGGACGATGCGGGCGCTCGGCAGCTGGCTGGCCTGCGAGGAGGCGCAGCGGTCGATGCGGGCGAACAGCTCGGCGCTGTCGCGGGCCGACATCAGCCGGGCGCCGGGTGTCGGGCGGCCGAACATCGGCACGATGGGATCGTAGGTGCCGTTCATCATCAGGATCGGCACCGGCTTCGACGGCCGGCAGGTTTCCGCATAGCCGACCGGCACCGTCATCATCATGGTGGCGAAGGCGGCAAAGGCGTCGGCATGCCGGCAGGCGACGAAGGCGGTGAGGAAGCCGCCATTGGAGAAGCCCATCAGATAGGCGCGGCCGGGATCGGCCAGCCCCTGGGCGACGAGCTCGTCGCGTACCGCCAGCACGAAGCCGGCATCGTCGCGGGCGTCGAGGATCGGCAGGAAGCCGGCGACCGAGGAGCGGCCGTCGTTCCAGATCAGGTTGATGCCCTTGGGATAGGCGACGACGAAGCCTTCGCGGTCGGCCACCGCGTCAAGATCGAGATAGCGCTGCATGATACCGGCCGGCTGCAACGCGCCGTGCAGCGCGATGACCAGCGGGCGCGGGCCGGGCGGCAGATTCTTCGGAACATGCAGGATGTAATCGCGCGTCGTGCCCTGGAACGCGATGGAACGCTGCTGCGCCTGCGCAGTCGCGAACGGCCCCAGCAGAGCCGGCGCCAGCAGCAGGGCCATGACGGCAACACAAAATCGGCCAAGTCCCGACAGTCGGGCAAAACACGCACGCCGCATGCCGGTCCTCGCTCACGCCACCATTCGGCGGTCATTGACGCCGCCATTCCGTCAATTAGATGGCAAAGATGGTTAATGGTCCATGACCGGCGCGATTGCCTCCTGACAAGAGCGTCCGGCATCGCTAGGTTGCCCTTGCTGCGACGCACCCAAAAACCTATAGACGTCGCCTTTGGAATGATTGCGAACTGCTATCGTTTCCGCTACGCACTCCGCATAGACTGAAGGACCTCGCAATGTCCGATATGCACGGCGCTGCCCGGCGGCCGCTTTCGCCGCATCTCCAGATTTACCGGCCGATGCTCACGATGATGATGTCCATCGTGCACCGAATTACCGGCGTGGCTCTCTATTTCGGCACCTTCCTGTTGGTCGTGTGGCTGGTGGCGGCGGCAAGCTCCCCCAGCACCTTTGCGACGGTGAACGCCGTCTATGGCAGCTGGATCGGCCTTGTCGTGCTGTTCGGCTTCAGCTGGGCGATGCTGCACCACATGCTGGGCGGCCTGCGCCATTTCATCTGGGACACCGGCCGCGGCTTCGGCCCCGAGGCGCGCGAACTGCTCGCCAAGCTGACCGTCGGCGGCTCGATCGCGCTGACCGTGCTGCTCTGGGTCGTCATCTTCGTGGTGAAGGGCTGAACTCATGAGCGGATCTTCCGAATTCCCGGGCTCCTCGCTGCGCACGGTGCGCCGCCGCGTCGCCGGCCTCGGCGCCGCGCATTCCGGCACCCATCATTTCTGGCTGCAGCGCGTGACCGCGCTCGCCAACGTGCCGCTGACCCTCGCGTTTCTCGCCGTGCTGGTCTGCGTCGCCGGCGAGCCTCCCGAGCGGGTGCTGGCCACCATCGGCCAGCCGATCGTGGCGATCATCCTCCTCCTCGCCATCGTCTCCATCACCACCCACATGCGGGCGGGCATGCAGGTGGTGATCGAGGACTATGTCCATAACGAGGGCGCCAAGGTGCTCGCTCTGGTCGGCAACACCTTCTTCTGCGCTGCCATGGGCTGCGCCGGGGTGTTCGCGATCCTCAAGATCAGCTTCGGAGGCTAGCTCCCATGGCCGAGACCCATTCCGCCAACGGTTCTGCCGCCAACGGTTCCGCCGACCCGAAGGCGGCCTATCTGAACGGCGCCTATCCGATCATCGACCACACCTATGACGTGGTGGTGGTGGGCGCCGGCGGCGCCGGCCTTCGCGCGGTGGTCGGCTGCTCGGAAGCCGGGCTGCGCACCGCCTGCGTCACCAAGGTGTTCCCGACCCGCTCGCACACCGTGGCGGCGCAGGGCGGCATCGCCGCCTCGCTCGGCAATATGGGCGTCGACGACTGGCGCTACCACATGTACGACACCGTGAAGGGGTCGGACTGGCTGGGCGACCAGGACGCCATCGAATATCTGGTGCGCCACGCGCCGGCTGCCGTCTACGAGCTGGAGCACTGGGGCGTGCCGTTCTCGCGCACCGAGGCCGGCAAGATCTACCAGCGCCCGTTCGGCGGCATGACCATCGACTACGGCAAGACCCCGGCGCAACGCACCTGCGCCGCCGCCGACCGTACCGGCCACGCCATCCTGCACACGCTGTACGGCGCGGCGCTGAAGCACTCGGCCGAGTTCTTCATCGAGTATTTCGCCCTCGACCTGATCATGGACGAGGACGGCCGCTGCCGCGGCATCGTCGCGCTGAAGATGGACGACGGCACCATCCACCGCTTCCGGGCGCAGACGGTGATCCTCGCCACCGGCGGCTATGGCCGCGCCTATTTCTCGGCGACCTCCGCCCATACCTGCACCGGCGACGGCAACGCCATGGTGCTGCGCGCCGGCCTGCCTCTGCAGGACATGGAGTTCGTGCAGTTCCACCCGACCGGCATCTACGGCTCGGGCTGCCTGATCACCGAGGGCGCGCGCGGCGAGGGCGGCTACCTCACCAATTCCGAGGGTGAGCGCTTCATGGAGCGCTACGCGCCTTCCGCCAAGGACCTCGCCTCGCGCGACGTCGTCTCGCGCTCCATGACCATGGAGATCCGCGAGGGCCGCGGCGTCGGCAAGAACAAGGACCACATCTTCCTGCACCTCGACCATCTCGACCCGGCGATCCTGCATGAGCGCCTGCCGGGCATCTCCGAGAGCGCGAAGATCTTCGCCGGTGTCGACGTGACCAAGGAGCCGATCCCGGTGCTGCCGACCGTCCATTACAACATGGGCGGCATCCCGACGAACTTCCACGGCGAGGTCGTCACCAAGAAGGACGGCAATCCGGACCATGTGGTGCCCGGCCTGATGGCGGTAGGCGAATGCGCCTGCGTGTCGATCCACGGCGCCAACCGGCTCGGCTCCAACTCGCTGACCGATCTCGTGGTGTTCGGCCGCGCCGCCGCGCTGCGCTGCGCCGAGCTGCTCACCCCCGGCGACAAGCAGCGCGAGCTGCCGGCCAACTCGGCCGAGCTCGCCCTGTCGCGGCTCGACCATTTCCGCAACGCTTCCGGCTCGACGCCGACCGCCGATCTGCGCCTTTCCATGCAGAAGGTGATGCAGAACAACTGCGCGGTCTACCGCACCGGCGAGGTGCTTCAGGAAGGCCGCAAGCTGATCGCCGACGTGTTCGCCGGCACCGACGACATCGAGGTCACCGACCGCTCGCTGGTGTGGAATTCCGATCTCATCGAGACGCTGGAATATGACAACCTGATCTGCCTCGCCTCGGTGACGATGGAAGGCGCGGCGGCGCGTACCGAGAGCCGCGGCGCCCATGCCCGCGAGGATTTCCCTGATCGCGACGACGCCAAGTGGATGAAGCACACGCTGGCCTTCGTCGATTTCGACACCCGCGCGGTGCGGCTCGACGACCGTCCGGTGCACACCTACACCATGTCGAACGACATCCAGTACATCGAGCCGCGCAAGCGGGTCTACTGAGCCAGCCTGCGGCAGCGGCCGCGCGAGATTACCGACAGGCCTGCGGCATCGGCCGCGGGAAAGGGATGAAGGCCAGATGGTCCAGCTCACGCTTCCGAAGAACTCGCAGCTCGTTCCCGGCACGGTGTGGCCGAAGCCGGAGGGCACCAACCGGCTGACCGAGTACCGCATCTATCGCTGGAACCCGGATGACGGCAAGAATCCGCATGTCGACACCTATTATGTCGACCGCGACGATTGCGGGCCGATGGTTCTCGACGGCCTCATCTACATCAAGAACAAGATCGACCCGACGCTGACCTTCCGCCGCTCCTGCCGCGAAGGCATCTGCGGCTCCTGCGCGATGAATATCGACGGCACCAACACGCTGGCCTGCCTGAAGAGCATGGACGACGTGACGGCGAAGTCGGTCAACATCTACCCGCTGCCGCACATGCCGGTGGTGAAGGACTTGGTGCCGGACCTCACCCAGTTCTACGCCCAGCACGCCTCGGTGGAGCCGTGGCTGCACACCAAGACCCCGGCGCCGGAGAAGGAATGGCCGCAGGGCCGCCAGGATCGCGAGAAGCTCGACGGGCTCTATGAGTGCATCCTGTGCGCCTGCTGCTCGACCTCCTGCCCGAGCTACTGGTGGAACGGCGACCGCTATCTCGGCCCGGCGGCGCTGCTGCAGGCCTATCGCTGGCTGATCGACAGTCGCGACGAGGCGACCGGCGAGCGGCTCGACGACCTCGAGGATCCGTTCCGGCTCTATCGCTGCCACACCATCATGAACTGCGCCAAGGCCTGCCCGAAGGGGCTGAACCCGGCCAAGGCGATCGCCGAGATCAAGAAGATGATGGTGGCCCGCCAGTTCTGACGGCGGCCTTCCTTCTCTTTTGAAACCTCGATATGGCCGGGCTCGTCCCGGCCATATGCGTTTGGGGGTCGGCCACTCATAGATCTCTCGCCTGCTGCCTCGCGGATGGCGTAGACAGGAGCGATGCCCCGCCCCGATCCCCGCCCCGTCTTCCGCTTCGCGCCGAGCCCGAATGGCCTGCTGCATCTCGGCCATGCGCGTTCGGCGCTGCTGAATGCCGAGATGGCGCGCGCGACGGGCGGGCGGCTGCTGCTGCGCATCGAGGATATCGACGCCACGCGCTGCCGGCCGGACTACGAGGCGGCGATCTACGAGGATCTCGCCTGGCTCGGGCTCGACTGGGAGCGGCCGGTGCGCCGGCAGTCCGAGCATATGGACGCCTACCGCGCCGCGCTGGCGCGGCTGGAGGCGATGGGCCTCATCTATGCCAGCTTCGAGAGCCGCGCCGACATTCGCCGCGCGGTCGCTGCCCGGCCGGGCTGGCCGAGCGACCCGGACGGAGCGCCGCTGTTTCCGTTTTCCCGCGCGGTGATGGACGAGGCGGAGCGAGGCGAGCGGCAGGCGGCGGGAGAGCCTTATGCGCTGCGGCTCGATATGGCGCGGGCAGTGGCGCTGGCGGGAGGCGGTCTCATCTGGCGCGAGGAGGGCGAGGCGGCGCCGGTGCCGGCCGACCCGGCGGCGTGGGGCGACGTCGTCATCGCCCGCAAGGAGACGCCGACCAGCTATCACCTCTCGGTGGTGGTCGACGACGCCATACAGGACGTCACCCATGTGGTGCGCGGCGCCGACCTGAGGGCGGCGACCTCGGTGCATCGCCTGCTGCAACGACTGTTGGAATTGTCCGAGCCGCTCTACCGCCACCATTCGCTGGTGCTCGATGGCGAGGGGCGCAAGCTCTCCAAGTCGATTGGCTCGGAAAGCCTGCGCGAGCTGCGCGCGCGCGGGATGAGCGCCGCCGAGGCGCGGCGGATGGCGCTCGGCTAAGATTCGGCGTGTCCCGCTGCGTCAAGCCGATGTCATCGGCGGCGGCTATGCCTTCGCCGTCACCCGCCGGGGAAGGGAAACCGTCCATGCTGCGTCCGATGTCGATCCGCCTGCCACTTGCCGCACTCGCGCTCTCGCTTTTTGTCGCGCCGCTGGCGGCGCAGGAAGTTAGCCGGCTCGCCGAAGTCGGCCCGCGCCCGTTCCATCTCGTCGACACGATGAAGGACGGCCCGCTGAAGGATCAGCTGGCGCAGTGCAAGGGGCCGTTCACCACCAAGAATTTCTCGATCTCGCATCGCGGCGCGCCGCTGCAGTTCCCCGAGCATACCCGCGAGGGCTATCTCGCCGCCGCACAGATGGGCGCCGGCGTCATCGAATGCGACGTCGCCTTCACCAAGGACCGCCAGCTGGTGTGCCGCCACGCCCAGTGCGACCTGCACACCACCACGGACATCCTCGCGCGGCCCGAGCTCGCCTCGAAGTGCTCGCAGGGCTTCCAGCCGGCCGACCCGGCGACCGGCCGCAAGGCAAGCGCCAAATGCTGCACCAGCGACCTGACGCTCGCCGAGTTCAAGTCGCTGAAGCCGAAGATGGACGCCGGCAACCCCGCCGCCACCACGGTGGCCGACTACATGAATTCCACGCCGCGCTGGCGCACCGACCTCTATGTCGACCGCGCGACGCTGATGTCGCACAAGGAATATGTCGAGCTGGTCAAGGCGCTCGGCCTGAAGTTCACCCCGGAGCTGAAGGCGCCGGAAGTGACGATGCCGTTCGAGGGCAGCTACACCCAGGCGAACTACGCCCAGCAGCTGATCGACGAGTACAAGGCGGCCGGCGTCGATCCGAAGGACGTCTATGCCCAGTCCTTCCAGCTCGACGACGTGCTGTACTGGCTGAAGAACGCCCCGGAATTCGGCGCGCAGGCGGTGTATCTCGACGGCCGTGACGAGACCGACACCGGCTTCGACAACATGAAGGCGGAGAGCTGGAAGCCCTCCATGCAGGAACTCGCCGACAAGGGGGTGAAGATCCTCGCCCCGCCGCTGTGGATGCTGGTGACGGCCAAGGACGGCAAGATCGTGCCTTCGCTCTACGCCGAGGAGGCCAAGAAGGCCGGGCTCGGGCTGATCTCCTGGTCGCTGGAGCGCTCCGGCCCGCTGAAGGATGGCGGCGGCTACTATTACCAGTCGATCAAGTCGGTGACCGACCGCGACGGCGACACGCTCGCCCTGCTCGACGTGCTCGCCCGCGACATCGGCGTGATCGGCGTGTTCTCCGACTGGCCGGCGACCACCACCTTCTATGCCAACTGCATGAAGCTGAACTGATCCGCAGCTGAACTGATCCGCAGCTGAACTGATTTCGCCGATCACCGCCCCCGCCGCACGGCGTCCGATCCGCCGGCGGCGGCCCTAAGGCCGGTTTCGAGGCGCTGGCCGACCGCTAGCCGACGCCGAGGATGAGGAACCACACCGAGACGGTGAACAGGCTGAGCGCGGTCGATAGCGACACCGCGCTCGCCGAGGCGGTGACGCCGACGCGGTAGCGCTGCGCCAGCAGATAGGCGTTGATGCCCGAGGGCATCGCCGCGAACACCACCGCGACATCGGCCCAGACCTTCGGCATGGGCAGCACCTGCACCAGCCCGAACACCAGCGCCGGATGCACGACGAGCTTCAGCGTGGTCATCACCACCGCCGGGGCGATGTCGCCGCGGATCGGGTAGCGGTGCAAGGCGAGGCCGAGCGAGACCAGCGCGCAGGGCGAGGCGGACGCGGCCAGCATGTCGATGGTCTGCTTCAGGAGGCCGCCCGGCGCGTAGCCGATCACCTTGGCGATGCCGCCGGCATAGATGCCGAGCAGGATCGGGTTGAAGGCCAGCTGGCGGCCAAGCTTCTTCAGTCCGGCGAGCGAGAGGCCGGAGGCGGCCCCTTCGGTGAGCACGGTCGCCACTACCATCATCACAGGCAGGTGGATGGCGATGAGCAGGAACAGCGGCACCGCGCCTTCCGGCCCGAAGGCGGTGAGGATGAGCGGCACGCCGACGAAGACCGTGTTGGCCTGGCCGGAGGTGAAGCCCTGGATCACCGCCTCGGTATGATCGCGGCCAAACAGTTTTCGCGCCGCGAGCATGCCGAGGGCGAACACCGTGAAGGCGCCGGTGAAATAGGCGATCCAGTAGCCCCAGGGCTGGCCCTCGGCCGGCAATTGCGCCTCGGCCAGCGTCTTGAAGATCAGCACCGGCACGGCCAGCCCGAACACATATTCGGACAGGCCCTCCGCCGCCTTCTCGCGCAGGAGGCCGCCCCGGCTGGCGACATAGCCGAGGCCGATCAGACCGAACACCGGCGCCACGAGGAAGGCGATGCCGCCCAGCTGGGCGCCGAGCTGTGCAAGCATGGATGCCTCAGGCCGCCGCTTCCGAGGAAGCGGGCGAGGAGGCGGGGGCGACGGCGGTGGAGACGAGGTGCGAGGAGCGCACCGGTACCATCACGTCGATGCGCGACCACAGCCGCTCGGCGACCTCGACCGGCGCGGTAAAGGCGATCTCCGCCCGCATCGCGCCGAGATTGGCCATGTCGATGACGCCGTCGACCGGGCCGTCCAGGCGCACCCGGGTGGGCTGCACGTCGTGCACGGCGAAGGGCTCGAGCAGGCGGAGCATGAGATTGGGATGGGCATCGGCCTCGACCACGAGGCGATGACGGAGAAGGGCGTAGGACATGGGAGCGAATCCGCGAATGACGAGAAAGGAGCTGGCGAGCGTCGGAACTCCCGGCCGATTGTATCGGCCCTCAGAGTTCAGGTGCCCCGGCCGATGAAATCGGCAGACAGGGTCAGGTATCCCGGCCGATAAAATCGGCCGGGCGACGAATTCGCCGTCCCGCGCGGATGCGCTCTCTCGTCACCAGGGTCGTCATGGTGGTGAAGCTAGGCGCCCGCCCTGCGCGCGTCAATATGACAAAGGTGGGGCGGGGGGCTGCGCGGGGTGCAGAGGCCGTGCGAATCAGGGAGCCGGGGCCGGGGAGAGCAGCTGGTAGCCGACGGGATCGTCCGGGCAGAGGCCGGCGCCGCATTCCAGCACGGTGGAGACGCCGTTGCCGAGCGTGAGCGCGGCCATCAGCACCAAGGCGGCGAGGGGGAGGGCACCGAGCGGGCCGTTCCCCGGTTCGGGCGCCTCGAACTGCCGGTCGAACAGCAGCAGCACGGCGCAGCCGGCGATGATGGCGACATAGAGCACCAGCGCCCAGGAATAGAAGTGCAGGCCGAGCAGCGCCTCGCCATAGGAGCCGGTGCCGGGCACGATGTGCAGCAGCACCTGCCGCACCGAGACGAGGGCGCCGGCCATCGCCGAGAGGATGGCGACGGCATAGTGGCTCGGCCGCGCGCCGAATCGCAGGTTCAGCGCGAGGCCGAGGCCGACGCCGCAGAAACCGACCCGCTGCAGGATGCAGAGCGGGCAGGGCAGTTCATGGCCGACGATCTGGTCGAAGAAGGCGACGAGCAGCACCAGCGCCACGGCGAGGAGGCCGAGCGCGTTGAGCAGTCGCGAGCGGGCGGGCGAAAGCAGGGCAGGGGCGGGGCTCATGGGCGGGGTTCCCTCGGCGCCTACAATGCGATGTTCAGAGCGTCGGTGGCGTGCAGGCGGAACAGCAGCGCCAGCAGCGTCATCGACAGCGCCCAGACCAGCATGGCCGCACCCCGGCGCCCGGCAAGGATGAGCGCCAAGCCGGCGAACAGGCCGAAAAACGGCAGGCTCATCATCGGCGGAGCGTCCTTGCGGCGCGGGAACGGGATGGCGGCGGGACCGGACGGGAACCGCGCATTCTGAACAGGAAATACCGCCCTTGTCACGACGCGCCGCGGCGGAATCCGCCCGGCCGCAGGACACCAGTCAGAGCGGCCGGTGAGGGGAAGCAGGCTGGGGAAGTTGGTCAAAGGCGGCCGGCCGACGAAAATCGATCAGAGGAAGCCGGTCAGAGGAAGCTCTGCGGGTCGATGTCGATCTCCACCTTCACATTGCCGCGCGGGCGCGGCGCCTTCGCCATCCAGTCGCGCAGATAGGCCGAGAGGTCGAAGGCGCGGGGCGAGCGCGCCAGCAGCCGCAGCCGGTGACGCCCGCGCAGCAGCGCGATCGGCGCTTCCGCCGGGCCGAGGATGCGCACGCCCTCGACGAGGGGTGCCGAGGCGGCGAGTGCCTGGGCGTGGCGCTGTGCCTCGTGCTGCTCGTTCGCCGAGACGACGAGGCCGCAGAAGCGGGCGAAGGGCGGCAGGTGCGCTTCCTCGCGCACCGCGATCTCGCGGTCGTAGAAGGCGGCGCGGTCGCCGGCGATCAGCGCCTGCATCACCGGGTGCTCCGGCATGAAGGTCTGCAGGAAGGCGCGGCCTTCGAGCTTGTGGCGGCCGGCGCGGCCGGCGACCTGGTGCAGCAGCTGGAAGGTGCGCTCGGCGGCGCGCGGATCGCCATGCCCCAGCCCGACATCGGCGTCGACCACGCCGACCAAAGCGAGGCCGGGGAAATTGTGCCCCTTCGCCACCAGCTGGGTGCCGACGACGACGTCGACCTCGCCGTCCTCGATCGCCTTCAGCTCGGCGCGCAGCCGCTCGACGCCGCCGGCGAGGTCGGAGGACAGCACCTGCACGCGCGCCGCCGGCATCAGCGCCTGGATTTCCTCATGCAGCCGCTCGACGCCCGGCCCGCAGGGGATGAGGGTGTTGGGCTCGTGGCAGGAAGGGCAGGCCTCCGGCACCGGGGTGGCATAGCCGCATTGATGGCATTCGAGCCGGCGGCGGAAGCGGTGCTCGACCAGCCAGGAGGAGCAGGACGGGCAGCGTATGCGGTGGCCGCAGGTGCGGCACAAGGTGAGCGGGGCATAGCCGCGCCGGTTGAGGAACAGCAGCGCCTGCCCGCCTGCCTCCACGGTACGGGTGATGTCCTCGACGAGGCGCGGGGCGATCCAGCGCCCCTTGGGCGGCCCCTCGCGGCGCATGTCGATGGGCTCCAGCCGGGGCACCTTGGTGCCGGCGAAGCGCTCGGGCAGCGCGAGGCGCAGATAGCGGCCGCGCCGCGCGTTCACTTCGGTCTCGATGGAGGGCGTCGCCGAGGCCAGCACCACCGGCGCGCCGGCGAGGCGGGCGCGCACCACCGCCATGTCGCGGGCGTGGTAATGAACGCCGTCCTCCTGCTTGTAGGCGGCGTCGTGCTCCTCGTCGACGATGACGAGGCCGAGATCGCGGTAGGGCAGGAACAGCGCCGAGCGAGCGCCGGCCACCACCGCGACCTCGCCGGAGGCGACGCCGGCAAACACCCGGCCGCGGCGCTTGCTGCCGACCGCCGAATGCCACTGCGCCGGGACGACGCCGAAGCGCTTGGCGAACCGGTCGAGAAAGGCCTGGGTGAGAGCGATTTCCGGCATCAGGATCAGCACCTGCCGGCCGTCGCGGATCGCCTGCGCCACGCCTTCGAAATAAGTCTCGGTCTTGCCCGATCCGGTGACGCCGTCGAGCAGGTGGACGCGAAACTCATGTGCCGCCACCGCCTCGCGCAGCACATCCGCCGCCGCCTTCTGGCCGGGCAGAAGCTCGGGCACCGCGTGGTCGGGGTCCGGCGGCTCGGCGGCAGGCTCGGGCGGCAGGGTGACGGTCTCCAGCACCCCCTCGTCGATCAGCCCGTCCACCACCGAGGGCGACACGCCGGCCTCGCGGGCGGCCTCGCTCTTCGGTCGCAGGAAGCCGTCGGCCAGCGCCTCGATGACCTTCTCGCGCGCGCCGGTGCGGCGCTCCGGGCGTTTATCGGTGAGGCGCACGCCGACCCGCTCGCGCTGCGGGCCGGCGGCCTCGTCATGGCGCAAGGCGAGGCGCAGCACCATGCCGGGCGGCGAGACGGTGTATTCCGCCATCCAGTCGATGAAGGCGATCATCTGTGCCGACAGCGGTGGGGCGGCATATTTGCGGATCACCGGCTTCAGCTTGCCCGGATCGACCGGTTTTTGCGGCGCGGCGGGATCGCGCGGCCAGACGCAGCCGAGAATATTGCGGGTGCCGAGCGGCACCACCACCACGTCGCCGGGGGCGAGCTCCATGCCCTCCGGCACGCGATAGGAATAGGCGGCGCCGATGGCCACCGGCAGCAGCACATCGACGGTCTCGGGCGCGGCCGCCTCGGCGAAGGGGAGAATCGGAGCTTTCATTAAGCTCAGATATGGCAGGATGAGCGCGGAACAGAAGGGGAAACGCGCAGATGGCGATGAGCGACGTCCAGAAGGCGGAGCGGGCGGAGATCGCGCTCCTCGCCGGCGCCACGCCGGACGTGGCGGCGGCATTGAAGGCCTGGCTGGCGCGGCTCGGCCATGAGCGGCGGCTCTCGGCCAAGACGCGCGAGGCCTATGCGCGCGACATGACCGGCTTCCTGCAGCATCTGGCACGGCATCTCGGCGCGACGCCCGACCTCGCCGCCTTCTCCGAGCTCGCCCCGCGCGATGTGCGGGCGGTGATCGCCGCCAAGCGGGCGGAAGGCATCGAGCCGCGCACCCAGATGCGCTTCCTCGCCGCCGCCCGCTCCTTCGGCCGGCATCTCGAACGCGAGGGGCTGGGCAAGGTGGGGGCGCTGACCGCGGTACGGGCGCCGAGTATCCCGCGTACCCTGCCGCGGCCGGTCTCGGTGGCCGATGCGAAGAAGCTCGCCGATCCGGATATCCGTGCCGGCGAGGCGCGCGAGGGCTGGGTGCTGATGCGCGACGCGGCGGTGCTCGCGCTGCTCTACGGCTCCGGCCTGCGCATCTCCGAGGCGCTGGGGCTGAAGCGGCGCGATATGCCGGCGCCGGGGACCGGCGACCACATCACCGTGACCGGCAAGGGCGGCAAGACCCGCATGGTGCCGGTGCTGCCGCATGTGCTGAAGGCCATCGACGCCTATGCGGCGGCCTGTCCGTTCGCGCTGGAACTCGGCGGGCCGCTGTTCGTCGGCGAGAAGGGTGGGCCGCTGTCGCCGCGCATCGTACAGCGGGTGGTGGAGCAGTTGCGCGGGGCGCTCGGCCTGCCGGACAGCGCGACGCCGCACGCGCTGCGCCATTCCTTCGCGACGCATCTTCTGGCGCGCGGCGGCGATCTGCGCTCGATCCAGGAACTGCTCGGCCACGCCTCGCTGTCCACCACGCAGATCTACGCCGCCGTCGACGCCTCGGCGCTGATGGCGAGCTGGCGGGCGGCGCATCCCCGGGCGCGGCTTGCCGACAGCAAGGAAGGCTAGAACAATCCCGGTGAGTTCCAGTTCAGCGGGATTACTATAAGCCTTTGTAACAACGCTTCTTCTTCACGCGTACCGGTCCCCGCTTCGCTCGAAAATGACCTGGCGGGCAAGGAGGGTTCGACATGACGCTGACGGTGCAGCCGATCCTGCCGATGATCGACCACATGTCGGTCGGGGTGAGCGACCTCGCCCGCTCGGTGGCGTTCTACGACGCGGTGCTGGCGCCGCTCGGCTATGTGCGGGTGCGCCACTACGATGCCTCGCAGGACCCGAATGGCGGCGCCGCCTGCTGGGGCCGGCCAGGGGAGGCGCCCTCGCCCGTCGGGCTGCCGGGGGCGGCGGCGTTCTGGATCCAGCGCCGCGCCGGTGTCGTGACGGCGCAGCCGGGCTGCCATTTCTGCTTCCTGGCGCCGGATCGCGACGCGGTGCGCGCCTTTCACGCCGCCGGGCTGACCCATGGCGGCGCCGATTTCGGCGCGCCGGGGCTGCGCGCGCATTATGGCGAAGGGTACTACGCCGCCTTCCTCACCGACCCCGATGGCTGGCGGATCGAAGCGGTGACCTACACGGCTGCGTGAGACCGGGCGGATTTGCCTGACTTTCGGTCACATGGCACCGGCGGCGCGCTTTTCATCACCTTCCGCATCGGTAAGACTGGGGCGTCCACACCAGAGGAGACCTGACATGAAGAAGATCGTGACGGCCCTGTGTGCGCTTTCCCTCACCGTGGCCGCCTCCGGGGTTGCGCTTGCCGACTGCTCGCCGGGCCATGCCTCGGCGCCGAAGCCGACCCAGACGCAGGGTACCTGAGACAACGATACCTGACCTCGGTAGCTGAGCTCGGGCACCTGAACTCGGGCACCTGGCCTGCGACGGTCCCCGCCAAAACGGAACGGCCCGGAGAGATGCTCTCCGGGCCGTTCTCGTTTCAGATGCGAGGCAGATCCTCACATGCCGTCCGCGCCGAGGCGCGGTCTCACATGTGGATGGCGCGCTTCTCCACCGCCATCGCCGCTTCCTTCACCGCCTCGGAGCGGGTGGGGTGGGCATGGCAGGTGCGGGCGAGATCCTCGGACGAACCGCCGAACTCCATCAGCACCGCGCATTCGTGGATCATCTCGCCGGCCTCGACACCGATGATGTGGGCGCCCAGCACCTTGTCGGTGGCGGCGTCGGCGAGGATCTTCACGAAGCCCTCGGTCTGGTCGTTGGCCTTGGCGCGGCCATTGGCGAGGAAGGGGAACTTGCCGACCTTGTAGTCGATGCCGGCCGCCTTCAGCTCCTCCTCGGTCTTGCCGACCGCGGCGACTTCCGGGGTGGTGTAGACCACGCCCGGAATGACGTCGTAATTCACATGCCCGGCCTGGCCGGCCAGCAGCTCGGCGATGGCGACGCCCTCGTCCTCCGCCTTGTGGGCCAGCATCGGGCCGGCAATGGCGTCGCCGATGGCGAAGATACCGGGCACGCTGGTGCGGAAATAATGGTCGGTGACCACGCGGCCGCGCTTGTCCTTCTCGACGCCGAGCGCCTCGAGGCCGAGGCCCTCGGTGTAGGCGACGCGGCCGATGGCGACCAGCACCACATCGGCTTCCAGGCTCTGCGCCTCGCCGCCGGCGGCCGGCTCGATGGAGACCTTCAGCGTCGCGCCGGAGGTGTCGACGCCGGTGACCTTGGCGCCGAGCTTGAAGCCGACGCCCTGCTTCTCAAGGATGCGCTGGAACGACTTGGCGACCTCGCCATCCATGCCGGGCAGGATGCGGTCGAGGAACTCGACCACGGTCACCTCGGCGCCGAGGCGGCGCCACACCGAGCCAAGCTCCAGCCCGATGACGCCGGCGCCGACCACGATCAGCTTGCCGGGCACCTTGTCGAGCGCGATGGCGCCGGTGGAGGAGACGATGCGCTGCTCGTCGATCTCGATGCCCGGCAGCTTGGCGACGTCCGAACCGGTGGCGATGACGATCGCCTTCGATTCCAGCGTCTGCTGGCCGCCATCGGCGAGGGCGACGTCGACCTTGCCGGGCGCCGGGATGCTGGCGGTGCCGTGATAGGTGTCGATCTTGTTCTTCTTCATCAGGAAGGCGACACCCTTGGTGTTGCCATCCACCGCCTTGTCCTTGAAGCCGAGCAGCGCCGGCAGGTCGAGCTTCGGCTTGTCGACCACGATGCCCATATTGGCGAAGGAGTGGCCGGCTTCCTCGAACAGCTCGGAGGCGTGCAGCAGCGCCTTGGAGGGGATGCAGCCGACATTCAGGCAGGTGCCGCCGAAGGTGGCGCGCTTCTCCACCACCGCGACCTTGAGGCCGAGCTGCGAGGCGCGGATGGCGCAGACATAGCCGCCCGGGCCGGTGCCGATGACGATCAGGTCGTAGGACATGGAGGTTTCCTTGAATGCCGAAAGTGATCAGCCGGCGCGTTGGGCGGCGAGACGCAGGCCGAGCAGCACGAAGGTCGCCCCGGTCACCCGGTTGAACCAGCGGCCGCACGCCGAAAAGCGCGCCCGCACGGCGGGATTGGTGAAGAACAGCGTGACGCCGACGAACCAGGCGATCAGCGCGCCCGCCATGCCGATACCATAGAGGAATGTGATCGCCGCCGGGATCTCGTGGCTGACCATCGCCGAGAACAGCGACAGGAAGAACAGCACCGGCTTCGGGTTCAGCGCGTTGGTGAGGAAGCCCATGCCGAAGCATTTCGGCAGCGAGACGCGGCGGGCCGCCTTCGCCTCACCGGCGAGCGCCACCTCGTCGAGATTGAACGGCTTCTCGAAGAAGGAGCGGATGCCGAGATAGACGAGATAGGCGACGCCGCACCATTTGATCAGCGCGAACAGCGCCAGCGACTGCGAGACGATGAGCCCGATGCCGAGAATGGTGTAGCTGATGTGGAAGAGCAGGGAGGCGCCGATGCCGAAGCTGGTGACCAGCGCCGCGCGACGGCCATGCACCACGCTCTGGCGCACGACGAGGGCGAAATCCGCCCCCGGCGCCACGATCACCACCGCGAACACGGCCATGATGGCCGCGAATTCGCCGAGATAGCTCAACGCCCCCTCCGCCCCGATTGGTTGCCGCCTCAGTTGGTTGCGATCACAGGTCCAGCACGAGGCGGGTCGGATCTTCCAGCGCTTCCTTGACGCGGACCAGGAAGGTCACCGCGCCCTTGCCGTCGACGATGCGGTGATCGTAGCTGAGCGCGAGATACATCATCGGGCGGATGACCACCTGGCCCTTGATCGCCACCGGGCGCTCCTCGATGCGGTGCATGCCGAGAATGCCCGACTGCGGCGCGTTGAGGATCGGGGTGGACATCAGCGAGCCGTAGATGCCGCCATTGGTGATGGTGAAGGTGCCGCCCTGCATGTCGTCGATGCCGAGCTTGCCGTCGCGGGCCTTGCGGCCATAGCCGGAGATCGCCTTCTCGATGCCGGCGATCGACAGCTCGTCGGCGTCGCGCACCACCGGCACGACGAGGCCCTTATCGGTGCCGACCGCGATGCCGATATTGTAGTAGTTCTTGTAGATCAGGTCCTGGCCGTCGATCTCGGCATTCACCTCCGGCACGTCCTTCAGCGCCTGGATGACCGCCTTGGTGAAGAAGCCCATGAAGCCGAGCTTCACGCCGTGCTTCTTCTCGAACACGTCCTTGTACTGCGCGCGCAGGCTCATCACCGCCGACATGTCGACGTCGTTGAAGGTGGTGAGCATCGCGGCGGTGCTCTGCGCGTCCTTCAGCCGCTTGGCGATGGTCTGGCGCAGCTTGGTCATCTTCACGCGCTCCTCGCGGACCGCGTCGACCGGCGCCGAGGGCGCGCGCACGACGACGGGAGCGGGAGCCGGAGCGGCGGCGGGCGGGGTGGCGATGGCCGCCAGCATGTCGCCCTTGGTCACGCGGCCATCCTTGCCGGAGCCGGCGAGCATGGCCGGGTTGATGCCGCTTTCGGTGGCGAGCTTGGCGACCGCCGGGCCGTTGGAGCCGGCGGCAGCGGCGGCCGGGGCCGCGGCGGGAGCCGGAGCAGCCGGAGCCGCCTTGGGCGCCTCGGCCTTGGCCGGGGCGGGAGCGGCAGCGGTGGGCGCGGCGGCCGCGCCCGAACCGGCGCCGATGGAGCCGAGCAGCGCGCCGACGCCGACGGTCTCGCCGTCCTTGGCGATGATCTCGGAGAGCACGCCGGCGGCGGGAGCCGGCACCTCGATCGTGACCTTGTCGGTCTCAAGCTCGACGATCGGCTCGTCGGCGGCGACGGCATCGCCAGCCTTCTTGAACCACTTGCCGATGGTCGCTTCGGTGACCGATTCGCCCAGCGTCGGAACGCGGATCTCGGTGGCCATGCTCGTTTTCCCTTACCTACCCTTAAGCCGACCGCGGGGCCGGCACTCCCTTCGGTTCGTCCGTGTCAGTCCAGCGCGCGATCAGTCCAAGGCATCCTGCAGGAAGGCCTTCAGCTGGGCGAGATGCTTGGACATCAGGCCGGTGGCGGTGGCCGCCGAGGCCGGCCGGCCGGCATAGCGCGGCCGCGACGAGGCCGAGCCGGTCTGTTCCAGCACCCATTCCAGATAAGGCTGCACGAAGGCCCAGGCGCCCTGGTTCTTCGGCTCTTCCTGACACCAGACGATCTCCGCGCCCTTGAAGCGCGACAGCTCCTGCACCAGCGTCTTGAGCGGGAACGGGAAGAGCTGCTCGACGCGCATCAGGTAGATGTCGTCGATGCCGCGCCGCTCGCGCTCCTCGAACAGGTCGTAATAGACCTTGCCCGAGCACAGCACGACGCGGCGGATCTTGTCGTCGCTCTTCAGCGTGATCGATTCCGGACCCTTCACCACGTGCTCGCTCTGGGCATCGTCCCACAGCACGCGGTGGAAGGTGGTGCCGGCGCCGAACTGGGCGAGCGAGGAGACGGCGCGCTTGTGGCGCAGCAGGCTCTTCGGCGTCATCAGGATCAGCGGCTTGCGGAAGTCGCGCTTCAGCTGCCGGCGCAGCGCGTGGAAATAGTTGGCCGGCGTCGTCAGGTTGGCGACCTGCATGTTGTCCTCGGCGCACATCTGCAGATAGCGCTCGAGACGGGCGGAGGAGTGCTCAGGACCCTGGCCCTCATAGCCGTGCGGCAGCAGGCAGACGAGGCCGGACATGCGCAGCCACTTGCGCTCGCCGGAGGAAAGGAACTGGTCGAACACCACCTGCGCGCCATTGGCGAAGTCGCCGAACTGCGCTTCCCACAGGGTGAGCGCGTTGGGCTCGGACAGCGAATAGCCGTACTCGAAGCCGAGCACCGCTTCTTCCGAGAGCATCGAGTTGATGACCTCGTAGCGGGCCTGGCCGTCCTTCAGGTGGTTGAACGGGGTATAGCGGTCCTCGTTCTCCTGGTCGATCAGCACCGAATGGCGCTGCGAGAAGGTGCCGCGCTCGCAATCCTGGCCGGACAGGCGCACCGGGTGGCCGTCGAGCTGCAGGGTGGTGAAGGCGAGGGCCTCGGCGGTCGACCAGTCGATGCCGGCGCCGTCCTCGACGATGGCCTTGCGGCGGGAATCGAGGAAACGCTGGATGGTGCGATGAAGGTGGAAACCCTCCGGCACCGTGGTGATCTTCGCGCCGATGTCCTTCAGCTCGTCGATGGCGACGCCGGTGTTGCCACGGCGCGGATCATCGGCGTCGGCGGCGGCCTTGAGGCCGGCCCAGCGGCCGTCGAGCCAGTCGGCCTTGTTCGGCTTGTAGGCCTGGCCGGCGTCGTATTCGGCGTCGAGCCGCGAGCGCCAGTCGGCCTTCATGCGGTCGAACTCGGCGGTGTCGACAACGCCCTCGGCCGCGAGCTTCTTCGAGTAGATCTCCAGCGTGCTCGGGTGCTGCTTGATCGCCTTGTACATCAGCGGCTGGGTGAAGGCGGGCTCGTCGCCTTCATTGTGGCCGAAGCGGCGGTAGCAGAACATGTCGATGACCACCGGCTTGCGGAAGCGCTGGCGGAACTCGATGGCGATCTTGGCGGCGAAGGTCACCGCTTCGGGGTCGTCGCCGTTCACGTGGAAGATCGGCGCCTCGATGGTCTTCGCCACATCCGACGGATAGGGCGAGGAGCGCGAGAAACGCGGATAGGTGGTGAAGCCGATCTGGTTGTTGATGATGAAGTGGATCGAGCCGCCGGTGCGGTGACCCTTCAGGCCGGACAGGCCGAAGCATTCGGCCACCACGCCCTGGCCGGCGAAGGCGGCGTCGCCGTGCAGCAGCAGCGGCAGCACCTGGGTGCGCTCGGTGTCGCCGAGCGCGTCCTGCTTGGCGCGGCACTTGCCGAGCACCACCGGGTCGACGATCTCGAGATGCGACGGGTTGGCGGTGAGCGACAGATGCACCTTGTTGCCGTCGAACTCGCGGTCCGAGGAGGCGCCGAGGTGGTACTTCACGTCGCCGGAGCCCTCGACCTCGTCGGGGGCCCAGGAGCCGCCCTTGAACTCGTGGAACAGCGCGCGGTGCGGCTTGCCCATCACCTGGGTCAGCGTGTTGAGGCGGCCGCGATGCGCCATGCCGAACACGATCTCGGTGACGCCGAGCTGGCCGCCACGCTTGATGATCTGCTCGAGCGCCGGGATCAGGCTCTCGCCGCCGTCAAGGCCGAAGCGCTTGGTGCCGGTGTAGCGCACGTCGAGGAACTTCTCGAAGCCCTCGGCCTCGACCAGCTTGTTGAGGATCGCCTTCTTGCCCTCGCGGGTGAAGGTGATCTCCTTGTCGACGCCCTCGATGCGCTCCTGGATCCACGCCTTCTCCTCGGGCGAGGAGATGTGCATGAACTCGACGCCGAGCGTCTGGCAGTAGGTGCGCTGGAGGATCGCCACCATCTGGCGGACGGTGGCGAATTCGAGGCCCAGCACGTGGTCGATGAAGATCGGCCGGTCGAGGTCGGCCTCGGTGGTGAAGCCGTAGGAGGCGGGGTCGAGCTCGGGAGCGGGATGCTCCGGCTCCAGACCCAGCGGGTCGAGCTTGGCGTGGAGATGGCCGCGCATGCGATAGGCGCGGATCATCATCAGCGCCTTGACCGAGTCGCGGGTGGCCTGCTGGACCTCGGCGGAGGAGAGCTCGACGCCGGCGACCTTGGCCTTCTCGACGGCCTTGGCCTCGACCTTCTTCGAGACGACCTTCTCGACTTCGATCCAGTTGCCATCGAGGGCGGAGACCAGCTCGCCATTGGCGTGCAGCGGCCAGTTGTCCCGCTTCCACGAGGCGCCGCGGGCGCTCTTCTCGACGTCGGCGGGTGAATCCTTCAGCGCCGCGAAGAAAGCCTGCCACTCGGGGTCGACCGAGGCGGGATCGGCTTCGTAGCTGGCGTAGAGCTGCTCGATCCAGGCCGCATTGGCGCCGTAGAGGAAGGAGGTGTTCAGGAAAGCTTCGTTCGAGTCCGCGCGCGACATTGTCGGCTCCTGAGGGACCGTCGTGGTCCGGTGGAGACGCTTTCTCACCCGTCGACCCCGCCGCCCGGTGGCAGAGGGCCCGCCCGATGCCCCGCTGGCGGGGACGAAAGCTGTGGTCTTCAGTCTATATAGGCTCGTCTTGACGTCATGAATGCCGCGAGATTGCGGCGCGGGCCTGCAAAAAACGCTGATCTCGCCCGATCTTGACCCAGCGCGACCGGCTCTGCGCACTCACATCGGCGGCCCGTTCGGGGCACAAGCAAGATAGGTACCGCGCTCCCCGGCGGCCAGACGGCGCCGGGGAGCGGATGTCGTTCACGCCGCGAGGCCGGGCGCGATCTTCTGGCACTCGGCGACCAGTTCCTTCACCGAGGCGACCGACTTGTCGAGCATGGCCTGCTCGCCAGCGTCGAGCGAGATCTCGACGACCTTCTCCACGCCGTTGGCGCCGATGATCACCGGCACGCCGAGATAGAGGTCGCTGAGCCCGTACTCGCCGGACAGGAAGGCGGCCGCCGGCAGCAGGCGCCGCTTGTCGCGCAGGTAGGAGGCGGCCATCTCGATGGCCGAGGCGGCCGGGGCGTAGAAGGCCGAGCCGGTCTTGAGCAGGTTGACGATCTCGCCGCCGCCCTTGCGGGTGCGCTCGACGATGGCGTCGACCTTTTCCTGGGTGGTCCAGCCCATCTTGACGAGGTCCGGCAGCGGGATGCCGGCGACGCCGGAATACCGCACCAGCGGCACCATGTCGTCGCCGTGGCCGCCGAGCACGAAGGCGGTGACGTCCTCGACCGAGACCTTGAACTCGTCGGCGAGGAAATAGCGGAAGCGCGCCGAATCAAGCACGCCGGCCATGCCGACCACCTTATTGGTGGGCAGGCCGGAGGCCTTCTGCAGCGCCCACACCATGGCGTCGAGCGGGTTGGTGATGCAGATCACGAAGGCGTCCGGGGCGTATTCCTTGATGCCCGCGCCGACCTGCTGCATGACCTTCAGATTGATGTCGAGAAGGTCTGAGCGGCTCATGCCGGGCTTGCGGGGCACGCCGGCGGTGACGATGATCACATCGGCGCCCGCGATCGCCTCGTAGCTGTTGGTGCCGGCATAGTTGGCATCGAAGCCGAGCACCGGGCTCGCTTCCGCGATATCGAGGCTCTTGCCCTGCGGAACACCTTCGACGACATCGAAGAGGACGATGTCCCCGAGCTCCTTGAGACCCGTGAGGAGGGCGAGCGTGCCCCCGATCTGACCGGCCCCGATCAGTGCAATCTTTGCTCGAGCCATGAGATTTCCTGACGATCCGTGGGAAAAGGCGGCGAAGTGCCGCGCCGGTTTCCGATAACGCTTCTAGCCGGAGGGTTCAAGCGAGGATGGCCGATAGTGTAAACATTGGCGTCTACGACTTTACGACGATGATCCTGGCATATGGCATGCCGAATACCTGCCCTCTGTTTTCCGCATAACTATCGCGTGATCGCGCGACGATCATCGCCCGCGGACAAGATGCGATGACGGATCGATGACGAACCGGTGACGCCCGGGCAGGGGGCAGGCAGAGACTTCGGCGACGATACGGAAGGGGCGGGGAAGAGGCCGCCGGGCGGCTCAGCGCCGGCGCTGGAGGACCTCTTCCATCAGCTCGATCTGGATCGACTGGATCTCGGCGAGGCGCTCCCACTGCCGGGTCAGCATGTGGTCGATCTTCTCATGCAGGTGACGGATCTCCAACTCGGCCTTGAGGTTCACCCGGTAGTCGTTCTCCGAGCGCTTGCGGTCCTTCGCCTCCTGCCGCTTCTGGCTCATCATGATGATCGGCGCCTGCAGGGCGGCGATGCAGGACAGCACGAGATTGAGCAGGATGAACGGGAAGGGGTCGAACGCCCCGGCCGCGAGCAGCACGGTGTTGACGATCATCCACACCACGAGGAGGCCGCAGAAGCCGATGATGAAGGTCCAGCTGCCGCCGAAGCTGGCGATGAGGTCGGCGGAGCGCTCGCCGAGCGTGCGGTTCTCGTCCAGCTCTTCCTCGACGTTCTCGGCGAGGGTTTCGTGGCGGGCGAGGCTCTCGATGACGTCGCGCTCGATCTGCGAGAGGTCGCCGCGCTCGGCCTGCAGCGTCTCGGCGATCATGCTGGACCGCTCGGCGGCAAGCGCCTCGCGGGAGATGAAGGCGTCGTCCGGTATGCCGGGATGGGCGGCGCGGATATGCGCCGCCAGCGCCGGGCGCAGCGTGTCCAGCCGCTCGCCGTCATGGTCGGTGACGATCTGGCCGGTAAGCGCGCAGTGATGCCGGATGCGGTGGCGTTCGCTGTCGGCGGGGGGATTCTGGTGCGTCATGCCTGGGTTCCTGCGTTCCGCTGTCCCGTCTGCCGCCCCGCCGTCCGCCGTCCCGCCGATCAGGTCTCGACGAGGCCGGTGGTGTCGCCGCTGGCCTGGGAATCGCCGCGCCCGTGCGGACGGGCGAGGTAGTCGGCCGAGCGCATCTCGTGCAGGCGCGAGACGGTGCGCGCCCATTCGAAGGCCTCGGCTCCCTGGGTGCCGCGATAGAGCTCCTCCGGCTCCGCCGCCGCCGAGGCGACCAGCTTGACGCCCTTGTCGTAGAGCTCGTCGATCAGGGTGATGAAGCGCTTGGCCTCGTTGCGGCGGTCCTGGTCCATCACCGGCACATGTTCGATGACCAGCGTGTGATAGGCGCGGGCGAGGCGCAGATAGTCGGAGGCGCCGAGCGGCTGCTCGCACAGATCGGCGAAGGAAAAGCGCGCCGCGCCGCCGCCGGCCTTCGGCACGCGCAGCGTGCGGCCGCCGGACACCACGGTGGCCGGGGCGCCGCCATCGGCGCCGGCGATGCGGTGCCAGATCTTCTCGACCTCGCGGTCGACCTCCGCCTGGGTGCCGTGCTCGCCGGCCACGTACCAGATGCGGGCGCCACCGAGTTTCTCCATGCGGTAATCGGTCGGAGAATCGATGCGCACCACGTCCATATGCGCCTCGATCAGCTTGATGAAGGGCAGGAACAGCGCGCGGTTGAGGCCGCCCTCGTAGAGATTCTCCGGGGCGACGTTGGAGGTGGCGACGATGACCACGCCGACGTCGAACAGCTTCTCGAACAGCCGGCCGAGGATCATCGCGTCGGCGATGTCGGTGACGTGGAATTCGTCGAAGCACAACAGCCACGCCTCCTCCGCCAGCGCCTTGGCGACGATGGCGATGGGGTCGGCATCCTTGAGCTTGCCGGACTTCATGTCGTTGCGGACCTGGAAGATGCGCGCATGCACATCAGCCATGAACTCATGGAAATGCACGCGGCGCTTGCGCTTCCGCACGGCGACGCATTCGTAGAACAGGTCGACCAGCATGGTCTTGCCGCGGCCGACCGAGCCGTGGATGTACAGGCCGCGCGGCGGGGGCTGCTGCACGTCGCGCTTGGCGAACAGCCAGCCCAGCGCCGAGGATTTGCGGGCGAGGCGCCGGGTGGCGATGCGCTGCTCCAGCGCTGCCAGGGCCGAGACCACCTTGGCCTGGCCGGCGTCGGGGGCGATGTCGCCGGCGGCCATGCGGGCGACGTAGCGCGCCGCGAGCACCGATCCGCCCGCTTCTGCCGCAAACTCCATCTCGCCGATCTCCAGAAATTTGTGCCGCGCACAACTAGCGAGCCGAAGGCGCCGCAGCAAGCAGGCGGGATGCCGCTTTGAACGAAGGTTCGGGGGCTTTCGTGCGCAGCTGCAATATCGGTGGTGAACGATGGGGAAGGGGAGGGCCAATCTGCAAAACGCCGGCAATGGCGGCCGGCTGCGTAACGCTACCGACTTGACCGGCGCGGGGCATGGTCACACAGTCCGCGAGGTTTTCGCAGGCAAGCAAGGCGGATGGTGCGACGACACCTCAGGCTCGCGCCCGCCGCATGCGAGCCATGCAGGGCTGCCGGTTGTGTCATGTTGCAGTGCGAATATGTATGTCGCGCCGCAATGTAGCGGTGGATGCGATGCCCGGAACACCGATGATCGATCAGCTCGAGCCCCGGAACACGGCCAGCGAGGCGCCGCCCTCGCGGGTTGACGCCGTCGCCGAAGGCGTGATCCGCAAGATCGTGCCCGCCGAGCGGCAGGAGTTCCTTGACCACCTGCTTCGCCTCGATCCGCTGAGCCGCTTCATGCGCTTCGGCGGCGTGGTGTCGGACGCCGCGCTCGCCCGTCATGCCGCCCGTGCGGTCGAGGGCGACAAGCTGCTGGTCGGCTATTTCCACGAGGGCGAACTGCGCGCCGTCGCCGAGCTGCATCCGCTGCCCAAGAAGCCCGGCAAGCCGGTCGCCGCCGAGGCGGCCTTCAGCGTCGAGCGCGACTGGCAGGGCAAGGGCATCGGCTCGGCGCTGATGCGCCAGCTGGTGCTGCTGGCGCAGAACCGCGGCATCGAGGACCTCGAAGTGGTGTTCCTGCCGCAGAACGGCCGGATGAAGAGCATCGCGCTGCGCCACGAGGCGGATTTCTCGCTCGACGAGACCGAGATGGTCGGCCACCTGCGTACGCCGCCGGCGACGCCGATGTCCTGGCTGCGCGAGATGATCGGCGACGTCTTCGCGGTGTTCTCCGCCGCGTTCGAATTGCAGGACCGCATGCTGCCGCGCCCGCATCGCGGCCACTGACGCCGCGGCGCGCCGGGCGCGCCCGCAGGCCGGTATCCGCTGGGTCGTCTTGATGCGATGCCTTGACTTGGCCGTGATCGGGCGAGAGACAGGGCCATCCTCATCGAATGCGCCCGGTTCATGGTCATCTCCCATCGCCTTGCTCCTGATGCCGCGATAGGCATTTTCCTGCGTGCCACGCTGGCGACGCTGCTGCTCGTCCTCGCTCTGGCCGGCGGCGCCTTCGCCCAGGCGACGCTCGACAACAAGACCGTGCATGACCGCCTGGAAGGGCAGCGGGCGGTGGTCGACAGCGTGGAGGCCGGGCTCGGGCGCGACGGCTTGCGCTCGCAGGATCTCGACGAATTGCGCGGGCGGCTCGACCCGGTGCGCGCCGATCTGACGGCGGCGATCGCGGTGCTCGAGCCGCTGCTGAGCGACCTCAACCATCGCATCCAGGAGCTGGGGCCGAAGCCGGCGGCCGACGCGCCGCCGGAAAACGCCTCCGTCACCGCCCAGCGCGACGATCTCACCGCGCAGGCCGCCGAGGTGGAAGGGCTGGCCAAACAGGTGCGGCTGCTTAACACCCGCGGCGATCAGCTGTCCGACCGCATCACCAGCCGCCGCCGCGCCCTGTTCACCGACCAGCTGCTGGCGCGCTCCTATTCCGTCCTCAATCCCGAATTGTGGCTGGCCTCGCTGAGCGCCATGGCGATGGAGGGGCGTGGCATCCGCTACCTTCTGAGCGACTGGCAGGCCTATGCGGCGAGCCGCATGCCGCTGTGGGGGCAGCTGCTGCTGGCGCTCGGCGTCGTCGGCATCGGCGTGCTGGCGGTGATGCTGCGCCGCCTGCTGGGCCGGCCGCTGCGCCGGCTGAACCGCGAGCGCGGCGAGGAGCCGCTGTCGCGCCTCAAGGCCTGCGTCGCCTCGATCGTGACCGCCCTCGTCGGCATCGTGCCGGCCATTCTCGCCACCTTCGCGGCGATTGCCCTGCTCGACGCCTTCGACGTGCTGCCGGCGCGGGTGAGCGAGGTGATGCAGGGCGTGATACTGGCGGTGATCGTGGTGGCCGCCGGGCGCGGCATGCTGCTCGCCGCGCTGGCGCCCGACGAATCCTGGCGGCGGGTGGTGCCGGTGAGCGACCAGATCGCGACCCTGCTCTACCGGCATATCGTCGGCGGCGTCTGGCTGCTCGGCCTGGTGGCCTTCCTCGGCAATCTGCACCGGGCGCTGGTGACGCCGGTGGCGCTCACCGTCAGCAACAATGCGCTGCTGGCGCTCGGCCTCGCGGTCATCGCCATCTCGACGGTACGGGCGCTGGCCGCCGACGATCCGGACGATGCGGCCGGCGACACGCCGGCGGCGGGGGAGCAACCGGAAAGCGTGCTCGCCGCAGCCTCCGCCACCGCGCTGCAATGGGCGCGTTTCCCGTTCTGGGTGCTGAACTTCGCCGTCCTCGGCGCGCTGCTCGCTGGCTATGTCAGCCTCGCCAGCTTCCTCGCCTCGCGCTCGCTGGTCGCCGTGGTGTTCGGGTTGTTCGTCTATGTGGTGGTGGCGCTGATCAACGCCTTCTTCATCGAAGGCATCGCCCAGGGCCACAAGGCCAAGATGGCGGCGCGCACGCTCGGTGTGCGCCCGGCGAGCCTCGAACTGATCGCCGTGCTGGTGGCGGGCGTGCTCAAGGTGGTGGTGGTGGTGTTCGCCATCATCATCGTGGTCGGCACCTGGGGGACCTCCACCGCCGATCTGCGCGACGTGGTCAGCCGCATCACCTTCGGCTTCACCATCGGCACCTCGACGGTGACGATCGGCGACATCCTCTACGCCGTGCTGTTCCTGATCGTCGGCATCCTGATCGCCCGTGCCATCCAGCGCTGGGTCTCGGTGTCGATCCTGCCGCGTACCGCCTTCGACCCCGGCCTGCAGAACTCCATCGCCACCATCATCGGCTATGTGATCTCGCTGGCGGTGATCGCCATGGCGATGGGGCAGATCGGCCTCAACCTGCAGAACATCGCGCTGGTCGCCGGTGCGCTTTCGGTCGGTATCGGTTTCGGCCTGCAATCGATCGTGTCGAACTTCGTCTCGGGACTGATCCTGCTGGCCGAGCGGCCGATCCGCGTCGGCGACACCATTTCGGTGAAGGGCGAGGAGGGCTATGTGCGCCGCATCTCGGTGCGCGCCACCGAGATCGAGACCTTCGACCGCGCCGCGGTGCTGATCCCCAATTCCGATCTCATCACCGGCCTCGTGAAGAACTACACCCACGCCAACACCACCGGGCGCATCATCCTGCAGATCAACGTCGCCTATGACGCCGACGCCGAGGAGGTGCGCGACCTGTTGATCGGCTGTGCCTGCGACCATCCCCAGGTGCTGCGCTCGCCGCCGCCGCGGGTGTTCCTCGTCAAGTTCGGCGATAGCTACCTGCAATTCGAGCTGCGCTGCGTGGTCGCCAATGTCGATTACGCGCTGACCGTGAAGAGCGACCTGCATTTCGCCGTGCTCGACCGCATGAAGCAGGCGCGCATCGGCATACCGTTCACGCCCTGGAGCATCTATCGCGGCGGATCGCTGGAAGCGCCCGATCCCACCGCCGGCGAGGACGGCTAGGGCGCCGCACGGCCGGGCGGCACGCCCGGCTGGAAAGAAAGATATTCGTTTTCAATCATTTGGCGTGGGCGTTCTTTCGCAAAGGTCTTTCAACCTTTGCGGCACATGCTCCGGCCCGCCTATTCGTGCCTCGCTTGCCGATTCGCGCTTTTCTCCTCCTGCCCCCGAGAGGCTTCCATGCCCGGTTTCCCCATTTCGCGCCGTGCGATCCCGCGTCTGGCGGCTGGCGCGCTGCTGCTGCCGCTGTTCCTCGCGGGCTGCGCCACGCCGCCGCCGGTGGCTACCGACCCGACCTTCTATGCCGACCTGTCCAAGGGCGGGCAGCTCGACCCGGAGGCGGCCGCCTCGCTGGTGAGCGACTATCGGCGCGGACGAGGACTGTCGGCGGTCGCCATCGACCCGGTGCTGATGCGGGTGGCGGAGCAGCAGGCCAGGGCGATGGCAGCCGCGGACGAGCTGTCGCATTCCGTCGGAGGGCGCGGTTTCGTGCAGCGGCTGAAATCGGCGGGCTGGACCGGGCTGACGGCCGTGGAGAATGTCGGCGCCGGCTATCACACGCTCGCCGAGGCGTTTTCCGGCTGGCGGGATTCGCCCTCGCACAACAAGAACATGCTGGCGCCGGGCATGACCAAGATGGGCATAGCCGCCATCGCGGTGCCGAGGAGCCGCTACCGCGTCTACTGGGCGATGGTGCTCGGCAAGCCGGATCCGAAGGTGGAGGCCGCCGCGCAGGCCGCCGCAGCGCCCGCGGCGAGCGCCCAGCCCGCCAACGCCCAGCCGGCCATGGGCACCACCACCGTCACCTTCGGCGGTGTCACGCTGCCGGGGCAATAGGCGGCCAGTGGGCGGCGCCTGGGACCCTTTCCAATCAGGTGAATGACCTGATCGATAAGAAAGGGCTCCAGATTCGACGAGCTGGAGCATGTTCTCGTCGCGAAGGCCTTTCAGCTTTCGCGGAATAGGCTCTAGCGCCGCATCGTCGCCGGGGCGAGCGGGTTGTCGGTGAGGGCCTTGCCGTCCGGCTGGTCCGGCGCCGGCAGGCCCATGAAGGCGTCGAACAGCCGGCGGATCACCGCCGGCTCGACATCGCGCACGATCATCACCAGACGCGTGCGGCGGTCGTCGTCCGGCCAGTCGGGCAGCTGACTCGGCGGATGCAGCACTTGCTGCACGCCGTGCAGCACCACCGGGCGCGCGGGATCCTCGGCGAGCGCGACGATGCCCTTGAGCCGCAGCAGCTTGTCGCCATGCATGCCGCGGACGAGTTCCAGGAACATGTCGAGCGCCGCCGCCGGCACCGCCGCCTCGGTGGCGACGGTGAAGGCGCGGATGCGGTCGTCATGCCGGTTGGCGTCGTGCGCGGATTGACCGCGCTGCGCCGCTTCCGCCGCCTCGATCGCCTCGTCGCGCAGCCAGCCCGCGACATCGGGGATCTTGCTTGACGGGTCGTAGAGGCCGGCCTCGAGCAGCGCCGCCGGCGTCGCCTCGCCCTTCGCCGCGTCGAGGCGGATGGCGCCGGGCGCGAGCCGGTCGAGCCGGGCGTTGAGGGCGGCGAAACCGGCCTGCCGCTCCGGCGTGTCGAGGAGGTCGGTCTTGGTGAGGATCAGCCGGTCGGCGATCGCCGCCTGCTTGACGGCTTCGGGATGGGCGTCGAGCGTCGCGAGCCCGTTCACCGCATCGATCACCGTCACCACCCCGTCGAGGCGGAAGCGCATGACCAGATAGGGGTGCATCATCAGCACGTGCAGGATCGGCGCCGGGTCGGCGAGGCCGGTGGTCTCGATCATCACCCGCCGGAAGGGGGGGATGACGCCATTGTCCATGCGGCGCAGCAGGTGCTCCAGCCCCTCGACGAGGTCGCCGCGCACCGTGCAGCACAGGCAGCCTGATGCGAGCAGCACGGTGGCGTCGTCGAAATGCTGCACCAGCAGATGATCGAGCCCGATCTCGCCGAACTCGTTGATGAGCACGGCGGTGTCCTTCAGGCCGGGATCGGCCAGCAGGCGGTTAAGCAGCGTGGTCTTGCCGGCGCCGAGAAAGCCGGTGAGCAGGGTGACCGGAATCGGCTCCGGCGGCCGGCGTGTCGGGTCGTTCATGATCGTGTCGGCGCTATTGCGCCGCCGTGGAAGCACCGGGCGCCGGCACCGGCGCGACGATGATGGTCGGCTGCGAGCCGGTCTGGGCCGCGGGCTTGGCCGCCGGTTTCGGCTTGGCGGTCGAGGCCGTCGGCTTGGGCGCGGGTTTGGCGGCAGGCTGGGCCGTGGGTTTGGCTGCCGGCTTCGGCGCCGGGGCGGTGTCGCCGGTCGGATCGGCCATCACCGTCGTCTCCGGCGTGCTCTTCGGCTTGGCGGCGGTCTTCGAGCCCGACTTCGAATCGGGCTTGGCCGGCGTCACGGGGATGGCGACCTGCTTGGCGCCGGTGACCTTCTTGCTGCCGGTGGCGGGCTTCTTCGGCGCCGGGGCCGGATAGGCGGCGGCGAGCGCCGCGGCATCGGGCGTCGGGCCGACGAACACTTCGACCGGCGGCATGGAAGGCGGCAGGTTCTGCAGCAGGCTGGCGCCGGTCACGTTGGCGCCGAGCGAAACCATGCCGGCGGCGGCGAAGCCGGCCGGCGCCGGGCCGCTGTCGTCATCGGCTTCCGAGGCGACGGTCTTGCGCTTGGCCCCGCAGACCTGGGCGCGCATGTCGGTCGGCGCGCCGCCCTGGTTGCGCAGCGAATCCACCGTCGGCGCGACGGCGCCGAAGATCTGCCAGGACTGGTTGAAGCCGCGCTCCAGCAACAGGGCGGCCTGTTCGGTGCGCTCCTTGCCGGAATTGGTGCCGAGCACGATGGCGATCAGCCGTTTGTCGCCGCGATGCGCGGTGGCGACGAGGTTGAAGCCGGAGGCGCAGATGAAGCCGGTCTTCATGCCGTCGGCACCGGGATAGCGGTCGATCAGCTTGTTGTAGCTGCGGATGACATTGTTGCCGACCTTCATCGCCGGGATGCGGAACAGCTGCTCGTGCTCGGGATATTCGAGCGCGATGGCGCGCACCAGCACGGCGAGGTCGCGGGCGGTGGTGACGTTGTTGGGATCGGGCAGCCCGTTCGGATTGGCGAAATGCGAGCCGGTCATGCCGAGGTCGCGCGCCGCCTCGTTCATCTCGTCGACGAAGGCCGGCAGCGAGCCGCTGACGCCCTCGGCGAGGACATAGGCCATGTCGTTGGCCGACTTGACGAGCATCATCTTCAGCGCGTTGTCGACGGTGAGCTTGGTGCCCGGCACGAAGCCCATCTTCGAGGGCGCCTGCGAGGCGGCCAGCGGCGAGACGGTGATCAGCGTGTTCTCGGTCAGCCGCCCGGCCTTCATGGCGCGGAAGGTGACATAGGCGGTCATCAGCTTGGTGATCGAGGCGGGGTACCAGGGCTTGGTGGCGTCCTCGGCCAGCAGCACCTTGCCGCTGTCCATATCGACCACCAGCGAGGGCGTGGCGCGCGCCGCGGTGGAGCCGGCCAGGGGCATGAGAGCGGCGAGCGCGCCGGCAAGCGCGAGAATGATGGCGCGGTTACGGGTGCGGCGGGAGGAGGGGTTCAGCACGCGACGCGATCCGTTCTTGCTGGAAGCGAATATTCGACGATCTCCCTTCCATACCGCGTCCGCCGTCCGGGATCAAAAGGCGTCGGGCCGGAAACCGGAAAATGACGCGTGTTTCCGGGCGGAAGGCCGGCCGCGACCGCACCGCTGCAAGACCGCATGTTGCCACGCAAACTTCATGGAAACCGCGCTAAGCTCTTGCGGATGAGTGATTCGATCCGCCGCCTTCACGAGTCCGTGTGTGCGGCGCGGAAGGGGCGGATGGCCTCGCCGCGTACCGCCAAGCTGTTTGCGCGCGGTCGCTCCTTCATCGCCAAGAAAGTGGCGGAGGAAGCGGTCGAGGTGGCGCTGGACGGTGTGGTCGGCGACGCGAACGGCGCGGTGCGCGAGAGCGCCGATCTTCTCTACAATCTCGTCGTGCTATGGGTCGAGCTCGGCATCGATCCCGACGATGTGTGGGCGGAAATGCGCCGGCGCGAGAAGATGCTGGGCATGGCGGAGAAGCTGCCCAAGGCGGGAAAGAAGGCCGGTGTGCCGGGTCCCGGCGCGCTGCCGGGCGCTCCCCTGCGGCACGGTGACAGCCTCGCGCATTCCGGCTATGCGGTGCCGGCCGATCTCTTCGCCGAGCTCGCCGCCGCGCCGGTCGTGGACGCAGCGGCGGAGACGGCTCCGGCTGGCGCCGCCCGCCTCGCCTCGTCGACGGGCTCGCGTCGCGGATCCCGCTGAAGCATCCGCCCTCGACCCGGCCCGCCGCCGGGCCTCCTTCCCCCTGGAGCCTCCATGCTGCGCCGCCTCTATCAATGGGTGATCGACCTTTCCGAACGTCCGTCGGCCGGCTGGGCGCTCGCCGGCGTGTCGGCGGCGGAGAGCTCGTTCTTTCCGGTACCGCCCGACCTCATGCTGGTGCCGATGTGCATCGCCCGGCCGGATCGGGCGTGGCGCTACGCCCTCATCTGCACCGTCGCCTCGGTGCTGGGCGGCCTCGTCGGCTATGCGATCGGGGCGCTGCTCTACGAGACGGTCGGCCTGTTCCTGATCCAGCTCTACGGCTATGGCGAGAAGGTCGACGCCTTCGCCAAGGCCTATGCCGAATACGGCCACTGGATCATCCTGATCAAGGGCGTGACGCCGATCCCCTACAAGGTGGTGACCATCACCTCGGGCTTCGCCCATTACAGCCTGTTCTGGTTCGTCGTGCTGTCGGTGATCACCCGCGGCGCGCGCTTCTTCCTGGTCGCCGGCCTGCTCTACTGGATCGGCCCCTCGGCCCGCACCTTCATCGAGGAGCGGCTGGGACTGGTGACCTTCCTTTTCGCGGTGGTCACCATCGGCGGCTTCATCATCGCGACCTATCTGTTCTGAGCCGGGACGGGCGACCGCCGCTCAAGGGAGTGCCGCTCAGTGCCCGCCCTTGCGGGCATGCACGCGGCTCTCCAGCACGGTCTTGGCGAACAGGGTCACCACGGCGAGGAGGGCCAGCAGCGAGGCCACCGCGAAGGAGGCCTGGAACTGGTACTCGTTGTAGAGGATCTCGACCTGCAGCGGGATGGTGTTGGTCTCGCCGCGCACATGGCCGGAGACCACCGACACCGCGCCGAACTCGCCCATGGCGCGGGCGTTGCAGAGCAGCACGCCATAGAGCAGCGCCCATTTCACATTGGGCAGGGTGACGCGTGAGAACACCCGCCAGCCGGAGGCGCCGAGCGTCACCGCCGCTTCTTCCTCCGTCGTGCCCTGCTCCTGCATCAGCGGGATCAGCTCGCGCGCCACGAAGGGGAAGGTGACGAAGATGGTGGCGAGCGCGATGCCCGGCCAAGCGAAGATGATCTTCCAGCCATTGTCGATCAGCCACGGGCCGAAATAACCCTGTGCGCCGAACATCAGCACGAAGACGAGGCCGGCTACCACCGGCGACACCGAGAAGGGCAGGTCGAGCAGGGTGATCAGGAAGCTCTTGCCGGGAAAGGAGAATTTCGTGATCGCCCAGGCCATGACAAGGCCCATCACCGTATTGGCGGCCACCGCGATGGCGGTGACGATGAGGGTCAGCTCGATGGCGGCGAGCGCGTCGGGCTCGACCAGGGCATTGGCATAGGCTTCCCAGCCCTTCACGAAGGCCTGCGCGAACACGTTGATCAGCGGCAGCACGATGAACAGGCCGATGAACAGCGTCGCCACCACGACCACCGTCCATTTGACGGCGGCGGGCTCGGAACGCACGGATTTGTCGCTCATGACGCCCTCCCGGTACGGGACTGCGACCAGCGCTGCAGGCCGTTGATCACGAAGAGCAGCGCAAAGGAGGCCACCAGCATGGTGGCGGCGATGGTGGTGGCGTCGGCGTAGCGGAACTCTTCCAGCCGGATGACGATCAGCAGCGGCGCGATCTCCGACACGTTGGGCAGGTTGCCGGCGATGAAGATCACCGAGCCATATTCGCCGACCGCGCGGGCGAAGGCGAGGGCGAAGCCGGTGAGGAAGGCCGGCAGTACGGTGGGCAGCACCACCTTGCGGATGGTGGTCCAGCGGCTGGCGCCGAGCGTGGCGGCAGCCTCCTCCAGCTCATGGTCGAAATCCTCCAGCACCGGCTGAACCGTGCGTACCACGAAGGGCAGGCCGATGAAGATCAGCGCCACCAGGATGCCGAGCGGGGTGAAGGAAACCTTGATGCCGAAGGGGGCGAGCAGGCTGCCGATCCAGCCATTCTCGGCATAGAGCGTGGTCAGCGCAATGCCGGCCACCGCGGTCGGCAGCGCGAAGGGGATGTCGACGAGCGCGTCGAGCAGCCGCCGGCCGGGGAAGTCGTAGCGCACCAGCGCCCACACCACGACGGCGCCGAGCACCAGGTTGATCGCGGCGGCGATGAGCGACAGGCCGAAGGAGATCTTCAGCGCGTTCAGCGTGCGGGCGGCGGTGAGGATGGTCCAGATGCGGTCCGGCGTCAGCTCGGCGGTCTTGAAGAACAGGCCGGCGAGCGGGATCAGCACGATCAGCGACAGCCACAGCAGGGTGAGGCCCATGGTCAGGCCGAAACCGGGGATCACGCCGTTGCTGCGGCGCGTTGGAGCCGTCTCGCCCAGTTCCGCTGCGCTCATCGTCGTCTCGGCCATGTCTGCGTTCCGCGGTCGCCATCATAAGAGCGGCGCCGGACCTGGCGAAAGGTCCGGCGCCCAGTTTCAGCACGGCGCGTCCGCCGGCCTCGGGAAGTCAGTTGGAGTAGATCTGGTCGAAGACGCCGCCATCGTCGAAGTGGGCCTTCTGCGCCTTGCGCCAGCCGCCGAAGATCGGGTCGTCGATGGTGACGAGCGAGACCTTGGGGAACACGTTCTCATACTGCTTGGCGATCTCGGGATCGCGGGGGCGGTAGAAATTCGCGGCGGCGAGCTTCTGGCCTTCCTTGCTGTAGAGCAGCTTCAGATAGGCCTCGGCGACGGCGCGGGTGCCCTTGCGGTCGACCACCTTGTCGACCACCGCGACCGGCGGCTCGGCGAGGATCGAGAGCGAGGGGACGACGATGTCGAACTTGTCGTCGCCGAATTCCTTCTTCGACAGGAACGCCTCGTTCTCCCAGGCGAGCAGCACGTCGCCGACGCCGCGCTCGGTGAAGGTGACGGTGGAGCCGCGCGCCCCGGTGTCGAGCACCGGCACGTTCTTGAACAGCGACGCGAGATAGGCCTTCGCCTTGTCTTCCGAGCCGTACTTCTTCAGCGCATAGGCCCAGCCGGCGAGATAGTTCCAGCGGGCGCCGCCGGAGGTCTTCGGGTTGGGGGTGATGACCTGCACGCCCGGCTTCACCAGATCGTCCCAGTCCTTGATGCCCTTGGGGTTGCCCTTGCGGACCAGGAACACGATGGTCGAGGTGTAGGGCGAGGAATTGTCCGGCAGGCGCTTCTGCCAGTCCTGGGCCAGGTAGCCCTTGTCGGCGATGGCGTCGATGTCATAGGCCAGCGCCAGGGTGACGACGTCGGCCTCGAGGCCGTCGATCACCGAGCGCGCCTGCTTGCCCGAGCCGCCATGCGAGGTCTTGAGCTCGACGGTCTTGCCGGTCTCGGCCTTGTAGGTCTCGGCGAACAGCTTGTTGAACTGCTGGTAGAGCTCGCGGGTCGGGTCATAGGACACGTTGAGCAGGGTGGCGTCGGCGGCGCGCACCGGCGCCGGCGCGGCGAGCGGGGCGATGAGCGCGGCGGCAAGGCCGGCCACGGCCAGAGACTTGAAATTGAAGAACATGTCGATCTCTCCGTCGCGGCGCCCGGCGCCGCGGAAAACCATCGAGCTCAGAGTTCCACAGCTGTCCCATGGGGTCAACTATAAAAATACAGAGTATATAGAAAATTAGATAAAATAACGTCCAATAGGTGTGATTTCCAGCGCGTCGCCCCGCATTCGCCTGCAACCTCAATGGGTTGGCGATCGCGAGGCGAGCTGCGGCGTAACGTCAGTGCGCCGAGATCAGCGTGTGAATTCCGCACTCGGTCTTGGCCTTGCCGCGCCAACGGCCGGCGCGGGCATCCTCGCCCGGGGCGACGCGGCTGGTGCAGGGCAGGCAGCCGACCGAGGGGAAGCCCTTGGCCTCCATCGGGTGCGGCGGCAGGGCGAAGCGCTTGTGGGCGGCTTCCACCTCCGCCCGCTCCAGGCTGGCGAGCGGGTTGAACTTCAGCCGCTCGCCGTCGCGCTCGGCCACCGCAATGGCGGCGCGGGTGGAGGCCTGGTAGCGCTTGCGCCCGTTCAGCCAGGCGTCGAAGCCCGACAGCGCGCGGGCCAGCGGCTCGACCTTGCGGATGCGGCAGCAGGCGTCCGGGTCGGAATACCAGAGGTCGTTGCCGGCATCGAGCGCCGCCAGCCGCTCGGCATCCGGATGGATGGAGCGGACATCGGTGAGGCCGAGCTGGGCCGTGAGCGTGTCGCGATAGGCGAGGGTCTCCTCGAACAGCCAGCCGGTGTCCAGGAACACCACCGGGATCGAGGGGTCCACCTCGGCGGCGAAGGCGAGCAGCACCGCCGATTCCGTGCCGAAGGAGGAGACCAGGCACAGCCGGTCGCGCCCGACGATGGTCTGGGCGGCGGCGATGATCTCGGTCGGCGAGCGGCCTTCGAGGGTGCGGGCGATCTCCTCCACCGCGTCGAGCGGAGTGGTGCCGGCGAGGGTTTCAGGCAGCAGGGTGGAGGTCATGCGGCCGCCCCCCGGTCCTTCGACCCGTTGTCGTCCGCGCGGGTCGCCGAGCGGCCGAGCCGGGCGCGCAACAGGCTTTTGCGCCCGTCGCCGGTCGGCTGGTAGAACACGGTGTAGCTGTGCATGGCCTCGTCGAAGGCCTGCGCGTCGGCCGGCTTGACCGGCACGATCTGGTCGAAGCCGGAGCGCGCCATGATGAGGAACTGGTCGCGCAGCACACCGCCGATGGCGCGCAGCGGTCCCTTCCAGCCGAGCCGCTCGCGCAGCAGGCGGGCCTGGCTGTAGGCGCGCCCGTCGCGGAAGGTCGGGAAGTTGAGCGCCACCAGCGCGAGCCGCGGCAGGTAGGGTGCGATCTCGGCGATCGGCTTGTTGTTCGGCCAGATGATGCCGACCTCGACATTGGCACTCTTCAGCGCCTCCTCTTCCTTGAGGAAGCGGTCGAGGGACAGCAGCAGCGGGGTGGAGGCGGGGAGGGTTTCATCCTCGTCGGCGACGCGGGTGAAGCGGTCCTCGACCAGCTTGCCGTTCTCAATGAGTGGCATAGACGCGCTCCTTGAAGGGTTCGACGCCGAGGCGATGAACGGTGTCGATGAACAGCTCCTTCGGCGAGGAGCGCAGTTCGAGATAGGCGTCGACGATGTCCTCGATCAGGCCCGGCACCTGATCGTAGGAAACCGCCGGCCCGAGCAGCGTGCCCAGCTGGGCATGCTCGTCGGCGCGGCCGCCGAGGGTGATCTGATAGAATTCCTGGCCGTTCTTCTCGACGCCGAGAATGCCGATATGGCCGACATGGTGATGGCCGCAGGCATTGATGCAGCCGGAAATGTTGACGTGCAGTCGGCCGATGCCGCGCGAGCGGTCGAGATCGGCGAAGCGCTTGGAGATCTCCTGCGCCACCGGAATGGCGCGGGCATTGGCCAGCGCGCAATAATCGAGGCCGGGGCAGGCGATGATGTCGCTGATGTGGTTGACGTTCGGCGTCGCCAGTTCGGCGGCGTCGAGCTGGCGCCACAGCTCCGGCAGGTCCTTCGTCGCCACGTTCGGCAGGCAGAGGTTCTGCTCGTGGCCGACGCGGATCTCGTGGAAGGCATAGGCATCGGCGAGGTCGGCGACCACGTCCATCTGGTCGGCGGTGGCGTCGCCGGGAGGCGCCCCCACGGGCTTCAGCGAGATGGTGACGATGGAATAACCCGGCACCTTATGCTTGTGCACCGAGTTGCGGTACCAGGTGGCGAAGCGTGGATCTTCCAGCGCCGCCTTCAGCTCGGCGGGCTCAGCCTCCAGCGCGGCGAAATCCGGATAGAGGAAGCGGGCGCGGATGTCGTCGATGATCTCGTCGGTGAGCTTCAGCGCGCCGTCGCGGATGTTCGCCCACTCGGCCTCGACCGCCTCGGCGAAGGCCTCGGCGCCGATCTCGTGCACCAGGATCTTGATGCGCGCCTTGTAGATGTTGTCGCGCCGCCCGAACTGATTGTACACGCGCATGATTGCTTCGATGTAGCTCAGCACGTGCCGCACCGGCAGGAACGGGCGGATCGACTTGCCGACGAAGGGCGTGCGGCCGAGACCGCCGCCGACCAGCACCTCGAAGCCGAGCTCGCCTTCCTCGTTGCGATGCAGGCGCAGGCCGACATCGTGCACCTTGGTGGCGGCGCGATCCTTCGGTGCGGCGGTGATGGCGATCTTGAACTTGCGCGGCAGGTAGGTGAACTCGGGGTGGAAGGTCGAGTACTGGCGCAGGATCTCCGCCCAGATGCGCGGGTCGTCGAATTCCTCGGGCGTGGCGCCGGCCCACTGGTCTGTGGTCACGTTGCGGATGCAGTTGCCCGAGGTCTGGATGCCGTGCACGCCGACCTCGGCGAGATCGGCCATCGCCTGCGGCAGGTCTTCCAGCTTGATCCAGTTGAACTGGATGTTCTGGCGGGTGGTGAAGTGGCCATAGCCGCGATCATAGACGCGCGCGACATGCGCCATGCGGCGCAGCTGGTCCGAGGACAGCGTGCCATAGGGGATGGCGATGCGCAGCATATAGGCGTGCAGCTGCAGATAGACGCCGTTCATCAGCCGCAGCGGCTTGAACTCGTCCTCGGAGAGGGCACCCGACAGGCGCCGCTCCACCTGGTCGCGGAAATCGGCGACCCGTTCGGCGAGGAAGGCGCGGTCGAATTCGTCATAGACGTACATGATCGGTGTCTTCTGCAGTCGCGGCTCGAAGGAACGGCGTTCAGGCCGCGGGAAGGGTGGAGGCGGGCGTAGCAGAGCCCGGCAGCGTGAAGGTGACGCCGTTGACGCGGATGCGCTCGCGCAGATTGCCGGGCAGCTTGCTGCCGTCCTCGCCGAAAACGACGGGAGCGACATAGGCTCCGACCGCGTCGGTGTCGCGCTTGTGGGCGCCTTCCAGCAGGGCGATGGCCTCCGGCGCGGTGGTGACGACGGCGGCATCGGCCAGCGCGGTCGACCAGTTGCCCTCGGCGGTGCGCCAGACCACCGCGCCGTCCGACAGACGGTTGGCGGTGACGGCGACCGGGCCGTTGACCTTCAGTTTCTGTTGTTGCGGCGCGGCCATTTCCGGCAAATCCCTGTGTTTTAGTCGTTCCAAATATATAACACGAAATCGTTTGTGCAAATTAGATAAATGCACAAAATTTCTGTGTGATATGGTATTTGATAAGATTTGTAGACTGTTAGGCGGCAATCACGCCTGTATATGGATCGGCAGGCCTTCGCCGTCACGCTCGGGAATGGCCGGAAAGCCGATGGCGTCGCCGCGCGCGATCCGGGCCGCCGTCCAGGCGGCGGCGCAGGCGTCGATGAGGTCGTCCTCGCCGACCTTGAGCTCGCGGGCGCGCAGCGTAGAGGTGAGGGCCTCGTCGAAGCCTTGCGCCGCAAGGAGCCGACGGCGCAGCGCCAGCCCCGGCCGATGCGGGGCGTTCTTCACCTTCTTGGGCAGGTCGAGCGCCGTCTCGCCGTTCATCGCCCAGAAGCTGACCTCCGGGTGGCATTCGTGGAGCCGGCCGGCGAGTTCCGGCCGCCCCCGCAGCAGCCGGTCGATCTCGGCGATCTTACGGAAGATGTGGAAGGCCTGTTTCGACACCGCGCGGGGCGGCTCGGAGGTTGCGCGGGCGACAGTGCAGGCATGCCGATAACGCTGGTCTTCCGGAATGCTGTCGTCGAGCGCGGCATAGACCGTCGCCCGCGAGGGCATGGAAAACACGCTCGATTGCCGCCCGCCGAGCTTGGGACGCACCAGCCGCTCCGGCGCCCGGCCGCCGGGACCGACGCGCTCCGGCAGGCCGATCGGCATGTCGATGGCGACGACCTGCGGTGGGTCCGGCCGGTCGAGCAGCGCCGCGAGATCGCCGATCCGCTCGGCCGACATGGCGCCGCCGGGCTCGACGATCACCGCGATCCACCCGCCGGAACCGTCCGGCAAGCGGGGGCAGCCATCGACGCCCGCCAGCCGGACCGCGCTCATATGATGTTCAGCTCGGCATGCGGGCGGTTGGCGAGGATGCGCTCATAGCCGAACACGTCGAGGTCGAGCGAGATCGACCTCCCGTGCGCGATCCATTCGGCGATGGCGCGCCCGGCGGCCGGCGCCTGCTGCAGACCGTGGCCGGAGAAGCCGTTCATGAAATAGAAATTGGCGACCTCCGGGTGCGGGCCGATCACCGCATTGTGGTCGAGCAGATTCATCTCGTAATGCCCGGCCCAGGCGCGCACCAGCTTCACCTCTTCCATCGCCGGGATGCGGGTGGCGAGGTTGGGCCAGGTGGTCTCCTCGAACAGCGGCCAGTCGACCTCGAAATCCTCGCCCGGATCGCGATCCTCTACCGGATCCGGCGCGCCGCAGATCTGGTAGGCGCCTTCCGGACGGATCCAGAAGCCGGTCGGATCGACCAGCAGCGGCAGGCGCGGCAGTTCGGTACGGCAGTGCAGGACGAAGATGCAGCGCTTGCGACCCTCGACCGGCAGCGCGATGCCGGCGAGGCCGGCGAGGCGCCCGGCGCGCGGGCCGGCGGCGTTGACGAGGCTGCCGCAGGCGATACGCCGCCCGTCGGCGAGCGTGACGCCGGCGATGCGTTCGCCGGTGCGCTCGATGCTCACCACCTCGCCGGTGATCAGCTGCGCGCCCTGCCGCTTGGCGGCGCGGCGGGCGCCGGCGAGGAAGGCGTGGGCATCGAACCAGCCTTCGCCGGAGCGGCCATAGGCGCCGGCGACCAGGCCCTCGACATTCAGCCAGGGAAAGGTGGCAGTGAGCTCGGCCGGATCGAGCAGGTCGATATCGGCGCCTTCCGCCTTCTGCACCCGGTGATTGGCCTCAAGGACGGGCAGTCCCTTCTCGGTGGCGAGGATGAGGTAGCCGCCTTCATAGAGGGAGACTTCGGTCTCGGGATCGCAGCGTTCCTTGATGGTGCGCAGGAAGTCGAGCCCGAATTGCGACATGCGGATGTTCTCGGCGATGGAGAACTGCTGGCGGATCGAGGCGGCCGACAGGGTGGTCGAGGACTGCGCAAAGCTCGGGTCGCGCTCGATCACCGCCACCGTGCCGGTGAAGGCCGGATCGAGGGTGAGGAAATAGGCGGCCATCGCGCCCATGATGGCGCCCCCGACGATGACGACGTCGTAATGCTCGTCCGCTCCGATAGCTGCGCTCATGTCCTTCGATCCGATAAAGCGTTGCGTGGTGGGTCGCTGTCGCGCACGAAAACTGCGGAGCCGCTGGCCGGCGGGGGTTGGTGCGCCGCCATCTGCCCGGATAGGCTGCTTTCCCGATCTTGCCAATTAGCCGAGCGAATCATGTCCACTTCCGTCCGTCCCCGCCGCAGCGTGCTCTATATGCCCGGCGCCAATGCCCGCGCGCTGGAAAAGGCGCGCAGCCTGCCTGCTGACGGCCTCATCATCGATCTGGAGGACGCGGTGGCGCCGGATGCCAAAGCGGCGGCGCGCCAGCAGGTGGCGGAGGCTCTCGCCGCGGGCGGCTATGGCCTGCGCGAGGTGGTGGTGCGGGTGAACGGCTTCGATACGCCGTGGTTCGAGGCGGATCTCGCCTGCTTCGCCGCGGCGGCCGCCGCCGGCGCCGGTCCCGACGCCGTGCTGATCCCGAAGATCGCCAGCGCCGAGACGCTGCGGGCGATCGGCACCCGGCTCGACGAACTCGGCGCGCCGGGCTCGCTGCGGGTCTGGGCGATGATCGAGACGCCGCAGGCGGTGCTGGACGTGGCGGCGATCGCTGCCGCCGCGCGTGATCCGGTAACGCGGCTCGCCGTGCTGGCGCTCGGCACCAACGACCTCTCCAAGGAGACCGGCGCGCGCATCGTGCCCGGGCGGGCGCCGATGCAGGCCTGGCTGTCGCTCTGCGTGCTGGCGGCGCGGGCGGCGCGGATCGAGGTGCTGGATGGCGTGTGGAACGACTTCCGCGATCTCGACGGCTTCTCGCGCGAATGCACGGAGGCGGCCGAAATGGGTTTCGACGGCAAGACGCTGATCCATCCGACGCAGCTCGAGCCCTGCAACGCCGCCTTCACCCCGCCGACGCACGAGGTGGCGGCGGCGCGGGCGCTGATCGCGGCCTTCGACCTGCCGGAGCATGCCGACAAGGGCGTGATCCAGATCGACGGGCGCATGTATGAACGCATGCATGCCGACATCGCCCGCAAGACAGTGGCGCTCGCCGAGGCGATCGCCGCGCGCCATTGAGATTTTCGAGACAGGATGAGACCGATGACCACCGAGACCGCCACGACCGGAACGACCTCCACCATGAAGCTCTACCGCTACCTCACCGGCCCGGACGACGTGTCGTTCTGCAAGCGGGTATCGGCGGCGCTGAACAAGGGCTGGCAGCTTTCCGGCAACCCGACGCTGACCTTCGACCCGGTAAAGGGCCGGGTCATTTGCGGCCAGGCGATCGTGAAGGAAGTCGCGGGCGAGTGGTCCGACGACGTCGTGCTCTCCGATCATTGAGTTTGCGGCCGTTTTTCAAGCTATCCACAGGGCTGTGGATAGGTCAGCGAGGCTAACTCACTGAAAGGTCAGCCTTTCTTCCCGAGCGGGGCCGTCGAAGCCGTTTTGTCGCCGGCCCGTCATTTTTCTGAAAACGAGGCTGTTGACACCCTGAGGGGCTCCCCCTATAACCCCGTTCATCGACGGGGCGCGCCGCTGACGCGGTGCTGACGCTCCTCTGGTTGATCCCGACAGAGACGAGGTCTTCGGACCGGCAGTCGCCGGAGGGAAAACTGTCGACGGCCTAAGGGTGCGAGCCCTTAGGTTGAGGGGTTCGGGTTCGAGTGGATAACTTGAAGTCGGACTTGACGGCCGAAAGGCCAGCGAATATAGAGCCGCTCCCGCCGACGATCAAGTCGGGCCGGTG
>NZ_JAHBGF010000011.1 GCF_018390695.1 Ancylobacter sonchi | reverse complement strand
ACCCCGTCCGAGTGATCGGGCGGATCCCGTCCCCGGCTTCCCGGCCCGTTCGTCGCCATCGCGACATCGACACACGGCAGAGGGCGCTCTCCCACCCGGGAGGGCGCCCTTCGCGTTCAGAGCCGGCCGCAGGCCCGAGGCGCCCCGCCACGCTGGCCTCACCCGACAACCCGCCCGCCAAATCGGCCCCATCGGCCACCCCACTGGACGGCGAGGCGAGGCATGCGCGTCGGTTAATACTTTCAAAACCGTAAATATTAACCAATCGAAAAGCTTTGGCCGGCGCCGATATTTCTTGGAGGCTGCCGGTCATGCTTAACGCGGTGTCAACCAAATCACGCCTAGCTTGTCGCTATGACGCGCGGCGTATCCTGGTTTATCGTAGCCCCGCTCGTCCTTCTGGGGCTCTCCGCTTGCAAGTTCTCGCCGTTCGAACGGCGGGAACCCTGGCGCTCGGAGGCTGAAGAGCGATGTCTGGCGGAGGGCTTGGTGAAGCCTTCCGCCACCATCGTGCCCATGGCCCCCATCAATGGGGCCGGCACGTGCGGCATGGATCATCCCTTCAGGATCAGTGGCTTGAACCAGGGTTCGGTCGAGGTGGCGCCGAAGGCGACGCTGGCCTGCCCGATGACAGCCTCGCTCGACCGCTGGGTCGCCGAGGACATCCAGCCGGCCGCCTATGCCTGGTTCGGCCAGCCGGTGGCCAAGATCAAACAGATGTCGTCCTATTCCTGCCGCAACATGAACGGCGCGGCGACCGGCAAGGTTTCCGAGCACGCCTTCGGCAACGGCTTCGACGTCGGCGGCTTTGTACTTGCCGACGGCCGGGAAATCCTGGTGAAAACCGGCTGGAAGGGCCGCCCCGACGAGCGCGGCTTCCTCCGCACCGTGCAGGCCACCGCCTGTCAGCGCTTCACCGTCGTGCTCGCGCCGGGGTCGAACATCTATCATTACGACCATATCCATGTGGATTTGATGCGCAGCGCGTCCGGCCGCACCACCTGCAAGCCCATGCCGGTACTGCCGACGCCGCCCAATCTGCCGGTCTACAAGGCGCCGCCGATGGTGGCCGCGCCGCCGCAGGCCACGCCGGCCTATTACCCGCCGCCGGCCGCCGCGCCCGGTTCCGAATCCGAGCCGGAGGAGATGGACGCGCCCGTCGGTGAGCCGATGGTGTTGTCGCCGCCGCCGGCCGCGCCACAGCCGCCGGCATCCTACCCGAAGCCGACCTATGCCAGCCCCAGCTATCCAAGCCCTGGGGCGCCGCAACCGCTGGCGCAGCCGGGTTATCCCGCGCCGATCCAGCCCTATGGCGCGCCTGCCGCCCAAGCCTATCCCGCCCAGACTTATCCGGCTCAAGGCTATCCGACGCAGGTCGCTCCGGCGTCCGGCTATCCCGCGCCAGCTCCGGCCGCGCAGCCGCCTCGCCCGAATGGCGTGCCGTTACCGCCGGCCGGCATTCCGATGGTGATGCGCTGGTTCGGGATCGATCCGGCGACGACGGGCTCGATCACCCCCACCAAACGCGCCTACGCAGCCGAGCGGCATATCGCGACGCCGATTCCGCCTCCGCCTGCCGTCTCCGGCGAGGATTGACCCTCCATCGAGCGGAGCCCTGCAAGTCAGACGGGTACGGCCGCGATCACATAGTCATGGCCATGGGCGAGCCCGCCATGCCCCACCAACAGCTCTTCCGCCCGCTTGCGCAGGGCGTCGATGCGGCTGGTCAATGCCGCCGCGACGGCGGGATCGTCTATCCGCTCCGCCAATTGCCGACCGTCGACCAACTGCCGTTCCACCCATTGCCGGTCGTAGACATTGGGGAAGCGGCGGGCGAAGACGATGCGCAGCCCGACCTGCTCCAGCCGCTGCATGACCCATTCCGCCGGGTATTCGCGGTAGGGCGTCACGCCGGCGAGCAGGGCGCAGGCGTCGCGGAGCCGGCCGATGGCGGGGACCAGAGCGCCGGCTTCGTCGGCGGCCGCGCCGATCACATAGGGATCGACGCCGACGACATAGAGCCGGCCGCGCACCAGCGGCCGCAGGCGCGCGAACAGGTCGCTCTGGAAATAGGGCGCGTAGCTCTCGATCGCCCCGAGAAGATATTCGGCCAGTACCGTGTCGTGGCTCTCGCCAGCGAGCAGGGCCGGATCCTGCCAATTGCCGAGCACCAGCCGGTCCTGCGGTCGCCGCGCCGTGGCGACCGCCGCTTCGGTGAGCGTCAGATGCTCGGGATCGGCGCTGACGGCGGTCCAGCGGGAAGACGGCAGGCCGCTGATCCAGCGCGCCGACCGCACGCCGGTCCCGGCATCAAGCACGGAGCCCCAGGGCGCATCGCCCTGGACGTGCTGGATGACACCGAACATGTCGAGCTTTTGCGGCGGCGGGGGAGTGGTCATCGGCCGTCCGATCATTGGCGGTCAGGGGAGGTTGGCCCGGAACCGGCGCGTGCTGCCGCACGCGCGGCCCGATCGGTCGGCGTTCAGTCCAGCAGCGTGTCGAGGCCGCGCCGCACGCCGGTCCAGCCGCCGACCTTGCGGGCGGCCAGCAGCGTGCCTCCGACATAGGGAGCCGCCGAAGAGCCGGCGTCATGGCGGATGGTCAGCCGCTCGTCCGGAGCGCCGAACACGCTTTCCACGCCCAATACGAAGGAGGGCAGCCGCAGCGCATGTACCTGCACGCGGGTGGCTCCCTCGCCGAAGCTGCCGCCACGGGTGGCGGGCACGCCGCTCACCTCCTCGACCGGCCGGCTTGTCGCGGGGCGACGGACGCCGGCCAGCGTCTCGGCCAGCTCGCGCGCTGTGCCGGAGGGAGCGTCGGGCTTGCCGGCGGAGGCGTAGTCGATGATCTCGACATCGGCGACATATTTCGCCGCTTCCAGGGTGAAGCGCTTCAGCAGGGTAGCGGTGATGGAGAAATTGCCGGCCGCCAGCACGCCGATGCCCTTCTCGCGCGCCAGCGCGTCGAGCTCGGCATAGTCCGGCGCGCCGAGGCCGGAGGTGCCGACCACCACATGCCGGCCAGAGGCGATGGCGGCGGCGGCATTCGTCTTCACCACGTTCGGCTTGGTGTAGTCGATGAGCACGTCGGAAGGGATGGAGAGCGCCTCCTCGATGGAGGCGAAGACCGGGGCGCCGTCGATCGAGGTGCCGGCGGCGGAGCGCGAGACGCCGGCGACGAGTTCGAGATCGGGGGCGTCGGCGATGGCCGGGGCGAGAGCGCGGCCGACCCAGCCGGTGGCGCCGGCGAGCAGAATACGGATGGGCATGCACGGAACTCCAGAAGGACCGATGTCATGCCGAATACACCCCGTGCCGCAGCGGGGAAAGCGCCAGCCGGCCTGTAAGCCGGGTTCTGTAAGGCGGGATCGCTCCCGCGTGGCGGCCATTCCTCTGGGACGCCGATTGCTCGACGCCTCTAGCAGTCAACCCGGGCGACGGTCCGAAGACGGACGTGAGACCGGCGAACCGGTCTCGTGTCACCCCTATTCGACTTTGCTCCCGGTGGGGTTTGCCGTGCCGCTTCCGTTGCCGGCCGCGCGGTGGGCTCTTACCCCACCGTTTCACCCTTGCCGCGGGCGCACCCGTGGCGGTTTGATTTCTGTGGCACTTTCCCTGGGGTCGCCCCCGCCGGACGTTATCCGGCACCGTGTCTTCGTGGAGCCCGGACTTTCCTCGGCGCCCTTGCGGGCGACGCGGCCGCCCGGCCGGCTGGCTGGGGAGCAATGAGGGAGACGCGCGCGCCCGTCAAGCCGTGACGCAGAACCTTCAACCGCTTGCGCGGCGCGCGCGCAGTCCTCAGTTGGAGGCCATGAGGGTGCGGGCCTTGCTGCAATAGCTGCGGGCGATGTTCGACATGCGGGTGGTGCCGTGGCCGCCCTGGTAGCGCATCACGGTTCCGCAGGTATCGCCGGCGGCGAGCTGATAGGCGCCGGCGAGGTAGCGCATGCCCCATTTGATGTTGGTCGCGGGATCGTAGAGCGCCTTGCGGGTGCCCTGATAGCCGAGGCCGCGCGCGGTGAGGGGCTTGATCTGCATGAGGCCGACTTCGCCGGCGCTGCCGGTGACACCGGGGTTCCAGTTGCTCTCGATGCGCACCACGGCGCGGGCAAGAGCGATTGGAACCCCGTTGGCGCGTGCTTCACGGTCGACGAGAGCAACAATGGATGATTTGGAACCAGAAGCCTCTTCGAAGCTTTTGTTTTCAGTGATAGGGCGGGCGCTGGCGATGTTCGCGCCGGATATGACAGTCAAGAGAGTGAAAAACGCAGTACGAAACGTGAGAGTATTATGAGGCATGCGCGGTAACGGCCTTTCCGGGTCGATGAAGGAGACCGGGAAATGCGATGGAAAATCTGTTTCCAATGAGGCTTCAATTGTCCACGAATTAGGAAATACGTAGGCGTGCGGACTTGACGCACGTGCCGCTGTGGCCGATGGGCAACGAAACGGCACGATTGTTTCGCTGGCGCCCGCCTTGGCGCAGGATGATGTCGCCGGCGGTGTCCTGGCACGGTAGACGAATAGATGGGCGGTCCCTGCGGAACCTGCCTACCGGGACGTGCAGAGGGCATACAATGTGGCGAGCGTGGAGACGTCCGCCACGCCGTCGACACGCGATCGCCTGAAATGGCGCTGGAAGGCGCGCACCACCGCCTCGGTGGTCTCGCAATAGGTGCCGGTAACCGGAACCGCGTAGCCGTAGAAGCCGAGCATGGCCTGCAGCGCCTCGATCGGCTGGCCGGACTCGCCGCGCATGAAATAGCGGCCGTCGCTGATCGGTTCTTCCTCGACCAGATGGCCGATCCCGGCGCGATGCAGGATGTCCCACGGGAATTTTTCGCCCGGATCCTGCTTGCGCAACGGCGCGACGTCGGAATGCGCCAGCACGCGCTCGGGCCGGATGGCGAGGCGGGTGACGATGTCCTTGCTGAGTGCCGTCACCGCCTCGATCTGGCGGGCGGGGAAGGGCGGATAGCCGAAATCATGACCGGGATTGACGATCTCGATGCCGATCGACAGCGAGTTGATGTCCGTCGCGCCGGCCCATGAGGAAAGGCCGGCGTGCCAGGCCCGGCGGGATTCCGGCACCAGCTGCACGATGTGTCCATCCTCGTGCACCACGTAGTGGCACGAGACCGCCTTTTCCGGCGAACGCAGCCAGGCCACGGCTTCTTCCGCGCTCTGCATGCCGGTGTAGTGGAGCAGCAGCATGTCCGCCACGGCGACGCCGAGGCGCTCGCCATGGTTGGGCGAGGCGAGCACGTCGGCGGCCAGCGGCGAGTCGGCGGTAAAGGTCGGAACGTCGTCCATGGCAGCGAGCTAACCGGCTCCTGCGCCCGGTTCAACCGATTCTTAAGGTTCAGAGAGCGTTAATCGCGGATCGAAACCGGGGGATTCGGCGCGTCGCGTCGCAGCCCCGACCAGCGTCCCGCCGATGTCCCATAGTCCTGCATGCCCGAAACTGCCTGCCACCCGTTTGCCTTCCACGGTACGGCGCATCCCTTCGCGCCGCGCCGTCGCTCGCGGGTGCGCCGGTGCGGGCAGCCGGATGCCGGCCGGAGACGCATGATGGCGCCGTCCCTGCCACCCGATTCTCCGGCCGACAATGGAGAGCGCCACGTCCCGGTGCTGCTCGCCGAGGTGCTGGCGCATCTCGCGCCGAAGGACGGCGGCGTCTATGTCGACGGCACGTTCGGCGCGGGCGGCTACACGCGGGCCATCCTCGGCGCGGCCGATTGCCGGGTGATCGCCATCGACCGCGATCCGACCGCGGTGGCGGCGAGCGCTCCTCTGGTGCTCGCCCATCCCGGCCGGCTGGCGGTGAGCGAGGATCGTTTCGGCAATCTCGACCAGGTGGCGGCGATGCTCGGCGCGCCGGAGGTCGACGGCGTGGTGCTGGACATCGGCGTCTCCTCGATGCAGCTCGACGAGGGCGAGCGCGGCTTCTCGTTCCGCCGCGACGGCCCGCTCGACATGCGCATGTCGGGGGAAGGGCTGTCGGCGGCGGACTATGTCGCCCGGCTGCCGGAGGCCGAACTCGCCAATCTGATCTATCGCTTCGGCGAGGAGCGGCAGTCGCGCAGCATCGCCCGCGCCATCGTCAAGGCGCGCGAGGAAGCCCCGATCACCCGCACGCTGCAGCTCGCCGACATCATCGCCAAGGTGGTGTGGGCGAAGCCGCACGAGCCGCATCCCGCGACCCGCAGCTTCCAGGCCTTGCGCATCGCGGTGAATGACGAGCTCGGCGAGCTCGCCCGCGCGCTGGCGGCGGCCGAACGCGTCTTGAAGCCCGGCGGGCGACTGGTGGTCGTCACCTTCCATTCCCTGGAAGACCGCATCGTGAAGAACTTCCTGAACGCCCGTGCCAAGCCGGCGGCCGGATCGCGCCACCTGCCGGCGGTGGCGAGCGCGCCGCCGAGCTTCCGTCTCATCGCCAAGGGGGCGGTGGAGCCCGGCGATGCCGAGACCCGCGTCAATCCGCGCGCGCGCTCGGCCAAGCTCAGGGCCGGCGAACGCACCGCGGCGCCGGCGCGCGAGGCGAGCGACCTTGATTCCCTGCTGCCGCCGCTTCCCGATTTCGATGCGCGCAGCCGCCATCACTGAGGACCGAGAAACATGTTCCGCATCCTCAATTTCATCTCGGTGATCGCGCTGCTGGCGGCGGCGGGCGCGGTCTATCACGTGAAATATGCCTCGGCCTTCGAGGCGCAGAAGATCGCCAAGCTGCGCGACGAGATCCGCTGGGAGCGCGACCGCATCGCTACGCTGAATGCCGAATGGGCGCGGCGCACGGCGCCGGACCGTATCCAGGCGCTCGCCGAGCATCATCTCGACATGCAGCCGCTGGACGTCACCCGCATGGACATGCTCGCCAGCCTGCCGGCCAAGCCGGACGCGGCCGGCGACGCGCTCGGCGGCATGATCGAGGCTCTGGTCGACAGCCCGACCGGCGCGGCGATCCCGACCAGCCAGGCAAAGCCGGCGGTGCCCAAGCCGGTGGCCCGCGCGCCGATCGCTCCCGCCTCGGCCGCACCGCGCCCGAACGGGGCCTTGCCGCTTTCCGCCGTGCCGGCCGCCGGGGCCCTCGCGCCGACGCATGCGCCGATGCTCGGCTCGCCGCTTCCCCCGCCGTCCGCCCGCCCGATGGCGACGGCGCCCATGATGTCGCCCATGCCGCTGCTGCCGCCGGCAGCGGTTGGCCAGTAAGTATTGGAGGTCGCCTGGTGATTGCGTCCGGCCTTTCCAAGCTCCGCTCGCGCCTGCCCAAGCTGCGCCTGCCGGTGCCGACGGCTCCGAAGCTGCGCCTTGCCGCAGTGCCGATGTGGTTCCTCCGCCTGCCCGGTCGCGCGCTGCGGGCCCTGATCGGGGTGATCCGCAGCGCGGCGCGGCGCGGGCGGCCGGAGGCGCATGCGGTGGCGCGGGCGCGCCTCATCCTGTGCATGCTGGTGTTCGGCACGGTGTATCTCGCGATTGGCGGGCGGCTCGCCATGTTCGCCTCCTCGCCGGAGGGGGCGCTCAGCCGGCGCGGCATGTCCTCGGACGCGGTGGCTTCCGCCCGTCCGGACATTCTCGACCGCAATGGCCGCATCCTCGCCACCGATGTGCGCTCCGCCTCGCTGTTCGGCGAGCCCAAGCGCCTGATCGACGTCGACGAGGCGGTGGAAGCGCTGTCGGCGGTGCTGCCCGGCGTCGATACCGACGAGATGCGCCTGCGCCTCGACAGCAAGCGCGGCTTCGTCTGGCTGAAGCGCGACATCTCGCCGATGCAGCAGCGCGAGATCTACAATCTCGGCCTGCCGGGCATCGGCTTCATGACCGAGAACCGCCGCATCTATCCCGGCGGCAACCTCGCGTCGCACACCCTCGGATCGGTCAATATCGACAACCAGGGCATTGCTGGCCTGGAGAAATGGATCGACAGCCGCGGGCTTTCCGAGCTGCATCTCGCCGGCTTCGCCACCGACCGCCAGCAGGAGCCGGTGGAGCTGTCCCTCGATCTCAGGGTGCAGCACGTGCTGCGCGACGAGCTCAACGCCGCCTTCCTGAAGTTCAAGGCCAAGGCGGCGGCCGGGGTGATCACCGATGTGCGCACCGGCGAGATCCTCGCCATGGCCTCGCTGCCGGACTTCGACGCCAACGACCCGGCCAAGGCGCTCGACCCCAAGGCGCTGAACCGCCTGACCACCGGCGTGTTCGAGATGGGCTCCACCTTCAAGGCGCTCACCTTCGCCATGGCGCTCGACAGCGGCAGGTTCAACCTCAACTCGACGCTGGATGCGCGCGGCGCCTTGTCGTTCGGCCGGTTCAAGATCCACGACTACCATGCGGAAAACCGCGTGCTGACCTTGCCGGAGGTGTTCCTCGTCTCCTCCAATATCGGCACGGCGCGCATGGCGCTGACGCTCGGCGTCGACGCGCACAAGGCGTTCCTGAAGAAGATGGGCCAGCTCGACCGCCTGCGGACCGAGCTGCCCGAGAGCGCCATGCCGCTGGTGCCCAAGCGCTGGGGCGATCTCAATACCGCGACCATCGCCTTCGGCCACGGCCTTGCCGTCGCGCCGATCCAGGTGCTGATGGCCGAGAACGCGCTGGTGAATGGCGGCTGGCTGATCCCGCCGACCTTCCTCAAGCGTACGCCGGAAGAGGCCGCGCAGATCGCCACCCGGGTGATCAAGCCCGAGACCAGCACCAAGATGCGCTATCTGATGCGCCTCAATGCCGAGAAGGGGTCGGCCAAGAAGGCGGACTCGCCCGGCTACTATGTCGGCGGCAAGACCGGCACGGCGGAGAAGGTCATCAATGGGCGCTATTCCAAGACCCGGCTGCTCACCTCCTTCATCTCCGCCTTCCCGATGGACGACCCGCAATATCTGATGCTGATCATGCTCGACGAGCCGCAGGCGGTGGAAGGCACCTATGGCTACGCCACCGCCGGCTGGAACGCCGCGCCGACCTCGGCGCGCATCATCCAGCGCGTGGCGCCGCTGCTCGGCATCATGCCGCGCAAGGAAGTGCCGCCGGTCGAGAGCATCCTGTCCTCCAACAAGGTGGCTCAGGTACAATGATGTGGCGCGTGCCGATTTCCCCTGCGCAAGGTCATCGGAATCGGATATTGCCCGCAGCAGGGGGCAATCGGCCGGCTGCGCAGCGGGCGCGGTCGTCTTCCCGCGGGTTCAGCGCGGTCGTTCGGAACGGCGAGCATGACTGACATTCCGCACTCCTCTCCGCCGGCATCCACGATCCGTACCCTCGGCGCGCTGATCGGCGACGACGCCGATTATGACGCGGCCGATCCGGCCCTCGATGTCGCCGAACCGGTGCTGGACAGCCGTAAGGCGCGCTGCGGCGACGTGTTCTTCGCGCTTGCCGGCGTCAAGGCGGACGGCATGGCCTTCGCCCGGGAAGCGGTCTCGCGCGGGGCGGCGGCGGTGGTCGGCGAGGCGGAGCGCCCGGCCGACCTGCCGCAGGACGTCTCCTATGTGCGGGTCGGCAATGCCCGCCGGGCGGTGGCGCTCGCCGCCGCCAACGCCTTCCCACGCCAGCCGGAAACCATCGCCGCGGTGACCGGTACCTCCGGCAAGACGTCGGTCGCAGCGTTCACCCGCCAGATCTGGCAGCATCTCGGCCATGCCAGCGCCAGCCTTGGCACGCTCGGCGTCGTGACACCGTCCGGTGCGGTGTACGGCTCTCTCACCACGCCCGATCCGATCGCGCTTCACCGCACGCTGGATCACCTCGCCGGCGAGGGCGTGACGCATCTGTGCCTGGAGGCCTCCTCGCACGGGCTCGATCAGCATCGGCTCGACGGCGTCCGGCTGTCGGCCGGCGGCTTCACCAATCTCTCGCGCGACCATCTCGATTATCACCCGAGCATGGAGGCCTATCTGGAGGCCAAGCTGCGGCTGTTCCGCCATCTCATTCCGCGCGGCGGCGGCGCGGCGGTGTGGGTCGACAGCACCGAGGGTGGGCATGTCGCCGATCTCGCCGCCGATAGTGGGCTGGAAGTGATCGGTATCGGCGTCGCCGGCGCCGGCATCGCGCTGTTGTCACGCCGCGACGACGGGCTCGGGCAGCTCATCGAAGTGGAGGCGGACGGCCGGCGCCGCACGCTCCGCCTGCCATTAGTCGGTGCCTTCCAGGTGGCGAACGCCCTGGTCGCCGCCGGCCTCGCCGTTGCCACCGGCACGGCCATGAAGGATGCGCTGACGCCGCTGGAGCGGCTGGAGGGCGTGCCGGGCCGGCTGGAACTGGTCGGCACCAAGGACAGCGCCGGCGTCTTCGTCGACTACGCGCACAAGCCGGACGCGCTCGCCAACGCGCTCGACGCCCTGCGGCCCTATGCGAGCGACCGTCTCATCGTCGTCTTCGGCTGCGGCGGCGATCGCGACAAGGGCAAGCGCCCGCTGATGGGGGCCATAGCCGCCGACAAGGCGGATGTCGTCATCATCACCGACGACAATCCGCGCAGCGAGGATCCGGCGACCATCCGCGCGGCGGTTCTCGACGCGGCGCCGGGGGCACGCGAGATCGGCGATCGCGCCGAGGCGATCGCGGCGGCGATCGGCATGGCGGAAGCCGGGGATGTGGTGCTGATCGCCGGCAAGGGTCACGAAACCGGCCAAATCGTGGGCGACCGGACCCTGCCGTTCTCCGATCGCGACGTCGCGCGGGCGGCGCTCGGCAGCTTTGGGGGATAGCCATGGATGGGCAGGGCACAGGCGTTTCGCGGCCGGTTGGCGCTTCGCAAAGCGTTGACACCGCACGTCGCGCACCGTTGTGGACGCCGGCGGAGCTGGCGCAGGCCACCGGCGGCACGCTGCGCGGCGTGGTCGTGGACGCGCCCATCGGCGGCGTGTCCATCGATTCGCGTACGCTGAAGATCGGCGATGCCTTCTTCGCCATCACCGGCGACCGTGACGGCCACGACTTCGCCGCCGGCGCCGCCGCGCGCGGCGCGGCCTTGTGCGTGGTGGCGCGGGCCAAGCTCGACACGCTGCCGGCGGACATGCCGGCGCTCATCGTCGAGGATGTGCTGAGGGCGCTGGAGGATGCCGGCCGGGCGGCGCGGGCCCGCTGCGGCGGCCGCATCGTCGCGGTGACCGGTTCGGTGGGCAAGACCACCACCAAGGAGGCGCTGCTGCTGGCCCTCGGCGCCGACGGGCTTACCCACGCCTCGGCCGCCTCCTACAATAATCATTGGGGCGTGCCGCTGTCGCTCGCGCGCCTGCCGGCCGATGCTGCCTACGGCGTCTTCGAGCTCGGCATGAACCATGCCGACGAGATCGCCCCGCTTTCCTCCATGGTGCGCCCGCATGTGGCGGTGATTACCACCGTGGAGCCGGTGCACATCGCCCAGTTTCCCAATGTGGAAGCCATCGCCGACGCCAAGGCGGAGATCTTCGCCGGGGTCGAGCCGGGCGGGGCGGCGGTGCTCAACCGCGACAACCCGCATTTCGAGCGGCTGGCCGCCGCCGCTCGCGCCGCCGGCATCGACACCATCATCGGCTTCGGCCAGTCGGTGGCGGCGCAGGCGCGCCTGCTCAGCGTCGCACTACAGCCGAACGGCTCGACCGCGCTCGCCGAGATCCTGGGCGAGACGGTGAGCTTCAAGATCGGCCTGCCCGGCCGCCATATCGTGCAGAACGCGCTGGCGGTGCTGGCGGCGGCCAAGCTCGCCGGCGCCGATCTCTGCCTCGCCGCGCTGGCGCTCGCCTCGCTCGGCCCGCCGCCGGGGAGGGGAGTGCGCACTGCGCTCGCCGTGAAGGGCGGCATGGCGCTGATGATCGACGAGAGCTACAACGCCAACCCGGCCTCGATGCGCGCGGCACTCGCCGTGCTCGCCGGTACCCCGGTCGAGGGGCGCGGCCGGCGCATCGCGGTGCTCGGCGACATGCTGGAACTCGGCGCGATGGGCGAGGATCTCCATCGCGGCCTCGCTCCCGAGGCGGGGCGGGCGGATCTCGTCTTCTCCGCCGGGCCGCTGATGCGGGCGTTGCACGAAGCGCTGCCCGAGAACCGCCGCGGCGCCTGGGCGCCCAATGCCGCGACGCTGCTGCCGCTGCTCGCCGACCGCCTGCGCGGCGGCGACGTGCTCGTGGTGAAGGGGTCGAACGGCAGCCGCATGGGGCCGCTCGTCCGCGCACTCGCCGAGCGATTCCCTGTTAAAGACGACGCCTCGGCGGAAGGTTGATCCGATGCTTCAATGGCTGGCCCAGTTCCAGGAGAGCGTTCCGGCGCTCAATGTGTTTCGCTACATCACCTTCCGCACCGGCGGGGCGATCATCACCGCCTTGCTGTTCGTCTTCATGTTCGGGCCGGCGATCATCGCGCTGCTCAGGCTGAAGCAGGGCAAGGGGCAGCCGATCCGCACCGATGGGCCGCAATCGCACCTGCTCACCAAGAAGGGCACGCCCACCATGGGCGGGCTGATGATCTTCTCCGGCCTGATGGTGGCGACCCTGCTCTGGGCCAATCTTTCCAATCCCTATGTCTGGGTGGTGCTGTTCGTCACCATCAGCTTTGGGCTGATCGGCTTCTATGACGACTATCTCAAGGTGACCAAGCAGACCCATGCCGGCCTGTCCGGGCGGGCACGCCTTACCCTCGAATTCCTGATCGGCGGCATCGCGGCGGTGGTGATCATGCATGTCGGCCGCGAGCCGCTGTCCTCCTCGCTGGCCTTCCCGTTCTTCAAGGACCTTCTGATCGACCTCAGCTGGTTCTTCGTGGTGTTCGGCGCCTTCGTGGTCGTCGCGGCCGGCAATGCGGTCAATCTCACAGACGGGCTCGACGGCCTCGCCATCGTGCCGGTGATGGTCGCCGCCGGCAGCTTCGGGCTGATCTCCTACCTCTCCGGCAACGTGCTGTTCGCCGATTACCTGCAGATCCACTATGTCGCCGGCGTCGGCGAACTGGCGGTGATCTGCGGTGCCCTTATCGGCGCGGGCATCGGCTTTCTGTGGTTCAACGCCCCGCCTGCGCAGATATTCATGGGCGACACCGGCTCGCTGGCGCTGGGCGGCCTGCTTGGCACCATTGCGGTGGCCACCAAGCACGAGATCGTGCTGGCGGTGATCGGCGGCCTGTTCGTGCTGGAGGCGGTGTCGGTGATCGTGCAGGTGATCTCCTTCAAGCTCACCGGCAAGCGCGTGTTCAAGATGGCGCCGATCCATCACCACTTCGAACAGCTGGGCTGGACCGAGCCGCAGATCGTGATCCGCTTCTGGATCATCGCCGTGGTGCTGGCGCTGATCGGTCTGTCGACGCTGAAGCTGCGGTGAGCGGCGGCCCGTTCTACCGGGCGGCCAGCACCTTCTTCACATTGTCGGCGTGTACCTGCTCATAGGGCGCGAAATAGGTGAGCACGCCATCGGCGAGGTCGCCGGCGATGAAGGTGGACAGGTCCTGGTCGGCCAGCGCCATGTCGATGTCGAGCCGCAGCAGCTTCTTCACATAGCGGATGGTGGCGTCGATGAGCGACGGCCCGTAGCCGTCGGCGGCGATGACCTCCGGCGCGCCATGGTTCGGCAGGATGCGCTCGTAGCCCCACGACCTGATGCGTTCGAGCTCCGCCACATGTACCGCGAGGCGGTCCGGCTCGGCGACATAGGTGATCGGCTCTTCCAGCGTGTCGCCGGCGAGCATGATGCCGAGATCGGGCAGCAGCAGGATCAGCCCATCGCGACTGTGGATCTCGGCGGGCTCGAGCTGCACCTTCAGCCGGCCGACGGCGAGCTCCGTCGGGCCGGAGATGATGCGGTTCGGCATGACGAGCGGGCGGATCGGCGGCTCGCCGGTTTCCAGCTCCTGGCGATGGGCGGCGAGGGCGGCCTCGGTCTTGTCGAGCGCGAGGATCTCGCAATCGGCGAACACCTCGTTGCCGGCGACATGGTCGTCGTGCCAGTGGCTGAGCACCACGCGGATCGAGGTGACGCCGGCCTCTTCGAGGGTTCGGCGCATCATCCGCGCATGGGTGAGCGAGATGTGGGTGTCGTAGAGAATGGCCTCCGACCCGTCGATCACCGCATAGACGCAGACGCCGAGCGCATAGGCGCCGTCGTCGAGCCAGTTGGGCGCCGCCGAATGCGCCCGCGCGCCCTCGATGCGTCCGTCGTAGAAGGCGAGGATGCTGGGATGCGGGCGCAGCACCCGCAGGGTGGAGCCGAGCGGGAGCAGGGTCGGGCGGGTCATGTTGGTCTCGCAATGCTGGCCGGTGCGGCGATCTTTCCATCCGGCGCCGAAATGCGCTAGCCAGATGTGCCCGATCCGGGCGCCGTCCTGCCGAGGTTCCCCATCATGATCCCCGTCACCAGCTTCCGTGGCCGCCGCGTCGCCCTGTTCGGCCTCGGCGGCTCCGGCCTCGCCACCGCGCAGGCGCTCATCGCCGGGGGCGCCGAGGTGACGGCGTTCGACGATTCGCCGACCTCGGTGGCGAAGGCGGAGGCGGCGGGCATCCCGACCGCCGACCTGCGCGGGCTCGATTGGACCGGCGTCGCGGCGCTGGTGCTGGCGCCGGGCGTGCCGCTTACCCACCCCAAGCCGCATTGGAGCGTCGAGCTGGCCAAGGCCGCCAAGGTCGAGGTGATCGGCGACATCGAACTCTTCGTGCGTGAGCGTCGCGCTCATGCGCCGGGCTCGCCGATGGTGGCGATCACCGGCACCAATGGCAAATCGACCACCACGGCGCTGATCGCGCATCTGTTCAGCTTCGCCGGCCGCGAGGCGCCGATCGGCGGTAATTTCGGGCCGGCCATCCTGTCGCTCGCGCCGCCGGCGCCGGAACGGGTGCATGTGATCGAGTGCTCGTCCTACCAGATCGACCTCGCGCCGAGCCTCGATGCCAGCGTCGGCATCCTGCTCAACCTGTCGCCCGATCATCTCGACCGGCATGGCGACATGACGCATTACGCCGAGGTGAAGGAACGGCTCGTCGCCGGCGTGGCGCCGGGCGGCACGGCGGTAGTCGGCGTCGATGACGACTGGTCGCGCGCCATCGCCGACCGACTGGAAGCAGCCGGGCGCCGGCTGGTGCGCATCTCGGTGCTGCACGATCTCGCCGACGGCATCTGCCTCGCAGGCGATGCGCTCGAGGTGCGCGAGGGCGGGCGCACCGTGTTCACCGTGCCGCTCGCCGGCATCGGTTCGCTGCGCGGCGCGCATAATGCCCAGAACGCGGCCGCCGCCTTCGCCGCCGCCCGGGCCCTCGGGCTCGCGCCGGAGGTGATCGTCGAGGGGTTGAAGAGCTTCCCCGGCCTCGCCCACCGCATGGAGCAGGTGCGGACCATCGGCAAGGTGCTGTTCGTCAACGATTCCAAGGCGACCAACGCCGATGCGGCGGAACGGGCGCTGACCAGCTTCGAGGACATCTACTGGATCCTCGGCGGCAAGCCGAAGGCGGGCGGCATCGAGCCGCTGCGCCCGTTCTTCGGCCGCGTACGCAAGGCCTATCTCATCGGCGAGGCGGCCGAGGCCTTCGCTGCGACGCTCGGCGACGACGTGCCGTTCGAGATATGCGGCACGCTGGAGAACGCCATCCCCGCCGCCGCCCGCGACGCGTCGGGCCCGGAGGCGGGCCATCCGGTGGTGCTGCTCTCGCCCGCCTGCGCGAGCTTCGACCAGTTCCCGAATTTCGAGGTGCGCGGCGACCGCTTCCGCGCGCTGGTGCAATCGCTGCCCGGCGGCTGATCTCCTTTAAGCGTCCGTCAACCTTAACCGGACGATACTGCCACGCGGCGGGGGCTGCCCGCTTCAGGAGAGTGGCGTTCCATGATTTCGCGTGCCGAAAGGACCGTGGTCGGCGAATGGTGGTGGACGGTGGACCGTCTGCTTCTCGGGGCGCTGGCAGCGCTGATGATCATTGGCATCGTGCTGTCGCTGGCGGCGAGTCCGCCGGTCGCGTCCCGTCTCGGCATCGCCGATCCGTTCCATTTCGTGAACCGCCAGGTGATGTTCCTGTTGCCGGCCCTGGTCGTGCTGATCGGCACCTCCTTCCTGTCGCCGAAGAATATCCGCCGGGTGTCGCTGGTGCTGTTCCTCGTGTGTCTCGGGCTGCTGTTCGCGACGCTGGTGTTCGGCCCGGAGGTGAAGGGCGCGCGGCGCTGGCTCAATATCGGTCCTATCGCCGTCCAGCCGTCGGAATTCATCAAGCCCAGCTTTGTCATCATCGCCGCCTGGCTGTTCTCCGAGAGCGTGCGCCGGCCGGAGATGCCCGGCCAGATGATGGCGGTGGCGCTGCTCGGCAGCGTCATCACCCCGCTGGTACTGCAACCGGACTTCGGCCAGACCATGCTGGTCTCGCTGGTGTGGGGCGGGCTGTTCTTTCTCGCCGGTCTCAGGATGATCTGGGTGGTCGGCCTCGGCGGCATCGGCGCCGCCGGCCTGTTCCTCGCCTATCACCTGGTGCCGCACGTTACCAAGCGTATCGACCGCTTCCTCGACCCGGAATCCGGCGACACCTACCAGATCGACCTCGCCATCGACAGCTTCCTCAATGGCGGCTGGCTGGGGCAGGGGCCGGGCGAGGGCACCTTCAAGAAGATGCTGCCGGACGGGCACACCGACTTCATCTTCGCCGTGGCGGCGGAGGAGTTCGGCGCCGTGCTGTGCATGATGATCGCCAGCTTGTTCGCCTTCATCGTGCTGCGGTCGCTGAGCCGGGCGATGCATGACGAGGACCCGTTCGTGCGTTTCGCGGTCGCCGGGCTCGCCATGCTGTTCGGCCTGCAGTCCTGCATCAACATGATGGTCAACCTGCACATGATGCCCGCCAAGGGCATGACGCTGCCCTTCGTCTCCTATGGCGGCTCCTCGCTGCTGTCGCTGGCCTTCGGCATGGGCATGCTGCTGGCGCTGACCCGCCGCCGCCCGCGCAGCGCCACGCTGGCCGAGCTGGAGCGGCTCGGCACCCGATTGGGATCGCCGGCCTCGCCGCCGGCTCCCGCGGCCGCGTGAGGCCCGGGCGATGGCCGGCGGATCGGGCGACGCGCCCCTCGTTCTCATTGCCGCCGGTGGTACCGGCGGCCATCTGTTTCCCGCCGAGGCGCTAGCCAATGCGCTCGCGCGGCGCGGCGTCGTCGTCGATCTCGCGACCGACGAGAGGGCGGCGCGCTATGCCGGTCATTTCCCCGCTCGCCAGCTGCACGTGCTGCCGGCCGACACCATGCGCGGCCGCTCGCCGGTGGCGTTGGCGAAGACCGCGCTGGCGCTCGGCACCGGGCTGGTGAAGGGGCTGGCGCTGGTGCGCCGGCTGAAGCCTGCCGCGATCATCGGCTTCGGCGGCTACCCTACCGTGCCGCCGCTGCTGGCCGGCACGCTTTCCGGGCGACCGACGCTGATCCATGAGGCCAACGGCGTGATGGGGCGGGCGAATCGGCTGCTGGCTCCCCGCGTGACCGCCATCGCGCTCGGCTATCCCGACGCGGTGGCGGGCGATGCCGCGCTGAACGCGAAGGCGCACCATACCGGCAATCCGGTGCGTCCCGCCGTGCAGGCCGCCGCCCGCGTGCCCTTCGAGCCGCCGGCGCCGGGCGGCGCGTTCCGGCTGCTGGTGTTCGGCGGCAGCCAGGGCGCCCGCATCATGAGCGAGATCGTGCCGCCGGCGGTGGAAAAGCTGTCCCCGGCGCTGCGGACAAGGCTGCGGATCACCCAGCAGTGCCGCACCGAGGACATGGCGGCGGCCCGCGCGACCTATGACCGGCTCGGCGTCAGCGCCGAGCTTGCGCCCTTCTTCGATGACCTGCCGGCGCGCATGGCGCTGGCGCATCTGGTCGTCGCCCGTTCCGGTGCCTCCACGGTGGCGGAGCTCGGTGTGATCGGCCGGCCCTCGGTGCTGGTGCCGCTGCCCGGGGCGCTCGACCAGGACCAACTGGTCAACGCCACCGCGCTGGCGCGGGCCGGCGGGGCGCTGCTGATGCCGCAGGCCGAGTTCACCCCCGAGACCTTCGCCGCCGAGCTCGTCCGGCTGATGGATGATCCCGCCGCGCTTGAGACGGTGGCGCAGGCGGCGCACGGCATGGGACGGGCGGATGCCGACGAGCGCCTCGCCGAACTCGTCCTGCGAATAGCCAAGATCGACGTTTAGGGGCGGCGGGGATGACGGAGCCGTGTGTCTCGTCTAATTGCCTCGCCTAATCCTGCCCGCCCTACCGGAAGGTCGCACGCCGTCCGGCTGACAAGGACATAGCCGCATGAAGCTCCCGCTCTCCCTCGGTCCCATCCATTTCGTCGGTATCGGCGGCATCGGCATGAGCGGCATCGCCGAGGTGCTGCACAATCTCGGCTACACGGTGCAGGGCTCCGACGTCGCCGAGAGCGCCAATGTGAAGCGCCTCACGGAGAAGGGCATCAAGGTTCATGTCGGCCATGCCGCCGAGAATCTCGACGGCGCCGAGGTGCTCGTGGTTTCCTCCGCCATCAAGCGCGACAATCCCGAGCTGGTCGCCGCCCGCGCCAAGCGCCTGCCGGTGGTGCGCCGGGCGGAGATGCTGGCTGAGCTGATGCGGCTGAAGAGCTGCGTCGCCATCGCCGGCACCCACGGCAAGACCACCACCACCTCGCTGGTGGCGACGCTGCTGGATGCGGCGAACCTCGATCCGACCGTGATTAACGGTGGAATCATAAATGCTTACGGCACCAATGCCCGCCTCGGCGATGGCGAATGGATGGTGGTGGAGGCGGACGAGAGCGACGGCACCTTCCTGAAGCTGCCGGCCGAGGTGGCGATCGTCACCAATATCGATCCCGAGCATCTCGACCATTTCGGCACCTTCGAGGCGGTGCAGCAGGCGTTCCGCAGCTTCGTCGAGAACGTGCCGTTCTATGGCTTCGCGGTGATGTGCATCGACCATCCGGTGGTGCAGGCGATGGTCGGGCGCGTCGAGGACCGGCGCGTGATCACCTATGGCGAGAACCCGCAAGCCGATGTTCGCATTACCGAAATCGACCTGAAGGGCGGCCAGTCGCGCTTCACGGTGCTGTTCCGCGACCGCGAGGGCGGGGTGGCGCACGAGCTGCGCGACCTCATCCTGCCGATGCCGGGCCGGCACAATGCGCTGAACGCCACCGCCGCCATCGCCGTCGCCCGCGAATTGAAGGCGAGCGACGAGCAGATCCGCGCCGCGCTGGCCGGCTTCGGCGGCGTGAAACGCCGCTTCACCAAGACCGGTGAGGTGGCCGGTGTGACCATTTTCGACGATTACGGCCATCATCCGGTGGAGATCGCCGCCGTGCTGCGGGCGGCCCGCGCGTCGACCGACGGGCAGGTGATCGCGGTGGTGCAACCGCACCGCTATACCCGGTTGCATTCGCTGTTCGACCAGTTCGCCACCTGCTTCAACGACGCCGACCATGTGATCGTCGCCGATGTCTATGCCGCCGGCGAGGCGCCGATCGCCGGGGTGGACCGCGACCACCTCGTGGAGGCGTTGCGTGCGCGCGGGCATCGCTCGGTGCAGCCGCTGCCGGCGCCCGATGCGCTGGCGGGCCTCGTGAAGGGGCTGGCGAAGCCGGGGGACTATGTGATCTGCCTCGGCGCCGGCAACATCACCCAATGGGCCTATGCGCTGCCGGGACAGCTCGAGGCGGAGGGGTTCGGCGCGTGAGCTTTCCCGACCTGACCGCCGACCTCGCCGCCCGCATGCCGGAGCTGCGCGGCCGGCTTCTCGCCAACCAGCCGCTGGCGCCGCTTACCTGGTTCCGCGTCGGCGGGCCGGCGCAAATGCTGTTCACTCCGGCGGACGAGGACGACCTCGCCTATTTCCTCGCCCGCCTGCCGGCGGAGATCCCGGTGACGGTGATCGGCCTCGGCTCCAACCTCATCGTGCGCGACGGCGGCGTCGCGGGCGTCGTCATCCGCCTCGCCCGGGGCTTCTCCGACGTCGTCGTCGAAGAGGGACACCGCCTGCGGGTCGGCGCCGCGGTGCCGGATGTGAAGCTCGCCCGCGCGGCGGCGGATGCCGGCATCGCCGGGCTCGCCTTCTATCGCGGCATTCCCGGCGGCATAGGCGGTGCGCTGCGCATGAATGCCGGGGCGCATCACGGGGAGACGAAGGACCGGCTTGTCGAAGCCCGCGCCGTCGACCGGCAGGGGCGGGTGCATGTGCTGGCCAATGCCGATTTCGGCTTCAGCTACCGGCATTCCGGCGCGGCGGCGGATCTGGTTTTCACCCATGCGCTGTTCCACGGCGAGCCGGGGGAGACCGCCGATATCCTCGCCGAGATGGACCGAATCACCCAGGCGCGCGAGGCCTCGCAGCCGATCCGCGAGAAGACCGGCGGTTCCACCTTCAAGAACCCGCCCGGAGGCAAGGCTTGGCAGCTGGTCGATGCCGCCGGTTGCCGTGGCTTGACCCTCGGCGGGGCGCAGGTGTCCGACATGCACTGCAACTTCCTCATCAACACCGGCGGGGCCACCGCCGCCGACATCGAGGGGCTGGGTGAGGAGGTGCGCCGGCGGGTCAGGGCGGCCTCGGGCGTCGAACTGGAATGGGAGATCAAGCGGATCGGCGCCGCCGCCGCGTAGGCCGCCCTCGCGGCCACTCCTACGGCCTGACGGTGGTCGGACTGGCGCTCCGGTCTCGAAGACGCGGAGCGCCCGCCACACGTGCTCCCCGCGGCCGGGAGAGGTGTGGCGGGGGAGAGGAAGCGTGCCGGTCGCCGCGCCGCGAATCGCGGCGGCGGGGGTGAGCGGCGCCGGATCGGGCGCGCCACACGGGCCGGCAGCGTGAGCAGGCGGCACATCCGTCCGCACGCGCCGTCCGATGCCGGCCGGCGCGGCAAAAGTTAACGCATTTCCAGTGGGCGACCGTGGAAAGCCGGCGGGCTTAATGCGCGCTAAAACGCCGGAAATCCGCGAGGGCTCCAACGGGTGAAGCGCTTCTGGACGCTAGAGAAATTCCTCCTGCGCTAAGGTTCTGCGATTGCGGGGCAAAACCCGCTTCGGGCGGCGCGCCGCGCATTCGGCCGGCGAGAATTTTACCGAATATTTACCAAAAGGTACGGATGCTGTCCCCCAAGGCGCGCCACGCGCTCGGCTGTCGGGGCATCAGCAGGTCGGACTTCCGATAGGCCGACCGGACCGGAGATCATTCCGGCCTGGTCTGTCTGGAAATCCTTAACCCAGCCCGGAACGACCGAGACGTCGGTGATGCCCGAACTGGCAGCCCATGCGGGTTATTCGTTCGGCGAGCTTGTGAGATGGATGGTGGAGGACGTGTCGCTCAATCGTTGAATCCGGGTCGGAAGCCCGGATACGGCGCGAGTGCGGCCATGGCGGATCAGGGACGCGGCAGCAGGCCGGCCCGCACCACGGCGCCCCAGGCGGCGGCCGAGGGCGGCCGCACGCGATTCGCGAATCGGGCGATCATCGGCGGCAAGCGGCTGCTGGTGGGCTTCGCCGGCTCGCGCGCCGCGAGCTGCGGCGCCGGCACCTGGCTGGTGGCGGCGCTGTTCGCGGCGACCGGCGCCTACGGCCTGCAGGTCGGCGGTCACATGCCGCAGGCGGTCGAGACCGTGCGCGACATGGCCGACAGCGTCGCCAACATCGCCGGCTTCAAGATCCGTACCGTGAACCTCGCCGGGCAGAACCACGTCAGCCCGGGCGACATTCTCGCCACCGCCGGCGTGAAGCCGACCTCCTCGCTGCTGACGCTCGACGCCGAGGAGGCGCGCACGCGGCTCGAACAGCTGGCCTGGATCAAGCGCGCCACGGTGCAGAAGCTCTATCCCGACCGCCTCGACATCCAGGTGGTGGAGCGCGAGGGCTTCGCGCTCTGGCAGAAGGACGGCAAGATCAACGTCATCGCCCGCGACGGCACGGTGATCGCCCCCTATTCCGACGATGCGCGCTACATCCGCCTGCCGATCGTGGTGGGCGAGGGGGCGCAGAACCACGTCACCGAAATCGTCGAGGCCCTCGGCCTGGTGCCGGGCGTGCGCGACAAGGTGCGCGCGGCGATCCGCGTCGCCGACCGGCGCTGGACGCTGAAGATGCGCAACGGCATCGACGTGCGCCTTCCCGAGACCGGCATGCCCGAGGCGCTGCAGGAACTCGCGGTGCTCGATCGCGACAAGCAGCTGCTGACCCGCGACGTCACCATCATCGACCTGCGCCTCGCCGACCGTGTGTCGGTGCGCCTGTCCGACGCCGCCTACGAGGCGCGCCAGCCCGATCCCAAGGCCAAGAAGAAGGCGCCCAACACATGAGCGTGCGCGCGCCCTACGACATCGTTCCCAAGATGCGTCCGCTGTCGCCGCGCCGTTCCGGCGTGGTCGGCGTGCTGGAGATCGGCACCTCCAAGATCGTCTGCCTGATCGCCCGGCTGAAGCCGCGCGACGCCTCGATGAGCCTGCGCCGCCGCAGCCACGCCATCGAGGTGCTCGGCGTCGGCCATACCAGCGCCCATGGCATCAAGGGCGGCACCGTCGCCGACATGGAGCGGGCCGAGCACGCCATCCGCCGCGCGGTGGACGCCGCCGAGCGCATGGCCGGGGCGCAGATCGCCTCGGTGATCGTCTCCATGGCCGGCGGGCGGCTGGGCTCCGAGCATTTCAACGCCGAGATCGACCTGCCCGAGCCGGCGGTCGCCGAGGGCGACATCCGCCGCGTGCTCGATGCCGCCTCGACCTTCGCGGTCGGCGACGGCCGGGTGGTGCTGCACGCGCTGCCGGTGAGCTACGCCATCGACGGCGTGCCCGGCGTCGCCGAGCCGCGCGGCATGCTGGGCCGGCGCCTCGGCGTCGACCTGCACGTCATCACCGCCGACGCCTCGGCGGTGCGCAACCTGCTTTTGTGCGTCGAGCGCTGCCATCTCGGCGTCGAGGCGATGGTGGCGGCACCCTATGCGGCGGCGCTCTCCGCGCTCGCCGACGACGAATCCGAGCTCGGTACCGTGCTGATCGACTTCGGCGCCGGCACGACCACCGTCGCCGTGGTGGTCAACGGCTATTGCGTGCATGTCGACGGCATCGCGGTCGGCGGCCAGCACATCACCAACGACGTCGCGCGCGGCCTCTCCACCCGCCTCGCCGACGCCGAGCGGCTGAAGAGCCTGCATGGCGGGGTGATCGCGGTGGGCGCCGACGAGCGCGAGATGCTCACCGTGCCGGCGATTTCCGAGGACCAGCGCGACCTGCCGCGCGCGGTGCCGAAGTCGCGGCTACTGCACATCATCCGCCCGCGGGTGGAGGAGATCGTCGAGCTGATCCGCGACCGGCTGGTCGCTTCCGGCCACGCCGCCGATGCCGGCCGGCGCATCGTGCTGACCGGCGGCGCCAGCCAGCTCACCGGCCATGCCGAACTGGTCGGTCAGATCCTCGGGCCGCAGGTCGGCTCGCTGGTGCGGGTCGGCCGCCCGCTCGGCATCTCCCGGCTGCCCGAGGCGGTGCGCGGCGCCTCCTTCGCAGTGGCCGCCGGCCTGCTCGTCTATCCGCAGGTGGCGGGCCTCGAACATTTCGAGGCGGGCCGCCGCCGCGTCTCCCAGGCGGGCTCCGACGGGTATTTCTCCCGCGTCGGCCACTGGCTGAGGGAGGCGTTCTGACCATGGTTCATCACATCCGCGCCGGCGGAACCGGCACCACAGAAATCGAGTCGGGACGCGTGCCCGCCGGCGTTAGGGGACAGATACAATGACCATCAACCTCCAGGTGCCTGATATTCGCGAGCTGCGCCCCCGGATCACCGTGTTCGGCGTCGGCGGCGCCGGCGGCAACGCCGTCAACAACATGATCACCGCCGGCCTGTCGGGCGTGGACTTCGTGGTGGCCAATACCGACGCGCAGGCGCTGGCGCTCTCCAAGGCCGAGCGCATCGTGCAGATGGGCGTCGCCGTCACCGAGGGCCTCGGCGCCGGCTCGCAGCCGGAAGTCGGCCGCGCGGCGGCGGAAGAGGCGCTCGACGAGATCCGCGACCACCTCGCCGGCGCGCACATGGCGTTCATCACCGCCGGCATGGGCGGCGGCACCGGCACCGGCGCGGCGCCCGTCATCGCCCGCGCCGCCCGCGAGCTCGGCATCCTCACCGTCGGCGTGGTGACCAAGCCCTTCCACTTCGAAGGCCAGCGCCGCATGCGCATCGGCGAGATGGGCATCGCCGAGCTGCAGAAGAGCGTCGACACCCTCATCATCATCCCGAACCAGAACCTGTTCCGGGTGGCCAACGAGAAGACCACCTTCGCCGACGCCTTCGCGATGGCCGACCAGGTGCTGTATTCCGGCGTCGCCTGCATCACCGACCTGATGGTGAAGGAAGGCCTGATCAACCTCGACTTCGCCGACGTCCGCGCCGTGATGCGCGAGATGGGCAAGGCGATGATGGGCACCGGCGAGGCCTCCGGCGAGAAGCGCGCTCTGCACGCCGCCGAGGCGGCGATCGCCAACCCGCTGCTCGACGAAGTCTCGATGCGTGGCGCCCGCGGCCTGCTGATCTCGATCACCGGCGGCCGTGACCTCACCCTGTTCGAGGTGGACGAGGCGGCGACCCGCATCCGCGAGGAAGTCGACCCGGACGCCAACATCATCCTCGGCGCCACCTTCGACGAGACGCTGGAAGGCATCATCCGCGTGTCGGTCGTCGCCACCGGCATCGACCCGGCGGTGATCCCGGAGCAGATCCCGCACAGCCTGTCCAACCTCGCCGACATCGGCGGCCGTCGTGTCTCCAATGCCGGCCGCTTCGCCGTCGAGGCTCGCCGCGACGCCGCGCTGCGCTCGGTCGCCTCGGCGCTGAGCGAGGAGCCCGTCGCGCAGCACCACCAGGGCTACGAGCCCACCTTCGCCGCCCCGAGCGCCGGCGAGCACGTCTACGCCGCCGAGACCGGCTATGCGCCGCAGCACATGCCGGCCGCCGCCATCGACGACGTCACCATCCGCCAGCTGCCGCCCAAGCCGCAGCTCTATGTCGAGCAGGAGCAGCCGCAGGCCGCGTCCTATGACTACCAGGACGAGCCGATCGAGCCGTTCATCCCGCCGCAGGCCGAGCGTCCCGAGCAGCGCGCACCCCGCATGCCGCGGGTCGAGGAACTGCCGATGCCGGCGCAGAACCAGATCCGCGCTGCCCGTGGCGAGCCGACCGAGCAGCAATATGCCGAGAAGAAGCGCATGACGCTGCTGCAACGCCTCGCCCATGTCGGCCTCGGCCGTCGCGAGGAGGAAGAGGTCGATCCGCCGGCGGAGGCTCGTCCGGTGGTGCGCCGCGCGCCGCAGCAGCAGGCCTATGCCGAGGAGCGTCCGCTCGCCGAGCGTCGTCCCGAAGCGTCGGAGTTCGCCAAGCGTCCCGCGCCGCAGCGCCCGATGGACCAGCATGGCCGTCCGCAGCAGGCCGCCCGCCCGGCCGAGGACGACCATCTCGACATCCCCGCCTTCCTGCGCCGTCAGGGCTGAGGGAAGCGGTAGCGCGCTCCCGGTAACGGACCGTTACCAAATGTTTAACGCAGTGCAGCGCCCGGACCGAGAGGTCCGGGCGTTTGCGTTTGATCTTAAGGGTTTATTTCCCGTCCAGGGTGTATTGCAGGACGGTAACAGACGGTAAGCAAGCGTGATTTGGCACGCGAGGGGGCGCTGACTATCGTGCAGTCAGAAAGTGCCGTCGGGAGATTCGCATCTCGTGGAATCCTGGTGGCCGAATGTGACTGTATCGAGGTCTTGAGGGGGAATGTCGCCGGCTCCGGCGTGTTCCTGGGATGACGGAATGAACGCAGTAAGCCAAACCACCCTTGCCGACAGCGTCGCCTTTAGCGGCGTTGGCGTCCATTCCGGCAAGGCGGCGCGCATGACCGTCTCTCCCGCTGCGGCCGATACCGGCATCGTCTTCCATCGTTCCGACGCCTCCCGCTCGGTGCGCGCCTGCCGCGACGCCGTGCGCGGCAGCGACCTCGCCACCGTGCTGCGCGACGCGGAAGGCCCGGCGGTCTCCACCGTCGAACATCTTCTCGCCTGCCTCGCCGGCCTCGGCATCGACAACGCTCATGTCGAGATCGACGGGCCGGAAGTGCCGATCCTCGACGGCAGCGCCGATCTCTTCGTTACCGCGATCGATGAGGCTGGCATCGTCGAGACCGATCACGCCCGCCGCTATCTCAAGGTGCTGAAGACCGTCCGGGTCGAGACCGAGAGCGGCTATGGCGAGCTGTCGCCCTACGATATGGGCTTCCGGCTCGAGGTCGAGATCGACTTCGCCCACGCCGCCATCGGCCGCCAGCGCTATGCCGCCACCCTGTCGCCGGACGTGTTCCGCCGCGAGCTGGCGCCGGCCCGCACCTTCGGCTTCCTCAGCGACGTCAACCGCCTCTGGGAAGCCGGCTATGCGCTCGGCGCCTCGCTGGAGAACACCATCTGCGTCAGCGAAGACGGGGTGGTGAATGAGGGCGGGCTGCGCTGGTCCGACGAGTTCGTCCGCCACAAGGCGCTCGATGCCGTCGGCGACCTCGCCCTTGGCGGCATGCCGCTGCTGGGGCGCTACCGTTCCTATCGCGGCGGCCACAAGCTGAACTTCGCCGTGGTCGATGCCCTGCTCGCCGATCGTTCGGCCTATGAGATCGTCGAGGCGCGCCAGCCGAGCCGCCGTGCCCTGCGCGGCACCGCGGGCCTTGGTGTCGCGGTGGCGATGCCGGCGCACGCGCCGGAGCTCTGAGACGCGCCGGGCCAAGCGCCAGCCGTCGCCGGCGGAGTCGCGTTGCCGTCGACATTGCTTGTTCGTGGCATCCCAGTCGCCATAATCCGGTCGGAAAGCAGCGCTAGCCGCTAATCAGGGACTTGTGTGCCGGGCAGGGCCGCGGCGGGGGGCGGTGGCTCCCGGATCGGGATTGAAAGCTGTGATGCGTCTTCTCCATCTCGCCGGCCACCATGCGCCGGCGCCGCGAACCGCTGGTGTCGCCCGCCTGTTCGCGCTGGCCTTCGCCGCACTCCCGATGGCCGGCTGCGCCAATCTCTTCGACACCAAGGAAGAAGAGGTCATCGTCCCCGACGTGCCGGCCGAGCAGCGCTACAATGAGGGCCTGACCCTCATGCAGAAGGAGGACTACGCCGGAGCGCTGACGCGCTTCGAGGACGTGGACCGCCAGCACCCCTATTCGGAATGGGCGCGCAAGGCGATGCTGATGATCGCCTATGTCAACTATTCCCAGGGCAAGTATGACGAGTGCATCGGCGCCGCCAAGCGCTACCTCGCCCTGCATCCCGGCTCGGCCGATGCCGCCTATGCGCAGTATCTGGTCGCGGCGGCGAATTTCGACCTCATCCCCGACATCTCCCGCGACCAGACCCGCACCCAGCGGGCGATGGACGCGCTCGACGAGGTGGTCCGCAAATATCCCGACACGGAATATGCGGTCAGCGCCAAGAAGAAGCTTGAGATGGCCCGCGACCAGCTCGCCGGCAAGGAGATGATGATCGGGCGCTATTATCTCGAGCAGCGCAACTATGCCGGGGCGATCAACCGCTTCAAGGTGGTCGTGACCCGCTACCAGACCACGCGCCACGCCGAGGAGGCGCTGTATCGGCTGACCGAGGCCTATATGGCGCTCGGCGTCGTCAACGAGGCGCAGACCTCGGCGGCGGTGCTCGGTTATAATTTCCCGGAAAGCAGCTGGTACAAGGACGCCTACAAGCTGGTGCAGTCGCGCGGCGTCAATCCGCAGATGAACAACCAGTCGTGGATCGCCAAGGCTTTCCAGGGCTTCAAGCTCGGCTCCTGACCGGCGAACCGGGCCGGTCGGGTTCGCGGCGATTTCTCGCCGCCCGACGTGAACACAACGCGAAAATGCTCTAGAACCTGCCTTGCGCCGGCGCCTGCTTCGCCGGCGGGATTCGCTTCGGAGCTGACGCATGCTCGCTGCCCTGGCGATCAGGGACATCGTCCTCATCGAACGGCTCGACCTCGCCTTCGAGCCCGGCCTGACCGTGCTGACCGGCGAGACCGGCGCCGGCAAGTCGATCCTGCTCGACGCCTTCACCCTGGCGCTGGGCGGGCGCGGCGACGGTTCGCTGGTGCGCCACGGAGCCGGCCAGGGGCAGGTGACGGCGGAGTTCGACCTCGCCCTCGACCACCCGGTGCGGGCGCTGCTGGCGGAGGCCGGCATCGCCGATGACGGCGCGCTGGTGCTGCGCCGCATCCAGCATGCCGACGGGCGCACTCGCGCCTTCGTCAACGACCAGTCGGTGAGCGCGCAGATGCTGCGCGCGCTCGGGGCGGCGCTGGTGGAAATCCACGGCCAGCATGCCGACCGGGCGTTGGTCGACACCTCTTCCCATCGCGTGCTGCTCGATGCGTTCGGCGGGCTGACCGTCGCCGCCGCCGAGGTGGCCGGGCTGTGGCGGCACTGGCGCGCGCTGACCGAGGAGCTCGACGCCGAGCGAGCGCGGCTCGACGAGGCCGCCCGCGAGGCCGACTTCCTCCGCCACGCGGTGGAGGAACTCACCGCGCTGGGCGCCGAGACCGGCGAGGAGGAGCGGCTCGCCACGAGGCGCTCGGAGATGATGCGCTACGAGAAGATCGCCACCGATCTCGGCGAGGCGCATGAGGTTGTCGGCGGGCACGGCTCGCCGGTGCCGACCCTCGCCGCCGCCGTGCGCCGGCTGGAGCGCCGTGCCGGCGAGGCCGAGGCGCTGGTACGCCCGGCGGTGGAGGCGATCGACCAGGCGCTGAATGCGCTCGAACTGGCGCGCACGCTGCTGGAAGAGGCACTGCGCGCGGCGGATTTCGACCCGCGCGAGCTGGAGCGGATCGAGGAACGGCTGTTCGCGCTGCGCGCCGCCGGTCGGAAATATAGCTGCCGCGTCGACGACCTGCCGCAGACCGCCGCACGCTTCGTCGGCAAGCTGGAGGCGCTGGACAATGGCGCGCAGGCGCTGGCCGGGCTGGAGGCGCGGGCCGCCGAGGCGGAGAGAGCCTATCGCGCCGCCGCCCGCAACCTCTCCGAGCGCCGCCACCGCGCCGGCGTCGCGCTCGACGCGGCGGTGAACGCCGAATTGCCGCCGCTGAAGCTGGAGCGGGCGCAGTTCACCACCGACATCCAGACCGACGCGGCCGGCGGCGGCGCCGACGGCTATGACCGCATCGAGTTCTGGGTGCGCACCAATCCCGGCACAAGGCCGGGGCCGATGATGAAGGTCGCCTCCGGCGGCGAGCTCGCCCGCTTCCTGCTGGCGCTCAAGGTGGTGCTGGCCGACAAGGGCTCGGCGCCGACGCTGGTGTTCGACGAGATCGACACCGGGGTGGGCGGCGCGGTGGCGGACGCCATCGGCGCGCGGCTCGCCCGGCTGGGCGCGAAGGCACAGGTGATCGCGGTGACCCATGCGCCGCAGGTGGCGGCGCGTGCCGTCCAGCACTACCGCATCGCCAAGGAGATGACCGCCGAGCGCGACCGCGTCGCCACCCATGTCGCGCCGCTCGCCCCCGATCATCGCCGCGAGGAGATCGCCCGCATGCTGTCGGGCGCCGAGATCACCACCGAAGCCCGCGCCGCCGCCGAGCGGCTGCTGAAGAGCGCGGAGACCGCCAAAGCCGTAACGAAGTCGTCCGCATGACCGCATCCCCTGCCGATATCGCCATCGAGAAGCTCACCGCCGACGAGGCGGCCAAGGAACATGCCCGGCTCGGCGAGGAGATCGCCGGCCATGACCGCCGCTACTATCAGGACGACGCGCCCACCGTCTCCGACGCGGACTATGACGCGCTGCGCCGCCGCTACGAGGCGATCGAGGCGGCCTTCCCGGAACTGAAAGGCCTCGACAGCCTCTCCGAGAAGGTGGGCGCGGCGCCATCGGCGAAATTCGCCAAGATCCGCCATGCGGTGCCGATGCTGTCGCTCGGCAACGCCTTCGCCGACGAAGAGGTGGAGGAGTTCGTGGCGCGCATCCGCCGCTTCCTCGGCCTTGCTCCCGAGGCGGACCTCGTCGTCACCGCCGAGCCGAAGATCGACGGGCTCAGCTGCTCGCTGCGCTACCAGAAGGGGACGCTGGTCAGCGCCGCCACCCGTGGCGACGGCTTCGAGGGCGAGGACGTCACCAATAATGTGCGGACCATCAAGGACATCCCGGAGCAGCTCGCCGGCCGCGACATGTTCGAGATCCCCGACGTGTTCGAGGTGCGCGGCGAGGTCTATATGGGCCATGCCGACTTCGCGGCGCTCAACGAGCGCCAGCAGGAGGGGGGCAAGCCGCTGTTCGCCAATCCGCGCAACGCGGCGGCCGGCAGCCTGCGCCAGCTCGACCCGAAGATCACCGCCGCCCGGCCGCTGCGCTTCTTCGCCTATGCCTGGGGCGAGGTATCGGCCGGCGGGCTGCCGGCGGACACCCAGTTCGGCGTCATCGAGGCGTTCAAGCGCTGGGGGCTGCCGACCAACAAGCTGACCGTGCGCTGCCACTCGTCCGCCGAGCTGCTGGCGCATTACCGGATGATCGGCGAGCGGCGCGCCGAGCTCGGCTACGACATTGACGGCGTCGTCTACAAGGTGGACCGGCTCGACTACCAGGACGAGCTCGGCTTCATCGCGCGCTCGCCGCGCTGGGCGATCGCGCATAAATTTCCGGCGCAGAAGGCGGTGACGCAGCTGCTCGGCATCGACATCCAGGTCGGGCGCACCGGTGCGCTGACCCCGGTCGCCAAGCTGGCGCCGATCACGGTGGGCGGCGTGGTCGTCTCGAACGCCTCGCTGCACAATGAAGACTACATCGCCGGCATCGGCGGCGACGGGGAGCCGATCCGCGGCATCGTCGAGGGCCGGCCGGTCGACATCCGCATCGGCGATTTCGTCACCATCCAGCGGGCCGGCGACGTCATCCCGCAAGTGGTGGACGTGGTGCTGGAGCGGCGCCCGGCGGAGGCGACCCGCTACGTGTTCCCGCATGTCTGCCCGGCCTGCGGCTCGCACGCGGCGCGGGAAGAGGGCGAATCGGTGCGCCGCTGCACCGGCGGCCTGATCTGCCCGGCGCAGGCTGTGGAGCGCATCCGCCATTTCGTCGCCCGCGACGCCCTCGACATCGAAGGGCTCGGCGACGAGAACGTGCAGACGCTGTTCGAGGCCGGGCTGCTGCGCACGCCGGCCGACATCTTTCGGCTGCACCGGCGCAGCGACGAGGTGCGGGCCGCGTTCTATGCCCAGCGCGAGGAACGCGCCCGCCAGCGCGAGATCGAGACCGGGCAGGCGCGCAAGAAGGTGCTGACCGAGGAGGAGCGGCAGTTCCTCGGCGTCGACAAGCTGTTCGCCTCGATCGACGAGCGTCGCGAAGTGCCGCTGGCCCGCTTCGTCTATGCGCTCGGCATCCGCCATGTCGGCGAGGTGACGGCGAAGGCGCTGGCGCGAACCTATCGCGACATCGAGGCGCTGCGCGCCGCGCTGGAAGCCGCCGCGCCGGGGCGGCCCGGCGAGGCGTGGCTGCGGCTGCTGGCGGTGCAGTGGGTCGGCAAGCCGACCGCCGAGGCGCTGGCGCTGGCGGCTTCCGAGTTCGAAGACGGCGAGCTGGCGGCGGACAAGGTCGAAGCCGCCTTACGTAAGGTGTTCGCCCGCGCCAAGCCGAATGCCCGCCAACGCGTTTCGATCCGGGAAGCCTACGGCACCGAGGCCGAGATCCTCGTCGCGCTCGCCGAGGCGCGCCGGCAGATGCCGGGCCAAGCCTTCCTTGAGCTTGCCGCCGTGCCGGATGTCGGTGAGGTGGCGGCGACCTCGCTGTGCGAGTTCCATGCCGAGGAGCATAACCGGCACCTGCTCGACGAATTGCTGGCCGAGATCCGGGTGATCCCTGCCGAGGCGCCGCCGGCGGCCTCCGGCGCGGTGGCCGGCAAGACGGTGGTGTTCACCGGCGCATTGGAAAAGTTGACCCGCGACGGGGCCAAGGCGATGGCCGAGCGGCTGGGTGCCAAGGTCGCCGGCTCGGTGTCGAAGAAGACCGACTATGTCGTCGCCGGCGCCGATGCCGGTTCCAAGCTCACCAAGGCGCGGGAGCTCGGCGTCGCCGTGCTCACCGAGGACGAATGGCTGGCGCTGGCCGGCGAAGGCTGAGCCGGCACGTCTCTGTTTATTGCGTTCATCATCCCGTCGAGGAGCCTTCCATGGCCGACACCACGCTGCTGCTGATCGACATCCAGAACGACTATTTTCCCGGTGGAAAATACCCGCTGGTCGGCATGGAGGAGGCGGCCGTCGAGGCGGCCCGCCTGCTTGAGGCGGCCCGCCGGCAGGGGCACGGCATCGTGCATGTCCGCCACGAGGATCCTTCGCCGCAGGCCGGCTTCTTCGGCAACGGCACCACGGGGGCTGAGATCAACCCCACCGTGAGCCCGCAGGCGGGCGAGCCGGTGGTGGTAAAGCAGAACGTCAACGCCTTTCTCGACACCGGGCTCGACGCGACGCTGAAGGAGAAGGGGACGACCCGGCTCGTGATCGTCGGGGCGATGAGCCATATGTGCGTCGACGCGGCGACGCGAGCGGCGCTCGACCTCGGCTATGAGGTGACGGTGGCGCATGACGCCACCGCGACGCGCGACCTCGGCTTCGGCGGCACCGATGTGCCGGCGGCGAGCGTGCAGGCGGCGCTGATGGCGGCGCTGGAATTCGCCGGGGCGGGCATGAAGACCGGCGCCGATATCGCCGAGGAATGGGGCGCCTGACGCTGCCCGGCCACGGGCGGCAACGCCGTCCGGCTAGGCTGCCGAGCTAACGGCCGACCAAAAGGCAAGGGCCGCCGCGGGGGGAGACGCGACGGCCCTTCTTTGGAGGTGCGTAGGGTTTCAGCCAGAATATGGCTTGGGCGATACGCGGGACCTCCAGCTTCCCTGAATGCGTGCGCGGGCTTGCGGGCCGCACCGGTGTTGCCGTGCTGCGGGCGATGGTCCAGTCGCCGGCAACGCGGCGGTGCGGTGCGACTATATCCGCCCGGTGAGCATCATCACGATCAGAACAACCACAAGAATCGTCACGATTCCGCTCGGGCCATAACCCCAGCTGCGGCTGTATCCCCAGCTGGGCAGGGCGCCGACCAGGATAAGGATCAGGATGATCAGAAGAATAGTGGTCATGGCGGCGTCTCCTTCGGGTCCCATAGACTTGGGTTGCGAGGAGAACGCCTATCCTGCACGATGGTTCCATTGAACCATCGTGCTCGTCTTCGTGATTTCGGGGAGAGCGGCGTGGTCAGCCCTGCAGCGGGGCGGTGGCCTCGATCAGCCAGCCGGCCACCTCGGGCTCGCCCGCGACCTCAGGGCCGATCAGCTCGCGCACCCGGGCATGGTAATCGTCCAGCCAGGCGATCTCCTCGTCGGTGAGCAGCACCGGGTCGATCACCCGCCGGTCGAAGGGGGCGAAGGTGATGGTCTCGAAGCTGAACAGCTCGCGCTCGCCGCCAGGCGGGGTGGGCTCGGCCTGCACCACGATCAGGTTCTCCAGCCGGATGCCGAAGCCGCCTTCCTTGTAAAAGCCGGGCTCGTCGGAGAGCACCATGCCTTCCTCCAGCGGCACCGCGCCGAGCTTGGAAATGCGCGCCGGGCCCTCATGCACCGAGAGATAGGCGCCGACGCCGTGGCCGGTGCCATGGTCGAAATCGAGCCCGGCCGCCCACAGGAACTGGCGGGCGAAGGGGTCGAGCTGGGCGCCGGAGGTGCCTTTCGGGAAGATGGCGCGGGCCACCGCGATGTGGCCCTTGAGCACGCGGGTGTAGCGGTCGCGCATCTCGTCGCTGGGCTCGCCGACCGGCAGGGTCCGGGTGACGTCGGTGGTGCCGTCCTCATATTGCGCGCCGGAATCGATGACGAACAGCTCGCCGGGATTGAGAGGCCGGTTGCTGGCCTCGCTGACCCGGTAATGCGGCAGCGCGCCGTTCGGCCCGGCGCCGGCAATGGAGGGGAAGGACAGGTCCTTCAGCAACCCGGTGTCGCGGCGGAAATTCTCCAGCGCCACCACGCAGTCGATCTCGGTGAGCGCGCCCTTGGGCGCCTCGCGGTCGAACCAGGCGAGGAAGCGGACGAGCGCCGCGCCGTCGCGCCGATGCGCGGCGCGCATGCCGGCGAGCTCGGCGGTGTTCTTGGCCGCCTGCATCAGCGCCACCGGGCTGGCGCCGCGCGAGACCTTGCCGCCCGCCGCCTCGATGCGGGAGGCGAGCTGGGCGGGGGCGGTCGCCTGGTCGAGGCGGATGGTGGCGCCGCCGGTCGCCACGAGGTCGAGGGCGCGCTCCAGCATCACCGGCTCGGCGATCTCCGCCTGGGCGGCCAGCGCGTCGCGCACGGCGTTGGAGAGCTTGCGGGCGTCGACGAACAGCGTCGGGCGTCCCTCGCGCGGCACGATGGCCCAGGAGAGCGGCAGCGGGGTGAAGGAGACGTCGCCGCCACGGATGTTGAAGGTCCAGGCGACGCCATGCGGATCGGAGAGCACGACGGCGTCGAGCTTCTCCGCCGCGAGCTTCTCGCGGATGCGCGCGAGCTTCGATTCGGTGGTCTCGCCCGCCAGTGCCGGATCGCGCAGCGTGACCGGCGCCGCCGGGGCGGCCGGGCGGTCGTCCCACGCCGCGTCGATGGGGTTGCCGTCGACCGCCACCAGCACGGCGTCGGCGCTGGCCGCCGCCTTGCGGAGCCGGTCGAGCGCGTCGAGCGTGGTCAGCCACGGATCGTAGCCGATGCGGGCGCCGGCCGGCGCCTTGGCGGCGAGCCAGGCTTCCGGGCTCTGCTGCGCCAGCTGCACCACGGTATAGGAGCCGGGATCGGTCTGGGCGGCGGCCTGGATGGTGTAGCGCCCGTCGACGACGAGGGCGGCCTCCTGGCGCAGCACCAGGGCGATGCCGGCCGAGCCGGTGAAGCCGGTGAGCCAGGCGAGGCGCTCGTCGCAGGGCGGCACATATTCGTTCTGGTGCGCATCGGCGCGGGGAACGACGAAGCCGTCCAGCCCGCGACGGTCGAGCTCGGCGCGCAGCCGCGCGAGATGGGCGGCGCCGTGCTCGGGGGCGGCGGAATCGGCGAAGGATTGCAGCGTCGAAGCGGGCATGACAGGCACTCTCTCAGGCACGAAGGAGGGAACGGAGACGGCGGCGCGTCTCGCCCGGCTTAAGGTCGGGCGCGGCCATGGGCCGGGTTAAGCACGGCTAGGGGTCAGGCACGGCTATGCATGGCCCGGCCGGCATCCCACAGCGACTTGGCGCCGAAGGCGATGAACATCACCCCGACGAGGCGGGTGATGATGGTGCCGTGGCGCATGAACACCCGCCGCACCGGGGCGAGGCCGGCGGCCCAGACCAGGATGATATCGGCGGCGATGAAGCCGATAAAGGCGGCGGCCATCAGGATGGGCGCGTCGCTCCAGGCGAGCGAGGTAGCGTAGCTGGCGGTGAGCGCCGTGTACATCGCCACCGACACCGGATAGGCCTTCGGATTGGTGAGGCCGAACAGGATGCCGGTGATCAGAGGCCGGCCGGCGCCGATGGGCGCGCCGGTGCTGCCCTTCGAGGTCAGCGCCTTGACGCCGAGCCAGCACAGATAGAGCCCGCAGGCGATGCCGAGCAGATCGAACAAAGTCGGGCCGAGCTGGTTGACGCCGATGATGGCGGCGAAGGCCAGCGTGCCCCAGAACAGGTCGCCGACGAGATGGCCGCTGACGAAGCGAACCCCGGCGCCGCGCCCCTGCGCAGCGGCGAGCGAGAACAACGCCAGGAAGGCGGGGCCGGGCATCAGCACGTATAGCGCGCCGGCCAGCGCGGTCATCGTAAAGAGTCCGTACGACATGTTGGGGGAACCGGCTGGACGAGGAGAGACGATTGCGCCAGCATCGACCCGATCCCTTGGAACGTCAATCTGACCGCCCGGCAAATGGAGCTTCCCTCATGGTCCGGACGGCCTGTCGCCGACTGGCGTTCGTCGCCATCGGCCTGATCCTCGTGCTGTTTCCGGCGCTGTCGCCGGCGGCGGCGCAACTGACCGTCGGCGTGCATCTCGACAACCGGCCCTGGGAGTTCCGCGACGAAAAAGGCGCCTATGTCGGCTTCGACATCGACATGGTGCAGGCGCTGGGCAAGGAGCTCGGCGTCGAGGTGGCGCTGCGGCCGATGGGCTTTGCCGAGCTGTTCGAGGCGCTGGACGTCGGGCGCGTCGACGCGGTGGCGAGCAGCATCACCGTGACGCCGGAGCGGCTCGGCCGCTTCGATTTCACCCAGCCCTATTACCGCACCTCGCAGGCGGTGGTCGTGTTGAAGGCCTCCGGCATCCGCGATCTGGCGGGGCTGGCCGGCAAGACGGCGGCGGCGATGCCGGCCTCGACCAATGCGCAATGGCTGGAGGCGAGCAAGGGCAGCTACGCCGTCCGTGCCATCCGCTATGTCGACGGCCTCGACCAGGCGCTGGCGCTGCTGCGCAGCGGCGAGGTCGCCGCTTATTTCGGCGACGAGCCGGCGCTGCTCTACGCGCTGTTGGACAGCCGTGACCTCGCCGTCATCGCCCGGCTGCCGACCGAGGACCGCTACGCCCTCATGCTGCGGCGAAGCTCCGCCTGGACCGGGCGGGTCGACGCGGCGCTGTCGGCAATCAAGCGCGACGGCACGCTCGCCGCCATTCACCGCAAATGGTTCGGCGCCCGCCCGCCGGCGGATTCGCCGGTGACGACCGTGCTGCCGCGACCCTAGAAAAAAGCGGTGCGTGGCGGCCCGGCCTCGCCAAACGGGCATGCCGATGCCATTTTGTTCTCGCAGGAATCGCTGGCGGCGGTGGCGGGAAGGTCGGGAGAGGCTTTCGCGCCGCCGGGTGCCGGCTTATTGAGGCGCGCGCGCTTTCTCGATTTGTCCGGGCGATGTTGCCCGGCCGGGAGCCGCGCTGATGACGAGAACGAGCGGGCCTTTGGGCGACCCCTGGAACGATCCTGACGACATTCCCTTCGACCTGCCGGCGCACACGCCGCGTCCGGGCGGCATTGCCGCGCGCGCCCGTGCCGGCGCGCTGCCGCCCGGCCCGGCCGGGCGGGCGCCGGCCTATTTCGACGGGTTGAACCCCGAGCAGCGCGAGGCGGTGGAGGCGACCGACGGCCCGGTGCTGGTGCTCGCCGGCGCCGGCACCGGCAAGACGCGGGTGCTGACCACCCGCATAGCCCATATCCTTTCGCTCGGCCTCGCCTGGCCCTCGCAGATCCTCGCCGTGACCTTCACCAACAAGGCGGCGCGCGAGATGAAGGACCGCATCGGCGCCATGGTCGGCGAGCAGGTAGAGGGCATGCCGTGGCTCGGCACCTTCCACTCGATCGGCGTGCGCATGCTGCGCCGGCACGCCGAGCTGGTCGGGCTGCGATCCGGCTTCACCATTCTCGACACCGACGACCAGATAAGGCTGCTCAAGCAGCTGCTGCAGGCCGAGCAGATCGACGAGAAGCGCTGGCCGGCGCGGCTGCTCGCCAACACCATCGACGGCTGGAAGAATCGCGGCCTCACCCCGGACATGGTGTCGGCCGGCGAGGGCGCCGCCTTCGCCAATGGCCGCGGGCAGAAGCTCTATGCCGATTATCAGGCGCGGCTGAAGGCGCTGAACGCGGTGGATTTCGGCGACCTGCTGCTCGAAGGCATCCGCCTCCTGCGCGAGAATCCGGACGTGCTCGCCGAGTATCACCGGCGCTTCCGCTACATCCTCGTCGACGAGTATCAGGACACCAACGTCGCGCAGTATCTCTGGCTGCGGCTGCTGGCGCAGGGCTCGAAGAATGTCTGCTGCGTCGGCGACGACGACCAGTCGATCTATGGCTGGCGCGGCGCCGAGGTGGACAACATCCTGCGGTTCGAGAGCGACTTTCCCGGCGCCAAGGTGGTGCGGCTGGAGCGCAATTACCGCTCGACCGGTCATATCCTCGGCGCCGCCGCGCATCTGATCGCCCATAATGAGGGGCGGCTCGGCAAGACGCTGTTCTCCGAGGGCGAGAGCGGCGAGAAGGTGTCGGTGACCGGCGCCTGGGACAGCCAGGAAGAGGCCCGTGCCATCGGCGAGGAGATCGAGGCGCTGCAGCATCGCGGCCATGCGCTCTCCCACATGGCGATCCTGGTGCGCGCCTCGTTCCAGATGCGCGAATTCGAAGACCGCTTCGTCACCATGGGGCTGAACTACCGGGTGATCGGCGGCCCGCGCTTCTATGAGCGGGCGGAAATCCGCGACGCGCTCGCCTATCTGCGCGTCATCGCCTCGCCATCGGACGACCTCGCCTTCGAGCGCATCGTCAACGTGCCCAAGCGCGGGCTCGGCGACGCGGCGCTGCGGCAGATCCACGACCATGCCCGCGCGGTCGGCGTGCCGCTGATCGAGGCGGCGCGGCAGCTGGTCGGCTCGGAGGAGCTGAAGCCGAAGGTGCGGCTCACCCTGCGCGACCTCGTCGGCTCCTTCGACCGCTGGCGCGAGCAGATCGGCTCGATGCCGCAAAGCCAGCTCGCCGAGATCGTGCTCGACGAGTCGGGCTATACCGAGATGTGGCAGAAGGACCGCTCCGCCGATGCCGCCGGGCGGCTCGACAATCTGAAGGAGCTCGTGCGCGCGATGGAGCCGTTCGAGAACCTCGTCGGCTTTCTCGAGCATATCTCGCTCGTGATGGACACCGAGGGCTCCGGCGCCGGCGAGGCGGTGAGCATCATGACGCTGCATTCCGCCAAGGGGCTGGAATTCGACGTGGTGTTCCTACCCGGCTGGGAGGAGGGCGTGTTCCCCAACCAGCGCGCGCTCGACGAGCAGGGCCGCGCCGGGCTGGAGGAGGAACGGCGCCTCGCCTATGTCGGCGTGACGCGGGCGAAGAAGCTCGCCAAGGTGTTCTTCGCCTCCAACCGCCGCATCCACGGCTCCTGGCAGTCGAGCGTGCCGAGCCGCTTCCTCGACGAACTGCCGGAAACCCATGTCGAGGTGACGGAATCGCGCGGGGGCCATGGCTGGGGCGGGGCGACCAGCGCCGGGCGCTATGGCTACGGCCCGAGCCGCTTCGACGAGGCGCAGACCTTCGGTTCGACCTATTCGACGCCGGGCTGGCAGCGGGCGCAGAGCCACGCGCAGGCCAATGCGCAAGGCAATGCCTCCGGTCGCCGCGAAGGGCAGTTCGGCGGCTTCTCGGATGGCGCCGCGCGCTACAATCCCGGTGCCTCACGAGGCTATTCGAGCGGCGGGCGGGTGATCGAGGGCCAGCTGGTGGCGAGCTCGACCGGCGCGCCGTCGCGCTTCCCGGTCGGCACGCGGGTGTTCCACCAGAAGTTCGGCTATGGCGAGGTGACGGCGGCGGAGGGCAACAAGCTCACCGTGCAGTTCGACAAGGCCGGCGAGAAGCGGGTGCTCGACAACTATGTCGAAGGGGCGTGAGGCGTCGGGGGCGCTGGCGTTTCCCGCCGCGCTTTCGTAAACAGCGCGCATTCCTTTCCACCCGCGAGGCCGGTCATGCTCGAAGGACTTCCGCCCAACGGCGCGTCGCATGTGATGCGCGTCGATGCGCCCGAGCCGGAGGCGCGGGCGATCGCCGAATATCTTGGCGAGAGCTTCGATCCCGCCGAGGTCGCCACCTCCGCCTTCGAGATCGAGGACCGTGCCGAGGGCTCCGGCTGGGCCGTCGAAGCCTATTTCGCCGAGGAGCCGGACGAGGAGAGCGTGCGCGAGCTGATCGCCCTCATCTCGCCCGCCGCCGCAGAGGCGGCGGTGTTCTCCATCCTCGACAAGAAGGACTGGGTGGCCGCCTCGCTGGAGGGCTTGGCGCCGGTGGCGATCGGCCGCTTCATGGTGCACGGCTCGCATGACCGCGACCGGGTCGGCGGCGGCAGCCGCATCGGCATCGAGATCGAGGCGGCGCTCGCCTTCGGCACCGGCCATCACGGCACCACCAAGGGCTGCCTCGCGGCGATCCACGCCTATGGCAAGCGTCGGCGGCCGGCTCGGACGCTCGACGTCGGTACCGGGACGGGCGTGCTGGGCATGGGGGCGGCGCTACTGTTCCGCACGCCGGTGCTGGCGAGCGACATCGACCGGGTGGCGGTGGCGACGGCGAAGGAGAACGCCCGCGCCAACCACGCGGCGCCGTTCGTGCGTTTCCTGCACGCGCCGGGGCTGGGAGCGCAGGAATTCCGCGGCCAGGGGCCTTATGAGCTGATCCTCGCCAACATCCTGCTGGCGCCGCTCAAGGGTATCGCCCGGCCGCTGCGGCCGCTGCTGGCGAAGGGCGGCACGGTGGTGCTGTCGGGGCTGTTGCCCTCGCACGCCAATGCAGCGCTCGCTGCCTATCGCGCGCAGGGGCTGTATCTCAAGCGTCGTCGGACCATCGAGGGATGGACGACGCTGGAACTGGCGGCAGACGCCGGACGGCCGCGGCGCTAGGCGTCGCGGGAGGTCCGGAGCCGGCGAGGCCGGAACAGCGTATCGGGATCAGCCGACGCGATCGGCGCGCACGAACAGCTCGAGCGCAGCGGCCTGCTCGGCGTTGAACTTGCCGGCATGGACGTGACGGGCGAGTTCGAGGCGGGCCTGCGCCATGCGGGCGTCGATCAGGCGGTCGAGCAGGCGGCCGAACACGCCGCGCGAATTGGCGGTCGCTTCCGGCTGGCGGGCGGCGGGGTCGGTGTGGATTGCGGCAATGGCAAAAGACGCGGCCATGAGGTGTCTCCATCGGAGCAAGGTTTATGCCGTGCAACATAAACCTTTTGCGGCGCACAAAAAGCGACGCAAACTCATGGCAGGCCTGCAACTATCGCAAGGCCGGGGGGCGGGGAGCCCGGAGCGGGCGGTCGGAGTGGACCGCCCGGCTGCCGGGGCATCGCCTCAGGAGAGGCGGATCGGCATGTTGACCGGCCGGCCGAGCCCGTCGGGCAGCGGCAGAGCGCCGTGTGCCGCCCGCATCAGCGCCAGGCGCTCCAGCACCTCGTCCGGGAAGGGCGAGGGCCGGCGGGTGCCGGTTTCCACATGCAGCGCCACCAGCTCGCAGGTGGCTGCGGTCCAGCCCTCACGGGCATGGTGCATCTCCTGGAACAGGTGCATGCGTTTCTCGTCGTAATTGACGAGGCGCAGCGTTACCCGCACCTCATGGCCCGCGCGCAGCTCGCGCAGGAAGCGCTGATGCGACTCCACGGTGAAGAAGGAGGAGCTGCGGGTTTCCGTCAGATGCGGCCCGAGCCCGACCAGGAACACCGCCTCGTCGACCGCGCGGTCGAACAGAAGGCTGTAATAGGCTGTATTCAGCTGCCCGTCGTAATCGACCCAACCGGGCTCGACCGCCATCGCGGACGAGACGAATGGGGCGAAGAATACGGGTTCGAAATCGATCCCGTCCAGCATGACACCATTCCCGACGTTGTGGAGCGCCGCCGTTCACGAGGAACGTCACGTCCGCGCGCTGCCTTATTGACAAGCATTGTGCCGACTTTCGGTGCAACCGTCACCTGCCCAAATGGCTTTAGAAGGGCGGAATTCGTGTGTTTCCGCGGAATCTGCCGGCGGATCGGCGAATCACCCGCCACAGACACCTCGCACCCGGCGCCCGGAGGGTATATGGCTCGCGCGCGTGAGGCGTCGCAGGGCAGGACGAGGAGGAGGCGGAACATGGCCGAGCTGATGGACGGGACGACGGGAGAGCGGACGCACGAGGCCGGCGTGGCGGCGGCGATCGCCAGCCTTGCCAAGCACTTCGGCGACCGTCTTGCCACCGGCCGGGCGATCCGCGAACAGCATGCCAATACGCTGACCTGGCTCGGCAACCAGGCCCCCGACGCGGTGGTGTTCGCCGAGAGCGAGGACGACGTTCAAATTATCGTGCGCACCTGCGCCGCCAATGGCGTGCCGGTGATCCCGTTCGGTACCGGCTCGTCGCTGGAAGGCCAGATCAACGCGCCCGAGGGCGGCATCTCCATCGACCTGTCGCGGATGAACCGCGTCCTCGCCGTCAACATGGAAGACCTCGACTGCGTGGTGGAGCCCGGCGTCACCCGCAAGCAGCTCAACGAGCATCTGCGCGACATCGGCCTGTTCTTCCCGATCGATCCGGGCGCCGACGCTTCGCTGGGCGGCATGGCCTCGACCCGCGCCTCCGGCACCAATGCGGTGCGCTACGGCACGATGAAGGACAATGTCATCTCGCTGAACGCGGTGCTGGCCAATGGCGAGCTGATCACCACCGCCCGGCGCGCCCGCAAGTCCTCGGCCGGCTACGACCTCACCCGCCTGTTCGTCGGCGCCGAGGGCACGCTCGGGGTGATCACCCAGCTGACGCTGAAGCTGTCCGGCCAGCCGGAGGCGATCTCCGCCGGTGTCTGTCCGTTCCCGACCATCCGCTCGGCCTGCGACGCGGTGATCGCCACCATCCAGTCCGGCCTGCCGGTGGCGCGCATCGAACTGCTCGACGAGGTGCAGGTGAAGGCGTGCAACGCCTATTCCAAGCTCGACCTCGCCGAGCAGCCCACCTTGTTCGTCGAGTTCCACGGCACCGAGGCGGGCGTGCACGAGCAGGCCGAGCGCTTCGGCGAGATCGCCACCGATTTCGGCGGCGGCGCCTTTTCCTGGGCGACGCGCCCGGAGGACCGCTCCAAGCTGTGGCAGGCGCGGCATGACGCCTACTGGGCCTGCCTGCCGCTGAAGCCGGGCGCCAAGGCGCTGGCGACCGATGTGTGCGTGCCGATCTCGCGTCTCGCCGAATGCGTCGACGAGACCAAGCGCGACATCGAGGAGATGGGCATGATCGCCCCCATCGTCGGCCATGTCGGCGACGGCAATTTCCACACGGTGACGCTGGTCGACATGGATGACCCGCAGGACGTCGCCAAGGCGAAGGACTTCATCTCGCGCATGGTGAAACGGGCGCTGGCCATGGGCGGCACCGCCACCGGCGAGCACGGCGTCGGCCAGGGCAAGCGCAAATACATGGAAGCCGAGCACGGGGAGGCGACGCTGGGTGCCATGCGGGCGATCAAGCAGGCGCTCGACCCCAAGGGCATCATGAATCCCGGCAAGATCCTCCCCTAAGGGCAGTTTTCGCCGGTGTGCCTCACCATCGTGCTGTTGCATCGGTGTGGAGACTGCAAATAACGTCAAGCATGTAAGACTGTCGGCGGCCGGCTCCCGCGCAAGCGGCGGGAGGCCGGCGCGGCCGATCGCGGAGGAACCGGGTGCAGAATTTCCTGCTCACGCTTGCGGGTGCGGTGATCCTGATGATCGCCGCCGCCTTCGCGGCCCCCTATCTGGTCGACTGGACACAGTGGCGGGCGAGCTTCGAGGCGCAGGCGGCGCGGGTGATCGGTGCGCCGGTGGTGATCCGTGGCCCGATTGACGCCCGGCTGCTGCCGACCCCTTCCGTGGTGCTGCGCGATGTGTCGGTCGGCGTCGATGCCAGCGGCACCGGGCTCGCGGTGCGCGAGCTTTCCGCCAGCTTGAAGCTCGGCGACCTGATCCGCGGCGCGGTGGCGGTGGAGAACCTCACCCTCGACGGGCCGAGCGGCCGGCTGGTGCTGGACGCCACCGGCCGGGTGGCGCGGCCGACCGGCGCCGGCACCCCGGCCGATCTCGGCATCGCCGCCTTCACCATTCGCGAGGGTCGGCTGGAACTGATCGACCGCACCAGCGGGCGCATGCTCCGGCTCGACGACATCGCCGCCACCGGAGCGCTGACCAGCCTCGCCGGGCCGCTCCGGCTCGACGGCGAGGTGACGGCGGCGGGCGCGCGGCAGAAGCTCAAGTTCGGCCTCGCCGGCTTCGCGCCCGACGGTACGTCGCGGCTGCGGCTGTCGCTGCAGCAGGTGGATTCGCCGTTCCTGATCGATGCCGACGGGGCGCTCAGCCTCGCCGGCGGCCGGCCGGTCTTCGCCGGCAAGGCGAGCCTGTCCACGGTGCCCGCCGCGCGCTCCGGCGCCGCCGGTCCGGCTGCCAATGGCACCGGCGGCTGGAGCCTCAGCGGTACGGTCAACGCCACGCCGGCCTCGCTGGAGGCGAAGGACCTCACGCTGGCGCTCGGCTCGGCCGAGCGACCGGTGGAGCTGGCCGGCACCGGCCGGCTGACCACCACGCCGGCCACCCAGGGCAGCCCCAGCGCCTCGCGGCTGGAACTGAGCCTCGCGGCCCGGCAGATCGACCTCAACGCGGCGACGGGCGGGGCCCCGCCGCTGGCGGCGCTCAACGACGTGGCCCGCGCCATCGCGCCGCTCGCCGGCGTCACCGGCAGCGGCACGCTCGACCTTGCCGCGGACACGGTGCTGGTCGCCGGGGCGGCCATGCGCGAGATGAAGGCCGGGCTCGACTGGTCGGGCGGTGGCTGGACGGTGCGCGGCCTGGAAGCGCGGCTGCCCGGCGGGGCGCGCGCGCGCCTGGCCGGCAAGGTGACGGGACCGGCAAACGGCCAGGCTGCCGGCGCTGCCCCCGTACCGGCGCTGTTCGCCGGCACGGTCGCGGCGAGCGCCGAGGACCTGCCGGCGTTTCTCGCCTGGGCGATGCCGCAGGCGGGAGGGCTGGCCACCGGCTTGCCCGCCGGCGCGGCGAAGCTCGACGCCGGCATCGCGCTTGGCACCGACAAGATCGACTTGTCGGCGATGACGCTCAGTGCCGGCGGCCTGACGCTGACCGGCTCCGGTTCCTATGCCTTCGCCACCGGCGACCGGCGCGGGCGTGTCGATGCCGCCTTGGCCGGGCGCGGGGTCGATCTCGACCCGCTGATCGCGCCGGCGCGGCGGCTGATGGCGGCGGGCGGCGAGGCGCTGGATATCGGCCTCGCCTTCTCCGGTCGCGCGGTGCGGCTCGCCGGGGTGGACGTGTCCGGCATCGACCTCGCGCTGACCGCCGGGACGCAGGGCATCGACGTCGAGCGGCTGGCACTGGTCAATTTCGGCGGCATCGACCTCAAGGGCGCCGGACGGGTGGCGGCGGCCGGCGACCCGGACGGCGGGCTGCACGCGACGCTGACCGGCGCGCGGGCGGACGGGCTGATGGCGCTGGCGCGGCTCTCTGGCTACGAGCCGGTGCAGGACGCGCTGGCCAAGCTCGGGCCCGACCTCGCGCCGGTGAACGCCGAGGTGACGCTGGCCTCCGCCGCCGGGCGGATGGACCTGAGCGTGACCGGCCGGCTCGGCGCCTATTCCGGCAAGGGCGCGCTCGGTTTCGGCGGCACGCGGGCGGCCACCGGATCGCTGGCGCTCGACATCGCCGATGGCAGCAGCTTCCTGACCCGGCTCGGCGTGCCGGGCATCCGGCCGAAGCTCGGGCCGGCGCGGCTGGAGCTGAACGCTGCGCCGGAGCTCAAGGCCACGTTCGCGCTGGCCGGTGCCCGGCTCGCCGCCGAGGGGACATTGACACGGGCCGAGGATGGCGGGCTGGCGCCCGACCTCGCGCTGCAGCTGGACGAGGCGGACCTCGCACGGTTGCTGCCGGACCTCGCCGCCGGCGGCCTGCCGAGCCTGCCGGCGCGGCTCGGCGCGCGGCTGACCCGCGAGGGTGACGGCTACCGTTTCGCCGGCCTGTCCGGCAGCCTCGCCGGCACGCCGCTTTCCGGCAACCTGATCTATCGTCCGGGCTCAGCCGAGCCGATCGAGGCCGATCTCTCGCTGCCGGACTGGCGCCTGACCACCGCGCTGGCGCTGGTCGTCGGCCGTTCCACCGGTGAGGGGCGCTGGCCCAGCGCCGGCTTCGCGCCGGCACCGCTCGCCAAGGCGGCCGCGCGGGTGCGCCTTGATATCGGCCGGCTGGAACTGCCCGGCGGGCTCGCGCTCGACCGGGCGAAGTTGCGCGCGCGGCTCGCCGGCGGGCGGGTGACGGTGGAGGAATTCGCCGGCGGACTGGCCGGAGGCGAACTCGGCGGCCGGCTCGACCTTACCCGCGTCGGCGCGCTGGTACGGGCCGATGGCAATCTGACGGTGAAGGGCGTGCCGTCGGCGCCGCTGCTGATCGCCGCCGGCGTGGCGCGCCCGATGGCGGAGGGCGTCGTCGACCTCGCCCTGGATTTCACCGGCGCCGGCACCTCGCCGCGCGGGCTGGTCGCCAATCTGGCCGGGCAGGGCAGCCTGGCGATTGACGGTCTCTCGGTGGCGGCCACCTCTCCCGCCGCCTTGCAATATGCGATGCTCGCCACCGAGCGCGGCCTGCCGCCGGAGCCGCGCCGGGTCGGCGAACTGCTGGAGGAAGGCCTGGCGCGCGGGCCGCTGCGGCTTCCCCGTGCCGAGACGACGCTCGGCCTCGTCGCCGGGGTGGCGCGCAGCGGGGTGGCGCGGCTGACGGTGGGCGACCAGCGCTTCGCGCTCTCCGGCAGCTTCGACCTGGCGAGCTTCGGCATCGACGCTCTGGTGGAGATCGAGGATGCGGGCAAGGCGAGCGCCGGCGCCTCGGGCACGGCGGCGCTGCCGGCGGCCGCCCTGCGCTGGAGTGGACCGCTGACCGCTCCGGAACGGCGCGTCGACGTCACCGCGCTCACTGCCGCCATCAACATGCGGGCGCTGGAGCGCGAGACCAAGCGGCTGGAGGCGGAGTATGGCCGCACGCCGCTGACCAATGCCGGCCATGCCACTGACACGCCGCAAGCGCCGGTGTCGCCGCCGGTACCCTTGTCGCCGGTGCCCCCGCCGCCGATCAGCCTGCCGCCGGCGGCCGCACCGGCGCCGCTGCCGCAGTCGAGCCCGGTGCCGGCGCCCCGTCCGGCATCGCCGACGCCACTGCGTCAGGTTCAGCGTGAAGTGCCCCGTGCGGCCATACCCGCGCAGCCTTTCGAGATGGCGCCGGCCCCGCCGCTGGCGCCGCCGATCGACATCGCGCCGGACGTGCTGCTCAACCCGATCATGCAGCCGCCGCTGGCGCCCTGAACGTTCGGGGGGATCAGCCGGTGACGAACTCGTCGCGGGCATAGCCCTGCAGATAGAGCAGGGCGGTGAGGTCGGCATGGTCGATGCGCACCTGCGCCGCCGCCGCTACTGCGGGCTTGGCGTGATAGGCGACGCCGAGCCCGGCCTCGCCCAGCATGGCGAGGTCGTTGGCACCGTCGCCGACCGCCAGCGTCTCATGCGCGGCGAGACCGAGCTCCTCGCGGTTCTCGATCAGCGCGGCGAGCTTGGCCTCACGGCCGAGGATTGGCTCGGCGACGGTGCCGGCGAACGCCTCCGCCTCGACGATCAGCTCATTGGCGCGGTCGGCATCGAAGCCGATGGTCGCGGCGATGGAGCGGGTGAACAAAGTGAAGCCGCCGGAGACCAGAAGGGTGCGGGCGCCGTTGGCCCGCATGGTGCGCACAAGCTCGGTGCCGCCGGGGGTGAGGCGGATGCGATCGGCGATCACCTCGTCGACGACGGCGACTGGCAGGCCCTTCAGCAGCGCCACGCGCTCGCGCAGCGCCGGCTCGAAGGCGATCTCGCCGCGCATCGCCCGCTCGGTGATGGCGGAGACATGCGCCTTCATGCCGGCATAGTCGGCGAGCTCGTCGATGCATTCCTGGCCGATCATGGTGGAGTCCATGTCGGCGAGGAACAGCTTCTTGCGCCGTCCTTCAGCCGGCACCACGGCGACGTCGACCGGTGCCGCGCCGAGGGCGGCGCGCAGCGCGTCGGCCTCCGCGCCGCCGGCGAAGCCGATCTCGGCGGCGATGCCCTCGGCCAGCACGCGCGGCGCCTGCGCGCCGGGCAACAGGGCGGCGATCCGGCCCGTCAGCGCCGCCTCGACGGCGGGAGCGGCGGGGTTGGCGACCAGGACGGCGTAGTGGCTCGGCGAATGGCTGGACATGTTCGGCTCGACTATGGGGTTGCCGGCGGGCCGGCGCCGGGCAACAAGGCTGCGCAGGGACATGATGCGCGGGAGGACGCGGAGTGACGGAGACCGGCGGGCAAAGCCCCATCCGGCCGCGCGCGGTGCTTATCGCAGGGCCGACGGCGAGCGGCAAGTCGGCGCTGGCGCTCGATCTCGCCGAGCGGACCGGCGGGCTGGTGATCAACGCCGATTCCATGCAGGTCTATGCCGACCTCGCCGTGCTCTCCGCCCGGCCGACGCCGGAGGAGGAGGCGCGCGCGCCGCACCGGCTCTACGGTCACGTCGACGGCGCGGCGGATTATTCGGTCGCCCATTGGGTGGAGGATGCCCGCGTGGTGCTCGCCGAGGCGGAGCGCGAGCGGCGGCTGCCGATCCTGATCGGCGGCACCGGCCTGTATTTCAAGGCGCTGATCCAGGGTCTGTCGCCGATGCCCCCGGTGCCTGATGCGGTGAAGGCTGTCGTACGGGGACGCGGCGAGGATGCCGAGGCGCTCTATGCGCGGCTCTCCCGGATCGACCCGCTCACCGCCGCGCGGCTGCGCCCGAGCGACACCCAGCGCCTTACCCGCGCCGTCGAGGTGTTCGAGGCGACCGAACGGCCGCTGGCGCTCTGGCAGGACGAGGCGATGAGCCCACCGCTGCTGCGGCCGGAGGAAGTGTTCGGCGTGTTCCTCGCCACCGACCGCACGGAACTGCGCACCCGTATCGCCGCCCGCTTCCGCCAGATGATGGAGGCCGGAGCGCTGGAGGAGGTGCGTCGTCTAGTGGCGCGCGGCCTGCCGGCCGATCGCACCATCCTCAAGGCGCACGGCGTGCCCTGGCTGGCGCGGCATCTCGCGGGGGAGGTGACGCGCGAAGAGGCGATCGAGGGCGGCATCGCCGACACGAGGCGCTACGCCAAGCGGCAGGAGACCTGGTTCCGCCACCAGATCGAGGGCTTCGCCTGGCTGTCCCCGCCCGACGCGGCGCGGGCGCTCGCCGAGCGGGTCGCGGGCCGAGACGTCGGCTAGAGCCCTTATCGATCAAGTGGAATCACCTGATCGATAAGAAAGTGCTCTCGATTCGATAAGCTGGAACATGCTCTAGAGGTCGAGATCCGACAGGCCGGGATGATCGGCCGGGCGCGGGCCGGAACGGTCCCAATGGAACTTGCGGTCGGCGTCCTTGATCGGCAGGTCGTTGATGCAGGCGTAGCGCCGCACCATCAGGCCGTTCTCGTTGAACTCCCAGTTCTCGTTGCCGTAGGAACGGAACCAGTTGCCGGAATCGTCGTGCCATTCATAGGCGAAGCGCACGGCGATGCGGTTGTCGGTGAAGGCCCAGAGCTCCTTGATCAGCCGGTAATCGAGTTCCTTCGCCCATTTACGGGTGAGGAAGGCGACGATCTCCGCCCGGCCTCTGATGAACTCCGTGCGGTTGCGCCATTTGCTGTCCGGTGAATAGACCAGCGAGACCCGCTGCGGGTCGCACGAATTCCAGCCGTCCTCGGCGCCGCGCACCTTCTTGATGGCGCTGTCGCGGGTGAAGGGCGGCAGCGGCGGGCGCTGCTCGATCGTCTCGGTCATGGCGTCTTCCTCCGGTCGCGCGGCGCGTGCGTGCCGCCGTGTCGATTCAATGCTCCCGTCCGGCCTCGGCGTGTACCGGGTTCGCCCGCCGCCGCAGTGCGCTCGATCATGTCACCGCGCCGGAGGCTCGCGCGCGCCGGGCCGGCAGTGGCCGGATCCGCAGCGCCGCCTCGCTCGCCAGCGCCACCGCGACGCCGAGGCCGGCCACCCACCAGGCCGGACGGATCGAATAGCCGAAGGCGAGGTTGGCGCTGAGCACCCGCTTGGGATCGATGCCGGTGGCGGCGAGATACCAGCCGGCCTCCAACAGAGCGGTGGCGAAGCCGGCACTGACGGCGAGCAGCACCAGTGCCAGAAGGCCGGTGCCGTGGCCGTAGCGCTGCAGCAGCCGCCAGCCCATCAGCCAGAGGAAGAAGCCGGCCATCAGCGTCGGCTCGGTGACGTCGAGCTTCTGCTGCATGAAGAAGTGCAGGATGGCGAGCGCGGTGATCGGATAGGCGAGCGTATGCAGCCGCCGCCAACGCTCGGCGCCGAGCCGGGCCACCGCGCCGTCCCAGGAGGTCGAGGACAAAGCGAGGAGGCCGAGCAGCGCCACGAAGCCGATGGTGAGGTAGATGCGCAACACGATCTCCCGCACCACCACCGAGAGCGAGCCCATGTCGATGCAGTAGAGGCCGAAATGCACCGCCACCACCGCGGCGGCGCCGAGGCCGAGTGTGCGGCGGGCGTTCAGGAGCTTCGGCCAGTTGAACAGTCGGCGCGCCGGGGTGACGGCGAGGGTGACCAGCAACAGCCGCACCGCCCAGTCGCCGAGGAAACGCAGCGTCTCGACCAGCGGACGGGCGCCGAGCGCCGGGCCGCCGCCCAGCCCGCCCGCGGCGCCGCCGCCGAGGCCGCCCGCCGCACCGGGACCCAGACCGGCATTCAGGCCGGGCCCACCCAATCCCGGCCCGCCCAATCCCGGCGCGCCGAGGCCGAGCGGATCGGTCGCCGCGAGGTCGCCGCGCAGGATGCGCACCGCCAGCAGCGCGAAGGGCAGCAGCACAAGGAGCAGGGCGGCGATCTTTTCCGGGCTCCACCGGTAGGGAGAGCCTTTGGCGCCGGAGCGTTCGCGAAGAAAGGGCATGACAGCTCGCTGCGTGTGGACGAAAACACACTACAGATACGCGCGGCGATCCGCCTTCATTTCGGCACGGCGCCGCACGTCTTCGTGAGGCCGAAGGAGAGGTTGCCCCGGCGCAGCGTCTTCCCTAGTCGGCGAAGACGCGGGTGACGTGGCCCATCTTGCGGCCCGGCCGGGCTTCCGCCTTGCCGTAGAGGCTGAGCATGGCGCCGGGCTCGGCGAGCACGGCGGGCCAGGTGTCGGCCTCGTCGCCGATCAGATTGGTCATCTCGACCCGGGCGCCGAGCCGTTCGACCGCGCCGAGCGGCCAGCCGGCAATGGCGCGCACATGCTGCTCGAACTGGCTGGTGCGGGCGCCGCCCAGCGTCCAGTGGCCGGAATTGTGCACGCGCGGGGCGATCTCGTTGACGACGATGCGCTCGTCCGCGCCCGTGCCGACCACGAACAACTCGACCGCGAACACGCCGACATAGTCGAGCGCCGTGCCGATCCGCCGGGCGATGTCGTCCGCCGCGGCGACGGCGGAGGCGCCGAGCGAGGCGGGCACGGTCGATTTGTGCAGGATGTGGTGGCGGTGCTCGTTCTCGGTCACCTCATAGGCGGCGACGGTGCCGTCCTGGGCGCGGGCGGCGACCACGGAGACCTCGCGCTCGAACGGCACGAAGCCTTCGAGAATCGCCGGATGCCGGCCGATGGCCTTGAACGCGGCGGTCGCGTCGTCGCCGGGGCGGATCATCACCTGGCCCTTGCCGTCATAGCCGAAGCGGCGGGTCTTCAGGACCGCCGGCCGGCCGATGCGGGCGAGGGCTTCCTCCAGCCCGGCCTCGTCGTCTACCGCGGCGAACGGCGCGACCTCGATGCCGAGACCGGCAACGAAGCTCTTCTCGGCGAGCCGGTCCTGGGTGATGCCAAGCGCCCTGGCGCCGGGATGCACAGGCACGAAGGTCGCGAGATGCCCGGCGGTGTCGACCGGCACGTTCTCGAACTCGTAGGTCACGACGTCCACGGCACGGGCGAAGCGCTCCAGCGCGGCGAGGTCGTCATAGGCGGCGCGGGTGTGGGCGTCCGCCACCTGGAAGGCGGGGCTGCCCTCTTCGGGTGCGTAGATATGCGCCTTCAGCCCCAGCGGGGCGGCGGCGAGGGCGATCATGCGGGCGAGCTGGCCGCCGCCGAGGATGCCGATCGTCGAGCCGGGCTTGAGCATCAGACCGGCTCGCTCGAGGTGGGCTCGAAGGCGACCGAGGCGCTGCGCGCGGCGCGCCAGGCGGCGAGGCGCACCGACAGCGCCTCGTCGGACAGTGCCAGTATGGCGGCGGCGAACAAAGCGGCGTTCACCGCGCCGGCCTTGCCGATGGCGAGGGTGCCGACCGGCACGCCGGCCGGCATCTGCACGATGGAATAGAGGCTGTCGACGCCGGAGAGCGCCTTCGATTCGACGGGCACGCCGAGCACGGGCAGGGTGGTCAGCGAGGCGACCATGCCGGGCAGATGCGCCGCGCCGCCGGCACCGGCGATGATCGCCTTGTAGCCGGCCGCCTTGGCGCCCTTGGCGAAATCGAACATCCGCTCCGGGGTGCGGTGAGCGGAGACGATGCGGCAGTCATGGGCGATGCCGAGCTCGTCGAGCGTCTGGGCAGCGTGGCGCATGGTCTCCCAGTCGGACTGGCTACCCATGATGATGGCGATCGGCCGCGTATCGGCGGTCGTGACGGCGGACATGTACGGCCTTCCCCCGGAAAAGAAGGCGCGGATTATAGGAATCCCCCTCCTTGCGGCAAGGGAAAACCGAGGGTGCCTTCACGAAGGATGGGGGTGGCCGGTGGTAATTTTATGCTTAACGCCGCCTTTACCCGTAGCCGCCAAAGTGTCGCCGGCAAGGCCCATCCGCTCACCTTTCCGATGTTGCGCCGAAGCGACGGCTTCGGGGCATCGATCTTTTGTCGGTTTTGTGAGTTGAACGGTCGAGGTATTGGGGGACAACAGGGACAAGGTCCCGCCCCTGAACGGGTGACGGCGAGGAGCGGAGAGCATGATGTCCGGGCATGTGGGTGGCGGTGTGGAACCCCGTCTGGCGGCGATGGCGCGTTCCTGGCTGGCCGGCACGGCGATCTGGCTGGCGCTGGGCGTGCCCGGCGCCCTGCTCGCGGGCGGCGGCGACGCGCTGGCGCAAAGCGTGCGCCTGGCCAATCCCGCCGGCGCCGGCGTCGAGCAGGGGCTGCATTCCCTGCCCGGTACCCGCACTTCCGGCGTTCGTGCCGGCAACGGCACCGGCGACATGGTGCATGCCTTCGATCCGGCCGCCGCCGGCATGCGCAAAACCGGGCAGGGAGCTTCGCTGCTCGCCGCGCTCGGCGGCACGCCGGCGCCCTTCGACATAAATGGCGCGCGCAGCCAGCCGCAGCTGGCCGAGCCTACGACGGACGAGGCGGCTCCTGCCGTGCCGCCCGTGCCGGCCGCCCCGGCGGCGACCGCGCCCACCGCCACTCCTGCGCCGGCGGTCGGCGCCGGTGCGCCCGCGCCGGGCGCCGCCACTCCCGGCGCTGCCCAGCCCGCCGAGGCGACGCCGGCGGCGGCGGCCAATGCCACCGCGACCGATCCGGGCGCCTCCGCGCCGGTGGCGGCGCGCATCGGCGAGATGATCGCCGACCAGCTGCCGCGCTTCACCGCGCGCACCGACGAGCAGCAGGCGCTGGCCGCCTTCTATGCTGCGCGCCAGTACCAGCCGGTCTTCACCGCCGGGACGACGTGGTCGCCGCTCGGCACCGCCGTGCAGCAGCAGGTCGCCGCCTCCTGGAAGGACGGCCTCCAGCCGACCGATTACGAGGTGCCGGCGCTCACCGCCCATCCGGGCGACACCGAGCTCGCCACCGCCGAGCTTCGGCTCGCCGCGACGCTGATGCTCTATGCCCGTCACGTGCAGAGCGGGCGCTTCGATCCCAAGCGGCTCTCGGCGAATGTCGACCCCTCGCCGACGGTGCCCGATCCCAATGCCGTGCTCGCCGGAGTGAGCGGCGCGAGCGATCCGCGCGCGGTGCTGGCCTCCTTCGCCCCGCAATATGACGAATACCGCCTGCTCAAGGTGCAGCTCGCCAGCATGGACGGCCAGCGGCACGGCGTGGCGCCGCCGCATGTGCCGGTCGGCCCGACGCTGCGCCCCGGCGATGAGGATCCGCGCGTGCCGGCGCTGCGCGCCCGGCTCGGCGTGCCCGGTGCACCGGACGACACGGTGTATTCGCCGGATCTGGTCGAGGCGGTGCGTGCGTTCCAGAAGTCGGTCGGCGAGCGCCCCGACGGCGCGGTCGGCCCGATGACGCTGGGGGCGCTGAACGGCGCCGGCGAGGACCGCACCGCCGACATCGTCGCCAATATGGAGCGCTGGCGCTGGCTGCCGCACGAGGTGGCGCCGACCTATGTGATCGTCAACATTCCCGAATACATGGTGCGCATCGTCGTCAACGAGCAGACGATCCACGAGACGCGGGTCATCGTCGGCAAGCCGGAGAACCAGACGCCGCTGATGACGGAGAACATGCAGTACACCGTGTTCAACCCGTCCTGGAACGTGCCGCCGGGCATCATGCGCAACGAGATGCTGCCCAAGCTGCGTTCCGATCCCTATGCGCTCGCGCGCCAGGGCATCGACGTGGTGCGCAATGGCCGCGTCGTCGACCCCGGCACGGTGGACTGGAGCCGTGGCTCGCAGGGCTATTCCTTCCGGCAGCCGCCGGGCGAGCGCAACGCGCTGGGCAACATGAAGTTCATGTTCCCCAACAAGCACTCGGTCTATCTGCACGACACGCCGAACCGCACGCTGTTCGCCCGCGACCAGCGCGCCCTCAGCCATGGCTGCGTGCGCGTGCACGAGCCGATGAAGTTCGCCGAGGTGCTGTTCTCGCTCGGCCTGCCGGGCGAGGGGTGGAACGAGCAGCGAATCGGCAAGCTGATCGGCGGCAAGGAGAAGTACCTTAACCTGAAGCAGCGCTTCCCGGTGCACCTCGCCTATTTCACCACCTATGTCGACGGCGACAGCCGGTTGGTGACCCGTCCGGATCTCTACGGCACCAATGCCGCCACCAAGGCGATGCTGGGAATCGGCGGCGCCTCGCAGATGGCCGATGGCGGTACGCCCACGAAGAAGCGCTGATTGCCGGCAAACGCGACGGTAATACTGTGATTATGCGGACACGGCGGGCAGAAAAATGGCCTGCCGTGGTCCGGTTTGACGCATTTTTGTTGATACGGCACTCTTTCGCCACAGTCGCTTTCTAGCCAGAGAGCCAATGCGTGAGGGGGTTGGGTCGTAAACGCGTCCTTAACCAAACCTGACAAGACTATGTTCACCATGTCCGAACCGGCAGTGACGCCGGCTCGTCTCAAGGAAACGTTCGCTTATCGGGTTTGGGGTTCGTGAGCATCCATCAACGCTTCCATCGCATCCGACTGCCGCGTCTTCCGTCATCCCGCCTTCTGAAGGCGGCGGCGCTGGCCGCCATGGTGACGGTGTGCGGCACCGACATGCTGCAGGACGCCGTGGCGAATGGCGACACCCGTACGCTGACGCTGCATCACGTCCATTCCGGCGAGAGCGCCACCGTCACCTTCAAGCGGAACGGCCGCTACGATCCGGCCGCGCTCCGCCAGCTCAACGTCCTGTTGCAGGATTGGCGCCGCAAGCAGCCGACCAACATGGACCCGCAGCTGTTCGACATCGTGTGGGAGGTCTATCGCGAGACCGGCGCCACCGAGCCGATCCAGGTGATCGGCGGCTTCCGTTCCCCCGAGACCAACGCCATGCTGCGCGCCCGCTCGCGCGGCGTCGCCCAGACCAGCCTGCACATGCAGGGCAAGGCGATGGACTTCTACATTCCCGGCGTGCCGCTGGCGAAGATCCGCGAGGCCGGCCTGCGGCTGCAGCGCGGCGGCGTCGGCTTCTATCCCACCTCCGGCTCGCCCTTCGTGCATCTCGACACCGGCGGCATCCGCCACTGGCCGCGCATGAGCCGGCCGGAACTCGCCCGCGTCTTCCCCGGCGGCAAGACCGTGCATATCCCAACCGACGGCAAGCCGATGCCGGGCTATGCGCTGGCGCTGGCCGAGGTGGAATCGCGTGGCAAGGAGCCGGGCGGTGCCGGTGCTGCCTTTGCCGGCCTTGGCGGCGGCAACAATCCCAAGTCGAAGAACCTGTTTGCGTCGCTGTTCGGCAAGGGCGACAGCGAGGATGACGAGGAGAGCGCGGCGCCGGCCAAGGTCGCCGCCGCTCCGGCTCGCCCCGCCCCCGCGGCACCGGCGCAAGCCGCCCCGGCTCCCGCTCCGGTGGTGGTCGCCGCCACCGAGCCGGCGGACATTCCGCTGCCCCAGCCGGCGCCGCAGGCACGCAACGCCGCTGCCCCGCAGCCCGAATCGCCGCCGACCATTCCCTTTGCGGTGGCCGCCGCCGCTTCGGCGCCGGCTAATCCGAACGCGGCCGTGCCGCTGCCGATGGCCCGTCCCGGCGATGCGCCGAAGGCCGGCACCGTGGTTGCCTCGCTGGCGCCGGTCTCGGTGCCGCTGCCGGCCGCCCGGCCGCGCGAGGCGGGCCCGCTGCCCGAGATCTTCGTCGGCAACGGCGCGAACGGGCAGGGGCCGGCGCTCGCCTATGCCTCGGCTACCGCCGGCGTGTTCCCCTCCGACCGGGTGCAGCCGGGACGCGCGGCGCAGCCGGCGCAGGTGCCGGGGGTGACCGCCCCGGTCGCCAACGCCGCCGCGCCGCATGCCGCGACCCATACCGCCGCCGCGCCCAAGGCCGCCGCTTCCTATACGTCGGAGATGCAGGCGGAGATTCGCGGCCTGTTCCTCAGCCCGACGGTGGCGACGCATGTGGTGATGCGCACGCCGGAACTGCGCCGCTTCGCCGCCTTCGTCGCGCCGCCGCGCCAGGTGGTGGCGGCCGGCTTCGGCACCGACGGTTCCAACGGCCTGTCCACCAGCCGCTTCAGCGGCGCCGCCGTGGTGGCGGTGCCGGTGATCGCGGTGATCGACGGCCCGGCGCCGCTCGCCCGCAAGCTCTGACAGGCGATCCGGCCCAAGCAGGTTGCTGCCTGTCTTTGTCTGACGATGCCTCGCTCATGAAAACGGCCCCGGCTCGAACAAGCCGGGGCCGTTTTCATGTCGATGCGGCGATGGCCGGCCGGCGGGGGCCGGCCCGGCGGCGCGCTCAGTTGCCGACCATGCCCAGCGCCTGGAGATAGAGGTCGACGATCGCCTCGTGCTCGGCGCGCTGGTCGGCGTCCTGCTTGCGGATCTTGAGGATCTCGCGCAGCGCCTTGACGTCGAAGCCGGTGCCCTTGGCCTCGGCGAACACGTCCTTGATGTCTTCGGAAATGGTCTTCTTCTCCTCCTCGAGGCGCTCGATGCGCTCGATGAAGGATTTCAGCTGCTCCTTGGCAAAGCCGGCGGCGGCATCGGACAGCGGCTGGTCGTTCGGAATGTCGGACATGGTTTCTCCCGCCGGAGCGATCCGGCTCGTCGGGTGATGAAAATCGGGGGGCGATCAGGAGCGGATGCGTCCGCCGGCGTCAAGTTCGACGGTGGAAGGAACGGGCAGCTGCGCCCGCTATCCACCGCCATGCACAGCTGGGCAAGGGGAAAGGCCTCAGTGGCCGGGTCCCTTGAAGGCGGCCTTCTGCTGCGGGCTCGCCTCGGCCTGGTGCTTTGCCTTCCATTCCTCATAGGGCATGCCGTAGACGATCTCGCGGCTCTCGTCCCGGGTCAGCGGCATGCCACGCTCCTGCGCCGCGTCGAGATACCAGTTCGACAGGCAGTTGCGGCAGAAGCCGGCGAGATTCATCAGGTCGATATTCTGCACGTCGGTACGCGCGCGCAGATGCGCGACGAGGCGGCGGAAGGCGGCGGCCTCCAGCTCGGTGCGGGTCGCCTCGTCGAGGGCGGGGATGGAATCGGAGGTGGGAGTGGACATGGGATCCTCCTGCCGCGTCAGGCGGCGGTCAGTTCGGGAAGGTCGAGCGGGGTCACCGGTCCGGTGCGCGAGCCGAACAGCTGCCGCTCATGCAGGTCGCCGTTCGCGAGGATGCCGGGCAGCAGCCGGGCCAGCCGGTCGGCCCAGGCGATCTGGCCGTCGAGGTCGGCGATCAGGTCTTGGCGGATCTCGATCAGCGCATGAGCGAGGCCGGTGGCGGTGCCGTGGCGATAGAGGCAGTCATTCTTCAGCGCCCCGTCATAGGGCTCGTTGTCGCCGACGATGAGGTCGCCCTCGGCCTCCAGCCCTTCGATCAGCGGGCGGGCGAGGCGCGGGTCGGCGTCCCATAGCAGCGCGACATGCCAGGGACGCGGCGAGCCGCGCCAGACCGGCGTGAACGAATGCACCGAGAAAATCGCCGGCGCCACGCCGGCGGCGTTCATGCGGGCAATTTCGGCGGCGATGGCGCGGTGATAGGGACGATGGAAATGGTCGAGCCGGTAGTCGATCTCGGCCGCGTCGGCGTGGCGGTTGCCGGGGACGATGGCGCCGTCCGACAGCCGCATCACCAGCGTCGGGTCGTCCTCGCCGCGATTGGGGTCGATCAGCAGCCGCGAGAAGTGCGACAGCACCGCCGGGCAGTCCAGCGCGCTGGCCAGCGCCCGCGTCACCCCCGCCCCGCCAATGTCGTAGCCGATATGGCGCTCCAGCTCCGCCGGCGGCAGCCCGAGCGTGCCGTAGCGCGCCGGAAGCGCGTTCGAGGCATGGTCGCAGATCAGCAGCAGACCGCTTGCGGCATCGCCCTCGATGCGCTCGAAGGGATGAAAATCGCCATTCGCCGCATCGGCGTCCACGGCTGCGGGTGCATCGGAAGTATCGGGCCGGCGCATAATTCCCCTATGCTACGAAAGTGGCGGCAGAGATAGTGACGAGCGGGCTCAGGTGCCATAGGAATACGCCCGTTTCGCGTCGCGCGGGAACCGGATTCGACCGATCCGCGCGCAAGAATGAAAGCCCGGCAGGGCAGGGGTCAGGGGTTGCAATGACGGACGGTTCGGCGCGCGCGTTTCTCGACAGGCTGTTCTCGGCGGCGGTGGCTGCCGCTCATCCCTCCACCTGTCTGCCCCCGGCGCTGCCGCCGCCGCCCGCCAATGGAAGGCTGATCCTGCTCGCCGCCGGCAAGGCGGCCGGCTCGATGCTGGAAGTCGCCGAATCCTGTTATCTCGACCAGCACGGCTTCGACCCTGCCCGCCTCGCCGGCATCGGCGTCGCCCGCCACGGCTATGGCCGGCCGACGCGGCTGCTGGAAATGGTGGAGGCCGGCCATCCGGTGCCGGACGCGGCGGGCCTCGCCGGCGCGCAGAAGGCGCTCGACCTGGCCGCCTCGGCGACCGCCGACGACCTCGTGCTGGTGCTGCTCTCCGGCGGCGCCTCGGCGAACTGGATCGCTCCGGCCTATGGCGTCGAGCTCGACGACAAGCGGGCGCTGACCAAGGCGCTGCTGCGCTCGGGCGCCAACATCACCGAGATCAACACCGTGCGTAAGCACCTCTCGCGCATCAAGGGCGGCCGCCTCGCCGCGCTGGCGCAGCCGGCGCATGTGGTGACGCTGTCGATCTCCGACGTGCCGGGCGACGACCCGGCGGTGATCGGCTCCGGCCCCACCGTGCCGGATCCCTCGACGCTGGCCGAGGCGCGCGACGTGCTGGCGCGCTACCGCATCGATCCGCCTCCGTCGGTCGCGGTCGCGCTGCGCGACACCGCCAATGAATCGCCCAAGCCGGGCGACGCGGCCTTCGCCAATGCCGAGTATTATTTGATCTCCCGGCCGTCCGACAGCTTCGTCGCCACCGAGCAGCTGGTGCGCGAGGCCGGCTACGAGCCGGTGCTGCTCGGCGACAATCTCGAGGGCGAGGCCCGCGAGGTCGCGGCGGCGCAGGCCGCGCAGGCCAAGGAGCTGAAGGCGGCCGGCCGCAAGGCGGTGCTTATGTCCGGCGGCGAGCTCACCGTCACCATGCGCGGCAACGGCCGCGGCGGGCCGAACCAGGAATTCGCGCTGGCGCTGGCGGTGGCGCTGGAAGGCGCCAGCAACATCTACGCGGTGGCGGGTGACACTGACGGCACCGATGGCGGCGGCGGCGATGCCACCGACCCGGCCGGCGCCTATGTACTGCCGGACACGCTGCAGCGCGCGGCAGCCGCCGGTCTCGATCCTGCCGCCTTTCTCGCCAATAACGATTCGACGAGCTTCTTTGAGGCGATCGGCGATCTGCTGGCGCCCGGCCCCACCTGCACCAACGTCAATGATTTCCGTGCCGTTCTCGTCGATCCCTGAGCTGTGGAAGCCGCGCCGGCTGGCGCGGCTGAGCCTTGCCGTGCTTGCTGCCCTGCCGGTCGTCGCCGCGTTGGCCCCGACCCCGGCGGCGGCGGACTTCCGCTTGTGCAACCGCTCCGGCAGCCGGGTCGGTATCGCGCTCGGCTACAAGGACGGCGAGGCCTGGGCGACCGAGGGCTGGTGGAACCTCGGCCCGCGCAGCTGCGAGACGCTGTTGCGCGGCGATCTGGTGGCGCGGTTCTACTATGTCTACGCGGTGGATTACGACCAGGGCGGGGAATGGTCGGGCAAGGCCTTCATGTGCACCCGCGACAAGGAATTCACCATTCGCGGCATCGAGAACTGCCTGGCGCGCGGCTTCGACCGCACCGGCTTCTTCGAGGTCGACACGCAGGAACAGAAGAGCTGGACGGTGCAGCTGACCGACGGCGACCAGAAGCCCACCGCGCAGGCCGGCGGCGCGCCGCCGCTGCCACCGTCCAAGGCGCCCTGAGTTCCGAAGCACCCTGAGTTTCCAGCCTTGGCTCAAGGCGCCTCGAACGTGAAGATGTTCCTGTTTCGGTAGGTGGGACCGCCACGATCTCCAGACCCGCGCCCCGGGCTCGCTGAACTCCTGGATCGTCGCCCGAGCGGGTGATGTGCCGCGCGGGATCCGAGGCCAGGTCGTTCGTCCCTTGGACGCGTGATCGGGCCTCGTCAGAAGCCTCCGCACGAACGCAACGCCCGCACGTGACCGCAAAAGAGAAAAGGCCGGCCGATCGACGACCGGCCGGCCTTCACGTCGGGTTCAAGGCGGTCTCAGTCCACCGGCAGCGCGGTGAAGCGCACCTGGCCGTCGGCGTCGGAGATCATCAGCAGCGCCGAGCGGCGGCCGTCCTTCTTCAGCGCCGCGATGCGGTTCTCGACATCCTTCGGCGTGCCGGTCGCCTCCTGGTTCACCTCGACGATGAGGTTGCCGGCGACGAGGCCGCGATCGGCGGCGGGGGTGTTGGGCTCCACCGCCACGATCACCACGCCCTTGGCGTCGTCCTTCAGCTTGAACTTGGTGCGCAGTTCGGGGGTGAGGGCGGCGATCTCCAGCCCCATCAGCTTGGTGGTGGCCGTCGGCGCCGGCGCGGGCTTGTCGGGCGTCGCCGGGGCGTCGTTGTCGGCGGTCTTGTCGTCCTCCTCGAGGCGGCCGACGGTGAGCTTCAGCGTCTCTTCCTTGCCCTTGCGGATCACCACCACGTCGACCTGCTTGTCGACCGGGGTGTCGGCGACGATGATGGGCAGGGCACGCATGTCCTTCACGTCCTTGCCGTCGAACTTGACGATGACGTCGCCGGCCTTGATGCCGCCCTTGGCGGCGGGGCCGTCATCGGTCACCGAGCCGACCAGGGCGCCGCGCGTCTTGCCGAGCGACAGGCTTTCGGCGATCTCATCGGTCACCTGCTGGATGCGCACGCCGACCCAGCCGCGCCGCGTCTCGCCGAACTCCTTCAGCTGCGCGATCACCGGCACTGCCGTGTTGGCCGGCACGGCAAAGCCGATGCCGATCGAGCCGCCGGAGGGCGAGATGATGGCGGTGTTGATGCCGATGACGTTGCCGTCCATGTCGAACAGCGGGCCGCCGGAATTGCCGCGGTTGATGGCGGCGTCGGTCTGCAGGAAGTTGTCGTAGGGACCGGAATTGATGTCGCGGTTGCGCGCCGAGATGACGCCGACGGTCAGCGTGCCGCCGAGGCCGAACGGGTTGCCGATCGCCATCACCCAGTCGCCGACGCGCAGCACGTCGGAATCGCCGAACTTCACCGAGGTCAGCGTCTTGCCTTCCGGCGGGGTGACCTTGAGCAGCGCCAGGTCGACCTTGGTGTCGCGCCCGACCAGCTCGGCCTTCAGCTTCGAGCCGTCGGCGAAGTTGGCGTAGATCTCGTCGGCGTCGGCGATCACGTGGTTGTTGGTGACGATGAAGCCGGTGGGGTCGATGACGAAGCCCGAACCGAGCGAGGACACCCGGCGCGGGCGCCCGCCGCCATTATCGTCGCCCTGCTGCTGGCGCCGCTTGAAGAACTCCTCGAAGAACTCCTCGAAGGGCGAACCCGGCGGCAGTTCCGGCGTCGGCACGCTGCGCGAGGGCGCCACGGTCTGCGAGGTGGAGATGTTGACCACCGCGTCCATCACCCGGGCGGCGGTGTCGGCGACGGTGTCCGGACCCTTGGTGGCGGCGGCCATGGCGGGCGCGCCGAATAGCAGGGAGAGGCCGAGCATCGCGGCGAGCGACAGGCTGGAGAGAGCGGCGCCTCGATGGGGTGCGGACATGGTGCCTCCTTCGCGTCCCGACGGGGTCGCCCCTTCCGCAGCGGTGCGGAACGGGGCTCCACCGGCGAACGCTTAACCGGGGGCGGGCGCGATGCAAGCCAAAAGCGCGCGAGCCGGGGTGCGGCACCGTCGCGGGATACCGCGCAGCGCGGAGCGCTGCCGGAAGACAGGTACCGCCGGATGCCTGGAGCACCCGGCGGACAGGGTCAGTGGCGGATGAGCCAGACCACGAGCAGGCCGACAAGGGCGCCGATGAGGCCGGCGATGCGCAATGGCATGTCCGGCAACTTCTCCATCGCCTCCATGGCCCGGCGCACGGCGCCGGGAGCCGCTGCGAGCATCAGGCCCTCGATGACCAGCACGAGACCGAGCGCGACGATGAGGTCGGACATCGTCGCCCGAACTCAGTTCGCCGGCTGCGCGGGCGCCGGGGCGGGAGCCGCCGCCGGGTTCGGCGCATTGAAGAAGCGGAAGAAGTCCGAGGTCGGCGAGACGACCATGCGGGTGTCGGTGTTCTTCATGGCTTCCTCATAGGCCTGCATCGAGCGGTAGAAGTCGAAGAAGCCCTTATCCTGCCCATAGGCCTGCGCGAAGATCTCGTTGCGCTGGGCCTCGCCCTCGCCGCGCAGCTTGTCGCCGGCGGCGTTGGCTTCGGCGGTGATGATCGTCGAGTCGCGGTCGGCGCGGGCGCGGATGGTCTGCGCCTGCTCGCCGCCCTGGGCGCGGATCTCCGAGGCCTCGCGCTGCCGCTCAGTCTGCATGCGCTGGAACACCGCCTGGCTGTTGGCCTCCGGCAGGTCGGCGCGGCGGATGCGCACGTCGATGACGTTGATGCCGAAATTCGCCGCTTCGCGGTTCACCTGGTCGCGGATGCGGGTCATCAGCGTCTCGCGCTCGTCGCGCACCACCTGGGTGAAGGTGCTCTCGCCGAGCACGCGGCGCAGCGACGAGTTGAGGATGGTGGCGAGGCGGGAATTGGCGCCCTCCACCGTGCCCACCGCCTGGTAGAAGCGCAGCGGGTTGGTGATGCGGTAGCGGGCGAAGGCGTCGACGACGAGACGCTTCTGGTCGGCGGCGATCACTTCCTGCGAGGGGTTCTCGAGGTCGAGGATGCGCTTGTCGATGAGGATCACGCTGTCGACCAGCGGGATCTTGGCGTTGAGGCCGGGCGTCTCGATGACGCGGATGGGTTCGCCGAAGCGCAGCACCAGCGCCTGCTGGGTCTGGTAGACGGTGAACAGCGCCGAGAACAGCACGATGGCCGCAAGGGCGACGACGACGGCGAGGACGAGACCGAGGCTGTTTCTCATTTCACGGCTCCCTGCACGGTCTGTCCCTGCGTGGCTTGGGTCGACGGGCGGGGCGGCGTCTGGCGCGGCTCGAGCGCGCCAAGCGGCAGATAGGGCACCACGCCCTGGCCGCCGGCGGCACCGGCCTGCGTATCGAGGATCACCTTGTCCATGCCGGCGAAGATGCGTTCCATGGTTTCGAGATAGAGGCGCTGGCGGGTCACGTCCGGTGCCTTCTGGTATTCGGCGAGCACGCTGAGGAAGCGCGAGGCCTGGCCGCGTGCCTCGATGATGGCGCGCTCCTTGTAGCCCTGCGCGCCCTGGGTGATGCGGGCGGCATCACCGCGTGCCTCGGGGACGACGCGGTTGGCGTAGGCCTGCGCCTCGTTCTGCAGGCGCTCGGCGTCGGCGCGGGCGGCCTGCACGTCGCGGAAGGCGTCGATGACCTGCTGCGGCGGGTCGACCTTCTGCAACTGCACCTGGGTGACCAGCACGCCGGACTGGTACTCGTCGAGCGTCCGCTGCATCAGCTCGTGAACCGCCGTCTCGATGTTCTGGCGGGCGCCGGTGAGGATCGGCTGGATGTTGGTGCGACCGACCACCTCGCGCATGGCGCTTTCCGCCACCGCCTTGATGGTGCCTTCCGGGTTCTGGACGTTGAACAGGAAGTTGGCGGCGCCGATGTCCTCGCTGGAACCGGGGGCGGCGGGCTTCACCATCCAGAACACCGCGAAATCGACGTCGACGATGTTCTCGTCGCCGGTGAGCATCAGGCTCTCTTCCGGCACGTCGCGCATGGCGACGCCGCGGCGCGGGTCGTCACCCGAGCGGATGCCGATGTCGATGCGGTTGACGCGGGTGACCTGCGGAGTCAGCACCGTCTCGATGGGGTAGGGGAGATGGTAGTTGAGGCCGGGATTGGACGTGGAGACGAACTTGCCGAAGCGCAGCACCACACCCTGTTCGTCGGGCTCGACCCGGTAGAAGCCGGACAGCAGCCACACGATCACCGCGATCGCCACGATGGCGAGGATGCCCTTGCCGCTGCCGAAGCCGCCGGGCACCACGGTGCGCAGCTTTTCCTGGCCGCGCCGGATCAGGTCTTCGAGATCGGGAGAATTCGGGCCCGGCGATTGCGGGCCATTGCCCCAGGGACCACGCGGACCACCACCCCATGGTCCGCCGCTCTGGTTCTTCCACGGCATACGTGCCAACTCCCGTTTGCATGCCCGATGGGTCCGGGCTCGCAAACGCAGAACCGTCAGACGCTATCGTGCTGAAAAAGACCCGCGCTCCTGACAGGAGAAGACGCGACGACGGCGGTTATAGGTGACGCTGCACCCGGATACAACGCGCCGTCGCGTTCGCAGATATGGGATGGCAGGATTGTTACGCAACGTTAGGCCGGGTGGCGGCGCTGCGCTCCGCCGTATCCGGAGATTCCCGCCGCGCGGGAGTCGCGCGGTAATGGGCGAGGACAAACAGGCGGATCGCCGAAGACAGGTTGCCCTGGTTACGGCCCGAATCGATCGAGGCGACGATATCGGACAGCGTGCTGCGCTTCTCGGAGGCAATTTCCTTCAGCGCATCCCAGAACTGGTCCTCGAGGCTGACGCTCGTCTTGTGTCCGGCAATGACGATCGACCGCTTGACCACGGGGCTCTTCATGTTTCGTCCTCTCGAATTCGCCTATGCCCATCCAAGGCCGCGTCGCTCTTGCGTTTGGCAGCGTCGTCGGCGCTTTTCTGTGCCTTCGACACCCCAAACGCCAAACGTCGCTCCGCAGCTGTTTGTTCCGCGGTTTCGCGAGCTTTTTTCTTTCGATAACGCCTCAGGTTGATGAGGTCGGCCAAAGGGTTCTCCCATCGCTCCGCCATGGTGTTCGTCCGGGCGGAAGTGAGCCGGTCGCTCGCCTCCAGCGCCCGCACGACGAGCAAGGCTTATGAACAAAAAATGCTTTCCATCATGAAGCAGTCGTCTATCGCGCGTCGGAAGAACATCGAAAAATAAAAGCGCTCTATTGATGTCCCCTTTTCTGTGGCGGAACTTTGCCCGTCCATGCCCGGCCGGCTCCGCTGGGTAAGAGCGCTCGGGAACCTGACGACCGTTGTCACGACTTCGTGATCGGGGTCGGGCAGTCCCGACATGTGGCGGAGGAGACGCCGGGCGGGGGCGGCAGGCCCCGTCCGAGGTCGCATTTGCCGGCCGGCGCCCGCGTGCTAAACCGGCGCCGCGCCGCCAAACCGCCGCAATCTCCGGCGCGCGCCGTCCGCGCCCGATCCGAAAGGCTTCCCTATGACCACGACCCGCATCGAAACCGATACTTTCGGCCCCATCGAGGTCGAGAGCGACAAGTATTGGGGCGCGCAGGCGCAGCGTTCGCTCGGCAATTTCAAGATCGGCTGGGAGAAGCAGCCGCTGCCGGTGGTGCGCGCGCTCGGCATCGTCAAGCGGGCGGCGGCCGAGACCAATCTCGCGCTCGGCCGGCTCGACCCGGCGCTCGCCAAGGCGGTCGTCGCCGCCGCGCAGGAAGTAATCGAGGGCAAGCTCGACGCGCATTTCCCGCTCGCGGTCTGGCAGACCGGCTCCGGCACCCAGTCGAACATGAACGCCAACGAGGTGATCTCGAACCGCGCCATCGAGATGCTGGGCGGCGAGATGGGCTCGAAGAAGCCGGTGCATCCCAACGATCACGTCAATATGAGCCAGTCGTCCAACGACACCTACCCGACGGCGATGCACATCGCCTGCGCGGAGGAGATCGTGCACCGGCTGCTCCCGGCGCTGCAGCAGCTGCGCAACGCGCTGAACGACAAGGCGCAGCAGTGGGCTGGCATCATCAAGATCGGCCGCACCCACACGCAGGACGCCACCCCGCTCACCCTCGGTCAGGAATTTTCCGGCTACACCGCGCAGGTGGAGAACGGCATCGCCCGCATCGAATCCACCCTGCCGGCGCTGATGCAGCTCGCCCAGGGCGGCACGGCGGTCGGCACCGGGCTGAACGCGCCGATCGGCTTTGCCGAGCAGGTGGCCGAGCGGATCGCCGCCATCACCCAGCTGCCTTTCACCTCGGCGCCGAACAAGTTCGAGGCGCTCGCCGCCCATGACGCCATGGTGTTCTCGCACGGGGCGATCAACACGGTGGCGGCCTCGCTGTTCAAGATCGCCAACGACATCCGCCTGCTCGGCTCCGGCCCGCGTTCCGGCCTCGGCGAATTGTCGCTGCCGGAGAACGAGCCGGGATCCTCGATCATGCCGGGCAAGGTGAACCCCACCCAGTGCGAGGCGATGACCCAGGTCTGCGTGCAGATCTTCGGCAACAATGCCGCGCTCACCTTCGCCGGCAGCCAGGGTCATTTCGAGCTCAACGTCTACAACCCGGTGATGGCCTACAACTTCCTGCAGTCGGTGCGGCTGATGGCGGATGCGGCGGTGAGCTTCACCGAGAATTGCGTCGTCGGCATCGAGGCGCGCGAGGACAACATCAAGGCGGCGCTGGAGCGCTCGCTGATGCTGGTCACCGCGCTCGCCCCGAAGATCGGCTACGACAACGCCGCCAAGATCGCCAAGACCGCGCACAAGAACGGCACCACGCTGCGCGAGGAAGCGGTCGGCGGCGGCTACGTCACCAATGAGGAGTTCGATGCGGTGGTCCGGCCGGAGAAGATGATTTCTCCGGGTTGAGTGATGTTCATCTCGCATTCATCTTGATGAATTGTGCGTTCAGATAAGTAAACGAATGTTTCTGGACGCACATTACCGAAGTTTCATTTGAGATTTTCGGACTTCGGCGCCAGCATCGGCCTCATCGAAATGGAGATGAGGCCGATGAAACGCACCATCCTCGCCGCAACCGCCGCCGCGTTGCTTGCCAGCGCCACCTTCGGCATCGCCGCGCCGAACTGGCGCGCCGACGGGCCGGGGCGTCCTTCCCCCGAGCAGATGGCGGAGAACGCGGCCGCCATGTCGGATGCGCGCATCGCCGCGCTGAAGGCCGGGCTGAAGCTCACCCCGGATCAGGAGAAGCTGTGGCCTGTGCTGGAGACGGCGCTGCACGACGCCGCCACGACCCGCATCGAAGAGCGCAAGGAATGGCGCGAGAAGCGTGAGGCGCTGCGCGACCAGCGTGGTCCGCGTCCCGGCGCCCCTGGCCCGCAGGCCGGTGCCGGCGCGCCGCCTCCGCCGCCGGCCGGCGGTCCCGCGCCGCAGGCGGATGCCGGTGCGCCTCCGCAGGCTCCCGATGCGGGTCCCGGCGGGCCGGACCGCGACCTGATCGCCCGGCTGGAGCAGCGGGCGGACCGCATGGTCGAGCGCGGCACGGCGCTCAAGCAGATCGCCGCGGCAGCAGGGCCGCTCTATCAGAGCCTCGATGCCAATCAGAAGCACCGCTTCAACCTGCTGTTCCGCGAGGCGCAGGGCGAGCGCATGGCCGACGGACGGCGCGACCGTCATCACGGGCCGGAGCGGGGCGGTCGCCCGGACTTCGGTCGCCCGCCGCATGGCGGCCCGGCTGGTGGTCCCGGTGACGGTCCGGGCTTGCCGCCTCCCGGCGGACCGGATGCCGGCCCGCAGCGCCTGTAGGCGCGGCGCGCTCTTCCTCGATTGGACCCGGGGCGATGCCCCACAGACTTCACCGCCGGCCTCGCGCCGGCGGTTTTTTGTGTGGGTCTTACGCGCCGGCGAGCCGGCGCAGCGCCTCGCCGCTGACGCTTTGCAGCGTCCATTCGGATTTCGGCTCGGCGCCGAGGGCGCGGTAGACGCGGATGGCCGGCTCGTTCCAGTTCAGCACCGACCATTCGAAGCGGCCGAGATCCTCGTCGAGGCAGCGCCGCGCGAGGTGCTGCATCAATGCCTTGGCGATGCCGCGCCCGCGAAAGGCGGGTCGAACGAACAGGTCTTCCAGATAAATGCCGTGCCGGCCGACGAAGCTGGAGAAATTGTAGAACCACAGCGCGAAGCCGGCCGGCGCGCCCTCCCATTCCGCGATGTCGCAGAAGGCGCGCGGATTGGCGCCGAACAGGGCGGCGGCGATGTCGGCCTCGGTCGCGGCCACCTCGTGCAGCAACTGCTCATACTCGGCCAGCTCGCATACGAAGGCGAAGACCAGCGCGGCGTCTTCCGGCCGCGCCGGGCGCAGGACGAGGCTCATGTCGTCGACCCTCGCCGCGTCAGACCGCCACCGGCGCCTTGATGGCGGGATGGGGGTCGTAGCCTTCGATGGCGATGTCCTCGAAGCGGAAGCCGAACAGATCGGTGACCGCCGGATTGAGCTTCAGCGTCGGCAGCGGGCGAGGCGCGCGCGACAGCTGCTGATGCGCCTGCTCGACATGGTTGGAGTAGAGATGCAGGTCGCCGAAGGAGTGCACGAAGTCGCCGGGCTTCAGCCCGGTCACCTGCGCCACCATGTGGGTGAGCAGCGCGTAGCTGGCGATGTTGAACGGCACGCCGAGAAAGGCGTCGGCCGAGCGCTGGTAAAGCTGGCAGGACAGCTTGCCGTCCAGCACGTAGAACTGGAACAGGCAATGGCAGGGCGGCAGCGCCATCTGCGGCACGTCGGCCGGATTCCAGGCCGAGACGATAAGGCGGCGCGAATCCGGGTTGCGGCGGATATCGGCGACGACCTGGGCGATCTGGTCGATCACCCCGCCCTTGCCGTCCGGCCAGGAGCGCCATTGATGGCCATAGACTGGGCCGAGGTCGCCGTTCTCGTCCGCCCACTCATCCCAGATCGAGACGCCGTTCGCCTTCAGATAGGCGATGTTGGTGTCGCCAGCGAGGAACCACAGCAACTCGTGGACGATCGACTTCAGGTGCAGCTTCTTGGTGGTGACGAGCGGGAAGCCTTCGGCGAGGTCGAAGCGCATCTGGTGACCGAACACCGAGAGGGTGCCGGTGCCGGTGCGGTCGTCCTTGCGCGTGCCCTCCGCGAGGAGGCGTTCCAGAAGCTCGTGATATTGCCGCATGTCGCGCCACCATAGGCTGTCGATGTCGAGTGCCTACTAGATATAGCGCATTAAAACGGGCGGCGCATGCACCGCCCGTTTCTCCATGTGGACATTTGTTGAAGGCGGGCCTCAGCGGCAATAGGTGTAGCTGCGCAGCAGGCCGGCGCTGTTGATCTTTTCCACCGTGTAGCAGGGCTGGCCGTTATAGCCGGCGCGGGTCATGCTCGGCGTCACCCGCAGCGGCTTGTTGCCATAGCCGCGGACGATCTCCGCGCCATAGGGATCGGCCGGCTCGACGACCATGTAGCGCTGGGTGGTGGTCACGTAGCGCGGCGGGGTGCGCACGATCACGCGCGCGCCCGGCTCGGCATAGCCGGGTTCGACATAATAGCCGGTGTCATAGCTCGGGCCGGGAAGCAGCGGGTAGGCCGAGCCGTAATTGCGCATATAGGTCTGCGCCGCCGCCGGAGCGGCAAGGGTGGCGACGCCGATGGTGGCGACGAGAGCGCCGGCGGCGAGATGGGTCAGCTTCATCATCATCACTCCTGATCTGTCCCCCAGGGACGCCCCAAGGCTGCCAACAAGGCTGGCAAGCCAACGGGCGAGGGCGCCGGTCGTTCCCATCGTCATTGCCTTTCCTCCCTCACATACCGGCGTCGCGGCGGAATGGCCGGCCGGCGGTATTCCGGGGAACCCGGCGGCCGGCCGGCGGTTGTTGTGGGCAAGCGCGCCGCCGATCCGGCTGGGAGGATCGACGCCGCGCCAAGAAGGGGAGGTGAACGATGACCATCCAGAGCCCGGAAGACATGAAGACCGCCCTCTATCGGGCGCGCGTCCATCTGAGCCTGCTGGAGACCGATGCGACGCATCCCCTCGATCTGTCAGTGGTCGGCGCGCGCTCGACGCCGATGCTGATCCTGCGCAGCCACGAGGAGCTGCGCAGCGCCCATTCCGACGCGACGCTCAGCTACGAGCTGATGCGCGACCTGATGATGGCGGCGTTGCAGGCACGCATCGACGAACTGACGGAACGGCTCGGCCTCGGCGCGGGCGACGTGCCGCTCGACAAGCTGCAATATGGCGACCAGACCGAGGCGTGAGGTCGTCATGCCGAACCCGCAGTGCCGGCACGGCTGTGCCGGTGCATGGCGCCTGGTAAAGCGGGCGAGCCCCCTTCCAACCGGGCGCGGGCGCGCCTATATTCGTTCTGCCGGCGCAAGCCGGCTATGGCGATAAACGGCTATCGGAATAAACCCTTCGGACCCGGGGGCAGTACCCGGCGCCTCCACCAGAGCCCAGATGAACGCTGGGTTGCGGCGGGGGCGAAACAGGATCGACGAGGGCGTAAAGGGTGGACTTTCGCTCGGCATGGTACCGCCGTCATCGGACCAAACATATAGTTGCCAACGACAACTATGCTCCGGTTGCTCAGGCCGCGTGAGCGGTTTGATCTCTGGGAAATAAGTCCTTGCGGGTAGCACTGTAAGGCGGGGTTCGGAGGCACCTGGCAACAGAAGCCTCCACTTAAACTCTCGCCGATGTATTTTCTCGCCTCCGTGTCCGGCGCAGGCTGGCAACGACGGCCGGAATCGGGTTCATTGCCTTCATGAGCGTCGACCTTATCCGCTACGATCTCCTGGTGCAGGATGCCCTGCGCGCCGTGGTCCGCCGTGTGCTGACCGATGTCGCCCGCGACGGGTTGCCGGGCGAGCACCATCTCTATGTCTCCTTCGACACGCGGGCGCCCGGTGTGCGGCTGTCCAACCGGCTCAAGGAGCGGTACCCGGAGGAGATGACCATCGTCCTCCAGCACCAGTTCTGGGATCTGGTGGTCACCGAGCTGTTCTTCGAGGTCGGGCTGTCGTTCAACGGCATCCCCGAGCGGCTGCATGTGCCGTTCGACGCGCTCAAGGGCTTCTTCGACCCGTCGGTGAAGTTCGGCCTGCAATTCGAGCCGCCCTCGGCGGAGGAAGCGGCGCCCGAGACGGAAGCGTCCGGTGGCGCCGGTGGCGCCGAGGTGGCGAGCCTCGCCGATGCACGCCCGGCGGCGCGTGAGCCGGCGAAAGCCCCGACCTCCGTTCCCTCCACCCCGGCGGCGCGGCCGCAGCCGGCTGCCGGCGAGCCGGCGCCCAAGGCTACCGCACCCAAGCCCGCCGCGACGAAGCCCGCCACGGATGCCGCCAAGGACAAGCCGGCTGCGACGGCGCCGAAGAGCGACGCCAAGCCCGAGGCCGTCAAAGCCGAGGCCACCAAGTCGGCTTCGGGCGCCAAGGCGGACAAGGCCAAGCCGGACGGCGCCAAGTCCGATGGCGTTAAATCCGACGAGGCCAAGGAAGGCGGGGCGCAGGTCGTCCGGCTCGACGCTTTCCGCAAGAAGTGAGCATGCGCGCCGCCGGCGGTCATCCCGCCGGGCGCCACCCGGCCGGGGAGCGGCGATTCCATGAGTGACGATTACGACGTGCTGGTGGTTGGCGCCGGCGCCGCCGGACTCGCGGCCGGCGCGTGGCTGCATCAGGCCGGCGCCCGGGTGAGGGTGCTGGAGGCGGCGGCCCGCACTGGCGGGCGCGCCTTCACCGACACCGCGACCTTCGGCGTCGCCTGGGATCGCGGCTGCCACTGGCTGCATTCGGCCTCGGTCAATCCGCTGCGCGTCGCCGCCGACGAACTCGGCTTCGCCTATCTCGGTCCTGGCTCGCGGCAGGCCCGTCCCACCCATCTCGGTAGCCGCTGGGCCGACGAGGCCGAGCGCCACGACATCTGGCGCGCCATCGACGCCGGTTTTTCGGCGGTGAAGGCGGCGGGCGATGCCGGCCGCGATATCGCGGCCTCGCTCTGCCTCGATGCGACCTCGCCCTGGCTGCGGCTGGCGCGTCACTGGTTCGGCGTGATGTCGGCCGCTGATCCCGAGCATGTGTCGACGCGCGACCTCGCCGCTTACGCCGACACCGGCGAGAACTGTCCGGTCGAGCGGGGCTATGGCACGCTCGTGCAGGCGGTCGCGGCGCACGCGGCGCCGGATCTCGACATCGTCACCGCCTGCCCGGTCGAGACGGTCGACTGGTCGGGAACTGGTGTCACTGTGACGACGCTGCGTGGCTCGCTGACCGCCCGGCAGCTCATCCTCGCCGTGCCGACCAGCGTGATCGCCCGCGGTGCCATCCGCTTCACCCCCGGCCTGCCGGTCGAGCTGGAGGAGGCGTTTGCCGCCCTGCCGCTCGGGGCGGCCGAAAAGGTGGCGTTCCGCTTCGACCGGGAGGTGTTCGGCATGCCGCCGAGCAGCCATGTCGACACGCTCGATCTCGGCAGTCCGGCGCGCCGGCCGGTCAACTTCGTCATCAACCCGTTCGGGGAGCCGATGGCGGTGGGGTTGCTCGGCGGAAGCAATGCCGCCGATCTGGTCGCCGCCGGCCCGCAGGCGATGGCGGATTTCGGCCTCGCCGTCCTTGTCGACGCCTTCGGTGCCGACATCCGCGCGCGGGTGACGACCGCCGCCACCACCGCATGGCTCGCCGACCCGCTGATCGGTGGCGCCTATAGCTGCGCGCTGCCGGGCCTCGCCCATATGCGTGCCCGGCTGGCGCCGGAGCATGTCGGCCCGCTGCTCGGCGGGCGGATGCTGTTCGCCGGCGAGGCGGTGTCCGCCCACGCCTATTCCACCGCGCATGGCGCGCATCTGACCGGGCTCGCCGCCGCCGAGGCGGCGCTTGCCCAGCTGCAGGGAGTGACCGCGTGAGCGTCGATCTGGTGCTGATCGCGGCGCTCGGCGCCAATGGGGTGATCGGGCGCGGCCCGGAGCTGCCGTGGCGGCTGTCCGGCGACCTGAAGCGCTTTCGCGCCATAACCTGGGGCAAGCCGATCCTGATGGGGCGGCGCACCTTCGATTCGATCGGCAAGCCGCTGCCCGGTCGCACCAGCATCGTCATCAGCCGTGACACCGCGTTCCTGCCGGCCTCGGAGATGGTGCGGGTGGTGCCCTCGCTGGAAGCGGCGCTCGACATGGGTGCGCGCGAGGCGGAGCGGATGGGCGTCGGCGAGATGGCGGTGATCGGCGGCGCGCAGATCTATGCGCAGGCGCTGCCGCTGGCGGTGCGGCTGCGGCTCACCGAGGTGCATGGCGAACCGGCGGGCGACGTGTTCTTCCCCGCCTTCGACCGCACGGCCTGGCACGAGACCGGCCGGGAAGGCCCCTTCCAGACCGAGAAGGACGAATACGCCTTCAGCTTCGTGGATTACGAGCGGGCCTGAGCGCGGCCCGCATTCCCGTGCGCCTGAAGTCGCAGGCTTAGATCGGCCGGCCCTCGACCGCGAGCGACAGCGTCTTCTCCATCTCCTCGGCCTGCTCGAATTGCGGGTAGATCTCGCGCGCCTTGCGCACCGCCTCCAGCGCCCGCTTCTCGTCGCCGATATCCTTGGCGATCAGTGCGATGCCCATCCACGCCGCATAGTGCCGCGGCTCCCGGGCGACCACCTGCCGGAGATCGGCGAAGGCGTCGGCATAGTCCTCTTGCAGGTAGAACACCGTCGCCCGGCGATTCCAGGCGTCGAGATGGTTGGGCTCGATGGTGAGGATGCCGTCGAGCAGCTCGATGGCGAGATCGTAGTCCTTGGCTTGGGTGGCGGTCGCTGCCCGGCTCATCAGCAGATCGACGGTGTCGCTGCCGGAGGGGGTCAGGGCGATGTCGATGCGGTCGGCGATGCTCTTGGCCGATTCCTGCGTCGGCGCCGCCTTCAGCGCCGCGAACAGCGCGTCGAGCCGCTTGGCGCGGTCGGGTTCGGCATGCTCGGCGGCAGCCTGCGAATCCGCCGGCTTGGTCTCGCCTGCCTTGGGGGCCTCAACCTTGGGATCGACGACCTTGGGATCGACCGGCACCGCGTCGCCCTTGGCGGCCGGCGGCGTCGCGCCCGGCGGCGCGGTTTGCGCCACGGCGGCGAGCGGCAGGAGGGACAGGGTCAGGACAGCAAAAAAGGCGCGCATGCCCCGAGTGTCGGGAAACATGGCGCCTTCGTCAATTGCTTGGGATGCGACGCCGCGAAAACGTGATCGCGGCGGCATCGTCGCCGGACATCTGTCCGGCGGGAAGGCCTCAGCCCTGGCGGGCCTTGAAGCGCTTCTGGGTCTTGTTGATGATGTAGACGCGGCCCTTGCGGCGCACCAGACGGTTGTCGCGGTGACGGCCGAGCAGCGACTTGAGCGAGTTGCGGATCTTCATAATACTTCACCTTCGGATCGAGTGCGCCTGCGCATGAGACGGCGCCTCCATGGCCGCGCCCCGTCCGCCAGCTTGAATTCGAGGCCCGGCTGATAGCGGAGGGCAGGGGGCTTTGTCAATCCGCCGCGCGGTCCATCCCCGGTTCGGCGTGCTGTATCCGGATCAGGCGGCGGACGCGGGCGGAGAAGCCGAGATGGGTGCGCCCGAAGCTCTCCGGATATTTCAGCCCGTAGCCGAGCGCGCGGTCGAAGCCGATATGGGCCGCCCAGATCACCGCCACCGCCTCGCCGAGCGGTGCGGCGAAATGAAAGGCCGCCGCGCCGAGCGCCAGCGGCGCGAGATAGGTGTGGGTGGCATTGTAGCCGCTCGCGCCCGCCCGCCGACCGGCGAGGTAAAACAGCATGCCGAGATCGGGCGCCAGGATGAGCAGGGCGAACAGCCACCAGCTGGCATCCAGCGAGGCATAGAGCATCAGCGCGGCGAGGAACACGCCGGCTCCTTCCAGCCGCAGTAGAAGCAGCGGCACGCCGATCGCCATTCCGGACGTCCCGGCTTCCAGCTCCCGCGCCATGGCGCGGCCCTCTTCATAGCTCATGGCGTTGCCTCTTGGCGTTGCCCCTGCTGCGCCGTCAACGGATATCAGGGCGCGGCGCCGCGTCCACCCTTGTAGGGCGCCATGCCGGCGCGGGCGAGTTCGTCGGCGCGTTCGTTCATCGGGTCGCCGGCATGGCCCTTCACCCAGTGCCAGCGAATCTGGTGGCGGCCGAGCGCCGCTTCCAGCCGCTCCCACAGGTCGACATTCTTCACCGGCTTCTTGTCGGCGGTGCGCCAGCCGTTCTTCTTCCAGCCGGCGATCCATTTGGTGATGCCGTTGCGCAGATATTCGCTGTCGGTATGCAGGTCGACCGTGCAGGGGCGCTTCAGCGCCTCCAGCGCCGAGATCGCCGCCATCAGCTCCATGCGGTTGTTGGTGGTCGGCGATTCGCCGCCGGACAATTCGCGCTCATGCTCGCCATAGCGCAGGATCGCACCCCAGCCGCCGGGGCCGGGATTGCCCGAGCAGGCGCCGTCGGTCCACACCGCGACCCCGCCGGCCGGCTTGGTCGCCTCGCTGGTCTCGTCATCGGCGAAGATGCGGGCGGTCCCCGGTGCGGTCTTCACGCGTCCACCCCATAGTCGCGCACGCTCTGCGCCGAGCGGTGGAAGCGCAGCTTGCGCAGATATTCCTTCGGGTCGTGCGGGCGCACCAGCGCGCCCGGCGGCACGTTCAGCCAATCCACCAGCCGCGTGAGCAGGAAGCGCAGCGCCGCGCCGCGGCACAGCATCGGCAGGCTGGCGATCTCCGCCTCCGAGAGCGGGCGCACCGCCTGATAGGCGGCGATGAGCGCCCGGCCCTTGGTCTGGTTGTAGGCGCCGTCCGTCTCGAAGCACCAGGCGTTGAGGCAGATGGCGACGTCATAGGCGAGCAGGTCGTTGCAGGCGAAATAGAAGTCGATCAGCCCGGTCAGCGTGTCGTCGGTGAAGAACACGTTGTCGGGGAAGAGATCGGCATGGATCACCCCGGCCGGCAGGTCCTGCGGCCAGTTCGGCTCCAGCACGGAGAGCTCGTCGGCGATCAGCGCCGCGAGGCCCGGCGCCACGCTATCCGCCCGCGCCTCGGCCTGCTCGTAGAGCGGCCGCCAGCCGGGGACGGAGAGGGCGTTGACGCGGGAGAAGGCGGTGAAGTCGGCGCCCGCCCGGTGCAGCCCGGCGAGCGCGGTGCCGAGCGCGGCGCAGTTGGCGACGCTGGGGCGGCGCACCGAGGTGCCATAGAGGAAGGTGGCGATCAATGCCGGCCGGCCGGCGAGCGTACCGAGCGCCACGCCGTCGCGGTTCTTCACCGGCTGCGGGCAGTCGATGCCGCGTGCGGCGAGGTGCTGCATCAGCCCGATGAAGAACGGCAGGTCAGCCGGGTTCACCCGCGTCTCGTACAGGGTGAGGATGAAGCTGCCGGCCTCGGTCTGCAAAAGGAAGTTGGAGTTCTCCACCCCCTCGGCGATGCCCTTGAAGGCGCGCAGCCGGCCGAGCTCATAGGTGGAGAGGAAGGCTTCGAGCTCTTCTGGCGAGACATCGGTATAGACGGCCATGAGAAGGTGGACCTCGGCGGGCGCAGCGTGCGGGCGGAACTGGCGGAACGGAAGGGAACGGAGGGCCGGGACTATTCGGCGGCGGCGTTGGGAGCGTCCGGCCGGAGCTGGCGGGGCAGCGGGAAGAACACGTCCTCCTCCACCGTGTGCACCGTCTCGACCTTGACGTCGAAGCGCTCGGCGAAGGCGTCGATGATCTCCTCGACGAGGATCTCCGGCGCCGAGGCGCCCGCCGTCACTGCCAGCGACGCGATGGCGCCGAACACCGTCCAGTCGATCTCGCTCGCCCGCTGCACCAGCGCGGCGGAGCGGCAGCCGGCGCGCTCGGCGGCTTCGCGCAGGCGTTGCGAGTTCGACGAGTTCGGCGCGCCGACCACGATCATGGCGTCGACATGCGGCGCCACCTTCTTCACCGCCTCCTGGCGGTTGGTGGTGGCGTAGCAGATGTCTTCCTTGTGCGGCGCCGTCATCGCCGGGAAGCGGGCGCGTAATATGTCGACGATCGCGGCGGTGTCGTCGATGGAGAGCGTGGTCTGCGTCGTATAGGCGAGATTCTGCGGATCACGCGGCGTGAAGCTGCGCGCCTGCTCGGCGGTTTCGACCAGCGTCACCGCGCCCTCGGGCAGCTGGCCCATGGTGCCGATCACCTCGGGGTGGCCGGCATGGCCGATCAGCACCACCTCGCGGCCCTTCTTGAAATGCACCGTCGCCTCGCGATGCACCTTGGTCACCAGCGGGCAGGTGGCGTCGATGGCGTAGAAATTGCGCGCCGCGGCGTCTTCCGGCACCGATTTGGCCACGCCATGGGCGGAGAAGATCACCGGCGCGGTGGTGCCGGCGGGGATCTCGGCGAGTTCCTCGACGAAGATGGCGCCCTTCGCCTTCAGCCCCTCGACGACATATTTGTTGTGCACGATCTCGTGGCGCACATAGACCGGCGGCCCGTACAGCGCCAGCGCCCGCTCCACCGCGTCGATCGCCCGCACCACGCCGGCGCAGAAGCCGCGCGGCGCGCAGAGCAGGACGCGGAGGGAAGGCTTCTGGGCGGCGGTGTCGGTGGCGCTCATCGCGGGTCCCGTCGCGGCGCCCCGCGCCGGAACGCGGCGGCCGCGAATGTCTGAAACGATCGTCGGAAAATCCCGACCTTCCCACCTCATGGGTGGAGCGATCCGCAGTGTCAAGCGCGGCACCGCGAGGCTATCCGCGCATTGGGCCGGCAATCGGGCGACGGCGACGGGCGGGTATGCACCCGTCGTGCCCGGGCACCGGCGACGTTGCGACGTCTTTGGGTTTGCACGCGCGGGCCGGCAGGCCTATATTCGCGCCATCCCGGTCAATCGCGAGACGGTCCGAGGCTCCGCCCCCGAGGGGGTGGCGGAGCGAACGGACCCGCGTATGCGACGTTTACTGGCCGCAAAGTTTACTGGCCGAAAGCCATTCACAGGAGACGCGCCCCATGGCGAACGCCCCTCTTATGCCGAAGGCCACCGCCGTGTGGCTGGTGGAGAACACCGCGCTGACGTTCGATCAGATCGCCGACTTCTGCAAGCTGCACGTGCTTGAGGTGAAGGGCATCGCTGACGGCGAAGTCGCGCAGGGCATCAAGGGCCTCGACCCGGTCTCCTCCGGCCAGCTGTCGCGCGAGGAGATCGAGCGCGCCGAGAAGAACCCGAACTACCGGCTGCGGCTGCTCGAATCCAAGGTGCGCCTGCCGGAGCCCAAGCGCCGCCGCGGCCCGCGCTACACCCCGGTGTCGAAGCGCCAGGATCGGCCGAACGCCATCCTCTGGCTGCTGCGCAACCATCCGGAGCTGAAGGACAGCCAGGTGATGCGCCTGGTCGGCACCACCAAGACCACCATCGAGTCGATCAAGGAGCGCACCCACTGGAATGCGCAGAACCTGACGCCGATGGACCCGGTGACGCTCGGCCTGTGCTCGCAGATCGACCTCGACATCGAGGTGCAGCGCTCGTCCAAGGACCGTCCGGCGGCACTCGCCGAGGGTGGTGGCGCGACGCTGCTGCCGGCCGAGGTCACCACTTCGCATGCGCCGCTCGACGAGCCCTTCGTCGCCTCGCGCAAGCCGAAGGAAGACGCGCTCGACCTCGAGACGGTGTTCGCCAAGCTCGGCGGCTCACGCAAGAGCGAGGCCGGCGAGGAGGAGTGATCCTCCGCGCCGCATAGGCTCGGGCCGGTACGAAAAAGGGGCGCCTCGGCGCCCCTTTGCTTTTTGGCGGGCGAGGCTGGCGCTGCCGCCTCAGGCCGCGCTCGGCTTCACATGGCCGCGCTCCTTCAGCACCGTGGCGATCTCGTCCAGCACCGCGGGGTCGTCGATGGTGGCCGGCATGTTCCACGGCTCGGCATCGGCGATCTTCTTCATGGTGCCGCGCAGGATCTTGCCGGAGCGCGTCTTGGGCAGGCGCGCCACGGTGATGGCGATGCGGAACGCCGCCACCGGGCCGATGCGCTCGCGCACCAGCGCGACGATCTCGGCCTCGATGACGTTGGGCGGCCGGTCGACGCCGGATTTCAGCACCACGAAGCCGCAGGGCACCTCGCCCTTCAGTTCGTCATGCATGCCGATCACCGCGCATTCGGCGACATCGGGATGCGAGGCCAGCACCTCCTCCATGCCGCCGGTCGACAGGCGGTGGCCGGCGACATTGATGATGTCGTCGGTGCGACCCATGATGAACAGGTAGCCGTCGCTGTCGCGGAAGCCGGCATCCGCCGTCTTGTAGTAGCCGGGGAATTCCGAGAGGTAGCTCTCGACGAAGCGGGCATCCTGCCGCCACAGCGTCGGCAGGCAGCCGGGCGGCAGCGGCAGCTTGATGGCGATCGACCCCATCTTGCCGTCGGCGACCGGATGGCCGCCCTCGTCGAGTATGTCGATCCGGTAGCCCGGCATCGGCACGCCGGTCGAGCCCGGCTTCACCGGCATCAGGCCGAGGCCGAGCGGATTGCCGGCGATGGCCCAGCCGGTCTCGGTCTGCCACCAATGGTCGATGACCGGCACGCGGAGCTTTTTCGCCGCCCACAGCACGGTGTCGGGATCGGCGCGCTCGCCGGCGAGGAACAGCGCCCTGAGGCTGCGGAGGTCGTAGTCGCCGATCAGCCGGCCGTTCGGGTCTTCCTTCTTGATGGCGCGCAGCGCGGTCGGCGCGGTGAACAGCACCGAGACCTTGTAGTCCTCGACCACCCGCCAGAAGGCGCCGGCATCGGGTGTGCCGACCGGCTTGCCTTCATAGAGCACGGTGGTGCAGCCGGTGATGAGTGGCGCGTAGACGATGTAGGAATGGCCGACCACCCAGCCGATGTCGGAGGCCGACCAGAACACCTCGCCGGGCTTCACCCCGTAGAGGCCCTCCATCGACCAGCGCAGCGCCACCATGTAGCCGCCGGTGTCGCGCACCACGCCCTTGGGCTTGCCGGTGGTGCCGGAGGTGTAGAGGACATAGAGCGGATCGGTGGCGCCCATCGGCACGCAGTCGACGCCGCGCCCGCCGGCCGCCGCCTTCTCGCGCAGGCGCGCCCAGTCATGGTCGCGGCCGGCGAGCATCTGGGCCTCCAACTGCGGGCGCTGCAGGATGATGCAGGCGTCCGGCTTGTGGCTCGCCATGGTGAGGGCGAGGTCGAGCAGAGGCTTGTAGGCCACGAAGCGGGTCGGCTCGATGCCGCAGGAGGCGGAGAGCACGACCTTCGGCCGGGCGTCGTCGATGCGGCTGGCGAGCTCCGCCGCCGCGAAGCCGCCGAACACCACCGAGTGCACCGCGCCGATGCGGGCGCAGGCGAGCATCGCCACCACCGCTTCCGGCACCATCGGCATGTAGATGACGACGCGGTCGCCCTTCTCGACGCCGAGGTCGCGCAGCATGGCGCCGAGCGTGCGGGTCTCCGCCTTGAGCTCGGCATAGGTCATGGCGCGCTGGGAGCCGCTGACCGGGCTGTCATAGAGGATGGCCGGCTGCAGCCCGCGCCCGGCGTCGACATGCCGGTCCACCGCATTGTGGCAGACATTGGTGAGGCCGCCGACGAACCAGCGCCCATAGGCGCCGAGGGCGGGGTCGAACACCTGCCGCGGCGGCGCGATCCAATCGATTGCCTTTGCCGCGCCGCCCCAGAACCGCTCGGGGTCGTCGGTCGCGGCGGCCTGAACGGCACTGTAGCCGGAGGTGGTCATGTCTGGCGTCTCCCTGAAACCGATGCTGTTTTTTCTTCAAGGAAACCGATGGCGGGTTTCGCCTGCAAGAACGCTCAAATGCTTACGACCTTGGTCGACCCCTGCGGCCGGACGCGAAAACCGCGAAACGCGAACCGCCGGCCCGAGGGCCGGCGGCGAAAGACGCTGTACCTTCCACGTATTGATCCACAGCGCTTAGGCCTGCGGTCTGCGGGCGAGCGGTACACAGCCCGCGAGTGGCCGGCCTGCCGTGCTCGAACCCGCTAATGCAGGGTTTTCAATCGGTTGATTTCATCCTTCAGGTGCAGCTTTCGCCGTTTAAGCTCGGCTATTCTCATCTCGCTGGATGCCGGATGGGCCATTTCGGCCTTTAGTTCCCTGTCGAGCGCCTGATGGCGCCTTTCGAGTTCCGCAACATGCGCCTGCATGGACATGGACTGTCATCTCCCTGTCTTTGTTAGGAACGTCATCAGTCTGTCACCGAAGGACGGCGCTGTCGACGAAACGATGCGCTGCGCCGCAGCATCCCCGTGCGGTGCGAAAGTGTCGGCGGTATGGGGGAGGAGGGGCGCCGGCATATTGCGGCGAGCGCCGCGCCCAGTGATAATCGCCACGCGCGCCACGGCGCGGTGTGCAGCGAATCGAGTTGTGGGTCGGCGTTTTGGCAGAGATGACGGCGGATGAGGAACGCGAGCTGAAGGCGCTCCTCGAGCGTCTGCGGCAGGAACATCGCGATCTGGACAGTGCGATCGAGGCGTTGCAGGCCATCCCCGGCTGCGACCAGCTTCAGCTCGCCCGGCTGAAGAAACGAAAGTTGTCGCTCAAGGACCGCATCGGCTTCGTCGAGGACCAGATCCTCCCCGATATCATCGCCTGAACCGCATCGTCGCCTGAAGCGCCTCGTCGCCCGAGGCGGGTCCCCGGCAGCGTCGCCGCCGGGGCCGTGGAGGCCGGATCAGAACTGCGTGAGCAGCACGTCGGCATTGGTGGTGTCGGCCTTGCTCGGCACCGGCTCGACATTGAGGATCAGCACCTCGCCATCGTCGACCAGCATCGAATAGCGCTTGGAGCGCAGGCCGAGGCCGGCGCCGGAGGCGTCGAAGTCGAGGCCGAGCGCCTTGGCGAACTCGCCATTGCCGTCGGAGAGGAACACGATCTTGCCGCCGGCATTGGAGGCCTTTTCCCAGGCTTCCATGACGAAGGGATCGTTCACCGCCGTCACGGCGATGGTGCTCACGCCCTTGGCGAAGATCTCGTCGGCGCGGGCGATGAAGCTCGGCAGGTGGTTCTTGTGGCAGGTCGGGGTGAAGGCGCCCGGCACGGCGAACAGCACGACCTTCTTGTTCTTGAAGATTTCCTCGGTGGACTTCGGCACGGGGCCGTCCGCGGTGGCGACGCGGAAGGTGGCGCTCGGCAGGGTGTCGCCGACCTTGATCGTCATGGGAAATTCCTTTCAACGGGCGTCAGATGACATGGCTGTGCCGCGCGGAGCCATTCTGGCGCGGCCCCGGCGCGGAGCCGGTAGCATAATCAGTTCCCGCCGGACGGAAAGGGTTTTCAGGGCGTGGAAAGCCGGCTCGTCACCTCGACCGCCCGCACCGCGTCGCCGGCCGCCGTCCTGCCGTCGACCAGGGTGAAGCGCAGCGGATTGTCGGCGAGGCTGGCGCCCTTCGGCACCCCGTCGACCGGCAGCACGAAGACGGTGCGCCCGTCGGCGCCGGTCTGGCGCTCGGGCAGCGGCAGTGCCCAGTCCTCGTTCGGGCCTTCCACGAACAGGTCGGCCCCCTCCGGGGCGGCGAGACGGGCGACGACCCGGATGCGCGCCTTGTTGCCGGTATCTTCCAGCCGGATTTCCTCGATGCCGGGCGTGCCCGGCGCGGCCAGCCCGGCCGGCTGCGGCACCTGCGCCACCGCCGCCGCCAGCGCCGGCTCGGTCGGGGCGGCGCCCTCGGCGGGAATGTCGAGCGCGACGCTGGCGCTCGCCGGCTGGCAGATGGTCGAGCACACCGCGAAATCGAGCGCGAGGTCGAGCCGCACCGGCTTGGCCGGGTCCTTCGGCACCACGGTCAGCGGCAGCGTGACGTCGTGCTTGTAGCCGATGGAGGTCGAGCCGCCCTCGTCGAAGCGGGTGGGTGCCGGCCAGGCAACCTCCACGTGCTCGACATTGTCGGAATCGCTCCAGTTGAAATGCGGCGGGATGCCGGAATCGCCGGGATAGCGCCAATAGGTCTTCCAGCCCGGCGCCAGGCGGATCTGCACGCCGGCGCGGTGGGCATCGCCCTCGCGGGCGCCGGCGACCAGTCGCACCGCCGTGCCGTCCGGCGCCGACCAGGGCGATTCGACCCCCGCCTGGGCGGGCGGCAGCGACAGCACCGCCACGAAGGGGGCGGCGAGGAGCGGGGCGGCGAGGCGGACATGCGCGATCATGTCCAGCCGATAGCCGGTTGCGCGGCCGGCGGAAAGCCGACGCGGCCGCAATTTCGTGTGAGGCGCCCCGGCCGGCGTCGCCGGCTGCCGCAGCGGACTTGAAAAAGCACGAGTGGGGTTTACGCTTCCCCCATGTGGATCGGACAGAAGGACACAGGCGGTGGCGGCCGCCCCTCCGGCTCCAGCTTCCTCGACGGGCAGCTGCTGGTGGCGATGCCCGGCATGCGCGACGAGCGCTTCGCCCGCGCGGTGATCTATATGTGCGCCCATTCGCCGGAGGGCGCGATGGGCATCATCGTCAACCAGCCCGCCAGCCATGTCAGCTTCCGTGACCTGCTGGTGCAGCTCGACGTGGTGCCGGAGGAGGAGCGCATCCACCTGCCGCGCGTCGCCGGCAAGGTGGCGGTGCTGAAGGGCGGGCCGGTGGAGACCGGGCGCGGCTTCGTGCTGCACTCCTCGGATTTCTTCATCCAGGATTCGACGCTGCCGATCGACAGCGGCATCTGCCTCACCGCGACGCTCGACATATTGAAGGCGATCGCCGGCGGCGGCGGACCGCACAGCGCGGTGCTGGCGCTCGGCTATGCCGGCTGGGCGCCGGGGCAGCTGGAGAACGAGATCCAGCAGAATGGCTGGCTCAACTGCCCGGCGGACGCCTCGCTGGTGTTCGGCGCCGACGCGGCCGGCAAATATGACCGGGCGCTGCGCAAGATCGGCATCGATCCCGGCATGCTCTCCACCGAGGCCGGCCACGCCTGAGGCGTCGGCCGCGGCTTCATCCGCGTCATCGATGGGTGAGCGTCGGCGCGCATGCCCTTGCGCGGCCGCCGGTCGCCGCGTCGGAGCGGCCGGTTCAGGACGCCTTGGCGGGCGCCTCGCCGGACGGATCGGTCGGACGCGACGGCGGGTTGGGAGCGGCTGCCGCCGGACGGGCCGGCGCCGGGCGGGGCAGGGCAGCGGGACGGCTGGCGGCATCGCCATTGCCGGCGGCCTTCGCCTCGGGCTTGTCCCCAGGCTTGGCGTCCGGCTTGCCGCCGCGGCGCAGCAGCCGGCCGCGCTCCAGCAGCGAGGTCGGCGAGGCGTCGGGCTGCAGCAGCCGGCGGGCTTCCTCCGCCGTTATGCTCTCGCCGAACAGCGGCCCCTGGCCGTAGCGACAGCCGAGCTTGGCGAGCGCGGTGGCGGACGGCTCGGATTCCACGCCTTCCGCCACGATCTCCATGCCGAGATCGTGCGCCATGGTGACGATGGTGCGCAGGATGACCGGGCGCTGCGCCTTGTTGCCGTTGCGGCCCAGCGCTTTGACGAAGGTGCGGTCGACCTTGATGGTGTCGAACGGGAAGCGCTGGAGATAGGCCAGCGAGGAATAGCCGGTGCCGAAATCGTCCAGCGTCAGCCCGGCGCCGAGTTCGCGCATGCGCAGCAGGATCTGCGCGGCATATTCCGGGTTCTCCATCGCCAGCGTCTCGGAGAGCTCCAGCTTCAGCGTGCCGGGCGCCACCACGTTGCGGGCGAGGATGGCCTTCAGGTCCTGTAAGAGGTCGTGCCGCAGCATCTGCCGCGAGGAGATGTCGACGGTAACGAAGATCGGCTCGCCGCGCATCGCCCGCTGCCAGGCGCCGAGCTGGCGGGCGCTGGCGTCGAGGACGAACAGGCCGATATCGACGATCAGGCCGGAATCCTCGGCCAGCGTCATGAAATCGTCCGGCGCCAGCGTGCCGAGCGTCGGGTGCTGCCAGCGCGTCGAAGCCTCGAAGCCGGCGACGGCGCGGGTGGAGAGGTCGATGATCGGCCGGTAGACGACGTTGATCTCGCCCTTTTCCAGCGCGGTGCGCAGGTCCTGCTCCAGCGTCAGCCGGTCGAGCTTCTGGGTGCGCATCGAGGGGCGGAACACCTCGATGCGGTCGCCGCCGACGCGCTTGGCGAAATACATCGCCAGCTCGGCATCCTTCAGCATTTCCTGCGGCGTGCGCTTCTGGCCGTCGGCGAGCAGGAGGCCGATGGAGGCGGTGATGAAGATCTCGCGGTCGCCGAAGGTGATCGGCGCACGCAGCGTGCGGCGCAACGTGTCGGCGAAGGCGGTGATGCGCTCGGGGTCGCGCTCGCTCATCAGGATCAGCGCGAAATGGTCGCCGCCGAGCCGGGCGAGCGTGTCTTGCTGCTTGGCGAGGCGCATCAGCCGGCGCGCCACGGTGAGCAGGATGGAATCGCCGGCGGGCATGCCGAGGCTGGCATTCACCTGTTTGAAGCGGTCGAGGTCGACCAGTATGATGGTCGGCTTCAGCGTCTCGTCCGAGCGGGCGAAGCCGATCGCCGAATTCAGCCGGTCGAGGAACAATTCGCGGTTCGGCAGGCCGGTGAGGTTGTCGTGCACCGCGTCGTGCAGCATGCGCTCCTCGGCGGTGCGGCTGTCGGTGACGTCGGAGAGCGTGCCGATGCAGCGCACCACCTCGCCGTCGGTGCCCACCACCGGCCGGGCGCGCAGATTGAACCACAGATAGTGGCCGTCCTTGGTGCGCAGGCGGAAATCCTGGTCGATGCGGCCGCGCCGCTGGTCGAGCAGCCCGTCGAGGGTGGCGCGGAAGCGGTCGCGGTCGCCCGGATGGATGATTTCCAGCCAGCCGGTCGCCTCGGTGTCGAGCGTGCCGGCCTTGAGGCCGAGCAGCTGCTCGGCTTCCGGGCTGACATGGATGCGGTCGGCGTCGACGTCCCAGTCCCAGACGATGTCGCCCGAGCCGGCCACCGCCAGCGCGCGGCGCTCCAGCTCCTGCGCGCTGCCGGCCACCGAGCCGATGCCGGCGAAGGCGTGCTGCATCACCGTGAAGCCGATTAGCATGACGATCAGCACGAGACCGCCGAGCAGCGCCGGGGCGACGAGGTCGTTGCCGATGCGCCCGGAGACCGCCATGCCGGCGGTGATCACCCACACCATCAGCAGGAACAGCGTCGGGATGATCAGCACGGCGCGGTCGTAGCGGTGCAAAGCGAGCCACATCACCACGGCGAAGCCCATCACCGAGACCACCAGCAGCGAGGGGCGGGCGATGCCGGCCGCCGCCGAGGGGTCGAGCAAGGCGAGTCCGACCAGCGCGACGAGGAACACCAGCCAGCCGGCGGTGATGTGCATGTAGCGCACATGCCAGCGGTTGAGGTTGAGATAGGCGAACAGGAACACCACCAGCGTGGCGGCGAGGATGGCCTCGCCGGCGGCGCGCCAGAATTGCTGGGCGAGCGGCGAGATGCCGAACACTTTCGACCAGAAGCCAAAATCGAGGCCGATATAGCCGAGCACCGCCCAGGCCAGCAGCGCGGCGGCCGGGAACATCGCGCTGCCCTTCACCACGAACAGGATGGTGAGGAACAGGGCGAGCAGGCCGGCAATGCCGATCACGATGCCGTTATAGAGGGTGAAGGAGTTGACCTTGTCCTTGAAGGTCTCCGGCTCCCACAGCTGCAGCTGCGGCAGGTTGCCGTCGGCGAGCTCGGCCACCAGCGTCACCGTGGTGCCGGGGTCGAGGGTGACGAGATAGACGTCGGCGTCCGAGGTGTTCTGCATCTCCGGCCGGAAGCCCTGGCTGGGCGTCAGGTTGAGGATGCGGCGGTTGCCGAGGTCCGGCCAGAACACGCCGGAGCCGACCATGCGGTAATGCGGCGAGACGATCAGCCGGTCGACCTGCTCGTCGGTGTTGTTGGCCAGCGCGAACACCGCCCATTTGCTGCCCTTCGGCGTCGGTGCGACGGCGCGCACCTCGAAGCGGCGCACGATGCCGTCGGCCCCCGGCACGGTGGAGACCGGGATGCTGTTGCCCTCGGTGTCGTGCCGCTCGATGGCCGGAGCGAGGTCGATCACCGGCGCGTCGAGCCGGATCGCCACCGCGTCGAGCGCCCGCGCCGCGTCCGGGGCCAGCGTCAGTGCCGACACCAGCGCCAGGGCGAACGCGACGAGCGTATGGAGGAGGGCGCGGGGCACCAGTCGACGGGCTATGGCCAAAAACAGGGTCTCCTGAGGCTGCGCGCCGCGTCCGGAAACGCGAGGCGCACGATGAGTAGCGGCGTGCGGCGGCGGGAGCAAGGCAGGCCCGGCACGGCACGGGGACGGCACTGGGGAAGCCCCGCAAGGGAAGCCGCGCCGGCAGGCACCCCGCCGGCGGCTTCTCCGCTGCCGGATCAGCCCGAGGAGCCGCCCGCCCATTTGCGCAGGATCGCCTCCGCCTTGGCCCGCTCGTCGGGCGTCAGGGTGGTGATCATCTTGTCGAGTTCGGCATCCTTGGCGGCGCCCTGCGACTGCGCCACCTTGTACCAGGCGGCGGCGAGCGGCTTGTCCTGCGGCACGCCGCGCCCGGCCGAGAGGATCTTGGCATAGCGGCTCTGGGCGATGACGTTGCCGGCCAGTGCCGCCTTGCGGAACAGACCGGCGGCGCGCTCCTCGTCCTTGGGCATGCCGACGCCGTTGAACACCGCGATGGCATATTCGGCGGTGGCGACGACATGGCCGACCTCGGCGGCGCGTTGCAGCAGCCGCGCCGCCTCGATCGGGTCGCGCGGCACGCCGCGCCCTTCCTTGTAGAGGATGGCGAGGGCGTAGAGCGCATCCGGCTCGTCCTGGTCGGCCGCCTTGCGGAACCAGTCGGCGGCGGTCGCCGGGTCCTTCGGCGCCGCCTCGCCTTCGAGATAGAGCAGGCCGAGATTGTAGGCCGCGAGCGTGTTGCCCTTCTGTGCCGCCTCGCGCAGCATCGGCACCGCGTCGCCCTTGATCTGGGCGTTGTTGCCGGCTTCCTTGAGCTTCAGCGAGGCGAGGGCGAACAGCGCGTCGGCATTGCCCTTGGCGGCGGCGGCCTCGTACCACTGGCGGGCGGCGGCCTTGTCCTCGAACACGCCGTAGCCCTGCGAGAGGATCTCGCCCGCCAGCACCATGGCGACCGGGTCGTGGGCGTTGTTCGCCCGCTCGACCGCCAGCTTCAGCGCGGTGGCATAGTCGCCGCGCTGGAAGGCGCCATAGGCGGCGTCGAGCGAGGGGGTGTCCTTGTCCGGCACGGCCGAGGGCTGCGGCGCGACAGGAGGCTCGGCCGGTGTGGCGGCCGGTGGCGTGGCGGCCGGTGGCGTGGCAGCCTGCGGCGTGGTCTGTGCCCGCGCGGGAAGCGCCGCGGCGAGGAGGAGGGTCGCCGCAACGGCGAGGGCGGCATGCCGCGCCCGCATCAGGCCGCTCCCGCCGGCACCAGCCGGCTGGCGAGAGCCCGTCCGCCTTCCGCCGGTGCTTCGATGAGCAGGTTGTCGACGGCGATGAAGTCGGCGCCGGCGTCGACGAGGGTATCGACCTCCTCCAGCGTGCGGGCATAGCCGACGCAGGGGATCTCGAAGATCTCCGACCACCATTGCACGCGCTCGCGCGTCGTTTCGAAGGGCGGGCGGCGTCCCTGCGCGTCCGGCTCGCCGAACATCACATAGTCGGTGCCGCTCTCGCCGGCGGTCATCGCGTCGTGCTTGGTGCGCAGGTCGCCGACGCCGGCGATGCCGTCCGGCCGCACGGCGGTGAGCGCGCCCTTCAGCGCCGCGAGTCCGGCGGCATGCACGCCGTCGGCCTGCGTGGCGGCGGCGAAGGCGGCGTTGCCGTCGATCAGGCAGGCGGCGCCCGCTTGCTGGCAGGCGGCGACGAGCTCGCGCAGCGCGGCGGCGCTCGCCTCGCCGGGGCGCACCAGCACGGCGGCAAGGTCGCTCGCGGCGACGATGTCGCGCAGGAGCGTCACCAGCCGGCCGGCATCGCCATCGGGCGGCGGCAGCAGCAGATAGAGGCGCGGGGCGGGCGGAGCGGAGATGGTGTCGGATTTGGCCATGTTCGAGCCATGTCGCAGGATGGCGGCGAAAGCACGGCCGAAGCGCACGCGCCGGCCGGATCCAACTCCTAGAACAAGTTTCCGGCAATTTGAAACGATTTCGCCGACTCCCCGGTGCCGGGAGGCGCCGACGGGCCGGCTCGGCCGGTGATTCCCCAATGCATACACAGACTTGTCATGTGGTGCTTTTCAATCGCGGGCCTGCGCGCGCGGTGCTAAGCAGGATGGAGCCGCAGCTCGCCGCACGGTCGCCCGCTTCCGGGGAGGTCCGTGGTCACGGCCAAAATGCCGGTGGAGGAAACATGTCCGCCCGTTCGATCCGTGCCTTTGGCGTCCGTCCGGTTGCGCTGCTGGCGCTCGCCGGCAGCCTCGTCGCCCTGCCATCCGCCGTGTGGGCGCAGGCCGCGCCCACCCCGTCCGCCCCGTCTCCCACCGCCGCCGCTGGCCTGTCCTGGCCGCGCAGCGTGACGATCGGCGACGACGCGCTGTCGATCTACCAGCCGCTCGTCGAGAGCTGGGACGGCGACCGCATCGCCGGTCGCGCCGCCGTCGCCTACGGCCCCGCGAAGGGGCAGCCGACCTACGGCATCGCGCATTTCACCGCGCGCGTCGCGGTCGACAAGCCGGCGCGGCTGGCGCAGCTGTCCAACATCTCGATCACCAGCGTCGACGTGCCGACCAAGCCGGACCTCGACACCAAGATCCTCTCGACGCTGCAGGCGCGCATTCCGGCCGAGGGCTTCACGGTGGCGCTCGACCACCTGCTCACCAGCTACGCCGCCAACAAGCAGCTGACCAAGGACATGGAGCAGCCGGTCGAGAACACGCCGCCGAAGCTGTTGTTCGTCGACAAGCCGACGCTGCTGGTGCAGATCGCCGGCACGCCGGTGCTGCGGCCGGTGGACGGTGCGCAGGGCTTCCAGCGCGTCGTCAACACCCATCCGCTGGTGCTGGCCTCCGCCGGCACGTTCTACCTGCAGGCGGCGAATTACTGGTACGAGGCCAAGGCGATCGACGGGCCGTGGAGCGTGCTGACGCAGTCCAACCCCACGGTGGAAGCCGCCGGCTCGATGGCGAACTACGCCCAGCAGGCGGAAACCCTGCTGCCGGCCGACGGCAAGAAGCCGCCGCAGGCTCCGGCCGTCATCGTCTCCACCGTGCCGGCCGAGCTCGTCGTCACCGCCGGTGCCGCGACGATGGAGCCGGTGGGCGGCACCTCGCTGCTGCGCATGTCGAATGCCGACCATGCGGTGATCATGGACCCGTCCAACAACGCCTATTACGTGCTGGTGTCCGGCCGCTGGTTCCGCGCCGCCGCGCTGACCGGACCGTGGAGCTACGTGGCCGGCGACCAGCTGCCGGCGCAGTTCAAGAGCATCTCGGCGACCGATCCGGTCGCCAATGCCCTCGTCGCGGTTCCCGGTACGCCGCAGGCCAAGGAGGCGGTGATCTCCACCCTGGTGCCGCAGACCGCCAGCGTCGCCCGCTCGACGCAGCTCACCATCCAGTATGATGGTGGCTCGCCGAAATTCGTGCCGATCAAGGGCACGCTGCTGAACTATGCCGAGAACACCCGCACCCCGGTGATCCAGCTCGACGCCACCCGCTACTACGCGCTGTTCCAGGGCGCCTGGTTCGTGTCGGCGACCCCGACCGGCCCGTGGGTAATCGCCGACACCGTGCCGGCGGCGATCTACACCATCCCGCCATCCTCGCCGCTGCACTACGTCACCTATGTCTATGTCTATGCCTCCAGCGCCGACGCGGTGACGGTCGGCTACACGCCCGGCTATCTCGGCGTGGTGGTGGCACCGGGCGGCACGGTGGTCTACGGCACCGGCTATTCCTGCGTCGGCTATGTCGGTACCTACTGGTATGGCTGCCCGGATACCTATGGCTACAACGCCGGCTTCGCCTGGACCGAGGGCTTCGCCTTCGGCTTCGCCGCCGGCTATGCCTGGGGCGCCATGTCGCCCTGGTGGGGACCCTATTGGGGCGCCGGCCCGTGGGGCGGGCCCTGGGCGGGCGTGAACGTCAACCAGACCAACATCTATGGCCGCTGGGGCGGCAACGCCACCGTCAACCATGCCTTCGGCTACAACCCGTGGACCGGCAATGAATGGGCCGCCAACTCGGTCAACGGCGTCACCGGGCGCGGCACCGAATTCGCCGGCCGCTCCGCTGGCGGGTTCAATCCGTGGAACGGCAATTTCGCCGGCGGCCGCGAGGGCGGCTACTACAATCCCTCGACCGGCGCCTGGGGCGGCGCCCGCGCCGGCGCGGTGGGCAACAGCTACACCGGCAATTTCGCCGCCGGCCGCCAGTCGGCCAATTACAACCCGTCGACCGGCTTCGGCCATGCCTCGGAGACCGGCGTCACCCGCGATAACGGCCAGGTGAACGTCGACAGCCGCGGCGTCGCCGGCAACGTCCATTCCGGCAATGCGGTGGCGTGGAACAACGGCAATGTCTACACCGACCATGACGGCTCCATCCATCAGTACAATGCGGATGGCAGCTGGCAGCACCAGGCGAATGACGGCAGCTGGCAGCGCGACGCCGATGCCGGCCAGGTCGACCGCCTGAACACCCAGCGCCAGTTCCAGGGCTGGGGCGACCAGCGCGCCGACGACTTCGCCCGCTCCGGCGGCTTCGGCGGCGGTGATGGCGGCTTCGATCGCGGCGGTTTCGGCGGGGGCGGCTTCGATCGGGGCGGCTTCGGCGGTGGCGGCGGTTTCGGTGGCTTCCACGGCGGCGGCGGCTTCCGCCGCTGAGCCTGCTTCCGGTTCGATGATCGAGGGCGCCGTCCGCCGGGACGGCGCCCTTTTCCGTGATGAGGGGAGCGGCGGCGCACCTGCCGTCCCGCCGCCTATCCCATCTTGCCCGTGACGTAGCGTGTGGTGCGCGTGTCGCGCGGGCTGTCGAACAGGCGGACGGTCGGGCCGAATTCGATGAGCTCGCCGAGATAGAGGAACGCCGTATCGTCGGCGATCCGCATCGCCTGCTGCAGATTGTGGGTGACGATGATGATGGTGCAGTCGGGTTTCAGCGCCTCGATGGTCGCCTCGATCTTGGCGGTGGAGATCGGGTCCAGTGCCGAGCAGGGCTCGTCGAGCAGGATCACCTCCGGCCGTACCGCCATGGTGCGGGCGAGGCACAGCCGCTGCTGCTGGCCGCCGGAGAGCCCGAGCGCGCTGCGGCCGAGATCGTGGCGCACCTCGCCCCACAGCGCGGCGCGGATGAGCGCCTCCTCGACGCGTTCCCGCAGTTCGGCGGCGGTGAGCCTCTCGTTGAGCCGCAACCCGAAGGCGACGTTGTCGTAGATCGACATCGGGAAGGGCGAGGGCTTCTGCGTCACCATGCCGACGCGCCGGCGCAGCGTCAGCACGTCGATGCCGGGCGCGAGGATGTCGAGGCCGTCGAGCCGCACCTCGCCCTCGACGACCTGGTCGTCATAGAGGTCCGGCATGCGGTTGAAGATGCGCAGCAGGGTGGACTTGCCGCAGCCGGACGGCCCGATGAGCGCCGTCACCCGGTTGGCCCGGATCGGCAGCGAGATGTCGGTCAGGGCGCGGCGCTGGCCATAGCGGAAGCTGACATGAAGCACATCGAGCTTCACATCCCGCCCGCTCGGCGGGCCTGTCGGCGCGCCGGAAGACTGGCTGCTGCTGGCGACGCCCTTGGGGTCCTGCCGCACGGTCCCGCTCTCCCCGCTATCGTAGGGGAAGCTAGGCCGCGATGGTCGCGCGAAGCTCGCGTAAGATCAAGCGGCACGCGTGGCGGGTCGGCGAAAGAAGTAAGCCGGCAAAATGAAAACGCCGCCCCGAAGGGCGGCGTTCGATGGTGTCGGCGAGAGGCGCGGCGCCGAGGCTTGTCCCGGCGCCCGGCGGCGATCAGGCCGCCTTCTTTTCCTCGTCGGCGCCCCACTTACCCAGCGCGGCGAGGTAGTTCATCTTGGCGCGGTGGGTGAAGGCGGCCTGGCCGGCGGCCCAGTTCTCCGGCTTGCCGGACCACGCCTTCTGCGGCGCGGCCTGCAGGGCGCGGCCATAGGAGAAGGTGAGGTTCCACGGCAGGTTGCCGGTCTTGATCATCGCGTCGAGATGGCCGGTGGCCGCCTCGTCCGACTGGCCGCCGGAGAGGAAGGCGATGCCCGGCACCGCCGGCGGCACGCAGTTCTTCAGGCAGCGGATGGTCTTCTCGGCCACTTCCTCATAGGAGACCTGCTTGGGCGACTTCATGCCCGGCACGATCATGTTCGGCTTCAGCACCATGCCTTCGAGGCGGATGCGGGCATAGAACAGCTGCTGGAAGACTTCCTTCAGCACCCACTCGGTGACGTCGTAGCAGCGGTCGATGTCGTGGTCGCCGTCCATCAGCACTTCCGGCTCGACGATCGGCACGATGTTGGCTTCCTGGCACAGCGCCGCGTAGCGGGCGAGCGCCTGGGCGTTGGCGATCAGCGAGGTGTAGCTGGGAATGCCGGAGCCGATGTCGATCACCGCGCGCCACTTCGCGAAGCGGGCGCCGAGGTCGTAATATTCCTTCAGGCGGCCGCCGAGGCCGTCGAGACCCTCGGTGATGGTCTCGCCGGGAGCGCCCGGCTGGGCCTTGGCGCCGGCGTCGACCTTGATGCCGGGGATGGAGCCGGCCTTCTGGATCAGCTCGACCAGCGGCGTGCCGTCTTTGGCCTTCTGCCGGATGGTCTCGTCGAACAGGATGACGCCGGAGATGTACTTGGTCATCGCCTCGTCGGAGCGGAACAGCATCTCGCGATAGTCGCGACGGTTGTCGAAGGTGGATTCGACCCCGATGGCGTCGAAACGCTTCTTGATGGTGCTGGAGCTTTCATCCGCGGCGAGGATGCCCTTGCCGCCCGCACACATTTTATACGCTACCTCGTCGAGGCTGGTCGTCATTCGTCTGTCTCCCGCAAAACGAATCGATGAAAAATATCGCCGGCCGAAACCCGCGCGGCCGATCGGCGATCCTTATAGCATCGGCCTCCGGCCTGTCCGCGCCTTGTCGCGCGCGACCGACTGCCGATGCGGCAGTTGGAACCCGTTCCGCAGGGTGAACGACCCTGCGCCGCGAACGGATTCCAGCATCCTGGAGCCGGGCCGCCTTCTTGTCGATCAGCGGTTCTGATCGGAGCGGTCCCGGTAAGCGTCAGGCCGGATGTTGCCATCCGGCCTGAAAGATACGCCAAGACAATGCATTGGCGTAGTTAACGAATGGGCCGCCTAGCGGCGCAGCGCCTCGACGCCCGGCAGCGGCTTGCCTTCCAGCCATTCGAGGAAGGCGCCGCCGGCGGTCGAGACATAGGTGAAGCCCTCGGCCGCGCCGGCATGGTTCAGCGCCGCCACCGTGTCGCCGCCGCCGGCGACCGAGAGCAGCTTGCCTTCGCCGGTCAGCTCCGCCGCCGCCTTCGCCACCGCCACGGTGGCGGCATCGAAGGGGGCGAGCTCGAAGGCGCCGAACGGGCCGTTCCACACCACGGTCTTGGCGGTCTTCAGCTTGGCGACGACGTTCGCCACCGAGGCCGGGCCGGCATCGAGGATCATCTCGCCGGCCGCCACGCCGTCCACGCCGACGGTGCGGTTGTCGGCATGCGCCTTGAATTCCTTCGCCACCACCGCGTCGACCGGCAGCACGATCTCGCAGCCGGCAGCGGCCGCCTTGCCGACGATCTCGCGCGCGGTGTCGGCGAGGTCGTGCTCGCACAGCGACTTGCCGACATCCTTGCCCTCAGCGGCAAGGAAGGTGTTGGCCATGCCGCCGCCGATCACCAGCAGGTCGACCTTGGCGACGAGATTGCCGAGCAGTTCCAGCTTGGACGACACCTTGGCGCCGCCGACCACCGCCATCACCGGGCGCTCGGGAGCTTCCAGCGCCTTGGCCAGCGCCTCGATCTCCACCTGCATGCAGCGGCCGGCAAAGGCGGGCAGGTGATGCGCGAGGCCCTCGGTCGAGGCATGGGCGCGGTGCGCGGTGGCGAAGGCGTCGTTGACATAGAGGTCGCCGAGCTTGGCCAGCGCGGCGACGAAGTCCGGATCGTTCTTTTCCTCGCGCGGGTCGAAGCGGGTGTTCTCCAGGAGCAGCACCTCGCCCGGGGCGAGCTTCGCAACCGCGGCCTCGGCGACCTCGCCGATGGTGGCGGGGGCGAAGGCGACCGGCTTGCCGAGACGGGAGGCCACCTCGTCGGCGATCGGCGAAAGCGAGAGCTTGGGATCGACGCCCTTGGGCCGGCCGAAATGGGCGAGCAGGATCACCTTGCCGCCCTTGTCGGCGATTTCGCGAATGGTGGGCAGCACGGCCTGGATGCGGGTGTCGTCGGTGACGCGACCGGCATCTGTCGGCACGTTGAGGTCGACGCGCACCAGCACGCGCTTGTTGGCGACGTCGGCATCGTCGAGGGTACGGAAGGCGGAGGGAGCGGTCATTGGCGTTCTGTCCGGCTCTGGCGCTTCGGCCTGGTTGCTGGCTCCCGGCGGGGTGCCGGGTTATGGTGCTGCAAGGGCAATCGGGAGGCGCCCGCGCGCGCCCGGAAACGAAACGGCCGGGCGTCTTGCGACGACCCGGCCGGTTTGGCGTCAGATCAGCTTGCCGAGGGCGACCGCCGTGTCGGACATGCGGTTCGAGAAGCCCCACTCATTGTCGTACCAGGACAGCACCCGGACGAAATTGCCTTCCAGCACCTTGGTCTGGTCGAGGTGGAAGATCGAGGAGTGCGGGTCGTGGTTGAAGTCGGAAGAGACGTTCGGCTGGTCGGTGTAGCCGAGGACGCCCTTCAGCGGGCCGTCGGCCGCCGCCTTGATCGCCGCGTTGATCTCGTCCTTCGTCACCTTCTTCTTGGCGACGAACTTGAAGTCGACGACGGAAACGTTCGGGGTCGGCACGCGGATCGAGGTGCCGTCGAGCTTGCCGGCGAGGTCGGGCAGCACCAGGCCCACCGCCTTGGCGGCGCCGGTGGTGGTCGGGATCATCGACAGCGCCGCGGCGCGGGCGCGGTAGAGATCCTTGTGCATGGTGTCCAGCGTCGGCTGGTCGCCGGTATAGGAGTGGATGGTGGTCATGAAGCCGTGGTCGATGCCGATGGCGTCGTTGAGCACCTTGGCGACCGGCGCCAGGCAGTTGGTGGTGCACGAGGCGTTGGAGACGACCAGGTGGTCCTTGGTCAGCTTGTCGTGGTTCACGCCGTAGACCACGGTGAGGTCGGCACCGTCGGAGGGGGCCGAGACCACCACCCGCTTGGCGCCGGCGGTCAGGTGGGCGGCGGCCTTGTCGCGGGCGGTGAAGATGCCGGTGCATTCCAGCGCGATGTCGACGCCGAGCGCGGCGTGCGGCAGCTCGGCCGGGTTCCGCACGGCCGTCACCTTGATCGGGCCGCGGCCGACATCGATGGTGTCGCCGTCGACCGTCACCGTGCCGGGGAAGCGGCCATGCACGCTGTCGAAGCGCATCAGGTGGGCGTTGGTCTCGACCGGGCCGAGATCGTTGATGGCGACCACCTCGATATCGGTGCGGCCCGATTCGATGATGGCGCGCAAAACGTTGCGACCGATGCGTCCGAAGCCGTTGATGGCAACCTTGAGCGTCATGCGTCTACCCCCGGGTAATTGCTTCCTGTTCGATACGAGCAGGAAGGCTCATAGCGCGCCCAACCTTACGACACCAGACGCCTCCGCCGTCGATATGGCTTGAGCGCAGGGCTCGCGACCGCCGCATGCGTCAAAGTCATGACTTCACTCATGACTTTGACGTGCGGCTAATCGTCGATACGGGGGTTTGGCCCCCAGATCAGCCCTTCTTGAGGCGGGCCTTGGCGGTGGCGGCGACGTTCTCGGCGGTGATGCCGAACTGCGCGAACACCTTGGGGGCGGGGCCGGAGGCGCCAAAGCCATGCATGCCGACGAAGGCGGCATCGGAGCCGACGATGGCGTCCCAGCCCTGGCGGATCGCCGCCTCGATGGCGACCTTCACCGGCGCGGTGCCGATGACCTGCTTGCGGGTCTCCTCCGGCTGCTTGAGGAACAGCTCGAAGCTCGGCACCGAGACCACGCGGGTCGGGATGCCCTCGGCCTCGAGCAGGTCGCGGGCGGCGGCGGCGAGCGACACTTCCGAGCCGGTGGCGAACAGCGACACCTCGGCATCGTCGGAGGCGGCGACGATCTCATAGGCGCCGCGCGCAGTGAGGCAGCGCTCATTGGTATCGGTGCGCATCAGCGGCAGGTTCTGCCGGGTCAGCGCCAGCACGCTCGGGCCGTCCTTGCGCTCGAGGGCGAGCTTCCACGCCTCGGCGGTCTCCACCGTGTCGCAGGGGCGGAACACCAGGAGGTTCGGGATGGCGCGCAGGGCGGCGATCTGCTCCACCGGCTGGTGGGTCGGGCCGTCCTCGCCCACGCCGATCGAATCGTGGGTGAACACGTAGACGACGCGCACGCCCATCAGCGCCGCGAGGCGGATCGAGGGGCGGCAATAGTCGGAGAACACCAGGAAGGTGCCGGCATAGGGGATGAAGCCGCCATGCAGGGCGATGCCGTTCAGCGCGGCGGCCATGCCGTGCTCGCGGATGCCCCAGTTGATGTAGCGGCCGTCATATTTCGGCGGCTCGACATAGACCGAGGTGGCCTTGGTCTTGGTGTTGTTGGAGTGGGTGAGGTCGGCCGAGCCGCCCACCATCTCCGGCAGCGCCGCGGTCAGCGCTTCCAGCACGATCTCGGACGACTTGCGGGTGGCGACCGGGGTCTTGTCGGCCTGTGCCTTGGCGACGATGCCGGCGGTGACCTCGGCGAACTTGGACGGCAGCTCGCCGCGTACCCGGCGCTCGAACTCGCCGCGCTTGTCGTGGTCGGTGCCCTTCAGCCGCTCGTTCCAGCTCTTGTGCGCCTGGCGCGAGCGCAGCCCGGCGAGGCGCCAGGCGTCGAGCACGTCGGTCGGCACCACGAAGGGCGGGGCTTCCCAGCCGAGGGCGGCGCGGGTGGCGGCGATCTCCTCGGCGCCGAGCGGGGCGCCGTGCACGCCGTTCGAGCCGGCCTTGTTGGGGGCGCCGAAGCCGATGGTGGTGCGGCAGGCGATCAGCGAGGGCTTCTCGGTGGTCTTGGCGCGCTCCAGGGCGGCGAGGATGGCCTCGGGGTCGTGGCCGTCGACGCGGGTGGCTTCCCAGCCGGAGGCCTCGAAGCGGGCGAGCTGGTCGGTCGCCACCGAGAGCGAGGTCGGGCCGTCGATGGTGATGTGGTTGTCGTCCCACAGCACGATGAGCTTGCCGAGCTTCTGGCGGCCGGCGATCTCGATCGCCTCCTCCGAGATGCCTTCCATCAGGCAGCCGTCGCCGGCGATGACATAGGTGTGGTGGTCGACGAGGTCGGAGCCGAACTGGGCGGCCAGCATGCGCTCGGCGAGCGCGAAGCCCACCGCGTTGGCGAGGCCCTGGCCGAGCGGGCCGGTGGTGGTCTCCACCCCGACGGTGTGGCCGTATTCCGGGTGGCCGGGGGTCTTGGAGCCGAGCTGGCGGAAATTCTTCAGGTCCTCGATGCTCATGCCCTCATAGCCGGTGAGGTAGAGCAGCGAGTAGATCAGCATCGAGCCGTGGCCGGCGGAGAGGATGAAACGGTCGCGGTCCGGCCAGTGCGGGTCGGCGGGATCGTACTTCAGCACCTTGCCGAACAGCACCGTGGCGGCGTCCGCCATGCCCATCGGCATGCCGGGATGACCGGATTTGGCGGCCTCGACGGCGTCCATCGAGAGGAACCGGATGGCGTTGGCCATGCGATCGTGCTTTTCGCGGGTCGACATGAGGTCTGGTGACTCCCAGGGGCGCGTGTTCGGCGCGTGTGCGTTCGGGTGCAAATTCGGGCGTAGAATTCGGCGGGCTTGCGGGCGGGCGCCGCCGGGGCGGCCGTCGGCGCGCCGCATGTGGCCGCCCCGACGTTATCGGGGCCTGCCGCAGTGCGGCATCGACGGGCGCGAGTGATAGCATCACGGGTCGGCCTGTCAAAGGGCGCGACGGGCGGCGAGGGGCCGTTTGCGCCGGTTGACGCCCGGCGCCGGGCGAGACCAATCTAGTCGAATCACGCCTTACGTTACCCATGGAGCGCGCCCGCATGACCGATCCGGCCCCGGTGGACGCCGCCGCGCGGCGCTTCAACGCCGCCATGGAGGCGCTGGAGGCGGCGGTGGAGCGGCGGCTCGACGTCGAGCGCCAGGAGGCGGCGCTCGCCGAGCAGGTCCATGTGCTGGGCGCCGATCGTTCCCGCCTCGCCGCCCAGCTCGACGGCGCGCAGGCGCAGGCCGAGCGGCTGATGGGGGCGAGCGACGAGGTCGCCCGCCGGCTCGGCAGCGCCATGGAAACCATCCGCGCGGTCCTCGCCGCGCAAGACCGCATCCACGAGCGCTGAGGCCCCGCCATGGCCCATGTCACCGTCACCATCGCCGGACGCGCCTATCGCATGGCCTGCGACGACGGCCAGGAGGAGCACCTCTCCCGTCTCGGCCAGGAGGTCGACGCCCGCATCGACGACCTGCGCAAGGCGTTCGGCGAGATCGGCGACCAGCGGCTCAGCGTGATGGCGGCGATCACGCTGGCCGACGAACTCAGCGAGCTGCGCCGCCGCCACCGCGCGCTGGAGCAGGAACTGCAATCGGAACGTGTGCGTCTTGCGGTCGCCACCCAGCGTTCCGAACTCGCCGAGCGCACCGTCTCCGACGCCTTCACCAAGGCCGCCGAACGCATGGAGCGCCTCGCCCACGAGCTCGGCACCACCCCGTCTTCCGACGTGGGGATGGGCTAGGGTTGCGTATTTCTTAACTTGCTCGCAATGGTTGTATGATCTAGTTTCCACGCCGGGGATGAATTCCGGGGGGAATCATGGATCACGTGTTCGTTCGCATGCCGTCGGCGCAGTTCAAGATCGACCTGTTGCAGGGAAGCCTGCTTACCCTGCATCCGGAGCGCCGTCCGCGGGCCTCGCTCACCCAGTCCGATACGATGGTGATGCAGGTCGACGACGTCGAGCGTCACCGGCTCCAGGATCTCGGGGCGAAGATCTATGACGACGTCCAGTTCGAGGTGCTTCCCGGCGGGCTCGGCGGCGGCCTGCAGGATGGTCCGGCGGCGCCCATGGCCCTCGGTAACCTGAAGGACGTCATCGAGCAGATCGGCGCGCCCGAAGCGTGGGAGCGGTCGCGCGGCCGGGGCGTCTCGATCGTGGTCATCGATACCGGGGTGCATGCCGATCTGCGGGAGATCGGTTTGGACCGCCGCTCGGCCATCGACCTCGCCGACGCCTATCGCGGCCAGGTCTGGGCCGACGACAACGGCCACGGCTCGATGTGCGCCGCCATCGCCGCCGGCTCGTCCGTCACCGGCCGCTATGACGGGGTGGCGCCGGAGGCGCAGGTGCTCTCGGCGCGCACCAACCTCAAATCCGTCGATCTCTACCGGATCTATGACCGCCTGATGCGGCAGCGGCAGCAGGGCCTGCTGGAGGGGCCGGTCGTCGCCACCAATTCCTACGGCCTGTATGTCTGCGATTCACCGGACGTGATGCCGGACGACCACCCCTATATGAGCATCGTCGAGGACGCGATCGCGTCGGGCATCTTCGTGTGCTTCGCTGCCGGCAACAACCATCACAGCGGCCTGTGCGAGCATCAGGCCGACCAGTGCGGGCCGAATTCGATCTGGGGGCCGAACTCCCATGACGACGTGTTCAGCATCGGCACGGTCGATCGGCTGCTCACCAATTGCGACACGCTGACGCCGCACGCGGATTCCAGCCGCGGCCCGGGCGAGTGGGCGAAGCGTTTCTTCAAGCCGGACTGCGTCGCCCCGACCTATGGCGAGGTGCCGTGGGGCTCGGTGTATCGCCGCATGGGCTGGTGGGGCACCTCGGGCGCCTGCCCGCAGGTGGCGGGCCTCGCGGCGCTCATCCTGTCGGTGGCGCCGGCGGCCAGCCCCGCCCAGGTGGCACAACTGATACGCGAGACTTGCTCTGGCCTGCCACTGGGGTCAAACTGCGTCGGCAGCGGGGTGATCGATTGCGTCGCGGCTGTCGACAGGGCGGTCCGGGACTGGAGCGTCGCCTAGCGGCGGGGTTTGCGGAAAGGCAGGCTCTGCCTATCTTGTCATCCTTAAGAGCATGGGCGTTGGGTCGCCCCAGGCGTCGGAGGATACATTGCTGTTTCGTTTTTCAAGCCAGGACGAGCGGACGGATTTCCTGAAGCGCCTCCACCTGGAGGCGCCCGCTCTGGAAGAGCAGGTTCAGGCCTCTTATTCGCAGCCTACGGTAGTGACGGTGACGGTCGACGACCGGCACGCCCAGCAACGCCTGCTGTCGATCGCCCGCCAGGACACGGCGGTGAAGATCTTCGGCGACGTGACGTTCTCGACCATGGGCGTGCGCTGAGCGCGCCCGAATGGCCGACTGAGCCCTTGACGGTGAGCGCCGCGGACGGCACAGGGTCTCCTCCCTCTCGTCCGCTCAGCTTGCCGGAACCGTCACCATGATCCGCTCCCCCCTGATGACCGTCATGGTCGCCGCCGTCCGCAAGGCCGGCCGCTCCCTCGTCCGCGACTTCGGCGAGGTCGAGAACCTGCAGGTCTCGCTCAAGGGACCGGCCAATTTCGTGTCGAACGCCGACCGCAAGGCCGAGCGCATCCTGCACGAGGAACTCTCCAAGGCGCGGCCGAATTTCGGCTTCATCATGGAGGAGAGCGGCGAGCGCGAGGGCAGCGACGAGTCGCACCGCTGGATCGTCGATCCGCTCGACGGCACCACCAACTTCCTGCACGGCATCCCGCTGTTCTGCATCTCGGTGGCGCTGGTGCGCGACGGGGTGCCGGTCGCCGGCGTGATCTTCAATCCCGTGACCGACGAGATGTTCATCGCCGAGAAGGGCGCCGGCGCCTTCATGAACGATCGGCGCATCCGCGTCGCCGCCCGCTCGGCGCTGGCGGACAGCGTCATCTGCTGCGGCCTGCCGCATATGGGCCGCGGCGACCTCGCCGGCTTCGGGCGCGAATATGCCGCGCTCGCCCCGCGCGTCGCCGGCCTGCGCCGCACCGGCACCGCGGCGCTCGACCTCGCCTGGGTGGCGGCCGGGCGCTTCGACGGCTTCTGGGAGCGCAACCTGTCGTCCTGGGACATGGCGGCGGGCATCATCCTGGTGCGCGAGGCCGGCGGCTACGTCTCCGATCTCGCCGATGGCGACAAGATGCTGGCCAAGGGCGAGATCATCGCCGGCAATGAGGGCATCCGTCGCGACCTTCTCAACGTGCTGCGCAAGGCCTGAGAATTCCGCGCATATTCCGCGGAATTCCGCTGGTGCGCGTTTCATTTCGAACGCGCTGTGGCATAGTCCGGCCTTGATTTCGGCGACCGCCGTCCTATGGCGGCCGCCGCGTGCAGGAGACGGCCACCGGCAATGGACGCGAACGACCCCTTTCACAAGCTGTCTTCGCCCCGCATCTTCCTGGTGCGGATGTTCGTGTTCCTGCTGCTGTGCGCGGCGCTCGGCTCCGTGCTGCACGAGCAGATCTGGCGGGCCTTCCTCTACAATCCCGGGCTGAACGGCGTCATCTTCGGCGTGCTCGCCATCGGCATCCTGTTCGCCTTCCGCCAGGTGTTCCGCCTGTTGCCGGAAGTCGAGTGGGTGAACGCGTTCCGCCTGGTCGATCCCGGCATCGAGGTGCGGCGCAACCCGGTGCTGCTGGCGCCGATGGCGGCGCTGCTCGGCGACCGCGTCGGGCGCATGACCATCTCGCAGATGACCATGCGCAGCATCATGGAGTCGATCGGCACCCGCCTCGACGAGGGCCGCGACCTGCTGCGCTACCTCACCGGCCTCCTGGTGTTCCTCGGCCTGCTCGGCACCTTCTGGGGCCTGATCGAGACCGTCGGCTCCATTGGCGGGGTGATCGCCTCGCTCGATGTCGGGCCGAATTCCGGCTCGGTGTTCGACGCTATGAAGACCGGCCTCGCCGCGCCGCTGTCGGGCATGGGCATCTCGTTCTCGTCCTCGCTGTTCGGCCTCGCCGGCTCGCTGATCCTCGGCTTCCTCGACCTGCAGGCCGGGCAGGCGCAGAACCGCTTCTACACCGATCTCGAGGACTGGCTCGCCACCACGGTGGAGGATCTCGGCGTCGAGAAGGTGCGGCCGGTGCCGGCGCCGGTGCCGGTCGCCCTGTCGGCGACGCCGGTCACCCCGGCCGGCCCGGCGCCGCTGCCGTCGCCCTCGGCCTTCCTGCCGCCGCCCGGCCTCTCCCAGCTCGATCTCAACCACCTCACCGACGCCGTCGCCCGGCTGGATCGCACCATGACCGAGGCCGGCTCGCAGCGCGTCACCACCGCGATGGCGCATCTCGCCGAGAGCCTGCAGGGGCTGGTGCAGCACATGCGCTCGGAGCAGCAGATGGTACGCGACTGGGTGGAGGCGCAGGCCGAGCAGCAGAAGGACATCAAGAAGCTGCTCGAACGTCTCGCCCGCGAGAACGACCGCGAGCGGGCCTGAGGAGGGCGGGTCCATGGCGCTAGGACGCTCCCGCGGTCGCGAACGCACGATCGACTACTGGCCCGGCTTCGTCGACGCGCTGTCGACGCTGCTGATGGTCTTCATCTTCCTGTTGTCGGTGTTCGTGCTGGCGCAGTTCTTCCTGACCCAGGAGATGACCGGCAAGGACGACGCGATGTCGCGGCTGCAGGCGCAGATCCGCGCGCTCACCGACCAGCTGGCGCTGGAGCGCGCCGGCCAGGACGAATCCGCTTCCGAGATCGGCAATCTGCGCGCCAGCCTCCTGGCGCTGGAGAAGGAGCGCAGCGACCTGCTCGACGCCGCCGAGGCCGCCGCTTCGGTGCCGGCCGACCTGTCGGCGGCGCAGGGCCAGAACGCGGAGCTCGGCCGCCAGCTGGCGCAGCAGAAGGACGCCACCACCGACGCCGCCCAGCAGATCGCGCTGCTCAACCAGCAGATCGCCGCGCTGCGCAAGCAGGTGGCGGCGCTGGACGAGGCGCTGAACATCGCCGAGAAGAAGGACAGCGAGAGTCAGGCCCGCCTCACCGATCTCGGCCGCCGGCTCAATGTCGCGCTGGCGCAACGCGTGCAGGAACTCACCCGCTACCGCTCGGAGTTCTTCGGCCGGCTGAACGCCATTCTCGGCAACCGGCCGGGCATCCGCGTGGTCGGCGACCGCTTCGTGTTCCAGTCGGAGATATTCTTCGACCGCGCCGCCTCCGGGCTGCGTCCGGAATCGATGCCGGCGCTGGACCAGATCGCCGCGGCGCTGATCCAGCTGGAGAAGGAGATCCCCTCCGACCTCGCCTGGGTGCTGCGCGTCGACGGCCATACCGACGACCGGCCGATCCAGACGCCGCAATACCCGTCCAACTGGGAGCTGTCGGCGGCGCGCGCCATCGCGGTGGTGCAGTATCTGGCCGGTAAGGGCGTGTCCCCGCAGCATCTGGTCGCCGCCGGCTTCGGCGAATACCAGCCGCTCGACGGCAGCGACACCGACGAGGCGCGCAACCGCAACCGTCGCATCGAGCTGAAACTCACCGAACGGTAGGGGCGGGCGATGAAGCGGCCGGCGACGAAAGGCGGGCGCTGAGATGATCGCTTCCGGTTCGCCCGTGTTGCGCGGTTTCGGCTGGGACCAGATGCCGGCGATCGCCGATCTGTGGGTCGAGAGCTGGCAGGAAGCCATGCCGGAGATCGATTTCGAGGCCCGTCGCGGCTGGCTGTGCCGGCGCATCGGCGTGCTGATCGATGCCGGCACGCGGGTGGAGACGGCGGTGGACGACGCCGGCCGGGCGCTGGGCTTCGTCACCGTCGACCCGTCGACCGGCTATGTCGACCAGCTGGCGGTGCATCCTGACCATTGGGGGCGCGGCATTGCGCGGGCGCTGATCGAGGCGGCGGCGGCGGTCTCGCCGGCCAGCCTGACGCTGGACGTCAATGAGGAGAACGATCGCGCGGTGCGCTTTTACGCGACGCTGGGCTTCGTGGTGACCGCGCGCGGCACCAACCCGACCTCCGGCCGCCCGACGCTGCGCATGGAGCGTCGGGTCCCGTGAGGCCGCCGGCGAGCCGGTCGCCGAGCCTGCGAGCCTGACGCCGCCGCTCAGATCGGCGAGGCGGCCTCCACCCGAGCCGCCGGCACGTTCTCGCCAAACTGCAGCGCCGCCAGCCGGGCATAGAGCCCGCCCTTCGCCACCAGCTCGGCATGGCGGCCTTCCTCGACGATGCGCCCGTGCTCCATGACGAGGATACGGTCGGCGGACAGCACGGTGGCGAGCCGGTGGGCGATCACCAGCGTGGTGCGCCCCTGCATTGAGCGGTCGAGCGCCGCTTGCACCAGCGTCTCGCTTTCGGCGTCGAGCGCCGAGGTCGCCTCGTCGAGCAGCAGCACCGGCGCCTGGCGCAGGATGGCGCGGGCGATGGCGATGCGCTGGCGCTGGCCGCCGGACAGCGTCACGCCGCGTTCGCCGACCGGGGTGTTCCAGCGCTCCGGCAGCCGCTCGATGAATTCGTCGGCGCTGGCGAGCCGGCCGGCCTCCTCCACCTCGGCGTCGCTCGCCTCGGGGCGGCCGAGGCGGATGTTCTCGCGGATCGAGGCGGCGAAGATGGCGACATCCTGCGGCACGAGGGCGAGGCGGGCGCGCACCGCGCGCGGGTCCGCCGTGGCGATGTCGACGCCGTCGATCTCGATATGGCCGGATTGCGGGTCGTAGAAGCGCAGCAGCAGCTGGAACAGTGTGCTCTTGCCGCCGCCCGAGGGGCCGACGATGGCGACCCGCTCGCCCGGCCGCACCGTGAAGGAGACGCCGGCGAGCGCCGGCAGCTCCGGCCGGGTCGGATAGGCGAAGCCGACCTCGGCGAAGCGCACCGCTCCCACCGGCGGCTGCGGCAGCGCGCGCGGCGCGGCGGGCGGGGCGACCCTGGGCTGTTCGTCGAGCAGTTCGGCGATGCGCCCGGTGGCGCCGGCGGCCTGCGAGACCTCGCCCCACACCTCGCCGAGCTGGCCGAGCCCGCTCGCCGCCAGCACCGCGTAGAGCACGAACTGGCCGAGCGTGCCGGCGCTCATCGTGCCGGCCAGCACCGCATTGGCGCCGGCCCAGAGGATGCCGACCACCGAGGCGAAGATCAGGAAGATCGCCACCCCGGTCAGCAGGGCGCGGGCGCGGATGGCGTCGCGGGCGGCGCCGAAGGCGTGCTCGACCGCGCCGTCGAAGCGTCCCTTCGCCGCTACCTCGGCGGTGTTGGCCTGCAAGGCGCGCATGGCGCTGACCGCCTCGGTGGCGTAGGCCGAGGCCTCGGCGAGCACGTCCTGCGCCTCGCGCGAGCGCTTGCGCACCCCGCGCCCGGAACCGAGCAGCACCACCACGATCAGCGGGATCGCCACCAGGAGGATCACCGACAGCCAGGGGCTGGTGATCGCCATCATGATCGCCGCGCCGATGAACAGCACGATGTTGCGCAGGGCGATCGAGGCGGAGGCGCCGACCGCCGACTTGATCTGGGTGGTGTCGGCGGTCAGCCGCGAGACGATCTCGCCGGCGCGAGCCTGGTCGTAGAAGGCGCCGTCGAGCTTGAGCAGATGCGCGAACACCTGCGCGCGCAGGTCGGCGACGATGCGCTCGCCCAGCGTCATGACGAGGTAGTAGCGCAGCGCCGAGGCGCCGGCGAGCACCGCGACCACGCCGATCATCACCAGGAAATATTGCTGGACATAGCCGGCATGGCTGTTGTCGAAGCCGAGATCGATCATCCGGCGCACGGCCACCGGCACCACCAGCGTCGCCAGCGCGGCGGCGACCAGCGCGCCGAGCGCGGCGGTGGCGCGGCCCTTGTAGCGCTTCACATGCGGCCACAGCGCCATCAGCGGCGAGAGGTCGGCGCGGCGCCGGCGGGAGGCGGTCTCGGCAATCGTCGGCTCGACTTGTGTCACGCTCAGGTCTCGGTTATAGACCCGCACGGATTTCCGGCAGGATCGTTTTTGAAGATCGCCGCGTGGCTCCCTCGGAAGGGGCCGGCCCCGCGGCGGCGAGGATGCAACCCATGAAGAGCAACATCCATCCCGACTACCACTTCGTGAAAGTGGTGATGACGGACGGCACCGAGTACACGACCCGGTCGACCTACGGCAAGGAGGGCGACACCCTTCAGCTCGACATCGACCCCAAGGTTCACCCGGCGTGGACCGGCGGTTCGCAGCAGCTGCTCGACCGCGGCGGCCGCGTGTCGCGGTTCCAGAAGAAGTTCGCCGGCTTCCTCAAGGCCTGATCTGGCCCCGAAGCCGTCGCGCTTCGCGACGACGACTACCCGAAACCCCCGTGCCGCGCGCGGGGGTTTTCGTTTGTCGTCATGGCTTTAGACAATCGGCCGGTCATCTCGCGTGCCGGCGCGCCCGCCGCTGCGGGGTTTTCCCGCGCCGGCGGGGCATTGCCTCACGGCCGTTCGAAGGCGGAGCGCAGCCGGCCGATCTGGCCGGCGACCGCATTGGCGGGGCGCTCGCCGGGCCGGCGCGCCTTCAGCGCCGCGTCGAGCTGCCGCACCCGGCGCTCGAGGTCGAGGCTGCGCAGGATGAGCGCCGCCAGCGGCGCCGGCAGCCGGGCATCCGCCTCGGGGGAGGGGGCGTCGGCGCCGAGGTCGATCTTGCCGGCTTCGCGGCGGGCGGTTTCGGCGCTCATGTCGCCCTCGCTCACCGCCTTCTGCAGCAGCAGCCAGGAGGTGAGGTTCATCAGCCGCGTCGACAGGCGGCGGCTTTCCTCGGCATAGGCGGCCTGCGCCCGGCGTTCCAGTGCGGCGCACTCGGCCCGGCCGGACCCGTCGAGATAATCGGCGCTGGCGTCGATCAGGGCGATGCCCTCGGCGAACAGCGCGGCGAAGGCGGGGGAGGCGACCCGCCGTGCGGCGAGGCTTACCAGCCGCCCGTCGGCGGTCCCGGCGTCGAGGTCGGCAAGGTCGGCCGGCGCGGCGAGCGCGGTCTCGCCGCGATCCGCCCCGTCCGAGGCCGATCCGCCGATACCCTGCCCGTCGAAACCCCGCCCTCCGAAACCCGGCCTGTCGGGCGTCCGCTTCGCCATCTCCGTCACTCCGCGCCGGCGCGGCGGCTCTGCCGCGCCTGATTCGCCCGCCCTGCCCGCAATCCCCGGGCATGATGTCGCGCGCGTCGGGCCGGCTGTCCAGTCGCGTGCGACGGACGGCGCCACTGTCCCCGCAACCCACCGTCTGGGTGCAGGGCCAAAAAAGAGCCGCCCGCAGGCGGCTCGATAGGTCAAGACAGGGAGGCGTCAAACAGAGTGACAGGTGCCACTCGCGTCCAGGAGCTGGACTGTCCCCGATAATGCTTCGGAAAGCTTAACGCGCCGTTAACCCATCGGCGGCGGGAAGCCGGCGGGCGGGAGGCGGCGGGAAGCCGGCCTCGTCACCCGAAGCCTGCCTCATCGCTTGAAGAAGGCGTCCGCCGCCGCCCGCGAGGAGCGCTTGCCGTTGAGCGTGGCGCGCAGCCGCGCGATCTCGGCTTCCAGCAGCGTGATGCGTTCCTCGAGCTCGGCCTCCGACAGGGTGGAGAGGTCGGCGCCGATCTCATGGGCCGCCGGCAGCTTCGCTGGGCGGATGCTGAACGGATCGTCCTCGATCATCTCGGTCTCCTTGCTGGCGATGGCGGAACCATCGCTTCTGCGGCCATCTCTCCCAGCGCTATCTATTGCGCGCCGGGGTCGGTTGCCAGTGCGGGCGGCATGACTTAACCAGTCGCCTTGACCTGACGGTTCAACCGCTTGCCAGCCCGCTGCCGCGCTTCCGGCCCTGAAACTGCGAGGATATCCCCGTGACCGAGCTTCCCGCCACCATGACCGCCATCGGCCTGCCGACGCCCGGCGGCCCCGAAGCCCTGGTGCCGGAGACGCGGCCGGTTCCGGTGCCGCGCGCCGGCGAGATCCTCGTGAAGGTGGCGGCCGCGGGCGTCAACCGGCCGGACGTCATGCAGCGCAAGGGGCTCTATCCGCCGCCGCCCGGCGCGCCGGACATTCCGGGCCTCGAGATCGCTGGCGAAGTGGTGGCGCTCGGCGAGGGCGTGACCGGCTGGAAGCTCGGCGACAAGGCCTGCGCCCTCGTTTCCGGCGGCGGCTACGCCCAGTACTGCCTCGCGCAGGCCGATGCGGCGCTGCCGGTGCCGGCCGGCCTGTCGATGGTCGAGGCGGCGGCGCTGCCCGAGACCTTCTTCACCGTCTGGACCAATGTGTTCGACCTTGCCGGTCTGAAGGCCGGCGAGACCTTCCTGGTGCATGGCGGCACCTCGGGCATCGGCACCACGGCGATCCAGCTCGCCAAGGCCCATGGCGCCACCGTGTTCGCCACCGCCGGCAGCGCCGAGAAGTGCAAGGTCTGCCTCGATCTCGGCGCCGACGTCGCCATCGACTACAAGACCGAGGACTTCGTCGCGGTCATCAAGGAGAAGACCGGGGGCAAGGGCATCAACGTCATCCTCGACATGGTGGGCGGCTCCTACATCGCCCGCAATTACGAGGTGGCGGCGCCGCTCGGGCGCATCGTGCAGATCGCCTTCATGGAAGGCTCGAAGGTGCAGATCGACTATATGCGGCTGATGCTGAAGCGGCTGTCGCATATGGGCTCGACGCTGCGCTCGCGCCCCAATGCCGAGAAGGCCGCCATCGCCGCCTCGCTGCGCGCCAAGGTGTGGCCGTTGATCGAGGCCGGCAAGGTGAAGCCGGTGCTCGACCAGACCTTCCCGCTGGAGAACGCCGCCGCCGCCCATGCCCGCATGGAGACCAGCCTGCACATCGGCAAGATCATGCTGGAGGTCGGCTGAGCCTCCGGCCGGCCGCATGGCAGATCGCTTGGCCGGTCGTTGGGCCGGCCCGCCGGTCCTACCGGCAAGCGGCGGGGAGGGCGTGCGGCGGCGATGTCGTCGTCGCCGGACTTCATCGCTTGTCGGATAACCGGCGCCCCCCTCTTTAAATCCGGGCGCGGTCGTCCTAGATTTGTCATGCGGGGCTGCGAGGTTCGTCAGGAGAACATATTCCCCGGGGCCTTATCGATCTCAAAGGGAGCTGTCCCTGACCAGACCCCTGGGTCTGGACACACGGCGCCCACCTACGCTGTAGGTTCCCGGGATCGATTTCCAACGGCCATCGCGGCTCCGCGCTGATCATCATGACCGCTGCATCGACGCTTCCCGATAAACCTACCCTGCGCGCTGCCGCGCTCGCCCGACGGGCGGGCCTGGAGCCGCATATGCGCGCCGAGGCGTCCGCCCGGGCGGCGGCGCACGCCTTGTCGTGGCTTGGCGACGTGAAGGGCGAGGTGGTGGCCTTGTTCGCGCCCATCGGTACCGAGATCGACACCGGCCCGCTGGCGTCCGGCCTGCGCGCCGCCGGGGCGCGGCTCGCTTTGCCGGTGGTGGTGGACATGAAGGCGCCGCTGCTGTTCCGGCTGTGGAGCGCAGGCGAGCCGCTGGTCGAGGTGGCCGGCCCCGGCCGGCTGAGCATTCCGGTGCCGCCGGAGAGCGCGCCGCTGGTGATCCCCGACGTGCTGGTCGTGCCGCTCGCCGCCTTCGATCCGGGCGGGCACCGGCTCGGCTATGGCGGTGGCTATTACGACCGCACGCTGGCGGCGCTGCGGCGGGCGAAGCGGGTCGAGGCGCTGGGCTATGCCTTCGCGGTGCAGGAGCTTCCCTGCCTGCCTGCCGAGCCGCATGATGAGCGGCTGGACGCCGTCGTCACCGACGCCGGCATCATCACGGTGACGGCGGAGGACTAGGGTTTGCGCATTCTCTTTCTTGGCGACGTGGTGGGCCGCGTCGGGCGGCAGGTCGTGCTCGACGAGCTTCCCGGCCTGCGCAAGGCATGGTCGCTCGACTGCGTGGTTGTGAACGGCGAGAACGCCGCCGGCGGCTTCGGCATCACCGAGAGCATCTATGAGGAGTTCCTCGCCGCCGGGGCGGATGCCGTCACGCTCGGCAATCACGCCTTCGACCAGCGCGAGGCGCTCGTCTTCATCGAGCGCGCGCCGCGCCTGGTACGCCCCGCCAACTACCCCGCCGGCACGCCGGGGCGCGGTGCTGCGCTGGTGGAGACCCAGTCCGGCGCCCGCGTGCTGGTCGTCAACGTGATGGGCCGCACCTTCATGGACCCGATGGACGACCCCTTTGTCGCCATCGACCGCGAACTCGACGCCGCACCGCTCGGCCTGGTCTGCGACGCGGCGATCGTCGATTTCCATGCCGAGACCACCAGCGAGAAGCAGGCCTTCGGCCATTGGTGCGACGGGCGGGCCAGCCTGATCATTGGCACCCACACCCATGTGCCGACCGCCGATCACCGCATCCTGCCGGGCGGCACCGCCTACATGACCGATGTCGGCATGTGCGGCGCCTATGACGGGGTGATCGGCATGGACAAGGAGGAGCCGCTGCGGCGCTTCACCCGCAAGATCGGCTCCTCGCGCTTCGAGCCGGCGACCGGGCCGGGCACGCTGTCGGGCCTCGCGGTGGAGACCGACGCGAACGGCCGGGCGGTGAAGGTCGCCCCGGTGCGCATCGGCGGCCTGCTGGAGCCGGTGCTGCCGGCGTTCTGGTAAACGCTGCCGGTGCTGCCGACGTTCCGGTAGCGCGGCGATGAAGGCCCCCGCTTTACGCGCGACCCTGCTCTCGCCTATAAGCCGGCCACACGAATTTTCTTCGAATTTCTGACGCAGGGCCGCGTTCGTCTGGCCCGAGCGAAGTGGAGGCGGCCATGGCCGGGCATTCGCAGTTCAAGAACATCATGCACCGCAAGGGCAAGCAGGACGCGGTGCGCTCCAAGCTGTTCTCCAAGCTGGCGCGCGAGATCACCGTCTCCGCCAAGCTCGGCATGCCCGATCCCAACATGAACCCGCGCCTGCGCGCCGCCATTCTCGCGGCCCGCGCGGAAAACATGCCGAAGGACAATATCGACCGCGCCATCAAGAAGGCGGCCGGCGGCGACGCGGAGAACTATGACGAGATCCGCTACGAGGGCTATGGCCCCGGCGGTGTCGCCGTCATCGTCGAGGCGCTGACCGACAACCGCAACCGTACCGCCTCGGAAGTGCGCTCCTACTTCACCAAGTCGGGCGGCGCGCTGGCCGAGACCGGCGCGGTGTCGTTCATGTTCGACCGCATCGGCCTCATCGAGTTCGACGCGGGCAAGGCGTCCGAGGACGCGATGATGGAAGCCGCCATCGAGGCCGGCGCCGATGACGTCTCCTCCTCCGAGGACGGCCACGAGGTGGTGTGCTCGATGGAGAACCTGCACGAGGTCGCCGCCGCGCTGGAAGCCAAGTTCGGCGAGCCGCGCAAGTCCGGCCTGGTCTGGCGCCCGCAGAACACCATCGCGGTGGATGACGAAGTGGCGGAGAAGCTGATCCGTCTCGTCGACACGCTGAACGACAATGACGACGTGCAGAACGTCTACGCCAATTTCGAGATCTCCGAGGCCATGCTGGCCAAGATGAGCGCGTGAGCGCTCATCTCCACGAAGACTCCCTGAGCGCGTGAGCGCTTATCCTCACGAAGACATCCTGAGCGCGTGAGCGCTCGTCTTCACGAGAAATGACCGAGCGCGCGAGCGCTGGATGCCCGGCTCCGGCCGGGCATTTTCTTTGCGGCACCCCTCAGGGCCGCAGCAGCGGATCGAGCAGCGGCACGCTGGCCACCGCCGCCACCGCGATGATTGCATAGGCGATCAGCCGGAACTGCCGGTCGCTGGCCAGCCGGAAGCCGCGCGCGCCGGCGACGAGGCCGAACGCATAGGCCGGGCCGAGAACCAGCGACAGCTTCAGCACCTCGCCGTCGATCAGCCCGTGGCTGAGATAGGCGGTGGCGGAGGCCACCGTCACCAGCGCGAAGAAGGCGAACAGGTTCGCCCGCACCAGCGCCGCGTTCTGCCCGGTGCCGAGCCAGTACACCACCACCGGTGGGCCGGAGAGCTGCGCGGCGCCGCCGAGCACGCCGGCGAGCGCGCCGATGCCGAGCCGGGCGGCCAGCGAATGCGGCGCCTTCAGGCCGCGGCCGAAGATCAGCAGCATCAGCAGTGCCACCGCCAGCGCGGCGATCGCCCAGCGCAGCGCCACCGGGTCGATACGCTCCAGCAGCCACACGCCGAACGGCACCGCCACCACCGCGCCGATGGCGAGCGGTGCCACCTGCCGCCAGATGCAGGCGCGCAGCGCCCGGAACACCATCGGCAGGGTCAGTACGGTGTCGATGATCAGCAAGGTCGGCGCCGCCAGCTTCGGCCCGAACACCGCGCCGACCAGCGGCATGAAGATCAGCGCCCCGCCGAAGCCGGAAAAGCCGCGCGTGGCGCCGGCGATCAGCGCGGTGGCGATGGCCCAGACGAGGGCGGCGTCGAAGGACATGAAGGCACCTGCGCCGAGGGACCTCGCGGCGAAGCGCGAGAAGCGGGCCGCGAGAGGCGGGTCGCGGCGGAACCGAAAGCGGGAGGGCGGAAAGCCGGAGCGGCCGGAGGCGAAACGGCGCCCGTGGCGCCGTGGCCACCTTGCTAGTGCCGCACCCGGCGCCGGTCAATCGTCGTTTCTTGTCGTTTCGCCGCTTCTATCACATTTGGTGAAACACCCTATCGGCAAAACTCATTTGCCGCCCGGCGGCGGCGCGCCCACATTGGCGCCAACAGAACGGCGCCCATGCGTGGGCGCCCGGCGCCGTCGCGGCGCCGTATGTCGGGATATTGCGTCGTCGCGGCGCCCCATGTCGGGATATTGCCATGAGTGCCTCAGAAGTCTGCGCCGGCGCGGAGGCGGATGCCGCCGCCGCCCGCGCTGCCGCCGAGCGGACCGACCGGCTGGTCGGCGCCGGCCTCGCGCTGTTCGCCATCGCCATATGGGGCGGCTGGATCGTCTCCACCCGCCATGCGGTGGCCGGCCATCTCACCCCCTCGGCGGTTGGCTGGCTGCGCTTCGTGGTGCCGGCCCTGGTGCTGGCGCCCTGGTGGCTGAAGATCGGGCTGTGGCCGCGCGGCCGGGTGGTGCCGTTCCTGTTCTGCTTCATGGGGTCGGGCGCCATCTTCTTCCTGGTGGTCGGCAACGCCATGCGCTTCGTGCCGGCCGCCGATGTCGGTCCGCTGCTGCCGGGCACCATGCCGCTGATCGTGGCGGTGATCTCGGTGCTGGCGTTCAAGGAGCGGCTCGGCTGGCTGCGCGCCGCCGGCTTCGTCTGCATCGCTCTCGGCGTCGTCACCCTTGGGGGACGCGGGCTGATCAATTCGGCTGATGGTGCCTGGCGCGGCCATCTGCTGCTGCTCACCGGCGCCGGCCTGTGGGCCGGCTACACGCTCGCCTTCCGCCGCACCGGCATGGACGCCAGGGAACTGGTAGGGCTGATCGGCCTGTGGTCGGCGATCATCCTCACCCCGGTCGGCCTGCCCGGCGTCGTCTCGGCGCTGCAGGCGGGCTATGGCGCCGAGGTGCTGCAACTGGTGCTGGTGCAGGGCATCGGCTCGGGCGTGGTGGCGCTGGTCGCCTTCGGCATGGCGATCGAGAAGCTCGGCTCGTCGCGCGCCGCCGCCTTCACCGGCCTGGTGCCGGCGCTGGCTGCCGGCCTCGCCGTGCCGCTGCTCGGCGAGCACCCGGACACGGCGGCGATCATCGGCGTCGCCGCCACCGGCATCGGCGTGGTGCTGGCGAGCGGGGCGCTGGCTCCGGCGCGCCGGAGCTGACAACTCGGCATCCCCATGGCCGGACGTCATCCGGCCATGGGAAGGGAAAACCGCGTGGCTGCGGCGACCTACTCGTTCACGACGTGCCAGACGCCGTTACGCCCGTCGCCCGCCTTTTCGCCGGCCTTCTTGTCGCCGGCGAAGTAGTAGAGCGGCTTGCCGTCATAGGCCCATTGCATGGCGCCGTCCTTGCGCGGCACCATTGTCCAGCCGGCTTTCATCGCGTCGCCTTGCTTGCCGAGATAGGGCGGCCAGTTGGTGGCGCAGGCATCGTAGCAGGTCGACATGCCGCCAGTGTCCTTGTCGAACACATAGAGCGTCTTGCCGCCGGCCCCGGTCAGCATGCCGGCGGCGAGTGCCGGGCCGGCGAGCAGCAGGGCACCGGCCGTGAGGCCGGCCAAGCGGGTAAAGCTGTGGGTCATGGCGTTACTCCGGGTGTCTGGGGTCTGCGTCGCCCCTTAATCCCGCATTAACCATGCGCCTCGCCTGTGGCGAAATCACGGGCTTTCGCGGGGAGCGGACACTGGCCGTTCGTCGTTTGTTCGGGTACCTCCTAGGGCATGGTGTCCGCTCCGATTCGCATTCTCGGCCTCGACCCCGGCCTCCGCCGTACCGGCTGGGGGGTGATCGAGGCTGCCGGCACCCGGCTTTCCTTCGTCGCCTGCGGCACGGTGCTGCCGCCGGAGGAGGGCACGCTCGCCGAGCGCCTCGCCATCCTGTATCGCGAGCTTGCAGCGGTCATCGCCGCCTTCACCCCGGACGAGGCGGCGGTCGAGGAGACCTTCGTCAACGTCAATCCCGCCTCGACGCTGAAGCTCGGGCAGGCGAGGGGGGTGGTGCTGCTCACCCCCGCCCTTGCCGGCGTGCCGGTCGCCGAATATGCGGCGCTGCTGGTCAAGAAGACCGTGGTCGGCGCCGGGCGGGCGGAGAAGGCGCAGATCCGCATGATGATGAAGGTGCTGCTGCCGCAGGCGGACTTCGAGACCGACGACGCGGCGGACGCGCTTGCGGTTGCCGTCACCCATGCCCAGCATAGGGGCGCGGCGGCGCTGCGCGCCTCGTTCGAGAAGCGGGTGACCGCCAAGGTGGCCAAGGTGGCGGCGCGATGATCGGCAGGCTCAGATGATCGGCAAGCTCGGATGATCGGAAAGCTCAAGGGCCTGGTGGATTCCTACGAGGAGGATCACGTCATCCTCGACGTGCAGGGGGTCGGCTATCTCGTCCACTGCTCGGGGCGCACCCTGCAGGCGCTGCCCTCGCCCGGCGAGGCGGCGACTTTGTTCATCGAGACCTTCGTGCGCGAGGACATGATCCGGCTCTACGGCTTCGTCTCGCAGGCGGAGAAGGCGTGGTTCCTGCTGTTGCAGAACGTGCAGGGCGTCGGCGCCAAGGTGGCGCTCAACGTGCTCTCCGTGCTGTCGCCCTCCGAGCTCGCCAATGCGGTGGCGCTCGGCGACCGGGCGATGGTGGCGCGGGCGAACGGGGTGGGGCCGAAGGTCGCCGCCCGCATCGTCGCCGAGCTGAAGGACAAGGCGCCGGGCTTCGCCGATGTCGACCCGGCGGTCGCCAGCCTCGCCGGGCAGGTGGCGGCCCGCTCCGCCCCGGCGCCGGTGGCGGACGCCGTCTCGGCGCTGGTCAATCTCGGCTATGCGCAGGTGCAGGCCAGCGCCGCGGTGGCGGCGGCGGTCCGCGAGGCCGGCGAGGGGGCGGATACCGCCCGGCTGATCCGGCTCGGCCTGAAGGAACTCGCCCGATGATCGGCCTCGACTGTCCTCACCCTACATCCCGGCCCGGCAATCGGCCGCATCGGCCACCTCACTGTCCTGACCGCCGGCGGGGCGGACGATGAGCACGAAGCGCCTCGTCACCGCCGACAAGCGCGAGGAAGACCTCGCGGAAGCCACCTTGCGTCCGCAGATGCTGGCCGAGTTCGTCGGCCAGCAGCAGGCGCGTGCCAATCTCGACATCTTCATTAAGGCGGCCAAGGCGCGCGGCGAGGCACTCGACCACGTCCTGTTCGTCGGCCCGCCCGGCCTGGGAAAAACCACGCTCGCCCAGATAGTTGCGCGCGAATTGGGCGTCGGCTTCCGCTCGACCTCCGGCCCGGTGATCGCCAAGGCCGGCGACCTCGCGGCGCTGCTGACCAATCTCGAAGAGCGCGACGTGCTGTTCATCGACGAGATTCACAGGCTGAATCCGGCGGTGGAGGAAATCCTCTACCCGGCGATGGAAGATTACGAGCTCGATCTGATCATCGGCGAAGGGCCTGCGGCACGTTCCGTCAAGATTTCGCTGTCGAAATTCACCCTGGTCGGAGCGACCACCCGTTCGGGTCTGCTGACGACACCTTTGCGTGATCGCTTCGGTATCCCGATCCGACTGAATTTCTACACGATCGACGAGCTTGAACTCGTCGTGTCGCGCGGCGCGCGGGTGCTCGGCATTCCGATTTCGAAGGATGGCGCCCGTGAGATCGCCCGCCGCGCCCGCGGCACGCCGCGCATCGCCGGGCGTCTGCTGCGCCGGGTGCGGGATTTCGCGCTGGTGGCGGGCAAGGAGATCATCGATCGCGCGGCGGCAGACCACGCGCTCGGCCATCTGGAGGTCGACGCGCTGGGGCTGGACCAGATGGATCGTCGCTATCTCACTGTCATCGCAGTGAATTATGGCGGTGGGCCGGTCGGTGTCGAGACCATCGCGGCGGCCCTCTCGGAGCCGCGCGACGCCATCGAGGAGATCATCGAGCCCTATCTGGTGCAGCAGGGCTTCGTGCAGCGGACCCCGCGCGGGCGGGTGCTTACGGCGCATGCCTTCAAGCATATGGGGCTGGCGATACCGACCTCGGTTAACCAGATGCCGCTGTTCGACGACAGCGAAGATGCGTGACGCCGCCGTCGCGCTAATGTAATTCACATTCACATGAGCTGGACCCGAAACGGCGAGACGCGTTCCTACCATCACGGCAACCTTCGGGAGGCCCTGATGCAGGCGACGCTCGAGCTGATCGCCGAGAAGGGTATCGCCGGCGTCGCCTTCGCCGAGGCGGCGCGCCGCGCCGGGGTGAGCGCGGCGGCGCCCTACCGGCATTTCCGCGACCGCGACGAATTGATCGCCGCAGTCGCCACCACCGGCTTCGATCGCTTCGCCGAGGCGCTGAAGGCGGCGTGGCAGGAGGGGCGCCCGTCGCCGGCCGCCGCCTATGAGCGTTTGGGTCGCGCCTATCTCGATTTCGCCCGGCAACAGCCGTCCTACTACATCGCCATGTTCGAATCCGGCGTGCCGCTGGACGTGCATGAGGGGTTGCAGCAGGCCGGCGCCCGCGCCTTCGCGGTGCTGCGCGAGGCGGCGGAAGTATTGGTGTCTCACATGCCGGGGCGGCCGCCGGCGCTGATGGTGGCGCTGCATACCTGGTCGCTGGCGCATGGCGTCGCCTCGCTGTTCGCCCGGGCCGATGGCGCCCGCCGCAAGCTGCCCATGACCCCGGACGAGCTGCTGGAAGCCGGATTCCTCGTCTATCTGAAGGGGCTCGGCGGGCCTTCCGACTGATCTTCGACGCTACGGCATTGACAAGACGCCGTGCCGTGTCCATATATGTAAATGTATTTAACATTAACTGGGACGGCAGCCATGGAGCTCGCTTACAAGCTCGACAGTTACGGCAAACCGGCCTGGATCGCGCTGACGGTGCTGGGCTTCATGGCCTGGTGGCCCCTCGGTCTGGCGATCCTGGCCTTTACAATCGGGAGTGGACGTATGGGTTGCGGTGGACGGCGCGGCTTCGCGCGGTGGCAGGAAGAGGGCGGCGAAGCGTTCCGTAACGCGTTCGGCCGCTGGGGACGCGGCATGCCCTCCAGCGGCAACCGCGCCTTCGACGAGTATCGTCAGGAGACGCTGCGTCGTCTCGAGGAGGAGCAGAGCGATTTCCGCGGCTTCCTCGATCGCCTGCGCCAGGCCAAGGACAAGGCCGAGTTCGACCAGTTCATGGCCGAGCGTCGCCGCCCGGCGCCGCCGCAGCCCGACGCCCCGGCGGACGGTGCCATCGGTAACTGATCCCGCCTTCGCATCGGCGTGAAGTTTGGCCGCGCCCTTTGTTCACAAGGGGCGCGGTCTCGTTTATGAGGGCGGCATGAGTGGACAGGAACCCCGCGTGCAAGATCCCCGTGCGCCCCATCTCGATCCCCGCGAACTCGCGGCCGATCCGTTTCTCCATCTCGCCGGGCGTCTGGTGCCGGGCGGCCATGTGCTGCCGGTACGGATCTATTACGAAGACACCGATTTCTCCGGCATCGTCTACCACGCCAATTATCTGCGGTTCATGGAGCGGGCGCGGTCCGACCATCTGCGCCTCATCGGCGTGGTGCAGGGCGAATTGTTCGGCGAGGCGCTGGCAGAGGCGCCCGGCTTCGCCTTTGTGGTGCGCTCCATGCAGCTCGATTTCGTGCGTCCCGCCCGCATCGACGACGTGCTGGAAATCCATACCAGTCCCATCGACGTGGCCGGGGCCTCGATCACTTTGCTGCAAAAAGTGATGCGTCGCGGCGAGCTGCTGGTCGAGGGCCGCGTGAAGGTCGCGTTCGTCTCGCAGGGACGCGCCCGCCGCATCCCGGATGCCTTGCGTACCGCCATGCGCGCGGCGCAGGACGAGGCGCCGCAGGTCTGACCGGATCGGTGTTGCGGTGCCGCAACGCTAACGTGGCATTAACCCTAGCAAGTGCTTAATCAGCGTGACGTGAGGCGCCACGCGCCCAAGTTTCGTCGGATTCACCGTCGAACAGGGTAGGACGAATGAACGGAAGGACCTGGCTCCCGCCGGGGGAAAGTTCATTTTGTCGTTAACCGCCGTGGCGTCTGTGCGTGATGCGTGCCGTCCGTCCGAGTGGGCGGGCGGGCTCCGGTGCTTGAGGTTGAGATCACATGAATCCTGCTGACGTGGCGCAAACGGCCATGGCCGCCCCGAGCGCCGATCTTTCGCTGATCGGGCTGTTCCTTCAGGCGCACTTCATCGTCAAGGTGGTCATGGGGGGGCTGGTGCTCGCCTCGGTCTGGGTCTGGGCGATCATCATCGACAAGACCATCCTGTTCGGCCGCATGAAGCGGCAGATGGACCGTTTCGAGCAGACCTTCTGGTCCGGCCAGAGCCTCGAGGAGCTGTATCGCTCGCTGTCCTCGCGCCCGAACCACGCCATGGCGGCGATCTTCGTCGCGGCGATGCGGGAGTGGAAGCGCTCCTATGAGGGCGGCGCGCGCTCCTTCGCCGGCCTGACCCAGCGGCTCGACAAGGTGATGGACGTCACCGTCGCTCGCGAGGTCGAGCGGCTGGAGGCGCGGCTCCTGGTGCTGGCGACCGTCGGCTCGGCCGGCCCGTTCATCGGCCTGTTCGGCACGGTGTGGGGCATCATGACCTCGTTCCAGTCGATCGCGGCGTCGAAGAATACCAGCCTCGCCGTGGTGGCGCCCGGCATCGCCGAGGCTCTTTTCGCAACGGCAATCGGCCTTATCGCCGCCATCCCGGCGACGATTTTCTACAACAAGTTCGTGTCACAGGTGAACCGGTTGGCGCTGCGGCTGGAGGGTTTCTCGGATGAGTTCTCCGCGATCCTGTCGCGCCAGATCGATGAACGGGGCTGACGCGCATGGGTATGTCGGGAGGCGGGGGCGGAGGCTGGCAGTCGCGACGTTCACGTCGTCGCGGCGGCGGTGGCAACGTCATGTCCGAGATCAACGTCACGCCGATGGTCGACGTGATGCTGGTGCTGCTCATCATCTTCATGGTCGCCGCGCCGATGCTCACCGTCGGCGTGCCGCTCGACCTGCCGCAGACGCAGGCGCAAGCGGTCTCGCAGGACCGCGAGCCGCTGGTGGTCTCCATCAACAATGAAGGCAAGATCTACCTGCAGGACAGCGAGATTTCCGTCGACGAGCTGGTGCCGAAGCTGCAGGCGATCGCCAAGGCCGGCTATGACGAGCGCATCTTCGTGCGCGGCGACAAGACCGTCGACTATGGCGCGGTGATGAAGGTCATGGGCCGCCTGTCGGGCGCCGGGTTCAAGCGCGTCGCGCTGGTCTCCGAAGTCGAGCAGGGGGGCTGAGCTCCATGCGCGCGGGTCTCGTCTCTTCGGCTGTCCTTCATATCGGCATTATCGGCTTCATGGCCATCTCCTTCGCGTCTCCGAACCCTTACGAGACCGTGCAGGAATCCATGCCGATCGACATCGTCTCCGATTCGGAGCTGTCGAAGATGATGTCCGGCAAGAAGGACGCCCCGAAGGCCGAGGCGCCCAAGCCGGTGGTCGAGAAGATCGACAAGCCGAAGCAGGCGGAGAATCTCGACGCCAAGGTTTCGGAGAAGCCGGAGATCAAGGCGGCGAAGGAAGCCGCGGCCCCCCCGCCGCCTCCGCCCCCGCCGCCTGAGGCGAAGCCCGAGCCGGCGCCGCAGCAGCAGGCCGAGGCCAAGCCGCCGGAGCCGAAGCCGGCCCCGCCGCAGCCTCAGGCGAAGCCCGAGCCGGCGCCGCCGAAGGATGCCGAATCGATGGCGGCCAAGCCGCCGGAGCCGAAGAAGGACGAGCCGAAGCCGGCGCAGACCGCGCAGGCGGCCCCCCCGCCGCCGCCGGCTCCGCCCAAGAAGCCGAAGGACATTCCGCCCAAGGTGGTGCAGGCACCGCCGAAGGAGCAGCGCGATTTCAATCCCAACCAGATCGCGGCGCTGCTGAACAAGCAGGACCCGCGGCGGCAGGCCGCACTCGGCGACACGATGAATTCGATGGCGTCGCTGGGCGCGACCCGCGGCGATGCGAACTCGCTCTCGCAGACCGAGATCGACGCGCTGCGCGCCTATATCCGCCAGTTCTGGTCGCTGCCGGCCGGCGGTGTGGACGTCGAGCGGATCACGGTGTCGATCCGCTTCATCCTCGGGCCGGATCGCCGGCTCCAGGGTGCGCCGCAGCTGGTGGAAGTGCAGGGCGCGGCGAACCCCTATGCCAAGGTGGTGCAGGAGACGGCGATGCGCGCCGTCAACCTCGCCGCCCATCAGGACAACCCGTTCCCGATGCTGCGGCCGGAGAAATATGAAACCTGGCGGGACCTGACGGTCGACTTCAACCCGTCCATGCTGAATTACTGATGGGACCGTTCGTCCGAGGTCGAGATTTAATGATGACGTACAAGAATACGGAAGGTTTCGGTCTCATCGGTCGGCGGTCGGTGGTGACCGGCATGGCCGCGCTCGGTGGAGGGCTGTTGCTGCCGGGACGCAGCCAGGCGGCACTGCGTCTCGACGTCACCTCCGGCTCGGTGCAGCCGTTGCCCATCGCGATCACCGAGTTCGTCGGAGGCGGCAGCGCCCAGGATGCCGAGGCGGGCAAGGGCGTCAGCCAGATCATCACCGCCGATCTGCGCCGCTCCGGCCTGTTTGCGCCGCTCGATCCGGCCGCCTTCGTCGAGAAGATCACCAACCCGGACGCTTCGCCGCGCTTCCAGGACTGGCGGGTGATCAACGCGCAGGCGCTGGTGACCGGGCGCATGACCCGTCAGCCCGACGGGCGGGTGAAGGCGGAGTTCCGCCTGTGGGACGTGTTCGCCGGCCAGCAGCTGATCGGCCAGCAATATTTCACCCAGCCGGAGAACTGGCGCCGCGTGGCCCATATCATCGCCGACGCCATCTATGAGCGTCTGACCGGCGAGAAGGGCTATTTCGACACCCGCATCGTCTTCGTCGACGAAAGCGGCGCGAAGGAAAAGCGCATCAAGCGTCTCGCCATCATGGACCAGGACGGCGCCAACGTGACCTATCTCACGCGCGGCGACGACCTCGTGCTGACCCCGCGCTTCTCGCCGACCAGCCAGGAAATCACCTATATGAGCTATGGTCGCGCCGAGCCGCGCGTCTATCTGCTCAACATCGAGAACGGCCAGCGCGAGGTGGTCGGCAACTTCCCGAATATGAGCTTCTCGCCGCGCTTCGCGCCGGACGGGCAGCGGGTGATCCTGTCGCTGCAGCAGGGCGGCAACTCCAATATCTTCGTCATGGATCTGCGCTCCAAGGCGACGACGCGTCTCACCGACACCTCCGCGATCGACACCGCGCCGTGCTATTCGCCCGACGGCTCGCAGATCTGCTTCGAGAGCGACCGGGGCGGCACCTCGCAGATCTACATCATGAATCCGGACGGCTCGAACCAGCACCGGATCTCGTTCGGCGAAGGGCGCTATTCGACGCCGGTGTGGTCGCCGCGCGGCGACGTGATCGCCTTCACCAAGCAGGGGGGCGGCCATTTCGCCATCGGCGTCATGCGTCCCGACGGCTCGGGCGAGCGCATCCTGACCGAGGGTTATCACAATGAAGGCCCGACCTTCGCGCCCAATGGGCGGGTGATCATGTTCTTCCGCGATCCGGCGGGTGCTGCGGGGCCGCAGCTCTATTCGGTCGACATCACCGGCTATAACGAGCAGCGCATTCCCACCCCGAGCTATGCGTCCGACCCGGCCTGGTCGCCGCTGCGCTCGTGAGCGGGCGCCGCGGCAGCCGGCCGTGGCGTTAAGACTTGATTGACCATAATGGACGGTTTCGGCGATACGTCCGATTTTGTCGTTTCCGGCAAGGTTTCGTAAAGGTTGACGGAACCTTCGATTAACCAGATGAGTGCTAGATCGGTTCGTCCCGGTCGTGGGGCGGCCCGGTCGCGGGGATTGAGGAGTTGAGCGGAATGATCCGTATGTTGCGCCATGTCGGCGGGGCTCGCGTCGCCCTTGTCGTCGGTCTTGCTATGCTTGCGGCCGCCTGCGCCAAGAACCCGATGGACGGGCAGGGTGGCCCCGGTATGGGCCAGCTCGGCTCCGCGCCGGCCGGCAGCCCGCAGGAGTTCATCGTGTCGGTCGGCGATCGCGTGTTCTTCGAGAGCGACCAGACCGATCTGACGCCGCAGGCGCGCGCCACGCTGGACAAGCAGGCCCAGTGGCTGCAGGCCTATGGCCGCTACACCTTCACCATCGAAGGCCATGCCGACGAGCGCGGCACCCGCGAATACAACATCGCGCTCGGCGCCCGCCGCGCCCAGAGCGTGCGCGACTATCTCGCGAGCCGTGGCATCGACGGCAATCGCATGCGCACCATCTCCTACGGCAAGGAGCGTCCGGTTGCAGTGTGCAACGACATCTCCTGCTGGTCGCAGAACCGTCGCGCGGTCACCGTACTGAACGCCACAGGTTCGTGATCCCAGCGTTTCGTCGCTGTTTCCAGGCCCGGCCGGCGCTATGCTCCGGCCGGGTTTTACTTTGCGTGCCGGGCTGACCGAAGGTCAAACTTTGGACGCGATCGAGCCCGTATGTTCAAATGCCAGGGCGCGGCCTTCCGGTTCGCGTCGCCCGACATCGAGGCCCATACCGTTCGTCATGAATCCGTTCGCCGCGCGCTTGTCCGCCGTCTTCACCTGCGTCGCTTTGATCTCGGCGGTTCCCGCCGCCGATACCGCCTTCGCACAGGCGGACAATAATTTCTTCGGAAACATCTTCCGGCCGCCGGGACAGGTGCGTCCCAACAATCAGCAGGCCGCGCCGGCGGAGACGCCCGACGAGGGCACCTCGGTGCGCATCGACCGCATCGAGAACCAGCTGCGGCAGATGACCGGCATGATCGAGCAGCTGCAATATCGCAACCAGCAGCTCGACGCGCAGGTCAAGCATCTCCAGGAACAGCTCGACATGCGCATGGGCGGTGGGGCTACTGCGCGCCCGCCATCGGCCGACCCTTCCGCCGTCCCATCCGCCCCGGCGGCCCAGCCGGGACGACGCTCCGATGCCTTCGACCCCTCGCAGCAGCCGGCGGCCGCCGGCGCGCCGCGCCCGCTCGGTGCCGCGCCGCCGGCCGGCGATTCCGGCAATGCGCCGATGGATCTCGGCACCTTGTCGGGTTCGGTGGCAGGGAGCGGCGGGGCCGCGACGCTGCCGCCGTCCGGCAGCCCCAAGGATCTCTACGATCTCGGCGTGGGCTATATGCAGCGGCAGGACTACGCACTCGCCTCGCAGACCTTCAAGAGCTTCGTGCAGCAATATCCCAAGGACCGCCTGCTGCCGGACGTCTATTTCGGCCTCGGCGAGGCGGATTATTCGCGGCAGGCTTATAAGGAAGCCGCACAGAGCTACCTGAAGGTGTCCGCCGACTATCCCAATGCGGTGAAGGCGCCGGACGCGCTGTTGCGCCTCGGCCAGTCGCTGGCGGCGATCGGCGAGAAGGATGCTGCCTGCGCCACCCTCAACGCCGTCAACAACAAGTACCCGCGTGCTTCCGCTTCCATCAAGCAGGGAGTGGAGCGGGAGCAGAAGCGTGCCGGCTGCTGACGACGGATCGACCGGGGAGTTTTCTCCCGGTTCGTCATGGAGCACAGATCGGCTGGCGCGACTGTTTTGCGGCCTCCTGACCCATCGCAGAGTGCTTCTCGCGGTCTCCGGCGGGCCGGATTCCACCGCGCTGCTGCTGCTGGCGCGGCAGTGGCGGGAGGGTCTCGCCGACGGTCCTGAGCTTTGCGTCGCCACCGTCGATCACGGCCTGCGTCCCGAGGCGGCGGACGAGGCCGCGGCGGTGGGGCGCCTCGCGTCACAGTTCGGCCTGGCGCATCGGGTGCTGCGGCTCGACCGGCCGCTGACCGCGCGCGCCGTGCAGGAGGCGGCCCGCGATGCGCGTTATGCCGTGCTCGCCCGTCATGCGCGGGAGGTCGGCGCGACCGGCATCGTGACCGCCCACACGCTCGACGACCAGGCAGAGACGGTGCTGTTCCGTCTGATGCGTGGCTCGGGCCTGTCCGGGCTTTCCGGCATGCCGGCCGCGCGCCCACTTGAAGAGGTGGCACTGTTGCGGCCGTTGCTCGGCCTGCGCAAGAACGAGCTGGTCGCCGCCTGCCGCCGGGCCGGGGTGGACTTCGTCGAGGATCCCTCCAACCACGACCTTCGATTCGCCCGCGCACGGTTGCGTCTGCTGCTGCCGCTGCTGGAGCAGGAGGGGCTTGGGGCGGAGCGGCTGGTGCGCTTTGCCGAGCGGGCCGCCCGCGCCGATAAGTCGCTGGAGGCGATGGTGGACAGTGCCGCCGGGCAAGTGCTTGAAGAAGCGCCGTCGGGCGGCTTCCGGCTGCCGCGTGCGGCGTTTCTCGATTTGCCCGAGGAGATCGGCCTGCGTCTGCTCGGGCGCGCGATCCGCGCGGTCGGCACGGAAGGGGTCCCGGAACTGGGCAAGCTCGAGGCGCTGCACGGATGGATCTGCGCCGGCGGTAGTGGCGCGCGCACGCTGGCCGGCGCTCTCCTGCGTGCGACGCCGGGGATGCTCGTCATCGCCTCTGCGCCGGCCCGGCGGGGCTCCGGTTCCCATGCTGACGCGAATTTGCATGGGGGGGCGCAGGAGGTTTCGGCGGTGCATCTTGGCAAGGATCAAGGCCGGACCTAAATTACGATACGATAAAGGGAGGGCCGCCAGCGCCGGCGGCACCCAGCGCCGGGCATGAACCGGCGTCGAAAGGACCATGATGAACGCCAATATTCGGAATTTCGCCCTCTGGGTGATCATCGTTCTCCTGCTGCTGGCGCTCTTCTCGCTGTTCCAGAATCCGGCGCAGCGTCAGGCCGCGAACGACATCAGCTTCTCCCAGCTCCTCAACGAGGTGGATCAGGGCCGCGTGCGCGACGTCGTCATCCAGGGCCCGGAAATCTCCGGCACCTTCACCGACGGGCGTACCTTCCAGACCTATTCGCCCAACGATCCCTCGCTGGTGCAGCGCCTCTACGGCAAGGGCGTGTCGATCACGGCGAAGCCGCTGACCGACAATGTGCCGTGGTTCGTCAGCCTGCTGATTTCCTGGCTGCCCTTCATCGCCCTGATCGGCGTGTGGATTTTCCTGTCCCGCCAGATGCAGGGCGCCGGCGGGAAGGCCATGGGCTTCGGCAAGAGCCGCGCCAAGCTGCTGACCGAGGCGCATGGGCGCGTCACCTTCGAGGACGTCGCCGGTATCGACGAGGCGAAGAGCGACCTCACCGAGATCGTGGAATTCCTGCGCGACCCGCAGAAGTTCCAGCGGCTCGGCGGGCGCATTCCGCGCGGCGTGCTGCTGGTCGGCCCTCCCGGTACCGGTAAGACGCTGCTGGCCCGCGCCATCGCCGGCGAAGCCAACGTGCCGTTCTTCACCATTTCGGGTTCCGACTTCGTCGAGATGTTCGTCGGCGTCGGCGCGTCCCGCGTGCGTGACATGTTCGAGCAGGCGAAGAAGAACGCGCCGTGCATCATCTTCATCGATGAAATCGACGCGGTCGGCCGTCATCGCGGCGCCGGCCTCGGCGGTGGCAATGACGAGCGCGAGCAGACGCTGAACCAGCTGCTGGTCGAGATGGACGGCTTCGAGGCCAATGAGGGCATCATCCTCATTGCCGCGACCAACCGTCCGGACGTGCTCGACCCGGCGCTGCTGCGTCCCGGCCGCTTCGACCGTCAGGTCATCGTCCCCAACCCGGACGTGGTCGGCCGCGAGCAGATCCTGAAGGTGCATGCCCGCAAGATCCCGGTGGCGCCGGACGTGAACCTCAAGGTGATCGCCCGTGGTACCCCCGGCTTCTCGGGTGCCGACCTCGCCAATCTCTGCAACGAGGCCGCGCTCATGGCCGCCCGGCGCAACAAGCGCATGGTGACGATGAGCGACTTCGAGGACGCCAAGGACAAGGTGATGATGGGTGCCGAGCGTCGCTCGCTCGTCATGACCGAGGACGAGAAGATGCTGACCGCCTATCACGAGGGCGGCCATGCGATCGTCGCGCTCAAGGTGCCGGCGACCGATCCGGTGCACAAGGCGACCATCATCCCGCGCGGTCGTGCACTGGGCATGGTGATGCAGCTGCCCGAGCGCGACAAGCTCAGCATGTCCTACGAGCAGATGACCTCGCGCCTCGCCATCATGATGGGCGGCCGCGTGGCGGAGGAGCTGATCTTCGGCCATGACAAGGTCACCTCCGGCGCCGCGTCCGACATCGAGCAGGCCACCCGTCTCGCCCGCATGATGGTCACGCGCTGGGGCTTCTCGGACAAGCTCGGCCAGGTCGCCTATGGCGAGAACAATGACGAGGTGTTCCTCGGCATGTCGATGCAGCGCCAGCAGAACGTCTCCGAAGCCACCGCGCAGACCATCGACAGCGAAGTGCGTCGCCTGGTCGACGAGGGGTATGTCGAGGCGACGCGCATCCTCACCGAGAACAAGGAACAGCTCGAAGCGCTCGCACGGGGTCTTCTGGAATACGAGACGCTGTCGGGCGACGAGATCGTCAACCTGCTCGACGGTCATCCGCCGGTGCGCGACACCACGATCGAGCCGGCCAATGTGCGCAGCTCCGTGGTTCCGAGCGCCGGCAAGAACCGGCCGCCGCGCCCCGACGCCGGCATGGAGCCGCAGCCGCAGGCCTGATCGCCTCCGTCTGTACCCTCTCGGAAAACCCCGGCCTCGCGCCGGGGTTTTTGTTTGCAGGGCCGTGGACGCGCCTGAAAGGCGCCGCATTGCGGGTATTTGTCAGCGAAAGAAACGCTTACACTTTGTGAAGCCTCTTCAGCCATGTTGAATGATACATGGGAACAATGAAGGGAGCGCGTAAGCGAATCCCTCTACGTATGTTTGACGGGTGCATGCGCGAACAGCGCGCGTCCCGACCGGCCGGAGACCTTCGATGACGCGCAAATATTTCGGGACCGACGGCATTCGTGGCCGGGCGAACGGCGTCATTACTCCGGAGCTTGCCCTGCATGTCGGCATGGCCGCCGGTCTGGTGTTCCAGCGGGGCGAGCATCGCCATCGCGTGGTCATCGGCAAGGATACCCGCCTGTCCGGCTACATGATCGAAAACGCGCTGGTGGCCGGCTTTACCTCGGTCGGCATGGACGTGCTGCTGCTCGGCCCGATGCCGACGCCGGCCGTCGCCATGCTGACGCATTCCATGCGTGCCGATCTCGGCGTGATGATCTCGGCGTCGCACAATCCCTTCGACGACAACGGCATCAAGTTGTTCGGTCCCGACGGCTACAAGCTTTCCGACGCCATCGAGGCGGAGATCGAGGAACTGCTCAGCGGCGACATGTCGGCCAAGCTGGCGGCGCCGACCAAGATCGGCCGCGCCAAGCGGATCGAGAGCGTGCACGCCCGCTATATCGAGTTTGCCAAGCGCACTCTGCCGCGCAACCAGTCCTTCGACGGCATCCGCGTGGTGGTGGACTGCGCCAATGGCGCGGCCTATCGCGTCGCGCCCGAAGCGCTGTGGGAGCTCGGCTGCGATGTGGTGACGATCGGCGACAAGCCGGACGGCTTCAACATCAACCGCGAGGTCGGCTCCACCTCGCCGGAAGCGCTGATGGCCAAGGTGCGCGAAGTGCGCGCCGATATCGGCATCGCGCTCGACGGGGACGCCGACCGGGTGCTGATCGTCGACGAAAAGGGCCATCTGGTCGACGGCGACCAGCTGATGGCGGTGGTCGCCGCGAGCTTCAAGGAAGATGGACGCCTGTCGCGCGACGGCGTCGTCGCCACGGTGATGTCCAATCTCGGCCTGGAACGCTATTTCCAGTCGCTCGGCCTGTCGCTGGAGCGCACGGCGGTCGGCGACCGCTATGTGCTCGAGCATATGCGTGCCCATGGCTTCAATGTCGGCGGCGAGCAGTCCGGCCACATCATCCTGTCCGACTATTCCACCACCGGCGACGGCCTGGTGGCGGCGCTGCAGGTGCTGGCGGTGGTGCAGCGGCTGGGGCGGCCGGTTTCCGAGGCGTGCCATCGCTTCGATCCGTTGCCGCAGATCCTCAAGAATGTCCGCTACAAGGCCGGCCGGCCGCTGGAGGCGGACAGCGTGCAGAAGGCGATTGCCGCTGCCGAGCTCAAGCTCAACAGCCATGGCCGCCTGCTGATCCGTCCCTCGGGCACCGAGCCGGTGATCCGCGTCATGGGCGAGGGCGACGACCGCGATCTCGTCGAGGCCGTGGTCAACGATGTCGTCGAGGCGGTGGCCGCCGCCGCCTGAGCCGGCCGCCCTATCGGCTGCCGTACCGTCCGGCGGCGCTGCCGGCGTCAATTGTTGATGCGGTGAAGCAGCCCGCGATAGATCTCGTCATCGTCGCACAGGCCGGCGAGCCGGCCGAGATTGTCGACCAGCAGGATCGGCAAGGCGGTGTGCTGCTTCAGCTCGATGGCGGCCTTCAGCTTTAGATCGACCGGCGCGACGATACCGTCGCACAGCCGCGCCGCTTCGTCGTCGATGTGCCCGGCTTCGCCATCGGCGACGGCGAGCCGCCCCTCGCGGCCGTCGAGCTCCAGGCCGATCGGCCGGTTCTCCTCGTCGACCCGCAGGCAGATCCGGCCGGCGGCGCCATCCAGGATGACCTTCGCCCCATCACGCGGCAGGGAGGCCGCCGGGCGCATCACCGCCGTGCCGCGCAGCACGTTCAGCGGGTTCATGTGCTTCACGAATTCGGCGACATAGGCATTGGCCGGCCGCAGCAGGATGTCCTCCGCCGTGCCGGCCTGCACGATACGGCCACCCTCCATGATGGCGATCTTGTTGCCGAGCTTCAGCGCCTCGTCGAGGTCGTGGCTGACGAAGACGATGGTCTTGTGGATGCGCCGCTGCAGGTCGAGCAGTTCGTCCTGCAGCTTGTCGCGGATCAGCGGGTCGAGCGCCGAGAACGGCTCGTCCATCAGCAGGATGTCGGCGTCGGTGGCGAAGGCGCGGGCAAGGCCGACGCGCTGCTGCATGCCGCCGGACAGCTCGTGGGTGAACTTGCCGGCCCAGTTGGTGAGCCCGACCATGGCGAGCTTCTCGTCGACGATACGATTGCGCTCGGCGGCTCCCATGCCGCGCAGCTCCAGCCCGAAGCCGACATTGTCGCGCACGGTGCGCCAGGGCAGCAGGCCGAATTGCTGGAATACCATGGAGACGGTGTGCATGCGCAGCTCGCGCAGCGTCGCCTCGTTGCAACGGGCGACGTCGACCGGCTGGCCGCGATGTTCGACGATCACCTCGCCGCGGGCTACCTCGTTGAGCCGGTTCACCGCGCGCAGGATGGTGGACTTGCCGGAACCGGACAGGCCCATCAACACGCAGATCTCGCCGCGCTCCACGGCGAGATTGACGTCGGCGGCGCCGAGCACGGCGCCGGTCTTGCCGAGGATCTCCTCGCGGGTGCGGCCTTCGTCGATCAGCTTGAGCGCGCCCTGCTGGTCGGAGCCGAAGACGATATCGACATGGCGGAATTCGACGGCGGGCATGGCGTGTTCTCCTAGCCCTTGCGCCGGTGCGGCCGCTTGCAGACGCGGTCCAGCACGATGGCGAGCACGACGATGGCGAGGCCGGCCTCGAAGCCCATGGCGATGTTGACCGAGTTCAGCGCCCGCACCACCGGCTTGCCGAGGCCGTCGGCGCCGACAAGGGCGGCGATCACCACCATGGACAGGCTCAGCATGATGCACTGGGTGACGCCGGCCATGATGGTCGGCAGTGCGTAGGGTAGCTCGATCTTCCACAGCATCTGCGTGCGCGTGGCGCCGAAGGCCTTGCCGGCTTCGTAGAGATTGGCCGGCACCGAGGAAATGCCGAGATGGGTGAGGCGGATCGGCGCCGGAATGGCGAAGATCACCGTCGAGATCAGCCCCGGCACCACGCCGAGGCCGAACAGCACCAGCGTCGGGATGAGATAGACGAAGGTGGGAATGGTCTGCATCAAGTCGAGCACCGGATGCAGCGCGGCATAGAGCCAGGGCCGGTGGGCGGCGGCAATGCCGACCGGCACCCCCACCACCACGCAGACCAGCGTGGCGCAGAGCACCAGCGACAGGGTCTCCATGGTCGCCTGCCAGTAGCCGAGATTGGCGACCAGCAGCAGCGCGCCGATGATGAAGACCACCAGCCCGACCGAGCGGTGCACCAGCCAGGCCCCGAGTGCGAACAGCGCGATCAGCAGCAGGGGCGGTACGAAGAGTAGCGCGCTGGTGAGACCGGCGATCAGCGAGCCGAGCACCAGCGAGATGAAGTCGAACACGCTTTCCCCATGCTCGGTGAGCAGGTCGACGGCGTTCTTCAGCCACAGGCCGAGCGGGATCTTGTGCGCGGTCAGCCAGTCATAGATGGGCCAGTCAAACATGGGCGCTCTCCATGGACGCACCTCGGGCGCGCTCAGGCGCTGTGACGCCTTGGCCGGTCGGTCTGCGGACGGGGACCTCCTCCGCGGCTACGGAGGAGGTCGGTCGCGGGTGGTGAGGCCGATCAGAGACCCAGGCTCTTCTTGACCGCCGGTACGGCCGGCTGGCCGTCGATCGTGGTCACGCCGGCGAGCCAGGGCTGCCAGACGGACGGGTTGTCCTTCAGCCATTTCTTGGCGGCGGCACCCGGCTCCGTGCCGTCGAACAGGATGTAGCCCATCACCACGTTCTCGTCGCCGAGCGAGAACTTCAGGTTCTTGATCAGCGCACCGACATTCGGGCAGTCGGTGGCATAGCTGGCCCGCGTATTGGTATAGACCGTCGCGCCGCCATAGTTCGGGCCGAAGACCTCGTCGCCGCCGTCGAGATACTTCAGCGGGAACTTCGAGTTCATCGGGTGCGGCTCCCAGCCGAGGAAGACGACCGGCTCCTTGCGCTTGGTGGCGCGCTCGACCTGCGCCAGCATGCCCTGCTCGCTGGATTCGACGAGGTCGAAGCCCTTGAGGTCGAACTTGTCGTCCTTGATCATGTCGAGGATCAGCCGGTTGCCGTCATTGCCCGGCTCGATGCCGTAGATCTTGCCGCCCAGCTTGTCCTTGAACTTGGCGATGTCGGCAAAAGACTTCAGGCCTTCATCGTAGAGATAGGCGGGGACGGCGAGCGTGTACTTCGCTCCCTCGAGGTTGACGCCGATGACGTCGACGGTCTTGTCGTCGCGATAGGGCTTCAGATCGGCTTCCATGGTCGGCATCCAGTTGCCGAGGAAGACGTCGATGTCCTTGGTCTGCATCGACTTGTAGGTGACCGGCACCGACAGCACCTGCGTCTTCGGCGCGTAGCCGAGCGCTTCCAGGATGGCGGAGGTGATGGCGGTGGTGGCGGTGATGTCGGTCCAGCCGACATCGGCGAATTTGACCGCCTTGCAGGCGGCCGGCTCGGCGGCCTGCGCGCCCTGCCAGGCGGCCGGGGCGGCAAGGACGGTGAAGCCGAGAAGCACGGTGGCGAAGGTGGAGAGGCTGCGCATCTTTCGCTGTTCCCATTATGTCAAGGAACTGGCCGGCGGGCTGCCACTCATTATGGGACGCGTCGATGAAAAGCGGCGCGCGGGCGGCATGCTCGACGGTCCAGCGTCTTGCTTCCGTCAGTCTATCCGGAAGGAGTGGTCTATGCATCCCGGCCGCTTGCGGCTCTTTTGAATGGCAATTCAATAACGAATTCGTCCGTTTGTCATGCGTAATTTTTCGACGCTGAAATCGTGCCGTTGAACGGGATTTCAGCAGCAGCGATTTCAGGTGGCTGTTCTCTCCCCACTTCTGCGTTCCGCGGAATTCCGGGGTTCGACATCGCCTGTCGGCTCAGTTATTGTATCGGCGATCAATAATCGACCCGATGGAGATCGCGCATGGACAACCACGCTCGCCAGGACGAAGCCGCCGCCACCGGTGGACGACGGCGCGAAAGCGAGGAAGTCCGTCGCCAGCAGCTTATCGAGGCGACCATCGATTCGCTCGCCGAGATTGGCTTCAACGCCTCGACGCTGGCGCAGATCGCCGGGCGCGCCGGGGTCTCGCCGGGGCTGGTCGCCCATTATTTCGGCGACAAGGATGGGCTGCTGGAAGCGACGCTGCGTTTCCTCGCCGCGCGGGTGGCGAGGGGGACGGCCATGCGCCTCGCCGCCGCTGCCTCGCCGCGCGAGCGGGTGGAGGCGGTGATCGAGGCCAATCTGGCGCCCGAGGAATTCGGCAAGCCGAGCAGCAGCGTCTGGCTGGCCTTCTGGGGGCAGGCGCTGCATTCCGAGCGGCTGCGGCGGGTGCAGAAGGTCTACCAGTCGCGCATGCGTTCCAATCTGCGCCACGCGGTGCGTCCGCTGGTGCGCGAGGACGAGGCCGACCGCATCGCCATTGCGGTGGCGGCGATCATCGACGGCCTGTGGCTGCGCTCCACGCTGTCCGCCACCGGCGAGACGGATTCCGCTTCGGCCCGGGCCATCGCCTCGGCCTTCGTCGATGCGCAGATCGCCGCCACGCCCTGTGTCGCGCCTGCCGGGGGGGCGGCGGTTCGGCGGGCGCGACATTTCGAGACCGTCAATCCGGCGACCGGCGAGGTGCTGGCTGAGATCGCCATCGACGGCGAAGCCGAAGTCGAGGCGGCGGTTGCCGCCGCCCGCAAGGGCCAGAAACACTGGGCGGCGATGACCGGCGCCGAGCGTGGCCGCATCCTCAAGCGCGTCGCCGACATCCTGCGCAGCCGCAATGACGAACTCGCCCGGCTGGAGACCCTCGATACCGGCAAGCCGATCCAGGAAACCGGCGTCGTCGACGTGCTCTCCGGCGCTGATTGCCTCGATTACTATGCCGGCCTCGCCGCCACGCTCGCCGGCGAGCATGTCGATCTCGGCCACGCGGCTTTCGGCTATACGCGGCGGGAGCCGCTGGGCGTGGTCGCCGGCATCGGCGCCTGGAACTACCCATTGCAGATCGCCTGCTGGAAGGCGGCGCCGGCGCTCGCCTGCGGCAATGCGATGATCTTCAAGCCGGCCGAGCTCACCCCGCTCACCGCCGTGAAGCTCATGGAGATCATGCGCGAGGCCGGCCTGCCCGAGGGCGTGTTCCAGGTGGTGCAGGGTTTCGCCGAGACCGGGCGGCTGCTCACCCGCCATCCCGACATCGCCAAGGTGTCGCTCACCGGCGAGGTCGGCACCGGCAAGAAGGTGATGGCCGATGCCAGCGTGACGCTGAAGCAGGTGACGCTGGAGCTCGGTGGCAAGTCGCCGTTGATCGTGTTCGACGATGCCGATCTCGACGACGCCGTCTCGGGCGCGCTGCTCGCCAATTTCTATTCCGCCGGCGAAGTCTGCTCCAACGGCACCCGCGTCTTCGTGCAGGAAGGCGTGCGGGCGGCTTTCCTCGAGAAGCTGGTCGCCCGCGTCGAGAAGATGGTGGTCGGCGATCCGCTCGATCCGGCAACGCAGGTCGGCGCGCTGATCTCGCCGCCGCATATGGAGAAGGTGCTCTCCTACATCGCGCGCGGTCGAGCGAGCGGGGCGCGGCTGCTTACCGGCGGATACCGGGTGATCGAGGGTGGGCTCGATCGCGGCTGCTTCGTCGCCCCGACGGTGTTCGACGGCTGCCGCGACGACATGGCCATCGTGCGCGAGGAGATCTTCGGCCCGGTGATGGCGGTGTTGTCCTTCGAGGACGAAAGCGAGGTGGTCGCGCGCGCCAACGACACGCGGTTCGGGCTGGCCGCCGGCGTGTTCACCCGGGATCTCGCCCGTGCCCACCGGGTGATCGCCCGGCTGGAAGCCGGCACCTGCTGGATCAACCACTACAATGTGACGCCGATCGAGCTGCCCTTCGGCGGCGTCAAGCAATCCGGCCTCGGCCGTGAGAACGGCAAGGCGGCCGTCGAGCACTACACCCAGCTGAAGAGCGTCTACGTCAATCTCGGTCCGGTGGAGGCACCCTACTGATGGCCGATGCGGCGGACGGGTTCGACCAACAGTTCGACTACATCGTCGTCGGTGCCGGCTCTGCCGGCTGCGTACTGGCCGACCGGCTGACCGCCAGCGGGGAGAACCGGGTGCTGGTGCTGGAGTTCGGCGGTTCCGACCGCTCGATCTTCATCCAGATGCCGAGCGCGCTGTCCATTCCGATGAACATGCCGCGCTACAGTTGGATGTATGAGAGCGAGCCCGAGCCCGGCCTCGGCGGGCGGCGGATGCATTGCCCGCGCGGCAAGGTGCTGGGCGGCTCTTCCTCCATCAACGGGCTCGTCTATGTCCGCGGCAATCCCGCTGATTTCGACCGCTGGCAGGAGGAGGGCGCGCAGGGCTGGTCCTATGCCGACGTGCTGCCCTATTTCCGGCGCGCCGAAAGCCGGCAGGAGGGCGGCGACGCCTATCGCGGCAGCGACGGCCCGCTCGCCACCCGCTACGGCACTCTCGCCAATCCGCTGCACCACGCCTTCATCGACGCGGCGATCGAGGCCGGCTATCCGGCGAGCGAGGACATCAACGGCTACGCCCAGGAAGGCTTTGGGCGCATGGACATGACGGTGAAGGACGGCGTGCGCTGGTCCGCCGCCAATGCCTATCTGCGTCCGGCGATGAAGCGGGCGAATCTCAAGGTCGAAACCCATACGCGGGTGACCCGGGTGCTGTTCGAGGGGCGCCGCGCCGTCGGCGTCGCCTATGAGCAGGGCGGCGTGCGCCGGCAGGTGAGGGCGGCACGCGAGGTGATCCTCGCCGGCGGGCCGATCAACTCGCCGCAGCTGCTGAAACTTTCCGGCATCGGGCCGGGTGCCGAATTGCGCGAACATGGCATCGAGGTGGTCGCCGATCGGGCGGGAGTGGGCGAGAACCTGCAGGACCATCTGGAATTCTATTTCCAGGTGGCCTGCACGCAGCCGATCACGCTTTATTCCTCAATGGGGCTGGTCTCACGCGCCGGCATCGGCCTGCGCTGGCTGCTGCGCAAGGACGGGCTGGGGGCCACCAACCATTTCGAGAGCTGCGGCTTCATCCGCTCGCGGCCGGGCATCGCCGCTCCCGATATCCAATACCATTTCCTGCCGCTCGCCGTGACTTATGACGGCCAGGGACTGGCCTCCGAGCACGGTTTCCAGGCGCATGTCGGGCCGATGCGCTCCAAGAGCCGCGGCTGGGTGCGGCTGCGGTCGCCCGATCCGGCGGAGAAGCCGCGCCTGTTCTTCAACTATATGAGCCACCCGGACGACTGGGTGGAGATGCGCGCCTGTGTGCGGCTCACCCGCGAGATCTTCGCCCAGAAGGCGTTCGATCCCTATCGCGGCCGCGAGATCCAGCCGGGGGCCGATGTGGTGACCGATGAGGCCATCGACGCCTTCATCCGCGACAAGGTGGAGAGCGCCTATCACCCCTCCTGCACCTGCAAGATGGGCGCGCCTTCCGATCCGATGGCGGTGGTCGATCCGCAGGCCCGGGTGATCGGCGTCGAGGGGCTGCGGGTGGTGGATTCCTCGATCATGCCCTCGGTGACGACCGGCAATCTCAATGCGCCGACCATCATGCTGGCGGAGAAGGCGGCCGACCACATTCTCGGCCGGCCGGCGCTCGCGCCCTCCAACGCGCCCTATTACAAGGCGACGAACTGGCAGCACGCCCAGCGCTGATCTCAGCGGCCGGACGCCGGTTTCAGGACGCCAATGGCGCGCAGATGATCGAGGATCGCCTGCGCGGCTTCCTCGGGCGAGGGATCGACCATCACCCGCCCGCCGGGACCGGCTGCCTGCGTCGCCGCCCTCAGCCGCTCGGCAGCACCGGCGCCGGCCGCCGCCGAGGCGATGAGGCGGGGGCGGGGGCGATAGGGACGTTCCTCCATCGCCGGTTCATCGAGCGGGGCGGGGATGCCGATGGCCGCGCCGACCTGTCCCTTGCGCGCGGTGCCGAGGGCGAAGCTCGCCGCCGCCGGGGCGGCCGGATGCACGGTGACGACCGCCGGCAGCCGCAGCCGCCAGCGGCGGCGGGCGCCCTTGGGCAGCGCCTGGATCACCTCGAGCACGCCACCGTCCACCGCAAGGGCGACGGCATCGGCGACGATCGGCCAGCCGAGCGCCTCGGCGAGGCGGTAGGGCAGCAGGCCGGTCTGGGCGCCGGCGCCGGCGCGTCGGCCGGCGAGGACGAGGTCGGGCGCCTCACTGCCGATGGCGGCGAGGAGGCTGGGCAGCGGATCGTGTCCGGCGGGTATTTCCCGGTGCTCGAGCCGCGCGAGGCCGTGGCCCAGCGCGCCGCGTGCCGCCTCGGCGTCCGGCCCGGCATGCAGGCCGCTCACCTCGTCGGCGAGGCCGCGGGCGAGGTTGATGGCCTGCAATTCGGTCGCCGTCGGTGCCGGACGGCCGGAGACCGGGTGGCGGGCATCGGACAGCAGCACCAGCGTCTTCATCGCTGGCTCTCCGCCTTCAGGGCGGCGATCAGCGCCGGCATCACCTGCTGGGCATCGGCGATGATCGCGAGGCCGGCGCGCTCGACCATGGCGGCATGCAGGTCGGTATTGACGGCCACCACATGCTCGCAGCGGGCGACGCCCTGCAAATGCTGCGGCGCGCCGGAAATGCCGAGCGCGAGATAGCAGGCGGCTTCCAGCACCGTACCGGAGGCGCCGACCTGGGCGGCGCGTGGCATCAGGCCGGCATCGCACACCATGCGGCTGGCTCCCGGCGTGGCGCCCAGCGCCCGGGCGAGCTCGCGGAACAGCTCGAAATCGGTCACGCCGCTGCCGGCCGAGACCACGAAATCCGCTTCCGCCAGTGGCAGCGCGTCGGCGGCGACCGGCAGGTCTTCGACCGACAGGATCGCATCATGCGCGGGTGCCGGGGCGATCTCCGGCGCCTCCAGCCGGCGCGCTTCATGGACGGTGCCGGTGTGCGGCAGCTGGGCGTCGGGCGCCAGCGTCACGAGGCGCGGCGGCGCGGCGCGCTGCTCGACATGGCGATTGCCGGCCGGCCGTGTGGCGAGCCGGGCGGTCAGACTTTCGGCGCCGGCGAACAGCGCTTCTCCGATGCGGGCGGCGAGGCGGCGGGCGAGATCGCCGCCGGTGGCGCTTTCGGGAAACAGCATATGGCGCGGCTGCAGGGCCGCGAGCAGGCCGGCAAGCTCGGCCGTGCGCATGGTGGGATCGCCACCGGGCGGCGCGGCCAGCGCGACCGTGCGGTCGACGCCGGCGGCGCCGAGGCCGTCGACCGCGCCGAAGCTCAGGACCAGCACCGCGCCGCCGCCCGCATCGGAGAGCAGGCGCGCGGCGCCGAGCAACTGGCGGTCGAGCGGGGTAAGGCGTCCTCCCGGTGCGTCGGGTACCACGGCAATGAGGAAAGCGGGCGCCTCGATGATCCGGATGGTCGGCGCGGCGATCGGCTCGGCCGCGATGGGCGGGGGCGCCAGGGTGCCGGCCACCCGGCCCGAGCGATCGAGCCGCAGCCGCGCCGCGCCGGGAACCCGCGCGGCTTCGGCTTCCCGGCGCGGGTCGCGCCTGAGGCGGCTGGAAGAAGGCGGCGTGTCGAGGCGCCAGCGCGGCCGGGCATTGCCGTCGAGGCGCCGAGCCTCGCGCTCCTCGCGCGGATCGCGGCGTGTCCGGCTCATCGCGCCGCTCCCTGAGCGACCGGCGCGGCCTCGACGGCGGCGAGCACCAACTCGGCGAGATCGCGCACCTCAGCCACGTCGCCGGTGACGCCCTCCAGCATGGCGGCGCATTGCGGGCAGGCGACCGCCACCGTGGTGGCACCCACCGCCCGTACCTGTGCCATGCGCAGATCCGGGATGCGGCGCTCGCCGGCGACGTCGCTCACCGGCGCGCCGCCGCCGCCGCCACAGCACATGGCACGCTTGCCGTGGCGCTCCATCTCGACGCGTTCCAGCCCGAGGCGGTCGAGCAGGCGGCGCGGCGCGTCGGTCTCGCCATTGTAGCGGCCGAGATAGCAGGGATCGTGATAGGCGAGGCGTCCTGCCGGCGCGGCGGCGAGGGCGAGGCGCCCGTCGGCCGCCAGTTCGTCGAGAAAGGCGCTGTGGTGGATCACCTCATAGCGGCCGTCAAAGGCCGGGTACTCGTTGCGCAGCACATGCAGCGCATGCGGATCGGCGGTGAGGATGCGACGGAAGGAATAGCGGGACAGGGTGGCGATATTGGCGCGGGCGAGGTCGGCGAAGGTCGCCTCGTCGCCGAGCCGGCGGGCGAGATCGCCGCAGTCGCGCTCCTCGGGGCCGAGCACCGCATAGTCGATGCCGGCCTTGCGCAACAGTTCCACCAGCGCCCGCAGCGTGCGGCCGTGGCGCAGCTCATAGGCACCCGATCCCAGCCACAGCAGCACGTCGCAGCTGCCCTTCGCGGCGATCAGCGGCAGCGGCAGGCCAGCGGCGAAATCGGTGCGGGCGGCGAGCGGCCGGCCGCCGGGCTCCTCGGCATAGCGGGACTCGCTGAGCGCGGGGATGGCGCCGGCCGGCACGGCGGCGAGTTCCATGGTCTGGAAGCGGCGCAGGTCGACGATGGCGTCGACATGCTCGATCATCATCGGGCATTCCTCGACGCAGGCGCGGCAGGTGGTGCACGACCACAGCGTGTCCGGGTGGATCAGCGCGCCGGCACCGACGATGGGCCGTTCCGGCCCGCCGAGGCCGGCGACCGGCGGCGCCTGCGGATAGGGGCTGCCGGCATAGGTGGGCGGCTCGGCCTTGAAGCTGCCGGCGAGGTCCTGGATCAGCTTCTTCGGGTTCAGCGGCTGGCCGGCGGCGAAGGCGGGACAGGCCACCTCGCAGCGGCCGCACTGGATGCAGGCGTCGAAGCCGAGCAGCCGGTTCCAGGCGAAGTCGGCTGGTACCGCCACGCCGAGGCGGGGGGCGTCGAGATCGGCGGGGATAAGGGCCGTCGCCCGCTCGCCCTCGAAGCGTCCGGGACGCGGATGGGCGGCAAGATGCAGGGCGCCGGCAAGGGCATGGCGCATCGGGCCATCGGCCAGCTGGCGCACCAGTCCGAATCCGCCGGCCGCCGCGACGGCTAGGCCGAGCCAGCCGAGCGGGCCCGCCAGACCGGATGCGGCGTCCAGCGCCACCAGCAGCGCGCCGCCAACATAGGCGGCGAGCAGCAGCGGCAGGCGCTGGAAGGCGCCGCCTGACAGCCGCGCCGGCTTTGCCGGATAGCGCCGCCGGCCGACCATCGCGCCGCCGGCGAGGGCGACGAGAAAGGCGAGAGCCACGGCGCCCCAGAACAGGTGCGCGTGACCCAGTGGCGGCATGAGCCCGAGCGCCGCCAGTACCGAGCCGGCGATGAGGCCGCCGGCTGCCAGCGCATGCATGCGCGCCGCATAGGGATCGCGCGCCACTACGTGATGCACGTCGACCAGATAGCGCTTGGGAATGGCGGCGAGGCCGGTCCGCCAATCGACCCTGGCCGACCGGCCGATGCGCCAGCGCCGCGCCGTCCGCGCGCCCTCGACCGCAGCCAGCACGGCGAGCGCGACGATGACGAGGCTGAGGCCAAGGGCGGCGTTCATGGGCGTCCGTCAGCTGCCGTCGGTGGCGTCGCGGGCGGCGGCGTCACCGGGCAGTCCCTAGAGGTCCTTGCACAGGCGCAGTGCGTCATAGATCGCCGCATGGATGTTGCGGCCGGTCCAGGCGTCGCCGATGCGGTAGAGCGCGTAGCCGGTCGCGCCGGTCCAGCGTTGCGGCCGGCCGGCGACCAGTGCGTCGAGGTCGGTCTCGCCGTCATTCACCGAGCCTGCGCGGAGCGATTGGAACAGCCCCTCCACCGGCAGCGTGCCGTAATCGACCACCACGTGATCGACGACCCGCTCCTCCTCGGCCTCGGTCATGGTGTTGCGCAGCGCGGCGACGAGGCGGTTGCCCTCGGGATAGATCTCGATCAGCTCCATGTTGGGCGAGAGGATGACCCCGGCCTTGTAGAGCTCGCGCAGGTGGATCGGCTTGTTGGTGGTGCCGACCTCCTGGGCGATCTGCAAATCGTGGGTCGCCATCTCCACCAGGCAGCCCTTGCGGGCCAGCACCTCGGCGGTGGAGGCGGCGTTGTGGCCGCCGATCTCGTCATAGAGCAGCACGCTGCCGGAGGGCTCGGCCCGCCCGGTGAGCACGTCCCAGGTGGTCACCGCCCGCTCGGCGCCCTTGGCGAAGCCGGTATGGGCGAGGCCGCCGGTCGCGAGGATGACCACTTCGGGGCGCTCGGCGAGGATGGCGGCTTCGGTCGCCTCGGTGCCGAGGCGGATGTCGACGCCTTTCTTCTGCACCTGCGCGTAGAGCCAGCGCGGGATGCCGGACAGCGCCTCGCGCCAGGTGGCCCGCGCCGCGATGTTGATCTGGCCGCCCGGCTTGTCGTCCTTCTCGAACAGCACCACGCTATGCCCGCGCTCGGCGGCAACCCGTGCCGCCTCCAGCCCGGCCGGGCCGGCGCCGACCACCACCACCCGGCGACTGGTCGCAGCCTTGGCGATGACATGCGGCATGGTGGCCTCGCGGCCGGTCGCGGCATTCTGGATGCACAGCGCGTCGCCGCCGACATAGATGCGGTCGATGCAGTAGCCGGCGCCGACGCATTGGCGGATGTCGTCGTCGCGGCCCTCGATCAGCTTGCGCATGAGGTGCGGGTCGGCGATGTGGGCGCGGGTCATCGCCACCATGTCGACATGGCCCTCCGCCACCGCGCGGGCGCCGGTGGCGAGGTCGGTGACGCGCTGGGCGTGGAACACCGGTACCTCGACCTCGCGCTTGATGGCGCTGGGCAGGAACAGGAACGGCGCCACCGGGAACGACATGTTGGGCAGCGAGATGGCGTGGCTCATCTCGTCGCGCGCCTGCCCGCCCATCACGTTGACGAAGTCGACGAGGCCGTCCCTCGCATAGGTGGCGGCGATCTCCAGGCAGTCCTGCTGCGACAGGCCGTCCTCGAGCATTTCGTCGCCGGACATGCGCATGCCGATGACATAGTCGCCGCCGGTGGCCTCATGCATGGCCTCCAGCACCTCGCGGCCGAAGCGCATGCGGTTTTCGAGGCTGCCGCCATATTCGTCGGTGCGGTGGTTCACCGATGGCGACCAGAACTGGTCGATCAGGTGGCCGTGGGCGGCGGACACTTCGCAGCCGTCGAGCCCGCCTTCCTTGCAGCGCCGTGCCGCCTCGGCGAAGGCGCGCACCACCCGGCGGATGTCGTTCTTGTCCATCGCGCGGGGAATGGTGCGCGAGGCCGGCTCGCGGCGTGCCGAGGAGGAGATGGTCGGCAGCCAGTTCTCGGTGTCCCATTTGGTGCGCCGGCCCATATGGGTGAGCTGGATCATCAGCTTGGCGCCATGGGCATGCACCCGCTCGGCGAATTGCTGAAAATAGGGGATGACGCTGTCGTCGGCGACCGAGATCTGCGCCCAGGGCGTCGCCGGGCTGTCGAGCGCCACCGAGGAGGAGCCGCCGAACATGGTCAGCCCGATGCCGCCGCGAGCCTTCTCGGCATGGTAGAGCTGATAGCGCTCCTGCGGCTTGCCGTCCTTGCCATAGCCGGGGGCGTGCGAGGTCGACATCACCCGGTTGCGGATGGTCAAGCCCTTGATCGTCAAGGGTTTAAGCAGGGCCTCGGCATGCGGGATCATGTGACGGCGCGCGCTCCCTAGCACCGGTCCATCGTCGTGGATCGTCCCACGATAGGTCGCATTCGCCTATGGCGGACAGAAGATTTTCGCCATGCCGCCGGAAGGGTTGCGACGACGTCCGTCGTGCGTCCTCGGTTGCGGTCTTTGGAACCGGTTTTCAGCGCATCAGCCGCCGGAATACCGAGGGGCCGGCGAGGATCAGGATCAGGATGGCCAGCGGCACGCAGAAGACGAAGCCGACATATTTGAAGCCCAGCGCGCCGGTGACGCCGCCGGCGAAGAACAGCACCACGAACATCGCCAGCAGCTTGAGCTTCTCGCGGTCGGCATAGATGAGCGGCGCGCCCGGCCGGCGGCGGCGATTGTGGTTCAAATAGAACAGCTTGCCGAGCTCGATGCCGAGATCGGTGACGACGCCGGTCATGTGGGTGGTACGGATCTTGGCGCCGGAAAGCTTGGTCACGGTGGCGTTCTGCAGCCCCATGATGAAGCAGAGCACCGCCACATCCGCCACCAGCGCTACCGGCGAGACCCGGGCGAGGCTGCCGAGCAGGCCGAAGGCAAGGAGCAGAAAAGCCTCCAGCGTCAAGGGGATGGCGTATTCGCGCCCGACATGGTGCAGCCGTGCCCAGTTGACCAGCACCGCCGAGACGGCGGCGCCGAGGACGAAGGGCAGCAGGGCGCCGATGCCGGCGATCACGAGCCCGGAGGCGCCGATCACCGCATTGTCGGCCATGGCGGAGATGATGCCGGACATGTGCGAGGTGTATTGCCCCACCGCCAGCAACCCGCCCGCATTGGTGGCGCCGGCGACGAAGGTCATGGCGAGGCCGACCCGGGCATCGGCGAGCGGCGTGCGTTCGGAGGCGAGCATGCCGGCGGCGAAATCCGAATAGCGCCATGCCAGTCGGTGCGGGTCGTCATGGGTATCTGGCGCGGTCATCGGCGATCAGCGCGGCAGTGACCGCGTCCTTGTGGAAAGGGAAAAGCGGCGAAGCGGTGTTCGGTCCTTCCGGGATTAATCTCTTTGTCCGGTCAATGCCATAGGTAGTGCGCCGAGATCGGCGGCGGCCCGCTCGGCCCGCGGCGGCCGGCCGAAGCGCCGGGTATAGGCGGTGGAGAAATGCGCCGCCGACCGGAAGCCGCAGGCAAGGCCGACATCGGTGACGGGCAGTGTCGATAGTCGTAGCAATTCCCGAGCGCGATCAAGGCGTAAGCCGAGATGATAGGCGGTGGGCGTCGCGCCGAGATATTGGCGGAACAGCCGCTCGAGCTGGCGGGGCGACACCTCGATGCGTCGGGCGATGGCCGCGATGCCGGGGGGCTCCTCCAGCGTCGCCTGCATGAGGCGCACGGCGCGGGCCAGCGTCGGGTCGGGCAGCGCCGGGCGTGGGCGGGCGGAGGGGCGGCGGGCGGGTGTGCCGGGCTCCAGGATGAACTGTTCCGCCACCCGGTCGGCGAGGTCGCGGCCGCAACGGGCGGCGATCAGTGCCAGCATCATCCGCATCGGAGCGACGCCGCCGGTGCAGGTGAGTCGGTCGCCATCGATGACGAAGGGCGCCTCGATGAAGTCAACATGCTGGAACTCCTCGCGAATCGCGGCGAGGTTCTCCCAGTGGATGGCGCAGCGGCGGTGGTCGAGCAGGCCGGCTTCGGCGAGCACGAAGCTGCCGGTGCACAGCGCACCGAGCGCGGTGCCGCGCCGGGCGTGGCGGCGGAGCGCATCGGTGACCGCCGGAGAGGCGGCGTGGCGTATGTCGATGCCGCCACAGACCAGCAGCAGATCGACCGCCTTCGCCTCCGCCAGCGGGCGGGCCGGGGAGAGGGAAAGACCATTGCTGGCCTCGCCCACGGCGGCGTCAGGCGTCAGGAGATGCCACGAGTAAATGTTTGATTCGGAAACATAATTCGCCATACGCAACGCTTCGAGCGCGTTGACGGTCGCCACCATGGAATGGTTCGGCAGGGTGAGGAAGCCTACCGAGGCGATGCTGGCGAGATCGAGGGTCGGGCGCATGGGCGGCGTTCCGGGCGGCGTGCTGGGCCGGAATCTGACGGCCGGCTGCTGTCAAAATTCCCACTCCTCGACATGAGGAGGCAAGAAAGCTGCCGCAAAAATGTCCTGACGCACGACATCAATAGGCGAACGGGGTTTTCTCGTCGCGTGGGATTCTTGTCATGTCATTGTTTTTCTTCCGTTCTCAAGGCTGGATGCGTCGGGCGGCGCTGCCGTTCGGCTTCGCGCTGGCGGTGACGGCCGGTAGCACGGTGCTGATGCGCGCGGCGATTTTCACCGGCGACACCCCGGCTCCCCAGCCGGTTGCGCAGGTGGTCCTGCCGCCGCCGGCGGAAGCGGCCCCCGAAAGTCACGGGGGGCATCCGGCGCCGACCTATGTGCGCGCCATCGAATCGGACGCGGTGTACACGCCGCCGAAGGTCGAAAAAGTTATTGCAAATCATAAGGTTGACGAGACGGCTCGCAAGTCGGCCGCCGCGGCGCTGCCGCAGGGGGTCGAGCGCTTCGACCGCTGTACCGACGATTGCGACAGCCGCGATCCGCTGATCGAGCGGTCCAACTATACCGAGGCGTCCGCCGCCACGGGGGGCGCGCCGACCTACCAGGTGGTGGACGCGCCGGCGCCGCAGGAGAGCAACGCGTTGTTTTCGCTGCCGAAATGGGAAGATGGCGTCGAGATGATCGACAAGGCCAAGGCGGCGGTGGTGTCGGCGGGCAGCGAGGCGGCCGGCACGCTGAAGAAGGCGGTCGACGACGCCTCCGATTTCGCCACCGGCCTGGTGCGCCCGGGCTCCGCCTCTGCGCAGTGAGGTGGACGGTCGGGCCGATTTCGCCGGTCCGGCCGATAGATTCGTGCCGTGAGGCCGATCAGCGATCGACGACGAGGTCGGAGGTCGGCTTGGAGCAGCACAACAGCGCCATGCCGGCGTCGATCTCGCGCTGGCGGATGCCGCCGCCATGCTTCATGTCGACGGTTCCCGAAACCAGCTTCGACTTGCAGGTGCCGCACAGCCCCTTCGAGCAGGAGGAGGGCAGCCGCACGCCGTTGCGCCGCGCGGCATCCAGCACGAACGTGTCCGACCGCACCTCGATGCTGCGGTTCTGCTTGGCGAAGGTGACAGTGTAGGTCGCGACCTGCGGCTCGGCCGCCTTGGCTTCCGCTTTCGATCCTTCCGCCTCGATCACCTCGGCGGCGATGACTTCGGCGGCGATCTCCGGCTCGGCGCTGGCCAGCTCGGCGAAGTCGAAGCTCTCCTCGTGATGGCTGTTCATGTCGAAGCCGGCGCCCTTCAGCATCTCCCGCACCGCCGCCATGAAGGGCGAGGGGCCGCAGACGAAGATCTCGCGTTCCCTGTAGTCGGGCGCGATGTGGTTGAGCAGGCCGAGATTGAGCCGGCCGCGCAGGCCGTGCCAGGGCTCGAACGGGCTGTCGGCCTCGCAGATCGGCGCGAAGCGGAACTGGCCGGGCTGGTTGCGGGCCATCAGCTCCAATTCGTCGCGGAAGATGATGTCCACCGGCGAGCGGGCGGCATGCACGAAGGTGATGTCGCGCGGCTCGGCGAGATCGTGGAACGAGCGCGCCATCGACATCAGCGGCGTGATGCCGGAGCCGCCGGACAGGAACAGATATTTCGGCGCCCGGCCGGCAACGCCTCCCGTGCCCTGCAGGAAGCAGGAGAAATCCCCCATCGGCCCGACGGCACGGATGACCGAGCCCGGCCTGATGTGGTCGTGCAGGAAGTTCGACACCGGGCCGCCCGGCACCCGCTTCACGGTGATGGAGAGGGTGTGCGGGCGGGTGGGGGCCGAGGCGATGGTGTAGCAGCGGTTGATGGTCTCGCCGCCGATCTCCAGTTCCAAGGTGAGGAACTGGCCGGGGGCGTAGCGGAACAGGCAGGGGCTGCGCGGCACGAGCACGAAGGTCTTCACGTCCGGCGTCTCGTCGCGCACCGCGCGCACGACGAGGGCGTCGTCGGCCTCCGGGTTCCACTCGGGAAGCGAGGCCGCGAGGCGCAGGGCGGCGGGTTCGGGCGAGGAGAGCGGGGCGAGGGCGTCCATGGTCGTCTGCCGCCTCACCGCCCGACATGGTCGGCCATGCGGCCGATGTACCAGTTGCAGAACTTGTCCACGAGCATCTCGGTGTGCGGCGAATAGGGGCCGGGCTCGTAGGCCGGCGAGCGGGCGCCTTCCTGGCAGTAGCCGACCAGCGTCGAATCCTGATCGTTGGTGGCGTCCCACACCGCGACGAGGTTCTCGACGTCGTAGTCGACGCCCTCGACCGCGTCCTTGTGCACCAGCCATTTGGTGCGCAGCAGCGAGCGCTCGGCGTCGAGCGGCAGCACCGAGAACACCACCGCGTGGTCGGACATGAAATGGTGCCACGAATTCGGCTGCGTCCAGAAATGCAGCGCGCCGTGCTTGGGGTCGTTGATCCGGCCGAGCAGCTTCTTGCAGGCCGCCCTGGTGTCGCCGGTGTGGCTCTCGCCGTCGCCGGCCAGCGGCAGGCGCTCGGTGCGGAAGCCGGTGATCATGTCGTCGAGGTGCTCCATCATCGTCGAGGGAAAGCCGCAGCTCTCCCATTCGCGATGCGAGGAGGTGATCAGCTGCGCGTAGTCCTCGGCCTCCTTGCGGCCGTGCTCGTCGAGCTCCTCCGGCGCGAAGCCGAAGCCATAGGCGAACAAGGGCACGGTGAGCTCGGGATGGTTGCCCGCGCAGTGATAGCACTCGCGGTTGTTCTCCATGGTGAGCTTCCAGTTGCCGGGCTCGATGATGTCCTTCTCGAAGGCGACCTTGGCGTTCTTCAGATCGTGCGGGGCGAGATAGGGCGCCATCTTCGCCGCCATCACGTCGAAATCCGCCGGCGGGTCGTCCGAGAGGCAGATGAAGATCAGCCCTTCCAGCGAGCGCACATGCACCGGCTTCAGGCCGTGGCAGGACGGATCGAAGCCGCCGCCCATGTGCTCGGCGAACAGGAGCTTGCCATCGAGGCCGTAGGTCCAGGAATGGTAGCGGCAGACGAGGTTGCCGACCGTGGTCTTGTAGTCCAGCACCAGCCGGGCGCCGCGGTGGCGGCACACATTGTGGAAGGCGCAGACATTCATGTCGTCGTCGCGGGCGATGATCACCGAGGTGGTGCCGATCTCCACCGTCATGGCGTCGCCCGGCTCGGCGATGTCGGGCTCGACGCCGACGAAGATCCAGTGATGGCCGAAAATGATGTCGAGATCGGCCTTGAAGATCTCCGGGCTGGTGTAGAAGGGAGACTCGAGGCTGTAGCCGGGCTTGCGCCGGCGCAGCAGGGCCTTCAGCGGCGTATCGGTGGAATCGAGCATCGCAGGTCTCCCTCGCCCGGATCGGCAACGCCCGCCGGCCCGGCGCCGGCTTCCCCCCGCGCGCTGGCGCGGTGCGTGGCCTCGGATTGGAATTGTTCGACGGAGGCCGCGTGCTGACTTTCACGATTGCGACGGCAACTTTCCTAAAAGCGACATCGGCGGGCAATGGGGCGGGCAAGCCGGCATTTTGGGCAGACATGGCGGCGCCGTCCGGCGCCGGATACCGCGCGAGACGCGACGCGAGATGGGGAATGGCGAGATGAATGCACCGCTCGAATCCTGGCTGTTCTGGGCCATCCTGTCGGCGGGGTTCGCCGCGCTCACCGCCATCTTCGGCAAGATCGGCGTGGAGAATGTCGGGGCCGACTTCGCCACCTTCATCCGCACGGTGGTGATCCTCGCCGCCATCAGCCTGATCCTCACCGCCACCGGCGGCTGGCAGGGGATCGGCACGATAAGCCCGCGCAGCGGGCTGTTCCTGGTGCTGTCGGGGCTGGCGACCGGGCTGAGCTGGGTCTGCTATTTCCGTGCCCTGCGCATCGGCGACGCGGCGCGGGTGGCGCCGGTCGACAAGATGAGCGTCGTGCTGGTGGCGGTGTTCGGGGTGATCTTCCTCGGCGAGAAGCTCTCCGGGCCGAACTGGCTCGGCGTCGCGCTGATCGCCGCCGGGGCGGTGCTGGTCGCGTATAAAGGCTGACGGCGACGAGCGACCCTAGGCGGGCTGGGCCGGGGCGGGTGCGCGGTTGGCGGCGCGCCATTCCGACGGGCTCATGCCCGCGAGGCGGCGGAATTCCCGGTTGAAGTTCGACTTGGTGAGGAAGCCGGCCTCCAGCATCACCCGCGTCACCGGCAGGTCGGTCTCGCCGAGCAGGCGCTGCGCCTCGGCGACCCTGAGGCCGTTCACATAATGCGACACGCTCATCGAGTGGACGCGGTTGATCGCCTCCGACAGCCGCCGTGCCGGCAGAGAGAGCCGGCGGGCGAGGCGGCCGAGATCGAGGTCGACATCGGTGTAGAGCCGGCGCTCGGCCATCAGCGCGTCGAGGCGGGCGAGGATGGCGAGGTCCGCCGCGCGCAAGGCGGCTTCGTCGGGCTCGTCCGGCGCCGGCAGCGCGGGGAATTCCACGGCGAGTTCTGTGGCCCGGGCCTCGGGGGCAGGCGCCGGGGGAGGGGCCGGGCTGGCGCCGGCATCGGCGGTAGCGGCGGCGGCGCCGAGCGCCAGCAGCGTCACCATGTTGAACAGCGCGATGATCAAAGGCGTGTGGCGCCCGCCGCTCCAATCGAGATCGAAGGAGATCACCACGTCCACCAGCGCCGAGCCGACCAGCGCGGCGGCGGTGAAGATGAGCGCGCGATAGGAGCGCAGCGCGCCGTCGAGCCGCGAGGAGATGAGCGCGTCCGGCCCGCGCCGGGCCAGCCAGAACAGCGCCGCGCCATAGCCGAGGAACAGCGCCACCACCGCGGGACCGACCGGCGAGGGCAGGAAGCGCACTAGCCCGGCCAGCACGAGCGGCGGCAGCAGCAGATGCGGCCACAGCCAAGCCGGGCGCGCGCCGCTCTCCGGTCCGGCGCTGGCGAGGCTGCGGAAGGCGAGGAAGGCCAGCGGCGCGATGAGGCTCGCCAGCACCACCTGGAACGGCAGCACGGCGCGGATGTCGTAGCCCCAGCGCAGGCCGATCAGCACCGATTGCAGCGCATAGGCGCCGATGAGGGCGAGGAACAGGCGGTGATGCCGGCCGTCCTCCTGCGTCCGCACGAGGCGGATGGCGAGCAGGACCAGCAGCAAGGCGACGACGAAGGGCAGCGGGACGAAGATCATCGGGGGAGGGGTGACGCGCGCGGATTCGGCCTGTTCTGGCCCGGATCGCGCTCAAGGTCGACCTGAAACGCGATCGAGGTCGCGGCGGCGGCGGTGTTTCGGCGGGATGGCGGGGAATGCCACCCCGCGATCGTCGCTCGGCGATCGCGCTCTCGACGGAGACCCGCCATGCTGCCGCTCTATCCCCTGACGCCTTCCGCCCTGCTGCTCGCCGCCCTCATCCTGCTGCTCGCCCGGCCGGGCGGCGCGGTTGCCGGCGAGGCGCGGCTCGACCTTGCCGGGGTGCGCGAGATCGAGATCGCCGGCGACGCCGCACATGTGCGGCTCACCGCCGGCGACGGGCCGGCCGAGGCGCGGCTCGGCACCCGTCGCGAGGGCTGGTTCGCCCGCTGGTATTCGAGCTGGTTCTACAATGACTGCCGCAGCGACAGTCGCATGTGGGTCGCGGGTGCGGTTCTGCATGTGAACGTGGTCACGCCCTCGGCCTTCGAGGCCTCCGACTGCGTGGTGGAGGTGACGGCGCGGCTGCCGGAGGGCGCGGCGGTGCGGATCGGCCTCGACGCGGTGGAGGCGCGGCTCGACGGGCGCTTCGGCGTGCTCGACCTCGGCACCCGCGCGGGCGACGTGACGCTGGCCGGTTCGGTGGAGACGGCGGAGCTGAGCGGCGCGGCGCTGCGGGCACGGCTCGACCTCGCCGGGGCGGCGGAGCGGGCGCCGCGCGCCTTGCGTCTCAGCGCCGGGGCGCTCGACGCCACCGTCGATCTCGGCGCCACCGCGCCGGTGGGCTGGCGGGTCGACGCCAAGGCGGCGCTGGTCGACACCTCCCGGCCGAACGACCCGGCGGCGGCGACGCAGCTCGCCGTCAGCGGCGACTATGTGCGGCTCACGCTGCGCTGACCCCGTTCACCGCGTGCGTTCGATCAGCTCCATGGCGGCGTGCGGGTTGCGCACCTTGTGGCCGCTGATGACGAACAGGAAGGTCTCGCGCGGGGTCTCCGGCGCCGGCTCGGCCAGCAGGGTGTTGCCGAGGTCCGGCGGGGTGCGGCCGGCCGCCCAGTGGCGGGTGCGGCTCGCCCAGGCGTCGAGCTCGGCGTCGGAATAGCCCTTCGGGTGCGCCTCGCCGGTGCCCATGATGCGGGCATAGACGAAGGGGGCGGTGAGGTCGGCGATCAGCGGGTGCTCGCTGTCGCCGGCGATCACCACGCCGATGCCGTGCTCGCGGGCCAGCGCGACGAAATCCTTGTGGCGGAAGCTCTCGTGCCGGACTTCGACGACGTGGCGCAGGGCGCGGCCCTCATGGGTCTTCGGCAGCAACTTGAGGAAGGCGGCGAAATCGTCGGGATCGAACTTCTTGGTGGCCATGAACTGCCAGTTGATCGGGCCGAGCTTGGCCTTCAGCTCGGCGATGCCGCTGGTGACGAACTTCTCGATGGAGGAGCCGGCCTCGGCCAGCACCCGGCGATTGGTGGCGAAGCGCGGGCCCTTGAGCGCGAAGACGAAGCCGTCCGGTGTCTCGTCATGCCATTTGGCGAAGCTCTCCGGCTTCTGCGAGCCGTAATAGGTGCCGTTGACCTCGATGGCGGTCAGTTTGCCGGCGGCATATTCCAGCTCGCGCTTCTGGGCGAGCCCGTCCGGATAGAAGCTGCCGCGCCAGGGTTCGAAGGTCCAGCCGCCAATGCCGATGCGGATGGGGGCGGGTGTGCTCATCGGGATCTCCTCGCGTGATGCGGCGCGATCCTAGGGCGGTTTGCCGGCAGGGGAAATCCGAAACCGCAGATCCGAAATGGCCGGCCGCGACGGGTGTGCGTTCAGCCGCCGGCCGGCGGATCGTCATTGGCGATGACGACGTCGGCGGCGACGCTGCGGGTGGCGACGAGCCGCGCATTGGGCAGGTCGTTCTCCTCCAGCTTGGCGCGGATCGCCGCCTCGTCATAGCCGAAGCCGGCCCAGCGGGCGCGCAGGCGGGCTTCCAGCGTCGGCAGGGGGACGTCGAGCCGTACCGTGACGTCGAAGCGCTGGCGCAGCCCGGCCCAGGCCGGGTCGTCGAGCAGCAGATAATTGCCCTCGACGATGACGAGGCGGGCCTCGGCGCCGATCAGCCGCGCGCCGGCGCGGGCGATCTCCAGCGCACGGTCGAACACCGGCACCGCCACCTCGCGCCCGTCGTCGCGCCTGAGGCGGTCGAGCGCCGACGCCAGCCCGTCCACGTCGAAGGTGAAGGGCGCGCCCTTGCGCGGGCGCTGGCCGTGCGCCTCCAAGAGCAGGTCGTCATAGTGGTAGCCGTCCATCGGCAGCACCTGCGACAGGCCGGGGGCGGCGGCGTCGAGGCGCGCCTTCAGCATCTCCGCCAGGGTGCTCTTGCCCGAGCCGGGAGCGCCGGCGACCGCCACCACCGTGCGGCGCTCGCGGGGCCGGGCGAGGAGGTCGCGCACCAACCGGTCGAGGGCCGCGTCCGTCTCCGCGCGCGGCGCGAGGCCGATCCCGTTCGCCATCGTCATTTCCCTGTGGTTTGTCCTGCGGTGCGGCGGCGCGCTCAATCGAACAGGCGCTGGCCGGCGAGGCTGGAGGGCGCCGGGACCGGCGCGCCGGTGGGCGGGACGCCGGTGCGGGCATCGGTGGGGGTGAAGCCGTGCAGCGCCTTGAACTGGCGCGAGAAATGCGCGCAGTCCGAGAAGCCGGATTCCAGCGCGATCTCGGTGATGGAGCGGCCGGTGGTGTCGAGCAGGAAGCGGGCATAGCGCAGGCGCATCAGCCGGTAGAACTCGGCCGGGCGGCGCCCCATCACGGTCTGGAACAGCCGCTCCAGCTGGCGGGTGGAGAGCTGCAGGCGCCGTGCGATGCTGGCGATGGGCAGCGGATCGGCCATGTTCTGCTCCATCAGCAGCAAGGCGCGGCGCACGCGGTCGTCGGCGACGAGATCGGCGATGGGGGGGTGCGGCTGCGCCTGGTTGCCGGGTCGGACGCGGTCGAGCAGCAGCACATGCCGGCTCTTCTGCGCCACCGAGCGGCCGAGATGCTTCTCGACCAGCGCGGTGGCGAGATCGGCGGTGCCGCCGCCGCCGGCGCAGGTGATGCGGTCGCCGTCGATGACATAGAGCCGGTCGGCCACCGGGTGGTGATGCGGGAACTCGTCGAGGAAATCCTGATAATGGTACCAGGAGACGCAGCAGCGCCGCCCGGTCATCAGCCCGGCGCGGGCGAGCACGAATGAGCCGGTGCACACCCCGACCAGCGGCACGCCGGCCTTGGCCGCCCGCTTGAGATAGGCCACCGCCTCGTCGTCGAGCCGGGCGCCGGTGTGCAAGAGGCCGCCGACTACCACGATGTAGCTGAACTGCGCGGGATCGACGAAGGGCCCGGCCGGGGCGACGGTGACGCCGCAGCTGGCGCGGATCGGCTCACCCTTCGCCGCCATGATGCGCCAGCGGCACAGGATCGGGCGCGAGCGGTCGCCGTCATCGGCGGCGAGGCGCAGATGGTCGACCAGCAGCGAAAAGGCCGACAGGGTGAAGTTGTCGGTGAGGATGAATCCGACATTCAGCACCGGCGCGGCCGCCGGCGACGCGGTCGCGGGGGGCGCTGCGGTTTTGGGCGCGGCAGGCTTGGAGGCGGAAGCGAAGGTGTCCATCATGCCCGGCGTCATGCAGATTTCGCGCCGGAGGATAGCAGAGTTCGGTCCGCAAGCGGAGGTGGGGGCGTCGGGGGTGGAAGCGAGGTAGCCGGGGACGATGATGCCCCGGCCGCCGACCTTGCCGGGCGGGCTCACGCGAGCTCCCGCCGCGCCTCCTCCAGGAGGCCCCAGACATAGGGGGCGAAGGAGCGCCAGACGTCGAGGCGGAAGCGCTCGGGGGCCTCGCGCAGCAGCACGATCTCGGCCTTGGCGAAGACGGTGCGGGTGACCATGCCGACCGGGAAGGCGGTCTCCGACAGGTCGAGCGGGCAGCCCTGGTTCAGCACATAGGCGGCGCGCGGCCCCTCCAGTGCGATGCCGAGCGAACGGCTGGAGACGTCGGCCAGCGCGTGCGGCAGGCCGAACACCGCCGGCTCGATCTCGGCGATCAGCGCGGCGGGATCGGCATCCTCGGCGAGCAGCAGCCACTCATCCGGGCCGAGCCAGGCGGCGAGGCGGTCGCCGCTGCGCTTGAAACGGCAGGCCTGCCGGGGCAGCTCGGCGCCAAAGGCGATGCCGGCCGGCCCGATGGCCGCCTCGCGTCCGCGGAACACCAGGCGCGTCGCCGGCGGCAGCGCCGACAGCCGGGCGGCCGGGATGTCCGGCGCGGTGGCGGCGAGGGTGGAGAGCGGGAACAGGAGGTCAGACATCGAGGCGGGCTCCTTCCGCGTCGTAGAAGACCGGGTCGACCACCTCGACGGCGATCGCGCCCTTCGGCATCGGCACGTGCAGCGTCCGGCCGATGCGGGACCGGCCACCCTTCACCATGGCGAGCGCGATGGAACGCCCGAGCGTGGCGCTCATATAGGCGGAGGTGACATGGCCGAGCATCGGCACCGGCACCGCCGCACCGGGATCGGCCACCAGCTGGGCGCCTTCCTCCAGCACCACCTTGGGGTTCCTGGTCAGCAGGCCGACCAGCTGCTTGCGGTCCGGCATGAAGAAGGCGGCGCGGTTGAGCGAGCGCTTGCCGACGAAGTCCTTCTTGTTCTTGCCGACCGCCCAGCCGAGATTGACGTCGTCCGGCCCGGCGGTGCCGTCGGTCTCCTGGCCGACGATGATGTAGCCCTTCTCGGCACGCAGCACATGCATGGTCTCGGTGCCGTAGGGCGTGATGCCGAACGGCTCGCCGGCCTTGAAGATGGCTTCCCACACCGCGCGGCCATGGGCGGCGGGGACGTTGACCTCGAAGCCGAGCTCGCCGGCGAAGGACAGGCGGAACAGCCGCGTCGGCACGCCGGCGATGCGGCCCTCGGCGACGCTCATATTCGGCATCGCGCCCTTGGAGAGGTCGATGCCCTCGACGAGCGGTTCGAGGACGGCCCGCGCATTCGGCCCCTGCACGGCGATGACCGCCCATTGCTCGGTGGTGGAGGTGAGCCAGACGTCGAGATCCGGCCACTCGGTCTGGAGGTAGTCCTCCATATGGGCGAGCACGCGGGCGGCGCCGCCGGTGGTGGTGGTGACGTGGAAGCGGTCGGAGCTGAGGCGGCCGACCACGCCGTCATCCATCACGAAGCCGTCCTCGCGCAGCATCACGCCGTAGCGCAGCCGGCCGGGGGCGAGCTTGGTCCAGGCATTGGTGTAGATGCGGTTCATGAACTCGGCGGCGTCGGGGCCGACCACCTCGATCTTGCCGAGCGTCGAGGCGTCGAAGATGCCGACGCCGGTGCGCACCGCCTTGCATTCGCGGGCGACGGCGGCGTGCATGTCCTCCCCGCGATTGGGGAAATACAGCGCGCGCTTCCACAGCGAGACCGGCTCGAAGACGGCGCCGCGCGCTTCGGCCCAGCCATGGATCGGGGTGACGCGTACCGGATCGAACAGGTCGCCGCGCGCGGTGCCGGCGAAGATGCCGAAAGTGGTGGGAGTGAAGGGCGGGCGGAAGGTGGTGAGCCCGATCTTCGGCACCGGCTGGCCGAGCTGCTCCGACACGATGCCGAGCGCATTCATGTTGGAGGTCTTGCCCTGGTCGGTCGCCATGCCCGTCGTGGTGTAGCGCTTCACATGCTCGATGGAGCGGAAGCCCTCGCGGGTCGCCAGCGCGATGTCCTTGGCGGTGACGTCGTTCTGCCAATCGACGAAGGCCTTGGCGAAGGCCGGGTTGCGGCCATGCGGGGTGGCGCCGATGAAACCGTCGGTGCCGGTTTCCGTTGCCACGACGCCGAAGGCGCGGCTGGTGGAGCGGGTGGGGGCTTTCGCGCCCTTCAGCGCCGCCGAGGCGGGATGTTTCATGGCCTCGGCGGCGGCCTGTTCGCCGGCGTGGTAGCCGTCGGCCAGCGCGGCAGCCAGGCCGTAGCGGCCGCGGCAGGCGCCGGCGGAGCGCTCGCGCTCGACCGACTGGCCGGGCAGATAGGCGCCCAGCGTCTCGTCCCAGGTGAGCTTGCCGCGCGACTGCGAGAACAGGTGCACCGAGGGCGTCCACCCTCCCGACATCAGCACGGTGTCGCAGGCGACCGGCTCGTTCAGGCCGGCCTTGCCGTTCTTCACCTTGGCGAGATGCACCCCGTTCACCCGCAGCCGGCCGGAGGTGCCGGTGATCACGGTAGAGGGCCGTACGTCGATGCCGGCGGCCAGCGCGCGGGCCGGCCACTCGCCCTCCGGCGCGGCGCGCAGATCCGCGACGGCGGCGATGGCGACCCCGCCGGCGGCGAGGTCGAGCGCGGTGCGGTAGCCACTGTCGCCGGCGGTGAAGATCACCGCCCGTTCGCCGGGCTTCACGCCGTAGCGGGTGAGGTAAATGCGGGCGGAGTCCGCCAGCAGGATGCCGGGGCGGTCGTTCTCCGGGAACACCAGCGGGCGCTCCAGCGCGCCGGTGGCCAGCACCACCTCGCCCGCCCGCACCTGCCACAGCCGCTCGCGCGGCATGTCAGGGCCGGGGGCGGCGAGGTGATCGGTGACGCGCTCGGCGAGCGCGATCATGTTGTGCGGGAAATAGCCGAAGGCGGTGGTGCGCGGCATCAATACGACGCCGGCCGCCGCGAGTTCGGCGAGGGCGTCGGCGAGCCATTCGATAGCCGGCTGGGTATCGATCGTGGCGTCCGGCGCGGCGAGCAGCGAGCCGCCGAGCTCGGCCTGCTCGTCGACGAGGATGACGCGGGCGCCGGTGGCTGCGGCGGCCAGCGCGCTCGCGATGCCGGCGGGGCCGGCGCCGATCACCAGCACGTCGCAATGGGCGTAGTTCTGGGTGTAGCGGTCGGGATCGGGCAGGGTCGGCGCCTTGCCGAGCCCGGCCATGGCGCGGATCTTCGGCTCGTAGAAGCGCTTCCACGCGCCCGCCGGCCACATGAAGGTCTTGTAGTAGAAGCCGGCCGGCAGGAAGGGAGCGAACAGATCGTTCATCGCGCCTGCGTCGCGGGCGAGCGACGGCCAGCGGTTCTGGCTGGCGGCGTCCAGCCCCTCATAGAGCTCGACCTGGGTGGCGCGCAGGTTCGGGGTGACGCGGGCGGCGTCGCGCTTCACCTCGACGAGGGCGTTTGGCTCGTCGGAGCCGGCCGAGAGGAGGCCGCGCGGACGGTGATATTTGAACGAGCGGCCGAGCAGGTGCACGCCGTTCGCCAGCAGCGCCGAGGCGAGGGTGTCGCCGGCATAGCCGCGATAGGTGGTGCCGTCGAAGCGGAAGGCGAGCGGCGCGGCGCGGTCGATGCGTCCGCCGGACGAGGTGCGGAAGGAGCCGCTCATTTCGCGTCATCCTGCGAGAGGTCGGGGCGGGGCTCGCCGGGCTTGTAGGTGGCGACGAAGAAGTCGCTCACCGTGTCGCGCACCGCGTTGAAGAAGCGGCCGCAGCCATGGGTGTGGCGCCAGCGCTCGGCGTGGGTGCCCTTGGGATTCGTGCGGTTGTAGAGGAAGTCCGCCCATTCCTGGTCCGACAGGGCGGACGGATCGGTCGGGCGGGCGATGTGCGCCTCGCCGCCATAGACGAACTCGATCTCGGGGCGTTCGCCGCACCAGGGGCAGGTGATGATCAGCATGGCTCAGAGCCTCGTCTTGACGGCGGCGGTCGCCGGATCGCCGGTATTGGGCGTGCCGGTGGGCTCGACGAGCAGGAGATGCGTCTCCTCCTCCGCCACCGGGCAGTGCTCGACGCCCTTCGGGACAATGTAGAGCTGGCCCGGCCCGAGGGTGACGGCGCTCTCCACGCCGTCCGCCTCACGCAGCTTGATGGTGAGCCGGCCCTTGAGCACCAGGAAGAAGTCGTCGGTGTCGGGATGGGAGTGCCAGACGAATTCGCCCTGCACCTTCACCACCATGACGTCGTGGCCGTTGAAATCGGCCACCACCTTCGGCGACCAGCGCTCGGAGAAGGCGGACAGCTTGCCGGCGAGATCGATGGGAGCGGGCATGATGCTCTCCCTCAATGCGCCACCGCCGCCGCCGCCGCCTCGTCGATGAGGAAGCCGTCGCGGAAGCGCTCGATGGTGAAGGGGGCGTTGATCGGGTGCGGCTCGTCCTTCGCGATGGTGTGGGCGAAGACATGGCCCGAGCCCGGCGTCGCCTTGAAGCCGCCTGTGCCCCAGCCGCAGTTCACATAGAGGCCGGGAACCGGCGTCTTGGCGATGATCGGCGAGCGATCCGGCGTGACGTCGACGATGCCGCCCCAGTTGCGCAGCATGCGCAGCCGGCGGAACTGCGGGACGAGCTCGCAGATGGCGTCGAGCGTGTGGGTGGTGATGTGCAGCGCGCCGCGCTGCGAATAGGAGGTGTAGGCGTCGGTGCCGGCGCCGATCACCATCTCGCCCTTGTCCGACTGCGAGATATAGGCGTGGATGGTGTTGCTCATCACCACGGTCGGGAAGGCCGGCTTCACCGGCTCGGACACCAGCGCCTGTAGTGGGAAGCTCTCCAGCGGCATGCGCACCCCGGCCATCGCCATCACCACCGAGGTGTGGCCGGCGGCGGAGACGCCGATCTTCTTGGCGCCGATGAAGCCCTTCGAGGTCTCAACCCCCTCCACCGCGCCGGAGGGGCCGCGGCGGATGCCGGTGACTTCGCAGTTCTGGATGATGTCGACGCCGCGCGAATCCGCCGCGCGGGCGAAGCCCCACGCCACCGCATCGTGTCGCGCCGTGCCGCCGCGCCGCTGCAAGGCACCGCCGAGGATGGGGTAGCGCATGGAGGAGATGTTGAGCGGCGGGCAGAACGCCTTGCACTCCTCCGCGCTCAGCCACTCATTGTCGACGCCGTTCAGGCGATTGGAATGGACGTGGCGCTTGAAGCTCTGCACGTCGTGATGGTTATGCGCCAGCATCAAGACGCCGCGCGCCGAATACATCACATTGTAGTTGAGGTCGGCGGACAGGCCTTCCCACAGCTTCACCGCATGCTCGTAGAGCGCGGCGCTCTCGTCGAACAGGTAGTTGGAGCGCACGATGGTGGTGTTGCGCCCGGTATTGCCGCCGCCGAGCCAGCCGCGCTCGATCACCGCGACATTCGAGATGCCGTGCTCCTTGGCGAGGTAGTAGGCACAGGCGAGGCCGTGGCCGCCGGCGCCGACGATGATCACGTCGTACTCGGCCTTGGGCTCGGGCGTACGCCATTGCGGCTGCCAGCCCTTGTGGCCGCCGAGCGCGCGGCGGAACAGGTTGAAGCCGGAAAAGGTCTGCATGTCGGGGTCTCCGCCCGGAAGGAGCGCGATGGGCCCATGCTGAACCGGCGAGGGCGACGGAGCGAGCATCTTTTGGGCGCCGCCGTTGAACGGATGCGACATGAGAAATGCGACGCGGAAAACCGGGGACGGCGCAGGCTGCCTTCATGCCGTCAATGTGATCTGCGCTTCTGGCGTCGGGCGAAAGGCGACCGGCTCTTACCTTGCGGAAGACATGTTCGGCCCCTACCTCGCTCCCTACGCAAGAAGGAAACCGAGCATGTTCGACCCCCGCAGTTTCGACGCCAAGCGCCTCCTCGACCAGTTCCTCAGCCCGCAGCAGCCGGCGGGCGGGCAGGTGCCGGCGCGCACCGGGCAGGCGCCGGCGGCCGGCAGCCCGCTCGACGGTATCCTCGGCCAGCTGGGCTCGCTGGCCGGCAGCTTCGGCGGCGGCCAGCCGGCTCGCAGCCCGAACGGCTTCGGCGGCACGAGGCCGCCGGGAGCCCAGCCCCCCGCCGCGCAGCCTGCCCCCGCGCAGCTCGCCGGCGACCTGATGGGCCGGGCCAAGGACTATCTCGGCAATAATGGCGGCTCGCTGGCCTCCGGCGCGGCAGCCGGGGCGCTGGTCTCGCTGGTGCTCGGCTCCAAGAGCGGGCGCAAGATGGCCGGCAATGCGGTGGCGCTCGGCGGGCTCGCCCTTGTCGGCACGCTCGCCTACAAGGCCTACAACAACTACCGCAACGGCGAGACGCCGCAGCAGACCACCGCCGACGTGGCGCGCAACCCGGTGCCGACGCCGGCTCAGCTGCCGCCGCCCAACTCGCCGTTCAATCCGTCGCAGACCTCGGATTCGCAGCTGCCGCTGACGCTGCTGCGCACCATGATCGCCGCCTCGCTGGCCGACGGGCACATCGACGACGCCGAGCGGGTGGCGATCTCCGCCAAGCTGCACGAGAACGGCATCGCCGATCTCGGCGAGGCCGAGCGCTTCCTCACCGACGAACTCGCCAATCCCGCGAGCGTCGAGACCCTCGCCCGCACGGTGGCGAGCGAGGAGGAGGCGGCGGAGGTCTATATAGCGGCGCTGCTCGCCATCGACCCGGATTCCACCTCCGAGCGCGCCTTCCTCGCCCGGCTGGCGATGGCGCTGCGGCTCGACCCGGCGCTGACGCCGCATCTGGAATCCGCCGCCCGCGCCGCCCGGCAGGGCTGACCGACCGATCGAGGCGGGGGCGGGCGCGCCAGTGCCCGTTCCCCCGCTCTCGCGTCAACGCTCCGTTAAGGTTAATCGACGCTTAAGCAATCGCGGCGAGACTGCGCTCCGACGATCGATTCCGGCGGCTGCCGCCGGAGAGTGCAGGAGCGGTTCGCATGGGTGTGTGTCGGCGTTGGAGGCAGGGTGTCGCGGCCCTCGGGCTGGTGGTCGGGCTCGCCCTGGCGCCGGGCGGGCGGGCGATGGCCGCCGATCCCGCGATTGCCGCTCCGCCCGTCGACGATCTCTCCGCCGACGATCTGCTGGCCAAGGCGCCGCAGGTCGAGGAAAGCCGCTTCTGGTATCTGCGCCTCGATACCGGCTACGTCTTCAACGAGACGCCGGATCTCGGCATCGGCGGCGGCATCGACGACGCCGCGCTGATCGGCCTCGGCATTGGCGGGCAATTCGCCGACTGGCTGCGGCTCGACCTCACCGCCGACTATCGCACCAAGGCGGATTACAGCCTCGGCGGTGTCTCCGGCGACTACAGCGTCGGCACCGTGCTCGCCAATGCCTATCTCGATCTCGGCAACTGGCACGGCGTCACCCCCTATGTCGGCGCCGGCATCGGCCTCGGCTATGCCGATCTCGACCTGCCCGGCTTCGGTTCCGGCTGGGGGCTCGCCTGGGCGGCGATGGGCGGCGTCGCCATCGACCTGGCGCCGAACTGGCAGCTCGATCTCGGCTACCGCTATCTCAGCCTCGACAATCTCGGCGTCGGTGGCGGCGGATTGCCCGATATGGACCAGGGCGCGCACGAAATCCGCATCGGCCTGCGCATCCTGCTCGATTAGCGCTCGTCCTCAGCGCTCGCGGGCCGGGGCCGGATCGGCCGGGCCGGCGGTGCGGACCATGCGGTAGAGGATCCGGTCGCGCAGCAGCAACTGGTGCACCGCCACCATGGCGATGTGCCCGGCAATCAGGGCAAGCAGCACCCAGGCCAGCAGGCCGTGCAGCGCGTTGGCCGGCGCCATGAGCCACTCGATCTTGGTGTCCGAGGGGGCGAAGACCTCGATGCCGAACGGCGCATAGCCGCGCCCCGAGCCATAGAGCCTGAGCACGGCGAGTGTCGGCACGATCACCATCAGCGCATAGAGCCCGGCATGGCCGAGACGGGCGGCGCGGCCGAGCAGGCCGGCCTCATAGGGCGGGCGATGCCCGCGATTGACCCGCGCCCAGAGGAGGCGCAGCAGCACCAGCGCCAGCAGCAGCACCCCGACCGTGACATGGCTGCCGACGAAGAAGCTGACGATCGGCGAGCGCCCGAGCGCGGCGCGCAGCGCCATGCCGAAGAACTGCCAGGCGAACAGAAGCGCCATGCCCCAGTGCAGCGCACGGCTGACGGTGCCGTAGCGCAGGGCGGTGTCGGACATTGAAGGCATGGCGTCTCCGGACGGGTGGCGTGGACGATGTCCCGCCCGTTCTAGTGCGCCCGGTGCCGTGCGGGAACCGTCCGCGAGCGCACAATGCGGTGTGATGGAACCACAACCGGCCTCTGCTCGTTCTCTTGCCGGCGCTCGCGCGCCGAGATCACTGGGGACCGCGGCATCGACCGGGGACAGCCCGTGCCGACGCCGTCGCACAAGGGAGTGGCCTTTCGATGGAAGACGCACGGATCGGTTGGATCGCCGCCATCATCATCGGCGGCTTGGCAGGCTGGATCGCCTCCAGCCTGATGAAGAGCGACACCGGGATCATCCTGAACATCGTGCTCGGCATCATCGGCGCGGCCGTGGCGAGCTTCCTGTTCAGCTTCCTGGGCGTGAATTTCGGCGGCTGGCTGGGCTATCTGGTGGCCGGAATCGTCGGCGCCTGCATCCTGATCTGGGGCGTGCGGGCGGTTCGCAGCTAGCGCGCCGCGTGATGCGACGCAGCATGGCGATCGACGGGGGCGACGAAAGTCTGGGGTCGCCTTGAGGTGCTGTTGTACCTCGATGCCGGCCGGCGCCTTGTCCGCCCTGAATTTGCCCGGCGCCGCAAGGGCGCCGGGTGATTCGCTGTGACGGTTTGAAACTGCTTCGATTATTGAAGTTTGCTTTGGGCGGACGCCCAGGCGTGCCCCTCCACTGCCTCGACATGCAGCATCGGGCGGGCGTGATCGGCCGAGAGCTCGGCAAGATAGTTGATGGCGGCACGCACCTGCGGGATCAGCATCGAGACGTCCTTCTTGATGAGGCACAGGTCGATGCCGATTTCCTCGAGCGCCAGAAGATGCGATTTCTTCAGCGGACGCTCGCCTTGTTCCATTTCTACATAGGATTGGTGCGGCAGGCCGAGGCGATCAGCCATCGAATCCTGCGAAAGACCCCAATTCAGGCGCATGGCGACGAGATCGTTTGCTTTCATTTGTTTGATTCCCGTGCGTCGAAAATGGTCGGTAGACCAGCTCCCGGATTCGAATACAGGCGTGCATACCTCGGCATTGTCCGGGCGAAGACTGTCCGTCTTCCTGCTCGAAGCAATAACACCGGCAGGGATCGCGATGATCCTGTCGATGAAGAGGCGCAAACCTGATGTCGAAAACCAAGAAAGCTGCGTCATGTGCTGCCCTCACGTCATTCCAGTGTCCACAACAAGTGTGGGGGTATGAATCTAACTATGAAATGAACGTCATATCCAGTTTTTTGTTCCAAATACGGCATGAATACATATTGCGCTGCGTCAACCTCGCCCTCTTTTCAGTTTGCAGCGCGGGAATGATTGCCGTGGCGTCGCGGTGGGCGCGTAGAAAACCGGCATGCATAGAAGATAATCATGCGGTCTGAAGCCCGCCCAAGGCCGGCCGCTGCTCGCTTTCAGGCGGCCGTCCGGTGCGTGCCGCTGCATGCCGCATGGGGGCAACCCGACGCGGGCGCGAGGGTTCCCGGCCTTCAGGCTGCCGATGGGAGCACTCGCCTGAATGTGAGTTGGCGGGGCCGGGCGCCGGATGGCCGGCGGCGGGTCTGCAACGCTGCCCAGGGACATGCCTGTGTCTGGTGTTCGTCCGCGACGAAGCGACGCTGATCATCGGCAGCCCGGCGATCCCGCTCGGCCGGATGGGGCCGCAGGACGGTTTTCGCCCACAGCTGCAAGGCGTCCGCCATGTCGTGGAGCGGGTAGCGGGCATCGGCTGAGGCGTGGGCCGGTCCGGCGTGGCGAGTGGGGACGCGCTTGCAATTGCCGATGGAGCGGCGTATTTCCCCGCTCGGGCTACCCCTCCCCAACGAGGGGCATCCCATCTGGAAGGATGGATCATCATGAGCACTGCTGCGAAGCCGGCGACGACGCCGGCCAATCCCAATTTTTCGTCCGGTCCCTGCGCCAAGCGCCCCGGCTGGAACCTCGAAGCGCTCGGCGACGCGCCGCTCGGCCGCTCGCACCGCGCCAAGGTCGGCAAGGCGAAGCTGAAGCTCGCCATCGACCTCACCCGTGAAATCCTCGACATTCCCGCCGACTACCGCATCGGCATCGTCCCGGCGTCCGACACCGGCGCGGTGGAGATGGCGCTGTGGTCGCTGCTCGGCGCCCGCCCGGTCGACGTGCTGACCTGGGAAAGCTTCGGCGAGGGCTGGGCCACCGACATCGTCAAGCAGCTGAAGCTGAAGGACGCCCGCACCCTCAAGGCCGGCTACGGCGCGCTGCCGGACCTGCGCCAAGTGAATTTCGACCACGACGTGGTGTTCACCTGGAACGGCACCACCTCCGGCGTGCGGGTGCCGAACGCAGACTGGATCGCCGAGGACCGTACCGGCCTCACCATCTGCGACGCCACCTCGGCGGCCTTCGCGCAGGATCTCGACTGGTCCAAGCTCGATGTCGTGACCTTCTCCTGGCAGAAGGTGCTCGGCGGCGAGGGCGGCCACGGCATGCTGATCCTCTCCCCGCGCGCGGTGGAGCGCCTGGAGAGCTATGTGCCGGCCTGGCCGCTGCCGAAGATCTTCCGCATGACCAAGGGCGGCAAGCTGATCGAAGGCATCTTCGAGGGCGAGACCATCAACACCCCGTCCATGCTGTGCGTCGAGGACTATCTCGACGCTCTGAACTGGGCGAAGGCGCTCGGCGGCGGCAAGGGGCTGCGCGCCCGTTCCGACGCCAATTTCAAGGTGCTGGCCGACTGGGTGGCGAAGACGGCGTGGGTCGACTTCCTCGCCACGGACGACGCGACCCGCTCCAACACCTCGGTGTGCCTGGTGGTCGCCGATCCGGAGGTGACCGCGCTCGCCCCCGACGCGCAGGCCGCCTTCGCCAAGGCGATCGCCGGCGCCCTTGAGAAGGCCAAGGTCGCCTACGACATCGGCGCCTATCGCGACGCCCCGGCGGGGCTGCGCATCTGGGCTGGTGCCACCGTCGAGGCCTCCGACCTCGCGGCGCTGACGCCGTGGCTGGACTGGGCCTACACCGAGGCCAAGGCCGGCCTGAAGCAGGCGGCCTGACGCCCGCTCGCTGACCTCTCCCGCCATTGGCGCGAGGGGACGGCGAGGGGCAGGCGGCCCGGGCTCCCGGCGGCGCATGTTCTCCCGGCATGGGCCGCCGCGTGCCAGACACCCGCGTCTTCACGGGCGCGGACCGGACGCACGCTTGTCCGACGAACGCTCGTCGTCCCCTCCCGCCAGTGGCGGGACGGGTCGTGCTCTCCCGCCGGCGGCGGGATCGATGTCCCCCCTTTTGCGAACAGGATGAAGCCGATGGCTCCCCGCGTTCTGATTTCCGACGCCCTTTCCCCCGCCGCCGTGCAGATCTTCAAGGATCGCGGCATCGAGGTCGATTTCCAGCCGAACCTCGGCAAGGACAAGGACAAGCTCGCCGAGATCATCGGCGACTATGATGGCCTCGCCATCCGCTCCGCCACCAAGGTGACGCCGAAGATCCTCGAGAAGGCGGCGCGGCTGAAAGTGGTCGGCCGTGCCGGCATTGGCGTCGACAATGTCGACATCCCCGCCGCCACCGCCCGCGGCGTGATCGTGATGAACACGCCGTTCGGCAACTCCATCACCACCGCCGAGCACGCCATCGCGATGATGTTCGCTCTGGCTCGCGAGATCCCCGCCGCCGATGCCTCCACCCAGGCCGGCAAGTGGGAGAAGAACCGCTTCATGGGCGTCGAGCTCACCGCCAAGACGCTCGGCGTGATCGGCTGCGGCAATATCGGCTCCATCGTCGCCGACCGTGCGCTCGGCCTGAAGATGAAGGTGGTTGCCTTCGACCCGTTCCTGTCGCCGGAGCGGGCGCTCGACCTCGGCGTCGAGAAGGTGGAACTCGACGATCTGCTGGCGCGCGCGGACGTCATCACCCTGCACACGCCGCTGACCGAGAAGACCCGGAACGTGCTCTCCGCCGAGGCGATCGCCAAGGCGAAGAAGGGCGTGCGCATCGTCAACTGCGCGCGCGGCGGCCTCGTCGACGAGGCGGCGCTCGCCGAGGCGCTGAAGAGCGGCCACGTCGCCGGCGCCGCCTTCGACGTGTTCGTCACCGAGCCGGCCACCGAGAACCCGCTGTTCGGCCTGCCCAACGTGATCTGCACCCCGCATCTCGGCGCCTCCACCACCGAGGCGCAGGAGAACGTGGCGCTGCAGGTCGCCGAGCAGATGAGCGACTACCTCTTGCGCGGCGCCATCTCCAATGCGGTGAACTTCCCCTCGATCACCGCGGAAGAGGCGCCGAAGCTGAAGCCGTTCATCGAGCTGGCCGAGAAGCTGGGTTCCTTCGCCGGCCAGCTGACCGACACCGACATCAAGACCGTGCGCCTCACCTATGAGGGCGCGGTGGCCGAGCTGAAGATCAAGGCGCTGACCTCCTCGGCGGTGGCCGGCCTGCTGCGCCCGGCGCTGGCCGACGTGAACGTCGTCTCCGCCCCGAGCGTCGCCAAGGAGCGCGGCATCGTGGTGGAGGAAGTCACGCGCGAGGTGGCCGGCGACTTCGAGAGCTTGATCACCCTGACCGTGGTGACCGACAAGATGGAGCGCTCGCTGTCCGGCACCGTGTTTGCCGACGGCCGCCCGCGTATCGTCGACATCAAGGGCATCAAGGTCGATGCCGAGTTCGCCCCTTCGATGATCTACGTGACCAACGAGGACAAGCCGGGTTTCGTCGGCAAGTTCGCCAGCCTGCTCGGCGAGGCGGGGGTGAACATCGCCACCTTCGCGCTGGGCCGCGACCATCAGGGCGGCGATGCCATCGCGCTGGTGGAGATCGACGGGCAGGCGCCGGCCGAGGTGCTCGCCAAGGTGCAGGCGCTGCCGCAGGTGAAGCAGGTCAAGCCGCTGGCGTTCTGATCGCGGACGGCGCCGCTCCGTCTGGCGGCGGCGCCCTTTCCCGGGCTTGCACGCAAAGGCTGCTCCTCGCGCCCGGCTTCGGCCGGGCGCATCCGTTTTGCGGGTCCGGATCGGCGGGGCGTCAGGGTGGCGGATGGCGGCAATATTTGCCTCCGCAAGATTACGTTAGGTAAATCACGAAATCCTGCCGTCGGGTCGAGGTTTTTCGAAATAAAATCGCGACGAAACTGCCGAGACTATTGCCGCCGTTACGGTACTGGGGGAGTATGGATTTCCTCCCAGAATGGGCGCCGACATGAGCGAAAGCTGGAGTGCGCAGGACTATCGCGCCGGCCTTGAAGGCTGGACGCATTATCAACCCACGTCTCCTGTCGAATTTGCCCGCGGCGTTGCCGATCGGGAGGGCAGGGTGCCGTTCCTCGGCGGCGGTGGTGGCGGCGGCAATGGCGGCTTCATCGCCATACCGGTGATCCTGATGGCGCCGGTCATCCTGATCGTCGGGCTGTTCATCCTGGTGCCGCTGTTTCCGATCGCCGGCGGCATCGCCGCCATCGCCGGATATCTTCTGCAGACCTTCATCTTCAACGATCCGACGATGCAGGGCGTCGCCAACGACTCGGTGACGATGCTGTTCTGCTTCATCGTGCTGATGCTGGCGATGAAGCTGGAGCGGCAGGCCGAGGGGCACTTCCGCTACCGGCAATTTCGGCACTGGGCGCGGGTGGTGGGCCTCGCCTTCGGCATCAACGAGGCGATCCTGCCGCTGATCTCGTTGTACATCGGCGGTCGGCAGGCGGCGTATGGCTGGGGCATGACCGGTGACTTCCACATGATGGCGCTGCTGCGCTTCATCGCGCTGATGGTGGCCATCCATGTCTTCCTGCGCTGGAAGCGTACCGGGCGGACGGCGATGTCGCCGGCGCAGCGCTTCGGATTCGCCGAGCCGTATTGATCGGGTCGGCAGGCCCGGCCCCCGTTCGTCGCCTGCACCGTGCCGACGCAGCCCCCCTCACGTCGTGCATCGGGATCGTCATGCCGCTCCGCGCGTTCGCCGCTTTCGTGGTTCTCCTTGCCGGTCTCGTCGTCAGTCTTTTGCCGGCCGGCGCGCAGGTGCGCGACGGCGCCGACGCGCTGCAATTGATGACCGCCGCCGGCATGTCGCTGAAGGGCGGCAAGGTGGTGAACCCTTGCGGCCGGCCGACCGACCCCAAGGTGAAGTTCATCGACCTCGACGGCGACGGCCGGCAGGAGGCGGTGTCGCAGGATCGCGATCCGGCCTGCTACGGGGCCAAGCCCGGCATCCAGTCCAAGGTGCTGGCGCGCGACCGCGCCGGGCGCTGGGTGGCGATCGGCACGGTGCCCGGCGTGGTGAAGCCGCTCGGTACCCGCGCGCATGGCTGGGCGGACTTCACGCTGGAGGGCAAGGGCTGCCAGCCGGTGTGGCATTTCGACAGGCAGCGCTATCAGGCGGCGAACTGTCCGCCGGTCGCGCCGCCGGTCGCCGCTGTGCCCGCCAAGCCGGCAGCGCCGGCAGCGGCCAGCCCGGCGGCGGCAGAACCGAACGTGGTGTCGTCGAAGCCGGCGGTATCCGGCGTACCCGGGCCGGCGGACAATCTCGGCCTGTTCCCCGAGACTTATGGCAGCTTCGCGCCGAACGGCGACTGCACGCAATTGCCGAGGGCGACGGTGAGCGCCAAGGAGATCCGTATCGAAACGGCGGCCGGATCGGCAGCCTTCGCCAAGCCGGGCCTGCTCACCAATTACATGGGCACCGAGGACCCTTCCATCACCTATTTCCTGCAGGGCGAAGGCGAGGGCCTCATCGTCTCGGTGCTGCGCAATGAGTTGTGGACCTCGGACGGCGACCATCTGGGCGCCGCCGAGCGGGCGCTGGCCGCCGTCGCCGGCAAGGGGCCGCTGAGACGCTGCGGGGCGCAGGTCGCCGAGCCGGAGCCGCAGACGCAGGCGCCGCCGCCCATGCGGGCGAGCGCGGCGCCCGGCGTGGACCAGTTCGCCGATATCGGCGCAATGACCGATCCTGGCTTCAAGGCCGCCTATCTGAAGGCGCTCGGCCCGCTCGCCAGAACCGAGGGCTGGCTGGTCGACATGCAGGGGCCGGGCGAGCAGAAGATCGAGACGCTGGCGGGTGCGCGCTACCTGCTGGTCGCCACCTGCAAGACGCATGATTGCGGCGACAACGCCATGCTGGTGCTCTACCGGCCGGAGAACGGGGAGCTGTTCGGCCTCGTCTCGGTGAAGCGCATGAAGAAGCCGCTCGGCAGCGTGCCGCCGGCGTTGCGGCCAGAGCTCATGCGGCTGTGGAAGGCCGAGTGGCCGGCCGGGTGAACGGGCTTCAGCGCGGTACGGAGATGAAGGCGGCGATTGCCTCCGCTACGCCGGGCGCCAGCGGCAGGCCGGAATCGGCATAGGTGGCGAGATTGGCGGCGCGGTCGTCGGCCGGCACCCGTTTCAGCACATGATTGACGCCCGGCAGGCGGATGAGCGTCGCCGACGGCAAGGCAGCCTTGAGGAGCGCGGAGTCCGCTTCGCTCACCTGCAGATCGCGCGTGCCCTGCAGGATCAGTACCGGCAGGCGGCTATTCGCGAGCGCCGGGGCCGGATCGAAGGCGAAGGCGGAGATCAGGTAATCCTGGACCTGCGGCGCGAAGATCGGCCGCAGCGGCGCGGCGAGCGCTGCCGGATCGACATGCCGGCCGGCTTCGAGCACCGCGATGGCGTCGAGGAGCGCGGCACGATAGGGCGCATTGGCCGGGTTGGCTCCGAACTGCTCGCGCAGCACCGCCCCCATCGGCCGGCCCGGCGTGGCGATGAGGACGAGGCCGCACAGGCCGGCGGGATCGGCGGCGGCCTTCAAGGCGACGAGGCCGCCCTCACTGTGGCCGACCAGCCAGACGCAGGGCGCGCCGCTGCGCCGGCGGAGCGCGGTCGCCCATGTGCGGAGGTCGGCGGCGTAGTCGTCGAGGGTGACGGCGTTCGGATCGGGGATGGCGTCGCGGCTGCCGGCAATGCCGCGCTTGTCGAAGCGCAGGCTGGCGATGCCGCGCGCCGCCAGCGCTTCGGCCAGCAGGCGATAGGGCGCGGCCTTCAGGCCGAGCGGACTGTTGCCGTCGCGGTCCGTGGGGCCGGAGCCGGGCACGAGAATCGCCACCGGCTGGCCGGGAACGGTCGGATTCGCCGCCGCCGGCTCCAGCAGCGTACCGCGGAGCGGGCCGTGAGGGCCGGCGACGTCGAGTTCGGTGGCTTCGGGCTGTGCGGCCTGCACGGTCGTGGCCGTTGTCGTGGCGGCCATCATGGCGGTCGCCGGGACGACGAGGGCGAGGGCCGCGAGCGGGAGGGCGCATCGGGTGCGCCATCCTCCCGCGTGATGCAGACCCTGCCGCCGCATGGCGCGGGGCGGACGGCTCAGCCCGGGAACGCCGCGCGGTGCAACTTGGCGGCGGCCTTGGAGAGCTCGACGATGCGGTCCCAGTCGCCGGTGGCGATGGCGTCGTTCGGGCACACCCAGGAGCCGCCGACCGCGAGGATGTTGGGCTGCGACAGGTACTTGCCGACATTGTCCGGGCCGATGCCGCCGGTGGGGCAGAAGCGCAGGTCCGGCAGTGGCGCGGCGAGCGACTTGATCAGGTTCGAGCCGCCGACCGCCTCGGCCGGGAACAGCTTCAGCACCGAGAAGCCCATGGCGGCCAGCGTCATCGCCTCGGAGGCGGTGGCGCAGCCGGGAAGCACCGGCACCGGCGCCTCGGCGAAAGCCTCCAGCAGCGCCGGGGTGACGCCGGGCGAGACCAGGAAGCGGGCGCCCGCGGCGATCGACTTCTCGACCAGGTCCGGCCGGGTGACGGTGCCGGCGCCGACCACGGCATCCGGTACTTCCGCCGCGATGGCGGCCATCGCCTCCAGCGCCGCCGGGGTGCGCAGCGTGACCTCGATGAGCGGCAGCCCGCCCTCGACCAGCGCGCGGGCGAGCTTCACGCCGGCCGTGACGCTGGGCACGGTGACGACGGGCACGACCGGAGCGCGGGCGAGGAGGAAGCTGGGATCGGGAAGCGACATTGTGAGACCTTTGGTGGCGACCTTGGGCGGAAAGCTTTGGACGAAGAGCTTGAGACGGATGACGCAGCGACGGCACGGCACGGACGGCGCCCGAGGGCACGAACCTATCAAAAGCGCCCGGCACGGATTGTCGAGAGGCTTGCCGAGTTTTATGCCGTCAGGCGACGCGTTTGTCTCGCGCCGATATCGTCTCTCGCCCATGCGGCGGCCGCATGCTTCCGGCATATGCCTTGCACGGCCGTCGGTTCCGCGTCCCGTACCGCGAGTGTGCCGCATGCCGCCGATCTTCAGCTACGACCAGCCCTATCCCCGCGACCTCATCGGCTATGGCCGTCACGCGCCGGACCCGCGCTGGCCGGGCCGGGCGCGGGTGGCGGTGCAGTTCGTGGTCAATTACGAGGAAGGCGGCGAGAACTGCATCCTGCATGGCGATGCCGCCTCCGAGGCCTTTCTCTCCGAGATCGTCGGCGCCCAGCCCTGGCCGGGCATGCGGCACATGAACATGGAGTCGATCTACGAATATGGCGCCCGCGCCGGCTTCTGGCGGCTGTGGCGGCTGTTCACCCGCCGCAACCTGCCGGTCACGGTGTTCGGCGTGGCCACCGCGCTCGCCCGCAACCCGGAGGCGGTGGCGGCGATGAAGGAGGCGGACTGGGAGATCGCCAGCCACGGGCTGCGCTGGATCGACTATCGCGACCACAGCTACGCGGCGGAGAAGGCGGATTTCGACGCCGCCATCGCCCTGCACACCCAGGTGACCGGCGAGCGGCCGCTCGGCTGGTACACCGGGCGCACCTCGGTCAACTCGCGGCAGATCACCATGGAGGAGGGCGGCCTCCTCTATGATTCCGACACCTATGCCGACGATCTGCCCTATTGGGTGGCCGGGCCGACCAAGCCGCATTTGACCATCCCCTACACGCTCGACGCCAACGACATGCGCTTCGCCATTCCGGCGGGGTTCTCCAATGGCGACGCGTTCTTCGCCTATCTGCGCGACAGCTTCGACGCGCTCTATGCCGAGGGCTCGGAAGCGCCGAAGATGATGTCGGTGGGGCTGCATTGCCGCCTCGTCGGCCGGCCGGGGCGGATCGTGGCGCTGGAGCGCTTCCTCGACCACATCGCCCGCCACGACCGGGTATGGGTGCCGCGCCGCATCGACATCGCCCGCCACTGGCATGCCGAGCATCCGCCGGTGTGAGGAGGGACGCGATGATGAAGCCGATCCTGCGCACTGCCGGCGTGCTGGCGCTCTGTATGGCTGCCGGCGCGGCCGGCGCCGACACCCTCACCATTCCCCTGCCCAAGGGCGCCAGGGCGCAGACGATCCACGCCGCCTATCGCTGCGCCGACGGCGGCCGGCTCAAGGTGAGCTATTACAATGCGCCGCCGGTGGCGCTGGCGAGCCTCACGGTCGGCGGCGAGTTCGTGGTGCTGGCCAATGTGCTGTCCGGCTCCGGCGCCCGCTATGCCGGCGGTCGCTTCATCTGGTGGAGCAAGGGCAATAATGGCGACCTCTACGACCTCACCAAGGGCGAAAACGCCCCGCCGCTGAACTGCACGGGCGAGTAGCGGGGCGGACGCACCTGCCGCGCTCAATCCCGCGCGGAGAGGCGGGCGGGTAGATGGCGCTGCACGACGAGGACCAGGATCGCCGTCGACCAGCCGAACATCAGGATGCCGTTCGCCGAGGCGAGCGGGCCGAGCAGGCGGGTATCCACCATCTTCTGCGAGCCGCCATAGCCGAGCGTCGTGTAGTTGACGAAGGCGGAATAGTAGGCGTCCTCGGAGCGCTCGGCGAGGCCGAGGCTGTCGAACAGCAGGCCCCACAGGCCGACCTCCAGCACATGGGCCGACAGCATCACCAGATAGGTGGCGACCAGCGCGATGGTGAAGCGGAGATGGGCGCGCGTGCGCATGACGTCGTGGAACGGGTTCATCAGCACCACGAGCAGCAGCGTGCCGCCGAGATGGATCAGCATGGCGATGAGGCTGACCGACAGGCCGAGGGCGAGGTCGCTTATCATGAGGGCAACTTGAACGATGGGCGAACGGAGCGAATCGGTGAGCGATAGCCTTATCATCCGTGCCATGCGGCCGGAGGAAATCCCCCTAGCCCTCGACTGGGCGGCCGGGGAGGGATGGAATCCGGGTCGCGCCGATGCCGGCGCCTTCGGCGCGGTCGATCCGCAGGGCTTCCTGATCGCCGAGCAGGGCGGGATACCGGCGGCGGTGATCTCGGTGGTGAATTATGACGCCGCCTTCGCCTTTCTCGGCTTCTACATCGTGCGGCCGGAGATGCGCGGGCATGGCATCGGCTACCGGCTGTGGCAGGCCGGCCTCGCCCATGCCGGGGTACGCAGCATCGGGCTCGACGGGGTGGTGGCGCAGCAGGCGAACTACGCCAGGGAGGGTTTCGCGCTGTCCCATCGCAACATCCGGTTTCGCGCCGTCGCGCGGGCGGGTGGCGCCATGCCGGCGGGGATCGTCGACCTGCGCGAGGTGCCGTTCGCACAGATGGCGGCGGACGACGCGCTGGTGTTTCCAGCGGCGCGGGACGCCTTCCTCGCCCGCTGGCGCGACACGCCCGGCCATGTCGGGCGGGCGCTGATGCGCGGGGGCCGGCTCGCCGGCTGGGGGGTGATCCGGCCGGCGCGCGCCGGCTTCAAGATCGGGCCGCTCAACGCCGAGGACCCGCAGGCGGCCGAGGCGGTGCTCGCCGCGCTGCTGGCGGTGGCGGAGGGCGGCGAGGTGTTTCTCGACGTGCCCGAGCCGAACGCGGCGGCGGTGGCGCTGGCCGGGCGCCATGGCTTCTCGCCGGTGTTCGAGACCGCGCGCATGTATCGCGGGCCGGTGCGGCCGGTGGCGCTGGAGCGGCTCTACGGGGTGGCGAGCTTCGAGCTCGGCTGATCACTCCGGCGGCGGCACGGCGGTGCGGCGCCTGCCCCACAGCGTGGCGATGGCGATGCCGGACAGGACCAGCGCGTAGCCGACCGCGTGGTAGAGATGGAAGGACTCGCCGAGAAAGGCGATCGCCAGCACCGAGCCGAACACCGGCATCAGGTGGAAGAACGGCGCGGCGCGGTTCGGGCCGACGAGATGCACGCCCCGGATGAAGCAGAGATAGGCGAGCACCGAGGGGAACACGCCGATATAGACGACGACCGCCAGCGTCTTGAGATCGGCGTGGAACGGCACGCCCTCCATGCGCTCCCAGATGAAGAGCGGCGCCAGCATCAGGCTGCCGAGCACGGTGGTGACGGTGAGGAAGCCGATCGGCGTCATGCCCGGCCGCCGCGCCAGCAGCGCCGAATAGGCGCCGTAGATCACCATTGCGGCGATGGCCCAGAGGTCGCCGACGTTGAAATCGATGTGCAGCGCCACCGCCGGGTCGCCACGGCAGATGATGACGAAGACGCCGAGCAGCGACAAAAGGATGCCGGCGAGCTGGCCGAGCGACAGGCGCTCGCGATTGATGGCCAGCGACCAGAAGGCGATCATCAGCGGGCCGGTCGACTGGATGAGCAGCGCGTTGATCGCCGGGGTGTATTGCAGGCCCCAATACATCATGGTGTTGAAGGCGGCGATGCCGGTGAGCGACAGCACCAGCACCACGACGACATGGCCGCGCAGCAGCGTCCATTCGCGCCGCAGCAGCGGCCAGGCGAACGGCATGAGGATCGCCGAGGCGATCACCCAGCGCAGGAAGGCGAGGCCGATGGGCGGCACATGGCCGGCGGCAAGCCGGCCGACCACGATGTTGCCGGCCCAGAACAAGCTCGTCAGCGACAGCAGCAGATAAGGCGCATCATTGAGCCGGCGGAACATGGCGGGACCGGAATGCCTGCGAAACGGGCATTCGATCTAGAGGCTTTTGCCCCGCTTTGGAATTGGCCGGTCGATGAGAAGATGTTGCCGTTGCAATCGCGACTGCTGATGCATCCCGCAAGCCGGGCCCGGCCGCCTTGCGGCGGAGGGGGCTGGCCGTGTTTCTTCCCCGGCGCCGGTCGGCGGGCTGAGTGGTTTTGTCGCGCCGGTTCAGCCGGCGAGGAAGGCGGCGCGCGTCGCCCACGGATCGGCGACGGCGAAACCGCCGGCGATTTCCTGAACGCTCTCGCCGGCGGCGAGGAGGCGGGCGCGCAGCGCGGCGATCTCCGCTTCCGGCAGCAGCACCTCGTAGCGCACCAGGCCGACCGACCCCTCGGGCGCCGGGCCGCCGCGCCGGCTCTGCCAGACATTGAGGCCGAGATGGTGGTGATAGCCGCCAGCCGACACAAACAGCGCGCCGGGATAGCTCTCGGTGGTGATGGCGAAGCCGAGATGCCCGACATAGAAGCGGCGGGCGGATTCCAGATCCGCGACATTGAGATGCACATGGCCCATGACGGTGGCGTCCGGCATCTTCTGCTCGACCGGCACCAGCGCCGGCGCCTCGGCGATCAGCCGGTGGAGGTCGAGCGGCTCGGTCGCCATGGCGACGCTGCCGCCCTGCCAGCGCCATTCGGCGCGCGCGCGGTCGCGATAGACCTCGATGCCGTTGCCGTCGGGATCGTCGAAATACAGCGCCTCGCTGACCAGATGGTCGGAGGCGCCGATCGGGACGCGGTAGGCGGCGAGGCGGCGCAGCACCACGGCCAGCGCCGTGCGGTCCGGCACCAGGATGGCGAGGTGGAACAGGCCGGTGGTGCCGCGCGGGCGCGGTGTCGCGCCCGGCGCCACCTCCAATTCGACCAGCGCGCGACCGCCGGCGCCGAGGCGAATCTCGCCGTCCGGGCCGGTGCCGAGCGGAGTGAGGCCGACCACGTCGCGGTAGAAGGCGACCGAGCGCGCGCCGTCGCGCACCCGCAGGCGCACCGCGCCCATGCGCAGCGACGCGGGAAGGGCGGGAGCGGTCCCGGCGGAGGGAGCAAGCGTGGGGGCGGTCATGATCGGGCCTCGGAATGCGGTAACGTCAGCTGACAAGGTCGTGCCGCGCTGCCGCGCTGGCAAGCGGGGATCGCTTGCAGGGCTGCAATGTCGTGCTGTCACTACGGCCCGGTCCGATGCTCCCGGGCGGGGGCGGCCTATTCTGGAGGTGGTCCAAGGTTGGACATGTCCTTGCCTCGCTCCGGCCGATCCCTTAAGAGGTGGGCACCCCGGCCGGATCGCTTCGCCGGGTTTCCTTTCGTGCGCGCCCGGTGCTTCCCGTGCCATTTCGCGCGCCGCAATCAGGAGCTCGGCTCGTGGCGAATGTGGTCGTCGTCGGATCCCAATGGGGCGACGAGGGTAAAGGCAAGATTGTCGACTGGCTCAGCGAACAGGCGGACGTCGTGGTCCGCTTCCAGGGCGGGCATAATGCCGGCCATACGCTGGTGGTGGGCAACAAGACCTACAAGCTCTCGCTGCTGCCCTCGGGCCTCGTGCGCGGAGCGCGGCTGTCGGTGATCGGCAATGGCGTGGTGCTGGATCCGCAGGCGCTGATCGACGAGATCGGCCGCATTCGCGACCAGGGTGTCGAGGTGACGCCGGAGCGCCTGCGCATCGCCGAGAACGTCACCCTCATCCTGCCGCTGCACCGCGAGCTCGACGCGATTCGCGAGAACGCCGCCGCTGCCGGCACCAAGATCGGCACCACCAAGCGCGGCATCGGCCCGGCCTATGAGGACAAGGTTGGCCGGCGCGCCATCCGCCTGATGGACCTCGCCTTCCCCGACACGCTCGGCGCCAAGATCGAGCGGCTGCTCACCCATCACAACGCGCTGCGCCGTGGCCTCGGGCTGGACGCGGTCGATGGCGAGGCGCTCAAGGCCGAGCTGCTGGCGCTGGCGCCGAAGGTGCTGCCCTATATGGACCGCACCTGGGCGCTGCTCGACGACGAGCGCCGGCACGGCTCCAAGATCCTGTTCGAAGGCGCGCAGGGCGCGCTGCTCGACGTCGACCACGGCACCTATCCCTTCGTGACCTCCTCCAACACGGTGGCGGCGCAGGCGGCGACGGGCTCCGGCCTCGGGCCGGGAGCGATCGGCTATGTGCTGGGCATCACCAAGGCCTACACCACCCGCGTCGGCGAGGGCCCGTTCCCCTCGGAGCTCGACGACGCGATCGGCCGCAAGATCGGCGAGCGCGGTCATGAGTTCGGCACCGTCACCGGTCGGCCGCGTCGCTGCGGCTGGTTCGACGCCGTGCTGGTGCGCCAGACCGTGCGGACCTCCGGCATCAACGGCATCGCGCTGACCAAGCTCGACGTGCTCGACGGCTTCGCCGAGCTGAAGGTGTGCACCCGCTACCGGCTGGACGGGCAGGAGATCGACTATCTCCCCGCCGGCCAGGACGCGCAGGCGCGGGTCGAGCCGATTTACGAGACCATTGAGGGCTGGACCGAATCCACCGCCGGCGCCCGCTCCTGGGCCGGCCTGCCGGCCGAGGCGGTGAAATATGTCCGTCGTATCGAAGAACTGATCGGTTGCCCGGTGGCGCTGCTGTCCACCAGCCCCGAACGCGATGATACAATCCTCGTGCAGAATCCCTTCGAGGCCTGATACCCCGTATAGGTGATCCCTTAGCGTATGGCTGATTATTACCCGCTTCTCGCCCGCGCCATCGACCAGCAGCCCACCAAGGGCCGCGAGGCGCGCGAGGCGATCTATGCCAGGGCGCGCAAGGCGCTGCTGGCGCAGCTGAGCGGCGTCAATCCGCCCCTGCCGGCGGAGGACGTCGCCCGTCAGCAGGATTTCCTGGAAGTGGCGATCCGCCGGGTGGAAGCCGATTACGGCGCGCATGATCCCGCGCCGGCCGCGGCGCCGGTGCGCCCGGAGCCGCCGGCGCCCGCGCCGGTCGCAGCCCCGCCCAAGACTGCGGCGCCCGCTCCGGCGGCACCGAAGCCCGAAGCCCCCAAGCCTGCCGCGCAGAACCCTGCCGCGCCGCCTCCCGCCGCTCCGAAGCCTGAGCCGGCGGCACCGAAGTCGTTCATACCGATGTCCGAGCAGCCGGCCGTTCCGCCGGCGCCCGTCGACACGCCGACGGCGGAGTTTTCCGGGCGGGCCCCCCGGCCGCGCGCGCTCGATGGCGAGAGCGAGGCGGAGGACGAACTCTGGCAGCGGACCGAACGCCCGCAACTGCTCGACGACGATGCCGGCTTCGACAACGAGACCGACGCATCGGCGAGCGCCGGGCGTGCCGGCCGCAAGCGGCTGATCATTGGCGGCGTGGCGGCGCTGGTGCTGCTGGCGGTTGCCGGCGGGCTGTACACCCAGCGCGGCCGGCTGGCCGGGCTGACGCAGGGCGGCACCTCTCCCGCCGTCCCGGCCCAGCAGGCGGCGCAGGCGCCGGCCGGCACGCCGGCACCGGAGGCGACCGCGAAGTCGACCGACCGGGTGGCCCAGGCGCCGTCGGCGACGACCGCCCAGCAGCCGCTCGCCCCGCCGCCGGCGGTCCAGGCGGCGCCGCGCGCGATGCTGCTCGAGGAATCGGCCGGCAGCGGCCAGGGCGTGCAGCAATTCGTCGGCAAGGTGACCTGGAGCACCGAGAACTTCCAGCCGGGCACCGGACAGGCGCAGGATGTCGGCATCCGCGCGCTGATCGACATACCCGACCGGAACTTCAAGGCGACGATGACGATCCGGCGCAACCCGGACGCCAATATCCCCGCCTCGCATATCGTCGAGGTGCAGTTCCAGCTGCCGCCTGATTTCGACTATGGCAACGTGTCGAGCGTGCCGGGCCTGCAGGCCATGGCCTCGGAAGGCGCGCAGGGCGCCCCGCTGCGCGGCCTCGCCGTGCGGGTGGCGCCGGGCTACTTCCTTGTCGGCCTACTCTCCGGCGAGCGCGAGCAGCAGTACAATCTCAGCATGATGTTCAGCCGCGGCTTCCTCAACGTGCCGGTGGTGTTCGAGAATGGCCGGCGCGCCATCCTCGTGGTGGAGAAGGGTGCCGCCGGCGAGGAAGCCTTCCGCACCGCCTTCGCCGCCTGGGGCCTGCTGCGCCCGCAGCAGCCGGCGCCGGCCAACGGCAACTGACGCGGGACGGCTCGTCTCCGTCCCGTCGCCGCCATTCACATCCGATTTCCGGCCTTCCGCAGCGTCCCTAATACTTAGGGATGATCACCTATGCATTTTACGCATGGGTAGGTTTTGGTATCTGGTAGACCAGATACACGATGTCTCGATTATGGTGCTCTGCAACAGACAACGCCATGGAGGCATCAATGTTCGAGACGGTCTTCCCCGTCCTGCCGGTCCTGATCATCGCCCATGCGTGGCTGACGATCATGATGGCCCACACGCTTTCGGCCGAGGCCGATTTCGCCGCCCTGCCGCCGGAAGCCTATCCGATCTGAGCCTCGCATCGCGGCGGGCGGGGCAGGTTTGAGCCTCGCTCACACGGCTTCCTGCAGCGGCCAGATCTCGACCACGCCATGGGCCACGGCGCACGGCGTGAGGGAGAGCAGGCGGACTGCCTGCGCCATGTCGGCGGCCTCGATCACCGCGAAGCCGGCGACCGGCAGCGGCGCCGACATGAAGGCGCCGTCGGAGGTTTCCAGCCCGGTAGCGTCCGGGTTGCGCAGTTGCACCGGCGGACCGGCGATCCCCATCAGGGCGCCATCATGGCGCAGCTTCTCGTCATGGGAGTGCGCGACCTCGCGCAGGGCGGGAGCGAGGCGCTCATAGCCCGCCCGGTCGCCATATCCGATCGTCAGGAATTTCGGCATGGCCGGTTCCTCCTCTCGCTGCCCGCACCGGCGCGGCGAAGCCCGGGGGCCGCAAGGAGAACGAGCCGGAAGCGGCCGTGGTTCCGTGCCGGTGCGCCAGCTCCCGGACCGGCCGTGCCGTCCTCTTCGGCCGCGACAACAAAAAGCCCCGCTCCGGCAGCCGGAGCGGGGCTTTCATGTTTACCGGGCGCGGGAATACCGCGCCCGGACAGGTGATCGGGCTGCCGCGATCAGGCGGCGGCGCGCTTGTTCAGCACGTCGACCAGCGTCTTGCCGAGGCGCGCGGGGGACGGAGAAACGACGATACCCGCTTCTTCCATCGCCGCGATCTTGTCCTCGGCGCCGCCCTTGCCGCCGGAGATGATGGCGCCGGCATGGCCCATGCGACGACCGGGAGGGGCGGTGCGGCCGGCGATGAAGCCAACCATCGGCTTCTTGCGGCCGCGCTTGGCCTCGTCCTTGAGGAACTGCGCGGCTTCCTCTTCGGCCGAGCCGCCGATCTCGCCGATCATCACGATCGACTCGGTGGCGTCGTCGGCGAGGAACAGCTCGAGCACGTCGATGAACTCGGTGCCCTTCACCGGGTCGCCGCCAATGCCGACCGCGGTGGTCTGGCCGAGGCCTTCCTGCGAGGTCTGGAACACGGCTTCATAGGTGAGCGTGCCAGAGCGCGAGACGATACCGACATTGCCCTTCTTGAAGATGTTGGCCGGCATGATGCCGATCTTCGATTCGCCGGCGGTGACGATGCCCGGGCAGTTCGGGCCGACCAGGCGCGACTTCGAGCCGTCAAGCGCGCGGCGCACCTTCACCATGTCGAGCACCGGGATGCCCTCGGTGATGCAGACGATGAGCGGGATCTCCGCCGCGATCGCCTCGCAGATGGCGTCGGCCGCGCCCGGCGGCGGCACGTAGATGACCGAGGCGTCGGCGCCGGTCTTGTCCTTGGCCTCGGCGACGGTGTCGAACACCGGCAGGCCGAGATGGACGGAGCCGCCCTTGCCCGGCGAGGTGCCGCCGACCACCTTCGAGCCATAGGCCAGCGCCTGCTCGGAGTGGAAGGTACCGTTCTTGCCGGTGAAGCCCTGGGTGATGATCTTCGTCTCTTTGGTGATCAGAACCGACATCACACGGTCTCCTTCACGGCCTTGACGATCTTCTGGGCGGCGTCGTCGAGATCGTCCGCCGGGATGACGTTCAGCCCGCTGTCGCGGATGATCGCCTTGCCTTCCTCGACATTGGTACCCTCGAGGCGCACCACCAGCGGCACTTCGAGGCCGACCGCCTTCACCGCGGCGAGCACGCCGCGCGCGATGACGTCGCACTTCATGATGCCGCCGAAGATGTTGACGAGGATGCCCTTCACCTGCGGATCGGAGGTGATGATCTTGAACGCCGCCGTCACCTTCTCCTCGGTGGCGCCGCCGCCGACGTCGAGGAAGTTGGCCGGGGACTCACCGTAGAGCTGGATGATGTCCAGCGTCGCCATGGCGAGGCCGGCGCCGTTGACCATGCAGCCGATGGTGCCGTCGAGGGCGATATAGGCGAGGTCGTACTTGGACGCCTCGATCTCCTTGGCGTCCTCCTCGCTCTCGTCGCGCAGCGCCAGGATGTCGGCGTGGCGGTAGAGCGAGTTGGAATCGAAGGAGATCTTGGCGTCGAGGCACTTCAGCTCGCCGCCCTTGGTGATCACCAGCGGGTTGATCTCCAGCATCGCCATGTCCTTGGCGACGAAGGCCTTGTAAAGTTTGTCAACCAGCGAGCCGGCCTGCTTGGCGAGGTCGCCGGTCAGCCCGAGCGCCTGGGCGACGGTGCGGCCGTGATGCGGCATGACGCCGGTCGCCGGGTCGACCGAGAAGGTGTGGATCTTCTCGGGGGTCGAATGGGCGACTTCCTCGATGTCCATGCCGCCTTCGGTGGACACCACGAAGGCGACGCGCGAGGTGGCGCGGTCGACCAGCGCGGAGAGGTAGAACTCCTTGTCGATGTCGGAACCTTCCTCGATGTAGACACGGCCCACCTGCTTGCCGGCCGGGCCGGTCTGGATGGTCACCAGCGTCTTGCCGAGGATCTGCTTGGCGTTCGCCGCGGCTTCCGCCGCCGACTTGACGACGCGCACGCCGCCCTTCTCGCCCGCATCGGCTTCCTTGAACTTGCCCTTGCCGCGGCCGCCAGCGTGGATCTGGCTCTTCACGACCCACACCGGGCCGGCGATCTTCGCCGCTGCAGCATCGGCCTCGTCGGCGCTCAGGATGGCGACGCCGCTCGGCACCGGGACCCCGAATTCGCGGAGCACTCCCTTGGCCTGATATTCATGGATATTCATAAATCCCGCTCCTCCACAACCGGACGGACGGGAGCGCGCGCGGCACTCCCGTCTATAGGCGTATCCGTTTTCTCTATTACGCGGTGCAGCGCCGAGACGCTACTGCACAAATGTATTGGCGAGCGTACCGATGCTCTCGATGGTGATCTCCACCGTGTTGGTGGGATCCTTCATGCTGCCGACGCCGAGAGACGTGCCGCAGCAGATCAGGTCGCCGGGATTGAGCGTCATGTCGTGCGAGATGCGGCTCACCAGCTGGCGGGCCGAGAACACCATGTCGCTGATCGGGTAGCGCTGGCGCTCGTCGCCGTTGAGGATGGTGCGCACGACCAGCGTCGCGGGGTCGACGTCGGTGACGACGGCCGGGCCGAACGGGCCGAAGCCGTCGAAGCTCTTGGCCCGCACCCACTGGGCGAAGGTCGCGTCCTTGTTGATGATGTCGGCGGCGGTGATGTCGTTGACGCAGGTGTAGCCGAAGATGTGCGCGTCGGCTTCTTCCTCGGAGACGTTGGTCGCGGTCTTGCCGATGATGATGCCGAGCTCGCCCTCATAGACCACCTTGCCGTCATAGCTCGCCGGCCGGCGCACTTCCGCGCCGGGCTCGGTGAGGCAGGAGCCGGCCTTGAGCAGATAGAGCGGATCGGCCGGGACGGGGGAGTTCAGCTTCGCCGCCAGCGCGTGGAAATTGTTCCACAGCGCGATGATCTTGGTGGGAACCGTCGGGGTGAGCAGCTTCACCGAGGCGAGCGCGAGGCTCTCCCCGGTCGGCTGCGCGCCGTTGAACATGTTGCCGGTGTGGACGGCGATGCCGTCGCCCTCGAGCGTGCCGAAACCGGCGACGCCCGAGCGCTCGAAACGAACCCAATGTGCCATGTACTCGGAACTCAGTTGTAGCAGCCGGCGATCTGGGCGCGCTGGCGCACCAGAGACAGCACGATGTCGATGGTCGGGGTCGGGATGCCAGCGAGGCGTCCCATCTCCTGCACCACGGTGACGAGCGGATCGATCTCCATGGCGCGCGAGCGCTCGAGATCCTGCAGCATCGAGGTCTTGTGCGCGCCGACCGCGCCCGCCCCATCGATGCGGCGCTCGACGCCGACGCGGAAATTGATGCCGGACTGCACCGCGATCTCCTGCGCCTCCAGCATCATCGCCTTGGCGACCGCGCGGGTACCGGGGTCGGAGGCGATGGTGTCGAGGGTGGCGTGGGTGAGCGCGCTGATCGGGTTGAAGCAGAGGTTGCCCCACAGCTTCAGCCAGAGCTCGTCGCGGATGTTGGGCAGCACCGGGGCGCGCATGCCGCCGGCGGCGAAGGCCTCGGACAGCTTGGTCACGCGCTCGGTGATCTCGCCGGAAGGCTCGCCGAGCGGGAACTTGTCGCCATAGACGTGCTGGATCACGCCGGGAGCGATGACCTCGGTGGCGGGATAGACGATGCAGCCGATGGCGCGCTCGGGACGCAGGCCGCCCCACTGCTTGCCGCCGGGATCGATGCTCTCCAGCGTGCGGCCCTCGAGCTGGTCACCGTGCTTGTAATAGTACCAGTAGGGCACGCCGTTGACGGCGGTGACCACCGCGGTGTCGTTGCCGAGCAGCGGCTGCATGGCATCGACCACGCCCGGCACCGAATGGCCCTTGAGCGCGACGATGACATAATCCTGCGGGCCGAGATCGGCGGGGTTGTCGGAGCATGGAATGTGCTCGACGCGTTCCTCGCCGTCGATGATGAGCTTCAGGCCATTGGCCTTCATGGCTTCAAGATGCGGGCCGCGCGCGACCAGGCTGACGTCGACGCCAGCGCGCTTCAGCTGCACGCCGACATAACCGCCGATGGCGCCGGCACCATAAATGCAGACCTTCATTGGGCTCCCTCCATTGTCCGCGTCGACCCCCGTACATCGCGGACGTCATTATCTGGTATTTTGTATGCCATGATTGGGCACACTACGACTTTCGTCAAGGCTCATTTTACCCCCGTGCGCAAACGTCGCGCCTGCCGTTACGTCGGGTTGTTCCGGGCAGGGGGCAGTTTCCCGGCATTGATTCAAGTTAAGCGCGACGGTGGTGTATTGTCTACCGTGTAAAGCGTTGTAAATCGCAGAACAATTGTCTCGTCATGTCATCAAAAGACTGCCCCGGCAGTGGGGTTCCACTACCGGGGCAGCAATGCTTACTCATTTAACGGTGCGGATCCCGATCGGGAAACCGGACCGGGTTATATGGAAAGACGATCACGCATCCGGCGCGACGGTATGGCCGGCGAGCAGCTCGAGCGCCTTGACCAGCGCCGAGTGATCGAGCGCCGCCCCGCCATGCGCCGCGACCGAGGAGAACAGCTGCTGCGCCAGCGCCGTCGACGGCAGCGACATCTGCATCTGCCGCGCGCCGTTCAGCGCCAGGTTCAGGTCCTTCTGGTGCAGCTCGATGCGGAAGCCGGGGTTGAAGGTCCGCTTCACCATGCGCTCGCCATGCACTTCGAGGATGCGCGAATTGGCGAAGCCGCCCATCAGCGCCTGCCGCACCTTCGCCGGATCGGCGCCGGCCTTGGAAGCGAACAGCAGCGCCTCGCCGACCGCCAGGATGTTCAGCGCGACGATGATCTGGTTCGCCACCTTGGTGGTCTGGCCGTCGCCATTGCCGCCGACCAGGGTGATGTTCTTGCCCATCTTCTCGAACAGCGGCTTCACCGTCTCGAAGGCCGCCTCCGGGCCACCGACCATGATGGTGAGCGAGGCGGCCTTGGCGCCGACCTCGCCGCCCGAGACCGGCGCGTCGAGATAATCGCAGCCGAGCTCGTTGATCTTCTTGGCGTATTCCTTGGTCTCCACCGGGGCGATGGAGGACATGTCGACGACGATCTTGCCCGGGGTCAGGCCGGCGGCGACGCCGCCCTCGCCGAACAGCGCCGCGCCGACATGCGGGGTATCGGGCACCATGGTGATGACGATGTCGGCGTTCTTCGCCACCTCGGTGGCGTTGGCGCAGGCGACGCCGCCCTTGCCGGTGAGCTCCGCCGGCACCGGCTTGATGTCGTAGAGATACAGCGTGTGACCGGCGTCGATCAGGTGCCCCGCCATCGGCGCGCCCATGATCCCGAGACCGACAAATCCTACGTTAGCCATTGTTCTTTTCCTCGCGTCCTAGACTTCGAATGAAGGTTGATCAGGCGGCGCCGGTGAGGGCGGAGATCCAGCCGAGGCCGGCGGCGGTGTCGCCCTTGGGCTTGTATTCGCAGCCGACCCAGCCGGTGTAGCCGATGGCGTCGAGATGCTTGAACAGGAAGCCGTAATTGATCTCGCCGGTACCGGGCTCGTTGCGGCCGGGATTGTCGGCGAGCTGCACATGGGCGATCTGGGCGAGGTTCGCCTCGATGGTGCGGGCGAGATCGCCCTCCATGATCTGCATGTGGTAGATGTCGTACTGGATGAACAGGTTGTCGGAGCCGACTTCCTCGATGATCGCCTTGGCCTGCTTCGTATAGTTGAGGAAGAAGCCGGGGATGTCGCGGGTGTTGATCGGCTCGATCAGCAGCTTCAGGCCGGCTTCCTTGATGCGCGGCGCGGCGTATTTCAGGTTGTTCACGAAGGTGTTGTGCAGAATCTCGCGGTCGGCCCCGGCGGGGACGATGCCGGCGAGGATGTTCACCTGCGGGCAGCCGAGCGCGGTGGCGTAGCTGATCGCCTTGTCGACGCCGGCGCGGAATTCGTCGACGCGCTCGGGGAAGATGGCGATGCCGCGCTCGCCGCCGCCCCAATTGCCGGCCGGCAGATTGTGCAGCACCTGCTGCAAATTGTTGGCCTTCAGCTTCGCGACGAGTTCTTCCACCGGGAAGTCATAGGGGAAGAGATATTCAACGCCGGTGAAGCCGGCCGCGGCTGCCTTCTCGAAGCGATCGAGAAAGGGCACCTCGTTGAAGAGCATGGTGAGATTGGCGGCAAAACGGGGCATGGACCGCTCCTAGGCAGGGACAGGATTTTTTGGGCTCATTGCGATCGGGCGGATCGTCCGGTCGATATGAAAGCGTTTTCGTTTCAATCATTTGACGCGGGCCGGCTCTAAGCCGCGACCGGCCCGGCATCATGGCGCCTCCGACGCCGGCAGGGGTGTGGAGGCGCGCTGAGGGGCACAGGCAGCGGCCTGCGCCCTCCGTCACGGGGCGACGGGCGCCCCGCGCGGCACGCTCACGCGTTTTCCTTGGCGCCTTCCAGCGGCAGGTCGAGCACTTCCTCGAACTCGTTGACCGCGTCGATCTCCACGCCCATGGCGATGTTGGTGACGCGCTCGAGGATGAACTCCATCACCACCGGCACCTGGTGCTCCTTCATCAGCGCCTTGGCGCGGTTGAAGGCATCCTTGAACTCGTTGGGCGAGGAGACGCGCACCGCCTTGCAGCCGAGGCCTTCCGCGACCGCGACGTGATCGACGCCGTAGCCGGCATTCTCCTCGGCATTGATGTTATCGAAGGCCAGCGAGACCTCGAAATCCATGTTGAAGCCGCGCTGCGCCTGACGGATCAGGCCCAGATAGGAGTTGTTCACCACGACATGGATGTAGGGCAGCTTGTGCTGGGCGCCGACCGCCAGCTCCTCGATGAGGAACTGGAAATCGTAGTCCCCCGAGAGCGCGACGATTTCGGCATCCGGATCGGCCGCGCGGACGCCCAGAGCCGCCGGCAGCGTCCAGCCGAGCGGGCCGGCCTGGCCGCAATTGATCCAGTTGCGCGGCTTGTAGACGTGCAGCATCTGCGCGCCGGCGATCTGGGAGAGGCCGATGGTCGAGACGTAGCGGGTGTCGCGGCCGAACGCCTCGTTCATCTCCTCATAGACGCGCTGCGGCTTGAGCGGCACGTTGTCGAAATGCGTCTTGCGCAGCATGGTCTTCTTGCGGCCGAGGCATTCCTTGGCCCAGTCTGAGCGGTCCTTCAGCTTGCCGGCCGCCTTGTACTCCTTGGCCACCTCGATGAAGAGCTCCAGCGCCGCCTTGGCATCGGAGACGATGCCGAGATCCGGGCCGAAGACGCGGCCGATCTGGGTCGGCTCGATGTCGACATGGATGAACTTGCGGCCCTTGGTGTAGACGTCGACCGAGCCGGTGTGGCGGTTCGCCCAGCGATTGCCGATGCCGAACACGAAGTCCGAGGCCAGCACGTTGGCGTTGCCGTAGCGGTGCGAGGTCTGCAGGCCGCACATGCCGGCCATCAGGTCGTGGTCGTCGGGGATGGTGCCCCAGGCCATCAGGGTCGGGATGACCGGCACGCCGGTGAACTCGGCGAACTCGACCAGGAGGTCGGAAGCATCGGCATTGATGATGCCGCCACCGGAGACGATGAGCGGCTTGTCCGCCGCGTTCAGCATCTCGATGGCCTTCTCGGCCTGCTTGCGGGTGGCCTTCGGCTTGTAGACTTCGAGCGGCGCGTAGGTGTCCTCGTCGAACTCGATCTCGGCGAGCTGAACGTCGATCGGCAGATCGATCAGCACCGGGCCGGGACGGCCGGAGCGCATGATGTGGAAGGCCTGCTGGAACACCATCGGCACCAGCGCGGGCTCACGGACCATGACGGCCCACTTGGCGACCGGCTTGGCGATGGACTCGATGTCGACCGCCTGAAAGTCTTCCTTATAGAGGCGCGCGCGCGGCGCCTGGCCGGTGATGCACAGGATCGGGATCGAATCGGCGGCGGCCGAATAGAGGCCGGTGATCATGTCGGTGCCGGCCGGGCCGGAGGTGCCGATGCAGACGCCGATGTTGCCGGCCTTGGCGCGGGTGTAGCCTTCGGCCATGTGCGAGGCGGCCTCGACATGGCGGGCCAGCACGTGGCGCATCTTCCCGTGGGCGCGCATGGCGGAATAGAGCGGATTGATCGCGGCGCCCGGCACGCCGAAGGCGGTGGTCACGCCTTCCTTCTCGAGAACCCGGATAGCAGCATCGACGGCACGCATCTTGGCCATGGCATTTCCTCCTCGCCACCTTCGGCGACATGACAGACGACCCCGCGGCGCTGGCCTCGCCCCGCCGATGCAGGGCCGGCAAAACAAGGCGCCGAGACGTCGATTTCCTTGGTTCGGTTCCCCTTCAATCCTTCGCCGGCAATGTTGCGGAGCAACATAATTTCCGTGCTGCGGAATGAATTTCCGAAATCGCGGAAAACATGCCATGGGTCTCCCATTTCCGCAATACGGGATATATTTCTGATTTGCGAAAAAATCGGAGTTGCGCCTTTATGGTGAGCGCGACCCAGAGGAAGCGGCGGCCGCCGTGCTGTGGCCTGCGGAGGATGAGATGAGCGATGCCGTGACCAGCATTCGTCGCCGCGGGCGGCCTTCCTCCTCGGGCGCGACGGAGAGCGGCGGCGAGGTGCAGTCGCTCGACCGCGCGATCTCGCTGCTGGAGGTGCTGGCGCTGTCCGACGGCATGACGCTGAGCGAGCTGGCGCGGCGCGCCGAGCTGCCGACCTCCACCGTGCACCGGCTGCTGGCGACGCTCGACCGGCGGGGGCTGGTCGGCAACGATCCGGCGACGGGGCAATGGATGGTCGGGCTCGGCCTGTTCCGAATCGGCTCGGCCTATCTGCGCATCCGCAAGCTGCCAGAGATTTCCCGCCTGCTGCTGCGCGAGCTGTCCGGCGGGGTGGGGGAGACGGTCAATCTCTCGATGATCGACGGGCCGCATTTGATCTGCGTGGCGCAGGTGGAGAGCCACGCCGCGGTGCGGGCCTTCTTCCGCATCGGCGGCGCGCTGCCGATCCATGCCTCGGGCGGCGGCAAGGCTATCCTCGCGGCGATGAACCCGGAAGCGCGGCGCGCCTGGCTCGGTGGCGACCAGCTGCAGCGCTTCACCGAGCACACCCATGTGAGCCGGAGGGCACTGCAGGCCGATCTCGCCGAGATCGCCGAGCGTGGCTTCTCCATCGATGACGAGGAGCACACGCCGGGCATGCGCTGCGTCGCCGCCGCCGTGCTGGATGAATGGCACGAGCCGGTGGGGGCGATCTCCATCTCGGCGCCGACGGTGCGTATGCCGCCGGAGCGCATCGCCGATCTCGGCGCCCGTGTGCGCGAGGCGGCGCGGCGGCTGACCCATCGCTATTCGGGATCGTGACGATTCCGCTGGGCGGGACGCACGTACCGGTTGCCAGTTATGCAACCATTGGTAATGTCATGTCGGTTCGATCAACCGGCGGGACGTGCGATGAAGCTCTGGAGAGTGCCTGACCCCGAAATGTTCGACGCGGCGCCGGAATGGCGAATGGGGCTGCATCTCGCCAGAGGCGGACAGGACCGCGCCGCCTATCTGGTGATCGGCGGAGTGGTAGCGGTGGCGGTCGAGGAGATCGGCACGCCGGTCGAACCGGTGGAGGGCGTGAGCTATCTGCGCGCGTCCTGGTTGAACCCGGCCTGTCCCCGCCGCGCGGAGCTGTTCGAGGAGTGGCTCGACTATCTCTGGCCGGTGCCGAAGCTGAGCGTCGAACACCGCCTGGACGGGTTTCCGCAGCCGGAATGGCGGGAGGAGCGGCGGCACAAGCGGCAGGAGGCTACGCTGGCCGAGCAGGATGGTGCCGGCGGAGTGGCCGCTCTCGCCCCAGCCCTCGATGTCGTGGAGGCCCGGCCGGCACTGGCGGCTGGAGCCGCGGCCGGTGCGCGCATCCTGCCTTTCGCCACCCTCAGCGAGCCGGCCGCCGTGATGCATCGCTGGGAGGCGTTTCCAGTGAGCCGGCGTTGCGCTGCCGGCGCCTCGTCCATCGCGCCGGCCACTTTCGCGGCGCCGGAGCGCGAAAAGGCGTTCATACCGAGTGGATTTTCCGCCCTCGCGCGACAGGGGCTGCCCTCGGTGCTGCCGACCTGCTTCCTCTACACGCTGGAGCCGATGCCGGCCTCGGTCATCGAGTGCGGCGCGCCCGCATCGGTCGACGGTTCGGGCGGGGGCACGGTCGAACTGCGCTTTCCCCATGCGACGCCGACGCGGATGCCGATCCTGGAGCCGGTGCTGTTGCCTCCGCTGTGAGAAAGGTCCCCGGGGAGGGCAGCTGAGGCCGCCGGGAGTTGAGGTCCGCCAGGCACGGCGATGGGGCGGGAATTTCGGGTGCGGGAATCCCGAGAGGGCAGGGCGCAAAAAATAAGCCGGCGCCCCGGCTCTCCGGGGTGCGCCGGCTCAGTCGCCTAGGAGGAACCGAACGTCAGGTGACCGTTCGTGCCGGGTGAACCGGCCGGTGCAGTCGCCAGAGCGTTCCGCTCCGGGAGGCTCGTGGGCGGCACGGCACCAGGGGCGCGCGCACCGCCGATCCTCAAGACGGCCGGGGCAGGGTGCCGCCGGCCGAAACGCTCACGGAAAGCCGCGACGCGTCAGACCGCCTTGGCGTCGTGCAGGGCGGCGATCTCTTCCTGCGAGTAGCCGAGGTCGGCGAGCACTTCATTGGTGTGCTGGCCGAGCAGCGGCGAGGCGGTGATGCTGACCTCGACGTCCGAGAACTTGATCGGCGAGCCGACGGTCAGGTACTTGCCGAGCTTCGGGTGATCGACCTCGACCACGGTGCCGCTCTTGCGCAGCGACGGGTCGTTGGCGATCTCCTTCATCGACAGCACCGGCGCGCAGGGGATGTCGAACTTGCGCAGGATGTCGATGGCCTCGAACTTGGTCTTGTCCGACAGCCAGTTCTCGATGAAGGCGAAGATATCGAAGATCTTGTCCTGGCGGGCTTCGGCGGTGTTGTAGGCCGCATCGTCGATCCACTCGGGCTTGTTGAGCGCCTTGCAGATCGGCGCCCAGGCATGACCCTGCACCGTGAAGTAGATGTAGGCGTTCGGGTCGGTCTCCCAGCCCTTACACTTCAGCACCCAGCCCGGCTGGCCGCCGCCGCCGGCATTGCCGCCGCGCGGAACCACGTCCGAGAACTCGCCGTGGGGGTACTGGGGGTACTCTTCCAGATAGCCGAGGGCGTCGAGGCGCTGCTGGTCGCGAAGCTTCACGCGGCAGAGGTTCAGCACCGAATCCTGCATGGACACGGCGACCTTCTGGCCCTTGCCGGTCTTGATCTTCTGGTGCAGCGCCGTGAGGATGCCGATGGCGAGGTGCATGCCGGTGTTCGAGTCACCGAGCGCGGCGGCCGACACGGTCGGCGGGCCATCCCAGAAGCCGGTGGTGGAGGCGGCGCCGCCAGCGCACTGCGCGACGTTCTCGTACACCTTCAGGTCTTCATAGGCGTGGCCTTCCGAGAAGCCCTTCACCGAGGCGAGGATCATGCCCGGGTTGAGCTCCTGGATGTGCGCCCAGGTGAAGCCCATGCGATCGAGCGCGCCGGGGCCGAAATTCTCGACCATGACGTCCGACTCTTTGATGAGCTTGGTCAGCACTTCCTTGCCCTGCTGGGTCTTGGTGTCCAGCGTCAGGGAGCGCTTGTTGGAGTTCAGCATGGTGAAGTACAGCGCGTCGGCGTCCTTCACATGACGCAGCTGGCTGCGCGTGACGTCGCCCGCGCCGGGGCGCTCAACCTTGATCACGTCGGCGCCGAACCAGGCGAGAAGCTGGGTGCAGGCGGGACCCGCCTGGACGTGGGTGAAATCGATGATCTTTATACCTTCAAGCGGCTTAGACATCGTTGTCGACTTCCCTTCAATCGGTTTCGCTCGGCACGACGGCTCTCCCGAGCGTGCCGTAGAACTAAGCTCCTACCCGCGCAGGTATCAGGAGCCTCCGTCTCCCCGTCTCCGCCGGCGGACCGGCGGAATACGTCCCAGGTGGTGCGTCGATATCGAACCGCCGGCGACCGGCCGTTCACAACTTCTTCTCGCCACCTCAGGTCTCGCGGCGCGGAGCCCTCCGGGCCCCGCGCAAATTCGTCTCCCGGCTATTCGGCCGCCAGCCGCACCGGCTCGCCGACCGCACCCGACGCCTTGATGGCATCGATGCGCTCGCCGTCGAAGCCGAGCACCTGGGCCAGGATCTCCTCGGTGTGCTCGCCGAGCAGCGGCGAGCGCTCCACCACCACGTCGTTGTCCGACAGCTTGATCGGGTTGCCGACGGTGAGGTAGGCGCCGCGGGTGGGGTGGTCGACCTCCACCAGCGTCCCGGTGTCGTAGAGCGAGCGGTCCTCGGCGATCTCCTTCATGGAGAGCACCGGCCCGCAGGGGATGTCCCACTTGTTGAGGATTTCCATCGCCTCGAACTTGGTGTGGGCCATGGTCCACGCCTCGATGCGGGTGAAGATCTCGTTGAGATGCGGCAGGCGGGCGGCCGGCGTCGCGTAGTTGGGATCGGTCTTCCAGTCGCCTTCGCCGATCACATCGCAGATCTTCCCCCAGACCGGCGCCTGGGTGATGAAATAGATGTAGGCGTTGGGATCGGTCTCCCAGCCCTTGCAGCGCAGGATGCGCCCCGGCTGGCCGCCGCCCGAATCATTGCCGGCGCGGGGAACCGCGTCGCCGAACGGGATGCCCTCGCCGAACTGGCTGTACTCGCGCAGCGGGCCGCGCTCTAGGCGCTGCTGGTCGCGCAGCTTGACGCGGCACAGGTTCAGCACCGAATCCTGCATGGCGCACAGCACCTTCTGGCCGCGGCCGGTCAGCGTGCGCTGGTAGAGCGCGGTGACGATGCCGAGCGCGAGGTGCAGGCCGGTGCCGGAATCGCCGATCTGGGCGGCGGTGACCAGCGGCAGCCCGTCGCGGAAGCCGGTGGTCGAGGCCGAACCGCCGGTGCACTGGGCGACGTTCTCATAGACCTTGCAGTCCTCGAAGGGGCCAGGGCCGAAACCCTTCACCGAGGCGAGGATGATGCGGGGATTGAGCTCCTGGATGCGCTCCCAGGTGAAGCCCATGCGATCGAGCGCGCCGGGGGCGAAGTTCTCGACCATCACGTCGCAGATCTTCACCAGCTCCTCGAGGATGCTCTTGCCCTCGGGATTCTTGGTGTCCAGCGTGATCGAACGCTTGTTCGAATTCAGCATGGTGAAATAGAGGCTGTCCGCGTTCGGGACATCGCGCAGCTGCGCGCGCGTCACGTCGCCTTCGCCGGGACGCTCCACCTTGATGACGTCGGCGCCGAACCAAGCCAGCAGCTGTGTGCAGGTCGGGCCGGATTGAACATGGGTGAAATCGAGGATGCGGACGCCGTCCAGTGCCTTGCCCATGAGGTTCCCTCTCCAAATATGGTGCCCGGCTTTTGCGCCGATGCTGTCGTTTTTTGGGGGAGGCGAGGGGCGGCCGAGGATTGAAACCCCATTGGCCGCCCACCGTCCATCTTGATAGTGCCGTCACCCTTTCGAGCCAGAACCCGCATGGCTCGAAAGGGCGTCAGTCGTGTCAGCTCTTCTTCTTGACGACGCTCTGCGGATTGAGGCTGCCGATGTTGCCGCTCTCGCTGCCGGCCGCCGGGTCGATGACCGCGTTGATGAGGGTCGGGCGACCGGAGTTCATCGCCTCGTCGACGAAGCGCTTCAGCTCGTCCGGCGTGGTGGCGTTGTAGCCGACGCCGCCGAAGGCCTCCATCATCTTGTCGTAGCGCGAGTCCTTGACGAAGACGGTGGTGCCGGGATCACGGCCGGTCGGGTCGGTGTCGAGACCGCGATAGATGCCGTTATTGTTGAACACCACGATGCAGACCGGCAGGTTGTAGCGGCAGATCGTCTCCACCTCCATGCCGGAGAAGCCGAAGGCCGAGTCGCCCTCGACCGCCAGCACCGGCTTGCCGGACTCGACCGCCGCAGCGATCGCGAAGCCCATGCCGATGCCCATCACACCCCAGGTGCCGACGTCCAGGCGCTTGCGCGGCTGGTACATGTCGATCACGCCGCGGGCGAGGTCGAGCGTGTTGGCGCCTTCGTTGACAAGGATCGCGTCGGGACGCTCCTTGATCACCTGCTTCAGCGCGCCGAGCGCCGAGTGGAAGTCCATCGGGGTGGAGTTCTTGAGCAGGCGCTGCGACATCTTGGCGATGTTCACTTCCTTGCGCGCCTTGATCTCACCGATCCACGCATCGGAAGGAGCCGTCCAGCCGGCCTTCACGCCGTCGAGCAGGGCGGAGACCACCGAGCCGATGTCGCCGACCAGCGGCGCCACGATCTCGACGTTGGAATCCATTTCCTTCGGCTCGATGTCGACCTGGATGAACTTCTTCGGGGCGTCGCCCCAGGTCTTGCCCTTGCCGTGCGACAGCAGCCAGTTGAGGCGGGCACCGACGAGCAGGACGACGTCCGAGTCCTTCAGGACGGTGGAGCGGGCAGCGCCGGCCGACAGCGGATGGGTGTCGGGCAGCAGGCCCTTGGCCATCGACATCGGCAGGAACGGAATGCCGGAGGTCTCGACGAACTCGCGGATGGTCTCGTCGGCCTGGGCATAGGCAGCGCCCTTGCCGAGGATGATCAGCGGCTTCTTGGCCGACTTCAGCACCTCGAGGGCGCGCTCGACCGCCGAGGGGGCGGGCAGCTGCTCGGGAGCGGCGTCGATGACCTTCACCAGCGACTTGGCGCCGGCTTCGGCGTCCATCACCTGGGAGAACAGCTTGGCCGGCAGGTCGAGATAGACGCCGCCCGGACGGCCGGACACCGCGGCGCGGATGGCGCGGGCGACGCCGATGCCGATGTCGGCGGCGTGCAGCACGCGGAAGGCGGCCTTGCAGAGCGGCTTGGCGATGGCCAGCTGGTCCATCTCCTCGTAGTCGCCCTGCTGCAGGTCGACGATCTCACGCTCGGACGAGCCGGAGATGAGGATCATCGGGAAGCAGTTGGTGGTGGCGTTCGCCAGCGCGGTCAGGCCGTTGAGGAAGCCGGGCGCCGAGACGGTGAGGCAGATGCCGGGCTTCTTGGTGAGGAAGCCCGCGATCGCGGCGGCGTTGCCGGCGTTCTGCTCGTGGCGGAACGAGATGACCCGGATGCCTTCGGCCTGCGCCATGCGGCCGAGGTCGGTGATCGGGATGCCCGGCACGCCATAAATGGTGTCGATGCCGTTGAGTTTCAGCGCGTCGATGACGAGGTGGAAGCCGTCCGTCAGCTCCACTTCGGTCTCGAGGGCCGAGTTCGTATCAATTACTTGTGCTACTGCGGACATCCTGCTTCCTCCCGGAAATCTTGTCTGCACCGTTTCTGAAGATCATCACCAGAGTCTGGGGCCCATCGGAGCCAGGGCCGGGCCGGATGAGGGAGCGTCGTCGTCGAACCGCGCCGTCCCGGCGGCGGTCTTCCGGCAGGCGATCAGCAACCGGCGAACCTGCCGGCCTGCGTTCCGCGTGCATCGCTTCCTTACCCATGCCTTCACATCCCATGTCTTCGACATGTCCCGTCGGCGAACCGGCCGTGGCCGGTCCTCCGCTCTAGTCAAGGTTCACGTGGCTCTCGACATGCCTCGCCAGCCGGAGCGTATGGTCACGAACCAAACGCTCGGCGCGGTCTGCGTCCCGCGCCTCGATAGCCTGGATGATTTCGAGATGGTCGGACGCCGAACGTTGCGCCCGGTCCATCTCGAAGATCGTGCGATGGCGGATGGCCCGTACATGAAAGAACAGGTTGTCCGTCATCGCCGCGAGAAGAGAGGAGCCGCTCAGCCGGATCAGCGCCTGGTGGAACGCGATATTCGCGGTCGAATATTCGTCGCACCGTTCGCGCTCGATCCGGTTCAGATCGAACTCCTTGAAAAACGCCCTCAGTTCGGCGATCGCCTCATCGCTCGCGCGAGCCGTCGCGAGGCGAGCCGCCATGCTTTCCAGCGCCGCCCAGGCCTCGATCATCTCGATGACCTCGGCCTTGGTGCGGCGAACCACCAAAATACCCCGCCTCGGCACAGCCCTGAGCAGGCCTTCCTGCTCCAGCATCGCCACCGCTTCGCGGATCGGCGTGCGGCTCGCGCCAAGGCGCTCCGAAATGTCCCGCTCGTCGAGCAGCAACGGCTCGTCCGAGCCGTAAATGTTCATATTGGTGATGGCTTCCTTCAGAGCGGCATAAGCCCTGCTCTTGAAGCTCTCCTTTGCCGGCAGACGCTCAATAGCCAAGCCATTGTCGCCGCTCTGCCATCTCTTGTTCAACGCTGCCTTCGTATTCACGACAAAACCCTCACCGGGACGAGCCCGCCGCGGATTTCGTCGAAATTTGGCATACCAAATACCAGCATGTCAATCGGCGATCCCCGTCCCCGCGGAGACCGCGGCGCTTCCATCCCATAACCATTTCTCTCGATGGATCAGCCTTCTAAGAGGCCTTGGCATCCTGCGTTCCATCGTTGCGTATGCAATATACCACGACGGAAGTCGTATGGCGAGTGCGCCTGAACACTTTGCTGCCTGAGGGAACGAAATGTTCGCGCCAGAGGGGCCTGCCGGGCCGGAAATGGCGGAAATCCGTGCTTTCGCTAACGGGGCTTCAGCGTGTGCGGGAGGCCGGCGCGGCGGCTGACGGGCGGCTTTCACGAAGCTGAGAGGAGACGCTGCGCGAGGTCCTGCCGTTCCGGCAGTTTTCTACCCAATGATACCGTTTCAGGCATCGAACAAGGCGCGCCGGTCACGCCGGCGGCGCCGAAGCAGGGCGGCGCGTTCCCGGAATAGGGTCAGGTCAGGAACTTGCCGTGCTTTTCCACATGGGCGGCGAGGCCGAGCGTGTGCTCGCGGACCAGCCGCTCGGCGAGATCGACGTCGCGGGCGACGAGCGCGGCGATGATCGCGCGATGCTCCTGCAGCGAACGCTCGGAGCGATTCTCCTGCCGCATCGACACAGCGCGGATGCCGCGGATGTGGATGAACAGATTCGCCGTCATCTCGCCGATCATCTCGCAGCCCGACAGCCGGATGATGGTCTGGTGGAAGCGGATATTGGCGTCGGAATACTCGTTCATGTGGTCGGCCGGCGCCTCGGCCTCGAAATCGTGGAACACGTCGCGCAGCTCGGCGAGGTCGCGATCGCTGGCGCGGGTGGCGGCGAGCCGGGCGGCCATGCTCTCCAGCGCCGCCCAGACGATGATCATGTCGATGATCTCGCGCTTGGACTTGCGCACCACGAAGATGCCGCGCCGCGGCACCGAGCGCACGAAGCCCTCCTGCTCCAGCACGGTGAGCGCCTCGCGGATCGGCGTCCGGCTGACCCCGAGGTCCTGCGACAACTGCCGCTCATCGAGCCGGATCTCGTTGTCCTGCCCGTACAGGTCCATCTCGGTGATCGCCTTCTTGATGGCGTCATAAGCGAGGGCGCGCAGGCTGGTATTGGCGGCGAGGGGCGTGATGTTGAGGCGGGCTTGAGTGTCGGCGGCTTCCACGGCGATTCCCTCGTCTAGGCTTGTGCGGCCGCTCCTGAGCGGAACGGGAGCGGCATCGGTGTCGAGACCGTTGCCGGAGCGCGCGAATCTTCCGGAAGAATGATCGCACTGGATCATCGTATACCACAGGCCACCGATGCAATGCGCACTTCGACGCCCGCCCAGGCGCGGGAACGGCACTGGCTTGCCCGGCGTCGGCGCCTTCGACGTGGAGACGGCACCAAGTTGACGTTAAGTAATTACCTTACGGAATGTTACGTTGCGTCATTACCTAGAGAAAAAAATTGCGCATTGCTGGTATGCAAAATTTTGCATAACCGAAAATTCGTAGTATACGTGCTTCCGATCCGTCAGCTCACGTGGCGTTAGCAGCCCGGACTATACGGAAGAACCAATAACAAGACGGCGTTCAGCCGACCCATTACGTTTGGAAACGTTCGAGGAAGCCATGACAACTGCCGTTACGTCATCTCTGAGTAAGACACGCTGGCTGCAGCTCGTGTTCGGTGTGATCTGCATGTGCATGATCGCCAACATGCAGTACGGCTGGACGTTCTTCGTGAACCCGATCCAGGAGCGTCACGGCTGGGATCGCGCCGCCATCCAGGTGGCCTTCTCCATCTTCATCGTTACCGAGACCTGGCTGGTGCCGGTCGAGGGCTGGTTCGTCGACAAGTACGGCCCGCGCATCGTGGTGCTGTTCGGCGGCGTCATGTGCGGCCTCGCCTGGGTCATCAACGCCTATGCCGCCTCGCTGACCATGCTCTATGTCGGCGCGGCCGTCGGCGGCATCGGCGCCGGCGCGGTCTACGGCACCTGCGTCGGCAACTCGCTGAAGTGGTTCCCGGATCGTCGCGGCCTCGCCGCCGGCATCACCGCCGCCGGCTTCGGCGCGGGCTCGGCGCTGACCGTCATCCCGATCCAGAACATGATCAAGAATCAGGGCTACGAGGCGGCCTTCCTGTATTTCGGCATCGGCCAGGGCATCGTCATCACCGTGCTCGCCCTGTTCCTCATCGCGCCGAAGAAGGAGCAGATCGCCGCCTTCGCCGTGAACGTCGCCTCCAAGGTCGCCCAGACCGCCCGTGACTTCTCGCCCAAGGAGATGCTCACCACCCCGCTGTTCTGGGTGATGTACGCGATGTTCGTCATGATGGCCGCTGGCGGCCTGATGGCGACTGCCCAGCTCGGCCCGATCGCCAAGGACTTCGGCATCGCCGACATCCCGGTCAGCCTGATCGGCATCACCCTGCCGGCGCTCACCTTCGCCGCTGCGATCGACCGCGTGCTGAACGGCCTGACCCGTCCGTTCTTCGGCTGGGTATCCGACCATATCGGCCGTGAGAACACCATGTTCCTGGCCTTCGCCATCGAGGGCGTCGGCATCTACGCGCTGTCGGTGTTCGGCTCCAACCCGGTGCTGTTCGTCATCCTGACCGGCCTCGTCTTCTTCGCCTGGGGCGAGATCTACTCGCTGTTCCCGGCGATGTGCGGCGACGCCTTCGGCTCGAAGTTCGCCACCACCAATGCCGGTCTGCTCTACACCGCCAAGGGCACTGCGGCGATCATCGTGCCGTTCACCAGCATCATCACCACCATGACGGGCTCCTGGCACGCGGTGTTCGTGACCGCCGCCGCGCTGAACATCATCGCCGCCATCATGGCGCTGGTGATCCTGAAGCCGCTGCGCCGCTCGCACGCCGAAGCGGCCAAGGCTGCCAAGCTGGGGGCCGTCGCCGCCGAGTGATCGGCCCGCCGACCACCGTTTCTTCAGTCCTTTTGAGGGCGCGCCGCGAGGCGCGCCCTTTTTGTTTGTGCCATAGGCCCGCTCATTCGCGAACGATTCAAAATTGACGTTAGGAGATGCGGCGGTTGATCGAGGCGAAACGAAGGCATTCGCCGCCATTTTGTGACGCTGCGTTATGTCTCTGTGAATGTGTTATTCAGTGAAAATGACCTAGAGTGTGTCATTTATATTTCGATATAATTTTAATATAACTATGTATATCTGGAAATATCGATGCTTGAATTTCCATATAATTCTCAATATAAAAAAGTATATTTGCAAATATCTCTAACGGATACCTGCGACATAAACGTCAAAATGAGATTGGCATACATAATATTGTGGATTATGATGCTCTCTTAACGGGTCTGGCTGGGTACCTTGCGTCATCTGTGGCGCGAGAAAAGAGGCCACCACCCGAAACGATTGTCCGCCCCGCAAGGGCGGTTGCCGTGGGAGGACGCAGCGCCGTCCACGGCCAAGCAGAAACGCCGGCGCCCGTTGCCAGAACGGAGCGACCGAAAAGGCCGGTCAACGGCGGGTGCATTCGGGAGAGGAGAACGTTCATGGGCATGTCCACGTCAATGGCGCCCCATCGTCGGCTCAGTACCTCGCGTCGCTAGACGTCGAGGCGAGCCGGGCGCTGTCCCGACCTCCCGCCACATCCTGCACATGGCATCGGCGCCCGGACGGCATGTCCGGCGGGCGATCCGGTCGACTCTGTCGTCCTGGCGGCCACGCGTGGCCGGGGCGTCCAACAACAGCAAATCCGGCGCCTGCCGGACCCTAAAGCGGAAGAAATCGTTCAAGGAGAATTCGATGGCTACCCCAACCACTGCGGCCCTCGGGCCGGGTAAGGATTTTTCCGAAAGCAGGCGCTGGCTCCAGCTGATCGTCGGCATCGTCTGCATGGTGGCGACCGCCAACATCCAGTACGCGTGGACGCTGTTCGTTCCCGAAATCCAGAAGACCTTCGGCTGGGAACGCGCCTCGATCCAGATCGCGTTCACCATCTTCGTGCTGGTGCAGACCTGGCTGGCGCCGATTGAAGGCTACTTCATCGACAAGTTCGGCCCCCGCGTGATGGTCGCCTTCGGCGCGATCATGATCGGCGCGGCCTGGGTGCTCAATTCGCAGGCTGCCAGCCTGACCGGCTTCTATGTCGGCGCGGCGGTGGGCGGCATCGGCGTCGGCTGCATCTACGCCACCTGCATCAACAACGCCCTGAAGTGGTTCCCGGATCGCCGCGGTCTCGCCGTCGGCCTCACCGCGGGTGGCTTCGGCGCCGGCTCGGCCGCCACCATCCTGCCGATCGCCTCGATGATCGAGAGCGCCGGCTTCCAGGAGACCTTCTTCTTCTTCGGCCTGCTGCAGGGCGGTCTCGCCTTCGTCGCCGCTTGGTTCCTCCAGTCGCCGAAGGCCGGCCAGGTCAAGGCGTCCGAGAAGCTCAACCAGAGCCGTCGCGACTACACGCTGAAGGAAGCGCTGAACACCAAGCTGTTCTGGCTGATGCTCCTCATGTTCACCTGCGTCGTCACCGGCGGCATGATGGCGGTCGCCCAGCTCGGCGTCATCGCGCAGGACCTCGGCGTGAAGGAGTTCAAGGTCAACCTGTACTTCTTCACCATGGCCGCCCTGCCGCTCGCCCTGATGCTCGACCGCATCATGAACGGTATCTCGCGTCCGCTGTTCGGCTGGATCTCCGACCATATCGGCCGTGAGAAGACCATGGTGATCGCCTTCTCCCTCGAAGGCGTCGGCATCATCGCGCTCGGCTATTTCGGCCACAATCCGTGGGCGTTCCTGATCCTGTCCGGCGTGGTGTTCCTGGCCTGGGGCGAAGTCTACTCGCTGTTCTCGGCGCTGGCCGGCGACGCCTTCGGCACCAAGCACATCGGCAAGATCTACGGCGTGCTCTACTGCGCCAAGGGCATCGGCGCGCTGTTCGTGCCGGTCGGCAACCTCCTGATGGAAGCCACCGGCACCTGGTCGAGCGTGCTCTATACCGTGGCCGCCATGGACCTGTTCGCCGCCTTCCTCGCGGTGACGCTGCTGCCGAAGACGCTGGCGAACCATGTCGCCAAGTCCTCCACCGGTCCGGTGGCGACGGCAGGTACCGCCTCGGCGCACGCCTGATCCGCATTCCGCATCCGGCGCGGGGGCGCCTCGGCAATTCCCGCGCCGACACCACGCTACGGCAGGGCCTCCTTCGGGAGGCCCTTTTCGTTTGCGGAGGCTCAGTCCGACGGCGGCAGGCGCAGGGCCCGCCGGGCGATGACACCGACCTTGTCGCTGGCGGCGCGTCCCATCCGCTCGACCTCGGGAAGAGTGAACCAGCCGGTCTCCAGCGCGTCGTCGGCGGCCTCGCCCTCGCCGGACCGCCAGCGGCAGGCGACCGCGATCATCGCGAAATGATGCGCGAGCGTCCCGGCCGCATCGGCCTCGATGAAGTCGAGCACGTCGATCAGCTCCGGCGAATCGGCGGCGATGCCGGTCTCCTCCATCAGCTCGCGCAGGGCGGCGTCGCGGAACGGCTCGCCCCACTCGATTCGCCCGCCCGGATAGCCCCAGCGCCCCTGGTCCGGCGGATTGGCACGGCGCACCAGGAGGAGGCGCGCGTCGCGGATGACGACCGCGAGCACGGCGGCGACGGGGCGGACCGGGTTCATGCGCGGTCGTCCCGCGCGGCCGCGGCAACCCGCCGGGCGACCGCGCGCCGCGTCTCCTGGAAGGCGCTGGTCTCGGCCCGAATCAGCGCGGTGAGGGAGGGATCGCTGCTCGCGGGCGAGCCGCCGGGAAAGGGCGGCGCCGGATCGTACTCCATGAAGAGCTGCGCCCGCTCCGCCCGCTCGCGGCCGAAAATATGGGCGGTCAGCGTCAGTGCGAAGTCGATGCCGGAGGTGACGCCAGCGCCGGTGACCACGTTGCCGTCCATCACCACGCGCTCGGCGACCGGCTGGGCGCCCAACAGGGCGAGCTGGTCCAGCGACAGCCAGTGCGAGGTGGCGCGCCGTCCGCCCAGTAGGCCGGCGGCGGCGAGCACCAGCGATCCCGTGCAGACAGAGGTGACGTACTGCGCGCCGGCCGCCTGCCGGCGCAGGAAATCCAGCGTCTCGGCATCTTCCATCAGCGCCAGCTGGCCGGGGCCGCCCGGCACGAACAGGATGTCGGCCGGCGGGCAATCGGCGAAGGTGACGCTCGGCAGCAGCCGCAGGCCGCCGCTATCGACGATGGGATCGAGGGTTTTCCACACCAAGTGGCGCCGGAGCTCGGCAAACCGTGAGAATACCTCGAACGGGCCGGTGAGATCGAGCTGCGTGAGGTTGGGATAGAGCAGCATGACGACATTCATGGGGGACCTCGCACCGACCGGAGCTTTCCAGCCTTCTTCGATCCGGGAGCCCGCCGGGTCAATATGGCCCTGCGGCAAGGGACGCGCCGACTCGGGGGCCGGCGCGCCGAGTGTTCAGCCAGGCGTTCACTCTGCCGCGGGAACGGGACGGTAGAGCGCGCCGCCGCCGGCGCGGAAGCGCCGGGACATATCGGCCATGCCATCGCTGGCCAGGCTTGCCTCAGTTTCGGCTGCGCGGGCCTCGGCCCGAATCTCCTGGCTGATCTTCATCGAGCAGAATTTCGGCCCGCACATCGAGCAGAAATGCGCCAGCTTGTGCGCCTCCTTCGGCAGCGTCTCGTCGTGGAAAGCCGTTGCGGTGCCCGGGTCGAGCGCGAGGTTGAACTGGTCCTGCCAGCGGAAGTCGAATCGGGCGCGGGAGAGTGCGTCATCCCAGGCCCGCGCCGTCGGATGGCCCTTGGCGAGGTCGGCGGCATGGGCGGCGATCTTGTAGGTGATGACGCCGGTCTTCACGTCGTCGCGGTTCGGCAGGCCGAGATGCTCCTTCGGGGTGACGTAGCAGAGCATGGCAGTGCCGAACCAGCCGATCATCGCCGCGCCGATCGCCGAGGTGATGTGGTCGTAGCCCGGCGCGATGTCGGTGGTCAGCGGCCCGAGCGTGTAGAATGGCGCCTCGCCGCAGACGCTGAGCTGCTTGTCCATGTTGGCCTTGATCTTGTGCATTGGCACATGGCCGGGGCCTTCGATCATAACCTGGCAGTCGTTCGCCCAGGCGATCTGCGTCAGCTCGCCCAGCGTCTCCAGCTCGGCGAACTGCGCAGCGTCGTTGGCGTCGGCGATGGAGCCGGGGCGCAGCCCGTCGCCGAGCGAGAAGGTGACGTCATAGGCGCGCATGATCTCGCAGATCTCGGCGAAACGCTCATAAAGGAAGCTCTCGCGGTGGTGGGCGAGGCACCACTTGGCCATGATCGAGCCGCCGCGCGAGACGATGCCGGTGACGCGATTGGCGGTGAGCGGGACATAGGGCAGCCGCACGCCGGCATGGATGGTGAAATAGTCGACGCCCTGCTCGGCCTGCTCGATCAGCGTGTCGCGGAACACCTCCCAGCTCAGGTCCTCGGCGACGCCGCCGACCTTCTCCAGCGCCTGGTAGATCGGCACGGTGCCGATGGGCACCGGCGCGTTGCGGATGATCCATTCGCGGATGTTGTGGATGTTGCGGCCGGTGGAAAGGTCCATCACCGTGTCGGCGCCCCAGCGGATCGCCCACACCATCTTGTCGACCTCCTCGGCGACCGAGGAGGTGACGGCGGAATTGCCGATATTGGCGTTGATCTTGACCAGGAAGTTGCGGCCGATCGCCATCGGCTCCAACTCGCCATGATTGATGTTAGCCGGGATGACGGCGCGTCCGCGCGCCACCTCGTCGCGTACGAATTCCGGCGTCACGATATCGGGGATGGCGGCGCCGAAATCCTCGCCGTCGCGGATGAGGGGGCCGAGGCGGTCGCGCAGGCCGTTCTCGCGAATGGCGACATATTCCATCTCCGGCGTGACGATGCCGCGGCGGGCATAGGCCATCTGGGTGACGGCAGCTCCCCCTCGGGCGCGCAACGGGCGGTGGCGGAGCGGGAAGGGCGTGACGAGCTTCTCATCCGGGACGTTGCCATTGTCCTCCGGCTTCACCGCGCGGCCGGTGCCAGCTTCGACGTCGCCGCGAGCCCACACCCAGGCGTCGCGCGGGCGGGCGAGGCCGGCGGCGATGTCGATGGCGGCGGTTTCGTCAGTGTAGGGGCCGGAGGCATCGTAGACGGCGAGGTTGGGCTCGCCGGCGGCGGGCGAGAGCAGGACCTCGCGGAACGGCACGCGCAGGCCGCGTGCGGGGCATTCCACATAGAGCCGGCGCGAGCCGGGGATCGGCCCGGTAGCGACGCCGAGGGCGCTCGGGACGGCTTTCCCGTCAGGGACATTGGGGGTGTCGGGATTGTTGGTCGGCATGATGGATCTCCTGAACCAGTGGTTGGGAGATCCGGGCGTATGACGTTGGGGAGGGAAGGGATTCCGCACGGCATGCGGGAGGCCCTTCGGTTCCGATCCCTTCGCCGGCATGACCCGGATCAGGTTCGAAGGGTCATCGCGGCGGCCGGCCTTTCGGCCCGCCCTGGCGATCTCTCAGCCCCGTCGCGGGGCTCCCCTTGGAACGACGCGGGCATAGTCGTCGAAGGTTTCGGACGCTGTCAACCGCGCCCGGAGTTGCTAGCATTCATCGCCATGTCGTCGACGTCCTGCCTCTAGGGCGGCGATTCGCAGGCCCGACTCATCGAGAATTCCCAGGGACCCCCATGCGCACGAAGCTGATGAATCGTAACCGTCTCGCCTCTCTGATCGCTGCGGCAGCGATGACGATCGCCGTTCCAGCCGCCGCCCTGGCGCAGGCGGCCTGCGGCAATAATGGCAACGGTTTCGACCAGTGGCTCGCCGGCTTCAAGCAGCAGGCGATCGCGCAGGGCGTGTCGGCCCGCACGGTCGCGGCGGCGCTGAACGGCATCACCTACGCCCCCGACATCGTCGGCACCGATCGCGGGCAGAAGGTGTTCGGGCAGAGCTTCTTCCAGTTCTCCGACCGCATGGTCGCGAACTATCGCATCCAGCAGGGGCGGGCGCTGATCCAGAAGAACCAGGCGCTGTTCGACCATATCGAGCAGCAATACGGCGTGCCCGGCGCGGTGCTGGTGGCGTTCTGGGGGCTGGAGACCGATTTCGGTGCCTTCATGGGTGACAAGCCGAGCCTGCGCTCGATCGCCTCGCTGGCCTGGGACTGCCGCCGCGCCGACGTGTTCCGCACCCAGCTTATGTCGGCGCTGAAGATTATCGATCGAGGCGACCTCACTCCCCAGACCATGCGCGGGCCCTGGGCCGGCGAGCTCGGGCAGTTCCAGTTCCTGCCCGACCACTACTGGAACTACGGCGTCGATTTCGACGGCGACGGGCGCGTCGATCTCATCCGCTCGACGCCGGACGCGCTCGCCTCGGCGGCCAACTACATCAAGGCGCTCGGCTGGCGGCGCGGCCAGCCCTGGCTGGAGGAAGTGCGGGTGCCGTCCAACCTGCCCTGGGAGCAGACCGACCTCGCGACCAAGCTGCCGCGCTCGCAATGGGCGCGGTTCGGCGTGACGCGGGCCAATGGCGCGCCGCTGCCGGCGGACAGCCTGCCGGCCTCGGTGTTGCTGCCGATGGGGCGGCTGGGGCCGGCCTTCCTCGCCTATCCCAATTTCGACGTGTTCACCGAGTGGAACAACTCGCTGACCTACGCCACCTCGGCGGCCTATCTCGCCACGCGGGTGGACGGTGCGCCGGCTTATAATCGTGGGCAGGGCAAGGCGATTCCGGTGCTGTCGCAGGCGCAGGTGGTCGAGCTGCAGCGGCTCCTGAACGCGCGCGGCCACCATGTCGGGCGGGTCGACGGCATCGCCGGCGCGGCGACCCGGCAGGCGGTCAGGGTGGAGCAGCAGCGGCTCGGCCTGCCGGCCGATTCCTACCCGACGCCGGAACTGCTCGCCGCACTGAAGGCGGGTCGATGACGGCTTGGCGCTGAGCCCAGCAGAATGGACGGACGCGGAGCCGGGGCTGGAGCCTGCTCTAGCTTATTGAATATAGAGCCCTTTCTTATCGATCAGGTCATTCCGCCTGATCGGAAAGGGCTCTAGAGCACGGGGATGCCGGCCTGCTTGGCCTTGGCCTCCGGCTCGACATGGATGTTGACGAGGATGTCGGCGACCTCGGCCTCCAGCGCATCCTCGATCCGGTCGCAGATGGCGTGCGCCTCGCTCACCGGCATCTCGCCGGGCACGACGAGGTGGAAATCGACGAACGTCATGCGCCCTGCCTGACGGGTCCGCACATCATGAGCCTCGATGGCGCCGGTGGCCTCCTCGGCGATGCGCGCGCGGATGCGCCCCAGCGTCTCGGCCGGCACCGCCTGGTCCATCAGCCCGCCGATGCTTTCCTTCAGCACGCCATAGCCCGACCACAGGATGTTCACCGCCACCAGCGCGGCGAGGACGAGGTCGGCCTTCTGGTAGCCGGTGCCGATGGCGATGGCGATGCCGGCCAGCACGGCGGCGGAAGAGATGACGTCGGTGAAGAGGTGCTTGCCGTCGGCCACAAGCGCGGGGGAGCGCAGGCGCCCGCCCTCGCGGATCAACACCCAGCACCAGGCCGCATTGATGACGCTGGCCAGCGCGTTGGCGCCGAGGCCGTTGATCGACGGGTCGAGGACGTGCGGTTCCTCCCAGGCGAAATACACCTCGCGGAAGATCGACAGCGCGGCGACCACGATGAGCACGCCGACGATGACGGCCGAGAAATATTCCGCCTTGGCATAGCCATAGGGATGGGCGGCGTCGGCCGGGCGGGCGCTGACCTTGAGCGCGATCAGCGCGGCGATGGCGGTGCTGACATTAACCAGGCTTTCCAGCGCATCGGAATAGAGCGCGATGCTGCCGGTCAGCCGGTAGGCGACATATTTCAGTGCCAGCACCACGATGCTGACGACCACGCTGCCGGCCGCCAGCCGCAAGGACCGTTCCATCCGCTCATTCCGTTCCGATGACGCCCGCGCGCCGGGGTCGTCCGATTAGACAGTCGGTACGTGAAAATCAAGCCAGGACAAAGGTTTGCAACTGGTTCGCAGGAGCGTTAGCAGGCGAGCTGGCAAGCTTGGCCGCCGTCATGTGACGGGCTTGTGCCCGGTAATGTCGCGGCTTGCTGTGTCATGAACGACCATCAGGCATGGGCGGTGCGCGGCAGGATGGCGCCGCGATGCTGGATCACCCGGCCGGCCAGCGCATGGCCGGCTTCCGCCGCCATGACCGGCGGCTTGCCGTCGAGGCGCGCGGCGAGATAGGCGGCGTTGAAGCTGTCGCCGGCGGCGGTGGTGTCGACCGGGGTCACCGGCTCGGCGATCGCGACCAGCTGGGAGGTGCCGCCCGAGACCACCAGCGCTCCCTCGGCGCCGTTCTTCACCACGATCTCGTCGACGCCGAAGGTCGACAGACGCTCGGCGGTGGCGGCCGGCGAGCCATCGTTCCACAGCATCGCCTCGTCCTCGAAGGTCGGCAAGGCGAGGGTGGAGCGCTTCAGCGCCTGGGCATAGACGGTGCGGGCGCGGGCGACGTCGCCGCGCCAGTTGCGCGGGCGGTAATTGCCGTCGAACACCACTTTGGCGCCGCGCTCGCGGGCGAATTCCAGTGTCGCCAGCAGGCGCCCGAGGCCGACATTGGAGTAGATCGAGAGCGTGATGCCGGAGAGATAGACCAGTTGCGCCTCGATGATCGCCTCGGCGACGCGCTCCCAGCCGGGTAGCTCGAACAGCTCGCGGGCCGGGGCGTTGTCGCGCCAATAGCTGAAGGTGCGCTCGCCGAAGGTGTCGGTGTCGATGACATAGAGGCCGGGCATGCGGCCGGGTGCGCGCAGGATCTGCTTGGTGCCGATGTTCTCCGCCTCGGCGGCGGCGACGATCTGTTCGGAATAGCGGTCGTCGCCCAGTGCGGTGGCATAGCCAACCTCGACGCCGGCGCGGGCGAGATAGACGGCGGTGTTGAAGGTATCGCCGCCAATGCCGAGCCCGTAGCGCGCATCGGCGCCGCGGGAGAACTCGACCATGACCTCGCCGATGGAAACTACCTTTGCCATGGACTCTTTCTCCTGCTGCGGGGGCGCCATTTCCGGCGCCCGGGATTCGCGCGCAGGTTCGCCTCAATCGGCGGCCGCGGCAACCCGCGACGCCGAATGGGCTCTCGCCAAGCTTCGATGTGGCGGCCTTTCCCGCGCCTCAGGCGGCCCGCGCCGAGGTGAGGAAGTCGCCCATCCGCTCCAGCGCCCGGCGGATGTTTTCCGCCGAATTGGCATAGGACAGGCGGATATAGCCCTCGCCGAACACACCGAAATCCGGGCCGCCGATGGTGGCAACGCCGGCTTTTTCGAGCAGGGCGTTGGCCAGTGCCTTTGCCGAGTTCCAGCCCGTGCCCGAGACATTCGGGAAGGCGTAGAACGCCCCCTTCGGCGTGGCGCAGGCGACGCCCGGCAGCGCGTTCAGCCCGTCGACCACCAGCTTCCGGCGGGCGTCGAACTCGGCGACCATCGCCTTGACGCAGTCCTGCGGGCCGGTGAGGGCGGCCAGCGCGCCGAACTGGGCGGGGGAATTGACGCAGGACCAGGCGTTGACGCTGAGCTTGCGCACCGCCTCGAATAATGCCGGCGGCCACAGCGCCCAGCCCATGCGCCAGCCGGTCATCGCATAGGTCTTGGACCAGCCATTGAGCAGGATCAGCCGGTCGCGGATCTCGGGATAGGCGAGCAGGGTGGTGTGCTCCTCGCCGTCGAACAGGAACTGGTCGTAGATCTCGTCGGAGAGGATGGCGACGTGCGGGTGATGCTCCAGTCCGGCGACCAGCGCGTCGATCTCCGCCTTCGGCGTCACGCCGCCGGTGGGATTGGCGGGCGAGTTGAGGATGAGCAACCGGGTGCGCGGGGTGATGAGCGCCAGCGTCTCCTCGGCGGAGAAGGCGAAGCCGTTCTCCTCGCGGATCGGTACCGGCACCGGCGTGGCGCCGGTGAACTCGATCATCGAGCGATAGATCGGGAAGCCGGGATCGGGATAGAGGATCTCCGCCCCCGGCTCGCCGAGCATGAGGATGGCGGCGAACATCGTCACCTTGCCGCCGGGCACGATGACGACCCGGCCGGGATCGATCGTGGTGCCGTGGCGGCGGTGAATGTCGGCCGCGACGGCCTCGCGCAGCGGCGCGATGCCGATGGACGGCGTGTAGCCGTGCTCGCCGTCGCGCAGCGCCTTGATCGCCGCCTCGACAATGTGGTCGGGCGTGCGGAAATCGGGCTGGCCGATGCCGAGATTGATGATGTCGCGCCCCTCGCCGGCGAGCGCTGCCGCGCGGGCGAGTACCGCGAAGGCATTCTCCTCGCCGATGCGCTCGAAGGCCGAGATGGGACGGATGGGGGAGATGGGCGATGTCACGGGATTATTCTGTGCTGGCGTTGATAGGGCGCGGGACGACCGCAAATTGCTTGTAGTTTCGCCATTGGTGTCACATGAACGGGGCGGGCTTCAAGCTGTTCTCTCCGTCCTAACCGTTCAATGCGCGTGACGCCGGGATCTTTCAATGAGCACTGATGCGTTCGACCTGACTCTGGGAGAGGTGGTGGATTCCCGGCCGGCGGCGCGGCCTCAGCGTATCGCGCTCACCGGTCGGCATGTCGGCATCGTGCCGTTCGACGTCGGCACGCACGGCCCGGCGCTCTATGAGCGCTCGCACGGGCCGGAGAAGGAGCAGCTCTGGGCCTATCTCGGGGCAGCGCCCTTCGAGGACTATGCCGCGTTCGAGGCCTATTACGCCGCAGCGGCGCAGAAGGACGACCCGCTGCTCTATGCCATCATCGACAAGGCGAGCGGCGAGGCGGTGGGGCACGCCACCTTCATGCGCATCGATCCGGCCAACCGGGTGATCGAGGTCGGCAACATCCTCTACACCCCGGCGCTGATGCGCACCCCGGGCGGCACCGAGGCGATGGAACTGATGGCGCGCCACGTCTTCGAGACGCTGGGCTATCGGCGCTACGAGTGGAAGTGCAACGCGCTCAACGCCCCCTCGCGCCGTGCCGCCCTGCGGTACGGCTTCCGCTTCGAGGGCGTCTTCCGCCAGCACATGATCGTCAAGGGCCGCAATCGCGATACCGCCTGGTTCTCCATGCTGGACGGCGAATGGCCGCAGCGCGCCCACGCCTTCGCGCATTGGCTGGCACCGGAGAATTTCGACGCCGAGGGGCGTCAGCTCGCCTCGCTCGGCGTCTTCAATGCCGATCAGATCGAGGTCGGCGACATCCGGCTGCGGCGGGCCAGCCTTGCCGACCTGCCGACGGTGGAAGAGGTGCAGCGGCGCGCCTATGCCAAGAACCGCATCCTTCTCGGGGTCGAGCCGGTGCCGCTGCTGTGGGACTACGCCCAGGTGTTCCGCGAGCGCGAGGTGTGGGTGGTCGACGGCGCCACCGCTTTGTCGGCGGTGCTGATCCTGGAACCGCGGGCGGAGGACCTGCTGCTCGACAGCCTAGCCATCTCGCCGATGGCGCAGGGATCGGGCCTCGGCAATGTGCTGCTCGCCGCCGCCGACGCGCGCGCGCAGGCGCTGGGGCGTGGGGTGGTGCGGCTTTATACCGGCGAGCCGCTGTCGGCCAACATCAACTGGTATCGCCGCAAGGGCTATTCCATCGAGCGGGTGGAACAGATGCCGGACCGGCGTCTCGTCCACATGGCGAAGGCGCTCGGCTGAACGCGGACGTCCGGCGCGGGCGAGGGGAAGGGGGCACCTCGCGACCTTGTTTCCTTGCGTGCGCCGGCGGATCGCTTACATTCGGCGACTGGAAATGGCGGGTATCGGCCCGCGACGAATCTGGACTTGCCTGCGATGAGCTATGTTGAAGCGGCCGCCGCGCCGCTGAGGAAAACCGGTCAGATCCGCCTGCACGGGCCGGAAGGCTTCGAGGGCATGCGCCGTGCCGGGCGGCTGGCCGCCGAGGCGCTCGATCTCGTGCACGAGATGGTCGCGCCGGGCGTCAGCACCGAGGCGATCGACAATCTGGTGTTCGAATTCGGCATGGACAACGGCGCCATCCCGGCGACGCTGATGTATCGCGGCTACCGCAAGTCGACTTGCACCTCGATCAACCATGTGGTCTGCCACGGCATTCCCAACGAGAAGCCGCTGCGCGAGGGCGACATCGTCAATGTCGACGTCACGCTGATCTATAACGGCTGGTACGGCGATTCGAGCCGCATGTACCCGGTGGGCGAGATCCCGCGCCGGGCCGAGCGGCTGCTGGACGTGACCTACGAATCGATGATGCGTGGCATCGCGGCGATCAGGCCGGGTGGCCATGTCGGCGACATCGGCGCGGCGATCCAGGACTTTGTCGAGCCGCTGCATATGAGCGTGGTGCGGGACTTCTGCGGCCACGGCGTCGGCCAGTTGTTCCACGACGAGCCGAACATCGTGCATGTCGGCCGCCGGGGCGAAGGCCCGGAACTGATGCCGGGGATGATCTTCACCGTCGAGCCGATGATCAATCTCGGCCGGCCGCATGTGAAGGTGCTGTCGGACGGCTGGACGGCGGTGACGCGCGACCGTGCGCTCTCCGCCCAGTTCGAGCATTCGGTCGGCGTGACCGAGACCGGGGTGGAGATCTTCACCCTGTCGCCGAAGGGCTATCACAAGCCGATCTTCGGCGGCTGAGCGGCCGGGGCGGCGGATGAGGCCTAAGCCGGGCTTTGACGAGACGCCGACGTCCGAAACCGTGCCGTCCGAGGCCGTATCGGCGGAAGCCGGGATGTCCGAGCGCGCAGGGTCGGCCGACTATGAGCCCCATTTCACCGGCCACCGTGAGCGGCTGCGCGAGCGCTTCCGCTCCGGGGGCGGGGAGGCGCTGCCGGACTACGAACTGCTCGAGCTCGTGCTGTTCCGCGCCGTGCCGCGCGCGGACGTCAAGCCGCTCGCCAAGAAGCTGGTCGAGCGCTTCGGCTCCTTCGCCGAGGTGATCGCCGCCCCGCCGGCGCGCCTGCGCGAGTTCAAGGGCGTCGGCGAGGCGATCATCACCGAATTTCAGCTGATCGGCGCGGCGGTGCAGCGGGTGACGCGGGCGCAGATGCGGGCGCGGCCGGTGCTGTCTTCGTGGAGCGCGGTGATCGCCCATTGCCGCGCCTCGATGGCCTTCGCCGACCGCGAGCAGTTCCGTGTGCTGTTCCTCGACAAACGCAACCAGCTCATCCTCGACGAGGTGCAGCAGAGCGGGACGGTGGATCATACGCCGGTCTATCCGCGCGAGGTGGTCAAGCGGGCGCTGGAAGTGTCGGCGAGCGCGGTCATCCTTGTCCACAACCACCCGAGCGGCGACCCGACCCCGTCGAGCGCCGATATCTCGATGACCAAGACCATCATCGATGTGGCGAAGCCGTTCGGCATCGAGGTGCATGACCACATCATCGTCGGCAAGGACGGCCATGCCAGCCTCAAGGGCCTGCGGCTGATCTAGCGGCGCCTGGCCTCAAAAGCCGCTTAGCGGCAGGGCGAAGGGCAGCAGCACCAGCCCGGCGCCGAGCAGCGCGACATCAAGCAGCAGACAGGCGCCAACCAGCAGGGGGCGCGATGCCGGGCGCTGCACCAGCACGGTGGCGCCGACGAACAGGACGATCAGCCCGGCGAGGATGGGTGCGAGCGCGAGGGCGGGGTTCATGGATGCGGGCTCCCCATCGCCGCCTCGCCATAGCCGCCGGCATGCGGTTCCACCTTGCCGCGGAATACCCAATAGGCATGCGCCTGATAGGCGAGGACGATCGGCAGGATGACGACGAGCCCTATGGCAATGAATCCAAGGGTTTGCGGGTCGGCCGCGCCGTCCCAGACGGTCACGTGGCGCGGTACCACATAGGGCCACAGGCTGACGACGAGGCCCACGAGGCCGAGAGCGAACACCATCAGCGACAGCAGGAAGGTGCGCGGCTCGGCGCCCTCCCAGATGCCGCGCCAGATGGCGACGAGCACGGCGAGCGTCGCCAGCGGCACCGGCGCGAGCAACAGCAGGTTCGGCAAAGCGAACCAGCGGGCCGCCACCTCGGGCACGGTCAGTGCGCTCCACAGACTGACCAGCGCCATCATCACCGCGGTGAGGATCAGCGCGGCATGGGCGATCTCGCGGGCGAAAACCTGAGTGGAACCAACGGTTTTCCAGATCAGCCAACCGGCGCCGATCAGCGCGTAGCCGCCGAGAAGTCCGATGCCGCACATGAGGCCGAGCAGGGAGAAGAAGCTGAACGGGCCGCCGGAGAACATGCCGTCCTGCATCGGCACGCCACCGATCAGCCCGCCGAGAATCAGGCCCTGGCAAAGGGTTGCCAAAATGGAGCCGGCGGCGAAGGCGATGTCCCAGACGAAGCGGAAGCGGGTCGCCTGGAGGCGGAACTCAAAGGCGATGCCGCGGAAGATCAGCGCGAACAGCATGAACATGATCGGCAGATAAAACGCAGGCAGAAGAACGTAGTAGCCGGCCGGGAAGGTGGCGATGAGCAGCGTGCCGCCCATCACCAGCCAGGTCTCGTTGGCGTCCCACACCGGCTCGATCGAGGCCATCATCAGGTCGCGCTGGTCGTCGCGGGGGGCGGCGAGGAAGAGGATGCCCACCCCGAGATCGAGGCCGTCGGCCAGCACATAGACGCTGACGCAGAACGCCGCGAGAGCGGCGAAGGCCAGCGGCACATGGGGATTCTGCATGAGCTCGAGCATCTCAGGCTCCTGCCTGTTCGAGGGTGGCGGGCGCCGTCGATGAGGACGACAGCGAGGCCGGTGAGGTGGACGATGCGGCCGAAAGGCCGGCATTGGTGCGATCGAGGCCGACATGCTCGCGGGACGGCACCGAGCTATCGGCCGGCCCCTTGAGCGCCAGCCGCCCGGCGAACCAGACGAAGCTGAGCAGCAGCACGTTGTAGACGGCGAAGAAGATGATCAGGCTGGTGGTCACCGCCCCGGCGGTGACGGGAGCCACCGCATCGGCGGTGCGCAGATGGCCGTAGACGATCCAGGGCTGGCGCCCGGCCTCGGTCACAGTCCAGCCGGCGAGCACGCCGAGGAAACCGAGCGGGGTGGTCGCCATGGCGAGGAGCTGGAACCAGCGGGCGTAGAACAGCCGCCCGCGCAGCCGCAGCGCCAACCCGGTGACGGCGGTGGCCAGCAGCGCGAGGCCGATGCCGACCATGATGCGGAAGGCGAAGAACACCAGCGGCACGTTGGGCTGGTCGGATGGCGGCACCGTCTTCAGCCCCTCGACCTCGCCGTCCCAGCTATGGGTGAGGTAGAGGCTGGCGAGGTGGGGGATGTCGAGGGCGTAGAGGTTCTTCTGCTCCGCCATGTCCGGCCAGGCGATGACGGTCATCGCCGGTCCTTTCGTCGTGTCCCACAGCCCTTCCATGGCGGCGAGCTTCACCGGCTGGTTCTCCAGCGTGTTGCGGCCATGCAAGTCGCCCAGCGCGATCTGGGTGGGGGCGAGCACCAGCGCCAGCCACATCGCCATCGAGAAGGCGGTGCGCGAGGCGGCAAGGTGCTGGCGCCGCCACAGATGGAAGGCCGAGACGCCCGCCACCACGAAGGAGCCGGTGAGGAAGCTGGCGCAGACCATATGGGCGAGGCGATAGGGGAAGGAGGCGGTGAAGACCGCCTGCCACCAGTCCACCACATGGAAGATGCCGTCGGCATCGGCCACCGCGCCGGCCGGTGTCTGCATCCAGCTATTGGCAGCGATGATCCAGGTAGCGCTGAACAGCGCGCCGGAGGAGACCATCAGGCAGGCGAAAAAGTGCGTGCCCTTCGATACACGCCCCTCGCCGAACAGCATGATTCCGATGAAGCCGGCCTCCAGGAAGAAGGCGGTCAGCGTCTCGTACATGAACATCGGGCCGAGCACGTTCGACACCGAACGGGAGAAGCCGGCCCAGTTGGTGCCGATCTCGTAGCTGAGCACGATGCCGGTGATGACCCCCATGCCGAAGCTGAGGGCGAACAGCCGGATCCAGAACCGCATCAGGTCGCGATAGACCGGCCGGCCGGTGCGCCACCACAGCAGGCTGAGCAGGGTGCAGAACCAGGCGAGGCCGATGGACAAGGTCGGCCAGAGAATGTGGAAGCCGATGGTGAAGGCGAATTGCGCCCGGGCGAGTTCGACCGCGTCCATCCTCAGCGCGCTCCCTGCCCGGCGACCTTCACCAGCCGCACCGGCACGCCCTTGTAGGAAGGGGTGAAGCTCAGCGGATCGTGGGCGTAGAGCGGCACCAGCGGGTTCATCTCCGGGTAGTAGGCGGCACAGCCGCCATCCGGGAACGCGTAGGGCACCACGCGGAAGCCGCGCACGGCGCGCTCCACGCCATCGGTCGCCACGGTGACGATGTCGACGCGGTCGTCGGCCTTCAGGCCGCGCTTCTCCATCTCGCCTTGATTGAGGAAGATGACGTCGCGCTGGTTGTAGACACCGCGATAGCGGTCGGAATTCGAATAGAGCGTGGTGTTGTACTGGTCGTGGCTGCGCAGCGAGGTGAGCCACAGCGCCTCGGCGTCCTTGATGCTGGTGTCCTCGCACAGCCCGTCGACGACGAGGAAGTTCGCCTTGCCGGAAGCCGTCGCCCAGATGCGCTCGCGCGCCAGCGAGGTGAGGTGGAAGCCGCCGGGCTCCTTGATGCGGGCATTGTAGCCGGCAAAGATCGGGAACACCGCCTCGATGTCCTCGCGGATCAGCGCGTACTCGCCGGCGAGCTTCTCCCAGGCGACCTTCGAACCCGCTCCGAGCGTGGCGCGGGCCACGCCGGCGATGATCGCCGGCTCGCTCCTGAGGTGCTCGGAGGCCGGCGGCCGCACGCCCGCCGAGGCGTGCACCATCGACATCGAATCCTCCACCGTGACCGATTGCGGCCCGGTGGCCTGGAGATCGACCTCGGTGCGGCCGAGGCAGGGCAGGATCAGCGCGTCCTTGCCGTGCACCAGATGGCTGCGGTTGAGCTTGGTGGCGATGTGGACGGTGAGCTCAAGCCGGCGCATCGCCGCCTGCGTCGCCTCCCAATCCGGAATGGCGGCGGCGAAATTGCCGCCCAGCCCGATGAACACCTTCGATTCCCCGCGCACCATGGCTTCCAGCGCGGTGACGACGTTGTGGCCGTGCTGGCGCGGCGGCGCGAAGCCGAAGCGGGCCTCGATGCGGTCCAGCAACTCGTCGCTGGGGATCTCGGTGATGCCGACCGTGCGGTCGCCCTGCACGTTGGAATGGCCGCGTACCGGGCACATGCCGGCGCCCTCGCGGCCGATATTGCCCTTGAGCAGCGCGAGATTGGTGAGTTGCTGGACGTTCCGCGCGCCATGGCGGTGCTGGGTGATGCCCATGCCGTAGACGAAGATGGTGCGCTCGGCCTTGATATAGGCGTTGGCGGCCTCCGCGATATCGGCCTGCGACAGGCCGGACTTGCGGACAATGGCGTCCCACGGCGTCGCCGCGAGGTCGGCGACCAGCGCCTCAACGCCCACCGTGTGGCCGCGGATGAAGTCCCAGTCGAGCACCGGGGCGGCCTCGGCGCGCCGGGCCGCCGCGTCGGCCTCGATGAGGCATTTCATGATGCCCTTGATCGCCGCCACGTCGCCGCCGACCTTCACCTGGAACAGGCGGGAGGAGATCGGCGTCGAGGTGAGGGTCGCCATCTCCACCGGGTTCTGCGGCGCCTGGAAGCGCTCCAGCGCCCGCTCGCGCAGCGGGTTGAACGACATGATGGTGGCGCCGCGCCGCGATGCGTTGCGCAGGTCGGTCATCATGCGCGGCGAATTGGTGCCGGGGTTCTGGCCGAAGATGAAGATGCAGTCGGCCTTCTCGAAATCCTCCAAGAGCACCGTGCCTTTGCCGACGCCGATCGATTCCGGCAGCCCGACGCTGGTGGCCTCGTGGCACATGTTCGAGCAATCGGGGAAATTGTTGGTGCCGAACTCGCGGGCGAACAGCTGGTAGAGGAAGGCGGCCTCGTTGGAGGCGCGGCCGGAGGTGTAAAACTCCGCCATGTTCGGGTCGGGCAGCGCGTTGAGATGGCGGGCAACCAGGGCGAAGGCCTCTTCCCAGCTCACCGGCTCATATTTGTCGCCGACGGAATCGTAGCGCATCGGATGGGTGAGGCGGCCTTCCATCTCGAGCTCGAAATCGGACTTGCGTTCGAGCTCGGCGACGGTGTGGGCGGCGAAGAAGTCCGGCGTGCAGCGCTTCGCCGTGGCCTCCCAGGCGACCGCCTTGCCGCCGTTCTCGCAATATTCGAACGGCGAGGTGTGCTTCGGGTCGGCCCAGCCGCAGCCCGGGCAATCGAAGCCGCCCGGCTGGTTCATGTGGGCGAGCAATTCCATGCCGGAGATCGGGATTTCCTGCTCGACGAGGGCGGTTCCCATCGCCTTGAGGGCGCCCCAGCCGCCGGCGGGGTGATGATAAGGGCGAATGGATTTCGCGATACCCATGGCAGGGCTCCCGTCGTGCGGTGAGGGGGAAGGATCAGTTGCGGCCGCGCTGGGCGCTGCGCCACTGATGCGGGGTGTCGCCGACGAAGCGGCGGAACACGGTGGTGAAGTGGGCCTGGGTCTGGAAGCCGACCTCCAGCGCGACGGCGACCAGCGTTTCGCGGGTCTCGATCATCATCGCCTGCGCCTTCTCGATGCGCCGGCGCAGCAGGAACTCGTGCGGGCGCAGGCCAGTGGTGACGCGGAACTGGGCGGCGAAATGCATGCGGCTGAGGCCGGCGGCGTCGGCCATGCCGGCGAGGGAGACGCTCTCGCTGAGATTGTCGTCGATATAGGCGACGACCTTCTTCAGCCGCCACTTGGGCAGGCCGGACTTGGGGCGACGCGGCGCCGGGACCGGCTCGACGACGGGCGCCTCCAGCGGGTCGCCGGCGGGACGCATGGTGAGCGCGCGGGTGACGATGGCGAGGCGCAGCGCATCGGCATAGACGTCGCCATACTCGTCGGCGCGATGCTCGGCAGCCTCCAGCGCCAGCGACATGCGGCGGATCACCGGATCGTCGGTGCCGGCGGGGACCGGGCCGGTGGCGAGGCGGAAGGAGGTGGGGATCTGGTTGCCGGCGACGCGCAAATGCAGGGTGCCGTCCCGCGTCGGCTGCTGCTCGACCAGCGGCAGGCCGGCCGCCGGCAGCGCGCTGGCCGCCGAGATGGCGAGGACGAGATCGATATGGCCGAGGCGGACGGAGAGGGTGTCGGCGGCGGGCAGCGGCGCGACCGGCGCGGCGGCGAAGGGCACGGGCAGGATGTCGGGGAGGGCGGAGGTGACGGTACCCTCGATCTGCGGAGACACATGGAACGACATGGCCGGAACTCCCTCTGTCGGAGGAGTGGGACGGAGCGTCTGCCCGTGGTCCCGGCGATGGTGATCCCGTGGGGGGCGGCATGTCTTGTTGCCCGACCGCACGAGGATGTCCCATCGCCGTATCTGGACGTTTCCAGGCATCGGCTGGCGATGGGCAAAGAATAGGCGCGGCGCGAAATTGCTCCATTCTACGTGGGTTTGGCCGGCTATATGAAGAGTTTGCCGGCCCCATACAAAGGTATGGGAGCGAGCGGCGGAGGAACGGGAGAACGGCGTGGCGGCATTCGCGAAAGAAAACCGCGCCGGGGCGGTGCAGGGAAAGCGGTCGGTTGCCGCGCGGGGCGCGCGGGCGGGCGCGACGCCCTCGGCAGCACCTCGCCCGACCCCTTTCCAGGAGAAGAGACATGCCGATGCGCATCGTGATTGTCGGCGGCTCGGTCGGTGGCCTGTTCGCCGCCGAACTGCTGCGCCGGGCCGGACACGACGTCACCATCCATGAGCGTTCGACCACGGGGCTGGAGGGGCGCGGCGCCGGCCTCGTCGCCCAGCGCGAGGTGTTCGCCATGCTGCGCGAGGCCGGGGGCGAGCATGTCGCGCGGTTCGGCGTCGAGGCGCATGAGCGCATCGTGCTCGACCACGCCGGTGACGTGGTCCACCGGCAGGCGACGCCGCAGACGCAGCTGTCCTGGGACCGGCTGTTCCGGGTGTTCCGCGAGCGGGTGCCCGACGGCGGCTATGTCGGCGGCCGGACGGTCACGGGAGCGACGCAGGACCCACGGCGCGCGACGGTGCATTTCGCCGATGGCGGCGCGGAGGAGGCGGATCTCGTCATCGCCGCCGACGGCCTCGGCTCGACCCTGCGCGGGCTGGTGGCCGGCGCGGGCTCGTCTCCTGCCTATGCCGGCTATGTCGCGTGGCGCGGGCTGGTGCCGGAGACGGCGATGCCGGCCGAGGCGGCGGAGACGCTGTTCGAGCGCTTCGCCTTCTACGACATCCCGCGCTCTCAGGTGCTCGGCTATCTGGTTCCCGGCGCGGACGGGGCGATCGAGCCGGGGCGGCGGCGCTATAACTGGGTCTGGTACCGGCGCTACACGCCCGAGGCGCTCGCCGAGGTGCTGACCGACGTCGATGGGCAGCAGCACGATTTCTCGCTGGCGCCGGGGCAGATGCGGCCGGCGGCGGCCGATGCGCTGCGCGCCGATGCCGTCCGGCTGCTGCCGCCGGCCTTCGCGGCGGCGGTGGCGGCCGAGCCGCGCCCCTTCGTGCAGGCGATCTTCGACTATGCCGCTCCGCGCATGGTCGCCGGGCGGCTGGTGCTGATCGGCGACGCCGCCTTCGTCGCCCGGCCGCACACCGCCATGGGTGTCGCCAAGGTGGCCGGCGACGCCTTCGCGCTGCGCGACGCGCTCATCGGGCAGCCGGACCTGCCGGCGGCGCTGGCGGCGTTCGAGCGAGTGCGCCTCCTGCACGGGCAGGCGGTGGTCGACTATGGAAGGCGGCTCGGCGCCTCGTTCGACTGAGGCGGCGGATCGGGCGCCGCGCGGGCTGAATGGCCCGCCGGTGCTTTCAGTAGTGGCGCGGGCTTAGCGGCCCGCCGGCGCTTTCAGTAGTAGCGCGGGCTGAGCGGCCCGCCGGTGTCTTCAGTAGTAGCGCGGGCTGAGTGGCCCGCGCGGCGCCCGTCCGAGCAGGGCGACGACTATGAGCCCGGCCAGCGCCCCCCAGTAGCAGAGCTGGAATCCGTCGATATAGGACAGCACATTGGCTTCGCGTGCCACCAGGGCGGCGAGGCTGGCGACGCCGCGCGCGCTGGCCTGCTGCGCCGAGGCCCCCGCATCGGTGAAGGGGGCGGTGAAGCCGTGCAGCGCGTCGGTCACCTTCTGGCTGGCCGACGACACATGCAGGCCGAGCAGGTAGGAGTGCAACTGCTCGCGGTGGCGCAGGAAGGTCATCATGATGCTGACGCCGGTCTCGGCGCCGCCGAGGCGCAGCACCTGCACATAGGCGCCGACCGCCGTCGCCTGCTTCGGATCGGAATTGGCGAGCAGGTAGACCACCGCCGCCAGGAAGGTGAAGCCCTGTCCCACCGACTGGATGAGCAGCATCGGCAGGAAGGTCCAGCCCGCCCATTCATGGGTGATGTAGGTGCCCATGTGCCCGGCGATGGCGAAGGCGAGGAAGCCGATCAGCAGGCTCAGCCGGACGTCGAACAGGCGGATCATGATCACCGCGACCGGCATGATCACCAGGAGCGGCAGGGCGACGCCGACGACGATCGGCCCACCGATCTCCTCCGGCCGCAACCCCACCACGTTGGAGAGGAAGTTCGGCACCAGGAGGCTGTTCGACATGCTGGCGAGGTTGAAGCACAGGATGATCAGGAAGCCGAGCAGCACGTTGCGCTTGGCGATGACGCGGTGGCTGGCCCAGGGCGTCCTCACCAGCGTCTCGTTGACGAAGAAGAGGACATGCATCGCCACCCCCGCCACCAGCAGGGAGAGGATCAGCCCGGATTGCAGCCAGTCCAGCCGGTTGCCCTGGTCGAGCGCGACATAGATGAGCGCCCAGCTGGAGCCGAGCAGCGCCATGCCGCCCCAGTCGGCGCGTTGCAGCAGCCCGATATCGACCTTCTCCACCGGCGAGCCGAGGCGCACCAATATGCCGATGAGCGGCGCCAGGAACACGTCCTGCCAGTAGACCCACTCCCAGGACAGGTGGGTCTCGTAGAAGCCGACGATGGCGACGCCGGCGCTCTGCGAGAAGGCGAGCCGGAAGGCATAGACCGCCAGCGCCGGCACCCACCATTTCAGCGGCAGGTTGCGGAAGATGATCATGATCGTCGCCGGGATGAATATGCCCAGCATGAAACCGCGCAGCCCGTGCAGGAAAGCGAGCGTCTCCCAGTTCCGCACCTCGGGGATGATCGCCGACACCACCGCATAGGCAAGGCTCGGCCAGAACAGCACCCGGCCGACGCCGAAGGTGGCCGCCAGCCAGGCGACCGCCGGGGCGATGAAGATCTGCGGCGCGGTGGCGATGGTGGAGAGCCAGGCGCCCTGGTCGAAACTGAGCCCGAAGGCGCCGCGCAGGTCCGGCAGGCCGATGGAGAACAGCCGGGTGTCGAAGCCGACCAGGAAGGAGCCGAGCAGCACCGCCGCGGCGGCCAGCGCCGGGCGGCCATAGGGCCGGCTCTGCGGCGGCGCGGGCAGGGCAGGGGCGGCGGGGGGAGCGGCGGGGCCGGTGGCGGCGTTCATGGCGATCACTTCGCCGCGTCGATGTGGATTTGCGCTTCCACCGACATGCCGGCGCGCAGCCTGTCGGTCAGGGCCTGGCCCGGCTCGATGGCGATGCGCACCGGGATGCGCTGCACCACCTTGGTGAAGTTGCCGGTGGCGTTGTCCGGCGGCAGCAGCGCGAAGACCGAGCCGCTCGCCGGCGAGATGCGCTCCACCCGTCCGTGCAGCGTCTGGCCGGGGAAGGTGTCGACGGTGATGTCGACCTTCTGGCCGGGCGCGACGTGGGTGAGCTGCGTCTCCTTGAAATTGGCGATCACATAGACATTGGGGATCGGCACCGCGGCGATCAGGTTGGTGCCGACATTCACATAGTCGCCGATCTGCACGAGGCGGGTGCCGACAATGCCGTCGAAGGGCGCGGACACCTGCGTGTAGCCGAGCTTGAGGTCGGCGGTCTTCAGATTGGCGTTGGCGGCATCGAGGCTGGCGCGCAGCGTGCCCTCCTGGCCGATCAGCACGTCGAGCTGGCGCTTCTGCGCCTCGATGGCGGCCTGCGCCGAGCGCACATCCGCCTGCGCCTTGGCGAGATTGGCGGTGGCCTGCTGCAGCTTCTGCTCGGTGCCGGCGATGCCACCCTGCACCAGAGTCTGCTGGCGGGTGAACTCCTCGCTCATCTCTACCTCGGCCGCCTGGGCGGAGACCAGCTGCGCCTCGGCCTGGCTGATGACCGCGCGCTGGAGTTCCTCCTGATTGCGCAGATTGGTGAGCGCCGCCTGCGCCCCCTCCACCGCGGCCTGCGCGGCGTCGCGGGCGGCCTGATAGTCGGCGGGGTCGATCTCGACCAGCGGCTGGCCGGCCTTCACCGCCTGATAGTCGTCGACCAGCACTTTGAGCACATTGCCGCTGATGCGGGCGCTGAGCGTGGAGACGTCGGCGCGCACATAGGCGTCGTCGGTATATTGCAGCGGCTGCTCGCTGGCCCACTGGCTCCAGCGGTTGTTGGTGTAGATCAGCAGCGCGCCGATGGCGAGGATGGCGGCGAGCGGGATCAGCAGCCGGCGCAGGCTGGCGGCAAGCGAGAAGGGCGCGTCGTCCCCGGCAGGAGCCGGACTGGGCGCGGCGTGGTCGGGGGGCGTCGGGGCGGGCATGTCGCGTGGGCCTTCCTTCGGGCGGACAGATCACCGCCGGCGCGACGATCCTGATGGACATCGCGTCGGCGGGCTTTCGAGAATCCATTCCGCGCCGTCCCGGACGTGTGGGTCCGAAACGGCGCGGGCCGAGCATGTCACCGGGCGCGCCGGCGGACCAGCGCCGCCAGCTGCAGCAGGGTGGCCACCGCCGAGAGGCCGATGCCGAGGGCGGAGACGGCCGCCCAGCCGCCAGCGCCCCAGGCGAGGCTCGCCGTGGCGGAGCCGAGAGCGCCGCCGAGGAACATCGCCCCCATCAGCACGGTGTTCAGCCGGGCACGGGCGGCGGGGCGGAGCGAGAAGACGATGTGCTGGTTGGATACCAGGGCGCTCTGGATGCCGAAATCGAGCAGCACCACCCCGACCACCAGGCCGGCGAGCGAGCCCCAGGCGCCGAAGACCAGCCACGACACCAGGGTGACGGCGGCGCCGAGCATCACCGCCTGCGAGGCGCCGCGCTTGTCGGCGAAGCGGCCGGCGAGCGGGGCGGCGAGGATGCCGACCGCGCCGACGAGGCCGAACAGGCCGGCAATGTCGGCGCCGAAGCCGAAGCGCGGCTCCGCCAGCCGGAAGGCGAGGATGGTCCAGAACACCGTGAAGGCGGCGAACAGCGCGGCCTGGGTCAGCGCCGCCAGCCGCAGCGCCGGGAATTCCTGCCACAGGTGCAGGATCGAGTGCAGCAGCCGGCCGTAATGCAGGCTCGAATCCGGCCGGCTGTGCGGCAGGATCAGCGCCATCATGCCGGCGGCGGCGAGCGCCATCGGCACGGCGAGCCAGAACATCTCGCGCCAGCCGCCATGGGTGGCGACGAAGCCGGCGAGGGTGCGGCTGAGCAGGATGCCGGCGAGCAGGCCGGCCATCACCGTGCCCACCGTCGCGCCGCGCTTCTCCGGCGCGGCGAGATGGGCGGCCAGCGGCACGATCTGCTGCGCCACGGTGGCGGCGAGGCCGACCGCCAGCGAGGCGAGCACGATCATCGGGCCGCTGGGGGCGACCGCCGCCAGCACCAGCGCGGCCGCCAGCGCCACGAACTGCGCGACGATCAGCCGGCGCCGCTCGACGAGGTCGCCGAGCGGAACCAGTAGGAACAGCCCGAGGGCGTAGCCGAGCTGCGTCGCGGTCGGGATCGCCGCCGTGACCGGGCCGGGCAGGTCCTGCTCGATGATCGCGAGCATGGGCTGGTTGTAGTAGATGTTGGCCACGGCGACGCCGGCGGCGGTCGCCATGGCGAAGGTGGTGCCGAGACCGAGGCTTGCCTCGAGGCTTGCCTCGGCCGGCACATGGGCTTCGTGCACGCTTTGCTGCGTGGGCATGTGAGTATCTCCTGCGCCCGGCGGGTCCACGCCGTCCGCACGCTTTCCGCGCGGGCGGGACGATCCGGTGACGGTCGCGAATGTCCGGTATCGGTTGCGCTGGAAGATAGTATTTCCCGCAGGCTGATATAGTGTCTTGCAGTGATGCACGATTGTATCGGATTTTGATGTAATGGATTTCGACGCCCTGGCCGTTCTGGTGGAGACCGCCTCGGCGGGAAGCCTCGCGGGGGCGGCGCGGCGGCTGCGGCTGTCGCCGATGGGCGCGACACGGCTGCTGGCCGGGCTGGAGAAGGAGCTCGGCGTGCGGCTGCTGCACCGCACGACGCGGGCGCTGTCGCTGACCGATGACGGGCTGTCCTTCCTGCCGCACGCCGAGGCGCTGCTGGAGGAACGCGCCGCGGCGCTGGCCAGCCTGCGCGGCCGGCAGGGCGGTGCCAGCGGCCTGCTGCGGCTGAGCGCCTCGCTGGCCTTCGGCCGCCAGGTGGTGGCGCCGCTGGTGGTGGAGTTCATGGCGGCGCATCCACAGGTCACGGTCGACCTGCAACTGTCCGACAGCGTGGTCGACATCGTCGCCGAGGGGCTCGACCTCGCCATCCGCATCGCGCCGATGGACGACAGCAGCCTGATCGCCCAGCGGCTGACCGACAATCCGCGCCGGCTGGTGGCGGCGCCCGGCTATCTCGACCGCCACGGCGCCCCTACCAGTCTCGCCGATCTCGCGGGGCACGAATGCCTCACGGTAAGCGCGACGCCGCACTGGAGCTTCCGGGTCGGCACGGCGATGCGGCGGGTCAAGGTGGCCGGGCGATTCACCGCCAATTCGGTCGACGCCATCCACGCGGCCTGCCGGGGCGGGCTCGGCATCGCCAACCTGTCGGACTGGAACCTGCGCGACGACATCGCGCGGGGTCTGTTGCGCCCGGTCCTGCTGGCCGACGCGGTGCCGGAGCCACTCGCCATCTGGGCGGTCTATCCGACGCGGCGGCTGGTTCCCGCCAAGGTGCGGCTGTTCATCGAGGCGCTGTCGCGCCGGGTGAAGGCCGATGCGGCGGGCCGAAGCGGGGAAGAACCACCGGAGGGCTGAGCGGGCGCGTCAGGGCTGCCGCAGGTTGCCGCGCGCGGGCAGGGTGATGGAGATCCGGCCGCCCCAGGCCTCGCCCGGCGGGTCGATGCGGATCTCGCCGTCATGCGCGTTGACGATGGTGCGGCACATGGCGAGGCCGAGGCCCATGCCATTGGCCTTGGTGGTGAAGAACGGCTCGAAGGCCTTCTGCGCCGCGTCGGCGGCGAAGCCGGGCCCGGAATCGCGGATCTCGATGCCGACCCCGCCGGCGACCCGCCAGGTGCGCACCGCCACCCGCCGCTCGCCGGCCGGCGTCGCCTGCATCGCCTGCACGGCGTTGGTGATCAGGTTGATCAGCACCTGCTGCAGCATGATGCGATCGCCCTCGATCGTGAGGTCTTCGGCTTCCAGCATCGGCGTGAGAGCCACGCCATTGGCGGCGATCTCGTGCTGCACCAGCCGGACGGCCTCGCCGACCAGCGCGTCGACCTCGAGCGAGACCCGCTCCGGCTCGACCTTAGTCATGAAGGAGCGTACCCGGCGCACCACGTGCGAGGCATGCCGCGCGGCCTCGCCGGCGGCGTCGAGCGAGGCCCGCACCTCGGCGAGATTCGGCGGGTCGCGGTCCATCCACCGGCTCGCCGCCGCCGCATGGGCGGAGATGGCGGCGAGCGGCTGGTTGATCTCATGCGCGATGGTGGCGGAGACCTCGCCGATGGTGGCGGCGCGCAGCGCGTGATCGAGCTGGCTGCGGGTGCGCTGCAACGCCTCCTGCACGCGGATGCGCTCGGTGATGTTGAGCACGCTGGCCTGCACGCGGTCCAGCATCTCCGCCGGCGGGAAGTTGAAGGCGACCAGCACCCGCAGCAATTCGCCCTGGCGGGTGCGGACGGTGGCCTCGTTCTGGAAATGAGGCGCGCCGGAATCGAACGCCAGCAGGAAGCCGATGAAATCCTCGTCGGGATCGGCGAGGAAGCCGTCGAGATGGGTGAAGAACTCCTCCTTGGAGGACACCCCCATCAGCCGCAGCCCGGTGCTGTTCACATCGGTAACGCGGATGCTGGCGCGGATGCGTCGCAGCACGTCCGGGTGCTGGGCGAGGTGCAGCGCGAGGTCGTCGACGCCCTGTGCCCGCAGAGCGTCGAGCTCCGCCTTCACCGGCCGCAGATCGTGCTCCCAGATCGCCACCGCCAGCGTCTCGAAGATGGTGCGGAAGCGCTGCTCGCTCTGGCTCAGCGCCTCGATGGCGGCCTTGCGCAGGGTGATGTCGGTGTTGGTCTCGAGCGTGGTGCCCTCATAACGGCCCGGCTCGGTGCGCCGGCGCAGCCGGCTGAACACATGGATGGCGCGCCCGTCGCGCGCGGTCTGCACGACCTCGCCCTCCCAGGCGCCGTCCCGCGCCAGCGCGGCCCTGACGGTGCCGCGCGACTGCGGACAGCGCGTCGCCAGCAGGGCGTGGGGATCCTGCCCATAGGCCTCCTCGAAACTCCAGCCATAGAGCGTCTCGGCGCCGTGGTTCCAGTAGATCACCCGGTCGGTGGTATCGGTGAGGAAGATGGCGTCGCTGGTGACGTCGAGCAGTTCCGCCTGCGAGGCGACGGTCTGCCGGTCGCCGTGGCGTTGCAGCAGGATGAAGGTGGCGCCGAGGATCGCCGCCAGGCTGAACAGCAGCCGCAGCGCCGCGTCGAGCGAGATATCCTCGTCGTGCCCGTAGAAGAAGCTGAACAAAGCGAGGGCGATGCACCCCGCGGCCGTGACGCGGATCGCACGTTCCGAGGCGGTGTCGCCGATGAGGATCAGCACCAGCACATACAGAACAGCCACGGCGCTGCTCAGCATGGTGAAGCTGTCGATCAGGAAGATCGCCGCCGCCAGCGCGGCAGCCCCGACATAGCGGCCCCTCAATGTCAGGATGCCCGGAACTGCTTGTCTTCGCATAGGAAAATTCAGCATCTCGTAACGTAATGTCAGGCGGCGCCATTATAGGGGCGGCATGCCACCTGTCATCGGCGAAAGTGCCGAAATAACCTATACCGAGGTATGGTCCGGGCCGCGCGGCGCAGCGGTCAGGCCGGTTCCGCCGCCGCCGCCCGCAGCGTTTCCACCAGGCTCTCGACGTCGCGCGGACCGTCATAGCGCAGGCCGTTGACGAACAGGGTCGGGGTGCCGTTGACCCCGCTGCGCAGCCCGCCGGAAAAGTCGTGGCGGATCTTCTCGTCGTAGCGTCCCTCGAAGCCGGCGCGCAGATGCGCGTGGTCGAGGCCGATCAGCTGCGCATAGGCGACGAGGCTGGCATCGTCGAGCGCGTCCTGGTGCTCGTAGAGCAGGTCGTGTGCCTCCCAGAAGCGGCCGATGCTGGCCGCCGCCTCGGCGAATTCGGCGGCGCGGCCGGCATGCGGGTGCTGCTGAGTGAGCGGAAAATTGCGGAACACGAAGCGCAGCTGGTCGCCCATGGCTTGCTGCACCGCCTTGAGCACCGGATAGGCCTCGCCGCAATAGGGGCATTCATAGTCGCCATACTCGACCAGGGTGACCGGCGCGTCGGCCGGGCCCTGCGCGTGGTCATCGGGACCGACCGGGGGCGTGAGGCGGCTCATGGCGCCACCCCCGCGCCGTTCTTCGCCGCCAGCGTGTCCAACGCGTCCAATATGCCGTCGGCGCCGGGGTTGAGGCCGAGCGGCGAGACGTAGCTCCAGTGGATGGCGCCGGCGCCGTCGATCACGAACAGCGCGCGCTCCGAGGTGCCGTCATGCTCGCGATAGACGCCGTAGCGGCGCGCTACCCCGCCCTTGGGCTCGAAATCGGCCAGCAGGGGAAAGTGCAGCTTGCGCTCGGCGGCGAAGGCGGCGTGGCACCACACCCCATCGGTGGAGATGCCGACCAGCTGGGCACCGTAGCGGTGGAACTCGGGAAGTATCTCGTTGTAGAGCGCCATCTGGTCGCCGCAGACCGGGCTCCAGTCGGCGGGATAGAAGGCGAGGATGACCGGCCGCCCCTTGAGATCGGCAAGCGACAGGGACTGGTCCGGCGTCGCCGGCAAGGTGAAGGCGGGGGCCGGCTGGCCGGGCGCCAGGACGCCGGCAGGAGCGGATGTCTCGGGCATCTTGTGTCTCTCCGGAGGGCGCTGCCGGTGCGCTGCGGCACCGGCGCCGGGGCAAGGGAGTTGGGTCGTTCGGGAATTCGGTCGTGCGGGCGCTCAGTGGTTCGAGCGGGTGGACTCGTAGAGGAACCAGCTGCGGCGCTCGGTCTCGTCGATCCAGTTCTCGATCAGGCTGGCGGTGGCGACGTCGTTATACTCGTCGCAGACCGCGTGGGTGGCGCGCAGGAAGCCGGTGAGCTGGCGGTTGTCCTCGGCGAGCTCGGCAAGCATGTCCTGCGCCGTCACGTAGTCGGCATCGTTGTCGGCGATGCGCTGCAGACGGGAGATATGGCCGATGGAGCGCAGCGTGGTGCCGCCGACCTTGCGGGCGCGCTCGGCGATGTCGTCGGTCATGGCGAAGAGCTGGTCGCCATGCTCGTCGAGCATCAGGTGGTAGTCGCGGAAATGCGGGCCCGACATGTGCCAGTGGAAGTTCTTGGTCTTGAGGTAGAGCGCGAACACATCCGCCAGCAGCGTGGTCAGCGCGGCGGAGATGTCGCGGGTGGCGTCGGCGCCGAGGTCGGTGGGGGTGCGGAGCGGCGCGATCTGGCGCGTCTTAGCCGGGGTGTCGGTCATGGCAGGCTCTCCAATCGGGCGGGTTGTGGTCGGAAGGTGCGGCGGCACGGACCCGGCCGCGCGGCGGTGCGGGGCCGTCGATCCGATGACAGCCAAGCTAGACCGGCTGTCCGGCGCGGGATATCGGCCCTTGGGTTCGCGGCCTCATACGAGAGTTTGTGAGGCGCGTGTCGGGCGGTCGGATGCGGCGGTCGGAGGCGTCCGGTCCACGGCGTCGCCGCCGGGTCGCCTCAGGGGGTACGGCTGAGCGCCTCATCGAGGCAGGCGATCATCTCGCCGCCGTCGAACGGCTTGCTGAGGAAGCCGATGGCGCCGGACGCCGTCACCTGGCGGCGCAGGCGCTCCTCGGGGAAGGCGGTGATGAAGATGACCGGCACGCGATGGCCGCCCTGGCGCAGGCGCGCCTGCAACTCGACGCCGCTCATGCCGGGCATCTGCACATCGCTGATCACGCAATCGCTGTCGAGCAGTCGCGGCGAATGGAGGAAGTCTTCGGCCGAGGCAAAGGTGCTGGTCTCGAAACCCAGCGACCGAACCAAGCTCGCGGTCGCGATCCGCACCGACTCGTCATCGTCGATGATCGAGATCATCGCGGTCTGGCGCACAATGAGTAATCCTTCTCGCTGGACGGGACGCGGAGCGATCACGCGCCTCTTGTTGTCCGCACTATCGCGCAGGAGCGGGTGCTTCGAAATTATATGAAGGTTTGCGTCCTCTATCTCTTCGGTGCCGCGAGGCCGAGCGTCTCGGCCATGCGCACGAGATCGGCGAGCGAGCGGGCGCCCATTTTCTTCATCACATGGCCGCGGTGGATCTTCACGGTGATCTCGCTGAGGCCGATCTCGGCCGCGACCTGCTTGTTCATCAGGCCGGAAGTGACGAGCGCCATCACCTCCTTCTCGCGCGCGGTCAGGGTCTCGTAGAGTTCCTGCACGCCGGCGACCGCCCGGTCGGCCTGGCGGCGGGAGCGATCCTGCTCCAGCGCCGCCGAGACGGCGTCGAGTATGTCCTGGTCGCGGAACGGCTTGGTGAGGAAGTCCACCGCTCCCGCCTTCATCGCCCGCACGGTCATCGGGATATCGCCATAGCCGGTCATGAAGATCACCGGCATGTTGAGATCGCTGCGCGCGAGCTGCGACTGGAAGTCGAGCCCGCTGACGCCGGGCAGGCGGATGTCGAGCACGAGGCAGCGCGGCACGTCCGGCAGCCGCGCGGCGAGGAACTCCGCCGCCGATCCGAACAGCTCGACCCGCAGGCCGATGGAACGGAACAGGCTGGACAGCGCCTCGCGCAGCGGCTGGTCGTCATCGACCACGATGACCAGGGGATCGGCCGGCTCGGATGCGGCGCGGCGCGGGGGAGGGGGCGCGATCACGGCGACGGCTCCTTGAATGCGGGCAACACAAATGCGGGCAACACGATGCGGAAGGTCATTCCGCCCTCGGGGTTCGGAAGGGCTTCGATGCGGCCCATATGGGTCTCGATAATGGAACGGCAGATCGACAGACCCAAGCCCATGCCCTGGGATTTGGTGCTGTAGAACGGCTCGAACAGGCGCGGCAGCGCGTCGGGAGCAACGCCGGCGCCACGGTCGACGACGGCGACCTCGACGGTCTCCTCGCCCGCTTCGCTCCACGCCCGTCGCGACAGCACGGAGAGGGGCCGCTCGCCGGAGACCTTGTCCATCGCCTGCGCCGCATTGATCGCGAGATTGATCAGCACCTGCTGCAGCTGTACCCGGTCGCCCTTCACCATCGGCAGCGCCGGCGCCAGCTCCAGCCGCAGCCGGGCGCGGTGGCGGCGCAGGTCCCGCTCGATGATGGCGAGGGTTTCCTCGATCAGCCGGTTGACCTCGATCGGTTCGTGGCGGAGCTCGTCGCGGCGCGACAGAGCGCGCAGCCGGGCCACCACATCGCCGGCGCGGCGCCCGCTGGCGATCATCCGCTCAACGGAGGCGACGGCCTCGCCGACGTCCGGCACCGGCCGGCGCAGCCAGCGCAGCCCGGCCTCGCCATTGGTGACCACCGCCGCCAGCGGCTGGTTCACCTCATGGGCGATCGAGGCCATCAACTGGCCGAGCGTCGCGACCCGCGTCACCTGGGACAGCTCGGCCTGGGCCTTGAGCAGCCGTTCCTCGGCCCGCTTGCCGGCGGTGATGTCGTTATTGATCTCCATCGTCGCCACCGGCCGGCCCTGCGGATCGCGGTGCTGCGACCAGCGGCTGGCGACCGTCACCTGCGCGCCGTCCTTGCAGGTGTGGCGCAACTCGCCTTCCCAGCGGGCAGCGCGGTGCAGTTGCGCGTTCACGGCTTCGCGGGCCGATGGGAAAACGGTGCGCAGCAGCTCGGTGGTCTTGCAGCCCACCGCCTCGGCCGCCGACCAGCCATAGAGCTCCTCGGCGCCGCGGTTCCAGTAGAGGATGGTGTCGGTGTCGTCGCGCACCAGTATGGCGTCGTGCGTCAGGTCGAGCAGGGCCGCCTGTCCGCGCATCATCTCGCGGGAGCGGCTGTGGCGCAGCGACAGCAGCGTGACCGCGACGATGGCGCTGATGGCGACGACGGCCCGCACCACCGCCTGCGGATCGTAGCGCTCGCCATGCACGGCGATGAAGCTGACCGCCGTCAGGCCGATGCAGACCGAGCCGACCAGCAGGATGCCGCGCGGGGTCAGGCGGTCGGCCGCCAGCATCACCACCGCGACATAGAGCACGGCGATGGCGGTATCGAGCGGGGTCAGCGTGTCGACGGCGAAGATCGCGACGGCCAGCAGCGCGGCGAGCGCCGGGGCCAGCGGTCGGCCGGGCCGGAACAGGGCGGCGAGCCCGGTCGTCACCGCGGCGCTCCGCGACCCGGACGGCATGCAAAATACAGGAGGGCGGAACGCGGGATCCGCCCCTCGAGGGCCACGGTACAAATCATGGCGCCATGCTAGCAAATTCCGACTCCTAAAAGCCTATACCTACGTATGTTTTTCATCGGCTCATCGTATGCCGGTGCACGCAGATGTAGAGTTGAGCCGGAGACCAGATCGTCGATAGTCGTGCAGAGGATGGTGCCCGATCGCGCCGCCCATTCGCCAATCCATCGCTTTTCGAGGACATGCCATGAGCCGGAACATTGCCGACCTGACCATCGCGACCCTGGCGCAGATCGGCGTCAGACGGATCTATGGCGTGGTGGGCGACAGCCTGAACGGCCTCACCGATGCCATCCGCCGCACCGACGGCATCGACTGGGTGCATGTGCGCCACGAGGAGGTCGCCGCCTTCGCCGCCGCCGGCGAGGCGGCCATCACCGGCGAACTGGCGGTGTGCGCCGGCTCCTGCGGGCCGGGCAATTTGCATCTGATCAACGGCCTGTTCGACGCGCAGCGCTCGCGCTTGCCGGTGCTGGCGATCGCGGCGCAGATCCCCTCCTCGGAGATCGGCGGCGGCTATTTCCAGGAGACGCACCCGCAGAACCTGTTCCGTGAATGCTCGGTCTATTGCGAACTGGTGTCCGACCCGTCGCAGATGCCCTTCGTGCTGGAAAACGCCATCCGTGCCGCCATCGGCCGGCGCGGCGTCGCGGTGGTGGTGATACCGGGCGACATCGCGCTGAAGCCGGCGCCGGGCAAGCCCGTCTCCGCCAATGCCGGCCTCAAGCCGCGTGCGCCGGTGGTGACGCCCGCCGAGGAGGAGATCGACGCGCTCGCCGCGCTGCTCAACGGCGCCGAGCGGGTGACGCTGTTCTGCGGACGCGGCTGCGCTGGCGCGCACGCCCCGCTGATGGCGCTGGCCGAGAAGCTGAAGAGCCCGATCGTGCACGCGCTGGGCGGCAAGGAGCACGTCGAATACGACAACCCCTACGACGTCGGCATGACCGGCTTCATCGGCTTTGCCTCCGGCTATGAGGCGATGCACGCCTGCGACGTGCTGCTGCTGCTCGGCACCGACTTTCCCTACAAGCAGTTCCTGCCGACCGGCGTCCGGATCGCGCAGGTCGACATCCGCCCGGAGCAACTCGGCCGGCGCTGCGCGCTGGAACTCGGCCTTGTCGGCGACGTGGCGGCGACGCTCGACGCGCTGATCCCCAGGCTTACCGTCAACGAGGACCGCACCCATCTCGACGAGGCGGTGGCGCGCTATCGCAAGTCGCGCAAGGGGCTGGACGATCTCGCCACGGGTACGCCGGGGAACAAGCCGATCCACCCGCAATATCTGGCGCGGCTCGTCAGCGAGGCGGCGGCGGAGGATGCGGTGTTCACCTTCGATGTCGGCACCCCGACCATCTGGGCGGCGCGTTACCTCACGATGAACGGCAAGCGGCGCATGGTCGGCTCGCTGGTGCACGGCTCGATGGCCAATGCCATGCCGCAGGCGATCGGCATCCAGGCGGCGCAGAAGGGCCGGCAGGTGGTCTCGCTCTCCGGCGATGGCGGCTTCACCATGCTGATGGGCGACCTGATCACGCTGAAGCAGGAAAAGCTGCCGGTGAAGGTGGTGATCTTCAACAACGGCACGCTCGGCTTCGTGGCGCTGGAGATGAAGGCGAACGGCTTCGTGGAGATCGGCACCAACCTCGAAAACCCGGACTTCGCGGAGATGGCGCGGGCCATGGGCATCCATGGCGTGCGGGTGGAGGATCCCGGCGATCTGCCGGGGGCCATCGCCGAGGCGTTCGCCCATGACGGGCCGGCGGTGCTGGACGTCGTCACCGCGACGCAGGAGCTTTCCATGCCACCGACCATCGAGCTGGAGCAGGCCAAGGGCTTCGGCCTGTGGATGATCCGCGCGGTGATGAGCGGGCGCGGCGACCAGGTGCTCGATCTCGCCAAGACCAACCTGCTGCGGCGCTGACCGGCACGCCGTCCTGCCGGGGGCTGCGTGGCGGCGACCCGTTCCGGCGATCCGCGGGGCGCGAGACCAAACGAAACGGGGCGGCAAGCCGAACGCTTGCCGCCCCGTTCTTATCGATGGAAGCCGGATCAGCCCTTGATGAAGGCGAGCAGATCGGCGTTCAGCACCTCGGGATGGGTGGTGAGCATGCCGTGCGGATAGCCCTCATAGATCTTCAGCGTGCCGTTCTTCACCAGCTTGACCGACTTCAGGCCGGCGTCCTTGTAGGGCACGATCTGGTCGTCGTCGCCGTGCAGCACCAGAACCGGCACCGAGATGGCCTTGAGGTCCTCGGTCTGATCGGTCTCGGAGAACGCCTTGATGCCCTCGTAATGCGCCTTGGCGCTGCCGATCATGCCCTGGCGCCACCAATTGTCGATCACGCCCTGCGAAACTTTCGCGCCTTCACGGTTGAAGCCGTAGAAGGGGCCGGCCGGCAGGTCGATGAAGAACTGCGCGCGATTGGCGGCGAGCGCGGCGCGCAGGCCGTCGAACACCTCGATCGGCAACCCTTCGGGATTGGCTTCGGTCTTCAGCATCAGCGGCGGCACGGCGGAGACCAGCACCGCCTTGGCGACGCGGCCGGCCGGCTCGCCGTGCTTGGCGACATAGCGGGCGACTTCGCCGCCGCCGGTGGAATGGCCGATATGGACGGCGTTCTTCAGATCGAGATGCTCGACCACCGCGAACGCGTCGGCGGCATAGTGGTCCATGTCGTGGCCTTCGGAGACCTGCGACGAACGGCCATGGCCGCGGCGGTCATGGGCGACGACGCGGAAACCCTTCTGCACGAAGAACAGCAGCTGGGCGTCCCAATCGTCGGACGACAGCGGCCAGCCGTGGTGGAAGACGATCGGCTGGGCGTCCTTCGGGCCCCAGTCCTTGAAGAAGATCTCGACGCCGTCCTTGGTGGTGACGAAAGGCATGGTTGCAATCCTTCGATCTGGCGATAAGGCGGCGGTGGAATGCCAAGCTGCGAAGCACCGCCGGGTGGCGCGAAAGGTAGGGCGAACGACGCGACCGGTACGTGACGAATGCACGCCCACTATCGCGAATGCCCGCCGGCGAGCGGAATTGGGAAACCGGTGTCGTCCTGTCCGTCTCAGTCAGGAAGATAGGCCGCGGCGCGGGGAGTTGGCCAATGGCGTTCGTGCAATGAACTGCGTGTTATTATGTAGTTTTCATTGCAGAAGATATGTGTTCGCCGAATCTACAGCCGCTGTGGCGCCTCGGCGGCGCGGAGCGCGGCATCCTCGATCTGGATGGTGAGATGCGACAGGCCGAACCCGGCCTGCATCGCCGCCTGCGCCGCGGCGAGGGTGTCGCGGGCGCGGGCCATGTCGCTGATCACGACATGGCCGCTCATCGCGTCCATGCCGGAGGTCAGCGTCCAGACGTGCAGGTCGTGCACCGCCTCGACGCCCTCGATGGCCATGAGCGCCGCCTCGATCCGGGCGAGGTCGATGTCGGGCGGCGTGCCCTCCATGAGGATGTGCACGGCGCCCTTCAGCAGGATCCAGGTGCGCGGCACGATGAAAAGGCCGATGCCGGCGCCGACGATCGGGTCGACCAGCGTCCAGCCGGTCAGCATGACGATGACCGCCGCCAGGATGACGCCGAGCGAGCCCAGCATATCGGCCAGCACCTCGAAATAGGCGCCCTTGACGTTGAGGCTCTCGCTCGATCCCGCCGACAGCAGCCGCATGCTGATCAGGTTCACCGCCAGGCCGGCGATGGCCACCACCAGCATCGGGCCGCCGATGATCTCCGGCGGGGCGACCAGGCGCTGCCAGGCCTCGTAGAGAATGAAAACCGTCACCACCAGCAGCACGACGGCGTTGGCGAGCGCCGCCAGCACCTCCATGCGGACATAGCCATAGCTGTTGCGCGGGGTGGCCGGGCGCTCGGCGAAGCGGATGGCGACCAGCGCCAGCACGAGGCCGCCGGCATCGGTGAGCATGTGCGCCGCATCGGCGACCAGTGCCAGGCTGCCGGTCCACAGGCCGCCGACGACCTCGACGATCATGAAGGAGAAGGTCAGCGCCAGAGCGAGATAGAGCGAGCGCTTGTGCCGTCCGCCGGCGGTCATGAGGGCGGCGGCATCGCCATGCGAATGCCCGCCACCATGCGAATGCCCGCTGCCATGCGCATGTTCCGCCACCGCGCTCTCCCCGCTGCCCTGCTTCCCGGCGCGCCATGTTGCGCCGGCCGGCGATGGTAATCGATTTCCTGTGACATGCATGCGGACGACGGCGTCGGGACGAGGTCGGCAGCGCTCAGGGGCTGCGCGAGAGCATCAGCGTGGCGCGGTCCTCCGGCACCTTCAGCCAGCTGCCGTCCTCCTGCGCGGCGAAGCGCAGCGGCTCGCCGGTATCGCCGAGCAGCAGCAGGTCGCCGGCGTCCAGCCGCCAGCGCTCGCGCGCGATCTTGCCGAGCAGCGCGGCGCATCCGTCATCCGGGATCAGCGGATAATCGCCGTCGCCGATCGGCTGCTCGCCGAACATCACGGTGCAGAACGGCTGGTCCGGCCCGCGCGACAGCCGCCACAGCCCGAACAGATCGGCCGGCTGTGCCTGCGGCGCGGCCTGCACCAGGCGCGGATTGACCAGGAAATACACGCCGTCGCGCTCGCGCAGCGCTTCCCAGCTGCCGCCGGCGCCCTCGGTGAACTCCGCCACCAGCTTGCCGGAGGCGGCGTGCAGGCGGATCGAATCCCCCGGTCCCGGCGACCAGGAGGCGATGTCGGCGGCGAAGGTGATCTGTTCGGCGCAGGCGGGACGGTCGAGCTCCACGGCGAACAGCGGATGGCCGATGCCTGCCGGCGCCCGGGCGGGTTTGACAGCTAGCCGCAGCGGGCAGATGCGGTCGCCGTCGGCATTGGTGAGCTGGTAGGCGTCCGCCAGCCGACGCGCCACGGCGGCCGGGGTCTCTGGCACGGATGCTCCCGGCTCGGGCGCTTCCTTGGTTGTCGCGTCCTGCGCGAGGACGGGCGGGGTCGCCGCGAACAGGCCTCCGAGCCCGGCGAGCAGCAGGGCGGCGGGGAGGACGAGGTCGCGGCGGCGCCTCATGACCGGCCTCAGCCCTTGACCGGCGGCCAGGGCGTTTCCGCCACCGGGGTCAGCGGCGGCTGGCCGGCCGCCCAGGCGAGCAGATTGTCGACCACGAGCTGGCCCATGGCGTCGCGGGTGAGCTGCGTCGCCGAGGCGACGTGCGGCAGCAGCACGACATTGTCGAGGGCGATTAGCGCCTCCGGCACGTTCGGTTCATGGGCGAAGACGTCGAGGCCGGCGGCGAGGATGGTGCCGTCCTGCAGCGCGGCGATCAGCGCCTCTTCGTCCACTACCGAGCCGCGCGCGACATTGATCAGCACGCCGCGCGGGCCGAGCGCCTTGAGCACCTCGGCATTGATCATCCGATCGGTGGCGGCGCCGCCGGGCACGATGACGATGAGGGTGTCGACATCGCGCGCCAGGGCGAGGAGGTCGGGATAATGGGGATAATCGACGCCCTCGGCCGGACGCCGGCTGTGATAGGCGATGGGACGGCCGAAACCCTCGAGCCGCCGGGCGATCGCCTTGCCGATGCGACCCATGCCGACAATGCCGATGGAACGGTCGCGCAGCGTCGCGGTGAGCGGGTAGGCGCCGCTGGGCCATTTGCCGGCGCGCAGATGGCGCTCGGCCTGCGGCAGGCGGCGGATGGCGGCGAGCGTCAGGGCGAGGGAGAGGTCGGCGACCTCGTCGTCGAGCACGCCCGGTGTGTTGGTGACGACGACGCCGCGCGTGCCGGCGGCCGGCGCATCGACGGAATCGTAGCCGACGCCGAAATTCGAGACGATTTCCAGCTGCGGCAGGGCATCCATCAGCTCGGCGGTGACGCGGCGGCGGGCGGTGGCGCCGACCCCGGTGGCGACGGCGCGGATGCGCGGCCCGGCCTGCGCCAGCACCGCGTCGCCGTCCGGACCGTCGAGCCGGTGCACCACGAAATGTTCGGTGAGCTGGGCCTCGATCATCGGCATCAGCGGTCCGGTCTGCAAAAGCTCGATGCGGCCGGAGGCGGGGGCGGTCGGGGATTCGGACATGTCAGGCTCCTTCACGTCGGCGGCTATTCGTCACCAAAGCACCGGCGCTGGCAATCCGTCTTGTGCAGGGGCGACCCACCCCTTCCGGGGGCAGGGCTGTGGACATGCCTGTGGAGGACGTGTGCATCACGACACGGCGGCGGCGGCCGATAGCGGCGGGAATCCGTTCGACAGTGCTACCGGCAAGACGCCGAGCAACGGCGGACGCCGCGTTGTCCCACGGCACGCGGTTCCGGGGATGGGTCGTCAGGAGACGCGAGGTGGAAGCCGGAGCGCTAAGCCGGCTCCTCCACTTCGTCGGGCTGCTCGTCGAGATCGGGGTTCTCGGCGCCGAGCTTGAGGGAGAGGTTCTTCTCGATCCGCCGCAGCAGCTTGCGCAGGCGCTTGCGGTCCTTGCCGTCGATGCCACCGGTCATGGTGTCCTCGAGCGAGTCCCAGATGTCGTCGATGGAGCCGGCGCGGGTACGGCCCTCGTCGGTGAGATGGACCCGCACCAGGCGGGCATCGGTATCGGAGGCCTTGCGGACCAGCAGGCCCTGCGCCGCCAGCCGCCCCACCGTCTTGGACGCGGTGGGCGGGCGCACGCGCAGCGCGGCGGCAAGCTCGGACATGGTGCGGCCGTCGGCGTCGAACAGCAGCTTGAGGACGGTCTCCTGTCCCGGAAACAGCCCGAGTTCCTGAAGCCGCCGCGCGGCAAGCGCGCGCTGCAGACGCGCGGCGTGTTGCAGGCGAAGACCGATGCTCTTGTCGAACCCGTCCTTCATGGGGGCGTCCCGTTGACCGCATGGCGGCAACAACCATTGTTGCAGCAAAAACAGCGTGTCATGACAGGAACATGGCGGGAAACGCCGATTTCGTCAAAATCTTGCTAGGGACCCGGATTTTTGAGCCGGGCGAAGCGTTCCTCGACCCGGCTAAGGAACGCTTCGCGCTTGCCCAGGCTGACCGAATCCATGCCGTGCAGCGCCATCCAGAGCTTGCGCGCCCGCGGATGGATGATACCGCCAATGCCATCGAGCAGGATGCGGCGCCCCGGCTGGCCGATCCAGCACCACCAGAACCACGGCGAGCCCAAGGTCGAGACGGCGGCGATCAGCCTTATATTGGTGAGGTGGCGCTCCAGCGGGCGAAAGGGCCGGGGCATGCCGAAGGTCTCGAACGGCACCAGCACGCGGTCGAGCCAGCCCTTCAGCATCGCCGGCGGGCCGTACCACCAGGTCGGGGCGACAAAGATCAGCGCGTCGGCGGCCTTCACCCGGTCGAGATGCTCGGCGACGTTGACGCGGTTGAGCCCGGGCGTGTGGTAGTGGCGCCGCTCCTCCTCGGTGAGGGCGGGCTGGAAGCCGTCGGCATAGAGGTCGATCAGGTCGGCCTCGTGGCCGGCGCGGGTGAGACCGCGCAGCACCGCGTCGCGCAGCGCAGCGCCGTAGCTGTCCGGCACCGGGTGGCAGAAGACGACGAGCGCGCGCATGGGTTCCTCAGGCTGACGGTTTCCGTCGGCAAGGTTCGCCCATGCCGCGGCGGTCTTCAGGGAAGGCGGGATCAGACGGGCCCAGTTTCAGGCGAGGCCCATTTCAGGCCAATCCCTGGAACAGATAGGTCCGGCCGGCGGCGAGGTCGAAGTCCGGGTTCTCCCAGCCGATCATCTTGCCGGGATTGAGCAGGCCGGCAGGGTCGGCCTCGCGCTTGAAGGCGAGCTGTACGGCGTCGGTCTGCTTCATGCCGCCTTCCTCCAGCGTGTAGCGGTGCGGGTTAAACACCACGGCGCCCATTTCCTCGTGGATGGCGACGATCTCGTCGAGCCGCTCTTCGGTGGTGAAGTGCACCAGCGGCAGGCCGAAGCAGGTGATCTTGCCGTCGAAGCGGACGAATTCGAGATGCGCCGGCACCTCGGCGCCCAGTCGCCGGTGAATGGACGCCACGAGATCGAGCTGGTCGGGAAACGGATAGAGCGTCTGCAGATAGGTGATGGCCGGGTCGACGCGCAAGGCGCGCAGCGTGGTGTGGTTCCACGACAGTTCGTAGAGCGGCGGCAGGCCGGCCTGCCGGTCGGCCGGCACGAGGTCGGAGCGGAACAGGAACGCGCCGCCATGGCGGGCGGTGAAGGCGGCGAACGCCTCGACGGCGAGCGCATCGACCATGACCAGCACCACATGGCGGCCGTCCGGCAGGAACGGCTTGTGGCGCAGGAAATAAAGCTGCGGCACCGGCGCGGCGACGACGCTGATGAGCTTCTTCGCCAGCGCGTCCTGCTCGCCGAGCGCATTGGCATAGGCGCAGGCGCGGCCGAAATCCTCGAAGCCGACGATCGCCTCCACCCAGCCATAGGCGGGGGCGAGCGGCATGGTGACCTCGGTCACGATGCCGTTGGTGCCATAGGCATGGGCGACCTTGCCGACCTCCTCGCCGGAAAGCCGCAGCACGCGCGGCTCGGGCTCCATCGTCACCACGGTGAGGCCGAGTATGTTGCCGAGATCGCGCAGCCCGCCCCACATGATCGAGCCGACGCCGCCGGAGCCGCCGGCGATGAAGCCGCCGACCGAGGCGGTGCGGTAGGTGGAGGGGTGCAGGCGCAGTTCCTGCCCACCGGCGCGGGTGGCGGCGTCGATGCCGGCGAGTATGGCGCCGGCCTGCGCCACCACCCGGCCCGGCCCGATATCGAGCACGCGGTTCATGCCGGAGAGATCCAGCACCACGCCGCCGGCCAGCGGCATGGCCTGGCCGTAATTGCCGGTGCCGGCGCCGCGCGGCGTCACCGGGATGGAAAGCTCGGCACAGGACTTGAGGATGCGGATCACCTCGTCCTGCGAGGTGGCGAAGGCGACGAGATCGGCGACCACCGTGTCGAGCTGACGCTTCAGCACCGGCGAATACCAGTAGAAATCCCGGCTCTTCTGCCGCACCAGCGCCGGATTGTCCTCGAGGCGGATGCCGTCGAGGCGGGCCCTGAGGGCGGCAAGGTCGTAGCGGTCGCTCATCGGGGCTCACCCATCAGGTCGTCGAGTTCGGCGGGGTCCGGCGGCGTGGTGTCGATGCTGCGGCCGGCGCGCAGCACGAGGCGGTCCGCCTGCGGGCGGGATAGCAGCTCGTTCAGGCTGCGGGCGCGGAACAGCGACAGGTCGGCCGGCGCGCCGGCAGTGAACAGGCCGGCGCCGCCCAGCCCCATGGCGGCAGCGGGGCGGGCGGTCACGATGTCCGGCCAGTCGACGAAGGGATGGTCGAGATGGGCGATGCGGACCGCCTCGCGCAGCACCTCGACGAGATCGAGATCGCCATAGGCATAGAAGGGATCGCGCACATTGTCGCTCGCCACCATGACCGGGATGCCGCGCGCGCGCATCTCGTGCAGCAGGGTGATGCCGCGGGCGCGGGGCGTGCGGCCCGGCGCGCGGTCCTGCAGGTAGAGATTGCACATCGGCAGCGACACCACGCCGATGCCGGCGCGGGCGACGAGATCGAGCGTGCGGTCGACCACCGTCGGCTCCTGCCGCGACAGCGAGCAGCAATGGCCGACCAGTATGCGGCCCTCGAAGCGGCGGGCGAGCGCGGTCTGCGCGATCAGCGCCAGGGAATCGGCAGCGGGATCGAGCGTCTCGTCGACATGGAAGTCGAGATCGAGGCCGTGGCGCTCGGCGGCGGCGAACAGGCGGTCGAGGCCGGCCTGGAGATTGGCCGCCGGCCAGGTGAAGGTGCCCAGCACGCCGCCGAGGCAGGCGACGGTCTCGACCAGTGGGCCGAATTCGCCGTCGTCCAGCACATTGTCCACCGGCGCGAGCGCCACCGCCTGCAAGGTGAGCCGGTCCGCCCATTCCTCGCGCTTTTCGGCGAAGACCGGCCAGGAGATGGCGGTCTGCGGGCCGATGGAATCGAGATGGGTGCGGATCGCCACCGTGCCGTGCGCATAGGCGCAGCGCAGGGCGAAATCCATGCGGCGGGCCACGTCCACGGCGCTCCAGCGCGCCTCGCGGTCGATCGTGTTGGCGGCGAGCGCGCCGGCGAAGCTGCCGTCGAGGTTCGGCTGGCGCGGCCAGATGAACGCCTTGTCGAGATGGGTGTGGACGTCGACGAGGCCGGGCAGGACCAGCGCGCCGTCGAGATCGAGGCGGGGCAGCGGGTGGTTGGTCTCGCCATGCGGGGTGAGGCCGGCGATGGCGTTCTCGACGACGAAGAGGTCGATCTGCACCAGCCCTTCACGATCCGGGCTCAGTGAGAGCTCGGGTACCAGCGCGGCGGGCGCGCGGACGCCGGCCAGCACATAGGCGTCCGGCGGGTTGGCAAGGAAGGCGGCGCGCATGGCGGCGTTCATGGCTCGGGCTCCCGATCCTCAATTGCCCCGGCCGAGAGCGCTCTCGTGCCAGCGGCGCAGCAGCAGCCACGACACGAGGCTGAGCCCGGCATAGATGAGGATGCCGGCGAGAGAAATCAGCAGCAGCGCGGCGAACATGCGCGGAATGTTCAGCCGGTAGGCGGATTCGACGATGCGGAAGGCGAGGCCGGAGCCCTGGCCGGCCGAGCCGGCGGCGATCTCGCCGACCACCGCGCCGACCAGAGCGAGGCCGCCGGCGATGCGCAGGCCGCCGAGGAAATAGGGCAGGGCGGTGGGCAGCTGGAGCAGGCGCAGGGTTTGCAACCGGCCGGCGCCGGACAGCCGGAACAGGTCGCGCAGATTGGCGTCCACCGAATTGAGGCCGAGCGTGGTGTTGGACAGGATCGGGAAGAAGGCGACGATCCAGGCGCAGGTGAGCACGGCGGTATCGGTGGACAGGTAGATCAGCATCAGCGGCGCGATGGCGATCAGCGGCGTCACCTGCAGGATGATGGCGATGGGGAACAGCGAGAACTCGACGATGCGGGCGGAGGCGAACAGCAGCGCCAGCGCCGCGCCCCCGACCGCCGCCATGGCGAGGGCGATCAGCGTGGTGCGCAGCGTCACCATCAGCGAGCCGAGGAGCACGTCGCGATCGGCGACCAGCGTGTCGAGGACGCGCAGCGGGCCGGGCAGGATATAGGGCGGCAAATCGTTGAGCCGCACCACGAGATCCCAGCCGAGCACGACGAGGCCGAGCACCGCCAGCGGCAGCAGCCAGCGCAGCGGCGAGGTCTCCAGCCGGTGCGTCGCGCGGGCGAGCATGGCGAGGCCCCCCGTCAGCCGGCGTTCATGGCGGCGGCGAGCGCCGTCGAGGTCTGCCGGCACAGGGCGGCATATTCCGGCGAGGTGCGGAAGGCCTCGTCGCGCGGTTGGGCGGGGTCGATCTCCAGCTCGGCGGCGACGCGGCCGGGACGGGCGCGGAAGACGAGGATGCGGGTGGAGAGATAGACCGACTCGAACACCGAATGGGTGACGAAGACGATCGTACAGTTAAGTTGGCGCCAGACCTGCAAAAGATCGTTGTTCAGCTTGAAGCGGGTGATCTCGTCGAGCGCGGCGAACGGCTCGTCCATCAGGAGCAGGCGCGGCTTTGTCACCAGCGCGCGGGCGATGGAGACGCGCATCTTCATGCCGCCGGACAGTTCGCGCGGATAGGCATCGCGGAAGCCGTCGAGGCCGACCAGTTCCAGCGCCTCCATGATCGCCGGCTCGGCCTCGCGGCGCGAGGTGCCGGCGAGCTTGAGCGGCAGGTGGACATTGCCGAACACGCTCGCCCACGGCATCAGCGTCGGCTCCTGGAAGACGAAGCCGACGGACGGGTGGGTGGAGGTGGCCTTGCCCGCGCGCTCGCCGTTGAAGACGATGCGGCCTGAGGTCGGCTCGGCGAGGCCGGCGATCAGCCGCAGCGCCGTCGACTTGCCACAGCCGGACGGGCCGAGCAGCGAGAGGAACTCGCCGCGGCGCACCTCCATGTCGAGCCCGTCAAGGGCGGTGACCTGATTGCCGAAGCGCTTGCCGACGCCGGCAAGGGTAAGCAGCGGCGCGCCGGGCGGGGTATCGGCGGGCACCGGGGCCGGCGGATCGATGAGGGTGGTCACGCGCGGGGGCCGCTCATTTCGGCGCCAGATCCACTCATTTCGGTGCCAGATCCTTGCCGACGCCCTTGTTCACGAACTGCGTCGTGTAGGACTTCTTGTAGTCGATGTCGGCCTTGACCACCTTGGCGCGCACCATCTTGTCGTAGAAGCTCTTGATCTTCTCATCGGTCATGGCGCCGACGCCCAGCGTCTTGGTGTCACCGGAATCGACGATGCCGTACTCCTTCATCTTGTCGATGGAGAAGGCGATCATCTCGTCGGTCATCTCCGGATTATCCTTCTTGATCAACGCATTCGCCTTGGCGTTGTCGCCATAGAGATAATTGTACCAGCCGATGATCGAGGCATCGACGAAGCGCTGCACGAGGTCCGGGTTCGACTTCACCAGCTCGGAGCGGGTCTCGATGGTGGTGGAATAGGTGTCGAAGCCCTGATCGGCCAGCAGGAACAGCTTCGGCTTGAAGCCGCCCTGCTTCTCCACCGCATAAGGCTCGGAGGTGATGTAGCCCTGCATGGCGCTGTTCTTGTCGGCGAGGAAGGGCGCGGCGTTGAAGGTGTAGGGTTTCACCTGATTTTCGCTAAAGCCGAAATCGGCGACCAGCCACTGATAGTAGCTGGCGAGGCCCTCCTTGGAGATGAACAGGGTGCGGGTCTTGAGATCCTCGAAGGTCGCGACGTCGGGATGGGCGATCAGCACCTGCGGGTCCTTCTGGAACATCGCGGCGACGATGACCGTCGGGATGCCTTCCACCACAGAGGAGAAGGCCTGCAACATGTTGGCGCCCATGTAGAAGTCGATCTTGCCGACCGGCAGCAGCAGCCGGTTGTTGGCCTGCGGACCGCCGGGCAGGATGGTGACGTCGAGGCCGTACTTCGCATAGGTGCCGTCAACCACCGCCTGGTAGAAGCCGCCATGCTCGGCCTGCGCCACCCAATTGGTGCCGAACGTCGCCTTGTCGGCGGCGAAGGCACGCGGGGCGGCGGCGAGGCCGGCGACAAGGGCGGTCACGGTCGCGGCCGCCGCGAGGGCGAGCGAGCGCAGGGCGGAGCGGCGCGAAAACAGGCGCATGGACGGGATCTCCCAACGGGCAGTGCCGGCGACAATGCCGTCATACTAGGCGAGCTCAAAGCCGATGCACATAGGACCCGGACGGCCTTGTCCGCACAAATTTGCGGGCCTAAGGATGGAGCATGCTGCGCCATCTCCTCCCCGCCGGCGTGCGCCGGCCCTTCGCCCGCTACAGCCATGCCGTCGAGGTGACGGCCGGGGCACGGCTGCTGCTGACCTCCGGCCAGCTCGGCATCGCGCCGGACGACGCCATCCCCGACAGCGCCGAGGAACAGGCCGAACTGTGCTTCCGCGCCATCGCCGCCTGCCTCGCCGAGGCGGGAATGGGACCGGGCGACATCGTGCGGCTGAACGCCTATGTCACGGACCGGGCGCATATGGCCGGCTATATGGCGGCGCGCGACCGCTTCGTCGTCGACCCGCCACCGGCCTCGACGCTGATGATCGTCTCCGGCTTCACCCGGCCGGAATTCAAGGTCGAGGTCGAGGCGCTAGCTGCACGGACCGACTGAGACCGGGCGATTTCCGACGGCCGGGCCTCGCCCGGTCTTTTGTCGTTACGCATTTTCTTCACGCGAACCGGTACCCACTTCGCTTGAAAATGCTCTAGAACGCCCGCCTGACCGCCTGCGGAGCCCGACGATGCCGCCGAAACGCTTCTGGACCGAAATGAGCTGGCCCGATTTCGCGCAAGGCGATGTCAGCAGCTGGATCGCCGTCTTGCCGGTGGCGGCGGTGGAGCAGCATGGGCCGCACCTCCCGGTCGGCGTCGACGCGATGATCGGCCAGGGCTATCTCGACGCGGTGATGAAGCTCATCCCCGACGACCTGCCGGCGGTGTTCCTGCCGATGCAACAGGTCGGCAAGTCGAACGAGCACATCTTCTTCCCGGGCACGCTGACCCTTTCCGCCGAGACGGTGAGCCGCGCCTGGATTGAGATCGGCGAGAGCGTCTACCGTGCCGGCGTGCGCAAGATCGTGCTGGTGAACTCGCATGGTGGCAATGTCTCCACTCTCGATACCGTGGCGCGCGAGCTGCGCGCCCGGCTCGGCATGCTGGCGGTGACGGTCTCCTGGCATCGCTTCGGCTATCCCGAGGGGCTGTTCTCGGCCACCGAGCGCCAGCACGGCATTCATGCCGGCGGCATCGAGACCTCGCTGATGCAGGCGTTCCGCCCCGACATGGTGCGCGAGGACAAGATCGACAATTTCGTCCCGGCGACGCTCGGCATGGAGCAGGAGTTCGAGTTCCTGCGGGCCGGCACGCCGGCCGGCTTCGGCTGGATGTCGCAGGACATCAACCCGACCGGCGCCATGGGCGATGCCACCGAAGCCGATGCCGAGAAGGGCCGCGCCTGCGCCGCCTATGGCGCGCGGGCCTTCGTGGCGCTGCTCGCCGACGTGCACCGTTTCGACCTGTCCCGCCTGCCTGCCGGCCCGCTCGGCGGCGGCGCCAAATGAATGTTTCCGTGAACGCGATGGATACGACCGCCATGCCGCTGCGCCTGACGCTCGACGAGGCCCGCGCCTATGCCGGCCGGGTGCTTGAGACCTTCGGCACCGCGCCGGCCAATGCGGCGATCACCGCCCGCGCGCTGGTGGCGGCGGAGGCCGATGGGCTCGGCAGCCACGGCCTCGCCCGCCTGCCGAGCTATGCGGCGATGGTCGCCGCCGGCAAGATCGACGGCCATGCGGTGCCGACGAGCCGGCGGGTGGCGCCGAGCGTGTTGGTCGTCGACGCCGGCAACGGCTTTGCCTATCCCGCCATCGAGCAGGCGCTGCCGCTGGCGGAGGAGATCGCCCGCGAGACCGGCATCGCGCTCATCTCGATGCGGCGCTCCAGCCATTTCGGCGTCGCCGGCCAGCCGGTGGAAAAGCTCGCCGAGCGCGGGCTGGTGGCGCTGGCCTTCTCCAACGCCTCGGCCTCCATCGCCCCGTGGGGCGGCAAGAAGGCGGTGTTCGGCACCAATCCGCTCGCCTTCGCCACGCCGCTGCGCGACCGGCCGCCGGCGGTGGTCGACCTCTCGGTCGCCAAGGTGGCGCGGGGCAATGTGCTGGCGGCGGCCCAGCGCGGCGAGCCGATCCCGGAAGGCTGGGCGCTCGACAAGGAGGGGCGGCCGACCACCGATTCCAAGGCCGGGCTCGCCGGCACCATGGTGCCGATGGGCGAGGCCAAGGGCACCGCGCTCGCCTTCCTCATCGAGGTGATGGCGGCGGGGCTGACCGCCTCCACCTTCGCCTTCGACGCGCCGAGCTTCTTCGACGGCGAGGGGCCGCCGGCGGCGGTCGGCCATGTGATGATCGCCATCGATCCCAGCCGGACGGCGGGCGCCGCCTATCTCGACCATATGGAGCGGCTGGCGGCGATGATCGAGGGCGAGCCCGGCGCACGCCTGCCCGGCCAGCGGCGCCTCGCCAACCGCGAGAAGACCGCGCGCGACGGCGTCAGCGTGCCGCCGGCGCTGCGGGCCGCGCTGGCGGGGATGGGCTTTCCCGGCTGAGGCGCGCGGTCTTTTCGGTGCGTCGAAGACCCTCGCGCCAACCCTCTCCCCGACGGGGAGGGGAAGGCAGGGGGCCCTCGGGACCCGTCATTCCGGCATCGTCGACCAGTCCGGCGCCCAGCCGCCCTCGACCTTGCGGAACAGGGGGCAGGAGATCGGCGCGCGCACCAGGCCGGGCCAGGCCGGATCGATGGCGCCGAGCGTCTTCTGCCAGACATTGGTCTCCCTGATCGCGGTGGCGACGCCGACCACGTCGGCACCGATGCGTCGCATCAGCTCGAGCTCGGCCGAGACGGTGCCGCCGGTGGAGATGACGTCCTCCACCAGCAGCACCCGCTTGCCCTCCATGCGCTCGAGGAGGCGCGGGTCGATGAACACCGTCTTCGGCTTCAGCGGGCTGGTGATGGAGATCACCGGGATCGACAGCTCGTCCTCGAACCAGAATTTCCGCGAATAGCTCAGCGGCACATAGTGCGGGTGGCCGAGCTTCTTCGCCACCGAGGCGGCCAGCACCATGCCGAGGGTGGGCATGCCAACGACGACCTCCGGTTCGAGGTCGCGGACCATCTCCGCCATCGCGGTGCTGAGCCGGTCTTCCAGCGCGAAGGAATTCTCGGTGATGCAGAGATAGGCGATGGCGGTGTCGAAATCGGGCGGCAGCGCCAGGAACGGCAGATCCGCCCCGTCGCCGTCCGGCAGCTTCACCGGGTAGCTGTCCCGGTAGGGCGGCGGGCCGGGATCCTTGAGCTCGGCGGCGGGGATGAGGCGGTCGCGGTAGCTGCCGCGGTCCTGAAAATTGAGGGGCATGGGGAACTCCGGGAGGCGAGGGCCTCACGAAGCCAGCAACGCAAATGCCAAGGGCCGCCCGCATGCGGCGGGCGGCCCTTCAACATTCGTCGCATCGTCCACCGGCCAGGGACCGGCGGTTAATCAGGAGGGCTTCGGCCCGAACGGGCCGAGGTCTCACTTCTTGGCGGCTTCGATCGCCTTGACGATCAGCTCGCGGGCGCGCTCGGGGCCGTGCCAGTCGGCGACGTTGACCTTCTTGCCCTTCTCCAGGTCCTTGTAGTGGGTGAAGAAGTGCGCGACCTGCTCGACGACGAGCGGGGGCAGGTCCTTATAGGACTTCACGTTGGAGTGGTACGGGTAGACGCTGTCGGCCGGCACCGCGAGGATCTTCTCGTCGCCGCCCTTCTCGTCCGTCATCATCAGCACGCCGACCGGGCGGCAGGGGATGACGCAGCCGGCCATCAGCGCCACCGGCGAGATGACGATGACGTCGAGCGGATCGCCGTCGTCGCCCAGCGACTGCGGGATGAAGCCATAGGCACCCGGATAGAACATCGGCGTGTGCAGGAAGCGGTCGACGAAGATCGCGCCGGAGTCCTTGTCGAGCTCGTACTTGACCGGCGCGCCGCCGGCCGGGATCTCGATGACGGCGTGGATCTCATCCGGCGGGTTCGGTCCAGCAGAAATGCGTGAAATGTCCATGAACGGGCTCCAGAACGAAGAATGCCGGGCGGTCCGGCCGACAAAGCGCCTTCTAATAGGTCGGAGCAGGCCTGACGTCGAGAGAGGACGCACGGGCAATTGGGCGCATGTGCCGCGATGCGGCAAAAATCTCGCATCTGCGATGTGATAATGTATCGGCGGACTGGACGTGTCGTGATGATATGTTGTATCAAATGCCTCGCAGCCGAGGTTACGCATGTCCGCATCCCACCAACATTCTCACGATCCCGCGCCTTCCCAGCCGGATCATTCGCATAGCAGCGATCACGCGCACGATGATCATGCGCATGCTCCTCACACGCACGCGCATCACTCGCATCCGGTCGGCGCCCGCCATCCGGCGGCGGCGGTGGCGCCGTCGCTGCTGAGGCTCTCCGCCCTTTCTCGGCTCATGCTGGTGCTGCCGGTCGCCGCACTGCTGTGGGCGGCGGCGCTGGCCGTGCTGTGGGGAGGCGCGTGATGGGCGCCGAGGTTATGAGCGCCGAAGTGCTTGCCTTCCGCGATGTCACGCTCGGCTATGACCGGCATCCGGCGGTGCATCATCTGACGGGAACGGTCAATGCCGGCGAGCTGATCGCCATTTGCGGGCCGAACGGGGCCGGCAAGTCGACGCTGCTGAAGGGGGTGGTGGGCCTGTTGTCGCCGCTGGCGGGCAGCATCGTCCGGCCGGATGACGGGCGGGCACGCATCGCCTATCTGCCGCAGGCGGCAGAGGTCGACCGCTCCTTCCCGATCAATGTCTACGACATCGTGGCGCTCGGCCTGTGGCGGCGCACCGGGCTGTTCGGCGGGATCTCGCACGCCGACCGTGAACGGATCGCGGCGGCGATCGCTGCAGTGGGGCTCGACGGCTTCGAGCGCCGCCCGATCGGCACGCTGTCCGGCGGGCAGATGCAGCGGGCGCTGTTCGCGCGGCTGCTGCTGCAGAATGCCGAGATCATCCTGCTCGACGAGCCGTTCACGGCCCTCGATGCCGCTACCGTGCGCGACCTCGTCGCGCTGGTGGAGCGCTGGCATGGCGAGGGGCGCACCGTGCTCGCGGTGCTGCACGACCTCGAACTGGTGCGGGCGCATTTCCCGCGCACGCTGCTGCTCGCCCGTTCGCCGGTCGAGTGGGGCGAGACGCGCACCGTGCTGACCTCCACCAACCTCACGCGGGCGCGCCACATGTGCGAGGCGTGGGACGAGAGCGCCCATGCCTGCGAGCCGGCGCGTACGGAGCGCGCGGCATGAACGCGTATGACCTGTTGATCGCTCCCTTCGCGGAGTTCGACTTCATGCGCCGGGCCTTGATCGGCGTCATCGCGCTCGGCCTCGGCGCCGGGCCGGTCGGCGTGCTGATGATGCTGCGGCGGATGAGCCTTGCCGGCGACGCCATGGCGCATGCCATCCTGCCCGGCGCGGCGGTCGGCTTCCTCGCCGCCGGGCTGAACCTGTTCGCCATGACCCTGGGCGGGCTGATCGCCGGCTTCGCGGTGGCGCTTGGCGCCGGCGCGGTGGCGCGGGCGACGCAGATGAAGGAGGACGCGGCGCTCGCCGCCTTCTACCTCGTCTCGCTGGCGCTCGGCGTGATGCTGGTGTCGCTGCGCGGCTCGAATGTCGATCTCCTGCACGTGCTGTTCGGCACCGTGCTGGCGCTGGACGACCCGACGCTGTTGCTGATCGTCGGCGTCTCGACGGTGTCCATGCTGACGCTCGCCGTGCTGTGGCGGCCCCTGGTGGTGGAATGCGTTGATCCCGGCTTCCTGCGCTCGGTGAGCCGGGCCGGCACGCCGACGCATCTGGTCTTCCTCGGGCTGGTGGTGCTGAACCTCGTCGGCGGCTTCCACGCGCTCGGCACGCTGCTGGCCGTCGGGCTGATGATGCTGCCGGCCGCCACCGCCCGCTTCTGGGCGAGCGACCTGACCGCGCTTGTCGTCGCGGCGGTGCTGGTCGCCTGCGGCTCCGGCGTGATCGGCCTCTTGGTCTCCTACCATCTCGGCGTGCCCTCCGGGCCCGCCATCATCCTCGTCGCCGGCGGCGCCTATGTGCTGTCGGTGCTCGTCGGGCCCATCGGCGGCATCCTGCCCCGCCTGATGCCGCGCCGACATCTCGAAGCCTGAAGGAGAATTCGCATGAAGCTCTCTAGCTTTGCCGCCGCGGCCTCGCTGCTGCTGGCGCTCGTCGCCGCTCCCATCGCTACTCCCGCGGCGGCGCAGACCGACACCGGCGCCAAGCTGCCGGTGGTGGCGTCGTTCTCGATCCTCGGCGACCTCGTGAAGAATGTCGGCGGCGACCGGGTGGCGATCTCGACGCTGGTCGGGCCGGACGGCGACGCGCATGTGTTCCAGCCGGCGCCGGCCGACGCCAAGAAGATGGCGGCGGCCAAGGTGGTGTTCGTCAACGGCCTCGGCTTCGAGGGCTGGATGGACCGGCTGGCGAAATCCTCCGGCACCAGCGCCGCCGTGGTGGTCGCCGCCAAGGGCGTCACCGCCCGCGAGATGGAGGAAGAAGGGCACGACCACGGCAAGGAGGCGCAGGCCGGCCACGATCACGAGGAGACCGACCCGCATGCCTGGCAGTCGGTCGCCAATGCCGAGATCTACGTCGCCAATATCCGCGACGGGCTGATCGCCGCCGACCCGGCGGGCAAGGCGACCTACGAGGCCAATGCGGCGGCCTATCTCGCCAGGCTTCAGGCGCTCGATGCCGAGATCAAGGCGGCGGTGGCGCGCATCCCGGCCGACAAGCGGCGGGTGATCACCTCGCATGACGCCTTCGGCTATTTCGAGGGCGCCTATGGGCTGGAGTTCATCGCACCGCAGGGCGTCTCCACCGAGGCGGAAGCCTCGGCCAAGGACGTCGCCCGGATCATTCGCCAGATCAAGGCCGAGAAGATCCCGGCGGTGTTCATGGAGAACATCTCCGACCCGCGCCTGATCAAGCGCATCGCCAACGAGACCGGCGCCAAGATCGGCGGTACGGTGTTTTCCGACGCCCTCTCCGATGACAAGGGACCGGCCGCCACCTATATCGACATGATGCAGAACAACATCCGCGAATTCTCGGCGGCGCTGTCGAGCTGAGGCGGGAGGGGGCTTCCCGCCCCCGACGCCGACGTCCACCGCCGGCGCGTTTCGCGGGCCGCCTCTCCCCGGCGGGGAGAGGAAAGCAAAGACTGGAGTGGCCTCGATGGCTGACACGCAGACCCAGAGCAAGATTCCCGTCACCGTGCTGACCGGCTATCTCGGCGCCGGCAAGACCACGTTGCTCAACCGCATCCTCTCCGAGCCGCACGGCAAGAAATTCGCCGTGGTGGTCAACGAGTTCGGCGAGATCGGCATCGACAACGACCTCGTGGTCGGCGCCGACGAGGAAGTGTTCGAGATGAACAACGGCTGCATCTGCTGCACCGTGCGCGGCGACCTGATCCGCATCATCGACGGCCTCCTCAAGCGCAAGGACGGCTTCGACGGCATCATCGTCGAGACCACCGGCCTCGCCGATCCCGCTCCGGTCGCGCAGACCTTCTTCGTCGACGAGACGGTCGGCGCCAAGACCACGCTCGACGCCGTGGTGACGGTCGCCGACGCCAAATGGCTGAAGGACCGGCTGAAGGACGCGCCCGAGGCGAAGAACCAGATCGCCTTCGCCGACGTCATCCTGCTCAACAAGACCGACCTCGTGTCGGAGGCGGAGCTGAAGGACGTCGAATTGCGCATCCGCGCCATCAACCCCTTCGCCCGCATCCACCGTACCCAGCGCTCCGACATCGCCATCGACAAGGTGCTGGGGCAGGGGGCGTTCGATCTCGACCGGATCCAGGCGATCGATCCGGATTTCCTCGAGGCCGGTCACAAGCATTTCCACGACGAGGACATGCGCTCGGTGTCGTTCACCAGCGACGCGCCGCTCGACCCGGACAAGTTCTTCCCGTGGATCCAGGAGCTGACCCAGCGCGAGGGGCCGAACATCCTGCGTTCCAAGGGCATCCTCGCCTTCAAGAACGACCCCGAGCGCTTCGTCTTCCAGGGCGTGCACATGATCCTCGACGGCGACCACCAGCGCCCGTGGAAGGAAGGCGAGCCGAAGGTGAGCCGCATCGTGTTCATCGGCCGCAAGCTCAACGTGCCGGAACTCGAAAAGGGTTTTCGCGCCTGCGTGGCGTGAACATCTCCGTACAGGCGGGCTGCGTGACGGCGGGCGCAATATGCGCTAGTCCGGCGCAGCCCTTTGCGTTTTTCCGATCCGAGCCCGACTGGTCCCCATGGCCGCTACCAGCATTCCCTCCTCGCTGACCTCGAAGCTGCGCGTGCATGCGCTCGGCGGCGCGGTGGTCGGCGCCGCCTATCTCGGTGTCACCCCGGTCTTCGCGCTCGCCGAGGGCGCGCTCGCCTTCGCCGGCGAGGAGCCGCTGCGCGTCGAAGCGCATAAGGGCGTGCTGTTGTCGCTCGCCGTTGATGCCCGCTCGATCGTCACCGGTGGCGACGACGGCCGGGTGGTGCGCACCCGTGGCGACGGCTCCACCGAGGTGGTGTTCGAGCAGAAGGGGCGCTGGATCGACCAGGTGGCGCTCGGCGCCGACGCGGTGGCGTTCTCGGCCGGCAAGACCGCGCATTTCCTGCCCGCCAAGGGCGAGATGAAGATGCTGGCGGTGCCCTCCACCGTCGGTGGGCTTGCCTTCGCCTTCAAGGGCACGCGGCTCGCCGTCGCCCATTATGGCGGCGTGACGTTGTGGTTTCCCAATGCGCAGGCTAAGCCCGAGGTGCTGGAATGGAAGGGCTCGCATCGTGGCGTCGCCTTCAGCCCCGACATGCGCTTCGTGGTGACGACGATGCAGGAGTCGGCGCTGCATGGCTGGCGGCTCGCCGATGGCGGCCACATGCGCATGAGCGGCTATCCGGCGCGGGTGAAATCGATGGCGTTCACCGCCGGCGGTAAGTTCCTCGCCACTTCCGGTTCCAACGAGGCGATCCTCTGGCCGTTCGCCAGCAAGGAAGGGCCGATGGGCAAGCAGCCTTCCATGCTGGCGCCACGCGACGTGCGCGTCTCCTGTGTCGCCGCGCATCCCAAGGACGAGGTGATCGCGGTCGGCTTCGAGGACGGCATGGTGATGATGGTGCGCATTTCCGACGGCGCCGAGATCCTGGTGCGCGCGCCCGACGCCAGCCCGATCACCGCCATGGCCTGGCGCGCCGATGGCGGGGCGCTGTGCATGGGCACCGAGGGCGGCAATGCCGGCGTGCTGGTGCTCTGAGGCGGGCATCCGCGGCGAAAGCCGGACGACATCAAGGACTTAAGGACATGAACGTTGTTGCCGCAGGGGCACAGCGGCGGCCTCCCGCGCCGGTATCCCCGGCGATCGGACGCCGAGGCGCGCGCATGTCACCCCCCTGTCATCCGTGCTGGATAGCGCAGGTCCATCACGATAGGGCCTGGGGACGTCCGCATGAACCGCTTCTTCTCGTCGGCGAGCTGCCGCGCGCTGCTCGCCGCCAGCTCGCTCCTGTTCGCGCCGCTCGCGGCCCGTGCCGACAGCTTCACGGTGCCGGCCGGCACCACCCAGACCAAGCAGCAGACGGTATCCGGCACCGATAGCGGCGTGGTCGAGGCCGGCGGCACGCTCGACGTGACCAAGAGCGCGGTGATCTGGGACGGTCCGGCGACCGGCGCCGGGATCGTGATCGTCAATGACGGCACGATCACCAGCGACAAGCGCGCCTTCGACACCGACGGCGAGGTGAGCGGCAGCTACGCGCTCACCAATAACGGCACCATCGCCTCGACCGATGACGGCTTCCGCCTCGACGAAGCCTTTGCCGGCGGCGACCTCACGGTGATCAATAATGGCTCGATCACCTCGGAAGAGGGACAGGCCTTCGACCTCAATTCCGCCAACGACGCCACCGCCAAGGTGCGGATCGAGAACACCGGCACCATCACCGCCAACGCGAATGACGCGGTGCGGCTCGGTGGCGGCACCATCGTGCTGGTCAATTCCGGTACCATCCAGACGCTGAGCGACGAAGACCGCGCGATCAAGTTCGACGACGAGACGAATGTCGAGACATTGCAGTCGTTTACGCTGGTCAACGAGGTTGGCGGGCGGATCCTCGGCGGCGACGACGCCATCAAGATCGCCGCCGATTCCGATGAGACCAGCGCCGTTATCACCATCGAAAACCATGGGTTGATCGATGGCGGCGCCGGGCAGGCGCTCGATTTCGCCGACCTCACTTCGCCCGACAACGTCATCACCGTCATCAACTACGGCACGCTGCAGTCGAGCGAGGCGGACGGCATCCGTCCCGGCGCCGGGGCCAGCGTGATCAATTACGGCCTCATCCAGTCGACCGACCTCACCAGCGACGGGGACGGCGTCGACTTCCAGGAGGCCGGCGGCAGCGTCGTCAACAAGACCGGTGGCGAGATCCTCGGCGCCAAGCACGGCATCACCGGCGACGGCGAGGTGTATGTTCTCAATGAGGCCGGCGGCACCATCATCGGCCGCAATGGCTCGGGCGTGAACATCGACAGCACCGGCGACACCGTCACCACGGTGATCAATTACGGCACCATTCGCGGCGAGGTGACCGGCCTCCTCGACGATGACGGCGAGGCCGACGGGGTGGCCGATGGGGACGGCGACGGCGTCGATGTCGACGGCAAGGTCGAGCTGCACAATTACGGACTGATCCAGGGCACCGGCGCCACCGGCACCAATGACGGCGTGCCCAATACCGCCGATGGCCTCGCGATCGGCGGCGGGCTGATCCACAACTATGCCACCGGCGTGATCGAGGCCTTCGACAACTACTACAATGAGGGTTCCGACAATGTCGGCCGGGCGATCCTGGTCGACGACAGCAACCAGGGCCCGGCGCCCTTCGCCACCACGCTGATCAATGAGGGCATCATCCGCTCGGACGGCGTGGCGGTGACCTTCATCGGCGACAATGCCGACACCATCGACAATGCCGGCACCATCCAAAGCGACAACGCCAAGGCGGTCGACATGGGCGGCGGCGACGACCTGTTCATCTACCGGCCGGGCAGCACGGTGGTCGGCTATGTCACCGCCGGCACCGGCAGCGACACCCTCCGCCTCGCGGGCAGCGGCAGCTTCGCGCTGGGCCTGCTCGGCAACGAGGCTCAGTATCGTGACTTCGAGACGCTGTTCCTTGGTTCTGATGCCAGCTACACGGCGACCGGCAGCTCGAACTTTGCCGGCAACGTAACCCTGAACGGCCAGCTCAACCTCAACGGTTCGCTCGCCTCGGCCAATGTGACCATGGGCAATGGCGCGGGGCTTTCCGGCAATGCCAGCCTCGGTTCGCTGACGGTGAATTCCGGCGCCACCGTGTCGCCGGGCAATTCCATCGGCACGATCAACGTCGCCGGCACCATCACCTTCAATGCCGGCTCGACCTATGTGGTGGAAGCGAACGCGACCAGCTCCGACCAGATCGTTGCCGGCAGCTCGGCGATCAATGGCGGCACGGTGGTGATGTCGATCGCCGACGGGCCGCTGAATGTCGGGCAGGTCTACACCATCGTCTCGGCGAGCGAGACCACCACGCCGGACGGGCAGTTCACGGCGCTGGTGGCGCCGGACTACCTGTTCATCGACCCGACGCTGGGCAAGGCCGGCGCCTCGGTGACGGTGACGCTGGCGCGCAACGGCACCTCCTTCGCCAGCTTCGCGCAGACCGCCAACCAGACGGCGGTGGCGAACGCCCTCGACGCGGCGGGCACCGGCACGCTCTACTCCAGCATCGTCTCGCTGCAGCCGGGCGAGCAGGGCGGGCTGGCGCCGGGCTACGACCTGCTGTCCGGCGAGGCGCATGCCTCGCTCGGCACCACGCTCTACAGCCAGAACACGCTGGTCGCCGACACGCTGGTCTCCCGCCTGCGGCAGGCCTCGGCAGTGTCCTCGCGGCAGACGGCGGCGTTGGACTTCGACGGGCCGGTCACCGCCTATGCCGCCAAGGCGCCGGCCGCCAAGAGCCCGATCCCGGTGAAGGCGCTGCCGCCGGTGGCGCCCGGCCCGGCCTATGCCGGCTGGGTGCAGGGCTATGGCCAGTGGAGCACGGCGGACGGCAACGGCAATTCCGCCAGCGTGGATTCCTCGCTCGGCGGCTTCCTCGCCGGCGGCGACGTCACGGTCGGCACCACCACCTTCGGTCTTGCCGGCGGCTATGTGTCGGCGTCGAGCGACGTCGATGCCCGGCTCAGCAGCGTCGATGCCGACACTGCGCTGATCGCCGCCTATGCCGGCACCAGCCTTGATGCCTGGCGGCTGCGCGCCGGCGCCTCCTATGGCTGGACCAGCGTCGACAGCCATCGCACCGCCAGCCTGCTCGGCATCACCGAGACGCCACGCGCCTCCTATGACGGCTCGACCGCCAACCTGTTCCTGGAAGCCGCCTATGCGGTGGAGATGAACAGCCTGGCGCTGGAGCCGTTCGCGCAGATCGCCTGGAGCTGGGTGAACACCGACAGCTTCAGCGAGACCGGCGCGCCAGCGACCGGGCTGAGCTCGCAGGGGCTCAGCTTCGACACGCCCTATTCGACGCTTGGCCTGCGGCTGGCGACCAGCCTCGCGCTCGGCGGCGGCACGCTGACCCCGCATGCCTCGCTGGCCTGGCGCCATGCCTATGGCGACATCGTGCCGGAGGCGGCGATGGCGTTCCTGCAGACCGGCAGCGGCTTCACCGTCGCCGGCGCGCCGATCGCCGAGGACAGCTTCGTGGTCGGGGCCGGGCTCGGCTACGACATCGGTGCCAATCTGACGCTGAACATCGGCTATGAGGGCCAGTTCGGCGACAGCGTCGAGACCAATGCCGTCAAGGGCGGGCTGACCTACCGGTTCTGAGCGGTGCCGCGCCGGCCGGAGCGGAATTCCGCAGCCCGGCCGGCGATCCGGCAAAGTGACACTACCGCGCCGCAGCGAATGGGCTAGGCTTGGCGCATCTCAGCGAGGACCGCATGCCATGAAGATCGAGGACGTCCGCAAGACCGCCTATTCCATGCCGCTGACCAGCCCTTCCTATCCCAAGGGGCCGTATCGTTTCTTCAATCGCGAATATTTCATCATCACCTACCGCACCGACCCGGCGGCGCTGGAGAAGGTGGTGCCCGCGCCGCTGAAGGTGGTCGAGCCCATCGTCAAATACGAGTTCATCCGCATGCCGGATTCCACCGGCTTCGGCGACTACACCGAGACCGGGCAGGTGATCCCGGTGGAATTCGAGGGCCGCAAGGGCGGCTTCGTCCACTCGATGTATCTCGACGACGAGGCGCCGATCGCCGGCGGCCGCGAGATCTGGGGCTTTCCCAAGAAGCTGGCCAAGCCGAGCATCGCGGTGGAAAGCGACGTGCTGGTCGCCAAGCTGAACTATGGCAGCGTGCTCTGCGCCTGCGGCACCATGGGCTACAAATACGAGGCGCTCGACAAGGACGCGGTGCTGAAGTCGATGCTGGCGCCGAACTGGATGCTCAAGATCATCCCGCATGTCGACAACACGCCGCGCATCTGCGAGCTGGTCGAGTACTACCTCGAAGAGGTCACCATCAAGGAAGCGTGGACCGGCCCGGCGGCGCTCGGCCTGTTCCCGCACGCCATCTGCGACGTCGCCAAGCTGCCGGTGCTGGAAGTGCTCTCCGCCACGCACATCAAGTCCGACCTGACGCTCGGGCTCGGCAAGGTGGTGCACGACTATCTGCAGGACTGAGCGGCGCGTTTCGCCGGCCAGACAAGAAGCCCGTGCCGGTCGGCGCGGGCTTCTTCGTTTCCGCGGTCAGCCGAGGCCGAGCCGCTCGCTGGCCATGAAGCCGAACAAAAGCGCGAGGCCGAAGGCGACCAGGGCCAGCGCGGCAGCAAGCTCGACCGCCCGCAGCGCCACGGCGACGCCATTGCCCTCGCGCTTGGCCGCCAGCCGCACCGCCAGATGCTTGGCGAATACCGCGATGGCGGCGATGGCGCTCACCGTGATCGCCGTGCCCACGCCCATCAGCGCGGTGGAGGCGGCGCCGACCCAGAAGATGCCCTGGGTGAGCGAGAACACCAGCACCAGTATCGCGCCGCTACACGGGCGCAGGCCGACCGACAGCACCGCCGCCCACCATTCGCGCACCCCGCCGCGCGGCAGCGCCTCCGGGCCGGGCAAATGGGCGTGGCCGTCCTCGCAGGCCTCGCCCGCCGCATGGACGTGATCGGGCTCGCCGCGCCAGGCACGGATGAGTGCGCGGCCCTTGACGACGGCGAGGCGGGTGCCGAGCAGCACGATCAGCGCATAGGCGGTGATCTCGATGAGGAACACCGCCCGCTGCATGGTGGCGGCGGTGGCGCCGAGCACCACCGCGAAGAGGCCGGCGACCAGGATGGCGGTGAGCGACTGGGCAAGCGCGCTCGCAAAGGCGAGGCCGATGCCGCGCTTCAGGCTGGCCTCGTTGGCGAGCAGATAGGAGGAGATCACCGCCTTGCCATGGCCGGGGCCGGCGGCGTGGAACATGCCATAGGCGAAGGAGATGCCGCCGAGCAGGTACAGCGCCGAGCCGTCCTGCTTGGCCGCGCGCACGGCGCCGGTGAGCAGGCGGTAGAATTCCGCCTGCTTGGCGAGGATGAAGCCGGCGATGCCGTCCGGCGCCGGCGGGGCGGCCATGCCGAACGGCGTCTGCGCGAAGGCGGGGAAGGCGAGGGCGACGAGGCCGGCGGCCGCGAGGACGGCCAGCGCCAGCGGAGCGGGACGCCTCACGGGCAGCTCACCGTGGCGCGGTTGGCGAATTGCGAGCCGAAATTGCTGGCCGAGGTCAGCGCGTTGAAGAAGCCTTCCGACAGGCTGGTGGAGCCGGCGGCCGGATCGGGCCGGTGCAGGTCCACCGTGCAGCCGGCCGGGTTGCCGGCGAGCTTGACCGGGTCGTCGTCGGCCAGCTGGAAGGCGACGAAATAGGTGGGATCGTAGACGTCGATCGCGGTGGCGCCCTTGGCCGGCAGCGGCTTCTGCAACGGCAGGGTGAAATGCAGGGTCAGCGCGGTACCGTCATAGGTGAGGCTGTAGTCGCGCGGCGGGGCGAAGGGGAACTGGTCCTTCCCGCGCTTGGCATAGGTGAAATAGTCGAACTCCTTGAGGGAATCGATGTTCACCTGTGCCAGTTCGGACAGTGTCTTCTCGGTCGGCTTGCCGTCCGGCGTCTGCTCCAGCCCCTGCAGGGCGAAGGAGGAGAACCCCTCGTCGAAGGTCCAGTCGTGGCGCACCCCGGTGAGGCTGCCATCCGGCGCATAGAGGAGCTGGGAGTGGATCACCACCCAGACATGGGGATGCGCGGCCGCCGGACCGATCAGCGCCATGAGGGCAAGACCGCAGGCAAGGCACGCAGCGAAGAGCCGGTTGAGCACGGGCTGTCACTTTCCGCGAGAGCAGGAATCGTCCGATGATAGGTGGACGAGGAGTTCGACAGAAAGGTGACCGTGCCTCCCTGCTCGGCATCGGCTCAACGGATGTGAGCGGGAACGCAGCCGGTCTTCCTGATCTCGGCTGGATTTCGTCTTCCGCTACGGCAGTATTTCCGGGACAGCCCGGCCGTTTCGCGTCAGAGTTGACGGAAATGCGATCCGAGCGATCGGAAGCGGTGGGGCGTGATGATTGCGAGTGCCTTCTCTCATCTCTCGGACGGGATCACCCGGATCTTCGGCTTCAGGCGCAAGCCGGTTCGTATCGTCATTTTCGGTATCCATTCCGATGACTGGATGCTCGCCCTGGGGCCGAATGGGGCCGTGTGGCGGAAGATTCCCGGCCTTGTCGACGTCGTGATCGTTCCCGAACACGACGCCGCGTCGATCTCGCCGCCGCAAAACGATGTGCGCACCATTCTGCTGCCTCTGATGGAAACCCATCTTCTGGCGTGTCCACGACACCAGCACGATGGCCTGCTGCCGCTTGCGGAGGCGGTGCAGGTCTTGGACGACAAAGCCGAATTTGCCGCCTATTCGCAGTCGCAGGGGTTGGCCGACTTCTGTCCCGTTTCCTATCCGACCGCCGATGATGCGATGTTCCCGTGCATGCTGAAACGCTGCGACCTGAACGGCGGCGTCGGGGTCGAGGTCGCCGAGTCGCGCGCGCATCTCGACAGCCTGCTCGCGATGGAGCCGTGGCGGGGACAGAATGTCGTGCTCCAGTCCTACGAAGCGTCACGCCAACAGATCGTCACGCACATCGTCTGCCTGGAGGGTCGGATCGTCTCCCACGCCTCGTTCCTGCACACCTTGCCGGAAGGGGAGCGGGTGCGTCGATGGTGGACGCAGGTGAATTCGGTGCCCTACCGGCCAAGCCGGCGGGTCCTGTGGGTACTCCAGCGTTTTCTGGAGCCGCTGCGGTTCACCGGCCCCTGCAACGCAAACTACATCGTACGTGGCGACGGCACCATCTGCGTGTTCGAGTTCAATCCGCGTCTGGGCGGCTCGCTCATGGTCCCGGAGCATGTCGATACGTTAGGAAAGATATTGGGGGCGATTGTCGAGCACGCGCGCCCGCTGGCTGTCGTGCAGCCGGGGTAGAGCGCGCCCGCTGCGCATTGCCGGCCAGCGGCCGATCGCCCAAAACGCAAAAAAGGCGGCTCGCGCCGCCTTTTTCTTAAGCTGTCAGATGACAGGCCTCACGCCGCCTTGCGGGCCTTGGGCTGGATCAGCTTGCGGTTGACCAGCACCTCGGCGATCTGCACCGCGTTCAGCGCCGCGCCCTTGCGCAGGTTGTCCGACACGCACCAGAAGGAGAGGCCGTTCTCCACCGTCGCGTCCTCGCGGATGCGCGACACATAGGTGGCGTCCTCGCCGGCTGCCTCGTACGGCGTGATGTAGCCACCGGGCTCGTGCTTGTCGACGACCAGAACGCCCGGCGCGTTGCGCAGAACCTGACGGGCTTCGTCGACGCTGATCGGGCGCTCGAACTCGACGTTCACCGCTTCCGAGTGCGAGACGAACACCGGCACGCGCACGGCGGTGCAGGTGAGCTTGATCTTCGGATCGAGGATCTTCTTCGTCTCCGCCATCACCTTCCATTCCTCCTTCGTGTAGCCGTCTTCCATGAAGACGTCGATGTGAGGAATGACGTTGAAGGCGATGCGCTTCGGGAACTTCTTCGCCTCGATCGGGTCGGAGACGAACACGGCGCGGGTCTGCGAGAACAGCTCGTCCATCGCATCCTTGCCGGCGCCCGACACCGACTGATAGGTCGCCACCACGACGCGCTTGATGGTCGCGGCGTCGTGCAGCGGCTTCAGCGCCACCACGAGCTGCGCGGTCGAGCAGTTCGGGTTGGCGATGATGTTCTTCTTGGTGAAGCCGGCGATGGCGTCGGCGTTCACCTCCGGCACGATCAGCGGAACGTCGCTGTCGTAGCGGAAGGCCGAGGAATTATCGATCACCACGCAGCCCTGGGCGCCGATCTTCGGCGACCACTGCTTGGACACGTCGCCGCCGGCCGACATCAGGCAGATATCGGTGTCGGAGAAGTCGTAATTCTCGAGGGCTTTGACTTTGAGGGTCTTGTCGCCGAACGAAACCTCCGTGCCGACCGAACGGCGGGAGGCGAGCGCAATCACCTCGTCGGCGGGAAACCCGCGTTCGGCGAGGATGTCGAGCATTTCGCGGCCCACGTTACCCGTGGCGCCGGCGACAGCGACCTTGTAGCCCATCTCAATTCTCTCCTGACGGCCCTGCCATTCACAAGCTCGGGCGAGGGCGGGCTTTTACGCCGAAAGTCGAGGCGAGGCAACGCCCCTGACGTGCATCGCACGCAAGGGTGGCCAGCGTCGCGCGACGGGGGCCGGAGGAGCGGCTTTCGCAGCGGAAGCTCAGGCGGTCGTTCCGCCCGGCTTCCTCGCTCCGCGCAGCAGCAGGAAGGCGATGAGCGCCACCACCGACAGGGCGGCGCTGGCGAGGAAGGTCGCCGACGAGCCATACGCCTGCCAGAGCCAGCCGGCGGCGACATTGCCGACGAGTACCGTCAACCCGGTCATCAGGTTGAACACGCCGAAGGCGGTGGCCTTCAGCTGCGCGGGGGCGGCATCGGCGATCAGCGTGGCGAGGATACCCTGCGAGAAGCCCATATGCAGGCCCCACAGCACGATGCCGGCAAAGAAGGCCGGCAGCGAGCCGGCCTGCGCCAGCACCAGATCGGCGGCGAGCAGCAGGACGAGGCTGACGGCGAGCGGCCCGAGGCGGCCGGTGCGGTCGGACAGCCGGCCGACCGGATAGGCGGCGAGCCCGTAGACCACGTGCATCACCACCATGGTGATCGGCACCCAGGCGGCGGCAAGGCCGACTTCCTGCGACTTCAGCAGCAGGAACGCCTCGCTGAACCGCGCCATGGTGAAGATGCAGGCCGCCACGATCGCCGCCCAGGTCGCGGGGTTGAGCCGACCGGCGTCCATGAGGCGCGGCCGGTCCTTGGCGCGGCCGGGCGGCTGCGCCGGCTCGCTTATGCCGACGATCAGCAGTGCCACCGCGAGGAAGGCGGGAAGGGTGGCGATCCAGAACACGGTGAGGATGTCGCCGCCGGTCGCCAGCATCAGGCCGATGGCGACCAGCGGGCCGATGAAGCCGCCCACCGTATCGAGCGACTTGCGCAGCCCGAAGGCGGCGCCGCGTATTTCCTGCGGCGTGGTATCGGCGATCAGCGCGTCGCGCGGCGCGCCGCGAATGCCCTTGCCGACGCGGTCGAGCGCCTTGGCGGCGATGATCCAGCCGAGCGAGGAGGCGAGCGGGATCATCGGCTTGGAGATCGCGCCGAGGCCGTAGCCGAGCACGGCCAGCGGCTTGCGCTTGCCGGTCCAGTCCGAGACGATGCCGGAGAACAGTCGCGTCACCATGGCGATGGCGACCGACAATCCCTCGATGAAGCCGATGGCGAGGGCGGAGGCGGCGAGCTCGGTGACGAGATAGATGGGCAGCAGGGTCTGCACCATCTCCGAGGAGATATCCATCGCCAGGCTGACAATGCCGAGCACCCAGACGGTGGCGGGGATCGGGGCCTTCGTGCCCCGCGCAACCGCAGCCTGCGGCATTATTCCGCCGCGCCGGCGCGGGTGACGCCGAAGCGGCGCTGCACGTAATCGTCGACGATCTTCTTGAAGTCCTCGCGCAGGGTGGGGCCGCGCAGCGTCATCGCCTTCTTGCCGTCGATATAGACCGGGGCGGTGGGGAACTCGCCGGTGCCGGGCAGCGAGATGCCGATATCGGCGTGCTTGCTCTCGCCCGGCCCGTTGACGATGCAGCCCATCACCGCGACGTTCAGCGTCTCGACGCCGGGATAATGCTTCTTCCATTCGGGCATCGAGGTGCGGATGTAGTCCTGCACCTCGAAGGCGAGTTCCTGGAAAGTGGTCGAGGTGGTGCGCCCGCAGCCGGGGCAGGCGGCGACCAGCGGCACGAAGGTGCGCAGGCCCATGGTTTGCAGCATTTCCTGTGCCACCGTCACCTCGCGGGTGCGGTCGCCGCCGGGCTCGGGGGTGAGCGAGACGCGGATGGTGTCGCCGATGCCTTGTTGCAACAGGACTCCCATCGCTGCAGTCGAGGCGACGATGCCCTTCGAGCCCATGCCGGCCTCGGTGAGGCCGAGATGCAGCGCGTAGTCGGCGCGGCGGGCGAGCTCGGCATAGACGGTGATCAGGTCCTGCACCGCCGAGACCTTGGCGGAGAGGATGATCTTCTCGCGCTTCATGCCGATCTCCTCGGCGAGCGCGGCGGAGAGCAGCGCCGAGCGCACCAAGGCTTCGCGGGTGACCGCGCGGGCATCGGCCGGGCGGGCGAGCTTGGCGTTCTCGTCCATCAGCCGGGTCAGCAGGTCGTCGTCGAGCGAGCCCCAATTGGCGCCGATGCGCACCGGCTTGTCGTGCTTGATCGCGATCTCGACGATGGTGGCGAAGTGGCGGTCGCGCTTGTTGCCGAAGCCGACATTGCCGGGATTGATGCGGTACTTCGCCAGCGCCTCGGCGCAGTCCGGGAAATTCGCCAGCAGCAGGTGGCCGTTATAGTGGAAGTCGCCGACCAGCGGGGTGTCGAGCCCCATGCGGGCGAGGCGCTCGCGGATCTCCGGCACGGCGCGGGCGGATTCGTCGCGGTCGACGGTGATGCGCACGATTTCCGAACCGGCGCGGGCCAGCGCCGCGACCTGCCTGGCGGTAGCCTCGGCGTCGGCGGTGTCGGTGTTGGTCATCGACTGCACGACGACCGGCGCGCCGCCGCCGACCACGACCGAGCCGACCCTGACCGGTACGGTGAGGCGCCGCTCCTGCGGGCCGGCGGCTTCCAGCTCGGGCGCGACGATGGGGGCGGTCTCAGCGGTCATGACACGGGTTCCGGCGGCGTGGCGGCCTGCAGGGTGAACAGGCTGGAGGGGTAGGCGCGCGGCGCGCCGGCGTCAATCGCCAGACGTCGCGCCGGTGGCCGCCGCAGCCAACTGGGCGCGGCAGCGGGCGCAGGTGCCGGCGATCTCCAGCACCGGCGTGCGCGGCGTGAAGCCGGCGGCACGGGTCGCCCAGGCGATGTCGCGGCCGATGGCGTGCGAGGCGACCTCGTCGGTGAGGCCGCAGCGCTCGCAGATCAGGAACACGATCACGTCATCGGCCTCGTGGGCGCGGCCGCAGGCGAGGAAGGCGTTGCGGCTCTCGATGCGATGGGCGAGGCCCTCGGCGACCAGGAAGTCGAGCGCGCGGTAGACCGACATGGGCGGCGGGCGCTCGCCGTCGGTGCCCAGCCGTTCCACCAGGTCGTAGGCGCCGAGCGGGACGTGGCTCTGCGCCAGCGTTTGCAGCACGCGGCGGCGCAGTGGCGTCAGCCGGGCGCCGCTTGCATCGCAACATGCCTCGGCGCGCGCCAGCACGTCCGCCACGCAGGCGGCGTGGTCGTGGTCATGATGAGCGGCGATCGAGACTGTCATGCGCGGATCGTAGCGGACGGATAGGAAACGGGAAACCGTCTTCGCAACCGTGCGTTTACGGGCGCGCGACGGGGCTGGCAATGGTATGACGCCATGCTAGCGTAACTCATATGGGGACGAGGCCGCGCGGCTGCGAGCCGCCCCGCCTCTCGTTGCGATGCCGCAGAACTCAGGCAGGAGAATTTTCGATGCTCAAGGGTAAGAACGCCGTCGTCACCGGCTCGACCAGCGGGATCGGCCTCGCCATCGCCCGCGCGCTGGCGGCCGAGGGCGTGAACATCACGCTCAACGGCTTCGGCGACGCGGCGGCGATCGAGAAGGAGCGGGCCGGCATCGAGAGCGAGTTCGGCGTGAAGGCGGTCTATTCCGCCGCCGACCTCACCAAGGGCTCGGAATGCGCCGCGCTGGTCAAGTTCGGCGAGGAGCAGCTCGGCTCGGTCGACATCCTCGTCAACAATGCCGGCGTGCAGCACGTCTCGCCGATCGAGGACTTCCCGGACGACAAGTGGGACCTGATCATCGCGCTGAACCTCTCCGCGGCCTTCCACGCCACCAAGGCGGCGGTGCCGGGGATGAAGGCACGCAAATGGGGCCGCATCATCAACACCGCCTCGGCGCATGCGCTGGTCGCCTCGCCCTTCAAGTCGGCCTATGTCGCGGCCAAGCACGGCATTGCCGGCCTGACCAAGACGGTGGCGCTGGAGACGGCGACCTTCGGCATCACCGCGAATGCCATCTGCCCCGGCTATGTGTGGACGCCGCTGGTCGAGAAGCAGATCCCCGACACCGCCAAGGCGCGCGGCATCACCGAGGAGCAGGTGAAGGACTTCCTGCTCGCCGAGCAGCCGACCAAGCAGTTCGTCACCGTCGAGCAGGTGGCGGCGCTGGCGGTGTTCCTGTGTCAGGAGACCTCGGCCCCGATCACCGGCGCGCTGCACCAGATCGACGGCGGCTGGGTGGCGCAGTGAACCGCGCGTGAGCGGAAGGGAGGCGAAGGTGGCAGACAAGGTAGCCGATACCCCGAAGACGCGGCGTCCCGCCGCGCGCAAGGCTGCCGCAAAGCCGGCCGTCTCCGCCCCCACCGACACGGCGCCGGCGGCGTCACCGAAGCCGGCGCCGGCCGCTGCTGCGCCGGTAGCCAAACCCGCCAAGCGGGTGCCGGCCGGCAAGGCGACGGGACGGGTCGCCGCCAAAGCGAAGGCGGCGTCCGCCGGAAGCACGGCCGCCCAGCCGGCGGCCCCGGAGGCGGCGCCGGCCGTCACCAAGGAAGCCGAAACCGTCGCCACGGCGATCTCGGTGCAGGGGCCGGTGGGCGAGGAGGCGGTGCGCCGCAATACCAATTCCACCCATCCCGCCAAGGCCGAGGCGCTGAAGACCAACCTCAAGCCGATCAACCTCGCCCTGCAGGGTGGCGGCGCGCATGGCGCCTTCACCTGGGGCGTGCTCGACCGGCTGCTGGAGGACGGACGTATCGTCGTCGAAGGCATTTCCGGCACCAGCGCCGGGGCGATGAACGCCGCCGTGCTGGCCTCGGGCCTGGCGCGCGGCGGCAATGAGGGCGGGCGCGAGGCGCTGGCGAATTATTGGCGCGCGGTGTCCAAGGACGGGCGCACCAGCCCGTTGCAGCGCACGCTGCTCGACCGGCTGTGGGGCAACTGGTCGCTCAACATGAACCCGGCCTACATCACCTTCGACGTGATGAGCCGGTTCTTCTCGCCCTACGACCTCAACCCGATGAACATCAACCCGCTGATGGACCTCATCGAGGAGCATGTCGACTTCGACGCCGTGCAGTCCTGCTCGCATGTGCATGTGTTCATCAGCGCCACCAACGTGCACACCGGCAAGGTGAAGGTGTTCTCCAAGCACGAGCTCACCCCGTCGGCGATCATGGCTTCCGCCTGCCTGCCCTTCATGTTCCAGGCGGTGGAGATCGACGGCGTGCCCTATTGGGACGGCGGCTACATGGGCAACCCGGCCATGTTCCCGTTCTACGACGCGGTGAAGACCGACGACATCCTCCTGGTGCAAATCAACCCGATCATCCGCCGCGAGACGCCCAAGACCGCCCGCGACATCCAGAACCGGATGAACGAGATCACCTTCAACGCCTCGCTGCTCGCCCAGCTGCGCGCCGCCGAATTCGTCACCCGGCTGCTCAACGAGGGCAAGCTGAGCCACCGGCATGACGGGGTGGAAGGCTATCGTAACCTGCGCATGCACCGGATCGACGGCGCGGAGAAGCTGATCGCGCTCGACGCCTCGACCAAGATGAACGCCGAATGGGAGTTCCTGCTGTTCCTGCGCGACATCGGCCGCGAGGCGGCGGACGGCTTCCTCGAGCGGCACTATGACGATATCGGCGTGCGCTCGACGCTCGACGTGCATGAGGAACTGACGCGGGGCTGAGTACGACCGGCGTCAGGTTGTCGGCAGGGCTCGCGGCGGGTGTTCACCGCAGGGGCCTCGACGGCGGGCCGGGCTTGTGCTGAGAGAAGGCATGAGCCCCGATCACCCGCCCGTTCCCGACATCGCCACCCGCGTGCTGCATCGCGACGCGATGATGCTGATCATCGACAAGCCCGCCGGCCTGCCGGTCCACAAGGGACCCAAGGGCGGGGAGACGCTGGCCGACCACCTCGACGCCCTGCGCTTCGGCCTGCCGCACCCGCCCGAGCTGGCGCACCGGCTCGACAAGGACACCTCCGGCTGCCTGGTGCTGGGCCGCCATCGCAAGGCGCTGGCCGATCTCGGCCGCGCCTTCGCCACCGGCGTGGTCGGCAAAACCTATCTAGCGGTGGCCAAGGGAGTGCCGAACGAGCTGCGCGGGCGCGTCGAGCTGAAGCTCGCCAAGCGCTCGCCGCATCGCGGCTGGTGGATGGCGGTCGACCCGGCCGGGCAGGAGGCGATCTCCGAATGGGAGCTGGTCGCCGCCGGCGAGGGGCTCTCCGTGCTGGCGCTGTCGCCGCTCACCGGGCGGACGCACCAGCTGCGGGTGCATATGGACGCCATCGGCCATCCGCTGCTCGGCGACAGCATCTATGGCGGCGCCTCGCGGCTGCCGGGCGGTCCGGTGCTGCATCTGCACGCCCGCCGGGTGGTGGTGCCGCAGCCCAAGGGCAAGCCGCCGGTCGACGCCCGCGCGCCGTTGCCGCCGCACATGGTGGCGACGCTCGCCGGCATGGGCCTCGATCCCGAGACGGTGGCGCAGGCCGCCGACGCGGTGGCGTTCTCCAAGCTCTAGATGAATCCCGGTGAACTCCAGTTCACCGGGATTCATCCAAGTCCTTGTTGATACACTTTTTCTTCGCGCGAGCGGGTGCCCGCTCCGCTGGAAAATGCTCCAGAGCCGCCGGGCGACGGGGCCGGCATCAGGCCGGTTCGTTCAGGTGAGCTCACGGGCGAGGCGGCCGCCCAGCTGGCCGCAGCCGAGCAGGCCGGGCGTCGGGTGGGTGACGACATGCACCGGCGTCGCGGCGAGGCGCGAATCGAGCGGCGGATGCTCCTCGAAGGCCTCGCGGAAGGGCGAGGTGCCATAGAAGGGCAGCAGCCCGGCGGAGACGCCGCCAGCGAGATAGACGCCGCCGCGCGCGTCGAAGGTCAGCGCGAGGTCGCCGGCGATGCGGCCGAACAGCCGCAGGAACACGTTGCAGGTCTCGCGCGCCTCGCTGTCGCCGCCAAAGGCCGCGGCGATCACCTGCTCCGGCGACAGCCGGTCGCCGGTGAGCACGCGATGGATGCGGGCAAGGCCGGAGCCGGAGAGCGCGTGCTCCACCACCACCGGTCCGAGCTCGCGCACCATATGGGCGATCAGCCGGGCTTCCTCGGTATTGGTGGCGCCGAGCCGGGCGTGACCGCCCTCGCCGGTGACGGCGCGGTAGGTATCGCCGGTCTTCAAAAGGCCGGCGACGCCGAAGCCGGTGCCGGGGCCGCAGACCAGCATGGGCGCGCCCTCGGCCGCCTCGCCGCCGCCAACAGCGACGAGGTCGTCCGGGCCGAGCGCCGGCACGCCATAGGCCAGTGCCTCGAAATCGTTGACGGCCGCCAGTTTCTGCCAGCCGAAGCGGCGCCGCAGCTCGTCCTTGGCGAAGGACCAGTCGCGGTTGGTGAGCCGGACATGCTCGCCATCCGCCGGCCCGGCGATCGCCAGCACCGCGCCGCCGACATCGTCCGCCGCCGTGCCGCGCGCGGCGAGGTCGGTCTCGATCAGCGCCTCGAAGCCGGCGAAGGAGTCGTTGCGGTGGATGCGCACATCCTGCGGACGCCCGTCGGCGCCGACGAGGGCGAGGCGGGAGGAGGTTCCGCCGATATCGGCGATCAGCATGAGATGGGGCATAGGGCCTGGGGATTCCGGCTCGCGGTGGGACGGTGGCGCATAGGAGCCAATCTCGCGCGCTTCGACAAGCCCCGGCTGCGGACCTTGCGACAAGCCGCAGATGGGCGGTTGCGTTCCGCGCCGGACCGGCCTAGTCCGACAAAATGAGCGAATCGACCCGCCGGCCGCGCCGTCCCCCCAACCGCCAAGCGAACCAGGCGCTGCCCGGTCTCGCCGCCCGTCGTGCCGCGGCGGACGCCTTCGACGCCGTGTTCGTCAATGGCCGTCCGCTGGAGGAGGCGCTCGACCGGCTGGCGCGCGACCTCGATGAGCGCGACCGCGCGCTCACCCGCATGATCGCCGCCACCACGCTGCGCCGGCTCGGCTCGCTGCGGGCGATGCTCCGGGCCTTCCTGGAGAAGCCGCTGCCGGAGAAGGCGCAGCGCGGCGAGACCCTGCTGCTGATCGGCGCCGCGCAGATCCTGTTCATGGACGTGCCCGACCATGCGGCGGTGGGGACCAGCGTCGAGCTCGCCGGCGAACAGCCCTCGACCGCCGGCTTCAAGGGGCTGATCAACGCCGTGCTGCGCCGGATCGCCCGCGAGGGTCGGGCGCGGCTGGAGGCCGATGCGGTGCACGATCAGCCCGAATGGCTGATCCGCGGCTGGAGTGCGGCCTATGGCGCCGAGACCGCCGAGGCGATCGCCCGCAGCCTCGCCCGCGAGGCGCCGCTCGACCTCACCATCAAGGCCGACCCGGCGCTGTGGGTGGAGCAGCTTGGCGGCGAATTGCTGCCGACCGGTTCGGTACGGCTCATCGAGGCCGGCAACGTCACCGCTCTGCCGGGCTTCGAGGAAGGGGCGTGGTGGGTGCAGGACGCGGCGGCGGCGATTCCCGCCGGGCTGATCCATGCCGCCCCCGGCCTCGGCGTCGCCGATCTGTGCGCCGCGCCGGGCGGCAAGACCGCGCAGCTGGCCGCCGCCGGCGCCACGGTGACGGCGGTGGACCGCTCCGCGCCGCGGCTGAAGCGCCTCGCCCAGAACCTCGCCCGGCTCGGTCTCTCCGCCGAGGTGGTCGAGGCCGACGCGGCGAACTTCAAGGGCGGGCCGTTCGACGCCGTGCTGATCGACGCGCCGTGCTCGGCGACTGGCACCATCCGTCGCCATCCCGACGTCGCCTGGTCGAAGGCGCCGGCCGACATCGCCAGCCTCTGCGCGCTGCAGGGGCGCATCCTGCGCAACGCCGCCGATCTGGTGCGGCCGGGCGGCGTGCTGGTCTATTCCACCTGCTCGCTGGAGCCGGAGGAGGGCGAGCGGCAGATCGAGGCGCTGCTCGCCGCGCGCGCCGACTTTGAGCGCGTGCCGGTGCAGCCCGGCGAGAACGGCATCGCCGCCGAGTGGATCAACGCCGCCGGCGAGGTGCGTACCCTGCCGACGCACCTGCCGCACGAGGACCCGCGCCGGAGCGGGCTCGACGGCTTCTTCGCCGCGAGGCTGCGGCGCCGCGAGGTACCTGATGCTTCGTGAGGGGCATCCGATGGTAGACGTGACTCAAGGCTCGGTTAAGCTGGCAACAATTCATCCGACGGATTCCGGGAGGGAATCGGTTGCCCGGACGACACCAGACGACGCCATGTCCAAGCAGGCTGCGTCCAGGCAGGTTGCGGCCTTGCAGGCCGCGTCCGGGGACCCGTCGTCGATGAGCGGCGAGGGGATGGCCGACCGGCTTCGCCGCCTGGCGCGCATCGCCGAGCTCGGCTGGCGCACGCTGGCGGTGCGCGCGCTGGCGCACCCGCCCTTCGCCTGGTGGTCCGCCTCGCTGCCGGTGTCCGGGCGGCTTTTGTTCGCGCCGCAGGATTTGCGCGCCGGCGACCCCGCCCGCGCGGCGGAGATTTATGCCGGCTGCTTCGCCTTCGCCGGCAAGGCGGTGGAGACCGGCGGCGCCTCGCCCTTCGAGATCGTGCCGCCGTCGCGCGAATGGGCGCAGGCGCTGATGTCGTTCTCGTGGCTGCGGCACCTGCGGGCATCCGACACCGCGATTGCACGCGCCAATGCGCGGGCGCTGGTCGGCGACTTCATCACGCTCGGCGGCGCCCGCCAGCCGGCCGCCGCCGACCCGGAAGTGGCGGCGCGGCGGATGATCAACTGGCTGTCGCAGGCGCCGCTGATCCTCAAGGACGCCGATTCGGGCTTCCATCGCCGCTTCCTGCGCTGCCTCTCGCAGCAGGCGCGCTATCTCAAGAGCATCCAGCGCCTGGCCCGCGACGGGCGGGCGCGGCTGTCCTGCGCGGTGGCGCTGAGCTTCGCCGGCCTGTGCATGGCCGACCAGCCGCGCCTGCTGCGCTCCGCCCAGAAGCGGCTGACCGAGGAGCTGGAGCGGCACGTGCTGGCCGATGGCGGGCCGGCGGGCCGCAATCCCGGCATGCTGATCGACCTGCTGCTCGACCTGCTGCCGCTGCGCCAGTGCTTCGAGGCACGGCAGGTGGCGCCGCCGGGGGTGCTGGTGAACGCCATCGACCGGATGATGCCGATGCTGCGCTTCTTCCGCCATGTCGACGGCTCCTTCGCGCATTTCAACGGCATGGGCCCGACGCCCGCCGACGGCCTCGCCATCGTGCTCGCCTATGACGATGCGCGCGGCCGCCCGGTCTCCAACGCGCCCTATTCCGGCTACCAGCGCCTGGAGGCCGGCGGCACCGTGCTGGTGGCCGATACCGGCCGGCCGCCGCCGCTGGTCATGAGCCACGAGGCGCATGCCGGCTGCCTGTCCTTCGAGCTGTCCAGCGGGCGCAACCGCGTGGTGGTGAATTGCGGCGCGCCCACTCCGGCGCATGAGCACTGGCGCCCGGTGGCCCGCCAGACCGCGGCGCATTCCACCGCCACGCTGGCGGAGATGTCGTCCTGCCGCTTCGTCGCCGGCGGGCTCGCCATGAAGCTGTGCGGCACGCCGGTGCTGGACGGCCCGTCCGACATCCATGTCGACCGCAGCGCGCGCGGCGGCGCCGACGTGCTGCGCGCCAGCCATGATGGCTATGCCCGCCGGCTCGGCATCGTGCACCAGCGCTCGTGGCGGCTGTCGGGGGACGGCACCTGCCTCGACGGCGAGGACCTGTTCCGCGCTGCCCAGGGCGAGGAGATCCCCGGCGACACCCGCGACGGCTACGCCATCCGCTTCCACCTGCACCCCTCGGTGAAGGCGGCGCGGACGCCGGACGGGCAGACCATCTACCTCACGCTGCCGGATGGCGACGACTGGGTGTTCGAGGCGCCGGACTGCCCGGCGACCATCGAGGAGAGCGTCTATCTCGCGGCCCATGGCGGGCCGCGCAAGGCCGAGCAGATCGTGGTGACCGGGCACGCCCGGAAGACGCCGCGCGTCGCCTGGACCTTCGTGCGGGTGCAGGGCGCCGAGCGAGGGTAGGGCGGGCCGAGCAGAAGGGCGCGCGGAGCGGCCGGGGCGCTTCTTCGAAAGCTCTGCGTGCTGCCGCGAGTTTCAATGTCTCTCCTTTTTCTTTCCTTTTCCCGCCCCAATCCGGCTGTTGCCGGGTTGAGTTTCGCCGGAGAGGTGGCCCGCGCAGTCGGTCAGCGAGGGGGACGACATCGGGGAACCTTGGAGCGTTCCTCCCCCTCACCCCACCCCTCTCCTCCTCGGGGTGAGGGAGAAGATTGCCGTCCGGATCGGTTCCACCATCATGGGGCACACAGTTGGGACGGCGCCGGTCCGCAACGACGTCACCCTTCCGTCCCGCACCGCCGCACGGCAGGGCTGCACTGGCGAAGGGTTAACGCCGGGGGCGATCCGTGATACGGGCCAGCCGATCCGCAACAACTTCCGGCCCCATCATGTCGCTCGACATTCGCCCCATCACCCGCGCGCTGCTCTCGGTCTCCGACAAGACCGGGCTGGTCGACTTCGCCCGCAAGCTCGCCGAGCACGGCGTCGAGCTGGTGTCGACCGGCGGCACCAGCCGGACGCTGAAGGAGGCGGGGCTCGCGGTGCGCGACGTCTCCGAGGTCACCGGCTTTCCCGAGATGATGGACGGACGGGTGAAGACGCTGCACCCCAAGGTGCATGGCGGTATCCTCGCCGTGCGCGCCGACGCCGCCCACAAGGCGGCGATGGAAGAGCACGGCATCGGCCCGATCGACCTCGTGGTGGTGAATCTCTACCCCTTCGAGGAGACGGTGGCGCGCGGCGCCGGCTTCGACGACTGCGTGGAGAATATCGATGTCGGCGGCCCGGCGATGATCCGCGCCGCCGCCAAGAACCATGGCGACGTGACCGTGGTGGTCGACCCCTCGTCCTATGCGGTGGTGCTGGCCGAGATCGCCGCCGAGGGCGGCACCACCGGAGCCACTCGCCGGCATCTCGCCCGCGCCGCCTTCGCCCGCACCGCCGCCTATGACGGCGCCATCGCCGAATGGTTCACCTCGGTGGAGGCCGACACCGCCCCGCCGGCGCGGCTGTTCGCCGGCAAGCTGGCCGAGGAGCTGCGCTACGGCGAGAATCCGCACCAGTCGGCGTCGTTCTACCTCTCGGGCGGTACCCGTCCGGGCGTGGCCACCGCCCGCCAGCTGCAGGGCAAGTCGCTCTCCTACAACAACCTCAACGACACCGACGCCGCCTTCGAGGCGGTCGCCGAGTTCGATCCCGCCCGCGCCCCGGCGGTGGTGATCGTCAAGCACGCCAATCCCTGCGGCGTCGCGGAAGGCGCCAGCCTCGTCGAGGCCTATCGCAAGGCGCTGGCCTGCGACCCGACCTCTGCCTTTGGCGGCATCGTGGCGCTGAACCGCACGCTGGATGCCGAGGCGGCCCGCGCGATCGTCGAGATATTCACCGAGGTGATCGTCGCCCCCGATGCCACCGAGGAGGCGGCGGCCATCGTCGCGTCGAAGAAGAACCTGCGCCTGCTGGTGACCGGCGCGTTGCCCGACCCCCGCGCGAAAGGCCTCGCGGTGAAGTCGCTGGCCGGCGGGCTCTTGGTGCAGTCGCGCGACAATGCGGTGGTCGACGACATGGAACTGAAGGTGGTGACCAAGCGGGCGCCGACCAATGCCGAGCTCGCCGACCTCGCCTTCGCCTTCCGCGTCGCCAAGCACGTGAAGTCCAACGCCATCGTCTATGCCAAGGACCTCGCCACGGTCGGCATCGGCGCCGGGCAGATGAGCCGGGTGGATTCGGCGCGCATCGCCGCCCGCAAGGCGATCGACGCCGCCGAAGCCGCCGGGCTCGCCCAGCCGCTGACGCGCGGCAGCGTGGTGGCCTCCGACGCCTTCTTCCCCTTCGCCGACGGGCTGCTCACCGCCATCGAGGCGGGGGCGACGGCGGTGATCCAGCCGGGCGGCTCGATCCGCGACGCCGACGTCATCGCCGCCGCCGACGAGGCGAATGTCGCCATGGTGTTCACCGGGGTGCGCCACTTCCGCCACTGAGGCGTTCAGCTGTCGCGCCAAGAAAACCTGCGCGCAATTAAGAAAACCTGCGCGCAATGAAAAAGGGCCGGTGCGAACCGGCCCTTTGCTTTTGGCGGGAGCGCGCCGCTCAGAAGCGGTAGGTGACGCCGACGCCGACGATCCACGGGTTGAGGTCGGCGGTGCCGGTCAGCGCCGCGCCGGCGACGGTGACGTCGAAATCCGGCTTGAGGAACAGCTTCTTGACGTCGACGTTGAAGCCCCAATGCGCGTCGATCATGTAGTCGAAGCCGACCTGCAGCGCCCAGCCCCAGGTGTCGTGCACGTCGAGGCTGTCGGCGGCGTCGGCCTTCTGGTCGAAGAAGATGGTGTAGTTCACGCCGGCGCCGACATAGGGCTTGAAGGCGCCGAAATCGGTGAAGTGGTATTGCAGGGTGAGGGTCGGCGGCAGCAGCCAGGCCTCGCCGATCTTGCCGAGGGCGGAGAGCGAGCCGGCACCGTCGATGTCGTGCGGCGTGACGCCGAGGATCAGTTCGGCCGCCCAGTTGTCGGTGAAGTAGTAGGTGATGTCGAGTTCCGGCACCACCGAATCGGAATAGTCGAGATCCGAGCCGGGCACGCCGTTCACCTTGCCGCCATCCTCCGGGAGGACGCCGAGCAGGCGCAGGCGGATCTGCCACGGGCTCTTTTCCGCCACCGCGGCGGGCGCCTTGTAGACCGGCGGCGCGCTGGCGATGTCGGCGGCGAAGGCCGGCGCCGCAGTGAGACAGGCCGCGACTGCGGCGATGGTGATGGCCTGAAGCGCTTTGGACATATGCTTTCCCCTGTGCCCGCCCGATGTCGCGGCGCAACAGGCCGCCCCGTGGTTCTGGAACGCCCGGGGTCGCCTAAATTTGATACATCTCAATCGGCTAGGATCGCGTCGCCGGGTGTGACGATCCGGCAACAGGGCTAAGGTCGTCATCCGGCCGTCAGAAGCCGGAACCAACGATAGGCCGGCCGCCGCCCGAGGCGCGCGGACCGAGGTAGGAGACGGACATGGGTGTCGAAGGCTTTCTCGCCAGCGAGGATGAGCGCGCGGCGCGCCAGCTGGTGGAACAGGCGGATCTGATCACGCAGGCGACGGACGACATGCCGCCGCGTTTCCCCAGCCGGCTGTTCGGGCGGGCGGTGGCGGAGGATGTGCGGCTCTACACCGCGCAGGAACTGGCCGAGCTGGCCCGCCGCGCCCATGAGCATTTGGCCCGGCGCCGGCCGGGCGTCGCCGATGTGCGCGTCGAGTTGCCGCAGGCGGTGACGGGTGGCGAGCGGCTCGGCGAGGTGACGGTCGTCGAGATCGTCAATGACGACATGCCGTTCCTGCTCGATTCGGTGATGGCGGCGCTGAACGAGCGCAACCTCACCGCCTCGCTGGTGGTGCACCCGATCTTCAAGGTCGAGCGCGAGCGGGACGGCGAGCTGGTCGGCATCGCCGCGCAGGGGGCGGCGAAGGACCCGCGCCAGATGCGCGAGAGCCTGATCCACATCCATGTGCCGCGCCTCGCCGATGCCGGCGAACGCGCGGCGCTGGCAGCCGAGCTGGCGGCGATCCTCACCCAGGTGCGCGCCGTCGTGACCGACTGGAAGCCGATGCTCGGCGAGGTCGAGGCGGCGGTGGCCGGGCTGCGTGCCGCCCCCGCCAACGTGCCGGCCGACGAGGTGGCGGAGGCGATCGCCTTCCTCGAATGGCTGCTGGCCGACAATTTCACCTTCCTCGGCGCCCGCCACTACGACCTCGACAGCGGGACCAGGATGTTCTCCCGCCGCATGGAGCAGGCGTTCGGCCTGCTCGCTGACGAGGAGATGCGGCTGTTCCGCCGGCAGCTCGATCCCAAGGCGGTGAGCGCCGACCTGTCGCTGGTGCTGGCTGATACCAGCCCGGTGGTGGTGACCCGCTCGCGCACGCTGGCGCAGGTGCATCGCCGCACCTGGATGGATGTGGTGGTGGTCAAGCGCTACGACGCGCAGGGGAAGGTGATCGGCGGGCTCGCCATCGCCGGCCTGTTCACCTCCACCGCCTATACGCGCTCGCTGGCGGTGATCCCGCTGCTGCGCCGCAAGGTGCAGCGGGTGATCGAGCGCGCCGGCTTCGATCCGGCGAGCCACTCCGGCAAGGCGCTGGCCAGCGTGCTGGAGCACTTCCCGCGCGACGAGCTGTTCCAGATCGACGAGGGCACGCTGTTCCACTTCGCCCTCGCCATCCTCCAGCTCGACGAGCATCCGCGCGTGCGGGTGCTGGCCTGGCGCGAGCGCTTCGACCGCTTCGTCTCGGTGCTGGTCTATGTGCCGCGCGACCGCTACGGCTCGGAGGTGCGCCAGCGCATCGGCGACCTGCTGGCGGCGAGCTTCGGCGGCCGGGTGGTCGCCTTCAAGCCGCTGTTCCTCGACGGGCCGCTGACCCGCGTGCACTTCACCATCGAGCGCGACGAGGGCACCGCGCAGGCCGATCCCGGCCGGGCCGAGTTGGAAGCGCAGGTGGCGGAGATCATCCGCACCTGGGAGGACGTGTTCGGCGGCGCCATCGGCCTCGTCTACCCGCCGGAGACGGCGGGGCGGCTGCGGGCGCGCTATGGCCGCGCCTTTCCCGCCGGCTACCAGGACAGCAATACGCCGCAGACCGCGCTTGCCGATCTCCGGCTGATCGAACGGCTCGGCGAGGCCGCGCCGGTCGCCGTCGACTTCCACAAGCCGGAGGGCGGCGCCGGCGAGCGGGCCGGGCTGAAGGTACTGAGCTACAAGGTGCCGCGCCTTCTGTCCGAGCGGGTGCCGCTGCTGGAGGCGATGGGCTTCCTCGTCGTCGACGAGCGCACCTTCACCGTCGAGCCGGACGGGCTCGGGCCGGTCTATGTGCACGACATGCTGCTCGCCCGGCGCGGCGGCGGCGAGATCGACCTCGACGTGCTCGAGCATCGCCTGCATGCCTGCCTGATGGCGGTGCTGCGCGGCCAGGCGGAAAGCGACGGCTTCAACGCGCTGGTGCTCAATGCCCGCCTCGACTGGCGCGACATCGCGCTCATCCGCACGCTGGCGCGCTATCTCCGGCAGATCGGCTCGCCCTACAGCCAGGATTATCTGTGGACGGCGCTGAACGCGCATCCGGCGATCGTCGACCGGCTGGTGGCGCTGTTCCATGCCCGCTTCGACCCGGCGGCCGACGGCGATCGCGCGGCGCGCGCGGCGGCGATCCAAAGCGAGATCGAGGCGGCGCTCGCCGAGGTGGCGAGCCTCGACGACGACCGCATCCTGCGCGCCTTCGCCAGCCTGATCATGGCGGCGGTGCGCAGCAATTTCTTCCAGACCACCGCCAATGGCGAGGCCAAGCCCGCCATCGCGGTGAAGTTCCTCAGCCACGCGGTGGAAGGCCTGCCGCTGCCCAAGCCGCTGTTCGAAATCTTCGTGCACTCGCCGCGCGTCGAGGGCATCCATCTGCGCTTCGGCCGGGTGGCGCGCGGTGGCCTGCGCTGGTCCGACCGGCCGCAGGACTTCCGCACCGAGGTGCTCGGCCTCGTCAAGGCGCAGCAGGTGAAGAACGCGGTGATCGTGCCGGTGGGCGCCAAGGGCGGCTTCGTGCCCAAGCACCTGCCCTCCGGCCCGCGCGAGGCGGTGCAGGCCGAGGGGACGGAGGCCTACAAGCTGTTCGTCTCCTCGCTGCTCGACCTCACCGACAATATCGACGGCGCCGAGATCGACCATCCGCCGCGCGTGGTGCGCCATGACGAGGACGACCCTTATCTGGTGGTTGCCGCCGACAAGGGCACCGCGACCTTCTCCGACACCGCCAATGGCCTCTCCGAGGCGCGCGGCTTCTGGCTGGGCGACGCCTTCGCCTCCGGCGGCTCGGTCGGCTACGACCACAAGGGCATGGGCATCACCGCGCGCGGCGCCTGGGAGGCGGTGCGCCGGCATTTCCGCGAGATGGACACCGACATAAGGGTGACGCCGTTCACCGTCGCCGGCGTGGGCGACATGTCGGGCGACGTGTTCGGCAACGGCATGCTGTTGGAGAACACCATCAAGCTGGTCGCGGCCTTCGACCATCGCGACATCTTCCTCGATCCGACGCCCGATCCCATCGCCTCACTCAAGGAACGCCAGAGGCTGTTCGCGCTGCCGCGCTCCTCCTGGCAGGACTACGACAAGGCGCTGATCTCGCCCGGTGGCGGCGTCTATTCGCGCGCGGCCAAGAGCATCCCGCTCGCCCCGGCGGTGCGCGAGGCGCTCGGCTTCGACCGCTCCTCCGCCTCGCCGGCCGAGGTGATCAGCGCCATCCTGCGCGCGCCGGTGGACCTTTTGTGGTTCGGCGGCATCGGCACCTATATCCGCGCCTCCGCCGAGACCGACGCGCAGGCCGGCGACCGCGCCAATGACGCGGTGCGCATCGCCGCTGCCGATCTGCGGGCCAAGGTGATCGGCGAGGGCGCCAATCTCGGTGTCACCCAGCGCGCCCGCATCGAGGCGGCCAAGCGCGGGGTGCGGCTCAATACCGACGCCATCGACAATTCCGCCGGGGTGAACACTTCCGACGTCGAGGTGAACATCAAGATCGCGCTGGGCGGCGCCACCCGCGACGGAAGGCTCGACGCCGGCGCCCGCGCCGCGCTGCTGGCCTCGATGACCGACGAGGTGGCGGCGCTGGTGCTGCGCAACAACTACCTGCAGACGCTGGCGCTCTCGCTCGCCGAGCGGCACGCGCATCCCGACCTGACCTTCCACCAGCGGCTGATGCAGCGGCTGGAGGAACGCGGCCTGCTCGACCGCGCCGTCGAGTACCTGCCGGGCGATGCCGAGATCAATGAGCGGCGCGGGCGCGGCGAGGGGCTGACGCGGCCGGAACTCGCGGTGCTGCTGGCCTATGCCAAGCTGACCGCGCATGCCGACCTGCTCGACACCGACGTGCCGGACGATCCCTATCTCGCCCGCGAGCTGACCGCCTATTTCCCGCCGGAGCTCAATGCCCGCTTCCCCGACGGCGTCGAGGGGCACCGGCTGCGCCGCGACATCATCGCCACGCGGCTATCCAACGCGCTGATCAACCATGGCGGGCCGGCCTTCCTGTCGCGGCTGGCCGACGCCACCGGCGCCGATGTCGGCTCGATCGCCAAGGCCTTCGCGGTGGTGCGCGACGGCTTCGACCTCGACGGCCTCAACCGGGCGATCGACGCGCTGGACGGGCACACCGCCGGCGCGGTGCAGCTCGACCTCTACGCGGCGGTGCAGGAGCTGCTGCTCGACCGCACCGTGTGGTTCCTGCGCAATGTCGACCTGCGCCACAGCCTCGACGAGCTGGTGGCGCATTACGCCGCCGGGGTGCCGCCGGTGGTGGAGGCGCTGCAAGGGCCGGTGCGCGAGCTGATCCCGGAGGAGACGCGAGCGACTCACGACGCCCGCATCGCCCAGTGGACGCAGGCCGGCGTGCCGGAAGAGCTGGCGCGCCGGGTCGGGCGGCTGCCGGCGGTGGAGAACGCCACCGATATCGTGCTGATCGCCGACCGCACCCAGGCGTCGATCCCCGACGTGGCCACCACCTTCTTCGCGGTGGGGCTGCATTTCCGCCTCGACCGCGTCATGTCGGCGGCGCGCGGGCTGGCGGTGAGCGACTATTACGACCGGCTAGCGCTGGAGCGGGCGCTGGTCGCCTTCGAGATCGCGGTACGGCGGCTGACCGCCGAGGTGATCGAGAATCACGGCCCGGGTGCCGCGGGTGTTGCCGCCTGGGCGGCGGCGCGCGCGGTGGAGGTGGAGCGCACCCGCGCCGCCGTGCACGAGATCGCCGGCTCCGGCCTCAGCGTCTCCAAGCTGTCGGTGGCGGCGAGCCTGCTCGGCGACCTGGTGCGGGGGTAGGCGAAAGGAGGGCCTGGCTGGCGCGCTTTTTGCCTATTCGGCGCATGCGGGCCTTGTCTTGGCCTTGGGCGTGGACCGATATCCGGGCGGCGGGCGAACTCCCGCCGGCCGGGTGTCGTCTCCGGCGTTCATCCGACATTCCGCTTCCGATCGTCGGCTGGGTAGGGACTCCCCGCCATGTGGCCGTTTTCCCCGCCGGTCGAGCCGCTTCTGGTGGTCGACCGGATCGTCAGTCTTGGCGCCTTGTGCGAGGTGGCCTATCAGGCGCGCCGCCTGTCGCGCACGGGCCGCGCCTACCCTTTCGACTGGTGGGACACGCCGTTTCACGGTGTGCTCACCGTGCTGGAAGTGGGGGCGGCCGAGGTGTTCGCGGCGGCCAACATCGTCAAGGTGCCGACCGGGCGCGGCAAGCTTCCGGCCTTCTGTTCGCGTCTCTCCGAGACGATCCACCAGCACGAATTTTCCGCGCGCGAGGATGTGCTCGCCATGGACGTAGCGGAAATCGAGCATCGTCTCGTTCCGAAATACCGCACGCTCCATGATCGCCTTGTCGCCGACTGCGCCTCGGGCACGACGCTGTTCGTGCGCCAGCGCAGCCCGCGCTACGACGTGGAGGGCGCGGCGCTGGAGGCGACGCTCGACCGCCTCCATGCCGCGCTGTCGCGCCTTGCCGCCGATCCGAGACTGCTGCTGCTCGACTACCCGCCGGCGGCGCCGCGACCGTGGCTGATCGCGGCGCAGGTACCGCACTATAGCGATCGCAGGGATCTCGGGTCGCGGCGCGGCTGGAACGAGGTGTTCCGGGCGCACGGCATCGTCTGCCGGGCGCCCGGCGACAATTTCGGCATCGAGGATCTGCGGGCGAGCTTCGCGAGGGCCTCCTCGCTCGCCACCGCGATCCGCCGCGTCATGCGGGGGCGCCGGGCCTTGCGGCGCCGCGCCGACTGAGACGCGGCGCCGCTACGCCACTGCGGGCTTCTTGTTCTGCCGCTGGGAGATCAGGTCGGTCACCACGGCCGGATCGGCCAGCGTCGAGGTGTCGCCGAGATTGCCGAACTCGTCCTCGGCGATCTTGCGCAGGATGCGGCGCATGATCTTGCCCGAGCGGGTCTTGGGCAGGCCGGGGGCGAACTGCACCAGGTCCGGCGAGGCGATCGGGCCGATCTCGCGGCGTACCCAGGCGACGAGTTCCTTGCGCAGTTCGTCGCTCGGCTCGATCTCGGCCATCAGCGTCACATAGGCGTAGATGCCCTGGCCCTTGATGTCGTGCGGATAGCCGACCACGGCGGCTTCCGACACCTTGGGATGCGCGACGAGGGCGCTCTCCACCTCCGCCGTGCCCATGCGGTGGCCGGAGACGTTGATGACGTCGTCGACGCGGCCGGTGATCCAGTAATAGCCGTCGGCGTCGCGCCGGCAGCCGTCGCCGGTGAAGTACTTGCCGGGATAGGTGGAGAAATAGGTCTGCATGAAGCGCTCATGGTCGCCATAGACCGTGCGCATCTGGCCGGGCCACGAGTCGGCGATGACGAGGTTGCCCTCGCAGGCGCCCTCCAGCACCTTGCCCTCGGCATCCACCACCTGCGGCACCACGCCGAAGAACGGCTGCGTCGCCGAGCCGGGCTTCAGCCGCGTGGCGCCGGGCAGCGGGGTGATGAGGATGCCGCCGGTCTCGGTCTGCCACCAGGTGTCGACGATCGGGCAGCGGTCGTCGCCGACGACGCGGTGATACCATTCCCAGGCTTCCGGGTTGATCGGCTCGCCGACCGAGCCGAGCAGGCGCAGCGAGGCGCGCGAGGTCTTCTTCACCGGCTCGTCGCCCGCCTGCATCAGCGCGCGGATGGCGGTGGGGGCGGTGTAGAAGATGTTCACCTTGTGCTTGTCGATGACCTCCCAGAAGCGGGAATTGGTCGGGTAGTTCGGCACGCCCTCGAACATCAGCGTGGTGGCGCCGTTGGCGAGCGGGCCATAGACGATGTAGCTGTGGCCGGTGACCCAGCCGACATCCGCCGTGCACCAGTAGATGTCGCCCTCGTGGTAATCGAAGACGTATTGATGCGTCATCGAGGCGTAGACGAGGTAGCCGCCGGTGGTGTGCAGCACGCCCTTCGGCGTGCCGGTCGAGCCGGAGGTGTAGAGGATGAACAGCGGGTCCTCGGCGTTCATCGGCGCCGCCGGGCATTCGCTGGTCACCAGGTCGGCAGCGGCGTGGTACCAGACGTCGCGGCCCGGCTCCATCTCGACGGCGCCGCCGGTGCGCTTGACCACGATGACGTGGTCGACGCCCCCTTCGACCTTGGCGATGGCGGCATCGACATTGGCCTTCAGCGGCACCTTGCGGCCGCCGCGCAGGCCTTCGTCGGCGGTGATGATGACCTTGGAGGCGCAGTCGCGGATGCGGCTCGCCAGGCTGTCCGGCGAGAAGCCGGCGAAGACGATGGAATGCACCGCGCCGAGCCGGGCGCAGGCCAGCATGGCGAAGGCGGCCTCCGGGATCATCGGCAGGTAGATGGTGACCCGGTCGCCCTTCTCGACATTGCGGTTGCGCAGCACATTGGCGAAGCGACACACCTCGTCATGCAGTTCCTGATAGGTGATCTTGCGCGACTGGGACGGGTCGTCGCCCTCCCAGATGATCGCCACCTGGTCGCCGCGCGTCCCCAGATGCCGGTCGATGCAGTTCCAGGCGACGTTGGTCACGCCGTCCTCGAACCATTTGATCGACACCGCGCCGGGCGCGAAGGAAGTGTTCTTCACCACCGTGTAGGGCTCGAACCAGTCGATCCGCTTGCCTTCCTCGCCCCAGAACGCCTCGGGGTCGTGCACCGAGGCCTCGTACTTCGCCCGGTAGGCGTGATCATCGAGGAAAGCCCGCTGCGCCCACGCGGCCGGAACATCGTAAATCTTTTCAGACATTGGCGTTTTCCTTCACCCCTGCGCTGGCGCGCCTTATCTTGCTTCTAAGGAATTATGGGCAGGCCGCCCCTCGGCGACAAGCATGGGAGGCGCGAGACTTTGGTCGGTATGTAGTCATCCCTAGGTCAGGCCCGCCCAGGTCAGGCCGGCTTCGGGCGCCAGACGGCGGTGTGCTTGATTTCGCTGTCCTCCAGCTCGCGTGAGACCGGCACGCCATATTCGGCGAGCTTCTCCAGCCGCTCGCGCGGCAGATAGGAACGGCCAGGATCGCCGATCCACACCTGCGCGCCGCGCGCCGCCAGTGCCTCCAGCCAGGCGAACACCCGTGCCGCGAGGTCGCGCTCATAGGCGATGTCGCCGGCCAGCACCACCTCCCAGCCCTCGTCGCGGCCGAGAACGTCGTCCGGGCAGGGGGTGACGGCGTCGGCGCCGTTCAATTCGGCATTGAGCGCGATGGCGGCGCGGGCGAAGGAATCGATGTCCGCCGCCTCCACCGCGCGCGCCCCGGCCAGCCGGGCGGCGATGGCGACGAGGCCGGAGCCGGAGGCAAAATCGAGCACCCGTTTGCCGGCGACGATCTCCGGATGGTCCAGCACATGGCGGGCCAATGCCTGCCCGCCGGCCCAGGCGAAGGCCCAGAACGGCGGCGGCAGGCCGATCTCGCCGAGCTCCTCCTCGGTGCGCTGCCAGATCGGCACCGCCTCGTCGGCGAGGTAGAGGCGGACCTCCGGCACCAGCGGCACCGGGCGCGGGCGCGTCTCGGCGCGGATGAAGGCGGCGGGATCCTCGATCCTGCGGGGGCTCACGTCGTCCCGCGAACTCTCTTCGTCCGGAGAGCTCACTTGGCCCCGGCCATGGACAGGACGATGTCCCATTCCTTGTCTGTGACCGGCTGCACGGAGAGACGGGAAAAGCGCATCAGCGCCATCTCGGACAGGCGGGGCTCGGCCTTGACGTCGGCGAGCGTCACCGGCTTCGGCAGGCTCTCCACCGCCTTGATGTCGACCATGACGAACTTGCCGCTCGGATCGGAGGGGTCGGGATAGGCCTCCCTGATCACCTCGACGATGCCGACGATCTCCTTGCCCTCGTTGGAGTGGTAGAAGAAGCCGCGATCGCCGAGCCGCATCGCCAGCAACTGCTGCTTGGCCAGATGGTTGCGCACGCCGTCCCAGTGAGTGCCCTTGGCGCCGGCGTCGAGCTGGTTCTGCCACGACCACTTGAAGGGTTCGGATTTGTAGAGCCAGTGCGCCATGTCAGCCTTCCGCCTGTTTCACGTTTCTGCCTTTTGCGGCCGGGCCAGCAGCGAGCCGATGGCCTGTTCGATGTCCTCGCGCCCGGACAGCACCGCCTCGACGGCGCGGGCGATCGGCATGTCGATGCCGGCGCGTTCCGCCATCGCCACCAGCACGGACGCGGTGAGCGCCCCTTCGGCGAGCTTGCCGTTCGGGGGAAGCCCGTTGGTCCGGCCGAGGCTCAGCCCGAGCGCGTAGTTGCGCGACTGCGGCGTCGAGCAGGTGAGGATGAGGTCGCCGAGGCCGGACAGCCCGGTCAGTGTTTCCGGCCGGGCGCCGAAGGCGCGGCCGAAGCGCGACAGTTCGGCGAAGCCGCGGGCGATGAGGGCGGCGGCGGCGCTGGCGCCGAGCTCGCGACCGCCGACGATGCCGGCGGCGATGGCGAGCACGTTCTTGGCGGCGCCGCCGATCTCGACGCCGCGCACGTCGTCGCTGTGATAGAGCCGGAAGGACGGCGAGCCCAGCGCCGCGCACAGCGCCTCGGCGAGGTCGAAATCCTCGGCGGCGAGGGTGACGGCGGTCGGCAGGCCGGCGGCGACGTCGGCGGCGAAGCTCGGACCGGAGAGAATGCCGGGCACCGCGCGTGGGCAGGCCTCGGCCAGCACCTGCGTCATGAACAGCGAGGTGCCGCGCTCGATGCCCTTGGCGCAGGTGACGACCGGCGTGCCGTCCTTCAGATGCGGGGCGAGGGCGCTCGCGACCTCGCGGCTCGCCTGCGCCGGCACCACGAGGAGCACCGCGTCGCAGTCGGTGATGGCGCGCAGCGAGGTCTGCGGCGCGACAGAGGCGGCCAGCTCGACGCCGGGCAGGTGGGTCTCGTTGCGGCGGCTGCGCGCCATCGCCTCCATCACCCCGCGGTCGCGGCCCCACAGCACGACCTCACGGCCGGCGCGGGCAGCGGCATTGGCGAGCGCGGTGCCCCAGGCGCCGGCCCCGACCACGCCGATGCGGCGGAAGCGCGCACTCATGGGAGCGGCGAGGTCGCGGCGGGCGAGGCGGCGGGAACATGCTGGACGGCGTCGACCTCGGCCAGCGGCCAGCGGGCGCGCGGCGGGGTGTCGAGGCCGTCCCTGAGCCCGAGGGCCAGGCGCTCGGCGCCGGCCCAGGCGATCATGGCGCCATTGTCGGTGCACAGCTCCGGCGGCGGCACGGCGAGGCGGGTGCCGCCATCGGCGGCCACCTTGTGCAGTGCCTTGCGCACCGACTGGTTGGCACCGACGCCGCCGGCCAGCACCAGCGCGCTGGGCGCATGGCCGCGCTCGCGCATGGCGCGCAAGCCGTAGCGCACCCGGTCGGTGACGACGTCGACGATGGCGGCCTGGAAGCCGGCGCAGAGATCCTCGACATCGTGGTCGGACAGCGGCGCGATCTTCAGCGCCTCCAGCCGCACGGCGGTCTTGAGGCCGGACAGCGAGAAATCCGGTTCCGGCCGGCCGAGCATCGGGCGGGGGAGGGCGAAGCGGTTCGGGTCGCCGCCGAGCGCGGCGCGCTCCACCGCCGGACCGCCCGGCTGGGGCAGGCCGAGCATCTTGGCGGTCTTGTCGAAGGCCTCGCCGATCGCGTCGTCGACGGTGCCGCCGAGCTTCTCGTAGCGGCCGACGCCGGTGACGCAGACCAGCTGGGTGTGGCCGCCGGACACCAGCAGCAGGAGGTACGGGAACGGCACCGAATCGGTGAGCCGGGCGGTGAGGGCGTGCGCTTCGAGATGATTGACCGCCACCAAAGGCTTGCGGGCGGCGAGCGCCAGCGCCTTGGCGGTGGTGAGCCCGACGATGACCCCGCCGATCAGCCCCGGCCCGGCGGCGGCGGCGATGCCGCTCAGCTCGGCGAGGGTGACGCCGGCGGCGCGCAGCGCACGGACGATGACGTCGTCAAGCACCTCGACATGGGCGCGGGCGGCGATCTCCGGCACCACGCCGCCATAGGCCGCATGATCGTCGAACTGGGAGAGCACGATGTTGGACAGGATCGAGCCGCTGCCGTCCTCGCGCCGGCGCACCACGGCCGCCGCCGTCTCGTCGCAGGTCGTCTCGATACCGAGTAGCAGAAGATCGCTCATTGACTTTCCATGGGTGGGCGGTGTTCTGAACCCCCGACGAACCGCTAGCATCGCAGGACCTCATGACGCAATCGCTTCCACATGAGCCCCCCCGGTCGGCCGAACCGAAGCTGAGGCTCGGCACGCGCGGCAGCCCGCTGGCGCTGTGGCAGGCGCATGCGGTGCGGGACGCCCTGCTGAAGGCGCATGGCTGGGAGGAGGGCGCGGTCGCGGTCGAGGTGATCCGCACCACCGGCGATGCCATCACCGACCGGGCGCTGGCGCAGGCCGGCGGCAAGGGGCTGTTCACCAAGGAGCTGGAAGAGGCGCTGCTCGATGGGCGCATCGACCTCGCGGTGCATTCGGCCAAGGACATGGCGACCAGGCTGCCGGACGGGCTGGTGCTCGGCGGCTACCTGCCGCGCGCCGATGTGCGCGACGCGCTGATCCTGCCCGCCGGGCAGGTGCCGCATGAGGGCCACCCGCTGGCCAGCCTGAAGCGCGGGGCGAAGGTCGGCACGGCGTCACTTCGCCGTGAGGCGCAGCTCCGCCGGCTGCGGCCCGACATCGAGGTGGCGCTGCTGCGCGGCAATGTGCAGACCCGGCTGAACAAGGTCGATGCCGGCGAGTTCGACGCCACGCTGCTGGCGCTCGCCGGGCTGACCCGGCTGGGTCTTCAGGCGCGGGCGAGCGCGGTGCTGGGCACCGCCGATTTCCTGCCCGCCGTGGGGCAGGGTGCGGTCGCCATCGAGACGCGCGAGCGCGACGACGAGGTCGCCGCGCTGCTCGCCCCGGCGCTGTGCGGGCGCACCGGGCTCGCGGTCACCGTGGAGCGGGCCTATCTCGCCGAGCTCGACGGCTCTTGCCGCACCCCCATCGGCGGCCTCGCCGAGGTGGACGGCGACGAACTGCGCTTTCGCGGCATGGTGCTCAAGCCGGATGGCAGCGCCTATTACGAGATCGTCCGCCAGGGATCGGTGGCCGAGGCGGAGGCGCTGGGCCACCGCTGGGGCCGCGAGATGAAGCGCATGGTGCCGCCCGGCCTGTTCGGGGGCTGAACGATGCGCGTGCTGGTGACGCGCCCGCAGCCCGACGCCGCCGCAACGGCGGCGCGGCTGGTCGCGGCCGGCCACGCGGCACTGGTCGATCCGATGCTGGCTGTCGAGGCGATCGGCGAGGCGCGGCTGCCGGAGGGCCGGTTCGACGCGCTGGCGCTGACCAGCGTCAACGGCGCGCGGGCGCTGGCCGCGCGGGCGGAATGGGCGGGCTTGAGGCATCTCGCGCTCTACACGGTCGGCTGGCGCACGGCGCAGGCGGCGCCCGAGGGGGCGGTGCCGCACATCGCCGGCGGCGACGGTGCGGCGCTGATCGCCCTGCTGCGCGAGCGCCTGCCGCGCGGGACACGGCTGCTGCATGTCTGCGGCGAGGAGCGGGCGGTGGATCTCGGCGCGGCGCTGGAGGGCGACGGCATCGCGGTGGAACTGTTCACCCTCTATCGCGCGGTGCCGGCGCCGGCGCTGTCGGAGGCGACGATTTCTGCCGCAAGGGAAGGGCGGATCGACGCAGCCTTCCATTTCTCTCCGCGCACGGCGGCGACGCTGGCGGCGCGGGCCGCCGAGGCCGACGTCGCGGAGGCATTCGGGCGGGTCACGCATCTGTGCTTCTCGCCCAAGGTGGCGGCGCCGCTGGCGGCGGCGGGCTGGCCGGTGCGCATTGCCGCAGCGCCAAACGAAAACGCGCTTTTCGCGTTATTGTCGGCATAAACCATGATCGCGTGCCGGGGATCGGCGCGAGGTTGCGGCGGGATGCCCGGCGGTCTATCCCCAAGGGACCGGCGGTGAAGATCGGAAGAGGGATGCAAGGTGGCCAAGCGACCAGCGGCAAAGCAGAACCCGACAGGCACGGAACCGGCCAAGGCCGAGCCGACCATCCCGGCGGCGGATGCCGTTGCCGGCGATTCGGTGGCCGCGAAGGTGTCTGAACCCGCCGCGCCCGAAACCGCGCCCATCGAGGCGGTGACCGTGGAAGCCGAACCGGTGGAGACCGCCGAGGCGACGGCGGGTGCGACGCGCCGGCGGCCCATTACGCTCGATTTGCCGGCCAAGGACCTGACCCCGCCGCCGCCTCCGCCTCCGCGTCCGGAGACCCCGGCCGCCGCCGGCGGCGAGCCGGGAGCTGGTGTCGCGGCCGCCGGGAACAGCCGCAAGCGCCAGTCGCTCGGCCTCGTCGGCGCGTCCATCCTGGCGCTGGCCTCCGGCCTGCTGGGCGGCGCCGTCGCCTTCGCGCTGGTCTCGACCTTCTACAGCGCCGAACAGAACATCGACGCCCTCACCGAGCTTGAGGCGCGGGCGCTCGACCTGCGCCAGCGCGTCGAGCGGCTGGAGGCGCGGGCCGACCAGCCGGCATCGGCATCCGGCGCAGCGCCCGTGGTGAGCGTGCCGGCCGAATTGACCGCGCGCCTCGATGCGCTGGAAGGCGGCCTCACCGCCGCCGACGCCAAGATCGCCGCCGCCGACGGGCGCATCTCGGCGCTGGCCGAGGCGCCGGCCGCGCCGGCGGCCCCCGCCGCCTCGCCGGAAGCGCTGGCGCAGGCGGAGGCCCGTCTCGCGACGCTGGAGGGCCGGGTCGGCGAGGTCGCCGCCCAGCGCCAGAGCGAGGATGCACGTGTGTCGGCGCTGGAAGGTCGCATGGGCGAGGTCGCGGCACAGCGCCAGGCCGGCACCGAGGCGGCGCGCGCCGCCGCCGGGCTGGCGACGCTCGGGGCGTTGCAGGCGGCGATGGCCGGCGGCGTGCCCTACCAGAACGAATTGCAGGCGAGCCGTGCGCTGATCGGCGACAAGGCGGCCGGGCTGGCAGCGCTGGAAGCCTCGGCCACCACCGGGCTGCCGTCCGGGCCGGTGCTGGCCGGACGGCTGAAGGCGGCGCTGGCCGAGGCGCCGGCGGCCGGGGCGGCGACCCCGGCTCCCGCCGATGCCGGCATCGTCGACAAGCTGTGGAACAGCGCTTCCTCGCTGGTGAGCGTGCGCCGCAGCAGCGGTGCCGACGAGGCGTCGAGCGAGCCGGCGATCAACGCGGCGGATGCCGCGCTGCTGCGCGGCGACGTCGCCGAGGCGCTGACCATCCTCGGCGGCCTGCCGGAGGCCTCGAAGCAGAAGCTCGCCGCCGTGATCGGCGCCATCGAGGCACGGCAGGCGGCGCTCGCCACCGTCGCCGGGGTGAAGAGACAGCTGATCGCCGACATCGCCGGGAGGACGCCGTGATACGCCTCGTCATCTATCTCCTCGTCCTCGGCGCCGTCGCCTTCGGCATCGCCTGGCTGGCCGACCGGCCGGGCGCGGTGGCCATCGACTGGCAGGGCTGGCACATCGAGACCAGCGTACTGGTGGCCGCGAGCGGGCTGCTGGTGCTGCTCGCCGCGACTATCCTCCTGTGGACGCTTATCCGGGTGATCCTGCGCTCGCCGGAGATGCTGGCGTTTTCCTGGCGCAGCCGGCGACGCAATCGCGGCTTCGCGGCGGTGACGCGCGGGCTGGTCGCGGTGGGTTCCGGCGACGCCGTCGGGGCGCGGCGGGCGGCGAACGACGCCGCGCGCTTCCTCGGCCGCGAGCCGCTGGCGCAGCTGCTGGCGGCGCAGGCGGCACAGCTTTCCGGCGATTCCGCCGGTGCCGAGGCGACGTTCCGCACCATGACCGAGGCGTCGGCGACGCGGCTGCTCGGCCTGCGCGGCCTGCACATGGAAGCGCGGCGGCGCGGCGACGCGGCGACGGCGCTGGTCACCGCCGAGGAGGCGGCGCGCCATGAGCCGGGCCTCGCCTGGGCGGCGGACGCGGTAATCGAGGCGCGCTGCGTGAAGGGCGATTTCGCCGGCGCGCTGGCCATGCTGGAGCGCGAGGCCTCGCATGGCGGGCTCGACCGGGCGGCGCATCGACGGCGGCGGGCGGTGCTGCTTGCCGCGCAGGCGCAGGCGCTGGAACTGTCGGATCCGAACATGGCGCGCGAGAAGGCGGTGGAGGCGACGCGGCTCGCCCCGACGCTGGTGCCGGCCGCCGAGGTGGCCGGCCGGCTGCTCGGCCTCGCCGGCGACACGCGCAAGGCGGCCAAGGTGCTGGAGACCGCCTATGCGGCGACGCCGCATCCCGGCCTTGCCGACGCCTATCTGCATCTTCGCCCCGGCGACGCCGCGCGCGAGCGGCTGAAGCGGGTGCGCACGCTGACGTCCCGCATGCCCGAGCATCCGGAAAGTGCGATGACGCTGGCCCGCGCCGCCATCGACGCGCAGGAATTCCCGGTGGCGCGCACCGCGCTCGCCCCGCTGACCGCCGCGCCAACGCAGCGCGCCTGCCTCTTGATGGCGGAGCTGGAGGCGGCGGAGGCCGGCGATGTCGGCAAGGCGCGCGAATGGACGGCACGGGCGGTGCGGGCGCAGCGCGACCCGGCCTGGGTGGCCGACGGCGTCGTCTCCGAGCACTGGGCGCCGATCTCGCCGGTGACCGGCAAGCTCGACGCCTTCGAATGGAAGGTGCCGCCGGGCGTGGCGGCGACGCCGCTGCTGGAGGACGAGGCCGAGCGGGCACGGGCGGCGATCGCCACCGCTCTCGAGAACCGGGCCCGCGAGGCGGCAGTGCCGGCGCCGGCCGCGCCGGTGATCGACGCCGCGCCGGTGCCGAAGGCGGAGACGAGCGTCGAACCGCCGCCGGTGGCCGAGACGCCGGCGCCGAAGCCGCAGCTGGTGCGCTCCGCGCCGGCGAGCGTGATCGCCGAGCCATATCTGCCGGACGATCCGGGGCCGGAGCCCTATGCGGACGAGGAACCCGGCCGCAAACGCCCGACTTTCGGGGTGTAGGCTGCGGGCCTGGGCCACGGGGGTGTGAACATGCAAAAGGCCGGGCTCAACGCCCGGCCTTTTGTCGTTCCGCGCAGGCCAGGCTGGTGGCCCGAACTGTCGTATCGTGGCTTGAGAACAAGCTCCCGCTGGGCAGCCGACCGCTCGTCACGCGGCCGGCAGGCACGAGATGGGCCGGAGTACATCCGTCCTGACCCGTCTCCATCCGGTGGGCGCCGACGAAGCGCCCGGGCACCATGTGCTTTCGCACCTGTGCCGTTACCGGAAGTCCTTTGCTGGGCGGGAGAACCCGACAGGGTGAGGCCGCCGACGATCGAAGCCGCCGCGCGCATGGCGCGACGCCCCTCTCCAGCGAGAACCCGCATGAAAGCGGGGACCGCCGCGACCGTCACCCTGTCGGGAAACCGCCCCTGCCAGACGGCCGGCCGCTCGTCATGCGGCCGGCGGGCACGATATGGGTCGGAGTACATCCGTCCTAACCCACATCCATCCGGCGCGGTGCTGACGAAGCACCTTCGAACCGAACGTCCCGTTCTGGCTGGGATGAAGCCTATATGGGGGGCGATTTGCGTTCCGCAAGGGGCGTCGCGTTGCGTGCCGCAAGCGGGGCATCGTGACAGGCCCCCGCGTCGCCGGGGCGGGCGGCCGACACGCAAAAGGCCGGCGCGCGGCGCCGGCCCTGTTGTTACCGTTCACCCCCGATGGGCGGCGTCAGTGCACCGACTGGCCGGCGCGCCGCACCGGGCGGCCGGACGGCGCGGCCTGGGCGCGGCCGCTACGGGCCGACTTGCGGCTCTCGCGCTCGCTGAACAGCTCGGCGAGCTTGTCGGTCATGGCGCCGCCAAGCTCTTCGGCGTCGACAATGGTGACGGCGCGCTTGTAGTAGCGCGTCACGTCATGGCCGATGCCGATGGCGATCAGCTCGACCGGCGACTTGTCCTCGATCTGCTGGATGACCCAGCGCAGATGCCGCTCGAGGTAGTTGCCGGGGTTCACCGACAGGGTGGAATCGTCCACCGGCGCGCCATCGGAGATCATCATCAGGATGCGGCGCGATTCATTGCGCGCCAGCAGGCGGTTATGCGCCCAGTCGAGCGCCTCGCCGTCGATGTTCTCCTTGAGCAGGCCCTCGCGCATCATCAAGCCGAGATTGCGGCGGGCGCGGCGCCACGGCGCGTCGGCCGACTTGTAGATGATGTGGCGCAGGTCGTTCAGCCGGCCGGGCGCTGCCGGCTTGCCGGCGCTGAGCCAGTTCTCGCGCGCCTGCCCGCCCTTCCACGCCTTGGTGGTGAAGCCGAGGATCTCCACCTTCACGCCGCAGCGCTCCAGCGTACGGGCGAGAATATCCGCGCAGGCGGCGGCGACCGTGATCGGGCGCCCGCGCATGGAGCCGGAATTGTCCAGCAGCAGCGTGACCACGGTGTCGCGGAAGTCGGTGTCGCGCTCGCGCTTGAAGGAGAGCGGCTGCATCGGGTCGATGACCACGCGGTGCAGGCGGGCCGGATCGAGCATGCCCTCTTCGAGATCGAACTCCCAGCCGCGGTTCTGCTGCGCCATCAGCTTGCGCTGCAGCCGGTTGGCGAGGCGGGCGACCACGCCCTGGAGATGGGTGAGCTGCTTGTCGAGATAGGCGCGCAGGCGCGCCAGCTCCTCGGGGTCGCACAACTCGTCGGCGCTCACCGTCTCGTCGAAGCGTGGGGTGAAGGAGTGGTACTCCGGCGGCCTCGCCTCGGCGGGCACGACGTTCTGCGGCTTCCACGGCTCGGAGGATTCGTCGGCCTCGCCGAGTTCGGCGTCGTCGGACAGCTCGGACTGCGGCTGGTCCTGCTGGTCCTCGCTGTCCTCCGGGTTCTGGTCGGAGGACAGGTCGGTGTCGACCTCGGTGGTGCCTTCGCTGTTCTCGTCCTGCTCGGCATCCGAGCCCTTGCCGCTGTCGTCCTCGCGCTGGTCGTCGGCGTCGGTGGAGGGATCGTTGTTCTCGTCGAACGGCGCGACGTCCTCGCCCATGCCGAGCGAGGAGAGCAGGTCGCGCATCGCCTCGGCGAAGCGGCCCTGGTCGCCGGCCTGCTCGACCATCTCGTCGAGCGCGGTGCCGGCGCGCTCCTCGATGAAGCCGCGCCACAGATTGACCATTTCGCGCGCCGCCGCCGGCGGAGCCATGCCGGTCATGCGCTCACGCAGCATCAGCGCCACCGCGTCTTCCAGCGGAGCGTCGGCGCGGTCGGCGAGCTGGGTGAAATTGGCCTTGGAGTAGCGGTCCTCCAGCATGGCGGAGAGGTTGAGCGCCACGCCGTCCATGCGCAGCGCACCGAGCGATTCGCAGCGCGCCTGCTCGGCGGCGTCGAAGGCGGCGCGGGCCTGCTGGCCGACCGGGGTGTGGCGCTTATGGACCTTGGGATCGTGGCAGGCGAGGCGCAGCGCCATGGAATCGGCGTGGCCGCGCATGATCGCGGTGTCCTGCTTGGTCATGCGCCGCGCCGGCTCCTGCAGCCGGATCCGCCCTTCGGCGAAGCCCGGCCTCTCGGTGCCGAAGGTCACTTCGAGGTCCCGGTCGCCGGCGATCGCGCGCAGGCAGCCCGTCACCGCACGCTTGAGCGGCTCGGTGGGAGCCTCCTTGGGCGGGGTGCGCGTGGAGCGGTTCGTCGGGTTCGAGGTGCTCATGGCGATGGCCTTGTCGAGAGGAAGCCCCGGCAGCCGGAGCTCTGATCCTCTCCCCGCCGGGGAGAGGTGGCCGCGAAGCGGATCGGCGAGGGGGACGGCTTGCGGGGCGAGGAAGTTCCCGCCCGCTGCCGCTCCTCGCCCAGGCTCTCCCCATCGGGATCGAACGTGTCCGATCTCGATCCTTCCGGATGCCGAACCCGGCACTAGCCGGTTTCGGTACGGGGAGAGGGAGGCACGGGCGCCCCGGTGCTCATCTCGACGGGAGACGAGCCGGCGCCCGGACGCTCACGACAGGACGACGTTCACCGCCGATTCCGGCAGTTCCTTGCCGAAGCAGCGCTGGTAGAACTCGGCGACCAGCGCCCGCTCCAGCTCGTCGCACTTGTTGAGGAAGGTCACGCGGAAGGCGAAGCCGAGCTCCTTGAAGATCTCGGCGTTCTCCGCCCAGGTGATCACGGTGCGCGGGCTCATCACCGTCGACAGGTCGCCATTGATGAAGGCCTGGCGGGTGAGGTCGGCGAGGCGGACCATGCGCGAGACGGTGTCGCGGCCTTCCGGCGTCTGGAAGTGCTTGGCCTTGGAGGCGACGATGTCGACTTCCTTGTCATGCGCCAGATAGTTCAGCGTGGTGACGATCGACCAGCGGTCCATCTGCGCCTGGTTGATCTGCTGCGTGCCGTGATAGAGGCCGGTGGTGTCGCCGAGACCGATGGTGTTGGCGGTGGCGAACAGCCGGAAGGCGCCGTGCGGGCGGATGACGCGGTTCTGGTCGAGCAGCGTCAGGCGGCCGGCGCTCTCCAGCACGCGCTGGATGACGAACATGACGTCCGGGCGGCCGGCGTCGTACTCGTCGAACACCAGCGCGACGTTGTTCTGGTAGGCCCAGGGCAGGATGCCGTCGCGGAACTCGGTGACCTGAAGCCCGTCCTTCACCACGATGGCGTCCTTGCCGATCAGGTCGATACGGCTGATGTGGCTGTCGAGGTTGACGCGGATGCACGGCCAGTTGAGGCGCGCCGCCACCTGCTCGATGTGGCTCGACTTGCCGGTGCCGTGATAGCCGGTGACCATCACGCGGCGGTTATGCGCGAAGCCGGCGAGGATGGCGAGGGTGGTCGGGCGGTCGAACAGGTAGTCCGGGTCGATGTCCGGCACGTATTCGTCCGGCTCGGCATAGGCCGGCACTTCGAGATCGACGTCGAGGCCGAACACCTGACGCACCGAAACCTTCATGTCGGGCAGCGCCGGAGCTGCGTTAAGCGAGGCGGTCATTCTTCCTCCGTTGCCGCGTCGAACCGCGGGCTGGTCTAGCCAAGGCCGGGTTCTAGCAGAAGCCGGTACTCTTGAGGTGGTTATAAGCCTGGATGACGTCGCGCAGGCGGTCTTCCGTCGACACGTCGCCGCCATTGGCGTCCGGGTGGTATTTCTTCACGAGCACCTTGAAGCGGGCCTTGATCTCTTCCGTGGTGGCGCCGAGCTCGAGGCCGAGGCTCTCGAAGGCGCGCCGCTCGGCGTTGCGGATCATGCGGCTCTCGCGCGCCGGCTCGGGATCGGGACGATGGGCGCCGCCCATGTCGCCGAACATGCCGAACGGATCGGCGAAATTCTCCGGCTGGTGGTCGCTCGCGGCACTGCGGCGGCCCTTCTCGCCACCGTTCTGGCCCATCTTCCAAGTCGGGCGATGGCCGGTGAGCGCGTCCTTCTGATAAGCCGCGACGTCGGAATCCGGCATGCCCGCGAAATAATTATACGACTGGTTGTACTCGCGAACGTGGTCGAAGCAGTAGCGCCAGAACTGACCCTCATGGTGGCGCCCCTTGGGCGCGCGGTGAGTCGCGGCATTGCAGCACCCCGCCCATTCGCAGACGGGGCCTTCCACCTTAAGGCGGCGATCACGGTCCGGCTTGACGCGGATGCGATCGAATATCGGGGAGTCGAGCTTCATGATCGGGCGATTATGCTGATGCGGGGCTAGGTATACAAGAAACCAAACGGACGTCACCGTCCGGTGTGGCGATATTGACGCGGGACTGTCCGGCAGATAGCGCAATCCTCATGAGCACAGATCCTCTCTCCGGCGACGCGGTCGCCGCCCGGCTCGCCCGCGTGCGCGCGGCGCTCGCCGAATTGTCGCCCAGCGTCCTCGAGCTGATCGACGAGAGCCATCGCCACGAAGGCCATGGCGGGCACCGGCCGGGCCAGCTCACCCATCTTCGCATTGTCGTCGTCTCCGCGGCCTTTGCCGGGCAGGGTCGGCTTGCCCGGCACCGCATGGTCAACGGCCTGCTTGCCGCGGAACTGACCGGCGGGCTGCACGCGCTGGCGATCGAGGCCAAGGCTCCGGGGGAATAAGCTCCGGGGGAATAGGCACCGGGGAAATACGCTCCGGGGAAGCGGCGCCGGGCGAGAAGGTCCGGCGCGGGCGGCCCTACGGGCCGGTACGCCGCTATATGGTGGAGCGGCACGGTTTTTCCATGGCGGCTCTCGAAACCGACAGGCCCAGGATCACACCTGCACCCGCCGCATCCGCGCCGCCGGCAGCGGCGGCAGGCGCGCGGCGTCGAGCGGCACCACCCGGACCAGCGTGATGCGATTCCGCTGCTTGCGCATGATCTGGAAGCGGAAGCCGTGGAAAATGAAGGCCTGCCCCGGTTCGGGGATGATGCGGGCCTCGTGGATGACCAGGCCGGCCAGCGTGGTGGCCTCCTCGTCGGGCAGCGTCCAGCCCATGGCGCGGTTGAGGTCGCGGATCGGTACCGAGCCCTCGACATTGACCGAGCCGTCCGGGTGGCGGCGGGCGCCGGTGAAGGCGACGTCGTGCTCATCGGCGATGTCGCCGACGATTTCCTCGAGGATGTCCTCCAGCGTGACGAGGCCCATCACCTCGCCATACTCGTCGACGACCAGCGCGAAATGCTGCTTGCGGCGGCGGAAGGCCTTGAGCTGGTCGGCCAGCGTGGTGACGTCCGGCACGAACCACGGCTCGGCGGCGATCTTCTCGATGTTGAGCTGCGACACGTCCCCGCCGAGCGCCTGCAATTCGCGCAGCAGGTTCTTCACATGCAGCACGCCGACGATGTTGTCCGGCTTGTCCCGCCAGAGCGGGATGCGGGTGAAGGGCGAGGCGAGCACCTCGCGCACCAGCGTTTCCGGCGGCTCGTCGAGGTCGAGGCTCATGATCTTGGTGCGGTGGATCATGATGTCGGAGACCTCGAGCTCGTTGAGGTCGAGCAGTCCGCCGAGCATGTCGTGTTCGTCCTTCACCACGCTGCCCTCGCGATGCAGGAGGTCGACGGCGCCGCGCAGTTCCTCGGCGCCGGTGAGCACGCTTCGCGTCTTGCCGACTTCCAGCCCGAGGATGCGCAGCAGCCGGCGCACCACCGTCTCGATGGCGAGGGTGAGCGGGCCGAACAGGCCGATGGCGAGGCGGATCGGCCGGACGACGGCGAGCGCCACCCGGTCGGGATGGTTGATGGCGATGGTCTTGGGCAGCACCTCGGTGAAGACGACGATCATCGCCGTCATGCCGAGGGTGGCGTAGGCGATGCCGGCGGCGCCGAACCAGTGGAACAGGATGCCGGTGGCGAGCGAGGAAGCGGCGATGTTGACGAGGTTGTTGCCGAGCAGGATGCCGCCGATGAGGCGCTCGCGATAGGCCATCAGCCGGTTGACCAGCGCGGCGCGGGCGTCGCCGTTCTTCTCCAGCGCGTGCATGCGCGCCTTGGAGGCGGCGGTGAGCGCCGTCTCGCTGCCGGAGAAGAAGAAGGACAGCATCAGGCAGACGAAAACCGCGCCGAGCGCGAGCCAGTCGCCGGTGATCAACGGGTCCTCCTCGGGTTGCGGCGCGGCAACATAGAGCGGATTCGCGCGCCGGGCGACGCCGGTCAGGGGCGTCGGCCAGCGGCGGCGATCATGTCTCCAGGGCAGCGTTCCGGACGGCGCCGCTAGGCGGTGCGCTCCGCCTCCAGGAAGGCGCGGACTGCCGCCGGCTCGACGTCGCGGGCGATGAAGCTCTTGCCGATGCCACGGGCGAGGATGAAGGTCAGCGCGCCGCGCGAGACCTTCTTGTCCTGGCCGATCAGGGTCATCAGCCCGTCGGTATCGGGCAGCTCGCCGGGAATGTCGCGGATGCGGGTCGGCAGGCCGACGGCGTGCAAATGCGCCTCGACGCGGCGAACCTCCTCCGGCGCGCACAGGCCCTGCAGCGCCGAGAAGCGGAAGGCCTGGGCCATGCCGACCGCCACCGCCTCGCCATGCAGCAGGCGCTGCGAGAAGCCGGCGCCGGCTTCCAGCGCATGGCCGAAGGTGTGGCCGAGATTGAGCAAAGCGCGGTCGCCGGTCTCGAACTCGTCGCGGGCGACCACGGCGGCCTTGGAGGCGCAGCTGGTGGCGATCGCCTCGGCGCGGGCGGCGCCGCCGGCGAACACGTCCTGCCACTTGCGCTCCAGCCACTCGAAGAACGGCGCGTTGTCGATGAGGCCGTATTTGGCGACCTCGGCATAGCCGGAGCGGAATTCGCGCAGCGGCAGGGTGTTGAGCACGCCGGTATCGGCGAGCACCAGGATCGGCTGATGGAAGGCGCCGACGAGGTTCTTGCCGTGGCGCGAATTGATGCCGGTCTTGCCGCCGACCGAGGAATCGACCTGGGCGAGCAGGCTGGTCGGCACCTGCACGAAGTCGACGCCGCGGCGCAGCGCCGCCGCCGCGAAACCGGCGAGATCGCCGACCACGCCGCCGCCGAGCGCCAGGACGAGGTCGCGCCGCTCGATGCGGGCGGCGATCAGGGCGTCGACCACCTCCTCGAAGGTGGCGAAGTTCTTCGACTTCTCGCCCGGCGTCACGATGACGGTCGAGGGGAGGAGGCCGGCGGCCTTCAGGCTGGCTTCGAGCTCGGCGAGGTGGCGCTCGGCGACATTGGCGTCGGTGACGATGCCGACCCGGGCGCCGGGCCGCAGCGCGGCGATGCGGGCGCCCGCCTCGGCGATGAGGCCGGCACCGATGACGATGTCATAGCTGCGCGCGCCGAGGCCGACGGTGAGGCGGGTGGTGTCGGGGCGATCGAGGACGGCGGCGGTCACGTCTGTTCTCCCATGGGGCTGTCGACGCCCAGATGCTGCATCAGCGCGTCGATTACCGTCTCGACCATCACTTCCTGCGGGACGTCGTGCGAGACCACGGTGACATGCGCGCCGGCATAGACCGGATAGCGCTGTTCCATGAGCCCGGCCAGAGTTCCTTCGGGATCGGCGGTCCTGAGCAGCGGCCGGTCGTCGCGGCGGCGCACCCGGCGCATCAGCACGTCGAAATCCGCCTTCAGCCAGACGGCGACGCCGTGGCGGTCGACCATCTCGCGGGTGTCGGCGTTCATCCACGCGCCGCCGCCGGTGGCGAGCACCATCGGCCCGGCCTCCAGCAGCCGGGCGATGACGCGCTTCTCGCCATCGCGGAAGGCCGGCTCGCCGTGATGGGCGAAGATTTCCGGTATGGTCATGCCGGCGGCCTGCTCGATCTCGACGTCGGCGTCGGAGAAGGGCAGGCCGAGGCGCTTGGCGAGGCGCTTGCCGACCGAGGACTTGCCGGCGCCCATCATGCCGACGAGCACGATCGAACGCGCGCCGAGATGCGCGCGCAGCGTGTCCGCCTTGATGTCGTCGGGGGTGGTGGTCATTCCGTTTTCCTCAGCCGCGCGACCTAGCATCCGGCACAGGGCGATGCAATCACGCGGCGCAGCGTGAGGTCGGGCTCGACGCCGCGAGGGCTTGCGCGGCGGGCTTTCGTCCGGCGGCGGAAACGCACTAGCATGACCGACGATTCGCCGTTCCGATTCGCTCGCCTGACCGGAGGCGCGACCGCCTATGCCGAGCCTGATCCGTCTTCTCGTGGTGCTCGCCGTGATCGGCGGCGTCGCCTATGGGATCATGTGGTCGCTCGCCAATCTCGTCGAGCCGCAGAAGCGCGAGATGAGCGTGCCGGTGCCGCAGGAGCGTTTCGCCAAATAGGCGGCCGCATGTTGCCAGATGGGTATGCCGATGGGCCGTCCGGTCGCGCTTTTCCTCGACATGCTCGCCGCCGAACGCGGCGCCAGCGCCAACACGCTCGCCGCCTACCAGCGCGATCTCGACGACTATGCCGAATTCCTCGGCGGGCAGGACAAGGCGGCGGCCTGCGCCACGCCGGATATTCGCGCCTATCTCGCCGAGCTGACCCGGCGCGGGCTGAAGGGCGCCACCGTGGCGCGGCGGCTCTCCGCGCTCAGGCAGTTCCACCGCTTCCTCTATGTCGAGGGCTATCGCGGCGACGATCCCGCCGCGGTGCTGGAAGGCCCCAAGCGCGGCCGGCCATTGCCCAAGGTGCTGAGCCTCGCCGAGGTGACGCGGCTGATCGACACCGCCCATGAGCGGGCGCAGGCGCCGGCCGCTACACCGGCGGAAGGTGCGCGGCGAGCGCGGGTCGCCTGCTTCGTCGAGCTGCTCTACGCCACCGGGCTGCGTGTCTCCGAGCTGGCGGCGCTGCCGGCGGCGGCGGCGCGGGCCAAGGGCGACGCCATCATCGTGCGCGGCAAGGGCAACAAGGAGCGGCTGGTGCCGCTCGGCGAGCCCGCGCGGGTCGCCATGGCGGCCTATCGCACCGCGCTCGCCGCCGCGCGGGCGACACGCGAGAAGGCTGCACGCGAGAAGGCTGCCGGGGACAAGGGCGCTGGGAAGCTCGAGGCCGGGGCCAAGGAGGAGGGGCGCTGGCTGTTTCCGTCTTCCGCCGCCAGCGGTCACGTCACCCGCCAGCAGGTGGCGCTCGATTTGAAGGATCTGGCGGCGGCGGCCGGCATCGACGCCGCAAAGCTCTCGCCGCACGTGTTGCGCCACGCCTTCGCCAGCCATCTGCTCGCCCATGGCGCCGAGCTGCGGATGGTGCAGACCCTGCTCGGCCATTCCGACATCTCGACCACGCAGATCTACACCCATGTGCTCGACGAGCGGCTGAAGAGCCTGGTGCGCGACCTGCACCCGCTCGCCGACGAGGACACCGAGTAACGCCACCGGAGCGCGAACGCCCCCTTCGGCGGGGCGGAATGACGCGGAAAAGCCGGGATGGAGGGCTTTGCGTGCCCGCACACGCGGCCTTGCCTTGACGTCGCCACCCTCTCGGGGCAGCTTCCGCGCGCAATTGCGGGCCGTCCGACCGGGCGGTTCTCCTTCCTCACAGCCGGACTTGCCGAACAGCGATGCGCAGTTACCTCGATTTTGAAAAGCCCGTGGCCGAGCTCGAGGCCAAGCTGGAGGAATTGCGCGCCATGTCCGCGCAGGGCGACGCGGTCGCCATCGGCGACGACATCGCGCGGCTGGAGACCAAGGCCAACGAGGCGCTGACCCAGCTCTACGCCAACCTGTCGCCCTGGCAGAAGACCTCGGTGGCGCGGCATCCGCTGCGCCCGCATTTCCTCGACTATGCCGGGCATCTGTTCGAGGAGTTCACCCCGCTGGCCGGCGACCGGCTGTTCGGCGAGGACGAGGCGATCATCGGCGGGCCGGCGCGCTTCCGCGGCCGGGCGGTGATGCTGATGGGCCACGAGAAGGGCTCCACCACCGAGACCCGCATCAAGCACAATTTCGGCATGGCGCGCCCGGAAGGCTACCGCAAGGCGGTGCGCCTGATGGAGATGGCCGACCGCTTCCAGCTGCCGCTGATCTCGCTGGTCGACACCGCCGGCGCCTTTCCCGGCCTCGATGCCGAGGAGCGCGGCCAGGCCGAGGCGATCGCCCGTTCCACCGATGCCTGCCTGGCGCTCGGCGTGCCCAGCGTGGCGGTGATCATCGGCGAGGGCGGCTCGGGCGGCGCCATCGCCATCGCCACCACCAACAAGGTGTTGATGCTGGAGCACGCCATCTACAGCGTGATCTCGCCGGAGGGCGCCGCCTCGATCCTGTGGCGCGACACCGCCAAGGCGCAGGACGCGGCGACCAACATGAAGATCACCGCCCAGGACCTGCAGAAATTCCACATCGTCGACAGCATCATCCCCGAGCCGGCCGGCGGCGCGCATCGCGCGCCCGCCAAGGCGATGAATGCGGCGGGCGATGCCATCGAATCAGCGCTGCACGAGCTCGACGGCCTGGAGCCGGCGGCGCTGCGCAAGGCGCGGCGCGAGAAGTTCCTTGCCATCGGCCGCAGCCTCTAGCGATGGCGGCGTCCGGCGGGCCGAGGGGTGGGCCGACGGGGCCCGACTCTTGCGGTAACGGTCTGGCAAGGATAACCCTCTAGGCTGTCGCGTCTTGGTGACCGGGAATGACGGACCGGGATTGACGGGGAGTTTCGCGTTGAGCCCATCGGCTTCTTCACGGCCCGCATTTTTTTCGGCGGGTGCGCGCTTCAGGGCGCTCCTGCTCGCGGGCGCGGCGGCGCTGGCTCTTGCCGGCTGCACCGGCGACGGCGGTCCCTCCGTCAACGCCAAGGCGATGAAGGCGCTGAGCCCGCAGACGCTCGCCCTCATCAGCGAGAAGGGCATGACGAAGGACAGCCCCATCGTCGTGCGCATCTTCAAGGAAGAATCCGAGCTCGAAGTGTGGAAGGAAACCACCTCGGGCGACTATGCGCTTTTGAAGACCTATCCGATCTGCCGCTGGTCCGGCGAGCTCGGCCCCAAGGTGAAGGAAGGCGACCGGCAGGCGCCGGAAGGCTTCTACACCATCACCCCGGGCCAGATGAACCCGAACTCCAGCTACTATCTGTCGTTCAATCTCGGCTTTCCCAACGCCTATGATCGCTCCTGGGGTCGCACCGGCGCGCATCTGATGGTGCACGGCGACTGCTCCTCGGCCGGCTGCTACGCCATGACGGACGAGCAGATCCAGGAGATCTTCGCGCTCGGCCGCGAGAGCTTCCAGGGCGGACAGCGCGCCTTCCAGGTGCAGGCCTATCCGTTCCACATGACGGCCGACAACCTCGCCCGCCACCGCAACAACCCGAACCTCGCCTTCTGGCGCATGCTTAAGGAAGGTAGTGACACCTTCGAGGTGACCAGGCAGCTGCCCAAGGTCGACGTCTGCGGCCGGCGCTACGTGTTCAACGCCACGCCGGCGGACCCGAACGCCCGCTTCGATCCCAATGCGCCGTGCCCGGAATTCACCCAGCCGGGCGGGCTCGGCGAGGCGATCGCCGCGCGCAAGGCCACCGATCAGCAGCGCATCGCCTCCGCCTCCATGCCTGCCGCGCCGGTGAAGACCGGCAAGGACGGCGGCATGAATCAGGTGTTCCTCGCCAAGCTGGCCAACCCGCAGGCCAAGGCGCCGGGTTCGCTGCCGCCGGTGGTGAAGCCGCCGGGCTCGGATTACGGCGTCGACACCAACGAGCCGGCGCCGGCCGAGAGCATCGCGCTCGCCACCGCCACCCAGGTCCCGACCGCCGCCGATGTTCCGCTGCCGCTGGCCCGTCCCGCCGATGCCCCGGCCGCCGTCGCGCCGCAGCTGGCCGCCGCCGCCGGCGAGACGTCGCTGTTCGGGCGTCCCGCTCCGGCGCCGACCGCGCAGGTAGCTTCGCTCGACCCGACCGTCGTGCCCGCGCCCGCCGCTCCGGCGAGCGGAGAGTCGTCCGGCGGGCTGCTCGCCAGCGTCAACCGGCTGCTTGGCCGCAGCGAGGTACCCGCCGAGCCGGTGGCGCCCGCTGCCGCGCCGTCGTCCTCGTCCTCCGGCTTTGCCGCCATCGGCAATTGGCTGACCGGCAAGAGCGCCGAGCCGGCCCCCGTGCCCGCCACACCCGCCGGCACACCCACCGCCGCCCCGGCCGACGTGCCGGTGCCGCCCGCGCGCCCCCCGGCGCCGCGCGCCGCCGCTCCGGCCGCCGCGTCGCAGACCCATGCGAACCGGACGGTTCCGCCGGCTGCGCCGAATGCCTTGGTGAGTACGCCGGCTCCGCTCGCTGCCGTTGCGCCGGCGCAGGGCACGGTGTCGTCCGGCAGCCCGCTTCCGGGGGCGTCGATCCTGTCGACCGGGACTTTCTCCTCGTCCTCGGCGATCCAGTAGCGATCTTTCGATAACCAACAGGAAAAAAGGCGCCGCCGAAACCGGCCGGGCGCCTTTTTTCTTGTTGGTGGCTGCAAGCGAGGCGGTGCTGAAAATCCTCCGCCCGCGCGATGTGGCGGGGAAGCTGCCGGTCTCCGTATCCAGCCTCCTTTCGCCGTTCAGCGAGCGGCGGCGACGGGATGGGGGAGGGGCCGTCGCCTGATGAGCCGATCCATCCGGCCGGAAGGGCTTGGGACCAGTGCCGGGTAGGGCGTCCGCTCTCAGGCGATGGCGCAGCTGTGGATCGCGACCACCTGCCAGCCCGGCGTGCCGCGTCGCCACACGCGGCTGAACCGCAGCGCCGCCGCGAAGGGCACGCCGCCGGCGACGCCCTCGGCGTCGACGCGCAGCACCGTGTGGGCCGTATGGGCGTCGAGGAAGCGGATGCTGAGCTCGGAAAAGTCGGTCCGGCTCAGCTTGAGCGCGCCGGAGCGGTGCAGATCGAGGTCGTCCTGCTTGTCCAGCACGTGGCCGGCGAAGTTCACGAACACGAGGTCGTCGGCCAGCAGGGCGTCGAGCGCGGCGACATCACCGGCGAGCGCCGCGCGGCGGAGATGTTCCTCCGCCGCTGCGATCTCCTCGACGGCCGCCGCCTCGCTCATGCAAAGCGGCCGTGGCAGTGCTTGTACTTCAGCCCCGAACCGCAGGGGCAGGTCTCGTTGCGGCCAACCCGGCCCCAGCTCGCCGGATCGCTGGGGTCGCGCGCCGGCTCCGCCGGGGCGAGGGTCGCCGCGTCGAAGCTCTCGCCGGCCAGCTGGGCGAACTCGTCCTCACCGGTTGCGGCGTCGATGTGGTGCGCGCTCATCATCGGCGGCTCTTCCGGCGGCTGCTGGGTCATGATCTCCACCCGCATCAGCTGGGCGGTGACCGCCTCGCGCAGGTTGGACAGCATCGCCTCGAACAGCTGGAAGGCCTCGGACTTGTACTCGTTGAGCGGGTCGCGCTGGGCATAGCCGCGCAGGCCGATCACCTGACGCAGATGGTCGAGGGTGACGAGATGCTCGCGCCAGAGATGGTCGAGCGTCTGCAAGAGGATCGACTTCTCGACATAGCGCATGATCTCGGGGCCGTATTTGGCCGCCTTCGCCGCCATCGCCTCGTCGGCGCGCTGCTGGATGCGGTGGCGCAGCTCCTCGTCGGCGATGCCTTCCTCATGGCCCCAGTCGACCACCGGCAAATCGAGGCCGAGCACGTTGCCCAGCTGCTCCTGCAGGCCGGCCGTGTCCCATTGCTCGGGATAGGCGGTGGGTGGCACGTATTTGGTGACGATGTCCTCGATGACGCCGTGGCGCATCTCGACCACGGTCTCGGCGACGTCCTCGTCCTGCATCAGCTCGACGCGCTGCTCGAACACCACCTTGCGCTGGTCGTTCATCACGTCGTCGTATTTCAGCAGGTTCTTGCGGATGTCGTAGTTGCGCGCCTCGACCTTCTGCTGCGCCTTCTCCAGCGCCCGGTTGATCCAGGGATGGACGATGGCCTCGCCCTCCTTGAGGCCGAGCTTCTGCAGCATGCCGTCGAGCCGGTCTGACCCGAAGATGCGCATCAGGTCGTCTTCCAGCGACAGGAAGAAATGCGAGTGGCCGGGGTCGCCCTGGCGGCCGGAGCGGCCGCGCAGCTGGTTGTCGATGCGCCGGCTCTCGTGGCGCTCGGTGCCGATGACGTACAGGCCGCCGGCTTCCAGCGCCTTCTTCTTCAGCCGGGCGATCTCGTCGCGGATGGACTGCTCGGCGGCGCCGCGCTGCTCGCCTTCCGGCAGGTCGGCGAGTTCGTGGGAGATGCGCATCTCCGCATTGCCGCCGAGCTGGATGTCGGTGCCGCGGCCGGCCATGTTGGTGGCGATGGTGATGGCGCCGGGCACGCCGGCCTGGGCGACGATGTAGGATTCCTGCTGGTGGTGGCGGGCGTTCAGCACCGCGAACACCTTGTCGTCGGCCTTGCCCTGGTCGCCGTCATAGAGCGGGCGGAAGGCGTCCGGGTCGCTGAAGTCCTTCTGCTTGAAGCCGCGCTGCTTGAGCAGCTCGGCCAAAAGCTCGGACTTCTCGATCGAGGTGGTGCCGACCAGCACCGGCTGGCCGCGCGTCTTGCAGTCGGCGATCAGCTCGATGATGGCGTTGTATTTCTCGGTCGCGGTCCGGTAGACCTCGTCGTCGTCGTCGACGCGCTTGACCGGCAGGTTGGTCGGGATCTCGACGACCTCGAGATTGTAGATGTCCTGGAATTCCGCCGCTTCGGTGTTCGCCGTGCCGGTCATGCCAGCCAGCTTCTCGTACATGCGGAAATAGTTCTGGAAGGTGATGGAGGCCAGCGTCTGATTTTCCGGCTGGACCTGCACGCGCTCCTTGGCTTCCAACGCCTGGTGGAGGCCTTCCGAATAGCGGCGGCCCGGCATCATGCGGCCGGTGAACTCGTCGATGATGACCACCTCGTCATTGCGGACGATGTAGTCCTTGTCGCGCTGGAACAGCGTGTGGGCGCGCAGGGCCTGGTTGACGTGGTGCACGACCGAGACGTTCTCGACGTCGTAGAGATTGTCGCCCTTGAGCAGGCCGGCGTCGCGCAGGAGGGTCTCGATCTTCTCCATGCCCTCTTCGGTCATGGCCACCGAGCGCTGCTTCTCGTCGACCGTGTAGTCCTCCTTCGACAGCTTGGGGATATAGGTGTCGATGGTGTTGTAGAAGTCCGAACGGTCGTCGAGCGGGCCGGAGATGATCAGCGGCGTGCGCGCCTCGTCGACCAGGATCGAATCGACCTCGTCGACCACGGCGTAATAATGCGGGCGCTGGACCATCTGCGCGAGGTCGTACTTCATGTTGTCGCGCAGATAGTCGAAGCCGAGCTCGTTATTGGTGGCGTAGGTGACGTCGCAGGCATAGGCCTCGCGGCGCTCATTGTCGTCCATGCCGTGGACGATGATGCCGGTGGTCAGCCCGAGGAAGCCGTAGACGCGGCTCATCCACTCGGCGTCGCGGCGGGCGAGGTAGTCGTTGACGGTGACGACGTGGACGCCCTTGCCGGCCAGCGCGTTGAGATAGACCGGGGCAGTGGCGACCAGCGTCTTGCCCTCGCCGGTGCGCATCTCGGCGATGCCGCGCTCGTGCAGCACCATGCCGCCGATGAGCTGGACGTCGAAATGCCGCTGGCCGAGGGCGCGCCGGGCCGCCTCGCGCGCGGTGGCGAAAGCCGGGACGAGCAGATCGTCGAGGCTGGCGCCATTGGCCAATTGCTCCCGGAATTGCACGGTGCGGGCGCGCAATTCCTCGTCGGTCAGCTTCAGCAGCTCCGGTTCGAGCGCGTTGATGGCGGCGACTTTCGGCTGGTAGCCGCGCACGCGGCGGTCATTGGCCGATCCGAAGAGCTTTCGCGCGAGAGCGCCGAACATGAGGCTTCCAATCCGTTCCCGCCAAGTCGGAGAACGGAGCGCGGCGGTGACGGGCCGCCGGCCCCGTGTAATGCAGGCTCCCGCCGGCCGGGAGCATCTGCCGGTTCACCGAAACCCCTTTTACGGCCGAAATGGGTCTTTCGAGCGAGGCCGGCGCGCATCGCGAATGGTCGTCAGCGTCACAAAGACGCGAGCGACCGAAAGGCTTCGCGGTGCGTGCCACACTTATGAACGGGTTTGGGGGTTGTCAATCGCAGGCGCGAGGCCCTTTTTCATGCCGGTTCGGCGAAGGGGGGCGCTTGCAACCGACCCCGTTCCGGGCCAGCTTTCGCCCGCCCGTATCGCGGACAACCGCAAACCTGCGAGGAACGCTTTCCATGACCCCCACCCGTCCGCACGCCGCCAAGGCGCCGATCCGCGCGCGCGCCCTGATGGGCGCCGGTGCGCTCGCCCTGATCCTCGGCGCCGCGCTCCTGCTGCCGGGCGCCCCTGCGCAGGCGCAGACCGCGCCCGCGGCCCCGGCTCAAGCGGCCCCGGCGACGCCCGCGCAGCCCGACGACACCGTGCTCGCCACCGTCAACGGCACGCCGATCACCCGCGCCGACGTCAACGCTGCGGCCGCCGAGCTCGGCCCGAACCTGCCGCCGCAGATCCAGGGCCCGGCCCGCGACGAATATGTGCTGGGCTTCCTGATCGACCTCACCGCCATGGCGCAGGCCGCCGAGGCGCAGAAGCTCGACCAGACCGCGGACTTCAAGCGCCAGCTCGATTTCATCAAGAAGCGGGTGCTGATGCAGGCGGCGCTGGAGCAGGCGGCGAAGGCCGCGGTGACCGATGCGGCGCTGAAGCAGACCTATGAAGAGGCGCTGAAGCAGCAGAAGCCGGAAGAGGAGGTGCATGCGCGCCACATCCTGTTCCGCGCCGACCCGAACGACAAGGCGGCTTCCGAGGCAGCCGAGAAGAAGGCCAAGGACGTCGAGGCCCGGTTGAAGAAGGGCGAGGACTTCGCCAAGCTCGCCAGCGAGCTGACCGAGGATCCCTCGGGCAAGCAGGACGGCGGCGATCTCGGCTTCTTCACCAAGGACCAGATGGTGCCGGAATTCGCCGAGAAGGCCTTCACCATGAAGCCCGGCGAGATTTCCGATCCGGTGAAGACCCAGTTCGGCTGGCACGTCATCAAGGTGGAGGAGAAGCGCCAGAAGCCGCTGCCGACCTTCGACGAGGTGAAGCCGCAGATCGAGCAGTATCTGGTGCAGAAGGCGCAGGCCGACGCGGTGCAGAAGACCCGCGACGCCGCCAAGGTGGAGAAGACCGCCGCGGCGCCCAAGCCTGCCGATCTCGTCAACCCGCCGGCCGATGCGCCCAAGCCGGCGCAGTGACGAACTGGCGGCGGGGTCGCTGGCCCTGCCGCTGTTCGGGAACCGTTGAGGAAGAGGCCGTCCGGCGTCCGCCGGGCGGCCTTTTTCGTCGGGGCGGCGCCGGGCAGGCGAACTCAGCGGCGGCGCATGCCGTGGACGATCTGGCGCACGGCGACGGTGATCGCCTCGACATCGTCCTCGACGCGGTCGGTCAGCAGCCGCGCCCAGACATAGCCGCCGACGATGTCGACGGTCGTGTCGAGATCGACCGCCGGGTCGAGTTCGCCGCGCCGGTGGGCGCGTTCGAGCACCTGTGCGACATGGTGCCGCCGCTCGGCGAGGAAGTCGCGTAGCGCGGCGAGCGCCGCCGGATCGGACTGCGCCTCGGCGATGATGGAGCGGAAGGCGCCGCCGGCCGGGGTTTCCCGCCAGAATCGCGAGATGGTGCGGATCATCGCGGTGAGGTCGCCTTCCAGCGTGCCGCTGGCATCCTCGGCGAGTTCGAGCTTCTGCCGGGCGTAGACGTCGAGCAGCAGTGCCGCCTTGCTGCTCCACCAGCGATAGATGGTCGGCTTGCCGGCGCCGGCGCGCTTGGCCACCCGCTCGATGGAAAAGCCGGCATAGCCGCGCTCGGCGAGCAGGGCCTCGGCGGCGTCGAGAATGGCTTCGGACGCCGCCTTGCTGCGGCGCGGCCCGGCGGAGACGCGTGACGGGATGTCCGGTGGCGGCTCGCTCCCGGCCGCCGCTGCGGCCTTGGCCGACGTGTCCGGCGGGCTCCCGGCGGCCGGGGAGTGGTCGGCCTTGCGGGCACGCTTCTTGGCGGCGGAGGCGTCCTTCATCGGCCAATGATCTCGCGGGAAGCTGGCATGACGGGGTGTGGCGGAGGAGTGTAGAGGGGGAATGGGTCGTTGACAAAACGAAACGGATCGTTTTAATAAACGAAACGTTCCGTTTTGCCATAGTGCTGCGATGTCCACCTCTCCGAACTTCTCCCGCTCGCGCTTCACCCTCGCGGTGACGCTGGCCACCTATCCGCTGATGACCGCCCTGCTTTATGCCGTGATCGCCTTCACGCCCGAATGGCCGATCTGGCTGCGCACCATGCTGGTGGAGCCGATCATTGCCACCGCCATGGTCTGGGTGCTGGTTCCCTCCATTCGCGGCCTGCTGCGCGTCTGGCTGCACCCCTGAGCCGCGCCGGCGGCTGCCACGTGTCGCCGCCTTCCCACGGTCGTGGTCCCTTCGAACGTCTTGCGGATGTCGTGCGCATCGGGCACATCGGTTCGGTCTTCCTTCCCGCCCGAGATGTCCCCATGGCCCACGCTGCTCCCGTCTCCCCGCTCGCGCCCAAGACCACGCCGGATGTCGGCTCCATCGAGGGCGTGCGCTTTGCCACCGCCGCGGCGGGCATCCGCTACAAGGGGCGCACCGACGTGCTGTTGCTGGCGCTTGACGCCGGCACCACGGTGGCGGGGGTGTTCACCAAGTCCAAGTGCCCGTCGGCGCCGGTGGAATGGTGCCGGGCCAACCTGCCCGGCGGCCTCGCCCGCGGGCTGGTGGTGAATTCCGGCAATGCCAACGCTTTCACCGGCAGCAAGGGCCGCGACTCCACCGCGCTGACCGCGAAGATCGCGGCCAAGGCGCTGGGCTGCGCGGAGAGCGAGATCTTCCTCGCCTCCACCGGCGTGATCGGCGAGCCGCTCGACGCGACGAAATATGAAGGCGTGCTCGACGAGACGGCGACCCGTCTCGCGCCGCTGCCGTGGATCGACCCGGCGCGGGCGATCATGACCACCGATACCTTCCCCAAGCTCGCCACCGCCACCGCCCGCATCGACGGGGTGGAGGTGACCATCGCCGGCATCGCCAAGGGCGCCGGCATGATCGCGCCGGACATGGCCACCATGCTGTCCTTCGTGTTCACCGACGCGCCGATCGAGGCAGAGGCGCTGCAGGCGCTGCTGTCGCGCGGGGTGACAGACAGCTTCAACGCCGTGACCATCGACGGCGACACCTCCACCTCCGACACGCTGATGCTGTTCGCCACCGGCGCGGCGGAAAAGCGCGGCGCCCCGCGCATCGCCGAGGGCTCCGACCGGCGGCTGGCCTCGTTCCGCAAGGCGCTGACCGCCGTGCTGGCCGACCTCGCCGAGCAGGTAGCCCGCGACGGCGAGGGCGCGCGCAAACTCGTCAAGATCGAGGTGACCGGCGCCACGTCCAAGCGCTCGGCGCGGCGCATCGCCATGTCGATCGCCAATTCGCCGCTGGTGAAGACGGCGGTGGCCGGCGAGGACGCCAATTGGGGCCGCATCGTCATGGCGGTCGGCAAGGCCGGCGAGCCGGCCGAGCGCGACCGGTTGTCGATCTCGTTCGGCGGCATCCGCGTCGCCCATGAAGGGGCGCGCGACCCGTCCTATGACGAGGCGCAGGTCTCGGCCTATATGAAGAACGACGTCATCGACATTCAGGTCGATATCGGCCTCGGCAACTCGTCCGACCGAGTGATGACCTGCGATCTCACCAAGGAATATGTCGCCATCAACGGCGACTACCGCTCCTGAGGCCGGCAGCATGAAGCTCGTTCTCGTCGCTGCCTGCGCGCTCATCGATGCCGACGGGCGCGTGCTGCTCGCCCAGCGGCCGGAGGGCAAGCAGCTTGCTGGCCTGTGGGAGTTTCCCGGTGGCAAGGTCGAGCCCGGCGAGCGGCCGGAGGATTGCCTGATCCGCGAGCTCGCCGAGGAACTCGGCATCGTGGTGAAGGAGCCGTGCCTGGCGCCGCTTACCTTCGCCAGCCACACCTATGAGACGTTCCAGCTGCTGATGCCCTTGTGGATCTGCCGGCGCTGGGAAGGCCAGGCGCATGGCCGCGAGGGCCAGAAGCTCGCCTGGGTGCGGGCCGGACGGCTGCGCGACTATCCGATGCCGCCGGCCGACGAGCCGCTGATCCCGGTGCTGCTCGACCTGCTCGGGCCGGGACGGGATTAGGAACGGCGCGCCAGACGGGCGCCGTCCTGTCGCCGCAGATGGACGATCTGGGCGGTCAGGCCGACGACGAGCAGGGCGAGCAGCGTGGCCTGCGAGCCGACGAGTAGCGGTGCATGCAGGTCCGTCACCAGGGGATGGCCGTCCGGCACCCGGCGCAGCACTTCGGTGACGGTGGGCAGCATGAGCAGGAAGGTGCTGAGGCTCAGGCAGACGGTCTCGACATAGCGCGCGGATCGCCCGAGGCCGGGAAGGCGCCCGACACCGTAGCCGGTGAGCAGGAACAGCAGCGTCACCACGCCGATGCCATAGCCGACCGGCTCATGCGCGACGAGGAACACGGTGACGGCGCCGATCGCCATCGACACGAAATAAACGATGCCGAGGGCCGATCGTGGCACGATCCGGCCGTAGCGCGCGAACATATAGATGGCCGCCGGGATAGCCGGCAGGCTGCCGAGCGTGTGGATCCAGCCGAGCGGGGAAATGCCGAACATGGTGCGTCCTTTCGGATGAAGGCTACCAACTAATTGGTAGGTAGTCGGGGCATGACTATTGGTTGCCCTGCCGTGGATTCAGCGCGGGGCTTCGAGCCGCTCCAGCAGGGGGTGGACGATGACGCCGAACATGCCGGCATCGCCATAGGCGCGGGCGGAGAGCATGGCGCCGTGGACCGTGGCGAGAACGGTCTCGGCCTCGGCCCGGGCGGTGCCGGTCAGCCTCAGCCGGCCCTGCTCGGCGCCTCGTTCGAGAACCGAGGTCAGCCAATCCGAGAGCGAGCGGAAATGGGCGCGTACTTCCAGCACGACATCCTGGGGAAGGGCCGGAATTTCGCTCGCCAGCAGGGCGCAGACACAGAACGGCGCGCTCGCGTCAGTGATGCAGGCTTGCCAATAGCCGGTATAGGCCCGCAGCAGGCCGGCGGGATCGGAGATCTTATGTTCCAGCGCAGCGGTCGCGGCCTCGGCCTCCTGCCGATAGCGCGCCACCAGCGTGCGGACCAGATCCGACTTGCCGGGAAAGTGGTGGTGGATGCTGGCCTTGGTGATGCCGACCACCTTGGCGATGTCGGCATAGCTGAAGCCGTTATAGCCACCGGCGATGACGAGCTCGCGGGCGCAGCGCAGAATGTCGTCGGAGGTGGTCGGCGAGCGGGACATACGTTTTTCTACCTTCTAGTAGGTAGATTGTCAACGACCCTGACGGTGGAGCGGTGACGCCTGTCGATCCATGCCGCGACGGAGGCGTCGCTCCGGGTCGAGGCCCCCGGAAGGCGAGGCGGTCAGGAGTTGTCGTGCGGCAGCTTGTGCTCGGCGGCCTTGAGCGCGTCGGCGAGGCGGGTCTTGGCGGAGCCGGGGCGCAGCGGCTGCTGCTGGCTTTCATGCGGCGCCCAGCCGGAGATCCAGGCGATCTCGAAGGTCGCCCGCAGCCGCCCGTCCGGATCGGCGAAACGCTCGGCATAGATCTCGAACAGGCGAGTGAGCGTCGCACGGCGGAGCGGCGCCCGGCGGCGGTCGCTGAGCGGATTGGCGGCGCCCATGCGGCGCAGATCGTTCATCAGCGCCAGCGGATGGGCGTAGCGCACCACTACGCGGTCGACATCGGTGACCGGCAAGGCGAGGCCGGCGCGCTGGATGAGGCCACCAAGGTCGCGCAGATCGGCGAAGGGGGCGACGCGGGGAGAGATGCCGCCGGTGGTGTCGCTTTCGGCGATGGCGAAAGCCTCGCGCAGCTCGGCAAGCGTACCGGCACCGAACAGGCAGGCGAGCAGCAGCCCGTCCGGCTTCAGGGCGCGGCGGATCTGGGCGAGCACGCCGGGCAGGTCGTTGACCGTTTGCAGCGCCAGCGCGGAGACCACCAGATCAAGCGAGGCGGCGCCGAAGGGGGGCATCTCGATGTCGGCAGCGGCATCGTTGTCTACGCGCTCGGGCGGGCCGAAGGCGAAGAGCCGACCGATGCTTGGCGCGGCGGCCAGCGCACGGGCGAGGGCGGCGGTGGGGGTGCCGAGATCGGCGGCGACCGCGAACTGGCGGTTCACCGCGCCGAGCCGGTCGGCAAGATCCTCGACGACGCGGTCGAGCAGGAAGGTTTCCGGGCCGAGCGTCAGCGCGCGTCGCCTCCGGGCGGCCAAGGCACGGGCATCGAAGATCTGGCGGGGACCGGAAGAGTCGGGACCGGGCATGGGAAGGCTCCTCGCCCCAGCCAATAGGCCGATGCGGGCGCCGGGTCAAAGCGGGGGACCGGAAAGTGCGCGCGGCCGGGGAGCCCGGCACGATGAGGGATGGGAGAAACTTCCGTGAGGCCAACGCGTTGCAGAAGGGCTTCCTCGCATCTGCCGTTCGACTCGCACGGGAACTCATCTAGGATGGTGTCATGGATGCAGCCCCGACCGTCGCCCGCTTTCGCGACACGCTCGGCGCCCTTGCGCGCGCGGGCCGGGGGACGCTGCGCGCGGTCGGCGTCGTCGGGCGGGCCGGTCTCGATTATGCGCTGCCGCCGACCTGCATGGCCTGCATGCGCGCGGTGAGCGAACCGGGCGGACTGTGCGCCGGCTGCTGGACGCGGCTCGACTTCATCTCCGCGCCGCTCTGCGAGCGGCTCGGCGTGCCGCTGCGCGAGGGTGACAGCCGGCTGTCGGCGGCGGCGCTGGATCATCCGCCCGCCTATGGACGGGCGCGAGCGGCGGTGTGCTTCGGCGAGGTGGCGCGGGATTTGGTGCACGGCCTTAAATATGCGGATCGCACCGATCTCGCCGACCCACTGGCCGGGCTGATGGCGCGGGCGGGAGTGGAGCTGACCGGCGGCGCCGACGCGCTGGTGCCGGTGCCGCTGCATCCGCGCCGGTTGTTCAAGCGCCGCTTCAACCAGTCGGCGCTGCTGGCGCTCGGCATCGAGCGGCGCAGCGGGGTGCCGATGCGCCCGGGCTGGCTGGCGCGCACCAGGGCGACGACGCCTCAGGTCGGCCTCGACCGCGCGGCGCGGGCGGGCAATGTCGCCGGCGCCTTCGCGGTGCCCGAGACGGCGCGCGGCGAGGTGGCGGGGCGACGCGTCGTGCTGGTCGACGACGTGCTGACCACCGGGGCCACCCTCGACGCCTGCGCCAAGGCACTGCTGCGCGCCGGGGCGGAACGGGTGGACGTGCTGGTGTTCGCGCGGGTTGTTGACGGAATGACGACGCCCATATCATAGAACGATGGCCTCGCACGCGGCGAGCGGGCGGGCCTGCGGGAGAGACGCCATGGCGCAGATCGAGATCTACACTACCTACACCTGCCCCTATTGCCACGCCGCCAAGGACCTGCTGAAGCGCAAGGGCGCTAGCTTCTCCGAGATCAACGTCGCGGGCGATCCGGTGATGCGTTCCACCATGTCCGGTCGTGCCGGCGGCCGCACCAGCGTGCCGCAGATCTTCATCGACGGGAAGCATGTCGGCGGCTGCGACGACCTCTACGCCCTCGACGAGGCCGGCGAACTCGATCCGCTGCTCACCCGCTGACCTTCGCTCGCCTCCAACCGAGTTCCGACCATGACCGCTTCCGCTGCCGACGCCACCTCCCGACCGCTGCATCTCGGCGCGCCCTTCAAGGCGGCGCTGGTGCAGATGCGCACCGCCAAGAGCGTCGCGGCCAATGTCGAGGCGGCGTCCGCGCTGATCCGCGCGGCGGCGGCCGACGGGGCGAGCTATGTGCAGACGCCGGAGATGACCGGCACCATGGAGGAGAACCGGCAGGCGCTGTTCGCCAACCTGCACGAGGAGGAAACCGATCCGGCGCTCGCCGCCTTCCGCGCGCTTGCCAAGGAACTCGGCATCCACCTGCATATCGGTTCGCTGGCGATCAAGGCGGGCTCGCACCGCGCGGCCAACCGTTCGTTCCTGATCGGACCGGACGGCGCGATCGTCGCCCGCTACGACAAGATCCACATGTTCGACGTCGACCTGCCCAATGGCGACGTCTACCGCGAATCCGAAGCCTATCGGCCCGGCGAGGTCGCCGTGCATGCCGAGCTGCCGGAGATCCGCATCGGCCTGACCATCTGCTACGATCTGCGCTTCCCGGCGCTGTTCCGCGCCCTTGCCGAATCGGGCGTGGGCCTGCTCACCGTGCCCGCCGCCTTCACCAAGACGACCGGTGAGGCGCATTGGCACGTGCTGCTTCGCGCCCGCGCCATCGAGACTGGCTCCTTCGTGCTGGCGGCGGCGCAGGGTGGCCTGCATGAGAACGGTCGCGAGACCTTTGGCCATTCGCTGATCATCGACCCGTGGGGCCGCATCCTCGCCGAGACCGGCACCGAGCCGGGCTTCATCGCGGCGGTGATCGACCCGTCGGAGGTGGGCGCGGCGCGCCGGCGCATTCCCTCGCTGGAGAACGGGCGGCGCTTCGAGCTTCTGTCCGAGCCCGGCGGCGGCCGGCTGCATCTGGCGGCGTCGGGCCCGGCGCCGGCGGGAGACGCGGCATGATCCTCTATTCGCTCAGCTGCGAGAAGGAGCACCGTTTCGACAGCTGGTTCCGCGATTCGGCCGCCTATGACGCGCAGAAGGCGCTCGGGCTGGTGACCTGCCCGAGCTGCGGCTCGAGCAAGGTGGAGAAGGCGCTGATGGCGCCGTCGCTGGGGGCCGGCACGCGCAAGCGCGACGACGAAGCGCCGCCCGCCCAGACGCCCGAGCCCATGGTGCCGGAGAAGGTCGCCATCCTGTCCGAGAAGGAGCAGGCGCTGCGGGCCATGCTGCGCGCCGTGCGCGAGCAGGTGGTGAAGAATTCCGACTATGTCGGCGAGGAGTTCGCCACGCTCGCCCGGCAGATGCACGAGGGCGAAGTCGAGCAGCGCTCGATCTACGGCGAGGCGAGCCCCGAGGATGTGCGCTCGCTGATCGAGGACGAGATCGAGGTGATGCCGCTGCCGAACCTGCCGGACGAGCGGAACTGAGGCGCCGGGGCCGCGATGGGCAGCTTGATGAAGACGGCCCGACTGGCGGCGATGGTGCTCGCTCTGGCCTCTACCGTCGCGCCGGCGCGGGCACAGACGGCGGCGCCGGCCCGGCCGCATCTCTACGAGCTGATCGCCCATGAGCCCTATCGCAGCACCTGGAACCGCCTGATCGCACCGGTGCTGAAGAACGACCGCTGGCTGAAGGGTGCGCGCGGCGTCTGGGTGCCGATGGCGCCGGTGTCGCTGAACGGCGTCCACGTCAACATCTACGTGCTGTGCAAGCCGGCCAGCTGCGCGCAGGGCAAGATCAGCGCGATCTTCGAGGCCGACGGGCGCCGGGCCTATGCCGCCTTCCACACCCCCGCTGGCACGCAGATCCTCGGCACGCCGCCGATCGCCGAGCACAGGGCGCTGTTGACGGCGCTCCACTAGCTGCGAAGAGAACAGGCGGGCTCAGCTGCTGGCGGGCGCAGGTGCGGCGATGGCCTTCTCGATTTCCGGTAGCAGGCGGTTACGCAGGCCCTCGGCGTCGATGGGGCCTATATATTTATAGGCGATGCGCCCGTCGCGGCCGATGACGAAGGTTTCCGGTACGCCGTAGACGCCCCATTCGATGGCGGCGCGCCCGTTCGCATCGACGCCCACCGCCGCATAGGGATTGCCGAAGGTGCCGAGGAAGCGGCGGGCGTTGCCGGCGTCGTCCTTATAGTTGAGGCCGACGAGGCGGAAGCCCGGCATCCGCGACAGCTCCACGAGATGGGGATGCTCGTCGCGGCAGGGCACGCACCAGGAGGCGAAGACGTTCAGCACCGTCACCTCCCCCTTGCCGACCGCACCGGCGGGCAGGCCGGGCACGGCAACGCCGTCGCGGGAGAGGCCTTCGAGCGGCGGCAGGTCGAGCGCCGGGGCCGGGCGGCCGATCAGCACCGAGGGTAGGCGGGAAGGATCGCCCGAGAACAGCCGGCCATAGAACAGCACCGCCAGCGCCGCGAACAGCGCCAGCGGCACGAGCAGCAGCAGGCGGCGGCGCAGCGGCGAGCGCGTCTCGGCTGCAGGGCTATCGGCCATCGCCGGCTCCCGTGCCGGAGCGCCGGCGGATGCCGCGCGCTTCCATCGCCGCGAGCCGGCGGCGCACGGCGCGGCCGTCGAGGACGATCCACAGGGCGAGCGCGACAATGGAGAGGGCGCTGGCGCCATAGGCGGCGGCGATGAAGAAAGCGTGGGTATCGGCCATCGGTTGGTTCCGCCCTATGCGTGCACGGCTTCGGCGGCGGTGCGCGCCTCGAGCACGCGGAGCCGGCGGCGCAGGATCTCGGTGCGCATGGCGGCGAGATGCAAGGCGAGCATCAGCAGGGTGAAGCCGACCGCGGTGGCGAAGAGCGGCCACAACAGGCTCGGATGGATGCTCGGGCCGCCCATGCGTAACACCGAGGCCGGCTGGTGCAGCGTGTTCCACCAGTCGACCGAGAACTTGACGATTGGCACGTTGATGAAGCCGACCAGCGTCAACACGGCGGCGGCGCGGCCGGCCTGGTTCGGGTCGTCGATCGCCGAGCGCAGCGCCAGCAGGCCGAGATAGAGCAGCAGCAGCACCAGCATGGAGGTGAGCCGCGCGTCCCATACCCAATAGGTGCCCCACATCGGCCGGCCCCAGAGCGAGCCGGTGAGGAGGCACAGGAAGGCGAACAGCGCTCCGATGGGGGCGAGCGCCTTGTGCGCGACATCGGCCAGCGGATGCCGCCAGACCAGGATGCCGAGCGAAGACAGCGCGAGCAGCGAATAGCCCATCATGGCGAGCCAGGCGAAGGGCACATGGATGTACATGATCCTCACCGTCTCTCCCTGCTGGTAGTCGGCGGGCGCGCGGAAGGCGAGCACGAAGCCGAGGGCGAGGATGAGGACGGCGGCGCCGGCGAGCCACGGCAGCACCCGCCCGGAGAAGGCAAGGAAACGGGTGGGGTTCGCGAGGTCCATCAGCGCCATGGCGCGGTTCTAATCCGCCCCGCGCGGCCGGGCAACACGGCGTGGGTGCGGCGGAACGTGGCGGAACGCGGATGTGAACGCCGGGCTCGCTGGAGCGTGCGCGGGCGACCGACCCCGGAAGGGTGGTGCCACCAGCGGCGGCGGGCAGGGAGAGGCGGTCCGGCGCGGCGCTCGACCTGCCTCAGCGGCGGCGCTGAGCCGCACGGTGGCGGGTCGAGAGATCGCGTAACGTCATGTTGCGATTGGGGAAACGCTCCGGTGGCTTCCGCTTGAGCTCCGGTGCCTGCGGTGGCATCAGGAGGGCGATGGCCATTCGGGTCGTCGCCTGTAACGTCGTCGTGAAACCCTCGTCGCGCGCCTTGTCCGGGCCACATCCGCCCGCTTGAACGGCGCCTCGATTCGAGGCTGGAGATTCGACACCCGTGAAACGCGTCGCCCTTACCATGCTTGCGCTCGCCGCCGCCTCCGCCCTGCCGCAGGTGGGTGCCCAGGCCAAGACAACCGACGAGCAGATGCTGATGCTGGATCCGGCAGCGCGGGTGGAGCAGCGCTGCAATTCGCGCGGCATGGGCGAGATCGGCCGCGAGCACAAGGGCATGCATCCCGACGAGATGGTGGCCTACGCCTATGCCAACACCAAGCTTCACGACCAGCACCTGATCGCCTCGGGCGCGGCGGTGCGCAGCGGCAGTACCTGGTACCACCTGTCCTACAGCTGCGAGACCGCCAATGACGGGATGGACATCAAGTCCTTCTCCTACAAGCTCGGCGAGGCGATCCCCCGTTCCGAGTGGGAAGCGCATTATCTGGTGGCGCCGTAGGCCGGCGCCCGGGATCTGAAGGCGTCGCAAGTCGGTGCCCCCGGCGCGTGATCCCGCGCTTTCCTTGACTTTGCCGCACTCGGCGGTTAGTACCCCGGCATTCTCGCAAGATCCGCGAGCCGTCCCGCCGCCCGGTCCCTGAGGCCGGAGGTCCACGCCCGACAGCGCGATGCGCCCTCGGGCGCGTTCGGCTTTGCGTGGTCTCCGGCGTGAAAATGGAGCCCGAACGCATGTTCGATTCACTGAGCGACCGCCTTGGCGGCATACTCGACCGGCTTAAGAAGCGCGGCGCCCTCACCGAGGCCGACGTCGGCGAAGCCATGCGCGAGGTGCGTCGGGCGCTGATCGAGGCCGACGTGGCGCTCGACGTGGTGCGCTCGTTCACGGACAAGGTGCGCACGCGCGCGGTCGGCGCCGAGGTGGTGAAGTCGGTCACCCCCGGCCAGATGGTGGTGAAGATCGTCCATGACGAGCTCATCGCCATGCTCGGCTCCGACGCCAAGCCGATCGACCTCGAGGCCGCCCCGCCGGTGCCGGTGCTGATGGTCGGCCTGCAGGGCTCGGGCAAGACCACTTCCACCGCCAAGATCGCGCGGCGCCTGAAGGACCGGGCCGGCCGCAAGGTGCTGATGGCCTCGCTCGACACCCGCCGCCCGGCGGCGATGGAGCAGCTGGCCACGCTCGGCAAGCAGGTCGGCGTCGATACGCTGCCGATCGTCGTCGGCCAGTCGGCGGTGCAGATCGCCCGCCGTGCCATGGAGGCCGCCCGGCTCGGCGGCTTCGATGTTGTCATGCTCGACACCGCCGGCCGCGTCACCCTCGACGAGGCGCTGATGGCGGAAGTGGCCGAGGTGAAGGCCGCGACCTCGCCGCACGAGGTACTGCTGGTCGCCGACAGCCTCACCGGCCAGGACGCGGTGAACACTGCCAAGGCCTTCGACGCCCGCGTCGGGCTGACCGGTATCGTGCTGACCCGCGCCGATGGCGATGGGCGCGGCGGCGCCGCGCTCTCCATGCGCGCCGTCACCGGCAAGCCGATCAAGCTGGTCGGCACCGGTGAGAAGATGGACGCGCTGGAGGATTTCGATCCCCGTCGCGTCGCCGGCCGCATCCTCGGCATGGGCGACGTCGTCTCGCTGGTCGAGAAGGCGGTCGAGAACATCGACGCCGAAAAGGCGATGGCCGCTGCCGAGCGGATGCGCAAGGGCAATTTCGATCTGGAAGACCTGCGCATGCAGCTCGAGCAGATGGAAAAGCTCGGCGGCCTCGGCGGGCTGATGGGCATGCTGCCCGGCATCGGCAAGCTGAAGAACCAGATGGCCAGCGCCAATCTCGACGACAAGGTGATCCGCCGCCAGAAGGCGATCATCGATTCGATGACCCGCAAGGAGCGGCGCAACCCGAAGGTGCTCGACGCCTCGCGCCGCAAGCGCATCGCCGCCGGCTCCGGCACCAAGGTCGAAGACGTCAACAAGCTGATGAAGATGCACCGCCAGATGGCGGACATGATGAAGGCGATGGGCGCCTCGGCCGGCGGCAAGCGCGGCGGACCGATGGCCGGCCTCGCCAACATGTTCGGCTTCGGTGGCGGCATGCCCAAGCCAGAGGACCTCGCCAAGCTCGCCGAGAAGATGCCCGGCGGCATGGGTGGCGGCGGGCTTCCCGCGAAATTCCCCGGCAATCTTCCCGGTCTTCCGGGCGGGATGCCGGGCCTCGGCAACAAGCCGGGCGGGCTTCCGGGCCTGCCGGGCTTCCCGCCGAAGAAGAAGTGAGATCGACGCCGGCACGCTGCCGGTTCGGAAATTGAAGACTGAAAGGAAAGACCAATGTCCCTGAAGATCCGTCTCGCCCGTGGTGGCGCCAAGAAGCGTCCCTACTATCGCATCGTCGTCGCCGACTCGCGCTCCCCGCGCGATGGCCGCTTCATCGAGAAGATCGGCACCTTCGATCCGCTGAAGCCGAAGGACGCTGCCGACCGCTTCGTGCTCGATACCGAGAAGGCCAAGGCCTGGCTCGCCAAGGGCGCGCAGCCGACCGACCGCGTCGCCCGCTTCCTCGACTCGCTGGATCTGGTGAAGCGCGAAGCCCGCAACAACCCCGAGAAGGCCGTGCCCGGCAAGAAGGCCCAGGAGCGCGCCGCCGCTGCCGCCAAGGCCGCCGAGGCCGCTGCCGCTGCCGCTTCGGCCGAGTGAGCCGAGCCTTTCCGGCTCCCGGATTTCGATGAACTCTCGACCGCTCCCTTGATAAGGGAGCGGTCGAGATTCAGTTTTATGGTGGTGTCGCGCTCGCGTGGCGGCCACCACGCCGGGCACGCTGTGGGCGTGGCCGGTTTCCTTTCTGCTGCCGACCAACCGGGATTCGCCCATGTCGACCGATCGCGTTCTCCTTGCCCGCATCGGCGCGCCACATGGCGTGCGCGGCGAGGTGCGTCTGTTCGTCTTCGCGCAGGACCCCGAAGCGCTGTTCGACTATGGCGCGCTCACCGACGAGGCCGGCAAACGCCGCTTCGAGATCGTCGCCATGCGTGCGGCGAAGGAGCATTTCGTCGCACGCCTGAAGGGCGTCGACAGCCGCGAGGCGGCCGAGGCGCTCACCAATCAGGGCCTGTTCGTCGCGCGGGAAAATCTGCCGCCGCCGGAGGAGGACGACGACTTCTACCATGCCGACCTGATCGGCCTCGCCGCCGTGACGGCGGAAGGCGAGAGCTTCGGCAAGGTGGTGGCGGTGCATGATTTCGGCGCCGGCGACATTCTCGAGATCGCCCGTCCGCAGGACGACGGCAAGCCCGGCGGCACGGTGATGCTGCCCTTCACCAAGGCGACGGTGCCGGTGGTCGACATCGCCGGCGGCCGCGTGGTGGTCGAGCCGGGCGAATGGGCCGTGGCGACCCGCAAGCCCGACGACGCCGACGAGGGGTAGTCCGCCATGTGGCGCGCCTCGCTCGTCACCATCTTTCCCGACATGTTTCCCGGACCGCTCGGCCTGTCGCTTGCCGGGCGGGCACTGGCGCAGGGCGGCTGGGCGCTCGACACGGTGGATCCGCGCGACCAGGCGACTGACCGCCATCGCTCGGTCGACGACACCCCGGCCGGCGGCGGGCCGGGCATGGTGATGCGCGTCGACGTGCTGGCGCGGGCGGTGGATGCCGCGGCTCCCGAGGGCGATACCCGGCCCCGCCTGCTCATGACGCCACGCGGAAAACCGCTGACCCAGGCGCGGGTGCGCGAACTGGCGGCGGGCGAGGGGGTCGTCATCGTCTGCGGCCGCTTCGAGGGCGTGGACGACCGGCTGGTGGCGGCGCGCGGCCTCGAGGAGGTCAGCGTCGGCGACGTGGTGCTTTCGGGCGGCGAGATCGGCGCGCTGGTGCTGCTCGACGCCTGCGTGCGGCTGCTTCCCGGGGTGATGGGGCATCCGGAGTCCGGCACCGAGGAGAGCTTCTCCGCCGGCCTGCTAGAATACCCGCAATACACGCGGCCGCAGAGCTTCGAGGGGCTGGAGATCCCGGCCATCCTGTCGAGCGGCGACCACGGCAAGGTCGCGAAGTGGCGGCGCGAGCAGGCCGAGGCAGCGACGCGCGAGCGCCGGCCCGACCTGTGGGCGGCGCAGAGCGGACGGCGCGACGGCGGGAGAGGCTAACCCGCCGACTGCGAATAATGCATGACAAGCCGGCCGACATGGCGTATAGGGCGCGCCATCACTGTTCCAACTGAAAACAGCAAGAAGCGGACGGCCGGTGGCCGGCTTGGTCCGTAAGAGGTGATATAATGGTCGATATTATTGGGCAGCTCGACGCCGAGCAGGTCGAGAAGCTTTCCGCCGCCAAGGAAATCCCGGATTTCCAGCCCGGCGATACCGTCATCGTCAATGTGAAGGTGAAGGAAGGCGAGCGCTCGCGCGTTCAGGCCTATGAGGGCGTGGTGATCGCCCGTTCCGGCGGCGGCATCAACGAGAGCTTCACCGTCCGCAAGATTTCCTATGGCGAGGGCGTGGAGCGCGTGTTCCCGCTGTATTCGCCGAACATCGACAGCCTGAAGGTTGTCCGCCGCGGCAAGGTGCGTCGCGCGAAGCTCTATTACCTGCGCGATCGTCGCGGCAAGTCGGCCCGTATCGCCGAGCGCCAGGACAAGAACGCCGGCAAGGGCAAGAAGGGCGCGCCGGTCGCCGCCGAGTGACCCGCATCCTTCGCTAAACGGAACAGACGGAAAAGCCGGGGCATGCCCCGGCTTTTTTGTTACGCGCGGCGGAGGAAGGGCGCGCGCGTATGCCCCGCTCGTCAGATGTGGCGGGCCGCCGTGGGCCTCGACCTGCCAATCTCGCTCCGCTCGGTGCTGATCAGCCTGGTGTCGATCCGGCGGCTGGTGGGCGTGAGAGGGTCGGCGATCATTGGCTGGACGTGCGGCCTGTCGTCGCTCGGGGGGGCGCGGGCACGCGGATGTCACGGGGAGAAGCGGGACTTTCGGCGGCCACGGGGCCTTCGGGCGCCAGTGGCGGTTCCGGTCAGCAATCCTTGATATGCCGTACCTTGGTGCGGGTCTGCTGCTCGACGATGAGAGCGCCGTCGCCGAGCACAGCGGCCTGCATAACCGTGGCGAAGTCCGGCTGACGCTTCATCGGGCAGGTGATCATCGCCGTCTCCACCCTCTCGACCTTCTCGGCCGGGCGGATGGCGGCAAGGTCGACGCGGGTGCGGCTCTCCAACGCCACCGCCATGACGCCGAAGGCGACGATCAGGGCGAAATCGCTCGGGCGCAGAGCGGCGAGGTTCATGGCGTTCCCTCTTCACGCCGTTGCTTCCCCATGCGGGGGAAGGGTGGAGCACGACGTCCTTCACGGTCATATTGATTTGACGTTAGGTTATTTCAACCGCTTTCAGCCGGGTACTTGCTGTAATACTGTATACTGCCGATATGGCTGCTGACGGCAGCGTGACCGCAACCCTTTGCCGGTGCATTGTTCAGTCGGCGGAAAGTTGCTAGAACGGTTCCATGATGAAGTCGGGCACGAGCGGAATTGTCGCACGTCGGACGGTGCAAGCCGTTGCGGATGGCTGCGATGTCGCGCGCCCGGAGGCGCGGCGTCGCCTGCCGACCACCATCGGCTTTGCCGCGGTTCCCGATCATGTGCGGCTGCCGGCGCGGTTTTTCGGTCGCTTCACCGCCTGCGCGGTCGCGGGCCTTAGCTGAGCGCCGCCCGGAACTTCGCCATCCGGCGTCCCACGTTCCCGGCCGTGCGCTGGCCCGCCCCGGGCCGATAGACGACCTTTCCGTTACAATTGCATCCAGCCGAGGATGAGCATGTCCGCTCCCCGCACCCTGTACGACAAGATTTTCGAAGACCACATCGTCGACCGCCAGGAGGACGGCACCTGCCTCCTCTATATCGACCGCCATCTGGTGCATGAGGTCACCTCGCCGCAGGCCTTCGAGGGTCTGCGCGTCGCTGGCCGCAAGGTGCATGCGCCGGAGAAGACCCTCGCCGTGGTCGACCACAACGTGCAGACCAGCGACCGGCGCTTCGGCATCGAGGATCCCGAGAGCCGGATGCAGGTCGAGACGCTGGCCGAGAACACCCGCGACTTCGGCATCGAGTATTTCAACGAGCTCGACAAGCGTCAGGGCATCGTCCACGTGATCGGGCCGGAGCAGGGCTTCACCCTGCCGGGCACCACCATCGTGTGCGGCGACAGCCACACCTCGACGCATGGCGCGTTCGGTGCTCTGGCGCATGGCATCGGCACCTCGGAGGTGGAGCATGTGCTCGCCACCCAGACGCTGATCCAGAAGAAGAGCAAGAACATGCGCGTCACCGTCGACGGCAAGCTGCCCGACGGCGTGACGGCGAAGGATGTGACGCTCGCCATTATCGGCACCACCGGTACCGCCGGCGGCACCGGCTTCGTCATCGAATATGCCGGCGAGGTGTTCCGCAACCTCACCATGGAAGGCCGGATGACGGTCTGCAACATGTCGATCGAGGGCGGTGCCCGCGCCGGCATGGTGGCCCCCGACGAGACCACCTATGCCTATGTGAACGGCCGTCCGCGCGCGCCCAAGGGCGCTGCCTGGGATGCCGCCCGTCGCTACTGGGACACGCTGCGTACCGACGAAGGTGCCTTCTTCGACAAGGAAGTGCGGCTCGACGGAGCGGCGCTGCCGCCGATCGTCTCCTGGGGCACCAGCCCGGAGGACGTGATCTCGGTGGAAGGCCTGGTGCCGGATCCTGAGCTCATCGACGACGAGGGCAAGCGCGAGGCGAAGAAGCGGGCGCTCCACTATATGGGCCTGTCCGCCGGCACGAAGATCACCGACATCGCCATCGACAAGGTGTTCATCGGTTCCTGCACCAATGCCCGCATCGAGGACCTGCGCGCCGTCGCCAAGATCGTGACCGGCTACACGGTGCGCGAGGGCGTGGCCGGCATGATCGTGCCGGGTTCCGGCCTGGTGAAGGAGCAGGCCGAGGCCGAGGGGCTCGACGCCATCTTCAAGGCGGCGGGCTTCGACTGGCGCGAGCCGGGCTGCTCGATGTGCCTCGCGATGAACGCCGACAAGCTCGGCCCGGAGGAGCGCTGCGCCTCCACCTCGAACCGCAATTTCGAGGGCCGGCAGGGCTTCAAGGGCCGTACTCACCTGGTCTCGCCGGCGATGGCGGCGGCGGCGGCGATCGCCGGCCGCTTCGTCGACGTGCGCAGCTGGCGCTACGCGGGCTGAGGACGGCGGCGATGGCTCCGCACCCCTATGCCGATCCCCCGGAGGACGACGCCGTCGAAATCTGGGGCCGGCGCATCGGGCGGGGCCTCGCCATCGCCTGCGGGCTCGGGCTCGCAGCGTATCTCATCGTGACCTATCTGCGCTGAGGCCCGATCCGTGAACATGCTGGCAGAAGACCCGATGGCCTGGCGTCCGGTGAAGGCGCCGACGCTGGCCATGCTGGAAGTGATGGCGGAGGCCGCCTATGCGCGGCTGCCCAAGCGCTTCCGTGACCTGTGCGGCAATCTCGTCATCCAGGTGACGGATTTCCCCACCGACGAGGTCCTCGAGGAGATGGAGGCGGAGACGCCGTTCGATCTCCTCGGCCTGTTCCAGGGTGTGGGGCTCGCGCAGCACTACGAGAGCGCGCCTTTCGCCATGCCCAACATGATCTGGCTCTACCGCCGACCCATCCTCGACTATTGGGCCGAGCACGACGAGACGCTGGGCAAGATCGTGACCCATGTGCTGATCCACGAGATCGGCCACCATTTCGGCCTCTCCGACGACGACATGGAGCGGCTTGAGGACGAGGCAGGTTGAGGGCGGCGGCCCTCACGCACCATCACGGCGCCGCCGCACCGGCGCGCAGGAGACGAGCATGGACAAGTTCACCACCCTGACCGGGGTCGCGGCGCCGCTGCCGCTGGTCAATGTCGACACCGACATGATCATCCCCAAGCAGTATCTGAAGACGATCAAGCGCACCGGCCTCGGCAAGGGCCTGTTCTCCGAACTGCGCTATCTGGAGGACGGCTCGGACAACCCGGATTTCGTGCTCAACAAGCCGGCCTACAAGAAGGCCTCCATCCTGGTGGCGGGCGACAATTTCGGCTGCGGCTCCTCGCGCGAGCACGCGCCCTGGGCGCTGCTCGACCACGGCATACGCTGCGTGATCTCCACCAGCTTCGCCGACATCTTCTACAATAACTGCTTCAAGAACGGCATCCTGCCGATCAAGGTGACGCCCGAGCAGCTCGACGCCCTGTTCGACGACGCCTCGCGCGGCGCCAATGCCATCGTCACGGTGGATCTGGAGAGCCAGACCATCACCGGGCCGGATGGCGGCTCGATCACCTTCGAGGTCGATCCGTTCCGCAAGCACTGCCTGTTGAACGGTCTCGACGACATCGGCCTCACCCAGGTGAAGGCGGACAAGATCCACGACTACGAGGCGAAGCTCGCCGCAGACCGCCCCTGGGCGTGAGGTCGGCGCCGGCGGCGTTCTGGCGTGGTCGCCCGGTCTTTGCCGGGCATCCACGGCTTTTTGCCGCCGACCCGGTTCAGCTGGCGTCGCGCGGGCGGTAAGAAGGAGGGCGTGGCCGGTCCGGCCGCGCCGTTTCCCGGAGCCCCGTCATGCGCCGTCTCATCTCCACCGGTTCCCCCTTCGAAACCGAGGCCGGCTATTCGCGGGCGGTGGTCGATGGCGACGACATCTTCGTCTCCGGCACGACCGGCTACGACTACGCCGCCATGACGCTGCCGGAGAGCGTGCAGGAGCAGGCGCATGGTTGCTTCCGCAACATCGCGGCGACGCTGAAGGAAGCCGGCGCCTCGCTCTCCGACGTGGTGCGGGTGCACTACATCATCACCCGGCCGGAATATGCCGACATCGTCTTCCCGATCTTCGGCCAGTATTTCGGCACCGTGCGGCCGGCGGCGACGCTGATCGTCGCCGGGCTGCTGAAGCCGGAAATGAAGATCGAGATCGAGGTCACGGCGCGCCGTTCCGCCTGAGGCGCATTTTCGCCTTTACAGCCGGGCGCTCCCGGAGTGGAATCGTTCAAAATCAGAACGTGTTCCGGGAGACGCCCCATGTGCCAGATCTTTGCCGGCCAAGACCCCGAAACCTATGAGTTCCAGACCCGCTCGATGCGGATCGGCGGCCATTCCACCTCGATTCGTCTGGAAGCGGCGTTCTGGGCGATTCTGGAACAGGTGGCGGCGCATCAGGGCATGAGTCTGGGCAAGTTCGTCACCAAGCTGCATGACGAGGTGCTGGAGCTGCATGGCGAGGTGCGCAATTTCGCCTCGCTGCTGCGTTGCTCCTGCCTGATCTATCTCGACGAGGTGCGCAGCGCGCCCAAGCCTGCCCGCCCGCGCTATGCCTGCCCGAGCGCCCTGCAGCTGGAAGCCGCCGAATAGCCCTGCCGCGACCGGCGCGGCGGCGCTTGTCGCCGCGCGAGGGCAAGACGCGAGGGCAAGCGACGCTCCTGCAAAACACGTCGTGGCGATGTGTTAGTGGTCTACCACCACTGTCCCCGGCCGAAGCCTAGCATCCTCCCATCGGGCGATGATCGCCGTTTCGGAGGTGTCTTCAGGTGGCCAAGGCCATTCATTCCATGATCCGCGTGCTCGACGAGGCGCGCTCCGTCGATTTCTACGTCAAGGCCTTCGGGCTCGGCATTGCCGACCGCTTCGGCTTCGACGGTTTCACCCTCGTCTATCTGCGCAATGCCGAGGCCGATTTCGAGGTCGAGCTCACCATCAACCACGACCGCACCGAGCCCTATGCGCTGGGCGACGGCTACGGCCACATCGCCTTCGTGGTGGATGATCTCGACGCCGAGCATGCGCGCTTCGAGAGCCTCGGCCTCAAGCCCAATCCGGTGAAGGAATTCTTCCGCGACGGCGCGCTGCTGGCGAAGTTCTTCTTCGTCACCGATCCCGACGGCTACAAGATCGAGGTTCTCCAGAAACACGGTCGCTACCGCTGACGCCCCGTCGGCCGGCCCTCGCGTCCGGTCGACGACGGCCTCATTCCCGCCCGGCCCGAAAGACGCGCCAACGTCTTCGAAAGTCCCGGCGACATCTGCCGACAACAAGAAAACGAACAACCAGGAGGAAACGATGACGACATTGATCGACAGGCGGAGCCCTTCGCGGAGCCCCTCGAACGGCCCCTCGCGCCGAAGCATTCTGGGCATCATGGGCGCCACCGGCGCTCTGATGATCTCCGGCCTCGCGGTGATCAATCCGCGCGAGGCGTGGGGGCTCGAGGTCACCACGCTGAAGCCCGAGACCATGCGCACGCTGATCGTGATGGCGCGCGACGTCTATCCGCACGACAAGCTGGCCGACCGCTTCTACGCCGTCGCCATGAAGCCCTACGAGACCGGCGCCGCCAGCGATCCGGCGTTGAAGGCGCTGGTGGAGGAGGGGGTGATCACTCTCGATACGCTCGCCAAGGCGCGGCACGGCATGCCCTATGCCGATGTCGGCTGGGAGGAGCAGCGCGTCGCCATCCTGCGCGAAATCGAGGAGAGCGCCTTCTTCCAGAAGGTGCGGGGCGGCCTGGTGGTCAGCCTCTACAACCAGGAGGAGGTCTGGCCGGTGTTCGGCTATGAGGGCTCCTCGGCCGACAAGGGCGGCTACATCGACCGCGGCTTCAGCGACATCAGCTGGTTGTGAGGGAGGGAACCAACATGACCGCACCCTTCGATCTCAACGACGATTCCGTGGTCGTCATCGTCGGCTCCGGTGCCGGCGGCGGTACGCTCGGCACCGAGCTCGCCCTCAAGGGCGTCAAGGTGGTGATCCTCGAGGCCGGCAAGCGGCACAACATGGAGGATTTCGTCAATAACGAGTGGGACAGCTTCGCCCAGCTCGCCTGGACCGACATGCGCACGACTTCCGGCTCCTGGCGTGTGCACAAGAACTTCCCCAATCTGCCGGCCTGGATCGTCAAGTCGGTCGGCGGTTCGACGGTGCACTGGGCCGGCGCCTCGCTGCGCTTCCAGGAACACGAGTTCAAGACCCGCACCACCTATGGCGACCTCGACGGGGCGAACCTGCTCGACTGGCCGATCACCCTCGCCGAGCTCGAGCCCTACTACGCCAAGGCCGAGGACAAGATGGGGGTGACGCGCACCAACGGCATTCCCGGCCTGCCCGGCAACAACAATTTCAAGGTGTTCGAGGCGGGGGCGAAGAAGATCGGCTACACCGAGGTGTCGACCGGGCGCATGGCGATCAACAGCCAGCCGCGCCACGACCGCGGCTCCTGCCAGCAGATCGGCTTCTGCTTCCAGGGCTGCAAGTCGGGCGCCAAATGGTCGACGCTGATCGCCGAGATCCCGCGCGGCGAGGACACCGGCAATCTCGAGGTGCGGCCGGAATCGATGGTGCTCAAGATCGAGCACGACGCCTCCGGCAAGGCGACCGGCGTCGTCTATGTCGACAAGGACGGCAAGACCCAGCGCCAGAAGGCCCGCATCGTCGCGGTGGCCGGCAACTCAATCGAGAGCCCGCGCCTTTTGCTGAATTCGGCCAGCAACATGTTCCCGGACGGGCTTGCCAACTCCTCCGGCCAGGTGGGGCGCAACTACATGCGCCACATGACCGGCTCGGTGTACGGCGTCTTCGAGAAGCCGGTGCACATGTATCGCGGCACCACCATGGCCGGCATCGTGCGCGACGAGGCGCCGCTCAATACCAAGCGTGGCTTCGTCGGCGGCTACGAGATGGAGACGCTGTCACTCGGCTTGCCCTTCATGGCCGCCTTCCTCGATCCCGGCGGCTGGGGCCGCTCCTTCACCTCGGCGATGGACGGCTACGTCAACATGGCCGGGCTGTGGATCGTCGGCGAGGACATGCCGCAGGAGACCAACCGCGTCACGCTGAACGCCGCGGTCAAGGACAAGAACGGCATGCCGGTGGCGAACGTGCATTTCGACGACCACCCCAACGACATCGCCATGCGCAACCATGCCTACAAGCAGGGTTCGGCGATGTACGAGTCGGTCGGCGCGGTGCGGACGATGCCGACGCCGCCCTATCCCTCGACGCATAATCTCGGCACCAACCGGATGAGCGAGAAGCCGCGCGACGGCGTCGTCAACAAGCACGGCCAGACGCACGACGTCCCCAACCTGTTCGTCTCGGACGGCAGCCAGTTCACCACCGGCGGCGCGGAGAACCCGACGCTGACCATCGTGGCGCTGGCGATCCGGCAGGCCGACTTCATCGCCGGCGAAATGTCGAAGAATTCGATCTGACGGGTTCCCCCCGCAGTCCTTGCGAGGACCGCTGCGCCAGCGGACCCCTGGCGCCCCAAAACTTGTGGCCGGGCATGTCCCGGCCACACTTGTTTGCGGGTCCACCCCGGTTCGCACGGCGCTGCCGTTGCGTCGCGCTTGCCAGCCGCGACGCCAGCCATTAGCACTCGCTCGCCCAAGAATTCAGCCCCAGCACAGCAGGCGAGAGACCCACATGGCCACCCACAAGCTCCTCCTCCTTCCCGGCGACGGCATCGGCACCGAAGTGATGGCGCAGGTGAAGCGGGTGCTCGCCTTCCTTGAGCAGCAGGGGCTCGCCTCCTTCGCCATCGAGGAGGACCTCGTCGGCGGTGCTGCCTATGACCAGTGCGGCCTGCCGATCTCCGAGGAGGCGATGAAGCGCGCCTTTGCCGCCGACGCGATCCTGCTCGGCGCGGTCGGCGGTCCGAAATGGGCCAACGTCCCCTACGAGGCCCGTCCGGAGGCCGGCCTGCTGCGGCTGCGCAAGGACCTGCAACTGTTCGCCAATCTGCGCCCGGCGCTGTGCTATCCGGCGCTCGCCGATGCCTCCAGCCTCAAGCGCGAGCTGGTCGAGGGGCTCGACATCCTGATCGTGCGCGAGCTCACCGGCGGCGTGTATTTCGGCGAGCCCAAGACCATCACCGACCTCGCCGATGGCCAGAAGCGGGGCGTCGATACCCAGGTCTACGAATCCTACGAGATCGAGCGGATCGCCCGCGTCGCCTTCGAACTCGCCCGCACCCGCCGCAACAAGGTGGTGTCCGCCGAGAAGCACAATGTGATGAAGACCGGCGTGCTCTGGAAGCAGGTGGTCAGCGAGGTGCACGGCTCGGACTACGCCGACGTGTCGCTGGAGCACCAGCTGGCCGATTCGTGCGCCATGCAGCTGGTGCGCGCACCCAAGCAGTTCGACGTGCTGGTGACCGATAACCTGTTCGGCGACATCCTGTCCGACGTGGCGGCGATGCTGACCGGCTCGCTCGGCATGCTGCCCTCCGCCTCGCTCGGCGGCGTGGAAGAGCTGACCGGCAAGCGCCGCGCGCTCTACGAGCCGGTGCATGGCGCCGCGCCCGACATCGCCGGCAAGGGCCTCGCCAATCCAATCGCCATGATCGGCTCGCTCGCCATGGCGCTGCGCTACTCCTTCGGCCAGGGCGACCTCGCCGACCGCATCGAGAAGGCGATCGCCGGCGTGCTGGCCAAGGGCTACCGCACCAACGACATCAAGTCGGAAGGCACGACCGTGGTCGGCACCGAGGGCATGGGCGACGCGATCCTCGCCGAGCTGGCTGCCTGAGCCCGGTCTAGATCGCCGCTCTGACACGAAAAAGCCCGGCCGTCGGACTGACGGCCGGGCTTTTTTCATTTTGCCCGGAGTATTGGCCGCCTCACGCGCTCCGCGAGGCGATCCGGCTCAGCGCGGCAGTTCGAACGGGCCGGGCAGCGGCCAGCGGGTGCCGGTGATGGTGCTGTCGGTGCCGTAGCTCGGGAAGCGGAAATTGTTCAGCCCGACATAGTTGAGGTCGCGGCTGGTGCCGGGACGCACATTCGGGCCGGGATCGAGATAGGAGCGCTCCGGCAGCTTGCGGATGGTGAGCCGGGTCGAATCCTGCGCGGCGGCGGGCAGCGCCGCGAAAGCGGAGCCGGCTACGGCAAGGGCAAGAGCGAGCGGGATGAAACGCATGTGAACCTCCGGGCGACGCATCCGGCATCGCTCAGCGACGCTTACGTCACCCTCAAGATGGAGACAAGCCGGGCGCACGTCGAGATGGGGGAAGGATTAATTCCGCCTTTCGGCGATGAAACGTGCCGCTTCCTGGAGAAGTGTGGCCCGTGTGCCGAAGCCGGCGAGGGCGGTATGGGCATCCTCGACCAGCTTTGCGAGCTCGGCCCGCGCGCCGTCGATGCCGAGCAGCTCGACGAAGGTGGCCTTGCCGGCGGCGCTGTCCTTGCCGACCGCCTTGCCGACGGCGGCCGCGTCGCCCTCGACGTCGAGCAGGTCGTCGGCGATCTGGAAGGCGCGGCCGATGGCGCGGGAATAGGCGCGAAGTTGCGCCGTCTCGGCGGGCGAGGCGCGGCCCAGCAGGGCGCCGGCCTCGCAGGCATGGCGTAGCAGGGCGCCGGTCTTCAGTTCCTGCAGGCGGGCGACGCCGGCGAGGTCCGGGGCCGGGCGGCCGGCATCGGCGAAGCGGCCCTCGGCGGCGAGGTCCAGCATCTGGCCGCCGACCATGCCCTCGCCGCCGGCGGCACGGGCGAGCGCCGCCACCAGCGCGATTCGCACCGCCGGGTCGGGGTCGGCGGCCGGCTCGGCGAGCAGTTCAAAGGCGAGGGTGAGCAGGCCGTCGCCGGCAAGGATGGCGGTGGCCTCGTCATAGGCGCGGTGGACGGTCGGCTGGCCGCGGCGCAGATCGTCGTCGTCCATGGCCGGCAGGTCGTCATGCACCAGCGAATAGCAGTGGATGCATTCAAGCGCGGTGGCAGCCGGCAGCGCTCGCGTCATCGGTACGCCGAACAGCGCCGCGCTCTCGACCACCAGGAACGGCCGCAGCCGCTTGCCGCCGGCCAGCGCGGCGTGGCGCATCGCGCGGGTGAGGCGGTCACTGACCGGTTGAGCGCGGGCGATCGCCCGTTCGAGCTCGGCGGCGACGGCCTCCGCGCAGCGGGAGAGCGCGTCGGCGAGCGTTGCGGCGGGGCGGTCGGTATCGGTCATGATGCGCATCCGGCTGATGCGGGGTTGCGTGCCCGAGCCGGAAGCCGCGGTCAAGCGGTGCAGGTGCGGCGCAGCGGCTCCACCGGGCGGGGCGAACCGCGCGCCTTGCGGGCAGGGGAAAGCGGGGGCTGGGGAGCGTCCGTTCCAGCCTATTGAAACTAGGACGCTTTCCCGCGCTTCGGAGGTTTCCTCCCACGGCAAAGGGCTCTAGGTTTCGAGCGGTACGCAAAGGGAGCGGGGATGCGTCGGCTGGTATCATGGATCTGGAAGGCGGCGCTCGTCGTCGTTCTGGTGCCGCTGGTATTGGGCCTCGTCTATACGGCGGTCGATCCGGTCTCCACCCTGATGCTGGCCCGGCGGGTGACCGGCGAGCGGGTCGAGCAGAACTGGGTGCCGCTGGACGCGATCGCGCCGGTGCTGGTGCGGAGCGTTCTGGCCTCCGAGGATGCTCGCTTCTGCCAGCACAACGGCATCGATCTTGTCGAACTGCAGAACGTGATGGACACCGCCGAGGATGGCGAGCCGGCGCGAGGCGCCTCGACGATCACCATGCAGCTCGCCAAGAACCTGTTCCTGTGGAACGGGCGCAGCTTCATCCGCAAGGGGCTGGAGATGTCGTTGGCGCTCTATCTCAATGCCGTCATGAGCAAGCGGCGGCAGATCGAGATCTATCTCAACATCGCCGAATGGGGGCCGAACGGCGAGTTCGGCGCCGAGGCGGGGGCGCAGCGAGCCTTCAATATCCCGGCGGTGCGGCTTAGTCCGCGCCAGGCGGCGCTGCTGGCGGTGATGCTGCCGAATCCACATCGGCGCGACGCCGCCAAGCCCGGTCCCGGCCTGTCGCGCCTCGCCTCGCGGCTGCAGGCGCGGCTGCCGCGCGAGGGGACCGAGCTTACCCAATGCCTCGGATTGTAGCCGTGTCTTGGCGACGGCTTGAAAAGCTTGGCCCGCAGGTTGCAGTTTCGGGCCCGCCCCCCTTTCACTCGCGCGCATGAGTCTGTATAAGCCGCCACTCGAAATACGAGCTACCCGGCGCCGGCGCCCTCGGAGACCCGAGGCAAGCCAAGACAGGACCGCCGGCACAGGAGTTGAGACAATGGCCGTTCCGAAGAAGAAAACCAGCCCGTCGCGTCGTGGCATGCGCCGCTCGGCCGATGCCCTCGCCAAGCCGACCTATATCGAGGACAAGGATTCCGGCGAGCTGCGCCGTCCGCACCACCTCGACCTCAAGACCGGCATGTACAAGGGCCGGCAGGTGCTGAAGGTCAAGGCTGAGGCCTGAGTGCTGGGCGGCTTCGTCCGCCCTGCCGACCATCATGTGAGAATTCGAAAAGCGCGGCCGGCAGCGGCCGCGCTTTTTGTCATGTGCCAGCTCTGCCGGCTTGCGCCGTCCCGGAGGCTGGCGCATCGTTCACGTCTTCAAGAACCATTCGCTGCCGCGTCGATTCGGGCGGCGGCGGGCGCGTGCCGGTTGCGCGCGAGGGGCGAAGTCGAGGGGCGGGCGGCGGTTATGGGAGCGGCGGGTGCTGATGTCTGACGCGGCGGGCGCAACCGTGCCGGATTTCGGTGACATAGCCACGCTGAACGAGATCGTGCGCCGTCACGAGTCCACCGGCAGCGCCGCCTATGAATGGCGCCTTGCGGATGATCGCCTGCAATGGAGCCCGTCGGCGGCAGCCTTTCTCGGCGCCGATGTCGAGCGCGAGCTGGCCAGCGGCCGGTCCTATGCGGCGCTCGTCCTGCCCGGCAGCGGGCGCGGGCGCGCGGAGGCGGTGGAGGCCTGTCTTTCCGCCGGGCTTGCCGGCGAGCCCCAGCAGTTTCACATACGCTACAGCATCCGGGTGGACGGCGATGAGGGGCCGCGCGACCTGCATCTGGTCGACCGGGGGATCTGCCATTTCGATGCCGAGGGACGGGTGGACCGCGTGCTGGGCCTGATCACCCCTGACGAGACGGGCGCCGTGCCGCCGGCCATGGCGGCGCCGGCGCATGTTCTGCCCAATGCCGGTTCCGGCCGGCGGCCGCTGGCGATGCTGGTGAAGGACTGGCTCGACGGTGCCATGAGCTCCGGCGGCAGTTTCGGCGTGGTGCTGGTCGGCATCGACGACCTGCCGCGACTGAACGACAACTATGGATTCGCCACTGTCGACGAGGTGATCGAGATCTTCCGCCGCCGGCTGCGGGGCGAGCTTGCCGAGGGCGAGGCCATGGGCCGGTTCTCGGTCGGCAGCTTCGGCCTGCTGCTGCGGCTGTCTCCGGGCGAGGATCTCGCCGAGCGCGTCTGTTCCATCGTCGACGCGATGAATGCGCGGCCGCCGCGTACCGAGCAGGGTGCGGTCGCCGCTGCCGTCACCGCCGGTGCGCTGACCGCGCCGCAGCAGGCGGCAACCCCCGCCGATGTGTTCCGTCGCGTTCAGGACGCGTTGTATCAGGCGCGCCATGGCAGCCGCGGCAGCTTCGCCGTCTTCCAGCCCGCCTTCGACCGCGCGGCGGAGCATCGCGCCAATCTCCAGTTCGCCGACAATATCGTCCGCGCCCTCGACGAAGGCCGGGTGGGCCTCGCCTTCCAGCCGGTGGCGGCGTCGCGCGACCGTCGCATCGCCTTTCACGAAGCGCTGGTGCGGGTGCGGGGCAGCGACGGCTATGTGCTCAATGGCGCGGCGGTGATTCCCACCGCCGAACGCTTCGGCCTCACCGGCCTGATCGACCGGCGCACGCTGCAGCTGGCCTTTGCCGCGCTCGCCGACGACCCGCAGCTGGTGCTGTCGGTCAATGTCTCGCCGCCCAATCTCGACGATGGCGGCTGGATCGGGCTGATGGAGAGCCATGTCGGCGACGGGCTGTGCCAGCGGCTGATCATCGAGATCACCGAGAGCGCGCGGCTGGTCGATATCGGCCATGTCCGGCGGCGCATCGACTGGTTGCACAGGCTTGGCTGCCGGGTGGCGATCGACGATTTCGGCGTCGGCTACACCTCATTCCGCAGCCTGCGCGAACTCTGCGTCGACATGTTGAAGATCGATGGCAGCTTCGTCAGCGGGCTGATCCAGTCGGAGCCCGATCGCCATTTCGTGCGGTCGCTGGTCGAACTCGCCACCAATCTCGGGCTGACCACGGTAGCGGAATGGGTGCTCGACGAGCCGACGGCACGCCGGCTCGACGAATGGGGCTGCACCTATCTGCAGGGTGAACTGATCGGCCTTGCCGCCCCGCAGCCGCTGCGCGTCTGATCGCGCGCAGCCGGCCGGCACGCGATCCCGATGGAATGGCTCCGGCGAGTTTGTCGCTTCGGCCGATCTATTTCTTCGGTTCGGTGTCGCCGATCCGGTCGAGGCGCTTCTGCATCTCGGCGACCTGCCGCTTCAGCTCATCGAAATCGTCGGTCTTGGTCGCGGGGGCGGTGGGGGTAGCCTCCTCGCGGGCATTGGGCAGGAACATCTTGAAGGTGCGGTCGAAGATGTCGATGTTGCGCCGCACCTGTTCTTCCATGGCGCCGAAGCCGCCAGTGGGGAAGCCGCCCACGCCGAAGGTCTTGGCGAACTGCTCGCGGAACTTCTCCTGGTCGCGGGTGAAATTCTCGATCGACATGTCCAGGTACCGAGGAACCAGCATCTGCATGCTGTCGCCGTAGAAACGGATGATCTGGCGCAGGAAGTTGATGGGGAGCAGATTCTGGCCCTTGCCCTCCTGCTCGAAGATGATCTGGGTCAGCACGGAATGAGTGATGTCTTCGCCGGATTTGGCGTCGTAGACGACGAAATCCTCGCCGTTCTTCACCATCAGGGCCAGATCTTCGAGCGTGACGTAGGTGCTCGTTCCGGTGTTGTAGAGCCGGCGGTTGGCGTATTTCTTGATGGTCACGGGTTCGTTGGACTTGGCCATAGGATCCGCTTGCCTTGTTGATTTCCGCTTAAAAACTCTAGGGCGTTTCCGAACTGAGAGCTACAGGATTATCGGCGGAGGTAGCCCCCTGCAACGTCTGGTATAACAGGGATGGCCTCCGGGCGGGCATTGACATGCGTCATACGACGTCACCACGATATCCCTACATTGGTTCCAGCCCTGCGCGGGGCTCCCACCCGTGCCCACTCTGCTTCCTATCGGAGGACGTTCACACATGAAGGACGGCATCGTCATCGTCGGCGCCGCACGCACGCCCGTCGGCGCGTTCAACGGAGCGCTTTCCTCCCTGCCGGCACATGAACTCGGCAAGATCGCCATCACCGCGGCGCTGGAGCGGGCCGGCGTCGCGCCCGGCGAGGTGAGCGAAACCATCATGGGCCAGATCCTCACCGCCGGCGCCGGCCAGAACCCGGCGCGCCAGGCGTCGGTGGCCGCCGGCATCCCGGTGGAGAGCCCGGCCTGGGGCGTGAACCAGCTGTGCGGCTCGGGCCTGCGCGCCGTGGCGCTCGGCTTCCAGGCGATCGCCAATGGCGACAGCGACATCGTCGTCGCCGGCGGCCAGGAATCGATGAGCCAGGCCCCGCACTGCGCCAATCTGCGCAACGGCACCAAGATGGGGTCGCTCGAAATGGTCGACACCATGATCAAGGACGGCCTGTGGGACGCCTTCAACGGCTACCACATGGGCACCACCGCCGAGAACGTGGCGCGCCAGTGGCAGATCACCCGCGAGCAGCAGGACGCGTTTGCCGTCGCCTCGCAGAACAAGGCCGAGGCGGCGCAGAAGGCCGGCCGCTTCAAGGACGAGATCGTCCCGGTCACCATCTCGACCCGCAAGGGCGACATCGTGGTGGCGGACGACGAATATCCCCGCCACGGCGCCACCATCGATTCGATGACCAAGCTGCGCCCGGCCTTCTCCAAGGACGGCACCGTCACCGCCGGCAACGCCTCGGGCATCAATGACGGCGCCGCCGCCATCGTGCTGATGAGCGCAGAGACCGCTGCGGCGCGGGGCGCCAAGCCGATCGGCCGCATCGTTTCCTGGGCGCAGGCGGGCGTTGATCCGGCGATCATGGGCTCGGGCCCGATCCCGGCGTCGCGCCGCGCGCTGGAAAAGGCGGGCTGGACGGTGGCCGATCTCGACCTCGTCGAGGCCAACGAGGCCTTCGCCGCCCAGGCCTGCGCGGTGAACAAGGACCTCGGCTGGGACACCTCGAAGGTGAACGTCAATGGCGGCGCCATCGCCATCGGCCACCCGATCGGCGCCTCCGGCGCGCGCATCCTCACCACGCTGCTCTACGAGATGCAGAAGCGCGATGCCAAGAAGGCGCTCGCCACGCTGTGCATCGGCGGCGGCATGGGCATTGCGATGTGCATCGAGCGCGACTGACGCTCGCTAGCCGGCGGCGTACCCCCGTCGCCGGCCCTCGGCAGCCGGATCAGCCAGGACGGGCTGGATTGGGACGGCCAGCCATGCGGAAATAGAGGTCGGGCAAGCATCTGGGTCGCTTGTCGATCGACAAAAACGACGTACAAGCCGTCGCAGGTTCCGGGACGGAAACCAAGAGGGGGAGACAGATGAGTCGCGTTGCGTTGGTCACCGGCGGCACCCGCGGAATCGGTGCGGCGGTCTGCGAAGCGTTGAAGGCAGCCGGCTACAAGGTCGCCGCCAACTATGCCGGCAACGAGGAGGCCGCCGCCGCGTTTACCGCCGCGACCGGCATTCCCGCCTTCAAATGGGACGTGTCGGATTTCGAGGCCTGCAAGGCCGGCGTCGCCAAGGTGGTGGCGGAAGTCGGGCCGGTCGACGTGCTGGTCAACAATGCCGGCATCACCCGCGACGGCATGCTGCACAAGATGACCGCCGAGCAGTGGTACGCGGTGATCAACACCAATCTGAACTCGCTGTTCAACATGTCCAGGCAGGTCATCGAGGGCATGCGCGAGCGCAATTTCGGCCGTATCGTCAACATCTCCTCCATCAACGGCCAGAAGGGCCAGATGGGGCAGGCCAACTATGCCGCCGCCAAGTCCGGCGATCTCGGCTTCACCAAGGCGCTGGCGCAGGAAAACGCCAATAAGGGCGTGACGGTAAACGCGATCTGCCCCGGCTACATCGCCACCGAGATGGTGAAGGCGGTGCCGCAGGAAGTGATCGAGAAGAAGGTGCTGCCGCACATTCCGGTCGGCCGGCTCGGCGAGCCGGAGGAGATAGCCCGTTGCGTGGTGTTCCTCGCGGCCGACCAGGCGGCGTTCATCACCGGCTCGACGCTGACCGTCAATGGCGGCCAGTACATGATCTGAGCCGTGAGGCTCCGTTCGGTCCGGCGTTGAGGACCTTGCCGGTGGCGGTGCCGGGCTCGCCCTTGAGGCGGGCGCCCGCGCCGTTCCGGCCATCGGACTCCCGTTCGCCGGCGTCGATTTCGAGCTTGGCGACGATGGCGGGCCATTGGCGTGAGCGTTCCACGACGCCTCGTCGATTCTGACCCCCGTCTGCGGCGATGCCGACGCCGGCACGGCTGCCGGATGAGAATGCGCTGAAGACGACGACGGAATGGGCGACGTTCATCGCCGCGCCTTGCCGTCGGAGGCTGTCGCGAGCCTGCGCGAAGGACCCGAGGTCCATTTCCGTCGCCTCGATCCGGTGGAGTGGGGGAGGGGACGCCCACTCCGGGGGCCTCGGAAGGAAGGGCTTGGCGGCGCGGTGGACGACGGTCATAAGGGGCTTCCGCTTCAGGTGCCCCCATATCCGCTTCGAGTTCCCCCGCTCCGATGTCGTCCGCTTCGATTTCGCGCTCCGCCGCCACGCTCATCGGCCTGTCCGCTATCCTGCTCTGGGCGACGCTGGCGCTCGCCACCTCGGCGACCGGCGCGGTGCCGCCCTTCCTGCTCACCGCGCTGACCTTCGCGATCGGCGGCGCGGTCGGGCTGGTCGCGGCGATGGTGCGCGGCGTCGGGCTGGCGGCGCTGCGCCAGCCCTGGCCGGTCTGGCTGCATGGCGTCGGCGGGCTGTTCGGCTATCACTTCTTCTATTTCTCGGCGCTGAAGCTGGCGCCGCCGGCCGAGGCCGGGCTGATCGCCTATCTCTGGCCGCTGCTGATCGTGCTGATGTCGGCGGCTTTGCCGGGCGAGCGCCTGCGCCCCGCCCACGTCATCGGCGCATTGATGGGGCTGGCCGGCACGATCCTGCTGCTCGGCGCCCGTGCCGGTGGCTTCGGCTTCTCGCCGGAATACGTGCCCGGCTATGCGGCGGCGGCGCTGTGCGCGGTGATCTGGTCGAGCTATTCGGTGCTGGCGCGCCGCTTCGCCAAGGTGCCGACCGAGGCGGTGGCCGGCTTCTGCCTGGCGACGGCGGCGTTGTCGGTGCCCTGCCATCTCCTCTTCGAGCCGTCGATCTGGCCGTCGGGCGCGACGGAATGGCTGGCGATCGTGGCGCTCGGCATCGGGCCGGTCGGCATCGCCTTCTACACCTGGGATATCGGCATGAAGCGCGGCGACATCAGGCTGCTCGGCGTCGCCTCCTATGCGGCGCCGGTGCTGTCGACGCTGCTGCTGGTCGCCACCGGCTTCGCCAGCGCCAGCTGGGCGCTGGCCGGCGCCTGCGCGCTCATCGTCGGCGGCGCCGGCGTGGCGACATTGCTGGCGCGCCGCTGATTGCCGGAGAGGTCAGCCCGGCTGCCAGCCGGGCGGTGCGAGTTCGAAGCCGGCAAACTCGAAACCCGGCGCCACCGTGCAACCGACCAATGTCCAGTCGCCGAGGCTTTCCGCCGCCTGCCAGACGCCGCGTGGTACCACGCGCTGGGGCTCTTCGCCGGCGGCGAGGTCGGGGCCGAGCGGCAGAGCCTCCACCGGTCCGGCATCGGTCGCCGCCAGCGAAAGCCGGAGCGGCGCCCCGGCATGCCAATGCCAGATCTCCACGGCGTCGACCCGGTGCCAGTGCGAGACTTCACCGGCGGCCAGCAGGAAATAGATGGCGGTGGAGGCCGAGCGGCCATCCTCCAGCCGGTGTGGGTCGCGGAAGGTCTCGCGGAAATGCCCGCCCTCCGGATGGGGGAGGAGGCCGAGCCGGGCGATGATGTCGGCAGCTTGAAGCATGGGCGCCGCCATCGCCGTCAGCCCCGGAACCGGCTCTTGAGTTCGCGCAGTTCGGTAAACACCGCCGCCGGGTCGGCGTCGGGCAGGCCGAGCTTCACCGCTAGCTCGGGATCGTCGGCGCGCAGGAACGGGTTGCTCGCCTTTTCCACGCCGATGCTGGTCGGCAGCGTCGGCTTGTCCTCGGCGCGCAGAGCCTCGGCCTGCGCGAGGGCCTCGCGCGAGGCGGCATTGTCGGGATCGACATGCACCGCGAAACGACCGTTGGAGACGGTGTATTCGTGCCCGCAATAGACCGCGATGTCGTCCGGCAGCGCCCGCAGCCGCAGCAGCGAGTTCCACAGCACCGGCGGATCGCATTCGAAGGGGCGCCCGCAGCCCATGACGAACAGGGTGTCGCCGCTGAACAGCAGCCTCTCGCCCTCGAACAGGAAGACGATGTGGCCCTTGGTGTGGCCGGGCGTCTCCAGCACCCGGCCGACGAGGTTGCCCACCGCCACCGGATCGCCGTCCACCACCGCGAAATCCAGGCCGGGAATGGTGTCGCGCTCGGCCTTGGGGCCGATCACCGTCGCCCCGTAGCGGGCTTTCAGCGCCTCGACCCCGGCAATGTGGTCGGTGTGGTGATGGGTGACGAGGATATGCGTCAGCGTCCAGTTCTCGCGCTCCAGCGCGGCGAGCACCGGCGCCACTTCCGGCACGTCGACGACCGCGGTCGCCTCCGTCACCGGGTCGCGCAGCAGCACGGCGTAATTGTCGGCGAGGCAGGGGATCAGGCGAAGCTCGACCGGCATTGGGTTCCTCGGCGGGCGTTCCCGATTGGGGGGCGGACGGCGTCCTCGGACGGGGAGGGCGTGTCGCCCGGCAGCGTCATCGGGACAGTGCCGGGCGATACGAGAGCCGGCTCAGCGGCATTCCTGCGCGGCGCGATCCACGGCCGCCGAGATGCCGCTCAGCGAATAGGTGTCGGTGGTGACGTTGCCACGCACCGAGGAACTCTTCACCACCACGTCCTTGCCGCGCTTCATGGCGTCGAGCAGGCGGTTCTCCTCGGCGACGTTGCGCACCCAGGCGCCGGAGCCGCGCGTATAGAGGTCGAAGGAGGCCGGGCCGATGGTGAGGGTGGCGTCCGAGCCCTCCTTGAGCGGGAAGCCCATGACAACGCTGATCTCGTTCTTCACGTTCTCGGCGGTGCGGGTGCTCACGAAGAAATAGGCGGGATCGCGGCTCAGGCCCGCGGGTGCACGCGTCTTCGGCTGGGAGAGCGCGTAGCAGATCTTGCCACTGCCGCTATCGTCCAGATAAACGCCCCAGTCGCCGAACTGACCGACCAGCTTCGGCGCCGCTTCGGCGCCCGCCGTTCCGATGAGTACCAGTGCCAGGCCGGCGAGTGCCGCGCGCGCCATGCGTCGTGCCATCGTCGATCGCTCCTGTGTTTATGCTTCCGCCGCGGATGCGGCTCCGCTCGATGCTCCGTTCAGACCGCTAAAGGGATATCTGCCCCTCGGACGGCTGTGAACCCTCCCGACCGGGATGTGACCGCTTTGCCGGAGAATTGGGCTCATCTTCGAGTGATTTTATCGGGGAGGTAAATGAAGCCTTACGGCGGCGAGTGGAAACCGTGGAAAGCCTTCACTCTCATGTGATTCGCTCGAGCGCCCGTCGAGCGGCCTCGCGATGGGCCGGCGTGATGTGGGCAGCGAGCAGGTTGAGCGCGGTGGCGAGCACGGCGGCGTCGTCGCTGAAGCCGAGCACGGGCAGGATGTCGGGAACCGCGTCCGTGGGCAGCAGGAAATAGGCGAGCGAGCCGAACAGCACCGCCCGCACCTTCACCGGCGTGTCGCGATCGAGCGCGCAATAATAGGCGGCGGCCGCATCGGCGGCGAAGGGGATGCGGGTGGCGACGCCGGCAAGCTTGCGCCAGAAGCCGGCGCGTACCCGCGTCTCGTTGCCCGCCTCGTCGTCACCGGTGAAGCGCTGGGCATCGCTGAAGTCGAAATCGTCGGCGAAACCGTCGGCGGGGCGGGCGGTCATCTGACCCTCGTGCGTCATGGCCATGAGATGGCCCCGCTCATCCTCATCCGCAATATGTCCGGCGCAAGGCGAAACCGGCCGCGTGGCAGCGCTCTACATCAACGGATAGGCCGCTTCGACGCGATAGGGGCCGCCGCCCACCGAATCGCGCGAGGAATACAGCACGAAGCGCGACACCTCGAAGGTCGGCGAGCGGAAATAGCCGCGCAGCGACAGATAGTCCGCCACCTGCCGCGGTGCCGCGTCGCGCAGCCGGGCGAGGGTAACGTGCGGGCGGAAATTGCGTCCCTCGGGCGGCAGGCCGATGCGCTTCATCAGCCGCTCGTGCTCGGCCTGCAATTCGGTGAGCGCGCTATTGGTCTTCACCGCGGCGAAGATGGCGCGCGGCTTGTTGTTGCCGAACTGGTCGACGCCGTCGAGCGTGAGGTCGAAGCCGAAGCGGTCGACCTCGTCGAGCGCCGCCGCCGCGTCGCGCGCCACCGCGTGGTCGACGTCGCCGATGAAGCGCAGGGTGACATGATAAAATTCCGGGTCGATCCATCGCGCTCCCGGCAGGCCGCCGCGCAGCATCGACAGCGTGCCGGCGACATGGGCCGGAATTTCGAGGGCGGTGAAGAGTCGCGGCATAGCCGGCCTCCCTGTTAGCCTCGGGATTATCAGCAACGATTTGATACGGATTCGCTATCCGAGGAAAAGCATAAAAATAGGGCAGCGATGGATATGACGGCAGCATGTCAGTCACAATCCTCGGCGAAGCTGACGGCCCGATGCGAAGCCTGTATGGTGAACCGCCATGACCGAATCGTTCGTCGACCCCGACTCCGCCGCTCCTTCCGAACTGCCGGAGGGGCCGATTGCGTTCGCTTCGGTCGCGTCGATCTACCGCTATCCGGTGAAGGGTTTGACCCCGGAACGGCTCGACGTCGCCGAGCTGGCCGCCGGAGGCTATTTCCCCGGCGACCGGCTGTTCGCCATCGAGAACGGTCCATCGGGGTTCCTTGCCGAGGCGCCGGCCTTCCAGCCGAAGATCAAGTTCCTGATGCTGATGCGCAACGAGCGGCTCGCCGCTCTCGAGGCGCATTACGAAGATGCCGCCACCACGCTCTCCATCCGCCATGAGGGCAGTGAGGTGGCGCGCGGCGACCTCTCCACCGAGGAGGGGCGGGCGGCGATCGAATTGTTCTTCCAGCGCTATGCCCGCTACGAGCTGCGTGGCGCGCCGAAGGTGCTGGCGGCGCCGGAAGGCTTCCGTTTCGTCGACACTACCGAGGGCTACGTCTCGCTGATCAACCTCGCCAGCTGCCAGGCGCTGGAGGCGATGACCGGCAAGCCTGTGGATCCGCTGCGCTTCCGTGCCAATCTCTATCTCGCGGGCATGGAGCCGTGGGAGGAGATGGATCTGGTGGGGCACACCATCGAGATCGGCGAGCAGGTGCGGCTGAAGATCACCGAAACCATCGTGCGATGCGCGGCCACCAATGTCGATCCGGTCACTGCGGTGCGCGATCTCGACATTCCCGGCACGCTGATGCGCCGTCTCGGGCACAATCATTGCGGCATCTTCGCCGAAGTGGTGTCCGGTGGTGCGATCGCTGAAGGCGACGCGGTGCGCCTGCGGCTCTAGCGGCACCGTTCCGGCCCGCCGCGTCTGCATCGCGGCACCTTCCCGACCTGCTTTCGACGTCGGCTTCGAGCCGAGGGCGCCTCGGCATGCCCAACGCCGACGGACGGCTCGGCAGTTCCTCGCAGTCCATCCAGAAACGCAACAGCCCGGCACGAGGCCGGGCTGCAGGAATAGTCAGGCCGATCTTCCGGCCGCGGGTCGGCTCACTCGCCGGCTTCGGCGGGCTCCGCCGGGGTCTCGCCTTCCGCATCGGTGCGGCGATAGCGCCGGCGACGGGTGCGCGGCTTGGCGGCGTCATCGGTGGTCGCTTCCGCCTCGGGGGCCGGGGTCTCGGGGGGCGTCGGCTGGGCGGCGGCGGCGGCAGAAGCGGCGCGGCTCCGGCGCGCGGGCGGCGCAGCGGGGACCGGTGCGGCAGGAGCCGGCTCGGGCTGAACCGCGACGGGCTCCGGCACGACCTCGACCACCGGCGCGGGCGCCGGAACCGCCGGCGTCACCGCTGCGGGGGCCGGGCCGGTGCTCTGGGTGATGAAGGCCGGAAGGCCGATCTCGGCCTCGACATTCGGGCCGAGGGTCGGCTGCGGCTGGTTGGCCGGGTCGCGGTAATTCTCGCGTCCTTCGCGATAGGGGCGCTCGCCGCGCTCCCAGCGGTTCTGCCGCGGCGGCTGGTCGGAGCGATGATCGCGGTCGTCGCGCGGACCGCGTTCCTGGCGCTGGTTGTTGCGGTCCTGATTGCGATCCTGGTTACGGTCGCGATTGTCGCGATTATCCCGGTTGTCGCGGTTCTCGCGATTGTCACGGTTCTCGCGATTGTCACGGCGATTGTAGTTGTCGCGGTCGCGGAAGCCGTCGCGGTTGGGCTCGCGTCCACCTTCCTCGCGCTGCTGCGGGGCCTCGCGCTGCGGCTGCTGGAACTGCGGGTTCGGCTGGGCTTCGCCGGTTTCCTCGAAGTCGAATTCGTCCTCGTCCTCGTCCGGGCGCTGGAACGGCTGTCCCTGCACGCCGAACTGAGCCTGCACCGCGGCGATGATGCGGAAATAATGCTCGGCGTGCTGGAGATAGTTCTCCGCCGCCACCGGGTCGCTGGAAGCCTGCGCGTCCCGGGCGAGCTGGAGATATTTCTCGGCGATGGTCTGGGCGGTGCCGCGAACTTTCACGTCGGGTCCGTTGGATTCATAGACCCGGGTGAGCGGGTTCTGACCGCGCCGGTTGCCGTTGTTGTTGTTGTTCCGGCTACGCATACGCTTCTGCTGGTTATTATTTCGCATTGAGTCTGGTCTCTGCTGCCGCACGCCGGGAGGGGCCGAAGCGCCGTTTCCGGGAGTGTGCGAGCGGGTCAACTAGCTTCGGGGGTCCGTATCGTCTTCGTTTGCGTCACAATCGTCGGTATCGGGCGCAGCCTTCGGAAAAAATCTCGACCGGGCAATTCCTGAGCGTCTCGGCGTCGGGGCCGGCGGAAACCCGCCACACTGTCCGCTCGCGCGGTACAACCCTGGAGGTCGATCACCCGGCAGAGCCCCCGGAACATGTGCGAAACGGTGGGGCAAACCCGCCTTTCGCTTCCAGGAGCCAGATGCAACCGGACGAGCCGGCCGCCGCCGTGGCAATTTCACCCTGCCGGCACGCCCTGAGCGTTACCGTCAGCCTCACGCCTTGCCGCATGGTCTCACGCGGTCAGATGCCTGAAGCAATCCTGTCCTAGGTGACATCGGCCTCCCTTGCGGGAGAACTTCCGATCAGGGGACCGTCCCGGCCGCGCAAGCCGTTCCAAAGTCTGCATCCTGACGGTGAATGATGTCTCAGGTCGATTCCTGAGACCGGACACTAATCGGTTCGGTAGTCCGTTCCAAGCCCTTTTTTGCTGCGGGCCGGCAATCTCACGCCGGTGTGGTAACGAGAGCGCGGGCTATGCCGGCAAGGTCGGCACGTGCCGGACCGTCAATGCCGAGCCCGGCCTCCTCGACCAGCCGCGCCACCGCCCGTTCCTGTCCCACTCCCAGTTCGAGGATGGCCCGGCCACCGGGCAATAATAGGGCAGTCAACTGAAGGGCAATCGCGCGATAGGCCTCCAGCCCATCCTCGCCGCCATCGAGAGCCATATGGGGATCGTGGGCGCGCACGTCCACCTCCAGCCCGGCAATGGCGGTGGTTTCGATATAGGGCGGGTTGGAGACGACGAGATCGAAGCGGCCGCCGAGCGCGCTTCCCCAGTCGCCGACGAGCACCGCCGAGCGCGTCCCGAGGCCGAGGGCGGCGAGGTTGGCGCGCGCCTGCCGCGCCGCGCCTTCCGCCCGGTCGACGCCGATGCCAAAGGCGTTCGGGCGCTCGGAGAGGATGGCGGCGAGGATCGCGCCGCTGCCGGTGCCGAGATCGAGCACGCGCAGCGGCCGGAGCCGCTCGGGAAAGGCTTTGAGGGCGGCTTCCACCAGCGTCTCGGTGTCCGGGCGCGGCACCAGCGTCTCGGGGGAGAGCGCGAAGTCGAGGCTCCAGAATTCGCGCTTGCCGGTCAGCCGGGCCAGCGGCTCGCCGGCGGCACGGCGGCGGGCGAGGTCGCGCAGCCGTTCCGCCTCGCGCGCCTCGACGGCTGCGTCGCCGCGGGCGATCAGCTCGACATCGCCGAGGCCAAGCGTCTGGCGCAGCAGCAGCCGGGCCTCGCGCACCGGCTCGTCGAGGCCGGCACCGGCGAGCAGCCCGGCGATCTCGCGGATCAGCGAGGCTCGGGTGGTCGTCATTGGCTAGTTCCAGCCGGCCGATTCGGCCTCGGCCAGCAGCGCCGCCTGATATTCGGTCACCAGCGCGTCGACGAGATCGCCCAGCGCGTCGCCGGCGACGATCTCCGGCAGCTTGTACAGGGTGAGGCCGATGCGGTGGTCGGTCACCCGGCCCTGCGGGAAGTTGTAGGTGCGGATGCGCTCCGAGCGGTCGCCGGAGCCGACCTGCAGCTTGCGCTCGCTGGCACGGGCGGTGTCGCGCTTCTCGCGCTCGGCCTCGTAGATGCGGGCGCGCAGCATGCCCATGGCGCGCGCCTTGTTCTTGTGCTGCGAGCGCTCGTCCTGCACGGCGACGACGGTGCCGGTCGGGATATGGGTGATGCGCACCGCCGATTCGGTCTTGTTGACGTGCTGTCCGCCGGCGCCGGAGGCGCGGAACACATCAATGCGCAGGTCGCCCTCGTCGATGGCGATGTCGACCTCCTCGACCTCGGGCAGCACCGCCACGGTGGCGGCCGAGGTGTGGATGCGCCCCGAGCCCTCGGTCTCCGGCACCCGCTGCACGCGGTGCACGCCGGATTCGAACTTCAACTTGGCATAGGCGCCGCGCCCGTGAATGGCGGCGACGATTTCCTTGTAGCCGCCGGCGGTGCCCTCGCTGGTGGACATAACCTCGACCGACCAGCCGTTCAGCGCCGCGAAGCGCTCATACATGCGGAACAGGTCGCCGGCGAACAGGGCCGCCTCGTCGCCGCCGGTGCCGGCGCGCACTTCCAGGATGACGCCGCGCTCATCCATGGCGTCCTTGGGCAGCAAAGCGAGGCGCACGTCGTGGGCGAGCGTCTCGACCTTCTCCTCCAGCTCGGCGGCCTCGGCGGCGGCGAGCTCGGCCATTTCGCGGTCGCCGGCGGCGTCCTCGGCGAGGTGGCGCGCATCGGCGAGCTCGCGCTCGGCGGCACGCAGCGCCTTCACCCGCTCGATCAGCGGCGAGAGGTCCGCGAACTCGCGCGACAGCCGCACATAGGCGTCCGCCTCCGGGCTGGCGGAGAGCGCGTGTTCGATTTCGGCGTGACGGGCGAGAAGCTGGTCGAGCCGGGCGTCGGGGAGAGTGGTGGTCACAGGGGCAGGCCGGTGGTTTCGGCGAAGGCTTTCAGATGCGGGCGCAGGCTCGCAATATGCGCCTCGCTCTTCAGCAGCGGCTCGACCAGCCGGGCGACGGCGCCGAGGTCGAGATCAAGGAACATCGCCTTCACCGGGCCATAGGCGGCCGGCGACAGCGACAATTTGCGATAGCCGATGGCGGCGAGCGCCAGTGCCTCCAGCGGCCGCGAGGCGAGCTCGCCGCACAGCGTCACCGATTTGCCGTGCCGCTCGGCGGCGTCGGCTATGGTCTTCAGCGCATTGAGCGCCGCCGGGGAGAGCGGGTCGAAGCGGTCGGCGACGCGCGGATTGCCGCGGTCGGCGGCGAACAGGAACTGCACCAGGTCGTTGGAGCCGACCGAGGCGAAGTCGATGCGCTCGAACAGCGCGTCGAGCTGGAACAGCAGCGAGGGCACTTCCAGCATCACCCCGACCAGCACCCGCTCGGGCAGGCCGTGGCCGTGGCGGCGCAGATGCGTGAGCTCGCGCTCGACGATGTGGCGGGCACGGTCGAATTCCTCCACCGCCGCCACCATCGGGAAGATCAGCCGGAGCTCGCGGCCGTTGGCGGCGCGCAGGAGGGCGCGCACCTGGCTGCGCAGCAGGCCGGGCCGGTCGAGGCCGAGGCGGATCGCCCGCCAGCCCAGCGCCGGGTTCTCCTCCTCGATCGCCCGCATATAGGGCAGCACCTTGTCGCCGCCGATGTCGAGGGTGCGGAACACCACCGGCCGGCCGTCGGCCGCATCGAGCACCGCGCGGTAGAGCTTGAGCTGCTCATTGGTGCGCGGGAAGGCCGAGGCGATCATGAACTGCAATTCGGTGCGGAACAGGCCGATGCCCGACGCCCCGGTCTCGTCGATATGCGGCAGGTCGACCAGCAGGCCGGCATTCAGGTGCAGGTCAATGGCGACGCCGTCGCGGGTGACGGTCGGCACGTCGCGCAGCGCGGCATATTGCTCCAGCCGCTTGGCGCGGAACCGCACCTTCTCGACATAGACGCCCTCGACATCGGTGGGCGGGCGCACATGCACCTCGCCGGAGACGCCATCGACGATCACCGGGTCGCCGGCATCGACCAGGCCGACGATGTTCTCGATATGCCCGACCGCCGCGATGTTGAGCGCGCGCGCCACGATGGTGAGGTGGCTGGTCGCCGCGCCCTCTTCCAGAACCAGGCCGCGAATGCGGGTGCGGTCGTAGTCGAGCAGCGCCGCCGGGCTCATGTTGCGGGCGACGATGATCGCATTGTCGGGCAGCGCCATCTTCTCCGGCCCGCCGGCGCGGCCGGTGAGCTGGCGCAGCAGCCGGTTGGCGAGGTCGTCGAGATCGTGCATCCGCTCGCGCAGATACGGGTCGGTCATGCGCAGCATGCGCGCGCGAGTGTCCGACTGCACGCGCTCGACCGCGCCTTCCGCCGTGAGGCCGGTCATCACCGCCTCGCGCATGCGGTTGATCCACCCGCGGTCGTGGGCGAACATCCGATAGGCTTCGAGGATCTCCCGGTGCTCGCCGACGCGGGCGACGCCCTCGTCCTCCAGCATGGTGTCGATGGAGGCGCGCAGTGTCTCGACCGCGTGGTCGAGTCGGTCGAGTTCGCCCGGGACGTCGTCGGCGATGACCTTGGTCACCTCGATGCGCGGCTCGTGCAGCACCACATGGCCGAGGCCGATGCCCTCGGAGAGCGCGCTGCCGGTGAGGTGCAGCGGCCGGCGGGCGGCGGGTTCGGCGCCGGGCAAGGCGAGGGCGGTGAGCTCGCCGGAGGCGATGATCTCGGCGAGCACCATGGCGGTGGTCTGCAGCGCCTCGATCTCTTCCTCTGTGTAGGAGCGATGGGCGCGATTCTGCACCACCAGCACGCCGAGCGTGTTGCCGGCCCGCAGGATCGGCACGCCGAGGAACGAGTGGTAGATCTCCTCGCCCGTCTCCGGCCGGTAGGAGAAGGCCGGATGCGCCTGCGCGTTGGAGAGGCTGATCGGCTCGGCCTCGCGGGCGACGGTGCCGACGAGGCCTTCGTCGATGCGCATCACCGTGAGATGCACGGCGCTGCGGTTGAGGCCCTCGGTGGCGTAGAGCTCCAGCGTGCCGTCGACTCTCAGCACATAGACCGAGCAGACCTCGGCCACCATGTTGGCCGCGATCAGGACCACGATCTTGTCGAGGCGGTCCTGCGCGCTGACCGGCTCCGCCATCACTTCGCGCAGGCGGCGCAGCAGCACGCGCGGACCACCGAGCGCGCTACGCATCGGCCGTCCCTGGATTCCGGTCCGTCTCGGAATTGTCCGAGGCCCGGATCTGTCGAAGAATCGGCGCGGCGAAGGCCGCGCCGCCGAAATGATGCCGTCAGGCGTCGAGCCCGTATACCGAATGCAGCGTCCGCACGGCAAGTTCGGTATAGGCCGCATCGATCAGTACCGAGATCTTGATCTCGGAAGTGGAGATGGCACGGATGTTGATGCCGCGCTCGGACAGCGCCTTGAAGGCGCGGGCCGCCACACCGGCATGTGAGCGCATGCCGATGCCGATGATCGAGATTTTCACCACATCGGTGGCGCCCTCGATGGTGCCGAAGCCGATTTCCGACTTCACCGGGGCGAGCGTCGCCTTGGCGCGCTCGAAATCGGCGGTCGGCACGGTGAAGGTGATGTCGGTGAAGCCTTCCGCCGACACGTTCTGCACGATCATGTCGACATTGATGTTGGCGTCGGCCAGCGGCACGAAGACGTTGGCGGCGATGCCCGGCTTGTCCGGCACGCGGCGGATGCTCACCTGGGCTTCGTCGCGCGCGAAGGCGATGCCGGTGACGACTTCACTCTCCACGATTTCCTCCTCGTCGCAAATCAGGGTGCCCGGCGGGTCGCCGGCGGTCTTGAGTTCCGGAGCGTCCGGGTCGGTGAAGCTGGAGCGCACGAAGGTGCGCACCTTGTGCACCATGGCCATCTCGACCGAGCGCACCTGCAGCACCTTGGCGCCCAGCGACGCCATTTCCAGCATCTCCTCGAAGGCCACCTTGTCGAGGCGCTTGGCCTTGGGGACGATGCGCGGGTCGGTCGTGTAGACGCCGTCGACATCGGTGTAGATGTCGCAGCGATCGGCCTTGATGGCGGCGGCGACCGCCACCGCGCTGGTGTCCGAGCCGCCGCGCCCCAGCGTGGTGATGCGCCCGGTCGGCTCGTGGATGCCCTGGAAGCCGGCGATGACGGCCACTTCGCGGCCGGCGCCGAATCGGCGGACGATCTCGTCGCCGTTCACCGACAGGATGCGGGCCGAGCCATGCGCGTCATCGGTGGAGATCGGCAGCTGCCAGCCCTGCCAGGAACGGGCCGGAATGCCCATGTCCTGCAGCGCGACGGCCAACAGACCGGACGTCACCTGCTCGCCGGAGGCGACGATGGCGTCGTATTCGCGCGAATCATACAGCGTCGCCGCCTCGCGGCACCAGGCGACCAACTCGTTGGTCTTGCCGGACATCGCGGAGACCACAACCGCGACCTCGTGCCCGGCCTCGATCTCGCGTTTGACGTGGCGGGCGACGTTCTTGATGCGCTCAATGTTCGCGACGGACGTGCCGCCGAACTTCATCACCAGACGTGCCATGGGAAGAAACCGTACCGCTTTGTTCTTATGTCGGGCGCGAGGGAGGCATCCCCCGGCCGAAAAGGCGCGTATACATATCCACCTCGTGCCCCGCCCGCAACGCCTGCGCGCAGGGGAGCGCGAGCTTGGAATTCTTCCCGGCTGCGACGTATCGCGGCCGGTTCCGCCCGATGGACCTGAGAGCGCCTGATGACCGAGACCGCCGACACCGCCACCACCGTCGATCCTCGCGAAGTGGAGCGCTTCGCCGCGCTCGCCGCCGAATGGTGGAATCCGCGCGGCAAGATGGGGGTTCTCCACAAGTTCAATCCGGTACGGCTCGCCTATCTGCGCGAGAAGATCGTCGCCCATTACGGCCGCGACCCCCGCGCCATGCGCCCGCTCGAGGGGCTACGCCTGCTCGACATCGGCTGCGGCGGCGGCCTCTTGTGCGAGCCGCTGGCGCGGATGGGGGCGAGCGTGGTCGGCATCGATCCGGCCGAGCGCAATGTGCGCGTCGCCTCGCTGCACGCCGAGCAGAGCGGCGCGCCGGTCGAGTACCGCGCCACCACCGCCGAAGCGCTGGCCGAGGCGGGCGAGCGCTTCGACGTCGTGCTGGCGATGGAGGTCGTCGAGCATGTCGCCGATGTCGGGCTGTTCGTGAACAGCGCGGCGGCGATGGTGAAGCCGGGCGGTCTGATGTGCGCGGCGACGCTGAACCGCACCGGCCGCAGCTTCGCCCTCGCCATTGTCGGCGCCGAATATGTGCTCGGCTGGCTGCCCAAGGGCACGCATGACTGGAAGCGCTTCGTCACGCCGGAGGAACTTGCGGCGGCGATGAGTGCCGGCGGCCTCGCGGTGACCGACCGCGAGGGGGTGGTGTTCAATCCGCTCCTCGGCGAATGGCGCCGGTCGCGCGATCTCGGCGTCAACTACATGATGCTGGCCGAGCGGCCGGCCTAGCCTGTCGCGCCGCTCTCAATAGACGATGCGGTTCTCCGGCCGGGTGATCGGCACGAAGCTTTCCGCCTCGCTCGGAGCCGGCGGCGGCGGCAGGGTGTGCAGGTACACCGCGGTAGCGCCGGCGGCTCGCAATATGCCGAGCGCCCGCGCCTCGTGCGTGGTGTCGCGGGCATAGACCCAGAGCAGCAGGCCGCCATCGCGCAGGTGCCCGGTCATCGCGGCGGAGTGCTCGCGGCCGAACAGCCGCGCCAGCCACAACCCGACCGCCCCGCCGACGCCGCAGGAGGCGAGGGCGACGGCGACGATGGCCAGCGTGACGCCGCCGCTGGCGGCGGTGATGACGCCGCCGATCGTCGCCGGCACATGGGCGGCGGCCGCGACGATGCCGCCCCGCGCCTCGGCCAGCGATTCGCTCTCCTCGTGGGAGGCGCGCGGCACGGCGAACGGGTCCGCCAGCTCGCCGGTCGCCAGCCAGTCGCGGCCGAGCCGACGCCGGACGGTCTCTTCGCTGGCGAGGATGCTGAGTTCGCTGCGGTCGAAGCCGGCGGTCTCCAGATCCTTGACGGCGCGCTCCAGGTCCTGGGCAGAGCCGAAGAGGCCGACTGCCTCTTTGCGGGCCGGGTGTTCACGGGCGTCGAAAGCCATGACGGCCTCCCATGTTGCGGGCGGCCGAGCGCCACCCGACATGCCCATTATAGCGCAGAACGGCGCCCTCGGCCGTGCCTTGCCGGGCGTCGGCGCGGATCGGTATTTTCTGGTCGCGGCCCCCCTTCCGTTGCCCATCTGCCACACTACATGAGGTCGGGCGGGCTGCCTGATCGGGGTCCGTCGCGGCGGCCGGGATACGGGCGCCGCCGTCCCGCATGAGCCGTTCGTGCTTCCGAGACGAACGGGGGGCCAGGAGGCAAAGACCTATGAATTTCGAGACCTATACCGAGCGCGCGCGCGGTTTTATCCAGTCTGCCCAGTCGCTTGCCCTTCGCGAGGGCCATCAGCAGTTCACCTCCGAGCATCTGCTCAAGGTGCTGCTCGACGATCCCGAGGGGCTGTGCGCCGGGCTGATCCAGCGCGCCGGCGGCGATGCGCGCATGGTGCTCGCCGACACCGAAGCCGCCTTGAACAAGCTGCCCAAGGTACAGGGTTCCGGCGCCGGGCAGGTCTATCTCGCGCCGGCGACCGCGCGGGTCTTCGACGCCGCCGAGAAGGCGGCGAAGAAGGCCGGCGACGGCTATGTCACCGTCGAGCGGCTGCTGCTGGCGCTCGCGCTGGAGAAGGACAGCGAGGCCGGCAAGATCCTCAACAAATCGGGTGCGAGCCCGCAGAAGATCAACGCCGCCATCGAGGTGCTGCGCAAGGGCCGCACCGCGGACAGCGCCACCGCCGAGAACGCCTATGACGCGCTGAAAAAATACTCCCGCGACCTCACCAAGGACGCCCGCGAGGGCAAGCTCGACCCGGTGATCGGCCGTGACGAGGAAATCCGCCGCACCATCCAGGTGCTGGCGCGGCGCACCAAGAACAACCCGGTGCTTATCGGCGAGCCCGGCGTCGGCAAGACCGCCATCGTCGAGGGCCTCGCTCTGCGCATTGTCGATGGCGACGTGCCGGAGAGCCTGAAGGACAAGAGCCTTTTGGCGCTCGACATGGGTGCCTTGATCGCCGGCGCGAAATATCGCGGCGAGTTCGAGGAGCGGCTGAAGGCGGTGCTCTCCGAGGTGCAGGCGGCCGAGGGCGGCATCGTCCTGTTCATCGACGAGATGCACACGCTGGTCGGCGCCGGCAAGGCGGACGGGGCGATGGATGCCTCCAACCTGCTCAAGCCCGCGCTGGCGCGCGGCGAGCTGCACTGCGTCGGCGCCACCACGCTCGACGAGTACCGCAAGCATGTCGAGAAGGATCCGGCACTCGCCCGCCGCTTCCAGCCGGTCTTCGTCTCCGAGCCGACGGTGGAGGACACGGTGTCCATCCTGCGCGGCATCAAGGAGAAGTACGAGCTGCATCACGGCGTGCGCATCACCGATAGCGCGCTCGTCGCGGCGGCCACCCTGTCGAACCGCTACATCACCGACCGCTTCCTGCCGGACAAGGCGATCGACCTCATCGACGAGGCCGGCTCGCGCCTGCGCATGCAGGTCGACAGCAAGCCGGAGGAGCTCGACAGCATCGACCGCGAGATCGTCCGCCTGCGCATCGAGCAGGAGGCGCTCAAGAAGGAGAGCGACGCCGGCTCGAAGGACCGGCTGAAGAAGCTGGAGAAGGAACTCGCCGATCTCGAGGAGCAGTCCTCGTCGATCACCTCGCGCTGGAAGGCGGAGAAGGACAAGCTCGGCGACGCCCAGAAGCTGAAGAGCGACCTTGAGAAGGCGAGAGCCGACCTCGCCATCGCCCAACGCAATGGCGAGTACCAGAAGGCGGGCGAGCTGGCCTACGGCACCATCCCGGCGCTGGAGAAGAAGCTTGCCGAGATCGAGACCAAGGATCTCGCCGCCGAGGTGAAGGCCGGCTCGATGGTCGAGGAGGCGGTGACGCCCGATCACATCGCCGGCGTGGTGTCGCGCTGGACCGGCGTGCCGGTCGACAAGATGCTCGAAGGCGAGAAGGAAAAGCTGCTGCGCATGGAAGAGGAGCTTGCCAAGCGCGTCATCGGCCAGAAGGAGGCGGTGGAAGCCGTCTCGACGGCGGTGCGCCGCGCGCGGGCCGGCCTGCAGGACCCGAACCGGCCGATCGGCTCGTTCATGTTCCTCGGCCCGACCGGCGTCGGCAAGACCGAGCTGACCAAGGCGCTGGCGGCCTTCCTGTTCGACGACGACACCGCGCTCGTGCGCGTCGACATGTCCGAGTACATGGAGAAGCACGCGGTCGCCCGGCTGATCGGCGCGCCTCCCGGCTATGTCGGCTATGAGGAGGGCGGCGCCCTCACCGAAGCCGTCCGGCGCCGGCCCTATCAGGTCGTGCTGTTCGACGAGGTGGAGAAAGCGCATCCGGACGTGTTCAACGTGCTCCTTCAGGTGCTGGACGATGGTCGCCTGACCGACGGCCAGGGCCGCACGGTCGACTTCCGCAACACGCTGATCATCATGACCTCGAACCTCGGTTCCGAGTTCCTGGTGAGCCAGCCGGACGGGCAGGACACCGAGGCGGTGCGTGACGAGGTGATGGACGTGGTGCGCGGGCACTTCCGGCCGGAATTCCTCAACCGCATCGACGAGATCGTGCTGTTCCACCGGCTGCGGCGCGAGCAGATGGGTGCCATCGTCGATATCCAGGCGAAGCGTCTGCAGAAGCTGCTCGACGAGCGCAAGATCCAGCTGGAGCTGACCCCCGAGGCGCGGGACTTCCTCGCCGAGAAGGGCTACGACCCGGCCTATGGCGCGCGTCCCCTCAAGCGGGTGATGCAGAAGCTGCTGCAGGATCCGCTGGCCGGCCGCATCCTCGCCGGCACGGTGAAGGATGGCGACGTGGTGAGCGTCGAGCGTGGGGCGGGCGAACTCCTGTTCGACACCCGTCCCTCGGTGGAGGAGGCCGCCTGACGGCGGTCGCTCCGACCCGATGATACGCGGCGCGGCCCGGTGAGGGCCGCGCCGTCGTCATTTCAGGAGGGTGTCTGCGTAAGCGGTCCGCCTTGCCGCCGGCCTCGCCGCGCGCCACACTCCGCCGGCGTCGCTTTCAGGCGCCCGCGGAGTGCCCCATGTTGATCGGCCTCAACCTGTTCGTCGTCGTGCTTCTGGTGCTGGCGATCGCCACCATCTTCGCCGGCGTGAAGACCGTTCCGCAGGGCTACCAGTACACGGTGGAACGATTCGGCCGTTACACCCGCAGCCTGACGCCGGGCCTCAACATCATCATCCCGTTCATCGACCGCATCGGCACCCGGATGAACATGATGGAGCAGGTGCTCGACGTGCCGACGCAGGAGGTGATCACCCGCGACAACGCCACGGTGGCGGTGGACGGCATCGCCTTCTTCCAGGTGTTCGACGCTCCGCGCGCCAGCTACGAGGTCGCCCGGCTGGATCTCGCCATCCTCGCGCTGACCACGACGAACATCCGCACCGTGATGGGCGCCATGGATCTCGACCAGCTGCTGTCGCACCGCGACGAGATCAATGAGCGCCTGCTCAAGGTGGTCGATGCCGCCGCCGCGCCCTGGGGCGTGAAGATCACCCGCATCGAGATCAAGGACATCGTGCCGCCGGCCGACCTCGTCACCGCCATGGCGCGGCAGATGAAGGCGGAGCGCGAGAAGCGTGCGGTGGTGCTGGAGGCGGAAGGCCAGCGCCAGTCGGAGATCCTGCGCGCCGAAGGCGAGAAACAGGGCCAGATCCTTCAGGCCGAGGGACGGCGCGAGGCCGCGTTTCGCGACGCCGAGGCGCGTGAGCGCCTCGCCGAGGCCGACGCCAAGGCGACGCAGATGCTGTCCGCCGCGGTGGCGTCCGGCGATCCGGCGGCGCTGAACTATTACATCGCCGAGAAATATGTGAAGGCGCTGGAGGCAATGGCGACCGCGCCCAACCAGAAGACGCTGATCCTGCCCTATGAGGCGACGGCGGTGATCGGCTCGCTGGCCGGCATCGCCGAGATCGCCCGTGGCGCCTTCGGCGAGGCGGCCGTTCCGGCACGACCGCGCATGCGGCCTACCGGTCCGGCCTCCGGCGCGCCGGCCGATCCGTCGGCCTGAGGGAGGCGGCGGTGACGCTTCTGGCGGAGATCGGTATCTGGATCTGGTTCATTGTCGCCGGCCTGCTGCTGCTCGGCGAGTTGCTGCTGCCGGGCGCCCAGTTGATCTGGCTCGGCGTGGCGGCGCTGGCGACCGGGCTGGTCGTGCCGCTGTTCGAGATCGGCTGGCAGGGCCAGGTGGCCGTCTATGTGGTGCTGGCCTTCGTCATGCTGCTGCTCGGCCGGCGGCTTTTCCCCCGCGTGCCGAAGGCGAGCGACCGGCCGTTCCTCAACCGGCGCACCGAGGCGCTGATCGGCCGGGCCTTCGTGCTGCGCGAGCCGATCGCCGGCGGCGTCGGCCAGGTGCGGGTCGACGACACGGTGTGGCGCGTGGTGGGCGAGGATTGCCCGGCCGGGGCGCGGGTCATCGTCACCGGCGTCGACGGGGCGACGCTCAAGGTGCGTCCCGAGGGAGCGGCGGCCTGAGCCAGCTCCCTCGAGTGTTGGCGGCCCTCGGTCTCAGACGTTGCTGGCGAGCAGCGCGTCGAGTTCGGGGCGGAAGGTCTCGGCGATGTCGGGTCGGGCCAGCGCATAGGCGACGTTGGCCATCAGGAAGCCGAGCTTCGAGCCGCAATCATAGATCGAGCCGTCGAAGGTGACGCTGTAGAAGTCCTGCTTCTTGGCCAGCTTCAGCATCGAGTCGGTCAGCTGGATCTCGCCGCCGGCGCCGCGTTCCTGGGTCTCCAGCAGGTCGAAGATCTCCGGCTGCAGGATGTAGCGGCCGGAGATGGCGAGGTTGGAGGGGGCGACCTCCTTCTTCGGCTTCTCGACCATCTTGGCGATGCGGTGCACGCGGTCGGAAATCTCGTCGCCCTGCCCGACGATGCCGTACTGGTCGGTCTGGTCGTGCGGCACCTCGTAGACGGCGATGTGGTTGCCGCCGCCCACCTTGTCATAGGCCTCGACCATCTGGGCGAGGCAGCTCTTGCCGTTGCGCGGCTTGTGCAGCATGTCCGGCAGCAGCAGCGCGAAAGGCTCGTTGCCGATGATGTCGCGGGCGCACCACACCGCGTGGCCGAGGCCAAGCGGCAGCTGCTGGCGGGTGAAGCTGGTCTTGCCCGGGCCCAGGGTCTCGGCGCGCAGCGTGTCGAGCAGCTGGTGCTTGCCGCGCTCGGAGAGCGTGGCCTCGAGTTCGTACTGGCGGTCGAAATGGTCCTCGATCACGCCCTTGTTGCGGCCGGTGACGAAGACGATGTGCTCGATGCCGGCGGCGCGCGCCTCGTCGACGACATGCTGGACGACCGGGCGGTCGACGACGGTGAGCATTTCCTTGGGAACCGCCTTGGTGGCGGGCAGGAAGCGGGTGCCGAGACCGGCAACGGGAAGGATCGCCTTGCGAATATGGGTCATCTGCAACTGGGTCCGTTCTTGAAAAATGAGCGGGTCGAGCCGGATCGGTCTAGGTGGGCGCGTATGAACCTCAACTTAACGTGTGAAGCCTGCCAATGACAAAAATCATGTGACAGTTCCGGCTTCTCCACCGCAGCATCGTCGCGGAGATCGGTTGCGTGGAGGTATTATCGCGCCCCTCACGCTGGGAAATGTCAAAAACCGAACTGACGTTAAGTCCACGTAAAACATGCCGAGGCCCTAATCGGTACGGACTTGCGTATCAGAGGTCTCGACATGCGTACAGCGTCGGTTTCCGGCAGCCGCCTAACGGGCGGGATGGCCGCTTTTGTCCTCGCCATCGGGCTCGGGGGCTGCGCCTTCTCGGAGGACGTGACCGGCACCGTCGCCACCTCCGGGCCCCCGCCCATGCCGGCGCGGGCGGCACCGCCGCCGCCGCGCATCGCCTCGGCGCCGGCACAGCCGACCGGCTCGTCGCATCCCGACATGCAGCCGGCCGCGCTGCGTGCGGCGGAGGCGAATTTCAGCCGCTGCATCGCGTCGCTGGAACCCAAGGCCCGCCAGGCCGGGGTGTCGGCCGCCGGCTTCCGTCGCCTCACCGCCGGGCTCACCCCGGACATGTCGATCATGAAGAAGCTGGAGACCCAGCCGGAATTTTCCCGCACGCCCGGCGAGTATGTCGAGATGCTGGTCTCCGAGACCCGTATCCAGAAGGGCCGGCAGGCTATGGCGGAGAACGCCGCCGTCTTCCAGGCGGTCGAGCGCACCTATGGCGTCGATCCCTATGTGGTGGCGGCGATCTGGGGCATCGAGACCAATTATGGCGGGGCGCGCGGCTCCTATCCGGTGATCCAGGCCACCGCGACGCTCGCCTGCGTCGGCCGCCGCCAGGCCTATTTCCGCGACGAATTCGTCGCCGCCCTGCGCATCGTCGATCGCGGCGACATTCCCGAGAGCCATCTGCGCGGCTCCTGGGCCGGCGCCTTCGGCCTCACCCAGTTCATGCCGACCGCCTTCCAGCGCGACGCCATCGACTTCGACGGCGACGGCCATCGCAACGTCGTCGATTCCGTTGCCGATGCCATGGGTTCCACCGCCAACAAGCTGAAGCGCGGCGGCTGGAAGCCGGGCATGAGCTGGGGCTACGAGGTGGTCGCCCCGCGCAATTTCGACTACCTGCTCGCCGACAAGAGCATCCGCAAGCCGCTGCGCGAATGGGCGGCGCTGGGCGTGACGCGGGCGAGCGGCCAGGCGTTCCCGAATGGCGAGGCCACGGCCTATCTGCTGCTGCCCTCCGGCGCCAATGGCCCGGCCTTCCTGATGACCGACAATTTCCGCGCCATCCTGTCCTACAACCCGGCCGACGCCTATGCGCTCGCCATCGGCCATCTCGCCGACCGCATTCGCGGCGGTGGGCCGTTCGTCACGCCGTGGCCGGAGGACATGCGGATGCTGTCGCGCGCCGAGCGTTCCGAGCTACAGCAGCGCCTTGCCTCGCGCGGCTTCGATCCCGGTTCGGCCGACGGCACCATGGGGCAGAAGACCCGCATCGCCGTGCGCGAGTTCCAGGTCAGCGTCGGCATGCTGCCCGACGGACATCCCACCGGCGACGTGCTGGACCGGCTGCGCAACTAGCGTGCGGACCTCGCGCCGTGCCCGCCTCATCGGTCGCCGTCGCCGCGATGCCGGCCGATGAGGCTTGAAACCGCCGCGATATTGGTTCACCGCTTGCGGACGATGGATCTCACGGACCGGACGGGGCAGAGACGGCGGATGGGACCGGAGGGCGGCGCGCCTTCCGCGCGGGTGCTGTTCGCCGGCACGGCGCTCGGTCTGCTGATGCTCGTTGTTCCCGAGGCGCCGGCGCTGGCGCAGGCGGACTGGTTCCGCCCGCCCGCCGATGTCGGCCAACCCTCGCGCGCCGCGCCCCCTCAGCAGCAACAGCCGCAGCGGGCGCGACCGGCGCAGCAGCCGCGCCGCCAGCCGCAGGCCGCCCCGCAGCGCCAGGCGCCGCCACCGCAGCAGCCGCGTGTCTGGAATCCGTTCCAGCCCTTCATCGACTTGTTCCAGCCACCGGACGAGCCGCGCTATGCGCCGGGCCGACCGCGTGACTTGATGCCGCCACCTCCTGCCGTCGCCGCGCCGTCGCGGCCGGCGGTCGAGACCCCCGCCGAGCCGCGCGGGACGGTCTATGCCAGCGCCGCCAAGGCGCGGGAGGAGCGCGGCGAGGAACTGAAGGGGCTGGTGCTGGTGCTCGGCGACGAATATGCCGAGACGCTGGCGCAGGGGCTCGCCGACGCCTTCGCCGCCGACCGCGAGGACCTTGCGGTGGTTGGCCATGCCGAAGCCGGCTCCGGCTTCGCGCCGGGCAGCTCCTATGACTGGATCAATGGCGGGCGCACGCTGGTCGCCTCGGAGGCGCCGAGCGCGGTGGTGATCTTCGCCGGCAGCGCCGACCTTGCGCCGATCCGCGACGGCGCCGGCAGTGCGGAATTGTTCGACGAGCGCTGGCGGGCCATCTATGGCCGGCGCATTGACGATCTGCTGCTCGGCCTGAAGCTGCAGGGCCGCCCGGTGGTGCTGGTCGGCCTGCCGCCGGTCGACGATGCCGATGCCAGCGAGCGCAACGCCCGGCTCAACGAATTGCTCGCCGAGCATGCCGAGCGGGCGGGGGTGAGCTTCGTCGACGTCTGGGACGGCTTCGTCGACGAGAACGGCAAGTTCATGATGTCCGGCCCGGCGGTGGATGGACAGCGCCGCCGCTTGCGTACCGCCAACGGCATCGGCTTCACCCGTGCCGGCGGGCGCAAGCTCGCCTTCTTCGTCGACCGCGAGCTCGGCCCGCGGCTCGAGCATCAGGAATTGCCGGCGCCCGGCGATCCGGTGGCGGCGCGGCCGTCGATCATCATGCTGACCGGGGCGGGGGCCGGAGTCGGCGCCCGCACGCTGGCCGGCGCGGTGGCACCAGTGGCTGCTCCTCCGCCTCCGGGCGTGGCAGCGCCGGAGACCGAGGACGGCGCCGTGCGGCTCCTGGTGCGCGGCGAGCCGCTGCCGGCGGTGAGCGGGCGCACCGACGATTTCAGCTGGACGCCGCCGCAGCGCGCCGAGGACGGCGCCATCGCCCCGGCGGCCGCTCCCAAGGCGCCCGCCGAGGCTGCTGTCCCCGCCGCGGCTCCCGCGGCTCCATTCCCCATGGGTACGCCGGCTCCGACGACTCCCTGACGGTTCAGGCGGCCAGCCAGTCGCGCTTGGTCTCCGTCACCCGCGCCCAGATCGCGTCGCTGTCCGGCACGTCGAGCTGGAACACTTCGGCGAGCAGGTGGCCGAACTCGTCCGCTCCGGAGATGCGGCGTTCCTCCACGCCGCTGTCGGTCAGGATGCGGCGCGTGTGGTTGAAGATGCCCTCGGTGCGGCCGGGGGCGTGCCGCTGGATGACGAGATTGGCGATGAAGGGCGACGAGCTGTCGGTGATCAGGAAGGTATGGGCACCGGCAATGCGTGCCTCGTCGCCATAGCCGGGGCGGAAGTCGAAGCTCGGCGCGGCGCCATGCGCGTGATTGTGGAAGCGCAGCCAGCCGCCGTCCTCCTCGGTGATGGCATAGGCCCGCCCGCGCTGCACCACCGTGCCCGGCCGCATCGGGATCGGCGCGAACAGCGCGTCGCCGAGTCCGACCTCCGCGAGCCAGGGTTCGTCGAGGTCGACCTGCACCGTCAGGTGGTTGCCGACCGCGAGGTCGCCGAAATCGACCCGCCGCACCCCGCCGCACAGCCGGGTGACGCGGAAACCGAGTGCCGACAGCGCGGCGCCGAACAGGCCGTTCATCTCATGGCACCAGCCGCCGCGGCGGTAGGCCGGGCCGCCGCCGACCATCTTGGCGAAGGCCGAGCGCGGGGAGGCGTCGATCGGCCAGCCCATGAAGGCGTCGATCGCCTCCCAGGTGAAGCTGGTCACATGGGCGAGGTGCAGCGCGCGCAGCGCGTCGAGGTCCGGCGTCGCGGGGCGCGGCAGGCCGATGCGGGCGAGATAGGCATCGAGCTCGGCTTGGGTGAGGGTGGTGTCGGCAGCGGCGGTCATGTCGTGTCCTTCGGGCATGCGGCCTCGCCGCCTGCGTGCAGGGCCGGGGCGAGGGCGGGTTTCGGATGCCGTTGGGATAGGTCGATGCCGGTCGGGCCGCTTCCTAAATAGTTGCTAAGCGGTGCGCCGGCCTCCTAAGACTATCCTAAGCTGCGCGATGGTAGTCCGGGGCGGGGGAGGGCGCATGATCGAGGCGGAGGTCGCGACCTTCATCGAGGGGGCGGTGATGACGATCCTCGCCTCGCGCGACGCCGCGATGGTCGCCGCCATCGGGCGCGGCGTCGGCACCCGCCGTCTCGATGCCGGCGCCTTCGAGACGCTGGTTTCCCGCGCGCAATGGCCGCTCCTGCTCGCCAATCTCGAAACCGCCGCGCCGCTCGCCATCACCTTCGTGCGGGCGGAGGATTATCGCTGCTACCAGATCAAGGCCGAGGTGGAGGCGCTCGCTGAGGCCGGCGAGGAGGATCGCGCGCGGGCGCTTTCTTACATCGCCGCCATGTCGGCGCGGCTCGGCGCGCTCGGCGTGCCGCCGCGTCCCATCTCGGCCTGGCTGACCGAGCGCGATCTCGTGCGGGTCGCCTACCGCCCGCTGTCGCTCTATACGCAGACCCCGGGGCCGCAGGCGGGCTCGCGTCTCACCGGCGCGTCCTCGGCTGGAGACGCGGCATGACACCGGGGAGCGGTGACTGGCGGCTGTCGGATCTGCGCGCCTGCTTCGACGGCGTCATCCCTTCCATCGTCGCCACCGTCGACGAGGCGGGCGTGCCGAACGTGTCCTATCTCTCGCAGGTCTATTTCGTCGACGAGGCGCATGTGGCGCTGTCGAACCAGTTCTTCTCCAAGACCGCTGCCAATGTGGCGCGGCGCCGGCGGGCGACGCTGATGGTGGTGGATGCCGGCAGCGGCGCCCAGTATGTCCTCGACATCGAGCCGGTGCGAGAGGAGTACGACGGCGAGCTCTTCGCGCGTATGTCGGCGCATCTCGACGCGCTGAGCACCCGCGACGGGTTCGGCGGGGTAATGAAGCTGCGCTCGGCGGACGTCTATCGCGTGCACGCCATCACCGCCGTTCCCTCGCCGGGGGCGATCGAGATGCCGCCCTCGGCCTCGCCGCGCCCGATCGCGCTGGAGCGGCTTGCCGCGTTGGCTGCCGAGCTCGCGGCGGAGCCGGATGCCGGCGCCATGCTCGACCGGGCGCTGGAGGGGCTGGAGCAGGCGCTCGGCATCGCCCATGCCATGCTGCTCGTGCCGGACGAGGCGGGTGAGCGGCTGGTGACGCTGGCGAGCCGGGGCTATCCGCAGGGCGGCGTCGGCTCGGAGGTGGCGCTGGGCGAGGGCACGATCGGCCTCGCCGGCGAGTCCCGCCGTCCGGTGCGCATCGCCGACATGAGCCGGGGCCGGCGCTATGTCGCCGCCGTGTCGGCCGGACAGGCGGAGGCCGAGCGCCATATCGTGCTGCCGGGGCTCCCCCTGCCGCAGAGCCAGCTGGCGGTGCCGCTGCTGCGGCAGGGCCGCCTGGTCGGCGTGCTGTTCGCCGAATCGACGGAGCGGGCCGCCTTCTCGCATGAGCACGAGGCGGCGCTGTCGCTGATCGCGCTGCCGCTCGCCGCCGGCCTCGGCCTGCGCGAGGAGCCGGACGCACTGAGGCGGCCATCGACCTCCGCGCCGATACCCACGGGAGGTGGCACGTTCCGCCTGCGCCATCACCGCTTCGACGACGCGGTGTTCCTCGACGATGCCTATCTCATCAAGGGCGTCGCCGGGCGGCTGCTCATGCTGCTGGTCGAGGGCTACCGGCGGGAGGGACGCACCGAATTCGCCAATCGCGACATACGACGCGCGCCGGAACTGAGGCTGCCGGACCTCAAGGACAATCTGGAGACCCGGCTCCTGCTGCTGCGCCGCCGGCTGGAGGAGAAACAGGCGCCGCTGCGCATCGTCCCCGCCGGGCGCGGCCTGCTCCGGCTGGAGGTCGCCGGCACGCCGCTCGTCGAGCAGGCCGGTTGATCGGGCGGGTTGTCACGGTGGCGTCCGGCAGTTCAACGCAGCTTGAACGGGGCGATCTTCAGCAGCGGGTCGATGTTGAACGCCTGGAAGGCCTTGTCCGGGCGCAGCCGGTCGAACTCCGCCTGTCCTGCCGCGAATGTGGGCTGGAACTCCATCTGGAAATCCATCGGGCTGGTGAGGTCGCGCCATTTGAACGGCAGGTCGATCTGGTAGCCGCCCCAGAAGCAGAACGGCACCCCATAGGCGAGCGCGATCACCGCGGCGTGCATCGCATTGGCCATGACGAAGCGCGCCGAGACGATGGCGTCGATGAACCGTTCGCAGGCCTCGACGGTATTGGGGATTTCGGGACGCAGGGTGACGGCGTCCGGGCAGCCGTCGAGATCCTCCGGCGTCGGGTCGCGATGGTGGATATGCGGCACCCACACCACCTTGCCGGTCGTCGCCGGGTGGGCATGGGGCCGGTAGAATTTCGGCAGGATCAGCGCGGAATCGCCGAGCGGCGTGCCCCTGGGCAGGCCCAGGGCCGTGCGGGTCAGGGTGCCGCGGGTGCCGAGAATGATCGCGCGGTTGGCGAGCACAGGATGGAGGCGCTGTTCCGCACGTCGGCCACACCCCCAGAATATCGCCTGGCCGCAGCCGTCGCCCTGCTCGTATCCATCGGCGAGGGCGCGCCGGATGCGCCGATCCTCGATGACGCTGCCGACGAGATACACCGATCCGAAACTGAAGCGGCTTCGCGCTTCGAAAATCCTGTCCATGTAAAGCAAGGTGAGGGAATCTCCGAAATTCCCCATCTCCTCGTCTTGCTTCCAGAAAGTCACGGACGGTGACACGGAGCGCCCCTAAATATTGCAAAAATCCTAAATAACGGGATCGAGAAACCACCGAAACGCGATCGGACGTAGCAAAAAAGATTGGCGATTATGATCTCGATTACAGCATGACGAGCGTCGCCACGTCCATCGATCGGATGTTTCGCAGCTAGGGAAAACGACAGCAACGACAGCGCGGCATAGTCCCGCCGCGCCGTCGTCCGTCCGTTGTCAATGCGTGGAGAGGGGCCGGCTGTCGGCTACGCCGGGCATCGGCCAGGCGGGCATCGCCGACAGGGCAAGGCCGCGCGCCGCTCGCGGCGGCAGCGATCGACCGGCAATGTCGGCACGCCGCTTGTCGGGCGTGCCGGGTCGCGCCACCCGGTCAGCGCGGCAGGACCGAGGCGCCCATCAGGAAAGTGTCGATCGAGCGAGCCGCCTGCCGGCCCTCGCGGATCGCCCACACCACCAGCGACTGGCCGCGGCGCATGTCGCCGGCGGCGAACAGCTTCGGCACCGAGGTGGCGTAGTCCTGATCGTCGGCGGCGACATTGCCGCGCTTGTCGCGCGACAAGCCGTCGAGCGCCAGCATGCCCTCATGCACCGGATGGATGAAGCCGAGCGCGATGAAGACGAGATCGGCCTTGATGTGGAATTCGGTGCCGGCGATCGGCTGGCGCTTGGCGTCGACGCGGGCGCACTTCACCGAGGTCACGTGGCCCTTCTTGCCTTCCATGCCGAGCGTGGCGGCGGCGAATTCGCGCTCGGCGCCTTCGGCCTGCGAGGAGGAGGTGCGGAACTTGGTCGGCCAGTACGGCCAGATCGCCAGCTTGTCTTCCTTCAGCGGCGGCACCGGGCGGATGTCGAGCTGGTGGACGGACAGCGCGCCCTGGCGGAAGGCGGTGCCGACGCAGTCGGACGCGGTGTCGCCGCCGCCGATGACCACGACATGCTTGCCCGAGGCGAGGATGGGCGCCTCGGCGGAGACGTCCTCGCGGCCGAGGCGACGGTTCTGCTGCACCAGATAGGGCATGGCGTAGTGCACGCCGGCGAGATCCTGGCCAGGTAGGGCGGGATCTCGCGGATGCTCGGAGCCGCCGCACATCAGCACGGCGTCGTGGCTCTCCAGCAGCGCGTCGAGCGGGCGGTTGACGCCGACATTCACGCCATAGTGGAAGGTGACGCCTTCGCCTTCCATCTGCGTGACGCGCCGGTCGATATAGTGCTTCTCCATCTTGAAGTCGGGGATGCCGTAGCGCAGCAGGCCGCCGGCCTTGGGCTCGCGCTCATAGACATGCACCTCGTGGCCGGCGCGGGCCAGCTGCTGCGCGGCGGCCATGCCGGCCGGACCGGAGCCGATGACGGCGACCTTCTTGCCGGTCTTGTGCGCGGCGGGCTCCGGGCGGATCCAGCCCATCTTCCACGCCTTGTCGGCGATGGCCTGCTCGACGGTCTTGATGGTGACCGGCACGTCCTCGAGGTTCAGCGTGCAGGCTTCCTCGCAGGGGGCGGGGCAGATGCGGCCGGTGAACTCGGGGAAATTGTTGGTCGAGTGGAGGTTGCGCGTCGCCTCCTCCCAGTTGCCGTTATAGACGAGGTCGTTCCAGTCCGGGATCTGGTTATGGATCGGGCAGCCGTTCGGCCCGTGGCAGAACGGAATGCCGCAATCCATGCAGCGCGAGGCCTGGTTGGCGACTTCCGAATCCGGCAGCGGCAGGGTGAATTCGCGGAAATGGCGAATGCGGTCGGACGCCGGCTGATACTTCGCCTCGCGCCGATCGATTTCGAGAAACCCGGTAACCTTACCCATCGCGCCCTCTCGTCGGAGCATCGCCACTCTGGAGGCGTTCCAGCTCCGCAGCCAGATACATCAATTGTGCCATTTGGAAAATGACGACGCGGCGCGGGGGCCGCGTCGCGAGCCGCGCCGGAGATCCATGCCGGACCTCCGGGCGACCCGCGCTCGCCTTGTTCGGGCGGGCGCGGGGCGACGGCCTATTCGGCCGCCTGCAGCCCGCGCGCTTTTTCCATTTCGCGCAGCGCCCGCTGATATTCGACCGGCATCACCTTCACGAACTTGCTGCGATAGTCCGCCCAGTTGTCGAGGATGGTCTGGGCGCGCTGCGAGCCGGTGTGGTGCAGGTGCTGGGCGATCAGCTGGTGCAGGCGTTCCTCGTCGCCATGGCCCATATCGGCCATGATGTCGATGCGGCCCTTGAACTCCAGGTCGCCGCCATGGTGGTGCAGGCGCTCGAGAAGGTCTTCCTCCTCCTCGACCGGCTCCAGGTCCACCATGGAGAGGTTGCAGCGCTTCTTGAAGCTGCCGTCCTCGTCCAGCACATAGGCGACGCCGCCGGACATGCCGGCCGCGAAGTTGCGCCCGGTCTGGCCGATCACCACCACCACGCCGCCGGTCATGTACTCGCAGCCATGGTCGCCGGTGCCCTCGACCACCGCGATGGCGCCGGAGTTGCGCACGGCGAAGCGTTCGCCGGCCACGCCGCGGAAATATACCTCGCCGGCGGTAGCGCCGTAGAGCACGGTGTTGCCGACGATGATCGAGTTCTCCGGCACGATGGCGGCGTTCTCCGGCGGGCGCACCACGATGCGGCCGCCCGACAGGCCCTTGCCGACATAGTCATTGGCTTCGCCGACCAGCGTCATCGACACGCCGCCGGCAAGGAAGGCGCCGAAGGCCTGGCCGGCGGTGCCGGTCAGATGGATATCGATGGTGCCGTCCGGCAGGCCGGCCTCGCCATAGCGCTTGGCCACCTCGCCCGACAGCATGGCGCCGGCCGAGCGGTTGATGCTCTTGATCTGCGTGTCGATGCGCACCGGCTCGCCATGCTCGATCGCCGGCATCGCCTTCTCGATCAGCGTGCGGTCGAGCACGTGATGGATCGGGTGGTTCTGCTTCTCGCTGTGGCGGATGGCGACGTCCGGGCCGACCTGCGGCTTGGCGAAGATGCGGCTGAAGTCCAGCCCCTTGGCCTTCCAGTGGTCGAGCGCCGGCTTCTGGTCGAGCCATTCGGAATGGCCGATCAGCTCGTTGAAGGTCTTCACCCCCAGCCCGGCCATGATCTCCCGCACTTCCTCGGCGACGAAGAAGAAGTAGTTGATCACGTGCTCCGGCGTGCCCTTGAAGCGCTTGCGCAGCACCGGGTCCTGGGTGGCGACGCCGACCGGGCAGGTGTTCAGGTGGCACTTGCGCATCATGATGCAGCCGGCCGCGATCAGCGGCGCGGTGGAGAAGGCGAAGTCGTCCGCCCCCAGCATGGCGCCGATCACCACGTCGCGCCCGGTGCGCAGGCCGCCGTCGACCTGCAGGGCGATGCGCCCGCGCAGATTGTTCAGCACCAGCGTCTGGTGCGCCTCGGCGAGGCCGATCTCCCAGGGGGAGCCGGCATGCTTCAGCGCGGTGAGCGGGGACGCGCCGGTGCCGCCCTCGAAGCCGGAGATGGTGATGTGGTCGGCGCGCGCCTTGGCGACGCCGGCGGCCACCGTGCCCACCCCGACTTCCGAGACCAGCTTCACCGACACGTCGGCCGCCGGGTTGACGTTCTTCACGTCGTAGATCAGCTGCGCCAGATCCTCGATCGAGTAGATGTCGTGGTGCGGCGGCGGCGAGATCAGGCCGACGCCCGGCGTCGAGTGGCGCACCTTGGCGATCACCGCGTCGACCTTGTGGCCGGGCAATTGTCCGCCTTCGCCGGGCTTGGCACCCTGCGCCATCTTCAGCTGGATCATGTCGGCGTTGACGAGGTAGTCCGCGGTCACGCCGAAGCGGCCGGACGCCACCTGCTTGATCGCCGAGCGCATGCTGTCGCCGTTCGGCAGCGGCTTGAAGCGCGAGGCCTCCTCGCCGCCTTCGCCGGTGTTCGACTTGCCGCCGATGCGGTTCATCGCGATGGCGAGCGTGGTGTGCGCCTCGCGCGAGATCGAGCCGAACGACATGGCACCGGTGACGAAGCGCTTGACGATCTCCGACGCCGGCTCGACCTCGTCGAGCGGCACCGGCGTATAGCCGACCTCAGCCGCCTCCTTGATGCGGAACAGCGAGCGGATGTTCAGCGTCTTGTCGCCGGTCTCGTTCACCAGCTTGGCGAAGGCGCGGTACTTGTCCTGCGCGTTGCCGCGCACCGCGTGCTGCAGCACCGCGACGGTCTCGGGATCCCAGGCGTGCTCCTCGCCGCGCAGGCGGTAGGCGTATTCGCCGCCGACATCGAGCGCGTTGCGGAAGATCGGCGCGTCGCCGAAGGCGTCGCGATGGCGCATCGCCGTCTCCTCGGCGATCTCGGCGAGGCCGACGCCGCCGATGGTCGAGGCGGTGCCGGTGAAGTACTTCTCCACCAGCGCGGTGTTGAGCCCGACCGCGTCGAAGATCTGCGCGCCGCAATAGGACTGGTAGGTGGAGATGCCCATCTTGGACATCACCTTCAGCAGCCCCTTGTCGATCGACTTGATGAAGCGCTTGACGATCTCGTACTCGTCGACCTCCTCGGGGATGTCGACGCGCATGTCGATCATCGTCTCGAAGGCGAGATACGGGTTGATCGCCTCGGCGCCGTAGCCGGCGAGGCAGGCGAAATGATGCACCTCGCGCGCTTCGCCCGTCTCCACCACGAGGCCGGCGGCGGTGCGCAGGCCCTTGCGGATCAGGTGATGGTGCACGGCTGCCGTCGCCAGCAGCGAGGGTATGGGGATGCGGTCCGGCCCGACGAGACGGTCGGACAGGATGATGATGTTGTAGCCGCCATGCACCGCCGCCTCAGCGCGCTCGCACAGCCGCTCCACCGCGTCCTCCATCCCCGCCGCGCCCTTGTCGGACGGGTAGGTGATGTCGAGCGTGCGGGTGTCGAACCGCTCCTCCATGAAGCCGATGGAGCGGATCTTCTCCAGGTCGGCATTGGTGAGAATCGGCTGGCGCACCTCGAGCCGCTTGCGGCGCGAATTGCCTTCGAGGTCGAAGATGTTCGGCCGCGGCCCGATGAACGACACGAGGCTCATGACGAGCTCCTCGCGGATCGGGTCGATCGGCGGGTTGGTAACCTGCGCGAAGTTCTGCTTGAAATAGGTGAACAGCGACTTCGACTTCTTCGACAGCGGCGAGATCGGCGTATCGGTGCCCATCGAGCCGACCGCTTCCTGCCCGGTGGTCGCCATCGGCGCCATCAGGAGCTTGAGGTCTTCCTGCGAATAGCCGAAGGCCTGCTGGCGGTCGAGCAGCGACACGTCGGTGCGGACCTCGCGCGCCTCGACGGCGCGGAGCTCTTCCAGCACCAGCTGGGTGCGCTTCAGCCACTCCTTGTAGGGGTGCTTGCGCGCCATCTCGGTCTTCACCTCGTCGTCGGGGACGAGGCGGCCCTCTTCGAGGTCGATGAGCAGCATCTTGCCCGGCTGGAGCCGCCACTTGGTGACGATCTCCTCTTCCGGGAAGGTCAGCACGCCCATTTCCGAGGCACAGACGATCTTGTCGTCCTTGGTCACCATGTAGCGCGCCGGCCGCAGGCCGTTGCGGTCCAGCGTGGCAACGATCTGTCGGCCGTCGGTGGCGACGATGGCGGCCGGGCCGTCCCACGGCTCCATCAGGGCGGCGTGGTATTCGTAGAAGGCGCGGCGCTCCTCGTCCATCAGCGGATTGCCGGCCCAGGCTTCGGGCACGAGCATCATCGCCGCGTGCGGCAGCTCGTAGCCGCCCTGCACGAGGAATTCGAGCGCATTGTCGAAGCAGGCGGTGTCCGACTGCCCCTCATAGGAGATCGGCCACAGCTTGGAGATGTCGTTGCCGAACAGCTCGCTGTCGACGGAAGCCTGGCGGGCCGCCATCCAGTTCACGTTGCCGCGCAGCGTGTTGATCTCGCCGTTATGGGCGACCATGCGGTAGGGATGCGCCAGCGACCACGCCGGGAAGGTGTTGGTCGAGAAACGCTGGTGGACCAGGGCCACCGCGCTCTCGAAATCCTCGTCGTGGAAGTCGGAGTAATAGGTGCCGAGCTGGTCGGCGTTGAACATGCCCTTGTAGACGATGGTGCGGCAGGACAGCGACACGACGTAATAGCCCGCCGTGCGCGGGTCCTTGGCGTCATAGATGGCGTTGGACACCACCTTGCGCAGGATGAACAGCCGGCGCTCGAAATCGTCCTCGCTGGCGGTCGCCTCGCCGCGGCCGATGAACACCTGCACATGGCCGGGCTCGGTCGGCAGCACGGTGTGGCCGAGATGCGAGTTGTCGGTCGGCACGTCGCGCCAGCCGAGCACGACCTGGCCTTCCTCGACGACGACGCGCTCGAAGGTCTCGCGGACGATCTCACGGCCTTCCGCATCGCGCGGCAGGAAGACGTGGCCGACGGCGTAGTGGCCGGGCTGGGGCAGGGCGAAGCCGAGCTTGGCGGCTTCCTTGGCGAAGAACCGGTGCGGGATCTGCACCAGCATGCCGGCGCCGTCGCCGGCGCGCGGGTCCGCGCCCACGGCACCACGATGCTCGAGGTTCAGCAGGATCTGCAGCCCGTCCTTGACGATCTGGTGCGACTTGCGGCCCTTGATGTCGGCGATGAAGCCGACGCCGCACGAATCCTTCTCGTTGCGCGGGTCGTAGAGGCCCTGCGCCGCCGGGAGGCCCGGATCGATCACGGTTCGCCCGACGGACGGATTTTTGACGATGGCACGGTCCGTCGTGGCCGGACGGACCGAACCCTCAACGAAACTCGACACGGCCATCTTGCCAAACTCCTCGCTCATCGGAGCCTCCCGTTTGCTCGCCTCGCCGGTGTGTATGCCGAGACATCCCGGCCCCGCGGGCTCACCGCCCGCAAGCATGCACACCAGCATCAGATTACGCTAGCATCGACTGTGCCATAGCGAGGATGTCTCCCTCGTGCAGAGCGTCAGCCTATCTGCCTAATAGGACAGTATGGTTGTCCTATCAATGCCGAAGATGCCAGAAACCGCGCGCGCGGACAAGCGGCAGATAACACTTTAGGCGCGGCATTTTTATCTCTTGTTGCGGAATAGGCCCGTAACGCGCAATCAATGCCAATCGGAGGGCGGGGTGGACGCAAGCCAATTGCCGGGCCTCGTATACCAGGATGCCGTAGCGGCGCCGGGGATTGCGCGGTGGCGGCAGCTCTCGACGCCAGCTCCCGGCGGAGGTCTCAGCGGCGCCGCATTCCCCGGCTTTCATGGTTCACGGTTGGTAAAGCGCTGATCTTCAGCAGAATCTGTCTGGAACTGGCTTCGATGTCCAAGCTGTCCGCCCTGAAATCCGTCCGATGCGCCGTCGCCCTGCCGGTGCTTGCCGCCGTGTTCGCGGCGGGCGCCGCGCTGCCGGCGCAGGCGCAGGTCTATTACCGGCCCTACGCGCCGCCGCCCGGCTATGTGCCGGCGCCCCGCTATGCGCCGCCGCCGCCGCGTTATCCGGCGCCGGGCACGGTCTACCGCCCGGCGATCGTGCCGCCCTATGCCCCGCCGGTGATGCCGCGCGCCGACATGCGGCCGATGCTCGGCTCCATGGGCCTCAGCAACATCTCGCGCCCGCGCACCGACGGACAATATTATGTGAGTGAGGCGACCGACGCGATGGGGCGCCGCGTGCAGGTGCGGGTGAACGCCTATACCGGCACCATCGTGTCGATGCGACCCATCGGCCCTGCGGTGCCGCCGGCTGTCGGCCGCGCGCCCTTGCCGGTCACCAATGTCCTGCCGCCGCGCAAGCCGCCGCTGCCGGCTTCGCCGATCGCGCCGCTCTCCACCGGCCTGCCGGAGGCCGGGGCCTCGACGCCGGGCGGCGAGTTGCGCGCCGTCGATCCGGTGCCGTCGGCGATCCCGCAGGCCACGTCTCCTGCCACGTCTCCTGCCGCGCGGCCCGCCGGCGGCGGCGCCTCGGCGGCGCCCGCGAACCCGTCCGTCGCGGCGGTGCCGCCTGCGGCTACATCGCCCGTCGAGGCGCCGGCGGCGGTGAAACCGGGCGAAACGGCGGTGCGGGTCATTCCCGGCGTGGCGACCCCGCCTAATGCGACCCCTGCCACGGCCGCGCCGGCGGCGAATGCCCCGGCCGCCGCGACGCCGACGGCGAATGCGCCCGCCGCATCGCCCGAGGCCGCACCGAAGGCGCCCAACGCATTGGAGGCGCGCGCCGGCGTGTCCACTGGCGCCGGCGCCGGAGCGGCGGAAGTGCCGGCCGGCACCGCCTCGGTGCTGGTGCGCGAAGCCAACGAGCCGCCGCGCCCGACGCCCAAGCCCCCGATCCAGTAGGTCGCCGGTCCAGTAGGCCGGCGCCGCGAGGATCGCCAAAAACAAAAGGCGCCCCGGTGTGTCGCGCCAGGATTTCAAAATAAAAGGCGCCCCGGTTGGCCGGGGCGGGCGACTCTCAAAACAAAAGGCGCCCCGGTTGGCCGGGGCGCCTGGCGGTATGCCTGACGTGGAGGCGGTCCGCCGCTGAAGCGGCGGACGGGCCGGTTACGCGGCGACCTTGGCGTCGATCACCTTGGGGGCGGCCTGCGCGGCCGTGCCGGAGGTGATGGCGATCGAGCGGGGCTTCAGCTTCTCGGGGACCTCGCGCACGAGGTCGACATGGAGCAGGCCGTTGGCCAGCGAGGCACCACGTACCTCGACATGATCGGCGAGCTGGAAGCGGCGCTCGAAGGCGCGCGCGGCGATGCCCTGATAGAGCACCTCGCCGGACTTGCCGGTCTCGTCGGACTTGCGCTCGCCACGGATGGAGAGCGTGCCCTCCTTCACGTCGATGCTGAGATCCTGGTCGGTGAAGCCGGCGACCGCGACGGTGATGCGATAGGCATTCTCGCCGGTGCGCTCGATATTATAGGGCGGGTAGGTGCCGGCATCGACACCGCCGACCTGATCGAGCAGCGAGAACAGCCGGTCGAAGCCGACGGTCGAACGATAAAGCGGAGAAAGATCGAACGTACGCATGGCATATCCTCCTGTGAAGCGACATGCAGGGATGGCGGACCCTCTCGCTTGAGCCGGGTCCGGCTTGCGTGCCGCCGTCATGGCCGGCACAGTCTGGAGATGGGGCAGGCCCAGCGTTTCGCAAGGGCGGTTGCACGAAAACCGCCGTCGCGAAGATGAACGGCGGATGAACGGATGGCTCGGCGGTAATTCAGTTCGACTTTCTTATCTTCCGGAGCGGATAGGCGCGCGGCGGTGGCCGGCGGTCAGGATCGGGAGGCCAGGCGGTGATGGCGATGCTGCGCATGCTGTTGGCGATCCTGCTGGCGTTGCCGGCGGGGCTGACGCTCGACGCGCGGGCCGAGGCCGTCGCCCAGACCATCGCGCAGGCCATCGGGCCGTCCGGCGGCCCGTGGTCGGCGCCCTATGGGCGCGGCGGACCGCCGCCCGGTCCCTACGCGCCCTATGAAACGCCGCCGGCCGGCGGCGGGCTCGACGGCGAGGCGGCGGCGCGGATGCTGCGTGCGCGCGGCTTCTCGGACGTCTCGGTGCTGCGCCAGCGCGGCCCCACTATCTTGCTGGAGGCCAACGGGCCGCGCGGCGAGCGGGTGCGGGTAGTGGTCGATGCGGCCTCCGGCGCGATCAGCGGCATGAAGGTGATCGGCTTCGGCGACCAGCGTTACTGACTGGAAGACGCTGCGGAAGGCAATCACGAAACTGTCACGAAGACCTGCCGAAAGCCTTTGCCGGCTTGTGATTCGGCATGGTTTTCGCTACTCACCTCTGCTGCTTCCTGCGAAGGTTTCTCCACCCCGAAATGCAACTCTTCAGCACCCTCGACAATCCCGTGCCGGAAGGCGCCGAAAGCGGCATGCTGCGCACCGCCGACGGCGTGTCGCTGCGCTATGCCTATTGGCCGCGCCCGGCGGCGCGTACGCGCGGCACGGTGTGCGTGTTTCCGGGGCGCACCGAGAAGATCGAGAAGTATTTCGAGACCGCCGAGGATCTGCGCGGGCGCGGCTTCGCGGTGGCGGTGCTGGACTGGCGCGGCCAGGGCGGCTCGCAGCGGCTGCTGCGCAATCCGATGAAGGGGCATGTCGGCCATTTCGCGGATTATCAGCGCGACCTCGAAGCCTTCATGCGCGAGATCGTGCTGCCGCAGTGCCCGGCGCCCTATTACGCGCTTGCCCATTCGATGGGCGCGGCGATCCTGCTGGAATCCACCCTGCGCGAGACGCGCTGGTTCGAGCGCATGGTGCTGTCGACGCCGATGCTCGACCTCGCCATGGTGCGCCATGACCGGGTTGCGCGCCGCACCGCCCGCGTGCTCAACGCTGCCGGCCTGTCGCGCGTCTATGTCCCGCATAACGGGCGGCTGCGCGCCGGCGAACTGGTGTTCGAGGGCAACCGGCTGACCTCGGATTCGGTGCGCTTCGCGCGCAACCACGCGATCTGCGCCGAGCATCCGGTGCTCCGGGTCGGCCCGCCGACCATCGGCTGGGTGAAGTCGGCCTTCGAGCAGATGGACCGGCTCACCGATCCCGCCACCGCGCGCCTCATCCGCCAGCCGCTTTTGATGGTGGGGGCGGGGGCCGACAAGGTGGTGTCGACGCCGGCGATCGAGCGGCTGGGCAGCCGCCTCATCGCCGGCACGCATATCGTGCTGCCTGGCGCGCGGCACGAGCTGCTGCAGGAGCGCGACGAGTTCCGCCAGCCCTTCCTCGCCGCGTTCGACGCCTTCATCCCGGGCAGCGCCGCCGCGGCGGCCTGAGACGGATCCGGTACGCCGGATCCCGGTGCACTGGATGTCGGCGCGGGAAATTCCTGCGCGCGGGCCTCAGCCTTCCGCCAGCACCTTCAGCGCCTGCTCGTGCACGCGCCGGTCGCCGGCGGCGACGATCCGCCCGCCGCCCGTGGCCGGGTTGCCTTCCCAATCGGTGATGATGCCGCCGGCGCCCTCGACGATGGGGATCAGCGCCGCGATGTCGTAGTCCTGCAACTCGGTCTCGATGACGAGGTCGACATGGCCGGCGGCGATCATGCAATAGGCATAGCAGTCGCCGCCATAGCGCGGCAGCCGCACCTGGCGTTCCACCTCGCCGTAGCGGGCGCGGTCGGCGTCCTTCATCAACCGGGGGCTGGTGGTCATCAAAAGCGCCTCGCCGAGGCTGGCGCAGGGGCGCACCGAGAGGCTGCGGGCGCCGGCCGGGCCGCGATAGCGGGCGGTCATGCCGTCGCCGAAGAAGCGCTCGCCGACGAAGGGCTGGTGCATCATGCCATAGACCGGCGCGCCGTGGCGGGCGAGGCCGATCAGCGTGCCCCAGGCCGGCAGGCCGGCGATGAAGGATTTGGTGCCGTCGATCGGGTCGAGGATCCAGATATACTCGGCATCGAGATTCTCGTTGCCATATTCCTCGCCGCGCACGCCGTGCTGCGGGAAGGTCTGGCGGATGAGGTTGCGCATCGCCTGCTCGGCGGCGCGGTCGGCGGCGGTCACCGGATCGAAGGCAGCGCCGGGCTTCTTGTCCTCGACGCCGAGGGCGGTGCGGAAGAACGGCAGGATGACCTGGCCGGACACCGAGGCCAGCTCGTGCACGAAGCCTTCGAAATCCACGGCGCTCATGCGACCCACTCCGTTCTGCCGCCGCCGATGCCGCTCGGCGCTGCGTCTTCCATATCGACCGCGGTGGCGGCCGGCAATCGTCCCGGCGGGACCGGCGGGCGGGTCGCGGGGCCGGACGGAAGGTAACGATGTGTGCCGCACATGGCAGCCGGCTCCGCCATACGGTTTGAGCTCTGCGGTCAGTGCATGGCTGCCATTCCGGCAAGTCCAACAATTAGGCATGCCCGGCGATTGCCAGCGGAGGGTGAACCTGCCATATTATTGCAGTGCGGCGAGGCAATTGGCGTTGCCTCTCCGTCGCCCTCCTTGGGCGTTTCCTCCCTAGACTTGGGCCGCTCCGGCAACGTGAGCGGCCCCTTTCTTTTGTCCAGGGCTTTGATTCAGAACGATTTTCTGAAACCTTCTCCCTATATGGGTGTTTTTCCGCCTCCGCTGCCGTCAGGGTGTCCGCAAGGGCGACCTCAGCCCGGCACCCTGCCGTTTCCTCTCCGATGACCGCTCGACAGGCAGGCGCGCTCCGGGCGCGTTTTGCGTCACTTGCGCGTGAGATGCGATGGTCGGCTTTCGTTTCTTTCGTTTCCCCCTTGCGTCAGGCGCCGGTCTCCGGCATATTATTGCAATGCGGCGGCGTGATTGGCGTTGCGCTGCCGTCGCCCTCCTTGGGCGTTTCCTCCCTAGACTTGGGCCGCTCCTTTGGGATGCGGCCCTTTCTTTTTTCTGCGCCCGCGTGTGGCCAAGGTTCCGAGCCGGACTCGTCGGCTCCCGCCGCCGGCCGCTGCCGGTGTATACTTCCCGCCGCGTTTCCCGCCCATTCTGCCGTTCAGCCTCGCACGGCACCGTTTGACGTGGTGCCGGCCATGCGTGCAGCGAGGGGCGCGGAGCGCGCGAACGGGTGCCCACCGCGAAGCGCAGGACGCCTGCATGGGTGGATCCGCGTTGTCCCGCCGGATGGATGGATCGAATTGCTCGTCGCGGTTGGCGGCCGTCCCGCACCCGTCCGATCTGCCTGCCTTCCTCTCCACCTTGCTGCCACTTGCTGCGCGCGTCGCCGCCCACCTCATTTTTCCGGATGTGTCATCGACGGCCGCGATAGTGGTTTGGAACGAAGGACCGCGAGGGGAGGGCGTGTTGCGAAGCCTCCATCGCCGGGCTTTCGCGGCCTGTCACCGCGTGGGGGACTGGCGCTCATGCGTCCCGCCGGATTGCCGGTCGCCGGATCGCCCTGCTCGTCGAGGCCGGCGCCCGTCCCGCATCGACCCCGCTGCGCGCCGGCGCAGGTGCATAAGGCGGTTTGGAACGGATGATTGTGGAGGAGGGGCGGGCAAGCCGTCATCGCTCCGGAAGAGGGGCGGTCTTGTCGGCGAGCAAGCGCTGCCGCTAACGCTTTCCTCCGGATCGCCGGAGCGCCGGCTCACCGGACGGCGCTGCACATTGCGGCCCGCAACCGCTTCCCAGCCGCTCATGCGTAGCCGTCCCGTGCTCATCCTCGATAACGCGTGGAGGCGGATCGGTGAGGATGGTCGCGAGGGTAGGGAGGGGCACGGCCTAATCCCCATCGTCTCGTCGATCCGGCAACGGGGAGGGCGGCCGAACCGAATCCACGGCGATGGTCCCTGCTTTGACAGCCGACGCCACCTCGCATCCTCACATCTGCATCGCTATCGCCATCATCATGGCTCGCGGTTGAAAGGGCTGGTGAGGCGGTTGGTGCGGGCGGCAAGGCGGAGGGGCAGGACGATCGGCGGCGCGCTGATGGCTCTGCCCGTCCAGGGCGACTGGAAGCACGACCATGTCGAAGAAGCGCGGCGCTCTTGAATCTGTCGTGGCAGTCTCCGCTTCGGCCTCCGGCCCCGCCCGCATCCTCGTGCTTCCTCGCCATCCGTGTCAGGGGCGCCTCCCTCATAGCGCTCCTTCAAGATGGGATGGAGGCGGGCCGGCTCAATGGCGCGGGGCGGGACGACAGGAAGGCAGAAAGGCAGGAAGGCAGGACGACACCGACCCTTCATGCTTGGCCTTCTGCGATCTTCGTCGCCGGCAGGGGACTGCGCTGCATTTCCTGCCGGACCGTCGGACGGATCGCTCGTCATGGCCGGACGATGTCTCACGGCCGTCCTTCTTTCGCGGCCCCACATCGCCCGTTGCGCCGGGATCATCGTTCCTCAGTCCTCGCGCTCATTATTGAAGCCGGGCGGAAGCGCGGGTACGGGCGGCGAAACGGAACGGCGGGCGAGCGGCGACGTGCTCATCGCTTCGATCGTCCGAGGCGAGAGCCGGCATGCCCGAGCCGAATCTCCGGCGCCGCTTCCGGCTCAAGCAGCTGGTGTCGGGCTGTTCCAGTGGTTGTCCGTGCCCTGACGACCCCACCGCGACCTGCGACGAATCCGCTTATGCGAGGCGTGCGATCCGCCATCGGCCGGAAGGGATGCCTACGCGGATTCGGCGGCAGTCGCCCCCGACGGTCCCGTTCGGCTGGGTCGGGCCGTCCGACCTTTTCCTGTCGGCACGCGACAACGGAAGGTCGGTGCAGGCTCCCCGCAGGACCCCACCAAGAAGGGTAGGAATGCTCGCCCGACATCGGCGAGCCGCCTGCCGGGCATGCGCAAAACCAAGCCCCTGCAATGGTTTATCCGGCGCTGCGCTTCGGCGGCTGCGCCCGTCCGACCGGTATCGAGGGCGGCTGCCGCCGCGCGTCAAAATAAAAGGCCGGAACGGTTTGTCGCCGTTCCGGCCGTCATCCCGAGACGCGAGACGTCGATCACGCTCCGAAGGCCATCACACCCCCGGCTCGCATCGCTGTCGCGACAAATCGGCCACACCTGTCATTTGTTTGTATCTGGTATGCCAGAAAATGGGACGTGCCGCCTTGATTATTCCGCAATGCACCGCCATCTTCTGTCTCGCACGCAGCGATTGGCGTCGCTCCGTGCAGCCCTCCTTGGGCGTTTCCTCCCTAGACTTGGGCCGCTCTCGTTCGCGTGAGCGGCCTCTTTCTTTTGTACCTCCGGTTCCCGGTCGGGGCGTGGCGGCTTTGCACCGTCCTGCGTTTCCCGTCGAGACCTTCGGCATGATGTCTTGCGACACCCGGAAGAAGGGCTTGCCCGTTTCTGTGTCGCGTTCCCCGGGCCACGGCGTCGCCGTCGTGGTGTCGAAATCCCGCAGCGGGATGGGGAAGCGCTCCGTCAGAACCGAGCGTGCAGAATTCGTATATCTCTCATTCCCAAAATGCAAGGCTGTTCTGCGGCATTTTGCGTCGGTCGATAAAAATCCGTCATCTATTGCGCAAGTGACTGGAAACGCTCGATTATTCCGCAGCGGCCCGCGCGGGGGCCAGTTCCAGATGCGGGATGTCGGCCAGTGCCCGGGCGACGGCGACGAGGTCGCGCTGCACATTTTCGAAGCGTTCGCTGCGCTGATAGGTGCGTTCGTCCATGTAGAGCGCGCGGTTGATCTCGATCTGCACCGCGTGCATGCCGGAGACCGGGTTGCCGTAATGCTCGGTGATGAAGCCGCCGGCATAGGGCTTGTTGCGCACCACTGAATAGCCGAGCCGCCGCAGGACGGTTTCGATGCGCTCGGGGATCGCCCCGGCGCAGCTGGTGCCGTAGCGGTCGCCGATTACCATGTCGACGCGGGAGCGCTCGTCGCGGCCGCCGCCCGAGGGCATGGAGTGGCAGTCGACCAGCACAGCGATGCCGAAGCCGCGCTGCATCTGCACCATCAGCCGGCGCAGGGTGCGGTGATAGGGCTTGTAGAACGCCTCGATGCGGGTCATCGCGTCGTCGACGGGGATGCGGCGGCTGTAGATTTCCTGCTGCTCGCCCACCACGCGGGCGATGGTGCCGAGCCCGCCGGACACCCGCATGGAGCGCGTATTGGCATAGGGCGGCAGCCGGCCGTCGAACATGCGCGGGTCCAGTTCGTAGGGCTCGCGGTTCACGTCGAGATAGCAGCGCGGAAAATGCGCCCGCATGAAGCCCATGCCGAGCCCGGTGACCGGGCGAATCAGCTCGTCGACCAGCGAGTCTTCGGAGCGGCGCAGCGTCGGCATGTCGAGCCGCACCTGCTCGAGGAAAGCGCGCGGATAGATGATGCCGCTATGGGGCGAATTGAACAGCAGCGGCGCGGTGAAGGGGTCGGGCTCCACGACCTCGAAGGCCGGATCTATCGTCTCCGATATGATCGCCATCTGCCCGTCCGTCGGCTCCTCTGGGGCGCCGTCCGCGGCGCGCATGTCACGCATCTGTCTAACACGCGCGGGAGGACTGTGAAACGGTCGGCAATGTTTCGGAAAGCACGTATCGTTCACAGCGTCGTGGATTCACGATGTGCTAACAGCCGGCGCGCTACCCGATTAGGCGAAACATGCGGGGAGTTTTCCGGTGTGGCGGCGCAGCCTCCGGCTGGTCATCACGCTCCCGAATCCGAGGTGACGTCGATGCTGAAGATCCTGTTGGCCGAAGACGACAACGACATGCGCCGCTTTCTGGTGAAGGCGCTGCAGAATGCCGGTTATTCGGTGGTGTCGTTCGACAATGGCCGCTCGGCCTATGACCGGCTGCGCGAGGAGCCGTTCGAACTCCTTCTGACCGACATCGTGATGCCGGAGATGGACGGCATCGAACTCGCCCGCAAGGCGACCGAGCTCGATCCGGACATCAAGGTGATGTTCATCACCGGCTTCGCGGCGGTGGCGCTGAATGCCGACAACCAGGCGCCGAAGGATGCCAAGATCCTCTCGAAGCCGTTCCACCTGCGCGATCTCGTCAACGAGGTCGGCAAGATGCTGGCGGCGTGAGGCCGGCATTCTAACCACCGGTCTGGGGGCGTCATCCCCAGTCTGGTTGGTGTGCCGGATGCACGGCGCTTGCGCCGGGCGCGGCTTGTGGTTATAGGGGTGCCCGCCGGGCCGCCCCGGCATCCCGGACGGAATGGGCGCGTAGCTCAGCGGGAGAGCACCTCGTTGACATCGAGGGGGTCACAGGTTCAATCCCTGTCGCGCCCACCATTCCGGTCCAAAAATCCCGCTTCCAGGTTTTGATGCCGTCGAAATCCGCTGCGCTTCGCGGTCGGCGGCTTGGGCGCGTTCGGATGTCGGTGTGGCCGGGCCGTCCTTCGCGGCTGGGGTTATGCCGGGCAGCGGCGCAAGGCGATCCAAGTAGAAACGCCAAGCAGGGCGTCACAAGTAAAATACCCGCAAAATGGTTCTGATTCGTGCGCTCGGAGCGCATCGCAGCCTGCGACCTTGCGGCGAAGGGCTGTCGCGGGTGTGACGCGCCGAGGCCTCCAGCCGGCGCGGCAAGGAATTCCGCAACGGCCGTCACGGAATTCGTTCGCGACGATGAAACAAAATCGTCGCTCCCGCATTGAATGTGCAATCCAATACTCAACGGGAGGTAATGATGATCTCGAAGAAGCTTGGCATTGCTGCTCTCGCTGCCATGATCGCCCTGCCGGTCGCCGCTACTGCGCCGGTGCATGCCACCACCACCGCCACCGGCCCGCTGCCGACCATCGGCAGCTACGAGCAGAAGGAGGTGCGCGAGCGTGAGCGCGTGCGCCGCCAGCAGGTGCGGCAGAATCGGAACAATGGCCTGTTCGAGCCGATCTTCGCCCCGCTCTACAAGGGCTCCAACTCGCCGGGCCAGCAGCTGAAGCGCACCTTCAACTGACGCGCGATCAAGCGCTCAGGTTGAAACATACAGGTCGAAACGCGCACGTGCTCCCCTGCGTGCGCGAGGGGGAGCGAGGGATCAGGTGCAGCCGGAACCGGCGGGCAGCTTCTCCTTCGCTCCCCAGTCGTTTGAGGGCAGGGCGGCGAAAGGCGGCTGGAAATTCTGCCGTATCACCGTCAGCCGCGCCGGCACCCGCGCATCGTCGCGGTCATAGTCGAGCACCCAGAAGAAGTTGAAGTTGGAATCCGGCCAGGTATCCGGCACCCCGCCCGGCAGCAGGGTCGGCCGTCCGTTGGGCGCGTCGACGATCTTCCAGGGCGGGATCTCCGCCAGCCGCAGCAATTGCCGCAGCGTCGCCTGCTCGCCGGGGAACTCGGCCTCCAGCGCGGCGCTGGCGATGTGGAAATGCTCCCACACCATCAGCACCGTCCGGCCGTGCCAGCGCGGATTGTCCATCAGGTCCGCCACCACGTCCCGGTTCACCTTGTTGAGCTTGGCGTTGAAGTGACGGTTGTTCTTGATCGGCACATAGGCGATCGCCGGTGCCAGCGGCCGCATGTTCCAGGCCTTCAGGATCGGCCGGGCGGTCTCCAGCGTGTGCAGCGTCATCACCAGGATCGCCGCCGGCGGGTCCCTGGCGATCAGGCTCATCGGGCTGGTCGGCGAGAGATATTGCGCCGCCAGCGCCTGCGCCCGTTCCTTGCCGACGCTGCACAGCGCGAGCGGGCCGGCCTTCTCGCCATGGCGCACGATGACGAGGCGCTTCGGCGCCGCCTCGGCGGCCGGCACCGCCGGCAGGATCAGCGCGGCCAGCGCGAGGAGGAGGGCGGTGGCACGGATCGCCATGGCGGAGCTCGCGAAAGAGAAGCGGTGTCCGCTCACCATGGGGCGGCCGACGGGTGCGATCAAGAGCCTGTGCGCGGTGCATTGATCCGCCGGTCTCCCGCACGATATCACTGTGCGCCTGAGGCGTTGCCTTCCGCCGATCCGACGGCGCGCCGACCCGCCTTTTCGCCTGTCCCGCAGACCCCTCTCCCGCCGGAGTCGTCATGTTCCCCCGTCAGAATCGTCTTCCCGCCCTGTCCCCCGCGTCGGAAGTGGGCGCCGCCGCGCTCGGCAAGCTGCCGCAATGGGACCTGTCGGATCTCTATCCGGGCATGGACTCCCCCGAGATCAAGGCCGATCTCGAACGCGCCCGCACCGAGTGCGCTGCCTTCGAGGAGGCCTATAAGGGGCGGCTGGAAGGCCTGCTCGACGGCGCCGACGCCGGTGGCGAGATGGCCAAGGCGCTGAAGCGCTACGAGGGCGTCGAGGAACTGCTGGGCCGGCTCTATTCCTATGCCGGCCTGGTCTATTCCGGCGACACCACCGATCCGGTGCGCGCCAAGTTCTATGGCGACGTGCAGGAGAAGCTCACCGAGGCTTCCACCCATCTGCTGTTCTTCACGCTGGAGATGAACCGGCTCGACGACGCCAAGATGGAAGCGGCGCTCGCCGATCCCGCCTTCGGCTATTACCGGCCGTGGATCGACGATGTGCGGGCCGACAAGCCCTACCAGCTCGAGGACCGCATCGAGCAGCTGTTCCACGAGAAGGGCGTCACCTCGCGCGGCTCCTGGAACCGGCTGTTCGACGAGACCATCGCTGGGCTGCGCTTTGAGGTGGACGGCAAGAGCCTGCCGCTGGAGCCGACGCTGAACTATCTCGCCGAGACCGACCAGAAGAAGCGCAAGGCCGGTGCCGATGCGCTCGCCAAGGTATTCAGCGAGAATCTGCGGCTGTTCACCCTGATCACCAACACGCTCGCCAAGGACAAGGATATTTCCGACCGCTGGCGGGGGTTCCAGGACATCGCCGACAGCCGCCATCTGGCGAACCGCGTCGAGCGCGAGGTGGTCGATGCGCTGGTGTCCTCGGTGCACGAGGCCTATCCGCGCCTGTCGCACCGCTACTACAAGCTGAAGGCCAAGTGGTTCGGCAAGGAGAAGCTGGAATACTGGGACCGCAACGCGCCGCTGCCCAAGGTCGAGACCAAGGCCATCGCCTGGACCGAGGCGCGCGACACCGTGCTCGGCGCCTATTCCGACTTCTCGCCGCGCATGGCCGACATCGCCCGCGACTTCTTCGACAAGAGCTGGATCGACGCCGGCGTGCGGCCGGGCAAGGCGACCGGCGCCTTCGCGCACCCGACCGTGCCCTCGGTGCATCCCTATGTGCTGCTCAACTATATGGGCAAGCCGCGCGACGTGATGACGCTCGCCCATGAGCTCGGCCATGGCGTGCACCAGGTGCTGGCCGGCCCGAACGGCGCGCTGATGGCGCCGACCCCGCTGACGCTGGCCGAGACCGCCTCGGTGTTCGGCGAGATGCTGACCTTCCGCAAGCTGCTCGACGCGGCGCCGGACAAGGCGGCTCGCAAGGCGATGCTGTCCTCCAAGGTGGAGGACATGATCAACACGGTGGTGCGCCAGATCGCCTTCTACACCTTCGAGCGGCGCATCCACACCGAGCGCAAGTCGGGCGAGCTCACCGCCGAGCGCATCTGCGAGATCTGGATGGACGTGCAGGCCACCAGCCTCGGCGAGGGCATCCATCTCGGCCCCGGCTACGAGAACTACTGGGTCTATATCGGCCACTTCATCCACTCGCCCTTCTACGTCTACGCCTATGCCTTCGGCGATTGCCTGGTGAACTCGCTCTACGCGGTCTACGAGAACGCCGCCGAGGGCTTTGCCGAGCGCTATCTCGCCATGCTGGCGGCGGGCGGCACCAAGCATCACTCGGAACTGCTGAAGCCGTTCGGCCTCGATGCGCGCGACCCGGCCTTCTGGCAGACCGGCCTCAACCTCATCGACCGCATGATCGGCGAGCTGGAGGCGATGGAGGGCTGAGGCCCGTCCGGCGCGGGCGCCCCGGCGCCCGCCGTCCCCGGCTTCAGGGGGCGGTGCCTGTCTCCGGGCGGAGCCTGCCTCGATTTTGGACTTGCCCTATGGGCGGCGGCGGGCGGACAACTTTCGGCAGTCACTGCCGGGAATCCACGCATGTCCGCCGCCGCCCCCTTCGTGCATACCCCGTTCGACGGCACCCGCAAGCCGTTCTCCATCGCGCTCGCCCCGCTCGATCTCGCCGAATGGATCGAGCCCGAGCCGCGCCTCGCCGAGACGCTGGCCGAGCGCGCCCAGCTGCTTGCCGAGAAGCGCGACGTGGTGCTGCGCGAGGAGGAGGGCAGCCGTGCCGCCCAGCGCGAGGCGCTGGAGCTGCTGGTCGTCCATCTGCTCGAACGCTTCCCGGACAGCTACCGGCTCGATGGCCGCCGCCTCACGGTGCTCCCGGCCGGCGTCACCGTCGATCTCGACGACGACAGCGAGCCGCCCTTCGCCATTGCCGGCCGCATCGTCTCCGACGACCTGCTGCTGCTGACCCCGGGCCCGGCCGGCTACCGGCTGGTGGCGGCGGTGCTGTGCTTTCCGTCCGCCTGGTCGCTGGCGGAGAAGTTCGGCCAGTCGCTGGACGGGCTGCATGCCGCCGTGCCCGGCTATGCCGACAAGATGGCGCGGGTGATGAACCGCATCTTCGACAACCTCAAGGTCGAGCAGCCGGTCTGGCGGGTGAACTGGTCGATCTATCCCGATGCCGAGCTGCACCATCCCGAATCCAAGGAGCGCCCGCGCGACTGGTTCGACGACCCCGCCCATCTCGATGCCTCCGCCTTCGTGCGTGTCGAGCGCCAGACGCTGCGGCGGCTGCCGGAGAGCGGCGATCTCCTGTTCACCGTGCGCGTGCATGTCGATCCGTTCGAGGCGTTCCGCCGCCATCCGGACGGGCGCGAGCTCGCCGCTTCCCTGCGCGGCCACATCCTCGGCCTCGATCCGGCGCAGCTCGCCTATAAGGGGCTGACCGAGCACCGCGACGCCATCGCCGCCGCGCTCGCCGCCATTGCCGGGGCGCCGGCCGAGCCGCTGCCGGCCTGAGGCCGGCGGTTCGGCCCACCCGCCGCTATTCTCCCGCGCGACGCCTTGACGCGCCCGCGACCATCGGTCTCCCCGGCGTTGCCGCAAGGGACGAGTTCCGCTAAAGCGGACGATGGCTGACATTATCCATTAGGAGGGGGTCGCATGGCTGACCACGGAGCGCCGGAATACGCTACCGCCACGGGCAATGACTATGCCGAGCATGAGGGCACTTACGGCTTCTTCGTGAAGCTGACCCTCGTCGGCACGCTCTCGCTCTGCAGCCTCATGGTCGCGCTGGCGATCGGCGGCGTGAACGGGCACTGGGCGATCTTCACCGTGGCGACGCTGGCCATTATCGCGGCCACCGCCATCGGCCTCGCCTCGGAGAAGGGCAAGCCGGGCCTCATCGGCGGCCTGCTGGCGCTGCTGGTCCTGCTGCTGATCGTGACCTCGTGAGTGCCGCCATGCGTATTGCTGTCTTCAAGGAAAACCTGTCCGTCGAGCCCCGTGTATCGGGATCTGTTGACACGGTTAAGCGCCTGACGGGTCTTGGCGGGGAGGTCGTCGTGGCTTCCGGGGCCGGGCTGGCGTCGGGTGTGTCGGACGCGGAGTACGAGGCGGCGGGGGCCTC
>NZ_JAHBGF010000010.1 GCF_018390695.1 Ancylobacter sonchi | reverse complement strand
GTGGTGTAGTCGGCGCCGTACATCGCTTGCAACGCCTGGATGTCGAGCGCCATGAAGGTCTGCGGAAAGTCCCACTGGCCGTTCGTGTAGTCCCCCGTCGGCCCGCCGACATATGACCGCTCGCTCATCACCGTATATTCGAGCCCGTCCTTGTCCGCCGGCACCCCGACATCGGCGACGCCGCCGGCTTCGCTGGCTGATTTCAGGCCCAGCGCGCGGCCGGCCGCCTGCAGGTAGACAAAGTAGGCGTAGCTGCCGACGCCGGGATAGCGCAGATCATCATCGGTGCCGTTCAGCGACGAGTTGAACGTTATGCTGCCGACGCTCGGCGGTTCAGCGATGTATGACCGTTCGAAGCCGCTGCCGCCCTGGAACTTTATGTCGCCGTCATTTTCGAAGAAATCCAAGTCTTCAATAGAATCGGTAGGCCACGAGGGGCTTATGCCTGCGGCAACGAGGCTCGTCACGCTTCCATAAAGGCTGTACGTTGCGTGAGCAACTTGACCAACATCTTCATCAATCGAGCCACGAAGCAGGGCGCTGGCAACCATGAATTGCTGATCGGATATGTCGTGTCCGAAGCTGTAGGTGATCTCCCCGATCCACTTCTCGCCGTCGATCAACCCATCGACATAATCGTCGCCCGTCGCCGCGGCCGCTGTGACGCGATCGGGATTGGTGCCGAGATTCTCCAGCGTAACTTTATCCGTCTGGTTCGCCTCATTATTGTCGAAGATGAAATATTCAATGTCGGTAATTGTCGCTTTGTAATTAATCCCAAACAGTAAAACGACACCTTCATATTTTACTATATTAAATTCATTTATGTCTATATAAAAAGATAACGTATCGTTTCCGGCCCCACCATTGATTTCGAAGGTACCATTTTCGCCCCAATTACCCAGAAACTGGTCATCGCCATCGTCGCCATTCAGGATACCACTGGTGGCGCGCTCTATTTCAATCCAATCATTGCCGCTTCCTCCATTGAAGGTACCGCCGGCGCTGCGGTCGGCATGGAGGTGGTCGTCGCCATCGCCACCGTTGAAAATTCCGCCAAAGTTCCGTTCTCCGGAATAAGGATCACCGGCGCTAAGATAATCGTTTCCCTCACCGCCGTTGAATTCGCCGCCCGTCCCGCCATTGGCGTAGAGTCCGTCAGGGCCCCCAAGCCCATTTAGCGTAACGTTGTTGAATCCATTTGAGTATAGTGAATCTCTATTATCAGTGCCACTCACGATTTCGTCGTCACTTGTAGCGACATTGAGAGCCATTCAAATTCCCCTAATGACACTAATTAATGTCTGTTCCGCACTGCGCCATTTCGATGCCCCCCGCCATCAGGTATCCAGGGCGCGAGAGGAAGCTGTCCTGCCGCAAAGCTAGACCAATTTATTCATCAATCAAGTGACGGAATGACGAGATCTTCGAGATCGACAGGATTACTCGGCACTAATTGTCGTTCTGCGCAGCATCATGGACAGTGCCGCATAGTCCGCACGTGCCCGGCGCCTATCCACTTGCTCATCGCGCTCTAAGGCGGCCGGGCAAGATGGGGCACACCGTCTCCCCACGATGCGCCCCACCTCCACAGACACGAGGCCTGCAGCCTGCCTCACGGCAAGCGGCTCGAACCTACCTATGTCGAGCGTGCCGTAAGGTTGCCGGAGCATGAAGAAGCCGTAACGGTACGGGGCGGCGGGGCGCGCTGGTCACCGCCGTGAAGCGATCGGCGGGGCCTTCGTTAGAGTCGCCATTTTGGCGACTCTTCTCGCGTCCGTTTCCTATGGCCCCATGCACCGTATCAGGGTGCAGCGCCTCATAGGCCTCCCTATGGCGCAGACTCCTCCGCCTGCCCATCGCCATCACCCCGCAGGTGCTCGCCGCCGATCGCTTGATAGAGGTTCCAGGGCTTAGCGCTGCGCTCAATTGCCGGTGCGGCGCTTCCGAGCGGCATAGCGCTCATCGCGTTTCGCTTTGGCCTCTGCCTGCTCGGCGGCGGCAGCCTCGACATTCGCACGTTCTGCAGCAACGGCGGCGTTGCGACGGGCGACATGCCGCGCAGACCTAGCCTCATCGATGGCCTTGCGCTCGGCGGCGCGGGCGATCATAGCAGGGTCATCTGCGCTCGGCCGCTCAGCCAATTGGGCGACGAGCCGGGCCTTGGCGGCAGAGGCTGTACGGCGGCGATCTTCAAAAGTATCAAGAGTTTTCATGGCGCTCATTATCCCGTACGCGCCCCCACTTCAATAAGTCTCAGTCGGTGGGCTACCCCTTCAACACCACGCCATTGCCCGCAGCGACGTCGCGACTATACCGGGAGCACATCCCGTAGCCGCGCCCCAACGCCACCGGGCGTAGCGGGCACAGCGCCGTTCTCGATGAACTCGACGCCAGCCTGCTCGAGTGCCTCGCGCATGGCCTTGATGTTGTTCGGGATTGGCGCTCGCGTGCCGAGCTCGAAGCCGCGCACCGTCGACAAGCCGACCATCGCCGCACGGGCGAGATCCGCCTGCGTCCATTCCAACAGGGCGCGGCCTGCGCGTGACTGTGCGGGTGTCAGAGCGAATCTCATGACGGCGATTTTAGTATGCATGACATGCATCATTCAAGACGGAATCTTTTCGTTGACTACATGATCAAGCGGAGTCCAAATATCCGTGTGGAATCTTTTCGTTCACACGGAGCCGCCCAATGACCATCCACCCACCCGCCAACGACCCGCTGCCATCCATACTCGCGCAACGCCTTCGCGACCTCGACGGGCCGATCAATGACGCCGCATTGGCCGCCACGCTGGCCGCCCGCATGGCCAGCGAGTTCGCCAGCGGCGCCGTGCCGAGCGAGGTAGCGCTATTCGCCGCCACAACCGCCGAGAAGGCCGCCTACGCCGCGCTGGATGCGTTCACACTGCTTAGCGGGGAGGTGGCGCGATGAACGCTCACCCCAACATCGACCACATCATCGACGAGGCAGTCGCTCTTGCGGATCTCACCGGTCCGCAAACCGGGAGCGCGCCCGCGCCGCGGATGTCGCGCCCCATGGCGCCTGCCGACCAGCCCCCCGTGGAGCTCGAGGGCGAGCCGGATGACGACAGAAGCCGTGAGGAGCTTCGAGCAGAGTGGACGCGCCTGAATTCGCAATGGTGGCTAATCTACCACCGGCAGAAACGGCTACGGGAGCCTCTGTACCCGGTGGTGGATGCAGCAGTCGCGCGCATCGGCGCTCAACTAGAGGGACAGGTCCGGCTGCGCGCCTCATGCTGGCTGAAAATCTACCATGCTCTATGCGAGGCCGTCGGCGAGGCAGCGCTCGCACAACAGGGCATGGCCATCCGAGAAGAACAGCGCGCTATCCGACGTCGCCTGCAGCGGCGCGCCTGATTCCACCACGCCCCGTCGCGCGTCAGTGCGGCGGGGCAGTACAACACAGGGTACAACATCGCCCCGCCCTACCCCGCAAATGACGCTGTTACGGGCCTAGTCGGTCCAGTCCATCATGGGCGCCACGCTGAATCGCCAAGAGGCTGATTTTGTCGGATTAATGTTTTCAGTCAGCAACTTGTCAGGCCTTTGGCGCGTCACCGCTCGTCAGCGATCGTCGCGCAATTGCGGGCATCGGATTTTACACGACAATGTCGCGCTGCGGCAGGACATGTCATGCCAACTGTTCATATCCTAGCACGACGTTGGAGGCACGGCACGGCGAGCTTCGAGGGTCCGGAATGGCCGCACACCATGGGAACATGGAAAAACCTCATCATGGACAGCAGGTTAGATGGTTGCCCGAGCCAGCTGGGGACAGTTTCATTTTTCCTTCGCCGCTTATGGACATGCCGAGAGGGAGACACTATAAACCGCCCCGCTCCGCACGGTTGATGCCGTGCCGGCTACGCCCAGGTAGCTCAGTTGGTAGAGCATGCGACTGAAAATCGCAGTGTCGGCGGTTCGACTCCGTCCCTGGGCACCATTCTCCCGCTCAGCAGCGCTCGCTGAAGCTCAAAATCCCAAGAAAATCCGATAGTTGCGCCGAGTTTGACGCCCTCCGAGGCTCGCGGCGGCTCGTTGGCATTCACCGAATTTGTTGGCATCTTTGTTGGCATAGCCGAATGCCAACAAATCACGATGCCAACAGCGCAGGTGCCAAATGCCCTTGACTGACATCGCCGTCCGCACTGCAAAGGCAGCCGACAAGCCGATCAAATTGTCAGATAGCGGCGGTCTGCACCTGCTCGTGACACCTACCGGCAGCGAGCTCTGGCGTATGGCCTATCGATTCGATGGCAAGCAGAAGCAGCTCGCTTTCGGCGCCTATCCGGAGGTCTCGCTGAAGGAAGCCCGCACAAGGCGGGATCAAGCCAAGGAAAAGTTGGCGACAGGGGACGATCCTGGTGTCGTCTCGAAACTGGAGAGGCTGGCCAGGAAGATCGCCCGCGGCAACACCTTCAACCATGTGGCGGACGAATACATCGAGCGCCAGATTGCGGAGGATCGGGCGGAAGCGACTGTCGAGAAGACGAAGTGGCTGCTGAGCTTCGCTCGCCCCCTGCTCGGCTCTCGACCGATAGCTGATATCAGCTCCGCCGAAGCGCTAGCGGTGCTGCAGGCAGTTGAACGGCGCGGCACACATGAGAGGGCGAGGCGCCTGCGATCCACGATTGGCGCAGTCTTCCGCTATGCGATCGCCACGGCGCGGGCAGAGAACGACCCAACCGCGGCACTGAAGGGCGCTCTTCGAACGCCGAAGGTGAAGCATCGCGCGGCAGTCGTCGAGCCTGTCGATATTGGAGCCATGCTACGCGCCATTGACGACTTCGACGGGCAGCCCCCACCACACAGACGGCTCTCAAGCTGATGGCACTGCTGTTCCCCCGACCCGGCGAACTGCGCATGGCGGAATGGGCGGAATTTGACCTAGATGGCGCGATTTGGCCCCAAACCGGCCACTCGTCGTCGTACCAGCGAACTTCTGCTTATGGCGCGTGGCCCGAACCGGCAGCGCCTGAACCTTCGGCGGATGAGCAAGCGAGCCGGAACGTTTCAACCTCAATCCAATCCACCAAACGCCGGAACTGAGTAGAAACACCGTACCAAACTCAGTTTGCATGCTCGAGCTGGGGGTCGCCCAAACCCTTATTCTCCGCGATAAAGCGAGCAGCAAGAATGAGTGCGCCCATCGTGAATTCGCGACCGTGCTCGGCGATCATCCGCTCGGCGAGGGCCGCGATTTCCTCGAAGAACTTGTCCTTACTCTCGGCGATCTTGTCGGTCGAGGTCATGCTATCCTCCTGTCGATCTGTTTGAACATGTGCGCGGGCAGGTCGATTACACCGACCCACCCCTCAGCTGCGTGAAAGGCCAGGTGTTCACCGTCGGCCGACCAGCTCAGGTCGCGCAGGCTACCCGGCGCCGGATCGCGAATGACCAGTTCGTCGGGATGACCGATCGCCGTGATCACGATCATGCCGTTTTCATAGCCGGCCGCGACGAGGGACAAATGGGGGTGGAGACGAGCCGCCTCGACGGCCACGAAACCAGATCGCCCGGTTCCAATGGTCCGAGGTCGCTCACGGCCCTCGTCGATCGTCCAGACAATGGTGCGGAAGGCGCCGCTGGTCACGAGGCGCCGCGAATCGGGGCTCCAGTCAAGCGTGCGCACGGCAGCGGGATAGTCGGGCAGCCGGAGCACACGCCGGTCCGCCATATCGATCAGGGCGACACCGCCATCGAGAAGGCCTGCGGCCAGCCGGCATCCGTCCGGCGACCAGGACAGGGCCTCGACCGGCCCGACAGCAATCTCGAAGCGGTCGCTAGATGCGTCCCGTAGATCGACGATGGACAGGCTCGCTTCGAAGCCGAGAGCTACCCTTCCGCTGTCGGGGGTCGGCGCGACTACTCGCGCGATCCCCTCGTAGCACGCCATCGCTCGCGCCGTGCCGCCATCAGGGGCGTAGCGGGTGACGCAGCCGCTCGCAGCGACCCAGGCCGCGCCGTCGCCCATCGTGCCAGCGCGTGTGGCCGCGATGGCCTCGACCCCCGTGCTGTCGTACTCGACCACCACCTCCGCCGAACCATCCGCCTCGATGCGTACCAACCGGCCGGTGGCGCCACCGACCAAAAATCCGGACCGACCGAACGGCACGAGACGCAGCGCTCCCTCGCCTACCGGCACCCTGGCGGGCGCCAACACAGGACGGGCGCGCGGCGAAATCGTGGAGCGGCCGTCCTCGATCGACATTCGCCAGCGCGTTCCCGCCGCCTCAGGGTCGTCCATCGAAACGCTGGCGAGCGTGCCATCCGCCAGGGCGAAAGCAAGGCTGCCGCCATCATGGGCGAAAGCGCAGGCTTGGACCTCCGCGTCCAGGCGCCATTGCCGCGCCATAAGTGCGAAAAGCGGCGATGCGTCGGCTGCCGTCATGCTCATTTCCATGTCTCCCCCGCCGATGCACTCGCCAACCCGGTTCAACTTCTACTGATCCGGCGATCCACAACGTCGAGTCGCCTCTGCCATTCCAAGAGTTCGTGATCGTCCTCAACGAGCCGGGCTTCAGCCCTGTCGCGTTGCGCCCGGGCCTGTTCGAGACGATCCGCCACCGCTGCCATGTCCCCGGACCGTGACACGTCGCGCTCGCACCGCATCACCTCAAGCTCGAGGCCGCTGAAAACCTGCCGGTTCTGCAATTGACGCGCATTCAGGCGGGCGATCTCCTGTACGATCTCCAGACGCTCGCCGAGCAGGGTGCGCAGTTGCTGCGGGTCCGTCATCCGACGCCCTCCGGTCGATCCAGTTCAACTGGACACGGCGCCACGCCAAACGGGACAATGCCCATCCGGTCATTCCGTATGATCGCTGTCATGTTCGACACCATCGGCAGGCTGTTCTTTGCGACTCTGGCCACCGGCGCCGACGGCCAGCTTGGCCGAGGCCATGTCTGTACCGGAGCCTTGCGGCAGGCGGCGGCGAGCGGCGCGCCTGAGGACATCGCCGCCGAGGAGGTTGCGCTCACCGCGCTCACGGGGACGGCGCGCGAGGCGCTGATGCCGGCCGGGCACAGTACCCTGCGGGAGAAACCGACCAGCCTGCTCGGAGCAACGGACACCACGAGGCCGGGCCGCCGGCCGCACTGAACCTTTGCGATCCTAGTCATCGACGCCTCCAGCGGCGTCAGGCCGATGGGCGTCGATTTCCGCCAGGATGTCGTGCAGACCGCCGAGCCCGGACAAGAAATGTTGTTCGGCACTCTCGATGTAGCCGCGCAGGCTGTCCCAGACATCCGCGCGCAACAGATGGGTCGAATCGCCGCCAAACTGCTCGAAGACCTTCAGATCTGTCTGGTGCGACAGGGCCATGCCGCTCACGACGAAGTCAGTGAGTTCCCGGCCATGCGTCTCGACGAACAGCCGCAGCAGCGGATGGTCACCATAGCCGACGCCATTGGACTCGAGCGAGCGTTCGATGAACTCCCGGAAGTGCCGGGACAGCAGATCGAGACTCTGCCCGCGAATGCGCAGCATGAAGACCACGTCGCGCTCCGCGTTGTCGAGAATGGCCGAGGCAAGTTCCGTCGAGCGGGGAACACTGCCGGAGCGATAGCGCCGTTTTGTCATCTGATCCGCGCCCCTTCGGTTCCATCCGCCATCCTGAGCCACGGCTAGTGCCTCGCCCGGTATTGCTGGAGCTTGCGATAGAGCGTGCTGCGCGAGATCCCCAGCCGATCGGCGGCGATCGATGTGTTGCCACCCGAGGCGACGAGCGTACGCTCGATCAGCCGGCGCTCGGCATCGTCGATGCGTGCGATCTCTTCGCCGCTGTCGGCCGTCCCGGCCGGACTGCCGCCCGAATAGTGCAGGCGCTGCACGTCCTCGACAAAATCTTCCGGCAGATCGTCAAGGTCTACAGTACGACCGACCGTCATCAGCGACATCGACTCGACCAGGTTGCGTAACTCCCGGACATTCCCTGGCCAATCATAGCGTTCGAGCAGATCGAGCACCGCCGGCTGGAAATGCAGCGGTTCGGTGCCCTGTGCCTCGGCCACCTGCCGGTTGAAATGGTGGATCAGCAGGCCGATGTCGCCATGGCGGTTGCGCAGCGGGGGAACAGTGATCTTCACCGCGCCGATGCGGAAATAGAGGTCCTTGCGGAACCGCCCCTCCGCCGCCTCGATCTTAAGGTTGCGGTTGGTCGAGGCAACGAGCCGCACATTGATCGGCCGTGGCCGGGCCTCGCCGATGCGGTAGACGGCGTTCTCCTCGAGGATGCGCAACAGATAGGGCTGGAGTTCGAGCGGCATCTCGCCGATTTCGTCGAGGCTGAGCACGCCGCTGTCGGCGATCTCGAAGCGCCCGGCGCGCCCTTCGCGCGTGGCCCCGGTGAAGGCACCGGGGGCGTGGCCGAACAATTCCCCGCCCAGCAGTTCCTTAGAGACCGCGCCGCAATTGAAGGTAACCAGGGGCTCCTTGCCCGTTGTCAGTCCGGCCGCGTGGATGAGCTTGGCGAACAGTTCCTTGCCGACGCCCGTCTCTCCCTCCAGCAGGACGGCGCTCTGGCCCCGCGCGGCGCGCTCGGCCCGCTCGATCGCCTCGATGAGCACCGCGCTCTCGCCGATAATGGCCTCTCGGGCCTCCTTCAACGCCATGAGCGCCACGCTCGTGCCGGCCCGGACCGCGGGGGATGGGTGTCCCGTCGGCCCGAGCAGCAGCACGGCACCGGAGAAGGCTCCGGCATGCATCAGCGGCTCGATGCGCTGGCTGCCGATTCCGGGAATGTCCGTGATGTTGTCCGACCAGTTGTCGCCCTTGAAATCCGCCAGTTTCTCGCCGAGCCGCAGTTCGTTGCCGGGATTGGCATGGCGCCAGCGCGCCACTGCGGCATCGCTGTGATGGATCACCCGTCCCTGGCGGTCGAGGATGACGAAGCCGTCGCCGCGTCCGCCGCCCTGCAGCCGGGACAGGCACAGTTCGAGCAGTTGCATGCGCTCGACCCGCATCTGGTCGGCGAGGGCCAGCTCTATGTGGCTCGCCGCCATCATGCCGAGCGCGATGTTATGGCGATGGAAGATGTCCTGCGGACCGGAGAAATCCACAACGCCGATGACGCTGCCGTCGAGCGGATTGCGGATCGGCGCGCCGATGCAGGTCCAGGACTTCACGCCTTCGCAGAAATGCTCGGCGGCGCGCACATAGACCGGCTTGCCGGTCGTCAGTGCCGTGCCGATGCCGTTGGTGCCGGTGACGGTTTCGCCCCAGTTGGCACCGATCTCCAGACGGATGTCGTGGGCGGCATCGATGATATGGGGATCGCCGGCGGTTTCGATGATGACGCCGCGCTGGTCGGTGACGACGACCATGGTCGCGGTCTCGCCGAGGATGTCGGCGAGACGTTCGAAGGTCTGGCCCGCCGCCTGCAGCAGGCCGCCATTGTGCCGGCGCAACCCATCCACCTCGTCGGCGGAGACGATGAGGTCACTGCCGCGACCGCGCGGGTCGACGCCGGAGACGGCGCTGCGCTGCCACGATCGCTCGATGACGCTGCGAACCAGGCCGCCCGGCGCGACCGACCGGCCCCGGCCCAGAAAATTCTCCCACGCCTTCATCGTCGCTGAGGCGTCGTAGGATGCGGCTTCCACGGCGTGGTCCGCCGCCTCCCCGTCCTCTTCCGCGCGAGAAGGAACTGGTGTCGAACTGCGCTCAAGGGGCGGCTTGATCATATGCGCTTCCGTCTGCATCCCAGTGTCCCGTAACCGCGCTCGTACCGGCATCTGCGCACGAGGACCGAAGGTTCCGTCGGGTGCGCCCGCTCAGGCCTCGCGGGGCCCGGCGAAACCGAGGCGAGCTGCAAGTTCCTGCTTGAATGGCTCGTCCACCTCGTCCTCGCGGAGCAGGCATCCATCGAGCTCAGCCAGGGCCTCCAGCACCTCGTCCGCCGCTGGATCGAAGAAGCCGTTGGCGCGCGTGGCGAGGCAGAACACCCGGCCCTGCGGGCGGCGTCGGATCTCGCCGAGGAACAGCACCTGCCGGTTGGTTTCCTCATCAACCACAACGACACGGTTGTTCAGGCTGATGCGGACATAGGGACGCGTCGACACACTCCGCCCCGTCGAGACGTAACCGATGAAACTCTTTCGATCGAATTCGGCGATGGGTGTATTGGACGTTCGGGCCTTCTTGAGGTCTTGCCAACGGCCACCCGATATCTGATTGGCAAGACGATCAATCGTCCCCCAATTTTTCTCGATCATCTTCTTAGCAGCGACGTCCTCCTTTCGAGGCTCGTCGCTCTTGGTGAAGATATACACCAAATCACCCTCCCATTTATTTTTAAGCAAGTACCAGATCCCGGAATTCTTGGCGTTTGGGGTCTGTTTCGCTTCGTTTATGTCGTTTTTTATCACGCTTCCAATCAAGCGTCACTCGACGAAGCCTCCCGATGGGCCCGAGCCGATCGGGAGGCCGTCCGTCATGCCGGCACAGGCGCATGCCGTGTAACGCCCATTCGGAAAAGCGCTCCGGCAAGAACGGCTCCGACACAGGGCGCGACGAAGTAGAGCCACACCTGCGACATCGCCGAATTCCCGGCAAACAACGCGGGGCCAAGCGAGCGCGCCGGGTTCACCGAGGCTCCCGAGACCGCTATGCCCGCAAGGTGGATGGCGACCAGGGTGAGGCCGATGACGAGCCCCGCATAGATGGCCGACGCGCCCTGCTGCGTCGCGCCGAGAATTACCGTGAGGAAGAGGAAGGTCGCCGTGGCCTCGAAGATGAAGGCCGACAGCATGCCGTACTTCGTCCAGCCGTTCTGCGCGAATCCGTTGGCCGCCGCATCGAAACCGCCGATACGGCCCGAGGCGATGACATAGAGCACCGTCGCCGCGACGATGCCTCCAAGGAACTGGGCGATGACATAGCCGAGGAAATCGTTCATCGGCAGCCGACCCGCCACCACCGCACCGAGACTGACAGCCGGATTGAGATGGGCGCCGGAGATCGGTCCGATCGCATAGGCCATGGCCACCACCGACAGGCCGAACGCAAAGGCAACGCCGAGCAGGCCCACCTCGTCGCGCATGAAAATGATGGTGGCGCAGCCGAAGAACACCAGTGTAAAGGTGCCGATGAACTCGGCGATATACTTCCGCATAGTCGTTTCCTTTGATGTCGCTGCCGCCGGCCTTCGCCAGAACGAGGCCGGAGCGATGTCAATGCGTGGGGTTCCCCGTCTCGTCGGGAGGACGGCCCGCCGGACGAACGGACGCCGCCGGCGGGATGTCATAATCATGCGCGGCCGAGCCTTTCGGCGCCGCCGCCGAGGGCAGGACCGGCGGTCGGGTCGACATAGTCGGTGACGTCGGCAACCAGCGTGTTGGTGGTAAGGACCAGCGTGGCGACCGAGGCGGCGTTGCGCAGCGCGGTGTAGGTCACGCGCACCGGGTCGACGATGCCGGCGGCGATCATGTCCGTCATCTCTCCGGTGGCGGCATCGAAGCCGATGCCGTCCGGCGCCGCTATCAGCTTGCCAACGATGGTATCGGGGTCGTAGCCGGCATTGCGGGCGATGAAGGCCGCCGGGCGGGCCAGCGTCTCGCGAACCAGCCGTATGCCTTCGCCGACATCCCCGTTGAGGTTACCGAGCCGTGCCGCAACGATCGGCGCGCATTGCAGCAGCGCCGTGCCGCCACCGGCGACGATCCCCTCCTCCGCGGCCGCGCGCGTCGCGCTGAGTGCGTCGTCAATGAGCTGGATGGTGCGCTTCTGCTCCACCGGCGTCACGCCGCCGGCATAGATCACCGCCGTCCCGCCGGAGAGCTTGGCGAGGCGCTCCTTCAGCTTGTCCTGTTCGATGTTTGGCGGAGCGAGTTCGTGCTGGCGGGCGACCTGCGCCCGGCGGGCCGCGACCTCCTCGGCGTTTCCGCCGCCACGGACAATGACGGTCTCGCGGCCGCTGGCGCGCACCTGGCGGGCGGTTCCGAGATCGTCGAGCGTGACATTCTCCAGCCGGCCGCCGAGATCGCGCGCGATGACCTTGCCGCCGGTGATGATGGCGAGATCGTCCATCATCGCCTTGCGCCAGTGGCCGTAATCGGGCGGATTGACCACCAGCACCTTGCCGCGATTGCCGTCTCCCAGCAGGGTGACGACCACATCCGGCGCGATTTCCTCGGCGATGATGACGAGCGTGCGTCCGGTTTCCGCCACCGCTTTGCGGATGCCGGCGATTTCCTGCGGCGTGCGAATCTTGAGATCGGTGAGCAGGATGTAGGGCTCGTCGAGCACCACTTCCATCTTCTCGACGTCGGTCACCATGTGGTGGGAGATGTAGCCACGGTCGAAGGACATGCCCTCCACGACATCGAGCGTGGTTTCAATCGTCAGTCCGTAATCGGAGGACACGATACCGTCGACGCCGACCCGGTGCAGCGCCTCCGCCACCAGATTGCCCAGGTGCGGATTGGTGGCCGCGATGGTCGCCACCGCCTCGAGCATGGAACGCTCGGAGGCCGGGCGTGCGCGGCCCTTCAGCGTCTCCACCACGAGATCGACGGCGGTGTCGATTCCACGGCACAGATCGACGGGTTTGGCGCCCCGCTCCAGTGCCGCGACGCCGTTCTGGATGAGACCGTTGGCCAGCACCATGGCGGTGGTGGTGCCATCGCCGGCGACCTCGTTGGTTTGCATCGAGACCTCGCGCACCACTTGCGCGCCCATGTTCTCGAAGCGGTCGGGCAGTTCGATCTCCGACGCGATGGTCACGCCGTCACGCGAGACGATGGGCGTGCCGATCGGCCTGTCGACCATGGCGTTCATGCCTTTGGGGCCGAGCGTCGCCTCTACCGCTGCCGCCAGCTTGCCAACGCCGCGGGCGAGAGCGCGTCTCGCCTCGCCATCATGCAGGATCATCTTTGCCATGGCTGTTTCCTCGTCATCTTGTTTGCTTGTTCGGGTCGAGTTCGGAACGGGGCGTCGTCGCCTCGTTCACATGGCGAGCGGCGCGCCGGCGGCTCTCGCGGCCGGTGCGACACCGGTGGGGTGAAGGGCGCAGCCGCCGCAGCATTCCTTGGACGCTCCAGCACCGCCGCAGGCGTGGCGGGGCGGCACGGTCGCTTCGCGCGGTCCCTCGTCGTAACGCGCATCGAGAAGCCCGCGGCACAGCGCGCCATTGGCTTCCATGTTGATGCGCACCGCGCGCAGCGCACGCAGATGCACCGGCAGGCTGGCGACCGGGATGGCCTCGCCGTCGAGGCTGACGACGGCGAGATCGGATGGCCGGGTGGCGAGACCGCGCGCAAGCAGGACCTCGCGGTAACGCGGCTTCTGGCGGGCGCCCTCGGGGTCGGTGATGACGGCGCAATCCAGCGTCGCGAGATCCATGGTCACGATGGCCTCGTCCGACCAGCCCGCCCGCCTGAGGCCGAGGATGACTGCCTCCTGCCGTCGCTGGAACGCCTTGCGCAGGAAGGTGTCGCGCAGGCCCTCCAGCGTGCCGCCGACCTCGAAGTCACGGAACGCATCGGCGAAGGAGAGGCCGAGACGCGTGCCGCGATTGACCTCGTCGGCAACCATGTGGTCCTCGAGCCGGGGATGCACGTCCCGCGCCCAGGGCAGCCTGCGCACCGCCTGCCCGATATCGTCCGCCATCAGGAAAGCGAAGTTCGGGGAACACCAATAGGTCGGCAGGCGGAAGGCGACATCCACGCGGCCGTCCGCGCCGATGGCAATGTCTTCCACGAAACCGAGGTCGACGATCGACTCGTCGAGTTCAGGGTCCATGACGCCGACGAGTTGGTTCCATATGGCGGCGATGCGCGCATCGCCGCCGATCTGTGGGATAGCGGGGCGGCGCATGGCCCTACTCCGCCGCGACCGCGAGCGAGGCGTTCTTCAGCTTCGCTTTCTGCGCCTCGACATCGACATTGTAGAGCCGGGCCGCATTGAGGCCGAGGATCTTGCGCTTGGCTTCCCGGGTGAGGTCGACGCCATGTTCCTGCTTGATGTCTTCCGGGATCTCGAAGTTCCAGAACTTCTCGACCAGCCAGCGCGGCGTCCAGATCGCGTAGTCGCTGCCGAACAGGATCTTGTCCTCACCGACCCAGAACAGCAGTTCGCTGATCACCTCGGCGAAATAGCGCGGGCGGGAATGGATGAAGGGCAGCGCGACGGCGAGACCGCCATAGACATTGGTCTCCTGCACCGCGATCCAGCAGAAATCGTCGAGCCGGGGCAGGCCGCAATGCTCGATGATGAAGTTCAGGCCCTGGAAATCGGTCGCCGCATGGTCGACGTCGTGGACGTCGAACGCATCCTTATCGAGCGGGATGATGGTCGGTCCCTTGTGGACATGGACATTGGTGATGCCGAGCTTCTGGCACAGCTCCAGGCAGCGATAGGCGCTGGGATCGGTGAGTTTCCAGCCCCGTGAGTCACCCTTCCACTCCGCCGTGTAGAGCTTCACGCCCTTGATGTTGTAGTTTTCCTTCATGAAGTGGATGTATTCGAGCGCCTTCTCGCCGTCGCGCGGGTCGAACGCCCCGTTGACGATGTAGCGTTCCGGATAGGCCTTCGCCATTTCGAGGTTGCGCTCGATGGTGTTGAACCCACCCTTGTAGAATTCGGTGAGATAGGTCGACTGAACGATCGCCATGTCGTCGGGGCCGTCGACGAACAGGTCGTTGTACATCTTGTCGGCGCTGTACTTCTCGAACTGCTCCTTGGTCCACAGCTTGTCCTTGGGACTCAAGGCGGTATGGTAGGCATAGAAGCAGTCGATGAACTGCTTGCCATGAATGTTGGCCTGGTTTTCCGGGCTACCGTCCCAGAAATGCGTGTGGCCATCGATGATGAAGATGTCCTCACCGTCCGGCGTCCTGAACATGAACTCCCTCCACTGAAAGAATGATGTGAGCGCGTGGCGTCGCGACTGATGTGCGAGCATGCCGTGCCCCGGGAAAGGCGGGCCCTCCCCGGGGCCGACCTTCCTCGATCACTCGATGTATTGACGGATCTCATCCATGTCGCCGAACAGCGTCACGGTGTTGTCGTCGATGCGGATCATGCGTCCATAATGCGTGGACGTGTTGACCTCGAAGATCTCGGCCGTCATTTCCTTGCCGAGGATCTCGCTGATCTCGTCCATCTTGAAGACGAGCTTGCCCTCGCCGTCGATGCGGATCAGCGCCGGCTGGTAGGTGATGGTGACTTTGGGCTTCTGCCCCATGAACTCGGCGATGGCACGTGCCTCGACGCTGTCGTTCATGGTGACACCACACTGGTGCGAGATCGTCTGGTCGAAGACGAGATCGCCCATCTTCTGGAAGATGTTCTGGTTGGTGGCCGACCGGGACATTACAGACATAGGCGTCACTCCTTGGGCAGTTCGAGGCCGAGCTCACCCAGGATCTTCCCGATGCGCTCGACCGACTGCGTGCGCGCGTCGGAATACTGGACAGGCTTGGAATGCGGCTGCGACCAGATCGGCTGCAGCCCCGCCGACGCCTTGTTGGCGAGGGCGACATGCTTGTGCAGCCAGCTCTGGAACAGGCGCTTGTTGTGGGCGCCGTGCTCAGAGTCGTGCGCCAGCAGGTGGAACAGGTCGATGGCGTTGGCAAGGTTGCGCTCATAGTCGGCTTCTGCCGCCGAGATCACCGGCGGGGTGATGAAGTCGCCATTCGGCGAGGCCGCCTGCATGAGGAAGCCGGAGCGGAACAGTTCGCCGACCAGCGGCTCGAACACGATATTGATGGCGAAGTACTGCTCGAGATAGTCCGGCGAGCCCATGATGGACTCGACCGCCTCTCGCGTGCCCTGCCAGGTACCGTCCTCAAGCCAGGCGCGCTTGCCTGCCTCGTCGTCGAAATTGCCGATGTCCATGCCGATTTCGGCGAGGTAGAGCGTGATGTCCTGAGCGAGGCGCAGCTTGTATGACGAGTTGGTCAGCGTCGCGTTGTTGATCATCTGCGTATAGCCGTAGCGCTGCGCCTGCATCAGCGAGGTGCCGAGGCCGAACTCGACGTGCTTCCACGCACCGAGATGGTTCTGCAGCACCTTCACCCATGCCTTGTCGAAGTGCCGCGGCGCACCCGACTTGCGGCCATTGGCGATGACCGCCTGCACCATCGCCTCGATCTTGGACTGGCGCTGGTAGTGGGTGCGCTCCCACTCCTGGTCCGGGGCACGGAACAGGTGCCAGTTGGAGCTGAGTGCAGCCGTATTGTCCTTGGAGTAGGCGCCGCGCCCGTTCGGAAACGAGATGATCCAGTCCTGCAACAGGTAGCGCTCGGGATCAGGCTGGACATCGACGGTGACATCTTCGTAATGGGTCGCGCGCTTGCCGCGCGGCTCGAAGTAGCGGTACTTCCGGCTGTCGGAATCGGCGAAGACGGCCGAACCTGCAGCCCCCGACTTGACCGGCGCCGTTTGCGTGGCTGTCATGGAGGTCCTCCCAAATTATCGTTGTCTGGTGAATGCTTGTGGTGATGGCGATCAGGCGTGGGCCATTTGCCCCGTGGAGCTTGAGGCCGGCGTGAACTTGTCGAAGTAGATTCGTTCGGTCGGCACGTCGTTCATCTGTAGGACCGGCACGAGAGCCTCGATCATCGGCTCTGGGCCGCAGGCATAGACGTCGACGTCCTCGCCGAGATCTAGCCGTCGCAGATGGGTGTTCAGTACCTCGTGGATGAAGCCGCGCTCGCCGGTCCAGCCGTCCTCGTCGCCGGCGCCCGAAAGCGCGGGGATGAAGTGGAAGCGTGGATTCTCGGCCGCAAGCAGCGCGAACCTGTCAAGGTAGAACAGGTCCTTTGCGGTGCGTGCACCGTAGAAGAAGTGGACCTCCCGGTTCTCGCCGCTCTCCAGATGGTCGTGAAGGATCGACCACAACGGCGACATGCCGGAGCCGCCGCCTACTAGAATTAGAGCTCCTCCCTTGTCTTCCCGTCGGAAACAGGTGCCGAAGGGGCCTCGGACGGTGAGCTCGGTTCCAGGGCGGAGCTCTCCATCGAGGCGGGAGGAGAACTTCCCGTTGGGGTATTTCTTGATGATGAAGGCGAGTTCTTTGCCCTCGACCGGCGTATTTGCCATGGAAAACGAGCGCGTAATCGCCTCTGGCCCCGGGAGCGTGATGTCGACATATTGGCCCGCCCAGAATTTGAGAGGCTGATCGAGCACGATCTCCAGGCGCCGTATGTCGTGGGTCAGTTCGACGACCCGCGTCACCTGCGCGCCCAAGGTTCGGACGGGTATCGATTTCGAAAGGATCTCCTCGTCGAAGTTGAGCAGATCGACCTCGATGTCCGAATAGGCCAGGGTCCGGCATAGCAGGACGTGGTTCTGGTCCCTCTCCATCTCGTTCAGCGCGAACGTGGAATAGGGCTTCAGTTCGACTTCGCCCTCGTTCAGCACGCATTTGCAGGCCGCGCACCGCCCCTCCTTGCAGCCATGCGGCAGGGCAATCCCCTGTCGGAAGGCGGCGTCGAGGACGGTTTCCCCTTCTTCGACCTCGAATTCGACGCCGACCGGATTCAAGCGGACGGTATAGACGTCGCCCATCGTGCGACCTCCCCGTTATGTTCTGGAGCACCTCGGTCGATGCGGGACCGGCGAAGCCGGTCCCGCGCGACGCTCAGTTGCAGGGATTGATGGTGAAGCCGGCGCGGTAGTCGGCGAGATGCTTCTCGCGCTGCGCTTCGTTCATCTCGCGCAGGGTGATAAGCGGGCTCTTGATGGTGTGACCGCGCACGTCGTCGAGGGTCCACATCTCCTTCTCCTCGAAGCGCAGATGCGGTTGCGGCACGAGGGTCTTGCCGTCGGTGCGCACGAAGCCGAGATCCTGGATCGCATCCGCCAGATCCCAGTCGTGGTAGCAGCTCTCCCATTCGCGCCGACCGCTGAAGCGGCCCATCGCCGGGGTGGGGCGGCCCTGGTATTCACCGGCAAAGGCTTCCACCGCGGTCCAGCGGTCGAGTTCGTGGGCGAAGGTGTGCAGCTTGCCGTCGATCGTGTCGGTCACGATATCCTCGCGTATCACGCAGGGCACCATCGAACTCCAGCACCGATGTGGGTAAACGTAGCCAGTATCGGCATTGAAGGTGACGTTGGTCTGGCCGCGATGCGAGAGCTTGGCGTACCACTTCCAGTATTCGCCGAACTGGGCGTACCAACCCGGATATTTATGCTCGAACCACTCGAAGTCCTTGTCGGTCTGGGCCTCGATGCGCCAGAAATTCAGCGGCCAGCCGACCGAGAAAAACTGCGCGATCTTGTGGACATAGTGCTTCTCGGTGATGCGCTTCCACGCCGTCTGCACATCGTCGTGATGGATCTTGATGCCGTATTTTTCCAGCGGCAGCATGTAGGTGCGGTAGTAATCCTCGAAGATCCAGCGATGCCACATCTCCGCGTAAGACTCCTTGTTCTTGTCGCGGTTGGTGGTGCCGTATTCGATGAAGGTACCGATGGCGGCGTCGACGATGGCGTGGTTCTGCCAGAAGGCGTAGCGCATGTCGCGCTCGAGCAGGAGGTGGTTCTCCGGCTCCTTCAGCATCGACATCAGCATCGAGTGGCCGTTGCCGACGTGCCGGCTTTCATCCGATTGCACGGACAGGAACACGGTCGGCAGGGCATAGTCTCCGTTCCGCGCCGCTTCCGAAGGCATGGCGACGAACAGCGTGTTGGTGAACGCCGTCTCGGCCACCACGGTCAGATAGACATTGGCGGAGGTGATGGCGTCGCCGGTGATGAAACCTTCACCGAACTGGCGGCCGATGGTGGTGGCGTAGCACTTGCCGAACGCCTCCTCAGTGATATCGAACCCTGCCGGGTCGACATAGTTCTCCATGTACCACTTCTTCAGGTTCATCTGGATCGTCGAGTGCCGGAACTCGTCGACCATCTGCATGGTGAAGCCGGTGCGAAGGTCCTCGCCGGGCGCGAGGCGGCCGACCATCGCCATGGAGCGGGCCGCCGAGATTTCCGGGAACGGGATGATGGCGAGGAACAGCTTCATCCATTCCACCCAGCGCGGCTCGACATTGCGGAACATGTCGCCGCGCAGCGCCGCGTCGAGCGCGCCATAGACCCGGTTATCCTTTTCTTCCTGCATCGGGAAGTAGGAGCGAAGCACCTGCTTCATCGGGTCCTTGGGCGCCTTGGTGATCTTGTAGTCGGTCGGGAAGGTCATCGCCTCCTGCACATAGGAGGGGTTCCACCCGAGGTCGGCTATCTTCTTCGCGGCATCGGCAACGGAGATGCCCTTCTGCGCGGTAATCTTGTTCAGGGTCAGTGTACTTGTCATGTTTGCCATCCTGCTCTTGGTGCGAAGTCCACGGTCAATTTCCTCCCGTTCGGCGCGGATAGCGGTTTGCGCTGCCCGCCGGCCGGGTTTCGGGCATGAGCAGGCCCTCGCCCGTCGCGCATGCGGCGAGCGTCGAAGGCCCGGGCAAAGGTGCAAGTCACCGGGGTGGCTGTTGGCGTAACGGGTGCGGGACGGCGATCCTGATCTGACCGCCCCGTGCCCCACCGAACCGGCTCATCGCCGTGTCGGCAGCCTCCCCGGACTTCTTCCCTTCGTTCTTGTCGTGGCCTGCCCCGTGGGACATGTCAGCATTGTTCTAATATTAATGTAGCAATCGCCGTGCCAATTCGCCGCAATAGGTATTTCAACGACTTCGTAACGGCGCCACATGCTTCCATTCGCGGAATTTAGTTGTTTTGCGAATCGAGTATCGGCACGTGTTTCATTTTGCGAAAATGCTGCGGCGCAGAATAATAGGTAATTCTTGCTTACGTAGACGGTATTTATGCTGCGACGCATGGAAGTTCGTCTCTGGAATACAAGATACGTGCCCGAGCCCATCAGGGTACGAGCACGGCCCGGCCGTGAATCTTGCCCGCATTGAGGTCATGCAGGGCACGGTTCGCGTCCGCGAGCTTGTATTCCGCCGTTGCGAGCTCAACGAGCCCGCGATCGGCCAGCGCCATCAGTTCGGTGAGCTCGGCCCAGGTGCCAACCAAATTGCCGATGATGTTGCGCTCGGAGATGATCAGGTCGACCGTCGGGATCTGGATGTCCTCGCCATAGCCGACAATGTAGTAGCTGCCCATGGGGCGGGTCATGGAAAGCCCCTTGGCGGTGGTGCCCCTCTCGCCCACAAAGTCGATCACGGCCTCCGCGCCGACGCCGCCGGTCAGTGCCAGCACGGCCTCGACCTCGTTGCCATCGGCTTTCACCGTATGGTCGGCGCCGCTCTTGCTCGCCAGCGCCAGCGAAGCGTCCGACTTGTCGACCACGATCACGTCGGCGGCGCACATGGCTTTCAGACACTGAATACCGATATGGCCCAGACCGCCGGCGCCGATGACGACGCAGCTTTCGCCAGGGAGCAGGTGCCGGGTGGCCTTTTTAACCGCGCGATAGGCTGTGAGGCCGGCATCGGCATAGGGAGCCACCTCCTTCGGCGCCAGTAGACGCGGCAGTGGCACGATGTTCCGTTCCGACGTGCAGATGAACTCGGCATAGCCGCCGTCGCAATCGAGACCGGGAAACTTGCCGGGTCCATGCATGTCGAATCCGCGACGGCAGGCGAGGCAGGTGCCGCCGGTTATCTTCGGGTGCACAATCACCGGATCGCCCTTCTTCAGGCCCTCGACCTCCTTGCCGACCTCCTCGATCCAGCCGGCATTCTCATGGCCCATGATGAGAGGCAGAAGCTGGTTGCCATTCGGATCCATATGCGGCTTCCACACCCCCTCGATGATATGGAGGTCTGTGCGGCACACGCCGGCTCCGCCGATGCGGACGATGACGTCGGTGGATTTCACGATCTTCGGATCGGGCACGTTCTCCTCCGCGACCCAGAGGTCGGTGGAAAGACTCGTGTCATAGGACTTCAGCACCTGCGCCTTCATGGCGTCCTCCCTTTTTTCGGCACCGGATCGCGGCGCCGCCGGAAGGCCAATCGCAGCAATCGTGCCACGCGCTATTCGTTCATTTACTCAACATCTTACTGCAACTGCGAAGATTATCCGGCGTACATCGCCTGAACAGCGCATGTCGGACACTGTCCAGTTTCTGGATATTGCCTTCCATCTGTTTTGCGCCGAACCTGCGTGAAAACGAGAAGAACATATGGAGGATGCGCCTATGCCGTCCCTCTCTCGCCCGCCACAGTCCAATGGGGCGCGCGTGCCCAGCGACGTGCTCTCGCCGGTAATCGCCCGCAGCTGGCAGCGGTGCATTGCCGGCGGGCTCGACCCGACGCGGCGGCCGGACGACATGGTCATTCCCTTTGCCGAGGTCGGCGTCCGACGCGAGGAGCAGTCGCTGCTGCGCCGCCTCGCGCTCGTGCAGATGCAGCTTCTTCACGAACAGATAGCCGGCTCGAATTTCATGATCGCCTTCGCTGATGCCGGTGGGGTGGTTCTGGATACTTTGAGCGATCCGCATTTCGCCGACAGCGAGGCAGGACGCTCGATCGTGCCGGGCAGCGTGTGGCTTGAGAGCGGGCGCGGCACCAATGCGCTGGGCCTTGCCCTCGCCGAGCAGGCCCCGATCTCGATCTATGGGCGTGAACACTTCTTCGCATGTCACGGCCACCTCAGTTGTGTGGCGGCGCCCATCTTCGATCCGGCAGACCGGCTGGTCGGGCTGCTCGACGCGTCGAGTTCCAACGAAGCGCGCCAGCAACATACGCACGCGTTGGTGCGCATGGCGGCGGCGGCGGTCGAGAACGGGCTGATCGTCAACGGCAGGCCCGATGCGCTGCTTCTCGCCCTGCATCCACGCGCGGAATATCTCGACACCCTGTCGGCCGGCCTGGTGGCACTGTCGCCGGAGGGCGAGGTGCTCTCGGTCAACCGCAGAGCGCGGGCGCTGCTCGCCGGACTGGATACCAATCCCGGCCAAGCCTTCGGCGCGGTGTTCGAGCCTGGTTTCGGCAGCGTGGTCGACATGTTGCGCCGTGATGGCATCGCCCGCATCCGCGACCGCGTTGGCAGCATGCTCTATGTCGCGTGCCGGCGCTTCGCCCCGCCGCCGCCGCTCGCAAGCCCGGCACCGACGGCGTATCGTCTGCCGGCGCAGGCCTCGACGCCTGCCTTGGATTTCGTCTGCGAGGATCCGCTTCTGCTGCGGCGAACGCGCGGTCTGGCGGCCGCTACCGGCGATCGCCTCGCCATTCACATCTATGGAGAGACCGGCACCGGCAAGGAGCTGATGGCACGCCATATCCATGCGCTCAGTGGCCGAGGCGGGGAGCTCGTTGCCATCAATTGCGGCGCCGTGCCGGAATCGCTGTTCATCGCCGAACTGTTCGGCCATGAGCGGGGCGCCTTCACCAACGCGCGCAACGAGGGCACGCCGGGCCTTATCCGTCTGGCCGACCGTGGAACGCTGTTTCTCGACGAGGTCGGCGACATCCCGCTCGCCGCGCAGACGGCGCTGCTACGCTTCCTCGATACCATGGAGGCGCGCTCGCTCGGTGGTGCCAAGACCATGAAGCTCGATGTGCAGATCGTGTCCGCCACCAATCGCGACCTGGCCGCTGCCGTCGCCGCACACCAGTTTCGCGCCGATCTCTATTATCGACTGAACGGACTCTCCATTGAAATCCCGCCGCTGCGCGAACGCAGCGACTTTGATGCGATCGTCCGTCATCTCCTGGCCCGGCATGCGCCGGGCGCCTCGATAGACGATGTCGTTCTGGAGCGCCTGCGCCGGCGGCCATGGCCGGGCAACATACGCGAGTTGCAGTCCTGGCTGCGGCGCGCGTTGATCGAAGCCGACGCTGAAAACATCAGCGATTTCGCTTGCGACGACGCGGTTTCTGCCACCGCGCAGACGTGCGCGCATTGTTCACGCAGCCCTTTGGACCGCACCAGATGCCGTCGCATCAGGGAGACCTATACGGCGACCGGCGGCAACATCCAGGCCACGGCGCGCCAGCTTGGGATCTCTCGTACCACCGTCTACAAACACATCGGCGACTGACGCCGACCTTGGCTTTCTCCCGGCGGCGGTAGCCGCAGTCAGAGTCTCTTGTTGGCAGGCCATCCCGAGGCAGTTTTTGGAGTACGCGTTTGTGGCAGCAGGCTCTCTGGAGCTCCTCGTAAGGAGGATGCCATGCGCGACAATCGATAGACCCGCCTGCAGCACGAAGCTTGGAACACGGGCCGGATCGTCGGCGCCACGCCTCCACTGGCTCAACACGACACCTGCACTCGCAGAGCCGGACGCACAGGCGGTAGGGGCAATGGTTGCCGATCGATATGCTGCCTATATGCGGGCGGCGACGGGACCGGCGACCGCGATGAAGCGGCTCTTCTTGACCTCCTGCTGCCGTGTAGCGAGTTCAACGAGGTTAAGGCGTGGGACCATGCGCGCGTCTATCACGAACCAAGTCTCCGATATCCTACGGCCTGAGAGTGAGTCCTGCGTTTTATCGATCCGCCCCCATGCGTTGATCACCAGAAGCCGACATTCGCCACAAGGGCCGGCAATGTCCGCCTCCCGGTAAGTCGCCAATGTCGGCTGTTGGGGCGACCCAGCTCCTTACGCCCTCGCCCGCGCGGAATAGCGCGGTAAGATCGCGCCATGGGATTCGGCGTTTTCATCCATCGTACCGATTCGATCTATGACGACAGTCCGGCAGAGCGGTACCAGTTCCCTCGGCAGTATCTCAGCCGCGTGGAGGCATGCGTCGGCGATTGGATCGTCTATTACGAGCCGCGGAAAGTGGCGGACACGCGCGGCTATTTCGCTATCGCCAAGGTGAAGCGCGTCGTGTCCGATATGACAGCGCCGGGCATGTTCCTCGCGCTGATCGAGCCCGGCAGCTATCTCGATTTTGCCTGCCCTGTGCCATTCAGCGAAGGCGACGGCGTTATCGAGCGCGGCGTCCTGAACGAGGATGGGCGGATCTCCGGCCGTGCCCAAGCCGCGGTTCGACCGCTCTCCCCGGGTGATTTCGACCGCATCGTCGCGCGTGGCCTCGATGACCGCGCGCCGCTGCTTCCGCGCACGGATGCGGATTTGCCTCCGAACGGATTCAACGAAGAACAGGCCCCTTTTGCGTTCGAGGAGATCCGGGAGCGTGTCAGCTATCTGTTGTCACGGATCGTCCGGGATCGCGTCTTCCGACGCATCGTACTGCGCGCCTATGACGAGCGCTGCGCCATCAGCGGGTTGAAGCTCATCAATGGCGGCGGGCGGGCCGAGGTAGCGGCGGCCCACATTCAGCCCGTTCAGTCAAACGGCCCGGATATCGTCAGCAACGGACTGGCTCTGTCAGGTACGGCGCACTGGATGTTCGACCGCGGGCTAATCAGCCTGTCGGATGATCTCGACGTGCTGATCTCCCGGCACGCCAACGATCCCGATGGTGTGCGTGCTTTCATCAACCGAAGCGGACGGGCCATTGCCCCGCAACGGGCGTTCGAGCGTCCGCATCCGCACTTCCTGCGTTGGCATCGGGAGCATTGCTTCAAGCAGTGAAGCCGACTCATTCGTGCCGGTGCAACTGCATCGAGCCCACGACATCCCTGCGGATGCGCCGCAATTCCGGCCAGGGAAACTGCCGCCCCTCGGCGCCATCGGCCCCGACGGCGATCAGCACGTGGAGCTTCCGGAGAGGCCGCGCAGAGGGGTGGCGTCCGCTGCACAGATGCGCGCCGCGTCCGAGCCGATAACCGCGACGGAGCCACCTTCGGGACCCTCCTCCCACCGAAGGACGCCGCGACCGTGATGGCCGACCGCCTTGCCGACCGGCGTGAAGCGGAAGGTCGGGCCGAACTGCCCGAGGAGTCGGTCAGCAACTTCCGAGATGGCCGCGCGTCCGTTCACGACGGCGGCAGGCTCGTACATCACCGGATCGGCGACGAAGAGTTCATCGATGGCCTTCGCGCGCTTGGCAGCATCGCGTTCATTGAAGACGCGCTCGATATCGGAGCGCTGCAGATGATCGTAGTCGGGTTCGGTCGTGGACATGGAAGCATTCCTCTGCGGGTAGAGGAGATCAGTCGATCTTGACGAGATCCAGTGCCGACAGCGGCCACCGGGGAACAGCACCGGCCGGCTGCCGACTGCGAGCCGGCTGAGATCGACGCCGTAGGAGCCGAGCGGGTCCATCAGCGCACCTATCCGCCCTTCGTGCGGGCATCGTCGCTGAATAGAACAGGACGCGCCGGCTCGCCGTCATGTGTCGGATCACCTGGGACGAGCGCCGGCTGAACGTGGTTGAACGCCTGCGGGGACGCGGCCAGGGTCTGGAGGTCTGCTGAGCGCATCGCCGCAGGGCTACCCCGGTAACGGCGGCCTGTGCCGCCGCTCCGCTTGCTCGTCGCCGCCGGTCGTCAGATCTGCGTCATGCCGCCATCGACGAAGAGTTCGGCACCGTTGATGAAGCTCGCGGCATCAGAGGCGAGGAACAGGACGGCTTGCGCGACGTCCTCCGGCTTGCCGACCCGACCGGCAGGAATGTTGGCGACCATGCCGGCCTTCACGCCGTCCGCCTGAGCACCCCCGCCGAACAGTTCGTTGAGGCCGGCCGTCTCGATCACGCCCGGGCTGACGACGTTCACTCGGATGTGGCGCTCCTTGAGGTCAAGGATCCAGTTCCGTGCGAAGTTACGCACCGCCGCCTTGGTGGCGCTGTAGACGCTGAACGCCGGATTGCCGGTCGAGCCGGTGACCGAGCCGGTCAGCACGATCGCGCCGCCATCGCGCAGCAGCGGCAAGGCCTTCTGCACCGTGAACAGCACGCCTTTCACATTGGTCGCGAAGATCTCGTCGAAATGCGCTTCGTCAATGGCACCGAGCGGAGCGAAACTGCCGCCGCCGGCATTTGCGAACAGGACGTCGATCTGCGCGTGCTGCTGCTGGACCGCATCGTAGAGCAGGTCAATGTCGGAGAGCTTCGACATGTCCGCGCGCACGCCGGTTACCCGACCGCCGATCGCCTTCACCGCTGCGTCGAGCGCCTCCTGCCGGCGGCCGGTGATGAACACCGACGCGCCGTCGGTCGCGAAGGCCTGCGCGGTTGCGAGGCCGATGCCACTGGTGCCGCCGGTGACCACGACGACCTTGTTGCTGAACTGAGCCATTGTTCGTCTCCTTGACTGTCTGGCGAGATCGTCTCGCACATGCAACAGAGATGAACCTGGAACGCTGGTGCGGATAGTCGGCGCTTGCGCCACACTGCGTTCCATGAATGGAACGATGGTGAGTGAATATGGCGGGCGATCTCAACGACTATGCCTTCTTCGCCGAAGTGGTGCGGCACGGAGGCTTTGCAGCGGCGGGCCGGGCGCTCCGGGTGCCCAAATCTCGCCTCAGCCGCCGGATCGCCGGGCTCGAAGCCCAACTTGGCGTTCGCCTGATCGAGCGGTCCTCCCGGCGCTTCCGCGTGACCGAGATCGGCGAGACCTTCTACGCACGCTGCCGGGCCATGCTCGAGGAGGCAGAGCAGGCCAACGCGCTGATCATCCAGGCCCAGAATGAGCCGCAGGGCCGCGTTCGCTTCAGCTGCCCCCATGGCATGGTCGCGGTGCTGTCTCCGGGCCTACCCAGATTCCTGTCCCGTTTTCCCAAAGTGCGGCTGCAGATGATCGCAACCGATCAGCCGGTCGATCTGATCGCCGAGCGTATCGATGTCGCTCTTCGCGTCCGGGTGGACATCACGACCGACGCGTCGCTCACTATGCGCACTCTGGGTCGGTCACGACGCATCCTCGTCGCGAGCCCGGCGCTGGCGAACCAGATGCAGGAAGGCATTGGCGCATTGGCGGGCCTGCCGACACTGGGCTCTTCCGATGAACCGGGGGAGATCGCCTGGGATCTCGAAGGGCCGCAGGGCACGCGTGTCAGCCACCGGCACGAACCGCGCCTGACATGCGGTGATTTCGCAGCGCTTCGCGACGCCGCGGCGGCCGGGCTGGGAGTGGCGCTCATCCCCGACCACATCTGCCGCGACGATCTCGCCAGCGGGCGCCTTACGCGTGTCTTCCCCGGATGGGGTGGGCAGAACGGCCTCGTGCACATCGTCTTCACCACACGGCGAGGATTGCCGCCCGCCGTGCGTGCTTTCATCGATCATCTCGCCAAGGTGTTCGGCGCCTTGAAGCTCGAGGAGTGATCGCTTCTGCCCCTCGCCTTAAGCACAATGTGCGAGTGCAGAAGCTGAAAGCACGCCGGAAGCGGATATCGGCACCGCTCCCATAAGCGGACACGCGCATCACGCCATCGGTGGTCAGGCTTCCACCTCGGTCCTTGATGAATTGCCCTTGACAAGGGCGGGGCCGGTTGGCCGTCCGGTCGGCGAGCCGCCTGCGGGCCCAGCGTCACATGGATTGGCCATGATGGCCGGCAGTCCCCCCTCCGTCAGATCGATGCTATGCATCACCTCGAAAAGGCTGGTACCGGGCCGCAATCACGATCCTACGGTGTTCACACCTGCAGCAACTTGCCCTCGGGCGCGTTCAGTGCCTCCAGCGTCACCAACTCGGTGCGGTCGTCGCGGAACGCGTGGATCAGAGTGAGTGGACACTTCCTGTCGGATATCATTCTCGCCGCCAGGAGCGGTGGACGGACGATGTCTCGGGTCCACACCGCAAAGCGCTTGCCACAGCGAGGTAGTCGTTCGCCATCGTGGTGAGCCTCCGCCATGCGCCATGCGGGACGAAGGTCCCACAGCGTGGCGAAGCGGCCCTGCCGCGTCGCTAAGGCGTTGGGCGTGGGTGGCGGAGTCGAGCTGTCGCAAGGCCGGCAATATTGGTTTCGCTTCACTGCCACACCGTCTCGGTTGGCGGCTTGGGCGCGACTGTCAGGTCGATCTCGATCAGGTTCCGCCGCCGCCACACCTACACGCGAACCGCTAAATCGGGATCGCTGCCCACATTGCCTCGGAGCGCGCTGACTGATCCTCGCTCTCCAGCGCCATCGGCTCGAAATCGTCCACCAGTCAGGTGCGGCTCTCGCCGCACGGCACATTGAGCGCCGGTAGCTCAGAATGGCGAACATCCATGCTGCGGGCTCACCGCTGGCCGGGTCAAAGCTACCGGCCTACTCACAGATCGGACATTCGCTCGCCCCGCACATTGCTAAGGCGGCTGGCATCAGCCGTCCGGGCGTTTCGCAGCGACGACTGTATTTCAGACGTCAGCATGTTCATTATGATTCCACCGATGCGTGAAAGCGGCTTCTTCGCATCGATGGCGATGGAAACGCTCTGCGGTTCGACGCTCTTGTCACGGACCGGCAAGAATCTGAGTTGGCCTGCCGCCAGTTCAGAGGCCGCGTCGAGCTCGGAAGTGAAGGCGACGTAGCGTCCGCCGCGCGCGAGTTGCTTGACCAGCTGGAGCGAATTGGTGACCAGCGCCTTCTGCGGGTCAGCAAACAGCCAACCATAGCGCGCGTCGAGATAACGTCGGATCATCAGCGCCCTGCTCTGTAGCGCGATGGGGTGCGCCACCACTTCCTGAAGGCTCACCGTCTCGGCTTTTGCCAGCGGATGGTTTGGAGCGACCACACAGCCAAAAGGCAGCTCCGCACTCCAGTGGACATGCACGTCGCGACGCGGCGTGAGATTGAAGATCGCCGCGATGTCGGCACTTCCGGCGAGCAGCGCGGTTACGGCATCGTCGGGGCTGGCGATCTCCACCTCCAGTGAGATGCGAGGCTGCTCGGCAGCGAGGCGCTCGACAAAGCGGGGGAGAAAGCCGTTGGCGTGGCTGTCCATCGCCACCAGCCGGATATGGCCCTGATCCACGCCCTGAAGCTGCTTGATCTCCGCCGCCACACGGCGTTCGTCCCCGCGCCAGCGCCGGGCGAGTGTCACGAGCGCATCCCCGGCAGCCGTAAGGCGCATGCCGCGCGGTAGCCGTTCGAACAGTTCGACGTCGAGTTCCTGCTCAAGCAGCAGGATCTGCCGATCGATCGCCGAGGCCGCAATGTTCAGCTCCTTCGCCGCCTTCTGGATCGACCCCGAGCGCGCCACCTGATCGAGGTAGCGCAGCGATGCGGGAACGAGAAAGGCGCGAGCCATTCGACCATCCTAATTATTCGAACGGATTGTTGCTTAATCTGCGCTGGACGGCAATGGCCGATTAACGGAACCTGACTTGCATGACGGGGCGGCAGTCCGCCACGCGACCTCCACCCGCCTGCAACGGGAAACGCCGATGAGCCATACCGAGAGCATCGACGTGCCCGAGCGCGTCACCCCGCATGTTACGAAGCTGAGAGCAAACGCAAAGGCGGGAGCCTTCGCGCAGCGCACGGCGAAGGTTTGGGAGCTCGCCACCGGCACCCGCATGGCGGGATATCTTCTCGTGGCGCCGGCCGTGCTCTTTCTCGCCGTCTGGTTCGTGTGGCCGGTGCTGACGATGGTGCATCTCAGCCTGACCAGCCGCGTCGTCGAGGGCGTGAGCGTCGAGGGTTTCACGCTGGAAAACTATGTCCGGCTGTTTTCCTCGGACCTCTACTTTCGCATCCTGCTGCGTACGGTGCGTATTGCGCTGCTCACCAGCCTGTTCGCGGCGCTGTTCGCCTATCCGCTGGCCATCGCCATCGCGCGGGGCGGCCCCACGCTCGCCCGACTGGTCACCATTACCATTCTCGCACCGCTGCTGGTGAACGTGGTGGTGCGCTCCTATGGCTGGCAGACCATCCTCAACAAGACCGGCGCCCTTGCCTGGGTCCTCAAGATGTTTGGCATCAGTAACCCGCCGGTGCTGCTCTACACAGAATGGGCGGTGCTGATCGCCTGCGTGCACGTCTATCTGCCGTTCATGGTGATGCCAATTGCCGGCGCTATCGGCCGGATTGACCGGTCGGTTGAAGAGGCCGCGCGTGTTGCGGGGGCGACGCGTCTTGCCGTCCTCATGCGGGTCATGCTGCCCCTCAGCCTGCCGGGTCTCGCTGTCGGTGCCTCGCTCGTGTTCTCGCTCAGCGCGGCGGCCTATGTCACCCCGCAGATCCTTGGCGGCAATTTCTCGCCGCTGCTCGGCACCCTCATCGAACAGCAGATACTCACCTTGAATGACTGGCCCTTCGGCGCCGCGATCTCGACCCTGCTCATTGCGCTCGTGCTCGCTTCTAACCTCATTTTCCTCAAGCTCGTCAGCCGGCGCTTCGCACGCTGGACGGCCGGCGCCCGGTGACGGAGACCGCGCGATGAACGAAACCGTCAGCCTGCCGCTCAAGATCACCGTGGGCATCATTCTCGCTCTGGTCGTCGCGCCGCTGTTCGTGCCGGTGCTGATGTCGATTTCCGACACGCCCTACATCGTGTTCCCGCCGCAGGGCTTCACGCTGAAATGGTACGGCGAAGTGCTCGCCAATCATGAAGCGCGTGGCAGCTTCCTGTTCTCGCTGGAACTCGCGACCATCGTCACCGTAGTGTCCCTGCTGCTGGGCGTGCCTTGCGCGGCCGGGTTGACACGCTACCGGGTGCCCGGACAGGACGCCGTGCTCGGTCTCATCCTCTCGCCACTGATCGTGCCGCTCATCGTCACCGGTGTGGCGCTGCTGCAGGTCTTCGCGCTGATGGGATGGCGCGCCACGCTCATGCAGCTCGTCATCGGCCACACCGTGGTGTGCCTGCCCTACGTGATCCGCTCGGTGTCTGCGAGCCTCCTGCTGGTCAACCGCAACCTCGAGGACGCCGCAGCCGTGCTCGGCGCCTCGCCCCATGTGGTGGCGATGAAAGTGATCTGGCCTCAGGTGAGGCCGGGCATCCTCGCCGGGGGCACCTTTTGCTTCATCGTCTCCTTCGACGACTACCCGGTCTCGATGTGGCTCGCCGACGGCAACCACTTCCCGGTGCCGCTTTATCTCTACACGGTCATTGAGCGCTCTTTCGATCCGTCGATCGCGGCCATCGCCTCGCTGATGATCTTCTTTGCGCTCCTCCTCGTGCTCGTCATCGAAAAGGTCTTCGGGCTCAGCCTTGCGCGCCTCGCGAGCTGACGCCGGCTCACATCAAATCAGAATAGGGGAACAGGTCATGACACAGATTTCGCGTCGTACGTTCGGCAAGCTTGTCCTCGGCGCCGGTGCGCTGGCGCCCTTGGGATACGTCCGCAACGGCTGGGCGCAGGGCAAGGAAATCCAGATCGGCATCTGGGGCGGCTCGCAGGGCGAGTTCGTGAAGAAGAACATCATCCCGGCCTTCGAGAAGGATTTCGGCGCCAAGGTCACGGCGGAGGAGGGCTTCACCCTCGCCAATGTCGGCAAGATGCGGGCCACCAGGGCCAACCCGAAATTCTCCGTCATGTTCATCGACGACGTCGCAATCCCGATCTGCAAGGCGGAAGGCCTGATCGAGCAACTGCCGGCGGGCGATATGCCGGCGCTCGCTAACCTCTATCCCCTCTTCGGTTTCAATGGCTGGGGCACGGCGCTGGCGATCTCGGTGGCCAGCATGTTCAACAACACCTCGATCACGCCGCCGGATAGCTATGCCGAGCTGTGGAAGCCGGAATTCGCCGGCAAGCTGAAACTCGTCAGCCCGAAGAACACACCTTCTGTGTTCTTCCTCATCGTCGCGGCGGCGGTGAAGTCGGGCAAGCCGTTCGCCGAGGCGCAGTACCTCGTCGATGACAGCTTCGATAAGGTCGCCGAGCTCAAGCCCAACATCATGAACCTCTTCGACAACGGCCCGCAGGCCGCGAATGAGGTGGCGCAGGGCCAGGCCGATATCGGCCTGCTGGAACTGTCGAAGTACATCTATCCCTACACCGCCAAGGGCGCGCCGGTGACGATGAGCTTCCCGAAGGAAGGCTCCTTTGCCGGCAACAACTGCCAGGTGCTGGTGAAGGGCGGGCCTAACCGCGACCTCGCCGTGGCCTTCATGAACCGGATGCTGGAGCCCGCCGTGCAGAAGGCGTTCTCCGAATATGCCTACACCGCCCCGCCGGTCTCCGGCATCGAGTTCTCGCCCGAGACGCTGAAATACATCGCCTATCCGGTTGAGGAGATGGACAAGCGCGGCCTGTTCACGCCGGACTGGGAATACATCAACGCCCGCCGATCAGGCTGGACTGAGAAGCTCAACGGCATCTTCGCCGTCTGAGCGACAGGCACCTCATCGGGAGATCGACATGGCAACGACAAGCGTTTCGGGGGGCGGCGAAGTCCGCCTCGCCGGCATCAGCCGATCCTACGGCGACACCCAGGTCGTGCGGAACGTCAACCTCACCGCCGCGAGCGGCAGCATCCTCGCTTTGCTCGGCCCTTCGGGTTGCGGCAAGACCACGACGCTGCGCATGGTCGCGGGCCTTGTCCAGCCATCGGCCGGAGACATCCTCATCGATGGTGTCTCTGTGACCGGCCAACCGGTGCACAAGCGCAACCTCGGCATGCTGTTCCAGAACTACGCGCTGTTCCCGCATCTCACGGTGCTGGAAAACGTCGCCTTCGGTCTCGCCATGCGCAGCGTCCCGAAGGGCGACACGGTGCGACGCGCCAAGGAGGCGCTGGCCCTCGTGCGGCTTTCCGGCTTCGAGGACCGCATGCCGGCGGCGCTGTCCGGCGGCCAGCAGCAGCGCGTCGCCATGGCCCGCGCCATCGCCTACCGCCCTCGCGTCCTCCTGCTCGACGAGCCGTTCGGCGCGCTCGACAAGAAGTTGCGCGAAGAGATGCAGATCGAACTGCGTCAGCTTTGCAATGAACTCGGCCTGACCACCATCCTCGTCACCCATGATCAGGAGGAGGCTCTGATCCTCGCCGATCAGATCGCGGTGATGCGTGGCGGGCGCATCGAGCAGGTCGACAATGCGCGGGCGATCTATGAGCGGCCCGTCTCACACTTCGTCGCTGATTTCATCGGCACGTCGAACTTCATCCCGGCCAGCATCGTCGACATGCGCGATGGAAGCATGACACTGCGCTCGACCGCCGGCCATGTGTTCGAAAGCACCGTTCCCAACGACTTCTCGATACAGGAGCGGGTCGCGGTGGCTATCCGCCCCGAAAGCATGCGCCTGACACCTGGCGAACTGCCTGCCGCAGCCAACATGCTCACCGGCACGATCGTACGCAGCCTGTTCAAGGGGCAGGTCCTCTCCGTTTGGATGAAACCCAATGGACAGGCGGAACTCCAGCCGGAGCTTCAGGTCTCAATCCCGATAGAAGACGCCGCCCGCATGAGCCCGCAACCCGGCGAAACGTGGAGTGCGCACTGGTCCGCCGCCCGCACGCTGGTGGTACGCGAACAGTGAGCCAGCCCCTGCGTTTCCCGCGCGCAATCGGGATTATCCTGCCGTCATCAAATCGCGTGGTGGAACGAGTGGCGCGATCGATTCTGGACGAACAGCCCGGCATCGATGCCTGTTTCACTCGTGTGCCGTATACCGGCCATCCACCGGACGGCTACGATATGCCTGCGTTCCACCGCGCGGCGGAAATGCTGGCCCAGGCGCGCCCCGATGTGATCCTGTGGAACGCGACGCGTGGCGCGCTGATCGGTTTCGAGCCTGATCGGCGTCTGGCTGCCTTTGTGGAGAAGGAGACCGGCATTCCCTGCACGACCACGGCGCTTGCGACGGTGGACTATCTTCGACGACGCAATCTCCGGCGCATTGGTCTGGTGGCTCAGGGTGCTGACTGGGAGGGGCCGCGGCTGAAGCAGACATTCGGCGCCGAGGGCATCGACATCGTTGCGGGGCACTGCCTCGGCATTGGAGATAATTTTGAAGCCGCTGGGATAACGCCTGAAGAGATTCGCTTGCACGCGATGCGGCTGGCATCGGTTCCCGATCTCGACGCTGTTCTCGTATGGAGCACCAATCTCGCAGGGCACACGCTTACAAGGCTAACGCTGAATGAAACCCACGTCCCTATGCTCGATTCTACCACCGTCGGATTCGAAAGCGCGCTTGACCATATGACGGGGTCATTTCGACCATTGGCGCATGCCTAAGGGAATGATTGCGCCAGGGACTGACGTCGGCATTCCTCCAGAAAGACGACGTTCAGGCTCCGTCGGCCGGAGGTGCTGAGGTGAAACTTTGAGCAATTGTTGCGGAGCAAGCGGTGTGTTACGTCACACCATTGAGGAAAACCTTTCAGGGCACGCAGACGGGCGCGGGGTCCAGTAGCGCGGCGTCTTCTTCCGAGAGCTTGGCCACACACCGCACCCATTCCTTATCGCGCCAGACACCTAGCTCCTGCAGCTTTTCGAGTGAAACCTTCGGGCGGTCCTCACGTTGTTTCGACATATGGGCAATGAATGAGTCGAGGTCGTTGAAGTCAGTGTTGGTGCCCGGCCTCCAAAATCTTGTATAGTCGACGGCTTCAAAATCGTTCTTAGTGCTCACATTCCGAAAGAAGTCTTAGAGTGTCGAACGGCGTTGAACGGGCTCTTTGATCGGCATGGACGCCGGGAAGGATCAGCGGCCGAGGTCGGATACTGTTCTTGAAGCGCCAGTTCTCGTTACCTATCTCGATGATGTTGCAGTGATGGGTGAGCCGGCCGAGGAGAGCCGTGGTCATCTTGGCCCCGCCGAACATTGACGGCCATTCGCCGAAGGCTAGGTTGATGGTGACGATGACCGAAGCCTGTTCGTAGAGCCGGCTGATGAGGTGGAACAGGAGCCGGCCGCCGGACTGGACGAAGGGCAGGCAGCCGAGCTCGTAGAGCACGATGAAGTCCATGCGGCCGAGATAGTCGGCCATGCGGCCCTGGCGCCCGGCGCGAGTTTCCCCTTCGAGTTTGTTGATGAGATCCACGACGTTGAAGAAGCAGCCACGAGCACCGCCTGGATACAGCGCGGGCGATGGCGATGGCCAGCTGGGTCTTGCCGGTCCCGGTGTCGCCGATCGGCACGGCGTCGCGCCGATGGGTGAGGAAGTTGCCGGAGGCGAGGTGGCGCACCAGGGTTTCGTTGATCGGTGTGTCGTCGAACACGAAGTCGTCGATGGCGCGGGCGAGCGGCAGCTTGGCGATGGTGATCTGGCACCTGATCGAGCGGGCCTGCTTCTCGCTGATCTCGGCGTTGAGGAGGTCGCCGACGACACGCTGAGGCTCATGCCGACGCCTCTCGGCGGTTGCGATGATCTCGTCGAAGGCGACCTTGCGGAATTCCCCCTCGTCGAGCGCCTCCAGGCAGGCGCCTCGACGGCGGGTAAGCCAGCCAGGCGTTCAGCTCCTCATAGCTCTTTACCCGCAGGCGCGGTGTGAGGAAGCGCTCGCGCATCGGGCCACAGGGTCGACGAGGTAGTGGCCGCACATCTGCAGAACGCGCCGATTATAGGCTCGTTCGCGCCCGACGAAGATCGTCTCCACCGCGGTCTCCATGTTGTCGTCGATGCCGCGCGTGCAGGCGCCCTTCAAGAAGGCGAACGCCCGGTCGTGAGCGTCGAACGCCATCTCCTGGGTCGCGCGCGGATACCCGCACGAACAGCGGGCGCTAGTGCCAGAGCCGGACATGGGCGACCGTCACCGTCGTGCCGGTGATCTGTGAGCCCCGCCGTCAGAGGGGTCCCGTTTGGACGCCGATCCCCCCTAGAACGGGTTCCTTATTCCACGCCGATTCACACTGTAGACCTCGCAGGTTGTCCACTCGGCCTTGAGCAACGAGAAAAAGCTTTCCATCGGCACATTGCCCCAGACATCGCCAGCCCGGCTCATCGAACAGGTGATGTCGTGGTCGGCCATCAGGCGCGGGAACTGTTCGCTGGCGTACTGGCTGCCCTGGTCAGAGTGGTGCAGCAGGTTGTCCGGCTTGCCTCCGCGCCGGATCGCCATGGCGAGGGCGCCAGTGACGAGCGGTGCCGTCATCCCCGCCTTCATCGCCCAGCCGACGACACGCCGTGAGAACGGGTCGACGACAGCGGCAACGTAGAGCCAGCCCTCGTCGGTCCAGATGCAGGTGAAGTCCGCCACCCATCTCTGGTTTGGGGTCGAGGCCTCGAAAGCGCGGTCGAGCAGATTGTCCGACGGGACCGTCCGCACGCCGATATCCTTCGGTAGCCCACGACGACGCGGACGGCGCGCGCAAGGCAAGACCAAGCCAGCGCAATCCCGCCTTCAGGGTGCCGCCCACCACCTTTTCAATCGATATAGTCCGGCTCGTGCCGATCGAGAATCCGGCGCACCTCGGCGAGGTGCGTGAAAGACGAATCCGTGAAGCTCTCCCAGTCGCGGGCGGTCTGCTCCGCCACCCCGTCGGACAGGACGGCGAGTTCCCGGCCGCTCGCATAGGCGAGCATCAGCGTGCGGCAGGCACGCTCCAGATGGTAGAGCGTGTCATAGGCCTCGGCGGTGCTCTTGCCGATGACGAGCACGCCGTGGTTGCCCATCATCATCACCTCGTTGCCGCCCAGCACATGGGCGAGGCGCATGCCTTCATCCACCTCGTCGGCCATGCCCGTATAACCGGTGTCGATGCTCACACGGTTGAAGAAGCGCGCGGTCGTCTGGTCGATGGGCAGGATGCGCGGGTCCTTCAGGCAGGACAGGGCGGTGGCGTAGGGCGAGTGGACGTGCAGGATGCAGCGGGCGTTCGGCAGAACGCGATGCATGGTGCCGTGGATCGCCCAGGCGGTCGGGTCTGGTGCCTCCGTGCCGGTCATGACGCTCGCATCGTCGGCGTCGAGCAGCAGGAGGTCGGATGCCGACATCAGCGAGAAATGGCGCCATTTCCGGTTCATCAGGAAGCGGCGGCCGGGGCCGGGCAGCGCCACGCTGAAATGGTTGGCGATGCCTTCATGCCAGTCGAGGCGGGCTACCATGCGAAACACCGCGGCGAGGTCGGCCCGCAGCGTCTGTTCACTGGAATCCATGTTGCGGAGCCGTGTCAGCGTATTCATGCAAACCTCTTATGACGAAATTTTCGCTTGGCTCGGCTTGCTGGTGAAGCCGGGGGGAATGGGGGCGGCGACATAGCCTTCCGGCGGCGCGATATGCGCGGGGATCTCGATATGGCTCTGGCAATGGTGCAGGAAGGTGCGGGTCAGCCGCGTCAGCGCCGTCGAGCCATGCCACGCCATCACGGTGCGCGATGGGATCATCCGGTCGGTGAGCGGGATGGTGACCACTTCCCGCCCATCGAAGGTCATGCCGTGCGGCGGCTCGGTGACCAACACGGAAAATCCGAGGCCCTGCCCGACCAATCCCCGCACCAGTTCGATCGACGGTACCCGATAGGCAACGCGCGGCGCGACGCCGGCCTCGTCGAACAAAGTGAGGAAATATTCGTTGCTCGGCCAGATATCGAGCAGGATCAGGTCGTCGTCGGCCAGCATGGAGAGCGACAGGCTGGTCCGCGAGGCGAAGCGATGGCTCCGCGGCAGCACCGCGCGCGGGTACAAGTCCGGCAGCAGCGCGACATGGTCGATGCTGGCGCTCAATCCCTGCACGTAACAGATCGCCAGATCATAGGCGCCGGAACGCAACCCCTCGATGATCTTCTCCTGCGCGCCGATGTGGAGCCGGATGGTGACGTCCGGGTAACGCTCCCTGAAGGAGGCGATCAGCCCTGGCGCGTAGAGCGGCGCCAGCGTCTCGAAGCAGGCCAGCGATATCTCGCCGGCGACGATGTCGTTCTCCCCGAGGGCGCGCTGCTCGAACTCCCGGGCATGTTTCAGAAGTTGCAACGCATGCAGATAGACCCGCTGCCCTACCGGCGTCAGCGTCATGCCGGAGGAGCGCTGCCGCACGAACATCTGCATGCCGAAGCTCATCTCCAGTTCCTTCACCGCAACGGATACGGAAGGCTGGGAGATGTTGAGGTGCCGGGATGCCTGCGCCACTCCCCCACCTTCGACCACGGCGACGAAATAGCGAAGCTGTCGCAACGAGTAGTTGGTGGCCAAGATACGCCTCACGGCTTATGCGCAGAAAAAGAGCAGGTCTAAAAACAGATCATTTACCATGGAGCGTCACGGGGCAAACCATAAAAAATCTAAGCCGCACTGCGGAAAATCCGTTGAGCCGAAAGCCTTGCCTCGTCTGGTCAACCCCCTTTGGTTCTGTAAGGATTTTTACGCAACAGATGGCCATGCGGCGCTCGCGCCTTCCCGCTGAGCTGCGCGGGCACATCCAAAAATCCAGAAGGGCCCCAATATGATGCAGTCCATTTTGCGGAAGTCCGCTTCCGCTCTCGCCGTCGCCGCGTTCGGCCTCGTCTCGGCCTTCGCCGGGCCTGCCGCCGCCGCCGACAAGGCAATCACCGTGCAGGCGTGGGGCACCACCTGGGAGCAGGGCCTCCAGGAAGTGGCTGATGGCTTCGAGAAGGAAACCGGCATCCATGTCGTGCCGGTGACGCAGTCCGGCTCCAGCGACGGCCTCGCGCGGCTCCAGTCGATGGCCGACGCGCCGAAGATCGACGTGTGGTTCTCCACCTCCTCGCTCGCCGCCCGCGCCACGGCCGACCGCAAGCTGTTCGCGCCGATCCCGGCGGACAAACTGTCCAATGCCAAGGACCTGATCGACGGCGCCAGGATGGACGCCTATGTCGCGGCCTACTACTACCCGCTGTCGATCATCTACCGCCCCAGCCTGGTCAAGAAGCCGATCGCCGGCTGGAAAGACCTGTGGGATCCGGCGTTCAAGGACTCACTGGCGACGCCTGATGTCGAGACCTATGCCGGCCGCATGCTGCTGGTCGCGGCGCTGCTGAACGGCGGCAGCATCGACAATGTGGAGCCGGGCTTCAAGGCGTGGAAGGAACTGCGTCCCAACATCGCGATGTTCTACGGTTCGGATTCGGACTCCCGCCGGGCGCTCGCCCAGGGCGAGGTGACCGTGCTGGTCGGCCCGCCCTCGCAGGCCGCGCCGCTGCGTACCGACGGCGTGGATGTCGCCGTGCTGAGCCCCAAGCCGGCGCCGGTGATGTTCGACGTCATGACGCTGGTGAACACGCCCAAGCAGGACATGGCATTGAAGTTCATCGACTACGTGCTGTCGCCCAAGGCGCAGGAGATCATCTCCACCAAGATCGACATGGGTCCGGTGAACAAGTCGGTGAAGCCCTCCCCGGCCCTCGCCGCCGTGCTGCCCGCCGTCGCCGATCAGGTCTCCTTCGACGAAGCCAAGGTCAACGCCGACATCGGCACCTGGAACGAGCGCTTCAAGGCTGAGATCGCCCGCTGATGCCTGCCGACGTCACTGCCCTCGAACTCGCCGGCCTGCGCAAGAGCTATGGCGGCCAAGCCGCCGTACGGGAGGTCGACCTGCGACTGCCGCGCGGCGCGCTGCTGACCCTGCTCGGCCCTTCGGGCTGCGGCAAGAGCACGCTGCTGCGCATGATCGCCGGCTTCGTCGAGCCGAGCGGCGGCGACATCCGGATCAACGGTCGCAGCGTGCTGGCGCTGCGGCCGGAGCGCCGGCCCACCGCCATGGTGTTCCAGAGCTACGCGCTGTTTCCCCACATGACGGTGTTCGACAACGTGGCCTTCGGGCTGCGGCTGCGCGCAACGCCGCGTGTGGAGATCGCCGACAAGGTGCGGCGCGCCCTTGCGCTCGTGCGCATGGATGCCTTCGAGGCGCGCTTTCCCTCCGAACTGTCCGGCGGACAGCAGCAGCGCGTGGCGCTGGCGCGCTGCCTCGTCGTCGAGCCGGAGATCCTCCTGCTCGACGAGCCGTTCGGCGCGCTCGATCGCCACCTGCGCGAAGAGATGCAGGTGGAGATGCGCAAGCTGCAGCGCCAGCTCGGCGTCACCATGGTGGTGGTCACCCACGACCAGGAGGAGGCGCTGGTGCTCTCCGACTACATCGCGGTGATGCGGGCGGGCGCCATCGAGCAGTTCGCCGAGCCGATCGAACTCTTCGACCGGCCAACCAACCGCTTCGTCGCCAGCTTCATGGGCGTCTCCAATCTCGTCGACGGCATCGTCGAGCGGGATGGCGAGGTGTCGTTCCGCTTCCCCGGCGGCGCGCGCCTGCCCGTGGTCAGCGATCTGCCGGCCGGCCCGGCGACGCTGGCGCTGCGGCCGGAGGCCGTACGGCTGTGTGCGCCCGACGATGCCGCCTGCCGGCTCACCGGCACCGTGGCGTTCACCTCGCTGGTCGGCAGCCGCATGAGCTGCGAGATCAAGGTGGGCGAGACGGTCGTCACCGCGCTGGTGCCGCGCCACGGCAGCGGCCCCGCTATCGGCGAACGGGTCGGGATGGCGCTCGCCGCCGAACAGCTCCAGCTGTTCGCGCGGTGAGGAGCGGTATCATGAGAGGCGGCGCGATGCCCTTGCTGATGCTGCCGATGGCAGTGCTGATGGCGCTGTTCTTCGGTGCCTTCGCGGTGTTCGGCTTCGTCAGCTTCCTGCAGCCGGCCTCCGGCATGCCGGGCTACCAGGGCCCGTTGGGGCTCTCGAACTATCTGCGCTTCCTCACCGATCCGGCGGCGCTCGCCATTCTCGGCGAGACCATCGTCTTCGCCATCGTGGTGACCCTCGCCTCGATCCTTCTCGGCTATCCGCTCGCCTACATCATGGCGCGCTCGCCCTATCGGGTGGTGCGCAGCCTGCTGCTCGGCGCGCTGGTGCTCACCTTTCTGTCCGGCAGCATCAACCGCGCCTATGGCTGGCTGATCCTGCTCGGGCGACGCGGGGTGGTGAACGACGCGCTGCTGGCGCTTGGTCTCGTCGACCGCCCGGTGGCGCTGGTCTACAACTGGACCGGCGTGTTCATCGCGCTGCTGCACTTCACCCTGCCCTATTTCGCCCTGACGGTGTTCGGCAGTATCCGTTCGGTGCCGGTGCAGGTGGAGGAGGCAGCGCGCGACCTCGGTGCCGGCCCGCTCTCCACCTTCTTCCGCATTACCGTGCCGATCACCGTGCCGGCGATCATCAGTGGCGCGGCGCTGGTGTTCTCGCTCGCCATCAGCGCCTTCGCCTTCCCGCTGCTGCTGGGCGGCGGCCGGGTGCGGCTGATCTCCAACTACATCTACGACCAGTTGTTCGTGGCCTTCAACCTGCCCTTCGCCGCCGCCAGCTCGACCATCTTCCTCGTCGTCGCCATCGCCACACTCTGCGCGTTCTTCTGGCTGGAAGGGGCGGTCACGCGGCGACGCGCCGCCAAGCGGGGGGCGGCATGAACCGGCTGGCCTCCCACACTTTGTGGACGCTCTTCGGCGCGGCGATGCTGGCGTTCCTATTGGCGCCGACGCTGTTCACCCTGCTGTATTCGTTCAGTGAGGCGCGCTATTTCAGCTTCCCCGTGCAGTCCTATTCACTGCGCTGGTACGTCGCCTTCTTCAGCGCCGCGAAATTCCAGAAGGCGGCGATCGAGACCGGGCTGCTGGCGCTCATCGTCGTGCCCTGCTGCCTCACGGCAGCACTCTGCACCTCCCATGCAGTGGCGCGCTGGGAGTTCCCCGGCCGGCGCCTCGTCGATGCGCTGATCCTGTCGCCGCTCATCGTGCCGGGGGTCGTCACCGGTGTCGCCTTCCTTAGCCTGTTCCGCATCCTGCACCAGGATATCGGCCTGGTGCGGATGGCGATCGCCATGATGGTGGTGTGCCTGCCCTATGCCGTGCGGGCGCTCGCCGCCAATTACGGCGGCGTCGACCGGTCCACCGAGGAAGCCGCGCGCGATCTCGGCGCCGGCCCGCTACAGGCCTATCTCAAAGTGACGCTGCCGCAGCTCAAACCCGGCCTGCTGGCGGGTGGGGTATTCGTGCTGGTGGAAGTCATCGACAATTTTGCGGTGAACGTCTTCCTGGTCGATCTCGACAGCAACACGCTGCCCATCGTCGCCTATCAGCACATCCGCGATTTTGACGACCCGGTCGTGGCGGTGATGTCGACCCTGCTGTCCGCCCTCGCGCTGACATTGGTGGTCGTCTTCAACCGTATGGTCGGCCTCGAGAAGCTGTCGCAGTCCCGCTGAGGAGGGCATCGGAAACTCCTAAGCACGGCTTCATCAAGAACAAATTGCCGGCGCCCCGTCCGGACCGCACAGTCCCGAAAAGCCTAGGGAACCCACCGGCGAACCGGCAACGGGGCGTCCCGTCCCTCCCACCGCCCACGACTCCCGCGACGGCCTCCCATCACCCGACCCGGCGCCTCCTGCAGACGCCCCGGCCATCGCCCGGCCGCTTCAGAGATTGGACAATCGGACATGCTTCGTACCGGCGCACAATATCGCGACTCCATCCGCGACGGACGTCGCGTGTGGATCAATGGCGAGCGCGTGACCGATGTCGCCGCGCATCCCGCGTTCCGTCCGCTCGTCGATATCCGCGCGCGCATCTACGACATGCAGCATGCCCCCGCGACCCGCGACGTCATGGTGACGCGCGATGCGCGGGGGCGCGACGTCGCCACCGGCCTCGCCTTGCCCTATGCCAAGTCCGACTGGCACGCCAAGCGGCGGGCGGTCGACACCATGATGGACGAGTTCGGCGGCGTGGTGTCGCGGCTCGGCGACGAGACCATCGGCGAGATGTGGTCGCTGCATGACGGCGCCAAGGTGTTGACCTCCATCGACACCCATTTCGCCGGCAACATCCAGCCGCATATCGACCGCATCCTCGACCAGGATCTGTTCCACGTCTCCGCCAACACCGATCCGAAGGGCGACCGCTCCAAGCGCCCGCAGGAGCAGGACCCCGACATGCTCTTGCACGTCGTGAGGGAAACCGATGCCGGCATCATCGTGCGCGGCGCCAAATACGAGACCGCCGCCGCCTATGCCAACCAGGCCTTCGTCAAGCCGACCATCGCCAACTGGGGCGATGCCAAGCTGTCGGAATATGCGGTGGGGTTCATCTCCAACTTCTCGGCGCCGAACATGAAGTTCATCTGCCGCGGCGGCTTCGCCGGCAAGGGCTCGCCGGAGGACTACCCGCTGTCGAACCGCTTCGACGAGATCGACACGCTGGTGATTTATGACGACGTGCTGGTGCCGTGGGAGAACGTGCTGTTCAACCGCCACACGGCGGCAGCGGCCTTCATACGCTCGACGCTGCACCGCTACGCGGCCTTCCCGTTCCTGCAGCGCATCCTGCGCTTCGCCGACCTCCTGATCGGCACCGCACTTTTGAACGTGCGCCAGACCGGCCTAGACAAGCAGCCGGCGGTGCAGGAGAAGCTCGTTCAGCTCGCCCGCTACCGCGAGGGGATCGAGGCGCATCTCATCGCCGCGGTCGAGGCGGCGCAGGAGAGCCCCGGCGGCCTGTGCATGCCGAACCAGTCGCTGCTCTATACCGGCCGCCTGCTTGGCTGCGGCGAAATGCACAACGCCGTCCACATCGCCCGTGAGCTGTGCGGCGGGCAGATCTGCGTCACCCCCGGCGCCGCCGACTTCGCCAACCCGGAAACCGCGGACTGGCTGAACAAGTTCTACTCGGTCAACGAGAACTGGCAGGCCGAGGATCGCCGCAAGCTCCTCGCCTATGCCCGCGACCTGATGAACTCGGACTATGCCGGTCACCGGCTGACCTTCCATTTGTTCGCGCAGAGCCCGCCCTATGCCCAAGCCGGTGCGGTGTACCGCAACTTCGACTGGGACCGTTCGGCCGGCATCGTCGCCAGGGCGGCGGGGCTTTCCGAAGCCGTCGACGGACGTAAGGAGGTGGCGGCGTGACCTTTACCCTCGTCGCCCGCTGCCGTGACACCGGCATGCTCGGGATCGCGGTCTCCTCCTCCTCGCCGGCGGTCGCCTCGCGCTGCATTCATGCCCGGGCGGGCATCGGTGCGTTCGCGACGCAGAACTTCACCGACCCGACGCTCGGCCGGCGCGGCCTCGACCTGATGGAGAAAGGCGCCAGCGCGGCGCAGGCCATCGACATCGTGTCGGCCACCGCCTCCGACGCGCCGTTCCGTCAGCTCGCCGCCATCGGTCTCGCCGGTGTTCCGGCTGGTTTCACCGGCGCGAGCTGCCTCGACAAGACCGCCGAGTGTGTCGGCGCCGACTGCGTCGCCGTTGGCAATCTCCTGTCCTCGAACCGCGTTCCCGCCGCCATGGTCGCCGCCTTCGAGGCAGCGACCGACCATCTCGCCGGCCGGCTGATCACCGGTCTCGCCGCCGGTCTCGCGGCGGGCGGGGAAGTGGAGATGGTGCGCTCGGCCGGCGTAATCGTCGTCGCCGACCTGCCCTGGCCGGTAGCGGACCTGCGCGTGGACTGGCACGAGGACGACCCCATCGCCGAGCTCGGCCGGCACTGGGCGGTGTGGGAGCCGCGCATGCCGCTCTACCACGCTCGCGCCCTGCGCCCCGCCGAGGCTCCAGCCTCCGACGACGTGTGAGGGGCGCCCGCCGATGAACGCCATCCCCGCCAGCATCGACCTGCTCGCCGACCTCGTTGCCTTCCCGACCATCAGCGCCGACAGCAACCTGCCGCTGATCGACTATGTGGAGGCGTTCCTCGCCGGCCACGGCATCGCGGCGACGCGCATTCTCACCGAGGACGGGGAGAAGGCCAATCTCTTCGCCATCATCGGTCCGGCCGAACGGCCCGGCGTGATCCTGTCCGGCCATACCGATGTGGTTCCGGTCGCCGGTCAGCCCTGGCTCGACGATCCGTTCCGGCTGCGCGTGACCGAGGATCGTGCCATCGGCCGTGGCGCGGCAGACATGAAGGGCTTCGTCGCCTGCGCGTTGCGCATCATGGCGAAAGCGGCAGGACGTCCGCTGACGCGTCCGCTGATCCTCGCTTTGTCGCATGACGAGGAGATCGGCTGCGTCGGGGTTCGCCGCATGCTGCCGGCACTCGCCGGGCTGGAGCCGAGGCCGGATCTGTGCATCGTCGGCGAGAATACCGGCATGCGGGTGCTCACGGCCCACAAGGGCAAGGTGATGGGCACGATCGAGGTGACCGGCGTCGCCGGCCATTCCAGCGAGCCGGACAAGGGCGTCAACGCCATCCTGCTTGCCAGCGACATGATCCAGATCACCCGCGGCATTCAGAAGCGGCTCAAGGCGGCGGCGCCGCCGGACCTGGAGCTGTCGGTGCCCTACACGACACTGCATGTCGGGGTGATCGCCGGCGGTACCAAGGTGAACATCATCCCGCAGCACTGCTCGGTCAGCTTCGAGATTCGCAACCGGCCCGAGGATGACCCGGATCTCATCCTTGCCGAGCTTGCCGAGGCAGGCCGGGCCCTCGCCGCCCGCCATCCCGGCAGCGCTGTCGAGGTGACTGTGACCAACCGCTATCCCGGCCTCTCGACACCGGCGGACGAGCCGGGCGTCGCCTTCGTGCAGCAGCTTGCCGGCGCGAACCGCACCGGCAAGGCCGCTTACGGCACCGAAGCGGGTCTGTTTCGCGAGGTGCTCGGCATCACGACCGTGGTGTGCGGTCCGGGCGACGTCGCCCAGTGCCACACGCCGGAAGAATATCTCGTCCTCTCCCAGATCGCCGCCTGCGACGACTTTCTCGACCAGCTGGTCGACAGCCTGTCGATGTAAGCGACAAGGAACCCGCGCCGATGACCGTCTCCGCCACCCAAGCCGCCGCCCTCTCGCTCGTCACTCGCGACGATCTCGTTCGCCTCACCGGCGAACTCGTCGCCATCCCGAGCTTCAAGGGCGAGGAAACCCCGCTGGCCCACCACGTCGCCGAATGGTGCGGCAGCCGCGGCTATGAGGTCGAGCTCGACGAGGTGGAGCCCGGCCGGCTGCAGGTGGTCGCCACGCTGAAGGGCGGCGGTGGCGGCAAGAGCCTGATGTTCAATGGCCATCTCGACACCAATTCGCTCACCCGTGGCTGGCAGCGCGATCCCTTTGCCAGCTGGGTGGACGGCGACAAGGTCTATGGCCACGGCGCGCAGAACATGAAGGGCGGGCTTGCCACCTTCATGGTGGCCGCCGAGGCGGTGCGGCGCTCGGGCGCCACGCTCTCGGGCGACCTCGTGCTCGCCTTCGTCGTCGGCGAGACGCAAGGTGGGGAAGGCATGAACCACCTGATGAACCGCGGCTTTCGCACCGACATGGCGGTGATCACCGAGCCGTTCGGCGCCGACAACATCGCGACCATCCATAGCGGCATCATGCATTTCGCGATCCATGTGATCGGTCGCTCGGGGCATATGAGCCAGGTGGAGAACACCGTCCACGCCGTCAACAAGATGGCGAAGGTGCTGCTGGCACTCGACGACATCCGCTTCGACTGCGTGCCCTACCCGCCGCTGCCGGCGCTGCCGCGGCTGAATGTCGGCAGCATCATCGGCGGGCGCGGCGAGACCTACCGCTCCGAGCCGCCCTACATTCCCGACATGTGCACCATCGTCGTCGACGTACATTTCGTGCCGACGCAGACCGTCGACGACGTACTGCGTGACGTGCGCAAGGTGCTCGACGGGCTGAAGGCGCAGGACCCGGAACTTGAATACCGCATCGAGATGCCGGTTCCCGACTTCATCGAGGGCCGCCGCCGGCTGGTGATGGAGCCCGTAGACTTGCCGGTCGATGCACCGATCGTTCAGGCACTGGCCCGCGCCTATGAGCAGCTCGAAGGTCGTCCGCCCCGGCAGATCGGCGCCATCCTGCCCACGGCCTATTCCGCCTGTGACACCTCGTGGCTGTGCAAGGCCGGCATTCCCGCCGTGAACTACGGTCCGACCGCCGCCTTCGCCGCCGGCGGGCCCGATGGTGCCTATGTGGTGCTGAGCGAGATGGAGAAGGTCGCGCAGGTGCTTACCGTAACGGCGCTGGATGTCTGCCGCTGACCTCGTGGACGAGGTGGCTCGGACCGACCTTCGGCGGGTGCCCCTCGCCCAGCTGGCCGACCGCCCGACAGGCCCGGCGTTGATCATCCGGCGACAGCGGGCACGTGCCTCGCGGAGGAAGGCCTTCGCGAGGCACGCCGCATGGTTGCGGATCCTTGATTCACGATGGTCGTGAGCCTGGACCGCGGACGAAACGCTTGGCAGCCAGGTAATCGAGCGACCCCCGCCCCGGTCCACGCGCGATGATGATGAGCAGGCAGGTGGCCCAGGTACCGTGGGTCGGCCAGGCATCCGGATAAACGAAAACCTCGATCACCAGCGTCATGCCGAGAAGCGCCAGCGCAGAAAGGCGACTACCGAGCCCGACGACGAGCAGTACCGGGAAGAGGTGCTCGGCAAGGGCGGCCAGGTGCGCGGCCCACCATGGGTCGATTAGCGGCAACCGATACTCGCTCTCGAAGAGGTAGATCGCGCCGTCGGTGACATGCCAGCCCTCCACCTTGGTCTGGCCTGACTGCCAGAAGACGGCGGCGATGGAGATGCGGGCGATCAGAGCGATCAGGTCGTGCGGGATGCGATCGAGGAGCCCGAAAAGCGAGCGGAAACGGCTCGGGCGCGACAGGTACCCGGCTGCGACAACGGCATTGTCAGCCATGATGGCCTCCCTAAAGACGAATGGCGGTGAAAGCCCCGCTTGCGAGCATCAGCGCGAGATGAGCGGTGAGATCGAAGTCATCCGCCTCCGCCGTGGCGGCGCATGCGGCATCGCCCAACGGCCTGCCCTGCACGAGTGTGGTGAAGAACGCCGCGCCTCCGGCACCGAGCCGATGAACCTCGACGGTCATACGCGGTCGCACCACCAGCACATCCTCGCCGCGCCACTCCATAATCGGCTGAGCATCGGCTCTCCCGGCATTCATCTCCCAGATGGTGACCACGGGATGCGGCGAACGCAGCACGCATAAGGAGGGGTGAGGAAGCAGCATCGCCTCTTCGAGATACCTGGCATCGATCTCCGCCAACAGAGCCGCAGCGAGCGGGGCAGCGTCGGCGGCGTGATAGGCGTTGCCCCTCGCCGCCTCCAGACGTGCGACATCAGGCAGATAGGCAAGCTCCTGCACTGGCTCAAAGCCAGCTAAGAACTCGGCGAAATCCGTGCCATAGGACAGCAGTACCGGCGAGCGCGGCGGATGTTTCGCAACATAGACTCCGGCCATCGCGGCGAAGAACTCGGCGCCGACGATGCGCTCAGTGGCCGGGTAACGCTCGGCGAGCGCCTGTCGCAGGCTGGCAGCCACGTTGTTGCGGTAGACGGCGAACCGACGAGGCGACGGCTCCCCGTTCCATGCCGCAAGACCGTGCGGCACCGGCGCGGTCTCGTCGCGGAGGGCAGTGGCGAAGCTGGCTTGGGTGATGATTGCCATCGCTGCGCTCCTGACCGCCGCTCACGCCACCTGGCGCGCGACGGTGTCCAGCAGTAGGGCATTGGCGGCCTCTGCCTCGGCACGCAGCACCGGCCATTCCGGAATGTCATTGTCCCATTCGATCAGCGTAGCGACGGGGCCGATGCGCCCGATGACCTCCTCGTAGAGCGACCAGACGGGGTCCCTGACGGGGGTGTCGTGGCTGTCGATCAGCAGCGGCGCCCCATGATCGTCGACGGTCTCGGAATGGCCGCTCAGGTGAATTTCCCGTACCCGGTCCAGCGGGAAGCGGGCGAGATAGGCCCATGGGTCGAGGTGATGGTTGGTCGCGGCGACAAAGACGTTGTTGACGTCCAGCAGCAGGCCGCAGCCGGTGCGGCGCGCCACATCGGCGAGGAAATCCGTTTCCTCGATCGTGCTCTCCTCAAACAGAAGATAGGTGGCCGGGTTCTCCAGCAGCATCTCCCGACCGAGCGCCGTCTGCACCTCGTCGACATGCGCCGCGACAACGGCGAGCGTCTCCTCGGTATAGGGCAGCGGCAGCAGGTCGTTGAGAAACACTGTGTCATGGGTGGACCAGGCGAGGTGCTCGGAGAAGCTCTCCGGCTGGTAGCGCTCGCAAAGCGCCTTGAGGCGCGCCAGATGCGTACGGTCGAGCGGCTGCATGGCACCGATCGACAGTCCGACACCATGGATCGACAGGGCGTAGTCCGCGCGCAGGCGCGCGAGTTGCGCATGCGGTGGCCCGCCAGCACCCATGTAGTTCTCGGCGTGAACCTCGAAGAAGCCGACGGGCTGGGGCTCGATGTCGATGGCAAGGAAGTGCTCGGGCTTGAAGCCGACGCCGGCACGGCGCGGCAGCCGAGAGGCCTCGAGGCGCAACACCTCGATGTGCGAAGCCTTCATGGTGTATCTCCGGGATAGGCAGGAGGGCGGGCGACACAGCAGGCTGCGTCGCCCTCAGACATCGGTGAGGTGCCCGCGGCGTCAGGTCGGCGCCGGCCCCTGCTTCAGCGAGCCCATGCCCTTGGGCGTCTTCATCGTCATACAGGAGCCGGCTGGCACCAGCTTCCAGGCATTCTTCTGGTAGTCGATCTTCGAGGTGCCGGCGCAGGTGGTGCCCGGCCCGGCGGCGCAATCGTTCTGGCCCTTGAGGGCAACGCCGTAACACTTCTCCTTCTCCTGCGCCTGAGCGGAAGTCACCGCGAGGGTGGCGAGCGCGGAGGCAAGCGAACCGGCCAGCGCGAGGGTGATGACGCTGTTCTTCATTGGGACGTCTCCGTTGACGTCAGTCCGGAAGTGACTGACACAACGACTACGGCGACGCGCCGGCAAACGTTACAGGGCACGGGAGGGAAAATTCGCCGCCCGCTCTTGCCCGCCGGCGATGCTCGGCGGAGAAAGGCCACCCGCAGATATTTTGCGGCGACGCGGCAGATATTGCAGGCTGCACTGTAACAAGGTCGTGCGCATCCGCGTAGAGGATTTCGTCGGGTGGATCGCCAGCGTCGCGAGCAGCAATGGACCGACTGGATGCGCAACGCCATGGACGGCGATGTGCAAGCCTATCACCGGTTCCTGACCGACGTGACGCCGCAGCTTCGCCTTCTGGCGCTCCGCAGATGCCGTGAGTTCGGCGCGCCGGCCAGCGACGCGGAGGACATCGTGCAGGAGGTCTTGCTCGCGGTGCATCTGAAGCGCGGCACCTGGGATGTGTCGCGCCCCATCGGCCCGTGGCTGTCGGCCATCGTCCGCAACAAGCTGATCGACGTGCTGCGACGGCGGGGACGGCAAGGGAGCGTGCCACTCGACGACGTGATGGAAACCCTGGCTGCCGAGGAGAAGGCAGACACGACCGACCGGCTCGACGCCGAGCAACTGGTAGACCAGCTCAAGCCACCGCAGCGCGATATCGTGCGCGCCATCTCGCTGGAAGGCGCCGGGGTACGGGAAACCGCGCAGAAGCTGAACATGAGCGAGGGGGCCGTGCGAGTCGCGCTCCATCGTGCTTTGAAGGCACTCGCTGCGCTTTATCGGAGTGATGTACGTGAAGACCGATGACCTGATCAGCCTCCTCAGCGCGGACGCCTCAGTCCGCCAGCGGCTTGGCCGCGCGCTGGCGCTGGCGCTCGTCATCGGCGTGCTGGTCTCGTTCATCCTGCTGATCGGCACGGTCGGGCTACGCCACAATCTCGTCAGTGTGTTCGAGACGGCGCGTGTCCTGTTCAAGATCGGCTTCACGCTGCTTCTGGCGGCTATCGCGACGGCGCTGGTATGGCGCATCGGCCGCCCTGGTGTGTCGGCACGGCTTCGGGCCTGGCTGCTTCTGCTGCCGCTCGGGGTGCTCATGGCCGGGGTCGCCGTCGAGCTCGCCGTGCTGCCGCGGGACGCCTGGATGGCGAAGTGGGAAGGCGCTCATGCCGCCTTCTGTGTCTTCTTCATCCCGGTGCTGTCGCTGGCGCCGCTTGGCGGGCTGATGGCGGCGCTTCGCGATGGCGCTCCCGCCAATCCCGGGCTCGCGGGTGCCGTCGCTGGGCTGGCGGCGGGAACACTCGGCAGCGCGCTCTATGCGTGGCACTGCCCCGACGACAGCCCGCTCTTTGTCGCGACCTGGTACCTCCTCGGTATCCTGATCGTGACGGGGGTCGGTTATCTGTGCGGGCGCCGTCTGCTGCGCTGGTGAAGTGTGCCCGGCCGGGGGCCGGCAGGCTGCCGAAGCGCAGCCCCTCCCCGCCGAAAGCCTGAGTCCACCTCGCCCCGCGCCTAGAACTCCAGCAGATTGTCGCGCAGATGCGCGTGCTCATAGGCCTTGCGCGCCAGGCCCCGCCGCTGCAGGGCCGGCACCAGCCCGTCGGTGATGGTGGCGATGGAGCGGCGGCTCACATCCGGCAGCACGATGAGGAATCCATCGCCGCCGACCTCCTCCATGATCTCGCGCATCTGGTCCGCCGCGCTGTCCGGCGTGCCGACCACATCCACGCAGTAGCCGACGCTGCTATTGGCGATCACCGCCTCGCGCAGCGTGTTCTTACCCGCGCGGATGAGGAAGTTCTGCAGCGTGGATTGCGTCCCGTTGGTGCTGAGTTCGCCGACCGGCGCGTCGAGGTCGAAGGCGGAGAAGTCGATGTTCACCGCCCAGCCGAGACGCGCGAGGCGCGTCTCGATGCTCTGCGCTGCCTGGATGCCGCGCTGGTCGGCGTGCCAGCGCGCCTGTTCCTCCGTCTCGGCGATGATCGGCGAGAGCAGGAACAGCAGCTTGCAGCTGTCGGGATCGCGTCCCATCGCCGCCATCTGCGCCCGGACTTCCTGCCGGTAGCGCTTCATGTTTTCGATGCCGGTCGGCGCGGCGACGATGGTGTCGGCATGGGTGGCGGCGAAGGCTCGCCCGGTCGAGGATCCCCCGGCCTGGGCGATGACCGGTCGCCCCTGCGGGCACGGGCCGGAATTCAGCGGCCCGCGCGAGCTGTAATATTTTCCGGCATAGTCAATGGTGTGCACCTTGGTGGGATCGATCAGGATGCCATTCTCACGGTCGTCGCGAATGGCGCCAGGCTCCCACGAATCCCACAGCTGCTTGACGATGGCGACGTACTCGTCGGCCATCTGGTAGCGCTCTTCATGGTCGGCCATGCCGTCGAGGCCGAAATTGCGCGCCGCAAGGTCGGCGAAGCCGGTCACCAGGTTCCAGCCGGCACGGCCGCCGGAAATCTGGTCGAGCGAACCGATGATGCGCGCGGTGAGATACGGCGCATAGGCGAAGGTGGACAGCGTCGGCACGATGCCGAGCCGCTTCGTCGACGCTGCCAGCAGGGTGGCGACGACTGAAGGCTCCTGGCGCGGCACGCAGATGCCGTTCTTCAGGAAGATGTCGCGTGAATTGTTCCAATTCTCGCCGATGAAGATGGAATCCTCGATCAGGAGATAGTCGAAACAGGCCCGTTCGATGGCCCGCGCGAGATCGACGAAGATCTCGGCGCTCATCCAGTCGCTGCCGATATTTCCCGTCCACGGTTCGCCCCAGGCCTGCGCGCTCGATCCCTGAAGAAACCAGGACAGATGAAACGGGGACGGCATGACCTTCTCCTCACTTGTCGGCCGGACGCACGCGCAGCGGCGGGGTCCGAGGAATGCGACTGTCGATGGGGGTGTCTGGAATGGCGGGCGGAGCGAGGCGGCGATGACGGCCGGACTTCAGGGTTTCGCGGCGACCTGCGCCGACCGGGCGGTGGCATGGCGACTGGCCGGCCGGCGCAGACCGAGATTCTCCCGCAATGTCGTGCCTTCATAGTCTGTGCGGAAAAGGCCTCGGCGCTGCAGTTCGGGCACCACCTCGGCGGTGAACTCCGCCAGGCTGTCCGGCAGTACCGGGAACGCCATCATGAAGCCGTCGGAGGCGCCGCTCTCGACCCACGCCTCCATCTGGTCGGCCACCTGGACGGCGTCGCCGAAGAAGATGGCCTTGCTGCGGTTGTAGCGCTTACAGACCTCGCGCAGGGTCAGCCCCTGCCGGATGAGGCCGACGATCTCCTCGAAATAGACCTGATGGTGGTTCGAGGAAGCGGGGATCCGGTCGAGCGGCACCGGCTCGTCGAGCGGCAGGTCCGACAGATCGGTCTCGAGATCGGTCTTCAGATAGAGGAGGCCGATGTCGATATGCACGTTCTCCTGCCAGAAGGCCCATTTCTCCCGGGCCTGCTGCTCGTTCTCGCCGACCACGATCGAGACGCCGGAGAGGATCTTCAGTTCGTCCGGGTGGCGCCCGAACTTCGGCATGCGCCCCTTCAGGTCCCGATAGAACTGTATGGCCTCGTCGCGGGAAGCCCCGGTGCCGAAGACCACCTCCGCCGTCTCGGCGGCGAGTTCCTTGCCGGCCTCGGAGGCGCCGGCCTGGAAGATCACCGGGCTGCCCTGCGGCGGGCGCGCCATGTTGAGCCCGCCATGCACCTTGAAGAACTCGCCCTCATGGTCGAGCACGTGGAATTTCTCGGGGTCGAACATCCGTACATTCGCCTTGTCGTAGATGAAGGCGTCGTCCTCCCAGGTGTCCCAGAGCCCGCGCACGATCTCGAAGAATTCCCGTGCCTTGGCATAGCGCCGATCATGCGGCGGCAGCCGGTCGAGGCCGAAATTGCGGGCGGCGTAGTCGTTCGCCGAGGTCACGACGTTCCAGGCGGCGCGGCCATGACTGATGTGATCGAGTGACGCGAACAGGCGCGCGACGTTGTAGGGCTCGTAGAAGCTGGTGGAAGCCGTCGCCCCGAGCCCGATATGCGAGGTCGCCCCAGCGATGGCGGACAGGAGCGTGATCGGCTCCATCATGTTCATGTAGAGCGGGCCGCGCGTCCAGGCGTCGAGGTTCTCGGTGCGGGCGGCGGGCGTGTCGGCCAGGAAGAAGAAGTCCAGCTTGCCGTCTTCCGCCATGCGGACGATCCGTCGGAAGTAATCCACGTCGGTCGGCGCGCGGTCCTGCGCGCTCGGCAGCAGCCAGGCCGAGGAATGATAGCCGTTCGCCTCGAATAGGCCTCCGAGAACCATCTTCTTGCGCGACGACATCGCATTCTCGCTGTTCGGACATGGGGTATGAGGCATTCAGCCGAAGCGCCCGTGGCGACCGGCCCGGCGCCCACGGTAGCCATGTCGCGACGCGGGCACAGTACCTAACTAGGGTTATTGTTCCCCCACGCCCCACCCCTGTGAAATGCCTCACCAATCGCAGCCGGCGTCTCAACCCGCCGCTGCGCACCAACGAGACCAGCCAGGGGTTCCCGCCATGAAGTCATCGATCGGAAAGGCCGTGCTCGCGGCCGTCATGCTTGTCTCGGCCGTCTCCGCCGGGCAGGCCAACTGCCTTGACGATATCAAGAAGGCGGGCGTCATCACCGCCGGCAACGGCCTGCTCGGCACCAAGCCGTTCGTATGGAAGAACGAGGACGGCAGCTATGCCGGCTTCGAGTGGGAGATGTTCCAGGAGCTCGGCAAGCGTCTCGGCGTTCCCAAGCAGGACTATGTGATCACCGAATGGACTTCGCTGATCCCCGGCCTGAAGGTCGGCCGGTGGGACATCATCCTGTCCGGCATGGCCGCTACCCAGGAGCGAATCCAGGGCGCCGGCATCACCTTCTCCAAGCCGTACTTCCTGCTTTACGACTATGTGATCGTGCCCAAGGACTCGCCCATCAAGTCGATGGACGACCTTAAGGGCAAGACGCTGGCCTCGACGCTCGGCACCATGGATTCGCTGAACGCCCACAACCTCGTCGCCCAGGGCAAGGCCGCCAAGGTACAGGACTTCAACGATTTCGGCGCCCCCTTCCTCGCGCTGCGCAACGGCCAGGTCGATGCTGTGGTGATGGACCAGGCGACGATGCAGGCCCAGATCGAGACGATGGGCGACCTGCGCCAGCTCGGCGAGCCGATCTTCTACCAGTCCAAGCCCGAATGGGCCGAGGCCGAGGCGAAGGCGGACTACATCCTCGGCGGCACCTCGATCGGCGTGCGCAAGGAATGCCCGGAGCTGCTGGCGGCGGTCAACGACGCCCTCACCGCGATGGATGCCGACGGCACGCGCAAGGCCATTCTCTCGAAGTACGGCGCGTGGGCGGAGTACCAGGCCAAGACGACCAAATGATGCGACACGCAATGCAACGCGGCATGCGAGCGGAGAAGACCATCCATGTATGAGTTCTTCTTTGTGCTGATCCCGCGCTACTTTCCCTTCCTGCTCGAGGGTGCGGTCGTCACCCTCGAGCTGTCCTTCCTCAGCATGGCCTTCGGGCTGGTGCTGGGGATGGGGGTCGCGCTGGGCCGGCTGAGCGGGCGCAAATGGCTCGAATGGCCACTGGCCGCCTATGTCGAGATCTGGCGGGACGTGCCGCTCATCGTGCAGTTGCTGGTGATCTATTTCACCCTGCCGAGCATCGGCCTCACCCTGCCCGCTTTCTGGGCCGGTGTGCTCGGCCTCGGGCTCAATCTCGCCGCCTATCTTTCGGAGGTGTTCCGCGCCGCCATTCTCTCGATCGATCCGGGCCAGCGCGCCGCCGGCCTCTCGATCGGCATGTCGCGGCTGATGATCTTCTACCGCATCACCCTGCCGCTAGCGCTGCGGATCGCAATCCCGACGGTCGGCGGCTATTTTATCGCACTCCTGAAGGACTCGTCCCTCGTTTCGTTCATCTCCGTAAATGAATTGCTGCGGAACGGCACGATCGTCATTTCAAATACATTCAGGAACATGGAAGTCTACATGATGGTGGCGATCATCTATTTCGTGATGAGCTTCGTCGCCTCGGTCCTTGTCCGCCATATCGAGCAGCGGCTGACACCCCGTCATCTCAGGCGGAAGCAACGTAGCGGCAAGGCACTCACGGCCCGCCCGGCGGTGATGCCATGAGCGCGCGGATCCTCACCACGGAAGCGCCGGCTCCCGGCGTCCCCACCGCCGAGACGGTGCCGGCGAAGCCGCTGCTGCAGGTGCGAGCCCTGCATAAGTCGTTCGGCGCCGTCAACGTGCTGAGGGGCGTCGACCTCACCGTCAATCCCGGCGAAGTCTCGTTCGTGATCGGTCCGTCCGGCGGAGGAAAGTCGACGCTGATCCGCTGCATCAACTTCCTGGAGACGCCCAATGCGGGCGAGATCATGTTCGACGGGCGCCTGCTGTGCCGGGAGGAAGGCAACGTCTTCAAGGTGGAGCCGGAGCGCATCCTGCGCGCCGCGCGCAGCGAAATGCCCATGGTGTTCCAGCACTTCAACCTGTTCTCCCACCGCACCGTGCTGGAGAATGTGATCGAAGGCCCGGTCATGGTGAAGCGCTGGCCCCGCGACGAGGCCATCGCGCATGCCGAGAAGCTGCTCGCCGAGGTCGGCCTCGCCGACAAGGCCGATCGCTATCCCGACGAGCTGTCCGGCGGCCAGAAGCAACGAGTCGCCATCGCCCGGGCGCTCGCGATGCGGCCGAAGCTGATCCTGTTCGACGAGCCGACCTCGGCACTCGACCCCGAGCTCGTCTCCGGCATCCTGGACACGATCCGCGCCCTCGCCGAGCAGGGCATGACGCTCATCATCGTCAGCCACGAAATGGGCTTCGCCCGGCGTCTCGCCGACGTGGTGCACTTCATCGCCGACGGCACCATCGTAGAGTCGGGGCCGCCTGCCCGGATCTTCGACAATCCGGACAATCCCCGTCTCGCCACCTTCATCCGCTCCATCCTGCATTGAGGCGGCGCGCCGTTGCGCGTGCCTCCTTCTGTTTGCCGCGCCTCGCCGGCCCGGCCCAGCATTCGGAAATTCTCGACATGTCGCAGCCCTTTCACCTCGGCCTGTTCCTTCAAGGCTCCAGCATCCAGGCGTGGGGTACGCCGTGGACCGGCCGCATCGCCGAAACGTGGATGAAGCCGGACCTGTTCATCGATGTCGCCCGCGCGCTGGAGCGGGCGTGCTTCGACTACATCCTGCTGGAGGACGGTCCCTATATCGGCGAGAGCTTCGGCGGTTCGCGCGAGATCTATCTGCGCAACGGCATCTCGGTTCCCCGCCAGGACCCGGCGGTGGTGGCTGCTCTCATGACGGCGGCGACCCGTCATATCGGCATCGTGCCGACGCTCGCCACCTACGTGCACCACCCCTTCGTCGTCGCCCGGCAGATCGCCACGCTCGATCAGGTTTCCGGCGGCCGGGCCGGCTGGAACATGGTCACCGGCAGCTCCAAATTCGCCTTCCAGAATTTCGGCTATGAGGAACTGACCAAGCACGACCTGCGCTACGAAATGGCCGACGAATATATCGACATCGTCGAGAAGCTCTGGGGCTCGTGGGATGCCGACGCCATCGTCGCCGACGAGGCCAACGGTGTGCTGGTCGACCATGAGCGGGTCCGCCAGATCGACTACAAGGGCAAGTATTTCAGCTCCCGCGGCCCGCTGAACTGCGGGCCGGCCCCGCAGGGACGCCCGGTGATCGCGCAGGCGGGCGGCTCGCCGCGCGGACGGCAGTTCGCCGCCCAGCACGCCGACACCGTGGTGACGAGCGTGGTCGGCGTCGACGACATGCGTGCCTATCGGGACGATGTGCGCCAGCGCATGGTGACCGCCGGCCGGGATCCCGACACCTGCAAGGTCATGTTCCTCGTCACGCCGATCATCGCCCCCAGCATGGCCGATGCGCGGGCGATCCAGGCCGAGCGGCGGGCACAGGCCGTCAAGCAGAGCGACCTGAAGCTCGCCTTCCTCGGCAAGATCACCAATATCGACTTCACCAAGCTCGACCTCGACCAGCCGGTGGGCAACCTGACCACCGAGGGTCACCAGCAGTTGCTCGACGACTTCATCCGGCAGGCCGGCAAGAAGACGCTGCGCGAAGCGATCACCGCCTTCACCCATGATGGCGACGGCGTCGAGTTGCTCGGCTCGCCGGACGATATCGCCGAGCAGATGGGCGAGGTGATGCGGGCGGTCGGCGGCGACGGCTTCCTGTTCTCTCTGCCCAATCTCCACCGCCGCACCGTCGCCGAAATCGAGGACGGCCTCGTACCGGCGCTGCAGAAGCGCGGCCTGATGCGCAAGGCTTACACACACGCACATTTTCGCGACAATCTGCTGGAGTTCTAGACGTCTTCTTGACCAGACAGTCGATCCACCGGGACGGATCGAGGACCGGCGAACCGGCACCTCGACCCGCCCCGGCATGACGCATGCGGCGGTGGTCTGCTTCTTGCCTTGCTCCGTCCGTGCCGCATGTGAGGATCGCATGACCACGGATCGGATACAGAGCAGCGGGACGGCATCGCAATTTGCCGTCCGGGACGAGGCGTTGATGCGCTTTCCCGAAGTGTTCGGGGAACTCGTCGACCAGCTGGGCACGCCGAATTTCCATCCGACGCTCAGGTCGGCGCTCTACGCCATCGCCCACTTCAACAGCTGCGTCATCCTCTCCTTCCAGGAGGAGAAGGAGCCGACGGTGCTTGAGCGCTGCTCGATCATCAATCCCGACCGCTTCCGTCACTGCTATGTGAAGCAGGCCTACCGGCTCGACCCCTTCTACCGCGCGGCCATGGAGAATCGGCCCATCGGGGTGAGCCGCTGCGGCGAGCTGTCCGGTCCGGACTTCACCGACAGCGCCTATTTCAAGTCGTACTACAAGGACATCCCGCTGGTCGACGAGATCGGCCTGCTGTGCCCGATCGAGCGCGGCCATACGGTGCACATATCGCTCGGACGCTGCATCGGTTCGGACTGGTTCGACGGCGCCACCATTGCCGACCTGCACAGCATGGAGCCGCTGATCGCCTCGCTGGTGCGCCGCCACACCATGATCGAGGCGCGGTTCGGCGCCCCCCTCGACCGACCCGCGGAACCGCCGGCCCCGGCGTCCCCCAGCGAACTGACATGGCTGCGCGAGTTCCACGCGACACAGCGCGAGGTCGAGGTCGCCTCGCATGTGCTCAACGGCTACACCAACCCGTCGATCTCGCTGCGGCTCGGCATCTCCGAGCACACGGTGAAGGTGCACCGCAAGCGGCTGTACGGTAAGCTGTCGATCTCGTCGCAGGCCGAGCTGTTCCTGATGCACATGCGGCACCGGCGCCACAATTAACCGTTACCGGGGCGGCCGACGACGGGCCTCGCGTCCCGGGGGGCCGGCCACCACTCCCGCTCAAGCGGGCAGCCGGCGATCACGTCGCGGAAACGCCATCGGCGACGTGCCCCTCGCGGGCAGATGCCTGCCCACGGCGTGACAGGGCATCGTCAGGAGCGAACCGCTCGGCGGGCTTCGCCGAGGGCAAGACCACGCAGACGCCGTCCCGCTCGACCAGCGTGCCGCAGCTGGTGGCGAAGGCCGGCCGTGGCAGCACCCTCCCCTGGCCGAGTTCCATATGCACGTCGACCAGGCAGTCGACGAACCTGCGCGCGAGCTTGAAGTCGGCCACGCCGGGACCCATCATCGCCGTGACCGGGTTGACGATGCGCACCAGGTCCGGCCGCAGCGCGCGCAACGAGCCGGCGGCGATCAGCGGCTCGGCGGTGTGATCCAGCACATAGCCGATGTTCCGGCCGGACAGAATGAGGGCGAGCTGCGACTGGATGCCGAGCCCGATATCGCCGCAGGTGACGCCGTGGCGGGTGCGCTCGGGGTGGTAGTATTCGAGATGCCCCCGGTTGCAGTATGCCGCCGACTCGATGTCGTCGAGCGTCAACTCGTCATCGGGCACCGCGAAGAGCGGATGCTTGTCGCTGCAGGACATGTAGCCCTGCTCGTCGAACAGGTGCTCATAGGTCAGCTGGGGGAACTGGTCGTTCACCAGCCCGATGCCGACATGCACCATGCCGTCGGCGACGCGGCCGGTCAGCTGGAAGCCGAGCATGACCTCCATGCGGAAGCGTACATTCGGATAATATTCCGAGAAGCGCCGGATGGCGTCGTGGATACGCGCAGAGGGGTTCTCGACGATGCCGTCCTGGATGCCGACGACAAGCTCGTAGCCGGTTCCCTGATTGAGATTGGACGCCTTCTGCTTGAAGGTCTCGATGGAGGCGAACAGCTCCTTGGCCGCCTGATAGACCGCCTCCCCCTCCCGGAACAGCTTGAATCCCTTGGGACCGCGCCGGCACAGCCGTGTGCCGAGCCGGATCTCGAGCGATTTGAGGTTTTCGCTCAGGGTCGACTGCGAGAGATTGAGCGCCGCCTGCGCCGCGGTGAAGCTCTTCTGCTCGACGATGGTACAGAAGCAGCGGAGCAACTTCAGGTCGACGTCGTAGATCTGGCTGATGTTCGACATTACCTCACCTCTCCTGACACACCCCCTGCGCCCCGCCCGGACGAACGGTGTCTTTGCAAATTGCGCGCCGTCCGAGCCACGCTCCTTCCCCGGTCGGCGACCGAAATCGATGGTGCGCATATTTTCATCACCGGAGGCGATTGATCAACAATCCATCAGTTGTGTCGGCAATGCCCAATATGGTGCCGTCCCCCGGCGGGAACATCGCTTGGGGTTTTGGCGATGGTCCCGCGTCGACGCCCCGCTCTAGGCTGGCGCATTCGGTGAGTGATCAGGCGTATCGGGGCAATTCATGAGTGCACGGCCATTCCATCTCGGATGGTTCACCAATTTCGCCGTCGACGAATGGACGAAGACGTTCACCGGCGGCGGCGATCCGTGGGACGGCAAGTTCTACATCGACATGGCCCAGGCCATGGAGCGGGCATGCTTCGACTACATCATGCTCGAGGACACGCTGATGATCTCGGAAGCCTATGGCGGCACCAATGAGATCTACCTCAAGCACAACATCATGGGACCGAAGGCCGATCCCTCGCCGATGGCCGCGCTGATCGGCGCCAACACCAAGCATATGGGCGTGGTCGCGACCTTCTCGACCATGGCCTATCCGCCCTTCATGCTGGCCCGGCTGTGCTCGACGCTCGACAATATCTGCAAGGGACGGTTCGGCTGGAACATCGTGACCACCGGCGAGGACCTGGCGGCTGAGAACTTCGGCATGGACAAGCTGCCGCCCCGGCAGGCCCGCTACGACATGGCCGACGAATATGTCGAGCTGTGCAAGCAGCTCTGGGGTAGCTGGGAGCCGGATGCCGTGGTGCGCGACCGCGCCACCGGCACCTATGCCGACTTCACCAAGGTGAAGCCGATCCACTTCGAGGGCACCTACTACAAGAGCCGCGGTCCGCTGAACTGCGTGCCCTCGCCGCAGGGCCGTCCAGCCTTCGTGCAGGCCGGCGGTTCGCCGCGCGGCCGCCAGTTCGCCGCCATGACGGCCGACAGCATCATCGCGCCGTCGATGGGCGTCGCCGGCCTGAAGGCCTATCGCGACGACGTGCGCGCCCGGGCGGCGGCCGGCGGACGCGACCCGGACGAGATCAAGGTGCTGTTCGTCGTCGCCCCCATCCTCGGCGAGACCGAGGAAGAGGCCAAGGCCAAGGCAGCCCGCATCGTCGAGGCACCCGATTATTGCGAGAAGGCGCTGGCGCTGATTGCCGCGATCACCGACATCGACTTCTCCAAATTCGATCTCGACGCGCCGCTGCCGCACCTCACCACCAATGGCGAGCAGGGCTCGCTCGATGCCTTCCAGCAATGGGGCACCGGCAAGACCCTGCGCCAGCTCTGCGCCGACCAACTCGGGCGCGGCCTCGACGGCCTTATCGGCACGCCGGACCAGGTGGCGGAGCGGATGGGCGAGGTGATGGCGGAGGTCGGTGGCGACGGCTTCCTGATCACCCGGCCGTTCACCTCCAACATCAGCCGGCAGTATATCAACGACATCTGTGAGGGCCTGGTGCCGGCGCTGCAGCGCCGAGGACTAGCGCGCACGAGCTACACCGAGGGGGCCACGCTGCGCGAGATGCTGCGCGAGTTCTGATCCCCGCCTCTTCCTTGCCGATCGGAGAACCCATGAGCGCGACCGCGTCGCATGCCGCCACCCCGGCCCCGGCCGATGCGCCGGAGGCGGTGAACCGGGACCTCTACCGCAGTGGCATGGCCAAGCTGCCGGCAGCGGTGAACATCATCACCAGCCTTGGCGAGGAAGGCCGTTACGGCTTCACCGCCTCGGCGGTCTGTTCGGTGACGGACAGCCCGCCGACGCTGCTGGTGTGCGTGAACCGCACCAACCAGTCGCATCAGGCGATCACGTCGAGCCGGGTGCTGTGCGTGAACACCCTCGCCGGCCCGCATCACGAAGCGCTCTCCATGAGCTTCGCCGGCGGCGCGAAGACCATGGACGAGCGTTTCGCGGCCGCCGGCTGGACGACGCTCGTCACCGGTGCACCGGTGCTGTCGGAGGCCACCGTCGCCTTCGACTGCCGCGTGACGCAGGTGGCCAGCGTCGGTACTCATGACGTGATGTTCTGCGAGGTGCTCGGCCTGCACGAGGGCGGCGCCAGCGAGGGATTGGTCTATTTCGGCCGCAAGTTCCACCACCTGACCTGACGGCCGCCACAAAACGCGGCCGCCGACCAGCCTCGTCAGCGTCAGCGCAGGATCCGGGCGAGGAAATCCCGCAGGCGCCCGCTCTCGGGCGCCTGGAAGAAGGTCTCCGCCTCGCCGTCCTCGACGATTTCGCCATGGTCCATAAAGACGCAGCGATCCGCCACGCGGCGGGCGAACCCCATCTCGTGGGTGACGCAGATCATGGTGACGCCGCTGGCGGCCAGTTCCTCCATGACCCCCAACACCTCCTTGACCATTTCCGGGTCGAGCGCCGAGGTCGGCTCGTCGAACAAGAGGATGCGCGGCTCCATGCAAAGCGCGCGCGCGATCGCCACCCGCTGCTGCTGGCCGCCGGACAGGCGGGCGGGATATTTGCGGGCGTGATCGGCCAGATGCACCCGCTCCAGATAGTGCATGGCGAGCTTCTCGGCCCGCGCCTTGGCCAGCCCGCGATTGAGCCGCGGCGCCAGCATGCAGTTTTCCAGCGCGGTGAGGTGCGGAAACAGGTTGAAGTGCTGGAACACCATGCCGACTTCCTGGCGGATGTCCTGCACCGCGCCCTCGTCGGCGGTCAGCTTGATGCCGTTCACCACGATGGAGCCGCCATCGTGGCGCTCCAGCGCGTTGATGCAGCGGATCAGCGTCGACTTGCCCGAGCCGGAAGGGCCGCAGATCACGACCTTCTCGCCGCGCCGGATGTCGAGATCGATGCCGTTGAGCGCGCGGTGGTTGCCATAGTGCTTCACCAGCCCGGTAATCGCGATGGCGGGTCCGCCTGTCTCGGCGGTATCGGCGGCTTGCACGATCACGGCGTCACCTGTTTCAGATCCGAAGCGGGACGCAGCGACGGTCCCCTCCCCGGCGCCACCGCATCGGCCGCGACGTCCTCGGCATTGTGGCGGTTCAGCCACCGCCCCCACAGGTCGAAGCCGATGCGCACGAGGTTGACGAATGCCCAGTAGAATGCTGCCGCGCAGAGGATCGGCGTGAAAGGGTCGTAGGTCTGTTCGAAGATGGAATTAGCTACCGCCGTCAGGTCGGTGATCGTCACCACCGAGACGATCGCGGTGCCCTTGATGAAGCTCACCACCTCGTTCTGGTAGGCCTTCAGCCCGTAGCGGATCGCCAGCGGCATCTTCACCCAGATGAAGACGTTGCGTCGGCTGATGCCGAGCGCCTCGCTCGCCTCGACGATGCCATGTGGCACGGCGAGCAGGCTGCCGCGCAGCACCTCCACCATGTAGGCCGCGTGATTGAAGCTGAGCGCGACGATGGCGCAGCCGAAGGGCGAGCCGAACAGGATCCAGAATGGGCCCTTGCGTAGAGCCTCGATCTGGCCGAGGCCGTAATAGACCAGATAGAGCAGGATCAGCAGCGGCGCGCCGCGGAAGAAGGTGACGAAGGCCTCTGCCAGAAAGGCCAGCCAGCGGCGATCGGACATGCGGGCAAAGCCGATCGGGAAAGCCAGCGCGAGACCGAACAGCAGCGGCAGCGCGGTGAGGATCGCCGTCATCTTAAGCCCGTCGAACAGCGCCGGCAGGCTCTCCCAGGCCAAATGGAGATCGATGGGCAGCCCGTTCATGCCGCAGCCCCGGAGGGGGAGCGGACGGCCGCCTCGCGGCGGTGGCCGCGATCGAGCCGGATTTCCAGCCAAGTCGCCAGCTTGAACGACACCGCGCTGAAGGCGATGAAAACGAAGGCGGTGGCAATGAAGAAGATGAAGGGCTCCTTGGTCGCACCGGCCGAGATCTTGGCGGCGGCGACCAGATCCTGCAGGCCTGCGAGCGAGACCAGCGGCGTCTCCTTCAGCATGAAGCTCCACACATTGACGAGGCCGGGCAGAGCGAGCCGCATCACCTGTGGCAGGATCACCTTGCCCCACATGATGACAGGCGGGATTGCCAGCGCGCGGGCGCCCTCGAACTGGCCCTTGGGCAGGTTGCCGATGGCGCCGCGCACCAGCTCGGCGATATAGGCGGCGTAGACGACGGTGAAGGCGGTGACGCCGGCGCCGAAGGGCGAGACGTCGATCCGCGCGCTGAACTCGCCGAACACCGCCGCCAGCATGGCGCTGCCGCCGTAAAAGGTCAGGAAGATGACCAGCAGCGACGGCACGCCCATGAAGATCGACGCATAGACCCGCCACACTGCCTGCACGATGCGGCTGCGCGACAAAGTCACGATGCCGATCAGCACGCCGAAGGCGAAGGCCAGGGTGAAGCTCGCGGCGAACAGCTCCAGCGTGATGAGCGCTCCCTCGCCGAGCTGGCGCATGTAGCCCGCCAGGTCGGCGAGGGAGAGGTTGGTCATCGGCCGGTCTCCGCGTCGTTCGGGCTCAGTTCACGTTGGCGCAGGCGGCTTCGGCGGCGAGCGTCTGGACCGGCACGTACTTCTTGCGGATCTTGGTGTAGGTGCAGTCCTTGATCATCTCGGTCAGCGCGGCGTTGACGCGCTTGACCAGCGCCTCGCTCTTCTTCGGGAAGATCCAGCTGTAGCCGCGCTCGGCCTCCGGGATGGCGGGGTCGCCGAGCCAGTGGTCGCCGCCGGCGAGCTTGTAGTCCTTGCCCTCGGGCTTGGCGATCAGCTCCAGCGTCCAGTTGATCTTGGAATCGAAGACGAGGTCGAGCCGGCCGGCCAGCAGATCGAGCTTCATCTGGTCCGGATTGTCGTAATAGACCTCGGTGAAGGTGTCCTTGCCGAAGTGCTTGTGGATGTAGGGCACCATGGAGGCGCCGCGCTGCAGCGCGATGCGCAGCCCCTTGCCGGTGACGCCTTCCTTGGTCAGCGTGTAGTCGCTGTCCTTCCGGACGATGAAGGTCGCCGGATTATAGACGATCGGCATGGCGAACAGTGCCTTCTCGACCCGTTCCGGCGTCGGCGAGATCTGCGTGACGATGCCGTCGAACTTGCCCTGCAGCATCGAGGGGATCAGCGCCTTGAAGTCCATGACGACGATCTCGCAATCGGCGTCGATGCGCTTGCACATCTCCCGCGCCAGCTCCGGCTCCATGCCGGTGAGGTTGCCGGAGGAATCGACCATGGAGAAGGGCGGGTAGACGCCCTCATTGCCGAGACGGAGCTTCTCGGCCGAGGCGGCCGACAGGCCGGCGGCAAGCATGAGCACACCAAGCGCAGCACCGCCGGTGCGGAGCGGACGGTGCAGGAAGCGCGGTCGGAGCAGGTTCATCGGCATCGTCCTGTCTTGAGGAAGGGATCGCGGAAAAGCGGCGGTCAGAAGTCGAGCAGGTTGTCGCGCAGCTGCTCGTGGGCGTAGGCACGGCGGGTCAGGCCACGGCGCTGCAACACCGGCACGAGGCCGTCCATGATGGTGGCGACCGAGCGGCGGCTGACGTCGCCGAGCGCGATGAGGAAGCCGTCGCCGCCCACCTCCGCCATGATCTCCTCCATCTGGCTGGCGACGCTGTCCGGCGTGCCGACCACGTCGACGCAGTAGCCGCAGCTCACATGGTCGATCATCGCCTCGCGCAGCGGCTTGTCGCCGGCGCGGGTGAGGAACTGCGAGAGGCTCGACTGGTGGCCGTTGGTGGTGAGGCTCAGCTGGCTCACCGGCGTATCGAGGTCGAGGCTGGAGAGGTCGAGATTGGTGCTCCAGCCGAAGCGCGCCATGCGGGTGTCGAGATTGGCCGCGGCCGAGACGCGGCGCTGCTCGGCATACCACTTCGCCTGGTCCTCGGTCTCGGCGACGATTGGCGAAAGCAGGAACAGGATCTTGCAGCTGTTCGGATCGCGTCCCATCGCCGCCATCTGGGCGCGGATGTCCTCGCGATACTGCTTCATGTTGGCGACCCCGTTCGGGGCGGCGACGATGGTGTCGGCATGGGTGGCGGCGATGGTGCGACCACTCTTCGAGCCGCCCGCCTGGGCGATCACCGGCTGGCCCTGCGGGCACGGCCCGGAGTTCAGCGGCCCGCGCGAGGCGTAATATTTGCCCTTGTAATCGATGGTGTGAACCTTGGCGGGATCGATCAGCACGCCGTTCTCGCGATCATCGAGGATGGCGCCCGGCTCCCAGGAGCCCCACAGGCCCTTAACGATGTCGATGTACTCCTGAGCCATGACATAGCGCTCGTCATGGTCGGGCAGCTTGTCCATGCCGAAATTCTGTGCCGAGAAATCCGACGAGCCGGTCACCATGTTCCAGCCGGCCCGGCCGCCGGAGATCTGGTCGAGCGAGGACACGATGCGCGCCGTCAGATAGGGATGGTAGGCGAAGGTGGAGAGCGTCGGCACGATGCCGAGGCGCTTGGTGGCCGCCGCCATGAGCGTCGCGACCACCGAGGGCTCCTGCCGCGGCGCGCAGATGCCGCCCTTCAGGAAGATGTCGCGCGAATTCTGCCAGTTCTGGCCGATATAGATGGAATCCTCGATGAGGATGTAGTCGAAGCAGGCGCGTTCCATCGACCTTACGAGGTCGAGAAACATGTCGGCGCTCATCCATTCCTGCGCAATGTTACCAGTCCACGGCTCTCCCCAGGCCTGAATGCTCGAGCCCTGAAGAAACCAGGCGAGATGAAACGGATTTGCGGGCATTAACGCACCTAACTCCTTGTGACCGCGCCGGAGAGTCGCCAGCGCGGTGCAGAAAGTAAGGCGGCCTGCGGGAGGGGAAATATCGCCAACACACGAAGCTTGGCGGGTATGCTTGCGATATAGGCGAGCCTATAAGATAGGCAAATTCGAGCGATGTGACCGCTTCCGGTCGGTTGTGGGGTTCTCTCGGGTGGCAAGGAGCCCTGCTAGCGTGCCTGCCGCCAGCAGGGACACACATCCAAGGGCCGGTCGCCGTCGAGCCGCCACTGACCTGCCGACGAACGAAGGCCCCGGTGTTTCGGCGACATGAATCGGACGGCGCAGACCGCACCCGCCAATGTGCGACGCGACCGGCCGAGGCAGACAATCCGATGCACTAGAAATGGTAGGCGAAACGCACGCTGGCCGACTGGCTGAGATAATCCTCGCCGATATCGGCCGTGTAGCCGACCTTAAGCTCGATGCCGTTGGCCCTGAAATATTGCAGCCCCAGATCGAGGCGCCCCAGCACCTCCGGCGTCTCGATATAGGTGAGGAACGTGCCGTTATTCGCGGTGGCGTTGATGAAGCTGCTCTCGAAGGTGCGGGTATTGTCCGGCAGATAGCTGACGCCGACACTGGCATAGGGCCGGAGCGTCGTCGCCGCGTCGAGGTTCAGCCGGCCGCCGACTTCCATCATCAGGGACAGCTGAACATTGGTCTTGCTGCTACCTTCGACGTCGAGCGCATAGATCGAGGTGCCGGCTTCGGTGACGCCGGGCAGGTTGGTGTAGAATAGGTCGACGTCGCCATAGGGCCGCAGATACCAGTCGCCACGGGTGAATTCGTAGCCGGCCCGCAGCCGCCCGCCCACAAGGAAGATGCTGGGGTCGCTCTCCAGCGTCTCGGCGGCGAAGGGCAGGTTGATCCGGCGGTAGGAATCGAAGGAGCCATAGGCCATGGCGAGCGAGCCGGCGACGAACCACGGGCCCTTCACATGTTTCAGCGCCACCGAGCCGTCCAGCGTGTAGCCGTCGCCCCAGGAGCCGTTATCCGTCGACGACGAGGTGTCGCCATAGGCGAAGGAGCCGCCAAGATACCACTCCGGCGCGATCTCGTGCTGGGCGCCGATGCGGTAGCTGGTGGTGTCGACCTCGTACCCCTGGATGTCGCGGGTGGTGTCCTGATCGGTCCAGCGTCCGGAGATGGTCGCCCAGCTGCAATTGTCCTCGCCGAGCAGTACGCCGTTGCCGACGAAGACCGGGCAGCTCATCGAGGCGCCCAGTATCGACCCCGCCGAATTGGCCAGCGCCAGCGATTGCGCCTGGATGTCCTGGCCGGACAGCTGGTTCAGCATCGTCGTGTAGCCGGTGGCGGTGCCGATCCCCGACATGTCGGCGAACTGGGTGGCGAAGGCGGCGTCGGCATTGTCCCAGGCGCGGGTGAAATAGTTGGCAAGCGAGAGCTGGCTGCGATTGAGCGCGACGCCGGCCGGCGTGAAGTCCGAATGCGGCGTCAGTGTCAGCGTGTTGCCGCGCTGCTCGGCATCCCAGTCGAACAGCAGCGAGTCCTGCGCCTGTGCCGAGGAGGTCATGCTGGTGGCAGTCACCACCGGCACCGTCCCGGGCAGCAGCGAGATCACCGTCGGGACGATGACGCCGCCGATGACGGCCGAACCGTCGATCTCCAGCCTGTCGGCGGAGCCGGCGAGCGAATGGATGGTGACGCCAAGCCGGCCATTACTCGTCTGCACGAAGTCGCCGGTGACGTGGGTGGCGCGGATCTCGTCGAACAGGCCGATGTTCAGCACGCCGTCATTGGCGACGTCGCCGTCATTGATGCTGCCGGTATTGTGGGTGCCGCCATTGACGTTGTTGAACGTGCCGCCGTTGAGATAGGCGGCGCCGGTAACCGTGCCGGAATTGTTGACGGTGGTGACGCCGCCTCCGGTCTGCAGGATCGCCGTCCCGCTGGTGCCGAGCCCGGTCGTAAGCGTAGCCCCGGTATTGACGGTAACGGAGTTGGCGGAACTGTCGCCATCGATCCAGACGCCGGCGGCTCCGGATTGCGAGGTGGTGGCGGCGGTGCCGCTGCCACCCGTCACGGTCGCGGCGACGGTGACGGCGACGGTCCCGTTATAGCCAGGCGTGCCCTGGCTCTGCGCGAAGAGGCCGATGCCGTTGGTACCGGTGGCCGAGACATTGCCATTGGCAATGACAGTGACATCGCCGCCGCCGGTGCAGGAATCCATGCAGATACCGGAGGTCGATGCCGCCGAGCCGGCGAAGATCGAGCCGTCGCTCACAAGAATGCCGCCGCCGCCGCCAAGCGACTGAGCGAGGATACCGACCGCCCCCGCGCCGCTGACGGTGACGCCGCCGCCGATCAGCGTGATGTTCACGTCGCCGCCGCTTCCAGTCCCTTGGGTGAGGCTGTTCGAATCGGAGGCGTTCCAGGTGGCGGTCAGCGAAGGCGTCGCCGCCGCCGTGGTGGTGCTGGTGTCGTTCACCCGGATATAGCCGCCGCCGCCGCCGATCGACTGCGCGACGATGCCGTGCGCGGCAACGCCCTGCGTGCTGAGGTTGACGTTGCTGGCGTTGATAGTGACCTCGCCGCCATTGCCGCTCGACATGTCGCCACCGAGATTGGCGGTCACCGTCTCGGCGGTCGGCTGGACGCTGATCAGGCCGCCGCCGCCGCCGATCGACTGCGCCAGCAGACCGATCGAATAGGCGCCGGTGGTAGAGACGTTCAGTATCGCGTCAGTCGCGCCCTGCCGCACCAGCACCGTGCCGCCATCGCCGCCGGAGCCGGAATTGCCGCCAGCGGTCAGCTCCCACTGGGTGGATTGCTGCGTCGCGCCGGCAAACAGGCTGCTGCCCGCGCCGCCGATGCCGCCACCGCCGCCGACCGATTGCAGGATGATGGCATCGGCCGCGACGCCGGTGGTGGCGACGGTCGAGCCATTGGTGTCGCCATATTCGAGCTGCACCGGGCCGCCGGCACCACCGCTGCCGGCATTCCCGCCCTCGTCCTGGCCGAGCGTCACGATACCCGTCGCACTGTCCGAGCCATCGGCTCCCATGCCGCCGCCACCGCCGACGCTCTGCGCGATGATGCCGCTCGCGGCATAGCCGGCGGTCTGGATGACGGCGTCGCCCTGCTGCAGGTCGATGAGCACCTCGCGGCCATTGTTGCCCGAGCCGCCGCTGCCGCCGAGCGCGACGGTGGAATTGATGGTTATCTCGGGAAGGCCGCCAGTGCCGGTCGCCGCCGCCGTGCCGCCCTTGCCGCCGCCGCCGCCGATGGACTGCGCAACTACGCCGCTCGCCCAGTCGCCGCTGGTGGTGATCGGCGCCGATATGGCGACCTCGACGTTCCCGCCCGTGCCGCCCTGCGCGCCCGTGCCGCCGATGGACAGCGTGAAGCTCGTATCGATGGAGGGAATGTTGCTGCCGTCGTTGTCGCCCTGGAAAACGTTCTGCAGGAAGTTCGAGACCTCGCTGGAGAATTCGCGCTCGGCATAGCCGTTATTGGTGGCGACGATCGGGTTGTCCGCCGAGCCGTCGGAGCCCGCCGATCCGACCGTTCCACCGCCGCCACCGATCGACTGCGCGAGAACGCCGACCGCGTCGCCGCCATGGGTGGTGATCGGCGCCGCGACGTCGATGTTCAGGTTGCCGCCATTGCCGCCGGTAGCGGTGGAGCCGAGGCCCAGATTGACCGTCACGCTCGGCTTCAGCGTCGCGCTGTTCTGGCCGGTGCCGATGGTCTGCGCCAGGCTGTACGAGCCGCCTTGCGAGGTGCCACCGCCACCGCCGATCGACTGCGCCAGCAGGCCGACCGAGCCGGAGCCCCAGGTAGTGATGCCGTCGCCGGGGCCGATATAGGCGTAGATCTGGCCGCCGTCTCCGCCCGCGCCGCCCTGCGAGCCCAGCGTCACCGAGATCGATGTGCTGCTGCCGGTGCCGAAGGACTGGGTGTTGCCGGCGCCGAAGCCGGCATCGCCGCCGCCGCCGCCGATCGACTGCGCCATTATGCCATTGGCATAGTCGCCATAGGTGGTGATGGAGGTCGCCGCGCTGCCGGCCGGGTCGGCGGTGAAATTGCCGGAGCCGTCGAGCGTGCCGCCGAGCGCCACCAGCACCTCGCCGCCCGCCCCGCCGCTGCCGCCCGTTCCTCCCATGGAAACGGTCGTCGTGACGGCGACCGAGGTGGCATCGCCCGGCACGTCATAGCCGAGCACGGCGGCATTGGCGGAGGAATCGCCGCCCACGCCGCCGCCGCCGCCGATCGACTGCGCCAGCACGCCGGCAGAACCCTGGCCATAGGTTGCGATCGTGCTGCCCTGCGTCTGGAAGAACTGCGCCGTGCTGCCGTCACCGCCATCGCCGCCTGAACCGCCCACTGCGAGGCTCACGGACACCCCGATCTGGTCGCCGCTCGGCGTCGGGATCGCCAGCACCAGCGATTGCGCCGTGGCGGCGCCACCCATGCCGCCGCCGCCGCCGATGCTCTGCACGACGACGCCGTAGCTGTCGACCGGCAGCATGTTGCAGGTCGCGTCCGTGCAGTGCGACTGGTCGAGCACGATGCCCTCGCCCAGCAGCATGATCTGCAGTCCGGTCAGTACCGAGGTGCCCGCAAGGGTGACGGTCGACGTCGAGGCGTCTCCGCCGGTGCCCCCGGCGCCACCAATCGCCGAAGCCACGCCGATGCCTGCCGACACCGCTGTCGAGATTGCCCAGCCGCCCGCGCCACCGCCGCCGCCGATCGACTGCGCGAGAATGCCGGGCGCCTTGGTGCCGGCGGTGGTGATGGAACTGTCATAGGCATTGACAGTGACCGCGCCGCCGTCGCCGCCACCGCCGGCCTTGCCGCCGACCGCCGCCGCCGTGAAGATGCTGTCGGCGCTGGCATTGCCTCCATTGCCGCCGCCGCCGCCGATCGACTGCATCACCACGCCGGCCGAGCCATCGTCCAGGGCGAGGATCTCGGTTCCGGCGTTGAGATGGGCTGTGACCGTTCCGCCGGTGCCACCTGCGCCGCCATTGCCGCCGATGACCACATTGCCGCCGGCCGCGCCGCCGCCATCGCCGCCACCCCCACCGATCGACTGGCCGAGCACGCCGAACGCCCCGAAGCCGTCGGTGACGATGCTGCCACCGTCCGAGGTGAAGAGCACATCGCCGCCATCGGACTCATGGGGTGTGTCGCTGGCGCTGCCGCCGATCGTGTCGAAGGAGCCGCCGGCCTGGCCGCCCGCGCCACCGCCGCCACCGATGGATTGCAGCAGCGCGCCATGCGCGTTCGATCCATAGGTGGTGATGGTGCCGCTATTGCTCACGGAAACGCTGCCGGTGGTGCCCGCCGCCGCGCCGGTGCCGCCCGTGCTCTTGAATACGCCGTAGGAATAGCCGCCGCCGCCGCCCGAGCCGGCGATCGACTGCGCGACGATGCCGCGGGCCGAGGCTCCGTGCGTGGTGATCGCGCCGGCATTGTCGACGCTGACATTGCCGGCATTCCCGCCACTGCCGCCTGTGCCGGCATGTGCATGCCCGCCGCTCGCGTCGCCGCCATCGCCGCCGCCGCCGCTGATGCTGGTCGCCACGATGGCCGAGGAGGACAGCCCATAGGTGGTGATCGCCGAGTCAGGATCGAGCGTGACCGTCAGGTCCCCCGCCGAACCGCCGTCGCCGCCGTCGCCGCCATGTTGTTCGATGGTACCGCCATCGGCCAGGCCGCCAGCTCCCCCGCTGCCGCCTTGCGAGAGAAGATAGATGCCGACCGACTGATCTTGCAGCGTGGTCACGGAGGCGGCCGTCAACCGGACATTGATGGCGCCGCCATCGCCGCCATTTCCGCCGGCACCGGCGGTGATGCTGTCGAGGCTGTTGGCCGCCTCGGCGCCCGCGCTCCCTTCGCCGCCGAGGCTTGACGCGGAGATGCCCGGAGAATTGGTGCCCTGCGTCAATACGGCGAGCGGCTGGTTGGCTCCGGTAAGGCCGATGTTGAGAGTGGCGTGGACATTGCCGCCCGCGCCTCCCGCACCGGCGGTGCCGGAGGCTGGCAGGAGACCGCCGGCGGCGCCGGTGCCGCCCTGCATCAGTGCCAGGATGCCGGCGGAATTGTCACCATTGGTCGAGATGGTGACCGGAACGGTGTTCGCGACGATCTGGATGCTGCTATCCGCGTTGGCGTAGACGTCGCCGCCCGCGCCGCCATTGCCCTCGGGGCTGTACGTGCCGGACTGCCAAAACGAACAGTCGTTGAAGCTCTGGCAACCGGAGACCCCGCCGGCCCCGGCCTGCACCAGCAGCGCGAGTGCCGGCAGTCCGCTACCGGTGGTCGTCACGCTCGCATCCTCGATCGCGATGCGGACCGGTCCGCCCTCCGCGCCGTTGCCGCCGGGTTGCTGGTAGCCGAAGCCCGACCCGCCATTGCCGCCGAACGTCGCCGCGAACAGGCCGGCGCCCTGCAACGAGGTGCCGGGGGATACGGCGTTGAGGATCGAAAGGCCGGGAACCGCGACATCTCGCGGGGTGCCGTTTGCAGTGACCGTCACGTCGCCGCCGGCGTTCAGCACGATCCCGGACGCCCCGGCCGGTATGCCATCGCCGCCGGTCCCATATTGCGTCGACGTGAAGCTCACGCCGTTGCTGCCGGTCGAGATCGCCTGGATGCCGAAGACGCCGCTGTTGTTGCCGACATTCTGCCACGTCCAGTCGACGGTCACCGGCGCCGCGTTGATCACGGAGACGATGCCTCCGAATCCCGAATCGGAACCGGCGGTGCCCAGATAGGCGCCGATGGAGAAGGCGTCGATGCCGGCCGCGCCCTGCTGGCCGATGGCCGTCACGGTGATCGCGCCGTCATTATAGACGGAGGCGCCGTAAGAGTTGCCGAAGGTCGCCCCGCCCTGGTCGCTCACCCAGATGCCGAAAGCTTCCTCCACCTGGATGGCCGACGACGGGGCGAGAGTGATGCTGTTGTAATTGAACACCTCGGCGGCCGCCGTGGTGGAGCCGAGCCCGCCCGCCGCCTGCTGCGCCCAGATGCCGAAGATGCTGTAATCATAATAGGCCGACGCGCCGTCCCCGAGCGTGATCGCCCCGGTATTGACGACAGTCAGGCCGGAGGCGTCGCCGGTGTTGACCGCGTTGTCGCCGGTGAGCGACGCGCCCAGGGCATAGACGCCGACCGAGGATGTCGGGGCTGTACCGACGCCGATGTCGATGGCGCCGGCATTGTTCACGGTCAGCGCCGTGCAAGAGGGCGCGTCGCCCGGCTCCGTGACCGTAATGGGCGAAGAATAGCTCCCGCCGGGAATGGAGCAGCTATAGCCGCTGCCCGACGCCTCGCAGGTCGCCTGCGCCGCAGCCGGTCCGGGAGCAGCAATCCATCCCGAGGCGATCAGCGTCAACGGCAGTCCGGTTATGACGGTCGTACGCGATGCCATTTCTCAACCCGCCAGCACATGCACATGCGACCGGATGACCGGCGCAGTTAACCCATCGTGCGTTCCGCGTGCGCTATTATATTTCGGGGCGCGCGCGAGGAATCTTCGCTCAAGGTGATAATGCGATGCTGACCGAGAACACCGCCATTACCCCGAAGAGTAAACTGGCCGATACTGAACTGGCCGACGAGATCGTCGCGCTGTACGAGGCGGAACCTGATCTTCTCACCTTGCCGAGGGTGTTGTTCACCGGCATCGGCCGCCTCATCGACGCGGAAGTGGTGACGTATTCCGAGTTTCACCATTCGAGCGGCGAGTTCCGCTCAATCGTGTCGATCGAGGACGATCCGGCGCGACGCGCCAGCGCGATGGCGGCATTCGCACGACACATGAACAGCCACGCCTTCTGGCGCGGCGATCCCGCCTTCTTCGGCGAACGGGCTCTGCGCGAATCCGATTTCTTCAGCGAGAAGGAATTCCCTACCCTGCCCATAGCGCAAGAAGTGTTCCTACCCGCCAATGCCCGGCGCGTAATGTCCATCGTCATGCAGCACGACGATTACGTGCTGACCATCTCCGGGCACCGGATCGTCGGCCGGCCGCCGTTCAGCGACGCGGAGCGCGACCGGCTGGAGGCCCTGCGCCCGCATCTGTTGCGCAGCTACCGACAAGCCCGCGAGCGCACGCTTGCCGCGCTGACGCCCGCCGACCGGTTGCGCATCGCCTTCCCGGAACTGACGCCACGCCAGCTCGAGGTCGCCTCCTGGATCGCCCGCGGCAAGTCGAACGAGGACATCGCCGCGATACTCGACGTCGGCATCGATACCATCAAGGCGCATGTGAAGGCGGTGCACGCCAAGATCGGCGCCAACGGACGCCTGGCCATCGCCGTGATGGCACACACCATCCCGCCTTTCGCCCGCATGCCGCCGCTTTGGCGCATCGGCGAGGATGTGTGGGCCGGCAGCGCCCGGCGCGAGCGCAGCCGGTCGACCTGACGGATCGACGCGTATCGCCTCCGACGACGGAGCCGCGTCGCTGCCGGCTTCGCGGATACCGGGACAACGTGTCGAAGGGACCGGAAGACGGGAATGCGACGACGGAGGCTCAGCCCATACGCCAACGAACGGTTTCAGTGCCGAATGGCCGATCTCGGCATCACCTTCTCGATGAACCACACGGGCAACGTCGGGGACAATAATGCTGCAACGGAGAGCCTCTTCTCGTCGATCAAGACCTTGCGCACGGCGCGCAAGGTCTACAGGAAGAGGGGCGACGCGAGAGCCGACGTGTTCGACGACATCATACGCTTCCACAATCGCCGGCGCAGGAACCCGACGCTGGGCTACCTGAGCCCCGTCGAATTCGAGGAAACAGAACCGGCCGCAGGCCAAACGTCCGGTTCAGACGAGTTCCCAATGTCCGTTCATGGCACGTTGCCCGTATCGGCGACGCCTGAACCGACGGCTGATAGCTGCTATGCCGGCAGGACGACCACCTTCGTCTTGACCGGCGTGCGATCGTACAGGTCGATCATGTCCTGGCTCAGCAGGCCCACACAGCCGCTGGTGACCCCTGAGCCGATCGATTCGGGATCGCTGGTGGCGTAGATGGTGTACAGCGTGTAGACGCCGTTCTGATAGAGATGAAGCGTGCGGGCGCCGAGCGGGTTGTCGAGGCCGCCCGGCATGCCGCGGGCGTATTTGGCGGCCTCGGGCTGGCGCTGGATCATCTCCTTGGGCGGTGTCCAGGTCGCCCATTCGCTTTTGCGCCCGACATAGGCGTCACCGCTCCACCGGAACCCGTCGCGGCCGACATTGGCGCCATAGCGTGTGGCCTGCCCATCCTCCTCGACGCGGTAGACGTAGTAATTGCCGGGATCGACAATGATCGTACCGGGCGCTTCCTCGGTCTCGTAGCGCACGGTCCGGCGGTAATATTTCCGATCGACCTTGGTGACGTCGACCGCCGGGATCGGGAATTTCTCCTCGGGCACCGGACCGTAGAGTTTCTGCGCCTCGGCGAGGCTCATGCCGTCGGGCGTCGCGCAGCCTGCCAGTCCGAATGCGCCGAGGCCGACGGCCGAGCCGGCCAAAAACGACCGGCGGCTGAGAAGCCCCGTCCGGCGTCCGGGCAGGGTACTTGCGTCGATCCCGCCGGCATCGCCATTCCCACCGTCCATATTCATGATCCTGGACTTCTCCTGTCCTTCTATCCGACGAAACGACACCCCGACATATATCCGCGAGCGTCCTGTTGAGCGGACATTGCCGACACACGGCTCGCCTGACAAGCGGGTGCTTCCGCCATGCGGAGGTCGCACTGCACCGGAACCGGCAATGTCCAGGCGATCCCACCGTCCGCCCCGCACCAAAACATGTAGGCCCGCAACGTCAGCGACGCCTCGGCACGTTCGATGGCCCTCCATGCGGGAAAAGCGCCGCCGACATTCGGCCGAAATTTAGTTGCCGATCAACGCAGCGGCCCGCTCAAGCGCTGTAAGTCGCCTGTGCCGCTTGTGACCCGCGAGCTGTTTCAGCAACGCGGACATGTAAAGGGAGAGGGGCCTACTGATGTGGGTGCGGCGTGTGATCGACGATCACTGCCACGAGAGGCACATCCGCACTATCGCGCGCAGTCAAGCCGCGCTTTGCGGGAGCAAGGCTCGCCGACCTCCCTGATGACGCGCTGAAGTGGGTGCCGAGCCCAGTCCACTCGGCGGCGGCAGCTTTCCCTCTAAGCTCGAGATCGCCTCGCAGGTCATCGGCCAGATCGGGGAGCCTGCGTGAGCCCTCCCCTCGAGCCAGGCGGCGAAGGACGAAAACTGAAGTTGGCAACCCGTGGTCGCCGCCGGCATCCTGCCGCTTAGTCGGTGCGCTGCCCCCAGATGGCAACACCGCCACCACCGAAGGCCCAGAAATCCGGTGAACTGAGCAGACCTACCGCCTCGTCGAGCCGCGCTTCAGTGATCTCTCCAGAGGCGACCATGCGTTCGCGCATCTGCTCGGCCGTGAGGATGAAGAACTCGGCCGTGGGCGATCCGCCCTGGATAATCGAGAAATCGCCCTCGCCGGCTACGCTTCGCAACCCTTGGCGCGCCACCATCGCGGGAAGGGCGCGAGCCCAGAAGCAGTCGCGACCCGACGCACGGACCACATTGTCCGTAAGAGCGACCATAAATCGCGTGTAGGTCTCGCTATCCGAGGCGTGAACGGGAAAGAAGTCCACCTCCTCAAGCATGAGCCAGCCGCCGGGCCGGAGCACGCTGATCATGTTCCTGATCGCCTGCTCAGGATCGGGAAGGTGGTGGAGCAACCAACGCGCATGGACGAAATCGAAGGGACCGCCGGGCGGGCCTCCAGCAAGGATATCGTGCACGATGGTTTCGACATTGTCCGCTGCCAGCCCCTTGAGCAGGCTGATATTGATGTCGGTCGCAACGACACGGCCGGTCTGCCCTACGCAGTCCGCCAGCCACCGTGCGACCGATCCGCCGCCTGCACCAATTTCAAGGCAATGCGCTCCGCCCGCAACGCCAAGCGCTGCCAGGCGGCGCTGCGTCATGGGATCGAGATGCTGCTCCAGTAACGAAAGGCGTCGCTCGGCCTTGGCCCAGGAATTGTCCAGTGCATAGCCAGTCATTCCCCCAGCCTTTCGACCGTCAGAGCAGAAACGACCCCACTTCGAACCTATAGTTGCAGCGTATCACGCATCCGCCTACCGCGCGAGAAATTCCCAAGGCTATGATTGGCCGATTTTGGCAGTTGGCGCGATGTCCGCAAATGGCGCGTTGCGCTTGCGAGGCGCGGTTTTCGACCAGGCGTTGGTGCTAACTTTCGCGGGACCAGGCGCTCCATCGACACATTGGGCAGCCAGGCGGGCCTCGACCGGAGGATTACGACACGGATAGCTTGCGGTGGACAAAGGCCTCCTGCCTTTACGAGCGGGCGGGGAACTCCGTGCCTGCCAGCTTCTGCCCAGCCATACCAAGCTCGATAGCACCCTGCGGCATCTGGGAATCGAGGTCGGCGGTGCCTAGAGCCTATTGGAGCAGACGGAAATCTGAGGCTCCGTGCGACCGCTCTAGCCATCGCGGCGACCAGGTGCGCATGACATGCTCGTCACGCTTCAACTCGCGCTTCCCGCGTCATCTCCTCGACGTCTCGCGACGCTCTGCAGTTCGCGGTGCAGACGTTCATTCTCGCGTCGCAGGACGGCGAGTTCGTCGCGTACGGGGGCGAGCGCGACCTCGAACTCGTCCTGCGTGAAGCGCGGTGTGATGTGCTGCGGGCAGTTCCAGTCGAACGCCTCCACCGCGATGAGGGCGAGCCGCTCTACCCGGCCGGGATAGCCGGGCACGGCCAGCTTCGCCGTCAGCGCCGGGTCGTCCAGGGCGTCGATGATGGTCATGCGGCCGAAGATCTTGAGGCGCCGCCGGTGCGCATAGTCCATCAGAAACAGCGAGACTCGGTCATTCGCCTGCACATTGCCGGTGGTGATGTATTGCCGGTTGCCACGAAAATCCGCGAAGCCCAGCGTTGATGGGTCGATGGTGGCGAGAAAACCCGCCGGCCCGCCACGATATTGCACGTAGGGCCAGCCGGTCTCCGACACGCTGGCGAGATAGAAGCCGTCGCACGCAGCGATGAAGGCCTGTTCCGGCGGACCGAGGCGCTGGCGCCTACCGGCATCGTCGGGCTCGCCACGCGCTCCTATCCGCGCCCATTGCTCCGCGCTGCCATAGTGCTCCTGCGCGGCGGCAACGGAAGGCGTCGTGGCGATATCGAGATATCTTGTGGCCATGTGAGTCCTATCTCCGCGGCCGCCGGAGCGGAGCGCGCGGCGGCGAATCTCAGTTCTGCAAGGCCCAGTCCGCTACCTGCCAGCGCATCTGACCGCGATCATTGACGATCCTGCCAAGCCCAGGGAAGGGCATGTGCGTCGCGGCGATGAGCGCGCCTTCCGAGGCGGCGCGGGGAAAGAAGCGGTCGCGCATGGCCTTGGCCGCCGCGCGGTCCTGCTCGAACAGGAAGAAGACATCGGTCGCCCCAGGGTGCACGACCGGAAAGATCATGTCGGAGACCATGATCAGGCTCTGGCCGCCATCCTCGACCCGTACGCCGATATGGCCGGGGGTATGGCCGGTGAGGTCGACGATGGAGACGCCCGGCACGATCTCACGCTCGCCGTCTATCGCCTGCAGTTTCGGGTAAAGGCGCACGACCTCGCCCGCCATGCGGAAGCTTGTCTGCAGATAATCAGGCGCTCCGTTGCGCTTAGCCGGATCCGTCCAATAAGTGACGTCGCGCCGGTCGATATAGAGTTCCGCCTTCGGGTAGTTGTTCTTACCCCCGGCGATAAGCCCGCCCATATGGTCCTGGTGCATATGCGTGACGATCACCGCGTCGATCTGGTCGCGTTGCAGGCCGAGCGCGCCAAGCGCCCGCGGCAGCGCGCCGGTCTGCCCGATCGACCCCGCCGGACCTGCGTCGATCAGGATGCGGCGCTCGCCATCCTCGACGAGATACTGGTTGAACAGAAACCGCACGCCGCTCGGCCGGGCGGTGAATTGCGCTTTTGCCGCCTGCTCGACCTCGGTGGCGTCGCGTCCCGGGAAGAAGGTGTAGGGCATGTCGGCATACCCATCCGTCAGCGCGGTCACGGTAAAGCGGCCGATGCGGATCTGCGCGAGCGGCGTCACGCTGGCCGGCGTCGCGGACGTCGCCGGAGTATCTTGCGTCGCGCCGAAGGCCGGCGTTGGTCCGCCACCGCTCAGGCCTCCCCAAAGGAGACTCCCTCCGACGAGGCCGAAAGGAAGGCCGCTGGCAAAGGCACGACGAGACAGCTGAGACACGGCACACTCCCCCGATCATTGACATAGGAGAGCCGGTCAGTCCTCCCAAGAGCAGGCTAGGGCATCCGAATTTGACGAGGTATCCTGCCATTTCGGAAGGTAAGCTCTCAAATTTCGGAAGGACGCCATGGATCGTTTCGAGGCGATGTCGGTACTGCTGGCGGTAGTCGAGGCCGGCAGCCTCTCGGCGGGGGCACGGCAACTTCACGCACCGCTGGCCACGGTCAGCCGCAAGGTCGGCGACCTTGAAAAGCACCTTGGCGTGCGTCTGCTTTTGCGCACCAGCCGCGGCCTCGCGCTGACAGAGGAAGGGCGTGCCTTCGTCGCCGCGTCACGTCGCATCCTGGAGGACCTGGAGGCAGCCGAACGGCAGGCCTCCGGCGACTATGGCGCGCTGCGTGGAGGGCTGCACGTGACCGCGCCGATCACCTTCGGCGAACGCCATATGCTGCCGATCGCGCTTGAGTTTCTCAGGGAGCAACCGGAAATCAATCTGCGCCTCACACTTGCCGACCGCCAGGTCAGCTTGGCCGACGAGCATATCGACGTGGCCCTGCGTATCGGGCATCTGGCGGACAGCGCGCTGGTCGCGAGGCGTGTCGGCGCGGTGCGCCGGGTGATCTGCGCGAGCCCGGCCTATCTGGCGCGGCGGGGCGTGCCGCACCAGCCGGACGATCTTGCTGCGCATGACAGCATCAGCTTCCAAGGTTTCGCGACCGCGCCGGAATGGCGCTACCGGCGTGACAGCACGGCGTTCGCTGTCGAGCCGCGCGCCAAACTCGCGGTCAACACGACGGAGGCTGCCATCCAGGCGGCACTGGCGGGCGTCGGCATCATCCGCGTTCTGTCCTATCAGGTAGATGACCAATTGCGCTCCGGCGAGTTGCAGGAGCTGCTGGCGGCGTTCGCTCCGGAGCCGCTGCCGGTGAACCTCCTCCATGCCCCAATTGATCCCCTGCCGCTGAAAGTGCGGAGCTTCCTCGACTGGACCGCTCCGCGCCTGCGGGAGCGGATGGTGCGCTAGAGTCCGCTATAGAGACGCCGTCGGGAGCCCAGCTTCTGGCGCGATACGTCCTGTCAAAGCGCCATTCGAACTTGCGAGATCCTTGCGTCGATCAATCAAGCAGCTTTGCCCGAGGTCGGCCTGGCGCTCGCGCCTTGGCGCTCCATCCTCCGCGCGGCGTACCAGGCGGCAAAGCCCGCGAGCACCACGACGGCCCCAAGCAGCGGCAGGCTGTCGCGCACCGCGAGGAGCATGTCTGCACCGCTTGAAGAAAGCCATGTGCGCGATATCCCATCCGGGGCTTCCAGATTCAGCGTGAGCATGGTTGCGCCGCCGGCAACACCGAGACAGGTTCCCAGCGCGCGCATCAGGTTGAGCAACGAACCGGCAGGGCCCGACAACTCTGGCGGCACTGCCGCGATCGCCACTTGGTTATTGGGGGCGATGAAGAGGCCGAGACCGATGCCGAACAGTGCATAGGCGATGCCGTCGGAAAGTCGATGGTCCTCCACCCGTCCGAGAGTGGAAAACAGAAGGACAACGGCCAGGAAGCTCAGCGCCATGCTCACCATGCCGACCCGGCGTTCGCCCAACCACTCCTTCACCGTGCTGCTGAACGGTGCCGTGAGCCCGATGGCTACCGGAATGATTGCGAGGTGAAGGCCGGCCGTACCGGGCGGCTCGCCGAAGCCGTGCCCTTGCGCGAAGGACATAAGAAAGAACATGCCGAACAGCTGCGCATAACCGAGAGCCACTCCGGCCGCCGCACTACAGAACGCAATGCTTCGGAACAGGGTGGGATCGATCAGCGGCGCGCGGAAGATGCGTTCGCGCCGCACCAGCAACACGAGCAACAGCGCCGCCACCGCAAGACTGCCGAGCGTCGCCGGGGAACTCAGCCCCCAGCTCGAGACATGGTTGAGTACTGCCACGATCAGTATCAGAGCGGGACCGATCAGCAGCGCCCCGCCCCAGTCGAAGGCGCGGTCCGGCCGCGTGCCGCTGCTTCGAGGCAACGCCAGCCAGCCAATGACGACGGCCAAGGCACCAAACGGGACGGTGAGCCAGAAGATCCATCGCCAGCCGAACGTCGCGAGAAGCAAGCCACCCAGCACCGGGCCCGCGCTCATACCCACCGCCTGAGCTGCCGCGAACCAGCCGAGCGCCCGTCCTCGCTGCGCCGGCGAGACCGTCTTCACCAGGATCGAAATGCTGTTGGCGCCGAGCAGCGAGCCACCCACGCCCTGCAGGAAGCGGAAGGTCACCAGTTGCTCGAAACTGGACGCGAAACCGCACAGGGCGCTGGCGAGGATGAAAATGAGGTAGCCGGCGATATACAGCGTCTTGCGGCCGAACATTTCACACAGACGGCCAAAGATCGGCAGGAATGAAACGAAGGCTGCGAGATACGACAGCGCGATCCAGCTCACATGTTGAAGCGGCGCGTCGAAATAGCGTCCGAGAGTCGGCAGGGCGAGCTGAACGATCGTGGCGTCGAGCTGCCCGACAAATGCGCCCATCGAGACGAGGCCGACGACAAGCCAGGGATGCCATGCCTGACGCTCCAGCCAGGCGAGTGGAGCGGGTTCGGTCGTAAGCCGGTCGATGAGGCGAGACATTCAATCACCAAAGGATTGGGGGACCACATCTTCCCCGGTGGAGCGCGTGCGATCCTGCCGGCGGAGTCGAGGCGCTCGGTGCGGATCGGCGTCGCCCCTGGGAGGGGCGAGCCCGGCAGCATCGCCGGAAGATGACAATGGCCCCGCTCCGCCCGAGAAGGAGCAGGGCCTCCGCCTCAGGGGAGCAATCAGCGTTTCGTTACGTCATTGCAGCTTATGATCGCCGGCTCGTCATTGGCCTGCCGGACGCCAGCCAGAAGATAGCAATAGGCAAGCGTGGTATCGGACAGATCCTCGACGAAATAGCCATCCGTGTCGGCCATCATCACCTTGTCGCCAGCTTTTGAGGCGGTTCCGATAAATGGTTCGGTTGTAACCCTGCCGCCGGAGGCTTCGTCGCCAGCAATGATGCTTTCGCCCCGGAGGCGGCGGCCATCCTGACCAACGATGCGAAGTGTGATGTCACGCTGTGCCCGGAGCGGTTTCTCCCAGGCGGCCTTGCTGTCCGGCCAATGCGCTCCACCCGCGCCGGCAATGAGCGTGTTGGTCCTGCCGATCCAATCCCCTTTCATGTCAGGAGTTTGAGCGGCGGCGACGGAAATCGTCATCACGTTGCAGAGCAGTATCCCCTTCATCGCCCCTCGCCATATTGTTCGACTTTGAATCGAAAACAGCTGTATCTCATCCTCGCAGGTACCGGAATGACAGGCGGCATGGCAGCTTTGTCACAGACCGCGTGACGCGCATCCGGAGTGAGGCGGCCAAGGCATTGCCGATCTCTATGGCCGGGTGCCATGCGCGCCAGGCGAGGTCGCGGCGCATCCACGGGGATTCGAGGGTAGCTCCGGTGGAGGAGAAACCATGTCGGCGGCGGATGCGACCCGGGCCGACAGGACTGGCCCACTCCATCCGGGGTGAGGACGGCGCGCGCGGCGTCCTTCCATGGCGGGGACGATGATGGAGCTCGCCTTGGCGATGGCAGTACGCCCGCAGTCCGAGGTCTGAGAAGACGTTGTGTGCGACAAGAGAAAGAAGAACCGCAGCGTCGTGCGGGCGAGGTCCATGCGGGTATATGTCCGCGACGCCTTCTTCCCTGGCGCGTGGCGCTCGCCGAATCGAACGCTCCCATCCCGGCGTATACCATCCCATCCAGCGACCAAGATGGAGCCTGACGTGGGGCTTCAGTACGAACTCGAAAAAAATATGATATATTTCAATATATTGTATGAAACTCTGGCGGAGAGGGTGGGATTCGAACCCACGGTGGGCTTGCACCCACGGCGGTTTTCAAGACCGCTGCCTTAAACCACTCGGCCACCTCTCCAAGCGCCGGATCGTTCATCCCATACCCGGCGGCGAATGCAAGAGTGCGGCGTTGCTTATCCCCCTCTCGGGCGCGACTGTCCGGCGCCCCCTTCCGACGGGCGCTCCGCCTGCGCCGAGCGCCACTGCATCATGAAGGCCGCCGTCTGGTCGAGGATCATCGCCTCCACCGCCGGATGCGTCGGCAGGGAGGCATGGTTGACGAAACGGGCGCCCGCTGCCCAGGCGTCGATGTTGCGGGCGCCGCGCACATTCGGAAAGCCGGGACCGTGAATGTTGATGCAGTGCGCCACCGGGCAAGGCGGGGAACCGGGCGCCGCATCGACGGTGATGACCAGCGGCGCCTCGTGCCCCCGGCGCACGAGGTCGCGGGCGAAAGTGAGCGCCGTCGAGCCGCCGAGGGAATGGCCGATGATCACGTCGGGTACCGCCCTGGCCTGCCGGTTGAGAAAATGTGTATCGCTCAACGTCCGGAAGCCCTGCTGGCGAAGTGGCCGCGCCAGCGCGGAGACACCGACATAGTCCGTCTCGACATAGACGCCGAGCCCATCCAGCAGCAGCACCAGCGGCGGCTGTTGCGGTACCGGCACAGGTGCCGAATCGGGTGGGGGCAGCAGCGGCGACACCTGCCAGGGCGCGAACAGGGAGGGCGGCTGCTGCGCCAATGCCGGTGCGCTCCATCCCAACGCACCCCACAGCATCGCCGCGATCGGCCATGCTGCGAACCTGCTGCCACCGAACTTCGCCTTTACGCCCTTCAACTCGTCACCTGCATGTTCCGGCGCGCGACCGTCCGCCCGTCGACTGATAGCCGACAGGATGAAACCTGACGAACGGCGATTTTGCGGCGCACCGCCTTCACGCGATGCGCCGCCCCTGGATCATGCACAGTGCTGGCGAGGGCGATCCGTCAGGCGGCGTGCGGCCGGCCTTCATCGCTGGCGTGCAGCCCGCAGGCCATCGCCCAGCTACGGAATGCGGTCCAGGCATGGGCCTGCTGCACCGGCCCGCGCGCCTGCTCCAGCTGGGTGAGCAGCATTTCCGCATAGTTGCCCAACCGGTCGTGGCGCAGCGAGCGCAGGAGATTCACCGCACAGTCCAGCGAGCGGACCTCGATGGTCTCGCGGCCGATATGGACATGGATGGGTTCGGGTCGGAATTCGGCTACCGCAAGCGTCATGATGCTGATCCTCCCAAAAAAACGCGGCTCTTGATTGATGGTCGGCTCGCAGGAGCCGCCGCAGCCCCTGGCCTTTGCGGGAAGTTTAGCGCGGATTTGCATCATTGGCGCGACACCATTCGGTGATCGCGGAGCTTTCCGCCGACCGGGGACGGCTTCCGACGATTTCGGCATGAAAAATACAGAACATTATACATGGAATCTGGGATGCCAGACGAGCATTCAGTCTACCGTCATCCCGACACAAGCTCGTTGGCTCTCGGTGCAAACAACCAGACGACATGCAGCGCCGCCTTTTCCACGCCACCCTCGAGGCAATCGCGCGAAGTCGGAACAATAGACAAGTTTTGTACCATAAACATCCGCGATGAAATTAATCCTGACAGCAAACTAAGTTGCATATTATTATCATATCTGCACAAAGCTTCGCCCATCTCATCGTTAGAAAATTGCACTATATTTCATAATTTACTTCATGTTACGCTGCGAGCGGACGACGCCAAGATCGTCCCCTAAAGAGGAAACGCCAATGTCCATCCGTACCAAGATCGCCGCGCTGGCCGCGGCGGCGACCCTGCTCGGCATCGTGCCGGCCCTCGCGCAGGACGAGATGTCCCACGCCGCCGCCGTCACCGCCTATGTGAAGAAGAACATCGAGCCCTGGCTCAGCGACCCGGCAGTGATTTCCGCCGTCCTGACTTCCAACAAGGCCCACGCCAAGCTCATGCAGAGCGACATCGATGAGCTGGACAACAAGTGGAAGGCCAAGGACCAGGCGCTGCGCGACAGCACCATGAAGAACAAGCTCGCCGAGTTCCTGACCAAGAAGAAGGACGCGTCGGGTGGCGTCATCACCGAAGCCTTCGTCATGGACGGCTACGGCCTGAACGTCGGCCAGACCGACGGCACCTCCGACATGTGGCAGGCCGATGAGGCCAAGTGGCAGAAGACCTATCCGGTCGGCCCGGGCGCCATCTTCGTCGACAAGGTCGAGGAGGACGGTGGCAAGAAGATCGCCCAGGCCAGCGTCGCCATCTCCGACAAGGGCCAGAACATCGGCGCCGTCACCTTCGGCATCGACGTCGACAAGCTGAAATAAGCCTACTAGCCGGCCAAGCGCGCCGGCGAACAGCCGCCGGAGGATGCCCCCCCCAGCCTCTTCCGGCGGCCCCAAGCGCGCCGCCCCTCAGGCGCGCGTCATCGCCTGCGGCAGCAGGAACGGGCCAGTCTGCGGTGCCGTGCCGATCCGCGCCGTGACCGCGTAGAGCTCGCCGACGAGGGCGTCGGTCAGCACCTCGGCCGGCGTTCCGCGCGCGACGATCCGGCCGCCCTTCAGAGCCACCACCTCATCGGCGATCATCGCCGCGAGATTGAGGTCGTGCAGCACCGCCGCCACGCCGCCACCGCTTCGGGCCACCTGCCGGGCGAGTTCGACCACCATCAGCTGGTGCGACAGATCGAGACTCGATGTTGGCTCGTCGAGCAGCAGGTAGCCCGGCCCGTCGCAGCTCGCGAGCTGGGTGAGCGCGCGGGCGATCTGCACGCGCTGCTGCTCGCCGCCGGACAGCGCCGCATAGGGCCGGTCGCGAAAACCGGCGAGGTCAACCTTCTCCAGCGCCCCGGTGATGCGGTGCGGCGCGCGCTCGCCTTGCGGCAGGCCGATCGCCACCACCTCGGCGACGGTGAAGGGAAACGCCACATGCACATCCTGCGGCAACACCGCCCGTCGCCGGGCCAGCCGGGCCGGCCCCAGCGCCGCGATGTCCTGCCCATCGACCAGCACCCTGCCCTGCTTCGGGCGTAGTTCGCCCGTCAGCACCTTCAGCAGCGTCGACTTGCCGGCGCCATTGGGGCCGATCAGCGCCGTCACCCGGCCGGGCCGCACCGTAAGGTCGGCACCGTCGAGCAGCAGCCGGCCGGGCACCGCGTAGTCGATATCCTGCGCTTCATACATGGAACGTCACCCGAACAGATCGGCACGGCGGCGCAGCAGCAGCCAGAGGAAGAACGGTGCGCCGATGGCGGCGGTGACGATACCGAGCGGCAGCTCCGCCGGCGCGGCGATGGTGCGCGCCACCAGATCGGCACCGAGCAGCAGCGCTCCGCCGGCGAAGGCCGAGGCCGGCAGCAGCAGGCGGTGCCCCGGCCCGATGAGCAGCCGCAGCAGGTGCGGCACCACCAGCCCGACGAAGCCGATCACCCCGGCCGCCGCCACTGCCGCGCCCGCTCCGGCGGCGACGCCGGCAATGGCGAGGCGTTTCGCCCGCTCCACATCGACGCCGACATGAAAGGCCGCCGCCTCGCCCAGCGCCAGCGCATCGAGCGCGCGCGCCAGCGGCGGCGCCAGCACGAACAGCAGCAGCACGAAGGGCGACGCCGCCATCAGCTTGGCCCAGGTCGCGCCACCAAGGCTGCCCATGCTCCAGAAGGTAAGATCGCGCAATTGCTGGTCGGAGGCGATGAACACGAGAACGCCGGTCCCCGCCCCCGCCATCGCCCCGAAGGCGATACCGGCGAATAGCAGCGTCGCCACCGAGGTCCGCCCCTCGCGGGTCGCCACCACATGCAGCACCGCCGTGACCAGCAGCGCCCCGGCAAAGGCGGCGGCCGGCAGGCCGAACTCGCCGATGAACGCCGGCAGGCCCACCCCCGGCAGCACAGCCGCCAGCGAGGCGCCGAGCACGATCCACAGCACCGCGGCCAGAGCCGCGCCGCTCGACACGCCGATCAGGCCGGGATCGGCCAGCGGGTTGCGGAAGACGCCCTGCATCACCGCGCCGGCCGTCGCCGTCGCCGCTCCGACCATGAGGCCGAGCAGCGTGCGCGGCAGCCTGATGTCCAGCACCACCACGCTCTCGCGCAGCCCGATCTCCGGGCCGGCGACGCTGCCGCCCATCGCCCGCCACAGGATCGCCAGCACATGCTCGACCGGGATCGTCACCGGTCCGATGGCGAGCGAGGCGAGCGCCGCCGCCAGGGCGAGCGCCGCGCAGGCGGCAAGCCCCAGCCGTGCCCGCCTCTCTCGCGCGCCGCGCTCCGGCACCGCCCTCACCGCGACCGCCTCGATAATCACGGCGCCGTCCCCGTAGCCTGCGTCCACGGCCGCTCCGGCAGCTTCGGCAGATCGAGCTCAGGATAGATCGCTGCGGCAAGGTCGCGCGCGGCCTGCGGCATACGAGGACCGAAGGCCAGCAGATAGGCGCCATCGACGGGGAACAGCCGTTTGTCGCGCGCCGCCGGCGTCGTCGCGAAGGCCGGCAGCTGGAGTATGGCGTCATCCGCCCCGCCGCTGCGCCCCATCTTGACGATGGCATAGGGCTCGACGGCCAGCACCGCCTCGCCCACCGCCGGCTTGTAGCCGGTGATGGCGCTCATCACATTGGTCACGCCGGCCAGCTTGAAGGCGGCGTCGGCCCCGGTGCCCTGCCCTGCCACCATCGGCGAGCCGCCGCCCATCGACATCACGAACACCGCCCCACGCGGCTCCTTGATGCGCGCGCGCATCGCCGCCAGCGCCTCGAAGTCCTCGGCCACCGCCTTGGCGAGCACCTCGCCCTTCGCGTCCGCGCCCATGGCGTGGGCGACGAAGCGGATCTTGGCGACGACGCCGGCGGCATCGTGCCCTTCCGGCACCGAGATGAACGGCACCGAGGCCTGCTGCAGCACGTTGATGGTGGTGGGCGGCCCGGAGCCCTCCATCGCCAGCACCAGGCTGGGGGCCAGTGCCAGCACGCCTTCGGCGGAGAGCGCACGCATATAGCCGACATCCGGCTTGTCCTTCAGCGCCTGGGGCGGGAACACGCTCGTCGTGTCGACCGCGACGATGCGATCCTGAAGGCCCAGCGCATAGAGAATCTCAGTGATCGAGCCGCCGATGGCGACTACCCGGCTGGTGTCCTTCACCGTCACATGCCGGCCGGCGCTGTCGACCATCTCGACCGGCGCCGGCTCGGCCGCGCGAGCGTATTCCTGTGGTAAAATCGCCACGCAGAGCAGAAACACGAACTTAAAACTATTATAAATCGCATTCGGCATGGCAACACCTCTCAATGTTGTCGCCTATGTGGACCAATGATTGCCTTGATTCAATTCATTTTCGCATGAGTCATCGAACTGAATTGGTCGATAAATCTCAAAATGTAATTATTATAAAGTGGAACTAAACTTTGTTGACTCCGATATTTACCTGAAAATATGACCGATGTGACGCAGATGCGAGGCGGAGTCGGCTACCGAAAAACGGCAGTTCTCTGGCCTCGCCGCTTACGCATCGAGGATGATCATGGCCGCGACCTTCCCGCGCGCCGGCGCCAGCCGCCGTCCGCTCTCCCGCCACTCCGCCCTGCTCGGCATCTCGCTCGGCGCGCTCGTCGTCGCCGCGCCGGCACTGGCGCAGCAGGCCGCCTCCACGGCGGCCAGCACGACGACGGCTACCGCCGGCGAGGCGGAGGCGCTGCCGACGGTGACCGTCCAGGGCGCCGACGGGCGGCTGGTCTCCGACCCCTATTCCACGCCGTCGGCGGTCAGCACCGTCAACATGCTGAACAACCTGAACCAGTCGAGCCGCCTCGACACCGTGCTGCGCACCGTGCCCGGCACCTTCACCGAGCAGAGCACCTCCAATCCCGGCGTCGCGATCAACATCCGCGGCTTCCAGGGCTTCGGCCGCGTCAACATGATGATCGACGGCGTGCGGCAGAATTTCCGCTTCGTCGGCCACGAGGCGTCAGGCTTCGCCTATGTTGACGAGCAGCTGCTGGCCGGCGTCGACATCGCCCGCGGCGCTGTCTCCACCGCAGGCGGCGCCGGTGCGCTGGCCGGCGCGGCGGACATGCGCACGCTCGGGGTCGACGACATCATCAAGCCGGGCAACAATTGGGGGGCGATCTCCAACCTCACCTGGGGCAGCAACGGCGTCGGCTGGAAGGAAATGTTCGCCGGGGCCGCCAAGCTCAACGACCGCGTCTCGGTCGCCGGTGCCATCGCCAATTCCGGCCCGACCAATTACGAGAACGGCGCCGGGGTGATGGTGCCCTATACGTGGCAGAACCTCACCTCGGGCCTGCTGAAGAGCGACATCAAGCTCACCGACGACTCGACGCTGAAGCTCGGGGCGGTGTTCTACAACAACTTCTTCTACGCCAATTCCGCCGACCAGCAGGTGACCAACAACACCTTCACGGCGAACTACCACTACGACCCAGACAGCGAGCTGATCGATTTCCGGCTGAATGCCTATTACAACGACCTGACTATGACCTACCTCAACACCACGCGCACCTCTTCGAGCTCGCGCGGCCGTGTCATCGAGGATCAGGGCTGGGGCTTCGACACCTCCAATACCTCGAAGTTCATGTGGGGTGAGGTCGCGGTGTCGACCATCAACGGCTTCGAGTATTTCTACGACGACGTGAGCGCTTCCAACAGCCTCACCCCCGCAAATTACGGCGGCGTCAATCCCTCGGGCGAGAACTCGATCGGCGGCGTCTTCTCCGAGACCACCTTCAGCTACAACATCGTCGATTTCATCCTTGGCCTGCGCTACGACTTCTACACGTTGGACGGCTCGGGCTATGAAAGCGGCACCGGCGGCGCGGTGCCGATCGGCGCATGGACGGTCGACCAGAGCGACGGCCGCTTCGACCCCAAGTTCACCCTCGCCATCAACCCCTTCGACTGGCTGCAGCCCTATGTGACCTATGCTGAGACCATGCGCGCGCCCACCGCAAGCGAGACCATGGTCGGCGGCACCCATCCGGGCGGCACCGGCTCCTATTCGGCCAATCCCTATCTTGAGCCGGAAGTCTCCAAGGGCTGGGAGTTCGGCTTCAACATCCGTAAGGACGGCCTGTTCGTTGCCGGCGACCAGCTGCGGCTGAAGGCCGACTACTTCACCAACGACATCTCGAACTACATCGTCACCTGCCGCAACGTGCAGTATTATTTCTGCAACGTCGACGGTACCTCCAACGTGAGCGGCATCGAGCTGGAGGCCAACTACGACTCCGGCAAGTTCTTCGCCTCCGCGAGCTACACCCACAACAAGAACGATCTGCCGCCGCAGACCCAGGGCTTCGGTACCAACCAGTACCTGCCGGACGACATCGTCTCGCTGACCGCTGGCCTGCGCTTCTTCGACGAGCGCCTCACCATCGGCGGGCGCTATTCCTTCTATTCAGAATCGACGCAGATCACCTTCGGTCCGACGTTCGTCGGCGCCATCAGCTCGACGCCCTCGGCGAGCTACAACCTCGTCGACCTGTTCGGAAGCTACCAGATCAACGACAAGCTGACCTTCCGCGTCGACGCCACCAACCTGTTCGACGAGGAATACACCCCGGCGCTCTCCGTCGGCGCGACCGGCTTCACCGGCTATACCGGCCAGGGCCGTACCGTGCTGATGAGCCTGCGCGCGCATTTCTGAACGACGCGCCGGTTTCCATCTCCCGATGCCGGGCGCTATCGTCCGGCATCACCCATCCGACCAATGAGGGACGCTCCATGTTCATCGCCATGAACCGCTTCAAGGTGAAGCTCGGCTCGGAAGCCGATTTCGAGCAGGTCTGGCGCGCGCGCGACAGCCACCTGTCCACCGTGCCCGGTTTCAAGAAGTTCGACCTGCTGCGCGGTCCGCAGCGCGACGATCACACGCTCTATGCCTCGCACACCATCTGGGGCAGCCGCGCCGATTTCGAGGCCTGGACCAAGTCGGAGGCCTTCCGCGCCGCCCACAAGAACGCCGGTGGCAACAAGCCGCTCTATGTCGGCCATCCCGAGGTCGAGCTGTTCGAGGCCATCGATCTCGGTACCGCCGAAAAGGCCGCCTGACGGCCCTTCTGCCGACCGTCGACCACCTTCACGCCGGGTTGTCCTGCGCCGTGCGCGCGGCGGCCCGGCGTCTTCGTGAGTTGACGGCGGACCGCGCCTCGATTAACGGCTCGCGCTTGCTTCGAGAACCCGAGCCCGACATCCATGGCCGATCCCGCGTCGATCGACGTCCCGCACAGCCCTTCCGGCGAGGCGCCGCGCATTTCCTTCGTCTCGCTGGGCTGCCCCAAGGCGCTCGTCGATTCCGAGCGCATCGTCACGCGCCTGCGTGCCGAGGGCTACGAGCTCTCGCGCAAGCATGAGGGCGCCGACCTCGTCATCGTCAACACCTGCGGCTTTCTCGACAGCGCCAAGGCGGAAAGCCTCGCCGCCATCGGCGACGCGCTGAAGGAGAACGGCAAGGTCATCGTCACCGGCTGCATGGGCGCCGAGCCCGAGCAGATCCGCGACGTGCACCCCGGCGTGCTCGCCGTCACCGGCCCGCAGCAATATGAGAGCGTCGTCAATGCGGTGCACGCCGCCGTGCCGCCGCGGCACGATCCTTTCCTCGATCTCGTGCCGCCGCAGGGGGTGAAGCTCACTCCGCGTCACTACGCTTATCTAAAGATTTCCGAGGGTTGCAACAATCGCTGCACCTTCTGCATCATCCCCAAGCTGCGCGGCGACCTGGTCAGCCGGCCGGCCGGTGAGGTGATGCGTGAGGCCGAAAAGCTGGTCGCCGCCGGGGTGAAGGAACTGCTGGTCATCTCGCAGGACACCTCCGCCTATGGCGTCGACCTGAAATATGCCGAGAGCCAGTGGAAGGACCGCCAGGTCCGCACCCGCTTCCTCGACCTGTCGCGCGAGCTGGGCTCGCTCGGCGCCTGGGTGCGCATGCATTATGTCTACCCCTACCCGCATGTCGACGAGGTGATCGGCCTGATGGCGGAGGGCGTGATCCTTCCCTATCTCGACATCCCGTTCCAGCACGCCTCGCCGACGGTGCTGAAGCGCATGAAGCGCCCGGCGGCGCAGGAGAAGACGCTGGCGCGCGTCCAAGCCTGGCGGGCCGCCTGCCCGGACCTCACTTTGCGCTCGACCTTCATCGTCGGCTTCCCCGGCGAGACCGACACCGAGTTCGAGGAGCTGATCGACTTCCTGGAGGAAGCCGAGCTCGATCGCGTCGGCTGCTTCAAATACGAGCCGGTCGCCGGCGCGCCGGCCAATGATCTCGGCGTCGCCATCCCCGACGAGGTGAAGCAGGAGCGCTGGAACCGCTTCATGGAGGTGCAGCAGCGCGTCTCCGCCCGGCGGCTGAAGCGCAAGGTCGGCACCCGCCAGCAGGTGATCATCGATTCGGTCGGCCCCACCGTGGCGGTGGGCCGTTCCAAGGCGGACGCGCCGGAGATCGACGGCGTGGTGCATGTCGCCTCGCGCCGGCCGCTGCGGGTCGGCGAGATCGCCACGGTGAAGATCGAGCGCGCCGATGCTTACGACCTGCACGGCACCGCGGTGGGCTTCTGAGCCGCCGGCCTTCTAGAGCCTTTCCGGTGAACTCCGGTTCACCCGAAAGGCTTCACGGTCTTGTTCGGACGCGTCGTCTTCACGCGAACCGGATTCCACTTCGCTCGAAAACGCTCTAGCGCAGGATGCGCGCCAGTTCCTCGGAGGGGAGCAGGCTCGCATCCACCGAGGGCCAGATCAGCACCATCGTGTAGGACATGGTGGCGACGAAGGCGATGGTGAACAAGGCGAGGCCGACGATCAGCGCGCCGCGCCGCCCGGTGTGCAGGGCCGCCAGCCCGGTCTGCGACAGCACGCCCAGCAGCAGCACCATGATCCAGCGATGCGGCGCGAGATCGGAATTCACCGCGAAATAGCGGTCGCTGCGCAGCTTGCGCAGCTGCATGTAGACCTGCACCAGCGGGCCGCGCAGCGTCGCAGGCGTGGCGGGATCGGCCTCCACCTCGCGCAGGCGGCGGTTGATGGTGTCGAGCCCGGCAGCCGCCTGCGGATCGAGGCCGGTCCACCCCTCTCGCCATTCGAGCGTCACGATGGCGCGCGCATAGTCGGTGATGGCGACGTGCAGCCCGTCGCAGGGCACCCCGCACATGGCGGCGAGATCGACGCCGTTTCCCAGCGTCTGCACCTCTTCCTGCATGGTCTTGGACAACCGGACGTCGCCGCTCCAGATGTCGCTGATCATGAAGGCGAAGAACAGCGAGAAGGGCAGCGTCAGCGCGCTCAGCACCGAATTGGCGAAGTCGCGTGAATTCACCCACGCGACCACGCTTTCCATCATCGCCACCCGATAGGCGATGATGGCCCACAGCACCGGCACCATCCCGACCACGACGACCGAGATCCAGTATCCGTGGTCGTCGAGGAAGGGCGTCAGCAGACCGGCCATGACTATAGCGGGCGGCTAGCGGGCGGCGAGCAGGTCGCGCAGCGCGCCCTCGATGATCCGCGTCGCCTTGTCGAGGTCGGAGATGCGCACATGCTCGTCGGCCGCATGGGCATTGGCCTCGAGGATCGAGCGCGGCCCGGCGCCGTAGAGCACGGTCGGGATCCCGGCGGCGGTGTAGTGGCGCGCATCGGTGTAGAGCGGCACGGCGGTCGCCGGCGGCACCTCGCCCAGTATCTCGGCCGCGTGCTTCTGGATGGTCTCCACCAGAGGCTCGGTGCCCGGCAGCGTGCGCAGCGGCTCGGCGAGGATGATGCGCCGGCACTCGATGTCGATGCCGTCCCAGCCCTCGACCGCCTTCTCCACCAGCGCGGTGAGCGCGGCCTCGACCTCCTCGCCGTTCTCTTCCGGCGTCAGGCGACGGTCGACGCGCAGCGAGATGCGGTCGGGCACCACATTGGTGTTGATGCCGCCGGAGATCAGGCCAACGGTGATCTTCGGCGAACCGATGCCCGGGGTGGCGCTGGTGATGCCGTAGAGGCGGCGGCGCTCGCCATAGATGGCGGTCAGGATGGCGGTCGCGGCTTCCAGCGCGTCGGCGCCGGTCTCCGGCATGGCGGCATGCGCCTGCTTGCCGCGCACCACGATCTCCAGGTGCAGCGCGCCATTGTGCGCCACCACGACGGAATAGGAGAAGCCCGCGGATATGGCGAGGTCGGGCTTCGAGATGCCCTGCCCGAGCAGCCATTTCGGCCCGACGAAGCCGCCGGCTTCCTCGTCATAGGTCAAATGCAGCTCGACCGTGCCGTCGAGGCCCTCCGGCTTCTCCTTCAGGGCGAGCAGCGCGAAGGCATAGGTGGCGAAGTCGGACTTCGAGACTGCCGCGCCGCGGCCATAGATCGCCCCGCCCTTCTCCTCGGCGCCATAGGGATCGAAGGTCCAGCCCTCGCCCGGCGGCACCACGTCGCCATGGGCGTTGAGTGCGATCACCGGCCCCTTGGCGTCGCCAAAGCGCTCGCGCACCACCAGATTGACCACCGACTTCATGCCGTAGCTCTTCACGAAGGGCTCGGGCACCGGGTGGCGCTCCACGGTGAAGCCGAGCTCCTCCAGCAGTTGTCCGGTCACTTCGGCATGGGCGGCACAGTCGCCGGGCGGGTTGTCGCTCGGCACGCGGACCACCGCCTTGAGGAACGCCACCTCGCGTTCGAGCCGCTCTCCGTCGCGACCCGCGACGCCCGCTTCGACTTGGCTCACTGCTCTGCTCCCTGGACGCTGCCCGCCAGCTGCGGCAGCTCGAACCGTTCGATGAAACGCACCAGCGCCGCCACCGCAAGCCCGATATCCTGCGGGCTGGCGTATTCCGCCGGATTATGACTGATGCCGCCGCGACAGCGCACGAACAGCATGCCGACCGGGCACAGCCGCGACATCGCCTGCCCGTCATGGCCGGCGCCGGACGGCAAGGTCGGCGCGCGCTGGCCAAGATCGGCGGCGGCGTTGCGCAGCCTCAGCTGGAGATCGCGGTAGCATGGCACGGTGCCGACCTCGTGAAAGGCGGAAATCACCACGCCGAGCCCGCGCGCATCGGCGATGCGGTGCGCCTCGCGCTCGAATTCGGTCAGCGCCTCGCGGCGGGAGATATCGGAGCCGGAGCGCAGGTCGAGGGTGAACACCACCCGCGAGGGAATGACGTTGACCGAACCCGGCTCTACATGCAGCCGCCCCACCGTCGCCACCATGCCGTGGCGGTCGGCACGGGCGATCTTCTCGGCCACCAGCGCCATCTCGGCGGCGCCGGCGAAGGCATCGCGGCGCATGCGCATCGGCACGGTGCCGGCATGGCCGGCCTCGCCGGTGACGGTGATCGACAGCCGCGAGGCGCCGGCAATGGCAGAGACGATGCCCAGCGGCTCGCCCTCGGCCTCCAGCACCGGCCCCTGCTCGATATGCGCCTCGACATAGGCGATGGTCTTGTCCGGGTCGTAGGCCGCCGCCGGAATGTCGGCGGGATCCTTGCCATAGGCACGGATCGCCTCCTCGAGCGAAACGCCGTCGGCGTCGCGTGCGCCGAGCCAGGACGGCAGGAAATGCCCGGCCACCGCGGCAGAGGACGACAGCGTGGTGGGAAAGCGTGTGCCTTCCTCATCGCCGAAGGCGAGCACATCGATGCCATAAGGCCGCTTCAGCCCGGCCTTCACCACCGCCTCGACGGCGAGAATGCCGACGATCACCCCCATGGTGCCGTCATAGCGGCCGGCATTGGCGACGGTGTCGATATGCGAGCCGATCAGCAGGCGCGGCGCCTCGGGGCCGGCAGGCTGCCAGCGGCCGCGCAGCGTGCCGAGCGCGTCTTCGGAGACGTCGAGCCCGGCCGCCTTCATGTAGCCGGCGACCAGATCGGCGGCGCGGCGATGCTCCGGGGTCAGGAAGAAGCGGGTGAGGTTGTCGCCGGACTGCGAGATGGCGCCGAGAGCATCGAGCATCTCCGTCGCCCGCGCGCCCATGGCGGCGATGTCCACCGGTATCCTCATGCGCCCGTCGCCGCTCCCATCGTCGCCGTTCGGCCCGGTCGTTCGCGATGCCGGGCACGGCATGATCTGGCGCATCGCATATGGAGGTGGCTTTGGCAATCTCGGCGGCGGCCCGGAGGTCGCCGCCGAAGGCTTGGGAGGGTCAGACCGCCCGGCTCACTGGCCGGGCACCTTGTCGTCGATGCCCTTCACGTACCAGTTCATCGACAGGATATCCTTGTCGGCCACCGCCTCGCCGGCCTTGGCGGCCACCGTGCCGTCCTGCTTGACGACCGGACCCTGGAAGGGGTTCAGCGCGCCGGACTTGATCTTGGCCTCGGTCTCCTGCGCCAGCTTCTTCACGTCGTCGGGCATGTTGGTGTAGGCCGCCATCTCGACCTCGCCGTCCTTGAGGCCGGCCCAGGTGTCAGTGGACTTCCAAGAGCCGTCCATCGCCTCCTTGACGCGCTCGACATAGTAGGGCGCCCAGTTGTCGACGATCGAGGTGAGCTGCGCGTTCGGGCCGAACTTGATCATGTCGGAGGACTGGCCGAACGCCTTGACGCCGCGCGCCTCCGCGACCTGCATGGCGGCCGGGCTGTCGGTATGCTGGGCAATGATGTCGACGCCCTGGTCGATCAGCGCCTTGGCGGCGTCGGCTTCCTTGGCGGGATCGAACCAGGAGTTCACCCAGACGATCTTCACCTTCATGTCGGGGTTCACCGACTGCGCGCCGAGCATCATCGCGTTGATGCCCGAGATCACTTCCGGAATCGGGAAGGAGGCGATGTAGCCGATGGTGCCGGTCTTCGACATCTTGGCGGCGATCTGGCCGAGGATGTAGCGGCCCTCGTGGAACTTGGCGTTGTAGGTCGCCATGTTCTTGTCGCGCTTGTAGCCGGTGGCGTGCTCGAAGAACACCTTCGGATGCCGCTTGGCCACCTTCAGCGTCGGCTCCATGTAGCCGAAGGAGGTGGTGAAGATGATCTTGTTGCCGGCGCGGGCCAGCTGCTCGATCACGCGCTCGGCGTCGGGACCTTCCGGCACGCTCTCGACATAGGAGGTCTCGACCTTGTCGCCGAACGCCGCCTCGACCGCCTTGCGGCCCTGGTCGTGCTGGTAGCTCCAGCCGAAATCGCCGACCGGCCCGATATATACCCACGCCGCCTTCAGCTTCTCGGCGGCGGAAGCCGGCAGCGCGCCGGCGCCGGCCAGAGCCGCACCCGCGGCGAGGCCCAGCGCCAATGAGAGAATCTTCCGCATGAACGTCTCCGCTCTTCCTGTCCGTCGCGGCCTTTGGTAACGCATCCCACCGGGGCCGCCGCCGCGGGGACACACGGCCGCCTGCGCGGCCGGATACTGCGCCGCCGCTCAGCGGTCCGGCACGAAGGGGACGCCGAGCGAGGCCGGGGCACCCTGCCCCCGCTTCATCGCCGAGATCAGCACCAGCGCCCCCACCGTCGCCAGATAGGGCAGCGAGGACAGCAACTGCGAGGGAATGCCAAGGCCGAAGCCCTGGACATGCAGCTGCAGGATGGACACCGCGCCGAACAGATAGGCGCCGGCCAATAGCCAGAGCGGCTTCCAGGCGGAGAACACCACCAGCGCCAGCGCGATCCAGCCGCGACCGGCGGTCATATCGCTGGCCCAGAACGGCGTATAGGCAAGCGACAGATGCGCCCCGGCGAGGCCGGCGCAGGCACCGCCGAACATCACCGCCAGCGTGCGGATCTTGCGCACGGGATGGCCGAGCGCATGGGCGGCGGCATGGCTCTCGCCGACCGCGCGGAGAATGAGCCCGATACGGGTGCGGGCGAGCCCCCAGGTCACCAGCACCAGCAGCCCCACCGAGGCGTAGACGAAGGCATCCTGCCCGAACGCCACCTTGCCGAGGATCGGCAGGTCGGAAAGGCCGGGAATGTCGAGCGCCGGCGCGGCGTCGAGCCGGGTGCCGACGAAGGACGCGCCGATGAGCCCGGCGAGGCCGAGGCCGAGAATGGTGGTGGCGAGGCCGGATGCCACCTGGTTCGCCGCCAGCCAGATGGTCAGCGTCGCGAACACCAGCGACAGCGCCATCCCCGCCAGCACCGCCGCCAGCGTGCCGAGCAGCAGGCTGCCGGAGGAATAAGCGGTGGCGTAGCCGACCGCCGCGCCGATGATCATCATGCCCTCGACGCCGAGATTGAGCGTGCCCGCCCGCTCCGCCACCAGCTCGCCGAGCGAGGCGATCAGGAGCGTGGTCGCCGCCGCCACCACGCTCGCCAGCACCGCGCCGATCATCACCGTGTCAAGCATGGCGCACCCCCTCCACCCGCCGGATGCGGTAGCGCACCAGCACGTCCGCCGCCAGGATGGCGATGAGCAGCGTGCCCTGGAACACCCGGGTGACGTCGAACGGCATGCGCAGGGAGATCTGCGCCGCCTCGCCGCCGATATAGGTCAGCGCCAGTATGAAGCTCGACACCAGGATCCCGACCGGATGCAGCCGCCCCAGCATGGCGGCGATGATGGCGGTGAAGCCGTAGCCCGGCGAGATCGACGGCTGCAGGTTGCCGATCGGGCCGGCCACCTCGATGATGCCGGCGAGCCCGGCCAGCCCGCCCGAGACCGCGAACACGCCATAGGTCACGCGCCGCTCGTCGAAGCCGGCGAACGCCGCCGCCCGCGGCGCCGAGCCGCCGAGCTCAATGGAGAAGCCGACCAGCGTGCGCCCCAGCACGAAGGTCGCCACCACCACCACCACGAGCGCGATGACGATGCCGGCATGCATGCGCCCCTCCTCGAACAGCAGCGGCACGGTCGCCACCGCATCGAAGGTCACGCTCTGGGGAAAGTTGAAGCCGGCCGGGTCGCGCCACGGGCCGCGTACCAGATAGTCGAGCCCCAGCTGGGCGACATAGACCAGCATCAGCGAGGTGAGGATCTCGCTCGCGCCGAAGCGCACCCGCAGGAAGGCGGGGATCAGCCCGTAGGCGGCGCCGCCGACCGCGCCGAGCACCAGCATCGCCGGCAGCACCCACGGTCCGGCCTCGGTGCCGTGCGTCGCCAAAGCGAGCCAGGAGCCGAACACCGCGCCGACGACATATTGCCCCTCGGCGCCGATGTTCCAGCGATTGGCGCGGTAGCAGAAGGCCAGCCCGACGCCGATCAGCAGCAGCGGGCAGGACTTCACCACCAGTTCCTGTAAGGTATAGGGGTCGCCCAGCGGATCGATGAAATAGATGCGGAACGCCTCGACGGGGTCCTGCCCCATGGCGAGGAACATCACCGCGCCGACCACCAGCGTCACCGCCAGCGCCACGAATGGCGCGGCGATCAGCCCGGCGAGCGGCACGTTTTCCTGTCTCTCCAGCTTAAGCGGCATCGGCATCCCCCTGCGCGGAGGCCGTCTCCGCGCCGCCCATGGCAAGGCCGATCGCCTCGCGCGAGGTTTCCTCCACCGGCACCGGCGCGGTGAGCCGCCCCTCGCACATCACCGCGATGCGGTCGGTGAACTCCAGCAGTTCGTCGAGGTCCTGGCTGATCACCAGCACCGCGCAGCCTTCCGCCGCCTTGGCCCGCAGCGTGGTGCGGATGAAACTCGCCGCCGCCGCATCGACGCCCCAGGTCGGCTGGTCGACGATGAGCAGCACCGGCTCGCGCAGCACCTCGCGGCCGATGACGAATTTCTGCAAATTGCCGCCGGACAGCCGGCGCGCCTTCGGGTCGCGCCCGCCGAACCGCACGTCGAAGCGCTTGACGATCTCGCCGAACATCGCGTGCAGCACCGAATGGCTGATCACGCCGTGCCGCACATTGCGCCCGTCGCCATGGGTGGTGAGCAGCACATTGTCGGACAGCCGCATGTCCGGCGCCGCCGCGTGGCCAAGCCGCTCCTCCGGCACGAAGCCGGCCCGGAGCGCCCGTCGCTCGGTCGGCCCGAGCGCGCCGGCCGGGGTGCGGTCGATGACGATGGCCTCGGCATCGCCGCCCAGCCGCTCGCCGGACAGCGCCTCGAACAGCGCGGTCTGGCCGTTGCCGGCCACCCCGGCAATGCCGATGATCTCGCCGGCGCGGATCTCCAGATTGATGTCGATAAGCGCCGAACCGCGCGAGCCGTCGCCCTTGAGGTTGAGGTTCTTCACCAGCAGGCGCGGCTCGCCGAGCTCGTGCGTCACGATGCGCGGCGTGCGCGGCACCTCGGCGCCGACCATCAACCGGGCGAGGCTGGCGGCGCTCTCGCGGCGCGGATCGACCTCGGCGATGAACTTGCCGCCGCGCAGCACGGTGGCGCGCTGGCACAGGCGGCGCACCTCGTCGAGCTTGTGGGAGATGAACAGCACCGCCCGCCCCTCGGCGGTGAGCAGGTCGACGGTGCGGAACAGGCTTTCCGATTCGTCCGGGGTGAGCACCGAGGTCGGCTCGTCGAGGATCAGCACCCGCGGGTCGCCGAGCAGGCAGCGCACGATCTCCACCCGCTGGCGCTCGCCCACCGAGAGTTCGCCGACTCGCCGATAGGGCTCCACCTGAAGGCCGTAGCGATGCACGCAGGCCTCGATGCGGGCGGCGAGCGCCGCCAGGCCTTCATGGCGCGGCAGGCCGAGCGCGACGTTCTCCACCACGGTCAGCGCGTCGAACAGCGCGAAATGCTGGAACACCACGCCGATGCCGCGCGCCCGCGACGCTGCCGGATCGGGGAAGGAAACCGGTGCGCCCTCGAAGCGCAGTTCGCCGGAATCGGCCTGCAGCAGGCCGCACATCATCTTCACCAGCGTCGACTTGCCGGCGCCGTTCTCGCCGAGCAGCGCATGCGTCTCGCCGGCACGTATGGCGAGGCTGACGTGATCGTTCGCCACCAGCGCGCCAAAGCGCTTGGTCAGCCCGATCGCCTCCAGGAGCGCCGGCGGCGGCTCCAATGTCGATGGATCGGACGGCACGACATCAGCCATGGCGCGCCCTCCAGAGGCAGGCACGCTCCAGTGGCGTGCGCACAAGCCTTGCTGTCGGAACCGGTCGGAGCGGGCAGCGATGTCTCATCCGGATTCCACGACAGATGCACTTTAAACAAGCATCGCATGCCGGTTAGGCGGGGCAAGCCCAAAGTCTGGCCGGGCGCCCCGCCGACTTGATGCAATTCACGGCAATTTCGTATCTTCCCGGCGCCGCATCAGCCAACAGGCATCGGTCGGCCATCGCCGGCCGACGAACGCTCCCTCGATGCCGATCGGACAATGCCTCAGGGAATCAGCACGCTTGAGCCGGTGGTCTTGCGCCCTTCCAGCTCGCGATGCGCCTCGGCGGCGTCGGCGAGCCGGTAGCGCTGGTTCACCGGGATCTTCACCGCCCCCTTCGACACCACGTCGAACAGGTCGGCGGCATTGGCGTCCAGCGCCTCGCGGGTCGCCACATGGGTGAACAGCGTCGGGCGCGTCGCATAGAGCGAGCCCTTCTGCGACAGTAGCAGCAGCGAGAAGTTCTGGATGGCGCCGGACGCGTTGCCGAAGCTCACCCACATGCCGCGCGGCCGCAGGCAGTCCAGCGAGGCGGGATAGGTCGCCTGGCCGACGCCGTCATAGACCACGTCGCACAGCGCGCCCTCGGTGATCTCCTTCACCCGCGCCGCGAAATCCTCCTTGGAGTAGTCGATGGCGTAGGCGGCGCCGGCCTCGCGCGCGACGGCGCATTTCTCCGGCGAGCCGGCGGTGCCGATCACCGTGGCGCCGAGATGGTTCGCCCACTGGCAGAGGATCTGCCCGACGCCGCCGGCGGCCGCCTGCACCAGCACCACGTCGCCGGCCTTCACCGGGTAGGTCTGGCGCAGCAGATAGCGGGCGGTCATGCCCTTCAGCATCATGGCGGCGGCGGTCTCGTCGGCGATGCCGTCGGGCAGCTTCACCAGCGTCGTGGTCGGCATCACCCGCTCGGTGCAATAGGCGCCAAAGGCGGTGCCATAGGCGACGCGGTCGCCGCGCTTGAAGCCGGTGACGCCCTCGCCCACCGCCTCGATCACCCCCGCTGCCTCGTTGCCGGGGATGAAGGGCAGCCCGCCCGCCGCCGGATAGAGGCCGGTGCGGAAATAGGTGTCGATGAAGTTCAGCCCGATGGCGGTGTGCCGCACCCGCACTTCGCCCGGCCCCGGCGCCTTGAGCTCGATCTCCTCGAGCTTCAGCACCTCGGGACCGCCGACCTCATGCACGCGCACTGCCAGGACCATGGAACGCACTCCGAAACAGGGATGGGGAAGACCGGCGCTCAGGCCGAGCGGCGCCGCGAGGGCACCAGCCCGAACAGCAGGAAATACAGGGCGACGAGGCACAGGCCGACATCGACCCAGATCGGCGGGGCGAGCTTCTCCACCACCGCCGTCACCGCCAGCACCGCCCAGAGCGCCAGCAGCCCGATGGTCAGCAGCCGCGCGCGCACCACCCGGAACGGGTGCACGAACTTGATCGGCAGGAAGGTCCCCGCCGCGAGGAAGGCGATGATCGCCGCCACCACATAGCCGTTCATCGGCAACAGGAAGAAGTAGAACACCACGAGGTTCCACACCGCCGGGAAGCCCTGGAAATACTTGTCCTCGGTCTTCATGTTGGTGTCGGCGAAATACAGCGCGCTGGTGAGCAGGATCGCCGCGCTGGCCGGCACCGCCAGCCAGGCCGGCATCAGCCCGCCGGTCGCCACCGCAAAGGCCGGCACCAGCACATAGGTGAGGTAGTCGACCACGAGGTCGAGCGTCTCGCCCGACCAGCGCGGCAGCACTTCCACCACCCGCACCTTGCGGGCCATCGAGCCGTCGATGCCGTCGACGAACAGCGCCGCCCCGAGCCAGGCGAACATCAGCGCCCAGTTGCCCTCGACCGCGGCGATCAGCGCCAGCAGGCCGAGCACCGCGCCGGTGGCGGTGAACACATGGACGGCGAAGGCCAGCGTCTGCTGACGCGTCGGCTTTTCCGCGAACGGTTTGACGGATACCGCCACTGGTTTCTCTCCCAAGGCCGCGACGCGAGACCGGCCGGCTTCTTCATCGTCGACGTCGCGCATATATCACGCCCGTAGCGATCCGCATGGACAGACCGCGTTGCCCTCGCTTATCCCACACTCATGCCCGGCCTTGTAGCCCCGCACAACACAAGATGGAGGCCCCCATGGAGCCGCACCCCGCTTCCGCGTCGCCAAGCCCCGCGCTGGCCGCCATCGACGTGGCCGTGGTCGGCGCCGGCGCGGCCGGAATGATCGCCGCCCTCGCCTTCGCCGCCGAGGGCTTCGCCGTGACGCTGGTCGGCCCGCCGCGCCGGCGCGACGCCCGCGCCACCGCGCTGATGGACGGCTCAGTGCATGCGCTCGAGGCGCTCGGCGTGTGGCCGCGCCTCCAGGGGCGCGGGGCGTCGCAGAAGGTCTCGCCGCTGCGGGTCATGCGCCTCGTCGACGACACCGGCCGGCTGTGGCGCGCCCCGGAGGTGAGCTTCGAGGCCGGAGAACTCGGCCTGCCCGCTTTCGCCTGGAACGTCGAGAACGAGGCGCTGCTGCAGGCGCTGGAGGCCACCATCGCCGCCGCGCCGCGAATCACCCGCGTCGAGGCCAGCGTCGTCACGGTCACCGACGAGGCGGACGCCGCCCGCCTCGTCCTCGATGACGGCCGCACCCTCGCCGCCGCGCTGGTCGCCGCCGCCGACGGGCGGAACTCGCCCTGCCGTGCCGCCGCCGGCGTCGGCCTGCACATCCGCGATTACCCGCAGGTCGCGGTGACCGCGACGCTGTCGCACGACCGGCCGCATCGCGACGTCTCCACCGAGTTCCACACCCCGACCGGGCCGTTCACCCTGGTGCCGCTGCCGGGCAACCGCGCCAGCATCGTCTGCGTCGTCTCCCCGAAGGATGCCGAGGCGCTGTCGGCGCTGGACGACGCCGCCTTCTCCCGCGAGATGGAGCGTCGCGCCCACTCGCTGCTCGGCAAGATGCGGCTCGACGGCCCACGCGGCGCCTTCCCGCTGGTCGCCGGCACCGCCGAGCGCTTCGCCGCCGGCCGGATCTTCCTCATGGGCGAGGCGGCGCACATCCTGCCGCCCATCGGCGCGCAGGGGCTCAATCTCGGCATTCGCGACGCCGCCACCCTCGCCGAGCTCGCCGGCGACGCCCGCCGCGCCGGTCGCGACCCGGCCGGCAGCGACATCGCCGACGCCTATGAGCGCCGCCGCCGCACGGATGTCGGCAGCCGCAGCCTCGCCGTCGACCTGTTCAACCGCTCGCTGCTGACCGGGCTACTGCCCATTCAGGGCGCGCGCGGGCTCGGCCTGTGGGCGCTCGGCCGCTCGGCGACGCTGCGCCGCCTCGCCATGCGCGAGGGCGTCGGCCCCGGCCGCGACGTGCCGCGTCTGATGCGGGCGCCGGCCGCAGAGCTCGCATCCGACGCGAATAACGTCGCCTAACTGTCTGATCTGTCAGTTCAGGCTGTGCGGCAGCATGTCATGCTGCACGGCATAGAGCAGCGCGGTGACGGTCGCCACCGAGACTACGGTACCGATCAGCACCCCGCCGGAGGCGCCTTCGACATAGGTCTCGTACTGCTTGGCCATGATGAAGGCATTGAGCGCCGGCGGCAGCCCGGCCATCAGCACCGCCGTCGCCACCCAGACCGGCGAGAAGCCGCCCACCAGCATCAGCACGGTGAATACCAGCACCGGGTGGAGCAGCAGCTTGATGGCGATGAGGAACGGCACCTCGCCGGAGATCTTGCCCATCGGTCGCAGCGCCACCGAGACGCCGAGGGTGAACAGCGCGCAGGGCGCCGCCGCGTTCTTCAGGAATTCCAGCATGCGGTCGATCGCCGCCGGCGGGTGGAACTCGATGGCGGCGGAGAGCACGCCGAGAAAGGTGGCGACGTTGAACGGATGCGTCGCCACCCGCCGCACCACATACCAGAGCGTGGCGGGCAGCGAGCGCTTGTCGCGCCCGCCCAGCGCCATCAACAGCGGCACCACGGTGAAGAACAGCAGGCTGTCGAACACGAAGATCAGCGCGGTGGGCACCGAGGCTGCCGCGCCCAGCGCGCCGAGCGTCAGGCCGGGGCCCATATAGCCGACATTGGAATAGGAGCCGACCACCGCCGCGATCGTCGCCTCCGGCAGGTTGCGGCGCAGCCACAGGCCGACGCCCAGCGACAATGCGAAGCAACTCGCCGAGCACAGCGTCGTCACCAGGATGAAGCGGCCATTGGCCAGTTCGTGGAACGGCGTGCGGGCCACCAGCGAATAGAACAGCGCCGGCAGGGCGACATAGATGATGAAGAAGCTCAGCCAGGCGAGCCCGCTCTCCGGGATGCGCGCGATCTTGCCGCAGCCGAGGCCGAGGAAGATCACACCGAAGAAGGGAAGCGCAAGTGCGAGGACGTCGGCCATGCCCGTTGGCTATCGGCTCGCCACGGCGCGGTCAATCGCGGCCACGCTCGGCACGCGGGTTGCTTGCCTGTCGGGGGCGTAACTAGGTCTAAGGTAGCATCCTCATCCAAAGCGTGAGTACTGCTAAAGTTGACATCATCGCACCCGGCGCTTAGGGCTCACCCGCGCGGAAAGGCGAACACTATGGATATGAAGGAACGCATCGCCAAATACCGGATTGGCCAGGTGGTCCGCCACCGCCATTTCCCGTTTCGCGGCGTGGTGTTCGATGTGGACCCGGAATTCGCCAACACCGACGAGTGGTGGGAATCGATCCCCGAGCATATGCGCCCGTCCAAGGACCAGCCCTTCTACCACCTGCTGGCCGAGAACGCCGACACCGAATATGTCGCCTATGTCTCCGAGCAGAATCTCGAGCCGGACACCTCCGGCGAGCCGGTGCGCCATCCGCAGGTCGAGGAGATGCTCGCTGCCGATGGCGATGGCGGCTGGCGGGTGAAGAGCGACCGGCTGCAGTAGCGCCGTCTCCGCCGGGACCTTCTGCTTCCGTCTTCTGCCCACCCTCGGAAATGAAAAATGCCCGGCGCTCGCGAGAGGCCGGGCATTTTCATGCGTATCGCGTCTCCCGAGGGGAGAGCCGGCCTCACTGGGCCGGCTGCGCGCCCTTCAGCTTCTCGGCGCCGAGCTTCTCCAAGCCCTGCTTGGTCTTCTCTTCCTGCGCCGAGGCCTGCGCCTTCAGCTGGTCCTGGCGGGTCTTCACCTGGTCCTGGATCTTCTTGACCTGCTCCTCGAACACCTTCGGGTCGGTGTCGCCGCCGTCATAGACCTTGGCGAAGTCGCCGAGGCCGATCGGGTAGTTGATCAGCCGGCCGACCGCATTGGCGGCCTGGATGGTCAGGCCCGGGGCCTTCTTCATGCGGGCGATGAACTCGTCGTCGACCTGCAGGTCGCCACGGCAGGTGCGCTCGTCGCACATGATGTAGGTGCCGAGGATCGGCTGCTCGTTGGCCAGCGCCACGCGGAAGCCCTGGCGCAGCAGCACGCCGGTCGGGAAGGAGACGGTGAAGAACTTCTTCGGATCGTCCTTCACCTCGAAGATGCCGAAGCGGACGAGGAACTGCCCGGTATCGGTGATGATGCTCTGCTCGTAGTTGCAGACCTTCTTGTTGATCTGCGCATTGTCCTCGCAGCGCTTCACCCACGGGATCGGGATCGCCGGGATCTGCGGGGCGGCCTGGCCCTGCTGCTGCGCCGGAGCGGGCGCGGCGGCCGGGGCGGCAGGCTTGGCCGCCGGCTTCTGCGCCGTCTGGGCCATGGCCGTGCCGGTGCCGGCAAGGGCGAGCAGCAGGGCGGCTCCGGCGAACTTTCGCGCCAGACGCGACTGCGGCGCGGAAAACGAGCGTCTGATCATATCAAGTTCCTGTCGTGCGAACCGCGGCGAAGCTACGGCGGCTGGGCTACGGCGACGGACGCCTTGGCGCCTTAAGGGAGACGAGGCTGTCTCCCGTTCAAATGCGGCAAGACAGTGGCTCATGGCGCGGCCGGCGTCCATTCTGTTATCAGTGGCGCGACCGATCCATCCGAATCCGTCGCAAGGAAACAGCAAGCGTGACCGATATCACCCGTCGCGCCGTCCTGCGCAACGGCCTCGTGGCCGCAAAGGGCGCGGCGCTGGCGGCCTGCCTGCCGGGCATCATCGCTCCCGCACTTGCCGAAACGATGGCAGCCGCCGCCTCCGATGGCCAAGCCCTGCCCCGCCACGGCCTCGCCATGCATGGCGATCCGCTCTATCCCGCTGATTTTTCTCACTATACCAGCGTCAATCCGTCGGCGCCGCGCGGCGGACGACTGGTGCTGGGCGCGGTCGGCGCCTTCGACAGCCTCAATCCGTTCATCGTACGCGGCTCGCCGGCCCCCTTCGTGCGCTGGAACCTCGTCGAGAGCCTGATGGCGCGCTCGCCCGACGAGGCCTTCACCGTCTACGGCCTGCTCGCCCGCGCGATCGCCACCGACGACGCCCGCTCCTTCGTCGCCTTCGAGATCGACGAGCGCGCCCGATTCGCCGACGGCACCGCGCTGACCGCCGACGACGTGCTGTTCTCTTTCGATCTCCTCAAGACCCGTGGCCGGCCCAATCTGCGCAGCTATTACGGCAAGGTCGCCCGCGCGCAGGCCACCGGCGAACGCTCGGTGCGCTTCGACTTCGCCGGCGCCGACCGCGAGCTGCCGCTGATCCTCGGCCTTATGCCGATCCTCGCCCGCCACGCCACCGATGCCGGGACGTTCGAGCAGACCAGCTTCACCGCCCCGCTCGGCTCCGGCCCCTACGAGGTCGCCTCGGTACGTCCGGGCGAGAGCGTCACGCTGCGGCGGCGCGCCGACTATTGGGGCTACGGGCTGCCGGTCAATCGCGGCCTCTATAATTTCGCCGAGCTGCGCTACGACTATTATCGCGACGTGAACGGCCTGTTCGAGGCGTTCAAGCGCGGCCTCACCGATGTCCGCTTCGAGACCGATCCCGGCCGCTGGAGCTCGGGCTACGACATTCCGGCGGTGCGCGACGGGCGCATCCTGCGCGAGGACATCGCCACCCGGGTGCCCAAGCCCTATTCGGCGCTGATCTTCAACATGCGCCGCAAGCCCTTCGACGATCCCCGCCTGCGCGCCGGCATGATCGAATTGTTCGACGCCGAATGGGCGAACGCCAATCTCTATTTCGGCCTCTACCGGCGCTGCGGCAGCTTCTTCGACGGCTCCGAGCTCTCCGCGCGCGGCCGCCCCGCCGACGCAGCCGAGCGCGCCCTCCTCGCCCCCTATCCCGACGCCGTGTCGCCGGAGGTGATGGATGGCAGCTGGCAGCCGCCCTCCTCCGACGGCTCCGGCCGCGATCGCACCCGGCTCAAGACGGCGCTGGAGCATTTCGAGGCCGCCGGCTACGTGCTGCGCAATGGCCGGCTGGTCGCCGCCGCCGATGCCCGCCCGCTCGCCCCCGAGGTGCTGGTCGGCACCTACGACCAGGAACGCCTCGCGCTGGCCTGGCAGCGCATGCTGAAGCGCGCCGGCATCGATCTGCGCATCCGCCTCGTCGACGGCGCCCAGTTCGAGGCGCGCAAGATGAACTATGACTACGACATCGTGCCCTATATCTGGGACCAGTCGCTGTCGCCCGGCAACGAGCAGGCGTTCTATTTCGGCTCGGCCGCCGCCGACACGCCGGGCACCCGCAACTTCATGGGGCTGAGGAGCCCGGCAGCGGATGCGATGATCGAGGCGCTACTCGCCGCCCGCTCGCGGGAGGATTTCGTCACCGCCGTGCGCGCGCTCGACCGGGTGCTGATCTCGGCGCGCTTCTCGCTGCCTTTGTTCTATACGCCGGGCGAATGGCTCGCCCGCTGGCGCGATGTCGAGCGGCCGGCGACGCTGTCGCTGCGCGGCACGCTGGCGGAAACCTGGTGGCAGGGCGAGCGCAAACGCTGATGCAACGCCTACCGTCGTACCGTTGCGGCAGGGCATGGGATCGGGCGCGCGGGCCACACAAGCCGATTTCCTTAACCTAGCGACGCCCGGACGCTGGACAGGCCGGGCGGAAACGGCTCCTTAGGGGCGGGCGGTGTTGGAGATTGGCTGTCCTTCGGAGTTCGACCATGCGTTACGCCGCTTTTCTTGCTGCCGGCCTCGCCGCCGCGACCCTTGCCGTGGGGCCTGCGGGTGCCCAGCAGTCCATTACCGTGCATCCGCAGGCGCGGCCGGGCGCGCAGGGCGAGGAGATCGTCATCCCGCCGCTGAACAACCCGAACTATCTCGATCCCGGCCCGATGCCGGATCGTCCGGGTTCCGACAAGTCGATGGACTATATGAACCAGGCTGGCGGCAACGAGCTCGGCGGCATCGGCGTCGGCATCGGCAGTGACGTGGATGCCGACGACCTGCCCGATAGCGACGGCGCCTACGATTCCAATCCGTAGTCGACGGCCTCGCCGAGGCCGCCCTACCTGACGCGCCGAGAGGTCGCCTCTCTCGGCGTGCCCTCGGCTCCGCGCCTATCCCTGCATTCCGCAGAACCACCCTCCCCCGAGGTGCCCGGCCGATGGCCGGGCCACGGGGAAGCTCGCCCAGCCGCCCGCTCGTCAGCGCCCGCGGCTCGGCACGACGGCATTCCGGCGACGGAGCCCGCCACAGCGAGCCGGCGCACGAGACCCGGACAGTGCGCCCGGCTCACGCCGCCTTGGCGGCGCTCCCGGCGATCTTCGCCAGTTCCTTCAGGATCGCCCCGACGCCCTTGAGCCGATCATTGGCGCTCGCCCAGTCGTCGGAGAACACCACCTTGAGATCCGGCCGCACCTTGGCGATGACGTGCGGCTTGCCGAGATAGGCGACCAGCCCGGCCGTATTGGGGAACTGGTTCTCGCGGAAGGTCAGCACCGCGCCGCGCGGGCCGGCGTCGACCTTCTCGACATTGGCGCGCCGGCACATCGCCTTGATGGCCACCAGCTTGAGGAACTGCTTCACCTCTTCCGGTGCCGGACCGAAGCGGTCGACCAGCTCGGTGCCGACTTCCTCGATCTCCTCCTCGGTCTCGAGGTCGGCGAGGCGGCGATAGAGGTTCAGCCGCACATGCAGGTCGGCGACATAGTCCTCCGGGATCAGCACCGGCGCGCCGATGGAGATCTGCGGCGACCACTTCTCCGCCACCGGCGCGGTGATACCGGCCTTGAGGGCGGCGATCGCGTCCTCCAGCATCTCCTGGTAGAGCTCGTAGCCGACCTCCTTGATGTGGCCGGACTGCTCGTCGCCCAGGAGGTTGCCGGCGCCGCGAATGTCGAGGTCGTGGCTGGCGAGCTGGAAGCCGGCGCCCAGCGTGTCGAGCGATTGCAGCACCTTGAGCCGCTTCTCCGCCTGCTGGGTGATCTGCTTCTCGGCCGGCAGGGTGAAGATCGCATAGGCGCGCGTCTTCGAGCGCCCCACCCGCCCGCGCAGCTGGTAGAGCTGGGCGAGGCCGAACATGTCGGCACGGTGGATGATCAGCGTGTTGGCGTTCGGCACGTCGAGGCCGGATTCGACGATGGTGGTCGACAGCAGCACGTCGAACTGCCCGTCATAGAAGGCGGACATGATCTCTTCCAGCTGCGTCGCCGCCATCTGGCCATGCGCGACGGTGACCTTCACCTCCGGCACGTTCTGGTCGAGATAGGCCTTCACCTCGCCGAGATCCTCGATGCGCGGGCAGACATAGAAGCTCTGCCCGCCGCGATAACGCTCGCGCAGCAGCGCCTCGCGCACGATCAGCGGATCGAACGGCGTGACGAAGCTGCGCACCGCCAGCCGGTCCACCGGCGGCGAGGCGATGATGGAGAGCTCGCGCACCCCGGTCATCGCCAGCTGCAACGTGCGGGGAATCGGCGTCGCGGTCAGCGTCAGCACATGCACCTCGGCGCGCAGCTGCTTCAGCTTCTCCTTGTGGCCGACGCCGAAATGCTGCTCCTCGTCGACGATGACGAGGCCGAGATCCTTGAAATGGATGGCCTTGCCGAGCAGCGCATGGGTGCCGACCACGATGTCGACCGTGCCGTCGGCCAGCCCCTTGCGGGTCTCGCTGAGCTCCTTCGAGGGCACCAGGCGCGAGGCCTGACGCACCACGATGGGCAGCCCCTTGAACCGCTCGGAGAAGGTCTTGAAGTGCTGGCGCGCCAGCAGCGTGGTCGGCACGACGATCGCCACCTGCTTGCCGTTCAGCGCCACCGCGAAGGCGGCGCGCAGCGCCACTTCCGTCTTGCCGAAGCCGACATCGCCACAGACGAGGCGGTCCATCGGATGGCCGGAGCCGAGATCGTCGAACACCGCCTCGATGGCGGCGTCCTGGTCCTCGGTCTCCTCATAGGGGAAGCGGGCGCGGAACTCGTCATAGGCACCCTCGGCCGGCACGAGGCGCGGCGCTTCCTTGAGGTGCCGCTCGGCCGCAACCTTGATCAGCTCGGCCGCCATCTCGCGGATGCGCGAGCGCATCTTCGCCTTACGCGCCTGCCAGCCGCCGCCGCCGAGCCGGTCGAGCTGCGCCTCGGTGTCTTCCGAGCCGTAGCGCGACAGCAGTTCGAGATTCTCCACCGGCAGGAACAGCTTGGAGCCTTCCGCATAGTGGATCTCGAGGCAGTCGTGCGGCGCGCCCATCGCCTCGATGGTCTTCAGGCCGACGAACCGGCCGATGCCGTGGTCGACATGCACCACCAGATCGCCGGCGGTCAGCGCCGACAGTTCGGAGATCACGTCCTGCGGCCGGCGCGCCTTGCGCTTGGGGCGCACGAGGCGGTCGCCGAGAATGTCCTGCTCGCCGATCACCGCCAGCGTGTCGGTCTCGAAACCGCTCTCGATGCCGAGCACCGAGACGCCGAGCGCCCCCTTGGCCAGCTTCTCGGCGGCGTCGCGCGAGCCGACCCGCTGCGTGCCCTTCAGCCCGTGATCGCCGAGCACGGTGGTGAGGCGGTCGAGCGAACCTTCCGACCACGCGGTGACGACGGTGCGCTTCTTGGCCGAAAGCTCGCGCAGATAGCCGACGGCGGCCTCGAACAGATTGGCCTCCGGGTCGGCACGCTCGGGCGCGAAGGAGCGAGCCGGGCGGCCGTCGAGGTCGATCACGTCCTTGGAGGGCGGTACCGCGAAGGCGGTGAGCGCGATGGCCGGCGCCTCGGCGCGCCGCCTCGTCCACTCCTCCTCGGTGAGGTAGAGCGCGTTCGGCGGCAGCGGCTTGTAAGGCGCCCCGCCGCCGAGCATGCCGTGGCCCGGATGCTCGTTGCTCTCCCGCCGCGCATCGTAATAGTCGCGGATCTGGGCGAGCCGTTCACCGGCGGCGTCGCCGGTCTGCGCCTCCATGACCACCGGGCTGTCGCCGAGATAGTCGAACAGCGTATCGAGCCCGTCATGGAACAGCGGCAGCCAGTGCTCCATGCCGGGATAGCGCCGTCCCTCGCTCACCGCCTCATAGAGCATGTCGCCGCGCTGGGCGGCGCCGAACTGCGCCACATAGGCCATGCGGAAGCGCCGCATCGTCTCGGTGGTCAGCTGCAACTCGCTCATCGGCACGAGATCGAGCGAGCGCATCTGCGCGGCGGTGCGCTGCGTCTCGGGATCGAAGGAGCGGATCGATTCCAGCGTGTCGCCGAAGAAGTCGAGCCGCACCGGCAGCGGCAGGCCGGGCGGGAACAGGTCGACGATGCCGCCGCGCACCGCATATTCGCCGGTGTCGCGCACGGTGGGCGTGCGGATGAAGCCGTTGATTTCCGCCCAGCCGGTCACCTCATCGAGCGAGAGCGCATTGCCCGGCGCCGCCGAGAAGGACTGCGTGCCGACCAGCGCCCGCTTCGGCACGCGCTGCAGCGCCGCGTCGACGGTGGTGAGCACCACCGAGCCGCCCTCGCGCCCCTTCACCCGCGCCAGCCGGGCGAGCGTGGTCATGCGGCGGGCGACGATATCGGCATGCGGCGAGGAACGGTCATAGGGCAGGCAGTCCCACCCCGGCAGCGCCAGTCGCTCGACCTCGGGAGCGAAGAAGGCGAGCGCGCGCTCCAGTTCGGCCATGCGCTCGGCGTCGCGGCAGATCACGGTGAGCGTCGGCCAGGCGGCGTCGTCCTTCGCAGCGAGCGCGCGGGCGAGGTCGCCGATGACCAGCCCCTGCATGCCGGTCGGCACATTGGCGAGAGTGACCGTCCGGCCGGGAGCGAGATGGCTGATCAGGCTGCGATCGATCGGGGCGGAATGGGCTTTGGTCATATTTCGGGAAGGCCTTCCCCGGAGAGGTGGAAACGGCAGAAGCGCTGGAACATCGGCGTGTCGAACGGCGCGGGGGCGACGCCGGCATTGACCCAGCCCAACAGGTCCGGATCCTCGATCTCGATCAGCAACTCGAAGGCATCGACCTCCTCCTCGCTCATTTCCGGCAGCAATGCATCGGCGAAGCGGCCCATCAGCAGGTCCATCTCGCGCGTGCCGCGATGCCATGCGCGAAAGAGAAGCCGCCGCCGCCGAGGGTCGAGCCCCGCGCTCGACCGCGTGGTTCCGGTCATTCGAATGCGCCTCGTTAGGGACCGCGCCACGCGGCCTCGAAGGAAAGCCGACGTCTTAGCGCGCCCGTGTTCCGCTGTCAGGTAGGCAATGGGAAGGGGTTCGGGAAGGGGCGGCGTCTATCGCGGGGTTCAGGGCTCGCTCCTCAGGCCAGAGGGAGAAGCACGGCCGGAGCGTCGCCCGCCAACTCCGATCTTCCGAACGAGCGATGGAACGGGCAAAGGACCGTACGCGTGGTGAGGTCGCGCCGGCCGGCGCATCCCCCTGCAAACGTCCGCCCCCTCGTCCACCGGAGAGCGAACCAATTGAGGGCATTCGTCTCCAGACCGCCCACCTCGGCCGAATGGCGCGAGAGAGCGTCGCCCGCGCGGCGTGGCGCAAGCGCAACCTTTCCGGATGGATCGGGATACCTGCGCTGCCTTGCACGAAAGGGCCACACCGAGACGCCATGCTATTGTCCGGGCCTGTCCACTGGAACGCCTCCACCTCCCGCCCGACACGATTGCACCTGCCCCGCCCTTCCTCCACATTCCGCGCCATGCTTCGCCCCGACGCCCTCAATCCCTACTTCGCCGCCCTCACCGATCTTCCGGGCATCGGGCCGAAGCTCGCCCGCCCGTTCGGCCGGCTGCTCGGCAAGCCGGAGGGCGCGCGGGTGCTCGACCTGCTCCTGCACCTGCCCGCCTCCACCCTCGACCGCCGGGCCCGGCCGACCGTCGCCCAGCTGGTGCCCGGCGAGATCGGCACCGTGCGGGTGCATGTCGACCGCCACGTTCCCACGCCGCCCGGCTCGCGCGCGCCCTACCGCGTCTACACCCATGACGAGACCGGCGAGCTGGCGCTGATCTTCTTCGCCGCCGACCGCCGCCGCATGGAGCACATGCTGCCGGTGGGCGAGGACCGCTGGGTGTCCGGCACCGTTCAGCTCTATGACGGCATCCCGCAGATCGTGCATCCCGACCGCGTGCTGGACGATGAGGGCCTCGCCCGCCTGCCGCCCGTCGAACCGGTCTACCCGCTGGTGGAGGGACTCGGGCAGGGCCATGTCCGCCGCGCCATCGCCGGCGCCCTCCAGAAGACCGGCCCGCTGCCCGACTGGGGCTGCCTTCCCGAAGGGCCGGAGTTCCACGCCGCCCTCGCCCGCATCCACCAGCCGCAGGATCTTGCCGACGCCACGCCCGGCGGCCTCGCCTGGCGCCGCCTCGCCTATGACGAATTGCTCGCCGGCCAGCTTGCCCTCGCGCTGGTGCGCGCGCGTACCGTGCGCAAGACCGGGCGGCCCGTCGTCGGCACGGGTGCTCTCACCGCGAAGATCCTCGGTGCCCTGCCCTTCTCGCTCACCGGCTCGCAGGAAGCCGCGCTCATCGCCATCCGCGCCGACCTCGCCTCGCACAACCGCATGCTGCGCCTGCTGCAGGGCGATGTCGGCTCGGGCAAGACAGTGGTGGCGCTGCTCGCCGCCGCCACCGTCATCGAGGCCGGCCATCAGGCGGCGATCATGGCGCCGACCGAAATCCTCGCCCGCCAGCATCTCAAGACCATCGCGCCGCTCGCCGAGGCCGCCGGCATCCGCGTCGCCGTGCTCACCGGGCGGGAGAAGGGCAAGGCCCGCGACGCCCTGCTCGCCCAGCTGGCCGCCGGCGAGATCGACCTCGTCATCGGCACCCACGCGCTGTTCCAGGAGGGCGTCGGCTTCCGCGACCTCGCCCTCGCGGTGGTCGACGAGCAGCACCGCTTCGGCGTGCACCAGCGGCTGGCGCTCGCCGCCAAAGGCGAGGCGGTGGACGTGCTGGTGATGACCGCCACGCCGATCCCGCGCACGTTGGTGCTGACCTATTTCGGCGACATGGACTCCTCCGAGCTGCGCGAGAAGCCGAAGGGCCGCAAGCCGATCGACACCCGCATGGTAGCGATGGACCGGCTCGACGAGGTGATCGCCCGCCTCGGCCACGCGCTCGAGGAGGGCCGCCGCGTCTACTGGATCTGCCCGCTGGTGGAGGAATCCGAGACCTCCGATCTCGCCGCCGCGCAGGAGCGCTTCGAGGATCTGCGCCAGTATTTCGGCGCCGCCGTTGGGCTCGTCCACGGCAAGATGAAGGGCGCGGAGAAGGACACCGCCATGGGCGCCTTCGCCCGCGGCGAGACCCGCATCCTCGTTGCCACCACCGTGGTCGAGGTCGGCGTCGACGTTCCGGAAGCCAGCATCATCGTCATCGAGCACGCCGAGCGCTTCGGCCTCGCCCAGTTGCACCAGCTGCGCGGTCGCGTCGGGCGCGGAGACGTCGCCTCGATCTGCCTGCTGGTCTATCGCCGCCCGCTCGGCGAGGTGGCGCGCGCCCGGCTGGAGGCGCTGCGCCAGTCCGACGACGGCTTCTATCTCGCCGAGAAAGACCTTGAGCTGCGTGGCGAGGGCGACCTGCTCGGCACCCGCCAGAGCGGCCTGCCCGGCTTCCGCGTCGCCCGGCTGGAAGTGCATGGCGATCTCCTGGAGCGCGCCCGCGCGGAGGCCCGCGCGCTGGTCGCCGAGGATCCCGATCTCGTCGGCGAGCGGGGTCGCGCCCTGCGGCTGCTGCTGCACATTTTCGAGCGCGACGTCGCGGTGAAGCTGCTCGACGCCGGATAAGCCGCTATGCTGCCCTTGCGAACAATCAGCACGGGTCGGCCGGTTCGGGAAAACCGTCCGCCCGCTCGCCATCAACGCCGCGCGTCGACCGATGGGAAGCACGGATCGGCGGGCCAAGGCAGGATGTGGATCCGCCCATGAATCCGCCCATCGATGCGTCCAACAGTGCGCCCATCGGCGTAGCCGCCGCATGAGCGAGAAGAACCGCGCCCTTTCCGCCGCCGCCGCGCCGGTGCGCTGGCTGCTGTTCGTGCTCGCCTGGGTCTGCGTCGGCCTCGGCATTGCCGGCATCGTGCTCCCGGTCCTGCCCGGCACGCCCTTCCTCATCCTCGCCGCCTGGCTGTTCACCCGCTCCTCGCCGCGCTTCGAGCGCTGGCTGCTGGGCCATCCCAAGCTCGGCCCGGCGGTGGTCGCCTGGCGCGCGCGCGGCGTGGTGCCGCGCTGGGCGCAGTTCGTTGCCACCGGCTCGATGGCGGCGAGCTTCGCCATCCTCTCCTTCACCGCCATCCCGACGCTGGTGCTGGCCGGCATCGGCGCGACGATGCTCGCCGTCGCCGCCTATCTGCTGACGAGGCCGGCCGCATGAGCAGCGCCAGCGCGAGCGGCGAGCGCATTCTCGGCGTCATCCTCGCCGGTGGCCTGTCGCGTCGCATGGGCGGCGGGGACAAGGCGCTGCAACTGGTCGCTGGCCGCCGCCTGCTCGACCGGGTGATCGAGCGGCTGGCGCCGCAGGTCGACGCGCTGGTGCTCAACGCCAATGGCGATCCCGCCCGCTTCGGCGTCGACCTGCCGGTGGTGGCCGACCCGCTGCCGGATTTTCCCGGCCCGCTCGCCGGCCTGCTCGCCGGCATGGAACATGCCGCCGCCCATCATCCCTCGGCACGACATGTCCTTACCGTCTCCGCCGATTGCCCGCTGCTGCCGCGCGATCTCGCCGCCCGGCTGCTGGCGGAAAGACACGACGCCCCCGCCGCCATCGCCGCCTCTGGCGGGCGCGACCATCCGGTGATCGGCCTGTGGGACATCGCGCTGGCGCCGCTGCTGCGGCGCATGCTGGTGGACGAGGGCGAGCGCCGCGTGCGCGCCTTCACCGCCCGCGCCCGCGCCGTCACCGTCGACTGGCCGGCCGCGCCCTACGACCCGTTCCTCAACATCAACACGCCGGACGACCTCGCGGCCGCCGAACGCCTCATCGCCCTTGCAGGCTGAAGCCTCGTGACGAGCCCGGCCGCCTCAGCGCGTGCGCCAGTCAACCATGGTCACCGCCGCCGCATGCGCCTCGACGAAATCGGCGATGGCCTCGGTATCGTCGAGGTCGATCACAGGCAGGAGCGCCTCCGGCAGCGGCCGGTCCGAGGCGATGGCGGCGATGAACGGATCGTCGGGATGCAGGAACGGCTTGCCCACCTCGGCGCGGTGGATCTCGATCTTCGGGTGGCGGTCGCGCTTGAAGCCCTCCACCAGCACGAGATCCACCGGCGCCAGATGCGCGATCAGCTCCGGCAGCTCCGGTTCCGGCGCGCCGCGCAGTTCGTGCATCAGCGCCCAGCGCACGGCGGAGGCGACCAGCACCTCGCTCGCCCCCACCACGCGATGGGTGTGCGAATCCTTGCCCGGCGTGTCGATGTCGAACTCGTGATGGGCGTGCTTGATGGTGGAGACCTTCAGCCCGCGCCCGACCAGCACCGGGATCAGCCGCGCGAGCAGCGTGGTCTTGCCCGCCCCGCTCCAGCCGGCGAAACCCATCACGCGCATCACGTCCTCCCTTTCCCGGTCCCGAGACTTGCTTATGTCTTGCCGGGTTCGCGCCCTCGCCTTAAGCGAGGCGCAGGAGATGCCTAGATGCCCGTCGACGCCGATCCCGGCAAGCCCACAGCACCGACGCCGGATGCCGAAACGCCCGGCGCCGACGAATCGACGCGGCTCGACCTCAAGGGTTTGAAATGCCCGCTGCCGGCGCTGCACACAAGGCGGGCGCTGGAACGCGCCGCGCCGGGCGCGCGCTTCGAGGTGGTCTGCACCGATCCGATGGCGGTGATCGACATTCCCCATCTCGTCGGCCAGCTCGGCGACGTGCTGGAAGCGAGCGAGCGGCGCGCGGCCGAGCTCGTCTTCCGCATCCGCAAGGCGTAGGGCTCAGCCCTCGTCGCGCCAGTCGAACGGCAGCGGCGCCTCGCGGAAGGCGAAGCGGTCGAGATGGTTGGCGACGACGCCCTTCATGCGCTCCAGCGTCGGCGCGTCGACTGCCTCCAGCCGCACGGCGAGTGCCGCGTCGTCGGCATGCAGCGTGGCGATGGTGTTCTCCGGCAGCACGATCCGCCCGTCCTCGGGGGTGAAGCTGACCTCGAACTTGTGCGCCCAGTGCTTGCAGAGCTGCTGGAGATAGCGGCTGGCATGGGCGGTGGGCACGGCGGCGGAACTCACAGGCATCGTTCAGGCTCACATGGGGATCGACGGCACCACCTTAGTGCGCCGCCCCCGCCCGATCCACTCGGCTTCCGGCGGATGACGCTGGGGATTCGCGGGTCCGACACGCCACACGACAGCGATTTTCCGCCGGATCGACGTACCGCCTTGCGCCTTCACGGTGCTTACCCATTGGGGGCGCGGCCGGCGGGATGATTCGGCCGCGGGGTGCGACGATGAGCATGACGTCGGAATTGCGGCGCGGCCCCGTCAACCGGCACGCGAAGACGTGATGCGGCTATGTGCCTTATATGGAACCAAAATAAGACATTGGTACAACCTGTGGGACACACGACGCCGGACACGTGTCATTTGCCGATCTCTCATGCTATGCAACAGAAAATAGTAGGGAGCGCCACTATGACAACCTCCTCCACCTCGTCGTCCGCGGGCAGCGACCATCGCGCGATCGAGCGGAAGTTCGTCGACAAGGTCAATGAGCTCCTCGAAGAGCGTGACGGCCCCGTCGTGGTGTTCGGCATCTCGCTGAAGGGCAAGACCACGCCGGAGAAGTGGGCGATCGTCCAGAAGAACCTGGTTGCGACCGTCGCCTGCCTGCGCAAGCAGACCGACCCGAACTACCTCATCGTCGTGGCGGGGCACGACAAGCCCAATCTGGGAAAGTTCGCCGAGCGCGTGTGCTGGCTCGAAGCCGAATGGGAACGGCCGACCGACCCATCCCAGTACAGCAACGACAAGCAGAAGAAGCGCCGGCTTCTGCTGTCGCAGCTGCGCAAGACCAATATCGATAACTTCTATTTCTTTACCCTGGACGCGGACGACTATCTCGACCGCGACATATGCAGCTATATCCGCACGCACAACAACAAGACGGGCTATTATATCGACAAGGGCTACATATACGACGTCTCGAACGGCTCGCTCGGCACCCTGTCGCTGGAGACCGCGCCCTTCTATCGGCTCTGCGGCAGCTGCGCGGCGTTCTGGATGACCCGTGCGGATCTTCCCGAATCCTACATGGACAAGACGACGATCTGGCACAAGCTGCTCGACCACACGCATTTCCCCGAGGCGATGGAGGAGCTCGGCCGGCCGATCGAGCCGCTCCCCTTCTTCGGCGGGCTGTATTTTCTCAATCACGGCGCCAGCAACGTGCAGGAGAAGGGCACCAATGCGAGCAAGTCGGCGCGTGCCCTGCGCTGGCGGATCCGCTCCGCGTCCAAGGTGGCCAACGTCCTGCGCCGCTTCCATGTGCGCCTGCCCGAAGTCCCGGCGCAGGTCGACGGTGCCCCCGCCTCTTCCTCGTCGACCGCCGACGCCGAGTCGGGTGGTGGCGACAGTAGCGGTCAGCCATCGCTGGAATTGTCCTGAACCGACGCCCCATCGCCGGTTGAACGTGATCGCCGGTTGAACCTGCGCCTTCGGACCGCGGCATGCGGCTGACGGGCATGACCCTGCCCGCCGCCGCACACGGCATTAGTTGTCGCGCGCCGAGCCGGACGCCGCCCTACGGCGTCGGCCGGAACACGCCATCGGCGCCGCGCTTCAGGGGAGCCGACTGCGTCGGTAGCGGCGCGCCCGGCGCGTCGAGCACCGAGACGCCCTCTTTCCAGTCCGCCGGCGCGATGGCGATGTAGCGGGCATAGCCGCCCGAGCCGCCGAGCGGCTTGGCGAAGCCGATGGTCACCAGCGCCCCGGCTTCCGGCACCTTGTCTAGATTGGCGACACCCTCGGCCTGGGCGAAGTTGTTGTGCATCAGCCAGTGCTCGCCTTCCAGCGTCGGCGTGGTGTCGGTGTCGAGCGGCTCGTGCCCGTGGAACAGGATCTTGCGCTCGAGGTGCAGGAACTTCAGCGCGGCGAGGCTGACGCCCGGGAACGGCGCCTTGCCGAAGCGCTCCCTGTCCGGCCATTTCTTGTACCAGTCGGAGCGCACGAACACGACCGCCCCTTCCGGGATGCGGCCGTGCGCCTTCTCCCATTCCTCGATATCCGCCACCTGAAGGTGGTAGCCTTCGTCCCTGGCGACCTTGCCGGAAATGTCGATCACCGCCAGCGGGCGGATGGCGAAGCTGGCCGGCAGGTCGGAGATGGTGGCGCCCTTGGGGTTCCAGTGCGAGGGCGGATCGAGCTGAGTGCCGTACTGGTCGGTGGTCAGCTCATAGGCCGAGGCGACGAAGCCGTGCTTGTCATAGGTGAACTCCTCGCCCTCCTTCACATAACCCTCGATGTCCCGGCCGGCCACCGCCGGCTTGAACACCGCATTGCCGAAGCCCGGCCACACCGGCTGCACCGGCTCGAAGGCATGGGTGAGGTCGATATATTTGGCGCTCTTGAGCGACTGCTCGTAGAGCTTCCACAGCGGCGGCTCCTCGGCATGGGCGAAGCCGCCCGCCAGCACCGCCAGCGCGGCGAGTGCCACGGTCTTCCTGCGCATCATGTCCAGCCTCCAGCGCTTCACCTTCGGTAAGAGGGCAAGCCTCCGGCCTTTCGCGGCAGCGCACAAGCCGGTGCGGGGAGACATTCGTTCCGTGTTCGCGCTCGATAACGGAAGCCATTCACCGGTGGCCGGTCCCGCGACAGGCGGCGACAGGCGGCGGCCGGCGGCGGCCACGCGCGGCCTATCGCTCGCAGATGATCTGCGCGGTGAATTTCGCCCCGGTCTCGGCGATGTCCTCGGCCTTCATCTCGCTCGCCTCGCCGCGCACATTCACCGGCACGCCGGCGGCGCGCAGGAAAGCCAGCGCCGCGCCGTTGCCCAGTGCGAAGTTCACGTTCTGCGGCACCGTGCCGGCGACCTTGATCACGCTGAGGTCGCTCAGTTTCGCCGTCGCCACCCCGACGACCCTGCCGGTATTGTCGAGCAGCGGCCCGCCGGAATTGCCGGGCTGCGTCGGCGCGGTGAACTGGAGATAGCGGGTATCGCCGTCGATCCCCGAAAGGCTGCTCACCATGCCGGCGGTGACGTTGAGCGCGCTGTTGAGATAATTCGACAGCGGATAGCCCAGCATCATCACCGACGACCCCAGCCGGACCGGCTCCTCGCGGAAAGCGGCGACCGCCTTGGGCGTCGCGCCAACGACCCGGATCACCGCGAGATCGTTCGCGCCGTCCTTCTGCACCAGCTGCGCCGGCCCATAGGGACGGACGGTGAGGCTGCGGCAGTCGCCGGCGACATGCGCGTTGGTCAGCATCAGCCCGTCGCCGCTGACGAAGAAGCCGCTGCCGGAGGCGATCTTATCCCCGCGCTTGGCATCGGTGTCCGGCGCCGCGCCGGCGGCCGGCGGGGTGGCGGCCACGGAGGTGCCGGCATCCAGCGAGGCGTCCCAGATGGAGGCCGACAATTTGCTGCCGTCCGAAACGAACGAATCCATGGGGATCTTGCCGCCCCGCTTCAACGCGGCGTTGACGGCGGCGGCCTCGCCGGCGGCGACCGGCCCCAGCACGACCGCGTAGCGCCCATTGCTGGCGCGGGCGACGAACACCCGCGGGAAATCGGGCCGGAAGGCCCGCCCCACCGGTATGGCGGCGTCGATGTCCTCGCGGCTCGCCAGCACGAGAAAGGCGAGCGGCCCCGCCGGCCGGCCCGCGCCCTCGCCCTCGCCCTCGCCCTCGCCGCCGGCGAGGCGGTAGAGCGTGGCGACGCGCCCTTCCAGGCGCTTGGCGACCGCCTCGTTAAGCCCCTCGACATAGGGCCCGAGCAGGAAGGCCCTGCCGGTCCCCGGTCCGTAGAGCCGCTCATGCGCGACGCCCATGGCGACGAGTTGCGAGCCGCAACGCGAAATCGCATCGGGGATCAGGTTCGGGACCTGCCGGGCGAACACCGCGTCGACGAACCGGTAATCGTCGCCGACCTCGCGCGCGATGCAATCGCTGGCTGCGCGGGCGAAGGGTACGAACGCCGCGCGCTTCTGCTTCTCGCTCATGGCGGGAAGCGCCGCCGGACGGCCGCCGGACATGCCGCCGAAACGGTCGAGACGCTCGCGATAGGCGTCGCCCTCCTTGGCGTGCGCCGAAGCGGTCACGCCCAGCAACGACAGCACCGCGATCAGCAAGAAACGCAGCGTCATGGCAGCCCCCCGGGAATACCTTCAGCCTAGGGGTGCACCGCCTTCCCCACAAGCACTTCGGCGCCGTCCCGCTCCGCGCGCCGTCAAGGCGACCGCGAGCCGCCCCGGGACACGCGCGCGGCGCTTTCGCACCTGCCCTGTCATCTACCGCACCGCACCACGAGAACTTCGGGAATTTCGATGGATATTATCCGAGAACAATGATTACCTAGAGTAAACAGGGGGGTATGCCATGCGTATCATCGGCATCTGCTTTCTCGCCGTGCTTTTAGCGGGTTGCACGACCTCGGACCAGAACGTCTCCTCCAGTCCACAATCAGTGGCCATGAGCCCGGTGACGGTTCAGATGTCGCCGACCTACAAGGTTCCGGCGAAAGCCCAGTCTCTGGGGCGGTTCACCGGCCTCTCCTGCCAGAAGACGGCCCTGGACTCGCAGCCGACGGAACAGGACGCGCTGCAATCCCTCGGCCTGCTTGCCGGCCAGCAAGGCGCCAACATCGTCGCCAACGTCTCGGTCGACCACGCCGCTACCATCGCCAATTGCCGAACGAGCATCACCGCGACCGGCACCGCCTACCGCGTGCCCTAGCGGCCGGCGGCAGATGGCGGGCGGCAAACGGCGCCCCGCCTCGCGCATCCTTTTCCGGCGTCGGCCTCCGCCCTCTGACCGACAGGCAAGACGGGCGGGGCCGCGTGACGTGCACGCATGGCCCCGCCCGCTTCACTGGCCTGCTCAGGCGACGCGGGCGACCGGCTTGGCCTCGCTCTTCTGCCAGTAGCGCAGCGAGCCGCTGTCGACCGTGAGGGTCAGCGTCACCGGACCGCTCAGCCCGGCGAACAGCGACGCCGGCAGTTCGGCCTGCTTCGAGGTCCAGCGCCGCTCGCCGCCCTGGTGGGCGTGCGGAGCATGGAAGCCGGACAGCTCCGCCGCGTCGAGCGCGACCATGCGCACCGTGTGGGCGTCGCGCAGCTCGATGCCGGTGACGCCGACGCCGACCACGTCCAGGCTGCGGGTCGCGTTGTCGAGGCCGTCGCGCAGCGTCACGGCGCGGGAGAGCAGCCGCACGCCCTCGGCGGGCACCGCCGGCAGGGTGAACCGGAAACGCCCATCGGCGATTTCCGGACGGATTTCCACGCCGTCGCACAGGGCACGCAGCCGGCTGTCGGCCTGGCGCGTGAAGCCGGTCAGGCTCTCGGCCTTGGCGAACAGGCGGCGACGCAGCTTGTTCAGCCGCGGGCCGTTGCGCAGCACCTCGAAGCCGCACTCGGCGCGGGCCTGCCGGACCTGCTCGCGGCGCTCCTCCTGGAAGCTCGGGCGAAGCTGGGTGACGGTGCGGTTCTCGCCCTCGAACATGGCGCGGTTGCCGGTGTCGAGATACGATTCCGTCGGCGCGCCCTCGGCGAGGATGACGTCGAAGCGGTCGAGCTCGACGTGGAAATACTGGATCGTCTCCATCGCGAAGTCCTGCACGATGGTCTTGCCGTTCACCAGCAGCACCGCCGGCACCAGCGCGCCGTCGAGATACATGTGGTGCTGGGGCGACACCACCAGCTCGCGCACCGGCAGGCCGTTGCCGAGCGCGCCCTTGCGGATGCGGATCGGCATCGCCTCCACCCGCTTGTCCTCGGGAATGGTGCGGGCGCGCAGCGTGCGGCGGCCGAGCCACTTCACCGCGACGGCGCGGCCGTCATGGGTCAGCACGAGATCGCCGGCCTTGAGATTCTCGACCGCGACCTCGCCGTCCGGCGTGGCGATCCGGGTGCCGATGAGGAAGCAGGCATAGCCCACCGTGCCGGTCGAGGCATCGAAGATGAAGTCGTCGGGATTGACGTTGCCCGAAACGGTCACCGAGGAGAGGACCTGCGTGTACCACACGCTCTGCACGTTCACCGCCTGAATGGTGATGGTGCCGTCGCCATTGTCGATGGTGCGGAATTCCGTGATGTTGCTGTCGCTGAACTTCAGCACGTCACCGGCATTGAAGCCCTCGATCTTGAGGTTGGTCACGCCGCCGGGCAGCTTGACCGTGCCGTCGCCGTCACCGGTGAAGACGATGGTCTGGCCGCTGATGCCGCCACCGCCGGACTGCTGGGCCGAGAAATCCAACGTAGAGGAACCGTCGACCTCGAAGGTCAAATTGGAGCCGTTGGTCCAACCGGTATTCGTAAAAGTGCCACCATCCGTGACCTTGATCACAGAATTCGTGCCGGCATCAAGGAAGTTCGTCGCGATGCTCGCTCCGTCGGCAACCAATGTCGAGCCGGTTCCGAGAAAGATATTTCCATACGTCGAGTTCGTCTCGACGGTCGTCGTGGCGCCACTTGCTACGCTTAGGTCGGCCATTTCCTCACCTATCTGTCTGGGACTCATCAACCTCCCTGTTTTAGGAACCGAGGATGCGGGCCGCCGTCCGGATAGCGAAGAAACACATACAAAATGCTCAGAGAATGATTTTAAATTGAAATTATTTCCGCTGGATTAACGCCGCAAGCGCCGATGGCGCCAGGCCGGACGGCCTTCCGGTCACGAGGCCGTCATCTGTGGTCGGGACGTCCGGCCCGCGAGCACGGGCCATCGCCGGACGGGGCCGGCCACGCAAAGTCTCGCCGTCCCGGACGAGACCGCCGCTACGGCGCCGGCGGTGCCACCTGGTGCGGCGAATAGCCGAACAGCGCGCGGAACTCGGCGGCGAAGCGGCCGAGATTGCTGAAATGCAGTGCCAGCGCCGCGTCCGTCACGTTGCGATACTGGCCGGAGCGCAGACGCGCCTCCGCCATCTCCAGGCGCAGCCGCTTCGCCATCGCCATCGGCGTGGTGGCGAGATGGCTGCGGAAGGCCAGTTGCAGCTGGCGCGGGCTGCAGCCGGCGGCGGCGGCGATGGCCTCCAGCGTCAGCGGCTGCTCCAGATTGGCGTGGAGATAGTCGAGCGCCCGGCGCAGATGCAGCGGCTGCCCGCCCTCGCCCGCCCGCTGCAGCTGGCCGCTCAGCGAATGCGGCACGTGCAGCAGCAGCAGGCTGGTCATGACGTCCTGATATTGCCGCACCAGCAGGTCGCGCACGAGCGAGGACGTGGCGTCCGGCAGCGAGGAGACATCCTCCAGCGCCCGCTGCGCCATATGGCGCAGGCCAAATCCCGGATGATGGTCGGAGAGCAGCCGCGGATCGAAGCTTGGCTCCTGCGCCGCCAGATGGAAATGCCGGCCGAGCACATCGACGACAAGGTCCGCCGGAAAGCTCAGGAACAGCGTGGCCGAGCCGAAGCCGCGCCAGACGAGGCTGCCCGGCCGGTAGGGCGTGACCAGCATTTCGTTTTCGACCATCAGCAGGCGCCGGCCGTCGGGCGGCTCCAGCATCAGCCCCTTGGAGAGGGTGAAGCCGACCACCGCCAGCGCGGGCGGCACGAGGCCCGGCTGGTGATCGGTACGCGACCAGCCATTATAGCCGCGCTCGGTCTCGACGAGGCGGACCGCACCGACCTGCTGCACCAGCCGGCTCATGCTCACGGGATGCCCCTCGACCGGCTCGATGTGCCGGACTTCCCAGGGGAACATCTCCGCGAGGGCGTTCCGCACCGGCTTGAGGCCGGTGATCTTCTCCGCATCGGCTGCGGTCATGCCCACTCTCCGTCGCGCGGCACCGCCGCGAGATCATTGCCCGGCTGCCGCCGCCCATCCGACCGCCGGGAGGCACTCCCCCGGACAGCCGATCGCTCGGCACGCGACGCAGGCGCGGACGGTGCCGTATCGGCACCCATCCCTCTTTTCGGAACGTTCGATGGATGAGAGGACGGCAGGGGACGTTCCACGCCCTGCCGTTGACCAGCCTTGAAGACATCCCGCCTGGCCGTCAATTTACCGGCCACCTCCGGCCCGGCCTCGCGACGCGAATGCGGTCGGCTTTCGACAGAGACGCCAATTTCCGACAGGAAGCTCCCCCGCAGGCCCGCTTTCTGCGCCGGTGGTAACGGAATGGCAACGGCCATGCCGCACCACCTGACCGATTCCCGACCACAAACCGGTGATCGCCGAAGCTTCACCCCGACATTTGCGGCATGCCCGAAAGTTCTACGGCGCCGCCCGTCGATTTTCCTTCGCCTCCGTTAGCCTTGCGAGCAAGCTACCAGCGGATTGACCTGCGATCGGACGTGTATCGTGCTCACCCTCACCACGGCCTTGATCGGCATCAAGCTCGCGCTTGTTGCCGCCGCCGACGAAGCGCTGACACGCGGTCCCTATTCGGTGCTCGACAAGACGACCCTGCCGCCGAGCGGCAACGCGCACGACTATTTCCATCCCGCCCCGTATTTCTGGCCGAATCCCGCGACGCCCAACGGCCTGCCCTATGTCATGCGCGACGGTGTGCGCATACCGGGAACCGTGATGTATGAGCCGGAAAGCGAGCGCTACGATCGTACCCGCCTGCAGCGCGTCTTCGACGACACGCGCGTTCTGTGCCTCGCCTGGCGGGAGACCGGCGAGCGTCGTTATCTCGATCACGCACGGGCGATACTCGTGCGCTTCTTCATCGAGCCGGACACCCGTATGACCCGGCATCTGAAATACGCCCAGGTGCGCATGGGGCATAACAAGAATATGGGCTCGCCGACCGGGCTCATCGAGACGAAGGATCTGTACTTCTATCTCAAGGCGGTGCTGGTTCTCACCCGGAGCGGCGTGCTGTCCTCCCGCGAGATCCACGAATTCCGCGCCTGGCTGACCTCCTACCTGAACTGGCTGCTCAAATCGAAGCAGGGCGTTGCCGAATGCCGGGCGCGCAACAACCACGGCATCTATTACGACCTTCAGGTGGCGGCCATCGCCGCCGTGAGCGGCAATGCCATCGCGCTGCGGGCCGCGCTGTCGCGCGCGGTGGAACGCATACCGCAGCATTTCGCTATCGACGGATCGCAGCCGCACGAGCTGCTGCGCGAGACGTCGCAGCATTATTGCTGCTTCAACCTGCAGGGCTGGATCCACGTCGCCGAGATCGGCAAGAGGTACGGGCTGGACCTCTGGCGCTACCGGGCGCCGAACGGCGCCAGTCTCGCCGGCGCGGTGCGATGGCTGATGGAGCTTTCCGGGAAGGACTGGTCGTATCGGCAGATCGATGCCTTCGACCGGGCCCGCTACCTGCCGATCTGGTTTGCCGCCGTCGAGAACGGTATCGAACTCGCCCCTATCGCCAGCCAGGCCGAGAAGCGCGCCGCGAAGGCGGTGTTCCATCCGCATGACGGCATCAAGCCGTTCTGGCAGATGCCGTAGCGCCGCCCGATCACGAGACTGCCGGCCGGCTCCCGGCGGAACCGGACGGCGCCGGCGGCACCTATCCCCGCGTGTCCGCCCACGCCACCGCCACGATCGCCAGCAGCGGCGGCACCAGGAACGCCCACATGCCGACGCCGATGAACAGGCCGGCGGCGCCGAGGCAGCCGAGCGCGAAGGCCACCACGGAGGGAACCATGCGCCCGATGCGCGCCTTCGCCTCCGCCGCGACCGGGGCGCGCTGCAGCAGGACCGCGACATCCAGCATGATCTGCGTCGTCGTCATGGTCATCACCGTGGTCGGCGGCGCGCTGGCGAGATGCAGGCGGTGCGTCGCGTTCTGCATGGCCATGGCGCTCACCAGCACCATTCCGGTGACGAGGGCCGGCATGGCGTCACCGTCCGGGAACGGACCGAAATGGATGGCGAGCGCGGCGGCCACCGCCAGCAGCACGGCCTTCGCCGCCAGCAGCAGCCGGAAGGCCGGCAGAGCGCGCCTGTCGAGCGCCCCGGCCAGCAATTGCGTCAGCACGACCACCACGCAGAACACCGGCAGCGCCAGCAGCTTGGCCACGGCTCCCGAGGCGCCGTGCGCCAGCGAGGCGCCGAACGTCACGAAGTTGCCGGTGACATGCGTGGTGAACAGGCCGTGCAGCGAGAGGAAGCCCGCCGTATCGACATAGCCGCCGTTCATGCTCAGCAGGAGGGGTGTCCGTCTCGTGTCCATATACCCAGCCTATCGCGTACCCAGCCTATGGCCTGCCCGGCCCATCGCGCATCCAGCCTATCACCCGCCGGCCGCCGCGAAACGCCTCCGGCGGCCGTCCGACCTGCGCCGAATTCCCCCGGCCCGCGATCCTCGCACCGGCGGCCGGTCGCGACGACACCGCCATTCGTTGTACACAGGGCCTTGCGCGGCATCCCGGAGGGTACGGCATGGACAAGTTCACCGGCGGCTGCCTGTGCGGCGCGGTCAGGATCGTGGCCTCGGGTCGCCCCTACCGGGTCGGCCTGTGCCATTGCCTCGATTGCCGAAAGCATCACGGCGCGCTCTTCCACGCCTCCGCGATCTTCCCGCAAGAGGCGGTGACGATCGAGGGAGAGACCCGCGACTATGCCGGACGGTTCTTCTGTCCGCGCTGCGGCTCCTCGGTGTTCGGGCGCACCGCGGATGAAGTCGAGGTGAATCTCGGGGCGCTGGACGCTCCCGACCAGTTCACTCCGACCTACGAGCTCTGGACCGTCCGTCGCGAATCCTGGCTGCCGCCGTTTCCGCTCGCGCGGCGCTACGAGCGCGACCGTGAGACCGAAGGCCGTTTCGAAGAGTGAGCCGCGCCGCACGGCCGGTAGTGCCGCGCGTCGGCGAGGAATGCCCCGGTCCGGCCGCCGGAGAATGCCCAGTTCCGGTCGCCGAAGCCGGCGCCGTTGAGGCGGCGGGGCTTGCCGCTATAGTCGCCTCCCCAATGATCGGAGTCGCCTCATGCAATTCGCCCTGACCGCCCACGACCGCCCCGGTGCCCTGCCCCTGCGCCTGGAGGTACGCCCCGCGCATCTCGACTATCTGCGCTCGATCGCCGCCAGCCTCGTCTTCGCCGGCCCGGTGCTGGACGCCGAGGGCAAGCCCTGCGGCTCGATCATCGTCTATGAGGCGGCTGACAAGGCGGCGGCGGAAAAGCTGGTGAACGACGATCCCTACAGCCAGGCCGGGCTGTTCGAGCGGGTCGAGCTGAAGGGCTTCCGGCTGGTCGTGAAGGACGGCGCCGTCGCGGCGTGAGCCCTCGCCGGCGCGCGCGGGCGAGGAATATCCCCGCCCACGCGCGCCGGCTTCAGGCATGGGGGCTTCCGGCGGTTCGGGCGACGGGATGGCGCGGCAGGCCGGCGGCGATCCAGAAGCCGGCCGCGAGCAGCAGCGGATACAGGTGGAAGGTGAAAGCGGAAAACGTCGCGCTGTAGGTGGTGAAGGCGACGGCGAGTGCCCAGAAGACCGGCTGTCGCAGGACCCATCGCACGACGGAACTGGGTGTCCATGAGGTGCCGGAGGATCCCACCTCGTCGCCCGGATGCCGGTCCCGTGCCGGTTCGCGAATGAGATCCGTCTGACGGACGTTGTTCGACGACCGAATCACAGCCGAACGCAGGCGACGCTGGGCTGGAATGTCACTCGCCTGAAGCGATCCCGACGGCTCCACTACGTGCCGCTATAAGGGCTTGCTCCTTGAGTGATTTGTCCCGCCGCTCGCTATACCGGCTGGTGAAGTAGTCTGTCCTGTCCCGCAGCAGCAGGGTGAACTTCACCAACTCCTCCATGACATCCACCACCCGCTCATAATAGGGCGATGGCTTCATGCGCCCGGCCTCGTCAAACTCCTGAAACGCCTTCGCGACTGACGACTGGTTGGGGATGGTCACCATCCGCATCCATCGTCCGAGCACTCTCAGCGCGTTCACGGCATTGAAGGATTGAGAGCCGCCGGAGACCTGCATCACCGCCAAGGTACGGCCCTGCGTCGGGCGGATGCCGCCATATTCGAGAGGAAGCCAATCGATCTGGCTTTTGAAGACCCCGGTGATGGTGCCGTGTCGCTCCGGGCTGCACCACACCTGCCCCTCGGACCAGAGCGACAGCGACCGAAGCTCCTGCACCTTGGGATGATCGGGCGGAACGTGATCCGGCATGGGCAGGCCGCGCGGATCGAATATCCGCGTCTCGGCACCCATGCGGGTCAGCAGGCGAGCTGCCTCCTCAACCAATAGCCGGCTGTAGGAGCGTTCCCGCAGCGACCCGTAGAGCAACAGAATGCGCGGCGGATGTTGGCTCGGCTCCCGCCCCGCGAGCTTGCCAAGGTCGGGCACGTCGAGATGATCAATGTCGAGAGCGGGAAAGTCATCTGCTTCAGGCATGGGGGCTTCCGGCGGTTCGGGCAATGGGATGGCGCGACAGGCCGGCGGCGATCCAGAAACCGGCCGCGAGCAGCAGCGTTCCGACGATGAGGGCGTACAGAACGGCCTCATAGGAGCCGCTCGCGGTCCACAGGAACGCCGCCCCCAGCGGCGCGACGGCCCGGCTGATCGATGCCGGCGCCGCCAACGCGCCGTTGACCGAGCCATAGGCCTGCCGCGTCAGCATCTCGGGAACGGCAAGCCCGCGCACGATGGTCATGATGCCATTGGCTCCGCCATAGAGCACGGCCATGGCGGCGATGACGGTGAAGCTCGGCGGCAGTTCCAGCGCCATCAGCGCGACCGGAAACACCAGCACGACGCCACAGCCGATGATCCGAACCGAGGCTTTCGGCGCCAGTATCCAGATGGCCAGCCGTCCGGCCACCTGCGCGGGGCCGATGACGGCCATCGCCGCGACCACGGCCGAACTGTCGAAACCGCGCTCCATCAGCAGCGGATACAGGTGGAAGGTGAAGGCTGAGAAGGTGGCGGCATAGGCGGTGAAGGCGACGGCGAGTGCCCAGAAGACCGGCTGTCGCAAGACCCATCGCACGACGGAACTGGGTGTCCAAGAAGCGTCGGAGGATCCCGCCTCCTCGCCCGGATGCCGGTCCCGTGCCGGCCGGATCACCGCGCCATAAAGGCCGGCGCACAGGATGAGGTTGATCGCGCCCAGCACCAGCAGCGTGTCGCGCCAGCCGATCCGGTCGAGGAGCAGCTGAACCAGCGGAATGAAGACCGTGGAGGCGAAGCCGCCCCAGAGCGTCAATGCCGTTATCCCCGTGCGGGCATTGGCGGCCCCGGCCCGGCGCGCCACCACCGCGAAGGCGGGCTCGTAGAGCGTGGCCGCCTGAAGCGCCCCGATGCCGGCAACACAGACATAGAAGGCCGGCAGGCTCGACATTTGCGACCATGCCAGCAGGAGCAGGCCCGCCAGCATGGACCCGGCCGTCATCACGAGGCGCCCTTGGCCCCGGTCGATGGCCGTCCCGACCGGATAGGCCGCCAGCCCCGCCAGCGCCAGCCCGAGCGTCGCCGCTCCGTAGAGCTCCGTCTTCGACCATCCGAGGTCATGGCGCATCGCCTCCGCGATCAGCGGGAAGCTGTAGTAGAGCGAGCCCCATGAGCAGATCTGCCCGATGCCCAGTCCGGTGATGAACAGGCTGGTGGGGCGCGGCGCGGCCATCTCGTCAGATGCGGTCATTGGTTGCGGGTGACCCGGGAGGCGTGCGGACCTTCGCCCTCATACCAGCCCTTGGAGCGGTTCACGATCCAGACGACGGTGAGCATCACCGGCACCTCGATGAGCACACCGACCACGGTGGCGAGCGCCGCTCCCGATTGGAAGCCGAACAGGCTGATGGCGGCGGCGACCGCCAGCTCGAAGAAATTGGACGCCCCGATCAGCGCCGAGGGACCCGCCACGCAATGCTGCTCGCCCGAGAGGCGGTTCAGCACATAGGCGAGGCCGGCATTGAAGTAGACCTGTATGAGGATCGGGACCGCCAGCAGGGCAATCACCATCGGCTGGGCGATGATCTGCTCGCCCTGAAAGCCGAACAGCAGCACGAGGGTCGCGAGGAGCGCCACCAGCGACAGCGGCTGGAGCCGCGCCAGCAGCCGGGTGAGCGCCTGTTCTCCACCACGCAGCACCCGCCTCCGCACCATCTGGGCGATGATCACCGGCACGGCGATATAGAGCACGACCGACAGCACCAGCGTGTCCCATGGCACCGTGATGGCGGAGAGCCCCAGCAGGAAGCCGACGATCGGCGCGAAGGCGAACACCATGATGGCGTCGTTGAGCGCCACCTGGCTCAGGGTGAAATGCGGCTCGCCCTTCGTCAGGTTGGACCACACGAACACCATGGCGGTGCAGGGCGCGGCGGCGAGGATGATCAACCCGGCGATATAGCTGTCGATCTGGTCGGCCGGCAGGTAGGGACGGAACAGCCAGCCGACGAACAGCCAGCCCAGCGCCGCCATGGAAAACGGCTTCACCGCCCAGTTGATGAACAGCGTGACACCGATGCCCCGCCAGTGCTGGCGAACTTCCGACAGGGCCGCGAAGTCGATCCTGAGCAGCATCGGGATGATCATCAGCCAGATGAGCACCGCCACCGGCAGGTTGACCCTGGCGATTTCCGCCGCGCCTACCGCGTGAAAGAAGCCCGGCAGCAGGTGCCCCAGCGCGACACCGACCACGATGCACAGGGCCACCCAGAGGGTGAGATAGCGTTCGAACGTGGACATGGCGTCTCAGAGCGCGATGCGGCGGGTGAGCAGCGGGGCGGAGGCCGGGCATAGGGATGCGGCTTGCGGCGTGGCGGCGATCGCGGCCGGCGCCGCGGCCCGCGCCGCCGCCTTGAAGCCGATCCTCTCGAAGAACGGCAAGGCGGAGGTCGTCAGCAGCCATGCCTGCCGGGCGCCGGCCTCGAAGGCCCGGCTCATCAGCAGCAGGGCGATGTTGCGCCCGATGCCCCGGCCTCGTGCCTCCTCCTTCACAAGGATGGAGCGCAGCAGCACGTCATCGCCGTGCACCTCGAAGCCGCCGTAGCCGACCAACGTGCCGCCGAGCGTGCGGAAGCTGAAGAAACGTCCCGCGCTTTCCCGGAGGTCGTCGGTCGGCAACCCGGCATCACGCAGCGCCTTGGCCAGGCGCGGATCGGTCGACGCCACCTGCTCGTCACGCAGGAAGGGCGAGCCATCGTCCTTGTCGAGGTCGGTGGTCGGCGCCACGGGCAACAGGTCGAGCACTGTCTCGGAGGGGCGGCACAGCTTCACCCCGAGCGGCGACACCACCAAAGGCCGGTTGATGAGGATAGGGTGGGCGGCGACCGCCTCCAGCAACACCGCGTCGGACAGCCCGGCATTGCCCAGACCCAACTCCTGGAAGGGTGTTCCGCGCTCGCGCAGGAGGTCCCTGAGCGGCCATCCGGCCCGCTGCGCCAGCTGCGTCAGCAGGGCGCCGGTCGGCGGGGTCTTCAGATATTCGATGACATGCGGCTCGATGCCGGCATGCCGAATGAGCGCCAGCGTGTTGCGCGACGTGCCGCAATCGGGGTTGTGGTAGACGACGACGTCCATAGCTCGCCTCATGCCACGCTGGGGCGGCGTGCGGTCGACCCCTGCAACTGACCGATCTCGATCAGCTTGGCGCTAAGCGTCATACGGTCGAGGCTTGCGATGGGCAGCGCCGCAAAGACGGAAATCCGGTTCTTGAGATAACGGAAGGCGGCGACGAAGGCGGCTTCCTTCTGGATATCCATCCCTTCCACCGCAGCGGGGTCTTCAATGCCCCAATGCGCTGTCATGGGCTGCCCCGGCCAAACCGGACAGGCTTCCCCGGCGGCGTTGTCGCAGACGGTGAACACGAAATCCATGGTGGGCGCTCCGGACGTGGCGAACTCTTCCCAGCTCTTCGACCGAAAGCCCTCCGAAGGATAATCGTAGGCCCGCAACACCCTCAAAGCGAAGGGATTGACGGTGCCTTTGGGCTGGCTACCAGCGGAAAATGCTCGGAAACGACCAACTCCGTCCTTCGTGAGAATGCTTTCAGCCAGTACCGAACGCGCCGAATTACCCGTGCAGAGGAAGAGGACGTTGTAAATGCGTTCAGTCATCGGCGGCCTCCTTGGCAGCGAATGTCTTTGAGCAGCAGGGCGACAATTCGGAGACAAGGGGCTCGCACACTTCGGGGCGGCCACGACAGCAGTCCTTGACGAGGAAGCCTGCAATCGCCCGCACCGCGTCGAGGTTCGCTCGGTAGATGATCGTCCGGCTTTGACGCTCGGCGCCGATCAACCCCGCCCGCGTCAGCACCGCGAGGTGCGTGGACATGGTGTTGTGCGGGACCGCCAGCCGCCGGGCGACTTCCCCGGCCGGCAGCCCATGAGGCTCGTGTTCGATCAACAGCCGGAACACGTCCAGCCGCGTCGACTGTGCGAGCGCCGCGAAGGCGAGGATGGCTTGCTCTGATTCCATATGTCCACGCTAATCGACATATGGACGAAAATCAAGATGCCCGCTCGCCTCGTCCCGCGCCCGCAAGCCAGACGCCGATGGTGGCGACCCGCTCGAAAAGCCGAGGAGAAGGAATGCCGCCGCGCCGCCGACGACCGGCAAGCCCAACAGCGCCGCCATCGGCGCTGGAAGCGCGAACAGCGGAAATACGGTGATCTCGTTTCCCAGGACCCACGCCATGGCTCGCCCTCGCCGCCCGCACTCCTACGGCGCCATATTGGGACCGCATTATCCCGATAGGTAAGCCACCGTCGCCTGAAGCGACCCTGCCCCGGCGACAGCCTGCGGGCTCATTCACTCAAATCGACGCACAAGCGTCAGCCGCCCCTGTTCATCGGTGCGGCACCAAGGACCCATGCATATCCAGACTTCCAACCGACCCACTATCGCCTCTCTGTCCATCCCCGCAGTGAACGTTGTTCGCTCCAGCCCTGACTGGAAACCCGAACCCTGCGGACTGACGCGCGAACAGATCCGCGCCATCATCATCGAACAAATCGGCTAGCCGATCAGTGGCCTGCTGCCGGTTCTGCGGACACGAGGTTGAGCTGATTTAGCTCGTTCCTCGAACTCGACCCGGCTGAGAGTGCCCAGCTTCGAGTGCCTGCGCCGACCGTCGTAGAGTGCTCGATATAGTCGAGCACATCGGCCCCGGCATCGTCCCTCGCCCTATGGACCTTGCGAGTTGTCCACTCGGCCTTGAGCAACGAGAAAAAGCCTTCCATCGGCGCCTTGCCCCAGACATTGCCGGCCCGGCTCATCGAACAGGTGATGCCGTGGTCGGCCATCGGGCGTTGAAACTCCCCGTCTGTGTATTGGCTGCCCCCGTCAGGGTGGTGCAGCCGGCTGTCCGGCTTGCCTCCGCGCCGGATCGCCATGATGAGGGCATCAGCGACGAGCGGTGCCGTCATCTCCGTCTTCATCGCCCAGCCGACGACACGCCGTGAGAACGGGTCGATGACGGCGGCAACGTACAGCCAGCCCTCGATGGCCAAATGCAGGTGAAGTCCGCCACCCATCTCCGGTTTGGGGGCGAGGCCTCGCAAGCGCGGGCGAGCAGATCGTCCGACGCGGCCGGCCCTTGAGAGCGGCCCGCTCATCTCAGGGATGATCAGACCCTCACCAACAGCCCGATTAAGGACGACCTTGCAGCCGATGGTGGCGGCACGTCCATATTCGTGCAGTGGCGCCTGAGGCCGATTGCCCGTTCTATACGGGCCGCAAGGCATGGCCGCGGCACCGGGAGTCGGGGGTATATGTCGTCACACTGTTGGAGGATCGACATGAACCGCCGCGAATTCCTCGTTCCCACCTCCGCCGGGGCGCTCGCATCGCTGTCGCTGTCGAACGTCGTCAGTGCGCTGACGCCTTCACCAGCGATTGCCGAGGACGGGCAGGAACCTCTCGGCGGTCAGCCTCCTTTGGGCTCCAAGCCCTCGGTGACGGACTTCGACTACCAAATCAAATACCACCGCGCCTTCGAGGCGGTTCTCTGGAACATGCCGGCCATCGCGATCTACAGTTTCCGCCGTGCCGCGTTTGAGAACCTTGGCCTCAAGGACAACGACATCATCGCCTATTCGGCGCCGGCCAAACCGAAGCTCGAAGCGATAACCGCCAACAGCACGACGCCCTACATTTCCGCTTTCACCGATTTGCGAAACGGCCCGGTGGTGCTGGAGGTGCCGATTGCGGGGCCGGATGGCAGCGTCTACGGCCAAGTGGTCGACGCCTGGCAGTTCACCATTGCCGATGTCGGGCCATCAGGCATCGACAAAGGAGCGGGCGGCAAGCTGCTGTTTACGGGGCCGGACTTCAAGGGCGACGTCCCGGCTGGCTATATCCACGTCGCTTCTCCCAACTTCCGTATCGCATTTGCCTTCAGGTCCGTCCCCGCGCCCGGCAGGAGCACGGCCGACGCCTATGCCTACGCGAAGCGACTGCGGATGTATTACCTGTCGGAGGCTGCAAGCCCTCCCCAGCAGCGATTTGTGGACCCGATCAACGAACGATATCCGACCCTTCCCTTCTATGACGGCCGCCACTTCGAAGACATGCATGCCATCTTGAGCGTCGAACCTGTCCGCGAGCAGGACAAGGTGATGATGGGTATGCTGACGTCGCTGGGGATCCAGAAGGGAAAGCCCTTCACCCCCGACGCGACCGCCAAGCGGGCGATGGAGCAGGCTGCCGTCGATGCATGGTTCTATCTCCAGCAGTGGTTCGACAACATGCCCCGGGACAGGTTCTTCTGGCCCGACCGGCAATACGCCTCGCTACTGATGGCCGACGACAGCCGGAAATTCACGTGGGTCTACGACGACCGTATCGATCTGATCGACCGCGCCGCCGAATACTTCTGGTGCACCTACATGCCCAAGGAGCTCAGCAACTCGCCCGCCACGCAGTATCTGATGGCGATGGCGGACAAGGATGGGCGACGTCTGGAGGGCGGCAAGCTCTACAAGGTGGACGTGCCGGCCGAGATGCCGGTCAAGCAATTCTGGGCGCTTACCGTCTATGACCGGGCGACCAATGCCTTCATCTATACGGACGAGAACCGCACCACGCTGTCTTCCTACGATCTGCCGACGATGAAGAAGAACGCCGATGGCGGCGTGACGCTGTTCGTCGGCCCCGCCGCACCCGTAGGGATGGAAGCCAACTGGATCCCGACGCGAGGCAAGCGCCCGCTGCCGGCGATGCGGTTCTATGGCCCGACGGAGGCGCTCAACAGCAAGACCTTCAAGATGCCCGACTTCGAACTCGTGAGTTGATCGACGCCCGGTGGGAATCGACCATGCCGGCCCGGGAGGAGACAACGATGCGTACTTCACTGCTGCTCTGTTTGGCCCTGGGCGCCGCCCTTGCGGCTCCGTCCGTTTCGATAGCGGAGACCTTCGAGGATAAGCTTCTCTCGACCCCCACGTCGCCCGAAGTCATTGCCAAGGGCTTGGAGACGGACGGTTATCAGCTCGCCATCTCCGCCTATGCGTGGGGCTACCCGCTGGTGCGCATGGAGCGAGTGGTTCGCGACTATACCGACGTCCCGTCGCCCAAGCCGGACACCAGTTACCGGGCTCCGCTGAACCAGATTGGTTGGGCAACCGAACTGGCAACGCCCGCCGCGAGGGACATGCCGACCGCCAACAACGACACGTTCTACATGAGCGCCGTCGTCACGCTCGACCAGCCCTACATCTTCACCGTGCCCGACACGAACAACCGATACTATGTCGTGAACGTCTTCAACATGTGGCAGGAGTTGGAACACTATATCGGACGCCGCACCACGGGCACGAAGGCCGGCCGCTTCGCTCTCGTTCCTCCCGGCTGGAACGGCACGTTGCCGGCTGGCGTCAAGCGCCTCGACGTGACGACGGACAAGGTCTGGCTTTGGGGACGTCTGCGCATCGCGCAGGGCGAGCCTGTCGCTCCGGTTCTGGCGCTCCAGAAGCAGTTCACGCTTGAGCCGCTGAGCGGGAAGCCGACGTCGGATGCTGCATTGGAGCCACTCCCGGCGATTGCCGGCGACGAACTGGGCTTCTTCAAGCACCTCGCCTTTGCACTCAAGGACAACAAGGTGAAACCCGCCGACGCTGCCCTGTTTGGCCAATTTGCCCGCATCGGGTTGACGGCTGACGGCTTCGACCCCTCGAAGATCCCCGAGCAGACCCGCAAGGGCGTTCTGCGCGGCCTCGCCGATGCGCCGGCCGTGGTGGTGTCCTCCCTAGCGAGCGCCACCCAGAATCGGAACGGCTGGAACTGGGGTACGGGTCTCGACAGCTTCGGCTTCAACTACCCGTTCCGCGCGATGGTCGCGGGCTCCTATCTTGGCGGAAATGGCCAGCAGGAGGCGATGTATCCGCTGCGCTCGACCGACGCGGACGGCAACGCGTTGAGTGGGGCCAACCGCTACGTCATCAAGTTCGACCGCGAGCCGCCGGTGGACGGCTTCTGGTCGCTCACCATGTATGACGATGCGGACAAGATGCTCGTGGCGAACCCGATCGGCCGCTACAAGGTGGCCTCGGACACGAAGGGCCTGAAGAAGGCCGCGGACGGTTCCATGACCATCCCGGTTCAGTTCGACCCGCCCGAAGGCGAACTGGCCGCGAATTGGCTGCCTGCTCCGAAGGGGAACTTCTACGTCATCCTCCGGCTGTATCAGCCGACCGAGGAAGTCCTCACAGGCGCCTACCAGCTTCCGCAGATGGTTAAGGTGCCGTGAGATCGGTGTTGACGGGGGCGGCGCGTCTGGAGCGGTATGCCGCTCCGCCGAGCGTCCCGCAGGCATTACGTGATGGACATTCGAACGATGCTCAGCCTCCATGCGGTTGAACGCTTCGGCGCCGCTTGGCGCGGCTGATGCAGCGGAGCTTGAAGGCGAACTCACCCGGAGGCGCTCGAATGGACCTTACGACCCTCGCATGGCTCTCCATGCTGGCCTATTCGGTTCACATTCTGGAGGAGTACGAACTGGATTGGCGCAACTGGGCGCGAGAGGTCATCAAACTGCCGGTGGAGTGGCGGGACTTCTATGTGACGAATGGCGTGGTCGTGGCTGTCGGCATCGGACAGGCCATGGTGGCCGAGCGCTTGCCGCTCATTCCCCTCGTCTACGCCTCGCTGATGGCCATCAATGCCATCTTCTTCCACGTCCTTCCGATGCTGTTCACACGGGGACGCTTCTCTCCGGGAGCCATTACCGCGGTCGTGCTCTTCCTGCCGTGCTCCATGGCGGTCTGGCGTCAAGCCGTGGCGGATGGCTCGGTGGACGCACCTACCGCCTTGCTCGCCATCCTCGGTGGTGCCGTGCTGATGGCCTTCCCGGTCGTTCTGCTGCGCGTGAGAACCCTGCCCTATTTCCAGCAGGAGCGAGCCTAGCCAGCCACCACCATCATGCGCGATGCAGGAACGGCACAGGCGGCGGACTGGGTCCCAGGTGGGCGGCGGCACGCTCCATGCGCCACGCAGCATCCGTAGCGGCCTGCTCGGCGACATGGAGGAGCCGAACACGGCTCGGAGCGTCCGTGACGACACCGTGGAGAGACAGCACCCAATCCGCCAGCCGGCCGAAGCGGGCTTCCATGGCCGGAAGAAGGTTCTGAGCATCCTTCGGCAAGGCATTGATAGAGGCCGTTAAGTCGGCTCCAGCCACGCTAAGCGCATCCCGATCCGTTTTCCGCATTCTCCGTGGAGAGCTTCAGCGCCGCGACGATGCGCCCCTCGCGAGCGGCCCGGTTGAACGCCGTCACCGCTGACCACGTTTCCGCCCCACCGGGCTCCTCCCCGAAGCGCTCGACGAACAGCCGGTAGATCTCGCCTGAGAGGGAGACTACCTGCTTGTGGCTGAGCGGTGCTGGCCCCGAGCGAAGCGCCTCCCATTGCCGTTCCAGATAGGCTGTGGCGATGCCGTTCCGGGACTTGGCTATGGCAAGGCTACGGGTCCGCAGGGAGAACGTCACCACCTCGCCGACGGTGGCGACCGCGACGTGTCCGGGCTCGCCGCCCTCCGAGGGAAACGAAAAGGTCATCGTTCGCCCACGGGCCGCTTGCAGCACGTCAGCCGGGACTCGGGAGCGGAAGCCATGGACAGGCGACTCGGGACGGCGAATAGGGCGAGCCATGCGAAGAGCCGTTGCGCACCGCTCCTGCGTACCGGAGCAGCATCCTCAAACCCTTGCAGATCAGGGAATTCAACAATTTCAAGGGGATGAGATGGTGCTGCGAGAGAGGATTGAACTCTCGACCTCTCCCTTACCAAGGGAGTGCTCTACCACTGAGCTACCGCAGCCCTGCGGGGAGGTGCTCCCCGAAAGCGGGGCGACGTTTGCCACAGCCGGCCGCGAGGCGCAAGCCCGGGATGACGTCATTCACAGCCACGTCTCCGCCCCGCCGCCGCCGACGCGCCTCCCGCCCGCCCTCGGCATGGGCTCCCGCCGGCATCAACCTCCCTTTCCGCGCACCAGCCGCCCGGCCGCCGCGTCCCCCGATCGACGCCCCGGATCAGCCTCGGTCCGGCGCGATCTCGGCGCCATCCCGGCCCGGTCCCAGTCCTGGCCAGCACCATCCCGCCCCCAGGCCCGGCCCCCTCCTTGCACCGACCGCCCTCTACCCCCCGTCCTTGGCCGCCATCCCCTCGCGCCACCAGCTGGACATCCCCGTCCCGCCGGTGCGAAGACAGGCACGAACCGTTGCTCTGAGGAATTCTCGCCGATGCGCCGCAAGGACGATGCCGAAGCCGAGGAGCGCGCCCGGCGCCTCGCCGCCGCGCTGCGCGAAAATCTCAAGCGCCGCAAGGCGCAGGCGCGCGGCCGCGACGCCGCGGCTCCCTCCCCGTCGCCCGCCGCCCCGGCGGAGGCGCCCTCCCCGCAATCCCCTGCCGGCGACAGCGAGGAGTGAGGCGGCGCCGGCGGTGAATTGCCGCGCCGCCCGCCACGCGCTAGGAGTGACGGTCAACGCTGGGGGAACTGCCGCGCGAATCGCGGGCCCCCGTCACGATCACTGCCGCCGCGAGCGCGCCCCGTGCGGCGCCCGGCGAGGGAGCACAAGCTAGATGGACCGCATCCGCATCGTCGGCGGCAACCCGCTCAACGGATCGATTCCGATCTCCGGCGCCAAGAACGCCGCGCTGCCGCTGATGATCGCCGGACTGCTCACCGACGAGAAGCTGGTGCTGGAGAATGTGCCGCGTCTCGCCGACGTCGCGCTGCTGCAGCGCATCCTCGGCAATCACGGCATCGACATCACCGTGGCGGGCAAAAGGCGCGGCGACGATGCCTATGCCGGCCAGACGCTGGAGATCGACGCCCGCGTCATCGTCGACACCACCGCCCCCTACGACCTCGTCTCGCGGATGCGGGCGAGCTTCTGGGTCATCGGCCCGCTGCTGGCGCGCATGGGCCAGGCCAGGGTGTCGCTGCCCGGCGGCTGCGCCATCGGCACGCGTCCGGTCGACTTCCACCTCGACGCGCTGCGCGCGCTCGGCGCCGAGATCGAGATCGATGCCGGCTACGTCATCGCCCGGGCGCCGAAGGGGCTGAAGGGTGCGCGCGTCGTGTTCCCGAAAGTGTCGGTCGGCGCCACCCACACCGCCATCATGGCCGCCAGCCTCGCCGATGGCGAGACCGTGCTGGAAAACGCCGCCCGCGAGCCGGAGGTCGTCGACCTCGCCGACTGCATCAACGCCATGGGCGGGCGCATCGAGGGCCAGGGCAGCTCTACCATCCGCATCGTCGGCGTGCCGCGCCTCAACGGCGCGCGCTATGCCGTGCTGCCGGACCGCATCGAGGCCGGCACCTATGCGATGGCGGTGGCGATGACCGGCGGCGACGTGCTGTTGTCCGGCGCCCGCGCCGACACGCTGGAAACCGCGCTCGACACGCTGCGCGACGCCGGCGCCGAGCTGACCGTCTCGAACGAAGGCCTGCGCGTGCGGCGCAACGGCGCCGGCATCGCGCCGGTCGAGGTGTCGACGGCGCCCTTCCCCGGCTTCCCGACCGATCTTCAGGCCCAGCTGATGGCGCTCACCACCCGCGCGCGCGGCACCTCGAAGATCACCGAGACCATCTTCGAGAACCGCTTCATGCATGTGCAGGAGCTGGCCCGCCTCGGCGCGAAGATCCATCTCGACGGCGACACCGCCACCATCGAGGGCGTCGAGCGGCTCACCGGCGCGCCGGTGATGGCGACCGACCTGCGCGCCTCGGTGTCGCTGGTGATCGCCGCGCTGGCGGCGGAAGGCGAGAGCATGATCCATCGCGTCTACCACCTCGACCGCGGCTTCGAGCGGCTGGAGGAGAAGCTCTCGGCCTGCGGCGCGCAGATCGAGCGGCTCGCCGGCTGAGCCGTTCCGCGCCCGCATGCCCGGTACGCGTTGCGCGATGCCCACTTGAAGCCGCCGGGAGGCGGCTCCATCTGTGCCCCGTAGCCAAGCGGAGAACGAGAAAATGGGCAGCGGCCTCAAGCTGATTGCGCTCGACGACGAGGATCTCGCCGTCCTGTCGGTGCATCTTCAGGATGCGGTGGTGTCGGTAGGCGACATGGCCTTCCAGCCCGGCGAGCGCCGCTTCGTCATGCTCGCCAACCGCTTCGACTGGGAAAGCGCGGTGCAGAAGGAGCTGGCGGCCGAGGGCGCCGGCGCGGCGGCGGTGGTTGCCGCCCTAGATCTCGGCCCCGCCGGCAAGGCACCGTCCGGCTGCGTGCGCCGCCGCGCGGGCATCCGCTTCGAGCATGTGCTGGGCGCACGGGTGCGCGGCATCGACCTCAAGCGCAAGCGCGACGTGCTGAACCTGCTACTGGTCACCTTCGAGCCGACGGAATCGCCGTCCGGCACGGTGACTTTCACCTTCTCCGGCGGTGGCCAGCTTCAGCTCACGGTGGATTGCCTGGAAGCCGGCGTCGAGGATCTCGGCCCCGCCTGGGACGCCAAGGGTACGCCCTGCCACGACAACACGGCGTGAGGCAGGACGCACCGCCCGCACGCACCGCCCGCGAACACCTCGCCCTCGCCATACGGTATTACCCTCCGCATTCACTGTCGAATCCGTAGCGGAAGGACTAGGGTGACCCCGGCACTATCGTGCCGGGAGTTGTGTTTATGAAACCGTCCCTCGTCGCCGGCCTCGGCCTTGCCGTCGCACTGCCCCTGGCCGCCCATGCCCAATCCGTGCCCGTCACGGTGGACAACTTCCCCCGGGCCGAGTCGGACATGTACATGGCGGTCGCCGTCAAGGATGGCGGCCTCGGCGTGTTCGCCCATAATCGCACGCCTACCCCGATCGACCAGCAGAGCGTCATCCGGATGAACCGGGACACGCTCTACTCGCACACGGTATTCGACCTCGACGCCGGGCCGGTGACGATCACCCTGCCCGACGCTGGCAAGCGCTTCATGTCGCTGCAGGTGATCAACGAGGATCACTACACGCCGATGGTCGTCTACGCCGCCGGGCCGGTCACCCTGACCAGGGAGAAGGTCGGTACCCGCTACGTGATGGCGGCCATCAGGACGCTTGTCGATCCCAACGATCCCAAGGACCTTGAGCAGGTGCATGCCTTGCAGGATGCCATCAAGGCCTCCCAGCCGGCGCGCGGCAGCTTCGAGATACCCGCGTGGGACGCCGCCGGACAGAAGAAGCTCCGCGACGCCCTGCTGGTCCTGTCGTCGGCGACCGGCGGCTTCAGGAACGCCTTCGGCACCAGGGGACAGGTCGATCCGATCCAGCACCTGATCGGCACGGCGGCGGGATGGGGCGGCAACCCGGACCGCGACGCGACCTATCTCAGCCTGGCGCCGGCGAAGAACGACGGCACCACCGTCTACAAGCTGCGCGTCAAGGACGTGCCGGTCGACGCCTTCTGGTCGATCAGCGTCTATAATGGCGAAGGTTTCTTCCAGAAGAACGAGTACGACGCCTACTCGCTGAACGACATCACTGCCGTCAAGAGCGCGGATGGCGCGGTCGATGTCCAGTTCGGTGGCTGCGACGGCAAGATTCCCAACTGCCTGCCGATCGTGAAGGACTGGAACTACACGGTACGACTCTATCGTCCGCGTGAGGAAATCCTGAACGGCACCTGGACGTTTCCCGAGCCCCAGCCGGTTCCCTAGCCGGCTCGGCGCTCACGCGGCTGGCCCGGCCAGCGGATGCGCGCCCTCCGCCTCTTCGAAGGTCGGGGATTTCCGGTCCCGGCACCAGGTAGTCGCAACGACCTACAGCCGCGCGAGCAGCTCGGTCTTCTTGGCCTGGAACTCCGCCTCGGTGAGGATGCCCTTCTTCGCGAGCTCTCCCAGCCGTTCCAGCTTGTCGAAAATGTCGTCGTGACCGACGAGCGGCTCGGTCCGGGGCGCGGCGACGGCAGCGGTTTCGACTGCGAGAGCCGCATGGTCCGGCACCGGCGCCGGCGCGCTGACAGGCTCGGGCATGGCCATCGAGACCGGGACGGGTTCAGGCACCGGCACCCACGCGGGCGCCGGCGCGCTGACCGGTTCGGGCATGGCCATCGGGGCCGGAACGGGCTCGGGCATCCACGCAGGCGCCGGCGGGTCCACCGGCGCCTCGCCCGTTCCCGGCACGCGCCGGAGCGAGGAAAGATCGATCTGCCCGAACTGGCTGGAGAAGCTCAGATTATAGGTGCCGCCCTGCTGCTGGGACACGCCGGAGATCATGTGCTCGCCGGTATCGAACACCGTCACCACGCCATGCTGGCTGATCACCAGCCGGCGGTCGGACGGAAAGAAGGCGTAGCGCATGTCGTTCTGCGCGCCGGACGTGCTCGGGGCTCCGAGGCCGTCGGGCCACCAGCGATAGCCGCCTCCCATCACCGGCGGCGGCAGCGTGGCGGCGAAATCGGCCAGCTCGTGGCAGAGCCTGTCCACCTTCGCCTTGAGCCCGTTATTGAACATGTCGCCGATCATCAGCATGCCGCCGAACGACCACTGGCCCATGCCGCCAAGCTCGGGATGGCTGAACTGCGCCATGCGGCCGCCGCCGGCGCGTATGGCGTCGAGCAGCGTCCGTGCCGCGTCGGTGCTCACGCCATTGGATACGGCGATCCTGCTGAGCATTTGCTCGGTCGACGTGGCGTCGGTCATGATGTCCGGGTTTCCGATCCAGAAAGGGCGGATGGCCGGCAGGAAAGGCCCGGCGATCGTCCCGTCTACGTTATCCCACGTTTGAGCGGGATGTTCCATGCGCCTCGCCCGGGCCCATCGCGCCGGCACGCCTCGCTCGCAACGGGTCGCCGATGGCCTCGCGGCCCCCTGCCCCGACGCGGATGCTCTTGTCATCCGGGCAAGCGGTTGCGATACGAGGTCCGCTGATCATCGCCGGACCCGAGGCTGGGCCATGCGCCCCGGCCACCGCTTGCAGGACCTGCCCATGCCGCTTCACCTCGACGCCCGCTCGCCTGATTTCGCGGACCGCTTCCAGGCTTTCCTCGGCACCAAGCGCGAGGTGTCGGAGGACGTGACCCGCGCCGTCGCCGAGATCGTCGCCGAAGTGCGCGCGCGCGGTGACGCCGCGCTGATCGACTATTCCCGGCGCTTCGACCGCATCGACCTCGCCGAGGCCGGCATCCGCGTCACCGAAGGCGAGATCGACGCCGCCGTGGCCGCCGCCGATCCGAAGACGCTGGAGGCGCTCACCCTCGCCCATGAGCGCATCCGCTCGCACCATGCCCGCCAGCTGCCGGAGAGCGGTCGCTATGTCGACGCCATCGGCGTCGAGCTCGGCCATCGCTGGACCCCGGTGGACGCGGTCGGGCTCTATGTGCCGGGCGGCACCGCCGCCTACCCCTCCTCGGTGCTGATGAACGCGGTGCCGGCCAAGGTCGCCGGCGTCGGCCGGCTCGCCATGGTGGTGCCCTCGCCCGACGGCGTGCTCAACCCGCTGGTGCTGGCGGCAGCCCGCCTCGCCGGCGTCGACGAGGTGTATCGCGTCGGCGGCGCGCAGGCGGTGGCGGCGCTTGCCTATGGCACCGCGACCATCGCCCCGGTCGCCAAGATCGTCGGGCCGGGCAACGCCTATGTCGCCGCCGCCAAGCGGCAGGTATTCGGCACGGTGGGCATCGACATGATCGCCGGTCCGTCCGAGGTGCTGGTCATCGCCGATGGCGAGCAGAACCCCGACTGGATCGCCGCCGACCTGCTGGCGCAGGCGGAACACGACACCGCCGCGCAGTCGATCCTGTTCACCGACAGCCCCACGCTGGCGAGCGCGGTGGAGGCGGCGGTGGAGCGCCACCTGGCCGCCCTGCCCCGCCGCGACATCGCCTCGGCCTCCTGGGCCGATTTCGGCCTGATCGTGCACCTCGCCAGCCTGGACGACGCCCCCGCTCTGGCCGACCGCATCGCTCCCGAGCATCTCGAGATCCTCACCGCCGATCCCGAGGCGCTGGCGGCGCGGATCCGCCATGCCGGAGCGATCTTCCTCGGCGCCCACACGCCCGAGGCGATCGGCGACTATGTCGGCGGCTCCAACCACGTGCTGCCCACCGCCCGCTCGGCCCGCTTCTCCTCCGGGCTCGGCGTGCTCGACTTCATGAAGCGCACCTCCATCCTCAAATGCGGACCCGAGCAGCTGCGCGCCCTCGGCCCGGCCGCCATCGCCATCGGCGAGGCGGAAGGGCTCGGCGCCCATGCCCGCTCGGTCGCCATCCGCCTCAACCTCTGAGAGGCCGGGCATGGCGGAAGGCGATGATCCCCATGTCGATACGCGCCGCCTGGTGGCGGTGCGGCTCGATCCCGCCTCGATCGGTCGCTCCACCCGCGACATCGAGCATGAGCGCGCCATCGCCATCTACGACCTGATCGAGGAGAACAGCTTCGCGCCGCTCGGCGATCCGCATCCCGGCCCCTACGCCCTCACCGTGTCGCTCGCCGACAACCGGCTGGTGCTCGACATCGCCCGGCAGGATGGCGAGCCGGTGGTGTCCCACCACCTGTCCCTTAGCCCGCTGCGGCGGGTGGTGAAGGACTATTTCCTGGTCTGCGAGAGCTATTACGACGCGATCCGCCGTGCCAGCCCGTCGCAGATCGAGGCGATCGACATGGGCCGGCGCGGTTTGCACAACGAGGGTTCCGAGCTGCTGCGCGAACGGCTGAAGGACAAGGTCGCCTGCGACTTCACCACGGCGCGGCGGCTGTTCACCCTCGTCTGCGCCTTGCACTGGAAGGGTTGAGCGCGGTGATGGAAACCGCACAGCCCTTCGAGCCCGCCCGCAGCAAGGCGCGGCCGCAGGCGGTGCTGTTCATGTGCGGGCAGAACAGCGTGCGCTCGCCCATGGCGGCGGCGCTGGCGCGTCATCTGTTCGGGCGCTCCATCTATATCGGCTCGGCCGGGGTGATGAAGGGCGAGGTCGATCCCTTCGTCACCGCCGCCATCGAGGAGATCGGCCTCGACATCGGCCGGCATCGGCCGCAGACGCTGGAGGAGCTCGAGGAGAACGAAGGGCTCGCCTTCGATCTCGTCATCACGCTGTCCCCCGATGCGCATCACCGGGCGCTGGAGCTCACCCGCAGCAACGCCCTCGACGTGGAATACTGGCCGACGCCGGACCCGACCCTGGTCACCGGCAATCGCGAGCAGTGCCTCGACGCCTATCGCGCGGTGCGCGACGAGCTGGAGATGCGGATTCGCGCGCGTTTCCGGCCGTGACGGCGGCCGGCGGCGTTCACAGCGGCGGCGCTTTCCAGTAGCGTGCCGGCCCATCGGCCCGCCGGATTCTCCGGCGGCACAAGGAGTTCCCGCGTTGAGTCCCCGCCCTACTCTGGTTCTGGCTTCCGCCTCGCCGCGTCGGCTGGCGCTGCTCGCCCAGGCCGGCATCGAGCCCGACGCGCTGCTGCCGGCCGATATCGACGAGAGCCCCGAGCGCACCGAGCTGCCGAGCCGCCTCGCCCTGCGGCTGGCCCGCCAGAAGCTGGAGGCCGCCGATGCCCGCCGTCGCGCGGCCAGCGAATATGACGGCGCCTATCTGCTTGCCGCCGACACGGTGGTCGGGGTCGGGCGGCGCATCCTGCCCAAGCCCGAGCTCAGCGAGGAAGCCGAGGACTGCCTGCACCTGCTGTCCGGCCGCGCGCACCGCGTCTATACCGGCGTGGCGCTGATGACGCCGAAGGGCGGCGTCCGCACCCGGCTGGTGGAGACGCGGGTGCGGTTCAAGCGCCTGTCGGGCGAGGAGATCGCCGCCTATGTCGCCTCCCGCGAATGGCTCGGCAAGGCGGGCGGCTACGCCATCCAGGGGCTGGCCGGTACCTTCGTGGTGAAGATGGTCGGCTCCTACACCAATGTCGTCGGCCTGCCGCTCGCCGAGACGGTGGCGCTTTTGGCCGGCGAGCATTTTCCGGTGCATGCCCGTTGGGGGAACCCGGCATGAGCGACGAGCCGACCGACAAGGCCGCGACCAAGCCATGCCCGATCTGCGGCAAGCCGGCGGTGACGCGCTATCGGCCGTTCTGCTCCAGCCGCTGCGCCGATGTGGACCTGCATCGCTGGCTGTCCGGCGGCTATTCCATTCCCGGCAGCACCGAGGAGGACGAGGACGGCGAGGAAGTCCCCCTCGCCCCGCGTCCGCCGAGGGAGCCTTAAAGCGTCGCACGCACCTCCGGCCGCGGGACGACGATCACTCCAGGTCGCCAGACGGGTCGGGCGCGACGCGGATAGGGAGCGACGGCGATGGCGTTGAAGGGAAGCTGCCTGTGCGGCGGCGTGCGCTACGAGATCGACCGGCTGGACGGGCCGGCCTCTCATTGTCATTGCCACACCTGCCGCAAGGCGCATGCCAGCGCCTTCGTCACCACGGCGGCGGTGGAGCGCGCGCATTTCCGCTGGACCGCCGGCGAGGAAATGCTGCGCAGCTTCGAATCCTCGCCCGGCAAGCAGCGCCATTTCTGTTCCGCCTGCGGCACCCATCTGGTGGCCGAGCGCGCCGACCAGACCCACCTCATCCTGCGGGTCGCCACGCTCGACGACGACCCGGCGGTGCGGCCCTCCTTCCACATCTGGACCGCGCATGACGTGCCGTGGCTGATCGAGGAAGATGAGGCGCCGCGCTACCCGGAATGGCAGCCCGGCCGCTGACGCCGCGCGTATGACCTTAGGTCGCTTGCTCCGGCTCCCCCGGTCGACTAGCTTGGGCTCCGGCTGGTGCGGCCGGCCGCTCGCGTCCCGTCTGGGGCATGGTGAACGCACCGATTGACGACCTGTCGACATCCTCCGTCACCCGGCGGTGCCGTCAGCAAGGCGAGCCCTGACACCACGCATCGCCGCAGACGCAGGATCGACCATGTCCGCTCCGTCCGTTCTCCACACACGCCTGGAATCCCTCGCCGACGCCAAGTTCCTGGCGAAGGCGCTGCGCACCGCCCTTGCCGCGCGCGGAATCGACATCCCCCATGGCCACGCGCTCGATCTGGTCGCCGCCCAGTTCGGCGCACGCGACTGGAACGTGCTCGCCGCACAGGTGCCGGAGGAGCGCGCCGCCGGCCCGCTCTCGTTCCGCACCACCGCGCCGATCATGCGCATCTTCGACGAGCAGAAGGCGCTCGACTTCTATGTCGGCTTTCTCGGCTTCACGCTGGACTGGGAGCATCGCTTCGCGCCCGGCCTGCCGCTCTACGCGCAGGTATCGCGCGCCGGGCTGGTGCTGCACCTGTCCGGCCACCACGGCGATTCCACGCCCGGCTCCACCGTCTTCGTCGCGATGGAAGGCATCTCGGCCTACAATGCCGAACTGCTGGCCAAGCAGAACCCCAATATGCGGCCCGGTGTCGAGGCCCTGCCATGGGGCCGGCAGATGGAGGTCATCGACCCGTTCGGCAACCGCATCCGCTTCTGCGAGCAGCGCGGCGGCGGCTGATGTGGCGGCGGCTGACCTTGCTGGCGGGGTCCCCGCCCCGGCTCCCCTGCGTTACTGCACCGAGATCAGCGCGTAGGGGCATTGCAGGGTCGGGGAATCCGCGCCCTCGCGCCAGCACACCACATTGTGGCTGAGATCGACGATCAGCTGGGTCGGGTCTTCCTCGCCATTCGCGCCGGGCCGGCGGACGAACAGCATGCGGTCCGGCTCGATGGTACGGACGAGGTGGTAATACTCGGCATTGCCGTCCGGCCGTTCCTGGAACTCGCGCCAGACCCTGTCGCCGAGATTGATCACGCTGGCGTCGAGCAGGCGCATCGTCTTGGTCTGCTCGTTGTAATAGGGCGTCTTGAACTGGATCAGCCGGGCGTCGGCCAGCGCCAGCGGCCGCTTGGCGCCGGTATAGAGCGCCACCACGGCGAGGCTCATCGTGCCCAGCATGAACAGGGCGAAGGTGAGGAAACCGATCCAGGGATGGCTGTTCTGGGTGCGGGCGAGATAGATCACCCCACCGCAGCCGATGACGATGCACACCAGCGCGACGATGCCGAGCCCGGTCTCGCTGGCCGCCCGGATGATCGCCGGGCCGTTCTGGAACAGCGCGTTCAACCACTCCATGCCACGCCTCCCCCTTCGGCACGGCACGGCGCGCCCCCCGCGCGCCATGGGTCTGGGCGGGAGAGTGCGCCCGAATACGCGGCGGCGCAATGGTTTCAATACCTTGCGCCAGATCAAGGCCGATGGCGATGGTCCGCGGCAGGCTACCCGGTGGAGATGAGGAGGCGACAGATGCGCATCGACACCATCGACGAACGGCTCGCATTGTTCCTGCACATGGCCGGCCATATGGGCCTGCACGAGCTCGATCCGTCGGCGATTCCGCTCGGCGAGCTGCGGGCCGGCGCCCAGCGTTGCCTCGGCTGCCGCACCGGAGAGGCCTGCCGCGATTTCCTCGTCCGCTCCGCCGAGAACGCGCCTCCGCCGGAGTTCTGTCGCAACGCCGATACGTTCCGCCGCTGGGTCGAGGCCGCGATCGAGGGCGCGCCCCGACGCTGATCAGCCGGCGTTGATCCGCGCTCAGCGCAGGCTGATCAGCGCCGTGCCGAGGATCGCCACCATGGCGCCGATCCAGGCGGCGGGCGACGGCGCGACGCGGGTGCGCAGCCACACCATCGGTAGGATCGCCACCGGCGCCATCGAGGACAGCGTCGAGACCACGCCGACATCGCCGCCGGCCAGCGCCGCCATCAGCAGCGCCATGCCGAGCACGGTGCCGAAGAAGGACGACGTCACCGCCGTGGCGACGTTGCGCGCGGTGGCCGGGGCGGTGTCGCGCCGCGCGAACGGAAACGCCATCAGCGCGAGGAAGAACGCCGCCGCGAGGCCGGAGCGCACCGCCATCGCGGTGAACGGCTCCACCCCCGCCGCCATGGCCGGACGGGCGAATAGATTGCCCAGCGCCTGGCCCATCGCCGTCACCACGCCGAGCCCGATGCCGACCCAGCCGGGCCCGCTTCCCCAGCGGGCCTTCGGACGCGGCGCGCCCTCCGGCGCCGGCACCACGAGGCTGTCGGCCTTCGCGCCCCGGCCGCGCGGCTGCCCGACCGCCAGCGCGACCCCGGCCAGCACCAGCGCGACGCCGAGCCCCTGCCGGGCGCTGATCGTCTCGCCGAAGACGAGATAGCCGAGCGCCAGCGCGAAGGGCGAGGTGAGCGCGAACAGCAGCGCGGTGATGCGTGGCCCGGCGGTGTAGATGGCGGCGAAATAGGTGGAGCTGGCGATGATGATGCCGAACAGGCCGGAGGCCGCCAGCTGCATCAGCTGGGTGCCGCCGAGGCTGCTCCAGCCGCCGAGCGCGGTGGCGACGGCGGCGTTCATCAGGAAGGCGGCGCTCATCTGCCAGCGGGTGAGGCGGAACAGGCCGACGCGGCCGTTCAGCTCGCTGATGAACATGGCGCTCAGCGCGATGCAGCTGGCCGCGCCGACGGCCATGAGTTCGGAGAGGAACACGGATCAAGGTCCTCGGCGGCCCGCCGCCGTTCGGAAGCCCGCCGGCCGGAGGGAGCCGGCCGCGGTCACGCACGATGCGGCATGCTCAAAGCATGGCGACGCCGCCAAGACCATTCGACCTTCGCGGCAGATCCTCGCGCCCCACCGGTCGCCGGGCATCTGGACCGGCAACGGCCGCAAGAGCGACCTGTCCCCTCCGCCGAAACCGGATGTTCCCGGCTTCGGCCCTGCCGGAACCGAACCCGGCAACCGCCGAGTTCGGGCGGGAAGAGGGAAGTCGAGAGCAGCCCCGGCCCCGCCCCCGCGTCAGCCGAGCCGCTCGTTCTCGTAGTCGACCACCCACTGGATCAGCACCCGCCACAGCTTCTCGGCGAGCTCCGGCGGCACGCCCTTGGTCTCGGCGCTGGCGGTCACCTTCTCCACCACGTCCTCGACCCGCTCGGGCAGCAGCGCCGCGAGCCCCTCGGCCCGCTTCACCGCGATGACGTGCTTGACCACCTCGAAGCGCCTGGCGAGCAGTTCCACCATCTGCGCGTCGAGGGCGTCGATCTCCGCCCGGAAAGGCGCGAGGGCACTCTCGTTCTCGGGGAGCAGGCGCGCCATCACCGCCACCAGTCTTCCGGGCAGGGGAAGCGGCCGGCGGCCTCCTCGATCACCTGGCCGAGCGAGAACAGCGCCTCTTCGCCGAACGGCCGGCCGATCAGCTGCAGGCCGAGCGGCAGCCCCTCGCCCGACAGCCCGGCCGGCACGGCGATGCCCGGCAGGCCGGCCATGTTCAGCGTCACGGTGAACACGTCCTGCAGGTACATCTCCACCGGGTCGGCGCCGGACTTCTCGCCGATGCCGAAGGCCGGCGACGGGGTGGCCGGGGCCAGCACCGCGTCGACGCCGGCGGCGAAGGCGTTCTCGAAGTCGCGCTTGATCAGCGTGCGCACCTTCTGCGCCCGCACGTAATAGGCGTCGTAATAGCCGGCGGAGAGCACATAGGTGCCGATCATGATACGCCGGCGGACCTCGGCGCCGAAGCCGCTGGCGCGGGTCTTCTCGTACATCTCGATGATGTCGCGGCCGGGCACACGCTCGCCATAGCGCACGCCGTCATAGCGCGCGAGGTTGGAGGAGGCCTCCGCCAGCGCGACGATGTAATAGGCCGGCAGCGCGTATTTGCTGTGCGGCAGGCTGATCTCGACCACCTCGGCGCCGGCATCGCGTAGCCACTGCGCGCCCTCGTCCCACAGGGCGGCGATCTCGTCCGACATGCCGTCGACGCGGTATTCCCTGGGGATGCCGATGCGCATGCCCTTCACCGAGGCGCCGACCGCCTGCTGATAATCCGGCACCGGCAGCCTGGCCGAGGTCGAATCCTTCGGGTCGTGACCGGCCATGGAGCGCAGCAGCAGCGCCGCGTCGTTCACCGAGCGGGCGATCGGCCCGGCCTGGTCGAGCGAGGAGGCGTAGGCGATGATGCCCCAGCGCGAGCAGCGGCCATAGGTCGGCTTGATGCCGACCGTGCCGGTGAACGCCGCCGGCTGGCGGATCGAGCCGCCGGTGTCGGTGCCCGCCGCGCCGGCGCACAGATGCGCCGCCACCGCCGCCGCCGAGCCGCCGGAGGAGCCGCCCGGCACCAGCGGCTGGGACGAGCCCTCGCGCCGCCAGGGGTTCACCGTGGCGCCGAAGGCGCTGGTCTCGGTGGACGAGCCCATGGCGAACTCGTCCTGGTTCAGCTTGCCGAGCAGCACCGCGCCGTCGCGCCACAGATTGGCGGTGACGGTCGATTCGTACTGCGGCACGAAGTGCTTGAGGATGTTGGAGCCGGCGGTGGTGCGCACGCCGTCCACCGCGTAATTGTCCTTCACGCCAAGCGGGATTCCTTCCAGCGGCCCCGCCTCGCCGCTGGCGAGCCGCGCGTCGCTGGCCTTGGCCATGTCGAGCGCCTTTTCCGGCGTGGTCAGCACGAAGGCGTTGAGGTCGCCGGCCGGCTCGATGGCGTCGAGATAGGCCTGGGTCAGCTCGGTGGCGGTGAAATGGCCCTGCGCCAGCCCTTCGCGGGCGGCGGTGAGGGTAAGACGGGTCAGTTCGCTCATGGCGCTCACTCCACCACTTTCGGCACGGCGAAGAAGCCGTCCTCGGCCACCGGGGCATTGGCGAGCACCCGCTCGGGATAGAACCCGTCGGTCACCACGTCCGCGCGCAGCGGCAGCGTCATCGGGGTGACACTGGTCATCGGCTCGACGCCGGTGACGTCGACCTCGGCCAGCTCGTCCACGAAGGCCAGGATGGCGTTGAGCTCGCCCTGGAGATGGACCACTTCTTCCTCGGTGACGGCGATGCGCGCGAGATGCGCGACCCGCCGGACCGTCGCCTGATCGACCGACATGAGATTACCCGACACGACATGAATTGCTGCCGCGCCGTATAGCAGGCCGGCGGCGCGTCCCGCAACGCGCCACCGGCCCTTCCCCGCAGTCCGGGCCGGCGATGTCCCTCCCCGTTCGGGAGAGAGCGAGGCGAAGCAACGTGCGGCGATGGGCGAGCCCCCCGGCTTGCCCCCGCCTTGCCACCTGATGACGGCTCCCGCCGCTTCGCCTCGCGCCGCCTCTTCCCATCGGGAGAGCGGGACTGCGGATCAGGCTATCCGCCTCAGCTCTTCACCATCGCCAGGCACTGGCCGGCGGCCTCGGCATTGGTGCGGGCCGCGCCGCGATCGATCTTGCCGCCCATGGCGAGCGAACGGGTCTTGTCGGTCACCACGCCACGCACGTCGCCGCCCGAGCTGATGCCCGGCAGCGAGGCGGCATAGATCGCCTTGCCGTCGGCATTGAGCCCGGCGGCGCAGGCATCGGCCGAGGTCTTGTCGGCGAGCGCCGGCACGGAGGCGGCGATGAGCGCCCCGAAGCACAGCGCAACGGACGTGCTCCGGCCGAACCGGAGCCCGGTGAGGGAATTGGGCATGCTACTCTCCTGTTACAGATTGGCTCAGCGCAGGCCGGGATGATTGACCGGCCCGCCCGCATTCACACCCGGTCCCGGCCGCGCGACGGCCCGGGCATTCGGGTTGGCGACGCATCCGACCGGGTAGCCCGGGCGGGTGCAGTAGATGGCGGCGCGGGCGGCGGGCGCCGGCGCGGGGCGCACCACGCAGCCGCGCGGATAGCCCGGCCCGGTGCAGTACACCACGGCGGCGGCCGGGGAGGCAGCGGCGATCAGCGCGCCGGCCGCCAATAGGCTGCCGGCGGCGAAAGCGCCGGCCGCGTGGCGGAGTGACGGGATTCCCTTGCAGCGCATGGCACGTCCTCGCTTGGCACGTCCTCGCTTGGCGAGGCGGCTGTTCCCGCTGCGGAATGAACGCCCGGCAGTGCCGTTACGCAATGCCGAACTTTGATCGCGTCTCGTCAGGTCGGCGCCGGTCGCCCGGTCCGGCTTCCACCGGCCCGGCCGACACCGCGGCGGCAATCAGGTACGGACTTCAAGCACTTGCCGGCCCGCCGCCTCGAGGCGCCTACGTCCGGCGGCGCGGATCGAACAGTGGACGCCGTGTCGGTTCAATGTCGATTATTGGCCGCAATCGCGGCAAAAGGAGGCCATCGACGGTGGGGATTCGCCCGGCGCCGACGACGATGGTTCCGTCCGCCGGTTCCACGGGAGGGCATACCCCTCCGTCCGGCGCCTGATCAGGGAGGGTCGCCATGCTCGACGCCACGGCGCCACCGGCACGGCCGAACCTGTCGGCCCTGCGCGCCGATCCCCGCTTTTCGGCGGCGGCGCGGCAGGCGGCGGCAGGCATCGTCGCGACCTATCGCGGCAGCGCGGTGATGAACCGTCTGCTCAACGACCGTGGCCGCTTCCTCCTGTCGCTGCTGGTGCTCGCCATGGATCTGGAGACGCCCGAGGTCGGGCGCGACGGGCTCACCTCCGGCCGGCTGAAGGCGGAGGCGGCGGCCTTCGGCATTTGCAGCCCCGGCCGGGCCGGCGCGGTGCTGGCCACCTTCCGGCTGCTGCGCCTCGTCCAGGCGGTGCCGACGCCGGACCGGCGGGTCAGGCGGCTCGCCGCCACGCCGCGCTTCATCGACATGCACCGGCAGCGCTGGCGCGCACTGCTGGAGCCGATGGCGAGCTTCATACCGGAGGGCGCCGCCGGTCTCGCCCGTCTCGGCGACCCGGCCTTCCTGCCGCCCTATGTCGAGGCGCTGCTGCTGCCGTTCCGCGCCGGCTGGCGGCTGCTCGACGACGTGCCGGCGCTGGCGCCCTTCGCCGACCGCGATGGCGGCATCGTCATCGCGCTCTCGCTGATGGGCACGCTCGATGGCGATCCGCCGCCGCCGCTCGCCCATCTCGCCCGCCAGTTCGGCGTGTCGCGCTCGCATGTGCTCGGCGTGCTGCGCGCCGGCGAGGAGGCCGGGCTGCTGCGCCGCCCCGATCCGCGCGGCGGCGCGCTCGCCGAGCCGGCATTGGGGGAGGCGCTGCACGATTTCGTCGCCTGCGCCTTCCACATGCAGGCGCAGGCGGTACGAGGCGGCCTCGCCGCCCTCGGGGTCCCGCGCTGAGGGCGCCCGCAAGGCGCCCCCGCCCCGAAACGGGTGTCAGCCCTTGGCGAACTCCTTCGGCGTGCCGCTTTCCAGCACATGCACGCTCGCCTCGTCGCCGACGAAGCCGATGAAACGGTCGGCCGTGGGCTCCAGCGGCGGGAAGGAACCGTAATGGCAGGGGATGATGGTCAGCCCGGGCAGGAAGCGCTTCACCGCCAGCGCCGCCGTCTCCGGCCCCATGGTGAAGCGGTTGCCGATCGGCACGATGACGATCTCCGGCCGGTGAATCTCGGCGATCAGCTCCATGTCGGAGAAGATATCGGTGTCGCCCATGTGCCATACCGTCGGCTCGCCGGGGGCATGCACGATCAGCCCGTTGGCATTGCCGAGATAGGCGGTGGCGCCGTCGACCACCATGCCGGAGGAATGATCGGCCCGCACCATGCTCACCGAGAAGCCGTCGAGGCCGATGGTGCCGCCGGTGTTCATCATCTCCAGCTTCTTCACCCCCTGCAGCCCCAGCCAGGAGGCGAGGTCGGCATTCGCGACCACCGTGGCCCCGGTCGCCTCGGCGATCGGCACGGTGTCGCCGACATGGTCGCCATGGCCGTGGGTGAGCAGCACATGGGTGGTCCCCAGCACCGCCACGTCGCGGCTCGACCCGAAGCTGGGATTACCGGACAGGAAGGGGTCGATCAGCACGACCTTCCCGGCGAAGTCGAGGCGGAAGGCTGCGTGTCCGAACCACGTGATCTTCATGGAGCATCTCTCTGGCTGCCGACGATGAGCGCAACATAGGGCGCCCGCCGGCGGGCTCAAGCTGGACTTTTCGGCCTCACCGGCCATCCCGCAGCGGAAATCGGCCGCATCGTCCACCTCACTGGACAGTCCGGACGCTCTGGCGCGCCTCCGCCGGGCGTGGTAGCGCAAGGTCATGAGCGCCCCCATTCTCCGCATCGAGGAAGCCGCCGATCAGCTGCCCCCGCGCGGCGGGCTGCTCGGCCTCGATCTCGGCACCAAGACCATCGGCATCGCCAGCTGCGACCCCGACCGGCGTCTCGCCGCGGCGGTGGAAACCATTGCGCGCAAACAGTTTACCCCCGATGCGGCCCGCGTCCTGAAGCTGGCCGGCGAGCGCGGCGCGGTCGGATTCGTGCTCGGCCTGCCCGTCAACATGGACGGCAGCGAGGGTCCGCGCGCCCAGTCCACCCGCGCCTTCGCCCGCAACTTCTCCAAGCTGACCGAATTGCCGATTATCCTGTGGGACGAACGGCTTAGCACCGCCGCCGTCGAGAGGGACCTGATCAGCGCCGATGTCAGCCGGGCGAAACGGGCGGCCGTGGTGGACCAGCACGCCGCCGCCTTCATCCTCCAGGGCGCGCTCGACCGCCTGCGGTTCCTCGCGGGCGCCTGACCATGGTCGGCGTTCTCGGCGCGCTCGTCCCGGTGTTCCTGGTGATCGCCCTCGGGGCCGGGCTGAAGCGCAGCCTCCTCACCGAGGACAGCCACTGGATCGCTTTGGAAAAGCTCACTTATTTCATTCTTTTCCCGGCGCTGATCATCGTTTCCATCGCCCGCGCCGACCTCGGCGGGGTGGCGGTGCTGGAGGTCGGCGCCGCGTTGCTGCTGGCGATTCTCGGCCTCAGCGCCGCGCTGGCGCTGCTGCGCCGCCCGCTCAGCCGGGTGCTTGGGCTGACAAGTCCTTCCTACACCTCGCTTTTCCAGGGATCGGTGCGCTGGAATTCCTATGTGGCGCTGGCGGTATCCGGCGCTCTGGCGGGGCCGAAGGGGCTGGCCGTCGCCGCCGTGGCGCTGGCGGTGATGATTCCCGCGCTCAACGTGCTGTCGGTCGCGGTGCTCGCCCGCCACGGCGCCCGCTCCAGCGCCGCGCCGCCGCGCATGCTCGCCCAGATCGCCCGCAACCCCTATGTCTGGTCCTGCGCCATCGGGGCATTGCTCAACGAAATCAACGTCATACTTCCCGCCGTGCTGATGACGTTCGTCGACATCCTCGGCCGCTCCTCGCTGGCGCTCGGCCTGCTGGTGGTCGGCGCCGGGCTGCGGATCGACAGCCTGCGCCGCCCGCACGCCGCGACCTTCCTGTCCTGCGTCCTCAAGCTGATACTGCTTCCCGCCATCGCCATCACCCTCGGCGTGGCGCTGGGGCTGCGCGGCGTCGACCTCCTGGTGGTCGCCATCGCCTCCTCGGTGCCCTCGGCGCCGAACGGCTATGTGCTGGCGCGGCAGATGGGCGGCGATGCGCCGCTGCTGGCCGAGATGCTGACGGTGCAGATGGTCGTCGCCACCATCACCATGCCGGCGGCAGTCGCCACAGTGACCTATCTGTCCTGACAGGACTTTAGGCAGAAAAACTCATGCAAAACGCGAACGGCAGGCCAGCGGCCCGCCGTTCGGCGATGGCGTAAGGCGCGAAGCTCGGCAACGACCGGCGCCGTGCACGTCAATTGTCGTAGCGCGGCCCGTAGTAGCGCTCCCGCCCGTAATAGCCATAGCGCGGCCCAGCGTAGTAGCGCGGCCCATAATAGGCGCGCGGGGCGTAATAGCGGTAGCGGGCTCCGTAATAGCGCGGACCATAATAACCATCATAGCCATAGCGCGGCCCGTAATAGTAACCGCGATTGGCATTGGCGATGGCCGCTCCGGCGACCACCCCGGCCGCGACGCCGCCGGCCACCCAGCAGCCGGTGCAGTCCACCCGTTCGACCGGCACGCCGTCAGCCCCGGCGAGTGCCGGATCGAAGCGGAGCGGGGCCGCGGAAGCCGGCACTGCGGCGAGCGAAGCGGCAAGCACGAGTCCGACCACGCCGAGACGGGCCTTCCGGCTCAACATCCCTGTCATGGCATCCTCCTGTCCTTTGAGCCCCTCAGATCCTCGACGGAATAACGTCGGCGAACGGCACCGGGTTCCGGCAGTGCCGCGACGCGATTTCCGGGACAGGTGCCGATAAGCGCTTGCGGGGAGCCACGTCAGCGTCTATCCAGCCGACTTCGATATGACATCGAACCCGACTGCCTCCTTCACGCTTGCCCGCCGGCACCTTCTCGGCATCGAGGGCCTCGCCCCCGACGAGATCACCGGCCTGCTCGACCTCGCCGAGGAGTTCGTGACCCTCAACCGGCAGGTCGAGAAAAAGCGCGCGACCCTGCGCGGCCGCACGCAGATCAACCTGTTCTTCGAGGCCTCCACCCGCACGCAGTCGTCCTTCGAACTGGCCGGCAAGCGGCTCGGGGCGGATGTGATGAACATGGCGGTGGCCAATTCCTCGCTCAAGAAGGGCGAGACGCTGATCGACACCGCCGCTACCCTCAATGCCATGCACCCGGACGTGCTGATCGTGCGCCACAGCGCCTCCGGCGCGGTGGAACTGCTCGCCCGCAAGGTCGACTGCTCGGTGGTGAATGCCGGCGACGGCGCCCATGAGCACCCCACACAGGCGCTGCTCGACGCGCTGACCATCCGCCGCAACAAGGGGCGCATCGAGGGGCTGACCGTCGCCATCTGCGGCGACATCACCCATTCGCGGGTCGCTCGCTCGAACATCCTTCTGCTCCAGGCACTTGGCGCGACGGTGCGGGTGGTGGCGCCGCGCACGCTGCTGCCGCGCGACATCGATCGCTTCGGCGTCGAGGTGCATAACGACATGCGCAGCGGCCTCGCCGACGTCGACATCGTCATGATGCTGCGCCTGCAGCGCGAGCGGATGAACGGCTCTTTCGTGCCGTCGGTGAAGGAGTATTTCCACTTCTGGGGCCTCGACGAGGCGAAGCTGCGCTACGCCAAGCCCGACGCGCTGGTGATGCATCCCGGCCCGATGAATCGCGGCGTCGAGATCGATTCGGCGGTGGCCGACGGCGCGCAGTCGCTGATCCGCGAGCAGGTGGAAATGGGCGTGGCGGTCCGCATGGCCGTCCTCGATGCGCTATCGCGGAATCTGCCAAATGCCTGATATTCGTCCGGTTCTTCTGGCGGGAGCCCGCATTCTCGACCCGTCGCGCGACCTCGACATCGAAGGCGACATCCTCGTCGCCGACGGCATCATCAAGGATGTCGCATCCGGCCTCGCCGCCACCGGCCTGCCGGAAGGCACCGAGCGGGTGGACTGCCGCGGCAGGATCGTGGTTCCCGGCCTCGTAGACATGCGCGCCTTCATCGGCGAGCCGGGTGCCGAGCACCGCGAGACGCTCGCTTCCGCCAGCCAGGCGGCGGCGGCGGGCGGCGTGACCACCATCATCTGCCAGCCCGATACCGATCCGATGATAGACGAGCCGGCCATCGTCGATTTCGTCCAGCGCCGCGCCCGCGACACCGCCATCGTGCGGGTGCATCCGATGGCGGCGCTGACCAAGGGCCTTGAAGGCCGCGAGATGTCCGAGATCGGCCTGTTGCAGGCTGCCGGCGCGGTCGCCTTCACCGACGGCGCCCGCTCGGTGCGCTCGGCGCAGGTGCTGCGCCGCGCCCTCACCTATTCCCGCATGTTCGACGCGCTGATCGTCCACCACACCGAGGATGCCGACCTCACCGGCGAGGGGGTGATGAACGAGGGCGAGCTCGCCGCCCGGCTCGGCCTCGCCGGCAGTCCCAAGGCGGCGGAAGCCATCGTGCTGGAGCGCGACATCCGCCTCGCCGCCATGACCGGCGGGCGCTACCACGCCGCCTCGCTCACCTGCGCCGAATCGCTCGAGGTGCTGCGCCGGGCCAAGGACGCCGGACTGAACGTCACCGCCTCGGCCTCGATCAACCACCTGACCCTGAACGAGCGCGACGTCGTCGGCTACCGCACCTTCTTCAAGCTGGCGCCGCCGCTGCGCGCCGAGGACGACCGCCTCGCCTTGGTCGCCGCGGTAGACGAGGGGCTGATCGACGTCGTCGTCTCCGACCACAACCCGCAGGACGTCGAGGTGAAGCGCCTGCCCTTCTCCGAGGCCGCCTTCGGCGCCATCGGGCTGGAGACCATGCTGGCCGCCGGCCTGCGGCTGGTAAATGACGGCACACTGGGCCTGATGCCGTTGATCCGCTCGCTCTCCACCCGGCCCGCCGAGTTGCTCGGCCTTGAGACCGGCACGCTGCGGCCGGGCCGGCCGGCGGATATCGCCGTGATCGCGCCGGACGAAGCGTGGATCCTCGATGCGACGGCGCTGAAGTCCCGCTGCCTCAACACGCCCTTTGACGAGGCGCGCTTCGAGGGACGGGTGGTGCGCACGCTGGTCGGCGGCCGCACCGTCTACGAATACGTGTGAATTGCCGCCGCCGCGCGCCTTGGTCGCCATCGCCATGGCGCGCGCCGGCCTCTAAGGTCGACACATGACGTGGTCGCTGCCTCCCCTCACGGGCCTTCTGGCCTTGGCGCTCGGCTATCTGCTGGGCTCGATCCCGTTCGGGCTGATTCTCACCCGGCTCGCCGGCACGCAGGACATCCGCTCCATCGGCTCCGGCAATATCGGCGCCACCAATGTGCTGCGCACCGGCCGCAAGGGCCTCGCCGCCGCCACCCTGCTCGGCGATGCGCTGAAGGGCACGATGGCGGTGCTGCTCGCCGCGCGGCTGTTCGGCTTCGAGGCCTCGCTGGTCGCCGCGCTCGGCGCCTTTCTCGGTCATCTCTTCCCGGTGTGGCTCGGCTTTCGCGGCGGCAAGGGCGTGGCGACCTTCCTCGGCGTGACGCTCGGCCTCTACTGGCCGCTGGCGCTGGTGTTCGCGGTGGTCTGGCTCGGCGTCGCCCGGCTGTTCCGCTACTCCTCGCTTGCCGCGCTCTGCGCCACCGCCGCCACCGTCCTCGCCGCCCTTGTGTTGGCGAGCACGGCGCTCGCCCTGCTGCTGGCGCTGCTGACCGTGCTGCTGTGGTTCATGCACCGCGCCAATATTCGTCGGCTGCTCGCCGGGACCGAAAGCCGCATCGGCGCAAAGGGCTGACCCATGGCGGGCTCAGGCGTGCGCCTCGACGACGGGCAGCGCCGCGACTGGCTCCGGCTGATCCGGACCGAGAATGTCGGCCCGCGCGCCTTCCGCAACCTCGTCAACCGCTTCGGCGGCGCCCGCGCGGCGCTGGAGGCGCTGCCGAGCCTCGCCCGGCGCGGCGGCAGCCTGATTCCACCCCGCATTCCCTCGCCGGCTGAGGCAGAGGACGAGATCGCTGCCCTCGCCCGGCTGAACGGGCGCTTCATCGCCATTGGCGAGCCGGATTATCCGCCGCCGCTGCGGGCGATCGACGACCCGCCACCGCTGATCGCTATCCGCGGCCGGGCGGAACTGCTGACGGAACCGACGGTCGCCATCGTCGGCTCGCGCAACGCCTCCGGCGCCGGGCGGACGATGACGGCACGGCTGGCGCGTGGGCTCGGCGAGGCGGGCTGGGTGGTCGCCTCCGGCCTCGCCCGTGGCATCGACACCACCGCCCATGAGGCGAGCCTCGCCAGCGGCACCATCGCGGTGGTCGCCGGCGGCCATGACCGCCCCTATCCGCGCGAGAACGAGGCGCTGCAGGCGCGCATCGCCGAGCAGGGCATTGTATTGTCGGAGATGCCGATGGGCTGGGAGGCGCGCGCCCGCGATTTTCCCCGTCGTAACCGGCTGGTCTCCGGCCTGTCGCTTGGCGTGGTAGTGGTGGAGGCGGCGGAGCGCTCCGGCTCGCTCATCACCGCCCGCATGGCCGGCGAGCAGGGGCGGGAAGTATTCGCCGTGCCGGGTTCCCCGCTCGACCCGCGCGCGGGCGGCACCAACGCGCTGATCAAGCAGGGTGCGGCGCTGGTAACGGACATCGCCGACATCATCGACGTGCTACGGCCGCTGGTCGGGCGAATGGAGCCGCCCGGCGGCACGCACGAGGACGGTGACGCAGCGGATTACAGCGAGCCGGCCGACGATGCCCGCGGCCGGATCCTGGCCCTGCTCGGCCCCTCCCCGGTCGGCCTCGACGAACTGGTGGTGCTGTCGGGTCGCCCGGCGGGCGAGGTGCAGGTCGTCCTGCTCGAGCTTGAACTGGCCGGCCGGCTGGAACGTCACCCCGGCAACGCGGTATCGCTCATCTGAGCGAACGTGCGGCCGCCGGCTTGTCGCGACGTGCGACATTGGCGGCTTCCTCGCGGGCCATTTCAAGCAGATAATGCAGCATGTGCAGCCGGTTCGCGGAGGCGATCCGCGCCAGCTCGGCGACGAGCGCTTCGATATAGGCGGCCGTATCGTTCGGCCCCCCGACTTGATTGCAATCTTGGTCCGTCACGGTCTTCTCATCGGCTATGAGACCACAGCCTAGCATCGAAGGCAGAGGTATTTCTATCTCTGATTATATATTCCATCTACTACTATCTATGCGTGCATTTTCGTAATGACGGTGGGACATCCCGGCACCCACCTTGTCGTTTTCCCCCATCGTCCATTTGACAGCTTGGACTGCCTACCCCATTTTCCCGGCCGTTTTCTAGGCTGGACACTGAACCGAAGGACGTCACGGGCGTATGCAGGTCGTCATCGTCGAATCCCCTGCCAAGGCGAAGACGATCAACAAATATCTCGGACCGGGATATGAGGTGATCGCGTCTTATGGCCATGTGCGCGATCTGCCCGCCAAGGACGGCTCGGTCGACCCCGAAGCGGATTTCCGCATGCTGTGGGATGTCGACCCCAAGGCGCAGAAGCGCCTGTCCGACATCGCCCGTGCGGTGAAGGAATCCGACGGACTGATCCTCGCCACCGACCCGGATCGCGAGGGCGAGGCGATTTCCTGGCATGTCCTCGAAATCCTCAAGGAAAAGCGGGCGCTCAAGGACCAGCCGGTCTCCCGCGTGGTCTTCAACGCCATCACCAAGCAGGCGGTGCTCGACGCCATGCGCCATCCGCGCATGATCGATGCCGCGCTGGTCGATGCCTATCTCGCCCGCCGCGCGCTCGATTATCTCGTCGGTTTCACCCTGTCGCCGGTGCTGTGGCGCAAGCTGCCCGGCGCACGCTCGGCGGGCCGGGTGCAATCGGTGGCCCTACGGCTCGTCTGCGACCGCGAGCGCGAGATCGAGACCTTCGTCAAGCGCGAGTACTGGTCGATCGTCGCCAAGCTGGCGACGCCGCGCAACGACGTGTTCGAGGCCCGCCTCGTCGGCGCCGACGGCAAGAGGATCGGCCGCCTCGACGTCGGCACCGCCGAGGAGGCCGCCGCCTTCCGCTCGGCGCTGGACAAGGCGGATTTCACCGTCCGCTCGGTCGAAGCGAAGCCCGCGCGCCGACATCCCTACCCGCCCTTCACCACTTCGACCCTGCAGCAGGAGGCGAGCCGCAAGCTCGGCCTGGCGCCCGCGGTGACGATGCGTATCGCGCAGAGGTTGTATGAGGGCGTCGACATTGGCGGCGAGACCGTCGGCCTCATCACCTATATGCGTACCGACGGCGTCGACATGGCGCCGGAGGCGGTCTCCGCCGCCCGCTCGGTGATCGGCCGCGACTATGGCGACCGCTATGTGCCGTCCGTCCCCCGCAAATACACCGCCAAGGCGAAGAACGCCCAGGAAGCGCACGAAGCGGTGCGCCCGACCGACCTCAACCGCCGGCCGAAGGACGTCTTGCGCTATCTCGAGGGCGATCAGGCGAAGCTCTACGAGCTGATCTGGCTGCGCACCATCGCCAGCCAGATGGAATCGGCCGAGCTGGAGCGCACCACCGTCGACATCGACGCGAAGGCTGCCGGCCGCAACATCGAGCTGCGCGCCACCGGCTCGGTGGTCAAGTTCGACGGCTTCCTCACCCTCTATCGCGAAGGTCGCGACGACGACGAGGAGGATGACGAGAACCGTCGCCTTCCCGCCATGTCGGCGCAGGAGAGGCTCGCCAACAAGGGCATCGCCACCGATCAGCACTTCACCGAACCGCCGCCGCGCTATTCGGAAGCTTCGCTGGTCAAGCGCATGGAAGAGCTCGGCATCGGCCGCCCCTCGACCTATGCCTCGGTGCTCGCCGTGCTGCGCGAGCGCGAATATGTGAAGCTCGACAAGCGCCGGCTGCTGCCGGAGGACAAGGGCCGGCTGGTCACCGCCTTCCTTGAGAGCTTCTTCGACCGCTATGTCGAGTACGACTTCACCGCCGATCTCGAGGAGAAGCTCGACCAGATCTCGGCCGGCGACCTCGACTGGAAGCAGGTCCTGCGCGACTTCTGGCGCGATTTCTCCGCCGCCGTCGGCGAGACCAAGGATCTGCGCGTCTCCGAGGTGATCGAGCGGCTCGACGAATTGCTCACCGCCCACATCTTCCCGCCCAAGGAAGATGGCAGCGATCCGCGCCTGTGCCCCACCTGTGGCACCGGGCATCTGTCGCTGAAGGTCGGCAAGTTCGGCGCCTTCATCGGCTGCTCGAACTATCCCGAATGCAAGTACACCCGCCCGCTGGCCGCCCAGAACGGCGAAAACGGCGAGGCCGAGACCAACGGCACCCGCGTGCTTGGCACCGATCCGGTCACCGGGTTGGAGGTCACGCTGCGGGACGGGCGCTTCGGCGTCTACCTCCAGCTCGGCGAAGGCAAGGACGGCAAGAAGCCCAAGCGCTCCAGCCTGCCCAAGGGCCTCGCGCCGGCCGATGTCGACCTCGAAACCGCGCTGGCGCTGCTGTCGCTGCCGCGCGAGATCGGCCGTCATCCCGATGATGGCACGGCGATTCTCGCCGGCATCGGCAAGTTCGGGCCCTATGTGCAGCACGGCCGAATCTACGCCAATCTCGATGCCGGCGACGACGTGCTCGCCATCGGGCTCAACCGGGCGGTGGCGCTGATCGCCGACAAGCAGAACAAGGGCCCCCGGCGCGGCGGCGCGGCGGCGGGCGGGCGCGAGCTTGGCGAGCACCCGACGCTGGGTGGGCCGGTGACGGTGCGGCCCGGCCGCTTCGGCCCCTATGTCAATCACGGCAAGGTCAATGCGACGCTGCCCAAGAGCCTCGACCCGGCCAGCGTGACGATGGAACAGGCCGTCGAATTGCTGACCGCCAAGGCCGGTTCGGCCCCGGCGAAGCCGGCGCGCCGGAGCGCGGCCAAGACAACGGCCAAGACCACCAAGGCCGCCGACGCGGATGCCGAGGGCAGCGCCAAGAAGACCGCCACCCGGAAGGCTCCCGCCAAGGCCAAGAGCGCGGCGAGCAAGAGCACGGCAGCCAAGCCTCCCGCCAAGCGCAAGGCCGCCGTCAAGGCCGACTGATGCCGAAGACGGCGCCGATCACTCGATCGGCGCCGGCCCGCTATGGCTGCGCAGCGGCCGCTCCTCCATGAAGATCAGCCCGACGAGGCCGATCGCCAGCGCCAGCGACGCCCCGGCGAAGACGAAGCGGAACGCCTGCGTCAGCGCCCCGGCGTCGACTGTGCCCTGCCGGAAACCGTCCAGCAGCTGGTGCCCGGTCAGGCCGGAAGCGCCGAGCACGATGGCGCCGAACACCGCGGCCAGCACCACGCCGCCTAGCGAGCGGAAGAAGTTCTGCACTCCGGTCGCGGTGCCGATCTGCGGCAGCGGCACCGCGTTCTGCACGCTCACCGTCACCACCGGCAGCACGGTGCCGAGGCCGGCGCCGGTGACCGCCATCAACACTGCGAGCCCGGCGAAGCTCACGTCGCGGGGAAACAGCGCCAGGATCGCCAGCGCGACCACCGCGCTCGACATGCCGACCAGCGGCACCCGCTTGTAGTGCTGCACGCGTCCCATCATCCGGCCGGTGCTGGTGGCGCCGACCACCACGCCGGCCAACAGCGGAATGAGCGCCGAGCCGGATTGGCTGGCGGTGAAGCCCAGCACGCCCTCGAAATAGAAGGGCAGTTCGACCGACAGGCCGATCATCGAGCCGATCGCCATCGCCGCCGCCAGCACGCCCGGCCCGACGACGCGGTTGAACAGGATCGAAAGCGGGATCAGCGGCTCGCGCGCCGTGGCGAGCCGCAGGCCGAGCAGGCACCACAGCAGCAGCGAGCCGGCGAGCAGGCCCAGCACCTGCATCGATACCCACGGATAGACCTGGCCGCCCCAGCTCAGCGCCAGCATCAGCGCCATCGCCGCCGCGCAGAGCAGCAGCGCGCCGATGATGTCGAGCCGGTGCGGGTGGTGGTGCGCCGGCAGGCGGTGCAGCACGCTGTCGCTCATATAGGCGGCGGCGAGGCCGAGCGGCACGTTGAGCCAGAAGATCAGCGACCAGTGCAGATGCTCGGCGAAGAAGCCGCCCAGCACCGGCCCGGCGACGCTGGAGGTGATGAACACCACGGCGAAGAACGCCTGGTAGCGACCGCGCTCTTTTGGCGCCACGATCAGGCCGATGATGGTCTGGGCGAGCGCGATCAGCCCGCCGCCGCCAAAGCCCTGCGCCGCGCGGCCCAATATCAGCCAGATCATGCTCGGCGCCAGCGCGCACAGGATCGACCCGCCGATGAACAGGCCGATGCTGCCCAGAAGGATCGGTCGCGGCCCATGGATATCGGCCAGCTTGCCGACCAGCGGCGTCACCGCCGTGCCGGTCAGCAGGTAGGAGGTGACGATCCACGGCACGTTTTCCATGTCGCCAAAGGCGAGGCCGATGGTCGGCAGTGCCGAGGCGACGATGGTCTGTTCCAGCGCGCTGAGGAACATGGCCAGCATGACGCCGATCAGGATGCTCCTTATTTCGGCGTGCGAGAGCTGTCCCGGCTCCGAAGCGGACGAGCGGGCATCCATTGATGCGGTTCCTTCCCGGCCCCCCGGGTGATGGCGGCGCAAATTGGCTCCCTCGCCACCGATTGGCAAGGGTCGGACCGCCTTCGGCGCCATCACGAAGCGGAAAAAGCGGTCAGGTGATAAATAGCGTCCCGCGCGGAAAGGTCGACGCGGCGGGACGTAACGTTTAGCGTCGGCGGAACTCTTCGAGGAATGCGAGAATCGTGCGCAAGCCCATCAAGCCGAAAGTCCGCAAGCCCGCCGCCCCCCGCCTGCCGAAGGGGCTGCCGAGCAAGGACGACCTCACCGCCTTCATCGCCTCCCATGGCGGCGAGGTCGGCAAGCGCGAGATTTCGCGTGCCTTCGGGCTGGACGGCGGCGACCGCATCGCGCTGAAGGCGATGCTGCGCGAGCTGTCCGAGGAGGGCCTCGTCGGCCGCAAGCGCAAGAAGCTGCACCTCGCCGGCGCCCTGCCCGCCGTGGTGATGGCCGAAGTGGTGGAGCGCGATGAGGACGGCGAACTGATCGCCGAGCCGATCGACTGGGACACCGAGGAGCATGGCGAAGCGCCGCGCATCCTGGTGAAGCTGGCACGTCGCGGCCGTCTCGCCGGCCCGGCCCCTACCATCGGCGACCGGGTGCTGCTCAAGACCGAGGAAATTCCCGAGGCGGATGGCCGCATCCGCCACACCGGCCGGGTGCTCAAGCTCATCGAGAAGGCGCGCGCGCAGGTGCTCGGCATCTACCGCGCCGACAAGAGCCGGCCGGATGCCGGCGGGCGCATCATTCCGGTCGACAAGCGCCATATGGGCCGCGAGCTCGCCGTGCCCCCCGGCGCCGAGGGCGAGGCGGAGGACGGCGATCTGGTGGCGGTGGAGATCACCCGCCACCACGCCTATGGCCTGCCGACCGCCAAGGTGAGGGAACGGCTCGGCTCGATCGCGACCGAGAAGGCGATCAGCCTCATCGCCATCCACGCGCACGGCATCCCCAACGTGTTCCGCCGCGAGGCGCTGGCCGAGGCGGAGAAGGCGCGCCCCGCCACGCTGCGCGGCCGCGAGGACTGGCGCGAGCTGCCGCTTATCACCATCGACCCGCCCGACGCCAAGGACCATGACGACGCCGTCCACGCCGCGCCGGACGAGGATCCGGCGAATGAAGGTGGCTACATCGTTACCGTCGCCATCGCCGACGTGGCGCATTACGTCCATCCTGGCAGCGGGCTCGACAAGGAAGCGCTGGCGCGCGGCAACTCGGTCTATTTCCCCGACCGCGTGGTGCCGATGCTGCCCGAGCGCATCTCCAACGATCTGTGCTCGCTGCGTCCGCTGGAAGACCGGCCGGCCATGGCGGTGCGGCTGGTCATCGGCGCCAATGGCCGCAAGAAGAGCCATACCTTCCACCGCGTGATGATGCGCTCGGCCGCCAAGCTCGCCTATGCGCAGGCGCAGGCCGCCATCGAGGGACGGACGGACGACATCACCGACACCATCGTCGAGCCGATCCTGAAGCCGCTCTACGCCGCCTATGCGCTGGTGAAGAAGGCGCGCGACGCCCGCAACCCGCTGGAGCTCGACCTGCCGGAGCGCAAGATCCTGCTGAAGCCGGACGGCACGGTCGACAGGGTGGTGGTGCCCGAGCGGCTCGCCGCGCACAAGCTGATCGAGGAATTCATGATCCTCGCCAACGTCGCCGCCGCCGAGACGCTGGAGGAGAAGCACATTCCCCTCGTCTACCGTGTGCACGACCAGCCTTCCATGGAGAAGGTGTCGGCGCTGCGCGATTTCCTGAAGACCCTCGACATCGCGCTGCCCAAGACCGAGACTGTGCGCCCGGCGCATTTCAACGACATCCTCGCCCGCGTCGACGGCACCGAGCTGGCGCCGCTGGTCAACCAGGTAATCCTGCGCAGCCAGGCGCAGGCGGAATACGCCAACGAGAATTACGGCCATTTCGGCCTGCATCTGCGCCGCTATGCGCATTTCACCTCGCCGATCCGCCGCTATGCCGACCTCATCGTGCATCGCGCGCTGATCCGCGCCCTCGACCTCGGCTCGGACGGGCTGCCGGAGGAGACGACGCCGGAGCAACTCGCCGAGATCGCCGCCCGCATCTCGGCGAGCGAGCGCCGCGCCATGACCGCCGAGCGCGAGACCATCGACCGCCTGATCGCCCATCACATGGCCGAGCAGATCGGCGCCACCTTCAAGGGGCGCATCGCCGGCGTCACCAAGGCGGGGCTCTTCGTCGCGCTCGACGACACCGGCGCCGACGGCTTCATCCCGGCGGCGACGCTCGGGCAGGATTATTACTGGTACGACGAGAGCCGCCACGCGCTGATCGGCGAACGTACCGGCGAGATGCACCGGCTCGGCGACCACGTGGAAGTGAAGCTGGTCGAGGCGGCGCCGGTGGCGGGCGCCCTGCGGTTTGAGCTTCTGAGCAAGGGCGACTATGTAAAGGTCGGCAGGGGCGCGCCGACGCGCAAAGGGCCGCGCGGTATCCGCCGCGACGCCGGCCCTGCGCGGCGCGGCCCGCCCAAGATCGGCAAGCACCGGTAATCGCGCGATAGTCGCAGGCCCGGCAAGGAGCGCCACGCGCATGAGCTTTCAGCCCCCCCGGCTCGTCGGCCAGGCGATGAAGAACGGCTTTCGCCTGCGCTGCCCGAAATGCGGCGAGGGTCCGCTGTTCAGTTCCTATCTGAAGGTCAACGAGCGCTGCGCCGCCTGCGGCGAGGAGCTGTGGCATCACCGCGCCGACGACGCGCCGCCCTACATGGTGATCACCATTGTCGGCCACATCATCGTGCCGTCGGTGCTGGCGGTGGAGATCGCCTGGCATCCCTCGCAATGGGTGCATATGGCGGTGTGGCTGCCGCTCACGCTCATCCTCAGCCTGCTGCTCTTGCCGCCGGTAAAGGGGGCGCTGGTCGGCTACCAGTGGGCACTGCGCATGCACGGCTTCGATCCCGCCAGCGAAGAACACGACCCCGTTCCCCCCAGCCGCCGCACGCCAGGACTCGCTCGTCCCACATGACCGCCATCGACGTCTCCGCCCGCTTCGCCGTCGCCCGCCCCGACGCCTCCCACCCCTATCGCCGCCCGGTCGATGCCGCGACCCTGATCCTGATCGATCGCTCGGCGCGTACGCCGCGCGTGCTGCTCGGCCGCCGCAACCCGGCGCAGAAATTCATGCCCGGCAAGCTGGTGTTCCCCGGCGGTCGCGTCGACCCGCAGGATCGCAACGTGCCGGTCTATGGCATGCTCGACAGCGTGTCGGAGCGCCGGCTGCAGGAGCGCGTGGTGCGCCCCAGCCTCTCCCGCGCCCGCGCGCTGGCGCTCGCCGCCATCCGCGAGACCTGCGAGGAGACCGGCCTCGTCATCGGCTCGCGCGAGGCCGGCGCGCCCGACGCCATGCCCGCCGGCTGGGAGGCCTTCGCGCAGGCGGGTGCCTTCCCCAATCTGGAGGCGCTGAGCTTCGTTGCCCGCGCGGTCACCCCGCCGGGACTGTCGCGCCGCTTCGATACCCGCTTCTTCATGGCGGACGCCGCCGAGATCGCCCACCGCCTGCCCGACGTGGTGGGGCCGCAATCCGAACTCGTCGAGCTTGCCTGGCTGACCCTCACTGAAGCCAAGAAGGCCGAGGTGCCGACCATCACCCACGCCATTCTCGAAGAGGTGGAGACCCGCCTCGCCGGCGGCAACAAGCCCTGGCTGCCGGTGCCGTACTACGTTACCCGGCACGGCCGCATGATGCGCGAAGCGCTGGAGTGACCGCACGTCGCGGCCGGCGAATGTGATCACAATAGTCATTCAGTTTTCGCCGAACATGCTCTAAAGCCGACGGCCTGTCCCTTGGTGAGCCGTCGCGTCCCATGCATGCCGATCTACCCGTCGAACGCACCAACATCGCCTCGCTCGCGGCCGCGATCGCCGCGATCTCGGTCGTGGGGCTCGGCCTTGCGCTCTCTATCCCGCTGCTCGCCTTCGAACTCGACGCGCGCGGCATCTCCAGCACCTGGATCGGGCTGAACACCGCCATTGGCGGCATCGCCACCATCGTCACGGCGCCGTTCCTGCCGGATCTGGTGCGCCGGTTCGGCGCCGGACCGATGATGATGGGCGCGGTGGCGCTCGGGGCGACCAGCCTCATCGCCTTCAAGGTCACCGACGCCTTCGTGCTGTGGTTCCCGCTGCGCTTCCTGTTCGGCGCCTCGCTGTGCGTGCTGTTCGTGGTCAGCGAGTTCTGGATCAATGCCGCCGCGCCGGCCAACCGCCGCGGCCTCGTCATCGGCATCTACGCGACGACGCTGGCCTTCGGATTTGCCGGCGGGCCGGCGATCCTCTCGCTGGTCGGCACCAGCGGCTGGGCGCCCTATCTCGTCGGCGCCACCTTCTTCGTCCTCGCCTCCATCCCGGTGATGATCGGCGCCTCGCAGGCCCCGGTGATCGAGAAGGAAAGCTCGCGCGGCGTGCTGAGCCTGATGCGGCTCGCCCCCGCGGCGACGCTGGCGGCCTTCGTCTTCGGCGCGGTGGAGACCGGCCTCGTCAACTTCCTGCCGCTCTACGGGCTGCGGAGAGGGCTCGGCGAGGGCGAGGCGGCGCTGCTACTCACCATCGCCGAACTCGGCAATGTCGCCTTCCAGATCCCGCTCGGCCTCATCAGCGACCGCATGGACCGGCGCAAGGTACTGCTGGCCTGCGCGCTGGTCGGATTCGGCGGTGCGGCGCTGATTCCCTTCCTCGCCATCGGCAGCGTCGCACTGATGGCGACGATGTTCACCATGACCGGCATCGTCTGCGGCATGTACACGGTCGGCCTGGCGCTGCTGGGGGAGCGATTCCATGGTGGCGCCCTCGCCACCGCCAATGCGGCCTTCGTGATGCTGTATTCCATCGGCCTCATCGCCGGCCCTGTGACCGTGGGCGCCGGCATGGGCGTCATGGGACCGGACGGCTTTGCGTTCACGCTCGCGGCCATGTTGGCCTTCTACGTGCTGGTGGTCGCGATCCAGCTGGTCCGCGACCGTTCCACCGCACGCCTTCCTTGACAATTGGGCGCCGATCAAGGATACGGACGCTCAACGAGCGGCATCGCTGCCGCGCGACCCCGATGATTTCGACGCGATCCCGACATTGGGTCGCGTGCCACTTTCAGGAGGCCGGTCATGGCCAAGGCAACGACCATCAAGATCAGGCTCAATTCGAGCGCCGACACCGGCTTCTTCTACGTGACGAAGAAGAACTCCCGTACCATGACCGACAAGCTGGTCGTGAAGAAGTACGACCCGGTCGCGAAGAAGCACGTCGAATTCCGCGAAGGCAAGATCAAGTGATCCTGCCGCTTCGGCGGAAATGACAAAGGGCGCCGCAAGGCGCCCTTTTCTTTTGTATCTCAGATGCTTGATTCGGTTTCTTCGATTCGCGTCTGAAGGGCGGCCCACCGCAAGGGCGGGCCGCGTCGGCGCTCAGTTCAGCCGCTGGCCGGTCGCCTCGTCGAAGATGTGCAGCTTGGCCGCGTTGCCGCGCACATTCACCTTGTCGCCGACATGGATCTCGGCGTCGCGCGGGCATTCGATGGTCAGCATGCGGGTGTGGCCGATATCGACATAGGCGTAGGTCTGGCTGCCCAGCCGCTCGGCGACGGCGATCTCGCCGGCAAACCACGCCTCGCCTTCGCCGCAGAGCGAAAGATCCTCCGGCCGCACGCCGAGCACGATCGGCTGGTCGTCGCGAATCGACGCCTCCTGCTGGAGCGCGATCGTGCCCTGCAACACCTTCAGTGCCGTGCCGCCCGGCGACACCGCCGCCACGCCCGGCAGCGTGTTCATGGTCGGGCTGCCGATGAAGCGCGCGACGAACAGCGTCGCCGGCTTGTGATAGAGCTGCAACGGCGCGCCGATCTGCTCCACATGGCCGGCATTCATCACCACGATGCGGTCGGCGAGCGTCATCGCCTCCACCTGGTCATGGGTGACATACACGGTGGTCGCCTTCATGCGGCTGTGCAGCTTGGCGATCTCCAGCCGCATCTCCACCCGCAGCGCCGCGTCGAGATTGGACAGCGGCTCGTCGAACAGGAAGGCCGCCGGCTCGCGCACGATGGCGCGGCCCATGGCGACGCGCTGGCGCTGGCCGCCGGAGAGCTGCGAGGGACGCCGCTTGAGATAGTCGCGCAGCTTGAGGATGTCGGCCGCCTGCTCGACGCGCCGGCCGACCTCGTTCTCATTGGCGCCGCGCATCTTGAGGCCGAAGGACATGTTGTCCTCCACGCTCATATGCGGATAGAGCGCGTAGTCCTGGAACACCATGGCGATGTCCCGCTGGGCCGGCGGCAGCGCGTTCACCCGCGTGCCGGCGATGACCAGATCGCCGCCGGTGATCTCCTCGAGACCGGCGATCATGCGCAGCAGGGTCGACTTGCCGCAGCCGGACGGCCCCACCAGCACCAGGAACTCGCCGCTCTCGATCTCGATGTCGATGCTGCGGATGACCTGCACGTCGCCATAGGACTTGCGCACACCCTTCAGGGCTATGGCCGACATCGTTTTCCTCCTCGACTTGCCGTTTCGGGCTTGACTGAATTATCGTTATCATTATCGATAATGATAATCTGCCCATGAGGCAACACGGAACCGGCACGCCCGATGGTGTATTTTTCCACCAAATCCCCGAGCAGAGGCGCCAGCAGGCCACCCAAGGCCAGCGCGGCGTTCAATGCGCTGAAGCGCGACATCATGCTCGGCACGCTGCCGGCCGGCACCGGCCTCACCGAGCTTGACCTCGCCGCCCACTTCCAGTGCAGCCAGGGCACGGTGCGCGAGGCCCTGCTGCAATTGCAGGAGGAGGGGCTGGTGCGCCGTCAGGGGCATCGCGGCACGCAGGTGTCCGACTGCACCGAGGATGAGGCGGTCGAGATGTTCCGCCTGCGCGACCACATCGAATGCGCCGGCCTGCCGCGCGTCGTCCGCTCGCCGAGCCCGTCGCTCATCGACGATCTCAACGCCATGATGGCGCAGATGCTTCAGGCCGCCGATGCGGATGACGAGTTGCTGCTCGCCTCCATCGATCGCGACTTCCACCGGCGCATCCTCCAGGATGCCCGCCTGCCGGCCCTCGACCCGATCCTGCACCGCTGCCTGGTGCACAATCACCGCTTCAAGATCTCCCGCAGCCGCGGCGTGCGCGACCTGCTGGCGACCGCCCAGCGCCATCGCAGCCTGATCGACGCCATCGCCAGCGGCGACATCGCCAGCGCCACCACCGCCATGCGCCGCCACATCGCCACCATCGTCGACTTCGGCCCCGACGTTTTCCCGGAAACCCAGCAATGACCGTCGATCCCGGCATCCTCTCGGCTGAGATGCGCGCCCTCATCGACAAGGTCGCCGCCGAGACCGGTCCGCAGCCCGACGCGACGCTGCTACCGGCCGCCGAGGGACGCGCCCTCGCCGCGCGGAACAACCGGCGCTGGAACGTCAACCTGCCAGAGATGGCTGATGATCGCGAGGCGATGCTTCCCGCCGACGCGGCGCTCGGCTCGGCCGAGGTTCGTCTGCGCATCCTGACGCCGCATGAGGCCGGGCTCGGCACCATCCTGTTCGTGCATGGCGGCGGTTTCGCCTTTTGCTCGCCGGAGACGCATGAGCGCTGCGCGCGGGTGCTGGCGAACGCGGCCCGCATGCGCGTCGTGCTGCCGGACTACCGCCTCGCGCCGGAGCACCCCTATCCGGCCGGCCTCTTCGACACCGTGGCGACGCTGCGGGCGGTGCTCGCCGGCGCCGTCGAGGGACTGGAAGGGCCGGTGTTGGTTTCCGGAGACTCCGCCGGCGCCAATCTCGCCCTCGCCGCCATGCTGCACGAGCAGGCCGCCGGGCGGGATCTGCCGGACGGCGCCCTGCTGTTCTATGGCAACTACACGACCGATCTCACCGGCTCGTCCTATCGCCGCTTCGAGAACGGGCCCGGCCTCACCACCGCGCGGATGGGCCGCTACTGGGACTGGTATGTCGCCGGGCGCGATCTCGTCGGCGATCCCCTCGCCTGCCCGCTCGCCGCTACGGACGCCGCGCTCGCCGCGCTGCCACCGCTCTATCTGATGGCGGCCGGCGTCGACCCGCTGTTTTCCGACACGGTGGCGCTCGATGCCCGGCTGAAGGCACTGGGGCGCACCGACCGTTTCGACGTCGTGCCCGGCGTCACCCACGGATTCCTGCAGAACACGAACGAACTCGCTGCGGCGCGTGAGGCGCTGAAGGTGGCGGGCGAGGTCGCAACAACAATCAAGAACCAAACAAAAGCCTGAACCAATGGAGGAAACGCGTCATGGGACTCTTGAGAAAATTTGCGGCCGGCCTCGCCGTCGCCGCCACATTCGCCGCCGCGATGGCGACCGGCTCGGCCAACGCTGAGACGGTTCGCTTCTGGTACCACTTCGACAACCCGGCCAATCCGATGTCGGAGCTGGTGGCGAAGTTCGAGAAGGCCAATCCGGGGATCAAGGTCGAGGCCGAGAACGTTCCCTGGAACAGCTATTACGACAATCTCTATACCGCGCTGATCGGCGGCAACGCTCCCGATGCGGCGATGGTGAAGCTGTTCGCGCAGCCGCGCCTCGTCGAGATGGGCGCGCTCGAGCCGCTCGGCGATCGCATCAATGCGTGGCCCGGCAAGGCCGACCTGCTCGACAACCTGTTGGAGCTGAACAAGGGTCCGGACGGCACGCAGTACTATCTGCCGATCCAGTATGTCGTCCTGTACCTCTACTACCGCACCGACATGTTGGCCGCCGCCGGCCTCAAGCCGCCGGCGACCTGCGAGGATTTCCGCGACGCGGCGATCAAGCTGACCAAGGCGCCCGATGTCTATGGCTTCGGCCTGCGCGGCGGCAAGGGCGGTTGGGACCAGTGGGGCGCCTTCGTGTTCTCGCAGGGCGGCGCGCTCAAGCCGGGCGGGCTGACCAACCCGCAGGCGGTCGCCGCCAATCAGTGGGTGATCGACCTGTTCCGCAAGGACAAGGTGATCCCGCCCTCGGCGCCGAATGACGGCTTCCAGGAGATCATCGGCGCCTTCAAGGCCGGCAAGACCGCGATGACCATCCACCATATCGGCTCGTCCAGGGACCTCGTGGCGGCGCTCGGCGACAAGGTGTCGGCGGTGCCGGTGCCGAAATGCGGCGATGGTCGCTGGACTTCCTATGGCGATGAATCGCTGGCGGTGTTCTCCGCCTCGCCGCACAAGGACGCGGCGTGGAAGTGGATCTCCTTCCTTGCCGAAGGGCAGAACAACGTCGCCTTCAACAGCGCCACCGGCCAGATGACGGTGACCAAGAGCGGCGCCAAGGACTGGAAGCTGCATGAGCGCCGCTTCGTCGACGCCACGGTGGAGTCCCTGCCCTTCGCGCATGTGCTGCCGCAGAACGCCGCCACCTCGGAGTTCGTGAACACCGCCTGGCAGACCGCCATGCAGCGGGCCCTGACCGGGCAGATCTCCTCGCAGCAGATGATGGAAGAGCTGAACGCACTCGTCGCGCAGTGATCCCTCGGGTCCGGCCCCGCGCCGACGCCCCGTGACGCATCAGGTTCCGGCCGGTGGCCGGAACCTCTCTCCACGCGCGACAGCCACGGAATTCAGTATGTCGATCGTCACCCCCACACGCGCCGCCGAAAGCCCCGGCCCCTTCTGGCGCCGGGCGCATCTCACCCCCTATTGGCTGCTGGCGCCGGCCGTGGTGGTGACAGCCGTCATCGTCTTCCTGCCGATGGCGCAGGCCGTGATCACCAGCTTCTACGACCTGATCCTGTTCCGGCCGAATGCCAGCCGCTTCGTGGGGTTCGGCAACTACATCAAGCTGTTCAGCGACCCGGTGTTCTGGACCGCACTGTGGAACACTGTGATCTGGATCGGCCTCACCGTGCCGCTGCAGATGGGGCTCGGCCTCGTCACCGCCATCCTGCTGAACCGCGAATTCCCCTGGCGCAGCGTTGCCCGCGCGCTGATCATCATTCCCTGGGCGCTACCCAGCGTGGTGATCGCGCTGATGTGGCGCTGGATCTACGATCCCAATACCGGCGTGCTCAACGACCTGCTGATCTATCTCTCGGTGGTGCAGGGCGCGGTGCCGTGGCTGGCCGACCCGCATCTCGCGCTCTATGCGGTGATCGCCACGCTCACCTGGCAGGGCTTCCCCTTCTTCGCGGTGATGATCCTCGCCGGCCTGCAGGGCATCCCCAAGAGCCAGTACGAAGCCGCCTCGCTCGACGGCGCCTCGTCCTGGCGGCAATTCCTGCACATCACCCTGCCCGGCATCATGCCGGTGCTCGCCACCGCCGGCCTGCTCCGGGTGATCTGGGTGGCGAACTCGATGGACGTCATCTTCGTGATGACCGGCGGCGGCCCCGGCTACTCCACCCACACGCTGCCGCTCTACGCCTTCATCAAGGCCCGGCAGAACCTCGATTTCGGCTACGGCACCGCCATCGCCGTCACCTTCACCATCCTGCTCGGCAGCTTCGTCGCCGTCTATCTGGCCCGCACCATGCGCGAGGTGGAGAAATGAACAAGCCCTCCACCCTGCGTCGCATCCTCACCACCGACCTGCCGGTGGCGCTGATCGTGCTGTTCGCCATGGCGCCCTTTGCGTGGATGGTCCTGACCTCGCTGACTCCCTCGGCGCAGATCGCCTCCAGCGGCGTCTCGCTGTCGCCGGCCGGCTGGAGCCTCGACAATTACTGGCGACTGCTGGGGCAGACCTCCTTCCTGACCAACATGCTGCACAGCCTGATCATCGCCACCGGCACCATGGCGCTCGGTCTCGTGGTCGCGGTGACCGCCGCCTACTCCTTCTCGCGCTTCCGCTTCCCCGGCCGGCGGCTGCTGATGCTGCAATTCCTGCTCATCAACATGTTCCCGGTGGTGCTGCTGATCCTGCCGCTCTTCGTGCTGATGCGGCGCTTCGGGCTGCTCGACACCCATTTCGCGCTGATCCTCGCCAATTCCACCGTCGCCATTCCCTTCGCGGTGTGGATGCTGACCAGCTACGTCGGCGCCATCCCCAAGAGCCTCGACGAGGCGGCGATGACCGATGGCTGCTCGCGGCTCACCACGCTGCGCCGGATCGTGCTGCCGCTGATGGTGCCAGGCATCATCTCCACCGGCATCTACATCTTCATCACCGCCTGGAACGAATATCTCTACGCGCTCACACTGGGCGGGCGGAACGTGCGCCCGGTCACCGTGGCGATCCAGACGCTGATCGGTGAGTACCAGATCGAATGGGGCCTGCTCGCCGCCGGCGCGGTGGTCGGCGCCCTCCCCGCCACCTTGCTCTTCCTCTTCGTCCAGCGCCACCTCATCGGCGGCATGACCCAGGGCGCCGTGAAGGGCTGACGCAACACCCCCGCCGCCGCAATCTCGCGACGCGGGCTCGACCGAGGACGTCTGCAATGAACCCGATTGGGTTGATCTCCATGCAATATGCCCGGCCCTTCACGGCCGAGCATTTCCCGCTCTTCGCCCGCATGCGCGAGCACGGCTACGATTTCGTCGAGCTGCTGGTGCCCGAGGTCGGCGAGATCGATGCCAAGGTGGCCCGGAAGGCGCTCGACGAGGCCGGGCTCGACGTGGTGCTCGCCGCGCGCGTCAATCTCCAGCGCAACCTTTCCTCCGCCGAGGCGGACGCGCACCGGGCCGGCATCGACTATCTGAAATACACCGTCGACCAGGCGGTGGCGCTCGGTGCGAAGATCGTCGGTGGGCCGCTCACCGGCAACCCGCTGGTGTTCGCCGGCCGGCCGCCGCAGCCGGTGGCGGAGGAGGAGCGCCTCGCCCGCAAGCAGCGCTGCGTCGACGGCCTGCGCGAGGCCGGTGACTACGCGGCGAAGCACGGCATCCTGCTCGCCGTCGAACCGCTGAACCGCTTCGAAAGCGACGTGCTGTGCACCACCCAGCAGGCGATCGAGTTGCTGGATGCCGTCGATCACCCCGCCATCCAGCTGATGCTCGACACCTTCCACATGCACATGGAAGAGAGCTCGATCCCGGAGGCGATGCGCCTCGCCGCCGGCCGCGTGGTGCATTTCCAGGCCAACGAGAACCATCGCGGCTTCCCCGGCACCGGCGCTACCGACTGGGTGGCGGTGTGCCGTGCGCTGCACGAGATCGGCTATGCCGGCCCGATCTCGCTGGAGCCGTTCCGCCGCCGCGACGACCGCTTCGGCGTTCCCTTCGCGCAGTGGCGCGCCCCGCATGAGGACGAGAGCGACCGTCTCTCGGCCAGCGTCGCCTTCATGAAGTCCCACATCACCCTCACGGAATACCGTCGATGACCCTCAATATCGGTTGGATCGGCTGCGGCATCCACGCCACCCAGATGCTGCTGCCGCAACTCGTCCGCCATGACGTGAAGCTCACCGCGCTGTGCGACATCGACGGCGCCCGCCTCGCCGATGCCGGCCGGCAGTTCGGCGTGACGAACCTCACCAGCGATGTCGAGACGCTGCTGGCCACCCCCGGCCTCGACGCGGTGGGCATGGCGGTCGGCCCCGACCAGCACCTCGCCTTCGGCAAGAAGGCGCTGGAGCGCGGGCTCGGCGTGTTCATGGAGAAGCCGCCGGCCGGCACCGCCGCCGGCGCGCGCGAACTGCTCGCCGCCTCGGAGAAGGCGAAGAAGCCGCTGCTGGTCGGCTTCATGAAGCGCTACTCGGTCGGCAACAAGATGGCCGCGAACATCGTGCGCTCCGGCCGCTTCGGCGACGTGCTGGGCATCACCGGCTACTACATGACCGCGCCGGGATACTTCGTCGGCAACGTCGACTATACCGGCTTCTTCCTGCATCACTGCGTGCATTACATGGATCTCGTCTCCTTCCTGGTCTCGCCGGTGAAGACGATTTCCGCGCGCAAGATCGAGAAGGTTCCGGGCCGGGTGCTGTTCCATGTCGGCTTCGAGTTCGAATGCGGGGCGATCGGCAACATCGCCATGGGTACCATCCAGTCGCGCGGCACCCCGGTGGAGCGGATCGAGCTGATGGGCGACCATCAGCGCATCGAGGTCGAGGACGTCATCGAGATCCGCTGGCACCGAAACCCGCCCTTCAAGGTCGCCGACCCCGCCGCCACCCTCGCCGACGACGTGGATTCCCTCACCTGGAAGCCGAACTTCACCGCCGCGGCGAATGAGGATCCGAAGGGCTATCACGCACTGCTGGCCGATGTGGTGCCGGCGCTGGCCGGCATCGAGACGGCGGCGCCGACCATCGCCGACGGCGTCGTCGCCATGGAGCGGCTGGAGATACTGCGGCGCGAGCTGGCGCTCTGAAAGGAGCGGAGCGCTCCCATTCGGGGGCGCTCCTTCCGGCCAGTCGGCCCGGTTACCTCGTGCTGAGCCTTCCTGGGCGAGTTGATGAGGCCCGCGCGCCGGCCCGGCACCTAAAGGAGAGATCGCGCCGGGGCGAAATCACGCCTGCCACCGTCCGTTCCGGGGATGAACCGTGCTCACGCCGGAGGCATGAAACTCGCCGGCAGCATAGGAAGCCAAGGCTAGGTGTTCAGTCCCGGTACCGGGTGGAGCGGATCGCGGACGAAACGATCCGGCTCTAAGGTCCGGACTATGCAATTGTATTCGCAGGGCGTCAGGCCGGCGAAAGGGCCGCAGGATCGCCTCGCGTGGCAAGGTGCGCCCGTCGCTCCCGCCGCCAAGGGAGCCTCCGGCTATCGGCTCCGGCTGGCAAGAAGCGCGCAAGACGCCAGCCATTTAGCCGACGCAGCGACGAATTCGAAAGCAAAAGCCCGGCGAAGGGAAGACATCGCGTCATCCTCGCCGGGCTTTTGTCGTTTTGGTCATCTCAAGGACGGCCGCTCAGGCAGCGGCCCTCCCCGGCACTGGCGCGGCGGCGCCGTGACGCTCCGCCGCCCATGTGACCCGGTCCGCTCAGGCCGCGACGCCCTGAGCCGGGACCAGACGCTCGGCCGCATCCTGCACCCGGGCGCGGATCGAGGCCGGCAGCTGGCGGGCGCTCTTCACGCGCGGCAGGTCGATCTCGGCGATCGAGGCTGGCGAAGTGCCGAACAGCGCCTCGAACTCGGCATAGTTGTCGAAGTGTCGGCGCGAGACGTTGTCCACGAAGGTCTCGGCGGCCACGCCCTCGGCGACCACGAGTTCGTGGTTCTCGAGCTCGATGTGGTAGACGACGAAGCGCTCGCCGAGCTCCGCGGCGGTCATGCGGCGGATCGTCGTGCCGTTGACCAGCGCGCCGGCCTGCACCAGCGTGCCGTCGAGCAGGAGTGCGTGGTCGGAGGTCACGCGCAGATCGCGCGCGGGCAGGTTCTCACCCAGCGCACCGGCGACGATGATCACCGGACGGCGGGCTTCCGGCATGCCGAACGCCGGCATGAAAGCCTGCCGGCCCATCCACTTCACCGGAACGGTGCGGCCATCGCTGGTCAGCACCAGGTCGCCGATGGCGAGATCCTCGACCGCAACCAGACCGGCCGGCGTCGCGACGAGCGTGCCGGTGAGGAAGCAGAACGTCTCTGCCGTATAGGCAGGAGCGTTGTTGGCGCCGTTCGTATATTCCGTGCTGGAGCCGAAATAATACTGCCCCTCAACGGTGAAATAAGGATCTCCGGCCTCCGAAATACCCTGATAGACTCCTTCAACGGCGTCAGAACCCACCGTAAGCGTGATAGCTTCACCAACATTGAGCGTATCGCCATCTTCGATGGCGAATGATACAGGCCCTTCATTATTGGTGTTGATATTTGTCCCGTGCTCGCCACTCACGCCATAGTAATAAGTGTAAGTATATGTAGTAGCCATGTTTGCCCCTTATCGACAGATGAATGACGGTGGGGTCCACCAGTTCCAACCAACATGTGGAGCCTAGAAGCGAACGCACTCCCGGCCTGCCAACCGCAACCCTCGTTCGGCAAGTCGTCTTCCTCCACCCATCCGAAATAGGTTAAATTCGAAATTGCTTCGAATATTCTATTCTAGACGGTCGTTCTCGTTGATCGTAGACGCTCCCCCATATCGAGCGTAAGTCCACGATACAACAAAATGGAAACTCGGCAATAAAGTAGGATCTGCGGAACGCTACACGACCGCGACAACGCCGCCGACCGTATCCAAAAGCTGCATCGACCACCAAATACCGCCCATGACAGCAGAAAATCACCGCAAAACCGTATCGACGCGACCGCGGCATCTCCCGCTCGCTCCGAACACTCTGCGGGTCCGGCGGCCGACGCCGCCCGGCAACCCTCCCCACGCCACAGGGGGGGCTCTATCTTGCCTCGATACCTCCAAGCGGTCTTTATGAGGCCCGCACTTGAGGAGTCGTCGATGCTCGCCCGCGCGCCTGCCCTCCTCGCCGCCGCTCTCGCCACCGGCCTGGCGATCGCACCGGCTGCGTCCTTTGCCTGCACGCGGCTCGTCTATCTCGGCACTGACGACAACGTCATCACCGCCCGCTCCATGGACTGGTCGCAGGACATCCTGACCAATCTCTGGATCTTTCCGCGCGGCATGGAGCGAGACGGCGCGGGCGGCCCGAACTCGCTGCACTGGACGTCGAAATATGGCAGCGTGATCGCCTCCGGCTACGACATCTCCACCACGGACGGCGTCAACGAGGCCGGGCTGATGGCCAACATGCTGTGGCTGACGGAGTCCCGGTACCCGCCGGCCGATCCGAACAAGCCCGGCCTCTCCATCGCCGCCTGGGCGCAATATGTGCTCGATAATTTCGCCACGGTGACGGAAGCGGTCGCGGCGCTTGAGGCCGAACCCTTCGTGCTGGTTAGCGACACCCTGCCCGACGGCAGCCGCATGGCGACGCTGCACCTGTCGATCTCCGACCCCAGCGGCGACAGCGCCGTCGTCGAATATATCGACGGCAAGCAGGTCATCCACCATGGCCGGCAATATCAGGTGATGACCAACTCGCCGACCTACGACCAGCAGCTGGCGCTCAACGCCTATTGGAAGCAGATCGGCGGACTGAACCAGCTGCCCGGCACCAATCGCGCCGCCGACCGCTTCGCCCGGGCCTCCTTCTACGTCAATGCCATCCCGAAATGGGAAGACCCCAACCGCGCGCTCGCCAGCGTGTTCAGCGTGATCCGCAACGCCTCAGTGCCCTATGGGCTGACGACGCCGGACCAACCCTTCGTCTCCTCCACCCGCTGGCGCACCGTGTTCGACCACAAGCGTAAGCTGTACTTCTTTGAATCGGCGCTGACGCCCAACACGTTCTGGGTCGACCTCAAGGCCATCGACTTCGCGCCGGGAAGTGGCACGGTAAAGAAGCTCGACCTCGGCCCGGTCCAGGATCATGTATTCTCCGGCAACGCGACGGCCGAATTCAAGCCGGCCAAGCCCTTCGATTTCGAGCCTCCCAAATGAGGTCGGCCCTTTCGCCCCTCCATCTCCCGAACGGATCATGAGCGAACTTCGTACTCTCTACCCATCCATCGAGCCCTACGAGACCGGCTGGCTCGATGTCGGCGACGGGCACTCCGTCTATTACGAGCGCGTCGGCACGCCCGGCGCCACGCCGGCTGTGTTCCTGCACGGCGGCCCCGGCGCCGGCATCAGCGACAATCATCGCCGCCTCTTCGATCCGGCCCGCTACGACCTCACCCTGTTCGACCAGCGCGGTTGCGGCCGCTCGACGCCGCATGCCGGGCTGGAGGCCAACACCACTTGGCACCTCGTGGCCGACATCGAAAGGCTGCGCGAAAAATTCGGCCATGCGACATGGCTGGTGTTCGGCGGCTCCTGGGGCTCGACGCTCGCCCTCGCCTATGCCGAGACCCATCCCAAGCGCGTCTTGGCGCTGATCCTGCGCGGCATCTACACCGTCACCCGCGCGGAGATCGACTGGTACTACCGCTTCGGTGTCTCGGAGATGTTCCCCGACAAATGGGAGCGCTTCCTCGCGCCCCTGAAGACCCCGGCGGAACGTGCCGATCCGGTCCGCGCCTATCGCGCGCTGCTCACCGGCACCGACGAGGCCGCCAAGCTCGAGGCGGCCAAGGCCTGGACCATCTGGGAAGGCGAGACCATCACGCTGCTGCCCAACCCGGAACTGACCGCCCCCTATCACGACGGCCACTATGCGCTCGCCTTCGCGCGGGTGGAGAACCACTATTTCTATCACGACGCCTGGATGGAGGACGGCCAGCTGCTGCGCGACGCCCACAAGCTCTCCGGCATTCCCGGCGTGATCATTCATGGCCGCTACGACATGCCCTGCCCGGCGACATACGCCTGGGCGCTGCATAAGGCCTGGCCGGACGCCGACTTCCACCTCATCGAAGGCGCCGGCCACGCCTATACCGAGCCCGGCATCCTCGATCAGTTGATCCGCGCCACCGACCGCTTCGCCGGCTAGCCACGCGCGGCGGCGCCTGAAAGCAACCGATGCATCTGGCTCTCGCGGCACGTCTTGCCGCGAGAGCCGACTACGCACCACGACGGACCATCAACACCGGCTGCCGCACCGCCCCTCGACAGTGCTGTATCGACGGCACCGGCAGATCGCGATCGACGCCGCCGATAAGCTGCCCTCGGTCGACAAGGTCCCGCTGGTGATCGGCGAGTACAGCTCGGGCATCACCCTTCCGCTCGGCCAGTATCTGGTGCAGCAAGGCATCCCGGACATCAATCCGGCGTCGACGTCCGGGCTCGCGCCGAAAATCGGCGTGACCTCCCCTTCCATGGCCGGCCTCGACAATGTCTCGACGGAACTCGCCACCCGGGACGTGCCCGGCAATGGTTGGAAGAACGCCGCCATCCTCGCGATGAACAACGCCTTCGGTCAGGGCGGCGCCGAGGAGTTCAAGTCGCCGAGGAGTTCAGGAAGCACTTCGAAGCTATGCGCTAGCGCTCGGCAAGGTGGCGCTGACCGCGCCGGCCAAGGCCCTCATCGAGGTGGCAGGCAGGCCTACCCGCCGGACCAGCTCATTATCGGTGGTCCGGCGGGGCTTTCGACACAATGGATCGGGGACCGCACGAAAGGACAGGAGCAGCGGCGCCCCGCTGCATCTGTTCGCCCGTGTTCAGCTCTCCGCCGCCGCCTGCTTCATCTTCTCGCTGAGCTTCAGCGACAGCGGCGATGCCTCGTAGCGCCCGGTGACGACCTCGACATAGACACCGGAATTCGCCTCGCCGGCGGCTTGGAGCGCGGCGTCGAACTCGGCGCAGGTGGTGACGCGGGAGACCGTCCAGCCCTCGCAGCCGAAGGCATGTGGCAGCTCGGTGTACCGCCAGGGTGCGATGTCGTTGTAGCTGATCTCGGGATCCTTGCAGAGCAGCCGCTCGATCAGATAGCCGTCATTGTTCAGCACGAAGACGACGGGTTTCAGGTCCAGCTGCCCGAACAGCCCCAGTTCCTGCACGGTGAGCTGGTGCGAGCCCTCGCCGGTGATCAGCACGGTGCGCCGCGAGGGATCGGCCAGCGCCGCGCCGACCGCCGCCGGCGTCGCCCAGCCGATCGCTCCCCAGAGCGTCTGGTTGTAGAAATTGGCACCCGACGGCATGCGGGCGAAGCCGAGCCCCATCGAGGCGGTGCCGGTCTCCGCCACCACGATATCGCCGGGGCGGATGAACTCGGCCCAGCGCGGATAGAGCGCCTCGGCAGTGATCGGATCGTCGCCGGCGCCCTCCACCGCCCCGAGCGAACCGGCGGTGAGACGCGGCCAGTCGCGCATCGGCAGCATCCGCGTCAGTGCCTCGAGGACGTCGCCGAGCTCGACGCTGGAATAGGTGCGACCATCGACGCTGACGCTGTGGTGGTCGATCACGATGGTGCGCTTCGGATCGAGATTGGCGGTGAAGGAGCCGGTGTTGAAATCGGTCATCAGCGTGCCGACGGTGACGATGCGGTCGCGGCCCTCGACGAAGGCCTGCACCTCGCGGTTCATCAGCGCGCCATCATACATGCCGGCATAGGCCGGCTGCTGCTCGTCGAGCACGGTCTTGTCGTGGAACATGGTGGCGAAGGGCAGGCCCGACGCGTCGACCAGCCGCTGCAACCTGTCGCCCAGCCTGCGACGGGCGACCAGCAGCCCCGGCAGCAGGCAGGCGGTCTGCGCCTGCTCCAGCGCCGCCGCCACAGCCTTGGTGGCAGCCGCCAGCTGGGCGGGGTCGCTCTGCGGCGCCGGGATCGCCGCCGCGCTGCTCACCACCGGCTGGTTGGCGAGGTCGGCGGGGAATGCCATGTAGACCGGCCGCAAATGATAGAGCGCCTCGGCGATCAACCGCTCGGTCTCATAGGCGACATTCTGCGGCGTCATCACCGCATGGGCGCACACCACCGGCTCGCTCATTCGGCGAAACAGATCATATTCGCCGGTGCCCAATGTGTGATGCACGATGGCACGGGCCCGCTGCACCGCCATGCGCGGCGTGCCGACCAGATGGAAGATCGGCAGATGCTCGGCATAGGCCCCCGCCACGCCGGCCAGCGCGCTCAGCTCGCCGACGCCATAGGTGGTGCTGAGCGCTGCCACGCCCTTGATGCGGGCGTAGCCGTCGGCGGCATAGGCCGCGTTAAGTTCGTTGGCACAGCCGACCCAGCGCATCCCGGACTGCCGACAGATCGCGTCATTGACCGGAAAGGCGAAATCGCCCGGCACGCCGAACACGTCGGCGATGCCGATCTCCTGCAACCGGGTGAGGACGTGCTGGATGACGGTGAGTGTCATGGGGAAGCTCCGGCGATGGACAGACCCGTCGGCGAAAGGACTGCAGGCACGACGACGGGCACTCTGGGAAGGAAACGGCGGCAGAATCGTCCGGTTCCGCTGCCGAACCCTGATCGGTTCGCACCGTCCGCGACACCACCCACCGCGTGCGCTCGGTGGCACCTCGCCGCTCGGCGCCAGACCGTCTTTTTTCCGGCGGTTCACCGACGTGGGAACCAACATCGCTGGCTCCCGTTAATCTGCTCGCCTATCGTCGACGCCCGCCCCAGATCGCCCGCGCCGGAATCTACATGTCGCTCTCCCGCAGTTCCTTCCTCCTCCGCACGCTCATCCTGCTGCTGCTGGGGCTTGTGGCTCTTGCCAGCGTGGTCGTCACCAATGTGTGGCTGGTGCAGCGGACCCAGGACTATGTCACCGAGGTCACGCAGCTTCGGCGCCTGAGGGCGGCCGGCGTCGACCTGCGCTCGCGGTTGCAGGATGCGGAGACCGGACAGCGCGGGTTCCTGATCACCGACGACCCGGCCTATCTGCAACCCTATGACGACGCCCTCGCCAATCTCGGCTCCTACATGGACCGCTTGCGCAAGGCGGCGGAGGTGAGGCCCGATCTTCGTCCGCAGGTGGACCAGCTCGCGCTCACCATCGATGCCCGCCTCGGCGAACTGCGCCAGACCGTCGACCTCGCCCGGCAGGGCCAGCGGCAGGCGGCGATCGACATCGTGCGCGAGGACCGCGGCAAGGAGTTGATGGATCAGGCGCGCACCATCCTTCAGAACATCGTCTCTGAGGCGGAAGACGACCTCGGCCGGCTCGGCGTCGCGCAGGGAGAGAGCGCCAACGCGCTCTGGTGGGTGTCGGTTCTGGGCGGCCTCTTCGTGGTGTTCATCACCCTCATCGGCCTCCTCACCATCCTCAGCTATCTGCGCCAGCTCGCGGCGACACGGCAGGAGGTCGACGCGCTGAACGTCAATCTCGAGGAGCGCGTACGCGAGCGCACCGCCGAACTCGGCCGCGCCAACGAAGAGATCCAGCGCTTCGCCTACATCGTGACCCATGACCTGCGGGCACCGCTGGTGAACATCATGGGCTTCACCGCCGAGCTCGAGCAGGGCGTTGCGACGCTGCAGAGCTTCGTGTCCTACGCCGGCGAGCGCGTGGCCGGGCCGGACTATGAGGCGGCGAAGCTCGCCGCACAGGAAGACCTGCCGGAGGCGCTTGGCTTCATTCGCTCATCGACCCGCAAGATGGATGGCCTGATCAACGCCATCCTCAAGCTGTCGCGCGAGGGCAGACGCGCGCTGAAGCCCGAGCGCATCGAACTGCCGGGGCTGATCGAGAACGCGGTGGCGGCCATCGCGCATCAGGTGTCGGAGGCGGAGGGCGAGGTCGCGCTCAACGTAAAGGTGCCGGCTCTCGTCGGCGACCGGCTCTCGCTCGAACAGATTATCGGCAATCTGCTCGACAATGCGGTGAAATACCGACGCCGCGACATTCCCCTGCGCATTAGGGTTCAGGCGGTCGCACGGCCGGGGGGACTGGTGAACATCTCCATCGAGGACAATGGCCGCGGCATCGACGTCCGGGATCACGAGCGCGTCTTCGAGCTGTTCCGGCGCTCCGGTCAGCAGGACCAGCCCGGCGAAGGGATCGGGCTCGCCCATGTCCGCGCGATGGCACGGAACCTCGGCGGCGACATCACGCTTAACTCAACCTTTGGGGAAGGCAGCATATTCACTCTGACCGTGCCCGCTCAACTTCGGGCCACGACACGGAGCATGGCGGCATGAGTGAGAACGCGAAGTCTGTAACAATCATCATGATCGAGGACGATGAGGGCCATGCGCGCCTCATCGAGAAGAACATCCGGCGCGCCGGCGTGAACAACGAGATCGTTCCCTTCGCGAGCGGCACCGAAGCGCTGACCTTCCTGTTCGGCCCGGACGGATCGGGCGATATCAGCGCCGGGCGCTCGCTGCTGATCCTGCTCGATCTCAATCTTCCGGACATGACCGGCATTGAAATACTCGAGAAGGTAAAGGCCAATCCGCACACGCGCCGCACCCCGGTAGTGGTATTGACCACGACGGACGATACGCGCGAAATTCAGCGCTGTTACGATCTTGGCGCCAATGTATACATTACCAAGCCAGTCAACTATGAAGGATTCGCCAACGCGATCCGTCAGCTCGGGTTGTTCTTCTCCGTTATGCAAGTTCCCGAGACCGCCTGATTCATGCCAGCCAGCATTCGCCGCGTCCTTTACATTGATGACGATCCGGGCATGGCGCGCCTGGTTCAGAAGGCCCTGACGCGACGTGGCTATGAGGTCATGCTCGCCGGGGACGCGGCCGGCGGGCTCAGGCTCATCGACGAAGACGAAGTGCATGTGGTGGCGCTCGACCACTTCCTGCCGACCGGAACCGGCATCGACGTGCTCGCCGCGCTGCGCCAGCGAGCCGACGCGCCGCCCGTCGTCTATGTGACGGCCTCGGCGGAGACGACGGTCGCGGTAGAGGCGCTGAAGGCCGGCGCCATCGACTATGTACCCAAGACCATCGAGGCCGAGTTCATCGAGCTTCTCACCAACGCCATCGACCAGGCGATCGAGACCGCCCGGCTGCGCCGGGCGAAGGAGCGCGCCGAGCAGGAAGTGCGCGAGGCGCGCGACCGCGCGGAGGCCCTGCTGGCGGAGGTGAACCACCGCGTCGCCAACAGCCTCGCCATGGTCGTCTCGCTGGTGCGCCTGCAGTCGAACACCATCGAGGACAAGGCCTGCCAGGCCGCCTTGGCGGAGACGCAGGCACGCATCATGGCGATCGCCGGCGTGCATCGGCGGCTCTACACCTCGTCGGATGTGCGCTTCGTCGCCGTCGACGAGTATTTGCAGGGGCTGGTGGAGGACCTGAAATCCTCGACCCGGTTGGCCGGCCATCATGTGCATCTGCTGATCGAGACCCAGCCGCTCACATTGCCCACCGATCGCGCCGTCGCCGTCGGCGTGCTGGTGACCGAGCTGGTCACCAACGCGTTCAAATATGCCTATCAGGAAGGCCAGGGCGGCGAGGTGCGAGTTTCCCTGCGCACGCAGGCGGATGACGGATCGGCGGAACTGGTGGTCGAGGATGACGGCGTCGGCTGGGACGGCACCGGCATCCCGAAGGGGACCGGGCTCGGCAGCCGCATCGTGCGCTCGATGGTCGGCACGCTCGGCGGAGAGTTCCAACTACGTCCCCGCGAGCGCGGCACCTCGATCAGCGTGCGGTTCTCGCCACTGCCGACCCATTAGGCCCGGGGTCACCCACGCGGACGGGTGGCGCTAGTGGCCGCCACCGCCGCCCTTGTGCACCGGGCGACGCATCAGCGGAGCCGCGACGACCAGCAGGCAGAACAGCACCGTCAGAACCAGGAACACGTCGGAGAACGCCATCACCTCCGCCTGGATACGAACCTGCCCGGTGAGCTTCTTCAGCGCCGCGACATCGGCATCCGAGCCCAGCGCGCCGAGCGCCTTGGTCATGGAATCCAGCCGCTCGACCGCCGCCGTGCTGGCCCATTGCACATTCTCGTGCAGGCGGGCGAGGTGCAGGTCCCAGCGGTCGTTCAGCACCGTGTTGATGAGCGCGAGCCCCACGGCGCCGCCGAGATTGCGCATCAGGTTGAAGAGGCCCGAGGCGTTCTTCAGCTGTGCCGGCGGCAGGGTACCGAGCGAGATGTTGTTGATGGGGATCATCGCCATCATCAGCCCGACGCCGCGCAGGATCTGCGGCACCAGCAGCTCCCAGAAATCCCAATCCTTGGTGAGGCCGGTCACCTGCCAGGTTCCCACGGCGAAGGCGGTGAAGCCGAAGCCGATCATCAGCCGAGGATCGATCTTGGCCACCAGGCGACCGGCCAGCGGGGCGGTGAGGAACATGGCGAGGCCGGAGACGAACATCGTCTCGCCGATCATCAAAGCCGAATAGCCGCGTACCCGCGCCAGATAGAGCGGGTAGAGATAGGTCAGGCCATAAAGGCCGATGCCGAGAACGAAGCTGAAGGCCGAGCCGACCGAGAAATTGCGGTTGGAGAACGCCTTGAGGTCCACCACCGGCTCCTTCGCCATCAACACGCGGGCGAAGAAGGCCACCGACGAGACCGCGCCGACGATGGCGAAGATGAAGATCGCCTCGTCCTCGAACCAGTCATTGGTCGGCCCCTCCTCCAGCACGAATTCAAGGCTGCCGAGAAAGCCGGCCATGAAGATGAGCCCCCACCAGTCGAAACGGTCCAGCAGGGCGAAGTCGGGCTCGTCGAAGTCGACCAGAATGGCGGTGGCGAAGACCACGAACAGGCCGGGCACGATGTTGATGAGGAACAGCCAGTGCCAGGAGAACAGGTCGGTGAGATAGCCGCCGATCGTCGGGCCGATGGTCGGCGCGAGGGTGGCGACGAGGCCGATCATCGGCGTGACAATGGGCTGCTTCTCGCGCGGGAAGATCGAATAGGCGGCGGCGAAGACGGTCGGGATCATGCCGCCGCCGAGAAAGCCCTGAAGCGCCCGGTAGACGATCATCTGCTCGATGCTGGTCGCCGTCGCGCACAGGAAGCTCATCACGGTGAAGCCGGCGGCCGAGGCGACGAACAGCCAGCGCGTCGACAGCGCGCGTGACAGGAAGCCCGACAGCGGGATCATCACCACTTCAGCGATGAGGTAGCTGGTCTGCACCCAGGAGATCTCGTCGGCGCTGGCGGCGAGGCCGGCCTGGATCTCGGACAGCGATGCGGAGACGATCTGGATGTCCAGGATCGCCATGAACATGCCGAACACCATGCACAGGAAGGCGAACATCCGCCTTCCTTCCGAGGAGGCGGGTCGCTCGCGTGCAGCACCGAGGCTCAGAGTGTCCGCCATCGCGGCCTCCTGAAAGAGATGTCGCGCCGGCTCAGCCGTCGGTGCGGGTGTGGACGGTGGCGATCACCGACATGCCCGGACGCAGCTCCGCCTTGGCACGGGCGGCGGCGTCGAGCTCGACGCGCACCGGCACGCGCTGGACGATCTTGGTGAAATTGCCGGTGGCGTTCTCCGGCGGCAGCAGGCTGAACACAGAGCCCGAGGCCGGCGCGACGCTCACCACCCGGCCATGGAACGCCTCGTCCGGATAGGCATCGACGGCGATGTCGACCTGCTGGCCGGGATGCAGGCGGCCAAGCTGCGTCTCCTTGAAGTTGGCGTCGACATAGACCTCGCTGATCGGCACCAGCGCGGCGAGCCGCGTACCGGCCTGCACCAGCTGGCCCACCTGCACCGCGCGGTTGCCGACGATGCCGTCGAAAGGCGCGCGGACCACCGTGAAGTCGAGATCGCGCCGCGCCTGGTCGCGCGCGGTGCGGTATTCGTCGAGCGTCCGCATCGCCTCGGTGCGCTGGGCGTCGAGCACGGCGATATTGGCCTGCGCCGAGGTGACCGCCGCCGTGGCGGCATCGACGGCCGCCTGAGCCTTGTCACGGTCGGCGCGGGCATTGTCGAGCGTCGCCCGGCTGGAGTATTGCGACTTCACCAGTTCAGACTGGCGGTCGAATTCGAGTTGAGTGCGGTTGAGTTCGGCCTGATCGGCGACGAGCTGGGCCTTGGCCTGGTCGACACTCGCCTTTGCCGCGTCGATCTGCTGACCGTAGCGGTTGATGGTAGCCTGCTGGGTGGCGATCTTGTTCTCCGCCGCCTGGACGGCCAGGCGGTAGTCGCCATCGTCGATGCGGGCGATGACGTCGCCGGCCTTGACCGGCTGGTTGGTGTCCACTTCGACATGTGTGATGTGGCCGCTCACCTTGGCGGCGAGCACCGAGGTGTCGGCGCCGACATAGGCGTCGTCGGTCGAGACCAGGAAGCGGCCGACCCGCCACCAGTCGAGCCCGTAATAGCCACCGCCGGCGACCACGGCCACCAGCACCGCCCCGAGCAAGAGTCGCTTGCGCGAACGCTTCGGCCGCGCGGGCGCGGCATCGGCCACGCCGCCCGCGACAGGAGCATCCACCCCCGGCTTGCGCGAGGTGAGAGGCACCGGCTCGGCACCGCTTGGGCGCTCCACCTCGGCAACCTGCGCCGACTTACGTTCGATTTGAGCCATCTTCGCCTCCGGGTCGCGGCCACGCCGGTCACGACTAAACCGTTTAGTTCAATCGATGCTTTACATATCAAACTAAACCGTTTAGTCAATAGGCTTGACACGGAAGCCTGTGGCGTCCTCTGTCAGCAAGGCCGGAGGCAAGCATGAACGAGATCGTCACGGAGAAGCCCAACGGGCGCGCCAACCCGCGCACGGATCAGGAATCGTCGAAGCGCCGCGAGATCATCGACGGCGCCCGGCGGGTCTTTTTCGAGAAGGGCTATGATGGGGCGACCATGGACGAGGTCGCCAAGGCGGCCGGCGTCTCCAAGGCGACGATCTACGTCTATTTCGGCGGGAAGGAAGACCTGTTCGAAGCCCTGGTCCTCAACGACCGGGCCCGCTCGGCCGAACACCTGTTCGTGGTCGATCCCTCGGTTGACGACGTTGCCGGGCTGCTGCGCCGCATCGGCATCTCCTTCATGACCATGATGGTGCACCCCGACCATATTCGGCTGATCCGCATGGTGATCGGCGCCGCCGAGAAGCTGCCGCATATCGGCCAGATCTTCTTCGAGGCGGGCCCCTGCCATGGCGGGCGTCGACTTGCCGACATTCTGCGCCAGCAGGCCACTCTCGGCCGGCTGGAACTCGACGATGAAGTGGCGGCAGCGCACATGTTCCTCAACATGTGCCAAGGCAAGCAGGTCAAGGCGCTCTTGTTCGGCGAACTCACCCAGCCGGCTCCGGCGCAGATCGAGACGATGGTGGATATGGCCGTGCGGGTGTTCCTCGCTGCCTACGGCACGAAGCCGCCGACCGGTCAGGCCTGATCTCGTCTCCGGGGAACCGGAACGTTCGGGCTGGCGTTTTCGCATGGTTTCCCTCGCCGCGAGCAGCGACAGACGATGACGACCTGCCGCTTGAGCGCGGCGGACGACCTCGATCCAGGATCGCTCTTGGTGAACCGCGATGGCGTCTAGTTGCCTGCCAGCCGGGAGGTCCACCTCCCTTGCGACAAGCTCAAGAGAATTCGGCGCCCTGCGGACACTCCTGTCGGGGTCGGCGAACGCTCCGGCAGGCTGTAGGCCGCGGGTGTGGTGGTCGCGCTGACGCGACGCACGCTGTGACTGATGCCGCAGAAGCGATTGCATTGGCGCATCTGCTCGCGCACGTCATCCGTTTCTCTCCAGAAGCGCGCGAGATCGCCGCTCTGCTCGAGTTTGACGCCCCGGAACTCGGTGGAGAAGCACAGCCGGGCGACGCCGTAGTGATCCACCATGATATTGCGTTCGTACGTATTGCAGATGTGATCCCGGGTACGCGTATCGGCGCCCCAGCCTCGCACGAGATCGTTCGCCCCCTGAAGCGATTCCACATACATGCGCACATTGCCGATCCAGGCCTCGGTCAGGCCGAGACCAAAGCGTGCATCGCAGCGGCGGATGGCGGAGACGAGTTCGTTCGGCTCCATCCGATGACGCTCGGCGAAAAAATGATCCACTTCCGTATCCCCGAAGCTCGGCTGCAGAAAATTCAGCTTGAGCTTGTCGGCGCCGACGTCGTTCAGTACGAAATCGTAGAAATCTTCCAGCTCTCTGTAGTTGTCGTTGAATATCAGGCCCATCACGTAGATGCGGGTCTTTGGCGCGTCCATTCCGGCGGCGGCCTGTCGAGCACGCGCGTCCAGCAGGAGACGGAGCGCCTGTACCGCCTTGTCGAAGGAGCCTCTCACCCCGCGCGTCTCATCGTGCAACGACGGACGGTGACTGTTGAGGGAAACCGATATCTCATGCGGCCCTTCTCGTAGCAGCCGGTCTGCCATCTCCGCGTTGCGCACACGGGTGCCATTGATGACGGACACGCAGGTGAGCCCGAGACTCCGACATTCCTTCGAGATGCCGAAATAGTCTTCGAGATCGAGCATGCTCTCCCCGCCGCAGATCACCACGGCGCCACGCGGGTTCAACGCATGAAACTCGCCCATCAGCCGTTGCTTGCCGGCGGCGTCCAGATAATTGGCGCGATCGGTGTCCTTCTCGTGCCAGAAGGAGCAATGCAGGCAACGCAGGTTGCAGCGCTTGTTCACCTGCAGGAAGAGGAAGCGGGGAACGCCGGGCGGCGCGTCGGGAACAAGCGCCACGTCTTCCAGTGGAAGCAGGCGCCGGATCGCATCGAGAATTCCCATGGTCCCCCTCCAGCCGTTAACGGACGACATCCTCGATTGTCTTGGCGGCATAAGATGATCTCGATCCGACGAGCCGCCGTATTTGCTCGGCGAACCGGTGCAAGACTCCGTGGTTTTCGTGCCTTGCGACCGACGACTTCTGCTCCGTCGACAATGCGGATGGAATCGCGGGGTCGGACACATCTGGATGTGCCGACGCCACCGTCAGCGCCATCGGCTCCGAGGCTTCCGGCTGCGCCGGCAGCTCCGGGAGGGACGCAAGCTCGGTCGACACGTAAGGCACTGAATCGGTGGGCGTACCGGACGGCTCGGACAGGGCCGACAGCACGGGCTCGGGCTTCGCTTCCACGATCAACTCGTGCCGCCGCATCCAGGCGCTGAGGGTATCTTGCCCCATCGCGGCTGTGAGCGCCTCGCCATATTGAAGGATCGCCGCAGGCAGAAAATTCGGATCGCCGCCCTCCCCCAACGTGCGACCGAGGCTCTCGACGGCTTCGACATAGCTGGCGGCATGCCAGAACCGCGGCACGATGCGCTCGGCCTCGGACAGGAAATGGGCGATCAGCAGCCGCAAGGCTTGCTGCGAACATTCACTGCCGGCGCGCATCACCCGCACATTGTCGAGCTGCGACCGTACGGTGGCGAGATTGTCGCCGTGCAGTCGATAGACCGCAAGCGGCCGATCGATAAGCAGGCTGCCCGAAATGCAATTGGTTCCGGCACAGAACAGCACGTCGGTGGTCATGCGCAAATGGTCCAGCCCGGCCATGCCGACGAGCACCTCCAGCGCATCGCGCCGGTAGACGTTACCGGACGTCGGCGACCAGCACCAGCGGCTGTGGGACGGCGGAACATAGGCGACGTGCCGCAGCACGTCGTCACCCGGCAGGCCAAGGGGCCACAGGCCTCCGGTCACGTCGACCGGACGGAACCACTCCGCTCCCGCCGACCCGTGCGCGGCGAAATAGCCATTGAGTGCCTCACCGGTCGCCACCACCGCACGACCGTCCAGCGCCTGGAACATGTCGCACGAGGTCAATGCCACGTGGCGGCGCGACGACATGTGGACATAGACATGCGTTGCTGCGTAGTCCGGCAAGATCAGGTCATCCGCGTCGAGAAAGGCGACATAGGCGCCGCGCGCCGCCTCCCAACCAGCCATGCTCGCCAAGCTCTGGCCGACATTGTGCCGGAGCGCCACCAGCCGTAACGCGGGATCCTCCGCAATGAGGCGCGTGATCACCTGAATGCTGTCGTCGGTCGAGGCGTCATCGACAAGGATGCACTCGATCTCCGGATAGCTCTGCGCCCGGATCGCGTTCACCAACTCCGGCAGGAAGCGACCGTAATTGTGGTTGACGACGACAAAGCTGACCAGCGGCAGGCGTGGAAGCGTCACGGGAACGTCGCCCTCCAGACCATGGTTCGTTCACGCCAGGAAGTGTCGGCACACATCGAGCCCCACCGGAGCGGCGAGAACCCGTCGCAGCCTGTCGGCACGTAGACCGGCCCTCCCCTCGCAGTGTCCCGGCTGACCTCCACGGCATCCATGCAGCGCCTGCTCCTCAACCCGCTTCCGCAGGCTTCGATCACAACGGAATTGTATTATTGGCCATTTGCAAGAGTCAATATTATTGACATCAGCAACAATACAACAACGCAACGGAAGGATAGATTTACTCACTTAATCGAACCAAATGGAGTGTTATTTTCTTATAAATCAAGAAATTACGATGTCGATCAACGCAACGGATGAAAGTATCTTAGCTTCTTCCGTCCGCATGGAAGGGGTAAACTCCATGGAAATGCACGTCGCTACTATCCCAATCAAGCAAGGATCATGGCCGTGTCCATAGGTGACCGAGACTGATTTTATGAACCAATGCTCGAAACTCGTTCAGCCCCTCTCCATTCGAAGGACACGAGCAGATCGTCGAAGCCAACGCGGCAAGGAAACCGACCGCCATGCCGGGCGCATCAATCGGCCCGGAATGAAACGCCTCCCGCGTCGGGGGACCGCGCGCAAGGATGGCTTCGCAAGACGGATCTCGCAAAGCCATGCGGGATGGCCTCTGCCGGCATATGCGCTTGGCGATCGGATGCCCGTGTCGTCAGGGCGCGAGCCGCACCCGGTCAGCGACCCGTACGCGATCGTTGAGTACCGCACCGATGGCCCAGATCACGCCGCGCCGCAGCGGCGCCAGCGCCGGTGGCCAGTGGGTGGTCATGCTGTCGAGCCGCGCCGACCAGTTCTGCGTCTGATCGGAAATCCAGCGATACTCGGCCTCCCAGGCCTTTAGGCCGACCGCAACGTCGCGGTGCTGGTCCAGCGTCTTCGCCAGCGAATAGGCGTTGGTGATGGCGAGGCCCGCCCCCTGCGCCAGCGTCGGCGGCAGCGCCGTCGCCGCGTCGCCGACGATCGCGGCGCGACCGTTCGACCAGGCCTTGGCCTTCGCCAGCGGATAGGCATGGCGCACCAGCGCGGTGTCGTCGGGGATGCGGTCGAAGAAGCCGCCCAGCGCCGGGAAGGCCTGCTTCCACGACGCCTTGTCGAGCGGCAGCGCGACGCCGCGCGCATCGTCGTTCGGGCAGCTGAGATAGGCATAGGTCAGGGTCGGCGAGGACGGCGTGATGCCGATCCGGCGTCTGCCGGACCAGTATTCGCGCATCACCAGGTCCTCCTCCGCCGCGCCGCGCGGAATGAGCAGCCGCGTGGCGCCGGCGGCCCGTTCCTCGACAAAGCCGGTGAGGCCGAGACCGTCGCGCAGGCGCGAGCGGAAGCCGTTGGCCGCGACGGCGAGGTCGACGCGGCGACGCTCGCCGGCCGCCGTGACAACCGTACCGTCGGGCTGCATGTCGGTGATCATCGAATCGGTGACGATCTCGACGCCGGCGCTTCGTGCGGCCTCGGCGAGGCCGAGCACGAGATCGGCGCGCGGGAGCACGTACCATGGCTCGGCGGGATCGAAGCTGCGGTGCTGGATCAGCCGGCCCTGCGCGTCGCGCCGCTCGGTGCCGGTCAGGGTCACGCTGTTGCGCAGGATCGTGCCGGCGATGCCGTGATGCTCGAACAGCGAGACGGTGTTGCGCATCAGGTAGATGCCGGCACCGACCTCGCGGATCTCCGGGCTGCGCTCATGCACCCGCACCTTCCAGCCGCGCAGGGCAAGCGCCCAGCCGCAGGCGAGGCCGGCAATGCCGCCGCCGGCGATCTCCGCTATGCGCTCGCCCATCACCGCGCCCCTGTGAATTCGGCGCCCGCGCCATAGGCGAGCACCTGCACCTTGCTGTCGGTGCCGGCAAGGTCGCGCACCAGCTCGTCGGCAGAGGCGGCGAGCAGCGGGAAGGTCGCGTAATGCGCGGGGATCACCGTATCGAAATGGAAGAACCGCTTGCAGGCGATGGCGGCCTGCCTGGCATCCATGGTGAAGCGGTCGCCGATCGGCACGATGCCGATCTCCGGGCGGTACAGTTCGTCGATCAGCGCCATGTCGCCGAACAGGCCGGTATCGCCCATATGATAGAGCGTCGGCTCGTTCTCGGCGCGGATCACCAGCCCCATTGCCGGGCCGAGATAGATCATCTTGCCGGCGACGATCATCGAGGAGGAATGCGTCGCATCGGTGAACGACACCTTGAACGCCCCGCAATCGATGGTGCCGCCGATATTGCCGGGATTGATCCTCGCCACGCCCTGAAGCGCCAGCCAGCCGCACACTTCCGGCGAGCTGACCAGCTCGGCGCCGGTCGCGGCGCAGATCTCGACAGTGTCGCCGACATGGTCCTCATGGCCGTGAGTGAGCAGGACATGGGTGGTGCCGGCGATCATCTCGTCGAAATTGCCGGCATAGGCCGGATGATACTTCAGGAACGGATCGATCAGCAGCACGGCGCCGGGGATCTCGACGCGGAAGGCGGAATGGCCGAACCAGGTAATCTTCATCTGCGTGTTCCAACTGTGAGGGGTAGGCCGCGGCGTCAGTCGAGATGCGGGAGGCGGAATTCGCTGTGGCCGAGCATGAACTGGCGGGTGCGCTCGCCCTTTGGGTGCAGCATGACCTCGTGCGGCGGCGCCTGCTCGTAGATGCGCCCCTCGCTGAGGAACACCACCTCGTCGGCGATGTGGTAGGCGAAGCCGAGTTCATGGGTGACGATGAGCATGGTCATGCCGTCCTCGCGCAGCGCCTTCATGGTGCGCAGCACCTCGCCGACGAGCTCCGGGTCGAGCGCGGAGGTCGCCTCGTCGAACAGCATAACGTCCGGGTCCATGGCGAGCGCCCGGCAGATGGCGACGCGCTGCTGCTGGCCGCCGGACAGGTGCGAGGGATAGGCACCGCCGCGTCCTGCGAGGCCGACCCGGGCGAGTAATGCCTCGGCTCGCGCCGCCGCCTCCTCGCGGCTGCGCCCGAGCACGGCGCGCTGGCCTTCCATGATGTTCTCCAGCGCCGTCATGTGCGGGAACAGGTTGAACTGCTGGAAGACGATGCCGATGTGGGCGCGCAGCGCCCTCAGCTCGCGGTCGGAATAGCTGCGCTCGCCGCCGGTCCCCTTGGGCGTGCCAACCGGCTTGCCGTTGAAGGCGACGGTGCCGGCGGTCGGCGTCTCCAGGAAGTTCACGCAGCGCAGCAGCGTGCTCTTGCCCGAGCCGCTGGCGCCGAGCAGCACCACCGTCTTGCCCTTCGGTATCACGAGGTCGATGCCCTTCAGCACCTCATGCGCGCCGAAGCTTTTCCGCAAGCCCGAGATTTCGATGACATTGTCGGTGGTCACGGAGCGCTCCTGCGTAGACGGGCTTCGAGGCGGCGGAGGAGATAGGAGGCCGGGATCACCAGGGCGATGAAGATCACCGCCACCAGGGTGAACACCTCGACCGGGTTGAAGTAGCTGTTGGAGATCTGCTGCGCCGAATAGACCAGCTCGGGATAGGCGATGACCGAGGCGAGCGAGGTCAGCTTGAACAGCTCGATCCAGCGATTGGTGAAGGCCGGGATCATGTGGCGGACCGCTTGCGGCAGCACGATGCGGAACATGACGCGGGTCCGGCTCATGCCGAGCGCGTTGGCCGCCTCCCACTGGCCTTTCGGCACCGCCTGCATGCCGGCGCGGAAAATCTCCGCCGAGAAGGCGCCGGAGTTCAGCGACAGGCCGAGCGCGGCGGCGGTGAAGGCGCTGATCTCGAACTGCACGAGGATCGGCAGCGCGAAGAAGAACCACAGGATCTGCACCAGCACCGGCGTGTTGCGGAACACCTCGACATAGGCGATGGCGAGGGCGTGCAGCACGCGGCCGCCGGCATAGCGCATCACGCCAAAGACCAGCCCGAGCAACAGGCTCGCCACCAGACAGACGACGGCAAGCTCCAGCGTGTGCACGAGCCCGCGCGCGAGCGCCGGCAGGCTGATCGCGAGGCTGGGCGAGAGGAAGGCATCCATCGCGTCGCCTCCTCAGCGTGCGGTGAATTCGCCGCTGCGGGCGAGCCGGTGCTCAACCAGCCGGGTGAGCTGGCTGCACAACAGGATGACGAGGAAGAACATCACCGCGATCGCGGAGAAAATCTCCAGCGTCCGGTAGGTGCGGTAGGAGATGTCCTGCGCGACGAACAGCAGGTCGCCGAACGACACTGTCGCGGCGATGGTCGAGGTCTTGAGCAGCTCGATATAGCGCTCCAGGAACACCGGCAGCATGCGCCGGATCGCCTGGGGCAGGATGATGGTGCGCAGCATGCGGGGATAGCTGAGCCCGATGCCGCGCGCGGCGTCCCACTGTCCTTTGCCGATCGAGGCGATGCCGCCGCGAAACACTTCCGAGAGGAAGGCGCTCGACAGGATCGACAGCGCGATGGCGGCTGCCTCGAAGCCGCCGAGCCGGAGGCCGGTGAGGCGGGGTAGTGCGAAATACAGCCAGTAGAGCTGCACCAGCGCCGGCGCGGCGCGGAACACCTCCACATAGACGGTCGCCGGCCACACCAGCCAGCGCCGCGACGACAGGCGCATCAGCGCGACGGCGAGACCGAGCGGCGTGCCGATGAGGATGGCGATCAGCGTCAGCAGCAGCGTATTGCCGAGGCCCCAGAGCAGCAGCCCGGCATTGTCGCCGATGACGGAGAAGTCCCATTGATAGTGCATTGCCTATCCTTGATCGCCTCCCGGCGTCGCGGTCGAAGAGCGGACGATCCGCCCGGCGGCACGGGTGCGGCCAGGCGGCGGGACGGCGCGTGTCGACCGTCCCGCTCTCCTGCGCGCTATTTCACGCCGGTCCAGGCCTCGCGCTGGATGCCGGGCACGGCGCTCGGATCCATGCCGCGGCTCTTCAGGAACGCTTCGTACCATTCCTGGGTCTTGCCGGTGTTGTAGAAATAGCCGTCGGCCACCGCGAGGAAGTCGCGGAAGGTCTTGTCCGGCTCGCGCCGGATGGCGACGTCGGACGAGTCGATATGGAACGGCGTGGGGATGGTGATGGTGCCCTTGCCGACCCGGCCATGCATCACCGCCAGCGTCGGGTGATAGAGCAGCACCGCGTCGGCATTGCCGTTCTGGAAGGCGGTGAGCTGCTCGGCATAGGAGGGGAAGCGTAGCACCTTCGCCTTCGACAGATAGGTGGTAACGAACTGGTCTTCCGAGGCGCCATGCGGCACGGCGATGGTCAGGGCAGGATCGTTGGCCTGGTCCCAGGTCTTGATGTTCAGCCCGTCGCGCTGCAGCAGCGCGAGACCGGAATAGGCGAGCGGCGCATTGCCGTAATCGACGGTGAGCGCCCGCTTGGGGGTGATGTTCAAGAGCGGCATCAGATCGATCTTGCTCGACTGCAGCGCCGCGATGGCGGTACCCCAGGTCACCTCGACGAGCTCGAGCTTCACGCCCATCGCCTCGGCGAGCGCGGCGGCATAGGAGGGGCCGATGCCGGTCCACTGGCCGGTGGCGGGATCCTTGAAGAACCACGGCTCCGCCTGGGCGACGCCGACCTTGATCACCTTGTCGGACTGAATCTTGTCCCATGTGCTGGCCTGCGCCGAGGCGCGATCGGCGGTGCCGGCGAGACCGGCGGCGACACCGAGGGCCAGGGCGGCGTATTTCAATCGACTCCAGATGCGCTGCGACAGTTCATGCATGACACGTTCCCCTTTTTTGAGTTTGCATGAGCCAGGCTATCGATAGGCGTGGGTGGTCCTCTCACGGGCGAAGCAAAGGATGGCCTCGCCGAGCAGCGCGCCGGCTTCGAGCGACACGAGGTGCCGGATGCCGGGCAGGACCGTCAGCGTGGCGTCGTTCAGCGCCTCGCCGACCTGACGCGCCATTTGCGGCGTCGCATTGGCATCGTCGCCGCCGGTGATCACGAGGACCGGAGCGGTGATCGACGCAGCCTCATCGGCGATCGCCCCGTCGACGGTGGCGAAGACCCGGTAGGCGGAAAGAAAGCTGGCAAACGGCGTGGCGAGCAGAACCGCGCGCAGCCGCGCCTCGACATCCGGCCGTTCAGCGCGGAATCCGGGCGACAGCCAGCGCTCGATCGAGGCCTCCAGCGTCGCGGCGACGCCTTCGGCCTGCGTCTCGCGGAACCGCACGCCGACGGCGGTCGACTGTTCCGGTGTCCGGCGCCCCAGCGGGGAGACGAGGACCAGCCCCTCGACCCGTTCCGGGTGCAGGCGGACGAAACGCCGGGCGATGAAGCTGCCGAAGGCGGCGCCGACGAACACCGCCCGCTCGACGTCGGCCATGTCCAGCACGGCGGCAAGATCCTCGACATAGGCGTCGAGCGATCCCGTCTCGAAAGCGCGGTCGTCGCAGCCATGGCCGGGCAGATCGTAGCTGACCACCCTGGCATGCGGTGCCAGCGCGGCAGCCGGCTGTTCCCACACCCAGCGGGACAGCCCGACGCCGTGGATGAGCACGATGGCAGGCCCCGTGCCGCCGACGGAGATCCGCTCGGTGAGGGAGGCGCCGGTCATGGGCGGGCCTCCGCCGCGCTCACGGCCTGCCGGGATTCGGCCGCGCTCGCACGCCGCCAGAAATCCCGCAGCCGTTCGTCGATCCGCTGCGGCGAGACGAACGCCATCATGTGCCGTTCGGCCGTGAGGATCTGCGCCTCGCCATGCGGCACCTCGCGCGCCATGGCTTCCGACATGGCCGGCGTCGAATTGGGGTCGAGCTCTCCGGTCATGAACAGCGCCGGCATGGTGATGCCGGCCATCCTGCCGACGAGCGCGCGGTCGGAACGGGCGAACAGCGCGTAGCTGCGTCCATATCCGGCGGGATCGATGGTGGCGAGGTGGCGCCGGACCGCCTTCTCGGCGTCCGCCAGCTCCCCAGGCACCGGCGAGCCGAACCAGCGCCCGATGGCGACCTCGAAACTGTCGCCGAGCCCAAGCGCCGTGATGTCGTCGGCCCGGCGGATGACCGCTTCCGACTGCGCCGGGCTGCGGCACCAGACCGCGTTGAGCGCCACGAGGCTGCGCACCCGCGCCGGATGCGTGGCGGCAAAGGCCATGGAGACGAGGGCGCCCATAGAGTGCCCCACCAGATGCGCGCGCTCGATGCCGAGATGATCGAGCAGCGCCTCGATCTGGCGGATGTAGAGATCGAGCGTGTCCGCCGGCCCGGCAGTGCCGGCGGAGGCGCCGTGATTGAGCATGTCGAGGGCGATCACGTCGTAGGTAGCGGCGAAATCGGTGAATTGCGGCGCCCAGATCTCGGCATTGAGCCCGACGCCATGGACGAGGACGAGCGGCTCGCCCTGTCCGTGGCGCAGATAGGCGGTGCCGTCGGGCGTGTGGTGGCGCAGGAGCGGCTTCACGTCAGAGCTCCAGCGGCCCGAGTTCCTTCAGATCCTGATAGCGGTCGCCGATCCGATGGTGCGGCCGGCCGCCGATCGAGGCGCCGAGGGCGACGACGATCTCGTCGGCGGCCGGCGCATCGGGGATCGAGAAATTCACGGTCAGGTAATGCGAGCGCATGCCCTCGTCGAGCTTGTGCATCAGCGGGATCACGATGGCGGCGCCGGCGCCGGCGCGGACATTGGTGAAGCTGAGATAGGACTTTGCGCCCACCGCCTTGCGGTAGTGGTTGCCGAAGCGAAGCGTATGGATGAGCGCGGAGGCGTGCTCGACCTCGCCGGCGAGGCCGACGATGGCGGCCTTGCCATAGCCTTCGACCGCCTCTCCGCCGCCGGCGAGGTCGCAGACGGCCTCGGTCAGCAGCGCGCCGAGCTCGCCGGCAATGGCATGGATCTCCGGGCGCAGATCCTCGACGAAGCCGCGGCCGGCCCAGGGATTCTTCAGCACCGCCGCGGCGCCGATCAGCTTGAACGGCGAGCCGACAGCCTTGCCTCCCTCGATCCGCGTGTCCTCGACATAAGTCACGAGCTTTCGCAGGGCGGCCACCATCGTCTTCCTCTCGGCGTTGATAGGATGATATCATGGTATACCATAATATCAGATGTCAACGTTGACTCGCGGCAGCGAAGCGCGGAATGAGTGAGGCAGGGGGAAACATGGCCGACACGCTGAACCTGAAGGTCGATCGAACGACCAAGACCTTGCGCCAGCTCTCGCTGGAGAAAATGCGCGACGGCATTCTCAGCTTCCATTTCAAGCCGGGGGAACGCCTCGTCGAACGCACGCTCGTCGAGGTTCTCGGCGTCAGCCGCACCGTGGTGCGGGAGGTCATCCGCCATCTGGAATCGGAGGGGCTGGTCGAGATCGTTCCCCATCACGGCCCGATCGTCGCCCGTGCCGAGCCGGAGAAGGTGGCGCAGATCTATGAATTGCGGGCGCTTCTGGAGGCGATGGCGGCACGCGATGCGGCGCTCCGGGCCACACCGGCCGATATTGTCCAGCTCGACGCGTGCCTCGAGACGATCCGCGTCGGCTATGACGAAGCCAACATCAACAAGGTGCTGGAAGCCACCTCGCGCTTCTACGAGGTGCTGTTCCTTGCTGCCGGAAAGAGCATCGCCTGGGACATGCTGCGGGCACTGACCGCGCGGATCAACCATTTGCGGGCGATCACGGTGAGCAGCAAGGGCCGTTCGGTGGACGGCCCGAATGAGATGCGCCGCATCGTCGAGGCGATCCGCGCCCAGGACGGCGAGGCCGCCTATTCGGCCTCGCAGGCGCATGTCGAGCGTGCCGCAGCGCTGGCGCTATCCTATGTCAGCGACACGGACGGAACGAAGAAATAGCGCTCCGTCGAGCCGCCGCCCCAAGCGGGACCATCGGAAACCAACCCCGACAGGCCTTCCGGTGGCAGATGCGCAGTACACCTTTGGCCGTTCAATGATGGAACAGCCGACCGAGAACGATGGCCGATTCCACCGTTGCGATGACAATCACGAGCAGGCTCGTACAGTGAGGTGCTTGCCGGAGCTCCCGCACCGCATAAGCGCCGCGTTCGGTCGGATAATGTCCCCTTTGACGACCAATAAAGAAGAGAAAGCCGGCGAGGACGCCAAGTAGCGCGGCCGAAACCAGGTGAAGCGCGCTTTCCGTGGCTACCGCCCTGCGCGCCTCCACGGCCGCGAGCAACATGGCGAGAACGCCGGAACGCAGCCAGGCAAGTCCGGTGCGCTCGAACTGAAGCCCGCGATCTTTCCTGTGCGCGGCCGCCCTTGCCGGATTATCGCTCTCCATCGTGCGCCGTCACCCGCTGATGACGAAGCCGGCCAGCACGACGGCGATCAGGGTGACGACCAGCGCCATTAGCGGCAGCAGCAGGCTTCGCGGCAGATCCTCGTCGTGGCGCATTGCCCGTTCGGCCCCCGCCCAGCGCCGATAGGCCAGCCCGCCGAGCAGGCCACCCACGGCGAGCAGGCACAGAGACAGCGCGAGGCGCAGAGGCGGCGTCGCCAGATGCGAGGCGAACTGGTCGATGCCGATGGCGCCGGCGATCAGGGCCAGCGCGGTGCGGATCCAGGCCAGGAACGTCCGTTCATTGGCGAGCGAGAAGCGGTAGTCCGGCCGCGTACCGGCGTGCCACCATTTCGTCGACGCGCCCCGACGGGACGTGCGAGCATCAGCCAGCTCCGGCGCCAACGGTTTCACGCGAACCAACGATCGGACAGGGCGGCGACATCGGTGCAGCGGTCGAGGTCGAGGATGGACGCAAGGATACCGGCCGCATCGGCCCCGACGCTCTCCATGTTAGCGGTCGCCTTGCCGATCACGACGTCGTCGTCGACCGGGCGCAGCGCGCCGCCCAGCGGTGCCTCGACATGGCTGGAGAACTCCCGGCCGTCCCGCGTCACCACCGTCGCGGCCGCCGAAGGCCGGCGCCGGCGCCCGCTCATCAGCTGGTCCATCGCCGGATCGACGACGACCTCCAGCCGGTCGGCCACGCCGTGCAGGACCGGGTCGGCAAGGGCCTCGCCGGTGAACCAGCCGGCCCCGGCGGGACGGCCCGTCGCGATGGCGCCGATGATGAAGGGCAGGCTGAACTGGGCGTCGATCGGGTTGACCGGGCGACGCTCCATCAACTTGTCCGCCACCACGCCGAAGCTGGCGATGCGGATCATGGCAATCTCTGACGCCGTCACGCCGGCATCCTGGTAAGCGGTCTCGAACGCTTCGATCGCCGGCGCCAGCCACCGGCAGGCCGGATAGGTCTTGAAGCTGCCCTTGCTGGCCAGCCATTGCTCGCCGAGATCGCCGGTGACGATGGAGGCGTCGAACCGGTCCGATCCGATCATCCGCCAGTAGCCCTGCGGCCCGTCGAGAACGTCGGCGCTGCCGACGAAGCCTTCCTCGCCCATCACCGCCGCCTGCACGCCGGCCTGCGCCGCCGGCGCGACACCGTCCTTCAGCGAGATGATCGGGCGCGTCTGCCAATTGTATTTGTGCAGGCTCGGCAGCGGGGTGAGCGCGCCCGCCAGCCCGAGCGCGTTTCGCAGCGCCGTTTCGTCGAAGCCGGACAGCTTGCCGAACGCCACCGCCGCACCGATCGCCTGATGCTGGCCGATGCCATAGACCAACCGGAAGCGCTGCGCGCTCGGCTGCATGGCGAGGATCAGGCGATTATTGATCTCATAGGCCGCGGCGAGCGCGGCGAGGAAGTCGCGGCCGGACACCGGGCGGTCGCCTAGGGCGGCAAGTGCCGCCGGCACGAGGCTCGCGCTGGGGTGCCCGAGGCCCTTGCCGTTCACCTCGACGCCGTCGTCATAGTCGAGCGCGTTGGCGATGACACTATTGGCGAAGGCCGCGGCGATGGGGGTGAAGCCCTCCGCCGTACCGAAGACGCGGCACGCGCCCCCTGGCCCCATGCGGCGGGCCACCGCCCGGGCACTGCGGGCGATGTCGAGATCGGATCCCGCCAGCGCGCAGCCGATGGTGTCGAGGAGATGCAGCTTGACGCGGTGGAGTACCGGCGCGGGAATGGCCTCGTAGCGGAGCTGCGCGGCGAACGCCGCGACGCGCCCGGTTATGTCGCCCCCCTCCCGGCCGGAATTGGCCGACAGGTCGACATCGGCATCACGCGGTGCCGACTGCTTTGCCATGGTCATGTCGGATATCCGAACTCGAACCGCACCGGCTCAGCGGCGGAAATATTTGAGGAAGACGCGCCGTTCGATCGCGCCGGCGGTCAGCGTCAGCGGCAAGATCACCACGACGAAGAAGGCCGCGACGAGCGTGAGCACCTCCAGCGGGCGGAAGGTGGCGATCGACAGCCGCTGTCCCTCATAGAGGATCTCGCCGACCGCGATGTAGCTGCCCAGCACCGAGTTCTTGATCGCCATGACGCATTGGCTGGTGAAGGGCGGCAGCACGCGCAGGAAGGCGAGCGGACCGGTGACGCGCAGCATCACCGTCGCCGGGCGCATACCGACCGACATCCCCGCTTCGATCAGGCCACGATCCACCGCCTGCACGCCGGCGCGGAAGATCTCGGCATAGAACACGCCGGAATACAGCGCGATGGCGAAGACGCAGGTCCAGAACGCCGGCAGGGCGAGCCCGGTCAGGATCGGCAGGCAGTAATAGCACCACACCACCAGCACCAGCGGCGGCACCGAGCGCACCACCTCGATGATGGCGGTGGCCGGATAGCGCAGCAGCCGGCGCTCGGCCATGCGGAACGGCGCCAGCACGAGGCCCACCGCAATGCCCAGCACTACCGACAGCACCACCAGCTGAAGCGTCACCAGTGCCGCGCTGCCGAGCAGACCGCGATACTGGAGGAGGATCGAGAAGTCCCATTCGTAGTTCACGCCGGACCTCCGGTCTTTTCCTGCCGGTGATGGGCGAAGAACTGTCGCGCGCGTGGATTTTCCGACCGACTCATCACGAAATCGGGCGTCCCGCGCTCGACGATGTCGCCGCCTTCCAGCAGCACCACCTCGTCGCAGGCATTGCGGGCGAAGCTCATCTCATGGGTAACCACCACCATGGTGGTCCCGCTTTTCGCGAGGTCCAGCATGACCTGCAGCACCTCGCCGACCAGTTCGGGGTCGAGTGCCGAGGTCGGTTCGTCGAACAGCATGATCTTCGGCCGCATGGCGAGCGCGCGGGCGATCGCCACACGCTGCTGCTGGCCGCCGGACAGGCGGATCGGGTAGCTGCCGGCCTTGTCGCGCAGCCCGACCCGTTCGAGCAGGTCGAGCCCGCGCGCCTCGGCCTCGTCCCGCGCCATGCCCAGCACCTGGATCGGACCCTCGACCACATTGCCGAGCACCGTGCGGTGCGGCCACAGGTTGAAGTGCTGGAACACCATCGACATGGCGGCGCGCTGGCGGGCGAGCTGCGCCGCCGGCAGTGGCCGGCGACGTCCGCCGGACACGGTCTCGAAGCCGATTTCCTCGCCTTCGAGCAGGATGCGGCCGGCGGTGGGGACCTCCAGCATGTTCAGGCAGCGCAGCAGCGTCGATTTTCCCGAGCCGCTGCGTCCGAGGAGGCCGACGACCTGCGACGGCTTCACCGACAGCGACACGCCCTTGAGCACCTCATGCGTGCCGAAGGACTTGCGCAGATTCTCCACGACGAGCAGCGGTGCGCTCGCGGCGGTGTCGGCAGCGGCCATCGCGGATGCCTCGTTTCCCACGCTCACGCCCCGACGCTCACTTGGAGCCGGGGACGTACTTCGCCCATATCTTGTCGAGCGTGCCGTCCGCCCGCAACGCATCCAGCTGGCCGTCGAGCCAGTCGCGCAGCTTGCGGTCCTCACTCTTGCGCAGCCCGATATTGGTCGGCTGGGCACGGACCGGGGTCGGGATGACCATGGTGCCGTTGCTGCGGGCCTTGAGGTACTGACCGATCTGCACGTCGCTGGTGACGAGGGCGTCGGCGCGGCCGCTCTGCAGCTCGAGATACATGTTGTCGCTGGACTGCACGATCGACCAATTGGTCTTCGGCATCAGCGGCTGCAAGGCGCGGGTCGCGCCGGCGCCGTCCACCGCCGCCAGACGGATCGAGGGGGTGTCGATCTTCTCCCAGCTGGCGTAGGCGTCGGCGGGCCCCTTCAGCGTCAGGATGGCGAATTTGAGCTCGCCCATCGGCTTGGTGAAGTCGATGGCCTTCTCGCGCTCCGGCGTTGCGTTATAGGCGCCGAGCAGGTCGAAGCGGTTGGACTGCAGGCCGGCGACCGCCGTGCCCCACTGGGTTTCGACATAGTCGATCTTCACGCCGATCTTGGAGAAGATCGTCTCCATGACGTCGGGCACCAGTCCACCCCAGGCGCCGGTGGCGAGGTCCTTCTCGTACCACGGCGGCGCCTGCACCGCGCCAACGCGCACCAGCTTGGCGTCGAGGATCTTCTGATATTCGTTGCTCTCCTGCGCCACCGCGCCGTGGCCCATGAGGGCGGCGGAGGCCGCCACCGCCAGAACGGCCGGCCGCAGCCGACGCATGAAGCTTCGCATGATCTGCATCTCTGTTCGTCCTCTGGTCTGGATCGGCCCGGTGGAACGACGCCTTCCGCCGAGCATGCCTTTTGGCTTGTGGCGCAAGGGTGGCGAGCGATATCCATTCTGTCCAATAGCGATTTTTTAGAAATCCATAGCCTAAGGAAATGCCATGGACCGGCGGGAAATGACAATCTTCACCACGGTGATGCGGCTTGGCTCGGTGACCGCGGCCGCCACCGCGCTCGGCATGGCCCAGCCCTCGGTGAGCAAGTCGATCGCGCTGATGGAGCATCGCCTCGGCTTCCGCCTGTTCGAACGGGTGCGCGGCCGGCTGATGCCGACGGCGGAGGCGGCGCTGGTGCTGGAGGAGGCCATGCGGATCGAGGAGGAGCTCTCCCGCTTCGACCGCTATCTCAACGATGTCCGGCATTTACGGACCGGTCAGCTGCGCGTGGCGGCGACGCCCGCCCTCGCCCTCAACCTGCTGCCGCCCGTCGCCAGGGCGATGCGCCGGGAATTGCCGGATTACGGCCTGGCGCTCGACATGCACCTCAACCACGAGATCCCCGGCCTTGTCGAGCGCGGGCAGTACGATGTCGGCCTGGCGGTAATCCCGACCGCCGACGAGCGGGAGGGGCTGTCGGTCATCCGCCGCGGACGGATCGTCTGCGTGCTGCCGGCGACGCATCCGCTGGCCGGACAGTCAGGCCAGTCAGGTGTGCAGTGGGAACAGATGGACCCCGCCGAACTGATCTACATCACCACCGACGCCCGGCTGGTGATGCTGCTCGCGGCGGGCATTCCCGACTTCCTCCATCGCCGGCAGTCGGCGACCGAAACTAACCGCTACTCCATCGCGATCCACCTCGTCCGTCAGGGGATGGGCATCACGCTGGTCGACGAGTTCACCATGATCGGTGCCGACCGGGAGGGGCTGGCCGTCCGCCCCTTCGAACCGGAGCTCGGCGTCTCTTTGGTGATGGCGCTGGGGGGGCGACGCATCGCCCGCAAGGCCGTCGAGCGCTTCATCGCCTCGATCCACGCCATGCTCGATGCCTAGGGGCGAGTCCGGCCCTGCCGTCGTCGGCGACCGACGACGGCAGGGCGGCTCGGCAACCTCAGGTGAACAGGAAGTTGCTCGTGGTCAGCTCGGTGAGCTTGGCGTTCTGCAGCACGATGCCGTCATGGCCGTCCCAGATCACCACATCGGTGCCGTTCTGGAACGCCGCCGTCAGCACCGCCCCGATCGACGGGAAGATGTCGCTGTCGAACACCACACGGTCCTCCGACACCTTCCAGTCGACGAAATAGTCGACCCCGCCGCCCTTCTCCAGGATCGCGTAATCGTAGCCGGCGCCGCCATAATAGGCGTCCCGGCCGGTGCCGCCGGTCATGTAGTCGTTGCCGTCCTCGCCGAACAGCCGGTCGCTGCCGACGTGGCCGTACAGGCTGTCCGACCCGCCGCCGCCATAGAGGTTGTTGTTCAGTTCATTGCCGGCGACAGTGTTATCCTTGCCGTTGCCGCCGGCATCGGTGGCGGTGCCGAACAGCACGATGTTCTCGAAATCGGCGTCGAGCCCGCGGCTCACCGAGGTCCACAGCGTATCGATGCCCTCGCCCGGCTTTTCGTAGACCACGTCGGAATAATTATCGACGATGTAGGTGTCGTAGCCGGAGCCACCGACCATGGCGTCCGCCCCGGTGCCGCCGTCGAGGTGATCATTGCCGGCATTGCCATACAGCGTGTCGGCCCCGGCATTGCCGTAGAGCGCGTTTTTATCCTGATTGCCGGTCATGATATTGGCCAGCGCATTGCCCCGTATCTCGATCTTGCCGTAGCCATCCTCGGCCTGGGCGTTCTCGACATTGGCGGTCAGCACATAGCCGCTCACCCGGACATAGACGAGATCCGTGCCCTCGCCGGCCGCCTCGACGACGACATCGCCGAGATTGTCGACCACATAGCTGTCATTGCCGGCAAGGCCGGTCATGGTATCGGCGCCGGCACTGCCGTTCAGCACATTGTTGGCGATGTTGCCGCGCAGCGTGTCGTTGCCGCTGCCGCCGATGGCGTTCTCGATCAGCGCGCGGGGATTATCGTTGTACAGATAGGAATTGTAGACGTTGCCGCGCGCCATGACGCCGTCGCCGAGCGAGGCGCGCTGCGCCTGCGAGAACAGGCTCGCCCCACCCGGCGATAGGTCAATGGTCATGTTGTCGGTGTAGTTCGAGAAGTCATAGGTGTCGTGACCACCGCCGTCCCACACCGTCAGGAAGATCGTGTCCGCGCCCGGGTGGATCGAAGCCCTCAAGTGCTGATCCACATACTGGCCGGCGGCCATCACCCTGACGCCGTTGACGAACATCGCCCCCGTCGAGTCCCATTTGTAGGTGGTGTTGATCGCGTTGGTGGTGTAATCCACGCCGTAAAGCTTTTGCAGCGCCTGGATGTCCAGCGCCATGAAGGTCTGCGGAAAGTCCCACTCGCCATTCGTGTAGTCGCCGGCCGGCCCGCCGGGATAGGAGCGCGCGCTCATCACCGTGTATTCGAGCGAATCCTTGTCCGCCGGCACCGCGACATCGGCGACCCCGCCGGCCTCGCTGGCCGATTTCAAGCCCAGCGCGCGGCCGACTCCCTGCAGGTAGACGAGGTAGGCGTAGCTGCCGACGCTGGGATAACGCAGATCGTCATCGGTGCCGTTCAGCGACGAGTTGAACGTGATGCTGCCGATGCTCGGCGGATAGGCGACATAGGACGGCTCGAAGCCGCTGGCATTCTGGAACTTTATGTCGCCGTCATTCGCATAGAAGTTCGCGTCTTCATCATGACCGACCGACGGCGAGCGCGTTATACTGGCGGCGACAAGACTGGTTACGCTTCCATAAACACCGTAATTCACCTCAGTCTGATCATAATATTCCCGAACAAGCGGGCCACGCAGCAGGGCGCTGGCAAGGACGCGCTGCTGATCGTCTACATAAATTCCGAAGCTGTAGGTTATTCCACCTATCCACTTCTCGCCGTCGATCAGCCCATCAATATAATCATCGCCGGTGGCCGCGACCGCAGCGACCCGATCGGGATGGGAACCGAGGGTCTCCAGCGTAAATTCTTTCCACTTACTCCCTTCAGCGTCCACGTCGTAAAATCTGAAATATTCAACGCCGGTAATCGTCGCCTTATAGCCATAATAAGACAGAAAAACTTGATCACCATACCGTACTATATCAAGCTTCTGAAAATTCACCTCAGAAATGTTTAAAACATCATAGCCACTCCCGCCATTAATCTGGAAGGTGCCGCTTTCCGAGGACACGTCTAATTGGTCGTCACCATCATCTCCGTTCAGAATAGCGGTCGTGGTCGACGATGTGCCGATGTCGTCGTTGCCGTTGCCACCATTGAAGGTGCCACTGGTGCCGGTCACGATATCGTCGCCGTCGCCACCATTGAAAACACCCCCGACATTCGGAAATCGGTCGGGATCGAGGGGAAATCCAGACAGAAAATCGTTGCCGCCGCCGCCATTGAACTCGCCGCCGATCCCGTCATTGGCGTAGATTCTGTCATCCTCGCCAAGTCCATTCAGCGTGACATTGTTGAAACCGCCCGAGTACAGCTCGTCGGCGTCTTCGGTGCCGTTCACGATTTCATTGTTGCTGGTAGCGACCTTGACTGCCATTGCACTCCCCCGAACCGCATCAATGCGCCCCCGGCGCCGTTTCGCGCCTTGGCATGCCCGTTCCGACCCGCGTCATCTCGGTGTTGCCCGCCATCAGGCACCTACAACGCGAGGGGAAACCTTCCTGCCGCGAAGCTAGACCAATTAACTGATCGATTAAGTGACGGAATGACAAGGTCTTCAAGAGCGACAGGATTGTTCGACGCGCATTATCGTCCTGCGCAGCGTCATGGACAGCACCGAATAGTCCGCATATCGAATTACGCTGCGGAATATATCCACGGTCTCCCGATACCCGCGCCCGCCGCACCGCGTGACCGACAGCGCAGGCCCCCTCCCGCGCTCAGAAATGATAGGCGAGGCGCAGGCTGCCGCTCTGCGCCTGGAAGGAATCGCCGGCTGAGAAGGCGTATTCCGCCCTCGCCTCGAAGCCGCCGGCCTTGTAGAGGGTAAGGCCCGCCATGACGGTGCCGATGACGGCCGGCATGTTCAGATAGGTCTCGAAGCTGCCGGTCTCGGCCGACGCCCCGGCGAAGCGCGCGCTCACCACGCGAGTGTCGTTCGAATTGAAGCTCACCCCGGCGCTCAGATAGGGGCGCAGGATCGCGTCATCCAGTGCGAAGCGGCCGCCGATCTCCAGCATGGGCGATAAGACCACGCTGGTGTAGTCGCCGCCCTGCACATCGAGTGCGTAGAGCGAGGCGCCCTGCTCCCGGTAGCCCGGCGCATTGGCATAGACGAAGTCGAGATCGGCATAGGGCCGGATGTACCAGTCCGGGAAGGTGAATTCGTAGCCCGCCCGCAGCCGGCCGGCGACGAGGGTCATGCTGCTGTCGCTGTCGAGCACCGCCGGCGCCATGCCGTCGACGGTCAGTTCGACGAGCCGGCTATTGTCGTAGCTGCCATGGGCGACCGCGAGCGAGCCGGCGAACAGCCAGGGCCCCGCCACATGCTTGACCGAGACGCTGCCGTCGACGGTGTAGCCGTCGCCGCTGGAACCGTTGTCGGAGGAGGACGAGGTCGGACCGGCGCCGAACGAGCCGCCGAGATACCAGCCGGGCGACAGCTCCTTCTGGGCGCCGAGCCGGTAGGTCACCTGCGAAACGTCGAAACCCTGAGTGTCGCGGGTCTGCGACTGGCTGAACCAGCTGCCGGTCACCTTGGCCCAGGCGCATTCGTCCTCGCCGAGCAGCGTCCCGGAGGTGACGAAGACCGGGCAGCTCAGCGCCGCCCCCAGCACCGTGCCGGCATTGCTCAGAAGCGCGGTGGCCTGCGCCTGCGACGCCTCCGGGGAGAGCGCCTTGAGCGCCGCGACATAGGAGCTGCCGTCGCCGATCTTCGAGAGGGCACCGAACAGCGGGGCGAAGAAGGTCGGCGAGCCGATGCCGTTCCAGCCATCGCCGAGATAGTCGGCAAGGGACGCTTCGGCAGGGCTCAGCGTCACGCCGGCCGGGGTGAAATCGGCGATGGGCTCCAGCCAGATCTGGTTGTCGTAGACGGCCACGCCCCAGTCGAACAGCAGCGAGGACGGCGCGCTGACATGCGCGTCGAGCGAGCCAGCGCCGAGGACCTGATAGGAACCGTACAGCAGGTTCTTCGCGTTGGGGACGATGGTGCCCAGCAGCTCGGCCTTGCCGTCGACGGTCAGCAGGTCGGCCTGCTGCACGGCGAGGGCGTCGATGTCCGCGGCCAGCGTGCCGGACGCCCCCTGCGTGTAGGAGCCGACGACCTGCGTGGTACCCACCGCCCCCTTGCCGGCGACATTGACCGTCCCGTCATTGACGAGCGACGCCAGGTTCATCTGCGTCCCGGTATTCAGCAGGCCGTAATTGGTGACGATGCCGAAGGACGCGCCGAGATTGATGCCGCCGGTGACGGTTCCGTAGTTGGTGACGCTGGTATAGCCGTCCGAGCCGACGATGGCCCAGCCATTCGCCCCGTCGACCGTGCCGAGCGAACCGCCGGCGCCGATCGTCACCTGATTGGCGGCGCTCCAGTCGGCCGAAGCGTAGCCGCCGCCGGAAAGCACGAGCCCGGCGACCGGCTGAAAAGCGGTGGCGCCGGTCAGGGTGCCGCCGAGCACGGTGCCGTCGATGGTGATGTCGATGGGTGGCGTCTGATAGCCGTTCTGGCTGGAGGCGACGCCGGTGCTCTGGGCGAGGATGCCGATGGAACCGGCGCCGGTGGCCTTGATCGACCCGCCGGCCGCGACGGTGACGGTCACCGCGCCGCCGGTTGCCGCGTGCTCGCCCTCCGAGATGCCGTAGATCTGCGCGCTGTTGCCGAAGACGAGGCTGTCATTCGCCGCGGAATTGGCGATGCCACCACCGCCGCCCACCGATTGCGCCACGACGCCATGGGCATTGGCGCCGGTAGTGGCGATGCCGCCGGCGACATTGACGGTGACGGCGCCGGCCGTGCCCACGCTGCCGGACGTGGTCAGCGTGTTGGAGACGAGCGCCTGCGCCGGCAGCGAAGGATCGCCGGCGAAGCCGCCGCCGCCATAAAGGCTTTGGGCGAGGATGCCCCAGGCGCCGGCGCCGGTGGTGGCAATGGCACCGGTGGCGGTCTCGGTGACGGTGACCGTCCCGGACGCCCCGCCATTGGCGCCCGGTGCCGCCTGCAGCTGCACCGACGCGGTGTTCCCGGCCGGCACGGTGACGAGACCGCCGCCACCGCCGATGCTCTGCGCGATCACGCCCATGCTGCGGGCACCGCTGGTGGACAGCGCCTCGTCGACGGTCACGATAACGTCGCCGCCCGCGCCGCTGGCCCCGGCGCCGCCGCCCATCTGGATGGTGTAGGAAGAGGCGTCGTTCCACGGCGCGAAGCTGCCGGTGAGGCCGGCGGTGTTGCCGTAGCACAGGGTGGTCGCGATGCCCCCTGCCGAGGCCTCGGTGGAATTGGTGCAGCCGGCGCTGCCGAGGCCGCCGCCGCCGCCGACCGATTGCGCGACGATGCCGTGCGCGTCGTCGCCGAGCGTCGTCACCGGGCCGGTGCTGACGGTGACGGCGCTGCCGTCGCCCCCGGCCGAACCTTTGCCGTTCCAGTCGCCGCCGATGCCGAGGGTGGTGGTATTGTTGACGCTGCCTTCCGCGCCCACGCCGCCTCCGCCGCCGACGGACTGGGCGAGGATGCCGACGGCGCCGTAGCCGGCGGTGAGCACGGTGCCGAAACCCTGGACCGTCACCGTGCCGCCCTGCCCGGCCGCGCCGCCGCTGCCGCCGACCGACACGATCGCCGAATAGGTGCCGGACTTGCCGCCGTCCGGCCCGCCGGCCACCGAGTTCGCCGCCGACGTCGCCGCGCCGCCGGTGCCGCCGCCGCCGCCGATGCTCTGGGCGAGGATGCCGTAGGCGCGTTCGCCGAGGGTGGTGATGCCGCCGGTATTGGTGACCTGCACGGTGCCGCCGTCGCCGCCCGTGCCGCCCGTGCCGCCGATCGTGACGGAGCCGATGTAGCTGTTGCTCGGCGCGTTTAGCAGATCCTCGATCTGGAACAGCGTCGAGATAGTGGCCGCGGCGTCCGAGGAGCCGGCAGCGCCACCGCCGCCACCGATGGACTGGGCGAGGATGCCCACCGCGTCGCCGCCGGTGGTGTAGGCGCCGCCATTGCCCTCGACCAGCTGGCCGGTGGCGATGGTGCCCTCATTGGTCACGGTGACCGTCTGGGCATAGGCGCCGGTGCCGCCCGCCCCGCCGACCGACACGTTCATCACGACGTTGTCGCCGCTGCCCGCCGCCGTACCGCCGCCCGCATTGCCGCCGCCGCCGCCGATCGACTGGGCGAGGATGCCCTGCGAGCCCGAGCCGTAGGTCTGGACGAGGCTGCCGGCGGTGTTCTCGACCGCCACCGTCCCGCCGGTGCCGCCGTCGCCGCCGGTGCCGCCCACCCCGATGGTCGCGTCGATCGCGGTGCCGGTGTCGCCACCGAGATTGGGGCTGCTGACGCTGCCATTGCCGGCGCCGCCATTGCCGCCGCCGCCGCCGATCGACTGGGCGAGGATGCCGGCCGCGTTGTCGCCTTCGGTCGTGACCGTGCCGGCGCAACGCGCGCCGCACGGATCGTTCGGGTTGCCATTGGTCACGCTGACCGCCGCGCCGTCGCCGCCGGCACCGCCCTTGCCGCCGACCGCGACGCTGATCTTGACGTTGGGAAGCGCCCCTTCGATCGAGCGCGCGAAGGCACTGGCATCGGCGCCATTGCCGCCGCCACCGCCGACGCTCTGGGCGAGAATGCCGATGGAGCCGTCGCCCTGGGTGGAAACCTTGCCGATATTGCTCACCGTGGCGGCGCCGCCCGCCCCGCCGGCACCGCCGGTGCCGCCGACGCTGGTGTCGATGGAGACGGTCGGCAGATCGGAGGCCGGCAGCGCTTCCGAGCGCGACAGGGCCGAACCGCCATTGCCGCCGCCGCCACCGACGCTCTGGGCGAGGATGCCGACGGAATCGAGCCCGGTGGTCGCATAGGTCGCCTGGGTTCCGGTGACGGTGACCGCGCCGCCGGCGCCGCCATTGCTCGCGTCGCCGCCGATGGCGGTGGTGACAACCAGGCTGACACCGGTCGAATAGACCGCCGCCGCGCCGCCGGTGCCTCCGCCCCCGCCGACAGACTGCGCCAGCAGGGCCGGCGCATGGGCGCCGGAGGTGCCGATCGAGCTGTCGGTGACCGTGATGTCGATCACGCCGCCCGCCCCGCCGCCACTGCCAGTGCCGCCAATGGCCGTGCTCACCGGCGCGACGAGCGAATAGCTCTTGGCGTAGCCGCCATTGCCACCACCGCCGCCGACCGACTGGGCACCGACGCCTGCCGCGAAATCGCCGGCGGTCTGCACGGTGGAGGATTGCAGGGTGACGTCCACCTCGCCGCCGTCGCCTGACGCGCCGCCGGCGCCGCCGACCGCGGCCCACAGGCCGGACGCATTGGCACCATTGCCGCCGCCGCCGCCGATGCTCTGGGCGAGGATGCCGAAGGCGCCGTCGCCCGAGGTGCCGATGGAGCCGCCGAGCTTCTCGACCTCGACCTGGCCGCCATTGCCGCCGGCGCCGCCATTGGTGCCGACGGCGACCACGCCATGAGTGCCCGTCGCCGTGCCGCCGCCGCCGCCGACGCTCTCGGCGAGTATGCCGATGGCGGCGGTGCCGGTGGTGACGATGGTGCCGGTGTCGGTGATCTCCACCGTATTGCCGGCGGCGCCGGTGCCGGCGGCGGTGCCGCCGAGCAGGCTGAGCAGTCCGGGGCCGCTGTCCATCACCCCGCCCGCGCCGCCAAGGCTGAGGCCGAGTATGCCGATGGCACCTATGCCGCTGGTGGTGATCGTCGCGGAGTTGGTGACGGTCACTGTTCCCGGCGAGCCCGCTCCCGGACCGACCTGCCCCACCTGGTCGATCACATAGGTGCCGTCCACCAGCATGACCTGTCCGGCACCGCGCCCGCCCGTCGCGCTGATCGCGGCGATGCCGACCGAGACGTCGCCCGCCGTGGTGATGGTCGCCTGGTTGTTCACCTGCACGTCGCCGGCATTGCCGGGCGGGGCGTAGTCGGTGGGTTTGGCGTTCTCGCCGTTTTCCTGGAGGCTGTCCGGCGGCTGCTGGGAGGTCGTCGAATTGCCGCCGGTGCTCAAGGCGAGGATGCCGATGCCCAGCTCGCCCGATGTGTTGATCGTGACGTCGGATTGGGTGGTGACGGTGACGTCGGCGCCGTCGCCGTTCTGGTGGCCGCCGTAGGTGCCGTTGTCGGCGTACCAGGACAGGCCGCCGACGCTCGCCGCGAAAACCCCGATCGACGCGTCGCCGGACACGTCAATCCGCGCGCCCGAAGAGAGCGTCACATAGACATTGCCGGCATCGCCGCCCGACACCGAATATTTGCTGTCGGTCGCCCCCGACGCGCCGCCGGCCGACAGCGCGTAGATGCCATAGGCGTTGTCGGCGCCCTGCCCGTTGATCGTGCCGGCGAAGTTGACGGTCACGGTCCCCGCATCGCCACCCGGCCCGAGATCGTGGGTGGCGTCATAGGTGTAGCCGGCGCCCTGCCCGCCGGCGCTGAGGGCGTAGATGCCCGCGACGTTCGGGCCGAGATCGATCACCGTGTCCGCATTGGCGGTGACGGTGACCGCCCCCGCCGTGCCGCCGGCGCCGGCGGCGTTGCCGGGCGCGACATTGCCGCAGCCGCCCAGCGACTGCGCCCAGACCGCCGCGCTCTGCGGCACGGCGAGCCCGCCCGGGCCCTGCACCGCGGCCGTACCGGCGGCCGGCGCGGAAATCGTGCCGTCGGCGGTGATGGTCACCGCGCCGGCATTCCCGCCCTGCACCCCGCCATTGGCGCCAAGGGACTGCGCATACACCGTCGCGTTCGCATCGCTGGCGGCGGTACCGGAGGTGACCGTGATCCCTTCGGTATTGATGCCGTAGCGGGCGCTGCCCTCCACGAGACACGTCACGGACTGGATGACCTGGGCATGGCCGGGCGTCGGGGAAGCCAGCAGGGTGGCGGCGGGCAGCACCAGGGCAAGACAGGGCCCGCTCGCGCGCACGGCCCCAAAGCGCACACGTCCCACGGCGAACGCTCCCCTTCGTTCCCGCCGAGCTCGCGGCAGGAACCCGCCGATGCGGTTCGGATCGACCCCGCCGATCCACGATACTTCGCTCACTAAGGTCTAAAGGGCGCGGCGGCCCCCCGCAATTGCAAAAGTACCGTCGGGGACAGGCCGCGCGGCCTGACCCACCCTCCCGGCAGAACCGGCCCTGTCGGCTCATCGCCGATGGGTCGCCCCGCTGGCGCGCCGTCAACGGCGAATTGAAGCCGCTTTCCCTATTGCTTAGGTACTATAGGGCGCGTCACAGGGCGGGAAGCGATGGGCATCCCGGCCGGCACCGCACCTCGCGAGGCCGGGCCCCGCGCGCACTGCACCACCAGCCAGACAACGGTATGACGATGTTTTCTCGCAGAAATCTCATCAAGGGCGCCACCGGCATCGCGGCGGCCGCCGCACTGCCGGCCACGAGGCAGGCCTCGGCGGCGGAGGCGGACGTCGCCACCACGGAGCCGGCCCAGATGGCGGCCGCCATCTCCGACGCGCTGTTCGATGGCGACGGCCTCGCCCGGCCGGTGCCGGACACGCCGACCGTCTCCAGCCTGGCGAGCGGCCTCGATCGCACGCTCGTGCTCGGCGGCGGCGGCGAATACTATGTCGCCTGGTATTGCGGCTTCTTCCACGGCCTGCTCGAACAGGGCGTCGACCCGGCCATCGCGGACATGGTCGTCGGTACCTCGGCGGGGTCCTATATGGGCTCCTCGCTGCTGTCCGGCCGCTTCCTGCAAATGCGCACCGAGTTCAACTTTTTCGGCCATTTCCCCGGCCTCTTCGCCAAGCTCGCCCCGGTGGCGGCGCCCAATGCCAGCCAGAAGCGGGCGCAGGAGATCAATTTCCGCGTCAAGGATGGCAACCCGGACACCATCCGGACGATCGGCCACGCCGCCCTCGCCGCCGACAACCATCTCAACGGCGACGGCGTCGGGCGCCTGGCCTGGCTGCTCACCGGCGACAGCCGTACCGGCTGGCCGACGCCGAAAATGTTCACCACCTCCAACGACTGCTACACCGGCGAGCGGCTGGTGGTGCACCAGGACGTGGCGAACAAGAACGGCATTCCGCTCGCGCACGCCGCCGCGGCCAGTTCGTCGCTGCCCGGCCTGATCGGCCCGACGCTGCTGGGGCAGCGCTACTGCATGGACGGGGGCATCTCCAAGACCTGGGCCCACACCGACCTCGTCGCCGGCTCCAAGCGCGCGATCGTCGTCACGCTCACCAACGGCTATGAGGGCAGCCTGCTCACCGGCATTCCCCACGACATCCATAAGGAAATCGCCGCGCTGGAGGCTACCGGCACCAAGGCGATGCTCATCATCGCCGGCACGCCGCCCGGCGTGAGCCTGCTCGACCCCAAGCAGATCGAGCCCGCCCTGCACGCCGGCTATGAGCGGTCGAAGATCGAGGCGCCGAAGATACGCGCCTTCTGGGCCTAGATGTTCGCGCGGTCGAAGTCGCCGACCTCGCCATGAGGCGCTTCGGGCAGGATCTCGTCCTGGCCCGAAGCGCCGGCTAAACGCACCGGATGCGATCCGGCCTGCTCAGAGCTCGAAACGGGAGAAACGTTTCGAGCGTTCCGGGCAAGAGCTTTTACCGACGGGCACAGCCCGCTTGAGGCGGGACTGCCGATCTCGCTACCGGCCCGAGGGGAAGCCCCAATCGGTAACGATGGCCTTGCTCGCCTTGCTTTGCGCGGCACCGTCCGATTCCCAGCCCGCCCAATAGGGCTCGGCACCGGCGGCCTTCACATATTGATAGGCGTCGGTGCCCGGCTGCAGCGGGTTGCTCTGGCCGAAAGCGTCATACGCCTTGGCCCCGTCGGTCGCCATGTAGGCGGCAAGCAGGATGGCGGAGTTCGGCGACTTGCCGCCCTTGAGCACCGCGAACGCCTCTCCCACCTGGAACGGGAAGAGCTTGGGCACGATGACGCCAAGCGGCGCGTTGGGATCGCTGCGCAGGATGGTCTTGATCGCGTGATACTGGATGCCGCACAGCATGGAGTATTCGCCTGCCGCGAGCAGAGAGACCGCCGAGTTGGTGGTCGACAGCCACACCGGGTTATTTTCCTTCAGTGCCTTGTGATAGGCATCGCCCTTCTCGGGGCCCCATTTGATGTATTGCTGAACGAAGGGCAGCGGGCGGGAATAGAGGCCGACCTTGTTCTTCCATTTGGGATCGAGACAATCGTCCCAATCCTTCGGCGCCTCGGCTTCCGAGACCAGCTTCTTGTTGTAGGCGAGCACGAACTGGTTCATGCCCGTGCCGAGGAAATAGCCTTTGGGACTGACCACCGCGGGATCGATCTGCGGAAAGAGCCGGGTCCACTCCACGGCCTCGATCGCGCCGGAATTGATGAACTTGTCACGCAATTCGCCGGACACGTTGACGAGGTCGGTGGAGACGCGGCCGGACAGCGCCTCGTTGAGAATGCGCTCGCGATCGTCGAGGCCGCTGACGAATTCGAGATCGAAGTCGAGGCCGTATTTTTCCTTGAAGCCGCGCTTGGTGTCGTCGACGATCTCACCGCGCCAGGTCGTCGCGATGTGAAGCGGCGGCTCCTTCTTCGCCAGGGCGATGATTTCCTCGACGGTCCCGCCGATTTTCGCCTGGCCACCGGAAACCGAGCCCAGGAGGGCGGCGAGCGCGACCAGGCACGACAGGGCGCCGGGCTTCGCGACACAAGAGATTCCCATTGATTTCTCCCTAAGATGTCCGGACATCGGCTTCCACAGACACATGGGCACGATGCCGCCTTGACCGGCGCTCGCTCGGAGGCGATGGATTTGGCGCTGCCGGTGGCCTTTTCTTGATGTTATTCTCGTATATGATTTAAACGAACGTGTAAATAATGAAATGTCCGGACGTTGCCGGGAACGCCTTGAAGCGAGCAGCTTCCTCGACGTTGCCGCAGGCGCGAAGCCGTGCACGTCTTGGGTCGCGCAGCGCGAACTCATTGACCCGAGTGGCGGGAGCGGGTTAGTATTATTCATACGTTTGTTTTAAGAGATTGATGGATGGCAACGGTCCGCAAGCAGGCAAGCAACCCCGGCGCGGCGACACGCGAGCGGATACTCGACGCGGCGCGCGACCTGTTCGCCGAACACGGCGTGCAGGCGGTGAGCCTTCGCGAGCTGACCAGCCATGCCGGGGTCAATCTCGCGGCGATCCACTATCATTTCGGCTCGAAGGAAGCCCTGCTCGCCGAGCTGTTTGCCCGGAGCTCCCAGCCGATCGTCCAGTGGCGCCTGGAACTCCTCGCCAAGGTCCGCCGCGAGCCGGACGGCCGCCCCGTCCTGGAAGACGTGCTCGAGGCCTTCCTGCGCCCGGCGCTTTCCTCCGGACGGCGGCAGAACGCCACCTTCGTTCGGCTGCGGGCCCGCCTCGCACTGGAGCGGAACGAGGCGACGCGGCGGATACTGCGCGACACGTTCGACGAATCCAGCCAGGAGGTGCTCGCGGCCATCGCCGAGGCCCTGCCCGACCTGCCCGAGCTGGAACTCTACTGGCGGTTTCACTTCCTGATCGGCTCAATGTTCTACACGATGGCGGATTCCGGTCGCATCCAGTCGCTGTCCGGCGGCAAATGCGATCCGGGCAATGTCGAGGAAGTGCTGGCGAGGCTTGTACCGATCTTCGCCAATGTCTTTCGCGAAGGGCGTAACGCGGCACCGGTTGCCGCGCCGCAGGCGCTGCCGGAGCCCACGGCCGCAATCAACGCGGCGGGAAAGCCGAGCCCGGCCAAGCCGCGCAAGGCCAAGCCGAGCGAGGCGAAACCGAGCGAGACCAAATCGGGTGAGGCCAAGTCGGGTGAGGCCAAGTCGAGCAAGACCCGACGGCCGGCCCGCACCCCCTAGCGCGCATCACCGGCCAGGACCGCCCCTTCCCGCCGGCGCGAAGCGAAGCGCCGGCAGGATCCCTGTCCGGCGCCCGCTCCACTCCCTTCAGGCGAGGCTCACCACGTCGCGCGTCCGGGCGGCCTCCTCGATCGCGGCGGTGAGCCGAAGCGTCGTGCGCGCCTGCTCGGCCGTCGAATGCGGGCACGGCGAACCGGTCGCCAGGTGATCGAGCCAGGAACGCGTCTCCTCGCCCAGCGGCCCCCAGAAGCCGCCGAGCGCCTTGTTTCCCGAGGCGTTGCTGGTCATCAGCCCATGCTCCATCTTGTGGCCGACATAGCCGTGGGTGACACCCTCCTCGCTGTGGATGATGTTCTCCTGGTGATCCTGGTCGAAGAACGCCACGCCCTTGTCACCGAGGATCTCGACCCGGACCAGCCGGCCATGGGTCGGGTAGTTGGCCGGCAGCGCATAGCCGACGCCGAAATTGATGATGGCCCCATTGGCGTAGGTGACGATCGCCCAGGTGGATTCGTCGGCGTCGTAGCCGAGCGCGCGATAGGCGACGCCATGCGCGCGCGCGACGACCTCGACCGGCTGGGTATCTTCCATGTACCAGCCGAACAGGTCGACCAGGTAGGTCAGCGCATCCTTGACGAAGGTCGCGTCGGCCGAGCGCTTGATGATCTCGATGCCGTGCGCCTTGGTGTTGTAGAGCCGGCTGGTGCCGGAGACGATGCGCCCGAGCTTGCCGTCCAGCACATGCTGCTTGCCCACGAGATAGCTGCGGTTGAACCGCAGGCTGTAGGCGACGTGTAAGCTGGCGCCGTTGTGCCGCGAGGCGGCGATCATCCGGTCGGCGTCCGCCACGGTGAGCGCGATGGGCTTCTCGACGAGAACCGGCTTGCCGAGCTCCAGCGCCTGGATCGCGGGGATCGCGTGCTCCGGCTCGCTGGTCGACACGATCACGGCATTCACCCGCTCGTCCCGAATGATGTCGTAATTGTCCGTCGAAGCGCGATCCGCGCCGGTACCGCCGCACACGGTCCGGGCACGCTCCTCCTTGATGTCCGACACGGCGACATAGTCGACAGCGGGATGAGCCACCGCCATTCCCGCCCGCAGCGCGCCCATGCGCCCCGCCCCGACGATGGCCACACCCAATTGGTTTCGACGCATGGCGGCTCCTCCCGAACCAGAAATGAGTTATTCGTTTGAAATATTCGTTGCAAACGAACGAATGATCGATCTATATCCGTGCCATGCGGTGACCGCAAGCTGAGATCCGGCATCAGATCGGAAGGGCACCGCCACCCCGGAAACGCATGGAGAAGCCCGGCCAATGGCAAAGCTGACAGGCGCACAGGCCCTCGCGCAGATGCTGGACGGATACGGCATCACCCATATCTTCATGGTGCCGGCCATCCTGCGCCGGACCATGGCCGAGCTCGAATCCCGCACCTCCATCAAGCGGCTGCACGTTCATGGCGAGGCCTCGGCGGCCTACATGGCGGATGGCTATGCGCGCGCGGCGCGCCGCCCCGCCCTCTGCATGGCGCAGGTCATCGGCGCTCATAACCTCGCTGCCGGGCTGCGCGATGCCTACCTCGCCCATGCCCCGGTCATCGCGATGACCGGCGGCAGGGATGCGGCGACCAAGTTCCGCAAGGTGTACCAGGAGGTCGACGACATACCCTCCTTCGAATCCGTCACCAAGCTCAACGCCACCATCGACGATGCCCGGCGCATTCCCGACATGCTGCGGCAGGCCTTCCGCGCCGCGGTCAGCGGCACACCCGGACCGGTCCACCTGCAATTTCGCGGCAATGAAGGCCAGGTGGACCAGGACGAACTCGACGCGGATCTCTATGTGGAACCGGAATTCGCGGCCGTGCCGCCGTTTCGCCCGCGTCCCGATCCGCAAGCCGTCAAGCAGGCCCTGCAGGTCCTGCAGGCCGCCGAGCGGCCGGTGATCGTGGCCGGCGGCGGCGTGCGCGCCTCGGGGGCCGGCGCCGAACTCGTCGCGCTCGCCGACAAGCTCGCCATCCCCGTGGCGACCTCGCTGAACGGCAAGGACACGATCCCCGGCACGCACGAACTGTCCGTCGGCGTGGTCGGAACCTATTCGCGCGGCTCGGCGAACCGGGTCGTCAAGGAGGCGGACCTCGTCTGCTACATCGGCAGCGAGACCGGCAGCATGACCACCGCCTTCTGGCAGGTGCCGAAGTTCGGCACGCCGGCGGTGCAGATCGACATCAACCCGGAAAGCCTCGGCCGGAACTACAAGCTGCAAGCGTCCGTTCTGGCGGATGCGAAGATGGCGCTGCAGGCGTTGCTCGACCTCGCCGAGGCGGGGACCGCGGCACGGCGCAAGGACTGGCTCGCGCATGTCGCCCGGATCAAGGGCGAGTGGCGGGCCGAATATGACGGCTTGCTGTCCTCCGATGCGGTGCCGATCCGTCCCGAACGCATCTGCGACGAGCTCACGCGGCACATGCCGGACGACGCCGTGGTGGTGGTCGACACCGGCCATGGCGGCATGTGGATGGGCGGCATGTTCGATCTGCGCAGCCCGCGGCAGAGCTATATCCGCAGCGCCGGCCACCTTGGATGGGCCTTCCCGGCCGGTCTCGGCGCCAAATGCGCGCATCCGGACCGCCCGGTGGTGACGTTCACCGGCGATGCGGGCTTCTGGTACCACATTGCCGAGGTCGAGACGGCGGTACGCTGGGGCATCAACAGCGTCACCGTGGTCAACAATAACCGCGCCGGCAACCAGTCCATGCGGGGCTTCGACCGCGCCTATGGCGGCAAGCAGACCGACAAGGCGCGCGAGCTCTGGACCTTTACCGACGTGAACTTCGCGCGGCTGGCGGACAACATGGGAGCGCTCGGCCTGCGGGTGGACAGGCCGGCCGACTTCGCGCCGGCCCTCGAGAAGGCCCTCGCGGCGAACCGGCCGGTCGTCATCGACTGCGCGACCGACCTCGAAGCCGTGGCCCCCGCGGCGATCGTCTGATTAGCCGTCGCATCGGCGGGCGAAGCTGTGCCATGACTTCGCACGCAGACAAAACTTCGCATGCAGACAAAACTTCGCACGCCAAACAAAAACAGACGAATAGCGGGAGGAAGCGATGACGACGAAGATCGCGGTGCTCGGCTCCGGCGCCAATGGCAGCTGCCTCGCCGCCGACCTGGCGAATGCCGGCCTCGACGTGGTCCTGATCGATCAATGGCCGGCCCATGTGGAGGCCATCCGCGCCAACGGCCTTCACGTCACGATGCGGCAGGGAGAAATCCGGGCGAGACTGCCCGCGCACCACCTGTGCGACCTGGCGTCGATGCGCACGCGTTTCGACGTCGTCTTCCTGGTCACCAAGATCTACGACACGCGCTGGCATGCCGAGCTGATCAAGCCCTATCTCAACGAGGACGGCTTCCTGATCGGCGCCCAGAACGGCATGACGGCGCAGATGATCGCCGACATCGTGGGTCCATCGCGCACGCTCGGCTGTGCCGTGGAGCTCTCCTCGGCCTGCTTCGTGCCGGGAGAGATCAAGCGCAACACCGCGCCGGACCGGACATGGTTCGGCCTGGGCAGCTTCCATCCCGCGACGGTCGGGCGGGAGGCTGTCGTCGCCGACGTGCTGCGCCACGCGGGCAAGGTCGAGATGGTGGAGGACATTCTCTCGGCCAAATACATGAAACTCGTGCTGAACTCGATGACGCTGGGCACGATGGCCATGACCGGCGGGGAGCTGACCGACGCCCAGCCCGCCGGCATGAACGAGCTGATGATGCAGCTCGGCTCGGAGGCGCTCGCGGTCGGCGACAAGCTCGGGCACGCCATCGTGCCGATCTTCGGCCTGACGCGCCAGGACATGGAAGGCAGCAACAACCTGCTGACCAAGCTGATCGACAAGATCAACCACGACATCGGGCCGGGACGCGGCCCGAACACGACGCTGCAGGACCACATGAAGGGGCGCCTCAGCGAGGTGGACATGATCAACGGCCTCGTCGTCGAGCAGGGCGAGCGGTTCGGCATCGCCACGCCGGCGAACAGGGCGATGGTCGACGTCACCCACCGCATCCATGCCGGGCTGCTCAAGCCCGATCCGTCGAACCTCGGCGTCGCGCTGGAACTCGCGGGAGTCGTGCCGGCGCCCGTGTGACCTGTCGTCTGCGTGCCGGCCGGCGGCCGGCTTCCGTATCGCCCTCGCGCAAGGATATGGACTGCAATGAAGAACGATGTCCCCGGCTACGAACTACTGGCCAGAGCCTATTATGCCGAAGGCGTGCGCGCCCATTTCACGCTCATGGGCGATGGCAACATGCATTGGGCCATCGCCCTTTCTGAGCGGGAGGGCGTGCAGACCATCCATGCACGCCACGAACACTGTGCCTGCGGCATGGCGATCGGCTACGCCATCGCCACCGGCGAGGTCGGCGTCGCCTCCGTCACGCTCGGGCCGGGCTTCACCCAGACGATGACGGCGCTGACGACCGCTGCGCGCGCGCATGTGCCGATGGTGCTCTTCACCGGGGAAATCCCGGTCAATCCCGAAAACGCCAAATGGTACAATCAGGGAATGGAACAGGCCCCGCTCGCCCTGGCGACCGGCGCCGAGTACATCTCGGCCCGCAGCGCGGGTCGCCTGCTGCCCAGCGTGCGTGAGGCGTTCTACAAGGCGCGCACCGAACGCAAACCCGTCGTTCTCGGGGTGCCGTTCGACCTGCAGAAGCAGCGCATGCCGGTGCAGGACTATCGGCCCTCCACGGAGTTCCTTCCGAGGCTTCATCCCCTCCCCCCGGCCACCGCAGCCATTGCGGAGGTGGTGGACCGCATCCGCTCCTCCCAGCATCCGATCATCATAGCCGGGCGCGGCGTGGTCTCCTCGGATGCCGGCGACGCGGTGCGCACCCTCGCGGAACGGTCGGGAGCCCTGCTGTCCACGACATTGCCGGCGCGCGGCCTGTTCGACGACGATCCCTTCAACCTGGGGATCGCCGGCGGCTTCTCCGGCCCGGCGGCGCGCGAAGAGTTCGGCCGCGCGGATCTCGTCATCGCCATCGGCGCGAGCCTGACGTCCTACACGGCCGATGGGGGATCCCTGTTTCCCAATGCCTTCGTCGTCCAGATCGACGCGAACCCCGTCGGGCTGAAGGATGGCGTGGCCGCCGCCGACTTCTATGTCCGCGCCGATGCGCGCGAGGCGATAGCGGCCATCTGCGCCGCGCTCGATCGCGACGACCGGCGGAGCAATTCGGCAGCCAGCGAGCCGCGCGCGCGCACCGGCGACGTCGCAACCCGCATCCAGGAGGGTTCAACCCGCCGCGACACCTACCCGGCTGTCGCGGGAACGGTGGATCCTCGGGACTTCATCTCGGAATTCGACGATGTCCTGCCCAAGGACTGGGACATTGTGAGCGGCACCGGGCACTGCGCCTATTTCCACTCGCAGATGAAGCACCGGCGACCGGAGAACTATCACGTCATTCGCGAGTTCGGCGCGATCGGCAACGGGCTTTCGATGGCGATCGGCGTGGCCGTCGCCAAGGGGACCGACCGCATCGTGCTGATCGAAGGCGATGGCAGCCTGATCATGCACATCCAGGAGCTGGAAACGATCAAGCGCCAGGGCATCAAGATGCTGATCTGCGTGCTGAACGACGGCGCCTATGGCGCGGAGATCCACAAGCTCCGGGCCGAGGGCATCGATGAAAGCTCGGCCGTCTTCGGGCGTACCGATTTCGCCGCCATCGCGAAGGGGTTCGGCCTGCGCGGGCAGACCGTCTCGTCCGTCGGACAGCTTGCCGATTTGTTCGCCGCCTATGAAAAGCAGGACGAGGCGGAGATATGGAACGTGCACATTTCCGACCGGGTGCTCGCGCCGATCATGCAACGGCTCGTGTCGCGCGGCCTGAGATGAGCGTATTGACGTCGTGGCGCGCCGCGCCCACCTTGCTGTACCAAGCAGATGAGCGGAAGAACCATGTGCGAGGACTGCGACGACTACGATGACGATGTCCAGGACCCGCATGCCGGCTTCGCCCTGGACGACGTCATGGAGGCCTCCCGCTTCGTCGAGGCCGACCTGCCCGGCACCGCCGTGACGGAGGAGGCCTGGGCGATCTATTTCGGCCGAAAGGGCGGCTGCATAGACACCCGAAGCTTCGAGCGGATGGAGCGCAGCCGCGAGGCCGCCATGGTGTTGCTGAGCACCATGCATCAGCGAACGCCCCGCCGGCCCGAAGCGGCATCGCGGCACCTTGCCGACTCATAAGTCCGGACTTTATGCGGCAGGCGCGCGCCGTTGGGGTTCGCCTCTCGCGGTTTCACAACCTCGAACTCAGGTGAGCCTCCCGCGTCGCAGGCCGTCGTCAGATCGCGCAAACTCGGCATCGAGCAAGACGCCCTTCGCATCAAACTCAATGACGGCATCATGGTGCTCGGCATTCTTTCGGGACGCGGCGGGTGGAGACGACCTTGCGGGAACGTGTTCCTTGGGACGATCCCCGGCCGCCGACACCAATGCGCGCCAGTGTCAGCGAGGACATCCCGGTCGCCCAGGACGGGTCTGGACCTGCGACCGGCAGGCTGCATTGCCGGGCCGATACTCGCCATGGGCGAGTGAAGTATTGTATTTGTAATACCAAATTTATTCGACTTCAATTTCCCGAGAGGGCGCAGAACTTCCAGAATCGACGTGCCATTCTTTGTTTCTTCTTGCAGAATTAATATTGCAATTTGTCCAGACATGAGATTTCATGCAACCGCGCTGGCAGGAACGTCCGGTGCGGGAGTCGCAGGCTCCGATAAATTGGGAGGAAATCATGTCCGTACATAGTTGGGGGCGTGTGGCGGCGTCACTCTGCCTCGGCAGCGCTCTCTTGTTCGCGCCGGGCGCGCGCGCCGAGGTGGGAAGCACCCTCGAGAAAGTCATCGAACTGGCGAAGAAGGAGCCGCCGCTGCAGATCGCCACGCAGTGGGCAGGCCCGATCATCAGTGAAACGAAGAAGGCCTTTCAGGAGAAATACGGCATCGCCGTCGAACATCAGTTCGTCAGCGGCCTCGACGATCGCGAACGCATCCTGAACGAAGCTCTCACCGGGCGCGTCACTGTCGATCTCGTCGCGGTGTCTGGCGACCTTCGCGACAAGTTCGTCAGCGCCGGCGTGCTGCAGAAGGTCGACTGGCTGAAGCTCTTCCCCGCCATCTCGCCCACCATGGTAAATCCGAACGGCTATTACCTGGGAACCGGCATCAACCAGTTCGTCATCGCCTACAACAACAAGCTGGTCTCCGCCGCCGACGCGCCGAAGAACTGGTCCGACTGCATCGACCCCAAATGGAAGGGAAAGGTCGGCGTCTATTCGCGCCCGCTCGCCTTCGTCCAGCTCTACATCAAATGGGGTCCCGAGCGCAGCACGGAGTACCATACGGCGCTGAAGAACAACCAGCCGGTGTGGGTCTCGTCACCGAACAATGTCGCGTCCCTGCTTGCCTCCGGCGAGTACTCGATCGTCTGCGGCATTGGCTACCAGCACCTGAAGACCATTCTCTACAATGATCCCTCGTCGCCGATCTCGATCGTCGTGCCGAAGGAATACCCCTATCAGGTCGGCGAGGCGCTGGCCGTGATGAAGGGCGGCAAGGCGCCGAATTCGGCGATCCTCTTCGCCGGCTTCATGGCAACCGACGGCGCCAAATATTACGACCTCTTCGGACAGAGCAATCCGCTGAAGGAGGGCACCGAAGCCCAGGCCATGGTCTCGAAGGCCGGCGCCGAACCCTTCTGGGCGGGCTGGGAGTCCGACGGCAAGGCGCAAAGCGTGGCCACGCGCGCCGTCGTCACGGTCTGGGGCTTTCCCACCGGCCGTTGACAACGGCCCCTCCCGCGCGGCCGCCGAAAACTCCACCCGCAAGGTGCCGTTCCATCGGCGACCGCCGCCACAGGCATGACCGCCGGATGACTTCGCCTGCTGGGACCGCAACCGGCGCCAGCACAGCGAGGCGGCACCGACGCCGGCGGTTCCTGCCACGGACATGTCGCGATTTCGGCAGTGGCCCCCGATTCACGCCAGTGAGGACAAGATGGTGTCCATCGAAGCTAATCAGACCGTCCTACCCGCCAAGAAATTCGATCTGGTTGGGTGGGTGAGCAGAAACATGCTGCTCATCGTGGTGACTGCGATCATCGCATTCATGGTTGTCGTCCCGGTCGGACGCCTGATCATCTCCAGCCTCCAGGAAGGCCATCCGGCATTTCCGGATGGCTGGACCCTGCAGAACTATAGCTACGCGCTGAGCCAGCCCAACTTCATCGAGACGCTCGGGCGGACCTTCTGGATCGCCGCTGCCGGCACAGCGCTATCGCTCATCTGGGCTGTGGGAATGGCGTTTCTGGTCGAACGCACCGACATGCCGCTGCGCAATCTGGCATGGGCCATCATCATCATTCCGATGGCCATGCCCGGCATTCTGTTCGCCATGGGCTGGGCCCTGCTGCTGTCGCCGAACTCCGGTGCGCTGAACGTTGTCTTGCGCGCAGTGCTCTCTCCGCTGGGCTATACGTCGAATGTCGGGCCGATCAACATCTTCTCGATCAGCGGCCTGATCTTCCTCGACAGCATACGCGGCGTGACGACCATCTTCCTCATGGTGGTCGGCAGCTTTCGCATGATGGACCCGACGCTCGAAGAGGCCGCCATGGTCTCGAAGGCCAGCCGTCTCCAGACATTCATGAAAGTTACGCTGCCGGCACTGATGCCCGCCATTCTCGCGGCCGGCATGTATTCGTTCATCCTGAGCATGGAATCCTTCGAGGCCGCGCTCGCGGTCGGCCTGCCGGGCGGCGTCTTCGTGCTCAGCACGATGATCTATTTCACCACCCGCGTGCAGGCGCCGATCGATTACGGCCTGGCGGCCGTCTACGGCGTGCTGTTCATGCTGCTCATGATCGGGCTGCTCTATGTCTACCGGCGGATGATCCGCCATTCGGAGCGGTACACGACGGTCACCGGCAAGGGATTCCGCCCGCGCGTGATCTCCATCGGGCGCTGGCGCTATGCGGCACTCGGTGCGGTCGGCTTCTACTTCCTCATCTCCACCGCCCTGCCCTTTGCCATCCTGCTTTGGACCAGCCTGCTGCCCAGCTACCGCGCTCCTTCCCTCGAGGCCCTCGGCCTGGTGTCGTTCCAGAACTTCGTCAAGGTGTTCAGCTCTCCGGAACTCACCGAGACCGTGTGGAACACCCTCGTGCTGATGCTGCTCACCGCGACGGCGACGATGGCACTGGCCTTCGTGGTTTCGTGGCTCATCGTCCGCAAGCATGGCAGCGCCGTCGTGACCGGCGCGCTCGACTTCATGGTCTTCATGCCGCTTGCCGTGCCCGGCATCGTCGTGGCGACGGCGCTGATGGTCGCGTTTCTGACCCCGCCACTCAGCTTCAGCGGCATCTACGGCACGATCTGGATCGTCGCCCTCGGCCTGGCCATCTCCTACCTGCCCTTCTGCACCCGGCTGATGAACGGCGCCATCGTGCAGATCCACAAGGAACTGGAGCAGGCCGCCTATGTCAGCGGCGCGACGGTGTTCCAGGCGATGATCCGCATCACCCTGCCCCTGCTGTTTCCCGCCTTCGCGGCCGGCTGGATCTGGGTCGCGGTGCACACCCTGCGGGCCTTCGCGATCCCGCTCATGCTGTCGAGCCGCGACAACAAGGTCTTCGCGGTCTTCCTCTGGGAAAACTGGGAGCAATACGCGCCGAACGCAGCGGCGATGGGCGTCGTCCTGATCATCTTCCTCATTCCGCTTACGCTTCTTCTCCGCCGTTTCATTTCTCAACTTAGCCGCCAACAGGGCTGAGGAGTCAGAACATGGAAGTGAATATCACTGGACTCGGCAAGGACTTCGACTCGTTCGGCGGTCATGTCGCGGCACTCGACAATGTGAACTTCCGTATCGAGCGCGGCGAGTTCTATACCCTGCTCGGCCCGAGCGGCTGCGGAAAGAGCACGACGCTGCGCTGCATCGCCGGCCTGGAAACCCCCGACCGCGGACGCATCACCATCGGCAACATGGTGGTGGCGGATCGCGGCGTGTTCGTGCCGCCCTATCAGCGGCCCATCGGGATGGTGTTCCAGTCCTACGCCATCTGGCCGCACATGACCGTGTTCAACAACGTCGCCTTCCCGCTGAAGCACGGCCACCGCAAGGTGCCTGCCGAGGAGCGCAAGCGCCGCGTCATGGACGTACTCGCCATGATGCAGATGGAGCATCTGGCCGACCGGCCCGCCCCCTATCTCAGCGGCGGCCAGCAGCAGCGCGTGGCGCTGGCACGGGCACTAGTGTCGAGCTCCGAGGTTCTGCTGCTCGACGAGCCGCTGAGCAATCTCGACGCGAAGCTGCGAGAGGATCTGCGCATCGAGATCAAGGAGCTGACGCGCCACCTCGGGATCACCTCGATCTATGTCACGCACGACCAGTTCGAAGCGCTCGCCATGTCGGACCGCATCGCGGTGATGTATGGCGGCAAGATCGTCCAGGAGGCGACGCCGGTCGAACTTTACACCAATCCGGTCAATGACTTCGTGGCGCAGTTCGTCGGCCGGGTGAACCTGTTCGATGCCGCCGTCGTCGAGGGCGCGCGCGAAGGTATCGGGCATGTCGAGACGCCCTACGGGATCTGGCGCTGCGCCATGCCGGCCGGCTTCAGCAAGGGCATGTCGGCCAAGCTCGCCGTTCGCCCCGAAAGCCTCACCGTGGCCGGACCCGAACGCGCGGACGGGGTGAACCTCATCGAGGGCCGGGTCAAGAAGGTCGTCTTCTTTGGCGAGGCCGTCGAGTGCCAGATCCAGGCCGGCCAGCAGACCGTCGTGACGAAGCTCGCGACCGGCATCCCGGTGTCGGTCGGCGATCTGATCCGGCTGCAGTTCCGACCGGAAGCCTGCCGGCTGCTTCCTTCCGCCGGCGCATCCAGCAAGCCGGTGCCGGTCAAGTTGGCGTCGTAAGTCAGTTGCACAGGGATTTTGACGAATGAACAAGCCATACTTCTTGAAGCCCGTGCCCGAGGCCGAAGCGCATAGCGTGCTCACCGGCCCGCGGCCGGAAGAGGCGCGCAATGTGCGCCTCGTCGGACATTCCGATCTCGGCGGCTGGAACGACGCCTTCCAGATCCGCGTGCGCAACGGCATCTGCTACGTGGCCGCCGGCGGTCTCTACGGCTCCTTCGGCCTCACCGTGCTCGATGTCTCCGACCCGACATCGCCCAAGGTCGTCAAGCAGCTCGAACACGCGCCCAGCGCCCGCAGCCACAAGGTGCTGATCGTCGACGACGTGCTGATCATGAACGTCGACAAGAAGCCGGGCGTGGATGACCCCGACGTCAAGGGCGGCCTGGTTCTCTACGACATCAGCAATCCGCGCGATCCGAAGCTGATCCGCCATGTCGAGACGGACGGCAACGGCATCCACCGCCCGGTCTACGACTTCCAGCGCAAGCTGCTCTACAGCGGCGGCTTCAAGGATGGCTGCAATGGCCGCGTGCTGCTGATCCACGACATGAAGGATCCCTCCAACCCGCAGCTGATCGGCGAAGGCTGGGTGCCGGGACAGAACGAGGCGGCGCATGAGGAACCGACCTGGGACCTCGACCTGCTGACGCCGAAGAGCGTCGACCTCCACGAAGCCCAGCCTTACGGGAACTACGTGACCTGTGCCTGGCGGCGCGGCGGCTTCGGCATGATGGATCTCACCGATCCGTCGCGGCCGCGTTTCATGTGGCGGCAGAACCCCTACGAGACGCACAACTGGTCGCCGGCCGCGCACACCTTCCTGGTTCCCGAAGGATCGCCCTTCGGCATCCTGCTCGGCGAGACGCACACGGTGAACTGCGCGCACCCGCCCGCCTTCACCACTTTCCTCGACATGCGCAATTTCGAGCAGCCGATCTCGATCAGCACCTTCAACCCCTACCCGATCGATCCGATCACCATGCGCCCGAAGGACCAGTCCTGGTGCCAGCAGGGCGCGCGCTATGGCGCGCACAATACCTGGCAGTGGATGAAGGCTGATGATCTTCTCTATCTCACCTGGTTCAACGCCGGCCTGCGTATCGTCGACTGGTCGAACCCCTTCGAGCCGAAAGAACTCGGCTATTATATCCCCGCCGGTAATTCCAAGCGTTTCTGCCCGCAGACCAACGAGGTCTTCGTCGATCGCGATACCGGACTGATCTACATCACCGATCGCTGGGGCCTTGGCCTGCATATCCTGGAATATGTGGGCTAGTCGCGGATCACGGGAAACACCGACATGCAGAAACTTGGCAAGAATGTTTATGTCGAGACCGGCTACGACTGGGCCAATGTCTCGGCCGTGGTCACCGACGAGGGCGCGGTGCTGATCGACTGCCCGGTGCGCCCGAGCGACTCGGCGCACTGGCAGGACGTCGTGCGCGGCCTGCACCCGCGCGGGGCGCGCCACCTCATCGCCACCGACTATCATGGCGACCACATCTCCGGCACGTCCTTCATCGAGGGTGTCGGCGACCGGGTGAGTTTCCTCGCGCCGCAGGTCGCCTTCGACGAGATCAGCAAGGGGGGCGACAACGCCTACTCGAAGAAGATGTTCGTCGACACCCTGAACGACCTAAAACTGACCGAAGAGGCCACCCGGCTCGCCGAGACGGCCGTTCCGCTTCCGACCTTCTGCTGGACACGGTCCATGGTGCTGCACGCAGCTCCCCTCACCTTCGAGATCACGCTGATGGGCGGGCACTCGCCCGGCACCTCGGCCATCCTGGTGCCGGAGGAAGGGATCCTGTTCGCCAGCGACGTGGTGAATGCCCGCGGCGGCGGCATGGGCGACGCCCATCTCGGCGACTGGATCCGGGCCCTCGAATGGATCGAGACCCTGGATGTGCACACCATCGTGCCCGGCCACGGCGATGTCTGCGACATGGAGGTGGTGCGCCGGCAGCGCGAGCGGATGGTCACCATAAAGGGCGCGGTCTCCGATCTCGTCGGCAAGGGGCTCTCCCGAGGCGAGGCGATGATCGACCCGAAGCTGGAAAGCGAATTCTTCCACGCCGATACGTCACGCGGGGAGTACTGGCTGAAGCAGCGGCGCGAGACCTTCCAGAAGGGAATCTCGCGGATCTATGACGAGGTGAAGGGAGAAGCCTGATGTACAAGTCCAAAGAACTGAAGCTTGGGCGCGTTTTCGAAGTGCGCTGCGAGCCGGGTGACGACTACTTCACCGAAATCAACAAGTTCGTTCGCGATCACAACATCCGCGCCGGATCGGTGTTCCTGCTGGGAGCACTGTCGGAGACGGAAATGATCTCCGGGTTTCGTACCCAGGGCGGCTACGATGTTACGCGCCATAACTTCTCCGACTGGCGCGAACTCGTCGCCTACGGCAATATTTCATGGCCGGAAAAGCCCCCCGCGGCGCTTGGCGAAGGGGTCGTCTGGGATGAACCGCAGCCCTTCGTGCACATCCACATGGCACTGAGTGGCGGACCGGGGCACAATGACGACGTTCTGGTCGGCCATCTGAGCAATGGAAAAATAAAAGGCGGGCTGATGACCCAGATTTACGAACTGGTTCAGAGCGACTAATATTTACCGATAGGTTTTCCTCGAATTTCCAAACTAGAATCGCGCACGGATCACGGCGGAGCGCCTATACGCTCCATACGTCAGATTCCGTGCGCGATTTTATTTGAATGTATATCGGCATCCGAGCTGGACACTGTCGATACGCAGCAGAACAGCTGCGCGCGCCGTCACCGACAGAAGAAAAATAACCTCCCTCTTCGCATCTATCGTTGCAAATCAAAAAGTCCGGACATATCATTCGACCATGCTCAGGGGGTCGCGATGATTGCGCCACAGAAAATCTCCCACATCGGCATTGCCGTTCCCGATCTCGACGTCGCTGTCCGTACTTTCCAGCAACAGTTCGGCGGCACCGCCAGTGCTCCGCTGGACGTCCCCGCGCAGGGCGTCCGGATGGCCTATCTCTCGCTCGCCGACATGGTGCTGGAACTGCTCGCGCCGCTGTCGGAATCGTCGCCTTTGAACGGATTTCTCAAGAAAAATCCGGCAGGTGGGCTTCACCATATCGCCTTCCGGGTCGCTGACGCGCAGGCCGCGGCCCGCGCCGCCAAGGCGGAAGGGTTGACCATCGCCGGCCCCGGCCAACCCACGCCCGGCCATCATGGCCGGCCGATCTTCTTCCTGCACCCCAAATCCACCTGCGGCACGCTCGTCGAGATCGAAGAAGCTGCCAGCTGATAGCGGGCGCAGATCCACACGAGTCTTTGTCTGTACAAATCAGCGCCCCAAACGCGCAACGATGCCGTGCTAGAAGGACGAAATCCATGACCGCCAACGAAAAGACCTACAAGGAAATCCTGTTCGACGTGAAGGATGGCGTCGCCTGGATCACCATCAATCGTCCCGAAGTGCGCAACGCCTTCCGCGAGCAGACGCTGGACGAACTGATCCAGGCCTTCGCCTCGACGCGCAACGACCCGACCATCGCCTGCGCCGTCGTGCGCGGCGCGGGGACCCAGGCTTTCTCGGCCGGCGGCGATTTCCACGCGATGATGCGGCTCAACCGCGCCAACGGCATGCACTGGAATGACCGCATGCTCGGCCTCGCCATGACCATTCGCGGCCTGCCGATCCCGGTCATCGCCATGGTCCATGGCGCCTGCGTGGGTGGCGGGCATGAGCTCGCGCTCTGGTGCGACATGGTCATCTCGGCCGAGGATGGCGTGTTCGGCCAGACCGGCGCGCGGGTCGGCGCCTGCCCGACGGTCGGCGCCACCCAGTATCTCTCCCGCATCATCGGCGAGCGCCTGGCGCGCGAGATGATCTTCCTGGCGCGGACCTTCACCGCGGCGGAGGCGGTGCAGGTCGGCCTCATCAACAAGGTCGTCCCGAAGGCCGAGCTGGAAGCCGCGACACTCGACTGGTGCGAGCGCATCAAGGCCCATTCCGGCCAGACGCTGCGTTCGACCAAGAAGTCGCTCAATTTCGAATCCGACCAGCTCTATGCCTCCTGGCAGCACGGCATGGAACTGCTCGGCGAAATCTGGGGCAGCGAGGAATCGCTGGAAGGCATGAACGCCTTCCTCGAAAAGCGCAAACCCGACTTCCAGCGCTTCCGCCGAGCCAACAAGGCCCGCGTCGACCGCTATCTCGAGGACCTCGCCGCCGACGCGAACAAGGCGCCGGCGCGATGACGGAGCCGGCGGCCCTGAAGCCGGGAGCGCTGGAGGGATTGCGCGTGCTCGACCTCACGCGCGTGCTCGCCGGCCCGCAATGCGCCATGCTGCTGGGCGACCTCGGCGCGGATGTCATCAAGGTGGAACGTCCGGGCGCGGGAGACGATACCCGCGCCTGGGGGCCGCCCTATCACGGGACCGAGGCGGCCTATTTTCTCTGCACCAACCGCAACAAGCGCGGCATCACCCTCGACCTCAAGGCCCCGGAGGCCCGGGAAATCCTGCGCGACCTGATCCGCCAGTCGGATGTGGTGATCGAGAACTTCAAGGCCGGGACGCTCGAGGCGATGGGGTGCGGCGAGGCGTTCTTCCGCGAGGAGGCGCCGAACACGATCCTGTGCACCATTTCCGGCTACACTGGGAAAGGCCCGCGGGCGAACATGCCCGGCTACGACTTCCTGCTTCAGGCCGAGAGCGGCCTGATGAGCATCACCGGCGAGGTTGGTGGCGACCCGACCAAATTAGGCGTCGCCATCGTCGACATCTGCACCGGGCTCTATGCGGCGATCGCCATCCTCGGCGCGCTTCAGGCTCGCGAGCGAGGCGAAGGCGGGCAGCATGTCGAGGTCTCCCTCTACACCACGGCGATCGCCCTGCTCGCCAACGTCGCCTCCAACGTGCTGGTGTCGGGCAAGGATGCCGGGCGCTACGGCAATGGCCATCCCAATATCGTGCCGTACCGATCCTTCCGCTGCGCCGATGCGGATATCGCGCTCGCCGTCGGCAATGACAGCCAGTTCGCACGGTTCGCGGCGGTGGCGGGACATGCGGAATGGAGCGCCGACGATCGCTTCGCCCGCAATTCGGAACGGGTCCGCAATCGCGCGGCTCTCGATGCGCTGATCGAGAACGTCATGCTCGCACGGTTGGCGGACAGCTGGATCGCCGACCTGCAGGCCGCCGGCATTCCCTGCGGGCGCATCAACAGCGTCGCCGAGGCGCTTGCCGCCGAGCAATCCGTCGCGACGGGAATGGTGCTGGATGTGATGCACAATACTGCCGGCGCGTTCCGTTCCATCGGCATCCCCATGCAGCTGTCGCGAACGCCGGCTCGCCTGCGCAGGCCGCCGCCATCGCTTGGCGAGCACACGGACAGCGTGCTGGCGCAGGTCCTCGGCATGAGCGAGGAGCGTATCGACGCGCTGCGGACCAAGGGAGTGGTCTAAGATGGCGGCGACCACGCTGGCGCAGGCGGTGCGCGATCATGTCGACGACGGGGCCACGGTTTTCGTCGGAGGGTTCGGCCACTGCGTCCCCTTTGCTTCCGGCCATGAGATCATCCGCCAGGGCAAGCGGAACCTCACGCTCACACGTACCGGCGCCGACATCCTGATCGACCAGTTGATCGCCGGTGGCTGCGTTGCCCGGCTCATCGTCGGCTATGTCGGCAATCCCGGCATCGGCCTCGCGCACGCCTTTCGTCGCGCGCTGGAGGCCGGCTCACTGACGCTCGAGGAATGGACGAATTTCACCCTGACCCTGCGGTTCCACGCCGGACGCATCGGCGTGCCGTTCCTGCCGACCCGGGCCTTGCGGGCCGGCGACATGCCGAAGCACATAGCGGATCTCGCCACGCTCACCTGCCCCTATACCGGCGCGCTTCTTACCGCCGTGCCGGGCCTGTGTCCCGATGTGGCGCTCGTCCACGCGCAGCGCGCGGATGAGGACGGCAATGTCCAGCTCTGGGGCATCGATGGCGACACATGCGAGGGCGCGCTCGCCAGCCGCAGGATCATCGCGACGGTCGAGGAAATCGTCCCCGCCGAACGGGTCCGCCGCTCGCCGGAACTCACCGTGCTGCCGGCCCACCGGGTCACGGCACTGTGCGTCGTTCCCGGAGGGGCGCACCCTTCCTATGTCCACGGCTACTACACGCGCGACGATGCCCGCTTCGCCGAATATGACCGGCTGTCGCGCCGGCCGGACGACCTCGACGCCTTTCTCGCCGCGCATGTCCACGGCGTGGCGGACCGGGAGGCCTATCTTGGCAAATTGCCGATCTCCGATCTGAGTTGGCCCGTGCATCATGGCCCCGGAGGTCGCCAATGACCGCCGACATCGAGAGCCGCAATCTTGCCCTCGCCGCCTCACTCGAATTGAGCGACGACGAGACCTGCTTTGTCGGCATCGGTCTTCCCTCGCTGGCGGCGATGCTGGCGAAACGCACACATGCCCCGAGGGCGCATCTCATCTTTGAGTCGGGAGCCATCGGCGCCGATCCTCGGGTGCCGCCGCTTTCCACCGGCAGCCCGTGCATCGCCGAGAACGCGGCGATGCTGGGCGACTGCCTCGACGTCTTCGGCGAACTTCAGGCTGGCCGCATCGATCTCGGCCTGCTCTCGGCGGCGCAGGTGGACCGGTTCGGCAATCTCAACAGCACGGTCATAGGAGATTACGAAGCGCCTCGCCTGCGCCTCGTCGGCAGCGGTGGAGCGCACGATATTGCGAGCCTCGCCAACCGCTTCGTCATCCTGATGCCGCACGAGCCCCGCCGCCTCGTGCCCAAGGTGGATTTCGTCACCAGCCCGGGCCATCTGCTGGTCGGAGACGAGCGCGCCGCCGCGGGCCTGCGCGGCGGCCCCTCGGCGCTGATTACCGGGCGCGGACGTTTCTCGTTCCGGTGCGGCGAGATGGCACTCGTGGAGGTCTTCGCCCCGTTCTCCGTGGACGAGGCGCTGGAAGGATTGACCTGGCCGGTGCCCGTCGACGAGGCCGTCATGCGGCGATCCGGCTTTGCGCCGGCAGCCATCGACGCCTATGCGCGCCTCGAACGCCTGCCGGCCGGCACCGGATAGCCGGCCGCGCCTCTTCACACCCAACTTTGTATGGACATATTGAACAGTTCTCGGTATTATAAAGCTTTCGGAAGGCTGTCTTCTTCGTGGCACGCGCCATTCACCGGGAAACTACAATGAAGCCAGGCAGCAAGTTCAAGATTGTTCCTTCGACGAACGACGAAGGCGACGAGACACACAGCACGCGACACGCCGAGATCAAGGCGCAGCTGGTCAATGATATTCGATCGGGCAAGTATCCGGTCGATAAGCTGCTACCGACGGAACTCGCGCTCTGCGAAATGTTCGATGTCAGCCGATTTACCGTTCGTCAGGCGCTACAGTCTCTTCTCGACATGGGAATGATCGAGCGCCGCCGGGGGGTCGGGACCATCGTCATCGCCTCGCGCCCTCGCGAGTGCTTCGTCCAGTCGCTGAGCTCGATGACGGAACTGCTGCGCTACCCGTCCGAAACCTACCGCCGGGACTTCTTCCGCCAGAAGCTCAAGGTCAATGCCGAGCAGGCGCACATGCTCTCCTGCAGCCCCGGCGACGAATGGGTGCGGGTGAAAGGCATTCGGCTCAGCCGTGGATCGAAATGGCCGATCTCCGCGTCGGACATCTTCGTCCTGCCGCGCTTTGAATCGGTGTTCGACCTGCCCAACCCGCGCGGAGAGCCGGTCTACAGCCAGATCGAGAGTCATTTCGACCACCCCATCATGAATGCACGCGTCGAGATCTTCGCCGGGCAGATCACCGATGAGCTGAGCAAGCCTCTGGAGCTCGAGGTGGGCACGCCCGCCCTGAACATGATCCGTCGCTATACGGGCAGCGACGGGAAGGTCTTTCTGGTGACCTACACGGTGCACCCGGCCAATCGGTTTGCCTTCACGCTCGAACTGCAGCGCCACTGGGAGCCGGTATAGCCGGCCATCGCCTGGAACAAGCAATGCGCCTCGTCTCCATGACCGTCCTCCCTGTCCAGATGCCGCTGCGCGAGCCGCTCAAGATGGCCGGCATCGTCGTCAGCCATGCCGAGAACGTCCTGGTGCGACTGGAAGACGACCAGGGTCGGGTCGGATGGGGCGAGGCCGCGTCGGCCCCCACAATGACCGGGGAGACGCTGCCCGGCATGGTCGCGGCGCTGGATTTCATAAAGTCGCGCGTCGAGACGGCAGAAATCGAGGAGATCGATGCCTTCTCGCGGCGGCTCGACAGCTGGATCTACGGCAATAATGGCGCGAAGTCGGCGCTCGACATGGCGCTGCACGACCTCGCCGCACAGGCGGCGGGGGTCCCGCTCTATGCCTTTCTCGGCGCGAGGGCGCGTCGCACGGCACCGATCCTCTATATGCTCGGCGGGCCGATCGACGACGAGCGCGCCCAGGCACGCCGCAAGGCCGATGACGGCTTCGTGGCCTTCAAGGTGAAGGTCGGGGCGGGCACGCAGGAACGCGTGCCGCGAGACCTCGCCCGTTGCGCCGATATTCGCGCCGAGCTCGGGCGCGGCATACGGGTCTCGGCCGATGCCAATCAGGGGTACGATCGCGACGAAGCGCTCGCCTTCGCACGCGGGGCGGCCGAGGCCGGCGTCGACTTCTTCGAGCAGCCGGTGAGTGCCGGCGACCTTGACGCGATGCGCGCCACGGCTCTGGAAGCGTCCATCCCCATCGGGGCCGACGAAGGCATCCATTCGCTGGACGACATCGAACGGCATCATAACGCCGGCGCCGCACGAGGCGTCAGCCTGAAGACGATCAAGCTCGGCGGGATCGGACGAACCGTCGAGGCGGGGCTCCGAACAGCCGCTCTCGGCATGCACGTCAATCTTGCCTGCAAGACCGCGGAAACCTCCGTCGCTGCGGCGGCCATCGCGCATCTGGCGGTGGGGCTGCCGCAGATCGACTGGGATGTGAGCGTCACCAACCAGTACCTGGCCAGCGATCCCTGCGTCGAACCGATCTCGATCATTGACGGCCATATCGAGCCCTCCGACCGGCCGGGGCTGGGCGTCACGGTCGATGAGGCCGCGCTGTCGCGCTTCGTTCTCAGGCTCTAGTCATCGAGATCACCAGCGGCCATTCGCGGCCGGCGGGCGTGATACCAGAGCAAGGCCGCAAGCTGCAGCGTCACCATGGCGCCAAGAGCGAGGCGATAGGGTCGTGTCGGGTCGTCGCTCCCCATCGCATGCTGCCCGAACTCAACCACCATGCCGAATGACGATTGGATGGTGAACGTCCCTATGAAGTTGAAAAGGCTGAACGCGCTGAAAGCGCGGCCCAGCAGCGACGCATCGAAGTGACGCGTCAGTATCGGATAGATCAGCGTACCGATATTTCCCAGGGAGCCGATGACGATCCAGAGCGGATAGGAGCCCGCGCCCCAGCCCAGAACCAGCATGGACTGGCTCACGATCAGCAGCGTCGCCAGCGTCACGACCACCGCCTGATCGGAAGCGCCAAGGCGTTGCAGGTAGTCACTCAGCGAGCCCGCCAGCAAAAGGCCGACAAAGGACGCGACCGAATAGGCGAAAACGAGGGGCGGAATTTCCGCCGGGCTCAACCCTCCGACGTCCCGCATGACCGGAATCGCCCACAGCCCCGAGAGCGAGAAGAAGCATGCAAGGGTGAGCGAGCAGAGCGGCGCGAGCCTTTGGAACAACGGGCTGCGATAGACCTCCTTCAGGTCTCTCAGCTTCCGCCGCCGCATATGGATGGAGGAGGCGGAGCGCCGCGGGAGCAAGGCCAGGGCCAGACAGGCCACCATGAGACATGCCGTCCCGGCAAGCAGGAACAGGGCCCGCCATCCCCATTCGGCGACGAAAGCGACCGTGGGCGCGCCGGAGGCGATGATGCCAAGGCCACCGCCCGCGAGAATGATGCCATTCCAGGTCGCCCGCCGATGGGGAGGAATGGTCATCGCGACGACGGTGACGCCAGTGATCAGCGCGCCGGACATGCCGATGCCCATCACGGCACGCCAGATGATGAGTTCGAGCAACGTTTCGCTGCGCGCAAAGAACAGCGCAGCTGTCCCCGAGAGCAGAAACTCGGAGGTCAGCAGGACACGTGGACCGTAGCGATCGAGTAAGAAGCCGAGCGGAAGAATGATGAAGGTTGCCGCCAAGAAATAGGCTGCGGTGAGCAGACCCATCACCGAGGTCGACAGCGACATCGAAGCGCTGATGCCGTCCGCCGTGGCCAGATTGGCGTTTCTCAGGAAGTACGAAAAGAAATAGCCCGCAATGCACGGAACCATGGGAAGAATCATGCGCAGGCGGGTCGGGCGCGGTTCCGGAGGCTTGAGCATTCGCAGTTCTGGCCGGTGAAGCGCCTAGTGAGGACAGCGCCCCGAAACGTAGCAATCTCAGATCTACAGGTCCAGACAAATGATGGGTCAGAAAGAATCGCACCTTGGATCTGCCCCCCATGATCGAGATGGGCCCGTCAGCTTGCGAGCGGCGTGAAGCACCAACCAAGAGGTTCCACCACCGGAAGCGCCCCAGACATCTCTCCATTGGCACCGCACTGCGTTTCCGGTTGACGAATTCACCATCGCCGATTTAAAAGTCCAGACAATATGCCAACTTATGCGAGGTGAGCTACGGCACCATGCTGCGTCGGCCATCCCTCGCCGCGCCAGTTGCTCCGCCGTCGGCCGCCACGCCTCGCGCGTCGTCGAAACCATCGACGACGCCTCGCCGGGAATGATGAGGTAGATGCCGTGAAGTCGCTTGTGGTGCGCTGGTTCAGGCGCACTTTCTCGGCACTGTCGCAGCGAAATTATCGCCTCCTGTGGTCGGGAACCCTGCTTTCCCACACCGGCGACTGGATGGACCAGGTCGCCCTCAACTGGCTGGTGGTCAGTTCGAGCGGATCTCCGTTCGACCTCGCGCTTGTCAATCTATGCCGTGGATTGCCGATCCTGGTGTTCACGCTGGTCGGAGGCGCGCTCGCCGACCGGGTGGAGCGCCGGCGCCTGATGATGGTTACACAGAGCTCCGCCATGGTGCTGGCGTTCGTTCTCAGCGGACTGGTCTTTACCGACACCGCCTCCATCCCGGCGATACTTCTGATCGCCACGGCGCGCGGCATCGTGATCTCGATAAATCTGCCGGCCCGGCACTCGCTGATCCCCGAACTGGTGCCGGCTCATGACCTGCCGAATGCGGTCGCGCTGAACTCCCTTACCATCAACGTCACCAAGATCGTCGGACCGGCAGTAGCGGGAATCATCATCGCCTGGCTCGGCACCGGAGCTTGCTTCCTTCTCAATGGCCTCAGCTTCATCGTCGTGATCTGGACGCTCGCCGCCATGAAGTTCCCCTCGGCGGAGCGCAAGGTTCCGGACCGCTCGCTTCATCAGAGCATCGTCGAGGGCGTGACCTATGTCCGGGAGGACAGAACCATCCTGCTGCTGGTTCTCATCGCGCTGGTACCCACCTTCTTCGGCCAGCCCTATCTCACCCTGCTCGCCCTCTTCGCCTACACCGTCTTCAACGTCGGGCCGGAAGGGCTGGGATTGCTGACCGCCAGCGCCGCGGCCGGCTCCGTGCTCGGCGCCCTCACACTGGCGGCTTCGCCGCGGCTGGCCTCTTCCGGGCGCGCCATGCTGGGCTTTCTGATCGCCTTCGGCGCGCTGTTATGCGGGTTCGCCGTCAACTCCGCAGCCGGGCTCGCCCCCCTTCTCCTGCTTGGAGTGGGCGCGATGCAGATCGCTTACAACGCCTCGAACAACACCATTCTGCAGATGCGCGTCCCCAACTCCATGCGCGGAAGGGTGATGTCGATCCTCTTGGTGAACCGGGGCCTCGTGCAGCTCGGCGCCGCCGCATCGGCGACAGTCGCCGGCTTCGTTGGGGTTCAAGTGGCCGTGCTGATGGCCGGTGCGATCATCTTCCTGTTCGGCATCGCCATGCTGAAAACCACTCTCATGGGAGTGCCGGGAAGCGATCCGCCTTGAACGCCTCTCGTTGAAGGCTGCACGGGAGCGCCGCCTTCGACCGGGAGCGACCGGCGCCGCGGCAGGGCGACAAGCGTCGCCCCGATCCACGTGTAGACCGCCCTCCCCCGCGCCGCCTGGAGCGTCGGACCGTCGGCCCGACGCTCCAGGCCCGTTCCGGCGGATCCCCCTATTTCTTCAGACCCAGAATATCGCGGGCCTCGTCCACGGTGGCGATCTCGGCACCGAGGTCGTCGAGAATGCGGACCGCCTTCTCGACCATCTGCGCATTGCTGGCGGCGAGTTCCCCCTTGCGGATATTGATCGCGTCCTCCAGCCCCACGCGAACATGACCGCCGAGCAGATAGGCTTGCGCGACCATCGGGAAAGCCATGCGTCCTATGCCAAAGGCGGCCCACTGCGCGTCGGGCGGCAGGAGCGAGCGGGCATAGAACAACGACTCCGGCGTGCCAGCGAAACCATACTGAATACCGGTGACGATCTGGAACAGCGGCGGGCTCTTCAACACGCCCTCCTTCAGAAGCGCCAGAGCCAGATTGATATCGCCACTGTCGAACACTTCGAGCTCCGGCTTGGTACCGGCCTCATAGATCGCTTCCGCCATGATCTTCACATTGGTGGGCGTGTTGATGACCACGGCCGAGCCCGACCACATGGTGTTGAGGTCGAGGCTGCAGATGTCGGGCTTGAGCGCAATGATGTGCTCGACGCGCCGCAGCGGGTGCACCAGCGTCGTGCCGGGAGCGGCCACGCTCGGCTGGTCCGGACTGGGGACGAAGCGCTGACCGGGACCGGTGGTGAGATTGATCAGCACATCGGTCGAGGAGGAGCGAATGCGATCGACGACCTCGCGGTAGTGATCGAGTTCCATGCTCGGCCGGCCATCTTCGTAGCGCACATGGATATGCGCAATCGCGGCACCGGCCTTGGCGGATTCGATGCAGGCATCCGCGATTTGCCTGGGAGTACACGGAAGACCGGGATGTTGCTTCAGCGTCGTTTGGTTGCCGGTGACCGCGACACTTATAATTCTCTTGGCTGCCATCGCCCTCACTCCCCGTTGCCTTGAAAAACTTTCCTTGGGCCGACCACCTTGCGACAGTCTTGCTCAAGCGATCAATACAAACAAACGTTTGATTTAGTCAATCTGATCAGCTACGGTTTTGTGGCTTGCCGGGCGCATGCCGGGCCAACACGCTTGGGAGGAAAGCCAGATGACATCGAGCGCCGTTCACACGAGCCAAACCCATCTGACGATGAACGACATCCGGGAAGCGGCCGAGCGGCTGAAGAACTGGAACAAGTGGGGTGCCAACGACGAGATCGGCACGCTGAACTATACGAGCGCCGCCGATATCATCTCCGCTGCCAGCCTGGTGCGGAAGGGAAAAGTCTTTTCGCTGGCGATCAATCTCGACAACAACGGACCGCAGGGCGGCAAGACCAAGTTTCCGCCGGTGGGGCGCTTCAACCCTGTCCACACCATGCTGCGCACCGGCACCGACGCCTATTCCGGCGTGCTCGACAAGCGCGGCATCCGCTCCGCCGACGACCTCGTCCTGCTGCCGCTTCAGGCGGCCACGCACTGGGACGGCCTCGGGCACATCTTCTACAATGACTATATGTGGAACGGATATGACTGCCGCGAAGTGTCGTCCTTCGGGGCCGCGAAATGCGGGATCGAGAAGACCAAGGAGAAGATGGTCGGACGCGGCGTGCTGCTCGACATTGCCCGCCACCTCGGCGTGGACTGGCTGGAAGATGGCTTCGCGATCACCAACGACATATTGAGCGCCTGCGCCGCGGACCAGGGCGTCGAGGTCCGGAAGGGCGACTACCTGCTGGTCCGTACCGGCCATATGGAAGCGAAATGGGCGGCCGGCAGCTGGGACGGCTACCCCGGCGGAGACGCTCCCGGCCTCGCCTTCGAAACGCTCGACTGGCTGCAGGAGAAGCAGGTGGCGGCGGTTGCCACCGATACATGGGGCGTCGAGGTCCGGCCGAACGAGACCAGCGACGCCAACCAGCCATGGCACTGGATCTGCATCCCGATCATGGGCCTGACGATGGGCGAGATCTTCAAGCTGGACGAGCTCGCGAAGGATTGTGCTGAGGATGCCACCTACGAGTTCATGTTCGTCGCACCGGCGCTGCCGATCACCGGGGCGGTAGGTTCTGCCATCAACCCCATCGCCATACGCTGAACGGCGCGGCCGCCTCGGCGCCCTCCCTGCCGTGGATGATCCCATCGTCATCCACGGTTAAGCGCCGCCATCGCCCCCGGGCCCGGTCGCCCCTGACCGGACTCGTCAAGCGCCACGCGAGGACATCTCTGGAGATGGCCGAAGCGCTCGACGGCGTGACCGCCATGCGGGAGGGGCTCCATGTCGGAAACGAGGGGAAACCGGCTGGATATCGGCGCCTGGCCTCCCCTTCGTTTCAATGGCCAACGTTCACTGACTGTCCGCGACAGGGTTGCTCAACGTGCCGATGGCGTCGATCTCGACTTCGACCCGATCCCCCGGCTTCATCCACACGGGCGGCTTCCGGGCGTAGCCGACGCCGGAGGGCGTGCCGGTGGCAATGATGTCGCCCGGCTCTAGCGTCATCACCTCCGACAGCAGAAAGACAAGCCGCGCCACGCTGAAGATCATGTCCGACGTATCGCTCTCCTGCATTGTCTGCCCGTTGAGGCGGGTACGGATGCCGAGACCATGCGCACCCGGAGGCAGCGCATCCGCCGTCGCGATGACCGGCCCGAGCGGCCCCGTGCCATCGAAGTTCTTGCCCGCGGTCCATTGCGTCGACTTGCGCTGATAGTCGCGAACCGAGACGTCGTTCATGATCGTATAGCCGAACACATAGTCCAGCGCCTCCGCCTCCGGCACGTCATGAGCCCGGCGTCCTATGACGATGGCCAGCTCGCATTCGTAATCGAGTTTGTCGGATACGCGCGGACGCAGCACCGGCGCACCGGGCGCGACAAGAGACGACTGCACCCGGACGAAAATGGCCGGATAGTCCGGGATCGGATTGCCACCTTCGCGGGCGTGCAGTGCGTAGTTGAGCCCGATGCACAGGACCTTGCCCGGTCGGGGTACCGGCGGAAGCAACGCAACCTCCGACAGCGGCCGGCGGGACTGCGGAGCTGCGGCGGGAAGGGCATCGGCAACCTGGCCGCGGAGAGCGGGCCATTGCTCGATGACGGCAATCATATCGTCCGGCGCGGCCGGCAGCAGATCGCGTAGCGCCACGAGTTCCGTCCCTTGGACGATACCGACACCAGAACTGCCGTCACCGCGGCTGAACGTGGCAAGCTGCATGATGTTCCCCTGATCGCGAGGCGGCAATGACGCCGCCCGTCTGCTCCCGATCATAGTGTCCTTGGCACAAGGTGAGATCGCCCAATAGTTAAATTGGTTTTCGTGCGAACCCATCCGGTGCCGCCCCGCGGAGCTATCATCGCCCCGTTCCATCCGCCGGGGGCATAACGATGAGCAACGGCTTTCGCCTGGCGCTGCACAGCTGGACCACCGACACGACCCCTCTGAACGACATGCTCCAGGCGGCACGCTCCGCCGGTTATGACGCGGTGGAGTTGCGACGGCTCGATTTCGAGCGATGTTTCGAAGCCGGCCTGAGCCGACAGGCGACGGTCGACATCGTCGTCGCCTCGGGCATGCCCGTCGGGATTCTCGGCACCGAATATGGCTGGTTCTTTGCCGAGGGCGACGAGCAACGCCGCCTGTTCGCGGTGTTGCGCGAAAGCTGCGAGATCGCCGTCGAACTGGGCTGCGGCCTGATCATGAGCGCACCCGGCCTGGTGACGGGAACGGTCGCGCAGGCCGTCGACGCCACCCGCATCGCCGGCGACATCGTCGCCGAGCACGGGCTGCGCCTGGCGCTCGAATTCAATTCGCAACATCCGCTGGTCAACAATGCAGGCGTCCTGCGCGAGATTCTCGAAGGTGCCGGGCACGCGCATTGCGGCATGCTTCTCGACGCCTACCATCTGCACCGCAGCGGCGGGGGCGCCCGGAGTCTACAGGGCGTGCGAGGCGAAGAAATCTTCGCTTTCCAATACAGCGACGCACCGCCGGTGCCGGCATCCGGAGTCCGCCGGCCGATCGATCGGCTGCCGCCCGGCGACGGCGTCATCGACTGGAACGAGATGTTCGGCCTGCTGCGCGCCACCGGCTATCGGGGCTACCTTTCCTATGAGGCGCCCAATCCGGCCCTGTGGGATCGGCCGGCTCGCGACGTGGCGGCGGAAGGCCTCCTCAAGACACGGGCACTGCTCGCCCGCCTCCCCGCCCCCAACCTCGTCAATCCGCTTGAGGAGCCTTGCATGTCCAACGTCACCCTTGCCCAGGCGAATGCCATCGTCGAGGCCACGCTCACCGACGCCCGCGCCCGGCCGCTCGAGCCGCTCACCGTCGTGGTTCTGGATGCCGGCGGCCATCTCGTCGTTGCCAAGCGCGAGGATGGGTGCGGCATCCTGCGCTACGACATCGCTTTCGCGAAGGCGTACGGCACGCTCGGTTTCGGCTTCGGCTCCCGCACGCTCGCCAGCCGGGCCGGCAAGGCTCCGATGTTCTTCACCGCGGTTTCCGCCGTCGCCGAGGGCCGCATGGTGCCCGTGCCGGGCGGCGTTCTCGTCCGCGACGCGCAGGGGTGGGTAATAGGCGCCGTCGGCATTTCCGGCGACACCGGCGACAATGACGAAGCGGCGGCCGTCCATGGCATCGAGGCGGCGGGACTGGCGGCCGACCCGGGCGCCTGAGCCTCGGCGCAAGAGCTATGGCCGCCCGCCGGTCTTGCTCGGCAGCAGCCGCAGGCGAACCGAGGCAAGATGCGCATGCATCGCCTCCTCCGCCGCCGCCGTGTCGTGCCGGATGATCGCCTCGCACAACGCGTCATGTTCGGAGAAGCTGACATGGTCGCCGGGCGGCGCACTGCCGACACGCAGCGTCTTCCACACCAACGTGCGGCGCACAGCATTCAGCGTCTCGAACAGGGTCATCAGCAGCTTGTTCTTGCTGGCGGCGGCCACCGCGTAGTGGAAGCGGTTGTCCCACGATTCGTAGACCCGCCAGCTTTTGGCCTCCCGACAGCGCCGGTTGCACAGCCGCAACTCGTGGACATCAGATCCGACGCCGTGAAGCGCCGCCAGCCGCGCGAGCTCCGGCTCTATGGCGACACGCGCCTCCAGGATCTGCATCGGGCTGGTGACGCTGCCGAGAAACTGCACATCCTCGAGATTCAGCACCGGCCGTGCGCCGATGAACGTTCCCCGCCCCACATGACGCCAGACCTGCCCCTCGGCCTCGAGCACCGCCATCGCCTTGCGGAGCTCGGCACGGCTGACGCCGAGCCGCACGCATAATTCCCGCTCGGGCGGCAGCCGGTCGTTCAGGCCCAGTTGCTGCCCGCCGAGATAGCCGCGCAGGCGATGCAGCGCGTCGTCGTGGCCGGCCGGGTGGGGGATCGCGGAGGACATGTTGAAACCAATAGCACGATTGGGTTCACTTCTCCCCTTTTCCTCTCGGGGTCGTTCTGGCCAAGTTGCGGCCGGCGCGGGCGGGAAAGCTTCCTCGTGCGCGCCTCGAAGACCGGACCGCTGAAGGAGCGCGCCGCGCACGGCGACGACACACCGCATGACCAAACTGAGATTGTCACTGGCCTGCACACATACCGATCGCACCGCGCCGCTGCTGGACGGCCGGATCGCCATAGCGGGCTGCGAGATCGTTCCCCTTGCCGGCCAGACGCAGGATATCTTCCGTCGCACCCTGAGCGAGCAGGCCTTCGACATTGCCGAGATGTCGATGTCGAGCCACATCGTGCAGTGCGCGCGCGGCGTCGCCGACTATGTCGGCCTTCCGGTCTTCCTGTCGCGGGCGTTCCGCCATGCCTCGCTCTACATCCGCACGGATCGCGGCATCGCCCGCCCGGAGGATCTTGCGGGGAGAACGGTCGGCATCGAGCAATTCCAGCAGACGGTGGGGCTGTGGGTACGCGGGATACTCGGCGACCAGCACGGCGTGCGCTCGCAGGATATCCGATGGCGCACAGGAGGGCTTGAGGCGCCGGGCGGCGGCGAGCGACTGGCACTCAGCCTGCCACCCGACATCCGGGTCGAGGCAATCCCCCGGGGAGAGACGCTGAACGCCCTGCTGGCGGCGGGTGCGCTCGATGCCGTCATCGCCACGCGCCCTCCGTCCTGTTTCGCCTCCGGTCATCCGCAGGTCGCGCGGCTTGTCCCGGAATACCGCATGGCCGAGATCGCCTATTTCAGGGCCTCCGGCCTGTTTCCGATCATGCACGGGCTGGTGTTGCGCCGCCGCCTGGTCGACGAGAACCCATGGCTGCCCGTCGAGATTTTCCGCGCCTTTGCCAGGGCCAAGCAACACGCCCTGAGCGAACTCGACCAGATGAACGTGCCGCGCATCAGCCTGGCGTGGATCGCGGAGAATGTCGCTGAGACCCGTGCGATCCTCGGCAAGAGCCTGTGGAGCTATGGTTTGGAGGAGAATCGCGCCGAGCTCGCCGCCATGTTGCGCTATGCCGCCAATGACGGACTGACCGCCGGCGAACTCACCCCGGAAGCACTGTTCCACGCCTCGACACACGCGCTACGCGACGACATCTGAGGTCCGCCGCTCCGACGGAGGCCCTAGAAGGCCTCCGAAAAGCCGCCCCCCGCTCGAAACAGGCCATAAGGAAGGACGGCGTCCGCTGCGAATCCGGCAAGCGCGTCGCCGAGCCGGCCGTCGAAGGCCCAGGGCTCGCCGCGCCGCGCCACGGGAACACGAACGCAGTCGACGAAGGGGAACTCCGCCTCCATCCGCTCGAGCGCCCGGCTCTCGCTCGGCAACGGCATGTTGTGGCTCTCGAACAGCACGGCGACCAGCCGCGTGCCGGTCCAGAAGGCGCAGTCGATGCGGGCGAATGACGGCGCGACCTCGCCATCCGCAGTCGCCAAAAGGACATGGGCGCCGGGAAGCGGCAGGAAGCCCGAATAGATCCAGTCGCGATAGTCCAGCATCCCGCCCGCGGCCGGCAATCCTACCGCCAGAAGCTTGGCCGCCAGCGCGGCGCGGTCTCGCTCCACCCGCTGTTGCAGGAAGGCGATGTAGTTGTCGAGAAACAACCGCAGCGGACCGGCGAACAGCGATACGGACGTTGCCAGATGGGCGGCGCAGAACGCGATGCGGTCGGCCTGCGTGCCGAGTTCGGGGACCTGCTGCGGCCGCAAGGCCAGCCAGCCCGACGAATTGAGCCGGAGCGCGGGGGTCCCCTCGCTCACCAGCGCCGCCCCCTGCCCGAGCGTGCGGCCCGACCGTCGCAGATCAGCGAGCGTGTGCCGCGCCGCCACGCCGGGATCGCGGATCGCGCCATAGACGATCGCGGCGCACGGCCCGGTATGGTGCGGGTTCAAGGGCGCATCCTCTGCCGGCTCATGTCAGATATTGGCTTCCAGACAATAGAGACCGCCGGTCCAGCGCTCGCCGGCATAGATCACCCCGCGCTCGTCGACATAGATGTCGTTCATCTGCGCGGTCGGCACGCGGGAATTCTCCGGGCCCGGCGGCACGAAATAGGCGATGGTCTCGGGACGATACGGGTCCTTGATGTCGTAGAAGCGCAGTCCCGCATTGAAGAAGCAGCCGAAGATCACCTCTTCGCTGCGGAACGAGGGGCCGGGACGGTTCTCGTGAATGTTGTGCGAGCCGAAGCGCCCACCCTTGTGGCCATATTCCTCCACCGACGGGATCGGGAAGGTAGCGATCGGCACCAGGTTCGTCTCGAGCCGCGCGTCCAGCATCCAGGTGAGCTTCGGCCAGTCCTTGGCGTCGTCCTGGATGCATTCGTCGGTGACGACGATGAGCCCTCGCTCGAACAGCGGCATCACCGTGTGGGTGAAGCCCGGATAGGGCGGATGCGGGTTCCAGGCGCTCACCACCTTCGGGGCCGACTTGTCGGAAATGTCGAGAATGAAGGCGCCGCCATCGATGTAGCCGATATAGGCCCGGTCGGGACGCTCGGGATAGACGTTGGCATTGTGCAGGCGGAACGCGTCGCCACCGCGAATGACATCGAGCGGCACGGGGTTGAGGCGCGGCGGCGGCGGCGCGGCGTCGCCCTCGCGGGTGCCGGGTAGCCACCAGCGCCCGGCCTCGCGCGGGTTGGCCGGGTCGCGCACGTCGATGATCATGTAGAACTGGTCGTCGCGTGGGTGCCGCGGCACGAAGTCGGCGGCGGCGCCGGAACAGTGGATGAACTCGCCGTCGACGAACCACAGGCAGTGGGCGCCGCGCGAATGCGGCCCGGACATGTCGAAGAACGAAATCGAGCGGGGGTTTTCCGGAACGGATATGTCGAACAGTTCGACCCCGGCCGGCTTCATGCCGTGCTTGGCGGTCTGGTAGCTGACGGCGAGCAGATCGCCGCACACTTCCAGGGAGTTCGACCGCATGTTGTTGTGCGGCAGCCTGGTCTGCACGACTACCGAGGGACGACGCGGATCGCTTACGTCCACGCCGGTGAAATTCATCGGCGGCCCCTCATGCGCCACCCACATGATGCGCCGGCCATCGGCGGCGATCTGCATGCTCATGCCCTCGCCGATGCCGCCGAATCCCCGCAGCACGTCGTGGGAAAGAAGCTTCATGTTCTTGGAAAGTGCGCCTTCCATCCTGGATCTCCGGACGTGAAGAGGGAGGTGTGACGGCGTGAGAAATATACAAAAAATTGGAATCGGCAACGAGATTTATAAATTATGTTGACCGATGACGGCGCCTATGTCCTTCTTGAAGAAGGCGAGACGGGCCTGGTGTCCGTGGCCATGCATAACGAAACGGGCGGCAGGCCGGCGAGCACCGGCGATGCGGCCTTCAGCGGATCGGCGCTCGCGTCTCATGAGGACGAGCGGCACGGGGTGTTGCGATGACGACCCGAGGCAACCTGGAGGACAAGAAGCCGGCGTCCCTGGCCGAGCGGGCCTATGGGCTGATCTACGCCGACATCACCAATGGCAGTCTGGCGCCGGGGCAGAAGCTGCTGCCGGCCGAACTCAGCGCCAAGCATGCCGTCGGCCTCAGCCCGCTGCGCGATGCGCTGAACCGGCTTTGCGCCGACGGGCTGGCGGTGAAGCGGGAGCAGAAGGGCTTCTTCGTCGCCGATCTCGACGAAGCCGAATTCCTGAAGATCACTGATGCGCGGCTGGTGGTCGAGGACGCTGCGCTGCGGCTGTCCATCGCCAGGGGCGATCAGCGGTGGGAGGACGGTGTCGTGCTGGCTTTCCATCGCCTCGCCAAGGTAGCGGCAGCCGGCGGCAAGTTCGTGCTGACCCCCGAATGGTCGGCCTGCCACGAGGAATTCCACTTCAGCCTGCTGGCCGCCTGCGACAATGAATGGCTGCTGAGCTTCTGTCGCAAGCTGTACGAGCAGTCCTCGCGCTATCGCGCGCGCCGGCGGCTGATTTCCGCCAAGGGGTCGATCCCGGTGCAGCGCAACCTGGTCAAGGCGCATCGCGACATCATGGAGCGATGCGTCGCGCGTGACGCCGATCAGGCATCGAGCCTGCTGGTGAATCACTACCGAAAGACTTTCGAGCTCGTCATGGGCAGCCGTTACCGCGTCCTCGACAACCCCCTTCGCCTCGTGCCCGACACGGAGGTCAAGGAGGCCGGTTTCCCGTTCGACCTCATTGAAATCTAGGCGGCCCGGATCGTGCCGCCGGTGGCGGCCTGCGGCCTCAACGTGAGCAATGGCATGTTTCTCTCGATCAATCCCGCGACCGGCGGCGAGCTCGCACGCTACGAGCCGCATTCGGCGGCTGATGTCGATCAGGCGCTGGGCGAGGCCGTCGCCGCCCAGCGAGCCTGGCGCAAGACCCGCATGGTCGAGCGCTGCGCCCTCTTGCGCAAGGTCGCGCAGGCGCTGCGCGCCGAACGAGACACCTATGCGCTCCTGATCACGCAGGAAATGGGCAAGCCCATTCGCGAGGCCGAAGCCGAGATCGAGAAGAGCGCCTGGACCTGCGAGTTCTATGCCGAGCACGCGCCCCGCTTCCTTGCCGACGAGTTGATCCCGAGCAACGCCACCGAGAGCCGGGTGGTGTTCGATCCGCTCGGCGTCGTCCTCGCCGTCATGCCGTGGAACTACCCGTTCTGGCAGTTCTTCCGCTTCTTCGCCCCGGCGATCGCGGCAGGCAACGGCTCCATCCTGAAGCACGCCGCCAACGTGCCGGGTTGCGCCCTGGCGATCGAGCAGGCGCTGGTCAATGCCGGCGTCCCGGCGGGACTGTCGCGCTCGCTGCTCATTCCCTCTTCCGCCGTCGCGGGCCTCATCGGCGACGACCGCATCGCGGCGGTGACACTCACCGGCTCGACCCCGGTCGGCCAGCTGGTCGCGGCGGAGGCGGGCAAGCATCTGAAAAAGCAGGTGCTTGAGCTCGGCGGCACCGATCCCTTCATCGTGCTGGCGGATGCCGATATCGCCCGCGCCGCGGAATTCGGCGCCCGCGCCCGCTTCCAGAACACCGGGCAGAGCTGCATCGCCGCCAAGCGCTTCATCGTTGAGGAGAAGGTGGCCGACGCCTTCACCGAACAGTTCATCTCGCATGTCCGCGCGCTGCGTACCGGCGACCCGATGGACCGCGACACCCAGGTCGGGCCTATCGCCCGCGCCGACCTCCGCGACGACCTGCATCGCCAGGTGATGCAATCGGTCCGCGAAGGCGCACACGTGGCCCTTGGCGGGGATGCCATTGCCGGGCCGGGCGCCTTCTATGCGCCCACGGTGCTGGACCATGTCGAGCTCGACATGACCGCCTGCCGGGAGGAGATCTTCGGCCCGGTCGCCCCGATCATTCGGGTGCGGGATGCCGAGCAGGCCGTCGCCGTCGCCAACGACACCGAATACGGCCTCGGCGCCGCACTGTGGACCGGCGACCTGTCCCGCGCCTACCACCTCGCCCGCGACATCGAGGCCGGCGCCGTGTTCGTCAACGGGCAGGTGGCCTCCGATGCCCGGCTGCCGTTCGGCGGCATCAAGAAGTCCGGCTACGGCCGCGAGCTCGGCGTCTACGGCATCCGCGAATTCACCAACATCAAGACCCTGTGGGTCGGTCCGGCTCAGGTCTGAACCGGCGAAAAAGACATGTCAGGAGCAAACGTGAGCACGGACGGCGAAATTACGGGAGTCGTGCTGCGGCCGGACGAGATCCGGGCTGCGGATCGCGGCAACGGTGCCAAAACCATCCCGCTGGTGGTGCCCTCGCTGGGCGCGCGCAGCCTGATCAACGGGATCACCATCTTCGCACCGGGCGCGGCGATCCCGCTGCACAGCCACAATTGCGAAGAGAGCGTGATGGTGCTCGAAGGCGAGGCCATCGCCGAGATCGACGGAGTGCAGCACCGCCTCAAGCCGATGGACACAACCTGGCTGCCGCCCAACCTGCCGCATCGATTCATCAATGCCTCCGCCGACAAGGAGATGAAGATCCTCTGGATCTACGCCGACATCGCCGCCACGCGGACGCTGATCGAAAGCGGCGAGACGCGCCCCATCGCCGCCGAACACCTGAAGAGGCTGTGATGAGCACCGCCACCATCGAGAACCGCCGCGCTAGCGAGGACCTTGTACTGCCGGCCGCGACGCTCGCCGCCTTCGCCGCCCGCGTGCTGCATGCCCTCGGGGTGAGCGAGCCGGATGCCGAAGCCGCGTCCCAATTGCTGGTGGAGGCAGACCTGACCGGCGCCGACGCGCACGGCATCTTCCGCCTGCCGCAATACGCCACCATGATCCGCCAGGGCGCGATCAATCCGACGCCGTCCATCACCGTGCATCGTTCGGCGGCGGCCACCGCCATTGTCGATGGCGGCGACGGCCTCGGCCATCTCGTCATGAAGAAGGCGGCGGAGACCGCGGTAGAACTGGCACGAGAGGCCGGTATCGGCTGGGTCGGCGCCCGCAATTCGAACCATGCCGGCTCGGCGTCGATCTGGGCGGCGCTGCCGGTCGAGCACGGCATGATCGGCCTCTATTCCGCCGTCGCCAGCGCCAACCACATGGCGATCTGGGGTGGCACCGAGCCCGCGCTCGGCACCAATCCGCTGGCGATCGGCCTGCCCGCGGGAGACGGCAACCTGCTCATGCTGGACATGGCGACCACCGTCGTATCCTACGGCACCATCAAGAAATACGCCTTGCACGGCAAGCCGTTGCCGGAAGGCTGGATGATCGATCGCCGCTCGGGCGGACCGCTCACCGATCCCGGACAGAGCGCGGAAGGACTGCTGCTGCCCATCGGCGGCTACAAGGGCAGCGGCCTCGCTCTCATGCTGGGTTTCCTGGCGGGGACGCTGAACGGCGCCGCCATGGGGCTGGACGTGGTCGACTTCAACGCGGTCAGCAACCAGCCGACCAATACCGGCCAGTTCGTCGTCGCGCTCGACGTCAACCGCTTTCGGCCGCTCGCCGAGTTCGAGAGTGAGGTTCGTCGTCACGCCGAGGCGCTGAAAGCGGGGGCACGGCTGCCCGGCGTCGACGCCATCCGTCTGCCCGGCGAGAACCGCAGTGCGCGTCGCACCGAACGGCTGCGTCAGGGCGTGCCCCTGCCCGCCCCGCTGCTGCAGCGCCTCAATGATCTGGCGCGAGAATTGGGTACCGCGCCATTGGCCTGATGATCGCGGACAGGGCTCACCCCGCCGTGAATTGATCCGAACAATACTTGCAGCAACATAAGTCGAAACGTTGTTGCATCGCATATGCATGCCGCAACGAAAGAATAAAAAACTAACTGTAAAAATCAGAAATAATAGATCTCCGTCTTATTGGCGAAGGTCGAGCAGGTCATCTCGGCAAGAGGCGACCATCGGGAGGAATAGAATGAAGCAGTTTATATCGACCCTTGCCGTGGGGCTGTTGTCAGTCGCCGCCTTTGCCTTGCCGGCCGGCGTGGCCAAGGCGGCCGACTATCCGTCGAAGACCATCCGGATCGTCGTGCCCGTCCCACCCGGCGGGCCGACCGATACGGCCGCCCGCATCGTCGCCGAGCGCCTGAACGCGCTCTGGGGGCAGCCGGTCATCGTCGAGAACAAGCCGGGCGGCACCGGCGCGCTGGCCAACCAGACCGTCAACAACGCCAATCCGGACGGCTACACGATCCTGGTCGGCAACGTCTCGACCAACGCCATCACCTTCGCCACCGACCCGGAGAAGACCAAGGGCATCAAGCTGAAGGGCGTCACCAACCTGATCCAGGTGCCGGGCATCCTGTCGGCGAATGGCGACCTGCCGGTCACGTCGATCCAGGATCTCGTCGCCAAGATGAAGTCGGGCGAACTGAAGAACATCAAATACGGCTCGGGCGGCGTCGGCACCTACCCGCAGATCGACATGCTGCGGCTGATGACGGTGAACGGGCTCGACGCTACCCACATCGCCTATAAGGGCGCCGGCCAGATCCTGCCGGCACTGCTCGGCAACGAGATCCAGCTCGAATTCCTCAATGAGGCGAGCGGCCTGCCCCTGATCAGGTCCGGCCGTCTGAAGGGCCTGGCCACCACCTGGACCGAGCGGCTTCCCGAGCTGCCGGACGTGCCCACCATGCAGGAGCTGGGCTATGGCGACATCGGCACCTCGGCATGGCACGGCATGTTCGTGCCGGAGAAGACGCCGCCGGAAGTGGTGAACAAGCTCTACAGCGCCGTCGCCGGCATCATGAACGACGCCGACGTGCAGAAGAAGCTGGCCGACCAGTACATCAAGGCCACACCGAGCAAGTCGCCGGAAGACTTCTCCAGCTTCGTCGATGCCGAGCGGGCGAAGTGGCTCAAGATCATCCAGGACAACCATATCGAAGTCGCCCCGTAGGTGACCGCCAGCGGGAGCGCGCCGTGTCGCGCGCGCTCCTCCCTCCAGGGAGTTTCACGATGTCGCAACACGGACACCCGCCAGGGCCGCCGTCCCGGCCGGCCACTCGCCGCCCCAATAACAGCCCACTGTTCTTTTCCGGTCTTGTGTTCCTCGCGATCGGCGCCGCCGGCATCCTCATCGCGCGGCACTACCAGATGGGCACCGTGCAGAATATGGGGCCGGGCTATTTCCCCATCCTGCTCTCCTCGCTGCTGTGCATCATCGGCGTCCTGTCGGTGATCTCCTCGCTCGCCACCGCGTCGCGGGAAGAAATGGCGGCCTGGCCGCTGATGCCGACGCTATCGGTCGCGCTGGGCGTGTTCGTCTTCGGCTTCACGGTCGAGCGCATCGGCCTCCTGGGCGCCTCGGCGCTGCTCCTGCTGTGCATCGGCTACAGCCAGATCAGGACACGCCCGCTCGAATACCTGCTGCTCGCCACTGGCCTGATCGTCTTCTCCGCGTTGATCTTCGTGAAGATGCTCGGGCTTCCCCTCGAACTCTGGCCGAATTTCTGAACCGGGGCCGGGGAGGCTTTCATGGATATCTTCTCACAGCTCGCGCATGGTTTCGGCATCGCGCTGACCATGCAGAATCTCACCTATTGTCTTCTCGGCTCGATGATCGGGACGATGGTCGGGGTGCTGCCGGGCATCAGCCCGGTCACCACCATCGCCATGCTGCTGCCGTTGACCTTCCAGGTGCCGGCGGTGTCGGCGCTCATCATGCTCGCCGGCATCTATTACGGCGCCCACCACGCCGGATCGACGACCGCCATCATGCTCAACATGCCGGGCGAGCCGAGCTCGGTGGTCGTTTGCATGGACGGTCATCCCATGGCCAAGCAGGGCCGTGCCGGCATCGCGCTGTGCGTGTCGGCGATCGGCTCCTTCTTCGCCGGCTGCGTCGGCATCATCGTCATCACCCTGTTCTCGCCGCTGCTGTCGGAGGCCGGCCTGCTGTTCGGCGCCCCCGAATACACCGCCCTGATCGCCGTCGCGCTGATGACCGCGTCCGTGATGTCCAACGGCTCGGCGCTCTCCACCTTCGGCATGGCCGTGCTCGGCCTGCTCATCGGCACCGTCGGCACCGACGTGGGCAGCGGCCTGGAGCGCTACACCTTCGGCCTGCCGGAGCTCGCCGAGGGCGTTGACTTCGTGACGGTCGCCGTCGGCCTGTTCGCCTTCGCCGAGGTCACCCAGCATATCGGGGCGCCGGAGCGCCATGGCGCCCTGTCGGTGAAGTTCTCGGAGCTGTTCCCGCGCTTCGCCGATCTCAAGCAGGCCTTTCCCGCCATCTTCCGTGGGACCGGCATCGGCGCGGCGCTGGGCATCCTTCCCGGCACCGGTCCGCTGGTCTCCGCCTTCGTCGCCTATGCCGTGGAGCGGCAGGTAGCGAAGGACAAGTCCCGCTTCGGCAAGGGGGCCATCGAGGGCGTCGCCGCGCCTGAATCCGCCGACAATGCCGCCGCGATGACCCATTTCATCCCGATGCTCGGGCTCGGCATTCCGGCCGGTCCGGCCATGGCGATGATGCTGGGCGCGCTGATGATCCAGGGCGTTCAGCCGGGACCGGAGCTGATGACCAATCACGCCGACCTGTTCTGGGGCGTGGTGGCGAGCATGTGGATCGGCAATCTGATGCTGCTGATCTTCAACCTGCCGATGGTCGGCGTGTGGATCAAGATGCTGACCACGCCCTATCGCTTCCTCTATCCGGGCATCATTTTGTTCTGCTGCATCGGCGTCTACAGCGTGCGGAACTCCACCTTCGACGTGCTGCTGGCCGCCTTCTTCGGACTGTTCGGCATGGTGGCCCGCCAGTTCAACTGCTCGCCGGCGCCGCTGGTGCTCGGCCTCGTCCTCGGCCCTATCTTCGAGGAGAACTTCCGCCGGTCGCTGACCATTTCGAACGGCGATCCGATGATCTTCATTGAGCACCCGATCAGCGCGGCTCTGTTCGTGCTGTTCGCCGTCTTCGTGGTCGTCGCCATCCTGTCGGGCGCGCGCTCGCGCAAGCAGAAGCTGGTCGAGGAAAGCGCCTGACGATGTCTGGCGGGCAGGAGGAACGGACATGATGATGGAGCGGCAATGGCGGCCGGGTGGCGACGCCGCCGTGCCGATCTATCTGCTCACCGGCTTTCTCGGCAGCGGCAAGACGACCCTGCTCCGGCGCCTCCTCTCGGCGCCGGAGCTGTCGGACACCGCGCTGATCATCAACGAGTTCGGCGAGGTCGGCCTCGACCACAAGCTGGTGCAGTCCTCGGTCGAGAACGTGCTGCTGATGGAGGACGGGTGCCTGTGCTGCTCCGTGCGCGGGGACCTGATCGACGTCATCGGCGATCTGTTCGCCGGGGTGCGGAACGGCGAACTGCCGGCCTTCTCGCGCATCGTGATCGAGACCACCGGCCTCGCCGATCCCACCGCCATCGTCCAGGACCTGACGACGGCGCGAGGCCTCGCCGGCCTGGTCCGGCTGGAGAAGGTCATCGTCACGGTGGACGGCGTGCTCGGCGGCATGCAGATCGCCGGTACCGACGAGATGCTCGCGCAGGCCGCCCAAGCCGATCTCTGCGTCGTCACCAAATGCGACATCGCCGATCTCGACCAGGTACTCGACCTTGTCGGCCAGCTGCGCGCGGTCAACCCGCTGGCGGAGATCCTGACCAGCGACGACGAGGCCGCGTCGCCGGCGGCGATCCTCGACCTGGCCGGCCCGCCGATGACCCGCCCGCCGCGCCGTTCCGCGTTTCGCTGCGACGGCGGCGAGGCCTGCACCCATGCGCCGGACGTTCCCTGCACCGGGCACGCGCTCAAGGCCCCGGGTGGCAGCAACATGCACCGCAAGATCCAGTCATGGTCCATGCGCCACGACGAGCCGCTCTCCTGGCCACGGCTGCGCAACTGGCTCGATTTGCTCTATTCGAGCCGGCCGTCCAATCTGCTGCGGATGAAGGGCATCGTCCGAATCGACGGCGTGGAGGAGCCGATGGTCATCCACGGCGTGGGAGCCATCCTGAGCCGGCCGGAACCGTTCACCGCCGAGGCCTCCGGCGTCACCGCCTCCGAACTGGTCGTCATCACCACGGATCTGCCCGCCGAGCATGTGGAGCAAACGTTTCGCGCGCTGGTCATCCCCGGGTGACGCGAAGGGCATCATGAGGCACCAGCGCTTGCGCAGCGCCGCCGATATCCGTACCGGGGCGGGGCGACCGGGCGCATTGTCACTCCCGCCCCCGAACGGGGCGCACGAACACGATCCGAGCAGGCCAAGTCCTTGAACGCTCCCGATACAGGCCGGACGCAGTTTCTCACCGTCTTTCCGGCCATCATGCTGCCCATGTTCCTGGCGGTCGTGGACCAGACCATCGTCGCCACAGCGCTGCCGAGCATCGGCCAGGAACTCGGCGGCATCGAACGCCTGTCCTGGATCATGGTGAGCTATCTCGTCGCCCTCACCATCTCGGCGCCGGTGTTCGGCCTGCTCGGCGACAGCTTCGGGCGACGCCGGCTGCTGCTGGTGGCGCTCGGCCTCGTCGCCTTCTTCTCGCTGCTGTGTGCCCTGGCGCCGAGCGTCGAGCTGCTGGCGGTCGGCCGCTTCGCGCAGGGGCTCGGCGGCGGCGGGCTGATGACGCTGTCGCATGCGCTGATCGGCGAGTCCGTGCCGCCTCGGCAACGGGGCCATTTCCAGAGCTACACCGCCTCGGTGGCAGTGAGCGCCAGCACGCTGGGGCCGGTCCTCGGCGGCGTACTGGCCCAGAATTTCGGCTGGCAATCCGTCTTCCTGGTCAATCTGCCGATCGCCGCGATTGCGGCGATCCTGGTGGCGCGGCTTCCCAGCCATCACACTCCGGCGGAGAATTTCCGTTTCGACTATGCCGGTGTCGTGTTGTTCGCGCTCACCGTCTCCTGCGCGCTGATCGCCATGGAACAGCTGCAGAACCTCTCCTCCCTTTCGCCCTTGCGCCTGGGAGCCTTTGTTGCGGCGACGGCACTACTGTTGCCGCTGCTGATCTGGCGCGAGCGTCGGGCGAGCGTGCCGCTGCTGCCGCTGAGCCTGCTGGGAAGCTCGGCGATCTGGCGTAGCGACGCGCTGGCCTTTCTTCACGGCGCCAGCGTGGTTTCGCTGATCACCTTCATTCCGATCTATCTGTGCGTGATCCACGGCATGTCGGTGGCGCAGACCGGCTTCGTCATGCTGCCGATGACCGCCTGCATCGGTCTCGGCTCCATCCTGACCGGGCGCCTCGTCAGCCGCACCGGCCGCACGGCGATCTTTCCCTCCATCGGCCTGTCGCTCGCGGCGCTGTGCCTGCTGGTTTTCGGCGTGCTGTCCGTCAACCTCTCGCCGCTGACGGCTTCGGTGATGCTCGGCGTCACCTCGTTCTTCATGGGCAGCGTCATGGGCGTGGTGCAGATCACCGTGCAATGGGCCGCTGGATCCCACCAATTGGGCCGCGCGGCCGCCTCGGTGCAATTGTCGCGCTCGCTCGGTGCCGCCTTCGGCACGGCGCTGGTCGGTACGGCGATCTTCATGATGATCAATCTCGCGGGAAACGACGCCGCCGGCATGCTGGGCGAGCTGCTGGGCCGCGACCCGCTGGCCCTGGCGGCGGTGACGCCGGCGATGCGGGCCGGTATCGCCGAGGCCTTTCGTGTCGGTTTTCTTCTGGTTAGCGCCTTCGCCGCGACCGCCGCGGCACTGGCGTGGACGCTGCCTCTGCGGCGGCTGTGAGGCGAAGACAGGATCGCGTGACGGCGACGTGAGGGAAACGATCAGATCCGTCGCACGGCATTGCCTGCATGGGTTACTATGTCGTCTTCACGGAGCTCGCCGCCGATGCCAGCCAGTGAAGTCCAGCCCGCCGCGCTATCAGGCGAACGCCTGCAGGTGACGGCCCTGTTCTACGACATCGTGGGATCGGTGGAGTTGATCACCCGCCTCGATCCCGAGATGGTCGCGACCATGCAGCGGGCGCTGCATAACGAGGCGATAGCGGCGATCCAGAAATTCGGCGGCACCGTCCAGCAATTGCAGGGCGACGGAGGGTGCGCCTATTTCGGGATTCCGACCCCTCAGGAAGATGCGGCCGAGTGCGCCGTGAACGCCGCCCTGGAGCTCGTCGCCCGCTGCAAGCTGCTGCAACATGAGCAGGGCGAACGCCTCATGGTCCGGGTCGGCATCGCCACCAGCATGGTGGTCGTGGCGGCGACCCAGGGCACCAGGTTGCCGGGCCAGATCGAGGTGATCGGGATCGCGCCCGCCCTTGCCGCCCGCATCCAGGCGGATGCTGCGCCGAACAGCGTCGTCGTCGCCGATGCGACCTATCGCCTGACGCAGGGGGCGTTCGAATTCGAGCCGCTCGGCGAACATCTTCCCAAGGGCTTCGCCGAGCCGGTCGGCCTTTGGAGAGCCGCGACGCGCCGACTGACCGCCGACCGCTTCTCGGCCAGCCGTCGCGTGAGCGCGCCGCTCATCGGCCGCGAGAAGGAACTCGACTTCTGCCGGCGGCACTGGGCATCGGCGCTCGACGGCCAGGGACAGCTTGTCGTGATCCACGGCGAGGCCGGCATCGGCAAGTCCCGGCTGGTGGCCGAACTTCGCAACGACATGCCGACAACGGTTCGCGTCGTCGTGCTGCAATGCAAGCCGCGCGGCGACACCCGTCCGCTTCACCCGTTTCTGGACCTGCTGGAACACGAGCTGGGAGGCACGACCGGCGGCGCGGAATTGAACGCGCGCCTCCATGCCTATCTTCGAAGCCAACAGCTCGATGTGCCGGAGGAAGACGCGGAGATCATCGCCTTTCTCTACCGGCAACATGTCGGCGTGCAGGCACCGGCCTCCATCGACCTCGGTCCTGCGGCGGAGGACCGTCGGGCCCTATGCCAGAACGCGATGCTGCGCCTTCTCTGCGGACGGACCGACCCGTGCCTGATCGTCATCGAGGATTTCCATTGGGCCGACAGCCTTACCGCGGCGGTGGTCCAGCGGCTTCCGCTCGCCATCGGTGCCCTGCCCACACTGGTCGTGGTCACGGCGCGCGACGAGGTGGGGCTCGAGGGTATCGACGGCGCCAACGTCTCCTTGCTGCCGCTGTCCCACCTCGACGCCGATGCGACCTCGCAGCTGTGCCGGTCGATCTGGGGGAGCGACGCGCCCAGCGATCTCGCCGCCTTCGTGCACGAGCGCAGCGACGGCGTCCCGCTGTTCGCCGAGCAGCTGACCTGCCTGCTCATGGAGACTTCGGACAAGCAGCCGGCCTCCTCATCTTCGACCGACTGGAGCCAGGCGCTCCCCTCCGGGGCCATCCTGTCGTTGCAGGATCTCGTCGCGGCGCGTCTGTCGACCCTCGGCCCGTTGCGCCGGCTCGCCCAGGTCGCCGGGGCCATCGGGCGCGAGTTCGACCTCGACCTCCTCGGCCATATCGTGAAGGCTGACGCCTTGCCGCGTCCGCTCGACGACGCCATGCGACAGCTGGTGCAGGCCGGTATATTCACGGCTGGGGGCATCGACGCGGAAGGGACCTACCGCTTCCGCCATGTGCTGATCCAGGAAGCCGCCTATGAGAGCTTGCTGAAGGCCGAACGACGTCAGTTGCACGCGCAGATCATCCAGCTCGTCACTTCGGGAGCGGTCCCGCCGCTCACCGACGACCTGCTCGCCTGGCATTACGAGCAGGCCGAGCGGCCGCTTGATGCGGCGCGGTGCGCGATACGGGCCGCGACGGGGTGCGTCGTCCGATCGGCGATGATCGAGGCGGACCGGCTGTTGAATTTCGCCCAGCGGCAGCTTGAGGAGATCGCCCCGGATGCCGCCCAGGACTTGCAGCTGGAGCTTTTGTCGGCACGCGGCCCGGTGGCGGCGGCGCTGTTCGGCAGGGGCTCGCCACAGGCCGGTGCGGTGTACGATCAGGGTGTCGCGCTGTGCGGGACGTCGGCGGCACAGGACCGGGCGAGATGGTTCCCGCTCTACTGGGGCTGGTGGTTCACCGCGCCCAGCTACGAAGCCCAGCGGGCCCGCTCGGACATCATCGTCCGCGACCTCGAGACGACCGCCGATCCGGAGGTGCGGCTGCAATCGCTCCACTGCGCCTGGGCGACCAATTTCGATGCCGGGCGGCACACCTACTGCCTCGACTGCATCAAGGCCGGACTGGCGCTCTATAACGAGCACCGCGCCCGCCGGGGCAGCTTCCGCTATGGCGGCCACGACGCGAAAGTGTGCGGCCTCGGCGAGCGCGCGCTGTCACTTTGGTTCACCGGAGACGAAGAGGGTTCGGCCCGCGCTATGAAGGAGGCGCTCGACTGGGCCGAGAAGCTCGCCCATCCCGACAGCCTGTTCCATGCGCTCGACTATGCCGTCGGCTTGTCCCGCTATCGGCACGACCTGCATGGCGCGATCTCGGTGGCCGAGCGCATGCGCGCCATCGCCGAGGAACGGACGCTGCCGGGCGGGCGGGCCAAGGCGAAGCTGTTCGGAGGCTGGGCGCGCGCCCTGCTCGGCGACGAGAAGCAGGGCCTCGCCGAATTCAACGAAGGCTTTGCCCTGCAACGGGAAGTCGGCACGGAGGAAAACCTGCCGATCTATCACGACATGGAGGCCGAAATTCTGGCACAGGCCGGCCAGTTCGATGAGGCGCTGGCCATCGTCAACCGGGCGATCGCCGGCAGCAGCCAGAGCGGGCAGGTCTTCTGGCTGCCGGAGCTTCACCGCCGCCGCAGCCGCCTGCGCCACGCTCTGGGGGCGAGCGCCGAAGAGGCGGCCGCCGATCTCCATCGCGCCATCGAACTCGCGGAGGGCCACGCCGCCGCCGCGCTCGTCGCGCGTGCCCGGGCCGATCTCGGACAGTTCGGCCTTCGCGACGTTCCACCCCCATGATCGCCGCCGATCCGCTCGCGCCCGTTGGCCTGACCGCCTCGCTGGCGCGCGAGCGCGAACGCCCCGCCTTGTCGCCGGCCGAGATCGACGCCCGCACCGCCGCTCTCGTACGCGGCGTTCTGGACCGGCGGCACGGCTTCGGCATCACCCGCCTCGGCTCTATCACCCGGCTTGATCGTGTCGGCCTCATGGTGACGCAGGTGGTCCGCCCGCTCGCTTTGTCCAATGTCGTCTCCCAGGGCAAGGGACTCGATCCCCTGCGCGCCGCCGCCTCGGGGTTGATGGAGGCACTGGAGAGCTGGGCGGGCGAGCGGATCGAGCCGGCGCGGCTCACGACGCAGGCGGCCATCGACATGCCCGGCGAGCTGCGCCGGCTCTATGCCGGCAGCCTCCTCCATCGCGGCGACCTCGGCTGGGACCGGATCGCGCTGCGGTGGATCGACGGCTGGGACCTATTCACCGATCGGTGGCTGCCGGTGCCGGCGGCACTGGTGGACACCGTCTACACCTACCCCTCGCCGCACCCGGTGGCGTTTCCGCGCACGACGACCGGGCTGGCCGCCGCCGCGACACTGCATGGCGCCATCGTCCATGCCGGTCTCGAAGTGCTGGAGCGGGCCGGCGTCGCGGCGGTCGCCCACGAGCCGCACTTCTTCGACCGCGCGCGGCTTGCCGGCTCGGCCATCGACTGGCCGCTGTCGGCTCGCCTGCTCGCCTGCCTCGACGCGGCCGGGCTCGCCGCCGGCATCTGGCGCGTCGAGGCGGAGCACGGCCTTCCCATCTATTGGTGCCACGTCGTCGAGAACGAGGGGACCGAGGAGGTCGCTCCGCTGCCCGGCGAGGGGTTCGGCTGCGATTTCACCCATGACGCCGCGCTGGCAAAGGCGCTGATGGAGGCCTGCCAGGCGCGGGCGACGGCAATCGCCGGCGCGCGGGAGGACATTACGCGCCGCTTCTACCCCGACCGGCACGATCGCGGCCGCCTCGACGGATGGCGCCGCCAGATCCTCGGCAACGCCGCCCATTCCACGCCGCCGAGCGAGATCGCGGCGCCCGGCTCCCCGTCCGAGGCGCTCGACCGCCTGCTGCGGGCGCTCGAGAGTGCCGGTGCGAAGGCCGCGCTCGTCGTGCCGCTGTTCGACCTGCCCGACCCGGAACTCCACGTCATCCGGCTGGTCGTGCCGCCGCTGCGCCATGTTCCGGCAGGGGTTCTCTCATGACATCGCGGGCGGACATCATCGTGTTCCTCGGCCCCACCCTGTCGCGGGAGCAGGCGATGGAGTGCCTGGAGGCGACCTATCTGCCGCCCGCCGAACAGGGCTCGCTGATCCGGGCCGTGCGGACGCTGAAGCCGCGGGCGGTGGTGCTGATCGACGGCAGCTTCTCCCGCGTGCCCGCCATCCGGCACAAGGAAATCCTCTGGACGCTGGCGCAGGATATCCCGGTGTTCGGCGCGGCGAGCATCGGCGCGGTGCGGGCGGCGGAACTGGACTCCGTCGGCATGCAGGGCCATGGCCTGATCTATCGCTGGTACCGCCGCACGCCCTTCGCCGATGATGACGAGGTGGCGGTGGCGATGATGCCGGCCGAACTCGGCGCCGCGCCGCTCAGCGACGCCCTCGTCAATATCCGCCTGACCTTGGCGGCCGCCCGCCGCGCCGGCATCCTCTCCGAGGCGCTGCAGCGCGCCATCGAGACCATCGCGCGTCGCACCTACTTCATCGACCGCCTCTACGCGCCGATCCTCGCCTCGGCGCGGATCGCGCTGCCGGCGGAGGCCCATGCCGGGCTCGACCGCTTCGAGCGCTGGTGGCCGGACCACGCCGTCGACCAAAAGCAGGCCGACGCCATCGGCCTGCTGCGACGGCTGGCGTCGGCGCCGAACCTGCTGCGCCCGCCGGCGGAGCGGCCGGCCTTCCGCCTCACCGAGGCCTGGGCCCACGACCTCGACGACGCCGGCCTGCTCGCGGCGGACATTGCCGACGCTACGTAAGTACAACCGCGATCATGACAGCGACGGTATAGCGTGACAGGCTGCGCAACGCTGGGTGGAGACCGACCATGTATGGCGGGAGCGCAGGGCGAGCCACGACACGCGCGGACACCGCGCGGCTCGGCACCCGCTTCCTTGTTTTCCCGCAGCCGTCCTTCATTCCCGGCTATGAGCGGCCCGAAACCGTCTGGATCTCCACGCCGCTCGGCGGCGTGACCGCCGGTCCGGCCGACCGGCGCATGTATGTCGTCGATCCCATCGGCGTGAAATCGCCCTACCAGTATCCCTACCTCCCGCCTTATAGGGGACGCACCTGCCCACCCGTCCTGCCCGGACCGGACGGGCACTTCGACCAGCTGCCGATCGGCTCACGGGAATTCCAGGCCGCGCACGTCTTTGCCTGCGTGCGGCGGGTGCTCGACATCTGCGAAAGCTATTGGGGCGAGGAAATCCCGTGGTTCTTCCAGACGACCTATGAGCGGCTGGAAATCGTGCCGCAGATCGACTGGGACAATGCCCAGTCCGGCTTCGGCTTTCTCGAACTCGGCGAGGAGCGTGTCCGCAGCGATCCGCAGGCCTTCGCCCTCAACTTCGATGCCGTGGCCCATGAAGTCGGACATCTCGTGCTGTTCGGCGCCATGGGCGTGCCGCGATGCGAGCCCCCGCGCGACTATTTCGCCTATCACGAGGCGGTCTCGGATTTCATCTCGCTGCTCGGCCTGCTGCATTTCGATACCGCGCTCGACCTGATCCTGCGGCGGACCCGCGGCAACCTGCTGCTCACCAACGAATTCGACCGCTTCGCCGAACTGAGCGACGAGAGGGAGGTGCGGCGCCTCAACCATTCGCTGAAGATGGCGGATGTCGGCGGCGAGGTGCACGACCTGTCGCTGCCCTTCGCCGGGGCGCTGTTCGACACGCTGATCGAGATCTACCAGGCTCTCCTGTTCGAGCGCGGCCTCTCCGACCTCGATCCGCGCCGCTTCTGGAACCTGCGCAGCGAATTGACGGAGGAACGGCTCGAACAGGAGCTGTCCGCGTCGCTGATCGACCATGAGCGCCGCCATTTCGCGGTGAAGTCCGTGCTGGAGGAGGCACGGGACATCCTCGGCGACGCGCTGCTGGGGTCGTGGCGGCTGCTGGACCCCGCGCAACTGACCTATGCGGATGCCGCCGAGGCGATGATCCGCACCGCCGAGAAGGGCCCCGCCCGCCGCTTTGCCGACCGCTTCGAAGCCTGTCTCGCCTGGCGCGGGGTGCTGCAGGCGCCGGGATAGATGCCGTGGATATCACCGCCTTGAGAAGAACGGATCGCACCTCGGTTCGGGAACAACGAAGGAGTGACCACCATGCTGTCAGACAATACGCCGGCGCCACCGGAGCCACCCGTCTACCGGCCGAACGAGATCCTGCTCTACGGCGTGCAGCTCAACGCCAACTACAATTTCGCCGACATACCGTTCGACCCGGTCGTCGCGATGGATCGACCCGGCATCGTCCTGCGCCTCCAGGCCCACAAGGCGGAAGATCAGCTGGGGGCGTTGCCGCTCGGCGGCGACCAGATGTCGATCATCATCGCCTATGGCTATGCCTATGAGGGCGGCTGCTATCGCTTCGACCGGCCGCGCCTGCTGTTGCTGGCGCCGGCCGTCGCCCACCGCAAGGCGGAAGGCTGCGGTTTCGACGAAAGCTACGACATGTGGCGCATCACCTCCAAGACCATGCTGCTCGACATCACCATCGCCGCCGGGCTGGCGGAGGAGCTGATCCTCGCCGCAAACCTGCCGGGCAACCGCCTGCCGAACACCTATGGCAATCACATGGAGCTCGCCCATCGCGGGGGCCGGCTCAACCGGGGCGGCGGAGCCTAGCCCGGGCGCGGGACGCGCGGCCACGACCGGATGTGCCGGGGGACGGTCAGCCGCCTTCGCGCTCCCGCTCGAGAATGGCGGCGAGATTGCCCTGGAGGCGTCGCGCCATGAGCCGCATCACCGACAGCGCCATGGGCGGGAACTCGGCCAGGAGCGCCAGGAACACCTCCTTGCGCAGTTGCAGCGCCTCGATGGCGGTGGTGGCGATCACCGTCGCCGAGCGGGGATCGCCGGTCACCAGCCCCATCTCGCCGATGATGGCGTGGTGGGCGACGGCAGAGGCATGCACGGGCGGGCCGCCATCGGCCTCGATGAGGATTTCGACCGATCCCGACAGCAGCACATAGGCGACGTCGGATTCGTCGCCCTGGCGGAACAGCACGTCGCCGGCCGCAAAGCCGATGCGTTCGCTGGTGAAGGCGAGCAGCTTCAGCTGCGCCGTGTCGAGATCGGCGAAGATCGACACCGAGCGCAGGGCGCGGATCTCCTCCTCGCGCTCGGGCGAGACGCCCATGCCCGCAGGGGCCGTATCAGCGGACAGCGGAACGTCGGGAGGCACCACCGTGCCCGCCGCATCCCGCAGGACGGCCAGCCGCGCGCCCTCGAAGACGACATGCAGGTCATAGCCGGCATCGCCGCTCAGATCGCTGCCCGCCACGACCAGCGTGCGGCCGGCCATGGCGGCGCGGATGCGGCCGAGGATCTGCTGCGCCTCGGTGCGGCTGAAGGCGCCGAAGGCATGGTTGAGGATCAGCAGCTCGGGCTGCTTGATGAGGCCGCGCGCCAGACCGAGCTGGGCCTTCATCGCCGGGAACAGCAGCCGGCCGGCATAGCCCGCCGGCTGTTCGAGGCCCCATTGATAGACATCGCCGTCGAGGCCGAGCGGCTCCAGCGTTTCGCGGATCACGGCGTCGGCGGCATCCGGCGCGCCCGATCCGAACAGCAGATTGTCGCGCAGCGGCGCGGTGGCGCAGTATTGCCGGGGATCGTAGAAGGCGATCGACGTGTCCGATGCGGAATCGGCCCAGTCGTGGAACGCCGCCCGCGCCGCCAGCAGGCGCGCCTCCATGTCGGCATCCAGCAGGCCGAGACGATGGCGCGGCTCGACATAGAGGAAGGCAAGGCCGAGAAGCCGCGTGGCATCGCCTTCGAGCGCGGCGTCGGCCTCGAGGCGGCCGAGCAGCTCGCGATAGCCGGGGAAATCCTCGGTATCGATGAAGGAAAACCGCTCGAACAGCACGTGGCCGGGCGGAAGGTCGCGAAAGATCTCGACCATCGTCGCCGCCATCCGGTGCCCGATCGCGATCAGCGGCGCCATCAGGCCCAGCTCGGCGAGGACACGGCGGATCGGCGCGTGGCCGGCGAGGGCGGCGCCGACGAGGGCGGGATCGTTCGCCACGCCGAACAGGATGTTCTCGCCGATGGTCGCGTTACGGATGTAGCGCTCCGGCGCATAGGGCTCGATCGCCGCGCCGGCGCCGCGCGCAGCCAGCGCGTCGCGGATGCGGGTGCGCAGCTCGGAGATGCGCCGCACGATCTCGCCCGGCGTCTCGACATCCAGCTTGCGGGCGAGGCCGAGCCGGAACACCGGTTCGGCCAGCCCGACGATCCGCAGCACCGCCAGCAACTTGCCCGACAGCTCGGCATCGTCGGCGGCATCGGCACGGGCCGGATCGATGGCCCAGCCGAGCCCACCGCCCTCCCCTGCCGCCACGCGCCGTAAGCTGTAGAGGATGTTGTCGCGCAGGCTGCCGTCGAGGACCACCGGCTCGGGGCCGACATAGGCGATGAGGCGCCCGCGCGCCTCGCGGGACAGGGATGTCAGCGGCACGCCGGCCAGCGTCAGCGTGCCGTCGCGGGCGGTCAGCCCGCCGCCCAGCAGCTGGGCGAGGATACCGGCCCCCTCGCCGGCTTCTCCCGACAGGGCGATGTGCCGCTGCATCGGCAGGGACAGTGTGAGGTGGTCCAGCACGCAATCGCCGGTCGGGGTCACCACGGTGAGCCCCCGCGCCACGATGGCCCCTTCCTGCACGGGAAGTGCGACCACCTCCGCATGAACCGCGGCCGGCGGGCGGGTGAAATCGTCCCGCTTCAGGCCGAAATGCTCCACCACCTGCTGGAACTTCGCCTCGACGTCGAGCCGCTGCTGGTCCCAGTCGATGAGGTCCTTCACCGGCGGCGGCAGATCGCGATAGGCGGCGATGACGGCGATGAGCTGGCCAAGATCGAGACGCCCGGTCAGCGCGAAGAAGCCGCCCACCGCGTAGAACAGGAAAGGCGTGATCTGCGCCAAGAGGTTGTTGAGCATCTTGACCGCGAATTTGCGCTCATAGAGCCGGTAGCGGATGCCGAAGAGATGCTCCAGCCGCTGCGACACCTGGCTCTTCTCGACGGCGGACGTGCCGTGATTGGCGATCTCGCCGATGCTCTCCACCACCTCGCCGATCTTGCCGGCGAAGGCGCGCGACACGACCTGGCGCTGGCGCCCGAGGCGTATCTGCTCGCGCCGCAGCCGCGGAATGACCGTGCCCTGCACCAGGATCATGCCCAGCGCGATCAGGCCGAGCCAGAGATTCTGCACCAGGATGAACACCAGGGCGGTCAGCGCCTGCCCGCCGAGAAACACCGGCTGGACGAACGCATCGCCGACGAAGCCGCCGATCGGCTCGACCTCGTCCTTGATGACGGTCGCCGCCTCGGAAGGCTTGATGCGCTGGAACGCCTCCGGCCGGAAACCCAGCAGCGCCGAGAACAGGTCGAAGCGAAGGCGCTGCAGCAGCCGCTCGCCCAGCGCGCCCTTGCGCATGTTGACGACGTATTTGAACGCGCCGTTGATCAGCACCAGCAGCAGGAAGATGCCGGACAGTGCGAAGAGATAGGAAATCCGGTCGAGCCACACGCCCTCGAAAAGCGTGCGCGGGCCGCCCAGCGCCGCCGGCAGGTTCAGCGTGAGGTGGAACAGGCGGGCGGTCGCCTGTCCGCTGGGGAAAGCCCTCCCCTGCAAGGCGTCGGAGATGATGTACTTCGGAAGATCCAGCGACAGATAATAAAACGGCAGCGACAGGCACACGATGATCAGGATCTTCACCTGCTCGCGCCGGCTGTTCCGCCAGATATAATCGAAAATGCCGATCATATCTTGAAGATGGAGGCAAAGAGGAGCCGGCCGGCGCGCGTCCATCCCCCGCAGGGTGGACAGGCGGATACGCCGTCCGCCAAGGCCGCAAGGACCGCTTTTGCCGGTCTTCCGGCGGGAGATTCTGCGAACGCGATACGGGACATGGCCTGCCCAGCGCAGCTTTTCCGGCGCCGATCATAGCAGATCGGGCGGGCCGGTGGCAGCGTAGGGGTCGGCACCGGCCGGTTCGTTCGATGATGTGACGCTACGTCGTTCAGACAGGGGTCGACGTCTTCCGCCGCCGCGCCGGTGCGGCTATGATCGCCGACGTCCGAATGAAGCTAGGTTCCGCTGAGCGCGGTGGTGGCCATGCCGGTCGCAGGCCGAGACAAGTTCGTATCGCAGCCCCTCGGCGCCCACCCGGCGCAGGCCGCTCCGTGCCGCCGCGACGTCCTCGCCTCGATGCTCGCCATCTGCGTCCTGCCGGCGGCGATGACCTCGGCGCGCGCACAACCCTCCACCCTGCCGGTGATCGGCTATCTCGGCTCCGAGAGCCCGGAGCGCTACGCCAGTCGGCTCGGCGCCTTCGCCCAGGGCCTCTCCGAGGCCGGCTATGTCGAGGGCCGCGACGTCTCGATGCTGTTCCGCTGGGCGGACGGGCAGTATCGCCAGTTGCCGGCGCTGGCGAAGGAGCTCGCGGACGCAGGGGTGACGGTGATGGTCGCGCCGGGCGGCGCGGAAGTGGCGCTGGCGGCGAAGTCGGCCACCACCAGCATTCCGATCGTGTTCGAACTGGGCGGCGACCCGGTGGCGCTCGGTCTCGTGGCGAGCCTCGCCCAGCCAGGCGGCAACATGACCGGGGTGACCAGCCTGAACGTCGAGGTCTCGCGCAAGCGACTGGAATTCATGCGCGAGCTGTTCCCGCAGGCGCAACTCTTCGCGATCGCGGCCAATCCGACCAGCCCGACGGTGAAGTCCCAGCTCGCCAATCTCGACGCCGCCGCCGCCACGCTCGGCGTCGAGCTGCGGGTGCTGCACGCCAGTACGTCGGACGCGTTCGAGGAGCTGTTCACCGCGACCCGCGCCATCGGCGCCGGCGGGCTGGTCTTCACCTCCGATCCCTATTTCACCTATCGTAGCCGGCGGCTCGCCGAGCTCGCCGCGCAACATGGCGTCGCGACCATCACCCAGTCGCGCGATTTTCCGCTGGCCGGCGGACTGATGAGCTATGGCGGCGACTTCCGGCAATCGCATCGCCATACCGGCATCTATGCCGGCCGCATCCTCAAGGGCGAGAAGCCGGCCGACCTGCCGGTGCAGCGCGTCACCAAGGTCGAGCTGTTCATCAATCTCAAGGCGGCGCAGGCACTGGGGCTCGTCGTTCCGCCAGCGCTGCTGAGCAGCGCCGACATGGTGATCGAATAGGTCGAGCCGCCCGTCCCGCCTGCCCGCCAGTGCGGCGGCGGACCAGCCGGGAGGGCAACCGAAGGGGCCTGACGGTGACCGAGCGACCTGCCTCCCCCCGTGCCTCGCTGTTCACGAAGTACTTCCTCGCTTTGTTCGCCGCGGCGGTAGGGCCGCTTCTGGTCGCCGGCGGCAGCGAGGCCTGGTTCGGCTATCGCGACCAGCGCGACCGGCTGAGCGACCTGCTCGATTCCGAAGCGCGGCTGGCGGCCTTCAAGATCGAGTACTTCCTGCAGGGAATCAGCGACCAGCTGGAGTGGATGGTGCAATTGCCCTGGTCGGCCGGCACCGATGAGCGGCGCCGGCTCGATGCGCTGCGCCTGCTGCGGCAGGTGCCGCCCGTCATGAGCCTGCGTCTCGTCGATGCCACCGGCCGGGAACGCCTGTTCGTCTCGCGCATCGGCCTGAACCGCGTCGAGAGCGGCGACGACCATTCCGACGATCCGGCGGCGCTCGGCGCGGCGGCTCAGGGGGCCTGGTTCGGCCCGGTGATCTTTCAGGGCGGCTCGGAGCCGTTCTTGACCGTCGCGGTGGCCGGCAATCGCTCCGCGGCGGGCGTGGCGATCGCCGAGGTGAACCTCAAATTCATCTGGGACGTCATCTCGGCCATTCAGGTCGGCCGGACCGGGGAAGCCTTCGTGCTGGACGCGCCGGGGCGACTGGTGGCGCATCCCGACATCAGCTTGGTGCTGCGCGCCGACGACGCCTCCACCCGGCCGCTGCAATTGCTGCGTTCCGCCATTCTGGCGCAGCCGGGCCAAGCCATCGCCGGCCGCGACACCAAGGGCGACGCGGTGATGGCGGCGATGGCGCCGATCCCCATGGTGGAATGGAGCGTCATCGTGAAACAGCCGGTGGCCGAGGCGTTCGGGCCGATCTATGCGGCGCTGTGGCGGACCGGCGTCCTGCTCGTCGCCGGCACCCTCTTCGCCGCGCTGCTCGCCTACTGGCTGTCGCAGCGCATGATCGGACCGATCCGCCTGCTGGAGGACGGCGTCGCCCGGATCGGCGCCGGCCAGTTCGACCATCGCATCGAGCTCGCCACCGGCGACGAGTTCGAGCGCCTCGCGGGGCGCTTCAATCACATGGCCGGCGAGCTCGCCGTCTCGCAGGAGCGCTCGGAACGGATCAACCGGCTCAAGCGCTTCCTGGCGCCGCAGGTCGCCGAACTGATCGAGCGGAGCGGCGACGAACGGGTGCTCGACGGGCGCCGCGTCGAGGTGGTGGCGGTGTTCTGCGACCTCAGGGGATTCACCGCCTTCGCCGCGCAGGCGCAGCCGGAGGCCATCATCAGCGTGCTCGGCACCTACTACGATGCGATGGAACGGGTGATCGCCGCGCATGAGGCGACGCTCACCAGCTTCTCGGGCGACGGCATCATGGCGCTGGTGAACGCGCCGGTCGCCTGCCCGGACCCGGCCCTGCGCGCCGTGGCCATGGCGCGGGCCATGCAGGACTGCGTCCAGGCGCTGCTGGTCGACTGGCGCGCGGCGGGGCACGAACTCGGTTTCGGCGTCGGGCTGGCGATGGGACCGGCGACGGTGGGGCGGATCGGCTCCGGGGGCCGGCTCGACTATACGGCGGTGGGCCATGTCGTGAACCTCGCCTCCCGGCTGTGCGCGAGCGCGAAGGACCGGGAAATCCTCGCCGACCGCACGGTGGCGCGCGCGGTCGGCACCGCCGTCGCCCTCACCGAACTGGAGGCGCGGCCGCTGAAGGGATTTGCCCGCCATGTCCCCGTCTTCATCGTCGACGCACCGCGCCACGACGCCTCGCGGGACAACGCCTCCGCCGTCATCGGAGAGAGCGCCCCGGGCTGAGGCGCGGAGCGACCATCGTGGCCGCGCTCGACACGCCGGCGCGGAACAGTGCGGCGTCGGATGAGACCTCGGAGGACCGCTCCCCCTCGGGCGAGCGGGTCGATGCGGCGCGCGGGCGTTGCGACGCTCGCAGGCGCTGCGACGCTGCCGCCTGCGTCCCGAAAACGCCGATCGCTCTCCTCGTCCGGACCGCTATTCGATGTATGAAGAAGGGCGGAGGCAGGCATGGATCGAATCGACAGCGTTCTCGGCGACTTGCCGGCGGATCTCTACATCACCGACGCGGATGTGGTCTCCAGATACCTCACCGACTTTCGCCGCTTCCGCACCGGCCGCTCGCGTGCCGTCCTGCGGCCGCGCAGCACGGCGGAGGTACAGCGCATCGTCGCCAGCTGCGCCGCGCATGGCGTGGCGCTGGTGCCCCAGGGCGGCAACACCTCCTATTGCGCCGCCGCCACCCCCTCCACGCAGGGCGACGAGCTGGTGCTCAGCCTCGAACGCCTGAACGCCGTGCGCGGCATCGACGCCGCCAACCTGTCGCTGACCGCCGAGGCGGGCTGCGTGTTGAGCGTGCTGCAGGAAAAGGCGGACGATGCCGGATTGATGCTGCCGCTGGACCTCGGCTCGCGCCAGTCCTGCCAGATCGGCGGCAATCTCTCCACCAATGCGGGCGGCATCTCCGTCCTGAAATACGGCATGGCCCGCGACCTCGTGCTGGGCCTCGAGGCCGTGTTGCCGGACGGGCAGTTGCTCGACGTCCTGCAGCCGCTGCGCAAGAACAACACCGGCTACGATGTGAAGCAGGTCCTGCTCGGCGCCGAGGGCACGCTGGGCGTCATTACCGCCGTATCGCTGAAGCTGGCGCGCAAACCCGCGCAGACCGTCACCGCCTTCCTCGCCATCGGGGAGATCGGCGTGCTCACCGCCATCCTCGCACGGGCCCAGCGCTTCACCGGCGAGAACATCACCTCGTTCGAGTACATCTCTCACCATTCGCTCGCTTTGCTGCTCGCCGCGCAGGACGAATTGCGCCATCCCTTGTCCGCGCCTTCCCCCCACTACGTGCTGCTGGAAGCGCAGACCTGCTCGCCGGTGCTCGCCATCGAGGATGCCGTGGGACAGCTGCTGGAAGAGCTGATGGGCGAAGGCCTCGTCACCGACGGCACGCTCGCCGCCGGCGCGCAGCAGCGCGACCGGCTATGGTATCTGCGCGAGCATATCCCCGAGGCCGAGGTGGCGAATGGCGGCTCGGTGAAGCACGACGTCTCCGTGCCGACCTCCGTTCTGCCGGCGTTCATCGCCGACGCCTCCGCCATCGTGGAGGAGCACGGCGCGGGCGGGCGCTTGTCGATCTATGGTCATGTCGGCGATGGCAACGTGCATTTCAACGTGGTTGCGCCGGCCGGGGCGGAGCCGGGCCAGTACAAGCCCTGGCTCGAGCGCGAGGTCTCTCCCCGCATCTACGATCTCGCCGTCGCCATGGGCGGTTCCTTCGGCGCGGAATACGGCATCGGCGTCGTGAAGCTCGATCTTCTGGATCGCTATGGCGACCCGGCGAAGCTCCACATGATGCGGGCCATCAAGTCCGCCCTCGATCCGGCGGGAATCATGAATCCGGGCAAGGTGGTGCGGGCCTAGGTCCGGAGCGTGACGACCCGGCTCGGCGGGCTCCCGATACCGGCCACCGGCACGCCGAAGCTCCATACGAGAGCGCCGGGGATCCACGATCCCGCGTGTCGCCGCCCTCAGACAGGCCGCAGCGACAGAAGTAGTTGCTCCCAGTAGCCGCCGAGGCCGGGCTTCTCCAGCTCCGGTGCGGCGATCTGGGCGACGCAGTGAAAGCGCCAGTCGTAGAACTCCAGCATCCACGCCTCGCCATGCTCGCCTTCGTAGCGGGTGACCCAGGCCTCCTCCACATCCGCCATGTCGAGGGAAAGCGTGCAGGTGCCAGAGCTGAGGATGGCCAGCGACTGCGAGCGCCGGACCTGCTCCAGCGGGCCGTTATGGATCTGCGCGACGCCCATATTGCCGACGGCCTTGGTCAACGGCATGCGAATATTGCCGGCCATCGACAGCGCGGCGAGCGCCATCTCCGGCGGCACCCGCCAGGCGTGCCCGCTGCCCCATTGCGGGAGAGAGGCTCGCCGGCCGAGGCCATTGTCACCGAACAGGCTATCGACCTGTGCGGCATAGTCGCCGCCGGCCGTCATCCGCGACGCGCGGCCTCGCGTCGGCGTGCTTTCCGGCGCGCGGTCACCACGCTCCCAATCATGGGTCAGGCGCGCGAAGTCGAGATCGTCGCGGCAGTCGGTCAGGAAGCACTTGTGCAGGATCGCTCCGGCCGAGCAGTAGAACTGCAGCGAGTAAGGCAGCCGCTGCATCGGCATGCGCTCCACCGCCAGCGCGGTCTCCACCGCCCCCGCATCGAGCCGCAGCAGCGTGGTCTCGGGAGTGATCGCCGCACAGGCGCCGACGACCTGCGCCGGGGCGTATTGGCCGAGGCGCGTCATCACCGCCGCGGTGTTGGCGGTCACGGCCACCGCCTCGCCGAGATGCTGGAAATCCGACGCGACCCGATCCGCACCGGCGGCCAGCCGGGTGCCGCAGAAACCCGGCTCGGCAGTCAGGACGCTGAGTTCGCTCACGAAGGGGCGGATGCAGCCACCCCGCCCGCAGGCCGATGCCATGATGTGTCGCTTTCCGTGAGACATGCGCGTCAGTAGACGTCGCGCTGATAGCGTTTCTCGCGCCGGAGCCTGGCGACATAGTCGGCGGCGGCTTCCGCCGACAGGCTGCCATGCCGGGCGACGATCTCGTGCAGGGCCTCGTCGACATCCTTCGCCATGCGGCTGGCGTCGCCGCAGACGTAGAAATGCCCGCCCTCCTCAAGCCAGGCGTAGAGATCGCGGCCGTTCTCGCGCATGCGGGTCTGGACGTAGATCTTCTCGGCCTGATCGCGCGAGAAGGCGAGGTCGAGCCGGGTGATCACGCCGTCGCGGCTCATCTCGGCCAGTTCGTCGGCATAGATGAAGTCGCTGGCCTGATGCTGGTCGCCGAAGAACAGCCAGTTCCGGCCGGTGGCGCCCTGGCTGCGGCGATGGTGCAGGAAGCCGCGAAACGGCGCGATGCCGGTACCGGGCCCGACCATGATCATCGGCGCCTGCCCGTCCTGCGGCGGGCGGAACGCCTTGTTGGGCGAGACGAAAATGCCGGCGGTGTCGCCTTCCGCCAGCCGGTCGGCGAGGTAGGTCGAGCAGACGCCGCCATGATCGCGCCCCTCGCGCTGCCAGCGCACGGCGGCGATGGTGAGATGCACCGAGCCCTGATGGGCGAGCGGGCTCGACGAGATCGAATAGGCGCGGTGCTGCAGCGGCTTCAGCCAGCCGAGGAACTCGGCGAGGTCGATGTCGAGCGCCGGATTGAGGTTGAGCAGGTCCAGCACATCGCGGCCCCAGAGCCACGCGTCCAGCGCCTCGCGGTCGCCGTGACGCAGCACATGCGACAATTGCTCGTCGCCGGCACGCGCCTCGATGGCCGCGATGAGCTCGCGCGACGGGGTGCGGATTTCCAACGTCCGGGACAGCGCCTCGACGACGGGGAGGTCGCCGGCCGGAGCGTCGGCCTTCGCGCCGAGCCGCGCCAGCAGGGCCTCGACGAGGGCCGGATCGTTGCGTGGGATGACCCCCAGCGCGTCGCCGGCTTCGTAGCTGAGCCCGCTGTCGCCCAGCGCGAACTCGAAATGGCGGATATCCTTGCCCGAATCCGCGCCGGACAGGCGCCGGCTGACTGCAAGCCTCGCGGGATAGGGATTGCGCCGGGTCCACTCCGAGCGCGCCGGCCGGGCCGTCTCCGCAGCGGCGGCCGGGGCGGAGGCGGGAGCGACGCTGCCTTCCGGCCGAGGGACGAGCGGCAGGGTGGCGGCGATCCAGTCGGCCGATACCTTCTCATAGTCAATGTCGCAATCGAGCCGGGTGGCGAGGCGTCGCGCGCCCAGCTGTTCCAGCCGCGTGTCGATCAGCTTGCCGGCCTGGCAGAAGCCGTCATAGGCGGTGTCGCCCAGCGCCAGCACGGCGTAGTGCATCGCCTCGAGCCGCGCGGCGTCGGGCGACGACAGGGCCTGCCAGAAGCCATGCGCATTGTCCGGCATCTCGCCTTCGCCATAGGTCGAGGTGACGACGATCACCCGCTCCATGGCCGCGAGGCTCGCCATCTCGACATCGTCGAGCCCGAGCACCATCGGCTCGAACCCCTGTGCGCGGGAGGCCGCCGCCAGTTCCTGCGCCAGCATCTCGGCATTGCCGGTCTGGGTGCCGAACAGGATGTTCAGCACCGCGCGGGGAGTGGCAGCGCTCGCCGCCTCCGCGTCCTGCACCGTGAGGCGGGAGTGCAGGCCCGCCATGAAGCCGGCCAGCCAGGCGCGCTGCTCGCCGGAGAACGGTGCGTCGTCGGGGATCGCCGGCAGCCTCATGACGCGCCTCGCGCGAAGGCGACGAGATCCGGCAGCGCGGCGCGGGCGAACAGTTCCTCGTAGCTGGGCATGCGGCCGAGCGCCTCGCGGTTGCTCGCGCTCTGCCGCAGGATCCAGCTATAGGTGCCGGGTCCGTCCATGGAGAGGATGTTGCGCCGGCTCAGCGCGCTCTTGTAGTCGCCGAGCCGCTTGTCCGCGACCAGCGCGGCGAGCTGGTCGTCGGGGTAGTGCTGCAAGGCTTCGCGCGCATGGCGCAGCAGCTTCTGCATCAGGGCGAAGTCCTCGGTCATGATGAGCTTGCGCACGCCGCCGACGATGCGCGGATCGTCCGCGCCAGCGGCGGCCGGCAGCCGGGAGAGCGCGAGCTGCTGGGCCATGGCCAGCACGGTGTAGTTGTTCAGCAGCACCAGCATGCCCGCGCTGTCCGGCGCGGCCTCGTCGGGCAAAGCTCCGGCGAGGATGGGCTTGTTGTCGCGATAAGCGAGCTTGAACTTGCGCAGCTGGTGACCGGCCACGGCGGTGGCGAGTTCCTCCAGCAGGTCCTTGCGCGACTTGGCCTTCAGGATCGCCTCGCGGTCCTGATACTGCAGCAGCGCGACCGGCAGGCCGTAGACGAAGTTCTGCCGCTCGCCGTCCCAGTTCTCCAGCAGCCATTGCGCCTTGGCGGAGCCGGTCTCCTCCACATGCCATTCCAGCATCCGGCGGATGGCGGCAGCATGGCCGGCGGCATCCTCATCGTCGCCGCCGACGGGCCTCAGCAGGATGGAATCGTGGCTCGCCTTGGCGCCGAGGTCGCCATAGGGGTCGTACTGGTAGACGAAGCCCCCGCTCATGCCGTTGCCGAAGCCCTTGCCGAAGGCGCCGAGATTCAGCACCGCGCCATTGGTCATGTACTCGCAGGCGAAGTCGCCGACCCCCTCCACCACGGCGGTGGTGCCGGAATTGCGCACGGCGAAACGGTCGCCCGCCTGTCCGGCGACGAACAGCCGTCCCCCGGTCGCACCGAACAGCGCGAAGTTGCCGATCAGCACATTGCCGCCGGCCTCCTGCGAGCCGCCACCGGGCGAGAGGACGGTGATGACCCCGCCGCACTGGCCCTTGCCGACCCCGTCATTGCAAGTGCCGGTGTGGCGCATCGCCATGCCGTCATTGCAGAAGGCGCCGTAGGACTGGCCGGCCGAACCGGTGGTGACGATCACCACGCTGTCCGGCTTGAGATAGCGCCGGCCGCGATCATCCTCGCAGACGGCGGGGAGGTTCGCGGCCGCGTCGGCGGACAGTTGGTGGTTGAGCAGGCGCTCGATGTCGATGGCGAGGCGGGCGCCGACGCTCTTGTTGCGGTTGCCGAGGCGCAGGCCTTCGCCGAGCTTCACGGCGACCGCGCGCTGCTCGACAAGGGCGGCCCGCATCTCCACGCCGAACGCCTCGTCGATGGAATAGTCGGCTTCCATATAGACCGGCTCGTCGATGCGGATCTCGTCCACCACGGTGAGCATGGCGCGCAGGTCCAGCTGGCCGACGCTGGCGGGATGATCGAGCAGGTGCAGCAGGTCGGAGCGCCCGCGCGCCTCGCGCAGCGACGTCAGCCCCAGCACCGCGAGAAGCTCGCGTGTCTCGTGGGCGATGTTCATCAGATACTGCGCCAGAGCGCGCGGATCGCCGTCGAACAGTTCGGAATTGGTGGTGAGGCCGGCCGGGCACTTGATGTTGCAGTTCTTGGCCATGACGCATTTCAGCATCATCAGCGCCGTGGTGCCGAACTCGAAACTGTCGCCGCCCAGCAGCGCCGACTTGATGACGTCGCTCGCCGTCTGGTGCGCGCCGGAACAGCGCAGCGTCACCTTCTGGCGCAAGCCGTTGGCGCACAGCGCCTGATGCACCTCGGCGACGCCGATCTCCGCCGCGCGGCCGGTATATTTGAGGCTCGTGACCGCCGCCGCGCCGGTGCCGCCGGTGTTGCCGGCGACGTTGATGACGTCCGCGCCGGCCTTGGCGACGCCGACCGCGATGGTGCCGATACCCTCGGACGAGACCAGCTTCACGATGACCCGCACCCGCGCCGCCTTGCAGTCATGGATCAGCTGGGCGAGGTCCTCGATCGAATAGGTGTCGTGATGCGGCGGCGGGGAGACGAGTTCCACCCCAGGCGTGCCGCCACGCGCGGCGGCGATCTCGACCGTCACCTTCTGCGCCGGGAGCTGTCCGCCCTCGCCCGGCTTGGCGCCCTGGCCGATCTTGATCTCCAGCTCTTCGAGCGAGGGATCGGCGAGATATCCGGCCCAGACCCCGAAGCGGCCGGAAGCCAGCTGCTTGATGCGCGAGGCGCGGATCGTGCCATAGCGGGAAATGTGCTCGCCGCCCTCGCCGGAATTGGACAGGCCGCCGACCATGTTGGTGCCATGTGCCACCGCCTCGTGCGCGGGGGCATTGAGCGCGCCGTGGCTCATCGCGCCCGAGGTCAACAGGCCGGTGATCTCGCTGGCCGACTGCACCGCCTCAAGGTCGATGGACGCGGGCGCCGCGCGCAGCAGCGCCAGCCAGTCGCGCGCCGCGCCGGACACCCGCAGCGCCAGCTTGCCGCCCTGTAGCCAATGGCCGTTGATGTCGCCACGGAACCGCATCAGCAGCGACTGGCCGAGCGCGCTCAGCCGGCCGGGATCGTCGCCCAGCAGCCCGGTCAGCCCGATCAGGAACACGTCCTCCGCGACGCGCTCGCAGGTGAGGCCGCGCACCAGGAAGCTGTTGTTGCCCTTGCGCGAGAACTTGCCCATTTCGCGCCGGAAATCCTGCGCGTGGCTCATGAAGCTGATGTCGGCCGGCAGCGCGAGCACGTCGCGCAGCGCCGCCGGGCGCCGCATGCGCTCCTCCGCCATCATGCGGCTGAAGGCGCGGTAGCTGGGCGTGATGCGGAAGTCATCGATCGCCTCGGGCGTCAGCGCCTCGAAGCTGGTCGCCTTGTAGGCGTCGGCATCGAGGCCGAACGCATCGGTGAGCCGGTTGAGCGGCAGCAGGCGGAGGGAATCGACGTCCGTCTCGCCGGCATCGGTCTCCGGCTGGAAGACCGGCTCCTCCTCGGTCATGTCGACGAAGCCGCGCACGGCGATGGCGCCGAAGGAGTGGCCCGCGCCTTCCGCGCGCTCCTTGAACAGGCCGAGCAGCGGGATATCCGCCTCGCCGCGCACGGTGAGCGCCCGCGCGTGCCAGTCCGCCACCGCCTGCGAGATGACCGGGAAGGTCACGCCCCCCACGGGGGTGCGCATGTTCGGGAAGTAGCGGCGCAGCGTCGGATCGTTGGTGTCGAGGAAGTTGGGCTCGAAGAACTCGCCGCCGATATAGCTCTCGGCGGTGCACAGGCCGACCTTGCCCATGGTCTTCATCAGCGACTTCTCGGCCGCCTTGGCGAAACGCTTGAAAGCCTTGTCGGCGTCGGCGCCGAACTTCTCCTCGGCGCGAAACTGAACGCATAGCGGATAGACCGCCGATGCGCCGAAGCCGAGCGCCACCGCGATATGGTGCGAGGACGAGATCTGTCCGCTCTCGACGATGAAGGACAGCCGCAGCCGCAGGCCTTCGTCGATGAGGCGCTGGTTGACGGCGGACACCGCCAGGGTCAGCGGCAGCGCGGCACGGCCACGCGCGACGTGACGGTCGGTGAGCACGGCGATGCCGCCCCGTTCGCGTGCGAAGCCGGCGACTTCGCCGCACAGCGCCTCGATCGCCCGCCCGATAGCTTCGCGATTGGCCTGCGGGTCGTCGAACACCGGCGGGTACAGCATCTCGAAGCGGCGGAACGGCGTCGCCGCCTGCTCGCGGATCTTCAGCATCTCCAGATGGGTGAGGATCGGCGAGCGGATGACGATCTGCGGCGCCGAGGGCGCGCCGATATTGGGCTTGGCGCCGAGCGCGACGCGTAGCGTCATGCCGTCCGCCTCGCGCAGGGAATCCAGCGGGGGATTGGTGACCTGCGCGAACCGCTGGGAGAAATATTTGGCGACGCCGCCTTCCTGGTCCGACAGGGCGTTGATGGCGTTGCCATAGCCCATGGCGGAGATCTTCTCCGCGCCGTTCTCCAGCATCGGGTCCATCAGGAAGCGGAAGCTTTCCTGGTTGTGCGAATAGGCGACGTAGCGCTGGTGCCGTTCGAGATCGCCATTGTAGCGCAGCGGCGATCCCTGCCGTTCCGCCGGGATATCCGGCAGGTCGTCGAGCCGCACCCGTGCCGCCTCCAGCAGGGCCGGGTAGTCGCGCCGTGCCGCCAGCAGCTCCAGCGCGTCGATCGAACCGTAGCTGCGTCCCTCCCGGTGATCCCAGTAGAGCATGCCGCCGGCCTCGATGCGCCCGCGCCGCTCTACGCTCTCCGGCGGGAAGCCGATCTGCCCGGCCTCCGACATCACGCACAGATAGTCGGACGTCTCGACAGTGCGCAGCGGCCGCAGCCCGAGCCGGTCGAGCCGGGCGCCGACGATCTCGCCATTGCCGAAGATCAGCGCGGCCGGGCCGTCGTTCTTCTCCTCGTAGAGCGAAAAATATTCGAGCATGGCCCGAACCGCCGGCGAGAGCGTCTCGTCGTTCTCCCAGGCGGGCGGCATCATCGAGACCACGGCGGTGACGAGGTCGAGATCGTCCTGCATCATCCGGCTTTGCAGCGTCTGGTCGAGGCGGCAGGAATCCGACTGGCCCTTCGGTGCCACGATCCGCCCATTGCGGGCGCGGGCGATCGCCGCTTCCGACAGCCGGTTCTTCTTGTCGGTGTTCAATTCGCCATTATGCGCCATCAGCCGGAACGGCTGGGCCATGGACGGATGTGGATCGGTGTTGGTCGAGAAGCGGGTGTGGAAATAGAGCGTGTGCACGGCGTGACCGGGATCGGTCAGGTCGCGGAAATAGGGGATGACCTCGTTCGAGTTCAGCCGCCCCTTCAGCACCTGCGTGCGGGCGGACAGCGACAAAGGATAGAAGCCGTCCAGCGCCGGATCGGTGAAGGCCTCGGCCTCGATCACCAGCAGCGCCCGGTGGATCGCCCGGTCGAGCGCCTCGATGGACGCGCATGACGGCGGCGCCGCGAACACCCATTGGCGGATCGACAGCTGATAGGCGAGAGCGGCCGGGCGCAGCGCCGACGCGTCGGTGGGCACCTCACGTTCCAGCATCACCTGGAGATTTTCGTCGGCGAGTGCGCTCTCGATGATGCGCCGCGCCCTTCCCTCCTGCGCCGGGTCGACCGGCATGAAGAAATTGCCGACGCCGAACTCCCCGTCCTTCAGTTCCGCCCGTCCCGACAGCGCCCGGAAGAAGGACAGCGACAGGTCGATGCACACGCCCGCGCCGTCGCCCACGCCCTCGGACGACATGCCACCACGATGAGGCACCGCGCATAAGGCCTCATGCGCCCTTTGCAGCACCTCGAATGTCTGCAGGCCGTCCTTGCGGGTGATGAAGCCGACGCCGCAATTGCTCTTCTCGAGCGAGGGATCGTACAGCCCATGGGGAGAGACGGTCGTATTCAAGGGCAGAAAACCCACTCTGGAAGACGGAAGAGGTGATGTCGTCGCGGATCGGGTACAGGGCCGGAATCCGCACGAATATCGGAAGATTTACTTATTAACTTCCCGGCACGTTGACAAGTCGGCCGGAACTATCTGTAATTTTAATCATTCCAATAATTGGAATGACCGAAAATTTCCGCACGATCATTCAATATCGATTCCTAATACTTATAAACTGATCTGGGTTTTCCGGCCTCCATGGACGTTGCAGGCACCGCCCAGCCTCAAGCCGGGTTCGACCATGGCCCGGGGGCGCAGCGAGCCAGCCGGCCGCTCGCCGCAGGGCGACGCGCAAGCCGCAAGGGAAGCGGATCGCGGACAGGTCGGCGCCCACGTGCTGTCACCAAGACCGGATGATCGCGGCAGACATCGCAAGAATCGTGCGTGCATCGCAATCGAAGTGCCATGCTTCTGCGCCGACGGGCACCAAGCAGGCGCTCTCGATCGTCGCCACATTCACCTCACCAATGCCAGTGTCGCGTGGATGTCGATCGTGCCATGCGCCTACGAAACTGTTATCGTGATCGCGGCACCGGGGCGGATACTCATGGGGATCGCCGAGATCGACTTTTATGACGCGCCCCGGATCGGCGATGAGCCGCCCGCAGGGGTGCCCCGTTCGCCGCGTGCAGCACTCCCCACCACGAACTTCGGCGATGCGTTCATCCGGGACGGCGGCGCATGACGGGAGATGCCAACGTCCTTGACGCGGTCGTGGTCGGCGCCGGCTGGGCGGGCCTCGGCGTCAGCCATGCGCTTGCGAGAAAGGGGCTGCGCCACAGGGTGCTGGAACGGGGGCGCATCGGGGAGACGTGGCGCACGCAGCGGTGGGATTCGTTCAAGATGAACACTCCCAATGTGCAGACCATCATGCCCGGCGACCGCTACAGCGGTTCGGATCCGTTCGGCACCCTGACACGCGACCAGTTCGTCGCTCTCCTCGAGGACTTTGCCAGGCGCAACGGGCTCGATGTCGAACCCGACACGCGGGTGATCGAACTCATCGGCGGAAGCGAAAATGGCGCTTACCGGCTCGCCACGTCGCGCGGAGACATCTGGACGCGAAACGTGGTGATCGCAAGCGGCGGCTTGAATTGCCCGGTACGGCCGGCTTTTTCCCGTGCATTGCCGGCCAGCCTCCACCAGATCGATGCATCCGGCTATCGGAGCGTCGCCGATCTGCCGCTTGGAGTGGTGCTGGTCGTTGGAAGCGGCCAGTCGGGCTGCCAGATCGCGGAAGAACTGGCGGAAGGCGGCCGAAAGGTGTTCCTCGCCACCAGCCGGGTCGGTCGCCTACCGAGGCGCTATCGTGGCCGCGACATCATGATCTGGCTCGTCGAAAGCGGTTTTCTCGACGTGCGTCGGGAGGAGGTCATCCGGCTTGCCGGACGTCTTCCGCCTCGCGGCCTGCTCGGGGTGGAACATACGATCAGCCTACAGGCCCTCAGCGCTCGGGGTGTGGTGCTGCTTGGCCGCCTTGCAGGCGTCGAGGAAGGCGGCGCGCTGTCGTTCGCCGGCGATCTCGACGAGAACATGCGTTTTGCCGATGACGCCTCCGCCAACGTCAGGCGCTATATCGACGGCTACATCCAGCTCTGCGGGATCGATGCCCCGGCATCGGAGCCCGATCCGGCGGAAACCGTCGCGGCGCGTGTGCCAGACCCGGGGATCGGCTCGCTTGATCTTGCCGGAGCCGGCATTGCGACCGTGGTGTGGTGCACGGGCTTTCGTGGCGATTTCAGCTGGGTGAGGCTCCCCGGCGTCCTCGACCCGTGGGGGCAGCCCCTTCACGAGGACGGCGTGGCCTCCCTGCCGGGCATCTATTTCGCCGGGCTGGATTTCGCCTCGACGCGGAAGTCCGGCCTGGTATTGGCGGTCGCCGAGGAGGCGCCGCGCCTGGCCGAGCACATTTTCGAGCGTTCGCGACATTCCCGCTGAGGATGCGATTGCCGCCCTGGGTCGATATCGGACCTGTGCCCGGCGTTGTTCCAGGACCATGGCCTTCCGGCGCGCCGACCACGAAGGCAGGTCGCTTCGCCACTCAGGACCTCGCCGCGCACAAACGTCAGTATCCGGGGCGCGTCCCGGCCGAACGGCGTTGTTCAGAACCCGAAAGACTGCTGCGCCGGTGGCGGCGGGCCGAGATGGACGCCCTCAAGCTCCAGCATGCGGATCTTGGCGGCGGAGCCGCCCGGGGCGGAGAAGCCGCCGACCTTGCCGCCGGCCGCGAGCACGCGGTGGCAGGGAATGAGCAGCGCCACCGGGTTCGTCGCCATGGCCTGCCCGACATCGCGCGCCGCCTCCGGTCCGGCGCCGAGCTGCCTGGCCAGCGTGCCATAGGTCGTGGTCTCGCCCCAGCCGACCTGTCGAGCGGCTTCGTAGACCTGCCGGAAAAAGTCGTCCTGATCGCCGAGGTCGAGCGTGACGTGCGAAAAATCAACCGCCTCGCCGGCGAAATAGCGCTTCACCGCGGCGACCGCCTCGTCGATCTCCGCGCGAGGCGTGCCGGGGACGGCCTCCGGCACGCGCCGCAGCAGATTGCGCTCGGTCGCTTCGGCGCTGTGCGTCGGCAGCTGGAAACGGGTGATGCCGGCTTCGCTCCAGGCGATGCCGCAATAGCCGCCAGCCGTTTCGAAGATGAGATAGTGCTGCGGTGATTGGCCCATGGCATGGCTCATGGCTCGGCCCTCGACATTCCAACGCGCATGAACATCGTCGGACGAGGCGACGACTTCAACCCGATCCCGTCATCCGCTCACAACAGGCCGGGATGAAGGGTGCGGCTCAACAGCGTGTAGTCCGACTCCAGGACCATGATGGCGACGAAGACCAGCACCGCGCCGATCGGCAGCAGGATGGCGTAGACCAGCGCCAGCCGCTCCCAGGCCATGTGCATGAAGACGGCGACGATCAGCCCCGCCTTGAGCACCATGAACAGCAGGATCAGCGAATATCTGAGATGCCCCTGCAGATGGAAATAATCGACCATGTAGGAGCAGGTGCTGAGCACGAACAGCCAGCCCCACACCACGAGATAAAGCCGGATCGGGTGCTGCGCGGTGTCATGGGTCGCGACATGGGTCATTTTGCTCACCACAGATAGAAGAAGGCGAAGATGAATACCCAGACCAGATCGACGAAGTGCCAATAGAGGCCCATGATCTCGACGGCTTCATAGTTCCCCTTCCGGCTGGTGAAGAATCCGCGCCTTCCTGTATCGAAATCTCCGCGCAGCACCTTGCGCGCAATGGCGATGAGGAAGATCACGCCGAAGGTGACATGCGTGCCGTGGAAACCGGTGATCATGAAGAAGCTGGAGCCGAACTGCGCGGCGCCCCACGGGTTCTCCCACGGCCGCACGCCCTCATGGATCAGCTTGGTCCATTCGAAGGCCTGCATGCCGACGAAAGCGGCGCCCAGCACCGCCGTCGCCAGCATGAGCGCGGCGGTGGTGATGCGGTCGCGCCGGTAGCCATAATTCACCGCCATCGCCATGGTCCCGCTGCTGCTGATCAGCACGAAGGTCATGATAGCGATCAGGAGCAGCGGAAACGACGTGCCGCCGATCTCCAGCGCGAACACCTCGCTGGGATTGGGCCAGGGCACCGTCGTCGACATCCGCGCTGTCATGTAAGAGATCAGGAAGCAACTGAAGACGAAGGTGTCGCTCAGGAGGAAGATCCACATCATGGCCTTCCCCCAGGAGACGTTCTTGAACGCCCGCTGGTCGGACGAGAGATCGGCGGCGATGCTGGCAAGACCGGCGGATTGCCGGGCCTCGTCCGCCTCGTTCCTCAGCGAGATCTGCACCATCGATCGCTCCTTCGGCTCAGGACATGTTCAGCTCAACGCTTGACGACAGATCTCGAAGAAATCGCCGGCCCAGCCGGCGATCAGCGCAAACAGGACCAGCCACACGACGAGCAGGAAATGCCAGTAGATGGCGCACAGCTCGACGCCGAGCCGCAGCTTGCCCCGCTCGACGCCGACCTCATCGGCGCTGAACGCGCGCAGCGTGACGCGCGCCAGCGCGACGAGCCCGCCCATCACGTGCAGCCCGTGCAGACCGGTCATCAGATAGAAGAAGGCATTGGCGGGATTGGAGGCGAGAAAATAGCCCTCCTCCACCAGTTCGCGCCAGACCACCAGCTGGCCGACGACGAAGGCGAGCGTGAAGACGCCGGCACCGACCAGCCCGAAGCGCACGCCATCGAGGCTCGCATGGCGGGACTGCGCCTTGGTCCATTCCAGCGTGGCACTGGCGAGGATGAGCAGGCCGGTGTTGAACCAGAGCAGCCGTGGCGCCGGCAGCGGCCACCAGTCGGCGGCCTGCAGCCGCATCGAATAGGCGCTGATGGAGAGCGCGAACAGCACGCCGGCAACCGCCAGGAAGACGCAGAGCCCGATCTTCGCCGCCGCCGGCGGGCCGGCGCCCGGCGGCTCGTCGATAACGCCGATCTCCAGCCAGGGCTTGGACATGATCCGCTGCGTCGACAGCCACCAGGCGGCGATGCCGATGACGAGGACGAGGAAGGCGACGACGATGGTCATGGCGCCCTGCTCGCGATCTCGCCGGCCAGAGGCGGCTGATTCTGCGGGATGAAGTCCTCCGGCGCGCCGGGCACGTTGTAGTCATAGGCCCAGCGATAGACGATCGGCAGCTCCTTGCCGAAATTGCCGTGCGGCGGCGGCGTCGCCGAGGTCTGCCATTCGAGCGAGCAGGCGCGCCACGGATTGCCGCCGGCCCCGCGCCCGTGGCGCAGGCTCCAGATCAGGTTGAACACGAAGGCGAGTTGCGCGGCGCCGACCAGCAGCGCCATCACCGTGATGAAGATGTTCAGGTCGTGCGCCGACGGCGGATAGATCGCGGTCTCGCCCATCTCGTAATAGCGGCGCGGCACGCCCATAAGCCCGAGATAGTGCATCGGGAAGAAGATCAGATAGGCGCCGAGGAAGGTGACCCAGAAATGGAACTGTCCGAGCGGCACGCTGAGCAGCCGCCCGGTCACCTTCGGATACCAGTGATAGATGGCGCCGAAGATCACCAGGATCGGCGCCACGCCCATCACCATGTGGAAATGGGCGACGACGAACATGGTGTCGGACAAAGGCACGTCCACCACCACATTGCCGAGGAACAGCCCCGTCAGCCCGCCATTGACGAAGGTGACGATGAAGGCGAGCGCAAACAGCATGGGCGTGGTGAGGTGGATGTCGCCGCGCCACAGCGTCAGCACCCAATTATAGACCTTGATCGCGGTCGGTATCGCGATGATCAGGGTGGTGGTCGCGAAGAAGAACCCGAAATAGGGGTTCATGCCGCTGACATACATGTGGTGCGCCCACACCACGAAGCTGAGCGCGCCAATCGCCACGATCGCCCATACCATCATCCGGTAGCCGAAGATGTTGCGCCGGGCATGGACGCTGATGAGGTCGGAGACGATGCCGAATGCCGGCAGCGCGACGATGTAGACCTCGGGGTGGCCGAAGAACCAGAACAGATGCTGGAACAGGATCGGGCTGCCGCCGCCATAAGGCAGGCGCGCGCCCTGCTCGATGATCTCCGGCATGAAGAAGCTGGTGCCGAGCAGCCGGTCGAACAGCATCATCACGGCGCCGACGAACAGGGCGGGAAAGGCGAGCAGCGCCATCACGCTGGCGGTGAAGATGCCCCAGACGGTGAGCGGCATGCGCATCAGCGTCATGCCGCGTGTGCGGCCCTGCAGAACGGTGACCACGTAGTTGAGGCCGCCCATGGTGAAGCCGACGATGAAGATCATCAGCGAGACCAGCATCATGACGATGCCCCAGGCGAGGCCCGGCGTGCCGGCGGTGATCGACTGGGGCGGATAGAGCGTCCAGCCGGCGCCGGTCGGCCCGCCCGGCACCGCGAAGCTGGCGAACAGCACGACGACCGCGAGCAGATAGAACCAGAAGCTCAGCATGTTGGCATAGGGAAACACCATGTCCCGCGCGCCGAGCATCAGGGGGATCAGGTAATTGCCGAAGCCGCCGAGGAACAGCGCAGTCAGCACATAGACCACCATCATCATGCCGTGCATGGTGATCAGCTGGTAATAGGCATCGGCGTCGATGAAGGAGAGTGCGCCGGGGAATGCCAGCTGCAATCGCATCAGCCAGGACAGCATCAACGCGACCAGGCCGATCGACAGCGCGGTGACGGAATATTGCACGGCGATGATCTTCGCGTCCTGGCTGAACACATAATGCGTCACCCAGCTCTTCGGATGGTAGAGTTCGACATCTTCGACTTCGGCCGGCGGCACGCCGGCCACGCCAAGCGGAACATCGACCATCGGCACCCTCCCTCGCAAGCTAGGCTTGCCTATTGCTGAGCCTTGACCTCGCCCTTCTGCCTCGTCGTTCCGTCCTGCTGCGCGAGCATCCGCCTCTGCTGGCCATCCAGCCAGGCGTCGTAGGCCACCTGCTCCTCGACCACGACCGATCCGCGCATATAGGGATGGCCGGTGCCGCAGAGCTCCGCGCAGAGGATGTCGAACGTGCCGGTGCGTGTCGGGGTGAGCCAGAAATAGGTGCTGGAGCCCGGCAAGATGTCCATCTTGGCCCGGAACTCCGGCACGTAGAAATCATGCAGCACGTCGGTGGAGCGCAGCAGCACCTTGATCGGCTTGCCGATCGGCAGATGCAGATCCTCGCCCTGCAGCACGACATCGTCCCGGCCGTCGGGATCGTTCCTATCCAGTCCGAGCGGATTGTCGTCGGCAATGCTGTCGACGCGGGTCCTGCCGAGCTTGCCGTCCTGGCCCGGCAGCCGGAAGCTCCATTGCCATTGCTGGCCGACGATCTCGATCGCCGAGGCGTCCGGAGGAACGGTGATGAAGTGGTTCCACACGAACAGCCCGGGCGCCAGCATCGCCGCGACCCCGAGTCCGGTGATGACGGTGAGGCCGGTTTCGAGCCTGCGGTTCTCCGGTTCGAAAGCGGCCCGATGCCCCTCGCGGTGGCGGAAGCGCCAGACGCAATAGGCCATGAACAGCAGCACGGCGACGAACACGACGCCGGTGATCCAGAAGGTGATGATGATGGTGTCGTCGATATATTGCCAATTCGAGGCGATGGGCGTCCACCACCACGGACTCAGGAAATGAAACAGCACGGAGCCGACGGCCACCACAACAAGAACCAGGACGACATGCATCACATATCTCCATGGCCGCCGTTCGATCCGCGATCCCCGTTACCGTTCGTTCCTATTGCACGACCTTGCGATAGAGATGCCAGGTGGCGTGACCGAGCACCGGCATGACCACGACGAGGCCGACCAGCAGCGGAATGGCACCCAGCACCAGCCCGCCGGCGACGATGAAGCCCCAGGCGAGCATGGGCACCGGATTGACCATGAAAGCGCGGACCGAGGTGCGCACCGCGACCGACACGCCGACCCGATGATCCAGCAGCAGCGGGAAGGACACCGCGCTTATGGCGAGCACCGCCACCGCGAACAGGAAGCCGACCCCGACGCCGATCACGATCAGCGCCCAGCCCGGCCCGGTGGTGAAGACCGCGGTGATGAAGGCCGACGCCGATTCCGGCAGACCCGGCCCCAGCGTCATCCGATAGATCCCCATCGCCACCAGCAGCCAGACCAGGAAGATGCCGACGAGCACCAGGCCGAGTTCGACGATGGCGGCGAGCGAAGGAGAGGCGAACACGCCAAAGGCGTCGCTCCAGGTGACCGATTGGCCCTGCTCGCGGCGCCGGCTCATCTCATAGAGCCCGGCGGCGGCGAACGGGCCGATCAGCGCGAAGCCGGAGACCAGCGGGAACAGCAAGTGCAGGAGGCCGTTGCCGAGCGTTGCAGCCCCGATCAACAGGCCAGCCAGCGGGTAGATCAGGCAGATGAAGAGCACATCCGTCCGATAGGCGCCGAAGTCGCTGAACCCACGTGTCAGCGCATCCTTGAGATCGGCGACGGTGATCCGCCGCACCTGCGGGACCACCAGGCCCGCCTCTTCCGCAGGGTGATGGAAGGCATGCTCCACCGACTTGACAGCATCAAGAGTCTGCCTGATCTGGTCGAAGCTCCATTCAACAGGATTACGGACCGTCATCGTCATTCCTCCCGAACGACCTGCCCGAGGAGATATCCGTCGCGATTAGGCGCATCCGAGAAATTTCGATCACGGACGTGCCGCGACTACTGAAAACGCAGTATACGCCGAGCGATATATCCTGTCAGCTTGCTTCTTTGGCAGCGGCGACGGCGAAATAGGTCAACGGTACTTATTGAGTGACGCAGCACATCGCTATGTGCGTGCGTACGTGCGCAGAGGATCGCCGGAACACAGGCGCACCTGGCCTGCCAGCCATCTAGGGAACCCGCGACGCTGAAGCCATGGTCCCGTGCAGCCCAGGAGGCGCCGTCTTCTGTCGATAAGCTCGGCCATGATGAAGCTGGCCGACATTTCCGTTTCCAACCCATCATTCCCGGCGCCGGTCCGACCCCTGCTCGGTCGATGCCAAGCGTGGTGCGCATGCTGGACGGAAGCACCGCATAGGGCTCGATCAGCGGCTTCATCGCCTGGCTGAGGTGCTCGCCTAGGGGATTGCGTAGCTTCGGCCCCCGAACGGCCGCTTGTCGCAGATGCAGGCGATGTTCCGCTCGAGGTGACCGATGACCGCGTCGAGGAAGGCTTCGACGCGCGGCTTGCACCGCGCCCGATCGATGCGTGATGCGATGCGTGGTGATCCGCGATGGGCGCTCGCCCCCCGACTTACCGTGTTTTACCAAACACAACCTGCGTAAAGGCGCCAACTCCGTAAGAATTAGCGATACCCAAGCACAGTAACACCGCGACGGGCTGGAGGAGCAATGTCCCATCAAGCCGAGAACACGATCCTAGGGGATGGCCCCGATCGCCGGGCCATTCTGCGCGCGGCGGGCAGCGCCGCGATCGGCAGCATTGCCGCGAGCCTCGCGGCGAACGCACCGGCACAGGCGCAGGACGCCGCTCCCGATACCCGCGACCGGCGCGCGCTCGGCGCCCGGCTTCGGGGCGTGCAGCATTTCGGGCTCACGGTCCAGAACATGGACCGTGCCTTCGAGTTCTACACCGAGGTTCTCGGCGGCACGGAGGTGATGCGCGACGGCGACTTCCAGGGCGAACGTATCCACAATACGCTGCTGACCGATCAGGAAATCCTCGCGCGTCAGCGCGGTGTCAACCCGCGCACGATCGGTGTGCCCGATCTCGGGGGTGGGACCCAGCGCCTCGACGTGCGCTTCGTCCAGTTCGACAATGTGGTGATCGAGCTCCTGCAGTATCGCGATGCGGTGCAGCCAATGGGCGGCGGCAACAGCTTCGCCGAGCCGCTCGACCATATGAGTCCGGCGTTTCCGCGCATGATGCACATCTGCTTCCACATTCGCGAGGACGTGGACTTCAACACGTTCATCCACGATCTCGAGGCGGAATCGGCGCGCCGCGGCATGACGCAGGTGAGAGCCAACCGCGTGATGACGGTGCGATCTGAGCAGGAGCGTCTCGCCGCGCCGCTACAGGCCAATTCGAACCCGATCACCGAGGGAAAATCGAACGGCTGGACGCTCATCTACTGCAAGGGCTGCGAGGGTGAGCAACTCGAATTCGTCCAGGCGCTCGGACCGGTGAAGAAGACCTTCGACGACGCGTTGGCCGCGCGCCGGCTCCTCGTCAGCGCCAATGGAGGCTGACGGGCTCGGCCCGCTCGAAATGGAGGAGACGGCGCATGACCGGGAAAAGTCGGCGAGGCGTGGCGCTCACCCTGTTCGCTGCCCTTACATCGTATGCAGCTGCCAATGCGAGTGTCATTTCGGCGATGGCGCAGGAGGAGCCCGGAAGAGGCTATTCGCAGATTGCCGAAGGCGCCTATTCGATTGTCGCCGAGGTACGGGCAAAGCCCGGCAGGGAGGCCGAACTGCGCGCCGCGACGCTGCCTCTCGTCGAACTCGTGCGGAGCGATCCGAAGAACCTGGTCTACTTCCTTCAGGAGAACCGCGCGGCGCCCGGCCATTTCATCTTCTACGAGATCTTTGCCAATCAGGCGGATTTCGAGGCTCACAACGCCATGCCCTATGTGCAGGAGTGGTTCGCCAGGCTGCCTGAGCTCGCCGACGGCGGGGTAAGGGTCATGCGGATGGAGATCCTGAGCGGGGCTGGGAAATGAGGCGCGGTGTGCTGGATGGCAACAGCATGCCGTCGGATCCAAATGACGTTGCCCCAGTTTGTCCTGCCGTGAGTTCGTTCTGCCGGTTGGATCGGCCCTCTCGGGCGGGGTGAGCGGCGGGAGCGGACGCGAAGCCATTCGCGGTGTGAAGCGTCGGATCCCGCCGCGGCTGGAACGTGGAGGCTAAGGACGTTGGCGTTTGCCATCCCAGCTTCGAGTGCGGCCGGGCGGCTGGCATCCGGGCACGCCGGCCGTCTGTCCGGCAACGACGTCGAGCGACCAGTGTTCGTTCGGTCGTGTCGGAAGCGTCATCGGCGCGCCTGTCCCGATCGCCTGCTCGCGACCGCCACGCCGACGAACCGTCAGCCGCTCCTCACGGTAGGGTCGGAAGAGCCGCTGGTGGTTGGCCAGAAAACCCTCACGCCTGAGCGGAAGGCGAAGACGTCGATAGCCGGACCTCCGTCGTTCCCGGGCGGCGGCTTTCATGCGCTCGCGCCACATGGCCTTCTCCTGCCCGCAGGACTGAACCTATCCGTGGCAGCCGTTCGGGGGAGCACGTTACCTCGAGCGGACGATCCGTCAGCTTGAAGGAATAATTGAACATCGAGACATCTCGTCGATGAACCTGTCCATCTGGACAGGGCCTGCTGGCTGCCAGCGCCGCTCGGGGGCATCGTCAGTCTGGGCAGGGCTGGCCGGCCGCCCCCCACAGAGCCATGTCTTTGACATGATCTTCGAAGGTTCCCGGCGGAACCGAGCGGCCGGCGCCAGGCTCCCACGCCCTTGGAATGAACCCGCTCAGGGACGCGTCGTGCCTCAGATGCTCGATGAGGCCTATCGCGTCGCGACCGCCATTGCGTTGAGGATCCTTGAGTTGGGCACAGATCTCCGCGCCACTCTTGCCAAACCAGATGAATTCGACCGGCGCGAGCTGCCAGTCGATTCCAGCGTTCAGGGGCGCTGGCGCGGGCGCGTTCGGCAGGGTTGACGTGACGTGGCACGTCGCACAGGGAACCGTCTCTGCCCCGATGCGGCTCTTCCCGCCATGGATGTTCATGCCGTGCACCCGGGGCTTGGTTTCGCCGGCCGGCGTCCAGATCGGAATGGCATTCGCATCGACATGGCAATTGGCGCAGCGTGGATGCGTCACGACCGCTTCGATCCTTGTCCAGGCCCGCAGTCCTTCGGCCCGGCTGATGCTGCCCGAAGGCAGCGCATCTTTCGTCTGTTCGTTGGCCAAGACAAATCCCACCAGCCCGACGATCGATGAGCTGGCAGCCGTGAGCGCGATCAGAGTCATCCTCATGGCCTGCCCTCACACGAAATCGATGAACTTGTTGAACGGCATTTCTCGTATGCGTTTGCCGGTCGCGGCAAAGATGGCATTGGCCAGCGCGGGCGCCGCAGGCGGTACAGGCGGCTCGCCAATACCCCTGACCGTGTAGTCGTTTTCCAGGCCACGCACCTCGATCACCGGGCACTGGTACATCCGCATGGCTTCGTGGTGATGGTAGTTAGTCTGCTGGACGGCCCCCTTGGCGTAGGTGAGTTCGCAGTTCATGGCATGGCCGAGACCCCAGACGACACCGCCTTGAACAAGATTCTCGAAGTTGACGGGATCGACAACCTTGCCGACATCGGCCGCCACCCAGACCTTGTCGATCTTGATGCCGAAGTCGGTCATGGTCACTTCGACGATCTCGGCCACCGACGTGCCGAACGACTCGACGAATGCCACACCACGGCCCTTCCCGCTGCCGAGCGGCCCCTTCCAGTCCGCCATTTCCCCGACGGTTTCCATGAGCTTCCGGTAGATCGGAATCTTGCACATCTGGATGCGCGCCATGAGCGGATCGAGCCCAGCGGCATGAATCAATTCGTCGATGAAACTCTCGGTGAAGAACCCATTGGCGGAAGCGCCCACCGACCGCCACGTCGTCGACGGTGACAGTCCCTGTACTTCGAAGCTTGTCGCCCGATAGTTGGGAATGTCGTAGTATACGTTCCAGATTCCGACCGCCAATTGGCCGTCGGGATCATTGGACGGCGCCCCCATTCTTGCCAGCAACTCTTTGAACGGGGCGGTTGCCGCCACCTGAAAATCGGCAGCGATGATCTTGCCGTCCTTGACGCTTCCGCGATACCTGCCCATCGCGATCTGGCGCGGAATGTCCTGCAGGAAATCCTGCTCCCGCGAGAAGACGAGCTTTACGGGGGTGCCGCGAAGCTGGTTCGCGATTTCGGCAAGCACTCGGATGTTCTCGAATTCGAGGCGATGCCCGAAGCTGCCACCCATCCACTCATTATGGAAGGTCACCTGTTCGGGCTTCATGCCAATCGCCGTGGCGGCAATATACTGCACCGATTGCGGCGTCTGGTGACCCGCCCAGATCTCCATTCCCGTGTCGGTAACGATCCCTATGCCATTGAGCGGCTCCAGCGGCTGGTGCCCGACATAGGGTGCGCGATATTCCGCCTCGACGAGCGTGCCGTCCTTCAGTCCGGTGTCGATATCGCCATCGTGGCGCCACTCCTTGGCGAGGAATTGCGGAGCGAACGAAGAGGCCACGACATTCCAGTGCTCGGCCTGCTCGGCCGGATATTTGCTGGGCTCCCATGTGCAGTCGACCCGCTCGGCCGCCTGCATCGCGTACCAGCTATTCGTTGCGATCACCGCGATGCCGTTCGATATCTTCAGGATCTTCTTGACCCCCGGCATCGACTGAGCCTTGCTCGCATCATACGACCTAATCGGCTGGCCCTTGTTGGGGTTCAGCTTGACGGCCGCATAGACCATGCCGTCCATCTTCCGATCGATACCGAACTTCATGTCGCCGGTGACTTTCGATCGGATGTCGAGCCGTTCCATCGGCTTGCCGATGAAACGCCATTGCGACGGCTCGCGGAGTTTGACGTCCGCTATCGGCGTGATCTTCGCCGCATCGGCCGAAAGCGCGACATAGGGGATTTTGGTCCCGTCCGGCAGGACCACGTTTCCGGCCTCCGTGCGCAAATCGGCGGCAGCCACACCGGTGCGCTTGGCTGCGGCCGCCTTCAGCGTTTCCCGTGTAACTGCGCCCGCCATCCGCAGCTTGTCGTAGGTATCGGGAATCGTGCTGGAGCCCCCGGTCATCTGCAGGCCGGCCTTCCTTAGCCATTCCAGCGCGGCCGCACGGGCCTTCTCGGCTTCGGGGCTTTGGTCCGCCGCCATGAACGGCGCGAGTTCGTGGGCAAAGCCAGTATTGAAATAGGCGGGACTGGGCCCGGCGAAGCGTATCTCGAACTGGTCAGGTTCGAGGTCCAACTCCTCGGCGATCAGCAGGGGCTGGATGGAGCCGACGCCTTGGCCCTTGTCGGCATGCTGGGCAATCAGCGTGATCCGTTCCGGACTGATCTCGACCCAGGGATTGAAGGTAACTGAATGTGGGCCGAGGCCTGCTGCCAGCGGATTTGTTGTGGCCGCTGAAGAAACGGCCTGTTGCGCCTGAGCAAACTGCCCGAACGCCACACCGCTGGCGACCGCGACGGAGCCGAAGACGAAGCTACGGCGGGAAAGATGCGGCATCTCGCCCATCTCATTTCCCTCCCATCTTCTCGGCCGCCGCGTGGATCGCGGCGCGAATGCGCTCATAGGTGCCGCATCGACAGAGATTCCCCGACATGACCTCGTTGATGTCTTCATCGGTGGGTTGGGGAATGGTTTCGAGAAGCGATATCGCCTGGATGATCTGACCGGCCTGGCAGTAGCCGCATTGCGGTACCTGATGCTCGATCCAGGCTTCCTGCACCGGATGCAGCTTTCCGTTGCCAACCGCTTCGAGGGTGGTGATCGCCTTGCCTGCAACGTCAGCCATGCGAGCCTGACAGGATCGAACGGCCACACCGTCGATCTGCACCGTACAGGCGCCGCACTGAGCGATCCCGCAACCATATTTGGGGCTGGTAATACCGAGCTCGTCGCGCAAGACCCAGAGCAAAGGCATCTCCGGAACAACGTCTATCTGTCGCTTGAGCCCATTCACCGTTAGCATGAACATACCGACGCCTTCCCTCAGTAGACGCTGCTTTCCATTGCGACGAACATGACCTTCTACGAGCCGGCCACCCGACCGATGGCAGCGGCGGCCGCCTCGGCGACGGCGATGTCCTGCTCGACCGAACCCGCGCTGGTGCCGACCGCCCCGACGATCTGTCCGTCGACCGCCACCGGCAGGCCACCGCCGAAGATCACGACGTTGCCGCCATTGCTCTGCTCGATCCCGAACAGCGGCGCGCCTGGCTGAGCGAGTTCGGCAAGATAATCCGTCGTCTTGTCGAACATGCGCGCAGTCTTCGCCTTGCCGATCGCAAGGTCGATGCTTCCCGCCAGCGCACCGTCCTGACGCGTGAAGGCGATCAGGGCGCCACCGGCATCAACCACCGCGATATTGTAGGCGATGCCGAGGCTGGCCGCCTTGGCCTCGCCAGCCGCAAGCATCTGCTTCGCGTCGACGAGTGTCAGTGTATCGACCGTGCGAGGCATGCGTCCCTTCCCTCGATCCGGTTCCCCCCGTCCGTCCACATGAGCGCAGCCGCAAGCGATCCCCCGTGGCGGGCGGCGGGCAAGTCGCAGCGGCTCGAATGTCTTGTGGCGACCGATCTATCCTTGGGTCACACGGGGTGAACCTGTCCCGATTTGAGTCTCGATCAGAAATGGCGCCGCGTCACTGGAAATGCAGGTTAAAATAAGTAAAATTCCAAACAATGACAACTTACCTGACATTTCATGTCCAGCCTCACCCCAAATCTGAAATACTCCTGACCACATCTCCATGCACACGACTGCATCACTGAAATTTTGTACAAATATATTCGAATTTTCCGGACATAATGATTGAACCCAGTCGGCAACCTCAATCCATCTCGATTCTGATGATTGCTGACGCTCTCCGGGCTTCAAATTGCACATACAATGCAAGTTTTAGACGTGTTGACGGCAGTCGCCCGATGGGACCGGGCGCGTGCTGAACGTGGGCGCACAAGCGATGCTAGTCGCGCCGCTTATCGCCCCCCAAGGAAGAGGTGGGTTCCTTTGGCAGTACGAGACGGTCGGTCACACGTGGGCCGCCGATGCGGGGAAGCGACGCGAGCAGTGAGCGGGTGTAGGGGTGCCGGGGCGCGGCGAAGACTTCGTTCGTAGGCCCGACCTCGACGATCCGGCCCTTTTGCATCACGGCCACCCGGTCGCACATCGAGCCGACGACGTTCAGGTCGTGGCTGATCAGCAGATAGGTCAGCTTGAACGTGCGGTGCAGGTCGCGGACCAGCGCCAGAACCGTCGCTTGCACGGAGACGTCGAGTCCGGAGGTTGGCTCGTCGAAGATCACGACCTGCGGTTCCAGCACCAGCGTGCGGGCTAGCCCGATGCGTCGCTGCTGGCCACCGCTCAGCTCGTACGGGTAGAGGTCGAGATGCTCGTCCGCCAGCCCGACGGCACTGACGATCTCGCTGATCTTCGCGTCGCGGCGTTCGCGCGGCCAGTTGGTGTGGATGATCAGCGGCTCATGCAGGGAGCGTCGCAGCGTCCAGCGTGGATCGAGAGAGGCGGCGGAATCCTGATAGGCATATTGCAGCCGCGCCCGCACCGCGAAAGGTCGTCGCGCGCGAAGCGAGGGAAGCCGCTCGCCTGCGAAGGTTATCGCCCCCTCTGTCGGATCGATGATGCCACCCAGCATCTTGCCGAGGGTGGATTTCCCGCTGCCGGTCTCGCCGACGATGCCGAGAGCCTCGCCACTCGCGACGCTGAAAGACACGTCATCGACGGCCCGCACGGACCCGGTGCGGCGGCCGAACAAGCCTCGGATCGGGAAATGGCAGGAGAGGTGCTCGACCTCAAGCAGGGGATGGGTCCGGAGTGGAGGTTCAGGCGATGCGTCGGGCATGGCAGGCTAGGAGGCCGTGGGCAGGGGATGATGACATGCCAGCAAATGTCCCTCCTCGCTGCGCGATGGCAAGGGCCGGACGGTCCGGCACATCTGCGAGGCGAGCGGGCAGCGCGGGTTGAAGCGGCATCCCGGCGGCGGGGCGAGCGGGCTGGCAGATTCGCCTGGTATGCCCACGGCCTGGTGCCCGGGCTTGGGCAGGCTGGCGAGCAGCATGCGCGTGTAGGGATGGCGCGCTGCCGCGAAGAATGCCTTGCGCGGCAGGATTTCGGCGATCTGGCCGGCATACATCACGATGATCCTGTCACAGATCTCCCAGGCGGCGCCCAGATCGTGCGTCGTGAACAGCACGGCGAGCGTCCGTTCGGCAGCGATACGCCGGAGCAGCCCGAGGATCTGCACCTGCACGGTGACGTCCAGTGCCGCGGTCGGCTCATCGGCAATTAGCATGCGCGGCTGCGGCAGAAGCGCCATGGCGATCATCAGCCGCTGGCGCTGGCCACCGGACAGCTGGTGCGGATACCTGTTCAGTAGGTCGCGCGACGCCGGCAACTGCACGGCAGCCAGCATGTCGAGGATCATCGCTTCACGGGCACGCCGCGACCTTGCCAGACGATGCCCGGTCGCGGGCGGCGCCCTGTAGCGCACGATATCCGCGAGCTGCGTCCCGACCCCAAACAGCGGGTTGAAGCTGTCGAACGGGTCCTGCGGCACGAAGGTCACCAGACGGCCGCGGGCATCCCGCGTGGCCTTGCCGTCGTCCAGCATGTCGATGCCGTCGAGACGGACGCGTCCACTCGCGATCTCCGCCTGCGCCCCCGGCAACACGCCGAGGATGGCGCGTGCGAGGCTGGTCTTGCCGCTGCCCGACTCGCCGACGAGGCCGACGACCTCGCCAGGCACCATGGTGAGATCGATGCTGTCCAGCACATGGGCCGGCCCCTTCTCCGTGCGGAACGTGAGCGACAGATCGTCAATCTCGAGTAGCGGATTCATCGCGCTACCCGCGGCGCCGGGTTTTCGGATCGAGGATGTCGCGCAGCCCGTCACCGAACAGCGTGCAGCCGAGAACCGTCAGCAACAGAGCGAGGCCGGGCGCCAGCGCATACCACCACGCATCCGGTAGATAGTCGCGGCTCTCGGCGATCATGCGCCCCCACTCCGGCGAGGGCGGCGGCGGCCCGAGCCCCAGGAAGCCGAGCGTCGCGGAGGCGAACGCCGTCGTTCCAATGGCGGTGGTGGTCCGCACCACGATCGAGGAGGCGATATTCGGCAGGATGTGCAGGAAGATGACGCGCCACGCGGATACACCGAGCGCGATTGCCGACTCGACGAAGGTCTCGTGGCACATCGAGCGCGTCTCGGTGAACACGATCCGCGCCCAAAACGGCCAGTAGGTGACGGAGAGAGCCAGGATCACACTGCCGATCGAAGGGCCGAGCGACTGGGTGATGGCGATGGCCAAGATGATCTGCGGCACGGCCAACAGGATTTCGGCGCCTCCCCCGAGCACGAGGCTGATGCCGTTGTTGTAGTAGCCGGCGACGAGACCAATCGGCACGCCGATCAGCACGCCCGAGAGCACCACGGTGGCGGTGATGAGCAGCGTCATGCGTGCGCCGAGGACGACCCGGCTGAAGATATCGCCGCCCATGCGATCCGTGCCGAAGAGTGCCTCCGACGACGGTGGCAGGAGCCGCCGCTCTATATGGAAGGTCTGTGCATCCTCGGGATAGGGGACGATCAGCGGCGCGGCGATCGCGACGGCGACGACGAGGCTGAGCAGGATCAGGCCCACGAGTGCCGTGCGATGGCGGACAATGGATGTGATGAGGTTGATCATGTCGCGCCGCGGGGATCGATCGCCATCTGCAGGAGATCGACCAGCAGGTTGCTGAGCGCGAACAGAACGCCGACGCAGAGCGTGACTCCCATCACCGCATTGTAGTCGGAGTGCAGGATCGAACGCACTGCATAGGTGCCGAGCCCCGGCCACTCGAAAACGGCCTCGATCACCACTGCCCCGGTGAGTGAAATACCGAAGACCAACCCGAGCTGGGTGACGGTCGAATTGAGCGCCAGGCGCAGGATGTATTTCCAGACGATCACTCGGCGCGGTAGGCCCATCGCCGTCTGATAGGCGACCGAGGGCGAGTTGACGGCCTCGACCACCGAGGTTCGTGTGAAGCGCACGATCACGGCGGCACCCGGCAGCGCCAGCGTCAACGTCGGCAGCACGATGTGGCGAAGTGCCGAAAGAAAATTCTGCAGATCGCCGGCGACCAGCGCATCGATGGTCAGGAATCCCGTCATCGCCTCGGGCGCGAAGTCGTCGATCCGCCCCGACAGCGGCAGCCAGCCCAGTTGCATGGAGAACAGTAGTTGCAGCTGCATCGCGATCCAGAACGGGGCCACCCCGATGAACAGCACGCTCACGAGACGCAGCAGGTGATCGAGCCACGAATTGCGGTTGAGACCGCTGATCACGCCGAGCGGGACGCCGATCAACCCGGCGGCCAGCACCCCGAGGATGGTGAGTTCCAGCGTCGCCGGCAGCCTTTCTGTCAGATCGTCGACAATCGGCTGCTGGGTGTAGAAGCTGGTACCGAGATCGCCTTGCACGACTTGGCGCAGATATTCGACGAATTGCTCGGGAAGCGGACGGTCGAGGGCGAGGCGCTCGCGTGCTTCCTGCACCTGCTCCGCCGTCGCATTCTCGCCGGCTGCCAAGACCGCAGGATCTGTTGGCACGATGCGCGCCAGTACGAAGACGACCGCAAGCAGCCCGAGCACGGTCGGCACAAACCAGACCAGCCGATTGACGACCATGGAAACCACGTTCACAGGTGCATCTCCGGTCAACGTCTGCTGCGGTCAGCGCGTCATCGTCGCCCAACGAATGTCGTTGCCGTTGCTCGCCGGCGAGAAGCGTATGCCCGAGACCCGGGTCGAATAGGGGCCGAACCACCTTGTATTGTAGATGAAGATGCCGGCGGCATCGTCGCTGACGATCTGGCTCATCTGCTCGTACAACTCGCGGCGCCTTTCGTGGTCGTTGGTCAGTAGAGCCTGATCGAGCAATTGGTCGAACGCGGGATTGCTGTAGTAGGACATCGTCCGCGTGCCGTGATAGCGCGTGCCGAAACCTTCTCCGACCCAATTGTTCGGATCGACATAGAAGGTGCTCCGCCAGACCGGCGTTACGTCGGCCTGGGTCTCGGCCTTGGCGAAGCGGCTGGCCACCACCGGCCAGGGCGTGACGTCGATATCCGCCTCGATGCCGATCTGGCGGAGCGCGCTCTGGAACAGTACGGCCGCCTGCTCGGATTCGCTGTAGCCGGCCAGCGCATTGATACTGATCTTGCGCAGCGGCTGCTTGACCTGGGCAAGTTCCTCGCGCGCCTTGGCGAGATCGAAACTGTAGCCCTTCAGCCCGGGGGGCGAGCCCCAGATGGTGACCGGATTCGGTCCCGGATTGCGGGTGACGGAATCCTTCATGATGTTCTTGATGAAGCCGTCATAGTCGAAGGAATAGGCGAGAGCGCGCCGGAAGTGCACGTCGTTCATCAACGGCTTGCTGTTGTTGAGCGCCAGCAGAAAGATGCGCATCGATTCCGCTTCGAGGATCTGCACGTTGGGCGACGGCCTCAGGCGCTGGATCTGCTCGTAGGTCAGTCCGTCAGCTCCGTCGAAATCGCCACGCATCAGCCCGAGCACACGGGTGTTGGTCTCCTGCACGGTGCGAAACTCGATCTCGTCGATCGGTTGCCCGGCCCAGCCGGCGAAGTGGTTGGTGAAGCGCTGCCCGCTCCAGCCGACCGCCGGCTCGTAGCGGCGCAGGATATAGGAACCCGTGCCGGCCTCGTTGCGGGCAAGCCAGCCGGCTCCCCAGTCGCCGTCCTTCTCCTTGGAGCGTACGAGTGCACTATTGACCACGAGGATGTTGGGCACCGTGGTCAGGAAGATCGCCGAGGGATCGGTGAGGTTGAAGACGACGGTGTGCGGATCAGGAGTCTGCGTCGAGCCGGGCTCGATGAGGTCGAGATAGAAGCTCGCCGGTCCTTTCCTGAGAGCGAGGATGCGTTCGATCGAATAGGCAACGTCGGCCGAGGTCACCGGCGTACCGTCGTGAAACGTCGCGTCGGCCCGCAGCTTGAAGGTATAGGTCTTCCCGTCGTCGGAAACGGCGTAGCTTTCCGCCAGCCACGGTATCAGCTTCGGTGGGTTGTCCACAAAGCGAAGGAGGCCGTCATAGAGATTGAACCGCACCGCGGCGCGGCCCTGGTCGAAGACCGTGTGGGGATCGAGACTGTCGAAGGCGCTGCTGTTCGCGAAGACGAACCTGTTTCTCGACTGCGCCGAGGCGCTCTCGCTGTTGCCCGCCAGCGAGGCGAGACCAAGGAGGCCGAGTTTCAGGATCTCCCGACGCGACGTCGCCATGCTGTCACTCCACTACGCGTAGGCATTTGACGAACGACTGACCGTGCCTAAACTATCATTGGAGTTCCCCGAGCGGCCGTGCCGCGGGCGCTCACGGCGTCAATCCTGGTAAAAACTGGTAAAGCGACGCGGGGACATCGCAGCGCGACAGCCTATAAGTTATTGATTGCAAATAATTAATATAGATTTATGGCGCCCAACCCCTTTAGTAGTCGACTATTCCAATATAGGCAGGGCGCCACACTGAAACCTTGTATAGTCGATACCCTTGGGGCACCTGCTTTCAATCGCTACGCCTCGACGTCATCTGCTTTGAAGATTGAGCCGCGCTTCTGGAACGAGCGATGCACGACAGTTCCAATAGGGGCAATTGAAGGGCATGGAACCACAGTGTCCGGAAGCTGATGGTGCGATATATGTATTCGGCCCATTCCGGCTCGCTCCCGGAAGGCAGCTGCTGCTCCGCAACGGAATCCAGGTCCGTATAGGCGGTCGGGCGCTCGATATCCTCACCTTGCTTGTGCGCCGGCCGGGCGAGGTCGTCACCAAGAACGAACTGATTGAGTTCGTATGGCCCAACACCTTCGTGCTGGAGGCCAACCTCAAGGTCAATGTCGCGGCGCTGCGAAAAATCCTCTCGGAGGAGGCCTCGGAAGCCTACATCGCGACGGTGGCAGGCCGCGGCTATCGCTTCGTCAGGAGTGTCGAGATCGAGCGGGACAGGATTACCCCCGCGACCCAGCTCATCTCACGTGGCGCCAGGTTGCTGCCCAAGGCCCCCTCGATCATCGGCCGTGCGAGCGAGATCGAACAGATCGTTTCTGCCGTTTCCTCCGCACGGTCTGTCTCCATCGTGGGGCCGGGCGGCGTAGGCAAGACGGCGATCGCGCTCGCTGTCGCTTGCCGCCTGTCCGAAGCCTATGCCCATGGCGTTGCCTTCATCGATCTCTCGACCGTCGGCGACGCGCAGTACGCCATTGCCGCGATCGCCTCCGGGGTGGGCGTCCGGCAGCGCTCCGAAGACACGCTGTCGGAAGTCATCGACCTCCTGCACGGTCGCGAGATGTTGCTCATCCTCGACAATTGCGAACATCTCACCTCTGCGGTGACGACGGTGGTCAACCGCTTGCTGGACGCGATACCGACCATCGCGGTTCTGGCCACCAGCCGCGAGCCGCTGCGGACCATGTCCGAACAGATCTATCGCTTGCCGACCCTGGCGGTGCCGGAGAGCTCGGGCAGCATCGGCGCGGACGAGGCGATGGGTTTCGGCGCCGTCCAGCTTTTCGTCGCCCGTGCGCAGGAACGCGGCGACTACGCGCTGAGCGACGAGGACGCGCCACTGGTGTGCGCGATCTGCCAACGGCTGGACGGGATCGCCCTCGCGATCGAACTGGCGGCCAGCAAGGCGCTGGCCTACGGCGTGCCGGCGTTGGCCAGCATGCTCGAACAGAGATTTCTGCTGGTGGGAAATGGCGAGCGGGCGGCGCCGCTGCGCCAGCAGACCCTTCTCGCGACGCTCGACTGGAGCTACCGCTTGCTGGCGGAGGACGAGGCGACGCTTCTGAGGCTGCTGTCTGTCTTTGCGGGCGCTTTTCGGCTGCCGGACGCCGTCGCCGTCCTCGAACCGGCCGGTCTCGATGCCGCGTGGACCATCGACACGCTCGAACGGCTGACGCACAAATCGATCGTCTGCACGGATTATCGCGACGGGAAGCTGACCTATCGGCTGCTAAAAAGCACTCGTGCCTACGCCATGGAAAGGCTGGCCGATTCCGCCGAGCAGGACGGTGCGCTGAAGCGACACGCCTGCCATATCCTGACGTTGTTCGAGCGGGCCGCGGAAGAGTGGGAGTGGCGCGAGAAGTCCGAATGGATGGCCGATTACGCCGATCGGGTCGACGACCTGCGCAATACCATGGCCAGGGCGTTCGGTCCGAATGGCGACCGGATGCTCGGTATCCGGCTGACGGCCGCGGCGATACCCCTATGGAACGAACTGTCGTCCATGGGCGAAATGCAGTCGCGTGTCGAACGCGCGCTGCTGGCCATTCGCGAGATCGGCAGTTGCCCGTCCGACCTCACGGCGAAGCTGGTCGCCGCGCGCGCATCCGGGATCAGCTTCGCCCAGCACCTCGCCTTCGACGCCGAGGGAGCCTGGCTCGAATGCTACAAGCTCGGCGTGGAGATCCAGAGCCCGAAATACCAGCTTTACGGCCTGTGGGGGTTGGCATCCTACCTCGTGTTCGTCGGTCGCAATCACGAGGGCATTCGGTGGTTCAACCAGTTCATGAGCCTCGCCGAAGCCCAGAGCGACTGGCCGGCGATGGCCGAAGGCAACCGCTCACTCGCGATGGCGGAGATCTATATCGGCAAGATCGCCAGCGCGCGGCAGCGGCTCGAGCGGCTGGTCACACGCCACCAGCGTTCCAAGGACCCGGTGCATTTCGCGCGGTTCCATGCGGAGCGCGGCGTGGCGATCCGCTGCTCCTACGCGATCGTGCTCTGGATATCCGGCGAGCCGAACCGCGCGATGGACATGGCACGTGAGGCGGTCGGCCGAGCCGAGGCGACGGGACACGTGGTCTCGCAGTCGAATACGCTGGCAGTCTGCGCCATTCCCCTCGCATTGTGGACCGGAGAGCTGCAGAGCGCCGACCGTTTCCTGACGTCGCTCGAACAGAACGGCCTGAAGGAAGACATCGGCATCTGGCGGGAGGTTTGCCGGTTCTTCCGCAGCGTTCTGCGCGCCAAGCGTCAGGAGCAGGGGGCCGCCGCCGACATGCGGGGGCGGCTGGACGAACTCATGGCCGCGCGGTTCCTCCTGCGCGCGCCCATGCATTACAGCATGGTCGCCGAGTCACTACTGATATCGGGTGCCGTCGACGAGGCGAAGGTGCTGATCGAGGAAGCACATGCGCTGGCGCGCACCCAATCGGCCGAGTGGTGCATGCCCGAAATCCTGCGCATTTCCGGCCTGATCGAACGTCGCCTCGGTGATGACGAAGAAGGCGAGCGGCTGATGCGGCTCGCGGTCATGAAGGCCAGCGATATTGGCGCCCTCACGCTGGAGCTTCGCGCCGCCGCCACGCTGTCGGAAAAGCTCGAAGCAGACGGCTACATTGCCGACGCCTTCGACCTCCTTGCCAGGACCTGCGCCAAGTTCAAGGACGGCGTGGAGTTTGCGGAGCTCTCGGCCGCGCGGCAGCGCTTGCATGTCTTCCTGACGCTCGACTGATCGCCGGATCCGGCATCCGGCATTCCTCGCCAAGCGGGCGCGTTCGGCGATGACTGAGACCATGCGTCCAGCCGAATGTTCAACAGCCGACCTCCTTAAGATCAGGGGCGAGCTTTACGTCTTTTGACCAACTTTGACATGCGAGCCGTATCGCGGTTGCTACGATGTGGCCGTCAATAGCTGTCCATCGACCGTTGAAACGTGTGTTCCGGCGATGGAGGCAAGTCTTGTTCGACATCCCTCCCCTGCAAACGGATTGGTGCGACGTGTCAGCCACGGTTCTTCCCGATCTCTTCTCACCGACCACGATCGGTGCCTTCGACGTGGTCAACCGGATTGCGATGGCGCCGCTTACCCGTTCGCGGGCCGACGCCGATGGTGTCCATTCACGGCTCGCCATCGACTATTATCGCCAGCGCGCCTCGGCAGGGCTGATCATTTCCGAAGCGACGAACATCTCGCGACAGGGGCGAGGTTATGCGTTCACGCCCGGCATCTACACCGACGCGCATGTCGCCGCCTGGCGGCCCATCGTGGATGCCGTGCACGGAGCTGGCGGGAAGATCGTTTGCCAGCTCTGGCATGTGGGCCGGATTTCGCATGTCTCGCTGCAGGAGAACGGCGCGCCCCCGGTGGCGCCGTCCGCCATCCAGGCCGGCGAACTGGTCTTCCTCGAAACTCAGACGCAGGCGACGCCGTCCATGCCGCGGGCGCTGGAGACCGATGAAATCCCGGGCCTGATCGAGGACTACCGGAACGCCGCGAGCCGGGCGAGGGAGGCCGGCTTCGACGGCGTGGAAGTCCACTCGGCCAATTGCTACCTGCTGGAGCAGTTTATCCGCGACAGCACCAATGAGCGGACCGATCGCTATGGCGGCCCGGTCGAGAACCGGACGCGGCTTCCCATTGAGGTGATCACAGCCGTCGCGGAAATCTGGGGTCCCGACCGGGTCGGCGTGCGGCTGTCCCCCCTCACCCGCTCGGCGGGCGATACGCCGCTCGACAGCGCCCCGCAGGCGACCTACGGCTATCTCGCCCGCGAACTCGGCAAGCTGAACCTGGCCTATCTCCATTGCGTAGAGGGCCAGACGCGCGGGCCGAACGGCGCCGCGGCGTTCGATTTCCGGGCGCTCCACGCGGCCTTCGGTGGCCGGTATATCGCAAACAACAGCTACGACCGGCAGCTGGCGATCGATGCCATCGCGTCGGGCCATGCCGACATGATCGCCTTTGGCCGCCCCTTCATCAGCAATCCCGACCTCGTGGAGCGCCTGCGGTCCGACGCACCGCTCTCCGACGCCGACCGGACGACGTTCTATGGCGGCGGAGCCAAAGGCTATACGGATTACCCGGCACCGTATGCGCGGGTGGGAGCCTGACCTGAACCGGCAGGCGGAAACACTCGGCCCTTTGCCGCCGCCCGATACATCGCAAGCAGGAGGCATGACGCATGCTCGACAAGGGCTATGGCGCCCAATGCGCAGCCGTGACCGTGCACTGCACCGAGGCGGCCCAGCAGCGCCGGCGCGGGTTGACGCTGTTCGCGCTGGCGTTCGGCAGCTTCTGCATCGGCACCTCCGAATTTGCCAGCATGGGCATCATCCAGCTGTTCTCGGCCAGCCTCGACATCGACATTCCGACCGCCACCAACGCCATCGCCGCCTATGCCTTCGGTGTCGTCATCGGCGCGCCGCTCGTCACGCTGGTGGCGGCGCGTCTGAATCGCCGGACGCTGCTGCTCTACCTGATGGGGCTGTTCGTCGTCGGCAATGTGCTGTCGGCGCTGGCGGACGGCCTCGGCACCTTCGCGCTCGCCCGGTTCATCAGCGGCATGCCGCAGGGCGCCTATTTCGGCGCCGGGGCGGTGGTGGCGACCTACATCGTCGGTCCCGGCCGAGGCGGGAAGGCTTTCGCGCTGGTGATGACTGGCCTGACCGTCGCCACCATCGTCGGCTCGCCCATGGCGACGTTGCTCGGCCAGACGCTGGGCTGGCGGAACACCTATCTCACGGTCGCCGGCCTCTCCGTCCTCTCGCTCCTGGCACTGTGGGCGTGGGTACCCGTCGCCGAGGCACTGCATGGCGGTTCGGTGGTGCAGGAGCTCGGCTCGCTGCGCAAGCCGGCAGTATGGATCACGATGCTGGTCGCCGCGCTCGGCGTTGCCAGCATTTTCGCGGTCTACACCTTTATCGGTCCGTTCACGACGGATGTCGCCGGGCTCGCCCCGAGCTGGATCCCGCCGGCGTTGGTACTGTTCGGCATCGGCATGACGGTGGGAAACCTCGTCGGCGGGCGTCTGGCCGATGCCTATCCCGCGCGCGGGCTACTAATTGGTTTCGGCGGGGCCCTCGTCATGCTGGCGCTGCTCGCTGCCGGCGGCGGCAATGTGTGGATCCTCATGCCCATGCTGTTCTGCGTCGGCATGACGATGATGATGGCCATCCCGACCATACAGGTGCGCCTGACGCGGGTCGCACCGGAGGCGCCGACGCTGATGGGGGCGCTGAATCTCGCCTCGCTCAACGTCGCCAATGCCGTTGGCGCCTGGGCCGGCAGCCTGACCATCGCTGCCGGACACGGGCTGCTGTCGGCGGCATGGGCCGGGTTCGGCCTCACCCTGCTCGGAATTCTCGTCTTCATCTTCACCCTACCGCGATCGTCCCGGCTCGCCCCCGCGTGAGACGACGGCCCGACGCACGCTATCGCCCGGCCGGGAGCGCCCGCTGAGGAAGGGGCAGGCCACGAAGGCCGCGCGCACTCGACCAGATCAACGACCGCATCAAGGGTCTGCGGACTGGAGAGATCGTTGGCCGCGCGGGGATGAAATTCTGATCGACCGGGCGCGCCGGTGCATGCGAGATTCTTGCGTGTGCCGGGCGCGCGCTGCTGTCGCACTGTGTAACGGCCCTCATTTCCGAGAGGAAGTCGATGAGCTCGATCGGGCTGCTTGAGCTGGTCATCGCGACGCTGTTCGCGGCCATCACGCTGCAATTCCTCGCAAATCGCCTGTCGTTGCCGCCGGCGGTCGCGCTGTTGGCAGGTGGTGCGATCCTGGCCTTCGTGCCGGGCTTGCCGGCCATCTCGCTCGATCCGGCACTGGTTCTGGCGATCTTCCTGCCGCCGCTGCTTATGGACGGCGCATGGTTCATCGCCATCAATCCGCTACGCCAGCACATGATCGGCATCGGCGCGCTGGCGGTGGGGGCCGTGCTTTTCACCACCGTCGTTGTAGCGGTCGTCGCCCACGCGCTGGTGCCCTCCCTGCCCTGGGCGGCCTGCGCGGCGCTGGGAGCGATCGTCTCGCCGCCGGACGCCGTATCGGCGCGAGCCGTGCTGCACCGGGTGAGGCTGCCGCGACGGCTGTCGATCTTGCTGGAAGGCGAGAGCCTGCTGAACGATGCCACCGGCCTGGTGCTGTTCCGCTTCGCCATTGCCGCCAGCGTGACGGGGGCGTTCAGCACCGTTGCGGCGCTCGAGAACTTCGCGCTGCTGGCGTTGGGCGGCGCGGCCGTCGGCGTCGCGGTGGGCACGGCCTGGGTGCTGCTGGTGCGCCGGCTCGACGACGACTACCTGATGATCGCCGCATCGGCGTTGGTGTGCTGGCCAGCCTATATGATCGCCGAGAGCTTGCACCTATCCGGCGTCGTCGCGACCGTGGTGAACGGCCTGATCTGCGGCTGGTATCAGCATGTCCTGTTCCCCGCCTCCGTGCGCCGGCGCGGTACGTCGTTCTGGACGGTGATGATCTTCCTGATGGAAGCGCTGGTCTTCATGCTGATCGGCCTGTCGCTGCGGGGCGTCATCGAACGGGTCGGCGGCTTCGAGGTGGTCATTGAGGAGATGGCTCTGCCGATCCTGCTGATCATCCTCGCCATGACCGCCGCACGCTTCGTCTGGATCTTCGGGGCGGACCTCTTGATCGTGATGGCGCGGGCATTGGGCCTGCGCCGCTATGCGCCTTTGGGGCCACGCGGGGCGATGGTGCTCGGCTGGGCCGGCATGCGCGGCGTGGTGACGCTGGCGGTCGCGCTCAGCGTGCCGGAGGGCTTTCCCGGACGCGATTTCATCCTGGTGGCAGCCTTCGTCGCCATCCTGATCACCGTTCTCGTGCAGGGGACGACACTGGGAGCGGTGATCCGCTGGGTGCGCCCCGGCGAAGTGGCGACGGACCGTCCCCGGCTGACCATGAGCCAGGTCGAGTCGGTGATCGCGCAGGCGGAGCTCATGCTCGTCGAGCGCCGCGCCTATGACCCGGATGGAACGCTCATCCATCCGCTGCTCCTCGATCACTATCGCCGGAAGGCGGCCCACCTCGCCGAATATGCCGACCGGGTGGAGGACTACGGACCGACGCTTCACGCCCACTTCAACCTGATTCTGGACGCGATCGCCGCCGGCCGGATCGAGCTGCTGCGGCTTCATCGCAGTGGCCAGATCGACGAGGAGACGTTGCAGGAGCTCGAACGGGACCTCGACCTCGAAGAATTGAGCGCTCGATCCAACCTCGTATAGATCGCCGGGCGAACCGGATGGGACGGCGGCTTATCCGTGCCGCGGCGTGTGCCGGAAGGCGATTATCTTCTCGGCCGCCCTCTCGTGGAACGCTGCCGACGCCATGGCCGGGTACCCGGCGACTGGCGCATAGCCGGTATGGAAGGCCGAATGGCAATTCGGCACGAAAGACGCCCGTCCACCGCGGCGACCTGGTGCACCGCGGCGCCCGCAGCTCCCACGTCAAAAATCAATCGTGCCGTCACGGCGATAGCAGCGACAACGGCCTGACGATGCAAAACGCCGGTGGCCCAGGACAGGAAGCGCGATCACGTCTCGTCGGCTGTCGAGCAGCACCGCCAAGGTCCGCAGCCGGCAACGACTGACACGCCTCAACGTGAAATCCAGCCACGCGAATTCACTTCATTGCCGTGCGAAGATGTGCCGGCAAGCTGCCCCATGCCCGGATCAGCTCGCCGACGGTGGCGACCTGCATCTTGCGCATGGCGTTGCTCCTGTGCAGCTTCACCGTGACCACGCTGATGCTGAAGTCGTGGGCGATCTGCTTGTTGAGGCGCCCGCGCACCACCTCGACAAGGACGGCTTTCTCTCGCGGCGTCAGCAATTCGAGGAGCTCGGCGTTGCGCTTCGCGACCTCCGCCGTCGCCCGTTGCACCCGGTCACGCTCCAGCGCGACGGTGATGGCGTCCAGCAGCACCTGGTCGCGGACCGGCTTGGTCAGGAAGTCGACCGCACCGGCCTTCATGGCCTGCACCGTCATCGGGATATCGCCATGCCCGGTCAGGAAGATGATCGGCTTGGTGTTGCCACTCGCCGCTAGGCGGCGCTGGAGGTCGAGGCCGCTGGCGCCGGGCATGCGCACGTCGAGGATGAGGCAACCGGGTCCGTCCGGGTCCCACGACGCCAGAAGCTCCTGCGTAGAGGCAAAGCAGATCGGGTTCAGCCCTATCGATGCGATCAGCTCGCTCAAGCCTTCGCGGACCGAGGCGTCGTCATCCACCACCACGACGGCGGGCGGCTCCACTACGGTGGGACCCGGCGACGAATGGGCCTGGCGTGGCAATGGCTGCAACATGGTTACCTCTCCCAGCTTCAATCGGTGAAGGCATTTTCCACGGCGGCCAGCAACAACTGGCCATCGATCGGCTTGCGGAACAGAGCGGTCGCCAGCGCCGCCTTGCCCGGCCGATCGGCGATCTCGTGGCGGCCGGTTACCAGGAAGATGGGCAGGTTCGGACGCGTTTGCCCGATCTTTTCGCGAAGCTGGAAGCCGTCCATCCCGGGCATGCCGATATCCGTGATCAGGCAATCGAGATCAGACAGGCCCGCCGCGAGAAGGGCCATTGGCGAGGAGAAGGTCCGAACCGCATAGCCGGCGGATTCCAGCAGGTTCTCCAGCGACTCCAGCAGCCGGATGTCGTCGTCGACGATCGCGATGATACGCTTGGAACTACTCACGCTTCCCTCTCTCCGCGACGCGAATGGGTGACCGGGATGCTCAGCCGCTCGGCGATCCTCACGAGGTCGGGGAGCGAGGCGGCGCCCATCTTTCGCAGCACGTTGCGCCGGTGCAGCTGGAACGTGACCTCGCTGAGCTCCAGCGCGGCAGCGGCCTGCTTGTTCAACAGGCCGCTGACGATGAGCGGCAGCACCTCGCGCTCGCGCGGCGTCAACGTCGCGTAGCGCGCCTCGAGGCGTTCGAGCTCGGCACGCTCGGCGCGCAGGCGCCTGTCCTGGACGAATGCGGCGTCGAGGGCCGCCATGAGCGCCTCCTCGCTGAACGGCTTGGTGAGAAAGTCCACCGCGCCGTGCTTGATCGCCCGCACCGACGAGGGAATGTCGCCATGGCCGGTGATGAACACGATCGGCGGATGGTTCGTGCCGGCCAGCTGCGTCTGCAGGTCGAGCCCGTTGATGTCGGGCAGTTCGATGTCGAGGAGCAGGCAGGCCGGCGCGTCGGGCCGGCCTGCCCGGGCATAGTCGCCGGCCGACGCGTAGGCGGCCACGCGAACGCCGTGCGATTCCAGCAATTCGCTCAGGGCTTCGCGCACGCTGGGGTCGTCGTCCACGATCAGCACGATGGGCATCTCCGGCGTCATGAGGGCTCGAACACCTGGATCGGCAGGGTGAAGGCGAATGTCGCGCCTCCGGCGTCGTTCTGTTCCACCCACAGCCGCCCGCCATGGGACTCGATGATCGACCGGCAGATCGCCAGCCCCATTCCCATGCCGGTCTGCTTGGTGGTGAAGAAGGCGTCGAAGACTTTCTCCGGATGCAGGACGCCGGGCCCGTTGTCGCTCACCTCGACCCGCACGACCTCGCCGTCGCGAATGGCGCGTACGCCGAGGCGCGGCTCCGGCGTGTGGCCGTCCATCGCCTCGATCGCGTTGCGCATGAGGTTGACGAGCACCTGCTGGACCTGGACGACGTCGAACGGGATCTCCGGCAGCTCGGCGTCGACATCCGCCGCGACGCCGACCCGCGTTTGCGACGTCCGGTCGGCGAGCAACCGCCCGACATCGGCGATGACGTCCCCGATCGACGCGCGATGCCGCGGGACGACCGCCTGCTTGAACAGGGCCCGGATCCGGCTGACGAAATCCGCCGCGGCGTTGGCGTCGCGAATGATCCGTTGAACCGTCATCTGCGCCCGCTCCAGATTCGGCGGATCGGCGGTCAGCCAGCGCTGGCAGGCCTGGGAGTTCCAGACCACCGCAGCCAGGGGCTGGTTCACCTCATGGGCGATCGACGCGGACAGCTCGGCGAGGCTCGCCGCCTGGCTCGCACGTGCGAGGCGCTCCTGCGCCAATCGCAGGTCCTCCTGCGCCCGGACCTCGGCATCGATATCGAGGCAGATCACGTTCCACTGGACGATGGTGCCGTCGGCGCCTCGCATCGGAGCCGCGCGCGTCTCGATCCAGCGATATTCGCCGTCATGGCGCCGCAGGCGGTGGCGGCGCGCATAGGGATCGCCGGTCAGCAGGGAGTGGGCATAGTCCTTCTTCACGGCGGCGAGGTCGTCGGGATGGACGCCCGCGTCCAGCGTCTGCGCCAGACGCGACCCGTCCGCCTCGCTCAGCTCTTCCAGCTGGTATCCGAGGAACTCGCGGAGCTGCTGGCTGCGGTACACCGGCTCGCCGTCCGGCGCCGCGCAGTCGATCATGGCCGGCAAGGTTTCCACGAGCTGCCAGAGGAACCGCTCCCTTTCGCGCAACGCGGCCTGCGCCTGCATCTCCTCCTCGATGTCGATCGAGGCGATGTACCATTGGATGATCTCGCCAGTCGCATCGCGGAGCGCCTGTGCCCGCGCCTCGATCCAGCGATAGACGCCGTCGCTGCAACGCCGGCGGAAGCGATTGACGAACGGTTCCCCAGTCGTGAACCCATGCGACGCTCGGCGAAGCATGATGGGAAAGTCTTCCGGGTGCGCGACGTCCCGAGCGAGATCCTCGAAGTCGTCAATGGCGCCCGGTGCCCCGACGGTGTCGAGGTATCGCCGGCTGGCGTAGGTCAATTTGCGCGCGCGATCGAAGCTCAAGATGTTGACCGGCACCGCGTCGATCATCTGCTCCAGTTGCTGCTTGCTATGCCGGAGCGCCGCTTCGGCCACGACCTGATCGTCGATGTCGTGGCAAAGCCCATATAACTGAGCGATGCGACCATTCTCATCCCTCGTCGCTTCGGCGCTGGCCTGCATCCAGCGATACACGCCGTCGGCCCGGCGCATGCGCCACCTCATGAAAAGATGCTCGCCCGTCGCAAAGTGACGCTCGAACGCGGCGTAAACATCGGCGCGATCGTCCAGATGGATAATGGCATCCGTTATCGCCGCGAACCTGCTTTTGTCCGGCTGATCCAGGTCCGAGACATCAAAGCCCAGGTAGTCGACGAACCGCTTGTTGAAGAATACCGGCAACCTGTCCGCGTTGATCCGCCAGAGATAGCCAGGCACGATGTTCACGAGTTGCGAGAACTCCCGTTCCCGCTCGCGTACCGCCGCCTCCGCGCGCTTGCGTTCGGTCAGGTCGAGAATGTAGGCAACGCCTTGCCGGGACTGCCCGTCGAAGCAGGCCGCGCCGATCAGCACCGGGATCCGGCTGCCATCCTTCCGGAAGTATTCCTTCTCACGGGGCTGCATCTTGCCCGTGGTGGCCAGCTCCTCGGCCTCCTCCTCGGCATGCACCGCCTGCCATTCCGGCGGCGTCATGTCGAACCATCGGATGCCGGCTTCGACGTCGGCCCTGTCATACTGGACCATGCGGAGAAACGCGTCGTTGGCGTCGATGAGCGTTCCGTCGAGGTCCCAGATGACGATCCCGATGATGTCGGCGTCGACGAGTTGGCGGAGCCTTCCCTCACGCTCCTGCAACGCCTCCTGCGCGACGACGCGATCATGGACATCGACGCACACACCGTACCATCGGATGATCGCCCCGGTTTCGCTGCGCAGGGGTTCGGCGCGCCCCTCGGTCCAACGGAACCCGCCACCGGCGCGCCGCTGCCGGTAGGTCATGCAGAACGGCTCGCCGGTCTCGAAGGCGTGGCCGAGCGCCTTGCCGACCGCCGGCATATCCTCGGGATGGATATCGGCGAGCGAGCGCGAACCGTCAGCCTCGATAAGGTCGCCCAACTCGACGCCGACGGCGTCCGCCAGCCGCTTGTTGATATAGGAGGGCTCGCCGTCCGGCATGACGCACCAGATCATGGCGGGCACGGCGTCGACCAGCCGCTTGAGTTCCTGCTCGCGCGACCGGAGCGCCTCCTCCGCCCGGGCCTGATCGTCGATGTCGTGGCACACGCCGTACCATTGCACGATTCCGCCCGCCTGGTTGCGCAGCGGCTCGGCTCGGCTCGACATCCAGCGATACGCGCCGTCCCCGCGGCGCAGCCGGTAGCGCAGCGCGAACGGCTCCCCGGTCGCCAGACTACGGCCGAGCGTGTCGCGGAACCCCTGCGCGTCGTCAGGGTGGACCGAGCCGATCAAGGCTTCCAACCCGCCCGGCGAGCCGCCGGCAACCTCCAACCCCAGATACTCAACCATGCGCCTGTTGAAGAAAGTCGGCTCGCCATCGGGCGTGAGGCGCCACACATGACACGGGACCATGTCGATGAGTTGCGACAGCTCCCGTTCACGGTCGTGCAGAGGCTCGTCGTTCATGGCGTCAACTGCGATGGACGACATCGCCACGTCCTCCTATGGGGCCACATCCCCGGGCCCGCGACCTTGGCGGCAGACTAGCACTCCTTCCGACCGGTGATCCCATGTGGCCGGAGGATAGGGTTGCGGGGTGCCGCGCACATCCTATGGAAATCCATGGGTTGCCCAGATGGCGGCGACCCGATCGCTGCGGGCGGAACGAAGCGCCTACAGGCCGAAGCCTCCGTCGACGCCGATAATCTGTCCGGTAACCCAATCGGCCACCGGATCGGCCAGCGCCACCACCCAACGGGCGACATCGTCCGGCACGCCGCGCCGACCCAGCGGGATCATCTCGACCTCCTGCGCCTTGATGGCGGCGATCTCGTCATCCGAAAAACCCATGCGCTCGCGCAGGAAATCGGACTCCACCGGCCCCGACGCCACGGCGTTCACGCGAACACCGTGCGGAGCGAGTTCGAGCGCCCAGGTCCGGGTGAGTTGCTCGAGCGCCGCCTTGCTGGCGCAGTAGGCGGAGAAACCTAGCACCGGCTTGCGCGCCAGCGTGCTCGACAGGTTGACGATCGCGCCACGTGTCCGGCGCAACTCTGGCAGCGCCGCCTGGGAAAGCAGGGTCGGGCCGAACACGTTGGTGCGGAAGATCGCGTCAAGGCTTTCCGCCGACACCTGCTCAAGCCCCGCCGGCTGGCCAGCGCCGGCATTGTTCACGATGATGTCGAGCCGTTCCCAGCGCCGCAATGCCTCCCCGACCGTGGCTCGGATGGTCTCCGGGCGGGCGGCATCCGCCACGAAGCCTTCAATCAGCGGATGAGCCGCGGCAGCGGCGGCAATCGCCTCCGGCCGGCGTCCGGTGATGAGAACGTGGGCGCCCCTGTCCGCAAGCTGCCGGGCCACGGCGTGGCCGATGCCGGCCCCGCCCCCGGTGACGATGGCAACGCGGCCTTCGAATGTCGTCATGATGACCTCCGTGAATGGTCATCGACATGTGCGCCGCAAAGATCGTTGCATCAATTGATGCAGAACTGTTCGAACATTCCACAATCTGCAACAATCGAATGATGGATCGCCTGCGCGCCTATCAGGTTTTCGTCGCCATCGTCGCGCGCGGCGGCTTCGGCCGCGCCGCGGCGGAGCTCGGCATGTCACCCGCCAATGTCAGCCGACACGTTCAGCAACTCGAAGCCTCCCTCGGCACCCGGCTGCTGGAGCGCACCTCGCGTCGGCTGGCCCTGACGGATAGCGGGCGCGACGTCTATGAACGGGCGCGGCGTGTTCTCGACGACATCGCCGACCTCGAGGGCAACTTCGCCGATCCCGACCGGGCCGCGCGCGGGAGGCTGCGGATCAACGCGCCGATGACCTTCGGGCTCTCTTGGCTGGCTCCGCTCCTGCCGGAGTTCGCCGCGCGTCATCCCGCCATCGAGCTCGACATCCACTACAACGACCGGGTGATAGAGATGACCGAGGAGGCCTTCGACGTCGCCTTGCGCATCTCGCCAGCAGGGCCGGAGAGCCAGGTATCCCGAAAGGTGGCGAGCACGGGAATGCTGCTCTGCGCGGCTCCGTCCCTGCTCGCGAGGACCGGCAACACCGAGAACATCGAGACGCTGCGGTCGCTCCCGCGCGTCGGCTACCAGTTCTCCGATACGGGAAATCTCTGGTCGCTCCTCGCTCCCGACGGCTCCCGGCAGGAGGTCGACACGCCCTGCGCCGTCATCTGCGCCAACGGCTTCGGGATGAAAGCCGCCGTGCTGCGCGGCGAAGGCGTGGCGCTATTGCCGGATTTCCTCGTGCATCGCGAGCTTGCCTCCGGCGAGATCGTCCAGTGCCTGCCGACCTGTCGCAGCGAGGCGATGGATATCCGCATCGTCTATGCCGGGCGCCGCCACCTTGCACGACCGGCGCGATTGTTCATCGATTTCATCGTCGAACGGTTTCGTCGGCCGCCCTGGGAGGCAATGCGGCGATGAACCGACCATGAGCGGGCACGCATCAAAGTCCGAGAAGACAACAGGTGCGAGATCGTCGAGCGCGCCACACCGGGTAATGCGGCCGTCCGGCTGCACAAGACGACCTATGCCACGGCATAGGTCGCGCTCTGCCTCGATCTGATCGACGGAAATCGCGCCTCTCCGTAGCGTCACCCCTGCTGAGTGAAAGACCCCGTCAGCAGGAGATGAACATGAGCCTCGACATTCCATCGACCCCCGTCCGATCGGAGCCCGACGAATTGGTACCGTCGCGCTATGCCGTACAGGTCGGCGAGATCGACGTGCTGGTCATCAGCGACGGCGTGCTGCCGCTCCCGACCAAGATGCTGGGACACAACGCGGATTCGGCCGCACGCGCCGCCTGGCTGAAGGATATGTTCCTGCCGCCGGACGCGTTCGACTGGTCACTGAACGTGGTGCTGGTGCACAGCGGCGATCAGACCATCCTCATCGATGCCGGGCTCGGGCTGGATCCGGACCTGAACCTGCCGCGGGCCGGCCAACTGGTGAAGCGTCTGGCCTCCGCCGGCATCGATCTCGCCTCGGTGACCGACATCGTGCTGACCCACATGCACATGGATCACATCGGCGGGCTCCTCGTCGACGGAGTGAAAGACCGGCTGCGTCCGGACCTGCGGATCCACGTGGCGGCCGCCGAGGTCAAGTTCTGGGAGGCGCCCGACTTCACCCACGTCGACATGCCGCCGGGGTTCCCGGACGCGCTCCGTTCGGCCGCCACGCGGTTCGCGAACGAGTATCGCAGCCAGCTTCGGCTATTCGACGACCAGCATGAGGTGGCGCCGGGCGTCGTCGTCCACCGCACGGGCGGCCATACCCCCGGCCACAGCGTGGTCCGTCTCGCCTCCGGCGACGACCGGCTGACCTTCGCCGGCGATGCCGTCTTCACGGTCGGCTTCGACCACCCCGACTGGCACAACGGCTTCGAGCACGATCCCGAGGAGGCCGCCCGCGTGCGGGTCCGTCTGCTGACGGAGTTGGCGGCGACCGGCGAACAGTTGGTGGCCACCCATCTGCCGTTTCCCTCCGTCGGCCGGGTGGCTGTCGAAGGCGACGCCTTCCGCTGGGTGCCGGCCTACTGGGACTACTGACCTTCGCCCGCCAGAGCCGGAACAAAGCGTGGGCTCGTGAATCCCGCGAACCCACGCCCGGCCAACGTCGTCTCATCGCAAACGAACAGAGCTCCGCAATGTTACAGCGCCTCAACTATCCCCAGCAGTCCCCCGAGCTGTTCAAGAAATTCATGGATTTCAGCGTCGCCCTAAAGGACAGCGCCATCGAGGAGAAGGTCCGCGACCTCGTCCAGATCCGCGCCTCGCAATTGAATGGCTGCGCCTTCTGCCTCGACATGCACGTCAAACAGGCGAAGATTGCCGGCGAGACCGAGCTCCGCCTCTACCACGTCGCCATCTGGCGGGAGTCCAACCTCTTCGCTCCGCGCGAGCGTGCCGCCCTCGCCTGGACCGAGGCGCTGACCAAGCTGCCCGAGGGTGGTGTCTCCGACGACCTCTATGAGCGCGTGCGCGGGCAGTTTTCCGAGAAGGAGCTCTCCGATCTCACCTTCGAGGTGATGGCCATCAATGCCTGGAACCGCGCCGCAATCGCCTTCAAGACGGTGCCCGGATCGGCCGACAAGGTGTTCGGCCTCGACAAGGCCGGCCTCAGCTGAGCCACTGGCCGACCCCTTCCTTCCCCGCCGCACGCATCACGCACCGCCTCGCGCGGCTGCGATAAGGAGACCCATGTCATGAAGATCGTCATCATCGGCGGAACCGGCCTGATCGGTTCCAAGACCGTCGACCGCCTGCGCAAGCGCGGCCACGACGTACTGCCGGCTTCTCCGAACTCCGGCGTCAACACCGTCACCGGCGAAGGCCTCGCCCAGGCTCTCGCCGGCGCCGAGGTGGTGCTGGACCTCGCCAACTCGCCGTCCTTCGAGGACCAGGCGGTGCTCGACTTCTTCGGCGCGTCGGGCCGCAACCTGCTGGCCGCCGGCAAGGCGGCCGGCATCCGCCATCATATCGCCCTGTCGGTGGTGGGCACCGAGCGGCTGCAGGAAAGCGGCTATTTCCGCGGCAAGCTGTTGCAGGAAAAGCTGATCCGCGAATCCGGCCTGCCCTACACCATCGTGCATTCGACGCAGTTCCTCGAATTCCTGCCCGGCATCGCCAAGTCGGCGACGAGCGGGGAGACGGTCCGGCTGTCGCCGGCCTATGTGCAGCCGATCGCGTCCGACGACGTGGCCGATGCGATGACCGATGTGGCGCTTTCACCTCCGGCCAACGGCATCGTAGAGATCGCTGGTCCCGAACGCGTCGCGCTGAGCGAACTCGTCCGGCGCTATCTGCGTGCCGCCGGCGATGCGCGCTCCGTCGAGGTCGATCCAGAGGCCCGCTATTTCGGCGCCCGGCTCGACGAGAAGAGCCTCGTTTCCGACGCCAATCCCCGGCTTGGCGCCATCACCTTCGAGCAATGGATGAGCGCGCAGCGCTCGGCCGCCTGATCGGCGCCGACCGTTCCATCCTGAGACACCCCTGGGAGGATCCCATGTTTCGCACGCTTGGCGCCGTCTTCGTTCTCGCGCTGTCCCTTGCAGCGGCTCATGCTCACGACGCCGACAAGGAGTCCAAGGTCACCCTGGTCTATGAGCACGAACTGCCCAACGTGCCGGGCAAGAGCATGAAGGGCGTGCTGGTCGAATACGGTCCGGGTGGGTTCTCGGCCGGCCATACCCATCCGAATTCGGCCTTCATCTACGCGACCGTGCTGGAAGGCGCCATCCGCAGCCAGGTCAATGACGGCCCGGTCATCACCTACCGCGCCGGCGAGAGCTTCTCGGAACTGCCCGGCGACCGCCACGGCGTCAGTGAGAACGCCAGCGGGACCGCACCCGCCAAGCTCCTCGCGGTGTTCGTCGTCGACACCGACGAGAAGGAGCTGATCTACCCGCTGACGAAGTAGCGCTCCGTCGTCCATCCGATGGCTCCGGCCACGGGTGGGCGACGACCTTGGGAGACTGTCCGATGACGATACACGCATGGTCTCCGCTGGCGCTGCTCAACCTGTTCGGCATCGCCGGGATCATCGTCTGGCACGTGGTGCCCCGCCGGCGTACGACGACGCGCCTCGTCGTCCAACTCGGCTTCTTCGCCGTCATGACGGGCGTATTGCTATATTACGGCGTCGTACCCTACCGCCTGGAGGGATATGGCGACTATCAGTTCACCGATATCACCTTGATCCTCGCCAAGATGCTGTGGTGGATCCATCTGGCCTGGGCGGTCATCGGCTTCGTCCGTCTATATCTGGTGATCGAAGGCCATCCCCAGCAGGCCCGGCTGCTACAGGACATCTTCGTCGCGGCGATCTATCTCGGCGTTGCCTTGGCGATCCTGTCCTTCGTGTTCGGCATGAACGTCTCCGCGCTCGTGGCGACATCGGGCGTGGTGGCGATCACGGTCGGCCTCGCGCTACAGAACACTCTGGGAGACGTGTTCTCCGGCATCGCCCTGACCCTGGGCCGGCCCTACCGTCTTGGCGATCTGGTCGTCCTCGCGGACGGCACCGAAGGGCGCGTCGTCGAGACCGACTGGCGCTCGACCCATGTCCAGACCGCCGCCAACAATGTCATCGTGCTGCCCAACAGCGTGCTGGCCAAGATGACGATCACCAATCTTGGACGGCCCGACGGCTCGCATGTGCAGAGCGTCACCATACGCGTCGCTCCGACGCAGATGCCCTCCATGGTGATCGGCGTTATGCGCGAGGCGCTCGGTCATTGTCGTCTGCCAATGCTCAGTCCTGAGCCTCTGGTGGCACTCAAGAGCGTCGATGCCGCGGCGATCGTGCTCGAACTGAGCTATTGGGTGAGAACTCCGGCAGACCGCATCCCGGCGCGCAACGAGATCCTCGATTGCGTCTATCGGAGCGTCAAGGCTTCAAGCCTCGAGCTTGGCTGACAAGCCCCTCACCCGTTCTGCTTACGCTTCGGGCAAGCCGCACAATCGGCCGCAGAGCCGGCCCATGACAAATGGCCGGCTTCGGCCACTATGGCCTGCTGCCGGTTCTGTGGATACGAGGTTGAGCTGATCTAGCTCGTTCCTCGAACTCGACCGGGCCGAGAGAGCCCAGCTTCGAGTGCCTGCGCCGACCGTCGTAGAGTGCTCGATATAGTCGAGCAGATCGGCCCCGGCATCGTCCCTCGCCCTATGGACCTTGCGAGTTGTCCACTCGGCCTTGAGCGACGAGAAAAAGCCTTCCATCGGCGCCTTGCCCCAGACATTGCCGGCCCGGCTCATCGAACAGGTGATGCCGTGGTCGGCCATCGGGCGTTGAAACTCCCCGTCTGTGTATTGGCTGCCCTGATCGGAGTGGTGCAGCAGGTTGTCCGGCTTGCCTCCGCGCCGGATCGCCATGATGAGGGCATCAGCGACGAGCGGTGCCGTCATCCCCGCCCTCATCGCCCAGCCGACGACAGGCCGTGAGAACGGGTCGATGACGGCGGCAACGTACAGCCAGCCCTCGGCGGTCCAGATGCAGGTGAAGTCCGCCACCCATCTCTGTTTTGGGGTCAAGGCCTCGAAAGCGCGGGCGAGCAGTCCGACGCGGCCGTCCGCACGCCGATATCCTTCGGTAGCCCACGACGGCGCGGACAGGCCCGTAACGCACCTCCCTGCCCCTGCGCTGAATGGTCCACTCGCCGGCCAACAGTCTCCTCGCAGATATCGCCGGATAGAACACCACCGATCCGCTACAACCTATCTGTGTTGCTGACACATTCCCTAAGGGCCGCTGAATGATAGACCCCTTCGCGTTGATCTCAGGCTTCCTCATTCTCTGCGCCTCCGGCTTGATAGCCTTCGTTGTCAGGAGACTCGTCCCGGCCGCTTTGCTCATCGGCGCGATGGTCGTGCTCGCCTCTAGTGCTGCCGTCCGCTTCGGCTATTTTGCGGACTTCGCCCCGCTCCTCGTCATCTACGTAAATGGCGGTCTCATGGGCGGCTTGGGTGGCTTCCTGTTCGCCAAGAAGGCCGCTGAACGGAGCAACTGAAGTCTCGCCTTCCGGCGCCTCCGCCTGCCCCTTCGCTTTCCGCGATGGGCGGCCCCTCACATAGCCCCGGCTCGCTTCCTGACGGGGGCCGTCACGCGCTACCTCTAGAAGCGCCGGCCAATCAGGAGGGCGCGTATGGCGCCCCTAGGGCGCCATCCACACACCTCTAGGACCTCATCAATGTCCGCTTCGGTGACCGTGAAGGGCTCCGTGAGGTGGCCTCAGGAGCCACGGAAGGGGATGGGTTGTTGTTCGTCTGCCTGGTGGCGACCTCCTCGCTCCCACGATCGAAGTGCGAGAACAACGTAAGAACAAGACAGCCCCACACCTATTGTTCTTGCTTTGTTCATGACATCAGCGCACGGTGCCGGCCACGGATAAGGAGTCGGCCATGACCAAGAAAACCTTCTACGTCGTCCAACCATTCGAGGCGGGCAAGCGCGGTGCAATCAAGGCCGGCATTCCGATGGAGGTTCGCAACGCGGCCGATGCTGAGCGGGTCGCTCACCGCATGAGCCTAGTGAAGCTCGGGGCTATCGCCTTCTCGACCGATGTCGAACCGGAGAGCGGCGATGCGGACCCTCCGGTGCTCATTGCGTGCTTTGGGCAGGTGCCAGACTCGGTGATGGAGGGAATTTCGTAGCGCCTGAAGTGCGCACAGCCCAGCTTGTTGAACTCAGTGATCCAGCCAACCCGAACGGCAGCTTTGGCTAGGGTTTAACGCTGGGGTTCATCTGGGGTCCACGTCCAATTTTCTTCCCCATAATATCGAATAAATTCAATGACTTACGAACATGCAAAATCGCTGGCGCGCCGACCAAAGTGAAACTGCGAACCCCTATGTCGTTGAGATTGCGTTGGTTTAGAAAGTGCCGAGGAATGGGTTTAAGCGGCGTTTAAGCGGCGTTTCGAAGTCAGGGTGCGCCGGCCCGCATGTCGACAAACATATCCGCGCGGAACGTGCGTTTCAGCCTCGTTCGAATCCCGCGCGCTCCGCCAGTTAATTTTATTAATGCATTGATTACATTGAAATTTTTTGACTCACCGCCAAATTATACCGCCATTTTTGCATCACTGAGTTAGTCGAGCCATACTGGCGCGCTGGCATGACGGCGTTATCTGGCGGATCGCCCATGGCCTCTCGGCGATACGCATCTCGATCCGAGCGTGACGCCAGCGCCATGAGCGGGCATTGGCCTGTGTTCCGGAAATGGACGTTCGGAGCCGTCCTGTTGACCAGATCGACGGCCAGGCAAGGGCTGCTTACTTGGTCCGTTAGGTCATGCGAGCTGCTCGCCGTGTAATGCGATAGGCCGCGGCCGGCGGCATGTTCAGCAGCGTTCGGCCGACAAGTGTCGCGCGCAGGCCGAGGCGGTCGAGGATCGGCCGAGGTACCGGACAGCGTGGCCCATAGGTGAATTGGTAGAGCGCGCCGCCTGCACGCAGGTGATGGAACGCTCCGTCCAGAATGGCGATGATCCTGCGCGGCGAGAAGCCCAGGAGCGGCAGGCCGCTGATCACGGCGCCAACGGACCGCGGAGCTTCGAACGCGACAGTCTTGAGCCGTGCGGCATCCATCCACATGATGCGCGCATCAGGAAATCGCCGTTGCAGCAGCCGTGCGAAATCGGAGCCGTACTCGACCAAGGTCAGGTCCGCTTCTTCGACGCCGCGGGTCAGGAGTCTGGCGGTGAAGACTCCGGTTCCTGGCCCGAGCTCGATCACCGGCCCGGTATGGGGGCCGATGTCGCTTGTGATGAGATCCGCGAGCGCGCTGCCGGACGGTGCGACCGCGCCGACTCGTACGGGTTCTGCGGCCCAGGACCGAAGGAACGTCAGAATGTCGCTTGGCATCTTGTCACCTCGATAGATCGCAAAGGGTGTGGCCACTGCCCTACTCGCATAGACAAGGCAGCGCCCCCTGGATCACCCGCAGCATGCCGAACACATGGGTGTCGAACTCGGCGCGCACGTCTTCCTCGCCCATGTCTTTGATGGCGCCTCCTCGGCCCAGATGCGGCCGAAGCCGCGTGATGCGCCGGTGATGAGCCCGATCTTCTCGGCCATGCAGGCCTCCTCAGGATGGTGTCAGCCCGGGAAGATGGCCGTCGACGCCGTACGCGGCAGTGGCACAGGGCGCCGATGCTCTGTCGGAGTGCGCCAAATCCGCGAACGTCAATGCGTCCAGATGGGTGGGCTCTTACTGGCCGCGCCAGGCAAGCCCTTGCGCTCGCGCCACTCGCCCGGCGTCACCCCCTCCCAGTCGCGAAAAGCGCGGTAGAACGAGCTCGCATCCTGGTAGCCGAGCAGGCAGGCCACCTCGTCGATATCGGTCGAAGGATCGGCCAGCAGCTGGCGGCCGAGTTCCCGCCGTGCCTCGACGAGCAGTTCCCGAAAGGTCGTCTGCTCCTCGGTGATACGCCGCTGCAGGGTGCGCTCGCTCATGCCGAGATCCCGGGCGACGTCGGCGAGTTCCGGCCTCCCGCTCGCCAGGCTGCGCTTCAGCACCATCTTCACCTGGGCGCCGACGGAGCTGTGCGTTTGCAACTCCTGCAGCGCTGCAGCGAGCGCGGGCGTCAGGATGGCCAGCAGCTCGGGATTGTGGCCGGGGAACGGGCGGTCGAGATCGGTCGGATCGAGCACCAGCGCATTGCGTGGCGCCCCGAAGCGGATGGCGCAGCGGAAATAATCCGCATGAACCCCGTCGCCCGGATCAGGCCGGATGAGATCCACCTTCCGGGGGTACACGGGCTGGCCGGTGCCGCGTCGGCCGAGTTCGACCAGTGAGGCGAAGGTGACATCGGTGGCGATGGCAGGCTCCGGCCGGGTTGCATGGAACCAGGCGCTGGTCACCACCACTCCCTGCTTCGCTTCCGCGATATGGAGCTGCTCGGGCGTGCAGAGACGCTTGAAGCGGGCAAGCCGCATCAGACCGTCGCGGTAATCGCGAGCATAGAAGGCGGCGAGGCTGGCCGGCGGATAGGCGGCGGTGTCGGCGCCGAGCACCAGGCGGATGCCGGGCGCCGGATCGTTCGCCAGTTGCTCTACCGCGTTCCAAAGAGCGAAATATTGCTCGGTGGTGACGACCGCCTGCTCGTTGAGATGCAGCGTCGCCGGGAGCCGCGCCTGGCGCAATATGGCGGCCGGCGGATAGCCCAGGCGCTCGATCACGCGCCAGAAGGCGGCGGGGATCTTGCAGCGATCGGCAGGCATCGTGCTCATCGCCGGCCTCGCAGGGTTGCGGTTGCGCGCTGTAACTTCATTTCATCTGGCTCATGATGACGCTGTCGAAGGTCCGGTCGCTCAGCCATTTGCGCATGCCGAGCAACATCCTGGCATATTTGCCGGCGGCATAGCGCGTCTTCGGCCTGCGCGCCTTCACCGCTTTCGACACCACGTCGGCGATCACCGTGCCGGGACTGCCGGTTCCCTTGCCATAGGTGTTGGTGATGGCGTTGGCGACGGCTTGAGCGAGCTTGGCGTAGGGGCCACCGGCCGACCGCTTCAGGAGATTGCCGGAAGCGGCGTCGCCGAACCCGGTCTCGATCACGCCGGGCTCGACGATGACGACGCGGATGCCGAACGGCGCGACCTCAAGGCGCAGGCAGTCGGACCAGCCTTCCAGTGCGTGCTTTGTAGCATGATACCACGCGCCGAGCACGGAATAGATCTTTCCGCCGATCGAGGTGATGTTGACGATGGTTCCGGAACGCTGCGCCCGCATGGCAGGCAGGATCAACTGGGTAAGCCGCGCGGCACCGAACAGATTCACCTCGAACTGGTAGCGGGCCTCGTCGAGAGTGATCTCCTCTACCGGGCCATAGAGCCCAAAGCCCGCATTGTTCACCAGCACATCGACCGTGCCGCCCTCATTGAGGACGACGTCGACCGCCGCGCGGATATCGTCTTCGCGGGAAATGTCCATCTGTAGCAGCGTCGCGCCGAGCGCTCCAAGATCGGCCATCTTCTCGACGTTTCGGGCGGCGGCAAAGACATGGTAGCCGTCCTCGATCAACTGCTTGGCGATATCCTTGCCCATGCCGGACGAGGCTCCGGTAACCAAGGCGATTTTCTTGCGGGGATTTCTCATGCCGTCCTCCATTGACGTGCACGAGCGTAGTAGGCCGGCGTCAATGTGCCGATGACGGTGCGCGCCATGCGAGTTGCAGAAGGCGCCATTCTACGCGATCGGAGTCGCCGTTGTCGGCGGCCCATAGGCTGGCATTGAGAGGGATTTCCCCGAGGTCGGCTAGGTCCCCGCCTGGGAAGAACTCGTAGTTGCCCAGCGCCAAGAGCAGGAATTGGCATGCCGTCCCGAAGCAGGCATTTCAACTACTCGGACCTCTTCCTAGCCGCGTCACGGATACGCGGGATAGTCGGCATCTGGCCGCGTAACCCTTGACGCTCCAGGACGGATGGAGGGACCGGGTTTGCTTGGTCCCGAGCTGCTCTAGCCGATCTATTCGATCGCGGTCACGAGAGGGGGAATCTCCCGCTCGAAGAAGTCGGAGAAGGCGGCGATGCGCGGCGGCAGCTTCTGATAGGGCGGATAGTAGAGTGTGAGCCAGAACTCCGGCGACGACCATTCCGGCAGAACCGGGACCAGGCGTCCCGCCTGCAAATGCTCGGCGACGATGAAGACCGGAAGCAGGGCGACACCTGCCCCGTTCGCCGCAAGACTGGCCAATACCTCTCCATTGTTGGAACTGACCGCTCGCCCCGCCGAGATAGTCGCGGTGGAGCCGCCATCCGTCAGCTCCCATGTCTCGCGATGGCTGCCGGCATCGTAGGCGAGGCACGCATCGGGAGACAGCTCGTTGGGGTGGCGGGCGGTGGTGGGGGGCGTGCCAGGCGCGGCCACGAGGATGCGCCTGATGGCGCAGATTTTGCGCCAGATGGTGAACTTCTCGGATGGTACGCCCGAGATGCGGATGGCCAAATCGAACCCCTCGTCGACCACGTCGATCAGTTTGTCGGTGAGCGTGATCTCGACGTCGATCCTGGGATAGAGCTCACGGAACCCGCACAGGATATGCGGCAGCAGGCGCTGGCCGAACGACATGGGTGCATTGATCCGCAGCCTGCCTTCGTCCGCCTTGTGCGCGTTGATTAGCTCGGTGCGCGCCGCATCCAGCGCCTGCACGACCGGAGCGATGCGCGCGGCGAATATGGCGCCGTCTCCCGTCAGTGCGACCTGCCGTGTGGTGCGGACGAAGAGCTGCACGCCGAGCTCGGCCTCGAGCGCGGCGATGGTCCGCGTGACCGAGGCGGGGGTTGTATCGATCTCGCGGGCCGCCTGAGCGAAATTCCGCTTTTCGGCGGCGAGAAGGAAGGTGCGGAGGGCCTTGAGCTCGTTCATGATCAATTATTACGTAAATCGCAATAGATTATCAACATAGGCGTCAATTCTCCGCAACGCCAGACTTCGCTAGGTTCCGCGGCATCTTGGAGCGCGGCGCGACCGCGAGGAGGCGGACGCGTGCTCAACGAAATCGACGGTCGCAACCAGGACACCGCCTCTCTCGGCGCGGGGCTGAAGCTGCTGGCCCACCATGAGCCCTATCGCGCCCGGATCGAAGGGCCGCGCGCGCCGCTTGCCGGCTAAGGCCCGCCTTTCCCGCCGCCCTCTGCGCGCAATCTGGAGCTTCCGCGATGAGTCAGCTTCAACCCTATCTCATTTCCCTCGCTGCCGGTCTCGGGATCGGCGCGGTCTACGGCCTTCTCGCGGTGCGCTCGCCGGCGCCGCCGATCATCGCCCTCATCGGGCTGCTCGGCATGCTGGCGGGAGAGGCCGCCGTGCAATGGCTGAGGGGACACACCAACGTCGTGCAGTCCTGCCTGCACGAGAAATCCTTCGCGCTTCATCGCTCCGACGGGGCGGCGAAGGATGCCGACGCGGCCTGACGCGCCCGGCTCATCTTGCCATCCCTCAACAGGAAACGCCCATGTCCAGCAAGCTCGAAGTGCTCACGCCGCAGAACAGCCAACTCATCTTCATCGATCAGCAGCCGCAGATGGCTTTCGGCGTCCAATCGATCGACCGCCAGGTGCTGAAGAACAACGTCGTCGGTCTCGCCAAGGCGGCCAAGGTCTTCAACATCCCGACCGTCATCACCACGGTCGAGACCGAGAGCTTCTCCGGGCACACCTATCCCGAGCTCCTTGCGGTGTTTCCCGAGGCGCCGCTCCTCGAGCGCACCTCGATGAATTCCTGGGACGACCTCAAGGTACGCGAGGCGCTTGCCGCCAATGCCGCGCATGGCCGCAAGAAGGTCGTCGTCTCTGGCCTGTGGACCGAAGTGTGCAACACCACCTTCGCGCTCTCGTGCCTCAACGACACCGATTACGAGATCTACATGGTCTCCGACGCTTCCGGCGGCACGTCGGCCGACGCCCACAAATACGCCATGGACCGGATGATCCAGGTCGGCATCGTGCCGGTGACCTGGCAGCAGGTGCTGCTGGAGTGGCAGCGCGACTGGGCGCGCCGCGGCACCTACGACGCCGTCACCGCCATCGTGAGGGAGCATTCCGGCGCCTACGGGATGGGCATCGATTACGCCTATACCATGGTCCACAAGGCCCCCGAACGCGTCGCCCACGGGACGCGCCTCGCGCCGAAGCCCGCCGCCTGAGCGAAGCGGCAAGGCGGGCGGCGCGATGCTCGGCGGAACAATCCGCCAACGCCTCGCGCCCCCTGCCTCGGACATCCTTGCTGCGATCCGCCATAGGGCAGAGCCGGCCTGAAGTCGCCTCGTACCAGCCAAAAGCCAACGGAGCGCATCATGAGGCCAAATCTGCCCACCGTTCTCAGCTTCAATGCCGGATATGTCGATACCGCCGGCTTCCTCGCGCTGCACGGGCTCTTCACCGCCCATGTGACTGGCAACTTCGTGATGATCGGCCAGGCGCTCGCGCATGGCAGCGAGAGCCTCGTCGCCAAGCTTCTGGCATTGCCCACCTTCTGCGTCGCGGTGGTGGTGCTGCAGTATCTCTCGCTGCGCGTCGCCGCGCCACCCGCGCGCGCGCTGCGAGTCATGTTGCTCGCGAAGTTCCTGTTCCTGACGGCCGCGGCAGGCTGCGCCATCTACTATGGCGGCTTTGCCGATGCCGACGGCCTGCCGCCGGTGCTGACCGGCATGCTGCTAGTCATCGCCATGGCTATCCAGAACGCCGCGCATCGCCTGCACCTGGCTTCCGCGCCGCCCTCGACGCTGATGACCGGCACCACGACGCAGATGATGCTCGACCTCGCCGGCCTCCTCTACGGCAAGACCCAGGACAAGCCGGAAGCGATCAAGGCACGCCTGATCCGACTGAGCGTACCGGTCCTGGCCTTCGCGCTCGGCTGCGGACTTGCCGCTCTGCTTTTCGTCCTTCTGGGCATGTGGTGCTTCGCCCTGCCGGCCGTCCTTGCCGCCAGTGGCGTGTTCCTGACGCTGCCAGAGAAAGCCCAAGGCTGATCCCCCGGTTCTCCCGCCCCTCCGGGAGACGAAGAAAGGACAGGGACATGTTCCGACTGACCCGTCGTCAAACCATCGCTGGAGCCGCAGCCGCGACGCTGTTGCCTTCGCTTCGTGCCCGCGCACAGGAAAACCCTATGCCTGCGAAAGACTTGATTATCGTCAACGCCCGGGTGACGACGCTCGAACGGCAGAACCCCGTCGCCGAGGCCATCGCGATCCGCGACGGCAAGTTCCTCACCGTCGGCTCGGAGGCGGAGGCACGGGCCGCCGCACCGGAAGCCGACATCATCGACGTCAAGGGACGCCGCGCCATTCCCGGGCTGATCGACAGCCACACCCACATCATCCGCGGGGGCCTCAACTACAATATGGAGCTGCGCTGGGACGGCGTGCCGAGCCTGTCCGAGGCGATGGCCATGCTGAAGGCGCAGGTCGATCGCACGCCGGCACCTCAATGGGTGCGGGTGGTGGGCGGCTTCACCGAGCACCAGTTCGCCGAGAAGCGCCTGCCGACCCTCGACGAGTTGAACGCCGTGGCGCCCGATACCCCGGTCTTCATCCTGCATCTCTATGATCGCGCGCTGCTCAACGCTGCCGCGCTGCGGGTGGTCGGCTACACCAAGGACACGCCCAATCCGCCCGGCGGCGAGATCATGCGTGATGCGGCGGGCAACCCCACCGGCCTCCTGCTGGCGCAGCCGAACGCGACCATCCTCTATTCGACGCTGGCGAAGGGGCCGAAGCTGCCAGCCGACTATCAGATCAATTCCACGCGCCACTTCATGCGGGAGATCAACGCGCTGGGCGTGACCAGCGTAATCGACGCCGGCGGCGGCTTCCAGAATTACCCCGACGACTACCAGATCGTCGAGAAGCTACATGCCGAGGGCCAGCTGACCGTGCGCATCAGCTACAACCTGTTCACGCAGAAGCCGAAGGAGGAACTCGCCGACTTCTCTTCATGGGTGAAGCAGGTCTCACCCGGACAGGGCGACGACACCTATCGCCACAACGGCGCCGGCGAGATGCTGGTTTATTCCGCCGCCGACTTCGAGGATTTCCGTGTCGAGCGGCCGGACATGCCCGCGAACATGGAAGCCGATCTCGAACCGGTGGTACGCCTGCTCGCCGAGAACCGTTGGCCGTGGCGGCTGCACGCCACCTATAACGAGACCATCGAGCGCGCGCTGAACGTCTTCGAGAAGGTCAACCGCGACGTGCCGCTGTCCGGCATCAACTGGTTCTTCGACCACGCCGAGACGATCAGCGACCGCAATATCGACCGCATCGCCGCGCTCGGCGGCGGCATCGCCGTGCAGCACCGCATGGCCTATCAGGGCGAATATTTCGTCGAGCGCTACGGCGCCAGGGCCGCCGAACGCACTCCGCCGATCAAGCGGATGATGGAAGCGGGTCTGCCGGTCGGCGCCGGCACCGACGCGACTCGCGTCGCCTCCTACAATCCGTGGGTGGCGCTCTCCTGGCTGGTGACCTCCTCCACCGTGGGCGGGCTGCGCCTCTATCCGCAGCACAACCGTCTCGACCGCGAGACGGCGCTAAGGCTCTGGACCGAGGCCAACACCTGGTTCTCCAACGAGCAGGGCAGGAAGGGACAGATCAAGGTTGGCCAGCTCGCCGATCTCGCCGTGCTGTCCGACGATTACTTCTCGGTGCCGGAGGCCGACATCGTGCATCTGCGTTCGGTGCTGACCGTGCTCGGCGGCAAGGTGGTGCATGGTGACGGCGACTATGCGCCGCTCGCCCCGGCGCTGCCGGCGCCGATGCCCGACTGGTCGCCGGTCGCTACCTTCGGCGGCTACTACAAGACCAAGGAGGCGCGCGCCAAGCTGACCCTGCACTGCGGCTGCGCCAACAACTGCGCCGTGCACGGCCACGACCATGCCGCCGCGCTGGGTGCCAACGTTCCGGCTTCCGACGCACGCACCTTCTGGGGCGCGCTCGGCTGCGGCTGCTGGGCGGTGTGACCATGACGCCCCAGCCCATCTCGTCCCTACTCGAGGCGCGCTGGTTCGCGCGCCTTGCCGCCGTCCTGCTGACGCTGCCCTATTGGACGAGCGGCATTGCCAAGCTGTTCGACCTCGACGGCGCCTTCGCCGAGGCCGCACATTTCGGGCTGAGCCCGCTCTGGCTGGTGGTCGTTGCGACCGTCCTCGTCCAGATCGGCGGCTCGGCTCTGGTGATCCTCGGCCGCCTTTCCTGGCTCGGCGCTGGGGCGCTCGGTGTCTTCACGGCGGTGGCGACACTCATCGCCCACCCCTTCTGGCAGGTGGCAGACCCGATGCAGCGCTTCCACGAGCGCAACACCTTCCTCGAACATGTCGGACTGATCGGCGGGTTCATGCTGGCCGCAATCCTCAGCCACCGGAAGGGGCGAACATGACGTCCTCCCATCCCGCGCCGGATAGCTCGGCCGGACCGCTGAGTTTCCCGGTCTTCCGGGCGCTCTGGATCGCCACCATCGTCTCCAATATCGGCACATGGATGCACGATGTCGGCGCGGGCTGGCTGATGACGTCGCTGTCGCCAAGCCCGCTGCTCGTCGCGCTGGTGCAGGCGGCGACCACGCTGCCGATGTTCCTGCTCGCTCTTCCGGCGGGCGCGCTGGCCGATATCGTCGACCGGCGCAGGTTGCTGCTGATGGCCCAGATCCTTGGCCTTGTCGCCGCAGCCATTCTCGCCATGTTGACCTGGCAGGGCTTGACGACTCCCCACGTGCTGCTGGCGGCGACCTTCGTACTCGGCGTGTCCGCGGCCCTCAGCGCGCCCGTCTTTCAGGCGATCGTGCCGGAACTCGTCAGCCAGCCTGCGCTGCCGGACGCGATCGCGCTCAACAGCCTCGGGATCAATATCGCGCGCGCCATCGGGCCGGCGCTGGGCGGGGTCATCGTCGCGATCGCAGGTTCGCCCGCCGTCTTCGCCCTCAACGCCCTCTCGGTCGTCGCCGTGCTCGCGGTCCTGCTCGCGTGGAAGCGCCCGGCGAACATCCACAGCCTGCCGCCGGAGCACTTCTTCGGCGCGATGAGGGCCGGCTGTCGCTATGCGCGCCACTCCCCGGCGCTGCGTCTCGTGCTCATCCGCGCGGCGGGCTTTTTCCTGTTCAGCAGCGCCCTGTGGGCGATGCTGCCGCTGGTAGGCCGCAGAGGACTGGGCCTCGACGCGGCAGGATATGGCGCGCTGCTCGGCTGCATGGGTGCCGGCGCGGTCGTCGGCGCGATCCTGCTGAAGAAACTGCGAAAGCGGATCGCCGCCAACACGCTGTCGATTGCCGCGACCTTGCTGTTCGCACTGGCCACGCTGGCCCTCGCGCTGGTGCCGAACGCCTGGCTCGCAGGCACGGTCATGTTCGCCGCCGGCCTCGCCTGGATCGGCATGCTGACCTCCCTCAACGTCGCCGCCCAGATGGCCTCGCCCGGCTGGGTGAAGGCGCGCGCGCTCGCCGTCTATCTATTGGTGTTCCAGGGCGCGATGACCGGCGGCAGCATCCTGTGGGGCTCACTCGCCGCGCGCACCAGCGTCGGCACCGCCCTTGCCGTCGCGGCCGTCGGGCAGGCGGCGGCCCTGATCCTCGCCGTCCTCTGGCGCCTTCCCAAGGATTCCACGACCGATCTGGCGCCCTCGCACCATTGGGCCGAACCGGTGATGTCGGTCCAGCCGACCGACGATCGCGGTCCGGTGCTTATCGAGATCGAATATCGGGTTTCTCCCGAGAAGGCGGGCGAGTTCATCGGCGCCCTGAGGCGTTTCAGCTCTGTGCGGCAGCGCGACGGCGCCATCCGCTGGGACGTGTGGGAGGACATTGCCGAGCCCGGCCGGGTCGTCGAATACTTCATCGTCGAGAGCTGGGTCGAGCACCAGCGGCAGCACGCCCGTGTGACCCATGCCGATGCGATCGACCAGAAGATGCTCCACGCCTTCCATGTCGGCGAGCGGCCGCCAGTCGTGCGACACCTGCTCAGACCGCTCTGAGCCGGAGGATCAATCACTTCCCGAACAAAGGTGCCGCCCATGATCTCGACGATGAAATCGCTGCAGCCCTATCTGCTCAGCCTGCTGCGCGTCATATCCGCGCTCGTCCTCTTCAGCTACGGGACGCAGAAGATCCTGCGCTTTCCCTATGTCGACGGCGTTCCACCGGTCGGCTCGCTTGCCTGGATCGCCGGCCTGTTCGAGCTGATCCTGGGTTTCCTAGTCCTGATCGGCTTCCAGACCCGCATCGCCGCCTTCGTGCTGTCCGGCGTGATGGCTTTCGCCTATTTCCTTCGGCATGCGCCGCAGAGCTTCTACCCCGCGCAGAATGGCGGCGTGGCTGCCATCCTGTTCTGCTTCGTCTTTCTCTACCTGTCCGCCGCCGGCGCCGGGCCGTTCAGCATCGACGCCGCCCGTGATCGGGCGCCAGTCTAGGTTGTCCGAGGGGAGGCAGGCAGAGAGCTGCTAGGTTTGCGACGGCACCCCGGCACAGATTGGCCAAGGAAGGCGGCGCGCACCGGCGAGCGGTGGTCGCTGCTGATGCTGCCGAGCAGCCCGGCCGACCACTTCACCTTGCTGATTGGTCGGGAGGGTTTCGGTCCGCACCTTCGGGAGGAAGAACTTGTGGTTGTGGATCCGAGCGACAATGAGCCGGAGTCGGGAGAGTTCTACGCCATCGCCTATGGGAGCGCCTTTGGCGCGAATGGCGTGATCTATCGGCTCTGCCAGATCAAGCAGAGATGGGGCTTCTTGAGATCGGACGGCATCCTCTACAGCTCTCGACCTCGGAAAGGGACTTATGCCCTGCCACCGAGGCGATTTCGTTCGCCGAACAACCAGCCTCGGCGAGCCGGCGCGCCGCGGCCTTCCGCAGGGCCGTGGGTCACGCAGTTGTCGGACAGCCCGCCGCACCAATGGTGTCAGCCGTCCAGTTGCCAAATCCTACCGCCGTAACGGGCTTCCCCTCATAGGTCGTCAGGATAACCTGTGGGGGGCGAGCTCGTCGCTAGAATGGCATCTAGGTCGGCATGAAGAAGCGCCCATACCTTTGTGCCCATCTTCTGTTGAACGATGCGAATCGCTCCGCCGTCGATATCCCTCCACGACATGCGGACAACATCCGACCGGTGCTGCCCAGTGTATCCCCACCCGCGCACCCATGGCCGGAGCTACCATGACCTCCGCCGAGCTCCAGTCCGCCCTCGCAAGGCTGGATCGTTCGCCTAGGGCGGTGGCTAGGCCGCTCGGCGTGGACGTCCGTACGGCACGTCGTTGGGCGACCGGCGGGAAGCCGATCCCCGATACCGGAGCGGCGCAGCTCACGGCAATGATCGCGGCCGGCGGCGTGCCGACAGAGTTGGCGGCGCGACGGCTCTCGTTGCTGGAGCAGCATCTCCATCCGATGACGTGGCGCCGCCTGGCAGCGCGATCTCTGGGCCTTCGGCGGGGGGCGGCGTTGCGATCTGGGGGGCAGCGTATCGACTAAGCGGTAAGATGTCGGCGGCTACCGCGAATTGTCCGCTTTCAATTTTCGTCCTTGGCGGCCCGATCCTACCCTTCGGCGGTCGCCCCCAAGGCTAGCCGTACTTCGGGAACGAGTAAGCGCGTGTCCTGCTTCGCCAGACACTGGTCAATCCCAATCGCCTCGAGGGCGAGCAGGTGCTGGCTCTCAAGAGGCTGAGCGCCTTGTTCCATCGCGATGTAAACGTGGAATGGGACGCCCAGTCGATTAGCCAACGCTTCCGGCGGCATCTGCCATTTTTCGCGAATGGCGATGAGCTTCTTCGGGCCCATTCCACCATCGTCCGCCGACGCCTGGCTGTCTGGCGCGCCGATGAACGACGCCAACAGCAGGGCAGCGGAAATCTTGAGCTTCGAAAGGTGCTTCGTGACGGACATTGGTCGATCTCATGCGGTCAAAGGCGTTGTTCGACGAACCACCACGCTCGAATTTTGTTCCGCTGATGGCACGACAACACGGTAAGCGGCAATGGTAGCGTGGGTATTGTTGGATCAACCGCATCTTGCCTGGAGGCGCGCCGGCCGCCCACGCAGAAGCGATTAGTGCTTATGTTTGCGATCATAGACTACCAAGCTGACCACGTAGCCCACGACGATAGCGGCCCAAAACCCCAATCCGAACGGCATAGCAGCTCTCCCATTGGCATATGCACGTTATAATAACGTCGCTTATGGTTTTTGGGGACGGTAACGGCTTGAGTGATCAGCGGCTGGCATGGACACCCTCCTGAAACGCACGGTATTTTCGCTCGGCGGTGCTGAGATGGAGTGCGCAATGGATCGTCGCGGATTTCTGTTCGGATTACTCGGCCTTGTAGGGGCGGGGGCAGCAGCAGGTCTTGTCGCATCTCCTGCCGAAGCATCCGTCTTGGGCCAACTGAAGAACGCTGTTCCTGCCGGCCCCGAGCCAGCGACAGAAGCCGTGGGAGCGGCGCCGGACGGAACGCCAGCAGACGTGACACAGTGGGGACCGCCTCCTCGCCCGGTGCCGGGCCAGCGCCGGCGCGGAAGGCGTGTTCGTGTCTGTCGTCGGGTTCGGAATCGCTGGGGCCGCAGGTACACTCGCTGCTGGTACGAGTGGAGGTAGTGCCCCAGCCGACGCCGAATGGGCTGGGCTCGGCGTTCACTCCAGCGTGTCATCTAGGGGAGCGGGCCCTGTTAGGCTGGCCGTATCGATCTCGCGTGTGAACAAGCTTCGTTAAGGATTTCTCACCTTGCGTACCGCCTCGGCCTGCGGATTGATGGTCTCGGCAATCTCGCCGCCTTCCATACGGATCACGCGATCAGCGTAATGAAAGTATCGATCGTCATGGCTGATGACGATCAGCGTTTTGCCTTGCGCCTTCAGCTCCGCGAGGATTTCGACATAGAAAATACGGCGGAAGGCCGGGTCCTGATCCGCTGCCCATTCGTCGAACACGACGATGGGACGCTCATCCAGATAGGCCTGAATCAGGGCCAGTCGCTTGCGCTGCCCGGTGGACAGGTCGGTGGTCGAGAAGCGCCCGTCGCGGATTGTCACCTTGCCGTCCAGATCGAGCCGGCGGAGATGACGGCTGGCCGTGTCCGGCGGCTCCGCCCGGGCGGCGATGTCGTCGAACAGGAAGTAGTCGGCAAAAACCGGGGAGAACATCTGGCGATAGGCGTCGCGTGTCGCCGGGGTGACGGCCACTCCATCGACATGGATGGAGCCGGCATTTGGTGTGTACAGACCGAGCAGTAGCTTGATCAGTGTGGTCTTGCCCGAACCGTTTTCCCCGACGACGAACAGGATTTCGCCAGCATGAATCGTCAGGTCCAGCGGGCCGACGGTGAATGGCGCCACACTCGCCGATGGGGGGAAGGCATAGGCGATGCTACGCATCTCGATGGTCCGGGGGGCGGCGAACGGCTCGCGATCTGTGGTCAGTAGCCCGTTCTCGGCATCGGCGAAGGCATCGCGGAGGTTGGCGAGCTTATGCAGCGCCACCTGCGCCTGCCCGATGGCCGGCAGCGCCCCGATCAGCTGCTGCATCGGGCCCTTGATATAGAGCAGCACCAGCACGAAGCCCGAGAGCGTCTCGGCCGGCAGCGCGAAGCCGGCTTGCAGCGCGAGCAGCAGGCCGATGACCAGAAAGAAAATGACTGAGCCGAAGGCGTTTGCCGTCATGTAGACGCGCATGGCGCGGATCCGCAGGTCACGGATACTGCCGATGGTGCCGCCCAGTTGCTCGTTGCGCATGCGGAGCCGGCGAGCACGATTCATGCGCAGTTCCTTCGCACCGTCGGCGATCGCTCGGTAGTGCTGCTGGAGTTCGTCCTGCCGTTCCCGCGCCACCTCGAATCCCGCCCGGCCACGGTTGCGCGCCCGCGCGTGCATCATCGTCCCGACAGCCAGCGCGGCCATGGCGACAAGGGCCATCGCGGGCGACAAAACGAAGAGATAGACGAGGCCGCCCATCGTGATCGCTAGCGCGATCGCAAGGCTGGAGAAGGCGAAGGTGAAACCGCTGATCACTTCGATGTCGTGATTGAGGGCGGCAACCAGCCGATGCGCGCGGAAACGTTCGATCCGGTCGATCGGCGCCGTCAGGATGCGGTCGGTCAGGTCCCTGCGCAGGCCGGCGACCACTTGTTGGCCGACAAAGCTGTTGCCGAGATCCGAAGCGACCTCGCCGAGCACGGCCACGAAGCATAGACCGGCAAAGGCGGCGAGCAAGGGTAGTCCAGCCCCGCCCGGCGCGTGCAGGGCGGCGTTGATCGTCGCCAGCAGCCAGGCGGTCGCGAGGCCGCCGGCGACCCCGGCGAGCGTCGCGCCCATCGCGATAGGCCAGAACGGTCGCAGCAGGCGGACGACCTCGCCGACCAGCCGGCGATCCGAGATCATCATCGACGTATCCATAACAGGAGGAGGAAAAGCGGTGCGCCAAGGACGGAGCTCACCAGGCCAGCGGGAATCTGCCAGGGGAACAGCAGGTTGCGTCCGAGCCAATCGGCCAGCACCAGCAGGGTGCCGCCGATGAGCGCCGATCCGGCTAGCTGCGCGAGCGGGCGTTGCAGACCGGCGAGCCGAGCCATGTGCGGTGCCATCAGGCCAACAAAGCTCAACGGGCCGATGATCAGTGTCGCCGCACCTGTCGCCGCCGCCGCGATGGCGAGCAGCGTCACCCGGCTCTTGGTCACACCGAGGCCGAGGGCGCGTGCCGCTCCGCCGAGCGGTAGCAGGTCCAGCCACCGTGCCGTCAGGCTGGCGGCGACGAACAGCGTTACCGCCAGTGCCAGCGCAACACAGGCCTCGCTCGCGCCCACCCGATAGGTGGAGCCGGACATCCAGGCGAGCAGCGCCGCTGTGCGCGGGTCGCCCATTGCCAGCACCACCGACGCGACGCCGTTGAATAGCGTGGCGAGCGAGACCCCGATCAGCAGCAGGCGGTTTGGCGCGAAGCCGGAACGCCAATTGAAGGCCAACACCAACGCGAGGCTCGCCGCCGCTCCGAGCATGGCTGCCGGCATCAGGCCGAGGCGGTCGAAGCCGGGGACCACAAACAGCAATCCCATGACGCCGAGGGCGGCGCCGGAGGAGATGCCGAGCACTTCCGGGCTTGCCATCACATTGCCGGTCACCTTCTGCATCAGAGTGCCGGCAAGCGCCAGCAGCATGCCGGCGCCCATTGCCGCCAGCACGCGCGGCGCCCGCCAGGGCAGGATGTCCGGCGCTGCCTCTGCTGACAGCCAGCCCCACCCCGCTTTTCCCTCGCCGAAGATCAGCGCAAGCAGAGCGCAGAGCGCTAGCCCGGCGGCCAGCAAGGCGATGGCGCCAAGCGGCCGGCGCGCCCGCCAAGCGACCGACGTATGCGCAGGATCGTGCACGGTCGTTACCTGCCGGCGGCGCAGGATGATCCACAAGAGAAGCGGTGCGCCCAGCAGCGCGGCGGTGCTGCCGGTCGGTAGGGCACCCCGAAAGACCGCTACCGACTGCACCAATGAGTCGATCAGCCAGAGCAGCACGACGCCGACGAGCATCGACCAGATTAGCCGCTCGCCCAGCGTGCGTGCCCCGAGCAGCCGCGCCAGATGCGCACTGGCGAGGCCTATGAAGCCGATCACTCCCACCGCGGCGACGCAGACCGCCCCGAGTGCCACGGCAACCGTGCTGGCGATCAGCCGGACATGCCACGGCAGGATGCCGAAGCTGCGCGCATGCTGGTCGCCTAGCTGCAAGTGTGCCAATGGTCGCCGGATAAGCATCACGATGGCGATTGCCAACGTCAGCCAGGGAGCGACGGCGATGACGTTGCCCCACCCGTTCTGTGCCAGCGTGCCACTTTGCCAGACGAACAGCGCCGTCAGGTTCTCGTGGTTCAGCACGGCAAGGCTGCCACCGAGTGCACCGCAGAGCAGGTTCAACGTGAGGCCGGCGAGAATGACCGTCACCGGTGCGAAGCCGGCGCCGCGCGCGATGGACAGGACCAGTATCCCCGCCAGCGCCGCGCCGCCCAGAGCCACCCACTGTGGGCCAAGATCGAGGAGCCCCGGCGCATGGATCGATGTGGCTGCCAGAGCAAGATAGGCACCCGAGGCCGTGCCCACCGTACTGGTGTCGGCCATGGGATTGTGTAGGGCGCTCTGTAGAAGCGTGCCCGCCAGTGCCAGCGCTGCTCCGACGATCCAGCACATGAGGATGCGCGGCACCGCCGTCTGGGCGAAGACCAGCATCGGCACGTCGGCGCCGGGATCGGCGAGCGCCCGCCACCAGAGGCTGACGGGCAGCGAACCGGCCAGACGATGAACGCTTAGTCCCCCGGCCGCCAGCGCCATCGCCAACACGAAGGCCGGCAAGGCGGGGAAGCTGCGGAGGACTCGAGCGGCGGCGGCCTCAGCCATCGAGACGGCGACCTGCCTCGCCTCCGAGAGCGGCATCAAGCACGGTCAGGGTCCGCAGGACGGATGGCAGCCCACCGAGGGCATAGAACGGTGGAATGGCGCGGACCCGTCCCTCGCGCACCATGGGCAGCATCCGCCAGAGCGAACTGCCCGCGAGCGCCCGTTCGGCCCGTCGCGTACGCGCTCCCTGATCGAGATAAAGCAGGATTGCGTCCGGGCTGTCGGCCAACTCGGCGATGTCGACCAGCGCGTTGCCGAAAGCGGAGGTCGGGCGCTTCAGCGCGTTGCGCAGGCCGAGGCGCAGCATCAGATCGTGCACCCAGCTGCCGGGACCGTAGAGGAACAGCTGCGTGCCGTTCTCGTGCAGCACACCGACATAGACCGGGCGGGACAGGCGCCCGGCCAGCCGGTCACCCGAACGGGCGAGGTCGGCGTCGAAGGCGTCGAGACAGGCCTGCGCCTGTAGTTGCCGACCTGTAGTCTCGCCGATCTGCGTCAGCGCCGCCCGGGCATTGCCCAGCGCGTCGCCGCGCCCGTCGATGATCGTCACCGTCTGCACCGGTGCGATGCGGCCAAGCAGCGGCACGAGGCCGGTCTGCCAGTTGGAAACAAAGATGCGCTCCGGAGCGAGCCCGGCGAGCAGCTCCAGATTGGGCTCCGCCCGCGAGCCGAGGTCGTCCACCTCCGCCGGTAGCGCGGGGTCGGGCAGCCATTGGCGATAGGTCGCCGTCTCCGCCACGCCGAGCGGCACGACGCCGAGCGCCAGCAGGCTCTCGGCCGCCGCCCAGTCGGTCGACGCGATGCGCGGCGGTGCGGCGGCGCGTGCCGGTCGTGAAAGCGCCGGGGAAAGTGTCGCACAGCACAGGGCGGAGCCGGCCAGGAACCGCCGGCGGTCCATCGGGCGCCCCGGTTGCCGCGTGCGCTGCGGTGCAGACCTGCTCATGTCAGAAATTGAAGGTGGTGGACATGAGGAAGGTCCGCGGCGCGCCGCGGGCGAGGCCGAAGGAGGAGGACGCCGCGGCCCAATAGCTCTCGTCGAAGGCGTTTTCCAACGTGGCGCGGATGGTCACTGGCTTGCCGTTGGCGCCCGCGAAGGTGTAGCGGCCGCCGAGATCGACGCGGGTCCAGTCGGGGATGCTCTGGATGTTGTCGACGCTGGCATATTGCGAGGAGGTGTAGATCACCCGGCCGGTCAGCGTCAGCCCGTCGATGAAGGGAGTGTCCCATTCCGCGCCGAGATTGAGCTGCACGTCGGGTACGCCGACGGCGGCCTTGCCGTCATAGGTGCCGTTGGCGGTCTTGGTCTGCACGCCGTCCATGAAGGCCACGCCGCCCAGCAGCCGCAGTGCCGGCGTGATCTCGCCGAACACGTTGATTTCGACACCGCGGTTTCGTACCTCGCCATCGATGCCGTAGACATTGGAGGCCGCGTCGAGGACGCCGCTCGGCTGCTCGATCTGGAACACGCTGAGCGTGGTGGTGATCTGGCCGAAATCGACCTTCACGCCGGCTTCCATCTGCTTCGACTTGATAGGCGCGAAGGCTTGTCCGACATTGACAGAGCCGGCCGGCGCCACCGGGCCTTGGCTCAGCCCCTCGATGTAGTTGGCGTAGAGCGAGGTGTTCTGCCATGGCTTCAGCACGATGCCGACCGCCGGGGTGATCGCGTCCTCGTCATAGTCGGCGGTTTGCAATCCGGTCGCTGCGCTCCAGCCCTGCTGCTCCACATTCTGATAGCGGGCGCCGAGGATGAGCTGCACGCGATCGTCGAGCGCATAGAGGCTGTCGGCCACGGCGAAGCTGGTCAGGGTCGAGGCGCTGGTCTTGGGGGCGCTGGTCGCGTAGCCGCTGAGATTGGGCTCGGCGAACGGCGTCGGCGCGTAGATGTTCGACGAGTAAGTCGCCACCACTGGCGCCACCACGCCCATCTCGTTGTGCAGGCCGCTGGCGCTGACGGTCAGCTCGTGGCGGATTGAGCCGGTGTCGAACTTCGTCCGCACGCCGGCCTCGCCGGTGAGTGTGTCGACATAGTTCGGCTGGAGATACACGTTGGCGGCGAAATTGCCGGTCGGGTTGGTCAGGTAAATGAAATTGTACAGCCCGAGGAAGTCGTTGCGCCGGGCGCCGACCGTGGCGTAGGCGGTGACGTTGTCGGTAATGTCGACTTCGCCGCGCACGATGCCGAGCAGGTCCTCGCCATCGGCATAGAACCAGTCCTGGCCGAGATTGGCGGAGGCGTCCGGCGCCGCTGGCACCGGGACGGCGCCTGCCCGCAGATAGACTGGTCGCGCCGGGTTGTCGGCATAGTTCTTCTGGTAGATCAGGTCGGCCGAGAGCCGCACGCGATCACCGCGATAGTCGAGCCCCAGAGCCGCCTCGCCGAGTTCGTTCGACTGGCCGTCGACCGGTGCGTCGCCATTGGTGTAGGCGCCGTTGACGCGCACGCCGAACTGCTTCTCGTCGCCGAAACGGCGCGACACGTCGATCTTGCCACCGAACTGGCTGTCGGAGATGTAGCCGAGCGTGAGCTGCGTCAGCGGGTCGTCTCCGGCACGCTTGGTGGTGAGATTGATGGTGCCGCCGATGCTGCCCTGCGGCGGCATGCCGGTCAGCATCGTGCCGGGCCCCTTGAGGATCTCCAGACGCTCCACCCAGGCCGTCCCGGCCATCTGGTAGGGCACGAGACCATAGAGCCCGTTGATGGAGATGTCGGCATTGGCGAGCGGAAAGCCGCGGATGAAGAACTGGTTCGAGTAACTGCCATCCGCCCAGGTGGTGCGCACCGAGGGATCGTTCTTCGTCACGTCGGCGACGCTGCGGGACTGCTGGTCCTCGATCGTCTTCGACGTGTAGGTGACGACGTTGAACGGCGCGTCCATGATGTCGCGATTGCCGAGCATGCCCAGCTGACTCGCCACGGCGACCTGCCCGCCGGCATAAGGCGGGGGAAGTTCGCCCTGGCCGTCGACGGTGATGGTGTCGAGGGCGATGCCAGTGGCGGCCGCCCCTCCCGCATCACTGCCTTCGGGTGCCGAAGGATCGAAGATGCGTACCGTGGTCGCACCGGTGAAACTGTAGCCGAGCCCGGTGCCTTCGAGCAGGCGTGCCACTGCCTGCTCCGGCGTTAGCTGGCCGCTCACGCCTGCCGTTCGCCGGCCGACCGTGAGCGTACTCGGATAGAGCAGACGGAGATTGGCCTGGCGCCCGAGGCTCAGCAGACCGCCTTCCAGCGGACCAGCGGGAACGGACACCGTGGCCATCGCGGCAGCCGTAGTGGGTGTGGCACCCTGCGCCTGCACGGCCGTCAGGCAAGCCAGCCACGACACGCCGGCCAATCCCGCGCCCATCAGCGTGCGCCGCACGCCCCTCACCATTTCCGCCTGCATGTCGACCCCTGCCGCACCCATTGCCCATCGAACGCCGCCACCCGTCGGCATCCTCCCGATGAGCTAGAGTCGAAACGGCGGATGCCTCCTGACGTCGCCTTGCGAAAAATCTTGCTCAGCGGGAGCGCACCACCACCATCATCCCGGTGAGATGACTGATCGCGACCGGCAGGCTGGTCTCCAGCACCTGCAGCGCCTCGTCGGTGTCGCGGAGGTCGAAGATGCCGGACACCTTCAGGTTGGCGGCGGCATCATCGAGAACGACGATGCGGCCATGGCGATAGCGCTGGAGGGTTTCGAGCACGTCGCGCAGCGGCTGGCCGGAGAATACCAGCTTGCCGTCGCGCCAGGCCGATCGGCCGGAGATGTCGCCGGTTTCCACATCCAGCGTGCCGTCGCGGGCGACGCGCGCCATCTCACCAGGGCCCAGCACCACGCGGGCATGGGCGGATACCACCTCGACGCGGCCTTCCTCGACCTGTGCTGCTCCGCCGAAATTCTCGTCCCGCCGGACGCCGTAACGCGTGCCGAGCGCGGTGGCGCTGAGGCTGCCATCGTCGACGACGAACGGACGCGCCGGGTTGCGGGTCACCTCGAAGAAGGCTTCGCCGCGCAACAATTCGATGCGCCGTTCGGTCGCCGAATAGAGCACCCGGACGGCGCTGTCGGTGTTGAGATCTATGCGCGTGCCATCCTCGAGCGTGAAGTGGGCCACCTCGCCGACGGAGGTGTAGTGATCGGCCCGCAGGCGATCGATGAAGCCCATCTGGTAGAGCGTGGTCGCCAACGCGGCGATAAGCGCAATCGCGACGAGGTTGCCGATGATGGCCGCGCGCGAACGTCGGAGCTTCTTCAGCCGGTCAGGCCGGACCGGAACCGCCTGAAGCTCGCCCCAGAGGCTGCGCAACTCCTCGAAGGCGGCTTCATTGGCCGGGTCGAGCTTCAGCCAGTCCCGGAAGTCGCGACGGTCCTCGTCGGTGGCATCGCGCGATTGCAGACGCGCCACCCAGCCGGCGGCCTCTTCCGCCCGGCGGTCGTCTCCGCTCGCTCCGCTCTGTCCTGCCATTGAGGCCCCTGCGCCGCTCTCATTAACTAGAGTCGATCGGAGCTTATGACCTGACGTCGCTCACGAGAAAATCTCGGCGCGAACTTTCCGGCAATGCAGCAGAGCACGGATGATGTGCTTCTCGACCATGTTGCGCGAGATGCCCAGCAGCTCGGCGATCTCGCCATTCGCAAGGCCGTGCAGCCGGCTCAGAATGAACACCTGCTGGCAACGGTTCGGCAGTTGCTCGATCGCCTTGGCCATCAGCAGCAGCTGTTGCCGCCCGAGGAGGATGCGCTCCTGCCCCGGCGCGTCGTCGGCGGCCGTCATGGCAGCCTCTTCCGACACGAAGAGAGACGCTTCCGCCGAACGGCGAACCGAAGCCGACCGCGCCACCGATTTCGCCACCTGGAACAGATAGGCCTGCGGGTTCTCGATGATGGTGGTCGGCGGCACGTCGAGCATGCGCAGGAAGGTCTCCTGCGTCGCGTCGGCGGCATCCTCCCGATTGCGCAGCCGGCGCTGGAAGAAACGCCGCAGCCGGCCTGCCTCCGCCAGATGCAGCTTGTGCAAGGAGATCGTGCTCATTCGCCGACGCGCGCGTCCCTGTGGGCAACGGAGTTCAGACCCGTATGTAGCGCAGCTACGAATAGATGTGCAAATTCAATAGTTTATATGAAATCTAAACTGGCGCCAGAGATGAGCGTCCGACGTTCAGGCGGTAGATGTTTTGAGGAGCGCACATGTAGGCCTTCCACGCCTAATTGAGGAGCCGATGGCGGCGCTCCGCACGGCGCATCGGCTGCTGCGGCCGGGCGGACGCGTCGTCCTCTCGGACGGACTGTGGTCGGTCGCACCGCACTATCGAGCGACCTATGCGCCGGAGATCGCGGTCCGTCTACCGCTGCATGACGGCCTCACCCAGATACGGGCGGAGCGGATGCTGGCCGAGGCCGGCTTCCCGGTGGCGCAAGGCTGGCAGCATCTGTTCCCGGCCTCGCCCTATCCGGGCGACGTGCCGGTCTTCGTGCTGAGCGCGGTGAAGCCGTAATGCGGGCTTGAGGATCGGCGCTGCAAGGTGCCGCCCTCACACCGAACACTCCAGCTTCCGCGAGGCCTATGAGAGCGGATCCGAGTGCCCGCGACCGGCTCGCCGGCGGCTCCGTTAGGATGGGCAACGCCGATCGTGGGGCGAGAGGTCGAGACATCGTCCGCCAGCCCGGTTCATTGGCGGTGCCACAGGCGCCACGGCAGCCGAAGGGCTATTCGAGGGCATCCTCCACGTTCACGCGACGCTGCAAGCCATCCTGCGCCGACTTGATCGCGAGGGTGGCGCCGACGACCACCAGACCGGCGCCGACAATCAGCGGCGTACCCGGGACACGGTCGAGGAAGACCCAGTCGAACAGCATCGAGAACAGCACGGCCATATACATGAACGGCCCGATCAGTTCGGCATTCGGCAGCAGGCGGTAGGCGCAGTCGGTCAAAAGCTGATCGACGATGGCCACCACGGCCATGGCGATGAAGGCGGCGATCACGACGATAACCAGTTGCTCGCCGTTCATCTCCGGCGCGGAATGGGCGACACGCGTCTCCCCGGGACTGAGGATTGCGTAGACGGCGAGCGGCAGCGACAGGATAGCCGCGAGACCGAAGGTCTGGATGAACGTGGTCCGCGCACTCTGATCATAGGTGCGGGCGATCTTGTAGAGCAGCAGTTTCGAGATGGTCGCGGCCACTCCCGAGCAGAGTGCCGCGATCGTCGCGAAGTCCAGCGCGAGCGAGGCGCCTTCCCATGGCTGCAACACGACGAGCAGGCCGGTAAACCCGAAAAGCAGGCCGACCAAGGTGAGACGGCCCATCCTCTCTCCAAGCCACGCCCACGCCAGCAAGGGAAACAGCAACGGCGAGATGTGGTGCAGCAGGACCACCTTGGCGAGCTGGCCTTCGAAAAGGGCAAGTACGTGAAGGATCTGTCCCCCTGCCACGAAACAGGCGCGAACCAAGGCCGGGCGCAGCGAAGGCGCCAGGATGCCCGCCCACACCGATCGGTCGGCGATCAGCGCAACGATCAGCACCGGCAGCACGATATGGGCGCTGGCGACAACCGCCGGAGGGACGAATTTGGTATAGACCGTGAGGATCGCCAGCAGCGAGGCGCAGGCCGACGCGATCAGCATGAACAGAATGCCACGCCATAGGCTGTGGCCTTTTCCGCTGTTCATGCCCTCGAACCTGCCATCGCGAGCGAATGATGATCGCCGGGTGCGGCGTTGCCAGCTGCTCGTGTGACTATCATTCGTTCCGATCGTCCTAGGGGGCGGCCAGCGGGTCGGGCTCGCCCGCCGGGTTCACACGATACGCCGCATGGCAGGCTTTGCAGGTTGCCGCCAGAGCATCATAGGCCGGTGCAAAAGCCGCAGGCCCGTTAGGCGCGGCGGTGGCGGCGGCGGCTGCCGTTGCCTGAAGCCGGGAGATGTAGGCGGAGAAATCGGCGAAGTTCTGCCAGATCGCCGGAGATGCGCGCGTCCCCTCGCCGCTCTCGCTGCCATAGGGAAACATGGCCGGCAGCTTCACTGCCATGGCGGAGATGGAGTCCATGGCCGCGGCAGCCGCCTGCTCGTCATAGGGTACGTGCCCCTTGACCATCGCGGATGCCGCCTTGTGGGCCTCGGATAGTTCCCCCATCGCCTCCTGGCGGGCGGCGATGGGATCGCCTGTTTGAGCCGTAGCCGTACCCGCCCGCAAGAATGCGAGTCCAACGAACGCGACGATCGTGGCTGCGCACGCAAAGGCACGTCTCATGTTCCAGTCCCGTTTCCGAAACACGTCCTTGCAGCGCCCCCGAACCGTGCCGCGCCACCATCTCGGCACGCGCGGCACGCATGGCTCATCCGCTGGCGGCGAGCGCGGCGAGTTCGCGGTCGATATAGTAGTTGGCGTGCGGGCCCTTCCCGATGAGATCGATCCGGTCGAGAATCTTCCGGCACAGCTTCTCTTCTTCGTGCTGCTCGTGGGCGAACCACTGCAGGAAGGCGTCGGTCTCGTAGCTGTGCTCCTCGCGGGATATCGCGATGGCCTCGACGATATGGCGCGTCACCTTGCGCTCCTCTTCCTGGATCGCCAGGAACAGCGCACGGATGTCGGACGCCTCGATGATCGGGCGCTGGTGACCGTGGAGGCTGATCGGCGCGCTGAGATCGTCGAGGAATTCGAAGAACTTCAGCATATGGCCGAGTTCCTCCTTGGCATGGCCGAGGAAGAACTTGGTCGCCCCTTCGAAGGAGTTCGCCGAGCACCATGCCGCAGCCTGCGTATAGATGTGGTGAGCTTCCATCTCACCGTTGAGAAGCTCGTTGAGCTTGTCCTTCAGCTTTTCGCTGACCATGAATTTCCCCATAATCTTTCATTCGATCCCGTCTCGGATCGAAGGACGCACCGTGTGGTTGCAGGCCAGATCAACCACGACGCGATAAGTGTTCGCAGCAGACAGATCGAGGAAATCACGCCGGAAACGTCAAATCAAACATATGATCGACGTTATATTTCGATAATAATTTTACCAATTACAGTTTATTGGATGACATGCATGACTGAGACTCATCCTATTGACCAAGGTTCATTTTGAAAGGAACCTGTCAATTCGCATCGCAGCGGACCTTCAGGACGTTCCGGACTGCTTCGCGTTTCGCGCATGAGAAGGCAGGCCATGGTGTTTCCCGCGCAGAGAAGGTCATGGGCGCACCTGCCAGGCTGCCGCCTCGGTCGCGGAATGACGGATTTTTCAGCCAAGGCGATGGTGTCGATCGCCTGCATTCTCACCTGCTCCACGACAGGGCTGGCGGCCGACGAGCCGGACGGCTCCAGTTGGAACGATGTTCTCACCCGCTCGACGCTCACCGGCGACTGGGGAGGCGCAAGGACGGCGCTGGAAAACAAAGGCGTGACGATCACGCTCACCCAGACCAGCGATTTTCTCGCCAACCCTTCGGGCGGCATCCGGCAAGGAAGTGCCTATGACGGATTGTTCCAGCCCGAAATCGACATCGATCTGGAAAAGCTCATCGGCTGGAAGGGCGGCAACGTCCACGTGGCGGCCTATGGCGTCCAGGGGCACGGGTTGTCGCAATACGACATCGGCAACCTGCTGACCGTCACTTCGGTCGAAGCGCCGGACGGCTGGTATCTTGGCGAATTGTGGTTCCAGCAAAGCCTGCTGAACGATGTGCTGGCGATCAAGGTCGGGCGCATTCTGGCGGACCAGAATTTCGTGATCAGCGAGACGGCCGGCGTGTTCGTGAACTCCACCTTCGGCTTTCCGGGCAGCTTTGCGGTCGACCTTCCCGGTGGAGGGCCGGCCTATCCAAATGCGGTTCCCGGCGCGCAGCTCATCGTCAGGCCTGACAGCGCCTGGACCATCCAGACGGCGATATTCGAGGGCTCTCCCGATGGGAGTACCTTTTCCGCCGGCGGCGTGCTCGCCATCGCGGAACTCACCTATGCTTTCACGCCCGGCAGGAACGACTACCGACTTGCGGGAACCTACAAGATCGGCGCCTGGTACAATTCGGAAAGCTTTGACGATCTGGCGATCGCGAGCAACGGCGCATCGCTCGCCAGCCCGCTCTCATCGGGAACGCCGAGGAACGAGACGGGAAACTATGCCTTCTATGTCGTGGTCGACCAGTCGCTCTGGAGCGAGCCGGGCGCGGCCGGCCAGGGGCTCTCGGGATTTGCGCGCACGACCTTCACGCCATTGTCGGACCGCAACCAGATCAACTGGTACGTGGATGCCGGTCTGGCCTATACGGGACTATTCCCCGGCCGCGACAGCGACATTTTCGGCGTCGGCTTCGCCTATGCTCATATGAGCGGTGGCGCCTCCGACCTCGCGCGGGCAACCAACGCCTATTCCGGCGTAGTGGGGCCCGTGCCGGACTATGAGGCGGTGCTGGAGATTACCTATCAGGCGGCGGTCACGCCCTGGCTGTCGGTGCAACCCTTCTTCCAGTACGTTTTCCACCCCGGCGGCAATGCGCCCGATCCCGACGATCCGAGCGCGGCCATCAGGGACGCCAGCGTCATCGGCCTGCGGATGGCCGTGACGCTGTAATGTGCGTGAATGGAAGGTCCGACGGCACGCTGCGCGAAGCGGAACCGTCCGGGCGACGGCATTGCCCCTGGCCTTCACGGGCGTTGCCCCCGCTCCTGACCAAGGAGAGGCTCTCTCGCGGAATGAACGGTTCGAACGGCTCGGCCCCCGCCATCGCGAGCTCAGGAAAAGGGCTGGACGATCCGCGCTCCGCCGACCTCGTGCACCGACATGTCGACGCCGTAGATCATCCTGAGCGTCGATGGCACGACAATGTCCTTCGGCGATCCCATGGCGACGAGGCGGCCGGCATTCATCGCCACGATCCGGTCGCCATAGAACGAGGCGCAGTTCACGTCATGCACCACCATGACGATGCTCTTACCCAGATCGGTCACGGCGCGGCGGAGCACCTGCATCATGCTGATCGCCTGCCGGGGATCCAGATTGTTCAGTGGCTCGTCGAGGAGCAGATAGGGCGTATCCTGTGCCAGCACCATGGCGAGGAAGGCTCTCTGGCGCTGGCCTCCGGACAGTTCGAACAGCCGCCGTCCGGCGAGCGCGGCGATGTTGGCACGGTGCAGCGCATCGGCGATCTGTCGACGGTCCTCCGCAGCCAGCCGGCCCCGGCTGTGCGGGTAGCGGCCGAAGCCCACCAGTTCCTCGACGGTGAGCTGGGGCAGGATGTGGTTCTCCTGCCGGAGGATGGCGAGCTTGCGTGCCACCGCATCGGAGGCGGCGCGAAAGACGTCGAGCCCGTCCACCCGCACATGGCCGGCACTCGGCCGCAGCAGACGGGCGATCAGGCCCAGCAGCGTCGATTTTCCCGCGCCGTTGGGACCGATCAGCATGGTGAGGCTGCGGTCGGGAATCTGCAGCGAGACATCGTCCAGCACCCGCACGCCGTCACGGTCCATGCTCAGCCCTTCGATCTCGATCATTCGCGCTGGCTCCGCATGAGCAAAAGCAGGAACACCCCGCCGCCGACGAAATCGATGACCACGCCGAGCGGTATGTCGAGGCCGACCACCCGCTCCATCAGGGTCTGGCCGCCGATGAGCACGGTCACCGCGATCAGCGCGGCGGCGGGCAGCGTATCGCGATGCCGTTCGCTGGCCAGCAGGCGATAGGCGAGATTGCTGACGAGGATGCCGAGGAACAGCACCGGCCCCACCAGCGCCGTCGAGACGCAGACGAGAATGGCGGCCAGCGCGACGGTCCGGCGCTGGATGCGATCATGGTCGAGGCCGACGCCGATCGCCACGTCGCGGCCCAGAGCCAGCACGTCGAGCGCCGGGGCGAGCCGCCACACCAGTGGCAGCACCGCGAGCAGCGCCGCGCCGGCGACCGGCAGCAGCGTGACCTCGATGGTGTTGAAGCGCGCGAAGACGAGCCCCTGCAGCACCGCGAACTCGTTCGGATCGAGCACGCGCTGCATGAAGCCGGTCAGGCTGCGGCAGAACAGGCCGAACACCACGCCGCTCAGCAGCAGCAGATGCAGGTCGCCCCGGGTCCGTGCGATCAGCCCGTGGAACAGCGCCCCCGTCACCACGAGCATCAGCAGCACATGCAGCAGGAACCGCAGCTGCGGGTCGATCCCGGCCAGCCCATGGGCACCGAACGCGAACACGATCGCGGTCTGCAGCGCCACATAGAGGGCGTCGAAGCCCATCACGGAGGGCGTCAGCAGACGGTTGCGTGTGACAGTCTGGAACAGGACGGTGGAGACCGCGATCGCAACGCCCACCAGCACCATTCCCGCCAGCTTTCCTCCCCGCAGCGACAGCACGAAGCCCCAGTCGCCCTTCGCCCCAACGGTGAGGAAGGCGACGCCGGCGAGGACGGCGACGAAGGCCAGCGCCAGCAGCCGCCCGCCCGCCCGGAGCGCGCGCGGTTCAACCAAGGCGCACACGCCGCGACAGCAGCATCTGCAGGAACAGTCCGCTGCCGACCACGCCGGCCACCGTGCCGACCGGAATCTCATAGGGAAAGTGGACCAGGCGCCCGGCCATGTCGCAGAGCAGCAGGAAGGCCGCGCCGGCCAGGGCGATCCAGGGCAGCGACCGCCGCAGATTGTCGCCCATGACCAGGCAGACGCCGTTCGCCACCATGAGGCCGAGGAACGGCACCATGCCGACCGTAACGGTACAACTGGCGGTGACCAGCGCGACGACGGCGAGGCCGGCACGCACGGTCGCCCGATGGTCGAGCCCGAGATTGGTGCTGAAATTCTCGCCGAGACCCGCCACGGTGAAGCGATCGGCCGCGGCATAGGCAAGGATCGCGACGCCGCCGGCGAACCACAGCAGCTCGTAGCGCCCACGCAGCACGCCGGAGAAATCTCCGCTCGTCCAGGCGCTCAGCATTTGCACGAGATCGAATCGATAGGCGAGGAAGGCCGACGCCGCCCCGACCACGCCGCCCAGCATCAGCCCGATCAGCGGCACGACGGCATCGTCGCGCCAGGCGATGCGCCCGACGATGCGCAGGAAGATCGCCGTCCCGACGAGGGCGAATCCGGTGGCGACCAGCATCTTGCCCCAGACCGGCAGGCCGGGGGCTAGGATCGCGGCGAGCACAAGGCCGAGGCCGGCGAAATCCGCCGTCCCGGCGGTCGTCGGCTCGACGAACCGGTTGCGGAACAGCACCTGCATGAGCACGGCGGCGATCCCGAGCGACAGGCCCGCGAGCAGCACGGCCAGGGTACGCGGCAGCCGGCTGGCGAGCAGCAGGCGCAGCGCCGCCGGATCGCCGGCGAGCACCGCCCGCGGCGTGAGCCCGGCGCTTCCGACGAACAGGCTGGCGCTGGCAAGCAGGAGCAGCGCCGCCGCCACGACGGCGAGCGCCGCCGCGCCGCCTGGGCGCCGAGGGCTGGAGGGCGGCATCGGGTGCGGCATCGCTCAATGCGCCGCCGCGAGGGCGTCGGCCAGATCGTTCAGGATGACGGCGAACGACCGGCCGCCACCGCCGACAAGATACCAGCGGGCGGGATCGACATAGACGATCCGTCCGCTGCGCGCGGCGCGGGTCGCGCCGACGATCTCATTGTCCAGTACCTGGCGAGCCGAGACGCCGGCATGCCCGACGGCCGCGTCGCGATCGAGCACGATCAGCCAGTCGGGATCGGTCGCGAGAATGAACTCGAAGGACACCGCCGCGCCATGCGTCGCCGCATCGGCCTGCGCCACCGCCGGCGTCGCGCCGAGTTCGTCATAGAGCCAGCCGAAGCGGGAACCGGGCCCGAAGATGGTCAGCTTGCCGCCATTTACCATCACCATCAGCACCGTGCCGGCCTTCGCCGTCGCCTGTCGCACCCGCGCCGCCGCCCGGTCGATGTCGCCGGCGAGCGCCGCCGCCTCCGGCTCCTTGCCGAAAATGCGGCCCAGCGTGGCGACATTCCCCCGCACGCCGTCGATCATGCCGGTCGGTGGCAGGGTCAGGTCGATCGTCGGCGCGAGGCGCGCGAGTTGCGGATAGACGGCCGCCGAGCGCGCCGCCACGATGACGAGATCGGGCTTTGCCGCGTTCACCGCCTCGAAATCGGGCTCGAACAACGAGCCGATCTTCAGGTAGCGCGCCTCGCGGTATTTGCCGAGAATGTCCGGCACATGCGAGGCCGGCACGCCGGCCACCTCGACGCCGAGCGCATCGAGCGTGTCGAGCACCGCGAGATCAAAGACGAGCGCGGTCTTCGGAGGCGTGGCCACCACGGTCTCGCCCTGCGCGTGCCGCACGCGGATGTCCGCCGCGAACGTCACCGGCGCCGCCGCCGACCAGCCGAGCAGGACGAGCGCGATCGTCCACCGCCGCATACGCGCCGCGTTGCGTCGCCGTTCTCTCATCGCTCTCTCCCACTCCGATTGCCAAGACCCGCGTCACGGCATTTCGGGCGGCCGTCGCGAGGACGGCTCGCACGGATACCGCGCCGGCTGACGAGCATGTCACAGGGGCAGACAACGATCATGATGCCAGTCTGAAGTCATTTCTGCTCATCTTGGAATGATCAATCGCAATATGACACACATCATTCAAGGCTGACTCTCAGTTTTTTAACAAGTTCACTCATTATAACAATTACAAACTTATGTACCTCTCAATGACACGCCGTTTCCGCAAGCGATTTTGCCGTTTCTACGAAGTACGGCTTTGTCGACGCTTATGCCCGTCGCCCCTATACATGGATTAGTCAGTCGGAGGATGGACCGAAAGGCCTCCTTCGCGGTTCTGCAGTCAAAGGCTAAACCATGGTCCGCTCCTTCTCGTTCTTCGCCGGGTCGTCCCTCCTGCTGCGCGCCTCACTTCTGGGCGCGACCAGCCTGATCGCCATCGGCGCCGCTCAGGCACAGGAAACCGGCAGCGAGATCGTGCTCGACACGGTGCAGGTGCAGGGCTCGAAGGAGCGCGGCGACGGACCGGTGGATGGCTACGTGGCCCAGCAGAGCACGGCCGGCACCAAGACGGACACGCCGATCGCCGACACGCCGATGTCGATCTCGGTCGTGCCCCGCCAGCAGATAGAGGACCAGCAGGCGGAATCGGTGGCGGAAGCGCTGCGCTACTCGCCCGGCGTCTTCAGCGAATATCGCGGCGCCTCCAATCTGCGCGACGAGATCTTCGTACGCGGCTTCTATTACGTTCCGAAATATCTCGACGGCCTCTTCTTCGGTGGAGACCTCGAATATTCCAAGATGTACCCTTATTTGCTGGAGCGGGTCGAACTGATATCCGGCCCGGCCTCGGTGCTCTATGGCCAGCTCAATCCCGGCGGCCTCATCAACATGGTGAGCAAGAAGCCGACCGACGAACCTTTCCATCAGGTCGAGCTGACAATCGGCACCGGCAACATGTTCCAGGGCTCGTTCGACCTCAGCGACAAGCTGGTAGGGACCGATGACTGGCGCTACCGCATCGTCGGCACCGGGCTGACCACCGATCTGCAGGAGGATTACGCCGAGCAGCAGGGCTTCGCCATCGCACCGTCGCTGACCTGGACGCCGGACGCGCAGACGACGCTCACCATTCTCGCCGGCTACCAGTACGAGCCGGAAGCCGGCTTCCGCAACTTCCTCGACGCGGCGGGCACGCTCGAGCCCATCGAGGGCTACGGCTATGTCTCGCGCAACTTCTTCGTGTCCGATCCCGACTGGGAGGACTTCAATCGCGAGCAGGCCTGGATCGGCTACGAGTTCGAGCGGGAGCTGAACAATGTGTTCACCGTACGCCAGAAGGCGCGCTACCTGTGGGTCGACACGCTGCACCATACCCTGACCTGGGGCAGTTCCAGCGTCGATGATGCCGGCGAAGCCTGGGTCAGCCGCAACGCCAGCGGCGGCACCGAGACCTGGGGCATTTTCACCATCGACAACCAGGTGCAGGCCGACTTCAACACCGGTGCCGCCGAGCACACCGTCCTCGCCGGGCTCGACTACCGCAACCGCTCGCGCGATTACTGGTGGGGCTACAATTTCGACATTCCCGACATCAGCCTGAACAACCCGGTCTATGGCTCGAACTACGACTATGCCGGCATCGTGCTCGACGTCGACAGCGACGAGACGCTCTCGGCCTGGCAGACCGGCGTCTATCTGCAGGACCAGATCACCATCGGGCGGCTGCATCTGCTGGCCGGCATCCGCTACGACTGGGCGGACACCACCATCGACGACAATCTGACCGGCACCAGCACCGCCTATGACGACCAGGCCTTCACCTACCGGCTCGGCGCGCTCTATGCCTTCGACAACGGCATCGCCCCCTATGTGAGCTATTCGACGTCCTTCGAGCCGGCGCTCTACACGCCACTCGCCGGGGAGAACCCCTTCGACCCCACCACCGCCGAACAGTTCGAGGTCGGCGTCAAATACGCGCCGACCGACCGCATCCTGCTGACCGCCGCCTATTACGACATCACGCAGAACAACGTGGTGGAAGGCGTGTGGAACAGCACGCTGGCGCAGACGGTCTATTCCCAGATCGGCGAGGTGCACAATCGAGGCTTCGAACTGTCCGCGCGGGCCGAGATCGTCGACAACTGGAACGTCGTGGCGTCCTACTCCTATGTCGACTCGGTCATCGAGGACTCCAAGACCGCCTCGCAGGTCGGCAACACGCCGGCCCGCATTCCCCAGCACCAGGCGGGCCTGTGGAGCACCTACAGCTTCAGCACCGGCAAGCTGAACGGGCTGACCATCGGCGGCGGCGTCCGCTATATCGGCGAGAGCTGGGGCAACAGCGGCAATACCTTCACCGTGCCCTCGGCCACCCTCTACGATGCCATGCTGCGCTATGATCTCGCCGTGCTGAGTCCGAAGCTCAAGGGCGTGGAGGTGCAGGTGAACGCCAAGAATCTCGCCGACGAGACCTATGTCGCCTCCTGCGCCAGCGCCTATGCCTGCTTCTATGGCGAGGGCCGTACCGTCACCGGCACGCTGAGGTATACATGGTAGGCCGGGCCCGGCTGATGGCAGGCTTCTGCCTGACCATCGCGGCCATCTCTGGCGCGCCCATCGGCGTGCATGGCGAGCCGATCCGGCTGGAACGGACGGAGCCCGCCGCGAGCCCGGCCCTCGCTGTCGGCGAGGCCGCGTGGTTCGAACGGCCTGCCGCCATCGGCGACTATCTGCGCGGCACCGTGCGCGCGGCGGCCGGGCGCTTCGATCTCGACCTCGTCGCCGCCGACGGCGTGCCTATCCGGCGGCTCGCCACCGACACCGCCGGTCCGGCCGAGTTCCATCTGGTCGCGGAAAGCGAAGGACTTCGGTTCAAGGCGACGGCACGCCAGCCCGGCACCGTGGTCGATCTCGTGATCGGCCGGCAGGTGCCGCGCTCCGGGCAGGTTGCCTCTTCCACCTATCTCAGCCCGCGGATCGCCGCCCTCGCCACGCATGTTGCCGCCGGCGGCGACACGGGGGAGTTCTGGACCGAAGTCACCCGCCAGGGCACGCCGCTGGTCGAGCTGGCGGGGGCCGGCCGGGCTATCGTCACCTTCCTGGCGCGGGGCGCCGAGCGCAATGTCCGGCTGTTCGGCGCGCCGAGCGGCGACCACGAGGAGCTGGCACGGCTCGGCACGTCCGACACATGGTTCAGGAGCTTCGACGTTCCCACCTCGACACGGCTCGCCTATCAGCTGGCCGCGGACGTCCCCGATCTGCCTGGCAGCGCGCGCGAGCGGCGTGTGGCCATATTGGCCACCGCCAAGGCCGATCCGTTCAACCGCCATCCATCTCCCACCGATGCCCCGGACGCCTTCAGCCAGGAGTCCCTCCTCGAACTGGCCGACGCACCCCGGCAGCCGGGGCAGGACGGCGTGGCGCCCGCCGCCGGAGAATTGAGCCGGCTACGGGTATCAAGCGCCCGGTTGGGCAACGAGCGCGAGGTCACGCTCTACCGTCCCGCATCGCTCGCCGCCGGCGCGGCCGACACCCGGCTGCTGTTCGTCTTCGACGGCGAAGCCTATCTCTCCCGCGTCGACACGCCCGCCATCCTCGACCGACTGATCGCCCGGGGCGAGCTTCCGCCGGTGATCGCGGTATTCGTTCCCGCGCTCGACCGCGAGACGCGCACGCGCGAACTGCCCGGCAACGACGCCTTCGCCGACTTCATGGCGCTGGAGCTGCTCCCGCGCGTGCAACGGGAGATCGGTTTCGCGATCCCGGCGGAGCGCACCATCCTTGCCGGATCGAGCTATGGCGGACTCGCCGCCGCCACGGTGGCGCTGCGCCATCCCGAGGCCTTCGGCAACGCGATTTGCCTCTCCGGCTCCTTCTGGTGGCATCCCGACCCCGGCTCGGACGGACGCGCCGAGTATCTCGCCGGCGAGATCGCGTCCGCCCCGCGCCGGGATGTCCGCTTCTTCCTGACGGCCGGATTGTTCGAGACCGGCCGGATCGGCAGCGCCGGCATCCTCGAGACCTCGCGGCATCTGCGCGACGTCCTGACGGCGAAGGACTACCACGTCGGCTATCGCGAATATGCCGGCGGCCATGACTATCTGATCTGGCGTGGCGCTCTGGCCGACGCACTGCTCGCTCTCACCCGCTGAGCGCCAGTTTCCGCTTGGAGAATGCGACCTATAATTCACATCATAGAAAGTAAATTCGACCATCTATAACAATTATATTCACAATTTCAAAAATAAAACATTCTCGAAATAACAAACACGTACGTTCTCTCAAAGAAATTTGCTGCTTCTTCGGATGTCCGGCGGCGGTTCGACATGGGTACATTGCCTCCCGTGAGGCGCCCTTTCGAGCCTATCGTCCAACCCGGGGCTCGAAGCCCCTTCGCGCGCCCGGAAACAGCGGCGCGCGAAGGGAGCGCGCGCAATGCCGTCGCACGATAGAAGCAGTGGTGATCCCATGCCCGGAACCGGCCTTGGCCACGTCGCAGTCCGCCCGATACGGCGGACCCTCGCTCCCGGCCGCGAAGCCCTCTGCCGGTGTCCGGTCCTGGCGAGACCGGCCCCCGGGCGACATCCGGGGAGCGCCAGGCCGTGAGCGCCCGCCTCTTCGTGGACATCTCCCTGCTGCGCCGCAACGCGTATTTCCGCAATCTGCTGATCGCGCGCACCATCTCGCTGATGAGCCTCGGCATGCTCACGGTGAGCGTGCCGGTGCAGGTCTACGAGATGACCGGATCGAGCGTGCAGGTCGGCCTCGTGGCGGCGCTGGACGGCCTCGGCATGTTCCTCGGCCTGCTGCTGGGCGGCGTGCTCTCCGACCTGCATGACCGCCGCCGGCTGATCCTGTTCGCCCGCTCCATCTGCGGGATCGGGTTTCTCGGGCTTGCCGCCAACAGCCTGCTGGAGACGCCCTCCCTCATCGCCATCTACGGCCTCGCCTTCTGGGACGGCTTCTTCGGCGCGCTCGGCGTCGCGGCGCTGATGGCGGCCATGCCCTTCATCGCCGGCCGCGAGAACCTGATGCAGGCCGGCGCCCTCGGCATGCTCGCCACGCGCTGCGCCACCATCGTCTCCCCCGCACTCGGCGGCATGGTCATCGCCTTCGCCGGCCTCGGATGGAACTACGGCATCGCCGCGGCGGGCACGCTCGCCACCGTGCTCACCCTGCTGTCGCTGCCGCGCATGGTGCCGGAGCGGCCGGAAGTCACCCATCCGCTCCGCATGATGGGCGAGGCCTTCGGTTTCCTGTTCCGCCATCGCAAGCTGCTCATGGTGTTCGCCATCGGCACGCTGCTCACCATCACCACCTCCATCCGCATCCTATTCCCGGCGCTGGTCACGAACACCTTCGGCGGCGGTGCGCTGGAGATCGGCTTCATGTATTCGGCCGTACCGGTGGGAGCGACCCTCGGCGCCCTGCTGAGCGGCTGGGCGCGCGGCCTCAACCGGCCGGAACTCACCATGTCCGGCCTGTGCGTGCTGGCTTTTGCCTGCGTCGTCGCGCTGGGCGCGGCGGGACATATAGCGGCGGCGATGCCGGTCCTCGTCGTCTACGGCTATGCCACCGCCATCGCCAACCTGCTGCAATACACCATCATCCAGGACCACACGCCGGACGCCTATCTCGGCCGCATCAACAGCCTGTGGGCGGCGCAGGACGTGACGGGCGACAGCATCGGCGCGGTCGGCATAGGCGCGCTGGCGCAACTGCTGCCAGGGGCCGGCGTCATGCTGCTCGGCGCGGCGGCGCTCGGCCTCGGCGGCCTGTTCACGCTGGGCTTCCACGCCATGGGGCGCGCCGATGTCGAGCCTGCGCTTCCCGCCTCGCGGCCCGTCGCGGAAGAGGGCTGAGGCATCATGGCCGCGTCCCGCCGAACCCGTCTTGCCCTGCGTTCCGCCGGCATCGTGGCCCTCATCGGGCTGGCGGCGGGTGGAGCGATGTTGCTGGCCGATGCCCGGCTGAATGCCGGCACGCCGGCTGAGGCCTTCGAGACCGCCCCCGTCACCCGCGGCGACATCGAGGAGAGCGTGTCGGCGCTCGGCAAGCTGCAACCGCGCGACTATGTCGATGTCGGCGCCCAGGCCTCCGGTCAGCTCCTGAAGCTGCATGTGCGCGAGGGCGACAAGGTCGAGGCGGGCCAATTGCTGGCAGAGATCGATTCCGCGCTGCAGGAGGCGCAGGTCGAGGCCGGCGAGGCCGAGCTGGCGCGGCTTCAGGCCCAGATCCTCGATCTCGAGGCGCGCGCGCGCTTCGCCGCCAGCCGCGAGGAGCGCCAGGCCCGGCTGGTCCGCAACCAGTTCACCAGCACCGAGGAACACGATCGCGCCGCCATGGAGGCCGAGACGGCGGCAGCGCAGCTGAAGATGACGCAGGCGCAGATCCGTCAGGTGAGCGCCACGCTGCGCTCGAACCGCGCGCAGCTGGACTATACCCGCGTCTACGCGCCGATGGCCGGCACCGTCGTCTCGGTGGAGGCCCGTCAGGGCCAGACGCTGGTGGCGACCTACCAGACGCCGCAATTGCTGCGCATCGCCGATCTGTCGGTGATGACGGTCTGGACGCAGGTCGCCGAGGCCGACGTGCCGAAGCTGAAGCTCGGCATGCCCGTGTGGTTCACCACTCTCGGCCACCCCGAACGGCGCTGGGAAAGCCGGGTACGGCAGATCCTGCCGGGGCCGAGCACCAGCGGCAGCGCCGGCGCCAGCAGCGGCACGACGGCAAATAGTGGCGTCGTCTTCTACACGGCGCTGTTCGACGTCCCGAATCCGGAAGGCGAGCTGCGCCCGCAGATGAGCGCCCAGACCTTCTTCGTCACCGCCGGTGCGCGCGGCGTGCTCGTCGTGCCGACGGTCGCCCTCGCGCCGGTCGAGGGCGAGGCCGACGTCTTCACCGCCCGCGTGCCGGGCGCGGACGGCAGGCCTGAGACCCGCCGCCTGCGCGTCGGCGTGCGCACCCGCTTCAAGGCCGAGGTGCTCGAAGGGCTGAAGGAGGGTGAGCACGTCATCGTCGGCGAGCGCAACGAGGAGGTGCGGACCGCCATCCGCTTCACTCAATGACAGCTGGTTCCCACGTCCCCCTCATCGCGCTTCGCGGCGTGCGCCGCGCCTTCACCCGCGGCAGCGTCACCACCGAGGTGCTGTGCGGCGTCGATCTCACCATCAATCGCGGTGAATTCGTCGCCATCGTCGGCGCCTCCGGCTCAGGCAAGTCGACGCTGATGAACGTCATCGGCCTGCTCGACCGGCCGACCTCCGGCAGCTACCGCTTTGACGGCCGCGAGGCGGGGGCGTTCGGTCGCAACGAGCAGGCCCGGCTGCGGCGCGAGGTGTTCGGCTTCATCTTCCAGCGCTATCTGCTGCTGCCGGGCGTCGACGCTTGCGCCAATGCGGAGCTGCCGGCGGTCTATGCCGGCATCCCCGCCGGGACGCGCCGGCAGCGCTCGACCGCACTGCTCGACCGCCTCGGACTAGCGGATCGGCTGGACCATACACCGGACCAGCTTTCCGGCGGGCAGCAGCAGCGCGTCTCCATCGCCCGCGCGCTGATGAACGGTGGTGCCGTCATCCTCGCCGACGAGCCGACCGGCGCGCTCGACAGCGCCTCGGGCGCAGCGGTGATGACGCTGCTCGGCGAGCTCGCCGACGAGGGACACACCGTCATCCTGGTGACCCACGACGCGCAGGCCGCGCGCGCCGCCCGGCGGGTGGTGGAGATCCGCGACGGCCTCGTGGTCTCGGACAGTGGCGAGACGATCCCCGCCATGCTTGAGCGGAGCGGGGAGGAGCGGCCGAAGCGGCACGCGCCCGGCCTGTTCGCGCTCACCGAGGCGCTGCGCTCCGCCTTCGCCGCGCTGGCGGGCAACCCGTTCCGGACGGCGCTGACCCTGCTCGGCATCGTCATCGGCACCGCCGCGGTGGTGGCGATGCTCGCCATCGGCGAGGGCACGCGGCGGGACGTGATGGCGCGCGCGGCAGCGACCGGCACCGACTGGATCGTCGTCATGCCCGACAACGACAATCCGACCCTGCCCGGCGGGCGCCTGACGCTCGCCGACGCCGAGGCGCTGGCCACGCTGCCCAATGTGAAAGCCGTGACGCCGGGCCGCTGGACCACCGTGACCCTGACCGCCGGCGCGACCAGCCTGCGTTCGGAGGCCTTCGGCACCTCCACCGCCTATCCCGAGACCTTCCAGTGGGGCACGCGCAGGGGCGGCTTCTTCACCCCGGCGGACGAGCGCGCCGGCGCGCCGGTCATCGTGCTGGGTACGGCGGTGGCCGCCCGGCTCTTCCCGGACGAGGAGGACCCGTCCGGGCGCTACGTGCTCGCCAACAACATCCCCTTCCTGGTCACCGGAGTCTTGGTTCCGAAGGGGCCCGACGAGCGCGGCACCGACCGCGACGACCGGGTCGTGGTGCCGCTGCTCACCGCGGCGAGCCGCCTGATCGGCAGCACGGATCTCGGCGGCATCCAGCTCACCGTCGCCGACACCGCGCGGCTGGAGGAGACCAAGCAGCTCGTGCGCGAGACGCTGCGCGAGCGCCACCGCATGGAAGATTTCTTCATCAACGACATGGCGGCCCGCATCGCGGCGGTGGCCGAGACCCAGTCGGCGATGGCCGGCCTGCTCGCCATGATCGCCGGCATCTCGCTGCTGGTCGGCGGCATCGGCGTGATGAACATCATGCTGATGAACGTCACCGAGCGCACGCGCGAGATCGGCATCCGCATCGCGGTCGGCGCCTCGGCCGCGGACATCCTGCGCCAATTCCTGCTCGAAGCCCTCGTGCTGGCGGGTGGCGGTGGAATCGTCGGCGTCGCGCTCGGCCTTGCCATCGGTGTCGGCGCGTCCCTCGTGCTCGGCCTCTCGGTGGTGTTCCAGCTTACCGCCATCGTGCTCGCCCTCGTCGCGGCGATGAGCATCGGCGTGCTGTTCGGCTACATGCCCGCCCGCCGCGCGGCGCGGCTCAATCCGGTGGAGGCGCTGGCGCGCGAGTAGATGCGCTCATGCCGCTCGCCAAACACCCTTATGGAGGTATCGATGACTGCTGCATCCCAGCCTGCCCATCTGCCACCGGCGTCGAAGGACGCCCTGCGCGTCCAGCTGATGCGCTTCCTCGACGAGGAACCGGAGGATGACGACAACCTGATGGACTACGGCCTCAACTCCATCACCGCCATGCAGCTGGTGACGGAATGGAAGGCGGCGGCCATCGATGTGAGCTTCGTCGAGTTCGCCCGCTGCCTCACCCTCGGCACGCTCTGGGCCCTGCTGGAAAGCAAGGGCGCCGGCCGCTCCTGACTTTATCCGTACCGAACCGAAGGCTCCGTCATGGACGACCATCATCTGAACCCCTTCGACGACGAGCGTCACCTCTTCCTGGCTCTCGTCAATGCGGACGGCCAGTACAGCCTGTGGCCGTCCTTCCGCGACGTGCCGGAAGGCTGGCGCTCCGTCCACGGCCCGGACGACCGCGCCTCCTGCCTGCAGCTGATCGAACGGGAGTGGCAGGACATCAGCCCCGCCACCCGCCGGATATCGGCCTAGCCCGACCGACCTGACCGCGGCGGCGCGACCGCCTCCGCATATCGAGGAAGAAGACTCTCACCCGGCCGGCCTGCGCCACAGGCCCGCCGGCGGGGTTTTTCATTGCCCGCAAGGACACCGCCATGCGCATCCTGCCGCTCGTCAGCACCCAGCTCGGCATCTGGCTCGCCGACCAGATCGCCGAACGGGGCAACGCCTATCTCATCGCCCATGCGGTGGAGCTCGCCGGCCCGGTCGACCCGGAGCTGCTGGCGGCGTCCATCACGGAAGGCCTCGGCGAGGCCGACACCGTCTCGGCCCGCTTCTTCGCCGACGAGGCCGGGGCCTGGCAGGTGCTGCGGGAGGCCGGCGACGAGAGCCGCCTGCCGCCGATCGAGCGGCTCGATTTCAACGACCATGCGGATCCGCAGGCGGCGGCCCGCGCCTTCATGCAGGCGGACATGGCCACGGAACTGCCGGCAGCGGGCGAGCATCCGCTTTCGCGGCAGGTGCTGATGAACCTGACAGGCAGCGACGGCGCCCCGCGCTGGTTCTGGTACCAACGCTATCACCATTTGATGCTGGACGGCTTCAGCTTCGCCGCCCTCACCCGCCGGATCGCAGAGATCTACACCGCCCGGCTCGCCGGACACACGCCCTCGCCCTCGCCTTTCACCGACGCCGCCTCGGTGGTGGAGGAGCACGACGCCTATGTCGCCTCTCCCGCCTTCGCCCGCGACCGGGAGTTCTGGCGCGGCTATTGCCGCAACCTGCCGCCGCCCTGCGACCTGTCGCTGCGCGACGTCCATGTCGACACGCCGAGCGGCACGGCGGCGGCGGGCGGAGAACCCGCCAGCCTGGTCACCCATACCCATGCCCTGCCGCCCCGCCTCCTCGTCGCCCTTGAGGAGACCGCCCGCGAGCACCGGCTCGCCGTGTTCGACCTCATCATGGCGGCGGTGGCGACCTATCTCTACCGCGTCTCGGCGACACCCTCGCAGGTGCTCGGCGTGCCCTTCATGCGCCGCATGGGCTCGGCGGCGGCGAGCACGGTGGTGCCGGCGGTGAACGTGCTGCCGGTGCGGATCGAGGTCGATCCGTCGGCGCCGCTCGCCGCATTGGGCGAGCAGGTCAAGCAGGCCCTGCGCGACGCGCGCCGGCATCAGCGCTACGATGCCGAGCGCATCCAGCGCGACCTCGGAGTGGTCGGCTCCGGACGGGCGCTGTACGGACCCGTCATCAATTACCGTATCTTCGACTACGATCTCGCTTTCGGCGCGGTCGCCGGCCTCACCCACCATCTTGCGGTCGGCCCGGTGGACGACATCGATTTCGGCGTGCTCATCGCCGACGGCCGGATCAAGCTCGAACTGCGCGGCGAACCCCGACGCTACAGCCGCGACGATCTCGCCCGCCACGCCCGTCGCCTCGAATGCCTGATCGACGGCTTCAGCCGCGACGCCGCGACGCCGGCCGGCCGGCTTCCGGTCACCGAAGGCCACGAAGGGCGCCTCCTCGCCGCCGCCGCCAGCGGCCGGACGGTCGCGCCACTCGACGGCGCCCGCACTGTCCTCGACCTCTTCGCCGCGCAGGTCGCCCGCACGCCCGAGGCGACGGCGTTGGTCGGCGGGGCGACACGGCTCTCCTTCGCCGAGGTCGCCGGGCGGGCGCGGGCGCTCGCCCGGCACCTCTCGGCCGAGGGCATCGGGCCGGGCGACATCGTCGCCCTGGCGGCGCCACGGGCGGCGGAAACGGTCACCAGCCTACTCGGCATTCTCGAAAGCGGCGCCACCTTCCTGCCGCTCGACCTAGACCATCCGCCGGAGCGCCTCGCCGCCATGTGCGAGGATGCGCGCCCGCGCCTCGTCCTCACCACGCGTGGCGCCCGGTGGCAGCTGCCCGCCGGCTTGCCGGTGCTGTGCCTCGACGAAGCGGAGATCGCCAGCCGCCTCGACGCGCTGTCCGGCGCATGGCTGGGCGAGGACGCGACGTCCGTGCAGCCCACCGCGCAGCACGTTGCCGCCCAAGGTGTCGCGGCCCATGACATCGCGGCCATCGTGTTCACCTCCGGCTCCACCGGCCGGCCCAAGGGGGTGATGCACACCCATGGCGCCCTGATCAACCTGATCTCCTCCCACTGGGATGACATCTACGCACCGGGTATCGCGGCGGCCCGCCATGCGCATCCGGGTCGGTCGCTCAGGGCGGCGCACACCCATTCCTTCTCCTTCGATTCCTCCTGGCTGCAGCTGTTCTGGCTGTTGCTCGGCCAGGAGCTTCACGTCATCGACGAGGAGATGCGCCGCGACGCCCACGGTCTCGTTGCCCATCTGCGCACGGCCGGCCTCGACGCCATGGACCTGCCGCCCTCCTTCTGCGCCCAGCTGATGAGCGCCGGCCTCATGGAAGGCGCTCATCGCCCCACCGTGCTGCTCATTGGCGGCGAGGCGGCCTCGCCGGCGCTCTGGCGCGCCCTGCGCGCGCATCCCGAGCTACAGGCGCACAACCTCTACGGCCCGACCGAATACACCGTCGACACGTTGCGGGCCCCGGTGCACGAGACGGCGCAGCCTGTGGTCGGCCGCCCCATCGGCAACACCCGTGCGCATGTGCTCGATTCCCATCTCCAGCCAGTTCCGGTCGGGGTGGTCGGCGAGCTCTACATCGCCGGCGAGGGACTGGCGCGCGGCTATCTCGGCCAGGCCGCCCGCACCGCCGAGCGCTTCGTCGCCAACCCCTTCGAGGCGGGACAGCGCATGTACCGCACCGGCGACCTCGTGCGCTGGACCGCCGACGGGCGGGTGGAGTTCATCGGCCGTGCCGACCATCAGGTGAAGGTGCGCGGCTATCGGGTGGAGACGGCGGAGATCGAGGCGGCGCTCGCCGCCCGCCCCGATGTGGAAACCGCCTTCGTCGTGGCAGAGGCCGTGAACGACAGCCACCGCCTCATCGCCTATTGCACGCTGCGCCGAGGCGATCCGCGCCAGCGCGACCAGCAGGCGCAGGAGCTCAGGAACAGCCTCCGCCAGCGGCTCCCCGACTACATGGTCCCGGCGGCGGTGATGATCCTCGACGCCTTCCCGCTCTCGGTGAACGGCAAGGTCGACCGTGCCCGCCTGCCCGCTCCCACCGCCCGCGTCGAGACGCTGCCCTCCACCCCGGAGGAGATGCGAGTGGCGCGCTCCATGGCCCGCGCCCTCAAGCTGTCGGCGGTAGGCGCGGAGAGCGACTTCTTCGCCCTTGGCGGCGACAGTATCAGTGCCATCGTGCTGTGCAACGCGCTACGGGCCGAGGGCTATCTCTTGCGCCCACGCGACGTGTTCCTGGCCCGCGACCCGCGCCGCATGGCCCGTGCGCTCACCCCGCTCGCCGCCGAGGCGGCGGACGCGCCCGGCACGGCCGAGGCTGCCTCGCCGGTAGAGGTCATGGCACTGCGCGCCCGCTATGGCGCGATCGCCGCAGTGCTGCCGGCGCTCTCCACCCAGAAGGGCATGTTGTTCCATGCCGCAACCGGCGGGCAGGCGGAGAACTACAACGCCTTCACCCGGCTGGAACTCGACGGCCGTCTCGATGCCGCCCGCCTGCATCGCGCCTTCGACGCCGTGCTGCGGCGCCATCCCCAGCTCGCCGGGGTGTTCGACACCGCCGGCGAGGAGCCGCTGCTGGCAGTGCCGCCGCTCCCGGAGGAAGGCCCGCTCTGGCCAATGGCCGAGCACGACCTGTCGACACTGGAAGGCGGGGAACTGGAAAGCGCGCTGGCCAAGCTGGAGGCTGCGACGATCGAGCGGGCGCTGGTGGCGCCGGCCTTCTGCCGGCTCATCCATGCCGAGCTCATCCGCCTCTCGTCGGAGCGGCATGTCCTGCTGATCCTCGTGCACCACCTGATGATCGACGGCTGGTCGACCCCGCTGCTGCTACGCGACCTCACGGAGGCCTATCGCGGTGACGCGCCGCTACCGCCGCTGGCGATCGGCTATGACCGGGTGGTGCGCCAGCTTGCCGCCCGCGACCGCTCGGCAAGCCGCGCGGTGTGGGCGGAAGCACTGTCCGGTGTCCGCCCCTGCACGCTGTTCGACCATCTCTCACCGACGGCGACCGTCGAGGAGCACGAGGTCGCGCTCTCGGCCGAGCACAGCGCTCTCCTCCTGGCGGAGGCGCGCCGGCGCGGGCTGACGCTCAACATGGTCATGCAGGCCGTGTGGGGAGCGGTGCTCGGCGCCATGGCCGGGCGCGACGAGGTGGTGTTCGGTACCCCGGTCTCCGGCCGCTCGGCCGAGATACCCGGCATAGGCGAGCAGGTCGGCCTATTCCTCAACACCGTGCCGATCCGCGTTCGCCTCGAACCGCATGCCGCGCTGTGGGACGAGATGGAGGCGCTGAAGGCCCAGCACGCCCAACTGATGGAGCATGACGGCCTGAGCCTCGGCGAGATCCAGGAGATCGCCGGCAGCGGCGCGCTGTTCGACACGCTGCTGGTAGTCGAGAACTATCCCGACAGCGACTATATCGGCCACGACCTCGGCGGCGTCGCGGTGCGCGACATCCGCAACCGTGGCTACAGTCATTATCCGCTGGCGCTGCTGGTGCTGCCCGGCCGGCGCCTGACGCTGCTGGTCGAGAATCGCGGCGCCGTCGCCGACGGGGCGGCGCTGGCCCGCCGCATCGCCGGCGTGCTGGAGGCGCTGGTGACACGTCCCACGACCACCGTCGCCGGCCTGCCGCTGACCACCGCCGAGGACGAGGCCCGCATCGCAGCCATCAACGCCACCGTCCGGCCGCTGCCGGCGCTCACCTTGCGCGACCTATTGGTGGCGCAGGCCGCGCGCACGCCCGAGGCGGCGGCGCTCGTCGATGCCGAGAACAGCCTCAGCTATCGGCAGGTGCGCCACCAGACGCTCGCCCTCGCCGGACGGCTGCGGGCGTCCGGCGTCCGGCCGGGCGACGTGGTCGCGGTGGCGCTGCCCCGCTCGGCACGCCTCAGCCTGGCGCTGCTCGGCGTGGTGGAGGCGGGAGCCGCCTTCCTGCCGCTCGACCTCAGCTATCCGCCGCAGCGGCTCGCCTTCATGCTGGAGGATGCCGGCCCGCGCCTCATCATCGCCGACGCCTCCTCGCTCGGCCTGCTGCCCGAGGGCACGCCCGTGCTGCGCTTCGACGCCCTCGCCAAGGAGGATGGCGAGGCCGGCGAGCTGCCCGCCGATGACGGGCTGCGCCCGGCCCATCCCTGCTACGTGCTCTACACGTCCGGCACCACCGGCCGGCCCAAAGGGGTGGTGATCTCGCACGCCGCCATCGTCAATCGCATCTTGTGGATGCAGCACGAATACCCGCTCGGCGCCGACGACGTGGTGCTGCAGAAGACCCCCTGCGGCTTCGACGTCTCGGTGTGGGAGTTCTTCTGGTCCTACATGGTCGGCGCCCGGCTGGTGATGGCGCCGCCCGGCGCCCATCGCGAGCCGGAGGAGCTCGCCGGCCTCATCGCCCGGCACGGCGTCACCACCCTGCATTTCGTGCCGTCCATGCTCGCCATCTTCCTCGGGCTGATCGCCGACGAGGCCGGGCACCGCGAGGGCTGCGCCGCCCTGCGCACCGTCTTCGCCAGCGGCGAGGCCCTGGAACGCAGCCTGGCCCGCCAATTCGCGACCCTGCTGCCGCAGGCGCGTCTTCACAATCTCTACGGCCCGACCGAGGCGGCGGTGGACGTCACCTACGCCCCGGCCGCCGGCGCGCATATCGAGGGCCGCGGCGGCGTTCCGATCGGCCGACCGGTGTGGAATACGCAGCTGCGCATCCTCGACCATCTGCTGCGGCCGGTGCCGGAAGGCATGGCGGGCGAGCTCTATCTCTGCGGCGTCCAGCTGGCCGACGGCTATCTCGGACGTCCCGACCTCACCGCCCAGCGTTTCGTCGCCGATCCCTTCGCCACCGGCGCCCGCATGTACCGCACCGGCGATCTCGCTCGCTGGCTGCCGGACGGCTCGGTGGAATATCTCGGCCGCACCGACCATCAGGTGAAGATCCGCGGCCAGCGCGTGGAGCTTGGCGAGATCGAGGCGCAGATGCTGCACCTGCCGGGCGTCGCGCGGGCGGTGGCGCATGCTGCCCGGCTCGGCGATGCCATGCATGGCGCCGATGCCCGGCAGATCGTCGGCTATGTAGTGCCGCAGCCCGGCGCCATGCCGGAGCCGGAGGCCATGCGCGAGGCGCTCAAGGCGACGCTGCCCGGCCACATGCTTCCCGTCGCCATCCTCGTGCTGGAGGACCTACCACTCTCGGCCAATGGCAAGCTCGACCGCAGCGCCCTGCCGCTACCCGACCGCGCCGCCGCAGGCATCGGCGGCCGGGCGCCGGCGGAGGGGCTGGAAACCCGGCTCGCCGCCATCTTCGCCGACGTGCTCGGCCGCGAGGCGGTGGGGGCGGAGGAGGACTTCTTCGCCATTGGCGGCCATTCACTGCTCGCCATGCGCCTCGCCGCCCGCATCCGCCGCGACCTGAAGCGGCAGGTGTCGGTGGGACAGATCGTGGTGATGCCGACGGTGGCGCGGCTCGCCGAGCACCTAATCGCCGGCGAACTGGTCGGCGACATGGCGAAAAGCGGCTTCGACCTCGTGGTGCGCCTCAGGGACGGGCACGGCGCACCGCTGATCTGCGTCTACCCGGCCTCGGGGGTCTCCTGGCAATACAGCGTGCTGTCGCGCTATCTGCGCGCCGACATGCCGATCATCGGCCTGCAGTCGCCGCGCCCGCATGGGCCGATCGCCATGGGCGCCGACATGGACGATGCGTGCGAGCGCCAACTCGCCATCCTGCGCGAGGTGCAGCCGCACGGGCCCTACTACCTGCTCGGCTATTCGCTCGGCGGGACGGTCGCCTACGGCATGGCGGTGCGGCTGCGGCGCATGGGCGAGGAGGTTCGCTTCCTCGGCCTGCTCGACACCTATCCGGCCGAGGCGCACGACTGGAGCGACCCGCAGGGCGCGGAAGCCAATCTTGGCGCCGAGCGCGAGCAGGAGCGCTTCATCAACGACGCCATGGCCGATGTGATGGACGACGAGTTCCGCCGCGAGAAGGAGGAGATGTTCGCCCACATCTTCGAGAACTACCGCGACGCCGTCACCCTGCTCTCGCAGGCCACCACCGAGGATTACGACGGAGAGATCACCCTGTTCGTCGCCGGCAAGTCGATGCTCCCCGGCATCGATCCGGAGGGCGTTTGGCGCCACCGGGTGGGCCGGCTCGCCATCCACAAGCTCGCCCATTGCTCGCACGAGGACATCGTATCCCCAGCCTCGCTCAAAATCCTCGGGCCGCTGCTCGACAACCTCATCGTCGAGGCCGACGCCGCCGGCATGCGTCACCGGCTGCCACGGCACCTCGCCGGATAGCAGGACGGCACGTCCTCTCGCCGGGCCGCGATGGCCCGTCATCCCCCTCGCAGGAGATCGGCCATGAACATGCTGACACGCCTCGACCCTTCCGTCCGCGCCGATGCCACCGCTCCCCTTCCGCCGCCGGGCGGCCGGGAGACCGTCTTCGCGTTCCAGTCGCCGCAGGGCCTGATGCACGGCCTCGGCGCGGCGGCGCCACTCGCCTCCGGCCCGGTCGCCACGCTGGAGGCGCGCCTGACCGCCGCCTTCCACGCCGCCGGCGCCGACGCCGTGGTCGCCGGTGCGCTGCCCTTCGACCGCGAGGCGGCGGATTGCCTCTGGCAGGTCGCCCAGGTCGCCCGCCGTCCCGCCGGCACCGCCCGGCCCGTCCCGCGTCCGGCGATCTGCCGCAACTGGCAAATCCACCATCAGCCCGACGCCGCCGGCTATGCGCGGTCCGTGCGCCGCGCGCTCGACATCATGGCCGGCGAAGCCTCGGCCCCTGACGGGCTGAGGAAGGTGGTGCTGTCGCGCAGCCTCCTCGCCACCGCCGACCGGGACATCGATCTCGCGGCACTGTTCGCCCGGCTGGCGGTGGATCCGGCCAGCACCGCCTTCCTGGTGCCGCTACCGCCACGCGATGGGGTGAGCCGGGTGATGGCGGGTGCGACGCCGGAACTGCTGCTCGCCAAGAACGGCGCGCGCATCTCCTCGCATCCGCTCGCCGGTTCCGCCCGCCGTCGTCCCGGTGACCTCGCGGCCGACGCGGCGGCCGGCGCCGGCTTGCTGCGTTCGCGAAAGGACCGGCGCGAGCATGCCATCGTGGTGGAGTTTATCCTCGACACGCTCGCCCCCTGGTGCCGCCGACTGTTCCGGCCGCAGGGTCTGGCGCTCACCTCGACCGCCAGCATGTGGCATCTCGGCACCGGCATCGAGGGCGAGCTGAAGGACCCGGACGTCTCCGCCGCCGTGCTCGCCGCCGCGCTGCATCCGACCCCGGCGGTGTGCGGCGTGCCGCGCGAGAAGGCGGCCCGCCACATCGCCGCGCTCGAGGAGTATGGCCGCGACTTCTATGCCGGCACGGTCGGCTGGTGCGACGGCCGCGGCGATGGCGCCTGGTACGTCACCATACGCTGCGCCGAGATCGCCGGCCGGCAGGCGCGGCTATTCGCCGGGGCCGGCATCGTACCGGGCTCCGATCCCCTCGCCGAGGCGGAGGAGACCGGCGCCAAGTTCGCCGCGCTGCTCAACGCCCTCGATATCCCGCTCGACCATGAGGTGCGCCGGTGACCGCCGTCCTCTCCCCGGCGCCGCAGCAACCGCCAGCCGACGCCCCGCCCGCCGGGACGCCCGCCTTGCCGCGCATCGCCCCCTACAGGTTGCCGGAAGCCGCCGAGCTGCCGCCGGCAAGGGCAAGCTGGCGGCTCGCACCCCGGCGAGCGGCGCTGCTGGTGCACGACATGCAGCGCTATTTCCTCCGGCCGTTCGCAGCCGACGCCGCCCCGCTGACACCGCTGGTCGCCAACATCGCCCGGCTCATCGCCGCCGCGCGCGTGGTCGGCATGCCGGTCTTCTACACCGCGCAGGAGGTGCGACAGGACCGCCGCGACCGCGGCCTGCAGGCCGATCTCTGGGGTGCCGGCATGAGCGATCCGGCCGAGCACCGCCCCATCCTCGACGCGCTCGCCCCGGCGGGGGGCGACCTCGTGCTGGTGAAGCACCGCTACAGCGCCTTCCAGCGCTCCAATCTCGAGACGCTGATGCGCGTGCGCGGTCGCGACCAGCTCGTCATCTGCGGCGTCTACGCCCATATCGGCTGCCTGCTCACGGCGGCCGATGCCTTCATGCACGACATCGAGCCGTTCTTCGTCGCCGATGCGGTCGGCGACTTCTCCCGCGTGAAGCACGACATGGCCGTTTCCTACGTCGCGAACGTCTGCAGCGTGCCACAGACGACGGGCCAGGTGGAAGAGACATGCGGCGCTGCAACGGATCGGCACCGGCCATGAACTACCTCAACATCCAGCGCACAGACTCCGGACAGCCGTGGAAGCCGGCGACGCCGGAAACCCTCCGCCGTCTCGACCCCGGAGAGGTCCGGCTCTGGCTGGTCGAAAGCGGTCCGCACGAGGATCCGGAAGATGTCGCGCTGCTGGATCCCGGCGAGAACAGGCGCGCGGAGGCGTTCCGCACCCGCCCGCTGCGCGCCGCCTATGTCACGGCGCACGCCGCCCTGCGCCGGGTGCTCGCCGCCGAGCTCGGCTTGCCGCCGGCAGACCTTGCCTTCTCGATCGGGCCATGGGGCCGCCCCGGCCTCGACGGCGGCGATCTCGACTTCAACCTGTCGCATAGCGGCGATCTCGCCTTGATCGCCATCAGCCGCGGCGGTCCGGTCGGCGTCGACATCGAGGCGATGCGGACCGCTCCGCCCTATGAGATCGCGCCGGACGTCTTCTCCTGGGGGGAACTCGCCTTGCTCGCCGGGCTGCCGGAGGAAGAACGCCGCCACGCCTTCTATCGGCTATGGACGCGCAAGGAGGCCGTAGCCAAGGGAATCGGTTGCGGCCTCGATATGGACTTCCGCGCCCTCGACGTCCGCACCGACCCCGTCGCCGAGCCGGGAGATTGCAGCCGGCGCTGGCACATCCCGCCGCTGCCCGCCCTCGCCGGCTTCGCCGCCGCGCTGGCGCTGGCAACGCTTCCGGCGCGGCTCATCACGCTGCGCTATCCGCGTCTCGATGCCGGCCGCCCTCAGCGCCGCTTATATTTGGGCGGCACGCCATAAACCTTCTTGAAGGCGACGGAGAAGTTCGACGGATCGGTGTAACCGGCCGCATAGGCAGCCTGGGCGATGGTGATGCCATCCCGCTCCAGCGCGAGGCAGGCGCGCTCCAGCCGCTCCTTGCGGATGAACTCGAACACCGTCATCTGGAAATGTTCCTTGAAGTGCCGCTGCACGGAAGACACGCTCGCTCCGACCGCGAAGGCGATCTCCTCGATGGTGAGGCTGCGGTCGAGGTGCTTCAGCACGAAATCCCGCACCCGCTCGCTCTGCCGCCGGCTGGCGAGCAGTGGCCGTCGGCGCTCCTCCTCGTCGCCGGCCAGCGCGAGGCAGGCGAGGCACATGATGTCGAGCGCGCGCGAATTCCGGTGGAGAGAGCGCAACTCGCCCTCCAGCGACGGCGGCGGCGCCATGATCTGCTCGGCGAGCTGGCGGACTTGCCCGCTCGCCGGGAAGCTGAACTGCGACAGATGACGAGCCAGGAACGGACGCAGCACCGAGCTTTGCGCCCCTTGCGTGCGCATCAGCCATTCCATCCAGGGATGCGGTGCGGAGATCATGATCTTGCGCAGCGGGACATTGCTGTCATTGACGAAATGCAGACGCGAGAAGCGTGCGACATTGAGCATGAAAACCAGGGGACGCATGTCCTCGCCCGATCCCGCATCGATCCGGAAATCGCGATCGTCGATGACGAAGTGCTGCGCGCCGCGCAACAACACCATCACGATGAATTTCGGCCAGATTTCATACACATCGGAGTCGGGAGCGCAATTTGGCTCCCCATCAACGGTCCCTACAAACAAATGCTGAGGTATCGGCTTGTTCACGGCAGCACCTTAGAACGTCTCTCACATGCAGAATGACATATCGTGCCTAAATTGTGATTCCCGCCTGCCAATATTGGGCCAATGACTCTTCAGCATATACAAATCTTCGTCAAGTTTATCTTGCTCGTAGAGATCGATATTTAGAATTCTTCCGATTGTATTGCACGCGCCGGATCTGGAGGCCGTCATGCAAAGAGAGATCAGAGCGGTTACGATCTGCAGGCGCCTCCCGTGGGCTCAGCGGCGACCAGGTCGTCAGCTGTGTCGACAGGGTGAGAGGAGGCACCACGAGCCGATGCTGGAATTCCCGGCATCGGAGATGACCCTCGATCCACCCGTCGGTGTAATGGGACGCGCGCTACGCGGCTCGTAGCTGGAGAGGGTTCCGAAGCAGACGCTCGAAGGCGCCGCATCGGGTCATCTCCGGAATTAGACGAGTACCAGTCCCGCGAGAATGCCAAGCATGTGCTGCGGGCCATGAAAAAGAACGCCCGGCAAGGCTTCTATAATGGCTCCCGCCTGCCGCTTGGTTTCACCCTTGCCGTAGGAGTGGATCAGCACGCCGTGCGGATCCACGGATCAAGGACAGTGCTGGAGAGAGCCGTACTAGCCAACAAAGTCCCCATCCGGGTGCTCGCGGCTTTGTACAGAAGTGGCGCGCCGACCAAGGCGAAACAGCGAACACGTATGTTGTTGAAATTGCATTGGTTTAGAAGATGTGGACGAAAGGGAGACAATGACCGTTTGCGGGCGGCCTCTTTGTACAAACCCGCTCAACGTAAGAAGGGGCGATGCAGATTGCGATCGTCGTCAAGCATGATATTTTAGAACAAAATAGCAACACGCAGGGCGGAGCGGAGTATGGATTCCGTCAACGTGGACGTGCCCGGCTGCAATTGTGGTGCATGGCGCACCCATGTGATGCAGATTATGTGCTCGAATCATTGATGGGGATATCAAGCCATGTCGGCGCGGGGCAAATCGATTCGAACCTCGGTAATCCTCCCCCAGGATGCCCATGTCCGGATTCAGGGGCTCGCAAGCGCCAACGACGTATCCGCCGCCTGGGTGATCCGTCAGGCGGTTCTCAGGTTTCTCGATGATTATCACGGCCAGACCGAACTGCCGCTTCGCCTGCCTAAGGAAGTTCGGACGAGAGACCAATGACAGATCGTTTCACCCACAAGGCAGCCCGTCTCCGCGCGGGGGCTAAGCCACGCCTGCTAGATCTCTTTGCGGGATGCGGCGGACTTTCTTTGGGGTTCAAGGCGGCGGGCTTCGAGATTAGCGGCGCAGTTGAATTCGATCCCGATGCCGCGCGGTCGCATGGAATCAATTTTCATGGCGGTGCCGTAGAACATTGCATCGCACGTGATATCACACGCACCGATCCCGCTGAGCTCGCTGCTGACCTGCAGCTCGGCCCTTTAGAAGATGCCATCGACGTGATAGTGGGGGGACCGCCATGCCAAGCATTTGCACGGGTCGGGCGGCCTAAACTGCGTGAAATCGACGCGCATCCACAAGCTTTCCGGAATGATCCCCGCGCCCGGCTCTATCAGGAATATCTTCGGTACGTTGATGCCTTCCAGCCGCTCGCGGTGTTGATGGAAAATGTGCCTGACCTGCTCAACCATGGCGGCCAGAACCTTGCCGAAGAGATTTGCGAGGTGCTGGAGGCGAAGGGCTATACCTGCGGCTACACGCTCTTGAACGCGTCGTTCTACGGCGTGCCGCAGATGCGGGAGCGGATGTTTCTTATTGGCTACCGGCGCGAGGTGGCGCAGCGTGTAACCTTCCCAAAACCGAGCCATTGGATGACGTTGCCTCCGGGCTATGAGGGGTCGCGCGCGGTCGCGCTGAAGGTGCTGAACAGCCTCCTAGACGACGCCCACGACTATCTCGATCCGCCAAGCCCACGCCGCGACCTGATACCGGCCGTGACGGCAGAACAAGCGATCGGCGATCTTCCGCCAATCTATGCGCGCCGGCAGCTCGCCGCTGGCGTGCTGAAGCGGGGCGCGCGCCGTTTCAATGAGACCATTCCTTATGATCGGCGCCGGAAGCCTTCGGCCTACGCGTCAGTGATGAGGTCTTGGTCCGGCTTTGAGGCGCCCGCTGACGGCCTCTCAGACCATGTGATCCGGTACCTTCCGCGCGACTATGAGCTATTCGCGAGGCTCAATCCCGGCGACCAATACCCGCAAGCGCACCAGCACGCGATGAACATGTTGGAAGAACGCCTCGCTGAGCTGCGCCGGCAGGGACAGATGATCCGCACCGGCTCGGCCGAATATGAGCGGCTAAAGGATGCGATCGTGCCGCCCTATGATGCGAGCAAGTTCCCGAACAAGTGGCGCAAGATGTGGCGGGACCAGCCGGCGCGCACGCTCATGGCCCATCTGGGGAAGGATGGCTACAGCCATATTCATTACGACAGCGAGCAGTCGCGTACGATCTCCGTGCGTGAGGCGGCTCGGCTGCAGTCGTTTCCGGATGGATTCGTGTTTAGCGGGACAATGAATCCAGCGTTCCGCCAGATCGGGAACGCGGTGCCGCCGCTCATGGCGAGGGCGTTGGCAGAGACAATGCTTATGGCCATGAGAGGCGAGCGGGAGGAGACGGCGGATGAACCTCGCCGAGCGGCAGCAGCGATATAAGGCGGCGGTCAAAGCCAATCCCGCAGTGACTGGGAAGACCCGTTTCTCGGACGCGTTCGGATTTTCCAACAGCGCCAAAGTTGTGGAACGTGGTCTTTTCGCATTCAATGTGAATTTTGACGCCCTGTCGGGTGACGCCGATCAGGTTGTTGTGCATTGTCTGTTGAGGTTTCCACCAGAGGACGAAATTTATTTCTCGCTTTTTGTTAGGAGCGGCCTTGCGACGTTCCGGGAGAGATTGGCCGAGATGCGCGCGGCCGGTGTGTCGCGCCCGCGGGGCTCGGCCCGGGCCGCTGAAGAGGATGACAGAGACAGCGAGGAGGAAGATGCGAAGACGACCGCAGATAACTCCGCTCCGACCGCGATTTCTCCTGATGGCCTGAACTATACCGACAATAATAAGAACGTTAAGGGATACGTTGCTAAAGACGGGCTGCTGTACATCCGGAACAAAAACTTCTGGGATAGTCTCCCGGAAGATCTGTCCGCAATCAGCCGCCCCGTTCCGATCGATCAGATTGTATTCAGTATCTGGCCACCTGCGGCGTCAGCGCGGCGCAGCCTGCTTGCCCGGCAATTCGTAGGTTATCTCGGCAGCTTGGTTGGCCACGAGAAGGTACACGAGCTTCAAGTTTGGGAGGATGCCGCCGCGGTCAGTGTCGGGATGCGGCGGCTGCCGCAGACGCTTCCGGTCGGGGAGATCGAGGCGGCCGTCACAGCTCTGGGCGGGCACTATACCGGCGGCGAAGTGCGCCACTATCACGCCGCGCTCAATTTCCTTACCCACAAGCATTTCGTGATCCTTGCGGGCCTGTCCGGCACCGGCAAGACACAACTTGCCCTGAAGTATGCGCGGGCGGTGCATGGGCTGACGGCGGATGCTGCGGATCCATTCCTGGTAGTCTGCCCGGTGCGCCCGGAATGGACCGACCCGACCGGCCTCACCGGCTACTATGATGTCCTGTCGAACCGCTATGTGGTGCCTCCCTTTCTCGAAGCCGTTCTCGTGGCGACGGCGCACCGGGACTCGCCCGTGTTCGTCATTCTCGATGAGATGAATCTGGCTCGGGTCGAATACTATTTCTCGGACGTGCTTTCGGCGATCGAGACAGGGGAGCCTCTTCAGCTTCATTCCAGCGGCGTACCGCTGGAAGGCTCGACCGGGACCAGCGTCCCGGCGCAGCTTCCTCTGCCGGGGAATCTCTACATCACGGGGACGATCAACATCGACGAAACCACAAGCGCCGTCAGCGACAAGGTTCTCGACCGCGCACTGGTAATCGACATGTCGGCGGTCGATCTTGCGGGCTTTCTTGTCGAGTTCGAGGCGCGAGAGCCGGCGCTGAAGGACGCACGCGCCGCCTGCGAGAGCCATCTTCTCGCGGCGCAGGCGATCATGGCGCCTCACGGCCTTGGCTTCGGTTACCGTGTAGCGGAAGAAGTCGTTCGCTACCACGCCTTTGCCGCCGAACACCTGAAGGATGATGCTGCGGGCGTTACTGACGCCCTGATGGTGCAGAAGGTCCTAATCAAGCTCAGGGGGGCTGAACGCCAAAGGCCTATGCTCACGGAACTCCTGAAAGCGCTCGGCCCGCTTCCCCGTTCGCAGGCTTTTCTCAACCGTCTGGTGGCAGATCTCGATGAGTTTGGCTCGTTCCAGGCGACGCGATGAGGCCGCCCTATGCCAGCTCTGATGATGCTGAACGAGAGGACGGGCGCGGCGTGGCGGGTCTGGCCCGAGCCCGAGGTTATCGCGCCCGGCATGATTCAGGAAACCGGGCGGTATCTCTTTGAGCTGCGGAACAGTCCCGAAGCGCCCGACGCCGACCTTCTGATCGACGATGTGAAGCTGGAGGCGCTGCGGGCGCCGGCGCCGGATGCTGCGCGCTGGCGCTGGTCGCCGGGGTTCCATGCCGGGACGGTCGAGGCGGAGCTGCGCATAGCCGGGACGCCGGCGCGCCGCTTCGAAATCGTCACCGATGCCGATCAGCGCAAACTAACGCGCGACGATTTCGATGAAATGGTGCGGGAGATCCTCGGCGACACTTTCGCGCTTTTCTCGTTGAGCGGATTCCGTAAGGGCGTTGCACGCGGAAGCGGAACCCGGCCGCCCGGCATCGCGCGACTCGAGTTTCTGCGCGCGCGGGTCGACGAGCTAGAAGCGATCGTCGCCGGAATCGCACGCAACCCACGCCGACGCCTTGCCGCCGAAGATACTGCTGTGCCGTATCACCGCGCCAGCCGGGCGACCGGGCCGGAAGTGCTGCGCTCCTTCCGTGCAGGGCGTATTCTCCAAGAGCGCGACACGCCCTCGCGCCTTCCTGCGCCGCTCAAGGGATTCCTACCCGAGCACATCCGGGTCAGGCGCCGGCTCAGTTCACTCGACCTGCCGGAGCACCGGCAGATGGGAGCCTGCCTGCGGTTTTGGGCAGCGTGGCTGGCTGCAGCGGCGGAACTGCTCGAGCGCAGCCCGGCCGGTGGCGAGGCGGAACAGCGCCACAGCGCAGTTCAATGGGCACAACGCTGCCGTCGACTTGCCCGCCGCATAGGTCAGTTCGCAGGCTTGCCGCCCTTCGCAGAAGCCGGTGAAGCTCCGGCGCACCTTGTGCTCTCGGCCGTGTTCCGCAATGACCCCACCTATCGCCGTTTCTACAGGCTGTGGCAGGACATGAATCTCGGGATCGCCGCAGTATTCGGCGATTTCCTCAACTTGCCGCTTGCCCGGACTTTCGAGCTTTACGAGTTGTGGTGCTTCCTGCGCCTCGTGCGGGCCGGCGGAGAAGCGTTCGGGCCAGAAGGACTAGAAGTTGGCGACCTGTTCATCGCTGATGCTGCCGGGGGAGTGACGTTGGCAGCTGGCGCTGTCACCGTGCCCGTGGGGGGCGGCTGGAAACTCTGCTTTCAAAAGCAGTATCGCGAATTCTGGAAAGAGCCGGACGGGCGCGGCTCGATGAGCCGTACCATGGCGCCCGATATTGTTGCGGCGCATTCCACGGCTGCAGGCGGGACGGCAGACCGGCTGATCGTGCTCGATGCAAAGTACCGTATCGAGGAAGGCCTGAACGACGCCTTGAGTTCAATCCACACCTACCGCGACGCGCTTGTGCGGGAAGTCGAGACGGGAGGTGTGACTGGAATTGTGAGCGCCGCCTATCTGCTCGCCCCCTATGTTCCGTCGCTTGTCTCAGGCTACAGAGATACGCAGTTGCCGGGCCGGCTTTTTCACCCCGAATACCGGGCCGGATTCCGGTTCGGCGCCGTGACACTGCGGCCGGGCATGAGCACAGGCGAGATCGGCAGGGCGCTGCAAGCGGTCGTGGCCGACGCTACCACGACGTGACACGCCATGCCGGATGTGCTCTCGCCCGAACAGCGCAGCCTGAACATGAGCCGCATCCGCGGCCGTGACACCAAGCCGGAGCTTCTGATCCGGCGGGGGTTACACGCGACCGGCCTGCGGTTCCGTCTGCACCGGCGCGGGCTGCCCGGTCGGCCCGATCTGGTGTTCCCGCGGCACCGAGCCATCATCTTCGTGCATGGCTGCTTTTGGCACGGACATCAGTGCCCAATGTTCCGGCTGCCAGCGACGCGTGCCGAATTCTGGGCTGGCAAGATCGGCAGCAACTCCGCGCGCGATCGGCGTGATCGGGAGGACCTCGCCGCTGCGGGCTGGCGCGTGCTCACCGTATGGGAGTGCAGTCTCAAAGGACCTGCGCGGTGGCCCCTCGCGGACGTGATCTCCTGCTGTGCGGCCTTCGTCAGAGGCGATCAAAACCGCATAGAACTTGCCGGTGCATGGTCGGAACGATCGGGCTTGAAGAGCGGCCACCAACCCGACAGATGATGCCGCGCGCACAAACGCAATGAGTTGGCGGACCTGTCAGCGGTGACTGACAGGTCCGCTTTGACTTAGGCTTCGCGGCGGCTAGGCAGCTCAAGCTTCCAGCGGATCATATCCGCCAGAAGCGGGAAAATGTCATTGTGCTTTGCGCCAAAGCGGAAGTAGTCGCCCTGCATCGCTCCAATATCGCGGTTGGCGGTGCCGTTTTCGTCCGGCAGATAACCGGCTAAGCCGCTGAGTCCAGCATTAAGACGCTCGTCTTCGCTCATCTGATAATAGCGCCACATCGGATTCTCGTGGCTGAAATCGATTTCTGGGATTCCTGCAAGGAGACGAGCGTAAAGCTCTTCGGCATTTTCAGGCCGACGATTGTTAAAGTTCAAATCGTAGGTGAGCTTCGCAAGCGCTTTCAGGATTACCGGCTGCGCTGCGACGGTCTTTTCCTTTGCACACTCGTCTCCGAATCCCGGAATTTGGACGATCTGCCCCCAGAGTTCCAGAACGGTCGTCTCGCGAGGCTCGATGATAGCCGGCGTCGCTCCGGCGATGTTCCCTTTGTTGAGAAAAGCGATTGCGTTAATTGCAACTACATCCTTGAGCACAAGGGCCCCGGTATCGAGCGACCAATCCTTTACTTCGGTGTCAATAATCCGAATTCCAAGGTCATCAGTCAGCTTGTGTTTGATAAAGTGTGTGACCGGATTCGAGCCATCGAACTGAAACGCAAGCGATGCGTCTACCTTCTTTCCGAGCCTGTTCAGATCATGAAAGAGCTGACGCTCCTGATCGATGTCGAGCCCGAGATGAACTTCCACAGTTAACGTCGCGAATGCGCGTGCGGCTTCATAAGCTTCCGTCCAGACCAGCATGTCGGCATCGCTGACCGGCTTGCCCTTCTCAAAGAACAGCACTGCCCCCTTGCCAGGGTAGCGACCAGTTTGACGGACGGAGTCGAGAAAGTTCATTGCCATTTCAGCGGCATGACGGCGATGCTGGCCGTCAATCACCCACAGAATGTGCCTCTCCGACAAAAACACCTTGAACCCAGCGGTTTCGCCGCTTTTGGTTTCAAGACGGAGGCCACGGATGCCGCCCGCCCCTGTTCCGCCGGGCGGAACATCCCGTATGTTGCAGACGATCGGCTGAAGCGAGAAATAAGGCTGCTCACCAAGCGCACGAAGCACCGAGTCGAACGCTTCGGACACGTCTTTTCCAAGGGCAAGCCGCCGCATCTTTGCGGCCGAGACCAGCCCTTTGACCATATAGACGGCAAGCTTCTTGGCGTGCCCTTCGTCGAGGGGACGCTGCGCGACAGGGCCGTGTTCGCGATCATTTGCGACGTCCGAAATGTCGTAGAACTTCCGGAAGGGCACTGCCATCGTGAAGACGCGGTGACCGAGGTTATGGCCAATGAAGACGTTGAACGGCGTCTCGTTCACATCTCCGCTGTCAGTTAGGACATCAAGCGTATCCAGCTCCTGGGGAGTCTGGAGGGGAATGGGCAGTTCACCCGTTCTGGGATACATCGTTAGCTCCTTGTTCCACGTTGCGCTTGACGTGATGACTGGCGGTTACTCGTCGGCGCAATGAGAGCATGGCCCATGGGAGGCGCTTTCGTCAATGAAAAACCTCCCATGGGATATTTTTATATCTCCCCCGCGCATTCTCAGTCTGATCGTGCGTCGGAGGCCCCAGTCGGCGTTGCAGAATAGGGGGCTCTCTACCTCAAAGCGTTGATCTTCCGGCGCACCGGTATCCGCCCGTGCGCTTCATAAACCCAGCGGATGCGCCGCCTCAAAACGAGCGCATGACCGTCATCCTACAGGCTTCCCGCACCTGCAGTGCTGCTTGAAGCTATGTTTTCGACTACGTTTTGGCACTGTGGTTTGCATCAAGCACGCAACATCTCTGCGCATGCGCCGCACCTCCGGCCACGGAAACTGCCGCCCCTCGGCGCCATCAGCACCGATTGCGATCAGCACATCGAGCTTTGCAGAGAGGCCGCGCAGAGACGTCGCGTCTGCCGCAAGGAGCCTTGCGACCAGACACTCTTCATCGGCGGAAGCCGCCTCCTCTTGCTGCCGAGCGACGGAGTAGCCGATGGCGCGATCCGCGTCGTCCCAGCGCTGCTGATGTGCGCGCAGCACCGCAGCGACTTCGGCGCGCCGCATGCACAGCGACGGGAGATCGGCCGCCAGCTCATCGAAGTGCCGCAGAGAGCTGACCCGCACCGGGGACGGCAGTTCGGCTACAACAAGAACTACCTGCGGAAAGCCGATTGTCCGCGCGAGCTCGGATTCCAATCTCTGCTGTTTCCGGCACAGAGCGAGCGTCCGCCGATGCGCGGCTCGCCATCGTTTCCATGCAAGGACGGCGGCATCTATTTCGCTGTCGTCCTGCGGCGCGGCCGCAGCTGAACTGTTGAAGGAATTGCTGCCGACTGTCAGGAGGGCGGCAGACAGAACGTCCCTCCGGGATGGCCGGGACAGACTCGTGCTAATCTCAGAATCAGCCATGATCCGAGCTCCAAGCAGCCTGGGTTGTGGTCAGGCCGGACATCGTGTTCCCGCACTTTGTCCGGCCGCTTGCACGGCGAAGCCTACATGAAGATCGAGCATGACGGAAGATATTCGCCACCAGATGGCGATTTTGTAATGAGCCCGATTCAGTGCCGAATGGCACGCACGGCGTTGAATTTCAGCGTGCTGGACCTCGCTCGTGCCGCCGAGGTTTCGTCCAACACTGTGGTTCGGTTTGAACGCGGGGAGGCGTTGAAGGCGGCCACAGTTGAGCGCCTTCAAGCGGCGTTCGAAGCTGCTGGCATCGACTTCATTCCGGAGAATGGTGGCGGTGCCGGTGTGCGCTTCCGCAAACCATCAGCGTCGGAATAAGTCTCAGCGACCGGAGCTCCAATGCAAGACCGATGCGGCTTGGGCGCGATTTGGCCGCAGTTCCTTTGCAGCTTCTCTGCACCGCGACCGCCGATCTGTAGCAGTTCGGCTGCGCATCACCGACAGCAGTTTCACGTTAGGCATGGCGATGAATGGCTACGTCGCTGCTCATGCGGCGGCCTGTGGAACACCCAGTTGGCGTATTTTCGGAGAACTTGAGGTAAATTCGGTAGCTCTAGGCGCCTATGTCGCGTTGTCTGCCGCTTTGTCATAGTATCGCAGCGATGTGACGTGCTCTTATTTGTGTCCGGCGAAGCAGGGCAACTTGATGGCAGGATAAAAGCGCGCACATTGCGCGGCGGTCGGGCCGTTGATTTCGTAGAATATTTTATAGATCTCGGCACATTGCGCCGCTGGACAGAAATGTGTGGGCTTCACGAAGATCTTGTTGGCTGAACGCTTAGCCGCACATTGGCATCGTCTGATGCCCGCCGAAGGCTATCGCCTCCTGGTTTTGGATCGCGAGGACTGCCACTTCTGGATCGTAGCCGAAAAAACGGCTTCTCGGCAGAAACGCCGCCCTTAATCGAGGCGAGTCGCCTCCCCATAACGTGCCTGCACTGATGCCGATGCCCCGTACGAGCTTCGCGCGCATGTTGGTGAAGTTCTGCCAGCAGCGTGCACCGACCGTGCTGTCGCCTCGCGACGCCGACCTGTTCCAGAACTGGCTCCTCGATCTCCTCGCCGCGCGCGTGCCACCGCCCCTGGCGGAGCGCGATTATGACTGGCACGCGATCGCTCACGCCTCCGGTGTGGATCACGCCGATCTGCAGCGCGCCGGCCCCGTTCTTGCGCCCGGCCTTGATGCACTGCGCCGTGAACTGGCGCGCCGCGGCCACGTCACGGTGAAGCGTGCCGCGGCGCGCCGGGCACCGCCGAGCTCGGAGCGGGGCAACCCCCATCGGGGCGCCGACCAGCCGGAAGCTATGCCGCGCCGACGCGGCCCTCGGGCGAAGCCCATTATCGAGTTCCCTGAGAGCGACGGGCGGCCCTGGACCGACCCTCCCTCATTCGCCGATGCGCTCGACCTTCACATGCGCCGCCATGGCGACACGGCCAAGCATCTCGCCCGTGTCCTTGAGGCGAGCGCGGCCCAGGTCGATGCCACGGCACTCAATCTGTGGCGCCGCGGCGTGAAGGTGCCGCGCGCCTCGCGAAGTCTCGCGGCGCTGGAGCTCATCGAGCGGCGCTACCGCCTGCCGCCCGGCTACTTCCGCTCGAAGCTGCCGAACGGAGACCGCTGCACCTTGGCGGGCACCATCGCCGGCATCAGCCGCGCGGAGCGGCGGCGCCTCGCCTGGCACCTGCCGCATGATTTTGACCGCCGCCCGTTGAGGGAGAGGGAGGAGATCCTCGACTGGGTGCAGCGCGTGGTGATTTCGGGAACGACCGACTATCGGCGCTTCCAGGCTGCCGCCATGAAGCAGCGCTACTCGATCCGCTTTCCCGGCCTGCTCGACCAATCCTCCCGGCCGCGCGGGGTGTACCGGTTTTGCCGGGAAGAGGATGGATCGCTGCCGGATCCGGACCTCGCGAGTGCGGCGCTCGATGCGCCGCCACAGCTGGCCGAGGAGATGGCGGACCTTGTCCGGTTCAAGACGGCGACCCTCACGGCGTTTGGCTATCAGCGCAACGGCGTCTGGGGTGAGGAGACGGCGTCGCAGAAAGTCGAGCATCTCGGTCTGATGTTCGGTGCGCTGACAGCGTCACCCAGCGGCGCGGTCCATGGCTTTGGCGTGCCGCCGGAGAATCTGAGCTTTGGCCTTCTGGTCTTCCCGATCGTGTGGGACTGGTACATTCAATGGCGGGAGCGTCGGCGCGGCTTCTACACCGCGTGGGAAGTCGACATGCTGCGGATCGCTGCCGCGCTCACCCGCGCCGAGACGGGTTGGCTGCGGCAGAACCCGCAGTTAGCAGAACGCATCCGTCCTATTCCCAATCTGATCACCGAGCGCGACGTTGCCGCTGCCCGTGCTGACTGGGACGCGGCCTGCGAGCAGATGCATCGCCATGGCCTCGCCCGCGCACGGGAGGTGCAGCGCGTAGCCCGTATCCATCGTGATCCCTTCGAGCCGATCATCGCGGTTCTGGAGGCGGACAGCCCGGTCGCCGAGTATCGCAAGATCACTGAGGAAATCCTGCGCTTGATGCCGGACGAGAAGCGCTACCCGCGCGCCGCGGCCGAAGCGGTGCGGGCCTTCCTGATGCTGCGGCTCGGCCTGCATCTGGGGCTGCGGCAGAAGAACCTGCGTCAGCTGCTCGTCTGTCCGCGCGGCCGGCTACCCACCTTGGAGCGCCGCCTCGCCGAGCTGAAGCGTGGCGAGTTGCGCTGGAGCGAGCGCGACCAGGGATGGGAAGTGCTCATCCCGTCCGTCGCCTTCAAGAACGCGAACTCGTCCTTCTTTGGGAGCAAGCCGTTCCGGCTGATCCTGCCGGACCTCGGCGGCCTCTATCACTATCTCGACGCCTATATCGACCGCCACCGCCGGGTACTGCTGAAGCATGCTGCAGACCCAGGCACGCTGTTCGTCAAGACGGTGAAGCTGACCAGCAAGGATGCCGCGTACTGCCAGAACACCTTCTATGAGGCCTGGCGTCTGGCGATCCAGCGCTATGGCATCCACAACCCCTATACCCGTCGTGGTGCCATCAAGGGCCTGCTCCCGCACGGCCCGCACAATGTCCGGGACGTGCTCGCGACCCATATCCTCAAGACGACCGGTTCCTATGAGCAGGCGAGCTACGCCATCCAGGACACCCCCGAGATGGTCGCCAAGCACTACGGGCGCTTCCTTCCGCAGGACAAGGCCGCCCTCGCGGCGCAGATCCTCAACAAGGTGTGGGAAGCGGCGTGAGGGGCAGAGGGAACGATGCGCGCCTCTCTTCGCAGCCTACGCACCGCGATGGCACGTTACCGTATGGGCAATCCGCTTCCGCAGCAGACAGATGCGGACAGCGGCGTAAGGGGCAGATTGACGAGCCGCTCACTCAGGTGAGGAACGGTGCAATCGGGGCGGGGAGCGGACAGGCAGCCCTCGATTACCCATGCGCATGAAGCGGACGGTCGTTAAGCTTGGTTTCGAGATCTGAGTCGACAGATCATCCCGTCGGCCGCTGGCGACGAGGTCATATGCTGAGCTAGCGCGCGTGCTGCTCGATGACATTCAAACATTGGTGCGCTGTCAGAACGGATGATTCGAAAAGACGTCCACCCTTGTTCGCCAAGTGAACTTGCCGAGCTCCTCGCCTAGGGTCAGGCGGGCGGATCGCCGGTCCAGTCCTGCACGAGCGCAGGCCAGTCGATCACGCGCGGGCTCTTACCGGTCCACACGTCCCAGAAATCAGGGTCTGAGGATTGAGGCCGATGTTCCTCGGCCAGTTCGTCCATTTCAACCAGCAAAGGGATCGGCGTCGCCCAACCGAGAAGCACGGCCTGACGCGATGGCAGACTGGGAAGCTCCTTCAGCAGACCCGCAACATTATCCGGAACAAGCCGTGCGACCAAAGCCTGGTCAAGGTCATTCACGATCCGATGAAGCAGGAAGGTGTTGCACTGGGCAAGGATGGTCGGCGAGAGTTCGGACGGTCGCTGGGAGGATAGCATGAGGCCCAAGCCGAACTTTCGTCCTTCGCGCGCGATCTTTTCAAACGTCTCGCGGCAGAGTTGCGCGGGGTTCTCAGGAGCGCCCTCATCGTTCCCGCCGCGGCGAATAAAGCTATGCGCCTCTTCTAGCACCAGCGTCGTGGGAAGCGGCTTTCCGTCCGGATGCAGCCGTCTGTAGCGCTGCAATGCCTCGAAGGTCAGTCGGCCGAGCACGGCGACAACGATATGGATGATCTCGGAGGGAACGAGCGAAAGATCGATGATCGCCACCTGACCGTTCGCCGACGCGTTGCTGCCGATTAGGTCGTCGAGCCAAGTATCGAAGCTGATCTGCGGTTCGCTTCCGACAACCTGACCGAGCCGAGGATCTGCCATCATTCCCCTGATTCGCATGCCAAGCGTGCTGATGAAGCCCGCAAGCCCGCCGCCTTCGGTCGCGGCGATCCGCTCAAGGTGATCCGGCAACATCTGTACGTCGAAGGGGATCGGCGCATCCTCGGTGATCTGCGCGACCGCCAAGGCATCCTCGACCTGATCGAGGAATGATTGCAGGGCAGCCTGAACGGATTCGATTTCCGCGACGGTGAAGCTGTTGAACCAACCGTTGTTTCCGCGGCGATTGTTAGCGACGTCCCGGATGGTCGCGGCAATGTCGGTAAGCGTTGCCGCAGGGTCGCCGTCGAGCCGCGCGCTCATCGCGTCGCAATCCGCCGCCATGTTGTCCAGCAGGTCGCCGCATTGGCGTCGTGGCCCGGCATCGCCCGCAAACGCTGCCGGCCCGCGCGCAAGCAAGGCATCGACGAGCAGCCTGTACGAGTAGATGTGCCGACGAACCAGCGCCTCCGCCGGCACGCCGGAGAGATTGCCGCTTTTCAGGTCACGGAGGGCTTGGAGCAACAGCGGTCGCTGCGCGCCCGGTCGGGCGAACGACACCGCCGTCCATTCATGGCCGTTCCAGAGCCAGGCCGGCAGGCGCAGTGCTCGCTCACCCTTCTGATCGTCGACGGGTGGCACACGGAACAGGCGGACATTGTCCGCGCGATCGGCGAACGCCTTGGCATATTCTCCGTTGGGGTCGAGAATGATGAACCGAGCGTTCGGCCCTTGAGCCGGGTTTGTAAGCGCAGTTTGAGCGGCGTCGAGCGACCATCGGATTAGACCTGCAACCGAGCAGGACTTGCCGCTGCCGGTGTTGCCGAGCACAGCGACGTGCCGCCCGAAAATCTTGTCCGGATCGACCATGATCGATGTATTCGCGGCAAGCGGCGAAGAGCCAATCCGGACGCGGCGGTCCCTGTCCTTTGCACCAACGATTGCTGCGATCTGCTCGGGCGTCGGTATGAGAATCTGATCGCCGACCGACGGAAAGGCGACAACGCCGCGGCTAAGGTCATAAACACTGGTGCCTGCGCGGCGGTCGCGGCGCACCGTCAGCGTCCCGATCGGCGTGAGTGCCATTTTTCGCAGCGGGAACGGCAGATCGATGAGGCCGAAGTCCTTCAGCCCCGAGCGTTTGGGAAATGGCGAGCGTTCGATGCCGATCCAGGTGACGTAAGCCACGGTCGCGCCGGCCTCATTGGGTATCAAGACATAGCTGTTGAGGCGGGGAAAACTGGTCGGCGTGCCTGTGTTGAGCGCGGTGGATTGCGGAGCGTCGAGATCGAGCATGACGCGGACTTCATCTGACGAGATGGACTCGACCGTACCGATGACAAGCTCGGACAACCGCTCGATAGGAGAGCTCATGCGGCACCGCCCGGTTGAGCCGGCGCATCCGCAGCCGGCGCCGCGACAACAACCGGCGCTTCGGTGAAGGCTCGGTTCTTCAGGAGCTCCGACATCCTTCCGGTGATATAGTCGAGCGCGGGTTTTGGCAGATAGTCGTCGACCAGACGCTGAAGGCTTCCGAAATGGCGGCCGGCAAGGAGGCTGACCTGGGCCGCCCGGGTTTGCGCCAGGAACCCCTTGATGCGATCGTCGAGATCGAACGCGATGATTACTAGATGCGCCGACGGCACCGAGAGCATGTCGAGTAGCACGCGGTTGATATGGTCGTCACCGAAGCCATAGCCGTAGGTAACAACGACGGAATTTGGCTTGCACGTTGCAGAAGCGAAATCACGAAACAGCTCGGCATAGGGATATTGGGTGGTCTCGACATCTTTCGCAGGATTCGGATAAATCATGACGGTATCAACGGGAGAGTCCGGCAGGCTTGGGTGATCCTCCGCCGCACCAAAGGGGGTTTCTGCACGATAGATGCGCCGCGTAGCCTCATCGAAGCGCCAGTCGAGACTGCCGTGTAACTTCGTCAGGCGAACGACGCCTTCCATGAAGCGCGGTTCGCCACGGATCCCTGGCGGATTATAGTGATAATCCAGCTCGATACGGGTGTTACGGAATAAGGGTCGCAGGGTGCCTACGAACCGATCGATGATGCGCAGGCCGGCATCGTCGCACCCGCGTTCGATTAGTCGGTCATAGTTGGTCGTGAAGACGTGCAGGCGTTCGCGTGACGCCGCACGGCTGGCAAAGCTTAGAAGAAAGGACTGAAGCATGGCGGAGGCTGGCGCGCTGTCGGCGTTGGCGATGCCCCGTTCGGTCGCAAGCAGTGAATTTAGAAAGGTCTCAATCGCGGTGTTGATGTCGGCACGAACAGCGTCCGCAGCATCCTTATCGATGATATCGAGCCCGTCGAGAACAGCGATGGCGCTGCGCAGCTGATCCTCGATATTGGCTTCGCCGCGCCCCATCTTCTTGGCGCTGGCAGCAGCATGGTCCATGATGGCCTTGGCATGGGCAGAAGTGCCCGCGGCGACATCCATTCCTGTAGCGGCTACCCCCGCGGCGAACGCGACAGATGTCGTGAAGCCACTGCCAAGCAGCAGATTCAGATGCTCTGCCTGAAACACCGCCGACAGCCAGGGTTCGATCCGGCGACGGTGAAGTGCGACGAACTGATCGAGCTCATCGGCGTCCATCGGGATATCGTCGAAGGTCTCGGTCGAAGATCCCACTCGGTAACCGTGCGCTTTCCACTCCATACGTTCCCCCCGACTTCTATGTGTGAAGTTGTGCCACAACCGATCCGGTCGACCGAGACAGAATTGCTCCGAAATTCGAGAACGATGTGCGCGATGCGCAGACCGCCGATCAGCGTCTCCAGTACCCCCCCCCCTCGAAAACCTAACGACACAATCTCCCGACCAATCAAATGCCGCTAGATGGTCGGAATGCTCGTCGTGCGCAGCACTTCATTCAGCTCATCGACTGACCGTTGCCGCAACTCCTCAAGAAACCGGAGCAGCGCCTGGTCTTGGATGTCGAGACATGTCCCGACCTCCCGGATCGCTCCGCTCTCTACGCCCTGCTCAAGCTGGGAGCGCAGCGATTTCAGCGTTTCGTTGACTTTCCCAAGCCCCTCGCGGGCATGAGCGTCGTCCAACTCGCGATAGCCACCGATCGCCTTGCGGATGACGTGCCTGCTTTCGCGATCGACAAGCTCGCCGGTCCGGAGGGCTTTCTGAGTGTCGGCAAGCGCCTGGAAGAATGCCTTCGGCGTCTCACAGTGCAGAGGAACCTCGAATGCTGGGCGCTCGAACGCCATCGCAATCGTCCGCAAGATTATTTCGTCAAGATCCTTCGGCGTGCGAACCTGGATCACGTCCCGATAATATTTTCGTTGAAGGTCGGGATAACTGTTAAGATGGGAGATGCATTCGTCCCAAGTCCAGATGATTGCGATCCGTTGGCGGCCGGCCGATCGCCACTCGTCGTTCAGTTGTTCGACCCATGCTTGGACCTTAGTGTCTCGACGTGCGGTGGTTGCCAGTATCCAGAGCTTGAGATCGGACTTGAATTTTAGCGCTTTCTTGGCCTCGTCCCGCAACAGCGTCCGCGTGATCGGGCCTCCGGGATAGGGATGGCCATACTCATCGAGGTCGGCTAGCCGCTTGCACTGGATGCCGATCCGGCCATAGCGCGAAGACTGGCCGAAGACGTCGACGCCGTCCTGAGCCTGGCCGGGACGGCCGACCTGCTGGGCATTGGGGACATCATAGACCTCTGCGAGCAATCCCGTGCATAGTTCCTCGAACTGTTGCCAGTAAAGCGGAGGTTGAAAATGTTGCCATATACCTGCCATCGAAGCTTCCCCAAACCCTTCGGCCAACGCGATCAGGAATGGCCGAAAGCGATGCGACCGCGCAAGTGCGCATTCGTGATCTGCAAGCCATCTCCCTGATGTCCTGTTCAGGATGCCAGGGGAGCAGGCTTGCTTGGGTTCGGTGGCGCGGGTTCTCGCCGCTGAAGCGATTGCACGGCGAGGGTCATGACGATCTCATCTCGACCCGTGAGCGCGCCAAAGATCTGATACTCAGAACCGGAAATTACCGCTCCCAGCTGAAACCCCGCAGATCGAGATATTCCAGTTAGTCTCCTTTAGCGGCTAACCGGCGCGCGCATAAAAATCTGGTCGGCATATTGGCGGCGGATGTCCGTTATTTGGGCCTTCGGAAAATTTGCCGAATGACCGAATACGCGGCGCAAAGCAGACATCGCTGCAAGGGGCAATCGAACACCAAGTATCGGTCACTGCCGCCAGAGGACTCCCCTAAGCGTATCCTCGGAAAGTGTCCCGCGCCGCATCTGACAAGTATTTTTGCGCTGCTGTCCGCGGTCGTTCTGCGGCGTAGAATTGGCGCCTTGGCTAGGTGGGGAATGCCCGCGATCCTCCGCGCATGCGCCACTCGCGTCCGTTTTGTCTGAAGAAGATATTCAGTGTGGGCGGCGATGCTTCATCGCCAGCTTCGAGCTTGGCTGGCGCACCACTCTCAAAGATTCCGCACCGTGATACGCGCGTCATTCGAGATGCTGAGCAAAACCTTGCGCCCGCTGACTCCCTCGAGCATGATTCCAATGTCGCGCATGTCACCGACGACTGGCCGCCGAGCGTTCCGATCACATCTGAAGAAGTCGATGTGATCGAGGCCTTCCTCAGGCGGGAGATTGATGCGCTCTTGAGATGACGGTGCTGCAAAGCGACCTGAGGGAGACGATTGGACCATGAACGTCACCTTGCCGATCACCAGCCGCGCCGCCCTCTATCTCCGGGTTTCCACCACACGGCAGGCCGACGTCGATCTTTCCATTCCCGACCAGCGCTTGCAGACCGCCGCCTATTGCGAGCGGCAGGGCTGGTCCGTTGTGGCGGAGTATGTGGAGCCGGGCGCGTCGGCGATGGACGACAGCCGGCACGAATTCCAGCGGATGATCGAACGGGCATCTGATGACGATCGCCCATTCGATGTCATCGTCGTCCACAGCTTCAGCCGGTTCTTTCGCGATGCGTTTGGGCTGGAGATGTACATCCGCCGCCTCGCGAAGCACGGCGTGCGGCTCGTCTCCATCACCCAGGAGCTCGGGGATGATCCGGCTCAGGTCATGATGCGACAGGTCATCGCCCTGTTTGACGAGTACCAGTCCCGTGAGAACGCCAAGCACGTGCTGCGGGCCATGAAGGAGAATGCCCGGCAGGGCTTCTATAACGGCGCCCGGCTGCCGCTCGGCTTCACCCTTGAAGAGGTCGAGAAGCGCGGCCATCGCATCAAAAAGCGGATCGTCGTCGATCCCGTGGAGGCCGAGCTCGTGCGGCTGATGTTCGATCTCTACCTGAAAGGAGATGGCACATCCGGCCCCATGGGCATCAAGGAGATAACTAAGCACCTCAACGCCAAGGGCTACCGTACCCGTCTCGGAGCCCGCTACGGTGTCGGCACCATCCACGGGATCCTGACCAATCCCGTTTATGTCGGGGAATGGAGCTTCAACAAGCGCAGCTCCAAGACGGGGCAGGTGAAGCCTCAGCACGAGGTTATCCCGATCTCGGTGCCGGCCATCCTGGAGCGCCGCACCTTCGACAAGGTGCAGAAGGCTCTCAGGGCTAAAAGCCCGCACAACAGCCCGCCACGGGTGATCTCGGGTCCGATCCTGCTGACGGGGCTGGCCTATTGCGCCTGTTGCGGCAGCGCCATGACGCTGCGCACCGGCACCTCGAAGAGCGGCAGGGTCTATCGCTATTACAGCTGCTCGACCTCCGGCCGAGTTGGCAAGTCCGCCTGCAAAGGGCGAACGGTGCCGATGGAGAAGCTCGACCATCTGGTCACACGCCACGTCGCTGAACGCGTCCTGATGCCCGAACGGCTGGAGGCGCTGCTGCAGTCCGTGGTCGATCGGCGGGTGAAAGCCGATGCCGAGGTCCAGGCGCGGATCGATGAACTCTCTCGCGAAAGAACGACGGCGGAAGACAAGCTGCGGAGGCTCTATCAGCTTGTCGCCGACGGCATCGCCGAGCCGGACGACATGCTCAAGGAGCAGATTGCGAAGCTCAAGGCAGATCGGGACCGTGCACATTCGGCGCTGGAGCGGATCGAGAATCAAGGTACAGCCGCAAGCCGGCTTGATCCGGACAAGCTTGCCCGCTTCGGGCAGCTCATGCGGTCAAACATCACAGAGGGCGAGGTACCGTTCCGCAAAGCCTATCTGCGGTCGCTTATCGACGCAGTCGAAGTCGACCAGCACGTCGTGCGCATCCACGGATCAAGGACGGTACTGGAGAGAGCCATACTCGCCGACCGAGCCACCCAGCCGGGTGTTCGCGGTTTTGTACGGAAGTGGCGCGCCCTAGGGGAGTCGAACCCCTCTCTCCACCGTGAAAGGGTGGCGTCCTAACCGATAGACGAAGGGCGCGCAGGCGGGGCACCTTATAGGGGCGCGCGACGGATCGCACAAGTCATCCCGCATATGGCCATCCACAGCTTTGCGTCGGACGATCCTCGTTCGGGGCGCCAACGCAGGAAACGAGCGCAGCATCGCCAGAGAGCGGCACACCGGCCGCCGAAGAGCCCCTCTCCCCGCTCCCCGCTTTGCCGGCGCGGATCTCGCGCTGGCGCGCTACCATATCGTCCAGGCGGCATAGACACCGCCGGCCACTACCACCAAGACGACCAGCAGGCTGTTCAGCAGCACGAGCCGGATCAGGGCGCGCTTGGCTTCAGGATCGTCGGCCATGGTCACTCCCTCGTCGACGGCGGCGCTCGCCGACCTCGCGCACAGTACAAGCGGGTATCGGGGGCCTCTACGGCACGAGACGTCGCAGCACCGGTAACCGGCGGCTTGGAAGCTGAGGCCTTTCGTCGCTTATGGCGACGTCCCAGCGGTGGCCGGCCCGCGCGGCACCACATGGACCACCCGGTAGCCGCGCTCCTTCATCGCCTTCAGCAGCGCCGGCACCATCCGGGCGGTCTGTAGCCGGGTGTCGTGGAACAGCACGATGCCGCGCCCCGCATGCTCCATCCGCGTCAACACCAGATCGAGCTCAGCATCCGGCGTCATGGCGTTCCAGTCGCTTGCCCACAGATCGGCGCCGAACACGCCCATCTTCCGGCTGGCGACATAGGCCAGCAACTGCGGCGACGAACCGAAGCCGGGAAAACGGAAGAAGGGAAAGCGCGGCGAGGCCGTCACATTGCCATAGGCCGCACGATCGACGCTGGCGATGCCGCGTTCGATATCCCGCACCGCCTTGTCGTAGGGCAGGTCCGCCAGCGTCATCGGATGGGTCTGGCTGTGATAGCCGATGCCGTGCCCCTCGGCGAGGATGCGCTTGACCAGCGCCGGGCTCTCGGCCGCACGTGTTCCCACCAGGAAGAAGGTAGCGCGGACGCAGCCGGCGGCCAGTGCCTTCAGCACCATCGGCGTCGTGCCGGCAGAGGGACCGTCGTCGAAGGTGAGGACGAACTCGCCTTCGGCCAGATCGAGCGTCTGCGGAAAATGCTTGAGGCCAACCTCTAGGCCCGCGGGATCCACCTCCAGCACCCGCGCGGTGCCCGGCCCGGCGGAACAATCGCCGGCGGCCAGCGCCGGCACGGAAAGACCCGGCAGCAGCGCCGCCAAAGCCAACAGACAGGTCAGAGATCGCATGACGCCACCGGAATGCGTGGAACGGCGTGTCCTACTCCAGCGCCACGCGCGCCGCCAGCCGCGCACGGCATGGCTGCCCTTCCGCCTGCTCATTCGATACGGCGTGAAGGTCGGGAATGTTGAGCGTTGCAATCCGAAAAGCGAGAGCCTGGCGACGGCACCCTGCTCCGGGCGCGTCCGGGCCAAGCGAAACGCGAATTCGCGCGCAAAGCCGGCGAACTGGACGATCCAGCTCGGGCAGCCACACGCCAAACACTCTCTCAATGTCGTGGAGGAAGTGAAAGCTTCGGTCGCCCGCAATGCCGACCGAAGCTTTCCTCAAACGTCTAAAAAGTGCTCAAACGACCACTTCGGGCTACAGGAGCCCAGTATTGACTAGCAGACAATCAACCTTGCGGTTGATGCCTATATGCTCAAATCAACTGCCACCTATGGCACCGCATTGCAGCATAACTTTCAAGCCCTAAAATTAGGCAGTCACTTACTCAAAAATCGGCACCCTCTACAAATTCCTAACGATCGACATGACGTTACGTAGGATCAAGTCTCCGGCGCGTCGACAATGGGGTCATATTGCGACGCATCAAACCCAAGTACGCTCCAACTCTGCTGCATATGCGGGGGAAGCGGCGCCGACACGTCGATCAGCCGCTCCTCCCGCGGATGCGGGATTACCAGCCGGCGCGCCAGCAGGTGCAGGCGATTCTGCAACCCACCGGGCAGCGGCCAGTTCTCGATATCGAAATACTTCGGGTCTCCGACAATTGGATGACCAATATGCGCCGCATGGGCGCGCAGCTGGTGCGTGCGCCCCGTCACCGGCTTCATCGACAGCCAGGACAGCTTCTGCGCCGCCTGGTCGACCACGGCGTAATAGGAGACGGCATGGCTCGCCTCGTCGTCGCCGTGGCGGGCGACCCGCATGCGCTCGGCCGCCTCGTCCTTGGCAAGATAGGTGGAAATGCGCCCCTGCCGCGGCTTGGGCACGCCCGGCACCAGCGCCCAGTACACCTTGCGCGCCGAGCGGGAGCGGAAGGTCTTGGCGAGCGTCGACGCGGCGAGCCGGCTCTTGGCAATCAACAGGATTCCCGAGGTGTCCTTGTCGATGCGATGGACGAGGCGCGGCTTCTGGCCATCCTCGGCGCGCAGCGATTCCATCAGCCCGTCGACATGGCGGTAGGTGCCGGAGCCCCCTTGCACCGCGAGGCCGTAGGGCTTGTTCAGCACCATCACGTCGCGATCCTCATAGAGGGTGATGGATTTGAGGAAAGCCGCATCCTTGTCATCAGCCACCGCGCGCTTCACCGCCGGCGCCGCCAGTGTGCCCTCCCCTTCCGGGGCGCGAGGCCGGGGGGGCGGCGCCTCCCCGCGCGCGACGGCTTCCTGAATTTCCAGATAGTCGGCGGCGGAAGGCTGCGGCTTCTCCTCCAGCGGCGGGATGCGCACGCTCTGCCCGGCGGCCAGCCGCGTATTGGTCTTCACCCGGCCACCGTCGACCCTCACCTGGCCGCTGCGCAGCAGCTTCTGCAGGTGGCCGAAGGACAGGTCGGGAAAATGCGTCTTGAACCAGCGGTCCAGCCGCATCTCATCTTCGTCGCGGGCGACGGTACGTATCTCGACGGCCATGATGATGTCTCCTTGGCCAAGGAGATAGCCGAGCCGGGCCCCTGCGTCACGCGAATGCGCGTATGAGGGCCAACCCGGCAAACACCGCGACGAGCGACAGCCCGACGCTGCCTGCAACATAGGCAATCGCCGACCAGGCCTCGCCGCGCTCGATCAGCACCGCCGCATCCAGCGAGAAGGCGGAAAAGGTGGTGAACCCACCCAATATGCCGGTCACAGCGAAAAGGCGCGCCGGCAGCGACCACGCCTCGCCGATACGGAAGGCGAGCCAGCCGGCGAACACGCCGATCAGAAACGAGCCGAGCACATTGATGGCCAGCGTCCCGCCGGGAAAGTCGGTGCCGATCATTCGCGGCGCGGTCACGTTCACCGCATGCCGCAGCATGCCACCCAGCCCGGCGCCGACAAAAACCAGCAGCCAATTCATCGCCCCGCCTCCGGAATCGTCCCTTGTCCGCCCATCGTCCGCGCCAGCCTACCGCCCGCGCCGCTCGGCCTTCAGCTTCGCCCAGTATTCAAGCCGCTTCTTCACCTCGCGCTCGAAGCCGCGCTCATTGGGAGCGTAGAAATCGGCACGGCGATCGCCGGCAAGCTCGTCGGGAAAGAAGGTCTGGCCTGCATAGGCGTCCGGATAATCGTGATCGTACCGGTAGCCCTCGTGGTAGCCGAGCTCCTTCATCAGCTTGGTCGGCGCGTTGAGGATGTGCTTGGGCGGCTGGAGCGAGCCGGTCTTCTGCGCCAAGGCGAGCGCGGCGTTGAAGGCCGAATAGGCGGCATTGGATTTCGGCGCGGTGGCGACATAGGCGATGGCCTGCGCCAGGAACAGCCGCCCCTCCGGCCAGCCCACCCGATCGAAGGCGGTCCAGGCGGCCACCACCTGCGGCATCGCCTGCGGATCGGCCATGCCGACATCCTCGGACGCCGCGCAGCACAGCCGGCGGAAGATCGTGCCAGGGTCCTCGCCGCCGGTGAGCATCCGCGCCGCCCAGTACATGGCGCCGTTCACGTCGGAGCCGCGCAGGCTCTTATGGAAGCAGCTCAGCAGGTTGTAGTGCTCGTCCTGCCCCTTGTCGTAGATCGGCGCCCGCTTCTGCATGGTCGCGGCGAGACCGGCGACGTCGAGGTCCTTCTCCGGCGGCAGCCGGAACAGTTCCTCCACCATGCCCAGCAGATAGCGCCCGTCACCATCCGCCATGTCGACAAGCGCGCCGCGCGCTTCCGGCTCCAGCGGCAGGCGATGCCCCTCCAGCTCCTCGGCGCGGGCCAGCAGCCGCTCCATGGCGAGCGCGTCGAGTGGCTTGAACACGAGTACTCGGGCGCGCGACAGCAGCGCCGCGTTCAGCTCGAAGGACGGGTTCTCCGTGGTGGCGCCGATCAGGGTGATGGTGCCGTCCTCCATCACCGGGAGGAAGCTGTCCTGCTGCGCGCGGTTGAAGCGATGGATCTCGTCGACGAACAGCAGCGTACCGGTGCCAACGGCGCGGCGGCCACGCGCCGCCTCGAACACCTTCTTCAGCTCGGCAACGCCGGAGAAGATCGCCGAGACCTGCTCGAAATGCAGGTCGGTCTCGCGCGCCAGCAGCCGCGCCACCGTGGTCTTGCCGGTGCCGGGCGGACCCCAGAAGATCAGCGAGCCGATGGAGCGCCCCTCGGCCATGCGGGTGAGGATGCCGTCCGGGCCGGTCAGGTGTTCCTGCCCGACCACCTCGTCGAGCCGACGCGGGCGCAACCGGTCAGCGAGCGGGCGCGGCGCCCCCGCGTCCATTCCGGCTTGCGCGAACAGGTCGGCCATGGCGCGCTCAGCCCGGCAGCATGGCGGAGATCTTGCGCCCGCCGCGCTGCACGGTGATGCGCCAGACGCGGGACGGCGTCTGCGTCACCCGGGAGAGATCCGCCGTACGGGCGATGGGAAGGCCGTTCACCTCCAGCACCACATCGCCGACGCGCAGGCTGCTGCGGTCGGCCGGCGAACCCTCCTCGATGGCGGTGACCACCACGCCCTGGTCGACGTCCACGGTGCGCAACTCCTCCACCACGGCCGGCGACAGGTTGACCACCGTGGCCCCGGTGAGCGGCGAGCGCCCGCCAATGGTGGTCTCGTCACGCGGCGAGGTTTCCGGCGCGGTCTCCAGCGGCAGGTCGAGCGTCAGCTCCCTGCCCTGCCGCATCACCGTCACCGCCACCGCGCCGCCGAGCGGACGGGTGGCGAAGCGATAGCCGAACGCATCGGGGTCATCGACTTCCTGGCCGGCAATCGCGGTCACCAGGTCACCAACCCGCATGCCGCCCTTCTCCGCCGGGCTGCCGGGCGTCAGGCTCTGCACCAGCGAGCCGACCGGGCGCGGCAGGTCGAGCCCCTCGGCGATGTCCGGGGTGACGCGCTGCAGCTTGGCGCCCAGCCAGGGCCGGCGCACCGACTTGCCGCCGTCGAGCGCCGACTGCACCACCACCCGCACCATGTCCGCGGGAATGGCGAAGCCGATGCCTTGCGAGCCGCCAGAGCGGGAGAAGATCGCCGTATTGATGCCGACCACCCGGCCGGCGATGTCGACCAGCGCACCACCGGAATTGCCGGGATTGATGGCGGCATCGGTCTGAATGAAGAACTGGTAGTCGGTAATGCCGATCTGGGTGCGGGCGAGCGCCGAGACGATGCCCTGCGTCACCGTCTGCCCGACGCCGAACGGATTACCGATGGCGAGCACGATGTCGCCCACCTCCAGGTCGTCGGAACTGCCGAGCTCGGCGAAGGCGAAATTGCCCTTGCCACCCTTCAGCTTCAGCACGGCGAGATCGGTGCGCGGGTCGCGCAGCAGGATGTCGGCGTCGAACTCGCGCTTGTCGGCGAGCGCGACGCGCACTTCATCGGCGCCCTCGATCACGTGGTTGTTGGTGATGACGAGCCCGCTCGCATCGACCACGACGCCGGAGCCGAGCGCCCGCTGCATCCGCTCGCTCGGCCCGCCGAAACCGGGACCGCCGGGGCCGCCCGGACCGTTCGGCACGCCGAAGAAGCGCCGGAAGAACGGGTCGTCGAACAGCGGGTTGCTCTGGCGCGCCTGGACGGTGCGCAGAGCATAGACGTTGACGATCGCAGGCGCCGTGCGGGCGACCACCGGGGCGAAGCTGAGCGAGATCTCGGCGCGCGCGGCCGGCACCCGGGGCGTCTGCGCCGCCGCTGGCTGGAAGGTTGCGACGAGGGCGAGAAGCGCGAAGGAAAGAGCGATACGTTGCATGGCGGAAATATAAGCTCCGGCCCATGGCGGAGAAAGGGCAGCCCCGGCGGCAATGCCGAAACGGGCCGTGAAAATGAGCCCCGAATCGACGACCGCCAGAACGACGAAGGGCGACCCTAAGGCCGCCCTTCGCTGGATGCATTCGAAAATAGCCGGCGGGATCAGGCCGCGGCGGTCTCTTCCGACTTCGAGGCCTCGTGGCGGGCCAGATCGGCGGCGCCCTTGGCGCTCTCGTCGCGATCGACCAACTCGATCACCGCGATCGGAGCCGAATCGCCGTGGCGGAAGCCGGCCTTGATGATGCGGGTGTAGCCGCCGTTGCGCTCCTTGTAGCGCGGGCCGACGACGTCGAAGAGCTTGCGCACGACGGCGACGTCGCGAATCTCGGCGATCGCCTGGCGACGGGCGTGCAGGCCGCCACGCTTGCCGAGGGTGATCAGCTTCTCGACCACCGGGCGAAGATCCTTCGCTTTGGGAAGGGTGGTGATGATCTGCTCGTGGGTGATGAGCGCCTGGGCCATATTGGCGAACATGGCCTTGCGGTGCTCCGCGGTCCGGTTGAACCGGCGATATGCCTTGCCGTGGTTCATGGCGAAATTCCTACAAATGCGACGGCTTTCGAGCCGGGGATGGGTGGAGCGGCTCGAACGCCGCGCTCAATGCTCAGTAATGATCTTCGAACCGCTTGGCGAGATCCTCGATGTTCTCCGGCGGCCAGCCCGGCACTTCCATGCCGAGATGCAGGCCCATGCTGGCGAGCACTTCCTTGATCTCGTTCAGCGACTTGCGGCCGAAGTTCGGGGTACGGAGCATCTCCGCCTCGGTCTTCTGGATCAGGTCGCCGATATAAACGATGTTGTCGTTCTTCAGGCAGTTGGCCGAACGAACCGACAGCTCGAGCTCGTCGACCTTCTTGAGGAGCGCCGGGTTGAAGGGCAGCTCCTGCATCGCCGGGCTCTCGGCTTCGCGCTTGGGCTCCTCGAAGTTCACGAAGATCTCAAGCTGGTCCTGCAGGATTCGCGCGGCATAAGCCAGCGCATCCTCAGGCCCGATCGAGCCGTTGGTCTCGATGGTCATGGTCAGCTTGTCATAGTCGAGAATCTGGCCCTCACGGGTGTTCTCGACCTTGTAGGAGACCTTCTTGACCGGCGAGTAGAGGCTGTCGACCGGGATGAGACCGATCGGCGCGTCCTCGGGACGGTTGCGGTCGGCGGCGACGTAGCCCTTGCCGGTGTCGACCGTGAACTCCATGCGAATCTCGGCGCCGTCGTCGAGGGTGCAGAGCACCAGCTCGGGGTTCAACACCTGCACGTCGCCGACCGTCTGGATGTCGCCGGCGGTGACGATACCCGGACCCTGCTTCTTCACCACCATGCGCTTGGGGCCATCGCCAGCCATCTTGATGGCGATGTCCTTGATGTTCAGCACGATGTCGGTCACGTCCTCGCGGACGCCCGGAATGGACGAGAACTCGTGCAACACGCCGTCAATATGCACCGAGGTCACCGCTGCGCCCTGCAGCGACGACAAGAGGATACGGCGCAGCGCATTGCCGAGCGTCTGGCCGAAACCACGCTCCAGCGGCTCGGCGACCACGGTCGCGAAGCGCTTCGCATCGCTTCCGGCGGAGACTTCGAGCTTTTCGGGCTTGATGAGCTCTTGCCAGTTCTTCTGAATCACTTGCGTCACCCTTGCTCTCGACGGTGCCGCGGGCACCCTGCCCTGCGGCCGCCGCTCCCGCCCGGAGGCCGGAGAGAATGCCAAACGCAGCGGAACCGGCGGCACCGAGTGCCGCCGGCCGACTCATGCGTCAGACGCGCCGACGCTTGCGCGGACGGCAGCCATTGTGCGGGATCGGGGTCACGTCGCGGATCGACGTCACCATGAAGCCGGCCGCCTGGAAGGCACGCAGCGCGGATTCACGGCCCGAGCCGGGACCCGACACCTCGACCTCAAGGGTGCGCATGCCGTGCTCGGCGGCCTTGCGGGCGCAATCCTCGGCAGCGACCTGCGCCGCGTAGGGGGTCGACTTGCGGGAACCCTTGAAGCCCATGGCGCCGGCGGAGGACCACGAGATCGTGTTGCCCTGCGCGTCGGTGATGGTGATCATGGTGTTGTTGAACGAGGCGTTCACATGCGCCACACCGGAGGCGATGTTCTTGCGCTCGCGACGCTTAACGCGGGTAGTATCCTTGGCCATCGACTTCTCGATCCTTCAGGCGCGCCCGTAGTGCCAGGCGCTCGGGACAAACATAAACGCGAAGCCCGCGGCACGCGCCGCGAGCACGAAAGAAGCGGGCCAGAGGCCCGCCTCAACTCACTTCTTCTTGCCGGCGATCGGCTTCGCCGGACCCTTGCGGGTGCGGGCATTGGTGTGGGTGCGCTGGCCGCGCACCGGCAGACCGCGACGATGACGCAGGCCGCGATAGCAGCCGAGGTCCATCAGACGCTTGATGTTCATCGCGACTTCGCGGCGCAGATCGCCTTCCACGATGTAGTCGCGATCGATGGTCTCGCGGATCTGCAGCACTTCCTGGTCGCTCAGCTGATTGACGCGACGATCCAGAGCAATGCCGACCTTCTCGACGATATCGGCGGCGTGCTTCGCGCCGATGCCGTGGATATACTGCAGCGCGATGATGACGCGCTTGTTGGTCGGAATGTTAACGCCTGCGATACGGGCCACTTGCCGTCTCCATGTGAACCGGCGAACCGGAATAAACCAAACCCGCGTCCGGTGGAGGCCGGCCCATGCGGGTACACACAAGGCGCCGCCCGACATCACGGAGGATGTCGAAAGACGACGCCTGCTTAAGTGAAGCGCGGCTCTTAGTGCGATTCCGGCGCCGAGTCAAGCCCGGCGCCGGAAACCACGCTCAGCCACTAAACGGTCTCGAGGACCTCGGCGATCGCCGCCTCGACCTCGTCGATCGGACGCATACCGTCGACACTGACCAGAAGCCCGCGCTCCGAATAGTAGGGAGCGACCACGGCGGTATCGCGGTTGAAGGCCTCAAGCCGGGTCTTGAAGATCTCCGGATCGTCATCCTTGCGCACCGGCTCGCCGCGCTCGCGCGCTTCGTTCGCCCGCTGGAGGATGCGGCCGACCAGCTTCTCCTGGTCGACCTTGAACTCGATCACCGCATCGAGCTTCTGCCCCTTGCGGGACAAGAGCGTATCGAGCGCCTCGGCCTGCGGCACGGTGCGCGGGAAGCCGTCAAGGATGAACCCCTTGGCGGCATCCGGTTCGTCGATGCGATCGGAGATGATGCCGATCACGATCTCATCGGACACCAGCTTGCCGGCATCCATCACTTCCTTGGCCTTGAGGCCGACCGGCGTTCCGTTCCGCACGGCCTCACGGAGCATGTCACCGGTAGACAGCTGCACGATGCCGTGCCGCTGCACCAGACGTTGGGCCTGAGTTCCCTTGCCCGCTCCAGGCGGACCAAGAAGAATCAGTCTCATCGACGCTTCCCCCTGAGCTTGGCCTTCTTGACCAGCCCTTCATATTGATGCGCCAGCAAGTGCCCCTGCACCTGGGCAACCGTGTCCATCGTCACGCTCACCACGATGAGCAGCGATGTACCGCCAAAATAGAACGGCACGGCAGCATAGGAGATCAGGATCTCGGGGAACAGGCAGACGATCGCTAGGTAAGCAGCGCCGATGACGGTGATGCGAGTCAGCACATAGTCGATGTACTCGGCGGTGCGCTCGCCCGGCCGGATGCCGGGGATGAAGCCGCCATGCTTCTTCAGATTGTCCGCGGTCTCGGTCGGATTGAACACGATCGCGGTGTAGAAGAAGCAGAAGAACACGATCAACAGCACATAGAGCAGCATGAACAGCGGCTGGCCGTGGCCGATCAGCGTCGTCACGGTGGTCAGCCACGCCGGCCCCTGCCCCTGCATGAAGCTGGCGACCGTGGTCGGGATCAGCAGCAGCGAGGAGGCGAAGATCGGCGGGATGACACCCGAGGAGTTCAGCTTCAGCGGCAGGTGCGAGGACTGGCCCTCATACACCTTGTTGCCGACCTGACGCTTCGGATACTGGATCAACAGCCGGCGCTGGGCGCGCTCCATGAACACGATGAACGTGATGACCGCGACGGCCATCAGGATCACCGCAATGATCAGGCCGGTGGAAATCGCGCCCTGACGGCCGAGCTCCAGCGTGTTGGCCATCGCGGAGGGCAGTTCCGCGACGATGCCGGCGAAGATGATCAGCGAGATGCCGTTGCCGATGCCGCGCGAGGTGATCTGCTCGCCGAGCCACATCAGGAACATGGTTCCGCCGGTCAGCGTGATCACCGTCGAGATGCGGAAGAACCAGCCGGGATCCGCCACCACGGCGCCCGAGCCCTCCAGGCCGACGGCGATGCCGTAGGACTGGAACACCGCGAGCACCACCGTCAGGTAGCGGGTGTACTGGTTGATCATCTTGCGGCCGGACTCACCCTCCTTCTTCAGCGCTTCCAGCGTCGGCGAGACGGTGGTCAGCAGCTGCACGATGATGGAGGCCGAGATGTACGGCATGATGTTCAGGGCGAAGATGGCCATGCGCGAGACGGCGCCGCCCGAGAACATGTTGAAAAGACCGATGATGCCCTGCTGCGCGGTGCGGAACACGTCCGCAAGCGCGTCGGGATTGATTCCCGGCATCGGAATGTAGGTGCCCAGCCGATACACGAGAAGCGCACCCAGTGTGAACCAGATGCGCTTCTTCAGTTCTTCGGCTTTTGCCAGAGCACCAAAATTGAGGTTAGCCGCGAGTTGTTCCGCTGCGGACGCCATGGTGGCTGCGCTCCTCGCCTGTGCCCTGTATCAATTCGGTAGGCCTGACTTAAGCGTCAGGCCCCCGCTTCGCCAGTGGTCTCCGGCGCCGCCGGCAGCGTCACGGTGCCGCCAGCCTTCTCGACCGCCGCGATCGCTGACTTGGTGGCATGCGCCACGTCGAGCGAGATCTTCGCGGTCAGTTCGCCGGAACCAAGCACGCGCACGCCGGCCTTGGCACGGCGCAGCGCGCCGGCGGCGACCAGGGCCGCCTCGGTCACGGGCTGCTTGGCATCCAGCTTGCCGGCATCGATCGCGGCCTGGATGCGGCCGAGGGTGACCTCGTTCCAGTCCAGCGCGAAGATGTTGTGGAAGCCGCGCTTGGGCAGACGGCGATGCAGGGGCATCTGACCGCCTTCGAAGCCCTTGATAGCGACGCCGGTACGCGAGGTCTGACCCTTCACGCCACGGCCGCCGGTCTTGCCCTTGCCCGAACCGATGCCACGACCGACGCGCATGCGCTTCTTGCGCGCGCCTTCGTTGTCCGAGATCCCGTTAAGGTTGCTCATAACCAATCTCCTCCCGCCGTCAGGCTTCGACGACGCGAACGAGGTGGCGGACCTTCTGGATCATGCCACGCACGGCCGGGGTGTCTTCGAGCGTCGACTGACGCCCGATCTTGTTCAGTCCGAGACCAACGAGCGTCGCCCGCTGCTCGACCGGCCGACGGATCGGGGAACCGACCTGCTCGACCGTGATCGTCTTGGTGTTGTTCGACATGATACGCTCCAATCCCTGTCCGAAGCGCGTCAGTCAGTCGCTTCGGCGTCGTCGATGCGACGGCGCGACTGAAGCTGCGACACCTTGAGGCTGCGGCGAGCCGCAACCAGGCGCGGGCTGTCCTGGTTCTTCAGCGCATCGAAGGTCGCCCGAACCATGTTGTACGGGTTGGACGAGCCGAACGACTTCGCCACCACGTCCTGCATGCCCAGCGTCTCGAAGACGGCGCGCATCGGGCCGCCGGCGATGATGCCGGTACCCGCCGGGGCGGCACGCAGCACCACCTTGCCGGCGCCGTGGTGACCATGCACGTCATGGTGCAGGGTACGGCCTTCGCGCAGCGGCACGCGGATCAGCGCGCGCTTGGCGGCGTCCGTGGCCTTGCGGATGGCTTCCGGCACTTCACGGGCCTTGCCGTGGCCGAAGCCGACGCGACCCTTCTGGTCGCCGACAACGACCAGCGCAGCGAAGCCGAAGCGACGGCCACCCTTCACAACCTTGGCAACACGGTTGATGTGGACCAGCTTGTCCACGAACGTGTTGTCGCGATCCTCGCGTTCACGCTCACGTTCACGAGCCATGATCTTATCCTCGTCGTTCCGCGGGGGATCCCGCTCGTGATTAGAAGTTGAGACCGCCTTCGCGGGCGGCCTCGGCGAGCGCCTTGACGCGGCCGTGATAGATGAAGGCGCCACGGTCGAAGACCACGTCCTTCACACCGGCCGCGACGGCACGTTCCGCCACGAGCTTACCGATCGCCGCAGCCGCCGCGACATCCGCGCCGGTCTTGAGGCTTCCCCGCAGATCCTTCTCGATCGTCGAGGCGGCGGCGATGGTCACGCCGCGCGCATCGTCGATGACCTGCGCATAGATGTGCTTCGACGAGCGATGCACCGAGAGGCGCGGCCGCCCGTTCGCCGCCGAGCGCAGGGCCCGGCGGACACGCGCCTTACGGCGCTCGGTAGCGTCCTGAAACTTTGCCATGGTACCGATCCGTTACTTCTTCTTGCCTTCCTTGCGGAAGATGAATTCGCCGGCGTACTTGACGCCCTTGCCCTTATAGGGCTCGGGTCCGCGATAGTCGCGGATCTCGGCGGCGACCTGCCCGACCTTCTGACGGTCAATGCCGGCGACGACGATTTCCGTCGGCTTCGGCGTGACGATCTGAATGCCTTCCGGGATCGCGTAGATCACGTCGTGGCTGTAGCCGAGCGAGAGGTTCAGGTTCTTGCCCTGCACCGCCGCCTTGTAGCCGACGCCGCTGATCTCGAGCTTCTTCTCGAAGCCCTTGGTCACGCCTTCGACCAGGTTCGACACCAGCGTGCGGGACAGGCCCCACATCGCCTTGTGACGGTTGGACTCGCCGCGCGGCTTGAAGGAAATGACATTGCCATCGAGGGTCGCGTCGATCTCGTCGACGATCTTGACCTCGAGAGCACCCTTCGGGCCCTTAACCTTGACGGTCTGGCCGTCAATGTTGGCGGTGACGCCAGCCGGGACGGTGATGGTAGCTTTGCCGATCTTGGACATGTGCTCTCTCTCCTTCCCGATCAGAAGACCGTGAAGAGGACCTCGCCGCCCACGTTCTTATCGCGGGCTTCGTGGTCCGCCATCACGCCCTGGGGCGTGGAGACGACAGCGACGCCAAGACCGTTGGCGACGCGCGGAAGGGTCTTGACCGACGAATAGACGCGGCGACCCGGCTTCGAGACACGGGAGATCTCGCGGATCACCGGCTCGCCGTCATAGTACTTCAGCTCGATCTCGAACTCGCTACGGCCGTTGACCGGCTCCGAGGCGGAATAGCCGCGGATGAAGCCTTCAGCCGCGAGAACCTCGAGAACCGACGCACGCAGGCGCGAGCCGGGGGTCGAGATCTTTTCCTTGCGGCGCATCTGCGCGTTGCGGATGCGGGTGATCAGATCGCCAATGGGATCGGACGTGGACATGGGTCGACCCTCCTCACCAGCTCGACTTGACGAGGCCGGGCACCTGGCCCTGCGAGCCGAGCTCGCGGAGCGCAATGCGGCTCATCTTCAGCTTGCGATAGAACGCGCGCGGACGCCCAGTCACTTCGCACCGGTTACGGATGCGGGTCTTGGACGAATTGCGGGGCATCTCGGCCAGCTTAAGGACCGCGGCGAAGCGCTCCTCGATCGGCAGTTCCTTGTCCTGGACAAGGGCCTTGAGACGCGCGCGCTTCGCGGCGGCGTTCCTCACCAGCGTGCGGCGGTGTTCGTTCTTCTCGACGGCGCTTTTCTTCGCCATATGCTCTGCTCCTAGCTCTCCGCGTTTGGGGCTGCGCCCCACGGCCGGAAGGGGATGCTTACTGCCGGAACGGGAAGTTGAAGGCCTTCAGAAGCGCGCGCGCCTCTTCGTCCGTCTTCGCCGTCGTGCAGACGATGATGTCCATGCCCCACATCTGATCAACCTTGTCGTAGTTGATCTCGGGGAACACGATGTGCTCCTTGATGCCCATGGCGAAGTTGCCGCGGCCATCGAAGCTCTTCGGGTTCAGGCCGCGGAAGTCACGAACGCGCGGCAGCGCGATGGTGACCAGGCGATCGATGAACTCGAACATGCGGGTCTTGCGAAGGGTGACCTTCGCGCCGACCGGCTGGTTCTCGCGCAGCTTGAAGTTGGAGATCGCCTGGCGGGCACGCGTCACCACCGGCTTCTGGCCGGCGATCTGCGCGAGGTCCGCCGCTGCGGTCTGCACCTTCTTGGTATCGGCGGTGGCTTCGCCAACGCCCATGTTGATGACGACCTTCTCGATGGTCGGCACTTCCATGGGGTTCTTGTAGCCGAACTGCTCGATCATCTGCTTGCGGATCTCGTCCTGATAAATGGACTTCAGCCGCGGGCTGTAGCTGGTCTCAGCCATCGATCTTCTCCCCCGAGCGCTTGGCGACGCGCACCTTGGTGCCGTCCGCCTGCACAAGGAAGCCGACGCGGGTCGGCTTGCCGTCCTTAGGATCGGCGATCGCGATGTTGGACAGGTCGATCGGGGCCTCCTTGGAGATGATCCCGCCTTCCTGGTTCGCGCTCTGCCGCTGGTGGCGCTTCACGAGGTTCACGCCGCGAACCTTCGCGGTGCCTTCCTTGGGAAGAACCGAAATGACCTCGCCGGAACGACCCTTGTCGCGGCCGGCGAGAACGACGACTTTGTCGCCCTTCTTAATCTTCGCCGCCATCACAGCACCTCCGGCGCCAGCGAGATGATCTTCATGTGGTTCTTCGCGCGAAGCTCGCGCGGAACCGGCCCGAAGATACGGGTGCCAACCGGCTCCTTGTTGTTGTTGATCAGCACGGCCGCGTTGCGGTCGAAGCGGATCACCGAACCGTCGACGCGACGGATGTCCTTGGCGGTGCGAACGACCACCGCCTTCATCACGTCGCCCTTCTTCACGCGGCCGCGCGGAATGGCTTCCTTCACCGACACCACAATGATGTCGCCGACATGAGCGTATTTCCGCTTAGAACCGCCAAGCACCTTGATGCACATAACGCGACGCGCACCGGAATTGTCCGCCACGTCGAGATTGGTCTGCATCTGGATCATGACGCACCTATTTCTCGTAAAACGGCGCGCTGCTTTGAAGCTGGCGCACCCTCAACCCCGTTTCCGGGAAGCTCATTCGTGGAGTCCAGACAGGAAGCTCAGACTTCCGCCCGCTTCTCGCCCTGGACGACGACCCAGTTCTTCAGCTTGGACAGAGGACGGCTCTCCTCGATCCACACGGTATCGCCTTCCTTCCACGCATTCGCCTCGTCATGGGCGTGATACTTCTTGGAACGGCGGACAGTCTTCTTCAGCAGCGGATGCGTGAAACGACGCTCGACACGGACCACGACGGTCTTGTCCTGCTTGTCGCTCACCACGACGCCCTGCAGCAAACGCTTCGGCATCGTTATCTCCTCACTTCGCCTGGGCCGCGGCAGCGGCCTTCTGCGCCTGGATCGTCTTGATCCGCGCAATGTCGCGACGGATCTGACGCACGCGCGCGGTGTTCTCCATCTGACCGGTCGCCTTCTGGAAGCGCAGGTTGAACTGCTCCTTCTTCAGGCCGAGCAGCTGATCGCTGAGCTCGTCGACGGTCTTGGTCCGGATGTCGGAAGCCTTGGTCATCTATCCCTCCGTCACTCGGCGATACGTTCGACGAAACGCGTCTTGATCGGCAGCTTGGCAGCGGCCAGCGTCAGCGCTTCCTTGGCGATCTCCTGGCTCACGCCATCGATCTCGAACATGATTCGGCCGGGCTTGACCTTGGCGGCCCAGAATTCGGGAGCGCCCTTGCCCTTACCCATGCGGACTTCGGTCGGCTTCTTCGACACCGGTACGTCCGGGAACACCCGGATCCACACGCGGCCCGCACGCTTCATGTGACGGGTCAGCGCGCGGCGCGCGGCTTCGATCTGGCGAGCGGTCACCCGCTCCGGCTCAATCGCCTTCAGCCCAAACTGGCCGAAGTTGAGGTCAGTTCCGCCCTTCGCAACGCCGTGGATACGGCCCTTGAACTGCTTGCGGAACTTCGTGCGCTTTGGTTGCAGCATGTCGCGCCTCTTAATTCCTTATCCGTCAAAACTCACGCCGCGTCGCGGCGCGAGGGACGACCACCCGACGGCTCGTTGTCCGAAAGACGCTTATCCTGCGCCATCGGATCGTGCTCGAGGATTTCGCCCTTGAAGATCCAGACCTTGACACCGCAGGTGCCGTAGGTCGTGAAGGCCGTGGCAGTACCGTAATCTACGTCCGCGCGCAAGGTGTGAAGCGGCACGCGGCCTTCACGATACCACTCAAGACGCGCAATTTCCGCGCCACCGAGGCGGCCGGAGCAGTTGATACGGATGCCTTCGGCCCCGAGACGCATCGCCGACTGCACCGCGCGCTTCATCGCGCGGCGGAAAGCGACGCGACGCTCGAGCTGCTGGGCAATCGATTCGGCCACCAGGCGCGCATCGATTTCCGGCTTGCGGATCTCGACGATGTTGATGAAGACCTCCGAGCTGGTCATCTCGGCGACCTTCTTGCGGAGCTTGTCGATGTCGGCGCCCTTCTTGCCGATCACCACGCCCGGACGAGCCGAGTGGATGGTGACGCGGCACTTCCGGTGCGGACGCTCGATCACGATCTTGGAGACAGCCGCCTGCTTCAGCAGCTTGAACAGCATCTCGCGGATCTTGATGTCTTCGTGCAGCAGCTGGCCGTATTCGCCCTTGCCGGCGAACCAGCGCGAATCCCAGGTGCGGTTGATGCCGAGCCGGAGCCCGACCGGGTTGACCTTCTGACCCATCAGGCCTTCTCCTCGACTTCACGCACCACGATGGTGATATGCGAGAACGGCTTCTCGATGCGGCTCGCACGACCGCGGGCGCGGGCGGCGAAACGCTTCATGACGAGGCCCTTGCCGACATGAGCCTCGGCGACGATCAGATCGTCGACGTCCAGCTCATGATTGTTCTCGGCATTCGCGATCGCCGATTCCAGGCACTTCTTCACGTCGCCGGCGATCCGCTTGCGGGAGAACTGAAGGTCAGCGAGCGCAGTCGCGACCTTCTTCCCGCGGATCAGGCCCGCAACGAGGTTGAGCTTCTGGGGGCTGACGCGAAGGTTACGCGCAACCGCCTTGGCTTCCGTATCCGCGAGCGTGCGCGGACGAGCTGCCTTTCCCATGACCCCTGCCTCTACTTCCGCTTGGCTTTCTTGTCCGCCGCATGCCCGTAATAGGTACGGGTCGGGGCGAACTCGCCGAACTTGTGGCCGACCATGTCCTCGTTCACCGAGACCGGGACATGCTTGTTACCGTTATAGACGCCGAAGGTGATGCCCACGAACTGGGGCAGGATCGTGGAGCGACGGCTCCAGATCTTGACAACCTCGTGGCGCCCCGAAGCGCGCACGGCTTCCGCCTTCTTGAGGAGGTAGCCGTCGACGAACGGACCTTTCCAGACCGATCGAGACATAATTCAGATTCCCTCGCTCACTTCTTGCGGGCGTGACGGCTCGACACGATGAACTTCGTGGTCGACTTGTTCTTCCGGGTCTTCTTGCCCTTGGTGGGGAAGCCCCAGGGGGTGACCGGGTGACGGCCGCCCGAAGTACGGCCTTCGCCGCCGCCGTGCGGATGGTCGACCGGGTTCATGGTCACACCACGGTTATGCGGCATACGGCCCAGCCAGCGCTTGCGGCCGGCCTTGCCGAGGTTGGTGTTCATGTGGTCCGGGTTGGAGACCGCACCCACCGTACCGCAGCACTCGCCGTGGATCAGACGCTGCTCACCCGAGTTTAGGCGGATGATCACGTAGCCGTTGTCGCGGCCGACGATCTGCGCATAAGAGCCGGCGGAACGGGCGATCTGGCCGCCCTTGCCGATCTTCATCTCGACATTGTGCACGATCGTGCCGACCGGCAGGTTGCCGAGCGGCGCGGTGTTGCCGGGCTTCACGTCGACGCTCTTCGAGGCGATCACCTGGTCGCCCACAGCGAGACGCTGCGGAGCGAGGATGTAGGAGAGCTCGCCGTCCTCATACTTGATGAGGGCGATGAACGCCGTACGGTTCGGATCGTACTCGATCCGCTCGACCACGGCCGGCACATCGCGCTTGGCGCGCTTGAAGTCGACCAAGCGGTACGACTGCTTGTGGCCGCCGCCGCGGAAGCGGACGGTCACGCGACCGGTGTTGTTGCGGCCGCCAGCTTCCGTCTTGCCCTCGGTCAGCGTCTTGACCGGCTTGCCCTTGTACAGGCCAGAGCGGTCGACGATGACGAGCTGACGGAGGCTCGGCGTTACCGGCTTGAAGGTTTTGAGCGCCATGTCTCTGATCCCTTGTCCCGGCTCACAGACCCGTCGTGATGTCGATGGTGTGTCCCTCGGCGAGGGTCACAACCGCCTTCTTCACGTCGTTCTGCACGCCCTTGCGGCCCTTGAAGACCTTGGTCTTCCCCTTGCGGACCAGCGTGTTGACGCTCACGACCTTGACGTCGAAGAGCTTCTCGACCGCTTCCTTGATCTGCGGCTTGGTAGCCGTCAGAGCAACCTTGAAGACGACCTTGTTATGCTCGGACGCAGCCGTGGCCTTCTCGGTAATCACCGGGGACACGATCACGTCGTAGTGGCGCGGATCGAGACTCATTTGAAGCGCGCCTCCAGAGCGTCGACAGCCGCCTTCGTCAGCACCAGGGTCTGGCGACGCAGGATGTCGTAGACGTTGATGCCCTGCACGGGCAGCACGTCGAGGTGGACGATGTTGCGCGAGGCGAGCCCGAAGTTCGGATCCACCTCGGCGCCGGAGATCACCAGCGCGTTCGACAGGCCGAGAGACGCCAGCCGCTCCTTGAGCAGCTTGGTCTTCGGCTCGGCGAGGGTCGCGTCATCGAGAACGATGATCTGCTGTTCCTTCGCCTTCACCGACAGCGCGTGCTTCAGCGCCAGCGCCCGGACCTTCTTGGGAAGGTCGGAGGCATGGCTGCGCTGCACCGGGCCGAACGCCTTGGCGCCGCCGCGGAACTGCGGAGCGGAAGCCGCACCGTGGCGAGCGCCGCCGGTGCCCTTCTGCTTGTACATCTTCCGCTTGGTGCGGTTGACGTCAGCGCGGGACAGGGTCTGGTGCGTACCGGCCTGACGGCGGGCAAGCTGCCACACCACCATGCGGTGCAGGATGTCCTGGCGGGGCTCGAGACCGAAGATCTCGTCCGACAGCGTCACGGAGCCGGCATCGGCCCCTTCGAGAGTTTTGACGGCGAGTTCCATCACACGGTCTCCTCGGTCGCAGCCTCAGCCGCCGGAGCGACGTCGGCGGCAGGAGCTTCAGCCTCGCCCGGCAGCCGGAACTTGCCCGGCTTCGGCGCTTCGGCCGGCAGCGCCCGCTTCACCGCGTCGGCGACGATGATCCAGCCACCCTTGGTGCCCGGAACCGCGCCTTCGACGGCGATCAGGCCGCGCTCCACATCCGTGAGCACCACCTTGAGATTCTGGGTGGTCACGGTTTCGACACCCATGTGACCGGGCATCTTCTTGTTCTTGAAGGTCTTGCCCGGGTCCTGACGGCCGCCGGTCGAACCGATCGAACGGTGCGACACCGACACGCCGTGGGTGGCGCGCAGACCGCCGAAGTTGTGACGCTTCATGCCGCCGGCAAAACCCTTACCGGTGGAGGTCCCCGTCACGTCGACGAACTGGCCGACCACGAAATGGTCCACCGTGAGCTCGGCCCCGACCGGGATGAGCCCGTCTTCCTCGACGCGGAACTCCGCGAGCTTGCGCTTGGGCTCGACCTTCGCCACGGCGAAGTGCCCGCGCATGGCGCGCGTCGTGTTCTGCGGCTTCGCGCGGCCGACGCCGAGCTGAACCGCGACATATCCGTTCTTGTCGACAGTCCGGTGGGCAACCACCTGGCAATTATCGACTTTCAGCACAGTGACCGGAATATGTTCGCCTGCATCGGTGAAGATGCGGGTCATTCCGACCTTCTGGGCGATGACGCCTGACCGCATGGCCGTGTCCCCTCGCCTTTCTCAGAGCTTGATCTCGACGTCGACACCCGCAGCGAGGTCGAGCTTCATCAGCGCGTCCACGGTCTGGGGGGTCGGGTCGACGATGTCCAGCAGACGCTTATGCGTCCGCATCTCGAACTGTTCACGCGACTTCTTGTCGACGTGAGGCGAGCGGTTGACCGTGAACCTCTCGATCCGCGTCGGCAGCGGAATGGGTCCGCGGACCTGGGCGCCGGTGCGCTTCGCCGTGTTGACGATCTCGCGCGTCGAGGCGTCCAGGATGCGATGATCGAACGCCTTCAGGCGGATCCGAATGTTCTGGCCGTTCATTTGACTTCAAGGCTCCCAGAGGGCTCGCCAATAGGGCTCTATTACGAGCTCCACGAAAAAGGGGCGCCGGGCGAACCGACGCCCCTCGGGATTTGCTTCCTACTTCACTCGATGATGGCGGCGACGACGCCGGCACCGACGGTACGCCCGCCTTCACGGATGGCGAAGCGCAGCTTCTCTTCCATCGCGATCGGCACGATCAGCGCCAC
>NZ_JAHBGF010000001.1 GCF_018390695.1 Ancylobacter sonchi | reverse complement strand
TCCTTCAGCACCGAGATGATCTGCTCCTCGCTGAAACGGCTGCGCCGCATGGCCCTTCTCCTGATCGAAGGACCCAACTTATCCGTGGCAGAAATGCAGGGGAGCACGTCAGCAAGGCAGACATTGCCGAACTCACTGAAGGTGAATGGTGGAGTTTTGCGGGCGGATGATAGGCAGGTATCGCGTCGCGCTGGTGACGATGCAGTCTGGAGAAGCACCGTTCTAGCCCTGCAGCTCTATCTGCAGCGTTCGGCTAAGGCTCCTCATCCACCATACGCCGCGCATAAGCGCCATTGAGTTGGTCGACAATGTCGTCAGCCTCCTCAATGTCCATGCCCACCAGCGGCACGTCGTTCACGACGGCTGGTTGGCCGGTGAATATGTCAAACGCCGTCCAGCCATCATCTTCGCGGCGCACTTTGTAGCGGGCTAAATGTCTATCCATGGGTGCAACCATATCATGGGTTTCTGAATGAAGACCCACGAGCTCGCGCTTAGCTATGCGGCAGCTCGCCTGTACCAGGTCGCGCTGCTATGCCAACACCTCCACGCCTACCGGAGCTTAGCCCATGACTCCCACCGAACTGCAGGCCGCACTCGCCAAGCTAGATCTGTCGCCAGCCGCCCTCGCCAAGCTGCTCGGCGTCGACGTACGCACTGCCCGTCGGTGGGCAACAGGCGGGAAGCTTATCCCCGACGCCGTCGCGGCCCAGTTGACCGAAATGGTCCGCGCTGGTGGCGTACCGCCCGAACTGATCGAGCAGCGCCAGAAGGCGGAGCCGAAGGAAGTCACTCGTTTCCGCTGGGTGCGTCGGAAGGGCGAGCCGGATTGGGCCGTCGCCGAGCACGACCTCGTAGCCGACGTTTTCTATCTACCTGGCCGGGTCGAGCGATATGCCACCGCTGATCTGGTGCTAGGGCCGGTGATTGAGGCGCCGGAGGCCTAAGTGTCCGGCCGGTTATGGCCGCCGACGCCTAGCCGATGAGTATGACGCCGCTCAGGAGCGAGGAGATGTTACCGCTGGCCGCCCAAAAAAGTCTTCCGGTGGAGAAGACTTTCAGGCCACAGTCTCCGACATCGGATTCATGCACAAGCAGGTGCACGAGGCTCGGCAAATCCGCGACGCTGTCCTGCACAGTGTCGGCGCCAACGCATCCCACGGCCTCCGCCGCACCAATGAGGACAAGCGCCGCGCCGTCCTGACGCTTCCGCAGGATGTTGAATGGGCGCGTTGGAGCGATCGCGAGATCGCGCGAAGGGCGGGGGGCATCATGAGATGGTTGGGCGTTGGCTCGACGAGGCGCTCTATTGACGTTGCCCCTTATTTGCCCTCGTTCATAACTGGACTCTGTTCTCGCTCTGATCCGAGACCATTTTCTGGACCACCGGAGGCTGGAGTTTCCGGCCTGCTTCACGGCGGTGGGCTGGCTACGCCGCCGGGGTTCTGCAGCGAGATCGGAGGCTTGTGGCCGATGGCCCCGTGCGGCCGATCCTCGTTATAGTATCTGACCCAAGCCTCCATCTTTTCGGCCGCGTCTGCAAGCGTCAGAAACTAGTGGGCGTTCAAGCACTCGCTCCGGAAGCGGCCGTTAAAGGCCTCGATGAACGCGTTGTCGGTGGGTTTCCCGGGCCTGGAGAAGTCCAGCGTAACGCCCTTCGCATAGGCCCACAGATCGAGATCACGGGAGATGAACTCCGAGCCTTGATCGACACGGATCGTTCGCGGATAGCCCACCTTGGCGCATACGCTTTCCAGCGTCGCAACCACATGCTCCGCCCGATAGCTGAAACGCGGATCCACCACCGGCGAGAACCGCGAGAAGGTGTCGATCACGGTCAGCACCCGGATCTTGCGGCCGGTTGCCAGCTGGTCGTGAACGAAGTCGATGGCCCAGACGTCGTTCGGCCGAGTGGCTGGCACCCGATCCTCCCGCAGCTTCGCCTTCACCCGACGCTTCGGCGTCTTGTTGCGCAACTGAAGGCCTAATTCATTGTAGATCCTACGGGTTCGCTTCTGGTTGATCACCCAGCCCTCCCGGCGTAGCAGCACCTGCACGCGCCGGTAGCCGTAGCGCACACGTGTCTCGCAGATCGTCCGGATGCGGGCCGCCAACGGGGCCTAGTCGGGTCGGCAAGATTTGTAATGGTAGGTGGACCTGTCGAACTCCAAGGCCGCACAGGCCCGGCGGATCGACACCTGCCACTCGCCACACATCATGCCGACGAGCTCGCGCTTGCGACCAGGCCTCAGATTTTTCGGCGGACGATATCCTGCAGCATCTCCCGGTCGGCCGCGAAGGGCGATGAGTGCATCGAGCTCCCGGACAACACGCTGGCCGGAGAGCGAGGTGTCAACGACGAGCGCCAGGCATTCGCGCGTAAAGTCATCGACGATGACCAGCACGCGGAAGCGTCGGCCATCGACGAGTGGGTCCGCGACAAAGTCTAGGCTCCAGCGGTGGTTCGGTCCCTGTGGCAGGGTCATCGGCGCCCGCGTCCCGAGAGCGCGCTTGCGCCCGCCACGCCGGCGCACCGTCAGCCGCTCCTCCCGATAGAGCCGGAACAGCTTCTTATGGTTCAGCGCAATGCCCTCGCGTCTCAGCAGGATGTGCAGCCGCCGGTAGCCGAACCGCCGCCGCTGACCCGCAAGGATCTTCAGCCGCTCCCGGATCTGGGGCAACATCGATCCACACAGCGCAAGATGCCGACGGGGCGAACCGACGAGGCGGCCCTGACCGCCGTCATCGTCGAACGCGCCACCCGGTTGGGGCGCTATGGCTACCGGCGGATCACAGCCTTGCGGCACGCGGCGGGCTGGATGGTGAACGTGAAGCGGGTGGAACGGACCTAGCGGCGAGAGGGGCTCAAGGTGCCGCACAAGCAGCCGATGATGGGTAGGCTCTGGCTGAACGACGGGTCCCGCATTCGGCTGCGGCCGGAATATCCCAACCACGTCTGGTCCTACGACTTCGTCGAGGACCGCACCCATAATGGGCGGAAGTTCCACATGCTGAATGTGATCGATGAGTTCACAAGGGAGTGCCTGGCGATCCGCATCGACCGCAAGCTCAACTCGACTTCGGTCATCGATGTCCTATCGGACCTGTTCGTGCTGCGGGGGGTGCCGGGACACGTACGGTCCGACAACGGCCCGGAGTTCATCGCCAAGGCCGTACGGAACTGAATCCGTGGGGTCGGAGCCCAGACCGCCTTCATCGAGCCAGGTTCACCCTGGGAAAATGGCTATTGCGAGAGCTTCAACTCCAAGCTCCGAGACGAGCTGCTAAATGGGGAGATCTTCTACAGCCTGGCCGAGGCTCGGATCATCATCGAGAGCTGGCACCACCATTACAACACCGAGCGGCCTCGCTCATCACTCGGCTACAAGCCTCCTGCACCGGCTGCGATCAGCCCACCCTTACCGACCAAATCAAGCCCGGTCACAAGGCCGACAATGCATTAGACGCAAACCGGACCAATCAATCGGGGCAGGCCACAACGAGGATCACATGGCAGGCGGTGTAGTGAAGTGCTTCAATGAGCAAAAGGGCTACGGCTACATCCAGCTTGATGCCGGTGGGCCGGACGTGTTTGTGCGTATCAGCGCAGTGCAGCGCTCGAGCCTGCAGGGGCTGCTCGCCGGCCAGAAAGTAAGCTTTGACGTGGAGTCAGATCGGCGGACGGGGAAACCTCCGCAGTGAACCTCAAGGCATTTTGATAACATTAAAATGAATAAGCCCGGGGACTAACCCGGCCTTTCTATTTTCGGTTGAGCGAAGGAATAACAATCACTCCGCCGGGTCATCTCCAGACACCACGTTCTCCGAAGGCACCAGCCCCTTCGCTCGCGCATTATCCGGAGCGGCCGGCACCTCAGCCGCCTCGGCTGGCGGCTCTAAATCCGCGGCCGTCTTCCTGGCACTTCGCCCACGTTGGCCCAGCCCCATTCGCGTGGCGAGTTGCGACCGTTGCGCCGCGTACGCGGGTGCCACCATGGGATAGTCGGCCGGCAGGCCCCACTTCACCCGGTACTCTTCCGGCGTAATCCCATACTGGGTGCGCAGGTGCCGCTTCAGCGATTTGAACTTCTTACCGTCCTCGAGGCAGACGATGAACTCCGGGGTCACCGACCGCTTCACCGACACGGCCGGCACACGAGGTTCTGGCTCTGGCTCAGGCACAGGTGGGGCCAAGCTGCGAAGGGCGGCATGTATGCTCGCGATCAGGTCGGGCAGTTGTGTGGCAGGGACGCTGTTGTTGCTGACAAAGGCTGACACGACGTCAGTTGCAGCGAGGATGTAGTCTGTATCGGAGTACTGATCATCAGGCATTGCCGCCGTCCTTGATTCGCAATCTAGCGCACAGGAATACGAGCGGTACCGCGAGGTCGCAAGCTAGACGGCCAGCTTCAGAATGCCACTACCTCCTTAACACGCCGTGCAATCGTGCACCCCTTGCCTGAACGAGACCCTGCTCTCGAGCATGGCGCAGGCCCGTGCCGCCATCGCCTCATGGAAGGAGGACGACAACCTGAACCGGCCCCATTCCGCGCTAGGCCATCGATCCCCTGCCGAGTTCGTCGCAACAATCCCACTGGAGACCCAGGCCGCCTGAGGCCACAAATCAACCCTGGAACTCTCTCCTAAGCCGGACGAGAAAAGGGTCTTAGGTCATTGGATCCACCGCAACTTGCCTAGAGGCGCGGCAGGCGCGTTGGCCCGCGGCCACATGCAAGTGGCCGAGCGCATTGCGGGGAGCGCTCGGCCTGCCGAGCGCCACCCTGCTTGGGGGGCGGGGGCGACGAGGGGCGGTACCTCAATATGGCATCCGCACTCCTGCGAATAGGTCGGGTGGTGCAACTCTCGAATGCGGTTTTGCGTGCTGCTGCCTTCGGATGACAACCGAGCCGGCCGGAGCGCGGATCGCGGCTACACGAATAGGAAGTTGCTCGTGGAGAGGTCGTCGAGCTTGGCGTTCTGGAGCACGATGCCGTCATCGCCGTCCCAAATCACCACGTCGGTGCCGCTCTGGAACGCCGCCGTTAGCACCGCGCTGATCGACGGGAAGATGTCGCTATTGAACACCACACGGTCGCGCGTCACGTTCCAGTCGACGACCCCACCATCCTTCTCCAGGATCGCGTAGTCTGAGCCGGCGCCCCCATAATAGGCGTCGGTGACCTTGCCGCCGGTTATGTGGTTGTTGCCGTCCTCGCCGAAGAGGCGGTCGCTGCCGTCATGGCCGTACAGGCTGTCCGAGCCCCCCTGCCACCATGGAGGTTGTTGTCGCGCTCATTGCCGGCGACGATATTGCTTTCGCCGTTGCCGCCGGCATCCGTGGCGGTGCCGGACAGCACGATGTTCTAAGTTCGAGGCTACGGCTGACCGAAGTCCACAGCGTGTCGGCGCCCTCGCTGGGCTTCTCGTAGACCACGTCCGAGAAGCTCTCGATGATATAGGTGTCGTCGCCGAGCCCGCCGACCATCTCATCCAATGGCCACCTCGGCGGTGACAAGAAGCTGAAATTCATCCTCCGGCAGCTCACTTCGCAAATTGGGGGTCCGAGCAAACAATCAGCCCCAAACGTTGGTATCGAGATAGAGGTTGAGCAGCTTCGTTTCCTGACCAAGGGCCATCCCGCTCACTCCCCCTCCATATCCCCGCCAGCGTGACGCATAAACGCCTCTGCGTCGGCCTTCTCCCCGAAGCATATCAGCACCTCCCGAACACTGTTCCGCGTGGATGCTCGTGGACATGCTACGGTCGCTCCAGCACCACCTATAACCGGAAGGCTTCATGAGCCCGGACGCCGCTCTCCCAGAGAACCTACTCGCCGCCCTGAAACCCACCCTACGTCCCGCCGAGCTGGATATGCTCAACGCCTATGCGAGCAAGGCAAAGGGCATCTTCGAGTATGGTTGCGGGCATTCTACTGCTGGCTTCGTGGATCTAGGGGTACCGCGCATTGTGAGCGTGGACTCTGACCCGGCGTGGATCGAACGTCTGCGCCAAATCCCTTCGTTGGTGAAGGCAGAGGAAGACCGCCGGCTGACCTTCATTCATGCCGACATCGGCCCGGTCGGCGATTGGGGGAAACCTCGCAATCGGAAATCCAAGGCCCGCTGGCCTGCTTACGTGCTTGCGCCGTGGACACAGGGGCCAAAATTCTCCCCCGACATGGTGTTCGTCGACGGACGCTTTCGCGTGGCCTGCATCCTCACAGCTTTCCTGTTCGGGCGCCCAAAACTAAAGGTCGTGGTCCATGATTTCTGGGACCGCGACTATTACCACAAGGCGCTACAGTTCGCCTCGGTAGTGGACAAGGCGGAAAGATTGGCGGTGCTGGAGCCCGCCCGCGACATACGCATGAGCGCCATGGCGAAGGTGCTGCGGCCCGCCTTCGATCAGATGCTCTGAAGCGGGGAACCTGCCGGGGAACAGGAGCACTCTTCGCAAGTCCACCGAAGTTGCTTCATTCCTCTGCGCCGCTCAGTCTGCCTGCGTTCCGCGAAGGCCGTCCTTCTCCGCGTCCAGCCCCGGCAACGTGACGCATAAACGCCCAGCGTCGGCGTGTCCGCGCAGCATTTAGCGCGTCCCCGTTATCGTTTCGGATAGAGTGAATGCCAAGCGGGTCATTGATTGGAGAAGGCAATGTTCGGGACATCGTTATGCGCGATTGAGGGATGCCCCCGCCCGGTCAGGACTCGTGGCTTTTGCGCGATCCACTATAATCGCCTGTGGCGACACGGCGACACGTTCGAATCTACACCCATCATCGAACGTGGCGGCCCTCTAAGTTGGGTTGAATCGCACTCTGAACATGAAAATCCTGAGTGTTTGATCTGGCCATTTAAGCGCAATCGAGCTGGCTATGCGGTTATGTCGGTCAACAACACTATGGTGCCCGCCGCGAATATAATGTGCACGCTCTCCAAAGGGCCTCCCCCTCTCAGAAATAGTGCTCCGATTTTCTCGTGCGGCAGCGGACACCTCGGATGCATGAACCCATCTCACCTCTCTTGGGAGGCCCGCGCCGAGAGCCAAAGTCGCGGCACCCGAAACCAGCGTCACAGCTCTCAGACGAAGCTGACAGAGGAAGATGTCCGCACGATCAGGGAGTTGAAGGACACCTTGAGCTACCGCGCCATAGCACAACGCTTCGGGATCAGCCCCGCGTCGGTTGGTATGATCATGCGCGGGGAGCGCTGGGGTCGCAGTCGCACACGTGCCGCCGAGGGCTGAGGCGACCTCACCCCTCCGACGCATCCCCCCGCCCCTTCGTCTTCCGTGAAGGACGACCCCTCACATAGCCCCAGCTCGTCTCCCGACGGGCCTCGTCCAGCGCCACCTCTTTAAAGGACCTCTGCCCGATCAGAAGGGCCCGCATCGCGTCCCTAGGGCGCCCTCCGCAAATCTCTAGGACCTCATCAATTTCCTCCTCGGTGACCGTGAAGGGTTCCGTGAGGTCGGCCTCAGAGGGCGTGGGAGGGGATGGTTGAGCGTTCGTGTGCATGACGGCGGCCTCCTCGTTCCAATGATCGAAACATGAGAACGAAATGAGAACAAGGCAACACGCGCTCTATTGTTCTTGCTTTGTTCGTAAGTTTAGCGCACGGTGCCGCCGAAGGATAAGGAGTCGGCCATGGCCAAGAAAACATTCTACATCGTCCAACCATTCGAGGCCGGCAAGCGCGGCGCAATCAAGGCCGGCATTCCGATGGAGGTTCGCAACGCCGCCGATGCTGAGCGCATAGCTCACCGCATGAGCCTAGTGAAGCTCGGGGCTATCGCCTTCTCGACGGATGTCGAACCGGAGAGCGGCGACACGGACCCTCCGGTGCTTATTGCGTCGTTCGGGCAGGTCCCGGAGGCGGTACTGGAAGGCACCTGATCGCGCAACAGGCGTCGCCGGATGGGTGTATTTGCCGAGTGTATCGCCAAATTATGCAATTGAAATCAAATAGATAACAAGAATGATTGGGGGACCAGGATTCGAACCTAGACTAACGGGGTCAGAGTATTTTGACATCCTCTGATATTAAAGACGGAAATTTTCTCCGTGTTGCAAGCGTGTTGCGTGGAATAGATCGCACTTGATGGAACTATGATTCGAGCAACCGGCTCTCGATCTCCTTCATCGCCACCTAATCCTCGTCCTTGGCCTCCAGCAAATACCCATACAAATCATATGTCATCTGGATGGATGCGTGTCCCATGATAGCCTGAATGCGCTTGGGCTTCATAGCTTGCTCGATGAATAGAGCAGCAGCGGCATGCCGAAGGGCATGGAGCGCGTACTTCGCCTTCATGATCGGCTTGCCGGCCCTGCCCACCTTTCCCGACTCTACGGTGATACCCGCAGAAACCTGAAGCGGGAAGAAGCCGCGATTGAGGATGTTTTGATGGTATTCGGGATTGCCGACGCCATTGGGGAAGACAAGATCGTGCTCGCCCGCGGGACAGGCGAGCTTCCACTCGCGGAGCATGGACACCACAGCCGGAGCCAGCGGAACGTCGCGCGTGCCAACTTCTGTCTTGGCGGCCCGAACACTAGGCAGTGGCCCCGTAAATTTGCGCGGCGGTTTTTGTCGTGATTCAAGCTCCCGAACCGGGAGTCTAAGAGATGCGCCGTCACGAACTTACCGACGAAGAATGGGCGGTCA